>NZ_AUGX01000087.1 GCF_000422885.1 Ottowia thiooxydans DSM 14619 | reverse complement strand
CCCTGATGGTGATTCGCGAGGTTGGAGCTCATCTCACTGGCGGGCTAATCCATGAACAGCCCTGAGTTCTGCACAGCTTTCCCAACCCACGGTCTGACCGCTTTGCCATCACTTCATCTACTCGCCTACACACTCATTGGGGGCTACGCCCTACGTTCTGTTAAATCGATTGCGTTTTGAGTATCAGGCCGCAGCCTGTGCGGCTGCACCGCGCCAGCGATCTTCGTAGTCGCGCCCATGAGCGACGATCGCCCAAGCCATTCGCGCCAATTTATGCGCTACAGCCACCACCACGACGTTGAAGGGTCGGCGTTTGAGCATCTGCGCCACCCACTCCGGCGGCTCGGCTAGTCGCACGATGTTCCTGGCACCATTGATAAGCAAGCTGCGTAAATAGGTATCCCCGCGTTTGCTGATACCCCCCATTCGCACTTTGCCGCCGGTGCCGGTATGGCTGGGCACTATCCCCAGGAAGCACGCAAAGTGGCGCCCACCTTTCCAGGCAGAAGCATCGCCCAAAGTGGCCGCTAGCGCCGTCGCGCCTAGCAGCCCAATGCCAGGCGCTTTGCGTAGCCGCTTGGCATCAGGACTTTCAGTTTGCATCTGCGCAATCTCTTTCTCAACCGCATCAATGTGCTGATCGAGCTCATGCAGCGCCTGAAGCTGCAGGTGCACCAAGCGCCACATGCCAGGGGGCACTTGCTGCTCGAGTGCAGCGCTGTTCTCGCTGATCCAGCTCATCATGGCCCTGCGCCCCTTGGGGATCACCACACCAAACTCGTAGAGCAGGCCTCTGAGGGCATTGACGCTGGCTGTGCGCTGGCTAACCCAGTGTGAGCGCACCCGGTGTGCGCTCAGATGGTCTTGCTGTTGAACGCTTTTAACGCTGACAAAGTGCATGTCTTTCTGGTTGCAAGCCTGCCAGATACCTCGTGCATCAGCGGCATCGTCTTTGTTGCCGATTACATGGGGGCGCACCTTTTGCGCTGGCACCAGCAACATCTGGTGACCCAGCGCAGCCAGTTGCCTGGCCCAGTGATGGGCGCTGCCGCAAGCTTCCATGGCGATACGAGCTGACTGGCGCTGGGCGAAGAACTCAAGAACTTTGCCGCGCGCGAGCTTACGGCGATGAATCTCACCAGTTGCCGGCTCTACCCAGTGCAGTTGGAAGACGGACTTCGCAATATCGATGGCAAAAGTCGTAATATTCATGTCGGGGTCTCCTTCGTCAGTAGTTGCTTGAAACTCTACTTTGGCACTTGATGCCGTTAGATGCGAGACCCCACCTCTTTGCGCTCATGGGTTTTGCGGCAGAGGTGGGAGGCGTCCATACCATCTC
>NZ_AUGX01000086.1 GCF_000422885.1 Ottowia thiooxydans DSM 14619 | reverse complement strand
CGCAAGCTAGTTCTTGAAGCAAGAGCATCTTGCAGTGCTCTTGCCCGCCCCTTGCCCTGCGCTCCTCGGCACGGCCTCAAGGGGTGGGATACCCATTCGGGCCATTGCTTCGCTCGGCCTTCGACTGGCCAGTTTTCCCTGCCGGGAAAAGATGAGCTCCAGACCTTGAATGGCGTGCTTCTACGTCCGCCTAACTCCAGCTCGGCATCAGCTTGTCAAAGAACTACGGTAGGTACGCGCAGAGCGAGCGCACACATCAACTCATAGCCCACGGTCCCTGCCGCCTGAGCCACCTCATCGATAGGCAACAGCGCCCTTTTCGGGCCCTGCCCCCATAGCGTGACCTCACTGCCACAACGGGCCTGCGGCACGGGTGCAAGGTCGACCACCAGCATGTCCATGCTCACACGGCCCAGCGTTCGCGTACGAACCCCATCCACCAGCACTGGCGCGCCGGTGATCGCATGGCGCGGATAACCATCTGCGTAACCACAGGCCACCACGCCCACACGCATGGGGGTATCTGCAGTAAAAATCGACCCATAGCCAATGGTTTCGCCAGCTTCCAAATGGTTGATGGCGATTAACTTTGAAGACAAGGTCATGGTGGGTAGCAAGCCCCAGTGCGCGGCGTCATGCTGGGGGAAATCCGGCGACGAGCCGTACGCAGCAATACCTGGACGCACCCAATCGCCTCGAATTTCTGACTGCGAACCATAGCGCAAGGTGGCCGCACTGTTGCACACGCTGCGCTCACCCGGCAAACCCTCCGTGGCCCGCTGGAATCTGGCCCACTGATCTGCAATTCCGTTGTCGCCATCGGCGTCGCTGAAATGGGTCATGAGGGAGATTTCGTCCACCTGCGGTAGCGCACCCAGGCGGGCATAAGCCGCGCGATAGCGTTCAGGCGTGAAACCGAGCCGGTTCATGCCGGAGTTGAGTTTCAGGAAAACGCTCTGTGGCGAATGGGTTTTGTGCATGGCCAGCCAATCGATCTGATCGTCGTTGTGCACGACATGCCAAAGCTGAAGCCGAGAGCACAGTTCCAGATCGCGCGGCTCAAACACCCCCTCCAGTAGCAGAATAGGGCCGCGCCAACCGAGATCGCGCACGCGCTGAGCCTCATTGAGGTCTAGCAGCGCAAAGCCGTCAGCACCGCGCATTCCCTCGAAGGCGCGCTCAATGCCATGTCCATAGGCATTCGCCTTAACAATAGCCCACAGCCGCGCTCCAGGCGCTGCTGAACGCAAGCGCTCAAAATTGTGACGAAGGGCAGCAGTATGGATAGTGGCCTGTATGGGACGTGGCATGGGAAGTTTCTGAAGGCGGGCAGGAAGCGGGGAATTGATCCAATGCACCATTTTGGCATTCGGCGGCTAGTGTCGTGAGTTGGAAGTTCGTTGAAAAACAAATCTGTCGAAATCGGTGTCAGGCAAGGAGCAAACCGCAGTGATACCGAGTGGTATCGCGAGGAGTTGTGGGGCCGCCTAGGTGACGC
>NZ_AUGX01000085.1 GCF_000422885.1 Ottowia thiooxydans DSM 14619 | reverse complement strand
CTCTTCGTTGAATCCGCTTTATCTTTTCGGACTCACCGCGGAGGAGGCTTTTGCTTGGAAAGCTACTGGCCGGCTCCGTAAGACGTAGTTTGCGCCTGAACGGGGGTGTTTAAAACCACCGAACGAGAACAACACTTTCTTCGAATTGGAAACAATCTTTTCGAAGAATAAGGATCAGGTTGACCTTAGGCACAGGCCAGTTGAAGCCGCCGAACTGCGGACGTTTGATCTCAGCAATGAATTTGCCAGCTCGGCAATGCAGCGTAGTCGCTCAACTCTTTCCAGGGCAACCTCATTCGCGGCACGTCCCAGGAAAGCATCCCTAGATTCGTCAGTCCAGGATGAATTGAACGACTGGTAGCTCAAATGCCATGCCAACACCTACTGGAAGCACTTCGCTCAGCCCGATTTCGCTGTCCGTGCCAAAGTGCGGCCCATCTACTTGAGAAGATGGCTTGGCTCGGAGCGATTCCAGCAAATGGGCAACCTCAGGGATATTGCTGCCGAGAGTGCAACACCCTCAGAATGTCAATTGCATCGTTGCCGACCTGATATACAACGATGTAATTGGGGTGCACGACGTGCTCCCGAGTGCCTGCCACGCGACCGGGCCGGAACAAATACGGCATGAATGGGAGGTTTTCCGCAGATTGAACGATAGCGGCGAGAAGTCGTTGCGCCGCAACTAAGTTGCGCTGCTCGATGTAATCAATGATTTCCACCAGGTCGGTGGCTGCCTCGTCAGACCACCGGACGGGTTGCACGGGCTTGGCGGCGCTCTTCGAGCATGGCTTGAACCTTGGCCATGGCGGCATCGTGTGGCAAGCGTGGCTTTTCGCTGCGCAATGCTTCCTCAACCTTGGCGCAAAACCACTGGTCGTAGCTGGCTTCCTGTTCTACGGTCTCGAACTCGGAAACAATGGGAGAGAGCACGGCACTCATGAACAAAGGTTAGCACAACACGGGTGGGCTGCCAAACCTTGCCAGCTCGCCTCGGGCTCCCCTTAATACCGAAGATACTCAGGCTGGCCTTGAAGCTGTGCACCTGAACTAGGGTCACGTGCTCAGCAAGAAAAATCTCTGAGATGCTGAATCCTGAAACGATGAGCAGCTTTCTGCGCAATTCTCAGGCCAAAAAAACGAGATGACATGCATCTCGTTTTTCGTTTGAGCGACCTTTTTTCAGGCCGCGTTGGGCGCTATATCAGGCTGATTCGCCGCTTTTCACGTGAAAGCCATGTGCGATGGCGTCACGGGTGGACTCACGCACTTGGGCGCGGGTCGCAGTGCTGCGCACAGACTTGGCATCGGAAACA
This sequence comes from Ottowia thiooxydans DSM 14619, assembly GCF_000422885.1. Classification (GTDB taxonomy): domain Bacteria; phylum Pseudomonadota; class Gammaproteobacteria; order Burkholderiales; family Burkholderiaceae_C; genus Ottowia; species Ottowia thiooxydans. The sequence goes on along the minus strand of NZ_AUGX01000085.1, from coordinate 302 downwards.
GAGTCGTAACCGTTAACGAGGGGTGGGTTGGCAATGGCTTCCTGACGCACAGCGTCACGGCTCAGTGTGCTGACAGCCTGTGCTTCATTCAGAAACAGTGGGCCTTCGCCAGATGCTGGTTGGGCTGCGAAAGCGTTGCCGGCCAGAACGACGGAAAACAGGGAAGCGAGGGCGATGGTTTTAACTTGCATGATCTTTTCCTTTGAGTTGAATCTTTGTCCAGCGAGACTGCCCGTCAAGGCGGCCTCCTCTTCGTTGAATCCGCTTTATCTTTTCGGACTCACCGCGGAGGAGGCTTTTGC
>NZ_AUGX01000084.1 GCF_000422885.1 Ottowia thiooxydans DSM 14619 | reverse complement strand
CCTCTGGATCTTCATCCTCTGCCGGCAATACTGAAAGGTGGAGTTCTTCGTCCACGCGCAGCACACCGCTGCGCGCGGCGACGGCCACTGCCTCCACGCCGGCGCGTACCTTGGCCAGCAACGGCTTCAAAAGTGTGGATGCATTGGCTGGCAGTGACAGTCGGGCATAGTGCCGTTTGGCTTCTTCCTGCCAGCGCGCATCAGTGAAGAACAGGCGTGCGCGGCCACGAAAGCTCAGGCTGTGCTCAATCCAGACCGAGCCATTGCGCACCGCGCGGCGCAGGGCAAACAGGGTGGCCACCTCCAAGGCCCGAAACGCGCGCTCCCGGTCGGCACCCGCAATCGCGCCGCTCCAGACCGAACCCAAGCGAGGGGCGCTGACATCAGCAGGTAGTTCGCGAAGTTTGCCCGCGTACAGTTTCGTCAATTGGGCCAAGGCTGTGGTCACCGGGTGCTCGCTATTGGCCTGCCAGGGCAGCTTGGTGATTTCGGCCAGCAAAGAGCGCACGGGACGTATGGCGTCAAACAAACGCTCACGCACCACCGAGGCCCGGCTGGGTGGTTTGCCTTGCTGGCTGGCACTGAGCAGGGCAACAATTCGAGCCCGCAACTCCGCGTCTTGAAGTTCACCCTGGGCGACCAAACCAGCCAGCTCTGCCAGCAATGTCTTGTACAGGTCAGCCCAATTGACCGTCTCCGTGACACCTGCTGCGACCGTGCGCCAAAGATCGGCAACGCGCCGCTGAACCATCAAGATAGCTTGGTCTGTGCTGGTAAACAGGCAGTGCCGTAAAAAGCAGCCAACCTCCACTGTGCGAGCGGGTTCTTTGATCCTGGCCCCCACCGAGGGAGGCCTTGAAGCCAGGCGGCGTGCATAGCGCCGCACAATGAGACCGGACAGGTCGTCCAGGTGTTTGTGGACATTCAGGGCGTACAGCAGTTCGATTCGCTCGAACACCTCGCCAATTTGTTTGGTTGAGTGTTTGGCCGGTGCCGACCACAACCAGCTCTGCTGGGTTTGCCCATCCGGGCGCAATGCGGCCATGGCATCCCGCCAGCGCACCAGTTGTTCGGGCAGCACAGATGCCGCAATCGTTTTGGCTGTTTCTTCTTCGAGTTGTCCCAGCGCCGCTGTGACCAGGACACGGATGTCACGGTCGCGCAGGATCAGGATCTTGCTTTGATACAACCAGCGCCGAGCGAATACGAGCAATTGATCCCGATCGGCGCAGCGGGCCACCTCATCGCGCAGGGTGCGTACCAGGGCGCGACGTTGGTGCTCCGTCATCCAATGAAACCCCAGGACATCACAGGCCAGTTGTTGATGGTCAAAGAGGGTTCGACCGCGAACATACAGGGCTCGCAGGGATGCCAGTTCAACAGCAGTGATGCCGATTTCGTCACCCAGATGGCGCCACAGGGTTGTCGGAACGATGCGCACCGAATTCAGCAGGCGCCCGCTCAAGCGCAAGAAACCTATGTGCAGTGCCAGACCCAGCTTGTGGGCGTTGCTTCGGCGGGCGTTGATGAGCTCGCGCTCAGTACGGCTGTACGTGAAAAACGACTGAAGCTCGAAGGTGCTGATTTCCCTTGGCAGCTCTCGCAGGCCAAGGTAGGTTGTGTGCCA
>NZ_AUGX01000082.1 GCF_000422885.1 Ottowia thiooxydans DSM 14619 | reverse complement strand
TGGCTTTGCTGCCCCGGTACCAAGGTGAACTGCGCACTCACGCTGCAGTCTGCCGTGATGGCGTTAGTGGTGTAGGTGCTGCCGCTCAGGCTGCCACCACACGTGCCGCCCATGCTCACTGTGAAGCCTGGTGTCACCGTGACAGTACAAGTAGCCGTGTTGCCATACTGCACGGGGTTTAGTGTGCACGCAACGCTGCCGCCTCCTGGCGTAAGGGCGCTTGTGGTGATGGTGTGGTAGGAGTCCACAGTGCTGAAGTCCAGCGTAGTGGCATCCGCAATCCCCGCATAAGGATTGCCTGCCAGATCAAGGATCACGCCAGCGCTCATTTGCACGTGGTAATGGCTGTTGGCTAGTAGGCCGCCCGTTGGGTTCACAGTGACCGTGCTGCCCGTAATCGTGACCTGGCCCGTATCACCAATGCTGATGCTGCGAGTGTCACCAGCATTGCCTGTATTGGTCAGCACAATCTGCCCAACGCCCGCCTTGACCGCTTCGCTAAAGCTCAGCACTAGCGGACTTGTGACCGCCACACCGCTCGCATTGTCCGCCGGCGTGCTTGCGCTCAGCGTGGGCGCGATGGTGTCAATCACGATGTTCTTGTTTGCCCCAAGCGAGCCCGCAGCACCGGGCGCCGGGAGTTCAAGAGAGGCATCCGTTCCTCCTGCACCTCGGATCGTGCCGCCATTGAGCGTCAATGCATTGGTACTTAGGTAATCCAGATCTGCGCTGGTGTCACCCGATTGCACCGTGTAGGTAAAGCTCAGCATGCTGGTGCCCGAACCGTCGCTATAAGAAGCCGCCTGGCCTGAACCGCCTGTGGCCAAAGCCAACCGGGGACTGCCGGTTACCGTGACGGGCTCGTTCATAGTGATCTGAATGCTGATCACATCGCTCGCTTTGTACGCCCCATCAGGGGTAGTGGCGCTCACATTGGAGCTATTGGGCACGCTATACAAGTCTGCCTCATCGGCTGGTGCAGACCCACCAGTTCCGCCCAAGCCACTGCCAGCAGCATTGCCACTGAAGCTTGCCAAACCCAGACCTATGACCATGCCCTCATTCCACAGACCGCCTACCGCGCGGCCCCCAGGGCCCCCAGACGCCCCGCCACCACCTGCAGCCAGGTTGTGACTCAGGCTCACTGTGCCTTCCAACGTGAGCACAGCGCCAGGGCTGTTGTAGATGCCGCCGGCTGCCGCGCCGCCATCTCCGCCACGGGGCAGGCCATCTCCGCAACTGGCGCCACCACCGCCTACCCAGATCCCGCCGGCACTGGCATAACCGCCGCCTCCTCCTCCTTGATGACCGGTCTGACCAATTCCGCCTACGCCGCCGCTGCCGCCCGACAACGCGGTACCCAATCCACCGCTAATTCCGCCCGTAGCGCCGCCCCCGGAACTATAGTCAGGATCGCCACCCCCACCACCAAAGCCGCCACCACCTCCGCCTCCGCCTTTGTCTCCCAGCCACCCGTAACAGCCACCACCGCCGCCTCCACCAGCCCAGCCACCGCCTCCGCCTCCACCATTGTCATAACGCCCACTACCCCCTCCGGCGCCGCCGCCCTGAGTACCAAAACCGCCGTTGACGCCCAACGAGGAGGCATCGCGTCCCCCGCCGCCGCCTTCGGGCATCTCGATGGCGCCAAGTCCACCCACGGCGGTGTGTCCATCATCGCCCTTACTGTCGTATCCAGTACCGCCGTCAGCTCCCGCACCCTTGAGGTCTGCCCCGCCTGGGCCCGCGCCAGGCACTCGCACCCCACTGCCGCCTCCCCCACCACCGTCGTACTGGAATACGGCTCCGTGTCCTCCCGCTCCTCCGCCGGTAGCGTAATTGCGCGTGATAGTGCTGGCCGCAAGCGTCAGTTTGCCTGCATTGTGAATGCCGGCTCCCAGCGAAGGCGGTGCGGGCGGATTAATAGGCGGCGGCCCACCCCCTCCATTGCCCCCCTTGCCTGCCAGCAGCCCGTGCTGAATAGTCAGGCCTTCTAGTCTGACCTCAGTCCCACTCGCCACCTCCAGCACCCGGCCTTTAAGCTGCCCATCCAGCGTGACTCCCACCCCTTGCACCGTCACACTGCCCGAAATGTCTTGAACAATCAGCGGGCTGTTCAGAAGCACGTGGGTAATCCCCGGTGCTAACGTAATGAGATCGTTGCCAGGGCTGCCAGCGGCTTGCGCCAACGCTGCGCGAAGGCTACCAGCGCCGCTATCTGCAGCATTGGTCACGGTAAACGTGGCTGCCTGCGCCATCCCAGCCGTCAGCAGTAGTGCCCATGGCGCGATCAGCTTGCCCAGCCCTCTCAGTGAACAGCACTGCTCAGTCGTCCTGATCGGCCCTGTCCGCCCCGATGATCCGGCTACAACAGACGCACTGCGCTGGTGGTAGTGCTCAAGATTGGTGTCCATGTCGCTTCCCTTCTGCCTGTTCTTATCGTCCTGCGTTGTGGGGCCGCAGCCTGCGCATACCCAACCCCGCTGCCAGCAACCCCAGCAGCATCAAACCCCACTCGCCCAGAGTCGGCACAGGTGTCACAACCAACGGGGGTATGGACTCAGTTGGACCAGTCGGGTCAACAATCTCCCCATTGACCTGCCAGTCATC
>NZ_AUGX01000081.1 GCF_000422885.1 Ottowia thiooxydans DSM 14619 | reverse complement strand
TGTTGATTTCCACGTAATTCTGACCCCGCTGGACTGAGTTTTTTCATCCAACTTTGACCCCTTGAGTAACGTCTCCTGCTTGTTTTTTGAGCAGGAGGGAATCAAGGAGTGATCAACGTGGGAACACTGGCAAAGATCCGCAGGATGCACCTGCGCGACGGCCTTCCAATTAAAGAGATCGAGCGGCGCACGGGCCTGGCAAGGAACACCATCAAGGCCTGGCTGCGCAAGGGCGAGATGGTCGAGCCCAAGTACCCCCAGCGGGTCAACCAGACCAAGCTCGACGGCTATACCGAAACGCTGGCAACCTGGCTCAAGGCCGACCTGCACCGCGGCAAACGCGATCGCCGCACCATCAAGGCTTTGTACGAAGGCTTGGTCGAGCAGGGCTACACCGGCGGCTACGGCCGGGTGGCTGCCTTTGCCCGGCGCTGGCGAGCCGAGCAGTCGGGCAAGGTCGGCAAGGGTGCTTTCGTGCCGCTGAAGTTCGCCCTGGGCGATGCCTTCCAGTTCGACTGGAGCACCGAGTACGCCTGGGTGGGCGGGCTGCGCCGGCGTCTGGAGGTGGCCCACACCAAGCTGTGCGGCAGCCGCGCCTTCTGGCTGGTGGCCTATCCGAGCCAGAGCCACGAGATGCTGTTTGATGCCCATGCCCGGGCGTTTGCCGCCTTCGGTGGTGTGCCCCAGCGGGGCATCTACGACAACATGAAGACCGCTGTGGACAAGGTTGGCGCCGGCAAGAAACGCGCGGTCAACGCCCGCTTTGAAGCCATGACCGGCCACTACCTGTTCGAGCCCGAGTTCTGCAACGTCGCCAGCGGCTGGGAGAAGGGCATCGTCGAGAAGAACGTGCGCGACCGGCGCATCAGCATCTGGCACAAGGCGACCAAGCAGCGCTGGCCCAACATGCAGGCACTCAATACGTGGCTGGAGGGCGAGTGCCGCGCTGCCTGGGCCGAACTCAACCACCCTGAGTGGCCGACTCTGAAGGTGGCCGACGTGCTGCAGGATGAGCAGCAGCGCCTGATGCCAAACCCCCGGCCGTTTGACGGCTACATCGAGGTGCTGGCGCGCGTCTCCAGCACGGCGCTGGTGCACCTTCAGCGCAACCGCTACAGCGTGCCCACCGAGCACGCCCACGAGGTGGTCAGCCTGCGCCTGTATCCCGAACGCATTGATGTCGTGGCCGAGAACGCCCGCATCGCCAGCCATGCGCGCAGCTTCGAGCGCAGCCAGACCTTCTACGACTGGCGCCACTACGTCAGCCTGATCGAGCGCAAGCCCGGTGCGCTGCGCAACGGTGCGCCCTTTGAGACGTTGCCCGAGCCGCTGAAGAAGCTGCAGGCCATCCTGTTGCGCCACGAGGGCGGCGACCGGGTGATGGCCCAGGTGCTGGCGGCCGTGCCGGTGCACGGTCTGGAGCCGGTGCTGGTGGCCGCCGAGTTGGCGCTCGAGAGTGGCAAACCCAGCGGCGAGCACGTGCTCAACGTGCTCGCACGCCTGAAGGCTGGCAGCCAGGCAGAGGTGGCGGCGGCCAGAACGCCGCTGACGCTGACGGTGCAGCCGCAAGCCAACGTACAGCGCTACGACCGGCTTCGCTCGGTTGGCGGTGATGATGCACAGGGAGCGCGCGCATGAGCCAGGAGATCATCGGCTCCCTCAAGGCCCTGAAGCTGCACGGCATGGCCGCCAACTACCCCGAGGTGGCGGCGCAGGCACGGCACACCGACTTCAGCCCGGAGGCCTTCCTGAGTCAGCTGCTGAGGGCCGAGCAGGCCGAGCGTTCGGTGCGTTCCATGGCGTACCAGATGGGCGCAGCCCGCTTCCCCGCCCACCGTGACCTGGCCGGCTTCGAGTTCAGCCAGGCCAGTGTGGACGAGGCACTGGTGCGCACGCTGCATGGCGGCGCGTTCATCGAGGCCGCGCACAACGTGGTGCTCATCGGCGGTCCGGGCACCGGCAAGACCCACCTGGCCACGGCCATCGGGATCGAAGCGATCCAGCGGCACGGCAAGCGGGTGCGCTTCTTCTCGACCGTGGAGCTGGTCAACGCGCTGGAGCTGGAGAAGAGCCAGGGCAAGGCTGGACAGCTGGCCCACCGGCTGGTCTACATGGACCTGGTCATCCTCGATGAACTGGGTTACCTCCCGTTCAGCCAGGCCGGAGGAGCGCTGCTGTTCCACCTGCTCTCCAAGCTCTACGAGCGCACCAGCGTGCTGATCACCACCAACCTCAGCTTCGGGGAATGGAGCCAGGTCTTTGGCGACGCCAAGATGACCACGGCGCTCCTCGATCGCCTCACCCACCATTGCCACATTGTGGAGACCGGCAATGAGAGCTGGCGGTTCAAGCACTCCAGCGCAGCACCCAAGACCGTTCAGAAAAGGCGGCCCAGGACGGCCTCACTGGAGGTCACTGAGAAAGGAGAAACGAACGCACCAACAGTAGACTTATCCACAGACGCGTAGTCCGGCTACGCCCCAAAAGGTGGGGTCAACATTGGATGAAAAACCGGGGTCAGGATTGCGCGGAAATCAACAATCACCAACAAGTAGCCTGCACGGTCCTTGGATTCCAGTGGATGAGCGAGCACCAGCGCCGCTCACTGGTACGTGAACTGCGCGACGAAGTGGCG
>NZ_AUGX01000080.1 GCF_000422885.1 Ottowia thiooxydans DSM 14619 | reverse complement strand
CTCACGCCGCAGCCGGCCGCCCCAACCCTCTCCCAGGGGGAGAGGGAGTTAAAACCCCCAGCCTCAAGTTGGCTTGGTATCTATGAAACTAGGCCGTTGCATCAACTTGGAATCAAGCAATTGCGCCAAATTGCCATGCCGCTCCCGCCACTTCACTTCCGGAAAACGAAAGTCCAGATAACTCAGCGCGCAACCCACCGCAATGTCCGCCAAACCAAGATGAATGCCTTCAGAGCACCAAGGCTTTTCGCCCAGCCCACGCCCCATGGCACTCAGGGCATCGTCGACTTTGTTCATCTGCCGCGCAATCCAGGCTTGGCTGCGTTCGCTTTCCGCCCGGCCCACCCAGGTGGCTTCGAGCCGCGCAAGAATGGCCGCATCAATCAGCCCATCCGCCAGCGCTTCCCAGGTCTTGACTTCCACCCGTTGCCGGCCAGGCGGTGGAATGAGCTTGCCCACGGGCGATAGCGTGTCGAGATATTCCACGATCACACGTGAGTCAAACACCGCGTCAGCGCCGTCCATGATCAGGCAGGGCACCTTGCCAAGGGGGTTGGCGGCGGCGATGGTGGTGTCTTCAGCCCATACGTTTTCGGAGATGAACTTGTAATCCAGCTTTTTCTCAGCCAGGACGACACGCACCTTGCGCACATAGGGGCTGGTTTCAGAGCCAATCAATCGCATGGACATGGGGAAGTTCCGCTGAAATCGCGGCAATTTGGCCGCAGTTCATTGTAGGGTGTGTTGGAGCTTAATTCTCCCCTGCGCCGGGTGAGCCAACCCGGCTGCGGTTTGCGCCTCAATTGCGGCTGGCCAGTGCACCACGCGAGGGTGATTTAAGCCTCAACAGACCCTGAGGTCCGCCGTCTACATACAATTTGCACATGGACCTTACCCCTCTTTCCGCACTTTCGCCCCTGGACGGCCGCTACGCCGCCAAGCTCGCCACTCTGCGCCCGCTGATGAGCGAGCTGGGTTATATGCACCGTCGCGTGCAGGTCGAGCTGACCTGGTTTGTGGCACTTTCCGATGCAGGTTTTGCCGAGTTCAAGCCTCTGACAGCCGCCGCGCGCGCTTATCTGGCGGGCTTGATGAATGACTTCAGTGAAGCGGATGCCCAGGCCATCAAGGCTATCGAGAAGGTCACCAACCACGACGTGAAGGCCGTCGAATACTGGATCAAGTCCAAACTCGAAGGCCACGCGGAACTGCAAGCGGCCGGCGAATTTGTGCACTTCGCCTGTACCAGCGAAGACATCAACAACACCAGCCACGCCCTGCAACTGAAGGGCGGGCGCGACCAAGTACTCCTGCCGGTGATCGACACCGTGGTGGCCCGGCTGACGACCTTGGCACTCGCGCATGCCGAAGTGCCCATGTTGAGCCGTACGCACGGACAAACCGCGAGCCCCACCACGGTCGGCAAGGAGCTGGCCAATGTGGTCGTGCGCCTCCAAGCTGCACGAGAAAAAATTGCCGTCGTGCCCCTGCGGGCCAAGATGAATGGTGCCGTGGGCAATTACAACGCCCACCTGTCTGCCTGGCCAGATTTCAACTGGGAAGCCTTCGCCCGCCGAGTGGTGGAAGCGCCTGAACTCGGTGAGCAGGGTGCCAGCCCCACAGGTGCATTTGGCTTGGGACTCACTTTCCAGCCCTACAGCATCCAGATTGAACCGCATGACTACATGGCCGAGCTGTTCGACGCCTTGGCGCGTGCCAACACCATCAGCATCGACTTGTCGCGCGATATCTGGGGTTACATCTCGCTGGGTTATTTCAAGCAGAAGTTGAAGGACGGCGAGATCGGCTCTTCCACCATGCCGCACAAGGTCAACCCCATCGATTTCGAGAATGCAGAAGGCAACTTTGGCTTGGCCAACGCGTTGCTGCGCCATTTGAGCGAAAAATTGCCCATCAGCCGTTGGCAGCGTGATTTGACCGATTCCACGGTGCTGCGCAATATGGGCGTGGCGTTGGGCTATGCGGTGCTGGCCTACCAATCTCTGCTGACCGGCCTTAACAAGCTGGAGTTGAACGAAGCTGCTCTGGCGGCCGATCTGGATGCCTCATGGGAAGTGCTGGCTGAGCCTATTCAGACCGTGATGCGCCGCTTCGGTGTGGCGGGCGCTTATGAGAAGCTCAAGGAAGTGACGCGCGGGCAGACAGTGACGCGCGAAGCGCTGCACGAGCTGATCCGCTCGCTCGAGATCCCTGCTGCAGAGAAAGAGCGCCTGCTAGCGCTCACACCTGGCACCTACACCGGCATGGCCGCGGAGTTGGCCAAAAGGTTGGCCCCCCCCTGAGTCACCTTCGGTGCCTTCCCCCCAGGGGGACAACGCTGATGGCCGGCGCAGGTCCGTCCATGGCGTTTCTCGCATGGCCTGCTCCGCGGCCTTCTGGCCCTTACTCCCTACCCAAGAACTCTGATAACGCGCTGATTTTTCATGCTGAAATGAATATATGAACCTGTGCGGATCGTGAACGTGTTGCTAGAGCTGTTCTGTCAAAGCCTTGAATTTATCTTTCCCGTTAGGGAAAGACTAGCCATTCGAAGGCCGAGCGAAGCAATGGCCCGAGCGGGTATCCCACCCCTTAAGGCCGTGCCGAGGAGCGCAGGTCAAGGGGCCGGCCATCC
>NZ_AUGX01000079.1 GCF_000422885.1 Ottowia thiooxydans DSM 14619 | reverse complement strand
CTCTCTATTCGATCTTCGAGAAGGGCGCTAGCCCGCGACCGCCATCGAGCCACTGAGAATAGGCAACACGTGTTCATCATTTTTTGCGCCGTTTACTGTGCGCGCGTACTTCGACCGCACCCGTCCTACCATCATATGGACGCCCGTACACGGCGAGTACATCTGCTTCTACAGCATCTTCTGGGATGATGAGCGTCGTAACAGTGAGGCCCCCTCTGCGCCCGGCTTGATTGGGCAGACGGCACTGCGCCCTAACCGGTATGCCGCTAGGGTGTGAGCAGCGACACCGACGGGGGACCAGGGAGCCGCTGAATAGCACAACCGTTGGCCGCAGGCTCGTGAGGCGAACTTAGTCGACGTGATTCTCCATGGCGCGCTTGGCGAGAGCCCGTCACCTCTCAAGCGCGCTGACCATACCGGCGGCGATTGTGCAGCCGAATCCAAGAACCCACATTAGCCGGTTGGATCGGCTACAGGTATAGTCTTGAATGCCAACTTTGACGTCATTTACGCCATGCGAATTTCCGTGCTCGCCCTCGACGGGCTTTTCGATACAGGGCTCGCTGTCATCCTCGACGCGTTCTCGCTTGCGAATAACTTCTCGGCTCGAAAAATGGGCGGGACGCCCCATTTCGACGTGTCGATCGTGGGCGTACGCCGGAAGGTCCGGTCAGGTCAAGGAATGCCCATACCCGTTCAGCCGATCACACCGGATTTGAAACCGGACTGGGTGATCATTCCTGCGCTGGGCACGGGAACTCCGGAACGGTTAGTCCCGGCACTCGAACGACCAGATGTCCGAAAAGCGAAAGATCAGATCTTGAAATGGCACGCAGGCGGGGCCTTGATCGCAGCGTCCTGTATCGGAACCTTCCTCGTGGCGGAAACCGGACTGCTTGATCATCGAGAAGCCACTACGACTTGGTGGCTCGGCCCGCTATTTCGGCAGCGCTATCCGAATGTTCTGCTCGACGAATCTCGCATGCTCGTGCCGACTGAGGTGGGGGTGACGGCGGGGGCAGCCATGGGGCATCTTGACCTCGTCCTTTGGCTGATACGCAAGGCCAGTCCGGAACTGGCCTCCGTCGTTTCCCGCTACCTGTTGGCCGACATTCGATCCTCACAAGCGCCATACATCATCCCCAATCATCTGGCGCAGGCGGACCCCCTCATCCTTCGTTTCGAACGGTGGGCGCGGGACAATCTCAAGACCGGATTCTCGTTGCAAGAAGTTGCCAGTACGCTGGCGACTAGCACGCGGTCATTGCAGCGCCGTTGCCAGGATGTGCTTGGTAAATCACCCCTGGCCTACTTCCAGGACCTACGCGTTGAACACGCACAGTCTCTTCTTCATGGCAGCGGCCTCGATCTCGAAGCCATCGCCGCCGAGGTAGGCTACGCCGACGGCGCCACTTTGCGAACGCTGTTGCGTGACCGCCTAGGGAGGGGTGTACGCGAGCTTCGGGCCGATCTTCGCTGATTGGAAGATAGCTTTGTGCCCGTGCGGGGGTTGTCAAATATGGGCTATTGGGTTGGTGCTTAACGCCACAAGGCATTCATTTAAGGCCTTTGAACCGACATAGAAAGCGACAACGCAGGGTGTTCGGGTCTTTCCTTCGGCTATCACGTTTTGGAGCTGCAGCCAGCCTCTGGTATCGATGAGTCTTAAGCATCGGCCGCAGCCAGCACGCCGGGTCGGCGCAATCGCCCGAGGAACGGGAGCGGCGCCAATCGAACCCGCAACGCAGCGTCCCCCCGCGGCCACGTTCGGCAGTGGACTGGTCAATGGCACCAGCGTGAGCGTCACGGCATATTCGCCGCCACCTTGCAATCGCCCCGGACAGACCAGCTCTGGCTCAGCGGCTATACGAAGTTGATCGGATGCAGGGCTGCGTGATGAGCATGCCTATGCGGTTCACCGCAAAGGCTCGCTAGAGGTCCTGCTGGTCGTCCAGTATCTACGCCATGAGTTTTGGCGCAAGTGGCGCTAAAGATGTCGTTTTTGACAATGGCGATTCAGGGATTCGCTCGCTAAAGTTCTCCTCCCAAGTTTGCATTTTTCCCAGGAGAGCACATGAAAATTCTTGCCATCGCATCGATCATCAAGCCAGTTTCCGACGAGCAAAGGAAGGAGATCATGCCGAAGGAGGTCCCGGCTACTCTCAAGCACTACCTCGACGGGAAGATCGAGCAGTTCTGGGCTCGCACGGACAAGCCGGGTGTAGTCTTTCTGATGAATGCCGAATCTGTCGCCCAAGCTAAAGCAGAGTTGGATACGCTGCCGCTCGTGACCGGCGGCTTCGCGCAGTACGAGCTCATTCCGGTGGGGCCCCTCGCGCCGCTTGGCCTTCTCATTCAGGGAAAGTGATGGGCTGAGGCAGAGAGTGGATTTAATCCCTCTCGCTATCCTCATCTCCGGCGCCACAGGCCACACCGGCAGGATCGCCGCGAAGACTCTTGCCGGGATAAGACATAGTCCGGGCCTTCGCTCACATGAATGACAGACCAGGCCGAAAGCCGAAGATCGTGGCCGGTTTTGCCGGACCTCGGTCAGCCTTCGAGTAGGCCGGGCGACCTGAGCAAACCTCAGGCCCCCGCTCTCCCGAAGACGCAAAAGAAACTTAAGCCGGGTGCGTGCACCCGGCTTAAGTCGTTGCTCAGACCGTCGGGAGGTGACTTCCCGAACCCGCCTGACAGACTCAAAAAACAAATAACCCCGACGGAGTACTCCGCAATGGATCGACGACTTCTAGTTCTTGCCCTCGGCATGTTTGCGCTCGGAACCGACAGCTTCGTCGTCGCCGGCCTGTTGCCGGAAATCGCGCGCGATTTGGGGTCTCCTCGTTTTCAGTGCAATAAGTGACGGTACG
>NZ_AUGX01000078.1 GCF_000422885.1 Ottowia thiooxydans DSM 14619 | reverse complement strand
CGAACGATCGCCTAGTCTTGGCTTTGGTCATTTCTATTCCTGTGAGACATTGATTTCCCTTATCGGGATGTCTTTCGAAATTAGACCAGCACAGTTAAGACCTTGACCTCACTCCTACCCTCTCCCAACGGGAGAGAGCTAAAAACCCGGACTTCTCCACCGATCTATAAAATCCCCGCATGCCCTTCGATTCCGCCCAAGCTCTGCGCCTAGCGCATGAGACGCTAGATATTGAAGCCGAAGCCGTGCTGGGCCTGAAACGCCAGCTCGACGAAGGCTTCGCTCGCGCTGTGCAACTGATGCTACAGGCCACCGGCCGTGTGGTGGTGATGGGCATGGGGAAAAGCGGGCACGTGGGTCGCAAGATCACCGCCACGCTCGCTTCTACCGGTACACCTTCCATGTTTGTGCACCCCGCAGAAGCCAGCCACGGTGATCTGGGGATGATCCAGGCGGGAGATGTCGTGCTGGCTATCTCCAACAGTGGGGAAAGCTCCGAGCTCACGGCCATCTTGCCTTTGGTGAAGCGGCTGGGTGCCCCTCTTGTTGCCATGACCGGAGATGCGCGCTCCACCTTGGCCCGCCATGCTGACATTGTGTTGCTGAGCGCTGTCGAAAAAGAGGCTTGCCCGCTCAACTTGGCACCCACCGCCAGCACCACTGCCCAATTGGCACTGGGCGATGCCCTTGCGGTGGCCCTGCTGGACGCGCGGGGTTTCCAGGCCGAAGACTTTGCCCGTTCTCACCCCGGCGGATCGCTCGGCAGGCGCTTGCTCACGCGGGTGGCTGATGTCATGCGCAGTGGCGCTGACGTGCCTCGCGCGGCACCGGAGGCGTCTTTTAGCGAGCTGATGCGTGAAATTTCCAGCAAAGGCCTGGGCGCAGCGGCCATAGTAGATAGTGACGACAAGGTGCTCGGCATCTTCACAGACGGCGATCTGCGCCGGCTGGTGGAAACGGGGCGCGATCTTCGCACTCTGACGGCGAAAGACGTCATGCGCCCTGGCCCGCGCTTCATTTCGGAAGGCGCCCTGGCTGCCGAGGCGGCTGAGATGATGGAGAAAAACCGTATCACTGTACTGCTGGTGCTCGATGAAGCGGGCCGTTTGCGCGGGGCTCTGAGCAGCAACGATCTGATGCGAGCCAAGGTTATATGACCCACGCTATTTCCCCTGCCCTGTCTTTTCCGCCTGAGCTGCTGCTGCGCGCTCAGGGGGTGCGCGTAGCCATTTTTGATGTGGACGGCGTCCTGACCGATGGTGGTCTTTACTTTTCTGGTGAGGGCGAAGTGCTCAAGCGCTTCAACACCCTCGATGGCCATGGTTTGAAACTGCTGGCGCGGGCAGGCATTACCCCGGTGGTGATTTCCGGGCGGGATTCCTCGCCTTTGCGAACGCGGTTGAAGGCCCTTGGCGTGACGCACTTGCGCCTGGGTACCGAAGACAAGCTGCCAGCAGCGCAAGAGGTGCTGGCGGAGTTGGGGCTGGATTGGCCGCAGGTGGCGGCCATTGGCGATGACTGGCCTGATCTGCCGGTGATGCAGCGCGCGGCATTCGCCTGCGCCACGCCAGATGCCCACGCCGAAGCGCGTGCGTTGGCCCATCATGTCACCACAGCCCGTGGCGGTGAGGGGGCGGGGCGTGAGTTCTGTGATCTGCTGTTGATAGCGAGCGGTCACTACCGTGCCCTCCTGCAAGCTCACCTGGGAGGTGGCGCGTGAAGGTATCAAGTTTTTGGAGCCGGGGGCGAGATCATTTTTTCACCTGGTTGCCGGTGCTGATGATGGCGGTGTTCGCTTTGGGGACTTGGTGGCTGGTGCGCAATGCGCCCCGCATGCCAGGTACGGAGGTCGAACGGCCCCTGCGGCACGAAGCAGATTACTTCATGCGCGATTTTTCCGTCCGGAATTTCGACGCCACTGGAAGGCTGCAGTCAGAGATTTTTGGCGTTGAAGGCCACCACTATCCAGATACGGACACACTCGAGGTGCAGACGCCTCGCATGCGCTCGTTCGACGACCAAGGCCGGTTGACTGTGGCGACGGCCAAGCGCGCTCTTTCCAAGGGCGATGGCTCCGAAGTCCAGTTATTTGGCAACGCCACCGTGGTGCGTGAGGAAGCGGCCGTGAAGGGTGGCGGGACCTTGCCGCGCCTGGAGTTTCGAGGAGAGTATCTTCATGCCTTCATCAACGATGACCGCGTCAGCTCAGACAAGCCCGTGGAGTTGCTGCGCGGAAATGACCGATTCACAGGCGACGTTTTCGAGTACGACAACGACACCGGCGTGGTTAACCTGCAGGGACGGGTCAAGGGAGTTATCCACATGAAAGCAGCGCCCCGATGAACCGCCTGGCTTTCATTACCGGTGCCTCCAGCGGCATTGGGCAGGCCATGGCGCAGCGTTTTTATGCCGCGGGCTGGAATTTGGCCCTGGTGGCCAGGCGAGAGGCAGAGCTGACGGCGTGGGCGACCGCACAGGGATGGCCCGCTGACCGCTGGCGGGTGTATGGCGCCGATGTGGCTCAGGTTGACAGCATCGTGGCCGCTGGCCACGTGTGCCTGAGCGAGCAAGGCGTCCCTGATGTGGTGATTGCCAATGCTGGCATCAGTGTGGGCATGGATACCGCTGAACGCGCCGATATTGAGGTCATGGCACAAACATTTGCCACCAATAACGTGGGGATGGCGGCCACTTTTCATCCGTTCGTCGAACCCATGCGCGTGCGCGGCAGCGGGTGTCTGGTGGGGATCGCCAGTGTGGCGTCCATTCGCGGTTTGCCTGGGCATGGTGCTTACTGCGCCAGCAAGGCTGGGGTGGTCTCTTATTGCGAGAGCCTGCGGGGTGAACTGCGCGGCAGCGGAGCCAAGGTGGTGACGATCGTGCCTGGGTATATCGACACACCGCTTACCCGCGCCAATCGGTATGGCATGCCCTTCTTGATGCAGGCGGATGTATTTGCCGATCGCGCGTTCAAGGCCATTGAAGCCGGCTCCAGCTACCGGGTCATTCCATGGCAGATGGGCGTGGTGGCCAAATTGTTGCGCATGCTTCCGAACGCGGTATATGACCGCCTGCTGGCTGGGCGCCCGCGCAAGGCGAGAAGAGAAAACTAGTACCGGAAGGAGCTGCGCACGGACTAGGTGGGCATGGCTCCCACCGGGGACTGATTGTGGTGAACCACATTCGACCTATCACGAGTGGTGAAACCGATACTCCTGAGTGAGCCCGCCAAATCCATAGGAGGTAGCCCTCACATCTTGCACGTAGATGTAGCTTTCGTTGTGCAAGTCTCCGAGGAGCTCGGAAAAAGCATCAAAGGCCTCGCGGATGTACTGCGCTTTTTCAGCTTTGGTGTTGGTTTCATCGGTGACTTTGATGTCAAAGTAGATACTGCTCTTGCCTTGCTCCGCCAATGATTTGCCAGCCACTATCCAGTCTTGAGGATGGATGTACTCAATGGCGATCGAGGTGACCTCCGGGTCCTTGTGAAGAATTCTGCTGGTGAGTTCCAGGAGGATTTTCGAGATGCTCGTGGTCATCTGACTTGACCTCTGCGCGCTGACTTTAACGTTCAAGATTGGCATATAAGCTCCTGTAATTAGCTATGCAACTAAGTGGACAAAAAAACACTCATTCAAGGGCTGAGCGAACGCCACGGATCTTCGATACTGCTTCTTCGAATTCAGCGATACCCAGAAGCTCTTTAAGCTTGCTGGTCACGGCACCACTTGCCTCATTTAGGGGTCGATTTGTTTTCGTTGTCAAAAGTGACGGTAGGAGATCGAGCACTGGCGTAGGGGTGGTCTGATAAGCCCTTGATTTCATTGGTTTTCCT
>NZ_AUGX01000077.1 GCF_000422885.1 Ottowia thiooxydans DSM 14619 | reverse complement strand
CCCGAGCGCGGTACTTCGGCACGGCCAAGGTGCAGGCGCAGATGTGCTGGGCGGCACTGGGGATGAACCTGCTGAAGGCTCACCGCAAGCTCAAAAGCATGGAAATGGCGGGGGTCGGTGCGCCCTGAGCGGGGCAAGCGGGGCTGCGAAAGCAGCCCCGAGACAAAAGAGCCGGCCGGCCGGGATCGAAAACGCTACTCAGATTCAGCAACAACAACCTTGCGCGCTCATGGGTGGGTTATGCAACGGTCTTACCACGCGGCCAGCAGGCAGCCCAGGCTGTGCGCGGCCAGCACCACCGGGCCGGGGCGGGCCAGCACCACGTCCTGCAGCCGCGCCGTCCAGTCGCCGCGCAGCGGGCGCATCCAGTCGTGCTGCGCCACGCGCGTGCAGCCGTGCCGCTGCTCCCAGGCCGTCTGCCAGTGGCCAGGGCCGGAGTCCTGCCAGCCGGGCAGCAGGAGGATGTCGGAAGGATTCATGCTATTACTTGGATAGCTGCTTGCGCTTGTCTCATATAGGCTAGAGGTCGATTCTGCCAATATTGCTAACAGCCATTCTGCCCCAGCCGCGGTCCCAAAAAAACGCCGCCGCAACGCCCTGGCGGGCGCGGCGGCGGCGATGCGGCCTTGGCGTCTGTGCGGCGAGGCGCTTACACGCGGCGGCGCAGGGCGAAGCCGGCCATCAGCAGCGACAGCAGGATCAGGCCCCACTGCGACAGCGTCGGGATGGGCGTGCTGGGCGGAGGCACGCGGGTGGTGACCTCGTCCTCGTTGTTGCTCAGATCGATGTCGCCGGGCGCGTCCAGGCGCGCGTTGTTGACCAGCGCGGCGGGGCCGTTGTACGGGTCGGCCAGTTGCGCCGTGAAGGTGAAGACGCGGGTCTCGCCCACGGGCAGCGTGCCCACGGCGCAGGTCACCGTGCCGGCGCTGTTCACGCAGCCGTCGGGCGACGCGACGAAGCTCATGCCGGCGGGCAGCGTGTCGATGACCTGGGCGCCGCGGCTTTCCTGCGGGCCGTTGTTGCGCACCGTCAGGGTATAGACCACCTGCTCCCCAGCGGCCATCGTGGCCTTGTCCACTGCCTTGGTCAGGCCCAGGTCGGTGGGAACGGCCTCGCGGCGGGTGGTGGTGTCTTCATCGACCTGGTTGTTGCCCATCTCGGTCTCGTTCTCGGCCACCGCCACGGCAACGTGGTTGCCCTGCGTGCCCGAGTAGTCGCCGGCGGTGACGATGCTCTCGGCCCGCATGTCGTATTGCAGCACCACTTCGTTGGCCGCGCCGACGGCGATGGTCGGGAAGGTGCAGGTCAGCGTGCCGCTGATGGCGCCGATGGCCGGCTCCGTGCACACCGGCGTGACAGCGGTGCCCGCGGCGGTGGCCGTCAGGCCGCCCTGGTAGCTGAAGCGCGCGGTGTTGCCGGCGTTGGGGAAAGTGTCGGTCATCACCAGGTTGGTGCCGTAGGACGGCCCGGCGTTGCGGATGGTGATGGTGTAGCGGGTCGTCGCGCCCAGCACCACCGGATCCACGCTGTCGGTCTTCTGCACCAGGATGTCCACCAGGGACGCGATCACTTCGGCCGGGATGCTGGCCGAGTTGTTGTCCAGGTTGGTTTCCGTGCTGTCGGTGGCCACGGTGACCGTGTTGTTGATGGTGCCGGTGGTGCCGCCGCCCAGCGCCGCCTCGAGCGGACGGACGGTGAAGGTCACGGTACGGTTGCCGCCCGCGGGCACCGAGGCCCAGGTGCACTCCAGCGTGCCGCCGGTGGAATCGGCCGCAGGCACGGTGCCGCAGGTGCCGCCGTTCGACGGCGTGCCGACGCTGATGAAGGCGGTGTTGGGCGGCATCACGTCGGTGATGCGGACGTTGGTCGCCTCCGACGGCCCGGCGTTGTTGGCCGTGACCGTGTACGTCATGGGCTGGCCCACGCGCACCGGGGTGGGGTTGACGGACTTGCTGACCGTCATGTCCACACGCGGCTGCACCACGCTGGAAACGGTCGAGGTGTTGTTGGCGCGGTTGGGGTCACCCACGTCCAGCGAATTGACGGTGGCCGTGTTGCCGCGCGTCAGGTCCGTCGCCGTGGTGTTGTTGGGACGGATCGTGATGTCGATCGTGGCGGAGGCGCCCGCGTTCAGCGTGCCCAGGTTGCAGTCGATGCTGGCCGAGGTGACGCTGGCCGGCGTGGCGGGCGCGCAGGTGCCCTGCGTCGTCGTCACGGACACCAAGCCCGGAAAGCCGGCGATGTTCCGCAGGTTGTTGACGGTGTCGTACACGTGCACCTGGGTCGCGTTGACGGACGTGGACAGGTTCCGGGCCACCAGGCGGTAGGTCAGGGGCTGGCCCACCACCACGGGGTTGGGGCCCACCACGGTCTTCACGATCTCCAGGTCGGCGGAGTTCTCGGGCAGGGTGCCGTTGGTGCCGACGCCGTGGCAGTTGCGCTGGAAGTCGGGCGCGCCACCGGCTTCGTTGGGGCCGTTGCCGCTCAAGCCCAGACAGGCGCTGTTGTTCAGCGAACCGGCGACGGTGTTGACTGCTGCCAGCGTCAGCGTATTCGTAGCGGTGCCGTTGGTGGCGTTGAATCCCAGGTTGGACGTGCGCAGTTGCCGGCAGTAGAGGGTGGCGCCACCGGCTACCGGGTACACCGCTGCCGTGGCATAGCCAGCGTCGGAATAGCACGCCCAGCCAGTGCCGCTGGCGCTGTTTATCGTCATGCCGGCGGGAATGGTCTCCGTCACTGTGATGTACTGGCCCGCCAGCACGGGCATGGGGCCGTAGTTGGCGACCACGATGTTCCAGTTGTAAGGCTGGCCCGTCACCACCGGGCTGAGGCTGGCCGATTTGGTGATGCGCAGGTCGGCCGTGTTGGTGACTTCGACGGTGCTGCTGTTGTTGGTGCCGTTCGGGTCGGGCGGCGTGGCCGTCACGTGGCCCGTGTTGGGGATGGTGCCGGTGGCGGTGACGTCGGCCACCAGTTGGATGTCAGGCAGGTCGGTGAACGCGCCGCCGGTGTAGGTGCCGGGGTAGGTGCAGGTCAGCAGCGGTGCCGCCCAGGTGCAGTTCCAGGGCGCCGGCGCGTTGTGGCTCACGTAGGTCATGCCGGCCGGCAGCGTGTCGGTCACGACCACGCCGGTGGGCGCGGCGCCGCCTTCCTGGCGCGCGCGCAGGGTGAAGGTGGCCTGGGTGCCGCTGGTGCCCGCGGCCAGGGCCACGGTCTTGCGGATGCTCATGTCGGTGCCGGCGCTCAGCGGCTGGCTCACCGTGGCGGTGTTGTTGGTGGTGTTGCCGTCCAGGTAGTTGGACGAGACGTCGAACGTGGCGTCGACGGCGCCGGTGACGTTGCCGACGGCGTTCACGGTGATGGGCGGGAAGCTGCTGCCATTGGCCAGACCGTCGCTGCGGGTGCAGGTGATCTGGGCGCCGACGGGCGGGCCCGGCTCATCGGTCAGCGGGTAGCCGCTGGCGGGCTGGCAGTCCCAGCCCGTTCCGCCAGGCCGCGAGGTGATGGACGAGCCTGACGGCACGTTGAAGGTGACGGTGGGCGACTGGCCGGCCGGCAACGGGTCGGGGCCGTTGTTGGCGACGTTCAGCGTGTAGGTGTAGGGTGTGCCCGCGGCAATGGTGCCGCCGGCCGAACTGGTGGCGGTGACGGCCAGGTCGGCCGCCTGCTGCACGGTGATGGTGCGGCTCAGGCTGTTGTTGCCTTGGTTCGGGTCGGCGGTGCTGGAGGTGACCGTGGCCGCATTCGTCCACACCTGTGCGCTGGGCAGCCGCACGCGCAGCGTGACCGTGCGCGAGCCGGGGAAGGGAATGGAAGCCCAGTCGCAGTGGTAGGGCGCGCTGGCGGTGCAGGTGCCGCCGTCGCTAGCACTCATGTCCACGAAGGTGGAGCCGGCCGGAATGGTGTCGGTCAGCACGACGTTGCTGGCGGCGCCGGTGCCGTTGTTCTGCACCGTCATGGTGATGGTGGCGATACCGCCGGCCGGCACCGGGTCGGGCGTGACGACGTGGTTGGCGAGCACCAGGTCCGCGCTCTGCGCCCAGGCACCGCCCGCCGCGCACAACAACGGAGCGGCTACCAGCGCAGCCCAGAAACCACGGCGCAGCGCGGGCCGGGCTGAAGGACTCGCCGACGGCGCAGTGCACGCCTCTGAAAACAAACGAATGCTCATGACAGGGTTCCCCTCGGTAATTCTCCCGAGCCTTCGCCCCCCCTCCCCAAAGAGGGCACCGCGAAGCCCGGACTCGTTAACGCAATGGCAATGCTCACACACCACCAATTACACCTTACGCTCCTGATCATATTAGATGATTTGGTTACCTATCAAGACCGCTGCATAACTGGTAGCAGTCCCGATGCGCACTCGTCCGGTCTGCGCTGCAATGGTGCCAGGAGGTGATGGTGGCGATGGACAGCTTCTTTCTGATGGGCGCGCGCCCGCTGGTCGAAGGCAGCCCGAGCATGAA
>NZ_AUGX01000076.1 GCF_000422885.1 Ottowia thiooxydans DSM 14619 | reverse complement strand
GCACCAATGGATGAAACCGACCACGGTTTGACGCCACGAATCGCAGATTTGAAAGTGAACAGGAAAGTCAATGAAATCAACGATCTACCAACACCACCTCCGCGCCAGTGCTAGCTTTTCGTACCGTCACTTATTGCACTGAAAACGAGGAGACCCCGCTCGGGGTGCCGTTCATCTCCGGTCAAATCCGGCGGATCCTGCCGGACGTGCTGCGCACCCTGGATTGCTGAGTTTCGGGCCGCTTAGCCTCGGCAGCCCCGTATGTGTGACCGGTGATTGCCCCCACCGGCGGTGGGGACGGGGCGGCGGCATTGACAGCCGGTGGATGCGATCGAATAATAGCGAACCGCAAGTAATTTTCGTCCGAGGTCAAACATGCTGAATTCTGCAAACAATGAGATCCTCACCCGCGTCGGCCCCGGCACTGCCATGGGTGGCCTGTTCCGGCAGTTCTGGCAGCCCGCGCTTCTGTGCGAGGAGCTGCCGGCGCCGGATTGCCCTCCGGTGCGGGTTCGGCTGATGGGCGAGAACTTCGTCGCCTTCCGGGACTCCAGCGGGAAGGTCGGCCTGCTGGACGCGCATTGCCCGCACCGCCTGGCCGAGCTGTTCTTCGGGCGCAACGAGGAAGGCGGGCTGCGCTGCGTGTACCACGGCTGGAAGTTCAGCGTCACCGGCGAGCTGCTGGACATGCCGAGTGAACCTGCCGGCAGCCCGATGCGGTGCAATCCGAACATTCGCGCCAAGGCATACTCGGTCCACGAAGCCGGAGGCATCGTCTGGGCCTACCTGGGCCCGCAGGAGTGCGTCCCGCCTTTGCCGCAGATGGAATTCATGAGCCTGCCGGCACAGAACTTCTACACCTCGAAGTGCCTGATGAAATGCAATTACCAGCAGGCGCTGGAAGGCAGCATTGACACAGCGCACCTTACCTTTCTGCACCGGTCCATCGCGCCCATGGAGAAGGACGTGTTCAACGTAGGCCACCTGCAGGAGTACGGCGATGCCGACGGGGCGCCACGCTTTTTCTGCGAGGACACCGACTACGGTATGCGCATCTCTGCGCGCCGGGACGGAGGCGAGGACACCTTCTACTGGCGCATCACGCAGTGGCTGATGCCCACCGCCGTCCTGGTGCCGACAGCCGAAGGCCTGGTCTGCAGGGCCAACCTGTTCATCCCCATCGACGATGAGAACTGCTGGTGGTACCGCATCCGCTACCACGCTGGACGTCCTCTGAGCAACGATGAACTCGCCGAGTACAAGGGCGGCGGGCTCGACTACGCGAAGCTCGTTCCGGGAACCTACATCCCCGAGGGCAACCGCGCCAACGATTACCTAATGGACCGCACCCTCCAGAAGAGCGGCTCGTTCACCGGCGTCCTGAGCGCCCAGCTGCAGGATCTCGTAGTGCAGGAGAGCCAGGGCGCGATCGCCGACCGGACCAAGGAACACCTGGGCTCCTCGGATACCGCAATCGTCAAGTGCCGCCGGCGCCTGATCGAATCCGCGAAGAAGTTCGCTACGGAAGGCACGATCCCGGCGGCCGTCTCGCGCGCCGATCTGTACAAGCGGCGCGCCGTCGCCATGCTCTTGCCCAAGGAGATGACCGCAGAGCAGGCGGGAACCCATCCGGCCACCGTGCCGAGCGCCTGAGCGCGCCGCTGCAGGAGGTCGGCGCGCGCCGCCAAAGCGAAGCGAGCCCGTGCCTCACCACCAATCCAAAGGAGACTCCAGTGAATGTTCTTGTGAAGTTCCGCCGACCCCTCGCGCTGGCTGCCGCTGTAGTGGCCACCGCCTTTGCGTTCGCCGCGCAGGCGCAGCCCAGGGATGCTGCATGGCCCTCCAAGCCGATCCGCTTCGTGATCCCGTTTGCCGCAGGCGGCTCAATCGACGTAGTGGCCCGTCTGATGGGCCGGCACCTGGAAGGACGGCTGGGTCAAAACGTCGTGGTGGAGAACCGCCCCGGCGCAGGCGGAACCGTCGGTGCGGACTCGGTAGCGCGGGCCGCGGCCGACGGGCACACCTTCCTGTTTACGGCGCAGGGGCCACTGGTGCTCAATCCGTTCCTGATGAAGCGCTTGCCTTACAACGCCGAAACTGCGTTCGCGCCGGTCACCATCGTGGCCGAGGCACCGAACGTTTTGGTGACCAACCAAGCGTTTCCGGTGGCGAATTTTACCGACTTGCTTGCTTTTGCCAAGTCAAACCCGGACAAGATGACCTTTGGCACGCAAGGAGTGGGCACCACCGGGCATGTCACCGGCGAACTGATCAACCAGCTGACCGGGCTTGGTCTCACTCACGTTGCCTATCAGGGGTTTCCTCCCGCCCTGACGGACGTTCTGGCCGGGCGGGTCGGCATGATGATCGGGGACACGATCAACCTTGTGCCGCGCATCCGATCCGGCCAGCTGCGGCCCATCGCCATCGCGTCTGCCCGACGCAGCACCGTGCTGCCGCAGGTGCCGACCTTCGCCGAGGCGGGTCACCCTGAAATCGTCTCGGGCCCATGGTTCGCGGTGCTGGCACCCGCAGGTACCGGCATCGAGATCCGCCGCAAGCTCTCCGATGAGATGCGCCAGATCCTGAATCAGGGTGAGGTCCAGGAGAAGTTGAAGGAACTCGGCGTGGAAAGCCGAGGGATGACTCCGGAGGAGTTCGATACCTACCTGAAGGCCGAGTACAAGCGCTGGGGCGGCGTGATTCGCAAGGCGGGGATCACTCTCGACAAGTGACCCGGCTACGGATCGCAGCCGCCAAGCCTGCCGGCTCGGCTTTCCAGCAGGGAAATGGTGGCGAAGAAAGTACTCAGATGATCGGCGGGAATCCCGGCGAGCAGGTCGGCTTCCACCAGGTTGATCATGTCCTCCACCTGCCGGTGGACTTTCCTGCCGGTGGCCGTGAGGCTCAGTCGCAAGCGCCGGCGATCGTCGGGGTCCACGCCCTTCTTGAGGTATCCCTGTTCGACCAGCTTGTCGATCGCTCGGCCGACGAAGAAGGCATCGGTGCTGGTGCGCTCGGCGACCTGCATCGCCGACAGCGGCTCGTAGCGTCCGATGACGGCCATGACACGCCAGCTGGTCACCGTCAGGCCGAACTCGCTCTTCCACCGCGGGGCGAGATGGCGCGTGATGCGCGATGCCACGGACAGGCATCGGTAAGAGATTCTGTTTTCAAGGGGCACACGAGGAGTGTTGCGCATGCGCAGATTCTACGGGTCGGGACAGCCGCGTCGGCTGCCGGTTCGCAGCGCGGCGCGAGCATTTCTTCGTCTGCCAGTCGGGAGAAGTCGAGACCATGAATGCGCAAATGCTGCAAGTGCGCGTGGCGCGCAAGATTCCCCTTGCGCTGGACATTGCCTTGTTCGAACTGGTGAGCACCGACGGCAGGGCACTGCCTCCGTTCTCTGCGGGCTCGCACGTGGACGTTCTGTTGCCCTCTGGTGTCACGCGCCAGTACTCGCTGTGCAACGATCCTGAGGAGTCGCACCGCTACCAGATTGCCGTGCTCAAGGACCCGCGGGGCAGGGGAGGATCGCGCGCGATGCACGAGCTCGTGCGCGAAGGTGATGTGATCACCATCAGCGCACCGCGGAACCATTTCCCACTCACTCCGGGTGCCGAGGAGACCTTGCTGATCGCCGGCGGCATCGGCATCACGCCCTTGCTGTGCATGGCCGAGCGGCTGTACGTGCTCAAGCAGCCTTTCACCCTTCATTACTGTTCGCGTTCGGTGGAACGCACAGCGTTCCGGGAGCGCATCCAGCAGGCGGGCTATGCAGCGCACGTGCAGTTGCACCTTGACGACGGCCCGCAGCAGCAGAAGCTCGGCTTGCCCGCGCTGCTGCGCACGCCACGGCGCGGAGTCCACATCTACACCTGCGGTCCCAAGGGTTTTATGGACGCTGTGCTGTCCAATGCGCGCAGCAGCGGCTGGCCGCAGGACCAGCTTCACTACGAGTTCTTCAGCGCCGCGCCGCAGAAGCTGGCCACCGACGGAAGCTTCGAGGTCAAGCTAGCCAGCTCCGGTCGAACCATCCGCGTTGCGGCCGATGCCTCGGTGACCTCGGCGCTTGCGGCCGCAGGTATCCTGGTGCCGACCTCTTGCGAGCAAGGCGTGTGTGGGACCTGTCTCACACGCGTGCTCGAAGGAGAGCCCGACCATCGGGACATGTACCTGACGCCGCAGGAGCAGGCCGCGAACGACCAGTTCCTGCCTTGCTGTTCCCGCTCCAGGTCAGCTTGCCTTGTTCTGGACCTTTAATCGGTAAGTCTCAGCAAGCATGTGTATGGCAGAGCTCTATTCGAAGTCGCAACCCACCACAAGCCAGATCTTGAGTGACAGCTCGGTGCGTTCCGTGGAACGCGCCATCGAAGTGCTCTTCAGTTTCACACAGCAGGAGCCGGTTCTCGATATTCCGGCGCTGCAGCAGCGCACCGGGCTGTCCCGACCCACTCTCTACCGACTGTTGCGAACACTGGAAACCAGGGGACTGATCTACTCGTTCGGGAACCCGCTACGTTTCCAGCTGGGCGCCCGCACCGGCTTGCTCGCGAGCACGTGGACGCCTGCGCCTGGGGTCTCCTCGTTTTCAGTGCAATAAGTGACGGTACGAAAAGCTAGCACTGGCGCGGAGGTGGTGTTGGTAGATCGTTGATTTCATTGACTTTCCTGTTCACTTTCAAATCTGCGATTCGTGGCGTCAAACCGTGGTCGGTTTCATCCATTGGTGCCAGTTATCGATGCATTTGGCCGCGAAGGCAGGATTTGGTCAGCATAGCGGTCAACCGGGAAGCGAAACACACCCCGCAAGTTGATGCTCTCCAGCCTGGTGGGCGCAATCTTCCCGATCAGTTCCGGTGGAATGACCTGGCGGCGGTTCGACCAGCGATCCAGGACCGCCTGCATCTGTGAGGTATTC
>NZ_AUGX01000075.1 GCF_000422885.1 Ottowia thiooxydans DSM 14619 | reverse complement strand
ACAGGCTGCGGCCTGATACTCAAAACGCAATCGATTTAACAGAACGTAGGGCGTAGCCCCCAATGAGTGTGTAGGCGAGTAGATGAAGTGATGGCAAAGCGGTCAGACCGTGGGTTGGGAAAGCTGTGCAGAACTCAGGGCTGTTCATGGATTAGCCCGCCAGTGAGATGAGCTCCAACCTCGCGAATCACCATCAGGGCCCGCAGCGGATCTCAGGATCCGCATTGCTTCCAGGCCGGATATAAGACCGTAATGAACCCGCCAAGTCAAAACTTCAAAAATTCGCTTGCCACACGGGAGGCGTCCATATAAGTTCTGCCGCACCGCCCCTTGACCGAGCACCGCAGGGTGCCCGCAGCGCAGCGCAGGGACACGGACTTGGGGTCGCCTTTTTTGTGCCTACTATTTTTGGGCCGGCCATCCGGTGGCGACGCAAAAAATAGTAGGTGCGCCGCCGGGCGCAATCCCGGCCCCCGACCTCAAGGGAAGAGGAGAAGGTAACTATCAAGCGCTACCAATAAATCAACCGCCGCTTGCCCTCACCCCTGCTCTCCCAGAGGGAGAGGGAGCTAAACCCCGGCGTCTATTCGGGAGGCGTTTCTGAGGACTCCTCAGATGGCGCTTCAGGCGGCACATGAGACTCGACCAGCTCTCGCAACCAGAGCGCCGCATCTTCCAACCCCTGCCGCTTAAGCGCCGAAAAAAGCTTCACATCCCCGCCACCAGCCTGCAACTTGGCGATCGACAGCGCCTTGGCCTGGTCCGAACGCGTCAGTTTGTCGGCTTTGGTCAGCAGAATCAGGAACTTCATGCCTTCCTCGACGCGCGGACGAATCACCTCCAGCAGTATCTCGTCCAGCTCCTTCAAACCATGGCGCGGGTCGCACATCATCACAATGCCAGCAAGATTCTCGCGGTGGACGAGGTAGTTCGCCATCACCTGCTGCCAGCGCCGCTTGTCGTCCTGGGGCACGGCTGCATAGCCGTAGCCGGGCAAATCGGTCAGCACTGCATCGGTCTGGCCTTGGCGGCCCAGGGCGAAAAGGTTGATGTGCTGGGTGCGGCCGGGTCGCTTGGAGGCGTAGGCGAGCTGATTTTTCTGGGTGAGCGTGTTGATGGCGGTCGACTTGCCGGCGTTGGAGCGGCCGACAAATGCAATCTCAGGAACTGTGTGATCCGGCAACTGATTCAACTGCGCTGCCGTGGTCAAAAAGCGCGCCGTGTGCAACCAGCCCAGCGCCTCGCGAGCGCGAGCGTCCTTCGCCGTGTCAGTGGGAGGCGAGGCGGAATCTGGCTGTTGTGGAGGCTGAGTCATGGCGTTTGGGATGGCGAGCGCAATGACGCGCGAAAGGGGCTAGTGCAGTGTTTCATGTTTGATGGCACAAATAAAAAGGATGGATTTTTGGTCATGGCGAGGCGCAAACCGCAGTGATACCCGGAGGTATCGCGAGGAGTTGCAACGCTGCCAGGGCCGAAAAGACGCCTTTTTATGTGCCAGATAGTGTGAAACACTGCACTAAAAGAGAGGTCGAGGAGCGGCATTGTAGAATCACGCGGTTCAGTTGGTTCCTAACCATTAGGTGAATGGACTGACATAAGCTCCCTCGAATACAACTCAAGAAGACGATCGCCCATGAAGTCGCTCGCCACTTTGCTCTCGGCCACGCTGTTCGCGGCCACTGCTTTCGCCGCTGACGCGCCCGCCGTTCCCAAGGCTGATCTCGTCAAAGGCGCAGCCAGCTACGCCGCCGTCTGTGTTGCATGCCATGCAGCCGACGGCAATTCAACGGTGCCGTCGCAAGCCAAGCTTGCACAGCAGCATCCAGAATACTTGTTAAAGCAACTGCTCGAATTCAAAAGCGGTGTGCGAGACAACCCCGTCATGAAAGGCTTCGCCGCCGCGTTGAGCGAAAGCGATGCCCGCAATATCTCTTGGTGGCTGGCATCGCAGAAGGCGAAGCCGGGCTTTTCAAAGGATAAGGATACCGTGATGTTGGGCGAGCGTATATACCGCGGCGGTATCGCAGACCGAACCATCCCCGCATGCGCTGGCTGCCATAGCCCGAATGGCGCCGGTATTCCGGCTCAGTATCCACGCTTGTCCGGTCAGTACGCTGAGTACACGGCCGCCCAGTTGGTCGCTTTCCGCGATGGCACACGCAAGAACAATGGCGTCATGCACGATGTGGCCGCCAAGATGAATGATCGCGAGATCAAGGCTGTGGCAGATTACATCGCAGGCTTGCGTTAAGTCGCGCTGCCGGGCTTACTCCCGTCACAAGCAGTGTCCTTAACTTGGGTGTCGTCCGTTGAAGAACCCCTGCGCTGTGGTTACCCGACGACGGGCCTAGCGACGCAGGTTGGGGTTGCAGTGATCTGTGCCCCTGGCTCTGCTGGGGCACGTGGATGCACTGGTGCTCCCCAGCTAAGAATCGGGCGCAGCCTGGCAGCGAGTGGCATGGCAACCGCTCGTTCGTGCCTACGATGACGCCGGGTTTTTCGTTGGGTGGATTTTTCCCGAAGAAAAATGCGATGCAGGTCAAGAAACTTGCGTTTAGGCGGAACACAGCGAGGCGATTGGAGTCCAACACCATGAGCATGGCGTTGTGGTGCTCAAGGCAACGGTTTGGGGTTTGTTTGGGCTTCTCCCGCAGGCCTGTTCCTATACGCAGGCAAGAAGATTTTGAAAATGCGCTTGCGTGGGCGAATCCTCTCGGCAATCAACAGATAGACGGTAACTAGGCGGATATCGAAAAGGCATGGCGACCATCACTACGGAAGGCTTCGAGCCTCAGCGCGGCTCACGCGCTTGGCGTACAGCGGTGGAGCTGCTGTCGTCCATGCGCTTTGCGATTGCGCTGCTCACCATCATCTGCATTGCCTCGGTGATTGGTACGGTGCTCAAGCAGCACGAGCCGGCTGTCAACTACACCAATCAATTCGGGCCTTTCTGGGCCGATGTGTTCCTCACACTCAAGCTCAACGCCGTCTACAGCGCCTGGTGGTTCCTGATCATCCTGGCGTTTCTGGTCGTGAGCACTTCCTTGTGTATTGCTCGCAGTACACCCAAGATTCTTTCGGATCTCAAGAATTTCAAGGAAAACATTCGCGAGCAAAGCCTGAAAGCCTTTCACCACAAGGCCGTGGCGCAACTGGCGGGCGAGCCCCAGGCTGAAGCGCAGCGGATTGGCCAGCTGCTTTCCAGCGGTGGCTGGAAGGTGCGACTGCAGGAGCGCGATGTCGCGCAGGGCGGTAAGGGGTGGATGGTGGCCGCCAAGGCAGGGGGTGCCGGCCGTATTGGCTACATCGCAGCCCATAGCGCCATTGTGCTGGTCTGCCTGGGAGGCTTGTTGGACGGCGATCTGATCGTGCGTGCGCAAACCTGGTTTGGCGGTAAGTCGATTTATACGGGCGGAGGCCTGGTGTCGGAAGTGAAACCGGAGCACCGGTTGTCCGAGAACAACCCCACGTTCCGCGGAAACTTGGTGGTGGCCGAAGGCTCGCAATCGAGCACGGCCATCCTGAGCCAGTCAGATGGCGTGCTGCTGCAAGACCTGCCCTTTGCTGTAGAGCTCAAGAAATTCATCGTGGAGTACTACTCCACCGGCATGCCCAAGCTGTTCGCCAGCGAAATTGTTATTCACGACAAGGCCACGGGTGAAAAAAAGGATGCTCGGGTGGAAGTGAATCACCCGGCTAGCTACAAAGGCATCCAAATCTATCAAAGCAGCTTCGACGATGGGGGCTCCCGAGTGAAGCTGCAGGCTGTGCCTATAACGGCTAGCAGCCGCCCGTTCGAAATAGAAGGGGTGATCGGGGGTTCCTCCGAGATCACCAATGGCAACGAAAAGCTGACGCTCGAATACACCGGGCTGCGCGTGATCAACGTCGAGAACCTGATCAACGACCAGTTGGGCGTAGACGTGCGCAAGGTTGATCTGCGCCAGGCGCTGGGTGAGCGCCTGGGGGCTGCCGATAAGAGCGTGGTCAAAAAGGAACTGCGCAACGTAGGCCCCAGCGTGAGCTACAAACTGCGTGACGCTGCAGGCCAGGCGCGCGAATTCAACAATTACATGCTTCCGGTGGATACCGGAGATGGCACTCCTGTGTTCCTTCTGGGGGTGCGCGAAACACCGGCGGAACCGTATCGCTACCTGAGATTGCCTGCAGACGACCAAGGTTCTATGCAAGGCTTTTTGCGGATGCGAGCCGCATTGCTCGACCCCGCCCAGCGTGAGCGTGCCGTGCGCCTTTACGTGTCCAAGGCGGTAGATTCCGATCGTCCGGAGTTGGCCGACCAACTGGCCGGCTCGGCTGCGCGTGCACTGGGTCTTTTTGCCGGCGAGGAAGTGGTCAAGGGTGAGCGAAAAGGGGGCTTGCAGGCGATTTCCGACTTCATGGAAGAAGCCGTGCCCGAGGCTGAGAGGGAGAAGGCTGCGGGCGTGTTGCTGCGCATCTTGAACGGAACCCTGCTGGAATTGAACGGCCTTGCCCGTGAGAGCCAAGGCAAACAGCCGCTGGTTGAAAACGAGCAAAACGCCCGTTTCATGAATCAGGCCATACTCGCGCTCTCGGACATCAATTTCTACCCAGCGCCGGTAGCCCTGGAGCTCAAGGACTTCACGCACGTGCAAGCCAGCGTTTTTCAGGTTGCACGTGCTCCCGGAAAAACGGTGGTCTATCTTGGTTGCCTATTGCTCATTTTTGGGGTTTTTGCCATGCTCTACGTGCGCGAGCGGCGCGTGTGGGTGTGGCTGGCGCCCGAGGGCTCGGGGGCGCAAGCTACCCTGGCACTGTCTTTCAATCGCAAAACCCTGGATGCCGAACGCGAGCTCGGCCAACTTCAGCAGAAATTGCTGGGGTCCTGAACACAAGGCTTGGTCATGAACACCACGAGCACTGCCGTAGCACCTTCCTCCCCTGCTATGACGCTGAACGAAGGCTACTTCAGCCGCCGTAACTGGGCTGACTGGCTCTTTGCCGTGCTGGTTGTGGCCGGCGCGTTATTTGCTTTTTCGCGCTATCACGCGGCGATGGATGTCTACGAAAAGGCCATCCTTGTCGGCACGGTGCCGGCCATCATTTGGCTGGGCTGGTTCTGGCGGCCTTTGCGCAACCTGATGCTGGTGGTGGCTGCATTGTCATTGCTGGCCATCGTTTCCTATGAGGGTGATCTGCGGCGCGCAGATTCCGTGTTCTGGCTCAAATATTTTCTCTCCAGCCAGTCGGCCATTCTTTGGATGAGCATGTTGTTCTTCATGAGCACCGCGTTCTATTGGGTGGGCATGTTCTCGCGCGGCCAAGCCGCTGTCTTTGAAGGTTTGGGCTCAAAACTCGCGTGGACCGCGGTGACATTGGCGCTCATCGGCACCATGGTGCGCTGGTATGAAAGCCATCAGATTGGCCCCGATATCGGCCATATCCCCGTCAGTAATTTGTACGAAGTGTTCGTGCTGTTCTGCTGGATGACCGCGCTGTTCTACCTTTATTACGAAGCACAGTACAAAACCCGCTCCATGGGCGCTTTCGTCATGCTGGTGGTGAGCGCAGCCGTCGGTTTCCTGCTCTGGTACACGCTGGTGCGAGATGCGCACGAGATCCAGCCTTTGGTTCCAGCGCTTAAAAGCTGGTGGATGAAGCTGCACGTCCCTGCCAACTTCATTGGTTACGGCACGTTCTCTCTGGCGGCGATGTTGGCGTTTGCCTACCTGATCAAGCAGCAGGCGGCGGAAACCCGCTGGTATAAGTTGCAGCCCATCTGGCTGTTCGGCATAGCGCTGTGTTTCGTGCCCATTGCCTTCCGCCAACGGAACGTGGGTGAGGCCGGAGGTGCGTACTGGCTAGGCTATGCCGTGATTGCCGCGCTGATCGTCGGCGGCATTCTCCTGGGTCGCAAGCGCATTGCAGAGCGCTTGCCCAGCCTGGAGGTGTTGGATGATGTGATGTACAAATCCATCGCGCTCGGGTTTGCGTTCTTCACCATTGCGACGGTGCTGGGGGCTCTTTGGGCGGCAGACGCCTGGGGCGGCTATTGGAGCTGGGATCCCAAGGAAACCTGGGCTTTGATCGTCTGGCTCAACTATGCGGCCTGGCTGCACATGCGGCTGATGAAAGGCTTGCGAGGCACGGTGGCTGCATGGTGGGCGCTGGCGGGTCTGGCGGTGACTACGTTTGCGTTTATTGGCGTGAATATGTTCCTGAGTGGGTTGCACAGCTACGGGACTTTGTAAACGCGGAGGCGCGTTTGTCGCTTCAGCACGGCAGTGCGCCATTCCTTTCAAGACATTGAATTGATCTTTCCCCCGTAGGGGGACTAATATCCCGAAGGCCGAGCGCAGCAATGGCCCGAGTGGGTATCCCACCCCTTGAGGCCGTGC
>NZ_AUGX01000074.1 GCF_000422885.1 Ottowia thiooxydans DSM 14619 | reverse complement strand
AAAACGTTGTGTGCCAACCCTGCATCGTGAACCTCAAAAGTGGGAGGCCACCATACCCGTTTACAAAGCGAACAGGAAAGTCAATGAAATCAACGATCTACCAACACCACCTCCGCGCCAGTGCTAGCTTTTCGTACCGTCACTTATTGCACTGAAAACGAGGAGACCCCGGGCAGCAGCGTGTCGATTGAGCTCAAACCCGAAGGCGGTGTGGAGCGCAGCCAGGGCAAGGCCAAACGGGTAGTGGATCTGCGACAGCGCTGAAGTCCCCTCTGGCGCGGATATGAAACGGCCTCATTCCTGAAGCCAGGGCGCCAGGCGCACCCCGTCACCCACGGCCAGGCGCACCGTTTGCGATTCGGCGGGCCAGTCCAGCGGGCAGCGCAGCAGGCGGCGGTCGCGCGAGACCAGCGCGGTCAGGCGCGCTTGCACGCCGCGCAGATCGGCCACTTCGTCGAGCTTGTGGATGCGCCAGGCCTCGGGCACGCCGTCGCGTTTGGGCGCGGGCATCTCGATGCCGATCCATTCGTCGCCCGGTGCCATGCCGGCCGCTTCGGCCGCGCCGCCGCGCAGCACGGTCTTGAGCACCACGCTGCCGTTGGCTTCCGCCACGCGCAGACCGAGCTGTTGCGCCAGGGGGGCTTTCTCGTGCGTCACCTTGACCCCCGTGTCTTGCAGCAGCGAGGGCAGGGGCAGTTCTTCCGTGCTGTGCACCCAGGCGGCAATGTCCTTGTCGAAGCCGCGCCCCCCCAGCCGCTTGAGCGCGCGCAGCAGGTCGCTTTCGCGCATCGGCCCGCCTTTGCAGCGTTGCCAGAGTTCGCGCATGACGGCGTCGAGCGAGCTGTGGCCTTCGGCGCGCAGGGTGAGGTCCAGGCACAGGGCCACGAGCGCGCCCTTGGTGTAGTAGCTCACCGTGGCGTTGGGCGTGTTCTCGCCCACGCGGTAGTACTTCACCCAGGCGTCGAAGCTGGCCTGGGCCACGGTCTGCACCAGGCGGCCCGGCGTCTGGCGCACCTGGTTGATCGTCTTGGCCACGAGCTGCAGGTAGGTGGCCTCGTCGATCAGGCCGGCGCGACGCAGCATCAGGTCGTCGTAGTAGCTGGTGAAACCTTCGAAGAACCAGAGCAGCTCGGTGTGGTTTTCGGTGCTGTAGTCGTAGCGCGCGAACTCGGCCGGGCGAAGGCGTTTGACGTTCCAGGTGTGAAAGTACTCGTGGCTGATCAGACCCAGCAGCGTGGTGTAGCCGTCGGTGGCCTTCAGCGATGCGGGTTTCTCGACCGGGGCGCGTTGGCGCGGCAGGTCGCTGCGCTGGCAGATCAGCGCGGTGGAATTGCGGTGCTCCAGGCCACCGTAGCCGTCGCCGCTGGCGTACAGCATGAACACGTAGCGATCGAAAGGGGGTTTCTCGCCGTCCTGGTCGCCGTGCCAGAAGGCGATCTGCGTCTCACAGATGCGCCGCGCATCTTCCAGCAGGCGCGCGCCATCCATCCAGGCGCCGGCGCCGCTGACGACGAAACGGTGCTCCACGCCAGCGGCGGTGAACTGGCCGCTCCAGAAGCGGCCCATTTCCACTGGACAGTCGGCGAGCTCGTCGTAGTTTTGTGCGTGGTAGTGGCCGAAGCCGTCGGCATCCACGCGGTGCGGCGACAGACCGGTGGCGACCTGCCAGCCCTGGGTGGCCGTTCCCACCTCGATCTCCAGCGCGTGGGGCTGATCTTCCTGGCCCAGCACCTGCAAACACAGGCTGGTGGCGTTGAAGAAGCCGCGCGTGGCGTCCAGGAAGGCGGTGCGCACCGAGGCGTCGAAGGCGTAAACCTCGTAGCGCAACTCGAGCGGCTGGCTGGCTTCGCAACGCACCTGCCAGCGGTGCTTGTCAAGCTGCTTCAGGTCCACCGACCGATTGCCCTGTCTGGCGCTCAGGTTCTGCAGGTGTTGGGAAAACTCGCGCACCAGGTAGCTGCCGGGGATCCACACCGGCAGGCTCAGGCGCTGGTTCTTCGCGGGCCTGTCGATCTGCAGCGTGACCGCGAACAAGTGCGCCTGCGCGCTGGCCGCCGAGACGGTGTAGCGCAGGCCCGGGCGCGCGGCCCGGCGGCCACGGGCCACCTTGGTGCTCAAGGCTTGGCTTCCGCGAGATGCTTTTCGATCTGGTCGGCTGCGATGTAGCCCGGCACCCGGGTGTCGTTGACGAAGATCAGGGTGGGCGTGCCCCTGACGCCGTGCTTGCTGGCCAGGCGGCTGTTGCGCTCGATGGCCGCGGTGTCGCAGGTGGCCGAGGCGGGCGGCTGGTTGTTCACCATCCAGTCGCTGTAGGTCCTGGCCTTGTCCTTGGCGCACCAGACCCGGCGGGCCTTGTCCACCGAATCGTCGCCGAGCACGGGGATGAGGAAAACATGGATCGTCACGTTGTCGATCTTGGCAAACTCGCGGTGCAGGCGTTTGCAGTACCCGCAGTTGGGGTCTTCAAACACGGCCATCTTGCGTTTGCCGTTGCCACGCACGAGGGTGAAGGCGTCCTTCATCGGCAGGTCCTTGAAGGCCAGTGCGGTGAGCTTTTCTACCCGTTGTTCGGTCAGGTTGGCGCGCGCACGGGTGTCGATCAAGGCGCCCTGGATCAGGTAGTTGCCCTCGGCATCGGTGTAGAAAATCTCGCTCTGATTGATGCGCAACTCGAACAACCCAGGCATCGGCGTCTTGCTCACCTCGTCGATGGTGGGGAAGTTGGGCAGGCGTTCCGTCAGGTTCTTGCGGATCGTGGCTTCCTGCGCGAAGGCGCCCAGGGAGAGGGTGGCCAGTGTTGCGATCAGGAGGGTCTTGAGGGATTTCATCTTGGAAGTTGGAGGTC
This sequence comes from Ottowia thiooxydans DSM 14619, assembly GCF_000422885.1. Classification (GTDB taxonomy): domain Bacteria; phylum Pseudomonadota; class Gammaproteobacteria; order Burkholderiales; family Burkholderiaceae_C; genus Ottowia; species Ottowia thiooxydans. The sequence goes on along the minus strand of NZ_AUGX01000074.1, from coordinate 7,189 downwards.
GTGGAGCTTGTTGATCAATGGAAGGTGGAAGAGGCGGGATGGCACTCAGGCGCCATGCCCCATGGCCTGGCGCGCGATCCAGCGTTTGAGCGGGCCGCTGCGGTCGAAGCCGCTGAGGCCCCAGTTGCGCAAGGCCTGCACGCGCGTGTCTTCGTGTGAGAACAGGCCGAACAGGCCATCGGTGACCCAACCCATGGCGCCCACCTCGGCGGCGCGCGCGCGCTCGTAGCGGCGCAGCAGCTTCAGGTCGCCCAGCTCGCGCCAGTACTCGCGCTGTTGCAGCACGCGCGCGAGCTCGGCCACGTCGGCCAGGCCGACGTTGAGGCCTTGGCCCGCCAGGGGGTGCATGGCGTGCGCGGCGTCGCCGGCCAGCGCCACACCACCCTGCGCGGTGCGGGCGATCCAACGTTGGGCGCGGGAGAGTTCGAGGGGCCAGGCCTGGGCGGGGCTTTCCATGTGCATGTGGCCCAGTGCCTGCGCGCTGCGCGCCTGCACGGCCTGGGTGAAGGTGTCGGGGTCGGCTTGCAGCCAGGTGTCGGCCTGCTGTGCAGGGACAGACCACACCAGCGCCACGGAGTTCCCGTCTTCGCCCCCCAGGGGCAGCAAGGCCATCACCTCGCCATGGGCAAACCACTGGCGAGCCACGCCGCCGTGCGGCTGATCACAGCGCAGGCGCGCGGCGATGGCCTTGTGGGGATAGGGCCGCACGTCGAAGTCCAGGCCGAGCTCGGCGCGCGTCTGGCTGCGTTTGCCCTCGCAGATCACCGTGAGCGCGGCGATCGGTGCTTCGTTCACGCGCTCGATCCCGCTCTGGAAGCCCACGGCGTCGTTCAGGCGCTGTTCCAGGGCCGGCACATCCACGATCCAGGTGAGCGCTTGCGCGCCCTGGTCCTCGGCGGAGAAGCCGAGTTCGCCACCGCTGTCACCCCAGACCTGCATGGCGCTCACCGGGGTGATGGGGGGTGCGCGGTCATCCTGAGGGCCGGTTTCAGGCCAGGCGCGCACCGAGCGCAGCAGTTCGCGCGAGGCGGCATTCAGCGCGTAGGCGCGCACATCCGGCTGCCCGGACTCGGTGCGGGTCGGGCTGATCAGCGCCACGCGAAGCCGGTCGCGCGCCAGCAGCAGCGCCAGGGTCTGGCCCACCACGCCGGTCCCCCGGATGGCGACGTCGAAACGCCGGGTCGAGCCTGGGCGGTGGGCGGTGGGGTTCATGCAGGGATTCTAGGAGCAGGGCACAATCCGGGCCTTTGCGCTCGCGCAAGTCCCACGTCCGCCCGTCGCCCCACTTTCGCCCCCGCCATGAACGCAGACACCAGCCCCTCCAACGCCGACGTGCAAGCCACCATCGACCAACTCTGGATCTACCCGGTGAAATCCTGTGCCGGTGTGTCGCTGGACGAGGTGGAACTGACCGACACCGGCCTGCTCTACGACCGCGCCTGGATGGTGGTGGACGCTCAGGGCCGGTTCGTGAGCCAGCGCGAGCTGCCGCGCATGGCGCTGATACAGCCCGCGTTCAAGATGGGACAGTTGGTGCTGCGCGCCCCCGGCATGCTGGCGCTTCACCTTGAGCTGAACGTCGCCGAAGGGCCGCTCAAGGTGCGCGTGTGGGACGACGAGGTGCAGGCCTGCGACATGGGTGACCTTGCGGCGCAGTGGTTCAGCGATTTCCTGGGGGCGGACGCACCGGAAAACCTCAGGCAACTGCGCCTGGCCCGTTTCGACCCCGAGGTGCGCCGCCCCAGCAGCGCCCGCTGGCTCGGAGGCCGCGAGGCGGGCACCCAGTTCGCCGATGGTTTTGCGCTGCTGGTCACCAGCACCGCCTCTCTGGCCGGGCTCAACGAGCGCCTGGTGGCCGCCGGCCAGGCACCGGTGGACATGCGCCGGTTCCGGCCGAATGTGGTCTTGTCCGGCCTGGAGGCCCACGACGAGGACCGCGTGGGCCCCATGCGCATCGCCACCGACGGCGGTGAGGCCGCGGTGATCGAGACCGTCAAACCCTGCCAGCGCTGCCCCATCCCCAACATCGACCCCGACACCGCGCATTCCAGCCCCGAGGTGAACGACACGCTGCAGGGCTATCGCCAGGACGCCCGCCTGAATGGCGCCATCACGTTCGGCATGAACGCCATCGTGGTCGAGGGCGATGGGCAGGTGCTGCGCACCGGCCAAGCGGTCACCGCCGACTGGAAATTCGAGTAGATCGAAGACCCCCTCGCTCCGCCGCTGCGCGGGTCGCTGCCCCCGAGGGGGCTTTGCCCAGCCGACTACCTGGTGCAACCAGCGCAACCGGGTGCTGCCAAAGGAAGGGCAAGCTGTGGGATCGGCTGGAGGCAGTGCTGGAAATCTACATGCTGATTGCCTGGCGCATCTGTGTGCAATGGATGCCATTGGGCTGGTGTGACAACCAGGCTGCCGCTACAAAACTTCCGAGACGCCAAGCAAGGCCGTCGACTGACTGGCGCCGCTGACCCCACCGTTGCCGTGTATCAGTGCAATTTTCGCGTCTTTCACTTGACGCGCACCCGCCTCGTCGCGCAACTGTCGGACTGCCTCAATCACTTCGAAGGTACCGTACATGTTGGGATGCACACAGGACAAACCGCCGCCATTTGTATTGACCGCGAGATGACCACCGGGTGCAATGCCTCCATTCTCCACAAACGGTCCGCCCTCACCCTTCTTGCAGAAACCGAGATCTTCGAGGAACAAAATTGGATTGATGCTGAAAGCGTCATACAGCTGTACGACGTCAACATCGGATGGCTTCAGTCCCGCCTCCTGGAATGCTCGCGAGCCAGACTCAACTGCAGGAGTAATCGTGAAATCCGCCATGGAAGACACTTGTCGATGCCAGACAGCCGTGGCATTGGATAACACATGCACGGGCGCTTTAGAAAGATCCTTTGCAAGATCATTGCGGGTGATGACGAAGGCTCCGGCACCGTCGGTGACCAAGCAGCAATCATGTACCGTGAACGGATCCGCAATCATTTTGGCGGCAAGTACCTCGTCGATGTCGAGCGGATCTCTACGGAACGCTTCAGGGTTGAGTTGTGCCCACCGCCTTGCTGCTACCGCAACTTCAGCAAGATGTCTTCTAGTGGTTCCAAATTGGTGCATGTGTCGGGCTGCCATCAACGCATAGGGCGTTATCGGAACGAGGGGCTGATATGGGGATTCATACGGATAAGGATCAATAAGTTGTTTGGCCTTCAGCTTTTCTCGCCGCCCTATGGTTTGAGTTCTTTGCGTGCTACCATAGCAAACGAGAACTGCATTGCATTGACCAGATGCCAACGCATGTAATATAGGTTGCAAGTGCGCAATAAATGATGATCCTCCGATATTCGTGGATTCAACAAATTTCGGCTTGATATTCAAATATTCAACAACGTTCAGCGCCCACATGGGGGAATTCACATTCGCCGTTGCGATGCCATCGATGTCCTTGAATTGAAGCCCAGAATCAAGTACTGCATTATGCGCAGCGAGGGCTAGAATTTCAACATCGCTAAAGCCCTGTGCCTCACCGCACCCTGCTGTGCCTACGCCAACAATCGCGCAACCAGTACCGGCTTTCTTCTTTGTGCTCATTGATCGCGCTCCTCAGTCCTAAAAACCACCCGATTTCCCTGCTCGCCCTTGCTCACCGTAGCGCGCACACGCATGCCAATATGTACGTCTGTGGGACTGATGTCTTCAACGCAAGTCATCATGCGTACGCCTTCATCAAGCTCCACAATCGCCACGTTGTAATCCCCGCCGTCCTCTCCTTTTCGTCGGACCACGGAAGTCGAATAGACTGTTGCTCCACCCGCCGGTTCTATCCAACTGAGGTTCAAACTGTGGCAGTGAGGACAGAGTTGCCTTGGGTAAAAAACGTGCTTGTCGCAATCTTCACACGATTGAATCAGGAACCGCCCTTCGCCCAATGCGCTGAAATAGTACTTCTCCGCTCCTGTTATTTGATCCAACACTTAAATCACCTATACTGTTATGAAATTTTGAGACGAATAAAAGCGTTTTTTTATGCGAGCTCTGTTTTTCGGAGCCAGTACCGCAATAATCTTGACGATTTACCGTGATTATCTGCGGTGTGCATACCAGTTTCCTTAGTTCAACTTTGGAATCTTGGCTTCCTCGATGACTTTTTTCCATTTGAGCATATCCGCCCGAACATTTTTGGAGAATTCATCAGGTGTACTGATAATCGGATCGAGCCCCGTCTTTTGTAATTGAACCCGAAATTCTGGCAACTTATTGATGCGCACGATTTCGTCGGCCCATTTTTTTGTAATTTCAGCCGGAATGTTGGCTGGCCCGATGATCCCGAACCAGCTTTCAACCAAATAGCCGGGATAGGTTTCTGAGAATGTAGGGATGTCGGGGGTTGTTTCCGCACGCTTTTTCCCCGTACTGGCAACGAACTTTAGCTTTCCAGCATTCACGTGTGGCGACAATGAAAAATTTGTGTCAAAGACCAAATCGACCTCTCCGCTGACAGCCGCCAAGGTGGCTGGACCGCTCCCTTTGTACGGAATGTGAAGAATATTGATGGTCGTCATTTGTTTGAATAACTCCATCCCTATATGCGATAAACTTCCATTCCCTGTGGTGGAGTAATTCAGCTTCCCCGGGTTTTTTTTTGCGTATTCCACCAGCTCAAAAAGCGAATTCACCGGGAGACGCGGATTTGCAGCGAGGACGACGGTCAACCCCACTGCTAGCCCAATATAGGTGAAGTCCTTTGATGGATCGAAAGGAAGATTTTCATATAGCCACGGATAGCTGGTGAGAGATCCGGCTGAAAGGACAACAGTATATCCATCGGGTTCTGCCTTGGCTGCCTGATTAATGCCGATGGTACCGCCCGCTCCTGGTATATTCTTGATGATTACAGGCACGCCCCAGGCCTCGGATAGCTTTTGCCCATACATTCGCGCCACCGGATCCACTGCGCCACCAGTTGGATATGGAACGATCAACGTGATTGGCCTTGAGGGATATGCCTGCGCCGCGAAGGCCGTCGAGGTAACTAGAAATGCGATCGTGAATGCGATGATTTTCTGTAAGGTCATTTTGATTTTTCCAATTGAATGACTGGCAGGCCAATGGACAAAAAGAGTTGATTTATGCCGATTTAAGATGGACTGTTCCGAGTGATTAAGGTATACGGTTGGCAAGGCTTGGCGTGAATTGCTAGGATTCCAAGAATCGGCTGATAAATCGCAGCGATGTAAACCGATTTTTCCTTGAGTCGTGAGGTTTTGTCTCCTTTTTAATTGGATATAGGTGGTTCACACGACATGGGTTTGACCAATGAATAGCGTCTGCGTCAGTCAGAGTCAGAAATTTCATTCTGATTGGAGCAGTGGGAGCCCGCCGAGTAGCGCGCGAAGCTCTTCCAGTCCGAGTCCTTGAACGGTCTCGACAAGCTTCAGTCCCCTCGCGGTGCATTCAAACGTCGCGAGATCGGTGTAGATGCGCTTGACGCAACCGATGCCGGTCAGCGGGTATTCGCATTTTTCGACAATCTTGCTTTTGCCATTTTTGTTTAGCAGGTCCATCATTACCCAGGTTTGCTTTGCACCAACGGCTAGATCCATGGCGCCACCCACCGCAGGGATAGCGTCTGCAGTCCCGGTGTGCCAGTTGGCGAGATCGCCCGTGGCCGAGACTTGGAAAGCACCTAGCACGCATATATCCACGTGGCCTCCACGGATCATTGCAAAACTGTCGGCATGATGAAAGAACGCGCCGCCTGGCAGCAATGTGACATGCTGCTTCCCTGCGTTGACCAAGTCATCGTCCTCATGGCCAGCAATGGGCGCGGGCCCCATTCCTAGCAAGCCGTTTTCGCTATGCAGAATCACTTCGCGATCGGCTGTGAGGTAGTTTGCGACCGATGTTGGTTGACCGATGCCGAGGTTAACAACTGCGCCGTCGAAAATATCCCCAACCACTCGTGCGGCCAATTGTTCTTTAGTAAGTCGCTGATAATTGGTGTTATTCATGCTTATGCGCCTTTTTTGAATCCGCCCGTTTCAGTTGCTGGCCGGTCAATCTTCACCACAGCATTGACAAAAATGCTTGGCGTGACGATGACTTCCGGATCGATGCTGCCGAGGTCAACGACCTCGTGAACACTTGCAATGGTGCGATCCGCAGCCATAGCCATTACAGGAGCAAAGTTGCGCGCAGTTTTGCGGTAGACCAGATTTCCCCAACGATCCCCACGTTCAGCCTTAATTAGGGCTACATCGGCATGAAGTGGTTGCTCAAAAATATACATGCGCCCATTGATCTCTCGCGTCTCTTTTCCTGCAGCGAGTGTGGTGCCGTACCCAGTGGGAGTAAAGAATCCGCCAATCCCCGCGCCAGCAGAACGAATCCGTTCGGCCAAGTTTCCTTGCGGAACCAACTCAAGTTGCAATTTTCCGCTTCGATAAAGTTCATTAAAAACATAGCCGTCTATTGCGCGCGGAAAAGAGCAAACCATTTTTTGGACGCGCCCTGCCTTTAAAAGGGAAGCGAGTCCCGTATCGCCATTACCAGAGTTGTTCGTTATGACGGTGAGTTCGCGCGCGCCTTGTTCGATCAGGCCATCAATCAGCGCTAACGGAATGCCGGCCGATCCAAAGCCGCCGATCATTATTGTGGCGCCATCAGCGATATCCACGAGTGCTTCAGAGATTGAATTCGAAACTTTGTTTATCATGAAATATCATTGCCGCTCGGTTAAATATTGATCAAATTCAATTGCTGCCGCTGGTGGGCTGATCGAGTGCAGAGAGCCCCGCCCGATAGAGCGGTCGTGTCACCCAGGACCTCGGCCTTCTCTCCCAAGATCACGTCCCAGCCGAGCGCCTTCGCGTGGATAGCAGTTTCCAAGTCCCCTGCACGACTCCCCGCCACACGCACATCACATGGAGGCGTGATCCACGCCTTCCCCGCAGAAGTCCTCTTTGCTCACTCGATGCCTTCGAAAAATATCATCAAAGAATGTTAGCGGTACAACTGACAAACTAAAATATGGTTATCCCCTATGTGCACTCTGCAAAAACCGGAGTAGAGGCAGTCCTGCTGCATTCAGGGGTCTCCTCGTTTTCAGTGCAATAAGTGACGGTACGCAAAGCTAGCACTGGCGCGGGGGTGGTCTGGGTAGACCGTTGATTTCATTGACTTT
>NZ_AUGX01000073.1 GCF_000422885.1 Ottowia thiooxydans DSM 14619 | reverse complement strand
GTGGACAGTGAAGACGGCTACGTCGAGCATGTGCAAGTGCATCCGGCCAACGAGGCCGAGATCAACAAACTGCCTGAGATCGTCGAAGCACTCTCGCCCGGGGTTGAAGCCGTTCTGGCCGACAAGGGCTATGCCAGCAAGGCCAACCGGCAATGGCTCCAAGAGCGCGGCATGGGCGATCTGATCCAGCACAAAAGCAGCGCCGGCAAGCCCGTGCATCCGCTGCTCAAAGCCTTCAACCAGAAGATCGGGGGCATTCGTTTCAAGGTCGAGCAGGCCTTTGGCACGATGAAGCGCCGATTCCACTTGGCCCGAGCGCGGTACTTCGGCACGGCCAAGGTGCAGGCGCAGATGTGCTGGGCGGCACTGGGGATGAACCTGCTGAAGGCTCACCGCAAGCTCAAACGAATGGAGCTTGCGGGAGCAGGTGCGCCCTGAGTGGGGCAAACGGGGCTGCAAACGCAGCCTCAAAACAAAATACCGGGCCAGACGGCACCGAAAACACTGCTCAGATTCAGCAGCCCTGACCCTCACGTGCTCATCAGCAGGTTATGCAGCGGTCTTATTTTGCAACCGGCCGCAGTTGACTGCAGCGCCTGAAGGCGCGCGCATAGTCATATAATCTTTGCAATTATTGGCGCGCTTGTGCATCATAGAAAAGCAACGCGTCACGCCTACTTTTCTTGCTCCTGAACATGCATCGTCGCTTCACTTTCGGAACACCCAATCGAGCCGGATTCGACACGGCTTCGATGCGTGTTCTCGACAAGCACCGGCGCCTCTTCAACGCATACGTCGACTTGCACAACAAGTACCTTGAGCGCACTGCTGAGGCTCTGGACATTGTCATCCCAACCGATCGGCCAAGCTCGCTGGAGCGCGCTGCCTGGCATGCCGCAGCGCGCGCCGCGGCGGCATCTCAAACCACCAAAGACAACCGAGCAGCGCTGCGCGACGGCGCAGCCTCTCTTGGTGTCGATGTCTACTGGCAGAACCGCCGAGCGATCTGGGATCGCTTCTTTCGCCTGCATCTGACGGCCACCCGAGATCTGAAGCGCTTGCAGCCAAAGGCGCCCGCCGTCACTCCGAAGATCAAGGGCAATTTCACCTACCGCCCAAAGCGCCCTCTTTCCCCCTCGGAATTCATGACCGCCGGCGCTTCGCTCGGGGAGCAAACCGTCTCCCCGCTTTCGGTGGTGACCGAACCAGGCTCCAAGCACGCGCTCCTTCGCATGCCGATCGACAAGCTCGACGACGCACGCGGCAACTACGTCTACGGCGAATGGCCGTTTGTGATGCATCGCCAGTTGCCCGACGACTGCCAGGTCCATGAAGTGAATGTCAGCGGCACGCAGCATGGCGCCCTCTGGCGCCAAGAGGTCTCGTTTCTTGTTTCCGTGCCTACCCCGGCACTGACCCCCGCGCAAGGCCGCCCTCACGCCGCCCTCGATGTCGGCTGGCGCATGACTCACGATGGCCTGCTTGTCACGACCACCTTGATTGGTGACCAGATCACGCGCTTCGTTTTGCCATTGAGTATCGTCGCCGACTTCGCCTACCTGGAGAACGTCGACGCGGAACTGACCCGCACCTCGCGCGCAGCCGTCGCCTCGCCTTCAGGTGAAGTGCCATCGCAATCCTGGCGCGCGCTGCTGCGCGCATCCCGCACAGGGGCCGGTCTAAACCCCGCACAGTTGGCATCCATTCGCCGATGGGCGCTGCATACCCGCAGCCTTCGCCACGAGTCGCAGAACCTGTGGGCCCGACTCTCACGCGAACGCCTGGCCCTGTACCGGAAGTACGCCAACACGCTGTGCTCGACCGTCAGCCGCATTGCAGTGGAGCGGTTGAACCTGCGCGCGCTCATGTTCGAAGATGCCCAGCTGCCAATCCACCGTTCTCAGCAAAGCATGGCCGCGGTGTCCGAGCTGCTGCGGTGCGTGCGCGAAGCGGCCGAAACTCATGGCATCTCCGTCGTTCAGGTGTCCCCTCACCACACCACCCGCCAGCACATCGCTTGCGGACACATCAACCCACCCGCCACCGGCGCGGTCGTTCACTGCAAAGGTTGTGGCCTGGCATACGACCCCGACGAGAACGCTGCGCGCCAGATCGCGCAACGCGCCTTCGGTCCCCAGAGTGCCGATCGCTTAAATATGTCGCGCCCCGATGGCGCCACGCCAGCCGTGGCTTCGCAGGCTCCCGAGGCCCATTTATCCACAGAATCTGTGGACAACCGAGCATGAGGCACTTTCCAGCCGCCTACCACCGCCCGCAGCTGGATACAGCCGCGATCGGGCTCTCGCGCGTCCCAGACTTTCCCGTGTGGGTCGACGCATCGTCGGCGGAGAGCTTTCGCGCCCAGCGGACACTCGCCGACGTGCGCCGTCTCGTGTCATCGCTCCAGTATTCCGTCCACGGCACCGCTGCGGCCCTTCGCTTCACCGATGCCCAGCTGGCCACGATGCGCACCCGCATTCGAGCCCTGACGGTTCACCTCGCATTGGCCGACTCGCTCGCCGCAGTTACCGACGACGAGATCGGCTTCATCACCCAGCTTGAACAGGAGCTCCACCTGTGATCCTCGCCTGCCCCAGCTACTTCGACCACCAGCCGTTCATGGTGGAGCACCCGAACCTTGCCGACGACGACGCGCCTCACGCCTTGCTGGCCGCCCTGCGCCGCATCGTGCCGGTTGCCAAGCGCCTGCCCGCGATCCTCTCCGCACTTGAGGCAGAAGGCTGGACGCCGCTCGCAAGCGCCGGCGGCGCCGAAGTGGAGTGGCTTGACGTGCCATGGGACGCGTTCCGGCTCACCGGCTTCGATGCCGTGCGCTTGACCGCGATGGACTACCCCTTGACCGGCATGCCTGTCGTGGCCACCACGCGCCCCAACCTGTTTGCGCGCGAGCTGGTCGACTCCAAATACATGGTCCCCCGCGGCCTCCTCTTGATGGTCAATGACGAAGGCCTCGCGGTCTTCCCTGATGACCAACCATGGGATGACGACGGCCGTCCCAAGGCTCTGGGCCAGTTCCGTTTGGACCCGCGCCAATTCTCTTCGCACGACCAGGCGCAAGCCACGGCCGACACGCTGACGGACGCCGGCTACCTGGTCGATCTGAGCGCTGCGCCGCTTCCACTAACCACTTGAGGTGCCACCATGCGTGAACACACACTGGTTTTCTCGACGACCAACATCCTCGCGCTGCGCGCAGGCCATCAGGTCAGCTCGCGTCGGCCCTATCACCCCGACGTTGAAAGCGCCAATGCCTGCCCCAACGCAGAACCCGGTGATCGCATCCTTTGCCGAGAGCCGTGGCGGCCGCATGTTGACCCGGATCATGGCCCAGGCATCAAGTACGCGGCGGACGACGCCTTTATTGCTGCCCCCGCCGATGCAAAGGCCTGGTGTTCCCAGCTGGCCAAGTCGCGCCCCTGGTGGCCCGCCTACCGCCTCCCAGCTTGGGCGGTTCGAACCGTCCTGACTTACATCACCGCGTCGACCGAACACCTTCACGACATCACGCGCTTGGCCGCGATCGAAGAAGGTATTGAACCGCGCCTGCATCGCTGCCCGTTGGAGCTGTTCGCCAACCATTGGCGGCGCACATACGGCGAGCAAAGCTGGCACGCAAATCCCTTGGTCCGCATCGTCCGCTTCGAACGACTTAACCCCGTGCCCGCCTGAAGGAACCAGCATGTGTCCCGTCCCCATCGCCGCGCGTGATGCCGCTGACCCGGCGCAAGCAGCCCTCGCCATCGCACAAGAAATCGTGGCCAGCATCCGCGCGCGCTCGCCGAATGCCAATGTGCCGATCTACATACCCATCACCGCCGTGGGTTCGGATGTGCGGGTCGTGATTGAAGCGTCCCCATCCGTTGCCGCGGCCGCTGAGCTGCAAAACACCGTGATGACCGACCCCACGATGCAGACCTTCATGATGCCCTTCTTCGACGCCGTAAGGGCGGCCGTCGACCTTCTGCTGGAGCAAGCCGATCGCGAAGCACAGACCCCTCCTGCAGACGAGGAAGCGGCATTCGCGCGCAAGAATCTGCTGTTCGATGTCACCACATCCTTGATCGTGGGCGCCCAAAATGCTTAAGGCAACACTGTCGAACCTGCTGGGCCGCCTGAGGCCCGGCGAGTTCAGCGTACCGTCGCCGCGCAAACCACCGCCGGCCTTCTACGCGGCATTTAAGCGTCGCGACCAACTCTCGGCCCGTGATGTCCGTGCGATCGCCGTCCACGAGGCCGGCCACGCCCTGCTCTACGCCGCCCTGCGCCCGCTTCCCGATTACGTGACGGTAACCCTGTACGACCGGCCAGGTCGCGACGACGTGCTTGGCGAAGTGACCAGAATCATCTACCCACACCAGCTGGAAGATCTCACGTTCCTGCGTTGGCAAATGCTCATGCTCTTGGCCGGCCAGGCCGCCGAGCAAGCCCTACTCAGCGAAGAAACCGTCGGTCCTGGCCAAGACCTGGCCCAGTGGACCGAGCATGCTCAGGACTACCTGACGCTGTGCCGCGGAGAGGTCTTTTTTGCCAAGCCGGCCAATGAGTACCAAGCCATGCTCAACCAGCGCCTGCTCACGCGTGCGTTGACCCTGCAGCGCCTGCAAGTGCGGGCCTTCTTGAGCATCAACCGCAGCGTCCTGGATGATCTTGCCAACGAGATCGAACTGCACAAGCGTCTCTCAGCGCGCGAGCTCCAAAGCCACTTCGCCGGGGTCCAAATTCCCGCCGGCTTTCCGACACCTGCGCTCGCTTGATGCGGCCGGCGGCCCATGACCGACCTCTCCTACCCCGCCTTGCATACCGCGCTTGCGCGTGTCATGGACGCGCACCCACCATCGGGCGCCGAGAGTATGCGTTGCACCCCGACGCCAACGCGCTGGCCGGCTTGTGGGCACGCATGCTGTTGGAACGCATCGAGTCGGTCCCGCTCGACACCGTCAAGCCAGCGGTCAGGACCGCATTCGACCGCTGGCTGGCGGCTTTGATCTGCCGCGCATGGGCTGTGTCGGCCGCCTAGCGCCGGCCTTCGGCCTTCCGCACCCACTCAATCGCGTGCCCGCGGATCTCCACCGCTGACTCTGACGACTCAGCCATGAGTTGCCGGATTGAACGGGCGGTCTGGGCATCGACACCCGATCCTGGCGCCTCTGGAGCTCCCGACGCTTGCGCGGCGAAATACCAGAACAGGGCCTTGTCGAAGTTGGTCGGGATGGTCGCTTCGCTACTGGGAACGTGGTACAGCGCGGCCAAGTTGTACCTGGCCATCTTTCCTGACATGTCGGATCCTCGCGCGACACCCTCAAGCAACTTCACCGCAGTCGCGCCATTAGGTTGTCCAAACGATCTCCTGCCGTACAAGATACCGAGATTGACCGTGGCGGCACGGCCGTAGTCACCTCCCGCCTTTTGCGCCCTCGCCAACCAACGAACTGCTTCCAGAGAGTTCTTCGGCGCGCCGTCGTAGCCGTACATGTACGCACGCCCTAGCTCCAATTGCGCGGGCTGATCGCCAGCCTTGGCTCGACTGAGCAACGTCTGGTAATCGGCGAGCGCGGTGCCGACGCACGCGGCAAGCGCCAGTCCCACGGCCAAGCGTTGCGCCCACTTTGAGATTTTTTGCATACTGGACCCCCAGGGACTTTCTTGCCACATCGTAGAGGACCACCCATGAAAAGCCAATCGCGCCGGCGCGCATCGGATCCTGTCCCCGCTTTTATCGCGGCTGCGGCCGTGCTGCTGTGGCTGGCCATGATCGCCAAGGCCCCAGAACTCCGGCTTCCCTTGTGGCGCTTCGGGTGGCTGCTCGCGTGGTGTGCCGCCATTACGATCGGTTGGGCAAAGGTTCTGGCCCACGCAGATCCGCGCGAAGATCTGACCGCCTACTGCTTTTTAAAGGCAGGCACTTCCGCCTGGTTTTACGCCGCCCTGCTCTGGCTGGCGGTTCAACCAGCCATCACCCACTGGGCCCGCGGCGGCGCCGTGTTCTGGGCATCGGGCACGTTCACGCTGCTGGTCTTCTTAACGCTCACCGTCACCGGCGTCTTCTTTGGTGTTCGCGCGCGCGAACGCGACAACGCCTAACCCTGCACCACGATCCATGAGCCTCGCCTCCGACAGCGCCTCCCCCTACTCCCCAATCCGGCAACGCTCCACGCGTTGGTGGGACTATGCGATGCGCGCTGCGAAGCATCAGGCGGTCACTCTCGATGGCCGAATCGCGGCGTCACTGCCGATGCGGATCGAACAAGACCTGGTGCTGAACTACGTTCGAGACTTCCACGCCCTCATGAAGGACTCACCCAATCTGGGTGAGCTCATGTGCATCAACTACGCCAAGGTCTCCGTGTTCCGCCACTGGGTTCCCCTGGTCGCCCAGTACGAGCTCGCTGGCCGCCAGATCTTCGATCTGCACGACGCGCTGGCGGACATGCTGACGCATACCGATCTTGGTGATTGCACCCTTGAGGGTTGGAATCCACCCTACGAGGCCTTCTATGTTCGCTTCGGTAAGCAGGAGTCCATGAGCCTGCCATTTGAGGATGACCAGCGCGAATATCTGGACGGTGCCTTTGTCGCCCGAACTCCCTACGAAGGCGGTGGCCACCGCCTGAAGTTTGGCTTCACCACTGTCCACGAGGACGGTAGCGGCGTTCAGCTGCCCGGCTATTTCGTGGACCTGATCCCCTCGGAACAGCGCATGTCATTGCCCGAAGCAATTGACGCCTCTCGCGCGCGCCGCCTTGCAATGTACGACGCCGAAGACAACAGCCCGGATGCCGATAAAGAAACAGCAGCCATCAACAGCTATCGCCGTGCTGAGGCCCGCGAGAGCACCGAGCTACTGAAGGCCGGCGCTACCCTGCTGGTCAACTCCATGTTCTATCTGGAGAACCTTGGCTCGACAGCGCTGCCCGAGCCAGGTCCCGGCCGCGACACTCCCTCTGATCGCGTCGCCCTCTGGCATCAGGTGGCATCTCCGAAGCGCCACAAGCAGAAGGCATCCCTAACATCGGACGGCTATGCCATCGTGCGCTTAGTTGGGAGTGAAGTGGCCGACACCTTCGGCCGCGCGGCCGCGGGTTCTGTGCGGCCGCATTGGCGCCGAGGGCATTGGCGGTGGCAGGCATACGGCGTTGCTCTGGCCCTGCGCAAACGGATTCTGATCAAGCCCGTCATGGTCGGCGCGGCCGAGCATGATGGGACTCCTCTGCCCGGCCACATCTACATGGCCGGCCCTGGCGGCGTTCAGTAGCCGCACAGGGCAGACGGCGCGAGGACCGCGCTGTCATCAACCCAACGAACCTTGATACTTCGCGGTCATCTTTCCGACACCGATGATCTTTGACATGAACTCTGCTTCGAACTTGGTCTGGTTGTAGTACGGGTTGTAAGGAACCTGCAACGCTGTTTCCGTTGCGTAGACCTTCAGCACCACGTTGTACTTGGTCGCCTTGACGGGACCCCAGTAGCTTCGTGCCCCGTTCGTCACCCCAAACTCGACCCCAGGGATGTTGTAAATGGCTTCGCGCTCAGTGATCTGCGTCTTCGACGCAGGAATGTTGAACACTGACCACAGAACACACGGCTCGGCCGCTTCGCAATCAGCCTGCATAACGATGCTGTAGTACCGTGCCTTGGCTGGCAGGCCGCTCACCGAAATCGCTGGCGAGACGTTCTCGCCACCGCGCATGTTCGTCGCAGCCATCCGATCTGGCAACGTGCCGCCATCCGCGAAGCTGGTCGATGACAGCGACAGCGTGGCCACTTCACCGGGGGTGCCTGTACCCGGATTCGTCGGGTCGGTCGGCGGCGTCGTGTCCGCGCCCTGAACCGTCACCGTCACGATCGCTTCCGCGCTCTGCAACTCCCCATCGCTGACGATCAGCCCGAACTTGTATTGACCGACCACGTCCAGGGTCACACTTGGCCGCACGGTGTTTCCGCCCACAAGCGTCGCGGTGCTTTTCGGGGGCAGCGCCGTGATCGACCACGAGTAGTTCAGACGGGTGCCCTCGGGGTCTCTCGACTTCGACCCGTCCAGGATGATCCGCGTGCCGGCCGCAGGCACGGTTATGTCCTGCCCAACGTCCGCGATCGGCGGCTTGTTCGGCTGTGGCCCATTGTTGCTGTTGTCACCTCCGCAGGCGGCCAACGCCGCCGCGACGCACACCAAACCCGCTGCCAAAATCCCTTTCATCGCGCACTCCTTGAATAAATCGGATTGCAAAGTTTATACGCTTTGCCGCGCAACCCCAATGGATTCGCGCTTAGTGCATTTTTGCAATTAACGTCGACGATCCGGGCGGACACAAAAAAGCCGCCGGATCCCAAAGGATCACGACGGCTTGGGTTCATGCTGTTGGCGCGTGCCGTCAGTCGTCGGCTTGAAGGCCGTAGGCCTGCGCGAAAGCCTTGTCGGACTCGTACCGTTCCTGGTTGATCACTGTGCCCATTCGGTACTCGTACACCCAGACGATGGGCTCTCCCCACTTACTCTCGTAGACGTTCAAGCCGTCGTCCGGGGTGCTGAAGGTGATGTCGACTCGGCCGCCGATTTCTCGCGCCGCTTTGACTGCATTGAGAAAGGCTTGCGCCTGTGATTTGCTGAGGATGCACATCCCTCATCTCCTTTGAAATGGCCAAGTTGGCCGGTTGAACATCCCTGGAGATGGCGGCCGCCCAGAATGGCCAGGGGAAAAAAAAGCCGCTGGATCCGAAGATCACAGCGGCTTTGTGTTCAGGCTTTGTTAGCCATCACGCTGCTTCGAGCAGCAGGGTCGTTTGCGTGTTGTTGTCGATCGCTTCGAAGACACCCTTGATGCCCACCTTTTCGTGAGCAGCCTGCAGGATCTCGTCGATCTTCTGTGCACCGCGCGCGCGAACCTCTGGGGTATCGCCATGCTCAGCTTCCCAAATCAGCGTGCGGTGGATGTCCACCTTCGCTGCCTGGTCCACTTTCTCGGCCTGGTCGTACTGCTTCCAGAACGCCTTGCTGGCCTTGCCTTCGTCAACGTCCGGCGGCAACCATTGGCGCTGTTTGCCGACCACACGGTTGAAGCGGTCCATCAGATCTTGGCTCTTCGGAAAGATGTGCAGAGTGCCAATGCCCTTGAAGTAGCGAACGAAGAAGTGGTCGGTCTCAACCTTCTCAGCATTCCGCAGCGCTGACCACTGAGTGTCGAACGACTTCTCCAACGACACCGTAGGCTCAGCCTCACCGTTCATCATCGCGAAGACGCGGTCAATGTCGCGCAGCGACTGCATGAACTCGTAGCCCGGCTTGCCGTCCATACCGCGGTACCCGGTCGCCGGCAGCACGATGCGCTTGGCACGCACCCGCATCCCTGCGGTACGGTGCCGATCGTTGGACTTCCACCCCCGGTACCAAACCCGATTGCCTGAGTGGTACCGCGTCATCATGTCGAACACGTCGCAAACCATGCCGATCTGGATCTCGGCGCGCGACGCGAGCACACCTTCGATGAAGCCGTACACGTTGCCCAGCGTGAAATCCAACTTGCGTATCTGGTCGAACTCCGCACTGATGCGCTTTTGCGCCGCCGATGACAATTTGCCGGTGAGCTCCGATCGCCGGATGACGGCCGTCCACGCACGGTCGCGCAGATCGGTCAAGGTGGTGCTGAGCTGCTTTTGCCAGTTCTCAACCACGTTCATGGCTGCATTGACGCCGCCACCACCGTGGTCCGTTTCCGCCAAGGTCTTGCCCAGCAAGCTGCTGTAGTACCCGTGTCGCTGGCCGGCCAGAATCATCTGCTTGGCGCTTTCAACTGCTGCGCGGTATGCGATGACCAGGTTCTCGATCTCCGCGCGCGGCATCGCCAGTTGATTGCCGCTGGACCACTCCAAGTGCGGCCGGTCGGCCTCTTTGAGATCGCGGGTCCACGCCGTCACCATCTCATCGGCCATGCCGGACTTGGTGAGGTGCACGAGCGCAATCTCGACTCCCGTCGGCCGCTCGGCGTCAGCGAATGCACCCTCGATGTACTCGACCGTGCCGTGCTGGCTGACCAGGTCCACCAGCATCTGACGTGTCTTGCTGAACGGGTTCTTCAGGGTTTCGGCGTTGATGATCGCCACGATCTCGCCATCGAACAGGCCACCCCAAGCGTGCAGAACATGGGGTCTCCTCGTTTTCAGTGCAATAAGTGACGGTACGCAAAGCTAGCACTGGCGCGGGGGTGGTCTGGGTAGACCGTTGATTTCATTGACTTTC
>NZ_AUGX01000072.1 GCF_000422885.1 Ottowia thiooxydans DSM 14619 | reverse complement strand
GAAAGTCAATGAAATCAACGGTCTACCCAGACCACCCCCGCGCCAGTGCTAGCTTTGCGTACCGTCACTTATTGCACTGAAAACGAGGAGACCCCGGGTCGAACGGCGGCTCCTGCCCGAGCACGAAGGTTTCGAAGAACCAGGTGGTATGCGCCAGGTGCCATTTGGCCGGGCTGGCATCGGGCATGGACTGCACGCAGGCGTCCTCGGCCGAGAGCGGCTCGGCCAGTTGCTGCGTGCGCTGGCGCACCGCGTCGAAACGTTGGATCAGCTCAGGCATCGGCAGGCACCCTCACAAACCACGGCCGTTCATCCGTCCCGGCTCTGCTGGGGCCGAAACGGGCCTGGCCCAGCATAGCCCGGAATTGCGGCAGCGGGTGCCTGTCGCCGTTCAGGAGTGCGCTTGCGGCGCGGCCCCGGCCCAGGCCCGGCCGAGCAGGGCGCGGATGGCGTCGTACGTCAACGGCTGCGGGTTCCAGTAAGCGTTTTCGCAGGCCAGCGCGGCCGCGCGGTCGAGGTCAGCCTCGGCCATGCCCAGCTCGCGCAGCGAGGTCGGCGCGCCGTGCGCACGCGCCAGGTTGAACACGGCCGACGGGGCATCGTCCTGCGAGAGCGCACGGGCGATGCGCTCCATGGCGCGCGGGGCGGCCTGCGCGTTGTACGCCAGGGCGTGCGGCAACACCACGCAGTGGGTCTCGGCATGGGGCAGGTCGAAGCTGCCGCCCAGCGTGTGGCACAGCTTGTGATGCAGCGCCATGCCCACGCTGCCCAGCACCGAGCCGCACAGCCAGGCGCCGTACAGCGCCGTCTCGCGCGCCTCCATCCCCTGCGGGTCGGCGCTCAGTGCCGGGATGGCCTGGCCCAGCGCGCGCAGGCCTTCTTCGGCCATGAGGCTGGTGACCGGGTTGCTGTCCTGCGCATACAACCCCTCGGCGGCGTGGGCCATTGCGTTGAGTGCGCTGGTGATCGACATCGCCGTGGGCAGGCCCAGCGTGAGTTCCGGGTCGTAGATGACCGTGCGCGGCAGCACGCGCAGGTCACGCCCCGTCTTCTTGAGGCCGCCTTCGGTGATGCCGTAGATGGGCGTCATCTCCGAGCCCGCGTACGTCGTCGGCACGGCCAGGATCGGCAACCCGGTCTCGAGCGCGATCGCTTTGGCCAGGCCGATGGTGGAGCCGCCGCCAAAGGCAAGCGTGGCATCGGCACCGACCGCGGCGGCATGCTCGCAGGCCTGGCGCGCGATGGCAGCGGGCACGTGCATGGCGGCCTGGTCGAACACACCGACCGCGCGCTCACCCAGGCGGCTGGCGGCCTCCTCGGCCTGTTGCCGTTGCGCCGGGGTGCTGAGCACCAGCACGCGTTGCGCGCCGAGCAGCGCCACTTCGCGCGCCAGATGCTCCAGGGCGCCGGCGCCGAAGACGACGCGGGCGGCATGGCTTTGGTGGATGAACGGATGCACGGTCAACCCCCTCACTCCGGCTGGATGCCGGCGCTCTTGATCACCTTGCGGTACTCGGCGATCTCCGCCTGCAGGTGCTGGCGGAACTCGGCCGGCGTGGAGCCGACCGCCTCGACGCCTTCGGGCTCCAGGTACGCCCGCACTTCCTTCGAGGCCAGGGCCTTGTTGATTTCGCGCTGCAGGCGCTCGACGATCGGCGCCGGCGTGCCCGCCGGGGCGGCGAAGCCCCACCAGCCAATGGCGTCGTAGCGTGGGTAACCGGCTTCGGCGATGGTCGGCAGCTCGGGCATGCGGCTCCAGCGCTCCTTGCTCGTCACCGCGATGGCACGCAGGCGTCCCGCCTTGATCGATCCGCTCGCGGCAGCGTAGGTGGCGAAACTGTATTGCACCTGCCCGCTGATGAGGTCATTCATCGACGGGCCCGCGCCCTTGTAGGGGACGTGCAGGACGTCGATGTTGGCCATGCCTTTAAGCATCTCACCCATCAGGTGCGCATTGCCGCCGTTGCCGGTGGACGAGTAAGACAGGCTGCCCGGCTTGGCCTTGGCCAGCTTCACCAGCTCGGGCACCGTCTTGGCCGGAAACGACGGATTGCTGATCAACAGGAACGGCGCCTTGGCCACCAGCGTGATGAAGGAGAAGTCCTTCATCGAGTCGTAGGGCAGCTTGGGCATCAGGGCCGCGTTGATGGCAAAGGCTGCCGGCATCTCCAGCAGCGTGTAGCCGTCGGGCGCAGCGCGGGCCACGGCGTGGGTGCCGGTCACCGTGCCGGCGCCGGCGCGGTTGTCGATGATCACGGCCTGCTTCATCGACGCCTGCATCTGCGCGGCGATCGCGCGCGCGAGGGCGTCGTTGAAGCCACCCGCCGTGTAGGGCACGACGATGCGGATCGGCTTGCTGGGGTAGGCGGCGATCTCCGCGGCCGAGGGGGTGTTGGCGAGGGCGCCCGTCGCGGCGAGGCCGGCGGCGGTGAGCAGCACCGTGATGGCGCGGCGGGGAAGAGCGATGGTGGGCATGTCGTGTCCTTCTCGAAGGTTTTTCAGGGGTTGCGCGCCAGCAGGCGCAGGGGGTTGGTCTTGAGGATGCGGATGCGGTCTTCCTCGCGTGGGACGCAGTCCAGGAAGGCCTGGAACAGCGCGCCGTCGTCGGGCATGTGCTCGGGGCGGAACCAGCCGGTGTGGGGCCAGTCACTGCCCCACACCAGCCGGTCGAGCGCGGTGTCGCCCAGGCGCTGCACCAGCGGGGCCACGGCCTCGTAGCCGGCGCCCGGCGGGCATACCCGGTCGAAGCCCGAGACCTTGACCCACACGTGGCGGCATTCGGCCAGCTGCAGCAGGGCGCGCTGCGGCGCCGCGTCCAGGCCCTCGGTAGCATCGACGCGACCCAGGTGGTCGATCACGACGGGCACGTCCAGCCCGCCGATCCAGTCGACCAGATGCGGCAGCTGCGCACCGTCGAAGTGCAATTGGACGAACCAGCCGAGGTGGCGTGAGACGTCGATCGCGTGGCGCACCACGTCGGGGTCGAGCCCCGCCGCGGTGTGCTGCCGATTGAAGCCGAAACGCATCCCGCGGGCGCCACGGCGGTGCAGGGCCTCGACCTCGGCAGGGCTCGTGCCCGCGTCCAGCCGCACCACGGCCACGAGGTCCTGCGGGGCCTGGGCCACGGCATCGAGGTAGATCTCGTTGTCCGGTCCCTGCGTATTGGCATGGATGACGAAGCCGTGGTCGATGCCGAGCGAGGACGCCATACGCCGCCAGGCGTCGAGCGGCGCATCCGGGGGGGTGTAGTGGCGTTGGGGCGGGTAGGGGAACCGCGACTGGGGCCCGAGCACGTGGAACTGCGTGTCCCAGCAGCCCGCCGGGGGACGCCAGCTCGGCACCGTGACTGCCGGCCGCGGGCCGAGGCAGTCGGGGATCTGGGGCGGCGCCGCGCTCATTGCAGGGCCTCCGCGGCGCGCACGGCGCGGTCGACCTGCAGGCCTGCCATGCCCAGGTAGCGCGCGGGATCGAGCAGCTCGCGTGCCTGCCCGGCCGGCACGTGGGCGGTGACGCCCGGCATGTCGGCCACCACATCGGCCAGGGCCCGGTGCTCGCGCGCGGCGGCCTCGCAAGCTTCATGCAGCAGGTCGTGGGCGGCCAGGCGCCCGATCGCGCCGGCCAGGACCATCTGCAGCGCCTCGCTGGCCACCATGCCCTGCGTCAGGTCCAGGTTGCGGCGCATGCGGGCCGTGTCGACCTGCAGGCCGTCCAGCACGCGCGCCAGCGTGTCGAGGCAGGCCTCGGCCTCGATGAAGGCTTCGGGCACCGCCAGGCCTTCCAGGAAGCCGTGTCCCGAGCGCTCCTGCTCCTGCCGCATCGAGGTGAGCATGAGGTCGGCGTTGCGCTGCACCAGCGTGGCCGACGTCATGACCTGCCAGCTATAGACCGGGTTGGCCTTGTGCGGCAGCGTGCTCGACGTGTCGCGGCCGCCGGACGGCGGTTCGGCCACTTCGCCGATCTCGGTCCAAGAGAGCTGGGCGATGTCCTGGGCCATCTTGGCGAGGCTGGCGGTGAGCAGGGCGAGGAACTGGAGCGCTTCGGCCACCGCGTCGCGCGCGCTGGAGGCGGAGGCTGCCGGCACGGCCAGGCCGAGGCGCTCGAGGACGCCGGCCTGCACCGCCGGCCCCGCCATTCCCAAGGCGGCCAGCGTGCCCATGGCACCGCCGAACTCGCCTTCGACCGGGCGCTGGCACAGGCTGCGCACACGCACCACGTGGCGGGTGCACGGCACGAGCCAGTTGGCGACCTTGAGCCCGAAGGTGATGGGCAGCGCATGGCCGCCGAAGCCGCGGCCGGCCATGGGCGTGTCGCGGTGTTCCTGCGCCAGCTCGCGAAGGCGGTGAACGATGCGCAGGAGGGTTGCTTCCACGCGGGGCAGGGCCTCGTTGACCTGCAGTGCGCGCGTGCTCAGCAGCACATCCTGTGTGGTGGCGCCCCAGTGCAGCCAGGCCCCCGCATCGCCGCAGGCCGCGGTGAGCTGGCGCACGAACGGCGCGACCGGGAAGCCAGAGCGGCCGGTGGCGCGCTCGAGGGCCGCCAGGTCTACCGCCTCGGGACGGGCATGCGCGGCGATCCCTTCGGCGGCCCTTTGCGGGATCACCCCGCACGCTGCTTGTGCCTGGGCCAGGGCGATCTCGAATTCGATGTACCGGGCCACCGTGGACCGGGCGGAAAAGATGTCGCGCATCGTGCGCGGCGAGGCGGAAGGGGACTTCATGGTTGCAATGATTGTAGCAGTAGCATTTACTACAACGTAAATTTGCCACAATGACCTCCGACAATCGGGACATGTCCTCACACACCCCAGACGATCTCCTGCCGGCCCTGCGCCGGCTGGGCTTCACCGACCACGAGGCGCGGGCCTATCTCGCGCTGACGCAGGACCACCCCGCGACCGCCTACACCGTGGCCAAGCGCGCCGCGCTGCCGCGAGCCAACACCTACACGGTGTTGCGCTCGCTCGAGCAGAAGGGCGCGATCGAGGCCGTGAGCGAGTCGCCCGTGCGCTACACGCCGCGTGCGCCGGAAGACTTTTTCAGCGGGATCGCGCACCAGACGGCGCTGCTCTGCGACGAGGTGGCCCTGCAGGTGGCGGCCCTGTCGGTTCCCAGCCCCGACACCTTCATGTGGTATTGCGAGGGGGTGGAGGCGGTACGCAAGAAGGTGGACGAGCTGATCGACCAGGCCGCGCAACGGGTATGGATCAAGTCGCCCAGGTACCTGATCGAGCCGCACCTGGAGCGCCTGCGCGCTGCCTGTGAGCGCGGCGTGCAGGTGCTGATCGTGGCGTTCGGAACAGCGGTCGAGGAGCTCGAGGTGCACGCCCGCATGAAGGTGTTGCCGCACGAGGGCCACTCGGAAATGTTCCGCGGGCCTAACACCGAGATGTTCACCATGACCACCGACGTCTCCGGCATGGTGATCGCCAACCACCCCGCGGGCCAGCCCTCAACGGCCTCGTACGCCCGCAACCGCTCCATCGTGCATGTGGTGCAGACACTGCTGTTGCATGAATTCCTGCTGGTTGAAATTTATGCCAAGCTCGGCGACCAGCTCGACGAGGCATTCGGCCCCGGACTGTCCAAGCTGCGCCGCAAGTACCAGCCGCCCCACATGCGCGGCACGGCCCGATGAACGCTGCGCCGGGGCGCGATCCCGGGCGCCGGGGAGGATCATCCGCCAGCTGCGGGGGTCCAGCGCGCTTGCGCGTCGGGAGCATCGTCGCTAGCATCACCACATGTAGTCACATGCGAAGTCGATGGTGGAAAACGTTCAGGTCCGGGATGCAAAGGCGCGCTTGTCGGCTTTGATCGAGGCGGCTGAACAGGGCCGCTCGACGACGATTAAGCGGCACGGGCGACCTGCAGCGGTGATCGTGCCCGTCAAGGATGTCCGCAAGCTCTACCCGCAGGAGTCGCCCTCGTTCGCAGACCTGCTGCTGACCTTCCCGGGTGGGCTCGACCTGGAGCGGGATGCGACTGCCCTGCACGTGGATCCGGTCGCGGCTGCCGTGTAGCCCCGCCTCTACGGAATCACCGCCAGCGCATCCCTCAGCCCCGAGAACCCCGCCAAGAGCCGGTGCTTGTTGTCGCGGGTCTTGCGGGCGTGTTCGCGCATGATGGACTCGGCCCTGGCGCCCTCGTGCTGCTCGATGGCGGTCACGAGGTCGCAGTGGTCCTGGTGGGCGCGGGCGATGAACTCGTATTCGAGTTGAGGCGCGACTCCCTGCACGCTCACGGCCGTGGCCGCGGCCATCGGGATCTTCGAGATGAAGTCGATGGCGTCCTTCAGCGGCTGGCTGTCGGCGGACTGCAGCAAGGCCGCGTGGAACTTGGCGTTGATGTCCATCCACCAGCGCATGTCCAGCGTCTGGCCCGCCGCCCGCGCCTGCGCGAGCAGATGCCGACCCTCGTCCAGGCAGTCGTGAAGCACCTGCAGCCCCTCGCGGCTCATGCCTTTCTCGGCGACGAGGCGCGCCGCCATGCCCTCGAGCGTGCCGCGCACCTCGATGGCGTCGCTCAGGTCCTTGGCGTTGAAGGACTTGACGCGAAATCCGCGCGTAGGCAGACGCTCCAGCAGCCCGTCCTTGGTCAGCTCCTCGAAGGCCAGCCGGATCGGCGTGCGCGACACGCCCAGGTCCTCGGCCAACTGCAACTCCAGCAGGCGCTCGCCGGACTGGTACTGGCCCGAGATGATTCGGCGCTTGATCTCGTGGACGACGGAATGGGTCTGGGTGGCCATGGCTGCAGCGGGGTTTCGTTTGCGTGCAATTTTGCATGCATTTTCAGCTCGTGTCTGCCGTGCGTGGCAGCTGGCGCGAGCGGGCCCGAGTCGGCCAGGGAGGGGCGCTTACGGGAGCGTCCAACAGAATTCAATGCGTGCAAAAAGATGAGGTCAGCCCCCTGATTTCGCGGATATAAAGCCCATTTTCCAGATTCGACTGATAAAATGCATGCATTAAGTCCTTTCGAACCATCAACCTGAGGCTGAGGAACTGCCATGTCGACGACATCGAAGTCTGGAAAATTTTTTGAATCCATGGGCACGAAGGCGTGCAAGCTGCTGGCGGCCGGCGTGGTCGCTTCGGCGTCGCTGACGCCGTCGTTCGCGGCCGCCGACAACGCCTGGCCGACGGCCCCGATCACCTTCGTCGCACCGTTTTCGGCCGGCGGTGGTGGCGACACGCTGACCCGCCTGTATGGCCTGCAGCTCAATCAGATCCTGAACGTGCCGATCATCGTGGACAACAAGCCCGGCGCCGGCGGCAACATCGGCACGACCTTCGCCGCCAAGGCCGCCCCCGACGGCCAGACCGTGGTGTTCGGCACCATGGGTACGATGGGCACCAACCACTTCCTGTACAAGCGCACGGGCTTCTCGATCAACGATTTCGAGCCGGTGGCGCTGTTCGGCACGACCGGCCTGGCCATGGTGGTTCCCAAGGACTCGCCCTACAAGAGCGTGCGCGACATGATCACGTACGGCAAGGCCAACCCGGGCAAGCTCACCTGCGCCTCGGGCGGCAACGGCACGGCCTCGCACCTGGCCTGCGCCATGTTCCAGCAGCAGGCCGGCATCGAGGTCTCGCACATCCCCTACAAGGCATCGGCAGCGGCCATCGTCGATGTGCTGAGCCAGCGCATCTCCTTCTTCATCGACGTGACCCCGGTGCTGGCGCCGCAGATCAACGACGGTGCGCTGCGCGCCCTGGCCGTGACGACGAAGAAGCGCCTGCCCGCGTTCCCGAAGGTGCCGACCCTGGCCGAGAGCGGTCTGCCCGACTACGAGATGTTCAGCTGGGACGGCATGTTCGCCCCCAAGGGAACCCCCGCCGATCGCCTGAACCGCCTGCATGGCGCCGTGCAGACCGCGCTGAAGAATCCGGAGTTCAACAAGCGCATGACGGACCGCGGCATCGTGCTGCAGACGATGTCGCGCGAGGATTTCAGCGCACTGGTGCTGCGCGAGTACGCCCGCATGGGCACGGTCGTGAAGAGCCTGGGTGTGACCGTCGACTGAAGGCCTCGCGCCTTCTTCTGAATCGAAGTTTTGACGAGTTGATTGCACACCCATGACTGAATTCATCCAGTGGAACGCCGGCGGCCAGCCGATTTCCATCCGCAAGAACCTGCGCGTTCCGATGCGCGACGGCGTCGAGATGGCCGCGGATGCCTACCACGGCCCCGATGACAAGCCGCGCCCGGCGCTGGTGGCGCTGAGCCCGTACGGCAAGGAGCTGCAGGCGCTGGCCCTGACCACGCCGCCGCAGCGCCGCCCCAGCCCGATGTGGGACGGCTGCATCGAGGCGGGCGACATCGCCCGCATCGTCAAGGAGGACTATGTCCACGTGATCGGCGACGTGCGCGGCTCGGGCGATTCGGGTGGCGACCACATCGGCAACTACAACGCGGGCGGCGTCTCGCTGGGCCAGGATGCCTACGACTTCATCGAATGGGTCGCCGCGCAGCCCTGGTGCAACGGCCAGGTCGGCATGGTTGGGATCTCGTACTTCGGCTCCATGCAGGTGCTGGCCGCGGCCGAGCGCCCGCCGAGCCTGAAGGCGATCTTCGTCAGCGGCGGGCATTACGACTTCTACGAGACCACCTACCACGGCGGCGTGATGTGGTTCATGCCGCGTGCCGCCCGGGAAGGGCGGGGCGGTGACTCGGGCTGGGCGTTCACCGACCGCGTCAAGTCGCGCATGATCGAGACATACAGCCCCGAGGAGCTCAAGCAACTCGTGGCCAAGCGCCTGCAGGACCCGGACGTCGCCGCCTGGCCGAACCTGGTGCACGTGCTGAACTACCCCAAGAACCACGAGGCCTGGTTCGACATCGTGATGAACGAAGTCGACGGCCCCTGGTACGAGGAGCGCAACCCGATCAACCTGGCGAAGAACATCGACATTCCGGTGTACATCCAGCTCGACCAGGGCCGCGGCTGGACGCTGGACGGCACGATCGAGCTGTTCCACGCGCTCAAAGGCCCCAAGAAGCTGGACATCGGCCCGTACCCGCCGATGCAGTCGCGCCCCTTCATCGAGGAGCACGACAAGATGTTCCGGTGGTACGACTACTGGATCAAGGGCATCGACAACGGCGTGATGGACGAGCCGGCGGTGAGCGTGTTCGTCGAGGGCTCGCGCGAGCGGATCACCGCGGACACCTGGCCGCCCAAGCCCGTGGAATACCAGTCGCTGTACCTGCGTCCGCGCGGCAAGCTGTCGGCCGAGTCCGAACCCATGGGCGCCGAGTACGCCGCCCCGGAAGGCTTCTACCAGGCGCCGCTCACGGTGACCGACAAGGTGGAGATGCTGACCTGGAGCACCGACAAGTTCGAGGTGGCCACCGAGATGATCGGCACCGGCGCCGCGCATCTCTTTGCGCAAATCGACCAGCCGGATACCAACTTCATCCTGCGCCTGTGGGACACCGCCCCGACGGGCAAGCGCCAGCTGATCACGACCGGCTACCTCAAGGCCTCGCACCGTGAGCTCGATGAGCGCACCACCGAGGGCAACCCGTTCCACCCGCATACCCGGGCGGTGCCGGTGGAGCCGGGCAAGGTCGAAGAGTATGTGCTGCGGCTGTACCCGTTCGCCAATACCTTCAAGCCGGGCCACCGCCTGGTGGTGGAGCTGTCGAACAGCGAGCCGCTGGCCGACGAGCACAACGCGCTGCTGCCGCCCGACGCCTTCCACCTGCCGGTGGGCCGCCCGGTGTTCCACAAGATCTTCCGCGACGCTGCCCACCCCTCGCGGCTGGTGCTGCCGCTGACCACGCGGGCTTGACGGCACAAGATCCGCTGCGGCCGACGCTGCCGCAGCGGTGAAGGCCTCAGCCTTCGGAGGCGAGATGCGCCTTGAGGAAGGCGACCGTGCGGTCCCAGGACAGCTTGGCGGCCGCCGCGTCGTAGCGCGGCGTGGTGTCGTTGTTGAAGCCGTGCTGGGTGCCGGGGTACTGGTAGGCGGTGAACTTCACACCCGCCGCCTTCAGCGCCGACTCGTAGGCGGGGTCTCCTCGTTTTCAGTGCAATAAGTGACGGTACGAAAAGCTAGCACTGGCGCGGAGGTGGTGTTGGTAGATCGTTGATTTCATTGACTTTCCTGTTCACTTTCAAATCTGCGATTCGTGGCGTCAAACCGTGGTCGGTTTCATCCATTGGTGCCAGTTATCGATGCATTTGGCCGCGAAGGCAGGATTTGGTCAGCATAGCGGTCAACCGGGAAGCGAAACACACCCCGCAAGTTGATGCTCTCCAGCCTGGTGGGCGCAATCTTCCCGATCAGTTCCGGTGGAATGACCTGGCGGCGGTTCGACCAGCGATCCAGGACCGCCTGCATCTGTGAGGTATTCCACGCCATCACGATGTT
>NZ_AUGX01000071.1 GCF_000422885.1 Ottowia thiooxydans DSM 14619 | reverse complement strand
TCCCCAAAAGGGGAAAGACTAATAATTCGAAGGCCGAGCGAAGCAATGGCCCGAGTGAGGCTCCCCACCCCTTGAGGCCGTGCCGAGGAGCACAGGGCAAGGGGCGGGCAAGAGCACTGAAAGATGCTCTTGCTTCAAGAACTAGCTTGCGGCAGCTGTTTGAACGTAGTGAGCGAAGCGAAAGAAGAGAGTTCTGCCGCGCCGCCCGTTGACCGAGCACCGCAGGGTGCCCGGAGCGCAGCGCAGGGACACGGACTTGGGGTCGCATTTCTTTGGTTCCTTGCTTTGTGCGAGCAAAGAAAGGGACTGCACTGCCGGGGGCAATCCCGGCCTCGGACCTCAAGAGAAGAGCAGAAGGTATTTAGCAACCGCAGCGCTTACTCGACCGCCGCCTGCCCTCACCGGTTGGCCGGCCCCGCCCCACCCTCTCCCGCAAGCGGTAGAGGGAGCAAGAAGCAACCGGCCGCGGAGCAGGCCATGCAAGTGTGGTCGCGGAGCTGGCTTTGCCAGGCCGCTGGCTGCGTCCCCCTCAGGGGGAAGGCGCACCAGCGACTCAGGGGGAGCCATTCCCTCCGGGCACGCGTTGCCCCCATCCCAGCAACACCCACACCAACGCAAGCCCAGTTGTAGCCGCAAACACCGTATTAGCACTACCGCTCTTAAGCAGCAACCCACCCAACGCGCCGCCCGCAAACAAGCCAAGTGACTGCAAGGTGTTGTACACCCCCAACGCCGCACCCCGCGCATGCGCCGGGGCAAGGCGCGAGATCAGGCTAGGTTGACTGGCTTCCAGGATGTTGAAAGCCACAAAGAAGAAGAACAGCACAATGCCCAGCGCCCAGAGCCCAGGCGCTTGGGGTGCCAGCAGCCAAAACGCCGTCTGCACCACGAACAGCAGCGCAATCGCACCACGCAGTACGGCCCGCAAATACCCGCGCCGCTCCATCGCGAACAAACCGCCGAGCAGCAAGAACGAGGCCAGCACCGCCGGCAGGTACACATGCCAGTGCTGCGCCTTCTCCAAGCCCGCCTGAACCAGCAGACCCGGCACCACGACCCACATCGCCATCTGTACGGTATGCAGTACAAACACCCCGAGATCCAGACGCCAAAGATCAGGATGCATCCACACGTCCTGCAGCCGGCCGCGGCGCTGATCCGCGTGCACAGCGGGTTCGGGTGGTGTCCAGCCCAAAATGACCGCAATGCCCAGCAGTGCCAGCACTGCAGTCAATATGAAGAGGCCCGAAAGACCGAACCATGCTGTTAGAGCAGGCGCCGCCATCAACGAAATGGCGAAGGTCAGCCCAATGCTCCCGCCGACCAGAGCCATCCCCTTGGTACGCACCTCATCCCGCGTGAGATCAGCCAGTAGCGCGGTGACGGCAGCAGATATCGCGCCCGCGCCCTGCACACCGCGTGCAATCGCCAGCATTTGTACGCTGTCTGCGGCAGCAGCCAGCACGCTTCCCAGGGCAAAAACCACCAATCCCAGCACAATGATGCGCTTGCGTCCGAAACGATCAGAGGCCAGTCCCAGTGGCACCTGCATGACTGCCTGCGTCAGGCCGTAAACCCCCATGGCAAGGCCGACAAGTGCGGGATCATTGCCACCGGGCAGGCGCGCAGCTTCCAGCGCGAACACCGGCAACACGAGAAACAAACCCAGCATTCGCAACGCGAATATCGCCGCCAGCGAAAAGCTGGCACGGCGCTCGGTTGGCGTCATGCGGTGAGTGGAAGCAGAGGTTTTGGAATCAGGAGAAGAAACAGACATGGGCGCAAAAAGGCACCAACCGAAAACATCGGCGACGGCGTATTGTCAATCATCCGGGGCCGCCCTTTTCGGGTTGAGGCGAAATCGAGCGATTTCTTCGTCTTTGCTCTGGGATAGGCACCAGGTCTTGCTCCCCGAACGACCAGTGACGTCTGCTGACGCTGACGCTCCCGGATCAGCCTTCACACAATCTACCAGTTCCAGAACTTTCACCCCTTTTGCACGAAAACCCAGACCCACCGATAATCTAATGTTGCCTTGCTGATGGCCTTATCTTGAACGCACGCATTCCTCCTGAGCAGACTGAGTCCACGCCACCGTCTGCGCCCGCAGCCGATGAATCCAGGCATCTTGCCGCCGCCCTGCGAGCGCAGCGTATCAGCGTGCGCGGTGCCCGCACGCACAATCTGAAGAACATCGACATCGATATTCCTCGCAATCAGCTGGTGGTGATTACCGGCTTGAGCGGCTCCGGAAAGTCTTCGCTGGCATTTGACACGCTCTACGCCGAAGGGCAGCGGCGCTATGTGGAGAGCTTGTCGGCCTATGCGCGGCAGTTTCTGCAGTTGATGGACAAACCTGACGTCGATCTGATTGAAGGGCTTTCGCCCGCCATCAGCATCGAGCAGAAAGCCACCAGCCACAACCCGCGCTCCACTGTGGGCACCGTGACCGAGATTCACGATTACCTGCGCCTGCTGTTCGCCCGTGCAGGCACGCCTTACTGCCCTGATCACGACCTGCCCTTGGCCATGCAGAGCGTGAGCCAGATGGTGGACACGGCTCTGGCACTGCCCGAAGAAACCCGCCTGATGATCCTGGCGCCAGTGGCGCGCGAGAAAAAGGGCGAGTTTGTGGAGATGTTTGAGCAGATGCGGGCGCAGGGCTACGTGCGTTTCCGCGTAGATGGGAAGATCGTTGAGGCTGAGAACCTCCCGCCCCTGAAAAAGGCTGAAAAGCACGACATCGACGTCGTGATTGACCGGCTGAAGGTGCGCCCCGACATGGCTTCCCGTCTGGCAGACAGCTTTGAGGCCGCCCTGCGCCTGGCTGATGGCAGAGCCATCGCGATGGAGATGGATTCTGAACGCGAGCACCTGTTCAATGCCCGCTTTGCCTGCCCCACCTGCGGCTACTCCATCGCTGAGCTGGAGCCGCGCCTGTTCTCATTCAACTCGCCTGTTGGCGCCTGCACGACCTGTGACGGCATTGGCACCATGGAGTTCTTTGATGCAGAACGCGTGGTGGCCTTCCCTTCCTTGAGTCTGGCCAGTGGCGCCATCAAAGGCTGGGACCGGCGCAATGGCTACTATTTCGCCTTGCTCGAAAGCCTGGCCAAGCATTACAAGATCAGCGTTGAGACGCCTTTCGAGGAACTAACCGAATCGGTACGCCATGCGATCTTGCACGGCTCGGGTGAGGAAGAGATCAAATTCAGCTACACCTACGATTCCGGCGCATCGGCTGGCAAGAAGGTGAATAAAAAGCACCCTTTTGAGGGCATTCTGCCCAATATGGCGCGGCGCTATAGAGAAACTGATTCCCAGGTCGTGCGCGAGGAGCTGGCCCGCTACCGCAGCTACCAGCCCTGCACGGACTGCGGCGGAACGCGGCTTAAACGCGAGGCGCGCAGCGTCAAACTAGGTGAAGGTGCGCAACGCCGAGCCATTTACGAGATCAACCACGTGACTTTGGGAGAGGCCAAAGCCTACTTCGACGAGTTGCAACTCAGCGGCTCCAGAGCCGAAATCGCAGACAAAGTGGTCCGCGAGATCGGCAACCGCCTGAAATTCCTGAACGATGTGGGCCTGAATTACCTGAGCCTGGACCGCAGTGCAGAAACCTTGAGCGGCGGAGAAGCGCAGCGCATACGCCTGGCCAGCCAGATCGGCAGCGGGCTAACGGGCGTGATGTACGTTCTTGACGAACCAAGCATCGGCCTGCACCAGCGGGATAACGACAGGCTGATTGGCACGCTCCAGCATTTGCGCGATATTGGCAATAGCGTGCTGGTGGTAGAGCACGACGAAGACATGATCCGCGCCGCGGACCACGTCATCGACATGGGCCCCGGCGCAGGCGTGCACGGCGGACGCGTGATGGCGCAGGGCAACTTTGAGCAGGTGGCTGCTACCCCTGGCTCAGTCACCGGGCAGTATCTGAGCGGCGTGCGCTCCATCGCCATTCCTGAACGCCGGCCCCCGCCAGCGGCCATGTCCGGCACCTCTGAAGGCAAACCAGAGGGGCCAGCGCCAGAAGGCGTTCTGCGCATCATTGGCGCCAGTGGCAACAACCTCAAGAATGTCACCGTGGACTTTCCGGTGGGTCTGCTGACCTGCGTGACGGGCGTATCTGGTTCCGGTAAATCGACGCTCGTGAATGACACGCTGCACAAGGCCGCCTCACGCCACATTCACCGCGCGCACGATGAGCCAGCACCAAATGAAGGCATTGAGGGCCTGGAGCAGTTCGACAAGGTGATTGCCGTCGACCAATCTCCCATTGGCCGCACCCCGCGCAGCAATCCTGCGACCTATACCGGTCTTTTTACGCCCATCCGCGAGCTGATGTCAGAGACCAATACCGCGAAGGAACGCGGTTACGGCCCTGGGCGGTTCTCGTTCAACGTGCCGCAATCGAGTGGTGGCGGGCGCTGTGAGTCATGCCAGGGTGATGGCGTAGTGAAGGTGGAAATGCACTTTCTGCCAGATGTCTACGTGCCCTGCGATATCTGCCACGGCAAGCGCTACAACCGCGAAACCCTGGAGATCCAGTGGAAGGGCAAGAATATCGCCCAGATCCTGGAAATGACGGTGGAAGCCGCGCACGCCTATTTCAAGGATCAGCCGAACATTGCCCGCAAGCTGCAAACGCTGCTGGATGTGGGCCTGAGCTACATCACCCTGGGCCAGAGCGCCACCACGCTTTCGGGCGGTGAGGCGCAACGCGTGAAGCTGGCCCTGGAGCTGAGCAAACGGGACACAGGGCGCACGCTCTACATCCTGGATGAGCCCACCACCGGTTTGCACTTTGCCGACATCGATCTCCTCCTGAAGGTGCTTCACCAATTACGCGAAGCTGGCAACACCATCGTGGTGATCGAGCACAACCTGGACGTCATCAAGATCGCCGACTGGCTGATCGACATGGGGCCTGAAGGCGGCGCAGGTGGCGGCACGGTCGTGGGTGTGGGCACACCTGAAGACCTGGCTGCCAACACGGCCAGTTATACGGGTCGGTATCTCAAGCGGTTGCTATAGCGCCCAGCCGCGCAGACTCCTAGGGCAAACGTCGTCACTCAGGTTGCACGCCAGCTTCTCTCAGGCCTTTGCCCCACGAGTCGTACTGCTGCTGAACGTGGCGCTTGTGCTCCGCTAAGCTGATGAGCTTGACATCGAAGCCCTGAGATTCGAGTCGTTTTCGGAACTCGGGGTTGCGCGAAATTTTCTCAAGATCGGCGTTGACGCGTGCCAGGATTTCCGGAGGTGTTCCCGGGGGTGCCGCGATGCCTACCCAGACGATCAGGTTGAAGGTAGTGATGCCGTTTTCCGCGAGCGTCGGTACGGTGGGATAAGAGGTGATTCGCGCAGGCGAGGCCGCAGCCAGCGCGCGCAGCTTGCCCGCCTTCAGTTGGGGGCCTGCGACAGACACATCCAGCCAGGCGTAATCCACCTGACCACCCAGCAGGTCCGTAATGACTTGCGGCACCGTTTTGTAAGGCACGGGCAGTGCCTTGATCTTCGCCATGGATGCGAAGGTGGCCGCAGTAGCCTGCTGGCTGCTGGAGCCATAGCCGTAGGTCAGTTTGCCGGGATTGGCCCCAGCGAAATCGACCAGTTCCTGCATGGTCTTGAAGCGTGAGGTTTCGTTGACGCACAGCACCAGCGGAATGGTCACCAGATTGGCAATGTGCGCGAAGTCATTCACCGCGTCGTAGCCCACATTCTTCATCAGCCACGGCGCCGCCGAATTGGACGATGACCCCGTGATGCCCAGGGTGTAGCCATCAGGCTGCGCCTTGGTGATCAAGCCCGCGCCGAGTGCGCCATTCGTTCCCGGCTTGTTGTCGATCACCACCGGCACATTGAGCGCGACGCGCAATTCATCCGCGACCACACGGGCCATATTGTCCGCGCCGCTACCAGCTCCAAAGGGCACGATAAGCCGGATGGGTTTGCTGGGCCAAGATGGGTCTGACGCCACCGCATCAGCATGGAAACAAGCCGTCAGGCTGGCGGCTCCAGCGGCCAGCAGCAGTTGGCGTCTTTCTTGAAATGCGGTCATGTGTTGCTTGTCTCATTGTTTGTTGTAAAAATCGCGGGTACTTCGACGCCTTCTCCTGCCTATGCTGCAGATGTTCCC
Source organism: Ottowia thiooxydans DSM 14619 (assembly GCF_000422885.1). Classification (GTDB taxonomy): domain Bacteria; phylum Pseudomonadota; class Gammaproteobacteria; order Burkholderiales; family Burkholderiaceae_C; genus Ottowia; species Ottowia thiooxydans. The sequence continues at coordinate 5,118 of NZ_AUGX01000071.1, read as the reverse complement.
TAGCGTTTTGAACGGATTATCGAGTGACCCGCAGAGCGGGCAACAGGGTTTCCACTTAACTATGCAGATAGGCTCGCATGCGGCTTAGGAGGCTGTTGGAGCAGTGATCTTTCACATTGATCGCGACGAGAAGTGCAGTTGCCCCGCGCTTCCTCGGGCCTCGCCCAAATCGATCAAAGAGAGGGCGGATCGCTGCGCATCACACCTTCCGCGCATTCCCCAAAGGCCTTGATCAACACCTTCTTGGGTGAGGCCCTGAGCCACAACAAGCCTAGCACGCGCGCAGCCCTGGCTTGCGGCAGCGGAATGCGCACCAGCGCCTGGGCATCCCTGAAGGGAGAGATGGTGTCAGGCACCAGTGCCACGCCCAGGTCGCGCTCCACCATCATGGACACCGCCAGCAGGGAATTCAACTCGAAGCGCTCCTGCGGCACGATGCCTGCGTCCCGCAGGAACTGATCGGCCAACTTGCCACCGCCCAAAGTGCGGTCGTAGCGAATCAGGGGTTGTTCACGCAGGAGCCGCAGTGGGTCAGAACCGGCCAGGCGACTGTGGGCCAATACCACCAGCGGCTCTTCACGGAGCATGCGCCACTCCAGCGTCTTGGGAATGTCGTACCCCGGCTGCAAGGTGAGCGCGACGTCTACAGCGCCTTCTGCCACCAACTCGTTCAGGTGGCCAGCCAGGCCCGCGCGGATGGAAACGCGCGTATGCGGGTAACGTGCGGTGAACTCTTGCAAGATGTCAGGCAGTGCGCTGTGCAGCAACGTGGCCACCGTGCCCACGTGGATCTCATGCTGCAACTCATCTCCATGCACCCAGGTGCGCAGCCCGGCAGCTTCGCGCACGAGCGCTTCAGCTTTTTCCATCAACCGGTGGCCCGCCTCGGTGGGGCGCACCGTGCGCCCCGCACGCTGCAGCAAGGAAGCCCCTAGTTCGCGCTCCAGCACCCGCATCTGCTGAGCCACGGCAGTAGGGCTCAAGTCAAGCTGACGGGCGGCCTCAGACATCGAGCCCTTGCGAGCCACGAGCAGAAAAGTGTGCAGAAATGCGGTGTCCACATCCAACATTATGTTGGATGTAATTGCACCCAGACATGATTCTTTATTTGTTCTCTAGTGCGCATACTTCGGGTCAGGGCGTATTCACACCAAATTTCACGCGTCCATCAATCAGGAGACTCGCCATGCATTCATCCCCTTTCACCCGTCGCCACCTGCTCGCCCTGTCTGCGCTGGGTGCATTGCCTGCCTGGGCGCAAAGTGATAGCCAGCCGGTGCGTATCGTGGTGCCTTTTGCACCCGGAGGTGGAAACGACGTGCTGGGCCGCCAGATGGCCAACGGCTTGTCGACTGCTTTCGGCCGCACCTATATCGTGGACAACAAGGCCGGTGCGGGCGGCAACATAGGCACAGAGTACGTGATTCGCGCAGCTGGTGATGGCAACACGCTGTTGCTGGGCCACACCGGCACCGTGTCTATCAACCCCTATCTTTACAAGGGGCTGAAGTTCGACGTCCAAAAAGGCTTGAAGCCCGTGGCGATGTTCGCCTCTGCTGCCTTGTTGCTCGTGGTACCGGAGTCATCCCCTATCAAGACCCTGGCGCAGTTGGTGGACGCCATTCGCCAGTCTAAAGACCCCTTTACCTACGCCTCCAGCGGCGCGGGCACGGGCGGCCACCTGGCTTCCGAGATGTTGGCCGAGGCACTGAAGGTGAAGATGACCCACATTCCCTATAAGGGAACCAACCCCGCCCTGACGGACGTCGTAGGCGGCCAGGTGCAAATGATGTTCAGCGTGATCCCGCCAGCCCAGGCACTGGTGACCAGCGGCAAGCTGCGGGCACTGGCCGTGACGAGCGCGAAGCGCCATGCACAGCTGCCACAGGTGCCTACCGTGGCTGAATCAGGCGTTGCTTCTCTGGCCAACTTCGAGAGCACCTTGACCTACGGCCTGTTGGCGCCAAGCTCGACGCCTGCTGCGCGGATCGAAGCGCTGAGCAAGCAGATCCTGCAAGTGGCGGGAACCCCAGCCTTCCAATCCAAGCTGGGTGTGGAAGGTGCAGAGCCCCTGTTGGGAGACGCCGCTCAGTATGGCGCGCGCATTCAGAAAGAGTCTGCCAAATGGGCGGCGGTGATCAAGAGCTCAGGCGCCAGCATCTGAACCTCCTACTCTCAAGCTTCAACGCATCGTGAACGCCTTCGGCCAATCCCTGCTGCCCGGTGCCGCACACCAGCTGTTCGACGACGCGGCTCTGTGCCGTGCCTTTCTGGATTTCGAATCCGCATTGGCCGAAGCGCAAGCATCCGAAGGCCTGATCCCTGTTGAAGCCGCCGAGGCTATTGCAGCCGCCTGCGCGGCCACGCAACTCGATGCGCACACGTTGGCTGGCGAAGCCCGCCATGGAGGCGCGATGGCCGTGCCGCTCGTGGCCATGATTGCCGCCACGCTGGAACAACGCGAAGAGGCGCACGCCGTGCGCTATCTGCATTTTGGTGCCACCACCCAAGATGTGGTGGACACCGCACAAGTGCTGATGACCAAGCAGGCGCTGGCACAGTTGCTGGCTCCGTTGGAGCAATGCATCACCCTGCTGCGCGATCAGGCCGCTCGCCACGCCCGCACGCCCATGCTCGCACGCACGCTGCTCCAGCCTGCTCAGATCATGAGTTGGGGCTTGAAGTGCGCTTCATGGTTGCAGCCTCTCCAGCGCAGCCATGCGCATTTGCTGGCCTTGGCAGAACAGGCCCTGGTGTTGCAACTGGGCGGAGCCACGGGCAATCAGTCCGCTTTGGGGGAAGCAGGCGAACGCATAGCCGCACGCATGGCTAAGCAACTGGGTCTAGGGCACGCACCTAGCAGCTGGCACACGCAACGAGATGCCTGGCTGCGCTTCGGGCTGGAAGTTGCTGTGCTGATGGGCTCCTTGTCAAAGATTGCCAAGGATCTCGCTCTGCTGTCGCAGGCTGAAGTGGGGGAGGTCTCGGAAGGCGCTGGCGCGAGCACCGCCCCTAACGGCTCGGCACGCGGCGGCTCCAGCGCCATGCCGCATAAGCGCAATCCTGTCGCCTGCATGCAAGCCATTGCAGCCTGCGCTCAGGGCCCCGGAATTGCAGCCACCTTGCTATCCACCATGGCGCAAGCCCACGAACGAGGCCTGGGTGAATGGCAAGCTGAGGTCGCCGTCTGGCCACAACTATGGATACAAGCCTTCGGAGCCACCAGCGCAGTCCGGGACGCATTGTCTGGCCTGCAGGTGGACACAGCCCGCATGACCCGCAACATCGACAACCTGCAAGGACTGGTTCACTCTGAAGCGCTCACTCAAGCCCTGGCCGCTGCAGTGGGCAAGAAACCAGCCCGCGCCCGGATACAAGCCCTGGGACCGCTGGCGCTTTCCAGTGAGACCCCTCTGCTGCAATTGCTGTTGACGGATACTTGCGTGCAAGCATTGCCCGAAGGCCCTCGCACCGCGCTCCAGGCCACCCTGGCTGCAGCCTGTGATCTGGACTTGGTCACTGAGCCATCAGCCCGTCTGTGCAAGCGCCTGCTGGAAGAGAATCACCTGTGAGGCTTCTTCCTCGTGCGGATCACGTGATTGAGGCCGATGCGGGTTGATATTGATGATGGATATTTGAAGGTGTTTTTCCCCATGGCTTCCACGCTGTCGTATACCTTGCAGAACGAGGGCTCCGGCCCACTCATAGTCCTGAGCCATGCGCTTGGCATGGACCGCAACGCCTGGGCGCCACTGCTTGCGCATCTAGGTCCTCGTGTTCGCACCCTGATCTTTGATCATCCAGGCCACGGGGGCTCTCCTGGCCAACCACTCGCAGGGACGATGAACGCCCTGGTGGATGAAGCTGCGGCGCTCCTGCGGGACGTGGCACGCGGACCCGTGGTCTGGGTTGGGCTATCCATGGGTGGCATGGTGGGCATGGGCCTGGCCATTCGCCACCCTGCTTTGCTCCAGGGCTTGGTGGTGGCGAACAGCACGGCCTATTACCCTGACGCTGCGCGCCCCAACTGGGACAGCCGCATTGCCACAGTGCGAAACGAGGGTTTGGCCGCCATTGCCGACACGGTGATGCAGCGGTATTTTCATGATGACTTCCGGAACTCGCATCCGGATGCGGTGGCCAGAGCTCGTGCCACTTTGGTTGGCACATCGCCAGTGGCGTATGCCGCCTGCTGTGAGGCTGTACGAGACGTCGATTGGCGCGCCGGCCTGCCGACCATCACCATCCCCACCCTGGTAATCGCTGGCAGCCTGGATGCAGGTACGCCGCCAGCCATGGGACAAGCCATCGCTGAAGCCGTGCCAGGCGCTGAACTGACCATCCTGCCGCAGGCTTCTCACATCAGCGCCGTTGAGCAACCCGCGGCCTTTGCGCGGCTACTGCGCGCTTTCGTGCGTGATCGATGCCAGCCCCAGGCAACCGAAGCGGCAGATACCTCCGCTACCGACTACACCCAGGGCTTGCAGCACCGCCGCCGCATTCTGGGCGATGCCTGGGTAGACCGTTCGTTAGCGAACCGGACCGACTTCAACAGCGAGTTTCAGGAGTTGATCACACGCCACGCGTGGAACGACATCTGGGGCCGCCCCGCACTCGGGGATCGTCTGCGCCGTTTCATGGTGCTGTCGATGATGATCGGCATCCATGCCTGGGATGAGTTTGCGCTGCATGTACGGGCGGCACTCGACGGACAGGAAGACTCTCGTCTCACGCCTGAGGATCTTAAGGAGGTGGTTCTCATGGCGGCTATTTATTGTGGTGTGCCGGCTGCCAACCATGCGACTGGCATTGTGGGAGCACTGCTCCGGGAGCGCGAGCAAAGCCCCCCCTGAGGCGCTTGCGCGCCTTCCCCCAGGGGACGCAGCCAGCGGCCGGGCAAAGCCCGCTCCGCGGCTACTCCCGAATGGCCTGCTCCGCGGCCGTTTGATATCGCTCCCTCTCCCGCAGGCGGGAGAGGGAGTCAAACCCTTCGCTTGCGACTGACAGGTGCAGGGCCGAGCGCAGCGATGGCCCGAGTGGGTATCCCACCCCTCTGGCCGCGCTGAGAAGCGCAGGGCAAGGGGCGGGCAAGAGCACTGAAAGATGCTCTTGCTTCGT
>NZ_AUGX01000070.1 GCF_000422885.1 Ottowia thiooxydans DSM 14619 | reverse complement strand
GCAAACCCTCGCCGGGTGTCCAACCCGGCTGCGGTTTGCGCCTTGATTGCGGCTCGCCAGAACCTCACGCGGGGGTGAATTTAGTGTGAACACGCCCTAGCTATCAAGATTCACACAGCTAGACGCCCTACCGATGAGCAGGCATTGATCGGGGAGCAGGCCCGTCTGATTGCGCGGGCTTTGGCGCAGCATTTCTAAGTAGAAACACCAGCCGTATTCCAAATAAATTTAGTTGACTTCTAAAATTATGATTAGTAATATAAATTAATGACTGAAACACATCCTTGTCGGGTTGGTGCCGGGCAGAAAAATGAGGGGGCCCGCTAGCCCTCACAACAGGAGAGTGAATGGCAAATAGCACTTCGATTTTTTCTAGTGACTCGCTACTGCAACGCATTCGGGCTGTCCTTCTTCAGCCGAGTGCCCCCATCGGGCGGTTCGTTCCCAGTATCAGTTCAATATTGCGCCGTTCGGTTTTCGCTTGTCTGTTCGGCGCGATGTCTGCTTACGCCAGTGGTGGTAACGATGCCAAAGCGCTGACTTTGCGCCTTGCGCATGACCAGAACTTTCCGCCGTTTGCTGAGAGCGTTGATGGCCGGTCCCGGGGCATGGCGATCGATCTGGTTTCGACGGCGGCAGATAGAGCCGGAGTGCCCATCCAGTTCGTGCCGGTACCGTTCGAGCAAATTCAGCGCACGTTGAACGACGGACGTGCCGACATCATTTTTCCGATAGCAGTCAATGCGGAACGTTTGAAGACGATGGACTTCGGGCGTCCATTGATGATGTCCGGTGGTGCCATTTTCGTACGCGCGCCGGCCATAGCGCCGGCAGACACGAACTGGTTGAATGGCAAGGTCATCGTCACACCAAAGACCGGGCCACTCGCCGGCTTCATCGCGAAGCATATGCCCGAAGCGAAACTCATCGTCACTGCCGATTACGACGAAAGCCTCAAGCGACTCGTCGATGGCGAGGCTGATGCTGCAGCGCTTAACAAGCAAGTCGGAGCCATGCTTGCCGCGCAACAATATCCTGGAAAGATCACGCCAGGCGACCGACTCTTCCTTGAGCTGCCGCTCGCGATGGCTACCCCCAAGGGGAAGGGAGATCGGCTCAAGTTACTCGACGACGCGATCGAGAAGATGCGTGCGGACGGTACCTGGCAATCCATTGTTGACCGTTGGACGCCGCCGCGTTGAGGCCAAGGGTGCCGCAGCATATCTCAAGTGTTCATCCACACATGGTGAAATCAGCGACGTCCATCCGACACTCAGCAGTTCAAGTGGGCTGAGTTTTTTAAGACGATGCGCTTCTGCGGCGAAGCTCCGAAGCAATGACGTCTTCAGCGGCTTGTGCCACCCGTTGGCCCGCTTGTTTGCTGCCCGCGCCGGCATAGTGCGGTGTGATGATCAGATTTGGTGCTGACCAGAGCTCATCATCCTCAGGCAAAGGTTCTGGGTCTGTCACATCGAGCCCAGCGCCTTGCAGATGACCGTCTTGCAAGCACCGCAGCAGTCCATGGCGTTCGACCAACGGGCCCCTGCCCACGTTGATCAAGAAGCTACCAGGGTTCATTTCCCGGAGGGCGTCTTCTGACACGATGCCATTGGTCAAGTCGCTCAAAGATATGGCGCAGATGAGGATGTCCGCACCCTGAAGAGCGTCTCGCATCTCATGCAGCTGGAATCCTTTTTCGGCACCGGCGTCAGTCGCCACGCTGCGGGATACGAAGCGGATACGGACGTCGAATCCAGCCAGGACTTTCGCCAGATACTGGCCAATAGCGCCGCGGCCCAGGATCACGACGGTCTTGCCCTCGATGGAGGTGGCGCGCCGCGACAGCAGACCCTTGGACCACTTCTGCGCGCGCTGTTGCTCCCAGGCGGTGGGCAAGCTTCGGATCAGGGCAAACAATAGTGCAATGGCGTGATCACCCACGGCGTTTGCAGTAGCGCCTGGCGTGTTGGAGGTCCGCACTTCAGGCGGTAGTTTACAAAGCGGAACGCCATCGTTGCCCGAACTCACCACATGCATCCATTGCAGTGAGTTTTCCGATTTCACAATGGACGCGATCAGTGCCGCCTCTTCCGGCGAAGGGTTGGCAGATATCAACCCCTCTGCCTTTGGTAAAACCCGGGCCACCTCTTCTTGAGTGGTCACGATCTCCAGCTCAATGCCCTGAACCTGTTGGAGCATCGCGATGAGTTCATTGCGCCCTAGCGGGATGTTGGGCCAATAGACAACTTTCATTTTTCTTCACCGTAAGCGATTTGACTCAGGGACTCGCGCAGAGATTGCATGCGCTCGGCGCCTACGATTTCTGTGTATTCGTCTTCAATGCGCTGGATGCTTGCATGCATGCATCTCAGATAGTCCAAGCCAGGTTCCGTGAATTTGACCAGGAAGGCGCGCTTGTCTGCGCCATCGGGCTCCCGATGAAGCAGGCCCGCTTCTTCCAGTTCCTTGACCAGACGCCCTATGGCCTGTTTGGAGACACCCATGCGGCGCGCCAAGTCCACACTGCGTGTGCCGTCCAGATCAATGAATGGCAGCAATCGCCCGCTGGCCTGGCTCATCACCGCCTTGTGCTCGTTCGCGTGGCTCATGACGAAAGCGTCATTGGCCATGCGATCGGCCAGGCGATCCAGGAAGTCGCGGCGTGCCAGTAGCAGTAAGCGGCCGATCCCTTGTCGGCGGGCGGCCTGTAGGGTTTGCAGTTGATTTCTAGTGAGCATGCGCCGGGGAATGTAGCACCGCCACACGAGTCGCTTCACAAATCACGACACGATGGTAAACGATGTTGACTAATTAATGGTTTGATCTTAGATTCTGGATCAAGTCAGCACGGGCGCTGCGCCATGTAGCGTGGGTGCTTGCAACTATTGAACCAAGGAGATCGATATGGCGCGCATTGAAGTGAGATCTGAAGTGACCGGCAAGGTCTGGAAGATTCTGATTCCGGTAGGCCAAAGGGTAGAAGCCGAGGACGCCGTGATGGTGGTTGAGTCCATGAAGATGGAGATTCCGGTTGCCAGCGAAAAAAGCGGTGAAGTTGTTGAATTGATGGTGGGTGAGGGTGATTCCGTGGAGGATGGACAGGTGCTTGCCATCGTGCAGACCTGACCAGGCCCAGGCGGGAGCGCAGCTTCGCTCCTGCACTGAGGAGAGAGGGCACCAGACGACCGCGATGGCTCTTTGCCTCGCTACCGATGAAGCGCATCGGAAATGGTTATGACGCGTCGAATTTCTTGATACCAAGGAGGTTCCATGAATATCGCTGTTCAGTTTCCCTCTCACCGAATCTCGGCGTTCAAGCCGGTTTCGCGCATCCTGGTCAATATCGCTGCCGCTTGCGTGCTGGTGATGGCGTGGTCTTCCCTGGCCTGCGCGCAAGGCTGGCAGCCTAGTCGCAAGGTGGAATATCTCGTGCCTTCGGGCCCGGGCGCTGCTCTGGATCTTGCGGCGCGCGAGATGACGCAGACGCTGGAGCGCAAGAAGATGATCGATCAACCCATCATCGTCTCCAACCGCAGCGGAGGCGCTGGCACGGTCGCGATACAGGCCTTGCTCCAGCACTCAGGTGATGGGCATTGGCTGTCCACTTTCACCACCGGCATGCTCAATGCCCGCGCCATTGGCAATGTCGCGGCATCCTATGAGGAACTGACTCCCATCGCAGTCATGCTGGAGGAATCGATCGTCGTAGCGGTGAGGGCTGATTCGCCCATCAAGAACGCAAAAGACCTTGTCGACAAGCTCAAGGCTGCGCCCAACTCGCTCTCCATAGGGGTGGCCACTGCGATAGGCAACCACATACATGCGGGCATCGCGAAACCGCTCAAGGTGGCCGGTGTCGACATTGCCAAGCTGCAAATGATTCCGTTCAAGTCTTCCGCTGAATCCATGACGGCGTTGCTGGGCGGGCACCTCGATCTGGTGGCCGCTTCTACGCCCAATGTCATCACGCAGATGCAGGCCGGAAGGATTCGGGTGATCGCCGTGGCGACGGCAGAGCGTTTGAGTGGTGTGCTTTCGTCCATTCCCACATGGACAGAGCAGGGTGTGCCTGCGGTCTTTTCATCGGTGCAGGGCGTGCTCGGTCCCAAGGGCATGACACCTGAGCAAATCAAGTACTGGGAGGACGCTTTCCGCACGGTGAGCGAAACCCCTGAGTGGAAGAAATTCCTGGCCGCACAGAACTGGCGGCCGATGTTCATGGGGTCAGCCGAGATGAGTCGCTACCTGGCCACGGAATACACGGCTACCAAAAGCCTGATCGACGACCTGAAGCTACAAAGCAAATGAAGCCAATGAAGGAGAAGTCAGTATGAGTTGGAGAGAAGAAGCGCAAGAAATCCATCGCCGCAGGGAGTTGGCCGAGGCCTGTGGCGGCGTTGCCGCCGTAGAGAAGCATCACGCAGCCGGCAAGCTGACAGTACGTGAACGCATTTCCGGCCTGCTCGACGAACGATCCTTCCGCGAGGTTGGCAAGCTTGCGGGCAAGGCGACCTACATCGATGGAAAGCTGACAGGCTTCGAACCTGCGCCTTATGTCATGGGGCTGGGCGCTATCGACGGCCGAGCGGTGGCGGTAGGCGGAGAGGATTACACCATCCGCGCCGGCACGGGCTTTGGCAGCGACCGGCGCAAAGGCGGGCAAGGGGGGTTCGTCGAGGATCTCGCCTTTGAATACCGCATCCCGCTGATCAACCTCATTGATGGAACCGGTGGCACGGTCAACACAGTCAAGCGCAAGGGATACTCGGTCATTCCGGGCTACGGCTGGGACGGATTCGAGCGGTCAGCCTCCTTGATGGGCATCGTGCCGGTGGTCAGCGCGGTCATGGGCACTGTTGCAGGGGGGCCGGCAGGCCGTGCGGTGCTTGCCCACTGGACAGTGATGGTGCGTGACACCAGCCAGATCTTTGCTGCGGGGCCGCCCGTGGTGGAGCGGGCCTTTGGCACGCGGCTGCACAAGAACGATCTGGGCGGTGCCAAGATTGCTGCGGACACCGCTGGCACCATTGACAACGTGGCTGCCGACGAAGCAGATTGCTTGCGACAAATTCGTCGCTTTCTCTCCTACATGCCTCAGAACGCCTGGGAGCTGCCGCCGTCTATCGTCTCTGCTGACCGCGTTGACCGATGCGAGGATGCGCTGGTGGACATCATTCCGCGGTCTGATCGGCGCGCCTACAACATGAAAAAGCTGGTCAGCATGGTGGTCGACGAAGGCTCCGTGTTCGAGATTCAGCCTACCTTCGGGCGCGCAGTGATCACTTCTCTGGCGCGAATGAATGGGCACGTGGTGGGCGTGATCGCCAACAACCCCATGGTCGGTGGCATTGTCGATGTGAAGGCGGCGCGTAAGCAGTCGCACTTCATTGAGCTGTGTGATTCGTTCAACATTCCACTTGTGTTTTTTGTCGATGTTCCCGGCTTGTTGGTGGGCGTGGAGTCTGAATCTGAAGCGATCATGCGCTTTGGCATTCAGCAACGCTACGCGTTGGCACAGGCCACGGTGCCCATCTACACGGTCATCGTTCGAAAGTGCTTCGGTGTGGCTGGTGGCAGTGTGATGGACCGCAGTGGACTGAACTTCAAGATTGCCTGGCCATCGGCCAGTTGGGGTTCGCTGCCTATCGAGGGCGGCGTCAAGGCCGCCTACCGCAAGGAGATCGAGGAAGCGCCAGATCCACAGGCCCGCGAAGCCGAGATCGAGGCGGAGCTACGAGCACTGTCGTCGCCATTCCGCACCGCCGAGGCGTTCGCTGTGGAGGATTTGATTGATCCCCGCGAGACCCGGCCTTATCTCTGCCAGTTTATTGAGGCGGCGCAGCACCGCTTGCGTACCCAAACCGGGCCGAAGGCACGGACTGGCGTCAGGCCGTGAGACTTCGTTAGAAAAAATACAGGAGACAAGCATGAGCAACGGCAAATCGCAGCTTTCACAGCAAGGCCAGAGCCGCCGCCGCGCAGTGGGTGGCATGGCAGGCGTGGCATTGGCGGGTCTACTTCCAGGCGTGGCGACAGCGGCTTGGAAGCCCGATCAGAACGTGGAATTTTTAGTGCCAGCCGGTGCGGGGGGGGCGCTCGATCAGGTGGGCCGGGCCATGAAGCAGTTCTACGATGAAACGGGTGATGCCCCACCCGGTAAGACTTTCCTGGTCACCAATAAGCCAGGGGCTAACGGCAAGATCGCTTTCGATTTTCTCAAGCAACGGCCAGGCGATGGCAACTTCCTTTCTCTCAATACGCACGGCTATATAGCCAGTTACCTGACGGGCAATCTCGATGTCTTGCCCCACCGTGAGTTCACGACTATTGCCGTGCTGCAAGATGAGTACCTGACACTGGCGGTGCGGGCTGATTCGCCGATCAAGAACGTGCGCGACCTTCTAACGGCCATGCGGCGCGACGCGGGAAGCCAGCGCATGGGGGTGGCCACCAGTATCGGCAATCACATTCACGTGGGAACGGCCAAAGCCTTGAAGGCCGGCGGGGTGGACATCAAGAAGTTGGTTGTGGCACCCTTTAAATCCTCGTCGGAATCCATCGTGGCTCTGGTGGGGGGCCACCTGGAAATAGTGGCGTCTACAACGCCTAACGTCATCACCATGATGCAAAGCGGCAAGATCCGGCTGTTGGCCATCAGCTCCCCGCAGCGGCTGGGCGGAGCGTTCAAGGATGTTCCCACGTGGCGCGAAAGCGGAGTGGATTCAGATTTCAGCTCCGCGCTGGGCATCATCGCGCCCAAAGGCATCTCGGCCGAACAACTTGCTTACTGGGAAGGTCGGTGCAAGGAGCTGGTGGAGCACAAGGAGTGGAAATTGCTCGTGGAGCGAAATCAGAGCCGCTCGAATTTCATGCCGCACGCAGAAGCGCAGGCCTATTACGAAAGGGAGTACCAGTCCATGCGCGGCATCGTGAATGAACTGGGGCTGTTGCAGGTGAAGGCATGACGCAACGCGATTCCAACGTAACACAAGCCGAAATGCCTTCCGCTGGGGGAGTGCCTTTGGGGCCGCTGTCTGGCTACCGAGCCATCGAACTGTGTTCTACCGTAGCCGGCCCTGCCTGCGCGCGGCTGCTGGCGGATTTTGGTGCGGATGTCATCAAGGTGGAGCCGCCTGCGGGCGATCCGCTCCGCAGCATGGGGCGGCACAAAGATGACGTGTCGCTCTATGCCGCCACCATCTTGCGGAACAAGCGCGCGATCACTATTGACCTGAAAAAGCCAGATGGCGTGAAGCTCGTTCGCACGCTGGCCCTGAAAAGCGATTTGCTGGTAGAGAACTACCGCCCTGGCGTGATGGAACGCCTGGGCCTGGGCTATGAAGATCTTTCCAAAGAAAACCCAGGCCTGGTCATGGTGCGCATTTCGGGTTATGGTCAGACCGGCCCCTACAGCAAGCGGCCTGGTTACGGTGCGATCTGTGAGGCGGTAGCCGGCGTGCGCCACCTCACAGGCGATCCGGATCGCCCGCCAGCACGAGTCGCCTTGGCCACCACCGATTACCTTACCTCGGTCTACGCTGCTTTTGGTGCGGTGACCGCGTTGCTGGCACGCAACCGCACGGGGCGTGGCCAAGTCGTCGATGCTGCGTTGTACGAAGCTGCCTTCGCGCAGATGGAAGCGTATGTGCCTGCGTACGAGACTACCGGTTTCATTCCCAACCGCGTGGGCCCCAACCTGCCGAACATGGCGCCCAACAGCCTGTACCCCACCAAGGACGGGGGCTACGTGCTGATTGCCGCCAATAGCGACGCCACCTTCAAGCGCCTGATCGAGGTCATGGGGCAGCCGGAACTGATAAACGACCCGCTGATGTCCTCCATTCGTACGCGCGGATCCAATATTCCCTATTGCAACAGCGTGGTCTCGGCCTGGACGATGCAGCACGACGGGATTGCGATCGAGCAAATGCTGCTCGTGGCGGAAGTTCCTGTCTCGCGGGTCTACACCATGCCTGATATCTTTGCCGATCCCCACTTTGCTGCCCGAGACATGCTGCCCAGGGTGCCGCATCCGCAACTGGGTGAGCTGGTGCATCCTGGTGTGGTGCCAAAGCTGTCTGATACCCCTGGGCGAATCGTGCACAGCGGCCCGGACCTGGGGCAGGACACGCGTCAGGTGCTGAGTGATGATCTCGGGTTGTCAGCCAGTGAGATTGCTGATTTGTTCGAACGGCAGGTGGTGTTCGAAAAGCCAGCTGAGGCCTAAAGTCCTCGCCTTAACGGCTCCCATAGGCAGGCCATAATAAAAGTCTTTCAGGGAGCAGGCGATGACACGGGAATGGAATGGACTCGTTGGGGGTATGAGCACGGTCGTGCTCCTGGGCGCGTTGTTGGCGGGATGTGCGAGCGGCAGTCCTGGCAGTCCAGCAGGCGATGTGCCCACTCCCAGCCCAGAAGCCTCACAGAGCAGCAAAAGCTCTGACGGAGATAAAGCCGTCGCTGCCGCAGCCAGCAAGAAAACAAAGTTCAGTGGTCAGGAGCCGTATGTGACCATGGAGGCGGAGGATAAATTTGGCCGTTACCACACGATGGTGACCAAGCTGACCTACGCCATACGCGGCAATGCGCTGGAGCGGGTGGCGTACGACGAGGGCAATGCGCCAGAGGTGCGTGCCGAGGGTGTCTTCAACAGTGATGTGGAAGGTGACGCAGCCTTCCATTGCACCGAGCGCGGCGCGGCTTACAACCAGGCCACTATGTGGTATCCCTACACGGGGTTGCTGGTGCACGGCGGCACTCTGACCGGCGTGAGGCAATCCGCAGGCACGCCGCGTGCCACGGTAGTCATGGACGAACGCAGCGAAGTGGGCGAGCTGTGGGTCAAGCGTGAAACCACGCCTTTTGTTTTTGCAGGATGCGTGGGGCCGCACGCGGTCCAGCGCGGCCACCGCACGCGGGTTGGCTTTGTGCAGGCCGGCGACCGCCTGTCGGTGCGAGTGCCTGGTCAGCGCACGCCTCTCCAAGTGCGGGTACCGAGCGATGTGCAGGTGTACGCCGCGCTCGAGTTCTCCGATGGACAAGTTGCACTGGCCCCTGCCCGCATCGTGCTGGCCACTGTAGACGTCCCGCGCAAACGACTGGTTCTGCAAACCCAAGTCAGTTTTCCGGTCAATAGCAGCCTCACCAAGGCGACCCTGGCGGAAGCCTCGACCGCTGAAAAACCGGCCGGTTCGAGTAGTCAGTCGCCGCAAGAGCAAGAGAGTTTCAAGCGTGTGAATCGCGCCATCTTGACCCACTTGGCCAAATGCAAGCCTGCCACGTCGCCGGTGAATGATGCCTGCCTGCAACCCGATACAGCATTGACGAAGCAATTGGGCCTGCTACGCGATTGAGTGCTGTTGCGCCTCGAATTCGTCCGGGCGCTTCGTGATCACAGCACGCGTGCGATCAAGCTCGCCACCCCGCTGAGCAATAGCGTGGTGGTGAGCGGTATGAACCACTCGCGCCCAAACAGCCGAAAACGGAAATCTCCCGGCAAACGCCCGAAACCGAGTTTTTGCAGCAGCGGCGTAAACCAACTGATGAACATCAGGGCGACGAAGATAACGATGATCCACCGAATCATGTGGGGCGCCTTATTTCATAGCCGGTGAGTGCGGTCGCCTTCGGCGAACCCGCGTGCGACCCAGCTGTCGCTGGTGGAGAAACCGATCACCTTGAACAGCTCTCCCATCTCATGCTCGGCCACCAGCTTCATGGCCGTGGCGCGTTCAGGCAAGCTCACCGTCTGCATGAGCTCGGCCATGCCGCAGTTGAGCAGAAACCTCCCCTGTGACGTGTATCCCAGCACAGACAAACCGGCATCTTGTGCGGTCATGGCTATGCCCGTGAAATCCACGTGGGCAGTAATGTCCTTGATGCCGACATCAATCAGAGGGTTGTCATCAACCTGATGCGCCCGGTGGCACACCAGCGTCCCGCCAATACGCTGAGGATGGTAGTACTCGGCTTCTGGAAAACCGTAGTCGAGGAAGAAAGCCGCGCCGCCGGTGCCCGCGCGAAGGCACGCCGCTAACGTGGAAATGAAGGCGCGTGCCTGGGGGTGAATTTCGGTCACCACGTCGTGCTCGCCTTCAATGGGGAAGGGGGGCTGCAATGGGCTGGGGCGATCCGCCCAGGCGAACCCGTTGCCATGCAAGGCAACACCGCGCTCATGCCAAACCCCGTTCAAACGCGCCAGTAATTGCACCGGCATGGCATCCAGCACCTCATTGCCGATCACGACACCGCTGATCGCCTCGGGCAGCGTATCGTGCCATTGCACCTGCTCTCCCCAGGCCGCTAAAGCCGCTTGCTGACGGGCCCGCAGAGTGCCGGAGACGTCGACGATGTGGTAGCGATGCACCCGCTCCCCCAAAGACTTCATCATTTGTGCTGCGAGGGCGCCCGAACCGGCGCCGAATTCCCAAACATCGTCACTGCCCGTGGCATCCAGCGCCTCCCGTACCTGCACCGCCAGTGTTTGGCCGAACAGCGGTGAAAGCTCCGGGGCGGTGATGAAATCGCTCCCGCTGGCAGGCATGGCGCCGAACTTTGGCGCCGTATTGGCGTAATAACCCAGGCCGGGTTCATACAGCGCCAGCTGCATGAAACGGTCGAACCCTATCCAGCCGCCAGAGGCAGCAATGACCTTCTCCACCCGAGCTTGCAAGGGGGAGGCTAAACTGATTGCTTCGCTTTGCACAGGTTGATTGTCTCTCTAAATGCCTACATCTTCATCCGACGCGCACCGTACCGTGCTGGTGACGGGTGCTGCCAGGCGGCTTGGCCGCGAGATTGCGCTGACGCTGGCACGCGCCGGCTGGCACGTGGCCGTCCACTATCGAGCGTCCGGTCAGGATGCCAGGGAGACGGCCATGGCCTGCAAGGAGCTGGCAGGGGCTTCCGGACTTTTTGAGACTGACTTGGCCGACGAGGCAGCGGTGCGCGCCCTGCTGCCGCGTGTGGTGGCCGAGATGGGCCGAGTCGATGCCGTAGTCAACAGCGCCAGCGTGTTTGAGTTCGATGACACCGCCAGTTTCAGCGCCGCAGCGATGGAGCGCCATTGGCGCACCAACACAGCGGCCCCCATTTTGCTCGCCCAGGCCCTGCACAGCCACCTCACCGCGCGCGCCGCTGGCCCAGTCAGTGGCTGTGTGGTGAACCTGCTGGATCAGAAGCTTTTCAACCCCAACCCGGATTTTTTGAGCTATACGCTCAGCAAGGCCGCGTTGCACACGGCCACCACGTTGCTGGCCCAATCTCTTAGTCCGCAGGTGCGGGTGGTGGGGGTGGCCCCTGGCCTCACACTGACCAGTCACATGCTGGGCGAAGAAGAATTTGCTGCGCTGCATGCCTTAAGCCCTCTAGGCCGATCCTCCACACCAGAAGACGTGGCCCGAACCGTTCTGTTTGCGCTTGAAAATCGCTCCATGACGGGAACGACGCTCTTGGTCGATGGCGGGCAACACCTGATGAAGTTCGACCGCGATTTTTCTCTAATGAAGCCATGACCTCTTCTGTCTCCACGGGCCAACAAACCCTGACGCTCACCGGCCTGCGCTTTGACGCCACTTTGGGCATTCTGGCCCATGAACGGACCGATACCCAGCCGATTCAGGTGGATGCCGAATTGAATCTGGGCGTTCAGGCTCTCAAGCCACATGATGACGACATCAACCGCGTGCTTGATTACCGCAAGGTGCGTCAGATCATCATCGATGAATGCACCGCTGAACATGTGAATTTGCTTGAGTCGCTGATCGGAAAACTCACCCTGCGGCTGCTGCAACTCCCTGGCGTTCTGGGTGTGCGGGTCAAGATCGCCAAGCTTGAGATCTTTGAGGATTGCGAAGTGGCGATTCGGATGGAGTCGGGGCAGTGGTAACAGGTTCTTCGGACAACTCCCTCTCCCTTTGGGAGAGGGTGGGGGTGAGGGCAAGCGGCGGTTGATTGGGCGCTTCGGGTGCTAATTACCTTCTGCTCATCTCTCGAGGTCGGAGGCCGGGATTGCGCCCGGCGGCGCACCTACGTTTCTTTGCTCGCCAAAGAAATGTAGGCCAAAGAAAGGCGACCCCAAGTCCGTGTCCCTACGCTGCGCTCCGGGCACCCTCCGGTGCTCGGTCAATGGGCGGTGCGGCAGAACTTATATGGACGCCTCCCGTGTGGCAAGCGAATTTTTGAAGTTTTGACTTGGCGGGTTCATTACGGTCTTATATCCGGCCTGGAAGCAATGCGGATCCTGAGATCCGCTGCGGGCCCTGATGGTGATTCGCGAGGTTGGAGCTCATCTCACTGGCGGGCTAATCCATGAACAGCCCTGAGTTCTGCACAGCTTTCCCAACCCACGGTCTGACCGCTTTGCCATCACTTCATCTACTCGCCTACACACTCATTGGGGGCTACGC
>NZ_AUGX01000069.1 GCF_000422885.1 Ottowia thiooxydans DSM 14619 | reverse complement strand
AGAAGAGAGTTCTGCCGCACCGCCCCTTGCCTGAGCACCGGAGGGTGCCCGGAGCGCAGCGCAGGGACACGGACTTGGGGTCGCCTTTCTTTGGTTCCTTGCTTTGGGCGAGCAAAGAAAGGGACTGCACTGCCGGGGGCAATCCCGGTCTCCGACCTCAAGAAAAGAGCAGAAGGTAACTAGCAACCGCAGCGCTTAATCAAGCGCCGCTTGCCCCCTTCCCAACCTTCCCCCAGAGGGGGAAGGAGTAAATCCAGCGCTCAGCCACAGTCTCGGGTTCTGGGGTTCAAGTCGGCAGGCGTGCCTGCATCAGGCTCTTCCAGAAGGAGAGGAAGAGGGAGTGGAAAACGGAGAGGGAGCGGGAGAAGCATCTCCCGCAGCAAGCAAAGGCCTCACACTAACCTCAGAACTAATAATCTCCCGCAACTCCGTGCGCGTCCGCACCCGCAACGCCCCATTAGCCGCCACCCCCAACGCCTGCCCTTCCGTGCCATCCGACAGCCGCACCGCCAGCCCAGCAAACGCATCGCGCTCATTGAAACGCTCAGCCAGCGGCGCAAAGCCATGGCGCTCAAACGCCCGCACCGCGCGCACCAAAGGCAGTGCGATGCGCGCCAGTGCAGCAGGCGCGTCCAAGGAAGGATCCAGAGCCTGCAGCCAAGCCGGCCGAGTAGAGAAATCCTGGCCTTCCAAGGGCTCGATGTTGATGCCAATGCCAATCACCACAAAGCGACCCGTGGCATGTGCCGCGCCCGCCGTCTCAACCAATATGCCTGCAAGCTTGCGGCCTTGCCACCAAAGATCATTCGGCCATTTAAGTCTGATTTCCGGGTGCAAACTTTCCGCCACCGCCAGCCCGACTGCCAGCGACAAGCCCGACCAATCTGCAGGCGCCAGTGGAAGCCCGAGTGAGAACTTCAGCGCGCTGCCTGGTTGACCGGCGCCGTCTTGCCAATTTCGGCCCAGCCGGCCTCGCCCTGCGGTCTGCGCCTCAGCCACGAGCAGCGTAGGCGCGTCACGCCCGGCACGCGCGCGGCGTATCAGCTCGCTGTTGGTGGAATCGATCTCAGGCAGCACCTCCATCACGAATCCTGGCAAAAGCAGCGATACCGATTGCGAGATG
The DNA here is from genome assembly GCF_000422885.1 of Ottowia thiooxydans DSM 14619. GTDB lineage: Bacteria > Pseudomonadota > Gammaproteobacteria > Burkholderiales > Burkholderiaceae_C > Ottowia > Ottowia thiooxydans. Next base: position 12,217 of record NZ_AUGX01000069.1, on the reverse strand, counting down.
CCCTCCAGGGCCCAGCGTGATCCTGTCATGCGCTTGACCCCGTTCAGGCGGTGCAAAGAAGCCGGGTCATTTCTTCCGGCCCTTGGATTTCTTGCCCTTTTTCTTATCTTTCTTCTTTTTCTTCTTTTCCGCCGGCGCCAACAAGGTTCCCCGGCATTGGGTACTGCCGCACCAGCAGGGGTATTCGGCTTTCAACTCGGGTGTGAGCGGTTCATCAATGACCAGACCGTAGTCGTAATTCAACTCCTGACCCGCCTTGAGGTTGCGCAACGCCTTGATGAAGATCCGCCCATCTTCCTCATCCGCCTCACAATTGGGCTCACAGCTGTGATTGATCCAACGCGAGGAGTTGCCGCCGTACAGGGCATCTATCACGTGATCTTCGTCTACATGGAAGTAGAACGTGTGGTTGGGTTGCTCTGGATCGTGCGGATGGCGGCGCAGCGCTTCGTCCCAACCAATGATTTCACCCACATATTCAATGATGCGCTCGCCAGCAGGAATGTCCTGTACAGCGAAGACACCCTTGCCATGCACACCGGAGCGGCGCGTCTGGATACGACGCCCCAAGACAGGAATCGCCTCCTCGGGGGGCAGCGCACCATGCGAAGCAGGGGAGCGTGGGGGCCTATTTTTTGAAGCCACGGCGAAAGTTTGATATGGTGAATTTATGCGTATGCGCGTGCACAGGTGTGCGAGCGCGCCCGCGCGAGGAAAGCGAATTCTAGCCACATGAAAACATTGGTCATTGCAGAGAAGCCTTCGGTTGCTCAGGATATCGTGCGTGCACTCACGCCCGTAGCCGGCAAATTCGATAAGCACGACGAGCATTTTGAGAACGAACATTACGTCGTCACGAGCGCCGTGGGTCACCTCTTGGAGATCCAGGCGCCGGAACAATACGACGTCAAGCGCGGCAAATGGAGCTTTGCCCATCTGCCCGTCATTCCACCTCACTTCGACCTGAAGCCGGTAGATAAAACCAAGACACGGCTTAACGCCGTGGTCAAACAGGCGCGGCGCAAGGATGTGAACGCGCTCATCAACGCCTGTGACGCGGGGCGCGAGGGTGAGTTGATCTTTAGGCTGATTGAGCAATATGCGCTGGAGGGCAAACAAACCAGCAAGCCAGTGCGGCGCCTATGGCTGCAAAGCATGACGCCACAGGCCATCCGCGACGGTTTTGACAACCTGCGCTCCAACGCGCAGATGCAGGGCCTGGCCGATGCCGCTCGCAGCCGCAGCGAGGCAGACTGGCTGGTAGGCATCAACGGCACACGGGCCATGACGGCCTTCAACTCGCGCGACGGCGGGTTTTTCCTGACCACCGTGGGCCGCGTACAGACGCCAACCCTGGCGGTGGTGGTGGAGCGCGAAGAGCAGATCCGCAAACACGTGGCGCGCGACTACTGGGAGATCCACGCGAGCTTCCTGGCCCAGGCGGGAGAGTACGCGGGCAAGTGGTTCGACCCCACCTGGAAAAAGGGCGAAGACACAGAAGCGCGTGCTGACCGCGTGTGGGTAGAGCGAGAGGCTCTGGCGATTGCAGACGCCGTGCGAGGCAAACAAGGCACCGTCAAGGAAGAAAGCAAGCCCACTACGCAGGCCTCCCCCCTGCTGTTCGATCTGACCAGCTTGCAGCGTGAAGCCAACGGCAAGTTCGGCTTTTCAGCCAAGACCACGTTGTCATTGGCTCAATCGCTCTACGAACGCCATAAGGCGCTGACCTACCCCCGTACCGACTCGCGCTATCTGCCCGAAGACTACGTGCCTGTGGCGCGCAAGACCTTCGAAATGCTGGCGAGCAGCGGCATGCGGCACTTGGCGCCCCATGCGAAGCTGGCCCTGGAGCAGGGCTATGTGAAGCCCAGCCGGCGCATCTTCGACAACGCCAAGGTCTCGGATCACTTCGCCATCATTCCCACCCTGGAAGCCCCGGGCACGCTGTCTGACGCTGAGCAAAAGCTCTACGACCTGGTGGTACGGCGATTTATGGCGGTGTTCTACCCCAGCGCCGAATATCAGGTGACCACGCGAATCACGACCGTGATTGTTGCCCCCACGCTCCCTGCTTTGCATGGTTCGCTGCCCCCCGAGGGGGCTGGCTCCGGCTTGGGACGGCCCGGCGCTGGATCCGGCGCGACGACCCCCACGCTCCCGGAGAAGGCTTACAACTTCCGCTCAGACGGCAAGGTGTTGATGAAATCCGGCTGGCTGGCCATCTACGGCAAGGAAGCTGCCAGCGAAACCGGCGATGGCAAGGACGAGGGCAAAACCCTGGTGGCCGTGCAACCAGGCGAGAAGGTACTGGCCGAACAGGTCGATCCCAAGGCACTACGCACCCGTCCGCCTGCGCGCTACAGCGAAGCCACCCTGCTGGGCGCCATGGAAGGCGCCGGCAAGTGGATAGAAGATGACGAGCTGCGCGAAGCCATGCAGGAAAAGGGCCTGGGAACGCCTGCGACCCGCGCCGCCATCATTGAAGGCTTGCTCAACGAGAAATACATGCTGCGCGAAGGCCGGGAGATGATCCCCACGGCCAAGGCGTTCCAGTTGATGACCTTGCTGCGCGGCTTGGAAGTGGAAGAGCTCAGCAAGCCCGAACTGACAGGCGAATGGGAATACAAGCTCTCTCAAATGGAGCAAGGGCGCCTCTCGCGCGCAGCTTTCATGCAAGAGATTGCGGCGATGACCGAGCGCATCGTCAAGAAAGCCAAGGAATACGACCGCGACACCGTACCCGGTGACTACGCCACACTACAGACCCCATGCCCGCACTGCGCTGGCGTGGTGAAGGAAAACTACCGCCGCTATGCCTGTACCGGCCCTTCGGGCGACGGTGAGGGCGCCTGTGGGTTCTCGTTCACCAAGACTCCCGCCGGCCGCGCATTCGCGCTGGAAGAAGCCGAGACATTCTTGCGCGACCGCAAGATCGGCCCGCTGGAAGGCTTTCGCAGCAAGGCTGGCTGGCCCTTCGTGGCAGAGCTGACCCTGGTACGAGACGAAGAGGCGGACAACTTCAAGCTCGAGTTTGATTTCGGCGATGACGCCCGCGCCGAGCAGAGCGGCGAAATCGTCGACCTCTCAGCCGTTCCCAGCCTGGGCGCCTGCCCTAAATGCGGCGGACCTGTGAAGCTGTTTGGCAAGAACTACGTTTGCGAACGTTCTGTGCCCACGCACGAACAGCCCACGCCCACTTGCGACTTCAAGAGCGGGCAGACCATCCTGCAGCAACCCGTAGAGCCCGAGCAGATGACAAAGCTGCTCGCAGACGGCAAAACGGACCTGCTCGATAAATTCGTCAGCATGCGCACCCGCCGCAGCTTCAAGGCCCGCCTGGCCTGGAACGCCGAGGAAAACAAGGTGATCTTCGAGTTCGAGCCGCGCGAAGGCAAAGCGGGCAAGTACCCGGCACGCCCCGCCGCAGCGAAAAAGACAGCCACCCGAGCCGGCGCGGCCAAGTCCGGGGGTGCAGCAGCTGGCAAATCAGCAGCACCTGCCAAGAAAGCCGCCGCCAAGAAGGTAGCCACCCCCAAGGCGCCCAAGGCCGCCAAAGCTGAAAAGCCCAAAGCCCCTCGCACCGGCACCCTGAAGCCCAGCCCGGCACTTGCCGCCGTCATTGGCGATGGCCCATTCGGGCGTGGCGAGGTGGTGAAACTGATGTGGGACTACATCAAGGCGAACAACCTGCAAGACCCCAAGGACAAGCGCACCATCCTTGCCGACGCCAAGCTTCGCCCCGTGTTTGGCGCTGACAGCGTGGGCATGTTCAAGCTGGCGGGAATCGCCGGAGAGCACTTGAGCTGACGAGCCCCCCTGAGTCGCTTGCGCGCCTTCCCCCTGGGGGGACGCACCTGGCGGCCTGGCAAAGCCAGCTCCGCGGGTGCACTTGCATGGCCTGCTCCGCGGCCTTTTGATTCGGTAGCATAGCCAAGGTAGTGGAAAGGGTCCTTGAGGGGCTTACACGGCGTCTCCTTAGGGGATACCGTCAGTGGCCAGGCGAAGTCTGCTTGGCGGCCTTACGATGCTGCTGGATAGCTTGGGGGGTGGAGTGAAGGTCCACTGCCCGCCACTTTTTTAGATCAAATTATGAAAATCACACGCGATACTGCCGTTACCCTGAACTACCGCATCACGGATCTGAAGGGCAAACCTCTTGATGCGGGCGCCACGGCCTACCTGCATGGGGGCTACGAAGGGCTCTTCCCAAAGGCGGAGCAGGAGCTGGAAGGCAAGGAAGTCGGCGCAAGCGTCACGCTCGATCTCCAGCCAAACGATGCTTTCGGCGAACGCGACGAATCACTGGTCCGAATCCTTGCCAAAACCGACTTCCCGCCGGGCGTCAAAGTGGGCGGCCAGTTGCAAGGGCCAGGCCCGGATGGGCAAGCGCGCCTGTTCAATGTGGTCAAGATCAAAGGCGCTGAGGTGCACCTGGACGCCAACCATGCGCTGGCCGGTCAGGCTATCCGTTTTAGCGCCACCGTGAAGGAGGTCCGGGCCGCCACAGCCGAGGAAATCACTCATCGACACGTGCATGGTGCGCACGGCCATCACCACTGATCCTGACGAACCCGGCCAGTGAACCCCTCCACCGCCACGAGTCACGGCGCTGCGCCGGACTCCCCTCTCAGCCCCAAACTGGCCTGGGTCATGCTATTGACACTGGCGAGCGCTTTCGCGCTCAGCCAGGCATTTCGAACGGCTGCGTCCATCATGGGGCCGCCCCTGGCTCGTGAGCTGAGCCTGTCGCCACAGCAGCTCGGTTTGTGGGCGGCGGCCTTTCACTTTGCATTTGGCGTCATGCAATTGGTCATGGGGGTCTCGATCGATGTCTTTGGGATCCGACGCACTATCGTCGCTGCGTTCCCACTGGCCATCTTGGGAGCCGCCCTCTCAGCCAACGCCCAAGGCTACACGGCGCTGCTGCTCGGCCAGATGTTGATCGGCACCGGCTGCGCACCCGCGTTCCTCGTCTGCACCGTCTTCATCGCTCGGCACTTTCACCCGGACAAGTTCACATCAACCTCTGGTCTGATCATGAGCATCAGCAGCATCGGTGTAGTGGCCACGGCCACCCCAATGGCTTGGCTCATCGAAGTCAGCTCATGGCGCTGGGGTTTTTGGGTACTGACCGCAGGTTCGCTCATCGCCTGGGCGTGCATTTGGTGGTTGGTACGCGAGCCTGTGGCCAAAAGCGACGCCCGGGTTCACAAGCGCCCCCATCCCCTCACCGCGCTGCACGAAATGTTGCTGCTTTTCAAGCTGCCGCACACGCCTGGCCTGATCATTTACGCCGCCGTGACGTATGCCGGCTTCATCACTTTGCGCGGCTTGTGGTTGGGCCCCTTGCTGATTGATCGCCACGATTTTTCGCTCGTACAAACCGGAAACGTCGCCCTGGTGATGACGGTTGCAAGCATGCTCAGCCCTGCCGTTTTTGGCCGATTTGACCCGGGTGGTGCACAGCGTGTGCGCTGGATGATTGGGCTGTCCGTGCTGGCGGCGGCATTACTGGCGACCATGGGCATGCTGCCGGTGGCCTGGGTAGACGTAGGCTTTGCGATTGGCTACGGCCTGCTCTCCGGATACGGTGTGCTGCAATACGGCTACGTGCACAGCGCCTACCCCGCCAATGTGCGGGGAAGAGCGCTCTCGCTGTTTACTATGGCCATGTTCCTGGGCATCTCGCTGATGCAGTGGGTAACAGGGCTGGCTGCCACGCTGGCGCAAGCCGCCGGTGCGGAACCCTTCAAAGCCGTGTTGTTGACGATGAGCATCATGTTGCTCGTAGGTGCATTCGCCTTCTGGAAATTGCCGCAGAAACCAAGCCCCGACTAGGCGCGTGTTCATACTAACGTTCTACGTTACCTTTTGAGATCTAGAAACTCAGCCCAGGTGCATACTGGCTCTTTGCAAGCAAGGAATTCGAAGCCATGAAACGTTTGGGTCTTCTTCTGGGCGCAGGACTGCTTGGAGCATTGCTTTTGACGGGCTGTGTCACCACTGGGAGCAGCAATGGCAGCGCATCCTCAGGCAGCGGCATCACGGTCTATGGCACTGCCGATGTGGGTGTCACGCGATAAGAGCGTGTTCAAAGGTCATTTTTGGGCGAGGTGCACAATGGCCCTATGCGTCGCCTCACCCGCGCCCCCAATACCGCTATCGCCCAGATCTGGGTAGATCTGCTTTGCGAGGGCGGTTATCCAGCCACAGTTCAACGACAGTTCCTCTCTGGCGTCGCGGGTAGCTTGCCACCCGATCAATGCCTGCCTGAAATCTGGCTGCTGCATGACGAGCACGAGACGGCAGCCCAGACCCTGTTGTCCGAACTCGCACGCGTGCCTCAGCGCCGATGGGTCTGCCACGCCTGCGGCGAAGAGATTGAAGGCGGCTTCGAGCAATGCTGGGGCTGTGGTGCGTTAATGGCACCCTCTGATTAGCGTGTTGCGCGCCCAGGAATTACGTATGATATTCGTTGACACATCGGATATTAATCGCGTAATCTTGGCTTCCTCAGCACCTCTGACGCATGCAGGAAGCCCCACCCATCACCACCCGCACCACGGATGTCGCCCAGGCTTTACGCTTGGAAATCCTGGCCGGTAACCGCCTGCCCGGCGAGCGCGTGCAGCTGGAAGGGTTGCGTCAAGATTACGGCGTTTCCCTGAGCCCCATCCGCGAAGGTTTGTCACGCCTGGTGGCGGAAGGGCTGCTGATCCCCTCAGGTCAGCGCGGCTACCGCGTAGCGCCCGTAAGCATCGAAGAGTTCCTGGACATCAAGGCACAACGCATCCACTCCGAGCAACGGGCTCTCTGCGAATCTATTCGTCTGGGTGGAGAAGATTGGGAGATCGCGCTGATGACCGCCTTTCAGCGCTTGAAGAACTTCGAGGCCAAACGCTGGCAGGCAGACGAAATCACCGCCTGGGAGGAGCGTCACCACATCTTCCACCGCACGCTCATCAGTGCGTGCGGCTCGCCCATCCTGATGCGCTTTTGCGAGCTGCTGCACGGCATGAGCGACCGTTACCGGAGAGTGCTGATGAAAACCAGCGAGCCGGATCGCAACGTGACCCAGGAGCATCAAGCCCTGTTCGATGCCGCTCTAGCGCGCGATGCCGGGCTGGCGAATGAAGTGCTTGGCGCTCACATCGAACGCACCGGCGCCACAGTGCTGCGCATGATGCGCGAACGGGCCAACAACTGAAATCTGGGGAATCTTCATGATCAATGCACTGAGCTACGTCCTGATCGGCACGCCTGACCTCCCGGCCTGGATCCAGATGGCCACCACCATCGCCGGCCTGCAAGCCGAAGAGGTCGAGCCCGGAAAAAGCGTGCGCCTGCGCCTGGACGACAAGGTACAGCGTCTGCTGCTGCAGGCGGGCACCGGCAAGCCTACGCTCGGCATGGGCTACACCGTGACCAGCCCCGAGGCATTAACAGCCGCGACCGCCAAGCTGGAAGCCGCTGGGTTTTCTGTCACACCGTCTACAGCTGAAGAACGGGCGCTGCGCGGCGTCAGCGCCATGGCGCACTTCATCGATCCTGATGGCTACCGGGTAGAGCTGGCACACGGCCTGCAAAGCGCAGCCACGCCCTTCGTTCCCGGTCGCCCTATTGGCGGCTTTCGCACGCGTGCGGGAGACATTGATCTGGGAATAGGCCACACCGCATTGATGGCTGGAGACTTTGCAGCCATGAAGCACCTCTATCACGAGGTGCTGGGCTTCGCGATGAGCGACCGAGCCACCGCCCCCTTCGTAGCGGAGTTCTTCCATGTCAACCCGCGCCATCACACCATTGGGCTGGCAGACACGGGAACAGGGCCGGGCGTCTACCACCTCATGCTCGAATACAAGGAATGGGACGACGTGGGCCGCGCCTATGACATGGCGCTGGAACAGCCAGAGTCCATAGGCGTCTCACTGGGTCGCCACAGCAACGACCACGTGACCTCCTTCTATCTGCGTACGCCGGATGGCTGGATGCTGGAACTTGGTTGGGCCGGCCGCCTGATCGGCAAAGACTGGCAAATCAGTGAACTGCCGGGAATGAGCCTCTGGGGGCATGACCGCACCTGGCTGCCCCCAGCGAAACGCGAACAGGCACGCCAGATCCTCAAAGACATCGCCGCCCAAGGCCTGCGCGCACCGATTGCTCCTACCGAATAAAGAAAACCGTAAGAGACACCACCCCTTATGAGCCTACCCGTCATCCCATCGCCTGAAATCGCCACCGCCCTGCCCCTTGGCGAATGCACCATCAACGTTCACGACGTGGGCCAAGGCGAGCCCATTTTGCTCATCCACGGTTCGGGTCCGGGTGTCACGGCCTGGGCCAACTGGCGGGGCGTGATTCCCGTACTCTCCGAGCGCGCACGCGTTGTAGCCCCCGACATGCTGGGCTTCGGCTACAGCAGTTGCCCCAAGACCATGGCGTTGAATGTGGACACCTGGGTACGTCAGCTCACCGATCTCCTGGACACCCTGGACCTGCCCCAGGTCTCGGTGGTGGGTAATTCCTTTGGCGGTGCCATCGCCTTGGCCCTGGCGCACCGGCACCCGGAGCGGGTCAAGCGCCTGGTGCTGATGGGCGCGGTGGGGGTTTCTTTCCCCATCAGTGAAGGCCTGGAAAAAGTCTGGGGCTACCAGCCTTCGCTCGAAGCCATGCGTGAACTGATTGGCGTCTTCGCGTTCGATCAAAAGATCGTCACCCCTGAACTGGTGAAGATGCGCTATGAAGCCAGCATGCGGGCGGATGTGCAAGAACGCTTTGCCGCATTGTTCCCACCACCCCGCCAGCGCGGCGTGGAAATGCTGGCCCTTCCTGAATCCGCGCTGCGCGGCATCAACCATCAGACGCTCATCATCCATGGCCGAGACGACCGAGTGATTCCGCTGGAAGTATCTGAGCGCCTGGTGCGATTGATTCCTCATGCAGATCTGCACGTCTTTGGTGAATGTGGCCATTGGGTACAGATTGAAAAAGCCGCTGCCTTCACGCGGCTCATCTCCGAGTTTCTCCTCGAAAACCAAGCATGAAAAAAGAAGACATCCTGGGCCGATGGCGCATCGTTGACTGGCGGCAAGATTACGACGACGGGCGGTCAAGCTACCCGCTGGGCCAGGCGCTGCGCGGCTTCATCGAATACAGCGCACATGGCATGTTCTGCGTTATTGAGAAGACAGATCGCCCACCCCTGTCTGCCAGCCAATGGACGGCCAGCGAGGCAGATAAAGTGGCCGCCTACAGCAGCTATTTCAGCTATGCAGGCGGCTGGGAGGTGGAAGGCGAAAGTGATCGAGGCACCGTCATTGCCCACCATGTGGAGCACAGCCTCTATCCCAACTGGGAGGGCGGCATACAGCGCCGTACCGCACAGATGCGTGACGGCCTGCTCTACCTCAGCGCACGGTTTGAAGACGGCACGCCCGAAGCCCGTTCCGCACACCTCATCTGGCGCCGGGACGCCTGAGAAGGTGTGAGCGCCACACCCGAGGGAAACCCCCGATCGCCATAAAGACGATGGTGCGTTGAGATAGTGCACCTGCCAATTTCCCATATCAACTCAAGTTATCCCCCGAGGAGACAAAACACATGAAAAAAGCCCTGATCGCTCTGGCCGCCTTCGCTGGCGCCACTGCCAGCTACCCTGTCCTGGCCCAATCCGCCTGGCCCACCAAGCAGATCCGTTGGGTCGTGCCCTACCCCGCAGGCGGCGGTTCCGACTTCATGGCGCGCACGGTGGCCGCTCAGATGGCCACGGATCTGGGCCAAAACATCGTGGTGGACAACAAACCAGGTGGCAACGGTGCCATTGCAGTGCAAGACATCCTGCGCGGCGGACCAGACGGTTACGCTGTGATGAACGCAGACAACGGCCACCTGGTGTTCAACCCGGTGCTCTACAAAAGCCTCACTTACAAGGTGAGCGATCTGGCGCCCGTCTCCCTCATCGGCCGGGTCCCCATGATGCTCGTCACTACACCGGGAAGCGAATTCAAGAGCGCGAAAGACGTGATCGCCAAAGCCAAGGCCAGCCCTGGCAAGTACAGCGTCGCCTCCGCTGGCTCCGGCAGTCCGCACCATCTGGCGCTGGAGCTGTTCAAGCAAACTGCAGGCCTGCACCTGGTTCATATCCCGTATCGCGGCGCAGCCCCCTCACTGGCTGATATTGCAGGTGGCCAAGTTACCCTGGGTATCAGCGATTTCGCGGCAGCGGCCGGGTTCATCAAAGGCGGCAAAGTCACACCCCTTGCCGTGTTTACAGCCCAACGCGTGCCCCAATTGCCCGACGTCCCCACATTCGCTGAATTGGGCCTGAAAGGCGTAGAAGCCGCCGCCTTGGTCGGCTTGGTGGCACCAGCAGGCACACCCGCCGATGTAGTGGGCAAAATGCAGCAAGCCACCGCCAAAGCCATGCAAAACCCGGCTGTGAGCAAGAAATTCACCGATTTCGGGGTTGAACCAGTGGGCAGCACTACAGCAGAGTACACCGCCCTGCTGGCCCGCGAAAATACACGCTGGCACAAGCTGATCCGCGATCTGAAGATCCAGCTCGATTGACAGAGGGCGAGCGTTGAAGGGGGAAAATTGAGCAAATCCGGGGTGCTCAATATCTTCCTTTAGCGCGATGGCGACACATAAACACCCCACCGTGACTTAGTCACAGCTGCGTCGATATCGCTCTATGGGAATTTGCGCGCTGCGGCCAACACGCAGGCATTCCCCTGCGCGGGCTCAAAGTCTTTTCAACAGAATTCAGAGATCAAGAACGCGGTTTTTCTCGCGGAGATGGAAGCCGGCCGCAAAGGTGTGCCGGCAAAGCGCGCGTTGGATTTGCCGGCGGCTGATTAGAGCTTCAGTGCTTTGTGGAAATAAAGCGCAACGGCATCTACTTCCAGCGAACCGGCTCCAGGCTCGCGCTGGCGTTCCCCACGCCCAGCGTGAGCTGACCTTCCTGCACCGTTGCAGACAACTGCATGGAACGAGCGGCCAGGCCATTGAGCGCCTGCGCCTGATCCGCAGGCACCCGCCACACACTCAGGCGATCCAGGCGTGACAGCTTGCTTTCGATCCCTCGCCACCAAATCTCCCCGGCAGGCCCATAGACGTACAAGATCACCTGATCTGCTTTAGAACAGGCCCTGACGAGCGGCTTCTCATCCGGCTGACCCACTTCAATCCACAGCCGGGTGCGGCCTGTGAAATCCACCAGCTGCACGTCTGGCTCGTCGGGGCTGGAAAGGCCGGCGCCAAAACCAATCTTGGCATCCCCGCCGCACAGGTCTTGCACCTGGTGCGCGTTCAAGGCCAGCGCTGCCAAGCGCATCATCATGCGCTCGTCAGTTTCGCTGGGGTGGCGCGCAAGAGTCAGCGCCAGATCGGTATAGCAGCCGTGATCAATGTCAGCCAGTGCCAGATCAGCTTTGAAGATGGTGGATTTAATGGCCATGGGGAGGATTACATCATTAGGCGGGTCATGCGCCATGAGGAGCTGTAAATTCTCGCTCCTATCCAGTTCTCGGCCGCAGGCTCCGGGAGTCAAGTCGCCTGGCACGCCTGCCGATTTGAGTCCCAGAACAAGGCTGTGAGCATTTTTTACTCCCTCTTCCCCTGGGAGGCGGCGGGATGTTTTGACTCCCTCTCCCTTTGGGAGAGGGCGGGGGTGAGGGCAAGCGGCGGTTGATTGAAGCGCTTCGGTTGCTAATGGCTTTCTGCTGTTTACTTGAGGTCGGAGGCCGGGAATTGCGCCCGGCGGCGCACCTACGTTTCTTTGCTTCGCCACCGGATGGCCGGCCCAAGCAATGTAGGCCAAAGAAAGGCGACCCCAAGTCCGTGTCCCTACGCTGCGCTTCGGGCACCCTCCGGTGCTCGGGCAAGAGGCGGTGCGGCAGAACTCTCTTCTTTCGCTTCGCTCACTACGTTCAAACAGCTGCCGCAAGCTAGTTCACGAAGCAAGAGCATCTTGCAGTGCTCTTGCCCGCCCCCGGATGGCCGGCCCCTTGACCTGCGCTCCTCGGCACGGCCTTAAGGGGTGGGATACCCGCTCGGGCCATTGCTTCGCTCGGCCTTCGAATGGCTAGTCTTTCCCTAACGGGAAAGATAAATTCAAGGCTTTGACAGAACAGCTCTAGCAACACGTTCACGATCCGCACAGGTTCATATATTCATTTCAGCATGAAAAATCAGCGCGTTATCAGAGTTCTTGGGT
>NZ_AUGX01000068.1 GCF_000422885.1 Ottowia thiooxydans DSM 14619 | reverse complement strand
GTGTTTCGCTTCCCGGTTGACCGCTATGCTGACCAAATCCTGCCTTCGCGGCCAAATGCATCGATAACTGGCACCAATGGATGAAACCGACCACGGTTTGACGCCACGAATCGCAGATTTGAAAGTGAACAGGAAAGTCAATGAAATCAACGATCTACCAACACCACCTCCGCGCCAGTGCTAGCTTTTCGTACCGTCACTTATTGCACTGAAAACGAGGAGACCCCGTAATCGATTGCCCAGGCCATGGTCGAGCCATCCGGTGCTCTTTGTCGTTGCCGGGCGAGCCATTGCTGCAGGGCATCAGCCACCTTGCGCGCCCCTCCTGCGGTAGTCGCCTTCGCCCCTCAGGGATTAATTCGGCGATCTCGCCTTCGACGGCGTAGAGCACGCTCACGCGCTTGGAGCCTTCCATAGGTGTCCGCCTAAATCCTTGGTGGACACCATCGTCGCAGACACCGGGGCCAACCTCAAAGCGGGATCACCGCGCGCTTGCTAACAACCTATCCGGCTGTGCGTTCGAAGGCGCCCTTGAGCTTCGCGAGCAAGGTGATCAGTTGAACAACTTCGTGGGTCTGGAAGTCTTCGAAAATCTCGTTCCAGCAGTCGACCATGTCCGGGACCTTGCTCAAGTAATGACGTTTGCCAAGAGCAGTGAGCTTCACCAGCACGACTCGCCGATCTTGGCGCGTGCGGTCTCGTTCTACGAAACCTTGTTTTTCGATGCTATCAATGAGCCGGGTGGTCGCGCCAGACGCGATGCCTAGATCGCGCGCGAGATCTCCCGCGTTCTCGGCCACTCCATCGAACAAAAGCTTCAGTGCCATCCATTCCTCAAACGAGGGGTCAGTGTCCGAAAACCGCGCTTGCACGCGCCTTTCCAGCAGTTTGTTGATGCACCGAAGCAGCCGGCTAGGTGACCGCTCTCCGATTGCGTCGCTGAGTTCAAGCACGGCCAAAAGTACCTCCTACTGGTGTTTCTTCTTTTGAAGATAACGAATGTGCGTAAAAACGCAAGGCTGCCCGTGGCCCGCAGTGGCCTCATTACTCCGAACCGTCAAATCAGCGCAAAAAGCTGTACCGCGCAACGGTAGGTGTCCGACCAACCGAAGGTTTCCAGCAAGGCCGCGCCTTGACATGTATCTTCATTTGTATTATCTTCAGTTGGAGATATTTACATGGCAGAAAATGCTTGTGCTTTCGATTTTCAAGCGCTCCCACGATGGTTGGAGGCCCCTGAGATGAACACCTTTGCTGCCATGGGTGGGTTGACGGCTTGCGTCTTTTGCTCAAGCGGCCCTATGCGCGCGTTGCGGTGCGCCATCTCATGACTCACCCAAAGTACACCTTGACGTCGACTACGCCGCGACTCACGGGTGCGAAACTGGCCATCACGGCCTTGGCTTTGGCACTCGGCACGTTCATGCAGGTGCTTGACTCGACCATTGCCAATGTGTCGCTCCCTACGATATGCGGGGATCTGGGGGTTAGCAGCGAAAGCGGCACCTGGGTCATCACGGCCTTTGCAGCCACCAACGCCGTACTTGTACCTCTCACCGGGTGGTTGATGATGCGTTTTGGCATCGTCCGGGTGTTCACCGCAGCGCTTCTTGCATTCACAGTGGCTTCTTTTCTGTGCGGGATAGCATGGAATCTCCCGGTACTAGTGGCTTTCCGCGTCTTGCAAGGGGCGGTCTCCGGGCCGCTTATCCCCGGAAGCCAGGCGCTACTAATCTCGGTTTTCCCTCCGCATCGGCGTGCGACGGCGCTAACGATCTGGTCAATGACCACCATGTCCGCACCGGTCTTCGGACCCGTACTGGGAGGATACATCTCCGATAACTTCTATTGGGGATGGATCTTCTTCATAAACCTTCCGATCGGCCTTGTCGCCGCCGTGATCAGCTGGCGCGCCCTCAAGACCCGAGAGACGCCGACACGAAAACTACCCATCGATATGTGGGGCCTCGTGCTACTCACCATCTGGGTCTTCAGCCTCCAGACCATGCTCGATCTCGGCAAAGACCTGGATTGGTTTCATAGCACCACCATCGTCGTCCTAGCCATCTGCGCTGTAGTGGGGTTTGCCATTTGGGTGGTGTGGGAGCTCACCGACGCGCGACCTGTCGTCGACCTCTCCCTGTTTCTGAACCGAAACTTCGCGATGGGTGTACTTGCGCTATCGCTTGGATACGGGATTTTCTTCGCTAACAACGTTCTGCTGCCGCTCTGGTTGCAAACGCAGATGGGCTACACGGCGAGTTGGGCGGGCCTGGTGTCTGCGCCGGCCGGGCTCGTGGCAGTAGCACTGTCGCCGTTCGTGGGTCGGTTCAAATGGGACCCTCGCATCACTGCCTCAGTGGCTTTCATTGCCTTCGCACTTGACTTCCACCTCCGGTCCCAGTACGCGCCCGACTCGCCATTCATGACGCTGCAATTGCCGCTCTTCATCCAGGGAGTCGGCTTTGCCACCCTCTTCGTTCCTTTACTAAACATCATGCTCGATGGCATACCGGCTGAAAAGGTGCCACTAGCGAGCGGCTTGTCGAATTTTGCCCGGATCATTTCGGGCAGCTTTGGTGCGTCGATCATCACAACATTCTGGGACCGCCGGGAGGCCTTGCACCAGAGCCGCCTGGCCGAAACGATCGCCGTGGGATCGCCGAGTTATGACCAAGCGCTGAACTCGCTCAAGAGCCTCGGCATGTCGCAGTTTCAAGCTATCGAGTCGATCATGCACACGGTGATCAACCAAGCCTATCTGCAATCGACTATCGACCTCTTCTATTTCAGCAGTTGGGCTGCCCTGGCGGCCATGGGCTTGGTTTGGTTGACCCGGCGTCCGAAACCGCCTCAGGGTCCCCCGATTCCGCCAGCCGGCGATTGAAGAGCACCCCGCACGGCGCTCAGTAAGCAAGAGCGTCCCCAACGTCGTTCCGTCAACATAGCCGACTTCGGCCACCATAAAATCGAGATCGCGACCGCCGCCATGCACCAGTAACTTTGCACGCTCCACTCGCAGATCCTGGAAATAGGCCAACGGCGACTTGCCCCGCACTGCTTGACAGCGTCGCTGCAGAGTACGGGGACTCATCGCCAACGTAGCCGCGACAGCATTCAAGAATCCGCCGTTCAGGTGGTCCCGAGACCATTGTTCGAAGCGCTAAATGATCGGATCGCTCTGCGCTAAGTGTTTCGGAACGATGTAGGGAGCCTGCAATGACCGAGCATCTGTGCCAGCATGTAGCGCGCGACGAGCGCAACCAGTTCTGGACTTCTTTCGCGAATCAACCAGAGCGCCAAGTCAAGGTGCCCCATCGATGCGCCTGCCGTCACCGTCCGGCCAGACGAAACGATCATTAGCGATTCATCTAGGAGTATGCGCGGATAGCGCTGCCGGAATAGCGGACCCAGCCACCAAGTAGTTGTAGCTTCACCGTCATCGAGGAGACCTGCATTCGCGAGCACAAATGTTCCAACGCAAGAAGCGGCAATCGCCGAGCCCGATGCGTGCCATGCTCGCAGTTGCTCCGCGGCGTCGAGGACGTCACGTCCCGCGAGCGCGGGCACCAAGCTATCGGGGGTTGTTGCGTATTTCGGTCGCTGCTGGACACTCATTTCGGTTTCTCTTGGACAGCGGGAACGGCGGGAGATGGACACCCAGTTCGACACTCGTGGACACGCACAATGTGCTGCCAGTAGGCGTTGACGCTGCGGCGCCCAGTTGCCATGTTGGTTTGCCGGGCAGGTGCGCGGCCGGCTAGACTTCACCAATCGGCCAGAAACAGCCATTCCTTTTTCGGAGGTAAGCGTGATGCAATCGGTATCGCCTGACGTCGAAACTCGGGCGTCGAGGGCGGCCTCGTACCATCCGTTGTGGGCACAAGCAACTGCGCATGCGTACTGTGCGACTGATGTGTCCGTTGAGGCCGTGAACCTCATCGGGCGTATGCGCTCATTGACGGACACAACGCGTGAAGAGCTACTGAAGGCGCTCTTGACCGAAAACTCGGTCTTGGTTGTGAGCTGTTGGACCTCCGAGAAACAGCCAGAACCGCTTGCGGGCGGTGGCAAGCATTATGTGTTCTTGCTACACCCCGATTCCTTTCAAGTTCTGCATGCTGGAATTGGAACCTGGCGGGCTTAGCCAGGAGTCCGCTTCGGGCCCATCAGGGACATTCGAGCTCTTGATGCCAACGTGTCGAAGCTGACGTTCAAACATTGAGCAACTAGGGAGACTCTGCTATGGCGCCCTCAACCCCCACGCCACGCCGCTTCGCGATGATCCGCAGCTTTCATCTTGCCGACTTCATCACACTGGGCAATGCCGCCTGCGGCGTTTTGTCTGTGTTCCTGGCGATGATGTACATGGCCAGCGGCTCGCTTACGCACTTTCTGCTGTCGGCCGCAATGACACCGCTGGCCTTCGTCTTCGACGTCTTCGACGGGAAGGTGGCGCGCTGGCGTCACCAGCATTCGCCGCTGGGCCGGGAGCTCGATTCGCTGGCCGACGTCATCTCCTTCGGCGTCGGCCCGGCAGCGCTGGGCTTTGCCGCGGGGCTGCAGAGCGGTTGGGACATCGTCATCCTGTGCTACTTCGTCTGCTGCGGCGTCAGCCGGTTGGCGCGCTTCAACGTCACGGCCGAACACCTGACCACCGACTCGGGCAAGGTGGCCTACTTTGAAGGCACGCCGATCCCCACCAGCGTGATCCTCACTGCATTGCTGTCATGGGCCGCCTGGCAGGGAGCGCTGGGAGCGCAACTGTGGGGAGGAGTATGGCAACTTGGGCCCTGGCAGTTGCACCCCATGAGCCTGCTGTTCGCGCTGTCGGGCACGGCCATGATCAGCAAGACCGTGCGCATCCCCAAGTTCTGACCAGTTTGCGGCTACATCCAGCACCACGTCGTTGGAGGCGATGCCAGGAAGCTGCCTGCGTAAACGGCAGCAAATGGCCGATTCCTGAAGTCTAGCCTTGGAGCTGGCGATCGGCTACCTATCAATATGGGAACGCCAGCTTGGCTCAGTTTTGCGATGGCTGCAGCCGCTCTGCAGCTGTAGGAACAGGCCGCCCCATTGCAAGGTAACGACCAGGAAAGCGCGACCTTATCAGCCAGGATTCAGAGCAGCTCGCCCTCTGATCTTGCGCATCGATTCGCCCTTCAGCTGGACCCGATGAGCTTGATGCACCACGCGATCAAGAACCGCATCCGCGACGGTTGGATCTGGGAAGAAACCGTGCCAAGTGTCCGCGGGGTACTGACTGGTCAGAAGCAGAGATCCCGTGCGCATGCGCCGGTCGGCAACATCGAGCAAGACCTGCGCTGCGGTTGGGGACATTTCCCCGATTCCAAAGTCATCAAGGATTAGCAGGTTGGGTTTGTAGAGGGCCGTTTTGAGTTTTGGCAGCGAGGCATCGAGCACCGCTTGACCGATGCTGGTGAAGAGGTCGTTGGCCACGTAGAAGGCCACGGTCATGCCCAGCCGACAGGCCTGGTGGCCGAACGCCGACGCTAGCCAGGTTTTACCCACACCCGTGGGCCCGAGGATCATGAGGTTCTGCTTTCGCGTGATCCAGCTGCAATTGGCCAACGTTGACATCAGCGCCTTGTCCAGCCCTCGACTTGCACGAGCGTCATAGTCTTCAAATGCGGCAATTTCCGGAAAGCCGGCCGATTTCACGAGGCGGTTGAGCTTGCGGGAGTTCCTCGTGGAGACTTCCGACTCAAGAAGCAAACCAAAGCGATCGTCAAACGCAAGATGTTGCAGCTTGGCCTGCTCTTGCTGGAGTTCATAGGCTGTCGCCATGGCGTTCAGGCGCAGTTCGCGCAACTTGTTCAAGTTCTGGGTATTGGTGCTCATGTTTAATCTCCGAAGTATTGGGCGCCGCGCAGGTTGTCGTGCTCCATGCGGGGCGGTGGCGTGGCTGGACGGGGCCGCAGGTCCGCCTGGTTGGTCAGGATCGAAGTGATGCTGCGCAGCGAAGTGATGTTCAGCGGGAGTGCGTAGCGGCAGACGGACTCGAAGCGATCCTCGCCATGGTCCCGCGCCAGATCTCGCATGCGTCGGGCAGCGCGCATGCCATTTGCGGGATCGCGCCGCTCGTTGAGGTGGTAGCCGATCATTTCCTGAGCACTGACTCCCACCGCAGTGGCCCATTGCATCAGCGCCTTGGGCTCGCCTTCCAGAACCCGCTGGTGGGCTACAGGCCGGTGTTCAGGCACCGTGGTGCTGTTGCCCGGCTCAGTGAGCAGCGCGTGCAACGCTACCCGGCGGCCACCTCGAAACACCTCCACCATGGACGCGGTGGTGCGCAGATCGACGCGCTCGCCAGCCAGTTGGGAGGGAACTGAGTAAAAGCAGCGCAGGTGCTCTACGTGGTGGTCGTTGCCCACGCGGACTTGATAGCGCCAGTCGCACAACTCGAAGCGCTTTTGCACAAGCGGCTTGAGTGTGGCCCGTTCATCGCCTTCAAACCTGCTGCGCCGACAGCCTGGCAGCTTCTTGAACGGATGATCGTTGAGCTCGTGGTTCAACCGGCGCAGCTCCTTGTTGAGCTCGTCGATGCTGAAGAACACCCGATCGCGCAGTTTGAACAGTATCCAGCGCTGCGCGATCTGCACGCCCACCTCTGCTTTGGATTTGTCCTTTGGGCGCCTTGGCCTGGCGGGTGCAGGAGCGGTGTCGTAGTGGTGGAGGCAGTCGCGGTAGGTCGGGTTGATAACCAACTCATCGCGGCTGCGGCGCCAGACAGCGGCCTTGAGGTTGTCACTGACCACCCAGCACGGTGCCCCCTCCAAGAACTCAAAGCACTCGACGTGGCACTGCACCCAGTCACCAGTCGTCTGGGTGGGGACGGCGTGCACAAAGGTGTAGTTGGAGTAGCCGAGCACCGCGATGAAGATTTGAGCAAACCGAGAGGGGCCGCCAGCAGGGTCTCGGATCTCCACGGTCCTGCCAGCGAAGTCCACAAACAACTTGTCGCCTGGCCGGTGTACTCGGCGCATGACTACGTGAAGATTCTTTCTCCAGGCCCGGTATCCGACCGCGAACTGGGTGTAGGCCACCCCTTCGGGGCATGTTTCCCTCCACTCGCGCCACAGCTGCTCCATGGTCGCATCGGGGCGTTGCATTTCCGTGTGCACCCACTGCCAGTCGGGCAGAGGTTTCCGCTGCGCAATGGAGCGATCGCGCGTGCCCAGGGTGTCTCGCCACTGATCGTCGTCAAGCGGCTCGATCGCTGACCATTCGTGCCCCTGCTTTCGCAGCATTCGGCGGAAGCTGCCGATCGTGGAAGGCGACATGCCCACGGTGCCGGCGATGGCGCGGTCAGAACTGTTGGGATCGTAGTAATGCAGGCGGGCGATTTCCCGCTGCAAGTGAATTGGAATGCGCATGGACTCATTTCTTGCGCAGCGCGGGAGGACGCGCTGCAAGGACGAGTTTGCCCAGCACGCCCAGCACTTGACGTGCCGAACGCTGCGACCGATACTCCACACCATTAGATCTTTCCAATCTTGCTGGCCTCGGCCGGACAAAAAGCCTGAGCTGCAACTCGGGCTTTTTCGTTTCTGGACGTGTAGTTTTTTTGCTCGGTGAGGCTCCTGGTTGCTGTTGATATGACGGCGCGATGCCATCGACATTGCGCGCGTTGTCGATATCCCCGTCCACGTTGCCGAAACAAGTGTCCACGTCGCCGAAAGAAACGTTTGGGCCGTCAAAACGGCAAGCTCGACACTTGGATCGGCACGCCGAATGCGGGGATCGGCCATCGTACGAAAGTCGATCACGCCAAACTACTGGGCTATCTGGACACTTGAAATGCCGCTGTACCTCGACGACGCAGTGCCGCCACCCATGCCCCGAGCTTTCCTGGACGTTCTGCTCGATGGCTACACGTCCTTCGGCGAGGAGGCCGTGAACCCAGCCATGGTCATCGGCCTGCTGCGCGAACGCTTGCTGCCGCTCTTGCCGGACGTGCACAAGTCACTATTTGATCTACGGGGGCAGACCAGTTGGGATAGCCTCTGGATCCTCTACGCGAACCTTGCTACGGCCAGCGGTGGCACTGACAAGCAGCTCGTGGCAAGCGCTGCTGTCGTGAGCATCTTCGTGCGGCACACCACTCGACCGACGCGCGAGGTTGAGTTTCCTGCTCACCTGGAATTGGCGTCATTCGCGCGGATGGCTGACGTGCTGGGCCTGCCCAAGGCACATCCACACGTGGGCGCACAAGAAGTCGCTACGCCGCTCTACGCATTCTGTCGGTACTGCTGGCTGCCGCAGCGCTCGCGCGGCGTGTGCGAGAACCATTCCACCAACTCCACGTCTCGGGACAGGGAAGGTGCTCCACTTTGCGCCGTGGCCACCCACAAACAGGTACAGCGGTTGCGCCTCGCTTTTGAGAATGAACTGAGCCGTCTGGTGAGCGCCGAGGAATGGCAGTTTCACGAGTCCGAGTTCAGCTTGGCGGTCATGGTGCCGCCATCAGGACTTGGCAACTGGTTGAAGGAGCGCCGGCCTGCTCTGTCGCAACAGCTGGATGCTGCTGGTCGCAAGGGCGAAGTCCGTCTGCTGCCTGCTTTGCTACGGGTTCTGTATGGGGACAAAGGGGTAGATGTGGCGCAGGCCATTGGAGGATCAGTGCACCTGCTCACCCCTACCACGGCCAGAGCAGAGGCCTGGCTTTGCGCCTGGGAAGGCAGAGCGAGTTGGGGCGGCCAGCGACGAGGTGTAGGCAAGCCTGCGGCGCCTAGCAGGATCAAGGACACCACTCAGCACAACCATTGAGTAGCCAACAATCCATGGTCCGCTGGGTGTTCTCGAGGGAGGTAAAAGTACCTCACTGACTGCGGTGCCGAACACGGTGTCAACGATGTCGAACTTGATGTCCAAGAAGTCCGAAATACGCAGTTGTGGTGCTAAGTGCTGGGACAACCACCATATCCGGCTCGACGCCGAGTGGAATAGATTGAACGGGAATCCCAAGTCCGCGACCAGATCGCACCCTCTTTCGCACTCCTGCGATGTATATCTCGAGCACAAGGCACTACCGTACTGCTGCTTGGCAAACTTCTGAGGGAGCCCAAACGCATCGAGTAAGACTGAAACCGGTCTCGAAAGCGCTGTTCAAGAACAAGAGCAAATATCTACATGGTGCAATCAATACAGAGTTGACCGGTTGCGACCCTATCATCTCTTCAGACGCCGAAAAGCAATTGATCCATGGATGGCGCGAACGATGCCAAAACTGTCGCATATGCCTATCTCTATCCATAACAACGAGATGTAAACTTAATCGTAGTGTGTCGCTATCAGTATCAAAATAGCCCACCGCGCCTCCTAGTTTCTAATTCCTTTGGCAACGACCTTAAGAACGCAAACTGGCGTTACAGGAACCGTATTATCAAAAATAAAGTGAGTGTCAATTGAAGCGTATCTGCATCCTACTGCTGGCCCTTGCGAGCTATCTGATCCCATTGACCTCGTCAGCTCAAGCAATACAACCCACTACGCCGACGACGAAAATCCTTGCCGTCGGCACTATCAACGCGGGAAGCGAGCAGTCGAAGGTCCTTGCCCTCATGCCGAACGAAATTCGCGAAACGGTCAATCTTTACCTCGCTGGCCGGATCGATCAGTGGTATTCGCTTGCAGATCGGACTGGTGTCGTGTTTGTGCTCAATATGACCGACCTTGAAGCGGCGCACGCAATGCTCGAGCAACTTCCTCTGGGGAGGGCGCACTACATGAGTTTCGACCTCTTGCGGATCGGCCCCCTGAACCCGTTGCACTGGCTGGCGGGCGTTGAACCCACCAAGAAATGAGGATTCGCACGTCGCGTTGACGACCACAGTGCGCAGCGACGAGTGGGGTCATCCACCTCCTTCTGAACCGCGCACTGACAGTGGGTCATCGCACAAGCGGGTATCGGAGCTAGTTCCCAGTCGCTTCCTATCAGGTTTCGTGCGGCCTGATTTCCAACAGGCAAAGGCGCGGATGCCGCCGCACCACCGACAGCGATATTTCCGCGTAAGCGATAGCGCAGCCTCGCCGAAAGGTCGACATGGATTCCGCCTAGCGCGTACCAGTAGATATTTTGTCGCCATTGAGTGGAAAGTTGGCGTTTCCGCCCCTTCGTCGAAGCTGCTTGTACTTCTACATTCGCTCAGGCACTCCGGCGTCCCTGGAGCGCAGGTCTCGGGCATGCACGGGGCTGCAAGTTCATTCAAATCAGATTAAAGACTGGCTCATCGTGGATCGTCGTCTCTTGTTTCTCGCCCTTGGCATGTTCGCGCTTGGCACCGACAGTTTCGTCGTGGCCGGTGTCCTTCCGCAGATTGCCCACGGATTTGGCGTCAGCATCGGGGCGGCTGGACAGATGACGACGATCTACGCGCTGACGAACGGAGCCTTAGCTCCAGTGATCGCCGCATTTGCCTCAGGCGTTTCACGAAAAAGGTTGTTGCTGACAGGACTTGTCATCTTCGTCCTAGCCAACCTGGGCACGGCAATCGCTCCGAATTTTGCCGTTGCGATGATCATGCGAGCTATCGCCGGTGCAGCAGCTGCCATGTTTTCGACAACCGCAATCAGCTCAGCGATGGTCATCGTGCCTCGAGAGCGGCAAGGTGCAGCAATCGCCGTCGTGATCGCCGGGCTATCCATATCGACCGCGCTTGGAGCACCATTGGGAGCGCTCATTGGAGGACTAAGCGATTGGCGTTGGACGATGGTCTTCGTCGCAGTTCTTGCAGCCGCTTCCGCCGCCGGCGTCGGCGCGTTCTTGAAGCAGATTCCTGTGCTCCCGCCTGTCTCATTGTCTCAACGGCTCGCACCTTTGGCGGACAGGAGAGTGGGATTGACGCTGGCCAGTACCTTTCTGTTCTTTACCGCCGCCTTCACAATCTACACGTATCTCTCCGTAGTATTTCAAAGGGTTACCGGCGGTAGCACCGCGATCTTGAGCGGGCTCCTCGTGCTGTGGGGCGTCGCGGGAACTGTGTCGAACGTCCTGGTCGGCCGATGGGTAGACGCGATTGGAAATCGGAAGGTGCTCGTAACGATGCTGACATTAGTCACAGTGGACTTCATTCTCCTTCCTTGGTCCAGTGCGGCGCTCTGGAGCTCAATCATTGCGATCGTTGTTTGGGGCTTCTGCGGTTGGGGGATGCTGGTCCCACAGCAACACCGCATCGTTGGCATAGCCCCAACCATCGCACCCGTGGTGCTCGGCCTCAACAACTCTGCCACCTTCCTCGGGACCACTGCGGCGGGCGTACTCGGGGCGTTTGGCATCGACCTCATGGGGGTATCAAATCTAGGATTTCTCGCAGCGGGCTTTGGCGCAGCCTCGCTACTATTTGCGGAACTGGCAGGCAGGGCGATCCACTGGACGAACCTGAGACGCGAAGCGACAGCTTAATATATCTAAGAGTCTGTTATAGCTTTCAGTAGCATTTAGAGCAAGCTATAGTTCGCCCTATAGTCCTGACAATTTTACGTGGCCCGATGGCCTATTTTGGAATCTAAGAATGAATGATCTTCTCAAAAAAATGCTGGGAGCACACGGAGGCCTGGAACGTTGGCAGACTATCCGAAAGATAAGCGCCGACTTCTCTCCTAGTGGAATTGCACTCGTGGCGCGCGGCCAAGAAGCATTCACGAAGATGTCTACGCGCGTCGATGTCGACACACGAGCGCAAAGGGTGAGCATTTTCCCGTTTATTCACCTGAATCAGAGAGCCCGATACGAGCCCTATCGCACGCTTGTCGAATCGAGCGATGGTCGGGTACTTGAAAAGCTTGAGCGCCCACGCGCTTCATTTGGGAACTCGGCAGCAGGCGCGAAGTGGAGCGCAAACCAACTAGCTTATTTTATTGGCTGCGCTCTTTGGACGTACTTCACGCTCCCGTTCTCGCTTGTGGGGCATGGCGTGATAGTGCGCCAAGGCGAGCTGTGGACAGAATCGGCCGAGGAGATCTGGCAAACGCTCGAACTTACATTTCCCGAGGCATACGCCACCCATTCTTCGCAGCAGACTATATACATCGACGCATCTGGCTTGATCAGGCGGCACGATTACTCCTTGGAAATCGCTGGGAATAGCAAGGCCGCGCACTACCTCTTAGACTATCAAGTGTTCGACGGATTCGCGTTTCCTACCAAGCGGCGTATTTTCCTGCGGGATGAACGTCGGCCATTGAAGGACAGACTGGTCATCCAGGCGGACCTCGGAAACTACGAACTTACCTACTGAGCCAAGCCAAACGTCTTCCTCGTACCGCGACCACCGACGGCGCGGGTTGGTGTTGCCGATTTCGGGCTTACCTAGTAGTTTCTCAGATCGCCAAGCCCTCAAAAGACTAGCCGCCCGTGACTTTTTTCGGTCACCGAGGTATGGGCCTGGTTCGCGGCAACGAACTCCCGGACAGGAGGTAGCTGCTCTCGGGACGAGACGTCGCGAGTCGGACCGACAAAAGATGGCATTTGGGTGACGCCGCCGGCCCGCAGGTGGCGTGATAGCTTAGAGGCATCGCTTGGATTAACTTGTCCAACTAACGCCGCCAAGGCCTCGATAAGCTTCTTGCACCTCGCCGATCCTCACCCCGAAAGGTCTCCACGTGCGCGACGACAACTTCATGCTCACCCAGACTGCATCCGACACCCCTGTCGGCCGATTGTTCCGACATTTTTGGCTCCCTGCTCTCCTGTCGAGCGAGCTGCCACGGCCAGACTGTCCTCCGGTTCGCGTCCGCATCCTCGGCGAGAATCTGGTCGCGTTTCGCGACAGCGACAATCGGGTCGGCTTGCTCGACGCTCACTGCCCGCATCGGCGCGCTGAGTTGTACTATGGGCGAAATGAGCAAGGTGGATTGCGTTGCATTTATCACGGCTGGAAATTCGATGTGAATGGCAGCTGCGTCGATATTCCAACCGAGGAGAACGGCTGCGAGTTAGCCAAGAGCCGGCCGGTGGCTGCGTACCCGGTGATCGAGCAGGGGGGAGTCGTTTGGGTCTGGATGGGACCGCCCGAACGGCAGCCCGCTCCGCCGGAATTCGACTTCTGCACCCTTCCCCTTTCACATGTGTACATATCAAAATGTCTGATGAAATGCAACTACCTCCAGGCACTTGAAGGAAGCATCGACTATTCGCACATCTCCTTTCTGCACAAAGAATCCGCTGGCGGTGCCGATGTCTTTGGGATTGGGGAACTGATCCGCTTCGCAAACGATGACGGGAAGCCCACGATATCCACTACCCCTACCGCCTACGGTATGCGAATCGCCGCGCGCCGAAATGCTGGGGACGATGCCTATTTCTGGCGCATCGCGCGCTGGCTTGCACCTGCCTTCGTGGTTGTGCCAACGGAAGTTGGCAATGTCTGTCGCGCCAATGCTTTTATCCCAATAGACGATGAGAACTGCTGGTGGTACCGCATCCGCTACCACCAAGACCGCCCGCTCAC
>NZ_AUGX01000067.1 GCF_000422885.1 Ottowia thiooxydans DSM 14619 | reverse complement strand
GAAAGTCAATGAAATCAACGGTCTACCCAGACCACCCCCGCGCCAGTGCTAGCTTTGCGTACCGTCACTTATTGCACTGAAAACGAGGAGACCCCAAGTCGCAGAAATTTATTGCATTCTTTTCTGAACTCAGTAAATAATAAATGTCTGTCGACAGACAATTATTCAATAAATGCCAGGCATTAGCATGACCAAGATCCTCGTCGCCACCAAGCGAGTCACCGATTCGAATGTGAAGGTCCGCGTCAGGTCCGACGGCAGTGGCGTGGACATCACCAACGTGAAGATGAGCATGAACCCGTTCGACGAGATCGCCATCGAGGAAGCGGTGCGGCTGAAGGAAAAGGGCGTGGCCACCGAGGTCATCGCCGTGTCCTGCGGCGTGCAGCAATGCCAGGAAACCCTGCGCACCGCGATGGCCATCGGCGCCGACCGCGCCATCCATGTGCTGACCGACGTGGAACTGCAGCCGCTGGCCGTGGCCAAGCTCTTGAAGGCCCTGGTCGACAAGGAACAACCCGGCCTAGTGATCCTGGGCAAACAGGCCATCGACGACGACTGCAACCAGACCGGCCAGATGCTGGCCGCGCTGGCCGACCTGCCGCAGGCCACCTTCGCCAGCAAGGTCGAGATCGCCGACAACCAGGCCAAGGTCACCCGCGAGGTCGACGGTGGCCTGGAGACGCTGAGCCTGAGCCTGCCGGCGGTGATCACCACCGACCTGCGGCTGAACGAGCCGCGCTACGTCACCCTGCCCAACATCATGAAGGCCAAGAAGAAACAGCTCGACACCGTCAAGCCCGAGGACCTGGGCGTGGACGTGGCCCCGAAGCTGAAGACGCTGAAGGTCAGCGAGCCGCCCAAGCGCGGTGCGGGCGTCAAGGTGCCCGATGTCGCCACGCTGGTGACCAAGCTGAAGACCGAAGCCAAAGTGATCTAAGGGAGCCGAACAAATGACCACACTCGCAAATGTTCTCGTGGTGGCCGAACACGACAACACCACCATCAAGCCCGCCACCCTGAACACCGTCACCGCTGCGCTGGCCTGCGGTGGCGACGTCCACGTGCTGGTCGCCGGCCAGAACGCCGCCGAAGCCGCCAAGGCCGCCGCCCAGATCGCCGGTGTCGCCAAGGTGCTGCACGCCGACGCCGCCGGCCTGGCCCATGGCCTGGCCGAAAACGTCGCCGCGCTGGTGCTGGGCGTCGCCAAGAACTACAGCCACATCCTGTTCCCGGCCACCGCCAGCGGCAAGAACGTCGCCCCGCGCGTCGCGGCCAAGCTCGATGTCGCGCAGATCAGCGACATCACCAAGGTGATCCCGACTGCCCCCAGGCCTGCGGAGCAGGCCGCCCCCCGAGGGGGGCAGGAGAGCTCGGGAGCGGCCCAGCACTCTCCTGGCCCCGACACCTTCGAGCGCCCGATCTACGCCGGCAACGCCATCGCCACCGTGCAGAGCGGTGATGCCGTGAAGGTCATCACCGTGCGCAGCACCGGCTTCGACGCCGCGGCCGCCACCGGCGGCTCGGCCGCGGTGGAAAGCCTGGCGGCCGCGGCCGACAGCGCCCAGGTCAGCTTCGTCGGCGCCGAGATCGCCAAGAACGACCGGCCCGAGCTGACCGCGGCCAAGATCATCGTCTCCGGCGGCCGGGCGCTGGGCAGCGCCGAGAAGTTCACCGAGGTGATGACCCCGCTGGCCGACAAGCTGGGTGCGGCCATCGGTGCCAGCCGGGCGGCGGTGGACGCCGGTTATGCGGCCAACGACCTGCAGGTCGGCCAGACCGGCAAGATCGTCGCGCCGCAGCTCTACATCGCCGCCGGCATCTCCGGGGCGATCCAGCACCTGGCCGGCATGAAGGACAGCAAGGTCATCGTGGCGATCAACAAGGACGAAGAGGCGCCGATCTTCTCGGTGGCCGACTACGGCCTGGTCGCCGACCTGTTCACCGCCGTGCCCACGCTGGCACAACAGGTCTGAGCCGGGGAGGGGCGAACCGATGGACTTCCAGCAACCCGAAGAATTCCGCATGCTGCAGGAACTGGTGGCACGCTTCATCAAGGAGCATCTGCTACCGCTCGAGCCCGGTGTGCTGGCGCGCGAGACCGGCACCGGCCTGTTGACCCTGCCTGCCGAGGACCGCACGCGGCTCGATGCCGCGGCCCGCGAGATCGGCCTCGCGGGCCTGGACGCGCCCGAGGAATTCGGTGGCTTCGACATGCCGGTGGCGGCGATGGTCGGTGTCTACGAGGAGTTCGGCCGCACCGTCGTGCCCTACGAGCTGCCGCCCGATTCGCCGAACCTGCGCATGCTGCTGGAAACCGTCAACGAGGACCAGCGCCACCGCTACCTGCTGCCGTACGCCAAAGGTGAGACCCATTCGGCCATCGCCGTGTCCGAGCCCGGCGCCGGTGCCGATCCGTCGGCGATGCGGACCACCGCGGTGCGCGACGGCGACGACTGGGTGATCAACGGCCGCAAGCTGTGGATCAGCCGTGCCGAGAAGGCCGACTGGACCATCGTGATGGCGGTGACCGACAAGGCCAAGGGCTCGCGCGGCGGGGTCTCGGCCTTCATCGTCGACAAGGGCACGCCGGGTTTCATCGTCGAGCGCCTGATCCCGATGATCGGTGGCAAGTACACCTACGAGGTGCTGCTGGACAACTGCCGTGTGCCGGCTGCGCAGCTGCTGGGCCGCGAAGGCAATGGCTTCGGCCCGATGCAGCGCCGCCTGTCGAGCCGGCGCCTGCAGATGGCGGCCTGGTGCATCGGCCGTACCGAGCGGGCGCTGGACATGTTGTGTGCGCACGCGGTGCAGCGCAAGACCTTCGGCGAACTGTTGTCCTCGCGCCAGACCATCCAGTGGTGGATCGCCGATGCGCTGACCCGCCTGCACGCCTGCCGGCTGATGGTCCACGAGGCCGCTGCCCGGGTCGACCGCGGCGACGAGGCCCGGACCCAGGTCTCCATGGTCAAGGTCTTCGCCACCGAGATGGCCTGGGAGGTCATCGACAACGTGATGCAGGCCTTTGGCGCGATGGGCATGACCAAGGAACTGCCGCTGCAGCAGATGGCCAACGAGGCCCGGCTGATGCGCATCTACGAAGGGCCGACCGAAGTGCACCGCTGGCTGGTCGCCCGCAACCATCTCGCGAATTACCGATAACAACTGGGGACTGCCAGAAGTAGCCGGCGCCGATGCGCGCCACCACTGCAAGCTGCGTGCCCTGCCGGGCGCGCCCAACCTAGAGGTTCACATGAGTGTTCATCAGATCAGCCGCCGCCGCCTGGTACAGGCCGCCGGCGCCATCGCTTCTTCGGCCGCACTGCCGGCCTGGATCGGCCGGGCGCAGGCGGCCGAGCCCTTCCCCAGCAAGCCGTTCAAGTTCGTTGTGCCCTTTCCGGCCGGCAGCGGTACCGACACCACGGCGCGCCTGTTCGGCAAGGCGCTGGGCGACATGTCCGGCCAGCCGGTGACGGTGGAGAACCGTGGTGGCGGCAATGGCTTCATCGCCGTGCAGGCAGTGCTGTCGCAGCCGGCCGACGGGCACACGCTGCTGTTGGGCAGCAACTCGGTGCTGTCGACCAATACCGTGCTGCTGAAGAACATGCCCTACGACCCCGAACGCGACTTCGTGCCGATCGCGCGCATGACCATGGCCCCGTGCCTGGTGGTGGTGCCCGGCAACTCGCCGATCCGCAGCATGGCCGAGCTGATCGCCAAGGCCAAGCAGGCGCCCGGCGCGCTCAACTACGCCAGCGGCAGCGCCTCTTACATGCTGTACACCGAGTGGTTCAACAACATCGCCGGCATCAAGGGCACCGAGGTGCCGTACAAGGGGGCCTCGGAAGCGGTGAACTCGGTGGCCTCCGGCGTGACCGACTACGCGGTGGTGGACTCGGGCAGCTCGATCAAGCTGGCCGCCTCGGGTGTGATCCGCGCACTGGCCTTCACCGCCGAGGAGCGCTCGCCGCACTACCCGGGCGTGCCGACCTCGGCCGAGGCCGGCCTGCCGGAGTTCCTGGCCTTCAACTGGGGCGCTGCCGTGGTCAGCGCCAAGACCCCGCAGGCCACCGTCGACTATCTGCGCCGGGCCTTTGCACAGGGCGCGTTGCAGCCGGAGGTCAAGGGCTTCTATGGCAAGTCGTCGACCGCTGCGCTGTCCATGGCCATCGGCGAGGACTTCACGCGTTTCCAGAAAGAGGAAATCGAACGCTGGAAGCGCATCGCCCGGATCGCCGGCATCCAGGCGGTCTGAGGCCCGATCCCGCCGGCGCCCTCCGTTTCCCACTCTGTCCCCGCTCCAATGACCATCAAGAGAAAAGCCTGCATCGCAGGTGCCTTCGAGCATCCGCTGCGCAAGGCCGAACAGCACTCGACCGCACAGCTGCATGCGGAGTGTGCGCGCGGCGCGCTGGCCGATGCCGGCTTGGCGCTGTCCGACGTCGACGGCTACTTCTGCGCCGGCGATGCGCCTGGCCTGGGGCCGCTGTCGATGGTGGACTACCTGGGCCTGCGGCTCCGGCACCTGGACTCCACCGAGACCGGTGGCTCGTCCTATCTGATCCACGTCGCCCATGCGGCTCAGGCGATCGCCGCCGGCAAATGCAATGTCGCGCTGATCACGCTGGCCGGCAAGCCGCGCACCGACGCCGCCAGCGCCAAGCCGCGCGAATACGGCGCCACCTCGCCGGACGTGGCCTTCGAGTCGCCGTTCGGCATGAACACCGTCGCCGGTTATGCGCTGGTCGCGCGGCGCCACATGCACGAATACGGCACCACGGCCGAGCAGCTGGCCTGGATCAAGGTGGCGGCCGCCGCCCATGCACAGCACAACCCCCATGCGATGCTGCGCACCCCGGTGACGGTGGAGGACGTGGTGAACTCGCCGCTGGTCTCCGACCCGCTGCACCGCCTCGATTGTTGTGTGGTCAGCGACGGTGGTGGTGCGCTGGTGGTGACCCGGCCCGAGATCGCCCGCAGCCTCGGGCGCCCCATCGTTTCGGTGATGGGTGCCGGCGAATCGGTGCGGGGCGCCTTCGGTGGCTGGGACGGGCTGCTGACCACCGGCGCCCGGCAGTCCGGTGCGCTGGCCTTCGCCGAAGCCGGCGTCACGCCGGCCGACATCCAGTACGCCTCGATCTACGACAGCTTCACCATCACCGTGCTGCTGCAGCTGGAGGACCTGGGCTTCTGCGCCAAGGGCCAGGGCGGCCGCTTCGTGCAGGACGGCAACCTGATCTCCGGCATCGGCCGGCTGCCCTTCAACACCGACGGTGGTGGCCTGTGCAACAACCATCCGGCCAACCGCGGTGGCATCACCAAGGTGATCGAGGCGGTGCGCCAGCTGCGCGGCGAAGCCCACCCCAAGGTCCAGGTCGCCAACTGCGGCCTGGCCCTGGCCCAGGGCACCGGCGGCAATCTCGGCACGCGCCACGGCAGTGCCACCCTCATCCTGGGACGGGACTGATCGATGTTCTTATCCGAAGACCGCCAATGGCCGGTGCCGGCCACCAATCCCGAGAACGCCCCGTTCTTCGCCGCCGCTGCCGAGGGCCGGCTGCTGATCGGCCGTTGTGAGGCCTGTGGCAAGGCGCACTACTACCCGCGGCGCAGCTGTCCGCACTGCTTCTCCGACCGCGTCGACTGGCAGCCCGCCAGCGGCCGTGGGCACATCCACACCTATACGGTGGCCGCGGCGGCCTCCGACCGTCAGGTGTTGGCCTTCATCGACCTGGAAGAGGGCGTGCGCATGTTGTCCAACCTGGTCGATGCGCCGGCCGCGCGCCTGGCCGGCGGCGCGGCCGTGGCGGCACCGGTGCGGGTGGCCTTCGCCCGTGCCGGCACCGTGTGTGTGCCGGTGTTCGTGCTCGACGAGGAGCGGGCGTGAACCTCGAAGCCCTCGGCCGCTGGCAGCGCACCGTGGTGCAGGACTACACGGCCCGCGACAGCGCGCTGTACGCACTGGCGGTGGGGGCGGTGAGCGATCCACTCGATGCCGGGCAGCTGCGCCTGGTCGACGAGGCCGACCAGGTGGCCCTGCCCAGCATGGCCGCGGTGCTGGCCTCGCCCGGCTTCTGGGCCCGGGACGAGGCGGCGCTGGCGATCGACTACACCCGGCTGGTCCATGGCGAGCAGCGCATCGCGTTGACCCGCGCGCTGCCGGCCCAGGGGCGCATCGTCGGGCACTCGCGGGTGGTGCGTGTCGTCGACAAGGGGGCGGGCAAGGGTGCGCTGGTCACCGTCTGCAAGACGCTGGAGTCGGAGGATGGCCAGGCCTACGGACGGGCCTGGCAGCTGTTCTTCTGCCGCGGCGACGGCGGGTTTTCCGCCACCGCGGACGCCGACCTGGTGCTGGACGCCGAGGTGCCGCCGCCGCTGGTGGCCGCGCCGGCCCGTGTGCCCGACCACCGGGCCGTGCTCGCCACGCGCCCCGATGCCGCGCTGCTGTACCGCCTGTGTGGCGACGGCAACCGGCTGCACATCGATCCGGGCTTTGCGCAGCGCGCCGGATTTCCGCGTCCGATCCTGCACGGCCTGGCGACCTATGGCGCGGCGGCCGTGGCAGCCGTGCGGGCCTGCGCCGGTGGGCGGGCCGAGCGGCTGGTGGCGCTGGACGTGCGTTTCTCCGCGCCGCTGTACCCGGGCGAGGCGGTGGAGTTCCGGCTGTGGGAAGAAGGCAGCCACATCGCGCTGGAGGGCCATGTCCCGGCGCGCGAGACCCAGGTCATCGGCCATGGCCGCGCCGTTTTTCAAGCATCAAACGAGGTGAATCAATGAGCAGATCGATGCGCAACAAGGTGGCCGTGGTCACCGGTGCCGGTGGTGGCATCGGCCGCGACATCGCGCTGCAGCTGGCCGCGGCCGGCGCGTGTGTGGTGGTCAACGACATCGGCGCCTCGCTGAGCGGCGAGGGCAACGACACCGGGCCGGCCGAGGCGGTGGTGCGCGAGATCCGCGCCGCCGGCGGCTCGGCGGTGGCGAACACCGATTCGATCGCGACGCGCGAAGGCGCGGTGCGGCTGATCGGCCAGGCGGTCGAGGCCTTCGGTCGCATCGACTGTGTGGTGAACAACGCCGGCATCCTGCGCGACCGCTTCTTCCACAAGATGAGCGACGAGGAGTGGGACGCGGTGCTGAAGGTGCACCTGTACGGCTCCTTCTACACCAGCAGCGCGGCGGCCGGCTTCTTCAAGGAGCAGGGCGGCGGGGCCTTCGTCCACATGACCTCGACCTCGGGCCTGGTGGGCAATCGGGCCCAGGCCAACTATGCGGCGGCCAAGATGGGCATCGTCGGCCTGTCGCGCACCATCGCGATCGACCTGCAGCGCTCGGGCGTGCGTTCCAACTGCGTCGCGCCGTTCGCCTGGGGCCGGATGGTGGCCTCGATCCCGGTCACCACACCCGAACAGCAGCGCGCGGCCGAACGCAAGCAGCAGCTGATGACACCGGCCAAGGTGGCGCCGCTGGTGGTTTTCCTGGCCAGCGATCTGGCGGCCGATGTCAACGGCCAGGTGTTCGCCGTGCGGGGCAACGAGATCATGCTGATGAGCCAGCCGCGGCCGCTGAAGTCGGTGCACCAGTCCGAGGGCTGGACACCCGAGGCCATCGCCGCCCATGCGCTGCCGGCGATGCGCAACGGGCTCACGCCGCTGGAAGAAACCGCCGACGTCTTCAACTGGGCGCCGATCTGAATCGGCCTCCCCCCTGCGAAAGCCCGCCATGTCTACCGTCCTGCTCGACGTCGCCGACCATGTCGCGACCATCACCCTCAACGCCCCCGAGGCCCGCAATGCCTTCGTCGACACGCTGCGCGAAGACATGATCCGGGTCTGCGGCGAGGTCAACGCCGATCCCCGCGTGCGGGTGGCCATCGTCACCGGCGCCGGTTCGGCGTTCTCCGCCGGCGGCGACCTGAAGGCCATGCAGCGCAAGCTGCAGGCCACACCCCGTGTGCTGCCGCATGTGATCGAGCAGAGCTTCATCCAGGGCATCCACCGGCTGACGCGCAGCCTCTACCAGCTGGAGGTACCGAGCATCGCCGCGATCAACGGCCCGGCGATCGGCGTCGGCCTGGACCTGGCCTGCATGTGCGACATGCGCATCGCCTCGCAATCGGCGCAGTTCGCCTCCAGCTTCGTGCGCATCGGACTGGTGCCGGCCGACGGCGGGGCCTGGCTGCTGCCGCGGGCCATCGGCCATGCGGCGGCCGCCGAGATGATGTTCACCGGCCGCACGATCGACGCCGGCCAGGCGCTGCGCTGGGGCCTGGTCTCCGAGGTGCTGGAGCCCGACGCGCTGATGGCGCGTGCCCGCGAGCTGGCCGGCCAGGTCGCCGCCAATGCGAACGCCACGCTGCGCCTGACGAAGAAGCTGATGCGCCAGGCCGACGACCTGTCGCTCGATGCCGTGCTGCCCATCTCCGCGGCGGCCCAGGCCCTCGCCCAATACACACCCGCCCATGCCGAGGCGGTCGATGCCGCGCTGGCCCGGCGGCGTCCGGATTTCGGAGACATGTAGCAGTCCCTCAACCCCCTCTTCCTTGTTTTCCGGAGTAACGCGATGAACCTGTTGTCCAGGATGGTTTCGAGTTGTGTGCTGGCGGGTTGTGCCCTCGTGGCCGCCGCCCAGTCCAGTTTCCCCAGCAAGCCGCTGCGCATCATTGTTCCCTTCACGCCCGGCAGCGGTACCGACACGGCGGCACGGTACTACGCCGAACCGCTGGGCAAGCTGCTGGGCCAGCCGGTGGTGGTCGAGAACCGCCCCGGCGCCAACGGCGCGATCGGCGTGATGACGCTGAAGAACGCGCCGGCCGACGGCTACACGCTGCTGATGGCGAGCAATTCGCCGATCACGGTGAACCCGCTGACCGAGAAGAGCCTGGCTTACGACCCGTTCAACGACCTGCGGCCGATCTCCGGCCTCAGCCGCTCGATGTCGGTCTACCTGGTGCCGGTCAGCTCGCCGTACAAGACGCTGCAGGAGTTCACCGAGGCGGCCAGGAGCGGGCCCCATGCGCTGAACATCGCCACCTACTCGGCCGGCCAGATCCTGGCGAATGCCTGGTTGTCTCAGCTGTCGGGTGCCAAGCTGCAGAACGTCTCGTACAAGGGCCAGACCCAGATCATGACCGACCTGGAGGGCGGCCACATCGACGCGGCGCTGGTCGACATCAGCGGCGCGGTCACCCACATCAAGGCCGGCAAGGTACGGGCGCTGGGCGTCACCTCCGACAAGCGCCATTTCCAGGTGCCCGAGGTGCCGACGGTGCAGGAGGCCGGTTTTCCCGAGTACCTGTACCTGACCTGGCTGTCGGTCTACGCGGCCAAACACACGCCGGAGCCGGTGGCGGCCGTGCTGGAGAACGCGATGCAGAAGATCCTCGACACCGACTACGCACGGGGTTACCAGGCGAAGTTCGGCGGGGGCTCGCTGATGCCGCTGACCGCGGCGCAGCAGGCCGCGTTCCAGAAGGAAGAGTACGACCGGCTGAAGAGCATCGCCGACAAGGTCGGCATCAAGCCGCAGTGACGGCGGCCGCGTTCGGCGCGGCACCCACACGGTGCAACCCACAGGTATCCCATGGATTGGAATCCCACTGAAGACATGCGCTTGTGCCAGGAGCTGGCCAAGAAGTTCGCGGCCGAATTCCTGGCGCCGGCCCAGCGCCGGCACGAGGCCGGCCGGGCGCTGGCACCCGAGGTGCTGGCCAAGTTCGACGAGCTCGGCCTGGCGCGCATCGACTGGCCGGTCGACGACGGCGGCGCCGGACTCGGCCTGCTGGACCGCTGTGTGGTGCTCGAGGCACTGGCCACGGCCGATGCCGGCGCCGTGCCGGCGCTGAACCACAACGCGCTGGCCTGGCAGGCGCTGGCCGCCTTTGGTGGTGCGGCCGGACGCGAACGCTGGCTGGCGGACCGGTGCGCCGAGCCCGGTGCCACGGCCTACCTGCACGTGGACGCCGGCCAGTCGCTGGTGCTGGCCGACGGGCGGATCAGCGGGGTGGTCGAGTGGGCGCCGCTCGCGCGGCTCGACCGGCTGCTGGTGCTGCGCGGCGACAGCCTGCACCTGTTGACCGGGCCCTGGGGGCTGGAGCCGGTGCCGGGGGCCGGCCTGCTGGCCTCGGGCGCCTCGCGCATCGTGCTGCAGGCGGCACCCATTGCTCACAGCATGACGGATGCGGCGGCGGCCCGCCGGGTCCTGGCCTACGCGCGCCTGTGTGCCGTTGCGGCGATGGTCGGCCAGATGGCCGCGGCGGTGTCGGTGGCGCGGGACTATGCGGTGGACCGTGTGGTGTTCGGCAAGCCGGTGGCCCACCACCAGGCCATGGCCTTTGCGCTGGTCGACATGCACATGGCCGTGTCCGGCACGCGGCTGCTGCTGCAGGAGGCGGCGGCCCGCTACGACCAGGGTGCGGCCGTGGCCGAGGAGGCGGCCCAGTGTTTTGCCGAGGCGGCCCAGGCCGCGGACCTGGTCGGTCCGTTTGCGCTGCAGGTGCACGGCGCCTCCGGATTCATGCGCGACTACCCGGTGGAGAAATACATGCGCGAGCTGAAAACCCTGTCGCTGATGCTCGGTGGCATCGATGCCGCGTGGGCCGATGGTGTGCCGCGCCCGGTGTCCGGCGCCGGGACCGGCCATCACCATGCTTTCCTGCTGTCGGCGCCGGCCGTGGCGGCGGAGGGCACGGCATGAATTTCGAGATTCCAGCGGACATCCAGGCCGAGCTGGTGCGTACGCGCACGCTGGGCCGCGAACTGTTCCGGCCGGCCGGCCTGGAGGCGGATCGGCAGGGTGGCCCGCTGGCCACCGACCATCCGCTGTTCCGCCACATGCTGGCGCTGGGCTTCGGTCGCACCAGCTGGCGGCCCGACGGCCAGGCACCACACAAACGCAGCGCGGTCGCCCACGTGCTGGTCTCGGAGGAGCTGGCCTATTGGGACCGTGGCATCAGCATCGCGATGCCCGGCCCGGGCCTGGGCGAGCGGCCGGTGCTGGGCATGGGCACGGAAGAGCAGAAGCGGCGTTTACTGTCGCCGTTCCTGGCGCCGGAGCGCCCGCGCTGGGGCGCGTTTGCGATGACCGAGCCTTCGGGCGGCTCCGACGTGGCGGCGATCCGCACCCGCGCGACCAAGGTCGACGGGGGCTGGGTGCTCAACGGCGCCAAGGCGTTCTCCGGCAACGCCGAGCGGGCCGACTGGACGGTGGTCTGGGCCACCGTCGACCCGGGCCAGGGCCGCCGCGGCCACCGGGCCTTCGTCATCGAGAAGGGCACGCCGGGCATGGAGGGCTTCCGCACCGAATCGAAGATGGGCCTGCGCTCGTACGAATCGATCAGCTTTTTCCTGAACCAGTGCCGGGTGCCGGACGAGAACCTGCTGGGCGGTGCCGATTACTACGAGAAGGCGGCAGGGTTCAAGGGGGCGATGGACACCTTCAACTCCGGGCGTCCCGCCGTTGGTGCGATGGCGGTGGGCATGGGGCGCGCCGCACTGGACGAGGCCCTGCGGCTGGCCCGCGCCTCGGGGGCGATCGCGCTGCCGCGGGTGGCCGACCGGCTGGAGCGCATGCAGCGCCGGCTGAAGAGCGCCCTGCTCGTGGCGCTGCACGCCGCCTGGATGGCCGACCAGCGCATGCCCAACGTGCCACAGGCCTCGATGGCCAAGGCGCTGGGCCCGGCGGCTGCGCTGGAGGCGGCCCAGCTGGCGATGGAGATCGCCGGCCCCGCCGCTGCCGCGGGCGGCAGCGTGATCGAGAAGATCTTCCGCGACATCAAGGCAATGGACATCGTCGAGGGCACGGGCCAGGTGCAGCGCATGGTCATCGCGCGCGACCTGGTGCAACTGCCCCGCTGAACCTCAGGCACATCACCATGGACAAACCAAGCCACTCCAAGCCCGGCCCGCTGGCCGGCGTACGCATCCTGGACCTCACCGGTGTGGTGTTCGGCCCGCTGGCCACGCAGATCCTCGGCGACATGGGGGCCGAGATCATCAAGGTCGAGGGCCTGGCCGGCGACGGCATGCGGGCCAACGGCGTGTCGCAGCGCCGCGGCATGAGCTCGATCTTCCTGGCCGTCAACCGCAACAAGCGCTCGGTGGCGCTGGACCTGAAGACCGAACAGGGGCGCGCGCTGCTGCGCCGCATGATTCCCAGCGCCGACATCTTCGTGCACAACATGCGCACCCAGGCGATCGAGCGGCTGGGCTTCGGCTACGAGGAGGTCCGCGCGCTGCATCCGTCGGTGATCTACTGCGCAGCCACCGGCTTCGGCCAGGACGGGCCCCACCGCGACCGCCCGGCCTTCGACGACATCATCCAGTCGGCCTGCGGACTCACCGCGCTGAACGGCATCGGCCACGCGGCGCCGGACTACGTGCCTTCGCTGATCGCCGACAAAACGGCCGGCCTGGCGCTGGCGACGGCGATGCTCGGCGCGCTGGTCTGCAAGGACCGCACCGGTGTGGGCCAGTATGTGGAGGTGCCAATGTTCGAGACCCTGACCTCGTTCGTGCTGGCCGAACACCTGGGCGGGCTGACCTTCGACGGCAGCACCCAGCCGGCCGGCTACCAGCGCATCCTCACCGGCGGCCGGCGGCCGGCGCGCACGGCCGACGGCTTCATCGCGATGCTGCCCTACACCGAAAAACACTGGAACGCCTTTTTTGCGTTCGTCGACCGCTCGGACCTGGCGGCCAAGTACGACATGTCGGACCGCCACCAGCGCAATGCCCGCATCGCCGAGCTGTACGGCGACATGCATTCGATCACGCCGTCGCGCACCACGGCCGAGTGGGTGGCCTGCTGCGAGGCGCTGGACGTGCCCTGCACGCCGATCTATGCGCTGGAGGAGCTGGTCGACCACCCGCACCTGAAGGCGGTCGACTTCTTCGAGACGGTCGAGCACCCGACCGAGGGGCGCATCCGCCGGGTGCGGCCGACGGCACGGTTCTCCGAGACACCGTTGTCGGTGCGCAGCGAGGCGCCGACGGTGGGCCAGCACACCGACGAGGTGCTGGCCGAGTTCGGGCTGTCGGCGGACGAGATCGCCGGGCTGCGTTCCGCCCGCGTCGTGGCCTGAGCACCGTTGGCCTCCACCCGGCCCTGGCTGGCCCAGGGATTGCAGGTCCTGGTCATCGGCCTGGTGGTGGTCGACAGCATGGCCGTCACGGTGCTGCTGCCCCGGGTGGCGGCGGATTTCGACAGCAGCCGGGATGCGGCGATCTGGGTGGTCAACCTGTACCAGATGGTGGTGCTGGGCCTGCTGCTGCCGCTGGCCGCGCTGGGGCAGCAGATCGGCTTCAAGCGCATCTACCTCGGCGGCCTGCTGGTGCTGGGCGGGGGCGCGCTGCTGAGCGCGGCCGCTCCGACGCTGCCGCTGCTGGTGCTGGCCCGGGTGGTGCAGGGCATCGGGGCGGCCGGCGTGATGGCGGTCAACACAGCGCTGCTGCGCGCGTCGCTGCCCGCGTCGCAGCTGGCGCGGGCGCTGGCGACCCTGTCCACCGCCACCGCGCTGTCGATGACTCTGGCGCCTACATTGGCGGCCGTGGTGCTGGCCTGGGGCTCGTGGCGCTGGCTCTACCTGTGCACTGCGTTGCTGGCGCTGGCGGGCGCCGGGGCCGCCTGGCGGCTGCTGCCACCGGCCCGGCACACTTCGGCAGCCCGTATCGACCGGACCGACGCGCTGCTGAACCTGCTGGTGTTCGGCCTGTTCCTGCTGGCGCTGCGTCTGATGCCGGCAGGCCTGGCCTGGGGCCTGCTGGCCGCCGCGTTGCTGTTGGGGTCTCCTCGTTTTCAGTGCAATAAGTGACGGTACGAAAAGCTAGCACTGGCGCGGAGGTGGTGTTGGTAGATCGTTGATTTCATTGACTTTCCTGTTCACTTTCAAATCTGCGATTCGTGGCGTCAAACCGTGGTCGGTTTCATCCATTGGTGCCAGTTATCGATGCATTTGGCCGCGAAGGCAGGATTTGGTCAGCATAGCGGTCAACCGGGAAGCGAAACAC
>NZ_AUGX01000066.1 GCF_000422885.1 Ottowia thiooxydans DSM 14619 | reverse complement strand
TCACTTTTGACAACGAAAACAAATCGACCCCGAAGATTGCGCCCACCAGGCTGGAGAGCATCAACTTGCGGGGTGTGTTTCGCTTCCCGGTTGACCGCTATGCTGACCAAATCCTGCCTTCGCGGCCAAATGCATCGATAACTGGCACCAATGGATGAAACCGACCACGGTTTGACGCCACGAATCGCAGATTTGAAAGTGAACAGGAAAGTCAATGAAATCAACGATCTACCAACACCACCTCCGCGCCAGTGCTAGCTTTTCGTACCGTCACTTATTGCACTGAAAACGAGGAGACCCCTACCGGCACTTGATGGGGCGTCCCTTCATCCTGTCCGTGGACAACGGGCTCGTGCAAGTTGAGACGAGCTTTCTGATTCTGCGCACCATGCGCACTGGCGAAATGTCGACCTTTGCCGCCGGTACCTATCAGGACCGCGTGCGCGTCGCCGATGGCAAGGCTTCCTTCGTCGAGCGCATCGTGGTGTGCGACAGCTCACGCGTTGACACACTGCTGGCGCTGCCACTATGAGCGGGGTGCCCGCTCGTCGCGTGGTTGCCGTGACGCTGGGCGATCCGGCTGGGGTCGGGCCCGAGATCGCACTCAAGGCAGCGGCGGATCCGCGCGTCAGGGAGCGCTGTCGTATCGTCCTGTTCGGCGATCGTCGGGCGCTGGACATGCATGCCCAACTCTGTGGAATGTCCATTGACTGTCGCACGCTGTCGTCGGCGTCCGAGATCGCCGGCTGCTCCGACGAGTTGGCCATCGTCCATGTCGACAGCTTGGGCGAAGGCCTTGAACTGGGCCGCGTGGCTGCCCGTTATGGCGCGGCCACCGTGGCGGCGCTAGACGCAGCCGTGCAAGCAGCCATGGACGGGCATGTTGATGCCGTCGTAGGCGCGCCCATCCACGAGGTGGCGATCAAAGAGGCGGGCATCGCCTTCGACGGACACCCTTCATATCTGGCAAGACGGACAAACACCCCCATCGACGAAGTGGTGCTGATGTTGTGCTGGGACTCAATGCGAATCGCGCACGTGACGGTGCATCTGAGCACGCGCGATGCCATCGAGATGATCACACGCGAGCGGGTCGAGAAAGTGATCCGCGCGACGGCTCGGGCGTTGCGCCAGCTCGGATACGTTCGTCCTCGGATTGGTGTGTCTGGCGTCAATCCCCACGCTGGGGAGTCGGGTCTTTTTGGCACCGATGAGATCGAGCGCATTGCCCCCGCCATCGAGGCCTGCCGAGGCGAAGACATCGAGTTGATCGGGCCGATCGGTGCGGACACTTTGCTGCCACGCAGCGACTGCGATGCGTTCGTGGTGATGCTCCACGACCAGGGCCATGTACCCGCCAAGCTGATGGCAAAGCATGGCGCAGCAGCGCTGTCGATCGGAACACCGGTGCTTTTCTCATCGGTCGGCCACGGCACGGCCATGGACATCGCCGGACAAAACAAGGCCAGCCCAGAGGCCATGGTGCAGGCCTTGATGCAGGTCACCCATATGCATTCACGAGGAGCTAACCAATGATTGGACTGGGACTGGCGTCATCGCACGCCCCCGCCATGTTCTGCCCGCCCGAGCTGTGGCCCAAGGTGTACGGCGCGATTCCCGACTACATGAAGGAATCCCAGCCGCACACCGCCAAGCTGGAGACACCCGAGGTCATTCGCGGGTACGTGCAGCGCATTGACACGGCATTCGAAGTATTGCGCCGGCAGCTGGAGGCCTATCGCCCCGATGCGGTGATATTCGTTGGCGACGACCAGGAGGACATGTTTGACCAGCGCTGCAATCCGGCGATGTGCCTGTTCACGGGCGAAGAGGTCTGGGGTTCGGCGGCGCCGTTCTATGTCGATCAGCCGGCGGAGGACTCGCGCATCCACCTTCCCGTGCACCAGGAACTCTCGACCTACCTGCTCGAAGCCATGCTGGAAGAAGGTTTCGACATGGCTTCCACCTCGGTGATGAAGCCACTGGGACGGCATCCCGAGCGAGGCACCTCGCACATGATCGTCTATCCAGCCCAGCGCCTCCTGCCCAAACTGGACGTGCCGATCATCCCCCTGTACCTCAACTGCTACTTCCCACCACTGCCCACTGCTCGGCGTTGCTGGCAGGTCGGGCAGACGCTGGCCAAGCTGCTGGCACACCGACCCGAACGGGTCGCCATCTACGCCTCGGGCGGGCTGTCGCACGACCCCGTGGGGCCGCGCGCTGGCTGGATCGATGAGCCGTTGGACAGATGGATCCTCGACCGCATCGCGACCAACCGTGGCGCGGACCTGCAGAACCTCTTCACGGTCGATTCGGCCACCATGCGCGGTGGTACCGGCGAGACCCGTGCCTGGATCGTCGCCGCCGGCGCGTGCCAGTGGAAGGGGGAGGTTGTTGACTACATCCCGGCGCACCACGC
The DNA here is from genome assembly GCF_000422885.1 of Ottowia thiooxydans DSM 14619. Classification (GTDB taxonomy): domain Bacteria; phylum Pseudomonadota; class Gammaproteobacteria; order Burkholderiales; family Burkholderiaceae_C; genus Ottowia; species Ottowia thiooxydans. The sequence continues at coordinate 12,228 of NZ_AUGX01000066.1, read as the reverse complement.
CAAAACCGGATTGGGCTTTGCCTACTGGCCCGAACAAACAAAGGAATGACCATGTTGCCACCCCGAATTAACAGAGACGCAGTTCAGAAATCCATGGGGAGCTACGCCGATGAAAGCGCGTCGCTCGAACAGCGCGCAGCGATCTACGAGGAACTGGTCGGCTTCGTGCCGCCGCGCATTGAGGCACGCATGCTCGTTACCGGCGCGCTCGATCCGAAGATGCTCAGTCTGCAGGAGCAGATGCGCGAGCATGGCATGTACCCCTCGTGCTTCGATGTGAAGACCTCGCAGTTGATGCTTTTCGGCATGCTGCTGATGGACCTCAGCGACGCTGCCATCATGCACGGCATCGCGGCGCGGAAGGCTGGCGCCAGCTGGGAGGAGATGCAAGCGGTTGTCAGTCTGTGCTTTTTGTTCCGTGGCCTGTCTGCGGCCAATCGCGGCGCCGAAGTGCTGGCCAACATTTGCGACCGCGAAAGCAAGGCGACCTCATGAGCTCTACGCCAAATCCCGAACTCGGCCATCGCATTCGGGCGGCCGGCTTCGACACCAACTACCACGACCAAGGGAATGGCCATCCAGTGGTGATGATTCACGGCTCCGGCCCGGGTGTGACCGCCTGGGCCAACTGGAGACTGAACATCGGGCCCTTGTCGAAACAGGCCCGCGTGCTGGCTCCTGACATGGTCGGCTTCGGCTACACAGACGCACCCGCCGGGACGCGCTACGGGCTCGACACGTGGGTTGAGCACCTGGTGGGATTCCTGGACGCCTTGGAGCTGGACTCCGTCGATCTCGTGGGCAATTCCTTTGGCGGCGGGCTCGCCCTCGCCATTGCTGCCAGCCGGCCCGAGCGCGTGCGCAAGTTGGTACTGATGGGCAGCGTGGGCATCGACTTTCCGCTGACGCCCGGTCTGGATGCCGTGTGGGGCTACACACCTTCCATAGAGAACATGAAGGGCCTGCTCGACGTCTTTGCGCATGATCGCAAGCTCGTCAACGACGAGCTCGCAGAGCTTCGCTACCGCGCCAGCACACGCGAAGGCGTTCAGGAGCGCTTCGCGCAAATGTTCTCTCCCGCCCCGCGCCAGCAGTACATCCAGGCGATGACCACGCCGGAGCACAAGATCCGCGCGCTACCGCACGAGACGCTGGTAGTCCACGGCCGCGAAGACAAGGTCATTCCACTATCGAACGCGCTGACCCTGGCAAGCCTGATCCCTCGCGCGCAGCTGCATGTGTATCCGCATTGCGGGCATTGGACCCAGATCGAATGGGCCTCGTCTTTCAATGACATGGTCGGCCGTTTCCTCGCCAACGACTGAAACCGGAGTGGTCCTCGCACAAGCCACGTCCTGCTTTTTCTTTTAGATAACACGTCGATGAAAACTCTTCTCCCTGTCGAACGCCCCGACGCGTCGTCGACTACAACGTGAAGGTTCGAGTGAAGGCCGACGGCATCGCCAACGCCAACGCCAACGCCAACGCCAACGCCAACGCCAACGCCAACGCCAACGCCAACGCCAGGATGAGCATGAACCCTTCGACGAGATCGCTGTCGAAGAAGCGGTCCGCTTGAAGGAGAAGGGCATGGTCATCTAGGTCATTACTGTCTCCTGTTGCGATGCCTAGTGCAAGGAGACGCTGCGCACGACCATGGCAAGCGGTGCCGATCGGGGCAATCTGGCCGAGACCACCGAAGAGCCGCGCCCCCCTATGCCCAGCAGTTGGTTCATACGCAACTTGAGTACCTACCGGCGAGCCGGTTCGCCCTCCGACAGCAAGCAGAATTTGATGCCTCGGTCACGTCACCGAAATGAAGGTCACGCTCGCGAAACCAGCTGTCTCCATGCCGAAAACACCAGTCACGCTCTTCCGCAATACGCGACACAAGGTTCATGTCCATCGACGATGCCCGCCGAATTAGGCCGGCTCATAGCGTCGGATACGACGGTCGGCGTGGACCGGACGAGAACGTGTTGCGAGTTCACGGAATCGACGAGCACGGCTCCGCTGACACGAACGAATCAGGGCGCGATAAGTGGCACACTCGTCGCTCGCTGGACCATGTCAAACGAGACACCGGGTGCAAGATCGATGACATGCATGCGGTCATGCCGTCGTTCCAGGACGGCCAAATCGGTGTAGACACGCGTCACGACGCACAGACCGGTCAGTGGCAGCGTGCACTGCGGCAGTATTTTGTGCCCCCCGTCTTTTGTAGTGTGGTCCATGATGACGTACACCCGCTTGGCCCCAACCGCCAAATCCATCGCACCGCCTACGGCCGGCGGAATGCCCGGTCTGCCCAGGGACCAGTTCGCCAGATCCCCGCTGCCCGATACCTGGAAGGCGCCCAAGATGCACAGGTCGAGATGCCCTCCACGCATCATCGCGAACGATGTGGTGTGCTCGAAGTAGGACGCCCCTAAACGTGCGGTGACAGGCTTCTTGCCTGCATTGACAAGGTCGGTGTCGATGTCATCTCCGCGCGCCAGGGGTCCCATGCCGAGGATGCCGTTCTCGCTCTGCAAGATGATGTCATCGTCTTCGCGCAAGTTCTCGCAGACCATTTCCGGCATTCCGATTCCGATGTTCACATACCATCCGGGCTCGATGTCTCGCGCGAGTCGTTGAGCCATCTCCTGGGTTGTCCATTTGTTCATACGGCTCCTCAGCTTGAATACAGTGGATGACTGACTTCTACGACTCGGGAAACAAAAATCCCGGGTGTGACGACATGCTCCGGATCGATACTTCCAAGAGGGACGATGCGGGCAACCTGCACGATCGTGGTGGTAGCCGCGGCACACATCACAGGGCCAAAATTGCGCGCCGTCTTGCGGTACGTCAAATTGCCCCAGCGATCGGCAGCGTCGGCCTGGATCAGCGCGAACTCGGCGGGCAACGGTGTTTCGAAAAGGAACTCCCTACCGTTTATCACTTCCGTGCGCTTGCCCTGCGCGATTGGCGTCCCTACCCCAGTAGGCGTGAAAAATCCTCCGAGGCCCGCTCCTGCACACCGCAGGCGTTCAGCCAACGTTCCCTGCGGTACCAGTTCCAGCTCAATCTCCTTGGCGGCATAGAGGCTGTCGAAAACATGGGAGTTTGCGGTTTTGGGGAACGAGCAGATGATCTTGCGAACCCGCCCGGCTTTGAGAAGTGCAGCGAGACCGTTCTCTCCGTTACCCGCATTGTTGTTGACGATCGTGAGGTCGCGAGCTCCTTGATCGATCAGCGCATGAATCAGATCGGTAGGCTGGCCGGCGCCCCCGAAACCGGACACAAGCACTGTGCATCCATCGCGGATATCGGCGATTGCCGTCGCGATATCTGGGCATATTTTGTTCATGGGCATACTTCTTTGGGTGCCGAACGTTGATTCGCTTTCACAGGACGTCCGAAGTGGAGAGAACGGCCGTGGACTGGGCGGCGGCGGAAACGCCGCCGTTGCCGTGGACCAGTGCGGTCCGGGCCTTGCTAAGCTGTCGCTCGCCACAGTCGCCTCTTAACTGCCGCACTGCTTCGATCACCGCGAACGCGCCGTACATGTTGGGATGAACGCAGGAGAGTCCGCCGCCGTTGGTGTTCACGGCCAAGCGTCCGCCTGGCGCAATTGCGCCGTTTTCCACAAAGGCGCCGCCTTCGCCTTTTTTGCAGAATCCCAGATCCTCCAGAAGCATGATCGTGTTGATAGTGAACGCGTCGTAGAGCTGGACCATGTCCATGTCCGCGGTTGTCAGGCCCGCCTGAGCCAAGGCTTTCGGGCCGGATTCGGATGCGGGCGTCACCGTCAGATCGTGCATGCCGGAAACCTGGCGATGCCAGACGCTCGTCGCACACGACAGCACGTGAACGGGCTTTTGGGGCAGATCCCGCGCCCTGTCGGAGCGCACCATCACGAAAGCTCCCGCGCCGTCGGTGACAAGGCAGCAGTCATAAACCGTGAATGGGTCGCTGACCATCCGGGCGGAGAGAACGTCCTGCAGGCTCAGCGGGTCCCGCGCGAACGCTTCCGGATTAAGTTGAGCCCAACGTCGGGCAGCCACCGCAACCTCGGCGAGTTGACGCCGGGTCGTTCCATACTCGTGCATGTGCCGCGCGGCAATGAGCGCGTAAGAAGAGGGCGGGTTGAACGGCTCATAAGGTGCTTCATATGGCAGCGGGTCTAGAAGCGCCCTTGCATCCGCACGCTCGCGCCGGGGAACCCTTGTTGATCGCTGAGTGCTTCCATAACACACGAGTACCGCATTACATTGCCCGCTCATCAAGGCTCTTGCAGCTGGCAGCATATGACCGATGAACGATGTCCCTCCTATATTGGTTCCATCGACATAGGAAGGACGGACATTGAGATACTCGACGACGTTCAAGGGCCACAATGCAGCGCTGAGGTTGGCGGTGGCAATGCCGTCGATGTCCGACATCTTCAGACCCGCATCGTGCACGGCGGACCGCGCCGCCTTTGCCAGTATTTCCATGTCAGTAAAGCCGGACGCATCTCCGCACCCCGCTGTCCCGACACCGGAGATCGCGACCGCGCCGCGAAGAAGGGATTCGTTCATGCGGCCTCCGGCAAGGTCAGGAAGACGACCAGAGGCTTACCGCCCTGTTCGATGATCCGTGCGCGCACACGCATCCCGATCTTCACCTCGTCGGGCGCAATGCCGTCCACACGGCCCATCATGCGGACCCCTTCGTCCAGATCAACCAGGGAAATGTTGTACGGCCGGTCTGGCTTCGTACGCAACGTCGTCACCGAGTGCACGGTCCCGGCACCTGACGCCTGCTCCCACGTGAGGGTTTCGTTGTCGCAATGCGGGCAGAACTGCCTGTGGTAGAAAATGGCGCGCTTGCAATCGGCGCAACGTTGAATCATCAGTTTTCCTTGCGACAGCGCCGCAAAGTAAGTGGCTTCCACGCCGCGCTCAGCCGATTCTTGAAGTTGACTGTTCAATCCCATTTCATTTCTTTCCAAATGCACCGGCTCGCGCCAGTTCGTCAAACTGAGAGCCTTTGATGCTTGCCATCTGCGCTAGGACCTCTTGGCTGTCAGCGCCAAGCTCGTGGCTGTCAATGCCCCGCGGGCCGGCATAGTTGCTGAACCGCAGCGGACTTCCCATGGCCAACATGCGCCCATAGACGGGGTGCTCAGTCCACTTGAGCATCCCGCGTGCATGAAGATGTTCGTCGTTGATGACTTCGTCGAGACTTCTGACCGGAGCGCTCGGAACGCGCGCTGCCACCAGCCGATCGAAGAGCATTTGTTTTGTGAACTTCATGGTCAACTCACCGATCCGCGCGTCGAGCGCAGCGCGGTTTTTGACCCGGCTTGACTTATCCACAAAACGGGGATCTGTCACCAGATCGGGGTACTCAAGGACGCCGCCCAGTGCCAGCCAATGCTGGTCGCTTACAGCCAGGATGGCAACACCGCCGTCCTGTACGGGGTAGACGTTGTAGGGAACGACAAGGAGTCCGCCATGACCGTTGCCGGTGCGCAAATTCTGTAGTTCCCCACTGTTGTGCAGTCCGAGGTTGGACATGAGGCTGGGAACCAGCGCGTCCATCATCGCCACCTCGACACAGGAGCCTTCGCCGGTCTGCTGTCGTTTGTAGAGTGCCGTGACGATTGCACCATAAAGGTGGATACCACCAAAAAAATCGGCGATGGCTGGACCGGCCTTGACCGGCTCCTGGTCCGGGTGCCCGGTGACGCTCAACACGCCCGACATCGCCTGCACCGTGAGGTCCATGGCGGTGAAGTCGCGATAGGCCCCTTCGGCGCCATAACCACTCCCGGACGCAATCACAAGCCGGGGGTTTGTCTGGTGCAGCGTATCGGCACCAAGATTCAACCTTGCCATAACGCCGGGTGCGTAGTTCTCGACCAGGACATCGGCCTTGCGGACCAGTTCGAGGAGAACCTGGCGCCCCGCATCGGTCTTGAGATCCAGGACAAGACTTCGTTTGTTCGCATTGAGAACGGCAAAGGGCTCGGTTGTTCCACCCGAATTGGGTCGGCGGCGCAAATGCTCTCCGTCCGGCGGCTCAATTTTGACGACATCGGCGCCGGCCATCGCCATCAGAAAGGTCGCATAAGGTCCGTTGTAAATCTGGGTAAGGTCAAGCACAACCACGCCTTGCAGCGGAGCCCCGGCCGTCCCCGACGTTTCATTTGGCATCAGAATCCTTTTCAATACAGAATCGCGGCAATGCGATTCCGTCTTCCGTCTCGATCTTCAGTCGCAGCGGCGCGTCTCCGTAAAGTTCTTGCGAGGAAGCCAGAACGCTGCTGATCAGTCGGGGACCCTCCTTCAACTCGACCAGCGCCACGTTGTACGGCACCTTATCCTTGAAGGCCTCGTGATACGCGACATGAAAGACGACCCAACTCACCAATTTCCCCGACCCTTCGGCGGGCCGCCAGACGACGCCGGATTTAAGGCAAGTGGGGCATAGCGTTCGAGCGGGAAGCCAGCATGCGCCGCACGACGGACAGCACTGATACATCAGCTGTCCCATGTGCAATGCATCCCAGTAAGGCTTGTTGGCAGTGGTGATTTCTGGCTGCGGAAGCATCCTGTAACCTCAAGTTCCAAGCAAGAGAGTCGCGTGCGTGTGCATCGCCCCCCCCTGGTTGCTGATCGCGCACAATTTCGCACCCGGCACCTGCAGCGTCGCCGAGCCGCGCATTTGCCGAACACCCTCGTGGATAAGCTGCATGCCAGGCATGCCAGTTTCTGAAAGTAGGCCGCCGCTCGTGTTGATGGGAAGGCGCCCGCCGAACTCGATCTGCCCGTCACGCACAAAGTCGTAGACGCTCCCCTTGCTGCAGAAGCCGTAGTCTTCGAGCGTCATGAGAACGGCGACCGAAAAGCAGTCGTATATTTGCGCGACGTCGACGTCGATTGGACGCACTCCGGCCATGTCGAATGCCAATCTCGAAGAGCGCACGGCCTCTGTTGTCGTCAGGCACGCGCGGTTCTGTAACTCAACGGATGTATTGCCTCCGCCGAATCCCAGAATGGGAACTGGCGCAGGCACGCGCAGGTCTTTCGCCTTTTGCGCGCTCATGATCACCACTGCGCCGCCCCCATCGGACACAAGACAGCAGTCGTCACGGTGCAGCGGCTCGATCTGCATGGGAGACGCCAGGTAGTCGTTCATCGTGATCGGTTTTCGCAGCTGCGCATTCGGGTTGGCGGCTCCGTGCCTTCTCGCGGCGATGGCAACTGCGCCGAACGCTTCGGGCGGCGTTGCGTGCTCGATGATGTGCCGCTGATGGATCATGGCGTACCACGCCGCAGCGGAAAACCACCCGTGAGGGGCTTCTGCGCCGCGGGGCCGGCCGAAGAAGTCGGCCGCGCCGCTGCGCGGGTTGTCAGCATAGGAGACCAAAGCCACTTCGCATTGCCCGGCTTCGATGGCCATGATGGCGAAAGCGATCAAGGTGACGTTGGCAGCGCCGCCTTGGTCCCACGCGCCCCCCCACCGGGGTTGCATGCCCATTGCGTCCGCAACTTTCTGACCGTAGAGCGATTCTCTTGCGGAGGTCGGCGCCTTCAGAAAAAGCGCGTCAACCTCTTCTTTGCAAATGCCGGCATCTGCAAGTGCTTCCCGGCACGCCATCGCATTCAGTGAAACAGTGTCTAGTCCGAGCTTTCCGAATGCAGTGCTTCCGATTCCAGCAACCACGTAGCGCCCGCTCAAGGCGTTCGCCGTGCTCATGTCGACGTGAAGCGCGCATTGCGCTTTTCTGCAAATGCCGCCGAGCCTTCCTTGAAATCCTCGGTTGCCTGGAGCATGCGATTAAAGAACAGTTCCATCCGGAATCCGTCTGCCAAGCTCATCTCGCGGCTTCGCAGTGCCAGCTCTTTGGAAGCCTGAAGAGCGAGTGGCGCGCTGGAATTGAGCCTTCGCGCGTATGTCAATGCCGTTTCCTGCAATTGTTCCAGCGGGACAACCTTGTTGACGAACCCCCACCGTTCGGCGGTGGCGGCGTCGAACCGGTCCCCGGTGAGCAGCACCTCCATGGCGATGGCGCGCGGCAACTGATCCAGTATTCGTTGCGTCCCGCCGTTGCCAGCCACAATGCCCCGCTTGACTTCTGACAGCGCGAAAGTCGCATGCTCAGCGGCCACCCGAACATCGGTTGCCATCAGAAGGGTCATGCCCCCACCGAGGCAATAGCCGTTGACGGCGGCAACGATCGGCTTCCATATCTCCAGCCCCCGATTGAGAAGTTGGTCCTTTTGCGTCAGCCACATCTCGGTGGCGGTTCTTTTGCCGAAAAATGACTTCAGGTCAGCGCCCGAGCTAAATGATTTTTCGCCCGCGCCGGTGATGATGGCAACGCGGATAGCCTGGTCATCTCGCACCCTTGCCCAGGCAAGAGAAAGATCCCGGTAGTGTTCTTCGTCAAATGCGTTGTGTCGTTCCGGGCGATTAAGTGTGATTCGGGCAATGCCGTCTTCCACGATTTCAAAATCAATTGACATACAGATACCTCGATCAGGCAGTGCCTCTGAAGAGTTGACGAGCAAGAACCATCCGGTGAACTTCGGAAGGCCCCTCTCCGATGCGCTTGATGCGGAGTTCCCGATACCAGCGCTCAAGCGGCATTTCTTTGGCAACGCCCATCCCGCCCAAAATCTGAAGGCATCGATCGACCACGCGTCCCGCTGTTTCTGTGGCAACGACCTTGGCTATCGATGCCTCCACCTTGAATGGAAGACCAGCATCGCACTTGCGTGCGGCGTCCTGCGTCAAAAGCCGTGCGGCTCGTAGTTCCATGTCGCTGTCTGCAATCATCCACTGAATGGATTGCTTCTCGCTCAGCGTCGAACCAAATGCCCTCCGATCACGAGCCCAGTCGATCGCAATCTCGAGTGCTTCCTGTGCGATGCCGATGCAACCCGCTGCGTACGGCACACGTGCCTCGACCAACAAGCGCTCACAAAGCGCAAAGCCCTGGCCTTCGCCACCCAAGCGGTTCTCCACTGGAACTTCAACGTTGTCGAATGTAAGTTCATAGGTCGGGAATGAGCGAATGACCGGCACTTCACGGAGCGCCAAGCCTTTGGGCTTGCCGTCGATGATGAAGCAGGTGATCCCGCCGCGGTCGCCTTGATCGCCGGTGCGGGCAAATACCAGCCCCCACTTCGCACTCTGAGCACCCGAAATCCACAGTTTGGATCCGTTCAAAACATAGTGGTCACCTTTGAGCACTGCACGCGTGCGAATAGAGCGAGCCGGGTCCGATCCGCCCGATGACTCGCTAATCGCCATAAAGACCTTGGCCCCATCCGCAATTGCAGGAATCGCGAACCTTTCAATCTGCTCTTTAGTGCCCAGAAGAATCGGCGCAGGCGGGTTGCTCCCTGTAGCCCCGCATGCCGGAATATACGCGCCCATCTTGCATCGCGATGCCTCTTCAGCGAAGACGGCTGAGGCCTCTAATCCCATCCCCTGGCCGCCATACTCGGCTGGAGAGCGCAGGGCCCAAAGCCCGATCTCTTTCGCTTTTTGTTTGAGCGGATTTAGCAGTTCTTGTGGCAGCTCATATGCATCGTGCTGCACCTTGTCTTCGGCTGGCCTTACTTCATCTCGCATGAACCTGCGAGTGGTCTGTCGAAGATGCTCCAATTCTTCCAAGTTTGGAATAATTGCTTCCATTCATCGTCCTTTACGTGTTGCAATGTGTCATTCAGGTTGAATGCCCGCGCCACGCACAGCGCGGCCCCAGAACAGCACTTCCTGCTCGTTGAATTTTGCGAATTCTTCCGGCGACATCGTGTCGACGGTGCCGCCGGTTTGCTTGAATCTCTCTTGACCTTGCTTGCTCTGCGTCGCCTGATTCAAAAGTTCGTTCAAACGGACAACAACCGCATGCGGCGTCTTTGCAGGAACGTAGGCTCCGTTCCAGACACTCAGTTCGATCGGCATGCCGGCTTCTCGCATCGTCGGGACGTCTGGCAGGGTTGACGCTCTGGTTGGACCGGTCACCCCAAGACCACGAAGCCGCCCCTGTTGAACCAGGGGGTTGGCCACCGTCAGATCTGAGAACATGAAGTCGACCGCCCCGGCCATGAGATCGGTGACGGCTTGCGGAATTCCCTTGTAAGGGACATGAAGCGCGGGAGAAGAAACGGCATTGGAGTAGGTTTTTCCCGCTACCAGAGAAGAGGTGTTGCCACTCGCGAAGCTCAGCTTCGAGCCCGCAGCCTGCATTCGCGCTGTAAGCTCCGCGACGCTCTTTGGCTGATCCTCGGTGTTCCTCACCACAAGCACCATCGCCGTCTTGGAAATCATCGCCACCGGGATGAAATCCGCCACCGGGTCGTAGGGCAGCTTCTTGTAGAGGAAGGGATTGACCGACTGCGTCGTCATGCTGGTGATGAAGACGGTGTAGCCGTCAGGCGCTGCCCGAGCAACCTGTTGCGCGGCGATCAAGCCATTTGCGCCAGGTTTGTTCTCGACGATCACAGGCTGACCGGTTCGGCGAGTGATGTCGTTGGCCGCCTCACGGGCGGCTTGGTCGGTGCCGCTTCCCGAGGGGAAGGGCACAACGAACTTAATGGTGCGTGTCGGGTAGTCAATTGCCTGCGCATTCGCCAGGGATCCCAGCAGAACCAGACAACAAGCGAGAAGAGAGCGACATAAAGACTGTGTTTTCGTGAACATAAATACGTTTCAATGTGCGTCTTGAAATTATACACCGGTTATACGGTTTAATGGTGCGATTTTTTCACCGGCGGCGGGAAATCACCTCCGTGATAGTCTGTCGCCCATGCAAAGAAGTCCCCATTTCCTCATCCCTGCCGAAGCCGGAAATCTGAGCGTCGATCAGACGCAGGGTGTCAGCCTATACATACAGGTCGCCAACATCCTGCGCTATGCCATCCTTTCTGGAGCCATCGCGCCAGGTTCTCGATTGCCGACGGTGGTCGAACTCGGTGATCACTTCAAGGTGGCCCGCATTACCATTCGGGAAGCCATACGGGTCCTTGCTGAAGAAGGACTTCTCGTCTCTAGCCGAGGGCGTGGCATCCATGTCTTACAGCATCCGTCGCAGAGCAAGCCTGCTCCCCAAATCGCAGACGCGATGGACGCCGATGTTTCCAGCGTGGAGATCGTGATCCTGGCCGTTGACGACTTGACGACCGTACCGGCGGATATGCTCAAGGAAGCCATTGCATTTCCTACATACAAAGGCATCACGAAGATTCACAAGTTCGAGGGGCGCCCCCTGGGGCTTATAAGAATCTGTGTCGCAGATTCGATTTACCGCCGCCTGCCCAAAGGGGCCATTGAGAAGAAGAAGGTTTTGCCCATGGTGAGAGCTCTTCCGGCCGTCGGTGCACTTGAACTCAAGCTGATCATCACAGTGGAGCCGGCCGACGTCGTACTCGCCGACCATTTACGCTGCCCACTCGGCGCCCCCGTAGCTCGCGTCCTAAGGCGAGCGATCGACACCAAGGGACGAGGTGTGTATCTGGCCCTGTCGTGGTATCGCGGAGACATGTTTTCCTTTGCCGCCACTATTCCAAACGAACTGCTGCCACATCTTTCGACCGGAATCGACGGCACGCTGTAAAGGTCCTTTCTCTACAGGGTGATCGCAGCGGCATTCGCACCACTGGCACCTGGCACCGAGACGCTCACCGTGGACTGCCCCGATTCCCGGACACCGACTCCCTTCGCCCATCGGCCTGACGTCTCCCCCGAATTCCTTACTTTTCAAAACCACGGCGTGTGTCAAGGTAGTTGTCGCCTCGGTGTTCAGGCAACTTTCCTGAATTCGTTGGCCCGGTCGCGCTCTGGATTGAGGTAGACGGCGTCTTCAAGTTGCCAGTTGCGGCACGCTGCGCACCAACGCTCGGGGTGCGTTTGTCGTGCGGCCTCGTAGAGGGGGTCGATTTGTTTTCGTTGTCAAAAGTGACGGTAGGAGATCGAGCACTGGCGTAGGGGTGGTCTGATAAGCCCTTGATTTCATTGGTTTTCCTGTTCACTTTTTCAGGCGTATTGTGTCTGCCCCAATCACCGGAGACACAAGATGCAAAGCTGGCACACAACCTACCTTGGCCTGCGAGAGCTGCCAAGGGAAATCAGCACCTTCGAGCTTCAGTCGTTTTTCACGTACAGCCGTACTGAGCGCGAGCTCATCAACGCCCGCCGAAGCAACGCCCACAAGCTGGGTCTGGCACTGCACATAGGTTTCTTGCG
>NZ_AUGX01000065.1 GCF_000422885.1 Ottowia thiooxydans DSM 14619 | reverse complement strand
ACGGCAGTTGGCACTCGATCTGGGCTTCATTCCTGTCGTTCCTCCCAGGCAAACGCGGATGACGCCATGGGAGTACGACCGACAGATGTACAAACGTCGAAATGAGATCGAACGCCTCTTTCGCCGCCTCAAAGGCTATCGCCGGATCTTCTCTCGCTTCGAGAAACTCGACATGATGTTCATCGGTTTCATCACCTTCGCACTGATCGTCGATGGACTTCGTTTGTGTTAACACGCCCTAGTTCACGAAGCAAGAGCATCTTTCAGTGCTCTTGCCCGCCCCTTGCCCTGCGCTCCTCGGCACGGCCTCAAGGGGTGGGGAACCTTGATTCAGGCAATTGCTTCGCTCGGCCCTGCAATTGTCAGTCGCAAGCGATCCGTTTTACCCCCTCTCCCGCATGCGGGAGAGGGTTGGGCGGGGCCGGCCAACCGGTGAGGGTTAGCGTCTCAATCACCGACGTCCTTTTTCGGTCCACAACGGAAGGATTATTTCGGACATCATGCCCGCCCAAAAGAGCTAATTCGCAATGGATGCGCCGTCCCCTCACCCTACCCTCTCCCGCGCACGGGAGAGGGAGCAAGATCAGAAGGCCGCGGAGCAGGCCATGCGGGTGTAGCCGCGGAGCTGGCTTTGCCAGGCCGCTGGCTGCGTCCCCTCAGGGGGATGGCGCCATAGCGCCTCAGGGGGAGGCCATGTCTCCAGGCCGCTAGTGGCGTCCCCCTAGGGGGAAGGCGCGTCAGCGACTCAGGGGGGAGCCACAAAGCCTTTCAGGGGGAGCCACATGTCATGCGGTGTAGTCCCCACTAGCCTCCGGCTGAAATTCAATGGCGCGCACTTCCAGGGCCGATTCCTTGCCATCGGACACGTGCCAGCGCGCCACATCGCCCACTTTCAGGCCAAGCAGGCTCGTTCCCACGGGCGAGAGCACGGAAATCATGCCTGTGGCGGCGTCTGCATCGGGCGGATAACACAGTGTGATGCTGCGCTCTTCCCCTGTTGCCACCTCGAATACACGCAATTTGCTGTACATGGTGACGATATCAGGCCCGATTTCCTGCGCACACACCAGGTCCGCGTTGTCGATCGCCTCGCCAAGCTCTTCCGCCTGAGGCGCGCTGACGCTGCCGTACTGGCGCTTCAAAAGGTTATAGATGCGCACATGATCGAGCTCGGTCATGACGCGGCGGACAACTTGAACATTGGAAGTCATTGCCAATCTCCTATAGACGTGGAACAGCAGCGCAGGCGAGCGAAGCCCGACGATCTTGGGGGGAGGCGCTGAAGAGGGAGAGAGGAGCGATCGTCGGGCTCAGAGGGGTGCGGCCGAGTGGCGCATTCCTCGGGGCATGGAGGCCCCTTTGAGCAGATGACCGCAAAAGCGCGCGCGCAAAATGGCAACGCCGGCCGAAATGGCCGCCGTGCTCATAGGCAGTGCGCTCAGGGATTGCATAGGGCCATGATAGCGGCTGGAAGCGCAAAAGGCCAGCCGAGCGTTTTTTAGCCCGTAAACACGCTCCAAGAGCCTGCTCCAAGTCTCCTCGCGGTCCCATTGCGCCCGTTGCACGGCGCCCGAACAACCGCGTCTGCGGCGTTGCCTACGCCGGCCGCGAAAATACTCGCGATACTACGAGGTATCCCTGCGTTTTTCGTCGCATGGGCGCACCCCTTGGAGCCACAGCTTTTCGAACACAATGGCCCTCGCGCAGAGACTTGGAACAGGCTCTAATATCGCTCTGGCGCGTTTAAAGCGCTTTTTTGGGGACCCCCTACAAAATCTCTCGTGGATGCCGGGCGTTGGCATCCACGAGAGATTTTGTAGAGGGTCCCAAGCGCTTTTTCTACAATCACAGCATGACCTCCCCCCTTTCTCCCGGAGAAACCTCCGGAGCCGCCACCCCTGTGGAGGCTGCATCCAAGACCCGAGTACCCCTGAAGATTGAAGATTGGCTCACCGTCTTCATCATGGCCGCCCTGGCGTTGATCACCTTCGCCAACGTGCTGGTGCGCTACTTCACCAACGCCTCGTTTGCCTGGACGGAAGAAGTCTCGGTATTCCTGATGATCGTACTTTCCATGGTGGCCGGATCGGCCGCGGTGGCACGCAATCGGCACATTCGCATTGAATACTTCGCTGACTCCGGCCCTGCCAGCCGGCAGCGCGCGCTGGCCAAGTTTGGCGCTGCCATGGTGGCACTGTTGTTTGCGCTGATTGCGGCGCTTTCGGTTCGGATGGTGTGGGACGACATCCAATACGGAGAGACCTCCCCCGGTATTGGGGTGCCGCAGTGGTGGTATTCCATCTGGCTGCCCATCATCTCGGTTGCCATTACCTTGCGCGCGATTGGGTTGATGCTGCGCGGCGGCGTAGCCGCCACGGATGACCCCGCGCTGCCTACCTCGCCAGAAGTGCGCGCTGAGGAGCACGCACCATGATCGCTACCCTGCTCTTTGCCGCCTTCATCGCCATGATGCTGCTCGGCGTGCCGATTGGTGCGGCGCTTGGCCTGGCGGGCGCGGCAGCGATCGCGCTGGCCAATAGCGATGCTCAATGGTTTGGCTTGCTGGCCGTACCGCAGAATTTCTACGCAGGGCTTGGAAAGTACCCCTTGCTTGCCATTCCCATGTTCGTGCTGGTGGGCTCGATCTTCGATCGCTCCGGTGTGGCCCTGCGGCTTGTGAATTTCGCCGTGGCCATCGTCGGGCGTGGGCCGGGCATGCTGCCTCTGGTGGCTATTGCCGTGGCGATGTTTCTTGGTGGCATCTCGGGCTCCGGCCCCGCCAACGCGGCAGCAGTAGGCGCCGTGATGATCGCGGCCATGAACCGAGCTGGCTACCCTGCCAGCTACTCTGCCAGCGTGGTGGGAGCGGCAGCTTCTACTGACATCCTGATCCCACCTTCTGTGGCGTTCATCGTGTATTCGGTCCTGGTACCAGGCGCTTCCGTGCCTGCACTCTTCGCTGCCGGCATGATTCCGGGGATTCTGGCTGGCTTGGCACTGATCGTGCCGGCCGTGTGGCTTGCCAAACGGCACAACATGGGCGTTCTGGAAGCTGCGATGCCGCGCCCCCCGTTCTGGAAAAGCCTTCGCGAGGCCGTATGGGGCTTGGCGGCCCCCGTGCTGATACTTGGAGGCATGCGCGCCGGCTGGTTCACACCCACTGAAGCTGCCGTGGTTGCGGTCTTCTACGGACTGTTCGTGGGCATGGTGATCCACCGCACCATGGGCGTGCGCGATCTGTTTCCCATCCTGAAGGAATCAGGCGAGCTTTCGGCCGTGATTCTGCTGGTGGTTTCGCTGGCAGGCATCTTTGCTTACTCGTTGTCTACCCTGGGTGTCATCGATCCAATCACCAAAGCCATCCTGAATTCTGGCTTGGGCGAATACGGGGTACTTACGCTCCTGATTCTCCTGCTGATCACGGTGGGCATGTTCCTGGACGGAGTCTCCATCTTCCTGATTTTTGTTCCATTGCTGTGGCCCATCGTGGAGCACTACAAATGGGATCCAGTGTGGTTCGGGGTGCTGCTCACGTTGAAAGTGGCGCTTGGCCAATTTACACCGCCCCTGGCAGTGAATCTGATGGTGTCTTGCCGCATCGCCAATGTGCGCATGGAAGAAACCGTGCGCTGGGTTGGCCCGATGCTGCTCGCAATGGGCATGGTGATGGTGGCTGTCATCATCTGGCCGCAGTTGGCGCTCTGGCTGCCAGGCGTGCTGGGATACTAATAAAGAAAGAGCCTAACCGGCCGGCCTTCCGAGACGGCCCTCGATCGAGCATCCCCACCTACCGTGGGATGCCAAGATTTTTTTGATGAAGTTCCGAGTAATTTTTTAAAGGAGACCCAAACCATGATCAAGCTTCGACGCACCCTGCTGGCCCTAGCCACTGTCGCCACCGCCGTCACAGGCCTCGGCTTGTCTGCCCCCGCCGCTGCGCAGCAATACAAGAGCGAATACAAAATGTCGCTCGTTCTTGGCACCGCATTCCCTTGGGGCAAGGGCGGTGAGATCTGGGCCAACAAGGTCCGCGAGAAAACCAGCGGCCGTATCAATATCAAGCTTTACCCCGGCGTATCACTGCTACAAGGCGACCAGACGCGCGAGTTCTCCGCGCTTCGCCAAGGCGTGATCGACATGGCCATTGGCTCCACCATCAATTGGTCTCCACAGGTCAAGCAGTTGAACCTGTTCTCACTGCCCTTCCTGATGCCCGACTACGCTGCCGTGGATGCCCTCACGCAAGGTGAAGTCGGTAAAAGCATATTTCAGGTGATCGACAAAGCAGGTGTGCTGCCACTGGCTTGGGGAGAGAACGGCTACCGCGAAATCAGCAACTCCAAACACGCCATCAAGACACCGGCTGACCTCAAAGGCCTCAAGATTCGCGTCGTCGGCTCGCCACTGTTCCTGGAAACGTTCACTGCCCTGGGCGCCAATCCTACCCAGATGAGCTGGGCTGACGCGCAGCCTGCTCTGGCCAGCGGAGCGGTGGATGGTCAGGAAAACCCCTTGAGCATCTTTACCGCTTCCAAGCTGCAAACAGTGGGACAAAAGCACCTGACCATGTGGGGCTACGTAGCTGACCCGCTAATCTTCGTGGTCAACAAGGAAGTGTGGAATTCCTGGACTCCTGCTGACCGTGAGGCCGTTCGCCAAGCCGCGCTCGAAGCCGGAAAAGAGCAGCTCGCCTTGGCTCGCAAGGGCATGGTCGAACCCGGCCAACCCTTGCTCAAAGAGATTGAGGGCGCAGGCGTCACAGTGACCCGCCTGTCCGCCGCTGAACGTGATGCGTTCGTGAAGGCGACTCAACCCACTTACGCCAAATGGAAAGGCCAGATCGGTGCCGACCTGGTGGGCGCGGCTGAGAAAGCCATCGCGGCCCGTAAGAAGTAAGCTGGCATGCGTCTGCATGGGGGTACGAACCCATGCAGACAACCATTTCGTCGCGCATCGCGGTGGCCCGGCGTGTGGCACGCTGACCGCTCAGCCCGCAGGAAAAACTCATCGTGGTCGCGGGAACACGCAGTGCCAATCCGACCGAATTGGCGCAAGCGCTGAAGATCAATGTACGCACGTTCAAGACCTACAACCGGGAGCTTGTAGACCGCCCGCAAGTGGGTTCTCGGCAGCACATGATCGAGCGGCTGCTATCAGAGGAAACCGCGCGGCACGAACCGCTTACCAGGGTTCCGCTTGCCTTTTCCGAAGTTCCGGGTCAGGCTCGTCCGTAGTGACAAGAGGCCAAAACCATTGAGCCGCTCCGTCATTTGAAGGATGCATTTCCCGACACCGTTTTCCACAATAGAGCTGGATGTCTTCAGTCATAGGGAAATACAGTGTCCGCAGCTGTTTTGCGACTCTTACAAATTCTCTTATTCTCCTTAAGCGCTGTCGTAGCGGGGCCGTTGCATGCGGCGTGGAGTGTCGACCCATGGGATAGCACCCGTGGGGAGACTTCCATCATGGCCTACGATCAAGCTGGGACGGGCCTGCTGGTCGGTGAACGTTCGCTGACCAGCGGGGGCACCGTACACCGGGGCATCGTGCGGTTAGTCCTTCCCGCGCTTAGCCCTGCACCTGCAAGCGGATGGCAAAATTCTGATCGGTGGCCTGCTGGACTCGGTAGGAGGACAGGTCCGCAGCGGGCTGGCCCGCCTTGAGCCCACCGGCGCTCTCGATCCCAGCCTTGCCGTAGACACCAATTCGTCGATCTACCGGCTGCGCCCGCAGACCGCCACCACCGTGTTGTTGGCTGGCACTTTAGACCAATTCGGCGGCGCTCCTCATGAGCGCCTGGCGCGGCTTGATCTTTCCACGAATGATGTGGACGCCAGTTTCAACAACCTCAGTGTTTCGCATGCAGGCTATGTGGCATACGATGCTTTTCCGATCTCCTCATCTTCCGTGATGGTGGGTGGATGGTTCGCGCGTGTTGACCAGGCGCAGAGAAACGGGTTGGCTCTTATCATCGAGACGAATGGAACACCACAGGCCCCCCAGATTACCCAGGCAGTGCCCGGGAATTCTCAGATCGTGCTGACCATCACCCCGTCCGCAAACTTTGGCGATAGCCCCATCACGGGCTATGACGTGACCTGCACCCCCAATGGCCCGGGGTCCGCTGTCAGCGTGGTCAACGC
Organism: Ottowia thiooxydans DSM 14619; assembly: GCF_000422885.1. GTDB lineage: Bacteria > Pseudomonadota > Gammaproteobacteria > Burkholderiales > Burkholderiaceae_C > Ottowia > Ottowia thiooxydans. The sequence goes on along the minus strand of NZ_AUGX01000065.1, from coordinate 8,661 downwards.
GGCGAGCCCCGTGCTTGTAAGCGGCCTGACCAATGGTGCACCCTTCGATTGCGCCGCCCGCGCGGTCAACGTGCGCGGGTCTGGGCCAGCTTCAGCCGCCATCGAGGCCACACCCGCTGCGCAAGGGCCCACGCCGAGTCCTTCAGCAAGCGTCACAACAGTGCCCACACTCTCCGAGTGGGGCATGGTGATCCTGTGCCTGGGTTGCGCCGCCATCGGGCTCGGCACCCTGAGGCGGACGTCCCCGCACTAAGCCAGCATCAGGAACCTACACTACAGTCCGTTTTAGCGGAAACCTCTCGCTTGCCAGCACGCCGAAGCTGTGCCAACAATGGGGCTCCAACAAGGGGATTTAGTGGAAGAAGCCAAACTTTCGCTGGCAGTACAGAGCCGAGTGCAGCATGCGCTTTATGGCGCCGTAGGCAAGGACGACGCCTGGCCAGAGGCGCTGCGCGTACTAGCCGAACTCTTTGACGCCAGCTTTTCCATGCTGGTCGCAGCTGGTCAGGGCCAGCGCGATCAGAGTTTTTATGCCGCCTGGAACCACTCGGACGAGGCCGCCCGCGCCTATTCCGAGTATTGGTGGCAGCACGACGTCTGGCTTCAGCAGGGAACGGCTGACGGTCTATTCGTTCAGGGCAATATCGCCCGGGGCAGTGACATCGTGCCCTTGCCGGTGTTTCGCCAAAGCCGCTTCTATCAAGAATATTTGGCCCCACTTTCGACCGAGTACCTGCTGGTTTCGGCTGTCTCGGACGGCAGTGTGCCTGGGCTGGCACCCCCCTCTCACCTGAGTTTTTTCCGGCGGCCTGATCAACCCAATTTCGACGAAAACGATCTGGCCATCATGCGTTGGATCTTCCCGCATGTGGTGCGTGCTTTCGACTTGCACTGGACAACGCGCCGCCTGCAGGAGCAGGTGACATTGCTACACCGCTTTCTGGATGCACTGGACTTCGGCGTCGTCATGCTGGACCCGGCTGCCAGGGTGCTCTATGCCAACCAGGGAATACGAGCCATGTTGGCAGATCCAACGTCCGCGCGTTGGCTGGGTAGCTTGCCGGAACGTGTAGGCTCGCACGAACCACTAGGCCAGTTGGTGCATGCATGTGCCCGTGGACAGGGCGGTGGCACGGCCTTTGGTCATACGAACCCCAAGCTGATGGCACTCGCGCTGCCTGTCGAAGATCCATCCGGGCTGGAAGCTGGGAAGGTCCAGCCAGGGGCGTGCATGCTTCTCCTGGCAAGACACACCGAAGCGCCTCCAGCGGTATCCGATTTCGTCATGCGCATATTCGGCCTGAGCCCCGCAGAAGCCCGCCTGCTCCCCCTGCTACTACGAGGTTACGCGCCCACTGAAATCGCCTCAGAGCTGGGCGTAAAAATCAGCACCGTACGCTCTCAACTCTCCTCGATCTTCGCCAAAACCGGCTCTACACGCCAGCAGGATCTGATCCGACTGCTAGGTAGCGTGCCGCAGGTACGATCGCCCTAGAGAAACAGCATCGCCTGGGCCCCGCTCGCCTCTCCCCTGAGGCAAGGGAGAGAAGCCCCAAAAGGCCGCGAAGCCGGCCGCCCCTCGGGGCTGCCGCGGAGCTGGCTTTGCTAGGCCGCTGGCGGCGTCCCCCATGGGGGATGGCGCGCAAGCGCCTCAGGGGGTTCAATGCGCTAGGATTTTGCTGAGGAAATCCTTCGTACGAGGCTGGCGGTTTTCCGGATGATTGAAGAACTCATCCTTGGAGCAGTCTTCAAGGATCTTGCCGCCGACGTCAATGAAGATCACGCGGTTGGCCACCTTGCGTGCAAAGCCCATCTCGTGCGTGACCACCATCATGGTCATGCCCTCGTTAGCCAACCCAACCATTACATCGAGCACCTCGCCAACCATCTCAGGGTCAAGCGCTGAAGTGGGCTCATCAAACAGCATCACTCCAGGGTCCATGGAGAGGGCGCGCGCAATCGCCACCCGCTGCTGCTGGCCACCGGACAATTGGCCGGGAAATTTGTCCTTGTGGGCCATCAGGCCCACCCGGTCAAGCATTTTGAGACCGCGGACCTTGGCTTCATCAGGCTTGCGGCCCAGCACCTTGATCTGCGCAATGGTGAGGTTTTCCGTGACAGACAGGTGTGGAAACAGCTCAAAGTGCTGGAACACCATGCCTACCTTGCTGCGAAGCTTGGGAAGGTCGGTCTTGGGATCTGTCAGCGATGTGCCATTGACGATGATGTCGCCCTTTTGAATGGGCTCCAAGCCATTGACGGTCTTGATCAGAGTGGACTTGCCCGAGCCCGACGGGCCGCAGACCACCACGACATCACCTTTGGAGATATTGACCGCGCACTCATTGAGCACCTGCACGGGGCCATACCACTTGGAGACGTTCTTTACCTGGATCATGTAATCAGACATTTGAATCTCTCTTTCCGGTCAGCGAATGATGGCAATTTTCTTGTGCAAACGCTTGACCAACCAGGACAGCGCATAGCAGAGAATGAAGTAAAGCACGGCCGCCAGCAGGTACATCTCCACGGGGCGTCCCAGGTTTTTACCCGCAGTCTCGAAGCCTTTAAGCAGATCGTAGGCACCGATGGCATAGACCAGCGACGTATCTTGAAACAAGATGATGGTCTGGGTGAGCAGCACCGGAAGCATGTTGCGGAAAGCCTGAGGCAAGATCACCAGCTTCATGTTCTGACCGTAGGTCATGCCCATAGCTTGGCCGGCGAACACTTGCCCACGGGGAATGGACTGAATGCCCGCCCGCATGATCTCGCTGAAGTACGCCGCTTCGAAAGCCACGAAAGTGATGACAGCAGAGTATTCAGCGCCAATAGGCCTGCCGATCATGAAGGGCACCAGCAAGAAGAACCACAAGATGACCATCACCAGCGGGACGGAGCGCATGCCGTTGACGTAGATGGCCGCTGGAACATCCAGCCATTTCTTGCCAGACAGACGCATCAACGCCAGGATAGTGCCAAAAAAGATACCGCCGAGCGTGGCCACGATGGTCAGGATGAAGCTGAAATACAGCCCCTTCAGGATGAAGTTCTGGACTAAATCCCAATTGAAGATGGAGAAATCGAGATTCATGCTCAGTGCCCCCCACCCGTACCGGCAGCCACAAAGCCGGGAACTCTTGCTCGTTTTTCCACGTAGGCCATGATGCGGTTGATGATCATCGCCGAGATGACGTAGAGCACGGTGACTCCCAGATAGATCTCGATCGGACGCGAGGTTTCTTCACCGGCTTGCAACGCAAATTGTGTCAGTTCAGGAACGGACACCGCAAAGGCCACTGCGGAGTTCTTGAAGATGTTCATCGACTCGCTGGTAAGCGGAGGAATGATGATGCGGTAAGCCATGGGCAGGATCACATACCGGTAGTACTGCGGCGTGGTGAAACCCATCGCCATACCGGCATAACGCTGCCCTTTGGGTAAGGCCTGAATACCTGAGCGCACTTGCTCGGCAATACGCGCCGAAGTAAAGAGCCCCAGCGCCAACACCACCAGGATGAAGGGCGGAAAATCTCTCATTGCAGGAATCAACGCCGGAACGACGTGATACCAAAGAAAAACCTGCACCAGAAGCGGGATGTTTCGAAACAGCTCCACCCATGCATTGCCAAAGCGCACCAACCAGGGGTTATCTGGAAGCGTTCGAATGACACCAATGATGGAACCCACTAGCAGCGCGATAACCAGGGCCGTCAACGACACCCCTATCGTCCAGCCCCAAGCAGAAAACATCCAGTTGAGATAGGTTGGATCGCGTCCGGTGCCAAAGCACCCGGCAACCACATCGCCGCTCAGCGTATCCTGACAGAATACCTTCCAATCCATCGCGATTCCCCCTCAGCCTATTATCTTCACACCGAATGGCGCCCATGCGGCTAAGGCCAACTGGGCAATCCGTCTATGCACTCATCGTACGCCGCTTGTTCAAGAAAAAAAGCCCGCAGCATGCAGATTACGGGCTTTTTTTGTCACAAGCGGACTTCTGCTTATTTGGCTAAGAGCTTCGAACCATAAGCTTCTGCGGGCTTATCATTCGGTTGAGCCCAAGCCTGCTTGGTACTTTCGTTCAGCGGCATGTTCAAGGCTGTATTGGTGGGCGGGATCGGCTGCAAGAACCACTTGTCGTAGAGCTTGGCGAGCGAGCCGTCCTTGATCTGGCGCTTGATCGAATTGTCGAGCGCCTGCTTGAGCTTGGCGTCATCCTTGTTGAGCATGCATGCAATAGGCTCGAAGGAGATGGCTTCACCCACGATCGCGAAATCCTTGGGGTTGCGCGCCTTGGAGATATTGGCGGCCAGAATGGAGCCATCCATCACGAACGCATCAGCGCGGCCGGACTCCAGCAGCAGAAAGCTGTCTGCGTGGTCCTTGCCCTGCACCACCTTGAAGTCAACATTAGCACCACGCTCGTGACGCCGCAGATGCTGCACGGAAGTAGTGCCGGTGGTGGTGACAAGGGTCTTGCCATTCAGGTCCGCGACGGACTTGATGCCGGAATTGGCCTTGGTGGCGATGCGGACCTCATCGACGAAAGTGGTGACGGCGAAACCGGCATCTTTCTGACGCGCGGCGTTGTTGGTGGTGGAACCGCATTCGAAGTCAATGGTGCCGTTTTGTACCAAAGGCACACGGTTTTGTGACGTGATGAGCTGATAGTTGATCTTCAGGGTTGTGCCGAGCTGCTTGCCCAAGTCACCAATGATACGTTCAGCCATCTCGGTGTGGAAGCCAACGTACTTTCCGCCACCCAAGGTGAAGGCCAAACCAGAAGAATCACGCACGCCCAGGTTTACGGCTCCGCGGGCTTTGATTTTGGCCAGCGTATCCACTGATTGCGCCACAGCGCCACCAGCGATCAGAGAGAGCGCTACCAAAGCGAGAAGATGTTTTTTCATGCGGATGATCCTTTGAAAAAAGTTAAAGAAATGGCTGACGCCTTGAAAACGCAATTCTACGAACTGAGCGCTACACGTTAACCCCTATTCCGTACACGTGAGCCGAAAATTCGCCAAAAAGTTGACCTCAAGACACTGTGTTTACCCTAGCTTTTGGTATCAAGTTTCGTGCCAGCTCAGATCTTCATCAAAGTTTGTCTTGCGACCGTTCGGCGTTTTGCTGCAAGGCCCACATATCGGCGTAGCGCCCGCGAGCAGCCAGCAACTGAATGTGCGTGCCGCGCTCGATGATTCGCCCGTGCTCCATGACCAGAATCTGGTGGGCTTCAACCACGGTTGAAAGGCGGTGCGCGATCACCAGTGTGGTCTTGCCACGCGCGGCGTTTTGGATCTCCGCCTGGATCGCACGTTCGTTGTGGGAATCGAGCGCGCTGGTGGCTTCATCAAAAATCAGGATCGGAGGATCTTTCAGCAAGGTCCGGGCAATCGCTACGCGTTGCTTCTCACCGCCACTCAGTTTGAGTCCGCGCTCGCCCACCATGGTCTGGTAGCCCTTGGGGCTGCTGACGATGAAGTCGTGGATGTGAGCCGCGCGCGAGGCCTGCTCCACCTGTGCGTCGCTGGCCTGGGGTTGGCCGTAGCGGATGTTGTAGGCAATGGTGTCGTTGAACAGCACGGTGTCTTGCGGCACGATACCGATGGATCGGCGCACGCTGCCCTGTGTCACGCTGCGAATATCCTGGCCCGCAATCAAGATACGGCCGCCAGCCTGCATGCCATCCGATCCGAAGCCCGCCGGGCGGTCTACATCGTAGAAACGGTAGAGCAGCCGCGCCAAAGTCGATTTGCCAGAGCCGGAGGGTCCCACAACAGCCACTGTCTTGCCCGCGGGAATCTCGAAGCTCAAGTCGTGCAGGATGGGCCTGGCGGGTTCGTAGGCGAAATCGACGTGTTCGAACCGGACATCCACCGGCCCATGGGTCCTCAGGTCTTGCGCACCCGGTGCGTCCGCCACTTCGCGCTCGCGATCCATCAAAGTGAACATTTTCTCCAGATCGGTCAGGTTCTGCTTGATCTCGCGGTAGATCACACCCAGGAAGTTAAGCGGAATGTAGAGCTGAATCATGAAGGCGTTGACCATCACAAGATCGCCCAGGGTGAGCTTACCGTCGACCACGCCCTGAGTCGCCCGCCACAGCATGGCGATCAGACCGACTGCGATGATGATCTGCTGGCCGGTGTTAAGCAGAGAGAGGGTACTCTGGCTTTTCAGCCGCGCACTGCGCAACTTCTGCAGGCTCTCGTCGTAGCGCCGCGCTTCGAAGTTCTCGTTGTTGAAGTATTTGACGGTCTCGTAGTTCAGCAGCGAATCGATGGCTTTGCTGTGCGCTGCTGAATCAGACTCGTTGGCCAGGCGCCGGAACTGGGAGCGCCACTCGGTCACGGTCACAGTGAAGACAATGTAGACCCCCAGAGCCGCCAGCGTGATCCATGCAAACCATGGATCGAACTTGACCGCGAGGATGATCAGCACCATGCTCACTTCCACCAGAGTGGGCAAGATGGAATACAGCGTGTAGGAGATTAGGGATTCGATACCGCGCACGCCACGCTCGATATCCCGCGTCATGCCACCGGTCTGGCGCTCCAGATGAAAGCGCAAGCTCAAGGCGTGCAGATGCTCGAAAGTCTGCAGCGCAATCTGCCGCGAGGCACCTTGAGTGGCCTTGGAAAATACCAGCTCTCGCAATTCGGTGAAAAACGAGGTGAGCAGACGCAGGCCACCGTAGGCCAGCAGCAGCCCCGCAGGAACCACCAGCACGGCAGCCGGATCGCCAGGCTTGATGGTCATGCTGTCGACCAGGGTCTTGAGAAGAACCGGTACGCCCACGTTGGCGACCTTGGCCCCGATCACGAACAGAAAAGCGGCGCCCACGCGCCATTTGTACTCCCACAAATAAGGAAAAAGCCGAGCCAGCGTGCTCCAATCGGACTTCGGCTTGCCGCCGCCCTTCGTTGGTTCTTCTGCCCCGCGATGAGAAATTTGCTCGCCGCCTCCGCGCATGTTGGAAAATCGCCTTTCGTTTTGTTTTCTAGATGGTGTCCATGTCTCACATCACAAGCCCGACCACCACGCTTCTGCGTCCGCCCAATACCGAGCCTGTGCAGGGCGAGGCAGTGCAACTCCCCAGCGACCACGTCCTGGTGTTGAAGGTCATCCCCCTGCCGGGAGACGCCAACGCCAACGGAGACATTTTCGGCGGTTGGGTGATGGCCCAGGTTGATCTCGCGGGCTCGGTCCTGCCAGCTCGCTATGCCCAAGGGCGCATGGCCACCGTGGCCGTGAACCAGTTCATCTTCAAGCAGCCGGTTCGGGTGGGTGACATTCTTTCATTCCTCGCGAAGATGGAGCGCATCGGCCGCACTTCCATGACGGTCAACGTAGGAGTGTATGCAGAACGCTTCAACAACCAGGGGAGATACATCAAAGTCACCGAAGCGCAGCTCACCTATGTGGCGATCGATGACCAAGGCAAGCCTCGGGCCGTGCCAGTGAGCAACCTTTGATTTTGGAGCCGGAGTTGGGTGGCTGCGTGGGAGTTTTATTGTGCTCTACCGCTCACCCATCAACCGGGTGAGTCGGCGTTTCCAGAATCAATTGATAGAACGCCACATCCAGCCACTGCCCGAATTTGAAGCCCGCTTGCCGCACGGTACCTGCATGAGCGAAGCTTAAGCGTTCGTGCAAGGCAATGCTGCCTTTGTTGGCCGCATCGATGACGCCAATCATCACGTGCAGTTGCTGTGCGCGAGCGGCTTCGATGAGTTTCTCCATCAGCACAGGCCCCAAGCCCTGGCCTCGATGATCCTTGTGGACATAGACCGAATGCTCAACCGAGTATTTGTACGCTGGCCAAGCGCGAAAGGTGCCATAACTGGCGAAGCCCAGAAGAACTCCGTCTTCATCCACCGCACCAATGACCGGAAATCCCCCGGCAGCTTTCGCTGCAAACCATCCCTCCATGTTTTGCGACGTGCGAGGGTGGTAGTCGTACAGTGCAGTTGAGTTGGCAATCGCTTCGTTAAAGATGCTGAGGATCTCCTGTGCATGCTCGTCGTGAGTACAGGCTACGAATTTCACTTCAGACAGCGAACGCATCTAGAGACCTTTTTGCGATTTACGTGAATGCCGATCTAAACCTAAGCCGGGCGCCGTCATACCGGGGTAGGTGAGGCAGGCAGAACTACTTGACTTGAGAATGATACGTGGTGCTCATGCGGGCGCCATTGGCCTTCGCGCCAGGCCCGCATGCGGGCTGCAGGTTTTAACTTCCTCTCCCCCTGGGGATGGCGGCGGTTTTAACTCCCTCTCCCCCTGGGAGAGGGTAGGGGTGAGGGCAAGCGGCGGTTGATTTATGCGCTGCGGTGACTAATGGGCTTCTGCTCTGTTTTTTAGGTCGGAGGCCGGGATTGCGCCCGGCGGCGCAGTCCCTTTCTTTGCTCGCACAAAGCAAGTAACCAAAGAAATGCGACCCCACGTCCGTGTCCCTGCGCTGCGCTCCGGGCACCCTCCGGTGCTCGGTCAATGGGCGGTGCGGCAGAACTCACTTCTTTCGCTTCGCTCACTACGTTCAAACAGCTGCCGCAAGCTAGGGCGTGTTAACACAAACGAAGTCCATCGACGATCAGTGCGAAGGTGATGAAACCGATGAACATCATGTCGAGTTTCTCGAAGCGAGAGAAG
>NZ_AUGX01000064.1 GCF_000422885.1 Ottowia thiooxydans DSM 14619 | reverse complement strand
GAATTTAGTGTGAACACGCCCTAGGGCCGTTCATCAATTGCCTATCGGTCAGATCGGTAGGCTCATCTCCAGGAGTATTTTTATGAAAGCTGTCATTTCCGCCTACGCCCGTTCTCCCTTCCACTTTGCGAAGAAGGGGCGGCTTGCTGAAGTTCGCCCCGATACGCTGGCCGCCAGCGTCGTTCGCGGCCTCTTGGAGCGAACGGACCTGGACCCCGCCCTGCTCGAAGACCTCATTCTGGGTTGCGCTTACCCCGAGGCCTCGCAAGGCAACAACCTGGCGCGCATCGTGGGGCTTTTGGCCGGATTGCCACATGAAGTGGGCGGCATGACGGTGAACCGTTTCTGTGGCTCCTCGATGCAGGCCGTACACATCGCGGCAGCGCAGATTGAAGCCGGCATGGGCGAGGCCTTCCTGTGCGTGGGTGTGGAATCGATGACCATGGTGCCGCAAGGTGGTTTCAATTTCTCGCCGAATCCTGATCTACAGACCAGTACAGACGCCTATATTTCCATGGGCGAGACCGCCGAAAACGTGGCGCAGCGCTGGAACATCAGCCGCACCGACCAGGAAGCGTTTGCGGTTGAGTCACACCGCAAAGCAGCCACCGCGCGTACTGAGGGTCGTCTGGTGGACGAAATCGTACCAGTGCACCTGGCTTCGGGCGAGGTCGTTGATGCCGATGGCTGCATTCGTCCGGCGACGTCGACCGAAGCTCTGGCGAGCCTCAAACCTGCATTCCGCCCGGACGGGGTGGTGACAGCCGGCACTTCATCGCCTCTGACCGATGGCGCTGCCGCCGTGCTTGTGACCAGTGATGCCTTTGCGGCCAAGTACAAATTGCAGGCGCTCGCCCGCATCCGCGCCTTCGCCACCGTGGGGGTCGACCCCGCCATCATGGGCATTGGCCCGATCCCCGCCACACGCAAGGCGCTGGCTCGAGCCGGTCTGAGCGCTGCAGACCTGGATGTGATCGAGATCAACGAGGCGTTCTCATCGCAGGCCTTGGCCAGCATCCGTGATCTTGGCCTGGACCCTGCAAAGATCAATCTCGACGGCGGCGGCCTTTCCATAGGCCATCCCCTGGGTGCAACCGGAGCGCGCATCACAGGAAAGGCAGCCTCATTGCTGGTTCGCGAGAAAGGCCGCTATGCACTGGCCACTCAATGCATTGGCGGCGGACAGGGGATCGCAACCATCCTGGAGCGTGTCTGAAATCTGAAGCTGACGAATCAGCGCAGGCCTGGGTCCCATGACGGTACACCCTGAAGCTAGCGCAAAAAGCGCGTGGTCAGGGAAGTCTCTATTCCGGCAAGCGTAGAGCGCCAGTTTTACCGATGGAACGCCTCAATGTAAAAAGCCCCCAAAAAGGGGGCCAGTGGAGCACGCGAAGCGGGAAAACCTGAGGGCTTTGGCCTCTACCGCGTGGACGCTCTTTAGCGAACGACGCCCAGCGTTGCCAGGGCAGCACGGCGCAGTTCGAACGCGTGCATGGGATCGGAGCCGGCGGCAGCGTCAGCACGTTCCATCAATTGGGCAGTGATACCGTTAGAAGCACCGCCGTCCATGCGTGGTGTGCGCATGACAGCACGCAGGAAATCGGCGAGAGAATTAAACATGATGCATTTGCCCTCTGGGAGGGCACCTTAAAAGTCGGCTAGGCCGAGGAAACTCTATTGTAAGCAACCAGCAAGGGTTTACCCTAGGTGCGTGACTCTAACTGCATCGGCGTGATGGCTTTTGGCCACACCGAGCTCGCGATTCATCTCTTCATAGGAGGCTAGGAAGCTCTATGGCGCTAAGACGCTGAAAGCGAAAGTGAGCCTCGGCGAGGCTCGTTTCGAGCACAAAAAAGCTCAATGCAGAGACTATGCCTCCACATTGAGCTACTCATTCAACAGCCATATCGCTCGACGTCAGTCCTCGCGCCGGAGGTACGTGCGGCGCCGTACGGCCAGTAACCCCAAGCTGAGCAGTATCAAACCCCACACCGACAAACTAGGCACTGCGACTGGCGTCGAAACCGCAGCGGCAGTCACGGTGTTGGTATCGGTGGCGCTGTTGTTGCCAAGGGCCGGGTCAATCATCCCGCTTGGCGTGGTGACTGTCGCGGTGTTGCTTAGCGTGCCCGTGGCCGAAGGTGATACCGTGCCACTGACTGTATAGGTCACACTGCCGCCTGAGGGAAGATTCACGGTGTCGTTGATGCTACCGCTGCCTGAGGTAGTGCACGTACCGCCACCGGCCCCCACACAAGTCCAAGTGCCCGTCAAGGCGGCCGGAAAGGTATCCGCCACAGTGGCGCCAGAGGCATTGCTGGGACCAGCGTTACTGGCGGTAATGGTGTAAGTCAAGCTACCGCCAGCCTGCACGCTCGTGACGCCATCAGTCTTGGTGATCGCCAGATCGGCAGACTGGGTAATGGTGTCGCTGTCAGTGGCGCTGTTGTTGGCAGGATTAGGATCAGTTACCCCACCTGGCGCGGTGACTGTGGCGGTGTTGCTCAGCGTACCCGTGGCCGAAGCTGACACCGTCGCACTCACGGTGTAGGTCACGCTGCCACCTGAGGGAAGATTCACGGTGTCGTTGATGTTGCCACTGCCTGCTGCAGTGCAGGTACTACCACCGGCCCCCACACAGGTCCAAGTGCCTGTCAAGGCTGCCGGCAAGGTATCCGCCACGGTGGCACCAGAGGCATTGCTGGGGCCAGCATTGCTGGCGGTGATCGTGTAGGTCACACTCCCGCCAGCCTGCGCACTGGTGACGCCATCAGTCTTGGTGATCGCCAGATCGGCAGACTGGGTAATGGTGTCGGTGTCAGTGGCGCTGTTGTTGCCAGGATTAGGATCAGTCACTCCACCTGGCGCGGTGACGGTGGCGGTGTTGCTCAGCGTGCCCGTAGCTGATGCTGACACGGCCGCACTCACGGTGTAGGTCACGCTGCCACCTGAGGGAAGATTCACAGTGTCGTTGATGTTGCCGCTGCCTGAGGCAGTGCATGTACCGCCACCAGCCCCCACACAAGTCCAAGTGCCCGTCAAGGCTGCCGGAAAGGTGTCTGCCACGATGGCGCCAGGTGCATTGCGCGGACCAGCATTGCTGGCGGTAATGGTGTAGGTCAAGCTACCGCCAGCCACAACACTGGTGACACCGTCGGTCTTGATGATCGCCAGATCCGCGGACGCGGTAATGGTGTCAGTGTCGGTGGCACTGTCATTGCCAGGGACCGGGTCGACCACCCCAGCTGGCGCGCGGACACTGGCGGTGTTGCTTAGCGTGCCCGTGGCTGAAGAGGACACCGTCGCACTCACGGTGAAGGTTACGCTGCCACCTGAGGGTAGATTCACGGTGTTGTTGATGTTGCCGCTGCCTGAGGCAGTGCAGGTACCACCACCGGCCCCGACACAAGTCCAAGTGCCCGTCAAGATTGCCGGAAAGGTATCCACCACGGTGGAACCAATGGCATTGCTGGGGCCAGCGTTGCTGGCGGTAATGATGTAGGTCACGCTGCCACCTGCGGCCACGCTGGTGACACCGTCGGTCTTGGTGATCGACAGATCGGCGGACCGGGTAATCAGGTCGGTGTCGGTTGCGCTGTTGTTGCCAGGGACTGGATCAGTCACCCCACCCGTTGCGGTGACGGTGGCTGTGTTGCTCAGCGTGCCCGTGGCTGATGCTGACACGGTCGCACTCACGGTGTAAGTCACGCTGCCACCTGCGGGTAGATTCACACTGTCGTTGATGTTGCCGCTGCCTGCTGCAGTGCACGTAGCGCCGCCGGCCCCCACACAGGTCCAAGTACCTGTCAAGGCTGCCGGAAAGGTGTCTGCCACAATAGCGCCAGGTGCATTGCTAGGACCGGCGTTGCTGGCGGTAATGGTGTAAGTCAAGCTACCGCCAGCCACAACACTGGTGACGCCGTCGGTTTTGGTGATCGCCAGATCTGCGCTTTGTGCGTTGGCGATCGATGGCAACAACAAGAGGGATGCCAGCATCGCCAACACGGCCTTCAACACCACCCACTGCCACGTAGTTTTTGTGCTCATCGGTTCGCCTTTTTCCGCCATACAACGGACTTTCAGAAATATAGAGGGTTGAACGGCGTGATCCTGCATACCCTGAGTTATGCAGAGTACGCAGGCCTCCCGCCACCAGAACACTGTGTGTAACAAAATGCCAGCGCTCGAGATCTTACAACAAAAGTGTTCCAAAATGTTAAGGAACGAAAGGTCTTGGTACCCCGCGGTGTGTTCAAATTTGAACAAATAGCACTCGCAGGCAACAGTTGTAGTGCGCAAAAACCGCCCACGCGTGAGCCACACTCGTATCGCGTGAAATTAGCCTTCATTCAAAGTTCCTCTCAGCACCACGCACCGTGAACATCCAGCTTCTGTCCGATCTGCATCTGGAAACGCAGCCCCACTTCTCACCTGAGCCCGCGCCAGACGCCAACCTGCTGGTGCTCGCGGGCGATATAGGCTCCTATCAAAACGGTTCCGCACTGCCGGCACTGGGCGACACTGACTTCGGCCTGGCACGCTTCTCGCCCTTGCCGCAGTTCGGCGGCTGGCCAACACCGGTGATCTTCATTCCCGGCAACCATGAGTACGACAAGCTCGATTTCGACGAAGCCCATATACGCCTGCGTGCCACTTGCGATCGCCTGGGTCTGATCTGGCTGGAGCGAGAAAGCCTGGTGCTTGATGGAGTGCGCTTCATCGGAACCACCCTCTGGAGTGATTTCGACGCCTTGGCTCCACGCGGGCCTTACGCCACCTTGGGTGAGCAGCTGAAAGCTCGCGAAAAGGCCTTCCGTTCCGCCAACTACTACCTGCATCAAGCCGCGGCCACACGTGGCAACGAGCCTTTCCTGGCGCCACAGATGCGCGAACAGGCCCTCACATGCCAGACCTGGTTGCGTGCCGCATTGGCAGAAGCTTTTGAAGGCCCTACGGTGGCCGTGACGCACTTCGCGCCCAGTTTAAAAAGTGCCGACCCCCGCTACGGTATGACACCGGGCACCGCTGGTTTTTGCAACGCGCTGGACGACATGCTCGAACACGCAGACCTGTGGCTGCATGGCCATTTGCACTGCCCTCTGGACTACCGCGTGGGCCGTTGCCGAGTAGTGGCCAACCCGCTGGGCTACGCCTCCAAAGGCGAACAGGAGACGTTTGATCCAAAGCGCGTGGTGACGATTGCCTAGCGCGCTACTGCGGTTCTTGGCCGGCGGGCTACCGGAGGCCGTAGACTCAGACAGTTCTTTATATGTCAACCTAGGAGAAAAACCATGAAAATTCTTTTGGCCGTAGATGGAAGCACGTACACCAAGAAAATGCTGGCGTACCTCACCACTCATCTGGAAATGTTCGCAAGCGGTGAGCACCAGTTCACTGCGCTGACGGTGCAATCTGCACTGCCTCCCCGCGCCCGCGCCGCCGTTGGCCGTGAAGCTGTGGATGCGTATTACCTTGAAGAAGCCACCAAGGTGCTGGACCCCGTGCTCAAATATCTGAGTCGCCACGAGCTAAAAGCCAAAGGCGCTTCGAAAGTGGGATCCGCCGGAGAAACCATTGGCAAATTCGCCGACGCGGGCAAATATGACATGCTCATCATGGGCTCACATGGCCACAACGCCCTGGGCAATCTGGTCATGGGCTCCGTTGCCACCAAGGTCCTGGCTGGCTGCAGCGTTCCCGTGCTGTTGGTGCGTTAAGCTACGCTGAAGCAAGCAAAACGCAATACCTGAGCAACAGGTATTTGCCGCATCAACCCCACCTTGGAATGGTGAAGCGGAACACGGTTCCCTGGGGTTGATTTGCGGCGTAATCCAGAGCGCCGCCATGCTGCTCAATGACCGTGCGGCACATCGAAAGGCCCAAGCCCATGCCCTCCGCCTTGGTCGTAAAAAAAGGCGTAAACAATTGGCTCGCCACCTCTTCGCTGATGCCGGCGCCACGATCGGCCACGGAAAATACAACCCAGCCGCGTCCTGAAGAGACGGGCGGACGGTAGCGCGCTTCCATGATCAACTGCCGCTGATCTATCTCAGCATCTGCCATGGCCTGCATGCCATTGCGCGCCAGGTTGAGCAACACCTGTTCCACCAGGGTGCGATCGCACCAAACCTCCGGCAGATGGTCTTCGCATTGAACTTGCACCCTGATGCCAAGCTTTTGCGCTTGCATCTGAATCAGCGGGAGTGCCGCATCGATGATGGTTCCAGGTGAAACCGCCTCACGCGCCTCTCCACGCCGGCGTATGAAATCGTGCACGCTGTTGATGACCCGCCCAGCCCGATTGGCCTGCTCAGCGATGCGTGCTACGGCAACCTGCACGTCCTTCAGAGTTTCCGTATCGCTGCCAGCCGAGGGGGCCGGGCTCTGGAGCAGGTTGAGGCAACCGTTGGCATAACTGGAGATCGCCGCCAGCGGCTGGTTCAGCTCGTGGCTGAGAAGCGAAGCCATCTCGCCCACGGCGGATAAGCGCGCCGTAGCCTGCAAGCGCTCCTGTCCTGCGCGCTGTAGCTCCTCAATGCGACGTTGCTCGCTCACATCGAGAACCGCACTCATCCAGCCAGCATGCTTGCCCGTCGCATTGATCAGCGGCGCCTCAATGATGAGCACTGGAAATCGCGTGCCGTCCTTGCGCTGGAAAACGCTTTCCAACCCTTCACGTGGAGGAGATTTACCGGCAAGCAGGCGCACGGTTTGGCGTTCGCGGAACCCATCAACCATCTCGGGAGGCCAGTAAGGCGCGGGAGCTCCCTGGCCTACAAGTTCTTCCGGGGAAAACCCAACCATGCTGCAAAATGCGGGGTTCACGTAGGTAATGCGCCCTTGCAGATCGCGCGCGCGCAAACCGGTGACGAGCGAGTCTTCCATGGCTTGGCGAAAGGCCAGCGCGTCAGCCAGCGCATTCTCAGCTTCCTGGCGGCGCTGGAAATCGCGCGAGAGCAGGATCAGCACCGTCACGAGCGCAATGGTGAGCGTAGTGACCAAGGCGGTCAGCACATTGGGCAGCATGTCGGGCGCCGCGCGCCAGCCGTCCATACGCAGCACCAAAGCCGCACCGGGAAGATCCAGCAACAGCTGCGACGTAAAGATGCGGCTGCCACGCCGAGTGGCACCATAGGTGGCCAGGCGGGTGCCATCAGGTTCGGCAAACGACACCTGCTGCCTGCGTGTATAGGCTTCGCCAAGCATGCTGGACAGCACACCGCTGAGCGAATAGGTGGCTACCGCGTAGCCCACCCGCCGAGTCCCATGCCGGATGGGCAGGCACAGCTCCATGATCTCCAGCCCCCTGCCGCCGGGCAAGGGCACGAAGCGGGTCTCCGAGTAAGCGCCGCTGTCAAGCCGGGAAGCCATGGCGCAGGCGTGCATGCCATCCCCGCCGGTTTCGCCAAGGCTCTCGGACAGCGGAGAAAAATAAGGGCTATCAGCCTCGGCCAGCAGGCGCAGCGAGGGATCACGCCATTCCAGCCGCATCCACTCGCGGTGCTCACGCAGCAATGCCAAGGCGTTGTTGGTCCATTCTTTGGGCGCGACGTCACCCGCGTTCAACCCGTGAAGGTTTTGCAGGTTACGCGCTAACCCGGTACGGATATCCATCATGGCGTCAGCGTTGTCGCGATCAAGCGCACGCTGAACTTGTTCCATCTCGTACCCGCGTGCCAGCCAGACCAAAATGCCAAGCGCCAACACCACGAGAACCACCAGCAACGACCACAGCAACCAGCGTCTGTCAGCGCTCCAGAACAGCCGCACTGCCCCACGTGCCTTGGCTCGCCATGTTGCGGTCTTCTCGCGCCAGAGGCCGTCTTCTCGAAAAAGAAGTTCAGCTATTCGGGACATGCCATGCGCTCTCTTCTTCCTGCCAAAGGCGGTGAGACGCACCAGCGTCTCCGGGCGAGGCTTGGCTTACACCACACGATGACCCAACGCCGGCAGTTGCACCCTATGCTGCGCAAGCGCGGTGGCATCCAATTCAGCCATCACGACGCCTGCCCCCTCCGCCTGCACAGAAACCACCTGGCCCCAGGGGTTGATCACCATGGAGTGACCCCAGGTGCTGCGGCCGTTCTCATGCACGCCACCTTGAGCGGAAGCCAGCACCGCACTCAGGTTCTCGATCGCGCGGGCGCGCAACAGCACTTCCCAGTGCGCTTGGCCGGTGACGTAGGTGAAGGCGCTGGGCACCAGCAGCAAATCAGCCCCATCGGCCGCATAAGCGCGGTACAACTCGGGAAAGCGCAGGTCATAGCACACGCTCATACCAACACGCCATGAATGGCCATCGCGGGAAGGCAAATCGAAACTCACCGGCTGCGTACCCCGCACCAGCACCGCCGCCTCGTCGTAGGTTCGCGTACCGTCGTCGAACTTGAACAGGTGGATCTTGTCGTAGCAAGCCACGCGCTCGCCCTGCGGATTGAAGGCCAGGGAGGCATTACGGACGCGCGCTTCATCGCGCGGATCGCAGGAAATGGGCAGCGTACCACCCACAACCCAGAGACCCAATTCCCTTGCCGTATTCGCCAGCCAGTCCTGGATGGGACCGGCGCCTAGCGACTCTTGCAAGGCGAGCTTGTCGGTGTCGCGTCGCCCCATGACGCAGAAGTATTCCGGCAACACGGCCAACTCCGCACCAGCATCAGCGGCTTGGGCCAGCAGCGCGTGAGCGGTGCGCAGATTCTCGTCCACACGTGTGCACGAGACCATCTGGATAGCTGCAACTTTCATTTCTGCTCCCCTGTCACCAGGCGCCTTGCCGAGTGTTCGAGTTTCTGTACCGTAGGATTGTCCCAGCTTCCGCCGATATGAAACTCCTTCGTATTGGCCTGGCTGAGCGGGCGCTTCAGCACCAACTGTGCCAGGAAGGTCACAAGGCCGATAGCCGGGTTGATGGCGGTAGCCACCAGCGCCGCAGTGCCCGCGTCAATCTCAGGCACCACCAGTACCCGCAGATCCTGGGTCTCCTTGTCGATGTCGGCGCTGCCATCCATCAATACCGCGGCGTTGACGCCCTTCATCTGCAAGTTGTTGGTTTGAGCAATGCCCCGTGCAATGGCCACATCGCCACGAACAAAATCGAAGGCAAAGCCGGTGGAAAAAATATCGCGGAAATCCAGCGTCAGCCGGCGTGGCAATGCCTGCAGGCTCAGCACTCCCAACAGCTTGGCGACCCCAGGATCCGCTTTGAGGAATTGGCCAGCACCCACATCCAAATGCACCTTGCCAGCCATACTGGGATAGTGCGGCGACATGGGAGAGCCGCGCCAGTTCAGATCACCGCTTAGCACGCCCTGGCCGCGAGCCAGTACACCGGGCATGTCAAAGCGCGTCAGCAGGGCGCCGGCATCGCGGATATCGAGCTTGAAATCGAGCGTGGTGCGGCGCGGATCATCCGGCGCCCGGGGCCCGCGCGGATCGTGCGACACCGCTGGCCGGCGGGCCAATGCCTCCCACCTGCCGCTCGCGGTAAACACCGCTTCTGGCGAACGAACTACAAACCGGGTCAGCTCCCATGTCTGCAAGGCACCGACTTGAGACGTGGGTGCGGTGTCGTGGTTCACCGCGTTGATCTCCAGCCGGCCCAACTTCTTGCCGCGCAACTCAAAATCTTCAGCCACCACATCAAGTGCCGGCATATGCGTGATGGGTTGCGCCTGCACACTTTGATCGTCGGAACCGGCGGGGATCGTCAGGTGCGAGAGCCTGGCCAGCACCTTGCCTGCGCGGCCATCCGTTCCTTCGGTGTAGTCAACGCGGCCGGCCAGCTCGCGGGCCTGCACATTGGCGCGCCAAGTGTTGCCTTGGCGCGTCCCCTTCGCATTCACGTCGTGCACCGTACGATCATCCAGCACCAGTTCACCGGTGCGCAGCGACCAGGCCGTTGGAACGAATCCACCCTCTGCTGAAGCGGCGGGTTCTTTCTTTGCACTGCTGAACACGGCTGCCAGCGTGGTTTCCCAGGCTCCCACATCCAGACGCGGCAGTTGCAAGTCCGCATGGACACCACTGGCCGGTAGCGCCAACGGCGTCACTGCAGCTTGACCCACCCCAATGGCCCCGCGCAGTGTGCGCCCGGATTTGGTATCGCGCTGGAATTCAAGCGCCAGTTGCTCGCCCACGGTAAGACGAAAGCGCGAGCGGCCCTCTGCTCCTGTGACCGGACCGCTTTCAAAACGCAAGGGCAAGGTAGCCTCAGCCTGCTTTTCCAACGGAGCGGGGAGGTCAAAGGCCATCCCGCGCAAATCACTGGTCACCAGGAGTTCGGGTTCGTCGCCCCGGAACGACATGCGCGCTTCGTAAGCCGCGCTGCCCGAAGCCAGGCGCGCCACTTCCGGTACCGGTCCCCACTCGGCCATCTCACGCAGAGCTTCGGCGCTGAAGGTGCCAGCGGCGTGCAACACCACGGGTGGGACACCCTTTTCGCCGACTTTTTCTCCGGGCGGCGCGGTCTTGGATGTACCACCCGACAGTCGCACCTCCCCGCCCAGCCATCGGGCTCGTGCGTCCTGGATGGCAAACCCGGCATCGCTGAATGTGATCGCGCCATTTGCCTGAGCCAGCAGCGGCGTATCTGGCGCAATGCGCACATCGTTACCCGCCAGATTAACGCGACCTTCAGCCTTGGCTTCGTGAATGTGGGATACAGGCAGATCCAGCTTGAGCTGCAAAGCCGCATCCCCACTGCCAGTGGCACGATCGAGCGCATGCCCAATAAATCCCCCTACCGGCGAAGTTCGCACAATGCCCAGCGCGGACTCCAGGGTTCCTTTCCCTTGGGCATCCACCAGCACACGGGTGTGGTGGAGATCGGCAATACCGGCTTGTATTTGTGTGAACTGCCAGCCCGGGTAGCCTTGCACTGTCCCCTTGGCGTGGTTCACCTGCATGGTGTTGTGATCAAAAATCAGCTCGCCTGAGAGATCTTCCAACGCCGGCCAGGGAGCCTCGCCTTCGGGCTGAAGCGCGCGCGGTACATACGCCAAGGTCACACCACGCACCTGCCCCGAAAACCGGAATGCACCGCCAGACCCAAGCGAATCCTCGCCTATGCGATTCAAATCGCCTTTGACGCGCACCGCCATATCGCGCGCTTCGCCCTTCAGCACCGCATGCTGAACATAATCTCGCGCTTCAGCGGCAATGCCGAGCGGCAGATACCGGTACACGCGGGCGCCATTGGCTCGACTGAAGTTGCCTGACAAATCAAGCTCGCCAGGAAAGCGAGCGGGGCCTTGCTTACCGGGTGTGGTGTTCCAACGCCCCTTGAAAGTGGCCGTGGCATCCTGATTACGCAGTGCCAGCTGATCGACATCAATGGTGAACTGACCGCCTTTGGAGCGCCAACGCGAAGCGACCTTGAATTCAGCCACGGGGATGCGCGGCTCGGCGAACACGCCGGGAAATTCAAGTGCCCCATTCTTCACCTCCAGCACCGCGCTACCACCGGTGGGCAAGGCTTCCAATTGCAAAGTGGCGCCTTCCACGCCAGGCATGCCCGCCACGGGCTTTCCACTCGGAGGCTGAGGCGCCGGGCGGGCTCCCACGGAAAGCTGGCTGATCTTGGTTTGCAGGCGCCAATCACGAGGCGCGTCCAGCGGGCCGCTCCATCGCCCTTCGATATGCTCGATCAGGCCCTTCACCGGATGATCGCGGAGCTGGCGACCCACCTCTGGTGATAACGGCAGGCGTTGGGCGATCTTGGCGAGAGCGGCAAGATCCAGCCGGTCGCCGCTGAAATCGCCCCCGGGAACGGCCCCCGCAGCGCCATCGCGGTAGCTGAGCCGCACATTACCGCCTGGCCAAGCTACGCCGTCGGCGTCCACGAAGTTCAGATCGCGCGTGGTCACCTCCACCCCGGCCCCCAGGTTACTCCAGCCGATGCGGCCTGCGAGCGACGCAAAGGCCAGCGGCTCCAGCTTAGGCCCGAAGGTGGCAGACACGGCGCCCAGCGCCAGATCCGCAGTGAGGTTGGTGAACTGCCCCTTCTTCACATCAGTCCAAAGCCGAAGTGCGCCCTGCCCGGCTTGCAGGTCAACGCCCATATCGGCCTCCAGATCGACGTATTGACCCAATTGGGAAACGTCGGCGCGGCTGAAGTTGGCAAACACTTGGCCATCCCAATCCCGCCATTGGCCCGAATGCAGTGAAAGCAGCGGTTGGCGGAACTGGCCAATCAGGGTGAATCGCTCGCCCCAAGCGGGTTCTGGTGTGGCGTCCAGCCGCAGCTGATGGCGGCCAAACCCGTTGCGGGCAATGAATTGCACATCGGAGAACGTCACCGGTGGCACATTCCGGCTTTCGTCGACCCAGCTCACCTTGCCGCCTCGCACCAGAAATTCCGACTGGGAAAAAAACCAGTCCGACGCTTCGATCGAGGCTGAAGCGTCGCCCGACATATCGACGCCGCCCACCAGCAAGCGCCCATCTGCGGTGCGCCGCAGCTCCAACTGGGGCTGATCAATAACCAACTGCTCCAACTCGCGCTTGCTGAGCGAGAGTACCGAGAAAGCCACGAGCACTCGCGGAATCACCAGACCAGCCCGGCCAGACAGATCGTGTACACGCACGTCGCGCAGGGAAATAGAGGGCACCAGGCCGTTCGACTCGGCCTCAATGGCCCCTATGGTCACCGGTGTGGACGCCGCTCGCGAGGCCATTTGCTCCAGTCGAGGGCGAAACTCATCGATTCGCGGCACAATAATCCAATGGAGAACACTCCAGGCCACAAATATGAGCACTAGCAGAGCGAAAACGCCACGCAACACCCATCTAACGAGGGTGGCAGCTATTTGGATAGGCGATTGAACCAACGGCTTTAACTGGAGCTATACGAGTCCGGTATGTAGAGCGGCCACCCCGAATGGGGTTCACCACAGATACCGAACTTCGGAGAAGTGAGAGAAATTATGACCCGTGCCGATGTGGAAGGTTCTAGCGGCCACAGTGAATCTTTGTTAACCGCCTCGCCTGCAGAGCATACAGGCCTTCCGATGGAGGGCGGCGCTCTTCATTCGCGCCTGGTGCAACGCCTGCGTCGCCGCTACGAGGACGAGCTGGCTTTGTTGCCTCCCGGAGCCCCCGTGCGCGAGACCATGCTCGCATGCCTGGCCGCCCTGTTCGAGCGCGGCCACGACACCAGCAGCGCCTTGCGCATCCTGCGTCAATTGGTGATGGAACGCCTTGTGGGGCTCGATTGCGAACAGGCAGCGCCACTGGAGACCATCACCCGCACTGTGACCGAGCTGGCAGAAGTGGCACTTGATGTGGCTTGCCGGCATGCCTATGCCCAGCTCGATGAGCGCCACGGCGCCCCGATGACCGAAAGCGGCCAACACGCCCAGATGTGGGTGATCGGCATGGGAAAGTTCGGCGCGCGCGAGTTGAATGTCTCCAGTGACATCGATCTCATCTATATCTATGACGAAGACGGGGAAACCGCAGGCACGCCTGAAGGGCGAGGCCGCGTCTCGGTGCATGAATATTTCACCCGCGCGGTCAAGCTGATCTACGGCCTGATCGGGGAAACCACCGAGCACGGCTTCGTTTTTCGCGTGGATCTGGCGCTGCGCCCCAACGGAAATTCCGGCCCCACCGTGTGCTCGCTCGACGCGCTGGAGGAATACATGCTGGTGCAGGGCCGCGAATGGGAGCGCTTTGCCTGGCTGAAAAGCCGCGTGGTGGCGCCGGTCGCTCCCATCAAGAGCGGTTCTGCGCAAGCTTTGCGCGGGGTCGTGCTGCCTTTTGTGTTCCGCAAATACCTTGATTACAGCGTGTTCGACTCGCTGCGCGGACTGCACCAGCAGATTCGCGATCACGCGGCCAAGCGCAGCGCTGGCCGGCCCGAGCGAGCCAACGACGTCAAGCTCTCTCGCGGCGGCATACGTGAGATCGAATTCACGGTGCAATTGCTCCAGGTGGTACGCGGCGGGCAATTCCCTGAGCTGCGCACCCGCCCCACACTCGAAGCCCTTCAGCGCGTGGCGCGGGCTGGGCTCATGCCGCAAGAAACCGCAGATGAGCTTGCAAAAGCCTATATCTTCCTTCGCCGCGTCGAACACCGCATTCAGTATCTGGACGATCAGCAGACGCACGTGCTTCCTACCGACGATGCCGATCTCGAGTGGATCTCCCGGAGCATGGGTTACGCCGGGTGCTGTGCGTTTCTCTCGGAATTGGACACTTACCGCGAGTTCGTGGCGCAGGAGTTCGACCGCCTGCTAGGTGCCGACGCACCGTGCAAGAACTGCCAGAAATCCAGTAACGGCAACAGCAATGGCAATGGCAATGGCCATAGCAACGGCAGCACCACAGTAGCTGACTTCGATGCCGTGCTGGCGCTGTTTCCTGAGAACGTTCGGGAGCGTCTGGCTCAATGGCACGAACACCCTCGCATGCTGGCGCTGCGCGAGCAAGCACGCAATCGCTTGCAACGCCTGCTGCAACGCACCGCCGAGTGGCTGCGCGAAGGCCGGGTCTCCAGTGATGCCGTCCTGCGCCTAGCCGATTGGGTGGAGCCCTTGCTGCGGCGCGAAAGCTATCTGGCGCTCTTGTTGGAACGCCCCGCCGTACACGAGCGTCTGCTGCGCATGCTGGGCACCGCGCGCTGGCCAGCGCGGTACCTGCTGCAACATCCCGGTGTGATTGACGAGCTGGCCGGTCCGGCGCTGCTCAGCACCCGATTTGACGCCGCCGTCTTCGAGCGCGAGCTGCAAGAGCGCCGTGCCGCACTGGCACGCACCAACGAAGATGATGAAGAAAACCTGCTGAACCTGTTGCGCCGCGCGCATCACGCGGAGGTTTTCCGCACTCTTGTGCGAGACGTAGAAAACCAGATCAGCGTGGAGCAGGTAGCTGATGATCTCTCCGCCCTGGCAGACGCCCTCCTCAGACTCACCACCGAATGGTGCTGGTCACACCTGAAGCGGCGCCACCGCGAGGCGCCGCAGTTTGGCATCATTGGCTACGGCAAGCTCGGTGGCAAGGAACTGGGCTACGGAAGTGACCTGGATATTGTTTTCGTATTCGACGACGAAGACGAGTCCGCAGCCGAGATCTATTCCGCTTTCGTGCGCAAACTGATCAATTGGCTCACGGTCAAGACCGGCGAAGGCGATTTATTCGAGATTGATACCGCCTTGAGGCCCAACGGGAATTCCGGTTTGCTGACCACGAGTTTCGAGGCCTATGCAGACTATCAGGAACAACGCGGCAGCAATACCGCCTGGACCTGGGAACACCAGGCCATGACGCGCGCGCGCTTCATCTGCGGCGCAGACGGCATGGCAGAGCGCTTCGACGCCGTAAGACACGCCGTGATCACTGCCCCTCGCGACATTCAGGCATTGAAGGGCGAAATCATCACCATGCGCGAGCGGATGCGTCAAGCAAGGCCGGTGAAGACTGGCTTGTTTGATGTCAAGCACAGTGTGGGGGGAATGGTTGACGCAGAGTTTGCCCTGCAATGCCTGGTACTCGCGCACAGCGCCGCTCACCCTGAGCTGGAGCCGAACCTGGGCAATATCGCGCTGTTTCGGCGCGCTGAGAAAGTGGGCTTGCTTCCGACGGGAGTTGGCGGCGCTGCGGCGGACGCTTATCGGCAACTGCGCCGGGTGCAGCACAGGGCTCGTCTTAATGAAGAGCCCACTCAGGTTGAGCCTGAGACTCTGGCTACGGAACGGGCAGCGATTGAAGCGCTGTGGAATGCGGTCTTTGGTAGCTCCTGAGAGCCAGGTACTTTCAACGTTTTCGGCGTGGGAGTTTTAAATCCCCGTGGGAGACGGTAGGGGGTTTTTTACTCCCTCCCCATGGGGGACGGTGGGGGGATTTTTACTCTCTCCCCCTGGGAGACTGCGGGGCTTTTTAACTCCCCCGGCCCCGTGGGCGGCGGCGGGGGATTTACTCCTGTGCTGGTCAAGTAATTTCGGACACCTAGATAGGGGCACGTTCTGCCATGTGTCGTTCATAGACATTGGGAGGCAGATAACCCAGGCTCGAGTGCAGGCGGCGGCTGTTGTAGAAGCCGACGATGTAGTCGCAGATGTCGGCAGCGGCTTCAGCGTGGTTGGCGTAGTCGCGCTGCCACACACGTTCCATCTTGAGGTTCAGGAAGAAGCGCTCCATCACGGCGTTGTCCCAGCAGTTGCCCTTGCCGCTCATGCTCGCGCGCAGGCCATGGCGTGCCAGCAACTGCTGATGCTCGCGGCTGGCGTACTGGCTGCCCCTGTCGGAATGAACGATGAGTCCTGCCGCAGGTCGACGCTGC
>NZ_AUGX01000063.1 GCF_000422885.1 Ottowia thiooxydans DSM 14619 | reverse complement strand
GCTGTTTTTCGAGCGCAATAGGACCGCGAGGAGACTTTGAACAGGCTCTAAGAGGTTGTCGAACTTGGTAATCGCCAGCGGTGAACCGACCGCTGCGGCTCATTTGGAGCCGGCGATTTTTAAGTTGGGCAGTATCCTAGGGCGTGTTCACACTAAATTCACCCCGGCCCGAAGGGTGAGGCTCTGGCAAACCGCACTCGGCGTTGCAAACCCTCGCCGGGTGTCCAACCCGGCTGCGGTTTGCGCCTTGATTGCGGCTCGCCAGAACCTCACGCGGGGGTGAATTTAGTGTGAACACGCCCTAGCCTGCGGCTGGCGTGATACGCGAGGCCCGTAGCACCGAATGTGTGCGGCGCAGGTTGCGCAGCACAGCGTCCAAATGCGTTTTATCTCGCACTGTGACCACGAAACGCAGATCAAGCGCGTCTTGTGCGGCTTCGTCGGCCATGCCCAGATGGATGATGTCGGCCTCAGCTTCTGCCAGTGCCACCGCCACTCGGGCGAGAACGCCCTTGCCATTGACGACAGTGACAACGAGACCCACCTCGAACGCACGCACTGGCTCGTCTGCCCAGGCTACGGTGATGAAACGCTCCGCATCTTTATGCTGAAGCCGGCGAGCTACCGCGCATTCGTCGGTATGCACGACCAGGCCTTCGCCACGCCCCAGATAGCCCACGACGCCATCGCCAGGAATAGGGCGGCAGCAAGTGGCGTATTTGACTGAGGTGTTTTCGCCACCGTCCAGTGTGACAGCGCCTTGGGACAGGTTTTCATGCGCGGTATAGCGCTCGCGGGTGAGAAGCAGGGCGTCAGGCTTATGACCCTGTGCGGCCAACATGGTGACCAGACGCTTGGCCACCATATTGGCGCTGCGCTTGCCTAGGCCGATATCGGTCAGCAACTCGTCGCGGGTACGGTTGCCGGTGAATCTCTGCAGTTTTTCCCAGATGGGCTTGTCCACGGGCTCCAGGCCTGGCAGATGGTCAAGGCCTTCGGCTCGCACTGCCTGAGCCAACAGCTTTTCGCCCAGTTGACTGGATTCGTTGTGAGCCATCGCTTTGAGGTGATGGCGAATGCTGGAACGTGCGCGCCCTGTGCGCACGAACCCCAGCCATGCGGGATTGGGTGCGGAGACAGAAGCGGTGATGATCTCAATCACATCGCCGTTGGCAAGCTCGCTGCGCAGCGGCACTTGCTCACCATTAACCTTGGCCGCCACCATGTGATCACCGATATTGCTATGGATGGCATAAGCAAAATCGACCACTGTGGCCCCCTGCGGTAGCGCCATGATCTGGCCCTTGGGGGTGAATACATACACCGCATCGGGGAAGAGATCCACCTTGATGTGGTCCCAGAATTCGGCGGCGTCGCGTGTTTCGTCCTGGATGTCGAGCAAGGACTGCAGCCATTGAGTGCCCAGGTGTTCGCCCTGAGGGCGGTCGTTGTCACCCGCCTTGTACAGCCAGTGCGCAGCCACGCCGGATTCCGCTACCAGATCCATGGGTTCAGTACGGATCTGAAACTCGATGTTGACACTGGCAGGACCTACCAGCGTGGTGTGCAGGGATTGATAGCCATTGATTTTTGGTATGGCGATGTAATCCTTGAACCGCCCAGGCACCGGTTTGTAGAGTTGGTGCAGCAGACCCATCGCGGTGTAGCAACTGATGGTGTTGGAGAGAATCACGCGTACACCATACAGATCATTCACCTGTGCGAATGACAGGTGTTTCTCATTCATCTTGGTGTAGATGGAGTAGAGCGCTTTCTCGCGACCAACGATGCGTGCCGACAGCCCGGCTTCGTCCAGAGCTGTTTCCAGCTCATGCTGCACTTTCTGGATCAAGTCTCGCCGACGTTGGCGAGCGCGTCCAACTGCCTTGGACAAAATGCTGTAACGCCACGGCTTGAGGTGGCGGAACGCCAGGTCTTCCAGTTCGCGGTAGGTCTGATTGAGACCCAGCCGGTGAGCGATGGGGGCGTAGATTTCCAGCGTTTCAGTAGAAATGCGTCCCCATTTGCTGCGCGGCATGTCAGACAGCGTGCGCATATTGTGCGTACGGTCAGCCAACTTGATAAGAATGACGCGCACGTCACGCGCCATGGCCAGCAGCATTTTGCGAAACGATTCGGCCTGATTCTCTTCACGCGTGGTGAATTGAAGCTTGTCTAACTTGGTAAGTCCGTCTACGAGTTCTGCAACCGGTGTGCTGAACTGTTCCACGAGATCGGCCTTGGTGACGCCGCAGTCTTCCATGGCATCGTGGAGCAACGCGGCCATCAGGGCGTGGGCGTCCAGTTTCCACTCAGCGCACTGAGCAGCCACTGCGATAGGGTGGGTGATGTAGGGCTCGCCACTGTGGCGAATTTGCCCTAAATGGGCGGTATCCGCAAAACGATAGGCGCGGCGCACCTGCTCAACATCCGAGGGGTCAAGGTAGTCAAGCTTGGCTTCCAGCGCGGCAAAGCTCGCGGCCGCGGCATTGGCGGCAGCTAATTGAGGGGATGGCGGAGGGCCAGCCGGTAACGGGGTGGACGAAAGCACCGAACTCATGCGCTTAGCTTAACCGTTTGCGCAAAAAACGTGCAAATGCTGCATAAAAGTGCATACGCCAAAACAGTCATTCTTGAATAGGCCTTTTCGCCGGTGCGGGTACGCGTTGAGACAACAGCATGAAACGATTTTTCCCCAAAGAATGCGTCAGATAACTTAAGTACAAATGATTCCCCGACTCATGAGCCAAATCTATCGTTGAGCTCACCTGATAGATTATGAACACGTTCTAATTCAAGAACGGAACAGATCTTCGTTCCATTTGCGTGACCAGATGAGTCAAGGCTTCATCACAGGGCATTTGTAGTTTGATATCAAGCTCAGCGTCAGCCCGTGTCACCCCCAGGTTGATGGCCGCGACAGGCATCCCCCGGGACTTGGCCGCATGGACAAAACGCAGGCCCGAGTAAACCATGAGTGAACTTCCCACCACCAACAAGGCATCGCTGCGTTCCAGGCTCTCCATGGCCGAGCGCACCCGCGCCAAGGGTACGTTTTCGCCGTAGAACACCACGTCAGGCTTGATGATGCCGCCGCAATGAGGGCAGGGTGGTACCGTGAATGCGGAAAAATCCACGCCTTCCAGGTCTGCATCGCCATCAGGCGCAGCGCTGGCATTTCCGACTTGCCAGTGTGGATTGGCTTGCAAAAGCGTGCTTTGCCAGTCTGCTCTGGGCGATCGGTCTATGCACTGCATGCAGACGACGGCGTCCAGCCGACCATGCAGGTCCACCACTTGGAGACTACCGGCTTGTTGATGCAGGCCATCTACATTTTGCGTAATGACTTGTGCAATACGCCCCAAGCCTTCCAGTTTTGCCAGCGCATGGTGAGCGGCATTGGGCCGGGCTTGGCGAAAAACTGGCCAGCCAATAAGGCTACGGGCCCAATAGCGCTGGCGAACCGCAGCGCTCCCCATGAATTCCTGCAATGTCACGGGTGAGGCACGCTTCCAGGCTCCCTTCGCGTCGCGGTAGTCAGGGATACCGCTTCCCGTGCTCAGGCCGGCACCGGTCAAGATAGTCCAGTTTTGGCGGGGGGTAAGTAGACCTAGCAGGGAATCGACCATGGTCCCCGGGATTTTGACAGCATTCAGATTCAACCGGAATCAGCGCATGCGAGGGCATTGTTCCGAGAGGGGGCTCTGAGGCTCCACGAGGGGCCTCGAGAAATCCAGGATCTGAAATCCGTTCTTACGCGCCCAGTAGCGCATCCTTGAGCAAGGCGTCAGCGGGCGAGTTGCCGAGCCATATCTTCAGGACGATTCCGAAAAATTCCGTGTCGCCGAGAGGGGCCCCTTGCTGCACGTTGCCTACGTAGAAGAATGAACCCTTACCGGGCACGAAATTCATGCTTACCCGGTCGCCAGGCATCAATTTATCTCGGCTTGAAAAGATTTCTATCAACCTGGTCATAGCGGGCAGATGACGGACAGATTGATCTTTGGTGGTGTTGGCGCGCATGCCCTTGACCATGGCCAAACCCAGATCTGTGCTGCTCACTTCACGCAAAATAGCCAGATCAATCTTCTTGGGGCCAGCAAGGGCGAGCACCTCATCCGTAGTGCTCACCTTGCGGGGCAGGTACAAGGCCATGTCATAGACCTTGAAGACCACCCGGAAACGAGTGCCGACCCCATTGAGCACCAGGGCGGTATTTTCGACGAGCGCCGTCGTTGGGAACGAGGTGCTGGGTGGCGGCGTTTGAGCGGCCTGCACGGGAGCCGCGCAAGCCATGGCTAGCGCAACAGCTCCAATGGCCGTACGGCGGGAACACATGTTGCGTTTGGCTAAATTACCCATGAATCTTCTCCTGCAAGTGCACTGTTACACTTGAAAACAAGTCTACTTAATGCAGGTTCAAATGGGCGGTTGTGCTACACACAAATGCGTCTTGAGTGTGAAATATGACTCCGATCTGTCACCAGGGTGCGCAATGGGCTCGCACACTTCACGTTTGAGTGAAATTCATGGGTTTTAGAGCGTATTTGTAGTCATTTCGAAGCTCTTGCAACCACAATGAATACGTTCTTATTGAGTTTTTGGTTTCAGCGCCTGATTACCTGCGGCTTGGCTGATTACCGGTGCAGCCAAGAAAAAAGGCGCCTTGAAAGGCGCCTTTGATCAGGGAGGGTGTCGCTGTCGCCCAGTGGGCTTAAGGCACCTTCTTGAGCATTTCGATCCCAACTTTGCCAGCGGCGATTTCGCGCAGAGCGGTCACAGCGGGCTTGTTGCGCGTTTCGAGCTTGGGCGTGTGGCCTTGGCTCAGCATGCGGGCACGGTAAGTGGCTGCCAGAACCAGCTGAAAACGGTTCGGAATCTGCGCCAGGCAGTCTTCAACGGTAATGCGTGCCATCTTGGGATACTCCGAGAGATTAAATAATGTTTAGGGCCTTGAACGTGTCGGCGCGGGCACTCTTTTGAGCACTGAATTTCAGCCGCTGGGCGTGCACAATGGCTTTTAGATCGAAAAGCGCGCGTTCAAATATCTCATTGATTATAACGAAGTCGAAGCTACTAGCTTGCGCTACTTCAAGGCGTGCATTATTTAGCCTGAGTTCGATCACTTCAGGAGAGTCCTCTCCGCGCCGCAGTAGCCGGGCGCGCAGTTCATCCAGGCTAGGTGGGAGCACGAAGATCAAAATGGCGTTGGCGAAGAGGCGCTTGATTTGCAAGGCACCTTGCCAATCGATTTCAAGCACGATATCGCCACCACTTCCAATGCGCTGCTCAATGGTTTGGCGTGAGGTGCCATAGCGATTTCCGTGAACGTGAGCCCATTCCAGGAAATCACCAGTGGTCACCATGGCGTCGAACTCAGCGTTTTCAACGAAGAAGTATTCGCGGCCATGCTTTTCCTGGCCGCGTGGTGCACGCGTGGTGTGCGATACGGAAGGGGCAACGCCGGAGTCGACCTCCATCAGCGCCTTGACCAAGCTCGATTTGCCCGTACCGCTGGGCGCTGCTACAACGAAGAGATTACCGGGATAGTCCATGCGACATACGCTTTAGCGCATCGGGTTCAGAGCGGGGAGGGCGCGAATTTTAGCCGGATATTTCAGTTTATCCGCGAGTCAAACACGCGTTCATCATCTATCGGGGATTGTGCCAGTGCCAATGCAGGGTAGGCTGCAATCAGGTGCAAGGGGTTTGGCTTACGGTGTCGCCCACGTCCGGCCGGCAAGGACGAGGTGCGTCACTGATGCGCTCTCGCACAACGATGCCGCTATTGTCCGCAGATTCTGGCTTGGATGACATGGCATCAAAACCGGCTCCGATGGCTTTGCCTGTGAGTACGACGCCCGTGGAGACCACGGCGCCACCCACGCTGATTGCCGCGCCTGCTGCTGCTCCGGCCACTGAGCAACCCGTGAGTGCCAGTACCGAACAGACGCACCCTAGCTGGAACAGACGAATCATGCGGCAGCTACTGCACCTGGTACCAATTCGCCGTTTCGCACGGACATGGCAATGTCCAGCGCACGCAGGCGCAAGGCCGGATCGAATACATCGCACACCAGCATCATTTCGTCGCAACCTGTCTGCTCCGCCAAGGACTCAAAGCCCGCACGAATGGTTTCTGGTCCGCCTACCACAGCGCAAGACAGAAAATCGGCAATGCCGGCTTGCTCCTGAGGACTCAGGCGCTCGAAAAAATGCTCAATTGGAGGGGGTAATTTGCCTCGGGTGCCGCGCAAGATGCTTAAAACCCTCTGAAATACGCTGCTCGCAAGATAGGTGGCTTCTGCGTCAGTAGGTGCGGCCACCAGGGGCACACCAATGATGACGTAAGGCTTTTCACATTGCGCTGAAGGTTTGAAGTAACGCCGATAAAGGTCAACCGCCTGTAGCAGCATGGCCGGCGCAAAGTGCGATGCAAATGCATAAGGCAGGCCACGTTCTGCGGCCAATTGCGCGGAAAAAAGGCTCGATCCCAGGATCCAGATAGGCACTCGTGTGCCGGCCCCGGGGTTGGCAACCAGCTTCTGGTTGGGCGAGGGCTCGTCCAGATAATGCTGTAACTCTGTGACCTCACGTGGGAAATCCTCGGCCGTTTCTACCCGGTTGCGCCGGAGCGCCCGCATGGTCATCTGATCGGTCCCGGGCGCTCTTCCCAAGCCGAGATCGATGCGGCCAGGGTAGAGCTCTGCCAGCGTGCCGAAGGCTTCAGCCACGACCAGTGGGGCATGATTGGGCAGCATGATTCCGCCCGAACCCACCCGAATGGTCTTTGTGCCCCCGGCGAGATGCCCCACCAGCACAGCGGTGGCTGACGAGGCGATGCCCATCATGTTGTGATGCTCGGCGACCCAATAGCGCGTAAAACCCAGGCGCTCTGCGTGCTGGGCGGTTCTGAGTGCCACGGCCAACGCGTCGGCGACAGTGCCTCCTTCGCGCACGGCCACCAGATCGAGCATGGAAAAGGCGATGTCTTTCAGTGGTTTGGTCATGAGGCGATTTTGCGTTGATTGGCTGATTTTGTCAGCGGAGCCCCGGGGTGACCGTTTTATTCGGCGGTCTTTGGCATGGCGGCGATCTCGGCGCGGCCCGTCCTGTGTTTAGAGCCTGTTCAAAGTCTTTGCGAGGAGACTTTGAACAGGCTCTTAGAACACGCTCCTAGTCAGAGACGCTGCTATCCGGGACGGCCGGAAGCCAAATTCTCGCTTGGAGTCCGGGGTGAACGTTCTCAAACTCCAAGCGGCCGCCATGGAGTTGCACAATGGCCTGCACGCTGGAAAGGCCCAGGCCGTAGCCTCGCTGGTCGGTACGGGCTCGGTAAAAGCGTATGGTCATCTTTTCCAAGACTTGTGGATCCACGCCTGCGCCGTGATCGCGGACCACAATCTCCACTCCCCGGGGGCTGCCTGGCCCTTGGGCAGGAACCTCGGCGGCCCGCAGGATGATGTCTACCGCCTGCTCGTCGTCTGCGCCGCCGAGGTTCCTGCCTCCGTATTTGAGAGCGTTGTCCAAAAGGTTGGCCACTGCACTGGCAAGCAGGTCACCGTCGCCCAATGCTACTGGAGAGCCAATCACATCGGCGCGCAGGCTGCCCCCTCCATCTTCCACCACAGGAGCATAAAGATCGGCCACGTCTACGAGGAGGGCTCGCATATCCACCTGTGCGAAGCTGGCGCGACTGGTGCCACTTTCCACTTCGGCGATTTGAAGCAGTTTCTCGAAGACCACGCCCAGTTCCTCAACTTCTTGAGTCACGCTCACAAGCGTGGCACTTTGCTCCGAGGCGGGCGCATTTTGTGCGTTGCGCAGTTGCAGCAGCATGCGCGTGAGGGGTGTGCGCAAATTGTGCGCAATGGTGTTTGAAACGTGCCGTATACCTTCCATGAGCTGCTCAAGCCGATCGAGCATGCTGTTGATATCCCGGTTGAGCTGCGTGAATTCGTCATCAGGGCCTTCCACGGGAATGCGCTGGCTCAGATCACCGGCCGCCACCCGGGCCATGGTGTTGCGAATTTCGGAGGCGCGGTCTCCCACCACGCGGCGAAAAAGCCGGGCCCCCAGTACCGCCAGCACGAGGGCAACAAGCACCGCCGTCAGGGAGGCTCGGGTGATCAAGCTCTCCATGTAGTGCAGCGCCTTCAGATCGCTCCCCACCGCCAGCATCTGCCCGTTGGGTAATTCGGCTACGGCCACGCGAGCCAAAACCATTTCATCGCCACGACGCACGTGCAGATCGCGCAAACCCAGGGTACTTAGCCTGCGTACTGGCTCAGTGGTGGCATTGCCCATCAGGATATGGCCCTCGGCGTCCGCGAGGATCACGATTTCGGTGTCTGTGTTCAGGCCATCTTGCAATATCCCACGGATCTCAGCCTCCAGTGCTGCCTGTCCGTTCTGGGCCTGCTTCTCCAGCAGCCGACGCAGGTGATTGTCAGCCTGCCTGTCAGCGCGCAGGTGCAGCACGCCCACGGTTTGTACGTAAAACACTGCCAATACGGTTGCCAGCGTCAAGATCAGCAGACCGCTATAGCTCAAAGCCAGACGGAATGCCAGCGAGCTCCAAGGGCGCAGGCGTGCCATCAAACTCCCTGCGGCAAAGATTGAGGCTGGTCAGTCAGGCTGTAGCCCACACCGCGCACGGTATGGATCAGCGAGGGTTGGAACCCTTTGTCTACCTTGCCTCGCAAGCGGCTGATGTGGACGTCGATCACATTGGTCTGCGGATCGAAGCGGTAGTCCCATACTGATTCAAGCAGCATGGTGCGCGTGACAATCTGGTGCGCGTGCTGCATCAAAAAACTCAGAAGCCGAAACTCGCGCGGCTGGAGGGCTAATGGCTGGCCGGCGCGCTCGGCGCTTCGAGCCATGAGATTGACGCGCAGATCAGCTACCCGCAAATCGCGCTCCGGCGCCGGGATGCGCGCGCGGCGCATGAGTGCCTCCAAGCGAGCAGAAAGCTCGGAAAACGCGAAAGGCTTGGTGAGGTAATCGTCGCAACCTGCCTTGAGGCCGCGCACACGCTCGTCTGTGGCTGAAAGTGCGCTGAGCACCAGCACGGGCGTTTGCTTACCCAGCGATCGCAAAGTCTGCAGGATCTGCAAACCGTCGAACCCGTGGGCCAGCATGCGATCAAGAATGATGACATCCCACTGCTCTCCAACGGCCAAAGCAATTCCCTGGACCCCTTCGCCGCATACAGTGACCTGAGCGCCCTGTTCGCGTAGCCCGTCCGCTATGTAGCGCGCGTTGAGCGCGTCATCTTCGATGATGAGGTAACGATACATGCGAAAGAGCGTAGAGCATAAAGCGATGATTGGCGCTGACTATATAGAACATCCAGAAACTCCCGCCGTTGCCGAAGGTGGTGTCTGACGCTTAGATCGTCAACGCGTGCTAAGAGTGCTAAGGCTGGATATCGGGCAAGTTGCCGCTCGCCACGCGCAGTTGCCACTCAGCATCCAATAGATCCTTGACGAGGTCCAAGTGCTCTATTCGATGTTCTGTGATGGATTCGAGCGCATCAATGAGATCCAGGATGCCGCCCCTGCCAAGTTGGTAGGCATCCTGGGCCATTTGGCGGAGCGGGGCGATTTGAGCCAAGCCCTCGCGTTCGTAGGCCACTACGTTGGCATGCCTGAGTGCTAATTGCTGCAATGCCGTGCGCAACCCGGATTGCGCGGATAGCAGCGCCGCATCGCGGCGCAAGCGAGCCTGGTCGGCTTCAACGCCTGCGTGATCGATGGCGCCACGTTGGCGGTCGAACAATGGGATCTCCACGGAAATGCCTAATTGCGTGTAATTTCCATCGAATCGATTCGTGACCCGCGTGACGCCGATAGAAGGTGTGGGTATGGCCTCTCGGCGCGCCAGCTCCACCTTGTGCCGGGCTTGATCCAAGTCTGCCTGCGCACTGCGCAAGGAGGCAAGCTGCGCGCTGGTGGTTTCCCAGAGCCGGTCGAAGTCATTGGCTTTCGGGGTGGGGCCGGCTTGCAGGCTGCCTTCAGCGCGCGGTACCCAAACGGGCAAAGCCGCTTGGGCTGCCACGCGCGCACCGGCCTCCTGCACTGCGGCCCCTGCTTTGGAGACTTCCATCGCCATACGAGCCTGTTGCAGACTCAGGCGTGCGCCGTCGTAGCGGCTGCGCGCGCCGGCATCTATTTGCCCGCGCACAATGCGCCCCGCTTTGTCCAGCTCCTGCGACGCCTCTTGCCATATGAGTAAGCGGCGCTGCGCCACAAGCAGCTCGTTGAATGCCTGAGCTGCTTCATCCAGGGTGGTGGCCACTGCGGCACGTGCGTGCTCAGCGGCGGTAGTCTCGCCCTTGCGCGCCTGCTCAATGCGCGCGCTGCGTTGCCCGAAGATCGGTAAGGGCTGCTGCACGCTCCACTCGCGCTCACCGGGCTTGCGAGAAACAGCTATAGAGGGGTTCGGAAAGGCGCGCGCGGTGCGTGAATCAGCCCGCGCAAGGTTGACTTGCAACTGCTCGGCAGCAAGCGCAGGCTGATTGCGCACTACCAGGCGCAGGTATTCCTCCAGCGTGACTGGATGCTGCGGAGCGGGCGTTTGCTCGGTAGCCGTTTGCACAGCCACATCCGCTGAGGCAGCATGCGAGATGCTCATTGGCATGCCCCCCCATGCCAAAGCGGTTGCTACCAACACGCTAAGCAAGCCTTGGCTGGACGAGGGCGCAAAAGAGCTGAGTCGCTGGATGTGGCTGCACGGTGCCGATCCTGTGAGACTGTCTTTACCGGCTCTGCGGCTCACGAGGTTGGAGATTTGAGTTTCAATCATTCTGCGCGGCTTCATCACGTTCCTCTTGCGTCATCATGTTTCGGGGCCCAAACAGCATGTAGAGCACGGGCAGCAACACCAGGGCCACTATTGGAAGCACGACCATGCCTCCCACAATCACTGAAGCGAAAGGGCGTTGCGTTTCGCTGCCAACACCGGTGGATAGCGCCATGGGCAATAGCCCCAGCAAAGCCAGCAACGCCACCAGCACCACGGAACGCATGCGCTCTGCTGTACCTTCTACCAAGGCTTGCATCATGGGCATGCCCTGGCGGCGGAGTTCTTCCACGGCGGAAATCACCAGCAAACCCGCCAGAGCCACTTGGCCTAGCAAGGCGATGAAGCCAATAGCCGCGCTAATCGATAGATCGATCCCCGCCAGATGCAGTGCCGCAAGGCCCCCGACCATGGTGAAGGGGGCGCACAGCAGGATCACGCTGGCGCTACGCGCTTGACCCAGCGCGCTGAAAAGCAGGGCATAGACCACCAGGAGGGACAGCGGCACCACGATCTTCAGGCGTGCGGCGGCGCGTTGCTGGTTCTCCCATTCGCCACCCCAAATAGCCTGGTAGCCCTCTGGCAGCTTCACGTTTTGGTTGAAGAGCGCAAAGGTCTCTTTGACCACCGAGCCAATGTCACGGCCTTCCACGTTAAATTTGAGCGCCATGTAACGCGCATTGCCTTCACGGAAGATCGAGGAGTTGCCAATCTTGACCCCCACCGTTCCTACCGCGTGCAGCGGCACCGATCCACCGTTAGGGAGCGGAATGGCGATATTGCGAATGCGTTCCTCATCCATGCGGTCCACATACGGAAGGCGTACACGCACCGGCACTGCGTATTCGCCTTCCCACAGTGTGGTGGCCACGTCGCCCGCCAAGGCGCCTGCCAACGTCGTCTGAGCGGTTTCCATGGCGATACCCTGGCGTGCCAAGGCGCGGCGGTCAAACTCCACGTGCACTTGCGGAGCCGGCGCATCGCGGTATAGATCCAGATCCACTACGCCATCAATGCCCTTCACGACGCTCAAGGTTTTTTGCAAAATCTGGCGCAATTGCGAGATATCAGATCCGAACACCTTGAGCACCACTTGTCCGCGTGCGCCCGAAGTGGATTCTTCCACGCTGTCTCGGATCGGTTGCGCAAAGTTGAACGCCACGCCGGGGATTTCGCCTAGCGTTGCCCTCATTTGTTCAATCAGATCTGGCTTGCTCATGCCCTTGCGCCATTCGCCATGAGGCTTTAGGCGTACCAGGGCTTTGGCCAGGTTCAGTGTCTCGTTGTCAGTGCCTGATTCAGGGCGACCCTGCTCGGTGGTTACCGAGATCACTTCCGGGAAAACCTTCAAGCGACTACGCACATCGCGCAGCACTTCCTGGCCTTTTTCGAGTGAAATAGAGGCAGGCATTTGCACCAGCACGTAGGCGTCGCCCTCATCGAGTTCAGGCAAAAATTCCGTCCCCAGGAATTTGACAGAAATGCCTCCTGCCACCAGAAGTACCAGAGCGGTCACCAGTACGCCCGCCCGCTTG
This sequence comes from Ottowia thiooxydans DSM 14619, assembly GCF_000422885.1. Taxonomy (GTDB): domain Bacteria; phylum Pseudomonadota; class Gammaproteobacteria; order Burkholderiales; family Burkholderiaceae_C; genus Ottowia; species Ottowia thiooxydans. The sequence goes on along the minus strand of NZ_AUGX01000063.1, from coordinate 5,639 downwards.
CGCCCTGTGGCGACCACCGCGGAGATCCAACGCTGATAGCCGTGGTGCACCGTGTCAAAGATCTTGGGCTCGTCAACCATCACATGCTTGGGCTTGAGAAAGAGCGCGCAAAGCGCCGGCACCAAGCCCATGGCGAACACCAATGCACCCAGCAGCGCGAAACTGTAGGTCAGGGCCAGCGGGCGGAAAATGCGCCCCTCAATGCTTTGAAGCGAAAACACGGGGATCAGTGCGGCAATCACGATAGCCATCGCAAAAAGCGTGGGTTTAGCCACCGCTACCGCAGAATCAATGATGATTTCCCGCATCTCCCGGCTGGTTGTGGGTTTTCGCTGGCGCGCATTGCGGATGATGTTTTCCGCCAGCACCACCGCGCCATCGACCATGATGCCGAAATCGATGGCCCCCATGGAGATGAGGTTGGCAGGCATGCCCAACAGGTAGAGGCCGATAAATGCCGTCAGCAGAGAGAGCGGAATCACCGTGGCTACGATGAGGGAGCCTCGCAGGCTACGCAGGAAGAGCCACAGCACCCCCACAATCAACGTAGCGCCGAACAGCAGGTTGTGCTGCACGGTGGCAAGCGTATGGCCCACCAGATCAGAGCGATCGTAGTTGGTGGTCATGCTCATCCCTTCGGGCAAGCCACCATTGTTGAGCTCGTTCACCTTGACGTGAATGGCATCCAGCACCACAGAGGGGTTTTCACCGCGTTTGAGCAGCACAATGCCCTGCACCACGTCGTCGTGCTCATCCATGCCCACAGATCCCTGGCGAGGTGTGTGCGATTGCAGTACGCGCGCCACGTCTCCCACGGTCACAGGCGCGCCGCCACGCAGGGTGACCACCACATTTTGAATATCCTGAGGCGTGCGCAGCAGGCCAATCCCTCGAATGATGAGAGATTGCTCACCGCGCCGCATCAAGCCACCGCCCACGTTGCGGTTGGATTTGGAGATGGCTTGGCTCACATCTTCCAGCGTGAGACCCATGGCGTAGAGTCTGTCAGGATCTGCCTCCACGTGGAACTCTTTGACGAACCCGCCAATGCTGACGACGTCTGCCACGCCCTGCACTTGCTTGAGCACCCGCACCACACGCCATTCTTGCTCGGTCCGCAATTGGGCCAGGTTGTGACGCTCGCTTTTCAACCGGTAATAGAAGATCTTGCCCAGAGGCGTGTAATCTGGCGCCATCTCGGGCGTCACGCCTTCCGGAAGGTTTGCCTGCGGCAGGCGCTGAGCCACTTCGGCTCGGGCGGTGAAGCTCTTGGCGTTGTCATCGAAGACAAGGTTGATCATCGCGAGGCCGAAATAGCTCTCCGAGCGCAGCGATATCAATCCTGGTGTTCCATTCAGCTCACGTTCCAGTGGCTGAGTGATCTGTCTTTCCACCTCCTCGGGCGCCAAGCCGGGTGCTTGGGCGATCACGCCCACCTGCACATTGGTGACATCGGGGTAAGCTTCGATGGCGGTATGCAAATAGGCATACACCCCAAAAACGGCTATAGCGAGTGTGGCGCACAAGGCCACAAGGCGCCTATGCACGACGAACGCAATAAGAGAGCGCAACATTCGTTAGATCCCTTCGCCGCGTTCAGAGCAACTGAGCGGCGGCGCCGTCCAACAGCATTCCACCGCGCACCACAATTTTTTCGCCAGGCTTGAGGCCCGAGATCACAGGCACCAGGCCCCGCGCTGGCTGACCTAGCTCAATCGCGCGGGCTTCAAACAAACCTTCTTCGCGCTGCACATAAACCACGCTGCGGCTTTCGTCCTTGATCAGCACGGCTGTCACGGGAATGAGCATCTGATTCTGGTTGGATACCTGAATGCCCACACGTGCCTGCATACCCGGGCGCAACGCGGCGTCTTGAACATCCAGGTTCACGATCACGTTGACGCGGCGAGAATCCTTGTCTAGCGTGGCCCCCAGGTGAAGCACCTTGCCTGTGAGAGGTTTGGGCAACTGCGGCACAACCACCTGTACGGCGCTGCCTTTGCGAATACCGGGCATGTCGGTTTCAAACACCTCCGCTACCAGGTTCAATCCCTGCGGGTCACCCACAGAAAATAGCTCAGCGCCGGGCTCAACTGCACCGCCAAGCATGGCTTTGCGCTCCGCCACCACGCCAGCACGTGGCGCACGCACCACGAGCTTGTCTCCCGCGCCGCCACCCAGAAGAGCTGCAGTGCCCCGGGCACGGTTCAACTCCTGGGTTGCCTCACGCTGTCGCGCCTGGGCTGCACGCAGCTCGACATCTACGCCCACGCCTTTATCGACCATGGTTTGTTGGCGCCGTACCTCAGCGGACGCAACATCCTGCGCCGTGAGCGCAGCAGCCATCTCATGGCGAGTACGCAAGGCATCGGAGCTGACCAGGGTGGCCAGTACGTCGCCTTGTTTGACGACGTCGCCCACATGAGCCTCGATGGTTTGCACGCGGGCGGCCACAGGCACGGAAACCGCTGTCACACGATCTTCCTTGAACGCCACGCGTGCGGGCGCCCAGGCCATTTGGATGCCCTGGGGATCCGCCACGGGCTCGATGTCCAGCATTCGCGCAGAAGCGGGCTGAATTCTTACCTCGTTTTTCTCAGCTTGAACCGCAGCTTTGGGCTTTGGCTGGGCAGAAGGAGGGGAGTCAGAGGCTCCGCAACCCAATAGGGCTACAGCCGACACCACCGGTCCGATAACCGCGACCCAACGTGAGTTGTTGAAAATCGGGCTTTTCCGCTCTCCGCGGCATTCCATATCCAAACGCTCGTTCATTGCATCCCCCATTTGTCCTAGCTTGTCCTTACCGCGAAGCGAAACTGGCCTCGAGCACTGTTCACAGGGTGCGATGCTAGGAAAACGGGTGGGTTTTGGGGGTGACGCTTACGTTACGGTTTGGTAATGTGACTGGAAGGCATTGCGGATGAACTTCCTGAGAACGTGTTCAAAGGTGGTACTGTCCCTTTTGGCCGGTGCTGGCCCGTTAACATCAAAGCCTGCTTTTCCATTTTTGCTGAGTTGCGTTTGATCGATAAACCCCGTTCGGGCGGTATCTTTGAAAGCAAATTGGTATTTATCTCATGACCATGACAGATCTTTCTCCCCTACACACACTTGAGTTCGAAACTGGCCCGGAGCCTCGCGCCGCAATCGTTTTGATGCATGGACTTGGCGCTGACGCCAACGATTTCGTGCCGTTCGTGAGTGAGATTGATCTGCGGGGCGTGGGCCCGGTGCGATGGATTTTCCCTAACGCGCCCCAAATTCCTGTGTCTATCAATGGTGGCTATGTCATGCCCGCCTGGTACGACATATTTCCTGATCGTTCTACCGAAGACGCAGAAGGGTTGCATCGCTCCCGCGTGGCCATTGAGGCGATCCTGGCGCGTGAGAAGGCCAGGGGTATTCCTGCTGAGCGCATTGTTGTTGCGGGCTTTTCACAGGGATGCGCCATGGCGCTGCTGACCGGCTTGCGCTACCCCGAGCGGTTGGCGGGTGTTGCAGGGCTGTCAGGTTATCTGCCGCTGGCAGGTCGGCTGTCTGCAGAGCGCAGCAAAGCAAACGCAGATGTGCCGATATTTCAAGCTCATGGCCGCCAAGATGAAGTGGTTGTGCCCCAGCGCGCCATCGCCTCGCGAGATGCCTTGCAGGCGCTGAACTACCCCGTCGAATGGCATGAGTACAACATGTCCCATTCTGTTTGCGCGCAAGAAGTGAGTGATCTGAATCAATGGTTGCTGAAAGTTCTGGCTCCCAGGACTTGACGCTTTCCGCATGGCGTAGGCAGGCTCGCGTCAGGCGCTAGAACACGCGTTCGAGTCACGAGATTCGCCTTTATCTGAGCCTGGAATTCCAAAGGGGGGATGATCGCTCCATGCGAATGCTCTGGAAGTACCTCAAACCCCAATGGCGGTTGGCCACGATGGCTTTGCTCCTCGCTGGGCTCAGTCAAATCCTCGCGCTGGTCGATCCCATCATTTTTGGCAAGCTGATCGATGAGTATGCAAGCCAGAAGGGGATCAAGCCTGACGATGAGCTCGTACGCGGTGCGCTGACGCTGCTGGCGCTGGCAGTCATCGTCGCACTGGCTTCGCGGGCCGCTCGGGCGCTACAGGAGTACGTCACGCGCATGGTGGTGCAGCGCTTTGGTGCGCAGATATTCAATGACGGACTGCGCCAGACCATGCGCCTGAACTTTCAGGAATACGAAGACGTTCGTTCTGGCGAAACCTTGTCGCTGCTGCTGCGCGTGCGCCAGGATACCGAGCGCTTTATTAACGCTTTCATCAACGTTCTGTACGCCTCGGTAGTGGGGCTTGGATTTTTGCTTTGGTATGCGGTGACCAAGAGCTGGCTATTGGTGCCGGTGTTTTTGGTGGGCTTGTTGGTGTTGGGTGGCTTGAGCGGCCTGCTTAGTCGGCAAATTCGTACGCAACAGCGATCAATCAACCGGGAAACCACGAAGAACGCGGGATTCATTACGGAATCGCTGCGCAATGTAGCGCTCATCAAAAGCCTGGGTCTCACCTACAGGGAGATTCGGCGAATGCAGGCGGAAACTGAGAAAATCTTCGCGCTTGAGATGACCAAGGTCAGGCGGATTCGGTGGCTGAGCTTTCTGCAAGGCTCCACCCTGAGCATACTCAAGCTCTCCGTGTTGTTTACGCTTCTGTGGTTGATTTTTCGGGACGTACTTTCTACGGGTGAATTGATTGCCATGCAGTTCATCTCGGTGGCCATTCTCGCCCCCCTACAAGAATTGGGCACCATCATCCTGACTTGGCGCGAGGCCAGTTCTTCCATGAGTAATTTCGAGGAACTGATGGCCAAACCAGTGGAGCGTCGGCCGCCAGACGCGGTGCAGCTCGGGCCGATAGAGTCATTGCGTTTTGAGCAGGTCGTGTTTCGCCACCGCGGCGCACGGGAAAACTCTATCGATGGGGTGAGCTTCCACGCCCGAAGAGGTGACACCATTGCCTTTGTCGGCCCCTCCGGTTCCGGGAAGTCGACCTTGATCAAGCTGCTTCTAGGCTTGTACAGGCCTGACGAAGGGGCCGTGCTGTTCAATGAAATCAATGCACGCCGCCTGCGCTACAACGAGGCGCGCCGCCAAGTAGGTTATGTGACGCAGGAGACCACGCTTTTCGCCGGTACAGTGCGCGAGAACCTGCAGTTCGTACGCCCCGACGCGAGTGATCAGCAGATCATGCAAGCCCTTTCCCAAGCCAAAGCGGCCCAGATCATAGAACGGCTGCCTCAGGGCTTGAATACCTTGATCGGCGAATCGGGATACAAGCTTTCCGGTGGAGAGCGTCAGCGTTTTGTGCTGGTCAAGTAATTTCGGACACCTAGATAGGGGCACGTTCTGCCATGTGTCGTTCATAGACATTGGGAGGCAGATAACCCAGGCTCGAGTGCAGGCGGCGGCTGTTGTAGAAGCCGACGATGTAGTCGCAGATGTCGGCAGCGGCTTCAGCGTGGTTGGCGTAGTCGCGCTGCCACACACGTTCCATCTTGAGGTTCAGGAAGAAGCGCTCCATCACGGCGTTGTCCCAGCAGTTGCCCTTGCCGCTCATGCTCGCGCGCAGGCCATGGCGTGCCAGCAACTGCTGATGCTCGCGGCTGGCGTACTGGCTGCCCCT
>NZ_AUGX01000062.1 GCF_000422885.1 Ottowia thiooxydans DSM 14619 | reverse complement strand
GTAAGCGGTCAATAAACCCCGCCCTTGTGCTGTTTGAGGGATGTGTACCGTGCGCGGTTCACGGTGCGCCGAGGACGATGTTCCAAGGCAGAAGGGCTTCATAGTCATCGACGGTCTGGGCCAATGGAAGCTTCTTGAACAGCGCGGCGAGGTAACGGGAGGGCTCAATGTTGTTGGCCTTGGCCGTCTCGATGAGCGAGTACAGATTGGCGCTGGCATTGGCGCCCCCCACCGTGTCGGCGAACAACCAGGAGCGCCGCCCCACCACGAAGGGCCGGATGGCGTTCTCCACCGGGTTGGAATCGAGTGGCCAGGCGCCGTTGTCCAGGAACCGAATGAGCTTGGGCCACTGCCCGTGCAAGTAGTGCAGTGCCTCGCCCAGCAGACTTGAGGGAGTCACGCTGTGCAAGTTCGCGAGAAGCAAGCGTTCGATCTCTCGCACGACAGGGGCGCTGTAGCGCGAGCGCAGGCGTAACCGACGTGCAGGCTTCCAATCCCGGGCCAGTGACTCCGCCCGGTATAGCTTGCCGATGAGTTGCACGAAACGGGTGGCAACCTGATCGGGCGAACGCGCCGCCTTCGGTATGGCCTCCTCTGCCTTGATGAAAGGTCGACGTGCGTGCACCCAACACCCCAGATGCGTCAATCCATGGTCTGCGGCGATGCCGTCATAGACTTGGTAACCATCGCTCACGAGCGTGGTTCCAGGCCGGATACCCGCATACAGCTTCTTGGCATGCACCTCACCTCGGCCTGGGGCATAGGCGAACAGCCGCACCGGTGGCCCGGTGCCGGGGCCATTCATCTGCGCCCACATGTAGCTTTTGGTCTGCGCCTTGCGACCGGGCTCCTTGAGCACCTGGACCGTGGTCTCGTCGCCATAGATCAGGTCCGAGTCGAGCAGGTGGTCGCGCAGCAGATTGATCACGGGTTGCACGGCCTGGCCGATGCGCACAACGCCGGCGGCCAGGGTGTTGCTCGCGATATCGCCGCCAAAGCGGCGCAGCAACGCGGCCGTGCGGTACAGCGGCATGCCGAACTGGTACTTGCCGGTGATGACCCAGGCCTGCGCAGCTTCAGTGAGTAGCCCGCGCGGGATGACGCGCGCCGGCGTCGGTGCGACCTTCAAACTCTGATCGCAGCAAGGACAGGCGTACTTGATACGGTGGTGCTGCAGAACGCGCACCTGTTCGGGGATGACGTCGAGTTGCTCACTGACCTCCGCGCCAATCTCCACCAGCGTGTGCCCATCATGGGCGCACACGCGCTCGGCCTCGGGCAACTCGTGACGCACGACCTCACGTGGCAGTGCGGGGTCCAGCGGCTTGCGCCCACGCTTCTTGCGCTGGTGGCCTGCCACCGGTGTCGATGCCTCTTCATCGGTCTGTGCCGGCAGCGTCTGCACGGTGGGCGCGAGTGCCTCGGCCTCGTTGAGAAACAAGTCCTTCTGGTCGGTGCTGCGCGCCTCACTCTTGGCGGCGAACAGTTGGCGTTGAAACGCTTTGAGCCGCTCCAGCGCCAAATCCCGCTCGGTGGTGGCCACCCGCAGCGCGCCGGCAAGCGCATCACGTTCGGCGATGAGGGCGCTCAGTTCTTCAGCGGTGATGGAGACAAGCGATGACACGCCAACTTGGATCTGCATGCCCCATCATCGTTCCTTCACCATTGGGTCAAGCCACGCTGGTGTAGCGCAGATGGGGGTGGCGTTGCACCACCTCGATGTCGATGCCCTCCAGCAGCCAGTGCAACTGCTCGATGGTCAGCGTGGGCACGGCCTGTGCCGATGGCCAGATGAACCGGTCCTTCTCCAGCCGCTTGAGCAACAGCCAAAAGCCGTTGCGCTCCCACCCCAGAATCTTGATACGGTCGCGCCGACGGTTGCTGAACACATACACGCACGAGGCAAACGGATTCAGACCGAGCGCCTGCTCCACCAACACAGCCAGGCCATTGATGTTGAGCCGAAAGTCCACCGGTTCGCGGTGCAGGTAGACCTTCATGCCTTCGTCAAAGCGGAACACCGCAAGCTCCCCAAGACTCGAATCACTTCGCCAACGTTGCTCAGGTCCAGACCACGCATGTCGATCACCACGCCATTGGGCAAACGTGCCTGCATGTCCATCACAGGCGCAGGCGCAGGCATCGATACCGGTGGCAATGCAACTGGCACAAACGCCGCCGCCGTTGGGGCCACGTTGGCCACCGAATGCCGCGCACGGGCATCGCGTTCATGTTCACGAAGCCAGCGGCTGACCTGGTTGGCATTCACGCCGCACTCCCGCGCAAGGCGAGAAACTGATGCTCCTGGCTGTCGACACAAGGCCACCAGCTCAGCCTTCGCCCCTTCGTCGTACACGCTGCGCCCGTCGCTCTTGCGTCCCACCACCAGTCGGCGCCTGAGCTCACTCAATTCGTCTGTCATCTACGTTCCCACGTTGGTCTATGTGGGAACGTAGGCTCTCAGGTCACAAGCCTCTGTTCAAGGGCGGGGTTTATTGACCGCTTACGTTCGACCCAGGCTTGCGCCATGCCGTGCAGTCGCAAGCCTTTGAGTTCTGCCAATACATCCGTTCGCATGGTCAGTCCTCCTTGGCTGCGGTGGCGCTGTGGCGCAATTGGTCATAGCGCGTGGTGTCGGCCACCGGCGCCACGTTGAGCGTCAGCTTTGTTGTCACCGGTGGCGGGCGCTGCGGGTCCTTGAGTCGGGCCAGGACATTGAGGATGTGCTCCACGCTGATGTGCCCGCTGGGCGTGGCGTGCTCCAGAACCAGCTCAACGGCCACCAGCACCGCGTCCAATCCCGAGGCCGGCACCAGCGCCAGCACATCGGCCATGATGCGGTCGCCACCACTGCGGCGTATCAACGCGCGGCGCAGGTTGGCCAACGCCTCGGGCAGGTCCATGAAGGGGGTGCCGTTGCGCAATGCGCCGGGCTTGCGTTGCACCAGATCGATGTAGTGTTGCCAGTCGTAAGCGGTGTGCCCACGGTCAAACACGCGCCCATGGCTGGCCACGATCATGTCGGCGGCCACCACATCCACGCGCATGGGGTACAGCCGGGTGCTGACGGTTTTGCCCGCCCATTCGCACGGAACGGAATAACGGTTGCGTGCCACCGTCACCAGGCAGGTGCTGCTGACCTTGGCTCCCCGCTCCACATAGCCATCAAACACCGCAGGCATGCCCATGAGGTGCTCGCGCTCCAGCGTCAGCACCTCGGCGATGCTGGAGTGTGTGTGGTGCGGGTGCGGCGTGTCCGCCCAGATGGCTTTGCAACGCTCGCCCAACCACGCGTTCAACTCGGTAAAGCTGCCAAACTTGCGCTCTCGCGCCTCGATCCAGATGCGCCGTCGGCTGTCCTGCACGTTCTTCTCGACCACGCCTTTCTCCCAGCCAGAGGCCACGTTGCAGAAGTCAGGATCGAACAGGTAGTGGCTACACATGGCCATGAAGCGGGCGTTGACCACCCGGCCTTTGCCTTTGGTGACCTTGTCCACCGCCGTCTTCATGTTGTCGTAAATCCCGCGCCGGGCCACGCCGCCCAACGCAGCAAACGAGCGGGTATGGGCATCGAACAGCATTTCATGCCCCTGGCTGGGATAGGCCACCAGCCAGAACGCACGACTGGCGCACAGCTTCAGATGGGCCACCTGCGCCTGGTAGTACACACCCCCGACCACGATGCCTTCTTCGCTCCAGTCGAATTGAAAGGCCTCCCCCAACTCGAAGCTCAACGGCACAAAAGCGCGCGTGCCATCTTTGCCTGCCTGTCCCTTCCATTCGCGGATGAAGTTGGTCAGCGTCGTGTAGCCGCCTCGGTAGCCCTGCGCCTGGAGCTGTACCAGCAAGGCTCTCGCAGTGCGCCGATGCTCGCGCGACCGATGGGCGTCGGCTTTGAGCGCCGACACCACCACACCTTCAAAGGGCGTGAGCAACGTATCTGTGCCCGCCCGTCGGTACTTGGGCTCAAGGGCGCTGTCCGCTTTGAGCCACTTCTTGACAGTGTTTCTCGACAAACCCGTGCGCCGGGCTATCTCACTGTGTGTCAGTCCGTCGCGCATCTTCATGCGCCGGACCTTGCCAATCATGTCCATGGTGATCACCTCGTTTGCTCCTGCTGAAAAATTCAGCAGAGGCGTTGCGCATTCCACTGATGGCGGACAGTGATTCCATTCCCATCGCGGACAGCGTTCCATGCGATGGCGGACACCGTGCGCGGGGGTCCTGAGTGACGGCCAAATCGTAGCCGAAGTGTCCGCCATCAACGTGGAATGGTGGTTGGGCTGGATGGTGAGGCGGCCTTGGACAGCTTGCGCATCGACTCGCCCTTGAGGGCTATCTTGTGGGACCCGTGCACGATGCGGTCCAGGATGGCATCGGCCAGCGTGGGCTCATCCAGCCAGACGTGCCAGGCCGTCACCGGCAACTGGCTGGTGATGAGCGTCGAGCGCGTGCCCACCCGGTCGTCCAAGAGTTCGAGCAAATCGTTTCGCTCATGCGCGGCAATCGGCGCAATGCCGAAGTCGTCCAGGATGAGAAGGTCCAGCCGGGCCAGTTGCGCCAACCGCTTGCCAAAGCTGCCATCCCCATGGGCCACATGCAGCTCTTCCAGCAACCTCGGTGCGCGGGCATAGAGCACCGAGAAACCCAGTCGTGCCGCCTGCTGCCCCAGCGCACAGGCCAGCCAGGTCTTGCCGCAACCGGTGGCGCCGGTGACGAGCACGTTGTGCCCGTGGCGCAGCCAGTCCCCACCGGCCAGGCTGGTGATGACTTCGCGGCTCAGGCCCCGGCTGCCACGCCAGTCGATGTCCTCCAGGCAGGCGCTGGAGACCTTCAGGCGGGCGGCTTTCAACAGGCGCTCTAGGCGCTTGCTGTCGCGCCAGTCCACCTCACGCTGCACCAGCAGGGCCAGGCGCTGTTCAAAGGGCAACTCGCTGGCAGTGATGTGGGTGGCCGCATCATTGAGTGCGGCCACCATGCCGTCCAGGCGCAGGGCGCGCAGTTGGTTCAAGGTGTGTTCGTTGAGCATGGTTGTTCTTTCTCTGTTTCGCTTCCGTGTTTGGGCTTCTCAGTGGTAGTAGCCCGGCCCGCGCACGTTCTCGTGCAGCGGCAGGCTCGCCTGCATGGGGATGGGGGTCTCCAGCGGGCGCTGGTCCAGGCCACAACTCAGGATGGAGGCGATGCTCTTGTAGGACGGTGAGCGAATCGACTGCGCCCGCGCGCAGGCCGCCTCCAAGCGGTCAGCTCCGTACTCACGCCCCAGGCGCATGAGGCCCAGGCAGGAGCGGTAGCCCTGCTCGGGATGGGCGCGGTGCTCCATCTGCCAGCGCACCACGGCCGCGGTGGCAGCACCCATTCGTTCGCCCCAGGCGATGAGCTTGGCCGGCGTCCACTGCAGGTGTGCCCGGTGCGAGGCCGGCATGTGCTCAGGCGTGGTGGTGTGCGCGCCCTTGCGCCCACTGAGCGCGTGGGCGGCCACCCGCTTGTTGCCGTGCAGGACTTCGACGGCGGTGGCCGTGATGCGCAGCTCCACCACCTCGCCCACCAGGGCGTGGGGCACCGAGTAGTAGTGCCCATCGAGCTCGACGTGGTAATCAATGTTGACCCTGGCACTCTTGAACCGTGCAATGGCCATGCGCGCAGCCGGCAGGGGGCGCAGTGCTGGCCGGTCGAGTTCGGCAAATGCGCTGGCGCGGTTGCCGGGCAGCTTCTTGAACGCGCGCTGGTTCAAGTCCTCCAGCAAGGTGGCAATCGCCCGGTTCAGGGCGGCCAGGCTGAAGAAGGTCTGGTGGCGCAATCTGGCCAGAATCCAGCGCTCGACCACCTGCACGCCCACCTCCACCTTGGGTTTGTCGCGGGGTTTTGCCGGGCGAGCGGGCATGACAGGCAGGCCGTAGTGCACTGAGAGCTCTTCGAGCAAACGGTGTGAGGTGGGCTCGTAGCGGTCGGGGCGGGCCATCAAGGCGCGCGGCTGGTCGGTATCCGTCCGGCAAAGTCATCCTGACGGCCAGCACGTGGCCGGCGCCGCACCTCAGGTGGCTGGCGACCAGCGATGCGGCAGCAACTCGTCGATACGGCTGGCCGGATGCGTTGGCAAGCGCTCGAGCACGTCCTTGAAGTACGCGTAAGGTTCGTGCCCATTGATGCGTGCAGAGTGCAGCAGGCTCATGATGGCCGCAGCCCGCTTGCCCGCGCGCAGGCTACCGCTAAACAGCCAGTTCGCCCGTCCGATGGCAATTGGCCTGATGTGGTTCTCCACCCAGTTGTTGGAGATCGGCACATCACCGTCATCGACGAAACGGGTGAGCTCCCTCCAGCGCTTAAGGCTGTAGTCGATCGCCTTTATCGTCGCCGAGCCAGGTGGTACCAGTTGCCGTTGAGCCAACAGCCAGCGATGGAAGACGGCCAGTACCCGCCGTGACTTGCGCTGGCGTGTCCGCCGTCGCTCATCGCTGGGCAGCTCTTCAATCTCACGCTCGATCCGAAACAGGCATTGGTGATACCGCAACGCCTTGCGGCCCACCTCGCTGCCGTGGTTGGCCCACAGATCGTTGAACTTTCGTCTGGCGTGCGCCATGCACTGCGCCGAGGTCACGCCCTTGGTCGTGGTGGCGGTGTAGCCGCTGAAGCCATCGGTCACCAACGTGCCCTGCCACGCCCGGGGCGTGTCCAGCTTGAGAAACTCGCGCACGTTCTCGCCGCTGCGGGTCTCGCAGAACTCGAACACCACGGCCTTTGTCGGGTTGGCGCTGGTCGTGCAGTACGACCAGATGTAGGCCCTGTGCGTCTTGCCGTCGCTCAGGTGTTTGGGCTTGAGCATCGCCACCGGCGTCTCGTCGGCGTGCAGCACCACATGGCGGCGCAGTTCGTCGGCCAGCGACTGCACCAGCGGCTGCAATTGGGCACCGCACTCGCCCACCCACTGAGCCAGGGTCGAGCGCGCGATCAGGTGGCCGGCGCGCTCGAAGATATGTTCCTGCCGGTAGAGCGGAAGGTGGTCCATGAACTTGGCCACCAGCAGGTGTGCCAGCAAGCCAGACGTCGGGATGCCCTTGTCGATGACGTGCGGTGGTACCGGCGCCTGCACCAACTTCTGGCAGCAGCGGCATGTCCACTTGCCGCGCACATGGCGCTCCACGGTGAACACGCCCGGCTGGTAGTCCAGCTTCTCGGCCACGTCCTCGCCAATGCGCTGCATGGGTTGGCCACAGCCGCAGCTGGTGTCGGCCGGCTCGTGCGCTACGTCGCGGCGCGGCAGGTGCGGCGGCAGCGGGGCACGCTTGGGCGTCTTCTTCTCGGTCTTGTCCTTGGCCTGGCCACGCTCGCGATCAAGCTCCCGGTCGAGTTCGGCCAGGTCGGCCTCCAGCGTCTCCTCCAGCAGGCTCTTTTGCTCGGGGGCCAGGGTGCTGGCGAAGCGCTCGCTGGTCGCCGCGAACTTCAGCCGCTTGAGCACCGCCATCTCATGTGTGAGCTTGTCGATCAGGGCCTGCTTGAACGCAGCCTCTTGGTCGCGCTGTGCGATCAGGGCATCCTTGGCTCGGAGCTCTGCCATCAGCGACAGCATCACCTGCCGCGTCTGCGGATCCAGGGCGTCCAGTTGCTGTGCGCTGATCATGGGTGGCTATCGTGCCGCGCTCAAGCGCTGCACGCATCGGTACATCCGGCAATTGCCAGTGACCGATCAAATTACCCGGATGATCCCTGCATCGCCCAGCCGCAGCCAAGGCAGACCCAGTACCAGCGCGTCAAACTGCGTGCGAGACAGCGGCAGTGTGCTGGTCCCATCGTTGATCCAGGTGAACTTGCCGATGTTCAGGCGCCGCGCTGCCAGCCACACACCGATACCGTCGTGCACCAGCACCTTCATGCGGTTCGCTCGCCGGTTGGCGAACAGGTAGGCATGGTGCGGGTGCGCCTGGCCAAAGACCTGCACCACGCGAGCCAGTGCGGCTTCGGTGCCCACGCGCATGTCCAGCGGTTGCACCGCCAGCCACCAGGCATCCACGCGGATCATCGAAGCAACTCTCGCAGCCAGGCCGCGCAGTCGGCCGCTGCCGCTGCCGGCCACGACACTTTGATGGCGGTAGCGCCGCGCTGCAACTCGATACGGATCTCATCGGCAGGCGCCGGCGTCGCCGATGCGGGCGCGGGCATCGCCAAGGGTAAGAAGTGCAGTGGCACGCACGACGCCGGCCCGTCGCTGGAAGCGGCGGGCATCTCTGCCTTTGAATCCGGCGTCTTGCCTGCCCGTGTCTCAGCTTCGATCACCCACTTGCGAACCATGTTCGCGTTCAGGCCGTTGGCCAGCGCGACGGCGGCAATCGACACGCCCGGCTGGCGGCATGCCTGTACCACCCGGTCCCTGAACTCTGGCGCATGCCGCCGCCGTGTCCGCCTGCTTGGCAACTCGATCTCTGAAGTGTTCATGTGTCCGCAATGAAGTTACGCGGACACGAGCATCCTTGGTATGCCGCTCGGGCTCAAGATGACTTTGCCGGACGGATACGCTGGTCGGGCACCAGCAGGCGGGGCACGCCGCCGATGAACTCCAGTGTGGCGATGATGCTGGCCACCCAGTCGGTGGCCTTCTGGCTGGCGGTGGCGCAGGCATAGGTGTAGTTCGATGCCCCGAGCACCGCCACAAATATCTGGGCTTGCGTTATCTCGCCGGTGTAGGCGTCCACGATGGGCACGGTCTGGCCGGCGTAGTCCACAAAGAGTTTGTCGCCGGCCTCGTGGGTCTGGCGCATGGAGCGCTTCAAACGCCGGGCCCAGGCTTGGTACTTCTCGCAGAAGGCGCTGTACTTGTAGGCCTGACCGCCGTGCTGCTGCTGGTACTCCTCCCAGAGCAGTTGCAGGGTGACGCCGGGCGTGAAGTGTAGTAATACTGTTACGAATACGACGTAAAAGTGTGACTCTGGACGGCATTGCCTCCGAAATCACGGGGCGGCTCAATATAAACCATTGATTTATATGGAGATCGTTGTACTACTTCTGTGACTTCGTCGCAAAAGTGCCGTCCGGCACTGGACCGCGTCATCCACTCGACCTCCGACCCTCGGGTTGCCAGGGCACTTCAAAGCGTCCGCTGCTGCCCACAGCGAAGGCAAGTCAGGCCGCCACCGCCGTACCCAGCTCGAAACGCAGCGACGTTCCCAACGCTGCACTGGCACGGGCCAGCGTTGCCAGGGTAACGCTGGTGTCCTTCTCGTCGAGCAAGCGGTTCACGACCATGCGACTCGTATGCATGCGCGCGGCCATCTCGGTCTTGGTGACCTTTTGAGCCTTCATGGACTGCGCGATCTGCCAGGCGATCACACGCTTCACTGCAGCGGCCATAGCCTCTTCTCGCAAACCATCCTCGTCGAGAAAGTCATCAAAATCGGTGCCGATGTGCTTGTTCATCATGAGCTCCTACAGCTTCTTTAGGCGATTGCGGGCGGTCTTCAACTCGTTGTCAGGCGTCTTCTGAGTCTTCTTCACAAAACCGTGCAGCAGCACCATCTGCCCGGCCTTCGCGGTAAACAGTACGCGCGCAATGCCGTCGGCAATATCGCAGCGCACCTCCCACAACCCCGGCTCCATCTTGCGCACCAGCGGCATGCCCAAGGGCCACCCGTATTGGACAGTCTTGATGTCGATGCCGATGGTCTTTCGATCTTCCACCGTCAACTCTCGCAACCACTCCCGCACAGGTTCGGTGCCGGCCTCGGTGCGAAAAAAGACAACCGAGAGTATTGGCTCTTTCATGCGGCAATGGTATCAAAATAAATACACTCCTGTGCGGTCAGAGCTGGGGCCAATCACAATGCACAGCGAAATACCCCGGGTGTCTGCCCTGCTCGACCCGCCCTTCTGGCACGGGCCATCACCGCTCGAATGTGCTTGCGGCATCGCCCAGCAACAATGTGAAAACGCATCACCAGCAAATCAAGAATCGCCCGCCCGCGCACCAACTGTTGTTCGACTCCGAAGTGCGCAAGCCAGCGCACGACTGCGGTCGGTGGGTGCAGGCTGGGGACAATGAGCGACTGCGGGTGTGTCATGCCCTGCCACCTCATCGCCGCCATCATCCATGCCACGACGGCGGCGTCGCTGGCACAAGCGGCCACGGTGCCACTGGCTGGCTCAAAGCTGTGGATGATGCGCAGAATCGCCGCAGTCGCACGAGAGCCGATGGAGCGGCGGGCGCGCCGCAGCAACGCCTTGATCAGCACCTCGCAATCAAACAGCAGGTCGCGCGTCGTGTGCTCAACTGGCGAACCATAGGGGGGCAACCTGCGCGCATCAGCACCCAGGATTAAACGGCCAATCAAGATGCTGTGCCGACTTGGATAGCTTTGCGTACGCGGCTCTGTGGCTGGCGCACGTCGCCGTGGCCGCCTCAGCGGTGTGACCTCTGCCTGCACGTCCCACGACCATTCGATTGGTGGCACGAGGATGGGCAGAACCATGGTTTCACCTACCCACTTTGGGTGCTCTCGCGCACCGTCTGTCGCGAGGCCACATAGCCGGAATCACGAACGGCGCGCTCCCAGTGCCCCTCCGTCGGCTCAAAGCCCAGCGTGTCCCACAGGGGGCCGTTAAGCAGAACCGTCTCCACAGCACGCGTGAAGTAGTCCATAGGAACCTCAACAGCCCCGGGCAGCTGAGAGCGTGCATGGGCGTGGACAAATGCTGCCCACAAGCCATGAGCGTGTTGCGCCAGCCGCATGCCTGCGCCATAGGCTTGCGGGTAGAAAAACTCGGCAAAAGTCGCACCCCCATTCTCCGGGTAGCGGCTGATGTCGTAGCTGGCCAGGCAGGTCGCCGCGTCTTCGGCTCGCGCGATGCCGCGAAATTGGAGCTGCTCGATCATGAAACGAGCGACGATCTGCTCGTCACCGGAGAGCTGGTATTGGGCTTTCTGTGCCAGCAGCTGCGGCTGACCGACCAGGAACGTGATGAGGTGGATACCGTGGCGGGCCAACTGGTCGTGGACGTCGCGCAGCCATTCGAGTCCATGTTTTGAGAGACGCTGCGCCTCATCGCACATCAACACAACAATGTGACCCGCGTGCACCTGAGCCTGCTCGGTGATTCGGCACAGCAGCGCAAATCGTTTGTCGGAAATCGACTTCGGTAGTGGCTGGCGGACTCCCGCTGCTGACAGCAAACTGTTGAAAAAGGGGCCTTCGAAATCCGAACGGTGGTGCTCACACGAGAGACGCAAAACCACGATGTCCGGCCGGTGCTTGGCCAGGTGAAGGGCCAGATAGTCGATGGCCTGGGTCTTGCCGATCCGCGGCCTCGCATACACCAGTGCACCGGGGATCAGCACGCGGACGCAGTGCTCGACCAGATCGACGAAGGATTCGATGGCTGCCGTGGCAACCCGATAGTGGCGCCGCGCCAGCGGATGGGTCTGGAGTGAGAGGCTGCCACCGGTCTTGGCGGGCAGCACAGTTGTTCGCGCCCGTGCCGTGTCGGCAGGTGCAGGTGATGGGTTCGATGCCATGGTGGCTCCTACTCAGTACACCTGCCCGGGCTCGATCCGAAGTTTTCTGGGCTTCACGGGGTCGATGGGCAGTTGAGCGGCCAGTACTTCCGGCAGGCTGTTGCCGATTGAGGTGGAGTCCGATACAGGATCATGGGTGGGGGCGCTTTTTATCTGACGCACGCGCTCGTGCTGCACACGTGCAACGTCGTTGGCGGCCCGCTTGCGCTTGGTGGCCTCGCGTTTGCGCAGAAGGAGAAACGCCTCGATCGGGTCCTCTCCCATCGCGAAATTCAGCTCACGCTGACGCTTGGCCTTGTAAAAGGCCTGCCGCAACCACTGTGAATGGCGTTCGGTGCGCCAGGCACCGCTGGCCAACAGCGGCTCGAGAATTTCGCCGTCTGCGGTCGTGGCCAGCACGGTGCGCAGGTCGGTCGGGTCAACGTGGACACGCAGGTGCTCGCCAAGCAAGCTGGGCCGGCGAGTGAGTTGGTCGCTGGTGTAGCGCACGTGCAGGTAGCTGATGTGCGCCCGCTCGCCGCGAGCCAGGTTGCCGCGCACTCGGCACAGCACCGGGTCGTGCAGCAGCTGCGGGTGCTTTCGCAATGTAGGGTGGAGCCTTCGCAGTGAGATCGGCTCAGTGCGAATGCCCGCCAATTGCTGGTGCATTGCCTCCAACGGCGTGAGTCCACCCAATCCCGCGTGAGGCGTGCCGTGGTAGTTCCAGATCGTCATCGCGAGCAATTCCTCGAGCTCCTGGGCAGTGACGAGCAGCTGCAGGGAATCCTTCGGGTCACGAAGGCGTTTCACTGCCAGCTTGAGATTGGCTGGATCAATGCCACCGGGCAGCCGTCGCGCCAGCGTGGTCGTCATGGAGCCGAAGAACCGCTCCACGAACGGCCTGTCGTCTGGCTGGTAGGTTGGACCGAAATCTGCAGTGCAGCCCAGGGTCTCGCAGACCACGTCCAAGCTGGTCGTCGCTAGGTGGGCCCGGGCGTTGTCGAGGCGGATCTGGCGCCAGCAGGCGTATGCCGTCTGCTCAAAGGTCTGCGTGACAAAACCACCAGTGGACAGAAGCTGAAGCCCTGGCAGCGTAAGCTCTGGACGGTGCATCGGGAGCAGGGCCCGTTTCATGGTCTCGATGGCATCGAAGCGGTTGCACTCCCGAGACAAGCTCAAATGCCAACCAAGCACGCAGCGCGTCGCAACGTCGATGATCGCCAGCAGCCAGATCCGCTCCATCTCCACCACGTGCTCCCCGCCCAGAGGGTCCCGTTCAAGAATGACTTTGAGTCGCAAGTCGAGCTTGTGGGCATCAAACTCGACCGTGTCGTATGCACGCAAGGCGGCACGCTCGGTGTGCCGTAGTGCCGAACTGGGCTTGAAGC
Source organism: Ottowia thiooxydans DSM 14619 (assembly GCF_000422885.1). Taxonomy (GTDB): domain Bacteria; phylum Pseudomonadota; class Gammaproteobacteria; order Burkholderiales; family Burkholderiaceae_C; genus Ottowia; species Ottowia thiooxydans. The sequence goes on along the minus strand of NZ_AUGX01000062.1, from coordinate 6,058 downwards.
GAGCACCGGAGGCGCGGAGTGCCAGCGAGCAGTCGTCCTCCAGCCAGGCGAGCAAGAGGCGGCCGACCGAACGCACGGCACGGTCCTTCTGGTTGAACGGATAGTCGGTAGCGCCCAGTCCCAGCGCGCGGCACGTCGCATGGAACCGCGCGATTGCGCCCTTGACGTTGTGAAGACGGCTGCCGTCACCGCTGGGCCTCAGTGTGACCCGGCGCTCTGTCAGTTCGTTGCGCAATTGCTGATACAGCCTCGGATAGCGCTGCAAGAGCTGGTCAAAGGCCCCGGCATTTCCGGCCTTCGTGTGGGTAAGCACTTGGGGTGCCGCGACGCGTCGGTAGGGTTCTACCCGTGCACGAGGCACCAGTGCCCGAAAACCCCATAGGCGACCGTCGTGATGAGGCTTCTGTGCACGGGAGACCATGCGCAAGACGGTCCCACGGTGAACGCCCAGGGTGGTCTCGATGTCGGTCAACGCCCTGCCCTGCGCATACGCCTCCACCGCACCACTTCGCAGCTGAAAGACCGCACGATCTGCTTCGGGCAATGCCTTGGCGTCGACCTGTGGCCAGTCGCCAAGGGACAAACGTACAGAGGGATGCAGGATCTCCAGCGTCACAGTCACACCCGCTTGAATTGTGTTGTTCCAGAAAGGGGAGAGGCGACAAGGTCAGGGCTCACCACCCTCCCCTCCACCACCAGCGCATAAAGCGCTGCCTCAACCTCGGTGGCATCTCGGTCCCTGAACTGCCAAAGGATCTCTTCACGCGTTCGCCAGGTATCGACGAAAACCACAATGGACTGGGCGAGCAACTTGTCAGGGAACCGATGCCAGCTGGCCAAGTGCGGGACGATCTGCGACCAATTGGCGACCGGAATGCTCCATCCGCTCAGCGCCTCGGGATCAATCAGACGCAGCGGTAGGTTGTGGAGTCGACCAGGCACAGTGCCGTCGGTGTCATCTCCGAGGGAATCTTCTGCTTTCGAGTGACGCAGTAGCCAAAACTCCCCCGATGGAAGGTCGTGTGTCTGCACCCAGAAGTCGGCCATCCGCCCTCGCCGCCCAGGCAAAAAGGCTGGCCGCTCACAATAGCACTGCACCTGCGGGTTCGCCTCCAACGCAAGCCAGAGCTTCCAAGCGTCATAGCCGCCCAAGCTCGCACGACGGCCCAGCTTCGGGCTGAAGACCTCAAGCCGCCGTCGACCAAACCCGCGGGCAAGCGGCAGTGGCCGCACATATGCGTGCGATCGTCCATCAGCAGACCATGGCGCGAACATAATTGAATGATGCGCCGCAAGCTGCGTACACGCAAGAGTCCCAGTCTTACGTCACAAGTGGAGATCGGACCATTTTTACTACCAAAATTTTGGAAGTAATGCTGTGACTTCCGCGACCAACATTAACCATTCTTCACTATGAAGATGACGTGACTTGCTCGTTCCACTATTACTACTCTTCACGGCTACTGACACTCGCCAAACAGCGAGGCGACGACAAGAAGGTAACCGTATTCACTCCCGTCGTTAAGCCGCGGATTCCTTCTGGCGCATGGAAGCCACCGAGCGCCACCTTGTGCTGCAGGCACTCGAAGCCCAAGGCCAGAACTGGGCACAGGCAGCTCGCGCTCTGCAGATGGACCGTGCCAACCTGGTCAGGCTGGCCAAGCGGCTGAATATCCACGACACGCGCTGGCGGGGTAATTGCGCTGGAAGAAGGTCGCCGGTCTATCGACCCGAGATGTCTTGGCGACCCTACCACCCACTGGCTATGAATTGCGCTACCTGCCTCACCGGAGAATCTGCCCGCCAGATGGCTGCCAGTTCGGTCTGCGGGGCATCCAGCAGAGGCACAAAATGCAGATCATCGGACCTGACTCGGCGCAGGTGCTCGGCGACGACGCACAGGCCTTCGCCGGCTGCACACAGTCCCAGCGCCACGTGGATCTGATTCGCCCCGATGTAAGACAAGTTGTGTCGCACCTCCAAGTCAAGGAACTGTCGGTACCAGCGATGCAGGCGGGGCGCCCCTTTTTCGTCGGGCAGGATCAAGGTGTAGGGTCTCAAGTCTTTCAAAGAGAGCTGTTTGCGCTTGCTCAGGGGGTGATCCGGGCTCATGGCCACCCACTGGCGGCGGCGTGAGACCACCCGACGCTCGATCATCTCGTCCGGCTCCGGGGAGTACAGAAACCCCATATCCAGGGCACCGTCCAGCACTTGCCGGGTCAGCGTCGATTCTTCGACCTCGACCACCCTGATCTGCAGCTTGGGGTGCGCCTTGCGCGCGGAACGAATGTGTTCGGGCAAGGGTTCGTACAGGCTGCCGGCCAGGCAACCCACCATGAAGGTGGCGCTGCTGGTGACCCGTTGCTTGCTGAAGCGCCGTCCGACCCAGTCGGCTTCGGCCACGATGCGATGGGCACTTTGCAGGAATTCCAGCCCCTCTGCCGTCAGCGATGCCCCATGGGTGCTGCGTGCCAACAAACGCACGCCAACCTGTTTCTCCAGCGTCTGGATCAGCCGCGTGAGCTTGGGTGCCGACATGTGAAGCGCCGCAGCGCTGCGCGAGAAGTTCAGCTCATCGGCCAGCCGAACAAAAGCACGCAAGGAAAGGAGATCGGTATCCATGGGCAACACAGCCGGTGCAACTGGGGTGGTGATCGTATTTCAAAAATAGCAATCGACTGTGAAATTATGGAATTCCATTCGCTGCTCGCCGATGCTTCAATCTTCTCATCGACCCACGGTGGGTTCGGTGAACTGGCAACCCCTTTTGTTGAATAGGTGATTCATGAACCGACGTACCCTGCTTGGCTGCACATGTGCATTGGCGCTGACCGTTCCATGGGCTGCCTTGGCCCAGCAAGCCCCATTGCGCGTCCTGGTGGGTTTTCCGGCCGGTGGCAGCACCGATGCCATCGCTCGTCACTTGGCGCAGGGGCTGTCCGAGCAATTGCAGCGCAGCGTAGTGGTGGAGAACCGCCCCGGTGCAGGCGGGCAACTGGCCGCGAATGCGCTCAAGGTCGCTGCACCCGATGGAAACACACTGTTCCTGTCCAACAGCCATGCGTTGGCCATGATCCCGTTGACCGTACGGCAACCGGGCTATGACCCTGCCAAGGATTTCGCCTCAGTGGGCATGGTGGCCATCTCCAACGACGTCCTGGCGGTCAATCCTGCCCTGGTGGGCGAGGTGCGCGACCTCAAGGGCTTGGTGCAGTGGGGCAATGCCAATCCGGGCAAGCTCAACGTCGGTGTGCCAGCGCCGGCAAGTGATCCAGATTTCGGTGTCCGAATCCTCGCTCGCGAATTCAAGGGTGATTTAACGTCGGTGCCCTACCGAGGCGATGGTCCTGTGATCCAGGACCTTGTGGCAGGCCAGATTCCGGCAGGCATTGGCTCGATCGGCGCCATGATGCAGTACGCCAAGAGTGGCAAGGTTCGCGTCATCGCTATGAGCGGTCCATCACGCCTGTCAGGCATGCCCGAGGTGCCCACCTATGTCGAGCAAGGCCTCAAAGGCTATGGCGTGAGCGGCTTTGTGGCCTTGATGGCACCAGCAGGTACACCAGCCGACATCATCCAGCGCTACAACCAGGCCGCTGCCAAGGTGGTGGCTTCGGCGGCCTTCCAGACCAAGGTCAGTGAGTTGGGCGTGGTGCCCACCACCAGCACGCCCGAGGAATTGGCCGTGCGCATTCGCGACACCACCACCGCCTTCACTTCCATGGTTGAGCGCTCGGGCTACAAGCTGCCCTGAGTCGGCAACCCTGGCCAATGATGGCACGGGATACCCATGCCCGGCCGTCGTCTCGTCTCGTTTCATCCCATTCTTTGATCAACCACGCCGCGCGTGCGGCGAAGGGGTAAGGCATGACTGTGCTCATCGTCGGCGGCGGTATCGCCGGTCTCTCTCTGGCTTTGACCTGCCACCAGATCGGGGTGCCATTCAAGGTCTTTGAGTCGGTACCCAAAATCAGTCCGCTTGGCGTGGGCATCAACCTGCAGCCCAGCGCGGTGCGCGAGTTGTACGACCTGGGCCTGGCGTCCCAACTGGACGAAATCGGCGTTCGGACCCGCGACTACGGCCTCTACACCAAGAAAGGTCTGCACATATGGACCGAGCCACGTGGCGTGGCGGCGGGCTACAAATGGCCTCAGTTTTCGGTGCATCGTGGCGAGCTGCACATGCTGCTGCTCAACGAACTGACCCGGCGTGTGGGCCCCGATTGCGTGGAGTGTGGGTGGAGTGGCATGGGGTTTGAGGACATGGGTGATCGCGTTGTGCTCAAACTTCGTGATCGCCAGGGCAATGAGCGGACCGAGTCTGGGGATGTGTTGATCGGCGCCGATGGTATCCACTCGGCGATACGGGCTCAGATGAATCCGAGCGAAGGCTCACCTGTCTGGGGTGGTGCGGTGCTGTGGCGTGGCACGACCCGTGCGCGCCCATACAAGACGGGCGCCTCGATGGTGATGATCGGGTACTCTGGCCTGCGATTTGTGGCCTACCCGATCTCAAGGCAAGACCCCAAGACCGGACTCGCCACCATCAACTGGATTGCGAACCTGAACTACGAGCCCGGACAGGCGTGGAACAAAGAAGACTGGAACCGGCAAGCGCGGCTGGAAGACTTCCTCCCCCGATTCGAGTCGATGAGGTTTGACTGGCTGGATGTGCCGGCAGTGATACGTGCGGCCGACAAGGTGTTTGAGTACCCCATGGTGGATCGCGATCCCTTGCCGCTTTGGACCCACGGCCGGGCGACCCTGATGGGGGACGCTGCTCACGCCGCCTACCCGGTTGGCTCCAATGGCGCAGGCTCAGCCATCATCGACGCCCGTAAACTCGGGCGCGCATTTCAGGACCACGGGGCGACGTCGGTGGCATTGCAACGCTACGAGGAGGAGATGCGTCCGGTCACGTCCAAGGTGGTGTTGACTAACCGCGTGGCGGGACCGGATCACATCCTGGATGTGGTGGAGGAGCGTTGTGGTGGCGAGTTCGCCAGCATCGATGAGGTCATATCTCACGATGAACTGGCGGAACATGCCCGGCGCTACAAGGCGATCGCCGGCTACTCGGTGGAGACCATCAACGAGTCACCAGCGACGCTGCGCCTGCATGAGCCCTGCCAACAGGTGCCCACGGCATGATGGCGCTCAAACCATTGATGGAGCTTGCCGTGCAGGTGGGTGAGGCACACGTGACGCCCAATGGTCCTTGCGGTGCGCGCCGCTTTGTCCCAGTCATCGGTGGCTCCTTCGTCGGAGAACGGCTGAGTGGGCGGATCCTGCCTGGCGGGGCGGACTTTCAGTTGATCCGATCGGATGGAGTTGCAGAGCTGGATGCGCGGATCACCTTGCAGCTGCCAGACGGCTCCAATGTCCAAATGCATGGACTTGGGTTGCGTCACGGGACTTCAGATGCGATGCGCCGGTTGGCGGCAGGGGAGGCGGTTCCGGCGTCTGCCTACTACTTTCGTCAGTCCATGCTTTTCGAGGCACCCAAAGGTGAATTCGACTGGCTCAATCGTTTACTGGCAGTCGGCGTCGGAGAGCGTCGGCCGGATGGAATTCGGCTGGCGATCTACGAAGTTATGTGAACGCACTGGCTTCGGCAGTAGTTACCGAACACCGGTGGCCGCCGTCACGGTTGAGGATCCGGTTCAGACGGAGAAGTGGTCGTTCAAAGGCACTTTTGCCGAATATTGGCATGGCTCTCGAATTTGACGAACGGGTGACTGCTATCGCAGCCCGTGAGCTGGATTTGCCCACCTGCTGGTCCATACATCATCGGCATTATTCAACAGGGGCAAAGAACACCACTATTCACGGGGAACGTTGGGACTTTTGATGCGACGAGGCAGAGCTCAGACCGCAGCCGTGATCACCACCTCGATCTTCCATTCGGGCCGGGCAAGCGCCGCCTGCACGGTGGCGCGCGGCGGGGTTTGACCAGGCACCACGGGGTCTCCTCGTTTTCAGTGCAATAAGTGACGGTACGCAAAGCTAGCACTGGCGCGGGGGTGGTCTGGGTAGACCGTTGATTTCATTGACTTTC
>NZ_AUGX01000061.1 GCF_000422885.1 Ottowia thiooxydans DSM 14619 | reverse complement strand
TTCCCCCTCTGGGGGAAGGTTGGGAAGGGGGCAAGCGGCGCTTGATTAAGCGCTGCGGTTGCTAGTTACCTTCTGCTCTTTTCTTGAGGTCGGAGACCGGGATTGCCCCCGGCAGTGCAGTCCCTTTCTTTGCTCGCCCAAAGCAAGGAACCAAAGAAAGGCGACCCCAAGTCCGTGTCCCTGCGCTGCGCTCCGGGCACCCTCCGGTGCTCAGGCAAGGGGCGGTGCGGCAGAACTCTCTTCTCTCGCTTCGCTCACTACGTTCAAACAGCTGCCGCAAGCTAGTTCACGAAGCAAGAGCATCTTTCAGTGCTCTTGCCCGCCCCTTGCCCTGCGCTCCTCGGCACGGTCTCAAGGGGTTGGGAGCCGTGCTCGGGCCATTGCTGCGCTCGGCCCTCGGGTTGCTCGTCTTTCCCATTTGGGAAAGATGAATTCAAGAACTTGACGTACCCGTTCAGGGGCCGTGCGTTAGCGCCTCAGCTCGCGCCATGAACACTATATGACCCCATGCGCTCGCAGCTCCGCAACCGCCGCCGCATTCAATCCCAGTTCACCATAAACCTCTTCATTGTGTTCGCCCACTCCAGGCCCGCTGCGAGGTATAGGCGGGCGATAGTTTGAGAAGCGCGGCACGATGCAGGGTGCGGGGATCTCGCCCAGATCTGGATCAGGCAGGCTGATAACAGCCTGGCGTGCCTGAATCTGTGGATCGGCCATGGTGTCTGCGATGGAGTGGATCTTGCTGTGGGGTACTTCGAATTGCATTAGCCTCTGCTGTAGATCAGCCAGGGTGTGGCTGCGGCACCAATCGGCGACCAGACCATCGATTTCGTCAGCGTGTATCAGGCGTGTGGCGGTCGTGGCAAAGCGGGGGTCTTCCAGCAGATCGGTTCGGCCCATGGCGTCAAAGATGCGCCGGAAGGCTGCGCCGCTGGTGCCCACAATCGTGAGCCAGTAACCATCTTGCGTTGCGAAGATGTTGGATAGAGCGGAGTAGGTAGCGCGCGCGCCAGTGCGCTCGCGTACCTTGCCCATCAGCTGGTACTCAGCCGCCAAAGGGTCCAGCGTGCGAAGCAGGGCTTCGGTGGCGGAGAGGTCTATTTCGCAGCCGCGGGGTACTCCTGCGGGCTGGCGGGCCTGGCCGGCCACGGCTGCCGCGATCGAGAAGGCGCCGAAAACACCAGCAATAACGTCTCCCAGTGGGTGGTTCATATGCTGTGGTGAGCGACCGGCCTCGCCTGTGAGGTTTGCGAAACCGCTCATGGCTTCAAAGATGCGCGCGAAACCTGGGCGGTTGGCGTAGGGGCCGGTTTGGCCGAAGCCCGTTAGACGGAGCACAATGAGATCAGGGTTGTGCGCTTGCAATGTGGCGAGATCCAAACCCCAGCGGTCCAGCGTGCCGGTGCGGAAGTTTTCCACCAGCACGTCATACTGGGGCAGCATTTTTAGAAAAAGTGCCCGCCCTTCGGGTTTGCGTACATCCAGAGAGATGCCACGCTTTCCGCGGTTGGTGACCTTCCAGTACAGAGCGTGCTCTCCCATGACGGGCAGCATGTGACGAAGCGTGTCGCTACCGTCAGGCAGCTCCAGCTTGGTGACTTCAGCGCCTAGATCGCCGCACAGGGTGGCGGCAAACGGAGCGGCGAGCACCGTGGCCATGTCCAGGATGCGCAAGCCTTGCAAAGGGCCGGTGGAGGCGGGAATGGAGTTCGGCATGCTGCAAGCTCAGTCGACCGTGATGTGGTTGTCCTTGACGATCTTCGTCCAGGCGTCGATCTGCTGGCGCAGGTAGGTGCCGAACTGCGCAGGCGTATTGGCAACGATCTCGTAGCCCATCTCCACCAGTTGCTTGCGTGTGGCGGGTTGGTTGATGGCTTGCATCATCGCGGCATGCAAACGGTTCACGATGGCGGGAGGCGTATTGGCGGGAAGCATCAGACCGAAAGTGGCGCCAAATTCCAAGCCTGGGTAACCCGCCTCCGCGAGCGTTGGTACATCCGGCAGCAAGGGTGAGCGCTGGTTCGTCAAGATCGCCAGCGCACGCACTTTGCCGGCTTTCACTTGTGTGCCGGAAGGGATCATGGCGTCGATGGCCAGCTCCACCTGTCCGCCCATCAAATCGGCCAATGCCGGTGCGCTTCCTTTATAGGGAATGTGAAGCATGTTCAGGCCCAGTTTGGCCTTCAGCAACTCGCCTCCCAGATGCCCGATGCTCCCGGTGCCTGCGCTGGCATAGCTCAGCCCGCTTGGCCGGGATTTGCTCAGTGCCACCAGTTCCTGGACGTTTTTGGCCGGCACTTTGGAGCTCACCAGCAACAGGCCGGGGTTGTTGACCAGTAGGGAAAGCGGCGTCAGATCTTTCAGCGGATCGTAGGGGGTCTTGATGCCAAGGGCCGTGTTGAGATAGATCGGTGCGCCCACCGCCAGCAGCGTGTAGCCATCTGCTGCGCCTCGTACGACGATCTCGGTGGCGTTGATGGTGCCTCCGCCTGGTCTGTTTTCAACCACGACAGGCTGGCCCAAAGTCTCCGCCATTCCGGGAGCGATGGCACGCATCACGAGATCGGTACCCCCGCCAGGTGCGTAGGGCACAACCAGGCGAATGGCCTTGCTCGGGTAGGTGCCTGCGCCGCTTTGGGCGAGAGCGGGGCCAGCCAGCCCGGCGGCCAGCAGCACTATGCAAGAAAGGGATCTGAAGTGCGTCGTGAATTTCATGGAGTGTCTCCTTGGGTAGTTTTTTTGAGGGGCGTGGCTCAGGCTGTCACCGGGGCAAGGTGTGCGTTGTTCTCTGTGGCGAGCCGCTCCAGGCTGTCCTGCGCTTCGCCCACGATGTCGTTCATGACATCGGCCACAGTGCGTACCTCGTTGAAGTAGGCAATGCTCTGGCCCGCAGGGTGGTGCATGAGCGGCTGAACTTCATGCTCGTCGATCGCGCCAAGCAGATCTCCTACCAAAATGTCTTGTAGCGGCATCTTCAGCGGCGAAGGTGCATCTGGAGCGGCCCATTCCTCGGACCAGGCACTGCGAATCTGCCGCAAGGTCTTGCCGCTATCTGCGCGTGAGATCACGGTGTCTTCGCTGCGCGCGGCGAGCAGCTTGTCTCGGATCACCGGGTGCATGTGGTGCTCCGCAGTGGTCAACCATGCGGTTCCCATCCAAACGCCCTGAGCACCCATGGCCAGAGCCGCCAGGAGGTGGCGCCCGGTGGCCACTCCGCCTGCAGCCAGAACGGGCACGTCACCAGCCACATCCACGATTTGGGGTACCAACGAGAAGGTGCCAATGGTGCCGGTGTGCGCTCCGGCGTCATAGCCTTGAGCTACCAGGATGTCGATAGGTTTGGAGAGGGCGTTTCTCGCGTGCTTGGGAGAGCCCACCAGAGCCAGTACGAGCTTGCCGGCAGCCTTGGCGCGCTCGATCACCTCCAGAGGGGAGCCTATGCCGCAGGCCAGCATGTTCACATCTGAGCGCATGACCACTTCCAGTTGCGCCTGGGCTGACTGCTCGGAGCGCACGAACCGCGAGCGCATGCCGGCTTGGCCCGCAGCGGGAACAGCGTATTTTTCCTGGAGACCCCGAACGAAGGCTCTGTGGGCTTCGGGTAATTGAGCCTCGATGGCGGACCGGTCGTCGGTTTCAGGCATGCCCGTGGGCAGCACCAGGTTCACCCCAAAGGCCTTCTTTCCCACTTGAGCGCGAATCCATGCCAGGTCGCGCTCGATTTCCTCCGGCGTATGGCGTGTGGCGCCCAACACGCCGAACCCACCCGCATTGCAGATGGCAGCGACTGCCGCCGCATCGTGAGCAAAACCGAAGACCGGATTGGTCATGCCGAGGCGGCGGCTCAGGCGGGTTTGAAGAGGGTCGAAAGGCATGAAGGTCTCCGTTCAAAATTTGGTTGACAAAATATTAGTCAAGTTGACGTATAATTTTTCCATTTAGTCCAAGAGAAGTCAACAAGCAGATAGGCTTACGATCCATGCCATCTCCATCTGTCGCCTCGAATTCCGTGGAAACGACCGCTACCAAAGCTGAAAAAGATCCCCAGTTCGCCTATACGCTTGCCAAAGGTTTGGAGGTGTTGCGGGCGTTCGATGCGGCTTCGCCCACGTTGAGCAACCGTGACATCGCCACGCGAACCGGCATCGGTCGGCAGACGGTGGTGCGCCTCACGCGCACGCTCGCCCAGCTGGGTTATCTCCGTTACAACGAGTCTGCGGCGCGTTACAGGCTGGCTGCGCCAGTGCTTTCCTTTGGGTACCCGCTGCTATGCCAATTGGGCGTTCGGCAACTCGCTCGGCCCTACATGCAGGAGCTGGCCGATTTCGCCCGTGGTGCCGTCTCCCTGGCCATGCGCGGGGGCGACCGGCTGGTGTTGATAGAAACCTGCGTTGACCGCAATGCCCCTTCCGGCCGCCCGGATGTCGGGGCCGGCCGTCACTTTCACGACACCTCGCTCGGCCACACGTATTACTGCGCCGCGGATGACGCTGAGCGCCTTGAGATTGACACCCTGCAACGCGTGCGCGACCCACAAGGCTGGCCAGCCTTGCAGAAGCGATTGGCGGCCTCCAGAGAGCAGTTCAAGGCGCATGGGTACTGTGTCGTTGTCACGCCTGGAGCGGGTCTTACGGCAATAGCTGTACCTGTAGGGGTGATCGAGGACGAACGAATCGTGTTGAATTGCGTCACGGCTCAATTCAATTTACAACCCGACACCCTGCAGACGCAGATAGCGCCACGCCTGTTCAACCTCGTTCGGGTGCTGCGTGATGCAACAGGGCGGCACCCTTAAGATCGCAAGTACGTTTGTCGGACTTTGCATCTGCCGCGCTCGTCTCATAATCGAGGATCTACGCGCGCGGTGATGAGGCATTCGTGTTGGCTTCGCCTTGCACGGCTATGCTCCGGCGCGCACCATTCAATTTGCTTGAGGAGACTTCATGACCATCAAACTCTATTACGCATCGGGCGCCTGCTCCTTCGTGCCTCACTCCATGCTGGAGATCGCAGGAGCCACCTTTGAGCCCATGACCATCAAGCTGCACAAGAACGAGCAGAACAGCCCTGAATACAAGGCTATCAATCCGCGTGGTCAGGTGCCTGTGCTGGTGGATGGTGATCAGGTCATTACGCAGATCGTGGCCATCATTACCTACATCGATGCCAAATTCCCTGAAGCTGGTTTCATCCCGAAAGACCCGCTGGCGCGCGCCCACTTCGTTGAGACGCTGGCCTGGATGAACAACACGGTTCATCCCACCTTCACCCACATCTTCATGCCGTTCAAGTTCAGCGATGACGCGGCCGCCCAGCAAGCGATGAAGACGTACAACTCCGGCGTGTACCGGCAGTTGATGGGAGAGCTGCAGGGCTTGGTGCAAAAAGCCAAAGCTGACGGCCGCGACTGGCTGGGCGGTGTGCACTGCGGGCCGCTGGATACCTATGCGTTGACCCTGCTCCGTTGGGGCACTATCGCGGGTGTCAATCCTGAGGACTATCCAGAGTTGTGGGCCTTCGTTCAGCGCGTGGCGCTGGTGCCTGCAGTGGCGCGCGCCATGGAGCGCGAAAAGCTGCAACTCAGCTTGTATAAGCCCTGATTTTTTGCATCACGTCCCTGCATGGCTGAATTTCAACTCGGCCTCAAGCATCGGTAGCTGACACGAGTGCCGGGCGCGTGCCCGGTGCTAGCGAGGGCGCTCTATTGGCGTTCAGAATCATGAACACGTTTTCAGATGTCCATCTCAGTGTGATCGTGCCTATGCGCGGTACCTTGGCAGACTTCGAACGCACGCTCTGCCTCAATCGCGCCATGCTGGGGCGCGCCGGACTCGAATTGGTGCTTGTGCTGGGCGAGCCCGGCCTGGAGCCGGAGACGCACGCGCTGATGCAGCACTACGCTGACATTCAATGGACGTTGCTCGCCCTCGAAGGGGAGCCGGGCGAGGCTTGGCGCGCCCGCGCCATCAATGCCGGCGTGCGCCACAGCCTGGGGAAGTTTGTTCTGGTGTGTGGAGAAAACATTGCCTTTATGAGCGACGTGCCGGCTCAGGTGCTGACAGGATTGCTCGGGCAACCCAACGCCGTTGTCCTGGGACGCTGCGGCCATGCCAGCGTGGAGCAATGGCAGGCCGCTGGTTCGCGGGCGGCGTTGTTCAGCCAGGTGGCACCAGCCCAGATCGATCCCGCATCTCTTGGCGCCCTGACAGGGGTTTCACGAGAAGCGCTTGAGGCTGTTGGGGGATACGATGAGAGCGTTTCCGGCGACAGCGCGGGTGAAAACAACCTGCGTATCCGGCTCGAGGCGGCCGGTTACGGACTGCTGGTCAGCCCTCATGTACTGAACGTCCATATCTCAGACTTCGCGAAGGCCCCGGGGGGCTGGCCGGAGATGCCCGCAGATTCGGCTGCCTATTCCCCGGACTCGACCATGGCCGCCAGCGGCAGGCTGAACCAAATGGGTCCAGAACACCGCGCGAGGTATGTGGACGGCCGGCTGCCTGATCCCATGGCGCAGGCCCCTGAGCTGCTCCAGTGTCAGGGGTTCGCTCCCTGGCTGGCTATGAGATCGCTGCGCCTGTGCCCCGTGTGCTATCGCTTCACGCACTACCAGGCTGCAAGAGGGTATTGCGCGCTTTGCTTGCCCCAGCCTGCAGCAGGCACCGGGCGCGTCAGGATACTGGGCGTCATTCAGGTGAGAAACGAGGCTGCTCTGTTGCGAGGGTGCCTCGATCACCTGCGTCCCTACGTCGACGGCTTTGTCATCCTTGACGACGGTTCCACAGACGATACGTCGCGCATGATTGAAGCTGAGCCGCGACTGGTGGCCCACCTGCGCAATCCCGTGACCAACCCCCATCACTGGGACGAGAAGGGTAACAAGCAACGCCTGCTGAGTGCCGCCAAAAAAATGGGGGCTGATTGGGTGCTGGTATGTGATGCGGATGAAAGGCTGGAAGCCTTGTTCCTTCAGCATCTGCGCGCGATGGCGGGGGTACTCGCTCCGTTAAGACTCCCCTGTGTGAGTCTGGCTCTGCGGGAGTTGTGGGACCAGCCGGATCAATACCGAGTGGATGGGGTATGGGGGCGCAAGCGGGTGGCGCGCTTTTTTGCGTTGCCCGATCGCATCAGCTTCGACGCCACCACCGCCTTGCATGGTCCTTGGTATCCGGATGAAGTCGGCGCTCGAGGCAACTTTATTGTGACGGGGTACCACATGTACCACTTGCGCATGATTCATGCGGCCGATCGGCTGGCCCGCCGTGACCGCTACAAGCAACTGGACCCGAACAACCAGTTTCAGGAGATCGGCTACGACTACCTGACCGATGAATCCAATGGACTGGCATTGAGCCCCGTCAGCGCACTGCGTGCCTATGACATGGCTTCTCTGCCATGACCTCGCAGCAAGGCGCTCAGTAGCTTTTCAGGAAGTTTTCCCGGTGGCGCCGATAGTAAAGGAGGGCCTGATCCACGTGGGTAACCGTGGCTCCTGCGGCAATCATGCCGTTCCAGAGATTCCAGTCTTCCTCAGGATGGTTGGCATGGGCGCCGGGCCTGCGCGCGTAGCCCACCTTGCGGCCCACTTCTGTGCGGTAAAGCATTGAGCCGTGGTGTTGACCGGCTCGGCGCCAGTAGTAGTCGCCATGCAGGGCCTGCGTGCTGTCTGGATATCCGCGTGAGATTTGTTCCTTGAGCTCGCCGGTCACCACGATGTTGTAGGTGGCAATGTCTGAGCGAGCCGTTGACAGAATCTCGATCGCATCAGATCGAAGCCAGTTGTCAGCGCCCAAATACATCACATACTCGCTCTTCACTCGTTCCAGCATGTCTTGAAAGTTCGCCACGACGCCCAGGTTTTTGTCGCGCAGCACAAAATCTACTTCTGGATATAGCGTTTCCAGAAAAGCGCAGTCTCCCGCGCCGTCATCGACGAACAAAATGCGTTCGGGCAATTGGCTCTGGCCTAGCAACGATTCGATGCAATGGGAAGCCAGATGCCCGTAGCGGTACGAGGCAATGACTACTGTAATCATGACGGCCGCAGTCGGGGGTGTTTTGCACGAGCGACGCGCGCTATAAGAAAATAGGTATCCACAGGGGATCCTAACATTGGCACAAATACTGCAAACAGTAACAATTAAATCCGCCTTGCGGAATGCTATCTCCGAGGCTGCGGACCCCGAGGCCTAGAAAACAGCCTGCGTCTATGCGGTGAATCGAACCGTGAAGCAGGCGCCCGGCCGGGGTTGGCCAGGTCGAGCGTCCTCGAGGCTCACTTCAGCGCCGTGCTGACGCGCAATCTCTCGCACGATCGGCAGGCCCAGGCCGGAGCCATCCACGTTGGTGCCCAGCGCGCGGTAGAAGGGCTCGAACACGCGCTCTCGTTCACTCGCAGGGATGCCCGGGCCGTTATCTTCTACCTGGATCATGGGCGCTCGGCTGAATCCGTCTCTAAAGGCTCGTGCGGTGATCACGCCGGGGTGTCCGGCAGCAGACGGCGCGTAGTTGATTGCGTTGTCCACCATATTGCGGATCATCTCTTTCAACAGCGTGGGGTTGCCCGGCACTATGAGTTCTGCCGTACCCGCATCCAGACCGTCATAGCCTAGATCGATATGGCGATCCATCGCGCGGGGCACGGCATCCTGCACCACTTCGATGGTCAAGCGCGCCAGATCGCAAGGCTGCTGGCCAAGGGTTGCACCGCCGCCTTCAGCACGCGCCAATGCCAATAGTTGGTTCACCGTGTGGGTGGCACGCACGCTGGCGCGCCCGATTTGTTGAAGTGACTGTTTCAGATCCTCTGCGCTGGATCCCTCCCGCTGCGCCAAGTCTGCCTGCATGCGCAGGCCGGCTAACGGCGTCTTGAGTTGATGCGCGGCATCAGCCAGGAAGCGCTTTTGCGTCGCAACGGAGTCCTTCAGTCGCGTTAGCAAATCATTCACTGAAGCCACCAGAGGCGCCACCTCCTGCGGCACCGCGTGATCATCCAGGGGGCTCAGGTCGTCCGGCTTGCGGGCGCGAATACGCTCTTCCAGTTCGGCCAGTGGTTTGATTCCTCGCACCAGTGCCAACCATACAAGCAGCACGGCCAGCGGCAGGATGGCAAATTGAGGAAGCATCACGCCCTTGATGATTTCTGTGGCCAGCACGCTGCGCTTCTCGCGGGTCTCGGCCACCTGCACCAGGGCCAACTGGCGTGAGCCCTCAATGCGCACCCACAGGTGGGCCACGCGCACCGGCAGACCCCGGAATTCGGTGTCGCGCAGATGGGCTCCATCGGGCGCTTCAATCTCCATCTCATTCGGCTCTGGGGCGGCCGGTGGCGGAAGATCGCGTTCACCCGAAAGGAACTCCCCTTGGCCGCCCAGAACCTGGTAGTACACGTTGTCGGAATCGTCTGCGCGCAGCAACTCGCTGGCAGGCTGCGGAAGGTTGAAACGTACGCGCTTGCCCGGGCCTACCTGGATGAACTGCGCCAGCGCTTGCGCGTTGTAAACCAGGGCGCGATCAAAAGGTTTGTTGGCCAGGTTCTGAGCCACCAGCCAAGTCAATGCCAGACTGACAGGCCACAAAAGCAGGAGCGGGGTGAGCATCCAATCCAGGATCTCGCCGAAAAGCGAACGCTGAGCGCGTTGGAAGAGCTTCATGCAAGCATGACCGAACACCACCCCGTTGGTAGATGACGGATCACTGGCACATGCTGTAGGCCAGCACTCCAGCGGATAGGATCATCTGACATAGGCAAGGCAGCCACAGTCATGTGCCATGGCTTACCCAGGAATCTTCTCCAGGCAGTACCCTAATCCCCGCACAGTGGCGATGCGGATAGGCCCCTTTTCAATCTTCTTGCGCAGGCGATGGATGTACACCTCAATGGCGTTGTTGCTCACCTCTTCGCCCCACTCGCATAGGCGATCGACCAACTGATCTTTGCTGACCAACCGGCCTGAGCGTTGCAGCAGCACTTCAAGTAAACCCAGCTCGCGTGCTGAGAGATCGACCAATTTTCCATCGATGCTGGCTACGCGGCCGGCCTGGTCGTATTCCAGCGGGCCGTGCTTGATCGTGGATGTGGCGGCGCCCATGCCGCGGCGTGTGAGCGCTCGCACGCGTGCCTCCAGCTCGCTCAATGCGAAGGGCTTGGCCATGTAGTCATCAGCCCCGTAATCGAGGCCTTTCACGCGCTCTTCCACGCTGTCGGCCGCTGTGAGAATGAGCACCGGCAAGGTTTGCCCACGCGAGCGGAGGCGTTTCAGAACTTCCAGCCCGTGCATCTTGGGCAGGCCCAGATCGAGTATCAGCAAGTCGAACTCGGTGTTGGTCATGAGCGCAGCATCCGCCTCCGTGCCATTCACTACATGATCCACCGCCGCTCCCGCATTGCGCAAGCTGCGCATCAGCCCATCGGCGAGCACCTGGTCATCTTCCGCGATAAGAATCCGCATGGCTTTTGTCTCCTCTCAGATCGTAACGACCGGGCTTTGTGTCAAATTCTAGTGTGCTGTCCCGTAAATACCTGAACAAAATGAAATTGATGCATTCGTGCACAGTGCAAGGCACAAAACACAGTGGTACCGGGCAGTATCGCGAGGCTTTGAATGCGGCCGGCTAGGTGTGGCCGGCTAGGTGCGGCTGGCCAGGAGCTGCCATGGGTGCGAAGGCGCGATGTCATGTACAGGTATTTGCGGCACAGCACGCAGTTGGCCTCGTGAATACGCCTTAGTGTGAACACGCCCTAGTCTCTCAAGCCTGTCCGTAAGCCTCCAGCCCAAGCGCTACCACTGTAGCCACTTCTTCACCCACGGCGGCTCGAAACTCCTCCTCGGTTTGCGCTACCGCGCTCTTGAAAGCGGCCAACCAGGCCAGTCCCGTTGGCGTGAACTGAATCATTCGCGCCCGTTTGTCGTGGGGGTCGGGCTGGCGTACCACCAAGCCCCAGGCCTCGCATTGGTTCACCAGATCTCCCATGGCTTGCTTGGTCATGCCGGCTGCTTCAGCCAAATCGGTCAATCGCGAACCTTCGAGCGCCAGATGCCGCGTGATGTGGATATGTGCCGCACCCACCTTGTCCCGCGCAGCCAGATGGGAAAGTGCCAGGGGAACGGCTTCATCATCGGCCATCAGGTGCAGTACACGCTCGTCGAAGCGGCGCATGGCGTGGCCTAGCAATCGGCCGAAATGCGTCTGCCTCCAGGAGTCTTCATGGGTCATCTGCATATCGTAAGGCAAACTGACTTAAAAATCAGTTTACTCGAATCAATGTATTGATATACAGTCCTGTTCAGGCATCCAGTCAAATAAAAACTGAATGCAATAACTAATTGATTTAAAAGGAAAATCCATGAGCGCGAGTCTGGCTGTCACTGACAAAGTCGAAAAAGCTAAAGCCCTGCAAGCCGCACTGGCTCAGATCGAAAAGCAGTTTGGCAAGGGCACCATCATGCGCCTGGGCGAAGGCGAGCAGATCCAGGATATTCAGGTCGTTTCCACTGGTTCACTGGGTTTGGATGTGGCTCTTGGCGTGGGCGGTTTGCCGCGCGGGCGCGTGATTGAGATCTATGGCCCGGAAAGCTCCGGCAAGACGACCTTGACACTGCAGGTCATCGCCGAAATGCAAAAACTGGGCGGAACCTGTGCTTTCGTTGATGCCGAGCACGCGCTGGACACCGGCTATGCCGAAAAGCTGGGCGTGAACCTGCACGACATGCTCATCAGCCAGCCCGACACTGGCGAGCAAGCCCTGGAAATTGTTGATTCGCTGGTGCGCTCCGGCGCTGTGGATCTGGTGGTGATCGATTCGGTTGCCGCTCTGGTTCCCAAAGCAGAGATTGAAGGCGAGATGGGGGATAGCCTGCCCGGCTTGCAGGCACGCTTGATGAGCCAGGCGCTGCGCAAACTCACCGCCACCATCAAGAAGACCAACTGCACGGTTATCTTCATCAACCAGATTCGCATGAAGATCGGCGTTATGTTCGGCAGCCCGGAGACCACCACTGGGGGCAATGCGCTCAAGTTCTACGCCAGCGTACGCCTGGACATCCGTCGCACCGGCACCATCAAGAAGGGCGATGTGGCTATTGGCAACGAAACCAAAGTCAAAGTGGTGAAGAACAAGGTCAGCCCGCCCTTCAAGACGGCAGAATTCGACATCCTGTTCGGCGAAGGTATTTCGCGTGAAGGCGAGATTATTGATATGGGCGTGGTGGCGCGCGTCGTCGAGAAAAGCGGTGCCTGGTATGCCTATGCAGGGGAAAAAATTGGTCAAGGGCGAGACAATTCCCGAGAGTTCCTGCGTGAAAACCCAGATCTGGCGCGTGAAATCGAAAACAAGGTGCGCGAGTCCTTGGGAATTGTTCTGTTGAACGACGTGGTTCCAAGCGGCGAAGACGTCAAAGCGGCCAAAGCGACCAAAGAGGTAAAAGAAGCTAAAGAGGCCAACGAAGTTAAGGCTTGACGCGCTGAGTGCCCCTCATGAGCTTTTCGAGCTCGTGAAAACGCTCTGAGAACAGCTTTGCCTCCTTTCCAACTCTCCCTCAAAGGCCGCGCGCTGCGTTATCTCGCGGCGCGCGAGCATTCGCGTTCCGAACTGGAGCGCAAACTGGCTGAGCACGAAGCTGAGCCGGGTGAGCTGGCCCGCGTGCTGGATGAACTGACGGCCAAGGGCTTCATCAGCGAAGCACGGGTGGTGGAATCAGTTCTTCATCGCCGCGCGAGCAAGCTGGGCACTGACCGTGTGGTGCATGAATTGCGCGGCAAGGGCGTGAGTGCGGAGGCGCTTGCAGAGGCGGCGCAACGCCTTCGTGAGAGCGAGTTCGAGCGTGCCTGTGAGGTGTGGCGCCGAAAATTTGCTGCGAGTGCGGCGGAGCCCGATGAACCCACGGAGCCCACAGAACGAATGCGCCAGATGCGCTTTCTGGCTGCGCGCGGGTTCAGCGCTGAGGTTGTACGGCGTGTGGTGCGCGAAATGATTTCCCCCCAATAGCGACTGCTAAGTCAGGTGCTTGCCCCCTGGGATCGCTTAGCTTCCTGCTCGGCAGCAGCAGCGATCGAAGAGGACAAAAAAATGCCGAGCTAAAACTCGGCATTTTTTACGGGGCGAGTTCAGCAACCCGAAATCAGATCCCCAGCATCAACTTCAAGTTCTGCACCGCAGCGCCGCTAGCACCTTTACCCAGATTGTCCAGTCTGGCTACCACCACGGCCTGCTGAGCATCCGCGTTTCCAAATACGCGGATTTCAAGCTGGTTGGTGTCTTTCAAGGCCACGGCATCCAGCTTGCCGGATTCGGGGGCATCTGCCACAGACACCCACTCCGCCCCTGCATAGTGCTGGGTGTAGATTTCGAGCAGCTTCTCCAGCGTAGGCCGCCCCGGCAGCAGATCCAGGTGAAGCGGTAGCTCCACGAGCATGCCTTGGTCGAAATTGCCCACACTGGGAATGAAGATTGGCCGACGCGTGACGCGGCCGTATTTCATGATTTCGGGAACATGCTTGTGTTTCAGCCCCAGCGCGTAGAGCTCGTACGCAGGCGCTTCGCCTGCCTCATAAGCCTCAATCATCTGCCGGCCACCACCCGTATAACCGCTGACTGACGGCAAAGAGACCGGGTGATCGGGCGGCAGCACGCCTGCATCCACCAGGGGGCGAAGCATGGCTATGCCACCTGTGGCGTAGCAGCCGGGATTGGCCACACGATCTGCATTCTGCACAGCGGCGCGCTGTTCTTTCGAGAGTTCGGGGAAGCCAAAAACCCAGCCATCGGCCACCCGGTGCGCGGTGGATGCGTCGATGATTTTTGGCTTGCGGCCAGAGAGCGTGTCGATCATGGCGACGGATTCGCGCGCCGCATCGTCGTGCAGGCAAAGCACCACTAGATCAGCTT
Organism: Ottowia thiooxydans DSM 14619; assembly: GCF_000422885.1. Lineage (GTDB taxonomy): Bacteria > Pseudomonadota > Gammaproteobacteria > Burkholderiales > Burkholderiaceae_C > Ottowia > Ottowia thiooxydans. The sequence continues at coordinate 5,889 of NZ_AUGX01000061.1, read as the reverse complement.
CGCTCATCAGCGCCTTTTTCGCTTCGGGATCTTTGCGGCGCTCAGGCGCAATCGACAGCAATTCGATCTCGCTCATGCCTTGCAGCCGCTCGCGAATTTGCAGGCCTGTCGTACCGGCTTCGCCATCGATAAAAATCTTTGCCATGAGGGTGTTCTCCGAGAAAACCTGGGTTGCATCAAGACGAGGTTGGCGTCTGAGGCGATAATCGCTGAGTACCGGGTGTGCCGATGGCTCACCCATATTGGTGCATCGCACCATGATACATTCGCACGCGGCGGCGTTTACCGTGTTTGGGGCTGTACCGAGCTAAATTGTGGCGGCAGCCTGACGAATTCATTTAGAGGGGCTTCATGAAAATCCACGAGTACCAGGGTAAGGAGATCCTGCGCAACTTCGGCGTGCCTGTTCCACGCGGCATTCCGGCTTTTACAGTTCAGGAAGCTGTCGAGGCGGCGCAGAAACTAGGTGGCCCAGTATGGGTCGTCAAGGCGCAGATTCACGCAGGTGGCCGCGGCAAAGGCGGCGGCGTCAAGGTAGCCAAATCCATCGACGATGTGAAAAAGCTCGCCGGTGAGATTCTCGGCATGCAGCTGAAAACGCACCAAACTGGCCCAGAAGGCCAAAAAGTGCGCCGCCTGTACATCGAAGATGGCGCGGACATCCAGAAAGAGTATTACCTCTCCGTCGTGACTGACCGCGCAACCCAGCACGTGGCGTTCATCGCCTCCAGCGAGGGCGGGATGGACATCGAGGAAGTGGCTCATTCCACACCTGAGAAGATCATCACCTTGTTTGTCGATCCCCTGACGGGCCTGACACAAGCTCAGGGTGAAGAACTGGCCAAAGGCGTCGGCATGCCTGCCGACTCGCAAGCCCAGTTCATCGACATCTGCCAGAAGCTCTACAAGTGCTACATGGAGACTGATGCCTCCCTGGTCGAGATCAACCCGCTGAACCGGGATGGCAAAGGCAACGTCGTCGCGCTGGACTCCAAGTTCAACTTCGACACCAACGCCCTGTTCCGTCACCCCGATATCGTCGCCTTGCGCGATCTGGATGAAGAAGATCCAGCTGAAATCGAAGCCAGCAAATTCGATCTGGCCTACATCAGCCTGGATGGCAACATCGGCTGCCTGGTCAACGGCGCTGGTCTGGCCATGGCCACCATGGACACCATCAAGCTGTTTGGCGCAGAGCCGGCCAACTTCCTGGACGTTGGCGGTGGCGCCACGCCCGAGAAGGTGACCGAAGCGTTCAAGATCATGCTGAAGAACCCCAAGGTCAAGGCTATTTTGGTGAACATTTTCGGCGGCATCATGAAGTGCGACACCATCGCCACTGGCGTGATCACGGCCTGCAAGGCGGTGAATCTGCAAGTGCCGCTGGTGGTGCGCATGAAAGGTACCAACGAAGAGCTGGGCAAGAAGATGCTGGCCGAGAGCGGCTTGCCAATCATCAGCGCCGACACCATGGCCGAGGCAGCCCAAAAGGTGGTGGCGGCCGTCCAGGCCGTGAAGTGAGCCGGACGCTCAACACCTAAAGCTGAACCCAAGGATTCACCATGAGCATTTACGTCAATAAGAACACCAAGGTCATCACCCAGGGCATCACCGGCAAGACCGGTCAGTTCCACACTGAAAAGTGCCAGGAATACGCCAACGGCAAGAACTGCTTCGTTGCCGGTGTGAACCCCAAGAAAGCTGGGGAGACCATTTTCAACATCCCAATTTTCGCGAACGTCAAGGAAGCTGCCCATCAGACCGGCGCAACCTGCAGCGTGATCTACGTGCCGCCAGCTGGCGCCGCGGCCGCGATCTGGGAAGCCGTCGAAGCCGATCTGGACTTCGTGGTTTGCATTACCGAGGGCATTCCAATTCGGGACATGCTCATGGTGCGCAACAAGATGAAGGAAAAAGAGGCGCAAGGCGGCAAGAGAACGCTGCTGCTTGGCCCTAATTGCCCTGGCATCATCACGCCTGACGAGATCAAGATCGGCATCATGCCCGGCCACATTCACAAGAAAGGCCGCATTGGCGTGGTCAGCCGCTCCGGCACGCTGACCTATGAAGCCGTGGCACAACTCACAGAGTTGGGCATTGGCCAGTCCACTGCGGTCGGTATTGGCGGCGACCCCATCAACGGTCTCAAGCACATCGACGTGATGAAGGCCTTCAATGACGATCCTGATACCGATGCGGTGATCATGATTGGCGAAATTGGTGGCCCGGACGAAGCCGAAGCAGCCCGTTGGTGCAAAGACAACATGAAAAAGCCTATCGTGGGCTTTATCGCTGGTGTCACAGCGCCTCCAGGCAAACGCATGGGCCACGCTGGTGCACTGATCAGCGGCGGTGCCGACACTGCAGATGCCAAGCTTGCCGTCATGGAAGAGTGTGGGTTCACAGTGACCCGCAACCCCTCCGAAATGGGTAAGTTGCTCAAGGCGCTCCTGTAAAAAGGGCCTCCTTCAAGAAAACCGCCAGTTTTTCTGGCGGTTTTTTTTTGAGAAAACGACCAATCGGATACGCAGTTTTACGAAGGCGCGCGCGATTCTCATCCGATAGACTTCCGCCAGCGAAACCGCAGAGGGACGTGCACGGAGGGTGCCCGCCAACTATTCATCTGCGGTCGTCATAAAGCTGAGCAGGAGACAACTCCAATGGATATGTTGCAGAACACGGATTTCTGGATTGGTCTTATCAAGATCATCTGGATCAACATCATCCTTTCCGGCGACAACGCCGTGGTGATCGCTTTGGCGGCGCGCTCGCTACCCGCCGATCAGCAGAAAAAAGCCGTACTTTTTGGTTCAGGGGCCGCAGTGGTGCTGCGGATTCTCCTGACTCTGGTGGCCGTCAAGCTGCTCTCGCTGCCTTACCTGCAGATCATTGGCGGCCTGTTGCTGCTCTGGATTGGCGTGCAACTGTTGGGTGGTGAAGAGGAGGGCGAAGGCGAGGGCAAACAGCAGGGCGGCCTGATGGTGGCTATTCGCACAATCTTGATCGCAGACCTTGTGATGAGCCTGGACAACGTCATTGCGGTGGCGGCAGCGGCTCAGGGCAGCATGGTTCTGCTGGTTCTCGGCTTGGCCATCAGTATTCCTCTCGTGATCTTCGGCAGCACGATGATGATCAAGCTCATGGAGCGCTTTCCGATTATCGTCGTGCTGGGTGCGGCCCTTATCGGCTGGGTGGCTGGTGAAACCATCGTGGCCGACAACGCGCTCAAAGGCGTGCTCGGTGGAGCGTCCTGGGTGCATTACGTCGCCGCAGCCATTGGTGCAGCGCTGGTGCTCCTGATCGGCAATCTGTCGAAGCGTCGTAAGGCCGAAGCGGCCTGAGAAGCCGCCCCTACTGCTGGCTGCGCCATCCCTTCTACGGGTTGCTGCGCGCCGGCGCCTCTGGCATGCTCTGGATCTTCCTACTTAGCGGCACTCTGTCGTGAATTGGAAGCTCGCTGAACAAATCCGAAGAGAATAAGCACCATGCGGTGCTGCAACGCCTCGTTGTCGCGCTTCGCGCTGTGCGGTGTTGCTGCGGTTTGTTTCTTGTCAGGCACCAATTTCGACAGATTTGCTTTTGTTCAGCGAATATTCCACTCCCGAAATTAGATGCAGTTTGAATTCAGCGCTCTTACCGACGTAGGGCGTCACCGGAAGAATAACGAGGATGCCGTTCTGATCGAAGCGGACCACGGCCTCGTGATCCTGGCTGATGGCATGGGTGGGTATAACGCGGGAGAGGTCGCGAGTGCACTGGCCGTCGATGTCATTGCCCGGGAACTGAAGCCTGGTTTGACTAAATCCGGCGAGTTCGTCGATGTGCGTTCCCTTCGACGGGCCATGGAAGTTTGCGTAAGCAATGCCAATCGAGCCATATTTGAGGCTGCGCAAACTCAGGAAGCTTGCGCTGGCATGGGCACTACACTGGTGATGGCCGCGTCGCTTGGTCAATCGCTGCTGATTGGTCATGCAGGGGATTCCCGCGCTTACCGTTGGCGCGAGGGAGTTCTGATGCAGCTCACGCGCGATCATTCTCTGCTGCAGGAGCAACTGGACTCGGGCCTTATTACAGCTGAGCAGGCAGCAGTATCGCCCCATCGAAACCTGGTGACCCGGGCGTTGGGTGTGGAAGAAAATGTGTTGCTCGATATTCAGGCGTTCAACGTGTTGCCAGGTGATACTTACCTGCTTTGCTCCGACGGCCTCACCGACATGCTGACGGACAGCCAAATCGCCGAAGTGTTGACGGCAGTGCCGCAGGCCGACCTCAGGGCCACGCGTTTGGTCGAGCGAGCCAACGCCAATGGGGGGCACGATAACGTGACGGTCGCGCTTATGCAGGTGGTCGAAATGCCTAAAAAGTCCGGATTTGTTGCGAAACTGCGAAAATATTGATCGACATTGGGCTTTGACGCGCTACGCTACACGACTGCCGGACTAGGATGTTACCGGCTGTAAATGGGCCGCAGTGGTCCATTTTTAATGTCTGTTGACCCATAGCATAGCTATGGGCCTGCGAATCCCATGAAAACTGTCCTTTCCGGGGCCCATTTTCGCTTTCGGCGCTCCACGTCCGACAGCCTTCTTGGCTCTCTTAAAAATTTGCTCTCGGAGCATGTATGCCCAGGCTGATCGTGTCGATCGACGGAGTAGTCGTCAAAGAAGTGCTACTAAACAAAAGCCGGATTACCCTAGGTCGGCGGCCACACAACGACCTCGTCCTGGACCAGCTTGCCGTGAGCGGTGAGCATGCTGTGATCGTGTCTGAAGAAGGCAAAGTGACTCTCGAGGATCTCGGGAGCACCAATGGCACCTACGTGAATGGCGATCCTATCGTACGCCGGGTGTTGGTTGGGGGCGACGAAATTGATATTGGCAAATGCCGGCTCCAGTACCTTGATGAAACGGCCTCTTCGGATCTGGGTTTCACCGCAGGTCGTCTTGCCCCGCGTGTGAAAGTGCTGAGCGGCACAGCCGCCGGCCGAGAGCTTTTGTTGACCAAGACTCTCACGACCATAGGCAAGCCAGGGGTTTCTGTGGCTTCCATTACGCGCAGAACTTATGGGTTTGAGCTGGCACAGCTCGATGGTGCGGAAGTGCCTTCGGTCAATGGTGTCACGCTGGATGGTGGGCCTATCATCTTGAAGAATAATGATGTGATTAGTGTTGGTGGGGTTCGGTTGGAGTTTGTTGATCCGTGAAGAGCTGTGGCGGCTGAGGCTCTTTAGACCATACCTTTTCAGCTGCTAGTGCGTAAGCTCTTGCTCCCCCGTCTAAGACCGACGCTTGGGTCGCGCAGGAGCGGGCGCTAGCTCGTGTGCTCTTACTCCCTCTCCCGCCTGCGGGAGAGGGTGGGGTGAGGGTAGGCGGCGGTCGATTCAGCGCTGAGGTTGCTAATACCTTCTGCTCTTCTCTTGAGGCCCGAGGCCGGGATTGCCCCCGGCAGTGCAGTCCCTTTCTTTGCTCGCACCCGGAGCGCCGGCCGAAAGCAAGGAACCAAAGAAATGCGACCCCAAGTCCGTGTCCCTACGCTGGGCTCCGGGCAACCTCCGGTGCTCAGGCAAGGGGCGGTGCGGCAGAACTCTCTTCTTTCGCTTCGCTCACTACGTTCAAACAGCTGCCGCAAGCTAGTTCTTGAAGCAAGAGCATCTTTCAGTGCTCTTGCCCGCCCCCGGATGGCCGGCCCCTTGACCTGCGCTCCTCGGCACGGCCTCAAGGGGTGGGGAGCCTCACTCGGGCCATTGCTGCGCTCGGCCTTCGAGTCGTTAGTCTTTCCCCTATCGGGGAAAGATAATTTTGGCGCCTTCAAACAGTTGGTCTTGAGAGTCGGACAACGTTGTTGGTCTTGGTCTGAGGTCACATTATTCGTGCCCAACAAACCATCGAA
>NZ_AUGX01000060.1 GCF_000422885.1 Ottowia thiooxydans DSM 14619 | reverse complement strand
GGGCGGGCAAGAGCACTGCAAGATGCTCTTGCTTCGTGAACTAGCTTGCGGCAGCTGTTTGAACGTAGAGAGCGAAGCGAACAAAGTGAGTTCTGCCGCACCGCGCATTGGCCGAGCACCGCAGGTTGCCCGGAGCGCAGCGCAGGGACACGGCAAGTGGGGTCGCCTTTTCTTTGGTTTCTTTCTTTTGGCGACGCAAAAGAAAGAGACTGCGCAGCCGGGCGCAATTCCCGGCCTCCGACTTCAAGAGAAGAGCAGAAGGCAATTAGCAACCGCCGCGCCTAAATCCACCGCCGCTTGCCCTCACCCCCACCCTCTCCCAGAGGGAGAGGGAGCTAAGACACCCGCAGCGCCTAAATCCACCGCCGCCTGCCCTCACCCCCACCCTCTCCCAGAGGGAGAGGGAGTTAAACCCCAAAACACAACAAAAGGAGCCCCACATGGCAGACATTCCCGTCGGCGAAAAATCCGGCAAAGTAGTCATCAAGAACATCGGCCTGCTTCTATCAGGCGACATTGACCGCCCCATCCTCGATGCCGAAACCATCATCATCCAGGACGGCATCATCACCGCCGTAGGCAAGTTCAAAGACTGCGACACCACCGACGCCAAAACCACCATAGACGCCCGTAAAACCAGCCTAGCCCCCGGCCTGATAGACAGCCACGTACACCCCGTGGCCGGCGACTGGACACCCCGCCAAAGCCAGCTCAACTGGATCGAATCCAGCATGAACGGCGGCGTGACCACCATGATCTCCGCCGGTGAAGTCCACTACCCCGGCCGCCCCAAAGACATCGTAGGCCTGAAGGCGCTGGCCATCACTGCGCAGCGTGCCTTCGACTCTTTCCGCCCCGGCGGCGTGAAGGTCCTGGCAGGCGCGCCCGTGATCGAAAAAGGCATGGTGGAGAGCGATTTCAAAGAACTGGCTGAAGCCGGTGTGAGCTTGCTGGGCGAAATTGGCCTGGGCTCCGTGAAGGCGGGCTACGAAGCCAAGGAGATGGTCGCCTGGGCCCGTAAACACGGCATTCAGAGCACCATCCACACCGGAGGCCCTTCGGTGCCTGGCTCTGGCTACATCGATAAGGAGACCGTGCTGGAGGCTGATGCAGACATCATTGGCCACATCAATGGAGGCCACACCTCCCTGCCCATGAAACACGTGTGCGATCTGTGCGAGCAAAGCACACGAGGCATTGAGATCGTGCACAACGGCAACGAGAAAGTGGCCATTGGCGCGGCGCGCGCGGCCATAGAACTGAAGTGTCCGCACCGCGTGCTCCTGGGTACAGACGGCCCGGCTGGATCGGGCGTTCAGCCGCTAGGCATCCTGCGCATGATCGCGCTAATTTCTTCCATGGCAGATATCCCAGCCGAGCTCGTGTTCTGCTTTGCCACTGGCAATACAGCGCGCATGCGCAATCTCAATTGCGGCCTGATCGAGGTGGGCCGTGCAGCGGATTTCGTCTTCATGGATCGCGCGCAGCACACCGCTGGCCAGACCCTGCTGGAGAGCGTGCAACTGGGCGATCTGCCCGGCGTTGGCATGGTGATGATCGACGGCCTTGTGCGCTGCGGACGCAGCCGCAACACGCCACCAGCGACCGAAGTGCCACAGGTCGTTGCCGGTCATTAGTGAGCCGACGCCTTGACGTATTAACCGTTCGCCCTGAGCCTGTCGAAGGGTTTCGACAGGCCCCAACGGAATCAAATTTTCATGATGCTGCAGGAATGATTCTAGGGAAAACACGGGGCCATTCCTGTGTGTTCCCGGATTGACTCTGAAGGAGGTGGCTTTTAAGATGACACCAGTTTCATGAAGTATGTACTCCATGAATGTAAAAAGAATTTCATGCCAGCCCACGCATCGGTATATCAGTGCATCAGTACATTGGTACCTCACAAGCCTGGGTTGGCGCCGGCCAAGCATTTTTAAAACCCAGGAGCTCTCATGTACGACAATTTTCAAGTTGATCGCCTGATCGATATGTGGCTGACAGAAGACATCGGCTATTGCGACCTCACGGCGCAGCTGATGATCGAGGCTGATGAAACCGCCGCATTCCAGATGAATGCACGCGAATCCATCGTGGTGGCCGGTGTAGATGTGGCGGCACGCGTGTTTCGCCGCTACGACGCAGATGTCCAGGTCAAGACCCTGGTGCGCGATGGCCAACGCGTAGAAAAAGGCACCCGCTTGCTGGAAGTCACCGGTAGCGCGCGCAGCTTGCTGACCGCAGAACGCACTTCGCTCAACATCATCCAGCGCATGAGCGGCATCGCCACTGAAACCTTGCGCTATGTAGAGGTGATCAAGGGCACCCATGCGCGCTTGATCGACACACGCAAAACCACACCTGGCTTGCGCATGCTTGAAAAGCACGCTGTCACCTGCGGTGGCGGCTTGAACCACAGGCTGGGTCTGGACAACGGCGTGATGGTGAAAGACAACCACATCGCTGTGTGCGGTGGCATCGCCAAGGCAGTGGAGCGCGCACGCCGTCAGCTTCCTGTGCTCACCAAACTGGAGATCGAATGCGATCGCCTGGAGCAGGTGGAGGAAGCGCTGGCAGCGCAGGTCGATGTGATCATGCTGGACAACATGTCAGTGGCAGACATGGCGCAGGCCGTCAAAATTGTGGGCGGCCGCACCAAGCTGGAAGCCTCCGGCGGCATCCGTCTGGACACCATTCGCCCCATTGCGGAAACGGGTGTGGACTACATCTCCACTTCCAGAACGCACCAGTCCGCACCAGCGGTCGACATCGGGCTAGACGCAGCTTGAGCCTGGCTTAAAGGTCGTGAACGAATCCACCGTGTCAGGCACGCGGCCCGTACCCCCGGGCATATTCTTTCTCGTGGTGGGCCCGAGCGGCGCCGGCAAAGACACCTTGATCGACGGTGCACGCGCCGCCTTGGTGCCAGCCGGCCGCCACGTGTTTGCCACCAGGGTGATCACGCGGCCTGCTGACGCCGGTGGTGAGCAACACACCGCCGCTACCGATGAGCAATTTGCGCAAGACGAACAGGCTGGGCGCTTTTTGATCACCTGGTCTGCCCATGGTTTGCGCTATGGGCTGCCGGCTACATTGGCCAATGAGCTTCAAGGTGGCCGTCACGTGATCGCCAATGGATCGCGCGGTGTGATTGCCGAGTTGGCTGGCCGCGTGCCGCGCCTGGTGGTGCTGCACATCTCGGCAGACCGTGGGGCCTTGGCTGAGCGAATCCTTGAACGCGGTCGTGAAGAGGGCGAGCAAGTCGCCCAACGCCTGCGGCGCGAAGTCACCCTGGCTGTGCCGGAGGGCGTACAGCTGTTTGACATTCATAACGACGGCACGATCGATGAAGGCAGAGAGAAACTGCTGGCAGCTATCGACAGCGCGCAGCGGAGCTTGAAGATAGTTCCCTATCCCGTTGACACCTGGCGCGAGCGCGTGGCCTACCTCCCGCAAGACAGCGTGGTGGGCGCAGCCGACTATCTCGGCCCAGGGCGGATCTCCATTGAAGGCCCATCGCGCAGCATCACCGCCAGCGTGCATATGACGTTGGGCGGCCCGGCATTGGCAGCCGATGAGATTGGCCTGTCGGTCCACGCGTTTGAATCACTGGCTTTGGCACAAGGCACGCGAGTAGACATTCGGCGCACGCCCGCACCGGAAAGCCGCCAAGCCCTGCGTGAAAAAATCCAAGGCCATGCTCTCAGCGAAGCGCAGTACGCGCTCTTGCTGGAAGACATCTTGCAAGGCCGCTACCCGGATAGCGAAGTCGCCGCTTTTCTGGTCGCTGCAACGCGTTCGCTAAGCGACCGTGAAGTGGTGGCGCTTGCGCGGGTGCGCGCTTCCTTCATGCCCCGCATTGATTGGAATGCGCCCATCGTCGTGGACAAGCATTCCATGGGTGGCATTCCCGGTAGCCGCATCACCCTCATCGTGATCCCCATCGTGGCCGCGCATGGATTGTTGATTCCCAAGACATCCTCACGCGCCATCACGTCAGCCGCTGGCACCGCTGACGCCATGGAGGCTGTGGCGCGTGTCGATCTCACTGCAGCCGAAGTGAGGGAAACCGTGCAACGCACAAAAGGCTGCATTGCCTGGAATGGGCGGCTCAATCACTCCGCGCTGGATGATGTGATGAACCACATCACGCGGCCGCTGGGCATTGACTCCAACCGCTGGTCCGTGGCTTCCATTCTTTCCAAGAAACTCAGCGCAGGCTCCACCCACGTCATCGTGGATCTGCCCTGGGGCCCGCAAGCCAAGTTGAAGACGCTGGCTGAGGCAAGTGAGTTGGCGCGGCTCTTTGAAACTGTGGGTCAAGCCCTGGGTCTGGTGGTGCAAGCACATGCGACGGATGGCTCCGCCCCTATCGGGCGCGGCATTGGTCCGGCGCTGGAAGTGCAGGATGTGCGGCAGGTGCTGAGCAGTGCACCAAATGCCCCCGTTGACCTACGCACCAAGGCGCTCGCGTTTGCAGCTCACATCCTGGCTTGGGATCCTGCGCTTGGACACTACGAGGCCGGCCTGGCCCGAGCCGAAGAGCTGCTGCGTTCAGGCGCCGCCCTGGAAAAATTCGAAGAAATCATTGACGCCCAAGGCCGCCGCGCAGAGCCGGTTCAACCCGCTGCATTGGCACATTTCGTGCGTGCCAGAGGGCATGGTCGTATTCGGAGTATTGATATCGCCCGCATCAGTGAAGTGGCGCGCCGAGCTGGTGCACCCGCGGACAAAGCTGCCGGCATCCATCTGGCTGCAGGGCTTGGTGAGGAAGTGGTTAAGGGCCAAGTTCTCTACACCATCCACGCCAGTGCCGCGTCAGATCTGGAAGCGGCTGCTCATCTGGCTGAGCAGGCCAGCGGTATTGCACACGGTATGGATTAGGTCAGTCAACAAAAGTTTTTCCCACGCGTTACTGCTTTGCAGGAGGTTTTTCATGAAGCCGATTAGTCGTTTGTTCGCTTGTCTGGCCGCTTTGGCGGTACCGTTCACTCCCGCGTTGGCGGCGGACTTCCCAGACAAGCCAGTCACCATCATCGTGACCTTTCCGCCTGGCGGCGGAACTGATTTGCTCGCTAGGCTGCTGGGCACCGAGCTGCAAAAAACCTGGAAGCAGAGCGTGGTGGTGGAAAACCGCGCAGGCGCAAGCGGCAACATTGGTGCGCAAGCCGTGGCACGTAGCCCGGCAGACGGCTACACCCTGCTCATGGTTAACAGCTCGTTTGCCGTGAACCCTGGCGTGTTCCGCAAACTCCCCTTCGATCCCAAGGCGGATTTCGCGCCCGTGATCAATGTGGCCTACGTGCCCTCGGTGTTCCTGGTTCCACCAGATTCGCCTTATCAAAACCTCAAAGACATGGTGGCCGCTGCGAAATCAGGCCGTCACGTGACCTTTGCCTCCTGCGGAAACGGAACGCCTCAGCATCTTGCCGGCGAGATGCTCGCGGCCGACAGCCAGGTCAAGCTTCAGCACGTGCCTTATCGTGGTTGCGGCCCGGCATTGGTCGATCTTCTGGGCGGGCAAGTGAGCTCCGCCATCGTCACGGCCTCATCGGCCATGCAATACATCACCTCGGGCAAGGCACGTGCCTTGGGCGTTACATCCAAGGCACGTTCGCCATTCCTGCCTGCGGTTCCCTCGGTGGCTGAACAAGGCCATCCGGGCTATGAGTTGGATCAATGGCATGGTCTTCTGGCTCCGGCCAATACGCCCAAAGCCGTGATCGACAAGATCAACGCCGACGTCGCCACCATCGTTCAGAGCAAGGAGATCAAGGATAGGATGACCCAGTTGCTCTACGTGGTGGTCAACGATTCACCCGACACCTTCAAGAAGATCGTGTGGGATGACATTGACCGCTTCAGCCAGTTAACCAACAAGATGGGCCTGAAGCTGGACTAAGCGCCGCCCGCCACCCCGGAGGCCTGCCGCCGCCTTAACGGTTCGCCCCCGCGTTGACGGTCTGCCACCGCGCTAACGGTTGGTCCCCCGCTGGGACCGCCGAACTCCCGCTCGGCATCCCCGAACTCCAAAGACCCTGGATTCTCACTGACCCGTGACCGGCCATCCGGGGATCCAGGATTACCTGACGCAACGTGCCCTAATCACACACTCTCTAATCGGCGCTAATTGACCCGGTCGTCTGCGAGTGCGGTGCTTCTTAACCCTCGATCCCCGCCTGCGCGCGGGGCCGGCCATCCGGGGATGACGAGACCGGGATTACGATAAGGGAGATGGCGAGAAGGGGATGACGAAAGAGACTCATCGGCAAAGACACTTCCGCCGACTCGCCCCTTAAGCCGCCCCCTCAAGCAAGGGCCAGAAGCTGCCCTCTGAGCTTTTGAGGTTAAACCCGCCCCTGGCCGGGGCGGGCCTCATATCACTGGAATCGGAAGCCCAACATCACTTCCAAGCCACGGCGATCCGCATAGGTGAGCGTGAACTCTCCATAGCTGGTCGCTGAAGCACCAGCAGGTTTTCCAACGATCGGCAAAGTCGCTGAATTAGAGCCTACGGTAAGTGCCGCGTATGCAAAAGGTGATCTAACCAGCGGGAAGCCTCCTGTGGCGCCCACCTTCGGTCCTTGAGCGAATGAAGTCAGCGCCGTAGCCGCCAAGGGAGGAGCTCCTACAAGAGTCGGCTTTGGGGCTGACCAACCGAAAGTCAACTGGCTACCGCTGCCCCTGAAATCATCTGCGAGCTCCATCGTATTGCGTGAAGGCTGGTTGCTGATGAGGGGGTACACGCCAAAGCCTTCAGCTGAAGATTTCGCGAAGGTGAAAGGCGTGCGCGCCAGTGTTGTCGTATAGCTCGCAATTGGCGTCTTACCCTGCTGGCCATTGATGGTTTTCCAGCCGTCGTCGGCATAGACATCAATCGTGAACTGTGCACTTTGTTTGAAGCCCCAGGAGTCAAAGGCTGTATCCCTCGCGCTCACGGTTTGCGGCAAGGGCGTGGTGTACATCTCATAAGTCAATGAGCTTCCCCACGCGTTCCCGCCCAAGCCCAGCCCCGTGCAATCTGCGGTGGCCGCATTGGCCAGACTGTTGTCAGCATTGGAGCGGCAATTGCGGAACGCGTCTGTGTCGGCGTAATTAGCATTCCCGCGTTTGCCCTGCATTTCCGGCGCATCACGCGCCACTCGAGGTGAGAGAAGCTTAAGTGACATTTGGCTGCCATTGCCCGCAGCCCAGCGCACCACCGCGTAGGTCGCTTTGGCGGCGGGGTCGTTGATGAGCATGCGCACCTCGCGCCGCTCCTCTACGACAGGGGCCACGGTTGGAGCATTGTTGATGGGGTATTGAGTCCACACCGCATTGCGTGCTCTCACGCGCGTGCCCACTACCTTGCCGTTGCCCAGAAGGCGTAGCTCGGGCGAAACTTGCGGGGTGGCGCAGCTGCCAGATGAACTGCCAGCCACCAGCGTCACCAGGGGGTTCTGCCTGCTTGTGCCGTCAGTGAAGGTTTCGTCGTAGCTGACATCCACTTCGCGGCGCTTGGAGCCGTCGGCGTTGGTGATTTCGCGTTCGGCCAACACCTTCGCATTGCTGAATGTGCGGCCCACCAAGTAGGCGTTGGTGATCTTGAACTCTGCCTGGCTCTGATTCCACTCGGCGATTTGAAGTGCGCGGGTGTAGCCATCGTCCAGAACACAAGCGTCTGATCCGGCGTAGCGAGCCTCGCCTGCTGCGGGCAATGCGGTTTTCGTGATGGCTTCCTGAGCTTGTACGAATTTCTGGAGGAGTTCGGCACTAGGGGCCAGCGGCGCAGGTGCAGGTGTGGGTGCCGGTGTTGGGGCAGGAGTCGGCGCGGGTGTAGGTGCTGGGGTCGGTGCAGGAGTTGGGGCTGGCGTAGGCGCCGGCGTGGGTGCTGGGGTTGGCGCTGGGGTTGGTGCAGGAGTCGGGGCTGGCGTAGGTGCCGGCGTGGGTGCGGGCGTTGGCGTTGGCGCCGGTGTAGGCGCCGGATCATCATCACCTCCGCCGCATGCAGCTAGAGCGAAAACGGCGCTAGCCAGAATGGCGCAGCGCCGAAGCTTGGTGGAATGCGTAATCATGGAAGTGATGCCTTTCAAAGAATTCGGTGAACACGCCTTAGTCTGTCCAAACGTCTCCTTCGCCGCCATCCCGCAATTGCGGTAGGGAGAGCTTCCTTCCGATGTCTCGCGCCGCGCTTCGGCCGGTTCAGACCACCCCGAGCGGTGATTACCGATTCAATGCATTGAGGTATCAGACATGCAACGCGCAATACAAAGGCACCATTGATCGGAGCGCGCGTTGCTGAAGGCCGCCCTTCAGGTGGAGGCATGAAGCTGCCCCCTGGGCTTTTGAGGTTAAACCCGCCCCCGCAGGGGCGGGCCTTGCATCACTGGTATCTGAATCCCAACAAGAACTCCAAACCGCGGCGATCAGAGTAGGTGAGCGAGAACTCTCCATAGGTGGTCGCGGAGGCGCCAGCAGGTTTTCCGACGATCAGCATGGTCGCTGATTTGGCAGCCGGGGAAAGTGTCGCGTATGCCGGACCGGATCTAACCAATGGGAAGCCGCCCGTGGCACCTACTTTCGGACCCTGAGCGAATGAATTCAGCGTTACAGCTGCCATGGTGGGAGCTCCCACAAGCTTCACTTTGGGGTCTGCCCAGGCGAGAGTCAACTGGCTGCCAGCACCCCTGAAATCACCAGCGAGTTGCAGTGGACTGCGCGAGGGAGTGCCAGTGGTGAGAGGGTATCCGCCGTAGTCCCCAGTTGACATCATGTGCGCAAAGGTCGCCGGCGTGCGTGCCAGCGTGGTCTTATACGTCGCAATCGGCGTCTTGCTCTGCTGGCCGTTGATGGTTTTCCAGCCGTCGTCGGCATAGACGTCAATCGTGAACTGCGCACCTTGGTTCAAGCCCAAAGTATCGTAAGCGGCATCCCGAGCAGCAGCTGTATGCGCCGGGGTGTTGGGGTCATTGAATGTGGCTCCCCATACGTTTCCAGCTGTGCCCAGCCCCGTGCAATCTGCGGTGGCTGCATTCGCTGCAATGTTGTCAGTGCTAGAGCGGCAATTGCGGAAGGAATCCGTATCAGCGTAATTGGCGTTGCCGCTTTTGCCCTGCATTTCTGGCGCATCGCGTGACACACGAGGAGAGAGCAGCTTGAGCGACATCTCGCTTCCATTGGTCGCGGTCCAGCGCACCACAGCGTAGGTTGCTTTGGCTGCGGGGTCGTTAACAAGGAAGCGCACCTCGCGCCGCTGCTGAAAGCGGGTGGGCAAGCCATTCACGGTGTTGATGCTGTACTCAGACCACACAGCATTGCGTGCTCTCACGCGCGCTCCAACAATCTTGCCATTGCCCAGAAGGCGCAGCTCGGGCCCATCTTGCGGAGTGGCGCAGCTGCCGGATGAACTGCCAGCCACCAGTGTTACCAGGGGGTTTTGCCTGCTGGTGCCGTCGGTGAAGGTTTCGTCGTAGCTGACATCCACCTCGCGGCGCTTGGAGCCGTCGGCGTTGGTGATTTCGCGTTCGGCCACCACTTGCGCGTTGCTGAGCTTGCGGCCCACCAAGTAGGCGTTGGTAATACTGAACTCGGTCTGGCTCTGGTTCCACTCTGAGATTTGAAGCGCGCGGGTGTAACCGTCGTCCAGCACACAAGCGTCTGACCCGGCGTAGCGAGCTTCGCCGGTCGCCGGCAATGCGGTCTTCGTGATGGCTTCCTGAGCTTGTATGAATTTCGGCAGGAGCTCGGCTGTCGGGGCCAGCGGTACAGGTGCAGGAGTTGGGGCAGGAGTGGGCGCTGGCGTAGGTGCGGGTGTGGGGGCAGGCGTAGGCGCCGGCGTTGGCGCTGGGGTAGGCGCTGGGGTAGGCGCGGGTGTTGGGGCTGGCGTAGGTGCGGGCGTTGGCGCTGGGGTAGGCCCAGGGGTTGGCGCCGGAGCATCATCACCGCCGCCGCATGCAGCTAGAGCGAAAACGGCGCTAGCCAGAATGGCGCAGCGCCGAAGCTTGGTGGAATGAGTAATCATGGAAGTGATGCCTTTTAAAAAATTCTGCGAGCGAGGTTGCTAGTCTGTCCAAGCGCCCCTATAGCCGCCTGTCCGCAATTTCGGTCGGAACGGCCTTTTTCTGGCGCTTACGCGAAGAATAGAAAACGTAACCAGTTATGTCATCACCCGAACGGGTGATAAGCATGGAATGAGCCCTCTTTTGTTGCCCGCTTTTTGCGTGGTAGATCTGAAAGGGTTAGCTTCCCTCTCGATGAGCTCATGCCAAAAATGCAGTTGCGGTGGTCGGGCCGCCCGCGCGCCATGTCAGCTGCCAGCCCCTGGGACCGCCGAGCTCCCGCTCGGCATTCCCCGATCTCCATCGCACCGACGCATCAGAGCCCTATCTCGCGCGTAACTGGTATTTCCTACCCATCCCCAGCCAAGCGAGCACCAGGCCAAGCATTGCCAGGCCCCATGTCGATAAGGTTGGCACAGGCGTAGGGGTAACCAGCTGAGAGCTCATGACCCCCACCTGCCCGGGATCCACAATCCGGCCATTGACCAGCCCGTCGTCATCACCCTGCCCGCCATCGCGCAGCGTCAGCGTGACGGTGCTGCTGCCCGGCTGGGCCACAGCGTTGCTGTAGGGCGCCCACGCACCAGCGTTCAGCTTCCAATACCGCACTCCCTGAGGCAAGGCACTGGGGTAAGTGAGCGTGAGCGTCACATCCGTTGGATCACACCCTGCCAGCGCAAAGTCCAGCAACCCGTGCGGGAGGCTTAAGCTCGACGGCGGCGCGGTAGCGGCATCGCCCACTGCCATCACGCGCACATGTTCAAAGCGGCAGGTGCTGCCACCCCCGGTCACAGTTCCTGTCAAGGTACCGGAGCCGGTAGGTGTGAGAGCAGAGAACGATTTGGAGTCAGCCAGCGGAGTGGCAGGGTTAGAGGGCGTAGGTGGTGTGCTGCTGCCTGCTTCATTGAGAGCCTCTACCGTGAAGGTGTAGGTCTGTCCATTGGTCAACCCGGTGAATGTGCAGGTAGTGGCTGTGGCAGGTGTAGGCGTGCAGGTGCTCCCGCCGGGTTGCGCAGTGACCACATAGCCAGTGATTCCGCCGCCTGTGTTGGCCGGTGGTGTCCAGGTCACGGTCACTTGGCCAGGAGCGGTAGGTGTCGCTTGCACGTTGGTCGGTGCACCAGGTGTTACAGCAAGAATCCTCACGTTTTGCGTGACCTGAGCGGCAGCCGCCCAGTTCGCATCACCCGCTTGATCAGCGGCCAGGGCGCAGATCCCAGCCCCCACTATGCTCACAGTTCCACCTGCAACCGTACACACACTGGCGGATGAACTGCTGTAGGTCACAGCCAATCCAGATACTGCGGTGGCTGCTGGGCTCACAGGGAACGTACCGCCAGCCGAGTAGGTCTGGTCAGCCTGAGCGGGGAAGTTAATGGTGTTCCCGCCTTTGTCTATGGTGACGTTCTGAGTGACTGGCGCAGCGGCCACCCAATTCGTGTCTCCGGCTTGATCGGCAGCCACCGTACAGGTACCTGCAGTGAGCATGGTCACAGTCGAGCCAGCCACAGAGCACACCGCCGGAGTCGAGCTGCTGTAAAGCACGGCCAAGCCGGATGAGGCAGACGCTGGAGTCAGGGCGAAGGTGCCGTTGCTTGCATAGGTCTGGTTAGCCTGCGCCGGGAACGTGATGGTGTTGGCCCCCTTCTGAATGGCGATGTTCTGTGTCATCCGTGCGGCGACAGCCCAGTTGGCATCGCCCGCCTGATCTGCAGCCACCGTGCAGGTGCCTGCAGTCAGCATGGCCACCATTGAACCGGAGACATTGCACACCCCAGTGGTCAAGCTGCTGTAGGTGACACCGAGGCTTGAAGAGGCTGAAGCGGGGCTGATGGCAAAGGTACCACCCGAGGTGTAGGTCTGACCACTTTGCGCGGGGAAGGTGATGGTATTGAGACCTTTGGCAACGGAGATGGTCTGTGTTACCGGGGTGGCTACATTCCAGTTGCTGTCTCCAGCTTGGTTTGCAGCGATGGTGCATGTACCCGCGCCCAGCATGCTCACGGTGGAGCCCGCTATGGTGCAAATGCCAGCGGTCAAACTTGAGTACGTCACTGCCAAGCCTGATGTGGCGGATGCAGGGCTGATGGCAAACGTACCGCCAGTTGAGTAAGTCTGGTTGCCTTGTGCAGGGAACGTAATGGTGTTGGTGCCCTTGCCGATGGCAACGCTCTGCGTCACCTGCGTAGCAACGGCCCAGTTGGCATCTCCGCTTTGGTTAGCTGCAATCGTGCAGGTACCCACAGCCAACATCGTCACGCTTGAGCCTGCCACTGTGCACACCGAGGTGCTCAAACTGCTGTAGCTCACCGCCAAGCCTGAAGCAGCCGTGGCCGGGCTCAGCGCGAAGCTACCACCCGATGTATAGCTCTGATTGCCCTGCGCTGGGAAGCTGATCGTGTTGACACCCTTTTGAATGCTCACACCTTGCGTCACCTGCGTGGCAGCAGCCCAGTTGGTGTCACCAGCCTGGTTGGCCGCCAGGGTGCAGGTACCAGCAGTGATCATCGTGACGCTGGAGCCAGAGACCGTACACACGCTCAGAGTCAAGCTGCTGTAGCTGGGCGCCAGGGTAGAGGTGGCTGTCGCAGGAGTGATGGCAAAGGTGCCATTGGGCGAGAAGGTCTGGTTGCCTTGAGTTGGGAACGTCAGGGTGTTGGTGCCCTTTTGAAGGGTGATGTTCTGAGTGACCGGTGTGGCTACTGCCCAATTGGCATTACCTGCCTGATTGGCCGCAATGGTGCAGGTGCCTGCAGTGAGCATGGCCACCATGGAGCCGGAGACATTGCATACACCAGTGGTCAGGCTGCTGTAGGTCACGCCAAGGCTTGAAGCAGCCGAAGCAGGGCTGAGAGCGAAGCTACCGCCTGTAGAGTAAGTCTGATTACTTTGAGCAGGGAAGGTGATGGTGTTGACCCCCTTCTGAATCGAGATGGTCTGCGTTACCTGCGTAGCGACGGCCCAGTTCGCGTCGCCGGCTTGATTAGCAGCGATGGTGCAAGTGCCAGCCCCCAGCATACTGACCGAGGAGCCCGCCACCGTGCAAACGGGGGAGGTCAGGCTGGAGTAGGTCACTGCCAAGCCTGATGCAGCAGATGCGGGGCTCAGAGCAAACGTACCGCCTGTTGAATAAGTCTGATTGCCTTGAGCGGGGAAGGTGATGGTGTTGATGCCCTTGTTGATGGCAACGCTCTGAGTGGCTTGAGCAGCGGGTAGCCAAGCCGAGTTACCACCTTGATTGGCAGTCAAGATGCAAGTGCCAGCGCTGACAACGGTGACCGTGGCGCCGCTCACCGTACAGACACCTGCAGTCTGGCTGCCGTAGGTCACACCCAAGCCTGAAGAGGCCACTGCTGCTGGGTTGATGGCAAAGCTGCCGCCTATAGAGAAGTTCTGGCTACCCTGTACCGGGAAGTTAATGGATTGCGTGCTTGGGGGCGTAACGGAGTTGCTCACGGCAGAGCCCGTGCTCGCACCTTCTGCGTTAGTGGCGGTGACAGCAAAGCTGTAAGCCGTGCCGCTGACTAACCCGGCGACGACGCAGCTAGTCTGGCCTGGCCCCGCAGTGCACCCACCGCTGGGGCTTCCCGAGACGGTGTAGCCGGTCAATGCGCTGGAGCCGGAGCTGGCAGGAGCTGTCCAACTCACGGAAGCTTGACCTGAACCGGGCAGGCCCAGCGCTGCCTGTACGTTGGTCGGCGCGGCGGGTGCGACGATCTCGCGAGTGATAGTGACGGTATAAGTGCGCGTGGAAGTTTCGTCGCCTGAGGTCACTTGCACGGAAATCATGTTAGTGCCTGGGTTGAGTGCCAGGGTTGTGGCGGTGCCGCTGGTGGCAGGAGCACCGTTGATGGTGATCGTGGCGTCGTTTATCCACTCCGTAGGGGTGAGCGTGGCGCTAGCACCCTGCACGGTGGCTGAGTAGTTCAGCGTGTTGCTGTTGAAGGTGGGGGAAAGGGCGACGGGGTCGCCACCTGCGGCCAGTGTGAGGCCAAGCAGACGTGCTTCGCTGGAGAGCGCGCCGTTGGTGCTTTTGAAGACGCTGCGGTTGTAGGTGCCAGCAAAGATCGTCAGACCGCCGTTGCCCAGTGCAAGGGAGGACACGTATGGGCTGGTCAGACCAGTACTGGCGGCGGCCCAGGAGTTTCCGCCACTAGTGCTTTTGAAGATGCCACCGTAGGTGCCGGTGAAGATCGTCTGGCCGTTGCTACTCAGCGCCAGGGAGGTCACATTCGGGTTGGACAGCCCGTTGTTGACTGTGACCCACGAACTTCCGTTGTGGAGGGTTTTGAAGACGCCACCGCCTTCGGTGCCGGCGAAGATCATCAGGTCGTTGCTACTTAGTGCAAGGGAGACTATATTCTGATTGGTCAACCCGTTATTGAAGGTGGCCCACGAAGTTCCGCCGTTGCTGCTTTTGAAGACGCCACCACCGTAGGTGCCAGCAAAGATCGTCTGCCCGCTGCTACTCAACGCCAGGGAGCGTACATCCTGGTTGTTCAGACCATTGTTGACGGCGACCCAGGAGGCGCCTCCGGTGGCAGTTTTGAAGACTCCGCTGGAGGTGCCGGCGAAGATCGTCTGGCCGTCGGAACTCAACGCCAGGGAGGAAACAGACGGAACGGTCAGCCCATTGTTGAAGGAAGCCCAGGAGGTTCCGCCGTTGGTGCTTTTGAGGACCCCGAGGCCGGTGGCGCCGGCGAAGATCGTCTGGCCGTCGGCACTCAACGCTAGGGAGCGAATTACCCGGTTGTTCAGGCCATTGTTGACAGCAGCCCAGGAGGTTCCACCGTTGGTGCTTTTGAAGACGCCGCCGTAGGTGCCGGCGAAGACCATCTGTCCGTCACTACTCAACGTCAGGGAGAACACTTCCAGGTTAGTCAGACCATTGTTGACGGAGGTCCATGTGGTTCCGCCGTTGATGCTTTTGAAGGCACCGCCGTCGGTGCCAGCGAAGACAGTCTGTCCGTCGCTACTCAACACTAGAGAGGACACGTTCTTGTTGGGCAGCCCATTGTTGAACTGGGCCCAGGAGTTTCCGCCATCGGTGCTTCTGAAGATACCGAGGAAGGTGCCAGCAAAGATCGTCTGTCCGTTGCTAGTCAACGCCAGGGCGGATACATAGGGATAGGTAAGCCCATTGTTGACCGCGACCCACGAGGTTGCACCGCTGGTACTTTTGAAAACGCCTCCACCGGATGTGCTGGCGACGATCGTCTGACCGTCGGTACTCAACGCCAGGGCGCGCACTCTCAGGTCGGGCAGCCCACTGTTGAAGGCGACCCAGGTGTTTGCGCCGTCGGTGCTTTTGAAGACACCGCCGTCATCGGTGCCGACGAAGACGGCTTGTCCGTCGCTACTCAACACCAGGAGGTGAGCACGCAGGTTGGTCAGCCCATTGTTGACGGCGGCCCAGGAGTTTGCGCCGTCAGTGCTTTTGAAGACTCCTCCACCGTAGCTGGCGGCGAAGATAGTTTGTCCGTCGCTACTCAACGCTAGCGCGGACACATACAGGTTGGTTAGCCCAGTGTTGGCGGTGGCCCATGAGTTTCCGCCGTTGATGCTTTTGAAGAGGCCCCCGCGAGAGGTGCCAGCGAAGATCGTCTGACCGTTACTGCTCATCGCTAATGCTCGAATGTCACCGCCATCAGGCCCCACTGACCCCCACGCATTTACCGCCCACGCCGTTGAGCTCACACTCCCCCACAACAGCGCAAACACCAATAACCAGCGCAGCCACCAAGGCCTATTGTGTTGTTTCTTAGCCCCAACTTTAAATGGGCAAACAGTGGCAGCGCTCATAGTGACCTCGGATCAAACGACAACATCCAAACGCTCCCATCTCCACCATCCCGCAATCTGGGAATGGAGAGCTCCTTGTCGGCGCTTTAGCGCAGCATAGAAAACGTAACTAGTTACGTCATCACCCGAACGGGTGAGAACCAATAATTTTTTTGGCTACTGCAAGGCATCGGCGAGTTTTCCAATCCTCTCTATCGCCGTCCATACCGCAAATGCGGTATGTACAGCCAGCTGGCGATCGGGAAAGCTAGGCGCATCAGTAAAACAAGAGGGCCAGCTTCTAGAAGGGGTTGGGGGAATACATGATGCGAATGAGCAAAGAGCTGCCTGCCGGGGCAGGGTGGGAGACGCGGGTCACTGCGGTAGTGGTTCTACTCGCCATGGCTGCACTGGCGGGTTGCCAAACAAACCCGCCGCTGCAAAACGCCACCGGCGTTTCTTCGATGGAGGTGGACCCCAGCCGCAAGGGGCCGGTCTCGGGCGTTGGCGTTGAGGGGCACGATATCGTGTCCATGGCTGACCAGATGATGCGCGACATTCTGGCCGAGCCTATCTTTGCCGACACGGGAAAACGCCCACGCGTGGTAATTGACGCGCAGTACTTCGTCAACGAGAGTTCGCAGGCGATCAACAAGAACATGATCACCGAGCGGCTGAGGGTGAACCTCAACAGGGCGGCTCGTTCCCGTATGAGTTTCATCAGCGACCAGAGCACAGCCATGGTCGAGCGTGAGCGAGCCCTCAAACGCAGCGGCACGACCGATGTGGGTACGAGGGGGCTGACCAAAGCCGTGGCGGGCGTGGACTTCCGTCTCACGGGCAAGATCACTTCACACGACAGCCGCAATGTCAGAAGCGGGTTGGTGCAGCGCCACACGCAGATAACTTTCGAGCTGATCGATGTGGAGACCAGGGAAATCATTTGGTCCAACTTCTACGACGTCGCTCGCGCTGCGGCGGACGACGTGGTCTACCGCTGAAAAGAGCTTGTTCCCATGATGCTTCGAACAACTCTTTGTCTGGCACTGGCCGCGTTGGCCACTGGCTGTGCCACGCAGTCCTCCACCCCGCTCACGGTGCAAGGCTGCCCCACCTGGGCGCATCAGCTGGCCGCCGGAAATCCTTGGCCTAACGCGCAGGTGCTTTCGCCTGAGCTGGCGCAAGTGATCGGCGTGCGCGAGGTCTTAACCAGCCGTACCGGCACTGGCATGGCTGCGGTGCAGGCCAGCGTCTACAACTGTACCGATGTGGACGTGGTGCTCTCGATGCGCACGCGGTTCACCGGTGAGCGCGGCCAGAGCGAGCCGCCCAGCTCCTGGAAGACCGTGCATCTGCCGCCGCGCAGCCAGGCGGCATATGGCGAAAGCGCTGTTTCGCAGGCCACTCGTGGGGTGGCTGTGGAGATCTACGACGCCAACCGGGGCCAGAGCCAGTTCGCTCCCGGCCAGAGCTACGCCGTGCCGATGCCCGGTGGGCCATTGCGCTAAGGAGATTCACCATGAAATCTTTCAGAAAAGCGGTGCTGACGGCAGCCGCTGCGGGAGCACTCAGCCTCGCGCTGGCCGCCAATGCCCAGGCTCAGGCACCACACATTCCAGCCAGCGCATACAGGGCTGGCGAGCCTGACGTGATTACACGGGCGCCCGAGCCGCTTCAGGCCACGGATGCGCGGCCGTTTCATC
The DNA here is from genome assembly GCF_000422885.1 of Ottowia thiooxydans DSM 14619. Lineage (GTDB taxonomy): Bacteria > Pseudomonadota > Gammaproteobacteria > Burkholderiales > Burkholderiaceae_C > Ottowia > Ottowia thiooxydans. Next base: position 2,404 of record NZ_AUGX01000060.1, on the reverse strand, counting down.
GCGCAGCATTCACCGCGGCCTATGCCAGGGCAAAGCGGCCTGCCGTGGCGGTGCTGTGGAACCGTGAGTATTCCGACATGCTGGAGCAGAACACGCTGTCGCAAGCCCGCGTGGATTCTGTACAGGCTCGCTACGGCGAGACTATTGGCCTGGCCGCGCAGCGGCGTGGTCTGGGGGTGGCTTATGGTGAGGCCGCTGGAGCTGCCGTAGCCAGCACCACGGTGAGCGTGGGCGAGTCCAAGACCTCCCAGGCGCGGCGTACCGGGCCGGTGGAGCGCACCGATCTGCAAATGCGCGCCGCGTTCCAACAAACCATGGCGTCCGCCGGTGTGCGGCTGGTGGATCGCAACGTGGTCATGCGCTCCTTGGCTGCTAGCAAGAAAACCAGGGGCCAGGAAATAGACAGCCAGCAGATAGAGGCCGAAGCCATTGCTTCGCATGCTCAAGTGCTGATTGAGGTGCTCACCACCCGCGACGCCGCCGCACCGCTGGGTTGGTCGGTCTTCGTGTCCATCAAACGCATGGCTGACGGGGTGATTCTGGCTGAGGGGTACCTGGATGGCGAGCAGCCCAAGGATGCTCCGGCTCCTCGCGTGAAATTCGAAGCCGATCCGAATGGTGGCTACCGCGAAGCGCCACAAAGCAACGCGGCAACGGATGTGGGCCGGCGTATGGGTGAGCAAACGCTGGCTCGCTTGGGTGAAGCGCTGGCGCGCTGAACTCAGGGCTACTTTTATCAACACGGCACCGTACGTAAAACAGAAAAGGCAAGAGGAGAAAACATGTCCCGCATTCAACCCAAGCACCGTCTGGCCGCCCTGGCTGTGGCGATCTCCGCCCTGAGCCTTCCCGCTCATGCGCAGTTCGGCAGTCTGTTCCAGGCAGTGATGCAAAGCCAACAAAAAGCGGAGCAGGCCAAGGCCGCGGAAGCCGCTGCGGCGCCGCCCGCCAAGAGATGGAGCGCGGCCCAATCTGTGCCGGTGGAGTTGAAGCAACAGGCCGAAGCCCTCTCAGCCCGCATACCCGACGCGCAGATGCGCCCGTTGTATGAGCGCCTGTACATAGAAGGCGAGCGCAACGCCACGCTGAACTACGAGCGCATTGGTCTGGCCGCGCTAGCTGCTGGCCGCCTGGACGAAGCGGAAAAAGCTTTCGAAGCGGCAACCTTCCGCATCGATCAAATCTACGCGGACAACGCGGAAGCGCAGAAAGCCAAATCGCTCTGGACAGCGGAGAAGATCAAGGACTACAAGGGTGAGCCCTATGAGCGCGCCATGGCTTACTACTACCGGGGCCTGGTGTATGTGGCGCGTGGCGATTTCCAGAACGCGCGGGCCATGTTCAAGCAGGCCGATTACCAAGACACAGTGGCTGAATCCGAGCAGTACGCGGGCGACTTCGGCCTCATGCCCTACATGGCCGGTTGGGCCAGCCACTGCGACGGTAATGCCAACTTGGCCCAGGACTTCCTGCAAATGGCCGTCAAGGGCGATGCCAGTTACGCCAGCATGCGGGTAGACCAGCCAGTACTCGTGCTGTTTGAAACCGGGCGAGCACCCTTCAAGTACGGCGCCGGCAAACACGGTGAGGCGCTCAAATGGCAGCCTCATGAGGGGTCTCCCCAGGCGGTTAAATCTATCTGCGCGGCTGGTGGCGGCGAATGCCTGCCGGGCAGCCCGGTGCAAGGGGCCGATCTGGGCTTCCAGGCTACTACGCGCGGAGGCCGCCCCATAGACGCCGTGCTGGACGGCAAGGCCGCATTCAAGGATGGCGCGCAGAGCACAGCCAATGTCGCCGGTGCCGTTGGCGCAGCGGCCATGGATATAGGCTTGGCTTCGGGCAACAACAACGCTGCGGGCCTGGGTTTGCTGGGGCTATTCGCGGGCTTGGTGGCCCAAGGTGTGGCAGCGTCCACCCAGACGCAGGCAGACATCCGTGAGTGGGAGCAACTGCCCGCTACGGTGTGGCTGGGCACGGCAGCCGACAAGACGGAGGCTGGCTTGGCCGCCATGGTCGAAACCGAAGGCGGCAGTGCCCAACCTGTGACGCTGACGCGCCTGGCCGACACGCCTTCGTGCCAGCTCTATTGGGGCCGCAGCAACGCACCGCTCGGCACTGTGGCCGATGCGGGGCCGATCGAGCCCGGAAAGCATGCGCGTGACCCCGCATTCCGCCAGGCACTGGAGCAAGCGGTGGTGACGCAGGCATCGAACTGAGAGCCTGCGTAACCACCCTCTCCTATCGAGATGGTGTTTCGTGATTTTCAAATTCAACTCGTTTTGAGGTTTCATATGCAAAAGTACAAGTTATTGGCTGCGGCAGCAGCTCTCGTGATGCTGGTGGCCTGCGGCGGCGGTGGCGATGACGCGACCGGTGGCACTGGCACTGGCACTGGCACTGGCAC
>NZ_AUGX01000059.1 GCF_000422885.1 Ottowia thiooxydans DSM 14619 | reverse complement strand
TACCTTCTGCTCTTTTCTTTAGGTCGGAGGCCGGGATTGCGCCCGGCGGCGCACTCCCTTTCTTTGCTCGCACAAAGCAAGGAACCAAAGAAATGCGACCCCAAGTCCGTGTCCCTACACTGCGTTCCGGGCACCCTGCGGTGCTCGGTCAAGGGGCGGTGCGGCAGAACTCGCTTCGTTCGCTTCGCTCTCTACCCTCAAACAACTGCCGCAAGCTAGTTCTTGAAGCAAGAGCATCTTTCAGTGCTCTTGCCCGCCCCTTGCCCTGCGCTCCTCGGCACGGCCTCAAGGGGTGGGGAGCCTCACTCGGGCCATTGCTGCGCTCGGCCCTGCACAGTCAGTCGCAAGCGATCGGTTTTACCCCCTCTCCCGCAGGCGGGAGAGGGTTGGGCGGGGCCGGCCAACCGGTGAGGGTCAGCGTCTCAATTACCGACGTCCTTTTTCGGTCCACAACGAAAGGATTATTTCGGACATCATGCCTGCCAAAAAAGGGCTAATTCGCAATGGATGCGCCGTCCCCTCACCCTACCCTCTCCCGCGCACGGGAGAGGGAGCAAGATCAGAAGGCCGCGGAGCAGGCCATACGTGAGTAGCCGCGGAGCTGGCTTTGCCAGGCCGCTGGCTGCGTCCCCCTGGGGGGAAGGCGCGAAGCGACTCAGGGGGGAGCTCTTATCTCTCGCGATCTAAAAGCAAAGTCAAGCCCAAAGCGATGATGGCAGGTAGCGCCTGAACGAAGAAGATTTTTGGCGCGGCGGTCACCGCACCATAAACACCCGCCACGATCACGCAGAGAAGGAAGTAGATCACCACGCTTCGTTTGCGCGCGAAGAGACCCCAGATCAAACCCACGGCAAGAAAGCCGTTGTAGAGCCCCTGATTGGCAGCCAGCGTGACGGTGGCATCTGCGAACTCCTGCGTGAGATTGAAGGCTTTTAGCCCCTGCGGCTTATTCCACAGAAACATCTCAAGCACCATGATGTACAGGTGCTCCAAGGCCACCAGCATGGCGATGGCTTTAGGAAGTAGATTTTTCATATTGCAGTCTCCATGGAACAGCATCATAGCGACGCTGGCATGAAGGCGTTTCGCAAAAGAGCGATTTCAGACCATTCGCATGCCTGCCAAGCCGTGTGCATTTGTTCCTGGTCGTGTGGACGGCTGAAGGCGTCCACACGACCCGCCTTCAAACGTGAGCCACCATGCGAGCCAGAAGCACCAGACCACCTACAAACAGCAAGAGCAATCCGAACGCGATGATCACCAGAACGAGAGGGTTTCCTCGTTCGTGGATCTCCGCCATATCTTTGCGCCGCCCTATCCCGATAAAGCTCCACAGTACGGTTTTGATCTGCCTAAAAATGTTCATGACTGCTCCTATGAGGCTTGCTCATCGCCGCACTCGATTGACATCGAACGGAGTCACTCCGCTCGCTTTATTACCCCAGGCTGAGCGCACGTAGGAAGAGAGCGCGGCGATTTCCTCATTGTTCAAGCTTTGCCCGAATGGCGGCATGCCATAAGGCCGGGGATTACCGCTGGTGGTGGGAGGGAACCCCCCGTGAACGATGATTTTGATGAGGTTGGCGCTGGATGCCTGTGTGATGGTCCGGTGCCCGGCAAGCGCGGGATAAATGCCGTCACGCCCTTCACCGCTATCGCCATGGCATTCTGCGCATTGGGCTTTATAGAGCTTGGCGCCCAACTCGCGCACCGTGGAGCCGACGTGTGTGTTTGGTTGCGGCGCTGGCGCATGAGGCGGAAGCTCGCGCAGGAAAGTGGCCATGGCTTGCAGGTCGGCTTCGCTTAAATGCTGCGTGCTGGAATACACCACTTCCGCCATCGGCCCCATAGCCGCACCCTTGGCGCTGACGCCGGTTTTGAGCAAGTCCACGACCTCCTGCATGCTCCAATCCTGCACGCCCGCCTCCGCAGGGGAAGCCAGCGAAGGCGCATACCAGTTCTGCATGGGCATCAGACCGCCGTCCAATCCGAGATTGTTTTGAGTAGCGCCCATGGCGTTGCGGGGCGCGTGGCACGCGGCGCAATGGCCCAGCCCACGCACCAGATACGCTCCGCGATTCCATTCAGCAGACTTGGCTCGTTCGGGCTCAAATTCCCCCGGTGAAAAATAGAGCGCTCTCCACACGGCGAGTGCCGCTTGGGTTCTGTATGGAAAGCGGAGATCGTGCGCCTGATTCGGTTGGTGAACCGCTGGCACAGTGCGCAGAAAGGCGTAGAGCGCGTCCGAATCTTCGCGCGTCACATGCGTGTATTCGGTATAGGGAAAGGCGGGGTAAAGCAGCCGGCCATCCCGCGAACGCCCATGATGCAGCGCGCGCCAGAAATGATCGGCCGACCAGCGGCCAATGCCGGTTTCATTGTCAGGTGTCAGATTGCCCGCGAAGACCAAGCCAAAAGGTGTAGGCAAGGCCTTGCCACCGGCATAAACCTCACCACCACGCGCGGTGTGGCAAGACGCGCAATTGGCTGCACGAGCCAGGTAAGCGCCCCTGCTCACCAGCTCCGGGTTGGGAGCCGCGGCCGAAACGACATCTGTCATTGGAGACTCGCCTCGCACATTCAGCCAGACGACAGTGGCGACGAAGAGACCGGCTAACAGCAGCAGTCCAACCAGAAGCTTGATCCAGAAAAAACGAGTGCTGCTCATTTCCCTGCCCCCCCACATTTCAGCGGCGATGCCTGGGGCGCGAAAGCAACTGCTTTGGCATCTGTGGGTACACGTTGCAGCGAAAGCCAGGTGGCCATCGCCCCCACATCTTCGGCCGATAGCCGCTCAGCCACTTCACCCATGCAATCCGGTTTTGCCGCGTGGCGCATGCCGTTTTTCCAGGCACCGAACTGGCTCAGGATGTAGTCGCGCGGCAGCCCCACCAAACCTGGCGTCGCGGGCATCACGCCAGTCATCGCTGCGCCGTGGCAAGTCGAACAGGCCGGCACACCACGCGCCGCATCGCCTTGGCGCACCAGTTGCTCTCCGCGCGCCAGAGCCTTGCTGAGCGAAGGCCCCGGCTCAGGTGCTGGCGCCGGGGGCGGGTAGGGAAGGTCCAAGGCAGAAAAATAGTCAGCAATCTCCTGCAGATAGGCATCGTTCATCTGATCTACCAGATAGGCCATGGTGGGGTTCTTGCGCCGCCCATCACGGAAGTTCACCAACTGATTGAACAAGTAGCCCGCAGGTTTGCCGGCAATACGAGGGAAGTACCCCTGATTGGTGGCACGCCCCTCAGAACCATGGCAAACCGCGCAGGCCTGCATACGTGCGGCCATGCCGTCTCTGAGTGGCGTAGCCATCACAGAAGGAAGGCTGCCACCGAGCAGTAAAAGGATGATGGTGAGGCAGCGCGAGATACTTGCTTTGGCTTTCATGGGAGTTCCAACGAATTGCCATCAAGTCTGCCCGCCAACCACTGATCTGGTAAGTGCCAGATGTGCGCTTAAATACCGTATCAGAATGAGCTCGCGCTCTCGTTCTTCTCGGGAGTACATCGAGAATCCCGAAGGCCGAGCGCAGCAATGGCCCGAGCGGGTATCCCACCCCTTGAGGCCGTGCCGAGGAGCGCAGGTCAAGGGGCCGGCCATCCGGGGGCGGGCAAGAGCACTGCAAGATGCTCTTGCTTCGTGAACTAGCTTGCGGCAGCTGTTTGAACGTAGTGAGCGAAGCGAAAGAAGAGAGTTCTGCCGCACCGCCCCTTGCCCGAGCACCGGAGGGTGCCCGGAGCGCAGCGTAGGGACACGGACTTGGGGTCGTATTTCTTTGGTTAGTTGCTTTCGGCCGGCGCTCCGGGTGCGAGCAAAGAAAGGGACTGCGCTGCCGGGCGCAATTCCCGGCCTCCGACCTCAATAGATGAGCAGAAGGTAATTTGCAACGGCAGCGCTCAATCAACCACCGCTTGCCCTCACGCCGCAGCCGGCCGCCCCCGCCCTCTCCCAAGGGGAGAGGGAGTTAAAACCTGCAGCCCCCAGTGGGAGCGGGGGAAGGAGTAAAACCAGCTCACGGCGTTGGGTTCTGGGCCTCAGGTCGGCAGGCGCACCTGCATCAGTCTCTCCCGGAGAGAGCGACTAAAAGCCCATAAAAATGTGAAGTCCACCGATAAGCCGGATTCTGTGCATCACGGTTGCCCGTGATGTGACCGCCATCAATCTTGGCCGGGGGTCACCCACCCGGCTCGTTGCCACCTACCCGCACACTCAGCGAGCCGCCTCAACGTGTGCCTACTTGGTGTTGCTGCGCGCAGAGATTGCCCGTTTCACCCGAACTAAATCGGCTCGTCTCTGTTGCTCTAATCCTCACCTCACGGTGGAGAGTCGTTAACTCCTGCGCTGCTCTTTGCAGTCCGGACGTTCCTCCAGTGCGCCCTTTCGGGACATGCACCAGCGGCGGTCTGGCGGACTTCACAAGAGCGATTATCGCCTGTTGCCACAAGACCCCATATTCATATATCGCAAACGGTAGAACGTTTGCGCCAGAATGGGTGCATAGCCCGGATATTTCCCTCTTCAGGAGAACTCGCCATGAAAGCCAGCAACGTACTAGAAACCATCGGCCGCACGCCGCACGTTCGCATCAACCGACTGTTCGGTCCGGATGCACAAGTGTGGATCAAGTCTGAGCGCGCCAACCCCGGTGGCTCGATCAAGGACCGTATCGCGCTGGCGATGGTGGAAGACGCTGAAAAAAGCGGCAAACTTAAACCCGGCGGCACCATCATCGAGCCCACCAGCGGCAATACCGGTGTGGGCTTGGCCATGGTGGCTGCCGTTAAAGGCTACAAGCTGATTCTGGTGATGCCCGACAGCATGAGCATTGAGCGCCGCAGGCTGATGCTGGCCTATGGCGCCACGTTCGATCTCACGCCACGTGAAAAAGGCATGAAAGGCGCCATTGCCCGCGCGGAGGAGTTGCAGGCGCAAACGCCCGGCGGCTGGATCCCTCAGCAGTTCGAAAATCCAGCCAACGTGGCAGTGCACGAAGCCACCACCGCCCAGGAAATACTCGACGATTTCCCTGAAGGCCTGGATGCGCTGATTACCGGCGTAGGAACTGGTGGGCACTTGACAGGCGTCGCGCGCGTATTGAAAGCCAAATGGCCACAACTGAAGGTCTTTGCCGTGGAGCCCACGCAGTCACCGGTGATCAGTGGCGGCGCACCTGCACCGCACCCGATCCAGGGCATTGGCGCCGGCTTTATCCCCAAAAACCTGGACACCAGCCTGCTTGATGGCGTGATCCAGGTCGAAGCGGAAACGGCACGCGAATACGGTCGTCGAAGCGCTAACCAGGAAGGCTTGCTGGTTGGCATTAGCAGCGGTGCCACGCTGGCAGCGATTGCTCAGAAATTGCCCGAACTGCCGAAGGGCGCACGCGTTCTGGGCTTCAACTATGACACCGGGGAACGCTACCTCTCGGTAGACGGCTATCTGCCGGCTTGATCACGATAAGGCGCTGGTCACGGGGCCACGCCTGGGCGTGGCTTGCGAAAATTGAAAAAAAATCAGCTCAAAAGTGATCATTTAAGGGTTAACGTTAGCGTCACATTAACCGAAAAGGTCGTTCAATCAAACCTTCATGATATGTAACGGCTCGTACTCGCCATGCCTTACGCAAAGACCGATCTAGCCGCCGTAGCACTCAAACATCGCGATGCCGCCGCCCTGTCTCAACGCCAGCGAGCGGCGTTGATCATGTTCGACGGCAGGCGTTCCGCGGCAGAGGTGCTGCGGCATACCTCGGGCTTGGGCGTCAACACTGACGACATCGCTTACCTGCTCAACAACGGATTGCTGCGCGAAGAAATTCCCGCACCCCTCGTCACTCAGGACGCGGCGAACGATTCAAAGCCGTCCCCGCTGACTGTTCCGGCGAGCCTGATGTCGGAAATCGAAAATGAGCTATTGACGCCCGATGAGCAAAAGCTCCGCTACCAAGCCGCTTACCCCCTGGCCACCCAGCTCACTGCCACTTTGGGATTGCGCGGGTTCAAGCTCAACTTGGCGGTAGAACGCGCAGATGGCTACGTGGGTCTGCGTCAATTGCTACCTAAGATTGAAGCTGCCGTGGGCGCAGACCGGGCGGCCGCGCTGCGTAAAGCATTGACTAGCGCACCTCAATATTGACACGACTACGCGGCCTGGATTGAGCCAAGCCCGGGGTTGAAATTCCCCAGGGACAGATAAGCGCCCAATCGCTAAACAGCGGGCACAGATGCCGCCTAACGCCGAGCAGGAGCTCGGCGGTCCCAACGGAAAGACCCGGCAGCCCTCAGACGGCCTGCTCATTGCGCGATCAGCCCATTGCGCAACTCCCTGCATTCCCGGACGGCCGGCCCCCGGATTCAGGAGATCTGGCGCGCAAATACGGCACCATTTATCATCTGCATCCCACACCGCATGCTTGATAAACACAAGCCCAGCACCTCATGATCCGCCTTGCCGAACTTCGCCTGCCACTGACCCAAGCCGACGCGCCCGAAAGCGCCTTGCGTGCGCTGGCAGCGCAAAAGCTCCAGATTGCCGAGACAGCGATCCACACCCTTGAGGTTTTCAAGCGCAGTTTCGACGCACGAAAGGCTGAGTTGCTGGCGGTGTACATCGTCGACCTCTCATTGGCAGAACCGGCGCACCAGGCGGCACTGCTCGCGCAGTTTGAAAAAGATCCTCACGTACAAGCCACGCCAGACATGACTTGGCGCCCACCTGTGCAAGCGCCGGCCAATTGGCTAGAAGCGCCAGACGAGCGTCCGGTGGTGATCGGCTTTGGCCCTTGCGGCATCTTTGCTGCGTTGGTGTTGGCGCAGATGGGGCTGAAACCCATCGTGCTGGAGCGTGGCAAGCCCGTGCGCGAGCGCACACAGGACACCTGGGGCCTGTGGCGCAAAAGCCAGCTCAACCCCGAAAGCAACGTGCAGTTCGGCGAAGGCGGGGCCGGGCTATTTTCCGATGGCAAGCTCTACAGCCAGGTACGCGATCCGCGACACCTGGGCCGCAAGGTGATGCAGGAGTTTGTGACCGCCGGCGCGCCAGAGGAAATCCTGTGGGTAGCGCATCCGCACGTGGGTACGTTCAAGCTGGTGAAGGTGGTGGAGAGTTTGCGCGATCAGATCACGGCCCTTGGGGGCGAGATACGCTTTCAGCAGCGCGTGACTGATCTGATCCTGGAAGGCGAAGAAGATTCACTGGCACTGCGCGGCCTTGAGATAGAAAACCTGGAGACCGGCGAGCACTACAAGCTCCCCGCTCGCCGCGTGGTCATGGCGTTAGGACACAGCTCGCGAGATACCTTTGGCATGCTGTATCGCCGCAAGGTGGATATGGTGGCCAAGCCGTATTCAGTGGGCGTGCGGATTGAGCACCCGCAGGGCGTGATTGACCGCGCACGCTGGGGCCGTCATGCGGGTCATCCTCTGCTGGGCGCCGCTGACTACAAGCTGGTGCATCACGCCGGCAACGGCCGCACGGTCTACAGCTTCTGCATGTGCCCTGGCGGCACCGTGGTGGCCGCCACCAGTGAGCCCGGGCGTGTGGTGACCAACGGCATGAGCCAGTACAGCCGCAATGAGCGCAATGCCAATGCAGGCATGGTGGTGGGCATAGACCCGAGCGATTTTCCGCGCGATCCGGCCGCCTTTGTCGAAACCCTGGGCGAATCTTTCGGGGTAGAACATCTGCCAGCAGATCAAACGCACCCTCTGGCCGGGATCGTGCTGCAGCGGCAACTCGAGGCGAGTGCCTACCTGCTCGGTGGCGCCAACTACACGGCGCCCGCACAACGCGTAGGCGACTTCCTGGCGCAACGCCCCAGCACTGAAGTGGGCGAAGTCATTCCTTCCTACAAGCCCGGCGTGCACTGGATCGACCTGCATGCGCTGCTACCTGATTGGGCCACCGCAGCCATGCGTGAAGCGCTCCCGGCATTTGCGCGAAAGATCAAGGGCTACGACATGGCGGACGCCGTGATGACAGGCGTGGAAACAAGAACCTCATCGCCCGTAAACATTCGCCGTGGGGAGAATCTGCAAAGCCTCAATGTACGCGGCCTCTTTCCAGCCGGTGAGGGTGCAGGCTACGCAGGCGGGATTTTGTCCGCAGGAATCGATGGCATCAAGGTGGGCGAGGCGCTGGCCGTGGACTGGAACAACGAGCGCACATCCCGCTGATCCGGCACGGTGATGTATTGACCGTTCACCCTGAGGTTCTATGGTTTTGGTCAAGCATTAAAACCGTTCGGGCTGAGCCTGTCGAAGCCTTGCGCAACGCTTCGACAAGCTCAGCGCGAACGAAACTCAAACTTCATAAGGCGCATCAACAAACCCTTAGCGCTTTTCATCGTTACTGACATCCAGGCCATAGCGTCTCAGCGTCTTGCCGAGATGCCTAGTTCCTTACCGAGCCGATGAATATCCTGCACCATGTGCAGGATAGGGAGAAGGCGCCACGCCGTCACGAGGATCACAACCGATAGCGCTAGCAGGAAACCCTGCAAGTTCCACAAAGCGAAGGAGGCCCCCAGCCCAATCACAACGAATGTCCCAGCCTGTTCGTTGAACCAACCTTCGTTGGCTGTGCGGTGCTCGCTCAAACGATCACATAGATCGCGCAAACGAAGCGCTGCAGGCTCGCCGCGCAAAGCTTTGCTACGCACAGCCATCCACTCGACATCGGTCGCACCACGAGCCCGTATGCGAGCCAACACCTCTGCATATTCTTCCAGCGCCCCGCTCAGTCGGTTCGTTTCAGGAAACAAAAAAGTCAGCTTCCGGGCATGAAGCCCTATCTGAACCAGACTGGCTTGCAAAGCGGCGTGTAACTGCTCCCTCTCCTCGCCCTCCTGCTGCACTCGCAGCGCTTCCTGACGCGCTTGTCGCTCCACAGCCTTGCGCGCAACAGGAAGTACTGCCTCACATGCGAGCAACTCGGCGGGCATCATCGCAAGAGGATTGCCCAGCTCGGTCAGCCACGAACATTGGGCGGACAGCATGGTCAGTTCGCGGGCTAACGAAGCGCGCAAACGCTCGGTCCATGCCGGGTCGTAGGCTATGGCCAGAAAGCGTGGATGCAAGGCATCCAGCGGTGGCCGCACAGCTTGGTTGGCCGGACCCCGGCCGTACATCACGTCGTCAAACATGACGACTTCCGCCGGGCCGATCTCCCGGGCTTTCTGTTTTTGCAGCAATTCCACGTACGCCGCCCATGCCGCATCGAAACTCTCCGAAGCTGCGCTCCATCGCTCCTCCAGCTCTATCACCTGAGCATTCCCGGCAGCCGCGTAGGTGTGAAGCACCCGGTGCTTATACAGCTCGCTAAGCCATTGGGTAGCGGCTTCGTCGCCTCGCAGAGCATTGCTCGCTTGCGTGAGCAATGCGGGCAGTTCAATGCCACGGCCTCGCCACATGGGAGGAATGCCGGGCGCGAAGTACAAGATGAAGCGCAGCAGTTGCTCATCTCCCGTGAGATGGGAGTCGTAGCGCAGTGTCAGCAACAGACGCACGGCGTTCTGGTCTTTCTGCACTTCGGTGAACCACTTGAGCAACTGACCATTGGCCAGATCAGCCACCCCCGCCTGCCAATGCCGAGCAAACGCCACCGCCAGTTGCTCAGGCGTGGTGCAGCGTTCATGCAGCACCGCATAAGGCTGCGTAAAGCCTGGCAATGTCTCCTGCTCCACGGGGTCTGCCAGGCTTTCATCACCGGCGAGCCAGCGTTCGATTTCATGCGCGCCCCAACGCCGCTGCGGATCGCGCAGCAGGAGCCCGCGGACCAGCTGACGCAGACGTTTACCGGTAACGCCCTGCACATCCATGGCGCGTGTGGTCAGGTGATGCAACACCACGGCTTCTGACAAGCCTCTGAACGGGTGTGCACCCGTCGCCAACTCCAGCAGCACCATGCCAAGCGCCCAGTAATCCGCTTTGGCATCGAGCACGCCTGATAAGGCTTCAGGAGGTGCGTAAAGCAGCGTTCTAGCCATGCCGGTGAAACGCTGAGTGGCGTCCATCACGGAGGCCGTGCTGAAATCAGTCAAGACCAGATCAAGAGGCTGATCGCTTCGTAGCAGCACGTTTTCGGGCTTCAGGTCTCGGTGGACGAGCGCGGCTTCATGCACGGCCTTCAAGGCTGCGGCCAGCTCATGGATGACCTCCGTGATGAAGGTGGCGGACGGCGCCTTCGCCTCCATGGCCTGGCGCAAGGAACCCAGGGCGCAATACTCCATCACCTCATAGGCGTGGCCATCTGAAAGACCAGTTTCGAGCGTATCGACGCGGTGGCGCACATCTATCCGTGCAATACGAGCCAACACTTCAGCGCTCGGCTGAATGCCCTGCCGATAGATCTTTGCCACCAAGGGCTTCGATGCCCCGCCAACCGACCCGGCGCGCTCCACAAGCAAGATGTCAGCCTCTGCCCCACGCGCCTCGAAGGCCCGAAGTACCCGATACCTGGGCCGCAAAGCCGAGGGCAGTTGTAGCAAGACAGGCGCGCTGCCTTCGAGGCCGGCCGCCACCGCCCCCATTGGCCGATTGCAATATAGGCAAAGAAGGCTAGCGGCAGGATTGGGCTGGCCACAATCGTCGTGCGGACAATGCACCGTGCCAGTTCGCTCCACCACAGGCGTCACAGGTTCGCGAGGGAGAGATTCTGTAGTACTCCCCTTGGTCCCCGAGCCCGCGTTGTCATCCAACCTCTCGGGGCGCACCAGGTCCACGCCGAACAGCAGGGCACCGCAATCGCAGCGCAAATGGTCAGCGGGATGGTGGACGCCGCAGGTGGGGCACACACGCACCATGTCAGCCCCCATCAAGATCTCCAGGACACCTGGGCAAAATCCACCCCGCGCGCGCGGCACAGCTCTTCAAGCTGAGCCATGTCTCCACGCGATGGAATTCCTACATACCAAACACGTTGCCCATCCACCAGGGCCTGAATGCGCTTCCCGCTGGTTTGCGCCGCCGTATCCTGGCTACTCTTGTAGCGCTGCTCGCCGCGCTTTGAAAGCGGCACCAATTTCTGGTTAGATGAGCCGAACCACGAGTGGAGACTGGGCATGGCGTCTACATAGGGCTCCGCGATCAGGGCATCCAGCTTGCCAAGCAAGGCCGCATGCCGGGAGCGCAAAGTAGCCAGGGGGTAGCCGCTATAGGAAAGGATGTCGAAATTGAGCTTACGCCGCTCACGCCAGCGGGCCAGCCCCCGAAGCAGGTGCTCCAGCGCCAACGGCTGGTCAAAGGGCTCGCCACCGCTGATGGTTATGCCATCCAGCGCATTGCCGCTGATCTGCTCGCACCAAGCCAGCAGATCATCAATAGACATTTCCTTGCTGGCGTCTTCAGGCCAGGTGTCTTGCGATATGCAGCCCTTGCAGCCTATGGAGCACCCCTGCACCCACAGGCCAATACGCCGCCCTGGCCCCAATACGGTGACCGGGAAATGCGCCTTGTTAAGGGAGATTTTCATGGCAGCAACCTGAATGGATCAACGCCGAGTATGTTGGCCATGTACAAAATTCATTTCCTGCTCGCGATGGCGATTCACCTGAAACGTCACGGCGAAAGCCTATCTGCGTCGAATTATCCGGGCTATTGGAGTTGCAAAGTCACTGTCACCACTTGGTCGACATCGGCGATGCCTGTGACCATGACGCTTTGCTTGCCTTCCAGCGAATGCTCGAACAGCGCGCGCGAGACGGGGTTGATGAAAGCAGATTCCAGCATATTGCCAATGCCCCGCCCACCGTTGGACAAATCCTCCGTGCATCGTGCAAGTAAATTGCGGCGGATCTCTGCAGACATGACCAGACGCAGCTTCAGCTCTTCACGCAAACGCCGTGCGATGTTGCGCAGCATGCCGTCGAAAATCTGTTCGCCGACCTCGGGCGTTATGAAGTTGAAAACGACAATGTTGTCACCAATGCGGTTCAAAATCTCTGGGCGCGAGAGGCGAAACTTGAAATAGTCGCCAATCGCCCCGCGTACCCTCGACTGCACGGTTTCATAGCTATCACCAGGCTTGACGTTCTGCACGCGCTGCCCCTGCGCATCTTCCACATAGATGCCAAGGTTGGACGTGAAGACGATAATGGTTTCTGAGAAATAGGTCGTCTCGCCGCTGCCGTCCGTCAGCCGGCCGTCTTCCAGAATTTGCAGGAATTTGTCGAGAATGCGGGGGTGGGCCTTCTCGATTTCGTCAAACAACACCACCGAAAACGGCTTCTCTCGCACCGCGTTGGTCAGCTCACCCCCCGCATCGAAACCCACATAACCCGGAGGGGCGCCCAGCAGACGCGCGCCCGTGTGCTCCTCGGCGAATTCGCTCATGTCAAAACGTAGATAGGCCCGCTCGTTGCCAAAGATGAGCTGGGTCAGCGTCTTGGCGAGTTCGGTCTTGCCAACCCCGGTCGGCCCCGCAAAAAACAACACGCCGCGAGGGCGGTTTCCACCCGAACGCGCCTGAGCACCGGTGAGCCCCATGATGGATCGTTTCAGGATGTCCAGGGTCTTCACGACGGCGGCGTGCTGCCCTTTCACCCGCTCCTCAATCACCGCTTGCGCGCCACGCACCTTCTCGCGCAGATAGTCTTTTTTCCAGGGATTATCGAACTGGCCCACCTTGTAGCAACGCACGGCGTCTTCGATATCAGCCACACCCAAGCGCTGGCGATCCGCCAATTGCGTGATGTCTGCCAAGGCGCTGAGGGTCATCCCCTCTGTGCCATCCGCGAATGATTTCAGGAAGCGATCACGTGCGGGCGCTTCAGCTTGCGCGAACCCCACAAAAAGCGGAGCCAGTTGCTGTGCCGCCGCCATACGCACCTCGTAATCCGGCCGTGAAATCACCAAACTGGCCACGCGTTCACTATCCAGTGTGAACCACGAGGGCAGATCTTGCGCACGATTGAGTAGCCAGAAAATTGGATTGAACAAGGGCGACCCACCCCCTTCTTGCGTGACGACGGGGGCCGCTTGCAGCGATAGCTTTTCTGCCACGACGAAGAAGCGATGTTCAGCTTCAACCAACTGGGTGGGCTGGCGCGTGAGGCGCGAGGCGAAATCCATCACCAGAGCGCAGCGTGCCTGCCGCTCCCCCGTCAGCTGACGCATTAGATTGGTGAGCGATTCCAGGCTGAGCATCTGAGCGCCACCAGCCAGCTTGAGGCCGAAGAGGCGCTCAGCCAACTGGCGCGGTTCTGGCTCATCAGGGTATGCGCGGATGCCATCCGCAGGGTCGTACACCAGCATGCAACCAAAGCCTGACGCGCGCAGCGTCTCCCAAAGAGCGCGTTGAAGCGGCACGAGCGCTGGCGAGGATTGTCCTGGTACGCGGGCAAGAAAGGTATCGCGGATATTGCCCGAAACGACAAACTGCGAGCGAATGGGCAATGTGCGGGCCACATCGGCCAGCCAACGAGGGGTTTGTTCGCTCACGGGAGAGGCCTCGCCAAGGGTTGGACAGTGGAAACAGAAATACCAGCCTCGCTTTCAGCAAACCTGGGCAGTCGGTCTCGGGCCACGCGTTGCACCGGCAGCTCCCCCGCTTCCAGGCGCCGTGTCACCTCCAAGTGCACGCCACGCGCCGCGAGTGCCTTCAAGAGCGCAGGAAACTCGGCGCACCATCTGTCTTCCGCCAGGTGGTCCTGCACACTGGGCTCTTCAGCTTGACCGGCATCCATTGCCCGCAACACATTGAAGTTGACGCTACGGCCCCCTTCAGCCACTCGCATCCGCACCATATAGTCTCCCCAGTGGCTTTTGCGAAAATGTGCCACCCCGCCCTCGACGAACAGCGTCGATTCGATTTCTTCGACCTGGTAACCCAGATCCTGCAAGGATTGCTCGACCACCAAGGCCTGCGCTTTCTGCACTTCCTCATGAAGCGCCTGCTCGGCATACAACTGAATGCGGCGGCGAAGTTCGCTGGTTAAAAGCTCTGCACGCGTGCCGTCAAGAGTGCTGTCCAGCTCCGTGGCCAAGGCCCGAAGCTCCTCAGAAACTGATCCCAGATGAGCAATGCGCTGCAATAGCCGGCCCGAAGCCGTGGGCTCGACCGCATCGCTCGCAGGTACAGCCCACAAAGCCAGCGCGCCCGGATCCCCGTCTCCTCCGGAGCTTCCAGCCCAAGCCGTCATCAAGAGGTTTTGCGCGTCTACAGCGAACGCCTCCATGGCACGCACATAGCTGGCCAAGGAGTGGTAGTCACTCCCCTCAGGGCGCACCGGACGTGCCAACTGCAGCGCTTGCCCATCACCCATCCGTTGACTGAGCTCAGCCAACCGTGTCAAGCGCTCTTCAGCGGCGTCTGCCTGCTTTTGCAAGGCCGCGAGGCCTTGACCATGCGCCCCAGCTTGCAATTGGCTATTGGCCAAACGCCCCTGTTCGTGCACAGCCTGAAGTTCGTTTGCCCGAATTTGCGCCTGATGCATGGCTCGGGCGGCCCGGATGGCGGAAGCAGCCAGCAACACTGGCAGTGCCTGACCGGGAGAAAGAATCACAGTGATCGGGCCGCTCATATTCGCTAAATATAGCGAAGTCACGGCGCTTGGCATGAGAAGGTGTGAACGAATCCCTCATGCCCGCCTTAACCGTGCTCCCCCAGCGATGGGGAGCACGCGCCCGTCAAACCGAACCCGAACCAGCTTGCAACGCTGCGATCCGCTCTTCCATAGGAGGGTGCGAGGCAAACAACTTGCCCAAGCTGCCGGTAATGCCCATGGCTTGCATGGTTTTTGGCAACTCACCAGGCTGCATACCGCCCAAGCGCTGCAGCGCACGGATCATAGGCTGCGGACGACCAAGCAGTTGTGCGGCGCCGGCATCTGCACGAAATTCGCGATGGCGCGAGAACCACGCGACGATCATCCCGGCCAGGAAGCCGAACAGAATGTCCAACACGATGGTGCTGACGTAGTAGCCAATACCGGGGCCCGAACTGTCACTGCCCTTGCGCAGCGCGCTGTCCACAAACGAGCCGATCAGACGGCTCAGGAAGACCACGAAAGTATTCATGACACCCTGAACCAGGGTCATGGTGACCATGTCGCCGTTGGCCACGTGAGCAATCTCATGACCCAGGACGGCTTCGATCTCTTCACGCGTCATGCCATGCAAAAGGCCGGTAGACACCGCCACCAGCGCTGAATTCTTGAATGCCCCCGTGGCAAATGCATTGGGCTCACCTTCGTAAATGCCCACTTCAGGCATCGTGATGCCGGCTTTTTCAGACAAGCGGCGCACGGTTTCAACGATCCAGGCTTCGTCAGCATTGGCGGGCTCATTGATGATCTTCACGCCCATGCTCCGCTTGGCCATGGGTTTGCTGATCAACAAGGAGATGATGGAGCCGGTAAAGCCAATCACCAACGAATAAATCATCAACTGGCCAACCTGCATGTCCGGGCCAGCGAATCGGTTCAGACCAAACAGGCTGGTGACAATGCCCAACACCGCCATCACGGCGACGTTGGTCATAACGAACAACATGATGCGTTTCATCGGGTCCCTTTTTCTTGGAGTAAGTAGCTCGGCACAGGCCGAATGGATATCTGGGACGTATTTGAACAAATTTCAATGGACAGGTTCCGCTATATCTTCATGAACAGCGTATGTTCACGAATCGAGTGCCCGTGATCCCTGTCTTAACCGCAGTTGACCGGGGATCCCAGAGCGTGTTCAGAGCCTCCGCGCGAGGGCCATTGTGTTCGAAAGGCTGTGGATGCAAGGGGTGCGCCCATGCGACGAAAAACGCAGGGATACCTTGGGCTATCGCGAGGCTTTTTAACGCCGCAGACGCAGTTTTTCGGGCGCAATGGGCTCGTGAGGAGGCTTTGAACACGCTCTTAAGGGCCGGAATACGCCGGTATCGTCATAGAACGACATTTGTTCATTTTCCGCCCACCAACCGGGAACGCCCAGTAGCGGGAGCGGTACGAAGGGCTTGGGGGTCAGCTTTTCGGCGCTCAGCCACTCGGCTAGCCATTCGTCTGCTTGATCAACAGTCTCCAGACCAGTTGGTGCGGCGATCACATGGGCCGTGATTGATTTATAGGGTGAAACCAATTTTTCGAGCGCTGCATGACCCAGTATCCACAGCCGCGCTTGCTGCCATAGCGGTCGCAATGGGCCAAACAGATCACTCCAGCGCCGCTCGCGCAACGCCATCACCAGCGGCTCAGGCGCGGCGAACACCGCCCCGTTCTCGTCGAACACGGTCACTGCGTCGCGCACCGGGCCGCGGGTAGATTGCACGCCATCTCGGGCAATCTCCTGTGCCTGTAGCGCGTTCAAACGGAGTTTGGTGCGCGGGTAGCTCATCCAGATCAAACCGTTAAGGAAGTCATGCAGGTTGTCCCGGGTAGGTACTGCACGCTTCTCAAAAATAAAGCGCTCATAAGCCTGGCCTTCTGTAAGCGCGTGCTGAGGCAGAAAACGCACAGGAGCTGTACTCACTGAGTTCAGCGCATCGGCCACGCCGGTGCCTGCTGCCCATCGGGCTAGCGCGGGCTCGCCCAGCGGGCGCAGCGGCCCCCACCAGGGCGCATTCCAGTTGATTTGAGGGGCTTGGGTTACCATTCACTCCGATCCTGCCACAAGCTTGCAAGCATCCAAGGCACCCCAAAAATTAATGCCATCCAAGCCCGTTCGAGCCGACTGCACGCGTTGCGCTTCACGTTCATGGCTGCCTGAATGGTCATGATCTCCACCACTCTGCTCGTACTGCATGGCGTGTTGGTGCTGGCGGTATCCATGCGGGTGTTGCTGCGCGATGACCTCTCGCCCGACAAGCGCATGGCTTGGCTGATGGTGCTCACACTTCTACCCTATGTAGGCGTGGTGATCTACTACCTGCTGGGCGAGATTAGCCTGGGTAGACGCCTGACAGGGCGCCACCAGCCTGTCGCAACGTTCATGCGCCAACACTGGCCAGACCACGCGGCCGTGCGCCATGTGCTGGGAAAGCCGGAGAACATCGGCGCCCTCGTTCGGCCCCAATGGCAAGGGGTCTTTCGTTATGCGGCATCGGTCAACGGCTTCTACCCCCTCGCGGGCTGCCGTGCCGAATTGATGGCCGACAACCACGACACCCGCGAACGCATGCTGGCCGACATGGACGCAGCGGAGCGCGAGATCAACGTGCTCTATTACATCTGGCTGGGCGATGACATGGGCACCGACATCGCCCATGCCTTGATCCGCGCCGCACGGCGAGGGGTGGTGTGCCGAGCCATGGTCGATGGCCTGGGCTCACGCGCCCTCACCCGCACGGCGCTGTGGCGCTCCATGCAGGACGCCGGGGTGCATTTGGCCGTGGCCCTGCCCATTAACAACCCCGTGAAGGTCATCCTGACCAGCCGCATCGATATTCGCAACCACCGAAAAATCACGGTCATCGATGGGCGCGTGAC
This sequence comes from Ottowia thiooxydans DSM 14619, assembly GCF_000422885.1. GTDB lineage: Bacteria > Pseudomonadota > Gammaproteobacteria > Burkholderiales > Burkholderiaceae_C > Ottowia > Ottowia thiooxydans. The sequence continues at coordinate 3,786 of NZ_AUGX01000059.1, read as the reverse complement.
CTACGTGGGCAGCCAGAACTGCGCAGATGCCGCATTTTTGGTGAAAGCCCGGTATGCCCCCTGGGTGGACATCATGGTGCGCGTAGAAGGGCCGGCGGTAGCGCAAATGCAATTACTCTTTGCCAGCGACTGGGTGCAAGCAACTGGCGACGACGATTTCAACCCGCTAACGCAAGCAGCCGTGGTGCAGCCTGGCGGTTTTGTAGCTCAAATGGTGGGCGACGGGCCCACCGAGCGGCGCCGATCGACACCTCAGTTGTTTGCCACTCTGATCGCGAATGCGCAGCGCGAACTCACCATCTCCACGCCGTACTTCGTGCCTGACGCCACCGTGATGGAAGCCCTGTGCGCAGCCGCTTTCCGTGGCGTGACGGTGACTCTGATCTTTCCGAAGCGAAATGACTCCTGGATTGTGGCTGCGGCCAGCCGCAGTACGTATCACCGCCTGCTGAAGGCAGGTGTTGTCATCCATGAGTTTCGCGGTGGCCTGCTGCATGCCAAGACCCTGACAACAGACGGCGACATCACACTCATCGGCTCCTCCAACATCGATCTGCGTAGTTTCGATCTGAACTACGAGAACAATATGTTGCTGCAAGATCAGGCTACTACGGCGGCCATTCAGGCGCGTCAGCAGCACTATATGGAGCAGGCGGACCGCGTCACTCTGGAGCAGGTGACGCAATGGCCCTGGTGGCGTCGAATCTGGAACAACGTGATGGCCACTCTAAGCCCAGTTCTCTAAGAACGTGTTCATGGGGGTTTTTTGAGCGCCGCGCATACGGGCGCCGTGCATACGGGCGCCGTGCATACGGGCGCCGTGCACACGGGCGCCGGGCTTCCGGGCGCTGGACATCCGGGGTCGCGCCCTCCTGCAGCCGCAGTCAGATTGCATAAATTCCAGCGCAAACTGTAAAAAAGCAAACGGTATCGACCCCGTTCGTGATTAACATTCTGGTGAACCTCAAGGATCGGTCGTTCCCATGAACCATTCGCCTGCCCCCCTCCAACGCCCCACCCGCGGTCGGGACATTCACGAACAGCATCGTGTCGCCACCCCGCTGGAGCTGCTGTTTGATCTGACTTTTGTGGTGGCGGTGGCGCTTGCCGCTGCGCAGCTGCACCACGCCGAGGCAGCACACCACGTGTGGCAAGCCTTGTCGGGCTACCTTCTGGCATTTTTCGCCATCTGGTGGGCCTGGATGAACTACACCTGGTTCGCATCCGCTTACGACAACGACGATGCCGCTCACCGCGTGCTCACGTTCTTTCAGATGGGCGGAGTATTGGTCTTCGCCACCGGCGTGCCAGGCTTATTCGAGGGGCAGTTTTTTCTTGGTGTTCTGGGTTACGCACTGATGCGGCTGCCCCAATGCGTTCAGTGGATACGGGCCGGCATGGGGGACCCTGAGCGGCGCTCCACCTGCTGGCGCTACGCCAAGGGTGTGGCCTTTGTACAGGTGTTATGGGTTCTGTTCCATATGGCCCGCTCACAGGGCTGGTTGCCGGAGGGCGCCATCTGGCCCACGGTAGCCGTGCTGGTGGTGCTGGATCTCTCCGTGCCGGCGTGGGCTGAGCACAACAGGCCGCCTACCCCCTGGCACGCCCACCACATTGCGGAGCGCTACAGCGGATTCATCATCATTATCTTGGGGGAAGCGATTCTGGGCACCACCAACGCCATCGCTGGCCTGGTGCAGGCACACGCCTCTTCATCGGATCTGGTGCTCGTGGGCCTGGGGGGCACGCTGCTTGCATTCTGCCTGTGGTGGATGTATTTTTTGCTCCCCTTCGGAGAGGCGCTACACCACCACCGCGAACGCAGTTTCGGGTGGGGCTACGGACATTACTTCGCCTTCGCCTCGCTCGCTGCAGTGGGAAGTGGCTTGGAAGTCGTGGCAGATACGCTCAAGTCCGCCGGAGAAGCGGCCCCAGCTGGCCACGCCGCCGCGTCACCTCTGTTTGCCATCAGCGCGGTCGCTATTCCTGCAGCTCTGTTCGTGTTTTTCATCTGGGCACTTCATCGCTACGTTACTCGTGCGCAAGATCGCCAGATGGGACTCGTGCTTATGGTTCTGGCCTGCATTGGCCTTGGCCCTCTAGCCGTGGCCCTGGGCTTGCCTTTACCCTGGGGCCTGCTTCTGCTGTCAGTAGGGCCTGCCCTTTCCATCATCTACAACGAACTGGGTCGCAAGCGCCGGGCCGATCAATTTTCAGTACGTTGAAACGTACCCTCATGAGGTGCACCCTCAACGCCTGGGCTCGGCAAAGCCCAGGCGGTTGCAAGACACCTCGCTGGTTTATTGCAGCTTCCAGCCCAATGTTTCACCGCCTCGGAGCGGCTTCACCACAGTGTCGCCAAACGCCACTTCCTCCGGCACAGCCCATGCCTGCTTGTGCAGCGTGACCCGCTCTGCATTCCTTGGGAGACCGTAGAAATCGGCGCCAAAGAACGATGCGAAGCCTTCCAACTTGTCTAGCGCACCAGCAGCCTCGAAGGCTTCGGCATACAGCTCAAGCGCGGTCAGGGCGGTATAGCAGCCGGCACATCCGCAGGCGTGCTCTTTCAGGTGAGACGCGTGAGGGGCGGAGTCTGTGCCCAGAAAGAACTTGGGGCTACCGCTGATAGCCGCTTTCACCAGCGCCTGGCGGTGCTCTTCCCGTTTGAGCACGGGCAGGCAGTAATAGTGCGGGCGAATACCGCCTATAAAGATTGCATTGCGGTTGTAGAGCAGATGGTGCGCGGTGATAGTGGCAGCCAAATGGGCATCCCCTTCAGCCACGTACTGTGCGGCCTCTTTAGTGGTGATGTGCTCAAAAACGACCTTGAGTTCCGGGAAATCCTGGCGCAACGGCTTCATGACGCGATCGATGAAGACGGCTTCGCGATCGAACAGATCGATATCCGCGTCAGTCACCTCGCCGTGTACCAGCAGTTTGAGGCCAGCACGCTGCATGGCTTCAAGCGTTTTGTAGGTCTTGCGGATGTCCGTCACCCCTGCGTCGCTATTGGTGGTGGCACCTGCGGGGTAGAGCTTGAGGGCATGGACGCCAGCTTCCTTGGCGCGAAGGATCTCTTCCGGTGGGGTGGCATCGGTCAGGTAGAGCGCCATCAGGGGTTCGAATTGCATGCCTGCGGGTACCGCTTGCAGGATGCGCTCTTTGTAGGCGAGCGCCTGAACCGCCGTGGTGACGGGCGGCTTCAGGTTGGGCATGATGATGGCGCGGGCGAACTGGGCTGCGGTGTGGGGCACCACGGAGCTGAGTACGGCGCCGTCACGGACGTGGAGGTGCCAGTCGTCGGGGCGGGTCAGGGTTAGGGTTTGGGGGGCGGTCATGAGGGGATTTTCTCAGAGACGGGTTAGGGGTGGGTTTTGTGGCTGAGCGCTGGGCTGAGGAGGCTTGCTCTCCCTCTCCCTTTGGGAGAGGGTTGGGGTGAGGGCAAGCGGCGGTTTGTGCTGGTCAAGTAATTTCGGACACCTAGATAGGGGCACGTTCTGCCATGTGTCGTTCATAGACATTGGGAGGCAGATAACCCAGGCTCGAGTGCAGGCGGCGGCTGTTGTAGAAGCCGACGATGTAGTCGCAGATGTCGGCAGCGGCTTCAGCGTGGTTGGCGTAGTCGCGCTGCCACACACGTTCCATCTTGAGGTTCAGGAAGAAGCGCTCCATCACGGCGTTGTCCCAGCAGTTGCCCTTGCCGCTCATGCTCGCGCGCAGGCCATGGCGTGCCAGCAACTGCTGATGCTCGCGGCTGGCGTACTGGCTGCCCCTGTCGGAATGAAC
>NZ_AUGX01000058.1 GCF_000422885.1 Ottowia thiooxydans DSM 14619 | reverse complement strand
GCACCAGCAACATCTGGTGACCCAGCGCAGCCAGTTGCCTGGCCCAGTGATGGGCGCTGCCGCAAGCTTCCATGGCGATACGAGCTGACTGGCGCTGGGCGAAGAACTCAAGAACTTTGCCGCGCGCGAGCTTACGGCGATGAATCTCACCAGTTGCCGGCTCTACCCAGTGCAGTTGGAAGACGGACTTCGCAATATCGATGGCAAAAGTCGTAATATTCATGTCGGGGTCTCCTTCGTCAGTAGTTGCTTGAAACTCTACTTTGGCACTTGATGCCGTTAGATGCGAGACCCCACCTCTTTGCGCTCATGGGTTTTGCGGCAGAGGTGGGAGGCGTCCATACCATCTCGCTTTTTTCGCTTCGCTCTCTACGTTCAAACAGCTGCCGCAAGCTAGTTCTTGAAGCAAGAGCATCTTTCAGTGCTCTTGCCCGCCCCTTGCCCTACGCTCCTCGGCACGGCCTCAAGGGGTGAGGAGCCTGATTCGGGCCATTGCTACGCTCGGCCCTGCACTATCAGTCGCAAGCGATTGGTTTTACCCCCTCTCCCGCATGCGGGAGAGACTGATGCAGGCGCGCCTGCCGACTTGAGTCCCAGAACCCGCGGACGTGAGCTGGCTTTACTCCTTCCCCCGCTGGGGGAAGGTTGGGATGGGGGCAAGCGGCGTGTCCATGGTGGTGCGTTCTCTCTTCCTCGAGATCTGAGGCTCAACCGATGCACGCGGACTCATATATTTATTCCAACATGAACGATCGACGCTTTATCACGGTTCTTGGGTAGGGTAGGGGTGAGGGCTAGCGGCGTATCAAAGATCTGCGAACCTCGGCTTGGGACCCCTCGCCCTCACACCAGGTCTGCCCCACGCTCAGCGAGCAGCGCCCGAAGAATGGAGCGGTGGCAGCGCGCTTCTTCAGCGCAATAGCAACCAACCGAAAAATTAGCCCCGTGCGAGAGGGAGGCAAGAACATCCAGGGTGCGTGCGGCATCAGGCTCCGACATTTCGCGACGAAACAAGCGTGTGAACGCGGTCCAATCCTTGGCGGCTTTAGCGGCGTCAGGCTCGGTATGGGTACCCAGCGCCAGCTTCATGTGGTCAGGACTTGGTGAAAGATTCGGATACCAGACGTCGTACCAATCCCCGCTGGCGAATTCCGTTTTGGGCACGCCTCGCGGGGGACGCCTGACGGTGCCAATCCTTACACCTTCATCCGCAGCGCGTGGTGTCCCAAGCCGAACGATTCGGATACTCATGGCCTGCCTCTCCTGTGGGGTAACGGCCTTACGATAGCAGTGCTGCGCCGGAAATGTCAAAAAACCAATTCGCGGGAAACTCACACATGATCGACACTTGGATGGCCGAACTTCCCCACGGCATTCGCCTCAGTTGCCGTAGCGCTGGCCTACGGGGCCGCCCGGTGCTGCTGTTCCTGCATGGGTTTCCGGAAGCCGCGTTCGTGTGGGACGAGGTGCTGCTTCATTTCTCACAGCCGGAGCACGGCGGCTTTCGTTGCGTGGCGCCCAATCTGCGCGGATACGAAAAATCCAGTGCGCCAATGGAAGCCTCAGCCTACAGGCCCAAACCACTCATGGAAGACCTGGCCGCATTGATCGCGCTGGAGTGCGGTACGAGTGGAGAACTGGCCTGCCTGATTGCACACGACTGGGGAGGAGCTGTCGCCTGGAACCTGGCCAGCGCGATGCCAGAGCTGATGCAGCGCCTGGCCATCATCAATTCCCCACACCCCCAGACCTTTTTGCGTGAACTCAAAGACAACCCTGCACAGCAAACCGCCAGCGCCTATATGAACTTTCTCATTCGGCCCGATGCGGAAAGCCTGCTGGCTGCCGATGATTTTTCCAGGCTCTGGCCCTTTTTCGACGCCATGGGCGCCTCTGGCAGCGGTGCGCCCAGCGCCCCACCCGTACTGCCTGACGGCGCAGGATGGATGAATGACGCCTTGAGGGCGCAATACAGGGCCGTGTGGTCAGGCGCGGGCTCATCGCCCGGCGCCGGCCTGACAGGCGGCTTGAACTACTACCGCGCTTCTTCGCTGCGTCCGTCGCGCGAGGGCGATCCAGCTTGTGCAGCGGTCACCCTGCCGCGCGATGCCTTTACCATCCCCGTACCCACTCTGGTGCTGTGGGCCATGCAAGATCATGCTCTGCTACCAGCCCTCACCGAGGGACTGGATCAATGGGTCCCCGATTTGACCATCACACGCATCGAGCGAGCCACTCATTGGATCGTGCACGAGCAACCTGCTCGGGTGGTCGCCGAACTTACAGCCTTCCTGAGCAAGAGTTGACCTGCCTGCTCGAGCTCAGAAAGTGTGAGTGAGTCTGGAGAACGGTGGCGCGCGCTTCACTGCAGAAGCCAAACGCCTGCTTAGGAAACGCGTAAATTCAAAGTACCGGGGAAACTCATTGCCCGCCGGTGTCATCGCGGAAGTAACCGCCCTTGCCCTGCCTGGCCTGCGCGAGGTAGGCATCTAAAAGGGGCTGCAATACATCAGGATCAGGCAAGGGATCGTACGACCGGTCCAGTGGGCTCACAGGCAATAGCCGGGCATCGGCGACTGAACGCGGCGGAGTAGTAAAGCCAAACCCATCGCCCACTGCAGCTAGCAAAGCATGAGAGGCTTGCTGATCAGCACTCGCGAGATATTCCTCCATCTCTTCCTGCAAATCATCCGGGCCTGGCAAGGTCGTGTATGCCCGGTCCAGCGGACTCACGGGGTAAGCTTGAAAGCTGGAACCTGAGCGCGGCGGTGTGCTGAAAAAAGGCGTCCCGCCCTCGAACTCTTGAAACGCGTGCCCTGAGTGCTGATTGACAAATGCGAGGTATTCCTCCATTTCGTCCTGCAAATCATCCGGGCCCGGCAAGGTGGTGTACGCCCGGTCTAGCGGGCTGGTCATTGTCAGAGCAGGCTGTGCCACCCGATGCTGCGGAGTGCTGAAAACAAAGTTCTGTCCGGGCAATGCTCGTGTTGATTCGGTGCTTTTACAGCCGTGGCTCCCCAGACTCATTGACGCAAAGTACTCGATCAAGTCTTGTTCGAGTTGCGCCGTATCTTCCAGGTGAGGCGCGTCGCTCTCCGTGCTGATGCGCGCGCGCGATCGCGGTGGTGGTGGCGAATTCTCGCGCGAAGATGAGACCTCAAAACCAGAAGGAGTGTCCAAAACAGGTGGAAAATTCATTTAGAAGAATCAATATCAAAGGGTTCGATGAATGCATCCCGTGATCCGGTAACCGGTGGGTCTACCGTCAGCGCCAGTGTCGATTAACCGTCTGAGTTGAGTAGAAACGCGCAGGCATACGCACGCCCGGTTGGCCGTATCAATTAGAAAATCGAGGGAATACCCGTGTGAGTAACGACTCACAAAATTTGGTTCAATTTTTGATAGCGGCTAGGGAGCCTCTGCAAAACCTATCGCGGATGCCAGGCGCTGGCCGCGGGATGGGCTGCAAGGCGAGTTTTGCAGCCAATAGCTCGTGCTATTGGCAAAAAAATCAACGCAGCAGACCGCCCGGGGGCAGTGATCTGGCGTCGTGAGAGGTTTTGCAGAGGTTCCCTAGGGAGCCTCTGCAAAACCTATTGCGGATGCCCGGCGCTGACCGCAGGATGGGCGGCAAGGTGAGTTTTGCTGACTTAGGCAAAGAAAAAGCCCCGCCTTCGTCCCCGGAACGGCCGTGAACACGCTTCTCAGTAAAGCGACGCTTCGCCCGGCGGCCTGGTCTTGAAGCGCTTATGTACCCAGTAATACTGCTCCGGCATCTCGTTGATATAGCCTTGCAGGCGCTCATTCATCAGCGCGGTATCTGCCAACACATCGTCGCCGGGGTAGTCGGGCCAGGCCGGGTGCACGCGCACTTCGTACCCGGTGTCCGTCAAGCGCGTGACCACCGGCACCACACGTGCGTGGCCCAACTTGGCAAAGCGCGGCAGTGAAGGCAAAGTGGCTGCAGTGACGCCAAAAAACGGAACGAACACCGAATCGCCCGGGCCGAAATCCATATCGGGTAGCAAATACAGCATCTTGCCCTCGCGCAGGGCGCGCACAATGGGCTTGACCCCTTCGGTTCGGCTCAGCAAGGTGGCACGGCCAAAGCGCTTGCGCCCGCGCTGCATCCAGGCGTCCAGCACAGCATCAGGCTGAGTGGTGTAGATGGTGCACGCCGGTCTGTCGATCTGGTCCATGACAGCGCTGCCGCCAGCGTCCATGCCATAGAAATGCGGAGCGAACATCACCACGGCGCCGTCGCGCGTGAGGTCTTGCGTGGCGCCCACAATGCGCAGACGATTGCGAACGATCTCCGGGTCAGCATGCCAAAGCCATGAACGATCAAGAAATGCCTGGCTGAAATAAACAAAACTTCGCCGTGCCACCGCGCGCCGCTGCGCCTGCGACCACTGCGGATAAGCCAGCCGCAGATTGGTCAGTGCAATGTGACGCCGCTGACGCGCCAGCACAAAAAGCATATGCCCCATGGCGCTGCCCAGACCACGAATCCAGGTCAATGGCAAAAGCGCCAGCGCTCGCATGAAAAGAATACCGGGATGCTGCATGTATTTATAGCTTGCGGATTTCGCCTTCCCCCGCGAGCGAGCAACTGCGCCACTCAAAGGGCCGCGGAGCAGGCCATGCGTGGGCGACCGCGGAGCTGGCTTTGCCAGGCCGCTGGTTGCGTCCCCCCAGGGGGATGGCACGAAAGCGCCTCAGGGGGAGCCAATAATCAGGGGGGATCATAGCCTGCGCGGCTGTTTATACCGCCCATAACCCCATAAGTACTGCTCAGGGCACTGCCTGATCAACCCTTCCATCTCACTGTTGATCTGCGCCACCGCCGAGTCCAGATCACCGGCCAGCGGTTGAGTCAACGATTGATAGTGCAAACAGAAGCCTTTCCCCCCCGGTAACCGTTCGCCCCACACCAGAAGCGGCGTGGCGCCGGTTTGCAAAATCAAACGTGCGGCCAGAGTCATGGTGTAGGCCGGCCGGCCAAAGAAAGACTCCCACTGGCCCATTCCATCCGGAGGCACCTGATCAGGCAACAAGCCTACCGCGCGCCCTGCTCGCAGCGCCTTGATCATCTGCCGCACACCAGCCAGCGTGGTGGGCGCCGTTTCCAGTCCGTCACGGCGACGGGCTGTTTCGATCACCTCGACCAGCGCCGGCTGCCGTGCCGGGCGATAGAGCACCGTGATCGGCCCATATTCAGCCCCATAGCGCTCCGCCAAACCCTGCGCGGTTATTTCAAAACAACCCATGTGCGGAGTCAGAAAAACAATGCCGCGGCGCGCGGCGTAAGCTGCGTCGACCACTTCAGTGCCCTTCCATTGCATAGGCACTGGTGGGCCAAACCAGAGGCGCGGTGTTTCCGCCACCATGCGACCAGCATGCCCCACGGCTGCACGCACCTGATTGAATTCGTAACCCGCCTGTAGTGCGTTCTGTGCAAAGCGGCGCCGGTAGGTAGGAGACAGCAGCCACGCCAGCCAACCCAGCGTGGCGCCCACCCCATGCAACAGCACAAGCGGCCATCCGGACATAAAACGATAAAAGGTCAGCATGGATCGGGTAAAATGAGATTCGGTCGCCGAGTTAATAGAGCAACTTGCAGGGCGACTTAAAAAAATTCTGCTAAAGCGTTCGCCAGGGCTCCTCAGAGATTACGGCAACGCGTTTTTCCGTAACTGCTGGAGTTTATTCAATGGAACTGGCGAATAGCTTTCTTTTTACTTCTGAATCGGTTTCCGAGGGTCACCCTGACAAGGTAGCCGATCAAATTTCCGATGCCATTCTTGACGCCATCTTCGCGCAAGACCCGCGCTCTCGCGTGGCCGCCGAGACCCTCACCAACACCGGCCTTGTGGTGTTGGCTGGCGAAATCAGCACCAACGCGGTGGTCGACTATATCCAGGTAGCACGAGACACGATCAAGCGCATCGGCTACGACAACACCGAGTATGGCATTGACTACAAGGGCTGTGCCGTCATGGTTTGCTACGATAAGCAGAGCAATGACATCGCCCAGGGCGTGGATCACGCCTCAGACGACCACTTGAATACGGGCGCTGGCGACCAGGGCCTGATGTTTGGCTACGCTTGCGACGAAACCCCTGAGCTGATGCCCGCGCCCCTCTACTACGCGCACCGTCTGGTAGAACGCCAGGCACAACTGCGCAAGAGCGGCAAACTGCCTTTCCTGCGCCCTGATGCCAAGAGCCAGGTCACCATGCGCTATGTGGATGGCAAGCCGCACAGCATTGATACCGTCGTGCTGTCCACTCAGCACAGCCCGGATCAAAGCGAGACGCAAACCAAGATGAAGGCCAGCTTCACCGAAGCCATCATCGAAGAGCTGATCAAGCCAGTGCTGCCAAATGAATGGCTCAAGGACACAAAGTACCTGGTCAATCCCACAGGCCGCTTCGTCGTTGGCGGCCCACAAGGCGATTGCGGACTGACCGGGCGCAAGATCATCGTAGACACCTACGGCGGTGCCTGCCCACACGGCGGCGGCGCTTTCAGTGGCAAGGATCCAACGAAAGTCGACCGCAGTGCCGCTTACGCCGCGCGTTATGTCGCCAAGAACATTGTGGCCGCCGGGCTCGCACGTCAGTGCCAGATTCAGGTGGCGTACGCCATTGGCGTGGCTGAACCCATGAACATCACCGTGTACACCGAAGGCACCGGTGCCATTCCTGATCACGAGATCGCCAAGCTGGTGCGCGCCCATTTCGATCTGCGCCCCAAAGGCATCATCCAGATGCTCGACCTCCTGCGCCCCATTTACCAAAAAACCGCAGCGTACGGACACTTTGGCCGTGAAGAGCCCGAATTCACTTGGGAAAAGACCGACAAAGCCGCCCTCCTGCGCGCAGAAGCCGGCTTGAGGTAACAAGCTCCCCCTGAGGCGCTGACGCGCCATCCCCCTGAGGGGGGCTGCCGCCTCGCATACTTGGTGCCGCCAGCGTCTTGTAGAGGCCTCATCCTGGTGGTGCACCCCCGTGAGGCGGTGAGCTATCCATCGCCCCAAAAGAAAAGCGCCCTAGCCGGAAAGCCAGGGCGCTTTTTTATTTGACCTTCCCCCTGCGGGAAAAGCAGCAACGATCAAAAGGCCGCGGAGCAGGCCATGCGGGTGTAGCCGCGGAGCTGGCTCTGCCAGGCCGCTGGCTACGTCCCCCTCAGGGGGAAGGCGCGTAAGCGCCTCAGGGGGAGGCCACGTCCTTCAGGCCGCTGGCTGCGTCCCCCTTGGGGGAAGGCGCGTCAACGCCTCAGGGGGAACCTAGTTTCAGCGGCTAAAACCACCGCCGCCGCCGCCACCGCGCCAGTTACCACCGCGGCCACCGCCGCCGCCGCCACCAGCACCGCCGCCCCTCGGGCCGCTTCCACCACCGCCGCCGCCGTAGCCACCACCGCCGCCGGAACGACCGCCCCGGTTACGGTTTCCACCCGACTTGCTCATCAGATCGATACTGGTGCGCATGGGATCTGGTTGGCCTGCAGCACCATGGCTGGGGCCCGTGCGATGGCGCTTGCCATGCAGATTGGTTTGCAGCGGATCAATGTTGCGCGGCAGATGATCTGGTTCGCGGTCGTCATAGTCCCGGTCGAAGCCTGGATCGCGCGGCTGGCCTTGGCCCTGCTGCGGTGGACGCTGGCCCTGGTAGCCCTGCTGGCCTTGCCCCTGAACCGGTCCTTGACCACCGCTGCCTCCACGGCCGCGACGACGACGGCTGTTGCGTCCGTTGCCAGGTTGGCCTTGTGAGCGCTCACCATTCTGGTTGTGACGAGGAGACTGTCCGTCATCCATCGCGCCATCAGCGCCGGCTTGAGCACCTTCTGGCGCGCCATACGCGCCGTTTTCGCCCTCAGCACGCTGCTGTGGCCGGCGACCTTGCGGTTGTCCGCGTCCACCGCCCTGGCCGCGTCCGCCTTGGCCTGTCTTGTTTTCCCGGATGCGCTGCATCATGTCCTGACGCGCGGCCTTGGCTGCGGCCATCATGACATCGCGGCTTGGCGGTTTGCCCAAACCACCCCAGAGAGTCTGGCGCCCCATGGCAATGGGTTCTGCACGCTCATCAGCCGCTGGGCCGAAGCCTTCAAGGATTTGCACGGGGATCTGCTGCTTTGTAAAGCGCTCGATCTCCATCATGAAGCCTTCTTCGTCCAGGCACACCAAGCTCACGGCTTGACCGGTGGCACCTGCGCGACCGGTGCGGCCAATACGGTGCACGTAGTCTTCCGGCACATTGGGGATGTCGTAGTTGACGACATGTGGCAGCTCGTCGATATCGATACCGCGCGCTGCAATGTCAGTCGCCACAAGGGCGCGCAAATCGCCGCTCTTGAATTCAGCCAGCGCCTGCGTACGAGCGCTCTGGCTCTTGTTGCCGTGCAATGCCATGGCCTTGATGCCATGTTTGGACAAATATTCGGCCACATTGTTGGCGCCATATTTGGTGCGCGTGAACACCAGCACCTGGGTCCAGTTGCCTTCGCCGATCAGGTGCGCCAGCACCTCTTTCTTGCGGGTACGGCCCACGGGATAGATCAGTTGGCTGATCAATTCCACGGTGGTGTTGGGGGGCGTGACCTGAATGCTTTTCGGATCTTTCAGGAGGTTGCCCGCCAACTCGCGGATCTCATCACTGAAGGTAGCGGAGAACAGCAAGCTCTGCTTGGCCTTGGGCATCATGGCCAGGACCTTCTTCACGTCATGGATAAAGCCCATGTCGAGCATGCGGTCGGCCTCGTCCAGCACCAGAATTTCGACTGCTGACAGATCGATATAACCCTGGCCTTGGAGATCAAGCAGACGGCCAGGTGTGGCCACCAGGATATCTACGCCCCGCTTGATACGGGTGATTTGTGGGTTCATGCCCACGCCACCAAAGATGACGGTGGAGGTGAGGTCCAGATACTTGCCATAGGTACGCACAGATTCCTCGACCTGTGCGGCCAGCTCACGCGTAGGAGCCAAAACCAGAGCGCGAATGGCCCCGGCCCGGGCCGGCTGCGTGCGGCTCAATTTGTCCAGCAACGGGAGTGTGAACCCTGCTGTCTTGCCGGTACCGGTTTGCGCACCGGCCAGCAGGTCGTGACCGTCGAGGACGGCCGGAATGGCTTGCGCCTGGATAGGAGTGGGCTCCGTGTAACCCTGCTCATGCACGGCCTTGAGAATGTTCTCGGCCAGATTCAGATCTTCAAATTTCATTAATGGAGGGCGCCTGTATTCTTAACGGCGCTTGGCGCCTGCCCGCTCCGGTGGATCACCGGCCAGTAAAGGGCAGATCGGGTTCAGATATGGGCCCATGCAAGATGTGATGCGCATGAAACCCCAGCAAAAGTGCTGGCGTTGCGGCGAACTGGTGTTCCGCAAGCATGTCGATTATACCCCCTGAGGCGCTCGCGCGCCATCCCCCAGAGGGGGACGCAGCCAACGGCCTGGCAAAGCCAGCTCCGCGGCTACACCCGCATGGCCTGCTCCGCGGCCTTCTGATCTTGCTCCCGCTCGCGGGAGGGCTGGCAGCGTATCCATTACGAACGAGCTCCTTTTACACGCATGAAGTCCGAGATATTCCTGCCGATGTGGGCCTGAAAAGGTTGGTGGAGCCTGAGACGCTCACCCTCACGCCGCAGCCGGCCGCCCCTTCCCTCTCCCGCCTGCGGGAGAGGGAGTAAAACCATTCGCTCGCGACTGTCAGTACAGGGCCGAGCGTAGCAATGGCCCGAATGGGGATCCCACCCCTTGAGGCCGTGCCGAGGAGCGCAGGGCAAGGGGCGGGCAAGAGCACTGAAAGATGCTCTTGCTTCAAGAACTAGCTTGCGGCAGCTGTTTGAACGTAGTGAGCGAAGCGAAAGAAGAGAGTTCTGCCGCACCGCCCCTTGACCGAGCACCGCAGGGTGCCCGCAGCGCAGCGCAGGGACACGGACTTGGGGTCGCCTTTCTTTTGCCTACTTTTCTTTGGCGAAGCAAAGAACAAGTAGGTGCACTGCCGGGGGCAATCCCGGCCTCCGACCTTGACGTATAGAAAGAGAAGGTAATTAGAAGATCAAGCCCAAATCGTCCGCCACTGTCTCCCCGTTTGCAGGACAGCGCCCACCGCTCGGCTGCGCAGTCAGGAGCAGCACCTCCAAATGACAGTACGGTTGCAGGTTGAGCCTGTTTCGCGACCCCGAATGGCAGACGCACCCTCTAGAAGCGTCCAATTTGACGCCCCAAATGACCGACTAGCCCCCTGCGGAACCCCTCTGCGTCGATAATCCCTGTTGATTTGCCGGCTGGGGAGAGAGCGCATCCTCGTTTACCGGCCCAAAAAAGCTTGCCGCGCCAGCAGTGGTCACCTAGCCCAAGAAAGCCATGGGCTACCGCCAAACCTGCGCATTCAGCTATCACTTACATAGTATTCAAGAGAAGAGCACCATGGCCCAATACGTTTTTTCCATGAACCGAGTCGGCAAGATAGTGCCGCCGAAGCGGCACATCCTGAAGGACATTTCCCTCAGCTTCTTCCCCGGTGCCAAGATTGGCGTTCTGGGTCTGAACGGCTCAGGCAAATCCACGCTGCTGAAAATCATGGCCGGTATCGACAAGGATATCGAAGGCGAAGCCATTCCCATGGCAGGGCTGGACATTGGCTATTTGCCCCAAGAGCCCCAACTCAATCCTGAGAACACAGTGCGCCAAGAGGTTGAACTGGCGATGGGCGCGGTCAACTCCGCCAAGACACGGCTGGATGAAATCTATGCGGCCTATGCAGAGCCTGACGCAGACTTCGACGCCCTGAGCGAAGAACAAGGCAAGTTGGAGGCGGTCATCGCCGCTGCGGGCACCGATAGCGAGCATCAGCTGGAAATTGCCGCTGACGCCCTGCGCCTGCCCCCATGGGATGCCGTGATCGGCAAGCTCTCAGGCGGAGAAAAACGCCGCGTGGCACTTTGCAAGCTGCTGCTGTCCAAACCCGACATGCTGCTGCTCGATGAGCCAACCAACCACTTGGACGCGGAATCGGTCGACTGGCTGGAAATTTTCCTGAAACGTTTTTCTGGCACTGTGGTGGCTATCACCCATGATCGCTACTTCCTGGACAACGCTGCCGAGTGGATTCTGGAGCTCGACCGTGGCCATGGCATTCCGTACAAGGGCAACTACTCCTTGTGGCTGGAGCAGAAGGACGCGCGCCTGAAGCAAGAGCAAAAAACGGAAGACGCCCGTGCCAAGGCGATGAAGAAAGAACTCGAGTGGGCGCGCCAGAACCCCAAGGGCCGGCAAGCCAAATCGAAAGCTCGCTTGGCTCGCTTTGAAGAGCTTTCCGATTACGAATACCAAAAGCGAAACGAGACCCAGGAAATTTTCGTTCCTGTGTCCGAACGCCTGGGCGCCGAAGTCTTCGAGTTCAAGGAAGTCAGCAAGAGCTTTGGCGATCGCTTGTTGATCGATAACCTGAGCTTCAAAGTGCCCGCGGGCGCTATCGTTGGCATCATCGGTCCTAACGGGGCAGGTAAATCGACACTGTTCAAGCTGATTTCCGGTGTGGAGCAGCCTGACAGTGGTGAAGTCACGATCGGCAAAACGGTAAAAATGGCCTTCGTTGACCAAAGCCGTGACGACCTCGCCAACGATAAAACCGTCTGGGAAGATATCTCGGGTGGCCTGGACATCATCACGGTGGGCAAGTTCCAGATGCCAAGCCGGGCATACGCCGGGCGCTTCAACTTCAACGGGCAGGATCAGCAAAAGAAGGTGGGCTTGCTTTCCGGTGGTGAGCGCGGGCGCCTCCATCTTGCCAAGACCTTGATGCAGGGCGGCAACGTCCTGCTGCTGGATGAACCATCAAACGACCTGGACGTCGAAACCTTGCGCGCTCTGGAAGATGCGCTGCTTGAATTTGCCGGCAGCGTGATGGTGATCAGCCATGACCGCTGGTTCCTCGATCGTATCTGCACACACATCCTGGCTGCAGAAGGTGACTCGCAGTGGAGATTCTTCGACGGCAACTACCAGGAATACGAAGCCGACAAGGTCAAGCGCCTGGGTGAAGATGGCGCCCGACCACACCGGGTGCGTTACAAAGCCTTGAAGTAACAGAGAAACTGCCGCGGTTTAGCAAACGCAGCTTCCGCGGCAGACCAACCGGACCGTTCCGGTTGCGGCACACCAACGGGCGAACGTTCTCGTTTTAACCGCCTAATTTCCCGCCAGTCTTACTGACCGAGACAAGCAATTGCCAAAAGGGAATAGTTTGTTCAACGAAGGCTTTGTGCCCGTCAGGCGCCAAGCGCCGGCCACTCACCATCACGACACCCTGGGCTAGCTGATCAGCCACAAATGCCGGATCCGCAGCGGCCTGGCGAATGGCTGAGTTGAGCTTCGCCTGCAGTTCAGGGCTCAGCCCCTTAGGCGCGTAAAACCCGTGCCAGATGGTGAGTTCCAGCTCGCGTGAAAACATGCGGCGTAAGGTGGTCAAGCCGGCAAAGGGAGCAGAAACCATGGGGGCGCTGGTGGTGACGGCGTAGCCACGCACATCCTTGGAAGCCAGGGGTTCCTTGACCGATGGGGTCTGGTCACACAGGAGATCGACCTTGTTTTCCTTCAGCGCCGTCATCGCAGGCGCACTGCCGGGAAAATCCACACGCGAGAAATTCTTGCGCACCATACTTTGCAGGAACAAGCCGCATAAATAAGACGCCGACCCCGCCCCTGCATCGGCAAGCCTCACCTGCTTGCCATCGGTACGGGTCATCCACTGTGCGAGATCCCCAGACGTCTGTGCTTCCAGTGATGGGCGACCCAGCACGACCATGGGCGACTCCAGCACCAATCCCAGAAAGCTGAAATCGTTGCGTGGATCGAAGGGAAGCTTCTCACCAAGCGCCGGCAGCAGTGCCACGTTGGTATTGGTAAAAAGCAAGGTACGCCCATCAGGGCTGGCCTTGGCCACCTCAGCCAAACCCTGCACCCCACCCGGACTAGCCACGTTCTTGACCGTGATTTGCGTGCCGCCAAGCGCCTGACTGAGCGGCTTGATCATGGCGCGCAAGGTACGGTCTGTCGGTCCGTTTTGCGCGTAAGGGACCACGATGACGATGGGGTCGTTAGCCTGTGCGGACGCGGGAGATACCAGGAACGAGAACGCCAAGAGCGTAGAAAGCTGCAAGCTCCAGCCAAAAGCCCGGCGCTTTTCATACCAGAAACCAATGAAAGGCCGAGAGGTGTGAGATAAATTCATCACATGAATGATGAATTAATTCACGAACTATTGGTTAATTTTTAGGGAGATATTCACTCCAGACAAACCCCAATGTACGAAATTTAGTACACAGAGGGTGCATTCTCGAGCGAGGCGGCAGCCATGTTTTGAATGCATGAGGTTTGCAAAATCGCCCTCGCATCTGAAGGCGGCCACGCGCTGACGTGGCCTAAGGAACCGTTCAGCGACAAGCGCTTTCAAAAAAGTCCAGTATTTGCTCACCCAGCCAGTGCTCGCCGGAGTTGAAGTGGGCCATCATGGACACGTGGTTGTGATCGGCGAGCGTAACGTGGAGCGGCGCCACGCCGCGCGCGCGCGCCAGCGCCAAGGCGAACTCCAGCCCGTATAAATCGAGCAGGGGGTTTTCGAACTGCGCGTTGGCCACGAACACCGGTTGCCGCAAGCGAGCAGCATACGAGACCGGCGAGCACGCTTCATAGGCCGCCGCATCGTCGCCGTAATAGCCCCGGACACCCTGAGCATTGGGGTTGACGGGCAGCACGTCCGCCCTCAGGCGGGCTGAGACCAGCACCGCACAAGCAACGTTTGGCGACAGCGCGGCCAATTCGGGCCGTGGATCGCACAGCAGCGAAGCCACGTGCGTGCCGCCTGCCGAATGGCCAAGCAGGCAAATACGGCGTGGGTCGCCGCCGTACTGTGCGATGTGCTTCTCAAGCCATCCGCAAGCCATCCCTAGATCGAGGCTACCGCCAGGATACGGCGCCTCCGCTGCCAGCCGGTATTCCACGTTGACACCGACGCAGCCCCGCCGGGCAAACCAAGTGAGCACGTTACCGTACATCTGGTCATTGATGGTTTTGTCACCCCGAACGAAGGCGCCACCGTGCACGAACACCAGTACCGGCGCGCGATCCGCCCCGACGGGTCGATGGATGTCGAGCACCTGCCTCGGCCCCGACCCATAAGGCAGGTTCGGTAGAACCTCAACCCCTTCCTGGGAAGCCGCTCGCAGTAACGGAAGGTACAAGTCCTTGGTTTCGTCACCGGCGGTGCGAATGTCTTCCTGCCAGCGCGGCCCGATCTGGCGCAGGCGTTCGGTCACGCCAGATGGGCGCGCGCCCAGGGCGTACCCGGCCATCAGCACTGCGCCAGCAAGAACGCCACGGCGTCTACATCGATCCACCACTCCGGGCGGGAACCGCTGTAAGCGATGTCCAGGAGGTGGGGGCACACGGGAAAGAGAGCGCCAGCGTGTGAAGGGACTCGGTTCATGGCTTGATGTTCAATGGGTGGCGACGGAATCGAGTTCGGGGATGTAGGGAATTTCGACGCCGTAAGCCCCGACGTCCTCACGAATCTGCTCGACTCCCTTTCGGATGATCGGGATTTCCTCTTCCGGATGCGTCGCGCCAAGTCCATACTCAGCTGCCAATGCGCGGTTCCTGCCGGAGCGGGCACGCTCATCAGGCGGCAGATTCACCACTGAATAGACGCCATTGAGCAGGCTGTTGCGCAGCTTTTTCGCCACCTTCTCGCCGATGATGCGTTTCTCATCGGCGGAGAGGTCGGTGAAGAAACGGCGCATGATGATCCGGCCGAACTGGATATGGCGCGCCTCATCACGCAGGATCAGGCGGCAGGCCTCCCGGATAGAAGCAAAGCGCGCATTCTCGTACCGCGCCTGCAGCAACTCCCCGGACAATTGCTCGAACAAGGTATTGACCGACAGGCCGGCGAAAAAGCTCATGGCCTTTTCATCCTTCTCGTCGTGGAAACGAGGAATGATGTCCTTGAAGTAATCAGCCCTCGGAGTGGGTTCGTAGGCGTGCAGATGCTCAGCGATCCGAAAGCTCGCTTCGTGATGCCGGAGTTCCTCAGCGATGAAGTTGGTGATGTGCTGCTTGACCTCAAAAGGTTGGTGCTGAAAGATGGCCTCGCGCAGCCGCTCCGCGCCATAGGGCGTGGCGCCATGTTCCATCCACGCCCGCAGGCTCCACCACTCCGCGCCGGCCTGGCGAACTTCGAGCGGTAAATCGGCCTTGGTCAGATCGCTGTAATCGATGTCGGCAACAGGGTCCCAAGCCAGTTCACGCGCCTGCGTGCACAACCTCCACACCTCGGGATACTCCATTTTGGAGACGACTGGATAAGGGTTCGGCACCTGGGGAATTTCTTCGAGGAGCGAGGCTTGCATGGCGGGTCCTTGGGTGGGTTGCAAATGACACCGGGAGCCTTACGCAGCGAAGGCGCCGCCCGTGCCAACACGGTTTTTGTTTTATCCATGTTAGGCAATCAGTCTTGATACTTCCAATACTATTCACACAGCTTGGTTATTCGCCATCGATATTGCCAACAAGGTGATGCTCTTCGTGCCAAGCCATCTTTCATTCCGTTTCAGGAGGTGCCTTTCATGCTCGAACTTCGGTTGGCGCGTCAGTTTGTGGTGGTGTCCGAGGAACTGAATTTCCGCCGCGCGGCGGAACGCCTGCACATGTCGCAGCCCCCGCTGTCTGTCGCCATGCAGAACCTGGAAACCATGATCGGCACGAAACTGCTCGATCGCAGCAAGCACCACGTCCGGTTGACGCCCGCAGGGCAAATTTTCTATAAGGACGCCCGTCGCCTGTTGCAGATGTCCGAGCAGGCGGTAGAGCGCGCACGCCGCACCGGCGAAGGACTGGAAGGTTTGCTGCGGCTGTCTTTCGTGCCCAGCGCGGCGCTGGATGTCCTTCCCGCCATATTCAAGCGATTCCAGATGGACTATCCCACGGTGCAACTCAAGCTCACCGCCGAAACGACCAACCGCCAACTGGAGGACCTGCGCTGCGGGCATACCGACCTGGCGCTGCTGGTGGGCCCTCTGAACGACGCCAGGGACTTGAACCTGTTGGACTTGCAGTCTCAGCAGTTCGCCCTGGCCATCCCCTCTGGCCACGCGCTGGCTTCACGTCAGAAAATCAGAATGAGAGAGTTGGCCGCTGAGCCTTTCGTGGCTTTTCCGAGCTCGGAGGGGGCAGGGTTTGCCGCGACGCTGCCAAACGCCTGCAAAGCCGCGGGTTTCCTGCCCAAGGTGGTGCAAGAGGCGTCCCAGATGCAGGCCATTCTCACGCTCGTAGCGGGCGGCCTGGGGATCGCTCTCGTACCCTCCTCCATGCGCCGCCTTCGCATGGAGGACGTCTGCTTTCTTGAAATTGCCGACACGCACCCACCACCGACCTATGGACTGGTTTTCGCCTCCTCCAAGGAAAACGACAACCCCGTGGTGCCTGTCTTTCTGGCTATCGCGCAACGAATCGTGGCAAGCGGAATGACCAAAGGATCCTCCACAAAACCCATCACGGATGCAGAACGTTAGGGTTGGAATGGGCTGCGAGGTGAGTTTTGCAGCCAATAGCCGATGCTATTGGCAAGGCCCTCAACGCCGCGGACCATCCGAGACCGAGCCTTGCGGCGCCGCGAGGGGTTTTGCGAAGGCCCAATGACTTGCCGTAATTCACGGCCCGTATCAGCATCGCGCGTCATCGGTATTAGACAAGGGCGGCAGGTCTTCCGATTATGCAAAGCGAATCCTGTCACAAGAATATCCCACGAACCTGGAGAGAGCTGCATGAGTTTTTTACCGCGTCGGAGTGCCTCGCTGATCATCCTTTTCGCGCTATCCGGGGCCCCGTTGCTCTCTGGAGCGCAGACCTATCCCAGCCGCCCGGTGACCATGGTGGTCCCCTACCCTCCGGGCGGCACGGCCGACATCCTGGCTCGCACGGTAGGACAAAAGCTCTCCGAGAAGCTGGGGCAACCGGTCGTGGTGGAAAACAAGGCGGGCGCAGGCACCGCCATCGGTACCCGCTATGTGGCCGAAGCCGCGCCGGATGGCTACACGCTATTACTGGGCACGGTCAGCTCACACGCGATCAATCCGGCGATGTCCCAGGTTGGGTATGACCCGGTACGCGATTTCGCGGCCGTGGCATCTCTCGGCTCAATTCCTTTCGTTCTCGTGGCCCGCCCGGACGCGCCATATCAGACTCTGCCTGACCTCATCGCGGCGGCCAAAAAGCAGCCCGGTAGCATCAGCTACGCCTCGGCAGGGCCAGGCACTTCCAATCACCTGGCGGGAGAGATGCTCGCGGGGGCAGCCGGCATCAAGCTGTTGCACGTGCCCTACCGCGGCAGCGCGCCCGCCTTGGGGGACGTGCTCGCCGGGCACGTCCCGCTCATGTTTGATCTGCAAACGACGTCAGCGCCCTACGTGCGCCAAGGCAAGCTTAAGGCCCTGGCAGTGACCGGCGCACAGCGCAGCGCCCTGCTGCCGAACGTGCCGACGGCGGCCGAAAGCGGCTTGCCCGGGTATGAGGTCAGTGCCTGGTTCGCGTTATTCGCGCCGGCCAAGGTTCCCCGGCCGGTACAAAAGCGGCTTTCCGATGACCTGGCCGCGGTGCTGGCGGCACCGGACATGGTTCAGAAACTGCGCGAACTGGGAGCAGAACCTGACGCGCGGTCTCCGGCTGAATTCACCTCCTACGTGCGCAGCGAGGCGGAGAAATACGAGAAGGTCGTTAAGGACGCGGGCCTGTCTCGCTGATCGAGTATTTTGGGGCGCAGGGCATCCTGGCACAGGGCAACCTGGCGTCGGGCGTCGGGCGTCGGGCGTCGGACTTGGGGCGATCTGCGGCGTTACAGCGCCCGCACATAGCTGGGCTATTTAGCCGGATTGCGCTTCAAGTTCTGCACCGCACGCATGGTGACTTCCACGTGTTCCAGCGGGTTGCTACCCTGGTGCGCAAAGGCGATCTTGCCGTCCTGGCCCACCACATAGGAAATACGGCTGGCCATGCCCGGCATGAGCGAGCCGGCATCGTAAGCCTTGATGGTTCGAGCCTGGGGATCAGAGCCCACAGCGAACTGGTCTCGGCACTCCTCGCTCGAAAAACGCTTGAGCGTGTCGATGTTGTCATGGGAGACGCCAATGACCGTGGCACCGAGCGTGGCGAATTTTGGCGTGGCCTCAGCAAACGCATTCGCCTCGACTGTGCAGCCCGCCGTAAAGGCTTTCGGGAAAAAATACAGAACCACAGGCCCTTTCTTCAGGGCCTGGGCCATGTCGAACTCAAAGGCCTTACCAGCCTGAGCAGCCGGGGCCTTGAACACCGGAGCAGGGTCTCCTGGCTTGAGCGCTGCAAGAGCGGGCGCCATGGCGGCGGTAGCGAGCAGGACGGCTATCAGGCGTTTCATCGACTTTTTCTCCCATGGGACGCTCCGCGTCTAGAAAATGGGCAAAAACCTTGACCACTAGGCGGTGCGAGACAATGAAGTCTATGACAAACCTCTCTGCTCCGCTGCCGCGCATTGCCTTGGTGGCCACTGGCGGCACCATCGCCGGTGCTGGCGCCGAAGGCGAGCCTTCTGCCGCTTATCAAGCTGCGGTGATTGGCGCCGACGACCTCATCGCCCGCGTGCCGCAGTTGGCACGCCTGGCTCAGCTTCAGACAGAGCAACTGCTGCAAATCGATTCAGCCGATTTCACGGACGACAAGCTGCTCACCCTGGCGCGCAGGGTAGCCACCCTCTGTGACCGAGAGGACGTGGATGGCGTCGTCATCACCCATGGCACAGACACCATGGAAGAAAGCGCCTATTTTCTGCACCTCACGGTGAACAGCGCCAAACCTATCGTAGTCACTGGCGCCATGCGTCCTGGCACCGCGCTCGCGGCCGATGGTCCCGCCAACCTGGTGCATGCGGTCGCCGTCGCGGCTCATCCCAGCACTCAGGGCCGAGGCGTGCTGGTGGTGATGAATGAAGAAATCCATAGCGCCCGAGACGTGGCTAAAGTACATGCCATGCGGCTCGATGCATTCGCCTCGCCCCACGGCGCATTGGGCCTGGTGGTTGAAGGCGTCCCGCGTTGGTACCGTCAGGTGGCCAGGCCGCACACCACTCAAAGCGAGTTCGACATCACCACGCTTGGTGCGCTTCCTCTGGTAGGCGTTGTCGCCGGGCATGCCGGCATGCGAGCTGAAGTCTTCGACGCCTGGGTGGCCATGGGCGCACGCGCCATCGTGTATGCGGGCGTCGGCGGTGGCACGGTACCCGCCTATCTGCTTGACCACCTCACCGCATTGCGCGAACGTGGCGTATGGCTTGTACGAGCCACGCGCACGGGCGCTGGGCCCGTGATCCGCAATGCAAACGCCCAGGACGATGCGCACGACTGGATCGTGACGGACGACCAATCACCACCCAAAGCACGCCTGCTGTCTGCGCTAGCGCTCACTCGTCACGTGGACACAACGGCGTTCCAGCAAGTGTTCTATCGCTACTAAATACGAATTCCCTGGTGATGTCTAGAAAAATCAACGTGGCGATCACGTTTCAACTCGACAAGGAAAATCCGAATCAGTCCATCTGGTTCAACGGCTGCAATCAGCACTGCATATTTCTCTACCAAATGTTCAAGCAGATGCCCGAGGTCGGCCGTGTCTGGCTGGCATATGGAGAACCGGTACCCGCTTACTCTCCCGAAATGATGCTGAGCGCCTTTACCGAAGATCTCGCTCCATTGAACAGCGTCATCGGACAAGTGGATCTGCTGGTCGAGATGGCCTTGTTCGTTGGCGATGATCACGTGCAGGCGCTGGCCGATCGAGGCGGCAAATGCGTTGCATACCGGGTCGGCAACAGCTACGCCATCACGGTGGAATCCATCTTGTTCGACAAGCACCAATGGAATCCGAATCCGGGCAAGGTTGCTTACAACGAAATCTGGTTCAACCCGCACTACGAAAAAACCGCGCAGACCCTATACGAAGCGATATACAAATGCCCGGCCAAGGTATTGCCGCATATCTGGTCCAGCTATTTCCTCGATTACTCGGATGGCAGCCCCACCGCTGCGACAACGCCTTGGCGGTACGTCCCAAACGGCCGATCGTCGCGGCGAATCGGCATTTTCGAGCCCAACGTGAACGTCACAAAGGCCTGCCTGCTACCGTTACTTACGTGTGAGGTGTTGTACAGACGAAAGCCGGAGTTGGTCGAACACGTTTACTTGACCAACACAGAGCACCTTAAAAGCAACAACACGCTCACAAGTATCGCCCTGGATCTGGAGATCGTACAGGCGCGCAAAGCAAGCTTCGATCCCCGCTTCCCCTTGAAACAAGTATTGGGGCCTCATGCGGACGTGATGCTTTCGCATCAATGGGAAAACGCGCTGAACTACACGTACTACGAAGCACTACACGGAGGCTTTGCTCTCGTTCACAACTCACCGTTTCTGAAAAATCTAGGCTACTACTACGAGGGTTTCGATGTGGCGGCAGCGGCTGACGCGCTTGAGCGCGCGATAGAAGAACATGACGATCAGTTGCCGAATCAGTTGACCAATGCACGTCGCTATCTGGCAGAAATCCACCCCGACTCTCCCGTTTGCCAACAGCCCTACCGCGAGCGGCTGCGTTCGCTGTTTGACGTGTGATTTCTAGGGCGAATTTAGTGTGAACACGCCCTAGCTTGCACCCGATCTAGTAGTGTGCTGTCCCGCAGCCAATACCTTCTTCCGCACGGAGTTGATGTTGCTGCGCAGCGCGTAAAGCTCCTCCGCATGTGCCAACGGTACTGCGATCTGATTGGCCACGCGATCGAGTTCGTCCAGTTCATTCAGCAACGGTTGGCGATCACCAGCGCCCTCCTCCAGCTTGGTCTCTATATCGCGCAGACGCGCATACCAACGGAACACGCGGCGCCGAACCCGGAATGTGTAAAGCGGGGGCACTATGCGACTTAACGGGAGCAGCAGAACGATCAAACCGCCGATCACGAGCCACATGCGCTCCAGAAGGTTGCTGGCCCAAAATGGCAGGTAGCGCTGCCAAAACGGCGGGGTGCCATTGATCGCCCGGTCACCTTCCGGACTGACCGGCAGTTCACTGGTACGGGTATTGGGAAAATCACGTGCGCGGTTGAACCATCCCGCTTCACCATGCAGACCTTGCGCGGCCTGGGCAAACAACTGACGCAGTGCCGGGTGTGTTTCCTCTCGCGTGAGCAACGAAGTGGTGGTGGCCAGCAGGGTGATGTCATGCGGGGGCACATCAGACGAAAGATCCACCACGCCACGCGGCAGCGTGACAGTCTGCAGAAACGGAAAACGGCGTGCATAGGCGTCTGCCTGAGAAACATCCATCAAGGCGATGCCGGGTGCTCGGAGCAACTTGGCAACCAGGGGCGACTCCGGCGCCGTGATCAGCACCACCGCATCGATCAGGCCTCCCTGCAACGCCTCGGCGGCGGCTTCGGGCGGAAGTTGGCTGAGCATGACTGCATCGCTCTCCAGGCCATTGGCTGCCAGCAAGCGCTGCATGATCTCAGGCACCCCACTGCCCGGTTGATCGACGTTGATTCGCCAGCCCTTGAGTTGGTATAACGCAGTCAATGGCGGAATGCTTTCCTTCTGCGCCGGTTTGACGGCCAGGCGTGAGGCTGGTTCTTTTGGCACGGGAGGTGCCATGGCGTCCACCCGGTAAAACACCCACAGCGGCTCGTAAAACAAACTTCCCAGGGATGCGAGGCCAGCTTCTCCATCGGCTGATGCATCGGCGCTGCCGCCACGCACGAACGCCACGTCAGCAGTGCCGGAGCGCAAGGCCTGCAGATTGGCTTGAGAGCCTTCGGTGGTAAGTAACTGCACAGTCGTGCGGCTCCTGCTGAGCGCCTGTGCATAGCGCTCGCCGAACTCGGCGTACGCACTGCCGGCGGGGCCCGTGGCAAGCGTCACACGCTTGGGAGGCTGCGGATCAAGCCACCAATAGGCGCCCACCAACAGGGCCGCAGCCAATATGGCCACGGGGCCCACGGAAGCCAGCATGTCGCGCAGCGACAGCAGCCAAAGAAGCAAGTTACGACGCATCGGCCCGATTATCCAGGCTGCTTGGAAGACTCTGCGCCGAGGCCAACCAGATCGGAGGCCGAAGGCAGCCACAAATCGCCCAGCCTCAAGCCTTGTGCCGCACGCACGGCATTGGCGCAGGCGCGGGCAACAGCTTCCGTTGCCATCACCGCGAGCACGTTCAATCCGGGCGAATGCGCCACCTGGCCGGTGCCTAATGCGAACAGCGTGTCACCATCGTAGAGCGTGTGCACAGGATGGATAGCACGGGCCAGGCCATCGTGCCCTGCGCCCGCCAGGCGTTTGGCCTGCGCTTTGGTCAGTACGGCATCGGTGGCAACTACCCCTATCGTGGTGTTGGCGCCCGCCAACATCGTCAAAGGTGGCACGCCGGCTAGCAGCGTACGGCTGGTATTGCGCAGGCCCCGACCATCCGCAGTGCGCGCGCCTGCAAGCAAGGCGCCAGTGGTCACATCGAGCACATCACCCAGCGCATTGACCGCGATCAGAGCGCCAACCGTGACACCATCCACGCACACCGAAGCGCTGCCAATGCCGCCTTTCATGGCGTAGGCCATGCCGAACATCTTGCCCACACAGGCGCCGGCCCCTGCGCCTACGCTGCCTTGGGCGGGCGACGAGGTGGAGGCTGCCTGGCAAGCGGCATAGCCCGCAGCCGAGTCGGGGCGGATGCGTGAGTCACCTACGTGTAAATCAAAAAGCACGGCCCCCGGGACGATAGGAACACGGGCCGAGCCCACATCCAGGCCCAACCCTTTTTCGTCCAACCAGCGCATCGCGCCGCTTGCGGCATCCAGCCCGAAGGCACTGCCGCCAGAAAGCACCACGGCATGCACCGTGTTCACCAGATTGGCCGGATCGAGCAGATCAGTTTCCCGCGTGCCAGGCGCCGCACCACGCACGTCGACGCCTCCCACCGCGCCTGCACGAGTGAGAACCACACTGCAGCCTGTGGGACGACGGCTATCCGTGAAGTGACCCACCTCGACTCCGCGTACATCGGTGATCGAGTTGGAAACGGCTGGCGGCATGGAGACTCCCGACTAAAACTAGAGGGCAATGGTATCGCCTGATGGCGAGCGGAAGTTTGTATTTACCCCCTCGCCCTCTGGGAGAGACCCATGCAGGCCCAACTGCCGACTTGAGCCCCAGCACCCGAGGCGGTGGGCTAGTTTTACTCCTTCCCCTGCTGGGGGCTGCAGGTTTTAACTCCCTCTCCCCCTGGGAGAGGGTTGGGGGGGCCGGCCATCCGGTGAGGGCAAGCGGCGGTTGATTTAGGCGCTGCGGTTGTAAATTTCCTTCTGCTCTTCTCTTTAGGTCGGAGGCCGGGATTGCGCCCGGCAGCGCAGTCCCTTTCTTTGCTCGCACAAAGCAAGTAACCAAAGAAATGCGACCCCAAGTCCGTGTCCCTACGCTGCGCTCCGGGCACCCTCCGGTGCTCGGTCAAGGGGGCCGGCCATCCGGGGCGGTGCGGCAGAACTCACTTCTTTCGCTTCGCTCACTACGTTCAAACAGCTGCCGCAAGCTAGGGCGTGTTAACACAAACGAAGTCCATCGACGATCAGTGCGAAGGTGATGAAACCGATGAACATCATGTCGAGTTTCTCGAAGCGAGAGAAGATCCGGCGATAGCCTTTGAGGCGGCGAAAGAGGCGTTCGATCTCATTTC
>NZ_AUGX01000057.1 GCF_000422885.1 Ottowia thiooxydans DSM 14619 | reverse complement strand
AACCGCTGCCCTGATCGTGCTCGCCCGAAAACTCCTGCGCGTGGCATTCTCACTGTTCAAGCAAAAAAGCAACTTCGACGCCTCCATCGTTGCTGTAAAAACTTGACGAAAACCATAGAACCTCAGCGCGAACGGTTTGGTTGAAGTTCTATGGTTTCGGTCAAGCATAAAACCGTTCAAGCCTGTCGCAAGGTCGATGCGCCGCGCAAGGTTTCGACAGGCCAGAACGGGTATTTTTCTCAATTTTTTAAAGTCTCAATAGTCAGGTCGCTGCATTCGTTTTTGCTCTCGAAGCATGAACAGGTAAAGCCCTTCCACTTTCTCTCTGGCCCATGGTGTTTTGCGCAAAAACTTCAGGCTGGAATTCACACCTGGATCATGCGAGAAGCAGCGCACCGGTATCCGCTCGGCGAGTCCAGCCCATCCATACTGGGCTTCGAGCGCGCGAACCATAGCCTCCAGCGTGACACCGTGAAGCGGATTTTTGGGTTGGGCGGCAGGAGGTGAAGCTTCGTTCATAGCCTGATTGTGCACGTGAGCTTCCGTCGTTTCCAGAGAGCTGCATCAACCAAGGTATGGTCAGGGCGAGACCTCCGTGAATGGGCTTTCTCCGAGCCTGTGAGGCAGGCGTGTTGAATCGCCTTCTGCGAGGGAGAATGCCACGTCTTTGTCTCAGGGAAAATCGTAGGCAAATCGCGCATTTTTTTTGCTACGTTGGCCTACGATAGTCGGGAAGTTCGGAGAGAATTCAAACTACCGTCTCTATTCTGGACTCATATGAACTGGGGAATAGGTGACCCGCGCATTTTGAGAAGGCACAGATCTTTTCAATCCTCCACTGTCCTAGCTTTGCCCGTGAAAAGATATACGCCAGATGACTCAAAACTCCCAATTTGTATCCCGGCTTCTTGGCGAGATCAACAGGCTTCGTCATCATCTCATTGCGGAACCAGTCATTGACCACTGGCTCGCTGTGGCCGACCCACCGATTCCCCGCACCCTGCATGAGGTGGACCATTTTGTGGCGCTGGTCACCGGAGCTGAAGATCGATGGACCCGCCTGGCTGACCGGCTCGACACCCCATCACGTGAGATCTTGTTGGCCATCTTGCTGTACCGCTCGTTGGGTTACCAGCGCTACAACATGCCCTGGGCCACTGAGCTGCAGCTTGGGGCCGTTTATGGCCCTGCGCGTTCAGCGACGGTCGGTCCCGCCGGCGGAGAGCCGATCCCCCCGTGGCCGATGTTGTTGTTTGACTTCGAGTACTTCGGCAGCCAGCTCAACATCGAAGCGTGGCTTGGCAATATTGCCGCGACTTTTACGGCGCGGCAGTACTATCACCCTGAGGTGCATATCCAACCCGGTGATGTCGTGATCGACGGCGGAGGGTGCTTTGGAGACACGGCTCTGGCTTTCGCCGCGGAGGCCGGGCCAGAAGGGCGTGTTATCTCGTTTGAGCCCAATGCGTCGAACTTGAAAATTTTGCATCGTAACCTCGCCCGCAATCCTGAGCTTGCCGACCGAGTGACCGTTCTTGAAAGAGCTATCAGTGATCAGCCTGAACGGACGCTTTCGTTCATGGCTCAGGGCGCAGCCTCTTACATCAATTCTGACGGCGACGGCACCGTTCGCACCGAGACGCTGGATCGCCTTGTCGAAGACGGGCGTGTTGACCGCATTGACTTCATCAAGATGGACATCGAAGCGCATGAAGGGGCCGCACTGCGTGGAGCCCGGCAGGTACTTCGAGAGTTCAAGCCGCGTCTTGCGATCGCCGCCTATCATCGATCAGATGATCTGCTGGCACTGTCTGAGCTCATCCTTGAGCTGCAGCCCGCTTATCAGCTCCGACTTGGCCACATCACCACAAGTCAATCCGAGACGGTGCTATTCGCTGCGTAGCGGACAGATTGAATTTCCGGAGCCACCTTAAGCTATGAGATTGCGAGACAACTATGAAGCTGTCAGCGACGTTCAATTTTTTTGATGGCGGGGAGCTGCTGGTCCCAGTACTTCAGAGTATTCGCCCGCATGTTGACCACCTATCGGTTGTCTTTCAAGAGAGATCCAACTATGGGAACCCAAGCTCCCAAATCTCCCGGGTCGCGCTGCAGGAGGCCACAGCGCTCGGCTTGATAGATAGCCTGCTGTCCTACACGCCAGATCTGGCGCTCAGAGGCGGGCGCAATGAGTTTCGCAAACGGGTCATGGGGTTGGAATGTGCCAAAGCCGCAGGCGCAGACCATTTGATGTTTTGCGACGTTGACGAGTTCTACGTTCCGCAACAGCTTGAGGATGCCAAGCGCTTCATAGAGGAGCACGGAATCGATTTCACCACTGTGAGCTATGTCAACTACTACGGACGGCCCACTTTGCAGTTGAGGGGGATAGGCGCGGAACATGTCCCGAACCATCAGACTGCGTTCATCTGCCGGTTGACTGAGCAAACAACCCACGAATTTTGCGGTTGGTATCCGGTCGATCAAGTGGATCCGACGAGGTGCATCTATGTCAAAGGTGGCAAACACCACATTTTTTCTGCGCAAGACATCACGATGCACCACATGACGGGGATCAGGTTGGACATCGAAGAGAAGTTGAAAAATTCTTCATGCAACGACGTCCCCTCAGTCATCAAGCAGATCAGGGAGAACTTCGCTTCCTTACCTCAGCTCATTCAGGGTTCGCACACGCTGGCGAATGGATTGACCGTTCATCTCGACGAGGTGCCGGATTTTTTTAATCTGACCGCTGTTCTTCGTCTCGCAGCTAAAGACAAGTGAAGCGTGACCATTGACCGGAAGTCGGTTCCAGTTTCGTGATGATCGCAGCGCTTAGGGACTCCTCCATCACGGGCACCTGAGCAAAAGCCGGTGCGCCTTGATCGTGATGGGGCGGTCCTTTTTTATGGCTGCCCGTATTGCATGCAGATTTCCTACCAGTGGAATCGGGCGGAAAAATGAGAAAACGGAAACCTCGAGTTTCCGTTTCTGTACTGCGTTCATGGCATTGAGATGCTTACACTTTTGCTGTGTAGAAGACGCGCGATTTTTTCGCAATTCAACTGAGCTTCTTGATGATTCTGTGGAGACAAAAATGAAGTTGCCTTTCAAAGTGGCTGGCTTGGCACTTATCTTTTCCGCGTTGAGTGCGTTTGCGCAACCCACCACGTCCTTGACATCGCAACCTCTCAAAGTGGTGGTGCCTTTTGCGCCTGGCGGCGGGACTGACCTCTATGCCCGGCTGCTTTCCAATGGGTTGTCCAAGCGTGGCGTACAGATGGTGGTGGAGAACAAACCGGGTGCAAGTGGCATGATCGCCGCGACGGCCGTTGCGCGCGCCAAGCCGGATGGACGCACCATCCTTTTTGCATCGCTTGGGACGCTGGTCAGCAATGCAGTTTTGCTTGATAAGCTGACTTACGATCCCCAGAAAGACTTCCGGGGTGTCACTCAGATCGGCTACCAACCCTCTCTTATCGTGGCGCGTCCAGATGCTCCATTCAAGGACATTCGTGGTTTGGTGGCTTACGCAAAAGCGAACCCCGAGAAAATCAATCGAGGCTCTCCGGGAGCCGCCATCATCACGAACCTGGCTCCTCTGGCCTTCGAGAATAAGTACGGTTTCAAGACCACTCACATACCTTTCAACGGTGTGGCACCAGGTTTTATTGCCTTGGTGTCGGGGCAAATTGACATCATGGGCACCGGTCCATCTGGCATTGCTCCCTACGTGAGTGATGGTCGCATGACCTTGCTGGGCGTCATGGGTGAGTCGAGGCTGCCGCAGTTCCCGAACGTCCAGACCTTCAAGGAGCAGGGTTACGACTTCAACGGCAATCTTTGGTATGGCTTGTCTGTTCCCGCTGGAACACCCGTGGAGACCGTCAAGGAACTCAACAAGATAGTCAACGAGGTCTTGAATGACCGAGACTTCAAGGAGCGCGCTCGCGAGATGTCCGTAGAACCTAAAGGCTCAAGCCCCGACGAATACGACGCCTATGTGCGTGCTGAGACCGAGCGTTGGGTTCCGGAGCTGAAGAGGATAAAAGCGAGCATGGACACCAAGTAACGCAGATGTTGGTCGGCGGTTTCGGAGGGTTATGCCGTAGCGAGCACCAAGTGGCTTGGTGACACGTTGCGGTACGTCCGGCTCGGCGAGACATAACTGAGTGGATGGCGTTGACTGCGAGAATCTATGCCAGTGCCGCTGGTAGCGGCCGCACGTTGACGCCGGTGTCCTGGATCCGGCACCGGGACGGCTGAGAGCAACTGCCGCGTGTAGGGATGCTGCGGATTGTTCAAAATGGCATCGCGCATGCCAATCTCAACGATCTCACCGAGATACATCACGGCAATGCGATGGCTGATGCGTTCTACGGTGGCCAGATCGTGCGAAATGAAGAGATAGGCTAAGCCGAGTTCTGCCTGCAATTGCAGCATCAGATTGATGATTCTGGCCTTCACTGACACATCAAGCGCGGACACGGATTCGTCGGCAATGATCAGGCTGGGCTGCAGCCCCAGGATGCGCGCCAGGCAGACGCGCTGGCGTTGCCCGCCTGAAAATTCGTGCGGGTAGCGGCTGGCCATGTCTGGGTCCAGGCTGACTTTTCTCAGTGCCGTGGCGACCTGGTCAGCTACTGACGAACGATCCGCTAAACCATGGAACAACAGCGGTTCGGCGATGGCTTGCCCGATAGTCTGACGCGGGTCCAGGCTGGCATAGGGGTCCTGGAAAAGGATCTGCATGCGCTTGCGCAAACTGGCCAACGCGGTTCGCGAGAATCCCGAGATCTCCTGGCCGTCTAGCTCAATTGAACCGCTGGTGGGCGTCACCAGACCGATGATGGAGCGGCCTATGGTCGATTTACCGGAGCCCGACTCACCGACCAGCGCCAGTGTCTCGCCAGGCTGGATCGTAAAAGACACATTTTCCACCGCATGCACGCGCGCGGTGACCCTGCCGAACAGCCCGTCGCGAACGTCGAAGCGTGTCGTCAACCCATGCACAGCTAGAACAGGCGGCACGTCGTCCTGCGGAAGGCTCGCCTCGAAGCTTGGTTTGTGGGTATGTCCAGTGGCTGTGTCTACCAGACTGAAGGGTTCAGGTCTTGGCTTGCCCTTCAAGTCGCCAAGGCGTGGTACCGCCGCCAGCAGGGCGCGGGTGTACGCGTGGTGGGGTGTCTCGAAAATGGCCGCGGTGGAACCGGCTTCTACAGCATGGCCTTGGTACATGACCAGAGTTCGGTCAGCGATCTCTGCCACCACGCCCATGTCGTGCGTGATGAACAGCGCGGCCATGCCGGTGTCGGCTTGCAGTTCCTTGATCAGGTCCAGGATCTGAGCCTGTATGGTTACATCCAGCGCTGTGGTCGGTTCATCGGCGATCAGAATGTCCGGTTCGCAGGCCAGGGCCATGGCGATCATGACCCGTTGGCGCATACCCCCTGAGAACTGTTGCGGATAGTCCTTGACGCGGCCGCGTGCGTTGGGCACGTGAACACGGTCTAGCAGGCGCACCGCTTCGTCTCGCGCGGCGCGCCCGGTCAGGCCGCGATGCTGTCGCAAGGCCTCGCCTATCTGGTAGCCCACACTGAGCACCGGATTAAGGCTGGTCATGGGCTCCTGGAAAACCATGGATATCTGGTTGCCGCGGATGGCCTGCATGGATCGTTCTGGCAGCGACGTCAGCTCCTGACCGGCTAACGTGATGCGGCCTTCGGTACGGGCATGGTCGGTGGACAAAAGCCGCATGATGGCCAGCGCCGTGACGCTCTTGCCGGAACCGGATTCGCCAACAATGGCTAAGGTCTCGCCAGCGTGCAGGTCGAAGGAAACGCCATGGACAACTTCGCGCCAGGCGCCTTGCACACGAAAGGAAACGCGCAAGTCGGCAACGGAAAGGAGTGGCTCAGGCATGTTGTCCGTAGTGCTTGAAGGAGATGGTGGTGTCGCGCTTGAGTTGGTCGATCAAACCCACTTCCCAATCGATATAGGTCTTGAACGCACCGAAGCGGTCTTCGCGGAAGTAGGGCGATAGCCATACGTCGTCGGCGGGGTCATGCCATTGCGCGTGATCGGCGCCCTGCAAGGTTTGGCCGCTGTCTTTCCAGGCTTGATTGGCTCCGGCGAACACCCGAACCTTGTCGTTGCCTGCAATGCGAGCGATATCAGCCGCAACCAAGCGTGCTAGGGCAGGGTCAGCCGCTACGACCACGATGTCGCGGCCCGCTGCAGCGTCCAGCAGACGCTGGTCTATGCGCGAGCGCAACGCGAACTGCGCGCCGGGGATGTGGCTCGCCCGATAGGATTGACTGCCCGAGAAATCGAAGAGCGAGATCTTCTTGGCATCCAGGCCCTCTTTAAGTTCGTCTGTGGTGATTTGAGAGGCCGGCGCAGGCAACCCTACCGCTGAACGGCGTCCGGGCCCGATCTCCAGCGCATCTGTGGCAGTGTCGAGGCCATAGGTGTAGACATCCTTCCAGCCGAGCTGGATCAACCAGGAGGCGGTGATCGCCGAGCGCACCCCGTTTCTGTCATCGATCAGCACCACGCGTGCATGGTGGGTGGCGATCCATTGATCGGTGGCCTGCACCAGTTGCCCGCCTTCGGCCCAAACGGACAGCGGCAGATGACCGTCCTGGTATTCCTCCCGGGTGCGCACATCGAGCAGGTACAAAGTGCGCGAAGTGTCTGCACGCAACGCATCCAGTTCGCTGCGGTCCACCTCTTGAATGGCGAAGCGCTCGCGCAATTGGGAGATCGAACGCAGCGCTTTCTGAAGGCCGGCATGCGAAGGTGTCGGTGCCGTGTTGTGATGTTTGGTATTTAGCGGATAGCCCGCATGGAGCCAGGCCATCGCGCCGTTTTCCAGTGCAACCACGCGATTGGGCAGGCCTGTGTTGATCAGCGCCTGGGCACCAATGATGGACCGGGTGCGGCCTGCGCAGTTGATCACGACCAGCGTGTCCTTGGACGGTACGAGGTCGTGCACACGGTAGGGCAGTTCTGCATTGGGGACAGCATGGGCGCCCGGAATGCTGAAGTTGTAGAACTCGTCGATGTTGCGTCCATCCAGCACCACGAGATCTGCGCTGCTATCAAGCAGGGACTTCAATTCCTCGGGCGGTATATGCGGGGTGCCGTAGGCGTGCTCCACGAATTCACCGAAGGCCTTGGAGAGCACGTGCCAACCTGTATAAACCTCGAAGCCCGCGTCGCGCCAGCCTTGAACGCCGCCGCTGAGTAGCGCAACGTCCCGATAACCCACTTCGATCAGGCGCTGCGCACCGCGCTCTGCAAGGCCTTCAAAGCCGGCGTCATAGACAACTACCGGGGTGTCGCGGCGTGGAATCAACGCATCGACCTGGAGCTCAAGCTGGCTCAGTGGCAGGGGAATGGATTGCAGCACATGGCCGTCATCTACGTGGCGGGCCAGCTCGCGAACATCAATCACAGCGATTTCCCGCGAATCTTGCAGGCGGGCGACCAGCTGGCGCGCTGAGATGGTTTTGATGGTGACGGCCGGGGCTATGGCGTCAGGTACGGCAGCAAGAATAGCGCTCATGAGTTTGTCCTTTGTCTTGATGGATGTCGGCTGAATCAGATGAGAGACCGAGGACCGGGTTCGACACCGTTCAGGTAGTAGTTACCAAGGTGGAACAGCTTCCACCGCAGCGGGTCGTGCAGGGTATGGGTACGTGCATTGCGCCAATGGCGGTCCAGGTCGTACTCAGCCAAGGTGGATCGTGCGCCGGTCAAGGCAAACAATTGGTCCGACACTTTCAACGCCGCGTTGGCGCAAGCGATACGCGCGTCAGCGGTGGCCAAGCCTGCGTGCAAGGCGGCGTCTTCGCCGCCGTCAGCCCAAGCTCGGTCTATGTCTTCAGCTGCCCCCCGAAGGAGGCGGGCGGCCGTGCGCACACCGTGGCTCACATCACCAAAGGCCTGGATGATGAAAGGTTCCTGCGCGTGATGTTCGTGAGGGTTGTCTATCCAGGGGCGGTTCTGGTTGAGGATGTAGCTGCGCAGGTCATCCTGGGCTTCTTCGGCAATACCGAGATCGATAGCCGAATGGATCAAAGCGGCCAGCAGCCGGGTAGGGCGCGTCGCTTCTCCCGCCAGGTAGTAGGGAAAGACATGAAAATCCGGCACGAAGACATTCTCAAAGATCGTCGTACCGCTGGCGGTTGTGCGCTGGCCCATGCCGCTCCAGTCATTTACCAACGTTACCCCAGGGGCTTTCGCGTTGACGAAGAACATGAGCTGGCGATTTTGGTCGTCATACCCTATGAAGGGAATCCATTCGGCGAAGGCCGCGCCTGTTGAATAGAACTTCTTACCCGTGACTGTCCAGCCACCGTCGACCTTGCGCAGGTCATGTTCGTAGGTACCTGCTCGCTTGCGTGAGTTCTCTGAATGCGCGTTGCCGATGCTGTCTCCAGCCAGGATACGCCGGTAGAAGAAGTCGGACTGCTCCGGTGTGCCGAAGGAGAAAGTGGGCAGAAAGCAAAAATGGTTTTGCGGAATCTGCCCAATGCTGGGGTCCGCCTTGGACAAGATGCGGAAGACCTCTCCAACGGTGCGCGCTGAGGCCCCCAGGCCGCCGTACTGACGCGGCACGGTAATGGCAAAAATGCCCGCCTGCTTGAGTTCAGCGATTTCCCCGTGCGGTAGACGACGGTCGCGGTCACGTTCAATGGCGCTGCTTCGGAATTTTTGGGCGAGCCGTTCGACGGCTTCGATCGCCGCAGCTTCGGTCTCTAGCCGATGTGCATCTGCGGTTGTGGCTTCAGGCTGGGACAAGAGAGTCTCCATGATGGTCTTTGAACACGTACTTAGATATCAGTATTGGGATTGAGCACCAGGCTCACGCCGTTGCCGATCGCTGTAATGGCGGCTACGGTCAGTACGATGGCGCAGCCCGGGATAGCGGTGATGTACCAAGCCGTGCGCAGCACCTGCCTGCCTGCGCCGACCATGCTGCCCCAGGACATGACGTTGGGATCGCCCAGGCCAAGGAACGCCAGACCTGCTTCCGTGAGAATGGCCGTGCCGGCCAGGATGGTGGCGGTGACGATAGCTGGCGAGATGACGTTGCGCAGGATGTGGCGCCACACAATGTGGGGCGAACTCAGACCCAGTGCAAAGGCGGCGGCAATGTATTCGCTGGCGCGCACGCGCAGTGTCTCAGCCCGTATCAGGCGCGCCGTTTGTGGCCAGCTGGTCAGGCCAATGGCCAACACAATGGAGGTGATCGTAGGTTTGAAGATCGCCACGATGGTGATGACGAAGATCAGCGATGGCATGGTCTGAAAGAGTTCGGTCACGCGCATCAGCACATGGTCTACCCAACCGCCGAAGTAGCCCGCCGCCAAGCCGATGGCGATGCCCAGCGCAGACGACAGGCCAGCCGCCGCCAAGCCCACCATCAGCGAGACGCGTGCGCCGTAAACCAGCCCCACCAGAATGTCGCGGCCGAAGCTATCAGTGCCCAGAGGAAATCGGGGATCGGCTCCGGGCCACAGAAACGGCTGGCCCACCATGGCGAAGGCGTCTTCCTGGAAGACCCAGGGCGCAGAAGCGGCCCACAGCGCAGCGA
Source organism: Ottowia thiooxydans DSM 14619 (assembly GCF_000422885.1). Classification (GTDB taxonomy): domain Bacteria; phylum Pseudomonadota; class Gammaproteobacteria; order Burkholderiales; family Burkholderiaceae_C; genus Ottowia; species Ottowia thiooxydans. The sequence continues at coordinate 15,362 of NZ_AUGX01000057.1, read as the reverse complement.
GCGCGAGCAGTACCAGAGAGGCTACAGCGGCAGGGTGCTCGGCGAAGCGGCGCCAGGTGGTCGGAGAAGCGCTTGTCATTTCAGTTCAATCCTTGGGTCCAGACCGGCGTAAATCAGGTCGGTGGCGATGTTGGTCAGCATGACCACCAGCGAGCTGCAAAAAAGAATGCCCAGTAGCAAGTTCAGATCGCGTTGCGCGACAGCATCGAAGGCAAGTCGGCCCAGCCCCGGCCAGGCGAAGACGGTCTCGATCACCACCGAACCGCTTAAGATGGAGCCGATCTGCATGCCGGTTACCGTGACGATCGGCAGCAGTGCGTTGCGCAGCACATGGACGACTGACACCCGCACGTCGCTCAATCCCTTGGCATGCGCGGTGCGCACGAAGTCCAGCCGCTGCACGTCTTTAATGGCGGTGCGCGTGATGCGCGCATAGATCGCCAGGTAGAAAAAAGTGAGACTCATCACCGGCATGACCATGTGGCGGGCAATGTCCAGCAGGCGGGCAACTCCCTCGTATTCAGCGTCGATATCTTCCACCCCTCCTGTGGGCAGCCACTTAAGATGGATGGAAAAGAGAACGATCAGCATCAGGCCGATCCAGAACAACGGTGTGGCGAAACCCACGGTGGTGAACATGGAGATGCCGTTCTTGAGCCAAGGTCGCCGGGTATTGGCTGAAAGCCATCCGAGCCCAACCCCGATCAAGCTGGCCAGCAGTAGGCTGGTGCTGGCCAGCAGTACCGTCGCCGGCAACCTTTCGGCAATGAGTGCCGCTACGCTCATGCCATTGCGAAAGGAGAAACCCAGGTCGAAGCTGAGCAATTTCTCGTAGTAATGCAGCAGTTGCAGCGGCAAAGATTGGTCTGTACCGAACTGCTCGCGCAGCATGGCCATCAGTTCGGGTGTGGCCGCGCCCATCTCGCCGGCCATCACGTCGGTGATATCGCCGGGAGCCAACTTCAGCAAAAAGAAGTTGGCGAGAATGATCAGCAGGGCAATGGGAATGACCTGGATCAGCCGGTGAACGAAATAGGCGAGATAGCGAAGCATGGGGACGGACTAGGCTCTGGCTTGCAGCCAGATGTCTTTGAAAGACTTGGCATAGCCGTCGGGGAACGTGCTCAAACCGCGCACCCGCGAGGAAACGACACTGAAGTGCTGAAGCTCTAGCAAGTTGATGGAGGGCAGGTCGTTCTGCGCAATCTTCTGGAACTGCACCAGAAGTTCCCGCCGCTTGGCGGCATCGTTTTCGGTGAAGCTGGCCTCGATGATTTGATCCAGCTTTGGGTTGGAGTAACCCGTGCCGTTGGACCACGGCACGCCTTTGGCGATGGTCTTGGTCCAATACCGGCGCAGTACGCCGAACTGAGGGTCAGCTCCTGCGGCGTAGTAGGTGCTGAATGTGTCGAAGTTGCGTTCCCCGAAGATGGTTCGGTGGAACTGACTGAGATCCAGATTGACCAGTTCCACTTCAACGCCCACCTGTTTTAGCGATTCCTTCAGGAATTCGCCAACTCGCTTGAAGGCGTCGCCATAAGGCATGGTGTGATGGGTGATGCGAAGACGCACCCCATCGGCTTTGCGCGGCAGACCGGCCTCGTCCAGTAGTTGTTCTGCCTTCTTCGTATCGAATGGGTACTGGGTGGTGTCTGCGGTGTAGGTGGCAGCCTGGGCGCTAGGGATGGGACCCGTGGCAACCTTGGCCAAGCCAAACCAGACCTTGTTTGCCAATGCCTGGCGGTCGATCGCGTGAGCGAAGGCGGCGCGCAGGCGCTTGTCGCGGAACTGTGGCCGGTCCAGATTGAAGTCGAAGAAGAACTGAGGAACGAAAATCCCGTAACCACCGGTCTCCACGCGGAGACCGCGGGTGTTCTTCAAGCGAGTCACCTCGGAAGGAGCCACTGAACTGAAGGGCGAGTAGTGGACCTCACCCGCCTCCAGTGCCGCCGCACGCGAACCGGGATCGGTAATGGTCTTGAAGCGCACGCGGTTCAGAAGGGGGCGACCTCCCCAGTAATCAGGATTGCGTTCCAACAATATGTAGTCGCCGCGCTGCCACTCTTTGAACACGAACGGACCTGTTCCGATCAGCTTGTTGTTCCATTCATTCGTCAGCGGCGGTTTGCCTTCGTACAAATGGCGGGGCAAGATAGCGGCCTCGGCGGAAGAAAGCACTGACCAGATCGCGGGCGACGGCTCTGACAGCTTGAAGATCGCGGTATGCGCGTCGGGCGTTTCAACAGCTTGCACCGCCTTGTACGCAGTGCCAGCGCGTGGGTTCACTTTCTTGACGACCTCTAGCACTGTGTACTGCACATCGGCGGAGGTGAAGGGCTTTCCGTCATGCCACTTCACACCGCGGCGCAAATGGAAGGTGATGGTTTGCCCATCTGGAGAAGACTCCCAGCGTTCAGCGAGGGCCGGCACGGGTTTGTAGTCTTTGTCGTAGGCCACCAGGCCTTCGACGACTTGCCCGGCCAATACGCCGGCTGTGTTGGAGTTGAAAAGGAAACCTGAGGGCTCAGGCTCGAGGTTGACGATGAACGTGCCGCCCTCACGCGGCTTTTCCTGAGCCAACGCCTCCAGGGGGAGGGCGCCGGCTATTGTGGTGGCCATGGAGCTCAGTATGAATTTTCGGCGGTCTGTCGTCATGGTTTGGTTTCCTTGTGTCATTGCTTGGGTTCTGTATGGGCGTCCGGAATGCGCAGGCCGGCTTCGTAAAGCAGGGGCAGGACTTTCTCGCCGAAATACTCCAGATCTGGAGCGAAGTCGTAGAAGGTCAACTGCACGCCGTCGATGCCGGCGGCCTTCAACTTGAGCAACTTATCGACGATCTGCTCCGGGCTTCCCACCAAATGCAGGTTCCCTCCGATGGCGCGGTGTTGGCGGCGCTGCTTGCTCCAGGCCTGGGCATCGCCCCGGCGTCCGTGTTCCGCGAAGTTCTCTACTGCGGCCACGTCGGCGGCGGCTTCGATGGCGTCTCGGTAGGCAATGGCTTCTGCTTCGGTGTCGCGGCAGATCACCATCGGGTTGATCATGGTGCGCAGCGAGCGGCCGGCGGCCGCTGCCGTGGCGCGGATATTGGCAATGTGATCAGGCAGGCTGGCCAACGCGTCTTCCATCTGATTGCCAGCGGGGCTCGTGATGAAGATCAGGTCGGAGTGCTGCGCGGCGAACTGGATGCCCGGTTGCGAACCCGCCGCATTCACCAGAATAGGCCGTCCATGCACTGGTTTTGGCGAGACGAAGGCATCCTCCATGGCCCAGTACGGGCCATCCACCGTCAGGTTGTTGGTACGCGTCCAGAGCTGCTTGAGCCGCTGCACGAAGACATCGGCCATTTCATATCGTTTGTCGTGCTCGATCTTTTTCATGCCGAACATGAGCGGCTCGCGCTCCGCATATCCGGTCACAACATTGATGCCCCAGCGCCCTTTGGAAATGTGATCCAGTGTGGCGCCGAACTTGGCCAGATGGACCGGGTGCCAGGGGCCGTAGAGCACGTGCAAGGTCGAAATCAGCAGAATGCGCTTGGTGCACGCGGAGAGCGCTGCGGTGGCCATGAACGAATCAAGCGATATCTCGCGGTAGCGGATGTCGCCTCCGTACCCACCAGCGCTGGCCCATTGCGCCAGTGCGAACACCAGATCAAAGCCAAGCGCTTCCGCGCGCTGGGTGAGGGCGGCGTTGTAGTCGAAAGTCCAGGTGGTTGTGCGCGGCAGCGTCGATGGCGTCCAGCCACCGTCTTGCACTGGCAAGAACAGGCCCAGGATCAGGGGTTGACGCAGAACGCGGGCGAGCGGGCTGTGCGGATCGTCCGCCGGAGAATGTTGCAACTGTGCGCTCATCGAAGGTCATCCAGGAGTGCGCGGTGTAGGCCGTAGGTCATCGTCAATATCCGGTTCAAGAAAAAAGAGGGGCTGCCATCGCGTTGCCTACGCTCAGGCGCAGGCCAGGCGCTGCAGCGATCAACTCCCGCGTATAGGGATGGGTAGGCTGGGCGAACACCTGCTCGGTCAGCCCGCGTTCGACGACCTCGCCTTCGCGCATCACTGCCACTTCGTCGGCGATGCGGCGCACCACAGCGAGGTCGTGGGAGATGAAGAGGTAGGTCAGTCCCAGGCTGGACTGCAAAGTTTCGAGCAGCCGCAGAATCTGCGCCTGCACGGTGACGTCCAGCGCCGAAACAGGTTCGTCCAAAACCAGGATGCCGGGTTGAGCCGCCAGTGCGCGGGCGATGGCCAGGCGCTGCAACTGGCCGCCAGACAGCTCGCGCGATTTGCGTGTGAGCACGTCTTTGGGCAAGGCCACCATATCGAGCAGTTCTTCGACCCGTGCTGCATGAGAGTCCGGAGTGCCTATGCCCAAGGCACGCAAGGGCTCAGTCAACACCGTCTGGATGCGGTGTTGGGGGTTCAGCGATAGATACGGGTTCTGGTAGACGAACTGCACATGCCGGCGGTAGTCGTGATCCGGGACACCGGTCAGTTTTGCGCCGGATGCGTTCCGCACCACGACCTCGCCAGCGGAGGGTGCGAGAAAGCGCGCAATCACGCGGGCCGTGGTGGTTTTTCCTGAACCAGATTCGCCGACGATGGCCAAGGTGGAACCCTGCGCCACGTCGAAGGACACATCGTTCACTGCCTTGGGCCCGGTGGCGCCGCCGCGCGCAAGGTATTGCACGCTGACACCGGACAGGCTGATGGCGGGCGCACGCGTTGCCCTGTTGAGCGGCGCGCGCTGGCTAGGACCGGCACCCGGCACATCGCGAAGCAATTGGCGGGTGTATTCGTGTTGGGGATCACCAAGCACTTGCTGAGTGGGGCCGGCTTCGACGATGCGACCGTGCCGCAGCACCACCACATGTTGAGACCGTTCGGCGGCCACTCCAATGTCGTGGGTGACCAGCAGCACACCCATGTGGTCTTCGGCACGGCGCTGATCGATGAGGTCAAGAATGCCCTTCTGCACCGTGACGTCCAGTGCCGATGTAGGCTCGTCTGCGATCAGAATTTGAGGCGTCCAGGCCATGGCTATGGCGATGAGCACGCGTTGCTGCATACCGCCGGACAATTCATGCGGGTATTGGCGCGCCACGGTGGCCGCGTTGCGAAAGCCCACGCGCTCCAGAAGATGCAGAACGCGATTCCAACGGTCCGCGCGCGTTGCTCGCAAGCCATGAACCACCAGAACTTCGTCCAGTTGCTGGCCAATGTGTTGCAAAGGGTCTAGCGAGCGCCCCGGGTTTTGCGGCACATAGCCCAGAGCCGTACCGCGCAGGCGCTGGAAACGATGTTCTGGCAGGGTCAGGAGATTGTCATCACCGAACAGGACAGTGCCCACAGTGAGCGCCGACGCCGGCAGCGTGCCCGCGACAGCGCCGACGATGGTGCTTTTGCCCGAGCCCGATTCCCCCAGTAGCGCGGTGGTTTCGCCTCGCCGCAGTTGAAAGCTCACTTTTGTAGCGGCCAGGATGTCGCGGCCCTGTCCGCGGTAAGTCACGGCGAGATCACTGACGGCCAGCACGATGTCGCCGTGCCGGTTGCCTTCGTCGTCCAGGGTGGTGCCATAGACTGCAGAGAGCTGGCTCATCGCACCCTCCTGCGGATTTCAGTGGCGACGCGGCTGGCCGAAAGCACGACCGCCACGATGACCAACCCGGGCAAAGTCGTCAACCACCAGGCGAATGCCAGGAAGTCGCGGCCTTCGGCAACCTGCAAACCCCACTCTGGTGTAGGCGGTGGCGTGCCAAATCCCAGGAAACCCAGCGTGGCGATGGCGAGAATCGCAGTCCCGAACTGCAAGGCAGCGAGCCCCAGGACCGGTGTGATCGCGTTGGGCAGGATATGGCGGAACACGATGCCGACATGACCCACCCCTGATCCACGCGCCGCTTCCACATAGGGCAAGGCACGTACGCGCAGCACTTCGGCGCGCGTCAGGCGCGCGAAGACCGCAATCGAAGCGACACCCACGGCCAATGCAGCGTTCCAGGTACCAAAGCCGAAAGTAACGACGATGGCCATGCTGAGGAGCAGATTCGGCACCGCCAGCAGCACATCAATCAGGCGCATGACCACCGCGTCGACCAGGCCACGCCCGTAGCCTGCCAGTACGCCGATGAACACGCCCGCAGAGAGACCCAAAGATACGGCGATCGTCGCCCCGCTGAGAGACAGCACAGCGCCATGGATGGTGCGGCTCAAGACGTCTCGCCCCAGGTTGTCTGTGCCGAACAGATGCTGAAAGCTAGGTGCCAGCAAGCGGTTGGCGGGGTCGGCATCCAAAGGACCATAGGGCGCGAGCAAGCCCGGCGCCACCGCACATAGCACGGCTAAAGCGATTACGAACAACGCCAGGACCAGTCCAGGCTGCTTGATCCGCACAAGCCTAAGGGGCGTGAGGCCTGCGTGGCGATAAATGGTGGCGGTATTCATGTCGCGGACTCCTTGGGAGCAGGTGTAGTGCGCACGCGCGGGTCTACCAGTGGGTGAACGACGTCGACCAGCCAGTTGGCGAGCACGAAGGCCGCGGCGGCAATCAGCACCACTGCCTGAATGACCGGCAGGTCCTGGTTCGCGACCGAACGCTCGGTCAGGTGGCCCAGGCCAGGTCGCGAGAAAATGGTTTCGGTGACGACTGCGCCGGCGACTAATTCGCCGGTAGTGATACCCAACACGGTTAACGCCGGCATAAGCGAATTGCGCAGCACATGACGCAGGTAGATACGAATTGCGCCAACCCCCTTGGTTTTGAGCACCTCGACAAAGGGTTCGTGGTACACCGCCTGAACACTGGCCATGAGCACCGCAGCCAGAGGCGCGCTCACCGGTAGCGCCATTGCGAGCGCAGCAAACAGCAGCGATGAGGGCGCTTGATCGTCCACCGCCACGAACATGCCCAACCTGAAGGAAAACAACTGGATCACCAACAGCCCCAGCCAGAACATGGGCACGGAGACGAACAGGCTGGGCAGCAGTTCCAGCGCACGGCGCAGGGATTCCCAGCGGGTCAACGAGACAATGCTGACAATCGCAAGTGCCAGCAGGATTGCAAAGACCAGCCCAAGTGCCGTCAATTGCAGCGTGGATGGGATGGCCTTGGCCACCAATGTGCTGACGCGCTCACCCGAGATCAGGGAAAAGCCAATATCCCCCTCAAAAAGCCGCTGCAAAGACCCCAGATATTGTTCCCACACAGGTCGATCCAGACCGTAGTAAGCCAGGATCCTGGCTGCGTCGTCGGGGCTCACCGGATTGTCCGGATCGGCCAGCCGAACGCTGATGGGGTTCGATGGAATCTGATACAGCAATGCATAGCTGGCCGTGTAGGCCAGCCACAGCACGAGCAGAGCCTGTCCGGTGCGGCGGGTGAGGTATCGCAACATAAAGGTGGGTCCAGGGCGGCAGCGCGCCCTTCTCAAACAGAATTGGGCTTACTTCTTCGCAAGCCAGGCGGTCAGGAAGTAGGGTCGCCCCTGGGCTTCGTGGCCGATACCCTTGACGTAATTGGCAACCCCGTAGACCAGCGCGTCTTCATACAAAGGGATGGCCAACCCGTTTTCCAGCACATAGTTCTGTACCTGCGCTGCGATCTGCTTGCGCGCCTTCAGATCGGTCGTCTGGTTTTGCTTGCGCACCAGATCGTTCAGTTCCGGGATTTCCTTATTGGCTTGATTGCCAACAGTGCTGTCCCAGGTGAAGCGCAGCGCGTCGATATCGAAGCGGATCTGAGAGGTCTGGAAGAACGCGTTGAGCTTGCCGTCGCGCTGAACCTTGGAATAGGTTGCGGTGTCGGATTTGTGCAGACGCAAATCTATGCCCACTCGTTTCCACTGCTCGCTCAGCAGCTCAAAGCCTCCCTGCGAGGTAATGTGGTGCGCGGAGATGTAGGTGGGAATGGTCAGCTTCACACCGTTCTTGTAGCGATAACCATCTGGGCCCAGCTTCCACCCTGCCTCATCGAGCAGTGCCGCTGCCGCCTTGGGGTCGTACGCCAAGCGGGCTGATTGGTCTGCCCAGCCGGGGTTGTTGCGGCCCAGGACAGAGGTAGCCAATGCGTAGCTGTCGGACAGCAGGGCTTTCTTGAGTTCGGCGCGGTCGGTGGCCAGGTTCAGTGCACGGCGCACCTGCACATCCTGCAGAGTAGGCGTGCTGGAATTAACCGTGAGCACATTGGCCACGTTCGACGAAATCGCTTCCAGGTGATGGCGCGACGAACGCTTCACTAGAGGCTCATCGGTCGGCAAGATGCCGCGTGCGGCGTCAGCTTGCCCTGCCAGCAAGGTGCCCACCCGGACACTGCCTTCTGTGGCAATGGTGTGCACAAAGCCATCCAGATAGGCTGGACCTTGATGTTTTAGCGCGGGGGGTGCCCAGTTGTATTGGTCACGGCGCTTATAGGTAATTTCTTTGCCTGGTCTCTCAGACGCAAACACGAAGGGCCCGGTGGTCACCAGATTCTTGCCCTGGCATTGCTCCTGGTAGGGCAACTTGAGCGAGCTTTCTGCAATGATGCCTGCCTGCGGCATGGAGAGCTGCTGCGGGAAGCTGACATTAGGCTTCTTGAAATACACCGTCACCTGGGTGGGTGAGTCGACTTCGGTCCGGTCATAGTCTGCGACCATGGTCCAGCGCGGGATGGCCTGATCGGCATTGCCGAGTGCAATCTGGTCCAGGTTGCTCTTGATGACGCTGGCAGTCAGGGCAGTGCCATCGCTGAAGGTCACGTTCTTGCGCAGCACGAAGGTGAAGCGAGTGGCGTCCTCATTGGACTTCCAGGATTCGGCAAGCCAGGGAGACAGTTGCGCCGTCTTCGGGTCCTGATAGACCAACCGCTCGAGAATGCTGTTGGAAATGACTGAGTTGGCGTAGGTGCCGCCCGCCGAAGGCGCCAGGCAGATCCATGCCAGATAGTCCAGCACACGCAGAGTACCGCCACGCTGCGGTGTGTCTGCTGCGGCCGGAAGTGGCGCACTGACGGCGAATACCGTTCCGATCAATCCTGCCAGGACGGCGGATTTGCTTGCTTTCATTGTGATGACTCCAGGTGTGTTGGTCGGCATTCGCCACGCCGGCCGAAGAAAAGGTTCCGCCGACCGGCTGCGTTGCTCTGAACTTAGAAGAACCCTTGCTTGGGCAAGGGTTCGCCGCGTGCAAGATGGGCGCCAATGGCTAGCCCTTTGTACGAAGACGGGTTGTGCGAGGCGATCGTGCGGGCATTGCGCCAATGACGATCAAGTTGCTTGCCGCGATGCGTCGCGGATGCTCCGGCGGTATCGAACAGCAGCGTGGCAGACGTCGTGCCTAAGGCATCGATCACTACCTTGGCTTGTGCCGCAGCCAGCGCGGCTGCTTGATTGGCTGCCGATCGTTGCACGACGGGCAACGCGGCGGCTGCATCCAGCGCTTCAGCCGCGTGCAGAATGACTGACCGCGCCGCAAAAGCGTTAGCGGCAAGTTGCCCCAAGGTTTGCAACAACAACGGGTCTTCCGTGGGCGTGGACGAAGGCGCGAAGTAAAGATGCTGTTTGCGGGTCTTTATCAACTGCAGGGCATCGTTGAAAGAGGCTTGTACGATGCCCGCAATGACGGCGGTCAGGAACAACTGGGGTAGGCTGGAGCTGTATTCCGTACCAGGGCGCAGGCGATCGCGGCGCAGCAGCTGCAGCTTGGTGTCGAGGCGCGCATGATCAAGAATAACGGTGCCGCTGCCAGTAAAGCGCTGGCCAAAGCCGGCCCAATCGTCTATCACCTTCACGCCCGTGTCCTGCGTCGACACCACTGCTGAAAAGGTCTGCGCGCCGTCTTCGGTGGTGGCCTGAACGGCAATCCAATCCGCATAGACGCTACCAGTGGCGTATTGCTTCTGGCCCTCCAGGTAGTGCCCCTTTTCATCTTCGCGCAATGTGGTGCTGAAGCGGCTGAGATCCGCCACGCTTCCATCTGCGTTGACGGGGCGCACAGCGTCCGTCACGCCCTGCGCAAAGAGATCGCCCTGGCCTGCACGAGTGAGCCAATGTGCCGCTTGGTCCCGGTCGCCCAGCGTCAGTAGCCCGTTGACGAAGGCGTAGTGGTTACGGAAGATGTGAGCGATGTTGGCATCAGCTGCACCCAGGCGAACCACCAGCGCGAACAACTCGCGGTAGCTTAAACCTGCGCCACCAAACTCGCGCGGCACGTGCAGCGCGCCGAAGCCACGCGCCAATAGCGCCCGCACTTCATCGTGCGGTAAGCGGCCCTCGTCTTCCCGCTGCGCGGCGGTGCTGGCTATGGTGGCGAACAACTCCGTCCAGGTGTCCTGGGATTCCGTCGTCTTGGAGGGAGCGGTGGATGCGCGTGCGGACCTTTCGCCCTCGTCCTCGGAGCGGTTGTCGCTGCGCTGGGGCACGTCAGCTTCGGTCGTGAGCGTCATTTGGATTCCGTGTAGTTCGATTCATTCTTTGCTTGCATCGAAAAGATGTTTTCAGCAACGAATTTACAAACCACGCCGGCGTTCCACAACGAAGCCCTCCACATATGGTTATGCGGTGAGCGACCTTGCCCGTGTCCTAAATAACACTTAGCTCATGTTGAGCGTTGCTTCATGACCCGAAGGCTGGGGCCGCTTGTTGAATCTCTATCACGTAGCTTTTGGCGGTACCCACTACGCGTGCGTCTCCCACACCCAACGCCTTACGACATCGCCAGCTTGCGAAGGCCGTCACTGATCTTTTCCGCCACCATAAGAACGGGCAGATTGGTATTGGCGCTGGGCAGGGTAGGTATGACAGAAGCGTCGGCCACCCACACGTTTGCGAGCGCTACGACCTTGCCGTGCGCGTCGGCCACGGTGTCAGGCGAATCCGGATGCCCCATTTTGCAGGTCCCACTCACGTGCCACATACCGAAGGTCTGCGCGCGAAGAAACTTCTGCATCGCTTCGCTGCTGGTGAGCAGTTCCCGGATGGACCACCCGCCATTGACTGCGTGGCGCAGTAGCAGCGGGCGCAGTCGCCCAGCGGCATCGACCACTGTCGCAGCAACTTGCGCCAGAGCCGCATTGGAAGGAGTGATTCGCGACAATGCCTTGGCCCGTGGCGACAGCGCCAGCGGCATCGCTCCTCCCAGGTGTGCGAAAGGCATCGACTGCGCGATGCCAGCGAGCCGGTGCACGCCGTCAGCCATGCGCAGTGCGTCGCGCTCATCGCCCAGCAAGTTGAGGTCGACTTCGGGCGCGACGTTGGGGTCCATCGACGTCAGGCGGACTTGGCCGCGGGCGTACGGACGGTTGCACCAAAGGAAATAGGTGGCCAACCGGGCTCCCATCGCATGCCAAGCTGCCCGGCCCGAGCTGGCAACATACATGTCCGAGTTTTCGCTCGCACCAAAGCCTGACGAATAACGCAGGCCAAGCAGGCTCGCGCGCACAGGCGGCGCAGGCGCGCGGAATCCCCGCGGTAGGTATTGACACAATGCGATTCCCGGATGGTCTTGTAGCCTGCGGCCAATCCCAGGTACGTTGGCAACCATTTGCGCACCTAGCGGCAGCAGTTCCTCGGCAGGCCCAACTCCCGAGCGAAGCAACAGAGCGGGCGTATGGAGCGCACCGGCGGTGAGCACAAAGCGCCGTCCACGTACGCTGAATACGGGCCGCGCGCCGTACGAAACCTGGGCGGACGTGGCAACCCGGTCATCGAACGCGATCCGGTCGACGCGATGGCCAGTGAGGATTTGGAGGTTCTTGCGACGGCGCACGTTCGCGTCTAGGTACGCCATCGCAGCCGTCACCCGGTGGTCGTCCTCGTTAGAAATGGCGGGCGAGAAGAAGCCGTCGCCGAACTCTCCGTTCTGGTCGCGTAGTTCTCCGAATCCGGCATTCAAGTAGGCCTTGCGCAACGCCAGCGAAAAGCCGTTCCATTGCCCCTGCGGGATGCGGCGCACGGGGATCGGACCTGCATCGCCATGCAATGGGCCGCCAAAGTCCAGGTCGCGCTCGAGCTTGCGGAAATAGGGAAGAACGTCGTCCCACCCCCAACCTGCAGCCCCTGACGCGCACCAGTCGTCGTAATCGCGTGGCAGCCCGCGGTTGGCGGCTTGTGCGTTCACGGTTGAGCCACCTCCCAGTACTCGGCCTTGCTCGTACGGTACTGGAGCCCTTCCGGCAGCGGGACGAACGCGCAGCCCGGGCCAGAGCCATTTGTCGCCGCGGAAAGTGGCCAGCGGGAAACTGCTAAGGATGTCCGGGTGGACTTGGCCTGGCGGCATGTCCTCGCCAGCCTCAATAAGCAGCACGGAAGTCGAGGGGTCTTCCGATAGCCTGCTGGCCAGGACGCAGCCGGCCGAACCGCCGCCGACGATCACCACATCGAAGGTGGCGCCGTCGGCGATACCAACTGAAGGTACGGCATTCACGCCACATCCTCGCGGTAGATGTGGCGTGTCTGCAGGAACAGATCGAGCCCATCGACTCCGTGTTGCAGACCGAAGCCGCTATCGCGCAGGCCACCCATTTCTACCTCCGGCAGGACGATGTTGTGCGTGTTGATCCACACCGTTCCTGCGCGAACGCGCTGCGCCACGGCCTGAGCACGACCCACGTCCCGGCTCCAAACGCTGGCCGCCAGGCCGAAGGGGTGGAAGTTCGCACGGTGAATCGCGTCCTGTGCGTCGGTGAATGTCTCGAAGTTAAGCAGCGGGCCAAACACCTCCTCGCCCGCGCCCGGCGCGCTCAGGTCTTGCACGGCAACGAGGCCGGGTCGCAGGAAGGCGCCGCGCTCGTCCTGACCCGGCAGACGACGAACTGGGAGCAGCACCTCGCCATGGCGCGAGGCTTCGTCGCACAGCCGTTCCATTCGTTCGCAGGACGCCTGGTCGATCAGCGGGCCCATCTGGGTGGCTGGATCGAACCCGTCGCCCACGACGATCGAATCCAGGGACTCAGTAAGTGCATCGCGGAAGGCATCGGCGATCCTGACGTCGACCAGCACCCTCGAAGCCGCGGTGCACAGCTGCCCCGCGAGGGCGGTTGCCGCGCGCGCGACCGCCGTCGCGGTGGCGCGAACGTCCACATCTCCGAATACGATGCAGGGTGCCTTGCCACCCAGCTCCAGGCACAGTCGTTTGAGAGTCTGCGCGCCATCGGCCATGATCTGCCGCCCGACAGCGGTAGAGCCGGTGTAGGCTAGGACGTCCACGCTCGGTGACCGTACCAGGGTTTGTGCGCCCGCATGCCCACTCTCAGAGAAACTGTTGACCACGCCATGTGGAAGTTCGTCAACGGCCGCAAGACACTCCATCATGGCCGTGTGCACCAGGGCGGTCTGCCTTGCGCCCTTGACGACGATGGTGCACCCGGCGGCCAAGGCTGGAGCCAGCGAACGCACCAGCAAGATGGCCGGCGCGTTCCAAGGCGTGATGACAGCTGCTACACCCGACGCCTCGCGCTGCAGAAGGCTGTGGACGCCCGGCGAAGTTTGCAGCGACCGGCCGGCGATCTGTCGCGTGAGCCCGGCGTAGTACTCCAACTCGCTGATGCAGTTTCGAATTTCCGCCCGCGCGACTGCCAGCGGCTTTCCGTTCTCAGCCGTCAAAAGGCGTGCAAGACCGTCCGCGCGGGCCGCGACATTCGCAGCGAAGCGCAGCAGCACTTGGGCACGCAGACGAGGCGAACTACTCCATGTGGTTGTGTCGAACGCCTGGCGCGCCGCATCAATCGCCGCTTCGACCTGGCGAACATCCGCATCTGCAGCGTGGCCAAGGATGTTTCCATTCGCGGGATTGAAACTCGCAAAAACGGCATCATTGCCGTGCTCAAGCCATTCGCCGCCGATCCATTGGCGCCCCAGAGTCTCAACTTTTTCTGCTTTCATGAATCCTCTTTTTTATGTTGGGACCACAGAGTGCATCCTGGCCCCAGCGCCTCTCATTGCGGCTGCAGCTTGATCGCATCGGCGATGTTTCTGAACTTATCCGCCTCGGATGTGTACAGCTTCTGTGCATCAAGCAGAGACGCTGTACCCGTGGCAAGGAACCCCGCCGCGGCCAAGCCCTTGCTCACATCGGGTTGACGCAGCGCCTCGGCGAGTGCGGCGTTAATCCGCTGCACGGCGGCCTCGGGCGTGCTTTTGGACACCACGGGTCCAACCCAGATGCTGTAGACGAAGTCCTTGAGCACCTTGCCTTCATTGACAGTCGGCCAATCGGCCCAGCGAGCGCTGCGGGCGGCACTGGTCAAGCCGTAGAACTTGACCTTGCCGGTGTCGATCAAGCCCTGCACCGGACCGGCCAAAGGCGTGAAGGCGAAATCGATCTGACCGCTGGCCACATCCTGCACCAGCGGGGCCGCGCCTTTGTATGGGATGTGGTTGAGCCGGACGCCTGTCTTCGTGCCAAAGGCCTCGGTGGCCAGATGATTGATTGACCCGCTGCCCATGCTGCCGTAGCTTAAGGGGCGTGCCGCGTTCGCTTTGGAGTACGCGATCAACTCGTCTACTGTGCCAGCCGGAAAATCGGGGCGTGCGATCAGCACATAGGGCAGTTCGCCCACCGTACCCACAAGGCGGAAGTCGTCCGGCTTGTATTTGACTGCAGACAGGCCCAGCGGCGCCAGGATGACTTCGTTGGGTGAGCCCATCAAGATCTGGCTGCCATCCACGGCGCGCAGTACTTTTGTCGCTCCAATCGAGCCGCCTGCGCCAGCCAAGTTCTCAACGATGGTGGTTTTTCCCAGTGCGGATTCAAACACCGGCCGGATCAGCCTGGCCGCCGCGTCGGCAGGGCCGCCCGGTGCATACGGCACCACGATTGAGAACTGATTGGGCGCGCTTTGTGCCATTGCAAGTGTTGTGCAGGCGACGAGGCTAATGAGGGCTGCACCGCGCAAGACGCGAAGCCCGATGGATGAGGTTGTTAGCATGCGGTTTTCCTGGAAGCCGGGGTGATATCCGGGTGTGTGCGAATTTTGTCCGCCGCCCCGACAGGGGACAAGTAGAATTCTCAAATGGTGCGAATCGGCACCGAGATCGCAGAGCGAGGGAGTGCCATGACCATGATTACCAAGGTCCTTCAGGTGTTGCAACACTTCCGCGACGGCCCTGCGCGGCTCACGGCTAAGGAGGTGGCGGAGTTCCTCGGGGTGTCGCTTGCTACTGCCTACCGTTACCTTGGCGACTTGGAAGCCGCAGGGCTGGTCGAGCGGGCATCGCTCAACGAATATGTGCTGGGATCCACCATCGTTGAACTAGACCGCGTCATCAGGCTCAATGACCCGCTTCTGGCCGCGGCCGGCGAGATTATGGACAGCCTATCCGCACGCACCGGCGCAACGGTTCTGCTGTCGCGGCTGCATGGGCTCAAGGTCGTTTGCATTCGCGAGGTGCG
>NZ_AUGX01000056.1 GCF_000422885.1 Ottowia thiooxydans DSM 14619 | reverse complement strand
GACAGCAAGATGTGCTCACGCGTTTGGGGCATAGGGCCGTCAGCGGCCGAGCACACCAAGATAGCGCCGTCCATCTGGGCAGCGCCGGTAATCATGTTCTTAACGTAGTCAGCGTGACCGGGGCAGTCCACGTGAGCGTAGTGGCGGTTAGCCGTTTCGTACTCAACGTGCGCAGTGTTGATCGTAATGCCGCGCGCTTTTTCTTCTGGCGCTGCATCAATCTGGTCATACGCTTTGGCTTCGCCGCCAAATTTACGAGCCAACACGGTCGCAATCGCGGCCGTCAGGGTCGTCTTACCATGGTCAACGTGACCAATGGTGCCCACGTTTACGTGCGGCTTGGTGCGCTCAAACTTAGCTTTTCCCATTTCTTCGACTCCGAAAAAATAAACCGAACATCAAAAACGATAGCCGGACGCACATGCCACGGCAAACCTGGTGCCCTTGGCGGGAATCGGACCCGCGACCTCTCCCTTACCAAGGGAGTGCTCTACCACTGAGCCACAAGGGCAAATTCACTTCAACCAACCCAAGCCAACTGGAGCGGGAGACGGGAATCGAACCCGCACCATTAGCTTGGAAGGCTAAGGTTCTACCATTGAACTACTCCCGCAAAGATCCCACAAGGCAACTACGTGCACCTTGCGCGAGATAACTTTGCTCGGAAAAAGCTTCCCAAACGCTCGCGTCTCAAGCCCATAAGGGCCTTCGACTTTAGTCGGCCGGCAAGCCGGCTTAACTCATATTTCGCTGGTGGAGAGGGCTGGATTCGAACCAGCGTACTCGTAAGAGGGCAGATTTACAGTCTGCTGCCATTAACCACTCGGCCACCTCTCCGGCGAAGAACCTATGATTATGCCACCAGTTTGTGACGTTTGCCAATATTTTCTTCATCACCGAGCCAATCGATGATCGGCAGCCCGTGTGAGGCCAGAAAATCATTGGCGCGTTTGAAGTGTCCACACCCCATAAATGGCACTGGAGGGCGCAATGCGGACAGGGGCGAAGGATGGTTGGCCATTAGCCACAAATGCCCTTTTAGCCCACTATCTTGCGCTTCTTGCCCAAGCTCGCCTTCTGGCGCTTTAGCTTGCGCGTGTGCGCCCCACAGCAGGAATGCAAGTGGTCGATCGCTTTCTACCAACTGATTAAAAATGGCTGTTGTCAGCGTTTGCCAGCCCAGGCGAGCGTGGCTTGCGGGCTGGCCATCTTCCACCGTGAGACAGGTATTGAGCAGGAGTACGCCCTGGCGTGCCCAGTGCTCCAGTAGACCCTCAGCCTTGGGGGAGCGGCCGTACTCCAGCGCCAGCTCTTTGTGAATGTTGCGCAGGCTGGGGGGAAGCTTGATGCCGGGGGCGACATCAAATGCCAGGCCATTAGCCTGCCCTGCTCCGTGGTAGGGGTCCTGGCCAAGAATAACCACGTGCACAGCTTCAGGCGGTGTGAGCGTGAGTGCGCGCAAGGGTTGCGGAGGATAAATGCAGGCATCTGCCGCTATGCGCTCGCGCAGGAATTCATCCAAGCGCCGGCCGGCATCACTTTGCAAGAAATCATTGACCACCGGGCGCCAACCGGAGGCGATTTGTTCAATGCCGATGGGCCACTCGCGCAAGCGCTCTACGCCAGCTTGCGCTTCGCTAAAGAGAGACAGCGATTCAGACGAACGCTCGCGTGCAGGGGGTGCCATTAGCGGAACAGATCGGCCAGTGCTTCGCCCGGTTCCGGAGCCCGCATGAAGGCCTCTCCCACCAGGAAGGCATGTACGCCTGCTTCGCGCAGGCGCTCGACATCAGCACGGGTAGAAATCCCGCTCTCGGTCACCAACAGGCGATCAGATGGGACCTCGGCGAGCATGCCCAACGTGGTGTCCAGCGAAACTTCGAATGTGCGCAGGTTGCGGTTGTTGATGCCCACCAAAGGGGTTTTCAGCTTCAACGCGCGTTGCAATTCCGGCTGATCATGAACTTCCACGAGCACTGCCATATCGAGGCTGTGAGCGATAGATTCCAGCTCAGCCATCTGCTCATCGCCAAGGCACGCGGCGATCAGAAGAATGCAGTCTGCCCCCATGGCGCGCGCTTCATAGACCTGATAGGGGTCGATCATGAAATCCTTGCGCAGCACTGGAAGGGTGCAACTGGCGCGCGCCTGCTTCAGGTAATCAATGCTGCCCTGAAAAAACTGCCGGTCTGTCAGCACAGAAAGGCAAGCCGCACTGGTCTCACCATCACCGAAGGCGTAGCTTTGGGCGATATCGGCAGGAATGAAATCCTCACGAATCACGCCCTTGCTGGGGCTTGCTTTCTTGATCTCCGCAATGACGGCGGCCTGACCTGCGGCCTGCTTGGCCCTGAGGAAACCAATGAAATCACGGGTGAGCACACGGCTTTCTGCGTCTTCGCGCATCGCGGCGAGCGACTTCGTCTTCAGGCCCGCAGCGACTTCCTCACGCTTGACGGCGACGATCTGGTTCAGGATGTCACTCATTTGTCAGTAGCTTTCTGCGCCGGCTCTGCACCGGCGCCTTGATGTTCAAAAAATCTCAGAGTCCAGGAAGGTGCGAACGAGTCCGAAGTGTCCGGAAGGGCCGTCAAAAACTGCCCGATCAAGGCAGGCATGAGAGATTCGTTCACACCTTCTCAGGCAGCCATCTTGAGGCTGTACGCCGCCAAGCTATCCAGCTTGGCGCGAGCAGCGCCGGAATCAATGGCTTCGCGTGCACGCGTCACGCCGTCTTTCATGGTGGGCACCACGCCAGCCGCATACAGCGCCACGCCTGCGTTCAGCAGCACGATGTCGCGAGGGGCGCCGATATCACCATCCAGCACGCCCTTGAGCATGGCCATGGACTGTTCTGGTGTTTCCACTTTCAACGCTCGGTTGCTCACCATCGGCAAGCCGAAATCCTCAGGGTGAATCTCGTATTCGCTGATTTCCCCATTCTTCAGTTCACCCACGACCGTGGCGGCGCCAAGGCTCACTTCATCCATGCCATCACGGCCATAAACGACTACCGCGTGCTCAGCACCCAGGCGCTGCAAGGCTCGGACCTGAATACCGACGAGATCAGGGTGAAACACGCCCATAAGAATATTGGGAGCGCCAGCCGGGTTGGTGAGGGGGCCGAGGATGTTGAAGAAAGTTTTAACGCCCATCTCCTTGCGGACGGGCGCGACATTCTTCATGGCCGGATGATGATTGGGGGCGAACATGAAGCCCATGCCAGTCTCCGCAATACATTGGGCAATGTGCTCTGGCTTGAGGTTGATGTTGACGCCCAATGCTTCCAGGACATCAGCGCTGCCAGATTTACTGGATACGCTGCGCCCACCGTGCTTGGCGCAACGAGCACCACCAGCCGCGGCCACAAACATGGAGCAGGTGCTGATGTTGAAGGTGTGCGAACCATCGCCACCGGTGCCCACAATGTCAATCAGGTGTGTGGGATCCTGTACGTGCACCTTGGTGGACAGCTCGCGCATCACCTGCGCAGCGGCGGTGATCTCGCCAATGGTTTCTTTCTTGACGCGCAGGCCGGTGGTAATGGCTGCGATCATGAGGGGAGAAATCTCCCCCTTCATGATCAGCCGCATCAGATGCAGCATTTCGTCATGGAAGATTTCGCGGTGTTCTATGGTGCGCTGGAGCGCTTCCTGAGCGGTGATCATTCTTTTTCTCGATTCGACTTGGTAAGAGTGCCTAACGGCCGACCTGTGGTCTGCCCGCGCGTTTTACTTGATGAAGACAACCATCAGGTCGCCCGCACGAGAAAGTTCTTCAGCATGGCGTGGCCATGCTCCGTGAGGATGCTTTCAGGGTGAAACTGCACGCCCTCTATATCCAGTGACTGGTGCCTGACGCCCATGATTTCGCCGTCGTCTGTCCACGCGGTGATCTCCAGCTCTTTGGGAACCGTGCTGCGCTCAATAGAAAGCGAGTGGTAGCGGTTGACTGTGAATTTCTCAGGCAAACCTGCAAACACGCCCTTCTGTGTGGTGGTGATGACGCTGGTTTTGCCGTGCATCAGCTCCTGGGCGCGAATGATCTTGCCGCCAAAAGCGGCGCCGATGGCTTGGTGGCCAAGGCACACACCGAGGATGGGCAGCTTGCCAGCGAAGTGCTGAATGGCTGCCACCGAGATGCCTGCCTCCGCCGGAGAACAAGGGCCGGGCGAGATCACCAGGCGATCAGGGTTGCGGGCAGCTATACCCTCAAGCGTGATTTCATCGTTGCGAAACACCTCGACATCAGCTCCCAACTCGCCAAAGTACTGGACGATGTTGTAGGTAAAGCTGTCGTAGTTGTCGACCATGAGGAGCCTCATAGATCCACCTTTTTGATTTCAGGAAAATTGAATGGGATCACGGCGCTGGCGTGACTCAATTGACGAACGGCGTGCGCATGCCAGCCTCCACTTCCAGGGGAAAGGCAAACTACCAGATGTGATGGGATCAAGGGCATTGGACATCCTCCATGAGGTTGGAGCCGCCGTGCCGGAAAGTCTCTGACCTTGCCCACCGGTACGGCGACAAGGTTGCGGTCTGCACCGCAGCGACATGCCGCTTCCTATTGGAAGCGCCACCACTGAAGTGTGTTGATCGAGGAAATGGGGGTCATAAAAAGAGCCACGAGCCATTCTACACGGCCCGTTTGCCCTTATAGCGCGCTCCGCCTGGGCATCCGCGCAGACGAACGGCTCAGACCAAAGACTCAATAGGCAGCCCGGTAAATAGCGAGGGCGTCTGCTTCCGTCACGTCTTTTGGATTATTCATGAGCAGGCGCTGCTGAAGCATGGCGTCTGCGGCGAGGCGCTCCAGCATGCTCTCAGGTACCTTGTGGTCTCGAAGGCGCATGGGCAAAGCGGTTTGCGCCACCAGCGATTCGATGCGGGCGATAAAGGCCGCAGCCCTCGCCTCGACACTGCCACTGGCCCCGGGCATGACAATTTCTGCTAATTCTGCGTAGTGCGGCGCGGCTGCCTCCGCATTGAAGCGGAGGACCTGACCAAGTACGAGTGCGTTGCTCAGACCATGCGGGATATGGAAATGGCCACCCAGGGGATACGCCAGCGCGTGCACCGCGGCGACAGGCGAGTTAGCGAAAGCCTGGCCGGCGAGCATGGATCCGAGCAGCATGTTCTCTCGTGCCCGGAGATCGTCCCCGTGCTTTACGGCGGTCAGCAGATTGCTGGAAAGTAGCGCAAGCGCTCTCGTAGCCGCATGATCAGAAAGCGGGTTTTTCTTATGCCTGCTGGTGTAGGCCTCGATTGCGTGCACCATGGCATCTATGCCGGTGGCGGCGGTCACTGCGGGAGGCAGGCCGGTGGTGAGGGTCGCATCAAGGATGACCATGTCCGCGTACAACTGGCTTGCCACAATGCCGCTCTTGGTCGTTTCACCGGTTGTGACGATGGAAATGGGCGTGACTTCAGAACCGGTGCCGGCAGTGGTGGGGATCTGTATGAGCGGCAGGCGAGCGCCTTGGACCTGATCGATCCCGTACATTGATTCCAAAGCTTGGGAAGAGTCTGCCAAAACCGCCACGAGTTTGGCGACATCCATTGAAGAACCGCCTCCAAACCCCAGTACCACCTGAGCCCCAAACGCCCGCGCCTTCTCTGCCGCAGCCCGGACCACGTGATCAGGCGGGTCAGCCTGAACCTCGTCGTAGACCATGACCTCCCAGCCGGCCTCTTGCAAAGACTTAAGGCCTGGAGCGATCAGCCCACTGGTGACCAGGAATCTGTCCGTCACGAGCATGACGCGGCCCGGGCGAAAGCGCTGAGCCAGAAGTTGCCCCAGTTGCGCGTTGGCGCCGGCCTGGACAGATATTTGCGGAACAGTCTGGAATGTATATGGCATCTGCAAACGATGTGAAGAGTTCAGTATCGAACGCGATGATCGCCGGTCAGGGCACTCGCGTCCAGCGCAAATATGACAGAAATGGCTCTGCGGTAGATATGTGAGCAGGGGGATCCGCAAAGAGCGCGTTGGCAGAGCTGCTGGAGCGAGCTTTGTTGTTCCTTCCTACATAAGAACCCTGATAACGCGCTGGTTTCTCATGTCGATATGAATAAATGAGCCTGTTCGTTTCAGGTGAACGTCTCTGATCTTGCGGAGGGGCACACATCATGGACACGCCGTTTGCCCTCACCGGTTGGCCGGCCCCGCCCTACCCTCTCCCGCCTGCGGGAGAGGGAGTAAAGCCCATCGCGCGCGACTGACGGTTTCAGGGCCCGGCGTAGCGATGGCCCGAATGGGTATCCCACCCCTCTGGCCGCGCTGA
The DNA here is from genome assembly GCF_000422885.1 of Ottowia thiooxydans DSM 14619. Lineage (GTDB taxonomy): Bacteria > Pseudomonadota > Gammaproteobacteria > Burkholderiales > Burkholderiaceae_C > Ottowia > Ottowia thiooxydans. Next base: position 18,732 of record NZ_AUGX01000056.1, on the reverse strand, counting down.
GAAGCGCAAGGCGAGGGGCGGGATTGCCTTTCTTTGGCAAGCGAAGAGCAGAAGATAACTAAGCAACCGCAGCGCTTCAATCGACCGCTGCTTGCCCCCATCCCCACCTTCCCCCAGAGGGGGAAGGAGTAACCCCGCTCGCAGGCTTGGGTTCTGGGGCTCACGTTGGCAGGGGCGCCGGCATCAGTCTCTCCCGCAGGCGGGAGAGGGAGTAAAGCCACTCCTGCGTCGGTCTCTCAAGGCCAACGCTCGGCACTCATCCGGCCGGAACACTCAGCGGCTGGCACTCCGCTTTTTCGTCTTTTTGCCCTTCGGCGCGCAAACGCGCGAACTCGCGGTGCTCATAGGTGATGTAGGCTTCCATCATGCCGCGGTAGATGGCCTCGATCACATCGGGTTGCCCGCCTTCAGCTTCCGCGCGCGAACGCACCCGGCGCACAATGGCTTCGATGCGGGCTTCATCCCGCACCAATGCCGCGCGCGGTTTGTTGATGGCGGCTTGCGTCATATAGCCGCCACGTTCCACCAGCAGCGGCACCAGAATGTCATCCAGGGCATCCACCTGTGCGCGCACCTCAGTCATGCTGGCGCAGGCTTTGGTTCGATCAATTGCCCGGATGGTCATTCAAGCCCTTCTTCCACGAGTTCTGCAGCACGCATCAGCGCTCTCGCTTTGTGCTCCGTCTCTCTCCATTCCATTTCAGGGACGGAATCTGCCACCACGCCGGCAGCCGCCTGTACGTGCAACTGCTGATCTTTGACGATGGCGGTACGGATGGCAATGGCCACATCCATGTCCCCGGCATAGCTGATGTAGCCACAGGCACCGCCGTAGATTCCGCGCTTGATGGGCTCCAGTTGATCGATCAACTCCATGGCATGCACCTTGGGAGCGCCCGTGAGGGTGCCCGCTGGGAAGGTGGCTTTGAGCACGTCCATGCTGGTCATGCCGTCTTTAAGAATGCCTTCGACGTTGCTGACGATGTGCATCACGTGGCTATAGCGCTCGACAGCAAATGCCTCCGTGACCTTGACGCTACCGGTCTTGGCAATACGGCCAATGTCATTGCGCGCGAGGTCGATCAGCATCACGTGTTCGGCACGCTCCTTGGGATCGTTTACCAGTTCGTGCTCTGTGGCTTTGTCGATCTCAGGCGTAGCACCACGCGGACGCGTGCCGGCCAGCGGACGGATGGTGATCTTCTGGCCTTCCGGCGTGTTTTCCTGGCGCACCAGGATTTCAGGGCTGGCGCTAACTACGTGGAAATCGCCAAAGTCGTAATAGATCATGTACGGCGATGGGTTCAACGAACGCAAAGCGCGGTACAAAGAAAGGGGTGATTCTGTGTAGCGTTTGCTGATGCGCTGCCCCACCTGCACCTGCATGAAATCGCCCGCCGCGATGAGACCTTTGGCTTTTTCCACGGCTTCGATGTAATCAGCCTTGGCGAAGCTTCTTTCAGCAGGATGGTTTTGCGACGGCTTGACCACCGGTGCGCTCACTGAATATTTCAGTTGCTCGCGCAGGTTTTTCAGGCGCTTTTTGGCACGGGTGTAGGCCTCAGGTTGGGCTGGGTCTGCATAAACGATGAGATACAGCTTGCCTGACAGGTTGTCGATTACGGCCAATTCCTCGCAATGCATCAACAGGATGTCAGGTGTACCCAAGGTGTCTGGGGGACAGGTGTTTTCGAGTTTTTTCTCGATGTAGCGCACCGTGTCGTAGCCGAAGTAGCCCACCAAGCCACCGCAGAAACGCGGCAGGCCGGGACGCAGCGCGACCTTGAAACGCTTGTGATACGCCTCCACGGCATCCAGGGGATTGCCTTCCAGGGTTTCGACCACCTGGCCATCAGTGACCACTTCAGTGCGCGCCTGCGCACCAAAGCCGCTGGCCCGAACAATCGTGCGGGCGGGCAGGCCAATGAAGCTGTAGCGGCCAAAGCGTTCGCCACCGATGACGGATTCGAGCAAAAACGTGTATTTGCTGGCGCCTTGGCCACAGGCCAGCTTCAAATACAGTGAAAGCGGGGTTTCCAGATCTGCGAAAGCCTCCGCCATCAATGGAATGCGGTTGTAGCCTTGCGAAGTCAGGCTTTTGAATTCAAGTTCTGTTATCACGGGTCGAGCCTCCAAGCTCAGTGGCAGCGTGTTCTGCCGCTCATTCTTACCTTGACGCCTGGCATGTGTACCAGATGCGCCACCTTGCGCCCGTTGCAGGCGCGATTCGACAAGTCAGCGTGCTGGCTTACGCCAGGGCCACGCCCCCTGGACAACACTGCCCAGTGGTGAAACGACATTGCGGTGAATGAACATAACCCCTAGTTTAGCAAAGCGGCGCGCACGCCCCTCTGACACGCATTCAAGCTCTTCTCCTGCATCTGCCTCAGAACGATAGGTATCTAATGCATGAAGGCTCAATAGCTTGTTTCCCCCTCTTTATGTTTTCTCCACCAGGTCAGCTTCCACATGCACATCCAGATCGGCTACCACATTGAACTCAAGGTCAATGCGCCCACCATGTTGCTGGGTGCGCTCAATGTGCATCCCTCGCGTCAGCATGATCTACTCGCCCCCGAGGTTCTTCGGACCGAGCCAGCGCTGCCCATAGAGCAATATCGAGACCCTTTCGACAATGTGATCACTCGTATCAACGTTCCGGCCGGCACGCCCAGCATCCGCATTTCCAATAGTGCGGTTGTTCGTGATAGCGGGGAGCTAGATACCGTCAATTTGCAGGCACGGCAGCTTGAGCTGAACGAACTCCCCGCAGAAACACTACAGTTTTTGCTACCTAGCCGCTACTGCGAAGTGGATAGCGAACTGCTGGGATTTGCCTGGAACCAGTTCGGCTCCTCTCCGCCTGGATGGGAGCGTGTGCGCGCGATCTGCACTTACGTACACCAGCACATCCGATTCGACTACCAGCAGGCCCGTGCCAACCGCTCTGCCCTCGAAGGCTGGAGGGAGCGCGTGGGCGTTTGCAGGGACTTCTCACATCTGGCCATCACTTTCTGCCGAGCCATGAATATCCCCGCGCGCTACACGACGGGGTATATGGGCGACATAGGGATTCCTTCAACGGGGACGATGGATTTCAGCGCCTGGTTCCAGGTCTACCTGGGTGACAGGTGGTACACCTTCGATGCTCGACACAACAGAACCCGCATCGGGCGCATCGTGATGGCCATGGGCCGCGATGCCGCAGATGTTCCGATCACCATGGTGTTTGGTCAAAACACACTCTCGCGGTTTGCGGTGACCTCGGACGAGTTGCCGGAAGTGCAGATCTAGGAGTCTGCGCGGCTGGGCCCTGCCAAAGATCAGCGCCAGGGAACAGCAGGCCTACTTCAACTCGGCTCTGCCAGATAGAACCACTCCTGGCCTACATCGGCCTCAGGATGGGGGAACAGCACGCTGCCGTCGTACGGTGCTCTTAGCTCACTCCCATCGGCACGGCGGGCAATCAGATCCCCCGCCTTCACCACATCGAAGCTGTGCCAATCACCGGCCAACTCGTCCGCCAAAGACTCACGCAGGAAAACGTCTTTGAGCCGGGCCGCCCTCCCAGCAAAGCGGGAAGGCGCCGGAACGTCGGCCATGCCAAGCAGTGCCAGTGCGCCCCGAATGGCTCTCTCCGCCACCCTGATGGCCGCCGGATCCTCGTGCTGGCCGCATTCGATGGTGACGGCGTAGCCGCCCTGGCTGCGCATGTATTCGTTGGTGCCTATACCTTCGTCATCCTGGGTATCACCACGCGCATGGGCAGCGCTGTCATACACATCCAACCAGCCTTCCACCACTTGATTGACGCCTAATGCTCGGGCCAACTCCCCCTCCTCCTGCGCACGCTTGAATGGCTCCCGGGTACCCTGGTTGTTGCGGGGGCCGACCATAGCGAAAGGATCACCCGGGGTGTGGAAGGAGTGCAGATCGAGCAGGGCATCGTGCGTGGCGAGCAACGGCGCCAACTGACGCGTGATGCGATCTTCGTAATCCTGCGGCTCGGCACGTGGCACGAAGCGGCGATTGAGGTTGCGCTCGCCTTCACGGGTATTGGTGCCGAAAGCGAGAGGGTTGGCAATGGGCACCAGCGTCAGGCGCCCCCGCCGCAGCAGCAGGCGCCCGTGCTGCAGATCATCAATGGCACGAACGATGGCGTGCGCGCCGCAGGTTTCATTGCCATGCACCGCACCTAGTATCACTAGCGAGGGACCAGGCGTCAGCGATGCCCACGTGTGCCACTGCAGCACCTGAGGGTTTGCCGCTGCGCGCCTGATCAGCTCATTTCCGCCATCCATAGATCACATTGCCCTTTAGATTTCTGCCTTAGAGGCTGTTCAACGTCGCTTTGACTATTTTGCATCCAGCCACGCCACGATGTCTGCTAATGAATTCACGAAGCCATCGGCATCCACCGCTTGAATGGGTTCGCCATGGTTGTAGCCGTATGTGGTCAATACCACCGGGCAACCGGCGGCGCGCGCAGCTTGAGCATCATTGGCGGAGTCGCCAATCATCAAGGTTTGGTGCGGCGCAACAGCCAAAGCCTTGCAGGTTTCGATGAGCGGCAATGGATCGGGTTTTTTGCGAGCGAAGCTATCGCCACCGAAAACGTAGCTGAAATAGCCTGAAAGCCCTTTGGCTTCCAACAACGGAATCGCAAAGTCTCGAGGTTTGTTGGTCAAGCAAGCCAGTGGATAGCCCCTTGCTTTCAAGGCTGCCAGACCTTCCTGCGCTCCGGGGAACACCGTGCTGTGCTGCCCGTTGATGCGCAGATAGCTCGCCTGGTAGTGGCGCCACGCAGCAGGCATGAGCTCTTCCACCGCCGCGCTATCGAGAATATTGGCGCCTGAGGTACTGCTTTCCAGTACCGTTTTGATCAGATGTTCAGAACCCTTGCCCACCCACCGGCCTATATCCGCCGCGCTCACTGGGGGCCGCTTCAGTTCGGCCAACATGGAATTCAGCGCGACCTCGAAATCACCGAGCGTGTCGATCAGGGTGCCGTCAAGATCAACGATACAGGCTCTGATGTCTTGATGGAATGTTGGAATAAATCCCTGCGGCGTCAAAGACAAGTTAACTACCTTTTTCATGCAAAACAATAGTTAACTTACCACAAGGAAGGCGGGTTCATGGGCGAGGCGCCTGCGATGGTGGGCGCTCAAATACCACCGCATCGGCCAGAGGCTAGATGCTCCACACCAGAATCCTGAGTCGGTTTTGCAGACGCCTCTCTGCAGCGCCGCTGAGCGCACCTGATCTCCCTTTTGGCCGGCGAACCTCACTGTTTCAAATAGAAACAATTACAACGCTTGACCTTCACACGATGTCAATCTTTAAGATTTGCCTCAACAGTATTCAAAAGGTCGTTTCATGGCTTCCGTTACCTCCCAAAAAGGCGTCAGTTCATCCAGTTCTCCGGCCAATCGCCTGAGCCTTCCCGTGGAGGGCATGACCTGCGCATCGTGCGTCGGCCGTGTTGAGCGCGCACTGAAAGCGGTCCCCGGCGTACAGGTGGCGGCGGTCAATCTCGCCACCGAGCGCGCTGACATCACATTCACCGGCTCGGCCGATCCGCAGGCGGCCGTACGCGCTATCGAAGGCGCCGGCTACACCGTGCGCGAGGAGGCGATGGAGCTGGCGATCGAAGACATGACTTGCGCGTCGTGTGTGGGCCGGGTGGAAAAGGCGCTCGCGCAAGTTCCAGGCGTGATTGAAGCCAATGTCAACCTGGCGACTGAGCGCGCCAGGGTGCGCTACCTTGCAGGCGTCGTTTCCACGGCCGAGCTTGAAGCCGCGGTGGAACGAGCAGGGTATAAGTCCCGCCGCTTGTCCGCTGAAACGGCTAGTGCCGATGACCTGGAGACCGAGCGCCGCGAGAGCGCTGCGCGGGCGCTACGCCGCTCCTTCTTCATTTCAGCTGCACTCACCTTGCCGGTCTTCGTGCTGGAGATGGGCTCGCACCTGATTCCAGCCATGCACCATTGGGTGATGAGGGTCCTGGGTGAGCAGACCAACTGGTATGTGCAGTTCGTGCTGGCCACGCTTGTGCTGTTCGGCCCAGGCTTGCGCTTCTTCCGGCAGGGCGTACCGGCCTTGCTGCGCGGAGCGCCCGATATGAACTCGCTGGTCTCGGTTGGCACGGCGGCGGCTTACGGCTATTCGGTGGTCGCCACTTTCCTTCCCGAAGTGCTGCCGCCAGGCACTGCCAACGTCTATTTCGAAGCCGCCGTGGTGATCGTGACCTTGATCCTGCTCGGGCGCGTGCTGGAGGCGCGCGCCAAAGGGCGGACGTCGCAGGCCATCAAACGGCTTGTCGGTCTTCAGGCCAAGACTGCGCGCGTTGAGCGCAACGGCGCCACCGTCGAAATTCCGCTGGATCAGGTGACAACCGGTGACATCGTGCTGGTTCGGCCGGGGGAGAAGATCGCAGTCGATGGCGAGGTCGTCGAAGGCGCTTCGTATGTCGACGAAAGCATGATTACTGGCGAACCGGTACCCGTGTCAAAGGCGGTGGGCGCCGAAGTCGTCGGCGGCACGATCAACAAGACGGGCGCCTTCAGTTTCCGCGTTACGAAGATCGGCGCGAACACCGTACTGGCGCAGATCATTCGTCTGGTTGAGCAAGCACAGGGCTCCAAGCTGCCGATCCAGGCGTTGGTCGACAAGGTGACCATGTGGTTCGTCCCGGCGGTGATGGCAGCGGCTGTGCTGACTTTTCTGGTCTGGCTGATCTTTGGCCCGGACCCGGCGCTGACTTTCGCGTTGGTCAATGCGGTCGCGGTTCTTATCATTGCCTGCCCCTGCGCCATGGGACTGGCCACACCGACCTCGATCATGGTCGGCACGGGCCGCGCAGCCGAACTGGGTATTCTTTTTCGCAAGGGTGAAGCCTTGCAGGCGCTGCGCGATGTGAGCATTGTCGCTCTCGACAAGACTGGCACACTGACCAAAGGGCGGCCCGAGCTGACAGACCTGGTTCCTGCAGACGGCTTCGAATATGACGAGGTTCTTGCGCTTGTTGCTGCAGTGGAGACCCGTTCTGAACACCCTATTGCAGAGGCGATTGTTGCCGCCGCCAAGCTGCGTGGCATCAGCCTCGCACCCATCGAAAGCTTCGACGCCACACCAGGCTTCGGTGTGTCCGCCCAAATCGCCGGCCGAACCGTTGCGGTTGGCGCAGACCGACTCATGAAGCAGCTCGGTCTGAACATAACGCAGTTTCTACCTGCCGCACAGCGCCTGGGCGCCGAAGGGAAAAGCCCGCTTTATGCCGCTATTGACGGCCGCCTGGCAGCGGTGATTGCGGTCGCCGACCCGATCAAGGAGACCACACCTGAGGCGATCAAGGCGCTGCACGCTCTCGGCCTCAGGGTCGCGATGATCACCGGCGACAACGCTGCGACAGCCGCAGCCATCGCCAAGCAGCTTGGCATCGATGAAGTTGCCGCAGAGGTGTTGCCGGACGGCAAGGTCGCGGCTCTGAAGAAATTCCGCAGCCATGGGGCGCGAGTGGCCTTCGTGGGTGACGGCATCAACGACGCGCCAGCACTCGCTGAAGCGGATGTGGGGCTCGCCATTGGCACAGGGACCGATGTCGCCATCGAAGCGGCTGATGTCGTGCTGATGTCAGGCGACTTGCGTGGTGTGCCCAATGCCATTGCACTCAGCCAGGCAACGATCCGAAACATCAAACAGAACCTGTTCTGGGCTTTTGCTTACAACGCTGTGCTGATCCCGGTTGCGGCCGGGGCGCTTTACCCGCTGAACGGCACTCTGCTTTCACCCATCTTCGCCGCGGCAGCGATGGCGCTTTCCAGCATTTTTGTGCTTGGCAACGCGCTAAGGCTGAAGCGCTTTCGTGCGCCCATGGCTGTCGATGCGAGTACCGGAACAGGTGCAAGCGCGGCCGCATTGCCCAAAGCAAGCCTGGCGAATGAACATTGATTGCGGGCCTAAGCGTTACTTGGCTGAACCACGCTGTCAAAGCCCGCGTTATTGATTCGGTTCTAGGGAGTTTGAATTTCGTTCGCCCAGAGAAAGGGCTACGCCCTTCGACAAGCTCAAAAAAGCCGTTCACGCCTGTCGAAGAGTTGTGCAAGGTTTCGACAAGCTCAACCCGAACGGTATCTTTGTTTCAACGCCACTCGCCACTTGACCGAAACCGTAGAACCTCAGCCCGAATGGCTAATACATCAGCCTGCCGGGTCAATAGTTAATCATATCAATCAACCAGGAAATCAAGATGCACCGTTTCTACATTCCCAATATGACCTGCGGCGGTTGCGCCAAGTCTGTGACCAAGGCGCTGCAGAGCGTCGACCCGCAAGCCCCAATCGAGATCGACACGCCTTCGCGCGAGGTTCGGATCGAGAGCGCTCTCGATGAGAGCGCCTTCCTCACGGCGCTCAGCAAGGCCGGATACCCGGACAAGCAATGAAGGTGTGAATGAATCCGGGGTGCCCGAAAGGGCCTTCAAAAGGGACCAGAACAGAACACCCGGTTGATCGCTGCCAGACCAAACCGGGGGAGACAGTTACTCCGCCTTGATCTGCTGATCCGCAATGATTTTTGTCCAGCGGCGTAGATCAGCCTGCAGGAACGTGCCAAATTCTGCCGGCGTACCGCCCACGAACTCTGCTCCTTCGCCGTTAATTGCTTTCACGAACTCGGGCTCTTTCGCCAACGCCAGAATTTCCTTGTTCAATCGTTCAATGACAGCAGGTGGCGTCTTGGCTGGAGCCACCACGCCGAACCAGGTACCTGTCACCAGATCCACGCCCTGCTCCTTAAAGGTAGGAACGCCGGGCATCAGTGATGAAGGTTTCGCGGAACCGATGGCCAGAATTTTCAGCTTGCCGGAAGCCACATGAGGACGTACGGGCAAGATAGAGGGGAAAAGCATGTCGGTTTCTCCCATCAGCGTAGAAAGCACCGCGGGGCCGCCGCCTTTGTACGGCACGTTCAAAAATTTGGTGCCTGTCATTTGCTGGAACAGCTCAGATACCAAATGCGGGGTCGACCCGTTTCCGTACGTCGCTGTAGTGAGCTTGCCCGGTGCATCCTTAGCGGCTTGAACCAATTCCGCCAAGTTGGTGGCCTTGAACTTAGGGCTGACCGCCAACACCACGGGAGAGTTGGCCAATAGCGCCACGGGGGCGAAATCCTTATCAATCCGGTAACCCACCGACGGATAAAGCCCCGTTGCCGCAGTGAAGGACGAACTGGCCATGAGCAGGGTGTACCCATCTGGTGCAGATCGCGCGACCGCCACACTACCGATCGTGGTGCCTGCGCCAGGGCGGTTGTCGATCACGAAGGGCTGACCCAGACGCCGCGAGAGGTGCTCACCCATCAAACGCGCCAAGGTATCAACACCTCCCGAAGGAGTGAATGGCACGATAAGCCGGATAGGCCGGTTCGGGTAGTCCGATTGCGCTAGAGCAGCGCCGGACGGAATGAGCACCAGAGGAAGCAGCAAGCCTCCCAACGCGGTGCGTGTGGAGCGGAGCAGTGCCCGAGCTGTGAACATAGCGGATTCCTTTGCGATTCGAGTGGCTGCCTTCATTCGGTTTTAGGAAAATCGGCGATATGCACGCCCGCATCGATGGCTTGGCACTTGATGTCTTCTGCGCTGGCAATTTTTTGCGCCATGGCCAGTACCTCGGCGGCCCGGGCAATGGGCACAAAGCAGACGCCTGTGTCGTCTGCATAGACGAGATCACCGCAGACCACCCGGACACCCGCTATATCTACGTCGCCGTTGATCTCCATGGTCTCTATGCGCCATTTGCCTGTACGTGGGGTGATTTCAGAGGCCCAGACCGGATAGTCCACTGAACGCGAATGCGCCACATCGCGGATACCGCCCATGATGATGGCGCCTACTTCACCGTGGCGTTTACCGGTTTGCGCGGAAATCCCACCCATGTTGGACACGCCTGCGACGCCCTGGATGACCAACACATCACCAGGCTGCGCCAGGTTGTGCGCTTCGAACTCGGCCATGCGGTTGGTGGCGTTTTTGGCGCCCTCGTACTCATTGCCTTGCTGCACCGCGTTACGGACGGTCAGCGCCGTACCCACGATTGACTTCCCGCCAATCGTGGGTTTGAGCACAGAGGCTCCGACCACGCCAGGAATACCTAGCCTATCCATCACATCCGAGAGAACCCCGCTCGCATCCTGGAGTGCCCGGTAACCCGCCAGAAGCTGCGCGGGTGCGCGAGGTACGCTCATGTGCCGAATGCGGGATTTGTCTATCTTGCCAGTAAGCCGAATGTCCATCGAATGTCTCCAAAAACCTGAGTTCGGGTGAATTCTGTCGATTCCCTGCAAGCGGCTCAAGCGACTAAAATTCTGCATCGATTGAGTAAAAGTCAATCTAACCTTGGATCTGCACCCTGATGAGCTTGCCACCGCTGAATGCCATCCGCGTTTTTGAAGCCATTGGCCGTACGGGCAGCGTGAAAGCGGCGGCCGAGGAATTGTTCGTCACTCCCGGCGCGGCCAGCCGGCAGCTGGCCAAGCTGGAAGAAAGCCTGGAGGTGGCACTTTTCAAGCGTTCTCATAGGCAGATCACACTGACACCGGCTGGCCTGCGGTATTTCGAGACCGTTAGCGACTTGCTGGTTCAACTCTCGGACGTCACGGAGGAAATCAGGACATCCAAGGGCCGCCGGCCTCTTCACATCTGGTGTCCGATGACCTTCGGCCAACGCTGGTTGGTGCCACGCCTGCAGGCTTTTCGCGCGCAGCACCCGGACCGGGTGGTGATTTTCACCACCTCCCTAGGCCCCATTGATCGCCACTCAACCACCACCGATGTGGCCATACGCATTGGCCGCGGCTCATGGCCGGGCTGCGTGAGCCACCGGTTAATGCCGATCCAGCTCACCCCTGTATGCAGCCCAGCACTCGTGGAGCAGGTGGGGCCGTTTCTCACGCCGCGTGACCTGCTGCGCACTACCCTGCTGCAATCGTCTGCGCGGCCGGGGTATTGGCGCATCTGGCTCGATGCCGCTGATGCCAAGAACCTGGATCCTGACCGGGGCATTACCTTTGAAAGCGTGAGCCTGGCCTATCAGATGGCCATTTCAGGAGCGGGGGTTGCCATGGGACAGCTTGTGCTGGTGGCAGATGATCTGCGAGCCAAGCGTTTGGCAGCCCCATTCCCACTGGTGGCGGACTCGATGGACGCCTTCTATCTCATTTATCCCAATCGCCTGGCGCAGGATCCGTTCGTCTGCCAGTTCCGGGATTGGGTGTTGGAAGAAGCGTCCGAGAACAAACTCCCCCCACCGTTGTGAGACCAGAACGGGTTAAACGCCCTCTGCAACCTTGCATTCGGCACGCACGACGCCGGCGAGATTCATGCCCTCGATGCGGATCAGACGTGTGCTCATGACACGGCTGGGACTATGCACAACGCCTTCGTTGTAGACGTGAACGTCACCAGGGCGCATGAGGTAGCTTCGCGTTTCGCGCACCTGGCCGGGCGCCACGAACGCGTAATCGCGCATCAGAGTTTCGCCAGCGGCCTGACCGTAGATGGCCCATGACGGGCCGTGGTCGTGCGGACCGCTGTCCTTCGCTCCAGCGTATTCGTGGGCCACGATGCAAAAGCCAAGTGTTGGATCCTCGTAAAGCACCTTGCGAGCACCCACCTCGGTGGCGAACTGGGCAGCGATAAACGCCTGGTCTCCCAGGGCGGACTTGAGAAGGCCGGCCACCTGCTCTCGGGAGGCGGGGGCGTTTTCGCGCGCCAGGATTTCGCGGATCTGGGTCGCAAGCAGCTCGAGGGTCATCATCATGGCTCCATTGGTTTTGTATGGAATTTCGACTTGAGCATAGCAGCGTCACCAGGGTTCGAACGGCAAGACACCGCCGCTCCCTCCCTGGGGCGGCCGGCGACGCGCGCGCGCCCGCTGTGGTAGCGTTGCACCTTGCAATGATGACCAAGGAGATGGGAATGATGAAATCGATTCGCCGCTGGCTGGGGGCTGCTGCCCTGGCACTGACCGCACTGACGGTGTCTGGCCACGCGCTGGCACAGGACAAGGTGGTTTACCACATCGATAACGCCGAAATGCAGGCCACCAAAGGGCTACGCAACATCCGAAATCACCTGGATGTGTCACCCAAGACCAAGATCACGGTCGTGACGCACGCCGAAGGAGTCGATTTCCTGATGGAAGGCGCGAAGGACAAGAAGAACCCGAACATCGACTACGCTTCACTGGTGAGTGCTTTGAAGGCGCGCGGGGTGACGTTCGAAGTATGCGAAATTACGCTCAGAAATCGTGATCTGAAGAAAGATCAGTTCAACATGGATGCCGAGTTCACACCATCAGGGGTTGTGCGCATCGCCGAGCTGCAGACGCGCGAGCGCTACGCTTATATCAAGCCCTAGCCCTGGGGAGGCGGTGTTCATAAGGAGTATGCACCGCCTTAGTGCATGCGTTCCCAGCCGGCCCTGCTGCCTGCTGGCGCAGGCCGGTTAAAGCCAAGCTTTATTTGCGCAGTTCTTCGCGCATGGCGCTGATTACGCTCGCATAGTCCTTTTGGCCAAAAATGGCGCTGCCAGCTACAAAAGTGTCTGCGCCAGCATCGGCCACCTGACGAATGTTGGCGGCCTTGATACCCCCATCAACCTCCAGACGGATATCTTTGCCTGAAGCGATGATGCGCTTACGGACGGCCTCCACTTTGCGCAAGGCACTGTCTATGAACGCCTGGCCACCGAAACCGGGGTTGACGCTCATGATCAGGATCAGGTCAATGTCCTCGATCAGCCAATCCAGCACATCCAGCGGTGCAGCGGGGTTGAATACCAATCCGGCCTGGCAACCGGCGGCCTTGATAGCCTGAACGCTGCGGTGCGGGTGCGCGCTGGCATCAGGGTGGAAGCTGATCAGATCAGCCCCGGCCTGAGCAAAAGCTTGCGCCAAGGCATCCACCGGCTGCACCATCATGTGCACATCCATGGGTACCGGCTGACCGTCTGCACGCACGGCGTGAGGCTTGATGGCCTGGCAAATCATGGGGCCGAAGGTCAGATTCGGCACATAGTGGTTGTCCATGACATCGAAGTGGATCCAGTCCGCGCCAGCGGCGATGACATTCTTAACCTCCTCCCCCAGGCGGGCGAAATCGGCGGAGAGAATGGACGGGGCGATGCGGTAGGTCGTGCTCATGGGGTGAGATTGTCGCAGCTACGGCAGCCGCACAGTTACCATATGGACTATGCCCAAATATCAGTTCACCGTGGAGGTGGAGCCGCAATACCTGCCCGATCAATCAGAGCCGGCGAGCGAGGTGTATGGTTTTTCATACACCATTACCGTACACAACACCGGCGAAGTTCCGGCGCAACTGATCTCCCGCCACTGGATCATCAACGATGCGCGCGGCCATACCGAAGAAGTGCGTGGCCTGGGCGTAGTGGGTCAGCAACCCCTGCTCAAGCCCGGCGAAGCCTTTCAGTACACCAGCGGTTGCCGCCTGCGCACAGCCAACGGCACCATGCACGGCAGCTACTTCTGCGTGGCCGCCGACGGTGAGCGCTTTGAAGTCGAGGTACCGCTTTTTGTACTGGATGCAGCGACTGGCGGAAACGCCGGTCCCCGCGTACTCCACTAAACCCACCCCATCCCATGGCAAGCTCTCAGCTCGAGCTGATTCAAATTCTGCGCGCGCTCGATCCAGAGGCGCCGTTGCCGAAACGGCATTTGTGGCTGATAGAGCTGCTGGACTGGGTGCGCGGTGAGTCTGAAGATCCTCAGGCCGCCGTGGCACGGGTGCGCTCGATGCTGGACGCCGCCGAGGTGCGCCCAGAGTGGCTCAAGCTCTGGCATCGCTGGTGGACAAAATTTCTCTCCTCCACCGACGCCACTCCGCTGTTGGCAGATCTGGGTTTCGCTCCACGAGCCGCATTTGTGAGCGAGCTCATCAACCGGTTGCGCCGCAAGGTGCTGCCCGCGACCCCGGAGACCACCGATCTGGGAGAGTTGTTCGATCTTTTACTCCCTAGCGAATTCGATGCCCGCTGGTTGCGTGCGCTGGATGCCGATACGCTGCGACGCCTGCGCTCACTTCTATTTAGAGCCGATTCCGAAGGCCAAACAACCGGTGCTGATTACGCTCAGCGCGTGCTGCTGGATGCACTGACCTATTCCCTTGGGCAAATCAATGCCATAGGGCTGTCTCCGGACATTCGCACCCGCATGTCGCCAGAAGCCATGCAGGCGCGAGCTTTCCACTCACTGCCCACGACGTTCGAGCGGGTGCGCATGGCGGTGATCGAACACGGGCGGGAAAGCGCGCCATCACTGGTGGCAATAGCCCAGTTGCGCGAACAACTCGACGCTTGCCGTAACGCAGCCTTTTCGGTGTACGCACATTTACAGGAACACGGAATTTCTGTGCACATCGAGTTCCAGCTCCGGCAGCTTCGCCAACGCATCATTCGCGTGAAGGCGCTGCTGCTGTGTCTGGAAACAGACGCTCCGGCATTGGCAACGGCACAGCTACTTTCTCATTTGGTGCGCGTGAATCGCGACAGCCGCAGTTTGCGTTCGCTTATGCGCACCAGCACAGAGTTGCTGGCCGCCAAAGTGACTGAACGCAATGCCGAGACCGGGGAACACTACATCACCCGCACCGCCGGGGACTACGTTCGCATGTTGCGCAATGCGGCAGGCGGCGGGTTTGTGCTGGCTTTCACAACCTGGTTCAAGTTGCTGATCGTATCCCTCAGTCTTTCTGCCTTTTGGGGCGGTTTGATGGCCGGTGCGAACTACGCGCTGTCTTTCGTCATCATCATGCTGCTGCATTGGACAGTGGCAACCAAGCAGCCGGCGATGACTGCACCGGCCATGGCGGCCAAGCTCAAAAACATGGACGCGCCGGGTGCGGTCGACAACTTCGTTTCCGAGGTGGTGTATCTGCTGCGATCGCAGTTTGCCGCGATCATGGGCAATGTGGGAATGGTCATTCCGATGGCGATGCTCATTACCCTGGGTATGCACCACATGGGCTGGGATGGCGTGCTCGACATCAAGCACTCCCAGCAGATCCTGACCGACCATCACATGCTTGGCCCCACCGTGCTGTTTGCAGCCGCGACCGGCTTACTGCTGTTTGCCTCCAGCGTGATCGCCGGCTGGGTTGAAAACTGGTTCGTGTTCAGCCGGCTTGATTCCGTCATTGCCTATCACCCCCGCAGCACACGGGCACTGGGTGCGGAGAGGGCTGAGCGGTGGGGGCGCTATTGGCGGACCAACATTTCCAGCTACACCGCCAATATATCGCTAGGGCTGCTGCTGGGGCTGGTGCCACCGATCTTGCACTTTTTCGGCATTGGTTTTGAAGTGCGCCACGTAACCCTGGTATCTGGGCAAGTGGCGGCGGCTGGCGTGGAACTGGGTGCAGGAATACTGCATCAATCCGCGTTCTGGTGGGCGGTAGGTGGCATGGTGATCACAGGACTCATGAACCTGGCCTCCAGCTTCTACTTCGCCTTCCGTCTGGCCATGACGGCGCATAACATCACGGGCTTGAACCGTCGTCGTCTGTACCGTGCGTTGATTCAGCGCATGCTCCGTGAGCCACTTTCATTCCTGCTGCCGGTGCGGGTAAAACATACAGTAACACCTCCCGAGGAAATCCCTGTGGAGCAGGACCGGGGCGAGCGCGTTAGTATGTAGGCATTGGTCTTCTGCCACTGGGCAGGAGACTGTTTGTACCTGCCCCTTTTGAATGGGTCTGCTTCTCCCCCGTAAACCAGGGAGGCACTCACCCCATAGCTCACCCGAACGCGGGAGAGGGCATCAACCATCAGATGATGGGGAGCAGGCCGTTATCGGGCCACTGCAACGCAGATGGGGCCCGCCCGCTGGCGCTTTTTTCCCTTTACGGGGGACACCCTGGCGCCTCTAACGAGGGAGCAATATTTGACCGAAAATCTTCCGGCCGTCTGGGCCAATTGGACTCATCCGTCGCCGGGCCTCCCGGTACTTGAATGGGCGCTGGTCTTAGCAGTAGCAGCCCTGGTTGGTCATCTTGCACAACGCTATGCGCGGATACCCAAGATCGTGGGCTATGCAGCCGTGGGTGCTATCACGGGGATGGCAGGATTTACAGGAGCCGCATGGCCCTTGCAAGGGATTGGTTTATTCCTGCTGGAACTGGGCATTGCGGTAGTACTCTTCGAAGCCGGCGCGCGGCTGCCGCTCCGCTGGTTTCGCCACAACCCCATGGTTCTTGTGCAAAGCGCCGCGGAATCTCTGCTGACTTTTGTCGCGGCTTTCGCTGCATTGCGCTGGCTTGGGCTTGACGTACCCGTGGTACGCGCCCTGGCGGTGATCGCCGTGGCGGCGTCCCCTGCAGTATTGATGCGCGTGGTGTCTGATCTACGCGCCTCCGGCCCGGTGACCGATCGAGCGATCGCGCTGACCACACTCAACACGCTGTATGCGCTGACCATAGGCACCGCCATGCTGCGCTCGATCGACCGCGCAGACGCCACACTGGTTGCCTCCATGGCCGCTTCCGCCTCGGTGCTGGGTGTTTCACTGCTGATTGGCGCGGTACTCGCCGGGCTACTTACCGCAGCGCTTCGCTTCATGAACCCGACCAGCGAAGACACCACCATTGTCACACTGGCGCTCATAGTGGCCTGCGCCGCACTGGCGCCGCCCTTTGGTGGCTCCGCACCGCTAGTGGCCTTGCTGGGCGGGATTCTGCTCAAACAAATCCACCCGCGACCCTGGGTCTGGCCGCGCCAGTTGGGCACTGCCGCATCCATGCTGACCATACTCATGTTCGTTTTGGTCTCCTCCATGGCGGCGCAAGCAGATTGGACGATTGGCATCACATGGGCCACGCTGGTGCTGATCGTGGTGCGCGCGCTGGCAAAAATGATCAGCCTGGGGGCCACGGGCTTGGGCACCGGCATTTCCCTGAAGAAATCCCTTTGGGTGAGCGGCGCCTTGGTCCCCATGTCATCCGTAGCTCTATTGCTCACGTCGCAGTTTGTTGCCGCTTCCCACACCATCGGCTCGCAAGTGGCGAATATCGCCCTGCCGGTGATCCTGGTCACTGAATTGCTGGGCGCAGTTCTGGTGACGGCCGTGCTTTATCGCGCAGGCGAAGCCGGCAAACCACGGCCTGAAGCAGATCTGCCGGCAGGTGATCGTTCTGGAGGAAATGCATCATGAGCGCACCTGTCAACTCTTCATCTGTCATCACGCAAGAGCAGATTCCACAGGACATTCCATTGCGAGCCGAAAGCTCTCCCTCAAGTCTAGGGGTCTTCTCGCAATCCAAGCCGCTGACCTTGGGCGTGGAATTGGAGCTGCAACTCGTCAACACGCATGACTACGATCTGACGCCTTACGCGGAGGACATGTTGCGCCTGATGAGCAAGATAGATCTGCCTGGCAGCGTAGTGCCGGAGATGACCTCCGGCATGATCGAAATCTCCACCGACGTTTGCAACACATGGGACGAAGCACTTGATCAGCTCTCGAAAATTCGAGATGCCTTGGTCAAGTGTGCGGACAAGCTGAATATTGCAGTGGTGGGCGGTGGCACACACCCATTTCAACAGTGGCACCAGCGGCGCATCTACGACAAGCCGCGCTTTCATGAGCTCTCGGCCCTGTACGGCTATCTGACCAAGCAGTTCACCATTTTTGGCCAGCACGTGCATGTGGGTTGCCCCGATGCTGATTCCGCTTTGTACACGCTGCACTGCATGTCGCGCTACATCCCGCACTTCATCGCGCTGGCGGCTTCCAGCCCGTATGTGCAGGGGCATGACACCGCATTTGATTCAGCAAGGCTCAATTCGGTGTTCGCTTTTCCGCTCTCCGGACGGGCGCCTTGCATCCTGACCTGGACCGAGTTCGAAGCCTATTTTGACAAGATGACCCGTACCGGCGTGGTCAAAAGCATGAAGGACTTCTACTGGGACATCCGCCCCAAGCCCGAGTACGGCACCATCGAGGTGCGGGTGTTCGACACCCCTTTGACCGTGGAGCGAGCCGCCGCGTTGGCCGGTTACGTGCAATGCCTGGCGGCCTGGTTTCAAGCGGAGCGGCCCTTCACGCCCACGGAAGACGACTACCTGGTCTATAGCTACAACCGCTTCCAGGCCTGCCGCTTTGGACTCGATGCCGTGTATGTGGATCCGCCCACGGGTGACCATCTCCCGCTGCGCGAGCACATCATGGCAACCATGGACCAGCTGGCTCCCTATGCTGAGAAATGCGGGGCGACTCAAGCACTTTCCATGCTGAGATCAGAGGTGAACGACAACCGCAACGACGCCCGCTGGCTGCGCGAGCGGCAGAGCCAGGAGCGCCTGCTGGGAGAAGTGATACGCCAGGCCGCACAGCGCTTCAGGGGGCAGAAAACCTAGGAGGCTGTCGGACTTGGAGCGCCGATAGCGAAAATGGGCCCCAGCGAGGACAGTTTTCACGGGATTTGCAGGCCCATAGCCTAGCTATAGGTCAAAAAGACCGTGAAAAATGGACCGCTGCGGCCCATTTGCAGCCGGCGATTTCCAAGTCCGACAGCCTCCTAGGGCTTGCTGAATATTGAACGATATGGGCTGGCATCGGTCATAAGGTTTCAGCCCTCCTTCAATCGTTTGGCGCGAGAATGGCATTAGGAGCCCGTCCAAAGGCTCTAAGAGCCTGTTCCAAGTTTCCTCGCGGTCCT
>NZ_AUGX01000055.1 GCF_000422885.1 Ottowia thiooxydans DSM 14619 | reverse complement strand
CGCGCCTTCCCCCAGGGGACGCAGCCAGCGGCCGGGCAAAGCCCGCTCCGCGGCTACTCCCGAATGGCCTGCTCCGCGGCCGTTTGATATCGCTCCCTCTCCCGCAGGCGGGAGAGGGAGTCAAACCCTTCGCTTGCGACTGACAGGTGCAGGGCCGAGCGCAGCGATGGCCCGAGTGGGTATCCCACCCCTCTGGCCGCGCTGAGAAGCGCAGGGCAAGGGGCGGGCAAGAGCACTGAAAGATGCTCTTGCTTCGTGAACTAGCTTGCGGCAGCTGTTTGAACGTAGTGAGCGAAGCGAACGAAGAGAGTTCTGCCGCACCGCCCCTTGAGCGAGCATCGCAAGTTGCCCGGAGCGTAGCGCAGGGACGCGGACTTGGGGTCGCCTTTCTTTGGCCTACATTTCTTTGACGACGCAAAGAAACGTAGGTGCGCTGCCGGGCGCAATTCCCGGCCTCCGACCTAAAGAGAAGAGCAAAAGGTAACTATCAAGCGCTACCAATAAATCAACCGCCGCTTGCCCCCATCCCAACCTTCCCCCAGAGGGGGAAGGAGTAACCCAGCTCACAGCCTCCGGTTCTGGGGCTCAAGTCGGCAGGCGCGCGCCTGCATTAGTCTCTCCCAAAAGGTGAGGGGGAAAGATCTCCCCACTCAACGATTCTCAAACCCCATCCCCTTCAACGCCTCCACCAACCTATCCCTCCCCTGCAAACTCTCCGCCCCCCGCACCCGGTGCAGCGAATGCTGAACCCAATCCCCATTCGTCTTCATCCCCTGAGCCTGATAAAAGCTCAGCATCCGCGCCGCATAGTCTTCCACGGGCTGCTCATTGAGCGCCGCGTCATAGCGCTCTTCATGCATGACCGCAGACGCCGGCAATCGCGGTTTGACGTCACTCGGACGCTCTGGATCCGGGTAACCCACACACATGCCAAAAACAGCAAATGCGCGTGGCGGTAGCCCCAGCTCCTCGGCCACAGCTTCTGGCTTGTTGCGAATGCCGCCTATGTACACAACTCCCAAGCCCTGTGCTTCCGCCGCCACGGCGGCATTCTGAGCGGCCAGGGTGGCATCAATCACACCCACCAGCATGAGCTCCAGATAGTCCAGTCCGCCACGTGGCAAATCATGCCGCGCACCAGCCGCTTCCAGTCTGGCAAGGTCTGCGATCCAGACCAGGAACACTGGGCATTGCTCAATATGGCGTTGTCCCCCAGCCAAAGCGGCGAGGCGCTTCTTCCGCTCAGGGTCCTTCACGGCCACCACACTCCACGCCTGCAAATTGGAAGACGTAGAGGCTGACTGCGCGGCTGCCATCATCAGATCCAGCACGGGCTGCGCCACCGGCCGAGGTGAATAGGCGCGAGCGGACCGGTGCTGCAGCAACACGGCCAGAGCCGCCTCCACGGATTCGGCCTCAGAGCGGGACTCAACCATCTTCGGCGCCGCATTCGCGTAACGCGCATCCAATAGATCTTGCAGTGGGTGTAGTGTTTCTGACATCAATTCCTCAGCGTTTAGCCGCGTCGGTGGGCTTGAGCAAACGGCCCCAGCGCGCCAGTTCTTCGCGGATCAATTTTTCGAAAGCCTCCGGAGTGGAAACCTCCACATCGCCATCGATGACGGCAAGGCGCTCCACGATAGCAGGATCAGCCAAAGTGGTCTTCAGTGCTGCGTTCAGTTTGGCAATCACATCCTTGGGCGTTCCTGCCGGGGCCACCATACCCCACCAGACCACTGAGTTGAATCCCGGTACGCCTTGCTCGGCAATGGTCTTGACCTGCTTGGCAGAGGCCATGCGGTGCAAGCCCGAAGTACCCAACACCTTGACCTTCTTGCCGTCCAGGAAGGGCTTGACCTGAGACATGCCAGTAAAGGTGAGGTCCACATGCCCGGCAGCCACGTCGGCGATCGCCGGGCCGGCACCCTTGTACGACACGTTGATCATCGACACGCCGGTCGCTTCCTTGAACAGCGTTGCTGCCAGCGCTGAGCCCGAGCCTTCACCCGAATTGGAGATACTGACCTTCTCCGGATTCTTGGAAGCGAAGGCAATCAGTTCGGGCACCGTGTTGTGAGGGAAATCGCTACGCGCTGCGAGCACGAAGGGATAAGTGATCACCAGCCCCACAGGTGCGAAATCCTCGGGCGTGCGGTAACGCAGGCCGGGAATCAGAGTGGGATTGGTAGCCAGCGCGGTGCTGGTGAACAACAGCGTATAGCCATCAGGCGCAGCGCGGGCCACGTACTCGGTCCCTGTCACGGTACCGGCGCCACCGCGGTTTTCAACCACCACAGGTTGCTTGAGCACCTGCGCAAGCCGCTCCGACCAGGTGCGCACGATGAAATCGCCGCCGCCGCCAGGAGCGAAGGGCACCACGATGCGAACCGGGCGGTTGGGATAGTCCGTGTTGGCAGACGCACTGGAAACAATCCCCAGCACCAATGTTCCAAGCAGCAAAGACCAAGGTTTCATGATGTCTCCTTAAAAATGATTCTTGTGTGACAGTGGATCAACGAAAGTGAGCCGTGGCCTGCTCTTCCACCATGGTTTTCATTTCACGTGCAATGGGGTTGCGACGCTCTTCGAGCACGTGGGCCACCAGACCCACGGCACGCGCCAGCACGCCAATACCGCGCACGATGTCCCATGGCAGTCCCATCTCGCACGCAATCGCAGCGATAGCGCCGGTGGCGTTCACAGGGAGGGACTTGCCCAGCTGACGCCCGGTTTCCTCTGCCACCGCCTCCATCAAAGCGATGTAGGGGCCATCAAAGCCGTTGTTGCGGGCGATCGCAAACAAGGCTGGAGCCCGAGGGTCCTGCGGCTTATGAATGTGATGGCCAATGCCCGGCAGACTGCGGCCGGCGGCGATTTCTCGCGCCACGAGTTGCTTGGCCAGTTCCTCAATATTCGGAGGTGTTCCGGCAGGCGCATCAGACTTCGGCAAGGCTTCCTGCAACAAGCGCGCGGCGTCTTCCATGCTGCCTACAAACACACTGCCCAGACCGCACAAACCAGCACCCACGGCGGCTTGCATGGCTTCAGGCGCGCCGGCCAAAGTGAGGCGTGTCACCAGGGCGCTAGGGGTCAGGCCATGCTCAACCAAACACACGGCGATGGCATTGAACACCAGCGACTCCGCTGGCGTGGGCAAGCGATCCGCCATGCCCAGGAAGGCCATGTCGCCCAGCGAGACTTTGCCCAAGATGTCTTGGCAAAGATCCAGGCCTTTAACGGTGATCTTGTCTGTGGTGCTCCAGGCGATATCTGTACGAAGAGGTTTGCGGCGGGCCATATTGAATCCTGAGGTAGTTAGGGAAAGCGCAGCAGTCAGCCGCGCTGCAGATCGGTCGCGCGTTCGCGAAGGGTGGCGTCTTGCCTCATCAATGACTTGGCAATCTTGTGGGTAGCGGTATGGGGAATGGAATCTACAAACACTACGTAGCGCGGCACTTTGTGAGCCGCCAGACGTTCACGGCACCACTGGGCCAGGCCTTCGGCTTCGAGTGAAGTACCGGGGTGCAACACGGCGGCGACCAGGATGTCGTCTTCGCCCAACTCGGAGGGCACGGCAATCGCGGCGGCTTCATACACCGCAGGATGTTCACCCACTACGCGGTCCAGCTCTGCACCGGCAATGTTCTCTCCTCTGCGACGAATGATGTCCTTCGCCCGCGAGACATAAAAGAACCAGCCTTCGGCGTCGCGGCGCACCATGTCGCCAGTGCGAAACCAACCATCTTGAAAAGCGGCTGCGGTCTGCTCCGGATCGTTGTAATAGCCCAGCATGCAAACAGGTGTTCGCACCCACAACTCACCCACGACATCCGCTTCCACGTCGTCGCCTTTTTCGTCGACGATGCGGCATTGGGCCCAGGGCTGCTCTGGGTCTGGGTGTTGCGCCAGCACGCCCATGGAACCAGGTTTTCCTGGTTCGCCATAAGGATTGCAGGTGACCCCCGGAACCTCTGACATGCCGAAGCCGGAGAGGAGATTGGCAATGCCAAACTCTTCTTGAAACGCCTTGTAGGAGCTTTGCCGAATCCCATAGGCCACCCGAATTCGATGGTCTTTCCTGAATTCAGATCGATCGCGAGACTTCAGGATGTTGCCCATCGCTTCAATGAAGTTAACCACCGTGGCGCCCGAATCCACCACGATCTGCCAGAAGCGCGATGCAGAAAAGCGCGGCGTCACGACCAAGGCACATCCGGCAGCGATCATCCCGCACACCGAATAGCACAGCGCGTTCACGTGGAAGAACGGCAAGACGATGAGAATCTTGTCCTCCGGCTGCAGGCGCATGCGTCCTAGATTGGCCTCGCCTACCAGCAAGATGCTGCGTTGGCTATGCAAGACACCTTTTGGATAGCCGGTGGTCCCGGAAGTAAAAATCATCAAACAAGGGGAGTCTGCCGATGGCACCGCCGGCAGCGCAATATCCGCTGACTTGTCTTGCCATTCCTGCAAGCTGGGAAGACCATTGGCCGACACACCCTCTGCCAATACACGCCAAGCCTGCACGCCGGACTCTTCCAGCGCTTGATCCACTGTGGAACGGACACCTTCATCCAGAACGACACCGGACACTTGCGCATGCTTCAGCGCATAGCTCAGTTCGGCCACGCCAAGCTCGGGGTTGATAGGCACCATGATGGCGCCCAGCCGCGCCAATGCGAACAGCAGCAATACATGTGCAGGGCTGTTTCGGGCAACGATGGCCACTCGTTCGCCCGGCTGCACGCCTCGCTCAGCGAACGCACGGGCCAGCGCGTTGATAGCCTGCGCTCCCTGGTTCCAGGTCAAGCCATGGCCTGATTCATCGAGAATCATCGGCGCTTCGCCCCTTTGGGCGCAGCGGCTATTCAAGACACCATTCAGGGTGTAGTCATGCGGCGCATAACCGCGCAAAACATCAAGTGGTGTCTTCATGCAGAGGTGCCTATGTACGAAAAAAAAGGGCAATCAGTCCGGGAGTTCTATGGCGTACTCATGGCCTC
This sequence comes from Ottowia thiooxydans DSM 14619, assembly GCF_000422885.1. Taxonomy (GTDB): domain Bacteria; phylum Pseudomonadota; class Gammaproteobacteria; order Burkholderiales; family Burkholderiaceae_C; genus Ottowia; species Ottowia thiooxydans. Next base: position 20,129 of record NZ_AUGX01000055.1, on the reverse strand, counting down.
AGTCTGAGCCCAATCCAATCGGGTTAGGTTGACGCTTCTCCACGGCGTTGCGTACCAGCGCCGCGCTTCTAAAAATGCCGTGAGCAAACTTTCCATAGGGCATGGTGAGAAACAAGGCCATCACGGCGCCCAGGTGTACGCAGAGCATCAACCCCATGGCCGCCGTTCCGCGTGTCCACCACAGCAACATGCCAGTCGACGCGATCAGGAACAGCAAGGCAATGAACCCCAGATCCATTGGCTTTTGTTCAGCCGCACCGTGTGAAGGGTGGCGGCTGCGGTTGAGATGCCACAGACCGGCCGTACCGATCATCAAGCTGATGCCACCAGCAGCACCCAGCAGTTTGGGAATTGAAGGCAAGTCATATGGAGCCACCCAACCGAACACGTAGTGGTAAACCGTGGCCAGACCAGTCGCGGCGAAGCACAAGGCAAATCCATAGAAGGTGAAGTGGTGCATGCGCCTGCGCATCAGCGTGTAGGCTTCGTCGGCTTCATGGCACCCCTCCCCATGACCGCCGTCCAGATACTTCAGCGTCAAGGCATCGCGCGCGGCTTCGTTCGCGGCGGCGCCACTGGCTGCCACGCCACTGGTGGCGGGCGTCACGTCCCTCAAGAAGCGCCGCACGCCCATTCCCAGTGCCAGCACCGCAAAGAGAAATATGGGCGCAAACAAGCTCACCATCAGGTTGTGCGGAAAGATGGCGTAGAAATCACTGCCTTGCGCTGCCCCCCAGATGGATGTTTTCAGCATCACGGCGGCTGCCAGAAACAGCGCCAATCCCAACGCAAGTGCAAGAGAAACCACAAGCCCATTGCGCTGATAGAGAACACCCAATGGGGCAGGCCACGCGTATTCCGCATAGGTCTGGCCGCGCACACGCGCCATGGACTGCGGCACATTCACTGCAAACTCATGTGGCGGAGCGTATTGGCAGGCGTGCAGGCATGCACCGCAGTTGTGGCACAGGTTCGCCAGAAAATGCACATCAGCCTTGCCAAATTCCAGGCGCCGCGTCATGGCGGGGAACACCGCACAAAAGCCTTCACAGTAACGGCAGGCATTGCAAATTTGCAGCTGCCGCGCCACCTCCCTTTCGGCCGCGCTCAGAACCACCTCGCCGTTGGCCAGTGCGCGTGCATCTCGCGCCAGAGCTTCAAGCGACTGCATGCTGAACTCCCTGCTTCAATGCAGACCGGGCTGCGTTTTGGCCCGCAATACGACCAAACGCCGTACCAATAGACATTCCCACGCCGGCGGTATAGCCCTGGCCCAGTACGTTGCCCGCCATCATTTCGCCCGCCACAAATAGGTTGTCACTGGCTTGACCATCAAAGCGTGCAGCCGCTGTTTCATCGGTTAGAAGACCAAGATAAGTGAATGTCACGCCCGGCTTGACCGCGTAGCCGTAGAACGGCGCGGTATCCACGGGCCTGGCCCAATGGGTCTTCGCGGGAGAGATCCCTTGGGTATGACAATCGTCCAAGGTGGTGTGGTCAAAAGTGCCTTGCACGCATGCGGCGTTGTAGGTATTCAAGGTCTGCATGAAGGTGGCTTCATCCAATTGCAGCTTGCGTGCCAGTTCGGGCAAGGTGTCAGCCGTCACACCTGTGAATACAGGGGGCATGAAACGGCCTACCGCCTTGGCATCGATGATGGAATAGCCAATCTGCCCCGGCTGCTGCGCCACGAGGCGCCCCCAGATGGCATAGCGTTTGGGCCAGAAATCTTCACCCTCGTCGTAGAAGCGTTCGCCTTCGCGGTTGACCACCACGCCCAGAGACACACAGTCAATGCGCGTGCAGATGCCTCCGTCATACAGCGGCGCCCGCGCATCAATGGCCACCATATGCGCCTGCGTGGGGTCACCTATGCGGTCCACACCATGGTCTTCAAGCAAATGCCGAAGCAAGACTCCTTGATTGAAGCGTGTGCCCCGGATGAGAAAGTTGTCGGCCGGCCATTCTCCGCGTGCGTTTTGCCCCCAGGCAGCGCGCAACCAGTCTCGGTTGGATTCGAAGCCGCCCGCAGCCAATACGCACGCCTTGGCTTCGATTCGTTCGCCACCAACGTAAGCCGCCACAAAACGACCATCTTTGATCTCAAGACGATCCACTGGCGATTCATAGCGGATCTGCACCCCGTGGCTTTCCGCACTCCGGTAGTAAGCGTTAATCAGCGCCTTACCCCCACCCATGAAGAAAGCATTGGTGCGAGCCACGTGCAGGGCACCTGATAACGGCGGCTGAAAGTGCACGCCGTGGTGGCGCATCCAGTCACGGCAATTGCTGGAGGCCCGTATCACCAGGCGAGCCAGGTGCTCGTTGGTTTTGCCGCCGGTCACCTTGAGCAGGTCTTGCCAGAACTCTTCTTCAGGATAGGCTTCAATCAGCACGTCCTGCGGAGCATCATGCATGCAGCGCAGGTTACGGGTGTGGGCGGAGTTGCCGCCACGCCATTCGCGCGGCGCGGACTCAAGCAGCAGAACGCTTGCGCCCGCCTCGCTTGCCATCAAGGCAGCGCACAGGGCGGCATTGCCGCCACCGATGACGAGCACATCGTGCACTCTGGTCTCCTGTTGTTTTCGTGGGAGATCAGACTGTAGGCACGCCTCGCGAGCTCCGCAAGGCGCTATTTCTCAACGGGCGTTCAGTTTTTGTGAAGACTCACGCCTGCCCAGGCGCCACTGCGCACGGCATGGCGCGCCACATCGGCAAGTACCACACGGGCGGCCAAGGCGGCGGGAGACAGCTCGTCCTCAGACAGGCTGGCGAGGAAGTTGCGCCGGCCGGAGGCGACATCTTTCAAGGGAACGCTTAAGAAGGCGTCAGCTTCGAACCGGGCGATGGCTGCGCTGGGTTGAATGGTGGCCCCATAGCCCGCACGCACGGCATCCATCAAGAGCGACAAGCCATCTATCTCCGCCACGATATTGGGGGCGGCGCGCATATGTGCAAACGCGGCCTCAACCAGTGAGCGCAACCCGTGGCTGGCACTGGGCAAGATCAGCGGCAACCCGACCAACTGCGCCAATCGCACGCTGAGCCCAGTGGGCATACCGGCCAGATCCCTGGCGCCTATAACGAACAGCTCTTCATCCAGCAACGGAGAAACGCTCCACCCCCGGGGGGCATCCACCCCGAACAAAATGGCCAAATCCAATTGGCGCGCATTCAACATCGTCGCCAAATGGCCAGACAAAGCCTCTACAAGATGCAAACGCACGGCGGGGTAACGCTCCGCCATTGCGGCCATCAAGGGCATGCCCAGTACGGCGGCAGTCGTCGACGCCAATCCAATATTCACGTGACCAGACAAACGCGCCGTCTGCGCAGCCCGCACTGCTTCATCGGCATGGCGCAAAGTCAATTGAGCCTGTTGCAGGAATGCCAAGCCGGCGTCTGTAGGCTGCACGCCCGTGGCCTTGCGCTGCAAAAGGCGGGTAGCCAACTCTCCCTCCAGCCGGCTGATCTGCTGGCTGAGCGCAGAAGTGGCCAGGCCCAGCTCAAGCGCAGCCTTGCCCATACTGCCGAGCTGGCAGACCTTGACGAAATAACGTAGCTGGCGCAACTCCATAAGTGCGAATGTAACCCCACGGCCCTCATGAGCGCTTTGGAGCCCAAAAGCGCTCAATTAAGTAGCAAGTAGCTCGCTGCTTATGAGTAAAAGAAATAAGCATCTTTCCAAACTGTCTATAGACCCCTTCCCCCGCCCGGGACAATATGGGGTTTCATAACCCACGTTCAAATGCGCCAACTTCGCCTTTTTATTGCCATCGTGGCGCTTGGCCTGCCCGCATGGGCCGTGGCGGCGCAGGCGCTGCTCACCGCGAAGGAGTTGGACACCCTCAGCAAAGCCAATGCCGTGCGCATTGTGGATGTGCGTGACGCGCAGGCCTATTCCCTGCAACACGTGCCCGGTGCCGTGTCCGCCCCGTATGGACGCTGGCGCGGGCCAGCCGCCAACCCAGGGCAACTGCCGTCACTTGCAGAACTCACTTCACTGGTGCAGGAGCTGGGTCTCACGCCTGAAACGCACGCCGTCGTCGTCTACACCGGCGTAGATTCCTCCGATTTCGGTTCTGCCGCGCGCGTGTACTGGACGCTCAAGATGCTTGGCCTGAAGGAGATCTCCATCCTCAATGGTGGTTTGGCCACCTGGAAGAGTGATGGATTCCCCATCAGCAACCAGCCCGCCAAAGTAGCCCGCAGCAGCTACCAGCCCAGCATGAATACGAGCATGATCGCTACGGAGTCAGAAGTCCTGACCAAAATTGGCGATTCACGCACGAACCTCATAGATTCCAGGCCGGCCCCCTTCTTTACAGGCCGCGTGGCGCTGGATTCCGCGCGCGCCCGGGGCACCCTTCCGGGCGCCGTGAACATTGACAGCGATCTCTACTTCGAACCCGGCAGCGCCGCGCTCATGGACAAAGCTTCGCTGGAGCAAGAAGCCAACGCCGCTTCTCTCAAACCCGGCGGTGAGGTGATTGCGTTCTGCAACACGGGCCACTGGTCCGCTACAGAGTGGTTTGTGCGCTCCGAGGTTCTGGGACAAAGCTATGTGAAGCTCTACCCCGGCTCCATGGTGGAATGGACGCAATCAGCCAAACCGTTGCCCATGATGAATGAACCCGAGCGCTGGGCTCAATTGCGCTACAAGCTGATGACTTGGTCGCACCGCAACCTGGGAACCAAGGCCCCCTGATGAATACGCTTGCCACTACGCCCGATCGAATCCCTTCCCCACCGAAACCTAGCCTGGTCAGCCTGTGGACCCATCGCCTTCCATTGGCTATTGCCATCGCTGGCCTGTTTGGCTGGCTGGTCTGGTCAGTTTCCGCACGGCAGGGCCTGCTTCTGCTCGTAGGCGTAGGACTAGGCTGGGGCCTCGCCGCCGCCCGCTTCGGTTTCACCACCGGGTGGCGTCACCTGGTAGAAAACAAAGATCCTTCAGGCGTGTACGGCCAGATCCTGCTGCTGGCACTGCTGGCAGCCTTGTCGATGCCTTTACTCGGCCATTTCCCTGAAGCCACCGCAGCGCTCGGCCCCCCCTCCATCAGCCTGCTCATTGGAGCCTTCGTATTCGGTCTGTGCATGCAGATCTCCGATGGCTGCGGCTCCGGCACTTTGTACAAAGCAGGGCTGGGCGTGCCCCTGAACATGGCGATCCTGCCCATGTTCGCTATTGGCAGCTTCATGGGGTCTGTGCATTTGAATGACTGGCTGGCACTGGGCGCCACAGAACCCATTGGCTTGGTGGACAAGCTGGGCGCCGGTGGCGCGCTCGCCACCACGCTGGTTGCACTGGCCGTGGTGACCGTAGGCATCCGCGTATGGAGCGGCAAGCGGCTGAGCTTGAAAAGCATTCCATCGCGTTGGCTTTGGGGTGCTGTCGTGATTGCCGTGTTCGCCGCCCTGAACCTGCTCATCGCCGGTCAGCCCTGGGGTGTGGTGTACGGCTTCGGCTTGTGGGCTGCCAAGGGCGCCACAGCACTGGGCCTGTTTGACCCCACCCAAAATGCCTTCTGGAGCGATCCCGGCCACGCGCAGCGCCTTTCGCAGACGCTTTTCCTGGACATCACCAGCATCACCAATATTGGCATCCTCGCGGGTGCCCTCTGGGTAGCGCCCAAACGGCCGCAGGAATCCCGCCCTCTCACGGGTCTGCAATGGAGTGTCGGCTTATTGGCGGGCTTCCTGTTGGGCTACAGCTCCCGCCTGGCGTTCGGATGCAATGTCGGTGCCATGGTGAGTGGCATCTCCACGGGTAGCGTGCATGGTTGGATCTGGGTGCCAATGGCGTTCCTCGGCACATTGATCGGCATCCGCGTGCGGCGGCATTTCAAGTTCTAAGGCGCGGAGTAAGCATGACCACTACCGCGACCCGCCGCTGGATTTTCTGGCTTGGCCTGATTGGCTTTGCCGCCTGGGACCTGGTGCACTCAGCGCCCGTGAATGTTCGGCTGGAGCCTCCCATCATTGCCTCAGGCTCTGGCCTGCCTTCGCAGGGTGGGCACTGCGCAATGCCGAAGTAGCGACATGCGTGTTGACTGCCTGCCAATCTCTATCGCAGCCGACCAAATAAAAACGCCGCAAACAGAAGCTCTGTTTGCGGCGTAGCGGCTGATCGCTCAGCCAGTTGATTGGGAGTCTGCGCGGCTGGGCGCTCCCGGCAGAAGGCGCCGAAGCGAAACGAGCGAAAAACGAGGACAGTGTGGTGATATCGAGAAGCCCATAGCAGGGCTATGGGTGCAGGAGGTAGCGCCGCAATGGACCGTTTTCTCGCGCGTTGCAGCCGGCGACCCTTCTGCCGGGGGCGCCCAGCCGCGCAGACTCGTAGTGCTTCAGGAGCGGCGCTGGCCCATATCGCGACGACGCAGAGCACCGCCCCCCATTAGAGCCAGGCAGAGCAGCACCAGGCCAGCTTCGCCCAGCGTGGGCACCGGCTCGATCCTCGTCGACAGCGCCTTTGACTTGAAGGTCACGTGCACGTTGCAGTCGGCGTACACGGGCAAGGTGGTGTAGTCGCTCCCGGTAACGGCGCCTCCGCTGCAGGTAGTGGTGATTTGGTCGACGTCATAACCAAAGTCCGGCGTGATAGCCAGTGTGGCGGTATTGCCGTCCGTGACCTCCTGACTACCGGGGCCTATGCTGCCTCCGGGGCCGGCCGTGCCCGTGACCACATGGATCACGCTCGCGACATCGATGCGTGCATCCTGAGATATCAACACTGGATTGTTGCCACTCAACATACCAATGGCACGGAAGTTGTTGACGTAGGACCCGCCACCGCCGTTGCCTACGGCCTGCAGGTTGATCGCCACGTCATAGACCGTACCGGAAGCGAGCTGGGGCGACTCAAAACGCAGCGCAGTAACTTCAGCCATGGACGCCGGGCATGCCCCTCCGCTGAGACTTGCACACCAGATGCTGCCAAGCGAGGTGTTGCTGGCATGGCTTGGATCGGCATTCAGGCTGCCCGGCGGCACTTTCGTGTAGGTAGCCGTCACTCCTGCGGGCGTGATAACGGACGCGAGCACCAGCGTGCCGGTGAAGCTGGAGCCAGTCGACGTGCGCAGGCTCGCATCACCGTTGTAGGGCAGGATATCGATCCAACGGGCATTGTTGACGTCGCCGCCGATGCCTGCGAGGGCCAGATTGAACGTCATTGTCGAGTTGATTGGGCGCGTGGGGGACGACGTGGTTTTCGCCACATAGAACCCGGGAGGTGCCGAGACCAGTAGCGATTTGTTAGCGGCTTTCTCACACCCTTGACCGCCGAAACCCGCTGCCGGCCCTTGGTAGGTGCAATCGGCAGCAAAGTCATGGGGCGAATCCATGGTGGCCGAATTCAGCAGTTGAGCGCCACTGGGAAGCACCCCCACTACGGCATCGAATTCAATGGTTCCCAGCCAGCTGTTGCTGTCTGTATTGTCAAAACTGAAAGCCGGTTGGGTGTTATTGATCGTCCACACCAGGCTCGTACAAGTCGGGCAGCCAGCGGCTCCCGGAGTGACCGCGGGCTCACCAGCCAGCACCCCGGGCAAACCACCTCCAAAGCCAGTAGAAGGGTTCGCGACACCGTTCTGCGCTCCGTTTGCGATATAGGTGCTGGTTCCCGCCGCATACGACAAGCCGGGCGGCAATACATCCGTCACCGTCAGCGTTTCAGGCCCGGCATAGCCGATATTGCGGCTGTAAAGCGCCAATTGGTATTTCACCGCCTCGCCAATTCCAACCGGATCTGGCGAGGACTCACTCGGTGAAACGCTGCTCTTTCGAAGGGTATTAAACACACTGGCGCGACGCACCCCTACGGCTACGGAGTACCCCGTGTCTTCCAACCATCCATCGGCCGTCGCCGTGACCCGGTTGTACACCCGGTAGTCGGCAGGACTGTAAAAACTGTCGTTGGGGGTGATGTCGCTGCCAGCTGCGTAGGTGCCCGCGAAGGTCGCAGGGGCGACCACATCAGTGGTGTAGCGCCAGGTCGGCCGCAATTCCACGCCATAACGCACGATGATTTCTGCACCGGGAGGTAAACCACTCGCCTCGGTGTAACGAATGCGAATGCGGGTCACGGCAGCCACGCCACCTGTCAAGGTGGTGGGGTTGGTCACCCAGGTCACCCCCGGATCGTTGCAACGAGCCTGGTATTGAGCAGAGTTGCCGCCCCCCACACTGGTCCACTGCCCGGCTGGATCGAGCACACCGCCCGTGCCATATTCCACGACATAGTTCGCTGCCGGAATGGGAGGTTGTGGGGCGCCGGCGCTAGGTGCCGCTAATTGCGCAAGCACTGTGACATACACACCAGGAGAGGTTTCAATCAGATTCTGGCGCGCATTGTCCAAGTAATCGCACAGATGCAAGTTGGTCATCGACAGCGAACTGCTGTTGGTGAGCGCAAGACGAGGTCTCCAGCGGCTTCCCGCTATTGTGGTGTTGACCGCATCCGCGTATCCGTTGGGTACACCGCCGGGCGCATCCATCTGGTCCACCGGCAAGCCCATTTGATAGCTCCACGGCACACTCAGTTTGCTGTAGGTTCCAGGCCCGCCGTTGCGCAGCCCATGCGTATATGAGTTGTTGCTGGTAGTAGCCTCGGTATAGGTCTGCAGGCCGTCCTGAGAGGTAAAGGTGGTGGCAGGAATCGTGTTAGTAACGGGAGTCAGGAGCCCGCCCAGCGGCACGTCAGACTGCGGAATCCAGACAAACAGATTCTTGGAAATGATCGTGGTCGTGCGGATGTCGCTTGGGGGAATGCCACTGCCCGCGAAGAGGCTGGGGCGATGCGTCAGGCTGGAGTCCACCCCCGTCAAGGTAAGGGTTGCGGTCTGCCCTACCTGCACGGCGGCGCAGCTACCGCCGTTGGCCACGTATTGGGGATCCGTGCTGCTGGCGGGCCCTGTGTCCGCGATGGCGCTCAAGTACTGGTAGAAGCCGGTGGGGTGCCCATTACAAGCCCCGGTCGTCTGGTATGGATTGGGATAATCCATGATGAGTGCACTGGGCGTGGGCAATGTGTCGTTGATCACGATCGTGGAGCCCAGCGGCGCCAGCCCCTTTAGGGAATCTGCCCCCCCACGGCCCTGGTAGTTCTCTGCCTGCACCATGATGTTGTAGGGAAGGATGTAGCCAGCAGCGCCACCGGGTCCGGAATCCACGCGGAATATTTGCCCATAGCCCGATTCCGTTTTCACCACGTCCCAACGCGGTGCGGCAGAGCTGGTCAGCACCGGAGGTGGGGTGTAGACCGGTGGTGTGGTCGTCTGGTCGGATGTGAAAACGACCGCAGCCGGTGGCACGCTTGCCCCCTGCGAGCGAGGCCCCACGTTCATCTCGAAATCGATGTTCTGCGCCTGCGAATTGGGGATATCGCCCAGCATACAGGTCAGCACCTGCCCCACGATGCTGGAGCCTGGCCCACAACCAGCAGGCACATAACTCCAACGGGCGCCGGCCGGCGCCGTGAGCACAGCCCGGGCATTGGTGTCGCCCCCGGTAGTCTGGTAGAAAAAGCGGTATCCAACGCTGTCGTTGCTGCGGATGACAGTGTTGTTGGTTCCCGAATCGTTTCCGGGCCCGTCATTCGTGTCGAACGGCGTGGTGCCGCTGTACAACATGCTGAAGTCGCCTACCGACAAGCTCGCGTGGGCCGCCATCGGCCACACCCCTGCCACTAACGCCCCCACTACGGCCGCTCTCGCAGCCCACCCGAGCCATCTCCCAGGCCTCGCGCCTGTCAGCGTTTTTCTTATCATGGCCTACCCTGTTGTAAAAATTTATAAGAATTGGAGCTACCCATGTCTTGAGGTCAACACATGGATCAACTTCAAGACAAATGGCTTACAAACTGAGGCCATCACACGTCCACAAAACGTTTAATTTGCGGCTGTTTCAGGACCACACGCCCTCTGCCGACCCAGCATATACCGCCTCATCCAGGGGAATAGTGAGTTGCGAGCACTACAGCCCCAGGCGCGCTCTACACACCAGCGGGTACTGCTGAAATCCCATTGGCTCGCGATGAGGCGTTCATTCCTTGAACAGCCGGATGATGAGTTCACGCATCCAGCGGTTGCCTGGATCGCGCTCGCAGCGGGAATGCCAATGCACCGCCACGTCGGCCGATGGGACAGGCACAGGCACAGGCATCGAGAAGACTCGAAATTCCGCGTGGCGATTAAGTTGCTGCGCAATTCGGTTGGGAATGGTGCAAATCAGGTTGCTGCGCTGAAGGATGTGTGGGGCGACCAGAAAGTGTGGCACCTGCAATGCGACGTCACGATGCAAACCCAACGCCAGCAGCGTCGTTTCCAGCAGCTGATGCGCGTTGGAAGTCCTCGCGACGAATATGTGTGGGTGTGACAGGTAGGTCTCGCGGGTCAGCGCTTTGCGCTTGGCCAGAGGGTGGCCCGCCCGCACCATGCAAACGTAGGGCTCATGAAACAAGGTGACATGGCGCGTGACGCGGTTGATGCTGGTGAAATTGCCAACTGCTAGATCGACGGCGCCTTGACGCAGAGCATCAGGCAGTGTCCGAAACCAAGTTGTTCACCGCGATGGCCAAATCACGGGGGATCAAGGCGGATTGATTTCAATAGGCAGGACACGACCTGCCTGGATACGCTCCTTCGCAAGTGATCACACGTGCGAAGCGCAACTCTCAATTTGATTCGGAAGGATGAAGGTTTGCTTGTGAGCGCAGGGCAAGCTTCGCACGAAGCCCATCAACGAGGTATCCAGATGTGGATGGCCTGCGATCGGGGTTTGAAACTGCGGCGATACCGCTCTACTCCTCTCGGCAGAAGGCGCTGAAGTCTGAGTCCTCGCGCATGACTCTCGGATGAGCCCGATAGTGTCCTGGGCCGAACTGAATTCGAGTTTCCTGGCAAACCAGGCAACCGGTGGCCAGGGGATTGCCGCGTTTTTTCTGAAGACCAGCCCCGTCTGGCAAATCCTATTTCTAGCTAAGAAGGCGCGCCCATGTCACAGGGTGCGTCAGCACGATCTCCCCCGCAATTAACGATTTCGAAAAGGTACTTGTGCCGGAAAATTAAAATTGGTAAGATCAATTTTCACTATTTGTATTGCCAAAAGAGGGAAATATGGATCGCCGTTCAGTACTGCGGGGAATGGGAGCCACCGGTGTGGCATGGGGTCTGGGTACGCGTTCTGCCTTAGCGCGCACCAATTTCCCGGAGAAGTTCATCAGGTTGGTGGTGCCGTTCCCAGCGGGGGGTGTGACCGACATTTCAGCTCGCCTGCTCGCATTGGGTATGAGCCGCGTTCTGGGCCAAACTGTGGTTCCGGACAACCGGCCCGGCGCGGGTGGCAATGTCGCCGCCAAAACCGTGGCAGATTCGAAGCCGGACGGTTATACGATCTTGTTCGCCACCTCTGGGTCGCACGGTATCAATCCGAGCCTGTACAAGAACATCCCATTCGATGCGGTCAAGGATTTCACGCCGATCGTCTACACGTCCTCGTCGCCGAACATCTTTGTTGCCAATAAAAATTTCCCTGGCAAGAACATCGCCGATTTCATTCAGATGGCGCAAGCCCAACCGGGCAAACTCACCATGGGCCTGGGTAGCCTGGGGACCACCCAGCATATGGCGGCAGAGCTTTTACGGTTTACCAGCAAGACCGACTTCACAACGGTGCCCTACCGCGGTGGAGCCCTGGCTTTGCAGGATCTGATGGGCGGCACCATCCATACGCTGTGCGATGGCTTTCCTTCCTCCCTCCAGCATGTTCGCCAGGGTACGGTGAAAGCACTGGCCGTGACATCCAAACAGCGCGTTCCCATTGCACCCAACATTCCCACAGTGGCCGAGACCCTTCCCGGATTCTCATCAGACGGCTGGTTTGGTCTGGTGGGCCCCGCAGGCATGGATCCTGAGATCGTCGCGGCCCTCAATCGCGCAGCCAACGAAGCGCTGGCTGACAAGGACCTCTTGGCCAAGTACACCGAGGTGGGAGCCACCGTGTATGGCGGCACGCCGGCAGCGTTTTCTCAGCACATCAGTACTGAAGTAGCCCGCTGGCGTACGATCGTCCAGGCCACTAATGCAAAGGCCGAATGACATGAATGCAGCAGCAGAATCTCCAGAGGAAAAACAAAAAATCAGCCGACCAGGATCTGTGCAGGATGCACTGGTGCGCATGATTGCCCTGGCCGACGCCCGGGAAGAGACGAAGCTGCCCAAAGAACGCGAGTTGGCAGAGCAATTGGGCATTGGCCGCCCCTTGGTTCGTGAGGAGCTCTCCAAGCTGGAGTCCCTGCACATCGTCACGCGCCGCCAGGGCTCAGGCCTCTACATCGTTCCTCCGGCTCGCCGCAGCCCCGAGGCGCTCGTGCTCACAGAGAACGTGACGCCCTTGTCCGCGAGTTCGATTGCGGATGCCATGGCCGTGCGTGCCCTGCTGGAAACCGAGACCGCCAGACTGGCTGCACACAACCACCAGCAGATCCACCTCGATCGAATGGCTATCGAAATCGAGGAGCTGGAGCGTTGCGGTAGCCAGGGCGACGATGCCGCACGCGCGGACGAGGCATTCCACCGCACGCTCGCGGCCGCTTCAGGCAATGGCATGTTGAGCCAGATGCTGGAGTTATTTCTGCGGCTGTCCTGGCGCCGCCGCAAAAAGTACTTCGAGCAGGCCGAACGTGGTCGTGAATCGATCATCGAGCACAAGGAAATCCTTGCGGCTGTGCAATTGGGCGATCCCGACCAGGCCGCCTCTGCCATTCGCAAGCATATGGGCAGTGCCGAGCGTTTTTGGGAGACGGAACCGAAAGGAAACAAGTGAAGCTGACCCACGAACAACACCAACTTCTGGATGGCGAGGCAGGCGCGGTTGTAGCCAAATACTTTCGCACCCTGGTGGACTGGGGCCGGATCATGGGCGCGGAGCGGCTGGTCAAGGTTCACAGCGTCCACGCCTCCGGCATTACCGCCTCAGGGCGTGTGGCCGGCTCCGTGACCAAGCAAGCAGCCGAGGCCACCTTGGCTCAGGTTATGGAATTCACCAGCGTCAAAATGCGCGCGCCTACAGCAACACACGTGGCACGCATCTGCCTGCAGGACGACAAGGGCGGTGGCGTGAGCGCGGAGGACCGCGAGTTCCAGCAGATTGTGATTGAACGCGCGCGTGCCGCCGGTATCCAGCTCACCTGGACTTGCGCTCCGTATATTGCGGGCATCTTGCCCACCAAGACCCAGATCTGCGCCTGGACGGAGTCCTCCGCCGTGGTCTACATCAATTCGATGATCGGAGCCCGCTCGGTTCGTAATGGCGCAGAGAGTGCCATTGGCGCAGCCATGTCTGGCTGGTTTCCAGAATTCGGAGTCTTGCTTGAGGAGAACCGCGGCGCTGATCTGATCATTGACGTCGAGCAGGTGCCGGGAGATGAGCTTTGTGACTGGGGCTTCCTGGGTTATTTCGCGGGCGAAGTCTCGGGTTTGCGCACGCCTGTGTTCACCGGCTTGCCCGCACCTTCCCAAGAAGCTGCCAAGCAGCTTTCCGCTGCAGTGGCTACGGGTGGAGGATGCACCATGTTCCACATCGCCGGCATCACACCGGAAGCGCCCGATCTGGCCGCCGTCGTGCGCAAGCCGGTTGAACGCATCCGGTATACGCGTGCTGATCGCGACCGCATTGCGGCCAAGCTGAACACCTTGAGCGGCACAGATATCGACTATGTAGTGCTGGGATGTCCCCATGCCACGCTGGAGGAAATTCGCATCATCGGGGCGCGGCTGGAGGGTCGAAAGATCTCCGAACGTGTTCGGCTCGAGGTATGGACTGCCTGGTCCGTGAAAGCGGTGGCTGAACGCATGGGCCTGGTCCAGGCTATCGAAAACGCCGGTGGCCGCGTGCTGACGGATTCGTGCCCATCCATCACCCGGTCTGGCTTTGGCAAAAGAATGGTCACGAACGCTGTCAAACAAGCCAATTACCTGCAAGGCATGACCGGACACGAAGTGGCGGTGGGAAGCATGGACCAAGTCATCTCAGCCGCATTGTCCGGAACCTGGAGCCCACAGTGATGCGCGAAGACTCAACACCACAAACGCTCGCCTGCAAGGTGTGGGTGAATGGGAAAGCCAGTGGTCCAGCCGTCATCGCCGATGACCGGATTTCTTTCTGGGGCGGATTCGATCCGCAGTCCGGGAAGATCGTCGATCCTTACGCGCAACTGCGCGGACGCGATGTCACTGGCAGTGTCCTGATCCTGCTTTCCTCCAAGGGCTCTTCAGGCACCTCGGGCATGCTGTCGCTTGCACAGCGTGCAGGACACGCCCCGGTTGCCATGGTGCATGTGGAGGTGGATTCGATTGCCGTCCTCGGTTGCCTCGTCAACAGCATACCGCTGCTACAACCTCTGGATTTCGATCCTTTCGCGCAGATCAGAGATGGCGATTGGGTCGAGGTAGATGGTGAAAACGCTTGTCTTCGCGTGACACCACGGACTCAGCGCACGACGGAGCCTGTGTAATGACGGCATCGCAGCACGGTTACGTGGAAGCGCCCGCTCGCACACTTGCCGTCCTGGCAAGGCCAGATGTCCTGGTGGTGGGTGGCGGCGCGGCAGGCATGGCAGCCGCCTGCGCTGCAGCGCGCGAGGGTGCGGAGGTCATGCTGGTCGAACGTCAAGGGTATCTTGGTGGCACCTTGACCTCGGTCACGCTGGGTGGCTTGTGTGGAGGCTACCTGCACCAGGGTGGCGGTATCCGCCCTATCGTGGGCGGTCTGTATGCCGAGATGGTCGACAGGCTGAAACTGCTTGGAGCGATCTCTCCGACGCGCGTGTTTGGCTTCGTGCATGGCGTCCCCTACGATCCAGAGGCGCTGCGCGGCATGGCCGATGCATGGCTGACGGAATCGGGCGTCAAAGTATTGCTACATGCGTTCGTCACCGAAGTCTCGGTGAGCGAGCGGCGCGTGCGCTGGGTAGAAGTTGAAACGCGTGCCGGGCGCGCTGCCATCCTACCCACCACCATCGTCGACACCAGCGGTGACGCAGAGGTCGTGTTTCGAGCTGGAGGCCGTTTTTCACTGGGTGACAAAGGGCGAACTCAGCATCCATCCCAGATGTTTCGCATGAGTGGTGTCGATTGCGAGACATTCTTCTCTGTTCCGCGTCCACAAGTCGATGCTCTGCTGCAAGGCGCATTGAACGATGGCGAACCCTTGCCAAGAACCTCCGTGGCGGTCTATCCGAATCCCGTGGCAGGGGTTGCCCACTTGAACGCAACGCGTGTGACGCGTGCCGACGGCAGCAGCTTGAATCTGACAGATCCATGGGAATTGACCCAAGCTGAAATGACGGGCCGTCAACAAGCCTCGTTGTATGCCAGAGTGGCACGCGAGCGTCTGCCTGGATTTGGCGAGGCCCGCATCGTCGCGCTGGGTGCCAGCCTTGGCATACGCGAAACGCGGCTCGTTCAGGGGGATCAGACCCTCACCGAACCGGACGTGATGCAGGCACACAAGCCCGCAGATCGCATCGCTTGTTCGGGGTGGCCGATCGAAGACCACGCCACCCAAGGCCGGACAGTCTGGCGTCCGCTGCCGGATGGCGAGTGGTATGGAATCCCCTTCGGGTGCTTGGTGAGCAGCGATTTTGACAATGTGCTGGTGGCTGGGCGCTGCCTTTCGGCCACGCATGAGGCGCAAGCTTCCGCCCGTGTGGTGGCAACTTGCATGGCCATGGGCGAAGCGGCTGGCACAGCAGCAACCATGTCGTTGTCCTCACCTACCAGCGTCCGAGTTGATGTTCCAGCATTGCAGCAGAAGCTACTGGCTCATGGCGCTTTGCTTGAGCCTTCTGCATGAAGATAGAAGTGCATTCGAAGCTGGGCGTTGCCCGCGCCCCGTGAGCCAGGCCAATGCTTTGCACGTTCACGAGTAGGCTTTTCTGAAATGTCGAATTCAAGCATGCAACACACCTCCAATTCATACCTTCAGGTCATCGCCCACTACTTCGCACTTCCCGGCCAAGGCGACAAGGTGTGCGAGTTGTTAGCCGGACTTGCCGAAGCTACCCGTACCGAACCCAAGAATCTTTCCTATGAATATTTCCGCTCACCCACTGACGCGGATCACTTCGTAATTCTGGAAAGGTACAGCGACGCCAGCGGTCTGGAGGCACATCGCCAGACCGACCATTTTCAGAAGATCGGCTTCGGTCAGATCATTCCACTGCTCCTGCGGCGCGAGGTGAGCAGCCACATGGTGCACGTTGGCACCTGATCCCCGGCAGCAGCGTTACAGCCCCAGATTTGGGGCCAGCGCCCTCTCCACCTCGTTCAGCGCCACTCCACTGCGCTGAGCCATGTCGATGGCCTGACCCATGTCGATCTTGCCGACGCTGAAGTAGGTGCTTTCGGGGTGACTAAAGTAGAAACCGCTCACACTGGCGGCGGGCAGCATGGCCAGCGACTCAGTCACGGTCATTCCAATCTCATGCGCCTGCAACAGACCGAATAAGGGCTTCTTGACGCGGTGATCAGGGCAGGCGGGGTAGCCGGGGGCGGGGCGGATGCCGCTGTACTTTTCGGCGATGAGGTCTTCGTTTTTCAGACTTTCATCTGCAGCGTAGCCCCACCAATCGGTTCGAACACGCAGGTGCAGCCATTCGGCGCCGGCTTCAGCCAAGCGATCTGCCAGCGCCTTGAGCATGATGGCGTTGTAATCATCATGCTGGGCTATGAATTGGGCTTCCTTGGCGTCCACGCCCAAACCTGCGGTCACGGCAAAGGCACCCAGGTAGTCTTTTGGCGGTTCGGTGCCACGCGGCATGACGAAATCAGCCAGGCAGCGACTGGGGCGCATACGGCCTTCGACGTCTTCTTGCTTTTCCGTCTGCTGGCGCATGCCGTACCAGGTGAGAACGGCGTTCTCGCGTGATTCATCGGCGTAGAGCTCTATGTCGTCATCGTGCACCGTATTGGCGGGCCAGAAGCCGACCATGGCATTGGCAGTGAGCCAGCGCCCTTCAACGATCTGCTTGAGCATGGCTTGCGCGTCAGCGAGGAGGCGAACCGCCTCAGTACCCACCACCTCGTCTTTCAGGATGGCAGGATACTTTCCGGCCAGATCCCAGGTCTGGAAGAACGGCGTCCAGTCGATGAAGGGGACCAGCTCATTCAAGTCGATGTTCTTGATGGCTCGGCGGCCTATGAATTTTGGCACCGGAGGCTGGTAGCTGGCCCAATCGATCGCGGTCTTGTTGGCACGCGCCTTCTTGATGGGCCACAGCGGGATCTGCTTTTTGTTGGCATGCAGCTGGCGCACTTTTTCGTAGTCGGCCAACGTATCAGCAATGAATTTTTCCGAATTATCGCTAAGCAAACCTTGCGCCACACCGACGCTGCGCGAGGCATCTGGCACGTAGACCACGGGGCCTTCGTAGTGTGGGGAAATCTTCACGGCCGTGTGCACACGGCTGGTGGTGGCCCCGCCAATCAAGAGGGGAATTTTCTTGATGCGGAAATAGTCGTCTTTCTGCATCTCGCCGGCCACGTATTGCATTTCTTCAAGGCTGGGCGTGATGAGTCCTGAGAGGCCGATGATGTCTGCCCCTTCGACCTTGGCTTTGGCCAGGATCTCATGGCAGGGCACCATGACTCCCATGTTCACAACTTCAAAGTTATTGCACTGAAGAACGACCGTGACGATGTTTTTGCCAATGTCGTGCACATCTCCTTTGACGGTGGCAATCACGATCTTGCCCTTGCTTCGCACGTCGCGGCCCGCCGCTTCGTCGCGCTTTTTCTCTTCTTCAATATAGGGAATGAGATGCGCCACGGCCTGCTTCATCACGCGAGCCGATTTGACAACCTGCGGCAAGAACATCTTGCCATTGCCAAACAGATCACCCACCACGTTCATGCCGTCCATCAGCGGACCTTCAATCACGTGCAACGGGCGACCACCGCCTTGAACGACGATGTTTTGATAGGCCTCTTCAGTGTCTTCAGTGATGAATTCGGTGATGCCGTGCACCAGAGCATGGCTCAAGCGCTCATTCACCGGGACATTGCGCCATTCGAGTTTCTTCGATTCATCCTTGGCGGCGCCCTTGGCGGATTCAGCGATTTCCAGCAGGCGTTCTGCCGCATCGGGGCGGCGATCAAGCACCACGTCTTCCACGCGTTCGCGCAGCTCGGGCTCCAGATCGTCATACACGCCGACCATGCCGGCGTTGACGATGCCCATATCCATACCGGCTTTGATGGCGTGGTAGAGAAAGACCGTATGGATAGCTTCGCGCACCGGATCATTGCCACGGAAGCTGAAACTCACGTTGCTCACGCCACCGCTCACTTTGGCGCCAGGCAAGTTTTTCTTGATCCACGCTGTCGCTTCGATGAAATCGACGGCGTAATGGTTATGTTCTTCGATGCCGGTGGCAATGGCGAAGATATTGGGATCGAAGATGATGTCTTCCGGCGGAAAACCCACTTCATCCACCAGGATCCGGTAGGCGCGCTCGCAGATCTCGATCTTGCGCTGGTAGGTATCGGCCTGGCCTTTTTCATCGAAGGCCATCACCACTGCAGCGGCGCCGTAACGCCGAACCAGATGAGCCTGGTGCCTGAACTGCTCTTCGCCTTCCTTCATGCTGATGGAGTTGACGATGCCCTTGCCTTGCAGACAACGCAAACCGGCCTCGATGACGCTCCATTTACTGGAATCGACCATCACAGGCACTCTGGCGATGTCAGGCTCGCTGGCCATGAGGTTCAGGAATTTGACCATTGCCGCCTGGCTGTCAAGCATGGCTTCGTCCATGTTGACATCGATGACCTGGGCGCCGTTCTCCACTTGCTGGCGGGCTACCACCAAGGCCTGTTCGAACTCGCCGTTCAGGATCATTCGGGCGAATGCCTTGGAGCCTGTGACGTTGGTGCGTTCGCCGATGTTGACGAACAGGGTGCCCTCACCAATGCTCACTGGCTCCAGGCCGGAAAGCTTCATGGGTGGAAGGGAATGGGTCTCGTGGGTTGCGGTCATCATGGGCTCACCTGTGCGCGGCAATCAGGTGAGCGTCGTTACCGTGCACGAAAAAGCCTCCAAGCCTGACGGCCAGCGGCCGATGCAACGCTCCTTGGGGGCGAGTGGGAGATTTTAAGGCAATGGGCGGGGGTTAAGGTATTCAGGGACGTGGGGGTGAGATGCGATTGGCGCAGAACGGGATAAAAGCACGCGGCGAAGGTGGTGAAGAAGGTGCTCGAAGAGCTAATCGGCCAGGATTTGGGATTTAGGATTTATCTTTCCCCAATGGGGAAAGACTAATAACTCGAAGGCCGAGCGCAGCAAAGGCCCGAATCAGGCTCCCCCTTGAGGCCGTGCCGAGGAGTGCAGGGCATGGGGCGGGCAAGAGCACTGCAAGATGCTCTTGCTTCAAGAACTAGCTTGCGGCAGCTGTTTGAACGTAGAGAGCGAAGTGAAAGAAGAGAGTTCTGCCGCACCGCCCCGGATGGCCGGCCCCCTTGACCGAGCACCGCAGGGTGCCCGGAACGCAGCGCAGGGACACGGACTTGGGGTCGCCTTTTTTCTGCCTACTGGTTTTTGGCGAAGCAAAAAAGAGTAGGTGCACTGCCGGGGGCACATCCCGGCCTCCGACCTCAAGAGAAGAGCAGAAGGAATTTACAACCTCAGCGCCTAAATCAACCGCCGCTTGCCCTCACCCCAGCCCTCTCCCAGAGGGAGAGGGAGTTAATACAAACCGCCGCTTGCTCTCACCGGTTGGCCGGCCCTGTGCTGGTCAAGTAATTTCGGACACCTAGATAGGGGCACGTTCTGCCATGTGTCGTTCATAGACATTGGGAGGCAGATAACCCAGGCTCGAGTGCAGGCGGCGGCTGTTGTAGAAGCCGACGATGTAGTCGCAGATGTCGGCAGCGGCTTCAGCGTGGTTGGCGTAGTCGCGCTGCCACACACGTTCCATCTTGAGGTTCAGGAAGAAGCGCTCCATCACGGCGTTGTCCCAGCAGTTGCCCTTGCCGCTCATGCTCGCGCGCAGGCCATGGCGTGCCAGCAACTGCTGATGCTCGCGGCTGGCGTACTGGCTGCCCCTGTCGGAATGAACGATGAGTCCTGCCGCA
>NZ_AUGX01000054.1 GCF_000422885.1 Ottowia thiooxydans DSM 14619 | reverse complement strand
GAAAGTCAATGAAATCAACGGTCTACCCAGACCACCCCCGCGCCAGTGCTAGCTTTGCGTACCGTCACTTATTGCACTGAAAACGAGGAGACCCCGATTTGGCAATGTGGCTGCCCTTGTGCAGGTTCTCAGTATTGAGCAGCGTGACGAACTCCGGGTGATCGCGGTAGTAGCGCGTGACGAAGCGGATCAACTCTGCCAGCGCTTCGAGCGGCTTAGCTTCATCCAGCGCGAGGCGGCTTTCAGCTTCATCCATGCGGCGGTAGATATCCTCCAGCACCGCAATAAACAAACCCTCTTTGCTACCAAAATAATAGTAGATCATGCGATCTACTGATTTGGCCGCACTGGAAATCTTCTCTACGCTGCCGCCCGCGTAGCCGTACTTGGCGAACACCTTGGTGGCCGCGCGCAGGATGGCTTCACGTGTGGCTTCCGCGGCCGCCGCACGCGAGCCGGTGCGCCGCTGTGGTTTGGCTATGCCGCGCGCAGGGGCCGGTGCGGCCTGTTCAGCCTCTGCTTTAGCGCGCGCGGGCTTGCGTGTCATTTTTCGACGAACGCCCGTTCCACCACGTAGTCGCCCGGGGTGGTGGTGTTGCCTTCATGGAAGCCGCGCTGCTCAAGGATGATTTTCATATCCGCCAGCAGCACAGGGCTGCCGCACAACATCACCCGATCTTCAGCGGGATTGAGTGGGGGCAGGCCAAGATCATCCGTGAGCTTGTTGCTGCTCACCAGATCAGTGATGCGGCCCTGGTTCTTGAAGGGTTCGCGGGTTACGGTGGGGTAGTACTTGAGTTGTTCGCTCACCATCTCGCCCAGTAGTTCGTGGTGCGGCAGCTCTTGCGTGAGGAAGTCGTGATAGGCCAGCTCGTTAACCTGACGCACACCGTGCACCAGAATGACTTGCTCAAACTTCTCGTAAGTCTCTGGGTCGCGGATAACGCTCAAAAATGGTGCAACACCAGTGCCAGTGCCGAACAGGTACAGGCGCTTGCCAGGAAGCGTGTAATCAATCAGGAGCGTGCCGGTGGGCTTGCGGCCCACGATGATTTCATCACCCACGCGGATGTGCTGCAGCCGGCTGGTGAGCGGGCCATCTTCCACCTTGATGCTGAGGAACTCAAGGTGCTCTTCATAGTTGGCGCTCACCACGCTATAGGCGCGCAGCAGGGGCTTGTCATTCACCTTGAGGCCGATCATGGTGAAGTGGCCGTTGGAAAACCGCAGCGTGGGATCACGCGTGGTGGTGAAGGAAAAGAGACGGTCTGTCCAGTGGTGGACCGTTAGTACGCGTTCGGTATGCATTGAACTCATGATGCCATTTGCTGGGTAGTTTGAAACCGATGTCTTGGTACTGGAAAACACCGAGACGAAAACTGGGTCTTTGCGTTATATTCAACTTTCATGTGGTACTTACTACATGAATATGGAGCAGATGCTACACAACTCGTACATCCGATACAAGCGTTTTGCACTCCACTAGGGAAAACGTTGACGAGCAAGGTCCCACACGATGACTGAACATACCAAAACCGATGGTCTGCCTGCGATGGACATCCCATTGCCACCTGAGCTGGGTGCCAAGGCGCCGCCGCGCAATGAGCGCATGGCTGTGGGAAAGGTGGAGTGCAATGCTTGCCCGGTGTTGTGCCAAATCGCGGAAGGCCGCTCGGGCGCGTGTGATCGCTATGCCAACCAGGCGGGCGAATTGGTGCGGGTGGACCCCGTGCTGCTGCTGCGCCGCACTTTGATTGAGGGGCAAACGGCGCTGGTGCCGTTCGCGCGGGAAACCAAGGCTGATGAAGCGTCTGGCTCCGCCGCTGACGCATCTTCCGGTGGGTCCCCTGAATGGGATGGTGATCTTCTCCGCTCTAGCGAGGTGTTCGTTACTGGTGTGGGGGCTTCCACCACATACCCAGATTACAAACCCGCCCCATTTATCGTCGGCTCGAAGATGGATGGCGTGGACATGGTTACCGTGGTCACGGAAGGCATCTTCAGCTACTGCAGCTTCAAGGTGAAGATCGATACAGACCGGTTTCTGGGTTCTGAGCAGGCCAATGTGCGCTACAAGGGCGAAACCGTTGGCCATGTCACCACGGCTGAATACGGCTCTCAGATGCTTTCGCTTGGGGGTGTGCACCACCTGACCGGCGGCAGTAAGAAGGAAGGCCGCATGGCGCTGGAGATCATGCAGCACCTTGGGAACAAGAAGGCGGTGGAATGCACCATTGACGGCGGCGCCAGCCTCATCATCCAGGCGGGCAAGGCGCCTATCGTGGGTGGGGTGGAAGAGCAGCGCATGCGTGTGGGCTGCGGCTCAGCGGCTGTGGGCATTTTTGCGCGGCAGCTTTTTGGGCATGCGGATGAGGTGGTGGTGGTGGATGACCACATCACCGGGGTGCTGAGCGAACACCAGGCGGGGCGTTGCCTGGGTATGCCTTCATCGGGTATTCAGATGCGCGGCCGTAAATCGACACCTGGGCGTTACTTCCAGGTGGCCAATCCGGGCACCGGGTGGGGCGGCACTGATATCGCAGACCCTCTCTCCATTATTGAAGGCTGGGAGCCCGGCGTGGCGCGGCCCGGCCTGCGCTTGCTGATGACATCCACCACCGGCGAGCACGCACAGTGGTATGTGCTCAATGATGCGCTTCAGCCTGTGGAAGAGAACATGCCGGAGGTCATACGGCGCGTGGTGGATCGCATTGGCGAAAACTGCGAACCCTCTTTATGCAGCGTGCTGTTCCTGGGCGGTGCCGGTGGGAGCTTGCGCGCGGGCGTGACTGAAAACCCGGTGTTGCTCACGCGGGCTATCAAACGTGCGTTGGTGAATGTGACCTGCGGCGGCGCGCCGGCGTATGTGTGGCCGGGTGGCGGTATCACCGTCATGGCCGATGTGCTGCGCATGCCTGACAACAGCTTCGGCACAGTGCCCACGCCAGCCATCGTGGCGCCCATTGAGTTCTCCATGCGGCTGGATGATTTTGCGGCTCTAGGCGGGCATGTGGACTACGTCATGCCTCTTGAAAAAGCGCTTGCACGTGGCGCGTGGCAAGACGAAGGTGCACCGCAAGCGCGGCAGTGGCTGCGCAACCCAGACGAAAACGTCTGGCCTTTGGGACAGCCGCCTATGCTGGGTTAAGGCTTGAAGTTTTCAGCCATGGCACTCTCATGAACGCCGAGCGACAACGTCTCGACGCCCACCGCTGGCACTGGCAGCACGGCCCGATCGATATCGTGGCCGAGGCGCATGGCGTGCCGGAAGCGGTGGCGGCGGCGCATGAGGCTGCTTGGGAGCGGTTTCGGGGTGGCCTACTCACAGAACTGGTTGGCGAGCTCCCCCAACTGCGCCAGCCCGTCACCAATGCCCCCTGCCCACTGCACGGCCCCATCGCCCAACGCATGTGGCATGCCTGCACGCCCTTGCTTCCCGAATTCATCACGCCCATGGCGGCGGTCGCAGGCAGCGTGGCCCAGGAGCTGATCGCTTGCTACCAGCGCCCCGGCATCGAACGCGCCTGGCTCAACAATGGCGGAGACATCGCGCTGCACCTGGCGCCGGAACAATCAGTCAGCGTGGGCTTGTTCAGCGATCTGGCTCGCTTTGATCTTGCAGACATGGGGCGCCTCTCCACGGATGGTCGCTTCGAAATCCGTCACTCAGACCCCGTGCGCGGTGTGGCCACCAGCGGCTGGCGCGGGCGCAGTTTTTCCATGGGTATCGCAGATAGCGTGACGGTCTTGGCCGCCACCGCCGCGCAGGCTGACGCGGCGGCCAGCATCATCGCCAATGCAGTGAACGTCGATGATCCAACCATTGAACGGCGCCCGGCCAATACCTGCCGAGACGATACCGATCTGGGCGAACGCCTGGTCACCACTTCTGTGCCTGCACTCCACCCTAAACAGGTGCAGCGAGCCCTGGATGCGGGCGAAGCCCGCGCCCGGGAGCTTCAGAAGCGGGGCCTGATATGGGCCGTGCTCATGGTTTGTCAGGAGCAGTGGCGCCACGTAGAACCTATATCCTTGCTGTCAGTGGCTGAGACGGTATGAATGAATCCCTCATGTCAGATTCATTCACAGCTTCTTCGCTAGCCGCTGGCGCGGTCCTTGCTTGATTTATGAAGGAAGTTTTGTTGTCATGATTGATATTCGCCGCATCTTCACGCAAGTGGAAGAAATCCGCCATGAGTTTGGCCCTCCGCCACCGGAGCCGCTGGTTCGCGGAGCCATAGGCGTGGTGCTCACAAATCCGTTTGCTGGTCGCTACGAAGCAGACATCTTGCCCATGATGACGGCGCTGGAGCCTTTGGGCATAGACATGGCGCAGCGGCTGCTGGCTGCGATGGATGTCCCGCGCGAGCGCATCGCCACCTATGGCAAAGGCGCCATCGTGGGCGGTGCAGGTGAGCTGGAACACGGCGCGCTCTGGCACGTTCCGGGTGGCTATGCCATGCGTGAACTGCTCGGCTGGAAGGGCGATCGAGCCACCTACACCGCCGGCAAGGGCGAGGCCAAGACTGGCCAGCCTGGCAACGCCTTGTCTATCGTGCCGTCTACCAAGAAGGTGGGCCCACCAGGCGCGGCGCTGGATGTGCCGCTGACCAACATCAACGCCAGCTACGTGCGCGGTCAGTTCGATGCCATAGAGGTGCGTGTACCTGGTTCGCCCACCGCGGATGAAATCGTCTTCATCCTGGCCATGTCTACGGGTTACCGCGTGCATGCGCGCGTAGGTGGCCTGCTGGCTGAAAACATCAGCCAATGGGACGGCCTGCGCTGATCCCAACCCCACCCATCAAGGAACCAAGAATATGCCCGCAAATATCCGCAAGATCGTTGTCCAGATAGATGAAACCCGTGAAGAAATGGGACAGGCCATCAACCCGCCTACTCGCCGCGCTGTGGCGATAGCCGTCATCGCCAACCCCTACGCGGGCCGCTATAGCGAGAACCTGGATGAGCTGATCGCCATTGGCGAAGAGCTGGGTGCGCTGCTGGGCCAGAAGGCTGTGAAAGCACTGGGCATTGCACCCGGTGAAGCACAAAGCTATGGCAAGGCTGCGATCGTAGGTGAGGCAGGGGAGCTGGAACATGCCGCTGCCATCCTTCACCCCAAACTGGGCGCACCGCTACGTACGGCAGTTGAGAAGGGCGCCGCACTGGTGCCTTCTGCCAAGAAGCGCGGCACCCTGGGCACCGCGATTGATGTGCCTCTGGGTCATAAGGATGCCGCTTTCGTGCGCAGCCATTTCGACGCGGTGGAAGCGCGTGTGAACGATGCGCCCCGCGCGAATGAAATCGTGGTGGCTGTCGCCGTGACTGATTCCGGCCGGCCACTGCCACGCATCGGCGGCCTGCAGGCCAGCGAGATCAAGGGAGAAGATGGCCTGCGCTGATTTCTTACTCCCTCTCCCGCACGCGGGAGAGGGAGAAATACTGTCTCCAATTTGAAGATTAGCAACCCGTTACCGTTCCGTTCCCATCCACTCAAGGAGCTTAGCCATGACCACACGTCGCCTCGCACTCATCACCCCGGTGGCTTTGGCCGCCATGCTCGCCGCAGGCGCTTCCTGGGCGCAGAGCACCTACAAGATCGGTGAGCTCAATAGCTACAAAGCGCAGCCAGCCTTCCTTGACCCCTACAAGAAAGGCATGGAGCTCGCGATTGACGAGATCAACGCTGCAGGTGGCGTGAATGGCAAAAAAGTGGAACTCGTCACGCGAGACGACAACGCCAACCCAGGCGATGCCGTGCGCGTGGCGGAGGAGTTGGTCTCGCGCGAGAAGGTGGATGTGCTCACAGGCACCTTCCTCTCGAACACCGGCATGGCCGTGGCAGATTTCGCCAAACAAAAGAAAGTGTTCTTCCTGGCAGGCGAGCCCCTGACCGACAAGCTGACCTGGCAAGGTGGCAACGAATACACCTTCCGCCTGCGCCCAGGCACCTATATGCAAGCGGCCATGCTGGTGCCTGAGGCTGTGAAGCTGAAGAAAAAGCGCTGGGCGGTGATCTACCCCAACTACGAGTACGGCCAGTCTGCCGTGGCGGCTTTCAAGACACTGCTGAAGGCGGCGCAACCTGATGTGGAGTTTGTGGCTGAACAAGCGCCGCCGCTGGGCAAAGTAGATGCCGGAAGCGTGGCGCAAGCACTGGCAGACGCCAAGCCTGATGCGATTTTCAACGTGCTGTTTGGCGCAGATCTCTCCAAGTTCGTGCGCGAAGGCAATACGCGCGGCCTGTTCAAGGACCGCCCCGTGGTGAGCGTGCTGACCGGCGAGCCTGAATACCTCGACCCCTTGAAAGACGAAACGCCCAACGGCTGGATCGTGACCGGCTACCCATGGCAAAACATCCAGACACCTGAACACAAAGCCTTCTTGCAGGCCTACCAGAACAAGTTCAAAGACTACCCCCGTCTGGGTAGCGTGGTGGGCTACAGCATGATCAAGTCAGCTGCGGCGGGCCTGAAAAAAGCTGGGAGCAGCGACACCACCAAGATGATTGCAGCCTTCAAGGGTTTGCAGGTGGATACGCCCTTCGGCAAGATCACCTACCGGCCTGAGGATCACCAATCCACCATGGGCGCCTTCGTGGGCAAGACG
Organism: Ottowia thiooxydans DSM 14619; assembly: GCF_000422885.1. Classification (GTDB taxonomy): domain Bacteria; phylum Pseudomonadota; class Gammaproteobacteria; order Burkholderiales; family Burkholderiaceae_C; genus Ottowia; species Ottowia thiooxydans. The sequence goes on along the minus strand of NZ_AUGX01000054.1, from coordinate 19,196 downwards.
AAGAACGACAACGGCAAAGGCGTGATGGTGGACTACACCTATTTTGATGGTGCCAAGTTCCAGCCAACAGCGGATGAAGTGAAGAAATCGCGCGCGGCTCCCTGAAAAGCACAGCGCTCCAAGCACCCCACACAGCTGACTGAGCTCACCTCATCGCCTGCAGATACGCTGCTGGCCCTCACCCCACCCTTCTCCCGCATGCGGGAGAGGGCGCTAAATCAGATGATCGAAATCGCATGAGCTTTTCAGGCCTCATTGTTCAGTTGCTCAACGGACTGGCCAGCGCCTCCTCGCTGTTTCTGGTGGCGGCTGGGCTGTCTCTGATCTTCGGTGTCACGCGCATTGTCAACTTTGCGCATGGCTCGTTTTTTATGCTGGGCACCTACCTCGCCTATACGCTGGTAGACAGGCTTGGTGCCAGCCTGGGTTTCTGGCCCGCACTGGTGCTGGCTGCGCTCGCTGTGGGCGTGCTGGGCGCGTTCATAGAGTTCGTGTTGCTGCGGCGCATCTACAAGGCGCCGGAGTTGTTTCAGCTCCTGGCGACTTTCGCACTGGTGCTGGTGATCAAGGATGCAGTGCTTTGGCTGTGGGGGCCAGATGAGCTGCTCGGCCCGCGTGCGCCAGGGCTGCGTGGTTCGGTAGCGATCCTGGGAAGGCAGTTTCCCTCCTACGATCTGTTCCTGATCGTTGTGGGCCCGCTGGTGCTCGGCGCCGTGTGGATGCTGCTCACACGTACGCGGTTCGGCACTTTGGTACGCGCCGCTACGCAAGACCGCGAGATGGTCAGCGCACTGGGCGTGAACCAAGCCTGGTTGTTCACCGCCGTGTTCGCGCTTGGCGCCGCGCTCGCCGGCCTGGGCGGTGCGCTGCAGTTGCCGCGCGAACCAGCGCATCTGGAAATGGATCTGAACACCATTGGCGCGGCCTTCGTGGTGGTGGTGGTGGGCGGCATGGGCTCACTGCCTGGCGCCTACCTGGCCGCACTGCTCATCTCCCTCATCAAGGCGGTGTGCATCTGGCTGGGCACCACGAGCCTGATGGGTTTTGAGGTCAATTTCTCCAAAGCTACTTTGGTGGTGGATTTTCTGGTCATGGCCACGGTGCTCATCTGGCGGCCTTGGGGGCTCCTGGGGCGCCCTCAAGCGCCAAGCCGCCACGTGGGCGAGCCAGAGGCACCGCTGCGCCGTGCGGGCATGAACTACAAGATTGCAGTAGGCGCGCTTCTGTTGGTGCTGGTGCTCGTGCCCTTCTTTGCCCGGTCTTCCTACACCACGGTGCTCGCGATTGATTTGCTGATTGCGGCCCTGTTTGCCACCAGCTTGCACTTCATCATGGGTCCTGGCGGCATGCACTCCTTCGGCCACGCCGCCTACTTTGGTATTGGCGCCTACGGTGCAGGCTTGTTGATGAAGGCCGCTGGCTTGCCGATGGAAGCTGCGCTGGTCGGTGGCCCGTTGGTGGCTGCAGTGGGGGCATTGATCTTCGGCTGGTTCTCGGTACGGCTGTCAGGCGTGTACCTGGCCATGCTCACACTCGCGCTGGCACAGATTGCCTGGGCCATCACTTTCCAATGGGACAGTTTCACGGGCGGCAGCAATGGCCTCACAGGCGTCTGGCCATCCGCCTGGCTCTCTGAAACGCGCAACTATTACTGGTTGGCGCTGGCCTTGGTGGCACTGGGCGTGTGGTGGCTGCGCCGAGTGCTGTTCTCGCCTTTTGGATATGCGCTGCGTGCAGGGCGCGATTCCGTGCTGCGCGCAGATGCCATCGGGATCGATGTGGACCGCGTGCAGTGGGTGGCCTTCATCGTGGCAGGCTTGATGGCAGGGCTGGCGGGCTCGCTCTATGCGTTCTCCAAGGGCAGCATCTCGCCTGAATCGATGGCCGTTGGTAAATCGATTGATGGTTTGGTGATGGTGCTGCTAGGCGGCCTGCACACATTGGCAGGCCCGGTGGTGGGTGCGGTGAGCTTCACCTGGTTGCAAGACGCAGTGGCACGCAATACAGACTATTGGCGCGCTCTGCTGGGCGGCATCATCTTGCTGCTGGTGCTGATCTTTCCAGATGGCATTGCAGGTGGTATTCACAAGCTATCAAGGCGCTTGCGCCAGCCTAAGAAGGAGGCCACATCATGAGTCTTCTCGTCGTTAAAGATCTAGGCAAGTCATTCGGTGGTGTGAAAGCAGTGGATGGCATCAGCTTTGAGCTGGCGGCAGGAGAATTGCTGGCGCTCATTGGCCCCAATGGGGCGGGCAAGTCCACCACCTTCAACATGGTCAATGGCCAGCTCAAGGCAGATCGTGGCTCCATCGTCTTAGGTGGTCACGAGCTCATTGGCCTCAAACCCCGCAGCATCTGGCGCCTGGGGGTAGGTCGCACGTTTCAGATTGCGGAGACCTTTCAGTCGCTCACCGTGGTGGAAAACGTGCAGATGGCCCTGCTATCGCACGATCAAAAAATCTACTCCATGTGGCGCCGCGCTGCGGACTACAGGCGCGACGACGCGCTGGCGCTGCTTGATCAGGTGGGCATGCTGGCACAAGCCGAGCGGCCGTGTAGTGAACTGGCCTATGGTGATGTCAAGCGCGTGGAGCTGGCCATTGCCATGGCCAATAGCCCCAAGCTGCTGCTGATGGATGAGCCCACGGCAGGCATGGCTCCGCGCGAACGCAATGCGCTCATGGCACTCACCAAAAAGCTCGTCACCGAACGCGGCATGGCGGTACTGTTTACGGAGCACAGCATGGACGTGGTGTTCGCCTACGCGGACCGAATGATCGTGCTCGCGCGGGGGCGCCTGATCGCTGCGGGCAAGCCCCTGGAGATCCGCGATCACCCCAAAGTGCAAGAGGTGTATTTCGGCAGTGGCAAGACCTTTGAAAAAGACGGCGTGAAGCTGAAAGGCGCATAAATGGCAGACACAAGCGAACCCCTGTTGGCAGTCAGCCAGCTGCGCGCATGGTATGCCGCCGCGGAGATTCTCTTTGATGTGGATCTTGAAGTGCGGCGCGGTGAAGTGGTGGCCTTGATGGGCCGCAATGGCGCCGGAAAATCCACTACGCTGAAATCCATCATGGGCATGGTGCCCAAGCGGCGTGGCTCGGTACGTTTCATGGGCCATGATCTATCTCGCGCCGAGCCCTTCACCAGCGCCCGGCTGGGATTGGGCTTCGTGCCTGAGGACCGACGCGTATTCACGGATCTCACGGTGCTGGAGAACCTGGAAGTGGGCAAGCAGCCCGCACGCCACTGGCCAGACGGCAGCCCCGCTCCGCAATGGACACACGAGCGCTTGTTCAAGCTCTTTCCCAATCTGGGCGAAATGCCCCTGCGGCCGGGCGGGCAGATGAGCGGCGGCGAGCAGCAGATGCTGACCGTGGCGCGCACCCTGATGGGCAATCCCTATCTGGTGCTTCTGGATGAACCCAGCGAAGGCGTGGCGCCGGTGATCGTGGAGCAGATGGCTCAGATGATCCTGGAGCTGAAAGCGCAAGGCGTGAGCATTCTCTTGTCCGAGCAGAACATGCACTTCGCGGAACTTGTCTCCGACCGCGCTTACGTGCTGGAAAAAGGGCAGATCCGCTTCACCGGCTCCATGGCTGAGCTCGCCGCCAATGAAGAAGTCCGGCGAGCTTATCTGAGCGTTTAACAGTGCTCACAACCTCCGCCCCCCGCCTTCATTACTCTCTCTCCCTCCGGGAGAGAACGATCCAGGCGCGCCTGCCGACTCGAGCCCCAGAACCTGAGGCTGTGGCTGAGCGCTGGATTTACTCCTTCCCCCTCTGGGGGAAGGTTGGGCGGGGCCGGCCAACCGGTGGGGGCAAGCGGCGTGAGGGCAGGCTGCGTTTGCAAAGTGAAGCTTTGTTCCCGCACCCCTCGGCCGGGCGCCCCGCTAGTGGGGGAGCACGCGAAGCGCCACCGTGGACACGCCGCTTGCCCCCTTCCCAACCTTCCCCCAAGGGGGGAAGGAGTAATACAGCTCGCAACCCCAGGGCGCGAGGCTCAGGTCAGCAGGCGTGTTGGCATCAATCTCTCATAGGGAGAGGGAGTCTTAAATCCAATGCCTGACCTCACCCTCACTGTCAATCAGCGCCCCGTCGTGCTTGATGTCCCGCACGAGGCTTCTCTATTGCACTTCCTGCGCAATGACCTCGGGTTGAACGGCCCCAAGTATGGCTGCGGGCTCGGCTCATGTGGCGCCTGCACCGTGCACGTTGATGGCGTGGCAGCAAGAGCCTGCGTGATCCCTGCGCACGGCGTAGCGGGCCGGAACATCACCACCCTTGAAGGCTTGGGATCACGGGGGCATTGGCACCCCGTGCAAGCGGCCTTCGAAGAGTGCCAGGCAGCCCAATGCGGCTACTGCTTGAACGGCATGGTGATGCAAGCCGCTGCCCTGCTGCAGCGCGAGCCCCATCCAGATGAAGCCCGCATTCGCGCCGAACTCTCCGGCAACTTGTGCCGCTGCGGCACACACGTGGAGATCATGGCTGCGGTCATGCGCGCGGCGGAGAAGGGCTTGAGCACTCAGCCTTGAATGCTGCGCCTGAAATGTTCAATAGCCCCAATGCAGTTCAATGAGCGAACGAGTTTTCCCCCATCCGTTCGGGCTGAGCCTGTCGAAGGGTCAGAGCTTTGTGCGATTCCACCCGGCCCTTCAACAAGCTCAAAAAATCCGTTCGCGCTGAGCTTGTCGAAGGGTCGAAGCGTTGCGCAAGGCTTCGACAAGCTCAGCCCGAACGGTTTTATGTTTGGCCAAAACCATAGAACCTCAGGACGAACTGAGCCTACTAAGCCGAATGTCCTGAGTCTTCCCCGAAACGCTCAACGCCGTACTACCCACTTCAATGTCCCGCCGCGCTGATCTCCCCCGTACCCGCTCCGACATCCTGACCGCCGAAGGCGTATTGGCCATCGTGCGTGAGCCTCCTGCCCCGCCGGCACCAGCCCCCGGTCAACCCACGGCGGTGAGCGCCAACCCCCTCGAAGGCGATGAAGTTCTCCTGGCCTTGTGGGACGACGGTAGCGTGACCGGGCTCAGCGGGCACGTGGATTTGGGCACAGGCCTGCAGACCGCGTTAGCGCAGATCCTGGCGGAAGAATTGGATCTGACGCTAGCCTGCGTGAGCATGGCTCTTGGAGATACTGCACGAGCCCCTAATCAAGGCGCCACCATCGCCAGTGCTTCCATACAGATCCACGCGCAGCCGCTGCGGCAAGCGGCGGCGCAAGCGCGGGCCTGGCTGCAAGCTAAAGGCGCTGAGTGGCTGGGTGTACCCATAGAGGAGGTCGAGACGCGGCTTGGTGTGGTGCGCTTGCGCGCTGCCCATCAAACCCATGTGGCCTACGGCAAGCTACTGGCCGGCCAACGCACAGTGCTGCGCCTTGACCCTCTGGCTGCCTTGAAAGACCCCGCGAACTATCGCCTCGTCGGTACGCGCCAGGCGCGTGTAGACATTCCTGCAAAGCTCTCAGGCGAAACCGTGTTCGTACACGACATGCGGGTGCCAGGCATGCTGCATGGCCGCGTGGTGCGGCCACCCTATGCCGGCGCTGATCATGGTGACTACATCGGCAACACGCTGGAATCGGTAGACGAGAGCAGCATTGCCCATATCCCAGGCATACGTGCGGTGGTCGTCCTGCGTGATTTTGTAGGTGTAGTGGCTGAACGTGAAGAGCACGCCGAAGCCGCTGCGCGCGAGCTCGCAGTGCGCTGGAAACCTTGGCCGGGCATGCCCAACATGGGCGATGTGGAAAACGCAGTGCGCACCAACCCAGCCACCCAGCGCTTGCTGGTGGACGATGGCGACGTAGATGCCGCCCTGGCCCATGGTCAAGGCCTGCTGCGCACCTATTTGTGGCCGTACCAGATGCATGCATCCATAGGGCCCTCTTGCGCGCTCGCGCATTGGCAGCCTGAAGAAGACGCATCGCAAGAGCAAGCGCCCGCAGACCAGAACACCCCCGGTGCAGGCGTCTCCCTGAGGGTTTGGGCCGGCACACAGAATCCGCACGTGCTGCGCGCAGATCTGGCCACGCTAATGGGCCTGCAAGACGTGCAGGTGGATGTGGTCCGCATGGAAGCCGCCGGCTGCTATGGACGCAACTGCGCCGATGACGTTGCAGCAGATGCGGCACTGCTGGCTCGCGCCACAGGTGCGCCGGTGCGCGTACAACTCACGCGTGCTCAGGAGCATGCCTGGGAGCCCAAGGGCACAGCCCAATTGATGGAAGCCCGTGGTGGCCTCACACCCGAGGGAGCCATTTCAGCCTACGATTTCGAGACCAGCTATCCCAGCAACGGCGCCCCTACGCTGGCGTTGTTGCTCACACGCACGATAGAACCCGTGACGCGCGCCTTTGAGATGGGCGACCGCACGGCGCGCTGGCCCTACGAAGCCGACAACCTGCGCGTGAAAGTCAACGACATGCCGCCCATCGTGCGCGCATCGTGGCTCAGAGGCGTGTCAGCACTGCCCAGCTCGTTCGCGCATGAAAGCTTCGTGGATGAGCTGGCGACGCAGGCAGGCCGAGACCCCGTGGCGTTTCGCCTGAAGCACTTACCTGATCCACGTGCCGCCGAGATGGTGCAGGCCACTGCGGACAAGGCTGGCTGGCGCACACGGACTGGCCCTCAGGAGAACGCTGATGGCGGGCTTGGCGCGGGAGGCGACATTCTGTTCGGTCAGGGCTTTGCCTATGCGCGCTACATCCACAGCAAGTGGCCGGGCTTCGGTGCTGCATGGTCAGCCTGGGTCGCGGATGTAGAAGTGAACCGCAAAACCGGCGAGGTTCATGTGCGCCGCGTAGTAGTAGGGCACGATGCTGGCATGCTCATCAACCCGGCGGGTGTGGAGCATCAAGTACACGGTAACGTGATCCAGACCACGAGCCGGGCACTGAAGGAGAAGGTGAGCTTCGCACCTCATGAGGGCCGTGAACTGCAGGCCACGCAAACCGCGCTCGCCGGTGTGCGCCCTGCGGGCACGGTGCAGAACCTGGAATGGGGCAGCTACCCCATCCTCAATTTCCGCGAAGTACCCGTCATCGATATCGTGCACATGCCGCGTCCTGGCGAAGCACCACTGGGCGCCGGTGAATCTTCCAGCGTACCAGGCACAGCAGCCATTGCCAACGCCATCTTCGACGCCACCGGCGTGCGCTTTCGCGCGCCGCCCTTCACACCAGAAGTGGTGCTTGCAGGCTTAGCAGCAGCCGGTGCATTGGCACCTCCTCGCACGGGCCAAGGATCCTCACCCCCCCGGAGCGCGAGCCCTGAGTCTTCACTCCCTCCCCCCTTGGGGGAGGGTTGGGGTGGGGGCAACGGCGGTTCAAGAGGTAACTCCGCTAAGCCATCCCCCCAACCCACCCCAACACCAAGCCCCCTTCAAGCACGAACAGCCCAAGCCCCCTGGCCACGCAGCAAAACCCTCTGGGCCACTGGCGGCGCGCTGCTGGTGGGTGCTCTCGGCGTCATCGCCGGCCTCGTAGGCTGGCGCCCCGCCATCGCCCCAGTCCAACTCACCACCTCCGTCTACAGCACCGAAACCATAGAGCGCGGCCGCCTGCTCGCCGCCGCCGGCGACTGCTTCGTCTGCCATTCCACCCCAGGTGGAGCGCGAGGTGCTGGGGGCCTGGCCATGCACACGCCCTTCGGCACTGTGTTCAGCACCAACCTCACGCCCGATGCTGAAACAGGTTTGGGCAGTTGGAGCTTTTCCGCCTTTCAGCGTGCCATGCGTGAAGGCCTTTCGCGCGACGGCAGCCACCTGTACCCGGCCTTCCCATACACCGCATTCGCCAAGACCAGTGACGACGATCTACAAGCGCTCTATGCCTACTTGATGAGCCAGCCCGCAGTGCGCGCTGAAACACCAGCAGCAGATATGCGCTTCCCATTCAACCTGCGCCCCCTCATGGCCGGCTGGAACGCACTGAATCTGGATTCCAAGCCTTACCAAACGGATCCCACGCAAACCCTTGAATGGAATCGCGGCGCCTACCTGGTGCAAGGCCTTGGCCATTGCGGCGCCTGCCATACGCCACGGGACGCCACGGGCGCCGAACGGGGTGGAAAAGCCTTTTTATCTGGCGCCATGGTCGATGGCTGGGAAGCCCCTGCGCTCACCTCACTATCGAAAGCGGCTGTACCCTGGGACGCACAGGCGCTCTACCGCTACCTGCGCCAAGGACATTCGCCGCGCCACGGCTCCGCAGGCGGGCCCATGGCCGAAGTGGTCCGTGAAATGCAGGCTCTGCCAAACGAAGACATCCAGGCCATGGCCACCTACCTGGCCTCACTCAACCCCGCCGTGCCAGACCCAGCCACCCTCGATGCTGTCGCCCAGCGGGCCGTGACGCGCGCAGCTCTGGGGCAAGGCGCGCTGCTCGGCCCGGCGCAACGCGTCTTTGAAACCGCGTGCGCTGCCTGCCATCACGATGGAAATGGCCCCACCGTGCTCGGACAAAACCGCCCCTTGGCTCTCAGCAGCAAGCTGACAAGCGATCAACCTGACAACTTGATTCAGACCATCCTTCAGGGTGTTCGCGATCCCGCCACGCGTGAGATCGGTTTCATGCAAGGCTTCGGCGATGTGCTTTCAGATACGCAGATCGCCGAGTTGGCCACCTACCTGCGCGCACGCTATGCGCCGCAGTCACCAGCCTGGGTTGATTTGCCGGCTCAAGTGGCTCGGGTGCGGCAAGGGCCGTAAAACGCGACAGAAGGCGCCCCTTCTGCCGCGCACGGCGTTGCAACCCGTCAGGGTGTGGCTTCTGGCTTTACTGACTCGCAGACAGCGACCACGTCGAAGAGAAGCTCAATATCCCGCCTGTCCCGGACAGCTCACAGGATATCTCACGTGAGCCTACGAGGGTACTGACGTCCGAATAGGCCGGCATAGTGCCACCTCCGGCCGCGCCTTCCTCAGGGCAAACATTGGTTAGCGTGCCACTGGCTTTAGATCCCGCAGCCACCAATGAGAACCAGTACTTGCTCGCGAACGATGTCCCTTGACGAGTCTTGTCATACACGATCATCGTCGAGCCGCTGGCAATAGGTACTGTTTCGGAGAAGACAGTGGGCGGCGACCCCGGAATGGTGGTCGTCACAGTGGCAGTGCCCTGTGCCGAGTACTTGATGAGATCGTTCGGCAGCACCTCAATCGGGACCATGCGCAACCCATGCGACTGGATGGTAGTGGTGATACCGCCGGCAATCGTCATGGTGCCGGAGATTGATCCCGTGTAGGTGGGGGTGGTGTCGGTGATGGTGACGTTCGAAACCACCAGCACCTTGGCGCGTGTATTTTGAATCTCCGCTGATACAGCCACGGGGTTGGAGGCAGGTACCTTGGCCGGCGCCGTGTAAGTAGCGCCAGTGCTGTTGCCAGCAACCGTGCCCACGCTGGCACCACCACCTGGCGAGCCGTTGACTGCCCAGTTCACAACCCAGTTGAACGGTGCAGGGGTGTCGTCATCGTTATCGCAAGAGTAACCAACATCAGCGCCGCTGCCATTGCCTGCGGGAGGACCAAAGCAGAAGGCCAGGCGCAACGCAAGGCTGGCACCAGTCTTGACGCTAGCACTGCCCGGCCGCAATTGATAACCCTTCACCAGCGACCAGTCGCTGAAATGCGTGGTGGTGGTGGTCACTGTCTTGGCAGCGGTGTCCAGCGTGCCATCTTGCCACTGCCATGTGCCGTCTTTCTGCTGAACCCCAACGCCCAGCGCGCTGGCGCTGCTACCGACCGTGTCCACATCAGCGTAAGTGAAACGCAGTTGAACCGGCTTAGTGAAGGTAACGCCTTCAGGCATGAGCCGATAGCCCGTACCTACGCGGCCAGGCGCACCGTTGCTGATAGGCTGAATAGTTAACGTGGTGAGTGCGGCAAGCGCGCCCTCAGGCACGACGAGGCTGAGCCGGCCGTCAGCACTGCTCACGGTGCCACCTGCGCTGTTCAGGCTGGCACTGGTTGGCGTGCCTTGCGCAGCGCCAACGGGTGTCACCGCAGGCAGGGGTGTGCCGGGAGCTGGCGCCGGGGTGGGTGCCGGTGCGGGCGAGGGACCAGGTGCCGGCGTAGGCGCCGGGCCGGGTGCTGGCGTGGGCGCAGGGGTAGGCGAAGGGCTAGGCGCCGAGTCATCGCCGCCGCCACAGGCAGCCAACGCCATCAGCAACGTCGCCGCAAATGCCAGACGCAACTTTGATGCATTTTTCATGGTGATTTCTTTCAGAATGACAAGAGCCGGGGGATGGACCTGCCGTGCGGTATGAAACCGAGGCGTGCTTGATCACTACGAGAGCGCCAAATCCACAACCGCACTGTGCTGGGCTCACCGCGGCACAACAAGTGCCGAAAGTCACTCCGGGGGCGGAGCTGATCTCGAGTGTGTTTCTGTTTGAAACTGCGTGCGTTGCGCGCCATAGCGTGCCTCGCGGCTAGCCCGCATCGGTGAGTGTTCGGCCGAGCTGCGTTCGAGTTCAAGCAACGCTTTAGCCGCGTGCTCTCAGGCAAGTAGAAAGAGGTCTAGCCTGCGCGAACAGCCGGGCTGCCGAAAGGCTCCGGAGGTAACGGTCAACGGAAGCGACAAGACTGTGCAAGTCACAACCGCATCGCCCGCTGGACCGACGCTCAAGAAGAACCAGACCCAAAGGCACTAGCTTTGGAGCAATGTTGACCAGATTGATTTGAAGACATCCACCTCCGTCATTCCCGGATGGCCGGCCCCGCGCGCAGGCGGGAATCCAGGGTTACTTGGCGCAACGTCTCATAAACCACAGGCTTTCTAGCTCTACAGCTTGGCTTCCTAGCTAAAAAATTCATCAACCTGCGAAGGCAGCGCTTTTTAACCTCGGATTCCCGCCTGCGCGCGGGGCCGGCCATCCGGGAACGACGAGAGAGGGGAGTGGGAATGTCCAAGGTAGCGCCGTTCAGTTCTTTGGCATTGCAGACAAGAACCAAACCCAACTATAATTAGTACTATAGTTGTACATTGAGTATTATGAAAAATATAATTAAATTATCCTTATCGATAATCACAAGCATGCTTATAGGCTGTGTATCAATGCATACGGCCAATTCATTTTATTACCAACAAAAAGACAACCCTTCAGTAGCACTATTAGAATTTTATTATTCAGATTTCCATCAAAAAACACGAAACCCAAATCATGGAATCACAACCCTGTCTTTCAGCACACTAAAGCTTGGTAGCCACATTAAAATAAAATGGAAAAATATTGATAATGATCAAGAAAATACTAGGGTAATTTCCCTAGAAAAGGGAATGCCTTTTAACTTGGTCGACTCCAGCTTAAGGTTGACATTCAACAAACTAAATCAGCCTGAAGTTTATGTTTTCTATCAAAATTTGAATGCCCCTGTATATTTTGAATTTTTAAACGTCCCATACTCAAAAGAAAGTATTAGGCAAATATATCCGGAAATCAAAGAAGTTAGTATAAATAACAACAAAAACTAAATGTCTGAAACATATCCAGACCTGGTCCGCTCCCCCTTACATCCGGAGAGAACGCTACCTGTTGGTGCTTCCCGCCCTCTGAATTCCAATGAGTACAAGCAAATAGATCAAAATTTGCTCGATGCCTTCGCACTTCCTGAAAAACCTCCCGCCCGCTTTCAGTTTCATGCTGCTTTTGATGGCACATGGAATGATGTCAATAATCGTGCGCTTTCAGGAAATGCCGATGACACCGGAGTTGCCCGTATATCAAGGGAAATAAACGATGCAAAAAATCCAAATGTCGTGTCCAATTACGAAGCAGGCGTAGGAACCAGTGGATTTGCCAGCAGATATATTTCCGGAAGCGTCTTACCCACATCCGAAGTAGTCGCTCAAGCTAATCGGATGTACGCAGCATTGGTTAAACGATGTCATGAATGGGCAATATCAACAAACGACAAGTTCGAAGTCGGCATCACCGCAATGAGCTTCAGCCGCGGTGGCCCAGCTCTATTATTTTTCGCAGAGCTACTCGATAAGCAAGGCATCCCCGATCCCCGTACAGCCTATACCGTCGAGGTTCCCGGACGAGTCGATGGGGTGTGGGTCCAAGAGACCCATTACAGCGGCTATCTAGTGCCACCAGGCGCGAAATTGAGTGCCCTGATGGTAGATCCGGTGGCCTCAGGCGTGGTGGGAGTTCCCCGGCTCCCAAACAACATCCTTCGGCTGCACGTGGACTACGCAGGGAATGAGCCCCGCACCTTCTTTGCGCCGATGAGTTTCAGCGATCCCCGCAACCCTGACCCTCGTGTCACGGAAACTTGGTGGCCGGGGGCACATTCCACCTTCATGGCTGCCTATGAAAAGACCGGGGTGAGCGCAGCATATGACATACATGCTCGCCATGTGCTTTTTAGCATGGGTGTTCCCACCGGCGCAATTCCCGCAAAAAATGCGTACCTCCCCGAGACTGCGCTTGTCCATGATTCAGCGGTCGGATTGTTCACTTCAACCTGGGCCCCCACGCGCCGCCCTACCGAGCACTGGGCCTTAACATCTTTCCAGAAAAAACCAAAACCTGGAATTGAGCAAGACCATCCAACCGTCGATGAGCTCACCGGAACGTCGCCAAGCCTGGCTGAAGGGGTAACTCCGGTCGAAACCCCTGAATCGGTGTCCGCAGACTCCGGCCCACTTCCCACAGCCGACATGGGCCAAGTCGACACTTTCGGCCCCCCACTCAACCCCGGTACACCCTGGCCTCCATTCACTGAGGCCTCACCAAGCTCGGCGCCGGCAATAGAGGCCTCTACGACACAAACCTCGGAGTCCAACACCGAAGCTCCTGCGACTACAGCCTCAGAAGACCCAGCACACTGGGTCATCGCAGACTCAGGAACCAGTGTCTTGACAGATGGTGGGCCGCTCAACTCCTACGGCGACCACACGGACTCCAGCACTTACAAAGCGCCACCCACCATCAACGACCTCATTCCAGACTTTGTGCCAGAAGCAGGAAGCGGTTCGTCTTCAACACCACAAGAGTGGGCCGATCCCCAAGAAGCACCGCAGCCTGAGATGGCAGACTCCGGCCCGCTCCCTGCAACCAATGTTGGTCCAGTCGATAGCTTTGGCCCCCCGATAGGCACCGGCGCACCCCAGCCGTCATTCACAGACGTCCCGGAGCACACACCACCCACTGGGCAAGCGCCTTCGCCGCCAGCGCTCATCTCCGCCGATGCAGCGCCTACCCCATCTACTCCAGAGCAACCCCCAGCCCCGGCTGGCGGCACTTCTTGGGGACTCATTCCTCGGGAGAATCTGAACAACCCTTACGGCTACACCCCCGACTTCACTGAACCCGAAGCCGCCCCCGCATCCGAGGGCCAAGCCTTCACGGCCATAGCCCCCGCCAAACCACTCACCCCCGCTGAGCTGGCCGGCCGCAATGCCCAGACAGCCGCCAGCACCTTCACCACCATGCTGAGCACACTCAATGGCTGGGAAGAGATGACCCCGGTGCAAAGGGCCGCCGCTATAGTTGCCGTCGGCAACAGCCTCGCATCGCTGTCCGGCAACACCATTGGACCAGCAGGCGCAGGCCTCAAACTAGGCAGCATGCTCGGGCTCGCTGCCGCCCTGGAGCGCGGCGACCTCGCCTCAGCCGTAGTGAACGGCCTTCAGGCGATCGATACCATCACTCAGACAGCCACGACCGCAGGCATCGTCTCGCAAGCCGGTGTGCACATACTGCCCTTTCTCAATCTGGTGCTGGCCGTGCGCAGCGGTGAAGCCACTGCAGTGACCAACGCCGCACTCGGTATGTACACCGCCGTCAATCCGGCATCGGTTGCCTGGACAGGCCCGGTGGGGTTTGTCATTGCCATCATCGGCATCGCCATGATGTCCGGAGAGCGCACCCCAATTGCCGGCTGGAGTGAATTCACTCTGGATGAGAGCGGCCAACTGAGCCCGCTCACCACCTTCAACCAAGAAGACGGCGGAGACATCTCACACAGTGCCACCGAACGTCTGATCGAGAGCTTGCAAACACTGCTTGATTTGCTCCTTGATGACGAGGGCAAGCCGATGTATGCCGTCAATCCCGCGCGTCTGCCTCAGATCGGCTACTGGTACTCCCCAGACAGCATGATGTACCAGAACAATGGCGACAGCCTTCTCCTGCGCTGGGTGGACGCTCACGGCGAGACTGTGACCCGTTTTTACGATGGCAAGGGCGAGCGCGCCGATGGTTCCAATGAAAACATCGGGCAGGATTTCATGCGCCTGGCACAGCAAGCCATCGTGCCGGCGTGGTTAATTGAAGGGGCTGTGCCTGCACATACGCGTCACCTCCAGGCCGCTGCGGCGCTCGAAGCCCAGGCCCAAAACGTTCAGGAAGAGGCCGATGCGATTGCGCCTCCCGCAGTTCAGGTGACCGAGTGCAATGAAGGCACCTGCATCCTTCCAGTGCCCAGCTCTGATCCCGTGCGATACGAGGCTTTAAATTCAGAGCTAGCTCATTTGCAAGGACAAGCCCTTGCCGAGCGCGACCAAGCGCGCGATCTGCTCGCTCAGTTACCCACGAGCGCTGATCTGGAGCAAAAGCCTGAAATCCACGGTGATGGCACGCAGAGCATCAGAGTGCTCACCATCCCAGTGGACCAGGGCACCAGCGACGCTACTGCGCTGACCCAGCCAAACGTCGTGCTGATGGATATCGACGGCGATGGCTATTTCGAGAGAACCCACTGGATAGCTCCTGGGCAAGCCGTGTTGGCAGTTGATCTGGATGGAGATGGGCGCATCACAGGGGAAGAGCTCTTGAACGCGGATCTGAGTCAGCTCGATGCCAATCATGATGGCCGCATCGATGCGCAAGACCCAGGATATCGGGCTGTGCGGGTGTGGAAAGACGTCAACGGTGATGGTCAAGTGCAGTATGCGCCCAGTCCAAACGGAGCTCTCGCGCTGCCTCCCGGTGAGCAAGGCAGCGCAGCCTCGGAGCTGAGCACTTTGCCCGAAGCGGGTATCACCGCCATCACGTATGAGGGAGGCCACGTCACGGTAGAGCGGGTTGATGGCAGCATTCAGCCGGTGCAGGAACAGACGATCACGGGCACCGTACTGGGGCTGCGTTACCAGATTCCCACAGAAGGCGCCGTAGGCGTCGTGCGCATCGACGAGCAAATCGATGGAAGCGGTGTACCGACGCTCATGGCTGCCAATACGGGTGTGCCCCAAACAACGCCTCCAACGATCGCTCCGCCAGCACCAGAACACGCCCCTGAACCGCCGCCCCACGTGAACCATGATCCAGTCGCTAACGATGATGGCTTCCACGGCCTGGAAGATGTGGCGATGGAGATTTCCGTCGAGCAATTGCTCATCAACGATTGGGATCAAGACACAGCCTATGCGGGCGATGTCCTCAGAGTGAGCGCCGTGGGCGACGCATTGAACGGCTCCGCAACGCTGGAGGCAGGACAAGTAGTGTTTCGGCCAGATCCCGATTTCTTTGGCATAGCCCAGTTTCGTTATTGGATCAGTGACGATCGGGGCGGCAGTGCCAGTGCCGTGGCGTATATGAATTTCACAGCGGTCAATGATCCACCGGTCATTGAAGGAATCATCTTCGACACCACCCAAAACCGCTGGGCGCAGAACCCTTCGGTGGGCGATCTCTTCCGTTTCAAAGATCCCACAGTGGAGACCGGGTGGGTAGTGGCGCACGATTTTGATACGCCCGGGCCTTTGAAATTTGAGTTGGCTGCAGCGCCCATACACGGGCATGCCAGCATTGATGAGACCAGTGGGGTGTGGGGCTACCGTACGGAGTACATCGATCCGTATCAAGGTCCTGATCCGTTCTCTGTGCGAGTCAAGGATGCAGAAGGCGCCGCAACTGTGGTGCAGGTGCAGACTTCACATGTGAGAGATCAGCAGGTGCGCCTGCAAGATAAGAAGCCCATTGGCTGGACTCCTCCTCCTCCAGGCCCGAACGTGAACGACGCTATGTACGCACCTGTCGTCATAGATCTTGATGGCGATGGCTTGCAGTTGCTGGACGCCGGTGTGAACCCGGTGCATCTGGACATGAACGGCGATGGCGTTGCTGACCAGGTGGGCTGGGTAGCTCCGCAAGATGCATTCCTGGCGCTCGATCGTGATGGCGATGGCCAGATCACGCGCCTGGATGAGCTCAGCTTCATAGGCGATTGGCCAGGCGCACAGACTGATCTGGAAGGGCTCCAGGGGTTTGATACCAACGGTGATGGCCTCTTAAGCGAAGCAGACGAACGCTGGCACGACTTTGGCCTGTTTCAAGATCTCAACTCCAACGGGCTGCAAGATGAAGGCGAGTTCACGCCCATAGCGGAAACTGACATCGTCGCCATCAGTTTGACGAGGCAGGGCGAGCCTTACTACAACAACGGCAATCTGGTGATGGGCGTATCCACCGTGTGGATGGCAGATGGCTCCACACGCGATGCTGGCGATGTGATGCTGCAGGTCATTGATGGTGCCAAGCAAAGAGCCAGCAGCATCAGTGCAGCAGAACACGCTTCGGCTTCATTGGATCAACAGGTGAGTCAACAGGTTGATCAGCTACTCTCGGCCATGGCGGGGTTCGCGCCCAAGCCGGCGGGGGAGGTGTGCTTGGCTGAGGAATATCAAGCCAGCTTACGGATCGAATTGGCTGTGGGCACAGCTTGATTGAAGAGCCGAGCGGGAGCTCGGCGGTCCCAGCAATACCGCTCCCTTCCGACAGTCCTTGGATCTTCCAATCGACCGAGCTTGGCCTGCGATCACATCCGTCGATTTGCCGGCTACCCCGCTGGGACCGCCGAGCTCCCGCTCGGCATCTTCATCTGCATCTACGACTCAAGGCAAAGCCCGACGTGGGCCCGCCCAAAGTAGAGGAAAGCCAGGTCGCCCCGCTCCTAGCCCGTCAGCCCTGGAACCTGCTTGATGATGCGCGCATTGGCGGCTGATTCAGCGGCAATGTAGCGGCCAAAATCTGCTGCACTGCCACCGGTGGGCACGTTCTCCGCGGCTTCAATGCGTTGGCGAACATCAGGGTCTTTGAGCAGTTTGTTCACTTCAGCGTTGAGCCGCTCCACCACGGCGGCCGGTGTCCCTGCCGGCGCGAAGATGCCAAACACCGAGGCCAGATTGGCCGCCGGCAGACCCGCTTCAGCCAGCGTCGGCACGTGGCGGAAATGGTCCAGGCGCACGGGCGCGCCCACGGCGAGTGGCCGCAGCTTGCCAGACTGAATGTGGCCATTGATAGCTGGGCCTGCATTGACCGACAGCACCTCAAAATGCCCGGCCAATGCGTCATTGATTTGCTGGCCACCCCCTTTGTAGGGGATATGGGTGATGTCTACACCCGCGCCCGCCTTGATCTGCTCCAGCATGATGTGGCCTAGCGACGCAGGCCCTGAGGTAGCCCAGCGCAATGCCCCGGGCTGCGCTTTGGCTTGCTCCACCAGAGCTTTGAAATCCTTGGCCGTGCAGGCTGAAGTGGCCAGCAACAACACTGGCGAAGCAATCACGTTGACCACGGGCGCAATGTCTTTGACCGGGTCGTAAGGAACCTTGCCCAGATGCGGGCTGAGCACCAACGGACTGATGGCCGAAAACACCAGGGTGTACCCGTCTGGAGCCCCCTTGGCGGCCACATCCATGCCAATGGCACCACTGGCACCTGCCTTGTTGTCCACCACCACACTGCTGCCCAGCACGGTGCTCAGCTTCTCTGCCAGCAGCCTGGCCATGTTGTCAGCAACGCCACCAGGCGGGTAAGACACCGTGAGCTTGATGGGCTTAGCGGGCCAGGACTGGGCCTGCGCCGACCCATAGCCTAAGGCCAGCAAGCTTGCCATGCCTCCCATGGTGCCCAGGGCGCGGCGGCGCGACACCACAGAAGAGATTTCAGAGGATTGAATCGGTTTCATAACTGCAATTGTGAGTCAAAACCGCGTTGCTTCGATGGCCCACGCCGCAAGCTCATCGCCATCGCACCGCCATGTCCACGCTACAAGGCTTAAGGCCTGGCAAGCATGCATGGCTTGAATATGACATCATGCAGACAACCGCTGCCCACTGCACACCATGCCTTTCTCGCACCTGCGATTCATGAGCGCGTTTCTTGCGAACGCCCTTTTGGTCGCCTGCCCGGCTTTGGCACAGACCGCACCCTTGTGTGCCAGCGACGGGCAACCGGCACCACGCGTGCTGCTGGAGCGCTTCATCAACGCGGATTGCGCAAGCTGCTGGAAGGAAGCGACATCCAAGCCCCGGCCCGGTGCCCTGGTGCTGGATTGGGTAGCACCCGGGCACCTTGCGCAAGATGCACCACTGTCTGCAGTTGCTCAGCCAGAGGCCCTGGAAAGATTGATTTCCCTCGGAATCACACCCCCCGAAGGCACCCGCTCGAATTCAAGCAAGGTAGAAGGTGGGCCACACCGTTTGCGCGTCGCCCATGGGCTTGTCTTGAATGGATACGTGGGCGCGTCGCTTCGCTTTGATAGCAAGGCCAAACTCGCCAAGCCTCTCACGGGCTGGTTGGCGTTGGTAGAGCAACTTCCTGCCGGCACTGCAGACTCTCCAGTGTCACGCACACTGGTTCGCAACCTGCTGAGCGAGCCCATCTCCCCCCGCTCAACCGGCACAATGGGACAGTTCTGGAGAACCATGGACGTTCCCGAAAGCGCCCATCCCGAGCGGCTCGCGGTGATGGGCTGGGTGAGCGATTCAAATGGCCGCGTCCTCTCAGCGGCGCTCTCGCGTTGCACGCCGCGTCGTTAACAAGCTTCCATCAACGGCCGCCACTCAAGACCTTTGGCCATCTAGGGCGTGTTCACACTAAATTCACCCCCGCGCCGGGGTTTGCCGGGCTGCAGTGCAAGGCGTGCCGTGCCGCCAAGGTGCGATCCTTGGCAAGAGGCGCAACGCGGCAATGCGGCCCGGCAAACCCCGGCCCGAAGGGTGAGGCTCTGGCAAGCCGCACTCGGCGTTGCCGACGCCGGCCGCGCAAACCCTCGCCGGGTGTCCAACCCGGCTGCGGTTTGCGCCTTGATTGCGGCTCGCCAGAACCTCACGCGGGGGTGAATTTAGTGTGAACACGCCCTAGTTTGCCTCTTACTCAGGCAAGATCTTTGCGGCCTTCACCACCTTGGCCAACTGCTCTCTATCAGTCTCCATAAAGGCCAATGTCTCCT
>NZ_AUGX01000053.1 GCF_000422885.1 Ottowia thiooxydans DSM 14619 | reverse complement strand
AACTTAGCGTGTTGGTTCCTGTTCCCCCGCTGTAAGAAGCCACCTGACCCGCACCGCCCGTGGCCAAAGCCAACTGGGGAACGCCGCTCACTGTGACAGTTTCACTGAAGGTGATTTGAATGCTAATGGTGTCGCCCGCTTTGTACGCACCATCCAGAGTACTGGAGCTCACTCCGGAGATCTTGGGCACACCATACAGATCTGCCTCTGCGGCTGGGGTAGTGCCATTAGTCCCGCCCAAGCCGCTACCAGCAGCATTACCACTCAAACTCGCAGGACCAGGCCCCCTCACGGCGCCATCATTCCACAGACCTCCCACTGCACGGCCACCCGATCGCGCAACCGAACCACCGCCCCCTGCGGCCAGGTTGTGATTCAGGACCACTTGAGCTTCCAGCGTGAGCACAGCGCCTGCTGCGTTATAGATGCCTGCGGCTGCTGCACCGCCATTGCCGCCAATCCCATCGAAATCGCCAAAACTACCGCCGCCTCCGCCTAGCCAGATGCCACCTGCACTCGCATAACCGCCGCCGCCGCCGCCGCCGCCTCCGGTGCCGCCTCCGGTGCCGGTATTGCCAGGCCCGCCTGAACCGCCGTTGCCGCCGCCAGAGCCAGCGCCACCGCTAATACCGCCGGTAGCGCCACTACCAGAGGTAGGGTGGGCACCCCCGCCCCCACCGCCAAAGCCTCCCCCACCGCCGCCAGCACCGTTGTAGCCCCCTCCACCGCCTCCGCCACCAGCCCAACCTCCGCCTCCGCCTCCTGCATTGTCATTCCACCCACTGCCGCCGCCAGCACCACCACCGTTAATACCAGCCCCCCCGTTAGCGCTCACGGAGGAATCAAAACGCCCGCCGCCGCCGCCTGTAGGTTCCTCAATGGCTCCGCCCCCACCTACGGCGGTGTATCCATCACTGCCCCAAGCGTTGTACCCAGTACCACCGTCACCACCTGCGCCCTTGAGGTCTGCCCCTCCTGGCCCAGCGCCCGGCACTCTCACTCCGCTTCCGCCTCCCCCACCTCCGTCGAAGTAGTAATTGCTCGCATGTCCTCCCGCACCACCTCCAGTGGCGTAGTTGCGCGTGATGGTGCTGGCCGCGAGCGTCAGCTGGCCTGCGTTGTAAATGCCAGCCCCCATTGAGGGCAAGGCCGACGGAGTAGCCCCTCCGTTGCCCCCCTTGCCTGCCAGCAGCCCGTGCTGAATAGTCAGGCCTTCTAGCCTAGCCTCAGTTCCGCTGGTCACCTCCAGCACCCGGCCTTTAAGCTGCCCATCCAGCGTGACTCCCACCCCTTGCACCGTCACACTGCCCGTACTGTCTTGAATAATCAGCGGGCTGTTCAGAAGCACATGGGTAATCCCCGGTGCAAACGTAATGAGATCGTTGCCAGGGCTGCCAGCGGCTTGCGCCACCGCTGCGCGCAAACTGCCAGCGCCGCTATCTGCAGCATTGGTCACGGTGAAGGTGGCAGCCTGCGCCATGCCAGCAGTCAACAGTAATACCCATGGCGCGATCAGCTTGCCCAGCCCTCTCAGTGAACAGCACTGCTCAGTCGTCCTGATCTGCCCTGTCCGCCCCGATGATCGGGCTACAACAGACGCATTCCGTTGGTGGTAGTGCTCAAGATTGGTGTCCATGTTGCTTCCCTTCTGCCTGTTCTTATCGCCCTGCAATTTGATACAGAACTCTCTCAAAACAGTCTAGCGGGATCCAAGCAAAATGTATGTCGCCCGAATGGGCTACAGGAAACCCCTATACCGCAGAAAAATCGAGCTTGCAGCTTCAAAAGAGGTTTTGCGGAGCGCGCGGTTTGAGTCAAGATAGCGGACATGCCAAACACATCCATTGCGCCAACCCCTGCCGCACCGCTACCGGCCGTACCAATGCCGGCCGCGCCCATACGCGTTGCTGTGGTCGAAGATGACGCTGCTTGCCGCGCCTCTCTGGTTTCGGCCTTGAATGATGCTGAGGACATGCATCTTGTTTGGGCGGTGGCGACCAGGTCGGACGCCCTGGAGGCAGTACGGTCCAAGGACTTTAAATCTCCCGATGTCCTGCTGGTGGATTTGGGCCTGCCTGATGGCAGCGGTCTGGATGTCATCGCTGCTGCCCGGGCACGTTGGCCGAACGTGGCTTCCATGGTGAGCACTATCTTCGGTGACGAAGCCAATGTGCTTCGTGCGATTGAAGCAGGCGCCCTGGGGTATTTGCTCAAAGACGTGCCAGCGCAAGGGGTAGTTGATGAAGTTCGCCATCTCCATGCGGGCGGCAGCCCGATCAGCCCCATGGTGGCGCGCAAACTGCTGGTGCAGCGGCACACGCCGGTGGATGCCGTGGCGGAACTTGACTCCGTCTTATCCTCTCGCGAAACAGAGGTGCTGCGCCTGGTCTCTCGTGGCCACACGCTCGACGAAGTGGCGCAATCGCTAGGCGTGTCGCGCCACACGGTACGCTCTTTCGTGCGGCGTTTGTACGCAAAGTTGCAGGTAAAAACGCGAGCAGAAGCCGTGCACGAGGGCGTGCGGCAAGGGCTGCTCGATGGGCCAGCCTGAAGTGCCGCGCGCCCTCCAGCGAAACCGGCCGCTTCCAGAATGGCGCCGCCCCCTCCCGGGGATGGCGCTACTTCTGTGTCTTCTGGTGTCGCTCGCCTTGCTGGCCGCTTGCTCGCCTTCGCAAGAAAATCTGCCGCCCGCTGCGCATCTGACACAAGCACAAGCCTGGGCTTCTCCCAGCACAGAATGGGAGCCGCCACATTCGCTGGCAGAAAGCGACGATGAAGTCCTGGCTTCCAGTACGTCCTGGCACAACGTCGCTCTGCCGAATGCCAAGCCACGAGTGATTGCTGGGGCAGGCAATCCTGAGGATGAGCCCCCCCAGGTGCTGTGGTATCGCATGACATTACCGGCGTCTGCACTGGCAGCAACCCCGCAAGGCCCAAGGCTCTACATCCCGCGCTGGCAGAGCGTGGGCACCAAGGCACTGTATGTGAATGGCCAACTGCTCTGGCAATCACGAGGAAGCCGGGTATGGAACAGCTTCAATCGCCCGATCTGGCTTGATCTGGGTGGCACTACACGTCCGGGAGAACCAGCCGTTCTGCACGTACGTGCAGCGATGGTGGAAGGTGTGGGTGGAGCGCTGTCTTCGGTGTGGGTCGGCCCGGACGAGGTGCTTGGCAACTCCTGGCGTGTTCGCCATGTGTTCCAGGTAGACCTCATATCCATGCTGCGCGGAGCCTACCTGGTGCTGGGCTTGTTTTCGCTCGCGGTATGGCTCATCCGCAAGAGAGAAGCGACAACTTACCTTCTGTTTTTCCTGGTGTCGATTTGCCAGGTGTTCTCATCGCTGCACTTCCTGGTGGACCAACGCAGCATTGGGCTACCTGATGATTGGTTCGCATGGTCGACCTTGGCTGGGTCACAGGGCTCACTGGTGTGCTTTTTCTACGTGTTTTGCCTCTTCGAGCAACGCCAGCGCCCCCGCCAGGCCAAAGCCTTGGTCATTTATTCGTTGCTGGTTACTCTGGCGGCCATCCCCTTATGGGCGCCTGCATTGACCACGATGCTGCCCTTGCTGAGATTCAGCTTGATACCCACCTTCTTGCTGGTGTTGTACGTTGCGGTGGCTGGCGCCTGGCGGCGGCGTACGCCAGGTAGCATTCTCCTCGCGGGGTGGATGCTGATCTCGTTTCCTATGGGTTTACACGATCTGGCATTGCAAAATTACCAGTACATCGAGAACGTGTATCTCTCGTCGTACATCTATCTGGGCATCATCACTCTGTTCCTGGTGATCGCGCTGAACCGCTACACCAGTGCGCTGCACGTGGCCGCACGTGCCAGCGCCACACTGACTGAGCAGTTGGCCGAACAAGAACGCATACTGGCGAGTACGTATGAAAAGCTGCGTGAAGCCGAGCGTTCGAGAACGCTGCTGGACGAGCGACAACGGGTCATGCGCGATATGCATGATGGCGTGGGTTCGTCGCTCATGAGCGCACTGCGCATGGTGGAGAACCCATCTACGGTGCAAGTGGATGTGGCGCAAGTACTGCGCGAATGCATTGACGATCTGAAAATTTCCATTGACTCCCTGGAACCTGTGGATGCAGATCTTCTAGCCCTGTTGGCCAATCTACGCTTTCGCCTGGGGCAGCGGCTGGAGAGCGCGGGCTTGAAGTTGCATTGGGCTGTGCAAGACCTGCCTCCACTGCCTTGGCTGGATGCTCAAAACGCGCTACATGTGCTGCGTATCCTGCAAGAAGTCCTGACCAATATCGTGAAGCACAGCGGTGCACGCGAGATTACGGTGCGTACAGGCCAGGCCGATTGGCAGGGCGTTCCGGGCGCGCAGGTGTGCATAGAAGATGACGGCACCCCTTTTACCCCGCCGCCGCCAGGTGAGCGCCAGCCAGGCCGCAAGGGTATAGGCAATATTCAGGCACGAGTGGAAGCACTGGGCGCCCAGGTGCAATGGCATGCGAAGCCTGGGAAGGGTACAGAGTTCGTACTGTGGTTGCCCTTGGAACGCATTCAGGATCCATCTGCCGCGCATAAATCATGAACACGTTCCTATGGCTTTCGGTAGGCGACCCCGGCACATACCTGTTGACGTTTTCGTAATTCGTGACAACCAACCTATCTACCGCTCACACCGAGCTTGGCCTGTCCTGAGCTAATCGAAGCTCGAAACCGCGGCGCAAGGCTTCGACAGGCCCGAAGGGATGTTGGCATAGTTGATGAAGGTCTCAACAACCCCATTCTTGAAGCGTTGCCGTCCTCGCTGAGGGCCCACTAGCCTGGGCAAGCCTCAGATCGCATTCATGATCTAAAACGCCGAGAGAGATAATCATCACTTCAATGGTTGGGAGTCCTTTAATTTATGAGATCCCCGACTCAGATCATGGTGATGGAGTGAAAACTGACATGGTGCAGGCGAAGGAAAGTGAAGTGACTAAGAGCTCTTGGCTGGTAGATGGAATGGAAAATGGCGATGTGTTCTTTGCATCGCCCTCCCTTCAGTGGCGTTCGCGCGGCTTGCAAGACGCGGTGCGCAGCCATGTGCCCGCTACGGCGACAGCAGTTAAAGGTCTTTTTGAAGAAGCGCGCTCCAAGGGCCATGCAGAGCCTGTGATGTTCGGCCTGGTTCCTTTTGATCCTTCGCTGAAGGCCAGCTTCACCATCCCATCGCAAGTGGCCTTCACACCGTCCGTGCACGGAGTGAGCGCACATGCTCAGCCCAATGGCCACAAGCCTTCGGTGCTGAACCGCCGACCAGTTCCGGCGCCGGAAGTCTATGGCGACATGGTGCGCAAGGCACTGGATTTGTACGCGGCTGGCGGCGTCAGCAAGATCGTGCTTTCGCGTGCATTGGATGTAGAGCTGGACACGCCCCTCAATTACGAATACCTCCTGCTCGATCTGCTGCGCCGCAACGCACACGGCTATACCTTTGCGGTGCCCATCTGGTCAGACGAAGCCACTGGCGAGCGGCCGGCGGCTGTCATGCTGGGCGCCAGCCCGGAACTGCTGGTGCGCCGCGAAGGCGATCAGGTGTTCATCAATCCGCTGGCGGGCTCCATTCCCCGCCATGCAGATCCCGCAGAAGATAAAGCCCGCAAGGAAGGCTTGGCCATCTCGGAGAAAGATCTGCGTGAGCACGGCTATGTGGTGCGGGATATCGTGCGTATCCTGAAGGAGCACTGCGATGAGCTGGAAGTGCCTGATGGCCCTTCCGTGATTGGCACAGACGCGCTTTGGCATCTTTCCACGTTCATCACGGGGCGCCTGAAAAACCCTGAAACCACCGCCTTGGATCTGGCCTGCGCGCTGCACCCCACGCCAGCCATCTGCGGGTTTCCCACGGCCACGGCCTTCCAGCATATCAAGGAGCTGGAGCCCTTCGAGCGCGAATACTTCGCCGGATTGGTGGGCTGGCAGCGTGAAAGCGGTGACGGTGAATGGGCCCTCACCTTGCGCTGCGCCCGCTACGATGGCGATCGCACCTTGCGCCTCTATGCAGGTGCCGGCACCGTGGCAGGATCAGACCCTGAAAGCGAAATCCGTGAAACGGCTACCAAGATGGAAACCTTTATGCGGGCTATTGCTTAATACGAACCTGCTTTCAAGAATACAAAACCGTTCGCGCTGAGCTTGTCGAAGCGTTGCGCAAAGCTTCGACAAGCTCAGCCCGAACGGTGTTTATCAAGTAACCGCTAATCGGTACAACGCTCACCTCACTGTTTTCCAAAATAAACAAGGCCCGCTTTTGCGGGCCTTGTTTATTTCTGAAAGAAGGATCAGTTTTCCGAGAGATTCAATCGCTTGATCAGGGGCGACCAGCGCTGCAGCTCTTCGCGCATGTACTTGCCGAATTCATCCGGTGTCATAGGTGCAGCTTCCATGTACATGGTCGTGAGGCGTTGACCGACTTCAGGCGAAGCCAATGCTTTGGTCAGCGCAGCATTGAGCTTGGTCTTCACATCAGCAGGCAAACCAGCCGGCGCCACAAAGCCAATCCAGCCCGAGCCTTCCACGCCAGGGTAGCCCAGCTCAGCTGTGGTGGCCACTTCTGGCAGGAAACTCAGGCGCTTGCCAGCCACTGCAGCAATAGGGCGCAAGCGGCCATCGCGGATCATGGGCATCACGGCCACAGGAGGCAATGCGGCAAAGCTGGTGTCTCCGCTGAGCAGTGAAGTCACGGCATCAGGAGACGACTTGTAGGGCACATGCAGTGCCTTGCCACTTACCCGGTCCAGCAGCAGCTCTACCGCCAGATGCGAAACCGTGCCGGCACCCGTGCTGGGGAAGTTGAGCTTCGCACCCGGCTTTTTCATCTCCGCGACCAGATCTGCCAAGCTCTTCACGGGCGAATTGGCAGGCACCACCAGCACGTTGAACTGATGCACCGCGAGCGTCAGCGGCGTGATGTCCGTGACGGGGTTGTATGGAAGGTTTTTGTAGATAACGGTGTTATTCACCAGCGGGCCGGTGATAGACACGCCAAAGGTGTAGCCATCCGGCTTGGCCTTGGCGATCTGGTCTGTTCCCAGATTGCCGCTGGCTCCCGGCCTGTTCTGGATGACGATGGTTTGCTTGAGAGTCTTGCCCGCTTCTTCGGCCACTACACGGGCCATGGTGTCTGGGCTTGACCCCGCGCCAAAAGGCACGATGAGTGTCAGCGGCCCCTTGGCTGGCCACGCGGCCTCCTGAGCAAGAACGGGTGTGAACAGCCCTGAAGAAAGCAATGCGGCCAAGCCGCCCAGAACCACTTGTCTCGTGTTGAGTTTCATGCGTATGTGAAGAAGAGAGTTGACTCGGGAAGTACCGTATCAGTTTAGCAGCTAGGAACGTCAGCTAGAGCGCACTCTCCAGACGCCCGCCACGGACTCATTTCGCCGGACTGCTTGGGTCATACGCGTTGCCGACAAAACACGTCAGGAGGTCTAGCTGTGGTGGATCCTGCGCGGATCACCTGTCCGGTACTTGCCCCATCTGGAGACACTAGGTACGCCGGACGCGCCGGAGGCTCATTAGGGCGTGTTCACACTAAATGCACCCCCGCGTGAGGTTCTGGCGAGCCGCAATCAAGGCGCAAACCGCAGCCGGGTTGGACACCCGGCGAGGATTTTCAACGCTGAGTGCGGGTTGCCAGAGCCTCACCCTCCGGGCCGGAGACTGCCGGGCCATATTGCTGCGTTGCGCCTCTTGCCAAGGATCGCACCTTGGCTGCGAGACGCGCCTTGCACTACGGCCCGGCAGTCTCCGGCGCGGGGGTGCATTTAGTGTGAACACGCCCTAGTTCAAACCCACCTAAGGCTGCACCGCTTTGCGGTTGCCTGGAACCAGACAAAACATCATGCCGCAGGCCATCAGCGAAGTCGGCCTGCGGTTCGTTCTGTGCTGGCTCCGCTGTGTCAGCCCTCGTTCGTCATCAGTTTGACAACGCTGGAGAAGTCCAGCCCACCGCGCCCTGCTTGCTTGTTCATGGCGTAGAGATTGCGCGCCATCTCACCCAACGGAATAGTCGCGCCTATGCCCATGGCAGCCTCGACCGCCAAGCCCAAATCCTTGAGCATGAGGTCATTGCCGAAGCCGCCTGCGTAACCGCGTGAAGAAGGCGCGTTTTCCAACACGCCTGGCCAGGGGTTACACACTTCGGTGGCCCAGCTGCGACTGGTGCTGACCGCCATCATTTGAGACAGCGCCTTGGGATCCAACCCGTGTGCCACGCCCAGCGCAATGGCCTCGCCCGTGACCGCCATGATCACACCCAGCGCCATGTTGTTGCAAAGCTTGGCCACCTGGCCAGCGCCGGCTTCACCCATGTGGAAAATGTTCTTACCCATGGCTTGCAGCAAGGGGCGCGCGCGTTCCAGCGCCGGCACATCACCGCCAACGATGAAGGTCAGCGTACCAGCGGCAGCACCTGCCACACCACCAGACACGGGGGCGTCGATCATCGCCACGCCACGCGCCTTCGCGGCAGCCGCTACCTTCTGCGCAGAAGCCGGTGCAATGGTGCTGCAGTCAATGACCAGCGTGCCCGCGGGAAGGCTGCCCATCAGGCCGCCTTCGCCCAGGTAAAGCGCCTCTACGTGGCGGCTGGCCGGCAACATGGAAATGACAATCTGAGCGCCCTCAATGGCGGCACTCGCGGAGGTAGCGGCAGTAACGCCCTGCTCTCGGACCTTGCCAAGCGCATCAGCACTCAGATCAAAGGCAGAGACAGCGTAGCCCGCCTTTTGCAGGTTAACAGCCATAGGCCCGCCCATATTGCCCAAGCCAATGAAAGCGACGCGTTCAGATGTACTCATGGTTTTAGTCTCCGTTAGGTTGCGTGATGTCTTACCCCCTCTCCCGCAAGCGGGAGAGGGCTGGGGTGAGGGCGCGCTTGCGCGTTATGGCCTCACACGAAAGCTGTCTCAACTAATTCGAATCAATATCTCGGTCTTTCGCGCCTCTCCCGCAAGCGAGAGAAAGCGCACCTCAAATTCACTTCAAATGTTCTTCTATCCACTCCGGCGTGACTTCCGCCAGAGTCGCCGGAGTCCAGCGCGGGCTCTTGTCTTTATCAATCAGCAGCGCGCGCACACCTTCCGCAAAATCCGGGTGAGCGCAGCAGCCCACAGAAGCTTTCAGCTCCATCTGAAAAACTTCTGCCAAAGACATGTGCTTGGCGCGGCGTTGCAACTCTAGCCCCAGCGCAGCAGAGGTGGGCGAGCCTTTAAGAAAGGTGTTGCCGGCCTGTGCCAACCAGGGCTCTTCATCTTGAGCCAACGCGCCTAAGCGCGGCGCCATATCCTGCAGCCTGTCATGGCCGATCACGGCATTGATGCGATCCAGGTGGGTACGCAGCGGTGAATGAGGGACAGGGGTGCTCTGCCCCATTTGCTCCAGCATATGGGACAACTGCGCGCCATCAGATTCCTTCTCGCCTTGCCAGGAAGCCTTGGCAATGGCTTGCAATAGTGCGCCGTGCTGCTCATGCGGCACCAGGAAATCTGCTAACCCAGCAAACAAAGCGTCAGCAGCGTTGATGGAGGCTGCCGTCAAGGCC
Source organism: Ottowia thiooxydans DSM 14619 (assembly GCF_000422885.1). Classification (GTDB taxonomy): domain Bacteria; phylum Pseudomonadota; class Gammaproteobacteria; order Burkholderiales; family Burkholderiaceae_C; genus Ottowia; species Ottowia thiooxydans. Next base: position 17,356 of record NZ_AUGX01000053.1, on the reverse strand, counting down.
AGGAATTCACCACTCTTGCCCGGCAAACGGGACAGCAACCAGCTACCGCCCACGTCAGGATATAGACCAATGCTGATCTCCGGCATAGCCATGCGCGTTTTGGGCGTGGCCACTCGGTGGGAGGCACCCGCCATCAAACCAATACCACCGCCCATCACGATGCCGTGGCCCCAGCACACGAAAGGTTTGGGATAGGTGTGAATAAGGTAATCAAGCTGGTATTCACGCTCAAAGAACGCGGGGGCTTCCGGCGGAACCTGGCCGGGAGGCAATGCGCGAATGGCCTTGACGAGACCGACCACGTCGCCCCCTGCGCAAAACGCCTTGTCGCCAGCTGCATCCAGGATGACTGCAGCAATCTGCGGATCAGCGGCCCAAGCGGCCAGTTGTGGATTTAGCAAATCCACCATCTCCAACGAAAGCGCGTTCAAGCTGGCGGGCACATTCAGTGTGGCGCGGCCGAAGCGGTGTCCGCTTGCGGTTTGGATGGTTTCAAACAGAACGGGTGCAGATATCAGTTGGTCGCTCATGAGTCTCTCATTCCGAGTTGCGCTTAATCGATAAACACCGTTCGGGCTGAGCCTGTCGAAGCCTCGCGTGGCGCTTCGACCCTTCGACTGACTCAGTGCAGGCCAAGCTCAGCGCGAACGGTTTAATTGGTAGTAAGTATTCTTCAATTAGGGGTTGCGCGCACTGGAATAGTTCACGCGCCCCTGTTGGCCACAGCCTTGAACGGCGCGGCCGCGCATTGCCTTTATTGCAAGCTCTCCAGCGAATCACCTTGGAGCAAGCGGCGAGCAATGATGGTACGCATGATTTCGTTCGTGCCTTCCAGGATCTGGTGGACTCGTGCATCACGCAGCAAGCGCTCCAGCGGATATTCACGGATGTAGCCATAGCCGCCATGCAGTTGCAATGCATCGTTCACCACATTGAAGCCCGCATCCGTGGCAAAGCGTTTGGCCATGGCGCAATAAGTACTGGCCTCATGCGCTCCGGCATCCAGCTTGGAGGCAGCCAGGCGCACCATTTGCCGTGCAGCCACCAACTCAGTGGCCATATCCGCCAGCTTGAATTGGAGCGCTTGGAAACTGGCCAGAGGCTTGCCGAACTGCTGACGCTCCAGCATGTAGCGCTGGGCATGGCGCAAGGCACCCTGCGCCGCACCCACTGAACAGGTGGCAATATTGATTCGCCCGCCATCCAGGCCCTTCATGGCGATCTTGAAGCCATCGCCCTCGCCGCCCAGTAGGTGGTCAGCCGGCACGCGCACGCGGTCAAAACTGATTTGGCGTGTGGGCTGGCTGTTCCAACCCATCTTCTCTTCTTTTTTGCCGTAGTGGATGCCAGGCAGATCAGCGGGCACCACGAAGGCGCTGATGCCACCTGCACCTCCACCGCCCGTACGGGCCATCAGGATCAACACATCAGTGGAGCCTGCACCGCTGATGAAAGCCTTGCTTCCGCTGATGAAGTACGAGTCACCCTCGCGCTCGGCACGGGTCTTGAGCGAAGCGGCATCAGAGCCGGCGCCAGGCTCAGTCAAGCAATAGCTGGCCAGCTTCTGACCGGAGGCCAGTTGCGGCCCCCAATGCTCTCGCACGGCCTCCGTCGCCCAGGTGCCGAGCATCCAGGTGGCCATGTTGTGGATAGTGATGAAGGCCGTGGTTGAAGGGTCCACCGCCGCCATTTCTTCAAACACCAACGTGGCATCAAGACGGGGTAGCGCCAAGCCACCCGCATTCTCAGGCGCATAGAGGCCGCAAAAGCCCAGCTCGCCCGCCTTGGCAATGGCCTCCCGCGGGAAAATGGATTTTGCATCCCACTCCGCCGCATGCGGCGCCAGCTCAGCTTGTGCAAACTGGCGTGCGGTGTCGGCGAAGGCTCGCTGGTCTTCTGAGAGCTCGAAGTCCATGCGCGTGCTCAGCGCAGGCTGATGGTGGTGTTCACGCCTTGCGATGTCGTGCTGTCGTCAAACCAGCGCGCTGTCACGGTTTTGGTCTGGGTGTAGAACAAAACGACTTGCTTGCCGTACGGGCCCAGATCGCCCAGCTTGGAAGCGCGTGAACCGGTGAACGAGAACATGGGCACTGGCACAGGAATTGGCACGTTGATACCCACTTGGCCTACATCGATGTCTTCCTGGAATTGGCGTGCAGCCGCACCCGATTGCGTGAAGATGGCGGTGCCGTTGCCATTGGGGTTGGAGTTGATGAACTCGATGGCTTCGCTCAGATCATTGGCGGCGGCCAGACACAGCACCGGGCCAAAGATTTCCTGATCGTAGATGGACATGCCGGGCTTCACGCCAGAGAAGATGGTTGGGCCCACGAAGTTGCCGTTTTCAAAGCCACTCACTTGTGGGTTGCGGCCATCCAGCTCCAGCTTGGCGCCTTCTTGCACACCGCGCTCGATCAAGCTTTCCACACGGCTTTTTGCAGCGCAGGAGATCACCGGGCCTACATCAGTACCTTTTTCAGTGCCGGCATTGACCTTGAGCGTTTTGGCCTTGGCCACCAGCTCAGGAATCCATTTTTGTGCATCGCCCACCAGAACCGCCGTGCTCACCGCCATGCAACGCTGGCCGGCTGCGCCGAAAGAGGCACCTGCCAGGGCATTGAGGGTTTGCTCTTTATTGGCATCTGGCAGAACGATGGCGTGGTTTTTAGCGCCCATCATGCACTGCACACGCTTGCCTGCCAGGCTGGCGCGGTTGTAAACGTGCGTACCCACCTTGGTGGAGCCCACAAAGCTGATGGCCTTGATATCCGCGTGGTCGCAAATGGCGTTCACCGCGTCTTCGCCGCCGTGAATCACGTTCAGCACGCCCGCAGGAATGCCCGCTTCCAAGGCCAGTTCGCACAGGCGCATAGTGACCATGGGGTCTTGCTCAGATGGCTTCAGCACGAAGGTGTTGCCGGTGACGATGGCCATCGGGAACATCCACAGCGGAATCATGGCTGGGAAGTTGAACGGGGTAATGCCGGCACACACGCCCAGTGGTTGCAGCAAGGTGTAGGTATCTACGCCGTTGGCGACGTTATTGGCCAACTCGCCCAGTTGCAAGTTGCCAATACCAGCGGCGTGCTCCACCACTTCCAGGCCACGGAACACGTCGCCTTCGGCATCTGGAAGCGTCTTGCCTTGCTCGGCTGTGAGCAGCGCGGCCAACTCACCCATGTTCTCGCGGATGAGTTGTTGGTATTTCAGGAAGATGCGGGCGCGGGTGCCGATGGGGGTTTTGCGCCAGGTCTTGAAAGCTTGTTTGCCTGCGGCCACTGCCGCATTGATTTCTTCAGGCGTCGCGAAAGGAACGCGTGCCAGAACTTCCTGGGTAGCCGGGTTCACGACATCTCGCCATTGGGTCGTGGTGGACTCCACGAATTTCCCATCAATGAGTAGTTTGACGGTTGCGATGCTCGAAGTCTGAACGGAAGAAGATGACATGAGAAGAAACCTTATGGGAAATGTCGGATGGGCGAGATCTTAGGCTTGCAAAACATTGTGCACAATAGTCCAAACTGAATTCACCCTTGCAAATTTGCACAGCACTCCAAATAGAGACCTGAGAGCATGGATTGGGATCTTTTGCGTTACTTTTTGGAGCTCGCGCGGACCGGCAAGCTCACTGCGGCGGCTCGCCGGCTGGATGTAGACCACACCACGGTGTCGCGCCGGGTGCAGACTTTGGAGAAAAAACTAGGGTCCACGCTTTTTGTTCGCACCTCATCCGGCATGGAGCTGACCGAGGAAGGTCGGCTTCTGCTTTCGGATGCCGAAGCCATGGAGGCGGCGGTCTCGCGAGTTCAAGGCCACGCGGAGCCACCGGCCAGTGAATTGGGCGGTGTGGTCCGCATTGGCGCTACTGAGGGTTTTGGCTCAGCGGTGCTGGCACCCTATCTTGGATCATTCGCGGCGGCTCATCCGCGCCTGACCATTGATCTGGTGGCGGTTTCCGCCGTGGTCAGCATCTCCAGGCGAGAGGCCGACATCGTGATCTCGCTCGAACGGCCCAAACGTGGCCCGTTCGTAGTGACCAAACTGTGTGATTACGTGCTGCTGCTCTACGGCGCCAAAAACTACCTGGCAGATTGCCCGCCGCTGGACTCTCTTCAAGATCTTAAGCAGCACAGCCTGATTGGCTATGTGGATGATCTGCTGTTCAGCAAGCAGTTGCAGTTCATCAATGAGATCGATCCACCCGACCGCTTCACGCTGCGCAGTACGAGTGTCATGGCTCAACTGAATGCTGCCGCTGCTGGCGGCGGGCTGTGCGTGCTACCCGCCTTTCTGGCCGACCGTGAGCCGCGCCTTACCCCCGTGCTGGAACAAGAGGTGCGTTTCAAGCGCTCGTTCTGGATGTCGATGCCGGAGGAAGTCAAGCAGGTGCCCCGGATTCGCATGACCTGGGACTATCTTAGAGAGGTAATCGGCGCGGAGCAGTCTCTGCTTCTGGGAACCTGCAGGGCTTGAGATAGAAATCGAAGGCCCCGCAAAACGAGATCCCCGAGCCTGCTACGAGCTTAGCAAGAGCTTGCCAACAATGGCGTCAAACAGCAGGTCATTGAGGGTTTCAATTTCCTTCCTCGACGCACCCGAGTGCACTAGTGAGAGCGCCCCTTGAGACGCTGCCCAAACGGCGCGCGCTGTGGTGTCTACCGGTCCACGGAAGCGACCCATGTCCACCAGTCGCTGGACACGGGAGTACATCAGCGCGTACGCATCCGCGATCAGTGCAGGGTGGGCCCGGGCATGCTGGGCGAATAGCGCATAAAGAGCCGGGCGTTTCAGTGCGAACTCAAGCGCGATGTCCCAGCCCTCGCGGAGCTGTTCAAGGGGGTCAACCGAACTCGTGGCTTGCTGCTTGCGCCGCATGAAGTCTGTCAATCCGCGCTGAACCACGGCCCGCTCCAAGCCGTCTTTGTCACCAAAGTAGTGATAGAGCGTAGGCGCCTTGATCCCTGCAGCTTCACAAACTGCACGAGTGGTTAAACCACCCGGCCCCTGCGCCTCAAGCAGCTCCAACGCCCTGTCGAGAATCTGCGTCTCCTTCTCCATCCCTGTCCTTGCGTGCATAGTTACTTGACGAATGTATAACGTCGATATATTATTTGTATATCGACGTTATACAAAGGTGTTTCATGGTTTCCACATATCTAGTGACGGGTGGTTCCGGGTTCGTAGGCGGCCGATTGATCGAACGTCTGGTGGCACAGGGACACCAGGTCCGAGCGCTGGCACGTAACGACGAAGCGATACGAATTGTAGAAAGACTCGGTGGGCAGGCGGTACGCGGCGCCCTGGATGACCTGGACTCACTCACCAGTGCTGCGCGCGGCTGTGACGCAGTCTTCCACGTGGCGGCTCTTTTCAAGGTGTGGGGCGAGCCGGCCGAGTTTGAACGTACGAACGTGTCGGGCACAGCCAATCTGCTGAAAGCTGCGCAAGCCGCTTCTGTCAGGCGCTTCGTACAGCTAGGCGCCGCGGCGGTAGTGATGGGTGACATGGAGCCTATGTTGCGCGTCAATGAATCCCACCCGCGTCAGGAGCGTTCATGGGCACCCTACAGCGCGTCAAAAGCCCGCAGTGAAGCACTGGTGTTGAATGCCAACCGCCCCGGGGTGTTTGAGACAACGGTCGTTCGCCCACCAATGATATGGGGCACCGGCATGCCAACGCTGGATGACATGGTCAAAACCGTGAAAGCCGGCCAGTTCCGCTGGGTAGGCGACGGCTCACAAGGTATGTCCACCGCGCATGTTGACAATGTTTGCCATGCGCTCGAACTCGCGGTAGAGAAGGGTCGCGGTGGCGAGGCCTACTTTGTCAGTGATGGCGACGACAGCACGCTCAAAGACGTGCTCTCAAACTTGCTGCTGACACGCGGGATCACTCCACCGCGCGCCTCGGCACCTCTGTCCATCGTATGGTCCATGGCCAGCGCCATGGAGTGGTTCTGGCGTGCGTTTTCACGTCAAGGCGAACCGCCCATGACGCGTCAGATGTTGCGCCTCATTGGCGCGCCTTTCACACTGGACACCAGCAAAGCGCAACGCGATCTTGGCTTCAAGCCTGTGGTGTCGCGTGAACAGGGGCTCAAGGCTATGTCCGATCAGCCATAGAAAGAGATCAGCGTAGGGGCCTGACCGGAGCCGCCCCTTGCAGAGCTAGTGCTTCTGAAACGAGTGGGCCTTCAAACTCCAACGTGGGCGTAGCACGGCGGCTCACGCGGTTTCCTGGCGGTAACCAGGCCCCTCCTGTTGCAAAAACGCCTTGAACGCCGTCACCGCCGGCGACGGGGCGCGCTTGGCTGACAGCATGACGCCGATCTCCCTTCTGCCGCCGTTGCTTAACTTGACGCAACGGCATTGCGGCATGTGAACCCCTACCAGCGCCATCTCGGGCAACACGCCAATACCAAAGCCCCCTTCCACCAGCGCCAGCATCGCATGCGTCCCCACCAGTTCCTGGGTTGGCCGTACCACGATACCGGCGGCGGCGAACATCGTCTCCAGCACTTCGCGCGTGTCAGTACCCCTAGGGTTCAACAGCAGGGCGCTCGAAGCAAGCGCAGCGATGCTAATCACTTTGCGAGCGCTCAGCGCATGGCCTCGTGCAGGCACTACTGCCACAAATTCGTCAAGAAACAATGGCGTGAAGACGAACTCGTGCAGCGCATCGCTGCGCGACAAAACGCCCATATCGGCGTCCCCCTGCCGCAGCAGCGCTGCTGCCTGCTGTGAATCGCCATCGCGTAACCGGATGTCGATGCCCGGATGCAGGGCAGCGAAGTCGCGCATGGCGCGCGGCATCATGCTGGCCGCTAGCGACGGTAGCACCGCAACGGTGATGACGCCGCGTTGAAGTTGAGCTTCTTCTTTCAGCTCCATCACAACCTGGCCCAGGTCCTCGCCCAAGCGCCGCGCCACAGCCAGCAACCGCAGGCCTTCGGCAGTGACGCTGACCACCCGCGTCGTGCGATGGAACAGCGGAACACCAAGCCCCTCCTCCAGCAGCCGCACCTGCACACTGAGCGCGGACTGAGAGATATGCATGCGCGCGGCGGCCGCGCGGAAGCTTCCGGTCTCCGCCACAGCCATGAAACCAAGCAGGTGGTTCAGGTTGAGCCGGTTAAAAACATCCAGCCAGGGAAGGGAACTCATGCGTCGTTTGTTGATGGGGTCATTGATCGCGTCAGACTATCAATGCATGTGAATATAGCGCTTGCCACCATACCGGGCAACTTTTAGCATTCCATGACAACCCGGAGCACCGGGGTCTGGAGACAAGAATGACTAATTTCAAGCCACGGCGCGCCGTTGGCATGGCCGCCCTTCGCCTCATGTGCCTGACGGCTGTGGCTCTCACCCTCCCTGCTGCAGCACTGGCGCAGGCGCCCTTCCCCACCAAACCCATCTCGCTGATCGTGCCGTACGGCGCCGGCTCAAGCACGGATATCCTGGCTCGTGTGTTAGCCAAGCACATGGCGCAGAACCTGGGCCAGCCCGTCGTAGTTGAAAACCGAGCTGGCGCCGGCGGCGTGTTGGGCAGCCAGTTCGTGGCGAAAGCGCCTGCAGATGGGCACACGCTCGTCATGGGCACCATCTCCTCGCATTCGATCAATGCGTCGATGATGAAAAACATCCCCTATGACGTGCTACGCGACTTCACGCCGATTTCTCTGGCAGCGTACTTCCCCAACCTGCTGGTGGTCAACAAAAATGTACCCGCCAACAACCTTGCGGAACTCGTAGCTCTAGCCAAGAGCAAGGGGGGCTTGAACTTTGCAACTGGCGGTGTGGGCTCATCGGGCCAGGTGGCAGGCGAGCTGTTCAAGCTCCGCACTGGCATTCCGCTGGTGCATGTGCCCTACAAAGACATTTCACAGGGCGTGACGGACACCATTGCAGGCCACGTGCCAATCATCATCTACCAGGTGCCAGCGCTGGTGCAGCACATCAAGTCCGGCAACATGAAAGCCTTGGCCGTGCTCTCGCCCAAGCGGACCTCACTGCTGCCTGGTGTGGCCACACCAGGCGAGCAGGGCATCAAGGACTTTGACGCGACTGCCTGGATGGGCCTTTTCGGCCCGGCCAACATGCCCCCGGCCATCACCACTCGCTTGAATCGCGCGTTGGTCGACGCAGTGAATGACCGCGAGGCGCAGAGCCAATTGGCGCAGCAGGGCTTCACCACCGTGGGCAGCACACCGGCCGAATTCCGCAGTTTCGTCAGCGCTGACATCGCCAAATGGGCGGAAGTGGTCAAGGCCACTGGGGCCACCATTGACTGAAAGACAATCTCAATGAAAACACTCACTCTGCGCGAAGTGGCGCATTCGCGCTCTGGCGAAAAGGGCAACAACTCCACCATCTCCGTCATCGCCTACGACATGCAGGACTACGCCCTGCTGTGCGAGCAGGTCACTGTGGAGGCCGTGCGCAAGCTCTACGGCCCCATCACCAAAGGCAGTATCAAGCGCTACGAGGCGCCGCACATTGGCGCGCTGAACTTCGTCCTGGATGAAGTGCTGGAAGGTGGCCGCTCCCGAACCCTGGCTTTCGAGGAATCGGGTAAGGCCCTTTCGTCGCTGATGTTGTCCCTGCCAGTCACCGTGCCTGATGGCTACATTGGGCGTGCGCAGAAAGTGCGCTCCGGTGAGTTGTCGATTCCCTCAGCCCACCCTTCGAAAGCCGCTACCAAAGGCAAGTCGGTGCGCCTGGGGTCAGCCTCGGCTTGGTCGCGCGACCGCTTCGAACCGGCGGAAGAGCTCGTCGCGCGCGGTAACGTGGACTACCTCTGCTTTGATTCCATGTCCGAGATCACCATGAGCGCGGCTCAGGTCTCGCGCATGGAAGACCAGAGCGTGCCTCCGTACGATCCTTATCTGGTCGCACGTATGGAACCTCTGCTTAAGGACTGCAAGCGCAAGGGCATTCGCATCATCACCAACCAGGGCTGGCTGGACCCGGTGGCTGCGGCCGAGCGCATCGTGGCGCTGGGCCGAAGCCTGGGCATTGACAACCTGAAGGTCGCCGCCGTGGGCGGCGCGATCCTGAGCGAGCGCATCCGGGACATGGGACTGAACTTCATTGAAGGCGGCCGACCAATCGCAGACAGTGGAGACGCCGTGGTTTCGGCGGAGGCTTACATGGGAGCGCAGGGCATCGTGGAGGCTTTGACAGCCGGTGCCGACGTGGTCATCACGAGCCGCGTGGCCGATGCCTGCGTCTACCTGGGCCCGCTGGCCTTTGAATTTGGCTGGAGCCTGGACGACCACCACCTCATGGCACGGGGCATGATCATCGGGCACTTGATGGAGTGCGGTGGACAGGTCAGTGGCGGCTATTTCGCCGACCCGGGCTATAAGGAAGTCCCTGGCCTGGTAGACATTGGCAATCCTATCGTCGAGGTGAGCGAAAACGGCATCCTGCTGTCCAAGCTGCCCAACTCGGGCGGCCTGATGTCCGAGGCGACCTGCAAGGAGCAACTGCTCTACGAGGTGCAAGACCCGGCCAACTACATTTGCCCCGATTGCATCGCCGATCTCACCAAGGTGAGCTTCCACCAGGTCGGCGTCGATGAAGTGGAAGTCACCATCGATCACGCCGGTAAACCACGCACTCCCACGTTAAAAGCGCTGGTTGGCGTGCGCGAAGGCTACATGACCGAAGAGATGGTGATATTCGCCGGCCCGTCAGCGCTGGAACGGGCACGCATGACGCAGCAGTTGCTGGAGCAGCGCTTTGAGCGGATCAAGCTCAAGGCAGAAGAGATCCGCTTCGACTACCTGGGCATCAACGCCGTGCACCGCGAGTCATCACCACCGATGGGCCAGGAACCATACGAGGTCATCCTGCGAATTGCGGTGAAGGCCATGGAACGCAGCGAGGCCGACAAGCTCCGCCGTGAAGTGGATCCGCTGGCGGTCAACGGCGTGGCCGGGACGGGTAAATGGGCCACCAGTGCCACCGGATCTCGCCTGCGACCAGTGGTAGGCCTGAACTCCTGCCTCGTTCCGCGTGAAATGATGCCGGTGAAGGTCAGCATGCATGACACGGGTAACTCAAAAACTGCTTCCGCTTCGACCGCCACAGCCGTCTAGGCTTTAGCCACCACCGCTCTCGACCCAAGCCATCTATCCACACCTGCATCATGAACAAGACCATCTTCCACTTTACCGCTGCAGCACTCGGCGCCCTGTTCGCAACGAATGCCCTCGCCGCCGATGAGTGGCCCTCGCGCCAGCCCATCACCATGATCCTCCCGGCCGGTGCAGGAGGTTCGTCAGACCCGATAGCGCGCCTGCTGGCTGAGGAGATCGGCAAGCGCATCAGCCAGACCATCATCGTCCAGAATCGTCCTGGCGCAGGTGGCAATGTGGGTATGCAACAGGCGGCGCGCGCAAGGCCTGATGGCTACACCATGGTGATCTCATGGACAGGGCCGCTGGCTACCAATCTCGCGCTATATAAGGATGTGGGCTATGACCCGGTGAAGGATTTCAGCCCCATCGGCAGGGTTGGCTGCACACCGAACGTCATTGCCGTGAGCAAGTCCATGCCCGTGGAGAACCTGAAGGACTTCATGGAGTACTCCAAGCGCAATTCCGGCAAGGTGAGCTACGGCACTACCGGCGTGGGCAGTTCCTGGCACATTGCGGGTGAGATGGTGAGCCGCCAGGCGGGAAATGCGCTCACGCACATTCCCTACACCACGCCCGCGGGCGCCCTGACAGACCTCATGGGAGGAAGGCTGCAGGCCATCTTCCCCGTCATCCCCATGACAGTGCCACACGTCCGCGCTGGCGAGTTGAAAGTGCTGGCTGTCTTCTCTAAAAATCGCTCTTCGGTTCTGCCTGAAGTACCGTCCGCTGCTGAGCAAGGCTATCCCGATCTGGTAAGCGACACCTGCTTCATGCTGCTCGCGCCCAAAGGCCTGCCGGAAGCGTCGATCACGCGGCTGAACAGCGCACTGAATGAAGTCCTGGCTGATGCTTCTTCGCGTAAACGGATCGAAACCATGGGCGTGGACACCCAGGGAGGCCCGCCGAAATTGGTAAGCGACTACCTGGCGGTAGAGATTCCGCGGCAAGCGGCGCTGGTGAAGGCTTCCGGGGCCGTTGCGCAATAGATGCGTTTTACCAAGACGGCCTGAGCCCCATTGATGGGTGCTGCCATCCATGAGTGGCGCACCTATATACTTGTTGGGATGCGTGCAGTTGACACAAAAATCTCGAACGATGTGCGTATGCGCGGGTTCACTCATCGCACTGAAGTTCACTCTGCGCTCGCCTGGGTTGACACCAGCACTGCACAGCGGTTATCTGGCGAAACCATAACCCTGGAGCAAGCCAGCGACCGGGTTCTTTTTGAGCAGGTGATCGCCCCCATCTCGGTACCTGAATTTGATCGCTCGGCCATGGATGGCTACGCGCTGCGCGGCAACGACACCACTGGCGCGGGCGACTACAACCCGCTTGAATTCCCTGTGATGGGCCATGCTTGGCCAGGCCGCCCATTCGATGGGCACATACCTGCAGGCGCTGCCATTCGCATCATGACGGGTGCCCCCGTACCGCAGGGGCTGGACTCTGTAGTGCCCGCCGAATATGCCACCGAACAAGATGGTCGCATCGCCATTACGCAAGCTGTAGCGCCGGGCCAGCATGTGGGCCATGTGGGCGAAGACATCGCGCGTGGCAGCGCTGTGTTGAATGCCGACCGCCGGCTGCGCCCACAAGATTTGGGCTTGGTCGCATCCCTTGGGCTTTCGCAATTGCAAGTGGTGCGCCAGCCGCGTGTGCGTTTGCTGGTTACGGGAAATGAAGTGCGAGCGCCCGGCACCGCCAAGAGCGCCTACGAAATCTACGATGCCAACTCCATGACTTTACGCGGCCTGCTGGAGCGCGATGGCGCGGTGCTTGAATCGCACCAGCGCTTGGGCGATGACCCGCAGATCATTGAGCAGGCCTTGTCTGCCCCAGGGGCGGATGTCATCCTCCTCTCCGGTGGCTCCAGCGTGGGCGCGGAAGACCACGCGCCGCGCTTGCTGGAAAAGCTGGGAGAGCTGGCCATTCATGGGGTGGCCATGCGGCCTTCCAGCCCAGCTGGAATGGGGCGTATCGGCGATGCCCTGGTTTTTCTGCTGCCAGGTAATCCGGTGTCTTGCCTGTGCGCCTATGATTTTTTTGCCGGCCGCGCCATTCGCCGAATGGGTGGCCGGCCCACCGAATGGCCCTACCCTGCACAACGCGCCATCGTGGCCCGCAAAATTGTTTCACAGGTAGGCCGTGTGGACTATGTGCGAATCAAACTGGGGGTAGATGGTGTTGAGCCGCTGGCGCTTTCCGGTGCGTCAATGCTCAGCACCACCACACGGGCCGATGGCTTTGTGGTGGCACCCGCAGAAAGCGAGGGTTTTGGCCCTGGCTCCGAAGTGACTGTCTATCTCTACGAACGCCCGTGAAAGCTCAATCGCAATTCCTTCAGGTCGTCACCAGAGACGAAGCCGAGCGCCGCTTCCGTGAGCATCTGGCTCTTGTACCGCTAGGCACAGAAACCATTCCCTTGCATGAAGCACTGGGCCGAGTGCTTGCCCACGATGTGCTCGCCAGCATCGACGTGCCCGGCTTTGATCGTTCCAACGTGGATGGCTTTGCCGTGCAGGCCGAAGCCACCTGGGGCGCGATGGAAGAAGACGTGCGCACGCTTTCGCTGACCGATGAGTCCCTGGCGCCCGGCATCGTACCCAAGCGCGAAGTGATTAAAGGGGTAGCCACCTCGATCGCGACCGGTGGCATGCTGCCGCGCGGTGCCGATGCCGTGGTAATGATCGAATACACCGACGCAGATGCAGGTGAGGTTCATATCCGCCGAGCCGCCACTGCAGGTGAGAACGTGAGCTATGCAGGTACTGATATTGCACGCGGTGAGACCGTGCTGCGCGCCGGTCAACCCTTGAGTTCACGGGAGATCGGCGTGCTTGCGGCATTGGGCCTGGCAGAGCTTGACGTGCATCGCAAGCCACGTGTGGCGATCTTTTCAACCGGCAATGAAATCGTTGCGCCCGGCGCGCCATTGCCCACGGGGGCGGTTTATGACTCCAACGCCGCCATCATCAGCGCGGCAGTACAAGAGCTGGGTGGCGAGCCGGTGCGCCTGGGCGTCATTCCTGATGATGAAGCCGCACTTTCAGCAGCTCTCCAAAAAGGCCTGACTTGCGATGCCGTAGTTTTTTCAGGAGGAACATCCAAGGGTGAAGGTGACCTCTCCTACCGCGTAGTGGCAGCCCTTCAAGACCCCGGCATCGTGGCGCATGGGGTTGCACTCAAGCCTGGCAAGCCGGTGTGTCTGGCTGTGACTAATGGCAAGCCGGTGGTCATTTTGCCGGGCTTTCCCACCTCAGCGGTCTTTACTTTTCATGAGTTTCTGGCGCCGGTGATTCGCGCATTTGCAGGGCTGCCGCCTGAGCAGCGAAGGCAGGTGGCGGCCACACTGCCGATGCGCATCAACTCCGAGCGCGGGCGCACCGAATATCTCCTGGTGGGACTGGTGCCCACTGACGATGGCTTGTCTGCCTACCCCATGGGCAAAGGTTCGGGTTCGGTCACCACGTTCAGCAGCGCGGATGGCTTCATCACCATTGGCCAGCACACAGAGATCCTGGAAGCGGGCGCGCCGGTGCAAGTGCAATTGCTTGGTGAGGCGCTGGAGCCTGCAGATCTGATCCTCATCGGTAGCCACTGCGTGGGCCTTGATTGGCTTGCCGGGCAGCTTATGCAGCAAGGCATTCGCATCAAATCCATGAGTGTGGGCAGCACAGGCGGGCTAATGGCCGCCAAGCGCGGCGAGTGCGATGCGGCAGGCATCCATCTGATGGACCCTGCCACCGGCGAGTACAACCGCCCGCTGCTCACACCAGCCCTGGAATTGGTGACCGGGTATGGCCGCATGCAGGGCATTGTTTACCGCCCTGGTGATGCACGATTTGAAGGGCATTCCGCAGCCGACGCCATGGCCACAGCCTTGGCCGATCCAGCATGCACCATGGTTAACCGCAATGCGGGTAGTGGCACGCGCATTCTTATCGACCGACTGCTGGCCGGCACCAAACCTGCAGGCTACGGCGTGCAGACCAAGTCGCACAACGCAGTGGCCGTGGCGGTGGCGCAGCAACGCGCTGACTGGGGCCTTGCCATCGATACCGTGGCGCGGCAATATGGGCTGGGCTTTATTCCCGTGCAGGAAGAGCGTTACGACTTTGTCATACCTAAGGCCCGGATGGAGCGTGCTTCAGTAACGGCCTTCATCGCGTTGCTGCAGTCCTCAGCAGCTCGCGAAGCACTGCGCAATCTCGGCTTTCGCGTCGACTGATTTTCCCCCTCGTCCAGCTTCCGTCAGCCCGGAAGACCGCCCCAGATCGCCGACATGGCGATGACCGCTTTGCCCGCCTAGGATGCTGTCGGGCTTGGATATTTCTGCGCACGCTGCATGCCGAGCGGGGACCTTTTGTATTAGTCGAGGCGCTGCCACCCCAAACTTATGCTCACGAGGTCATATGGTGCATCCATGGTGATTCCTACAGAATAAGTCTGATCCCATAACTCTACGGAACACCCACGCCGATGGTTGCTTACAAACGCCTTTTCCTCCGCACCCTGCCTGCTTTGACTGCCGCTTTGATGTTCGCCCCTGTTGCTCAGGCGCAAGACAAGTTCATCGTGATGGCATCCACCACGTCTACAGAGCAATCAGGCCTGTTCAAGCAACTGCTGCCTCAGTTCACACAAGCTTCAGGCATCAACGTGCGCGTAGTGGCCGTAGGCACCGGGCAAGCTTTGGATATGGCACGCCGTGGAGATGCAGACATTCTGTTTGTGCACGACCAGCCTGCCGAAGAAAAGTTTGTAGCCGAAGGCTTTGGCCTGGAGCGCAAGCCGGTGATGTACAACGACTTCATCCTGGTCGGCCCCAAGGCTGATCCGGCTGGCGTGCGCGGCAACAACATTGCGAGCGCGCTGAAGGGCATTGTTGACAAGAACGCATCCTTTGTCTCGCGGGGTGACAAGAGCGGCACGCACTCTGCTGAGTTACGCCAGTGGAAGCTTGCGGGCGTTGATGTTGCTGGCAGCAAGCCCTCCGGCTACAAGGAATGCGGGTGCGGGATGGGTCAGGCGCTCAATATTGGCTCATCCACCAATGCCTACGTACTCACCGATCGTGGCACTTGGCTGAACTTCAAGAACCGGGGGGATCTGGCCATTTTGGTGGAGGGCGACAAGCAGCTCTTCAATCAATACGGTGTGATCGTGGTAAACCCGGCGAAACACCCGCATGCCAAGAAAGATTTTGCGCAGGCGTTTTCGGATTGGGTGGTGTCGGCTAAGGGGCAGGAGGCTGTGGCTTCCTACAAGATCGGTGGCGAACAATTGTTCTTTCCGAATGCTAATAAGTAGGGGGTGAGGTTTTGCGCGTGGTGAGGGGGGGTTACTCCCTCTCCCCCTGGGAGAGGGTTGGGGGGGCCGGCCATCCGGTGAGGGCAAGCGGCGGTTGATTTAGGCGCTGCGGTTGCTAACTACCTTCTGCTCTTTTTTTGAGGTCGGAGGCCGGGAATTGCGCCCGGCAGCGCACCTACTTTTCTTTGCTTCGCCACCGGAGCGCCGGCCGAAGAAAAGTAGGCAAAAGAAAGGCGACCCCAAGTCCGTGTCCCTGCGCTGCGCTCCGGGCACCCTCCGGTGCTCGCGCAAGGGGCGGTGCGGCAGAACTCTCTTCTTTCGCTTCGCTCACTACGTTCAAACAGCTGCCGCAAGCTAGTTCTTGAAGCAAGAGCATCTTGCAGTGCTCTTGCCCGCCCCTTGCCCTGTGCTCCTCGGCACGGCCCAAAGGGGTGGGATACCCATTCGGGCCATTGCTGCGCTCGGCCTTGGGATTATTAGAGTTCCCCATACTGGGAACGATAACTTCAAGAACCTGAATGGGGTGCGGCACGGAAGACCTTGTCTGCGCCGCGAATTGCCCAAACGATCCCGGTTTCTCCGCCCGTGAGACACTTCGGGGAATTCAGACCCCCTCGCCCATGTCATCCTCCCGCCGCGGCATTCATCTTCGCTATACCTTCGAGTCCACCAAGCCTACAAGTCAGCTCGGTGCAGAGATCGAAAACCCGCTGTTCGATCTACTTTCCGCGCTAGAAACACATGGGTCCATCAGCGCAGCCGCTCGTGCGCAAAACGGCTCATACCGGCATGCGTGGAGTTCACTCAAACATTGGGAATCTGTCCTCGGCTCACCTCTAGTGCAATGGGAACAGGGCAAGCGGGCGCGGCTTACGCCGTTTGCTCAGCGCCTGATGTGGGCCGAACGCCAAGCCCGCGTGCGCATGACGCCGCATGTTGAAGCCTTGCGCGCAGAATTGGCACGCGTGTTTGCAATGGCCGACGACGCAAGACTGCAGGTTCTTGAAATTTTCGCCAGCCATGATTTGGGCCTGCCCCGCTTGCAAGCCTTGGCAGAGGAATGCGACGGCCTGCACATTGGCCTTCGCTTTGCCGGCAGCCAAGAGGCGCTGCGTGCACTCAATGACGGGCGTTGCCGCGTGGCAGGCTTTCATGTGGCGCAGGATGCCCAGTCCAACAGCGTGATGGCCAAGGCATTGCGCCCGTTGCTGCAACCGGGTACCCACAAGCTGATCGGTAGCCACTGGCGGCGCCAGGGCTGGATTTGGCGCACGGGCGAAACCCGGCCTGACGGGATGGCTGCACTGCGCACGGGCAAGTGGCGTTTTGTGTCACGCCAGCCTTCATCCGGCACGCGTTTGTTGACTGATCATCTGCTGGAACAAAGTGAGGTGTCTCCGGAAGACGTGCCTGGCTACACCACGCACATGGAAGACACGCATGTGGCCGTGGCTTCGAGCATCGCCTCTGGTGCAGGTGATGTGGGCATTGGCATTGAGGCTGCGGCCATTGAAGCAGGCCTTGCGTTCTCACCTTTGGTGGACGAGAACTACTACCTGCTGTGCCTGAAGGAAGATCTGGAGACCCCGCCGCTGCGTGCGTTGCGCGCGCGGCTGGCATCTCCCGCTTGGGCGGAGGTGCTGCAAAAACTGCCCGGCTACGGCGTGAGTAAACCGGGTGAGGTGCTATCGCTCACTCAGGCGTTGCCGTGGTGGCGCTATAAAAATCCTAAGTCTTAGGGTGCGCTGTTGAGGTTGAGATTGCGGCTGAGGGGAGATGAAGGCGGCAAAACTGACCGCGACAAATTTCATTTCCGGGCGAGCTCGAGACAACCGGCGGGGGCATGCCTGGCGCTCCTACAGTAGATGCGCCGCGCGTGCCCCCTCCCCAACCCTCCCC
>NZ_AUGX01000052.1 GCF_000422885.1 Ottowia thiooxydans DSM 14619 | reverse complement strand
TGTTTGAACGTAGTGAGCGAAGCGAAAGAAGTGAGTTCTGCCGCACCGCCCCTTGACTGAGCACCGGAGGGTGCCCGGAGCGCAGCGCAGGGACACGGACTTGGGGTCGCATTTCTTTGGTTCCTTTCTTTGTGCGAGCAAAGAAAGGGACTGCGCTGCCGGGCGCAACCCCGGCCTCCGACCTTAAAAGAACAGGAGAAGGTAGTTAGCAACCGCAGCGCCCAATCGACCGCCGCCTGCCCTCACCCCCGCCCTCTCCCAGAGGGAGAGGGAGTAAAACAAAATTACAGCCTTGGGTTCTAGGGTTCAAGCCGGCAGACGCGCCTGCATTAGTCTTTCCCAGAGGGAGAGGGAGCCAAATCCCGTGTGCGCAAGACGCGCCAAGAGCGTCCACCCCACCACACTAAATCATCACCGCCGGATCATCCGCCACTTCCAAAAACACCCGCGCCTTGCGAGGCGAGACAATGACAGTATCCCCTTCCTTGATGCCCAGGCGCCGATACTCATCCGCCGGCATATCGGCCTCCAGAATATGCGTAGGCTGATCGCGCGGCGTCAATTCCAATCGGGCCTGATGGCCGATCACCAATGCACGGTCAAGCCGGGCAGCCAAGCCAGGCGCGCCGGGGGTGTAGGGCGCCACTGCCAGGTCGCTCGGGCGAACGAAGGCCATGGCTTCCGCATCCAGCGCATTGGCATGTTCGGGCGCTGGAATGCGCCAATCGCCCACTTGCATCTGACCACCAGAGGCGCGGCCATGAAACAGATTGACGTCGCCCAGGAAACCGTAAACGAAGGGCGTAGCTGGTTGTTCCCACACTTGTTGCGGAGTTCCCACCTGCTCGATGTTGCCCTTGTTCATCACCACCACGCGATCTGCAACTTCAAGCGCCTCTTCCTGGTCGTGTGTCACAAAAATACTCGTCACATGCAACTCGTCGTGCAGGCGCCGGAGCCAACGGCGCAGTTCCTTGCGGACCTTGGCGTCGAGCGCGCCGAAAGGTTCGTCGAGCAGCAGGACTTTGGGTTCCACTGCCAACGCGCGAGCCAGGGCGATACGTTGGCGTTGGCCGCCGGAGAGCTGAGAGGGATAGCGGTCGGCCAGCCAATCAAGCTGAACCAGGCTCAGCAGTTCATGGACCTTGGCCTTGATTTTTGCTTCGCTGGGCCGCTCACCCCGTGGCTTCACGCGCAGGCCAAAAGCCACGTTGTCTGCCACCGTCATGTGGCGGAACAAGGCGTAATGCTGGAACACAAAACCCACGCCGCGCTCTCGTACGTGAACATCGGTGGTGTCCTCGCCATTGAACAGGATGTTGCCCGCGTCGCTGGACTCCAGCCCCGCGATGATGCGCAGCAAAGTGGTCTTGCCGCAGCCTGAAGGGCCGAGCAGTGCAACCAGTTCACCTGAATCGATGTTCAGGCTGACATCGCCCAGCGCACGGAAGGTGCCGAACTGCTTGGAGACATTGCGAATTTCGATACTCATGATGTTGCTTTCGCGACAGATACCGACCGGACTTGAGCATCAAGTGCAGAAGGTTGATGGGGTTCAGGTGTAAAAGGTTCTGGAGGTAGCTCGGTGGTGGCCCGCAGCGCACGTGCGTGCTGCCACTCCACCAGGCTCTTGACCGCCAGCGTGACGATAGCCAGCAATGCCAACATGGAGGCGACGGCAAATGCGGCCTGGCTTTGGTACTCGTTGTAGAGGATCTCTACGTGCAGTGGCATGGTGTTGGTCTGGCCCCGGATATGTCCGCTGACCACAGAGACCGCACCGAACTCGCCCATGGCACGCGCATTGCACAGGATGACGCCATAGATAAGACCCCATTTGATGTTGGGCAGCGTCACATACCAAAAGGTTTGCCAGCCGCTGGCGCCCAGCACCTGTGCGGCCTGTTCCTCGTCACTGCCTTGTGCCTGCATCAGAGGGATGAGCTCACGCGCAATGAATGGGAAAGTGACGAATATGGTGGCCAGAATGATCCCGGGTACGGCGAACATGATCTTGATGTTGTGCTCTGCCAACCACGGGCCAAACCAGCCCTGGGCGCCAAACACCAACACGTAGATCAGGCCGGCCACGACAGGCGAGACGGAGAACGGCAGGTCAATCAAGGTGGTGAGAAAGGACTTGCCGCGAAACTCGAATTTGGCAATGCACCAGGCTGCGGCCACACCGAACACCAGGTTCACGGGGACCGCCACAGCGGCCGTCAACAGTGTGAGACGTACGGCGGCCAGGGCGTCAGGCTCCAGCAGGGCAACCCCAAAGGCCTCCCAGCCTTTTCGCAGCGCCTCGATGAACACGGTGGCCAGCGGCAGCACCAGAAATAGCGCCATGAAGCCCAGCGCGAGTGTGGTGAGCAACCAGCGTACAGCGGGGGATTCGGTGGTACGGATTCGTTTTGCAGTACTCATGGTGCGCTCCCATAACGGCGCCGTCCCCAGGCCTGCAGCCCGTTGATGATCAGCAGCAAGATAAACGAGATCAGCAACATCACCGAGGCCACGGCGGTGGCGCCTGCGTAGTCGTACTGCTCCAGCTTGCCGATGATGATGAGCGGCGTGATCTCGGAAATCATGGGCATATTGCCGGCGATGAAGATGACTGATCCGTATTCGCCAACGGCACGGGCGAAGGCCATTGCAAAGCCCGTCAGTAGCGCCGGCGCGATAGCCGGGAAGATGACGCGCCAGAAGGTCTGCCAGCGGTTGGCGCCCAGGCAGGCGGCGGCTTCCTCAAGTTCTTTCTCGGTGTCTTCCAGCACAGGCTGCACGGTGCGAACCACGAAAGGCAGGCCAATGAAGATGAGCGCCACCACAATCCCCCCTGGCTTGAAGGCCAGTTGGATGCCCAGAGGCTCCAGGTACTGCCCAATCCAGCCGTTGCCAGCCAGGATGGCGGTGAGAGAGATGCCGGCTACCGCGGTGGGCAGTGCAAAGGGCAGATCGACCAGCGCATCGGCGATTTTCTTGCCAGGGAAGTTGTAGCGCACTAACACCCAGGCAATGAGCAGGCCGGCCACCACATTGATGGAAGCGGCGAGCAGCGATGCGCCAAAGGTCAGTTTGTACGAGGCCATCACGCGTGGCGCCGTAATAGCTGTCCAGAAGTCAGCCCAACTCATTGTCAGCGTCTTGAATATCAGCGCGGACAAAGGAATCAGTACGATCAAGCTCAGGTACAGCAGCGTGTAGCCTAGCGTGATGTTGAAGCCGGGCAGCACGCGCTGTACGGCGCGGCGACGGGGCGCTGCAAGGGTGGCAGTGGAAGACATGGGTAGGGGTTGCAGTGGCGAACGACTGCGGCTACGCCGGCCTTTGAGGCATCACAGACGACAGCCAACCCTATCCAGGCTGGTTCCCCGTCTTTGCTCACCCAGGCTGCGCAGCAGCGCGGTCATTCGTTAATCACTTACCGGGCGTATAGAGCTTGTCGAACTGGCCACCGTCATTGAAGTGCACTTTTTGTGCTTCGGCGAGCGAGCCAAAATACTGGTCCACCGTGAACAGCTTGATCGGCTTGAACTGTGGATTTTTCTTGAGTACGGCTTCGTTGCGCGGGCGGATGTTGTGCTTGGCAGCGATTTCCTGACCTTCAGGCGAGTAGAGGAAGTCAAGGTAGGCCTTGGCTTCGGCAGCAGTGCCCTTCTTGTTCACTGTGCGCTCGACGACCGCCACGGGGTTTTCCGCGATGACGCTGGCACCAGGGTGGATGGCGTCCACCTTGCCGACGCCAAACTCTTTGTCTACCGAGACCACTTCGGATTCAAAAGTGATCAGTACGTCGCCAATATTGCGCTGAAGAAATACGCCGGTGGCATCGCGCCCGCCGCGAGCCAATACAGGAACGTTCTTGTACAGCCGTGTGACGTAATCCAGTGCTTGTGCATCAGTTCCGCCCTTGGCGCGCACCTGACCCCAGGCCGCAAGGTAAGCCAAACGGCCGTTACCGCCAGTTTTTGGGTTCACCACGACGACCTGCACACCGGGTTTGACCAGATCATCCCAGTCCTTGATGCCCTTAGGGTTGCCGTTGCGCACCAGGAAAAGCATGGTGGATGTGGTGGGGGAGGCGCCATTTGGAAACTTGCCGCGCCAGTTCTTGTCGACCACGCCTTTTTCGGCCAGGAAGTCGATGTCGGTGGTGGTGTTGAAGGTCACCACATCAGCCTCCAGCCCATCAGCCACGGCGCGCGATTGCGCACTGGAGCCAGCGTGTGACTGGTCGATCTTGAGGTCTTTGCCCGTGGTCTTTTTGTAGTGGGCAATGAAGGCGGGATTGATGTCTTTATAGAACTCTCGTGCCACGTCATAGGAAACGTTCAGCAGCGTGGTCTGGGCAGACGCCAGCGAGGCCAAAGTGAAGCCGATGGCTCCAAGGGCTAGTTTGAGAGGTTTTTTCATGGAATTAGAAAGGTAATGAGACAACGATGACGAATTGTCAGAGTCCGTCCTTCTAATTCAAACGACTTTGTTTTTGTGTTCTTATTCGAAATTCGTATAAACATTGCGAATCCTCTGCAAAACTCAACGCAGCAGCCCCCCGAGACCGAACGTTTCGGCGCCGCGAGGGCTTGTGCAGAGGGGCCTTATGCGGCTTGTCGCAAAAGTGGCTCAGCACCCAAGGATTTCAGCAAGGTAATTCCGAACGGCCACTCGCCGTGGCCGGACTCCACGTTGATGTGGCCGGATTTGTCCAGCAACACCAGGCGGCTGCCCCAGGCCTGGGCGTACTGGCAGGTTTTGGCGACCGGGCAATAGGGGTCGTTGGAGCTGCCTACAACGATGCTGGGGAAAGGCAGGCGTTCGCGCGGCACCGGCGCGAAGTCAGTCAGTGCTGCGCGGTTTTCCGGGTCTGCCGGGGCCACCAGCAGCGCTCCATGGATGCGATCGTGCAGGCTAGGCGGTAGATGCGCGGTGGTGATGCATCCCAGGCTGTGCGCCGCAATGAGCACGGGCCCTTCTACCTCTTCGATGGTGTGAGCCAGCTGCTTCACCCACGCTTGGCGTGCCGGGCGGTACCAGTCGGCCTGTTCCACGCGTACTGCGCGAGGCAAGCGGTGGTACCAGAGCGTTTGCCAGTGCCTGGGACCGGAGTTGTGCCAACCGGGCACGATGACGACGGTAGGAGAAGACATGTGGCCAATTTTCGGCCTATGCCTTCTGCAGGCCAACGAAGAAGTAGTAGTTTGCTTATGTGGTGTTTAGTGCCCGGGTTCAGTCAACATGCGGTCAGTTGGGCGGGCCGCAAAGCAAAAAATCTTCGCGATACCGGGTGGTATCGCGAAGATTTTCAATGACGCAGACTCCTGGAGCTAGAGCCTGGGCAGATGCTGCACGCGAAGTCGTTCAGCGTTGCCCTAAGCGTCGAACCACCTTCACCAACCGATCGATCTCCTCTGTGGTGTTGTAGAAAGCAAGCGAAGGCCGCACAGTGGTTTCGACCCCAAAGCGGCGCAGGATGGGCTGCGCACAATGGTGGCCGGTGCGCACAGCGATGCCTTCCTTGTTCAATGCACGGCCCACTTCTTCTGTCGAATGGCCGGCGAGCACAAAGGACATCACGCTGGCTTTGTCATCCGCGGTGCCGATCATGCGCACGCCAGGGATCTGGCGCAGAAGGTTCTGGCCGTAGACCAGCAACTCATGCTCATAACGGGCTATGTTTTCCATGCCCAGCCGCTGCACGTAGTCAATGGCCGCGCCCAAGCCCACGGCGTCGGCGATGTTGCCAGTGCCGGCCTCGAAGGTGTTGGGCAAAGGCTGGAATACGGTCTTCTCGAACGTGACGTCGGCAATCATATTGCCGCCGCCCTGCCAAGGAGGCATGTTTTCCAGTACCCCTCGCTTGCCCCAAAGTGCGCCTATACCGGTAGGTCCGAATATTTTGTGGCCTGAGAAGACGAAGAAGTCTGCGCCGATGTCTTGTACATCCACTCGCATGTGCGAGACCGATTGTGCGCCGTCGACCAAGGCCTTCGCACCGGCGCGATGCGCCAGTTCGACTATTTTCTTCACAGGCACCACGGTGCCCAGTGCGTTCGACACCTGGGTGACGGAAACGATCTTGGTGCGGTCATTCAGCAGCTTCTGGTACTCATCTAACAAGACCTGGCCGCTGTCATCTACCGGAATCACGCGCAGCTTGGCGCCTTTGGCAGAAGCCAATTGCTGCCACGGCACGATGTTGGCGTGGTGTTCCAGATGGCTGACGATGATCTCGTCGCCTTCTCCGATGTGTTGCCAGCCCCAGCTTTTGGCCACCAGATTGATGGCCTCTGTGGTGCCCCGTACGAAGATCACCTCGTTCACATCAGGCGCGTTCAGGAAACCCCGCACTTTCTCGCGAGCTGCCTCGTAGGCATCGGTCGCGCGGGCGGCCAGTTCGTGGGCTGCCCGGTGAATGTTGGAGTTTTCGTGCTCGTAGAAATACGACACGCGCTCAATCACCGATCGCGGCTTTTGCGTGGTGGCGGCATTGTCAAGCCAGGCCAGAGGATGGCCATTGACCCGCTCCGAGAGGATGGGGAAGTCTCGCCGCACGGCGTGCACATCAAACGCCGGGTGGCGATCTTGCACACCCAGTGGTTTTTCGCGCGCGCCTGGGGTAGCGGGCGTTGTATAGCCACTGGGGAGCACCACAGCGTCTACGAAGTAGAACTGTGATTCGGTCGACGGCGTGGTCACTGGCTGCGCCGCCGCTGGAGTGGCGGGCACGGCACGTGGCGGCTCGGGTGTGGCGAATGGCAGTTGTGCCAAGGCGTCAAGTGAGCCGGCTTTGGCGGTTGGCTGAGGCGCACCACCGGGGGAGGGGTGGCCGTTTGGCAGGAAGTAGTAGGAGTCTCCTGAAGCCGCTTCTGGCACACCCAGTGCGTTGCCGCCGAACCGCGGCTCGTACCCAGGCACGGGCGCGAAAGCGTTGTCTGGCACGCCGTTACCGGCGGGCGCGTGTGGCAGCAATGCAGGGATGCGGTTGGCCAGCGACAGCACCGGAGTGGGCGACGCCGGGATCAGGTTGGTGCCGGGCACCTGACCTTGTGGAATAGGTGTACCAGGCACGCCTGGGCCCAGTCCGGCAGGGCTGGATAGGGGCGATCCGGGTGGGGCCACATTGACCGGCGCTTGCGCGCCAGGCAACTGCCCGGGCAGCGCCGAGAATATGGCGCTGGCCATGCGCGCCAGCGCTGCCGGGTCTATGGGCGCCTCGAAGGCGCCGGGGACGACGGTGGTTACGGTCATGCCAGCGACTTACTTGTAGGTGTCTAGCACTGAGTAGTCGTGATAGCGGTTGATCTCTACGTCGTCCAGCACGGCGAGCGCGTCGGGCGTGAGAACTGCCAGCGAGCAGTACAGTGATATCAAGTAGGAGGCGATAGCGTGGTTGTTGATGCCCATGAAGCGCACCGACAAACCTGGTCCTTGCTCGCCCGGCAAGCCAGGCTGGTACAAGCCCACCACGCCTTGGCGTTTGTCGCCCACGCGCAGCAGCAAGATTTTGCTCTTGCCGTCAGCCACAGGTACTTTGTCTGAAGGGATCAGCGGAACACCGCGCCAGGTAATGAACTGCGAGCCGAACAGGCTGACAGTTGGGGGAGGTGTGCCGCGGCGCGTGGCTTCGCGGCCAAAGGCGGCGATGGTCAACGGATGCGCCAGGAAGAAAGCGGGTTCCTTCCAGACCTTGGTCAGCAACTCGTCCAGATCATCTGGCGTGGGCGCGCCGGTCAAGGGGAAGATGCGCTGCTCGTCCGTGACCTGAGCCAGGAGGCCGTAGTCCGGGTTGTTGATGAGTTCGCTTTCCTGGTTTTCCTTGATGGTCTCAATGGTCAGGCGCAATTGCTCTTTGATCTGATCGTGCGGGCTGCTGTAGAGATCAGACACCCGGGTGTGGACGTCCAGGACGGTGCTGACCGCGTTCAGGAAGTACTCGCGCGGGTTCTCTTCATAGTCGACATAAGTGCGCGGAAGCTGGTTTTCGCTTTCCTTGGCTGTGCAGGTAACCCGGATGTCTTCCGGATTTTTCACCTTGTTCAGGCGATAGATGCCTGCTTCCACGGGCGTCCATTGCAGCAGGTGCGTAAGCCAGCGCGGCGAAATCGTGGAAAGCTGGGGGACGGTCTTGGTGGCATTGGCTAGTTGCCGGGCGGCGTTGTCGCCAAGGGCGGTGGTACCGCCAACTGTTGCACTCATTGCATGACTCCGTAGGTAATGAAAAAGTAGTAAATTCTATGACGAAGTGGTGGCTTCTACTTCGTGGTGGCGCGAATTCGCCTGGGTAAGGTGCGCGCCGGGTGGCACGTCGTGGGTGACCCACAGGTTGCCGCCAATCGTGGCGCCTCGGCCGATCGTGATGCGCCCGAGCACGGTGGCGCCGGCATACACCACGACGTCGTCTTCGAGGGTTGGGTGGCGAGGCAGGCCTTTCCGGAGTTGGCCTGTGGCATCCAGAGGGAAGCTTTTGGCGCCCAGGGTGACGGCTTGATAGATCCGCACGCGTTCACCGATGATGGCGGTCTCGCCTATGACTACGGCGGTGCCGTGATCGATGAAGAACGAGCCGCCTATCGACGCACCGGGGTGAATGTCGATGCCAGTGGCGCTATGAGACAGCTCTGCAATCAGCCGCGCCAACATCGTGGCACCCAGCCCGTGCAGGGTATGCGCCAGCCTATGGTTGATGATGGCGTGAACACCGGGATAGCACAGCAGCACTTCATCCACGCTGTGCGCCGCCGGGTCGCCGTGGTAGGCCGCCAGGACGTCGGTGTCCAGCAAGCGCCGTGTGCCGGGCAGTGACTTGGCGAACTGACGCACGATGTGGTCGGCGCGTTCATCAATCTCGCGAGGCGATAAGTGCGCATGCCGCGCCGAGTGATGAAGCTCCAGCCGTACCTGGCTGCTGAGAGTGTGCAGAACTTTGTCCAGCGTCGAGCCCACGTAGAAGTCCTCTGCCTCCTGGCGCAGATCGGGCGGGCCCAGGCGCATAGGGAACAAAAGGCCGTGCAGGTCGGTCGTCAACTCGCGCAAGACTTCCCGTGAGGGCAGATCGCGCCCACGTGGCTCCAGCGAACGACCGCGTGCCAGCCGCCATTCCAGACGGGCGTTGCGTAGTTCATTGACGATGGTGCCGACTTCCAATGCGCCGGGCAGCTCGGTCGGGGTGGATTGAGCCATGTTCAGTCCTGTACCCACGGAAGGTGGTGAAAGCGCCAGCCATCCGCGTGACCGCGTTGCTGCTCGGTGTCCAACTCGCCCTCAAAGCCCTCCAGCACGTTGAACACGCGGGTGAAGCCTGCTTTGGCGGCGACCTCTGCCGCCAGGGCCGAGCGTTTGCCGCTGCGGCACAGCAGCAGCACCACTGCATCCTTGCCGGTCTTGGCCTCCAATTCACGCGCGAAGCGGGGGTTTCGTGTTAGTGCGGTGCCAGTGGCCCAGGCCACGTGAAGGCTTTCGGGCACGTGGCCGACGAACTTGCGCTCTTCAGCGCTGCGCACGTCTACGAGCAAGGCGTCGCCGGCGTCAAAGAGCTGCCACGCCAATACAGGAGGTACCTGACCGTGATAGGGCAGGCCCTGTTCGGCAGCGCGTAGTTCAATGTCTTGCAGGGCTTCCAGAGCGGGGGTAGTCACTTCAAAGCTCATGAGATGTCTCTTAGATGTCGCTTAACTGGCCAGTACACCCGCCACCAGCATCACGATGGCCAGCACGATGTACGTGGCCATCTCCAGGCGGGTGATCCGGAGAGGGGGCTTGGGGTGCATCACTTTTGTGTGTAGATCTGATCGAAGCTGCCGCCGTCGGCGAAGTGCTTGCCTGCGTTGGTCCAGCCGCCGAAAGCCTGGTCAATGCTGAACAGGGCCAGCTTGGGGAACTGAGCTGCGTACTTGGCTTTGGCTTTCTCGGAAACGGCCGGGCGGTAGAAGTTCTTGCCCGCGATGTCTTGTCCGTCTTCGCTGTAGAGGTACTTCAGGT
The DNA here is from genome assembly GCF_000422885.1 of Ottowia thiooxydans DSM 14619. GTDB lineage: Bacteria > Pseudomonadota > Gammaproteobacteria > Burkholderiales > Burkholderiaceae_C > Ottowia > Ottowia thiooxydans. The sequence continues at coordinate 19,030 of NZ_AUGX01000052.1, read as the reverse complement.
AGGCTTCGGCCACTTGACGGGTGCCGTGCTTGTCGACGTTTTTGTCGACCACCGCAACGGTAGGTTCGGCCAGGATGCTGATCGAAGGCACAACGATCTCGTATTTCTCCGCGCCGAACTCCTTGAGGACCAGGAAGGCTTCGTTCTCCCAGGCCAAAAGCACATCGCCCACGCCGCGTTGGGCGAAGGTGATGGTGGAACCGCGAGCACCCGTGTCCAGAACAGGAACGTTGTTGTAGACCTTTTGTACGAAAGATTTGGCTTGGTCTTCGCCGCCGAATTTACGTTTGCCGTATTCCCAGGCTGCCAGGTAGTTCCACTGCGCGCCAGCTGAGGTCTTGGGGTTCGGTGTGATCACGGCCACATTGGGTTTGATCAGGTCGTTCCAGTCCTTCACCCCCTTTGGATTGCCCTTCTTAACGAGGAACACGATGGTGGAGGTGTACGGTGCAGCGTTGTGCGGCAGGCGTTTTTGCCAGTCCGGGGCAACCCAGCCACCGTTCTTTACCAATGCGTTGATGTCTGGGGCCAGGCCCAGCGTGGCGACGTCGGCCTCCAGGCCGTCGATGATGGAACGCGCTTGCTTGCCGGAGCCACCATGCGACTGTTTGACCACCACGTTTTGCCCGTTTTGCGCTTTCCAGTGCGCAGCGAAGGCCTTGTTGAACTCAACGTACAGCTCGCGGGTAGGGTCGTAGCTGACGTTGAGTAACGTGACTGTGGCGGGCTGCTGTGCGAATGCCTGCGGGGCTAGAGCCAGCGTGATGATGCCGGCTAGGCCCAAGCGGCGGGTAATGGCGAAAGACATGCGGGACTCCTTGAAGATATGTGCAAGTTGAGAAGGTGGGAGTGAATCCCTCACACCGGATTCATTCACACTTTCTGAGGCCCTGATCTTTGTTCGCCGACCCTTATTCATGGAACTACTGTTTTTTTGTTTGCTTATGCAGCGAATAGGGGGTAGGCGGATAATTCTTTATAAAACATAGACATACAAACTATTTTCGCTATCAAATGAGAAGCAAATGATCCGTGGCATCATGGGCTCATGGCTCAACGTCCGGACGCACTCAAATACATAGGCCTGAACTGGTTTGCGCTTGTCATGGGCCTGGCTGGGCTGTCGTTGGCATGGGGTCGTGCCATGCCTGTGATGGGTGACGTAGCAGGTGCTGGCGCTCTGGTGCTGGCAGCGGCGGCGGCGCTGGTCTTTCTGGTGCTTCTGGTCCTGTCGTGGATGCGCTGGCAGCGCTATCCAGAGGTGCTGGCAGCGGAGTTGGCGCACCCTGTGCGTCATGCCTTTGTGGCCACTATTCCGGTCTCGATGATTCTGCTGGCCACATGCGGGGTGTCCCTTCTGGGCACCAACCTCTGGCTTGCGATGTTGTGGTGGGCGGGTTCGGTGGCGCAGTTCGTTGCCACGCTGTGGGTGCTGACGCGCTGGCTCAGCGCGGACAAGGCGACCGCCCTGAGTTGGGCCGCATTGACGCCCGCGCTGTTTGTTCCTGTGGTCGGCAACGTGCTGGCCCCGTTGGCGGGAGGCAGTTTGAACGCCGGGACGTGGGCGGCCGCGCAGTTTGGTTTGGGATTGCTGCTGTGGCCTGTGGTGCTTGGGCTGATTTTTGCGCGCATCGCCACACAGGGCTTGTGGGCTGAGCGGCTACTGCCCATCACCTTTATCTGCGTGGCACCGCCCTCCGTAGTGGGCTCAGCCGTGTTGCAAATGGGTGGGCCTGCGGTTTTGGCTGTGATGTGCTGGGGCGCGGCTCTATTTTTCCTGCTGTGGAGTTTGCAGCTCGCCCGCCGCATGCTGGCGCAGCCGTTTTCAATGGCTTTCTGGTCTCTTGGATTTCCGCTTGCGGCATTTGCATCCCTGACGCTTCGCTTGGCGGTGCAGTTTCCAGCCATGGGTGCGCCTGCCATCATCTCGCTGGCACTGGCCACGCTCGTGGTGATGGCCATGGGAGTCGCCACCTGGAAGGGGTGGCGTGAAGGCAGCTTGCTCCAGCCTGAATCTGTGGCCATCCTGGCCGTGGGTGGCAACGATCAGCCTCCCGGGCCCAGGTAATCTCGAATAGCCACGTCTTTTCTTCACGCCGCCGCATGCCACGCCACACTGCCCTCGAGAGCTATCCCGCCATCCACCACGTTCACAAGACCGGGTGGCTGCGTGCGGCGGTATTGGGCGCCAATGACGGCCTTATTTCTACCAGCGGCCTGGTGGTGGGCATGGCGGCTACCGGGGCTGACACGCGTACCCTGCTCGTGACGGCGGCGGCTGGTTTGACGGCTGGCGCTTTCTCGATGGCGGCCGGCGAATACGTCTCCGTCAGCTCTCAAGCCGATTCCGAAAAGGCCGACCGTGACACGGAGCAACGCGAGCTGAAAGAAGAACCAGATCTGGAGTTGCTGGAGCTCATTGGCATCTACCAAGGGCGGGGTCTCTCGCTTGAGCTGGCCACGCAGGTGGCGCGCGAGCTGACGGCGCACAACGCCTTGAACGCGCATCTGCGCGATGAACTGGGCCTCAATGAACGAAATACAGCACGGCCATTGCAGGCTGCGCTGGCCTCGGCAGGGGCTTTCATTGCAGGGGCACTCGCACCAATCCTGGTGGTCATGCTCTACGGTGGTCCTGATTTGGAGGTAGTGCTGATTGCCGCCACGCTGCTGGTGCTGGGTTTGCTGGGTGCCTTGGCAGCCAAGTTGGGCGGGGCACCCTGGAGGCCGGGGGCCGCCCGCGTGCTTTTCTGGGGAGCCCTTGCCATGGGCGCATCGGCACTTATAGGCAGGCTATTTGGCGCCAGCGTGGGGGCGTGAAGTCTGGCAATGCAGGGGAGGCCCTGGGCACCTCTTAGCGAGCATCCCCGCCAAGAAGCACAGCTTTCCTGCCAGGCTTGGCCTCTGGCGCGCTGTTCTGCGGGAGAAGATCTGGTGTCGATGCGATCACCCCACCGCCCAGGCAGACCTCGCCGTCATACAGCACGGCGCTCTGACCGGGCGTGACTGCCCATTGCGGCTCTGAAAAATTCAGGCGATATGTTCCCTGTATCTCGCCCAAAGACAGCGTGCAGGCGGCGTCTTGCTGGCGGTAGCGCGTCTTGGCCGATAGGGGGCCGGGGGCAGGTGCCTCGTCTGCCGTCCATGAAGCGTCTTCGAAGACCAGATCATGGGAGAGCAGCCACGGGTGGTCGTGCCCTTGCACCGCATAGAGCGTATTGCGCGCCATGTCCTTGCGTGCGGCGAACCAAGGGGCATGCTCACCGCCGCCGCGCGGAGCGCCTTTTTCCTTGAGGCCGCCAATGCCCAGCCCCTGTCGTTGGCCCAGGGTGTAGAACGACAACCCGACATGCTTGCCGATCGTGCGCTCACGTTCGTCCTTGATGGGGCCTGCCTTGGTTTGCAGGTACCGGTTCAGAAACTCGCGAAACGGCCGTTCACCGATAAAGCAGATGCCGGTGGAATCCTTTTTCTTGGCGTTGGGCAGGCCGATCTCGGTGGCGATTCGCCTTACTTCGGTCTTGTGCAACTCTCCCACCGGAAACAGCGTCTTGGACAGCTGCGCCTGGTTCAAACGGTGCAGAAAATAGCTTTGGTCCTTGCTGGGATCCAGCCCCTTGAGCAACTCATGCCTTGCACGGGCATCGTTGTAGCGCACCCGCGCGTAGTGACCGGTGGCGATTTTCTCGGCGCCCAGGCGCATGGCATGGTCAAGGAAAGCTTTGAACTTGATCTCGGCATTGCACAGCACGTCCGGGTTGGGTGTGCGCCCGGCTTGGTATTCGCGCAGGAATTCAGCGAAAACGCGATCCTTGTATTCGGCTGCGAAGTTAACGTGCTCGATTTCAATGCCGAGCACATCGGCTACCGCCGCCGCGTCGATGAAATCGACGTTCGACGAACAGTATTCGCTGTCATCGTCGTCTTCCCAGTTTTTCATGAAAATGCCCACCACCTCATGGCCTGCTTTCTTCAGCAGGTAGGCGGTGACGGCTGAATCTACGCCGCCTGATAGGCCGACGACGATGCGGTGTTTGGGCATTAGTGTCGTAAGTTGGAGGTGTGCTAAAAAAGCAAATCTGTCGAAATCGGTGTCAGGCTAGGAACAAACCGCAGTGATACCGCGTGGTATCGCGAGGAGTTGTGGGGCCGCCTAGGTGACGCCGCATGGCGCCGATTCTCGGCGGATTTGTTCAGCGCACTTCCGATTTACGGCGCTAGGGCGTGTTCACACTAAATTCACCCCGGCCCGAAGGGTGAGGTTCTGGCAACCCGCACTCGGCGTTGCCGACGCCGGCCGCGCAAACCCTCGCCGGGTGTCCAACCCGGCTGCGGTTTGCGCCTTGATTGCGGCTCGCCAGAACCTCACGCGGGGGTGAATTTAGTGTGAACACGCCCTAGATTATCCCGCCGAGGGGAAAACTAGGCGCGAGCGAAGAACAATACGCTCATAACCAGTCCGGTCACGATCACGATGCCGCGCACCATGCGTGGGGACAAGCTACGGGCCAGGCGCGCCCCTGCGAAACCGCCCAGGGTGGCGAACACCGCCATCAGCAGCGCCGCTTTCCACACGATGGCGCCGCCAATGGCGAAGGCCACCACGGAGACGACCGAAAGCACGAATGAATTGAGGTTCTTGAGTGCGTTGACGGTATGCATGCGCTGCTCCCCGCACAGGAGATACAGCGCCATGAGCAATATGCCCAGACCGCCATTGAAGTAGCCCCCATACACGGCCACTGCCAGCAAGGCCGGTTTGCGCCAGCGTGCAAAGCCGTTGCCGTGCTCCCCGCCGGCCCAGCGGGACAAGTAGGGGCCGAATGCGAACAGCACTGTGGCAAATAGCAGCAGCCAGGGGACCACTCCAGAAAATACCGTGGCCGGTGTTACCAGCAGGAGCAGCGCCCCAGCCACGCCGCCCAGTGCGCTCAAGATCATCTCGCGCACCACCAGTGCGCGCGGCAGGGCAGCCAGTTCTGCCCGGAACCCAAGCGTGCTGCCCAGGTAGCCTGGGCTGACCGCCAGTGCGCTGGTGGCATTGGCGGCGATGGGAGGCACGCCTGTCAAGACCAGCGCCGGAAAAGTAAGGAACGTGCCACCGCCCGCAATGGCGTTGAGCACGCCGGCACCAAAGGCAGCGGCGGAAAGCAGAAAAAACGAGGCTATGGGGTCCATGAGAGGTTCAAGTCGTTGTTATAGCTACAGCGGCGGCTTAAGCGCGCTTGAATCCATCACCACGGCCGATAGGTCGAAGCGCTTGCCTTCCATATGGTCTTGCACACAGCGCCATACCAACGGGCTGCGGTGGCGATCCTGGCTGGCTTCGATTTCCGCAGGTGTCATCCAGATGGCGCGCACGATGCCTTCATCAAGCGCTCGCGCTGGATCGGTTTCGCTGGCGTGGCCGCAAAAGGCCATACGCATCCAGGCGGTGGGCTGGCCCTGGGCATCATTGCTCGCAGCCATGTAGATTCCCAGTAGAGCAGTAGGGGAAAAGACACGGCCAGTTTCCTCAAGGGCTTCGCGAACGGCGCCTTCCATGGGGGATTCACCAGGTTCCAGGTGCCCGGCAGGGGTATTCAGGCGCAGGCCGTCTGCTGTGTGTTCCTCCACAAGCAGGTAGCTTCCATCGTGCTCGATCACTGCGGCTACAGTAACGCTGGGCTTCCATCGGGTGTTCATGGCGCCGCATTATGCGGTGAGCGACCTGAAATGAAGCACAATGCGGCGCAAGAGGTTTGTTAAGCTCGGTCTAATCCGGGTGGCAAGACCCATGTAGGCGCTTGCCCGAGCCCAACGAACGAGGAGAACTTTCCATGCTGATTGGCGTGCCCACCGAGACGGCGTCCGGCGAGACCCGTGTCGCCGCGACCCCGGAGACGGCCAAAAAACTCATCGCCCAAGGCCACACTGTCCGCGTGCAGTCTGGCGCTGGTCTGACTGCCTCCATTACGGATGCGGCTTACCAGCAAGCGGGAGTGGAAATCACAGATGCGGCCGGCGCCCTGGGCGCTGACATGGTGCTGAAGGTTCGCGCGCCTTCGACGGCCGAGCTCGCTCAGATCAAAGCGGGCGCTGTGCTGATCGGCATGCTGAACCCATTTGATGCTGAGGGCCTCCAGAGGCTGGCCGCTGCCAACCTGACCGCTTTCGCACTTGAGGCAGCACCGCGCACCACGCGGGCTCAGAGCATGGATGTGCTCTCCAGCCAAGCCAATATTGCCGGCTATAAAGCCGTCATCATGGCGGCTGACCGCTACCAGAAATTCTTTCCTATGCTGATGACGGCTGCGGGCACGGTGAAAGCCGCCCGGGTTGTCATCTTGGGCGTGGGTGTGGCGGGGCTGCAAGCCATTGCCACGGCCAAGCGCCTGGGCGCCGTGATTGAGGCCAGTGATGTGCGGCCCAGCGTGAAAGAGCAGGTCGAATCGCTCGGCGGCAAGTTCATCGATGTGCCCTATGAAACGGCCGAGGAAAAGGAAGCCGCAGAGGGCGTGGGGGGCTATGCCCGTCCCATGCCCCCAAGCTGGCTCGAACGACAAAAAGCCGAAGTCGCCAAGCGTGTGGCTCAAGCCGACGTGGTCATTTCCACTGCTCTCATCCCCGGTCGTGCAGCACCTGTGCTGATTACCGAGGAGATGGTGGCCAGCATGAAGCCCGGTTCGGTGATCATCGATATGGCCGCTGGCAAAGGCGCGCCCAACCCTGATGGCAGCGTGGGTGGAAACTGCCCGCTGACCGAAACCGACAAGACCGTCGTCAAGCACGGCGTCACTTTGGTCGGCGAGACCAACCTGGCTGCGCTTGTAGCCGCTGATGCCTCGGCTCTGTACTCACGAAACGTGCTCGATTTTCTGAAACTGGTGCTGCCCAAGGATGCGGGCTTCACACTGGATCGAGAAGACGATATCGTGGTCGCTTGCCTGATGGCTCATGCGGGTGCCGTGACGCGACCCTGAAGAAAGCTGAAGTTGAAGCACAAGATGAATTCCATCGCCCGCTTGCGGGACTCGCGCATTGGCGTGATCGCCGGCACTTTGATGTTGGCTCTGGCCGCAGGATGCGCTGCACCTGCGGGGGGAGGTAGCTCGTCCGCGCCGGCCGCTTCAGCGGCTCTCATCACGAGCGCGCCGCTGATCTCTGTCCCATCCACCAGCGTCGGTACCTGGTACGACCTCGGAAACGAGCTTTCTCCCTGGATGGGAGGCGAAGGGCCGGTGCCCATTGCCGGCGCGAATGCTCCAACCCGCGCCGTAGGCCTTCAGCGGGGTGATGGTAGCTGGGTCGCGGTGGTGGTGGTGCAATCGGCGCCCGCCAGTGCTGCACCCGCCTGCCCGCAAACGGACAGCCTGCATGTGGGCGGCCGTGGCCCCTCCGATTGCTTGCGCTTGCGCCGTGACGCAGACCTGGAAGGCTGGCTCAAGGTGCAGCATTCCGTGCTCTGGGAATGGCTGGAGGATCGGGGTCTGGCAACTCGCCCGCGGAGCTGGGTGGGACACCGGTTTGAGGTGGGTGGCCGCATGCTCGAAGTGCATGCGCTGTTCAATCCTTCCTTGATTGAGCCCGTGACACGCAACAACAGTGATTTTCTGGCTGGCGGCCATCCTGGCACGCAGTGGGCGCAAGCGCTCGCGAACTCCACTCGGGCGGCTGCTGGGGGCGCGACGCTCGTAGTGCCGCCCTTCCCGTACGCAGTTCGAATGGCGCCCCCACCCCCTCCGCCTAAGTCAGCGGTGACCACCACCATCACGCCCCCTCCGACTCGCGCCACCCAGGTGCCTCAGCCCGCTACCCAGGTGCTGACGCCGCGGCGCGACCGCGAGTGACGCCGGTTCGTCGCATACACCCGATCCCTCCAGGAGACTCCGCATGGACATCGTGTCCCCCACCATCATCAATCTGATCATCTTCGTGCTGGCTATCTATGTGGGCTACCACGTGGTCTGGACCGTCACACCCGCGCTACATACGCCTTTGATGGCGGTGACCAACGCTATTTCGGCCATCGTCATCGTCGGTGCCATGCTGGCGGCGGCGCTGACCGAAGGCACTCTTGGCAAGGTCATGGGCGTGGCGGCGGTCGCTTTGGCGGCGGTGAACATCTTTGGCGGTTTTCTGGTGACACGCCGCATGCTTGAGATGTTCAAGAAAAAAGAACGTAAAGCCCCCGCCGATCACGCGGCGTCAGGTAAATAAGAAGAGGCGCGACCCATGAGCATGAACCTTGTCACGCTGCTGTATCTGGTTGCCAGCGTCTGTTTCATTCAGGCTCTCAAAGGCCTGAGTCACCCCACTACCTCTATTCGCGGTAACCTGTTTGGTATGGTCGGTATGACCATCGCCGTGCTGACCACTGCGGCCTTGATCGTCAAGCTGGCTGGCTCTGGGTTGGGCTTGGCCTGGGTGCTGCTGGGCCTGGTGATTGGCGGCGGTTATGGCGCTTGGCGCGCCAAGACCGTCGAGATGACCAAGATGCCTGAATTGGTGGCGTTCTTCCACAGCATGATCGGTTTGGCGGCCGTGCTGATTGCGGGTGCCACCGTGACTGAACCCTGGGCCTTCGGCATCGCCGAACACCCCGTGAATGGCGTGGGTGGAGCGATCCCCGGGGGCAACCGCATTGAGTTGGCGCTGGGCGCTTTCATTGGTGCAGTGACCTTCAGCGGCTCGGTCATCGCTTGGGGCAAGCTGTCGGGTAGCTCGAAATTCCGACTGTTTCAAGGCACGCCGGTGGTGTTTCCTGGCCAGCATTTGCTGAACCTGGCGCTCGGCTTGGCTGCGGTGTTTTTCATATTCGGCTTCTGGCATTCGCAGAGTTCGATGGATTTCGTGCTGGTCTGCTTGCTGGGCCTGATCATCGGTGTGACGCTCATCATCCCTATCGGCGGTGCTGACATGCCGGTGGTGGTTTCCATGCTCAACAGCTATTCCGGCTGGGCGGCGGCGGGCATTGGTTTCTCGCTCAATAACAGCGCGCTGATCATTGCCGGTTCTTTGGTGGGTGCCTCTGGTGCGATCTTGAGCTACATCATGTGCAAGGCCATGAATCGCTCGTTCTTCAGCGTCATCTTGGGCGGCTTCGGCGGGGAGGCCGTCACTGCCAGCGCTGGGGCTCAAGAGCAGCGTCCGGTCAAGACTGGCAGCTCGGACGACGTGGCCTTCATGCTCAGCAACGCCGACAGCGTGATCATCGTTCCTGGTTATGGCCTGGCCGTGGCGCGTGCACAGCATGCGGTCAAGGAATTGGTCGACAAGCTCACGGAAAGGGGCATCGACGTGAAGTACGCCATCCATCCGGTGGCGGGCCGTATGCCGGGTCATATGAACGTGTTGCTGGCCGAAGCCGAGGTGCCTTACGACCAGGTATTCGAGATGGAAGATATCAATGGCGAGTTCGGCCAGGCCGATGTCGCGATCATCCTGGGCGCCAACGACGTTGTGAACCCGGCTGCTCTGCAAAAAGGCACCGCGATCTATGGCATGCCTATCCTGGAGGCCTACAAGGCGCGTTCGGTGATCGTCAACAAGCGCTCCATGGCGGCGGGTTATGCCGGGTTGGACAATGAGTTGTTCTACATGGACAAGACCATGATGGTGTTCGGCGATGCCAAGAAAGTCGTCGAGGACATTGCAAAGGCTATAGAGTAGATTGCCTCCAAGCGTTCCAGGCCAAGGCGTGTGCGCACCAAGTTCACGAACGGTGAATTGGGTGTGAACTCGGCCTGATCGGCGACGTTCACGTCGCCGATTTTCATTTTGGCGCCCGAAATTGCGCAGTTTGCGGGAGTTCCTAGGGAAAGCCCACTTCCGATACACGCGGGCCCCACGGACAATGACCGGTTGTTCTAACGTATTTCAATCTGGAGATTTTTCAGTATGACTGAACGGATCTGGCTGAGTAGCTATCCCGAGGGTGTTCCAGCCGATATCGACGGAGCGCAGTACACGTCGCTGGTCGCACTCCTGGAAGAGAGTTTTGGCAAGTACGCGGACCGCACTTTGTGCAGCTTCATGGGCCGCGATGTCAGCTACGCAGAGGTGGGTGAGAAAAGCCTTGCGCTGGCCGCTTACTTGCAAAGCCTGGGCCTCGCCAAGGGCGACCGAGTGGCGATCATGATGCCCAACGTGCCGCAGTATCCTGCTGCTGTAGCAGGGATCTTGCGCGCTGGCATGGTGGTGGTCAACGTCAATCCGCTGTATACGGCGCGTGAGTTGGAGCACCAACTCAAGGACTCCGGCGCCAAGGCGATTTTCATCATTGAGAACTTCGCTGCCACTTTGCAAAAGTGCATTGGAGCGACGCCTGTCAAGCATGTGGTGCTCACCACCATGGGCGATCAGCTGAGCTGGCTCAAGGGCCTGATCGTCAACACTGTCGTTCGCAAGGTCAAGAAGCTGGTTCCAGCCTTCAGCCTGCCGGGCGCAGTTCATTTCAATGATGCGGTGAGCAAGGGTAAAGGGGCGGCCTTTAAGGCAGCGTCCATCGGCCCGGATGATCTGGCGGTCTTGCAATACACCGGTGGCACCACAGGCGTGGCCAAGGGCGCGATGCTGTTGCATCGCAACCTGATCGCCAACGTTCTGCAGTCCGAGGCATGGAACAATCCGGCCATGAAACGCGTCCCGGCGGGTGAGCAAAGCACCAGCGTTTGCGCGCTGCCGCTTTATCACATCTTCGCCTTCACGGTGAACATGATGCTGGGGATGCGAAACGGCGGAAAGATGATTCTGATCCCCAACCCGCGCGATCTGCCTGGGACGCTCAAGGAGCTTTCCAAGCACACGTTTCATAGCTTTCCGGCTGTCAACACCTTGTTCAACGGTCTCGCGAACCACCCGGACTTCGGCACCGTCAACTGGAAGAACCTCAAGGTTTCGCTGGGTGGCGGTACGGCCGTGCAGGGCGCCGTTGCGCGGCTCTGGCTGGAGAAAACAGGCTGCCCAATCTGTGAGGGCTACGGGCTCTCAGAGACCAGCCCCTCAGCCACATGCAACCCGGTGACTTCGCGCGAGTTCAGCGGCACCATTGGAGTACCTATTCCCAGCACCTGGGTCAAGATCATTGATGATGATGGCCATGATGTGCCGCTCGGCCAACCCGGGGAAATCGCCATCAAGGGACCTCAGGTCATGGCGGGCTATTGGCAACGCCCTGACGACACCGCCCAGGTGATGACCAGCGACGGTTATTTCAAATCCGGCGATATTGGCGTCATGGACGAGCGCGGCTTCACCAAAATTGTGGACCGCAAGAAAGACATGATTCTCGTGAGCGGATTTAACGTCTACCCCAACGAGATCGAAGAGGTCGTGGCTTCCATGCCAGGCGTGCTGGAAGTGGCGGCAGTTGGCGTGCCTGACGATAAGACGGGCGAAGCCGTCAAGCTCGTGGTGGTCAAAAAAGACCCAGGCCTCACTGAGGAAGCTGTGCGTCAGTTCTGCCACGATAACTTCACGGGCTACAAGCGCCCACGGGTGATCGAGTTTCGTACTGAGTTGCCCAAGACTAACGTGGGCAAGGTCCTGCGGCGGGAATTGCGCCAGAAGAGCGTCGTCAAAGTCGACTGACCGAGGGCCTGCTTTTCACCCCAATGCCGTGCCTGGGCCTCATTGCCGCGCTGCGCCCTGAATTGGCCGCAGTGCTGGACCGGATGCCGGACGAGCGCCGGCAGTCCGTAGCCGGGCGTGACTATTGGCTCGGGCATTGGCACGGGCACGAGCTGGTGGTGGTGCTCTCGCGCATAGGCAAGGTGGCGGCTGCCACCACGGCCACAGTCCTGATTGAGCGCTTTGGGGTTGATCGAATCATCTTCACGGGTGCGGCAGGCGGCCTGGGGGATGGTGTTTCGGTGGGCGATGTGGTGGTGGCCACGGAGCTGCTGCAGCACGACATGGACGCCTCACCGCTTTTTCCGCGTTATGAGGTCCCTCTAACCGGACTCACCCGGTTCCCGGCTGACGCTGCTTTGTCACGCTCACTGCTCGATGCGGCGCGTGAGGCGCTGGCCAACCCTTCAGGGGGCCTTCTGGATGCAGACACCTTGCGTGAATTTCGCCTGCGGCGACCCCTTGTGCATCAAGGGCTGATCGTGAGCGGCGACCGATTCGTCGCGACCAACGCAGAAAGCGCGGCCTTGCGTCAGGCCTTGCCGGATGCGCTGGCGGTTGAGATGGAGGGCGCTGCCGTTGCTCAGGTATGCCACGACTACGGCCTGCCTTTTGCGGCAATCCGTACTATTTCAGACCGTGCTGATGACGCTGCGCACGTCGATTTCAATCGCTTTATCGAACAGGTCGCCAGCCGCTACAGCGCTGAAATCCTCGAGGCCTACTTCAGCAAGCAGAGTTGAGCAGCACTTCCGGTGGCTGTGCAGTGGCCTACTTTGAGACGAAGCCAAGCTGCTGAACAAAAGCATTGAGCGGTACGCTCCACATCCTGCCGCCTTGAGTCAGCAGGCGATGGCCGTCATGCCCTTCCAGGGCTCCAGTCTGAACGAATCGTGTCGCACTGCCGCCCGCTTCAAAGGCTGCGTGCCATTGACGGGGAGCCTCCGGACCCCAGTATTGATCATTGTCCGCATACAGCCATAAGCTGGGCACTTTAACTTGGCTCCCGAACCCTGCGTAGGTTTTAGTCAAGTTCTCCGGCTTGCAGCTTTTCCCTGGGGAGCGCTCTGGGTTGCCGCCCACACCGCCCGCAAAATTGACCAAGCCCACGACGCCAGGAAGATTCAGCGCCCCCGCAGCCACTGTCGCCAAACCGCCAGCGGATTGGCCTTCCAGCAAAATCCGGTCTTTGCGCACCCAGGGTTGCTGCTGCGCCCATTGATAGGTGGCCGTGATGGTTTCGCGAGCCTGCCCGGCAATCTTGGTGAAATCCGGGTCACTGTTGCATGTGCCGCCATCCCAGCGCGCGAATGAGTTCTCTCGATCAAGCCCACCCGTATCGCCGTAGCCGGGGCGCACCGGAGCCACCACCGCAACGCCTTGCCTCAACCAATAATTGGCGTGCCCCACCAAAATCGGATGGCTCAGTTTTGCACGCTCCACCTGAGTTGATGCGCGGCCATGCGAGAAAATGACCAGTGGAAACGGGCCGTCGCCTTTTGGTTTGTACAGGTGTGCGGTGACTTGTATCGGTTCCCCAGCGATCTGCAGCGCAAGCTTGACCACCTCTGGTTCAACCCTAGGTTCAGCAGCCCAGGAACTGGTGCCCAGAATCACGCACCCGAGAAACCAGGCACGTACTGCCGTCAAAACGATGTTCATCGAAGAATCCCCACGTTGTGAGTGACGAGCAGTGCATAGGGCGCGCTATGCGCCCGTTATCCGTGATCGGTTTTGCAGGTCGTACACCTTTAGTAAATGAGATTATTTCTTGGAAATAGCTGCCTGAATGTGCAAACGTAGGTGATCGATGGTCCGTTAGCCTTTGACGGAGCGTGAATTTAGCGGCAACACGTTCTAAATGATTAAAGGCCAAATCGTCATGCTCGCAACGCAGCCTTATGATCGGCGGATGGATGCAGAATTGGTTTCGTTGATCGGCAAGGTTCAGAAAGCTGCCGAGCGTTCTCGCCATCTGCGCATCAGGGGCGGGGGCACGAAGGACTTCTACGGTCAAGTTCTTCACGGCGAAATGCTTGATACACGCTCGCTCGCTGGCATCGTCAGCTACGAGCCGAGCGAGCTGGTCGTCACGGTTCGTGCAGGCACACGTATGAAGGAACTCGAAGCGGCTTTGGCGGAAAAAGGGCAATGTCTGCCGTTCGATCCGCCGCAGTTCGGGGTTTCCGGAACGGTAGGGGGTATGGTGGCCGCTGGCTTGTCAGGGCCGGCGCGTGCCAGCGTAGGCAGCCTGCGTGACTACGTGCTGGGCGTGCAAATGGTGAATGGCAAGGGCGAGCTGCTTACCTTTGGTGGCCAGGTCATGAAGAACGTGGCCGGCTACGATGTCAGCAGACTCATGGCGGGCTCCATGGGCACCTTGGGTGTGATCGTCCAGGTCAGTCTGAAGGTACTGTCAGCCTCTCCCGCGGAAGCCACGCTGATGTTCGAATTGAGTGAGACCAGCGCACGCCAACAGCTCAATCGCTGGGGAGGGCAACCACTGCCACTGAATGCCAGTTGTTGGATAGACGGGCGTTTAATGGTGCGCTTACGGGGAGCCCGGGCTGCTGTGGATGCCGCACGCAAGACCATGGGGGGCCAGGTTTTTGAGAGAGATGTCTCTCGTCAATGGGCCTTGCTGCGTGATCTCGGCTTGCCGTTTTTTCGCGTTGATCGGGGCGAAGCTCTTTGGCGCGTCAGCGTTCCTGATACGGCCACCCCTTTGAACCTGGGGCCCACCGTGATGGAGTGGCATGGCGCGCAGCGTTGGATCAAACTGCCGCTGCAGGAAGCCAGCCGGGTGCGGGAAGCGGCTGCACGAGTGGGGGGGCATGCCACACTGTTTCGAGGCGGGGACGGGCGCATCCCGGTATTCACACCCCTGACGGGCCCCTTGGCCCGCATCAGCCGCGCGCTCAAGCATGAGTTCGACCCAGCCGGAATATTCGGCGCTGGCCGTATGTTTTCAGATTTCTGAGCCCGCCAGGCAGTGGATTCTTCCTTCCCCATGACGTCCAACGACCTTTCCTAGGCACATGCAAACCCATCTCGCGCCAGAATTCCAGAACACGCCCGATGGCCGTGAGGCCGAGGCGATCTTGCGCAAGTGTGTGCACTGTGGCTTCTGCACGGCCACCTGCCCCACCTACCAGTTACTGGGTGATGAGCTCGACGGTCCGCGCGGCCGCATCTACCTGATCAAGCAGATGCTCGAAGGGGACGTCCCCACGCGTGAGACGCAGCTTCACCTGGACCGCTGTCTCACTTGCCGCAACTGCGAGACCACCTGCCCAAGTGGGGTGGAGTATGGACATCTGCTGGATATCGGCCGCAAGGTCGTTGATGCGAAGGTGGCTCGACCCCCGGCAGAGCGCCGCTTGCGTGGAGTCTTGCGCATGGGCTTGTCTTCACCGCTTTTTGGCCCTGCCATGCGCCTGGGACAATCCGTGCGCGGAATGTTGCCGCCAAGCTTGCGCGCCAAGGTGCCTGTGCCTCAGAAGGCGGGTGCTTGGCCCAAGCGGACGCATGCACGCAAGGTGTTGTTGCTGGAAGGCTGTGTGCAGCCCTCTATGGCACCGAACATCAACCGAGCCACTGCGCGCGTGCTTGATGCCGCAGGTATCCAGACCTTACGGCCCCGAGGACAGGGTTGCTGTGGCGCCGTGCGCTTCCATCTCAACGACCAGGCGGGCGCATTGAGTCAGATGCGACGCAATATAGATGCCTGGTGGCCGCACATTGAATCGGGTGAGGTGGATACCATTGTGATGAACGCATCCGGCTGCGGTGCCGCGGTCAAGGATTACGCGCATGCGCTCAGGGATGACGAACGCTACGCCGTAAAGGCCGAGCGCGTGAGTGCCTTGACGCGTGATCTGAGTGAGCTTTTGCCCGAGATTGCGCAAGCCCTGGCAGGCAAGGTTGAAGCCAAGTCAGGCGCTGTGGTTTTTCACCCTCCCTGCACCTTGCAGCACGGGCAGCAGTTGCGCGGGGGCGTTGAGCAGCATATGAGAGCGCTTGGTTTCGATCTGCGCCCTGCCCCGGCTGAGTCGCACCTGTGCTGTGGATCAGCTGGCACTTATTCGGTGTTGCAGCCGGAGCTGTCTACCCAACTGCGCGATAGGAAGCTGGGGCACCTCCTGGGCGAGCGTGTGTCTGATCACCCCAGCGCTATCTTGTCGGCCAACATCGGCTGCATTACACACCTGCAATCGGGCACGGACGTGCCGGTTCGCCACTGGGTTGAGCTGTTGGACGAGAGTATTTCTCCCGGCTGAACCCTGGTTGGACGGAGGAGTTTCACGCGGCTAATGCGGCCTCAATATCGCCTGTCAGAGACTCCGGCTTGTCCAGCGGGGCGTAACGCCGGATGACCTCACCATTGCGTCCGACCAGGAATTTGGTGAAATTCCACTTGATGGCCTGGCTGCCCAGCAGGCCCGGAGCCTCAGCCTTAAGCCAGGTAAATAGGGGGTCTGCACCCGCGCCGTTGACCTCAATTTTCGACATCATCGGAAAATCGACGCCATAGTTGCGTTGGCAGAAGGCGCCGATTTCTGCGTTGTCGCCCGGGTCCTGACCGCCGAACTGATTGCAGGGGAATCCGAGGACCGACAGGCCTTGCGCCGCATACTTTTCATGCAGAGCTTGCAATCCAGCAAACTGCGGAGTGAAGCCGCAAGCACTGGCCGTGTTCACAATCAGCATCACCTGACCTGCCAACTCCGAAAGCGGGAGCGGCTGGCCTTCCAGCTTGGTGACGGTGAAGCTGCCGATATCTTTGGTGTCAGCTGTCATATGAAGATTCCTTTGAATACGTTCTTTTGAGCAGAATTCAGGATAGTGCATCCGTGACAAGTCTGCCTGGGGCGCGGTTAGTTGCGTCGGCTCGGCAGCGCTGATAGCAGCGCCGCGGCCACGATCATGGCGCCGCCAGTGACCGTGCGTGCGTTCAACTGCGACGCTCCCAGAATGACCGCGGAGACGCTGGCAAACACGACTTCGGACAACATGATCAGCGAGGTGGTTTGTGCGGGGAGACGGGCAGCGCCGTACTGGAGTGCCAGATTGCCAGCCAGAAAAGCGGCTGCCAGCAAGAGTGCCCAACCCACCCAGGCGCTCGAAAGCTCGGGCAGTGGGGCTACTGTGCCGTTGCCCAGCCCAATGAGCGCGATCGTTCCTGCGATCGTGACGCCGCCGCCAAACATGGCGACTGCACGCGCGTCGCTGGGGGCACTTCGCCAGCGCCTGAGCAGCGCGTTGGTCAGAGCGAACATGAAACCAGCCATCAGCGCCAGCCCGTCTGCCAGGCTCTCGGGGAGCGGCCAGTCAGAGCCGGGATTCTTCAACACCAGGAGAACGCCGCAGAGCGCCAGCGTCAGCCGCACAATGCCCGCTTTGGAAGGTCTTTCGTCCAACAGCCACCAAGCCAGCAAGATCGACCAGACCGGCATCAGGTAGAACAGTAAAACCACGCGCATCACATCGCCAATGGTCACGCTCCAATTGAAGCCCACGTTGGTGAGCCCGGCCGCCACCGAGAGCCCGATCAGATAAGGATGGCGTACTAGCGTGCGCAATCCTTGCGGCCGCCAGATCAGCAGCGACGCCAGAGCGGTGCCGTAGACCAACACGGTACTCCAAAGCGGATGCACGCCGTGTGCTTCAAGCGCTTTGAAGGCAATCCAGGAGAGCCCCCAAACCAGGGCATTGAACAGCAACGCCAGCGCTGGCAGGGGGGAGGGCGGATTCACATTAAGTCGAGCCAGGGCGTGTAGGTTTCAAGGGAACACGGCGTGGTGTCCGGCGCTGCCATGGCGCCGAAAACCACACTAATGTTTATGGTCACTACGGGCGATCGCCAGCAAACGTTTGATTTCGATCGGATGACGCCGCAGGTTGTAGAGGTACCAGACCTGGATGATCCCCATGGTGACCGTGACCAACATGCCAAACCACAAGATGGCGGTAAAGGCAGATGTTCCGGCCTTGGTCGTCATGCTGTAGATGAAGCCCAAGCTCAGGATACAGGCCTGCTCGTTGAAGTTTTGCACCGCGATCGAGCGGCCTGCGCCCATCAGGTTGTGGCCACGGTGCTGGAGTAGCGCATTCATGGGCACGACCAGATAACCCCCCAGGCCGCCCAACAGGATCAGGAAAGGCACCGCCACCCATAGTTGATCAACGAAGATCAGCACCATCACCAGCACGCCCATGAGCATGCCCAGAGGCATCACGGTGGTGGCCCGGTCCAACCGGACTCGCATGGAGGCCCACACAGCCCCCACGGCCGTGCCAATAGCCACGACTCCTACCAGCTTGGATGCCTGTGGCACACCGTAGCCCAGGGCGGCAGCGGCCCAAGCCAGTACGAGATAGCGCAGGTTGCCGCTGACTCCCCAGAAAAGCGTGGTGGTTGCGAGCGAGATTTGCCCCAGGCGGTCATTCCACAAGCGGGAGTTGCAGCGCCAGAAATCTGGCAACAAAGTAAGCAGATTGCGCGGCAGCGGTCGCATCACTACGCCCGTATGGGGAATGCGCATATTGATGGCGGCCGCCAACACATAAATACCCATGACGGCGGAAATCGCTGCTTCCGCAGGGGTGTCCACGCCAGTGTCGAGCATGGGGAAATCGAAATTGAGCAGGTAATCGGCCACGTACGGGCTGACCAATTGCCCGCCCAGCAATACGCCGAGAATGATGGAGGCAATGGTCAGGCCTTCAATCCAGCCATTGGCTTTCACCAGTTGTGACGGTGGCAATAACTCGGTGAGGATGCCGTATTTGGCAGGTGAATAGGCTGCGGCTCCAAGCCCTACAACGGCATAGGCCAGTAGAGGGTGTGAGCCAAAGAGCATCATCGCGCAGCCCACCGCTTTCACGGCGTTGCTGAAGAACATCACCCGCCCCTTGGGCTGCGCATCCGCGAACGCGCCCACCAGCGGAGCGAGCACGACATAGAAGAACGCAAAGATCGGCACCAACGCCGCCGTCTGCCAATCCGGTGCGCTATCGGCCCTTAGCAGCGCGATAGCAGCAATGAAAATGGCGTTATCTGCCAGCGAGCTAAAAAACTGCGCGGCCATGATGACATAGAAGCCGCGTTTCATGGGATCACGGCGGTGCGGCCAGTCAGCCGGGCAAAAAGCATGAAGTTATGTGCTCAAAACGAATGGGCGGTTATAGCACGCGATTGAGCTTTATCTATCCCGGGATATGCCTGATGGATGCTCAGTACAAATCGATCGCCGCTCGCTCACTCCACATCCCATGCTGACCGCTCGATTTGTTCAGAGCATCCTAGTGTCGTGAATTGGAAGTTCGCTGAACAAATCCGTCGAGAATCGGCGCCATGCGGCGTCACCTAGGCGGCCCCACAACTCCTCGCGATACCACTCGGTATCACTGCGGTTTG
>NZ_AUGX01000051.1 GCF_000422885.1 Ottowia thiooxydans DSM 14619 | reverse complement strand
GAAAGTCAATGAAATCAACGGTCTACCCAGACCACCCCCGCGCCAGTGCTAGCTTTGCGTACCGTCACTTATTGCACTGAAAACGAGGAGACCCCAGTTTCGGGAGGCTTTCCTGCCATCGTTGATGAAGGCTCGTGATTCGCTGACGCCTCGGTTGTACAAGGAATAGGAATTGGATCAGTAGTCTGACTCGTTGAGCCAGGCGTGTGGCATCAAACCCTCGCCATCCCTCTCGCACGAAGCATTGTGCAGGTCAGTCTGAACTCTGAACCCTTCTATGGCGTGTCACCGCGCGAAGGGTGGGGGAGCCTTCAAGCTGCTTCTCCGGACGAAGCGTCCGCAGCGCCTAGTCGTGCGGCGTGGTCCCCGAGAACCGACATCACATTGAAGAAAATCTTCGCATCCGCCGCCGAAACTTCGGCAAGCAAGTCTGCCTCCACCTGATTGATCATGGCTTCGACGTGCTGGTGAACCTTTTTGCCGGACGTGGACAGGCTCAAGCTGAGGCGCCTCCTGTCATGCAAGTCCACTGCCTTCTTAACATAGCCCTGTTCGACCAACTTTTCGATTGCGCGGGCAACGAAAAATGCATCTGTGCTAGTCCTCGCAGCTACTTCCTTGGCTGAGATCGGCTCGAATCGACCGATGACCGCCATGACTCGCCAGCCAATCACGGTAAGACCGAATTCATCCTTCCACTTCGGCGCGAGAAAACGCGTGATGCGCGTGGCGATCGAAAGACAACGGTAGGAAATCCTGTTTTCGAGGGGGACACTGCTCGGAGTACGCATCCCTTGATTCTATGAAATGCCCTTGGCTCTGGGGCGGCAAGCCCGATTCGGCTCGCGCGGAGTGCGAGCGGCGCGTGATCGCGCGCGTTGCCCGATGCGCCAAACGCTCCATGACGCGAACCAATAGCGCAGCTCAGCAGCCTCAGAAAAAATCCGGGCTAGGACTGTTGACAGGCATGCGCGACGAGATAATAATAGCGAATCGCAACTAATTTTCAAAGAGGTCAGGCATGTCGAATTCCGAGAGCAATGAGATCTTGACTCGGATTGGTCCAAGCACCGCTATGGGGCAGGTGTTTCGACAGTTTTGGCAGCCTGCGCTGCTTTCCGAGGAATTGCCCGTACCTGACTGCCCCCCAGTTCGTGTGCGGCTGATGGGGGAAAACTTTGTCGCCTTTCGGGACTCCAGCGGCAAAGTGGGATTGCTTGACTCACATTGCCCCCACCGACTTGCAGAGCTCTTCTTCGGCCGCAATGAGGATGGCGGTCTTCGTTGTGTCTATCACGGCTGGAAGTTCAGCGTTACGGGTGAAATCCTGGACATGCCCAGCGAGCCGGAAGGAAGCCCGATGCGCTGCAACCCGAATCTGCGTGCAAAGGCGTATCCCGTGCGGGAAGCGGGCGGCATCATCTGGGCATATATGGGCCCGCAAGAGTCCGTACCGAGTCTGCCCGAGATGGAATTCATGAGCCTTCCTCCAGAGAACGTCTACGTTTCCAAATGCCTGATGAAGTGCAACTATCTGCAGGCGCTTGAAGGCAGTATTGATACAGCCCATCTGACCTTCTTGCACCATTCCATCGCCCCAATGGAGAAGGACGTCTTTGCCGTGGGCAATCTTCAGGAATTTGGGGATGCGGATGGGGCGCCGCGGTTCTTCTGCGAAGACACCGACTTCGGAATGCGAATCTCCGCACGAAGGGAAGGGGGTAACGGCAACTACTACTGGCGCATCACCCAGTGGCTGATGCCCAACTATGTGTTGGTGCCCACGGCGGAAGGACTGGTGTGCAGAGCCAATCTGTTCATCGCCATCGACGACGAAAACTGCTGGTGGTACCGCGTCCGCTATCACGTTGGACGTCCACTTAGCGGCGACGAGCTGACGGAATACAAGACCGGAAGCTTGGACTACGCCAGATTGATCCCGGGCACCTACATTCCGCAGGGGAACCGCGCGAACGATTACCTGATGGATCGGAGTCTGCAGAAGTGTGGCTCGTTCACTGGAATTCCGAGTGCCCAACTTCAGGACCTTGCCGTCCAGGAGAGCCAGGGGCCAATCGCAGACCGGACCAAGGAGCACTTGGGTACCTCGGACACTGCGATCGTGAAATGCCGGCGACGCCTCCTCGAAGTTGCAAGGAAGTTCGTAAATGATGGAACCGTTCCCACGGCGGCGGGGCGTGGCGAACTCTACAAGCATCGCGCCATAGCCATTCTGCTTCCGATGGAAATCACACCTGAACAGGCAGGAAGCCATCCGGCAACAGTGCCCGATGCCTGATCAGGCCGTGGTGCGCGAGCGGAGGGTTACTCCGCTTGCCGTTGCCAAGACTGTTGCCCCGCGACCGGGCGACAGTGCCCCAAGACAGTACGGAAGGAGACAGCTGTGAAACGGTTATTGACGTATGGAGTTCCCTTGAGACTTGTCGTGGTCTTGCTCGCCTCGGCCATCCTGTGCAACGCACACGCCCAGACCAAGGAGGCTTGGCCGTCCAAGCCAGTCCGGTTCGTCGTTCCATTCACCGCGGGCGGTTCCATCGATGTGTTGGCACGCCTGGTGGGAAAACACCTCGAAACCCGTCTGAATCAACCGATTGTCGTGGAGAACCGCACGGGCGCCGGTGGAACGGTTGGTACCGATGTTGTAGCGAGGGCTGCGGCGGATGGGTACACACTACTTTTCACCGCGCAAGGCCCGTTGGTGCTCAACCCCTTCCTGATGAAGCGCCTGCCATACGACGCGACAACATTTGCGCCTGTGACGGTAGTGGTCGAGGCACCGAACGTGCTCGTTGCGAATAAGCAGCTGCCTGTTTCCAACTTTGAGGAACTGCGCAACTTCGCCAAAGCCAATCCCGAAAAGATGACATTTGCAACTCAGGGCATTGGGACGACAGGCCATGTCACGGGCGAATTGATCAATCAGCAGGCTGGCACCGCACTAACGCACGTTGCGTATCAAGGATTTCCGCCAGGGCTCACCGATGTTCTTGCAGGGCGTGTCAGCATGATGATAGGTGACACCATAAATCTTCTGCCGAGAATTGTTTCGGGGCAATTGCGGCCGATCGCCATCGCATCCACCAAACGCAGCGCCGTGCTGCCGAACGTTCCCACTTTCGCCGAAGCTGGCTATCCCGCTATCGTCTCAGGACCCTGGTATGCGGTCGTGGCCCCGGCAGGGACACCGATCGAGATAAGGCGCAAGCTGGCCGACGAGATTCGCAATGTGCTGGGGCTTCGCGAGGTGCAGGACAAGCTCAAAGAGCTTGGTGTCGAAGGCCGCGGCCTCTCGCCAGAGGAATTTGATGTTTATCTAAAGTCAGAATACAAGAGGTGGGGTGGGGTTATTCAGAAAGCAGGGATAACTCTTGACAAGTAGTGCCACTCAACAGTCCGTCACCGAGAACGAACTTGATCCATCTGTAGCGTCACGCCATATTGGGTAACCATGAAAGTCCGCGTACATTCGATAACGTACGGCGCCGACGACGTGCTGATCTACGACATCCGCAGCACTGATGGCGAACAACTGCCGTCATTCGAGGCAGGGGCACATATTGATGTGACCATTCCTGGGGGCATCGTGCGCAGCTATTCACTGGCCAACAATCCGTCGGATCGCCACAGGTACGTTATCGGAGTCAAGCGCGAGGCTCGGGGTGGAGGCGGTTCGGCTTGGATGCACGCTCACGTCCAAGTCGGGACGCTGCTCGACATTGCCGGGCCGCGTAACAGCTTTGCTCTCGAGGAGGATGCTGTCCATAGCGTCTTCATTGCTGGAGGAATTGGAATCACGCCGCTGTGGTGCATGGCTCAAAGGCTCGAGGCTTTGCGCAAGCCCTGGACAATATACTTGCGAGGCCGCAGCCGCAAGACAACGGCGTTCCTTGAATGCCTGTCGTCTCCTCAGTTGGGCGGGCGTGTCCATGTGAGCTTCAGCGAAGATGCTGGGGCTCCGCGCCTGGACATCGCCTCGATCGTCGCAAAGGCACCAGAAGGGGCGCACTTTTACTGCTGCGGACCGGAATCAATGTTGGAGTGCGTCGAGAGCGCCTGTGTGCGCCTCCCGAAGGAGCGCCTGCATCTGGAGCGCTTCAAGGCAAAGGAAATGCAGTCGCGCGATGGAGGATACCTCGTCCGACTCGCTCGCAGCGATCAGACGATCCGGATCCAGAAGGGGCGCACGATCCTCGAAACGCTGCAGCAACGGGGCATCTCGGTGCCGTCTTCCTGTCAGCAGGGGGTATGTGGCGCATGTGAGACTCCGGTTCTCGCGGGCCGTCCAGACCACCGGGATTGCGTCCTCTCCGAGGAGGATAGAACACACGGTAAGAGCATTTTGATCTGCTGTTCGGGCTCACTGACCGAGGAGTTGGTGCTCGATCTTTAGATGCTCCCGCCGACTCGTGGACCGGGCGTTGCGCGCCCCATACCCACACGGCACGGCCAGACGGTGGGCCGTCCTTGGCCTGCAAGTTTTGATCGCGGTTGGCCGTAGGTGCTCTCGGTGCCGCTGCTTAGCATACGGAGCATCAGGCGCGTTCCGCGCTGCAACGCCCAGGAGACAACCCCATGCTTCCCAGGAGACCCATCCTCGCGCTCGCCCTCGCTCTGCTCGCAGGCACGATGCCGGCCTTCGCCAACGCCTTCCCGACACAGCCCGTGCGCTTCATCGTGCCGTTCCCGCCCGGCGGTTCTGCCGACGCGCTCACGCGCATGCTCGCCCAGCGGATGCAGGCCGCGTGGAACCAGACGGTGGTTGTCGAGAACAAACCCGGCGGCGGCACGGTGATTGGCACCGACCTCGTCGCGAAGGCGGCACCCGACGGGCATACGATCGCGCTCGTGATCCCGTCGCTCGCGGTGAACCCGAGCATCATGCCGCAACTGCCTTATGACACGGTGAAGGACCTTGCCGGCGTGACGCTGATCAGCACGCTGCCGATCGCGCTCTATGCCACGCCCAGCCTTCCCGTGAATAACGTTGCGGAACTCATCGCCTATGCGAAGAAGAACCCGAAGACGCTGAGCTACGGCTCGGCGGGGCTCGGTTCGACGTCGCACCTCGCCGGCCTGATGCTCAACCAGGTGGCCGGCGTGGACCTGGTTCACGTGCCCTACAAGGGCAGCGCGCCCGCGCAGCAGGACCTGATCGGCGGGCGTCATCTGGCCACCCTCACGGGCGATCTTGAGCAGGCGGTTCTGGTGCACCGACCGCTCGATGCCAGAAGGCAGGTCGAGCGCCTGCCACGCTTTGAGGCGTTCGATGTGTTCCAGCATGTGCCGCGAATTCGGTTTGACGGGCGATTGGCGCAGCCAGGCCAGCCAGGTCGTTTTGCCGTTGTCCCGACGCTTGAGCAGATCGTCGAGGCGGCGGCGATGCGCGTCCGACAGCGGTTCGGCCAAGGCATCGTAGATGCGCCGGTTGGCGCGGGTGATTGCTTCGGCGCTCGCCCGCTCGACGGCGTTGAGGGCAGGCAGAATGACCGACTGCTGCCGCAGGTGCTCGATCAAGGTGCTGGCCAGCACGATGCCCTTGTCGGTCTGCAAGGCCATCTCGGTCAGCAACTGGACGGCCTGCCGGTAGTGGCCCATGGTAAAGGGCTGGAAGCCGAACACCGTTTGCAGTTCGACCAGGTGCTCGCGCCGGGTCTGCTCCCGCTGCCCGTATTCGTCCCAGCTTTCGACGCTGACCTTGAGCTGGTCGGCGACCAGTTTCAACAAGGGCGGAAACGGCGGCTCATCGACGCCCAGGATGACACCAGGAAAGCGCAGGTAACAGAGCTGCACGGCGAAGCCCAGCCGGTTGGCCGGGCCGCGCCGCTGCCGGATGATGGAGAGGTCGGTTTCGCTGAACGTGTAGTGACGGATCAACTCATCCTTGGTGTCCGGCAACGCCAGCAGGCTTTCGCGCTCGGCGGCGGACAGGATTGAACGACGTGGCATATTTACTGATCCGTTCTCAAGTATTGATACAGGGTTTCGCGACTGATTCCGAATTCACGAGCCAGCTTGGTCTTTTGCTCGCCAGCCTCGACACGTTGGCGCAGTTCGGCAATACGCTCAGACGACAGGGATTTCTTCCTGCCACGGTAGGCCCCGCGCTGCTTGGCGAGCGCGATGCCCTCGCGCTGCCGCTCGCGGATCAAGGCGCGTTCGAACTCGGCGAACGCGCCCATTACCGACAGCATCAGGTTCGCCATCGGCGAGTCCTCGCCGGTGAAGGTCAAATGCTCCTTAAGGAACTCGATGCGTACGCCGCGCTGGGTGAGGCCCTGCACCAGGCGGCGCAGGTCGTCGAGGTTGCGCGCCAGACGATCCATGCTGTGCACCACGACCGTGTCGCCTTCGCGCACGAAGGCGAGCAGCCGTTCCAGTTCGGGCCGCCGTGTGTCCTTGCCCGACGCCTTGTCGGTGAACACTTTATCCACCTGGATCTGTTCGAGCTGCCGTTCTGGGTTCTGGTCGAAGCTGCTGACGCGGACGTAACCGATGCGCTGACCGTGCAAGGTATCCTCCTGAGGGAAATGTGTCAGGAAGAAATCTATGACCCTTGACGGCGCATGTCAATCAATTCGGAAGGCAACTCTATTCTGACGATTTAGCGCCGGATGGTCTGACGCCAAGTTAGGGTATGCCTCAATCTGACGGTAGCGAGTCGCAGGCGTTCGGATCGGCATCGGTTTCGTTCCCTGTCTTGGCACGCGCTTCGAAGCGTTGATAACACTCCAACCCGCAGAAGTGCTCGACGTATTCCGCGCCTTCCGGGGTGAAGGCGGCATCGAGCGGGATTTCCTTGCAGCACACGCAGCAACTGGTGGTGGTCGAGTCACTTGCATTCATGGTGGCACCCCTCCATTGACTGACGAAGACGGCGAATGCCGCCGCCGGCATTGGCTTCGCGAACAGGAAGCCTTGTCCTGTGTCGCAGTCCGCTTGTCGCAATAGATCAAGACTCGCCGATGTTTCCACGCCTTCAGCCACCACATCCATGCCCAGCCCGTGCGCAAGCTGAATCACGGTGTGCACGATGGTTTGGTCGCGGCGGTCGTTGGCGAGCCCGGCGACAAACGATTGGTCGATCTTGAGCGTGCTGATTGGGCAGCACTTCAGATGTTGCAGACAGGAATACCCCGTCCCGAAGTCATCGGCGGCGAAGCGCACACCGATCTGCCGCAAGGCGTCCAGGGCGGGGAAGATCGCCGGATCACCAAACGCGACCGATTCGGTCAGCTCGATTTCGAGATACTCGGCGGGCAACTCGGCATCAGCCAGCACGCCCTTTACCCACCCGTCGAAGTCCGGTCCCACTTGGCTCGCCGAAACATTGACGGCCAGCCGGAACGGTCGCCATGCCAGCATTCGCCAGTCACGCATCTGGCGGCAGGCTTCGCCCAGCACCCAAGCGCCGATTTCAGGCATCAGGCCGGACGATTCGACCACGGGCAGGAACTGGCCCGGTGGCAATAGTCCAAGCGTCGGATGACGCCAGCGCAACAGGGCTTCCGCGCCGACAATCCCACCACTGCGCAGATCGACGACGGGCTGGTAGTGCAGTTCAAGCTGCCCGCGCTCGACCGCTTGGGCCAGTTCCGGCGTCGTCCATCCATCCGGCCGGAAAGCGCTCATTCTCTTTCCCTGAATGCCCGCAACGCCCGCGACAGGGACAGAAGGAACAGGCCGGTCAAACCGAGCGCCGCGATGACCCAATGCTCGCCGAGGAAAGCACCGGCGGTTGTGCCGGCCAGCACGACAGCGAGGATGGGCAGGTGGCAGGGGCAAGTCAGCACAGCCAGTCCGCCCCACAGGTAGCCGGTGATCGGTTTGTGCGTCTCGGACGGCAAGCGCTCGGGGTTGTTCATGGCAGACTCTCCGCGTGCTGTGCCGGCTCGGTCGGCAGGGTGGCCAACTGCACTTCCAGATCGGCCAACGCTTCGCGCCGACGCTCGACGAACTGACGCAGCAGGGCAAGCTGCGCGGCCGCTTCGTCGCCGTCCGCCGCATCCAGCGCCCGGCACAGCCGCGCCAGCGCGTCGAGGCCGATGCCCGCCTCGAAGGCCGCCCGCACGAAGCACAGCCGTTGCAAGGCGGCGTCATCGAACAAGCCGTAGCCGCCTGGTGTGCACGCCACCGGGCGCAGCAATCCGCGCAGCAGGTAGTCGCGCACGATATGCACGCTCACCCCGGCATCAAGAGCCAGCCGGGACACCGTGTAGGCGTTCATTGAACACCTCCTTTTTCTCACCCGGCGCAGCAGGAAAGGGGGGTTGGGGAGCAATGGAACCAAAAACCAACGTAAGCCCTGAATCTGCCGTTTGGGGAGCAACGGAACAGAAAGTGCACTTAAGCTTTGTCAGCTCCTCCGCACGATAACGTAGGGATTTCGCAGCGCCATTCCCTCCTTGACTCCGTACTTAACTACGGAAGTAGAGTGGCGTCGTGGGTCAAACACGAGAGGAGATGCCGTTATGAAATACCTAAGACTGCTGCTGGTAGTGGGGGCGACTCTGCTGTCATCCACCGTATGGGCCGAAGGTGGGAGTGATCGAGCGCTTGATCGAGCCACGGCTATGCGTGATAAGGCTGAAGCGGCCTTGATGGCGGATACCCTCAAGAAGATTGAGCAGATGGGCGCCACGGCGGCTGGCCGGGTCGAAGAACAGCCCGCCTGTCCGCCGGCACGGTAGAACACGAGCTGCTGATGCACGAGCGGCGCGGCCGGATGCCGCGTGAGTCTGCCGTGGTGAGGCGCGAGTGCCAATAGCAGTATCAACCTGTGGCCTTTGCAAGTGCTCCTTTGGCCAGTCAGCGGCGCTCTTTGAGCGCCGCTCTTTTCCCGTTCAAACCGACAAACAGGGCGTCCGACGACGCCGGAAAATCGTAGGTCAACGCGCGAAGTTGGCGCGGTCATTTGTTCCCATGCAGCGAAACGATCAGCGGACAGCTAACCGTACCGTGGCTCGCGCAACAGTCATCAACCAGCTGCGCCAAGGCCGACTCGATCCGCCGCAGATCCGCGAGTTTCCCCCGCACGTCTTCGAGCTTCTGCTCGGCGAGCACACGCGCGTCATCGCAGTGCGCACCGTCATCCAGCCGCAACAGTCCGGCCACTTCATCGAGGCTGAAGCCCAGCCGTTGCGCGGACTTCACGAATTTCACCCGTGCGATATCTACCTCGCCGTAGCGGCGAATGCTGCCGTAGGGCTTGTCCGGTTCGGGCAGCAACCCTTTGCGTTGATAGAACCGAATGGTTTCCACGTTGACCCCGGCTGCCTTGGCAAAGGCGCCGATGGTCAGGCTTTCCACAGTGTTGTGCATGCCGCTTGACTCCGTACATGACTACGGAAATAACCTTAACCCATCGATCAAATACTCGAAAGGATGAACGTATGTCTGAATCGCAAAAGGGGCGCGGTGCACTCCTTACTGGAGGTCTGGCGGCGATTCTCGCCTCGACCTGCTGCCTGGGTCCGCTGCTGCTGATCGCCTTGGGCTTCAGCGGCGCCTGGATTGGCAACCTCACCGTTCTGGAACCTTACCGCCCGCTCTTTATCGGCGCAGCGCTGGTTGCACTGTTCTTCGCCTACCGGCGCATTTTCCGCCCGACTCAAGTCTGCATACCGGGCGAGGCCTGCGCCATCCCCCAGGTAAGCACCACTTACAAGCTGCTCTTCTGGGTGGTGACGGCATTGGTGCTGGTCGCGCTCGGCTTCCCCTACATCCTTCCCTTGTTCTACTGATCAGGAGTTCGCCATGAAAAAACTGCTCGCATCCTTCGTCCTCGCCACACTCTTCGTCGCACCTGTCTGGGCGGCCACGCAGACCGTCACCCTGTCGGTGCCCGGCATGACCTGCGCCGCCTGCCCGATCACGGTCAAGAAAGCGCTTTCCAAGGTCGAGGGCGTGACCAAGGCCGAAGTGAGTTTCGAGAAGCGCGAAGCCATCGTGACCTTCGACGATGCCAAGACCAACGCCCAGGCTCTGACCAAGGCAACCGAGGACGCCGGTTATCCGTCCAGCGTCAAACAATAGGCGGGCATTCCATTGGCAAATTCTTTGAATCTGTTCACGCGGATCGGTGACAAAGCCGGTTCCGTCGGCGTGCTGGTTTCCGCCATAGGTTGCGCCACGTGTTTTCCCGCCCTTGCCAGCCTGGGTGCCGCGATCGGTCTTGGTTTTTTGAGCCAGTGGGAAGGCCTGTTCATCACCACGCTGCTGCCCCTGTTTGCCGGCCTGGCGCTGCTCGTCAATGCCCTCGGCTGGCTCAATCATCGGCAGTGGCGACGGACTGCGCTCGGCCTGATCGGCCCTGTCCTGGTGCTGGCCGCGGCGTTTCTGATGCGGGGCTGGCTGCTCTATATCGGCCTGGCCCTCATGTTTGGGGTGTCGATATGGGATCTGGTGTCGCCCGCCAACCGCCGTTGCGCGCCGGATGCCTGTCCGCCCTCGCCAAACCAGTGAAACCGACAAATGACCGATCTGATGAGTAACGATATGACCGAACTGAAAATTATTGGCATGACCTGCGCCTCCTGTGCCGACCATGTAAGAGATGCCCTGGAGAAGATTCCCGGCGTGCACCGGGCGGAAGTCTCCTACGCCGGCGGGAAGGCCGAACTGACGGCCGACGAGGGCGTAAGCCGTGAACAGCTGCAGACCGCCGTCGAGGCCCTGGGGTATCGCGCGGCATTCGCAGAAACCACGCTACAACCCCGCCCCGGCCTGCTCGACCAGGCGCTGGGCTGGTTGCGCAGCGGCACTGAAGCCGGCAAAGACGACGGCGCGTTACACATTGCAGTGATCGGCAGCGGCGGCGCGGCGATGGCGGCCGCGCTCAAGGCGGTGGAAGGCGGTGCCCGCGTCACCCTGATCGAGCGCGGCATCATTGGCGGCACCTGCGTCAACGTCGGCTGCGTGCCCTCGAAGATCATGATTCGCGCTGCCCATGTGGCCCATCTACGCCGCGAGAGTCCGTTCGATGGCGGGCTGCCCGCCACGCCGCCGACCGTCCTGCGCGAACGGCTGCTCGCGCAACAGCAAGGGCGCGTGGACGAACTGCGCCACGCCAAGTACGAAGGCATTCTGGAAAGCACCCCTGCCATCAGCGTGCTGCGTGGCTCCGCCCGCTTCCAGGACGGCCACAGGCTCAGTGTGGCGCTGGTCGAAGGCGGCGAGCGCGAAGTCGCGTTCGACCGCTGCCTGATTGCCACCGGCGCCAGTGCGGCCGTGCCGCCGATTCCAGGGTTGAAGGACACACCTTACTGGATCTCGGACGAGGCGCTGGCCAGCGGCAGTATTCCGCCACGACTCGCCGTGATCGGCTCCTCCGTGGTGGCGGTGGAACTGGCGCAAGCCTTCGCTCGGCTGGGCAGCCGTGTCTCCATCCTGGCTCGCAGTTCGCTGTTCTTCCGCGAAGACCCGGCCATTGGCGAGGCGCTGACGGCGGCCTTCCGCCTGGAGGGCATCGAAGTGCTGGAACAGACGCAAGCCAGCCAGGTGGCCCACGCCAACGGCGAGTTCGTGCTGACCACCAACCATGGCGAAGTGCGGGCCGACCAACTGCTCGTTGCCACCGGACGCATGCCCAACACTCGAGGCCTGAACCTGGAAGCGGCAGGCGTGCAGCTGGATGAACACGGTGCCATCCAGATCGACTCCGGCATGCGCAGCAGCGCCCCCGATATTTATGCGGCCGGCGATTGCACCGACCAGCCGCAGTTCGTCTATGTGGCTGCGGCTGCCGGCACCCGCGCGGCGATCAACATGACCGGCGGCGAGGCGACGCTCAATCTCGACGCCATGCCGGCCGTGGTGTTCACCGATCCGCAGGTGGCCACCGTCGGTTACAGCGAAGCGGAAGCGCACCACGCCGGCCTCGAAACCGACAGCCGCACGCTGAGCCTGGACAACGTGCCGCGCGCGCTGGCCAACTTCGACACGCGAGGTTTCATCAAGCTGGTCGCCGAAGCGGGTTCCGGCCGGCTGCTGGGCGTGCAGGCGGTGACCCCGGAAGCGGGCGAGCTGATCCAGACCGCCGCCCTCGCCATCCGCGCCCGGATGACGGTGCAGGAACTGGCCGACCAATTGTTCCCCTACCTGACCATGGTCGAGGGCCTGAAGCTCGCGGCGCAAACCTTCACCAAGGACGTGAAGCAATTGTCCTGCTGCGCCGGGTAATGGCAAAGAGCGAGGTGGAAGCATGAACCACACGGCAAGCGAACTCAGTAGGTGCGACAGCTTACGCCAGACCTGGCAGGTGATCAGCTTCTGGGGACTGCCTGCCGTCGTGGCGACGCTAACGATTGTTCTGGCGGATCGACACCCCGCGTTGTTGCTGGCAGCGAGCGCCGCGCTGGCCGTGATGGGCGGCGCCTGCCTGGTCAACGCCGCGCGCTGTCGCCGACTGCACTGCTACCTCACGGCGCCGTACTTCCTGGTGCTCGCGTTGGGTGCGCTGCTGGCTTATGGCTTTGACCTGCATGGCGAGCAGTTTTCCAGGCTGTGGCTGCTGCTGGCCCTGGCGGCGACACCTTTGCTCATCTGGCTGCCTGAGCGCCTGGCCGGCCGGAAATACCTCGGCGCCCCAGGGGGCGAAGAAGGCCGGGAGTGTCGGTGATGAATGCCTACACGATCTCCAGGCTGGCCGAGGACGCGGGCGTTAGCGTGCATGTGGTGCGCGACTATGTGCTGCGCGGTTTGCTGCAGCCCGCGCGGCGCACGGACAGTGGTTACGGCATTTTCGACGAGCGGTCCCTGGCGCGGCTGTGCTTCGTGCGGGCCGCCTTCGAATCCGGTATCGGGCTCGATGACTTGGCGCGGCTCTGCCGGGCGCTCGATGCGGACGATGGCTCCGACGTGATCGGCTGTGTCGAGCGCCTGCTCCGGCTAGTCGCGGTCCGGCAGGCGGCGTTAGCCGCAGTGGAAACGCAGTTGACCGGGCTGACCCACTGTGTCGACGAAGGTCATGCCCATGCATAACGCCGCCCCCGCCGAATCGACCAAGGTCTCCCGCGGGCGCGCTTACGCCTGGGGCGTGCTCGCCGCGCTCACCTGCCCCTGCCATTTGCCGCTGCTGGTCATTGTGTTGGCTGGCACGACCGCCGGCGCCTTCCTCAGCGCGCATTGGGGCGTCGTCGCGGTGGCGCTGGTCGCCGTGTTCAGTTTTTCTGTCGCGTTGGCCTGGCGTGCTGCACATACGGCCGGCTCATGAACGTCGAGGCTTCTACGGCGCGCACCGCACTGGTCTTGTGCGGGGGTGGCGCACGAGGCGCGATGCAGGTTGGCTTCTATCGAGCGATCGTCGAACTGGGATTGTCGTTCGATCTGGTAGTAGGAAGTTCGGTGGGGGCCTTGAACGGCACCCTGATCGCAGCCGGCATGCCGCCGGCTGAGCTGGCGCAGCTATGGCGAGGCCTGCGAAAACCTGATGTGGTCGCCTGGAACTGGCGGGGATTGCTGGGCGAAACAGGCGGTTTCTATACATTCGCCCCGCTACGACGCCTTCTCCATGAAGTGCTGCCTATCAGGCGCTTCGAGGCACTCAAGCATCCGCTGGTCATCACGACCACCAATCTGCAGACCGGTCAACCCTGCTATCACGAGCGGCACGGTGACCTGATCGAACCGGTGATTGCCAGCATGAGCTTGCCCGGTGCTTTCCCGCCGGTCTGGATCGCGGGCAATCAGCATGTGGACGGCGGTGTAGTCGATAACGTGCCGTTCGCTAAGGCACTGAATCGCGGTGTGCGAGAGCTGCTGATGATCTCTTGCACCTGTTGCCCACGGGATTCGACCGCGCTGGCCTCACCGCTGAAGATACTGCTGCGCAGCTTCATGATCGCCCTGGACGCCAAGTACCTGTGCAGCGTGCAACAGCACAGGTCGCGGGGCATCCGCATACAGCTTGTACGCCCGCATTTTTCGCAATCGGTCGGCTTGCTCGACTTCGATCAAACCGACGCGCTGATCGAAGTGGGATACAGGGAAACACTTGCCACATTCCGCGCCCTGCGCTCGAACCGCATGCCCCCTGCATCGCCACGTCCTGAAGGAGTACCGTCATGAGCGTTAACGACCCGTCCACCAGTTGCACCTCTTGCTGCGAATGCTGCCAGGAGATCCCACTCGACGCCGCCCTGACTGTGGAAGGTAGCGAGTACGTCCTGCACTTCTGCGGGCTGGAGTGCTATGAACGTTTCCAGGCTCGTGCTGCGGCCAGGGCTGCATCCGACACCGAGGCTGCCGACAACAGCTCTGGTTCGTCCGATTAAAGAAGTGCCCTCGCTATCCGCCTAAAGGTCATCCTCTGGATTGCGCAACGGTCGCAGCTCGCCACGGGCGACCTCATCCGGCACCGCAAACGAATACCGCCCGAGCATGTTGATGTGCTCGTAGATCAGCGGTGATAGCCGGGCCAAATCCTCATCAAGCACCGGGTAGCCGTGCTGCTTGAGCCGTTCCACGGCCGCCGTCATGTAGAGGGTGTTCCACAGCACGATGATGTTCACCACCAACCCCAGAGCACCGAGCTGGTCTTCCTGGCCTTCGCGGTAGCGCTGGCGAAGCTCGCCGCGTTTGCCGTGGAACACGGCGCGGGCCAGGCTGTGCCGGCCTTCGCCTCGGTTCAACTGGGTCAGGGTGGCCCGGCGCTTGGACTCGTCGTCGATGTAAGTCAGGGTGTGCAGGGTCTTCTCGATCCGTCCGAATTCGGCCAGCGCCTGGGCTAGCCGAGTGGGCCTATCCCCGGTTTGCAGGGTGCGCATGATGCCGGTGGCCGGTACCCGGCCGAGCTTGAGCGAGGCGGCCAGGCGCAGTAGGTCGTCCCAGTGCTCGGCGATCAGGTCGAGTTTGACCGACTGGCGGGCGAGCCCATTGAGCTTGCCGTAGTCCGCGTCCGGGCGCGTGCGCCAGAAACGGGTGCCGCCGACATCGGCCAGCCGCGGACTGAAGTGGTAGCCAAGCAGGCGGAACAGCCCGAACACCACATCGCTGTAGGCCCCGGTGTCGGTCATGATCTGCGTCGGCTGCAACTCGGTCTGCTGTTCCAGCACCACCGCCAGCAGGACCAGGCTGTCGCGCAGCGTGCCAGGCACGGTGATGGCGTTGAGGCCGGAGAACTGGTCGGAAATCAGGTTGTACCAGGTGACGCCCCGGCCGGTACCGAAATACTTCGGG
The DNA here is from genome assembly GCF_000422885.1 of Ottowia thiooxydans DSM 14619. GTDB lineage: Bacteria > Pseudomonadota > Gammaproteobacteria > Burkholderiales > Burkholderiaceae_C > Ottowia > Ottowia thiooxydans. The sequence goes on along the minus strand of NZ_AUGX01000051.1, from coordinate 14,194 downwards.
TTGGGGCCGGCGTGTACGGTGCGCACCGGCACGACGAAGCGCATGCCATCGGCGGAGGCGACCTCACCGCCACCCCAAACCTGAGCCAGTTCCAGTTGGCTTTGCGCCCCCACCAGGATGGCGTTAGCCGCTGACAGCGTGTCATCGCGGATATAGTTCTGGCTGACCCAGGACAGCCGGTCGCGGCGCAGCGCTGGATTGTCGGTGCGGATCAGCGGCTCCAAGCCGGTGTTGCAGGCCCCGCCCAGCAGCACCGCGCAGAGGCTGGTGACCAGGTTGTCGGCCCGTGCGTTGCGCTCGGAAACATGGGTGAACGCCTCGGCAAAACCGGTACGGGCGGCGATCTCCAAGAGGATTTCCGGCAGATCGACACGCGGCATCAGGTCGGCCACGGCCGCCCGCAGTTGCAGCAGCGAGTTCGGTTCCTCCAGCTTGTCCAGCGCGCCGAGCGACAGCTCGGTTTTGCCCTCGGTGTTCTCGCTCAGTTGGATCGCCGGATTGTCGGGCAGGCGCGCGGCGACCGCCCGCCAGGTTGCATCCAGCTCGATGGACAAGGCGTCCAAAGTGGTTTTGGCGTCGACGGTCAGGCCCAGCGAGCGGCAGATGATCGGCCGCGCCGCCAGCCACTCGGCGCCATCGAGCAGGCCGAGACGCGGGTCGGCATAGCGCCAACTGGGCGAGACGAACACGTCGCGCCGGCGCAGGGCTGTGCGCAGCGCATCAAGCGTGCAGAACACATAGGCGCCCATGTCGAGGGAGCCATCCTCGCGGGTGATGTGCTTCTGCCAGGCCTTGGCCACGATCTCCTGCGGCGCGTCATCCTCCGGTTTCCGGCGCGGCAGATTCAGTTGCAGCCAATCCAGGCTGGCGACCACGCCCTTGCCGGCCGGACTGAAGCCGAAGCGGATGTGCTTGAGCAGGTCGGGCAGGAAGCGACGCACACTGCGGTAGCGCGCTTCCAGCGCGAGGAAATAGACGTCATCGGCGGGGCGGATCAGCGCATTGACCTCTTCCAGGGCCTTCTCCAGGGTAGTCCTCGGCAGGTCGTTGAACAGCCGGGCGCGCACGTTGTCATCGCTGATCGAGCTATCCAGCACGACCTTGCACGCGGCGGCGAGCGTCGCGGCCGCCCGGTCCAGGTCTTTCAGGCTGCGCATGCGAGCCTTCTTGTCGGCCTTCTCCGCGTTGCTGAACAGGTCGCGCAGTAGGGCTTCCAGAACCTCCAGGGCGTCGTCGTGCGCAGTCGCCTCCAGGCAGAGCGCGAAGGCCACCAGTGTCGCCATCCGCCGCGACGCCGGCAGCCGGTTGATCGCGGTGACCTTGGCGGTGTTGGCGAAGCGCGCCAGGGCGGCGATACGGCTGGGCGGGATGTGCGCCGCCGCCGGCAAGGTGATGCCGATGCCGCGCACGTCATCGAGCCGGCGCAGTGCCCGGATCAGGGCGGGGCCACTGACCATCACCGGGCCGGAGCGCAGCTGATCCAGGCGGGAATAGCGGTTGCCTTCGGCGACCTCCAGCAAGTCTTGCAGGTGCTGTCTCTGTTCATCGGTCACGCTGCGGCCCAGCGTAAGCCAGAGGCGTTCTTCGACCCGACTGCGCAACTGGGCGATAAAGCGCTCCAGTTGGGAAACGCCAGGCAGGAGGACTTTCTGTGTGAACAGCCACGAGGTGGCTCGCTCAAACAGCACGCCCGGCCGGTCGGTGCCCGTCCAGCAGAGGGCATACAGCCAGCGGCTCAAGCGAAAGCCGATGCCCGGATCGGTGAAATGACGATAGCCAAAGCGGTTCTGAATATCGGCGGCATGTATCCAGCGGCGATGATCGCTATAGCGCTGGAGGCAGTCGGGGTCTGGAATCGCCAGTTGCCGGCAAAGCACCTGCAGGACTTCCACCGGCACGGTTGCGGGCTTGTCCGGCAGAACGCCAACGAAACAAACGGTAGTCAGCAGAACGGCATAACCCAGACGGTTATGGTTACCCCGCAGCACCTGGATGGCTTCGCGGTCTTCATCGCTCAGGTGGAAGTAACGTTCCAGCTCTTCACGACTGGGCGCATCGACATAGCGGCCAAAACCGTCGCGCTGCTCCTGCGTCAGAAAACCGACCGGCATCGATCACAGTACCTCGGCGCAGAACTGGGCGGGCGTGACGATCCGCGTGCGTTCGATGTGCCCGCGTTGCAGCAGGCCAGCGCGTCGATCACCGGTTACCAGGTAGTCCGCATCGCCTGCCAAGGCCATGGCCAGCAGAAACGAGTCATCCGGGTCATCGGCTTCGACCTCGATGGTCAGACGCTCCAGTACCACAGCCCGTTGCAGGTTATTGATCATAGCGCCCACCTTGGCGGGCTGTAGGATGGCCTGAAGCTTGGGGTAGCGGCTGGCTCGGCGGATTTCATCGAGCTGCATCCGCGAGGTCACCACCTCGAAACGTGCAGCGCGCCAGGCACGGTAGATCGCATCGGGCGCGCCATGTGGCGAGATCAAGGCGCTGAACAGGATGTTGGTATCCAACACGACCCGCATCAGCGATTACGTGCCCAGGCGAGCGCTTCGTCAACCGCGTCGGTCAATTCCGCCTCACTCAGGTGGGCGTTGGCGGCCTTGGCCTGTTCGGCCGTCAGTTCCAGGATGTGTGCCCGTACGGCTTCTTCGATGAAGCGCGACAGGTCGCCTTTCCGGCCACCGCCCTGGCTGGCCAGAAACATCCGAAGCGACTGGTCGGTGTCGGCCGAGACGGCGACATTCCAGCGAATAGTATTCATGGCGTTCTCCGCTAATAGGTGTTTGTGTGTTTATACGCCAATCACAAAGGGCGATGCAATGGTTCGATAAAACCTTCGTTTTGCAAAACTTTAACGAAGCATTGCTCGGTTCGTTAACCTTCCCGCGCTACGGTTCAAATAACTGGTACGCTTAATCAAAGTTCAACTATTACTAACGCAGTCGAGTAAACGGGACTTTTGATGAAGATCGGTTATGCACGGGTGAGCACTCGGGATCAGAAAGCCGACCTCCAGGTCGATGCCCTGAAACAGGCCGGGTGCGAACGCATCTACCAAGACATCGCCAGCGGCGCGAAAAGCGCCCGGCCGGAACTGGACAAACTGCTGGCCAACGTGCGGTCGGGTGATGCCGTGGTGATCTGGAAGCTGGATCGCCTCGGGCGCTCGCTCAAGCATCTGGTCGAGCTGGTCGGCGAACTGGCAGAGCGCAAGGTCGGCTTGCAGAGCCTGAATGACCCCATCGACACCACCCACGCCCAAGGCCGCCTGGTGTTCAACCTATTTGCCTCGCTGGCCGAGTTCGAGCGCGAGCTGATCCGCGAGCGGACTCAGGCAGGTCTGTCGGCCGCACGGGCGCGTGGCCGGATCGGTGGCCGTCCCAAGGGCCTGCCAGCCAAGGCCGAGGCCACCGCCATGGCGGCCGAAACCCTGTACCGCGAGGGCCGCCTGAGCGTCAGCGCCATCGGCGAGAAGCTGCATATCTCCAAGAGCACGCTGTACAGCTACCTTCGCCACCGGGGTGTCGAGATCGGCGCATACCAGAAGAGCGCCCGGTCACGCGACCAGCAGCCCACGGTCCCGTCGCCGGCAGAGCCGCCCTCCGACGAGCGGGTGGCCACCGTCACCCTGCGCCTCGCAGTAGTGAACAACAGCAAGTTCGTGCGCGGCCGGAAGCGGGCCACGGAGAACATCGAGCGCTACTGCCTGGAGCCCTATGGCATGAAGCGGCTGGAGACTGGCCACTACGAGTTGGTCATTCCGTATCGGAGCGACGACGAGCTGGACAAGGCCGTGCATGACTTGCTCACCGAGATCAGCCAGGAAGCTGACATGCGCAACTGCTTTATCGAAGCGGATGCCTGGGAAGAAGGCACGGAACGGCGCTGGTAGGGCTTACGTTGGTTTTTGGTTCCATTGCTCCCCAAACCCCTAATGTGACAGAAATTCCGGGGGGATGCCTTCCTTTGCAAAGGTGGCTCGCAACTGTTCCAGGGAAGCTGGGTCGCGCCGACCATAGGAAGCCAAGGCGAACAGCGAGCGCGCCGTCTCGGGGTTGTGCCGCGCTTCAATGATCGCCTCACTGATAGCTTGGACCGCCCGTTGCCAGTGATTGACGGGTTCGGGCTTCGGCGCTTTCGCCGGCAGACCACTGGTGAACCCGGTTTGGGGCTCGGACCAGAACAGCTTTGCATGCTCGCCTGGCGGGCTTATATCCCTCACCTCAATCAAGCTGATTGCCGCTGCCGCTGCCTCCAGCATCTGCAACCGTACTGCCGGGTTCAGGGTTTCATACGGTCGCCACAGACTTTGCCCAGCACGCAGCGGATGCCCGCAGCCTTGCCAGACTTGGCGGAGATACCCCGCGTAGGTTCCGCACGCCGAAAGCGGGGTGTTCAGCTCATCGAGCAGCGTGCGTAGCAGCCGAAACCACAATCCAGCGTGGATGCGTCGGCGCGGCAGCTCCACATGGCCGGTCGTCAGTGCCTGCCAGGTACGCCGGTCCATCACTGCAATCGGGTCGCTGGCGGTGCGCGGCGCAGTGTCGGCGTTCTCCCAGCCGAGAAACCGCCCAGGCACGCCCCAATAGGATTCCAGCCAGCAGCCATGCAGCGGGCAGCTCAGCATCAAGGGCAGCTTCCATGCAAGCAGTACGGCTTGGTTTGCCGGGTCGTTCAGACAGAGCGGACAGGCGCGATGTATCGGCTGGCTGGGCAGCCAGGCACGCCAGCTCGTGATGGATCGCGTCCTACGGCGGAGTTTCGGCAGCAGCACCGAGAGCTGGAACGCATAGGTTTCCAATGCATCTGGAATCTGATCATCAAGACTGTCCAGTAGCCAAGGCACCCAGCCGGCGAAACTCATGCAACGCAGCCGATCCGGCTCGATGCCGCTCCGCAGGGAGAGCATCTCCAGCAGCGCCAGTGGTGGCGCGGTGTCCAGGTCATCAACCTGACCGTGACCAAGATCGTGCTCCAGCAGCTCGGACACCTCCATGTGATAGCAAAGGGCCACGCGGTTGAGCCACGAAGACAAGGCTTCGCCTTCCCTGGGAGCCGGATGCAGTGGCCAGCGTGGCGCTGGCTTCACATCAGTTCCCGCTCGAATTGCCGCCGCCGCTCGCTGGGACCGGTGTAATCGGCCATGCTGAGCGTGCGATGGTTGATCGCTTCCTCGCAGCTCTCCACGGCGACGATGGCCGCTGCCATCAGCAAGTGCGCCAGTTCGCCTATGGTGCCCTCGCTGCGTGTGAGCAGGTAGCGGGCCATGTCCAGCGTGGCAATCGACGAGGGTCGCCGCAGAGGAAGCGAAGCGGCGAAGCTGGCCAGCAGTGAGCAGCAATCGTCGTTGGCCTCCCACAGCGGCAGCATCATCGGCTCGAAGCGGTTTTCCAACTGGTCATCCGAGCGGATGGCCAGATAGGCGTCGCGCGTGCCAACCCCGACCAGTGGGATGCGCAGTTCGTTGCCGAGGAAGCGCAGCAGATTGAGGAATTCCCGGCGGTTGACGCTGTTACCAGCCAGGACGTTGTGCAACTCGTCGATCACCAAAATGCGCACGCCGACCTTGCGCAGCAGTGCCAGCGCCAGTTGCTCCATTTCCGGCAGTCGTGGGCGCGGTCGCAATGGCGCACCCATCGCCGCGAGCAGCGCGACGTAGAAGCGGATCACAGACGGCTCGGACGGCATCTGCACGACCAGCACCGGGATGTGCTCCTGGTCGGCATCGGCGCTGGCCAGATGCGTGCGCCGGAACTTCTCGACGATCATCGACTTGCCGTTGTTGGTCGGGCCGACCAGCAGCAGGTTGGGCATGCGTTGCTTGTTTGGCCACGCATACAGGGTTTCCAGCCGGTTCAGCGCCTCGACCGCGCGGGGGTAGCCGATCCAGCGGTCGGCGCGAAGGCGTTGGATGCGCTCGTCCGCCGGCAGCCGGGCCAATCCCTGCGCCGCCGGCAGCAGGTGGGACAGCTCGATGATGGGATATTCTTCCACGGCTACCACTCCTCAATCTGGTCGAACGGTTTGGCGGGCGGCTGGTTGTCCGCCTGCTGGTCATCCATGTCAGCGTCCGGTGGTGGCGTGGCTTTGACAGGCGGTGCCGTTGCCTTGAGATGCTGGCGTCGATCTGCGTCGCGCCGCGCCTTGCGCGTGGTCTTCTGCGCGGTGGTCACGATTTTGCGCATCTGGTCGATCATGCGGAACAACGCCGACTCATCCACCTGTTCGCGCCCTTGCTGCCGCAATTTCATCAGCGCCTGCCGTTGTTCCCAGAGGGTGACAGCCGGGTGCGACAAGGTACGGTAGGGAATTTCCAGGTAGTGCTGCCCCTCTGGTTCCAGCACCCATATGCGGCTGATGTCGCGTGGGTCTCGCCGGATCAGGAACGCAGGCGAGCGGTCGCGCCGAGCTATCCACGGCTTGAGCGCATCGGCGTAGTAGTGGATGTGGTCGATGACGAAGCCGGTGCGGGTCAGCGTGCGGCGGATGATGGGCAGAAAATCGACCAGAAAAGCCGTGGCGCGAGTGATGACGGTTGGCACGCCGGTCCGCGCGATAGCTTCGGCCCAGCGCGCGGCCGGCGGTTGGAGCAGGCCGTTGTGCACAGAGCCGTGATAGGTGCCGACCGCCAAGGCGAGCCAGCGCTCCAGCTCGCGCAGTGTCAGGGTGGCCATCTTCTCGGAGGCGTATTCCCCGCGCTGGTCAGGGTTGGAGAAGGTCGTTCCCGGCAGTTCGTCGTGGATCATCTGCATCGCCGTGCCGATGATCCGTTCTACGATGCCGCCGTAGTGCGGCTGCCCGAGCGGGCGATAGTCTAGCCGGATGCCATGCTGCTCGCAGCCACGGCGTAGCGCTTCACTCTTGAACTCGGCTGCATTGTCCAGATAAAGCTGCCTGGGCTTGCCGCTCATCGGCCAGTCCATTTCCACATTCAGCCCTTCCAGCCAGGGACGCTTGTCACAGGCGACATGCGCTAGGCACAGGCCGACTGAGACGGCTGACGGGGCTTCCAGCGTGACGACCATGCCGAGCACGCAGCGGGTGAACACGTCGATGGCGATGGTCAGGTACGGGCGGCCAATCGGTTGCCGGTCGCGCTCATCAACCACGATCAGGTCTATCACCGTGTGGTCAATTTGCACCTGCTCCAGCGGTACTGTCAGGGCAGGCGGTACACCGCCGGCACCTTGCAGGTCACGGGCGGCATCTTGCCCTTCCCGGCGGCGCGTGGTTTTGAGCGGATCGAGGCCGACGATCCTCAGTGCCACGGTGTTGCGCGTCGGCACCCGCAGGTTCTGCGCCTTGCACGCCCGCGCCACCTCGCGGTGAAACGCTGCCAAGCTGCGCTTCTGCTTGGTCAGGAACCGCTTTTGCAGCAGCTCGCGGATGATGCACTCGACCGATTCCGGCAAGCGCCCCTTGCCTTTGCCGCCGCCGGAATGGCCGGGCACCAGGTCAGTCACGAGGCCGCTGCCTTGCCGGGCACGCCGGATCAGGACGTACACCTGTCGCCGAGACAAGCCCAACGCCTGAGCCGCCATATCGGCCGCTTCGTGCCCGACCGTCTCCGACTGCGCCAACGGGCCAATGATCTCCGCACGACGGCGCGCACGCTCCCATACCTCATCAGGCAGAGTGGCCACGCCTTGCTCGGGAATCCGTGGGGTGTCGGTCGCCATACTCACCTCGCTTTGGTGCACACGAGTATTGAGCATAGTCGAGACTGGTGCAGATGACTTCTGATATTGGGCTTTCAGGAGCGGGCTGCACAATAGCCGTTACGCCCAATCAACTGGTGCAGTCGTCTTCTGAAAATAACATTATCTTGGCCGGGTCGTTATTGGCGGGTCTAAATGGCCGCTCCGTGGATCTCATCGCCAGAAATGGCGATGCGAGATCCAGGGCAGGGCGGCCGCCATCGTCAGACCTGGCGATGGTCGACGCCGGCGCGCATCGTCGGATGTGGCGATGCGAGCTCGAGGTCGGTGGCCACCGCCGGCGACCTGGTGCCATCGTCGGCAATGGCGATGCTGCAGCTCGACGTGCGCGGCCTGGTCGTCTCGGCATCGTCGGATGCGGCGATGCTCGAGCGAGGCGAAAAAAAACCGCCTCGGGGTGTCCGAGGCGGCAAGTCTGCATGCGGTTCAGGGAGGAAGAAACCGCGCCGGCGATCAGGGAGGAAAACCGCGCGGCCTGATGTGCAGCTCGGCCACTTTAGCCGGATTTTTCGACTTATCCGATGCGAGCGGCCCGCCGTGGGCGCTGCTCGATCTGCTGTTGCTTTTTCTCGACGTGCTTCTGCTCCTGGTGCTGCTGCTCGTCGCGCTGCACCTGGCTGATGGCCGCGCCGATCTGCCGCTTCACGCCCTCGATGCCCAGCTCGCTCTTGTGCGCCAAGTCGTTGAAGTCGGTGTGCTGCTTCATCGTGGACAGCGCCGCGATCTGCGCGCCGCTCAACATCGACGCCTTGAGCTTGGCCGCCTCGTCGCCGGCCAGCTCGACCTTGCCGGCGGCGGCGTCGGCAAGGCGCTGCTCGGCGCGCAGGTGGGTCTTGAAGCTGTCGGGCGTGATGGCGGGCAAGTCGCGCGGGTAGGTGTTCTCGGCCGGCGCGAAGATCGGGAAGATCGCCTTGCCGCCCACGGCCTGGGCGGCCGCCTCGGCCTTCTCCCGGCCGGGGTTGTTGCCGTGGGTCATGACCAGGTGCCGGTCGTCGTCGCCGGCGATGATGATCGGCTTGTCCGGGAACTTGGCGTGCAGCGCCTTCGCCACGGCCTCAAGGTTGCCGCTGTCGAAGGCGGCGACCGTGGCGTGGCCCACGGCCTCGGCCACCTGGGCCGCCGTGGCGTAGCCCTCCGAGATCACCAGCGCCGGCGCGGCCGCCAGGGCGTCCATGCCGCCGACCGGGTGGAAGCATCCTTCCTTCTTCGAGTCCTTGGCGAACCGCTTAGTGCCGTCCTCCTGGATGTATTGCATCGTCCATTGCTTGCCCTCTGCGTCGAAGGCCGGGATGTAGGTCTTCTGGCCTTCGCGGTCGGTCATCACGCCGGCCTGCGCCTGGATGCCTTTGGCTTGCAGGTAGGGCGTCGGCTGCTCGATGGGCACGAGGTCGGCCATCTGCCGACCGACGCGCTGCGCGGTGGCCTCCTGGGCCTTGTCCTGCTCGACGGCTCGCTGTGCCAGCTTCTCGGCCGCCTCGGCCTGGAGCTTGGCCTTCTCCTGGTCGCTCAAGGCGTAGCCCTTGCTCTTCCAGGTAATGTCCGTGCCGGTCTTGTTGTTGATGATCCGCCCGGCCGGGTGCCCGTCCAGGTGGCCCACGTAGAAGCCATCGAGCGCGCCCTTCTTGCCGCCCTCGACCGGCACGCGGTGCCGCTTGCCATCCATGATCGGGTGATCGCCCTGGGCGTTGCTGCCGGTGAACAGGCCGGCGCTGCGCATGGCCTCGGCGAACTCTTCCCTTGGCGTCATCGCTGGCCCTTGCTGGGCCTGCACGTTCTCGGGCTTCCAGCGTTCGAGCTTCGCCGCGTCGGCGCGCGGGCCGACATACCAGGACTTCGCGGCCTTGTCCCAAAGCGCGCCGGCGGCCTTGGCCGCGTTGCGCTGCTCGTAGGGCACGGCCAGGTACTGGCGGGCCTGCTGGGCCTGCTGCGCGGGCTTCTGCGCCTCGCCCTGGGCTTCGGGTGCCGGCTGGGCCGAACGCGGCTCTACGGCCGCTGTAGCGGCTCCCTGCGCCCATTTGGCGAAGGGAGCGGCATCGGTGCCCGGCGGCACGTACCAGGACTGTTGCTGCCGATCCCAACGCGCCCCGAGGCTCTTGGCCTCGTCCTTCTCCTTGTACGGCACGTTGATGTACTGCCGTTCGGGCTTCTCGGCCTGCGGCTGCGCCTGCTGCCGCTCGCGTTCCTGGCGCTCCAGCTCGGCCGCGCGGCGCTGCGCGTCGCTGTCGTTGAGCATGGCCGACGCCTCGGCGGTCTTGCGTGCCTCTTTAGCGGCTGAAATGTCCTCTTCGGTCGCGTTGGGGTCGCGCCGTACACGCTCTTCCTGCACGCGGGCCAGCTTGGCGGCGCGCTCGTGCTGGTTGTCGGTGCCCAGCGCATCGACCAGGTGCAGGCGCTCGGTCAGAGCCTCGGCCTGGCCCTCGGTGCGGGTGCCGGCGACGAAGGCAAAGGCGTCCTCGCCGAACTGCGCATCGGCCTTGCGCGCGTAGACCTGGAACGCCTGCGGCTCGATGCCGGCCTGGGCGGCATCGACGGTCTGGCCGTCCTGCTCGGCCACGCCGACGATGCGCAGCTCTCCGCTCCAGTCGGGCGGCAGCTCAACGCCAAGGTGTTGACGGGTCGCGTCGGCGAACGCCTGGCCGTCGATCTCGCCGGCGGCGAGCTGCCGGCGCGCGGCGGCGGCCTGCTCGATGCCCTGCACCGCGTCGGCAGGATGGGCGGCCAGCAGGGCGGCCGCCTGGTCGTTGGTCGGTGGGGTCATGTTCGCCTCCTGGTCTGCGACGGCCGCTTGCTGCTGGGTCAGCGCCGGCAGGGCCATCAACTGGTCGGGCGCGTAGTTGTTCAGCTCGTCCAGGCTGCGAACCTGGTGGGGTTCACCGTCCTGGTCGTGGAACGCAAAGATGCGCTGGCCGTCGCTCCACCTGGCTTCGGCGTCGATGCTCGACACGATCTGTTCGCCGTGCTGCTGGAGCTGCTGCGCGAGGTGGAGCTGTTCGGCCATGTTGGCGAACTCTTGCGCCAAGCCCTTGCGCTCCAGGTAGGCGTTGTCGGTGTCGGTGTGGCTCGGGTCGATGCCGAACACCGGCGACAGCCGGTCATGCGCGACCGCGTAGAACTGCTCGGGATCGGTGCCGGTGATGCTGCCCACGGTTTCGAGGCCACGGCTGCGCAAGGCGTCTTCCAGGGTGTCGCCCTGGAATGCCTGGTAGTGGCTGAAAGACACGTCCGGGTTGTCCAGGACTTCGGCAATGTCCACGGCCAGGGCCTGGGCCACGGCTTCGTCCTGGGCCTGGCTCTGCTGCTGGTCTTGCTCCTGAACCTGCTTCTGCTCGAAGGCCAGCACGTAGTCGTGAATCTTCTCGGCATCGGCGGCCGCGCGGAACACCTCCAGCGGCTCGTCTTGCAGCGCCTTGATCCACGAACCCACATAGGCGGCGTGCTGGCCCGGATCGTGGCCGATGCCCAGCTCGTCGCCGACGATCATGGAAGCGATTTCGGCGCGCAGCTCTTCCTTGGCGTACCCCTCGCTCCCGAACGGGTGCGCCAGGTCGCGGTCAAGGCGCGAAGCGTGGCCCGTCCAGTGGCCCAGCTCGTGCAGCGCGGTCGCGTAGTAGCGGTCGGAGCTGGGGAACTGGCCGCGCTCCGGCAGGGTGATGCTGTCGGTCGAAGGGCGGTAGAACGCCCGATCACCGGCGGCGTGGGTGATCGTCGCGCCCGAGGCTTTCAGGATGTGCTCGGCGCGCTCGACGGCGTTCCAAGTCTGTTCCTTCTTCGGCTGGAGCGGCGGCAGGCCGTCGATCTGCTCGCCGTTGAACACGGTCGCAAAGAACACGCGCGGCCGCTCCAGCATGACGGTTTCCTTGACCGGCTGGCCCTTCGCATCGAGGACGGGCCGGCCGCTGTCGTCCAGCTTGTCTTGCTCTTCGCTGAACTTCCAGTATTGAACCGGCGTGCCTTTCTCGCCCTTGCGAACCTGCGCGCCCACGGCGGCGGCCTGCTTGTAGGTCATCCAGCGCGCATCGCTGCGGCCCTGGGCCATCAGGTGGATGGCGTTGATCCCTTTGTACCGCTTGCCGGTGGTCGGGTTCATCGGCAGGTAGGCGTTGGGTTCGCCCGGCTCCCACGGCTTTTGCCACGGTGCGGTGCCGGCCTTGAGCTGCTCGATCAGCTTTTCGGCCACGACTTCGTGAAACGGCTTCTTCGGCTCCATGTTCTCGTCCCTTCGGAATAGCTCGTTGAACTGAGGGAAGTTCTGCTGTGTCCGGGAACGGTCGCGCAGGCCCTGGGCGACCATGCACACGATGTTGTGCAGGTCGTCGGCCTGCATGGGCCGCACGCGGGCGATGCAGGTTTCCGTGAATGACTGTTGGCCGCGCTGCTGCACCTGGTCGGCGACCTGGTGCTGGCTCGGCTCGATGCCCTCGCAGTGCAGGGCAAACACTTCCTCGGCGCGCACGTCCAGGGACTGGCCGGCATAGCGCCGGTTCACGTCATCCCATAGCGGCTTGAGGGTGGGTTCGTTGCGGGCGGCCGCCAGGCCGTCCAGCAAGGCGCGCTTCTCGCCCGGCGCGAAGGTGTTGGCCCCGTAGTGGCCTAGCACCTCGTGCCGCAGCGTCATCAGTAGGTCGCCGGCGCTCTCGACGTTCTGCAAGGGCACGTCCACGCGGCCACGGTAGGCGCGGCCGGCGTGCAGCGTCTCCTTGGGCACGTAGCCGCCCTTCATGTCGGCCGGCACCTCGGCCGCTCGCGGCCCGTACAGCTCGGCCGCGTCCTCGCGGAACTTGTAGGCCAGCTCCAGCGCGCCGGGGTAGTCGCGGACGAAAGCCCGCGTCACCCCTTGCGCCTCGGCTTTCGTGATCGGCATGGGTCAGCCCTCCGACGCCTTGCGCGCGGCGGCCTGGGCAACCGTCTCGCCGGGCCGCAGGTCGTACAGCTCGCGGGCGTTCGTGGTGGTGATGAACGGCGGGATGTCGGCGCTCGGGCCTTCGTCGTCCAGGAATGCCGGCTCCAGCGCGCCATCGACTTCCACCAGGTCGTCGCCGCTCGCGGCGGCGTCCTGCTCGGACAGCGCGTCCTCCACGAACGCGCCCACGCGCTCGGCTTCGTCGGGGTCGAACTCGACCTGGAAGCCGGGCGTCAGCGCGTCGGCCATCTTCTCGCGCACGGCCTCGCGGCCGGCGGCGTCGTCGTCAACCGGCGGCAGGACGGCCAGCGGCTCGTCGTGGGCGGCGGTGTTGGTGGTGGTTTGCTCGTTCATGGTCGATCTCCTTCGCTGTGGTCATTCGGATGCCGGGCCGTTGCGGCCCTTGCTGTAGTCGGGCCGACCCTTGAGGTCGGGGTAGGTCTGCTTGCATGTGGGGAAGTTGCTGCAACCCCACCAGAATTGCCCCTTCTTCTTGCTCGGCCGGCGCGACAAGCCGCTGCCGCAGGCCATGCACTTGTGAAGGGATGACACCGGCGCGGCTTCCTTGCCGCCGGCGATGGTCACGGCTCCGCTGTTGGCCTTCGCCACCTGGTCGCGGATGAACGTCTCTTGCTTCGTGATGAAGGCGTCCAGGGCGGCCGTGCCCTGCTCGACGCCTTTCAGCATCCGCTCGTAGAGCGCGGTCAGCACCGGGCTTTTCACAACCTCGGGCAGCGCGTCGATGACGCTGCGGCCGAGGGTCGTGCTGATGATCTGCTTGCCTTTGACGGCCAGGAACTCGCGCCGCTTCAACTCGGAAATGATCGACGCACGGGTGGCCGACGTGCCGATGCCGTCGCCCTCGCGCAGCATCTTCTTGTGCTCGGCATCGCTGACGAACTTGTGGATGTTCTCCATCGCGCGGATCAGCGTGCCCTCGGTAAAGCGCGCTGGCGGCTTCGTCTTGGCGTCCTTGCGGGTGGCGTCCGTGCAGGTCACGGCGTCGCCCTGGGCCATCGACGGCAGGGCCTGCGTGCCGCTGTCGTCGTCCTCGTCCTTCTCGCCTTCCTCGTCGGCCTGGCTGTACACGTCACGCCAGCCGTTGCGCGTGACTACCTTGCCGCTCGCGGCGAAGTTCTCGCCCGCGATCTCGACGCCCACGGTGGTCTGCATGTACTCGTGCAGCGGGTAGAACTGCGCCAGGTAGGCGCGCACGATCAGGTCGTAGATGTTGGGGTCGATTTGTTTTCGTTGTCAAAAGTGACGGTAGGAGATCGAGCACTGGCGTAGGGGTGGTCTGATAAGCCCTTGATTTCATTGGTTTTCCTGTTCACTTTTTCAGGCGTATTGTGTCTGCCCCAATCACCGGAGACACAAGATGCAAAGCTGGCACACAACCTACCTTGGCCTGCGAGAGCTGCCAAGGGAAATCAGCACCTTCGAGCTTCAGTCGTTTTTCACGTACAGCCGTACTGAGCGCGAGCTCATCAACGCCCGCCGAAGCAACGCCCACAAGCTGGGTCTGGCACTGCACATAGGTTTCTTGCGCTTGAGCGGGCGCCTGCTGAATTCG
>NZ_AUGX01000050.1 GCF_000422885.1 Ottowia thiooxydans DSM 14619 | reverse complement strand
CTTCGGGCGCATGCACAAGCTCAGTGCTGATGCTGTCGTCGCATTCACCGGACTAGACCCGCGCCCGAACGACTCAGGCAATAAAACGGGCCAACGGCGTCTGTCCAAGAGAGGCTGGCCGGAGATCCGACGCCTTCTGTACGCTGCTGCGATGTCGGCAGCTCGCACCAAGACCTGGAATGGGTTCTATCATGCTCAGCGCGAGAAAGGGTTGAGCACAACCGCTGCCCTGATCGTGCTCGCCCGAAAACTCCTGCGCGTGGCATTCTCACTGTTCAAGCAAAAAAGCAACTTCGACGCCTCCATCGTTGCTGTAAAAACTTGACGAAAACCATAGAACCTCGAACGGCTTTTATGCTTGACCGAAACCATAGAACCTCAGCGCGAACGGTTTTTTTTGAGGTCCAAGGGTTTAGATCCTTCTCCGGGCGAACGAAATTCAAACTTCATAAGGCCGTATCAATCGCTCGTGGACAACTTCTTAAAATCGCTAGAAGCCACCAATAGCAAGGGGGCATGATTTTTACCTGGCGGGCGCTTAACTTGACTGAAAACACTTCTGAATCCACACCATTTGAGCGTATCGGCGGCGAGGAGGCCGTGCGTCTGCTGGTGGATCGCTTCTACGATCTTATGGACCTTGAGCAGGATTACACCGCCCTGCGCGCTGCCCATGGCAACACACTCGCCAGTGCACGGGAAAAGCTTTTCTGGTTCCTGTGCGGCTGGCTTGGCGGCCCTGCACACTACGAGGAACGGTTTGGACACCCACGCCTTCGTATGCGCCATCTTCCGTTTTCCATTGGCATCCTAGAGCGAGACCAATGGCTGGCCTGTATGAATCAGGCCATGCTGGAGACCGGTGTTGACGAGGATCTGCGTACCCGGTTGGCCAAGAGCTTTTTCCAGACGGCGGACTGGATGCGCAACACGCACGGCTGAATAGTGGTCAGAAATTGGCCGGGACAAATACGCTTCCGTCCATCAAACGTCGAGCGCTCCGGCTCATGATGGCTTTGGTCACAGACCATTCGCCACCTTGTTCTACGGCTTCGGCGCCGACCCTGAGCGAACCTGATGGGTGCCCGAAGCGCACGCCTTCGCTAAGCTTACCTTCCATAAGCCGGCTAACGACGGTTCCTGGAATGGCAGACGCGACAGCGATGGCGACGGCACCCGTGCCCGTCATGGCGTGGTGCAACTTGCCCATGGACATGATGCGCGCGACAAGGTCTAAGTCAGAGGCCGCAACAGCCTTCCCATTCGACGCCATGTAGCTCGCAGGCGGCGATACAAACGCTATCTTTGGTGTGTGTGGGCGTTTCTCACTGGCCTCCTGAGCCGTTGCCGTCAGGCCCATGGCCACCGTGGCGTGCGCGCGAATGGCTTCGAGCTTCGCCAGCAGTTCTGCATTGCCATTGACTGTTCCCTGCATCTCGGTGCCGCCCAGGCCGACCGTGGCAGCGTCGATGAAAATGCTTGGATTTCCTGCGTTGATCAACGTGACCTCTACAACGCCCACGCCCGGTACATCGAGCGTATCGACACGATTGCCGGTGGGGAACATCGCACCGCCTTCGCTGTCTTCGTCGGCGCCCGGGTCCAGGAACTCGATCTTGATTTCTGCGGCTGGAAAGGTGACGCCATCCAGCTCGAAGTCACCCGTTTCCACGACTTCGCCATCTTGCATAGCTACGTGGGCGATGATGCGTTTTTTAATGTTCGCTTGCCAGATCCGCACGACTGCAATGCCATTCCGGGGGGCATCGACCAAGCCGCGAGCAATCGCAAAAGGCCCTACAGCGGAAGTCAGGTTGCCGCAGTTGCCGCTCCAATCCACCACTGGTTTTTCGATGTCGACCGCGCCGAACAGGTAGTCGACATCACTGTCCTCACGGTTGCTTTTGCTCACGATGACCACCTTGCTAGTGCTGGAGGTGGCCGCCCCCATGCCGTCAATCTGTTTGCCGTAGGCGTCAGGGCTTCCGATGACACGCATCATCAGTCGGTCTCGCGCAGTATTGTCATTTCGGGCGGATTCTGGCAAGTCTTCTGGTGTGAAGAACACGCCTTTGCTTGTGCCTCCACGCATGTAGGTGGCTCGGATGGCGATTTGTTTGGCTTGGGTCATGAGCGTTCCTTAGTGAAAACAATGCACACCGGGCTGCCGGTGCGCGCGAGTAATGAAGTCGCAGGTGTTGGCTGCTCTGTCGATACCGGCTGCGGTGCCGGCATCGCGAAGATGGTGTCGCTGTCTTCGTTGGCGGCGACGACAGCGTCACCACGGGGTGTCATGGTGATGAAACGTGGTGTGCGTCCGCCAGTCAACGCGTAACCCACGGAGGCAAGCTGCCCAGTGGACGTGTGTATTTCGAAGCTGGCAACGCTGTCGTGGCCGCGGTTGGAAACATGGACAGCGCTTCCCTCATTTGCCATCACGATTCCAGCGGCGGAGTTACCCGTGATGGATTCCGGCGGCACGGTCGCTAGTGTTTGCACCACGGCCAGTTGCCCGGTGTCCTTGTTGAAATGGCAGTAGCAGATTTGGCTGCTTAGCTCGCACGCCAGGTACACATGGTGGCCAGCCGCGTTGAAAACCAAATGCCGTGGACCGCTTCCCGGTGGAAATTCTGTCGAATTGGCCAGTTTCAGCTCACCTGTACCGGCGTGCAAAGTCAACACAAAAACGCGGTCACTGCCTTTGTCCGGCACCAGCAACCATCGGCCGGTTGGATCGAACACCAACTGGTGCGGGTGCGAGCCCTTCTGGTGCTGCTGCAGGGGGCCAGGGGCGCACGGCAGGCTCAGGGTATTGGCCACTGGCCCGAGTTGCCCGTCGTTTAGCACAGGCAGGGAACTGACATTGCCGGTGGCATAACAAGCGGCGAGCAGCCATTGGCCATCGGGCGAGAACGCGAGATGCACCGGGTTTCTTCCTTCCACGGACCAGCTCCCCAGCTTCGTCAATCTGCCGTCTGAGGCATGAATGGCGAAAGCACTCACGGCATCACGGTCCCCATGAACCGTGTAGAGAAACTGACCGCCGGGATGCATGCAAAGGAAAGAAGGGTTTTCGCCCGCTTCTGCGATGTGTCGCTGAATCCATGGGCCTTGTGCCGGGACCTCGTACATGACGATGCCGCGACCTCGAGCGTGGCGCTCTTTCGTCGTTCTGCAGCCGACGTAAGCCCGCCAGGTTGGCATCGAGGATTGCGCTTGCATTTTCACTACGCCGCTTGCAAAAACTCATCGCGCATGCGGGGCAGCAGACCACCCGCGGAGAACACCTGGCGTTCTTCCTCGGTGTCGATACGGCAGATCACATCGGCTTCCACGACACTGCCATCCACACGGTGCACTCTCAGGCACAGCTTTGCACCTGCTTGTGGAACGCCATGCCAGTCGGCAATGTCGAAAGTCTCCGTGCCGTCGAGACCCAGTGTCTTTCGTGTGACCCCTTCAGCAAATTCCAGTGGCAACACGCCCATGCCAACCAAGTTGGTCCGATGAATGCGTTCGAAGTTCTCGCAGACAACGGCCTGCACGCCGATGAGTCGTACGCCCTTGGCTGCCCAGTCGCGCGAGGAACCCGAACCGTAGTTTCGACCGGCCACGATAATGAGGGGCTGACCTCTGTCCATGTAGGTCTCCGCAGCTTCGAAGAGACGCATTACCTTGCCCTCCGGTTCGACCCGTGCCAGTGAGCCTTCCTTGCCTGCCATTTCATTCTTCAGGCGGTTATTGGCGAAGGTCGCTCGGATGGCGACCACGTGATCTCCGCGGCGGGTACCGTAGCTGTTGAAGTCAACGGGTTTCACGCCCTTGCTCATGAGGAATTCTCCAGCGGCGCTCTCGGAAAGAATCGCCCCGGATGGCGACAAGTGGTCAGTGGTGACGTTGTCGCCGAGCAGTGCCAAAGCGCGCATACCCTGGAAGGCACCCAATTGGGTGAACCGGTTTTGCCAGTAGGGCGGCCGACGGATGTAGGTGCTGTCTTCGTGCCAAGCGTATTGAATCGAAGCGGTTTGGCCGCCGTCGCCCTGCGAGTCGGCTATGCGTTGGAACATAGGGTCGTAGACGCTGGTGAATTGCTCAGCGTTTACAGACGCGTGCAGTACCTTGTCGATTTCCGCATCGGTTGGCCAAAGGTCGGCCAGCAGCACATCCTTGCCGCTCGCGTCCTTGGCCAATGGGTCATGGGCCACGTCGACACGGATGGAGCCGGCGAGGGCGTACGCGACCACGAGCGCTGGGGAGGCGAGGTAAGCCTCCTTGACCCGGGGGTGCACCCGGCCGTCGAAATTGCGGTTACCAGAGAGCACGGCCGTCGTCAGCAGTTGCCGCTCCAGAATCTCTTTCTCGATGGCCGGTGCCAGAGGCCCGGACATCCCGTTGCAAGACGTGCAGCCGAAGCCGATGATCCCGAAACCTAATTGTTCCAGGGGGGCCAGCAGACCACCTTCCGTAAGGTATTTCTCCACCGCTTGTGAGCCTGGCGCCAGGGATGTCTTCACCCAGGGTTTGCGCACCATGCCACGTGCGACTGCTTTCTGCGCCAACAGCCCTGCGGCAATCAGGCTGCGTGGGTTGGAGGTGTTGGTGCAACTGGTGATGGCGGCGATAACTACCGCGCCTTCAGGCATCGGCCCATCGTTCGGTACATTGGCGTGGGCCACCGCGATGCCCTGTTCTTTGAGGGTGGCAAGCGGGCGTCGTTGGTGTGGATCGCTTGGCCCTGCCAGTGCCAACTCAATTGTGGACAGGTCAAAAGACAAGGTGCGGTCGTACTGGGCCTGATCGAATGCATCGGCCCAGAGGCCTTGGGCCTTGGCGTAGATGGCGACGAGTTCCGTCTGCGCCGCACCGCGGCCCGTCAGCAGCAGGTAGTCGAGCGTACGCTCGTCGATTGCGAACATGGCGGCGGTCGCGCCGAACTCGGGTGCCATGTTGGAAATGGTGGCTCGGTCGGCCAGCGGCAGGGCGGCAACGCCGGAGCCGTGGAATTCAAGGATGGCACCCACCACATCCTGGGTGCGCAAAAATTCGGTCAGTGCTAGCACGACATCAGTGGCCAGAACGCCAGGTTGAACCTTGCCTTCCAGGCGTACCTGCACGATTTGCGGTAGACGCATCCAACTGGCGCGTCCAAGCATCACTGATTCTGCTTCCAGCCCGCCGACTCCCCAACCCACCACCCCCAGGGCGTCAATCATTGTGGTGTGGCTGTCAGTACCCACCAAGGTGTCGGGGAACGCAATTCCATCCTGAACCTGCACGACAGGCGACATGCGCTCGATGTTGATTTGGTGGAGGATGCCGCTACCCGGCATCAACACGTCCAGATTGGTGAAGGCCTGCTTGCACCAGGCCAGAAACTCGAATCGTTCCGCATTTTTCTTTTGTTCGATGGCCATGTTGCGCGGCATGGCATCTCGCTCGAATCCGGCTACTTCCACGTTCAGAGAATGGTCGACGACCAGTTGCGTCGGCACCACCGGATTGACCCGCCTTGGGTCTCCACCGGCCTCAGCAACGGCGTCCCGCATGCCAGCCAAGTCGACCAGGGCAGGGGTGCCCAGCAAGTCTTGCAGCACTACTCGTGCCGGATAGAACGGGAAATCGATATCGTGCCTCCGGTCTACCAACGAGCGCAGCATCGCCTCGGAGCCGGGCGTGCCCTGGCTTTTGCGGATGAGACTCTCCGCAAAGACTCGAACGCAATAGGGCATGCGCAAAAACGCACCGGGTTCCAGAGCATTTACGGCGGATTTGACATCGAAGTAGCG
This sequence comes from Ottowia thiooxydans DSM 14619, assembly GCF_000422885.1. Lineage (GTDB taxonomy): Bacteria > Pseudomonadota > Gammaproteobacteria > Burkholderiales > Burkholderiaceae_C > Ottowia > Ottowia thiooxydans. The sequence goes on along the minus strand of NZ_AUGX01000050.1, from coordinate 26,889 downwards.
AAGGTCGGTGCCGGGCAAGTTCTTCGGCGAAATCAGGTTGGTCATCGTGCGGGACTCCGAGGTGGAAATTTACTCTTGCGTTTTGATATGATTGTATTTTATGATTAAAAACATCAATATGGCAAGAAGTCAGTTTTTTGCACACACCAACCCAAAGGAGACAACCACGATGAACAGAACACGCCGCCAATTTCTTCACATCGCCGCAGGAGCGACAGCGGGCGCTGGCCTTTGGTTGCCTGAGACCAAGGTATGGGCCCAAGGCAGATTTCCTGACAAACCCATCTCACTCGTGGTGCCACAGCCCCCCGGCGGCGATGCAGACGCGGTGTGCCGGGCCTTGCAAACCAGGATGCAGGAGGTACTGGGCCAACCAGTCATCATCGACAACCGCGCCGGGGCTGCCGGCAACATTGGTGTCGCGTATGGCTCCAAGGCCGCGCCGGACGGTTACACGGTCACGTTCGTCAACCAGGGCATCCTGGCGTTCAACCCATCTCTGTACCCATCGACCGGCTTCTCTGCTGCGAATCTGATGCCGGTGAGCTGGCTCACCTCGACCGACCTGGTGCTCTGCGCGAACGCGGCGTTCCCGGCCAGGACCATGTCGGAATTCATCGAACTTGCCCGCAAGTCGCCGGGCAAATACACCTATGGAACAGCAGGCAATGGCAGTGCTAACCATATCGCTGCCAAGATGCTTGAAGCCATGGCCAAGATCGAACTCACCCACGTGCCGTACAAGGGTGGGGCCCCAGCCATTGTCGATGCGCTGGGTGGTCAGATCGACACGGTCATGGCCTTTCCTCTCGCGGCGCTGCCGCACATCAAATCTGGCAAGTTAAAGGCACTGGCCACCACGGGCGCGAAGCGTTCGAGCGCCTTGCCGGCTGTGCCGACGATTGCAGAAAGTGGGGTTCCCGGCTATGAATTCGGTTCATGGTTCGGCTTCGTCGTGCCCAAGGGTACCCCGCTGGAGGTGGTGGACAAGCTCAATGCGGCAGCGACTGCCGCGCTCAAGGACCCAGCCACCGCGGAGAAATTGCGCGCGGGCTTGACCGAACCCATCGCGGGCGGCCCTGCAGAGTTTGCGGAGCTTATTGCCAGGGAAACCAAACGCTGGCCGCCACTCATCAAGCAATATGGCATCCGCCTCGATTGAGTTGCCTTCAAAAACAAGGAAGCTGAACAGGACTGCTCGGCTCTTCGTTCAGATTCGACCCACTGCAGATGGCGGAGCTACTTCGCGAACAAATTCGCATCTTGCAGCAAGGGTTCATGAGCATGGCGGCCATTGAGCTTTTTGAGGCCAACTGCCGCTTCCATGAAACCTTGGCCGAATGGTCCCGCAACCGTGCCATTTTTTCCTGAATTAAGATCCCGATTACTTGGCTTCTTTGCTCTTTTTTGTGTTTAATGTAATCAAAAAGAGCAATTGACTCCGTGGAGATGCCCATCCTCAAGCCCCCCTTCAAACCCCACGCCGTAGCTGAAGAGGTTTACCCCGGGCCACGACCGCCCTGAAGCAGCACCAGCAACGCGCCTGCCCCGCCTTCCAGGGGCTTGGCTTGCACGAATGCCAGCACTTCCTGCTTCTGGATCAGCCAGCCGTGCACCTTTCCCTTGAGCACGGGGGTGCGCCCAGGCGATCCAAGGCCTTTGCCATGCACCACGCGCACGCACCTGACGCCCGCACGCTGTACCTCGCGCAAAAAAGCAGACAAGGCTTCGCGCGCTTCGTGCACACGAAAGCCGTGGAGGTCAATTTCACGCTGAACGGCCCAGTGGCCACGCCGTAGCCGTGAGGTCACATCCGGGCTTAGCCCGGGCCTGAGGTAGCTCAGATGATCATCCACCTGCAGCAAGGTGGACGCATCAAACTCATCTGATATCGCCTCTCGCAGAACGGATTTTTCATCTCGCTCACGCTGTAGCGGCAAGGGCAGGGCAGGCGCTGGCCGATGGACTACGCGATCGGTTTGCCGCAGCGGTTTCGTGGCACCGATAGCTTTGGCGAACAGGTCCTGGTCTTGCTTCGATTGAGTCTCGTTCTTCCGCCGAGCAGATTCCTCTGCGGCTATTTTGGCTTGGCGTTCAGCTAGCTGCTGGCGCAGCTTCTTCAGATCTTGCAGCGAATTGCTCTTCATGGCGCGAGTTTTACATACGGAGCTTAGAAATCACTCAGGCTCGTTACATGACATGGCCTTCTTCTGCCATGGAAAGTGCTTTCCCAGGGGCCACGATCACATGATCGAGCACCCGGACATCCACCAACGCCAGTGCAGATTTCAATGTTTTGGTCAGAGATTCATCTGCTCGGCTGGGCTCCACGCTGCCACTGGGGTGGTTGTGGGCCAGGATGACTGCCGAGGCATTGTGGTGCAAGGCTCGCAAAACTACTTCGCGCGGATACACGCTCGTCTGTGTGAGGGTGCCGCGAAACATTTCTTCCATCGCGATCAGGCGGTTCTGGCAATTGAGAAAGACGACTGCGAAAACCTCATGCGCCCGGCTGGATAGATGCAGTTTCAGGTAATCCTTGACGGCCCCGGGCGATTCGAATGCCGAGCGTTCGCTCAACTGTTGCGCCAAGGCGCGCCTGGACAGTTCCAGCACAGCGATCAGCTCTGCGCGCTTGGCGGGGCCACCCAGGCCTTTGATGCGCTTCAGATCGTCCGCACCTGTACTTAGCAGGCCGGCAATGCCGCCAAAGGTGTCCAGTAGTTCCTGCGCCAGATGCAACACACTTTTCCCGGCAAGACCGGTGCGCAGCAGCAGGGCTAGAAGTTCAACATCGCTCAAGGCGGAGGCGCCGCGTGCGAGTAGTTTTTCGCGGGGGCGAGCGTCGGGGGGAAGGTCTTTCAAAGGCAAAATATGGCCCTACGAGCGGTCATGAGGGCGTGTTTCATAAAATAGGCGCTGTAGTTTATGGAATATTGCATGACCGCCACGATTGAATCAGGCTCTTTTCTCACTTTGCACTACCGTCTGGCTGGCCCCCAGGGAGACGTGATCAACACGTTTGAAGGCAAGCCCGCCACCCTTTCTTTGGGTAATGGGGAGCTTTCACCAGCCGTTGAAGAGCGCCTGATTGGCCTGCAGGAGGGCGTGCGCACCACTTTCGAGATTCCCGCTGGGGAAGCCTTCGGTGAGCGCAATCCTGATATGGTTCAATGGCTTGCGCGCAAAGAGCTGAATGACATGGGCGATCCCCTGGAGCAATACGCTGTGGGAGAAGTGGTTCAGCTGCCTACGCCTGATGGCCAAGGCCAGTTCGCTGCAGTCGTTCGCTCGGTGCGCGATGATGGCGCCCTGCAATTGGATTTCAATCATCCGCTCGCCGGGCAACCCGTTACCTTTGAAGTGCATGTGATCGGAGTTCTCTGATGGCTGAAGCCGAGATCCTGCTGGCGGCTCCCCGGGGCTTTTGCGCCGGGGTGGATCGCGCCATTGAAATCGTGGAGCGCGCCATTGCCAAGTTCGGCAGACCCATCTATGTGCGTCACGAAATCGTGCACAACACCTATGTGGTCAACGATCTCAAGGAAAAAGGCGCCATATTCATCGAGGATCTGGCTGATGTGCCTCCCGGAGCCACCCTGGTTTTCAGCGCGCACGGCGTGCCGAAATCGGTAGAACGCGAGGCCGAAGCACGGGGCTTCAATGTGTTTGATGCCACCTGCCCGCTGGTCAGCAAAGTTCACGTGGAGGTCGCCAAGCTGCGCAAGGAAGGCTACGAATTCATCATGATCGGCCACAAGGGCCATCCTGAAGTTGAAGGCACCATGGGGCAACTGGACGGCGGTATCCATCTGGTGGAGGAGGTGGCTGATGTTCAACGCATCCACCCTGAGCAAACCGAAAAGCTGGCAGTTGTCACGCAAACCACTCTCAGCGTGGACGATGCCGCTGAAATCTCTGCTGCCGTAAAAGCGCGCTTTCCGAACGTGCGTGAGCCTAAGCAACAAGACATTTGCTACGCCACGCAAAACCGGCAAGACGCTGTCAAGTTCCTTAGTCCACAGGTGGATCTGGTGATCGTGGTCGGCAGCCCGACCAGCAGCAACTCCAACCGCCTGCGCGAGGTGGCTCGCAAACTGGGCACCGAAAGCTACATGATCGACAGCGCGGACGAACTAAAACCCGAATGGTTGGAGGGGAAAGCACGGATTGGCCTGACTGCGGGCGCTTCAGCTCCGGATATTCTGGTACGGCGTGTCATAGAGCGGCTGCGGGAACTTGGCGCTGTGTCAGTACGCACCCTTGATGGAATTGAGGAAACAGTCAAGTTTCCGCTGCCCAAGGGTCTCAAGCTCGGGGATGCCGGCGAGGTCAACCTCTCGCACCTTCGGTAGGGTTGGTCGTCCACACCTCATATGCGGCCTTGTCTCATGATGCTGCGCGGTGATCTATTTTTGAAGAGCTTGCTTCGGAGGTACGTTCGGGCGATGAACGGAACTTTCCGCGATGAGGGGTTACTTAACCAGCAAGTGAGAAAACGCGGAACTTGGTTTTCGCGTACTCGCGTACCTTTCCTCATCTCGCCTATGGCGTTCATATGTCTCTCTTCCCGTCTAGCGCCACTCCTCCCCATCCGAACCTGAATCCTGGCCGCGAAGCTACCCCGCAGGGTACGAGGTCGCAGGCCCCCCACATACGGCAATACCCCGGGCCTGTTGCTGTCGGCGAGACAGGCGTGGCCGACATGCTGCAACTGGAGCGTCAGGCATTCCAGCGCCAACTGGACGAGGTGTGCCCTCAACCCAGACGGGCGCCGAGACCGTGCGATGCAGCTGACGCGAGCAATTCCCCAATGGTTCAGCTCCCTCCTCGGGGCGACATGCAGCTGTTGGAAAAATATTTAGAAGATGGCGGGGTCGCGAGTGATGAGGAGGTGGTGCAGATCGCAAAGACTTGCATGGGCGTGGAAGACATCAATGCTGTAGGGGCGGGCGGGGACACCGTGGTGACCCTTGCAGCTGTGAAAAACCAGTCTTGCATTTTGGCCGCACTGCTCAGGAGTAAGGCTGACGCCGCAGCTGTCCGTGGTGACGGCAGGATGCCGCTGCATTTAGCCGTGAAACACGGAAGCACGAAAGCAGTAGTTGTCCTGGTGGATCATCTCAAGACGGCAGATGCCATCAATGCCCGCAACTCTCATGGCTGTACCCCGCTTATGTACGCTATCCAGCATGGGGGTGAGAATAGTCTTGAAATCATCAAAATCCTGATAGCTTCACTCAAGACGCCAGAAGCGATCAATGCCGCGGACCATAACGGCTCTACCGCGCTGATGTATGTGACGTGCTGCGCCTACGGTAGAGGTGCGGCAAGGATCGAAATGGCGCGCATCCTGATTGCTGCACTCGCCGAGAAGAATTTTATTAATGCCGCTGATTCTATGGGCCAGACGGCGCTGATGCGCGCTGTCCTGGGAGCAAGTGGGGACGAGGTGCAAATGGTGAGCCTCTTGGTCGAGGCACTCCAAACGGCGGATGCTCTCAATGTCCGCGACTGTAATGGCCACACCGCGCTGATAACCTCTCTCCGATCTGCCAGTCCGAACAGGCTCCAAATTGCGTACAGGTTGATGCTGGCACTGGGCACCCCCGAAGCTATCAATCTAGTTGACAGGTACGGGTTCACGGCGCCGATGTACGCGGCAGCATTTGGAACCCCTGACGTCATGCGTCTATTGCTCCCGGCTTTGCAGACTTGCCCGGAATCTCTCCATCTGTCCGCCGATCGAAACACCACTCTGGATTGGGGTCGAGTAACCAATCGGGCTGTTGACTCCGAAAGCGTTTTTCTAGACGCTATGCAGGTCAACGATAAACGGCTTGTAAACCCTGCTGTTGTGAGCGAGGCAACGATCAAGATCGCTGTGAGAAAGGGGCATCTGGGCGTGCTCAACACCTGGTTATCTATTGGTGTACAGGTTAAGGACGAACAAGTGAGGGAGGCAGCTCACAACCTCATGTTGGGAAGTCTCTCGCGGCAAAAGAGTGACAAGCGGCTCTTGCTGCTGGTTGCCCATACCGAGCATCCGCACGTGCTGGACGCTCTGGTCAGACTAGGTGCAAAACGAGAAGTCGAGGAAAATCAGGCCCTCAGCTCATGGGAGATCCGGTCGGCCGCGCAGGCGGGGTATCTGGATCGGCTGGAGGTTTGGATGAAAGTGGGCTTGGACGTTCCTGATGAACTGATCATTGAGGCCATTAAAGTACGATTATCCCGAGGGCGTAATAGGGACTTTTCAGACGCTGATAAATTGGCAAACTCGCTGATAGCAGCGGTGCGAGATCTACCGCATTTGTCTGGTGCTGTGCAGAAATCGCTCGCGAAAGCTAAGGTCTTGGACGCGGCGGCTGCCCCCAATTGAAGTAAGCCACCAGTTTAAGTTCATGAGCACGTTCTCATAAATCGCGACGCTTTGCCTGAGTAGCAGGCAAGCGCGCAGAGGTGAACGCCGGTTCAAGACGAGGCTACAAGGCGAAGACGGCTTGTAGCCCCCTACAATTGCCCCATGCTTGATTCGCTCCTCCTTCGTAAAGACCTGAACGGCGTCGTCGAACGCCTGAACGTTCGCAAAAATCCTCAGCCCTTTCTGGATGTCGCCGCTTTCTCGGCGCTAGAGGCAGAACGCAAGACCTTGCAGACCCGTACTGAGGAGCTGCAAGCTCAGCGCAATTCCGCCAGCAAACTGATCGGACAGCGCAAGTCCAAGGGCGAAAACGCAGACGATGTCATGGCGCAAGTGGCCTCCATCAAGGATGAGCTTGAGGCTTCTGCCGCGCGTCTTGATGTATTGCAAGGCGAGATGCAGGCGCTGCTTTTGGCCGTTCCCAATCTCCCCCATGAAAGTGTGCCTGTAGGCGAGGATGAATCAGGAAACGTAGAGGTTCGCCGCTGGGCTCCTCACGGCCTGACGCCCCGTACTTTCGATTTCGAGGTGCGTGACCATGTGGCCTTGGGTGAACCGTTGGGGCTGGATTTTGATACCGGTGTGAAACTGGCCGGTTCACGCTTTACCTTCATGCGTGGCCCTATTGCCAGATTGCACAGGGCACTGGCGCAGTTCATGCTCGATCTGCAAACCAACGAGCACGGCTATACGGAGTGCTACACGCCCTATATCGTCAATGCCGATACCCTGCGTGGGACAGGGCAATTGCCCAAGTTCGAAGCAGATCTATTTGCGGCCAAGAAGGGTGGGCAGGAAGGTGAGGGCGAGGCCTTGTATCTCATACCCACTTCGGAGGTTACGCTAACCAATACAGTGCGTGATGAGATCGTTGCGGAGGCAGATCTTCCCATCCGGTTGACAGCGCACACTCCGTGCTTTCGTTCCGAAGCCGGGAGCGCGGGTCGAGACACGCGCGGCATGATTCGGCAGCACCAGTTCGACAAAGTCGAGATGGTGCAGATCACACATCCAGACAAGAGCTACGAGGCGCTTGAACAGATGGTTGGCCATGCGGAGGCCGTTCTGCAGCAGCTGGAGTTGCCTTACCGTGTGGTGCTGCTGTGCTCAGGCGATATGGGCTTTGGTGCGACCAAGACTTACGACCTGGAAGTGTGGGTGCCCGCGCAGAACACCTACCGGGAAATCTCCTCAGTGAGTAACTGCGAGGCTTTTCAGGCGCGGCGCTTGCAAGCACGATTCAAGAACGCCCAGGGCAAGAACGAGCTGGTGCACACGCTGAACGGCTCGGGCCTCGCGGTGGGCCGGGCCTTGGTGGCCGTGCTTGAAAACGGCCAGAACGCTGATGGTTCCATCACGATACCTAAGTCGCTGCAGGCCTACATGGGTGGCCTCGAAGTATTGAGATAACGTTCACGGGTAGCAAGCGTGCTGCATCTCAGGTTTCTTGAGGTGCGGGGTGGGGCGTTAGCGCGTAGCGCCTTTTGGCCTCCAGTGGGCCCGTCGCTGGCTTGACTCCCTCGCCCAGGATACCAACTGGGGCACCCATCCAGGTGGGCGCCGCAGGCGGTGAACCCTTGGAAATAATGCTGCAAGAACAGCGAAGGGCTCCATCGTTCATCGCCTGTAAAGGCGCATCCGACAACGGTGGCCCGCTTGCCTGTAGAGACGGCACCTGCTCCTGACGAGCAAGGCCTTGGCGCGCTACCGAGCCATCTTAAAGTCAAGAACAGTCACCGACGACCGCCACAAACAATCCTTGGTTGAACGGCTCAGTTAGGCGCGTTGGCCCTTCTTTGGCAGGGCAGATCCAGCGTTCACGTATGCCATGGAACTTTGGGATCTGAGTGGTTACTTAAGTAGTACGAAAGAAGACTATGAGCCCTTTCAAAGCGCTATTGGTCCTTTCTGCACTTATTCCTAACTCATCTTTTTCCCATGCCCCCCATCCTGCCCAGCAACGCTTCATCAAATCCTGCTCCTGCGGGGGGCGAGCACTCAGAGATAACGAACTTACAACTTCCCCCAAAGCGGCCACGCTCAGACCAGGATGCGACCGTAGGCAACACGGCAGTGGCCGAAACCCTTCAAGCAGAACGCGTGGCATCCCGGCGGGAGCTTGACGAACACGGTCAACCACTCGAACGTACTCCAACGAGGCCGACTCCCGCCGAATGGGAAAGCTCACCGATGGTGCAGATCGGCCCTTTGACGGGGCCGGCTCCTGCCGAAGGGGAAAGTTCACCGATGGTACAGATCGGCCCTTTGCACAGCGCACAAGCTGCAGACGAACATCTGGCAAGCAAAGGTAGTGTGAGTGATGAGCACATGACGCAAGCCCCGATATGGCTTGTCCCGAGCCATCGAAAGTCGGCTCCTTACGTTCCGATTGAGATTTGGGCGAATTACGTGAATGATATAAATCGACCGAAACATGCGCGTCGAGGGGTTCCTAATCCGTATCTTGATGACCGCAGTTTTCAATCGATGAATCTTCATAATAGGGGTGCACGATTGAATATCAACAATGACCATGCATTGCCCAACCAAGCGCCCGAATTATTTAATAGAGCGGTTGCCCCTGCGCTGAGAGAAGGGTCTATTTTTTCAAAGTTTTGGTTTGACTTATATGAAAAAAAATCGCTTGAAATTTCCACAGTTCCACAGCGCCCAATTCAACAGCGTTCACAGCAAGAGGAGCTCATGCCTGCCTATAAAGTTCAGGAATTGAATGATGATATAGAAGGTGGTTTGAGAATGTCGGACCAGAACATTGTTAGTGCGACTCAACGGTACCTTTGCGATAGGGAAGGCGTGAGTGGTTCGGTCATTAAGGCGCTGTGGCATGCGGTGGATAATGTGCAGCCTCATATTTTGGGCGCGTTGCTAAGGAGCGTTGAAGGTGTCGAGTTCAGACTTGAGAGAGAGAGGGCGTTAAACAGGGTTTTTGCATCGGGGAAATTTGAGCTGTTACGGATTTTTACCGAAAATCCTGAGGCGATTAATTCAGTTTCTTTGGCCGAACGCCCCTGATTCGAGCCATTTTTTCCAGGAGCGTTTCGAAGGCCGTGCACCCGCATATTTCGGAGTCCCTAGTGAGATTTCACGCAGCGAGGTGATATCAATGAACGCCCATTTTTCCGAGCTGTCTAACGCGATCTAGTGGAGGCTAAAGACTCTTTCGGGAAAACCGTGGCGAGCCAGGCATTTGAAAGCGGCAACTCGCGGGCGCTAGTTGAGGCGTTTGAGGAGTTGTCGGTCAGTGCGAATGGGCCACAGTTAATGCTGGTTCCCTGACAGGTACACATGCCGAGAGCTTTCCGTTTCAACATGGAACTAGTGGGTTTACATGGTTACTAAAGTATTGCAAAAGAGGATTTAAGCCCCGTTCCGGGGCATTTTTTTGCACTCATTTTTTCCCCATCCTTGCATCATGCCCCCTATCTTGCCCAGCACCGTTTCTTTGGATCTCAATCCAGTTCCCGCCGGGCGCGACTCCGCGGAGAGGGTGAATCCACAAGTTACCCAAAAGCGGACGCGGCCATACGAGCAAGTGAGGGTAGGCAACACAGCGGTGGCCGATACGCTCCAAACAGAACGGCAATTGCCGTCCCAGGAGCATCACGACTATCTCCAGCCTCTCGGGCGTATCCCTGCACGCTCCGATCCACTGGCTCGAAACCAGTCACCAATGGTTCAGCTTGCCCCTTCCATGTACGACATGCAGTCACTGGAAAAATGCTTGGCAGAGAAAACCTGGATAGTGCCCGATGATCAGGCGATGCGGGCCGCGCTCGACTGCCTGGCCTTCGCAGGTGACGCCGAAAAAGGAAATACGGTTTTAACCTTTGCGGCGCAGAAAAATCAATCACATATCGTGGCTGCGCTGCTCAGGAATGGTGCCAATCCCGCAGAGGTCCGCGCTGACGGGTTTAGTCCGTTGCAAGTGGCTATTGGAACAGGGCGTATCGAGACGGTACGCGTTTTCTTGGGTCATCCCAAGGCCGCCGAGGCCATCAATGCCGTTGACGCTTTTGGCCGTACTGCGCTCATGTTCGCCATCCAAATGGGAGACCGGTGCGAGCCCGAAATGGTTCGCCTTCTAGTAGAGGCCCCAGGTTCTTCAGATGCTACCCATGCGGCGGACCGCCAAGGCTTCACTCCTCTAATGTATGCAGTTCAGAGTAAAAGCCGATTCAGGTTCGAGTTCGTGCGCCTTCTGGTGGGTGCGCTCAAGCCGGGAGCACTCAATGCAGTGTCTCCTTCCGGCAGCACCGCACTGATGTACGCTGTCAGTGCTCAAACCGGGGACAGGCTTGAAATGGTGAGACTCTTGGTAAATGCGCTTGATCCCGAGGGTATCAATGCGGTGAACAGTAAAGGTCGTACTGCGCTGATGCACGCCATACTGACTGCCGGGACGGACCAGCTTGAAATAGTGAAATTTTTGATCACAGCCTTCAAGACTCCCGCTGCTCTCAATGTTGTTGACAACTCTGGCTTTACTGCGCCTATGTATGCGGCTGCAGAGGGCAATTATCAAGCCACGCTTCTATTGACTTATGCGCTGAACACCCATCCGGAATATCTTCATGTGTCCGCGGTGGAAAACACCCCATTGGATTGGAGCTTGGCAAACAACCTCCCTGTTGACTCCGAGACCATTTTCCTCAATGCGATGGAGACCAACGATCGAAGCCTCAGCAACCCTCTTGTGGTGCATCCGAAGACCATCGGTATTGCGGTGCAAGCTGGTCATCTTGGTGTGTTGAACACTTGGTTGTCAATCGGCGTAGATGTGAATGACGCGCAGGTAAAGGAGGCGGCCATCGTGATGAGACAGCGTAGGCCCGAGTTCCAACACCTCAGCGACGAAGAATGGTTGAGCGTTCTTCATACCAACTACCCGCTCATAGCTTCTCAGCTCAACAGTGCGCCTATCCCATCCCGCCTTCCCAGCGAGTAGCGTTCAAGGCTTTTTCAAGGGCTGATGCTTTGGTGCGCTCAGCCGCCACCACGGCTGCGCCACCGCCTGGAAACTCAACGCCGGCCTGAATGAGCCGGCGTTTGTTATCGCGGCTGCGGCGTGCGTGCTCACGAAGAAGTGCCTCGGCGCGCACACCTTCACGCGCCTCAATGGAGTCAACGATGTCTTCGTGATCTGACTGCGCCCGGGTAAGAAACGCAAGCTCCAACTCCGGCTGCATGCCGCCAAGCGCCACGGCTCCCGGCGCAGCCAGAGGGGTTTTAGCGACGTGGGCCAGCGTAGCGGCCAGTACCGGGTTGTTGGCGGAAACAATCAAGGTGCGATGAAAGCGAATGTTCATCGCCACCCAATCCTCTGAATTCAGGGGGTTCCCTGCGGTGGCGGCATCTACCAACTGGCGACCTTCAGTCACACAAGCGCGAAACTCCTGGCGTAGCGCAGTGGAGAGGCCCATCTCGGCTGCTGTGCGGGCCGCCAAACCCTCTAACGCTCCGCGCACATCGATAGCCTGTGCTACTTCATCCAGTGTGACGCGGCGTACGCGAAAGCCGCGCTTGGGCAAGCGCTCGAATAACCCTTCGCGTTCAAGTTCTGCAAACGCCAAGCGTAGCGGCGTGCGCGACACATTCAAGCGAGCGGCCAGATCCAGCTCCACCACGCGTTCGTCCGGGGCCAGCTCGCCAGCCAGCACAAGGTGGCGAAGCTCGGCTGAGACGCTTTCAATCAATGAACCCATGGAGAGCTGGCGTCAGGTGGAAGAAATTAAAAAAACAGCAAGCATGTGCATGGATGGTAACTGCAGTCACGCAACGCTAAGGGCTCTGTTAATTGCATGCAATCATGGTTATTACTAGGCTAGTAACCCATGACAAAGCTGAAATTGCATGCAATACTTGGAAAAACACATTTTCAGGAACGTCGCCGTGCCCATCTTTTTGCATCGTCACTTCACTGCTTGCTCTCCTGTCCGGCGAGCGCTTTTAGGGCTTGCCGCCGCGAGCTTGTTGTCGATCGGTGGTAGTGCGTCGGCCGCTACGGACGCCTACCCTAATAAGCCTATTAAGGTCATCGTTCCGTTTCCAGCCGGGGGTGGCGGCGACACGCTCGCCAGGCTCATGCTCAGCCGTGTGGCGCAAGAGTTGGGGCAGCCCTTTGTTTTTGAGAACCTGGCGGGAGCAGGGGGCAATGTGGGCTCCCAAACTGGCGCCCGTGCGGCTGCCGATGGCTATACGCTGATCTACGGCACCAATGGCACGTTTGCCATTAACCATACGCTCTACAAGAACGCCGGCTTTGATCCGCTAAAGGACTTTGCGCCCATAAGCCAGCTCAGTCGTATTGCGGCGGTGGTGGTGGTGCGCGGCGCGCTCCCGGCCAAGACCATGCCGGAGTTGCTTCAACTTATCCGCAATGAGCCTGGAAAACACACCTTTGCTTCAGCTGGCAACGGCACCACCTCTCACCTTGCCGGAGAAATACTGAAATCCACCGCCCAGTTGGACATGGTGCATGTTCCCTACCGGGGCGGAGCGCCTGCCATGAATGATCTGCTTTCGGGTCAGGTGGACATGATGATTGAGGTCATGCCCAACGCCACGCCGCAGTTGAAGGGCAACCGCGTGCGCGGACTGGCTGTGAGCACTGCGAGCCGCGTGGCTTCTTTGCCTGACACGCCCACTATTGCGGAGTCCGGTGTTCCAGGTTTTGATGTCAGCGCATGGGATGCTGTGGTTGTACCTGCCGGTACACCTGCACCCGTAGTGGCACGATTGAATGCAGCCGTTCAGAAAGCGCTTGCCGATCCCGAGCTTCGGCGCCAATTGCAGGAGCGGGGAGCGGAAGCTGCGCCAGGAACATCAGAAGCGCTTTCAGGCTTCATTCGCGGCGAGTTGAAGCGCTGGGGCGATGCGGTCAAACGCTCCGGCGCACAGGTAGATTGATCTCTAACGACTAGAAACCAGGAACAGGTGATGCGTGTCGTGTGGTGGGTAAGCGCCGCAATAGCAGCGGCGTTGGATTCAACCCGCGATGAAGCCATCTTGTTTTTGTCTCGCTGCGCATCAGGTTCGTTGATGGACGCCGCCTTGAGCAGCATGGATTTGCAGCACATCACTGCATTTCCCTGGAGTAATGGCTGGATGCTGCTCTTTTGCATCTTCGGCCATACAGCCGGCATGCAAAGCACCGGCGTTCGTCCTCAGCGCTGGATATTTCGCTTGGCGGCCATGGCTGCAGTCATGCCGCTGGCGTGCATGGCAAGTGCAGTCGCCGTGTCGGCGTTGCCATTGGCATGGCCTGCTGGATGGCGGGTTGCCGCGTGGTGTCTGGCCATGGTGGGTACCTGCGCCGCACTCATGCATCTCGTTCACTTCTTTCCCACACGTTTTTCTGCGGCGCGCCGAGCTGCGCCTCATTCTTCGCCAGTCCATTAGTTTCTGTAAGGAGCATCCGTGATGAAAAATTCCTCCAATCCAGCAGCGCCGAATTCGCCGTCCATCCCGGAGGGGGTACCCGTTCACGGTTCGCCTCCGCTGGTGGGGTCGCGTCCGCCACGTTGTCCGCCTTTCGTGGAAATCACGAATTCTGACCAGTTGATGCCCTATCTGGAACACGTAGCTCGTCGGCCTTACAACCATGGTTTGAATGCCTGCTGGGATTTGAAAGAAGGCGAGCGCGTGCTGCTGCGCGTTGACAACTGGCATAGCGAGCTCACCATTCAAGCTTGCCAGAGGATTCTTGAGAAATACAAGGTCAAGTACGAAATTCAGAAAATCGACCGCGGCCCTATCCCTCAATGGGTTGGCGCTGACGAAGTCGATTACTACCTCTTCCGCACCAAGGAGCTCGCGGAATGGATGGATATGTGGGAAGAAGAGGAGAAAAAGAAAAAGTACGACAAGATTCTCATGGGCTATGGCGGGCCCGTGCTGGCTGAGCGCTTCATCAAGATTCAGCGTATGCCATTCATCACGCCTGAAATCCTGGCCTCTCCCGCCCATGCCATGCCTATTGAGGTGATCAATGCTATGGACCAATGGGCCTGGGAGCGCATCCGCTCTGCTCGCCGCGTCCGGATCACAGACCCGGAAGGCACGGACCTTTCCTTCACCAATCACGATGAGTACTGGGACTCCAAGCGTGAGTTCTACAACCCAGATCTCACGGCGGCCACCTGGCGAGGCAATGAGCATTTTGGGAAGACCTATCTCCCAGGGCACATTACCGGGCGGCCGTGGATGTTCCATCCTTTCAAGGAAGATGGTTGCGGGGTGATCGCTGGTACCACCAACCACATCGCTCCTTGCGACTGGACCAAGCTGGAAGTGGAGAACTCACGCATCACCAAGATCATTGCCGGTGGCGAATTCGGCAACAAGCTTCGCGATGTCATGGAGCGCACCAAGGATCTGCAATACCCCACTTTCCCGGGCAAGGGGATCATGCATTGGTGGGAGGCTTCCATTGGCACCAATCCGCACGTGCATCGCCCACGCAAGGATTTTCCATCGGGCTTTGTGAACTGCCTCTACGAGCGCGTGCGCTCAGGCGTGATCCACATGGGCTTCGGCACCATCATTTCCTCCATGGCCGAAAGGGAGGCTGCTCGCATGGGGCACCTGGTGGGTCATTGGCATCTGCACCTTTACTTCCCCACCTATCACACCGAACGATCTGGAGACAACGAGAACGTCATAGAGAACGGCCGCTTGTTGGCACTTGATGATCCAAAGATCCGCAAGATCGCCGCGAAGTATGGAGACCCAGACCTCTGGCTTGATGAGAGCTGGAACCCGGCCGTGCCTGGCATCAACATGCAGGGCAACTACTGGGACCACTATGCGAAAGACCCACTTCATTGGGTGAAGACTGAGCTGGAAGTCTGTCGCAACTACCACCCCATGTTCATGCGCATGGTGGGTGCGGATGACAAATATTGCTCTGGCGAAGGTGCGCGCTGGTGGAAGGGCGGTTGCTGCGAGCACAGCGGCGTGAGTGCGCCAGTGCTGCCTGGCAACTGCTGCGGTGAAGACAGCGCCGCGCCCGATCCCGCGCCCTCCGGAGGCGGATCCTGCTGCGGCGGCTAGTGTGGCGTTCGGCGCTCGCTAGCTACGGCATTTTTCACGGATACCAGGAGACCCGATATGAAAACCCTCACCACTGCCGCGTTCGGTTTGACCTTCGCACTGGCGCCATTCGCGAGTGCTCATGCCCAAAGCCTTGCTGATTTGGAAAAAGCTGCTGCGGGCAAGCCGCCAGTCACTTGGTATGAAAGCTCCCCTTCGGAGCAAATCGACAAAGTGCTGGCTGCATTCCAGCGTAAATACCCATCGGTTAAGGTGCGTCATACGCGCCTGGTTGGGGGCAACGAGCTGGCAGTGCGTGGAGTGCAGGAAATGCAGGCCAGGGGCTATACCGGTGATTTGCTCACGGGCGGGGCTGATCACATCAGCCAGTTGAAGGGGAGGGGCTATCTGGAAGGAGTGAACTGGGCGCAGTTCGGTGTGCCCAAGGCCTATGCGCCTAGCCCCGAAATGGTGGCCACCACTGCATCGATTTACGTGGCGCTATGGAATTCCCGCAAGGTCACTGATGCGGAGTCGCCCAAGACTTGGGAAGACGTGCTCAACCCGAAATGGACCAACCGCGTAGGCTCGTGGGTGCGAGCTGCCTCGTTTGCGCAATTGGCCGCTACGGTAGGACCGGACTCCGCCAAGCGTTCATTGGAGCGGTTCATCAAGTTAAAGCCCATGCTTTTCAAATCCACGTTCCCGTTGGCGCAGGCGGTGGGTTCTGGTGAGGTGGACATGGGGATTGGTTTCTACCACTCAACCCTGCCGCCTATCAATGCTGGCGCGCCCATCAAGATGCGCGCGCTGGATGTTGTGCCCATGCATATGATCTATTCGGGCGTGAGCAAAAGCGCGCGCAACCCTGAAGGTGCCAAGTTGCTCATGACGTGGCTCACCACGAACGAAGGCGCGTTGGCTTATGAGGACGCTACCGGTCGGGGCAACCCGCTGGTCACTGCCACCAAGACTGCCAAGTTCATTGCCGGCAAGAAGACCTCCGAGTGGCCACCGGAAAAATCCGACGAACTGGGCGCTCTCAACGAGTACTACAACAAGATGCTTGAGGCGGTTGGGTCCGCTCGATGAGCGTTCAGGGACTTTCGGCACCCGGGCGGGGCGGGCCTTTGGCGGCTCGCCTGCCAGGCTGGGCATTGCTTGCCTTGCTGATGTACATGGTGGTGGTGCCGCTTGGCTTGCTGCTGGTGGCCAGCTTCAAGCCGACGGGTCTTCCTTTTGATCCCGGCTTCGGCTTTGAGCAGTATCACATCGTCTATGGCGACCCTGGGTTTTACAAGCTCGTGTGGCAGACGGCCATATTCGCCGTGGGCTGCACTGTATGTGCACTCGTGGTGGGTGGCCTGCTCGCCTGGTTGGTGGAGCGCACCGATCTCCCCATGAAGGGCTCGGCGCGCGTGATGATCGCGTTGCCCATGGTGTTGCCACCGTTCTTGCTGGCCATGGGCTGGGCTCTACTGGCCAGCTCACGCACTGGCGTTCTAAACCGGATGCTGGTGGAGATGTTCGGGCTTGAATCGGCGCCGTTCAACATCTATTCCATGGGCGGCATGATCTTTGTAGAAACGCTGGCATTGGTGCCTTCTGTTTACCTGATCCTGTGCAGTGCTTTCCGAAATATGGATCCGGCATTGGAAGAAGCTGCCATGACCAGTGGGGCGCGTTGGCCTCAGATGATCTGGCGCATCTTCATCCCTCTTTTATCTCCCGCGATCCTGGCCGCTGCGGCCTATTTGCTGATCGTGGGATTTCTGGTGTTTGACGTGCCGGGTACGCTGGGCATGCCGGTGGGCCTGTTCGTGGTTTCTTCGCGCATTGTCTATTTGGCGACCGACCAATCGGGCGGCACCTCAGCCTATGGGCAGATCGCCGCTATCGCAGTGAGCTTTCTCATTTTGCTGCTCGGTCTGGCTTGGGGCTATAGAAGGTTGACGCGCCAGGCCAACCGCTTCATTACGATCACGGGTAAGGGGTTTCGGCCTCGGGAGCTGAAGCTTGGGGCATTGAAACCGCTGGCCATTCTGTTTGTACTCGCCTATTTCATGCTGGCGGTGGTGCTTCCGTTGGCCATCCTTATATGGACCAGCCTGACACCTTATCTTGCACCGGTGAGCATGGAAATGCTGGAGAAACTGACCTTGTCGCAGCACAAGGCCGTGTTCAGCAATAGCCGCGTGGGCGCAGCAGCATGGACATCCACCTGGGTTTCCCTGCTCGCAGCCACCATCGTGACGGCCCTTGCACTGTTTGTAGCCTGGACGGTGCTGCGCAACCGGGCACTTGCGGAGCGTACGCGGGGCGTGATTGACACCCTGTCCTTCATGCCACTTGCCATTCCGGGAACCATGATTGGGATGGCCCTGGTCTATGTCTACCTGACGCTGGTGTTTCTGCCCATCTACGGCACAGCTTGGATTTTGGTCGTAGCGTATGTCACGGTGTACCTGTCGTTCGCTTCTAGAGCGGCATCGGCTTCGCTGATTCAGGTGCATCCCGAACTGGAAGAGGCCGCCCGAACCTGCGGAGCTTCCACCGGCGCTACGCTGCGGCGCATTGTGCTGCCTTTGCTTTTGCCAGGTCTTGCGGGGGCATGGATATGGGTGGTGGCGCACGTGATGCGCGAGCTATCCACCGCTTTGCTTTTGCAAGGAGAAGACAACGTCACGGCGGCCGTGCAGCTGTGGAGCTATTGGTCCGGTGGTGAGCCCGGCAAGGCCGCTGCAGTAGGCGTGTGGCTGGTGGTGGTGATGACGGTGATCACAGTAATCTGGCAGCGGCTAGCGGCCCGCCGAGAGGAAGTTCGTTCATGATTGAGTGCAAGGATCTCTGGTTGACCTACCCCGGGGCGGCGCAGCCCTCCGTGTGTGGGGTGTCATTGGCGCTGGAACCGGGGGAGTTCGTCACCTTGCTCGGGCCCAGTGGCTGCGGCAAGACATCCACCCTGCGCAGCGTTGCGGGGCTGGAGACTCCCTCCGCCGGCTCTATTCGCATCGGTGAGAGCGTGGTGTTTGATGGCACGCGAGGCCATCAAACCCCCACGCACGCTCGCGACATTTCGATGGTGTTTCAGTCCTATGCGATCTGGCCGCACATGACGGTGCAGCAAAACGTGGCCTTCCCATTGGAAATCGCACGCCTGTCGCGCGAACAGATACGTAGCCAAGTGAGTGAGGCGCTGCGCATGGTGGGCCTGGACGCACTGGCTGAGCGCAGCGCAACCCAACTCTCTGGTGGGCAACAGCAGCGCGTGGCCATTGCCCGTGCGCTGGTGCGCCGCTCCGGTGTCATGTTGCTGGATGAGCCTCTTTCGAACCTCGATGCCAAGCTGCGAGAGCAAATGCGGCTCGAATTGCGGGAACTCATTAAGACCGTAGGCCTCACGGCACTCTATGTCACGCATGACCAGGAAGAAGCGCTCATGCTTTCGGATCGGATCGCTCTAATGAGTGCAGGGCGGATTGTGGAGCAGGGGACTCCCCTGGAGCTTTACTTGCACCCGTCAACACGCTTTGGAGCAACCTTTTTGGGTGCTGCGGAAGTCTTTGATGTAGTGCGTGCTCGTGGCCGGGAAATCGATACCGCTGATGGTGCTTTGGCGCTGAACCAGGACACCACCGGTGTAGCGCATGTCGCCATTCGCCCAGAGGCCATCCTGGCGACGCAATCTGGAGATCCCCATGGCCCCAATCGGTGGAACGGGCGGCTGATCAGCGCCATATTTTCCGGGCGTCAGCAGCAACTGGTGGTGGAGTTGGCAGGGGGCCGCCGCGTCAACGTGCTGGCACCTCCCACCACGGCTTTCCGCGTGCAGGAGCCAGTTACCCTGGAGTTGCCGGCCGAACGTCTCATGCCGCTGGCTAGGGCGTAATTTGTGTGAACACGCCCCAGTTGAACCGTTAGAAGGAAACCAGCATGGCTGCCAAAAACGTCATTGAAGTCAAACCTTATCGTCTCGCGCTCCAGACACCTTACCGATGGTCCAAGGGCACTCAGCACCATCGAATGGGCGCCATTCTCCGGTTGGAATCGCCGCAAGGCCTGATCGGCTGGGGTGAGGCCGCGCTGCCTCCCCACGTGGACTATCCGCCCGAGGCATTTGTGGATGAAATCCGGGCGCTCATGGCTGGGCTCGATCCACTTTCGCCTCAGTTTCTCGAGGAAATCTCGCTTCGCGAGTGCCCATCTCGTATTCGCTGTGGCATCTCCACGGCCGTATTGACACTCCGCGCGGCGCAAGCTGGCCAGACTCTGGCAGGCTACCTGCTGGGAGATGAGCGCCGCGTTCCGGCTCGCGTCCCTGTGAACGACCTGATTGGCGACGCCGAGCCTGAAATGTGCGCGCAGCGTGCCAATGACGCCGCCGCCCGTGGGCAAGATACCGTGAAGGTCAAATGCACATCGGAGCGCGAGCTGGATCTGAGGCGCATCCAAGCCATTCGTGAGGCCGAGCCAACAATCAAGATTCGCCTGGACCCGAACGAGAGTTGGCCGGTGGAGTGGGCTGGTGAACAACTGCGCGCCATGGAGAAGTTCACCATTGAATATTGTGAGGAACCTCTGCCGCGCGGCACACCTCTTTCCGTCTATGGCCAGCTGCGGCGCGAAACCAAGGTGCCCATCGCCCTGGACGACAGCATTCGCACGGTGCGAGATGTAGAACTGGCCGCCATACACAAGGCTGCGGATGTCTTCATCATCAAGGCGCAGCGGGTGGGTGGCCCAGACAAGCTGCTGGAGATCGTGCAGGCAGCCACTCAGTACGGCATTGAATGCACTGTTACTTCGAGCCTGGAAACATCGCTTGGCCTTTACCTGGGTATTCATTGCACGGCGCTCACGCCCGAGCCCATGGCCGCAGCCGGCATCGGTACCGCGCGTTTCTATGCTGAAAACGTATGTGAACCTCCTCCCATCGTGAACGGCTACATGGCAGTTCCAAACACGCCAGGTTTGGGCTTCGATCCCCAGCCGTGGTGGGATTTGGCTCGTTGAAACCTTCTCAGTGCAGCCGAGCGCCTGGCATAACCAAATGCATACGGCCTGCGTGCAGCGCCTTCTCGACAAGATCGTGCTCGCCGTGTCTGGTGTGGTGCTGCTCCAGCGCGGCATAGGTATGGCGTAGCTGCCTGCTAGCGGCGATCTGCAATGACTGAGAAGCGTCATGGCTTTGCAGCAGGGCCACGAGCTTGTGGTGAGCGCAGCTCAAGCACTCGGCGGCGTTGGACGGCTCATTCATGACGGAATAGCAATCAGCGATGTTCAAGTGCGCGATCACATAGGCGGCGAGCCTATCGTCATCCATGACATCTGGGTCAGGGTTTGTCAGTATCCGGTGCGCCACCTGGAGCGCGCGAAGGTACCACCCCATGGCATGCGCCACACAGTGCGCGCGGCTCGCGGCCAGCCCTTCGTTGGTCAATCGCTTCCATTCGTACAGCAGCGAGTTTTCAGGTGCATTGTTGATGCCGTGAGGGTTAGCCTGGTTCATGATAGGTCCTTGTCAGAAAGAGAAGCGGCGGCCAGCTGTTCGGTTTGGCCAGTGGGGTGAATCCGCAGGATCTGCAGTGCGCCGGGTTGCTCCACCAGCACACAGGCCTTACCAGTGCGTTTGCAGTGGTCTTGCACACGCCAGAATTCGCTATGACTCACGCAGCCGGTCTGGCAAATCACCAGGTCGGCCGTGCGAAGGCTGCGTTCGATCCAGTCGGCGTCGAAGTGGGGCGCGGTGCTTGCGATCCCAAGCGGGTGCTGGGGGAAGGTGTCGGAATTTCGAGAAAAGCCTGCCTGGGTACTGGAGAGCTCGTGCCCGGCATCATTGGTGCGGGTGTTCAGGCGCTTTTCCCGTTCCTCCCGTTCCCTTGCCAAGGCTTTGTCGCCTGCGATGATCTGTGCGCGTAAGAGAGCCACTTCCTGATGCAGATCCTCAATTTCTCGCGCTTGAACTCGAGCCTGTTCTGAACAACGCCGTTGGAGTTCGCCGTAATGGCGCAACAAGACGCCATGCTCTTGCGCCAGGGCATCGTCGTTTTTTTCAGAGAAGGAGATCGCTTCCTCGGACTGCCACATACGACGCAGGAGGTTCGCAAAAGAAGTCTTTGAAAACGCTTGTGAACTCGGCATAGGATAGGCCTCGCATCGCAAATGATAATCATTATCATCTAAGAATGAGTTCAGTGTCCTAGCAATCCGTTCAAAGCTTGTTGCCAGGTGTGAGTGCGCTGAAGGGCAGACATGGTGAGATGCCGCGAAGCTCCGAGAGCCGCCGAAGAAAATTTGCGATTCAGTTTGTGTATCGAATATAGTTTGTTACATCCTTTTTGATGATGACCCCTGACGTGGGGCCTGTAGGCAGCACGGCACGTTTCACAGCCAATGAGCTTGGTTCGGCCTTGGTTTTCTAGGAAGCGAAAGTGATTCGAATGATTCAAACTGTGCTTGGGGGTCTTGCGTGGCCGAGACTCCTAGCGATTGGGTGGGGTAAGTTTTCCTCTGGCGCAGCAAGTCGTCAGGGCAAGATGAGACTGCCGGCGTGGACCGAACCCGCTCGCCGCTTAGGTACTTTGATACCTGGTCGTGCAAACCTGTCTCGCGTAATTCAAGTGCGACCGCGCGGGTTGCGCTCTTCAGCGACGCTCGTCCTTGCGAGCGTTTCCAATGCGGTGGTCGCTCAATCCATCACCTCAGCCCCAGCCTCATTGGACGTGATCGCAGCCGTTCCAGCCAACGAGATATGGGCCATTGCGGCTGCGATCATCGCGGTGTGCACCGTGGCAGCCTATGTTCTGCGCGGCGGTGCAGGGCGCCATGGGAAGACCTTGTTGTTGGCTACCTTGTTGACGGTGAGTGCACTGTGGAGCAATTCAACGTCTTGGGCTCAGATGTTTGCTCAGTTCACTCAGCCCGCAGGCCAAACGTTGGCGATACCGGTGGTTCCAATCGTCAACGAAGGCGCGCTGCAAGGTTTTGAGCCGGCCGATTTTCTGAACTCGGCCGGTAAAGCGTTGCGCATCTCGGCGCTCGCTCCGCCCAACTTCAACCAATGCTTCCCTGATTTTCCAACGTCTGCGCTACCACCAGCAGGGGGCGGCGGGCCGCCTGCCTGCGCGGTTGGCTATGTGCTGGGAGCGGGCAGCTCATGTCGTGTGGACGTAGACGCTATCTGCAAGTCACTGGCCACGCAAGCCACAGCCCTCATCAGCGTTTCCCCAACAAGCCTGGTCTTTGAAGCGAACGGCAGCGCCACGGTGATGGTCAGTGCTGACCCCGCATCGCCTCAAGCTGCGCAAAACGTGATGGCCACCATCCCGGGCGGCAGCGGTTTATTGGTGCAGAGCAGCACTTGCACGGCGCCGCTGTCTGCGGGCGCTTCGTGTTCGATCACATTCACCGGTTCTGTGGTGGAAGGGCCCACCATGGTCACAGTGTCAGGTGCCAACACCGCAGCAGCCACATTGGGGGTTACCGTGGTGGCAAGTCCGCCTATTTCCATCAGCATTGCCCCAACAAGCTTGGTCTTTGAAGCGAACGGCAACGCCACAGTGACGGTCAGTGCTGACCCCGCGTCGCCTCAAGCTGCGCAAAACGTGATGGCTACCATCCCTGGTGGCAGCGGCCTATCTGTCCAGAGCAGCACGTGCACGGCGCCGCTGTCTGCGGGCGCCTCGTGTTCGATCACATTCACCGGTTCTATGCTGGAAGGGCCCACCATGGTCACAGTGTCTGGTGCCAATACCACTGTATCCACATTGGGGGTGACCGTGGCGGCTAGTCCGACTATTTCCATCACCTCTCCAGTGCTAGCCAATCGTGTGATAAACGTGCTCAGCGTGACAGGGCTGGACCTGACGGTCGCCAATGATGCACCCAGCGCGGTCAACGCTACGGCCATCACTGTGACCAACAAGGCGGCGGTGCC
Organism: Ottowia thiooxydans DSM 14619; assembly: GCF_000422885.1. Classification (GTDB taxonomy): domain Bacteria; phylum Pseudomonadota; class Gammaproteobacteria; order Burkholderiales; family Burkholderiaceae_C; genus Ottowia; species Ottowia thiooxydans. Next base: position 3,478 of record NZ_AUGX01000050.1, on the reverse strand, counting down.
GGACTTGATGGTTGACGATAGCGACTGCGTCAGTGTTGCCCCGGGCGCGAGTTGCACCTTGAGGCTTACCTCGAATACGCCATACGTCCCGTCTACCATCACGGTGGGTGGCACCAATACGGCTAACTCGCCGACGACGCTGATCGCTTTCTCTCATGTGGGTGGTCTGGTGTTCGAGATATCAGGTGGCACTGGTAAGGTGGCTGCTGACGCTGCTCAGTCGTTCTCATCGAGTTGGACCGGATCGTTCTCCGACGTGAGTGGTGCGTCCAGTTTGGATGACGGTGCTGCCAATACTGCGGCCATCATCGCAAATCCCGCATGCTCGGGTGCACCAGCAAGCTGTGCAGCGCAGCGTTGCCAGGATTTAGGCACCGACTGGTATCTGCCAGCAGTCAATGAGTTGGTTGGGATGCAAGCAGCGTTATGCGCCGGCGGGTCAGGCTGCAAATTTGGCGGAATTTCGTTAGGTTATCACTGGACTTCGACGCAACAGTCAAATCTCTCTGCCAGGAATGTAAATATGCTTTTTGGGGTAAGTCTTCTTGATGTAAAAAGCACCATTTACCCAGTTAGATGCGTTAAAAAGTTTTAGTATTTGAGATGCCCGGTTCTGCCAGATAGAAAAGGGTTCAGGCTGCACGCGTTCATACCGACGCTCGGTAAAGAGAAAAATTGTCAGAATCGAAAATAGCGTTGCGCTTGCGGCTATTCGCATTTACATCGCTGGCTCCGAAAACAAGCTAGGAGTCTGCGCAGGGCAGTTGCAAGAAAATTGACCCGGAAGGCGCTATCATGTGCTTACTCCGGGGTGCCAGCCGCGTTTTTCGCGGTGGGCTGAGATGGTTAAAAACCGAACCCGCCGAACTTGATCCGGTTAATACCGGCGTAAGGACGAGACCAAACATCGCCAATGGTGGCGGCCGTGTCATATGGCCGCGCCGGGGCGAGCGCCGGAGTGCTCTTTTTTTACAGGAGACCTCCGATGAACGCCCCCGACAAGTTCCAGCAACTGCTCACGCTCTCACGCGAGCCATTCCCCGCTTCCAGCAAATCCTTCATTCAAGGCTCTCGCCCCGATATGCGCGTACCTGTGCGCGATGTGAAGCTGACCAACGGTGAGGTGGCTTCGCTCTACGATACTTCCGGCCCTTACACCGACCCGCAAGCGGTGATAGACGTCCGGCGCGGCCTTCCCACGGCTGCACGCGCAGGCTGGGTTTCGGAGCGTGGCGATACCGAAGTCTACGCAGGGCGCGAGCGGGTGGCGCTTGATGATGGTGGTAAGCATGAAGATCGCGATGCAGCCCGCATTGCCCAGTTGCGCCAGGAAGCTGCTGGCTTGCAACGCCCGCCGCAGCGCGCTAAGAGTGGTGCCAATGTGACTCAAATGCATTACGCCAGGAAAGGCATCGTGACGCCCGAGATGGAGTACGTTGCTCTGCGCGAGAACGGCCGCCGCGAGTGGATGGCTGAGTACATGGGAGATGCAGCGCGCCAGGCGCGCCTGCAGGGCAACAGCCTGGGAGCGGCTATTCCCAAGATCATCACGCCCGAATTCGTGCGCGACGAGGTGGCACGTGGGCGCGCCATCATCCCTGCCAACATCAACCACACCGAGCTTGAGCCTATGGCCATCGGCCGTAATTTCCTGGTCAAGATCAACGCCAACATCGGCAATAGCGCGGTGACCAGTAGCATTGAGGAAGAAGTCGAAAAGCTGGTGTGGTCTATCCGTTGGGGCGGCGACACCGTGATGGATCTTTCCACCGGCAAGAACATTCACACCACCCGTGATTGGATCGTGCGCAATTCGCCAGTGCCTATTGGTACCGTTCCTATTTATCAGGCGCTGGAAAAAGTAGGCGGCGTAGCGGAAGACCTCACTTGGGAAATCTTCCGCGACACGCTCATTGAGCAGGCAGAGCAGGGGGTGGATTACTTCACCATCCATGCTGGCCTGCGTTTGGCCTTCATACACCTTACGGCTAACCGCATGACGGGTATCGTCAGCCGGGGGGGCTCCATCATGGCCAAGTGGTGCATAGCGCACCATAAGGAGAGCTTCCTCTATACGCACTTCGAGGATATCTGCGACATCATGAAGGCCTACGACGTTTCCTTCAGCCTGGGCGACGCGCTGCGGCCGGGCAGTGGGGCCGATGCGAATGATGAGGCGCAGTTCGCCGAATTGCGTACGCTGGGCGAGCTGACCCAGGTGGCCTGGAAGCACGATGTGCAGACCATGATCGAAGGCCCCGGCCACGTGCCCATGCACATGATCCAGGCCAACATGACCGAGCAGCTCAAGCACTGCCATGAAGCGCCGTTCTACACCTTAGGCCCGCTCACGATCGATATTGCCCCCGGCTATGACCACATTGCCAGTGCCATTGGTGCAGCGATGATTGGCTGGATGGGCACGGCCATGCTTTGCTACGTGACGCCCAAGGAGCACCTGGGCCTGCCTGATCGAGACGATGTGAAGCAGGGCATCATCGCCTACAAAATCGCCGCGCACGCAGCCAATGTGGCGAAGGGGCACCCGGGAGCGCGTGTACGAGACGACGCCATTAGCAAGGCGCGCTTCGAATTCAGATGGCATGACCAGTTCAACCTGAGCCTGGACCCGGACACAGCCAAGGAATACCACGATGAAACCTTGCCTAAGGATTCATCGAAGGAGGCGCATTTCTGCTCCATGTGCGGCCCCAAGTTCTGCTCAATGAAAATCACGCAGGAGGTGCGCGAATTTGCCGCCGCCAAGGGGCTGAGCGAACATGAAGCCCTCAAGGCCGGTATGGATGAAAAATCCGCGGAGTTCCAGGTACAAGGAGGGGAGTTCTACATTCCGATACATAGCACGAATTAACCCCCCCTGACTATTTAGCACCCCCTGAGTCGCTGACGCGCCTTCCCCCAGGGGACGCCACTAACGGCCTGGCAAAGCCAGCTCCGTGGTAGCCCACGTATGGCCTGCTCCGCGGCCGCTTGATTGGCCCCCTCTCCCGCTTGCGGGAGAGGGTTGGGGTGAGGGCAAGCGGCGTGTCCAGGGTGGCAGCTTCTCCTAGAGTCGCGCACATTCCTTCAAGAACCGCGTCCCCGGTTTTTGCGAGCTTTCGTGCCACGAAACTCCGTTCGCATGGATAAGCTGCTGTGCTGGTCAAGTAATTTCGGACACCTAGATAGGGGCACGTTCTGCCATGTGTCGTTCATAGACATTGGGAGGCAGATAACCCAGGCTCGAGTGCAGGCGGCGGCTGTTGTAGAAGCCGACGATGTAGTCGCAGATGTCGGCAGCGGCTTCAGCGTGGTTGGCGTAGTCGCGCTGCCACACACGTTCCATCTTGAGGTTCAGGAAGAAGCGCTCCATCACGGCGTTGTCCCAGCAGTTGCCCTTGCCGCTCATGCTCGCGCGCAGGCCATGGCGTGCCAGCAACTGCTGATGCTCGCGGCTGGCGTACTGGCTGCCCCTGTC
>NZ_AUGX01000049.1 GCF_000422885.1 Ottowia thiooxydans DSM 14619 | reverse complement strand
CGTAAGCGGTCAATAAACCCCGCCCTTGAACAGAGGCTTGTGACCTGAGAGCCTACGTTCCCACATAGACCAACGTGGGAACGTAGATGACAGACGAATTGAGTGAGCTCAGGCGCCGACTGGTGGTGGGACGCAAGAGCGACGGGCGCAGCGTGTACGACGAAGGGGCGAAGGCTGAGCTGGTGGCCTTGTGTCGACAGCCAGGAGCATCAGTTTCTCGCCTTGCGCGGGAGTGCGGCGTGAATGCCAACCAGGTCAGCCGCTGGCTTCGTGAACATGAACGCGATGCCCGTGCGCGGCATTCGGTGGCCAACGTGGCCCCAACGGCGGCGGCGTTTGTGCCAGTTGCATTGCCACCGGTATCGATGCCTGCGCCTGCGCCTGTGATGGACATGCAGGCACGTTTGCCCAATGGCGTGGTGATCGACATGCGTGGTCTGGACCTGAGCAACGTTGGCGAAGTGATTCGAGTCTTGGGGAGCTTGCGGTGTTCCGCTTTGACGAAGGCATGAAGGTCTACCTGCACCGCGAACCGGTGGACTTTCGGCTCAACATCAATGGCCTGGCTGTGTTGGTGGAGCAGGCGCTCGGTCTGAATCCGTTTGCCTCGTGCGTGTATGTGTTCAGCAACCGTCGGCGCGACCGTATCAAGATTCTGGGGTGGGAGCGCAACGGCTTTTGGCTGTTGCTCAAGCGGCTGGAGAAGGACCGGTTCATCTGGCCATCGGCACAGGCCGTGCCCACGCTGACCATCGAGCAGTTGCACTGGCTGCTGGAGGGCATCGACATCGAGGTGGTGCAACGCCACCCCCATCTGCGCTACACCAGCGTGGCTTGACCCAATGGTGAAGGAACGATGATGGGGCATGCAGATCCAAGTTGGCGTGTCATCGCTTGTCTCCATCACCGCTGAAGAACTGAGCGCCCTCATCGCCGAACGTGATGCGCTTGCCGGCGCGCTGCGGGTGGCCACCACCGAGCGGGATTTGGCGCTGGAGCGGCTCAAAGCGTTTCAACGCCAACTGTTCGCCGCCAAGAGTGAGGCGCGCAGCACCGACCAGAAGGACTTGTTTCTCAACGAGGCCGAGGCACTCGCGCCCACCGTGCAGACGCTGCCGGCACAGACCGATGAAGAGGCATCGACACCGGTGGCAGGCCACCAGCGCAAGAAGCGTGGGCGCAAGCCGCTGGACCCCGCACTGCCACGTGAGGTCGTGCGTCACGAGTTGCCCGAGGCCGAGCGCGTGTGCGCCCATGATGGGCACACGCTGGTGGAGATTGGCGCGGAGGTCAGTGAGCAACTCGACGTCATCCCCGAACAGGTGCGCGTTCTGCAGCACCACCGTATCAAGTACGCCTGTCCTTGCTGCGATCAGAGTTTGAAGGTCGCACCGACGCCGGCGCGCGTCATCCCGCGCGGGCTACTCACTGAAGCTGCGCAGGCCTGGGTCATCACCGGCAAGTACCAGTTCGGCATGCCGCTGTACCGCACGGCCGCGTTGCTGCGCCGCTTTGGCGGCGATATCGCGAGCAACACCCTGGCCGCCGGCGTTGTGCGCATCGGCCAGGCCGTGCAACCCGTGATCAATCTGCTGCGCGACCACCTGCTCGACTCGGACCTGATCTATGGCGACGAGACCACGGTCCAGGTGCTCAAGGAGCCCGGTCGCAAGGCGCAGACCAAAAGCTACATGTGGGCGCAGATGAATGGCCCCGGCACCGGGCCACCGGTGCGGCTGTTCGCCTATGCCCCAGGCCGAGGTGAGGTGCATGCCAAGAAGCTGTATGCGGGTATCCGGCCTGGAACCACGCTCGTGAGCGATGGTTACCAAGTCTATGACGGCATCGCCGCAGACCATGGATTGACGCATCTGGGGTGTTGGGTGCACGCACGTCGACCTTTCATCAAGGCAGAGGAGGCCATACCGAAGGCGGCGCGTTCGCCCGATCAGGTTGCCACCCGTTTCGTGCAACTCATCGGCAAGCTATACCGGGCGGAGTCACTGGCCCGGGATTGGAAGCCTGCACGTCGGTTACGCCTGCGCTCGCGCTACAGCGCCCCTGTCGTGCGAGAGATCGAACGCTTGCTTCTCGCGAACTTGCACAGCGTGACTCCCTCAAGTCTGCTGGGCGAGGCACTGCACTACTTGCACGGGCAGTGGCCCAAGCTCATTCGGTTCCTGGACAACGGCGCCTGGCCACTCGATTCCAACCCGGTGGAGAACGCCATCCGGCCCTTCGTGGTGGGGCGGCGCTCCTGGTTGTTCGCCGACACGGTGGGGGGCGCCAATGCCAGCGCCAATCTGTACTCGCTCATCGAGACGGCCAAGGCCAACAACATTGAGCCCTCCCGTTACCTCGCCGCGCTGTTCAAGAAGCTTCCATTGGCCCAGACCGTCGATGACTATGAAGCCCTTCTGCCTTGGAACATCGTCCTCGGCGCACCGTGAACCGCGCACGGTACACATCCCTCAAACAGCACAAGGGCGGGGTTTATTGACCGCTTACGGTCGAACTGGAAGCCCAGGGTGACGGTGTCGGGATGCAGGCCTCACGCTGGTTGGTGGAGCACCTGTTACGGGCCGAACATGTGGAGCGCCACATGCGCTCGGTGGCCCACCAGATGAAGTCCGCTCGCTTCCCGCTGCATCGCGATCTGGCGGGCTTTGACTTCGAGGGTACGGCCGTGGACCAGACCTTGATCAAGCAGTTGGCGGACCTCTCGTTCGCTGAGCAGGCGCACAACGTGGTGCTGATCGGCGGCCCAGGAACCGGCAAAACCCACTTGGCGATTGCGCTCGGGGTTTCTGGCATCACGCAACACGGCCGGCGTGTGCGCTTCTACTCCACGGTGGACCTGGTCAATGCGCTGGAGCAGGAGAAGGCGCAGGGCAATGCGGGGCGTTTGGCCGCGACGCTGTTGAACATGGACTTGGTGATTCTGGACGAACTGGGGTATTTGCCCTTCAGCCAGTCGGGCGGCGCCTTGCTGTTCCATCTGCTCTCCAAGCTCTACGAGCACACCAGCGTGTTGATCACCACCAACCTGGCGTTTGCCGAGTGGTCCAGCGTGTTCGGAGATGCCAAGATGACCACGGCCTTGCTCGACCGCCTCACCCACCATTGCCACATCATTGAAACGGGCAATGACTCTTACCGATTCCGGCACAGCTCCAAGCGAACCAAGGCGCAGGGCAAAGCCAGGGAGTTGGCAAAGAAGCAGCTCGCTGACACCACCATCGACAACCCAAGCAGTGACCCGTTCTGAGCATTCACAGGAGCACCAACACCCACCAGCACACTACACTTATCCACAGCCGGGCACCACAAACCCGGCCTTCGATCCCTGGTCAAAATTCAGTTGGCACAGGTGGTCAATTTTGAATTGGCGCCAACAATCTGACATCTGATCGTCAGACGGGGCTGTCGGCGACGGTCAACATGGGTGCGCCGTGCGCTTACTATTGCGTGAGGTTGTGGATAGGTGCGCCCGCAATGGACTGCAAACAGGCCGCTGTAGCGGCCGAAGTCGCACGGAAGGCGCGCCAGGTCGGACTGAACCATCTAGGGCCTGTTAACACAAACCACGAAGTCCGTCCGCGACCAGCACAAAGCTGAGGAAGCCGAGAAACATGGCATCGAGCTTCTCGAATCTGGAGAAGATGCGGCGGTAGCCCTTCAGTCGTCGAAACAGCCGCTCGACCTCGTTGCGGCGTTTGTACATCTCACGGTCGTATTCCCACGGGTCAAGGCGCGTCCTGGTTGGCGGCACCACTGGTACGAAGCCCAAGTCCAAAGCCAGTTGGCGTGTCTCATTGCCTTCGTATGCCCGGTCCATGAGCAGATGAATGGGGCGATTCGTCGGCCCCAGGCTCTGCAGCAACCGTCTGCCCTCAGGAGCATCATGAGCCTGCCCTGGAGACAGACCGAAAGTCACGGCCGTTCGAGCATCCGCGGCAACCATATGAACCTTGGTGTTCCATCCACCTCGGGACTTGCCGATGGCCTGCGGTCCGTTTTTTTTAACGCGCCCGTTCCATCGGGATGCACCTTGATGCTGGTGGAGTCCAGTGAAACGGCTTCAATGCGAATGCGCACCACCTGCTCGCGCTGCAACTCCTGAAACATCCTGTCCAGCACACCGGCTTTCTCCCAGCGGCGCATGCGTGTGTAGATGGTGTGCCAATTGCCAAACCGCTTGGGCAGTCCCCTCCATTTGCAGCCGTGTTCGGCCACGTACAGCATCGCATTGACTATCTGGAGATTGGTCATGCTGACATTGCCACGCTGGGTAGGAAGGCAATGTTCAATGCGTGCAAACTGCTCAGGCGTGATTTCCATGCAAGCGAGTATTAGCTCGGATTCGCCGCCTGTCCATTAGTGTTAACACGCCCTAATTTGTTGGGCAGCACCAGCCGAATGTGCATTTTTTCAACTGCCTTCTAGAGCGTTGTTCAGCGCTTCACCGCCTGGTTTCGCAGCAGGGTTTGCGCACGTGACAACTCCAAGTCATGGGCGACCATCTCAGCGCACATATCTTGAACGGTGATTTGCGGCTCCCATCCCAACTTGGTTTTCGCTTTGGTGGGATTTCCCAATAACGAACTGACCTCTGCAGGGCGGAAGAACTTCGGATCGACGCGCACCACCACGTCCCCGACTTTTAGCACTGGGGCTTTATCGCCTTCGATGCGAGAGACCACCGCCGTTTCGTCAACGCCGTGGCCCACAAACTCCAAGGTCAAGCCCAACTCTGCGGCCGTCATGCGCACAAAATCGCGCACTGAAATTTGCTTGCCGGTTGCAATCACGAAGTCTTCCGCCTGGTTCTGCTGCAGCATCATCCACTGCATGCGCACGTAGTCTTTGGCATGACCCCAATCCCGCAATGAATCCATATTGCCCATAGACAAGTACGGTTGATGCCCGTAGGCCACCTGGCACAGCCCGCGAGTGATTTTTCGCGTGACGAAGTTTTCGCCCCGGCGTGGTGACTCATGGTTGAACAAGATGCCATTGCAGGCATAAATGCCATAAGCCTCACGGTAATTCACCGTGATCCAGTAGGCATACAACTTGGCCACGGCATAAGGGCTGCGCGGATGAAACGGCGTGGTTTCGGTCTGCGGCACCTCCTGCACCAAGCCATAAAGCTCAGAGGTCGACGCTTGGTAAAAGCGAGTCTTGTCTTGCAAGCCCAGCAGACGAATCGCCTCTAGCAAACGCAAGGTGCCTGTGCCATCGGCATCAGCGGTGTATTCGGGCTGATCAAAACTCACGGCGACATCAGACTGCGCGCCCAAGTTGTATACCTCGTCGGGCTGGACCTGTTGCATCAGACGCGTGAGGTTGGACGAATCGCACAAGTCCCCATATTGCAAAAAAAAACCTTCGTGGGCTTGAGCACCGTGGGCCGTGAGATGTTCAACACGTTGCACAGTGGGACACGACGAACGGCGCATGATGCCATGCACTTCATAGCCCTTCGAAAGTAACAGCTCAGCCAAATAGGAGCCGTCTTGACCTGTAATGCCGGTGACGAGAGCTTTTTTTTGTGCCATGGACACAGCGAGCCTTTAGGAGTAGGAATCAAACATCAATCGGGCGGGATGATCGCGGTTAGAGCACCAAGCTACGGAAGCGCACACTACCGTACAACAATGCCAGATTCATGACCATTAGTTTCAGCACATGCAGCGGCGCACGCGCACAAAACCGCAAGAGCATCAGAGGGTTGAGGGATTTGGTGCGAATCAGGCCGCGTAACAAAATCCCGATGGGCAACGCCCATAGAAGTTCGGGTTTCCACAGCAGTACTGCGGCGCACAGCATCAAGCTCAGATACAACAAGAAGCCACGCGGATAAAAGAAGAGCCCCGCCGTCAACAAGGACTGTCGCAACTCAGGATGGCGTCTAACCAACTCGGGCAGCAGAAACAACCGAGTGGGCTCCAACAACCACAACAGCAACCCTTGCTCCTCCAGCTCATGATGCATCACCGCCTCAGGAATGAACCGGCGCTGATGACCCGCTTTGATGACACGCCACGCCAAATCCGTGTCGGCGCATTCAGTCGCCCGGTTCAGCGGATCGCGAAAACTCAAGCTGATGTCGAACCCGCCTTGCGCCAAAAAAGCCTCGCGCTTGACCATGAGGTTGGCCGTCGGGAAGGTCGGGTGTTCTGTGACCGTGACGAAACTAAGTTTGGCGGTAAAGCTGGCGGTCTGCTCAGGCTTGGGCAACACGGGCCCACTGACCAACGCTACCGCCGGATCATCAAATGCCACCAATCCTCGAGCCAACCATTCGGGGACTGGGCGGCAGTCGCTGTCAGTAAACGCAATGATCGCCCCCTTAGCCATTTGGACGCCCAGATTACGCGCCGGGGCAGGCCCTCGGTCTTGTGAGGTTCTGGCGGTTTGAATTTGCAGGCTCCAGGTTTGCCGAGCCTGCTCAATCACTGGGCTTAAATCTTGCGTCGAGCAGTTGTCGATCACAACCACCTCGAACTGGTCTCTCGCTAAGGTTTGCGCCGCCAATCCACGCAAGCAATCCAGCAGCATGGCAGAACGGTTCTGCACAGAGATCACAACGGACACACGTAACATGTTCATGTGCGCAATGTTATCTTACCTAGGCTATCTCAGCCCGATGTAGCTTGACCGGCGCTAGTACGAGGCACAGCGAAAAAAGGCTGCGTAATCGTTGAGCTAAGAACTCTATAAGGACATCCCCCTGGACACAATAGGCAAACTGCCGTCTTTGTGCGATGTTTTTCAGCGACGATGAAAGGTTGCGGACGGCGTGCCTATAAACGGGCATTGATGCTGCGCTGTGCAGCGGCCCCTGATGAAAGACGCGCGCCAAAGACTCCATTCACGAATCTGACACCCGCCATTACGGACGGATAGTCACTAGCTCTTATCGAGTACTCTCCGGCGCAGGTCCAAACCTTCAAATCATCAACTGTGGCTCATCACACGGTGGTAGTTCTGAACTACCCTACCTGAGCTAGGCTCAGGTAGGTACTTTGAATTGATCTTGCAGACTCAACGCCGCCCAACACATGCGTGCGTTCTTGGCTGCGATAGCGACCACGGCGCGCCCGTAGCCTCGACGCTCCTTCAGTTGCAACGCCCATCGACTGACCGGGTCGTTCTTTCCGACAGCATTCATTAGCACTGACCTGGCGCCCAGGACCAAAAGCGTACGTAAGAAGTTATCCCCCGCCTTGGTGATACTACTCAACTTGACTTTGCCACCAGAACTGTTCTGCCTGGGTACCAGACCGAGCCAGGCACTGAACTGGCGACCATTCTTGAAGTCGTGCCCGTTGCCGATGCTGGCGACAATGGCGCTGGCCGTGGCCGGCCCAACGCCGCTCAACTGCATCAAACGCTGAGCTTGCTGCTCATCTTGCCTGGCCATCAGTTGAATCTGCCGTTCGCTTTGGGCAATGCGCTCCTGGATGTGGCTGAGTTCGTTCATCAACTCCCCTATGACCTGGTTGCAGTAACCCGGCAAATCCTCCAGCGCCTCGTGCACACCCCGGTGAAACGCCTTGAACGCCTGGGGCAAGACGATACCCACTTCGCTGAGCAAACCTCGTATACGGTTGATAAGCGCGGTGCGCTCGGCGACATAACCCTGGTGCGCCCGGTGCACGAAGAGCTTGCCTTGTTGCTCAATGGTCTTGATCGGCACAAATCGCATGTTTGGCCTCGTGACCGCCTCGCAGATCGCCGCGGCGTCGGCGGCGTCGTTCTTGCCATGCTTGCCTCCCATGCGGTACGGCGCCACGAATTTTGGAGCCATGATGCGCACCGCGTGCCCGAATTTTTGAAATTCGCGAGCCCAATGGTGGGCGCCGGAGCAGGCCTCCATACCGATCAGGCACGGCGGCAGACTGGCGATAAGTTCAAGCAGCTTGCCTCGTCTGACATCCGGGCGGACCAACTCTGGCTTACCCGCCTCGTTCACACCGTGAACGGCGAAACTCATTTTGGCCAAATCGATTCCGACGGTTACGATAGTCACGGGCATCCCCTTTCGAGTCAGTTGATGAGATTTGATACCCCATCATGGCACTTGGTTGCCGTCGACCACCACACTCGGAGGTCAACTCGGGACGGGGATGTCCCTTTCATTCACGAAACAGGGGTAAGGTCACTCTCGGCCTCGCTGGGAGACAACGTCGCCATAGATAGCCCCAATAAACCGAATTGCACCCAGCGGCGAATTGAAACCCACGCCGACAGCAACACAGTTTTCTCTTGGAAAATTCACTTTGAAGACACTTATATCAAATAAACACAAACACGAATCGATTTCAAAATGTATTTCGACGTATCAATCACCACCTTCTTTGCACAACAGTACAAGCGATTGGGCCCGCCTCACAAAGATCTGCCGAGCCAGCCCCTTCACTTCAGGAGCCAGCGGTTGCCCCCATGGTGTCCAGCACATCGTCCAGCTGCTTGACAAAATAGTCCCAGCCGAAGCGCTGCACACGCTCCAAGCCTGCCGCGCCCATGCGTCGCATTTTTTGAGGGTCTGAGACCAGCAGCTCCATGGTCACGGCGAAACTGTTGGGGTCAGCAGGAACCAAATAACCCGTCACTTGGTGTTCAACCACTTCCTGCGGGCCCCCTTTATCCACGGCAATCACGGGTTTGCCACTGGCCATGGCTTCCATCGGCGTTAATCCCAGATCTTCGTTGAAGGCTGTGAACAACATCGCGCTGCAGCGGTTGTAATAGTCGCGCATTTCCGCATCAGAGGGTGAGAGGTGGAACTCCACCCCCTGGTCATGGCCGGCCATGTCACGCAAGGTTTTCAGATAGGACTGACTCTTGGCATCCACCATGCCGGCAATCACCAATCTGTGAGGCGAGCCAGTAACTTTTTTAAATTGCAAGAATGCGGCAATGCCCAACTCAATGTTCTTGGTCCACATGATGCGACCCGGAATAAAGAAGATTTCTTCAAATCGGTCGCTGGCCTGAACCGCTTGCACATCGATGCCCGGGTACATCACATCCACAGGCTGGCTGCCCAGCAAACCGCCAGCCTGCGACCTGTCCTTGACGGTCTGGCTGATGCAAATAATCCGCTGGTAACGCTTCCACACCCAGCGGTCGATCGTTTTGTACGCGGCCTCCAAGAGCAAGGCCAGGCCACGACGCCCGCCTTGCCGACCCAAATGACGCTGCCGGTATTCCAAATCGTAGACCGCACGCAGCGGGGTAAAACACAGGTTCACAATTGGGCGCGATGCGTTCCGCAAGGTGATGAAGCTGCCCAAGCCGTCACAACACACCACCAGGGCCTGAACTTGAGACAAATCCAGCTGGGTGCTGGCAATTCGCCATGAGGCCCCTAGCACAGCGCCATAACTGCGCTGCACAGAGACACGATTGACCTCGCGAACGCCGTAGTTTTTCAACTCGGGATAAGTTCCCTGTGCATCAAAATGGCTGGTGTAAATCACCCATTCATGGCGGCTGCGCTTGGCGATTTCGAGAATCGTTCTCTCCAAGCCGCTTTTGAGATAAATCCAGGGGTGATACAGGGCAATTTTCATATTGGTCAGTCCGTGTGTCTTGGGTTACCAACGAGTGATTGGTAGACCGCGAGAAGATCCTTCATGTGTCTAGACCAGCTGTATTGCTGCGCCAGAACTTGGTTTTTTTCACCACAGGCTTGGCAGCGTGCGGGGTCAGTCCACAAGGCATGCACGGCCGCCATACAGGCCGGTACATCTGAGGGGTCGATACGAGTGCCTTCAAAATCCAACGGAGCCTGCCCCACCACGGCACAGCCGGAGGCCATGGCTTCAGCCACCACCAAACCAAAGGTTTCTGCTTTGCTCGGAAACAGAAAAATGCTTGCGGTCGACAACGCTTCGGCCAAACCGGCACGGGTTAAAAAAGGCAATACGGTGATATTCGGCGGAGCACTTTGCCTGAATGACACCAGACCCTCGCCCCACCCCATCACAACGAAAGGCACGTCCGGTAAGCCGCGCGCCAACGCAAGCACCATATCGACACCTTTTCGGCTGTCGATCTTTCCTGAGAACATCACTCCATTTTTGACAGGTGCCGCGTGGTAGTCCTCCAGGCTGATACCTGGCGGCAGCACCATATCCCCCGCACGGACGGGGCCGAGGGAATGGGCCAGCCCCAACGATCCTGGGCTAAGAAATAAGCGCCGATCAAAAGGCAAACGCATCAGGTACGTTTCGAAGCGCTGAAACAAGCGCCCGATCCAGGGCCCACGCATGCTCAACCAGGCATCACCAAACAGGGCCAACACCCCCAGCACCACCGGTTTGTTCATACGCCGGGCTGCTCGATACGCCGGAATCGCTGCATGATAAGAAAAGCAATGAATCAGATCGGCATCTTGGGCTTCTTGGGCCACGATGCCGCTGACAGTATTGAATCGGTATCGAGAGATCGGTAAGCGTTTGAGGGGCACCCCTTCGTACACCTGATCAGCGGGGTTACCCGTGGTCAGCATCTTGACCTGGTGTCCCAGAGCCATCAGATGCTTGGCAATTTGCAGCACAACGTATTCACCACCGCCACCAAAGTCTGGGGGAAACCGTTCGTGGACAAGCAATATGCGCAGGGGGCGGGGGTCAAGCATCGTCATCACATTAACAGCGATTTCGCTCGCCAGGAGCCGCTCGCCAGCGCCCACCAAGTGAAGGCACTGCGCAGCACGCCAACCGCAGCGCGAATCAACCGAAAGTGAATCCGTCGAATATGCCGCCCGTTGCGGTAGCGCTCCCAGAAATAAGGCAGCGGCAGCAGCAAAGCCCAGGCCCCCGCCCAGGGCAAGACCAATAAGGCCAATGGCAACAAATTGAACAGGCAACTGTCTTTGCTGATGAAATATTTCATGTACATGTGCTGACGCAATGCAGGATATTTTTTGACCAAATACGGCAGGTTTTTGAAATACAACGGCTCAGCCAGCCATTTGTAGAATGAGACATGGAAAATTTCGTGGTGGACCAAGGCCTCTGGCACAAACCAGCTGGCATAACCGGCTTGCGTAACTTTCCAGCCCAGGTCGGTGTCTTCACCATAGAAGCGGTCAATGAAGTCGGCCGAAAAACCATCCACAGCATCAAAGACAGACTTTCGATAGAAGATATTACAAGTCTCGAAATAAACGGTTGGGGCTTGAATGTCGATGGTTTTCGACAAAAAGGGTTTGGCTTGATCGGGCATGGGCGTGGTTTGCCCTTGAACCACCCCCACCTCAGGGCCACCCGAGGGCTGGGGCGCGTCAAATGCGGCCAAACCCGCGCGTAGCCAATCGGGGCTGGCTACGCAGTCATCGTCAATGAAAGCAACCACCCTTCCGAGTGCGGCACGCGCGCCAAAGTCGCGGGATTGCGCAGGACCATTAAAATTTTTCTTGAAGTACTGAGCTGAAAACACCTGCTCTGCGCACCACTGCTGCGCCATGATTTCGGTGCCATCATCAGTGTGGTTATGTACGATCAGGACTTCAAACTGAGACGGCGCCAGGGACTGCACCTGCAATGAGGTCAACAGCCGTTTTAGCAAATCGCGGCGATGATGGGTCGGAATGACCACCGAAACTTGGATAGACGCATTATTCATCATGTCGGACGGAAAGATTCAATCAATCGCACGTAGGCCGGGCCTTGGGTCTTCCAACTGAAATACTCAGCCCTCGCGCGACAGGCCGCCACGATGTCTGCGGTTTTCCCACGCGCCAGAACCTGCCTCAAGGCATCCACCAAGGCATCAACGGCATCGGTCTGCAAGGTAAAGGGCTCAGGATCGAACAGCGCGCCGACCCGCTGGTCTTGCACGATATCGCTGATCCCTCCATGGCGCGCGCCGACCACAGGCGTCCCTGCCGCCAACGACTCGACCAGGACCAGACCAAAGGCTTCCCATACTGAAGGCAACACCGTCACGCTCGACGACTGATACAAGGCAGGCAAAGTCGCCACATCGCCTACGCCTAAAAACTCGATGCTCTGACGCGCAGGCTCGTCACTAACCAGCGCCAACAAGGCGGATTGCGTTTCTGGGCTGACTCGCCCGACAAAACGCAAGCGCAAGGCAGGAATTTCGAATTTCAACCGCGCAAATGCGGCACACAAGGCTTTGGCTCCTTTGCGGGGTTCATCGACATCGCCCACGAAAAGCAAGGTGGGCTCGGAGGCGGTGGGCAATCTGGGCGGCTGGGAAAAAGCATCCGTCACGACGGGTGGGGGCATGATGACCGATGCCACACCAAACTCTTCTTGCAAGCTGCGGTGCGCAAATTCGCTCAAGACCAAGCATTGGTCCGCTTGTTGCAGCACCTTGTGCATGAACCACCAATCTAGCGGGACCGCTCGAAAGTAGCGCCGAGTCGGAATACCCACATTTAAAAAAATGACCTTGTAGTTCAAGTCATGCTTGTCTCTGCATCGGAGGGCAGCATAGGCATCAAAGTAGTTCAAACAGAACACCACATCCAATCGGTGATGCGCCAACACAGACGGCAGATGAAACGCAAAGTAGTGCAGGCTGTTGAGCTGACGACGGCTCCATGTCCATCGCTCTTTAAACAAGTGATAGTGCACCCCGCCACGGTTTTCTTCCGCATCGTCAGGCCCCATGGCAAACACATCGACATGGTGACCCGCCTGATACAAATAGATCGCCAGATCGTTCAGCAAACGCTCCGATCCCCGCCTGACATGAGGCCACACAAACGGGTTGGTGATGGCCACCCTCATGGGCGGGCTTGATCGGCTCGTACCATTAGACTCACCCACGGCGCTCGACTGGTCAAACACGGTCATCTCCCCCTGCACCGCGTACACCAACCGATGAAGGATGACTGCCCGACACGGCACGACGACGCTGCCCCGCCAAACGTGTCGGAGGAAACCAGCGACCACTCCCGCACGTCCACACCGACTGATCACTCACTTGCCGCTGGCTCTGCAACCGTTTCCGCAAACCCCAGGTTTCTCGCCAACACTGAATATTCCAGAACAACGCCTGCCATTTGGGACGACGCGGCGCACGCAACACACCATCCACCACGGCATAGCCCAGATAGACTCCCAAAACTAAGAGAAGGCGCCAAGACTGACTGTTGCGCAACAACATGCGCAAACGATTCTTGCAGTAGTGAAAAACAATCTGCGGATGTGTCGCCCCCGGAAAAGCATCCACGTGATGTTTCGCGATCAGAGCCGGCTCGACACGAACCTCGTAGCCCAGAATCCGCAAGCGCCACCCCAGGTCGGTGTCTTCGAAGCCGTAGAAAAACGATTCATCAAAGGCCCCGGCGGCCAGCACGGCCTCACGTCGCACCAGCATGGCCGAGCAGTTGATCCAGATGCGTTGCGCCGCCCCTGTTTGCGCTGACAAAGGCTCTCCCTCAGAAACATCCCATGCCAGACCAAACCAGCCCAAATCACCTCCGTAGGCATTTACGCGACTGGGTTCAAAGGCATACACAATGTGCCCGCCCACCGCCCCCAGCCGGGGTTCCTGATCAAGATAAGCAATGGCATGCTGCACCCAATTCGGGGACAACTCCACATCGCTATCGTGAAACAGCACATAGGGTGTGGTGGCCTGACGCACTCCCAGGTTGCGGGCACTGGCCGGACCTTCAGGGGCCTTGCGCAGATACCGCAATCGTTCACCCCAAACCTGCTGCTGTTGCTGCGCCACCATATCGGCCGTACCATCGGTGGAACTGTTGTCCACCACAATCACATCAACCGCCACCCCTTGCTGCACCCACAAATTAGCTAAGGCTCGCTGCACATCGGCAGACCGGTTGAAGGTAGGAATCACCACGGTCACGCCCGTGGCAGGAGAACGGTGGATCGCGTCAACGCTATCGGAGGGAAGGTTGTTTGGCGCAGTTGTCGTCATCAAATCAAGCACCTCGCTGTGGAGAAGTTGTCGTCAGCAGAATTTGCTCGGCCTCACACATCATTCGCACCACATCAGGCATCTGGTGGCGACTGCGCCAGCCCAAGTCGCGTGCAGCCTTGTCTGGCGAGCCTGCACTGAAGGTGCGATCGCTGGGGCGAAACAAAGAGGGATCACTGCGTACATGGTCATGCCAGTCCAAATCAAAGAAGGCATAGGCTTGCGCCACAAAATCAGTCAATGCATGGGCCTGGCCGGTCGCGATGACAAAGTCGTCGGGCCGATCATGCTGCAAAGTCAACCACATGCTCTCCACATAGTCCGGGGCCCAACCCCAATCCCGAGCTATGTCCAAGCGCCCTAGAGAAAGCATCTCACCGGTATCTCGGGCCCGCGCCGCCGCCGCCACAATTTTGCGCGTCACGAAACTGTGTGGACGCAGCGGTGACTCGTGATTAAACAAAATGCCATTGCTGGCGAACAGACCAAAACCCAATCGATAGCTTTGAATCAGGGCGTGGGTCGCCACTTTGGCTGCCGCATAAGGACTGGCCGCCTGCAGAGGCGACAGCTCTTCGGCCAGCCGATCCCCCAGATCGCCAAAGATCTCGCCCGAACTGGCATTGAACACACGGGCTAGAGGATTCAACAACCTGACCGCCTCCAATACATTCAAGAGCCCCAAGACACCACCATGTACGGTGTCGTGAGGTTGTTGAAAAGATCGTCCGACTGAGCTTTGTCCCGACAGCCAGTACAGCTCATCGGGCTGGCTTTTTGCCACGACCTCGCGGACATTCGCGTCGTCGTTCGCATTCATGGTGAGCAGATGAACCTGATGCTGAATGTTCAAATAATTCAAATTATCCAACGATGAATGGGACACACGACGTGACGTTCCCCAAACGTCGTAGCCCTTATTCAGCAACAAACGCGCCAGATAGGCGCCGTCTTGCCCTAAAACTCCGCAGACCAATGCCCTCATGAGCCACCCCTGAAAAGTTCATTTTGCTGCAACGGCCAACCCTGTTGCAGACGTCTGACGAGTTAGGGTGGCGAGTTCAGGCAGCATCCCAGCCAGTTCAGACATGGGCCGGCTGCATGACATATGCGCGAATAAACCCTTCGCAAGAAGGCCCCCTTTTTGGTGATCATGCGCAACAGCCACTGGTGTTGCAGCCTGCCGCATAAAGCACCGCGTGCAGCCGGTCGCCTTGCTCACCCTTGAGGTGGCACCTGCCCGTGCGGTGATCGGCCTTGAGATGCCCGAGATGGACTCGATCGACTGGCGCTGATTGAGCCATTTTCGCTCCTTGGCCGTCATCGTCTTGAGCTTGCCCCGGTGCTTGATGGCCAGGCCCGTATTGGCAGCATCCACGCCCCGGCAACCCAGGTCCACATACGCCGTCACCGGCTTGACACCCGTGTCCTGCACCAGCACGGCCGCCTTCTCCATCTGCTCGGCCAATGTGTGCCCATCATACGGCTTGCCTTTGAACGCCATGATGCCCCTACCAGGTTGTGGTGCAGCGCGCTGGCAATGCCTACCTTAACCCCGAATTCGTAGGGTGTCTGGCTCTTGCCTTTGGCAATGCACTCCGCCTCCGATGCGTGCCAAGCGTAGAGCTTCGGTGTACCTGTGGCGCTCTTGCGGCTGCGGGATTGATCGGCAATGCGCTGCCAGCGCAGCGTATCAGTCCAACGCCGGACTACGCCATCGTCGGATTCGTTGAATACGTATTTGAGGTACAGCAGCGCAATCATCACGCGCAGAGGCACACGTAGGCGTCCAGCGTTACTCGCCGTTGCATTGCGCTGAGGTTTCTCGTCAAAGTGGTCAAGATCGGACATGGCCACGCCGACGTGGACCTTGCGCACGAACAGGTGAGCCACGCGCGCCTCGATCCCTTGCCAAGGCATGCGCGAAGCCAGCACCGCCAGCGGGTGGCGCAGGCCGATCATCTGATCGATGCGTGAGCGGAAGAAATCGTCAGTGGCGGGGCAAGCAAACATCACGAAAAACTCCCAGAAACTGCCTGCTACTGAAATGCAAGCTGGGGGAATCGGCACCCGTGAAAAACTCGACAACCCAGCATTCACGCGAGTTCTGGGGGTTGTTCAGGACCGACTCATGACGGTTCTTTTTTAGTTGACCGTTCAACAAAATTTCCCACATTTTTTGTTCCAATATCGGTCAACATAAGACAAAAAAAACTGCACTGCCTTGACGAAGAGTTAGCATCCGCTACTGATATAGTAACTGACAGGGTCGAGACTTTAGTGGATTTTGTAGCATATTCTCAGCAGAGCTCAGCACGTGTGCCCAGCATTGTTCGACCATTTGCCGGCCATCAATCAAGCAAGTCAGCCAGGCAAGCTTCTTGCAAGGCAACCAAACATCAGCGCACACATCTTGTGCGGTTTGTCACCTCAACCCTTGATCGTTCCACCGTCACTTGATGTCCATGTTTTTTACCCAGGCACCCTGCGCAAACCATGACAACGTCTTATCCCTCCTCAAACCGTGGCCACAAACGAGGCTGGGTCCACAGCCACGGCGCCACATTGGTTGAGTTATTTCGACTGAGCGACGCAGGCTGCCTAATGGCTGCACTGTGGCTCGCTGGCGAGTGGCTAAACTCGCCCTGGAGCGAAGAACATCTGCTCATGGCCCTGTTGTCATTGGCCTTCTTCAACCTGTCTGCCGGACAATGGCTGCTGTACCGATCCTGGAGAATCGCTCCATTGCGTGCGGAGCTCTCCCGCGCACTGGTATGCTGTTGTGCCACGATGCTGCTGTTGATGGCGGTGCTTTATGTCGTTAATCCTTGGCCAGACATGCCGCGCGCCCTGGTTCCTGTTTGGGGTTTACTCGCCTATGCAATGTTGGGCGGTGGGCGCGTGGTGCTGCGCCTGACTCTGCGCACACTGCGCAGACGTGGCAGCAATTTCCGCGTGGCGGCTGTCATTGGCGCCAACGACACCAGTTTTCATGTAATAGAACAATTGCGGCGCAACCCGTGGATGGGCATCCGCATTCTGGGCGTATTTGAAGGCCGACGTCCTGAGGTGGATCGGGTCTTCAACAAAGTCCCCATCACTGGCGACCTCAATGACCTCATGCAACGCATTCGGCAGGGCGATGTTGATATAGTCTACATCACATTGCCCTTAAGAGCCGAGTTGCGTATTCGCCAACTAGTGGATCAACTGCGCGACTCCGCCGTGTCCGTTTTGTTTGTGGCTGATTTCTCACCATTTGGTTTATTGCGCGCCCGTTGGGATGTCTTAGGGGGCATGCCCATGGTGAGTCTGGTGGATACGCCCCACCATGGTGTCGATGGTGTCCTGAAACGCGCCGTTGACATTGCGCTCGCATCCTTTGCGCTGGTGATCTTGGCCCTGCCCATGATGACTATTGCGCTAGCCATTCGCGCAACGTCCAAGGGAACAGCGATCTTTGCCCAACGCCGCTATGGCCTGGATGGCAAAGAGTTTTTCATCTACAAATTCCGCTCCATGGCCGTTGTCGAAGATGGCAAGAACGAATTCGTTCAGGCCCGCAAAGGAGACATGCGTATCACGCCATTGGGGGCCTTCCTGCGCCGCACCTCCTTGGATGAGTTACCCCAGTTCATCAATGTGCTGCAGGGCCGCATGTCGCTTGTGGGCCCGCGCCCACACCCGGTGGCGCTGAACGAATCACAACGCAAGCTGATCGATGGCTACATGCTGCGTCACAAGGTCAAACCAGGCATCACCGGATGGGCGCAAGTGCATGGGTTTCGCGGCGAGACGGACACGCCCGATAAAATGGAGAACCGAATTCGCTACGACCTTGAATACATCAATGAGTGGTCACTCTGGTTGGACATTCGCATTCTGTGGATGACTGTATTCAAGGTATTGGACGATCCGAATGCCTACTGAAACAGCGGTGTCGGAGCGCATGGATCGCCCCCCTGGCTGGCGGCGACATGCGGGGTTGATCAATGTAGCGGCCAAGCTGAGCGGTGCCGCATTTGCGTTTTTATTGAACATCTTGCTGGCTCGAAGCATGGAGCCCACAGGCTTTGCGCACGTCAGCCTCACGCTGGCCTGGTTGGCCATGGCCACCGCCTTGGGTAGCATCAGCATGCCCTTGGTGGTGGTTCGATTTGTGGGGGAAAGCCTGGCCAGCGATCGACCCGATTTAGCGCGAGGGGTGTTGATTTTTGGATTTGGATCGGCCCTGCTGACCTCGCTACTGCTCATGGCCGCCGCTTGGGTTGTCCTGCAGCTTGGCTGGATTGAGCCGACAGCGTCCTCGATCCCCTTGGTAAAAATTGGTCTGGCTTTATTGCTGCCCAACGTGCTCGTCAGTGTGCTCGCAGGCAGCCTGCAGGCGCTGCATCACGCCCTGCTGGCCGAGGTCTTGAGTTCCATGCTGCGCACGGTGTTGATGCTGCTGGGATTGGCTGCGTTATGGCCCGCTGCCGGAACGTGGTTATCTCCAGCCGTGGTCATGGATCTATATTTGGCCGTCTCTGTGCTGCTTTTGCTGATCGCCAGCGCACTGACCTATCAGCTCCAACGTAGGGCCATCCCTCAGGTCGCCCCAGGCTATGCCCCCAGGCCCTGGGCTCAAGCTGCAGTAGGGGTTCTGGCCGTGCTGCTGGTCGCCGCGGCCAACGAACGCCTGGACCTGTTGCTGCTCGGTTGGCAAGCCCCGGAGTCTTCTGTCGCCGTCTATGCCGTCGCTCAGCGGTTTTCACAAACCGTGCTGATGGCGGTGAATGCAATCACCACCGTCATGGCGCCGCAATTCGTGGCGTGCTTGCCTGCGCTGCGCGCCGGCAATACACAACAGGCTCAAGAGGTCGTCGCACGTAGCACTCGGCTGGTTGTACTGACGTGCTTTGCCGCGCTGATGTCATTTGCATTGCTCGGACCTTGGTTGACCAGACTCTTTGGCGCCCACTACGCTGCCGCCTACGGCCCGCTAATGGTGTTACTGGGCGGGCAATTGTTGGCCGCCTTGTGCGGCCCGGCGGTTCTGCTGGCCGCCCTGTCGGGTCACAGTCGTGAGGCGATTCTCAGCCTGTGCATGGGCATGCTCGTTAATGCTGCGCTGAATTGGATCTGCGTTCCGTTTGGAGGGGCGTGGGGCGCCGCTACCGCCACCGCCATCGGTAGCGTGGTGTGTGCCGGGTGGGCCAATCACCGAATGCGGGTGCGCCTGGGATTGAACACCGTTTTTCGGCTCAGCGATCTTCGATTTCAACGAGCGGCATTGTCATGAGTATCAAAACCCACGACTGCGCCGCCATTGCTGAAGCCATGCATCACGGCGGTTATTTCGAGCGCATCATGCAAAGTGGTCCGGAACTGGATCGGGTCAAAGCTTATTTGCGCTCATTCGAGCAGCCGGCACTGGCCAGCGCCAGGCCACCTGATCAAAGCCCAGACTACCCCCTGTTTCCAGGCTTGCGTCACCGCGCTTTCTGGGACGAAGCCGATTTACCCGCCGCACTCCAACTGCAAGCCCATGCCCCAATCATTCACGACGAATGGGCGGCACTGACGGACGACCAATGCCTGAGGTACACGCCTACGTCAATGCACAACCTGTGGCAGGTGCACTTGCTGCATTACATGGGCATTGACTTAGAGCCGCTCAATCCGCAGGCTTGCCCCAAAACGCATGCGCTGCTGCGCCAACTTCCCGGCATTTGCCTCGACTATCCCTGGGGCGATGCCTTGCTGTCGGTCCATGCTTCAGACTCCCATCTGCGCGCTCACTGCAGCGTGGACAACCTGCGTGTGCGCTGCCATCTGGGCTTACAGATTCCACCAGGGTGCTGCATCCGCGTCGGCCAAGAAACCATGGCGTGGCGAGAAGGCAAAGTGCTGCTGTTTGAAGACTCCTTTGAGCACGAAGTATGGAATCGAGGTGATCGTCGTCGCGCCATCTTGATTGTGGATTTTTGGCATCCCGACCTGACTTCCATTGAAATCGAGGCCCTGACCGCCGGCTTTTGTAAGCGCGAGGTTCGCCAGCAATTCATGTACAAACGCTTACAAGCCGCCCATCCTGTCCCGGAGCGCTTGACTCACCACCTGCAAACCCAGCTTGAGCATCAAGAGGCTCGTCCCTCGCTACAACGTTATTGGTCAAATACATGAGATTGCATACGCTCACTACCAAGCCTCAATGCGGTCATGCGCTTGGGTTAGACTCGGTCTACATCAACCCGAATCGAGCAATGTCCTGGGATTGGCGTGATACGGCCTCTGTCGCCCTCCGTTCCTCAGCCCATGGCCTGCTGGGAACCGCCTTGCATTGTGACTTGCCTGTTGATTTGCACCTTGATCGGGCCCAGTTTTGAACACCAACTCCCGCTTTGAGCGCATCGTTTCGCGTCTACTGCATCTTGTTGGTCAGACCGTCGCTGCCAGCTTCTTGGGCTTGCTCGTCACCGCCTGCACCACCGCCCCGACAACCACAGAGACGTTGAAAGTCAAAGTTGAGGTGCTGAATGCCACCCGTCAGTACGAAACTGTTTACCTCATACAGCCCGGCGATCAACTAGAAGTGTTTCTCTATAAGCACCCTGATTTTTCGCGCAAAGTCGTGGTGCGCTCTGACAATTACATCTCGCTGCCCTTGCTCGACGAAATCAAGGCCGCCGGCAAAACACCCAAAGATCTGGCCCAGGAATTGAAAACGCTGTTCAGCGTGCGACTGAAAGAGCCTGACGTCAACGTCATGGTGCTGAACCCACCAGAACCCATGGTCTATATCGTGGGCCAAGTGGGCATTCCCCGTGCGTTGCCTCTGCGTCAAGCCGCGACACTTGCACAGGCGGTAGCGCAAGCAGGCGATGCCACCAAATCCGGCGTGCTGGACAGCGTATCGGTCATTCGACTCAATGCCGATGGGCACTTGGAATCACATTTGCTGGACACACACGGCAAGAACGTGAGCCAACCTGAGATGTATATGGCCATGGCTACCATGACACTCAAAGGCAACGATTTGATTTTGGTTCCCGAAAGCGCACGCAGCCAAATCGTACGCGCGCTGCAGGACACCAGCACCATCCTGGCCCCCATTTTTAATGTGTTGATTCTGCGCGAGGTCTACCGCTGACCAACCCTAATGCAACGACCAACGACACACCGAATGCTGCAGACCGAAGCTATTCCGCACCGCCCTGAAGCTGATAGTTTTCAGTTCAAAGGCGCCTTAGACACCATCAATCAGGCTATCAGTGGCCACAAATGGGTGGTGATCGCCACCATGCTTATGACCACGCTGTTGGTCAGCGCCTATGTGATGATCTGGCCGTCCACCTTTCAAGCCGAAGTGATGGTCGCGGTGGATTCGGACAAAGACATTCAGCGAACCGCCTTTTATCAAGGCTGGAACATCTTCCGCAAAGATGGACTGAACGATGAGGCTACCTTGATGACCAGCCCCGCCGTGCTTCGCGAAGTTATTCAGCGACTGGACCTGAAGTACGAAGACGTATATCACCCCTTCAGTAAATACGCGATCCACCTGTGGACCACCTCTTGGGTTGGCCGCCACTATAGACAGTTCAAAAATTGGGTGCTGGGCAAATCCGAACAGACCGGCGGGCTAACGCCGGAGCAGATTGAGCAATACAAGATCATGAGCGACTTTGAAACCGGCGTCTCGGTTCGCCAAGTTGGTGAAGCCAATATTGGGCTGGTGATTGTCAAAGGCTCGAATCAACGGGTTCACGAAATTGCCAATACCTTGATCGAGGTTTATCTGGAACAACGGCGGGAGCGGTTTATTCTGGAAGCGCAGCAGGCTCAAAAAAGTCTGAGCGAGGAAGCCGCCAAAACTCAGGGTGAGCTGGACCAACTGGATAAAGAAGTGCGCCAATTCCGTTCTGAGACCGGAGCAGTGTTGCTATTTGAAAAAGACCGCGCTCAAATTGGCCAATGGCTGGTCTTGCGAGCAGCCGTCACCGACCTTGAAGCACAAACCGCCGAGAACGAAGCCGCCCTGCACACGGTCGAGGCCCAGCTTGCAACTGAAGGCGCCAAACTCAAGAGTGACCGGGTCTTCAAAGAAGAAGCGAGCCGCGACCGGCTGCCCAAGCTGGAACTTGCCTTGGCTGCAGCACTCCGATCTTTTCAGCCGGACTCCCGCGAAGTTCGAGAGATCGAAGAACAAATTAAGGAAGCTCAGGCCGGGCTATCGGGCAACCAACAAAGTGTTGTGGTTCGCAGCGCCAACACTATGGCAGCGACCTATGAAGTGCTGCTGGCAAAAAAACTGGCGATCGAATCCACCCTGGCAGGCTCCCGATCGGCCCTGAAGGTCAAGAAGGATGAGCTGGAGAGAATGCGCGGCCTGCTCGACCAGATTCCTGAAAAATTGCAGCTCAATCACGAATTTGAGCGTCGGCAAGGCTTCCTGGAAAACAAATATGCGGGCTTAAACGAAAAACTGACCATAGCGTCGGTTTCCATGGCCACGGCCAAGTCAGCACCGCCAGCCATGCGCGTGGTCGAGCCTGCGCACACGCCAGAACAAGCCATTTGGCCGCAGACCAAGCTGTTGATTGCTGCTGCGCTGCTGGTTGGCGCGGTGCTGGGGGTGATTGCCGCGTTGCTGCTGGAAATTATGTTCGAACGTGTGACCCGACTGCGTCTGAGTACCCGCGAGGGCCCGCTCAAACTGCTGGCGGTGGTCGATCAAGACGAAAAATTCCTGCTCAATCTCTTCCCGCTATCCGCCAGCGCTGTGCTGCAGGACACGCGCGCTCATCAAAACATGGGGGAGGCCCGGCGTCTGCCCAACAACGACTGATTATGGCTGCAGACAAAAAACCCTTGGCACAGTGGTATGAAACTCTGCTGGACTCCGTAGTCAAAGAACGCGAACCGGCATCCCGTTCCTACCGCTATTTGTCGCGCCTGATCGAGCGAGAATACCCTCGCACCGACAGCGGCGTTGTCCTGGGCTTCAGCTGCGCCAATGACGACCAACTCTCCACCAATGTCCTACTCATGCAGGCCTACTGTCTGCAAAGCGAACTAGGCGGCTCGGTCCTGCTCATTGATGCACGCGTCAAAAACGACGGTGGCGGCATCAGCCAACGTCTAGGGCTTGACCATCAAACCGGCTATGCCGAGTTGATGCGAGAAGGTCCTGCCGAGATGGCTGCCCTCATTCAAGCCACAACGGTTCCAAATGTTTCTGTCTTGCCTCAAGGTGGGCAAGCGGGCAAGCCATTGGTGGTGCACCGCCAACATTTAACTACTTTGCTCGAACAAGCAAGAGCGGGCTACAACTATGTGTTGCTGCAACTGGGCTCTGTGACTGCCGACACACGCAACCTGGTGTCAGCTACGCACGCGGATGCCATGCTGTTGCTGGCCCATGAAAACAAGACACTAATGCGTGAACTGCTCGCGGCCGAACAATTACTGAGAGGCAATGGCGTCGACGACGTGCGCGTCATTGTGGCGGCTGGTGAGTCCTGACGTCCGTTCACAATGACAGTCAACTCTGCTTCAACGACTTCGCTCAGGGGCTTGGGGTGGCCTCAATGGATGCTGGTGGCTGTGGCGGCCCTCTGGGCGGCCATATTGGTGATTGTATTTTTCAGCGCCAATCGGTTGTATTCGCTGCCGTTGATTGCCGGCACGCTCTTGCCATTGATGTTGTACGCCAGCAGAAATCCTCGCTTGTTTTTTCTGCTGGGCATGGTGGTCAGTTCGGTCTTCGGCTTATCCATCAATTTCAATCGCCAAATTCACGTTGGGGGAGCACCGTCTTTCAGCATTGACTTGATGGATCTTTTCATGGTGCCATTAATCGTGTTCTTGATTCGCGATTACGCACGAGGTTACCGGCAGGACTATCGAATGTCTGGAGTATCTGGCTGGTGGTTGGGTCTGATTGGCTTGGGTGCCATCAGCATTCTGCTGGGACCCTATCGACAGTTTGCCGCGTTTGAAGTGGTGCGCATGCTCAAGTGCTGGCTGCTGTTTCTGGTTGTCGTCAATGAGTGCGTGCGCGAGCGGCACTTTCATCACGTGGTGGTGGCGCTGGCCTGGGGGGTGCTGGTGAATTTGCTGGTCGCAGGTTTGCAGTACACGCTGAAACGGTCGCTGGGGCTGCAGGCTCTGGGCGAAGCAGCCCCCGAAGCCGTGTTGGGTGCCAATCTGGGAGTGTATTTGCATGCGGGCGACGTCTACCGTGTCTCCGGATTGGTGGGCCATCCCAATTTGTTCTCGGCTTACTTGGCACTCTTGCTGCCCACCTTTACGGCCTTGATCTTCACTAACTATGGGGTGCGCACCAAATGGCTGCTGGCCCTGCTGTCAGCCATGGGCCTAGTGGGATTGCTGCTGACACTGTCTCGCACAGCATGGGTCGCCTATGCCGTCGCCATGCTGGTCTTGATGGGCTTTTTGTACTTTCACCCCTTGTTGCGTCTTCGCTTTGGCTTGCTCAAGGGCGGTATGAAGCTAGGGATCGGCATCGCCGCCGCATTGGCCGCGGGGCCCATCATCAACCGACTGACCGCTAGTGATTCGGGTGCGCTGGACTTTCGCTACGAATGGCTTCAGGTGGCCTGGAAAATGGTTCAGGCTAAGCCCATAGTCGGCTTTGGGCTGAACAGTTTCTCTTATCAAATTTTGGGCTATACGCCCTACAGTACGGCCAAGTTGGTCGAAATGTTTGGCCCGGTATGGCCGGTTGTGCACAACACCTATTTCTTGGTTTGGTCGGAACAAGGAACGATCGGTTTGATATTGTTCCTGGGCTTGAACATTCATCTGTTATGGCTGGCCTACCGCAACACGCAGTTTGCGTTGAGCGAGAAGATGTTGATGCTCAATGTCGGGGCCATGGCGGGCCTGATCGCCATAATGATCGATGGCCTAGGCAGCTTTTATCTGCGTGTCCCAGGGCCTGCGCGGGTGTTTTGGGTCATGGCGGGCCTGATCGTCGCATCTCATTATTGGAATGTTCGCAATCTGGCATGGCGTCGGGAACAAGAGGCGCCGCACGCCCGGCCAGAAGTTCTTCAAGTCAAGTAGCCCATTTCCTTATTTTACAATTTTCTTTAGGAGTGTCTATGCAAGTTGTGATTTTGGCCGGCGGGAAAGGAACTCGAGCCTATCCCTTCACCGATTACTTGCCCAAGCCCATGATGCCTGTGGGCGGCAAACCCATCCTGGTACAGATCATGCAACTGTTTGCCGCTCAAGGGCATCGGGAATTCATTCTGTCCATCGGGCACCGTAAGGAAGTCATCCTAGACTACTTTGCCGACAAGGACAACGACCTGGACATCACTATCGTCAACACCGGCGAAGACACCGACACCGCTGGCCGCATCTACAAGTGCCGCCATTTGTTGCGCGATCAGTTCATGGCCACCTACGGCGACGGCCTGTGCGACGTGCCAATGGACAAACTGATTGCCTTTCACAACAGCCATGGCGGTTTGGCCACCCTCACCAGCGTGCCACTGCAATCGCAATACGGCACGGTGGAATATGACGCGCAAGACCGGGTGACCGGATTCAAGGAGAAACCACGGTTGAATTCACACTGGATCAACGCCGGCTTTTTCGTCATGAACAAAGGCGTTTTCGATCACTGGGAAGGCAGCAACCTCGAACGAGAGGTCTACCCCAAGCTGCTGGAAAAAGGCTTGCTCTACACCTACCGCCATGACGGTTTCTTCAAGTCGATGGACACCTACAAAGACCAGCAAGAAATGGAAGAGCTGCTGTCCACCAGCGATTTGGTGCCACGCGCTAATCTGACGCAAACCAACAAGCACTACCAATACTTCGACCACCTCGCGCTGGAGGCCGCGCAAACCAAAAAAAACTGAGAGAACCATGATGAACAATCCAAAATTCTGGCAAGGCCGCAATGTGTTCGTGACGGGCGCCTCAGGTTTCCTAGGCAGCTGGATGATCGCTGAGCTGAACAAGCGCGGCGCCAATGTTGTTGGTCTGGTACGCGACCTGACCAGCACCACCAAAGCCAGCTTGATTCCCGGCTCACAGCCAAATTTCACAGTGTTCGGTTCGCTCGAAGACTACGAGCTCCTGCTGCGCGCCGTGAACGAGTACGAAGTCGACACCGTGATGCACCTGGGTGCCCAACCCATCGTCGGCGTCGCCAACCGCAACCCTCGCTCGACCTTTGAGGCCAACATCCGCGGCACCTGGAATCTACTGGACGCCTGCCGCCAGATCTCCACTGTGAAACGGGTTGTCATCGCCTCCAGCGACAAAGCCTACGGCGAGCAACCTCGCCTGCCTTACGACGAGACCATGCCACTGCAAGGCATGCACCCCTACGACGTGTCGAAGAGCTGCACCGATTTGATCGCTCAGACCTACCACAACGTTTACCGCACGCCGGTCTGCATCACGCGTTGTGGCAATTTCTTTGGTGGCGGTGATTTGAATTTCAGCCGCATCGTGCCGGGCACCATCCGCTCCATCATCGATGGCCAACGCCCCGTTATTCGCAGCGATGGCAGCATGATCCGCGACTATGTCTATGTCCGGGACGTGGCGCAGTTCTATCTTTTCCTGGCGGAAGCCATGGAAGACGACAAACTGCACGGGCAGGCCTTCAACTACAGCACTGAAAGCCAGCTCAGCGTGCTCGACATCACCCGCAGCATCTTGCGCTTGATGAGCCGCACCGATCTGGAACCCCAAATCCTCAACGAAGCCAAGGCCGAGATCCCACACCAATACCTCAGTGCAGCCAAGGCCCGCAGCATGCTGGGCTGGCTCACGCAATACACCATTGAAGACGGACTCAAAGAAAGTATTGACTGGTACCGCAATTACTTCAGCCAGGTGCGAGCTGCATGAGGTCGCGGGGGATGCTTATTTTGTACAGCTGTCGGCAAACATTGCTCTGGGGTTTGCTGGCACTCGCTGGAATCAACTGCCCCGCAGCGCTGGCGGTGGACAGTGCTGAATTGGCCAACCCCGGTTTTGACCAGCCGGCCCAAAATGGGCTACCTCCGGGCTGGGCGCTCGACGCCGCCGTCACCAGCAAAGGCCGCGTCCAATTGCTGGACAAGCAACCCGGTGCATCAGGGCAGGTGATGGTGCTCCAACCCAACGGTCGCAATACCGGCGACAAACTGTTGGGAGTCGGTCAGTTGCTGAATGCCACTCGCTGGCGTGGACGCACTGTGAGCATACAAGTCCGGCTGGGCGCCAGTGATAGCGGCACGGCCGTGGTCGGCGTCCATGCGCTGGGTAAAGGCGGTGATCTCGGCAATGTCCAACTGACGCAAACCGACTCTGGCGGGGAGCTGCGCAATCAAAACCACGTCCTGGCCGTCCCCGCCAATGCCGACATTCTGATCGTCTATGCCATCGCGACGGGCCAATCCGGGCAGGCATTCTTTGACAGTGTCAATATTGGGTCCGAGCAGCTTGCAGCCCGTACAGAATCAGCCCCCCCTGTGCCGCAAACCAGCACGGCGGCAGAGGGGCGTGTCAACATCACCGTCAATGCTCATCAGGTGGTACGGGTCATTCCCTCCACGCTCTACGGCACCAATGTGGAATGGATTTTCGATGGACAAGGTCTGTGGTCCAGCAAGAAAAACGCCCTGGATACGGAAGGATTACGGCTGTCCAAAGAGATAGGGCCCACGGTGATTCGTTTTCCTGGCGGGGTGTTCTCCGACACCTACCACTGGCGTGACGGCATTGGGCCTCAGGACAAACGTCCCACCACGTTGCACCACCCAGGTGGCCCCAAGTCTCGCCATGTCTTGGGCTCGCAAGAAATCGCAGAGGTGGCTCGATTCGTCGGCGCAGAACTGATGTTCACCGTCAATGCAGGCACCGGCACACCTCAAGAAGCCGCAGACTGGGTCAACTACGCAAAAAAAGAAATTCAACCCAAAGTTCGCTGGTGGGAAATCGGCAACGAGCTCTACATGAAGGGCGACCTGTCGGGCGCAGAAATGTCGGCCTCGAAATACACCCAGAAATTCATGGACTTCGCCAAGGCCATGCGGGCGGCCGATCCGGACATCCGCATCGGGGCTATTGGCGGCCTTAACTACGGCAACTACCGTTTCATTGCCGACGACCGATGGACTGAAACTCTGCTGAAACAGGCCGCGCCACAAGTCGACTTTTTGGCCATCCACAATGCCTATGCCCCGGTGGTCATCGGTGTGAAAGAAACCGCGGATGCCCGGGCGGTCTATCAGGCCATGCTTGCAGCGCCACAGCAGATCGAGACCAATCTGAAAGACGTGTCCGCCTTGCTGGCCAAGTACGAAAACCCCGCCAGGCCAATTTCATTGGCCATCACGGAATGGGGGCCGTTTTTCCATGTCCTACCCGCCAGTCCATGGGTCGACCATGTCAAAACCATGGGGTCTGCGTTGTTTGTCGCGTCGACCCTGAACACCTTTCTGCGAGCGCCCCGGGTTGAGATGGCCAACTTCTTCAAACTCACCGACAGCGCCTTCATGGGATGGGTGGGCCGCCGGCAAGGGGGCTGGGCCAGCACGGCACCGGGTATGGCCTTCAGCATGTATCGCCATCACCTTGGGAAAAACCTGGTTCAAACCGAGGTCTCATCTCCCACCTTCAGCACCTCGGGCCTGGGCGTGGTGAGCGCCACCAGTAAAGTTCCGTTGGTTGATGCCGTTGCCACGCTCGACAACGGCACGTTGGCGATGATGCTCGTGAACAAGAGCGATACGCAAGTCATGGATGGCGACATCACCCTCTATGGTGTGAGCTCTTTCACTAAAGTCAGCACGCAAACCTTGTCCGCCAGCGCTTTGGATGCCCATACCGGCACCGAGTTGCCGCAAATTCCCGGCCTGAAGTGGGCCAAGCAGGTGGAACTCTCACGCTTCAACCGGGGCGCTCCAGGTGAGATCCGTTTGCAAGAAGGTTCGCTGACCGCCAAAAGCAAGGCAGGAAAAGGGGCGGTGCGCTTGAGCTACAAACTGCCCCCCTTGAGCATCACCGCCATGATCCTGGATCGTGTCGTACTGGACAAATCAACACGATGATGCGACCTCCTGCGCCAACGGGCGTGACGCACGCTGAAAACTCTCAGCACGCCATTCACGCGGGGGCGAGCCGGGTCACCCGCAACCAGCGCATCGTGGTCATCGCGCAAGGGTTGCGGTTATTGCTATTCGTTCTGGCGACGGTGTTGTTGGGACGTTGGCTCGAGCCGGCCGCATTCGGTTTCGTGGGCCTAATCTCAGGTCTATTCCTCGCGGCGCAAGAAATACTGGACATGGGTACCACCGCGGTCACCACACGGCAAGTGGCACAACAACCCTCCGATGAACGTGACCTACTGAATGCCTTGATGACATGGCGCTGCCTACTGAGCCTGGTGCTGGCAGCAGGCGTCACCCTGTGGGGGTGCTGGGGCCCTGTGCAGCAAGCGGAACAACGCTGGGTGCTGTTCAGTGCGGCCGTGGTGTTGCTCTTCATGCCCTGGAGCAGCTACCACGTGGTGTTTCAAACACGCCAGGCTTTCGGTCGCGCCTCCACATTGGCGCTGGCCACACAGTCCACCTTTTTGATCTCGGGCATCGCTCTGTTGAAAACCCCGTTCCTGGCCTGGGCCACCGCCATCAGCGCAGGTGGTGCCATGGGGTTGGCCGTGATCACTCGCGAATGGCTGCAACTTTGGGGCAGTCGGTGGCAAGCCACGCAACTGCTGGGTTATCGGTTACGCGCCTCATGGAGTTCGCCTGGCTTGCGCCCGCTGTTGCGCAAGGCATGGTTGTTCGGTTTGGCCGGTGTCAGCTACAAGTTGTCGGCCCTAACGGGCGTTTTTTTTCTCTGGACTTGGCGGGAACCCCACGAGCTGGGCACCTTCAGTGCCGCTCAGCGGCTGTTCGCGCCACTGACCGACACAGCCTGGATGTTTACCACCCCACTGATTGCGGCGATGTCCTGGATGGTTCAACACCACCACGCCACATTCCGGTTACAACTAAACGCGCTGACCAGGTGGCTCATTGCCTTGTCCTGCAGCATGGCCGTAGGCGGTCATTTCGTCGGGCCCTGGATCTTGGGCTTTCTCTATGGTGACACCTACACGCAAGGCACTGCGTCTGCGGTACCGGTTTTTCAGTGGCTCTCGATAGGGTTGGGCTTTGCACTGGTCACCCCCGTCTTGGCCGTGGCTTGCCTGGCTCAGGGCCAGGATGCACTGCTGATGCGCATCAGCCTGATAGGCCTGAGTTTGAATATCGCGGCCAACCTGTGGTGGGTACCTCAACTGGGTTCCCAAGCAGCCGCCATGGCGTGGTGTCTGAGTGAGGCCTGGGTCATGTCGGCATTGCTGATCGCGGCCATTCACCAGGGGCATCTGCACATCCGCCCCCGAGATGGCCTGTATCTTCTGCCCTCGATCGCCATGCTGATAGTACTTCCCCAGCTGACACCCTGGCCCACGATGCAATTTCTCGTGGGCTGCCTCATCGGGTTGAGCGGGCTTATCGTGCTGCATCAACAGCCCGCTCAACGCGCAGTTCGGCAGGCTGTGGCAGCAACAGCTCAAACCGATCCAGCGGAACGCACTTCGAGCACTTCACCATGACGCCATCCATCACACCACCCATGCTGAGTCGTGGCCTGGGCAGTCTGCTGCACGACCAGCACGGCCAAGGATGGACAGATCTGATCACCGGTTATGGCGCGGTTTTTTTAGGCCATTGCGAGCCCAAGATCACCGCCGCCTTGCAAGCCCAGTCAACGCGACTCTGGGCCGCAGGCCGCCTGCCTGTCGATCATCAACCCCGTGTCGATCGATTGATTAACCAACTGCTTGCGTCTGACATGCGTCAGGCAGGTCTGCTGTCCACCGGCATGGAGGCGGCTGAATACGCCATGCGACTGGCCGCCACCCACACGGGCCGCCAAGCATTCATTGCCTTCGAACGAAGCATGCACGGCAAATCGGCCATGAGTGCCGCATTGTGTTGGCCAAATGCGCCCTTGCGTCCCGGTGGATTGCACACCCTGCCATTTGTCGACCGATGCGCCGAATCCGACATACTTGAACAACTGCTCGCTGTGCTGCGTACTGGAAAAATCGCCGCCTTGTTCGTCGAGCCCCTGCAAGGCTCTAATGGCGCGCATCAAGCCTCCGCAGCGTTCTATGAGCAAGCCATCGCGCTGTGCCACGAACACGGCAGTCTGTGCATCTTCGATGAAACACTGACTGGGTTGTACCGGACTGGGCCCGCGTTTTATGCAGAACGACTTGTCGGCACACCCGATATGTTGATCTTCGCCAAGAGCATGGGCAATGGGTTTCCTGTGGCCTGTGTGGCCCTGGGTATGCACATCCAGATCACCCCTCAAGCCTTGCCGGGCAGCACCTTTGCGGGCAATCCGTTGGCGCTGGCCGTGGTGGAGGCCACCTTGCAACGCATGGCCGAGTTACCACTAACGCAACAGGTCCAGCAGCTGGATGAAATCGCCAGACAGACTTTGGCGCCGCTCGATCCGACACAGGTCTTCGTACGCGGTCAAGGCGCGTTGTGGTGCTTGGAGCTGGGCGCGTCAGTGAACATTAGCACCCTTGCCCAAACTCTTCACGATCACCACCTGCTGGTGACGATCACCGGTCGCTTCATGCGTTTGTTGCCAGCGGCCACCATGAACACCACCGACTGGCATCAAGCTTGCGAGCTGATTGCTCAGGCCTGCCAAGCGGCGACCAGTTGACGAACATCCCGCACCAAAGTGCATTGACCACGGAGAGGCCATGTCCAAGAAACTGTTCATTTTCGGTACCCAAAACTTCGCCGACATGGCCTACTACCTGTTCAGCACCGACAGCGCCTATGAGATCGCAGGCTTCACCGTCGACGGGGCCTATATGCGAGAGACCGAGTTCAACGGCTTGCCAGTGATTCCCTTCGAAGAACTGCCTCAGGTCATGGATCTGGCCCAGGATGATTTATTCGTGGCCGTGGGGGTGGGGAAAATCAACACCTTACGCGCCGATAAAGTCACTCAAGTCACCGCCGCCGGCTACCGCCTGGCGTCGTTCATCAGCAGCAAGGCTCATGTCCCCAAAAACTTCGTGGCCCGCCCCAACACCATGATCATGGACCAGGTGAATATTCACCCACATGTCGACGTCGGGGCCAACTCCATCATCTGGAGCAACTCACGCATCGCACTGAAGGTCAAAATTGGCGACCATGTCTGGATCACTTCTGCCGTAATTGGTGATTCAACCACGATTGGAGACTACAGCTTCATTGGGCTCAACGCAACCATCGCGCCGTTTCTTAAGGTCGGCAGCCACAACCTGATTGGCGCGGCCGCCGTCATCTTGCAAGACACCCAAGACTACGCGGTTTACCGAGGCCCGCGCAGCCTGCCCTCCAAGGTGTCAAGTCTGCGAATTCAGAACATCCCCCTGATTCGCTAATCGGACCTGAGCCAACAGCGCAGTCGGAGACGCGCAGAGCTGTAAGCCTTGATTAATGCGCTCAAATTGCGCGACAGACTCATCTGCACGATGAGCCAAATCAGCATCCTTAAAAGGCTGTTCCAAGGGCAACAAGGGGGGCCGCCAAGCGTCATAAAACAGCTGTACCCCTGCATCGTGCAGCTTGGGCATGATGTGCACCATGTGGCCTACATCAAAAAACATTACTGGTCGATTGGCCCGCACGCGATGAATGATGGAGAAGGAATAGTAATTCCAGAAAAAGGCATACTCCGCATGCATCAGCCGACGCATGAATGCCGCATAACCCTCATCACCAATCAACTCGACCTCGGTGGCTAAGCAGAGCTTGTCACGGACGGCACTCAACAGAAACGAGGGCGCCACCAGCACCGCCTTGCGCCCCAAAGCAACGCACTCCAGAAGACGTTGAACCAACGTCGAAACAAAACCTTCACCGCCTTTACGCATCTGTATCCGGCAATCCACCTGCGACAACACAAAAATCCAGCTGGGGGGATCTGCAGCGAGCTCAACGGCCATGGATTTCGCTGCAGGCAAAGCAGCATACGACAAGGCACCGGGCCGGTCGGCATGCAATCGTTGGATCGGCGAGGGGTAAACATGCCAACACCAACGCAACTGAACCTTCAAGAAATACAAGCGCCACGCCAACCGCTGGCTGAGCAAACGCTGGCGCCAGGACAGTCGGCCCTGCGACAGCACGGCATTGAAGTCCAGTGCATTCGGGCTGTCCAGAAGCCCCAAAAAAGGGTCACTGGTCAACACCGGAACGCCACGCCGCTTCAACCTCCACAACAAAGCCACGGCATTGAAAAAAGAAAAGCGCTTGCCGATGGTCAACAAATAACCCGAGAACAACATCACCACATCAGGGGCCAGCTGCTCAACGCAGGCCTCAATATCAGATAGCGTGTCGTAATGATCGACCCTCATCGTCGCCGTCGAGGAAACCGCATGACGCAATGCCGTCGGTAAAAGCACGTGGGCAGAAATGTTCGCATCGACACCCTGCAAAAAATACATGGCACCGCCAAGCTCGCCATAGTCACCGGACACCACCAACAGCAATTGCATCAGTCGTCGACTCCAGAGATATTCACATGCGAATGATGGATCTGGGCATCACGGCCCCATGCCCTGGCTGAATGAACCAGAAAGCTGGGCTCATGTGCACAGAATGACATCAACAGCATAGTCATCGACTCAAAGTGAACGAAGCAGCTTCGTCCATTTAGATCGTCAAGCATAGTTGCAGTGTAGTGCAGGGGCCCCACCCCCAGGGCCCACTTCATACAAACAAAAATACGAGCAAAAAATCGTCAAATTGTTTGCCGCCCCCTGCAACGACGAGGTCGCCTTTTGTTGGGGTCTCCTCGTTTTCAGTGCAATAAGTGACGGTACGCAAAGCTAGCACTGGCGCGGGGGTGGTCTGGGTAGACCGTTGATTTCATTGACTTTC
>NZ_AUGX01000048.1 GCF_000422885.1 Ottowia thiooxydans DSM 14619 | reverse complement strand
CGGGCCGGGGTTTGCCGGGCCGCATTGCCGCGTTGCGCCTCTTGCCAAGGATCGCACCTTGGCGGCACGGCACGCCTTGCACTGCAACGCGGCCGGCTTCGGTACGGTAAACCCCGGCGCGGGGGTGAATTTAGTGTGAACACGCCCTAGACTGAAGAGGCCGTTTGCGGCTTGGTGTTGACGGGCAAGCACAGAAGGGCAGTCAACAACGCCAATGAGGCGTGACACACGTACAGTGGTACGAAGCTCTGGTGCGTCAACCCGGCGTGACCGAGCATCAACACTGTGATCGCCACACCCATTACCGAACCAATCTGACGGGTCGCCTGGTTTACCGCACTGCCAACGGCGTACTGGTCAGTTGGCAAGCGGTTCACGGCCGCCGCTGATAGCGACGGAAGCACCATCCCGACGCCAACGCCAGACAAGACCAATCCGGGTAGCCAATCCGTCAGGTAGGCCGGTTGCGCACCGGGCACGAGAAGAAACCACAGACCGCTGCAGGCGTAGATCAGCCCGCCTCCGACCAGGAATGGCCGGTGCCCGAAGCGACTCGCCAGACGACCGCAAAGGATTGCAAACGGAATGACCAGCAATGGCCCCGGCGTAATGGCCAGGCCTGCTTGCGGAAGCGTGTAGTGCCAGACCTCCGTCATATAGAAGAAGAACCCGAAGAACATCATCGAAAAAGCCATGCCGAAGGACAGGGTGGCCAGATTCACAAAGGTGTAGGTACGGTTCTTGAAAAGCCGCAGATCAACCAGCGGCGCGGGCGCGAGGCGAGCCCACAGCACGAAGCCAATCAGTGCCGTGACACCCGTGCTGGCAGCAGCAAGCAACTCGGTGGCGGACCAACGCGGCGACTCCGATTGCACGATGCTCAATGCGAGCGCGCCGACGCCGACGATCAGCAGGCCCATGCCGACGATATCGACTGAGCGTCGGCCTGCGGGTTTCTTTGCTTCCTGCAACAGAGTGGCACCACGCCAGAGGGACAGAGCGCCCAGAGGCAGGTTCAGGTAGAAGGCCCACTGCCAGCCCACCGCGTCGACAATGAACGAGCCCACGCTTGGCCCAATGGCCGCAGCAAGGCCGCCTACTGCACCCCACATACTGACCGCGACGGCGCGTTTATTGTCAGGGAAGGCATCGAGCACGATGGACAGTGACGCGGGTGTCAGCATGGCAGCGCCGATCGCCTGTGCCACGCGTGCGGCGATCAGCCACTCGACTGTGCCGGAAAGCCCGCAGGCTGCCGAGGCCGCGAGAAACAGCGTGACTCCGAGCATGAACACCTTCTTGCGGCCATAGGTGTCTGCCAATCCACCGGCCGGAATCAGCATGGCCGCATAGACGACGGTGTAGGCATTTAACACCCACGACATGTCCGCCGCCGATGTGCCGGGAAACCCTGCTTGCAAGGCCCGAAATGCGGCGAACAGCATCGTGGTGTCCAGGGAAACCAGAAACACGGCAATGCTGGCGATCCAGAAGACAGGCCAGGGAGAAGCGTGTGGCCTGGTTGTGGCGGGCACCGTTGCCAGTGCAGTGGCGGCGGTCATGGCGTATTCACCGGTCTTGCGCTTGCAAGTAGACAGCAGGCTGAGCAGACAGTCCGGCGTGCACACGACGCGTCAGCTCATCGGCCAACACCTCGCTGGCACCAGCCTCTAGCGCATCCAGCGCCGTACGCACCACGT
Source organism: Ottowia thiooxydans DSM 14619 (assembly GCF_000422885.1). Lineage (GTDB taxonomy): Bacteria > Pseudomonadota > Gammaproteobacteria > Burkholderiales > Burkholderiaceae_C > Ottowia > Ottowia thiooxydans. Next base: position 32,508 of record NZ_AUGX01000048.1, on the reverse strand, counting down.
CGTCGGGCGCCAGCTTGGGGACATCAAGGCCGCGCGTCAGATCGGTGTCGATAAAGCCGACATGCAGCGCCAGCACTTGCGTGTGCTGGTCGTGCAACTCTATGCGGGTGCCGTTCGTCATCGCCCACGCCGCCGACTTGCTCATGCCATAGACACCCAGCATCGGCCCATTGATCCAGCTGGCCACTGACAACACGTTCAGGATGGCGCCGCCGTCGTGCGCCGCGAGTACCGGTGCGAAGGCCTGGGTCAGGCGCATTGGGCCGACGACGTTGGTATCGAAGTGACGCTGCGCCGATTGGACACTGGTATCGCTCAGGAAACCACCCAATTCCGCAATACCGGCGTTGTTGATCAGCAGTGTCACGTCAGGGTAGTCGCGCGCGGCAGCGGCGATGTCGTCGGGCTTCGTCACATCAAGCCGGATGGGCACCACGCCCGGCAACGTCACGCTGGACGGATCTCGCGCCGCTGCGTAGACCTTGCGTGCGCCGCGTGCCAGCGCCTCGCGAGCAAAAGCCAGACCGAGGCCGCGGTTGGCGCCAGTGATGAGGACGGTGGCATTAGCTAGTTTCATGGGTTTCTTCTTTGGAAAAATGGCTGAATATGATGTTCGTCATATTTCGAGTGAAAAAAAGGGACGTCATGGCGTGTCGCGGGCGTTTATGCAGAGTCGTACTGGGACAGCAGCGCACTGCGGGTGGCGGTAAGCATGGCCTTGCCTTGCGTATTGCCGCCCAGCGTGCGTGCCAGCTGCAAGGTTCCGACCATCGTTGAGGCAATCACCATGGCCTGTTCCGGCGTGCCGTTTTCGGGTAAGGCGCCTCGAATCATTTCAATGAGACTGCGCACACGCTCGGCCGAGAGCTCGAGCAACACGGGGGATTGACGGGGCATCTCGGAACCCAGGGCTGCCACCACGCAGCCATCCTCTACGCCATTGAGGTGGGTTTCGGATAAATAGCCTTCAACAAGCGCACGAAATGGGCTCTGACCCCGCTCGCGGCTGGTATCCATGCGCCGGTTCATCACCGCAGCACTGTCGCGGCCAGCCCGCTTGATCGCCTCTGCCAGAAGGGCGTCTCGAGATTCGAAGTGGGCGTAGAAGCCGCCGTGCGTTAGCCCCGCTTGTTTCATCACATCAGCGACGCCGACCCCGCCGTAACCGTTGCGCCGCAATGTGCGTGCCGCGACCTCCACGATGCGCTCGTGAGTGGTTTCGCTGCGAGTGGGTTTCGACGCCATGCGGCTAATGTAGCTTTTTATGATGTTGATCATATTGTTGGTGCACACATCAACCACGAGGTCATCATGGATAAAGGGGCCCTCCGCGGATGGACCGATCCCGCAAGGAGGCCATGCACCACTGCACATCCTTGGCCTGCAGCAATTTATAAGAAAACCAAATCAAAATATCAATTTTTAAAAATTGACTTATAAATATGAAAAAAATACCATCCAAAAGAATCAGATAGCCGGAAACAAATCAGTGAACACCATGTTTTTAAAAATGCGTAGGCAAGCAATTATTTTCTCAAGCATTTCTTTGTTTGCAGCGCATGCCATGTATTCCAACCACAGTTTGGCGCAAGCGAAAACCGAGGTCTATCCAAAAAGAACAATTAACATAATTGTTCCCTATCCTCCCGGCGGAACCACTGACATATTGGCGCGCATCGTCGCCAATCAACTCGCTACTGTTTCAGGTCAAAGCGTGATTGTGCAGAATAAGGCTGGGGCGGGTGGAAACGTAGGCGCAGCCATTGCCGCCAAGTCCATGGCGGACGGATATACCCTATTTCTTGGAACCGTCGGCACCCAAGCCATCAATTATTGGCTTTATAAAAATCTTACCTATAACCCAAATACGGATTTCGCACCGATCGCCAAAATTGCTGCCGTTCCCAATCTCTTGGTGAGCAATCCTAAAGAGCCGTACACGAGTGTGTCTGAGCTCATCGGCTACGCGAAAAAACATCCCGGCACACTGAATTTTGCATCTGCCGGTACAGGCGGTTCGACACATCTCGCCGGAGAATTGTTTAAGTCAATGGCCCAAATTGATATCAAACATATTCCCTACAAAGGTAGCTCTGCCGTGGTCTCTGATCTGATTGGAGGTCAGGTTCAGATCACATTCGACAACCTGCCGTCTGTCATTCAACATGTGAAGGCAGGAAAACTCCGTGCGTTGGGTGTCACCAGTGGAAGCCGCTCTGCTGCCCTGCCGGAGACGCCAAGCATCGCCGAGGCCGGTCTACCTGGGTATGAGGTTATGTCGTGGTTTGGATTGTTTGCTCCAGCGCAAACTCCACCCGAGGTCAAACTGCAAATCGAATTGCTCCTGAAGAAGGTCATGTCCAGCAAGGACGTCGTGGAGAAAATTCAAGAACAAGGCGGTGAACCTTCCAGTATCAGCAGCGTGGAATTCGGGAAATTCATTGAACAAGAAAATAAAAAATGGAAAAAAGTAATAGAAACGTCCGGTGCCCAGCTTGATTGATTGACGTAACCAAACACCGCGCTCGACATGCCTACAGAAAATAATAGCCCGCCACTTCAGGGTTTGAAGGTCGTAGACCTGACACGTGTTCTTGCAGGACCGTTGTGTACACAGATTCTTGGTGATTTCGGTGCCGACGTCATCAAAGTGGAGCCACCTTCAGGTGACCAGAGTCGAGGGTCGGGGCCACCATTTCACGATGGCTCGTCCTCGATGTTCTACGGTTTGAACCGGAACAAGCGAAGCATAGTCATCGATCTCAGCAGCGAAGAGGGAAAACTGGAAATACGCAGGCTTATCCGAAATGCGGATGTGCTCGTGCATAACTTCAAGCCTGGAACGATGGAGCGGTGGGGTCTGAGCTTTCATGAGTTGAAGGAGCAGCAACCGCGATTGATCATGGTGGCCATATCAGGCTTCGGTGCAGATGGTCCTTTGGGTGGAACGCCCGGATATGACGGCTCGGCCGGTGCATGGACGGGTGTCATTTCTGCGAATGGTGAACAACGCTCCGGTCCCATGCGCTTCGGACTGTCGGTTGTGGACGTGTCAACTGGCTTGCATGCCGCCATCGGAGTGCTGCTCGCACTCAAGGCATTGGAGCGCGACGGTATTGGCCAATACCTCGACATGAGTCTTTACGATTGCGCCTTTCCGCTGTTGCATCCCCACGCTGCCAACTGGCTCTATTCCAATGCTGAAACGGAACGAAGTGGCAATCAACACCCTACCTTCACACCCATGGGGGTGTACGACACGGCAGATGACCCCATCTACCTCGCGGTCTCCACTGACCGAAATTTCATAAAGCTCTGTGACATTCTGGATGTACCACACTTGCTGGAAGATGAAAGATTCACCAGCATGGAAAACCGAGCAAAAAACAGAGATTGCCTGATCGAAATAGTTAATCAAAAACTGAAACAAGAGAAATCGGAAGAACTTGCACTCAGACTTAATCAGGCAGATATTCCTGCCGGCGTCGTACTGAGCGTGGGGCAAGCTCTTTCACATCCCCATGCAGAGTACCGTCAAATGGTGGTCTCCGTCCAAGATCAGAAGTTGCTTGGCATACCGATCAAACTATCGAGAACTCCGGGGAAAATATCCAGACTTCCTCCGAACATCGACGCGGACCGGAATGAAATCCTTGCAGAAATGGATTCGTAATGCAGGTTGAGTTTTTTTCGGGTGAGTTCATATCCGTGCAACAGGATGGTCGGGTCGCACTAGTGCGGTTTCTACGCGAAAGCAAGAAAAACGCGCTGAGCAGTGCTTTACTCAATGAGCTTGACTTGGTCGCAAGAAAGCTCCGAGTGAATCCACAGGTCTCTGTGGCCGTTTTGACGGGCGGAGACACCTGTTTCTCGGCCGGCGCAGATCTTAAAGACCCCTGTGTGTTTACCAGCGCATCGGCTTTCGAGTACAGGCTCGGCCTGGTATTGCGCACCGAGATCGCAAGGGCTTGGGCAGAGTTGCCGCAGATCACGATTGCGGCGATTGAAGGCTTCGCTATTGGTGGTGGCCTGTCTATTGCCCTATGTTGTGATTTCAGGGTTATGGCAGACAACGCGTTCATCTCCGTACCAGAAGTGGATATGGACTCTATCTATGCATGGAACACCATTCCTCGCCTGAACTCCGCCATCGGCCCGCAATACACGAAGAGGCTGGTCATACTGGGAGAGAAGATTTCCGCAGATACCGCGCTGCAGTGGGGCTTGGTGGATTTTGTTCACACAGCGGAGCAGGTGACCTCACACGCGCTTGGCTTGGCGCAAGCGATCGCTGCCAAGTCGAAATTGGCGCTCCAGATCAGCAAACGAAACATCAATGCTTTGCAATCAGCCCATACACACCTGCTGGCACACGCGGATGTAGACCAGGCTGCGCTGTGCAGACTCGAAAAGACCCAGCAAGCATGAGAACGCTCATTTGAAGCGTTGGGGAAACCGCTTCAAATGACCTAGCAATTCCTGGAGGCTCTCGTTGCCGACCCAGGCCGAAGACCTTTCGTGAGGCTCGAAATTTCATTCTCAGGGCTGATGAGAGAGGCGCCTCAACCACATGCAAGGTACGATGGTCTCGAGCAAGCAAATGGCGGGCACACGATGAGCAGCAATGCCACCTTCAAACAAATAGAGCTATTTCTGGCAGTTGCGCAAACACTGAGCTTCAGCAAGGCTGCAGAGATGAGTCATATCTCTCAACCAGCTTTGAGCATGAATATTCGAAAGCTGGAGGACTCCATTGGCGCCAAACTCTTCGATCGCCATACGCGAAATGTGTCGTTGACCGCCGTTGGCCGCGAGTTTCAGGACATGTGTCTTCCACTGCGAGACAAGATCCAGCAAGTGCATCTGAACATCAGAGAGTTTGTTCACGCGAAGAAGGGGAAACTCGTGGTGGCCGCGAGCCCGTCCATTGCCGCAGGTTTTGCGCCACAAGTGATTGCCCACTACCTGACATCGCACCCCGAAGTAGAAATCAAGTTCTACGACGAGTTAGCGGATGTATGCATCGACCTCCTTCGCAAAGGAAAGGTGGATGTCGCGCTGATACCCACCGAAGGCCTCACTCAGGAGCTCAATCAGATTGATCTGTTCTTTGACTACTTCGTCGTGGTGATGCCGGAAGATCACCCTCTCGCCTGCAAGGCTGAAGTCAACTGGGGTGATCTACGCGAGTATCCCCATATCCAGATCAGAAGTCCAAGCACGCTCAGAAAAACGGTGGATGGACAGATGTCTGCCGTACTGCCTGATTTCAGGCCTGCCTATGAGGTTGGCCTTGCAGTCACGCTGCTTTCCATGATTCGCACGGGCTTGGGCATTGGTGTGCTGTCGCACTCCAGTCTTGGCCAGGCCAACATGACGAACCTCACTTTTCGGCGTATTGCCGGACACTCTACTTACCGCAGTATTTCTGCAGTCAGCATGAATGACCGCACCCCCCCGCCATTGCTGGATTCTTTCGTCCAGGCATGCCAGGCCGTGTCGCGAAGTACTTCGGAGTTTCAGTAATCCAGAGAGCGGGTGGGCAAAGCCCGGCCCAACCCGTTCGCGGACGAAAAAAAGCCGCCAGGCTTAACTGGCGGCTTGATGTCGGCGCTTTAAACGCTCAGCTCAATTCGGCCAGGCGCTCTTCCAGAGATGCCTTGGTAGCCGTGAGGGCTTCAGGCAGGCCTTGTGCCAGTTGAGTGAACAGCTCTTCGTGCAGGCGGAACTCGTCTTCCCAGGCAGCTTTGTCGACACTGGTGACCGTGGCGAACTGCTCAGGCGTGAAGGGCAGGCCGGTCCAGTTGATCTCGCTATAGGCCGGGGCAATGCCAAACAAGGTTTGCTGGCCGGGGGCCTGGTTTTCTGCGCGATCGATGATCCACTTCAGAACACGCATGTTCTCGCCGTAGCCGGGCCAGACGAACTTGCCGTCTTCGCCTTTGCGGAACCAGTTCACGCAATAGATGGCCGGCAGCTTGGCGCCTTGAGCGCGCAGCTTCTCGCCCAGGTTCAGCCAGTGGCCGAAGTAATCAGCCATGTTGTAGCCGCAGAAGGGCAGCATGGCGAAAGGATCGCGGCGGACCACGCCTTGCGCACCAAAGGCGGCGGCAGTGGTCTCGCTACCCATAGTGGCGGCCATGTAGACGCCTTCTGTCCAGTTGCGCGCTTCAGTGATCAGCGGCACGGTGGTGGAGCGACGGCCGCCGAAAACGAAGGCATCAATCGCCACGCCTGCCGGGTCGTCCCACGCAGGGTCGATCGCGGGGTTGTTGGTGGCTGCCACGGTGAAGCGTGCGTTGGCGTGGGCGGCTTTCTTGCCGGCTTTGCCATCTGCCGGTGTCCAGTCGTTGCCTTGCCAATCGATCAGGTGTGAGGGAGGTTGGCCGCCCTGGTCTTTCTCCATGCCTTCCCACCAGATGTCGCCATCGTCGGTCAGCGCGACATTGGTGAAGATCACGTCCTTGGTGAGCGTGGACATGCAGTTGGGGTTGGTAAGCGTGTTGGTGCCAGGAGCCACGCCAAAGTAGCCAGCTTCGGGGTTGATGGCATAGAGCCTGCCGTCAGCCGCCGGTTTGATCCAGGCAATGTCATCGCCAATGGTGGTGACCTTCCAGCCTTCGAAGCCTTGGGGCGGCACGAGCATGGAGAAGTTGGTCTTGCCGCAAGCGCTGGGGAAGGCCGCCGCCACATGGTACTTTTTGCCCTGTGGATTGGTGACGCCCAGGATCAGCATGTGCTCAGCCAGCCAGCCTTCGTCTTGCCCCATTTTTGAAGCGATGCGCAGGGCCAGGCACTTCTTGCCCAGCAGCGCGTTTCCGCCGTAGCCGGAGCCGTAGCTCCAGATTTCGCGTGTTTCTGGGTAATGCACGATGTATTTCACATCGGGGTTGCAAGGCCAGCTGGTTTGATCTGTTTCGCCTTTCGCCAGAGGCGCACCTACGGTGTGCACGCAAGGCACGAAATGCCCGTTTTCCCCTAGAACCTGGATGGCACCCTTGCCCATGCGGGTCATCAGCTTCATGTTGACGGCCACATAGGCGCTGTCCGAGAGCTCGACACCAATGTGGGCAATGGGCGAACCCAGAGGGCCCATGGAGAACGGAACCACATACATCGTGCGACCGCTCATGCAACCATCAAACAGGGGCTGCAGCTTGGTGCGCATCTCGGCCGGAGGCGTCCAGTTGTTGGTGGGGCCGGCATCTTCCTGCTTTTCCGAGCAGATGAAGGTGCGATCTTCCACGCGCGCCACATCGGATGGGTCAGAGCGGGCCAGGAAGGAGCCCGGGCGCTTGGCAGGATTCAGCTTGGTCAGGGTACCGGCATCCACCAGCTGCTGGCAAAGGCGCTGGTATTCGGCTTCGGAACCGTCGCACCAGTACACCTGGGCAGGCTTGCACAGCGCCACCATGTCGCTGACCCAGGAGATCAGTTTGGCATTTTTGACGTAATCAGGGGCATTGACTGGCGTGCCCTGCATGATTGGTGCGTTCATGGAAAGAATCCTCAAGTTGAAAATCTTCTTTGCGAAAGCCGCGGACGGCAACCTTGGGAAAGAAGACTGGTGGTAAAAGAACCCCCACGCATACCTGCCTCGCTTGGGTCCGCTGTCCCCCGAAGGGGTATTAGTTGTCTCCGCCGGCCCGGCGATGAAAAGATAGTCGATTCAATCTGAGTTCACCCGTGCCTGGAGATCTCTTGGAGACCGCCTATGGCTAGCGCAAACAGGTGACGATTCTATGAAATACCGGAGGCACTGTCCTGTCGCGTAGGCGCACGCTGCCAAAACCGCCCGGAAGTGGGGCGAGAATTGAAAAAGTCATAGCCCTAAATCAGTGCCCGTAAGATTTCAAACAGGCGCTCAGGCCATAGTGACCGCGATAAAAGCCAGCAGGAAGATCATGATGGCCCCAGCGACTGGGAGCACAACGGGGATGTGCTTGGTGACCTCTTCGATGGGATCGACCGGATGCTCGTTGTGGGCGTGTTCAGATACTGGCGCGGACATGGGGACCTCTTCAAACGGGGGAGGGTTGATTTTACCGAGGTGGCGAAATAAAGAAAGCCCATCCCCTTTTTCAACGGATTCCCCAGGGGAATTGGCTCGCGAACCCTCACTGGAACGGGGAAATTCTGAGCTCGGCGGGTTCGCACCGTGCACCCGTTCCCACTCGATTTTTAGTCATTAATGACTAATTGACTGCATCGATCTTGGCTTCCCGCACCATTTCTCCGGGCGTGCTGCTCCAGATTTCACCGTACGGCTTCTTCAACTGAGCTTGTATGTCTTGGGAGCTCAGTGCGCTGCACAAAGCAGCGTAGAGTTTGCCGGCCCCATCACCGATCGCATGTCCATCAAGCGCCAGGTGGAAACGGCGCGCCTGCTCAGGCGGGAACTAGACAATCTGCGAGAATTTTTTAATAGTGCACATATTGTGTTGAACTGCACAGATATCTGCTGAATAGTCAGCATGAAACGGCGCTTTATTGAGTTGGAGATTGCATGATGCATTGATTGCGCACGACACGAACCAGTTGTATTCGACGAACCATCCTGGATTCATTGCGAAAACGTTTCGGAGCTTTATCGTGCAAAGAGCGTCTCTTGCGTCGTTTTCTGCGGGCATTGCCAGTCTCCCGGCGATAGGTGAGAGTCATCTCTATCCCGAAGCTCCGCTGACTCTGCTCCAGCTACAGCAGTATCGCGACAGAATGTCACCCAGCGCTCCCTATGTCACCGTGGCAAACGGCATCCTCTTTCCGCCGCCCCGAACTGAAATCGATTTGAGTACGGCGAGAGTGCAAGGTGGGGTTACCTGCAGGAACGGCACCTTCGATCCAGTCGCGCATCACTACTCTTCCATCTGGCCGTGGGTGGAATCCGAAGGGCAATGGCGAGGGCAGGCAGGTTCCCAACCTGGGCGCGTGCTGTACGGTGGGGTTGCGCGTGAGCACTTCGGTCACTTTTTAGCAGAGAGTTTGGGCCGCATTTGGTATGCGTTCTTTAAGCCTGACGACCGGCTGGATAGCTTATGCTTCCTGCGCTCGCCTATTGGCCCACCTTCAGTAGAAGGTTTGCAAGCCTTGGCTCTGTTCTCCGGGCTTCCACCTGTTCAGGTTGTAGATGAGCCCACGCAAGTAGACGAGGTGGTCATACCTCTGCAGGCTACGGCGGCCGAGCTTGGCATGGTGTGCGTGCGCGAGGTCGCTGTCATGTTGCGAGAGAATTTCGCGCCGCAGATCGAATTTTCTGGTGACCGGAGCATCTACGTGTCCCGCAGCCGGATTGCGCCGCCCGCAGGACGGCCATTTTCCGGCACGATTTTGCAGGAAAAACTTCTCGAGACACTGCTCTCGGAGTCGGGGTACGAGGTCTATCATCCGCAAGAGCACGATGTGGCCCATCAGGTGCAGACCTATCGCAGCGCATCAAGGATTTTGATCAATGAAGGCAGCGCCTTGCATCTCGTGGCCCTGTCGGCGGCGCCAACTGCCCGTGTCGCCGTGATTGCAAGACGCATAGGCTTGGTCTCGATGTTCGAAGCCTACCTGGAGGCCTTTCTCGGGCTGAATCCGATGCGGCGCGTACTACGCAACGGATTCGGCATTAAGGTAGGCGGCTGGGGAGAGATATGGCTTGCCCTTGATTATCCGCAACTGAGTGCGCAACTGGCTCGCCGCGGCATGCTGGCGGCAGAAACGGTTTGGCCAAAAATTGATGTCGGGTTTTCAGAAGTCCATCAACGCGTGTCTGAGCTGGAGCCCGAACCCCAGCTGTCCCAGGGGATGGGAATCCCTCATACAGATTGATTCATCTAGGGCGTGTTCACACTAAATTCACCCCCTCGCCGGGTGTCCAACCCGGCTGCGGTTTGCGCCTTGATTGCGGCTCGCTAGAACCTCGCGCGGGGGCGAATTTAGTGTGAACACACCCTAGCTTCAGCAAGCTCGCGCTGTGCTCCAGATAGATAGGCACCCTGCTATTACAGTAGCGCGTAAGTTGTGCTGGCCCGGCACACACTCTTGCCATCATCTGCGCCGCGCAACTCGATCTCGCCGAAGGCCAGGGCCTTTCCGGCGCGCAGCACCCGGGCTTCTACCAAAGCGTCCTGGTTGGAAAGAGGCCGCAGGAAGCTGGTGGAGAGCTGGACCGTGGTGCAGGGGCGGAACTCGCCAAAGTGCTGAATAAGTGCCAACACCATGGCAGTATCGGCCGCAGCCATCATGGCTTGCCCGCACAGCATGCCCCCCGAGCGTGCGAACTGCTCGCTCATGGGCAGGCGCAGCACCACGCACGATTCGCTGGCTTCTTCTACCTGCAGGCCTAGGGCCTGAACCCAGGGGGCGAACAATTCTTTGAGTGCGTCTTGCAGGGGGGCGATTTCGGCTGAAGTGGGCATTTTGGGCGATGGATATATATAAGACCCTGTCCATGATCTTTTCGAGGTCCCGAAGAGATCATGAACAGGTCCTAAATGCTAGCTCTGATCATGTGGTGAATATCAACTCACCGCGAACGTTCTTATTTCCCAGTCATGCCCGGGCGGACGGCAGAGTATGACGGAAATCGGGTTCACCTGATCTCACTGCGGATCTGTGGGATTGGCTGGCGGTGTGGTCGGTGCGGGCGGGGGTGCGGACGTGGTCAGTACGGTGGGCGTCTTGTCCTGCTTGCCGCACAGGCGGTCCACCCAGCGCGAGGCCAGGCGTCCTGCAGCTTCGCGGCCACCCAGGCCAAATGCCAGCGCTACGGCTACCGCGACAGCGCCCAAAGTGAGTCCGAAGGCCAGGTTGACGATGTCATCTGCAATGCCCATGGCACGCAGCCCCATGGCGACGACGATGCCCAGGATGGCCACCCGGGCCACACGGGCCAGGCCGATGCCCCCATCACTGCTGCTGCCGTCTTCATGCTCGCTGGCACGGGCAATGGCCTCGTAGGCCAAATTGGCCAGCATGAAGCCGATCACCAGGATGGCCGAGCCCAGGAGCACATCGCCCGCAAACTCGATGAAGGTGGTGATCATGTCGGAGAAACGCTGGAACCCGAGCTGATTGCCCGCCTCAACGGTAGCAAAAAGCATGGCGAAGACGAGCGCGATGCGGCCAATCAACATGGACGGAGGGGTCTTCAAAAACGCGTGTGCCATGCCTATCCGCGCCGGCACTGTATCGAGCCCTACGCTGGCCAGCAGGTTGGCCAGCAAGCGTGAAGCAAAAGAGGCCACCATCCAGGTGATGGCCAGGATCAGGCCTGCAGCCACGATGCGCGGCACAGATTCCATCAGCATCGCGAGCATCTGAGTGGCGGGGGCCGAGATGGCGTCGATCCTGAGCGCGTCCAGTGCCGCGATGAGTGAAGGCACGAACACCAGGATGAATACCAGCAGCCCGGCCAGGCCTGACAGTTGCACCGTGTCAGACAGTCCCGCTTTGGTACCGATCTGATCAACCCCAGCTGAGCGCAGCAGGTTGGTGGTGAGATTGCGCAGCACCGTGGCCACAATCCAGCCGATGCCACCGATGATCAATGCCGCCACTGCGTTGGGCAGCATATCGAGCGCCTTGGTGGTCATTTCCCGCAGCGGGCTCAGCAGGCCGTCCATCTGCAGCGCGCCAAGGATGGCAGGCAGGAAGAGCAAGATCACCAGCCAGTACAGCGCACTGGAGAGGCTCTCGCTGATGGGCGACATATTGGCGTGCTCGGAAAGTCTTTCATCCAGCGTGGTTCTATCCAGCACCTTTTGCGTGACACCGCGCACCAGCGTGGCCAGCAGCCATGCCAGCAAGGCAAGCAATACAGCACCCAGAAGGCGCGGAGCGTATTCAAACAACTGGGTCGTGAGTGCTGCCAGAGAGCCAGACACCATGGCCAGGTTCAGCGCATTGAACACAGCGGCCAAGGTGAGCAGCAGCACGAGCCAGAACAGGCTGAGCGATATGACGCCCTCGATATCCACCCGCTGACCAGTGCTGCCGGAAAAGCGTTCATTCAGGCGCAGGAGCCCCAAGCCTTTGCGTGTACCGGCTTTCACCAGGGCTGCTACGAACCAGCCGATGATAAATATGGCCAGCGCACCCAGCACTTGGGGAAGATGCACTCCCATTGAACTCTGAAGCGAGTCCCACATAGTGGTCATGTTCATGCCCTTACTCCTCACTACAGTTTGAAACCGCTCCATGATGGCAGAGTGCACGCGCCATAGTCAACCTTGGGCGCCCTGAAGTAGAGAGAGGTCAAGGCATTGCGGAACTTTTTCAGGAATGCCCTAACTCATGATCAATAGCCGTTTGTGCCAAAAAGTTGTCAATCCTGCGCCACAGTATTTTTGTCTCGCCACCTACTGCTGTCTTCCCCCTGGCACCGGATTGCGTTATTGTGAAACGTGCGCGAGCCCGGAGGCCCGGCGCCCGAATAGATCGTAAGCACGTTCTTATGGAGATCCTGGGATGACTAAGCGAATGATTCAGGTTCGGGAACCGGCCGGCATGCTGGCATCGCCGGGGCTTCAGGCTGCCCCGGTGCTGGATTTGATGTGTTCCCACTTCGTGTTGACCTTGGCCGCCAAGCAGGGCGCCAAGTTCAACGTGCGCCGCGACATCAACGGCCTCATGGCCTTGGCTGGCCGGCACTTGATGTGGCCGGAGCCGGTGTTGGCGCGCGTACGCGAATTCCTGGGTCGCAGGTGCAAAGAGAATGATTTCTGGCGCGGCCACGAGCAACTCTCCAATCCTGAGTTCCTTGAGCGGCATGGCATCTGGCGCGGCCCCTACGAGGAAGGCACCCTGTTCTTCTACCTGGATGAATATGCCAAGGATTCACCCAAGGATTTGCTGGCCCTGCTGACAAGCACCGGCCAATGGCTCAGCCACGCGCTCAAGAAGCAATCCACCCTGGTCGAAAAGAACATCGATTCCCTGGCGAACCTGCTGCAGCTCAATAAGGCGGAGCGGGCGCTCCTGTTGTATGGAACGCTCGCACGCTATCAGCGCGATCTGCGCAGCCTGCTGGTGGAATTCAAGGTCAACAATGCGCCAGAGGCTTATGCGGCCATCGCTGATCTTGCGGGTGTCTCTGCCACCGAAGTGGCTGATGCCTTGCGAGCCGGTGGCCGGCTGGAGCGCATAGGCCTGGTTGAGAACCTGATTTCCGAGCACAGCATTACGGACCTGGCTGACTTGATGAAGGTGAGCGAGAAGCTGCCGCCTGTGCTGATGCGTGAGTACCGCGATCGGGCTGAATTGATGGCGGTGTTTACTCGCCCCGCGACGCAGAGCGAGTTGAAGGCGCTGGACTTCGAGTTCGTGGGCGACGATGTACAGGTCTTGGTCAATCTGCTTCGCAAAGCCATGCAGACCAAGGCTGTGGGCGTCAATGTGCTGCTGTATGGCCCGCCCGGTACCGGCAAGACTGAGCTGGCCAAGGTGGTGGCCCGTGAGGCGGGGCTGGATTTGTTCGAGGTGGAATACGCGGACCGCGATGGCAATAGCCTTTCGGGCCGGGATCGCTATCGTTCATTGCAAATTGCGCAGGTGTTTCTCAAGGGGGCAGATGCGGCCGCGTTGCTCTTTGATGAAGTGGAAGATGTGTTCCCACCGATCAGCGTGGATGCGGCAGGCCTCATGGCGCGCGCTGAGCAGCAAGCCATGAGTGCCGCCGTAAGCCATTCGGTGAATGGCAAGGCGTGGGTGAACCAGATCCTCGAATCCAACCCGGTGCCCACAGTCTGGGTGACCAACCGCATCGAGCAGATTGACCCGGCGTTCCGCCGCCGCTTTGCCTACCACCTGGAGCTGAAGTCGCCGCCACCGGGTGCACGCGAGCAACTCATTCGCAAGACGCTGGAAGGCGTGGCATTGAGTGATGGCTTCCTGACCACGCTGACGGAGCGCAAAGGCCTCACGCCAGCGCAGATTCGTACCGCAGTGCGCTTTGCCGACCTGGCTCATGCGGGGACTGAAGCGGGTGGGGAGGAGTTCGAGGCGTTGATAGAGCGGCAACTCAAGAATTCAGACGCCGCCCTGGGCCGCAGGCCTGACACCGGGAAAAAAGGCCGCCGCCAGGTCACCACCTATGACCTGGACATGCTCAATGTGGAAACCCGCTTCGAGATCCCACGCATCGTGGAGGCCTTGAAGGCGCGCGGCCATGGCGCACTGTGTTTTTACGGCGCGCCAGGCACCGGCAAGACGGCACTGGGTGAGTACATCGCGGAGCACCTTGGCAAGCCGCTAATGATCAAGAAAGCCAGCGACCTGGTGAGCAAGTACGTGGGTGACACGGAGCAGAATATGGCTGCCATGTTTGCCGAGGCATCGCAGGAGAAAGCGGTGCTGCTGCTGGATGAAGCCGACAGCTTCCTGCTTGATCGCCGCGGCGCTCAGCGCAGTTACGAGGTGACTGAAGTCAACGAGATGCTGCAACAGATGGAGCGCCATGATGGCGTGTTCATCTGCACCACCAACTTGCTTGATCGCATGGACCAGGCTGCACTGCGGCGCTTTACTTTCAAGATCAAGTTCCTGCCGCTGACGGCGGTGCAGCGTGAGAAGATGTTCGTCACTGAAGCGCTGGCGGGTGATGCAGAGAAGCTCACGCCGGAGGTCAGCCGGCGCCTGGCCAAACTGGAGCAATTGGCCCCTGGCGATTTTGCTGCAGTGAAGCGCCAGTGCGATATCTTGGCGGTGGAGTTCTCGATAGAGGAATTTATCGAGCAGCTGGAAGCTGAGCACCGCATCAAGCCTGAAGTGCGGGAGCATCGGTCGATGGGGTTTATGCACTAGCAGCACAGAAAGGGCAGGCTTGCCCTGCTGATTTTCTCGATATTGCCTGTCCTCAATCCGGAAAGAAAACCCCCTGCCTTAGTAAAGCGGGGAGCTCCACAATCTGAAGCGAGCCCCTTATTGCGGGCTCGCTTCTTTTGCCTGATCTGCGCACTAATTCCGAGCAGAACGGTTTGCATCCGCATGAGGTTCTGAGGGGCTTCCCAGGCGTTGCAGTTACAGTCTGCGCTTCAGCCCCTGGCGCGCAAGAGGCGCGCTGGGTGTTGCGCCTCCAACCAGGTTTTTCTTTTTTTCGCATGTCCCTCTCGCCTCCCGCCAGCTTGCCGCATGTGACCATGGCCGACGTGGCCCGAATCGCTGGCGTGTCCACCATCACGGTGTCGCGGGCGCTGCGGGCGCCTCGCTCTGTGGCGCCTGCCACGCGAGAGCGCATTGAGCAGGCGATTGCGCAAACCGGTTACGTTTTTGACAGCGTCGCGGGCAGTCTCAAGTCCCGCCGCACGAACCTGGTGCTGGTGCTTATTCCAAGCATCATGCACAGCTACCTGGCGCACATGATCCAGGGCATTTCAGATGTGATCTCGCCGCGCGGCCTGCATTTGGTGCTGGGCACTACCGAGGAGACACCCGAAGGCGAGGAGCGCACCATCCGCGCTTTCCTGCCGCTGCGGCCTTGCGCGATCTTGCTGCACAACACGGTGCACACGGCCCGCACCCGCGACGAACTTCCCCGCTACGGCGTGCCGCTGATCGAGACTGGTGACTTGATCGCAGAGCCCTTGGGCCATGTGGTGAGCTATTCGAACCATGAGGCGGCGCGCGCCATGACTGCGCACCTCGCCGCGAGTGGGCGCAAGCGCATTGCTTTCATCTACCGTGGCCCCGGCAACGAGCGCACCTGGATTCGCCGCAGTGGCTACCGGCAAGCGCTTGCCGATGCGGGCCTGGCGTTTGCGCCGGAATTGGAAGTGGCCGCTGAGCCGGGCTTCGCGGGCGCTGCTACGGCCTTGCGGCACTTGATGGGGCTCGCACAACCGGCGGACGCTGGATTTTTCGTTGGAGACGACCTGGCCGCTGGCGCTTTGATCGAGTGCCGGCGCCAAGGCTGGAGCGTGCCTGGCCGCATTGCAGTCGCAGCCTACGATGACAGCGAATTGGCAGCCCATACCGACCCGGGGATTACCTCGCTGCTCATCCCGAGGTATGAGTTGGGGCGGCAAGCAGGTTTGTTGCTGCTCGAAAGCCTGGAATCAGGTACGCCCGTACCGGCCCCCCGCAGCATCGACCTGGGCTTTACCTTGAACGTGCGCGAAAGCACCTGATCACTCGCTGGCCTCTGGGGGGCTCGGTTGGCACCCCCGAGTTCTGAAAATGCGGTTGACAGCCAGTCATGACATCGATAACATTCGCCACAAATGACATCGATGTCATAGTGATTTGTAGATTTTCAGAAATATCAAGAAGGAGCCCCCGATGAAACCTTTGGCACGACTTTGCGCCGCTTTGCTCGCGGCCGCTTGCGTGAGCAGCCCCGCATTTGCCAATTCGTGGCCAAACAAGCCGGTCAAGCTGATCGTGGCGCAACCGGCTGGTTCCAGCCCCGACACGACGGCACGCCAGATCGCGCTCAAGCTATCAGACGTGTGGGGCGAGCAGATGGTGGTGGAGAACAAGGCGGGTGCCAACGGCAACATTGGCATGCAAGCCGTGGCTACAGCGCCGGCAGATGGCTACACAGTGGGCTTGGGCGTGCCCAGCAACATGACCATCAATCCCTTTCTCTACAAGATGCCGTTCAATCCCCTGCAGGATTTGGTGCCCGTAGCGCAGATCGGCAGCGTGCCTTTCGCACTGGTGGTCAACCCCAAGCTGCCCGTGCACAACGTCAAGGAATTGGTGGCCTATGCCAAATCCCTCAAGGGAGAGATGAACTATAGCTCCGCAGGCATCGGCAATATTGGTCATTTGGCGGCTGAGCTGTTGGCTGACCGGGGCGGCTTCAGCATGCACCACATTCCCAACAAGGGTGATGCACCTGCGCTGCAGGATGTCATGGCGGGGCAGACTCAGGTGATGTTCGTGGGTATTCCCGCCGTAGCCGGCCATGCTCGTTCTGGCCGCTTGCGCCTGATTGCCGTGGGCGGCACGCAGCGCCTGCCTGCTTTCCCTGATGTTCCCACCATCCAGGAAGCGGGCCCAGCCTTCAACGATGTCGTGATCCAGGGATGGAACGGCATTGTGGCTCCTGCTGGGACTCCGCGCGATGTGATCAACAAGATGGCGCAGGACGTGGCCAAGGTGTTGGATGCCAAAGAGGTGCGCGAGCAGATCACTACCAGCACTGGTTTGGTGGTGAAGGTCTCTACGCCCGACGAATTCAACACCTTCATTCGCGCGGAATCGACCAAGTGGGGCAAGTTGATTTCGGCTCTCAACATCAAGGTGCAGTGAGGCAGCTGAAGTCCACATCTTCTGCTTTATCTCCTAAGGAACCACGATGATCAGAGTCAATAAAGTCAAGCAGGCGGCGATCAACCGCTATAAGGTTTACGGTTTTGTGCTGTCATGGCCGGCGCCGCAGATGGTGGAAATTCTGGGGACGTTGGGCATGGACTATGTCCAGATCGATGGCGAGCACGGCCTGTTCTCGCTCGAAGACGTGGAAAACACCTGCCGCGCCGCCGAGCTCTATGGCATGACACCCATCGCGCGCATTCCCAACATCAATTCCAGCACCATCCTGCAGTACATAGACCGGGGTGTGAAGGGCATCATTGCGCCGCATATCTCCAACGCCCAGCAGGCGAAACAAGTGGCCGATGCTGCTTACTTTGGCCCCATTGGCGACCGCTCCCTGGGCAGCGCCCGTGGTGCAGGTTTTCAGCTGTGGGAGGAAGACGGGCGGGAGTACTACGCCGAATCGAACAAGCAGATGATGGTGGGTGTGATGATCGAAGACCGCGAGGGCATGGACAAGATCGATGAAATCATGGCTGTGCCGGGTATCGATTTCCTCTACATCGGCATGAATGATTTCTCGCAAGGTTTGGGCTATCCCGGCGAGCCGGATCATCCGGAAGTGCTCAAAGCGCGTCAGTATCTGTTTGACCGCGTGCATGCCGCTGGCAAGTTGATGCGCGAAGACATTGTGGTGGAAATCAGTTCGGCCAAGCTGGTCACGGCGGGTGCCAAAAAGGTGCTGGAAGCCAAGGCCAAGGATTTGGCTGCACGCGCAGCCGCTGAACCCGTTGCGGAGGTGAACTGACATGGGCATGACCGCATTCGAAAAAATCACCGCACGCGCCGCCGGCCTGCCTTCGGTCAAGCCGGGCGAATTTGTCTACCCACGCGCGGACCTGATGTTCCTACACGATGGGCAGGTCGAATCCACCAAGATCGAGCTGGATGAGATCGGCATCACTGAGCTGGACGATCCTTCCAAGGTGGTGTTTGTGACGGACCACGAGGTCGTTTATTCCACCCCCAAAGCCGCCCAACGTGGCCTGCGCATCCGCGAGGCAGCCAAAGCCTGGAAGGTGGACAAGTTCTTTGACGTGGGCCAAGGCGGGCACGGGCACATCTTTCCAATCGAGATGGGTTTGGTGGGCCCTGGCATGTTTATCTACGCCAACGACATGCACTGCACCAACTTCGGTGCAGTGGGTGCGGTAGCGCTGCGCGTGGGAACCGAGATTGCCAATGCCATTGCCATGGGCGAGCTGTGGATCAAGGTGCCCAGCACGATTCGCATCAAGTTCACCGGCCAGCTGAAAGCCGGTGTCTACGGCCGCGATGTGGGCTACTGCCTGGCGCGCAATCTGGCCGACCGCGCTTATGGTGGTGTGAGCCCTGCCTATCGTGTGATTGAACTGGCCGGCAACCTGGATCAGTTCGACCTCGCAGCCCGTGTGGCGCTGATCAACACCGCCACCGAAGTGGGTGTGGCGCATGTGTTCATCCCGCCTACACGCGAGATTGTGGAACGCCAATCGAAGGCCGCGGGGCGTCCGTTCACAGGCGTTTACAGCGACGATGATGCTGAGTACGAAGCCGAAGGCGAATTCGATCTTTCCAGTCTGGAGCCTCAAGTCGCGCTGCCGGGTGGTCCGGAACGTTCAGTGGATCTCTCCAGCGTGCTCGGGCGGACCATTAACCACGCCTTCATTGGCTCCTGCGGTTCGGGCATGTATGAAGACATGCTGGTGGCTGCCAACATCTTGCGTGGCAAGCGCATTGCGCCCGGTACCCGTATGACCATCGTGCCTGGCACGGTGGCCACTGCCAAGCGCCTGTCGGAAGAGGGCCTCATATCTGCCTTTCAAGAAGCTGGCTGCATCATCTTGCCGCCCGGCTGCGGACCGTGCGCGGGTGCGAAATCCGGCTCGCTGGGGGCTGGGGAAGTGTCCATCTCTACTGCTGCGGTCAATACCGCTGGCCGCATGGGGGACAAGACTTCAGAGATCTATTTGGGCAGCCCGGCCACGGTGGCCGCCTCTGCATTGGTGGGGCACATCGCAGATGCCCGTGCCATAGCGGCGTGAATGGCCTGAGCGGTCGCCATCAACCCATCTCACAGGAGAAAGCATATGTCTGATATCCAATGGAAGCTTAGTGGCGTTTGCCATAAGTTCGGTGACGATCTGCGCCACAACGACGGCCTGATCGATGCGCACTTCGCTTCTGACCGAATTTTTGATCCCGCTGTACTGGCCCCTCGAACCTTGGAGCTGACTCGGCCCGGTTTTTCCAAGGCAGTCAAACCTGGTGATCTGGTGGTTGCGGGCCAGAACTTTGGCAAAGGCAAGGCCAAGATACAGGGCTACATTGGCCTGCGCGCGCTGGGCGTGGGCGTGTTGAGTGAATCCATGCCTTTTCTGGCTTATCGAGGCGCTGTCTGCGCAGGGTTGCTGTTCCTGACCGACTGCACGGGAATCACCCAGCTTGTGAATGACGGCGATCGCACCGAAATGGATTTCCTGACAGGCCGCTTCACCAACCTCACATCGGGCGTCACGGCTCAATATGAGCCGCTGCCCGATGTGCTGCGCGAGATCATTGCCGTGGGCGGCTCCAATGGCGTGCTGCGCAACTGGTGGCAAGCACGCCAAGCTGAGCGTGAGGCGCTGGCGGCCTGAGCGAACGGCCACACCAAAAAAAGGGCTCGAAACCTACAGACTTCGAACCTTTCTTTTGCATTGCGTGGGAAAGAACACCATCCACGTGAGCTTGCTGAGCTGGATTAGTCCAGCTTGGCATTAGTCCAGCTTGGCACCAGAAGTTTCAATCACCTTTTTCCATTTGGCGGCTTCGCTGCGCACGAGCGCAACCATCTCAGCCTGCGTTCCCCCTTGAGGAATAACACCATGCGTGGCGAGTTGTTCCTGCAATTCCGCTGATTGCAGCACTGCGTTGATTTCAGTGTTCAGGCGGTCTACGATCGCTTGCGGGGTTTTGGCGGGGACCGAGATGTAGTTCACCGGCGCTGCATCAAAGCCTTTGAGGTCATCGGCGATGGTGGGCACATTGGGCAGTGCTTTCGAACGCTGGCGCGTGGCAACACCCAGGGCCTTGAGCGCCCCGGAGTCGATGTGCTGCTTGTAAACGGCGATGCTGTCGATGGCTGCTTGAACCTCTCCTGAAAGCAGATCCGCCAGCGCCGGGCCGGTACCTCTGTAGGGGATGTGAACCATATGAATACCGGCGGATTGCTTGAAGAGCTCTCCCGCCAGATGGCTGCTCGCCCCAATACCCGCGCTCGCGTAATTGACCTTGCCTGGGTTGGTTTTGGCGTACTGGATGAACTCTTTGACGGTGCGGGCAGGTACGTTTTTGCTCACGACCAGCACATTGGGAACAATGGCCACTGACGCCACCGGCACGAGATCGCGCGCAGGGTCATAGGGCAGCTTGCTCATCAGATAGGGGTTGGTCATCTGCGGGCCAGGCGTGGTGTAGAGGATCGTGTATCCATCGGCCGGGGACTTGGCCACCAGATCAGCTCCCAGTGTGGCGCCGCCACCTGGCTTGTTGTCGACCACGATGGGCTGACCCAGGCGTTTGGAAAGGGGCTGTGCAACTGCGCGTGCGACGATGTCAGCACCACCCCCAGCGGCGAAGGGCACCACCATTCGGATGGGGCGGTTGGGGTAGTCCTGAGCAAGCGCCATGGTGGAACTGGCGAGTAGAAAACCTGCAACTCCGTGGGTAACCAACTTTGAAATCATGCTGAGAATCTCCTTTTATTTTGAATGGGATGATGGCCTGTGAGGCTCGAAGTGGGCGCCGCAGGGCGGCCCGAGCGCATAGCCCGAACCGTGAATCTTCGTCGTATCAGGTCTCTGGCGCTACGGGGCGAACGGCAATTCAGCCATATGTAGCGCGTCATAGCGGTGGTGGTTAACCCGAGCCTGAGCGCAGCCCGCCGATTTAATGGATCACACTTTCAAGCACCGGCTTGGCCCAGTCCGGCGTGCGGGCCAGCACATCAGTGTCTTTGACAGAGGGCCAAGTCAATCGGCCCTGCTGGATCACGGCTACCGGTAGTGGATCCGGTATGGGCTGGCCGGGTGCGATGGTGGCGCTGTTGTCGAATAGGCGTATCTCGGCCAAGTGAGGCGTGAGGGCGATGAGGTTGGCAATGGAAGCTACCCAGCGCTCGCGGATTTTGGCTTCAGGAATGTCGTGGCCACCGGCCGCCACGCGTGCGTGAACACGGGCCAGATGCAGTTCGGGCGAAGCCAGGCCGCAAAACCAGACCAATACGTCGTGCGTTTGTCCGGCACCCTTCAATCGCTTGGCTACGCTGTGTCCGCCCAGCGTGGTTTCAAAAGCGAAGCTTTGCCCTTTGGCTAGCGCTTCATCCAGCCGGCGCTGTCCTTCAGTCCAGGCGGCGGCGTTGGCGGTGGTTTGATCGCAATGGATGGCTGCAAGGAGTTCGCGTGCGAACGTGTCCGGATTGAACCAAGTCAAACCAGCACGTGTGAGCAAATGCCCGCCAATACTGCTTTTACCTGCGCCGTTGACCCCAGCCAGGACGTAAAGAACAGGACGCGGTGCGGGCACAACTAGAGCGAGAGCAGATTTTTAGTGACTACCGCCAGCGAGTACCTTGCCTTGCAGTTCAGGGCCTTGTGCAAACACCTCCCGCAAGCGCTGACCGGCGTCTGCTTGCTGCAAGGTAGCCAGGCGGTCGTCAAAGCGGCGGCGCAGGGCGTCGATGGCGTCTTCCTGCCGTGCTTCGGTAGCGGCTGCAGCGCGTGTCAGGCGCTCATATTCATCCGGGGACAAGATCACGGCTTCTGGCCGATCATGGTTGGTCACCAATACCTTGCCCTCACGCCCTACCGCGCGCATGACACCGCGCCATCCCAGCTTCTTGACATCTGAAGCAGGCGTACGGGGCAGTTGGTCAAAGGCTAAGGCAATAGCGCTCATGGCAGGATCCTTACGGGTTCAATAAGGCAAATATACCCTTTTTACCCTTTTATTGCTGGACCTGGCCAGAATGCTTGTTCAGCGCCTGTCTGTGCACGGGCAATTCCCGGGGAGCGCAGGGCGCATGAGGAGGGATGCTGTGGCCAAAGCCAGGGGGAGGGTGTCGCTCTCTACCCGGCTTGCCGACTTACCCGCAGGACTTCTTCGCCGTAGCGTTCCAGCTTGGTGGCGCCAATGCCGGTCACGCCTTGCAGATCAGCGGAGGATTGAGGGTCACGTGCCGCAATGGCGGCCAGGGTGGCGTCGTGGAAGATCACGTAGGCGGGCAGGTTGTGCTCGCGTGCCACCTCACCGCGCCAAGCCTTCAGCGCGGTAAAACGAGCTTGCCCGGCGGCGTCCAGCTCAGCGGCTGCTGGCGGTGTGGCCCGGCTGCGGGAACCGCGCTCGGCGCGTTCGCCACGGACCTTGCGCGCGCGTTCCGGTTTGGCGCTGGCGGCGCGCAGGCGAACTGGCTGCTCGCCGCGCAGGATAGGGCGGGCGCCATCTAGCAGGCGAAGGGTGTTGAAAGCCTGCGCATCAACATGCAAGGCGCCAACAGCGATCAATTGTCGCAACACCCCCCGAAGTTGTGGTTCGCTGAACTCAGCACCCAGACCGAAGGTGGAAAGCTCCTCATGGCCGAACTGCTTCATCTTGTCGGTGGATTTACCGCGCACGATGTCCATGATGTGGCCGGCTCCAAAGCCTATGCCGCTCATCTGCTGAACACGGTAAATGGTGGAGAGCAGTTTGCGCGCGCAATCAGTGGCATCCCATACATCGGGTGGTTGCAGGCAGTTGTCGCAGTTGCCGCAGTACGGTTGCGTATGAGCGCCAGAGGGATCTTTGGCAGGCACCATTTGCTCACCAAAGTACGCCAGCAGCCGTGCACGTCTGCAGTCGATGGCCTCGGCCAGGCCCAGCAGCGCATCCAGCTTGCGCACCATGATCTGCTTGAAAGCGTCTTCTGCGGGGCTTTCGTCGATCATGCGGCGCTGATTGACCACGTCTTGCAGGCCGTAGGCCATCCAGGCCTGCGCGGGGCCGCCATCACGGCCAGCGCGGCCCGTTTCCTGGTAGTAGCCCTCAATGTTCTTGGGCATGTCGATGTGGGCTACAAAGCGCACGTCTGGCTTGTCAATGCCCATGCCGAAGGCAATGGTGGCCACCATGATCACGCCTTCGTCGCGCAGGAAGCGGTCCTGGTTGGCTTGCCGCTCGGCAGCCGGCAGGCCGGCGTGGTAGGGCATGGCGTCCAGGCCGGCTTCGCACAGTGTTTGTGCCAATTCTTCTACCCGGCGCCGGGATTGGCAGTAAACGATGCCCGATTCATCCGTGTGCTCATTCTGGATGAAACGCAGAAGCTGAGTGGTGGGGTCTTTTTTCTCGACGATGGTGTAGCGGATGTTCGGCCGGTCGAAGCTGCTGACGAACTGCTGCGACTCCTGAAGCTGCAGGCGCTCCACGATGTCGGCCCGTGTGGTGTCGTCTGCGGTGGCCGTCAGCGCGATGCGTGGCACGCTGGGCCAGCGCTCATGCAGTACCGTGAGCGCACGGTATTCAGGCCGGAAATCATGCCCCCACTGGCTGACGCAATGGGCCTCGTCGATAGCGAACAGGCTCAGTTTTCCATGCGCGTGCAGCGTATCCAGCAGGCCCAAAAACCGGGGGGTGGAGATGCGTTCGGGAGCGGCATACAGAAGTGTGAGCTGGCCGGCCAGCAGCTTGCGCTCCACTTCCTTGGTTTGCTCCCAATCGAGCGTGGAATTGAGAAACGCGGCCGGCACGCCCGCCTCATCCAGTGCACCGACCTGGTCGTGCATCAAGGCAATGAGGGGGGAAATTACCAGAGTTACCCCGCGCCCGGCGCGCTGGCGCGCAATGGCGGGCACCTGGTAGCAGAGGCTTTTGCCTCCGCCCGTGGGCATCAGCACCAGCGCATCACCGCCGGATGTCACATGGTCGACCACGGCGGCCTGCTGGCCGCGGAAGGCGGGATAGCCAAAGACCTCTTGCAAAATGGCAAGCGGCACGCGCGCAGGCGCGTGATCAACAGTCGTCATGGAGTTTCTAGCGGCGAGCGCAAAATTCGAGATGGGGCGTGTCTGCAACCAAAGCGGCAGCGGAGCCTATCACGAGCAGAAGGCTTGCCGGCATTCTGCGATCGCTCAGCACTCACCGCGGGCGCTGGATTGCGCTCCATGGTGATATGAAGAGAAACAAAATCTCGCTGAAACTTAACTGTTCTGTGTGAAGCCAGTCCGCTTAACGACGTCCTGGAAGCGCGCAATCTCGTCTTTCAGCAGCTTCGCGAAGGCTTGAGGCCCAGGTGGCAAGGGATCGATGAAAGCACTGGCCAGTCGGGCTTGCACCTCGGGCAACTTCAATACGCCCTGGATCGTGGAGTCCAGCTCTTGCAGGATGTCCGCAGGCGTGTTCGCGGGCGCCATGAATCCGTACCATGCGCTGCCAAGAATCCCAGGAACGCTTTCCGCAAATGTCTGAACATTGGGCAGCTTGGGGTTGCGCGCTGGGCTGGCGATGGCCAGCACCTTCAGGCGCTTGGCTTCGATGTGCGGCATGCACGCAGGCATTGAATTGATCACCATGGGGATTTGTCCACCTACGGCATCGTTCAATGCCAAGGCGCCGCCTTTGTAGGGCACATTGACAAGCTCCATGCCGCTCTGCAGTTTGAGCATTTCATAGAGCAGGTGCGGGGCAGAGCCTTGGCCAGGAGTGCCAACGCCAAATTGGCGCGATTGACTGCGCGGCAGTGCCAGCAGCTCTTTGAGGTTATTGGCAGGAAGGGAGGGATGCGCCACCAGCAACTGGGGCGATGAACCCACCAGCGTGACCGGCGCGAAGTCCTTGACTGGATCAAATGAGAGCTTGGCCACCACAGCGGCATTGGTCGCATGCGCGGTGTCGGCTAAAAGCAAGGTGTAGCCATCGGCCACACTCTTGGCCACGGCGTCCGTGCCGATCATGCTGGACGCGCCTGCTTTGTTGTCTACCACCACGTTCCACTTCGCGGTCTCGGTCAGCTTCTGGGCGATGAGCCGGCCCACGAAATCGGAGCCACCCCCGGCGCCATAGGGAACGACCAGCCGGATAGGGCGGTTCGGGAAGTCGTTGGCCCATGCAACTTGACTCGCAGAGCCGGCAGTCAAGGCCAGGAGAGAAGTAGCAAATTGACGTCTGGAAAGAGAATGCATGGCGATAACTCCTATGGTGTGTTCGTTGCGGATATGGAGACGGCGTTGCTCAAACGGGGTTTCAGCCGAGTAGTTCGCTGGCGGCTTTTTCAAACCCAGCGGCGGCAGCGGCAATGGAGGCCGAGTTGATATGCCGATGTGTGACCAGGCGTATCCGGCGTTGACCCCAAGGGCGGATGAGCACGCCGTGTTTTTGGAGTTCCCGCGCCCATGCGGCACTTTCTGGAACGTCGTCGGGCAATTCAACGAAGATGATGTTGGTCGCCGGCCCGGTAAGGCCAATTTGGTCTGGAAGCACGGCGCGCAACGCGGCGCCCAATTGATTCGCCATGGCGTGGTCTTGCGCTAGCCGCTTGGGCATTGTTTCGATGGCTTCCAGGCCAGTTGCCGCCAGGATGCCAATCTGGCGCTGTGTGCCGCCGAGCATCTTGCGCAACTGCCGTGCTCGGGAAAGCGTTTCCGCAGGCCCGACCAGCACCGCGCCGGCGGGCGCACTGAGCCCCTTGGACAGGCAGATGGAGACGGTGTCCGCAAAGCCGGCCACGGCGTCCGGGGCCACTTGCAGCGCCACGGCTGCATTGAAGATACGCGCACCGTCGATATGCACGCGAGCCCCGGCCCCGTGAGCCAGGTCTCGGACCGCGCGCATATGCGCCAAAGACAAGACTGCGCCACCTGCGTTGACGTGCGTGGTCTCCATGCACACCAGTTCCGTGCGCAGTGCGTTCGAGCGTAGCAAGGCTTGCTTCAGGCCGCTCAAGTCCATCTCACCCGCCGTGCCTGGAATGCCCAGGTAGGCGACCGCGCCCAGGGTGGCACCACCGCGCTCGGTCAGAAACATATGTGCTGTCGCTTCCATGGCGACCTGGCCTTGCCGCGGGACCTGCGTCAGCACGGCGAGCAGATTTCCCATGGTGGCTGTCGGCACGTAAAGGCCCGCCTCCTTGCCGAATGTGCGGGCAGCCAGCGCTTCCAGTTCACGCGCCGTAGGATCTCCATCGAGGCCGTCGTCACCCAGTGCAGCGTGCCGCATGCGTTCATACATCGCGGCGGTGGGCAGCGTCACGGTATCGCTGCGCAGGTCCGTGAAGGGTCCCGGCGCATCCTCGGCATGTGCTTGCACCCCTTGGTGGGACGTAGTTTGGGAGATCATGGCTGCCAGTATTGCAGCGATCATTCAATGCGTGAAATGCTTTTTTACCTATGGCTTATACAATACTGATATGACAACGCGCCGCATGTCTCTCAAGCACATCGAAGCCTTTCGTGCCGTCATGCAGACTGGATCGATGACGGAGACCGCGCGGCGGTTGCACACCTCCCAGCCTCAGGTCAGCAGGCTGGTGGCTCAACTGGAGGCCATCGTTGGCTTTGCGCTGTTTGATCGCATCGGCACGCGCTTGCTGCCCAGCATTGATGGCAAGCGCTTCTTCCAGGATGTTGAAAAGGCATTCGCCGGAATTCAAGGGTTGGAAGCGGCGGCCTCCAATATCCGTACGTTTGGCGGCGATCGTCTGG
Source organism: Ottowia thiooxydans DSM 14619 (assembly GCF_000422885.1). GTDB lineage: Bacteria > Pseudomonadota > Gammaproteobacteria > Burkholderiales > Burkholderiaceae_C > Ottowia > Ottowia thiooxydans. The sequence continues at coordinate 5,512 of NZ_AUGX01000048.1, read as the reverse complement.
CCGTGGCGGCTATGCCGCGCATCGCGGGCGGGATCGTGAGCAAAGCGGTGGCGCGCTTCAAACGCGATTTCCCTGAGACGCTGGTCACAATTCATTCAGGCGCAGCGTCCACTGTGAATACATGGATCGGTTCGGGCTTGTGTGAGCTGGGCCTGGCCATCCTCTACGATGGCGACCCGCCGGGTATAGATGTCTCCGTACTCCTCAGCATGGACTGCGTTTGCATACTTCCCAAGCAGCATCGCCTGGCGCAGAAAGCGCAGATTCATGCGACGGATCTTGACGGTGAGGCCTTTGTGTCATTTCCGCTCGGCAGCGGACCCCGCGAACGCATCGACCGCATACTGGTGGCCGAAGGCATCAGGCCCAGAACTGCGTTGGAGTCTGATCTAGGCGCTTCCGTGTGCTCGCTGGTGGCCGCCGGCATGGGGGTGAGCGTGATTAATCCGCTCGCGGCGCTGGAAGAGCAGCGCTATCTGGACATCGAAGTGCGGCCATTCAAGCCCGCCGTGACGGTGCGCCTTGGCCTCATGCAAGCCCCTGGGGCACCCCATTCGCGCCTTAAGGCCGCGTTCACGGAGCATGTGCGCGAGGTAATGGATACGGAACTGGCTCACATCGCTCCCTATCGGAGGTGACCTCTGGGTGGGGGCACAAAGGTGGTGAGAGGCCAGGAGCGTGCAGGGTTCCTACAATACGAAGGATGAACCCGCTAGCCTATACCCGCGCCGCCGAGCTGCCTGCCATCCTTGAGAAACGCATTGCCATCCTCGATGGCGCCATGGGCACGATGATCCAGCGTTTCAAACTCAGTGAAGAGCAATACCGGGGCGAGCGCTTCAAAGACTTCCACAAGGATGTCAAAGGCAACAACGAGTTGCTCAGCCTGACGCGGCCCGATGTCATCCTGGATATTCATGAGAAATACCTCGCGGCCGGTGCCGATCTGATCGAGACCAACACCTTCGGCGCCACTCAGGTGGCCCAGGCTGACTACGACATGCAGGACTTGGCGCGCGAGATGAACCTCGTGTCCGCACAGCTGGCGCGTGCCGCCTGTGACAAATACAGCACGCCGGATCGCCCGCGCTTTGTGGCCGGCGCTCTTGGCCCCACTCCCAAGACCGCCAGCATCAGCCCGGATGTCAACGACCCCGGGGCGCGCAACACCAGCTTTGAGGAACTGCGCGCGTCCTACTACGAGCAGGTAGAAGCGCTTGTGGAAGGCGGCTCCGACGTGCTGCTGGTCGAGACCATCTTCGACACCCTGAATGCCAAGGCCGCGCTGTTCGCCATAGAGGAGTTCTTTGACAAGAGCGGCGAGCGCTTGCCTATCATCATCAGCGGCACCGTCACCGACGCGTCTGGCCGAGTGCTTTCTGGCCAAACCGTGACCGCCTTCTGGCACAGCGTGCGCCATGCCCGGCCTTTGGCGGTGGGGCTGAACTGCGCCCTGGGAGCCGCGCTGATGCGCCCCTACATCCAGGAGCTCAGCAAGATCGCGCCAGACACTTTCATCAGCTGCTACCCGAACGCCGGGTTGCCCAACCCCATGAGCGACACCGGCTTTGATGAAACCCCCGAAGTCACCAGCAGGTTGCTGCATGAGTTCGCTGCCGAGGGGCTGGTCAATATCGTGGGTGGCTGCTGCGGCACCACGCCTGATCACATCGGCGCCATTGCCGACACGGTGTTACCGCTGGCACCACGTGGCGCGCGGCGGGCCGCTTTCTACAGTGCGACTGCTTGAAATCAGTGGTGGTGCCTTGCTTGGCCAAGGCACCGCTGCTTCGAAACAGAGCGTAGCCAACCACTGCAGCAGCTACCTCTTCATGGGTGGCCATTGCCGTGGTGCGCGTCGACTCACGCTTAAATTTTATTTATGTTTTAGTTTCTGCAGCGCGATTGTTTCTTGATTCAAGGCTGCTTAAAGTCCGTGAAACATGAACGGAACCTAGAGCATGAGCCAGTTAGCAGATCAGCAAGGCACCGCCGCCGCATCCACCATTAAGCCGATGGAGCAGGGCGTGGCGCAGACAGTGTCCTCAGCAACCCTGAAGGCTTGGTTGCACGATGGGCAGGAGATCGCACTACTCGACGTGCGCGAGCACGGCCAATATGGTGAGGCGCATCTGTTCTACGCCACTTCCGTGCCCTACAGTGTGCTGGAGCAGGAAGTCACTCGCCTGGTGCCGCGGCGCGGTACGCGGATGGTGGTGTATGACGCAGGCGATGCCAGTACCCCCCAAGTGGCCGAGCGCGCCGCTGCACGCCTCGTGGCCTTGGGTTACACCGAGGTGCATGTGCTTGAAGGTGGCGCTGCCGCCTGGCAAGGGGCGGGGTACGTGCTCTTTGCTGGCGTCAATCTTCCGTCCAAGACCTTCGGAGAATTGGTCGAGCTGGCCTACCATACGCCCCGCGTGACCGCGACCCAGCTCGCCGCCATGCTCCAGGGCGCCAACGCACCCGTGGTCATTGACGGCAGACCGGCGGCGGAGTTCCGCAAGATGAGCATCCCTACCGCTACCTGCTGTCCCAATGGAGAGCTGGCCTATCGCATAGCTCAACTGGTGCCGGACGCGGAGACTCCTATCGTCATTAACTGCGCGGGCCGCACGCGCAGCATCATTGGCGCGCAGACGCTGATCAACCTGGGGGTGAGCAACCCGGTTTACGCGCTGGAAAATGGCACGCAGGGGTGGTATTTGACTGATCACCAGTTGGACCACGGAAGCCGCCGTCTCTACCCTGAAGATTCGGGCAGCACTGCGCTGGCCGGCGCGGCGCAGCAACTGGCCGCACGCTTTCCTATTCCCACGGTAGATGCCGCCACGGTAAGGGCCTGGGCCGTCGAGCCCGGCCGCAGCCTGTATCTTTGCGACGTGCGCACCGCGGAGGAATTTGCCGTGCGGTCCCTGCCCGGTGCGCGCCACACCCCCGGTGGCCAGATGTTGCAGGCAGCGGATCAGTTCGTTGGCGTTCGCGGTGCGCGCCTGGTTTTGTTTGACAGCGATGGCACGCGTGCGCCCACTGTGGCGAGTTGGCTCTTCCAGATGGGGCATGACGTGAGCATCTTGGCCAATGGGTTGGAGAGCGGCCTGGCGTTGGATGTGGCCGTGATTCCTGAGCCACCGCCCCTGGCCACCATCGATGCCCAAGCGCTGGCCACCCGCCTTGCAGCAGGTAGCACCGTGGTGCTGGATCTGCGCGCGGGCATGGTCTACCGAGCCGGGCACATTCCTCAAGCCTTCTGGGCCATTCGGCCGCGCTTGGCTGAAGCGGTGGTGCAGCACCTACCGGCCAACTGCCAAGTGGTGCTGGTGGCCGACGATGCCACATCCGCCGCCTGGGCAGTCGCCAGCGACTGGCCGCAGCACGTGACTGCGCCTTTGCTACTGGCCGGCGGCATGCAGGCCTGGCTCGCTGCTGGTTACCCGGAGCAAGCCACGCCCGACAACCCGCCAGATGCTGCATGCATCGACTACCTCTTCTTTGTGCATGACCGTCATGACGGCAACAAGGAAGCGGCGCAGCGCTACCTGGATTGGGAGACCGGTCTGGTGGCGCAGCTGGATGCGCAAGAGCGCGCCGGCTTTCGCTTGCCCTGAAGCGCCGCGCTACTTCTTCCGTTTTCTCCGCCATCCCGCTCGACTGAAATGTGCGGGGGGCGGTGGGCATCCCGCGACCAGATTACAACCACAACCGACCCAGTAGGAGACAACTATGCCAAGGTCAGACATCGCCGCCGCCGTTTTCCCGCCCCTTGTTTCCCCATCGCGCCGTGCCTGGCTTGGACAAGCAGGAGCCTTCACTGCCACGGGAGTGGCCGCCAGCCTAGGGTGTCATTCGGCTTTCGCCGCAGACGCTCCGGGCAACTACCCCTCCAAGCCCGTGCGCATCATCGTGCCCGTGGCTGCCGGGGGCAGTTCCGACAAACTCACACGGTTGATTGCCGAGAAGCTTTCAGTGATGTGGAAGCAGAACGTTCTGGTGGAGAACGTGCCTGGCGCCACGGGCACCATTGGCGCGGCACGCACCGCCAGGTCAGCGGCTGACGGCTACACCCTGATGCAAACCGGCGAAGGTCTCACGCTGGCTGGCTTGCTGCTGAAAGACCTGCCATTTGATGTTGAAAAATCGTTCACGCCCATCATCAAGGCGGTAGTGAATCCGCAAATTCTGGTCGTCCATCCCAATACCGGCATGATGACTCTGCGCGACTACTTGAACCGTGCACGCGAGAAACCCGACAGCATCAACCTGGCTCTCGCAGGCAATGGCACCATCGCTCAGATATCTCATGCCATGCTGGCGCAGCAAACCGGCATCAAGGTGAACTACATCCCGTACTCCGGCGGCGCACCCGCGTCGCTCTCCACGCTGTCAGGCCAAACCGACGCCCTGGTGATCACGCTGGCCGCAGTGACCGAACAGGTGCGTACTGGCAAGCTGCGAGCGCTGGCCGTCACCACAGCCTACCGCTCCCCCGCGCTTCCAGATGTGCCCACGGTGGCAGAGGCGGCTGGCCTGCCGGACTATGCAGTCGAGAGCTGGCAAGGCTTTCTCGCGCCCGCTGGCACGCCAAAACCTGTCATCGACAAGATCAACCGAGACATGGCGTCTGTCCTGAACATGCCCGAGGTCCGCTCCAAGCTCGATGAGATGGGCTACAAAGTCGCCGGCGGCAGCGCAGCGGAACTGGCCGCCAGCATTGAGAAGGAGCGGCCACGCTATGCGCAGGTCATCAAGGCCGCCGGCATCTCGCTGCGCTGATATGAAGTTGCGGCATGCTCACGGCGCGCTGTCAGGCGCAGGCACGGTCCCTGTGCTCGCGACTAATCTTGCTCCCTCTCCCGTATGCGGGAGAGGGCGGGGGTGAGGGGGCAGCGCATCCACGTGGACTAAGCAAATTAGTGGCATGAAAGATGGCAAAAAAGACCGACGATGCTCTTCCTGAATGAAGCCTAGTGAATCCTTGAGAAGCTGCTGGCCCTCACGCCGCAGCCGGCCGCCCCACCCTCTCCCGCATGCGGGAGAGGGCGTAAAAATCCTTCGCTTGCGACTGACAGTTTCAGGGCCGAGCGCAGCAATGGCCCGAATCAGGTTCCCCACCCCTTGAGGCCGTGCTGAGGAGCGCAGGGCAAGGGGCGGGCAAGAGCACTGCAAGATGCTCTTGCTTCGTGAACTAGGGCGTGTTAACACAAACGAAGTCCATCGACGATCAGTGCGAAGGTGATGAAACCGATGAACATCATGTCGAGTTTCTCGAAGCGAGAGAAGATCCGGCGATAGCCTTTGAGGCGGCGAAAGAGGCGTTCGATCTCATTTCGACGTTTGTACATCTGTCGGTCGTACTCCCATGGCGTCATCCGCGTTTGCCTGGGAGGAACGACAGGAATGAAGCCCAGATCGAGTGCCAACTGCCGTGTCTCGTTGCCCTCGTAGGCGCGATCCATGAGCAGGTGCAGAGCTCGATCGGGAGCCCCCAAGCTACTCAGCAAAGCCCGTCCCG
>NZ_AUGX01000047.1 GCF_000422885.1 Ottowia thiooxydans DSM 14619 | reverse complement strand
TGCTGAGTAGCTTGGGGGCTCCCGATCGAGCTCTGCACCTGCTCATGGATCGCGCCTACGAGGGCAACGAGACACGGCAGTTGGCACTCGATCTGGGCTTCATTCCTGTCGTTCCTCCCAGGCAAACGCGGATGACGCCATGGGAGTACGACCGACAGATGTACAAACGTCGAAATGAGATCGAACGCCTCTTTCGCCGCCTCAAAGGCTATCGCCGGATCTTCTCTCGCTTCGAGAAACTCGACATGATGTTCATCGGTTTCATCACCTTCGCACTGATCGTCGATGGACTTCGTTTGTGTTAACACGCCCTAGATCACGAAGCAAGAGCATCTTTCAGTGCTCTTGCCCGCCCCTCGCCCTGCGCTTCTCAGCGCGGCCAGAGGGGTGGGATACCCATTCCGGCCATCGCTACGCTCGGCCCTGAAATCGTCAGTCGCAAGCGAATGGTTTTACTCCCTCTCCCGCATGCGGGAGAGGGTTGGGGTGAGGGGTAGCAACGTCACCGAGATTTACCAGACTATGTTCAATAACCGCGTCATCTGCTTTTATCGACCTGTAGTGCCACAAATGAGCTGAGTCCACGTGGATGCGCTGCCGCACCCTCCCCCCTACCCTCTCCCGCAAGCGGGAGAGGGAGCAAACTCAGACGGCCGCGGAGCTGGCTTTGCCAGGCCGCTAGCGGCGTCCCCCTCAGGGGGCGCCCGGCGTAGGGGAAGGCGCGCAAGCGACTCAGGGGGGGCTCACCTAGGAAGGTCGCTAAATCCCATCAAGAATTCATCCACGGAGCGCGCTGCCTGACGGCCTTCACGGATGGCCCAGACCACCAGGGATTGGCCACGGCGCATGTCGCCAGCAGCAAATACCTTGGGTACGTTGGTCGCGTAGCCGTCATCGAATTCTGTGGTGGCCTTGGCGTTCCCACGTGCATCTTTCTCGACACCAAAGCCTTCGAGAATGGTGGCCAGAGGGTTGGTAAAGCCCATGGCGAGCAGGACCAGGTCGGCAGGCCACTGTTTTTCTGTGCCGGGCACTTCGCTCAGCTTGCCGTCCTTGAACTCCACCTGCACCGTTGTGAGGCTCTTCACTTTGCCTTTTTCACCGTCAAACTGCTTGGTGGAAATAGCGAACTCGCGCTGAGCACCTTCTTCGTGGCTGGAGCTGCTGCGCAGCTTGATGGGCCAATAGGGCCAGACCAGAGGTTTGTTCTCTTCTTCAGGAGGCATGGGCATGACCTCGAACTGAGTCACGCTCTTGGCGCCATGGCGATTGCTGGTGCCGACGCAGTCACTGCCGGTATCGCCACCACCGATGACGATGACGTGTTTGCCATCCGCGCGGATCTGGCCTTTCAGCTTGTCGCCCGCATTGATCTTGTTTTGCTGGGGCAAGAACTCCATGGCGTAATGAACACCATCGAACTCGCGCCCAGGAACAGGCAGATCACGCGATACCTCGGAGCCGCCGGTGAGCAGCACGGCATCGAACTGCTCCTGAAGCTCCGCAGGGCTGATGTTTTCCTTGGCCCAATTGGTGACCTTGCTGTCTTTGGGCATGGAGCCCACAAGCACGCCTGTGCGAATGGTCACGCCTTCGGCTTGCATTTGCTCAGCACGGCGATCGATGTGCGATTTCTCCAGTTTGAAATCGGGAATGCCGTAGCGCAGCAAACCACCGATGCGGTCGTTTTTCTCGAACAAAGTGACATCATGACCAGCACGTGCCAATTGCTGCGCAGCGGCCATGCCGGCTGGGCCTGCGCCCACCACGGCCACGCGCTTTCCAGTGCGGATCTTCGCTGGGCGGGGAGCTACCCAGCCTTCAGCCCACGCGCGATCAATGATGGCGTGCTCGATCGATTTGATGCCGACCGCATCATTGTTGATATTGAGCACGCAGGCGGCTTCGCACGGCGCGGGGCAGATGCGGCCGGTGAACTCAGGGAAGTTGTTGGTGGAATCGAGCACCGCGAAGGCGTTCTTCCAATCATTGCGGTAAACGAGGTCGTTGAAATCCGGAATGATGTTGTTCACAGGGCAGCCGTTGTTGCAAAACGGTGTGCCACAGTCCATACAGCGTGCCGCTTGCAGCTTGCCCTGAGTGTCATCCAGGCCAATGACGAATTCTTTGTAGTGCTTGAGGCGTTCGGCAACCGGGGCATAGCCCTCATCGATGCGCTCGAACTCCATGAAGCCAGTGACTTTTCCCATGATGTGCTTTCGTATTCTTTAGTGGCTGAGAAGAGTGGCGCGTACGGGCCGGGTTGATGCTTGCATCAACACCGGCGCATCCGAGGCGCTACTCACTTGGCTGCAGCAGCTTCCTCTTTGGCGGACGTTGACACGCTTTCCGCACTGATCGAGGCTTGCTTTCTGGCGTGAATCTCGCCCAGCGCGCGCTTGTATTCGTTAGGGAACACTTTCACGAACTTGCCGCGCGCTTCTGCCCAGTTGTCGAGCAACTCGCGCGCCCGGCGGCTGCCGGTCCAGCGGTTGTGATCGGCCAGCAGAGCCTTCAGTTGGTCTTCATCGGTCTGATCTCGGTGCCAGATGGCGCGATCAGTGCCTACCCGCTGCTCGGCGGCAGGCAGCACTTTATCCAGGCTCACCATCGCTGTGTTGCAGCGTTTGGCAAACTGGCCATCTTCGTCGTAGACGTACGCGATGCCACCCGACATACCAGCGGCAAAGTTTCTACCCGTCTTGCCCAGCACGGCCACAGTTCCGCCAGTCATGTACTCACAGCCGTGATCGCCTGTGCCTTCAACCACTGCGGTGGCGCCCGAAAGGCGAACGGCAAAACGTTCGCCGCCCACACCGCTGAAGAAAGCTTCCCCAGTGGTTGCGCCGTACATCACCGTGTTGCCGACGATGATGTTCTGATGCGCCTGGCCACGGAAGTCCAGACTGGGGCGAACCACCACACGGCCGCCTGAGAGGCCTTTACCGGTGTAGTCGTTGGCATCGCCGATCAGGTAGAGCGTGATGCCCTTGCACAGGAAGGCGCCAAAGCTCTGGCCACCAGTGCCTTCGAGCTGGATGTGAATGGTGTCGTCCGGCAAACCTTCTGGGTGTGCCTTGGTCACAGCGCCCGAGAGCATCGCGCCCACCGAACGGTTCACGTTGCGTGTGGTGTCCAGAATTTTGACGCGCTCGCCCTTGTCGATGGCTGGCCGCGATTTTTCGATCAAGCGGTTATCCAGCGCTTTGTCCAGGCCATGGTTCTGGTTGGCGACGTGGTAGCGCGGTACATCTGCAGGCACTTCAGGGCGGGCCAGAAGGCGGCTGAAATCAAGCCCCTTGGCTTTCCAATGCTTGATGCCTTCTTTCATGTCGAGAAGGTCACTGCGGCCAATCAGATCGTCAAACTTGCGGATACCCAGCTGAGCCATGATCTGACGCACTTCTTCAGCAACAAAGAAGAAGTAATTGACCACGTGCTCTGGCTTGCCGCTGAATTTGCGGCGCAGCACCGGATCTTGCGTGGCCACACCCACCGGGCAGGTGTTGAGGTGGCATTTGCGCATCATGATGCAGCCCTCGACCACCAGCGGTGCAGTGGCGAAGCCGAACTCATCTGCACCCAGCAGAGCGCCGATGGCCACATCACGGCCGGTCTTCATCTGGCCGTCAGCCTGTACGCGGATACGCCCACGCAAGCGGTTGAGCACCAGAGTCTGCTGCGTTTCAGCCAGACCGATTTCCCATGGGCTGCCAGCGTGCTTGATGCTGGACCAGGGCGATGCGCCCGTGCCGCCATCGTGCCCGGCGATCACCACGTGATCGCTCTTGCACTTGGCAACGCCGGCTGCAATGGTGCCCACGCCCACTTCGCTCACGAGCTTGACGCTGATGTCAGCCTGAGGCGCGACGTTTTTCAAATCGTGAATCAGCTGCGCCAGATCTTCGATGGAATAGATGTCGTGGTGCGGCGGTGGGCTGATAAGGCCCACACCAGGCACACTGTGGCGCAGTTTCCCGATGTAGTCGGTGACTTTGCCACCGGGCAGTTGGCCGCCCTCGCCCGGCTTGGCACCCTGTGCCATCTTGATCTGAACCTGGTCAGCGCTGGCCAGATACTCAGCTGTAACACCGAAGCGGCCCGAGGCAACCTGCTTGATGCGCGAACGCATGGAATCGCCTTCGTTCAACGCGTAGTCGACCTCAAAGACATCCTTGCCCAGCAGATCAGACATGGTCTGCCCTTGCTTGATAGGAATGCCCTTGAGCTCGTTGCGATAACGTTTTGCGTCTTCACCACCTTCGCCGGTATTGCTCTTGCCGCCAATGCGGTTCATGGCCACAGCCAGAGTGGCGTGCGCCTCAGAGGAGATGGAGCCAAGAGACATGGCGCCGGAAGCGAATCGCTTGACGATGTCTTTGGCGGACTCCACTTCGTCAATCGGGATGGCCTTGGCGGGATCCACCTTGAATTCGAACAGACCACGCAATGTCATCAGGCGTTTGCTCTGATCATTGATGAGCTGGGCGTATTCTTTGTAGGTGCTCCAGTTGTTGGCACGGGTGCTGTGCTGCAACTTGGCGATGGCGTCAGGCGACCACATATGTGCCTCGCCACGCGTACGCCAAGCGTATTCGCCGCCGGCGTCTAGCATGGTGGCCAGCACTGGATCATCACCATAGGCGGCCTGTTGGCGGCGCACTGCTTCTTCAGCGATCTCGAACACACCCAGGCCACCGACGCGGCTTGCAGTGCCCGTGAAGTACTTCTGCACGGTTTCCGAATTGATACCGATGGCTTCGAACAACTGCGCGCCGCAGTAGCTCATGTAGGTCGACACGCCCATCTTGGACATGACTTTGGAGAGCCCTTTGCCAACCGCTTTGACGTAGTTGGCCACGGCCTTCTCGGCGCTCAAGTCACCCGGCAAATCCTTGTGGATGTTGGCGATGGTTTCCATGGCGAGCCAAGGATGCACGGCTTCAGCGCCATAGCCAGCCAGCACCGCGAAGTGATGCACTTCACAGGCGCTTCCGGTTTCCACGACCAGACCGGCGCTGGTGCGCAGGCCTTCACGGATCAGATGCTGATGGATGCTGGAGAGCGCCAGCAACGCAGGAATGGCCACACGATCTGCAGCAACGGCCTTGTCGCTGATGAGCAGAATGTTGGATCCGCCCTTGATGGCATCGACTGCCTGCGCAGACAGCGAAGCCAGACGCGCTTCCACGCCTTCCGGGCCCCAGATCACGGGGTAGGTGATGTCCAGCACACTGCTGGAGAACTTGCCCTGCGTGTGCTGCTTGATATCGCGCAGCTTGACCATGTCATACGCATCCAGCACCGGCTGGCTCACTTCGAGCCGCATCGGAGGGTTGACCTGGTTGATATCCAGAAGGTTGGGTTTGGGCCCGATAAAGCTCACCAGGCTCATCACAATCGCTTCGCGGATTGGGTCGATGGGCGGGTTGGTGACCTGCGCAAACAACTGCTTGAAGTAGTTGTAGAGCGGCTTGTTTTGATCAGAGAGCACCGCCAGTGGGCTGTCGTTTCCCATGGAGCCAATGGCTTCTTCTCCGAAAGCGGCCATAGGGCTCATCAAGAATTTGATGTGCTCCTGTGTGTAGCCGAACGCCTGCTGGCGATCGAGCAGCTCTGGGGAGGTAGCTTCCACGCCGGAAGATTGCGGTTCGGTCTCGTTGACTGGGAGTTCTTCAGCATCGAGCCCAGCGACTGGAATCGCGACGTCGTCCAGTCGGATGCGCAGATCTTCGATCCAGCGCTTGTAAGGTTTGGCATTGGCCAGGCTGGCTTTGACCTCTTCGTCATCGATCATGCGGCCCTGATCGAGATCGATCAGGAACATTTTGCCGGGTTGCAGACGCCATTTACGAACGATCTTGTGCTCAGGCACGGGCAGCACACCAGACTCCGAGCCCATGATGACGAAATCATCATCGGTAATGCAGTAGCGGCTGGGGCGCAGACCGTTGCGGTCCAGCGTGGCGCCGATCTGGCGGCCATCCGTGAACACGATGGAAGCAGGGCCATCCCATGGCTCCAACATGCTGGCGTGGTATTCATAGAAAGCGCGGCGACGCTCGTCCATGGTGGTGTGCTGCTCCCAGGGCTCGGGGATCATCATCATCACCGCTTGTGCGAGCGGGTAGCCCGCCATAGTCAGCAGTTCCAGGCAGTTATCGAAGGTGGCTGTATCTGACTGGTGGGCAAAGCTGATGGGATAGAGCTTCTTCAAGTCGTCTTGCAGCACCGGCGAGCTCATCACGCCTTCGCGTGCACGCATCCAGTTGAAGTTGCCTTTGACGGTATTGATCTCACCGTTGTGCGCCACATAGCGGTAAGGGTGAGCGAGCGGCCATTCAGGGAAGGTGTTGGTCGAGAAGCGCTGATGCACCAGACCCAGCGCGGAAACGCAGCGCTCGTCTTGCAGATCGAGGTAGTACGTGCCTACCTGATCAGCCAGCAGCAAGCCTTTGTAGATGACCGTGCGGCTGCTCATGCTGGGCACGTAGTACTCTTTGCTATAGCGAAGACCCAGGGCCTGGATATTGGCGCTGGCGGTCTTGCGGATGACGTAGAGCTTGCGCTCCAGGGCATCTTGCACGATGACATCGGTGCCCCGGCCAATGAAGATCTGGCGGATGACAGGCTCTTTCTCGCGCACGGTGGGCGACATGGGCATGTCGAGGTTGACGGGCACATCGCGCCATCCCAGCAGCACCTGGCCTTCCACACGAACAGCGCGCTCCAGCTCTTCCTCACAGGCCAGGCGAGAGGCGCTCTCCTTAGGCAGGAAGATCATGCCCATGCCGTATTCACCCGGAGGTGGCAGCGTGACACCTTGCTTAGCCATTTCTTCACGATAGAGGGCATCAGGCATCTGAATGAGAATACCAGCGCCATCACCCATCAACGCATCAGCACCCACGGCACCGCGGTGATCCAGGTTCTCCAGGATTTTCAAACCCTGGGTAACGATGGCGTGGCTCTTCTCGCCCTTGATATGCGCCACAAAGCCAACGCCACAGGCGTCGTGCTCATTGGCCGGGTCATAAAGGCCGTTTTCTCGCAATTGTGCTTGCTCCGCGGACGTGGTCATCGTGGGCTCCATCTTGTATCTATATCGGGACAGGCCCCAAGGATAGTGCGGTGCAGCAATTTTTCCAAGAAAAATAAATTGGGGTCAGATACTTATTTTTCAGAACTTCAAGTAAATTCAAATTAATTAGGGACACATCAAAACTAGAAGCAAAGAACATAGATTCCGCATCATATTTTCATGTTTTTCCCATTAAATAATCTCTATCTACTTCCTTCAAACCATTGTTCACTGCACTAATGTCGGCCTGGAAATCTCAGCAGACTTCAAATTTATTTGAAAGCAAGCTCCGTGCCGCGCGCGCTTAAAGCACTGGCCAACGGTGGATTCCCGACATGAATAGGGTGGGCGTTACCTGATGTGGCAACACCGCAGATAAGAGACACCGCCCGCTCAGAACGCCAGCGTATGGAAAGCGCTACCTGAGCAGGGGCTTGGCTCAGCTCAGCTGGCGTATTCAACGCCCTCCTGCTTGAGCAAGCTGACGCTCCATGGCGCTATAGCCTCTTTGCTGCGCAAGTTGCAAGGGTGTACGGCCATGTCGGTCCGGGCGTTGCAGATCCGCGCCGGCCTGAATGAGGGCATCAAGGGTCGCCTGATGGCGGGGGCCACCATTTCCCAGCACGATGGACTCAATGACCGCAGTCCAGTGCAAATTATTCACGTGGTCAAGCGGGGCGCCAGCGGCGATGAGTTGGCGAACAACACCGTCATGGCCCAGATGGGCCGCTGCAATGAGCGCGGTGCCATCGTACCGGCTGGTGATCTGCCGCGCGCTGGCTCCCAGCGAAAGCAACAGGCTCAGGGTGTCTTCATCGTCGGCCACGGCAGCAATGGTCACGGCGTCATAGCGATCGCGCTCCAGCGCGTTCAAATCAGCGCCAGCCTTCGCTAACGCACGAACACTGGCAAGCTGACGAGCGAAGACTGCGACGTGCAAAGGCGTGCGCCCGTGGTCGTCCTGAGCGTTGACTTTCCCCCCTGCAGCCAGCAAGCGCTGCAGAGCAACCACATCGCCCCGTACCGCAGCCTCGTGGACACCCCGATAAGCGGCGAGTTCGAAAGCACTTGGCGGCGTCTGAGCCTGGGCCAAAGGGGCCAGCACGCCCGTCAGTACCAGCGTGAGCAGACCCAGGCACCAACTCCAACTGAATGGAATACTCATTGGAGTTGGCTGGCCAGCTTGGTCAGCGCGGCCTGTGCGCATTGTTCATCCAGATGACCACCGGGCGCTCCGCCGACCCCCACGGCTCCGATCACCTCGTTGCCTACCTTAATAGGCAAACCGCCGCCCAGTAGCAAATAGCCAGGAATCTGCCCCAGATTGGCAGCGGCAGGGTTTTTCTGCGAGGCTTCCATGATGGCGCCCGTGCTGTTCTTGGCTGATGCAGAGGTATAAGCCTTCAGGCGACTGGCTTCCAGCGTGTGGGGACCCGCATTATCAGCACGTTGTACCGCGCGCACGGTGCCAGCACGGTCCACCACAGTGGCTGTCACGGCATACCCATTGGCGGTGCAAGTGGCAACGGTCTGAGTGGCGATTTCGTTAGCAAGCCCCAGGGACATGTTCTTTTCAGTACGTACAGCGTCTGCGGCTTGAACCGCACCAGCAGAGAGGCTGACTAGGGCGATGGCGATGATTCGGTGCATGGTTTCTCCAAAAAGGTACGAGGTTCGCTTGCGGCGTAGTTCAGAGCTATCAAGACCCTGGTGCCGTACGAGTACTGTAGAAAAGCGCATCCCGCGTCGCCATGCGGCCAGCTACGCTCAGACCTCCGTAGAACTACGGAGCATCACGGTAGTCCAGTGCACTCCGTTGGACTGCGAATGACACGCCAGGAAATGAGGGCGAGCGCGCAGTGCTACCGCTTGCGAGGATCTGAACCGCCGCATGATGAGTTAAGAGCAGTACCGCTCAGCCGAATGAACTTCAGCTTCCCGGCTCAATATCGGCGTCCACCAGGGCGGCGTAGCGCCGTATGAGCTGCGCCAGTGAATCCGTCCCCAGCTTGGCAAACAGGTGGGCGCGATGAGTTTCTACCGTACGCGGAGAAAGATCCAGGGCGCGGCCAATTTCCTTGTTGGTGAGGCCGCTTGCAATCAGGCCAAGCACTTCACGCTCACGCGGGGATAGTTGGGTGTAGCGCTCCTGCGCGTCATGGTCGGCCCCCTGACGCTCCCGTGTGCGCACGTGCTGGCGCACAGCGGTTTGTAGCGCCTCTATCAGCACTTCGTCGTCGACGGGTTTTTCCAGGAATTCGGCAGCACCGGCTTTGAAGGCTCGTCGGCACATATCTACCGTGCCATGGCCAGTCAACATGAGAATAGGTTGGTCCACCCCTTGTGCTACCAGCTGATCGAGCACGGTCAACCCGCTAATGCCTGGCATACGCACATCGAGCAGGATGGCGCCGACCCCACCTCGTTCAAAGCCAGCCAGGAAGGCTTGAGGCTCGGACCAAGCCTGCACACGCAAGCCCACGGTGCCGATGAGCAGGGCAAGTCCATCTCGCACGGCGGCGTCATCGTCCACCAGATGGATGAGAGGAGAAAGAGATGAGAGCGTATTCACAATCTAGGCAGGTGGCGGTCAAACGAGAGGAAGCAGCAAATGGAATTCGGCACCAAAGTCTTCTTGTTTTTCCGCCAGCACCAGGCTGCCGCCCATAGCTTCAGCCAGACTGTGAGACAAGCTGAGACCCAGGCCAAGGCCGCCGTCGCGAGTGGTGTAGAAAGGCTCGAACACGCGACCCCGCGCTTCGGGCAAGATGCCATCCCCCTGATCACGCACTGAAAGCAATGCGTGCGTGCCTTTTCGTTGCCAGCGAAGGCGCAGCTTACGTCTGGCCGGAGGCACCGATTCCATCGATTGCACGGCATTCATCAGCAGGTTGTGGATGATCTGCTGCAGTGCGACAGGCTCGGCCTGGACGGCGGGAAGATCGGGCTCGGCAAACACCTCTGCCTCGATGCCGCGCCGCTGCAGTTCTGGTTCCAGCAGGTGCAGCGCCTCTTGCACGGCTGCACCCAAAGCCACAGGTTGAACCTGTGTGGCTAGCTCCGGCCGCTCCACCAGCCTGCGCAACCGTCCCACCACATCCGCGGCGCGACGAGCCTGGTTGGCAGCCTGAGCCATGGCCTCACGCGCGGTGCCGACATCAACTGGCTGCTCATCAAGCAAACGCCGAGCTGCCTGGGTGTTGGCCAGGAGTGCTGTGAGGGGTTGATTCAACTCGTGCGCCATACCAGCAGCCAGCTCGCCCAGGGTATTGAGACGCGCCACCTGACCCAGATGCAATAACTCTTCCGCTCGTCGACGCGCCACGCGTTGCTGCCATAGCATTCGAAGAGCAGCCAACAGCAGGGCAGAAACCACAACCCAACCGATCATCGCCGCCAGAGGCAGTTCACGCATGGCCAGCGGCCGCTCAAGCACCAACTCCAGGGGCTGGCTAGCTGAGGCCAGAGTCTTGACAGCGGCCCAGCGCCAGCGGGGCGACGCATCATCATCAAGACGCCCTTGCTGGATCACAAAGCTGCGCCCCCCATGAACGAGAGTGGCACGCACTGTACTGGCTGCTGCGTCCATGGGCCATTCCACCCACGGCACGGCAGCACGCAGATCGAGGCGCAACACATAACTGAGCGGGTGCGCAGCAAGCACAAGCCAATAGCGGCCTTGGGTTAGATCCTCATCAGCGAGTACGGCCCGTTTCTCGCGGCGCGAAGTAGCCTCGGCAGCCGCAAGAGCGGCTGCCGAGCCAGCGGGCCATACCCCCTGGACGGGCCGCTGCATGACATCAATAATTTGCGGATAGAGCGCCGAGAGCCGCTCGGCCTCACCGCTGCCATTGACGGGCTGCAATAGCGCAAGCGTCGCCAGAATGGCGTCATGTTGAGCCATGCGCTGGCTCAAGACGCGGTGGGCAATGCGGGCATCCGTATCGAAATCCGCACGCAACTCAGCCAGCCGGCTCATGGTTAGCCAAGCCATACCAGCCACCGAACACGCCAGCCATAGCAACAGCCAGGAAAGACGTCTCGCAATAGGCTTCATGCCAACGATTCTGGCACGCCTTGCTTATCCTTGAGCAAGGAAAACGAATCTCAAGCCCGCGCGCTCCTCGAATTCAAAGAGCGCGTTATTGGCTGGAGGTCTTGAAATCGCCGTTTTCCACATCGGGGACCTGTTTGGAGATGCCCAAAGGACGACCCGCTTGCCCAGGAGTCAAACGCCGCGCTGTACGCTTTTGAAGATCGACTACAAAATGATCTGTCCCCAGCGCCCAACCGCTGTGCGCAGCGCGGGTCAATGTTTCGTGCTGCGCTGAAGTTTGCCCTACTCCCACCAAACTGGCATAGGCAGCTTCTCGCGCAAAAGGCGTATTGCCCATCTCCCAATACAACGGATGCGGCGTCACCAGCGGGTCTTGCGACAAGCCGATGTAATGCGCGTGACTTGACCAGGGGTAGTCAGCGGGCGCTGCCACCATGCCAGCGCGTACGGGATTCAGATCCATGTAGACCATACAGGCCAGCAGATAGCGCTCGGCTTCTATTAACCCGGAGCGGTAGCGCCCCTCCCACAAGGTGCCCGAGCGCTCATGCCTGTCATTGAAATAGCGCACATAGCTGCGCCCAAGCGCCTGCATCATGCCCGGCAAGCCCTCGTTCGTTTCCGGCGTGAGCAACAGATGCGCATGGTTGGTCATCAACACATAGGCATGTACGGCCACCTTGTATTCAACCGAGAAGTTGCGCAACGATCCCAGGAGGCGACGGTAATCCGCCGTATCGCGAAAGATCGGCTGGCGGTTGTTGCCACGCAGGATGACGTGATGCGGATAGCCAGCAATAGTGAGGCGAGGAAGGCGAGCCATGGGTCTTTATATCCTTTAAAACAGGATCTGACCCCGATTTTATGCAGCTCACAAAACCTTTGCCCTCAGGGCGTTGACTGATATATAGATAATTACCCTGCGTTCAAATTCACACGGTCCTAGGGGAAGGGAAACTCAGATGCAGATTTCGCTGCCGAATGCTTATACATACCGACGTTGGCTGGGAGCTGCATTGCTGTCGCTGTCTGCCCTCGCCGCAACGGCCGCGACGGTCACAGGCATTCAAGGCAAGCAAGGAAGCACGGTGTGGAGCTCCTCCACCTCCGGCGTGAGCACCACCGCAGTCAGCACTGAGCTGTTGAGCTTCACCGCGAACGGCACGAGGTACTCTACGGGCGTTGACGATGGCATGCTGTCGGGAACCTTCACAGCCGCCAATTTTCAGGCCTTTGTGCCACTGCCCTCAGCACTCACGCCTAGCTCCTCCACACTGACCGCCTGGGGCACAGGGATGACGGTCCCAACGCCTTATCCATCACTGACCTGGTTCCTCTCGGACGGCAACCAGGGGCTTGAGCTGGCCACAGCCGTGTTCAATTCACCCGTGCAGACGCTCAGTTTCCCGATCTCCATTCCCAACAGCGCTAGTCTTACCCTCCCAGCGATCTTGACCACGCAAGTGGGAGATGCAGGCTCATCTTCGGATGTTTATTACTTCGTGAACGCGAGCGGCGTTCAGATAGGAACTCAGCTCACAGTCAGCTACGGCTCAGTTCCTACGGTCGGGCAGACTAACTGGAGGTTCTATACGGCCACTGGAGGTACTTCCTCACAGGCACCGGGACTTCGCCCACTGCGAATGCTCTCCTATACATTGGCCGACTTCGGCCTCAATGCCGCCACGGTTGGCAACGTCGCCGCCTTCAGGCAAGTGCTCAGCGGCCAATCCGATCTCGCCTTCGTCGCCTACAACCGCGACATGCTCGCGATCCAGGCGCCCGATCTGGCCATTGATCTGACGAATCTCTCCAGCCCCATGCTGTTGGGCTCGAGCTACAGCGGCAGCTTTACCTGCACCAACATCGGCTCGAACAGTGCGACTGTGAGCACCAGTTGCGCCATCAGCAACCTTCCCGCCGGTTTATCGGTGAGCGCTTGCGCGATCAGCGGTGGCGGCGCGTGGGTCGCTGGCAACGCCGTCCCCGTCAATAGCATCGTCACCTGCGCCGTGAGCGGCACGCCCACTGTCGCGGGAATCAGAACAGTTTCCGGCAGCACCAACGGCTCCAGCGTCACCGTGGTGGGCGGCAATCCCGTCACTACGGCTGATTCCGACATGTCGAACAACACCGAGACGAAAGACCTGAACGTCCTCGCGCCTGACATGCAGGTGACCAGCGTGAATTTGCCCGGCGGCGTTGAGGGCGTAGCCTATTCCGGCAGCTACGTTTGCACAAACGCGGGCACTGCAGTGGCGGCCAATGCCACTTGCCTTCCGTCCACTCTGCCAAGTTGGGCCAGCGTGATCTGTACGCCTGCCCAGCCAGTCAACCCGTTGGGAGTGAACGCAACCATTGCCTGCTCCGTCACAGGGACGCCCCCGACCGGGAGCAATGGCACTACGGCAGTCACCATTTCAGCCGGCACCAGCAGCGCCGAATCGAACTCTGGGAACAATACGGGTACAGGCAACATCGTCATCCTGGGTGTGCCTGACATGCAGTTCACCAGCGCGAACTTGCCAACAGCCACTGTGGGCATCCCCTATTCAGGCAGCTTCGTATGCACCAATGGCGGCACTGCGGCAGCCGCTGGCGCGACCTGCGCACCTGCTGGCCTGCCGGCTTGGGCTAGCGTCTCGTGCACCCCAACCCCTCCAGTGGCCTCACTGGGAATCAACGGATCCATCTCCTGCACCGTCAGCGGCACGCCCGCCCTCGGAGACAAAGGCGCATTTCCTGTATCGATCACCGCCGGCCCCGCCAGCCCCGATTCGAACCCCGGGAACAATACGGGCACAGCCAGCCTCGTTGTCGTAGGCGTGCCGGACATGCAATTCACCAGCCTCAACCTGCCCGCATCCACAGTAGGCACGCCCTACTCGGGCAGCTTTGTGTGCACCAACGCAGGCACGGAAGCCGCAACTGCCGCCACGTGCTCATCCACTGGCATGCCCGCCTGGGCCACCGTCATTTGCACGCCGACTCCACCCGTGTCCTCGCTGGCAATCAATTCCAGCATTTCCTGCGCAGTGACCGGCACTCCCACAGTCAACGACAAGGGGACATCCGCCGTCACCGTTACGGCCGGCCCCAATAGCCCTGACTCCAATCCTGGCAACAACACGGGCACAGGCAACATTGTGATCACGGGCCAACCGGACATGCGCGTGACCACTGTGAACTTGCCAGCCGTCACCGTAGGCACCGCTTACTCAGGCAGCTTCGTGTGCAGCAACGCGGGGACTGAGGTCGCCTCCGCTGCAACCTGCTCGCCAGTGGGCATCCCCGCCTGGGCCAGCGTGGCATGCACACCAGCGCCTCCGGTCTCCTCGCTGGCCATCAATGCCACCATTTCATGCACGGTGACCGGCACCCCGACAGTCAATGACAAGGGGATTTTCCCCGTCACCATCACCGCCGGCACCAGCAGCACCGAGTCGAACCCCAACAACAACACCGGCACAGGCAACATCGAGGTCACCGGCCAACCGGACATGCGCGTAACCAGCGTGAACTTGCCAGCAGCCACCGTGGGCGCCGCTTATTCAGGCAACTTCGTATGCACCAACACGGGGACTGAGGTCGCCTCCGCTGCAACCTGCTCGCCAGCGGGCATCCCCGCCTGGGCCAGCGTGGCATGCACACCAGCGCCTCCGGTCTCTGCGCTGGCTATCAATGCCACGATTTCTTGCACCGTGACGGGCACCCCGACCATCGACGACAAGGTGACCTCCCCCGTCACCATCACCGCCGGCACCAGTAGCACCGAGTCGAACCCCAACAACAACACCGGCACAGGCAGCATCGTCGTCACAGGCATGCCAGACATGCGCGTGACCAGCGTGGTCCTGCCCCCAGCTTTGGTAGGAGTGGCATATTCAGGCAGCTTTGTATGCACCAATTCTGGCACCGAGGTAGCGGCGGCCGCCACATGCACATCCGCTGGCTTGCCCGCCTGGACGACGGTGACCTGTACGCCACCGTCTCCGGTCGCCTCACTGGCGATCAATGCCACGATTTCTTGCACCGTGACGGGCACCCCGACCATCGACGATAAAGGGACCTCCCCGGTCACCATTACCGCCGGCACCAGCAGCACCGAGTCGAATCCGAACAACAACACAGGTACGGGCGGTATTGATGTCACAGGTTTGCCAGACATGCAGGTGACCAGTGTCGTTCTGCCAGCGGCCTCGGTGGGCGCGGCCTATTTGGGCAGCTTTGTGTGCACGAATGCGGGCACGGAGGTCGCAACGGCGGCTACGTGCACCCCCGCCGGCGTGCCGGCCTGGGCGACTGTCACGTGCAACCCAGTCCCACCCGTCTCGTCTTTAGCGGCTAATGGCACTATTTCCTGTACGGTCACCGGAACCCCCGCCTTGGGCGACAAAGGATCATCCGCTGTAACCATCACCGCCGGCACCAGCGCCACAGAATCGAACCCGGATAACAACACGGGCTCGGGCAGCATTGTGGTCACAGGGATGCCAGACATGCAGGTGACCAGCGTAGTGCTGCCCCCTGCCAAAGTCGGCGATCCCTATTCGGGCAGCTTCGTGTGCACCAACGCGGGCACTGAGGTAGCAACGGTAGCTACATGCACTCCCGCTGGCGTGCCCGCCTGGGCCACTGTCACCTGCACCCCCGCTTCACCCGTAGCGTCTTTAGCGATCAATGGCGCTATTTCCTGCACAGTAAGCGGCACCCCCGCCACAGGCGACAAAGGCACATCGCCAGTCACCATCACCGCGGGCACTAGCAGCACCGAGGCGAATCCGGACAACAACGCAGGCACGGGCAGCATCGTGGTGACCGGTGAGCCCAACGTGGTGATCGACCTCTCAGGCTTGCCGCCCACCGGTACGGTAAATCAGCGCTACAGCGGTACGTTTACCTGCGAGAACACTGGCACAGCCGACGCGGAGGCAGCCCCCTGCACCGTCAGCGGCTTACCAACCGGCTTACGCATCGGCGCCTGCACCATCACCCCTGGCACCACCGCCTGGAGCTCACCCAGCACCATTCCTGAAGGGCAAACCGTGACCTGCGCGGTGAGCGGCGCGCCCACCTCCTCGGGCACATCTGAGGTGACGGGAACGGGTGGCACCAACACCGCGACGGGACGCATCAAGGTGGCCGCCGCCGCCATAACCGCAGTTCCCACGATGACCGAATGGGTCCTTATCTTGATGTCAGCTCTTCTGGCCGGGCTAGGCTTGGCGGGCGCACGCCACATGAAGCGCGCGGGTTGATCAACTCTATTCATGAAGGCTGAAAGGCCGCAACACGGAGTGGCCGTTTTCAACAGCCACTCCGCGCATGAAAAAGTGCTCGACATCCCCATCCCCCCATTCACCCCCCGCCTCCTACGGCCGTACCAACCCTGAGTCAATAGGCGTTAGCGGGCCTGGGTTTTCGTCGGCAGTGGTTCGGGCGATTGCAGGGATAGCAACCTCCGGGCGGGGACGCGTAGAGGACACATTTTTTCCTGTGCTCCTCCATAATGCGGCCCATGCCACGTCTCAGCCAACTCCTGCATGCGCCACGCGACCCTGCCCCCCTTCGTTCTGCCGCCACAGTGCTGCTGCTGCGCGACTCGGCGGACGGGGTCGAGGTACTCATGACGCGCCGTTCACCCACGGCCAGCTTCGCGCCAGGAGCGTATGTGTTCCCCGGCGGAGGTATAGACCCGGCGGATGCTGCCACGCACGCGCTGTCTACACGTCGGCCAACCCAGAGCGATGAGCACCTGACGCAGGCCATAGCCGCCATCCGCGAAAGCTTTGAGGAGCTGGGCATTTTGCTCGCCAAGCGTGCAGATGGAACTGCTGCGACAGCCGAAGATGTGGCAGCCCTGGATCGTCAAGCACCCTTTGCAGCGCAGTGCGCCGCGCGGGGATTGAAGCTAGCGGCAGCGGACGTGTATGTCTTGGCTCATTGGATCACCGACAGGGATTTGCCACGCCGATTTGACGTGCCTTTCCTGGTGGCCCGCATGCCTGAAGGGCAAACGCCAGCCGCTGATGAAGCCGAGCAATTCGAGCCCGTTTGGGTGCGTCCGCAAGATGCGCTCACGCGCCACAAGGCGGGAGAATTCTTCATCATCTTCCCTACCATTCGCACCTTGGAGCGCCTGCAAAACTACAGTGATGTGCAGAGCGTCCTGGCTGCTTGCGCCTCAGAAACTCCCTTGTGGACCAGTTGCCCCCGCGCGGGCTTTCTGGCCGGCAAGGAAGCACGGTACATGGAACATGAGAGTCCGTTTGGGGAACTGGAATTGGTCACACCCGATGGCCAGTTGCTGCATGCACTCGATTGGCAGGCGGAGCTGCCAGTGCCTCTGCTCAAGAACGTGCAGCGCTTGACCGCCGGCAACCCCGGCTTCATGACAGGCCCCGGCACCAATAGTTATCTGGTTGGTGATCCGCGTACCGGCTATATCGCCATTGATCCCGGCCCCGTGGATGAGGCTCACCTTGAGCGCCTTTGGCGCGCGGCAGGCGGCAACATCAAATACATCGTGTGCACGCACTCGCATCCTGACCACTCCCCGGGAGCCAAGCCACTGCAGGCGCTGTGCACTCAGACCAAGCCGCCTATCCTTGGCCTGTCGTCCCAGCCCACCGCCCGCGCGGCGAGCGAATTCACGCCAGACGAGGAGCTCGCTGACGACCGGCGACTGCGCCTGACCGCTGACTCGCCAGATGGCGAGATCACGCACACACTACGCGTCATACACACGCCAGGGCATGCAGCCAATCACCTGTGCCTGCTCCTGGAAGAAGACGGATTGCTGTTTTCAGGTGATCACATCCTGAATGGCAGCACCACGGTGGTCGATCCGCCCGATGGCGACATGACCGCCTACCTGGATTCACTCGATAAGCTGAATGCCGCCTGCGCCGAGCACGAAGCGAATTTCATCCTGCCGGCCCACGGCTATGTGCTGGGCAGCGCAGCCAAGCAGATCGCCAACCTGAAAAAGCACCGCTTGGCACGGGAGGCCAAGGTGTTGGCCGCTATGCAAGCCAATCCGGAAGGCACCATGGACGATTGGGTGGCAAAGGCCTACGACGATGTGCTGCCGCGCGTGTGGCCGATAGCCAAGCGCTCACTCCTGGCGCATGTGGAGCGGATTCAATCCATGAGGGACTGATCCCCCCTGAGGCGCTATCGCGCCATCCCCCCAGGGGGACGCACCTAGCGGCCTGGAAGGAATTGAACGCCCCCTGAGGCGCTACCGCGCCATCCCCCCGGGGGGACGCACCTAGCGGCCTGGCAAAGCCAGCTCCGCGGGTGCTCTGGAACGAATTAAGCCCACCCCTGAGGCGCTAGCGCGCCATCCCCCCGGGGGGACGCACCTAGCGGCCTGGCAAAGCCAGCTCCGCGGGTGCCCTGGAAGGAATTAAGCCCCCCTGAGGCGCTAGCGCTCCATCCCCCCCGGGGGGACGCACC
This sequence comes from Ottowia thiooxydans DSM 14619, assembly GCF_000422885.1. Classification (GTDB taxonomy): domain Bacteria; phylum Pseudomonadota; class Gammaproteobacteria; order Burkholderiales; family Burkholderiaceae_C; genus Ottowia; species Ottowia thiooxydans. Next base: position 15,992 of record NZ_AUGX01000047.1, on the reverse strand, counting down.
TAGCGGCCTGGCGAAGCCAGCTCCGCGGGTGCCCTCGAATCAGGGCAGGGGCCCCCGGATGGTTAGCGCCGGGTAGATCGGCGAAACATCCTCAAACACGCTCGGACATTTGAGGATGTTCTCACCCGCTACACTGCCACTCAAACCCAATGATTGAGGAAGAGGGCTGTCATGGAAACGACCGACACGGGGCCAATCCGCCGTCAAAACATAGAAGCGCATCACGTCGAATTCACGGGCTCGGGGCGTGAGTACTTTCGGGTGTGGATTGTTAATGTGCTGCTGTCCATTGTCACGCTGGGGATTTATACGCCCTGGGCGAGACGACGCACTGCGCAATACTTCTACAGCCATACCCAGGTGGCGGGGAGCGCCCTCGAGTTCGTAGCCCAACAGCGCAAAATGGTGTTTGGTTTTCTGATGATGGCCGCGCTCTACATCGCCTACCAAATTGCAAGCGACACGGGGCAGGAACTGGCGGCGAGTTTGTTGTTAGTAGGCTTTGCCATTCTCCTGCCCTTCCTTTGGGGAAGTGCGATGCGCTTTCGCTTGAGCGCCACCCGCTGGCGCGGAGTAAGGCTGGCCTTCCTGGCTTCGTGGAAAGAGGTCTATACGGCAAGTTGGCCCGTCTTCGCCATCGCTGCCCTGTGGATCGTGTTATTTTTTTGCATGAATGCACTTTCGCCCGAGCCGCCTATTGGAGTGGGAGGCGACGGGCCGCCGGTCAAGTTCCCAGCACTGATAGCTCCGGTGATTGGACTGGGTGTAATAGGCTTGGGGTTGACGCTGCTGTGCGTCATACGACTCGAATACAACTACCGCAGCTTGCTGGTACTGCGCGCCCGGGTAGGCGATCAGATGGGCCGCTGGAAGCCGGTTTACATGGATTTTGTTCGCGTCTGGCTGGCAACCGTCGGCTTTCTCCTGTTGGTGGTTCTGGTGGGTGGGTTGGGGTTCACCTTGTTGGCCAGCGGCTGGACGACCCTCATGAAAGAAATCTTTCGAAGCACCGGAATGGGTGGAATCATCTTCATGGTCATCATCGGTTTCGTGGGCGCGTTCGTTGCCTTTGTATTGGCCACCTTGCCTATACGCGCTTATCGGCAAGCACGCATGTTCCAGCTGGTGTGGAACAACGTCGGCGTGAGCCATGTCGCTCGTTTCAAAACCGATTTACGCACCGGCGCCTTTATCTGGCTGCGCGTGAAAAACATGTTGTTGACGGTTGTGACGCTGGGTTTCTACCGGCCCTTTGCCGTCGCCAGCGAATACGCCATGAAAGTCGATTCCGTGACACTGCACCTCAAGGGCGGGACTGACCAGCTGGTGGGTCAACTGGTCAAGCAACAGGGCGCCTTTGGCGATGCTGCAGCTGATGCGATGGGCTTGGATCTGATCGGGTAAGCGAGCGCGATTAATCCCCAGCATGACAACATCCTCGCCATTGCCCTCACTGGCCGCCTCGTGGTTCGATGGCCGCAGTTCGCGTGCGCGAGCGAGCTCCGTGCAGCTGATCCCCAGTACCGGCGGGCCCCGCTTGCGGCTCCTGGCACTGGATGACGGTCAGACACTGGAACTACCCCATCACCAGGTCGGCTGGCCCGAGCGCTGGAGTGCTGGCCGGGCTCCACCGCGCCTTACGGTGGACCTTGGGGAACATGGCAGCCTGCAAATCGACAGCCCTCTCGCCTGGCAATCCATGCTGGAAGCCAGTGGACGGCGCGCACCCCTGGCTGAGCGTATGCAAACACAGCTGAGGGTGCTGTTAGGTGTATTGCTCGTGGCCGGCATCGGCATCTGGGCGTTCTATCGCTGGGGCACGCCTTGGGCGGCCACGCAAATCGCACGCCATGTTCCGCTTGCTTGGGAACATGCCTTGACCGAGCGCGCCATGAAGCAAATTGATGAAACCTATGTCAAGCCCACCAAGCTGGCGCCCGAAAGGCAAGCTGAGCTGAGAGCAGGCTTCGCTCAGTTGGCAGCCCTGGTAGGCCCCGATCTGCAACGCTATCCTGGCTACGCGCCGCCACTGAAGCTTGAATTCCGCTCGGGCATGCCGGCCAATGCTTTTGCGCTCCCGGGAGGCACCATCGTCATGACGGACGCCATGGTTGAGAAAGCGCGCTCAAGTGGAACTGGGGACACTGCCTTGCTGGGTGTGCTGGCGCACGAAATTGGCCATGTGGAACATCGCCACACCACGCGCATGGTGGTCGAGCAAGGGGTACTCAATGTCGGATTGGGGCTGGCACTTGGTGATGTCTCAAGCATCGTCTCGTTCGGCAGTTCCCTGCTGACAGGCCTGTCGTACAGGCGCAGCCATGAAACCGAAGCTGATTGTTATGCCGTCGCGATGATGAAAAAGGCGGGCCTGCCCACCAAGCCGATGACCGACCTTTTGCTGTCCATCGAGCAATCGACGGGGGATCGGCCAGCGGGCGGCGCCAATGCCGCCTCTGCACCAGCACCCGCACCGAGCAAAAAACCAAAAGAGCCCGGCGCGTTCGACTGGCTCAGCACTCACCCCGATACGGCGGCCCGGGCCACAAACCTCTGCCCTCACCCCCATTAGAACCTGCACGGGGTCACCGCCATCCAGCGGCTGCGGAGCAAGACAGGCTAGGGCGTGTTCACACTAAATTCACCCCCGCGCCGGGGTTTGCCGGGTTGCAATGCAAGGCGCGCCGTGCCGCCAAGGTGCGATCCTTGGCAAGAGGCGCAACGCGGCAATGCGGCCCGGCAAACTCCGGCCCGAAGGGTGAGGGCTCTGGCAAACCGCACTCGGCGTTGCAAACCCTCGCCGGGTGTCCAACCCGGCTGCGGTTTGCGCCTTGATTGCGGCTCGCCAGAACCTCACGCGGGGGCGAATTTAGTGTGAACACGCCCTAGTACCAAGACCCTCTGAGCTTGCGGTGACGCCGCTTACCCTCACGCCGCAGCCGGCCGCCCCGCCCCTGCCCTCTCCCGCATACGGCAGAGACCGAGGCAGGTGAGCCTGCCGACTTGAGCCCCAGAACCCGAGGCTGGTTTTACTCCTTCCCCCGCTGGGGGAAGGTGGGGCGGAGCCGGCCAACCGGTGAGGGCAAGCAGCGGTCGATTGAAGCGCTGCGGTTGCTAATTACCTTCTGCTCTTTTCTTTAGGTCGGAGGCCGGGATTGCGCCCGGCGGCGCACTCCCTTTCTTTGCTCGCACAAAGCAAGGAACCAAAGAAATGCGACCCCAAGTCCGTGTCCCTACACTGCGTTCCGGGCACCCTGCGGTGCTCGGTCAAGGGGCGGTGCGGCAGAACTCGCTTCGTTCGCTTCGCTCTCTACCCTCAAACAACTGCCGCAAGCTAGTTCACGAAGCAAGAGCATCTTTCAGTGCTCTTGCCCGCCCCTCGCCCTGCGCTCCTCGGCACGGCCTCAAGGGGTGGGAGCCATGCTCGGGCCATTGCTGCGCTCGGCCTTCGAGTGGCATGTCTTTCCCCTGCCGGGGAAAGATAAATTCAATCAGCGCCTGCGCAAGGTTTCAGCGAAAGCTCCATGCAATCCGAACCGCAAGCAGCCTCTGCCTTGGCCGCGGGTGCAGGCCGGTGAAGCACCGCCCGCACAGGTTGAATGCGCAACTGTTCGCCCACCAGGCGGGCTTCACCATCTACGATGAGCGAATACTCATCTTCCTTCTCTGGCGGCCAGACTAGGCCCACGCTGGGGCGCTCCAGCGCATTAGCGCGGGTACGACGGCCAGAGCCTTCGATCACCAATTCGGTTCCTTGCAACAGCGGGCGCACTGTCACCACATGCGGCGCGCCTTGGGTGCTGCTCGTCATCAAATAGGCAAATCGATAGCGCGCCAACGCCTGCGACAAATCCGAAAGATCTACGGGAATACTCATGGCTGCACCTGGTCAGGTTCATTTCGCTTTGGATTTAGTCCAATCACGATACGCCTTGGACCCCCATAACTTGCAAAGGCTGGTGACGTGCCAAACCAAGTGCCTCAACTTTCGGTGGCTCGCACGCTGTGCGACGTGTTCGACCACAGCGTCCTGGGCTCGCTCCAGGCCCCAGCCGGCCAGCCGCAAGCGAATGCAAAAATCGACGTCTTCACAGTACATGTGATAACGCTCATCGAAGCCGCTTATCTGCTCGTAGGCCTCTCGCCGGACCAGCAGGCAGGCTGCATTGACCCAATCAGGCTCGCCACCAGCAGGCACTTCATGCTTGCGCGCGCCGAGATAGCGCGCAAGCAGGCGTGCGGGAGTGGGCAGCAGGCGCTCGCTATCGCTCGGCGCGCCAGCGCTGTCGAGCTGACGCGGGTATGCCGCACCCACAGTAGGTTTTTCAACCAGTACCTGTGCCATGGCTGCCAGAGGATTGCCGTGCAAATGCAAGTCTGGATTGAACACAGCGAAGGCATCGCTGGGGCCCATGGCTGCATCACGGGCGAAGGCGCGGTTGTGATTGGCGCCAAAACCGAGCGGGACCGTGTTTTCAATCAGTACAAGTTGAAAGGGAAACGAAGACGGAGCCTGATCTTGTTGACGCAGCGCTGCCAACACGGGTTCAGGCTGATTGAGCGTCAACATCACGCGGCGCACGCCTTGGCCAGGCAATGCGGCCAGCTCCCGGAGCAGCACCAGCACCTCATTGCCATGACCATGGCTGATAAGAGAGACGGTGACGTTCACGCCGCCTCGCACAAATTCTTGGTCAAAGCTGGATGGCCTCGCTCAGAGGCAATCCAGCGCGATCCTTGTCCGACAGCAGCGGTTCCGGGATGCCGTTTGCAGCCAAAGGCCAATCGATCCCAATGGATGGATCGTTCCAGGCGATGCAGCGCTCATATTGGGGGGCGTAGTAATCGGTGGTCTTGTATAGAAAATCAGCAGTGTCACTGGTCACTACAAAGCCGTGCGCCAATCCCGCAGGCACCCAAAACTGGCGGTGATTCTCGCCAGTGAGCTCCACGCCCACCCACCTGCCAAAGGTTGGGGAATTCTTGCGGATATCCACCGCCACATCGAATACCGAACCTTGAGTCACGCGTACCAGCTTGCCCTGTGCTTGCTGAGTTTGGTAGTGCAAACCGCGGAGCACGCCTTTGCGGCTGCGGCTGTGGTTGTCTTGCACGAAATCAACGTCCACGCCCGTGGCATCGGCGAATGCCCGGCGGTTAAAACTCTCCATGAAAAAGCCGCGCGAATCCCCAAACACTTTCGGTTCCAGGATGAAGACGCCTTCGATGGCGGTAGGGATGGCTTGCATATCAATGTCCAATGTCAATTAGATGAAAGGCGCGCGCACAATGCCGCTCGGCAAAAACTTGCGATAACGATGTAGCGACTCAAGCATGCGTTCATGATTGAGCGTGTATTGGATCTGCCCGGCTTCCTCGCCCACACGGACCGCTCCAAAGTTCTCATGAAAGCGGCAGACGGCGAAATTGCCCTGTTGCACTTCGAAATGCGCCGCACGAAAACCCAGATCGAGCGCGTAGCGATAAACCATTAATGCAGACTCAATGGCAGCGAATGGCGGCGCCCCCGGCACGAGCATCCAGGAACCCCAGCAGAACGAATCATCTTGGGCATCGTACAAGCGCACCGTGCCCAGGAGGCTCCGAGGCGATGAATCTGAAGCCGCAGGTTGACCGACATCCCTCAGGGCCTCAATCACAAAATAGGCTTGGCTTTCGTCGGCTGCGTATCGAGCCAGCCATTGGCGCTGGTCTTCAAGCTTGGGCGAGGTGGCCGACATGTGGCGATTGCGCTGCGGGTCCTGGCGCAAGTTGAAGATGAAGGACGCGGCATCCTCGCCAGCGTTACGCAAGCGCAGTTTGTGGCCTGTAATCCAGGCTGTTTTTTGAATGGCGGGCATGATCAGTCGCAACTCATGGCACTTGCAGACTGCAGGCTATGCGTACGTCTTCCACAAGAAAGCGCGTGCCGCCCTGAACCGGATCGATGCGCAGCGAGGGTGCAAAACCCTGTTTGCTTTCGAGCGCAAAGCGCAACTCCGCCGGGGCACCAACGCTTGCGGCCACAGGCCTGATCACGGAAAGAGCTTCAGAAAAGCGTTCTGCGCCGGGAGGGCGATAGAACACTTGAGCCACGCTGGGCTTGTCGCTTTGCAGCCGTACCCGCACGTCCAGTACGCGGCAGCGCGCATAAGGACCGGCGTCAGCGCCTTCGATGCGCAACTGCGGATCAGTCTCGCCCCGTCGCCAATCACCGTCGACCACTTGCGCGTCGCTCCAGCTCACGCCTGCCTGCACGCCGGGCGTGCCCTCGAACAGCCATTGGCGGGGCGCTTCATGCTCTACCAAGGGAAAGTATTTGGTGAATGAGGCGCCTATCTGCCGTGCATGCAGATAGGCAGGTGTCCAGTCGGTCCATCCGGGCAGGGCAAACTCTGGGCACATGATGGGTCCGCCGCGGCCCAACTGCTGACTCATGCAACGGATGGTGGCAGCGCGGGCGTGCATGCCCTGCTCATAGTAGGTGCCCACATCGAATACGCCGCGCACGCCCGCCAAGCCGCCGCCGAGTACCAACACGACACAAGCCGCGATCGCATCAAGCCTGTGAACCTGACCCGAGGAGGCCGCCTGGCGCTTGGAACGCAGCATCAGAAGCAGCGCGGCAACAGCCCAGGGGAAAAGCAGTGTGAGCCAGAAAAAATGAAAGCGCTGGTAGGCGAAGAGGAAAACGTCTGCCAGTGACTGGATGGACGCATCGCGAAAGCCCGCTCGTCCGAAAGACACCAAACCCAAATACACCAGCACCGCACCTGCTACCGGGAGGAACACATAGGAAAGCCTGTCGATGGCGACATCATTGCGCGCCACCACACGCTTCAAGAACACCAGAAACACGGCCACAAGCGCGCCTGCCAGAGCGGCGGCAAACGCCAGCTCCCACCCTGCATCTTGAAATGCAGTTCCAAAGCTCCTGCCCACTTTGCCCAGCATGTAGGCCCAGAAATCGGGATGAAACGGCCAGCGAACGGGAAATGCTTCGGAGCGATCACTGCCCCCAACCAAGCGCGTGGCGTAAAACTGAAACGCTGTCGTCAACGCGCCCATCACCGCCAGCACCATGCCACCGCGCCATGCCCGCGCCTTAAGGGCGTCATCACCTCCACCAAGGCGCGCGCGCAGCAGCAGTGTGCCCCCCATGACTAACGCCGCTACCGCGCCAGAAATATAGGAAAGCCCTGCCAGCAGAGCAAGAATGGCGACCGCAAAACCAAGGACCAGGGGCCTCAGCTTGCTGACCAGCACAGCGTAAAGGGCTGTCAACAGGAAAACCAGCGGAAGCGCCTGGTGGTAGGCCAGATTCTGCTCGCCCCAATAGGTGGACGCCTGAAGCATGAACACTGTGAACGCGAACGCCACCGCACGCACCAAGGGGCTGGCCACTGCCCATTCAAGCAGCTTCCACTGCAGCCAAAGCAGCCCACCCAACACGATGAGCATGGACAGCAGCTGATAGGCCACCGTATTGCCGTCGAGCCAGCGCTGCGCCAGCGCGTCAAGCGCGAAGCCCACTGGAGACATGGTGTTGTTGACCACCTGAAACAGGCGGGAAGGGCTTAAGGATTCGATGTCTCCGGTGGCGTAGGCGCGCCAATCGTCGTAGAAGGGGAAATCCGTCCCATAGCGCAGCCAGGCCAGCGCGTTGGCAGCCAGCATCCCTATCGGAACGAGATAGCACAGGCGCAAGAAGAGCGTTCGCATCATCGCGCCGTGCCTCCACTGGAGAAAATCCAACGCTGCACCAGGTACATGAGCGGTACGCAGACCACCACTGCGGCCAGCGCTGCCAAGGCGGTGGGCCATTGGAGCACGTTCACCCAAAATTCCACGACAACCAAGCCCAAGGCCAACTGCATCAGATGGCTGGCCGCCACCCAGATCGGAGAAAAACGCCTGCCAGCCGAGCGAAACACCGCAAATCGCATCAGCAGATACGACAAACCGATCCCGGCCACAAAGGACAGCACATACGCCATGCGATAGCTGGTGACCTGCAAAAGTGCAAGGTACAGCAGGTAGCCGATCGCCGTGTTGACGGCGCCGGCCACCAGATAGCGCGGCAAGGTAGCAAGCAGACTCACGCGCAAACTCTAGCTTTGGGGTGCAGCGCTCTGCGCCAGACGCCGGAACTCGGAATAGTCACGGATGTAGTCCTGGGGTTCGTAGGGATCGGAAGCCAGCACCATCAACACGGCATCTTCTGAATACCCATATTGAATACCCCAGGTCATGGGCGGTAGATAGAGCCCCAGGCTCGGCCGATCGAGTGAAAACTCCTCTCTCCGCTCGCCGTCATCAGCGACCACGCGAAGGCTACCGGTCACCGCAACCAGATACTGTGCGCAACGCCTATGGGCATGTTCGCCGCGAATCTGCTGATTGGGTACGGCGTACACCCAGAAGCAACGGCGCGGCACAAAGGGCAAATTGCTGTCGAACTCTGCCGCGCAAAGATAACCCCTCATATCCTGAACTTCACGCAGATGGTGCAACTGCACCCCGCGCACCTCGCTGGCGCTGACACCTGGCGCGGCTTTGGTCACAGTGCCCAAACGCGCTTCAGATGCCCGCGCGGGCGCGTCTACGTAACCCACAATAATGGCGGGATGCCCTCGCACGACGGCATTGGCCGGTACATCGTGCGTGACCACGGCGCCCGGCTCCACTCGCGCATGATCGCCAATGCGCACACCAGGGGACACCACGGCGCCCTCCCCCACGTGCGCGCCATTGCCGAGCACAGCGCCCGCCGCGACACAGGCGAGTGCGCCCACTTGCACGTTGACGCCAATGGCATCGGTCAGGACGACGGCTGAAGAGTGAATAGTGGCGTCTGTCATGGCAGGGAAGCGCCGCTTGGGGCCGAAGTTTGAAAATGCTGCACGGACAGCGCCACCGCCTGCGGGCGTTGCTTGGTGTTTTCGTAGGCCCGCCAAGCATAGGCGCCCACGATGCCCAGGCTGAGCAGATTCAGGGCGCCAAAGAAAAGAATGGCCACCAAGGTCATGGCGTAGCCTGGCACTGCGATCAGCCCGAGCAGCCTTCCAGCCACCGCGGTGACACCCAGTGCCAGCGCAGCCAGCACCCCCAGCGTACCGGTCAGGAGCAGCCAGCGAATGGGCAGATCCGTGAATGAAAAGACGCTGTCTGCCAGGTAGGCGACCTTCTTGCGCCAGGTCCAGGCTGAACTGCCGTGCTGGCGCGTCTGCCGCTCGTAAGGGATTTCCTGGCGGCGAAAACCCAGCCAGAAAATCTGTGCGATCAGTGAACTGCGGCTTTCCTCCAACCCCAGCAGCGCATCACGGAACGCGCGGTTGCAGGCGAAGATATCCACGCCACCAGGAGGCATTTCTGGCACAACCCAGCGCCGGTACGCTCCCCAGAAAAGCTGCGCCTGCCAGCGCTGCAGCAGGGGGTCGCCGCGTGCTGTACGCACACCGACCACCACATCTTTCTCGCCAGATGCCAATACCTCAAACATTCGCGAAACCAGCTCGGGAGGTTCCTGCAGATCAGCGGCCATCACAGCAAACAATGAACCGCTCGCATGCGCCAGCCCCATGCGCACCGCCGAGAAAGCACCGAAATTTCGCGACAGCAACACCAGCTTTGCGCTAAACGGGCAGGCGGGCAACTGCTCGCGCAGCAGTTCATAACAGCGATCCGGACTGCCATCGATCACAAACACCACTTCCAGGCGACCGTTCAGGCTTTCATTGAGCATGCGCAGCGCCGCCAACAGATCGGGCAGCGAGGCCTCGTTCTTGTAGACGGGGATGATCAGGCTCAGGTCACGCACGCTCATGTTGTTCATGCAACGCCATCATGGAAACTGACGACAGCTGCAATGACGTGCCCCACCTGCTGATCCGTCATGCCCACAAAACATGGCAGGGTGAGTATCTGTGCGCATGCGGCCTCCGTGGCCGGCAGGTGTAGTGAAGCCAGCGTGGTGCCCAGCAGGGGCTGGCGATGATCGGGCACGGGGTAGTGCACATCACTGGCAATGCCTTGGGACGCGAGATGCGCGCGCAGAGCATCTCGACGTGCGCTGCGCACCACATAAAGATGCGCCACATCATCTTCGCCGTCCGCCAGAGGCGCCTGCAGCGGCAGATGTGAAAAGGCCGCGCCATAACGGGCTGCAATGGCTCGCCGACGCGCATTGGCGGCATCGAGCAGCGGGAGTTTGGCCGCCAATACAGCGGCCTGCAATTCGTCCAGCCGGCTATTGCGCCCGCCTTCATGCGCGACTTCGTACTTGGCGCCCCAACCGTACTGACGCAGCGCGCGCATGCGCTCAGCCAGCGCCTTATCGGCGGTAACCAACGCGCCGCCGTCTCCAAGCGCACCCAGATTCTTGGTGGGATAAAAGCTGAAGCAACCGACATCGCCCCAAGCGCCTGCCAGGCGCCCGGCCTGCCGAGCGCCATGCGCCTGCGCGCAGTCTTCGATCAAGGGCACACCCGCTGCCCGGCACAGGGGCGCTATGGCCGGCATGTTCGCGAGCCGACCATAAAGATGAGTGACCACCACAGCGTCCAGCCGTTGATCAGCCAGCGCCTCTGAGAGTGCCTCCGCCGACAAATTCAGTGTGGAGGTGTCGATCTCCGCATACACCGGTTCTGCGCCCACGGTGCGGATGGCCGTGCTGGCGTAGAACCCCGCATTGGCCACAGTGAGCACGCGCCGGCCAGGGCCCATTCCCAGGGCGCGCAAAGCGATCTCCAGGGCATCTGTCCCGTTGGCCACCCCAATGGAATGGGGCACACCTACATAAGCTGCAAACGCTTCCTCGAAGACCTGAACATGCCGGCCGAGTATGTAGCGCTGGCTCTCCACGACCTCGCGCAGCACCGCAGGCAGGTCCAGGCCTTGCGCCGCAGAAGCCGCACAAAACAAGGGAACTTCCATCACGGCCGGCACAACGGACATCAAGCCCGCCCGCCTACCGGTGCGGACTCCTTGAGCAGTTGCATCAAGTACTGCCCGTAGCCACTCTTGGCCAAGGGTTTCGCCAAACGCTCCAGCTGCGCTGCATCGATGAAGCCCTTGCGCCAGGAAATTTCCTCGGGGCTGGCGATCTTCAGGCCCTGGCGATTTTCCAGAGTAGCGATGAACTGGCCAGCCTCAAGCAGGCTCTCATGCGTGCCGGTATCTAGCCAGGCGTAACCGCGCTGCATGATCTGCACACTCAGTTGGCCCCGTTGCAAGTAGGCATCATTGACAGCAGTGATTTCCAACTCGCCACGCGCGCTTGGTTTGACAGCCTTGGCGATGTCGACCACCTGGTTATCGTAGAAATACAGGCCGGTGACCGCGTAGTTGGATTTCGGTTGTTCCGGCTTTTCCTCGATCGAAACGGCCTTACCCTGCGCATCGAAGGCCACCACACCGTAGCGCTCAGGATCATGTACGTGATAGGCGAAGACCGTGGCGCCCTCAGGTTGCGCATCGGCATTTGCCAGCAAGGTCTCGAAATCGTGGCCGTAGAAAATATTGTCGCCAAGAACCAGTGCACTCGGCGCGTTGCCAACGAATTTGTCGCCGATGATGAAAGCCTGCGCCAAGCCATCAGGGCTGGGCTGCACGGCGTATTGGAGATTCATGCCCCACTGCGCACCATCTCCCAGCAGTTGCTGAAAGCGCGGCGTGTCCTGCGGCGTGCTGATGATCAGGATGTCACGAATACCTGCCAGCATGAGCGTAGCCAGCGGGTAGTAGATCATGGGCTTGTCATACACCGGCAGCAGCTGCTTGCTGATGGCCAGGGTAGCCGGGTGCAAGCGGGTGCCGGAGCCGCCCGCGAGGATGATGCCTTTGCGTTGTGTCATGTGGTTTTTTTCTTGTTCAAAGGATTTCTGCCAGCATACGCTCAACGCCCTGCTGCCAGGGAGGCAGCACCAGTCCGAACGTAGATCGCAGGCGCTGCGTGTCCAACCGTGAATTGCGCGGGCGTGGCGCTGGCAGAGGAAAGGCTTCAGTAGCGACCGGCGCGATTTCCTTCACCGCCAGCTCCATGGCCGGAGAGATGCTCCGGGCTGAATCCAGCACATGCCTGGCATACGAATACCAGGTGGTAAAGCCACTGGCAGCCAGGTGGTAGGTCCCCGCATCTGCTGGCCGCGCCTGTAAATGGCGAATGGCGTGAGCTGTTACATCAGCGATCAAATCGGCGCCGGTAGGAGCACCCCATTGATCGTCGATCACGGTCAAACGCGCCCTCTCGGCACCCAGACGCAACATGGTCTTGGCGAAATTGCCTCCACGCGCGGCATACACCCAACTAGTGCGAAAGATAAGGTGCGCGCAGCCGCTTTCGCGAATGGCTTGCTCTCCAGCCAGCTTGCCCCGCCCATAGACGCTCAAGGGGCCCGTGGGATCTTGCTCAAGCCAAGGCACGCTGCCGCTTCCATTGAACACGTAATCCGTGCTGTAGTGCACCAGAGTCGCGCCCAGCGCTGCTGCCTCACGGGCCAATACGGCGGGCGCCTCAGCGTTCAGGCGCTGAGCCAGCTCAGGCTCACTTTCAGCCTTGTCCACGGCGGTGTGGGCAGCGGCGTTCACGATCAGTCGCGGCTTCAAAGTGCGCACGGTGGCCGCCAGGCCCTCCAGATCTGCCAAATCACCACAGAGGCCATCCGCCCCCCGGCGATCCAGAGCGGTCACTGGCCCCAACGGTGCGAGCGCGCGCTGCAGCTCCCAGCCGACCTGACCGTTCTTGCCCAAGAGCAGAATGTTCGAATTCAAGCGCCAGGCCCTCCAGCGCCATACTGCGTCGCCACCCATTCGCGATAGCCACCGCTTTGCACGCTCTGCACCCACTCTGGATTGGTTAAATACCATTGCACGGTCTTGCGAATGCCCGTCTCAAAGGTTTCTGCCGGTTTCCAGCCCAATTCGCGCTCAATCTTGCGGGCATCAATGGCGTAGCGACGGTCGTGGCCAAGGCGATCAGTCACATGGGTGATCTGCGTACGGTAGCTTTGCCCGTCAGCGCGGGGGGAAAGCTCATCGAGCAGATCACAGACGATGTGCACGATGCTGAGGTTGGCCTTCTCGTTCCACCCGCCCACGTTGTAGGTTTCGCCCAGGCGTCCGGCCTCGAGAACCCGACGAATGGCGCTGCAGTGGTCTTTCACATAAAGCCAGTCACGCACCTGCTGGCCATCACCGTAGACCGGCAAGGGCTTGCCTGCCAGTGCATTGACGATCATCAGCGGGATCAGTTTTTCCGGGAAATGATACGGGCCGTAATTATTGGAACAATTAGTAGTCAGCACCGGTAAGCCGTGGGTGTGGTGCCACGCTCGAACGAGGTGGTCACTGGCGGCTTTACTGGCTGAATAGGGGCTATTGGGCTCGTAAATGTGATCTTCGGTGAATGCAGGGGCATCCGGCGCCAAGGAGCCGTAGACCTCATCGGTCGACACATGCAGGAAGCGAAACGCCGCTTTCTCGGCTTCACTCAAGCCGCCAAAGAAAGCTCGCGCGACTTCCAGCAGCCGGAAAGTACCGACGATATTGGTGGATATGAAATCTTCAGCGCCGTGAATTGAGCGATCCACGTGGCTTTCTGCCGCGAAATTGACAATGGCACGCGGACGATGCTCTTTTAGCAAGCGATCCAGCAGCGCGGAGTCCCCAATATCGCCTTGCACGAAGATGTGTCGGGGATTGCCCTGCACCGCAGCCAGGTTGCCCAGGTTGCCGGCATAGGTCAATTTATCCAGATTGACTACGGGCTCATCGCTCCCAGCCAGCCAGTCGAGCACGAAGTTGGCGCCGATGAACCCAGCACCGCCGGTAACGAGAATCATAAATTTGTGCCTCAACGCAGCGCGCCCTACCCTGCGATACTATGTAATATGCGCAGCGCTTGTCGCCCTACAGTGTGATGTAAAAGCGAGCAATTATTTCATGTTCCGGGGAAGCCCCGGCGCCATAATCCAAGGCTAATGCCATCGCGTCACTCGCTTCAACCCCTACCGGACGGCCTCCGCGTTGAGCGGATGCGCAGGAGATCTACCCATGGTCACGAGAAAATCAAGCTCACCCCCCTCTAACGAAAAGCCGGAATCCCCTGCGGAAACCACCCAAGAGACCGATGCCAGCGAAGCCGCGCGCCACAACATCTGGTTGGCGGGCTTAGGCGCTTTCGCGAAGGCTCAAGCTGAGGGGACCAAAGCTTTCGAAGCCTTGGTGAGCGATGGCATTGCCATGCAGCGCAAGACCCAGGCCTTGGCCCAGGAGCGCATGACAGAGGCCACGCAGCGCATGGAAGCGCTGGCAAACCGTGCCGGCAATGTGGCCACAGAACGCTGGGACAAGCTCGAAGGTATCTTCGAGCAACGCGTGGCGCGGGCGCTGGAGCGCCTGGGCTTACCAACTGCAGCCGATTTGGAACGCCTTTCCGAACGTCTCGATGCTCTAGAGCGGGCCAACCCGACCGCCAAGGCACCTGCTGCCAAACAGCCGAGTCCAGGCAAAAAGCAAGACTAAAGACCTCGATCAGGCCTGTTAGAACGTGCTTACCGCCCCATAACCACTGGCCACACCCGTGGCCACGATCCTCATACGCGTACCTTGCCAGCAGCTACCATTCGCACCTTGTCTCACGACTCCCAGCAACGCCGCCTCCTGATTTGCACGGCGGCGGCATTGGCGGTTCACGCCTTGATGATCCTTGGCTTGCCACGCTGGGGCAACGTTGGCCGCCCCGGCCTGGGTACCAGCGCGCTCGTCACTCGTATGATCGCTCCAGCGGCTCCGGCGCAGAAAACAGAGAGCCCTGAACAGCCTGCAGCGCCAGAGCCGTCACCACCCGTGGAGAAGCCGGTCGAGCCGGTAACGCCCGCTGAGCCTAAACCCCTCCCTGTGCCCAAACCGACGGAGGCGGCCACTTCGAAAGCGGTGCAGCCCAAGAAACCGACCGAGAGGAAAGAAACAACCCAATCGGCCATCGCCACACCGCCCTCCGGAGGCGCGACGGGGGCAGCCGGCGCAGGATCGGATGTGGAGCCATCGATCCTGTCTTTGCCGCCGCCGCCGCAATTCGGACCATTCCCCGGCACGACGCCGGTGGAGCTTCGGCCGACGGATGCCGACGCAGCCACGGCCCTCGCCAGTATCAAGAGCGCGGGTGATGCCCCCACTTTGCTGCCCCAGCCAGCGCAAGTCACCTACCGCGCCAAGGGAACGGTTGGCGGAACGCCGGTCGATGTGCCCTCCAAACTGCTTTGGCGGCACGACGGTACGTACTACGAGTCGCAATGGATTTTTTATCAGGCGAGACTGGGTGAGCAGAGCCGCTTCGCGAACGGCTTGGTCACGCCCCAAGGGCTGGCTCCATTGGCTGCTTCGTTTCGAACGAAGGGTGACGTGAGCATGACATTCGATCACCCGGGTGATCGCCTGAATTTCGCACCAGAGCTTTCAGAATGGAAGATGCTCCCAGGTACGCAGGACCGTCTGAGCCTGTTAGTGCAATTGGGGGCACTGATCGCCGGCGACCCCAAACGCTACCCACCGGGAAGCACTATCACCTTGCCGATTGCAGTCCCCAACCCGCCTTCGGTACTTGAATGGTCATTTGTGATCGACCAAGAAGAGCAAACTATTGAAGGCATGGCCGGAAAGCCACTGCGTACCATTCATCTAACGCATGAGCCTGCGAACGCCACCGACGCGCGAATGGAGCTCTGGCTTGCCCCCTCGCTGGAGTACTTACCAGCGCGCATACAGGTCACCGAAGCCAATGGTGATCTGCTCGATTTCGTGGTGCAGCAGGCATTCGGTATACAGGTGCTGCGGCCTATACCGGTCACAAGCCCCAAATAGAGCCCCCCCCTGAGTCGCTTCGCGCCTTCCCCCCAAGGGGACGCAGCCAGCGGCCTGGCAAAGCCAGCTCCGCGGCTACTCACGTATGGCCTGCTCCGCGGCCTTTTGACCTTGCTCCACTTCCAGTGATC
>NZ_AUGX01000046.1 GCF_000422885.1 Ottowia thiooxydans DSM 14619 | reverse complement strand
GGACACGGACTTGGGGTCGCCTTTCTTTTGCCTACTTTTCTTTGGCGAAGCAAAGAACAAGTAGGTGCGCCGCCGGGCGCAATTCCCGGCCTCCGCCCTCGAGAGATGAGCAGAAGGTAATTTGCACCCGAAGCGCCCAATCAACCGCCGCTTGCCCTCACGCCGCAGCCGGCCGCCCCCTCCCTCTCCCAGAGGGAGAGGGAGTTAAAACGCTCCCGCCTTTCAAGTGCGAGACGGAGTTAAAACACCCACGTGGGCGACGTAGAAAGGGACCGGTTCTTAGATCGCGAGCAGTTCTGGAAGCCCCGCAACGAATTCATTCGTGCCGCAACGCCTCAATAGGATCCATCTGCGCCGCCCTCCGCGCAGGAAAATACCCAAACAGCACGCCAATGCCAGCAGAGAAAACAAACGAGAGCAAATTGATCCCCGTCTGAAACACATAAGGCACCTGCATCAACTGCGCTAACAAGATAGACGCGCCGGTGGCCAACAGCACGCCAATCAAACCGCCCAGGCTGGCAAGCACCACCGCCTCAATCAAGAACTGCAGCAACACCTCTCGCTCCAACGCGCCAATGGCCAGTCTCAGCCCTATCTCGCGCGTACGCTCCGTCACGCTGACCAGCATGATGTTCATCACACCGATGCCGCCCACCAGCAGACTGACCGCGGCCACGGCTCCCAGGAGCGTAGTCATCACCTTGGTGGTGCCGGACAAAGTGTCGGCTAGCTGCTTGGTATCCAGTACGTTGAAGTTGTCGTCATCTCCGCTGGAGAGTTTGCGCAGTTCGCGCAGCAGCTGGGTCAAGCTGGACTTGACGCGCTCGGTATCGCTCGCTGGGTCTAGAGACACCAGCAGCGTGTTGACATTGGTGTTGCCGGTGAGCCGCCGCTGCAAGGTCTTTAGAGGCATCAGGACCACTTCATCCTGATCATTGCCGAAAGAGCCCTGGCCCTTGCTTTCGAACAAGCCCACCACTTGACATGGCACCTGGCCCACACGCAGTTGCTGGCCCAGCGGGTCTCCTCCGCCATAGAGCTGGCGCTGGATGGTGGCGCCAATGATGCAGACCGCGGCGCCGGCGTTCAGTTCGGCTTCGGTGAACGTGCGGCCAGAGCCCAAGGTCCAGTTGCTGGCTTGCAGCCAGTTGTTGTTGGAGCCAATGACGCTGCTGCTCCAGTTCTGTCCACCTGCGACCAGCGTGGCGGAAGAGCGCGCTTCCGGTGCCACTGTGGTAATGCCCGATATTTGCGAAGCGATCAGATCGGCATCGGTTTCCTTGAATGAGGGCGCCGTAGCGCCGCCACTGCCTGGCCCCATGCGTTGGCCTGGGCGGATCATGAGCAGGTTGGTGCCCAGGCTGGAAATCTGGTTTTGCACCGCTTGCGTAGCGCCGCTGCCTAGCGTGACCATGGTGATGACGGCAGAGACGCCAATCACAATGCCCAGCACGGTGAGAAATGAGCGCAGCACATTGCGGCGGATGGAGCGCAGTGCCAGCAGCAGTGTGTTCCAAAGCATCAGCGTGTCTCCAGAGCTGCCGCCGGCTTGTAGCTGCCTGGCAGAGCGCGTTGTTGGTTGCGCTTGTCTGTGGAAACCAGCCCATCGACAAAACGCACCATGCGTTGCGCATAGGCGGCCATGTCAGGTTCATGCGTCACCATCAACACGGTGATTCCTTGCTCACTGTTCAGTCGCGAGATCAGGTCCATGATCTCGTGGCTACGCTGTGTGTCGAGGTTACCGGTAGGTTCATCGGCCAGCAATACGGCAGGCTCGGTGACGATGGCACGCGCGATGGCTACGCGCTGCTGTTGGCCACCAGAGAGCTCGGCCGGCGTGTGGTGTTCCCAGCCTTTCAAACCCACCGCCTCCAGTGCCTTGGCTGCGGCGGCGCGGCGAGCCGAAGCGGATTCACCTCTGTAGAGCAGCGGCAGTTCGACGTTTTCCTGTGCGCTGGTACGCGCCAGGAGGTTGAAACCCTGGAACACAAAGCCGAAGAAACGGCGGCGCAGACGCGCTCGCTCGTCGCGTGTGAGCGATTCAACGTGTGCGCCCTTGAACAAATACTGCCCTCCTGTGGGGCGGTCCAGGCAACCCAGCGTATTCATGGCGGTGGATTTGCCTGAACCACTGGGGCCCATGATGGCCACGAACTCGCCGCGCTGGATGTCCAGGTCAACACCCTTGAGAGCTAGGAAGGAAGTCGCGCCCTCCCCATAGCGCTTGGTGACGCCACGCAGGCTGATAAGGGGGAGGTCAGACATGTTCAAGAGCGAGTTCCGGCTGGGTCGTCCACCTGCTGGCTTCACGCCAGGATCGCCCGAAGGCGGGTGTGGCGGTCAGGCGATGACGAGAACTTATTGCAGTGTTCAGGAAGGTCATGGCTTGGCCAATTGATCCGTAATGACCAGGTCGCCCTCTTTGAGCTCGGCGTGGTTGATCTCTGTGCGGCGGCCATCCGAAATGCCGGTTTGTACCGTCACAGAAACAGGCTTTTGTTCGCGCAAGATCCAGATCTGACGTGCCTGCCCTGCCGCCGGTGCGCTGGCGGCGCTCGGGCGCCGTGCGCCGCCTCCGGGGGGACGCGGCATCATGCTCGACATGATGCCGCCGCCACTTCTCGCCGGAGCAGCGGCACCTTCGGTGCTGGCAGGCGTGAAGCGCAAGGCCGTATTGGGCACGACCAGCACACCCTTGCGCTCCGTGGCGATGATGGTGGCTGTGGCCGTCATGCCCGGGCGAAGGCTGAGGTCTGCGTTGTCTACGCTCAAGGTCGTGGTGTAGGTGACCACATTGTTGGTGGTGGTCGAGCCATAGGCCACGCGTGCAACCTGCGCTGGGTAGTGGCGCGACGGATAGGCGCTCACGGTGAAGCTGGCGAGTTGATCCTTCAGCACTGAACCGACGTCCGCTTCATCCACACTGGCTTCCAGGATCAGGCGGCTCAGATCTTCACCCAAGGTGAACAAGGTCACCGCCTGCAGCGAGGCTGCCACGGCGTTGCCCGGGTCTACTGAGCGCGCTAACACGACGCCATCCACAGGGGAGCGGATAGAGGACTTGGAAAGGTTGGTTTCTTCGGTGGAGAGCGAGGCGCGCGCTTGCGTGACTTGCGCGCGTGCACTTTCGGTACTGGCAATGGCGCGGGCCAGCGTGGCGCGAGCGGTGTCCAGCTCGCTCGCAGAAGGTACGCGACCACCTGACAGGCGAGCCACCTCTTCAAAACGATTGAGCGTGGCGCGTGTTTCCCGAACTGTGGCGTCGTTCAAGGACAACGTGGCCTGCGCCGCATTGAGCGCAGCACGAGAGCGATCGACCGTATCCTGGAACTTGGACCGATCGAGCTCCAGCAACACCTGGCCTCTCTTGACCTTGTCATTCACATCTACCAGCACGCGGCTGACGGTGCCTGAGAGTTCACTGCCAATGGCGACCGAGCGCGTAGGCTTGAGGGTGCCGTTGGCGGTGACGGTGAGGGTGATGTCACCACGCTCCAGCGGTGCCGTTACGTACACCGGCGCAGCGCGCGCGGCCTGCTGGCCATTCCACCACCATAGGCCCGCGCCCAGTGCCAGCAACAGGGATAAGCTGATCCATGTGAGGGGACGCCGCCACCATGCGGTGGGGCGATCATCGCCAAGGAGTTCGTTCACGCTGGTGGGTGCTGGGGCGGGGGTGCCGGAGGGGGAAGAGGGATCGGTCATGTGGGGTTAGCGCGCGGCAGTGGGCTGCGAAGAAGAAGGGGCTGCGGCATCTGGGGACCATCCCCCGCCGAGCGCCTTGTAAAGCTGTACGTGATCAGCTGCCAGACTGGCGATGACTGACGCCTGTGCGTCTTGTGCCGACAGCAGTGTGCGCTGCGATTGCAAGGCGGTGTTGAAGTCGATCAGGCCGGCCTGGTATTGCTGGGTTGCGAGCAGATTGGCATTGCGTGCCGCAATGGCTGCGGCGTTCAGGCTGACTGCACGTTCACGGTCGCCCTTGAGAGCGGAGAGGGCGTCTTCAACGTCTTGCAACGCCGTCAGCACACTGGAGACGTAGGCGGCGCGTGTCTGCTCGAACGCTGCTTGCTGAGATTCCAAGCGGCCGGCGATGGCTCCACCATCAAAGATAGGCAGCGTCAGTCCCGCCATCAGGGAGCCTAGCGCGCTGGAGCTTCTGAGCAGCGAACCCAGTGTGAGTGCTTGCAGGCCAAGAGAGCCGCTGAGTGTGAGGGATGGGTAACGTGCTGCATCGGCTACGGCCACGCGTGCCAAGGCGGCTCGCACCTGGGCTTCTGCCTGTCGCACGTCGGGGCGCTGCCTGAGCGTGTCCGCAGGGAAGGCCATGATGAGATCGTCCGGAGGCAGCGGCACCGGTGCCACACCTAGGTCAGCCAAATCGCCGGGCGCGCGGCCCGTCAGCACAGCCAGGCGATGCTGGGTCTGCTGTTGTGCGGCACGTAGAAGCGGCACCTGCGCACGAGTCTGCTCGGCGGTAGCGGAGGCCTGTTCCACATCGAGCGAAGAGACCAGGCCAGCTTGATTGCGCCAGCGAGCAATCTGCAAGGTGTCGTCCTGCGACATCAGGTTGTTCTGCGCGATGCTCACGCGGGCCTGCTGATTGCGCAGATCGATGTACGCCAGGGCCACTTCGGCAGCCAGCGACACCTGCACGTTGGCGAGAGACATCTCTGAGGCCCGGGCGTCTGCCTTGGCGGCGTCTACGCCGGCCTTTAGTCCACCGAAAAGATCGGGCTCCCAACTGGCATCCACGCCCAGGCCAAAACTGCTGGAGCCGCCCTGCGAGTAGGTGCGGGTGCGTTGCGCCGAGCTTGAGCCTTTCACCGTCGGTGAGAGCCCGGCGGCAGCGACGTCGACCAAGGCGCGAGATTGGCGCAATGCGGCAATGGCCGACTGCACCGTGGGGCTGTTCCGCAGCGCATCGTCGATCAGGGTGCTGAGTTGAGCGTCTCCGAAACGCTGCCACCAGGTGGCGAGGGAAGTGGCGGGCGTGAATTGGGAAGGATCGCCCTCACTCCAGACCGCAGGGACGGAGAAGGTGCCCGCGATGGGGTCAGAGGTGGGGGCTTGGTGGGCGCAGCCCGCCAGGACAACCGCAGCGAGCAGGAGCGCAGTACGGCGGGTAGCGGCAGGGCGGAGATGGGAATTCGAAAAATCGGTCACTCGGGTTTTGCAGTTTGGTCAGGCAAGAGTAAACGACCAATGTGAACGGAATGTATATGGCTTATAGCGGAACGGTATTGCCTTGGAGCATCTGAGCTTCCATCACCAGAGATTGTTCTAGCTCTCGCGGTACTTCCGCGTAGCCCCCCGCTCCCTGTTTGTTTCTCCCAGGTCTCGAATGATTCGGGGCGGGAGGTGGGTGAGGCCTACTGATGGCTTTGTCCCTATCCTGACTGGAATTCAGAGGTCAGGGGCGCTACCACCGCGTCTCTAGAGACGCGCATTCATCCGGGGCGGCCACCCGGGGCGGACGGAACGTCCCGAGGTAGGGCGTGTTCACACTAAATGCACGCGGGGGTGAATTTAGCGTGAACACTCCCTGGCCTGGAGCAGATCTAGACGTACGTTGAAAGCACCTTGCCGGTGTTTGCGCAGTCCCTTGCAGCGGCAAGGGCTATGGGAAAGTGGCCTTGGCTTCCCAAAAGGTCATTGCGCCAGGAACCCGCCATCGACTGCCAACACATGCCCCGTGACCATGCCGGCTGCCGGGCTTGCCAGGTACAGCACGGCATTGGCGACGTCTTCGGGTTCCGCGAGACGCCCCAGTGGTGTCACGGCGTTGATGCGTTCGCGCGTGGCCTCGCTCAACTCGCCAATGAAGCTGGTGCGCGTCCAGGTGGGAGCCACGGCATTCACGCGGATGTTGCGGGAGGCCCATTCCACCGCCAGCGCACGCGTGAGGTTGACAAGGCCGCCTTTCGTGGCGTGGTAGGCCGGGTTAGGGTAGAGGCCGCCGCCTGAGAGGCCCATGATGGAGGCCGTGTTGACAATGTTGCCACCGCTGTCGGGCATGTGGCGTGCGGCTGCGCGGGCGCAGAGGAAAGCGCCCGTCAGGTTGACCGCCATCGTGGTGTTCCAGTCCTCAAGTTCCAGCTCCATGCTGGACTTTCGGATTGAAACACCGGCATTGTTCAGGAGAATGTCGATGCGCCCGAAGCGCTGGGCGATATCTTTGAAAGTGGCATCGACCGCGTTCGCATCGGTGACATCCAGCGCGCACGCGGTGCAGTCCTCGATGCCGGAAGCGGTGGGTGCCTGACGGTCTGCGAGGACGATTTTCGCCCCCGCAGCGGCCAGCAGCCGAGCGCTGGCAAGGCCTATGCCGCCCGCGCCGCCGGTGATCACGGCCACCATGCCGTCCACGCGGAACATCCGCAGAGGATCAGACACGTGGCCTGCGGAAGATCCCGTAGATGTGTTCATGCCTTTTCAGTCCAGCTTGAGGCCGGATTGCTGAATGACCTTCTGCCAGACTGCGGTGTCTTTGCGAATGCGCTCGGCGAACTGATCCGGGCCGAGATCCATGATCTCGTAGCCCAGAGCGCGGTAGCGCTCTTGCATGGCAGCCGTGGCCATCGCTTCGCGAACATCCGCACTGATCTTTTCCTTGATCGCTTTTGGGGTGCCGGGAGGCGCAAACAGGCCCACCCAGGCGTTGCTCTCAAAGCCCTTGGTCACAGGGGATTCTTCGGTGGAGGGCACGTCCGGATAAATGCTTGAGCGTTTGGGCGCACCCAGACCGATGAATTTAACTTTCGCCCCTCTTTCCATCGGCCCCGCGCTTGCAGCGCTGCCCAGAGCCCAGTCGACTTCCTTGTTGGACACGTTGGCAAACAGCTGAGGCATTTCCTTGTAGGGGACGTGCGTCATCTTGATACCGGTGAGCGACTCGAGACGCAGCGCACCCAGGTGCCCTGGAGAGCCCACAGCCCAGGAACCATAGGTGAGCTGGCCCGGTTTGGCTTTGGCCGCAGCGACGATGTCCGCCAGGCTGTTGAAAGGGCTGTCCTTGGCCACGACTACATAGAAATCGGTCAGCAAGACGGGGCGAATGGGCTCGAAATCCTTCTGCGGGTTGTAAGGCAGCTTGCTGAAGGTATGAGGATGTGTGGTGATGTTGGCGCTGTCCGGCGCAATCAGTTCATGGCCGTCAGGCTGTGCCTGCTTGAAGGCGCCCGTGGCGATGAAGCCATTGCCGCCCGGACGGTTGTCGATGATGACGGGCTGGCCCCATTTCCTGCTCAGTTGTTCTCCCAGCGCCCTGAGAGCTGTGTCAGGCCCACTGCCCGCCGACGAGGGGGTGATGATCTTGACGGGTTTGGTCGGGAAGGTTTGCGCTTGGGCCTGAAGGCTGCTGAGTCCCAGCAAGGCCGTGGCGGCCAGGAAGAGGGTGGTACGGGTGCGTAGGGTCATGTTGTCTCCGGTTTTTTGGTTGTTAGGAAATCAGGTGAAAGTCAGTCGGTCTCAGCTTCGGGGTCTCCTGCAGTGAGGTATTGCCACATGCGTTCAAAAATCAGGCCGGCAGAGGTCGCGCGTTGGCTGCATTCGCTCTCGCTCAAAATGACGGACTCGTGTTCGATGCCGGCGGCGAGGACTTCCAGTTCCAGGCGTGCGGCGTCTTCCAGGTACCAGGTGAGCACCACCGCCCGTATGAGTGATTCAGCAGCGACCACGGCACCGTTGCCCCGCATGACCAGCGCATGCCGCTCGCCCATTTGTTTGGCCAGGGCGTGAGCCGCCTCGTCGCCGCGCAGAAGTTGTGGGTCATCCCATAGTGTGATGCCAGCGGAGAAATAGCTGCCAAAACCATGGCGAGGCTTGGGTACTCGGCGCGCGGTTCCCAGCGTCATGATGTGGCGAGGCATGGAGCGCACCACGGCCCCCACCTCAGGGCGCCGTTGGTAGATCTGCTGGTGAATCCGCACTTCGCCCAGTACGCCCTCGGGCAGTGGGCCGTTCACAGGGACCACCGTACCTGGTTCCCCCGTGCCGATCAAGCTCATAGGGCGCGAGGCGCAGACGAGAAAGCGCTCGGCATCTATGCGCGTGCTGCAATGGCCGTAGGCATGTACCAGACCATGCCGCCCGAGTGCACGTGCCGCCATCCGGACTTGGCGCTGCAGAGCTTCCAGCGAATCGGGGGTGAGAGCTGACATCAGACCTTGAACTCCGGAATGTCGGGCTTGCTGCCCCACATGCAAAATGAGGTGTCCGCCATGGGGAACTGCCGCGGCTGATACCCTGGCTCCTGCTCCGCCGTGATCAGGCGTACTCCGCTGGAATACTCGTAGACCATGCCGTCGGGCCCTTCGAAGTATAGGAACATTGCGCCAGATGTGGGGTGCCGCCCAGGTCCGAAAACGATGCGCACACCAGCCTTTTGAAGCCGGTAGTAAGCCCGCATGATGTCGTCAATCGACTCCACCTGGTGGTTGATGTGCTGTACGCCAACCCTCTGCGATGGAAACAGGGCTACCTTGTGATGCACTTCATCGATGCGCAGCAAGGGCGCTGCGCCGATTCGGTCACTCACCTTGGCGCCCAGTGTCTGCGTCCAGAAATTTTCGTCGCGGGCCGGGTCGGCGCTGCAAAGCCCAATGTGGCTGAAGCCGGTGATGCCGGCGTCGTGCGAAGGCCAATGCCGCTTGCCGCTGTGATGAGGCTTGACCACCAGGTCAATCGAGCTGCCGTTGCGATCACGAAAATTGATGAACGCTCCGACAGCGCGGCGCCCACATTCTTCGGATGTCCCGGCGTGAATGGCGATGTCTGCGGCGTCAAGTGCGCTTGCAGCGGCTTGAAGCTCTTCCATGCTGCGCAACTCAAACCCTACTGTGTGGTCCTTCGGATCGCCTTCAAAGTAGACCAGTGTGTGGTCGCGATTGTCGGAGCGGAAATAGTTGGCTTTGCCTTCACGCCTGGCCAGCTCAAGGCCGACGACATCGCACACATAGCGCGTGGCTGCTTCCACGTCTGGCGTGCCCAGGCGCACATAGCGGATATCCCAGAGATTGATCAAGTGTTTGTCTCCTGCACGGAACATCAATGCGTCCCATGGCAAGCGAATTTAGGCGAACCCTTGCGATAAATCAAATGAAAAAATATGCTTGCAGTTATTCGCAGTACTAATGACAAAAGATGATCACACGAACCCGCCCACTGACTCGCCAGCTCGACTTGAATTTATTGGAGTTGTTCGATGTGGTCTGGCGCACCCGCAACCTCACTGCGGCGGGTGAGCAGCTAGGCCTTTCGCAGCCAGCCGTCAGCCATGGGCTGGCCAAGCTTCGGCGCGCGTATGGCGATGCTCTGTTTGTCCGGTTGCAACGCGGCGTGGAGCCAACCCCGTTCGCCAGCGCCATAGCGCCCACTGTGGCCGAAGCACTGCGTGTGGTACGGGGCACCCTGGATAAGCCCAGCTTTGATCCGGCCGTTGCCCAGCGCCATTTCCGCATTGCCATGAGCGACATCGGTGAACGCTTTTTCATGCCAACGTTGTGGCCCAGGCTAGCGCGTGAGGCACCAGGGGTAAGCTGCGAATGTCTGTCGCCTGGGCTTGCCGAGTTGCAGCAGGGCCTTGCCAGCGGGGAGATTGATTTGGCCGTAGGCTTTATTCCAGGGCTGGGAGCGCAGGTGCTTCACCAGGCGCTGTTCAGTGAGCAGTTCGTTTACCTAGCCCGCAAGGGCCACCCGCAGCTGGGACATGGGCGCAGTACGAGTGCGTTGCTCCGTACGCCGCATGTATTGGCCAGCCATCCCGGCACGCGTCATCTGATGGCGTTGGAGCGCGTGCTGATGAGTCAGGCGGTGCGCGCTCCTATCGCGCTGCGTGTGCGCAGCTTTTTGTCCATTGGGCCCATCGTGGCAGAAACGGATCTGGTCTCACCCGTGCCAAACAATCTTGCGGGGTTGATTGCTGATCATCTGAACTTGCGTCTGATACCGCCGCCGATCGAGCTTCCGCTCTTTGACGTTCGGCTGTATTGGCACCGGCGGTCGGGGGATGAGCCGGCGCTTCGGTGGATACGGGAGGTGATGGTTGAGATGTTCGGTGGCTAAGCTCCCCCCTGAGTCGCTTGCGCGCCATCCCCCTAGGGGGACGCAGCCAGCGGCCTGTAGGAATAGGCTCCCCCTGAGTCGCTGACGCGCCTTCCCCCAGAGGGGGACGCAGCCAGCGGCCTGGCAAAGCCAGCTCCGCGGCTACACCCACATGGCCTGCTCCGCGGCCTTCTGATTTTGCTCCCTCTCCCGCGCGCGGGAGAGGGTTGGGGTGAGGGGCGGCGGCGCATCTATTGCGAATAAGTGCCTTTGACGCGCATGGTGTCCGAAATAGTCCTGCCGATGTAGGCCTCAACGGATGGTGTTGATTGAGATGCAGGCCCTCACCCCCGCCCTCTCCCGCGTGCGGGAGAGGGGGTAAAACCATTCGCTTGCGACTGAGAGTTTCAGGGCCGAGCGTAGCGATGGCCCGAGTAGGGCTCCCACCCCTTGAGGCCGTGCTGAGGAGCGCAGGGCAAGGGGCGGGCAAGAGCACTGAAAGATGCTCTTGCTTCGTGAACTAGCTTGCGGCAGTTGTTTGAACGTAGTGAGCGAAGCGAAAGAAGAGAGTTCTGCCGCACCGCCCCGGATGGCCGGCCCCCTTGACCGAGCACCGGAGGGTGCCCGGAGCGCAGCGTAGGGACACGGACTTGGGGTCGCCTTTCTTTTGCCTACTTTTCTTTGGCGAAGCAAAGAACAAGTAGGTGCGCTGCCGGGCGCAATTCCCGGCCTCCGACCTCAAGAAAAGAGCAGAAGGCCGTTTGCAATCGCAGCGCCTAAATCAACCGCCGCCGACCCTCACCCCACCCTCTCCCGCCTGCGGGAGAGGGGGCAAAACCAGCTCAAAGCCTTGGGCTGGGGCTCAGTTCTGCAGGCGCGCCTGCATCAGTCTTTCCCGCGGTCGAGGCGGCCGCTGCGGCGTGAGGGCACAGCGTCTCAAGCACCACCATCCTTTTTTCAGGCCCACATCGCCAGGACTCGGCGTCACTGAAACGCCACTTCCGCAAAACTCCGCAGCTTGCGACTATGCAGCTTGTCCAAACCGTTCTCCCGCAGCCGCTCAACGGCACGCAAGCCAATCTTCAAGTGCTGGTTCACGCGTTCGCGGTAGAAATGGTTGGCCATGCCGGGCAACTTGATTTCCCCATGCAAGGGTTTGTCAGAAACGCAGAGCAAGGTGCCGTAGGGCACACGGAAGCGGAAACCATTGGCCGCTATCGTGGCACTTTCCATATCAAGCGCCACAGCACGCGACTGCGAAAAACGTTGCTGCGGCGCGTTGTTTCCCTGCAGCTCCCAGTTGCGGTTGTCGGTAGTGGCTACAGTGCCCGTGCGCATCACGCGCTTGAGCTCCCTGCCTTGCAACTGGGTCACATCAGCCACGGCGCCTTCCAGGGCGATCTGCACCTCGGCCAAGGCTGGAACGGGAATCCACAAGGGCAGATCTTCGTCAAGCACATGATCTTCCCGCACGTAGCCGTGGGCCAGTACGTAATCGCCCAATTGCTGGCTGTTGCGCAGACCAGCGCAGTGGCCCAGCATGATCCAGGCGTGAGGGCGCAGCACGGCAATGTGGTCGGTGATGGTCTTGGCATTGCTGGGCCCTACGCCAATGTTGACGAAGGTGATGCCCGAGCGATCCGCGCGCAGCAGGTGATAAGCCGGCATCTGTGGCATGCGCGGTGGACCAATGCCTTTTTCATCACCTGGCACAGGCTCCAGGCCGGCGCGCCGCGTGATGACGTTGCCAGGTTGGACGAAGGCGATATAGGGGCTATCGGGGTTCTGCATCTCGGCTTGACCGAGGGCGATGAACTCGTCGATATAGAACTGGTAATTGGTGAACAGAACAAAGTTCTGGAAATGCTCTGGCGATGTTCCGGTGTAGTGGCGCAGCCGATGGAGCGAATAGTCCACACGTGGCGCGGTGAAAAGCGAGAGCGGCTCTGGATCACCAGGCGCTGGGCGGTGTGTGCCGTTGGCTATGCCGTCATCCATGGCGGCCAGATCGGGCAGGTCGAACACGTCAGCCAGGCCTTGGCGCTGCAGGGCGCTCATGCCGCCTTCAAAATGCTCGTCATCAGAGAAGCTGAAGGGCAAGGGGATGGGCTGGTTGCTGGTGCCTATTTCCAGGGTGGCGTCGTGGTTCTCCAGCAGCAGACGAAATTGCTCCAGGTAGTAGCGAGCAAACAGGTCTGGCCGCGTCAGGGTGGTCTCATAGTGACCAGCATGCGATACGAAGCCGTAAGAGAGCCCGGTGTCTGGGTGACGGCTGCGCGCTGTGGTCAGGCGCACGAACGGATAGCACGCCCGTACGCGGGCGCTTGGCGCGTTCCCGTCGCCCTGCGATACGTAGGCCTGAAGGGCCGAGCGCAGATGTGCAAGGCCCGCGTCATAAATGCGCTGAGCCTGCGCTAGAGCGGCCGCAGCATCCGTGAACGGGGCGGGCGGAACGAATGAAGGAAGAGAGATCATGAGGCATTGTCTCCGAGGGCGGTGACACCAGGGTCATGCGGTGAATGAAAACCCCAGCATACGTAGCTTCGCAAGGTCTGTACATTCACCAGTGCCTGCCGGAACTCATGGCGCTCTTAGGTGCTCAGCTGGGCGCCGCGGTCCGCATGCGTTCCAACGAGAGCTCGACCAACGCCGAGCGCATCGCATTCCCCTCCGCCTTCCGGTGGATCAGGTACAGATGCCGGAGCAAGCTGGCCTCATTCAAAGGGATAGCCGACAGCAAAGGGCTGCTGACTTGTCCGAGTGCCGTTTCAGCGCAAATGGTCAAGCCCAAGCCGGCTTCCGTCATGCTGCGTGCGGTGTGAAGGCTCTCTACCTCCACCGTGCTAAGCCGGCGTAAGCTGGTGCTGTGCTTTTTCAGGAGTTGCGCCACGATGGCATTGTTAGCCAGGTGGATCAATTGATAGGGCAGAAGATCGATCATGCGCACGGCGTCACTGCCAGCCAGCGGATGATCTTTGCTGCAAACGATGTAATAAGGCTCCTCCAGCAGCGTATGGCAGGTGAGCTGGGGATCGCGGGGGTTCTCGGAAATAACCCCTATGTCGGCTTCTCCGGAGCGAACCAACTCAAGGCAGGCGTCTGACGAAAGGTCAAGGATCCGGATGTTGGCATCCGGATAGAGCTTCTGAAACTCAGGCAAGACCAAGGGCAACAGCCGGGCAGCCACGGAGGGGAGTACGGCAATGGCGACCCGGTTGTCTTGCACCGCCGCCGCCTGGCGTGCTTTCTGTACGGCCTCGTCGAAATCGCGAACCAGCGGCTTCAGTGCGTCTAGCAGAGGGCCGCCAGCCGCCGTCAACTCGACTTTGCGGGTATCCCGCTCAAAGAGCTTGGCCCCCACTTCTTGCTCCACCGCCTGTATCAACAGGCTGAACGCCGGCTGCGAGAGATGGCAGGCCGCCGCCGCTTTGGTGAAGTTGCGCAACTCGGCCAACGCAATGAAGGCGCGCAGTTGCTTGACCGACAGGTTGGCGCTTCGCACGATCTATTGGTGGAGCAAATAAAAGAAGGGATTCTTCAAATTTCACAGGGGCCGGGTGGCTGCATACGATAGGGCAGCTACGACGACAGGAGACATACATGCTAAAGCCATATCTATTGACATCCCATTTTTGCGAAAAATCAAAAGGCCGACGCGGCTTCTTGAATCACTTTCTGGCGGCCGTATTGGGGCTCGCTGTGACTGCAGTTCCTGGGCTTGCGGTTGCAGACAATTTTCCTAACCGTCCTGTACGGCTGGTCGTAGGGTTTCCACCAGGGGGTGGTGTCGATGTGGCTGCCCGGCTTGTCGGTGCAGAGCTTGGCAAACGGCTTGGACAACCTGTGGTGGTTGACAACATTTCGGGAGCCGGTGGCAATATCGGAACAGATAGGGTGGCCAAGGCGCCTGCGGATGGATACACCCTGCTTTTCGGCAGTATCGCCCTGGCAATCAATCCTAGCCTCTATCCGAAACTGTCTTTCGATCCCTTGAAAGATCTCGCCCCAGTATCGCTGATTTCAACTTCGCCTTATGTGTTGATGGTCAATGCGCAGTCGCCCATTCGCGATCTGCGGGATATGGTGAAAGTGGCTCAGGAGTCTCCTGGCAAGCTGCGATTCGCCAGCGCGGGCAATGGGTCAGGCTCGCATCTTTTCATGGAGCTCTTCCTCAGCACAGCCGGCGTGCGCATGGATCATGTGCCCTACAGGGGAGCTGCGCCGGCCATGACCGATGTGGTGGCCGGCCATGTTCCCATCGTCTTTGACAGCATCATGACCTCCTTGCCGTATGCGGAATCCGGCAAGGTGAGAATTCTTGGTGTGTCGAGCAAGGCGCGCTCCAAGATCAGCCCTGAGATCCCTACGCTCCAAGAGGCTGGTGTACCAGGTTACGACGCCACGAGCTGGTTCGGGATATTCGCCCCTTCTGGCACACCTGCCGCCGCGTTGAAGAAACTGAACCAGGAACTGGTGGCCACCATACGCACTCCGGAGGTGGCGGAAAAGCTTCGCAAGCTTGGGGCGGAGCCTGTGGGCTCGTCCTCGGAAGAGCTGGGCCGTTTCTATCAGACAGAGGTAGAGCGGTGGCGCAAGGTTGTGAAAAGTGTTGGTGTGGAGTTGAACTGACTCATGCCACATATTGTTGTTGAGCACTCGGGCAATCTCGCCGACACAGTGGATGTGGCCGGATTGCTTCAATGCCTGAAAAAAGCTGCGCTGGAGACGAGGCAGATGCAGGAGGAGGGCTTGCGAATTCGCTCACTTGCATCTCCGCACTGGCTGGTGGGCGACGGCAGTCCGACCAATGCCTTCATGCACATCACCGTGCGCATCCGGCCCGGACGCTCAGAAGCGGTGAAGACGGACGTTCTCGAGACTCTCCATGAAGCCGCCTGCAATTGGCTGCAGCCGCAGTTCGAGACCATGGCGCTAGGCCTGACCATCGAGCTGCAGGAAATAGATATCGCATTCCGCCGTTTGCGCAGCTCCCTACCCACCTCACCGGAACTCATCAAATGAGCTTGCCTCGTATTCATCCCATCCCGTTGGTCGGCCTGGTCGGACGTGCGGAGAAATCCAAATTCACTCATTTGTTCAACCACGGACAGGACGTGCGCTTTGGGTACTACTGCTGGTACATCGAAGACGACGGCAAGAAAATTCTTGTAGATGCCGGAGGGACGGCTGAGCAAGCAGTTGAGAACTGGGGCCGACCACCGGAGACGGTGACGCATGTCCAAACCCTGCAAGAAGGCTTGGCGCGGCACGGCACCTCATGTGAGGAGATCGATATCGTGATTCTCACCCATCTTCATCTGGATCACATGGCGTATGTGCACCAACTCAAAGGCGCGCGCTTCATTGTGCAAAAGAAGGAGTACGAGTTCTCTCAGAACCCGCATCCGACGGACCGCTTCTACCAGTCCTCTATCACTGAAGGGCTTGAACTTGAGTTGATCGAAGGTGATCAGCACATCACGCCTAACGTGCGAGTTCTTTTTACGCCTGGTCATACCGCTGGTGGGCAGTCCGTGGCGGTGAATACCCCTGGCGGGCTGGCCATCGTGACCGGGTTTTGCTGCATTCACGAAAACTTTACGCCCGGCGACAAGATCAGCAAGATCATGCCTGTCGTCATACCCGGCATCCACCAGGACGTGGTGAAGGCCTACGACAGCATGATTCGGGTAAAGACTGAAGCAGACATCATCGTGGCGAACCACGATGCAGCTTATCTCGATGGCGCGCCTGTTCCCCCTTTGTCAGTATCCAGTGTGGAGAAATAAGATATGTACGTTGATCAGGCTGTAGAAAGCATTGCCACCCACTACGGTAAGCCGGACTGGTTAGCCACAATGGCTAGCCGGGGACCGGCGCAAACGGTGGGGTTGGCGCGCTTGGCCAAGGGTATTCTCGAAGAGGGACCTCTACCGGAGAAGATCAAGCATTTCATGTTGTTCGTGATCTATGTGTCACAGGCTAAAACAGAGATGGCCCGTTTGCACTATGCCGCCGCGCAGCGCCTTGGAGCCACTGCCGAGGAATGGCATGAAGTCTTGATGGTGTTTGTGCCCTCGCGTGGTACGGCCATGTACATCGATGGTGCAGCGATCGTAGGGCTTGAACAGGTCGTCGCGCCCGCAGACGCTGCTGACCATGAATTGCCCACCGGCCCTGAAATGCTTCAGTATTTCCAGTCTGCGATGGGGCAAGTGCCTTCGTTTGTGTCCTTGTTGGCTGAACACAAGCCAACTCTGTTCGAGGGGTACTTCAAGCTTCGCAGTGAGAATCTCAAGGATGGCGTGCTGCCGCAAAAATACAAGGAGTTGATGCTCGTGGCATTGAACACGGCGGAACGCTATCAACGAGGCGCTGAAATTCACGCCCGAGCCGCTCTCCAATGTGGCGCCTCTAAGGAAGAGCTACTGGATGGTATGACCACGGCCATTCTGGCGGGGGGCATACCCGGATGGATAGAGGCCTCTGGTGCCTTTCTCGACGTAACAGCCAATAGTTAGTTTGCAACACAAGGCGCCCTGGCTGTAACGCCCCAGGGTACGAGCCGTCGCGTGGCGGTCTGCGGCCGCGGCGCGCTGCATTTTCACGCCACCTCCCCCTCGTAAAAAAGCTCTGGTGCGGTGGTGCAGCGCCACAGATTAATGCGACCATAGGGTCACCGAGCCAGGCAAGTCGCCCCTTCGGCCCCGCCCGTCCGGCAAAATACAGCCTGGGCGCTCTCCACATGCCATCCCATGCGTTGGCCTTGGCCAACGGCGCGCCATCAGGATGTTTCGAAGTGAGACGGCGTGATTGAATCCGGTCATACCTTCTAAGCCATTGGCAGTGCGCCGATGCGCTGGGCTGGCACCCTTACCCCAGGATGAACAGGAATAAGCCCGTATGACACGGCCTGAGTAAGAGCGCACACTGGAACCACCAATAACACTTGCAGCTCATGTCACATTTTTCTTTCAGTCCCGCCGCCGATCGCAACAAACAACCCATCCTTGACGTGTTGCGCCAGACCCTTCCCGAGAGCGGCACGGCGCTGGAAATTGCCTCGGGCACAGGTCAACATGTGGCCTGGTTTGCGACCCATCTGCCGCAGTGGGGTTGGCAGCCCAGCGACGCTGAACCCGGCGCGCTGCCTGGTATTGCGGCCCACACTGCGCACGAGGGTCTGGCCAATGTGCACCCACCTGTGCTGCTGGACGTAATGGCTGCGCAGTGGCTACCCGACGAATTCACATTTGACCTGGTGTACTGTGCCAACATGCTGCACATCTCACCCTGGCCCACCTGTGCTGCACTGATGGCAGGCAGCGCACGCTGCTTGGCAACCGGTGGGGTATTGGTCACATACGGGCCGTATCTGGAGTCCGATGTGCTCACCTCCGCTGGCAATCTGGCGTTTGATGAGAGCCTGCGGGCACGCAACCCTGCCTGGGGAATTCGGCAACTTGCAGATGTGGAGCGTGTGGCCGCAGTGGCCGGTTTGCAGCTGGCTGCCCGGCACGCTATGCCTGCCCACAACCTGCTGCTCGTGTGGGAGCGGGCTTAGATCGTAAACACGTTCTTGGAGGTGGTGCCCTTGCGCTGGCGTCGGATGCCTCCAGTTATCAGAAATTCACGATGCCGAATTCCCTCGGCAGGTCGGGTTGCCGGTATCGACTGATAATTCTGTCTGGCTGACATCGTCACGCCAGAATGAACATGAGTGGTAGTTATATGAAGCGGCTAGAGCGCCCAATACCCGAGGAAAAAACCGTCGTCGCGAGAATGCGCATGAGCATGCTGCTGTGGCGTGCCGTGGCCATCGTGGCGACCGGTCTGGCCATTGTGGGTGCGGTGCTTCCTGTCATGCCCACAGTGCCTTTTTTGCTGGTGGCGGCCTGGGCGGCTGGCAAAGGCTGGCCAGCCTTTGAGCGCTGGCTGCTGGATCATGAAAAATTTGGTCCACCGATTCAGCGCTGGCGAGAAAACGGCGCTGTGTCGCGCCGGGCCAAATGGCTCAGTACCTCCATGATGGCCTGCAGCGCGGTGGGCATGCAGTTTCTTTCCGCAGTTCCGCTGTGGCTGCGCATAGGCACACCGTTGGTGATGGCAAGCGTCGCCATTTGGCTTTGGCTGCGCCCCGAGGAGTAGTGGAAAGCCGAACGCACTTTGCCGAGGATTTCCCTCATTCCGCCCGCTCACGTTCAAAGCGTGTAGATTTCTACTCTCCCAGACTGCTTCTCGTAGCAAGCCTCAGAAAGACCGCCATGCGCCGTTTTATTCTTACCTGTTTCTCACTGTTCGCCCTGGCATCCGCTCATGCGGAGGAAATAGGTTCAGTGGATACGGTGTTCAAATTCATTGGGCCTGATCACAAGATCGTAGTGGATGCCTACGATGACCCTGGGGTGAAAGGCGTGACGTGCTACATCTCGCGTGCCAAGACAGGCGGTGTGAAAGGGGCTTTCGGATTGGCGGAGGACAAATCCGAAGCATCCATCGCGTGCCGGCAGGTAGGGCCCATCACCATCAGCAAGCCCATCAAGCCGCAGGAAGAAATTTTCAGCGAGCGCACCAGCCTCATTTTCAAGCGGCTGCGCATTGTGCGCATGGTCGATGTCAAACGGCACTCGCTGGTCTACCTGACTTACTCCGACCGGGTGGTGGAAGGTTCACCACAGAATTCGGTGGCGGTGGTCGCCGTGGACTCAGCCACGGCGATTCCCCTCAGGTAGAGGTTTGAGGGCAGAGGCTCTCAATATCCCAGCGTTTTCCCGTCAGGGTTGCGAGGATCGGAGTAGCCCCAGAACTCATTGCCCTGAATCTGAATGGTCTGCGTACGGCCCATGGAGGCTTTGACGGACACGTTCTGACCGCGTTGCTTCAGCAGTGCCAGGGAGTCAGGCGAAAAGCCTTTTTCCACACGCAGTTCATCGGGCGTCCACTGGTGGTGAAAGCGCAGAGCAGAGGCTCCTTCAGAAGGGTTCATACCGAAATCGATGCCGTTGACCACTTGCTGCAGCACAGTGGTGATGATGCGCGCGCCACCAGGACTGCCGGTCACCATCCAAGGCTTGCCATCCTTGAGTACGAAAGTGGGGGTCATGGATGACAGCGGACGCTTTTTGGCACCGACTGCATTGGCATCGCCACCGACCAGGCCGTAGGCGTTAGGCACGCCCGGCTTGGCGGAGAAATCATCCATCTCGTTGTTCAGCATGATGCCGGTGCCAGGTGCCACGATACCCGAACCGAAGTTGGTGTTGAGCGTGTAGGTCACGGCGACGATGTTGCCCGCCTTGTCCATCACGGAGTAGTGAGTGGTTTGATCGCTCTCGTAGGGCTGCGGCTTGCCAGGTTTGATCTCTTTGGCGGGGCGGGCGCGGTTGGGATCGATGGACTTGGCGAGCTCGTCGGCGTACTTCTTGGAAGTAAGCCCCTTCAGTGGGATCTTCACGAAATCAGGGTCACCCAGGTATTCGCTGCGATCGGCGTAGGCGAGCTTCATCGCTTCGGCCATATGGTGCACGGTTTGGGCACTGTTATGGCCCCAATCTTTAATAGGCCAGCGCTCCATCATGTTGAGGATCTGGACCAGGTGGGCGCCGCCGGAGGAGGGTGGCGGCATGGTCACGATCTGGTAGCCGCGATAGCTGCCGCGCACTGGTTCGCGTTCCACCACTTTGTATTCGCGCAAATCCTGGGCCGTGATCGGGCCCTTGTTCTGCGCCATGTCAGCGACGATTTTTCGGGCAATCTCGCCTTCATAGAAAGCCTTGGCGCCATCCCGGGCGATCAGGCGCATGGACCTGCCAAGATCTTTGTTCACCAGCAGATCACCGGGTTTCAGGGGGGCGCCGTTTTTCCAATAGATGGCCTTGGTGGCCTCCCACTTGCCCATGTTCTTGGTTTCCTGTCTCAGCACCTTTGCCAGGGTTTCGGTGACTGGGAAGCCTTTTTCGGCCAGAGCAATGGAGGGCTGAATCAATTTGGCCAGTGGCTGTGTGCCCCACTTTTGTGCCGCGTGCGCCATGCCTGCCACGGTGCCCGGCACGCCAACCGCGGAATGTGTATAGAGCGATTTGCCGTCGATGACGTTGCCCTTTTCGTCGAGATACATATTGCGCGTGGCGGCAATGGGTGCGATCTCGCGGAAGTCAAGCGCAATGTCTTTTCCGGTCTTGGCGTCGTGCACCATCATGAAGCCACCACCACCCAGGTTTCCTGCATTGGGTAGTGCCACGGCCAGCGCGAAGCCCATGGCCACTGCCGCATCGATCGCATTGCCACCGGATTTGAGAACATTCAGTCCAATCTGCGATGCCAACTCCTGTTCGCTCGCCACCATGCCGTTTCTTGCCACCACGGGGTGGAAGACGTCCATGTCAAAGTCATAGGCTGCCGCTGCTGCCTGCGTGGCGGATGGTGCTGCCGATGGTGCTGCCGGTTGGGGGCTGGATTGGACGGCGGATTGGTTAGCTGCGGGGGCAGACACCTGAACGTCAGGCTGACTGCCTGGCGGCAGAGGAGTCCGTGTGCCGCAAGCGGCAAGTACAGCCAGTGCAATACCGCTAATCAATACGCGGTAGCGATAAGCTTTTTTCATTTCCGAGCTGTCCGGAGATGAAGAATGCCGCGGACGGTTTCGGTACTTCTTGGGGCTGACCTCGGGAAGCGAGGAAGCATGGGGGGTATTTTTTTCAGCGAGCATGAATGTCTCCTTCAGTTTATTTGGCCGCAGCATAAGTTCATGAACACGTTCTAAGAGCGTGTTGATCGTCTCGGCGCGAGTTCCATTGTGTTTGAAAAGCTGTGGCTGAAAGGCGCAAAACGCTGCGATACCTTGCGATATCGTGAGCAATTGCAACGCCGAAGAGGCGGCTGTCCCCGGTGAAGTCAGTACAGGACGGCCATGGTGGCTGCCATGGCTGGCCACGCTTTCGTCATTCGACGATCAAGCCCTTCAGCTTGGAGTCATCAGGCGGATAGCGCAGATCCAGCGATTTCAGGCGGTCTCGCACCAGAGTGGCAATCATCAGATTGCGATGCGTTTTGCTGTCAGCGGGGACGACCGTCCAGGGCGCATGATCCGTCGAAGTGGCTTCCAACAGGGCGTCATAGGCACGGCTGTAGTCTTTCCACTGCTTGCGTACCTCCAGGTCTGCTGGATCGAATTTCCAGCGTTTGGCCGGGTCGTCCAGGCGCTCTTGTAATCGCTCGCGTTGCTCGTCTTTGCTGATGTGCAGCATGAACTTCATGATGATGGTGCCGGTTTCGCTCAGCATCCGCTCGAAGTCGTTGATCTGAGCGTAGCGTTGTGCCGTCTGGCGTTCGTCAATCCAGCCGTTGACGACCGGGACCAGCACGTCCTCGTAATGGCTCCGGTTGAACACCACGACTTCGCCGCTGGCCGGCACCTGCTGGTGAATGCGCCACAAATAATCATGCGCCTTTTCGTTTTCGCTCGGTGCTTTCCATCCCACAGCGCGCACGCCTAGCGGGCTGGTCTGGTTGAATACGGCGCGGATGGTGCCATCCTTGCCGGATGTGTCCAGGCCTTGCAACACCAGCAGCAGCTTGTACCGTCGGTCGGCGTAGAGCATGTTTTGCAATGCGTCAATCTCGATCGCTAGCTCCTGAATAGCCGCTTTGTCGGCGGTTTTGTCCCCAATTGAAAAAGGCTTCGCATCAGGGTCGCAATCCTTCAATTCAAATGATTTTTCCTGGTCTGGGCGCAAGCCCGCCAAGCGTTTGTCCTCACCATTTTTGCTGCTACTTTTTTTGGTTGCCATACAAGGGCTCCAGAACGTAAATTTCAAGGGTACGACATCATCTGCCAGAATTTGGACAGGCCCCTCTTTGTACAACAGACATGACCATGAGCCTATGAATCCGACCCAACTCTTCGACCCTGCTTCGAGCACCTACACCTACATCCTCTACGACGAGCGGTCGAGGGAGGCGCTGATCGTTGATCCTGTGGAAGAGCAGCTTGAGCGCGACATGGCGGTTCTCACGCAGCTTGGGCTCACCTTACGCTGGACAGTGGAAACCCATGCCCACGCTGACCATGTCACCAGCGCCGCGAAGCTGGCCGAGCTGACTGGCGCGCGCATGGCCGCGCCCTCCGGCTGTGACATCGGCACAGCCGCGACCCAGCTTGGCGATGGGGATGAGCTGGTTTTCGGCGCCGAGCGGGTGCGCGTGCTGCACACGCCGGGGCATACGGCAGGCAGCGTCTGTTTTTACTGGGAGCGTGCCCACATCGT
Source organism: Ottowia thiooxydans DSM 14619 (assembly GCF_000422885.1). Lineage (GTDB taxonomy): Bacteria > Pseudomonadota > Gammaproteobacteria > Burkholderiales > Burkholderiaceae_C > Ottowia > Ottowia thiooxydans. Next base: position 13,484 of record NZ_AUGX01000046.1, on the reverse strand, counting down.
CGAGGGCGAGCAGACGCCGGCAGGCACTGCCCTTGCTTCGAAGTTCGGCCCTGAGAGTCGCCCTGAATCCCGTCAGGATACCCTCCATGTATTCACCGGTGATACGCTGCTGATCGGAGGCTGTGGCCGCACCGATTTTCAATCAGGCGATCCTGCCAAGCTCTATCGAAGCTTGACTGAGGTGCTCTTCAAGTTGCCAGAGACCACCATCGTCTGGCCCGGTCATGACTACAAGGAGCGCACCCAAACGAGCATTGCTGTCGAAAAATCCACCAACCCCCGTATTGCCGGTAAAACCCTGGATGAATTCGTGGCGCTGATGAACAATCTCAATCTGCCGCCGCCCAAGCGAATCGATGAGGCAGTGCCCGCCAATCAACGCTCAGGACTTTCGCAGGAGGCCGGCTATGGCCAGGCGAATCCCGTGGACGGCTACGCAGGGGATATCCCGCCGCAGAAGGCTTACGAGTGGCTGAGTACCGGCGAAGCGGTACTGGTAGATGTGCGCACGGATGCTGAACGCGAATGGGTTGGCTTCGTGCCAGGTGCGGTGGCGGTGGCGTGGAAGCAGTGGCCAGGCATGGCTCTCAATCCGGATTTTGACCAAGCCATTCAGGCCGCAGCCGCCGGAGGGAAAAAACTCGCACTGCTATGCCGCAGCGGCGTTCGCTCAGTGGCGGCCGCCAAGCGCGCGAGCGCACTGGGCTTGACCGCCTTCAACATTCTTGGCGGCTTCGAGGGCGATCCTGACGACCAGGCTCATCGGGGGCACAAGAGCGGCTGGCGCCACGCGGGCTTACCCTGGAAGCAGAACTAGGAGGCTGTCGGACTTGGAGCGCCGATAGCGAAAATGGACCGCTGCGGCCCATTTGCAGCCGGCGATTTCCAAGTCCGACAGCCTCCTAGAGGTTGACTGCTGGAGGTGCCTGTGGGTAATGGTCAGAAAGTGAGACCGCCCCAGGGATCAACGGGAATGAGTTAGATCATTGGTGAAATGCGGCGTGCAGGCCGGCACGCCGCTATCCCAACGGAAATTACCAGGCGTGCTGCTCGTTATTCGGGAAGCTGCCGTCTTTGACTGCTGCCACATACGCGGCAAACGCTCCCTCAATGCTGGATGAGCCCTGCATGAAATTGCGGACGAACTTCGCCATGCGTCCCAGGTTCATGCCCAGCATGTCATGCATGACCAGGACTTGCCCGGCCGTGCCGCTGCCCGCGCCTATACCGATGGTGGCGCAGGATTTCATCTGGCTGGTGATGCTTGTGGCCAACTCAGCGGGAACCATCTCCAGCACCAGCAAGGAGGCGCCGGCAGCCTCCAGGGCGAGCGCATCGGCTTTCATCTGCCGAGCCTCATCAGCCTGGCGCCCCTGCACCTTGTAGCCGCCCAGCGCAGCAACTGTCTGGGGCGTCAGCCCGAGGTGGGCGCAGACCGGAATGCCACGCTCAGTGAGAAACGCTACGATCTCAACAGTCCATCCACCGCCCTCAAGTTTGATCATCTGGGCGCCGGCCTGCATCAGCACCACGGCCGAAGCGAATGCCTGCTCGCGTGACTGGTGGAAGGTCCCGTAGGGCAAGTCAGCGATGAGAAGTGCGGTGCTACCGTGGCGCTCAAGTCCCTGAGCTACGCACTGCGTGTGGTACCGCATCTCTTCCAGGGACACGCTCACGGTGGAGCTTCTACCTTGGCAAACCATGCCCAGAGAGTCACCTACCAGGACGCAATCGACGCCTGCGGAGTCCGCGAAGGCGGCAAATGTGGCGTCATACGCGGTGAGCACCGCAATTTTTTCGCCGTCCGCGCGCATTTGAGCGAGGCGTGTGACAGTGACCTTCTTGCGTTTTTGCTCCGCATTGGGCCGAGTGCCCCCATAGGGTGCCGCAGGAGCGGCACCCGACGTTGAAACCGTTTCTGACATTTTCGAATGATCCAAAGAAGATAAAAAGTATCCCCTGGCCTTAGGGGTTTTCCAAGCCCCAGGGGACGGTCAGCAAAGCCATTTCCAGGGTACGAGTATGCAGGGCAATTTCGTCTTGAGACTTGTGACTTCATTCGAGCCAAGAAAAACGGCGCCCGAAGGCGCCGTTATGAGAACGTGTTTACGGGTCGTAAACACATTCTCAATGCGTTGAAAACGCTCAGAGAGCCGGAATACGCAGCTTTTGTCCGGGGTAGATCTTGTTCGGATCGCTCAGCATAGGCTTGTTGGCTTCAAAAATGGCGTTGTACTTGTTGGCGTCGCCGTAGTATTTTTTGGAGATGGCCGACAGGGTGTCGCCGCTCACCACGTCGTGGTACTGCGAAGCCGTGCCTGCAGGGTATTGCAGATTGTTGTCTACACCGCTCACGCTGGAGACGTTGCCAGCAGACAAGCCGGCTTTTTCAGCCGCTTCCTGAGTGGGCGCATTGCCGCTCAGGGCCACTTTGCCTGTGGCTCCGTCGAATGCGACTGCCAGGCCAGAAATGCCCAGGTTTTGCTTTTCGATGTAGGTTTTGATGGCATCAGCTGCCTGGGCATTCAAGTCGGCCAGGTTGGGCGCGCTGGACGCTGCAGCTGCTGCGACTTCTTTGGCGCCGAAGAGTTTTTCGCCGGCGTCTTTGATGAAACTGAACAATCCCATGTGATCTCCTGGTGGTGGTAATGAGGCAAGAAAGCCACTGTAACCGTTGTACAAGACACTTGAACGGTATCTGAACGATATGCGGCGTAGGACAAACCCGTTATATTGCCGTTCCATGACATTTCTGGCAATCGATGTCGGCAATACGCGACTCAAGTGGACCCTCTACGAGCGGGCGCTGCCTGGCGCTGCCGTGCTGGCCTCTGGGGCCGAGTTTCTGGAACAGATCGACCGTCTGGCTGAAGGCGCGTGGGCTGGGCTTCCTGAACCCACCAGCATGCTGGGGTGCATCGTGGCCGGACAGGCCGTGAAGCACCGCGTGCAGGAGCAGATGGAGATCTGGAACGTCGAGCCACGCTGGGTGGTGGCCAGCAACGCGGAGGCGGGGCTGACCAATGGTTACGATTTTCCTTCACGGCTGGGGGCCGACCGATGGGTGGCCGTCATTGGCGCCTACCACCGGATGCTGGCTGAGGGGCCAGCTCGGCCTATGGTGGTCGTGATGGTGGGTACCGCTGTGACCGTGGAGGCCGTGGATGCCTCAGGGCGCTTCCTGGGGGGCTTGATCCTGCCTGGCCACGGGATCATGCTGCGCGCGCTGGAATCTGGCACGGCGGGGCTGCATGTGCCCACCGGGGAGGTCTGCGAATTCCCGACCAACACCAGTGATGGTTTAACCAGCGGGGGTACTTACGCCATTTCCGGGGCTTGCGAACGCATGGCGCAGCATGTGCGTGAGCATTGCGGTGCGGAGCCGGTCTGCATCATGACGGGGGGCGCGGGGTGGAAGATGCTGCCCAGCATGGGAAGACCGTTCGAATTGGTGGAGAGTTTGATATTTGATGGGTTGTTGGTGATTGCGCGGGAGAGGGAAATTTTGATGGGGCGGCTCAAGGGCTGAATTTTCCGGCTTCTTCCTGGTCTTCCTGCCCGCGCAAGAGGAGGCGGGGAGTGGATCAGTCCCCGAGTCGTCCCCCACGGTTGACCGGCCCCCGGATGGCCGGCCCCCGGTTGGCCGGCCCCCATTCAGGCGTGAAGCACTGCGCTGGAGGGCATCGCCAGGTTTGCCCTCGCCAACCGGCGAGAAGAGCCATCACTCCACCTTCACGCCACCCTTTTCGATCACGATCCGCCAACGCGCGATTTCGCTGTTGATGAGCTTGGCGAATACTTCCGGTGGATTCGGAGTAGCCTCAGCGCCCTCACTGGACAGGCGCCCGCCTATGTCCGGTGAAGACAGTGATTGGTTGATTTGAGTGTTCAGTTTGGCAATCACATCCTTGGGTGTGTTGGCCGGCGCTACTACGCCGTACCACTGATCCGCTTCGAAGCCGGGGTAGCCGCTTTCGGCCACCGTGGGGAGATCGGGCACCGCTTTGACGCGTTTGGGCGATGAGACCGCGATCGCTCGCAGTTGGCCGGCTTTCACCTGGTTCATGACCGCTGGCAAGCCGGTGAACATGAGCTGTATTTGCCCGGCCACCAAGTCTGTCACGCCCGGTGCAGTGCCTTTATACGGAACGTGCTGCATCTGCGTGCCGGTTTGCAGCTTCAAGTATTCGGTGGCAATGTGCGCCGCGCTGCCGTTGCCACCGGAGCCATAGTTGATTTTGTTGGGGTTGGCTTTGGCATAGGCCACCAACTCCTGCACAGTTTTCGCTGGCACGGAGGGGTGCACCACCAGCACATTGGGCACCCGGGCCACCCACGCTACTGCGGCGAAAGCCGTTAGAGGGTTGTAGGGCAGCTTGGGATACAAAGAAGGCGTGACGGCCAGGGTGCCGATGTGTCCCATCAGCAAGGTGTAGCCGTCTGCGGGCGCCTTGGCTACCTTGTCCGCACCGATTGAGCCCCCGGCGCCAGGCACGTTGTCGATGATCACCGCCTGGTTCCAAGCCTGAGTAAGCTGCAAACCAATGGTGCGGGCCAGGATGTCAGTAGAGCCACCAGGGGTGAAGGGAACGACCAGGCGGATGGCCTTGTTGGGATAGGCCTTCACGTCCTGGGCATGGGCGCTCAGGAAAGGGGTTGCCATAGCGCCGCCGGCGGCGGCGACGATCAGTTGGCGGCGTCGGGTGTCGATGCCTGCGCCGGAAGGGATAGAAGGCTCTGAGGACTTGTGCATATCTTGTCTCCGTTTGTGGTTCGTGATGTCATTGTGAGCGCGCTGGGGGCGCGCCAACATGCGGCTTGCGCAGGGCGTTGCTTATTTACTGGCCGTTCTTACGCTGCGCAAGCAGTCGGTCCGCGTACTCCTGCCAAGGTGATTTGCCCGTCAAGCCATCGAATACGCCATCGCGCGCCAAGCCGGCCACCCAGTCTTGCTTTTGAGCGATGGCACTGGCCATGAAGGGCTCGAAGCCCGTTTCTTTGACCGTGTTGGCCGATTCGCGCATCTCCTCCGCACGGCGTTTGCCGTGTTGCACCACTCGGCTGAAGAAGTAGGCGCCTTGCTGACTCCAGTCGATCTGGGGAAATGTCTCTCGCAAGGTTGGCAATACATGGTCTTCCACGCCGTAGGCGCGGGCGTTGGTATAGGCCTCAATCACCAGGGACTCCAGACCCTTGATCATGATGCTGCGGCTCATCTTGATGGCAGAGGCCACGCCCAATTTCTCAGACACGGCCTTCGCATTCATGGACCATCCGTTCAGAGTGCGCGCTAATTCAGCGGCCTGTGCGCCGCCCAGCAGCATCGGCACCTTGATGCCGTAAGGCGGCACCGAAGTCATCACCCCGGCTTCTACGTACTGGCCACCCGCCGCCTCTATGGCCGCTGCCGCGCGTTGCTTGGTGCCGGGTGAGGCAGAGTTGAGATCCAGGAAGACAGTACCGGGGCGGACATGCTGCGCAGCTTCTTCTGCGACGGCCAGGGTGTTGGAGGCGGTGACGGCGGAAATGAGCAGGGTGGCTTTAACGCACAAACTCGCCATGTTGTCTGTGGGGACGATGCCGTCAGCGCTGGTGGCGGCGCGGGCGGCCTCGCTCCCGGCGCCTGCGAATTTCAGATCCCAAGCCTGAACGGTTTGCACTCCGGTTTGACCCAGCAGGCCACGGCCGAAGACGCCCCCGACCTCTCCAAAACCGATGATTCCGAGGCTGATGTTGACCATGAGTTATTCCTTCTGAGAGAAAAAATTTGTAGGCGGTTAACGGGTAAATCGCTCCTAGCCTATTTTTACGAAATCAGATGCTGTGAAGGTTGCGTTGTAGGCCATCAACTGTTCGAATCTGTTCATGGCTATGGTGAAATAGGCGCCATGCTTGCCTTGCGCCATATCCGAACCTTGAGTGCCGTGGCACGTGCCGGTGGGGTGCGTTCATCCTCTGAATCACTGCGTCGCGCACCTTCTGCCGTGAGCCGCGCCGTGGCGCTCCTGGAGAGCGCTTTGGGTATGCCTCTGTTCGAACGCAAAGGCCGTGGCATGTTGCCTACCCCGGCAGGCGCTTTGGTGTTGGCTCGCTTCGAACGCGTCCAGGATGAGCTTTCTGCCGTGTTGGAGGAGGCCGCCGGAGGCGCCAAGGCGCAGGCTCTCCCGGACTCAGCGGCAGATGTGCTGTATGACGAGCGGCGTTTGCGGGCCGCCTCTTTGCTGGCCGAGTTGCACCACATGCCCTCGGTGGGCCGCCAGTTGGGGGTGTCGCCATCGGCGGTGAGCAGTGTCCTGGCGCGCCTGGAAGGGGCGCTGCGGCAGAAGCTTTTCCTGCGCACTGCGAGCGGGCTCATACCGACTGACGCAGGCACACGCTGGACGTTGCACTTCGACCGCGCCTTGGCCGAGTTGCGCTACCTGGAGGATGAAATTGCTGCAGCTCGCGGCAGCCTTCGGGGCCTGATCACGGTGGGCACTCTTCCGCTCGCGCGTACCCGGGTACTTCCCAGGGCTATCGATGCTTTGCGCCTGGCGCACCCGGGTTTGCGAATCCACTCGCTGGAGAGCCCGTATGAAGAGCTTCATGCGGGCCTGATGAGGGGCAAGGTTGATTTCATCATCGGTGCGCTGCGCCCTGCGGCTGACCCTAGCCTCAGCTCCGAAACCCTGTTCGAAGATGAGTTGGGTGTGATGGCAGCAGCCACGCACCCACTGGCACGAAAGCGCAAGCTGGACTTTAGTGACCTGCGCGATCAATCGTGGGTGCTTTCACGACCCGGCACCCCGTTGCGCGCCTCGCTTGATCAGTTTTTTGTGAGCCACGGCGAGCCGGCCTTGGTCCCGGCGGTGGAGACGGGCGATCTGGCGTTGGTGCGGGGCATGCTGATGGAAGGGGGCATGCTCACTGTCCTTTCCACCCATCAGCTTCGTTACGAGGTGGATTCCGGCCACGTGCGGGTGTTGCCTTTCCCAATGGATGGCCTGCGCCGCCATATTGGTCTGGTGACTCGAGCAGGAGCGCAACTACCGCCGGGGACGCTGGCTTTGATGGGGGAGATCCGGAGTAGCTCCCCTTGAATAGATGAGCTCCCCCTGAGTCGCTTGCGCGCCATCCCCCTGAGGGAGGACGCAGCCAACGGCCTGGCAAAGCCAGCTCCGCGGCTACACCCGGATGGCCTGCTCCGCGGCCTTCTGGTCTTGCTCCCTCTCCCGCGCGCGGGAGAGGGTTGGGGTGAGGGTCGGCGTATCTTGAGCGTTGACCTCCAAACAGGCGCGAAGGATCTTTGAACCTGGAACGGCAGTTGACTGCTTGTTAGTGTCACAAGTTTCAGCGTATTTCTACAGACTGTCCGCGGCAAGAGTGCCAAGGAAGCGCCAGACGCCTTTGAATTCGTCAATCCGGGCGATCAGACTCAGAACTCTGGGGTGATTCTCAGGGACTCGGTTTGGAGGATAAAACCAATATCACACCCAACTACACCCATTTTCGCAACCGCTCGGTCCGAGGCCAATGTCAGGATGAGGCTGGAATTCTCTGCCCGAAACGCAGCGGTACCGGGTGGCGACTACACCTACTCCCCGAAGCTTTGGAACATCGCCTGCCGTGCTTGGCTGATAACTTGCCCCTTCCAGGGATCTGTATCGGTATAAAAAGCGTGCCGGATTCGCTCTTTGATCTGTGCAGCCAGTTCAGCGGGCGCCTCAGGGTGCAGGGCCAGCCAATGGTCGCCGCGCAATGCGTCCAGGATTTCCACGACGGGCTCGGTCCCGTATTCGAGTGCGATGCCGGTGTATTGGGCGTTCGGAGCTGCTTCTTCGATGGAATACCACAGCAAGCCAGTGAGCAGGGCGCTGCTCGAAGATCCGTCATGGATGGAGGTGACGCCGTCTCCCCACCAATGGCGAGCCCTGGCGAGGGCTTCGGCATTGTCTCTGCCTGCGTGGATGCGCTCTCCCACGCCCTGAGGTCCCAGGCCGGTGTGCAGATCTATCCAGGCGATCTGGTTGGCATGATTCACATACCGGCTTAGTACTTGGCGCAGGGTGTGATTGCTCCAGGTGGGAGCATTGCCACCGTAGAACAGGCCCCCGGAAAATTCATACTGCCCAGCGGAGATAGCGGCTTGCCAAGCCTTCACCCCGTTTTGATCGATGAAGGCCTGCGTGGCTGCACGGTTGGCATCGTCTGGTGGCCAAGTTTCTGGAAGCAGCAGGGGGTGTATGCGCCCATAGTCCGCGTTGTCTGGCACCGGCTTTGAAAAATCGAGAAAGTTGCGATTGAGGTCCACGTTCTCCTGCGTTACGCGGCGCAGATGGGAGAAGCCATAGGGATTGAGGGCGTGCAGGTAGAGCACGGCAATGCCCGCAGAGCGGGCCTTTTCGCGCCATTCGCTGTCGTGCAGAGCAAAAACCTGCACGCCAGAGCCGCAAAAGCCTTCGACACCATGGCATCCGCTACTCACGATGAGCAGGCGCTTGGCTTGAGGATCGCCATCAAGCGCTACATCGAGCGCCAACTGCTCGCCCTCTCTACCCGGCAGGGGGTGATTGAACGATTCGATATGCGTGCCTGCGGTGGCGGCCGCTTCGAGAAATTTGACGCGCGCCTTGGCGTAGCTGGACGCGAAAGCCTTCGGGATGCGAATCACACCGCACCTGTAGGCATAGGCCGGCCCTCTGGTGGCTGGTGCGCCAGCCAGGCTTGAGCCAGTTTGATCCAGTAGGAGCCGCCTAACGGGATCAGATCGTCGTTGAAATCGTAATGCGGGTTGTGCAGCACGCAGGGACCAGCATCATGCCCGCCACCTTCGTACTTGCCTCGGTGCGCACCGTCGCCATTGGCAATGAAGCAATACGCGCCAGGGCGTGCCTGGAGCATGTAGGCGAAATCTTCGGCGCCCATGGTGGGCTCTTGGGCCAGGGCTTTGTCGGCACCCACAATCTCGGCCATGACGCCGCGCGCAAATTCGGCTTCATAGGCGGTGTTGATGGTGGGAGGGTAGTTGCGTTGGAATTGGAAGTCGCACTGCGCACCGAATGCCGTGCAGATCCCTTCAGCGACCTCCTGCATGCGCCGCTCGATCAGATCCAGCACTTCAGTTGTGAAGGTGCGCACCGTGCCTTGCATCTCGCAGGAATCGGGAATGACATTGGTGGCTTCGCCTGCATGGATCATGGTGACCGAAATCACGCCTGCGTCCACCGGTTTCTTGTTGCGCGTGAGAATGGTCTGGAAGCCCTGCACCATCTGGCAGGCGATAGGAACCGGATCAATGCCCGTATAAGGCATGGCCGCATGACCACCCTTGCCGGTGATGATGATCTTGAATTCGTTGGTGGAGGCCATGACAGGCCCGCTGCTGACGGCGAAAGTACCTACCGGCATGCCAGGCCAGTTGTGCATGCCAAATACGGCCTCCACCGGGAATTTATCGAACAGACCGTCCTTGATCATCTCGCGTGCGCCGCCACCGCCTTCCTCGGCAGGCTGGAAAATCAGATAGACCGTGCCGTCGAAGTCGCGGTGCTGGGCCAGGTGCTGAGCGGCTGCCAGCAGCATGGCGGTATGGCCATCGTGGCCGCAAGCGTGCATCTTGCCTGGGTGCCGGCTGGCATGTGCGAAGGTGTTGAATTCGGTCATGGGCAACGCGTCCATGTCGGCGCGCAGACCAATGGCCCGGCCGCTTTTACCGCCATCGCGACCGTGCACGATGCCCACCACACCAGTGGTGCCCATGCCCCTGTGAACAGGGATGCCCCAAGCCGTGAGCTTTTCGGCCACCAGATCGGCGGTACGGACCTCCTCGAAACAGAGTTCAGGGTGCGCGTGGATGTCGCGCCGGATGGCGGCGATGTCGGCGGATTGGGCGAGTACGGCGTCAATGAGCTTCATGCACCGCAGTCTAGCCCGGATGGCTGGAATTTGTATTGGGGTTCTCTGCGAATCCCTGTATGGATAATGCTGAAGCGGCGTTTTTCGTCGAAACTTCCTCGATATGGAGATTCCAGAAATCGAACCAATGGGTAGCCGCTTTTCCCTGAACTCACTGGCGAAGTGGATAGCCTTGACGCTCGCCGCGTGCTTGCTGGCGGGCTGTTCTTCGATGGCCTATTACGCCCAATCCATACAGGGGCATCTGGCGCTCATGCATGCGGCCCGGCCTATAGACGATTGGCTGGCTGACCCGGCGACCCCGGCTGAGCTGCGTCCCCGGCTTGAACTCGCGCGGCGCCTGCGTGCATTCGCCTCCAGCGAGCTGGCCTTGCCTGACAACGCCAGTTATCACCGCTACGCAGACTTAAAGCGTAGCGCAGCGGTTTGGAGCGTGGCCGCAGCACCCCCCGATTCGCTGGTGCTCAAGACCTGGTGCTTTCCCTTCGTGGGCTGCGTGGGTTACAGAGGGTATTACGACGAGAAGGCGGCGCGCGAGCTGGCGGGGCAATTGCAGCAGCAGGAAGGGCTGGAGGTCTCCGTCTACGGCGTGCCGGCTTATTCCACCCTTGGATGGCTGAACTGGGCGGGCGGTGATCCGCTGCTTTCCACCTTTATTCGCTATCCGGAGGGCGAATTGGCACGCATGATCTTTCATGAGCTGGCGCACCAGGTGGTCTATGTGGACGACGACACCATGTTCAATGAGTCGTACGCCACGGCGGTGGAGAGGCTGGGCGTGGCTCGCTGGCTGGATACCCAGGCAGGTGAGGCCGCACGGCGAGATTACGCGGCCTTCAACGCTCGTCGCGGTGCTTTTCGCGCGCTCACGCTTCAAACGCGCGAAGAGTTGGAAAAGGCGTACAAAAAACCCCCGGTCACGGATCAAGGCGCCGGCGGTGAGCTTGCCGCCAAGAAAGAGGCCATGGGGCGGTTTCGTGATCGCTACGCGGCGCTAAAGCAGGGATGGGCAGATGCAGGCGCGCCTTTTGATGGTTATGACCGCTGGGTAGCGCAGGCCAACAATGCCACGTTTGGCGTGCAGGCGGTTTATGACGAACTGGTGCCCGGTTTCGAAGCGCTGTTCGTCCGGTGCAATGGTGATTGGTTGCGGTTTCACGCCGCTGTGGCCGATTTGGCGCGCCAGCCGAGAGACGACCGGCGGCGCCAACTGAAGGAAATCGCGGGTTGAGCGCCTCATGGGGGTTCTTAGGGAGACCGCCGGCGCAAATGGGCTGCAGCGGTCCATGGTCCCTATCGGGGCTCCAGGTCCGGCAGCCTCCTGGCATTCAGGCTTGGCGCAGCTCTTCAATCAGATCTATATATTGCTGCATGGCGTCATCGGCGCTGGTGTCTTCGAGCTTTTTCCACGCGTCCCACTTGGCGCGCGCGACCAGGTCCGTGAAACCTGGTTTGGCTTCTTCGTTGTCGCCTTGGGAGGCTTGCTTATAGAGCGCGTAGATTTTCAAAAGCGTGACATTGTCAGGACGCGAGCTCAGCGCTTTGGAGTTGGCGACGGCTTCATCGAACCGGGTTTTGAGGTCAGACATGGTGGGTTTCCTTGATAAGGGCGTCAATATACGCGAGGCTTGGCGCAAGGCGCTTCGGCCTCACTGGCGCCTTGGCATCCACTAAAGCGCAAGCCCAGTGCGAGCCAGTTCTACCCATAGGCGTTCTACGGCATCACGAGGGGTCATGCCAGCAGCTTGTTCATACAAGCGCGTCGCCTCTGCCAGCCGGGCCTCACCCTCCAGCGAAACCAGTGCATCGGCATAGTTCACCATGACAGCGGCCGAGTCAGGTGCCAACCGCTGCGCTTCGCGAAAGTGCGCCAGTGATGTTTCGGCTCGTGCGCCATAGGTCATGGCACCGATGAGCGCACCCACCTTCTCGATCACCTCGGCGTGGAAGCTGCCCAGGGTCAGATGTGCATACACATGGTCAGGCGCGAGTTCGAGCGTCTTGTTGAGTGCCGTAAGTATCTGCGCACCCAAGCCTTGCGCCAGCGCGCGCGCCACGTGGATGCCCTGGCTGTATCGCGTGAGCGCATAGCCTTGCCAGAACCAGGCGTTGGGGTTATCAGGCTCCTCCGCAGCATGAGCGCGAGATCTCGCTTGAATGCGTTGAAACAGATCCAGGCGAGCCTTTTCTCTTGATTCGATCAGCGTGGCGTATGCGGAGGCGGCGCGGTTAGCCAGTGATATGCCCGGCAACCCAGCGGACAGGCCGGTCAGTTCCGCTTTCTCGAAATCTCCGGCATGCAGCAATGCCCAGCCCTGCAACAGGAGAGGGTCCTGAGGCAGGGGTTCGCAATCCAGTACATGCAGGCGCTGCCAATGGGCGGGCAGCGTGTTGGCGTCGAAGAAGTGCTGGCTTGCGTGGGATGGCTGGGCTGTCATGTTCAGATGTCTTTTGCATCGTAGGCTGAAATAAGCGCCAGCAAATGGGCGCGTGCATCCTCTTGCAAGTATGGTGCCAGCATGCTCATGAGGTGATGAGCTCCGCGCAGCAACGCGTCTTGCGCGTTGGCTGGTTCCATGGCTCCGCGGGGATTCAACACGTATTCGTAGCTCAACCAATAGGTCAGGACCACCACCATGGTGGCGGCCGCCGCGCTTCGAGCGAGCTCTTCCTCCTGAGTGGGTGGGGCGCGATTTTCCTCGGTCACCAGCGTATCGAGGATCAAGCGGAGCGCTGTTCGCTTGCGCATGAGGATCGCGGGAAAGTGCGTTTCCAGCCGTCGGTTGCGCGAGAGCAGGTGGTTCAGGTCTCGGTAGAGAAAGCGGTGCTGCCAAATCAACTCGAACATGGAGTGCAGAAAGAACCAGGTGTCTTCGACGTCTCGCACACCTTCGGCCGCGCCCAGCAATTCGTGAAGCTCGGTCTCGAACTGGGTGAACAAGGTGTTCACCAACTCTTCCTTCGAGGGGTAGTGGTAGTACAGGTTGCCGGGGCTGATGTTCAGCTCCGCCGAGATCATCGTGGTGGAGACGTTCGGCTCACCGTAGCGGTTGAATAGATCGAGCGTGGTCACCAGGATGCGCTCGGCGGTGCGTCGGGGCGCTTTCTTGGCCATCTCTTATCTCCATTCGAAGGTCGTTGTCTCCTGACGCTGCAATGCGTGCATTAAAGCAGCTCGCGATGAATGTGTTTTTACTCAATCATAAACACGCTTGTCAGCCGGACAACGCCATCATCGCCGATGAAATGCGCGCGAGCCATTGGGACCTTCCCGTGCCAGGCGCGCTGTATGGCGTGCCGGCACGCCATACAGCGCGTGATTTCGAGGCTCCAGACGCCTCAACATGCTTTAAACCGAGCAAGCGTCACAGGGATTCACCAGGCTGCATTCAAGAGCCGCATCGTCAGCTTTTTAGCAATCGTTGGTGCCACGAACGAGCTTATTCCACGTGGATGCGCTGCCTGCTCCTCACCCCAGCCCTCTCCCGCGCGCGGGAGAGGGGGCAAAGACAAAAGGCCGCGGAGCAGGCCATACGTGAGTAGCCGCGGAGCTGGCTTTGCCAGGCCGCTGGCTGCGTCCCCCTAGGGGG
>NZ_AUGX01000045.1 GCF_000422885.1 Ottowia thiooxydans DSM 14619 | reverse complement strand
TGGTTTGCCCATGCACAGCGACATCCAGATGGGCGCTTGCTACATCTACGCCAACAAATTGGGTAGCTTGTTGGATCTTCATCGTACAAAATACGAGTGCCGGGGTGGGCCCTGCTGTCGGCGTGAGCTTGCAAGAATTGGAGATCGAGACTGCATCGTGCAGGTGACGTCGCCAGGTTCCTTATCGTCGCTCGGCGCAGGGATGGGGTGCTGACTCAGTAAGTCGGTCCATTGGGTCTAATGCAATGGCCGATGCCCGTCGATGTCCCTCCATCCCGGCTCCTCGCCCTTTCTTCATGGTTGGTTGATGGAAACCAAACCATACAAGCCTGTCGAAGCGTTGCGCAAGGTTTCGACAAGCTCAACCCGAACGGCGTTTATCTTTCAACGCCACTCACCGATTGACCGATTGACCGATTGACCGATTGACCGAAACTATAGAACCTTAGAAGGTGTGATCGGAAAATACATCACCGGTCCGGATCAATAAGCACTCGTAGAGTTCGGCGAATCCGGTTTTTCCGGTTCGTCGAGCCGCTCGCTCAGCCCTAAGGCGGCTTGGGTGGCTGAGGCCACGGCTTCGGCTGCCTTCAAGGCCGACTGCTCACGCTCTTCCTTTGACCAAAGCGTAAATGCCGCAGGGCCAGGCTGATCAGGCGGTTCCTCCTGCTCAGCATCGGAGTCCACCGCGTCCACTTGGCCAAAATCCAGACGCAAGGGGTCTCCATAGTCACGCCGCACATTAATACTGCTTTTCTGGCCGACGGCGCTGAGGTTGCGCTTAAGCCAGCGCTGTGCCGATTCCGAGCCCAATGTAAACAGCTTTTCCACCGTGGCACGTTGCGGCGAGACTTTGGTGGCAGGCGGCAACTCCAGCATGGCCTTGCCACCATCAATGCGGTGCAACCGGATCTGCTTGAGCCCTTCATCCGCCACACCCTTCTCCACCATGTCATTGATGAGGGCAATGGTGCGCATCTGCGCAATCAAGCTGGCGTTGAAGGTGATGTCGTTCACGCGATCAATGATCTCTGCCGCTGTTGTTGGACGGCCAGGCTGGCGCAGCGGGTTGATCTGCACAAGCAGTACATCGTTGGTATCGCATTGCTCAATCAGTGGAGCAAAAGCTGGGTTGCCAGAATAGCCACCATCCCAATATTGCCGCCCGTCTATCTCGGGCGCCTGGAACATCATGGGCAGGCATGCTGAGGCCATCACCGCCTGGGCCGTCAAGCGTTTGCCGGTGAAGATTTCGGCGCGCCCGGTTTCTACATCTGTCGCGCCCACAAAAACCTTAAGGGATTTCAGCCTCGCCAGCAACTCAAAGTCGATTGCGGATTCAATCAGTTTTCGCAGCGGGTTGTAATCCAGCGGGTTCGATTGATAAGGCGACACCCGCCCCAGAGCGCTGGGCAGCGCGCCCATCATCAAACGGGCGAGTCGGCCCGGGCCCTCGCTGATTTCGCCCATGACCATGACCTTGTTCCACACGTTGGCCAGGGACGCTCGCGCGCCCTCGCCTGGATCGGCCCCGGTCTCTTGCGCGCTGGCCCACCCGTGAGCGAGGGCTACGGCGTTGAGCGCGCCGGCGCTGGTGCCGCTGATGCCATCAATAGCCAGCCGGCCATCGGCAAGCAAGGCGTCAAGCACCCCCCAGGTAAACGCACCGTGGGCACCACCGCCTTGCAATGCGAGATTGATCTGCTTTTTTTCTTCCATGATTGCAAGTGAACCACAGACAGGTGACAAAAATTAGGGGGCGCTCCCTACTCCGCCTCAGCTAAAGACTAGGGTTTGCAGCCGCGCCGACGCTTATCTACGCGCTAAGGCCTGACTGCTTGGCCGACTTCTCACGTGCTGCGTCGCGAAGGTGCAAGCGCATGAAATCGGCGGCGGCATCGCGTTGGTCGGTCAGCAGAAGATCGATCAAGGTCAGGTGTTCCTTGCAGCGCAGCGCAGCGGCGGACCGGTTCACGGCCTTGCCGTATTCCATCAGCCTGCGCAAACGATTCAAACGGCGCAACGCCTCCAGGATGAACACATTGCCCGAAGACGTGGCAATGATTTCATGCAGACGAGTGTTGGCGTCAAAGAGCTGAGCCGGAGAAGCCCATTCCACGGCGCCATCTACAAGCGCTTGCTGTTCAGCTCTGCATTTCACGAGCCCTTCCCGGTCAAGCCGGTAAGTGGGCTCCAGAAGCCCGGCGGGCTCCAGCAGGATACGCATGCGATAGCCTTGGTCATAGGCCGCTGAAGAATTCAGTATGGGGAGAAACTGCCAACCATGGCCAGGCAGGCGCTCAATCCACCCCTCTTGAGTGATGCGCCGCAGCACATCTCCCAGTTGGCTGCGGGTGAGCCCGTAGCGGCGCATCAATTCATTCTCAGTGACGCGCTCGGGCAAGGCGCCGCTAAGCCGGTCTTCCGCGATCTTCAGATAGATGGGCTCGTCCTCATCCGCTGGCGGTAGTGCGGGCTCGTTAGCGTTGTCCCGCGCCGCCGAAACCGCATAGCCACCTTCAGGCCGAGCGACGATCACGCCACGCTGCGCCAGGATCTGCAAGGCTTCGCGCACAGGAGAGCGCGAGACACGAAAACGGGTTGCCAGGCTTCGCTCCGGCAAGGCCGTGCCCTCTGCCACGTTGTCCTGACGGAGCCAGAGTTCGGCGTTGTTAGCGAGCTGTTCCGCGAGACTGACTCGGCTCATTGTTTACGAGATGTGCAACAGAAAGATGAATGGTAGCGCGCAAGCTGTGGCTCGCCAGTTTCTCGCCATGAGGGCGCAAGGCCCGAGTCACGTCATGAACGCGTTCTTAAAAACCATACAAGCGCGCAGCGTTGTCCACCAGGATGCGTTGGAATGTTCCAGCATCTCCGGCCCAGGTGCGCAGCAGATCAAGCGAAGCGCCGTCATCAATCAGACGGAACGGCTCGACCTGACTTAAGTCTCCACCACGATTCGTGGAGCTGCCGGTGTGCGGCCAATCCGATGCCCACACCAGATTGTGGGGGGCTGTCTCAATGTATCTGTGCGCGAACGGTGCCAGATCCTCGTAACCCGGCAGCTTGGAAGCGCGGTAAGGAGCGGATAGCTTCACGTAGGCATGATCATTGGCGATAAGCTCAAGCACGGAAGAAAACCCCGGCTGCGCCAAGCCTCTTTCGGCCTTTATGCCACCGAAGTGATCCAACACCACAGGCGTATGTGCCTGTGCAATGAGGTCTGCAACGCTTGCGATGACGCTGGCATCCGCATAGATCTGGATAGACCATCCGGGTGACTCCACGACCTGAAACGCCTCAGTAAGCAAAGCCTTTGCCTTGGCTGGGCTCTGCTCGCCCTTGACCTCCAGATTCAGCCGGATAGACCGGACCCCCGCCGCATGCAAGCCATCGATTTCAGAGGCAGTGATACGCGGCAAATCAATCACGGCGACACCCCGAGCACGGGCGGTGCTCAGCTGACGCAGCGCATCCAACAGGCAGCTGTTATCAGTTCCGTACCCGCTGGGCTGCACCAAGACGATTCGGTCGATCCCAAGGCGACGCTCAAACGCCAACAGATCAGCGGTGACTGCGGCTGCCGGGGTGTAGGTTCGCTCGGTCGCATAGGGAAAACGCACCGGATCGAATATGTGCACGTGGCAATCGCAACTGCCAGCCGGCAACGCAGCGCCCGGGGGTCGAATGTGGTCGATCGTGACACCGGAAAGCACGGTTGAAGCGGCGCCGGCTTTCACTTGACCGCTCGGGGAGTCCGCCCCCGACAGTCTTGTATTCATGGCAATTTTCTCCAGAAATGTCGGCTGCAACCCAGGAGTTTGGGACATACGGCCTTGCGCAATCATACGATGGCACCGGATCTATAAATTCATACAAAACCATAAAATCCACCTATAACTAGGGTAAACCCCTGTATTTACATAGTCATCATGGTATTTTATGATTCCATAAACCCAACCATTCACCGCGAACAGAACCACCTCGTTCAGCCACAGGAAAGCTCATGACCTCCTCCACTCCAGCCCTCCGGGCTGCTGTACTGCGCCCTTCGGACCTGCCCAATCACGATCGTGGCGGAGGTGCCAGCACCATTGCATTGGTCGGCCCGTCTTGCGGCGCGTCGTCATTCATCAACGGCATTACCTCGTTCGCGCCAGGTACCAAGATTCCATTCCACAGCCACAACTGCGAAGAGAGCGTCATGCTTCTCGCGGGTGACGCCATGTTGGACATCGAAGGCCAGGAATCAGTGCGGCTACAACCACTGGACACAACCTGGCTTCCACCGAACCTGCCGCACCGCTTTCGCAATCTTTCAGACACCGAGCCGATGAAGATCCTCTGGATCTACGCCCGAGTCGACGCCACTCGCACGCTCCAGGAAACGGGACAGACGAACTTCGTTTCCGCAGAGCACGGCAAAAAGTCCTAGGAACGCTCTGCGCAAATCGCTCCAGCCATTCATATTCAATAAATAAAGAGGACACATCCATGCATCGCCGTCAACTCACGCTCAGCGCCATCGCCCTGCTCTGCGCTTCACCGTTCATCGCCAGCGCACAGACCTACCCTGAAAAACCAGTCACGATCATCGTGCCATTTCAAGCCGGTGGCGGCAGCGACAACATCGCTCGCCTGATCGCCACCAAGCTGACGGAAAAGACAGGCAAGACGTTCATCATCGACAACCGGGGCGGTGGTGGAACCAACATAGGAAACGAGGCTGCAGCACGGGCCAATCCTGATGGTTACACCCTGCTGCTCGGCCAGTTCACCTTGTCGGTGAACCCTCATCTCTACAACAACCTGCGCTATAAGGCCGATGGCTTTGCGCCTGTGGTGCATATCGCCAACGCGCCAACGGTACTGATCGTTCCAAGCAACTCCCCCATTAAAGATGTGGCGGGTCTCACGGCTTCGGCGAAAGCAAATCCTGGAAAACTGAACTATGGATCCGGTGGTTCGGGTACATCGGTCCATTTGGCCGGAGAGCTCTTCAAGCTCACCACGCAAACCGACATGACCCACATTCCCTACAAGGGCAGTGCTCCGGCCATGACGGATCTCATCGGTGGCCAGATACAGATGATGTTTGACACATCAACTTCGGCGATTTCGTTTGTCAAAGGCGGAAAAGTGCGCGCCATTGGCATGGCCGCAGATCAACGCCTGAAGGTGCTGCCGGATGTACCTACTTTTGCTGAACAAGGTATGAAAGACTTTGACGTACCCGCCTGGTACGGTTTTGTGGCACCAGCTGGCACACCAGCACCTGTGGTTCAGTGGCTCAACACCCAGGTCAACGCCGTTCTGAAAGACCCGGCGGTCGTCACTCTGCTAGACGGCATCGGCGCCATCGGCGTGGGTGGCACTCCCCAACAAATGGGAGAGTTCATGAAGGCGCAATCTGCAAGGTGGGCCCGAGTCATCAAAGAGTCGAACATCAAGCTTGAGTAGTCCCCGCGACACAGTGAAGTTGCTATCAAGAAATTATCAAGAAATTAGAAGGATTCATGATGAGATTGCTCGTTCTCCCTGGTGACGGCATTGGCCCCGAAATAGTCGCGGCCGCCGTCCAAGTGCTCAAGGCCGCAGACGCCAAATTCAAGCTCGGTTTCGATTACGACTACGATGAAGTTGGCTTTGCTTCGCTGGACAAACACGGCACCACGCTCAGGGACGAAACCCTGCAAAACGCTCGGAGCTACGACGGCATCATCCTTGGCACCCAATCGCATGCAGACTATCCACGTCCTGAAAAAGGCGGCCACAATATATCGTCCGCTTTTCGAGTGAAGCTGGATCTCTACGCCAACGTACGGCCCGCGCGCACCCGCCCTTTCCTGCCCTCCAACATGAAGGCCGGCAAAACCATGGATCTCGTGATCATGCGCGAGGCGACGGAAGGCTTCTACCCAGACAGGAACATGGCTATGGGTTGGGGGGAAATGATGCCGTCTCCCGACATGGCCATTTCAGTGCGCAAGATCACTCGCCACTGCAGCGAACGCATCGCGCGCCGTGCCTTTGAGCTCGCGATGAAGCGAAGCAAGAAGGTCACGGCCATTCACAAAGCCAACAGCTTTCACATGACCGACGGCCTCTTCCTGGAAGCCGTTAGAACCGTGGCCAAGGAGTTCCCAGAGGTCCAACTCGACGATCTGCTCGTAGACGCCTCAACTGCGTATTTGGTGCGCAACCCAGAACGGTTTGACGTGCTGGTGGCCGAAAACTTCTATGCGGACATCCTGTCGGATCTCGCCTCCGAGCTATCCGGCAGCCTGGGGCTAGCCGGCTCGATCATGGCGGGCGACGCCCTGTGCTGCGCTCAAGCCCAGCACGGCTCCGCACCAGATATCCAGGGGCAGGACAAGGCCAACCCGGTGTCCATGATTCTTTCGGTCGCCATGCTGGCGCACTGGCTCGGCGAGCGGCACAACTCTGATGCGTTAATGAATGCGGCCAAAGCCATTGAAGCTGCAGTGGATACCACGCTTGAAAACCCTGCATATCGCACCGCCGACCTGGGCGGAACGCTCGGGTGCAAAGCGTTCGGTGAGCGCGTAGCTGCTGCACTTTGAGAGCAGCAGAAACTTGTCGTCGATAGAAGTAGCCGGCCATATATGGACCGCAGTGCCAACACTCTTTCGATCCGGCTCTTCGCATAGCAGGGAAATTAATGGCGTCACAAGCTGCTGGTCCTATTGAATGCTGAATCGCGCTTAATCGATAAACACCGTTCGGGCTGAGCTTGTCGAAGTCTCGCGCGGCGCTTCGACAAGCTCAGCGTGAACGGTTTATGGTTTTCAAGGCAAATTAGCTTAAGCCTCTCCGTAGAACGGTATTGGCCCTAATTCCCCGTTGCGCTACCGACGCTCTAAGTCCGACCGGCCCCAAGGCAACCTATTTGCAGAAATATTGACATGACACGATCTATCACGACCATCGATCCCACCACCGGGCAGCCACTGGCCACCTACGAAGGCTGGGATCAGACCGGCATCAACCAAGCGGTGGACGCTGCGCACGCCGCCGCTAAAGTCTGGGGCCAACAAGCCTTGGAAGTACGCACCAATGCGGCGCGGCGGCTGGCAGAACACTTGCGCGCCCAGAAAGACCGTTTCGCACGCCTCATCACTTCAGAGATGGGAAAGCCACTGGGCGAAGCTGCGGGGGAGATGGAAAAGTCCGCGGTCACCGCGCTCTACTACGCAGACAATGCGCCTCATCTCCTGGCAGACGAAAAAGTGGATATCGAGGGCGCAGCCGCCTGGGTCAGCTACGAACCCATAGGCTTGGTGTTGGCCGTGATGCCCTGGAATTTCCCCGTTTGGCAGGTCATGCGCTTCGCGCTCCCGGCCATCGTGTCGGGCAACGGCATTTTGCTCAAGCATTCGCCCAATGTGACCGGATGCGCTCTTGCCTTGCAGCAACTTTTCGAAGAAGCAGGCCTGCCCAAGCACCTGCTGACGACGCTGCTGATCGCAGAATCTGAAGTCCCCGCCGAGATCGAGCGCCTGATCGCTGACGACCGTATCGCGGCCGTGACCCTCACTGGGTCCAACCGCGCTGGCGCCGCCGTAGGTTCAGCCGCTGGCCGAGCATCTAAAAAGTCCGTTCTGGAGCTTGGTGGCTCTGATGCCTTCGTGGTGCTCGATGACGCTAACGTTCCTGCGGCCGCTGAAGCGGCTGTCAAAGCGCGTTTTCAGAACGCGGGGCAAAGCTGCGTCTGCGCCAAGCGGTTCATCGTTTCCGAGAAGGTGGCGGCAGAGTTCACCCAACGGTTTGTCGAAGGCACTCGCGCACTCTCGGTAGGAGACCCCACCGCAGCGTCGACCCGAATGGGCCCCATGGCACGCTCCGATCTGCGCGACGCCCTGCAGCGGCAGATCGACCAATCGGTGGCGGCAGGTGGAAAACTTCTGATCGGAGGGCGCGCTCGCCAAGGAGATGGCTTTTACTTCGAACCCACCATCATCGCTAACGCACAGCCCGGCATGGCCGTTTTCGATGAAGAGACATTTGGCCCAGTGGCAGCCATTACCGTGGCGCGTGATGACGGACACGCCATTGAACTGGCCAACGCCACAGCCTTTGGCCTCTCGCTCAGCATCTGGACCGCATCAGCGGAACACGGCGTGCGAGTAGCCAAGCAAATCACTTCAGGGGCAGCGTTCATCAATGCCATCACGGCTTCAGACGCACGCGTTCCCTTCGGAGGAACGAAAAAGTCCGGTTATGGACGTGAGCTCGCCGCCGCCGGGGTACGGGAGTTTTCCAACATAAGAACCTATTGGGCTGCTCTCGCCTCTTGAAGTCCAGCATGGCTGGCGCTTATCAAGCGCCGCGTCGACAGGCGCCAGAAGTGATGCCAGGGGAAACTGCACGCTTGCCCTCGCCTCTTCAGGGACACAATCAGCGTGGTGCACTCTGCATGCCCCAAAAACATTGCGCCAGCGTATGAGCTGGCGCAATGCTTACAAGGAGTTGTTCACTGCCTCAGACTCAAAATTCATGCAACCATTCCAACGTGCGATGGTCACATGAACTCTCGACCACCATCACTTGCGGCCGCGCAACCTCAGGCCCGCGAAACCAGCCAGGAAGGTGGAAAGCAGCAGCAGCATGAGAGGAGTTCCGACTGGAACAGCAGTCACGACTGGAGCAGGTGCGCCAAACCTCACGGTGGAGGGCTGAGGAGGCGTCAGACCTTGGGAAACGATGTTGTCAGGGCCGTTGACATAGGATCCCGCGCTAGCTGAAGTGACATTTACCGTCATCGTGCAGTAGGTGGAGCCAGTGTTCAAATTACCGGTCACAGCAACAGTCGAGCCTCCGGCCACAGCCGTCACAGAGCCACTGTCGCAAGTAGTCGATGTCGCAGGAGGCGTAGCCACCACCAAGCCTGCTGGAAGCGTGTCTGTGAATGACCAGCCAGGTTTTGACCCCAGTTCGCTGGTATTCGTGACTGTAAAGGTCAGTGTGGACGTAGCGTTCACCATCACCGAAGTCGGCGAGAAAGACTTGTCCAGCGCAGGACTGACGTCCAACAATTCAACGTTATCAAAGGCATGGTCGTTACCACCGCCGCCGCCATTTATATTGCGCATGCGAATACCAGCGGACGAGCCTGTAATGATCACGCCGCCGCTGGTATATGTATCAACTCGGGCACCAGCTGTCTCGCCTATGTCGCCAACACCAGCAGGTGCTGTACCTATTGCAGGCGTATCGATCAGCGTATAGCTATTAGGTCCGTTGGCACCAGTACATCCGTTGATCACAGCACCGGCATTGAGCACCGTAGCGCCATCCAGCAACTGGAATTGAAGGTACGGAGCCGAGGCTCTCGCGCAGTTCAGTGCGCCCACATCAATTCTGGCTGCGATGAAACGACCAGGATGGGGTAGCGCAATAGGATTATTCGACTGGAACTCGATCAGGTTGGCGGCAGGACTATTGGATGTGTAGGCCGACACGGCGTAATTGCCCCACGCAGTCGTCGGGTTCTTGAACTGACCCAGAGCCCATGCAATTTGCTGGGTCTGATTCCACTCTGTCTGACCGCTGCAAGCTGCGGTCTGACCAAATGAGCCAGCAGCAGCCTCATTGCCTGAGGACATCAAGCCGTTGCAACCTGCCAGCCACGCAGCGTCGGCACTGTAAGTCTCTCCTCCCCCACCTGTATATCCGGTCAGGAGCATACCGTTGGCGGGAGGCACGATATTCTGAAAATCTTCAAAAAATATGAGCGTAGGAGCCTGAGGCACCTGAGGCACTGCGTTCGCCGCGCTGGCGGCGAGCAAACTGCAGCCGCCCACCACGCAGAGGCTCAACCAATGCACAAGACGCGACGGTGTAAGACGTAGCACTTCCGGGGAAACCATTCCATTGCGTCTCATTGCCCAACTCCTGTGTGACATGCAAAAAATTACATTTTATTCTCCAGGCCATTTTAGAGAGTGCCAGTTAGTTCACATATTTCGCACACATGTCTCTATAACGAGACAAAATCACCCTAACCAAGGATCATAGAGCTGAATTTTCGAAGCAAGCAGACGACGTGCTGGCAAATCAACGAATGGGCAGGTGCAACCTGAAGCCATAAACCAATGACTCAAGCAATAATTCCAAACACTTCTATTTGTAGAATAAATCAATTTTCATTAGCATGAAAGACTTCATTTTTTCACTATCTGTTTGTTGAAATTCGATTTGGACGTTGAATTTTCGCAGCGGCGTGCGTTTGAAATTACGAATCGATCTAAGAGTTTTTTTCCTGGAGTTTTAGAAAAAGCAAGTTACCAAACGTTTCTGTAATTTACCAAACAAAAGTCGAGCACTAGGTGCCCAAAAAAGCTGACAAAAACGAAAGACGGAAAAAAAGGTGCTTGAATGCAAGCACCTTCCGTAGCCAAACCACGTCCTGAGGAGGCAGCTAACCGCGAGCAAAATGGCGTAGTTCGCCCCTGCCCAGTCAAGTCGAAGCTACGCCACAGCCTCAGCCACTTTTTTGGCAGAAGCGCGCGCGCGTACGCGAGCACTATGTGCCGCCACACGGGGAAACTCGGCGATATCCACGCCATCACTTTCCAGCCAACCCGCCATGGTGTAGAGGTAACCATCGGCCACGGTGAATTGATCACCCATGACCCAGGGCTTGTCGCCAAGGTAGTGGGTCTCGATCACGGTAAAGCACTCGCGCATGTTCTGAGGCACCTTGGCGCGCATGGAGGCCTGTGCGGCTTCGTCGTCTGCCCAGCGAGAAGCACGTGGCCTGTGCGCATGAGAGATATGCACAGTAGAAGCCAGGTAGGCGTTGAATTCCTGCATATGCGCCAAGGCGAACGGATCGTTCAGAGGCGCAAGGTTGGCTTGCGGGTGGGTTTGTGCCACATAGAGCAGCAAGGCGGGGACTTCGGTCAGCACACCTTGGGGAGTGACTAAGGCCGGCACGCGGCTTTTCGGATTGATGGCCAGGTACTCTGGGCTACGTTGCTCGTTCGCGGCAAAGCTAAGCGTTTTTAGCGTGAAATCAGCGCCCGCTTCATACAAGGCGATCAACACTGCCTGAGCGCAAGTTCCGGGTACGAAGTACAGCGTGGTATCAGATTTAGTCATGTTTTGCTCCTCAATTTATAGATAAAAACGAATCTACTCGGCTGCCGCACGCAGCGTCTCAACAACGGGCCTGCGCAGCACCTCACGCAGCCCCCACCAACCAGCAGCCAGAGCCAGCACGGCGCCTGCGACGCTGCCAGCCACCAGCACCCAGGGTGAGGCTGTCCATTGGAAATCGAAGGCATAGCGTGCCATCGCCCAGCCCACCACAATGGCTACCGAGCTGGCCAGAAACCCTGCGAGCAGGCCCACGCCCACCAATTCGGCACGTTGCACGCCGCCAAGCAACTTTCCGCTCGCACCCACGGCGCGCATGATGGCAAACTCCCGCGCCCGCTCCTCACGTGTCGCAGTCACGGCGGCAAACAGCACGATGAGGCCCGCCACCAGCGTGAAGCCAAAGAGAAACTCCACGGCGCGGATGACCTGATCAAGTACACGCTGTACCTGAGCCAGGGTCGCACTCATATCTACGTTGGTCACGTTGGGAAACTGCCTGACCAGCGCGTTGTCAAAGCCCTGTTGCGCTGGGGCTCGGAACGCCGCCAGGTACGTGATGGGTAAATCAGCCAGTTGCGCCACGGGGAACATCACGAAGAAATTGGCGTGCATGGAGCTCCAGTCCACTTTACGCAGCGATGTAATGCGCGCTTCAACAGGCATGCCGCCGATGTCAAACCGCAGGCTATCTCCCATCTTGAGGCCCAGGGTCTCGGCAATGCCCTCCTCGACGCTGATCGCGCCTGCTTCGCCCTCTACCCAGCGTCCGGCAGTTACCTCGTTGTGCACTGGTTTTTCGAGCGCGTTCGACAGATTGAATTCCCGATCGACCAGCCGCTTGGCCCGGTCTTCGGTGAAGCTATCAGGCGATGTATCTTTGCCGTTGATGGCGATCAGCCTGCCGCGGAACATGGGATACCAATCGAGCGTCTCCACGCCCGCGCCTTTCAAGTTGGCGCGAAAAGCGTCACCTTGCTCCGGCATGATGTTGATCACGAAACGGTTTGGCGCGTCCGCTGGTGTGGCCTGGCGCCAACTGCTCACAAGGTCTGTGCGCAGCAAAACCAGCAACACCAAGGCAAGCAGCCCCACAGCCAGGCTGCTGACCTGCACCATGGCATACGCTGGCCTGGCTGAAATCTGGCGAGTGGCCAATACCAACCAGCGCGGTGCCGTAGCCTCGTTCACCACACGGCGCAGCAGTTTGACCGCGCCCCAGGAAAGGAGTGCGAACACAGCCACCGCACCTGCGAAACCACCCACCGCGATCAGCCCCAGCTGTAAGTCAGAGCTGACCGCCAGAAGCAGCGCAGCGAAGCCCGCCACGCCCAACCCCAGCACCGCCAGTGAAGCCGGCCGCAGCGCGCCCACATCGCGCCGGATCACCCGCAACGGCGGTACTTGCGCCAGTTGAAGTACCGGCGGCAAACCAAACGCCACCAGCAACGTCAAGCCAATACCCACCCCAAAAACCGCCGGCCAGAAGCTCGCCGCCGGCAGTGCCGCATCCACCAGGCCCGAAAGCATGGAAACGAATACGTAATGCACCGCGTAGCCCAGAGCGACACCTACTGCGCTGGAGGCAAGCCCCGCGAGCAAGAATTCGATGGTGTAAGCGCCTGCAATCGTGCGCTGAGGCAAACCCAGCACGCGCAGCATGGCGCAGTCATTAAGATGCCGAGAAGCGAAACCACGCGCTGCCAACGCCACCGCCACGGCAGAGAGCAAGGCTGCCAGGAGTGCTACGAGATTCAGGAATTTCTCAGCGCGGTCGAGCGTCTGGCGCATTTCCGGGCGCCCGCCCTCCAGGGATTCGAGCCGCACCCCGTGAACGCCGGGGGTTTTCAACTGCGCATCAGCCCAGTCTTGATAGCGTTTAACCGCTGTATCGTTACCCGCTAGTGCCAGCCGGTACGTAATGCGGCTGGCCGGCTGCACCAGATTGGTCGCAGGCAGATCGGCCTCGTTGAGCATCACACGCGGCGCGAAACTCATAAAGCCGCCGCCCCGATCCGGCTCCAATGTGATCACCCGCGTGATGCGCAGGCTGCCATCACCCAGCAGCAAGGCATCGCCCACCTTGAGGTTCAGAGCCTCGAGCAGCGGCGCTTCGACCCAGGTTTCCCCGCGCGCCGGGATCTCACGCGTGGTCGCTCCCACCGTATCTTGTGAAGTTTGCGCCACCCGCAGGCTGCCTCGCAGGGGATAGCCCGGGCTGACTGCTTTCAGCGCCACAAGCCGAGTAGCACCACCTTGCTCGTCCCCCGCGCGGCCCATGGTCGGAAAACCAAGGGTCAGCGCGCTCTGCAGGCCCAGCTTTTCGGCCTCCTTTTGCCACGCTTCGGCAGGAGGATTGTCGCTGACCACCACCGCATCGCCACCCAGTAGCTGACGTGCATCCCTTTGCAGGCCGGATTGCAGCCTGTCAGAGAAAAAGCCCACGCCTGTGAGCGCAGCGACGGCCAGGGTAACGGCCACCATGAGCAGGCGTAACTCGCCCGAGCGAAGATCACGCCAAAGGGTTCGCCAACCCAGAGCGGAAGCGGAAGAATTCATCATTGGACGTAACCTTATCGCAAATGCCGAATGGACCTCGGGTAAAGGGCATGCAGCACGAGATCGTGAGCTGCAACTATCGCGGCAGCTTTCTAACCTCGTGCACGCGCTTCAAACTCGCGGCGCAATTCCTTGCGGGCGACCGCCTCCTTGAAACGGCGCTTCTCATCAGAGCTGAATGGCCGAAGCGGGGTCACGGGCACGGGCTTGTTGCTCTCATCCACGGAGACCATGGTGAAAAAGCACGAATTCACATGCCGAGCTTCTTGAGTACGAATGTTCTCAGCCACCACCTTGATGCCAATTTCCATGGAGGACGTCCCCGTATGGTTGACAGAGGCCAAAAACGTCACCAGTTCACCAACGTAAATGGGCTGCCGAAAAACCACCTGATCAACCGACATGGTCACGACATAACGAGCCGCGTAACGCGAGGCGCAAGCGTACGCCACCTGGTCGAGCAGCTTCAAGATGGTGCCGCCATGTACATTGCCTGAAAAATTGGCCGTATCAGGCGTCATCAGAACAGTCATCGAAAGCTGGTGTGCGGGCATGTTCATGGTCGTCTCCATTGGATGTCAGGTACGCCGAAACGGCGAGCGCTCCTGCAGGTTTTCCATATAGTTTTCAACACCCTCGCCCTCACGCTCCAGGAAACGCTCCACCGCGTCGGAAAAAGCCGGGTGAGCCAGCCAATGTGCGCTATGGGTGCGAACCGGCATCAGGGCGCGGGCCATTTTGTGTTCACCTTGCGCGCCACCCTCGAAGCTCTCGACTCCGTGAGCAATACACCACTCGATGGGCTGGTAGTAGCACGCCTCGAAATGCAGGCTGTCTACCCGTTCCAGTGCACCCCAATATCGGCCGTAAGCCACCGCAGGAGAGCCGGCCTCGCCCAACACCCGGGCATCTCCGGTGCTCACAGCGATCAGGCTGGTCGCCATAGGCTGGCCGTCGCGCTCAGCCACGAAGAGCACCCAGTGCTCAGGCATGGAGCTGGCCATCGCAGAGAAAAACTCAGGTGCTAGGTAAGGCGGATTGCCATGCTCAAGATAGGTTCGCTCGTAGCAGCTATAGAAAAACGCCCAATCAGCCTCTGAAATATCCGCTCCACGTGCCCAGCGAAAATGCACACCCGCCTCGCGAACCTTGCGCCGCTCCTGGCGAATTTTCTTGCGCTTTTCCTGCGTCAGGCTGCTCAGAAAATCATCGAAGTCTCTGAATTGACGAGCTTCTGGCGAAACAAGGGCGGAAGTGGAGGCCTCTGCGAGTACCGGCCCCGATGTGGACGCTGGAGCCAGATTTTTCCAATGAAACTGCACCTGATGGCGCTGCAGCAATCCCGCGGCGTCGCAGGCGGCGCGATCGGCCTCGTCACCGAACAACACATGCAGGGAAGAAAGCTCATGCTCACCGCACCAGGCGATCACCGCTCTCACCAGCGCCTCCCGAGCTTGGGCATCTCTGGCCAACAGCCGAGAACCGGGCACAGGCGTGAAAGGAACGGCGATCAGCGCCTTCGGGTAGTAGTTCAACCCGTGCTCTGCGTAAGCATTGGCCCAAGCCCAATCGAACACATATTCCCCGTAAGAATGAGATTTGGCGTAGAGCGGACAGGCGGCGGCCAGTTCATCACCATCCCACAGCAGCATGAAGCGCAGAGCCCATCCCGTACGGGGGACTGCGCTATCACTCTCATGAAGGGCACTCAGATAAGCGTGCCGCATGAAAGGTGTTGGCATGGCTTGGCGCGCCAACAGCGCATCCCATTCCTGGCCGTTCACGCCGGAGGGCTCATCGATGAGTTGGGTACGAAAGCGCGATCGGTGGGGCAAGGGGCGAGCCAAAGATGGATGTGGGGTAGTACGTGCTCAGCGAACACGGAAACGGGAAAAAGGGAATACCCCAAACCCATTTCAGCACTTCAGTTGATAGGGCCGATTATCTCAACGCCGGGGGATTCGTCAGAACCGGACAATTCATGGGCACTTTATATTTAGGGCCAAGCCCACTCCCAGGCCCCAGGGGCATAGATCTTCCATTGCTCTTCTCCGTCATTCTGGCGCAGGCGGGGATCCAGGATTACCTGACGCGACTTGCCCTAAACCACACGCTCGCCAACCCGAATTTCTTAGACTTATCACTAATTGGCTCAGCGATCTGCGAGCGCGGTGCTTATTAACCCTGGATCCCCGCCTGCGCGGGAATGACGGCGAAAGAGATGTGTAGATACCTATGCACAAGCGCCCGTGACTCAAATGCCGGGCTCTCGGGTAAGCCTCTGGCTGCTACCATTCCCTCTTCTAACTCACGACACTGGTATGACTTTAAGAATCTGTGTGGCGCAGCTCAACCTGATCGTCGGCGACATGCAGGGCAATGCGCAGAAGATCATCGAAGCGGCAAAAGCAGCTTATGCGCAGGGTGCGCGCCTGCTGCTCACGCCTGAACTCTCGATCTGCGCTTACATCGCCGAAGATTTGTTTCTGCGCCCTTCCTTCCTTGCGGCCTGCGACGACGCAGTGAAAACCGTCGCCAGGGAAACCGCAGGACTGATCGACATGGCCATCGTGGTCGGGCACCCTGTGGGACACGATCAACGCGGCAAGAGCATCACGGTGTCTCATCGCACCAACTCAGCCAGTGTCCTCAAGAACGGCCGAGTCATAGAAAACTATGCCAAGCGCCAACTACCCAATTACCAGGTATTTGACGAACGGCGCTACTTCGTCCCAGGGCAAGGCACCTGCGTTTTCCAGGCCGGAGACATCAGTGTGGGCTTGTTGATCTGCGAAGACGCCTGGTTCGATGAGCCTGCTGAATTGGCCAGAGACGCTGGAGCCGAATTGCTCGCCGTCATTAATGCATCGCCCTTTCATGTGGGCAAGGGCTATGAACGTGAAGCCATGATGGCGGAACGGGCCCATGCCTGCGGATTACCCTTGGTCTATACGCACATGGTGGGTGGTCAGGACGAAGTCGTGTTCGAAGGCCAGTCATTTGCGCTCGCCAGCGATGGCGCCCTGATGGGACGCGCGCCCAGCTTTGAGGAAAAACTCTTTTACGTAGACGTTGAGCGAAAAGAAAACGCCCTCGCTCTAACAGCCGAAACAGCCCGTGCACGGGCACCGGAAGATGACCTGTGGGATGCGCTGGTCATGGGTGTGCGCGACTACATACACAAAAACGGCTTCAAAAGCGTTATTTTGGGACTCTCCGGGGGCATTGATTCGGCCCTGGTGATGGCCATAGCGGTAGATGCCCTGGGCAAAGACATGGTGCACGCGGTCATGATGCCCAGCCCTTACACGGCCAGCATCAGTGTGGAAGATGCCCGCGAAATGGCGCAGCGCATGGATGTGAAATACGACGAGATCTCCATACTTCCAGAGTTCGAGGGCTTCAAGGCCTCCCTGACACCGCTTTTTGGCGGGAAGCCAGAAGATTCAACGGAAGAAAACATCCAGGCCCGGATTCGAGGCGTCATGCTGATGGCGCTTTCCAACAAGCACGGACACCTGGTGCTGACCACAGGCAACAAGAGCGAATACGCCACCGGCTATTGCACGCTCTATGGAGACATGTGTGGGGGTTTCGCACCCATCAAGGACGTTCTGAAAACCAAAGTGTTCGAAATGGCGCGCTGGCGCAATGAGCATGACCCTTACAAAACCGGGGCCAACCCGATTCCGGAGCGCATCATCACCCGTCCGCCCAGTGCCGAGCTGCGGCCCGAGCAGACTGACCAAGACAGCCTCCCCCCTTATGAGGTGCTGGATGCCATCATCGAGCGCTACATGGAAAACGACATGGGCGTGGCTGAGTTGATCGCACAAGGCTTCAAGGCCGAAGATGTGGAGAAAGTAACTCGCCTGATCAAGATGAACGAGTACAAGCGCCGCCAGTCAGCCGAGGGTACCCGAGTGACTCATCGCGGATTCGGCAAGGATTGGCGTTATCCTATTACCAACAAGTTCAGGGCCTGAACACACGTTCGAAGCCCTGCTCTTCCCTGACCTCATTCTTCTGCTTGCTGGAACTACTATGAAACAGATCACCGCCATCATCAAACCTTTCAAGCTCGAAGAAGTCCGCGAAGCCCTGGCCGATGTCGGTGTGACCGGGCTCACCGTCACGGAAGTTAAGGGGTTTGGCCGGCAAAAAGGTCATACCGAGCTTTACCGCGGTGCCGAATATGTGGTCGATTTCCTGCCCAAGGTCAAAATCGAAGTGGTCGTGCCCGATGGCGATGTAGATCGCTGTGTAGACGCCGTCATCAAGGCTGCGCGCACGGGCAAGATTGGTGATGGAAAAATATTCGTAACGCCAGTGGAACGCGTAGTGCGCATTCGCACGGGTGAAGAAGACGACGAAGCAGTCTGAGCCTGCGGGCTCAAAGCTCGCGCGAAAGACCACTACCAAACCAAAGCGTTACTTAAATAAAAATAAGTTTACAGAATCAAACGCAAAGGACTAAACTCGCGCCGTCAGACACCTTCGAAAGGTTGCCATGCGTGCGAATTTCCTGGCCTTTTTTCGGCTGAGCATTGGTTTGCTTTGCTTATTCGGTTTTTCGCAAGCGGCCCTTGCGCAGGCTAACCGCACCTGGGTCTCAGGGGTGGGCGATGATGTCAACCCCTGTTCACGTACGGCACCCTGCAAGACATTTGCGGGCGCTATCAGCAAAACAGGAACTGGCGGAGAAATCAGTGTTCTTGACCCGGGTGGATTTGGCGCCGTTACCATCACAAAATCGATCACCATAGATGGTGGTGGTCAGGTTGCCAGCATAAATGCCCCTGCTCAAAATGCCATTATTGTGAATATAGGAACCGCTGGCGGTACGGTGATCCTCCGCAATATCCAGCTCAATGGCAGCGGCAGCGGTGCTTCTATCAATGGCTTATCTGGCGTGAAGATTCTGGCGGCGGAAAAAGTGCATCTGGATAATGTGCGCATCCAGGGCTTCGCAACAGGAATCGAGCTTGAACCGGCAGCCGCCGGTCCCACCATTAACGTCATGGTGGACAACAGCCGGATTATGAACAACACGGTGGGCATAAAAACCAATACGGCCAAGGCTGTGTTGCGAATCTCTGATAGCACGGTCACGCAAAACGCCACGGGATTAGCTGCCACCTTGGGCGCAAGCATCATCTCCTATAACAACAACAGGCTGTTGGGCAACACCACCGATGGCGCGCCGACACTGACCGTCTACCCACGCTGAAAGCGGAGCGCTCCGCATGAACGCGAACCTGACCCTAAGCCGGCTCCGGCTGGCTAGGTGGATGCCCTTGAAATTCTGGGCCGCAGTATTCTGGCTGGCACTTTTCGTTGTGCTGCCCACCTCCTCCTTCGCCGCACAACTTGCTGCCAACGGCAGTTTCGAGGCCAACAACGGCGCCGCACAACCTGGATTCACCAACTGGACCATCGCCACCCAACCCGGTTCCGCCGGTAGCTTCTACGCACAGACAGGGGTAGTAGGGCCGCTGACCTCAGTGGCAGTGCCAACTCCCCCGCTGGGCACCTTCGCTGCCATGAGCGATCAAACTGGCCCAGGGAGCCTGGTGATGTACCAGGACATCGCGCTGCCCAGTGGACAGCCTGCGATGCTGTCACTTCTTCTGTACGTGCAAAACAGAAATGCTGAGTTTCACTCGCCGCCCACCCTGGACTTCAGTGTCGTACCTAACCAGCAGGTACGCGTAGACGTGATGGATCCCGCCGCCAACCTGTTCGATGTCGGCTCTGGCGTAATTCGACCTCTCTATGCCTCCAGCAGCGCTACGCCGCAGATCAGTAGCGGCTATACCAACCTGAGTGCCAACCTCTCATCGCTTGCTGGCCGCACCGTTCGCCTGCGAATCGCAGTAGCCAACAACCAGCAGGGCTTGAACGTAGGAGTAGACGGTGTCAGCGTTCTAACCGATGCGGCGCTGATACAGACGGTATTGGCCTCTGCGAGCGGCTCACCCCAGACCAATCAGGTGAATCAACCCTTTCCCGTGGCACTATCAGTGCAGTTGACCTCCAGCGGAGCACCTGTGTCTGGGCAGCCGGTCACATTCACTGCACCGAGTTCAGGGCCATCTGGAACATTCGCCGGCAATGCCACGGTGCTTACCAACTCCAGTGGAATCGCTACAGCTCCTACGTTCACCTCGAATGGCACCGTGGGGTCATACACCGTCGTGGCACGTACCGGTCTGATGACTGCGAACTTCTCGCTGACGAATGTGGCGGTTGGTACGCCAACGATCTCCGGTGCGGGCGGCACCCCCCAGGCTGCCCCTGCTGCGAATCCCTTTGCCCTCCCCTTGCAAGCCATAGTCAGGGATGACAACAACCTGCCAGTGGTAGGGGCAGAGGTGACATTCACCATCCCCGCCAGCGGCCGTGGTACGCAGTTCGCCGATGGCGGGTTGACCGCCACCAGCACCACCGGATCAGACGGTAGAGCCGTGTCTCCGGCTGTCACGGCAGGAGTTCAACCTGGCGTGGTGACGGTCCTCGCGACCACGCTGAGCGCGCCGAATAGCGCGGCCTTCGAATTGACTGTACTGCCCGGCCCGCCAGCCCCGGTTCCAGTCTTACCGCTTTGGGGACTTGGTTTGTTGGGAATGTTGCTCGCCGCCTTTGGTGGCCGGATGCTCAGTCACCGGCGTAGATAAAGGCCCGGACGCAACGCTGCTTCATCGGCGTTGCGCACCGATCATCTCAGGTACCGGCATACCAGCGGATTGCATGGCGGAGCGCAGGCGATCCGGGTAGTCTGAAATGATCCCGTCCACCTTCCAACCAATCAAGCGTTGCATGTCGGCGGGCTCATTCACTGTCCAGGGAATGACCTTCAAACCCAAAGCCTGCGCGGATTTGACGGCGGCCTCATCCAAGGCACCGAAATTTGGCGCCCACACGGCGCCACCTGCAGCTTTGACCATGTGCGCCACTGAAGGATAGTCGGCCAAACGCAAGCCACCAGTCCATGCGGGATCTGCTGCGTTGTCAGTATTTCTCGTTTTAATAGTGAGGTATACGGTAGGAATGCTTGGAGCCTGCTGCTGCACCAGCTTGAGAGTGCGCCAATCGAAGCTCTGGATACTCACGCGCCCGGCCATGCCAGCTTTTTCAATCACCGCCAGGGTAGCGTTAACAAACTCTTCCGGGGAGGCCGTCTCATTAGGTTTGGCCGGGTTGAGTTTGGTTTCTATATTGAACCGCATCTGATCCGCCCCTGCGGCTTGAACGCGTTCAAAAAGCGCGGTGAGCGTGGGTAAAAGCTCACCGTCACTCGCTCTTTGGCCTGGGAAATTGCGTGCTGTGGTGCTGCCATCCTTTGCGCGCCCTATGTCGTAGGACTGCAGTTCCGCGAACGTTTTTCTGTGAATTAAAGGAGCCTGTGTTCCAAGCCAAGCACCGGCAGCATCTCGCGCCATATCGTGCGCCAGGTGAGCGTCATGTGAGATCACCACCATGCCATCAGCCGTCAGGCCAACATCAAGCTCTAACGTGGTCACGCCAACAGCCATCGCTTTGTCAAACGCCGCCATGGTGTTTTCAGGTGCCAGGCCCCGAGCTCCGCGGTGACCTTGCAGGTCAAAAGCGTGTGTGGCAAATGAGAGCACCAAAAGGCTGAGAAGGATGGGTGATTTCATGAGGATTGAATTTAAGTTCCAAGCATTCATTTTGCTGTAGGAGGTTGTCTTAAATAGAGCTGATCCGACCACGTCGCCAGCCATTGCGGCCTGAAGGCCACGCCTATGGCAGCCACCATACCGGTGAGAAACCCATCGCCCCAGGCCAGCAGCCAGCGCGCCACCATGGCCAGCTCAGGCTCCACCGTAGCGCTTAACGAATGCCCCGTCCATTGAGCCAACGCGCCTGCGATGAACATGCACAACACGGTGCCCAGGAAAGCCCGGCCCAGAATATAGACAAACAGATTTTTGGATATCCAGCGCCGGATTGCCATACCCATACCGAATGCCAGTGTGGCGGGCACGATCCCCAGCCAGAGAGCCATATCCACCTGCTGATCCCAACTGATGGGCGCGATCAACCCAGCCAGTATGGCCACCACACACAAAACCGGCACCGCGAGCGGCCAGCCCAGCGCCAGGGTAATCAAACAGGCACCGGACAGCTGCAAATGCACCGGCATGCGGTGCAGCCACGGCAAAGCCCAAAACCAGGGCGTGATGACCAGAGCCGCCAGAAGCGGGGATATCAGCCCGCCATTAGCCAAGAGGCGCCACGGGCGGATGGCGAGCGCCACCAACAAGACGCACGCAACAATAATGAGAGGATCTACCAGCATGAGGCCACCATTGTGACCAGAACCTGTTTCCCTCTCAGGTTACTGACGTTTCACGACGCGGTCTAGCCACCGTGTGTCACGCCTTTGTCAGACTGGACGAGGCCGCGGCACGTTAGGGTAAGACTGTCTTGGCAAGCGTGCCGGACTCCCCTCCTCTTCGAGTAGCGCTCGAAAATCACCTCCACCGGGCGACTGGAAACTGCCCAGTGCAAACTCAGGCAGGATGGCCAGCAGGTGGTCAAAGATATCACCCTGAATGGCCTCGTAGGCCACCCATGCGGTGGTGTTGGTGAAGCAGTAAATCTCCAGCGGTACACCTTCAGGTGTGGGCTGCATCAAGCGGACCATGATAGTCATGTCCTTGCGGATATCCGCATTGGCTTTCAGATATGCCAGAACGTATGCACGGAAGGTGCCGATGTTGGTCAGTCGCCGCTGGTTGGCTGGCACCTGAGCCAGGGCCTCGCCCAACTCTCGCGCCCGCATGCCGCGTGAAACCTTGACTGCTCTGGCCTTTTCCTGGACGTACTCTGCAAT
Organism: Ottowia thiooxydans DSM 14619; assembly: GCF_000422885.1. Lineage (GTDB taxonomy): Bacteria > Pseudomonadota > Gammaproteobacteria > Burkholderiales > Burkholderiaceae_C > Ottowia > Ottowia thiooxydans. Next base: position 14,318 of record NZ_AUGX01000045.1, on the reverse strand, counting down.
GATCTCAATCTGCCCCAAGCGCTCGATTTCCTCATCCTGCAGGAAGTGAATGGTGCCGGCGTCCAGCATCAGCGTACGCTTGATGCGGCGGCCTCCCGCTTCACTCATGCCGCGCCAATTCTTGAAGCTTTCGCTCATCAGCTTCCAGGTGGGAATGGTGACAATGGTTTTATCCCAGTTCTGAACCTTGACGGTGTTGAGCGCGATGTCGATCACATCGCCGTCGGCGCCGGCTTGGGGCATCTCTATCCAGTCGCCCACCCGCAGCATGTCGTTGCCCTCTATCTGCATGCCGGCCGTAAAGGATTTGATGGTGTCTTGAAAAATCAGCATGAGCACGGCCGACATCGCACCAAAGCCTGAAAGCACAATGAGCGGCGACTTGTCTGCCAATGCGGCGATCATCACCACGACTGCGGCAATGCCCACCAGAATCTGACCTAGCTGTACATACGATTTGATCGAGTGTGAGCGCAACTCCTGCTTTTCAGCGGCTCGCTGCTCATAGACGCCAAGCGCCACCTCCAATGCCTTGAACAGTGCACGAGCTGCGAAAAGCACGCTCAGCGCAGCAGCCACGTTCTCTGTAACTGTAGCGAGCTTTTCCGGCAGGTTCGGTACAAAGCGGATACCGACCTGAACCACCAGTGTGGGGACAATCTGCGCCACCCGTGTCAAGACATCCGGGTGCAGAAGCACGGCGATGGGGCCGCTACGCGTGGCCCCGCGCAAGCCCGCCAAGGCTCTCACAATCACATGCCGTGCAAGCCATTGCGCCACAACACACCCCAGCACCAGCGCCACAATGCTCGCCAGGGTTTGAATCCAGGGGTCGGAAAAGGATAGCTCTTGCCAGTTCAATGTAGCTCCTTGGTTGAATCATGAACCCGTTCTAAGGCCCGGTTCGCAACACGTGAAAATGTGTTTCGGGCCAACGGTCGCCGCGAACGGGCGAGGGATTGAAAGAAAAATGCCCTGCGAGGGCAGCGTCATTTGATTGACTGAGTAAAGCCCAATAGGTTCCTGCTGAATCGCAGGAGGCGCCCGTTTGAAGGGTAAACAGCGCCGCGAATCCCAGGTTGTTTGTCGCCCAGACAGATTTGATCACGCACCCAAACTTATACTGTCCCATCAAGCTTACAGGCAGGCCGGAGCACGAATGACCGATCGACTGACCTTTTTACGAGGTGGTCCCACAGCCATTGGCGACACACCCGCGCGGCAATTGCAATTGGAGCATGAGGCGCTCACGCTGCTGACCAAGGGTGCCCGCGCCATGGGTATCAGTTCGGCGCTGGGCGTTCCGCTGGCGGCGTGGCTGCTCCAAGGATTCATAGGCGCGGCATGGGCCTGGGGAACTGCCGCGTTGATGCTGCTGGCCACGGCTGAGCGTAGCTATTTTTTGCATCGCCTTGAGCGCGCCAAGGCTCTCGGCGCCATCGATCCGCGCCGCTGGGCTCACGGAATTGTCTGGCGCTGCCTTCTGGTGGGTTTGCTCTTCAATGGCTGGAATTATCCATCCATGCAGTCACCTGAGTTCATGGCTGCGATCTACATGTTTTCCATTGCGCTCATGGTTGCTACCAATGCCATGACGCAACTGTGCGTGTGGCCCGCCGCCGTGTGGGCCTACATCAGCCCCCTGCTCTGGGGGCTGGCCTGGCAGTTATGGACCGTAGAAGACGCACATGACGACGGACGCCTGGCTGGCGGAGTATTCCTGCTGGTGCTATGGGGAATGCTGTTGGCATCAACCCAAAGATTCGCTGCAAGCATTCAGCGTGAGCTACGCACCCGTCTGCGCAATGAGGAGCTGATGGACGAGGTCGACGAAAAGCGCCGCCAGGCCGAAGAGGCCAGTGCAGCCAAATCGCGATTTCTGGCGGCTGCCAGCCACGACCTGCGCCAGCCCGTGCACGCGATGTCGCTGCTGGGCGAAGCGCTCCGCGAACAACTAAGGGATACCCCACAAGCGCCGTTGATGCAGCAGATGGTCGCTGGCGTAGACAACTTCTCCGAATTGGTGGATGAAGTACTGGATCTGGCCCGCATGGATGCCGGAGCCGTGCACGCGCACATAGCCCCTGCCTCTGCTCACGCCTTGCTGGCACGCGCTGAGGCCAGCTTCCGCCCCAGCGCTGCAGCGCGAGGCCTTGCTTTCTGGCTGCGCCCTCCTGCCAAAGGCGGAGAACTCAGCGTGTTGGCAGACGCCGCACTGCTTTGGAGAGTGGTGGGCAACCTGGTGGCCAACGCGGTCCGCTACACACCAACCGGTGGAGTCATGCTGGCCATCCGCCGGGCTCGAGTCCACGGTCAACCTGCATGGCGCTTTGAAGTGCGAGACAGTGGCCCGGGCATTCCCGAGCTCCATCGCGACGCCATCTTCGATGAGTTCTACCAGGCTCACGATGCACACCGCAGCCGCTCCGGCGGCGAAGGCCATGGACTGGGCCTGGCAGTAGCACGGCGCATGGCCCGCCTCATGGGGACCGACGTGCGCCTTCATCCAGCCAGCGCGTTGGGAACTGGCTCCGTGTTTTCCATCACCCTGGTGGCTGCTCCGTCAGGAGCGACAGCCGCCGTACCCGCGGCACCTACTTTCCAGTCGCCCACCCAGGCCCGCCTCCCTGTACAGCCGCCCAAGCTTCACGGCTTGCGTGTCCTGGTGGTTGACGACGACCCCGCAGCGTGCCACGCTTTGCAAGCGCTGTTGCAAGGCTGGGGCGCTCAGGTTCACACCGCGCCCGATCCAGCCAGCGCAACCCAAGTAGCCCGCTCGACCGCAGATGCAGGCGAGCCTTTACAGGTTCTCATTACCGACCATTGGCTGGCCGGAGGTGCGCTCTCGCACGACGTGCTGGATGCCGTGCGCCCTCATGCCCCGGGACTGCGTGTGGCGGTAGTGAGCGGTGGTGCCAGCGCGGAAGAAGCAGTTGCGCTGGCACAAAGCAGCGTCACCTTTTTGCCCAAGCCTGTGCGGCCTCACGCGCTGCGCGATTGGCTGGTACTGGGGCCATTACCGGCAGAAGAAAAGACACCTTCACTTTAGGGAATACCGCAGCTGGTGGGGCCGTGAAATCATGATCCTGCTTGATCGCTAGCTGCAAGGACAATCATCCAGAACACAGCGGTTACGATCACTCTGACTGATGAGCTAGAACTACTCGCATGAACACACCCGCTCGCATTCTTCTGGCCGACGACCACGAGATCGTGCGAGACGGCCTGGCTGCACACTTGCGAATGCTCGGTGACTTCGAGATCGTTCACGCCTGGAGCCTGGCCACCCTGCTGGCTGCCGCCGCGCCACCCGGCTGTGACCTGGCAGTGGTGGATGTGCATATGCCGGGGATGGACGGCGGCCAGGGCCTGGCTGCACTGTGTAGCGCTTACCCCGCGCTGCCCCTCATCATCCTCAGCGGTGCCGCCACGCTTCCGCATGCAGGAGAGTGGCAGTGCTGGCCTAGCGTGCGTGCCATCATTCACAAGTCCAGTCCCATGTCGCAACTGAGAGCCGCCGTCGACCTGGCCCTGGCTCGCGCGCCTGCCGCGCCCCCGCCATTGCCGGGGCCATGGGGCGACGCCGATGCGCTAAGCGCCCTTTCGCCACGCCTGGCGCAAGTGGCCCAGGCCGTCGCCCAAGGATTCAGTAACCAGCAGATTGCGGATGCACTTGGCCTATCAGAAGGTACCGTCAAACAATACCTCAAGGATATTTTCCGCTCCCTCGGAGTGACCAACCGAACTCAGTTGGCGTTGCTGCTTCACCGCCGAGGCTAATAGCGCCACTACCCGTCACCCCTCACTTTAGGGAGTGGTCAAATTCCGGGTCTTCCGCAAGAATTCGTGCAGCACCGCACCGCGGCGCCTTTTCCGAAGAGGCACTCCATGACAACAGCATTTAAATCCACCTGCCGCGCGGTCGCGGCGGCCTTGGCTCTTTGCGCAAGCGCCGCCTGGGGACAAACGACCTACGATTACAACGGGCCAGTCTACGGTGCAGGCGCCATCGCGCCTTACACGGCGGCCATGAATACTTCAGGCTGGGTCCGTCTGAACGACAGCGGGTTGCCCGCCAACACCGGCATGGATATACGCACGCTGCTGACAGATTGGAGCCTCAGTGACGGCGTCATTACCTTCACGCCCGCCAATTCTGAAATATTCCACGCGTATGGCTATACGAATGCCAGTTCAGCGATCGCCGGTTTCAGTGTGTCGGTGATGCGGCCGCTGAGGCCGCACACTTCTGGCCAGCGCATAGACAGCGTGCACATTTTTGAGGGTGGCGATGTGAATGTGCGCTACAACGGTTTCTGCTCCGGCGTCGACCCGAGCACCACCCTCTGCGGAAGCCTCAGTGGCGACGATGAATCAGCCATTTTTGCAACGTATGCATACCCCGGCAACCTATGGCGAATTCGTTCTACCCCTGTCGTCACTCCCACTCCCACGCCTACTGCGGTACCCACTTTGGGCGAGTGGGGACTGCTGCTTACTGGCTTGCTGGTAGCAGGGGTAGGCGCTTATCGAACATCGAGCCGGAGACGGTAAAGCCGGACACCGCGCTGATCTGCGATCTAACCAGGCCATTTCCCCACGGAAGCAAGTTGTCGAGGATGGAGTTGCCAATGGGGCCACGAAAATTGAAGTGGCAAAATTGGTGTTGCGCGCCTCCGGCGTGACTAGGGAGCATCCACACTAAATGCCCCCCGCGCCGGAGACTTCTGGGCCGTAGTGCAAGGCGCATCTCGCCGCCAGGGTGCGATCCTTGGCAAGAGGCGCCACGAAGCAATATGGCCCGGCAGACTTCGGCGCGGCCGGCTGCAGCCCAAAGGGTGAGGCTCTGGCAACCCGCACTCGACGTTGCCGCAAGATTTTCCCTACATACCTCACTATCGGGAGTGGTCAAGTTCCCTGTCTCCCCCGGAGAATTCATGCAGTGCCGCGCCGCGGCAATTATTCTGAAGAGGGAATTCATGACCACTGTCATCAGAAACAGCTGTCACGGGCTCGTGGCGGCCTTGGCATTTTGGGCTGGCGCGGCTTGGGGACAAGTGACGTACGACTTCGCCGGGCATCCCTATGGCAGTGAAGCCATCGCGCCGCATACAGCAAGCATGGTCACGTCGGGTTGGGTCGTGGTCAACGCCAGCGGCTTGCCCCCCAACGCCGTCGTCGACTTGATGACTCGCGCGACAGACTGGAGTCTCAATGACGGCATCACCACCTTTACCTCTTCCAACTCCTCCTTGTACCGTGCAGAAGGCACTACGGACGCAAGTTCGGTGCTCACAGTTGAAGGCGTGGGGTGATGCGTCCGCCGGGTCCACATTCCGTCGGCCAACGATTAGACAGCTTGTACACCTACTCCACTGGCGATGTGAATATTCGGCGCAACGGTGTATGCAGCGTTGTCTCGGCAGTTTCTGGTAATTGCATTGGCCTCGTTGGGGACGATGGTAGTTCCGAGTTTGGCACCCATATATTTTCAGGTAATCGCTGGCGTGTCCGAGCCGCGCCTGTCGCAGCCACAGTGACTGCGGTCCCCTCATTGGGTGAGTGGGGACTACTCCTGACCGGATCCTTAGTTGCAGGGTTTGGAATTTATGCGGCGCGCAATCGTCGACCGCACCCCTTAACAAAGTCCTGAGTCAGGATTCGCAACCATCTTTCATCGGCACTTCGTGCCGAGCTACCAGCAAATCGATGGGATTTCGGCGAAAAAAACGGCTCCTTCAATCAGACATCAATAGCGCCAGCCGACCCCGCCTGTTTACGCAGCTCGAATTTCTGGATCTTGCCGGTGCTGGTCTTGGGTAGCTCACCGAACACCACGGCCCGCGGCACCTTGAAGCCCGCCAAATGCGCTTTGCAATGGGCGACGATCTCAGCCTGGGTTACCTCGGCGCCGGCCTTCAGTTCCACGAAGGCGCATGGGGTTTCACCCCATTTTGGATCTGGCTTGGCGACCACCGCCGCGGCCAGCACGGCGGGGTGGCGGTACAGCACATCTTCCACTTCGATGGATGAAATGTTCTCGCCCCCCGAGATGATGATGTCCTTGCTGCGGTCCTTGATCTTGATGTAGCCGTCAGGGTATTGCACCGCCAGATCGCCTGAGTGAAACCAGCCACCGGCAAACGCTTCTTGTGTAGCCTGGGGGTTTTTCAAATATCCCTTCATGGCAATGTTGCCACGGAACATGATCTCACCCATGGTCTCGCCGTCCATGGGCACGGGTTGCATTGTCTCGGGATCCAGGACACGGGCGTCGCGCTGCAAGTGGTAGCGCACGCCTTGACGGGCATTCAGGCGCGCACGCTCACCAATGTCCAGCGCATTCCATTCGTCGTGCTTGGCGCAGACGGTAGCCGGGCCGTAGACCTCGGTCAGGCCGTAAACGTGGGTGAGATCGAAGCCCATGTGCTCCATGCCCTCGATCATCGAAGCCGGCGGCGCAGCGCCTGCCACCATCGCCTTGACACCTCTCGGCACGCCAAGCTTCATCTCTTCAGGCGCGTTGACAAGAAGGCCATGAACAATAGGCGCGCCGCAATAGTGCGTAACGCCGTGGTTACGGATGGCGTCGAAGATCGCCTTGGCATCCACCCTGCGGAGACAGACGTTCACCGCCGCCCGCGCTGCCACTGTCCATGGGAAACACCAGCCGTTGCAGTGAAACATGGGCAGTGTCCACAGATATACCGCGTGCTTGGGCATGTCCCATTCAAGAATATTGCTGATGGCATTGGCCGCCGCGCCTCTATGGTGATAGACCACGCCTTTCGGATTGCCAGTGGTTCCGCTCGTGTAGTTGAGCGCAATGGCATCCCATTCATCAACTGGGTACTGCCACTCAAATGCGGAATCACCCTGCGCCACAAAAGCGTCGTAGGTGATGCTGCCTATCTTTTCTGCCGGGCCGTAGAGCACATCCTCTACATCAATCACCATCAAAGGTGCATCAGACTGGCGCAAGGCGAGCGCCTTCTTGACGACACCACTGAACTCGGGATCCACAATCAAGACCTTGGCTTGTCCGTGATCCAGCATGAACGCCACCGCCTCCGGATCAAGCCGCGTATTGAGGGCGTTCAGTACGGCGCCCGCCATGGGCACTCCGAAATGAGCTTCCACCATGGGCGGAGTATTCGGCAACATCACAGCCACAGCATCATTTTTCCCAATGCCGGCCTGCCGCAAAGCACTGGCCAACTGGCGGCAGCGCGCGTAGGTTTCGGACCAGTTGCGGCGCAAATCCCCATGCACGATCGCGAGCTTGCCCGGATACACTTCCGCCGTACGCTGTATAAATGCCAGCGGCGTGAGCGGCGCAAAGTTCGCTTCGTTGCGCGGCAAATCTGTATCAAAAATGCTGGGCATCCCCGTCTCCTAAACTGTTTGTTCTAGAGCTATTCTATGGACTCTCCCGGAGCGCCAGCGAAGTAAAGCCATTGTTTAAGGCAACCACGCCATAGAACGAGTAACTTAATAAAACACGACATCAGTGTCCATTCCCCAGCATTTCATTCAGGAGCTTTTGGCGCGCGCGGACGTGGTGGAGATCGTCGGGCGTTACGTGCAGCTTCGGAAAACGGGAGCGAACTTCTCCGGCCTTTGCCCGTTTCACGGTGAAAAATCGCCGTCCTTCACCGTGAGCCCCTCCAAACAGTTCTATCACTGCTTTGGCTGCGGCAAGAATGGCAACGCCATCGGCTTCCTGATGGACCACACCGGCGGCGGGTTTGTAGAGGTCGTGCACGACCTGGCCCAGGAATACGGCATGCCGGTGCCGGAAGACGAGCGCAGCCCTGCCGAGCGTGAGAAAGCCTCACAGGAATCTGAAAAAAGAGCCACCCTGAGCGACGTGTTAGCCAAAGCTTCCGAGGCTTACCGGAACCACCTGCGGCATTCTCAGCGCGCCATTGATTACTTGAAAAACCGCGGGCTGTCGGGCCAGATTGCTCGCGACTTCGGGCTAGGTTTCGCCCCTGAGGGTTGGCGCACACTAGCCAGCGTTTTCCCAGACTACACCGACCCGCTGCTGCATGAATCAGGCCTTGTGATCGTCTCCGAAGAAGACGAGAACAAACGCTACGACCGTTTCCGTGATCGCATCATGTTCCCCATCCGGAGCGTGAAAGGCGAGGTCATTGGCTTTGGCGGCCGAGTGCTGGGTGATGAAAAACCCAAGTACCTCAATTCACCGGAAACCCCTGTGTTTCATAAGGGCCGGGAGCTCTACGGCCTGTTTGAATCCCGCCAAGCCTTGCGCGAACACGGCTACGCGCTGGTCACAGAAGGCTACATGGACGTTGTGGCACTGGCTCAGCTGGGGTTTGCCAACGCCGTCGCCACGCTGGGCACAGCCTGCACGCCAGACCATGTACAAAAGCTCTTGCGCTTTACGGACAGTGTGGTGTTCAGCTTTGACGGCGATGCTGCGGGGCGGCGCGCCGCGCACAAGGCGCTGGAAGCCACCCTGCCCTTTGCCACCGACACGCGCTCCATCAAGTTCCTGTTCCTGCCGCCTGAGCACGATCCAGACAGCTTCATCCGCGCTGAAGGGCCTGAGGCTTTCGCGCAGGCGGTCAAGCAGGCCGTGCCTTTGTCTCGGTTTTTGCTGGAAGTGGCGTCCGAAGACCTTGAACTGACCAGCGCCGAGGGCCGTGCCCATTTTGCGGCCAAAGCCAAGCCACTTTGGCAGTTGCTGCCTGCGGGCGCGCTAGGTCAGCAAATTCTGCTCGACATTGCTGCACAAGTGCAGCTTGGTGCGCCGGAGTTGCAAGTTCTCTGGGGTATGCGGCCCGCCAAAGCGCCCCGGCAAAACCGCGAAGCACAGAGCCCATATTCGCCTCAGCAAGGACAAGGCCAGAACCACGGGCAAGGGCCACGTCAGGGCCCAAGGCAAGGCTTTCGCCAGGGACAATGGGAAGAAGGCAGAGGCCGGTTCAAGAAAGACTTCGGTCCGCCCACCGAGCCCATGACAGCCAGTGGACGCCGCACCCTGCCCGCCAGCCGAGCCGGCCGGGCACTGCAAATCGTGCTGACCGACCCCACCGCGTGGGATGCCCTGAGTGCGACCGAGCACCAGATGCTGTGTGATTTTCCGAAACCGCATGGAGCCCTGTTTACCTGGCTGGATGGCCAATTTCATGACTACGGACCACAACCCTGGAGCGCCCTGCGTGAAGCCTTGCGCGGGCACGAACTGGAAACCGCTGCCATCACCGAGATCGACAGAATGCCGCCGGAGATCGAAAGTGACCCTGAAGAGCTTCGTAACATAGTGAAACTTGAACAGAGAGCGCGAGATGCTGCAGCCATGCAACTGGCGGCAGAAACAGGCGATATGGAAGCTTATCAGCGCCTATTGCGCAGAAAAGCCGGAAAAACAGACGGAAACCCGCCGGAAGGCTCTTGAAATCAAAGATGGACGCTATAATTAAAGGCTAACTGACGGCAAGAGCGACAGCAGTACCTCCGGACCGGCCTAGCGCAATTTCATGCGCACCCTAGCGTAGGGTGGCCAACATACCGCAAGGGCTGCACACCAAATGATCGCCCTACATCTTGCCTTGGCAGAGAAAAAACGCCTTGCTGGTGCCACGCGCGCAAGCTGGTAAGGCTTGGTTGGGCCCTGGGCAAAGAGCCTTACGCCCCGCCATGCTTCTCTGTTACTGATTTGATGCACACAGCCTAACGAGGTACGTCTATGCCCACTCAAAAAACATCCGCCAAGCCCGCCGCAAAACCGGCCAAAGTAGCCAAAGCCAAAGACGCTGGGCTCGAAGTCGATGATGCAGCGCTGAAAAAGCCCGGCCGTCCGGCTGCCAGCGCAAAAGCCGCGCCCGCCAAGCGCGGCCGCCCAAGTGCAGCCAAGGAAGTAAAAGACGAAGCAGATCTTTCAGACATCGAATCTGATCTGGAAGGCGAACCTGTGGTCGAGCCCGTGACCACCGCGGCTGTTGAGAAGGTCAAGCCTCTTCGCATGAAAATCAGCAAGGCGAAAGAACGCGCCTTGATGAAGGAATTCGGCCTGGATGAAACCGTCCTCACCGAAGAGGAGATGCTCAAGCGCCGCTCCAACCTGAAGACGCTGCTGAAACTGGGCAAGACGCGTGGCTACCTGACCCACGTGGAAATTTCCGATCACTTGCCTGACAAGCTGTTCGATGCCGAGACCCTTGAGGCCGTGATCGCGACCCTGAACGATCTGGGCGTGGCGGTTTACGAGCAAACCCCGGATGCCGAAACGCTGATCATCACGGACAACGCGCCCACTGGCTCCAGCGAAGAAGAAGCTGAGGAAGCCGCTGAAGCCGCGCTCTCCACCGTAGACAGCGAATTCGGCCGCACCACCGATCCCGTACGCATGTACATGCGCGAAATGGGTACGGTAGAGCTGCTGACGCGTGAGGGCGAGATCGAGATTGCCAAGCGCATCGAAGGCGGCTTGATGGGCATGATGGAAGCCATCAGCGCCAGCCCCGCCACGATCGCTGAAATCTTGTTGATGGCGACCGATATCCGCGAAGGCAAAGTCGTTATCTCCACCATCGTGGACGGCTTCTCCGATCTGAATGAAAACGACGACTACGTCGCCGAGGAAGACTTCGACGAATACGACGAAGACGACGACGACGATGGCAAAGGCGGCTCCAAGGCACTCACCAAGAAGCTGGAAGAGCTGAAGAACCAAGCGCTTGAGCGCTTTGACCGTATTGCCCAATTGTTCGAGAAGGTGCACCGCATCTACGACAAGGAAGGTTGGGGATCGCCTTCCTACGTGAAGTCCCAGCACGCTCTTTCCACAGAGCTGATGACGATTCGCTTCACGGCCAAGACCATTGAAAAGCTGTGCGACATGGTGCGCGGCCAGGTGGACGACGTTCGCAAGAAAGAGCGCGAACTGCGCCGCATCATCGTAGACAAGTGCGGCTACCCGCAGGAACTCTTCATCGCTGATTTCTCAGGACGCGATCGTGCGGGCAACAAAGCCCCTTCGCACTTGCTGGATCTGAAATGGGTCGAGACGCAATCCACCGCAGGCAAGCCCTGGAGCGCGATCATGGAACGGAACATTCCGCCAATCCAGGATTTGCAACAAAAGCTCACAGACTTGCAATCCCGTGTAGTGGTGCCGCTTGATGAACTGAAAGACATCAACAAGCGCATGAACGAAGGCGAAGCCGCCAGCCGTGATGCCAAGAAAGAGATGATCGAGGCCAACTTGCGCCTGGTGATCTCCATTGCCAAAAAATACACCAACCGTGGTCTGCAGTTCCTCGATCTGATCCAGGAAGGCAACATTGGTCTGATGAAGGCTGTCGACAAGTTCGAATACCGCCGCGGCTACAAGTTCTCCACGTACGCCACATGGTGGATCCGCCAGGCCATTACGCGTTCGATCGCTGACCAAGCGCGCACCATCCGTATTCCGGTGCACATGATCGAGACCATCAACAAGATGAACCGCATCTCGCGTCAGCATTTGCAGGAATTCGGCTTCGAGCCGGATGCTGGCATCCTGGCCGAGAAGATGGAAATCCCAGAAGACAAGATCCGCAAGATCATGAAGATCGCCAAAGAGCCGATCTCCATGGAGACACCGATCGGGGACGACGACGACAGCCACCTGGGCGACTTCATCGAAGACCAGAACAACACCGCCCCTGTGGATGCCGCTATGCAAGCAGGTCTGCGCGATGTGGTGAAAGACATTCTTGATAGCTTGACTCCACGCGAAGCCAAAGTGCTGCGCATGCGGTTCGGCATCGAGATGAGCACTGACCACACGCTGGAAGAAGTGGGCAAGCAGTTCGACGTCACGCGTGAGCGCATCCGCCAAATAGAAGCCAAGGCGCTGCGCAAACTCAAGCACCCAAGCCGCTCAGACAAGCTGCGCAGCTTTATCGATTCTCTGTAATCATCCCTAACGGGGCGCATTGTTGCCCCATCAAGCTGGCTTGCGTTTACCTATCGCGGCCAGCTTCTTTTTTTGGTAAATAGTTGTCATGAATCCGGACGCCTCAACCCTTTGGAAAGGCCCACGCTGGGCCCTCGCAGTACTGCTCGCGGTACTGGGTATGTTGGGGCCGTTCTCGATCGACACCTACATTCCTGCCTTTTCAGCCATTGCCAAGTCGCTGAATGCCACTCCGGTGGAGATGCAGCAAACGCTCTCGGCCTACCTGTTCGGATTCGCGTTCATGAATCTGTTCCATGGCGCACTGTCAGACAGCTTTGGGCGGCGGCCGGTGATTCTGTGGGGCTTGGCCGTTTTTACGCTGGCCTCCATCGGTTGTGCGCTTTCTGAAACAGTCGGTCAGTTGATCTTCTTTCGCGCACTGCAAGGGCTTTCCACTGGCGCCGGCATTGTGGTTTCACGCGCTGTGATCAGAGATATGTTCCCTCCCAGCGATGCTCAGCGCGTCATGAGCCAGGTGACGATCTTCTTCGGCGTAGCGCCCGCATTGGCGCCCGTGGTGGGTGGCGTGCTCGCAGAGATGGTGAACTGGCACGCCGTGTTCTGGTTTCTGGTGGGTGTGGGCGTGGTGTTGTTGGCTCTCAACTGGCGCATGCTGCCTGAGACGCTGCACAAAGACGACAGACAGCCCATGCAGTTCGGCAATCTGATGCGCGGTTATTGGCTGCTACTCAGCGACGTACGGTTTCTGCTTCTGGCCCTGGCGTCTGGCGTGCCATTTAACGGCATGTTTCTCTACGTGCTCTCGGCACCGGCCTTTCTGGGTGACGTGCTCCAACTACGGCCTACGCAGTTTTTCTGGTTCTTCGTCCTGAGCATCGCCGGCATCATGGCGGGTTCTTGGCTGTCCGGTCGCAAGGCCGGCAAGGTCGCGCCCAAAAACCAGATCATGCAAGGCTTTCGCATCATGTTGGCGGTGTCTGTGGTGAACATCATCGCCAACGCCCTGTTCGCTCCGCACGCGCTATGGTCACTCTGGCCCATTGCCCTATTTGCCTTCGGCTGGGCTTTGATGGTGCCTGTAGTCACCTTGCTGGTACTCGATCTGCATCCTGAGCGGCGGGGCATGGCTTCCTCGCTGCAAGCAGTGGTCGGCTCCACCGCCAACGGGATTGTTGCGGGGGTGGCAGCGCCCCTGGTCATGCACTCAGCGATGGGTCTGGCACTCACATCCGGTGCTTTCCTGGCAGTGGGCTTAGTGGCCTGGTTGTGGCTGCATAAGCGCTACCCAGAAATCGGTTAATCCGAGACGCTGCCTACGCTTCGGAAGCGCTGGCAGAGAAAATAGTACGGTGATGCATGGGTGGTTGGCTAGCAACAGTCGCCAGGAAGCCCCGGATTCCATAGAATTCAGTCATCAGCACAAGGGCATTGCCAATAGGCTGAGCACCGCCAGGACGACCCGGCGAGTTATTTTTTCCTGTGGGGACGACCCCGCACTCCCATAACGGAAAAATATATGTCCTGGATTATTCTTGTCATCGCTGGCCTCTTCGAAATCGGCTGGGCCATTGGCCTGAAGTACACGCAAGGCTTTACGCGTCTGTGGCCTACGGTGGGCACTGTGACCGCCATGGTCATCAGTATCGGACTCCTGGGAGTGGCCATGCGTGACCTCCCGGTGGGTACAGCTTATGCGGTGTGGACTGGCGTGGGCGCGGTGGGTACCGTTATTCTGGGCATTGTGCTGTTTGGTGATCCGGCCAATGCTGGGCGGTTGATTTGCGTGGGGTTGATCGTGGCGGGTATTCTGGGGTTGAAGCTGACTAGCTGATCGGGCAGGAGATGGTTTGTTGAGAGCAGCGCATATTTTGGCGCTGCTCCCTTACCCCCACCCGCCTGCGGGAGAGACTAATGCAGGAGCGCCTGCCGACTTGAGCCCCAGAACCCGAGGCCGTGAGCTAGTTTTACTCCTTCCCCCGCTGGGGGCTGTAGGTTTTAACTCCCTCTTAACTCCCTCTCCCCCTGGGAGAGGGTTGGGGTGAGGGCGAACGGTGTGCTGGTCTAATTTCGAAAGACATCCCGATAAGGGAAATCAATGTCTCACAGGAATAGAAATGATCAAAGCCAAGACTAGGCGATCGTTCGACGCGGCGTTCAAGCTGCAGATCGTCAAGATGATTCGAGAGCAGCACCTGAGCGTGTCTCAGGTCTGCCGTGATATGGAGCTGACTGATAGCGCCGTCAGGCGCTGGCTCGATCAATATGAAGCAGAACTGTCGGGCCAGCGCGGCATTGGTAAGCCGCTGACGCCCGAGCAACAGCGTATCCGGGAGCTCGAAGCGCAGAACCTTCAACTTCGCCAGGACAACGACTTCCTAAAAAA
>NZ_AUGX01000044.1 GCF_000422885.1 Ottowia thiooxydans DSM 14619 | reverse complement strand
GTGTTAACACGCCCTAGTTCACGAAGCAAGAGCATCTTTCAGTGCTCTTGCCCGCCCCTTGCCCTGCGCTCCTCGGCACGGCCTCAAGGGGTGGGGAGCCTGATCCGGGCCATTGCTTCGCTCGGCCTTCCGAGCTAGTCACCACTTTGGCTCGAACTTCCGTATCGCCGCTTTCACCTCATCACTCAAATAAAAACCATCGCCATGCCTGGCCGCTAGTTCAGCGCAGCGCTGCTCAAACGCTTCCACACCTTGCCCATAAATGAACTGCATGGCCCCACCCGTCCACCCAGGAAACCCAATGCCAAATATGCTGCCCACATTGGCCTCATGCACGCTGGTCAACACCCCTTCAGCCAGGCAACGCGCAGTCTCCACAGACTGACGGTACAGCAAGCGATCCTTGACTTCCTTCGCGTCCCACGCGGCACCCGGTTTTTCAAACAACGCCTTCAGCTGCGGCCACAAGTGTTTCTTCCCACCTTGTGGGTAGTCATAGAAACCACCACCTCCCGCACGCCCTGGGCGTTTCAACTCCTTGACCATCCGCTCCACCAGCAACTCACCCGGTGTGGACGAGTAGGATTTCCCTTCGGCTGCCAGATCAGCCCGCGTTTGATCGAGCACATGCACGGAAAGCGATAGCGCGGTTTCGTCCAACACGGCCAGTGGCCCTACTGGCATGCCAGCCTGAACGGCGACGTTCTCAATCACAGGCGCAGGAATGCCTTCGCCCACCATGGCTGCACCTTCCATGACGTAGGTGCCGAAAGTACGACTGGTGTAGAAACCCCGGGAGTCATTGACCACGATGGGTAGCTTGCCCAGGGCCAGCACGTAATCGTAGGCACGCGCCACGGTTTCATCATCGGTCTTCTGGCCGCGAATGATCTCTACCAATTGCATCTTGTCCACCGGGCTGAAGAAGTGGATGCCTATGAACTTCTCAGGGTGCTTGCTGGCGTGCGCCAAACCACTGATAGGCAAGGTGCTGGTATTGCTGGCGAAGAAACCACCTTGGCCCAACATCGGCTCGGCTTCCTGCGTGACTGCAGCCTTCAGATCGCGCTGCTCGAACACGGCTTCGACGATCAAATCACAGCCTTGCAGATCAGCCGCCTGTCCTGTGGCTGTAATCTGGGCCAACAGTTTTTGCCGCGCCTCATCACTCATCCGCCCTTTTTCCACCCGCTTATCTGCAAGGCGTTGCGAGTAGGCTTTGCCCTGTTCGGCCTTCTCAACTGAAACGTCTTTCAACACCGTAGTGATGCCGCGGCTCGCCTGTGCCCAGGCGATCCCTGCGCCCATCATGCCGGCCCCCAGAATGCCCACCTTTTGCGGTTTGAATTTCGGCACACCCTTCGGGCGTGCCTGGCCACCTTTGATGGCGTTGAGGTTGAAGAAGAACGTGTTGATCATGTTCCTCGTCACCTGGCTTGCCAACAGGCTCGCAAGGTAGCGGCTTTCAATGCGCATCGCGGTATCAAAATCCACCGCGGCCCCTTCCACCATGGCGGACAACGTCGCCTGAGGTGCGGGATAAAGCCCCTTCGTTTTCTGCTTGAGCACCGCAGGCACCACCGGCAACATGGCCGCAATCTTGGGATTGGAGGGCGTACCCCCTGGCATGCGGTAGTCCTTGCGCTCCCAAGGGTGCTGAGCGGCTTCAGGTTGGCCCTGTACCGACTCGATCCAGGCTTTCGCACGCGAGATCAGCTGATCAGCACTGCCCGCCAGCTCATGCACCAGGCCAAGCCTGTGCGCCTCCGCTGGATCGAAAAGCTTGCTTTCCAAGAGATAAGGTTGCGCCGCCACCAGACCGAGCAGGCGAGTCATCTTGGTAATGCCACCGCCCCCAGGCAACAAGCCAATGCCCACTTCCGGCAAGCCCAGCCGGATCTTGGAATCATCCACGGCAATGCGATAGTGGCCCAGCAGAGCGACTTCCCAGCCGCCGCCCAGAGCCGCACCGTTCAGGCAGGTCACGATGGGTTTGCCCAAGGTCTCAATGGTCCGGAAGTTGCGTTTGATCCGTTCAATCTCGGTAAAGAAACGACGTGGCGCATCTTGCACATCCATTCGCATCACGCCTTTCAGATCGGCGCCCGCAAAGAAGGTGTTTTTGGCCGAGACCAGCACGATGCCGCGAATCTCGGCCTTCGCAGCCAAAAGCTGCTCAGCCAGCTTATCCATATCGGATTGCCAAACCTCGCCCATGGTGTTTACAGGGGAGTTGGGCTCATCGAAAGTGACGATGACGATGCCGTTCTGGTTTTCTGTACGAATGGTGTTCATGATGAAATTTATCTGTGTGAATTTTCAGAAGGTCGTGGAGCAGTCCATGCATGGAACGCCGTGGACAAACCTGAGCGCGTCACTAGCGTTGCCCGTCTCTTGAAAGAGAGGCGACACCCGGCGCCGAGGTGCTTCACACTCTTTCAACGATGGTTGCGATACCCATGCCGCCACCCACGCACAGGGTCACCAGGCCGTAGCGCAGCTGCCGGCGGTGCAGTTCATCAATCAGTGTTCCCAGAATCATGGCGCCAGTAGCTCCCAAGGGATGGCCCAGTGCAATGGCGCCTCCATTGACGTTCACCTTCTCGTGAGGCACGTCAAACTCTTTCATGAAGCGCATGGGCACCGCCGCAAACGCTTCGTTCACCTCGAACAGGTCGATATCACCAATAGACAGGCCCGCCTTCATCAAAGCCTTGCGCGTGGCAGGCATGGGGCCCGTGAGCATGATGGTGGGGTCTGCCCCGGAGACCGCTGTGGAGACCACGCGTGCGCGAGGCTTGAACCCATGGGCCTTGGCCGCGGCCTCACTGCCTATCAGCACGGCTGCGGCCCCATCGACGATGCCACTGGAATTTCCCGCGTGGTGCACATGCACGATACGCTCCACCTCTGGGTATCGGCCAATGGCGACCTGGTCAAAGCCCATGGCGCCAAGCTGCTCGAACGAAGGCTTGAGCGCACCCAGGCCTTCCACGGTCGTGTTCGGTTTGATGAACTCATCTTGCGCCAGAATGACTTGGCCCAGCATGTCGGTCACAGGCACCAGGGAGCCGGAAAAGAAGCCGCTTTCGCGGGCGCGCGCTGCACGCCGCTGAGATTCAACCGCAAACGCATCCACATCGGCACGGGTGAATCCCGCCAATGTAGCGATGAGATCGGCGCCGACTCCCTGCGGCACGAAGTTGGTGTCGGAATTGGTTTGCGGGTCCTGCGCCCAGGCGCCACCGTCCGAGCCTATGGGCACCCGGCTCATGCTTTCCACCCCACCCGCCACGACCAGGTCTTCCCAGCCGGAACGCACTTTTTGCGCCGCCAGATTCACGGCTTCAAGGCCTGAAGCGCAGAACCGGTTGAGCTGCACGCCGGCGCATTGCCAGTCCCACCCGGCTTTGAGGGCAGCTACCTTGGCAATCACGGAGCCCTGCTCACCGTGCGGCGACACCACGCCCATCACCACATCATCGACCGCGGAGGTGTCCAGATCGTGCCGGCGCCGCAACGCATCCAGCGTGCCAGCCAGCAGATCCACGGGCTTGACCTCGTGCAAGCTGCCATCCTTTTTACCCTTGCCGCGTGGTGTGCGGATGGCATCGAAAACATAGGCTTCGGTCATTCAGTTGACTCCGTTGGTGTTGATTGAGTTATGTCATGGAATATACCCAGCCGTCCGGAACGTAGCTTTCAAGCCCCGCCCACGAACCGCTGCGCGCCTTCCAGCGCATCCGAAATGCGTTCCCGGCCACGCTGCCATTCCTGGTGCAGAGCCTGCTGTAGCGGCCAGTCCCACTGCGTCAGGGCACTCATGCGATCGGCCCGCATCGTCTCCTGCGGAAATGCGGCAATCTGACGAGCCAGGGCAATGGCTGCATCGCGAGCCCCGCCCGTCGGCACCACCCGGTTGGCCAGGCCGATGGCTGCAGCTTCGGGCGCCTCGACACGCCGTCCGGTGAGGATGAGATCAAGGGCCCGGCTTTGGCCGATCAAACGCGGCAGGCGCACGGTGCCCCCGTCAATGAGCGGCACGCCGAAGCGGCGGCAGTACACCCCGAAATAGGCGTCTTCTTCCATCACGCGCAGATCACACCAAAGCGCCAGCTCCATTCCGCCTGCCACCGCCGCACCGCTGACTGCGGCGATCACGGGCTTGCTCAGCAGAAGGCGCGACGGCCCCATGGGTCCAGGCGGGAGGTGATCGTGAGCTTCAAACGCCAGATCGGACAGCAGCGCACTGGCACTGGCCTCGCCCGTCTGTGCCATCTCTGCACCCGCCTTGAGATCCCAGCCGGCGCAGAAATGGCCGTGGGCGCCATGGAACACCGCCACCCGCGCCTGCTCATCTTGTTCAAAGTCAACAAACGCACGGTGCAACGCAAGAGCCGTTTCAGCATCCACGGCATTGCGCACCTCAGGTCGTGCCAGCGTAACCACAGTGACCTGATCCAATTTTTCGACATGCACCGTCATATATCTCCGTGTACTAGGGTTTTCAGGGGATGAAATTTTCACCGTGCTCGCTAGAGTCTGTGCATCGAAGCGATGCGAACATTCTGGGAGACAACTTGCAGTTCGTGCAATTAGTGATTAGCGGTATTGCCCAAGGCTGCATCTACGGGCTGATCGCATTGGGCTTCGTGCTTATTTATAAGGCCACCGAGACCGTGAGCTTTGCTCAGGGTGACTTGATGATGCTCGGCGCTTTCTGCGGCCTGGCCTGCATGACGCTCCTGGGCTTCCCCTTCTGGCTGGCGGTCCTGGCTGCTGTTGGAGCCATGGCGCTGTTCGGGATGTTCGTTGAACGCCTCGTGATTCGCCCCATCCTCGGTCAGCCCGCCTTCTCCATCGTGATGCTCACCATAGGCATCGGCTACGTAGCGCGCGGCTTGATCACCATGCTGCCAGGCATCGGCACGGAAACCCATACCCTGCCGGTACCCTACCAAGAACAAGTCTGGAGCTTGGGCTCACTCGTGATCAACGCCGTTCAGGTGGTGGTGATCAGCGTCACCGCACTGCTTTGCCTCGGGCTGTACGTCCTGTTCAGGTATAGCAAGCTCGGCATCGCCATGCAGGCGGCCTCTCAAAACCAGCTGGCCGCTTATTACATGGGCATCCCGGTCAAGCGCCTCAATGGCCTGGTGTGGGGTTTGGCAGCGGCTGTCGCGGCAGTGGCTGGGCTGCTGCTGGCACCCATCACCTTCGTGCACGCCAACATGGGTTTCATCGGCCTCAAAGCATTTCCGGCGGCGGTGGTCGGTGGCTTCGGCAGCCTGCCTGGCGCCATTGTGGGAGGGCTGGTCATCGGCATTGTTGAATCGCTGGCGGGCTTTTATCTGCCGGAAGGCTTCAAGGACATTGCGCCCTACATCGTGGTGCTGATCATGCTGATGGTCAAACCCAATGGGTTGTTCGGCGAGAAACTCCGGAAGAAGGTATGACCCCCCTGAGTCGCTTACGCGCCTTCCCCCCAAGGGGGGACGCAGCCAGCGGCCTGGCGAAGCCAGCTCCGCGGCTACTCACGCATGGCCTGCTCCGCGGCCTTCTGGTGTTTCGCTCCCCCCTGAATCGCTCACGCGCCTTCCCCCCGGGGGGACGCCTGCAGCGGCCTGGCAAAGCCAGCTCCGCGCAAGCCCCGCATGGCCTGCTCCGCGGCCTTTTGGTGCTTCGCTCCCCTCTGAGTCGCTTATGCGCCTTCCTGCCTATGAGGGACGCAGCCGGCGGGCTCGCAGAGCCAGCTCCGCAGTCGTCTGCGAACGGCCTGCTTCGCGGCTTTTTGGTTGTGACCACCTTTATCCCTGCCTTCTCCCGATTGGGGAAGGTGTACTAGCAGACAGCTGAAATGCGTTTCATCTTCAAAACCAGCTACGAACAGGACATCCGCCTGGCCAAGCACCGCGGGCATATGTTCTGGTATTCGGCGCTCTTGCTGTTTCTTTTGGCGGCGCCATGGCTGTTGCCAGAGTATTGGCTGGCACAGCTCACCTTTGTGCTGATCTACGGTATCGTTGGGCTTGGGTTGATGTTGCTGGCGGGGTTTACCGGGCAGTTTTCGCTGGGGCATGCGGCGTTTGTGGGGGTGGGTGCGTATGCGCAGGGCGTGCTGACCAATGCGGGCGTACCTTTTCCGCTGGCCATGTGCGGGGCGGCACTTTTAGCGGCCTTGGCAGGGGTTGTCGTGGGTGTGCCGGCTCTGCGATTGAAAGGCATCTACCTGGGTATTGCCACACTCGCGTTCGGGTTCATCGTGGAGGAAGGCTTCGCACGCTGGGAATCAGTGACCGGTGGCAATGCCGGCTTTCACGTGAAGGCACCTGCTATTTTTGGCTGGCAGGTGGAATCAGGCGAAGGCTTTTACTTCATCTGCGTGGTGACGGCCATCATCGCCACGCTGGGTATATTGAATCTGCTGCGCTCCTCTACTGGCCGCGCGTTTGTGGCGATTCGAGATTCAGAAATCTCTGCTCAAAGCATGGGCATCCACCTGGCTCGCTACAAGACTTTGTCGTTCGCACTGTCTGCGGCGCTAGCGGGTATAGGGGGCGCGTTGTACGCACACAAGATGCGCTTTCTCTCGCCGGATCAGTTCAGCATTCTTCAATCGATCGACCTGCTGCTCATGGTGGTGATCGGCGGGCTGGGCTCCGTGCATGGGGCTTTCCTGGGTGCCATTTTCCTGATAGCCATGCCCCAGCTCATCTCCATGGTCAAAGACTACTTGCCTGATGCCATTGGCCAGGCGCCGGGCTTGCAATCAGTCGTTTATGGCGCGGTGCTGATTTCATTCGTCCTGTTCGAGCCGCTCGGGCTGTACGGCCGTTGGCTCAAGATTCGCACCTGGATCCAGATGTTCCCGTTCTATCGCAAGGGCATGTTCAAGCGGCAGAAATCTTTCCAGAAATCCGACAGATTGAAATGAAGAGCGGCGAATCCATGACTGGTGAAATCCTGCTTTCCGCAAAGAACCTGAGCGTCCGCTTCGGTGGGGTACTGGCGGTGAATGATGTGAGCTTCGACGTGCGTCGCGGTGAGGTTTTTACGCTGATCGGCCCCAATGGTGCGGGCAAGACCACCGTGTTCAACCTCATCAGCCGGATCTATACCCCGACCAGCGGCACGATCGATTTCGCCGGCTCGAACGGCATGCTCAACCTGACCGCACAGCCCCCGCATCAAGTGGCTTCGCTGGGCATTGCCCGAACTTTCCAGAACATTGAGTTGTTTGAGCACGCCACGGTGCTGCACAACCTCCTCATTGGGCGGCATACGCACCGGCGCACCGGCTTCTGGAGCGAGGTGTTCTTCACCTCCACCACACGTGCCGCCGAGATCGAAGCACGCGAACACGTGGAGCGGGTCATTGAATTGCTGGATCTCCAGCACCACCGTGACTCCATGGTGGCAGGCCTCCCTTACGGTGTGCGCAAAGTGGTGGAGCTGGCACGCGCGCTCTGCGCTGAGCCCCAACTGCTTCTACTGGATGAGCCCTCCTCCGGCTTGAATGTGGAAGAAACCGAAGGCATGGCATTCTGGATTCAGGACATCGTGCAGGAGCTGGGCATCACGGTGCTGATGGTGGAGCACGATATGAGCCTGGTCTCCAAGGTGTCCGACCGCGTGGTGGCCATGAACCAGGGCCAGGTGCTGGCCATGGGCAGCCCCCGCGAAGTGCAAAGCAACCCGGCAGTCATTGAGGCATACCTAGGCTCCATTGACGACGTCTCCTCTCTACGAAGGACCGCCCAATGAGCGAAACGCCCGAAGCCATGCTCCGGCTGCTCAACGTCGAGAGCTCCTACGGCCCCATCAAGGCCATCCGGGGCGTCAGCCTGAAAGTGCGTCAAGGCGAAATCGCCACCGTACTGGGCAGCAACGGTGCCGGCAAAAGCACCATACTGAAAACCATCTCAGGCATTCTGGACCCACGCAAGGGCTCTATTGAATTCAAGGGCCAGAACATCACCGCCAAGGACCCCGCTTTCGTCGTGCAACAGGGGCTTTCTCATGTGCCAGAGGGGCGAGAGGTGTTTCCGCTTCTTTCTGTGCACGACAACCTGCTCATGGGCGCCTACACCCGCAAGGACCGCGATGGCGTGGCACGCGATATGGCACAGGTCTACACCTATTTCCCCATCCTGAAAGAGCGCACCGCCCAGGATGCCGGTTTGCTTTCCGGCGGTCAGCAACAAATGCTGGCCATCAGCCGGGCCCTGATGGCCTCGCCCGATCTGATCTTGCTCGACGAACCCAGCCTGGGCCTTTCCCCCAAGCTCACCAAAGAGATCTTCGAGATCGTGGTGCGCATCAACCGCGAGCGCGGCACCACCATCTTGCTGGTCGAGCAAAACGCCAACATGGCCTTGAACGCCGCTGACTACGGCTACGTCCTGGAGAACGGCCGCATCGTGATGGAAGATACCTGTGACCGCCTTCGCGAGAAGGAAGATATCAAGGAGTTTTACCTCGGCATGAAGGATGATGGTGTGCGCGGCGAACGGCGCTGGAAAAAGAAGAAAACCTGGAGATAGCCATGTCCAAGCTCTGGGATCTAAACCATATTCAGCCAAACGCCGAAAGCGTGCTCGCAGGCGACACGCTCTCGGCCATGTTCTGGAATGCCGTGGAAGAACGCGGCTCGCAAACCTGGTTGCGCCAGAAAGTCCTGGGCATCTGGCACAGCTGGAGCTGGACACAATCCGGCGAAGCCGTGCGCGAAATCGCCGGTGGGCTGATGAGTCTGGGCTTCGCGCCTGGAAATACAGCGTCCATTCTCTCCAACACCGTGATCGATTGGGTCCTGGCCGATCTGGCAGTCCTTAGTTGCGGCGGGGTCTCGAACGGCATCTACCCCACGGATGCACCTTCCCAGGTGCACTATTTGTGTGAGGACTCAGGTACGCGGTTCCTGTTTGTTGAAGACGACGAGCAGCTCGACAAGGCCCTGGAGGTACGCGAAGGCCTGCCGCTGCTTTCCAAGATCATTGTGTTCGACATGAAGGGCCTGCGAGATCTGAGCGACCCTGACGTCATGAGCCTGGACGCCTTGCGCGAAGCAGGCCGCGCCTACAACGCCAAACATCCTGAGGCCGTTCGCGAGCGCGCGCGGGCCTGCCGCCCGGAAGACCTCGCCATTTTGGTCTACACCTCAGGCACGACCGGAAAGCCCAAAGGGGCCATGCACACCCACGCGGGCCTGGTCTATACCGTGCGCGGCTACAACACACTGCTCTCGCGCGAAGCAGAAGACGAGTGCATGTGCTTTCTCCCGCTCTGCCATATTGCCGAGCGCATGGGCGGTGAGTATTTTTCACTCTACACAGGCGCAAGGCTGAACTTCGTAGAAAACCCGGACACCGTGCCAGAAAACGTGAGGGAAATCGCCCCCACGGTGTTCACGGCTGTGCCGCGCGTATGGGAGAAGTTCTATTCCGGCGTGATGATTTCTCTCAAGGAAGGCACCCGTCTTCAGCAACTCATCTACGGATGGGGTATTGGTGTCGGCCATCGTATCGCCGACCGGGTGATTGCTGGCCAAGCGGTCTCAAGCAGCTTGAAAGTTCAGTTCACCTTGGCGCGCTGGCTTGCGCTGAACAATGTTCGCAAGCTGATCGGCATTCACCGCGCACGCTTTCTTGTGACCGGTGCCGCCCCCATCTCGCCGGAACTGGTGAAGTGGTATTTGGCTCTTGGTGTGCCCATGCTGGAAGTGTGGGGCATGACCGAAACCTGTGGCGCTTCTACAGGCATGCCCATAGGCCAGCTCAAGCCCGGCTCCATCGGTCCGGCGGCGCAGTTCAATGAAGTGCGGCTTGATCCGCAAACCAATGAAATCCAGGTACGCGGACCCAACGTCTTCGCCGGCTACCTGAATCAACCAGAAAAGACGGCTGAAGTCCTTGATGCTGAAGGCTGGCTGCACACGGGCGATGTGGGTACTGTGGATGCTGATGGCTTCTTTCGCATCACTGATCGAATGAAAGACATCATCATCACGGCGGGTGGCAAGAATGTCACGCCGAGTGAGCTTGAAAACGAACTCAAATTCAGCCCGTACGTTACCGACGCGGTCGTGATTGGCGATAAACGGCCTTACCTCACGGTGATCATCATGATCGACCAGGAGAACGTGGAGAAGTACGCGCAGGACAACGATGTGCCCTTCTCCAACTACGCCAGTCTTACGCGCGCGCCGGAGATACAGGAGTTGATCCAGGGCGTGATCGATGCGCTGAATAAGAAGTTTGCGCGGGTGGAGCAGATCAAGAAGTTTTTCTTGCTGGATACGCAGCTGACGGCTGAAGATGAGGAGCTTACGCCGACTATGAAGCTTAAGAGGAAGTTGGTGCAGGCTAAGTATTCGGGGCAGATTGAGGGGATGTATTTGGGGGGGTGATGGGTTGGTTCTGGCTGCGGGCTGCGGGCTGCGGGCTGCGGGCTGCGGGCTGCGGGTAGTGTGTTGATTGATTGGGCTGGTTGGCTTATTAATGGGTTTCTGTTTTTGCGTTGAGGTCGGAGGCCGGGAATGCGCCCGGCAGCGCAGTCCCTTTCTTTGCTCGCACAAAGCAAGGAACCAAAGAAATGCGACCCCAAGTCCGTGTCCCTGCGCTTCGCTCCGGGCACCCTCCGGTGCTCAGGCAAGGGGCGGTGCGGCAGAACTCGCTTCGTTCGCTTCGCTCTCTACGCTCAAACAGCTGCCGCAAGCTAGTTCACGAAGCAAGAGCATCTTGCAGTGCTCTTGCCCGCCCCTTGCCCTGCGCTCCTCGGCACGGCCTCAAGGGGTTGGGAGCCTGATTCGGGCCATTGCTGCGCTCGGCCCATCACTGTCAGTCGCAAGCGAATGGTTTTACCCCCTCTCCCGCAGGCGGGAGCGGGAGAGGCGACCGGCTGCGGCGTGAGGGTCAGCGTTTCAATCACCACTGCCCTTTTCAGGTCCACTTCGGAAGGATTGTTTCGGACTTCATGCGCGCTAAAAAGGAGCTCATTCGTCATGGATGCCGGCCCTCCCCCCTCCCCTCTCCCGCACGCGGGAGAGGGGGCAAGATCAGAAGGCCGCGGAGCAGGCCATGGGGGTGTAGCCGCGGAGCTGGCTTTGCCAGGCCGCTGGCTGCGTCCCCCTCTGGGGGATGGCGCGTAAGCGCCTCAGGGGGAGGCCATTTCTCCAGGCCG
This sequence comes from Ottowia thiooxydans DSM 14619, assembly GCF_000422885.1. Classification (GTDB taxonomy): domain Bacteria; phylum Pseudomonadota; class Gammaproteobacteria; order Burkholderiales; family Burkholderiaceae_C; genus Ottowia; species Ottowia thiooxydans. Next base: position 26,846 of record NZ_AUGX01000044.1, on the reverse strand, counting down.
CTGGCTGCGTCCCCCTGGGGGGAAGGCGCGGCAGCGACTCAGGGGGAAGCCAAAAGCCTTTCAGGGGGAAGCTAGTGCTCTAGGGGTAATCACTGCGGACACACCATGCCCACTATGTACACAATTCGTTTCGAGACAATTGCCACTACAACAGGAGACGCACATGCGATTGAAGTACGCATTCAACACCTTGGCCGCCATGGCCGCCACGCTGATCGCCACCGCACCCGCGCTAGCCCAGCAGGCACAAGGTGTGACTAAAGACCAGATCAACCTGGGCTCCATTCAGGATCTCTCAGGGCCACTGGCTGGCTTTGGCAAGCAGGTTCGCCTGGGGATGATGCTGCGTGTGGATGAGGCCAACGAGCAGGGTGGTGTCAACGGGCGCAAGCTGACGCTCAAGGTCGAGGATTCGGGTTATGACCCCAAGCGCGCCGTGTTGGCGGCGCAAAAGCTGGTCAACCAGGACAAGATTTTCGCGATGGTCGGCCACATTGGCACGGCCCACAACGTGGCCACGTTCCCGGTGCTCTTTGAAAAGAACGTGATCAACTTTTTCCCGGTTACCGCGGCGCGAGAAATGTATGAGCCGCACAACCGGCTCAAATACTCATTCGCGGCCACCTACTTTGATCAGATGCGCCTGGCTGCGCCCAAGCTGTTCAAGGAAAAGAACGCCAAGAAGGCCTGTGTCATTTATCAAGATGATGAGTTCGGCCTTGAAGTGCTGCGCGGAGCCGAAGCCGGGCTGAAAACCATCGGGACAGAACTCGCCGAGAAAACCAGCTTCAAACGAGGCGCGACAGATTTCTCTTCTCAGGTGGCGCGCATGAAGGCGGGCGGTTGCGATTTCGTGGTGCTGGGCACCATCATTCGTGAAACCATCGGCACCGTGGGCGAATCGCGCAAAACAGGCTTTAGCCCTACCTTCCTGGGCTCGAGCGCTGCTTACACGGACTTGATCCACAAGCTGGGCGGCAAGGCCATGGATGGCGTCTACGCCGCCATGACGGTGCAAAACCCCTACCTCGATGAGACTTCGCAGCCCATCCGTTTCTGGGCTAACAAGTTCAAGACCAAATTCAACGAAGATCCCACCGTCTTCGCGGTTTATGGCTACACACTGATCGATGGCTTCATTCGCGGCGCCCAGAAAGCCGGCGCCAATCTGACCACCGACAGCTTCATCAAAGCAATGGACAGCACCACCATCTCTGCAGACATCTTCGGCGCCGATGTAATGACCTTCAGCGCCACGAAGCGGCTGGGTAGCAATGCAGCCCGTCTGTCGCAGATTCAAGATGGCCGCTGGAAGGTTGTGTCCGAATACCTCAAGTAAGCCGGATCAACTTCCGACCTCGGGTTTGCAGCAGCGAAACCTCGCCGCTGCAAACCCCTGGAGCCCCTTAACCGTGTTTACGATGTATTCGAGGTTGGATAGATCGTCAACACGCTGTTAGACAGCTCTAAGACAGCTCTTGGACAACACACCCCGGACCCACTCCTTGAGAGCGGGTTCAGGCGCAACCGGCCTTACTTCAGGGGCCGTTTGGCCATTCCCATGGTCTTGGCGATGATGCCCATCATTACCTCATCAGCACCACCGCCAATGGAAGCCAAGCGCCCATCTCGGTAGAGACGGGATATACGGTTCTCCCAGGTGAAGCCCATGCCGCCCCAGAATTGCAGGCAGGTATCGGCTACCTCACGCATCAGCCGGCCGGCCTTGAGCTTGGCCATGCTGGCCCACTGCAGCACATCCTGGCCCGCTACATAGAACTCACCCGCGCGCCAAGTCAGAGCACGCAAGGCTTCCACCTCGGTTTGCAATTCGGCCAGCTTGAACTGCACCCATTGCTGATCAATCAAATTGCCGCCAAACAGGCGCCTCTGCTGCGCCCATTCAATGGTTTCGCGAATGCATTCATCGAGCGTCACCAGACTGTTGGCAGCCGCCCACAAGCGCTCTTCCTGGAACTGCTGCATCTGGTAGATGAAGCCCTGGCCTTCCTGCCCAATGAGATAGCGCTGCGGCACACGGACTTCGTCAAAATAGATGAGACCGGTGTCCGATGAATTCATGCCGATCTTGCGGATCTTCTGGGCAATCTCAATGCCCTTGGTCAGTTGCCCACCGGGCCCTTCCCGCATAGGCACCATGACCAGCGATTTGTTTTTGTGGGCCGGCCCTTCGCTGGTATTGACCAACATGCACATCCAGTCAGCCTGCAAGCTGTTGGTGATCCACATCTTCTGGCCACTGATGAGGTAGTCGTCTCCGTCCTTGCGGGCCTTGCTCTGGATTCCCGCCACATCGCTCCCGGCACCGGGCTCGCTCACGCCAACACAGCCCACCATGTCACCGGTGATGGCGGGCGCGAGGAACTGTTTCCTCAATTCGTCACTGCCAAAACGCGCCAGCGCAGGCGTGCACATATCCGTATGCACACCAATCGCCATGGGCACGCCGCCGCAACGAATATGGCCTAGCGTTTCGGCCATTACCATGCTGTAGGAGTAATCCAGGCCCGCGCCACCGAACTCAGGCGGCTTGGTCAATCCGAGCAGGCCCAGATCCCCCAAACCTTTGAACACTTGGTGGGCCGGGAAAATCTCAGCCTCTTCCCATGCATCTACATGAGGATTGATGTGCTCGTCGATGTAGCGCTTGAGGGTCTTGCGTACTTCCTCGTGCTCATGGGTCAGTTGCATACGGCGTCTCCTTGGATTTTTGGTCTCGAATCTGAGTTCGAATTTCGTTTAGTCGATAAACACCGTTCGAGCTGAGCTTGTCGAAGCCTTGCGCAACGCTTCGACAAGCTCAGCGCGAACGGCTTTTTTGAGGTTCGCAAACTTACTGAACAAAAGAAGTTGCCAACTTTCAACCACTTGGTCTGCTACCTTATCCGAAAGTCGCAGTTCAGCCCAGAGCGTTTCCCATTGCCTCACCCATGCGAACGGGTCGTTCTGCCAACCATTCGGGATTGAATTTCATCGTGCCATGCGGCCACAGCATGACCACCGTGGAGCCGAGCAGAAAGCGCCCCATCTCCGCGCCCTGCTGAAGCACCACATCTTGCCCAGAATAATCCCAGCGCCGGATGTCGCTCGAGCGAGGCGGATTAACCACTCCGTGCCAGACCGTCGCCATGCTTCCCACGATCGTCGCGCCCACCAACACCAGCACAAACGGGCCCCGCGCCGTGTCGAACAGACACACCACCCGCTCGTTGCGCGCAAAAAGCCCAGGCACACCCCTCGCCGTGGTGGGGTTCACCGAAAAAAACTCTCCCGGTACATACACCATGGATTTCAACGTGCCCGCACACGGCATATGGATGCGGTGATAGTCACGCGGGCTAAGGTAGATGGTGGCGAATTGGCCGTTGTCAAACTCGGCCGCCAGTGCGGCGTCACCCCCCAGCAAGGCGGTTGCGCTGTAGTGGTGGCCCTTGGCCTGGAATATCTGGCCTTTGTCCATGGCACCGAACTGGCTGATGGCGCCATCCACCGGACAGACAAAATCTGCCTCTGCCAGAGGCCTCACCCCTGGGCGCAACGCGCGAGTGAAAAACTCATTGAAGCTGGCGTAGCTTTCAATCCGGGAGTCGAGCGCCTCGCCCATATTCACGTCATAGCGCGCAATGAAGCGGCGGATGATTTCATGGCTGATGCCACCCATGCGCGTACCGGCAACCAAGCCCGCGAATTGCGTCATTAAACGCTTGGGCATCAAGTACTGGGGCAGAACTGCGCGGCGGCTGGACGAATCGTTTGGCACGGAATGGGCCGCGAACGGCGAAAGAGCAAAGAGGCGCGCTATTTTAGGGTGCGCCATGAACTTCACCCCCCACGCGCGCAGCGTTGCTCTTAGCCCGGACTGATCGACACCATTTTGAACGCCAGGCTTCCCGCGTAAAGCTGATCCTGGCCGGCCGCGGTCTCAACGCGCAGTTCCACCAGATCGCGACCTCTCTCGCCTGGGACCTTGACTGTCATGCCGGCCTCGTAGTCGTTCGTCACGCGCAGCAGTTGTTGATCGCTCCAAAGAAGGTAGCCGGGCAGTTCCTTGATCTCATTGAGCTGTCCGAGAGTGGGTCCCGTCACGCTGGCGAATGATTCGGAGGATTCGTTGGTGCACTCCCAGGTGCTGCCCAGACGTTTGCGCCACGCGGCGGGGAGCGGTGTCTCCAGGGGCGGCAGCCATTCCCCCAGGACCATTTCACGCCAGAAAAGCTGGTTAGGCGAAAGATAGCGCGCGATCAGATAGCGGTGCCCATGGTCTGTTTGAAAGCGAAAGCAGTGGTGAGTGGGGTCGTCATCGCGCCAGTAGCCATCGCTTCTGGCGCGCAGCTTCTCCCGGTACGGCTGCCAGCCCTTGCCCGCAGACCACAGATTCAGCGCGAGCGAGCCGTCACTGGCTGCCACCACCTGCATGGGAGCCTGTTCCGAGGCGTAGACCCCCGGGAGTTCGGCCGTGTCCGGCGCGGGCGACACCGGCGGTGGCACCGGCGATACCTTGCCGGACGGTAACGCATGGATCGCACCGCGGTCCTTGGCGACGCGCAGCAGAAGTCCTTGCGACATAGAAAGCCAGTCAGCGGTGCCGTTCCCCACAATCATCATCGCTAAGCGCTCTTCGGGCAGTACAAAAAAATCAGCGTTGAAACCAGGCGTTCCGCCAGGCTTTTCCCAAGCGAGCAGACCTGCGCTCGCCAAACCAAGCTCCTGCACGGTGTCCCAGCCAAGGCCTCGGAACCATGAAGACGCGGTCGGGTTCAGGAGCATCCGGGGGTTTTGATTCGTCCCCATCTGTCGCACCGCGTCAGCCGAAACGATGCGCCTGCCCTCGTACACGCCTTCATCCAGAAACAGGCGTGCCAGCTTCATCAGGTCGGTCGGCGTGGTGAGCATCCCCCCAACCGCGGAGGCGGCAGACAATTCCTGCGGCAGTTGCCGGCCCTCGTAGAAAGGGTGAACAAAGCTGCCTTCGGCAGCAGGTGCGCGCGAATAACCGGAGTGGCCCATGCCCAAGGGTTGGAAGATTTCGCGATGAACAAAGTCTTCAAAAGATACGCCCGTAAGCGCGCGTACCAGAGGGTCTACCAGCGTGAAACCGTCGTTGCAGTAAACCTCCATCTCGCCCGGCTCGTGCTTCAAGTGCGACTGGGCCAATGTCTCCAGGGTCTCCTGCACATAGCTCGAGTAAGGAGCATAGTTGAACATGTTGCGGTAATTGGAGCCCGGTACGCCAGACGCATGGCTGATCAGATGACGCACTGTGATCTGGGTGTACGCCGGTGAACGCATGCGAAAGCTCGGAAGCAGTTCCACCAAGGGCTGATCTAGCGCCAACTGCCCCCGGTCACGCAGGATCATGACAGCCAGCGCCGTCACAACCTTGGAAATCGAGCCGACGTTAAAGCGGGTGTCTAGTGTGGCCAGCAATCCGCACGCGTGATCGGCCAAGCCAAAGGCTTCGTGCCAGACCACACGGTCGTCAGCCATCAGAGCGACGGAGATGGCCGTCACAGGGCTGCCGTTTTGGCCTAGCACGGCGTGGATGGCCTCGCGGCACCAGCGCACCGACTCGGAATTGGGCGTGATCGGAGGAGCCCCTGCGCCTCCATCACAGGCCTGAAGCAGCGGCGCGGCCAACCCCGCCGTGGCCCAACTCAGACAATGGCGCCGCGATAAAAGAAGGCGCGGCGATGCGAAGGACTCGGCCGGTTGGCGTGCAGAAGGCATAGAGATGGGTTTCTCGGAGAACTGAAGTGCGCTGTGCACCGGACGGTGCGCTGCAGCCGCTACATACGGCGCGTCACCGACGAATTGAAAAGGGCCGACAGTGCGTCATCGACCAGCTTTTCCCCAATGTAATACGTATCACCCATAAAGCCCAACGATACCCACGCCCGCACTGAGCACTCATGTCAAATCCGGTCGCCATTGTCTCGGATAGGTTGAAAGCCCCCCTCTACCCCACCCGGGAGCCAGCAAGACAATGCTCAGCCTTCCAGCCGTACAACCACTCCAATGCATCGTAGTAACGTTCAGGCGTTCGCCCCGCCCACAGCGAGTTGCGCACCAGGCGCTCAACGCCATGCGCATGGTAGAGCCGCCCCATTTCACGCGCGGAGAGCACCACGCGTGCGGTACGTGGAATGCGGCTTTCCTCATAGAGCCGGAAAGCACGCAGGACATCCATGTCACACGCCTTCATCGCCTCCCCCAGCGTGACCGCGTCCTCAATGGCCATGCACGCGCCTTGTGCCAGGTACTGAAGCATGCCGTGCGCTGAATCTCCCAGCAGGGTCACACGGCCCACGGTCCAGTTGGCAATGGGATTGCGGTCTGCTGTGGCCCAGCGGCGCCAGCTTTTTGGCAAGTGAAGCAATTGACGCGGGCGCGCATGAATGCCTTGGAAGTAAGACAGCACTTCCTCCTTGCTGCCTTCGGTCACGCTCCATTCTTCCTCATAGCGGCTATGGAAGGTAACGACCAGGTTGTATTCCGTGCCACCGCGCAGCGGGTAGTGCACCAGGTGGCAGTTTGGCCCCGCCCACACCACCGGCGCATTGATCCGAAGATCCTCCGGCATCTCAGCGGCCGGCACCACGGCGCGATAAACCACATGGCCCGAGACACGCGGTGAATCGCCAAAGAATGTCTGACGCGCCACCGAGCGAACGCCATCGGCAGCGATCAGAGCCTCCGCCTGGAACAGGTTTCCATGCTGATCCGCGCAGGTGACGGAACCTTCACTCTGCTCGATCTTCTCGACCCGGGTGGAAGTGTGAAAATCGATGAGATTGGATTGCTGCACACCTTCGAGAATGGAAGTGTGGATGTCGGCGCGGTGGATGACGGCATAAGGATTGCCAAAGCGTTCGCGAAACTCCGGCCCCACGGGGAAGCTGGCGACCACGCTGGCATCCATGGCATCCATCATGGTCAGGTCATCGGTGAACACCGCCCGGCGGCGCGCGTTTTCTCCCACGCCCAGCGCGTCCAGGGCGGCGAAGGCATTTGGCCCCAGCTGGATACCCGCCCCGATCTCGCCAATCTGCCCCGCCTGCTCCAGCATGGTGATCCGCACACCCAGCTTGGACAGCGCCAACGCCGCCGCCATGCCCCCAATACCTCCACCGACCACGATCATGTGCATAGTGCGACTCTGCTTCTCAAGGGTTTAGGACTATTCAAAGTGGAGTTGGTCCGCTTAAACCTGCCTTACTCAGGCTGGCCGATGGTCAAGGCAATTTCGCCCAGTCCATCGATCTTTCCGGTGATCCGGTCACCGGGTTGCACGGCGCCCACACCTTCGGGCGTGCCGGTGTAGATGAGATCACCCGGCTGCAGGTGGTAGTACTCGGAGAGATTGGCGATCACTTCCGGCACACTCCAGATCAGGTCTTTCAGATCAGCGTTCTGCTTGAGCACGCCGTTCACTGAAAGCTGGATGTTGCCGCTCACCAAGTGGCCGATTTCGCTGGCAGGCACCAGAGGGCTCATCACGGCAGCGTTCTCAAAATCCTTGCCGAAATCCCAAGGGCGCCCCATTTCGCGCGATTTGATTTGAAGATCGCGGCGCGTCATGTCCAACCCGCACGCGTAACCCCACACGCAATCCTGCGCCTCCTCTGGCTTCACGCGAAACGCTGGCTTGCCAATGGCAATAACCATCTCCATTTCATAGTGGTAGTTCTGGGTGCCCAGTGGATAAGGGATCGTGCTGCCGGTCAGCACCAGATCGATTGGCGTCTTGTTGAAGTAGAAAGGCGGCTCGCGATCGGGATCAAAACCCATTTCACGTGCATGCGCACCGTAATTGCGGCCAACGCAGAAGATGCGGCTGACGGCGTATTGCTGGCTTGTGCCGCGCACGGGAACAGCGGCTTGAGGGGATGGGGTGAAAACGTAGTTGATCATGTTGGTTTCCTTTGTTGGATCAGATCGGCTTGCTCCCCACATCGCCCCTCTGCCAAAGGGCGAGGTCATGGCCTCTACTCTTAAGCGAAGGAGCGATTGGTGCAGCAACAGGTGCTTAACAATCGGATGCGAAGGCTCAAAAGTCCTCGTAGAAGCCCAGTGCACGCTGCATGGGAGCATCGTCCACATGGAACAGATAGGCATGCTCGCCAGTGGCACGGTGGATCACTTCAGCGTGCGTAGGAAGCGCAAGGGTGTCGCCCTCACCCCACTGCAGCAGGGTGCCGTCGATCACGGACTCCCCCCGGCCTTCTATCACGTGAATCACGCTGCTGGCCGAGCGTTTGCGCGGCCGAAAGTCTTGCCCGGCACGCAATAGCTGAGCGGAAAATCCTAGCGTGGGCAAGCAAGGCTGCCCTGTCTCCGGATTCACGTAAGCCAGCTGTACGGCTTCGTCTGCAGGAGTTACGCTCGCCAGCAAGCCAAGTGCCTCACGCACATCGGTCCACGGAAAACGGATTTGAGGGTATTGCGGCCGCTGCACTTGCCCCAGCGATGCATAGGGTAAAAGCCCCGCCCGCCGGTACTTGTTTTGCGAAGCGTCCAAGTCAGGCCGGCTTCTTTGTGAAGGCCCTTCAATCGCGTAGGAGGCCTCCATGGCGTAGACCATAGGCAGGTCAAGTGCGTCCATCCACACCACCGGACCGCTCCCTTCGTGACCATGCTCGTGCCAGTTGAGAGCGGGCGTGAGGATCAGGTCACCCTTTTCCATGGGGCACTTCTCGCCATTCACAGTGGTGTAGGCGCCACTGCCTTCGATGACGAATCGCACCGCCGTGGGGGTATGCCGGTGGGTGGGTGCCAACTCCCCCGGCAAGATGAGCTGCAGGCCCACATAGATCGTCGGCGTGGCGACCAGCCTCTCCAGGCCATGGCCTGGATTGCACAGCACGAGTACCCGCCGTTCGGCTTTCTCTATGGGTGTCAGCTCGCCCGCGCGCAACAGGTGAGGCCGTACCTCAGCGTAGCGCCACATGAAGGGCTGAGTGTTTCGCGCGGGCTTATGGCGTGGTAGCAGGCCGCGCAACTGGGGCCACAGCGGTGCCACAGACAAATCATTAATAGCCTTGAGGTATTCCGGCGGCAGGTCTTCCAGCCGCCCCAGCGATTCAGCGTGGCCGAGCGAACTGACAAGATCGAGCGGGTCCATGATTGGCCTCCTGGGGCCGAGCCATCAGCAACTAGCGAGGACTCAGCCAATTAATAAGTACACTTATTATTTTACAACTCTTCTCCAGATACATGCAAGCGGTCTTGCAGTCACATCTGATCGTGATGAGGGAGGTCGAGATCGACAGTGCGCCGGCCAACGGCTTTTCAGAGTGCGATAGCAAGGCTGTCACACTTGAAAATCGCCGGCGGCAAATGGGCCGCAGCGTGGCTGGCGTGCGCTGCGCGGCCAAACTCAGGGGATTGCGGGCGCCGCGGGGGCACTCGCGGGGAGCGCTCAGGACTGAGCGCTGAACCTGGTCGTCAGCAATTCTTCCAGTCCGAATTCAACGAGCAAAGCACGCAGGCGCTCCGCTGCAGTGCGTTTCTTATGGCCTGTCCAGCGGGCAATGATCAGCTCATTTTTCATGCTGTGTTCCCAGCCCACCAGTTCAGTGACGGTCACCTGATAGCCCTGCGATTCGAGATACAGGCAGCGCAGCACATTGGTGAGTTGGCTGCCCATTTCACGCGTATGCAGCGGATGGCGCCACAGTTCTGCCAAAGGCGTTCGGGCCAGTTGCAAAGCCTTGGATTGCCGTAGGCACGCGGCCACCTCGGCTTGGCAGCAAGGCACCAGCACCATGGCCTGCGCCTGCTTGGCCAAGCCAAAGGCAATGGCCTCGTCAGTAGCGGTATCACAGGCGTGCAGTGCAGTGACCACGTCAATGGAGGCCGGCACTTGCGTTGCATTGGTAGAGGCCGCCGCCGACATGGCGAGAAAATGCATGCGCTCGAAACCCAGACGCTCTGCAAGCTGGCGCGAACGCTCCACCAGTTCCGCTCTCGTTTCAATGCCGTAGATGTGACCGCTTCCAAGGGCCTTGAAGTACAGGTCATAGACGATAAAGCCCAAGTAGGACTTGCCCGCGCCATGATCAGCCAGAGTGAGCTCGCCAGCATGCGGCTTTAGTTCACCGAGCAATTTCTCTATGAATTGGAACAGGTGATCAACCTGCTTCAGCTTGCGGCGCGAATCCTGATTGAGTTTGCCTTCCCGGGTAAGAATGTGCAGCTCTTGCAGCAGTTCAACCGACTGCCCGGGTCGCAATTCCGGCAACGGCGAGGGCGCCACCGCGCGCGCGCGCCCTTTGGCCTTGGCAGGTCGTTTGCTGGTGGCTTGATCAGTTCGGGTCATGTTTGCGTCCCTCCTTCTATGCCCATCCGCGGACCCACATCCAACGCCTGCCAGCCCTCGACGCCAAGCGCCTCGAGTGCCGCCATGTTCGCATCGAAGATAGCCTCGGCATCTGGAAAGGCCTCCACCGCACGGTCAATACTGTCTTCACGCAGCAGGTGCAAGGTAGGATATGGCGACCGATTCGTGGCGTTGGTGATGTCGTCCTCCTCGGTGCCTGCGAACTGAAAACGCGGGTGAAACGGAGCGATCTGAATCACCCCTTCCAGATCAAGCTCGGCCAGCAAATCCTCGGCGTCACCCAGAAAATCATTGAAATCAAGGAAATCGTCGAAGCTGCCGGGTGCCACCAGCAACACAGTCTCACGCTCGGCAGGATCGGCTTCGGCCAGCGCCTGGAGTTCCGCCTTGAGGGCGCGTAGCAGCGCAGGGCCCCCCCCTGTGCAGCAGGCAGCGTAGTGAATCTGCCCTTTGACGTGCGGCCCTTTGGCAAAAGGACACAGATTAAGGCCTATCACCGCACGTTCAAGCCAGCGGCGGGTATCAGCAATGGCGATTTCTTCAGAGTTCATGATTTAAGCTAAAAACGGCAGTTGACCGGGATCGACGGCTGTATTCACTCGAGGTTTTGAAGCCAACAATCGGTCAACTGATGTTTACAGATGAGTATGGAGCGCCGACAAGCGGCGCGAAATCAGCATGGCCAGCATGGCACCGACCACGCAGCAAGCACAGGTGAGAACCCAAGTCCATTGCCAACCGCCTACGCGGCCTACAAACCAGGCCACGACCGGCGGCCCAGCGAGCTGCCCCACAGCGGACCATTGCATCATCCAACCGACCGTGGTGGAAATCGTTCGCTCGCTCGGCGCCACCTTGGTGGCCAGGCCAAACAACGTGCTTGGAATCAAGCCGCCCACAGCCGAAAACAACAACGCGCCCATGTAGCGTACCACCGGGAGCCCTTCTGTGAGCGTAGAGAAGGCCATGAAGGCACCTATCGCCATGGCGCCAAACCCTGCCCATAAAAGGTAGACAGCGGGCACACCCCGGAACAGCAAACGTCCTGCCGCCACATTACCCAGGATGTTCACGCCAGCCACCAAGGCGGTCAGCGCTGCGCCGAGCGCCCCCGTCCAACCCGATTGCGTGTAGAACGAGGGCAAAAACCCGATCACCGCCAGCCATTGACCGGAGTAGGCGGCGAACGTCAACGCAATGAGCCATGGGCCACTGGAGCGCAAAGTCTGAAGCAGTCGTGCGGGCCATTTGGGAGCACCGCTACCTCGCAAAGACCTGGACGAACGCTCATCGGGTGGCAAGCTCACATGAATCCACAAAGCCATTGCCGCCGAGGGCGCTGCCGTGAGCCACCACCAACCGTGCCAGCCCACACCCGCGATCACCAATGGACCGAGCAGCAATGCGATGGCCATGCCGAAGGGCATGAATGCCCCCCAGAAGCCCAGCATTTTCGTGAGTTTTCCAGGCTCTACCACGCGGCGGATCAGGCTGGGAGCTGGCACTGTGGTCAGTAAAACGCCCACCCCTTCGGCGGCGCGTAACAGCAGCAGAGTGAGGGCGTCTTCGGCGAAGCCCCCCGCGAGGCCGGCGCCGAACAAAACCCACAACCCGATAATCACACAGCGCCGCAAGCCGATACTGTCAGCCGCCAAGCCGGCACCGATGCCCAGCACCATGGAAGCCAACTGCACCAAGGAAAGCAGGAAACCGGACTGAACCAGCGTGATGCCCAGTTCGTGCTGGAGCACGGGCAACGCCGGAGGCAGCTTGCCCACGTGTAGCGCAGCACTGATGCCTGCGAGCACGACGATCCATGCGGGATGCAAGCCCCCACTGGCTCGCCCCTGCGTGGAAAACCGGCTCACGCCAGGATCTTTCTACCCGTTAGCCGCTCGTACTCTCGCAAGGCGAACCGGTCTGTCATGCCGGCGATGTAATCGGATATGGCGCGCTCGCGATCAGGGCGTTGTGCAAACTCCGCGCGCAGTTCGTCTGGCCGCTCCAGATAAGCGGAGAACAGCTCCCGCACCACTTGTTTGGCCTGCGTAGTGGTCTCGGCCACCTGGGGATGACGATACAAATTAGCAAAAAGAAAGCGCTTGAGTGCGGCCGATTCGGCCCGCATCTCGCCGCCAAAACGCACCAACGGACCCGCGCGGCGCGCGTCGTCAGCGCTGTTTGGCGCCGCTTCGTCAATGGCCGCCTGCGTAGCGGCGATCACGTCATAGACCTGGGCGCTCAGCATACGGCGAATGGACTCATACAACACCCGCCTGCCTTGCAAGTCAGGGTATTCACGTCGCGTATCCGCAAGGTAGCGCGCAAATAGCGGAACGCTTGCCATCTGCTCCAGGGTGAGAAGCCCGGAACGCACGCCATCATCGATGTCATGTGCGTTGTAGGCGATCTCGTCGGCGAGATTACACAGTTGCGCCTCCAGGCTGGGTTGAGTACCGTCGAGAAAGCGGCGCGCTACGCCTCCGGGTTCAGTTTCTTCAATCTTGCGCGCGTTGACCGGGGAACAGTGCTTGAGAATGCCCTCACGGGTTTCGAACGTGAGGTTCAAGCCATCATGATCCGGATAGCGCTCTTCCAGCTGATCCACCACACGCAGGCTTTGCAGGTTGTGTTCGAAGCCACCATGCCCTTCCATGCATTCGTTGAGCGCATCCTGGCCGGCATGGCCAAACGGGGTATGCCCAAGATCGTGCGCAAGGGCAATAGCTTCTACGAGGTCTTCGTTCAGCCGCAGAGAGCGTGCAATGGAGCGCCCTAGCTGCGCAACCTCCAGCGAATGCGTGAGGCGGGTGCGAAACAAATCACCTTCGTGGTTCAAAAATACCTGGGTCTTGTAGACCAGGCGGCGAAACGCCGTGGAGTGCACGATGCGGTCGCGGTCGCGCTGATATTCACTGCGCGTAGGGGCCGGTGCCTGGGGATGGCGGCGGCCTCGGGATTGCGCGGGGTCTGCAGCGATCACGCGCACTGTCATCAGGCAGCGCAGCAGCGGTCGATCACGGCTCTCACCAGGTCATCAGGAGCGCTGCGCACCGCCGCCCGGCCCGGGCCATCGATGACCACAAAACGAATCTCCCCAGCCTCGGCCTTCTTGTCAACCCGCATCAGTTCCAGATAACGGCCAGCGTTGTCCTTTTGATCGAGTATCGCCCCACGGATGGGCAGGCCCGCACGCTGAATCAGCACTTTCAAACGTTGCACAAACGCGGCATCGACCAAGCCCAACTCGCGCGACAACTCAGCGGCCATCACCATGCCTGCGCCCACGCCTTCGCCGTGAAGCCAGGCACCATAACCCATGCCGGCCTCGATGGCGTGGCCAAAGGTATGGCCAAAATTCAAAATAGCGCGCAATCCCGACTCCCGCTCGTCGGCCCCGACGACATCGGCCTTGATCTGGCAACTCCTCTTGACCGCGTGCGCCAGGGCATCGGTGTCGCACGCGCGCAAAGCCTCTATATTGGTTTCTATCCAGTCAAGCAGGCCCATGTCGGCAATCGGCCCATACTTGATGACCTCAGCCAGGCCAGCCGAAAGCTCCCTGGCTGGCAAGGTCTTGAGAACCTCCAGATCGCACACCACGCGCTGCGGCTGATAGAAAGCCCCAATCATGTTCTTGCCGAGCGGGTGATTGATGGCCGTCTTGCCTCCTACGGAAGAATCCACCTGCGCCAGCAAGGTGGTAGGCACCTGAACGAAGGGCACACCGCGCATATAGGAAGCCGCAGCGAAACCCGTCATATCGCCCACCACGCCGCCGCCCAAAGCATAGAGCGTGGTCTTGCGGTCCGCGCTATTTGAAAGCAAGGAATCAAAAATAAGGTTGAGCGTTTCCCATGTCTTGAACTGCTCGCCATCCGGCAGCGCCAGGGTGCGTACACCCGAGTGCCGCCGCGCCAATACGCGCGCCAGGCGTTCGGCATAGAGTGGTGCCACGGCAGTATTGGTCACGATGAGTGCCTGCGTGCCAGGCGCGGAGCCCTCAAAAGCGGCCGCGTCGTCCAACAGGCCGGAGCCAATCAGAATGGGGTAGCTACGCTCGCCAAGGTCAATGGAGACCTGCTGCGCGAATGAAATTCCTTGCATGGGGCGTGAGTGTAGGGCCTGCGCGCCCAAATTTGCGGCCAATGGGCTTGTGGCACCCAAGCCGTGCTGCGCGCGTCAGCTAAAAAGTGGAGATCTTAGAACGTGTTCTTACGGGTTGGGCGCTACGCCGCCAGCCATTTCGATCTGCATCACAATGCGGTTGACCAGCATAGCCACAGAAGGGCCACGCGCCTCCACCACGAAGTGCGCTGTCTCTCGGTAAAGCGGGTCTCGTTCAGCGTACAGCGTTTGAAGTCGCTTGAGCGGATCGGCCACCTGCAGCAACGGACGCTTGCTATCGTTGCGCAGCCGACGAACCAATTGCTCCGGCGATGTACGCAAGTAAATCACCATAGCGCGAGATTTGAGATGCTCGCGATTGGCTGGCCTCAGCACCGCACCGCCACCCGTGGCGATCACGCTCGGCGCCTGCCGTGTGAGCTCGTCTATGGCCTGCTCTTCCAGATCCCGAAAAGCCGCTTCGCCTTCTGCCTCAAAGAGAGCACGAATCGTTCCACCGATTCGCGCTTCGATCACAGCATCTGCATCGAAGAACGGCACCTGCAGGCGCTTGGCCAGTTGCCGCCCGACCGTGGACTTGCCGCAGCCGGGCATGCCCACGAGGGCGTAGTGCTCTGTCAAGGGCAGGCAGCCGCGCCACCCACGATAGTTTGCGTGGCCGTCGCGGTCTCCCCGGTGGCATTGTTCGTGACAACAACCTGAACCAGGCGTGTCCCGGTGCCGATACAACGGCGCCCGCTGGTGCCAACGCCGATTGTGAGCGTATTGCCAGAGATGTTGGCACTAGCAATGGCAGCATCACTAGATGCGAGCGAAGCCACGAACGGACCAACCCCGGTAAGAGCGTAGCTCAGAGAAGCCGTGCTATTTTGAGGTATTGCTTGATTCGGTGGTTGAATCCAAGACGCCCCGCCTGCCGCCGCGGTGGCCGTCACCGTCACTATGACGACCTGCCCCTGAGCATCGCGCATGGTGATCGAACTAGCGCCTGCCGCCGTGAGATTCACCGTTACGGTAGAGCCATTCACAC
The DNA here is from genome assembly GCF_000422885.1 of Ottowia thiooxydans DSM 14619. GTDB lineage: Bacteria > Pseudomonadota > Gammaproteobacteria > Burkholderiales > Burkholderiaceae_C > Ottowia > Ottowia thiooxydans. The sequence continues at coordinate 11,328 of NZ_AUGX01000044.1, read as the reverse complement.
TGACCGTGGACCGCTGCGGGTTAGAGGAGACAGCTGTGTATGGCGCTGTTCCACCGCTTAGCGTGAACACTACTGAGCGCCCGACCGCGTCGGTGGCGGTGGTAGGGTTCGAGGCCAGCGTCGTTGTATTAAGAGTCGCTGTAAGCGCCACTGTGACCGCTTGCCCACCACTATCCACCACGGTCACGTTAGCCGTCCCGGCCGCATTGAAGCTGGCAAAGATGGAGTTGCCAGTTGTGCTCACTGAGGCCACAGACGGATTGGAAGAGGCCACCTCGTAAGGCGCTACGCCGCCAATGATGGTCAACCCCATGCTGCTGCCCACCCTGCCGCTGGCACTGGGGGGGTTAACGCTCAAAGAAGGGATAGTCTGCGTAGAAGTCAGGGACACCGCAACATAAGAGCCGATCGAGTCGACCACCGTGAGGGTACTGGCGCCGGCAGACAGGAACGATGCGGTCACGCGATTACCGTTGGCGGAAGCACCCACAATGGTGGGGTTCGATGACACCACTGAATAGGGGCCGATGCCACCCGAGACCAACAAGATCATGTTGGTACCCACCTGGCCCGATCCACTAGGCGGGCTCACGCTCATGGCGACAGTGGCCGCTGCTGTGGCTGTCACCGCCACACTGGCAGTCTGGTTTCTCGCATCCCGCACGGTAACGGTGCTGGCCCCTGCACTCAACAACGAAACGTTGAGTGTTGACCCATTAATGGTCGCCGAAGCAATGGATGGATTGGAAGAAATAGCAGTGGTGTAGGGCGCTGTGCCACCTGTGATGGACAACACCAGACTTGTACCCACTACTCCGGTCGCAGGGCTTGGGCTGATATTGAACTCTGGTGCGGTAACAGTCACCGCCATTTGCAGCGTGGAGCCAATGGCATCCGTGATCAGCAGAACAGCTGAACCTCCGCTTTGGCCAGAGACAGTGACTACGCCATTGTTTTGCGATGTCACCCTGGCAATGGAGTTGTTGTTGCTTTCCACCGTGTAGGGGGCCACACCGCCCGTAACCGTGAACGTGCTGGACTCCCCGGACTCAAGTGACAACGAGGAACCTACGGAAGTTGCCAAAGGCGTAGCCTTTACCGTCACGGTCAGGGACAAGCTTTTTTGCTGAACGCCCGAGTCCTGGATCGCCACTGTAGATGTGCCGATGGTGTTACCCCACATGACCAGGGTATCGTCATCCAGCAGCATAGCGCTCACTGAAGCATCGGACGAAAGCACGTGGTAGGGCTTCACGCCCTGGGAGATGACCGCCACTTCCGCCACATAACCCACTGAGAGGGTCACGTTGCTCAGCAAGGGCGACATTCTCAATGCATTGGTCGGGGTAGGGTTGCCGTCGTAGCCGCCGCCACCTCCGCATGAAGCCAGCCCTAAGGACAGCAGCAACGCCAGGAATCCCAAAAAGAACTTACGCATGTTTTCTCAACCTCTTTAAATGGGTTCTCAGCGCATCGCGCTGCGATCGGTAATGATTTTCGGGGTAATGAAGACCAGCATTTCCTGTTTATCGGATTTTCTGGTCTTGTTCTTGAATAGGTTGCCTAGCACCGGTATGTCGCCCAGGACGGGCACCTTGTTGACCGAATCGCTCTCGGTCAGCGTGAAGATACCGCCAATGACCACTGTGCCACCATTTTCAACCAAGACCTGGGTCTGCACCTTTTTGGTATTGATCGACATGGCATTGGCCACTACGGCGCCCGGGCTGTCGTTGTTGACGATCAAGTCGAGGATCACGTTGCCCTCTGGGGTGATCTGCGGTGTGACTTCCAGACTCAGCACCGCTTTTCGGAAAGCGACCGAGGTCGCTCCGCTCGATGTAGCCTGTTGGTAGGCGAACTCAGTTCCCTGCTCAATGGTGGCCTTGGTCTGATCCGCTGTGACCACCCGTGGGCTGGAAACGATCTTGCCTTTGCCATCCGCCTCCATGGCGGAAATCTCAAGGTTCAAGAAGCGGCCGGCAGCCGAATTGAACAAGGAGAGCGCGAGACTTGGCGCGTTGTATCCATTGAAACCTTGCGCCGGCAAGTTCATGAAGTTCGTACTGCCGGTGACGTTGCCCCCTGTGGGATAGGTCATAAGCTGCGACTGTCCGGGAATCGTGGTGCCGACCACAGCGTTGTAAGAGCCTCCCAAGGCCACCCGGTTGCCGCCGCCAATGCCGTAACCAGCATCACCACCGTTCACGCCGCGCAAGTCCGCCCCACCCAGCTTGACGCCGAGCGAACGCCCAAAGGTATCTGATGCCTCCACGATCCTGGCTTCGATCAGCACTTGGCGCACTGCGATGTCCAGCTTGGAGATCATCTCCTGGATCTGTGTGAGCTTGCTAGGAATATCAGAGACAAAAATCTGGTTGGTGCGCGGCTCCGCGATAACGCTGCCGCGTGCACTCAAAATGCGGGCGGCTGCCATATTACTCGCGCCCCCAATGCCGCCCGCGCCTCCCAACCCCGACCCCATCAACTGCCTCGCAATATCGACAGCCTTGGTGTAGTTCAGTTGAAACGACTGAGTGCGCAATTGCTCAAGGTTCTGCACCGCAACCAACGACTCAAGCTCTGCCTTTTCCTTGGCAGCCAGCTCTTCCTTGGGTGCGATCTGCAGCACATTTCCATTGCGCTTCATGCCCAGGCCCTTGGCTTGCAAGATGATGTCGAGTGCCTGATCCCAAGGCACGTCATTCAGGCGCAAGGTCAAACTGCCTTGCACGGAATCAGAAGTCACGATGTTGAAGTTGGTGAAATCCGCGATCACCTGCAACAACGAACGCACCTCAATGTTCTGGAAATTCAGCGACAGCTTTTCACCGCCGTAACCGGAACCTTGGGTCAGCTTGTCAGGGTTGACCTTTTGCTGACGAACTTCGACCACCAGCTGGTTATCGCTCTGGTAGGCACTGTGCTCCCAGGGCCCTTTGGGCTCAATCAGCATGCGGACTCGATCACCCGTCTGGGTGGTCGTGATGGTTTGCACCGGTGTGCCAAAGTCGCTGACATCCAGGCGACGGCGCAGCCCTTCCGGTAAGCTGGTCTTCAAGAGCTCTACCACCAGAGCCGGTCCTTGCTGGCGGATATCCACACCCACCTGATTGCTAGGTAAATCCACAATCACACGGCCTGAACTCTCGACACCGCGCCTGAAGTCGATGTCTCGCAGGGGGAGCACGTCCGCCAGGGCGCGGGTTTCCGCAAACATGGGCGCGGGGGTGTTGGCCACCGCCGCAGAAGCCGCTGAGTCGAGCATCACAAGCAGTGCACGACCCTGCACCTCGGCCCTGTAGTTGGCCGCACGGCTCAGATTGAGCACAACACGGGTTCTGTCACCGGCCTGTACCACACTGACCGCCCGCACATTACCCTGATTGACCGCCACCGAGTTGCGGCCCAGGCCGTTGGTGACACCCGGAAAATCCAGAGCAATACGCGCAGGCGACTGAATGACAAAGCCTTGTGGAATCGCAGCCAGAGGCTGCGAGAGCTCGATGCGCACGACCTCCGTGCCTGCCTGAATCGACCCTGTCACGGATTCGATGCTGGTTTGCGCCAGCGCTCCGCTTGCCGCACCAAGTGCGGCTAAGCCGAGCGCCAGGCGGCGCACGATACTTCGCGCCAAAGAGACCCAGTTCCTCATTTTGTTTTCTCCTGCAGTTGCAGCGCAGCGCTTCGCTCGATCCACTCACCAGCCGCATCCTGCACAATTTCACGCAAAGTGATTTCGCCCTCAGCGACTTTCATCACTCTTCCATAGTTCTGTCCAAGGTAGTTGCCTTGGCGCACCTGGTACAAAAGGCTATCTACCTTGACCAGCGCGACGCGCTGGCCTTTTCTTTCCAAGCTGCCCACCATGACCATGGTGTCCAGCGGATGACTTTCCAGCGGCTCCTTGCGCCGGTTGAGTTCTGGCGCCAACAAGGCAGCGCTCGAATTGGGAGAATCCGAATCCCGCTTCAAGGCCTGCGTCAGTCTGATGCTGCTGAAGGGATCCGTGGCGACGACCTCGGTGTACTCCAAGGGCACATACTGCTTAGGTTCGCTGATAGGGGACACGCGAGGCACCGTCTGGCGACGCTGCTCGGCCATCCATTGCCGGAGATCTTCATCATTCGAAGAAGAACAGCCGATTAAAGGCAGGATCGCCAGTGCCATCCAGAAGTGCTTGTTGACGCGGCCGATCACTTCCTGGCTCCCTTTTTGGCAGCTGCGCGCTGCGCCGCCACTTCAGTGGCGTCAAGGTAGCGGAAGGTCTTGGCTGTTGCTTCAAGCACCAGGGAGCCGGATTTGTCCCTGTCAGTACTGGGAGTAACCGCGATGTTATTAAGAGTCACGATGCGAGACAAATGCGCGATGTCTGCGGTGAAAGCGCCCAGGTCGTGATAACGCCCGGTGACCTTCACTGCAATGGGCAGCTCGGCATAGTAATCTTTGATGGTGATCTGACCGGGCCGGAAGAGATCAAACTGCAAATTGCGACCAATGCCTGCCTGGTTGATGTCTGACAACAAGGCATCCATCTCCGCCTTGCTGGGCAATTGCTTTTCAAGCAAGGTCACGTACTGCTGAACCTGAGCTCGCTGCTTCTTCAATTCTTCAAGGCTGACCGCCTTCTGAAGCTTGGTCTTGTAATCAGCGCGCAAGGTTTGCTCCTTTGCGCGAGTCGCTTCAAGCTCTTCATCCGAGCTTTTCAGCCACAGAAACCAGAGCATGGTGAGCACCACTGCCGCTACTGCGGCGAGCAACGCGTAGCGGGGAATCCCAGGCCAGGAGGAGGGATCTTTTGAATCCAACCCGCGAAACTGGTTGCCGACCGCCTGCAGAGAGCCTTGAATATCCATGTTTGGAGAGAGTTTCATACTGAAAATCTCCTCAGCGCCGGATCGCCGGGCGGGGCGTAGACGCTGGCTGGGCAGCGCTGGCTTGTTGCAGTTGAACACGCACGACGAAGTTGTATACGACGCGCTGCTCCCGGGGCGACAAGGCCAGACGACCGGCCACGATCTCGATGAGTTCGGGTTTGGTCACCCATTCACTGTTACGGGAAAGGTTGCGCAATAGTGTGGAAACACGTTCATTGGACTGAGCGACCCCCGCCAGGAGAACGTTGCGGTTCACTTGCCTGACGCTCTTGAGGTAAACGCCTTCGGGCAACTGGCGAACAGCCTCGTTCAGCAGATGCACCGGCAAATTGCGATCCGCCTGCAACCCCTCAACGGCTTGTTGCCGCGCCTTCAGGGCTGCGATTTCATCCTGCAACGTAGCAATTTCCTTGATCTCGTTATCAAGCACCTTGATCTCGCGTTCCAGGAACGCGTTGCGATCCTGTTGCTCCGAGATGGCGCCCTGATACCAAATATAGATGGTGGCGGCGATCAGAGCGCCGCTCACGACTGCCCCTACCAGCGAGGCATTGAAACCCTTGCGCGCCGCTTGGCGCGCCATTTCCCTGTGGGGCAGCAGGTTGATCAAAATCACCGCAGGAACCTCCGCATGGCCAAACCGCAAGCCGTTAGATAGGAAGGCGCCTCACGCAGCATTCGTTTCTCACGCACACCCCGGCCGATGTCCATTCCTTCGAACGGATTGACCACCTGGCAAGGAAACGTGGTGTGCTTGGTAACCGCTTCAGTCAAACCCAGGAGCCCGGCCGTGCCGCCAGCCAGCAACACATAGTCCACCCGATGGTGCGGCGTGCTCGTGAAGAAAAATTTCAAAGCGCGCTCAACTTCTTGAGCCAGTGACTCTACATAAGGCCGCAGAACCACCGCACCGAAATCGTCCGGCAGTTCACCCGCGCGCTTCTTGGCTTCGGCTTCTTCCTGCGTGAAACCGTATTGGCGTACCAGCATCTGGGTCAACTGCGCGCCACCAAAAATCTGATCACGCTCATAGAGAAGCTCATCGTTGCGCAAGGCCTGCAGTGTGGAGGTGGTGGCGCCAATCTCGAACAGCGCAATCACGGCATCCCTGCCGCCACCGGGCAGCCGCTCAATCACCCGACCAACAGCCAGGCGGGAAGCGTAGGATTCCACATCGATCACGACCGGTGTGAGCCCGGCGGATTCGGCCAAGCCTTGGCGGTCTTCGACCTTTTCCTTGCGTGACGCCGCGATGACGACATCAATGTCACCCGCAGAAGTAGCGCTGGGGCCTGCCACACAGAAATCCAGGCTTACTTCGTCCAGCGAGAATGGGATGTATTGGTTGGCCTCAGACTCAACCTGAAGCTCCATCTCGCGTTCGCTCAGGCCACTTGGTAAAATGATCTTCTTGCTTATAACAACCGAAGCTGGCAAAGCCATCGCCACTTGCTTGGCTTTGGTACCACTTTTAGTGACCAGTCGCCGCAGGGCATCCACCACTTCATCGAATTTTTCGATATTGCCGTCATTGATCCAGCCTCGCCCCAACGGCTCGATGGCACAGCGCTCGAGTGTGAGGGTGGCTGAGCGGTCATTGCCCAATTCCACCAGCTTCGCACTTGAAGGGCTGATGTCAAGGCCAATCATCGGCGCAGGTCGTCGGCTGAACATCGAGGCAATAGTCAAGAAGGCACCTGGTTACTTTCGGTCGCACAAACGTGCAACCTTAATACTTCACTTGCATGCTAGCAGCAAGCTCTTTGCTACGCAAAGGAAAAACAAGACAGATCCTGTTTCACTCGTTGTCAAAAACTAACGATGAAACACGTTTGATTATCTTTGGTTTCAATCATGATCCACCTATCCCCCGGGGCAAAAAACTGCCTGAAGTCACACTCTTGCGCGAAAGTGCCTGCTAACTAACTAACCAATGTAGCTGTATGCCCACAGAAAACTCAGGCTCCGCGTCGGCCAACCGCGCAGCCGCCCCCACCCCGAAATGGCTGAGATGGGTCACCAAGGCTTGCATATGGGTGTTCGGTGCCCTGTTCGCCGTGGCGGCGTGTGCAGTGATGGCTGGCCTCATGGCGCTGGCGATCGCCTACCCCAACCTGCCCGATGTGTCGGAGTTGTCCAACTACCGTCCCAAGCTGCCTCTGCGCGTGTACACCGCCGAAGGTGCGCTGATCGGCCAGTTCGGAGAAGAACGCCGTAACCTGACGCCCATCAAGGAAATTCCGCAGGTGATGAAAGACGCGGTCCTGGCCATTGAGGACGCTCGCTTCTACCAGCACAACGGAGTGGACTACGTGGGCGTTGCGCGTGCCGCAATCGCCAACCTGGGCCGACTGAAAAGCCAGGGCGCCTCCACGATCACCATGCAGGTGGCGCGCAACGTCTATTTGTCTTCCGAGAAAACCTACACCCGCAAGATCTACGAGATTCTGCTGACCTTCAAGCTTGAGCACATGCTCACGAAGGACCAGATCCTGGAGATCTACATGAACCAGATCTACCTGGGCAACCGCTCCTATGGGTTCGCGGCGGCTTCCGAAGCTTATTTCGGCAAACCGCTGAAGGACATCTCCATCGCTGAAGCCGCCATGCTGGCCGGATTGCCCCAGGCGCCGTCTGCCAACAACCCCATCAGCAACCCTACGCGCGCACGCTCTCGTCAGCTCTACATCGTTGAGCGCATGGAGGACAACGGCTTCATCACCGCCGAACAAGCTGCTAAGGCCAAGAAAGAAGAGCTGCGCATCCGCCCACCTAGCGAAGGCACGCGCGTCCACGCCCAATATGTGGCGGAAATGGTACGCCAGCTCATGTTCGCCCAGTACGGCGACCAAACCTACAACCGTGGCCTGAACGTCTACACCTCCATCACTGCTTCCGATCAGAACGCCGCTTACGAAGCGCTGCGCAAAGGCATTCTCGACTTCGATCGCCGCAAAGCCTATCGCGGCCCGGAGAAATTCATCGAACTGCCAAAGGTCGCGGCCGAGGTGGAGGATGCGATCGATGACGCCCTGGTCAACCACCCCGACACCGGCAACCTCCTGGCTGCCGTCGTGACTGAAGCAGACGCCAAAAAAGTCGAGGCCATGCGCCAAAACGGCGAAAAAGTCGAAATCACTGGCGAAGGCCTACGAGCTGCACAGAGCGGACTCTCGCCCAAGGCCGCTCCCGCCATCCGTATCCGGCCGGGCGCGGTGATCCGCATCGTCAAGAACGCCAAGGCTGGATGGGAAATCGCGCAATTGCCGGAGGTTGAGGGCGCGCTGGTCGCGTTGGATCCTCGCAACGGTGCGGTCAAAGCACTCGTAGGAGGCTTTGACTTCGACAAAAATAAATTCAACCATGTAACACAAGCGTGGCGTCAGCCAGGCTCCAGCTTCAAGCCGTTCGTCTATTCAGCCTCCCTGGAAAAGGGTTTTTCACCCTCGACCATCGTCAATGACGCCCCGCTGTTCTTCGACAGCAGCGTGACGGGTGGCCAACCTTGGGAACCAAAGAACTACGAAGGTGGTTTTGAAGGCCCCATGAGCATGAAACGCGGTTTGGCCCGCTCACGCAACATGATCTCCATTCGTGTGCTGCAATCCGTGACGCCACAGTACGCCCAGGATTGGATCACCCGTTTTGGCTTCGATGCGGAGCGAAACCCGCCTTACCTGACCATGGCGCTGGGCGCTGGCTCGGTAACTCCCATGCAGCTGGCCGCTGGTTTTGGCGTGTTTGCCAACGGCGGATACCGCGTCAATCCGTTCCTGATCACCCGTGTAACGGATCACACCGGCAAAATTCTGGTTGATAGCCAGCCGCCCCAACCGAGCGACGCCAGCCGTGCCATCGACGCCCGCAATGCGTTCATCATGAACACCATGTTGCAGGAAGTAGCGCGCAGCGGCACCGCCGCGAAGGCGCAGGCCACGCTCAAACGGCCGGATCTATACGGCAAGACAGGCACCACCAACGACTCCATGGATGCATGGTTCGCAGGCTATCAACCCACACTGGTGGGTGTGGTCTGGATGGGCTATGACACGCCGCGCAACCTGGGCAATCGCGAAACTGGCGGCGGGCTCTCGCTGCCAATCTGGATTGACTTTATGCAGACTGCGCTCAAGGGCGTACCTGTGGCGCAACTCACGCCGCCGGAAGGTGTCGTGAATGTCGGCAGTGATTGGTACTACGAAGAATATGCGCGCGGCGGCGGCATCAGCCACCTGGGCGGCGCCGGCCTGGCCCCACCTGCGGAGACTTCACAGGAAACTCAGGCGCCGTCTGAGGAACGCAACCGCATTCTGGATTTGTTCAAGAACTAGGCTGAAAACGCTGATCAGCACGAAACTCCGGCGGTCCCAGAGGTTTTCCCTGGAGCCGTCAGGGTTTCAGGCGCTAAAAACCAAAGGCATGCCCGCGTGCTCACTCACACTGGCCGATAGCCGCTCAAAGAACTCCTCATTCGTCTTGGTATCGCGCCAGGCATCACCTTGATAGCGGTAGTGATAGCCCCCCGAGCGCGCTGCCAACCAGACCTCCTGCAAGGGTTTTTGCAAATTGACGATGACCTGACTGCCATCGTCAAACGCCAGGGTCACCATACCGCCTACACGCTGGTTATCGATATCGGCTTGCGTGGTTTCATTGAGCTGGTCGCAGCGTGCCTCAATGCGGGCCAGCAAGATTTCAGCCAAATTTAGATATTCAAGGTCGGTCATTACAATCGTTTTCTATGCCACTGAAGCTGCAGCCTGCAAGAATTCTAGCCATCGGGCTTGTCCTCCCCATTGTCGCGGTCATCTTGACCGCCTGTGGACAGAAAGGCCCGCTGGTCATTCCGGGCACCGTCCCGGCTGCGGAGCGCGCCACGCTGCCGCAAACGGTGTTTGGCAAGCCCAAGCGCGCCGCTGGTGAACCGGCGGCTGTGCCGGCCGCCACCAACGAGCAAGCTCCGTTGCCATCCGCCCTGCCCAATTTGCCTGAAACCCAATGAATCATCTGCCCTCCGAGCCTTCCGCCCTGCCTGGCGGTCCTTTTGTGGCCTATAACGGCGGCCAACTGGTCGTAGAGCAGGTGGAACTGCGCGCACTCGCTGCTCAGCATGGCACCCCCCTCTTCGTCTATTCACAGGCTGCGGTGCTTTCGGCGCTCGCCGCCTATCAGCGTGGCCTGGCTGGCAGGAAAGCACTGATCTGCTATGCCATGAAGGCCAACTCCTCGCTCGCCATTTTGAAACTTCTGGCTGAGGCTGGCTGCGGCTTCGACATTGTTTCCTCAGGCGAGCTCGAGCGCGCGCTGGCTGTAGGTGCTGAGCCCGCCAAAATCATCTTTTCAGGTGTCGGCAAGACCCGCCATGAGATGCGCCACGCCTTGCATGCCGGTGTGGGCTGTTTCAACGTGGAAAGCCTCGCTGAGCTGGAGGTGTTGGATGCGGTGGCGCGTGAATGCGGAGCAGTGGCGCCCGTCAGTATCCGCGTCAATCCGAACGTGGATGCCAAGACACACCCCTACATTTCCACCGGCCTGAAAGGCAATAAATTCGGCATTGCGCACGAAGACGCGCTGACCGCCTACCAACGTGCAGCCGCCCTGCCCGGCCTGCGGGTGGTGGGGATTGATTGCCACATCGGCTCGCAAATCACGGAAGAGGCCCCTTATCTGGAAGCCATGGACCGCGTCCTCGACCTGGTGAGCACCATCGAAGCGGCCGGAATTGCTATTCATCACATCGACTTCGGCGGTGGGCTGGGCATCAATTACAACGGCGACACACCGCCACAGGCTGATGCGCTGTGGACGCTGTTACTGGCGCGCCTGGATGCCCGTGGCTTTGGGAACCGCACCATCATGATCGAGCCCGGCCGCTCGCTGGTGGGAAATGCCGGGGTCTGCATCACCGAAGTGCAATACCTCAAGCCCGGCGAGCAGAAGAATTTCTGCATCGTCGATGCCGCCATGAATGATCTGCCACGTCCGGCACTCTACGAAGCGTTTCACCAGATCGTTCCTCTTCAGCCACGCGATGCGCCCCCCATCACTTATGACGTGGTGGGCCCGGTGTGCGAAAGCGGGGATTGGCTGGGCCGTGACCGAGACCTGGCAGTGCAGCCCGGTGATCTGCTGGCTGTGCTGTCTGCAGGTGCGTACAGCATGAGCATGAGCAGCAACTACAACACGCGTCCGCGTGCGGCGGAGGTCATGGTGGATGGGGGTAATGCGCGGGTGATTCGGAAGCGGGAGAGTGTGGAGGAGTTGTGGCGGTTGGAATCGATTTGAGTCTTCACGCCCTCTCCCCTTGGGAGGGTTGGGCGGGGCCGGCCAACCGGTGAGGGCAAGCGGCGTTTGATTTGTTCGCAGCGCTAAATAGCTACCCTGTGTTCTTCTATTAAGGTCGGAGGCCGGCTCGGTTTTCACTCCCTCTCCCCCTGGGAGAGGGCGGGGG
>NZ_KE383947.1:33902-38084 GCF_000422885.1 Ottowia thiooxydans DSM 14619 | reverse complement strand
CGGGCAAAGAAGGCCGATGCTTTTTTTAGGAAGTCGTTGTCCTGGCGAAGTTGAAGGTTCTGCGCTTCGAGCTCCCGGATACGCTGTTGCTCGGGCGTCAGCGGCTTACCAATGCCGCGCTGGCCCGACAGTTCCGCTTCATATTGATCGAGCCAGCGCCTGACGGCGCTATCAGTCAGCTCCATATCACGGCAGACCTGAGACACGCTCAGGTGCTGCTCTCGAATCATCTTGACGATCTGCAGCTTAAACGCCGCGTCGAACGATCGCCTAGTCTTGGCTTTGGTCATTTCTATTCCTGTGAGACATTGATTTCCCTCATCGGGATGTCTTTCGAAATTAGACCAGCACAATGTTTGAGCACACGCACTGCCCTGCTGTCTCGCAATGATGCTTTGCATGCCCTTTCCATAGCGCACTGGCTAAAACAAGGGTTGCGTTTTTTCCCTCAACGCTCATCCGGACCTCGCAGCGCTTCGTCCGGAAAAAAACTCAGCGCCGCCGCAAGCGGAATCCAACAATCAGGAATCCCAACAACCAAAGCGCCCATGGTGCATTGGCAGGGACAGGCTCTATGGTTGCACTTCTTGGCTGGATGGCGTGAGTGGTTTCGCACGCGCCGGCCGGATCACAGATTGGATCGGGATCGCCAGGATCGCCACCGCCCGTACCACTGACAAAGTTGCTGACAGTTCCACTAGCGGGGTTAGCGACACGGGCGCTGTAGGTCACACTTCGGCTTCCGTTCGTTTCGCCGCTGGGGAGCGTGAAAGTGTTGGTGGCCGGATCGTGGATAAAGCCTGCTGAGTTGGCCCCTATCGCCTCGAACCTCAACTTGCTATCGAGCAGATCGTTCAATACCACGGCACTTCTTGTAGGTCCGTTGGTTATGTTCACCGTCAGTGTGTATTGCACCAATTGACCTGGCTGCACCGTTTCACCGCTAGGTGGGTTGGAGCTCTTGCGGATGGTCACTACCGGGTCAACCGGATTGGTGGTTCGGCAAGTTGCTGCGGCATCACAGGTTGGATCGGGCCTGCCCGGATCCCCGCCGCCCGTGGCGCTGACAAAGTTGCTCACTGCACCGCTCGCGGTGTTGGAGACACGCGCGCTGTAGGTCACGCTTCTGCTGCCGTTGGCTGCGCCACTGGGCAAGGTAAACGTGTTGGTGGCCGGATCGCGCACAAAGTCCGCCGGGTTGGCCAGGATTGCTTCAAACGCCAATTGACTGTCGAGCAGATCGCTCAGCACCACCGCACTCCGTGTAGGGCCGTTGACCACGTTCACCGTCAGCGTGTATTGCACCAGTTGACCCGGCAATACGCGCTGCCCGCTTGGCGGGTTGGAACTCTTGCTGATGGTCACTACCGGGTCAATCGGGTTGGTGGTTCGGCAGGTCGCGGCCGCATCACACGTTGGGTCTGGGCGACCTGGGTCCCCTCCTCCTGTGGCACTGACGAAGTTGCTGACCGCGCCACCGGCGGTACTGGACACCATGGCGCTGTAGGTCACACTTCGGCTGCCATTGGTTGCGCCCACAGGGAGCGTGAAGGTGTTGGTGGCGGGGTCGCGCACAAACCCATCGGTGTTGGTCACGATGGTGTCAAAGGTCAACTGACTGTCTAACAAGTCGCTCAACACCACTGGGCTACGGGTTGGGCCATTGAGCACGTTCACCGTCAAGGTGTATTGCACCAGTTGCCCTGGTGTCACGGGTTGCCCGCTCACCGGGTTGGAGCTCTTGCTGATGGTCACCAACGGATCAACTGGGTTGGTCGTCCGGCAAGTTGCCGCTGGATCACAGACAGGGTCAGGACGACCAGGGTCACCTCCTCCCGTCGCACTGACGAAGTTGCTCACTGCACCGCTGGCTGTATTGGAGACCACAGCGCTGTAGGTGATGCTGCGGCTGCCATTGGCCGCGCCAACGGGAAGCGTAAAGCTGTTGGTCGCGGGGTCACGCACAAAACCCGCTGGGTTGGTCACGATGGCGCTGAACGTCAACTGGCTATCCAGCAGATCGCTCAACACAACTGGGCTTCTTGTTGGGCCATTGGCCACGTTCACCGTCAGCGTGTACTGCACCAATTGGCCTGGCACTACGCCCTGACCGCTTGCCGGGTTGGAGCTCTTACTGATCGTCACTACCGGGTCAATCGAGTGAGCAGTTCGGCAACCCGATGGGGTGGCACATACTGGATCGGGACGACCAGGGTCACCTCCTCCCGTCGCGCTAACGAAGTTGCTCACTGCACCACTGGCCGTATTGGAAACCAAGGCGCTGTAAGTGATGCTGCGGCTGCCGTTGGCAGCGCCCACAGGAAGCGTGAAGCTGTTGGTAGCCGGGTCACGTACAAAGCCTGCCGGGTTGGTCACGATAGCGCTGAACGTCAACTGGCTATCCAGCAGATCGTTCAACACAACTGGGCTTCTTGTTGGGCCATTCGCTACGTTCACAGTCAGCGTGTATTGCACCAATTGCCCTGGCGTCACAACTTGCCCGCTTGGCGGGTTGGAGCTCTTGTTGATCGTTACGACTGGATCAATCGAGTGAGCTGTCCGGCAACCCGATGGGGTGGCACATACTGGATCAGGTCTGCCAGGGTCGCCTCCTCCCATCGCACTGACGAAGTTGCTGACCGCCCCACTCGCCGTATTGGAGACCAAAGCACTGTAGGTGATGCTGCGACTGCCGTTGGCCGCGCCAGCAGCAAGCGTAAAGCTGTTGGTAGCCGGGTCACGTACAAAGCCTGCCGGGTTGGTCGCGATAGCGCTGAATGTCAACTGGCTATCCAGCAAATCGTTCAACACAACTGGGCTTCTTGTTGGACCATTGGCCACGTTCACGGTCAAGGTGTATTGCACCAGTTGCCCTGGCGTCACAACTTGCCCGCTTGGCGGGTTGGAGCTCTTGCTGATCGTTACGACTGGATCAATCGAGTGAGCTGTCCGGCAACCCGATGGGGTGGCACACACTGGATCAGGTCTGCCAGGGTCGCCTCCTCCCGTCGCACTGACGAAGTTGCTCACCGCACCGCTGGCTGTATTGGAGACCAAGGCGCTGTAAGTGATGCTGCGACTGCCGTTGGCCGCGCCAGCAGCAAGCGTAAAGCTGTTGGTAGCCGGGTCACGTACAAAGCCTGCCGGGTTGGTCACGATAGCGCTGAATGTCAACTGGCTATCCAGCAAATCGTTCAACACAACTGGGCTTCTTGTTGGACCATTGGCCACGTTCACGGTCAAGGTGTATTGCACCAGTTGCCCTGGCGTCACAACCTGCCCGCTCGGTGGATTCGAGCTCTTGCTGATCGTTACGACTGGATCAATCGAGTGAGCTGTCCGGCAACCCGATGGGGTGGCACACACTGGATCGGGGCGACCAGGATCGCCTCCGCCAGTCGCACTGACGAAATTGCTCACCGCCCCACTCGCCGTATTGGAGACCAAAGCGCTGTAGGTGATGCTGCGACTGCCATTGGCGGCGCCAGCAGCAAGCGTAAAGCTGTTGGTAGCCGGGTCACGTACAAAGCCCGCTGGATTGGTCACGATAGCGCTGAACGTCAACTGGCTATCCAGCAAATCGTTCAATACAACTGGGCTTCTTGTTGGACCGTTCGCTACGTTCACCGTCAGCGTGTATTGCACCAACTGCCCTGGCGTCACGGTCTGACCGCTTGGCGGGTTGGAGCTCTTGCTGATCGTTACGACTGGATCAATCGAATGAGCCGTCCGGCAACCCGATGGGGTGGCACACACTGGATCAGGTCTGCCAGGGTCGCCTCCTCCCGTCGCACTGACGAAGTTGCTCACTGCACCGCTGGCTGTATTGGAGACCAAGGCGCTGTAAGTGATGCTGCGGCTGCCGTTGGCTGCACCCACAGGGAGCGTGAAGCTGTTGGTTGCCGGGTCACGTACAAAGCCCGCCGGGTTGGTCACGATGGCGCTGAACGTCAACTGGCTATCCAGCAAATCGTTCAACACAACTGGGCTTCTTGTTGGACCATTGGCCACGTTCACGGTCAAGGTGTATTGCACCAATTGCCCTGGTGTCACAACTTGCCCACTCGGCGGGTTGGAGCTCTTACTGATCGTCACGACTGGATCAATCGAATGAGCTGTCCGGCAACCCGATGGGGTGGCACACACTGGATCAGGTCTGCCAGGGTCGCCTCCTCCCGTCGC
>NZ_KE383947.1:0-33391 GCF_000422885.1 Ottowia thiooxydans DSM 14619 | reverse complement strand
AAGCTGTTGGTAGCCGGGTCACGTACAAAGCCTGCCGGGTTGGTCACGATAGCGCTGAATGTCAATTGACTATCCAGCAAATCGTTCAACACCACCGGACTGCGGGTTGGGCCATTGGCCACGTTCACCGTCAAGGTGTATTGCACCAGTTGCCCCGGCGTCACGGTCTGACCGCTTGGCGGGTTGGAGCTCTTGCTGATCGTCACTACCGGATCAATCGAATGAGCCGTCCGGCAACCCGATGGGGTGGCGCACACTGGATCGGGACGACCAGGGTCACCTCCTCCCGTCGCACTAACGAAGTTGCTCACCGCACCGCTGGCCGTATTGGAGACCAAGGCGCTGTAGGTGATGCTGCGGCTGCCGTTGGCGGCGCCAACAGGGAGCGTAAAGCTGTTGGTTGCCGGGTCACGTACAAAGCCCGCTGGGTTGGTCACGATGGCGCTGAACGTCAACTGACTATCCAACAAATCGTTCAACACCACCGGACTGCGGGTTGGGCCATTGGTCACGTTCACCGTCAGCGTGTATTGCACCAGTTGCCCCGGCGTCACTGTCTGACCATTCGGCGGGTTGGAGCTCTTGCTGATCGTTACTACCGGATCAATCGAATGAGCCGTCCGGCAACCCGATGGGGTGGCACATACTGGATCAGGACGACCAGGGTCACCTCCGCCCGTCGCACTGACGAAGTTGCTCACTGCACCGCTGGCCGTATTGGAGACCAAGGCGCTGTAGGTGATGCTGCGACTGCCATTAGCTGCGCCAACAGGGAGCGTAAAGCTGTTGGTAGCCGGGTCACGTACAAAGCCCGCCGGGTTGGTCACGATAGCGCTGAACGTCAACTGACTATCCAACAAATCATTCAACACGACCGGACTGCGGGTTGGACCATTGGCCACATTCACCGTCAAGGTGTATTGCACCAGTTGCCCTGGCGTCACGGTCTGACCGCTTGCCGGGTTAGAGCTCTTACTGATCGTCACCACTGGATCAATTGAATGAGCAGTTCGACAACCCGATGGGGTGGCGCACACTGGATCAGGGCGACCAGGATCACCTCCTCCCGTTGCACTGACGAAGTTGCTCACCGCGCCACTCGCCGTATTGGAGACCAAAGCGCTGTAGGTGATGCTGCGACTGCCATTGGCCGCGCCAGCAGCAAGCGTGAAACTGTTGGTAGCGGGGTCGCGT
The DNA here is from genome assembly GCF_000422885.1 of Ottowia thiooxydans DSM 14619. Classification (GTDB taxonomy): domain Bacteria; phylum Pseudomonadota; class Gammaproteobacteria; order Burkholderiales; family Burkholderiaceae_C; genus Ottowia; species Ottowia thiooxydans. The sequence goes on along the minus strand of NZ_KE383947.1, from coordinate 32,197 downwards.
ACAAAACCCGCCGGGTTGGTCACGATAGCGCTGAACGTCAGTTGGCCATCCAACAGGTCGGCGAGTACAACGGGGGTGCGAGTTGGACCATTGGTCACGTTCACCGTCAGCGTGTATTGCACCAGTTGGCCTGGCGTCACGGTCTGACCGCTTGCCGGGTTAGAGCTCTTGCTGATCGTCACGACCGGATCAATCGAATGAGCCGTTCGGCAACCCGATGGGGTGGCACACACTGGATCAGGTCTGCCAGGGTCACCTCCGCCCGTCGCACTGACGAAGTTGCTCACCGCACCACTGGCTGTATTGGAGACCAAGGCGCTGTAGGTGATGCTGCGACTGCCATTGGCCGCGCCAACGGGAAGCGTGAAACTGTTGGTCGCGGGGTCGCGTACAAAGCCAGCTGGATTGGTCACGATGGCACTAAACGTCAGCTGGCTATCCAGCAAGTCGGCCAGCACAACTGGACTTCTCGTCGGACCGTTGGCTACGTTCACCGTCAGCGTGTATTGCACTAATTGCCCTGGCGTCACGGTCTGACCGCTTGCCGGGTTAGAGCTCTTACTGATCGTCACTGCCGGGTCAATCGAGTGAGCAGTTCGGCAACCGGATGGTGTTGCGCACACTGGATCAGGCCTGCCTGGATCACCTCCGCCCGTCGCACTAACGAAGTTGCTCACTGCACCACTCGCCGTATTGGAGACCAGGGCGCTGTAGGTGATGCTGCGACTGCCATTGGCCGCGCCCACAGGAAGCGTGAAACTGTTGGTAGCCGGATCACGTACAAAGCCTGCCGGGTTAGTCACGATAGCGCTAAACGTCAGTTGGCTATCCAGCAAGTCCGTGAGCACAACGGGACTGCGAGTTGGACCGTTCGCGACGTTCACCGTCAGCGTGTACTGGATCAACTGGCCAGGTAACACGGTCTGCCCGCTCGGCGGGTTGGAGGTCTTACTGATCGTTACCACCGGATCAATCGAATGAGCCGTCCGGCAACCCGTAGGCGTAGCGCAGACTGGATCAGGACGACCTGGGTCACCTCCTCCCGTTGCACTGACGAAGTTGCTCACCGCGCCACTCGCCGTATTGGAGACCAAAGCGCTGTAGGTGATGCTGCGGCTGCCATTGGCCGCACCCACGGGAAGCGTGAAACTGTTGGTCGCGGGGTCACGTACAAAGCCTGCCGGGTTAGTCACGATGGCGCTGAACGTCAACTGGCTATCCAGCAGATCGTTCAACACAACTGGGCTTCTTGTTGGGCCATTCGCCACGTTCACGGTCAAGGTGTATTGCACCAGTTGGCCTGGTGTCACAACTTGCCCGCTCGCTGGATTCGAGCTCTTGCTGATCGTTACTACTGGATCAATCGAGTGAGCCGTCCGGCAACCCGATGGGGTTGCGCACACTGGATCAGGCCTGCCTGGATCACCTCCGCCCGTCGCGCTGACGAAATTGCTGACCGCCCCACTCGCCGTATTGGACACAGTAGCGCTGTAGGTGATACTGCGACTGCCATTAGCTGCGCCAGCAGCAAGCGTAAAGCTGTTGGTAGCCGGGTCACGTACAAAACCTGCCGGGTTGGTCACGATGGCGCTGAACGTCAACTGGCTATCCAGCAAATCGTTCAACACAACTGGGCTTCTTGTTGGGCCATTGGCAACGTTCACCGTCAAGGTGTACTGGATCAACTGACCAGGTAGCACGGCCTGCCCACTCGGCGGGTTCGAGCTCTTACTGATCGTTACCACCGGGTCAATCGAATGAGCTGTCCGGCAACCCGATGGTGTTGCACACACTGGATCCGGACGACCAGGATCACCTCCTCCCGTCGCACTAACGAAGTTGCTGACCGCCCCACTCGCCGTATTGGAGACCAAAGCGCTGTAGGTGATGCTACGACTGCCGTTGGCTGCGCCCACAGGAAGCGTGAAGGTGTTGGTAGCGGGGTCGCGTACAAAGCCCGCCGGGTTGGTCACGATAGCGCTGAACGTCAACTGGCTATCTAACAAATCAGCCAGCACAACTGGGCTTCTTGTTGGACCGTTCGCGACGTTCACCGTCAACGTGTATTGCACCAACTGCCCGGGCGTCACGGTCTGACCGCTTGCCGGGTTGGAGCTCTTGCTGATCGTCACTACCGGATCAATCGAATGAGCAGTTCGGCAACCCGATGGGGTTGCACACACTGGATCAGGGCGACCAGGGTCGCCTCCGCCCGTCGCGCTGACGAAGTTGCTCACCGCCCCACTTGCCGTATTGGAGACCAAGGCGCTGTAGGTGATGCTGCGACTGCCGTTGGCTGCGCCAACAGGAAGCGTGAAACTATTGGTCGCGGGGTCACGTACAAAGCCCGCCGGATTGGTCACGATAGCGCTGAACGTCAGTTGGCTATCCAGCAAGTCCGTGAGTACAACGGGGCTGCGAGTTGGACCGTTCGCGACGTTCACCGTCAGCGTGTATTGCACTAGTTGGCCTGGCGTTACGGTCTGTCCGCTCGGTGGATTCGAGCTCTTGCTGATAGTCACCACCGGGTCAATCGAGTGAGCCGTCCGGCAACCCGATGGTGTTGCACACACTGGATCAGGACGGCCAGGATCACCTCCTCCTGTCGCACTAACGAAGTTGCTGACTGCACCGCTGGCTGTATTGGACACAGTAGCGCTGTAGGTGATGCTGCGGCTGCCATTAGCTGCACCCACGGGAAGCGTGAAACTGTTAGTCGCGGGGTCACGTACAAAGCCAGCTGGATTGGTCACGATAGCGCTGAACGTCAGTTGGCTATCCAGCAAGTCCGTGAGTACAACGGGGCTGCGAGTGGGACCGTTCGCGACGTTCACCGTCAGCGTGTATTGCACTAATTGCCCTGGCGTTACGGCCTGACCGCTTGCCGGGTTAGAGCTCTTACTAATCGTCACTACCGGGTCAATCGAATGAGCCGTCCGACAACCCGATGGTGTTGCACACACTGGATCAGGTCTGCCAGGGTCGCCTCCTCCCGTCGCACTGACGAAGTTACTGACAGCGCCACTGGCCGTATTGGACACAGTAGCGCTATAGGTGATGCTGCGGTTGCCATTGGCGGCCCCTACAGGAAGCGTGAAACTGTTAGTCGCGGGGTCACGTACAAAGCCTGCCGGGTTGGTCACGATCGCACTGAACGTCAGTTGGCTATCCAGCAAGTCGGTGAGTACAACGGGACTGCGAGTGGGACCGTTCGCGACGTTCACCGTCAATGTATATTGCACCAACTGCCCTGGCGTCACAACTTGCCCGCTTGGCGGGTTGGAGCTCTTACTGATCGTCACTACCGGGTCAATCGAGTGAGCAGTCCGACAACCCGATGGCGTTGCACACAACGGATCAGGACGACCAGGGTCACCTCCCCCGGTTGCACTAACGAAGTTGCTCACTGCGCCACTGGCTGTATTGGAGACCAGGGCGCTGTAGGTAATGCTGCGACTGCCGTTGGCCGCACCCACAGGAAGCGTAAAGCTGTTGGTAGCCGGGTCACGTACAAAGCCTGCCGGGTTGGTCACGATAGCGCTGAATGTCAGTTGGCTATCCAGCAAGTCCGTGAGTACAACGGGACTGCGAGTTGGACCATTCGCGACGTTCACCGTCAACGTGTATTGCACCAGTTGCCCTGGCGTCACAACTTGCCCGCTCGCTGGATTCGAGCTCTTGCTAATCGTTACGACTGGATCGATCGGATTCGTTGTCCGGCAACCCGTAGGCGTGGCGCACACTGGATCAGGACGACCAGGATCACCTCCTCCCGTCGCACTGACGAAGTTGCTGACCGCCCCACTCGCCGTATTGGACACAGTAGCGCTATAGGTGATGCTGCGACTACCGTTGGCAGCGCCAGCAGCAAGCGTAAAGCTGTTGGTAGCCGGGTCACGTACGAAGCCCGCCGGGTTAGTCACGATAGCGCTGAACGCCAGTTGGCTGTCCAGCAAGTCGGTGAGTACAACGGGGCTGCGAGTTGGACCGTTCGCGACGTTCACCGTCAACGTGTATTGCACCAGTTGCCCTGGCGTCACGGTCTGACCGCTTGGTGGGTTGGAGCTCTTGCTAATCGTTACGACTGGATCAATCGAATGAGCAGTTCGACAACCTGTTGGCGTAGCGCAGGACGGATCAGGGCGACCAGGGTCACCTCCACCCGTCGCGCTAACGAAGTTGCTGACCGCGCCACTCGCGGTGTTGGACACAATAGCGCTGTAGGTAATGCTGCGGCTGCCATTGGCGGCGCCAGCAGCAAGCGTGAAACTGTTGGTAGCAGGGTTACGTACAAAGCCCGCCGGGTTGGTCACGATAGCGCTGAATGCCAGTTGGCTATCCAGCAAGTCAGTGAGTACAACAGGACTGCGAGTTGGACCGTTCGCGACGTTCACCGTCAGCGTGTATTGCACCAGTTGCCCTGGCGTCACAACTTGCCCGCTCGCTGGATTCGAGCTCTTGCTGATCGTTACGATGGGGTCGAACGTGTTGGTAAACGTACACGTCAGGTCATCGCCTGTCACTGGCGTGATGGAGAAGCTGCTGCCGGTTCCATTGGGAGTCTGCCCTCCAGCACGCGTGTTGGTACAGGCCCAAGTAGAGGTGTAGTTAGGCAGTACCGTTGTGTTCGCAGCAGCCTCTGACAGGGTGTATGCAGTATTGGCGGTGGCTGCGGCGAGCGTCGACACTTCGGTGGCCGTCGTGCCAGTTCCCGTCGTAGTCACTGGGGCAGGTGCATTGGGACCAGCCATCGATAGCGTGAACTGATCCCCTGTCAACAGGCGGCCATTGGGCAAGGCCTTTTGGAGACGCAAACTCGGACTCTTTGTATTGGTGAACGTACACAGGATGTCTGCCCCACTGGCAGTGGCTGCGGCATTCAAATCCAAGGTCCCTGCGCCCAGGTTTGCCGTGGCGGTACCGCCCGATGCCATTCCGGTACAGGTGGCGGCGGTAAGCGAGTAACCTGGTGTTGCATCCTCCACAATCGATGTTGCTACGCCTGCGGCGGCCAAGCTACGCGTGGGTCCGGTAACGGCAACCCCTTGCGTCAGGGTGGTGAGTGTTTCGCTCACGACCCCATTACTGCCAGAAAAACTGAACGGCCCGACGCCAGCTACGCTGATCTTGCGGATCGTGAGACGAGGCTTGATAGCGTTGGTAAACGTACACGTCAGGTCATCGCCCGTCACTGGCGTGATGGAGAAGCTGCTGCCGGTTCCACTGGGAGTCTGCCCTCCAGCACGCGTGTTGGTACAGGCCCAAGTAGAGGTGTAGCTAGGCAGTACCGTTGTGTTCGCAGCAGCCTCCGAAAGGGTGTATGCAGTATTGGCGGTAGCTACCGCGAGCGTCGACAGTCCGGTGGCCGTCGTACCTGCTCCCGTCGTGGTCACTGGGACAGGTGCGTTGGGACCAGCCATCGATAGCGTGAACTGATCTCCTATCAACAAACGGCCGTTGGGCAAGGCCTTTTGGAGACGCAAACTCGGGCTCTTTGTATTGGTGAACGTACACAGGATGTCTGCCCCGCTGGCAGTGGCCGCGGCATTCAAAGTCACGATCCCGGTGCCAAGGTTTGCCGTGGCGGTACCGCCCGAGGCCATGCCGGTACAGGTGACGTCCGTGAGGGAATAACCTGCCGGTACGGTGGTTTCCTGTATCGTTGTCGATACACCTGCGCTAGTCAAGACACGCGTAGAGCCGGTGACGGCAACACCTTCGGTCAAGGTGGTCAGTGTTTCAAGACCGAAACCATTTGAGCCCGAAAAGCTGAACGCCCCGGTACCCGCCACGCTGATCTTGCGGATCGTAAGGCGAGGCTTGCTAGCGTTGGAGAAGGTGCAGGTTAAATCATCGCCCGCCACCGGCGTGATCGAGAACGTAGTGACATTATTCCCGCTAGGAGTCTGCCCCGTTGGATTTGCGTTGGTGCAAGCGTATGAGGTGGTGTAGTTGCTCAAGGCCGTAGTGCCTGCGGCTGTCTCCGACAGCGTGTATGCAGTACCGCCAGCGACAGCGGTGTGGTTCAGCACACCAGTTGCCGTGGAGCCACTGCCGGTGGTGACCGCTGACGCAGGCGCTCCCGTACCTGACATTGACAAGGTGAACTGGTCACCGGGTAGGTGCCTGCCAACGGGCAACTCTTTTTGCAGGCGCAGAGTTGGCGGCGTATTGGTGAAGGTACAAACGACATCTGCGCCTCCAACCGTAGTTGGCATCTGGAAGCTGCCGGTAGCGCCGTTTCCACGTGCTACCTCGATACCGCCGTTGCTTTCATCCACACAAATCCAGCTCGACGCGTAGTTGCTCAGGTTGGGCATTCCCGATGCGGTTTCCGCAATGTTGAACGTGCCTCCTGGCAAGCCCAGCAGCGGCCCTACCACCTGTGGCTGAACATTTGGCACGACACCTGCGGTTGTCGTCGTGTTGTTTGTAAGCGCGCTGGGTGGAGTCGTCGTAATCGCCAGGCCAAACTGGTGTGCGGCGGCAACCCTTCCCTGTGGCAAGTTTTTCTGCAACTTGACGGTATAGGCGCCCTGACAACTAGCCATATCACCGCCATTGCGGTTGGTAAAGTTTTCCAGGGTGATCTGAGCACCAGTCGTAGGGTTATAGACGGTGTAGGTCGTATTTGTTGGAGGTGGAGGCCCTCCATCCCCAAGCTGTGCAATCAAACGACCGTTGACAAAAGCGATGCCGGCAAAGTTTCCGGCAATACCTGGCATCACCATAGCTGCTGTTATAGCCGTGCCGGGCATAAGTGAGGCCGCGCCGGTTCCAGCATTCACCGCCGAAGCGTTGATGCGATAGATCCTGGGCTGCGTACCAGTTCGGTTGCCGGAGAGTAGGTAGAGATTTCCGAGCGCGTCGAAAGCCAGATCGCCGTTGTTGCCGCCTACGGTGGTGATCGTACCGATTCGTATCGGGGCTCCCGGGCCGCCGGTATATCTATACAAGGCCCATTCGGTCCCCGTGCCCCCTCCCATAGGAGCAGCAGAGTAGTAATTGCCGTTAACTGGATTAACGCCGCCCGCAATGAACGAACCGTGGGCTACAGGGGGACTGGCAGGGGCGGCAGAAGTGGAAAATGCCGGCGAGAGAGTGTTGTAAGTTTGCACCACGCCAGTGGTCGTGCTCACCATGTAGACATTGTTGCTGCCATCTACAGACACGCCTAGCCCGTTCCATCCCGTACCCATGTCCGCCACCACGACATTGGTGCCTGAGCCAACGGTGATGTGACGCAGGCTCTGCGTCGGCAGGGTGCCTATGTCCAGGGAGTAAGCATCAGTGTTGCCACATAGCAGCGTATGTTGCGCCTGCGCTGGAAAAGCCAGGCTCAGCAAAGCCGTCAACAACAGTGACGCCCACCACTTAAATATGCTGACCCGCTTCATACATATCCCTCCGCCGGCAGACTTTATGGATACTTCTATTACGCTTGGCGGCTACAGTCTGCTCCAGTTATCTATAGTTATCAACAACGAATTAACTCAGATCAATAATTAGTAGCTATTTTGCCTAACGTGCATTGATTTTCAGAGTAATCCCATGCACATGAAATTAGCTTGCAAGAGGTTGTTGGTAAACGTTATTTATCGGAATTTCAAATCCGATAGTTTTAGTAAAATCGTGTAAAACCGTGACTAATCTCGACTTGCCTCTGAAGGCAAGGCAAAGTACTACGGCAATGCCTTGCCGCAGATTCAGATCACTCTAAAATTCTTCTGAAACCAGGCGATATAGAGGCCATCCGCGTCACAGCGAACTCTAGCCGAGCAGTTCCCAATACGGGTTGAAGATCCATCGATGCCAGCGGCTTGAGTAACCTGGTGTCGAAACTGGGGAGGTCGTCTCCTCCGGGTTTTTTGGTCTTCGCTTTCGTGGCCAGAGTCCTGGTCCGCACATCACTGGTCTTGCTGTCTTCTGCTGTAGAGCGTTCCGACTCGTTATGGGAACTGCGCTCCTGGAAGCGATTTTTCCCACGCACGCAGAGCAAAGCTCAGCTTTACCGCCGGAAATCTGATGTCACGTCCTGCCCGCTTTACAGGCAGACGCTGCTACTTACGGACAGACCTTTTGCCGCGCGAACATAAGGCACCAATCGCGCCTAAACCCAGGGCGAGCAACATCAGCCCAATACGATCCAACGCAGGTACTGGAACGAGTGCAACCGTCGACTCCACATCATCGTCTCTCACCAGTACTTTCTGCAGCGCGCCCGCCACTTCGTAGGCGCCAAGCGTGGTGGCAGGCGCAATGGACAAGTCCGCAGTGACCTCGCCGTCTCCCATGACTGTATTGGGAGTCGCGGTCACAGTGCACACAGCTGAGGTAGCACCGCCCGCCACAACAAGTGGTTGCGTGCAGGTGGTGCTGTAGCGCGGATTGGCTGAGGGCAGATTCAGGTTGCCATTCAGGCCTTCCGGTGGCGCGGGGTGCGTGAGTGTCAGAGTACAGGTGCTCACCTGGCCAACTGAGTCAGTCAGGGCATCTGGGCTGCATACAAGACTGATGCTTGGTGGTATTAACGCAGATTGCAAATACCAATTCTTGCCTACCTGATGCAAGGTGTAGACGTAATCGCCTACCGCGATGGAGCCACCCTCCAGTGTGAAAATACCGCTTGATACGCCTCCCACCTGCACCACCAGAATGCCGTTACCCGTAGTGGCCGCGCCCAGACCATTCGCGTTCACCACGCGCAAGCTACTGGTGCCGCTGGTATTGCCAACAATATCCAATAAATCAGCTGGCGAAGCGCTGCCTTCCAATACGACGTCCAGCGCCACTACGCTTGCACTTGCACCCACATAATTACCCGCTACCACGAGGCGGTCATCGGCCGCAGGGCTTGCATCAGCCAAGGTCATGCTGCCATTGTTGGCAGCGCTGGCATGAACGGTGAAAGTGCCCGGCACTCCGCTTGCAGAAAGCGTGGCGGCGGGGTCAATATTGAGCTGGGCTGCAGCGCCACTTTCAAACAGGTCGCCAGTCAGTTGCAGTGTGGCTGCGTTCGCCAGGTGAATGGTTTCCCACTGCGTAAAGTTGTGGCCATTGGTTAGATTATTGGCTCCGGTAAAGCCCCGCAACGTGAGTCCATCCAGCGTGAATAGATCGGTGCCCATTCCGCCATCGAACTGGGGCACCTGCGAAACATCCACAGAGCCAGAAAGCGTGAGCGAATCGTCGCCCTCCCCCATGAAACTGCTGCCTGCCAGCGCGCCGCCACTGGCCTCGAGAGTGTCTGCACCAGCGCCCAGAGTAATAGATCCGGTAAGCGAGCCCGCAGTTTGGATGAGCCTATCGGCGCCAGCCCGCGTCAAGATAGGGCCTTCGATCATGCCGGCGTTATTGATGCTGACCGGGTTATTGACCGTGTCGGCACCATTCATGATGACCGCATAACTGAAGGCGTCAGCCCGGATGACGCCACCGGCTTGATTTTCTACCTCCCGGAAAATCGTGTTGCCTACGAAGGGGTCAAACTCCACGACGGCTCTGTTGGGTGATGCAGCGGTAGCGCCCTTGATTTCCAGTAGTCCGCTATTGGTAACTTTAACGGCCGTACTACCTGCCGCCACTGCAAAACTAACTGCTGCGCCAGCACCAAGCGCGCTGTCCACCGTCACACTGCCTGTATTGGTTACTTGCGCGGCACCCGCTGTGCCCAAAGCGCCAATACCATAGCCAGATGCACCTCCCGTCATGGTGACAAGTACAGAACCGCTGTTCACTGCGGTTGCTCCACTGCCCAGAACATCTATGCCGTTGCTACCACTGGAGGCAGTGGGACTGCTGTTGGTAAGCGAAATGTTGCCTCGGTTGGTGGCGCTGGCCAAGCCCAGGCGGGCATATAGGCTCGCGCCTGAAATACGGCGGTTAGCCGCCAATGTGGAGCTTATCGTTGCACTGAGATTGGCACTCGCCTCATTCAGCAACGATGCAGAAGTAAAGTTGTTCCCGTTGTTGTAGCCCAGATTGGCCACGGCCCGTGTACCCGTACCAGAACCACCATAAAGGGCACTGCTCCAGTCGATGCTCCCCTGGTTGATAACCGAAACGCCGCTGCCTGTGGTGTGCGTGGCGTAAGCCACACCTGTCAATGCGCCGGTCGCAGTCCATGTACCTGTGTTCGTGAGTGTGACGTTCTGGGTATTGATCAAAAATTGCCCGGCAGTCGCACCAGAGCAAGAGACCGCAGTCCCGGGCACAGTGACGGGGCTGGCAGGCGTACACACGGCCCAACTGGTGGAAGGCAACGCAAACACGCCGACTAGCGCGAGAGCAACGGGGTTCAGTTGCAGAAACGAGGAGTTTTTCAAATGGGTACGACGCATAGGGCTGAGATTTCATCATCTGCGCGAGCAATTTAGAACCTTTAGATTTCAACTTATCCTTAACTGCACGGCAATCCTGCACACATCGCAGACTTAATAAGCTGTGGCCTACGGGATTTCAATAGGAACCCCATCCCCATATGACTCAGACCATCACCACCATCTTCCAGGGTAGAACGACAGAGCCACAGGAGAAATTGACATGATTCAATGAAGTCCGCCCGGAAGCTGCACAATCAACCCATGCGAATATTCGCCATATCTGATCTCCATGTGGACTACGAGCCAAACAGGGAGTGGGTTCAGCAATTGTCTCGGGCGGACTATGTCGACGACATGCTGATCCTGGCTGGTGATATCAGCCACAAACAACCCCTACTTGAAGAGTGCCTGCTGGCACTCACATCGCGTTTTGCGCAAGTGTTGTTCGTACCCGGCAATCACGATTTGTGGGTGCTCGACGAACCCCCGGGAACTGATTCCATTACCAAGTTCAACCGGCTAGCCAAGACGGTGTCTGATTGCGGAGCATTTATGGAGCCAATCCGCAGGGGCGAACTGCTCGTTGTTCCCCTGCTTGGCTGGTATGACTATTCCTTTGGAATGCCGGGCAAAGAACTGAACAGCGGGTGGACGGATTTTCGGGCATGTCGATGGCCGGCTGGATTCACAATGGACGATGTGGCAGCCTATTTCGACAGACTCAACGCTCCTGTCTCAACCGAGGGTGCGAGCAAGCTTATTACTGTTTCCCACTTTTTGCCGCGCATTGACCTGATTCCATCCTATGTGCATGAGCGCTTTCGCGTTCTCGACCCCGTGCTTGGCAGCACACGGATTGAAGAGCGTTTGCGAAGACTGAAACCTTCGATCCATGTGTACGGTCATAGCCACATCAATCGCTCTGTATGGATTGATGGCATTCGCTACGTGAACAACGCTTTCGGTAATCCCAGAGAAAGCCGGATCACTTCTAAACAATTGCTTTGCATCGAGGAAATTGAGCTCCCATGATGAGCCTGGATACCGGCCCTTCCGCCCTTGGAGATCGCATTGATCTCTGGTTGGCTTACTACGACGAATTCGCGCAAGAAGCCCCTCGCCTGCTGGATCTGCTGAATGAGTCTGAACGCCAGCAACAGGCACGTTTTCATTTTGCGGACGATCGCTTGCGCTATTTAGTCACGCGCGCCATGGTGCGCACGGTGCTGTCGCGCTATGCAGATGTCAACCCCGCTGACTGGACGTTTGACACCAATGCCTATGGCAGGCCTGAGATAGCAAGCGCACATTCCGCAGCCAAGACGCTTTGCTTCAATCTCTCGCACACCCGTGGCTTGATTGTCTTGGGGGTGTGTCGTGAGTTCGCCATGGGAGTTGATGTGGAGCAGCAGGAACGGGCAGCTGCGCTTGAAGTCGCTGAGCGCTTCTTTTCCCCCACGGAAGCGGCGGAGCTAGCCGCGCTGGCACCGGAGCGGCAGCTCAGCAGGTTTTTTGACTACTGGACTTTGAAGGAGTCATACATCAAAGCCAGAGGCATGGGGCTTTCGATCCCGCTGGATCGTTTCAGCTTTGACTTTCCTTCAAGGGACACCGTGCGCCTTAGTTTGGACGCGAGTCTGGGAGATGACGCCCGTCGTTGGCGGTTTTGGCAATTGAATCTGCCGGGGAACTATAAATTGGCCGTTTGCCATGAGCGCACTGTGGGCATGGAGCGAACACCGAGTCTGCGGCGCATGAATACGCTGGATTCGTTTGAAATTCTTACGCCGGATTGGGTGCGGGCTTCGGGGGGGTAGGTGATTTCTTTTGACCGTGCGAAGAGAGAAGGTTTGGCGCCGGGTGCGTGCCGTGGCGCGTATGAATGCACCCGCAGAGGGGACTTTTCAAGCGTGTCGCTTTGATCGACCGCTGCTTGCCCTCTCCCCCGGGGAAAGGGTGTAAGAAGCGCCCGCGTTTTTCGTTTGGGGAGAGGGACCCTGACCGTGGGGATACAAGAGCAGAAGGTCACGTGCGACTGCAGTGCCTTAATCGACTGCTGCTTGCCCTCACCCCCGCCCTCTCCCAGTGGGAGAGGGAGTGAAATCCGACCGCATTTTTCGCTTGGGGAGCGGGAGTCAGTTGGGGCTGATTACCACTTTCCGGGTGAGGTTCGCCGACTGGAGCGTAAGGCTGTGGTGAGTAGTTCTACGGCGTCAGGGCGTTCGGCGTTTTGGGCGAAATCCAGGGCGGTGAGGCCCTTCTGATTGCGCATCTGCAAATCGGCACCAGCTTGAATGAGCAGCTTGACCGCTTCTGGCGCACCGTAGGAAGCTGCCATCATGAGAGGGGTGGTTCCGTTAGGGGATTGGGCGTCGATGAAAGCGTGCTCTTCAAGCAGCAATTCCATCAGTTTCAACTGGCCATTGGTCGCTGCGTAGTGCAGCGGGGTCCAACCTGGTTTGTTGACATCAGCACCCTTCTGAATGAGGCGTTGAGCCAAATCCAGATACCCCTTGAAAGAGGCCATCATCAACGGGCTTTCGTCCGTGGGGTTGCGGGATTCGGCCTTGAGCTTAGGCGAATCGATCAGCATGCGGGCCACCTTCAAAGAGCCCTCCTGCAAGGCGATATACAGGCCAGGTAGACCTCGCTCGTCTTTGGTGTTGGGATCAAGGCCGCTAGCCAAAAGGGTACGCATGGCAAGATCGTTGTCTTGCTTGATCGCGCGAACAAAGGAGTCCACGTCATTGGCAAAGGCGCCGATAGACATCAAAGCAAGCCACGCGCCCAGGAGGCTGCGGGCAAAAAATTTCATCATGAAGTGACCTTGCTAAACAAACTGGTGAAGTTGGCGCTGGTGAGCGCCGCGATATGGTCCACGCTGGTGCCGCGCAGTTCCGCCAACCGGGCTGCGACGTACGGCACATAGGCGGGCGTGTTGGTCTTGCCTCGAAATGGCACGGGTGCCAGATAAGGTGAATCAGTTTCGATCAGAAGGCGGTCGTCGGGCACCATGCGCGAAACCTCGTGCAGCTCCTTGGCACTCTTGAATGTGACAATGCCAGAGAGGGATATGTAAAAGCCCATATCCAGTGCGGCCCGGGCGACTTCCCGCGTTTCCGTGAAGCAATGAAATACGCCACCCGCCGCTGAGGCACCGGCACCCTCGCCCTCTTCACGCAAAATCGCCAGCGTATCTTCCGATGCGGCTCGGGTGTGGATCACCAATGGCAGCTGAGTGCGTTGGGCTGCTCTAATGTGTGTGCGAAAGCGCTCGCGCTGCCACTCCATATCAGCAATGGTGCGACCTCCCTTGCGCTCTTCCATCTGATAGTAGTCGAGCCCGGTTTCACCAATGGCAACGACACGCTCCAGCCCTGCGGCTTGCACCAGGTCGCTTTCAGAGGGTTCAAGAACCTCTTCGCTGTCGGGGTGCACGCCCACGGTGGCCCAGAAATTGTCATACGCCTTGGCCAGTGCGTGCACCTCGGGAAATTCTTCCATGGTGGTGGTAACGCAAAGCGCGCGGGTCACCTGCGCCTGGGCCATCGCTGCACGCAGTGCCGGCATGTCGGCACTGAGTTCCGGGAACGTGAGATGGCAGTGTGAATCGGTAAACATGAAAACTAAAACCGTCTCGCCCAATGGTGGGCGGGTTCTTAAATCGTCTGCGTGGGCCGCTCGGAGGTGAGAGATGTACCTAGGATGGCCTCAATCTTGGCTTTGAGTTGTATGGATTTTTCGTCTTTGGGGAAGCGGATACCAACGCCTTGTGTCCGATTGCCCGCCGCATCCGCCGGCGTGATCCAGGCAACCTTTCCAGCGACAGGATAGCGCTGCGGGTCATCTGGCAAGGACAGAAGAACGTAGATTTCCTCACCCAGGCGGTGTTCACGCGCCGTGGGAATGAAGATACCGCCTTCCGTGAACATGGGGATATAAGCAACGTACAGGGCTGCTTTTTCCTTGATCGCGAGCTGGATGACGCTAGGACGTGCCATAAGTTTTCAATTCTTGGAGTTTAAGGCTTCGCGAGCCGAGCTGACGAGAGACTCCGCTGCCAAACCTGCATTCAACGGGTGGTCAGCACTTCGCGCGGATTGCACCAACTGCCCCCACCACCGGGTAAGCGCGCTGATGGCCAAGGGCCGGGTGGGCAGGTCCGCTGCAGCAAAGAACCTGGGAGAAGCCCCTACTTGCATTGCAATCACATCATGGCAGAGTTTTTGCAAACGGGCTATGGCCTCAGGTAAAGGTACATCTGCCAGAGCGCCCACATCCCCCTTCACCATGGCTTTGGGGAGCAATTTCCACGATTTCGCATTCGATGCGGCAGCCGTTGTTGCGGCCAACGCGGCTGCCGGTCGGCCCCCTGCGGCATGGAGCATGGTCTGGGCATCCTGCTCGGATAGCCCGTTCCCAGTCAACCAGGCCATGGCTTCGGCATGCTCTGGCCAAACCATCACGTGGGTCAGGCATCGGCTGCGAATGGTAGGCAGCAAGAGGTGCGCTGCATCGCTCGCAAGAACGAAACGAACATCTCCTGGTGGCTCCTCCAGCGTTTTCAGCAGCGCGTTGGCAGTGACCTGGTTCATGCGTTCTGCGGGATACACCAGCACCGCCTTACCGCGGCCACGGCCGCTGGTGCGCTGAGCGAACTCAATGACGCCGCGCATGGATTCGACTCGAATCTCGCGGCTGGGTTTGCGCTTTTTATCGTCAATATCCGCTTGCGCTTTCTCAGACAATGGCCAGCCGCGCTCAATCATCACCGTTTCCGGCATGAGCACAGCCAGGTCAGCGTGGGTGTGTACATCTATGGCGTGACAGCTCACGCACTGGCCACACGCCCCTTGAGGGGTGGGCGCGTCGCACAGCCATGTGCGGACCAAGGCATCGGCAAGTTCGAGCTGGCCCAGGCCAGAAGGCCCCTGCAACAACCAGGCGTGGCCACGCTGGGCAAGCAAAGTTTCCACCTGCCGTGAGATCCAGGGAGCTAGAGCGCTCAAATCCATCCCCTTGTCTGTACGGACCGGCAAACGTCATCCCATACTTTTTCGCGCGCTTGATCAGCATCCACACGAGCAAACCGAGACGGACCTTCTTCCATTCGCCGTGCGTATCCGGCTCTGACAGCCTCAAAAAACGCCACCGGCTGAGATTCGAAACGATCCGGCAACCGAGCACCCGCCAGGCGTTCGGCGGCAATGGAGGGTGCCAAGTCAAACCATAAAGTCAAATCCGGTTGACGTAACTCGGGCGCCAAACCGTCTTCAGATGCAGGAAGTGACTGCACCATGCGCTCCAGATCGGACAGCGTCTGCCAATCAAAACCACGCCCTCCCCCTTGGTAAGCGAACGTCGCATCGGTGAAGCGATCGCAGAGCACGGTATCGCCACGTACAAGCGCGGGTTCAATGACCTGCTGCAAGTGGTCACGCCTGGCGGCGAACATCAGCAAAGCCTCGGTCAGCGGGTCCATGGCTTGGTGAAGTGCCAGAGAGCGAATTTGCTCCGCCAGAGGGGTTCCCCCAGGCTCGCGCGTGAGGACTACGGTACGACCCGCCGCACGCATGCGATCGGCCAGTGCCTCCACATGCGTGGATTTTCCAGCGCCGTCAATGCCTTCAAAGCTGATGAATAGACCTCGCCCCATCATTGGATGCCTCGTTGAAATTTATTGACAGCCCGGTTATGTTCTTCCAGAGAACCGCTGAAATGACTGGAGCCGTCGCCGCGCGCCACAAAATACAGTGAGCGGGTGGTCGCCGGCTGTACCGCTGCAATCAGCGACGCCCTTCCCGGCATGGCGATTGGCGTGGGAGGCAGTCCGGCGCGGGTGTAGGTGTTCCACGGGGTGTCCGTGGTCAAATCACTGCGGCGGAGGTTGCCGTCAAACTTGTCCCCCAGGCCGTAGATGACCGTGGGATCGGTTTGCAGGCGCATACCAATTTTCATGCGGTTGATGAACACACCTGCAATCTCGGGACGGTCAGCATGGGTTCCCGTTTCCTTTTCGACAATGCTGGCGAGAATGAGAGCCTCCTCAGCGGATTTCAGCGGCAGACCCGGCGCGCGCGCCTCCCAGGCCGCAGCGAGCTGCTTTTCCATCAATTGCATGGATTGGCGCAAAACGGCCAAATCACTCGTATTCTTGGTGTAGTTATAGGTATCTGGGAAAAAACGTCCTTCGGGGTGCTTCCCCGGCATTCCCAGAGCCTTCATAATGTCCGGCGGTGCCATTGTCCGCGTGTCCGGGCGAAGATGCTCGGCTTTCGCCAGGGCGGCCCGCACCTGCTTGAAAGTCCACCCCTCCACGAAGGTGACGGCCAGCACGATTCGATCCCCGCGCACCAGCTTATCCAGCAGTAGTTGCGGGGTCATACCGCGAGTGACTTCGTAGTCGCCCGGCTTAATGGTTTGCTCAGGGTTGGCTGCAAGCCGAAAGTATGCATAAAGCAGCGTCGCCTCTGCACGCACGCCGCCTTCGACGGCTTTTCGGGCGGCCGTGCGCAGTGACGCCCCAGGCGGGACTGTCATTTCTATCGTTTCTGCTGCCAGAGAAAGGGGCTGACTCGCCCACCACCAGAACGCCCCGGCAGCAGAAACCGCCAGCAGCAGCGCTAGTAAAAGCAATTGAAAAATACGACGCACAACCCTTCAGACCACAGAACAATAAGCCGACCATGATAATTCAGTGTATGAATGCCCATGATGTCACTTCGCACACTTCCGCTCTCTCCTTGAATGGTGCAGCCCGCCTGACTGATCTTGGGGTCATACGCGTCGTCGGAGATGAGGCCGCAAAGTATCTGCAAGGGCAACTGACGCAAGACGTTGTGCTGATGAAACCGGGTGAGTCGCGCCTGGCAGCGCTTTGCAACCCTAAAGGGCGCATGGTGGCCAGCTTCGTGATGCTCAAACGCGCGCCAGACGATATTTTGCTCATCTGCAGCCGAGACATACTGGCGGCAACTCTGAAGCGCCTGTCTATGTTTGTCATGCGATCGAAGGCCAAACTGAGTGATGCCACGGAGCAATTTCACCTGTTCGGCCTGATCGGACAAGCTGCCCAGGAACACAGCGTGACGGATGGTCAGCACCTTTGCCCTCTGGCACCCGCTGATGATTCTCCACGGACCTTGCTCGTCTCCCCCGCCGAGGCCCCGGAGCCATCCGCTACGCCGCTGGATCTGGCTTTATGGCATTGGGCTGATGTGCGCAGCGGCGTTGCACTGGTGACCCAACCCATCGTGGAGGCATTTGTTCCGCAAATGCTCAACTACGAATCCATCGGCGGGGTGAACTTCAAGAAGGGGTGCTATCCGGGCCAGGAAGTGGTGGCGCGGAGCCAATTCCGCGGGGCTATCAAGCGCCGGGCGTTTGTGGCGCAGGTAGACGGCACAACGCAGGCTGGTCAGGAAGTTTTTACCAGCGCTGACGCAGATCAGCCGTGCGGTGTGATCGCATTGGCTGCGCCAGCGCCGGGAGGCGGCACTGCCGTCATTGCTTCCCTGCAGCTGGCTGCCCTGGATTCAATTGATGCACTCACCGTGGGCGGCCCAGGTGGCCCTGCACTCACGGGTTGGCGCTTGCCGTATCAGTTGTTGGCTGATATTTGAAGATTTCTCGCGCTAACGGACCTAGCTGAGCGTGCGTCCCATGTGAACATGCGGGATGCCCACATCATCGTATTGCTCACCACGGCGTGTGTAGCCCAGGCGTTGGTAGAACGGCTCTGCGCTGCACTGTGCGCCCAGAACCAGCTCACGATCACCACGAGCTTTTGCGGCCTGCTCCAGGGCGGCCATGACGGCTTGGCCAACCCCGGCGCCGCGAAGCGCCTGAAGCACCGCCATGCGGCCAATGCGAGCGACACCAGGTGATTCCTGCAGCAGGCGACCGGTACCGAGTGGCTGACCCAGGTGGTTGCGGACCAGGGCATGCACCGCGGTGGTGTCCGCGCCGTCCCACTCGTCTTCGCTGGAAATGCCCTGCTCTTTCACGAACACTTCGGTCCTTATCGCAGCCGCCTGCTGACCCAACAACGCCCAATCACCCGTTTGTACGTCGAGCATGGGCTTGCTTGCCTCAAAGTCTTCCAGCAATTGACGTAAAGCTTGGGGCACAGGGCGTGAGGTTTGCGTGCTTGGATCGGCAAAAACGTAAACCAATTCCCCGGTAATGAGCAATTGGTCGCCGCGGAAGATGGCGCCAGCGATGGTGATCGAAGAATTGCCGACACGGCTACAGCGCATCCCGATGTCGAGCCGGTCATCCCATCGGGCAGAAGCGTGGAATTCAATGCTTGCTTTGCGCACATACAAATCGCCCCCGAACAGCTCCATCGCTTCAGCGTAGGGCATCGCTAGCGCTCGCCAGTAACCCGTGACAGCGGTGTCAAAGTACATCAAATAGTGGGCATTGAAGACGATTTTTTGCATATCGACTTCGGCCCAGCGCACGCGCAGATGGTCAAAGAAGCGGAAATCCTGGCGGTTCATGTGTGTAGTAGTAGGGGCAATCAGGAATTGGAGATCCGGGGTCTGGTGCAGGCCCTGGTGTCAGATGGAGAACGCTTGGCGCATGGCAGCAGAAGCATCCGAATGAAGTTGGCGCGCTTCCACAATGGCGCGCCCCATGTTGATGAAACCGTGAACTACGCCGCGGTAAATCTCCAGATCGACCGCAACACCGGCTGCGCGCAGCTTGTCGGCATACAGCAGGCCTTCATCGACCAGCGGATCGCATTCAGCCAAGCCTATCCAGGCCGGGGCAAGCCCTTCTGCATCGTCAGCAAACAAGGGAGCGAAGCGCCAGTCGGCTCGATCGGCCACATCGATGTAGTGGGAAAAAAACCAATCGATCAGGGGTTTATCCAGAACAGGCCCCTGGGCAAAAAGAGCGTGAGAATCCGTGTCCTGATGCGCCGTGGTTCCCGGATAGATCAGCAACTGAAGGCATAAAGGCAAACCGGCATCTCTGGCATGGAGAGCAGTCACGGCGGCGAGCGTTCCACCTGCCGAGTCACCTCCCACCGCCAAGCGCTGGGTATCCAATCCTAGCGCAGTGCCTTCGCGTGCCAGCCATTGCATCGCATCCCACGAGTCATGCGCGGCTGTGGGAAAGCGGTACTCAGGTGCCAACCGGTAGTCCAGCGACACAACCGCTGCGCCGCTGCCATGTGCGAGGGTACGGCACAGCGTATCGTGCGATTCAATGCTGCCAATGGTGAAACCACCACCGTGCATGTACAAAAGCGCTGGCAAGGCCGTGCCGGTCCTTGGCGCATAAAGACGGGCCGGCAGACGATAGCCGTCTCGCGCTGGAATGAAAAAATCCTCAATCCGGGGCAAATTCGGCTTGGGTACGTCCAGCACGCCAATCGATTTAGCGTAGGCCGCCTTGCCCTCCTCTGCACTTAAGGTGTGCATAGGCGGATAAGGCGCCCTATCCATGCGCTCAACCAACTGGCGCATGGCGGGAGTAAGGCGTGCGTGGATATCTGGTCCGTAGGCAGGGGAATAAGTATGCGACGAAGCCAAAACCCGTTCCTTCTTTGAATAGAGCCACGAATCCTATCCTGTAAATCATTTCTGCGGCGCACGAGCCCCTGCCCGCTCGAGCCGGGATAATGGAAGTATGAATGTTCAGCCTGCTTCTCTCGACGATTCCCCCCTGGAACCGGCTGCGCCAGTGGTCACTGAGAAGCCACTCATGATCCGGCCCGGTGGCGCACCACTCGGCCCCGCTCAAAAGCAGTTCAACCAGTTGCTAGCGAAAATAGAAGCCTCGAAGGCGGCGTTGATCGAGTTGCAGCGCCTGCTCACGGTGTATATCCCTGAGCGAGCACGCCGGTTGCAGCCACTGAGCGACCGTGCAGAGAAACTCCGTGAAGCCTTGGTGGTTTTTCTGGATCAGCGCCTGCAAAGCCCAAAAGGCCTGTCAAAGAAGGTTCAGGAAGATATGACTACGATCTTGCTGACCCTCGCTGATGGCATGCTTGGAGACGAGGCTGTGAATCCCTTGATTGACGAAATCTACGAACGACGAGCACCAGAGGCAGACGATCCGGCCGACGAACAGGCAGCCATTGCTGAAATGCAGGATGTGTTCTCCGATGTTTTTGGCGTGGAGTTTGGTGACCTCGACCATATTGATTCAACCGACGAATGGTTCGACGCCGCGCTAGACAAAGCCAGGAAGCAACAAGAGGCCGCCGAGCAGGCGCGTGCCGCTCGGCAATCCAAGCGCAAAAAAACAGCGAAGCAGCAACAGCAGGAACAGGAAGGACTGGATGCCGACAAAGCTCTGCGTGAGATTTATCGCAAGCTGGCCAGCGCCCTGCACCCTGACCGCGAGCCAGATGCCACCGAACGCGCTCGCAAGTCCGCCCTGATGGCACAAGTGAATGCCGCCAATGATCGCCGGGACCTGCTGGCCCTTTTGCAACTACAGCTGCAAATCGAGCAAATCAATCCGCAGGATGTGTCGGCCATGGCTGATGAGAAGCTTCGCCGCTTCAATCGCGTGCTCAAGGAGCAAGACCAAAGCGTGCGGCAGGAGCTTGAGCAATTTCAGATGCAGATCCGCCAAGGTCTTGGATTGCGCTGGGCCATCAGGTCACTGAGCGCGGTATTGAGGCCGCACTGCGCGAAGCGGCGCAGGACTTGAACGCCACGATTGCCATGATGCAACGTGATCTGTCTGCCATACGCCAAGACACAGAGCTAAAACGTTGGGTGAAGCAGCAGGTCCAATATATGGACGGTTCGATGGATTTTTTTGAAACGATGAGATAGGGTTGTTCCTGCAGGGGCTGAGAACTGCCCTCACCTCAGACAAGCCATCGCCTGGGACGCGCTCACAGGGGGCGCAATGCCCCTGCATCGGGCTTCTCCAGCCACGCGGAAAACTCTTCCGCCAGTTGCTTAGCCGCAGACACCGCTGTCGTCCAGGCTCGTACCCGCTCAGGGTGGGTCATGGTCAGGAAATCTTTGCGATCAGGCAGCTTTCCGTTCGGCAAACCCGCAATCCACTCAGGGTTGGGAGCCAGCAGCAGCATGCTGTCCAGGCTGGCACTGGTGCGGTGGCGGCGCTTCCACGGCTTATCAAGCCAGCCTGGAACCACTTCTTTCTGAAAATGCGGGTAAAGCACCAAGGGGCTTTGCTCTCCCGGCTCATCGACTGACGGCAAGGTGCGTGTATACGCCAGATGCAGGTGATAGTCTGTAATACCGCCATCCCAATAAGCACCGCGGGGCGCACCTGGGATATCGTGTACGGCCTCGAGCATGAAGGGAATCGAGCCACTGGCCTGCAGTACCGAGAAAAAGTTAGCCGGCGCCAGCAGTGCATGCCGCGTACGGTAGTCGCTGGTAGCAAACGGTAGCGGCGCAGGCTTGCTTTCACCGCCTACCGGGCCGGAAAACACTACGCGCTCTATCCACGCTCCCATGGCCCGGCGGCTGGCGGCATTGGTCAGCGCGGCACCCAGATACCCCGCAGCGGTTCGCCAGCGACCTTCGCGCGCAAGCACATGGCGTCCGCGAGAGGTGACCACGTGCAGCCGGTATCTTGGATGACTCAACATCGCTGGCACATGCCCATCGAACATCGTACGCAGGTTGGCCGCGAACGTGGCACTCACTTGGCTGGGCGGCGGCAGCTTGCGGCCAGGCGGGGCCTTCATATCGCCGTGAATGTAGCCCTCCTCCAAGGTCTCGAAACCCGCAACGGGCCGCGCCATACAAGCAGTGGCCATGCGCCAGGCACCGATGGAGGCGCCAACCAGATCAACCGGTTGCGTAGAACGCGTCAGCCAGTCACCAAAGATAAATCTATCCAAAGGCCCCAGGATCAAGCCCTTCGGGCCGCCAGCAGCGGCCGGAACCACACCGATATCGCCGGGTTGCAGTCCATGTTGTTCAACGTGCCGGCGTGCCACCGGGCCGGCATACAGACTGAGAGCGCGCATCATGAATGGCGTTGAGTGCTGCGCACAGATGCGTGCACGTTGCTCAAATGGCGGCCGGCACGTGCCGCTCCTTGGACGGAGGCCTCAGGAACCATGGCGGGCTCTGCCAAGCTCACCAATATGCCGCATTCATCGGAGCTCTTGGAAGTGGCACAGCGACCGCGCAGCTCCTTGAGCTGGCGCTCCAGTGCCCGCAACTCTCGGATACGGTGACTGACGTGGCTGATATGTTCATCCAGTACGCGATTGGCCGTTTCGCAACCTGCTTCAGGTGCATTGCGTACGGCCAACAGTTCACGCACTTCATCTAGAGACATGTCGAGATTACGGCAATGCCGGATGAACAACAATTGCTCCAGGTGCGCCTTCTCGTATTGACGGTAGTTGGCCTCGGTTCGTGCAGCAGCGGGCAACAAGCCTTCACGCTCGTAATAGCGGATGGTGTCCGTGGGTGTGCCAGATGCCGTAGCGAGATCGCCGATCTTCATAATGTGCTCCTACTCCGTCGGATGTTTAACTCTGGAGTAACTTCAAGGTTTGCAATATACCTCGAATCCGGAGACCATCGTGGTCGGTGCAGATTTCAGAGTCGTCGAACTCTTGCGACTACCCAGCGTTCACTCACTCAATTGAGCTTTCGTCTATTGACCGCGTACATCCCCAGCAAGGCTAGGCTGGTGATCAACAGGATGAACTTCAGGGTATCCAGAGCAGGCACGGGTACAGCTGCAGCCAGAGGTTTGCGCACCAGCGTGTTCACAAAGGACGCGACGTTGCCGCTGGCAGAAGTGGTCAAGGTTACCGGTCCGGGCATGGTGCCGTTCCAGGCATAGTCTCCAGGTGCCACAGGCAGAACGGGGTCTTCGCTGACGGTGCAGCGGGCACCGAAGGGGACATTGGTGATCGCAATAGCACCGGAGCTTGAGCCGTTCAGTGTGATCTGGGAGGAAAAATTGCCATCAGGCCCACAACTGGCTGTGAAGTTAAAGGTGCCAGACATCCCGGCCACAGGGCCCCCCGCAATGGTCTTGTTGATCGTGATGTCGCTGTTAGCACGCGCCAGTGTGTTGATGAGCTGCACGCTATTGATGGCCGGCGCAATTGCCATCGTGGAGCTTGCACTCGGTAGCGGGTCTTCAATCCAGAAGTGACTGGGAGGAAGCGCAGGGCGTGATGTTTCTGTCGCCACACATGTGCCGCTGGAAATCACTGGGACGATCGTTGAGCTGCCTGAATTGGCGGAACTCAATACGATTGATGTTTCAATCGCCGGGAGCACGACCCCATCGGTGCCGGTACAAATAACACTGACGGGGAAGCTGGCACCAGTCAAATCCAGAGGCGGGACATTGGCAGGCGATTGCACCAACTTGGACACATTCAACTGGGCCGCGTGACAGGTCAAAGATGCGGTGGTGGGCGTATTGACCTGGCCCGTGGGCGATACAAAGTCTACTCCGGGTGTGATGGTGTTCATTGCCGTAGGGCTGCTGACACAGGCTTGACGGCCAGCTTCCGTATTGGGCCAAGCCACTGGGACAGTGATCGCGCAGCCACCGGAGGGAATCGTAAATCCGGTATTACTGACGACACTCGTTCCTGGTGCAGCGCTCAAATTGCCCGCTGTACAGGTATTGCCGACCGTGCCTGCCGCTACCACCAGTGGTGCTGGAAGGTTGTCCGTCAATTGAACATTGTTGATGGGACTTGGTGTGCTGTTGGACAGCGTGATGGTAAGCGTCGCGGTATTGCCGCTACCGCCCAGGTAGATATCTGCCTTGTCAAAGGATTTACTGACCTTAGGAAGGCCACAGGCTCCGTTTTCAGACGTTGCCGCATTGATAAAAGCCGGAGCAATCTTAGTCCGGTTATCCGCCCAATTCGGGTTAGAGCTCGCAAACAGGCTGATATCCACAACGGCAAATATGCATGCACCGCCACCTGAATTCGACTGAGAAGTTGGAATCAATAACCCGTAGACGCTATTCACTGGCGCAGTGCCCGCGGGCGGAAATGTAGTTACGCCTGTAGCCAGGTAAAGCGCATTGCTTGAAGGCACATTATTAATGTAGGAAAAATATCCACCATAAACTGGGTTTAGTCCATTGAATGATGGTGCAAATGGAGAGTTGCTATTCAATGGGAAGCCCGCCCAGGTACCTTGAGTGCTACCGAGCGTAAATGATGCCAATGCACCCGCATTCAATGCACTCAGCATTCGGCCAGCATTGTTTCCGTTGGTGCCTTCACAGCAGCCATCCACAAAAAACACGATCGAATTCGCCCAACGATTGGCAATAGCGTTTTGAAGAACTGCCCAGTTACTTGGGTCAATAGCCATGTAGGCACTGCCAACTACAACGATGTCATAAGGCCCTGGCGTACTCGTAAATGTGGTTTGAGAAATAGCACCTGGATTTCCCAAGGTCGACAGGCGCGTAACGTTACCAGCGCCGACTGAATTTACAAATTCGATTTCTAGATTATCAAATGCAACAATCGCATCTGCTTGCTCTGGGTTTGTATTTGCAATATTAGTGGTAAGGATGAGCACTTTCTGAGCAAAAGCCTGTTGCGATCCAAGACAGAAGATGATCGCCGACAAAATATACGCGACGTGCCTGAATAATCTTTTCATTTGATGCCTGCCCTGGAAGTTTTCTGGCTCAATTTCTTAAATTCCAAAACCACTTTGTGCTGGTCGATTTTAAGAATTCCTGCGCTGCCGACCACGCATGGCATTCGCCCCCAGTCCGGCAAGTGCCAATGCGCTAGTAAACAACGCCCACGGCGCATCCACAGGCACAGCTACGGGGGCTGCTATGGGTGGTGGGGCCGGCGGGTTAGCGTTGCGCGCTGGGTTTCCAACGCAGCTGAAGGCGTTGTTATCAATGGCCCAGTTGATGTAGTTCACGCCGTCAGTGACTGCGTTACCTGTCCCCAAGGGGTTGCTGGTGTAGGCGGGGCCGGTCGCCGCTCCCCACCAGTTGCAAGGCAAATCCAGCGTGACAAGGGGAGGCGCGGCGGGATTATTGGCGCCAGCGGCATTGCTATAGAACTGATTCAGGCTGCCGCTTACGCTTACCGGCTGCACACCCGCGAAAGCCTGTATACCCTGCTGGCTCGCACCAGTAATGATGTTGCCGCCTCTCAACACCACTGTGGTGGGACTAATAGTGTCACCTACCGCGCGCAGTCCTATTGGCGCGCCGCGGAGCACATTGTTCGACATATCCAGTGAAATCCCACCTGCTGACACGTTCGCATAAATAGCGTCGCTGAGTTGGTTGCCCGTGATCGTGTAAGGGCCTCCAGTGCCATATGCGTATAGATTGCCGTCCGAGTTGCTAATACGGTTGTTGATGACTTGGGTGGCACTATTCGGGCTGGACAGCAGGATGCCCGCGGACCACGTGGCATTAGGTCCACAGTTCGGGTTTGCCGTGCTGCATTGCAGGTTGGAGATGGTGTTGTCCTCTATCACTGCAATGGCTCTGCCACTCACCTGGATACCATTTTGTGCAATGGTGGGCGGGGGGGAAGTGCCCGTGATGGTGGTGCCACGCACCGTGACATTGGAGCCAACATGCGACACCGTAAT
The DNA here is from genome assembly GCF_000422885.1 of Ottowia thiooxydans DSM 14619. Taxonomy (GTDB): domain Bacteria; phylum Pseudomonadota; class Gammaproteobacteria; order Burkholderiales; family Burkholderiaceae_C; genus Ottowia; species Ottowia thiooxydans. Next base: position 6,297 of record NZ_KE383947.1, on the reverse strand, counting down.
GCCATTTTTCTGAAAGTCATCAATCACGGAGTTAAGCACTTGCCCACTGCCCACCTGGCTAGTGTTGGGGGCACCGAAACGTATGCCGCCACCGTTTTGGCTACCAGCAAGCGGCTCATCGCGGATGGCCGTAATGTGAGAAGTATCCAGCGTGAACGTGGCGTTACCCCCCACGAACACGCCGTATCCGATAGAGCCAGAGGAGCTAGGCCCAGGGCCACGCACCTGAAGACTTCTCATGGTGGCATTGGTGGCTGCGCCTGTCACGAAGACGATGGCGGTCGTTTGCCCGCCACTACCAGGTGAAATATCGGGATTGGGGGTCAGAGCAGCGGGTGCGCGAATGATGGTGCTGGCCATTCCTGCGCCTACTATGACCACGCTTTTATTGATGGTGAGTTCCTCGGCGTAGGTTCCCGCAGCTATTTGCAAGGTGTCGCCACCAGGGGCCGCCTGCGCAAGGGCGTAACCGATGGTCTGGCAAGCTGAACCCTGGCAGTTGCCGGCGTCCAGTCCACCCGGTTGAACCTGCAAGGTCGCGGCTTGAGCGGCGCCCAGTGACACGCTAAGCCACACGCAGCCCAGCAGTAAGCCGCCCATCCGCCATGGTTCAAGTAGGTTTTTGATCATCTTCCCCCGAAACTACACCGATTTACATTTAGAAACCGGTGATTCGTTTTCAAAAATAGAAGAATCGCGAAAAAACACCGAAATATGAGGAAATTAATTTACAGGTCACCCGATCGGCCAGCGCACACACCTCGAACAACCAAAAATCGAGATGAAGTGAGGGGAAATGATGCGTCAGCGCGACCAATACCCAGGCTCGCGTTAGTGATAGATCTACGCGGTAGCGGTTTCATAAGCCGCAGGTCTCGGCGCTCATACTGGCGGATAAGCTCAATGCGATGCCTGAAGCCGCGCAGAGCTCATCAGTTTTCAAAACTTGCGCCAGATTGGAGGAAAAGCTCCGATGCCCATCTCCGGAGCACCTATTGACGCGGCTTTATGAGGTTTGAGGTTCGTTCGCCCTATGAAGGGTACAAGCCCTTCGACCTCAAAAAATCCGTTCGCGCCTGTCAAAGCGTTGCGCAAGGTTTCGAGAAGCTCAACCCGAACGGTACTTTTGCTTCGACCCCAATCATCGCTTGACCGAAACCATCGAACCTCAGCCCAAGCGTTAGTTTGTAGCTCAAACGACCTTTGCTACTTGACGGAAACCACGGACCCTCAGGGCGAACGGTTAATACATCACCGTGCCGAATCAATAAGGAGCAATTTCGACTGTGCCGCAATCGACTCCTTCAGGAATCTTATTAGAAACCAAATCATCCTCTAGGTTTCGCCTGATGATTGACTCCAGCAGTAGTACGGGAAGGTCCACTGTTTGGTGCTGGTTTGAGTGTCAGAGAAAAAATAACCTGAAGGAAGGGTTGAAGTAATGGTTGCTGTCCCGGATGCCAAGTCAGTGGAATTGGTGAGAAATCCGACTTCATAGGTTGGAATATCTGTGATTCTTTGGTATGTAAGCTGGGTATTGACCCCAGAGATAACAGGAACAAACTCCGGGACTGATTCCACAACAGGTGCATAGGCAGACCAATTGTTACTATAGGAGACTTCCGTCGAATTATCTTTCGCATAATATCCAATGCGATCATCGAGACTGCAGTTTGTGGTCGGCGCGGTTGCGGCGACCGGCACAGGGCACACTGCCTGAGTGGTGCAAGTTGCGCCTGCAGCCAACTCGGCACCTACCGTGCAGGTACCTGTTTCCAAAGCATTGCCATTGGATATGATTCTTTGGCGTATCCCGCTGGTATTCGTCACAGTGACGAGCGGCGAAGGGCTGGAGAATGCAATCAATGCGTCTGCAAGCGTGCCACCAGGCGGATGGCTGAGTTCGTAGGGCGCTGCAGCGCGCACAGTGCTCACGAACGAATCCCCGCCCAGTACAGAGAAAAGAGCTACTCCGGACATCAAAGTTACAGCCATAAGTTTGCTAAAACCTGCGCGGCGTCTGTTACGCCAGGCCACCACGGCAAACGCGGCGCCCAAGAGCCCTATGCCTGTCATTGTCAATCCAGGTACTGCGGCTGGCGGTGGAACCGGCGCGTAGGTCAAGGACATATGGCAGGCGCTTGCACTTTGTGCCCAACTATTGGCACTTAGGGCAACTCCTGCGATCAGCGCCGAGGCATATCCCAAGCGGCGTATGTGGCGATAAACAATCATGCTGAACTTAGCCTTCAACTTGAAAAAGCCTGACACGGAAAATCCAATCGGATTTTATGAGAATTTTTGTTGTGTGCAACGCTTTAATACGCCGAACCGGTTCGATGCCAATTTTCAGTTAATGCTACGTAGCGATGCAGCAGCGACTACAGGCAGCGCAAGCTTATCGACTGGGTTCAACCGCTGATATGCTCGGAAGTACGAGTTCGCTTATTTCGAGTATTGGTCTGATCGTTTCATTGCAGCGGCGAAATCAGCCCGATCGAGCAGCGTATCCATCCACTCGAGCAGTTGGATAGGGACAGCCTTTTCAATTCGCGAGCGATCATGACGAGTTATCTGACGTACAAAAGGAACTACGGCGAAATCAGCCAGCGCTGGGTTTTCGCCGCCCAACGCGGGCGCCATTTTCAACCGGCAGGAGAGTTGCTCCAGAAAATTAAGCGCTTGCGAAAAATGGACATCAGAAAACAGGCGCTCCTGCTCGGCCAAGCTTGAACTATCAGCAGCTTGCGTGAACTCCAACCTGTACCGAGTGGGATACTTGTATCGATCCAGATGAGGCTTGAAGTCATGCTCACAGGCATCGATCAATGCCAGCATGTCCTCAAGACTCCCCTGGCTGGGACGGAGCCAACCCAGGGGATCATGTTGAGCCAAAGCCCAGAGCATGATGTCCAGGCTTTGCTCGATGACCTGACCATCCGGCAGAACCAGCACCGGCACGGTTCCTTTGGGCGAAGCGGCCAGCATAGCAGGCGGTTTATCTCGCAAGGCCACCTCGCGCATCTCCACCTCCACGCCCGCAGCCAGGATGGCCCAGCGCGCCCTCATCGCGTAGGGACAGCGGCGGAAGGTGTACAGCACGGGGAGCATGAAGGCGCGCCTAGAGCGTGTTTACGATCTCTGTGCGAGGGCTGTTGTGTTCGAAAAGCTGTGGCTGCAAGGGGTGCGCCCATGCGACGAAAAGCGCAGGGATACCTCGTGGTATCGCGAGCATTTTCAACGCCGCAGACGCGGATTTTCGGGCGCAACGGACCCGCGAGGAGATGGTAAACACGCTCTTAAGTTACTTTGTCTGCAAACCCTTCAGCTTTTCAAAGGCTGAGGCCATGGAAGTCCCCTGAGGTGCGCTGGCCCTGCCCTGCCCTGATGAGAATCCACCGCCGCGAGGCCCTCGCCCGGCTGCTTCGAAACGATTTTCTCTGGGCCCATCACGCCGTACCGGGGCTGCATCAAGTTTCATGGTGAGGCTGATTCGCTTGCGAGCCGCGTCGACTTCCAACACCTTCACTTTGACGATCTGCCCAGTCTTTACGACTTCCCGCGCATCCTCAACGAATTTGTTGGCCAACTGGCTCACATGCACCAAACCGTCCTGGTGGACTCCAAGATCCACGAATGCGCCAAACTGGGCTACGTTGCTGACCGTGCCTTCAAGGACCATGCCCTCGCGCAGATCCCCGATGTCATCCACACCATCATTGAAACGCGCCACTTTAAAGTCTGGACGCGGATCGCGGCCCGGCTTCTCCAGCTCGGCCAGGATGTCCTTGACCGTAATAGCGCCAAAGAGCTCCGTTTCAAACTGCTCAGGCTTCAGGGGTTTGAGAAGTTCGCCGCGCCCCATGAGTTGATCAATGGGTTTGCCGGTCTTCACGATGATCTGCTCGACGACGGGGTACGTTTCTGGGTGCACCCCGGTCATATCGAGAGGATTGTCACCGCCGCGAATGCGCAAGAAGCCTGCGCTTTGCTCGAAGGTCTTGGCGCCCAGGCCGGTTACTTTGAGCAACTGCTGGCGATCGACGAAGGCGCCATTCGCTTCTCGCCAGCGAACCACCGCTTTGGCGACCGTTCCAGAAAGACCAGAAACCCGCGACAAGAGCGGCGCGCTCGCCGTATTGAGATCAACCCCTACGCCGTTCACGCAGTCTTCCACCACAGTGTCGAGCATCTTGGCGAGCTCACTTTGGTTGACATCGTGCTGATACTGGCCAACACCGATCGACTTGGGATCGATTTTTACCAACTCAGCCAATGGATCTTGCAAGCGGCGCGCGATGCTGGCTGCCCCGCGCAGGCTGACATCCACATCTGGCAGTTCCTGGCTTGCGTACTCGCTGGCTGAGTAGATAGAAGCACCCGCTTCGCTGATCACAATCTTTTCGATGGCTTTCAGCTGCTCTGCGCCGGGAGTAGCTGCCATTTTTGCGCAAAGCTTGATGAGGTCTGCGGCCAATTTATCGGTTTCGCGGCTGGCGGTGCCATTGCCAATAGCAATGAGCTGAACGCCGTGTTTGGCAACCAGTTTGGCCAGCGTGTGCAAGCTGCCTTCCCAGTCTTTGCGCGGCTCATGCGGGTAAACGGTGGAGGTTTCCACTAGTTTGCCCGTAGCATCGACCACGGCGACCTTGACACCTGTGCGAATGCCTGGGTCCAGCCCCATGACCGTTTTCTGGCCTGCGGGAGCCGCTAAAAGCAAATCACGCAGGTTGTCAGCGAAAACCTTGATAGCCACTTTTTCTGCGTCTTCGCGCAAGCGAGAAAACAAATCTCGTTCGGTGGACAGCCCCAGCTTGACCCGCCAAGTCCAGGCGACGCATTTACGCAGCAGATCATCGGACTTTCGGCCTTGGTGGCTCCAACCCAAGTGCAGCGCAATACGCCCTTCCGCCAAGCTGGCCTGACCCGGCTCAGGTTCTTGCGGCTGTACCAGCTTAGCCTCCAGAATTTCCAATGCCCGCCCGCGAAATACGGCCAGCGCCCGGTGCGAAGGCACACGACCGATAGGCTCATCGTATTCAAAGTAATCGCGGAACTTGGCGACCTCTGGGTCGTTCTCGTTCTTGCTTTCTACCCTTTTGCTGCGCAAAAGGCCTTCATCCCACAGCCATTCGCGCAGAGACTGCACGAGCGGGGCATCTTCGGCCCAACGCTCCGAGAGGATGTCGCGCACGCCATCTAGTACAGCCAAGGTGGTCGAGAAATCAGGGCCAGGCTTGCCATCTTCAAGCGTTGTCGCGGGCTGGCAAAACGCCTTGGCCTCTTCATGCGGATCGAGCGTTGGGTTGCCAAGCAGCTTGTCGGCCAGCGGTTCAATACCGAATTCGCGGGCGATCTGGCCCTTGGTGCGGCGCTTTTGCTTAAATGGGAGATAAATATCTTCCAATTCTTGCTTGGTGGTTGCGCCAGCCAGCGCTGCCCGCAGTGCATCGGTCAACTTGCCTTGTTCGTCAATGGCTTTTATGACCGCCACGCGACGATCTTCCATTTCGCGCAAGTAGGAAAGGCGAGCATCCAGCTCGCGCAGTTGTATGTCGTCGAGTCCGCCGGTGGCCTCCTTGCGATAGCGCGCCACGAAGGGCACGGTGGCTCCACCATCGAGCAGTTCTACTGCTGCCCGTACCTGCGATTCATTGATCTTGATTTCTGCGGCCAACTGCCGAACGATTTGCTGCATGTGCCTGACGAAAAGTTCTCGGGGAAACGAAGCGGGGAAGTTTGCCACACGTCTTGGGGGGCTCGGGTTATGGGGTGATCAAAAGAGAGCGGAACGCTGAATATGTCTCTTTTGTTTTAACTCTCTCGCAACCTCGGGTTTTAACTCTCTCGCCCTCGGGGAAAAAGGCGGGATTCTTACGCCCTCTCCCTTTGGGAGAGGGCGGGGTGAGGGCAAGCGGCGGTAAATTTGTTGGTTGCGCTTGATAGTTACCCTCGGATCTTTCATTGACGTCGGAGGCCGGGAATGCGCCCGGCAGCGCAGTCCCTTTCTTTGCTCGCACAAAGCAAGTAACCAAAGAAATGCGACCCCAAGTCCGTGTCCCTACGCTGCGCTCCGGGCACCCTCCGGTGCTCGGTCAATGGGCGGTGCGGCAGAACTCACTTCTTTCGCTTCGCTCACTACGTTCAAACAGCTGCCGCAAGCTAGGGCGTGTTAACACAAACGAAGTCCATCGACGATCAGTGCGAAGGTGATGAAACCGATGAACATCATGTCGAGTTTCTCGAAGCGAGAGAAGATCCGGCGATAGCCTTTGAGGCGGCGAAAGAGGCGTTCGA
>NZ_AUGX01000041.1 GCF_000422885.1 Ottowia thiooxydans DSM 14619 | reverse complement strand
GGGCAAGCGGCGGTTGATTGAGCGCTGCCGTTGCTAATTACCTTCTGCTCATCTATCGAGGTCGGAGGCCGGGAATGCCCCCGGCAGTGCACCTACGTTTCTTTGCTCGCCAAAGAAATGTAGGCCAAAGAAAGGCGACCCCAAGTCCGTGTCCCTGCGCTGCGCTCCGGGCACCCTCCGGTGCTCGGCCAAAGGGCGGTGCGGCAGAACTCTCTTCTTTCGCTTCGCTCACTACGTTCAAACAACTGCCGCAAGCTAGTTCTTGAAGCAAGAGCATCTTGCAGTGCTCTTGCCCGCCCCTTGCCCTGCGCTCCTCAGCACGGCCTCAAGGGGTGGGGAGCCTCACTCGGGCCATTGCTGCGCTCGGCCTTCGAATGGCTAGTCTTTCCCCACTGGGGAAAGATTACTTAAAGACCTTGAAAGACACGGTCTTGGATCGCTCCAATCCTTTTTGCTTTCGCCACAATAAAAAACGCCGCTCGGTTGAACAACCCGAGCGGCGTTTTGGAATAAAAAAGGCTGCGAAGCGACCTAAAGCGAAGGAGGAGGAGGGAGGGAGGAGGAAGTGCGCTTCAGGTTTTTCACCAGCTATACAGCTGGAGGCTTGGCAGCGTTAATGGAGTCTGGAGTCACATGAAGAAAGCATTGAGTCCTTGTGCTGTGTATGAGGCCCAAACAAAACGGAAAGTTCCACAATTTCTGGCCGCGTTCCGTAAAGAACTGTTAACGCCAAATGACAGACCTTACGGGACTACGGGAATACCGACATACGCCTGTCACGAGCTAGTCATTAAAATGGTGAGTTAAGGCGCCAATTTGCGCCGCCTCGTCTGGGAGAAAATTAAACGTGCTGTATCCGGAACTGTTCAAACAACTTGAGGCTGTGCGCTGGGACATGGGCAAGGATATTCCTTGGGACAAGTTCGAAGCGGCACAGCTCACCGATGACCAAGCGCAGACCATCAAGATGAACGCCATCACCGAGTGGGCTGCATTGCCTGCTACGGAGATGTTCCTTCGCGACAACCAGCACGACTCGGATTTCTCCGCCTTCATGTCGATCTGGTTCTTCGAAGAGCAAAAGCATTCGCTGGTATTGATGGAATACCTCAAGCGTTTCCGCCCTGATTTGGTCCCCACCGAGGAAGAGCTGCACGCAGTTCGCTTCGAATTCGATCCAGCGCCCCCGCTGGAGACACTGATGCTGCATTTTTGCGGCGAAATCCGGCTCAACCACTGGTATCGCTGCGCTGCTGAATGGCACAGCGAGCCGGTGATCAAACAGATCTACACCACCTTGAGCCAGGACGAAGCCCGCCACGGCGGCGCTTACTTGCGCTACATGCGTCGTGCCATTGCCAAATGCGGCGATGAAGCCCGCCTGGCATTCGCCAAGGTTGGCGTGTTGATGGCCAGCGCGCGCCGCACAGCACAAGCCCTCCACCCCACCAATCTGCACGTCAGCAAGGCACATTTCCCGCGCGACACCGTGCAAAGCCGCCTGCCAGACCCTGAATGGCTGGAAGAGTGGCTCGATAAGCAGATCAAATTCGACACCAGCTGGGAAAGCAAAGTGGTCGAACGCATTCTTCACAATCTCGGTTTGCTGATGGGTACGGGCTTCAAGACCGTACAAGAGCTGAACCGCTACCGCAAGACGCTCAGCACTGACGCCGCCAATCAGGCAGCTCCCGCCTAGGAACCTGCCGGACTAGGAGCGCCCAGAAACCAGCTTCTGGGCGTGACGTGCCCAAACGCCTGGAATTACGTACAAAGCGCCTGGGGCGGGCGCTTTGGCGTGGCTAAAGGCCTCAGCGGCCGAGGTTGCTCTTGATCTTGGCCAGCGCAATCATCAGCGCACCGGCCCCCAGAGTCTTCACCAGTTCAGGATGTTCGGCGTAGAACTGCCCCATTCGATCCATGATGCCGGGCTCACCGGTTTCTGCGGCGTTCACAACGTCGCGGACGTCCCTGGTGGATATCTGGCTGGCCTTGTCTAGCGGAATGGAAGGTGTGGCAACGCCCTCGTGACCTGCCAGGGCACCACCGGCGACACCCGCCAGAGCGCCGGGGCCCAGTTTTTCAACGATCGCGTTCAGCATGGCGGTGCGTTGCTCCGGGGTGGCCTTATCAAACAGGCTGCCCACCATTTCAGCGAAGGGAGGCGTCTCCTTGGAGCGAAAAGCCTCTGCGACACCATGGCCCAATTGATCCTTGGGTGCCTCGCGCGTGACGGCATCTATCTGCTGGGCACTCGGCGCCGTGGCGCTGTTAATGACCTGTTGCAGCGTATCTAAAAGACCCATGGTTTCACCTTTTGATAAACGAGTGTGGAGATTCTTCGGCAGCGATAGGTTTCATGCCATCTCCGAAGGCGGATGCCGCTCGATTCAGTGGCAAGGACACATGCTAACGCGACTCCATGTCTCCGCCGTGTAGTCTCAGTTCATCAGATCGGGATCCTGAGAATTTTTTCCCGGCGCTGCAGCCAGCGTGCGCTGCAGAAGCTCCGAATGCACAACAGAAGCTCGGTTGTCCAAGCGGAGATTCGGCGAGAAAACAGGCCCGCCGGCGACCCGGATTGCCGGGGCTCTGGTGTCCAGTGGCATGAGTCTTGCTGCATTCAAACCACCCGGCATCCCCGACTGCGGCGTTGCAACGCAGACTTATGCAACTAGACACTAGAATCGATATCCATTCACGCGCCGCGCCAGGAGCTTTAGTCATGCCCGATCCCATCAACGTCTCTAGCGAAGAACGACGCGCCGAGCTACGCCGCGCCGCGTTGGACTATCACGAATTCCCGGTGCCCGGCAAGATCGCCGTAATGCCAACCAAGCAGTTGGTCAACCAGCACGAGCTTGCGCTGGCCTATTCGCCAGGCGTGGCCGCACCGTGTGAAGAAATCGTCAAAGACCCCGCAGCGGCTTTCAAATACACCGCACGCGGAAACCTGATTGGCGTGGTGACTAACGGCACAGCTGTGCTGGGCCTGGGCGATATCGGCCCTCTGGCGGGCAAGCCGGTGATGGAAGGTAAGGCCGTTCTGTTCAAGAAGTTCTCGGGCATCGACGTGTTCGATATCGAGATCAACGAAAAAGACCCAGACAAGCTGGTCGAGATCATTGCTTCACTTGAGCCAACATTTGGCGGCATCAACCTCGAAGACATCAAAGCTCCCGAGTGCTTCATCGTCGAGCGCAAGTTGCGCGAGCGCATGAAGATCCCGGTCTTTCACGACGATCAGCATGGCACGGCCATCGTGGTGGGCGCAGCCGTGTTCAACGGCCTGAAAGTGGTCAATAAACGCGTTGAAGACGTGAAACTCGTTGTCTCAGGGGCTGGTGCCGCGGCGTTGGCCTGCACGGGCTTGCTGGTGAAGCTGGGAATACGGCGGGAAAACGTTTGGGTCACTGACATCAAAGGGCTGGTCTATGAAGGCCGCACCGAATTGATGGACCCGGACAAGGAAATCTACGCCCAGAAAACGGACAAACGCACGCTCGCTGAAGTGATAGACGGCGCGGACGTTTTCCTCGGCCTGTCAGCCGGCGGTGTTCTGAAGGGCGACATGGTGGCCCGCATGGCCGAACGTCCGCTGATTCTGGCGCTCGCCAACCCTTACCCGGAAATCACCCCGGAAGAAGTCAAGGCGGTGCGAGACGATGCGGTGATGGCCACTGGCCGCACAGACTATCCGAACCAGGTCAATAACGTCCTTTGCTTTCCCTACATTTTCCGCGGCGCACTCGATTGCGGAGCCACCACCATCACCATGGAGATGGAAGTGGCTGCAGTCCACGCCATCGCAGATCTGGCACAGGCGGAGCAAAGCGAGGTGGTGGCGCGCGCATACGCGGGCGAAAAACTGGCATTCGGGCCTGAATACCTGATCCCCAAGCCGTTCGATCCTCGCTTGATGATGATGATCGCACCGGCTGTCGCCCAAGCCGCAGCGGACAGCGGCGTGGCCACGCGCCCCATTGCCGATCTGGACGCCTATCGCGACAAACTTCAAACCTTTGTCTACGCTTCCGGCACGACGATGAAACCCATCATCGATGCCGCAAGAGCCGCGACGAAGAAACGCATCGCCTATGCGGAAGGCGAAGAAGAACGCGTGCTGCGCGCCGCACAGATCGTGGTGGACGATGGCATTGCCCGGCCCACACTGATCGGCCGTCCAGCCATCATTGCCCAGCGGATAGAGAAATTCGGATTGCGGCTGGCCGAAGGCCGCGACTACGACGTGGTGAATGTCGAAAACGACCACCGCTACCGCGGCTTCTGGCAGGAATACCACGAGCTGACCAAGCGCCAGGGCATCACGGTGCCTATCGCCAAAATTGAGATGCGCCGCCGCCTGTCCCTGATCGCCGCCATGCTGCTGCGCTCAGGCGATGTCGACGGCATGATTTGCGGCACCTGGGGCACCAATGCCACGCATTTGGTCTACATCGACCAGGTGATAGGCAAGAAGCCCGGTGCAAGCACCTTTGCCGCCATGAACGGCCTGATGCTGCCCGGCAGGCAGGTTTTCCTGGTCGATACCCACATCAACCTCGATCCAACCGCTGAGCAGTTGGCTGAGATCACGGTGATGGCTGCGGAGGAAATGATGCGCTTTGGCTTCAAGCCCAAAGCTGCTCTGCTGTCGCACTCCAACTTTGGCTCCTCCAACTCACCCAGCGCACAGAAAATGCGGCGGGTGCTGGAATTGGTGCGCGAGCAAGCCCCGTGGCTGGATGTCGATGGCGAAATGCACGGCGACGTGGCGCTTGATTCAGCTCAACGGCGTGAAGTCATGCCAGACAGTCCCCTTGTTGGTGATGCCAACCTGCTGGTCATGCCCAATTTGGACTCTGCCAATATTGCCTATAACTTGCTCAAAGTGGCCGCTGGCGGGAATATTGCCATCGGCCCGATGCTGCTCGGTGCGGCCAAACCTGTGCACATTCTCACACCTAGCACCACTGTGAGGCGCATCGTCAACATGACCGCGCTGGCAGTTGCAGATGCAAATGCAGACGCAGCAAGCAATCATTGAGAAGTAAACGCTAACTAATAGCGGATACCTAACCACACGGCCTGCCTGCAAATTAGGCAGGCCTCTTGCTTTTTTGTTGCCGCTGAGTCACACTAGCGCCTTGGAATTTTCGGGTTAACCCGAACGTTTCCGAAAGGCGTTTTTCATGTTGCGAACAGTGGCATCGTATGCTGCGCGGTCGATCGTGGTGGTTTCGCTACTGGCCTGTTCCGGAATAGGAACGGCCCAGGCGCGTGGTTTCTCTCGGGAAACAATTAACACCACCTTAGCGGTAGCGGAGTTGCCCCGTGAAGGCCAGTTGACTTATCGGCTGATCTTGCAGGGAGGTCCGTTTGTTTACGAGAAAGACGGTACGGTTTTTGGCAATCGAGAGCGTCTGCTGCCCATGCAGCGGCGCGGTTACTACCGTGAATACACAGTAGAAACTCCTCGTGCTCGCAACCGGGGCGCTCGTCGCATTGTTTGCGGTGGCCAACGTCCCAAGACACCTGACGCATGTTACTACACGAGCGATCACTACTCGAGTTTCAAAAGGATCGTTGAATGAAGGCGCTAGAACAATTCCAGGCGGCACCCTCGCAGGTGTCCCTCCCAGACCTGTTACCTACCAAAGAGAAAGCAGCGGAGATGGATGCACCACTTCGTCAACCCCAAGACATACCCCTGAAAGGGGTTCGCACCAACATCGTGCAATCGATCCGCGCATTTCGCGTGACCGACCTGCAGGACGCTGCCAACGAGCTTAACCAGCATTTCTTGTACGCCAATCTGGCCCACGCGCAGACCAAGCAGGATGTGCTGGACATGATTGCCGAGCAATTTACGTTCCCGGCACACTTTGGCAAGAACTTTGATGCCTTGTATGACTGCATGACCGACCCACTGCATAAGTCCGGCCCTCAGCCTGGCTTCATTGTGGTGCTCGAGCAGATTCCTGCCACCGTCAAGTTTGACAAAGAAGCACGCGAGCAATTGCTCGACATCTTCCGTGACGCCGCTGACTACTGGGGAGATCGCAAGATACCTTTCCGGTGTTTCTATTCTTTTCTGTAGCCCGTTCTGCACAAACTAGCCAAGCAGAACGGGCGAACGAGGCCCCATCCGGCGAAGCACCCCGCGTGACTTCCGCCGAAGCGACCACTGAACAGGGCGAGAAGATGCCGACCGACAAATTGGTCGACATCTCCCCTCTTGCACTGCGCATGAGCAGCCCATTTAACGCAGGTTACTGGCTCTCCGCCGCCTGAGACACTGCGTAAGCAGACTGTGCAAATGGTCTGCAGAGGTCGATAAAAAATGCCCCGCACTCGCGGGGCATTTTTTTGCCTGGTGGTTTGTAAGCGATTACCCTGCAAGACATTCCAAGAGATCATGCTCCCCGTCGAAGGTTGAGGTCGCGCACGGGCTCTTAACAAATCCGATCGCGGTGAGCTTGTCGAAGCGTTGCGCAAGGTTTCGACAAGCTCAACCCGAACGGTATTTTTGTTTCAACGCCTCTCGCGGCTTGCCCGAAACCATGGAACCTCTGCCTAAACGGTGCTTTTCGATTAAACCTAACTCGGTTCAGGGCTCAGGACTCGAAGCTCAATCCTCAAGTACTTTAAGCGCCTCTAACACCGCAGAGATCTCCCCCGCACTGCGCTTCACTTCTGTCGCAAAGCCGACCTGATCGAACTGCGTCAACTCGAAGACGAGGCTGACACCCGCGACGACCTGACCCTCCCAGAACACCGGCGCAGCAATTCCGATTCGGCCCGGCGCGACCTCGGAATCGGTGCACGCGACACCGGCCTCGCGGATCGCCTTCATCTGTTCTGAAAAAGCCTTCCATCCACCCAAGCCGGTGGATTCGCGGATCTCGTGTTCGTGGTTCAGATAGATCTGCTTGAGCGCACGGTCACCCAGATGGGCCAGGATGGCCTTGGAGGTTGCCCCCTTGAACATCGGCAGCGCCACCCCCCGCTCATAGGTCGACGACGGAGGATGGTCAGTCCCCTTTTCCTGGTGAACACACATCACCTGATCTCGAAACCGACGGCTGATCAACACAACCGCGTGTTGCGTGGTGCGCGACAACAAGGCGAGCATAGGCTCTGACGCCGCCTTTACCAGAGGGTCTCCCTGACGGATGAGCAGGTCGTAGCGGATAAAGGCTGGCCCGAGCATGTACTCAGAGCGCGCAGACACCGCCAGGAACCCCAGGTTACTCAGCTCCTTGACGTCTCGGTAGGCGGAGCTGATGGACACGGCCATCTCGGCGGCGATGTCCTCCACGGTCCACAAGGACCGCCGTTCGAACAGCTGAAGGATGTGCAGCGTCCGATTTCGTGTGCGGATACCCAAGTTGGCATCCGAATTGCTTAGTTTCGCACTATGTTCCATTTGAATATAATTCGCACCCATTGCGAATATGATATCGCTCCAACTTGGTGCAACTTCCGCAAAGGAGACACATTATGAGTTCCGATCGTGCACGGATTCCGGTTGCGCTGCTGACCGGCTTCCTGGGCAGTGGCAAGACGACCTTACTCAACCGGTGGCTACGTGAGCCCGCCTTGGCGAACGCGGCCGTGATCGTCAACGAGTTTGGCGATATCGGTATCGACCACAACCTCATCGCCAGCAGCAACGACAACACGATAGAGCTGAGCACCGGGTGCCTGTGCTGCACCGTGCAGGGAGATCTGGTCGAGACCCTGCGCGATTTGCTGGACAAGCGAAGCCGTGGCGCAGTTCGCGCCTTCGATCGTGTGGTGATCGAGACCACCGGGATGGCCGATCCCGGCCCGGTCCTGCAGGCTCTCATGACCTTCCCAGTGGCCAATGGCTACCGCCTGGCTCAGGTGATCACTACGGTGGACGGCGTGAACGGCGCCACCACACTGAACAGGTTCCCCGAGTCTGCCAAGCAGGTTTCCGTGGCCGATCAGTTGGTGATCACCAAGATGGACCTGGCCAACTCGCAGCAGGCACAGGAACTGCAATCGCAACTGGAGCTACTGAACCCAGGAGCCACGGTGAGCTGGGCCACGCACCTCCAGGTGCCTTGCCTGGAAGTCTTGACGGAGTTGGACGTCTACGCGGCTGCCACGCCGGCGCCTGCCATTCGTCGCTGGCTCAACGCCGAAGCCTATGCAGACCACACGCGCTACCAACCCATCACCTCAGAGTCTGCCGGCCACCACAGCGAAGGCATTGAAACGTTTTCACTGGTGTATGACGAACCTCTGGCCTGGCAGGAACTGGCGGCTTGGCTCGATGCGCTGGTGATGGCTCATGGAGACGATCTGCTGCGCGTCAAAGGCATCCTGAATATTGCGGGGGAGTCCCGCCCCATCGTCGTACACGCCGTGCAGCGCCTGTTCCATCCACCGGCGCCCCTGGCCGAGTGGCCTTACGAGGACCGTCGCTCGCGGCTGGTCTTCATCACCCGAGGGCTTAGCCGCGCATTCGTTGAAAACATCTTCGATGTCATTCGCGGCCGCGCCATTCCCTCTTCCCGTTCCTCCACCACCGCTCAAAAGGAGAGCATCGCATGGACACTTTAATCCGCAACGGACTGATCGTCACGCCCCAGGGGCGCCGCATCGCATCGATAGGCATCGAGAACGGCCGTATCGCCGGCATCTACGAGCCCGGTACGGAGCCGAACGCCAAGGAAATCATTGAGGCAGAGGGCCTGGCCATCGTGCCCGGGGCCGTCGATATGCACTCCCACCACCGCCAAGGCTCCCTGCCGGGCTTTGAGTACAAGGACACCATCTACACCTCCACGATGCAGTGCGCCGCCGGCGGCGTGACCACGAGTGTGGCCATGCCCAACGTGCAGCCACCGCCCAATACTTTGGAACTGCTGGAGCGCCAGTACGACATCTACCGCAGTGATGCCATCGTGGACTGGAACTTCAACCCGCCTCCCACCATCAGCGACGAAATGCCCGGCATGACGGACACCGGCATTGCCGCCTTCAAAATATTCATGGTGGTAGACACCGGCCGCGACTACCCCCACATGCCCGGCATCGGCGTGCATGACCACGGCAAAATCCTGGAGATCATGCAGCGCTGCGCCGAGCTGAATGTGCCGCTGATGGTTCATCCCCATGACCAGGCCCTGATGGACGTGATTGAGCAGAAGTTCTGGGACCGCGGCGAACGCGATGCGCTGGCCTATGCCAAAGCCTATGCCGCGCACGATGGCGTCATCTGGGAAACGGCCATTGCCACGCTGCTGCGCCTGCAACGCGCCTCCGGCTGCCATCTGCACATCCTTCACACCCAGACCGCAGGCAGCGTGGATTTGATCCGCCAGGCCAAAGCAGCCGGGCAGAAAGTCACTTGTGAGATCAATCCCTGGGCGCTGTTCCTCGGGTGCGAATGGTCTGCCATCCAACGCCTGGGCTCCTACGCGCTGTCGTACTGGGTACCAGAGAAGAACGTGCCGGGTCTGTGGGAAGGCCTGAAAGACGGCACCATTGACATCGTGGCCACCGATCACGCACCTCACACGCGTGAAGAAAAGGAAATCGGCTGGAAAGACGGCTGGAAGGCGCACACGGGAACGCCATCCACGCAGTTTTACTACAGCATGTTCATGACCGCCGCGCTGGAAGGCAAGATCAGTCTGGAACGCGTCGTGGAGGCCTGCAGCGCCAAGCCAGCCGAACTGTTTGGGCTTGAACGCAAAGGCGCGCTGAAAGTTGGCGCAGATGCGGATCTGGTGTTGGTGGATCTGGATCTGGAATACGAAGTGCGCGACGAGGAAGTCCTCAGCCTGATCGGCTGGAGCCCCTACGCCGGCCGCAAGCTCAAGGCGAAACCGGTGCGCACCTTAGTGCGCGGGACCACCGTCTACCTGGATGGCAAGGTGATCGGTCAGAAGGGCTTTGGCCAGCAGGCGAAAGCGGTTCGCGCCCCGGTTGAAGTGCCGGCCTGATCCCATGCGCTCAACACTCAGGAAGGATTTATCATGAAACGACGTTCCTTTTTGCGCAATACCGTGCTCTTGCCCACCTTGGGCAGCGCAGGCCTGGCCACCACGGTGGCACGCGCCCAGACTTGGCCAGAGCGTTCCATCACGATGGTCGTGCCCTATCCAGCCGGTGGAAATACCGACTTCGTGGCGCGCATGACGGCGGACTACCTTGGCCGGGCGCTGGGTAAACCAGTGGTCGTGGACAACCGTGCTGGAGCCGGCGGCACCATCGCCGCGGTCACGGCCGCGAAGCTGCCTGCGGATGGCCATTCGCTGTTTCTGGCCTCCATTGCCCAGATCTCGTTGGCACCGTTCCTCTACAAGATCCGCTATGACCCCATCAAGGACTTTCTGCCCATCGCCAACGTGGCAGGAAACCCGCAGGTGCTGGTCGTTCCGGAGGCTTCACCCCACAAGACTTTGAAGCAGTTCGTAGATTTTGGGCTGGCCAACAAGGGCGCCCTCTCCATGGCGCACGCGGGCACCGGGTCCATGTCCTTCCTGGCCGGCGCGGCATTTCTCAAGCGCGCCGGGATTGAGGCGGTCATGGTGCCGTACAAGGGCGGGGCAGCCGCCGTTAGCGACACCACTTCAGGGCAGACAGACGCGTACACAGCCAACATTTCGGAAATCTTGCCCCATCTACAGGGCAACCGTCTGCGCATGCTGGCGGTGACCAGCCCTCAGCCGGTGGCCATGCTGCCCGGCGTGCCGACCATCGCTTCCATGTTCCCCGGTTTCCAAACCGAGACGTGGAATGGGTTGCTGGCGCCTGCCGGACTTCCTGCGCCCATCGCGGAGCGTCTGGGATCCCTGGTGTCCAAGATGTTCTCCGACGAGAGTGTTCAAGCCCGAATGGCCACCGCGGGCTTGATTGCACAGACGGGGCAGCAGTCCCCGAAGGACTTTGGGCGCCGGATTCAGAACGACATGGATCTTTGGCGGCCCATTATCAAGAGTATTGACGTCAGGCCTGAATAGCCGGGGGGGACGTAAGCGGCGCAAGGCGCTTATGACCGCCTCCGGGGATTCGTATTCACGCCGTCCTCAATCACCCCATGGCTCAAGCCTTGTTCATGGGGTGAATCTGCAACTGATGACTCGCAGGATCCGGGGTGGTAAGTTCTTCGGAAAACATCCACGCATCTGGATCAACCATTTCACTTGCTGAGCGCTGTGTGTGGTTGTCTTTGAAGCTAATAGAAATCTCTTGTGTGAATTTATCAAAGCTCACCTCAAGGCCTGGGGTCAAATTCGAATTCGCGAGAAGTTTCAGAGTGTCATAGATGTCTTCAAAGGAATGTGCTCCCGGACTAATTTTCTGGAACTCGTCAGGTTGTCCATGTAACGCCCGAATACAGGCATTGAACGTCGACTTATTTCCCTGGTTAAAGTGCAAAGTCGCGCTGAAGTCAATGAGCTCCTCGGCATTTTTATTCGTTTCTTTACATATACGTTCGCATGGCGGCTGGTCGTCCAAAAAGGTCAACTTCAAGTTGTGCACCTTCGTAGCGGCGCCATCTTCTTTAAATCGGAATACGAGCTCGGGCTGAAGGCGGTCTTCTTTACCGAAGCCTGCCAAATCCTTCAACTTGTAGAACGCCGCAACTTTGTCCTTGTCGGGAGTTTCATTCGAATAGAAGGCGACAAACGCGTCCCTTGCTTCAGCACGCTCCGATGTGGAGAAAAATTCCACGATGGCATCCCAGATTTTCTCAATAACCGTACTCTCGATTCCGGAGGCTGCTTCTACTTTCCTCCAAGTAGTACCAGAAGGCTCAATGGGTAAGCCCGCGTCAGCTTCGTAGGCACCCTTTGGAGGCCGCTCTGCACCGGAAGAGGCCGAACGGTCAGAATAGTTAGAGCTATTGCCGGGATTGATTTTTGTCATTCGAATTTCTCATTCAATCTACCAAGCTTCAGGCATGAAGGCCGGAAGTGAAACTGGAAGACCCTTGCAGGGAACTCAACGGGTTAGAACTCCAGCCTCCATGCCAGGTGACGTACTTGGGTTCCGTGCCAATCTTCGCATC
The DNA here is from genome assembly GCF_000422885.1 of Ottowia thiooxydans DSM 14619. GTDB lineage: Bacteria > Pseudomonadota > Gammaproteobacteria > Burkholderiales > Burkholderiaceae_C > Ottowia > Ottowia thiooxydans. The sequence goes on along the minus strand of NZ_AUGX01000041.1, from coordinate 31,820 downwards.
ATCCCCGTCTTGATGCATATTTGCTTGGACCTTGATAATTTCCACTGGACTCAGACCTTCATTCATTGGAAATACCATTCTGATTTTTGCAATAGCAAAGGATTCCGAGCCCACCCGATCAGTATTATATTCCGCGATTTCGAACTTCACACTTTCAGATTCTTTAATCTGACTTTTCAATGTAAGCAACGCTATCCGCTTATCTTCAGTTGAACTCTGATGCGAATAAATGTCATCCAGCAAATTTCCAAGAGACTTTTCAGGTTTAAATGTTTCTTTAGAATGACTTGAGATTTCTTTCGGAAGATCCCAAATTTCATTGTCGATAGCGATAATCATAGAGTTATCCCTTTCAAAGAGATCTGAAGACTGATTATAAAGCTCTGAATTTTCGGTTATTGGGAAATTATATTCCTGCGGCACGTCAAACAATTTCTCATTAGAATCAACGTACTGAAGAAGCACTCTTGAGGCTTCATTTTTTTGATCTATAAATATCGGTGCAGGCGAATTGGCAACGATGAGCTCCCTAAGTTCTCTCTGATTTTCTTCTTTTTTTGTTTTTATTTTTGACATCGCCGCTTTAAAAACTTCTGGAGACCCGTGTTGAGGGAATTTTTCGTCTTCAAAACCAATGATGCCCGTGACAATATCCACCTTTACTGCACAAGCAGAATTGTTTCTGCAAATATTCCAAAGAATTTGCGCGGGTATTGCAATTGAACCCAGCTTATTGCTTTCCTCAAGAAAAAGCGCCTCTGGACTTTTATACAATTTTTCTATGCACTTCGCAAAAGCATCTTTGCTTTCATCCGAAATCAAGGGAGCATAAGCACTAATAATTTCTTCTGCTTCGACACAGTCTCCTTCCATGTGAAAAGCAAATGCCTCGAGATTCTCACCGAAGTTTATTTTCAGGTCATAGACCTTAAAAAATCCGCCGTCTCGCTTCGGGAGATAACTAATTCCGGTATCAAAGCAATGTGCATGGCCATCACCGGACAGTTCCTTCAACCGCTCGAAACTAACTAATTTTTCTTGATCGCTGGTACTTTGCGAATAGAGGTCGAACAAGCAGCGCTTCGCTTCAGCGCGGTAGGGCGTGGAGAAGAAATCCTTGATAGCGTCCCAGGCTCTACTGAAGGTACTGCCTATGGACACCCTGTCCTGAGCAATTTTTACTTGATCCAGCGTCCTGGATGAAATGCCGAGCAGGCTGGAATGGGGTGAAAAATTGGAGGAACCAATCTGGTCTGTCATCTGAATTCTTCGTTTCGATCTACGTTGAGCTTCCAGGACGAGTTCAACACCCTTCCCACACTTATTTGAATACTTTTAAACTCATTTTTTCCTGATGAGTACCTCTCGCTGCAATGAGTCGCGGGCGCTGGGCTTTCCGATATATGGTGAGTAACGGCCCACTGAAGAGAGTTCCATTGGAATGGAGCAGCGAAGAGCGCTCACCTGAGATTCGTGACACGGCGCTCAGAACCGGTCATGCTTGCGCCAGCGCTGGTCGAGGGCCTTGACAAAATGTGCGTATGACCGGCCGGCCATGATCTATCTACGGCTTTTTCAAATACATGTGAATATGCAGCGCCTTATCTTCGAGACACCCGAACTTTTCCCGTCGTCCGGGGTCGATTCGTGGTCATGAAGCGACTTCACATCATTGCGGGCATCATGCTCGCCACACTGCTTGCGGCCGGTTGCGCCGTTCTGGACCAATCGCAACGCCAATGGATCTTTCAGCCGAGCGATCGCAGCTGGGGGAATTCGGCTGCCATGACCGAGGGCATGCAGGATGTGTGGATCAATTACGACTCGCGCCTTACTTCAGCGCCAGTGCGTCTGCATGGGCTGTGGTACCCCGCTGAAGCCCAAGCCAATGCTTGTCGCCCTGTCTTGCTTTACCTGCACGGTGCCCGCTACAACGTGACCGGCTCTGCACCACGCATTCGCCGTATGCAGGAGTTGGGCTTTTCGGTGCTGGCTGTGGATTACCGGGGCTTTGGCAAGACCTCGAGCGAGCTGCCGTCTGAAGAGATGGCTGACGAGGACGCGCGGGCTGCCTGGGATTGGCTGGCAAGCCAGTACCCACAGGCACCTCGATATATCTTCGGCCACTCACTTGGTGGCGCGATGGCTGTCACCCTGGCGGAAAAAGTGTCCGACGAACGCGGGCTGATACTTGAAGGCACCTTCACCTCCATCCCTGATGTCGCGGGCACCATGAAGTGGGGCTGGCTACCCGTGGGGCCACTGATCACGCAGCGCTTTGAGTCCGCCACGCGCATTGGACGGGTTGGCTCGCCGGTGCTGGTGGTTCACGGCTCGCAAGACCGGTTGATTCAGCCTGAATTGGGGCGAAAACTATTCGAAGCAGCCAGCGAGCCCAAACAATTTGTGCTGGTCGAAGGCGGATCACACCACAACACCAACGCTGTAGGCCAGCCGCAATATCGAGCAGCGCTGCCACAGGTTTTCGGCAAAGGGTGTTTCCACTCGCCCGAACTGCATACCGGTGCCAGCTAAGGGGAGCCGGTCCTCGCCGCGGCATGACTTCCTGGGAGGCTGCCGGAGTTGGAGCGCTGATAGAAAAAATGGACCGCTGGGGTCCGTTTGTAGCGGCCGATTTGCGAGTCCGGCTACCGTTCGCGGGCACGCGCCGTATTCAGCCCATCACGACAGCCTACTCAACCACGCTCCCCTGCGCCACTTCCAGCGCCAAGCTGAGGTCTTCCCAGGCTTTGGCTTTCTCGGACAAAGAACGCAGCAGGTAGGCGGGGTGATAGGTCACGATGACAGGTACACCTTGGTACTGGTGCACGCGCCCACGTAAGCGACCGATGGGTTCGCTGCTCTGGAGCAACGAATGCACTGCGAAGCGCCCCATCGCGAGAATGATCTTGGGGCGGACCAGCGCGACCTGGCGGCGCAGGTAGGGCTCGCACTGGGCAATCTCTTCGGGCTGAGGATTGCGGTTGCCCGGAGGGCGGCATTTCAGCACGTTGGCAATGTAGACGCTTTCTTTGGAACCGCCTTGCTTGGGTGCAGGTTTGTCGGAGAGATCGTCTGATGAGTTTCCCGCCTGGCGAGAAAGATTGATGGCGGCCAACATATTGTCTAGCAGCTTGCCAGCTTGACCGACGAAGGGCTCGCCTTGGCGATCTTCGTTTTCACCCGGCGCCTCACCGACCACCATCCACTCGGCGTGCTGGCTGCCCACGCCGAACACAGTCTGGGTGCGGCCTTCGCACAGGCCACATGCGCGGCAAGCGGCCACAGTGGCCTCTAGCTGAGGCCAGTCCATGCGTTCTATGCCCTCTGAGGATACGGATGGGCGGGGGGGTGGAGTGGCTGGGGCAGGTGGGGTGGTGGGCGCTTGCCGAGCTTGAGGCGGGGCTGCGGACTCTTGGCGAATGGGTCTGGTGGGCTGTTGTTCGGGTATGGGAGCACGGACGGGCGCGGGTGATGCTACGGGTGTGGGCTCCACCGCGCGCACCGCGTCCGCTTCGGCTTGCGCGGGTTGCTGCACCACCTTAGGCGCCCATACGCGCACGCCCATCTCGGCGAGCATGGCGCGTTGGCGATCATCAAGGAGCATCATTTTCTTTCGGCGCTTAGGGCTTGTTTACGGTTTTGGCGCGCGGACGTTTTTACACCCTCTCCCTCTGGGAGAGGGTGGGGGCGGCCGGCTGCGGCGTGAGGGCAAGCGGCGGTTGATTTGTTCGCGGCGCTAGCTAATTTCCTTCTGCTCTTCTCGTTAGGTCGGAGGCCGGGAATTGCGCCCGGCGGCGCAGTCTCTTTCTTTTGCGTCGCCAAAAGAAAGAAACCAAAGAAAAGGCGACCCCACTTGCCGTGTCCCTGCGCTTCGCTCCGGGCAACCTGCGGTGCTCGGTCAAGGGGCGGTGCGGCAGAACTCACTTCTTTCGCTTCGCTCACTACGTTCAAACAGCTGCCGCAAGCTAGTTCACGAAGCAGTGGCATCCTGCGGTGCCCCTGCCCGCCCCTTGCCCTCCGCTCCTCGGCACGGCCAGAGGGGTGGGGAGCTTTTCTCGGGCCATTGCTTCGCTCGGCCTTCGAATAGCTAGACTTTCCCCTGCCGGGGAAAGATGAATGTGAGGCCTTTGCATGGCTTGCGCTCAGGCGGCATTCACTCATAGCGGCAAACTCATCACCACGGCATCTTCACGCGTTCCGTTTTCAGCGGGGTAATAACTCTTGCGCAGACCAACCCGGACAAAGCCATGGCGTTGGTAGACATGTTGTGCGCGTGTATTGCCCACGCGCACTTCCAACCATAACCAGCGCACACCCTGACCTCGCGCCCAGATACTCAACCCCTCAAGAAGAAGCCGGGCCCATCCCTGACGCTGGAATGCTGGTGCCACCGTGATGTTAAGCAGATGAACTTCGTCTAAGCCCTTCATGGCGACAAAGTAACCCAGGAGTTCGTTCCCTGCGAACAGGCACTGCGCCTGGTAACCGGCATTCAGGGCATCAAGAAAGTTACCCCGGCTCCAGGGGTGAAGATAGGCCGCTTGCTCCACCACCAAGACTGTGTCTATACGCTCGGGGGTCATGGTCTCGAAGGCTGCTTGCGGCGCGCGCGCAGACTCAAGGGGCTCACGGGAATCAGCGGAAAAATCGGGAACGGCGCTCATGGCAGAAGGAATGACGAAATCAGCTCTTCGCGACGGCACGTTCGGCCGTCGTTTGTGCAACTTTATCGCGAATGTATAAAGGCAGAGCCTGATCGGCTGAAACAGCTAGGCCTGCGCTCAACATAGCCGGGGCCAGGCTGAGCAGCGCACTCGCGTTGGGAACGGCTTCGATACGAGGTAAGTCCGCCAACGCGGTCGGCACGCGCTCGCCATAAGCGGCCCATACATTCCCCGCCAAAACCCAATCTTCGCCAGCAGGTAAGGCCAGTTGCTCCGGCTTGCCCACGCTGATTGCGGTGGAAGTTGCCCAGGCTGTTCCCTCCCAGATATGGGCCGCGCTATAAACTTCGTCCATTCGTGCATCGAGCAGCGCCAACACGCGCGTGGCGCCGCTTTCCATGCGGGCCACTTCAGCCACAGCTAAAAGCGTATCCACCGGCAGCACGGGAACGCCTGCACCCTGACCCCGCCTGGCTCCAAAGGCGAGCCCCTGCGCGACTGAACACGCTGTGCGCAATCCGGTGAACGAACCAGGCCCTCGGCCGAAGACAATGGCATCCAGATCATTCGGCGCCAGTTCTGCCTTGGCCAGCAAATCGAGCACGCAAGGGATCAACGCGGCAGACGACTTCGCGCCACCTGCCCCGGAATGCACCCATTCGCGACCATCACGCCGGACGGCGATGGAAAGCAGCTCCGTACTGGTGTCGAAAGCGAGAAGTTTCATGGCGTCACCTCCTTGGTGATCAAATTCACCGAACCGCCGGCATTGCCCTCTGCAGCTGCGGAACGAGAGGCTCGCACACCGAACATGATGCCGATGGTGACCAGAGCCAATCCAGCCAGAAGATTCAGGCCCAAGGGCTCACCGAGGAAAAACACCGCCCCCAGAGCGGAAAGACCGGGCACCAAGGCCGTAATCATGGTGGATCGCACGGGGCCGAATTGCTTGACCATGTACGTGAATGCGATACCGGCCATCACCACAGAACCACCGCCCTGGAAGGCCATATGGAAGGCGATCTCGCGCCAGGGAACGGTTGACAAGTGGCTTGTGAGCACGCCCAGCTGAGTCAACAACAGAAAGACCGGAATATAAGTACAGAAAGCGAATGCGGTGATGGCGATGGTGGCGCGCACGGCATCCAGCCTGTATTGCCGCGCCAGCACGCTGTAGACGGCCCAGCACAAGGCTGTTGACATGAAGATCAAATCGCCCTTCCAGACCTCGCCACCGCTCAATGCATGCAGCAAGCTGGTACCTCCTACCAAGACATCGCCGGCCACAATGCAAGCCAAGCCGACCCAACGCGCTTTGGTGAAACGTTCACCAAGCAGCAAAAAGGCCAGCACCGCGGTCCAAAGGGGCAGACTGCCCGGCATCAGCACCGCGGCGTGGGCCGCTGGTGCATAGAGAAAACCAGCATAACAAAGCACCGCGTACAGCGGACCGCCCACAAATCCCACCATCAAGGTCTGACGCCAGGGAAGAGGAGACAAGCCTCCTAGTGAAGACGATGCTTTCGCGGTTGCATCACGCCGCGTGAGATACAGCCCCCACGGCAACAACAACAGGGACGCTCCAAGCACCCGGCATAGGCCAATATCAAACGGTGTAAGAGTGCGCGCAGCAGACGCGCGTCCAATGATGATGAAGCCGGTCCAGATGGCCACCGTGACAATGGCCGCCAGCACACCAATTGCACGGGGAGAAAAACGCATGCCCGAATTATCGGTGCTGCGCGGGATAAGCCGTGCCGAGCGCGCAATACGCCCTAAACTTCCACCGCAATGCTAAAAATTTCCCGTTTCACCTGCGCCATCTGGATGTGCTCAGTCGCCTGGCCCCTGCAAGCGCTGGCCCAGGCAGGCCTGCCTCAGGACGGCCTGCCCGCCAACGTGATGCAAGCGCTTACAAGCGCTGGCATTCCCGCCAGCAGCGTCTCCATGGTGGTGGCCCCTTTGCCCCAGCCGCCCGGCACGGTCAGCCATCAGTCCTCACCCGTCGTCGCCAGCGGCGAGCGCAACCCCGTTCCAGCGCCACAGGCGCTGCCTCCGCCTCGGTTAGCCTGGCAGGCCGATGTGCCCATGAACCCCGCCTCGGTGATGAAATTGGTCACCACCTATGCGGGCCTCGATCTTCTGGGCCCAGGCTATTTCTGGAAAACACGCGTTTTCACTCAAGGCCAGGTCAAAGATGGCGTACTGAATGGAGATTTGCTGATCAAGGGCAGCGGGGATCCCAAGCTCGTGCTGGAACGCCTGCAGGATTTGATGCGTGCCATTCAGAGCAAAGGCATTCGAGCCATTCACGGCGACATCCTGCTGGATAACAGCATATTCCGCTTGCCCATCCATGATGCGGCGGCCTTTGATGCAGACCCACTGCGGCCTTACAACGTGGGGCCGGATGGCCTGTTGGTGAACTTCAAGGCTCTGATTTTCAAGTTCACACCGGAGCCTGGCGGTCGCCGCGTGCGCATTGAAAGCGAGCCGCCCATCGCCGGCGTGGAGATCCCTTCCTCGGTGCCTGCTGTCAAGGGCGCCTGCGGCGATTGGCGCACTCGACTCAGCGCACGCTTCGACGATCCGAACCGGGTCACCTTCGCGGGCCGCTTTCCAGCCAGCTGCGGGGAGCAAAGCTGGTCCGTGGCCTATGTCGACCCCGCCAGCTACGCCCCAAGGGTGATTGAAGCCATGTGGCGGGCGGCTGGCGGTCAATTGACTGGCCAAGCAAAGATGATCGGCCAGCCCATCAATGGCCAGCCCCTGGTCACCGGCTTTTCATTGCCATTGACCAGCATCATTGCCGACATCAACAAGTTTTCCAACAATGTGATGGCCCAGCAGCTGTTCCTGACTCTCTCAGCCAGCGGAAATGGGCGCGGCAGCTTCGCGGAATCACGCAATGCGCTTGCGCGTTGGTGGCGGCAACGTTTCGGCATGCTTGCTTCGCCCACCATAGAAAATGGCTCCGGCTTGTCGCGCACTGAACGCATCACGGCCGGATCGCTCACCGCTTTGCTGCAACGCGCTTCAGAGGGCCCCGCGGGCACGGCATTTGAGCAATCCCTCAGCATTGCGGGATTGGACGGTACCACCCGCGCCATGGCCGCTAGAAACCCGACCTCCGAGGCGATTGGAAACGCCCGCCTGAAAACTGGCACCCTGCGCGACGTAGCCGCTATCGCAGGCTATGCGACCGGCCGGTCAGGGCAGCGATATAGCGTGGTGGGGCTGATCAACCACGAGAACGCCCCTGCTGGACGCCCCGCGCTTGATCGGTTGGTGGAGTGGGCTGTGAGTGAGATGCCTTGAGTCCACTTCAGAGCCTAAGCTCGTACCTCCGGCAACCTGAAAGCCCTTGCGGCAGCAAAAGCGCGGGCTAAAACGCCTGCGCCCTTGGACTTACTCATTTGAAGTCGACTCTGAATATGGCATGGCCTGATTTCAGATACAGCTCATTGTTAGGACCCATCGCCATCGCGTTCAAATTCTGAACGTGTGTGACTACCGTCTCGAACGCTTTCGAGTTAGGTGCTTGGCGATAGATGGTTGACTTCATATTATTGGAGCCGAGTGCATATTGCGAGGCAGAATAGATATTTCCATTTGAGTCCACAGCTATTAGCCGTGCATTTGGGATCTCATCAACCACCACCTGTCTTGAGCGCAAATTGACAAGTGTGCTGGCTTTGCCCGTATTTCCGCAGCCTGTTGTCGCATAAACTTCACCGGCAAAATTGGAGACTAAATTAGGGCCAAACCCCGAGCCTGATTCTGTCGGCGCTTGGGGAAGCTCTTCTCCTGATGCGTTGAATACTCTTGGTGATTTGAAAGACTCACTGATCACATAGAGCAACCCCTCTCCCGAGAAACCCAGTGGCCCTGGACGGCGAAACCCCATTGCAAATGGTAAAAGCGGCCCTTCTACCGATACCTTCCATACGTTGGAATCGTAGATGAATGAGGCAGGGTCGGGCCAGCTACTATTTGAACAAGTTTGATCTGATACGTGACCACCAGAGCCCGACAAACGGTCCGAAATATAAAGACTGTTCTTACTATCGACCGCAATCCCAGTTGGCAAAGAAAAATTCCCGGGCAATATGGAGCCAACTATATTGCTCGTGGCTACTGTGGTGACCGCACCTGTCGGCGCAAGTTTTCTAATGGCGTAAGTTTGCTCCCCCGAGGGGCAGGGAGAGTCCGTCAAATACAAAGCACCATCAGCCCCTGCCACCATAGAAGCTGTCGTGAACCCAAATTTGCTTTGCAAGGGCTGTGAAGAATTAACTCTGCCGCACGCTACTACTGCATCACTATCAGTGGACCCGGCGTAATGAGTCACAACTCCTCGGCGAGCAATTGGAGCAGGGCCTTCCGGATCAGACTCCAAGGAGATTTTTAGAATCGCGTAGGCAGACTTAATATACAAATCGCCACTGGCACCAATGGTCATCGCACGAAGATCACGCACCCCGTAGACCACGGCCTCAAACTGGCCGCTTCCTTTTTTTCTGCGATAAATGGTGGCTCCCGTATCACCCTGGCTTCTGGTCGCCGAATAGGCGTCACCATGAGAGTCAACGGCAAACAATGCGGACGCTGCCAATGCGTTCCGTGTAGTTTCCCCTGTAGTGAGGTTGACCAGATCGAACAAGCCCTGGGGAGAGCTGGACGGAAAGCAATCGCCAATGACATAGACCGAACCATCCGGAGTTGACGTCAGTGTTGGGTAGTAGTAAAGGCCGGAAATCGAGGTCACTTCACCATTCGGTGCAATTTTTCTATAGCGCTGAGTTGTGCCGTCATCCAAGACGTAAAGCGTTCCGTCTGCAGAAAATCCCATTGCACCAGGCCAGGTAAATGCGGCGCTTTGACCTCGGCCGTCCTCAGGCACAAGCGTGGCAACAGCTACTCCGGCAAAGATCGAACTCGCACCATCCGGTGAAATTTTCCAGATACCCGGGCCTTGCCTTGGCATAAACGCTGGAGGTACATCCCCCATTGCCGAGGCGTGACAACGGGTGCGGTCTTGCAAGGAGTTGTGCACACCTCGCGCATCGCTCACAAACACGTTGTTGTTGCGATCAACCGCGATGCCATTGGCCACCACAAAACTGCTAAGGGGCGCTGCATAGTCCCTCTGAATAGGCGCCATGCCTGTGGCCACCGTACTCACTTTCCCTGACGGTTCGATCTTTCTGACAGCATATGCGCCAGTGGAGAGATCGCAAGGCTCATCGGTCACATAGATCGACCCATCTGGCCCCGTCACCATGGCGTTGGTTCGGTAGCCGAATCGGGCCTGGGCGCCGTATTGGGAATCGACTCGTCCGCAAGCCACGGCTGGGTCTGCAGAAGTAGTTCCGGCGACCACTGTCGCATAGCCGTTGTTCACGAAAGGTAGCCGCTCCGGTGGTACCGGAGCCGGAGCTGGGGCTGGAGCGGGCTCGGGAGCTGGCGCCGGCGTAGGTGCGGGCGCTGGCTCTGGTGCAGGAGCGGGCCCGGGAGTAGGCGCTGGGGCTGGATTGGGTGCAGGAACCGGCGAAGAGTCGTCCCCGCCACCACAGGCCGCGAGACTTGCCAACATGGCTGAGATCAGGGCGAACCGTATCGAATCAAACTTGCGCTGCATCTTCTTCGCCCCAAACTGGTGCATATATGAATGCACAGAATACCCGGGTTTGAAACGCTTGGGAAACACACTTGACGGCGCGGTCTTGATCGGCTGGTGTAGTTGACGAGACGGCCATCGCTCACTCGCCAGTCATTGATAACTCGTACAAAGACCGACGATGAGTGGGTCGTTCTTTTTTTAGCTTTAGTGGATGCAGCTAGTGCACCCAGCCCCGTAGATGGAGAGCCGAGCAGGAGCTCGGCGGTCCCAGCGGGGGCAACGCGCTCTGCAACGAGGCGTGACCTGGGGCCGCCGAGCTCCTGCGCGGCATCTGCGTATTCGGCTCGATCTAAATCAACGCCGCCACAGCCTCGCCCATTTCAGTGGTGGAAGCTTTACCACCGAGATCAGGCGTCCGTGGACCGTTCGCCAGGACCTGCTCGATGGCCTTGAGAATGGCGTCGTGCGCGGCGCGTTCGCCCAGAAAATCGAGCATCAAGGCGCCAGACCAGATCATGGCGATCGGGTTGGCGATGTTCTTGCCGTAGATGTCCGGGGCTGAGCCGTGCACGGGCTCGAACAGGGAAGGAAATGAGCGTTCGGGGTTGAGGTTGGCAGAGGGTGCCAGGCCAATGGTGCCGGTACAGGCGGGGCCGAGATCGCTCAGGATGTCGCCGAACAGGTTGCTGGCCACCACGACATCAAAGCGCTGCGGCTGCAAGACAAAGCGCGCGCACAAAATATCGATGTGGTGCTTTTCCACGGCGACCTGTGGGTAGTGCTCATGCATGGCATCTGCCCGGCCATCCCACCACGGCATGCTGATGGCAATGCCATTACTCTTGGTGGCCACTGCAAGCTGTTTGCGTGGCCTGGCTGCGGCCTGCTCGAAGGCGAATTTCAGAACGCGGTCTGTGCCGTGGCGGCTCATCACCGTTTCCTGCACGACGATTTCGCGCTCCGTGCCGGCATACATGATGCCGCCGAGATTGGTGTACTCACCTTCCGTGTTCTCACGCACCACCAGGAAATCTATTTCCCCGGGCTTGCGACCAGCCAGCGGGCAAGGCACGCCCTCGAACAGGCGCACCGGGCGCAGATTGATGTATTGGTCAAACTCACGGCGAAACTTCAGCAAGCTGCCCCACAGCGACACGTGATCTGGAACAGCATCCGGCCACCCCACCGCGCCGAAGTAAATGGCATCCTGCCCGCCCAGTTGCGCCTTCCAGTCATCGGGCATCATCTGGCCGGTTTTGGCGAAGTAGTCGCAATTGGCCCAATCAATGGTCGTGAAATCCAGCCCAAAGCCAAATTTCTTCGCCGCGACCTCAAGCACCCGCAGGCCCTCAGGCATGACTTCCTTGCCAATGCCGTCCCCGGCGATCGCTGCAATACGATGAGTTTTCATATGGGTCTCAGTATTCCATGGCTTCGCGCCACGGTGCAAGCGGCTCTGGAATATTCAACGCGGCAATCTGGATTCATCGTGATCTTGAGGCGCCGCTGACCCCCACCGGTTGGCCGGCCCCGCCCGACCCTACCCAAGAACCCTGATCACGCGCTGGTTTTTCATGCTGAAATGAATATGTGGGCCTGCGCGTTTCAGTTGAGAGCCCCAGATCTCGGGGAAGGGCATCCACCTTGGACACGCTGCTCGCCCTCACCCCCGCCCTCTCCCGCCCGCGGGAGAGGGGGTAAAACCAATACAGCCGCAAAAGATCCGCCCCTTTCCCGCACGCAGGCGGGAAACTAACAATCAGACGGCCGCGGAGCAGGTCATCCGAGGGCAGCCGCGGAGCTGGCTTTGCCAGGCCGCTGGCTGCGTCCCCCTGGGGGGAAGGCGCGACAGCGACTCAGGGGGGAGCCAGTGTCACCAGCGCAGTTTCAACCGCGTATATGCGTTTTCCAGGAAGCTCTCGTTCACGAACAAACGCTGAGCTGCCGGTGTGAAATACAGGTTGTCTGCAAACACGTAGCGGTTGAAATCAGCGCCAGCGAGGATGGTGGTGGCATTGCAGGTGGTGGCGTCCGCAGTGGTGCAAACTGCCCTGGTGACGTCATCGAACGGATAGTTTGTAGGCTTTCCTGCGATCAGGTTGTAGAACAAGGCCGGGTCCAGATAGAGCACCGTGGCCCCTAGATCAGCGATACCGATGAGCAGTTGGTCATTGAAAGCCACGCTCAGATCCTGCACACCTGTGGCCAGATTCTGCCCAAGCGCCCATGGCGACATGCCCAGGTTATAGACACCCGCCACGACTACGTGCGTGGCGCCTGCAGCGACAAGGCGCCGAACCTGCGCGGCCTGCGCAACCCCAGCCGCCTTGACTGTTTGTGTCGTGGCTGCAGAAATGCCCGTGGCATTGACTGCATTCACGATGTCAGCAATGCCACCCGTGACGATGGCAATGTCATCGCTAGCCATGGCCGTGCGGGCCAGCAGAGAATCGATCTGCACTGACACGCTTGGAGCGTTGGTGCCGCTGATGGTGTCTGCCGTAGCGACCATCGCATGGCCTTGGGCATAGCTGAAGCCCCCGGCGGACGCGGCGGTCAGGGGCAACGAATAGTAAGAAGCCAACTGCTGCGTCCAGAGCAGCGTGCCGTCATTAACGGTGAACCGGTAGCCATTCTGGCCGACATCGGAAAAACCATCTCCCACCGAAAGGAAACGCTTTGGCGTGATGGCGGAAGCAACGGAACCCGAGCCGCAGGCACTTAGTGCGGCTGCCGCGACACCTGCGGAGGCAGCCGTCAGAACAGCGCGGCGTGACCAGAGGGAAGTCATGTGATGATCTCCAAAAATATGGGGGATAGTTTAAGGCAACGCTGAATAAGTCCTCGCCTGCGGCGTATCCCTGGCCCAGGGCACGCTCATATCGCGAAACTTACTCAGCGCGGCCCAGGAAGCCGAGGCCAACCCACGGTCAATGCGGCAATGCCTTGGGTCGGCACCAAGAAATTCACTGTGCTGGAGCTTATGACACTAAAGTGCCCAAAGTGTTCCATTGAGTAAAGTTTCGACGAAGTATCGTCTCAAGCGGACGCCGCCGCTCGCGCCAGCCGGTCGTGCACACCCTCCCATTCCGGTGTATCCGGCGGAGTTTCGACCCAGATCAGGCGAACCCCTTCCTCATCAAAATCCCGCAGCACTGCAAACAACTGCTGCGCCGCCACTGCCGCATCCGAGGGCATTCGGCGCAGAACAATCTGGCGCGAAGCGCTTTTCAGCTCGGCGCGCGACCACACGGCGATGTTCTTTGCATCTGCGCCCAGAAGATCAAGCGCCGTACGCAATTCTCCAGCCGCCATCAAACGAACACGCGCTGCCGGCGCGTAGTGGGCTGACAAAGTTCCTGGCGCCTGCGGATCAGGGGCTGACAACTCCTCCTTGGTCAGCACCCGGGCGCCGGCCACCCGTTCGATCTCCTGGCGGCTCAGCTGCCCCGGGCGCAGCACCACAGGAGCGCCGCGCGTGCAGTCGATGATGGCCGATTCAATGCCGATGGTGCAGGGCCCGCCATCAAGCACCAGCAGCGAGGGCCCAAACTCGCCCGCCACGTGCGCCGCCGTAGTGGGGCTGACCCGACCGAACCGGTTGGCACTGGGTGCAGCCACGCCAGCGATTCCCCGCTCTGCCGCAGCTCGCAGCAAGGCATGCGCCACCGGGTGTGAAGGACAGCGAAGGCCAATGCTGTCATGGCCTCCCGCAGCGGCCTGGGCCACGTCCGCGCGGCGAGGCAGGATCAAAGTCAAAGGGCCTGGCCAGAAGGCATCGATCAGCCGCTGTGCAAAGCCGGGGATCTGTGAGGCAAATTCAGCCGCTGTAGAAGCCTCAGCCAAGTGCACGATCAGCGGATGATCCGCAGGCCGCCCCTTGGTGCTGAAGATCTTGGCCACCGCGGTGGGGTTGCAGGCGTCCGCCGCCAGGCCGTAAACCGTTTCAGTAGGCAACCCGACCAGCTCGCCCGCCTCCAGGGCAGCGACGGCCGCGTCGATCGATTGAGGGAGGTTGCCATCGAGGATCATGAGGGAATTCCGTACGTTTGGGCCCATCCCTTAGCTGGTCTTGAATTTATCTTTCCCCAGTAGGGGAAAGACAAGTGAACCGAAGGCCGAGCGCAGCAATGGCCCGAATCAGTTCCCCCACCCCTCTGGCCGTGCCGAGGAGCGCAGGGCAAGGGGCGGGCAAGAGCACTGCAAGATGCTCCTGCTTCGTGAACTAGCTTGCGGCAGCTGTTTGAACGTAGAGAGCGAAGCGAACGAAGTGAGTTCTGCCGCACCGCTCCTTGACCGAGCACCGCAGGTTGCCCGAAGCGCAGCGTAGGGACACGGCAAGCGGGGTCGCCTTTCTTTTGCCTACGTTTCTTTGGCGAAGCAAAGAAAAGTAGGTGCCCTGCCGGGGGCAATTCCCGGCCTCCGCCTTCGAGAAAAGAGCAGAACACCATTAGCAACCGCAGCGCTTCAATCAACCGCCGTCTTCCCTCACCCCAGCCCTCTCCCGCAGGCGGGAGAGGGAGTGAAAACTCCCGCGCAAAAGACCTCAATCGGGCTGGCATTCAAAAAGCCTCTATACCCAGCAACGCCGCAGCTTGCAATGCGCAGCTACGCACCTCTTCCGCGCTGGCCCCGGTCATAGTCAGATGACCCATCTTCCTACCGTGCCGAGCCTCCAACTTGCCATAAAGGTGCAAATGCGCCCCAGGAAGCGCTAGCACCTGCTCCCACGGCACCGCCCGCGCGTTCCCAGCCCCGTCAAACCACAAATCGCCAAGAAGGTTAAGCATGATGGCGGCGCTGTGCTGGCGCGGAGCCGGCAAGGGCAAGCCGGCCAGCGTGCGCACCTGCAAGTCGAACTGCGAGCAATCGCAGGCATCCACAGAATAGTGGCCACTGTTGTGCGGGCGAGGCGCCATCTCGTTGACGATCAAGGAGCCATCCTGCAGCATGAAGAACTCCACGCAGAGCACGCCCACATATTGAAGATCGTTCGCGATCTGCCGGGTAGCTTCTTGCGCCCTTGAAGTCAGCGATTCAGGCAGGCACCCTTCGTACACCTCCGTCACGGCAAGAATGCCATTCCGGTGCAGATTGCGCTGCACTGGCAAGCAGGCCACCTGGCCATCACGACCCCGGGCCACGATAACCGAGCACTCCATCGCCAGCGGCAGCAGTTTTTCAAGCACACACACCACGCTACCCGCGGCGCGCCAGGCGGCTGCCAACTCCTCCCGGGAGGAGACACGCGCCTGCCCCTTGCCGTCATAGCCCAACCGGGCTGTTTTCAAGATACCGGGCAGCAAATCTGCGGGCACTTGGGATAGATCGGCTTCGCTGGTGATCACCGCATACGGCGCCGGCGCTACGCCGCTGCTCTTGGCGCTGCGCACGAAGTGCGCCTTCTCAAGCACCCTGTCCTGCGCAATGGCCACCGCCTCGGCGGCAGGCGCCACCGGTCTTTGGTGCGCCAAAGTGGCCAGGGCATGGGCCGGCACGTTCTCAAATTCGGTGGTGATGGCTTGCGCGCAGGCTTGCAGCTCGGCCAGGGCCGAAGGGTCACCGTAGTCAGCTTGAATCTGGCGATGACTCACCAATCCAGCCGGGCTGGCGGGATCTGGATCGAGCACCACGGTCTCGTAACCGAGCGTCTGGGCGGCATGCACAAACATGCGGCCCAGTTGACCGCCACCCAATACGCCCAACACAGCCGGGCGGCCATTGAACAGGCTTCCGGGCAGCAGGGGAAGGGAAGTTGGCATCTTTTCTATTTCTTTTGAAGATAAACGATAGGGCGCGCGCCGCCATTCCTGGCAGCGGTGTTCATACCGGTGGCAGGCTCATATTGCGGGCAAGGGCCGTCTGTTCGGCGCGGAAGGCTTCCAGCCGCTTGCGCAGTCCCGCATCCTCTCCTGCCAGCATGGCCACCGCAAAAAGCGCTGCGTTGGCCGCGCCTGCCGTACCTATGGCAAAAGTAGCCACCGGAATACCTTTGGGCATCTGAACAATCGAATGCAGTGAATCCACGCCTTGCAGGTGCCGGGAAGCCACGGGCACCCCCAAGACCGGAACGGTGGTCTTGGCCGCGATCATGCCCGGAAGATGGGCGGCGCCACCTGCACCTGCGATGATGGCTTTCAAACCCTGGCCATGCGCGGCTTCCGCATAGGCGAACATATCGTCCGGCATGCGGTGAGCCGACAAAACCCGGGCTTCATGCGGGATGTCGAACTGTTGGAGAATCTGTACGGCGTGTTGCATGGTGTCCCAGTCGCTGCTGGAACCCATCACCACGCCTACGAGCACTTGCTTAGTCATGGCTGCGGCCTTGTCGTTTCTCAAGTAGGTGATTTTAAGGTTCGCGCAGAAGTGATAATCACCACATGATTGATGTAACCGTCCAGAACTTTGAAGCCGAGGTCATTACCGCCTCGATGACCATCCCCGTGCTGGTCGATTTCTGGGCCCCTTGGTGCGGCCCTTGCAAGACCTTGGGCCCACTTCTGGAGCAGCTGGAAGTTGAATACGCAGGCCGTTTCAAGCTGGTCAAGATCGACTCTGACCAGGAACAGCAGATCGCGGCCGCCTTCGGTATCCGCAGCATTCCAACCTGCATTTTGCTGAAAAATGGCCAGCCGGTCGATGGTTTCACCGGCGCCGTGCCCCCTGCTCAACTGCGCGCTTTCCTCGACAAAAACGTGCCTAGCGAAGGCGCTGTAGCCGCAGAAGAAGAGATCAATGAAGCGGAAGCCTTGCTCGAAGCTGGAGATACGCAAGCCGCCCTTGCCAAGCTGGCTGACGCCCTGGCTGCCGATCCATCCAATGACGATGCGCGCGCCGACTACACGCGCCTGCTGATCGCCACCGGTGGCCTTGAAGAGGCCGCTGCGACGCTGGAAGAGCCGTTGAGGCGTGAGCCCCGCCCTCTGCGTTTTGATGCCTTGAATCGCTGGCTGCAGGCCCTGCAGTTCGTCCATACCGATCCCCGTGGCGAGTGGCCATTGCCGCAATTCGATGAAGCCATTGCCCTGAACAAGCGTGATTTTGAAACGCGCTTCGCGAAGGTTCAGATCCTGATGGCCGAAGGCGAGTGGACACAGGCTATGGACGAGTTGCTCGAGATCATCATGCGCGACCGCAAATGGAACGACGAGGCAGCTCGCAAGACCTATGTCGGCATTCTGGAGCTATTGACCCCACCCCCGCCTAAAGGCGGAGCGCAATTCGATGGCAAAAGCGCCGGCGGCATCGAGCTCACCGGCAAGGCAGCTAAAGCGGGAGAAGACCCTCAGGCCGAACTGCTCTCCAGCTACCGGCGCAAGCTGAGCATGGCGTTGAACTAAGACTGGTTTTCGCAGGACTGGGAAACCTTTGCCCAGTCCGAAACTTCGCAAGCCACCTCTTCTGCAAAGCCCATCGTGGATGCCGGCCCTGATCCCGGCATCGGATTGCCAAGCTCAGTTTTGCAGAGGCTCTTCAGGCTGTGTAAGGCCCAACCGCGTCTCGACAGGCCAAAAAAAAAGATGCAATGCATCTTCTCCATCCCTTGAGTCCCGACTTTTAAAAAGTCAGGTATTTTTGCGGGTCGGCTGATAGGCTGGACTAATGGTTCCAGCACCTCCATCTCCCTTCGCTCAGCAGTCAGATGGTTTGCATCACATCAGTTGACTGAGAGATGCCATAGGCTTCAATTTCTGCGTACGAATTGACTATTTTTAAGTCTAAGGCTTCGCCATGAGTATTTTATGGCCATCATCTCAACGCATCGACAATCAGATCTCGCACAGGGACCGATGCCCATTCTGGTGACCTCAAAATATTTGCCAACTGGGGAGCAAAAATGCTCCTCTTTAGGAAATCTATTTTAACAACCCCAAATTGTTTAAATAGGGCATCCCACATGAAATGAGTCGGATTAAGACGGTTGCTCAATTTGAGTTGAAATACAACATGATCCTGCGTTGCAGGAATAGTTTGTTTAAAACCATCTTGAAAAATTACACGGATGATCGCGTTCAACTTTTCGTTTTGTGTCGGTTTATATATTGCTCGAACTGGAACACCAAGCTTCTTAAAATACTGGGACATGCCAATTTCGTATTCTCGAATGACTCGATCCCGCTCTGAAATAACCTGCATTGCGTTCCACCAATTTTTCATGACATCGGAACGAATGAACCCCTCACCATCGAACATGACGCAATACGATTGCACGTGCTCGCCCCCATCTTCCGAGGAGGTCAGGCCAATAACTCCATACTCTATAGGACGTGAAAACAATTGATGTGCCAGTAAAGATGGGTTGGCAATCACGATGGAACTATTAATAATAAGCCATCTTTTCCACAACCGATTCGGAGAAAGTGCTTCCAATCCTTCTTTATAGGACCAGAAGTCGTATCCAACATTATCCCTCCTAATCACGGGGCAATAATTTTCGACACGCAATTTGTCTTCGTCCGAAATACCGGTGGAAACTAACACAATGTGAGGTGTCACATGTTGCTTGACATAGGCAATGAATTCAAGCAAATGCCTAGCAACCCTCCCCTCAGGGTGAAAATGGGCCACCACTACCCCTGTGTCATCCGAGAGCATTTTTATCATTGTTTTTTCTTTATCATCATGAGAAGAACAACTTCTCTAAAAGTCTACTGGTTCAGGCCTTTCATTTTTTAAGCAGCTTGTTTCCATGCTGAACCTCCTCTGTATCAGCAAGAACCCGTATGCCATAAATAACCGTTGCCTCCCGCAAGACGCAAGTGATAAAAATCGAAGCCTTAAAAGCAATACATTACTAAAATTAACTTCTAAATGCGAGTGCTGCAGAGCTACTCCTGTTTTCCTCAAGCTGGCTGATGTACTCAGCGCTGGCAAACCCCGTATTTCTAAAATGCACGTAAAACTCGAAATTCACCAATTCGACATGCACCAGTCTTAATGGGATTAGCTTCAAAATAATACAATCTTTAATGATAGAAATAAAACTTTCAGGCGTAAACACCCAGACATGCGCATCTACATAGGGGCCTGTTTCCTTTTCCTTTAGCTTTCTCTGTAGTTCATTAAATTGCTCTGTCAAATTATTAGCATACTTCGGAATTCCAGGGGCACCAGGCGACACAGGAACATCTTTGGCGAAAGAGGCGCCAAAATCAAATGAGATCCACGGGTCAGGCTGAGAATGATTTTCGTGAAATGCACGATAGAAATTTGCAAAAGATGACAACGCCCTGGAATAATCAAACGTAAATCTTTTATTTGGAATGGCCATCGTCAGCAAGCCATCCTTTTTTAAAACCGCACCGCAAGCATTCAAAAAACGGATGGGGTTAGGTAGATGCTCAAAATTGTGAGATGAGAGAATGTAGTCAAAAGACTCCAACTCTCCACGCGCAGCTACTGCAGCCTCCAAGTCTGTCGCCGAGGCCACAATATCGACCGACTCAATACGATGAATCTTATCTCGAACGTTGGGATCGTTCCTAGCATTTTCCCTAAGCTGCTCGAAGTTGAATATGTCCAACGTCAGGCAGTTGTAACCCTGAGCTTTTGAAGCAAGTGGGCTGTGGTATGGCGCCACTTCAATCCCTCGCATCTCACGAGTAATAAAACGCAGAACGGTCTGATCTCGCGTCATCGGAGGCGCCGGGTTGGCAAGTGCAGGAGCTGGAGACGGCTGGAATTCGGCGCTATCTGGAGATTCGTTCATATGGTTGAGATATCAGCAAGATTTACATTCTTCACTACAGGCACTGTTCGGGGTGCAACGCACACGCACTACATCGCGGTTTACGCGAGCTCAGGAAGTTTGAAGCCTCAGGCGACGCAACTCTCTAGCATGGCGCCATTGAAGCACGACTGACAAACGTGCGAGATCAGAAGCCGTCACGCTCGCGCCCATAGGGTCAATTAATTCGTTTTTTGGCGAATATCTGCCAGACTCACAATCAGCCAGAAATGGCTAAACGCCCCATTCGCTACCGGGTGGACGCAACAGAACCCATGACTTCTTTGCGCATGTTGAGATACATACCAAGAAAATAGCCCACCTTGGTCTTGACGAACTGTCCTTTCAAGGCATCCAGTGCGAGCAAGCTGTTGAATATGTGACCCGTGCCGTATGGCGACGTTTTGGCGTGGTCAACAGCGGTTTCCGTGTCCAGACCTTCCAGCTCCAGCGCCAGTGACACCATGCGCTCCATGATGAAAATCTTCATGGGATAGCTTGCCGTATCTCTGTGCTGGGTATTGGCTTTCAGCTTCTCGGCCAGCGCGCTATCTTGCTCCTCGCAGGTCTGGAACAACTGATCCGCAAGCAGCATCCATTTTTTCCAGAACCGATACTTCGCCACAAAGAAGTTGCTGAAAATAGTTCGGGTCTGATCCTGGACGAGTTGGCGTAACTGAATGGGGATGCCAGCCTTGTCCAGATACTCCTGGCTGACGTTCAAGCAACCTGGGTGGACCCTTTCGGCGTGATAGAAGCTGTTGAGAAACAACGCGCTATGGTCCAGAAAGGGCGAAAAGTTAACCACTTCGGATGTAGAGCGGTTCATCACCGCGAGGACCTCATTCCCCGACACGCGGGTTTTTTCCTTGAACCTGGGTGAGAAGAAACCCAGGTACTCCTCATCATCGAAGGTGTTGTTCAACAGCGTCTGCCGAATAGGCCAGTATTCAAACCAATCAGGCCGAGAGGAAGCAGTGTTGTCCAGCGGCGTAAAAGAGGGATCAAGCATCCCTCTCGTTACGTCGTCGTAGAAGATCTGGAATATTTTCATATGGGCGTGCTCGTTGCTTCGGCCAAACTCACGTATTCCTGCACCGGCACCTCTTCCGCACGCCGCTGCACATCAAAATTTCCGGAAAAACCGCGCTCCGTCAACCACCGGCCCAGGGTATGCCGCAAGAGCTTGCGGCGCTGGCTGAACGCCACTTGCACCAGCTCGGAAAGATGCGTGGCATTCAGTGGCGCGAAATCCGAGCGTGGCAGCATGCGCACGACGGCACTGTCCACGCGGGGAGGAGGATCAAACGCCTCTGGCGGCACGGCCAGAATGTTTTCCATGGCGTAGCGCCATTGCAGCGTCACTGACAGGCGGCCATAGTCCGAGGTAGAGGGCGCGGCCACCATGCGGTCAATCACCTCCTTTTGCAGCATGAAGTGCTGATCTTGGATGTGCTCGGCGTAAGGCAGCAGGTGAAACAGGATGGGGCTGGAAATGTTGTAGGGCAGATTACCCGTCACCCTGATCTTGCCCGCGCCCAAGCTCTGAGCCACTTTCAGAAAATCCACTTTCAGAACATCGGATTCAATGACCTCCAGTTGCGGGTGCGAGCGCAGCTTGGCGGCTAAATCCCGATCTAGCTCAATCACGGTGAGCCGGCCCAGGCGCTCGGCCAGCGGCTGTGTCAGGGCCGCCAAGCCAGGGCCGATCTCGACCACGGGCTGACCCGGTTTGGGATCTATGGCACGCACGATGGCATCAATAATGCCGGAGTCGGTCAGGAAATGCTGGCCGAAGCGCTTGCGGGGAATGTGCTTCATGCGGGTTTTGAGGTGTTCACGCCTTCGCCATCCCGGCGTAAGAACAGGGTGGAATGGGGGCACGCATGATGAGGTTACATCATCAGCATGCTCTTGGATATGCTTCGCAGTGCCCCTGCCCTCCCCGTGGATGAGGAAGGCGAAAAAATCATTACCGCGGCGGGTCGCGGAATTCGACGTACGCCCTGGCACGCACCTCACTGGCCCAGGTCTCGAAAGCTTCCTGCGCCTTGCGTTCACGCAGCATGTTGCGTGCAAGTTGACGCTGTTCTGCAGGCGTCAGCGCCTGCTCCCGGCGGCCATCCACCTTGATCATGTGCACGCCAAAACGCGACACTACGGGGTCGCTGATTTGGCCAATATCGAGATTGTTCATGGCCTGCTCAAACTCTGGCACGAACTGTCCGGGGCTGGCCCATCCAAGATCACCGCCCTCTTTGGCGCTTGCATCTTGCGAATATTCACGTGCCAGCGCCTCAAATGTGCTTTGGCCGGACTGAATGCGGCGTTTGAAATCCGCCAAGCGGTCGACAGCTACCCGCTCGCTCTGTGAAGGTCCCACGCGGAGCAAAATATGACTCGCTTGAGTCTGCGGAATCTTCACTTCGGGCAGCTCGCCCCCTTGCTTGCGTTCGAGCAGCTTGAGAATGTGAAAACCGGCATCCGACTTCACCAGTCCGGAGACCTCGCCCACCTTCAGTCGGCGGGTGCTTTGTACAAACAATTCGGGATACCGATCCGCAGGGCGCATTCCGAGCACACCGCCATCCTGGCCTCGATTGTTCGCCTCGGAGAACTCCTGCGCCAACTTGGCGAAATCTTCACCGCCTCTGGCGCGCCGGACCACCTCCTGCGCGCGAGCCTCCAAACGAGTGCGCTCTTCGGCAGTGGCGCCCTCAGGCACAGGCACCAGGATCATGGCGAGATTGATCTCCTGATCTCCCGGTTTGGCACCTGTCTGTTCACGAATGAAAGCGTCGACATCTGCATCCGTGATCTTCAGCCTAGGCTCGATTTCCCGTTCGCGCAGACGTGACAACAGCACCTGATTACGCACATCGTCTCGAAAATCTTTCAGCGTCAGACCTTCTTGCTGCACACGTTGGTGAAGCTGCTCAATACTGCTCAACTGGTTCTGGCGCGCAATCGACAACTCAGCCTGGGCCAGTGCCGCCTCATCTACCTTCAAACCAGTTTCACGGGCGTATTGCAGTTGCGCGCGTTCAGAAATCAACCGTTCCAGTATTTCCTTGCGCAGCACATCCTCTGGCATAGGACGCAAATTGCGCTCGGCCATTTGCCGCTCCGCACGCGCCATGCGAACGCGTACTTCGCTGTTGGTGACTGGCTCGGTGTTCACGATCGCCACGATGTAATCTGCCTCCGTCTGCCGCCCAGCCACGGGAGGCGCGGGTGCACGCGCCGGCACGGCAGCCGCCGGAGCTGGCATCGAGAACGAGGGGCGACTGGGGGGCGGGGGAGCAACAGGCGTTGTCACCGCGGGAACGGGAGCAGGCGCAGCTGCAGCCGCTTTGGCAGGCGCCTTTTTTGCTGCTGGCTGCTTTTTCTGAGCTGGTGCTTGTTTACGTGTAGTGGCGGGTTTCTTCGCGGCCGGTGCTGCGGAAGCAGCGCGGGATGGCGCCGTCTGGCCCTGAACTGGAGATGCCAGCATCGCGCACAGTGTCGCTGCCATCGCGAGGACGCCAGCCCGTGAACCATTGGAAAGCTTAGTCATATTGCGTAAACCGGCTGGGTGAAGTGATTTCCTCGCGCAGATATTGATAGCGCGGAATATTGTTGTGCAGTGTGCGCAATGGATTGCTACCCACACGCGAGAACCCGACAAACTCAAGCTGGAACATGATTCGCTTGGTGGAAGAAGAAATGCTGCTTTGCAGCTTCTCAACCACCACCCGGCCAATCCAGCACCCGGCATCGTATTCGATGCCGAGCACCCCGTCGACCAGCTTACGATCCGGTACGCTGTAGTTCAATCTGCCCACGGTGTACCAGCGTCCCGCGCCTTGGCCCTGGCCACGCCCGAGATCCTGACCACGGTCGCCCCACAAGTCGTTCAGCGGCCACTGCCATCCTAGATCGATTTGCTGGGAATTCAGATCGCGTTCGCGCCGGTAGGCGAGGCTGACAGTGCGGTAATCGCCCGGTGAGTACCGTACGCCAAGCGTGGTGCGGGTGGAATTGCGGGACTCAATGTTGTATTGCGCCACGGAGTCGAACGCCCAGGTTGGACTCCAGTTGATGGATGCGCCCAGCATGATGTCAGACAAGCCCTTGTCCGCGGGTTTGCCGCCAGGCAGAGTGACTTGCTGGGCAACAAACCGATAGCGTTGCGCAATTCCTAGCCGAATCACCTCGCCGCCTGTGTCTGGGTCTAGCAAGCGGCTCGTCAGTCCAAAGGTCACCAGGTTGTTGTCGACCACGCGGTCGTGGCCGGCAAAAGCGTTTTCAGACCAGATGGTCGCGAAGTTGAAATCGTAGGCGCCCGCGTCATAGTTGGGCAACATGCTCTGGTTGCGGTACGGTGTATAGACATACTTCACCCGCGGCTCCAGCGTTTGCAGGAAGGCGCGGCCAAAATAGCTGGCATCGCGCTCAAACACCAGACCGCCATCCAGACTCATCGTAGGAACCAACCGGTTATGCGAGCTTTGGCCATTCGACAGCGGACGGTCGAACTGGTAGCTCCTGGCGTGCACTTGCATCCTGGGCGTGAAGAACCCCCACGACCGCAGCCATGGGCGGGAAACCTCGCCGAACAGTACGCCACGGTCTGCATTGGGTTGGAAGGTCAGGCTCGGATCCGCACGAAACCGTGTGAAATCGCCCTCCACCCGGTAGTCGAAGCCCCCGTTGACATTGGTGCGCCCCCACCGCCCTGTAATTTGCGGCAAGCGGTCATACGGCGGGATGATGGGTGAGGTCACGTCCTGCAGCGTCTGCCATTTCAATACCCGCGCTGTGAGCGAAAAATCGCCGCGACCCCAGTTCACCGCGGCGTCGTTGGCGAGCAGGCGCGTGGTCAGCGAGAGACCACTGCGGCTGAAATCGCGCCAATAATTGTCATCGCTCACACGATTCAGGTTCAGGCCAAATCCGAGCTGTCCGATGGCATCGATGCCGGTATTGATGCTGCCGTTGTGGCGCCCGAAAAACCCCCAACGGGATTCACCGCGCAGCTTGTCATTCGGCATGTAGTTGGCATTGATACGGCCGTTGTAATCGTTCTCCAGGTAACGAAACTCGCCGGCCATATCCACACCTCGGCGCAGCATGGCCGTCGGGATGATGGTCGCGTCCCGGTTGGGCGCGATATTCCAGTAGTACGGCACCGAGAGGATCAGGCCCGAGGTGCTGTCCAGGCCAACCGCTGGTGGCAACCAGCCCGATTTGCGACGGTCACCAAGCGGGAAGCTCATCGAAGGCAGCGGAACCGGCACACCCTTGAATTCAAGCACCGCGCCCTCCGCTTCGCCCACTTGCTCTTCCTGATCGATACGCATCTGCGAAGCGCGCAGCAGCCAGGCGGGCATCCAATCCGGGCCATCCCTGCGGCAGGTCGTGTAGTTGGCGTTGCGGATGATGGCACGATCCTCATCCAGGAAATCGATCCGCTCCGCCTGACCATGGGCACCGTTGGAAAGAAATTCGTAAGTGGGCTTCTGGATATGGCCCTCAAAGGCATCCACCTGCAGCTCGCCTTCGGTACCCGTATAGCGATTACCCGCTGAATTAACCTGAACGTTGCCCTGAATGGTGGCGCGATCGGTAGCCTGGTCGTAGGTGAGGCGGTCACCGCTCACGGTCATACCAGGGCGCCGCAGCTGGGCTTCGCCCTCGATCACGGTCTCCAATTCCGTGCGCCCCGTCAGTCGCTCCCCCTGCATGAGCGTAGGCGCCTTCGGTGTCGAAGGCAATTGCTCCTCCAGCATCTGGGAATCCCGCAGCGGGAGAGGCTTGTCAGATTGCGCCCATGCGGGCCCCGCAAGCAAAGCCAGCACCGCCAGATGCAGCGAGCGCGGGCGCGCGGCGAAGGGAAGTTTCAACGACCGTTGCATGAGTGGCCAAGCGGTCGGCAGTAAAGGATGGAGCGCGTCCAGAAAACGGTGGCGAGTCTGTTCATGGTTTGGCCACCGCCGTGGAGGCGAGGACTTCGACTGATAGTAAGCGCTTCAAGCCAGCAGACTCGGAGCTCGGATATTTCACCGTGTCCGCGTGCTTGCCGGCCGGCTTTTGTGAAAAAGTCATGTTGAATCGAAGCGCGATTTGTAGAATCAATTATCCATGAACGATAAGCCCTTAATTTCGGCCTCGCCCGATTCCCTGGTTACAACATCCAGCACTTCAACAGGTTCAACGCAGGGGCTTGAAAGCCTCTGGGTAGACCCATTACGTGAGCAAGCGTTCCACAACTGGCTAGCGCGGGTAGAGCCTGTTTACGGCCTGGTTGCGGGCAGTCTACGCCAAGCCTCGTCCGACGCCGGTTTTCGGCGCTATCTGCGCATTGATACCCAGGGGGGTCATAGTCTCATCATCATGGATGCCCCGCCCGCCCTGGAGAACTGCGAGCCCTTTGTCAGGATCGCGGCGCTGATGCGAGATGCCGGTCTGCGCTGCCCTGATGTGCTCGATTGGGATGAGGGTGCGGGCTTCATGCTGCTTTCCGATTTGGGAAGCCATACGATGCTGGACGCCCTTGACCCCCTGCAACCCGAAGCAGCCCGTCCCTACTACCTGCAGGCGATCGACGCGTTGATCACTTTGCAGTTGGCCTCCAAGCCAGGCAATCTGCCGGTCTACGACGCGCCGGTACTGCACCGCGAATTGCAATTGTTTCCGGATTGGTATCTGACCCGTCATCGTGGTGCTGAATTGGACGACGGGATGCGCGAGACGTTCAGCAAGGCTTTCGATCTCATCGTGGCGCGCAATTTGGCCTCACCGCAGGTATATGTGCACCGTGATTTCATGCCGCGCAACCTCATGCCCTCTGCCACTCACCCCCAGATCGGTGTGCTGGATTTTCAAGACGCCTTGTACGGGCCTGCGACCTACGACATCGCCTGTTTGATGCGTGACGCGTTCTTAAGCTGGGACGAGGAGTTCGTGATCGACATCACCGTGCGCTATTGGGAACGCGCCAGAAAGGTCGGTTTAATGGATTTTGAAGACTGGAGCAGTGATTTTGGGAGCTTTTGGCGTGCAGTTGAGTGGATGGGGCTACAACGGCATTTGAAGGTGGCGGGCATTTTCGCTCGCTTGAGCTTGCGAGATGGGAAGCCGAAATACCTGGCGGATACGCCGCGCTTCATCCATTACATCCGCCGCACGGCGGATCGTTATCGTGAGTTGGGGCCTTTTTTGAAGGTGTTGGACACGATTGAAGGCACGCCCGAAGTGGAGGGTTGGTCTTTCGGGCGGATGTGAGATTGGGGCGGGGGTGTCGAGCGCGCTGAACCGGTAGCGTGGACTAGCTCGTTTCTGATCACTTGTTCCGCACTTTCGGTCCGATGGTGGAGCAAATTTGGAGGCTGGCCTGGATAACCAGGCCGGTGTTTGGTTTTCATCCACTCCGTTCCTGCCGTGGATAGCGAGTTTTCACTCGGCAATTGTGCTCGGCTGCGGGCGGTTTCCTGCTAAACGGGCGCGCGGGGATCCTATCGGAGACCCATTTAATCAAAGATCTAGCTGATTTGAGTTGGATCAGCGCTACGGGGTGGGTGATAAGGCCTTACGGCTTTGAATTCAACGGGTGGTTTTGCTGTTCGGCATTGGGTTTCGCTGGGGTCCCCGAGGTGCTGTTCAGCAGTCGCGGTTTCGGTTGAGCTTATTTTTCACGCGCGTGTTCAATTTACGCTTGCTTGCCCTCACCGGTTGGCCGGCCCCGGCCAACCCACTCCCGCGAGCGGGAGAGGGGGTAAAACCCTGCGCTGTGGAGTTGGCAATGGTGTTTTTTGGTCTCTATGCGAACCGGCGCACCTGTTACCCATGTCCTGGCCGACTCTCTGTCCATGACGCCAAGTTGGCGCGATGTTCTCAGTTTGAACTGTGGCTAGATGAACCTGGGTGTTTATGTGTAAGCCGCTTGGCCCCCATTCCCGCCTTCCCCCAGGAGGGGAAGGAGTCAAACCGGGTCGCACGGCTCTAGCCTATTAAGGTTGGGATTGACTATATGGGTTGCAGCGGAGCGATATATTCATATTGATTAAATCCATTAGATTCAAGCGGATTTTTGCTTGTGAATCTGTGTGTATGGATTGGTATGAATGGATTGTCCAAAGACAAAACCCCCAGATTATTGCTAATCTGGGGGTATTGCTGCTGTAGAAGCCTGACGATGTCCTACTTTCACACGGGAATCCGCACTATCATCGGCGCTAAGGCGTTTCACTGTCCTGTTCGGGATGGGAAGGAGTGGTACCACCTTGCTATGGTCATCAGGCATAACTTGTTGTTGTAATGATTAGATCAGTACAACGAATTCATAGAGTCTGGAATCAGCTTGATTATTTGATTGCGCACTTGGCATAACTTAGGTCTGATCAGATTGATCAAAGTTATAGGGTCAAGCCGCACGAGCAATTAGTACTGGTTAGCTTAACGCATTACTGCGCTTCCACACCCAGCCTATCAACGTCCTGGTCTTGAACGACTCTTTAGGGGGCTCAAGGCCCCGGCAGATCTTATCTTGAAACGAGTTTCCCGCTTAGATGCTTTCAGCGGTTATCTCTTCCACACATAGCTACCCTGCGATGCCACGGGCGTGACAACAGGTACACCAGCGGTGTGTCCACTCCGGTCCTCTCGTACTAGGAGCAGGCTTTCTCAAATCTGCAGCGCCCACGGAAGATAGGGACCAAACTGTCTCACGACGTTTTAAACCCAGCTCACGTACCTCTTTAAATGGCGAACAGCCATACCCTTGGGACCGGCTACAGCCCCAGGATGAGATGAGCCGACATCGAGGTGCCAAACACCGCCGTCGATATGAACTCTTGGGCGGTATCAGCCTGTTATCCCCAGAGTACCTTTTATCCGTTGAGCGATGGCCCTTCCATTCAGAACCACCGGATCACTATGTCCTGCTTTCGCATCTGCTCGACTTGTCAGTCTCGCAGTTAAGCACGCTTATGCCATTGCACTATCGTCACGATGTCCGACCGTAACTAGCGTACCTTCGAACTCCTCCGTTACGCTTTGGGAGGAGACCGCCCCAGTCAAACTGCCTACCATGCACTGTCCCCGATCCAGATAATGGACCTAGGTTAGAACCTCAAACACACCAGGGTGGTATTTCAACGTTGGCTCCATACGATCTAGCGACCGCACTTCAAAGCCTCCCACCTATCCTACACAGATCTGTTCAAAGTCCAATACAAAGCTACAGTAAAGGTTCATGGGGTCTTTCCGTCTTTCCGCGGGGAGATTGCATCATCACAAACATTTCAACTTCGCTGAGTCTCAGGAGGAGACAGTGTGGCCATCGTTACGCCATTCGTGCAGGTCGGAACTTACCCGACAAGGAATTTCGCTACCTTAGGACCGTTATAGTTACGGCCGCCGTTTACTGGGACTTCGATCAAGAGCTTGCACCCCATCAATTAATCTTCCAGCACCGGGCAGGCGTCACACCCTATACGTCCACTTTCGTGTTTGCAGAGTGCTGTGTTTTTAATAAACAGTCGCAGCCACCTATTTTTTGCAGCCCGTTCATGCTCGGTTGTTCACCTCACACTAAAAGGGCACACCTTCTTCCGAAGTTACGGTGTCAATTTGCCGAGTTCCTTCTCCTGAGTTCTCTCAAGCGCCTTAGAATACTCATCTCGCGCACCAGTGTCGGTTTGCGGTACGGTCGTGTATAGCTGAAGCTTAGTGGCTTTTCCTGGAACCCCGTTCAGTCACTTCATGAGCAAGCTCACTCGATCGGCAGCCTCGGTATATGACAGGCGGATTTGCCTACCTGTCGCCTACATCTGCCTAAACCAGAATCCAATAACTGGATGACCTATTAGAATCCGTCCCCACATCGCACTATACATCGGTACAGGAATATTGACCTGTTTCCCATCAGCTACGCATCTCTGCCTCGCCTTAGGGGCCGACTCACTCTACGCCGATGAACGTTGCGTAGAAAACCTTGCGCTTACGGCGAGGGGGCTTTTCACCCCCTTTAACGCTACTCATGTCAGCATTCGCACTTCTGATACCTCCAGCAGCCTTTACAAGCCACCTTCACAGGCTTACAGAACGCTCTCCTACCACGCACAGTAAACTGTGCATCCGCAGCTTCGGTAACTGGCTTAGCCCCGTTACATCTTCCGCGCAAGACGACTCGATCAGTGAGCTATTACGCTTTCTTTAAATGATGGCTGCTTCTAAGCCAACATCCTGACTGTTTTAGCCTTCTCACTTCGTTTCCCACTTAGCCAATTTTAGGGACCTTAGCTGGCGGTCTGGGTTGTTTCCCTCTTGAGTCCGGACGTTAGCACCCGGTGCTCTGTCTCCCAAGCTGTACTCATCGGTATTCGGAGTTTGCCTTGGTTTGGTAAGTCGCCATGACCCCCTAGCCAAAACAGTGCTCTACCCCCGATGGTAATACTTGAGGCACTACCTAAATAGTTTTCGGAGAGAACCAGCTATTTCCAAGTTTGTTTAGCCTTTCACCCCTATCCACAGCTCATCCGCTAGTTTTGCAACACTAGTCGGTTCGGACCTCCAGTACCTGTTACGGCACCTTCATCCTGGCCATGGATAGATCACTTGGTTTCGGGTCTACACCCAGCGACTAATTTCGCCCTGTTCGGACTCGATTTCTCTTCGGCTTCCCTATTCGGTTAACCTTGCCACTGAATGTAAGTCGCTGACCCATTATACAAAAGGTACGCAGTCACCCCTAAGGGCTCCTACTTTTTGTAAGCATGCGGTTTCAGGATCTATTTCACTCCCCTCCCGGGGTTCTTTTCGCCTTTCCCTCACGGTACTAGTTCACTATCGGTCAATGATGAGTATTTAGCCTTGGAGGATGGTCCCCCCATATTCAGACAGGATTTCACGTGTCCCGCCCTACTTTTCTCTAGCTTAGTACCACACGTCTGTTTTCGCATACAGGGCTATCACCTGCTATGGCTGGGCTTTCCATCCCATTTTGCTAACAGTCGTGCTATCACTAGAAGGCTTCTCCGATTTCGCTCGCCACTACTTTCGGAATCTCGGTTGATGTCTTTTCCTCGAGCTACTGAGATGTTTCAGTTCACCCGGTTCGCCTCGTTACCCTATGTATTCAGATAACGATACCTTTGCAGGTGGGTTTCCCCATTCGGAAATCTCCGGATCAAAGCTATTTGCCAGCTCCCCGAAGCTTATCGCAGGCTATCACGTCCTTCGTCGCCTATCATTGCCAAGGCATCCACCACATGCTCTTAGTCACTTGACCCTATAACTTTGACGTCTCTTATCGAAACTTCAAAATCTGTCAATGACCTGCCAGGTCTTTCACCTGACGCGTTATGCCGTAATCAAAATTTAATTTGAAATACTCGAATTTTTCAGACTAGCTGATACATTCGTTTTGACGCAATCAAAAATTCATGTTGCTAACGGCACGGTGAGCCATGAAAGCTCTTTCCGTTAGCAACGCTGATTCGACTCTATGAATTGTTAAAGAACAGCCGTGGGTCTTTCAACCCTTTATTGACGAGAGCGTCAATATCAAAACACCTAAATCTAGATGCTTTGATATGTACACTTTCCCGATTGTTTTATCTTCTACCACCTCTTCTTATTCTTATTCTTCACTGTATTTGGTGGAGGATGACGGGATCGAACCGACGACCCCCTGCTTGCAAAGCAGGTGCTCTCCCAGCTGAGCTAATCCCCCCAAGGTTTCTTAGAAGGGATGGTGGGTCTGGTTGGTCTCGAACCAACGACCCCCGCCTTATCAAGACGGTGCTCTAACCAACTG
>NZ_AUGX01000040.1 GCF_000422885.1 Ottowia thiooxydans DSM 14619 | reverse complement strand
CTGGATCGCTGGTCGAACCGCCGCCAGGTCATTCCACCGGAACTGATCGGGAAGATTGCGCCCACCAGGCTGGAGAGCATCAACTTGCGGGGTGTGTTTCGCTTCCCGGTTGACCGCTATGCTGACCAAATCCTGCCTTCGCGGCCAAATGCATCGATAACTGGCACCAATGGATGAAACCGACCACGGTTTGACGCCACGAATCGCAGATTTGAAAGTGAACAGGAAAGTCAATGAAATCAACGATCTACCAACACCACCTCCGCGCCAGTGCTAGCTTTTCGTACCGTCACTTATTGCACTGAAAACGAGGAGACCCCTTCTTTGACTACCCGCCAGAAATCCGCAAGGTCATCTACACCACCAATGCCATCGAGTCGGTGAACATGAGCCTGAGGAAGCTGACCAAGAACCGGGGCTCGTTCCCCAGCGACGAGGCGCTGACCAAGCTGTTCTACCTGGCCCTGCGCAACATCAGCCAGAAGTGGACCCTGCCCATCCGGGATTGGAAGGCTGCGCTGACCCGCTTTACCATTCAGTTCGGAGACCGCATCTCCGTCAATTGAGGTCCGTACCGTTTACACAAAAATTCGGACACGCCCTGCTTACCTGAAGCGCGGCGTCCAAGAGTCGATGCGACGATCTTCGTCGTCCTCGTCCTCAGCATCAGGCACGTCAATGCCATATAGAACCGTCAAGGTCTTGCCATACCGATCAGGGCTCCGAATGCGAAGAAAACTGTTCACGCACTCGTCCGATGAAATAGTCCACCATGGAACTCACCTCCCTCTGCTCGCGTACGAATTCGTCACTGCCGGGTTGTCCGATCTGATGAAAGTTCGCGAACTTGGCCGGTCCGTCCTTGCGCCAACCCTCGATGTCTTCGCTATCGCAGAAATGCGCCTCAAGAAGCTGCAGTACTTCATGCAAAATGCCGCGGAGTGGGCTGTTCAACTGCCGCTGCGCATAGAGTGATGCCAGATCATCGATCGGCCCCCAATAACGCATGACATGAACAAGGTCGGCCACGTCTTTGTGTTCGTGCCGCTGATGAAAGGCCACCGTTTTCAAAACCATGAAAGCCACAACATCAGCGAATCGCACCACTTCGGTTACCACGCCATTGCCACCTGGCAGTTCGGTGGTTACGGCATGTTCGTGGAACCATTCGTGCGCGACGCCGGCATGGAGAAACTGAACGGCTGAGACCCCTTCGCCGTCAACCGTTCCCAGTTTGCCGCTCTGGTCCGGATCGTCGGTGTTCTGAAGGAACTCGATGCGCACCGGGTGGCCATTCAGCTGGTACACCCATTGCCAGCTACTGACCTTGCCAGGTGCCGGTTCATACGGCACGAAGCCGTTGTCCTTGAGCTGCCTGCGCAACTTGTCGTAAACGCCACTGTCAGCCAGTACTGACACATTCAAGACCACATCGACATCTGTGGTACCTGCATGCGGCGGGATCTCAGGCGGGCGTGCAGGCGTCAGGTAGCGCGGCACGAGTCCGCCGACAAGTCGCAAGGTGGTCTTGAGGGAACCGAACGCCTGCAACAGCACAACCAGTGCCGTTTCACAGTCGCGGGTCAGATCTGGGTTGTAACCCGCAGCGGTCTTGAATTTCTCGCTCATGGCGTAGGCGCCTTCATGATCTTTAAGGCCCTGCGACGGAACTCATCGGCCAACTCTTTGTTGCGGCCGTAGCTGTCCAGCAGGTCCAGGTATTGGATGAAACGGCTCGCGAAGCGCGAGCCTGGCCGTTCAGGATGCTCATCGAGGAACATCAGAGACGCGCCGTCGCGCTCAATGAAGATGACGTTCGCTCCCTTGTCGACCGGTTTGAGCTTCAAGTCACGGCCCCAGGCCTCGGCCTCACCCGGCGGCACGATGACCTGCACGCGATCTACATGGGTGAGATGAGGCACCACTGCATTGGCTGCAGTGGCGCCGGTGATGGCCCAGCCTTCACGATGAGCCAAACGAGACAACAGTGTGTCTGTGAGACTGGACTGTGGCGGGTAGGTGTACCAGCGGGTTATTAGCTCGCGGCGTGAAGTCCAGTCGGCGGCCCAGGCATCAAGCAGTCCGGCGGCATCGCGCACGCGCCTGCGTTGGGCAGGGCCTTTGCCGGTTGTCTCCACCCAGTCCTCCCGATCAAGTTCCTGCATCGTGAGCGATACGGTGTACGGGGAAGTCTGTGCTCGTTCAGCCAGTTCGGCACCAGAGATATAGTCCTGGCCATCGGTCTGGCGCCAGTGTTCAAGCAAGGCGTGGACCACTTGTTCTCGTGCACCCGAGAACAGTTTCTGTGCCCGACGCGGCGTCCGGGTACGTGTCTCGCGCTCGACGAGCACCAGAATGGTTCGGTGCTTGAATCGCAACGATCCAGTGCCGTCGAAATAGTTGACGCCGGCTTGCTGCAACTCCTTTCGAGAGCCCGGACTGAGGTAGTCGGCCAAGACACACAGTTCCAGCGGCACTGTGCTGTCTCGGCGTGCCGCCTGATAGGAATGGAGCTGATGGACCGCCAGCCGGACGTCGCGCGGGTATCCTGCCCTCAGGACTTCGACGGCCAATTCGACTTTTTCACCCATAGGTAGGGTCATGCTCAGCAAGGCATCGAGCCTGCCCCGTCTGCCGCCGGTCGCAAACGCCACCTCCAAATCCCTACGGGCGAGCGATATCGAGGTCGCTTCGTGCAACGCTGATACGAACCGGTCAAGGAGGGCGGGGGTGTGGTCGTTCACGGCTAATCTTTGCTGCGCAGCAAATATAGCACGTAACCCTAAGTTAGCTGCGCAGCAAATATTGGACCAGAGCAGCCAAAAGGGCTGTCGGGTGGCTCCAAATGTGTTTTGAACACCATCCCAAGGGCGTATTCAACGTTGTGCGACAGTAGCGTCTGGCGCGCTCACCCGACGCAAGACATCCAAAAGTTGATGAGTACGTCCGGCAACCCCACTATGAGTGGATAGCTGTAAGTGGCCACC
This sequence comes from Ottowia thiooxydans DSM 14619, assembly GCF_000422885.1. Lineage (GTDB taxonomy): Bacteria > Pseudomonadota > Gammaproteobacteria > Burkholderiales > Burkholderiaceae_C > Ottowia > Ottowia thiooxydans. The sequence continues at coordinate 41,741 of NZ_AUGX01000040.1, read as the reverse complement.
AACCGCAGAACGGAGGCGAAGCCGGTAGGCTGTCGTCGATGGGAAGCAAAGATGGTGGCTCATCGGACATCAGGATGGTTGTTAGTCACCTGTCGTTCAGTTGACGCTTCGAAATGGCGGCAAGGCAGGTTTGCTTCCAAGAGGGTGACCGCATTCGCTTCCCTCGTTCAGCCACTTGCCACTTTTAATTTAACATAACGAAAATCGGGGAATATTGTGGCTGAGCAGGGCCGCAGCTCTGAACCCAAGTTTCCTACCCGGTCTCGACCACCCGAGCAACGTTACCCTGGCACTGCGCGAACTTGCCCACCAACAATATTCGCGCCTCTTGATCGCGCCGCTGAAGTTGGCGACTGTGGTCTCGTGACGGCACTGCGAGCATGGTTCGTTTCGTTGCTTTGATGCATTCCGGCGTCTGGAATGGCCATGCAGTACAGGTTTGACGATTTTCACCCCATGCTCCAGCCACTCACTTGGTGTCAGCACGGTTTGACTTTAGTTGGACTGGGGCAAGCCTGACTTCGATCCCTTCCGCCAGCAAGGTCGTCAATCGACGAGAAAACCCCTCTAGTTCTTCTTCAGGAAGTTGCGCCGCAGCTGGTGATTTCAGGGTAAGCACGTCATCCAGCAAACTGGTGGTCAGGGTCGGTAGGCCTTCATTGGTGAATCCAAAACTGGCGCTGTGACCGTGGCGTGAAAACTTTTCTGCCGCTTCGACCTCATGATGCCTGCGCTCTAGCGCAAGAGTCTGCGGGTTGTTGAGGTGGTTGCGAATTTTGAGCGCCATCGCGTATGTCATGGGATGGGCCGGCAGTCGCTCAAGGTAGTTCAAAGCCTCCCGCAGCAGGTTCAAACTGGCCAACTGCTCCTCACTTTGGGTCATCTCAAAATGCTGCTGTTTAGTGCGTGTTGAGCATACAACAGTCAATGTTGTAGGGAGCCATCGCGTCAGACCCAGCGCAGTGCGTCCGGGCGCCAAGTTGCCGTTGCCTGGGTGCCAGCGGCGGCAACCTGAGTCGGTGGCCACAGCAGGTCGTGCAACAGTGCGACTGTGTCACCCAGGCTGGCTGCTTCGATGCGGTTCTTGTTCAGGAATGCTTGCCACTGGCGCAGCTTGGCCGTATCTTCGCTGAACCGTTGGGTCAGCGCCAAGGGACGCTCTATGGGCAGGGTGGTTTGGCGTCGGGTGAAGGTGGCGCCGATGGCTGCGGCCAGCGTACCGCCATCCAGTTCTGTGCGGCGTGCAATCACACCGAGGTCAAAGAAGTCCTTCATGCGGCTGTTCGCTTGCCCCAGCATCACCATGGCGTGGTACTTCTCCGCGATCACGGTGTAGACCGGATAGACCCGCAGCGTTGGGGCTGGGAAATCGGGTAGCAATATGGGGTAGAACGCTGTTTGTGGCCCCGGTGTGACCGCATCTCCAAAGCCGACGTCGATCTGCAGCGCGCAGCGTGCAGAGCCGATGCGTGCCACCAGCGTGATCCGGGTGCCACCGTAGGTGGTGTCTTCGCGAATGGCACCAGCCTTCACGGAGTCGGGGTCGAACACGATGCCATCGCCCAGGTCTATAGCGGCGATGTCGCGGAAGGTGGCGATCAGGTTCGCCTCATCGTCGGGGCCGAAGCCGAGCAAGTCGGCATCCCTTGTCGGTCGGTGCGGGGAGTCGTACCAGAGCGTAAAAAGCAGAGCGCCCTTCAGCAGGAAGCGGTCGGCATGTGGTGAAAGGCTGATGCGGGCCAGTAGGCGCTCCATGCCGAAGCGGTTCAGCAGCAGGCTGTAGTCGTCGGCGCGCTGTTTGGCGAGAGTCAGCAGCCGGGCCAGGATCGATGCGGAGAGGTTGCCGCTCATTGGGTCATGGCCTCCAGGTAGGGCTGCATGACACGTTCGACCCGGTTGATCTTTGCGAAGTGGCTCAGCTCGGCCATGGTGACCTTGCGGCTGTGCCAAGCGTCTTTCAGTGCCTCCAGCGCCACGTCCAGGCCGATCTTGTTGCGGAACTTGAAGCAGTCGGTCACCGTCTTGGCGGCGCTGTACACGCGGATGGGGGCGCCGCGGTCGGTCACGGTCTGTATGCCGTCGGTGTACGCGGTGCCGCGTAGGCGCGTGACGCGCAGCGAGGGGTAGCTTAGCGCCGGGGTCTGACTGCCTTCAGGCAACGCGATCCACACTTCGTGCGGCAGCTGCGTGCCGATGTCATGGAATTGCAGTGCGCTCAGCAGGCACAGCACGGCCTTGGGCACGCGTTGGCAGACCTCGATTAGTGTCTGGTGTTCGGTGATTTCTGCGTCGGGCAGTCCATACAGACCACGGCCAAGCCGCTGCAGCTTGCCAGCTTGGTGCAGACGGATCAGAAGTTGTGGTGACCAGCCGTGTTCGCGCACATCCTTCGCTCGCAGCATGTGCCGATGCCTGGCCAGTTCGAGGATGTGGTCAGACTGGTTCATGGGCGGCCAGTTTAATATACGCACGACTTTCGATCAAGCAATGCGATTTTTAATCAAACGAGAATCGTGAAATAGCACCCTGTAGAAGTTAAATTTTCGTCGTTATTCCAGTGCCAAGTGTCTGTCGAATAAGCAGAGCCGTCGGCAGCAGTATGTGGTTGGCTGTCCTGGGGCATTCTGGGCTTGAACCAGGATGCGGCCGACATTCGAGACTGGTTCCCAGACGAAGCGTGAGATCCGGCCGGGGGGGGGCGGCACCCACCTACCGGTGTTCACTGACGCATCAGCGTGGTTGTTTCAGGCGTCGGTCTCCAAGGCACGTATGACCCGCGGCAGCAAGGAAATCCAAACCGGACCAGCGCGCTCAATCGCTTCCGCCATGGTGTAGTTGATCGACGCCAGCCAGTCGGCGCGGTTCAGGGCCAGTGCGACTGCGACTTTCTCGCCGGTGGACTGCACGGACCAGGCGGCGTCACCGCCTTCCTTGGCAGCGCGCGCCTTGCTCAAAAAATGCCGGTATTCCACATCGCTCATGGTGTTCGTCCTACATCGCTGAGATCAACTGCCGCCTCAACCATACCAGCCTCGGCAGCGAGACTGGGTACATCGCAGGACATAGGCTGCGGCGCTTCACACCACTGGCAGATCACGCACGAAATTGCGCTTGGCCTTGTGCATAGACGCCAGGTGCGCAAGCCAGTGGCGGCGGGTAGTGTCGTTGCCCATGCGAAGGAGGATTTTGCGAACCAGATCGAGTTCGTGGCGGTATGGGCTGGTGGCGCGTTGCATGGCCGAGTTGAATGCCCGCTGCAGCAACACGACAGCCTGCTCCCAATGGGTGCTGTGCAGTTGGAGGGCGATGTGTTCCAACAGATGCTCGATGCAGTACGCCGGCGGCTGAACCAATTGCAGTGCCTCGTCCCAACGGTTCTCGGCACACAAAAGTGAAGCCCGCAAACTGACGTCGCGTTCATTCGGGCCCGGTCCCAACAAACGCTGCGCTCCAAAGCGGGTATACCCGGTGCGCTGTGTCCGAGACTGGGTCAGTTCGATCTCTTGTTCGGCAATGGCGCCGAGGATGGTTGCCCGCGTCGCCTCGACATCTTGGCCAGCCTGCCCCGCAGCGGTCAGCATCGCCAGGTAAGTCTCCGGTCCAGGGCGCGCCCGAAACCGCCGCATCCTCAAATCAAAGGCTTCTGCCGCCCAGCCGTCGCGCTCGTAGGCCCGCAATGCACAGTCCTGAACCAACCAATCGTCCGGGAACGCCTTGATCGCTGCCTCCGCATGGGCAAAGGCATCTCGCATCCGCCCGTGTTGTTCGAGAAACTGAACCACGCGGACGTGCTCGGTACCGGTGTTCAGGTCTTCTTTGACGACAGAGAGGGCCGCCTCGAAATCGCCCTGCGATTCAAGTTGCTGCAGGTGCATCCACTCCAGCGTGAAGAGCTGTGCGCTGTCGCTGAGCGAGTGCACATCTTGGAGGGCAGCCATGTACTGGGATGACGCCCGGCCACCAGCCGACGGGCGGTGCGCCAACACCTCGTCCTTGGCTTTTCTCCAGGCTTCACGCAGCTTCTGACGGAACCGGGTCAGCGCGGCAGCTCCCATGGCTGTCTCCACCGCATCGGTGTCAAAACACCCAAACGGGTCATCCAGCCGCAGCTTCAGGTAGGCCGCACCAAAGGCCGCTGGTTGGGGCCCGTTGGCCTGCACAGCCTTGACCCAACGCGCGGCAACAGAACGGCACAGCTCCCCCACGTTGCCGTAGGAGTCATCGACTTGTTGAAACGCTGCCCAGGTTCGCCGCATGGCGTGCTGAGTCAGGGCCAACGCACCGGCTGGGTCGGTTTTCAGCGCGCTATCCAGTACGGGCAAAACAGATTCCGCCCGTTGCACGTACTTGTGGCTTTGGCTCGCGGGCACAAAGCTGCGCCCGACTGCCAGCATCTCGGTGACCAGCGTTTTGTGTTCGGCCACCGACGCCACAGGCTGGTCCAGGCGCATCCACTGGTTCAGCTCCTTGGCAATGCCCGAATCCCGGTTGGCCAGGTCCATCAGTTTCGATGCCAGCTCACTGACCTGGCGCGATTTCAAAAACGCTTCCAGGGCTTGGTGCTGAGCGACTTCTTCGGCGATCAGGCGCGCGGTGCGGTCCGAGAGGATCGGACTCGGCATGGGGGCGTCTGCTGCAACCCCTGTGGAACCACCAGAGCGCGGCGTGGAATGCTGTGTGCCCAACAGGCCCCGCCAGACCATGGCCAGCGCGACCTGGTGTTTGCAGAACGTGCCGTCTTCGGCGTGTGGGCAGTCACACCCACCACCAACCGACCCGTCCCTGACCGAGACTTCTGTGAGGTAGATATCGCTGCCGATGATTTCGGCATAGATGGTGGGGATGACCCCGCCCTCCTCCGCTATGACGGTGATGGCGTTGGAGGTCACATAGTCTTTGGCGCGACCAAAGACGACCTTGCCGGCGAGACTGCGCAACGCGGTATCGCTGAGCGCCTCGATCAAGGCCTTGACCACCTCCGCAGTGAGCGCACCATCCGGTGTTCCATTCGACGTGCCTTTGTCATGTACCCCAGGCAGCGCATCGGTCATTTCAACGCGATCTCAATAGAGTATCAGTGCGGCGAGCCAACGCGACGCAGTGAAGCTGTTTCAGCCGGATCCATGAGGTCTGCCAAGGTCAACCCGTATTCGACCATCCGAGCATTGATCTCCTCGATGGCTGCGGCCCGATCTCCCTGCAGGTCGCGCTCGAACGTGGCAAAGAATGCGCTGGCTTTGCCGATCAGATCGTTAAAACGCTGGTCGTTCAGGGGTTCGCTGCGGGTGGGCGCCGGCGGGCGCTTGTTGGCGGGGCGATCTGACTTGAATCTCATCGGTTGCGGGTGGTGGGCACAGGGGAATACAGGGGTGCGGTGGGCCTTCAATACGTTCAGCTGACGATGCGGCGCAGAGCGCACGGCACTGTGTCGACGGCGCACTGTTCCCTGGCGTGGCGGCTGTGATGCGATGCCAGGATGTCCGTGCTCAAGATATCGGCGCCATTTTACGTAGCGGCAGCTGAATCAACACTGTTTCGACGCATCGAATCGGTGGATGTCACCCGTTTCAGACAATCAAGTTCCGCTGGTTTCCACCGGTGTGGCCATCACCTTGGCCCCAGAGAAGATGCACTCCAGTTTCTCGTTGATGTAGTCCGACATGAACGGTTTCAGCGGCAGGTTTTTTCCGTTGTGCACGTTGCATTCAGAAAAATCCACCCCGTCTTTGTGCGCGAGCTGGCAGGCCGCGATGTATTCGTTCATCAGCCCGGCGAACTCGATGAAGGGGTGGTTGCCGATCTTGACCGCGCTGCGATAGAAGGCATCGGCGGTGCGGCGCATTTCGAGCAGCGCCTGTTCTCGTTCATGGGCGTTCATGGGGAATGGCGTGCTTGTGACTGGAGGGTTGTGTTGCGGGCTTCGTCTGAGGTGATGGTAGCGGGGAGTGGCCTTGCCGCAACCACAGCTCAAGATCACAGGTCGAGACCGTTTGCACGACATGCCCCACATTTGTGCATCCGAGCGCTCGTGGTGATACGACCGGTGGCCTGTTCGGATCCCTGGCCGGATGATTTGGTGCTGCGGTATAACCGCGACGACATGAATTCGGACTCGCCCCACCCCGCCAACCGCTGCCACTTCTGCGCGGCCACCAGCTACCACCACCTGCTCGCCCGTGACCCAGCGGGCGTCATGCGACCGACCACCACGCTGGTGTGTGATGGCTGTGGAAGGCAATTTGAAGACAAAGACGCGTGGCGCAGCGGCGCAGGGGTGACCGGCAATTCGCCAGAGGCCGGCAAGCCTTGATGGCTGGGGCTGCCCACCGCTCCCGACTTTTTCACATTCTGCGTCTCGCTGCTCCTTTGCGCGTTCCCGTACCGTCCCTGCCATGAGCCAGTATCGATACCGCACGGGTGCGCAGGTGCCCCGATCTGCCGACACATCGATCAAAGCCTGGTTGTTTGCCGGTGGGTCTTTGACCGCGCGATTGCGCGCGCATGGAACGGTGGAGGTGGTCGTGGTGAGGCAAGGCGCTTTGGCGCTGTGGTTGGCAGAGCGACGTGATCTGACCTGCCGCTGTGTCTACGCCCGTGAGGTCATCCTGCTGCTCAACGGCCGAGCGGCGGTGTGGGCGCGCAGCGTGACACCACTGCCTGCTTTTCATGGCGCTTGGAAATCATTGGCCGGTTTGGGGACCCGACCGCTGGCTGAATTGCTGTTCCAGGGCAGGTCATTGGATCGGGATGCGCTTGTTCCCCATCGGCTGTTGCGTCATGGCCCCGAGTCTCGCTGGGTTCGACAGTCCACCGTGGTGGCTGGGCACGTCGAAAGTCCGCTCGAGCAACCCACCTGGGGCCGCAGCTCCGTGTTTTGGCGCAAGGGCCAGCCGCTGCGAGTGTTTGAAGCATTTGCGCCTTGGGTCACTCAGTTGCCGACCCCACGCGCCGGCCCCTGATAACGTCAAGCTCGCCGGTTCAGACGAGCTTGGCGTTCAACCACCCGCGCAAGCTGTTGAAGAAAGCGATGGCTTGCGCTTGGTCCAGGTCTTCCGTGGTGAGCACGGCTTCTCGTAGCTCGCCCTTTTTCAGGAGCTGCCCCCTGCCAATACCCGGCAAAAGCCCGCAGCTCAAAGGCGGCGTGAGCCACTCGCCAGCCACCTTCAGCGCCACATTGCCCCGTGTGAACTCGGTCAACTGCCCCTGCTCGTTCCACAGCAGGGTGTCGAAGACGCCAGGCGTTGTCGGTGCAAACGCGTCGTAGTGCGCCCTGCGGGTGGTCTTGTGCCGGAAGAAATCGCCGTCACAACCCACTGCGTGGCGTGTTGCCAACTGCACCGTGACTTCCGCTGGCGAGGCCTCCAGCGGGAACGCCTGGGCTTGCACCTGACCATTGCGGTGGCTGAGCAGTCTCACACGCCACTCACCCACAGGGTGCCCGTCCAGCAGATCGCGCAGTGCCTGCTGCAGGGTGTTGTCATCCCAGACAAAATCAAAGTGCGCGGCGCTGGCGCGCATGCGGTCCAGGTGCGGCTCCAGGTGAATCAGCGTGCCCTGGCTCAAGCGCAGGGTTTCCAACAGCTCAAACGGCTGGCTGGCGCGCTCCGCAAAAGCCCGCTTGTGCCGCCACTCGGCCCATTCCCCGTCCGCGGTGGCGTCGCTGGTGATGCCGCTTCCCACGCCATAGTGGATCTGATTGCCCCGCAGCACCAGGGTGCGTATGGGCACGTTGAAGGTGGCGGCACCACCCGGTTGCAACACCCCAATGGCGCCGCAGTAGACTCCCCGCGCCTGCGGCTCCAGTGCTGCGATGTGTGTCATGGCCCGCAACTTGGGGGCACCGGTTACCGAGCCACAGGGAAACAGGGCTCGCAGCACATCGACCAGGCTTGTCCCGCTGCGGGTGCGTGCTTCGATGTCAGACGTCAATTGCCAGACGGTGGGCCAGGCTTGTGACTGGAACAGCTGTCGCACCTTGACCGAGTGGGGTTCGGCCACGCGGGACATGTCGTTGCGCAGCAGGTCCACGATCATGACGTTCTCTGCGCGTTCCTTCGGCGAGGCGAGCAACTTCTGCCGCAGCACCTCATCGTGTTCGGCCGTGTGGCCACGGGGTGCGGTGCCTTTCATGGGCGAGCACAGCAGGCGGTCGTTTCGCCAATCGAAGAACAGCTCGGGTGACACGGACAGGATGGTGCCACCTGAGTTTGTGTCGGTGCCCTGGTCAGTCCCCACGGCAGCCGCTATGTCAGCGATGTAGGCCGCATAGGCGTTGGGCTGTGCCGCACGGAGTCGATCAAACAAGGACAAGGGATCGCCCTGGAAAGTGCCGGTCTGTCGGGTGGTGAGGTTGACCTGGTAGAGCTCGCCGTCTGTGATGGCTTGCTGGATGGCATCGAACGCGCTGTCGAAGTCGGACCGTCGGGGACCGTCGTCCCAATCCACCGATGCAGTGGCGTTTTCGCCGACACGCGAAGCTTGCTCTGCCGCCTTCTGGTCCAGTGGCTTGTCATAGACGAAGAAGCGGGCCAAGACGCCGTCGCCCGCAGGTCTAGATGGCGATTGAAACGGACGCTCAAACGTCCGATGGAACACTTGCTCGAAAGCCCGGTCGAATGCGGGTGCCGCCTCGTAGCTGATGTGGCCCACACACCACGCCCCGGCACGAGCCAGCGCATCGGCTTGCTCGATGACCGCGATCACCTCATCCACGGTACGCGCGACCAAACACTGTTTGGGTTGACCAAAGGCCAGGTGAAGGGGGGAACTGTGCGCGTCGGGTGCGCGGAAATCGATGAGGGCGGTCGGACGCAGCGGATCGCGGTCGGGAGCAAATTGCATGCGCGGATTGTGCACAGGGACGCAGCCTGGCCCGCTTAGAATCCGCGCCAATTTGGAGCCACGCCGACGGTTTGTCCCGGCCAGGGAACTTGCCTTCGTTCGACGGTCGGCCGCGCAGGTGGTGTTCACCCGCACCACACGCGAAGCGTCTTGCCAAACAACGGGATGGCGATCACAGCCCGTTTCATACCCCTCCCCCGAAATGGGGTCCTGAGCACGCCCGTTCGCACGCGGTGTGTATGTCGTGTGCGTGTTGTTTGCTCGCCGGGCACCTTGACTGCTATCGCCTCCGAGAGGGTGGGCGGTGCCACGTGTGCCATTCCGTTTGAGCAATTGTTTTTAGGGTTGATTGTGGAATCCCATTTCGACGTCCTCATCATTGGCAGCGGCCTCGCCGGTCTTTCGGCGGCACTGCACCTGGCCCCCACCCACCGCGTGGCGGTGCTGACCAAACGCGGCATGACCGACGGCGCGAGCAACTGGGCCCAGGGGGGCATTGCCGCTGTGCTGGCCGAGGGCGACAGCCTGGAAGACCACGAGCGCGACACCCATGTGGCCGGCGCCGGCCTGTGCGACATCGACGCCACTCGCGCCACGGTGGCGGGCGCGCCCGACGCCATCCGTTGGCTGCAGGACCTGGGCGTGCCGTTTTCTGAAGAAGACGGTGAGTTGCACCTTACCCGCGAAGGGGGACACAGCGCACGGCGGGTGGTACACGCGGCCGATGCCACCGGTGCGGCCGTGATGGCCTCCCTGGTCGAGCGCGTCCGGGCAACGCCTTCCATTACCGTGCTGGAACACCACACCTTGGTGGACCTGATACTGAGCGACAAGCACGCCGACCTGCCCAGCCCCAGGCGCTGCTTGGGCGCTTACGCACTGGATGAGGTAAATGACCGGGTCATCGCCTTCACCGCCAGTCACACCGTGCTGGCCACCGGTGGCGCCGGCAAGGTCTACCTCTATACCAGCAACCCGGACACCGCCACCGGTGACGGCATTGCTGCGGCCTGGCGGGCGGGCTGTCGGGTCGCCAATCTAGAGTTCATCCAGTTCCACCCGACGTGCCTATACCACCCGCACGCCAAGAGCTTTTTGATCAGCGAAGCGGTGCGTGGTGAAGGGGGACTGCTCAAGTTGCCACCCGCCCACGGCAGCCGGCGCTTCATGCCCGAGCACGACGAGCGCGCCGAACTGGCGCCCAGAGACGTGGTGGCACGTGCCATCGACGCCGAAATGAAAAAACACGGCCTCGATTGTGTGCACCTGGACATCTCGCACCAACCCCCCGAGTTCCTGCAAGAGCACTTCCCCAACATCCTGGCGCGCTGCGCCGAGCTGGGCATTGACATCACCCGCGAACCCATCCCCGTGGTGCCGGCGGCCCATTACACCTGCGGTGGGGTGGTGTCGGACCTGGCCGGACGCACCGATGTGGCCCAGCTGTATGTGTTGGGCGAAACGGCCAACACGGGGCTGCACGGTGCCAACCGCCTGGCAAGTAACTCGCTGGTGGAGTGCATGGTGTTTGCGCAAGCTGCAGCTGCGGCTATTCGCGAGACCGCCCCATCGTCCACCCCGAACGTGCGTCCGTGGGACGAAAGTCGCGTGACCGATCCGGATGAGCGCGTGGTGATCTCACACAACTGGGACGAGTTGCGCCGCTTCATGTGGGACTACGTTGGCATTGTGCGCACGGACAAACGGCTGGAGCGTGCGGCCAACCGCATCGCTCTGCTGCAGTCTGAGATTCAGGCTTTTTATGCCCAATTCCGGGTCAGCCGCGACTTGCTGGAACTGCGCAACCTGGTGCAAGTGGCTGAGCTCATCGTGCGCTGTGCTCAGCAACGCCACGAAAGCCGGGGTCTGCACTTCAACCGGGATTGGCCGGACCTGTCGCCGCAAGCCCTGCCGACGGTGCTCCAACCTTAGCCTTGGGCCCACCGGCGCTGTTCGACCAGGAACGGCCGATCAATGCTGGCGCTGAGCATCTCGATGTCCCGCGCGCTGACCCCCAGGGACTCAAAATGCTGGCGTCGCTGCGCTGGCCGCTCTCGTCTCCCCAGTGGATATCGGCACCCTCGGCCTTGGCGCGAGCGGCAATCACCGGGTAGTCCTCGTAGAGCCACCTCTTGACTGCAGCGGGCGACTGCTCGTACGCTTTCTTCATGGGCTTTTGCGGCGTGAACCCCCAGCGCGCCAAGCACAGGCCCATCGTGAGTACGGGCAAGCGGATGCCAAGGCGATGTTCAATCAGTTCTGCCACTGTCGCTCGCGTCCACAGCGCGTAGGGCATCTTCAACTGGTCCGGTGTCTTGTCCGCAATGAGCTTCTGGATCAAGGCTTCCTGCTTGGCGTCCAGCAGGCGACCATTGCCAGGCTTGCGCCCATGGGGTGCATCGCGCAGAGCTTTCGCCCCGGCCTGCTCATGGCGCTTGCAGATGTCAAAGACGCTGGTGCGGCTCAGCCCAGTTTGGGGCATGTGCAGTCTCCGTGGGCGTCGAGGACGGATATCACCATGATGCGAGCGCAGAAACTCGGAATTTCAGTCGATGGGGGGCATGGCCACGCGGCGCATTTTGATGGCCGGATCGCGCGCGGCTTTCCCGAGGCGTTCCCATTGATCTTGGGTCACCACTGGAATGCGTTTGACTCCGATGTTGACCGTCGGCTTCTCTGAACGCCAGACCTCTCTATTGGACTGTCGCTCCAGTTCGGCGAGTTCTCTGAGCAGCTTTTCGCGTATGACCGTTTTCATGGCACCCTCCAGCGTACGGTGGCTGACACTCTACCCAGGACCTACAGAAACCGTCAATGCGCCACATATGCCTGGCACGTAGGAATCAAATCTGCTGTGGGCCGGGCAGTCTGGCGTTCAATCTTGCTGTTTGCCGGGCTCATCTTTTCTTTGATCACGCAAACCCTCAAGGTACTGGATCAGCGCCTCGAGCTGAGGCATGCACAGGCTCAGCGCAATCACGCAGACACCGAAGATGATCATGCCCAAATACAAGTCCATTTTTTCTTTGCATGGTTGGCGTGGCCAATCCGGGGTCACTGGCGATGAGGGTAACTTACGTACATACCGCCAAAAGAAAATTGTAGGTGGAGTTGGGTACGCGCGTGCGGTGGATTGCTGCAGCGCTTGATGGCTGTCCTATCAGTCCTTTGGCGGCCCTTCAATGTCGGCCATGCGGCGCGGTGTTACCTCAGACCCCTCACTGGCATCTGAAACGGTAGGTACCAGCGGTGGTTTAGGGGTTGCCGACACAGCAGAGAAAGTGACTTTGGAGGGCGCCCAGTGGTTCCGCCGCGGATGGGTGGTGCCGTATCCGTTGGCGATCGCTCGGAAGACGAGACCCTCTGCCCTTTTTGTCCCATGGCTGTAGACCCCAATCGTTTGTACCTCTGCCTGTGAGGCAACGTCTTGCGACACTGGCATCAAACGGCCCCACCGTGTTTGCAGGCAATCAAGATCTCTTTGACGCGCTCGCTCCCATAGGCAGACCTGGCCCAATCGAACGGCGCCCGTCCCGCCAGCATGGGGTGTGGACGGTTCAGCCACGCCAAAGCGGTTTCGTCCGAGTCAAATACATCGCGGGCAAGTTGGTTCATCTCCAACAGTCGCAACACGCACTCCGCGACTTGTACGGGCAGTTTTTGGCCTGTGATGGCCGCTCGCTGGGTCGTTCTGAGGTCAAGTCCTAGAAGGTTGGTCAGGGCGCTTGGCGTCAGGTCCAAGTATTCGCCCAGAGGCTCCAGAATGGCGCTAGGCACACCTCGCGTGATGATTGAATACCCGATGGCTGAGGCGAGCGGGGCGAAGCTGTCCAGTTTCACCGACTGTTCAAGTACAACGCCTTCACCAGGCAGCGATGCTGATTGCTGGTCATCCGAATCTCCAGGCAACGAGAGGAACGTCTCCAGCGACGCGCGCGCTTCGGTACGCAGGTCACGGTCTACTGCCTGGGTGTCCAACAAGATCATGACCTGGGCCATCCCCTGCGGGGTGGTGGACGCCACTTCGGGACTGAGCCCATCCAGGTCCTCGCAAGGGGTGTCCAACCAGTTTCGCGCCTTCTCCCTGGATCGAAACCGGGTGTAGGCGGCCTGGTCCAAGTCCATCAAGCGTTCATGGTCGGGGCTGCCAAATTCTCGCCCCACAGGTACCGCGTTCAGCCAGTCTTCCTCTTTCTTCATCGGGTACCTCGCTGATATCGGGCCGACTCGTTACTGTGCATGTTGTACTGCTCCGTCCAAGGCTGCGGCTTTCAAGTCGGGTCTATGAGCGCGAACGGCCTCAGTTGCGGAAAGCAATGGTCCGAGCACGCCTTCTGACCGCGTTTTTTTGGCGAAAACCGCAGTGCAGGATCGCGCCACAACGCACAAGGCGGATCCTAATCTGGTTACAACAGTGTGTCGTCATAGGCGAGGAATTTGGACCTAGACCCACGATATGGGACTATTTGGTCGTGGCCTTTTTGGTCTCATTGCGCGGAAATCGAGGCAATGCCTCGAAACAACATCTCCCGCCATGCCAACTTCGGTGTCGCGCTCCAGCAGCTGCGTGCCGCCCGTGGATTTACCCAAGAAGACATGCTCATGGCCACCAGCAGGCGACACATGAGCCGCATTGAACAGGGGCATCAAACGCCCAGTATTCGCGTCGTCGAGAGTTTGGCTGAGTGCCTCGACCTTCATCCGCTGACACTTTTGGTCGCAAGCTATTGCCCAGAGGGCACTCTTGAGGCGGCGCAGGAGCTGCTGCGAGCTGTGCAAGCCGAGCTCGAAACGGTGGCCAATCGATAGTTCAGGCCGCGGCCTTTGACCGAGCTTCACTCACCAAATCCCTCAAAACCTGCATCAATTCCGAGTCAGCGGGCAAACTTTCGCGCTGAGTGACCCGTTTTGCGATCTCTCGATCAACTGCGTGCTCAAGCGCCATCATGGCGTAGAAGTACAGGGGTAAGTTGTCCACAAAGTCTTGATGCTTAGCTCCGGCTTCTATGAGAAGTCGCAGAGTCATTGACATTGCTGCTCGGTCTCGCCTTGGCTCCATAGCCAGACCGTCGTTTCTCAAAAAATCAACGAGCTGGTCAGACAGCTGGAGCAGCTCAGCGTCGCTCAGTGCACCGGGCAACATTGCCTCCCAGCCTTTGGCCTTGACCAGCGCCTCCAGCTCTGTTAGCCCAAACGGCCCAAGCGTAGATGTATCGACACGCAGCATGATTTATGACCTCGAGAAGAATGAGACTACTTGGTCCCATTAAGATTGAGGTCGCGAGGATAGTCCAACCAAGCGGGTGGGACACAGGCTTCCCAGCCATCATGGCGTCGATGGAAAGTTGCTGGTTGCCGGACTTCTTCTTGAAAACAACCAACCGGTTGCCCCACCCCTCAATTTTCGAGTTGCTTTGAAGACCAACCTGAACCTAGCACGCCTGGCAGATCTGGACCGTCAGTTCTGCAAGTTTGCCGTATTGCGAAGCCACGTCACACCCCTATGCGGGTGGGTGAAAACCGTTCGGTTGGCGTTGGGCATGAGCTCCAAAGTTCTAGGTGATCGACTGGGGATGAGCGCACAGGGCGTGCGCAAGCTGGAACAGTCCGAAGCGGACGGTTCGATTTCCCTGAAGACGCTCAGTCGGCTTGCTGACGGCATGGATTGCGACGTGCATTGCGTGTTGGTGCCCCGGACCAGCTTGCTCAACCAAGTGCTGACGCGTGCCCAGGAAGCAGCCGGAAGTGCATCCTCAAAATCACCTCAAGCATCAGAGATGGAAAACGAACCTGAGACGCTGGATAATCTAGTGGTGCTGCTGGCACAACTGAATAAACGGAGTTTTTGGTCGCCACCCCGTACGCCTTAAGTTGTGTCGGGATGGGCTGCTGCTTGGTCAATCCGTTTCGATTGGCTCAGTTCAGCAAATGTGACCTGCCCCCCCCCGCCAGCCACCTGAGGTGCAGCGCCGACCTCGTGCTGGCCGTCAGGATGACTTTGCCAGACGGATACCCCTCTGCGCCTGGCAAGAGATGCCATCCAAACTGCCCGGACCAAACTACGCGCAACTTCGTCGCCGCGCTTCATTGCACATGGTGGCCTGCGTTTGGGTGTGCTTGTTGCGCATGACCAGCCTCTTGGCCCACAACAGGTGCGGGAGGTGCCGAAGACGGACTGGATCTTGCCGGCTTTGCCAACAAAGTATCTTTTGATGGCTCTGTCGCAGTGCGGTGGTCGATGGACAATGAGTGATCGCTTTTTGCGACTGACCCTGCAAAGCGACTTCCCGCCGAAGTCTTAAGTTACTTAGTATGAAGTGAAATCCACTTTCTGCGTGCAATGCCCACTGTTTTTCCTCTGGAGGGGTGCATGGTCGCTCATGAGAAATTGGGTCGATCACTGGGGGCGTCTTCATTGACTCACTTTCATCGAAAAATAAGCAAAATTATCCAATTGATCTGACTCGCAAGCCGATATTGCAGACTGAGCAATCGGAAACCTGAAGTCACATTTGTGGCGTATGTACGGCTTCGGCTTCGGCTATGGCTATGGCTATGGCATCAAGTTCAGATGCATTTATGGAGTGGTTCAGAGAGAACCATTGCGGCGGGTGTGTGGCGATAGCGCCGTTCGAGTTTTAATGTTATCGAGCCCTCAACAAGAAGACTATCTCCATGAGTTGCATGTGATCCCAAGTCGGAATTTTTTCACGAAAACAAGCGAGAAGATAGGAGGGCGCCTCGAAGAAGATTTATTTGATCAAAAGATCAGTCTCCGGGGATTTTGCAAAATCGTTGGCCTTCTCTCGTCTGCTTTGATGCAAGAGATTTTGCCTTTGGGTGCAAAAATTCATAATGACTGCGGATCGGAATTTCTGACGCGTTATTTGAGATGCCCTTGAGGGGTGAAGATATTTTGTAGGTTGGATGGAATTGATCGCAGTTTTCGGCGGGCTGAGAATGGGGCGCGTATCGTGGATACGTCTACGGATCGCACTGAACGTAGGGTCAGGTTGAGGAATCCAAGTCGCCCTCAAACTGCATCGCTCTCGCGTTGATCGATGCATTGAACCTATTTGCTGTCTTCGTGGAAATTATTTGGATAACGACCTCCCCTGCGTTCTGGCCCATATATGCAGTCCTGAAAGGGCACTAACTTGGGGAGATGCTTTGCAAAAGCATCGATGAACGCTCACTTTCTTCGAGCGCGGTCTAGCAAGGCAATTTTCCAGTCAACTTCTTGGTTTCCGTGAAGCGCGAGCATCTATTCTTGGGCAAACTGGGGTTGCATTCAGACAAGAGTCTGTGCTTTGCCTTGCAGTGCCAACTCCGTTTGCCAGGTCACAAGGATGACACAGCGATGCCCGCCACGTGTGTGGACGTGTGAGTCCCTGATGGGGCACGGAGCATGACGAGCGATCACCAACCAAGTGGTGTGCACCTGTGACCATACGACATCTGGTACACTACACCCACTCCGGTGGAATGATTGATTCATATCCAGTATCGCTGGCAAGCGATTTACAGAGGATGCACCAGTCTTCGGACTTAATTCTGCTGCTGTTCCCTCGTGACTGCGGCGCCCCCTACTCGCTCTTCACAAAGAGTGAGTTTTGAAAATGAGTAGGCACCAGTCAAGTTGGTCCTGCCCTGTAGGTTCTCTCACTCTCACTCTACATAGAGTGCCGAGTGCATATGAGCAGGCAGAGTCAATCTGGTCCTGTTCCACAGGTTCTTTCAGTGCCTGTGCATCTGGCGTACGCTTTGTCGGGCGTTCGTCTCGGCTGCTGCATTGCAGTCAGCAATCAAGTGTCTTCTTCCGCCCGCTGTAGAGCTGCCCGCTGGCGTACCGTGAGGTACCTCTGGCCATGAGGTCGGCGGCAGGATCATGTGCTCCAGCAGGTGATCGAAGAGACTCCAACTAGCCCGTTCGTTGCAGCCCCTTGCAAAGAGACAGGTCTATAAAAACTCCGCAAAGCCAACAGCCATGCGGGTTCCGTAAGTTTTCGACCCGACGAAAAATTACGACGACAGTACGACTCGGCCCATGCGGCCGGCGTTCACAGCACTGCTTCCCGCTCCTTAGGACTGGTCGCCAATGGCATTTGGCCAAAGGCTACAGGAATGCCCTCCACCACGAGGGAGCAACTTGCGAGTGCACACCCCCCGATTGGTCGCGTCTCAGCGCGCCCTCAATCGATACCTCCCCATAGGTTGCCGAGTACTTGACTCGTGCGCAACATTTACCGATTTTGTGGGCCGGGAGGATTTAGACGCTTTGCCGTTGATTGGATTTGCACGCAGCCTGCTGAGTGTGACTTTGTTCGTTAGCGGCAATTTCTATGCTTGCGCACTCGAATAGTGCGCATTCTCAAGATTACTTGCGAGTGATCTTGACAATGCTTTTATAAGGATGGATATGTCAAGAAATTTCGGTCTTGGTTCGCGGTGCATTAAATATGCCGCAGGGATAGCGCTTCAGGGTTACGCTGATCGTCACATTTTGGCTTTTGCGAGCGTTGGTGACTATCGGATACGTTGGAATTTATTTTGTAGATGGGCGGCTCAATTTGATGTTAAGAAAATGGAGGATGTGAGCTGGGATGTTGTGTGGCAATACGGGTGTGAGAAGGCGGTATTGGTGGATGCGGAAGAGATGACGCCGTCTTATGCTCAAAATCTTGTTTCCGCTGTTAATTCAGTTATGTCTTTTGCTACGGGAGGTCGTTGGCAGTCGGTTGCTCCTGTGAAAGACTGTGGTATTCAGAGGCGGTCAGCGGTGCGTCGAAATCCCCCCGGCGCCCTTAATTGGGATGGGTACAGTCAGGCGTGCATTGATGTACTTGAAAAAATGGGGCCTCGGGCATTGGCTGTGATCGAGTTCGGCATGCTTTTTGGCCTGCGCTCCAAAGAGGGAAGTTTGATCGATGCAAAGAAGGCAATGCGAGAGGCGAACTCATATCGTAGCGTGAGGATTGTTGAGGGTACGAAGGGTGGGCGTCCACGCGACGTGCCGATCATTTCTGAAAAACAAATGGAGGTGTTGGAGCGTGCCGCAATCTCACAAGGAAGTGACTATTCTATGATCCCTCCAGAACTGTCGTGGGAGAACTGGGTAAGAGGTCCTTTGCGGAAAACCCGTGATTTGGTTAACAAGGCTACCGGTGGTGGCCTTCACGATTTGAGGGCGGCCTACGCATGCGAGCGCTACTTTGCCTTGACGGGCCATCTCGCGCCTTGCGCAGGTGGTCGGATTCAAGATCGCGCCGTCGATCTTGCCGCTCGGTTGACGATCGCGCGCGAGCTTGGTCATGGCCGTATCGACGTGGTCGCTGAATATGTCGGGGGGCGGGCATGAGTTTGTGTCAACGTGTCGAGATGGATACGCATCATTGGGTATCGAAGCAGAACAAGCCCGAGCGGCGGCGTAAGCGTGTGCGCATGCTGGTATTCGCGAAGTTTGCCGAGACCAAAGGCGCGCGCCATCCTGATCAGGTAGGGGGGAGCACGGTGGTGAGCTTTTGGAAACATCAGCGCACTGAAGGGCTGGCGTGGGATACTCAAATGGACTACTGGTACTCGATTAATGCGCTGTGGCAAATCTGGGGGAGGCCGGATGAGCCTCCTCGGCCTCGCGAGCCAGTCCTGCCAATGGATGACCGCTGTCAGCAAGCGCATGAATCGGCGGAGTGACAGTTTTGCAGGCGTGGCCGATGAGTGATCTAGCCGTTTGTTTACTTCGGTTGGTGTCGTCGCTTTAAGTGCCGGCATATGACGTCGCGGGGTCATCTCCCCGACGTCACCGGTTGGTCTTCGCTTATTTGCCGGCTTTTTCGGTGGAACGTAGCTCGCGACGATCAAAGGCACGTTCGCCCATCTGCGAGCTTCGTTCGCGGTCGCGCCGTCTTGGCCATCGTCATCCTGACATCAAACTCATGTCGTTGAACGGCTGTTTGGGCGCTACGCGCAAGATCTCCAGCCCGGGAGCCAACCTACGAAAGACCATTCGTGACCCACTGCTGTTTGTGCACAAGCGAGAGGTCAGGCTGGCTTGTGTCCGACCTATACTGATCCTGTGCGCACACTTTTTTTGGATTTCGACGGGGTGTTGCATCCCGAGTTTTGTCACGAGTCCAGACACTTTTCTTGCCTGCCATTGCTGGAGGCGGTGTTGCGTCAAGTGTCGGCATATGACGTCGTGGTGACGAGCACCTGGCGCCACCAGTATCCGATTGAGGTGCTGCGCGATCGCTTTTCTTCCGACATCCAGCCTAGGGTGATCGGTGTGACCCCGCGATTCAGTCGCCTTGAGGATGTGCCTGACGTATTGTTCGGCTATGAGCGTGAGGCTGAATGCAACGCGTGGTTGCGAGATAACGGACGTGTACTGGCGCCGTGGCTGGCGGTTGACGACCGTTCTTGGCTCTTTCGGCCGTTCAATCCATTCTTGTTTCTGGTGGACGGCAAGACTGGCCTGACGGCTCCAATGGCCGATGCGCTTGCTGAACGACTGCGTCGCGTGTAGTCCGCACCCAGACAGCCTGTCCGCATTGGCTAGGCTGACCTGGGATGCCTCCTCTGCAGAGGTTGCTGCCGGTCGTCAGATAGGCGCGGTTGGGTCGCTCTAGGCACCATGAACTGACCTTCAGGAGCGACAGGTAGGTTGACCTCAGGTTTGAGGATCTGAGGTGTCCGACGAATTCGCACCGGTCGAGAGGCGTTGACCATCACTGCCAAAAAGCTTGATTCAGGAACGTATGCCCAAGGTGGTTGATTCCTACGTAAGCTGGTACAACGAGAAGTGGATCAAGATCTCCCTCGGCTATCTCAGCCCCATCGAATATCGAGAGAGTCTTGGACCTACGGGATAAACCAGTCCAAGAAAACGTTCGCACGCCCCCCCTATTTGGTATAGAACTGGGGCAGGTTCATGTCCTGTCCGGACCACAAGGGGAGGAGGGAAACGAGCCATGCGACAGCCGCGCAGGAAATCGTCTCGGACACCTTTTATTGAAACACGCACACGCCCAATGACTCGCTTTTGGCCTGGTACATGGCGGCGTCTGCGGCGCGCAAGTAGTCGTCCACCGTCGCCAGCCTGGATGCACTGCTGACCATTCCAATACTCGCGCCACTGATCACGGTGTGTTCGCCGACCACATAAGGCGCTGCGAGGGCGGCGGCGATCTGTTGGGCGCGGTTGCTGGCTTCAGCGGGATCAATGGACTCCAACAGCACATTGAACTCGTCGCCACTCATGCGGGCGACCAGATCAACCGCCCGCACGCAGGATTCGAGCCGCCGCGCCACCTGCTGCAACAGCCGGTCGCCCACATGATGCCCGTAGTTGTCATTGACGGCTTTGAATCCGTTGAGATCCAGCAGCAGCACGGCAAACATTGTGGCTCCATCGCGTGTTGGCACGCCATCACCATTCGCTGCCTCGTTCTGGTGCAGCGCCATGAGATTCGCGAGGCGATCCCGGAACAACGGCCGGCCGGGCAAGCTGGTCAGCGCATCGTAGGAACTGCCACGGTCAGCCAGATCGCTCAACGAGCCCGCCATGCGCACCGCAACGCCGTCTTCAAACTCGGCGAGTCCGCGCCAATTGACCCACACCAGCCGTCCAGCGGCGTGGAACGCGCGGAAATCCACCGAAAAGTTCGGGCTGCTCCCCGACAGGTGCCTGCGGTAGGCCGTCTGCACGCGCACGCGATCTTCGGGATCGATGAGCTGCTCCAGAAAGCTCCAGCCACCGTCGTGCACATGATCGCCGCTACCCAGCCCGACGATCTGGTGAAAGCGCGCGGACACATGCAGGGCGTCCGTTCGCAGGTCCCAGTACCAGATGCCGTCATTGGATCCGCGGGTCGCCAGCGAATAGCGGTTTTCGGAGCGCAACAACTCGAGTTCGGTGTTCTTCTGCTGGGTGACGTCGATCATCAGGCCGATCATGCGGTTCGGCCGCCCTGGCTCGACCACTGCGCGGCACAGATCGCGCACCCACACGACCTTGCCGGATTTTGCAATCAGCCGATAACTCATCTCGTAGGGATAGCTGTGCGTGGCGTGGTAGGCGGCATCATCGATAAGCACGGCCTGCGCCAGATCATCGGGATGCACATGCGCCCGCCAAAAGCCCGGGTCAGACCGCCACTCGTCCACGGAGTAACCGAACAACCGTTCGACCTGCGGGCTGAGGAAAGTATTGCCCACGCCGATTTCAGCTTCCCAAACCACACCATCAATGGTTTCCAGCAAGCGCAAAAAGCGCTGGCGAATCTCCACCAGCACCTGCTCGGTGACCTCGGTGATCTCGATCAGGACACCCTGGCGGCTGATCACCCGCTCCGCCGCATCCATCTCCGGGTGGAGATTCAGACGCACCCAGCGGTAGTCCGCGTCGGCAAATCGCAACCGGAACACCGGCATGCCCGAGCGCATGGTGCCCACGTCGCCGGGGTGCACAAATTCAAGCAAAGACCTGCCGAGCGCTGCCTCCACCGAATGGCCGGTGAGCGTGGTCCACGCCGGATTCAGGTAAGTGATCTCCCACAGCGCATCGGTTTGCACGACCGCCTCGGGGAGCAGTTGCAGCAACTTTGCGGACGGCGTGAGAGTGGTGGGCATGCAGGGCTGTCGCATAAAAGGGGGTCAGGCGAATCCAACGGATAGGGAAATCAACCACACCAGATCAAGTATCGCAGGGGTTTTGGGCGGGCTCGTGCCATACACCACTGACGAGTCGTTCGTCGATTGGCTGGTCATGACCGAAGCAGTTGTTCAGCCCGTCGAACGTGAATGACTGCATTCACCCGTGCGGCGAAGTGCCACCATCTCGGTGAGCATGACGTTGGTGACCACCGGCATTTCCGCGTAGCTGCCTTGGGCGTCACGCGCTTTGAGGAACGAGTCGATCTCGTCGATGAACAGCACACACGGGGCACTAGCGCGGGCCAGGGCGAAGATGCGGGTGAGCAGGGCCGCAAGCTCGCCAACCCATTTGGAGGCAACCGGCCCGTAGGTGACTTCCAGGAAGGCGATGCACAGCTCGCCTGCCAGGGCCTCGGCCAGGACGGTTTTGCCATTGCCCGGCTCGCCTTGCAGGAGGATGTGTGACTGAGCCAGGTGGTTCCCAAGACGACAGGTTCTGAATAAGTCTGCATGGACACAGGTGTTGGCGCTCACCAAGGGTTGCGCGACACCGATACCATCCTCCAGATGTCTGCCCCTCTTCTGTCCCAGCTCCTGCAGCGAATGACCGAGTTCGAACATGCGTTGCTTGCCGAATTCCCGGCGCAAGAGTTGGCGCTGCCCACCAGCGATCCACGGTATGAGCTCTCCGCCGCTGCGGTGCTGGTTGCCTTGGAGCATGCGCTGGCGGTCAGAGCCGCAGCTCAGGTCGGCGCAATGAATTCGGCTGCCGCGGTCTTGCGCATGCAGTACGAGGGACTGCTGCGGGCGGCGTGGTTGCTTTTTGCTGCGAATCCTGCACAAGTCGAAAAGCTCGCCATGCCGCTGAGCCTTGCGGCCGAGAAGGGAGCAAAGAACCTCCCGGGTAACCTGGGCATGTTGGCAGAGATTGAGAAAATCGCGCCACCTGGCCTGTTCGCCCCGCTGGCCCAGTTCAACCAGTTCTCCCGACACGCACTGAATTCCTTTGTCCACGTGGGCATCCATCCGCTCGCACGCGTTCGAACGGGTTTCCCGGCGGAGCTGGCCGAAACCGTCCTCAGGTTCTCCGCGGGACTGATGCATCTCGCCTACCGCTTGCTCGCGACCTTGACGGGCAGCCAGGAGCTTATGGGCAGGGTGACGCAGCTTCACAGCGCTTTCTCAGACTGTTTGCCTGTTCACAAGCAGCCCAACAGCTGAGTGTGAGGTGTGTCCGCCGGTGTTGTTGGTGCAGCGTTGGTTCTGGTCAACCTCCATGCACCGTGTTCCACGACTGCCGTCGGTGTCTACGTCGTGTGCAGGCAGCCCGGTTGCCTGTTGCCCCTCACCTCGATCGACCTATCGCCGCCGAAACGCGTCCCCCGGCGATGCTGGTTTTCTGTTTTCACTCAACTCAAACAAGCATTCCACGTAGGTCCGGGCATCAGCCCATTTCGCGCCGTCTTGGTTCAGCTCAAACAACTGCCTGGTAGCCAGAATGGCTGAGGGCCAGTCGTTGGGCCCTTCTCCTGCGATCATGGCTTCGCGTTCATCGCCGTGGTCATGCAATGTGCCGTCCTGCGCGCCATAGGTGTGGAATTCAACGATGGGTCGCGGTTTGATGAAACGGGTCCCCTCGCAGGTTTGACTGCTGGGGCCGGGCTCGCGGTTGACGTGTGCGGCCGCAAACGAGTCTTGCACGGTGTGAAGCACCGAGCCGAAGGCGATCTGTCGAATTTGGCTGATGAGGCCAGATGAAGCGTCCTGGCGGCCCAGCAGGTACAGGTCGGCCACAGTCCATTCGGTGCAGCCGAAGTGGTCCTTGAAGGTTTGAAGTGACACGTCTCGCAGCCGCGCTGATGGACTTATCTCGCGCGACGAAACCTTCCAGGCGAACTTGATCCAGTCGAGGATTTGCGCCCGGGTCAAGACCGGGTGCATGCCATCTTGACTGGCCATGCCGTGTAGAAACTGCAGGTCACCAAAGTGCGAACGGGTCATGAGGTTGCCCCGCGCAGTGTCGGGTGCCGACCGCTCACACCCACCCACGATGCGTTTGGTTTGGGCGGTTCTCTCGGCATCCTTGAACAGGCAGTACCAGCACAGCGGCTGGGTGCTGAAGCGCACGGTTTGTGGCTTGCAGACATAGGCCTGGCCAAGCAGTTGGCAGTTGCCTTCGCCCGGGGACAAGGCAAAGGGCGGCAAATCGTTCCAGCGCACGCCGTAGATCACGAACGGCGATGCGGCCATGCCTTCAGATGTCGAGCAAAACTTGTCTGTCTCCAGTCGATCGCGGTCGATCTGGCATCCGGCCCCGATGTGTGTGATCTCCTCATGCACCTTGCCCTTGATGAGCACCCCGACCTTGTCGGCCGCCTTCGCCAGCGACGAGTCCGGCTCCCGGGTGAGCCGGGATTCTTGTGCTGTGCCAAGCGGACCAATCTGAAAAGCCCATGCGCTGATCGCCACCACCCCCACGACGGAACCCATAAAAATTTTCACCATGGATTTGCGCATGCGTGGGCCTCGTGTTGTGATGAATCGCCTGCGGACTTCACGCGATGGGGCGGGTCCCATGGCAAGCCGGATACCGCGAGCATCCAAAAAACGCCGAGCCCGTGTTTGCCCCTCGTTTTGCGGTGCGTTTGACCATGGGGCTGTCGCAGTTGGGGCAGATCGGCGTGCTGCTGTCTGCGTTGGCTTGGATGCTGGTTTGCGGCGCGGCGGCTTTGTCTTCCAGTTCTTTCAGCAAGGCCGCGCCATCGATCAGCGTGATGTTCCGCCCCTTGGCGAAAGCGGCTGCTTCATCGGTGAAGTTGCCCGAGGTCACCACGAACGCGCCGGCGGCACCTCGCGCAGCCATGACGCCGAAGAGTTCACGCACCACGGATACGCCCACCTTGGTCGCGCGCCACTGTTTGCACTGAACGAGGAATCGTTCCTTGTCCTTCGTCAGTTCAATGTCCACGCCGCCATCGGGACCGGCGCTGGCGATGTGGGTGACGGTGTAGCCCCTCTGGCGAAATGCTTGTGCCACCAAGCGCTCGAACTGCTGCCAACTCAAGCCGTTGAGGGTGTTCTTTGAAGGGGCGGCCTTGACTTGTCCGACCAATGCCCTGCCTTGTCGCTTGCGAAAGAATGAAACAAACCCTGCGGCGATACCGATGATGGGAAAGATGTACTGCCCGGCGGAGGCCAAGCCCTTGATCCACGCAGTCATGATGCTTTGCGCCACGTTCCCGGCTTGTATTGCAGGACTTGGGCTTTGGGCGACGGACGCGCACACCATGTAGCCCACCAAACCCACCAGCAGGCAAGCCCACCAGGGCAAATGCGCCAGCATCGCCATCAACCATTCGGCATTGGATTGTCGATTTCGTTTACCCATCGTTCTGGTTGATCTGGTAGTGCGCCGCGGTGCGTGGGATGCAGGCCGAGCGTCTGGTTTGTGAATTGCCCTTGCAAATGATAGACGTGATGCGTGATGGTGCCCATCCCCCATTTGTGGCTCAGTGCCGAGGGGGCAAGCTTTTTCAGTAGGGCATCGACTGGAGGGCTGTTTTGCGGCCGTCCTTGGATTGCCATGCGCGACCGAACGCTCCCAACCTATCGGTTGTCCACGGAACCTAGAGATGCATCTGCACCTGATTGCTGTTTCGCGGCTCTGGTGCGGCCTTGGCCAGTGCCATCCACGCATCGAAACGCAGGCCGGTGAAGGGCTGCTTGGGCGCGACCCGTACGATCTCCAACCCGCTGCTGGTGGCTACCATCACCCCACACTCGGCTGGCACCTCGTCTGCCTCCGCGATCGGCTGCCCTTTGGCGTTCAGGCCGAGCACGTAGTAAACCTGCGACGCCATGGCTAGGTAGGCGGCTCGCTTCTCCGGTCTCTTCAGGTCGCCCAGCAAGTCCGCCCGACTGACCTTGATCTCATGGACGACAGGCTCCAAATACGCCTCCACCGTGGTGTGGCGGATGCTGAACACGTCTGGGATGGCCTGAGTCCAGGCTCCGTCCACCTGCGCGCGCAGCGGCAACTGCGTCCATGCAATGCGCCCCTCCTGCTGCATGCGCTGGGCCACCTGCATCACCAGTTCGTCGTGCGCGCTACGGTTGGCCCGGTTGCTGGCGTGTGCGCCGGCCAACGCCTGCAGACCGTCTGGTGTCAGGTGCAACGTCTCACGTCCCTGGTCATCCCGTTCGGGCTGCACCAACCCGCTCACGATCAGGTCCACCTCCAGCGGGTCGCGGCAGGGCCAGCCCGAGGATCGGTAGACCTCCCGCAGCCGCGTCAGGTGCTTGCGGGTGATGCGCAGTGATGTTGTTGGGTCTGTCACGCCTTCCTGCGCCCCCGCTCGGGCTCCGGCGTGGCCATCAGCAGCTGAGCCGGGTACGGCTGCATGAAGGCCATGGAGCGCGCTGCCGGGGCGTCCAGCCACTCGTCGTACTGGTCTTCCCGCAGGATCACCACCATGCGCTTCTCGTCCTCGGGGCGGTGGAACTGGTTGAAGACAGGGTGGTTGTCGGCGTTGATGGTGAGCATCGTGAAGCTCATCACTTCTTCTCCAGTGGCCTTGCGGTTGACTGCCCACAGCCCAGCAATGCCCATGGGTTTGTCGTCCTTGCGCTGGATGCGGGTGGGCACAGCCTTGCCGCTGCGCCAGTCAGGCTCGTAGACGTTTTCTACCGGCACGATGCAGTGCTGGCCCAGTCGCCAGGCGTCCCGGAAGCTGGGTTTCTCCGCCACCGTCTCCGAGCGGGCGTTGTAGGTGCGCTTGCCGAACGCGATTTCACCCGCCCAGTGCGGGATCAGCCCAAATAGACCAGCCAGCGCCTCGCGCGGCGGCACGGCCTCATCGCCCACGTCGTGGTGCGGGTGGCGGCGGATGAAGGGCCCGTGGTACAGCGGCCAGACCTGGCCCTTGATGCCTGGCGGCGCATCCACCCCGAAGTGCAGCTTGAGCCGCTCCGTTTTGGTCACCGAGTCGTAGTTGGAGCACATGGTGGTGTGAGTTTGTTGTCAGCCGGATTTATACTGGATGAATGAACAGTATTTTGCAATCGTCCTCACCTACCGCACTGACCGCTACCTCTTTGGTGCTGCCCATGCCGGTGGCGGCGGTGCGGGCGGGGTTTCCGTCGCCTGCTGAGGATTTTGCGGTCAACCGGCTTGATTTGACCCAGCTGCTCATCACCCACCCCCAGGCGACCTTCCTGCTGCGGGTGGCAGGCGCCTCGATGCGAGAGGCGGGCATCGACGATGGTGACACCCTGGTGGTGGACCGGGCCATCAAACCCCGGCATGGCCACATCGTGGTGGCGGTGGTCGATGGGGAATTCACTGTGAAGCAGCTGTACCAGCGGGCGGGCCGGATGCGCCTGAAGGCCGCTAACCCCACGTTCCCCGACATCGAGCCCAAGGACGGCCAGACGGTCGAGATCTGGGGCGTGGTGAGCTCCTGCATCAAACGCTTCGTAATCTGAGCCGCATGGACCGGCCGCCGCCATGTACGCCCTGGTCGATGGGAACAATTTCTATGTGAGCTGCGAGCGGGTGTTTCGGCCCTCGCTGCAGGGCAGGCCCGTCATCGTTCTGTCCAACAACGATGGCTGTGCCATCGCCCGATCCAACGAGGCCAAGGATCTGGGCATCAAGATGGGGGCGCCCTGGTTCCAGATCCGGCACCTGGAGAAGACGGAGGGACTGGTAGCCCTCTCGGCCAACTTCACCCTGTACGGTGACATGAGCGACCGCATCATGACCCTGGCGGCCGGCCTTGGTCCTACCCAGGAGATCTACAGCATCGATGAATCCTTCATCGGGCTGCATGGGGTGCGGGGGGATCTGACCCGGCGAGCCCACATCATCCGAGACCGCATCCTGCGCTGGACGGGGATTCCTTGCGGGATCGGTATTGCACCAACCAAGACCCT
The DNA here is from genome assembly GCF_000422885.1 of Ottowia thiooxydans DSM 14619. Taxonomy (GTDB): domain Bacteria; phylum Pseudomonadota; class Gammaproteobacteria; order Burkholderiales; family Burkholderiaceae_C; genus Ottowia; species Ottowia thiooxydans. Next base: position 14,312 of record NZ_AUGX01000040.1, on the reverse strand, counting down.
GGCCAAGCTGGCAAACTTCATCGCCAAGACGGCCGAGCGAAAGCCAGGGAGCTACCCCGAGCACCTGGCCCGGGTGTGCAATCTGGCGGCACTGAGCCAACGTGAGCTGGAGGCCATCCTGGGTGCCACCGATGTTGGCGAAGTCTGGGGTGTGGGACCGCGCATTGCTGCACAGTTGAGAGAAGGCGGCATCCAGACGGTGCTGGACTTGGCCCGCATGTACACGGCCACGGTCAGGAGGCGCTGGAACGTCACCCTGGAGCGGACGGTGCGTGAGGTGCAGGGCTTCCCCTGCATCGACATGGACGATGTGCCTGCGCCGAAGCAGCAAATCGCCTGCACGCGCTCCTTTGGGCGGCCTGTGACCGACCTGGCGCCGTTGATGGAGGCGGTGAGCGAGTTCGCCAGCCGGGCTGCGGAAAAGCTCAGAAAACAGAACAGTCAGGCTGGAGCGTTGCAGGTGTTCATGCACACGTCGCCGCATCGGGCCGGACAGCAGCTGTCTAGGAGCGTGACGGTACCGCTCAGGCGCCCCACGGCGGACTCACGGTTGTTGGCCAAGGCGGCGGCCGATGGCATGCGGTTCATGTACGTGCCTGGGTTTCAGCTCATCAAGGCGGGCGTGTTTCTGATGGACCTGCAGCCAGCGAGCGTGCAGCAGGGAGAGCTGGAACTGGAGCCCGAGGAGGGGCGTGACCGGACGAGGCTGATGGCGGCGATGGACGCGCTCAACGGGCGGTTCGGCAAGGGCACGCTGCACGTGGGGTCTACCGGGATGCCAGGTGCTCAGCGGACATGGGGCATGCGGCAGGAGCGGCGCACGCCACAGTACACGACGCGATGGGACGATGTGCCGGTGGCAAGGGCATAACCCAAGAAGTCATTCAATGTCTGAGTTTCAGCGATGGAGCCCGCCACGGGCGACGGGCGTAGCCGAGCCTGCTTCAGGGGCGTGAGTCGTACCAGGCATCTTGGAGTGGGCCAATTTGAACGCTAGAAACATTGGTCCACTGCCGTAGCCAAGACTCGAACCCCGCGCGGTCTTCGTCGGTCGCGCTTCCGCGGCGAGCCGAGATGAAGCCGCAGTTGATCCCGCCACCGACGGACAGGGAGCGTGGCCCAACGAACTCCTCCAGCAGCCGGTCGATAAACCGTTCTTGCTCCTCGGCCGATGGCAACTCGGACCACAACAGCCCGTATTCAAAGCCCAGCGTTTGAAATTCCCCGATGTGCAGTTTCTTGCGCAGGCGTCGGCTTCGGGATCTCTTGGGCGGTGGTAGCAGCAGGTCAGGCATGTGTTCGCATTGAGTTGCCGCCGCCGGCAGGGCCTGCAGTTACGGCTTGCACTTTCAGACCTGCAATCCACGAGGGTTCAAAAATGACGCGGCGTATGCCGTCCAGTCTATCCGCCTTGGCTAGAGTGACCAGCCGATTCACGCAGGCGCGCGCCCACCCAGCCGCACAAAAAGTCAAAAGTGTCCGAAGTGGCGCGGAGGTGCCATCGAGATGCCCAGTGCACCAACGCGATCTTGACCAGCCCCAGGTTTGCTTATAAAGTCCGTAAAAATGGAAACGAATGACAAACTAGCCTCTTTTATGAAACATTCACCTGATCCAGTCATGCTTCCTTATGAGGTCGAGGAGGGGTTGACCACATTGGGTGGACGGGTGAGTGCCGTGCGTCGCACGCTGGGGTGGACGCAAGAGGATTTGGCGGCCAAGGCGGGGGTGAACAAGAAGACGGTCCTCAATGTGGAGCATGGTCGGCCCAGCGTGGGGATCGGGCACCTGTTGAACATTCTGTGGGCCTTGGATTTGATTGGTGAACTCTTGCCGGCGTTGGCCAAGTTGGGGAAAACCGAAGAAGCGGTGAGCCTGCTTGAGCGCTCACTGCCGAAACGGATTCGTGGGACACGCTCATGAGCGACACCTTGAAGCCGGTGTGGGTTTGGCTCCCCGGGCAGGTACAACCTACCCAGTGTGGTGAATTCGAGTTGCAGGGTCAGGTCGGGCGGTTCCACTACGTGGCCGATTACCTCAAGCGTGGCGATGCCGTGGCACTGGACTCCCTGCACTTGCCCCTGAAGCGATCTGAGTTTTGGGCCAGGGAAACGCGGCAAGAAGGCTTGTTTGGGGTGATACGTGACGCACGTCCGGAGGGCTTCGGACTGGCGTTGTTGGAAAAGCTCCATGCCCGCGAAGACCTGGGCAACATGGAGATATTGGAGCTGTCAGAAGGTGATGGAGTCGGTGCGCTGGAAGTTTGTGACGACATCGAGCGCAAGACTGCCTTCAAAGCACCGCACCTGAGCCAATTGCTGGATGCCTTGCGTGACCTGCCCGAAGAGCGTCCCAGCAGCCAGGCCGCTCGCGAAGTGCAAGGCATTTACGGAACGAGCCTGGGGGGCGAGCGGCCCAAACTGACCGTGGAGCACCAGGGGCAGTTGTGGATTGCCAAGCTACAGGACCGTGGCGACGGACCAAACAACCCCTTGCGAGAGTACGTGGCCATGACGCTGGCGCGGGAGTGCGGGGTCAATGCGGCGGAGGTGCAATTCCACCTTGAAGGCCATCGTCAGGTGGTTCTGGTCAAGCGATTTGACCGGGACGTCTTGCCCAGTGGGGACGTACAGCGGCATCTCTACGCCAGTGCACACACCTTGCTGCGATTGGACAAGGAAGCAGCTGGCGCACGCAATCGGTCATTTGTGGTGCTCGCACATGAGCTGCAGCGTTGGTGCGCCCGAGCGGGCGTGGATATGTCGGCAATGAAGCACGAGTTGTGGCGCCGCGTTGCCTACAACTCCTTGTGTGGCAACTTCGATGACCATGCGAGAAACCACGGCTTGCTCTACAGCGCTGGCCAGTGGGGGCTGTCACCTGCATTTGACATCGCCCCGTACCACAAGCCGTCCGGCATCCATGCACTCAGTGTGACGAAAAGCGGAGCGCGCGCGTCCAGCCTGAGCAACTTGCTCGAGTGCGCTGTGCTGCTGGGGTTGGACAAAGATGAAGCACGAAACCATATGCTCAGCCATCAATTGAAGCTGGAGAAGCGATGGCCTCAGGTGGTGGCGAGTGCGGGGTTTTCGCCAGAAGTATTGCCGTACCCTGCGCAGACGTGGTGGACTACCTGAAAGTCCGAAGTGCAGCGGCTCCTGCCCTTCAGCCGCTGCGGGCGAACTCACGCTGACAGCCAGCAAGCAGTCGCTGGAATTCGCGATCGCGCACGGTGCGATCGTCGGCTGCACGGAGTGCGATCCTGGTCGCTGCCGCGGGCCGACTCTAGTCGCCGGCCGCACGCCGGCGCTTGCCAGCCACTTTTCCCGTTGTCGCAGGCCCGTTCGCGGCCCTCTTCAACGCTGGCTTTCTCCGCGGCGCGGCCGACTTCTGCTTTTTGAATGGAGGCCGGACGGCTGCCTGAGTTGCCGCCTGATGTGCTTCCCACTGCTCCATTAGTTCCTGAGAGTGTCCTTTCATCCCCAGATAGGCCTGCTGCGTGGCATCCGCCAACACCCACAGGTTCTCAAGTCGGACGTGCCCTGCTTCAGCGAGTTCTTGCCGAACCCCTCCAAGACTCTTCCAGGCGTCATCGATCTTCCATGGAGCGAACAGCTCAATCCCCGTCAGCACCATCACTGGTGCACGAGGCCTGCCCGTGCTATGGATGGGCTCGCGTCCCCATGCAGCGAACTCGGCAATTGCCCTCCTCTCGTCCTCGTGGAGTTCGTCCTTGAGCGCAGCGAACACGATGAACGCGCCAGGGAACCGCTCAGCGAGCCTGCGCATTCGAGCGATATCCTCCTCATGGAAGCACTTCGTGCCGAAGCTCTTGCTCTCGCCGAAGACGGTGATGGCCTCGCTCTCATCGAGTCCCATCGACTCGCCGCTGTACCAGAGCGCAAAGTCGACCTCCATCGGAGGTTCGCCTTCCACTGCCAAGTCCAGCCCTGGCGTGTAGACAACCGTGGCGTGCATGCCCGTCAATGACTGCGAGAACACGCGCAGCGTTAGGACCGTGGCATACGCGCCGTCCGCATAGTCCGGAACACTGAAGGGCCCGACGACACGGAACTTCCACGGCGACTTCGTGAAGCCGATACTTCCCTGCGGAAACGGGTAGCTCTTGCGGCACCTGTCGCAAACCACGGACTCGTTCAGCTCGGAGATGCTGTACCAGTTCGAGTTGGAACAATGGCTGCATTGGATGCCCAAGCCTAGCTTGAGGATGTTCCGTTCAACGAAGTCGTCGAGGGACAGGTTCCGCGACCAGACCTCCTTGGACCTCTTCGCGATCAACGCCGTCCAGGTCGTGGCAGCGGCCGTACGATCTTGATACTCCTCGACCGTTCCGTCGGGATACCGCCGGACGCTCTTTGCCATTCGTTCCAACAGTTGGATGGTGTCGCGGTGCGCCAGCAGACGGCCACCGTGCAACCCTTTCAAGGCACCAATCACCTGTTCCGCCACGCGTCCAGCCTTCGAGATGTCCGCGGTGATCCCATGCTGCTTTAGCCAGTCCGTGATCGCTTCCCGACCGGTACAGAGGGTGAAAAACTCCGTGTGGTCCCTGTAGCGCTGTGGAAGCACCCAGCCCTCGCGGGATGAGAGGATGACCCCACCGCTTCGCAGCTTGTACGTCCGGACCGGCTGAAAGTCTGTTGGAAGACTCAATGCCAATTCAGAGTGCGCCCCATACGACTTGAACTGAAGAACATTCACCCATCCAGCAGAACTGGATCTGAACTCAGGAGCAAAGTCAGGCGATAGCCCACGAAATCGGACCTTGCGCTCTCGCTCGGTGTCGGTGATGGCCAAGTCAAGGGACTCGCTTCGTGCAGTGATGCGGGCGCGCGTGGGGCTGAACACAACGTCGCTCAGGTTCTCTTCCCAAATCCGCTGATACCAAAGCTTGTAGGACCACGACCCAGTTGGCAACTTGGAAAGCTTTGCCTCTTCCCTCATGGAATCAGCGCGCGACTCACCAATGGACCTGGCAAACTCGACCGTTGTCCGTAGCATGACGCCGTTGGGGTTGCCAGGGAGCGCGCGGTAGTTCGCCTTGATGAACTCGCCCATAAACGGCGCAAAGGCAGCAAGCCACCTCGAGTTGATGGGGACTACGTTGGGCTGGAAAAGTCGAAGATTCCAAAGATCGATGAGATCCAGGATGCTGGACGGATCTGCAATGAATAGCGTCGGACCGCCAATGCCGGCCCCACGTCCGAACCGCTCAAGGCCATGGCGACCCATGCTGAGCGGGAATCGATAGCCCTCGCGGAGCGCTTTCTCCCAGTTCTTGGGTGTCGCCTTGATCGTGATCGGGTCGAAAGCTTCCTGATAGTCTCTGGCGTGGTGCGCTAGATATCCTTCCACGGGAAATGAGCCAAACACGGCATCGACAAACGCTGCGTCGATGTCATTTGAAGGCTTGCACAGTGCGACTCGGTGGTTCTGACGTGCGACGAACTTGAACTCCTTTTCATAGAGCGCCCTGTACAACGCAACGACGCCAATCCCAAGAGGCGGCCAAGACCGCCCCTCTGGCGCCGCCTCCAGAAATGCAGATAGCGGGCCGATTCGCTTCTGGCTGAATTCCAGCTCCACATCGTTGATACCCAATCTCGCGGCAAGGCCAGGCGTCGCCTCGACGAAAACGTCGGGCTCAAAGAAACGAACGTAGCCCTTGGCAAGATCTTCGCCAGTCATGTTTCCGTACAGCCCAGACGCCCATGCGTCCGGAATCGTGCTGCAGACAGGAATGATTGGGTTGTAGACGCCGCCCCAGAGGCAGGCGCAGACCTGCATACAAAGCCGGACCGAAGCGGCATCGGTCGGGTCTACCAAAAAGCCAATGCGCGTCGGACGCAGACGCAACTCGGCGGATATCGAACTCATGAAATGGCTCTCCTGTGGATTGCACCGATGCCCTACGGCCAAGAGCCGTGGCGGTAGTGTCAGCCCGAAGTTGACTCGGCACATCTAAGCACCGGCCGTTCTCCTACCAACACAACCTGATCATGCCGCTTGGACGCGTTCGTGATCACGGCCGCAGGGACGTATTCTGTCGACCGTCAGGTCCTGGATGTGTAGCGGTCACTCAGCCCGCGCGCAGTCGAATGACGGGTACCGGTGTGAGCTGTCTAGGATCACTAAGACTGGATGTCGGCAGTCAGCCTTGACCTGCACACCGAGTATCGACGGGCCGGTCAGCAGCGACAGCCGTCGGTCGTTCCCGGGAACTGTTTTCACGGTGCCTGGCACGAAGCCGTCATCGGCTCACCCAGCGGCACGAGGGCATCAACGACAGGTATCGGGGGGGACTGCAGTCATCCAGCGTGGCAGGCCGCAGGTTGCTCCGCCAACTCGCGGTCGAATGTCTGCTGCTCGAAGGGCCGAACTCACACTGTCGACCCGAAACGGACATCAAGAGGCCGCGCTTAGCTGGCGTGAGCGCGATACACACGAGACTGCCGCAATGCCATACTTAACTTCGTGCTCGCGCACGAAGCGCTGCGAAAGCTTTTGCATTCCACTCAATTTCGGTGCTCGATATGCCGACGAAGCGGGTCAACTCCCGATGCGACTGCAATGGCGCTACCGCCAGCCCTATCCGGCTTTCGCCGGATAGGGGTTCAGCTCTTATCGCCTAGTCTTACTGTGTCATAAAAAGTAAGGCATGATATGTCCATCTTTTCCCTGTGATGGGGGTGCGATGGACATACCCAAAGAGTTTGGTCTCTACATGGCCCACCTAGCCGACGGACTGGGTCATGCCGACCGTCACGCAGGATTGGCCGGGTATTGCACCGGTCTGATGCTGCCCCTGTCGCGCAAGAGCGTCGAGCCCATGGCCGCCCGCGTCGATCCGCTGCGCGCCAGCGCCCGGCACCAAGCCCTGCATCACTTTGTCGCCAAGGCCCAATGGAGCGACCAGCAACTGCTCAATCGCGTGGCGCAGTGGGTGGTCCCGCACATGGACTTCAGCGCTGGCGGCTGGTGGATCGTCGATGACACGGGCTTTCCCAAGAAGGGCGTCCACTCGGTAGGCGTGACACGCCAATACTGCGGTGTGCTGGGCAAGCAGGACAACTGCCAAGTGGCCGTCAGCGTCTCGCTGGCCTGCGAACAAGGCAGCCTGCCGGTGGCCTGGCAGCTGTACTTGCCCCGGAACTGGGCCGAAGACGCCGAGCGCAGACTCAAGGCCGGGATTCCCGAAGACATCGAGTTTGCGACCAAGCCTCACATCGCCCTGCAACAGCTACGGGGCCTGCTCTCTGAAGGAGCACCCAGGCACTGCGTGCTGGCCGACGCCGGCTACGGGATCGACTACGCGTTTCGTCAGGGGCTGACCGATCTGGGCTTGCCCTACGTGGTCGGGATCACCTCGGCCGTGGTGGCCTGGCCACCCGGAGTGGAGCCCCTGCCACCGAAGCCCTACAGCGGCATGGGCCGTCCACCGGTGATGCCACGACGCACCGCCAAGAGACAGCCGGTGAGCGTCAAGGCATTGGCGCAGTCCTTGCCCGACAGCGCATTCCAGAACATCAGTTGGCGCGAAGGCACAAACGAGCGCCTGACGGGCCGCTTTGCGGCGCTGCGGGTACGCTGCGCCGGGGGCAACGTCGGCAAGGCGCGTCTTCTGCCCCAGCAGTGGCTGCTCATCGAGTGGCCCGCAGATCAGGTCGAGCCGGAGAAGTACTACCTGTCCACGCTGCCCGAAACCACGGCACTGAACGACCTGGTACGCGCCGCGCACATGCGCTGGCGCATCGAGCGCGATTACCAGGATCTCAAGCAGGACCTGGGGCTGGGCCACTATGAGGGACGGGGATGGAGAGGATTTCACCACCACGCGACACTCAGCATTGCGGCGTACGGCTTCCTGATGGCGCAGCGGCTGAAAGCCGGCAGTGATGCCGGCGGTAAAAAAAACTTCGCCCAACGCCAAGTGCCTTCCGTTTCCCCGGATTACATCCCTCGGGGAAGCCCAGCGCGCGCAGCGTCACGTCCCGGACTCGATCAGGACGCTGCGCCTTCAGTTGAGCGTCGCACTCGCGGGCGCCCTGGGACATTGCCCGCATTGCGCCACGGTTAACGTTCGACTACGTTTGTGACACAGTAAGACTAGTCCCCCATCAAAAAAGCAGGGGGGCCTGCACTTTTGGTGGAGGACTGCGGACTCGCTCGTTTATTCTAGTCGGATCGGACTATTTGGGGAAACGATGACATCGCTTGTTGCCTGGGCAGGCATGGACCCTCACGGCCAGTCGTCGCTATATTTCGCGACTGACAGCAGAATTAGCTGGTCTGTCAATCCTCCTTATTGGGATTTAGGTCGAAAAGTATTCGCTTGCCGCTCCGCGCCGGATCTTTTCGCATTTACAGGGGATGGTCTGTTCGCGGTGACCGTGATTAGTAGGCTTTGCACGTTGATCGACGATTGCTTGGTGATTGAGGCTGAGAGGTCCTCGCTCACGACACGTTGTCAATGGGTGTCAAATATGGTGCGTCAGGCCCATGAAGCCTATCCCACGCAGTACCTTAGGCCATATGTGATTTTCTACGGAACTCGTATTGGTAATGGCACCAAGCCAGACAGCAGAGCGAGGCAAAAGGCCGCGATGCGACCCGATTTCGATCCATTCCTCGGATCTTGGTTCGGTTGCCAAACCATTGCGTGGGATGGTGTGCACCTAACCAGTGAGTATCTTGAAACTCCGCACGAACATTCGCAGCACATCGCCGCAGATGGGACCGGGAAGAAGTGGGTCGAAAATCATCAAACGCGTGTCGCTGATGATCCGCAGTCGCGAACGAGCCGCATTGTTTTCAGGGCATTTTGTGATGCGCTCAACGCTGCTGAAGACAGGCAGTCGGGCGGTCCGCCACAGCTCGTAGGCCTCTACAGGAGCGGGCCTGCAAGGACATTCGGTGTCGTGAGTCAAGCCGAATCCACATTTCTTGGTCTAAACGCTAGGTTCTCTGGCTCCGATGTCGAGTGGAGAAACGAGGATTTCGAGCGAGTCACAGAAACTGGAACCCGCATCGCGAACGCCAAGCAACATCGTTTTGGTCACAGGTAACACGAACAGTCGTTCAACGGGCGTTTCGGCCGATTGATTGCGTATTTCAGCCCATCATGGCAGACGATCGCTCTTGGCCGGCTCCGTCAGTTCGCTGGTGAGCCCGACAGCGGTCCAGGGTCATGCGCCGTATCGCAGGACCGGTGCATGACCAATACGATCGATAGCCGACCCAAACCAAGCATCCGCCCGCCGAAACTGTCAGCCATACAGCAGTCGTATCTAGGTCTCAGCGCTTGCGCCACACGCTCGCCAGCCAGGGCTGTTGCTCGATCGGCAGGCCCGAGGGACGGTAGAAGTGATCCAACTCGTCGAAGCCGGCGGCCGTCACCAAGGCGCGCCAGGTTGGCCAGTCGTAAAACACGCCGTAGCGCGCACCGTTCCAGCCTTCCTGGCCATTGCCGCGCGGGTTGGAGCTGAACAGCACGCCGCCCGGCCGCAGACATGCCTGCAGTTGCCGTAGCACCTGCGGCAGCGCCGGGCGGGGCACATGGAACAGCACGGCGTTAGCAAACACACCGTCGTATCGCTGCGCGGGTAATTTGAGGTGCAGGAAGCTTTGCTCCTGCACCTCGCAGCCGCTGTGAAGGCGCGCCAGCGCCGCCGCGCTTGGTGCGCCTTCCAGACCCACGGCGCGGTGACCCAGCGCGGTAAAGGCGTGGAGGTCGCGCCCAGGCCCGCAGCCGAAATCCAGCAGGTCAAAGGGCGGTGGCCCGGAAATGTGCTTCAGAAGCGCCGCGATGTTCTGGCTGACGTCGTGGTCGCGCGTGCCTTCCCAGTAGCTCTGGGCGTTCTGCTCGTAGTGCGCAAGGGTGCGCGCGGCGACTTGTTGCAGGTCTTCGGAACTCAATGGCATACCGCATCATTTCATACAGCACCGCCCTGACCCGAAACACTGGACAGCCTGAACGCTCTCCGATCGAGTTCAGGGGCTCATAGGGGGCACTCTCGAACCACCATGTCGCGCTGACAGGCCGCTTCGGCGCGCACCGGCGGAATCACGGTCTCGGCGAAGAGCTGACCTCAGCCAATGACTGCTTTGGATTCGCGAATTTGACGGTTCCAGCATCTACCGACTGCTGCAAAGGGGTACACGAACATCCGGCCGGAAGATCTGCATCGCCGGTTCGAGGCGCTGAAGCCGGCGGGGTGAGCGTCAGCTCGGCTGATGGGGCTCGAACCTGAGTTGAGGCAAGGGGCGTCCCTGGCCTGCCCCAGTGAGATGTCATTCACCTCACCCAACTGAGTCAGGTTCGCCCACTGAGCCAAGGCATCTACCGAGTGTCGACCCGTCCCGGTGGGTATACTGACGAAACTAAGCAGCTAACACATGCCCAGAGCCGATCTAATCGTCAATCTTGTGCGCGCTGGCACACAAGGCGATCAGAAGATGTTCAGGTCGACCGTTGAAGCCATCGCTGCCGAGGAGCGCGCTAAGCGCCATACATTGCTGGCCGACAGGTTAGAAGAAAACCTGCGTTTTATCGCGGCGCCTCAGAAAGCGCCCGAGATCGTTCGCACATTTGACGGCGGACACGGCGGGCTTCTCTACGAACTTCAGCCCAAACGGAGCCTGGAGTCGATCCTACTTGCCGAAGAAGTTAGGGCTGCGGCGCGGGAGCTGGTCGAGGAGCAACAGCGGCAAGATCTGCTTCGCTCTTACGGACTTGAGCCACGCCATAAAGTGTTGTTGTCTGGGCCGCCGGGGAACGGGAAAACAACTTTAGCTGAGGCCCTGGCCTACGAATTGATGGTTCCGCTGTTCGTCGTGCGCTATGAGGCGGTTGTAGGCAGCTTCCTCGGCGAAACAAGCGGGCGGCTGAAACGGCTATTTGACTTCGCGCGTACACATCATTGCGTCCTCTTCTTTGACGAATTTGACACCCTTGGCAAGGAGCGTGGGGATACACACGAAACCGGTGAGATAAAGCGAGTTGTCAGTTCGCTTCTCTTGCAGATCGATGGACTTCCAAGCCATGTGGTCGTAGTGACCGCCACCAATCATGCCGAGTTGCTGGACCGTGCGGTGTGGCGCCGTTTCCAATTGCGACTGACCTTGCCAGCCCCCACGCTTGAACAGCGTACGCAGTGGTTTGACCGATTCCAGCGACGACTCGGCGTGTCTCTTGGCATGACTCCGAAGACCTTGGCAAGTCGCCTCAAGGTGGCTAACTTTTCCGACCTGGAGCAGTTCTGCCAGGACATTCACAGGCGCTATGTTTTAGCGCTGCCATCTGGTGACCTCAAGGAAATCATTGCCGAACGCATCGTGCAGTGGAAACTGCGAGCAGCCATCGACGACGCCATCGAGCGCTAAAACTTGCCAGAAGGCGCAACCGGGCATTTGCCCCTACTCATCTTCCCTCAACCGTCGGCAGTTGGGCGGCAGGGCGGACAGAGAATGGTTCCCACCCTGCATGTGCCAGGCCATGGGCGCCAAGCAGAGCGACTGACGCCGCAATTTCAAACTCTCCAGGCTGCCTTTGAGGCCCGGCGCCTCGAGCTTCAGACTGCCGCAAACAACAGCGATCCCGATCTTGTAGTGGTCTTTGAAACGGTTGGTGCTGTGGGCGACTTCATCAGCTCGGCCGAACGCATACCGGGGCTTGAATGGCTGGCAGGTATGGTCGACGCGCAAGTTGAGCCCGATGAGGACTTCTATTCGACCCAAGACGCCACCAAAGCGCTCGGTGGCAGGTTGTTCTTGATGGGCAGTAACAGGCAAGCGCTCGACGAGGTCGTTCGCCTGTGGGGCATATATAAGGAGACGCCGACAGGAAATCTGGGCACCGGTCTCAGCGCCTGGAAGGACTTATTCAAACACCTGAAGGATGTGCGTTTCTGGGGGCCACAAGATCGGCTGAGCGACGACCTTAGGCAAGCTTGGCGCTTTCGGTTGGAGAACGGCACCCCGGCTCTGAGGTTTGAGATCGAAGCCTGGTGCTTTGCGTCGGCCGCAAAGAATGCGGCTTCGTCTGCCGAGATAAGAACCCTCGTCACTGAGCTTGGGGGACAGGTTCTTGACGAGCGGTTGATCGGCGACATCGCCTACCTAGGGTTCCTGGTCGAAATGCCGGCACCAGGCGTTCAGCGATTGCTGGACGCCGTACCTGCTCCTCTGCTGCGATCCGAGCGGGTTATGCTGCTGCGACCACAAGGACAGGCCATGTCGCGGGTTTCCGATACAGCCCCGCAGCTGCCGGATGCTGCTGTGCCTCAGCAATTGACCTCGGGCAGTCCGATAGTGGCCATGCTGGATGGCCTGCCTTTGGCGAACCATCCACGCTTGCAGGGGCGCTTGATCGTCGATGACCCGGATCAATGGGCCGACACATACCCAGTAGCCGCACGAGTGCATGGGACGGCCATGGCGTCCCTCATTGCTTGGGGTGAACTTGATAGCGCAAGTGGGGCGTTGGCTGCGCCAATCTACGTACGGCCCATCATGCGGCCTGAACAGGGTAGCAATTCGCAGGTGGAATGCACACCTGATGATCGGCTGCTCATAGATCTTGTACATGTCGCTGTGCGCCGTATGTTTGAAGGTACTCCAGCAGTGCCGGCTGCAGCTCCGACGGTGAAGGTGATCAACCTCTCGGTCGGCGACGGCTACCGCCCATTTGCTGGCGAACTGTCGCCGTGGGCGCGACTGCTCGATTGGTTGAGCCACAAGTACAAAGTGCTCTTCATCGTCAGTTGTGGTAACTGTTCAGACGACCTTATCCTGAAGGTGGCGCGAGATTCCTTGGGAGCGATGCCGCCAGAGGAGCAAGCGGGCCATTCGATGCAGGCCTTGATGGACCTGGACATGCACCGTCGGCTGCTTTCACCGGCGGAGTCTGTGAATGCGCTCACTGTCGGCGCAAGCTACAGCGACGGATCGATCTTTCCCGCTGTGACAGGACGACATACCTTGTTTCCAGAGCAAGGTGTAGCGCCGTACTCCCGCATCGGACCGGGCTTCCAACGAGCGATTAAGCCTGAAATTCTGCTGCCAGGAGGCCGCGCGCTTTACCGAGAGCGACCTGTTTCTCCGGCGAATGAAACACATGTCGCTGGCATTTGGAGCACACCGCAACCACCTGGTCATCGCGTGGCATCCCCCCCGGATGCGGTTGGCGATACGGCCTACACGCGTGGCACCAGCAACGCGACAGCCCTGGCGACGCGCGGGGCCGCTCAAGCATTCGATGTGCTGGAAGCCCTGCGTGCGGGCAATCCTCAGAACCTTCCTCACCGCTACGACGCTGTGATGATTAAGGCGTTGCTCGCTCATGGTGCAAATCTTGGGGACATCCAGTCACAAGTGTTGGCCGCGCGCCCTGATGTCGAGCATTGGCATGCGCAGCGTCGCCTTGTCAGTAGATATGCAGGTTACGGCGTGGCCGATGTCCAGCGTGCGCTGACCTGCACTGAGCAACGCGCAACTATGCTTGGCGTGGGCGAACTTCGAAATGACAAGGCTTGGGAGTTCAAAGTACCTATTCCCGAGGCACTCAATGCGACATTGGTTCGCCGACGGCTGACTGTAACGTTGGCATGGCTGACGCCGCCTAATCCACGGCACTCTAAGTACCGCGCCGCAAAGCTGTGGATGGACTTACCGAGCGATCCTCTGAATTTGACTCGCTTGGAAGGCGAGGCGCGGCAACTTCAGTTGGGAACACTACAGCACGAGACTTTTGAAGGCGAAGGCGCTGTGCCGGTTGTAGCAGGTCAGCACCTCTTGGTTCGAGTCAATTGTGTCGCGGATGCTGGTCGGCTGTTGAAGCCCGTTGAATTCGCCCTGTGCGTCTCACTTGAGGTCGCTGAAGGCGTTGCCCTGCCTATCTACAACCAAGTTCGTGCACGAATTAGTCAGCCAATTGCCATCGGAGCGCAAGGCTAAGCTCAGCTTCCATAGCCTGCGCAGGGTGTCCTCTATCGAGGTTGATCCACCAAGCGGGCGGTATCAAGGCAGTTTGGAGACGCCGAAGACCTTATGACGTTGCGCACTCTTTGCGATGACAAGGGGCTGGGTCGTGAGGCACTCGATGCGATCAAAAGATTGAAGACCGCATCCGCTACCAGGGGTCTCCTCGTTTTCAGTGCAATAAGTGACGGTACGAAAAGCTAGCACTGGCGCGGAGGTGGTGTTGGTAGATCGTTGATTTCATTGACTTTCCTGTTCACTTTCAAATCTGCGATTCGTGGCGTCAAACCGTGGTCGGTTTCATCCATTGGTGC
>NZ_AUGX01000039.1 GCF_000422885.1 Ottowia thiooxydans DSM 14619 | reverse complement strand
ACGACTCAGGCAATAAAACGGGCCAACGGCGTCTGTCCAAGAGAGGCTGGCCGGAGATCCGACGCCTTCTGTACGCTGCTGCGATGTCGGCAGCTCGCACCAAGACCTGGAATGGGTTCTATCATGCTCAGCGCGAGAAAGGGTTGAGCACAACCGCTGCCCTGATCGTGCTCGCCCGAAAACTCCTGCGCGTGGCATTCTCACTGTTCAAGCAAAAAAGCAACTTCGACGCCTCCATCGTTGCTGTAAAAACTTGACGAAAACCATAGAACCTCAACCCGAATGGGTTCCGTCATGCGTTACGAAAGCCTCAATACGGGCTGGTTTCTAAGCGGTGAATCGTATGACGAACAGCGCCGCGAGGACCGCGACGGCCGCTGCTGTTGCTGATACCGCTGCAGCGAGCACCGCGATATGGTTGCTCTGAGGCGAAGAGGCTGCTTGTTGTTCTGGCCTGTCCCCGTGAGTGATGGAGGTGGCTTGTACAGCGGTGGTTGGAGTGGTCCTTGATTTTTTTTCGCTGACGCTTCCTGTTTGTGCTGATTCCCCAACCGTTGGAGCAGTAAGTTCGTTAGTGAACCGCGTAAAAAAATCATCAGCCATTCGCTTCGTCACGCCGTCGATCAAGCGGGCACCTACCTGAGCCAAACGTCCGCCGACTTGTGCTTGTGCGTTGTAGCGCAAGCGGGTCCCTTCCTCCGCATCTTCCAGGAACACGTTGGCTGTGCCCTTGCCGAACCCGGCGACACCGCCCGATCCTTCAAAGTTCAATGCGTAAGAGGTGAGCGGCACGACATCGCTGATCAGTAGTTTGCCGGTGAAACGAGCGCGTACGGGGCCGACAGTCGCCTGCATCGCGACACGGTACTTATCTTCGCCATCTGCTTCGAAGGCATCACAGCCGGGCACACACCGCTGGAGTACGGCTGGATCGTTAAGTGCGCGCCATACATCTGCACGTGGCACGGCAAGGAGTCGTTCGCCTTGGATTTCCATGATATTTTTCTTTCTTAGGGGCGGCTGGCCGCGCGGATTCGCTCGCCAGCCAGCTTCACGGCCTTGACGATTTCTGGATAGGCCCCGCAGCGGCACAGATTGCCGGCCAGGTAGTGCCGGATCTCGTGGTCTGTGGGATTGGGGTTTTGCTCCAGCAATTGCCTGGACATGAGGATGAAGCCGGGCGTGCAAAAGCCGCACTGAAACGCGCCTGCATCAATGAATGCTTGCTGCACGGGATCGAGTTGGCCGTCTTGTTCCAGGCTTTCTATGGTGGCGACATCGCAGCCATCC
This sequence comes from Ottowia thiooxydans DSM 14619, assembly GCF_000422885.1. Taxonomy (GTDB): domain Bacteria; phylum Pseudomonadota; class Gammaproteobacteria; order Burkholderiales; family Burkholderiaceae_C; genus Ottowia; species Ottowia thiooxydans. Next base: position 43,605 of record NZ_AUGX01000039.1, on the reverse strand, counting down.
ACGTGCATGGCGGGGTGCAGGCAGCCTGTCACGGCCTTGCCGTCAACCACCACCGTGCAGCAACCGCAGAGCCCCTGGCCGCAGCTTTCGCGTGCGCCATTCAGCCCGCACCCGCGAACCACCTCTACGAGAGTGCTGTAAGACTCGATTTGCCTAGAGACGGGCTCGCCGTTGAGGCGAAATTGAATGAGTGTGCTTGTCGTGCTCACGGCTGTGTTCTCTCGGTGGGATTGGCGGCCAAAGGCTGACCGGCTTGTTCGGCTAGTGCTCGGAACACGGCCTCCGGCGTGATGGGTAGGGAGGTTATGCGTACGCCCACGGCATCGTGGATGGCCTCAGCCACTGCAGAGGCCACACCGAAGCAACCGCTTTCCCCTATGCCCTTCGCACCATAGGGGCCGCTGGCCTGCCTGGACTCCACGGCATCGCATCCAAAGTGCTCCGGAATATCGAGGATGCCGGGAATCTTGTACTCTGAGAACGAGGCATTGCGCAGTTGTCCCTCGCTGTCAAACTCCATTTTTTCCAGATGAACCATTCCGAGCTGCATGATGGCCGCGCCGGAGATCTGTGTTTCCACGACCTTGGGGTTCAGCGGGGTACCGCAGTCAACCACGTTTTCCATGCGCAGGATGCGAAAGTGACCGGTCTCGGTGTCGACTTCCAGTTCCACGCCGGTGCCGCCAATCATCCAGTTGGGTGTGATGTCTGGCGAGCGGCCATCGGCATCGGGTGAGGTGTAGGAGGGTATGAAGCTCCCGGTGCCCACCAGAGTGCCAGCCTGCATGCCGAATTTTTTCTTCAGCAAATAGGCCGCCATCCCCATGCTTTCGTAAGGCATGCCTACTTCCTCGCCGAGGCTGCGTAGCCGCACTAGTAGATTCTCTGCTGCCAGTTTGACGGCGTTGCCCATGGAGAAGGTGGAGCGTGAGCCCAGTGTGGCCATGTCGTATGGCGTGACGTCTGTGTCCGCATGCACGACCCGAATGCTTTCGGCTGTAATGCCCAGCACGTCCGCGGCGACGATGGCCATGGCCGTGTCCGAGCCCTGTCCCATATCTACTGTGCTGATGAGCAAGGTGCAGCTGCCATCGCCCGCAAGCGTGATCGTAGCGACGGAAGTGGTGGGTGCCACGAGAGCTTTAAACCCCAGCCCTACGCCGCGCCCGCGCCGCACCGTAGCCAGGCCTCGCTCGAAGGGCTTGTCCCATTCGATGCGCTCGGCCACGCGGTCCAGCACCATGCGCAGGGCCGCATCTTTCATCACGGTACCTGTGGCATGGGGGCGGCCGTTTTCCAGCAGGTTGAGACGGCGGAACTCAAGTGGGTCCATGCCGAGGTGACGTGCGATCAAGTCCGCCTGGCACTCGTAACCCCACACCACCTGCGTGATGCCGAAGCCCCGAAAGGCGCCGGCGGGGGGCAGGTTGGTGTAGACCTGATAAGAATCGATGCTGAGGTTGGCGATGTCGTAGGGGCCACCGGCCGTAAAGCCGGATTTCTGCGTGACTCGTGGCCCGATGTCTGCGTAGGCACCGCCATTCCAGTACACCTCGCAGTGGCGCCCTGTGATGTGACCGCTTTGGTCCACCGCACTGCGAATGCGGAACGTAGTGGCGTGCTTGGTGATGGTGTAGAACTGTTCTTCCATCGTGAGGGCTACACGCACGGGGCGGCGAGCGATGAGCGCCAGAGCTACGGCAAGCGCCTCGATCTTGATATACAACTTGGCGCCGAAACCGCCGCCAAGTAGGCGCGTTTTCACCTGCACGCGGTTCTCAGGCCAGCCTAACAGTCGGGCGATTTCCAGGCGTACGAATGAAGGGCTTTGAGACGCCGTGTGAATGATGATGCCGTGGTCTTGCAGCTCGGCGATCGAAATCATCGGCTCCATGGGCGTGTGCATGACCTGCTGCGTGCGGAAAGTGTGGTCAAACACATGCGCCGCTTCGGCAAATGCTTTGTCGACGTCGCCGTGCCGCAGGCGGTAGTCCAGGGCCACGTTGGTTCCCTTGCGGCCGGCCAGGTGCTTGAGATCGGGAAAGGTGCCTGCGGGGCGGAGTACGTCGTGCACCAGAACGTCGGTGTGGTGCGCCGCATGGACTTCGTCGAACACGGCGGGCAGTGTTTCGTACTCCACGTTCACCAGGCCTGCGGCCATCTCCGCCACGTGCACGTCTTCGGCCAGCACTACAGCTACAGGTTCACCAATGTGGCGCACCTTTTCAATAGCCAGGATGGGTTGGTCGTGAAAAGCAGGTCCGTAGTGTGGATCTGGAATCACTTCGATGACTTCGCGGGCGGTGATGACCTTGAACACGCCGGCTACTGCGCGGGCTGCCTCTGTATCGATGGACAGGATGCGCGCGTGCGCCTGCGTGCTGCGGACGACCTTGGCGTGCAGCATGCGGGGCAGGGTGACGTTGTGGGTGTAGTCTGCAGCGCCTGTGACCTTGGAGCGGGACTCCAGGCGATCAACGGCGCGACCAACCTGGCGTTCAGGGGTGGTAACTGTGCTCATGCATGGCTCCGGCTGTGGCGAAGGGCGTTGTCTACAGCCCGGGGTAGGGCGATTCTGAGCAACTGGCTTTTGTAGGCGACGGAGCCGTGGGCGTCTTCCATCAAGGTCGTTTCAGCTACTGCGGCTTCGCCGGCTGCGCGCAAGGCTGGCTCAGCCAGGCCCTGCTGCTCGAGCACAGACTGGGCTTGAAGCAACCGTGTCGGGCGGTCGGTAGCTGCGCCCGTAAAAATGTTGGAACTCTGCACCTTGCCGTCGACCACTTTCAGCACCAATGCGATGCCTAGTGCGGGCCAGTCATGCGCAGCGCGCGTGGTGAGCTTCAGATAAGCGCCAGGTCCAGCTTGCGCCGGCACGATGATCTGGGTGACAAGCTCGTCGCGTTTCACCACAGTTTCGTAGTAGCCGGTGCAGAAGTCTTCTGCATTCACGGTGCGAACCCCATTGGGGCCAGTGATCACTACCCGAGCGCTCAGCGCGGAGAGCACGGGTGGCATGTCCAGGTGAGGATCAGCGTGGCTCAAATTGCCGCCGATGGTGGCGACTGCGCGAACGCGTGGGTTTGCCACGCCACGAAGCGCCTGGCTTAGCAAAGGGCATTTTTCACGCACCGTGGGGTGGCGCTCAATGTCGGCCAACCTGGCCATGCCGCCAATCAAGAGCTCGCCTGCGGCATTGGTTTGAATAGCCGAATGTTGCTCGCCAATCTTGTGCAGGCTGACCAGGCGGGTCGGTGTGAGTACGCCGGCCTTCATCATGAGCATGATGGCTGTCCCGCCACTGACCGGTCGAATGCCGGGGTCTTCCGGGTCCAGCAAGCTGAGCGCTTCGTCAAGCGAGTACGGCAACAGGTACTCAAATGGGGTCATTGCTGATTCTCCTGGCACAGGGCCCGCAAGGTGTCGGCCACGATATGTGGCACTTCCAGCGGCGTGAGGTGGCGGGCGCCAGGGATGATGTCAAGCCGGGAGCCTGTGATGCCCTCATGCAGTACCTGCGCCATGGCGACTGGTGCGGCATAGTCTTCATCACCGACCAGGATGCGCGTGGGCATGTGGATATTGGCGAGGAATCCGCGACCATCAAACGCGCCCATCATGCGGCAGGTTGCCACATAGGCGTCGATATCGTTGGCCAGGAAGATGGCTATGCTGTCGTCCACCACGCTTGGTTCGCGCAGAGAAAACGCTTCGCTGAACCAGCGGGTCTTCTGGAAATCGACCAACGCAGACAGGCCTTGAGACTTGGCCTTCATCGCCCGATCTTCCCAATCTTTGGGTGCTGTGGGTCCGTACCAGGCGGTGGTGTCAATCAGCGCCAGGCCGGAGCAGCGCTCTGGGTGTGTGCCCGCAAACTGCAGAGCCAGGCACCCTCCCATAGATGCGCCACCGACAACGGCTTGAGGAACCTGCAAGTCATCCAGCACATCGAGCAGATCGTCAGCCATACGCGCCGCTGTGAGTGGGGCGGTGCCACGGCCAGACTTTCCGTGCCCCCGTGCGTCGATGGCAACCACGCAGGCCTGGCCTTCCAGCAGCTTCGCCACCGGATCCCAGAATCGGTGATCCATGGCGAGGGAGTGGATGAGCGCCACTACGGGTAGATCCGCGCTGGACCCATGCACACGGTAATGAATGGGAACGCCGTCACTTGAGGTCAGCGTCTGAGTGTTGGGTCCGGTAAGCTTCATGGACGGGATTATTCGCAGCGACCTCCCTTCTGGTCCAACGAGTAATTTTCAGGTGGGTGATCAAAATCACTCATGCGTGATGCGTGATGCGTGATGCGTGATGTGAGCGGCGGGCGCTAAGGGCGATGCGTTGGACCAGATTTACGTTCGTTTGTTGAGGGTTGCTGGTCGCCCGATCTGATCATTTGCGCCAAGGCATGAACTCGATTGATGCCGGTCACCAAATTTTTTCGTTTGACCGCAAGCGCTGTGTTCTCGACCATTACGGGGATTTTGGAATAAACACGCACTCTGCAGGAGACTAAATGACCACTCGATGGATCTCAAAGCGCCGCAATACCCTTATGCTGGGAGCCTTGGTGGCTTCACAGCTACTTCTGAGTAGTGCGGCTTTTGCCCAAGCGTTTCCGAGCCGCCCGATCCGAGTGGTGGTGCCATTCGCGCCCGGAGGTGTGGTCGATGTGACGGCGCGCATTCTCACGCAGAAGATGACTGAGCGTTTGGGGTGGAACTTCATTGTGGACAACAAGCCAGGCGGCAATGGTTTCATCGCCGTGTCTTACGTCGCCAAGGCGCCTGCAGATGGCTACACGCTGCTGACGGCTCACACTGGTGAATTCGCAGTTAACCCCGCGATCTTTCCTTCCGTTCCCTATGACCTGGACCGGGACTTCGCGCCGATCACCATGATCAGTGATACCCCCATGCTGCTGGTGGCTAACGCCAAAGAGCCCTACAACACTATCCAGGAACTGGTGGCCGCTGAAAAGAAGGACCCAGGCAAGCTGGCATTTTCTTCGCCCGGAAATGGCAGTGTGAATCATCTCGCTGGTGAGTGGTTTTCCCTGGAAGCCGGAGCCAAGTTGCTTCATGTGCCCTACAAAGGTGGCGCACCCGCGGTGGCTGCCGTCGCTTCTGGGGAGGTTCCCCTGGGCGTGGTGGCGGTGCCGGCTGTGATGCCGCATGTGCAGTCGGGCCGGGTCAAGGTGCTGGGTCTCACTACGGCACGCCGTACTCCCTACAACAACGCCTGGATGACCGCCAATGAGGCTGGAGTCAAGAACGTTGATGCGTCGAACTGGGTTGGGTTGTTCGCTCCCAAGGGCGTGCCTTCTGATGTCATGGCCAAGCTTCACGCGGAAGTTGCCAAGACGCTGCAAGATCCTGATGTCAAGAAGCGTTTCGCGGATGCCGGCGCAGAAGTGGGGGGCATGCCGTCCGCAGAGTTTGCAGACCGTATTCGCAAAGACGTCGCCCGCTACCGCGATGTGGCCAAGAAGGTCAACATCAAATTGGAATGAATGGCAGAGTCGTCTGTGTTCCAACCGATGAAGGCAGAGCTGAATTGAACCCCGATCTCGTCAAAGAGATTGCTCCCACCGGGGCATTGCGTGTATCGATCAATCTGGGAAATCCGGTGTTGGCGAGTCGGGCTGACATTCACGGAGAGCCTCGCGGTGTGTCCGTGGATCTCGCGCGTGCGCTGGCGGGCCGATTGGGTGTGGCGCTGGAGACGGTGGTGTTTGACAGCGCGGGGAAGTCAGTGGACGCCATTGCGAAAGGGGAGGCGGACGTGGGCTTTTTTGCTCTGGACCCTGCACGTGCCGCTCAATTGCGCTTTGCGCCACCCTACGTACTGATTCAGGGCGCATATATGGTTCGAGAAGCGTCTCCGCTGAGATCCATTGATGACGTGGATCAAGCGGGCCTGCGCGTGGTGGTGGGGGCAGGCAGTGCGTACGACCTTTTTCTGACGCGGGAACTCAAACATGCCAGCGTCGAGCGCGCTCCAACTTCCCCGACGGTCGTTGACGAATTCCTGCGTACCAATGCCGATGTGGCCGCTGGTGTTCGCCAGCAGTTAGAGGCGGATGGTTTGCGTTTTCCAGGCCTCCGAATGCTGCCGGGGGACTTCATGACCATTCAGCAGGCGATTGGTGTTCCCGCTGGGCGAAGCGACGCTGTCGTTGCGGTGGTGCACGAGTTTGTTGAAGACATGAAGGCAGACGGGTTCGTGGCACGATCCCTCAAACGCAACGGCATTGTGGGCGCGCGGGTAGCGCCTCCAGTCGCCTGAGAAGGTATGAACGACAACGCACGGAATCTGGAGACATTGATGGAATCTGCACCATTTTGGACCATGACGACCCCCGAGGGCATGGCTCCCCCGGGCGGGCACTATAGCCACGTGGCGAGCGCGGGCGGACTGCTGTTTGTTTCGGGGCAACTCCCTGTGGCGCCAGATGGCAAAGTCTTGAGCGATGCGCCCTTCGAGGTCCAAGCCCGCCAGGTTCTGGCCAATGTGGCCCGCGCGGTACACGGGGGAGGCAGCTCGATCGAAAAGATAGTGCAGGTTCGCGTTTACATCACGGACATAGGCTTATGGCCGGGCTTTAACGCGATTTATGCTGAGTGGATAGGGGCCACGCGGCCTGCGCGTGCAGTGGTGCCCGTTCCAACCCTGCACTACGGGTGCAGCCTGGAGATCGAAGCGGTTGCAGCTCTTTGAGCGGGCGCCCTCCTGGGGCGGCGTAGAACAGACGAAACTTGCAATAGGTCGGGTCATCCCTTGTGACCATTCAGGCTGCTCGGCCTGACAATGCGACTTAAAGAGACATTCCCCAAAACCAGTGCGCCTGAATCTTACGGATTTGCTGGAAAGATCCGTTCGCGCTGAGGTTGTCGAAGCGTTGCGCAAGGCTTCGACAAGTTCAGCCCGAACGGTTTTAATAGTTGATCAAAACCATAGAACCTCAGCCTGAACGGTGTTTATTGATTAAACGCAATTCAGTCTGAAAGGCGCCCACCGACAATCCCGATGCGAAGACCCATGCCCCCGCTTAACGCGTTGCTCGCCCTGGAGGCGATTGCGCGTCACCAGAGTTTCACCCGGGGTGCATCAGAACTGAACATCACTCAGACCGCGATCAGCCACCGGATCAAGGAGTTAGAGAGCCTGCTGGGCATTCAGTTGTTCACCCGCAAGCAGAACGTGACTAAGCTCACGAACGAGGGACGGATCTATTTGGAGTGCGTGCGCCCGGCGATCGCCCAGATCGCAGCGGCCACGGAGAGCGTGTCCTCGGTGCACGACAACCGGCTCACGATTGCGTGCCTCTTTGCGTTCTCCGCGAAGTGCCTGACGCCTGCATTGCCGGAGTTTCTGGCCATGAACCCGAACATCGAACTGCGACTGATGCCACTGGCGCCAACAGACCGGCTGGAGCAATGCGACTTCGATGTCGCGATTTGGCACGGAATAGACGACTGGCCGGATTTCGATGCACAGAAGATCGCCGATGAAGATATCTTCCCGGTGTGCACGCCAGCGCTGTTTTCGTCAGGTCCCCCGCTGCGTATTCCCGATGATCTGCGGCACTATCCCATCGTGCGTACTGCATCGCCCATCATCACCGACGATTGGACCGTATGGTTGCGTGAGTCCAATTCCGAGGTGGACACCTTTGCGAGCGAGGTTCATTGCGGAACATTGGCGTTCGCCATGAACGCCATCATTGAAGGCTTGGGCGTCGGCATTGGGCGTTCCATGCTGGTGGGCAAGGATCTGGAAAGCGGGCGGCTCGTTGAACCTTTCACGTTCCGCTACCGTTCGCCCGCTGGCTACCATGTGCTGAGCAGGCCTGAACGATCCGCACTGCCCAAAGTGCAGAAATTCAAACGCTGGTTGTTGGCGCACTTTGCACAGACTGTGCCAACCACCCCCATCGTGGCTGGCCCAGGGCTTCATGAGCCATTTTCATGGGACTGAGCGAAATTACTCGTTGGTCATATTCGTCCTACTTTGCTCACAATCGGTCTATACCATTTCGAGTGAAGTTTTTCGGTGACCCCCATGTCCAACAGTCCCAGTCCCAGGCGCCTTATCGTCGGCATTAGTGGTGCTTCAGGTGCCATTTTTGGCGTGCGCCTTTTGCAGGTACTTCAGGGATCGGACATCCAGACTCACTTGGTGATGAGCGACTCCGCGAAGTTGACCATTGCCGCAGAGGTCGATATGTCGGTGAAAGAGGTCGAGAGTCTGGCCTTCGAGGTTCATCACGCCAAGAACGTCGGTGCCACCATTTCTTCGGGGTCCTACAAGACGATGGGCATGGTTGTGGCTCCATGTTCCATTCGCTCACTTTCCGAGATTGCTTACGGCAACACCACAGGCCTGCTGACGCGTGCGGCCGATGTGGTGTTGAAAGAGCGCCGCCGGCTTGTCCTGATGGTGCGTGAAACCCCTCTGCACCACGGTCATCTCAAAGCCATGCTTCAAGCCAGCGAAAACGGCGCAGTGATCATGCCCCCCGTGCCTGCGATGTACGTGAGGCCGCGCTCCATTGATGACATGGTCAATCACACCGTGGGTCGGTGTCTGGATCTTTTCGATATAGACACCGATTTGGTGCGCCGGTGGAACGGCATGGGCAAGCCATGAGCAACGCACTGCCTTTTGCGCGCGCCAGCGAAATCTTCATTCCGCCGGATGTGGATTGAAGTCTTTGACTTGATTTTCTGTTGATAGCGGACATGGAGAAAGTACAGATGAAGAGAACCATCTCTCGACGTGATTTTGTGATGGGCGTAGCCAGCATTCCGGCCGCCGGCTTAGGCTTTCAGGCCAACGCCCAAACGAGCTACCCTGACCGTGCCATCCGGATTGTGGTGCCCTTCGCGCCTGGCGGAGATGGCGACGTGATGGCCCGTTACTGGGCCAAGGCCGCCGCGCCTCTCTCCGGGTTTAACTTCATCATCGACAACAAGGCGGGGGCTGGCGGAGTGATTGGTGCCAGTGAAGTCGCGCGATCCAAGCCAGATGGCTACAACCTGCTGCTGGGAACCACCACGACGCAGATCGTTAATCCGCTGGCTTCGGCCAAGCCGCAATACGATGGTCTGAAAGATTTCGTGATGGTCGGCCCGGTTAGTGCCAACCCCACCTGTGTGCTCGTTCACCCCTCCGTGCCGGCTAAAAATCTTCAGGAGCTGGCTGCCTTGGCACGCAGCCAGCCGGACAAGCTGTCTTACGGCTCAGCCGGTGCCGGCACCATCACCAACCTGACAGGCGAACTTTTCAAATATCTCAACGGAAAGCTGCAAATCACGCATGTAGCGTACAGAGGCGGTGGTCCGGCCATGGCAGATGTGATTGCCGGCCATTTGCAGTTGGCCACGCCCATCATGTCTTCAGCGGTTCTGGGCCATCACCGCTCTGGTCGAATTCGTATTCTGGCGGTTAACAGCCCAACGCGCCTGAAGTCTGCACCTGATATTCCGACAGCCGTTGAAAGCGGTATGCCTGACATGAAAGTCGTGGTGTTCAATGCACTCTTCGCTCCTGCAAACTTACCCAAGCCCGTGCTGGAGACCTTGCGGGGCGTGACGAGAAAAGTCGCTGGCGATGCGGCGTTTGCCGCAAACGTTCAGCAAGCAGGTGCCGAGATGCTGGTTGTGGCCGATCCTGAAAAGTACATGCAGGAGGAGATGGGCCGGTGGAGCCGTCTGATCAAGGCCATGGATTTCAAAATTGAAGATTAGTGCGAACACGCCCTAATCTTCTGAACGCACTTTCATGGGATGGCTCAGACCGAATTGCGTTCAATCGCTAAACACCGTTCGCGCTGAGCTAGGCCTGTCGTGTGCTTGTCGAAGGGTCAAAGCGTTGCGCAAGGCTTCGACAAGCTCAGCCCGAACGGTGGTTTTTGGCTCAAATGACATTTGCTGTTTGATAGAACCCGTAGAACGCCAGGACAGGGCAAGCTCAGCGTGAACCGGTTTTTATTCTTGACAGCAAGTTGGTATCACCCCAAACACTTCCATTTTTTCTGAGAGTTAAGTATGAGCAAACCATTGACTGGTCATCCGCTGGATCTGCGGACATGGATAGAAGACACCAAAAAGTTGGGTGAACTGACTGAGGTTTCAGGTGCCGAATGGGACTTGGAAATCGGCGCTATCAGTGAGCTGAATGTCAAGAAAGACTTGCCGAACGCGCTCTTGTTTGACGACATCCCGGGCTACCCCAAGGGACACCGGGTCATGACCTGCAGCACCAGTAGCCCCGCGCGTCTGTCCTCGATCCTGCGCTTGCCGATTGAGACCACAAATGCCGGTCTGACGCAATCGCTGCGGGGCAAGCCCAAACAATGGCAAGGCTTGGCGGCAGACTATCCCCCGGTCGCAGTAGCTACGGGGCCGGTCTTTGAAAACATTCAGGAGAAGGAGTCCGTCGATGTGCTGGCGTTTCCATCTCCGTTGTGGCATGAGAAAGATGGTGGCAGGTACATTGGTACCGGCTGTATGGTCGTGACCAAGGACCTGGATTCTGACTGGGTCAACGTGGGCACCTATCGTGTGATGGTCCATGACAAAAACCATGTCGGCCTTGACATGATTCCGGGCAAGCACGGCGCCATCCAGTACGATAAATACATGAAGGCGGGCAAGCCGTTCCCCGTCGCTATCGTCATTGGCTGCGACCCGCTTGGTTACCTGATCTCCGGTATCGAAGTGCCTTTTGGCATGTGCGAGTACAACTACATCGGTGCGATTCTGAAGCAGCCTGTGTCTGTAGTGCACGGCCAATTGACGGATCTGCCCATCCCCAGCCACGCTGAGATTGTTCTGGAAGGCTGGGCCTACCCTGGGGACGAGCGCATTGAAGGTCCGTTCGGCGAGTTCCATGGCTACTACCCTGGAAAGCCTGCGACTGCACCGGTCGTCACTGTGGAGCGTGTCTATTTCCGCAACAACCCCATCATCATGGGCAGCCCGCCTGCCAAGCCGCCTAATGACTACTCGTATTCCAAAGCGGTGATGCGATCAGCCTTGCTGATGGATTCGTTGATCGCCGCTGGTGTGCCTGATGTGCAAGCGGTGTGGGCGCATGAAATTGGGGGCGCGCGCATGTTCAACGTGGTGTCGATCAAGCAGCGCTACGCCGGCCATGCTCGCCAGGCTGGGCACATTCTTAGCCAGTGCGGCGTGGGTGCCTATATGTCGCGTTACTCGGTGGTTGTGGACGAGGACATCGATCCCTCCAATATGCAGGAGGTGATGTGGGCGGTCGCTACGCGGTCCGATCCCGAGATGGATATTGACATCACCAGACGAGGCATGGGCTCCAAAAACGACCCCATGTCTATCGCTCTTCCCTATAAGGCGCCCTTCAATTCGAAGGCCATCATTGACGCTTGCCGTCCATTCGACTTCATCAACGAATTTCCTGAAGTGGCCGAAGCCAGCAAGGAACTGCAGGATAAGGTGCGTGCGAAATGGAAGCACATTCTTTGAGCTAGTTCGCGAGTCTGTAAAGGCCGTCCTTAGGGTAGCCTTGCCAGGGGGCTCGCTCAGCTATCGCATTTAGGCCCGACCGTCAGGGCGGACAGGGCCCCACCGTTGATCGGCTGGAGACCTGCGCCGCCGTGCCCTATTCAGCCTTGATGCCGGCTTGCTTGATCACCTTGGCCCATTTTTCGACTTCCACCTTCTGATAAGCGGCCAGCTGAGAAGGCGTCATGGAGGAGGGCTCCATTCCGAAGCCCTTGAGCCGGGCTTGAATCTCGGGGAGCGCGAGCACCTTCATCACCTCGGCATGCAGGCGGTCAATGATGGGCTGCGGTGTGCCGGCCGGTACGAACATCGCCTGCCAGGAGACCATGTCGAAGCCTTTTTGTCCGCTTTCGCTGATGGTTGGAACATCGGGGAAGCCTGGAACGCGCTGGCTGCCAGTGATGGCGATGGGGCGCAGTCGGCCGCTCTGGATGTGTGGACCCACCACCAGGCTGGTGTCGAACATCATGTCGATCTGCCCACCTACCAGGTCCTGAACGGCCGGGCCCGAACCCTTGTAGGGGGCGTGGGTGAACTTCACACCCGACTGGCTGGCCAGAAGCTCCAGCGCCATGTGTGGCGAGGTACCAATGCCAGGGGAGCCGGAAGTGAGTCCGCCGTTTTTGACGCGGCTGGCTTTGAGTACATCGTCAAGCGTACGCGATGGGCTGGACGCAGGCACCACCAGCACCAATGGGCTCACACCCAACATCGCGACGGGTGAGAATGATTTCACCATGTCGTAACCAATGGGCGTGCTGTAGAGGCTGCCGTTGATCGAGTGCGAACTGATCGTGCCGCCCAAGATCGTATAGCCGTCCGCCGGCGCGCGCGAGGCGATGGCTGATCCCACACTACCGCCTGCACCGCCCTTGTTGTCGATGACGACTGGCGTGGCCAGTGCAGCCGACAGGGGCTGTGCAATCAGGCGTGCGAGCGTGTCGGTGTTGCCTCCGGGAGGGAAGGGTACAAGGTAGGTGATGGCTTTGCCGGTAGGCCAGGCGCCTTGTGCGAAAGCGGTCGGGCCAGTGGCTACGAGGCTGGCCGCCAGGGCCTGAAGTGCGGTTCTGCGTTGCATATGATGTCTCCTTCGTTGTGGTGTGAAATCGGTCAGGTCACCGGAGCTGGGTTGAAGAGCACCAGTGCGTTGGCGAGCTTCCATCGCTCGGCCCAGGTTTTTTGACGGCCACTGGCCACATCGAGCATCAGCTGGAACAACTCCCAGCCCATTTCCTCGATCGTGGCCTCGCCATCGGCGATGCGGCCTGCGTTCAGGTCCATCAGGTCGTGCCAGCGCCGAGCGAGTTCGGTACGCGTGGCGACTTTGATCACCGGCACTTCGGCAAGACCGTAGGGCGTGCCGCGGCCGGTGGTAAATACATGCAGGTTCATTCCAGCGGCCAGCTGCAGCGTGCCGCAGATGAAGTCGCTCGCAGGCGTGGCGGCGTAGAGAAGGCCGCGCTGGCTGGCTTTCTCTCCGGGGCGCACTACGCCCGAGATCGGCGCCGTGCCCGATTTCACGATCGAGCCCATCGCCTTCTCGACGATATTGGAGAGGCCGCCTTTCTTGTTGCCAGGCGTGGTGTTGGCGCTTCGGTCTACGCGGCCACGGTCCAGGTAGGCGTCGTACCAGGCCATCTCACGGATCATGGCTTGCGCCACCTCTGGTGTGGTCGCCCGCGAGGTGAGCTGGTCTATGCCATCGCGTACTTCAGTGACTTCGCTGAACATGACGGTCGCGCCGGCACGTACGAGAAGGTCTGTGCAGAAGCCGACGGCCGGGTTGGCAGTCACGCCGCTGAAGGCGTCGCTGCCGCCGCACTGCACACCGACTACAAGCTCGCTCGCAGGCACGGTTTCGCGGCGGCGGGCGTTGAGGCGTGCGAGGTGAACCTCAGCCTGGCGAAGGATGGACTCGACCATGGACATGAAGCCCACGTGGGCATCGTCCTGCAGGCAAACCACATCAAGTGGGGTTTCTTCCTTCGTGCGTTCGTCCACCAGCGCAATCGTGCCTGGAGGCAACAGGCGTTCAGGTTGCAGCTTCTCGCAGCCCAGGCTCACCACCATCACCTCGCCGCCGAAGTTCGGATTCAGGCTGATGTTGCGCAGTGTGCGGATCGGGATCACCGCGTCCGGCGCGTCTATTGCCACGCCGCAGCCGTAGCTGTGTTCTAGTGCGACCACGTCGTCCACGTGCGGGTAACGTGGTAACAGTTCAGCCTTGATGCGCTTGACTGCGAAGTCGGTGACGCCAGCCACGCATTGCACGGTCTGCGTGATGGCGAGAATGTTGCGCGTGCCTACCGAACCGTCTGCATTGCGAAAGCCTTCGAAGGTGTGGCCTGCAAGCGGTGCCATTGTCGGTGGCGTCACGGTGGCCATGGGCAGGCCTTCCAGGGAGCGTGCCTCTGGCATGCGCAGGAGGCGCTCGTGTACCCAGGCGCCGGCCCTGATGTCGGCGACTGCGTAGCCAATCGTCACGCCGTAGCGCTGCACGGCCTCACCCGCCGCAATCGGTCGCAGCGCGACCTTGTGAGCCTGAGGAATCTTGTCGACGAGCGCGAGGCCGTCGTCGAACACCGTGCCGGCGGCGAGGCCACCCTCGTTGGCGACGATCGCGACGTTGTCGCGCGGGTCCATGACGATTCGAAGCGGTTTCATCGTGAAGTGGTCAGTAGCGTGGCTGCTCGCCGGTGAACGTGGGGTCGTACTTCTTCATCTGGCCCAGATCATCACGTGCGCGGATGCCACACGAAAGGTAGTTATCGTGCAGGCGCGCCAGGGCTTCGCGATCCAGCGTCACGCCCAGGCCCGGGCCCGTAGGCACGCGCAGGCTGCCCTCGTCGAAGGCGAGACGCCCGCCCTCGATCACCTCCTCGTCCTGCCAGGGGTAGTGGGTGTCGCAGGCATAGGTGAGCAGGGGCACGCTCGCGCAGAGGTGGGTCATGGCGACAAGGCTCACCCCCAGGTGCGAGTTGCTGTGCATCGACAGGCCCAGATCGAAGGTGCTGCACAAGGTAGATAGCCGCTGCGTTGCACGCAGGCCGCCCCAGTAGTGGTGGTCTGACAGCACGATCTTTACTGGGCATCCCATGTCGGCATTGCGTCTGAACTCGGCGAAGTCTGTTACCACCATATTGGTGGCGAGCGGTACGTCGCAGGCGCGTGCCACGGCGGCCATGCCTTCGAGGCCAGGAGCAGGGTCTTCGTAGTACTCGAGTACGCCGCGCAATTTTTCGACAATGCGCAGGCTGGTTTCCACAGTCCAATTGGCGTTGGGGTCAATGCGCAGGGGCGTGCCAGGAAATGCTTTCGCCAGTGCGAGAAGGTGATCGGCTTCATCGTCCGGCGCAAGCGCGCCGGCCTTGAGCTTGATGCTCTTGAAGCCATAGGCGTCGATCATGCGCTGCGCCTGATCCACCAACTGTGCAGAAGTCAAAGCTTCGCCCCACGGATCAGCCGGATATCCAGACGAAGAGGGGGCATCAATATGGGTAGCGTACTTGTAGAAGAGGTAAGCCGAAAAGGGTACGCGGTCTCGCGCGGCACCGCCGAGCAGGTCGACCACAGGCGCATTTGCAAGTTGGCCTTGTAGGTCCATCATGGCAACTTCGAAGGCGCTTACTACTTTGGCAACGGTCTTGGACACATGTGTGCCCGGCGCCAGGGAGATGTGCGAGCCAAGGAACTCCGACGCAGCCTCAGGTGGCCTCACGAGCGCAGCCACGCGCGCTTCCATCTCTGATAAAGCCCAGGGCGAGAGACCATCCAGTGCCGGAACCGCTTTGGCCAGTGCCTTCAGCATGGACAAGTCGCCGTAGGTTTCGTTGATCCCGACGAGGCCCGACGTGGTTTCGATCTCAATGATGGCGCGCAGTGCCCAGGGTTCGTGGATACCGGCGGCATTGAGCAGCGGTGGGTCACGGAACGCTATTGGCGTGACGCGGACGTGACGGATGGCGTGCGAAGTCATGTCTGGGCGTGCTTGTGTATTGGGCGCTCCGGCCGAGAAAGTTTTGTCAGCATGAATATGTTGTCAGTTGTCATATGACTGTGGAGGCGATTATCATCAGAGCATGCCAACCGTGTCAATCAACGAGACTCAGGATAATCCCGCATCCCTCCCGGGATCGGCGGCCGCTTCGGCGTTGCCGGTGGCGGCGGCGTCCCTGCCTCCGGCGCCGCCGCTTCGCAAGCGCGCGCGTGGCCTCGCCCATGCGGTGGTTGACGATATCGCGCGCCGCATTGACGCCGGTTATCTGAAGCCTGGTGACAAGCTGTCTACTGAGTCTGAATTCATGCAGGCTCACGGCGTGAGCCGAACGGTGGTGCGCGAAGCGCTGTCGCGTTTGCAGGCGGCTGGCCGGGTCGAAACGCACCACGGCATTGGCACCTTTGTGCTGGAGAGGCTTGAGCCCGTGGTGGGGATTCGCCTGGAGCCGGCTGACCTGGCCAATGCTTCGGAGGTGTTGGCGGTGCTGGAATTGCGCATCAGCCTGGAAACCGAATCAGCCGGTCTGGCTGCTCAGCGCCGTAGTGAGGCTGAATTAGCTGCCATGCGCGCGGCGCTCGATGCCTTTGAGGCTGGGGTGGTCGGGCAGGGGGAGACTGTCTCGCACGATTTTCGCTTCCATCAGTTGATCGCCCAGGCTACAGGCAATCGGCACTTTGCCGACATCATGGGGCATCTGGGGGCGGCGTTGATTCCGCGCTCGCGTGTGAATTCGCCGCGTTTGGCGCAGGAGGATCCATCGGTTTACCTGCGTCGTGTGAGTCGAGAGCATGAGGAAATCTACGAGGCCATTGCCCGGAACGACCCTGATGCCGCGCGAGCTGCCATGCGCCTTCACCTGACCAACAGCCGTGAGCGCCTGCGCCGCGCCCAAGCGGCGGCCCTGTCCGGGGCGACGCAGTAACAGGGGCCGCGGCGCGGACTAGCGCCAACTTGGCTCTTGGAGCCGGCTCTCAGGGTTAATACGAGGACGCATAATGCCCATTTAAGTTGTACGATGACTAACAACTTAAATTCGTATCAAGTATCCACCACCATCGTGATGCGGCAGCGCTAACCACCGAATTTCCAACAACCTCTTCCAACTCCTTGCGACCATGAACCCCCAAGAACTCAAGTCCATCATGAGCAGCGGCCTGCTGTCCTTCCCTCTGACTGACTTCGATGCCAATGGCGACTTCGACGCCAAGGGCTACGCGAAACGCCTCGAATGGCTTGCACCTTATGGCGCCACCGCGCTGTTCGCGGCAGGTGGTACGGGGGAGTTCTTTTCGCTCACGGCCGGCGAATACCCAGGCATCATCAAGACTGCTGTCGACGTATGTCGCGGCAAGGTGCCCATCATTGCGGGTGCAGGCGGCCCGACCCGCTTTGCAATCGAATGTGCACAGGCGGCGGAGCGCGCGGGCGCACATGGCGTTCTCCTGTTGCCTCATTACCTCACCGAAGCCGGCCAGGAAGGCATCGCAGCGCATGTGGAGGCGATCTGCAAGAGCGTGAAGTTCGGCGTCATCGTCTACAACCGCGCACAAAGCCGCCTCTATCCCGACACGCTGGCCAAACTGGCCGAACGCAACCCCAACCTGGTGGGCTTCAAGGACGGTATTGGCGACATTGAGCTCATGAGCTCGGTCTACATGAAAATGGGCGATCGCTTTGCTTACCTGGGCGGCTTGCCTACGGCTGAAGTCTATGCGGCAGCCTACAAGGCCTTGGGCACTCCGGTGTATTCGTCTGCAGTGTTCAACTTCATTCCCAAGACGGCGATGCAGTTCTATGAGGCCGTGCGTACGGATGACATGGCCACGCAGCACCGCCTGCTGCGCGATTTCTTCATGCCCTATCTCACGATCCGCAACAAGGGGCATGGTTATGCGGTGAGCATCGTCAAGGCGGGTGCGAAAATCGTCGGCCACGACGCGGGCCCGGTGAGGCCGCCCCTGACGGACTTGAAGCCAGATGAGTACGCGGAACTTGAAGCGCTGATCGCTACCCTCGGGCCGCAGTAGTACCCCGAGCGCCTGCTCAAGGTCTCCTCGCGGCTCCATTGCCCAGAGACTTTGAACAGGCTCGCAAGCCGTTCGGCAGCCTTTTTGTTTTGCCGCTCCTCTCGTTTGATTTGGCAGCTTGTTCATGACCCGTGACACCCCTGTGATCACCGCCTTGCGCGTCATTCCCGTCGCCGGCCGTGACGGCATGCTCATGAACTTGAGCGGCGCACATGCGCCGTTCTTTACACGCAACATCCTCATTCTCAGTGACAACGCGGGCCGTACAGGCTTGGGCGAAGTGCCGGGCGGTGAGGCGATCCGCAAGACACTGGAAGATGCTGCCGCGCACATGATCGGCCAGCCGGTAGGGCGGTGGAACGCCATGCTGCAATCGACCGGACGTGCCTTTGAAGGGCGCGATGCGGGTGATCGGGGAATGCAAACGTTCGATCAGCGTGTGGCGGTCCATGCCCAGGCTGCGCTTGAGTCGGCGTTGCTAGACCTGCTGGGCCAGCACCTTGGCGTACCTCTGGCCGCGCTGCTCGGAGAAGGTCAGCAGCGCGAGCGCGTGGAAATGTTGGGCTACCTGTTCTTTGTAGGCGATGCCACCAAGACGGACCTACCCTATGTGAAAGCCCAGGACGAGGAGGGTGCGGATACCGACTGGGCCCGCGTCCGCCACATGACCGCCATGGACCCTGCGGCCATCGTGCGCCAGGCCGAAGCCGCGTATGCGCGCTACGGCTTCAACGACTTCAAGCTCAAGGGGGGCGTGCTTGCAGGAGAGGCAGAAGTCGAGGCAGTCACGGCGTTGCATCGGCGGTTTCCAGAGGCGCGCGTCACGCTCGATCCCAATGGCGGCTGGCTGCTAAAGGATGCGATCCGCCTCATGCGCGATATGCGGCATGTGTTGGCCTATGCGGAAGACCCGTGCGGGGCCGAGGCCGGTTTCTCCGGCCGAGAGGTGATGGCAGAGTTCCGCCGCGCCACTGGCCTGGCTACGGCGACCAATATGGTGGCCACCGACTGGCGGCAGATGGTGCACGCGCTTGCGCTGCAGTCGGTTGATATCCCACTGGCCGATCCACATTTTTGGACTCTCTCGGGTTCGGTGCGTGTGGCGCAGACTTGCCGCGACTGGGGCCTGACCTGGGGTTCGCACTCGAACAACCATTTCGATGTCTCGCTTGCGATGTTCACCCACGTCGCCGCGGCGGCGCCGGGCAAGGTCACGGCGATCGACACGCACTGGATCTGGCAGGACGGGCAGTACCTCACCAAAGATCCGCTGACCATCCGTGGCGGCTTCGTGGAGGTCCCGAAGAAGCCGGGACTCGGCATCGAGCTCGACATGGACGCCGTGGAACGTGCCCACCAGCTCTACCAGCAGCACGGGTTGGGCTCGCGCGACGATGCGATGGCCATGCAGTACCTGATCCCGGGCTGGAGCTTTGATCCCAAGCGACCCTGCATGGTGCGCTGATCAACCCGAAGGTGGGTCAGTGACTCGTCTCTGATTTAAATAGCAGCGTGAACCTGGCACCCCTTCCCAGCTCGACCGGCGACTCTGCCTTGATCTCCCAGGATTGCAGCGTACAAACTCGTATCGCAATGGCAAGTCCGAGGCCTGTTCGCTCTGTAGGGTCTGAGCGATCATCTGCGCCTGAAGCCATAGGTCTTGCGTCAACGCGGCGCCTGCTGGCGTATCGGTCGAAAATATAGGGCAGCTCTGTTTCGCTTATCCCTGGACCGGTGTCCGTGAAGACCAGGCCATGAGGGATGGACCGGACTTCCAGTGTGGCTGGCGCTGCGTGCTTGATCGCATTGCGGACGATGTTGCGCATCACAGTCAGTAGCGCGTACCTGTTCAGATATTCAACGTGCTCGGATTGGACTTTGTTCTCGATGTCAAGACGGGTTTGGCTGGCTTCCATGCGCAGCCCTTCCCCCACGTCCTGCACACACGCATGCAGCTGAACAGATTCATGGCCTCCGTTGTACGCGTTGGAAAGGCTGTAGGTGCTTTCCAGGGATTCCTTGATTTCATCCACTGCGCCCATGATCCGCTGCAACCTGGTGGATTCGCGCGTGGGAGCAGCAGGGTGGGATCTCAGCAGAAGTTCGGCATCGCTCCGAATGATGGCCAGGGGAGTTCTGATCTCATGTTGCAAGTTGGCAGAAAACTGCCGTTGGTCCGTGATGGCGGCATCCACCTGATCAAGTACCCTGTTGAAGGCATCCATCAAGCGGTCGAGTTCATTTGACGGCGATGTTGCGGTTTGCGCGCCACTTGGTGCCCAGCGAGTCAGGCGCTCCACCAACACATTCAGAGGTGCGATCAGCCAATGAGAAATTCTGACGCTGATCAGAAACGCCAGAATGGAAAAAACCAGCACGATCGCCATCAAGGCGAACGCGAAAATGCGGGACTGTTGCTCCACCAAAAGACTGTCATACATCACGTACAGTTTTCCATCCATCATCTCTGTCACGGATACATGCCACACACTGCGTTCTCTGGGGAGGTAATGAATCCCGAATTCAAGACCACGCAGCTCCTCCGGCATGCTTAGCGCAAACAACGACGGCGTTTCCACCCATGCGAACATGGACGGGCCAATGTCGTGCTCAAAAGCCTGTTGCCAGCGCTCTTGCGTCTCGTTGATTCGCTTGGTGAGGCGCTCAGATTCAGTGACGATGAAGTCATCGATCATGCGCTCTCGCATGTGGTGGTAGATCTGATAGGAGGCTAACGCAGCCAGTACAACGGCCAGGTTGATGAGCGCGGTCAGTGTCCAGGCAATGCGCCAGCCCAGGGACCGGTTGCGCCTCATTCAGTCACGCCCAGCAGCGAAGGTGCCACCAGCTTCCAGCCCCTGCCATGAACGGTTTCGATGCCTTCGAAACCATGTTCGAGCAGGCCTCTTCTCAGCAGATGGATCTGGCTGCGCAATGCCTCGGAGGAGGGCGGTTCACCTTGCCAAAGGTAATCTTCCAAGCGCTGACGAGTGACCACACGTCCGGTATGGAGCATGAGCATCTGCAAGATCTGAAGGCTTTTATGCGCGAGCTGGACAGCCTTGCCGTTGATCGTTAGCTCCTGGTGCGCAATGAGGTAGCGCAGTGGCCCATGTTCAAGGTGGTAGGCCTTGTCCGAGAGATTTTTTGTTCGACGAATCAGCGCTTTTACACGCACCACCAGCTCTTCCAGCGCGAATGGCTTTGTGATGAAGTCGTCTGCGCCCACATTGAAACCCAGCAGCTTGTCTTCCAGCGTAGAGCGCGCAGAGACGATGAGAACAGGCGTCGCAAGACGCAAGCTTTCCCGCATGTGTTGCAGCAGGCGGTATCCATCCATACCGGGTAGACCGATATCGAGGATGACGAGATCACACGACTCAGCGTTCAAGCGTGCAAGGGCTGCAGTAGCGTTGCCTGCAATTTCTGCCATCAGGCCTTCGCCCTCCAGCGCGGTCAATAGGTTTTCCGCGATGGCAAGTTCGTCCTCCACGATCAGGACGCTATAGGGAATAGGTTGGGCTTCACTGTTCATGTTGGCAAGACGGAGCTCGGGCCTGAGTTCCTCTCAAAAACTGCTTGTTGCGTCGATGCGCGGTAACAACACGCACTCGATCGATTTGATGAAAATTTCACGGCGCCAATCCTACACTGCAAATAGAAATTAATCGCATTCGCATTTGAGTGGGCAAATTTTCAGTGTTTTATTCAATTTGCTTGAGGTCTGCGCAACAGAGAACGCCCCAGTTGGCGGGGACGAGCCACGAGCCCGTCGCGATGCTGCGAAGAACCTAGCAAGGTGCGTCTCGTTGGCCCATCGCACCGCAATGGCTCCTTTTTATTGAGCCTTCTGCCAAGAGTGGTTCTGGCGCAGAGCGCTCGTTCCATGCCCAAGCCTTGGCACAGCTTGCGCTCAGGATTTTTCAGTTTGATCTTCAAGGAAACTTAATGTCACGCAACGATTCCCCTCAGGGTGCAGAACCGGCATCCCCCTTGCTGCCTCTGGAAAATTTCCAGGCGGCATTTCGTCGTCCGGCCTTGCTGGGTGCCGCGGTTCTGGGAGGCGCTGTGGCGATGTCCACTGCGCACGCCCAAAGCAGCAGCCAACAGGCTGCTCAAACCTTGGGTGAGGTCACAGTCACTGCGCCGGTAGAGAGTACGTATCAGGCGCCAGCCACCGCCAGCAGCCCCAAGTTCACTGCACCCCTGCTAGATACCTCCAGATCGATCACCATCATCACGGACGAGTTGATCAAAGACCGGGGGAATACATCCCTTCAGGATGTACTGCGAACTACGCCAGGGATTACCTTGGGATCTGGCGAAGGAGGAACCCCCACTGGTGACCGCCCGTTCATCAGGGGCTACGAGGCCAGCACGGACATCTTCATCGACGGCGTGCGCGACTACGCTCGTGGTTCACACGAGACCTTCAATCTGGAGTCCGTGGAGGTACTAAAGGGCCCCAGCTCTGCCTACACCGGCAGGGGAGGCACTGGCGGCAGCATTAACCTGGAAACCAAGTCTCCCAAGCTGCAGCGCTTTGTTGACGTGAGTGGCGGCTTTGGCAACGCTGGGCAATGGCGCACCACCGCGGATGCAAACCTTCCATTCTCTGATTCTGGCGCAGTCCGCCTCAACCTCATGAAAATGGGTGGTGAAGTGCCAGGTCGCGATGGTGTCAAGGTGGATCGATGGGGCATCGCGCCATCGGTCGCGTTTGGTTTGGGCAAACCCACGCGACTCACGCTGTCCTACTCCCATATCGAGAACAACGATATGCCTGACTTGGGGGTTCCCTTCAGCAATGCAGCCAGGCCCGATCGCGTCACGCCGCCAGATGTTGCGCGCAACCTCTTCTACGGCAGGCACAACGTCGACTTTCGAAAGAATGTGTTCAACACCGCCACAGCGAAGGTGGAACACGATTTTTCTGACGCATTCAAGTTGCGCAATATCACGCGCTATACGGATACGCTGAACCACTACTTGATGACGCGCCCATCTTTTGACAACTGCACGGCGACATCGGGTGCGCCGTGCTCCACTGAAGGCGCGGGCGCGCAATTCCGCCGGGACGACCGGGCTCGCTGGCGCTCCTCCGAGAGCCTCATCAACCAGACTGACCTCTACGGAAAATTTCAGACTGGCTCGATCAAGCACAGCTACATTGCGGGGATCGAATTCAGCAAGGAAACTGTTTATTCGAAATCCATGACAGGAGGGCCCGGCCGAGATCACGACTCCCTGCACTCGCCAAATCCCAACAAGGCATATACCTACAATTTGGTCTATGGCGATCGTACAACTGATGGCCACATCAAGACCCAATCGGTTTACTTGATGGACACCATGGAGCTTACGCCCAAGGTCTCGCTGAACGCCGGTTTGCGTTACGACAAATTCAAGGTCAACAATACGACAGACCAACGGACAGATGGCATGTGGAATTACCAGCTCGGTGCTGTGTACAAGCCCATGCCGAACGGCGCTGTGTATGTTTCGTTTGGAACCTCTTCCAACCCTTCAGGTGAAAACTTGGGACAAGCTGGTGGAGCAGATGGTCCGGCGGGTGGTGCAGCCATCAGAGATTTGGGTCCTGAGAAAAGCAGGAGCTGGGAATTGGGTACGAAGTGGGATGTTCTGGACCATCGACTCTCGCTCACAGCCGCTATTTTTGAAACTCGCAAGACCAACGCAAGAACGTCTGATCCTGTGACTGGCGATGTGACTCTCGCCGGAAATAACAGGGTTCGCGGGCTGGAGTTGGGTGTCTCTGGCGCCATTACTCCTCAGTGGAACATCTGGGCTGGGGCCACCTATCTGGATCCGAAGGTGACTCGCTATCGCAGCGGAAACAACGTTTTCGATGGCAAGCAGATGAAGTTCATTGCCAAGCAGAGCTTCAATGTCTGGAGCACTTTTGCCATCACACCGCAGCTCACCGTCGGCGGCGGTATTAACCATGTTGGTAGTCGATTTGTGGATGACGTGAACCGTTATGTTCTGCCCAGCCACACCACATACGATGCCATGGTTCGCTATCAGTTCAACAAGCAGTTCTCTGTGCAGTTCAACGTCAATAACATAGGAAACAAGGCGGTCTACGATGCTTCTCACGTGGGGATCTTCGCCAACATGGGCCCAGGTCGTTCCTATATGCTGAATGCCACTTATCGCTTCGACTAAGATGCGCGACCGGCCTTTTGAGGCCGGCCATCAGCTTGTCTCGGCGGGGATTTCCTGCGAGATTTTCTTCAGACTGCAAACACAGGGCAAGGCCATGATGCTTGTCATACCCGATGTGCTGAGCCATGCGGACTTGGCGGACATCCGGTCGAAACTGGAAACAGCCTCATGGCAAGACGGACGGGAAACCGCTGGGTACGCTGCAATCCAGCAAAAGAGCAATGAACAGTTGCGGGCGACCGACCCACTGGCGATCCAGCTGGGTGAGCGCATTCTTGGCGCTCTGTCTTGCAACCCTCGTTTCATCTCTTTCGCGCTGCCGAGAAAGATTTTTTCCCCCATGTTCAACCGCTATCAGGGTGGCGGTGAATATGGCCTGCACGTTGACAATTCCATCAGGATCGACGCCGTTTCTGGTGAGCGTATTCGCACGGACATCTCCACCACGGTTTTCCTCAATGAGCCTGCAGATTACGAAGGCGGCGAACTTGTGGTGAGCGACACCTACGGCGTTAAGCAGGTCAAGTTGCCAGCAGGCCATGCTGTGGTGTACCCAGGAAGCAGCCTGCACCGCGTCACGCCCGTTACACGGGGCAGGCGCTTGGCATCGTTTTTCTGGACCGAAAGCATGGTGAGAGACGATGCCCGGCGCTCCATGCTGTTCGAGTTGGACAATGCCATTCAGGCCTTGGCTCACCGCGCTGAAAATGGGCAGGAAGTGGGGCAACTGACCGGCGTTTACCATAACTTGATGCGCCAGTGGGCAGACAGCTAGCGTCTGATAACAAGGTGTTCCTGGATATGCCGCATCAAACACTCCCACCCGTGCAGGCTCCGAAGATTCCCAATCCCAATCCCAATCCCGTGCTCGACTTGTCGGCCATCGCATCCGTAGGTGACTACGAGGCACCAGCAAAGCAATTGCTGGACCCCTCCATCTGGGCCTATCTGGATGGCGCGGCGGCGGATGGGATTACGCACGAGCGCAATTTGCAGGAGATGGAAAGGCTTGCGCTCTGGCCGCGTGCCATGCGCAATGCTTCTGGGGGTGACATGAGCACCACGCTGTTGGGCCAGACTTTCCCGCACCCGATTTTCATAGCACCCACCGCCTACCATCAGCTGGCTCATCCAGACGGTGAGTTGGCCACAGTAACGGCCGCCACCGCCTTGCAGTCATGCATGGTTGTCAGCACGCTTTCCAGCCTGTCGATGGAGTCGATCGCCGCTGCCGCCCAGACGCCGTTGTGGTTCCAACTGTACATTCAGCGAAGACGCGATGTCACGCTTGATCTCGTCCGCCGAGCCGAACAATCGGGATACCAGGCCATCGTCGTCACGGTGGATGCCCCCGTGGAAGGTATGCGCAATGCACAGCAGCGCCACGGCTTCAGAATTCCCCCTCACGTCAGGGCAGAGAATCTGGCCCCTTACCCATCAGAACCTCAGGCTGTGTTGGGAATTTCTGATTCGTTCTTTGAGAGTTCGTTGGTGCGCAACGCGCCCACGTGGGACGATTTTGCTTGGCTCGCCAATCAAACGAAGCTACCCTTCATAGCCAAAGGCATCTTGCATCCTCTGGATGTGCAGTCAGCACTTGATGCGGGTGCACAAGGGATCATCGTGTCGAACCATGGGGGGAGGGTGCTTGATGCCACTCCTGCGACCATCGAAGCCCTACCCTATATTGCAGAAGCGGTAGGCGGCCGTGTACCCATCTTGATGGATGGCGGCATCCGGCGAGGGACTGATGTGCTCAAGGCCTTGGCTCTCGGAGCGCAAGCCGTGATGGTCGGCCGCCCAATTTTTCATGGGCTGGCTGTCGCGGGCTCTACTGGTGTCGCTCATATCCTTCATCTGCTAAGAACCGAGCTTGCGATGGCCATGGTTCTGTGCGGAATCCGCAGCTTGTCGCAAGTGACTCCAGCGCTCTTGTCGCCTGTGAAACGGCGTTGAAGAGACATGACGTTCTATGGTTTTCTCTCAACCGGTGGCAGAGGACTGCTCGCTCTTGCAGCTTTTCTGTGGCGCGGACCATCCGTGACATGACGCATCCGGAACTCTCGCTCGCCAGCCGCCTGAAGCATGGAGGTCACCTGCGTCGCTTCGGGAAGATTTTTCCAAAACCGCACCGGCATTTCTCGTCGCATCATGTTCATTTTGATGCGGGCAGGATTGAATATGCTGCGGTAGTACGCCAGCCATAGTGCTTCGCCATCATCAGCTTGAGGTGCTTCAGCAGGCGAAGCTGCCGGGCCGTGAATTAGGGAATGTCGGTCCCACTGCACACAGCCGCGCGGTGTGAGGATGGACCAGCGCATGGCGGCAAAACGATCGACGAAAAACGGGGTGGCTGCACGAACGATGTGGTGCGCCGGTTCAAACCAGGCCACGTGGCACTCACCCGCTTCATCTTTCACCACCCGGAAGCGAACGAAGGCGTGCATTTTGTGTATCTCCCGATGGACCTCCCGGGCCATTCGTTCCAGGCGCAGGCGGACGGGATTAAGCGCATCAGACCAAGCGCTTCGATCGCGCAAGATATTCACCGCGGCGGTGTGCATCAAGACATAGCGATCTGGATCGTCATGCAAGGCGGACGAGCGCACCAGAGTGAGAAAGCCTCGCGGAAGCAGGATTTGCGCACCGTCAACTTCGGAAGTCAGGGGTGAAGCCGCTCCATCATCCAATAGACTGGCCTGCGCCTGTCCATCGTCCCAAATGACATCGGATGGGTCCAATTTGAGCGTAAGCGCGTGCTTAAGCACCCGCAAAAATTCATCGGGATCGTCCGGCTGTTTCAGGTGGAGCGTGACCATGTCAAGGTTTAGACGGTGGCCTCGGTCGTCTCGGCAGGGTCGAAAAGTTCACCTTGGGACGATGTTTCAATACGGCTTGAAGTCCGTGCTGCCCGGGCCGGTACCTGCCGCAGCAGACGGGCAGCCGCATCATCGGCGGGTTGGTGATCTGGTAACTGCACGAAAGCCAACACCCGTTCACTTGGTACTCCCAGTTGCTGGATGTCCGCTTTCCTGATCCGCCGCATGCGCCGTGCTTGTAGCAATCGGCTGACCGACCGAACGCCCAAACCGGGTACCCGCAGGAGCACCTCGCGCGAGGCGCAATTGAGGTCTACCGGAAACCAATCTGGATGGGCCAGTGCCCATGCCATTTTGGGATCGACCTGCAGCGACAACATGCCGGCCTGAGTCACAAGTTCTTGCTCCTCGTAGCCGTAAAAGCGCATGAGCCAATCAGCCTGGTAGAGCCTGTGCTCGCGCATCAGCGGCGCTGCTGCGCTGGGCAACGACGCACTGGCATGAGGGATTGGGCTGAAAGCGCTGTAGTAGACGCGCCTGAGTTTGTAGTCTTGATACAGAGATACGCTGGTGCGCAGGATGGCACGGTCATCCGAAGCGTCTGCGCCCACAATCATTTGAGTGGTTTGGCCCGCCGGAGAGAATCTGGGAGCGCGAGGTGTTGCGGCATTCGCGCCTGGCATCGCGCGTGCGCGGCGAGCCTGCAGAGCGTGCTCTTTGGTTTCATCCAGCCTCTGGCGTATGCGGGCCATGGACCGCGTAATGGCCTCTGCATTCTTCTCAGGTGCCAACTCATGCAGTGCCGCTTGTGAGGGCAGTTCGATGTTGATGCTTAAGCGGTCTGCGTGGAGCCCCGCGCGCGCGATGAGATCGGGGCTGGCGTCTGGAATGGTCTTCAGATGGATGTATCCGCGAAAGTGGTGCTCCTCGCGCAAACGCCTGGCTACCTCGATGAGTTGCTCCATGGTGTAGTCAGGCGATTGGATGATTCCCGAGCTCAGGAACAGGCCTTCAATGACGTTGCGCTTGTAGAAATCCAGGGTGAGTTGAACCACCTCATCTACCGTAAAGCGCGCACGCTCTACGTTGCTGGACTCACGGTTGACACAGTACAAGCAGTCATACGTACACCAGTTAGTCAGCAGAATCTTCAGGAGAGATATACAGCGTCCGTCTGGAGCGTAACTGTGGCAGATGCCGCTTCCGCCACTGGAACCAATGCCCTGCTGATCACGTGAGTTTCTCTTTTCGCCACCGCTGGAGGCACATGAAGCGTCGTACTTGGCGGCATCTGCCAGGATGATCAGTTTGCGCAGCGTTCCTGTGGTCATTTTTTATGCCTAGACGGGGTAACTGGCGCCCGCAGGTGTTGGAGTGTTGTGCGGATACTCAGTTAGCGTTGGAACGCACAAAAACTGTATAAAAAAACAGTATATGACAAAGGGGTGCGTTTTGCCTAGTAGCAGTACAACGAGGCGTCTTTGATCCCTCTCCACTAGAGCGTGGTCATCATTGTTAGAGGATTTTTGTTGCATAATACAACTATATTGTTGTGCGATGCAACTTTCTGCGTTTGGTGAGACCTGAAATGACCACGAACATTGCTGAAATAGATTCGATCCGAGCCGCTTCCCGCATGATGGTGAGAGAGCTTGGGTTTATGAACCCGACACTCGCTTCAACCGGTTACTCCGCATCAGCCGTGCATGCCTTGCTTGAGATCGATGCCCGGGAAGACATGACTTCCGCCCAGTTGGTACAACTTCTGGGACTGGAGAAATCCAGTGTCAGTCGAATGCTGGCGAAGCTGGTAGCTGCAGGAGAGTTGCGGGAGGAGGCGGTCAGCAATGATGGCCGCATCAAGCTTTTGCGCTTGACCGAGAAAGGGCGCACCACCGTGGCGCAAATTCACGCTTTCGGCCAATTGCAGGTGCGCAATGCATTTGGGAACCTCAATCGCTCGCAGCAACAAGCCGTTGCACAGGGGCTTGCGGCGTACGCTGGGGCTCTAAAAGCACATCGTCTGGGAAGCGCTGAGCAGGAGCAAAGTCTCATCACAATTACCACAGGGTATCGTTCTGGTCTGGTGGGGCGAATTGCAGAAATGCACGCAGCCTTCTATTCCACCCATTTTGGGTTTGGGCAATTTTTCGAGAGTAAGGTCGCGTCGGGGGTCGCGGAGTTTGCGGGGCGCCTGCATGAGCCCTGCAATCGGGTCTGGACGGCTCTGCTCAACGGTCGAATAGTCGGCTCGCTTGCCATCGACGGTCAGGATTTAGGGGACAACAAAGCGCATTTGCGTTGGTTTGTCCTGGACGACGGCTGCCGCGGCAGTGGAGTCGGACGGATCCTGATGGCGGAAGCCATGGCGTTTTGCGATATCCGTGGATTTTCAGAAACTCATCTCTGGACATTCAAGGGCTTGGATGCTGCCAGAAAGCTCTATGAGTCGTTCGGCTTCCGACTGATGAATGAAGAGCAGGGAGCGCAATGGGGCAGCACCGTGACGGAGCAGCAATTCGCACGCGTTCACAGGCCGGCTTGACGCCAGCGTGCGTTTGTCGCCGGTGCAAGCGCCGGCCAAGCTTGGCTACCCGGGGGCAACCGCCTGTGGCGCCCTTACGCTATTTGGGAAGTTGCTGACGACAGATGTTCGTACCGACCGTGGTTAACTGAAGAGACCCCCCTGACCATTCAAGCCAGAATAACGAGACCATGTCGTCGATGAGCGTCTCGTCGATTTCCCCTGCGCGGCGATGCTGCAACAAGTCGGCAACATGAGGTAGTTCGACGCGAAGCGCGTCTGCCCGAGCGCGGGAAGAAAGCACATGAGCCATGAAGGCCTTTCATTTCATTGGGTCGAGAGGCGAGGGCGCCTGCCATAGCATCATGCATCATGCGCGTTAAAAGTGAATCCACCTAGACCTAAATCGGCACTATGTCCTGTAGTGCCTTTTTTGTTCGTACTCGTCTTAGGCTGGCCATCCTGGGGCGAAACCAAAAAGGGTGGCGGCGTAGCCGGGCGCAATCCCAGTCTCCAACCTCAAGAGAAGAGCAGAAGGTAACTATCAAGCGCTATCAAAAAATCAACCGCCGCTTGCCTCACGCCTCAGCCGGCCGCCCCCCGCCCTACCCAAGAACCTTGATAACGCGCTGATTCTTCATGCTGAGGCGAATATATGAGCCTGCGCGGATCGTGAACGTGTTACCAGAGGCCGGCTCGGTCAAAGCCTTGGATTTATCTTTCCCGACAGGGAAAGACTAAATACACGAGGGCCAAGCGCAGCAATGGCCCGAATCAGGCTCCCCACCCCTTGAGGCCGTGCCGAGCACCGCAGGGACACGGACTTGGGGTCGCCTTTTTTGTGCATACTATTTTTGGGCCGGCCATCCGGTGGCGACTAAAAAAATAGTATGTGCGCAGCCGGGCGCACATCCCGGCCTCCGACCTCAAGAGAAGAGCAGAAGGAAATTTACAACCGCAGCGCTCAATCAACCGCCGCTTGCCCTCACCCCCGCCCTCTCCCAGAGGGAGAGGGAGTAAAAACGCCCGCCTTTCTACAGAGGAAGATGTCAGTAAAAACGCCGGTGTATTTTGTAGGCGGAGTAAAAACAGCTGCAAAAAAAGGACCTTGAAAGGCATGGTTCCTAAAAGTCGTAAAGCCGTGTCGCATTCTCTACCAGTACCTGCTGACGAATAGCCGCAGTGGGAAACCAAGCTTCGATTTCGGTTAGCAACTTCCCCGAAGGCAGGCTCCGGTAGCGGCTGACTTCCAAAGGGCCTTTTCCTGGCTCGCGATTGGTGTGTGGCCAATCGCTGCCCCACAGGACTTTGTGTGGCGCTGCAGCTAAAAAGGCCTGAGCCCAAGCAGCCACGGATGCTGCGCTACGCGCGTCGTCGTTTTCGTGCACGCGGTAGCTTGCAGATAGCTTCACATACGCGTTGCCTCCGGCCAGCAAGGTGAGCAGGGCGCGAGCGGGTGCGTCATCAAAAGGCGTAGAGGAGGGCACCATTGCAAAATGGTCCAGCACCACCGGAACCGGAAGGCGGTCCAGGTGTTCCGCCACGGCTGCGGTGGTTTCCATGGCCGCGTAGATCTGGATATGCCAATTCAGTTCTGCAATGCGCTCGGCCAATGCACGAAGGGCATTGGCCACAGCCACTGGATCGCGGACGCCAAAACTCTCTACATTGATCCGCAGGCCCCGCACGCCCGCAGCGTGCAATTGGCGGAGCGTGGCCTGTTCCACGTCAGGTGCCACCACCGCAACACCACGGCCTTGGCCTTCCAATCTTGCCAGGCTGTCCAGCATGCAGCGGTTGTCAGTGCCGTAGAAGCTGGGCTGAACAATCACCACACGTTCCAGGCCTTGCGCTGCCAGATGCGCCAGGAGTACTCCGTGCGGAGCGGCCGCTGGCGTGTAGTGGCGATCGGCCTCCATGGGGTAGTGAGCGGTATCGCCCACCACGTGGGTGTGACAGTCGCAAGCGCCTGGCGGGAGCATCACAGGGGGTGTCACCGCGCTTCAGGCCGCCAGCAGGCGGCGCACAAAAGCTTGGCCAATCTCGGCTGTGCCGAGTTTTCCACCCACGTCACGAGTGGCTTCGCTGGCTGCCACGGCAGCCTCTGCGGCGGCATCAATGGCTGCCGCGGCGGCTTGGAAGGCCGGAAGGTTCTTGCGCTGACCATACCAGCCCAGCAATTGCGATGCCGAAAGGATCAGAGAGAACGGGTTGGCAATGTTCTGGCCGGCAATGTCCGGTGCCGAGCCGTGTGCAGCCTGTCCCATGGCATGGTCTAGGCCTGCGTTGACAGAACCACCCAGGCCCAGGCTACCGGAGAGCTCTGCGGTCAGGTCGGAGAGGATGTCGCCGAACATATTGGTGGTCACTATCACGTCAAAACGCTGAGGTGCCCGCACCACGTGGGCCATCATGGCATCCACAATGAAATCATCCACTTGCACTTCAGGAAACTCGCGTGCGATCTTGTGGCACTCTTCGATGAACATGCCATCGCCGATTTTCAAGACATTGGCTTTGTGCACGATGCTCACGTGTTTGCGGCGAACCATGGCCAATTCGAAAGCAGATCGTGCAATGCGCTCGCAGCAGGAACGTGTAATGCGGCGCAGCGATACAACGACATCGGGAGTGATCAGCATTTCGCTATTGCCAGACGCAATATTGCGGTCGGCGTAGAAGCCTTCAGTGTTCTCGCGGACCACGGTTAGATCGAACGGTTGAACGACGGTTGGTACACCAGGATAGGTGCGTGCGGGCCGGATGTTGGCGTAGAGATCCAACTCCTTGCGGAAGAACTTGGATGGGTTGATCTCACCCTTGGCCTCATCCTTGAAGTCGTAGGTGGCCATGGGGCCCAGCATCAAACCGTCAGCCGCTTTGACCTTGGCTAAAAGTGCCTGCGTGACGGTGGCGCCGTGTTTTTGCAAGCTTTCATGGCCGGCAATATCGTGTTCAAGCGCTAAGCCAAGTCCGAAGCGCTGGGACGCTGCTTCGAGCACGGCGACCGCGACGGCCATGGTTTCCGGACCGATGCCATCACCGGGGAGTACGACGATTTTCATATGGATTTTTCTTTAAAACAGACTGCGAAAACGGTGTGCGCGGAGGCGGAGCTATCAATCAGCTTGAATGCCGGTGGATTTGACCAAGCCTTCGTATTTCTTGGTTTCGTTAGCCACGTAGCTTGCGAACTGAGCAGGAGACATGGGTTCAATGGCGCTGCTGTCAGCTTCGAACCGCGCACGCAACTCGGGCTCGCTCAGAAGCTTGTTGATTTCGCGATTGAGCAATTGCACGACGGCATCAGGGGTTTCGGCGGGGGCGAAATAGCCACCCCACAGGCTGAAGCTAAAGCCTGGTATGACCGTTTCGGCGACAGTTGGCACATTTGGCAGAGCAGCAACACGCTTTGGCCCCGACACTGCGAGTGCCTTCACCTTGCCGTTCTTGATGTGGGGCATGGCGGCAGATGCGCTTGGGAAGAAGAAGTTGACCTGGCCCCCGATGACGTCTGTCATGGCCTGGCCCGCACCTTTGTAGGGAATGTGGATCATCTCGGTCTTGGTGCCGAGTGCCAGCGCTGCCGCCGCCAGATGACCGGGCGTGGCGGTGCCTGATGAGCCATAGGAAACGCCACCGGCTTTGCTGCGAGCGAATTGCACCAATTCCTGGATCGTGTTGTATGGAGCATTTGCCGGTGCGATCAGGACCAGTGGTGCATCGCCTACGAGCGCGACGGGCTTCAGCTCCTTGAGCGCGTCATAGCCCGGGTTTTTCATGACCGATCCGTTGACTGCGATTTCACCCGTCTGACCGAGCAGCAGGGTGTAGCCGTCGCCTTTGGCTTTCGCAACCAGACGCGCGCCGAGTGCACCGCTGGCGCCTGGGCGGTTGTCCACGATGAAGGGGTGTTTCAGAACCCGGGTCAGCCGGTCGCCTAACAGGCGGGCGAATACGTCACCCTGGCCGCCCGGAGCGTAGGGAACGATGGTTGTGACCGATTTGCTGGGGTAGTCAGCCTGCGCGAATGCACTATGCGGAACGCCCATCGCCAAAGCGGCGCTCAAGCCAAGGAAGCTGCGGCGTGCGATGCCGTCCGCGTCATGATTCAAGGAAGTTGAAAGAATGTCTTTTTGCATGGTGTAGTCGCGCAATGGTTTATTCAGAGGAGAGTGGGAAAAAGCAGGCGGGTTACTTGAGCTGCATGTTCGAGCCCTGAACCACGCGCTTCCACAGCGCCAGTTCGTTGTCCAGGGTGGTTCGGAATTCAGCCGGTGTGAGGCGTACGGGATCTGCGCCTTCGTGCAGGAGCCGTCCTTTGACAGGCTCTTCCGCGGCGGCCGTGTTGACGGCCCGGTTCAATACGTCTACGACGGCTGCAGGCGTGTCTGCGGGTGCTAGCACGCCCCACCAGGTGGTGATGTCGAAACCAGAAATGCCAGCTTCGGCCATGGTCGGCAGGTCTGGAAACAGTGGCGAGCGCTTGGCGCTGGTGACGGCCAAGGTCTGAACTTTGCCATCACGGACATGCTGCAAGATGGTTGGAACTGTGGCAAAGAATAAGTCGATACGGCCAGCGAGTAGATCCAGCGTCGCGGGGCCGCTACCTTTGTAGGCTACATGCGTGAGTGCCAACCCCGATCGTTGTCGGAACATTTCACCCGAGAGGTGATTGATGCTCCCCACTCCAGCTGAGCAATAGTTCAAGCCGTCGCTGCGGGTGGCCGCAACGCGGCGTACATCTGCCAATGACTTGACTCCCAACTGAGGAGACGCTACTGCCAGCAGGGGGCCTCGACCGATCATCGCTACCGGTGCGAAATCCTTGCTGGCGTTGTACGGCAGCTTGGGTTCTGCGGCGGCATTGGTGGCAAAAGTGGAGGTAGCAAAGAGCAGTGTGTAGCCGTCTGCTTTCGCCTTCGCGACCATGTTTGCGCCCAGGGATCCTCCGCCACCCCCGCGGTTGTCCACGATGACTGGTTGCCCCAGTTTTTCAGACATGACCTTGGCGATGTCTCGCGCGATGCTGTCTGTTCCACCTCCCGCTGCGAAGGGAACGATCAACGTGATCGGCCGCTGCGGAAAAGCTGCTTGCGCGAGGGCAGAGCCACAAGGCATGGCAAAGGCAGCTAGCGCGGCTAAAGCGAGAATGCGGCGGCGCGCCGCTTGAGGCAAAGGGTTCATGGTGTTGTCTCCGGTGTTGTTTGGATGGCGGGAAATGAATTCAGAGGTTTTGAATGAGTCCGGCGGGCATGAGGGATTCGTTCACACCTTCTCTGTGGTTTCTGCCTCGCGTTGGCGTTGGCGAAGCAATTTCAGGCGTTCCAGCAAAGCCTTGCGGATGTGATCTCGCGCGGCCTCTCCTGCGCGGTCAGCGTCGCCGGCCTTGATGGCCTTGAGAATGTCGTGGTGCTCCAGGTGCGCTATATCGGCCCTCTCGCGTGACGCGAGGGTGCTGCGCCCGAGCAGATAGGTCGTGTCAGTGATCGACTGGAGAGAGCGGATCAAGTGGCGGTTGTGAGCAGCACGGTAGATCGCTTCATGGAATTCCAGATTCAATGCGACTGGATCACAGGTGGGGCCGTACTCGTCCAGTATGGCCTCCATGTTGGCAATCTCTGCCGATGTGGCATGGCGCGCAGCGAACCCGGCTGCAGCGCCTTCCAGCACTTCACGCATGGCATAGAGCTCAGCGACGGCTTGCTGGCCCAGGCTGGTGACGACCAAGCCACGGCGGGGCTCGTGCGTTAACAGGCCTTCCTCTTCCAGGCGCTTAAGCGATTCCCGGACAGGGGTGCGGCCAATTCCAAGCAGTTCTGCGACTTC
Organism: Ottowia thiooxydans DSM 14619; assembly: GCF_000422885.1. Taxonomy (GTDB): domain Bacteria; phylum Pseudomonadota; class Gammaproteobacteria; order Burkholderiales; family Burkholderiaceae_C; genus Ottowia; species Ottowia thiooxydans. The sequence continues at coordinate 8,677 of NZ_AUGX01000039.1, read as the reverse complement.
CACTTCTCGCAGTCGATCCTGGCCCGTCAAGCTCCCGGCCAGGATGCGCTGCTTGATCTGTTGGTAGGCCGCATGAGCCTGGGTGTTGTGTTTTGAGATCGGCATTTTGTGCGTCAAAGTATATGCTTGTATACAAAAAATGGAAAGAAAAATGATCCACCCGAGCAATTGCCTCGCGTTTTCAAACGGGAACTTCCCACCCCAGGCTCTTAGGCGCTGGATGGATGAATCAGATGATGGTGCGACGCGTTTGGCGTATCAGTGATAGGGGCGGAACGCGTTGCCGGCAGGTTTATGAAGCAATTCCTTGGGAGGCGAGCGGGGCAGGCAGGCGTGCCAGTTCCACAAACGCCCGCACATAGTCAATGGCGCTGTCGGCCTCGCGCGTACCCAGAAAAATCTGTTTGGCGATACCCTTGGGGCCAAGCTTGACGGGGACGATTTCTAGCTTCTCTGCGTACTCTTCCACCAGCCACCGTGGCAGGGCGGCCACGCCTCGGCCGCTGGCCACCATCTGCAGCATGATGTCCGTGGTTTCTATGGTTTTATGCCGCTTTGGCGTAACGCCCGCCGGGAGCAGAAATTGGTTATAGATGTCCAGTCGCTCAATATCTACCGGGTAGGTGATCAGGATTTCTTTGGTGAGTTGCTGTGGCTTCACGTGCGCTGCAGTGGCTAGCGGATGGTTTTTTGCCACGACCAAGACTTGTTCGTAGTCGAAAACAGGTTCGAACTTCAGCCCAGGTTTGAATAGTGGGTCTGGGGTGACCAGCAGGTCGATCTCGTAACCGAAGAGGGCGCCGATGCCACCGAACTGGAATTTCTGTTTGACGTCTACATCTACATCGGGCCAGGCCGCCAGGTAGGGGGAGACCACTTTGAGCAGCCATTGATAGCAGGGGTGGCACTCCATGCCAATGCGAAGGCTGCCGCGCTCACCCTGGGCAAACTGCCCCAGCCGTTCTTCGGCCAAGCTCAGTTGCGGTAGCACTCGGTTGGCCACAGCGAGCAGGTATTGCCCGGCCTGTGTGAGCCGCAGGCTGCGGCCTTCGCGAAGCCAGATGTCTGTGCCCAGATACTGCTCCAGCTTCTTCATGCTGTGGCTGAGCGCGGATTGCGTGACGTGCAAAACCTCAGCCGCCGCGGTTAGAGAACCCTGTTTCTCGACTTCTTGCACAACGGCCAAGTGAATACGTTCCAGCATGATGAATGAGTGAAATTCATTGATGTTTTGGTAAAGGCAATATTACGTCATGCATTGCATTGCATTGCATTGCATTGCCGTGCCTTGCCTGCGACAGCTCTCATTTATTGTTTTCATGTCGATGAGAGCTGTAAATGACGACGAACCACGAACTCTGATGTCCTGGCATCGAAGCGCTTGCGTGGCGCTTCGCCCTTTCTTGGCCAAAAAGTAGTGAATAGGGCTAACGCGGGGCGTATCAGGCTAGTGGCTATGACCGCGCTTTGGAGGAGGTCAGTTGTTCCAGTGCCTGATCGGCATCGCTGCGCATCTTTCTGGCCAGATCCATGGCTAATTCAAGGCGGCGTATCAGCCAGGGGCTGATGTCGTTCTCGAAGGGGTCCGGCAGAGCCTCGATGGAGGTGGGCATGTTGGCCGCCAGGCTTGGTGGCATAGGCGTCGAGCTACCGGCTTCGCCTGTGAGAATTTGCTCGATGCGGCTGGCGGCATGCATGAGCGGTATCTCTATTTCGTCCAGGCGCAATTGATCTCGGCGCAAAAGCAGCATGGATTTAGCCGCGCTTAACTGTGCCAACAATTGATACCCATGCGCTTGCATATGCTCCAGCAACGCGATGGGTGGCCGTACCGCGCGAGGCTCCGCCAGCGAGCGTTCAGTGGCTAGCACCAGCGCTGAGAGGCTGTCGTAGGCTTCACGCCGTGCCAGGCGCCAAGCCAGCTCGGGCTGGGTGTCGATGTCGTGCAGGGCGGACACGCCCAGCGCCATGCGCACGTGCTGCGCCTGCGCCGTGAGGTTGCGGCGAACCAGGCTGGCCAGTTGGCCTCGTTCCCAGGAAGGCAGCACATAGCAGAAAGCCCAGGCAAGCCCTGCGCCCAGCAGCGTATCGCCCACGCGTTCGATGAAAGCGAAGGTGGGGCTGGTTCCTGCAAAAAGCAGGTGTGCCTGAACCAGTCCCAGCACGGATGCGGCCACCGCGGTGATCAGGTAGCGCCGCATGGCGAACCCGTGCGCCACGCCCTGCGCCACGGTCACGGAAAGTAGCAGCACGAACGAAGGCGGGTGCATGACGAGCAAGCCCACAGCAAGCAAGCTGCCGAGCACCGTACCTGCCACGCGAGCATCACGGCGCTCCAGTGTTTGCGCCAGGCTACCGCGCAGCACCACCACGATGGTGAGGAGTACCCAGTACTCGTGCGATCCCCAAGGCAGCAAGGCGGCGATGGTGTAGCCCGTGCCAATCGCCAGCGCAGCGCGGATGGCGTGGCGCAATGCAGGCGCTCGCCACGCCCAGAGACTTAAGAATGGCCGCCACGACCAATCCGTAGGGCTGACGAAAAGGCGCCAGTTGTTGCGCACCAAGGTGAGATCGGGCTTGGCCTCACCACGCGCGAGTGCTCCCAATTCTTGTACGCCATCATTCAGGTGCGTAAGGCGGTAGGCGAGGCCCCGCACCAGGCCGGCGCGCCCCGTGTTCGGCGGAGTTCCAGGCTCTGTGTCGGTATGGTCCGCCGTGTCTGCTTGCTCATCGAGACGCAAGGCCGCCAGACGAGCTCCATGGTCGGCAGGCAGGGCGGGCATGCGGCCGGTGAGCAGGGCATCGGCCAATTGCGCCAGATCTTGCGCCATTTGCTGAAGCATCTGTCGCACGTCGTGCAACACCGCGTGGTGTCCCGCGTCTTCACGCACTTGGTCTAGATCAAGCTCGCTGGCCACCAACTGATCGCGCATTTCCAGCATTGCCAGCAACATGCCTGCCAAGCGTTGGCGGCGCGGTGTGCGCGGCGATTCGAGCACGATGTCTCGCGTGTTCTGCAATTGATCGGCGAGTGCGGCTTGGCGGCGCAGGAGTTCGCTGAGCTCTCCACCTTCGGGTAGTGGTGCGGAGTCAGCCGATTTGGGGGCGAAGCGGTTAGCTTGGGCGCGCATGAGCGCGGCCATGGTCAGCAGCAAGTCGGCGATGAGTTGGGCACGGTAGCGAGCGTTGCACAGCGTATTAGATAAAACTGAATACAGCACATACAGAGCAGCGCCCAAGGCAAAAAATCCGGTGCGCTGTAGGGCTTCAGCCAGATTGGCCGAGGCGGGTGTGGACATCGAAAAGACCACGGAAAACATCACGGCAATGGCCACCGGGGCGCCGCGCTTGCCCCAGGCCATGCCGAGAAAGCTCATGAACGTGGCTGGAACCAAAAGCAAACCGAGTTCCACCGGGTGCGCGCGCAACAACTGCACAGCTAGAAACAGTGGCAGACCGATCAGCGGCGCTATGGCCATGTGTGTGGCCTTGCCTCGAAGTGGCGCCGCCATGTCTGGCGGAATGGTCGCTATCACGCCCACGACGGCTGCCGCAGCAGCAGCTTCGCCAAACAGCGCATGCACCACCGTGGAAATCAGAAATAGCCCGAACGCGCACATTGCTCCGTTGAGCACGTAGTAGCTGAGCAGGGTGCGCATTGCTGCGCGACCACGGTTGGGCCAATGGGCAGGATCGAACCAGCGCAGGATGGCGGCCATGTTCATGGGCCGGAGGACGCCAGTTCTTTGGCGGCGCTGAATGGAGGTGCCGAGCAGGCTTGTTCAGCCTGCCGAGAGGTCTGGAGCTTGGCGTCAGCCGCGCGTGTGGCCTGAAAGGCCACACTGAGCATGGGGTACAGGGTGGACGACATGGCTTATATGAAGAGCGGGAAACGCTGTGCGGTCGAGGCCCGACGCTAAATGTTTATTGTCGCCTAAGCACGCGATTCGTTTCTACAGCAAACCAAGCAAGCGAAGCGCAAGCGAGCGGCTGTTTTCCTGGCCGGTGATGTTCAAGACCTTGCGATCGGACATGCCGCGCAACCACGTGATTTGTCGTTTGGCTAGTTGACGGGTGGCGGCTATGCCGCGTTCGCGCATTTGTGCAAGAGGCTCGCCTGTATCCAGCGCTTCCCATGCCTGCCGGTATCCCACGCAGCGCATGGAGGGCAACTCCGGCGAAAGATCGCCTCGGGCGCGCAAGCTTGCGACTTCGTCCATGAAACCTGCTGCGAGCATGGCGTCAAAGCGCTGTTCGATGCGCGCGTGCAGCCATGGGCGGTCCGTGGGCTCCAGGGAAAAAAGCGGAAAAGCCAGGCCGGTTTCCAGGGGGCTTTCTTTGTTCTTCTGTGTGTGGAAGCTGGAAAGTGGTTTTCCGGTGATGCGCCATACCTCCAGAGCACGCTGAATGCGCTGAGTGTCTCCTGCGGGCAGGCGGCTGGCCGTGACCGGATCTACGCGTTCGAGTTCGGCATGCAGTGCTGGCCAGCCTTGTGCGAGAGCCTCCGCTTCCAGCGCGGCGCGCACTTGGGAGTCAGCCGGTGGCAGGTCATTCAGGCCTTCCGTCAGCGCCTTGAAGTACAGCATGGTGCCGCCCACCAGCAGCGCGACTTTTCCGCGTGCGTTTATTTCACCGATAAGACGCCGCGCATCGCGTACGAACTCCGCGGCGTTGTAGGTATCGAGCGGGTCACGGATGTCGATCAAGTGGTGCGGCACGACTGCGCGTTCGGCTGGCGTGGGTTTTGCGGTGCCAATATCCATGCCTTCATAGACCAGCGCCGAATCAACGCTGATGATCTCGATGGGTAAGTGGCTGGCCAGCTCTAGCGAGAGAGCACTTTTGCCGCTGGCGGTAGGACCCGCGAGGCCGATGACTCTAGCGTTCTCCATATTTTTGTACCCATGTCCATGCCGTGAGGGCAATTACTCCGCACCAGAATGCAATGCCGTAGGCCATGGGGCGCGGAGTGCCGTCCATGGCTTGGCCAATCCAGAGGCCTATCGGGAAGGCCACCGCCATCATGAAAAATCCGTTCAAGGCTGAGGCGGCCCCGGCCATACTGGGAAAAGGCCCCACCGCGCCGCTCTGTGCGCACGGCTGGTGTACGCCATGCGCCAGCATGAAAAGACCCTGCGGGATTACCAAGGCCCAAGCGCCATACCAGGATTCACCCCAACCAAAAAATGTCAGCGCGCAGTGGAGCAATCCGGCTGTGAACGTAATTCCACCAGCTAGCGCCACAGCACGCCGAACACCCCACCGTGCAAGCAGGCGCCTGCAGATGATGGTGCCCACGATGTAGAGCGCTGACAAGACAGCCATGATGGCCCCATAGCCGGTTTTTGAAACGCCAAGTATCCGCAGTAGAACGAACGATGACGAGGCCAAAAACGTAAACAGAGCCGCGTAAGAGGCCGTTGACAGCAGGCTATAGGTGTTGAAAGTGGGGTGGCGCGCGATCAAACCCCATGAGCGCAGCAATGTGCCTGGATTCAGCGCTGCAGGGTTTCTTACAGCCAGGGTCTCGTCGAATCTCAATGCCACCAGGGCCAATGTGCCCGCGCCGAATAGTGCCGGCACGGCCATTGCTGCACGCCAGCCCACAAGCTCTGTCATCAGGCTGCCGAGGGGTGCTGCCAAAACGGCAATGATGCCCAAGCCCGAAAGTCCCTTGGACATGACCCGGGCTCCTTCCAGCGGCCGGTACACGTCTCGCACGATAGCGCGTGCGCACATGACAGCAGCACCCATGGCTGCGCCTTGCAAGACGCGCCAAGCAATCAACCAACCCATGGCGGGCGCCAGCATGGCGCCGACTGACGCCAAGGTATATAGCGCCATTCCCCAGAGCAGCACGGGTCGACGGCCAATACGATCGGAGAGCGGCCCCCAGACCATCTGCGAAACCCCAAAGGCAAGCAGCAAGCCTGAGAAGGTCAGCTGAATCTGCGCCATGGAGGCGGCAAACGAATCCTGAATGGAGGGGAGGGCGGGCAGGTAAACATCCGTCGTTACCGGCTGTATGCCAAGCAGCAGCGCCAGCAGCAGGACGATGACAGCCGGTGGATTCAACGCTTAGCGTCCGCGCATGAATAACCCGTCGAGCTCGCGCAGCGTGAGTTGGCGCCAGGTGGGGCGGCCGTGGTTGCATTGGTCTGAGCGCTCCGTGGCTTCCATCTGCCGCAGCAAGGCATTCATCTCTTCATGGGTCAGCCGCCTATTGGCGCGGACCGCGCCGTGGCAGGCCATGGTGCCTAGCAACTCATGCTGGGCTCTCTCGACCACGGTGCTGGCGTCGTGTTGAGCCAGCTCAGCGAGAACGCTGCGCGCCAGTTCCACGGCATCGCCTGAGGCCAAAGTGGTGGGCACTGCGCGTACCGCCAAGGTTTTGAGTGAGAACGGCGCGATATCCAGTCCAAGCCGCCCCAACACCTCAGCACAAGCTTCTGCGGTGGCCACCTCATGCGGCGTGGCGGCGAAGGTGGCGGGAATGAGCAGTGGTTGGCTGGCGATCCGGGCGCCGTCTAGCTGAAGTTTCAAGCGTTCGTAGACGATGCGTTCGTGTGCCGCATGCATATCCACCACGATCAGCCCCGATTGGTTTTCCGCCAGGATGTAGATCCCGTGCAATTGAGCGACGGCGCGGCCCAGGGGCCAGTCCTGTGGTTCATTGTGCGGCTGGCTTGGTGTTTGGCCGGGCGGCGCTTGATGGGCTGCACTGGGGCTTTCAAGCGATGGGGCAGCTGCGTCGTTGCTGGGCGCCGGCGCCCACAGCGCCTTCAGCTCCTCCACGGCATGGCGGCTGGCGCTCAGATCCATCGAAGCTTGCCTCGGAAAGATCTGCTGAAATGCCTTGAAGTAGCTGGAGGGAGGTGGTTCTGGCGGGGTGGCTTGCCAGCTTGTAGTCTGAGCGGCTGGTGCCAGTGGCAAAGATTCGGGGAGGGCGTTCGCAGCGGCTGATACCTGGCCCGCACGTGGTGCGGCCAAAGCGTTTTCCACGGCATGGCGAACGGCCTGGTGCACTTCTCGGCTGTCCCTGAAGCGCACCTCGATTTTCGTGGGGTGCACATTGACGTCTACTCGCGTGGGTTCCACGCTGATGTAGAGCGCATACACGGGTTGACGCTGACCATGCAGAACATCTTCGTAGGCGCTGCGCGCAGCGTGCGTGATGACCTTGTCTCGCACGAACCGGCCATTGACGTAAGCAAACTGCTGATCCCCCCGGGACCGCGAGATATCAGGCACACCAGCGCGCCCGGTCACACGCACGGAACCAGATTGGTAGTCCACCGGCACCGAACCCGCCAGGAAATCCTCACCCAATACGTCGCCCAGACGCTGCGCAAGCCCCTCAGGGCCTGGGTGGCTACGCCATTGTTCGATGAGTTTGCCGTCGTGCCAGATAGTGAAAGCCACGTCCGGCCGCGCCAGAGCGTGGCGGCGCACCGCTTCCAGGCAATGAGCCAGTTCGGTGGCATCGGTCTTGAGGAACTTCCGCCGCGCCGGCACGCTGAAAAACAGCTCCTTCACTTCCACCGTGGTGCCGACGCCCCGCGCACCTGGTCTTAGCTCGCCAGTGCGGCCATCGAGGAAATAGGCGTTGGGTTGCTGGCCAGTGCGTGAAAGCAGGGTGGTTTCGGCGATTGAATTGATGGCGGCCAGGGCTTCACCGCGAAAACCCATGGTCCCTACCGATTCCAGTTCCATCAGGTTGGCGATCTTGCTGGTGGCGTGGCGTTTGAGCGCTATGGGTAGCTCTTCGGGCAGGATGCCAGTGCCATCGTCTTCCACGGAGATCAGGCGGACGCCTCCCGCCGCCAGACGCACGCTAATGTGCGAAGCGCCAGAATCCAGCGCGTTGTCTACCAGTTCGCGCACCACGGAGGCAGGCCGTTCAACCACTTCACCAGCCGCAATCTGGCTGATCAGCTCGTCGGGCAGTTCACGGATGGCGCGGCGCGGGAGGTCGGCGGAGGTCTGGTTAGATGTTTGCACTGTAGGATTCTAAGAGGCTATTAAGGGCCTTGTTTTTGGCGTGTGGGCGCGGGCTGGGTGGTTTGCTGCGTTGTACACCTTTCAGTCCATCGGTAGCCGATCCAATCTGTTTTTCCCACCTCGCGTTAAAACGTTTAACAGGCTTAGGACCAGCCCTTCAAGGTTTTAATTTATTTTTCCCCCGGCAGGGGAAAGACTAATATCTCGAAGGCCGAGCGCAGCAATGGCCCGAGTGAGGCTCCCCACCCCTTGAGGCCGTGTGTATAGACCGGGGACATGGTGGACACATGTTCGGAGACATGGTGGACACATCAAGCTAGAGCATCAAGCAGCCCAATAGGAGCAAAGCGATGCCATGGCAGGAGAAGTCCGCAATGTCACTACGCGAAGAATTCGTTGCACTAGCGCAGCACGACGGCACCAACATCCGGGCGCTGTGTCGCGGTCTCGGAATCAGTCCCACCACGGGCTACAAATGGCTTGAGCGCTCTCGCCGCGAGCAGCCTCTGAGCGACTTGAGTCGAAGGCCCATGCACTCTCCAAAGCGCAGCTCAGCCGAGTTTGAGCAGCAGGTGTGCCAGTTGCGTGAACAGCACCCTGCATGGGGTGCTCGCAAGTTGGCCACTCGATTGAGCGATCTTGGTCTGGCTGTGCCCGCGGTGAGCACGGTGCACGC
>NZ_AUGX01000038.1 GCF_000422885.1 Ottowia thiooxydans DSM 14619 | reverse complement strand
CTGTATTCCCGCAAGATCGTGGGTTGGGCCATGTCACACGAGATGCCGGCCACACTGGTGTGCGATGCGTTGGCGATGGCCATCGCGCAGCGTCGCCCTGCTGCAGGACTCATCGTTCATTCCGACAGGGGCAGCCAGTACGCCAGCCGCGAGCATCAGCAGTTGCTGGCACGCCATGGCCTGCGCGCGAGCATGAGCGGCAAGGGCAACTGCTGGGACAACGCCGTGATGGAGCGCTTCTTCCTGAACCTCAAGATGGAACGTGTGTGGCAGCGCGACTACGCCAACCACGCTGAAGCCGCCGCCGACATCTGCGACTACATCGTCGGCTTCTACAACAGCCGCCGTCTGCACTCGAGCCTGGGCTATCTGCCTCCCAATGTCTATGAACGGCACATGGCAGAACGTGCCCTTATCTCGGTGTCCGAAATTACTTGACCAGCACACATCCGGGCCGTCACTGCCGTAAGCACCGGCAATCACCGGGAGGGGAGGCAGACGAGGTATTGCCGGAGCTGCCTGGTGGTCGCGTTTGCGAGCATCTCAGGGTGGAAAAACTCCGTGGATGAATTAAGGTCACTCTAAAACTGGCTTCCCAGCCCTCTATGAGCGGCCGCGATACGAGTTTCTGCCGCAACAAGCTTCTACCGAACCAATCCAGAGCCACGTCCGGTTAAAGCAGCTTAAATGACCGCATTCGGATAAAAACCAAGTCTGTCGACTGGCACTTAGCGCGTCAAGGCTCCCGTTGTTGATCGACCAATGTCAACGAGCCACATCGCCTCTCCGCTTACCCGTATCACGTGATTGAAAGTAGGCGCCGCACAGCCAACCTTTTGCAACCACCGGAATTTCGCCATGGTTCCCAGTGGTTTTACATATGCAATTTGTTTTCTCCGTGACGACCTTGTAGCCCCTGGCATTCTCTTCTTGGATCTTCCGTGAGATCACATTCAGGACAGCTTCGCATGCTGCGGCACGGGTTTCTGCAAATCTGGAGTCTCCGCTCCATGGGGACATCGGCACGTCCCAAGAGGAGAAGTTCCGATGAGAGTCCCGTACATACGGATTGGTTTCCATCACCGGCGGAAATGCTGGTGGAGAAGATTGCTCACCAGGAGCAACTGCCCGTGGGTTTTGTGGATCCGAACGAGCAATCAACTGCAGGCTTTGCTGTCCAGTACCACCACCAGTAACCGGCAGCGACTGCTGGTTTTGTGGTGCAGCGCGAGTAGCCGGCTGCTGGATTGCTTGTTCGGTACGAGTAGCCAGCTGCTGCTTGTCCTGTTCAAGACGAGCCTGCCGCTGTTGTCTATCTTGTTCAGCACGCGCAAGTACCTGCTGATTCTCCTGGCGTGCTCTTTCTGCGGCCAAGGCTGCCCGCTGCTGTTCAGCAAAGCCTTGCTGCGTATTGATGGGCATTGATTGAATGTCTCGAGTTGCGCTCTGTATGCCACCCGCTTGGCCGTTAGTCGCCACGTCAGCAATAAATCCGCCTGCCATACGCAACTTTGCAGCACTTCCAATTCCCTGCGCGCTTCCAATGACGGCTGTACCGATCAAGCCAGCGATGAGCTGGGAGGTATTGCCTGAATTTTGTCGTTCGCGCGCCTCCCGCTGTTCAATGCGGTCTACGCGTTTGCCTCCTCGCCATTCTCCGGCATACCTCTCTCCATCTGCGTAACGCATCTCGCCCCAACCCTCGAGCGCCCCTTTCAAAAAGGTACCTTCGTATCGTTGGCCTGAAGGCCAGGTATGAACTCCCTTTCCGGACTCGTCTCCATCCAGGAATTGCCCCTCATACCGTTGCCCATTTGAGTATGTAAAAACCCCATGCCCATTCCGCTTCTCGTTGAGGTAGTCGCCTTCATGGCGGGCCCCAGATGGCCAAGTGAAAGTGCCTTTTCCCGCTATTTTTCCATTTAAAAATTGACCTTCGTAGCGCCGACCGTCGGCGTACACAAGCAACCCGCGTCCACTCTGGTTGTCATCCAAGAATTCGCCCTCGTAGCGTTGCCCATCCGCCCAGGTTAAAACCCCTTTTCCCGCTCTTTTTTCTTCTAAGAATTGACCTTCGTAACGTTGTCCATTGGGGGAGGCCATCGTTCCCTGGCCGTGCATTTTCCCATCAAGAAAATCGCCCTCGTAGCGGTGACCATCCGGCCAGGTTAAAACCCCTTTTCCCGCTCTTTTTCCTTCTAAGAATTGACCTTCGTAACGTTGTCCATTGGGGTAGGCCATCGTTCCCTGGCCGTGAGCTTTCCCATCAAGAAAATCGCCTTCGTAGCGGTGACCATCCGGCCACGTATGAAGTCCCTTCCCAGTCCGATTTCCATCTAAAAACTGCCCTTCAAAGCGTTGCCCACTCGCCGAAACGAGCACCCCATAGCCGGTTCGCTTGTTGTCAACATAGGCTCCCTCAAAGCGTTGACCATTAGGCGAGGTGACTACGGCGTGCCCGTGGAATTGCTTGTTACGCACGCCTCCTTCGTACCGTACGCCGTTCTCAAAAACATAAATTCCTTTTGAACTGGCTTCGTCATACATGAGCCAGTTGGCCTGGGCGTTTACGCAGAAAACAAGGCCAAGTGCCGGTAAAAGCATATGGACTGCATGAGTGAAGAGGTTTTTAGTCATGTGCTGCGGATGAATTTTCAAAGTGGTTACGAGCTTAAGCTGGCGCCGGATGCCTGTCTATCACCTGTTTGGGTGACATGAATGGCAGTAGAGTGCCGAAATCCCTGATAGAAGAGAGAAGGGCGGTCCGGGATAGCGAGCCACAAGCTCAAGAACGGAGTAAACGAACTTGGCGCGGCCCCAAGGGCCGTCAGAAGCTACCCGACGATGGAAAAAAGCGCAGGTGTAGCTCCGGAGGTGCTTGATGTCGAGAACTATGCGAGACGAGGTGCTCAGCTGGAGAGAACCAAATGACATCGATGATTGATAATTCTTTCTGACGAATGGTTGGCGCCATTTGTCGAAGTCAATCGGTAGATGTGAATCTGAGGATGGAAAAATGTTCTCGCATGTTTTTGTTGGGATCTCTGACTTCGACCGATCGTTGAATTTCTATCGCCAGATTTTTCAGGTATTGGGTTTCAAAGAGCGGTTCTGTGACCCTGAAAAACCATGGGCAGGATGGGAGTCAACTCCCGGTCCACGCCCGCTATTCGTTATTGCCAAACCGTTCAATACCGAAGCACCGAGCCCCGGAAACGGCACCATGGTGGCCTTCATGGCTTCATCGCGAGCTAAAGTCGAGCGAGTGTATGAACTCGCGTTGCTGCTTGGTGCTGCACCCGAAGGCGCTCCAGGACTCCGGCCTGAATACCACGAGCAATATTTCGGCGCGTACTTTCGTGACCTCGATGGGAACAAGCTGTGTGTAGCGTGCCATGTTGCCGCATGAAGCGCAGATGCAGTCGCATCACAGCTTGAGCGTGGCGAACGGCGTCCAAGTTCTGTAGGCCGCGCTTGGTGACATGAAGGAACTTCGCGCAGTCGGCCCTTGACCAGCCCAGGCTGCGATACAACGAACGGAGCTTGCGGCCTTGGCTGGCGCGGGTTTCCCGCACGTGCAGGGGTATCTGCCGTGTTGGTCTTACTTCATACGATGTGTATTATGTTAAGTATCGAGAATGTGGGGATGCTCTCAGCAACCGTCGCGTCCTCTCGTTGACGCCATACCTCATGACCATTGTCCTCTGCAAAGAGCTCAACCTTAGGTCGTGCACATGACATGTCTACATGTGAGATTACAACTTTGCGGCCTATGCGTTGAGTCGCACATGTTGATGTACGGGAGCGCAGCTTCACTCATGTCAGAGCTAACGCCCAACTCTCCGAGCTCATATACCTAGAGATGCCAGCGTGACACGCACCGAGGGAACCCCCTGAAATCTACTTAACCCCCTGAATTTTGGCCAACTAGGGTCTGCAATGAGTGAATTCACGCAAGGTGCAATGAGTAAGGTCGGCTCTTATGAGAACGTGAGAGCCAGTTATGCGTCCACCCTCCTTTGGAGCCTATAGAACAGAGGTTTTTCTTTACTTAAAAAGTTCAGCTATCTCTTCATATCCATTTTTGAGAGCAAGATCCAGCGGCGTAAGGTTGTCCCATGCCTTTAAATCTCTTATCACACCGGAACTTAAGAGAATTTTGACAGCCTCATAATGCCCGTGCCACACCGCGTCATGTAGTGGCGTATAACCGTTAGTAGGCCCTTGTTTATCTTTAATTTCGTCAAAATCCGGAAGTCTACATATCAACTCCAAGATGTCTGCGTGACCGTTATACGCTGCCTTGTGTGCGATGTTGGCGAGCATATATTCGTCGGTTGCTAGGATATCTGCTCCATCCGCCAGCAATTTTTTTAAGAGCGCAATATCCCCATTTCTTCCGGCCACCAATGCAGAAGTATGGTAATCGTTGCCATTGATGCCATTGGGAATCCGAACGTTAATATTTCCACTAGGCTTTGGTGTGACTTCGTCTTCCTCAAAATGGTGTGTTATAAATATATTTCTATTTTTGAAAAATTCATCGAATATTCCGATTATTTCTCTATCGGCCCTATTCTGTGAAGCTTCATCTTTCTCATTGATGAACTCTCGAGCTGTCATTCCGAATAAATTCTTCATTAAAGGATTTATCCTTTTTTGCTCTAACAAAAATTGGACCATTTCCGGATTTCTATACCAAACCGCGACCATTAATGGCGTAAAGCTGTTACTTGCAGCTTGCAAATTGATTAGGGCACCTGCACCGATCAGGAGACGGGCAACTTCGATGTTCCCTCCTTGAGCCGCAAAATGCAAAGGTGACGTCCCAGTAAGGCTATCAAGTAAAAAGGGAGAATCTCCACCCGCGAGGAGTTTTTTTACTTCCTCCGCTTCACCGTTGCCTGCGGCGATCATTAATGGACTTAGATGTTGATTCTGAATTATGTTTTTCATAGTCGAATGACGCTGGGAGATTTATTGTCCAAGAAAAAATGACTGTTATGCCACTCCGCAGGCAATGCAGTACCGGGGCTCGTTGTCCTGAATGTGCTCACGCAGCAACCCCGTGGCAGTGGTGACATCGTCCCCAGCAATTGCGTCCACTAGGATCTGGTGACTTGACACCGCGTTCGAGATGGGCGAACGGTGGCGCAGAGCGTTGAGCTGGTAGCGCAGAAGCTCATATCCGGCACGCAGGTAGTCGTTCTCGCATAACGCCAAAAGCGCCCAATGGAAGTCCATGTCCAACTGCGCCAACGCAGACATATCCTGCGCCTGTTCGGCCGTCCTCATTGACTTCACGAGCACTGCCAATCGCTTGACTAGTGCCTTCGGACGCGCGTGCATGGCTTCTCGTAGTGCTTCCGTTTCTATCATGGCTCGGAATTGGCATAGATGCGCTACTTCTTTAGTGGACAAGCGGAAGACGAAGGTCCCGCGCTGTGGGTGAATCTCCACCAGCCCTTCGGATTTGAGGCGCAGTAGGGCCTCGCGCACAGGCGTTTTGCTCACGTTCATCAATTGCGCAAGCTGCGCCTCTGAGACCTGTTCGCCCAGTTTTAGGTCACCATTGATGATTGCTTCCCGCAGGCGCACACCCACCACGTCGGTTAACAAGCGAGGGCGTTCGAGTTCTAGAGCTTTGCTCATGGAGCGCGGCGCTTCCAAGTCTGTTGAACAGTGCAGAGCAGAAAATTCATCTAGGCAAACTGATATCTGAGATATCTGAGATATCAGATATTTTGACATTCATTCAAAAATGCGTCAACGAGACAAACGAGGAGGCGAAACGCGAGGACAGGATTCTTGACTGCAGTTGTGGTCCTTTGCCAAGCTGCTCATGGTCGTCGCGTTGACAGCCCAGATGTGGCCGGACATGAAACGAGCGTAGCTCGCCTGGATCCAGGAGTCATCGCGCCCGGCTGCGCAATCAGTTTGCGTAGGTCGCTCGAGCCTTTGCCGTGGATGCGGGCCTCCCGTCGACTGACGTGTCGCTAGTTGCAGGCGGCTGGGCTATGACCAATGAGCGGGATCGGGTCAGGCTTGCGTGGTCGGGACGTCATCAATCGGTTGCAGCCAAGCCTCCCGCCCTGCCCCCCACCTTTTGCACTCCACGCCGCAATTTGACTAGGCTTTGGTTGAATTGACGTGGAAGGTCAAGGTTGGCGCACTGAAATCGGAAAACGGTGCGCCCAGGGCCATCTCGCCGCTCGAATGCAGCACGCACTGGTTGCGGCGCAGTTGGGTTTCCGAGCCGTCCTTGCCAGAGAAACGCACCCAGGTTCCGTAGCTGCTGAGGTCGGTCAGCACAAAGGCTCCGTTGATCCACTCAATGCTCGCGTGTTTACGGGAAACACGCTGGTCGCTCACGACAAAGGCGCCACTAGGCGCGCGGCCGATTTCTATCGGCATTTCGCTGTTGGGAAAAGCCTTTTCGGTGTCAAGCCAGGACAGCAGGATCTTGCTTTCCGGCTCCGCTGCTTGGGTTTGACCGAACTCGCTAAGGTTTCCGCGGACGGTCATGAGGTCCGTCGGAACCTCATCATTCCATTCAATTTGGAAGACTGAGTGCGGCTCTGTGATTCCCCGGATATTGATCGTACCCAAGGTACGGTAGCGCACTTGGTCCAGCACCCCTTCACGACCATTCGCGGACACGGTTTCGCGTTCGCCCTGCAATTGGCCAATGACAGATTCGGTGGCCCAGATCGAATTGGAGCCGCTCATGTCTGACAGGCGAGATGCCAAATTAATGGACTCTCCATAAGCATCGTCGCCCATACGTACTACCAAGCCCGAAGCCAAGCCAATCTTCAATCCCATCCGCAACGGTTTCGGCCAAGGCCGAATTCGAGCTGTGTGTTGTTGTTGAAGAAATACGGCAGCGGCGGCAGCCGTGGCCCCATTGTCGAATTCGGCAAGTACGCCATCGCCCAGGAACTTGACTATTCGACCATCATGGGCTTCACACACCCTTCCAATCCACTGCGTGAGCTTGGAGATCACGCCCGCGACCTCTTCATTGCCCAACGCTTGGAAGGCTGCAGTGCTATCAGCGAGATCGATGAAAACGATGGTCTGCAGAGGGTTTTCCATATGCGGCAAGACGGGTTGCGTGGGCGTGGGTTCAGCTACAACAGTCGCTGAACCGCTTAAAAGACGCCCCCTTATATATGCCCAATACTTGGCAATGATGGGGTTGAAACGGAAATTCAACACGCGTGGTCTGAGTCTCTGAGCAGTTTTTCAGTCATCCGTCGTACTTGGGCAACGAATGGATAAGTTAACTGGAAAATTTTTCCTCCACACATCTCGTAGCTGGAGTAGCATTAAGAATTACAAAATTACTTCTAACTACGTTCAATCTTCGCATGAGTTGGGCCGTTACAAATATTTTTGCAGAACTGTATGGAAGGTGGACAGGTCTGCAACCACATTCCAAGCCACTGGCGCAGCGGCAGTCAGATCGGATTGAAGACATCCGACTGACCATGCTTGATATGCTGGGACCAGACGGTGCCAAGGATTTCCCGGGCGTGGTGCGCCGCATTCACCTTAGCGGCGATGCACAGGCCCTCTGGTATGCGCGTGCAGAGCTTATGGCCGCTTTGGCCGGTCTGCATGGCGAGCAGGTTGCCCATACAAAAATGATCAGTCTCTCTGTGTTGTTCGATGGCATGCTGCCCAAAGGAATGATGTCTCGCGCCACCACTTTGCGCATGTAAATTGAACGGGAGAACGTGCCCTTAGTGAGCGTGGTCCCCGTGGACGTGGCCCCAGAGCAAGAGAGCTTCACGGTCTTCCAACAAGAGCTCAACCTTAAGACCTACCGGCAGGAGCACTTTGGTTGGAACGTGGCCAAACGGCAGTCCGGTCAAAACCGGCACTTTCACGTGTCCGCGCAGCCACTCCACCACCTTGGCCAAGCTGTAGCCTTTGTCGTGCGAAGACAATGTGTAGTCAGTGAATTGACCCAGCACGATGGCCTGCTGACGAGCAAGTACCCCAGAGAGCAATAGTTGGCTCAACATTCGCTCTATGCGGTACGGGTGTTCGCCCACATCTTCCAGGAAGAGCACGCCTTTCTTGATATCCGGGAAATACGGTGTACCTAAAAGAGATGTCAATACGGCCAGATTGCCACCCCAGAGCGGAGCCTGCCGCGCCTTGAATCCCTTTAGCGAGAGTTTGGCGGAGTCTGCTGGGAGTCGCCAACCGGTGCCCTCCCCTATGCCGTGGATCAAATCGTCGAAGCAGGCCAGCATGATGTCGTCCGGGCCATCTGGTTCGGATTTACCGCCCTCGCCTGCTTTGTTTGAGCTATCGCCGGTGCCAAAGCCTTCACATAGCGCCGGACCCGCCCAGGTGACTGCGCCCGTCTTGGCCAACAATGCCAGCTGAAAAGCGGTGAAGTCGCTGAAACCCACAAAACGGGTGCCCTTTTCTACAGCCTTGGCGATCTGGCGGTAGGGTAAATCAGGCAGAAGGCGAGCAATGCCAAAGCCGCCTCGGGAGATCAGGGCGACGTCTGCGCCGCTGGCAGCCGCGCGACCGATGGCGGCTAAACGTGTGGCATCGTCGCCCGCGAAGCGCTGCCAGCTATCGAGTGCAGCAGCGTCTATCTCGACTTCGTGACCAAGTGACTGCAAGCGTTTGACGCCGCGCCGAAATGCGCCGCGGTCGCGCACTGCGCCCGAAGGAGAGTAAATATAGATATGAGCCATGACGATCGGTGATTGGTTATTGTTGGAGTTGACTGACTGCAAGCGCCTTGGTGAGGGGCGCTGGCTCCAAATCGACCTTGTTTTCCCAAATTTGGGATGGCCACACCAGGCGAGGCCGACTCTGAGGCAGATGAATATATTAGAAACGAATAAAACCTTGTATTACTGAGGCTTCAGTTTTTCTCGAAATAATCTAGCGCCCGCTCTGCAATGGGTTTGCCCAGTTCCGGCACGAAATGGCCGGCATGCTCGATGACCCAGGGTGCAGGACACCCTTGGATATCGGCACGCAACGCCTGCATTTCCGCGATGCCAATCACTGGATCCTGGCCGCCCACTACCATCAGGCTTTGGCCGGTCCATTGATGGCTCCAGTACTGGCGGGCAACCCGCGATATGACGGCAGCCTCCTCATCCACGGATTCCGGCACCATGGCGGGAAATGCACGTGTGGCGGCCCGGTAGCCAGAGTCCGGGAACGGAGCTTCATAGGCTTTGCGCTCTTGGGCCGAAAGCTGAGGGGTACTGCGTGCCAGAAGGCGCCCAATATCAAAGGCCGGCTTGTTTGCGCACATCCGGCGCCACTCCATGACTCCGGGGGAAAGTGGAGCGTTCGCGGTGCCCAGCATGGTGTTCATGACGAGCAAGCCTTTGTAGCGATCAGGCGCGGCCATAGGCAATGTCAAGCCCAGCAAGCCACCCCAATCTTGGACCACCAAGATGATGTTCTTCAAATCCAGTCTCTCTATCAGCTCTAACAGCACCTGCCGGTGCCACACGAAATTGTGAGCGGATTCGCGCTTGGGTTTGTCGCTCTTGCCGAAACCCGGCATGTCTGGTGCCACTACCCGGTCCCCAGCGGCCGCAAAAACGGCGATCATGTGGCGATAGAGGTAGCTCCAGCTTGGATTCCCATGCAAGCAGAGCCAGGTACGTGGTGCGCTCTTCTCCCCTTCGTCCACGTAATGCATTCTCAGACCCGCCAAGCTGGGCAGGTTGCTCACGTAATGGGGGTGCCATGAGTAACCCGGCAGAGCAGCGAATGCGGTGTCTGGGGTACGCAAAGCGTCTTCACGCAAAGGACTGGGGTTGCTGCGCTTTGGCCGGAAAAACTCACGCAACATGGCGCCGCACTCTGGTGCGAGCACACCACCTGCGAGCTGGGTCTGATGGTTGAGTTGCGGCTCTGCAAACAAATTGAGCACCGAGCCCGCGGCACCGGTTCGAGGGTCTGGTGCGCCGAAAACGACGCGTTTCAGACGGGCGTGCAGCATGGCTCCAGCGCACATTGCGCAAGGCTCCAGCGTGACGTAGAGCTCGCAGTCGTCAAGCCGGTAGTTCCCAAGTTTTAACGCCGCGGCACGCAGTGCTGCGATTTCGGCGTGGGCCGTGGGATCATGGCCTGCAATAGGGGCATTGCTGCCTGTGGCAATCAACTGGCCCTGCCGCACGACCACAGCACCTACGGGGACCTCGCCGCGTGCGCCAGCTTCTTGGGCCGCAGCCAAGGCTTGCCGCATCCAATAAGCGTCGTCCGTGAGCTCCTGCAGGTTATTCATTTCAAGCGAGGAAACATGGACATAAGTGAGCGAGACGGAGGACTATAGAAAACTGGTGCATGGAAAATGCGTTGGAATCCGCATAATCGTAGCGCACACCTCATTTTGAGCGCGAACTGGGGTCCTGGTCGTTTTCATGAGTCCTCGCAGATTTCCGCTTACAGCGATATGCCCGTTCCACTTGACCAAGCTTCACTTTTTTCCGGTGAATTGCCCGCGGAGACGAAACCCGAGGAAGGCCTGCCTGTCTCTGCCAACCCGCCCGTGGAGCGGCGTGCCCGTACGCCGCGGCGCATTGCCGGCGTGCAACCGGCAGAGCCTTCTCCTGATCTCCTGGAATTGGCCAAGAGCTTGCCTTCCCATTTGTGGCTTGGTACCTCGTCCTGGAGTTTTCCTGGTTGGTCCGGGCTGGTCTGGGGCGGACAGTATCCGGATGCCAAGCTATCGAAAGAAGGGCTGCCGGCTTACTCAAAGCACCCTCTTTTGCA
Organism: Ottowia thiooxydans DSM 14619; assembly: GCF_000422885.1. GTDB lineage: Bacteria > Pseudomonadota > Gammaproteobacteria > Burkholderiales > Burkholderiaceae_C > Ottowia > Ottowia thiooxydans. The sequence continues at coordinate 43,962 of NZ_AUGX01000038.1, read as the reverse complement.
AACGGTCAGTCTCGATAGGGCTTTTTATCGGCCCCTGAGCGTAAGCCAATACGCCCAGTATGCGGCGCAGGTTCCTGATGGTTTTCGATTTGTGGTCAAGGCGCCTAGCTTGGTGGCTGATGCTCAGGTTCGATCTGAAACTGGACGCGGAATGACCCTCAATCCGGCATTTCTGAGCCCGGATCTGGCTATTCGAGAGTTTATGGAGCCAGCGTTGGAGGGATTGGGCGCCAAGGTAGGTGCATTGGTCTTTCAGATCAGCCCCCTGCCCCACCAGCTTTTGTCTCGTATACCGGAGGTCATCGAGAAAATTGGGATCATGCTGGCCGCCCTTCCCTGCGTTACGCCAAGGGCTCCAGATGGAGTGGTAGCGATAGAAGTGCGTGATGCCGCATTTCTCACCGCCACCAACGCGCCATTGCTGGCTCGTATGCTCAGGCAAGCCCGCGCCACCAATCCCACCACGTACTGCCTTGGGCTGCATGCCAAGATGCCGCCTATTGAGGATCAGTTGCCCCTATTGCGCGCGCTTTGGCCTGGTCCGCTGGTTTGTCGTTGGAACCTGCATCGCCGCCATGGCGCCTATGGCTACGAGGCAGCCCGGCAAACCTACGAGCCATTCGATAGGCTTGTTGACCCCGATCTCCAGACACGAGAGGCGCTGACCCGCGTGATCAAGGGGACCACGGGTGAGAAGCTGCCGGCGTATATCACTATCAATAACAAGGCAGAAGGTTCTGCGCCGCTCTCGGTGGTTGAGCTTGCTAAAGCGGTGAGAATGAATTCCCATCAGCGCCAATCACCCAGCGCGTGACCAGCACGCAGGCACTTAAGAAGTCGCCTGGCGGAACAGCATATTTCCATATTGGCGCTGGTGCCCGGTCAATACAGGCAGCTTTTCCAGAGTCAATGTGCGATATCAAGTACTTTGAGGCACAGCTTCATGCTCTTTATGTTCGGATGAACTGTATACCCAGGAGCGAATCAGGAAAGTCGGGTAGTACTGGACGGTCAGGTGGCGCTGCATCATCCTCTTCCAACACAGACAAGAGAGCTAAAGGGAGATGACTTTGAATAATTTTCTATTATTAAGTGACTCTGAGCGGAAAAACGCTTTTGCAGGTTTCTTTATTTCAGACTGCTCAATTAGAGATAGGTCAACCTTTTCTTTTTTGCTTGCTCAAGATATCGAGAAATCAGATGAAGGTTTGAAAAGAATTCTTAATTACTTTTCCATGGATTCTGTGGGAGAAAGATTAGACTGGACTGAGTATTACGGATTTAAGGGAGCTCGGTTGGTATCAAGTAAGGTCCCTGTGAATCAAGCAGTTATGACTTCTCGGGAGTGCGATGTCGCTGTGCTTGGAGGGGGAGAAGACCGCATGGAGGACTCGATACCTCAAGGAAAGTCAGGCCATGATTGTGTTCTTTGGGGATGCATGAATCAAAAAAGCATTGATGGCACTATTTATGCGGTAGGGCTCTGGCGTACCGTTGCAAAAAGAGTGGAGGCCAATAAATGGCAGTCTCTAGTTGGTGATCGCAGTACATTGCCACTTCCACAAAATATTGGAAAAAATAATGATGCTGGATTCGACGCAATAGATGGCTTCAATTCAACGGATATCTACTGCGTAGGTGGCAAAGGCGATGCGTGGCGCTATGACGGGCAGCGTTGGTACCAATGTGTGGTCCCCACCAACATGTATTTTCGTAGCGTCTGCTGTGCAGGCGACGGCTATGTCTACATCGGGATGCAGAGCGGATCGGTTATGCGTGGCCGCGAAGACGCTTGGGAGATCATCCACCGCGATGAAATGACCCTGGCGTTCAAAGACATGGTCTGGTACGACGGCAAGGTGTGGTGCACCTCGGACTATGGCCTATGGGTCATCGAGAACGGCAGACTCAAAGAGGCCGATGTGCCGGTAGATGTGAAGGCCTGTTCAGGCAACCTGTCGGTGGGCGATGGCGTGATGCTGCTGGCGGGCATGCACGGAGCCACGGTATACGACGGGCGCGAATGGCAGACCATTCTTTGATCGCGGAGGCGCCTCCTGAATCCCTGCCGACCCTCTGGAAGGACCGGCACTCCAGGAGCACGCGGAGAACGAGCCTCTGCTTATGATTCAATCCACGTGTTTCTCTCCTGAGCATTCACTTTGTCTTTTTTCCCGTCTGTGCGCGCATTCATTGATTTCATCTCTCCGCGAGCGGGTGAACCACCGCTTCGGGCTTCATTCAAATCACCCATCAAGGTACTTGAAGCCACGGAGCTCCACCAAGTCCGAGAGGTAATCGATACCGCACACGCGTATGCGAAGACGGGATCGTGGTGCGTGGGCTTCGTTTGCTATGAGGCGGCAGCGGCGTTTGATGAAGCTTTCGTCACGCACCCCCTCCCCTCTGGTCCGTTGGCGTGGTTCGCTGTGTTCGACGAAGCGGGTTCCTGGGAAGACACCGACAATGACCAGGCAGTGGTTGAATGGCATGCTCCGTTAAAGGCAGATGACGCGCGCGCTGCCATTGACGATATTCACAGGCGCATTGCGGCAGGTGAGGTCTATCAGATTAATCACACCGCGCGCATGCGAGGAACGCTGCGTTCTGGCACTCCACTCGCACTGTTTTCGGCACTACAGCGCGCCCAACCTGGTACTTACGCTGCGTTCATAGATACTGGCGATCAGCAGGTGCTTTCCGTATCACCGGAATTGTTTTTTGATTGGCAACCTGACGAAGATGGGCGGGGCCAAATTCTGGCTCGGCCAATGAAGGGCACCTGCGGGCGTGGCGCCACTCCCCAGGAAGACGAGAAAAATGCCGCAGCTCTCTCTGCCAGCCTCAAGGAACGAGCAGAGAACGTGATGATTGTGGATTTGATCCGCAACGATCTCTCTCGCATTGCAGAGCTCCACAGCGTGAAGGTGCCTCGCCTATTTCACATAGAGGCGCTGCCCACGGTATGGTCAATGACCACAGATGTGGTGGGGTGCACTCGGGCGGGCACTACGCTCACGGACGTTTTTTCAGCGCTTTGCCCGTGCGGCTCTGTCACAGGGGCGCCCAAGGTCCAGGCCATGCGCACGATCCGCGAACTTGAGCCGGATGCTCGCGGCGTTTACTGCGGTGCCATTGGCATAATCCGGCCGGGTGGCGCCACCACCTTTAACGTGGCCATTCGCACTCTGGAACTGAAGGGCCAGGAGGTTCGTTGCGGAATTGGAAGTGGCATCACGATCGATGCCAAGTTCGACGGCGAGTGGAAGGAATGGCATCACAAGGCGGCCTTCGTACAGCGCGCAAGTTCGCCATTTGCACTACTGGAGACTTTGCGCATTGAAGGCGGCGTGGCGCGTCATATGGACGCGCATCTGGACCGTATGGCGACCAGTGCTTCGCATTTTGGCTATCCATGGGATCGGTCACTAGCCGTGCGCGCGCTTTCAGATTTAACCGCCGCACATCCGCAAGGCGTTCGTCGCGTTCGCCTCTTGCTGCATGCTGATGGCAAGCTGGAGGTCGAGGCGCCTGCAATGGCCGATGTGGAAGGACCTGTGCAGGTCCAGCTTGCATCCAAACCTTTGGCAGAGGCATACGGCGAGTTTGTGCGTTTCAAAACCACGCGCCGGGGTCACTACGATGCCTTCGCGCCCGGTCCGGGCGTGTTTGATACGCTGCTTTGGAACGAAGCAGGCGAGCTGACCGAGTTCACTCGAGGTAACGTGGCCGTGAAGCTGGATGGACGCTGGCTGACCCCCCCTTTGAGCAGCGGCTTGTTGCCTGGCGTTGAACGGGCCGTCGCGATCGCATCGGGAAAAATAGAGGAAGGTGTCGTGTGTGTGGAAGACTTGGCACGCGCAGAGTCGGTCGCGTTTTTCAACAGCTTACGTGGGTGGATTCCGGTTCAGTTTGTTAACGAGTAATCAGAGGTTTTTGCGATTTGTGCTCTCCTGACGCGCGCCGCAATCGAAAGCGTTGATACACGGTTGGCACATCAGTAATCGAGTTGTGCCGCATCATGCGTGCGCTAGGGCGCGTGTGGTGGCAAGATCCACGTATGGAACTCAATTCAGATGCTGATCGCGACGCCGCTGTAGACGCCGAAGCGGCCTGGGAATACGCGCTTCAAGTTTATGCAAGGCCAGGTGTGGCTACTGCCTGTCTTCTCTTGCAGAACGAACTGGATCTCGACGTCCTGGTCTTGCTGCATCTCGCCCATGTGTCTAGCCCAATCGGTGCGGCAGCCATCACCTCGTCTGATGTTGAAGCGGCCGATACCTGCGTGCGCAATTGGCGCAACAGTGTGGTTCGCCCGCTGCGTTCGGCGCGGCGTGCCATTGCGAAGGACAACCCCGCGTTGAGCGAGTTGAGAGCCACGATCCAGAAGGCGGAGTTGGCTGCAGAGCGTCATGCGCTGATGCGGCTGGCCGCCCTGCCCTCTGCGACGGACCTGACGCAGACCAAATCGACGGGTGCGAAATCGATTCGCCCCGTCGTTCAGTTCTATGCCGTTCGCGCTGCAAGCGTTCCATTGCTTGGCCGCGCTGATATTGATGACGCCATAGAACTGCTTGATCGGACGCTGTTTCCTTAACAACCTCCTCCAAAGAGCCTCCACAGCAGTATCACGTTAGGTCAGTCTAGGCGTGGTCTCCATATATCCAGAGGAAAGCTCCGGCTGTGGATCGCAGTGGGCGTTGCGCTGACGGCTGCAGGGTGCAAAGCCAATCAATCGCACGCGCTGTTGGGAACATTTGTGACGCCGCAGGCCACAGTTAGCATCCCCTCTCCGAATCCGTAGATGCACACGACGATGGATGTGTAAGGACCTTGGCTGGGCATGAGGTTTTTCCGTTTACGAGAGGGTTTTCCTTAGGTGCGCATGTGCTTGACAAGCGGTTTCTTTCTTATATAGTCCGGACAAATGAGATGGAAACCCACGGAGACACGATGCAAGCTGTAAAGAGTCTTTCGGCCGCAATGGCTGAAGCCCAGGCAAACGATGACTTGTTGAGCATTACGCGCGAGGCTAGTCCCTATCTGGAAATCGCGTCAATTGCCCGGACCACGGACAATGGGCCGATGGTGGTCTTCGAAAACGTGCGTGGCCATGAAGGCCAGCGCATCGTCACCAACGTTTTCAGTGATCGCAAGCGCATTGCGCGCTGGTGCGGTATTGACCCCATCAATCTTCCTGAGCGCCTTGCTGACGCGGCATTGAACCCCATTCCCTCCAGGGAAACTACCAGCGCCGCTTGCCAGCAGAACGTGATTACCAGTGGCATTGACCTGTTCAAGACGTTGCCGCTTACGCAGCAGACATCGGCAGATGCCGGCTATGTGATCACCGGCGGGTTGGCTTTGGTGCGTGATCCGGATACGGGGGCTTTCAACGGCTCGTACCACCGCATGCGCGTGCTTGGTGCGGACCTGACTTGCATCACGATTCAGGCGGGCCGCCATATGCTGGAGATTGCCCGAAAACTGCGCGCTCGCGGTGAGCGGCGCATTCCCATCAGCGTGAACATTGGCGCGGGACCTGCTGTTTTACTCGCATGCTCTGGCAGCACCCAGCAAACCCTCACGCCTCTGGGCTACGACGAGATGGGAATGGCCGGCGCTCTGCAGGGGGAAGCTGTGGAGTTCGTCAAGTGCCGTACACAAGAAGGTGCGTGGAGTCTGGCAGAAGCTGAGTACGTGCTTGAAGGTTATATAGATACCGACCGGTTAGCTTCTGAAGAAGACTCCGGCAAAGACGGTGAAAAAGGGATGATGCCGGAGGCTGGTGGCTATATGGGCCGGGCATGGCGCGTCTGGGAATTCAATGTGACGGCCATTACGCACCGCAACAATCCTGTGTATTGGTTCCCGCTGGCGGTCAACGCCGAGACGACAAACCTTATGGCGTTACCCGCCGAGGCCTCAGTGTTCGATGCCTGCCGCCGCATCAGCCCCCGCGTGTTTGAGAACTGTCATGTGCTCCAGGCCATGCGAGGCTGTCTGGGTGTGGTGATCCGCATCCGGCGAAAGAGCTTTCGGGACGAAGGATTGCAGAACAACCTCGCGTTTGGTGCGCTTTCGGCGCACTCCGATATGGGCTGGGTGATTGCGGTAGACCACGACATCGACATCACCAATGCAGATGATGTCATGTGGGCGGTCATCACACGATCGGACATGAAGGAGGGATTGATGCTCTCCCCGCGAGCCAAGGTGAGTGGCATGCTGGCGGAAGGCGATGCAGCGGGCACCGGGCGTAAGGTGTACATCGACGCAACAGCGTCGTTCAGCAGCTCGGACCGCTACACACGAGGTGTCTTCGAGAACGTGGCCATTGAAGAGTGGATCGGCACGGAAGCGGCCGCCAAACTGCGTGCCAGGCAGCCGGACTATTTGAAATCCCTGCTCTCGCGCAGCTACTGATGCAAACAGAAAATCTGATTTGCGTTGTTCAAGTTGATTGAAAGGCGAACATCATGAGCGATATCTCCAATCCTCCAGGTGCCCCCAAGGCACGCAAGCCCTTCAACTGGGAGAAATTCCAGGCCAACATGGGCTATACCGACGAGCAGGTAGCCGAGTTCCGTGCCGATGAACGTCGACGTCGAGCCGCGGAGGCTCTTCCTGAAGCCAACCGACGCACCGTGGTGGCCACGGTGGTGTCCTCGCATGGCTGCGCTGCGGGCTTCAAGGATGGTGACCGCATTGAAGTGAGTGCGGCGGGTGTGGTCAAGTCCTGCAACATCTGCATTTACGCCGTTGCACCCATGACCATTCATGCAGCGATGGCGCATGACCGCATTGCCGAAGGGCTAGATCCCAATGGCATGTGGTTCAACTCATTCAGCTGCCAAGATGCCGGCTTTTGTAATGGCAGTTGGGGCCAGGTCTGCTTCAAGGTGAGTGTGGAATGACGAACAACACCCGCGCCTCTGGCAAGAAGCGCGTGGTGGTGGGAATCTCCGGTGCAAGCGGCAGTGCCTACGGCATTCGGCTGCTGGAGATTCTGCGCGCCACGCCCGATGTTGAAACCCACCTCGTGGTGAGCCGATCCGCTCGGCAAACGCTGCAACTTGAGACTTCGTTGACCGTGGCCGATGTCGAGGCGATGGCCGACGTTGTGCATTCCAGTGTGGATATCGGTGCGAGCATTTCATCCGGCTCGTTCAAGATTCATGGGATGGTTGTGGCGCCCTGCTCTATCAAGACCATGTCGAATCTTGCGTGGGGCAATACCGGGGAGCTGATTGCGCGGGCGGCAGACGTGGCGCTCAAGGAGCGTCGCCGAGTGGTGCTCATGCTTCGCGAGACACCGCTGCACGTGGGACACATCGAGAGCATGTTGCGTGTATCCCAGGCCGGCGCAATCGTGTTTCCGCCTGTGCCTGCGTTCTACAACCGCCCGCAAACGGTGGCCGACATCGTCGATCACAGCGTCATGCGTTGTCTTGATCTCATAGACATCGAATGCGAGGCCGCACCGCGTTGGGGTGAAACCAGTCGCTCGTTGTTGGCCGCGACGATCCCATCAAGCGCCGGCGCACAAGCGCAATCCCCACAAGGAGCAATGACCCATGACTGATGCAGTGGCTACAGACATCAACTACGCGGATCTGGTAGAGCGGCTGACGCAGCGCCTTCGCCTGCGCACCGCACCGCTGGCCTTGAAGCTATTCGAGACCGTGGATGAGATGAAGGCTATTAAGAGTATTCGGTGGCCAGCTGCCGGGGTGCGGTTCTCGATGTGTCAACTCGTGGGGCAGGCTCGCTGGCTGGGATGGACCATGGGGGCAACGCATGAGAACGTGGCCGCCAACAGCAATTGCGGCGGCGTGATGGGGCTGAATGCACCGGGCGCCAAGTACCTGGATGGCAGCATGTTTCACGGTGTGTGGTTTGCCACTATTGAGGCTTCTCAGAAGCATCAGGCGGAGATGCCGCGTGTGCCGCATGGCAAATATGTGGGCGTTGTGCTGTCGCCACTGGCATCGGGCCGCTTGATTGACCCCGACACAGTACTGATCTACGCAACCCCAGGGCAAATGGTCACGCTCATCAATGCCTTGCAGCACCGTAGTTATGTGCGCTATCAGTTCGGCACTACAGGTGAATCTGCCTGCGCAGACAGCTGGGGTGCGGGGCTGGCAACGCGCGAGCCCAGCATGGCGATTCCGTGTTATGCCGAACGCAAGTTTGGTGGGGTTCAGGACGATGAGATGTTGATAGCGCTACAGGTTTCGCACATACAGGAAATCGTCTTAGGGCTCGAGTGGCTTGCGAGTCACGGAATCCGCTATCCGATACCGCCCTACGGCATTCAGTGTGATCCAGCCATGGCATTTCAGGCGAGTTACGCAGGCAAGCTCTAAGTAACGACAAGCTCAACCACGGAGACAAAAAGTGATGCAAAGACGTCAATTGATTCAAGCTCTGGCCGTAGGTGCTACCGCGCCTGGGCTAGCCTGGGCTCAAGGCTCAGCACAGAACTACCCGGTCAAGCCAGTGCACCTGATCAACCCCTTTTCTGCAGGCGGTGCACTTGATCAGCTCGCTCGTATGCTGGGTCAACATCTAAGCGAAAAGCTTGGTCAACCTGTGGTGGTGGAGAACAGGACCGGAGCAGGCGGCAATATCGGTGCCGAGTATGTGGCCCGTGCTACGCCCGACGGCTATATCCTCGTGATGGCCTCCAGCGCAACGCATGGTATTGCGCCCAGTATGTACGGATCACGCCTGCCGTTTGACGCTCTCAAGGATTTCACGAGCATCTCCGCCACCGTCGTGCAAAAGAATGTACTGGTGTTGAATTCGGCAGTGCCCGTGCGGAATGTGCAGGAGCTGATAGCGCTGGCAAAAGCGCAACCGGGAAAGCTCTCTTTTGGCTCTTCCGGCGCGGGGACCTCACAACACCTTAGCGGAGAGCTGTTCAAGAATCTCGCCAAAGTGGACATGCTGCATGTGCCCTATAAGGGTAGCGCCCTGGCCATGCAGGATCTGATTGGTGGCCAGCTGACGATGATGTTCACCGACATTCCTACCGCCCTGCCCCATATCCGCACCAACAAGCTGCGAGCATTGGGGCTGACGGCGGCACAGCCGTCACCGGCGCTTCCTGACGTTCAACCCCTCGCGCAGCAGGGGTTGCCGGACTTCGATCTGAAGGCCTGGTACGGGGTGATGGGGCCGGCGAAAATGCCGGAGGCCGTCGTGACGCGGCTTAATGCGAGCATTGTGGAATACCTCTCCAACCCGCGCAATCGCGAGAAGCTGCTGAGTATGGGGATGGAGCCCATGCCGCTCGATGCAGCTCAGTCTGGTACGTTCATTGCCGATGAGCTTAAGAAGTGGACTGACGTGGTGAAGATGACCGGCGCTACTGTTTGAAGTGTTTAGGTTGTTGCGGTAGCAGCAAAAAGGCCGACCAGTTGGTTTGACTGATCGGCCTTTGCTTCGTGTGAGACTTTCGTAAAGCCTAATCAATACCGTTCGGGCTGAGCTTGTCGAAGCCTTGCGCTGCACGTCGACAGGCTCACGGTGAACGATGGGAGTTGGGTGTCATGGGATACGAATCCAGTGACGGATTCGTTTCAGCTCACTAAGCCCAGCCCGCTCATTCTGGCTTGAGGCCCGCGGCCTTTACCATCTCGCCAGTGGCTTTGACTTCATCTTGAATGACGTTGGCAAATTCCTCTGGGCTGCGCGTAGGAATTTCGTAACCGCGTTTGGCCATGTCCTCACGGAATTCGGGCTGATTGAGCACAGTGAGTACGTCTTTATTGATTTTGTTGACGATGTCTTTGGGTGTTCCCCGTGGCGCAAAAACGCCGTGCCACGTCGCCACCTTGAAGTAGGGATACCCGGATTCGGCCGAAGTAGGAATGTCCGGATAAGCTGGGTCTCGCTTGTCTGAGTTGTAGTTCAGCACCTTGGTCTTGCCAGAGCGAATCGCCGCATCACCCGATCCCCGCCCTGTAAGCGTGAGCATGGTCTCCCCCGCCATCACCGAGGTGAGCGCCGGGCCCAGCCCCTTGTAAGGAACGTGTGTGATCTGGATGTTCTCGCGTTTGTTGAACAGCTCCATAAGCAGGTGTGGTTGCGAGCCGTTGCCATAGGAGGCGTAGGTCACGCTGCCGGGATCCTTCTTGGCTTGTGCAATGAGCTCTTTCAGTGAGTTCGCGGCCAGTGCTTTGTTGGCGAGTACCACCATATCGATGTCCGCCAACTGCGAAACTGGAATGAAATCCTTGTCCGGGTTGTAGGGCAGGCTCTTGAACAGGTAGCGATTCCCGACGATGGCTCCGTTGGTGGTCACTAAAAGCGTGTAGCCGTCTGGAGCGGCGCGAGCCACACGCTGAGTACCGATGATGGAGCTCGCACCGCTTACGTTCTCGACCACCACCGACTGGCCCCAGATAGAAGCCAACTGCTGCGCTAGCTTGCGCGCCAAAATGTCCGTACCACCGCCAGCTGCGAGCGGCACGACAAAGTTGACCGTTTTCTGGGGGAAAGCAGGATCACTCATTGCTGGAGTGCATAGTGTTCCTGCTGCTACGGCTACGGCTGAGATAAGGGAAAAACGACGCTTCATCTGTGAAATCCTCGTGGGGTTTGCCAGTCGTCCGGAGTCCCCGTACCGGGTCTGGCTTGTCTGATGTAGTTGGGGACCTAACGCGTTCTGATCCGGACAATATAGTTTCCGACAAGCTATGTCAACGCGAATTCACCTAGTGAATTTACCTAGGAAAGTTTGGATTTCTCCCAATTGACAGCTTGAGAGAAAGCTCATATTGTCCGGACATATGCTTAATTACATGAGCTTGTTCGTCGCATGAATGCCATCGATCTCATCTACGAAAAACGCGATGGGGTTGCCTTCATCGCGATCAACCGCCCCGAGCGGCGTAACGCGCTGGGCGACGCCACTACACGGCAGATCGTGGAAGTATGTGAAGACGCCGCGGCGGATACCGCCATCCGGGCCGTTGCCATTACAGGTAGCGGTGATGACGCGTTCTGTTCTGGAGGAGACTTGCAGGACACGTTTCAGCGTGGGGCGGGAAATACTGAGCAGCAATGGAGCGACCGGATTCGACAGGGGCCGAATTTGCTTGCCCAAGTGCTTCAGAACATGCCTAAGCCAGTGGTTGCGAGCATTAACGGCGTTGCGGTGGGCGGAGGCGCGACGATTGCTTTAGCCTGTGACTTGCGCATTGCATCGGACAACGCACGGTTCTGTTTTCCGTTTGTTCGTGTTGGCATCACTCCAGAGTTTGGTTGTTCTTATCTTCTGCAGCGCACGGTGGGCCTGGGGCGCGCGAACGAGTTGCTCATGTTGGGTGAGTTTGTGGACGCTGCCACCGCCGAGCGCTATGGCTTACTCAACCGCGTAGTTCCCAAGGCGGAGCTCGCAAATGCCACGCAGGAGCTGCTGGCTCGGTTGGTGGCTCTGCCCGCGGCTGCACTGTCTCGCATCAAAGCATTGCAGCGATTTGCGCAAACGGCCGATCTGCCATCCACGTTGGAGCAGGAGGCCGTCTCGCTTGGTGCGTCTTTCATTTCCCCAGAGCACCGAGAGGCGGTGAGTCGCTTCCTTGACCGCAAATCATCGCGTTAGCTGAATTCAGCCTGCGTTAGACATTCACTTATCAGGAGACAAACCACATGGAATTTGGATTCACCGAAGAGCAGCAGATGCTGCGCGAGTCAGTGCGCAAGTTCATGAAGCGGGAATGCACGCGGGAGTACATCCGAGACTGCAGCGATAACGACAAGTTTCCGCACGAACTCTACGACAAGATGGCTGCACAGGGATGGATGGGCATCCCCTTCCCAGAGAAATACGGCGGCGCGGGTCTTGGTCCCATGGAACTCGCAATCTTCTTGGAGGAAGCTGGCTACGGATGGTACGGAGCAGGTACCTCGTATTTCACCTCAGTGGTGCTGGGCGCCTACAACATCATGACCTACGGTACTGAGGCGCAAAAGGACGAGTTCCTGCCCAAGGTCGTCGCGGGGAAAACCAAGCTCGCATTTGCGCTGAGTGAGCCCAATGTGGGCTCAGACGCCGCAGCCGTGGAATTGTTTGCCGAGGAGCGCGGTGATCATTTTCTGTTGAATGGGCAAAAAATGTTCACGACCAATGCGCATGTGGCAGATCAGATTGTCACAGTCACGCGCACCATTCGGAAGCCAGAAAAAAAACACAATGGCATCACGATTTTCCTGGTGGATGCCAAATCGCCGGGCATCGAGATCCGTCCGCTCAAGCAGATGGGCCGCTCCGCGACGCACACCAATGAGGTGTTCTTCCGTGACGTCAAAGTGCCGCGCGAGCGCATGATGGGCAAATTGCATGAGGGGTGGGCCAACCTCAACAGCGGGCTAGGCATTGAGCGGCTCAGCGTGGCGATGATGTATGCGGGCACCTCACAGGCGATGATTGATTATGTGTCAGCCTACGCCAAGGGCCGTAAGCAGTTTGGCCAGGCGATTTCCAAATTCCAGGCCGTGCAGCACAAGCTGGCCGATATGCAGATCAAGACCGATGTGGCGCGCTTGCTGGGTTACCGCGTGGCGTGGATGCTGGAGCAGAACATGCCGTGCTTCAAGGAAATGTCCATGGCCAAGCTGTACGCCAGCGAGGCTATGTTCGACATCGCCAACAACGGGGTGCAAGTGATGGGTGGCTATGGTGTGCTCAAGGAGTACGACATGGAGCTGTTCTTCCGTGATTCACGGATTGGCATGATTGGTGCGGGAGCTTCGGAGATTCAGCGCACCATCATTGCCAAGCAGATGGGGCTTTGACTCATGACCGCACCTATATCGGCTCAGGTACAGACGATCAGCCAGGAACTTTGGCAACGACGGGACAACCTGCCTGCACTGCAGTATCACCAGGCCGACATTACCGAAGGCGTACCGGTAGAGCTGGCTGAGGGCATTTTCCTGTTGCGCCTGCCGCTGCCGTTTGCACTCAATCACATCAACCTGTATCTGCTTCGCGAAGCCGATGGTTGGACCTTGATTGACACCGGCATCAGCACACAGACGGCTCGTGATCTTTGGGATTCGGTGTTTGCGTCGCCCTTCTTTACCGCGCACGGGTCATTGAAACGCATCGTGGTGACGCACCATCATCCTGATCATGTGGGCATGGTTGGCTGGATAGCTGAGAAATTCCCTGAAGTTCCGGTGTACATGACGGCTGGAGAGCTTGAAGTGGCGGGACGTTATTCGGACCCAAAGCGCGATGTAGTGGCTGAGCGCACACCGCTGTGGATCGAGCATGGCATACCGGCAGCAGTATCGACAGAGTTGATCAACCACATGCCACGTTATGGCACCCAGGTGTGCGCGCTGCCAATCGGGGTGCGGGTGCTTGATACAAGCCAGCATCTTGAGCTGGGAGGGCGACGCTGGAAGCCCATCATTGGCCGGGGACATTCGCCCGAACATTTAAGTCTGCTGAGCGAGGATGGCAAGGTGCTGATCGGTGGTGATCAGGTGCTCCCGAAGATCACACCCAATATCGCTGTGTGGCCCGGCGGCGATCAGAACCCCCTGTACTCCTACCTGGATACGCTGCGTCGCTTTGAGGATATTCCCGCTTCAACGCTGCTCCTGCCTTCTCACAAACAACCCTTCGTTGGCGTTGCGCGGCGCGTTGAAGAGATTCGGGCGCATCACGAGGAGCGTCTGGGGGTAGTGCTGAGCGCCTGCACCAGGCCCATGTCAGCTTATGAGTTTCTGCCTGCGCTGTTCGGGCGTGAGTTGCGCAATGAACAGATCGGTTTCGGTCTGGGTGAGGCCATCGCGCATTTGAATTATCTGGAGAGCGTAGGACTCTTGGCGTCGGCTGTAGACGCTGCAGGCTTGCGCCGTTTTGAACGCCATTAAGTGAGAATTTCTGTGAACACGATGACCGAAACCGCCCTCCTCCAATCTGCTCTGCATGCGGATAGTGGCAACACGCTTTTTTCACTGTTTCATCCCCGATCGATCGCGTTCATAGGGGCGTCAGAGCGGCCAAATACCCCTGCGTCGCGTGGCCTGCGCAACTGTTTGAGACATGGCTTCAAAGGCCGTTTGTATCCAATCAACCCAAAGTATCCGCAGCTGTTTGGAGTTGCTTGCTATCCGGCACTCGCCGACCTGCCTGAGGTGCCCGAGTTGGTGATGATTGCCCTCAGTGCGGAGATGACTCTGAACGCGGTAGCGGAGTGCAAGGCTGCCGGCGTGAAAACTGTGGTCGTCTGCAGTGCCGGCTGGGAAGAACAGGGGCCGGAGGGCGTTGAACGTGCCCGCCGCCTGCAACAAATCATGGATGGCGCGCAGATGCGCATGCTCGGCCCGAACTGTTTGGGCGCAGGCAACCCCGCTGAAGGGCTTTGCCTTGGCTACAACAGCAGCTTTGAGTCGATGGCTCATGTGCGCAAAGGCCGCGTGGGGCTGGTTACGCAAAGCGGCGCCATGATGGGCGGCCTTTTACTCAATGGCGAAGACGCAGGGGCTGACATAGGCCTCTACGCTCACGTTGGCAATGCCATGGACATTGGCATGGAGGAGCTGGCGCAGTACATGCTTGAAGACCTCGAAATCGACGTGGTGGCTTTGATGATTGAGGGACTGCGCCAACCCAAGCGCTTTGTGGAAGTGGCTCGCCACGCACTTGCAATCGGCAAGCCGCTAGTGGTGTTCAAGGCGGGGGCTTCGGAGTTGGGGCGGCAAGCCGTCATGTCGCACACCGGTGCCTTGGCGGGCTCAGATGAGATTTTTACTGCGGTGTGTCGCGAACAAGGCATCTTGCGGGTTCTGGAAAGCGAAGATCTGCTGTCGACAGCTGCAGCGCTCGCACAGTGGAAAAACAAGCAAAGAGTGGGCCAAGGCGGTTTGCTGGTATTTACGCTCTCAGGCGGCGCAGCTTCGATTCTGGCGGACGAATGCGCGGATGCAGGTGTGCCTGTACCCGAACTTTCTGCCTCCACATTGCAAAAGCTGGCAGCTATCTTGCCAAGCTACGTGAAGGCTTCCAACCCGCTCGATGTGGGCGGGGCGGTGTTCAGTGACCCTGAATTGCCACGTCACGCGCTGGCCATAGCTTTGGAAGACGAGGCCATCGATTCAGTGCTGTGGGTGGGTGTGGGCGCACCTCGTGATGAACGCTCTCAACTTTGGCTGAATCAGGCGCTCGATGTGATTGCCACGAGCGACAAGGCAAGCACCATCATTCCGGTCTCCGGGTATGTACAGGAGGTTGGCTTTGAGCGCGCGCGTGCCATGGGTATTCCCGTCGCTCGCAGCTTGCGTGCATCGGCGCAGCTCAATGGCTTTGCGCGCAAGTTCAACCAACCCAACGGTCCGCAGGGTGTATCTGGCGCCGGCCTTCCCGAATTACCCAACATAGAAGGGCTGATAGATGAGGTGCAGTCAAAGGGGCTTCTCAAATCGCTCGGCATCCCCGTTCCGGAGTCACGTGTAGCTAGCAGCGCTGCAGAGGTGGCAAATTGCGCGCGAGCGCTAGCGGGCACCGTGGTGGTGAAGGGCCTCGCACGCGGGATAGCGCACAAGAGCGAGCATGGCCTGGTGGCGCTCAATCTGGGTACGCCCGAAGCGGCGCAAGCGGCAGCTGAAAAGATGCAGGCGCAGGCACCGGAGCTCGAGTTTCTTGGGTTTCTTGTCGAGCGCATGGCGGCGCGAGGTGTGGAAGTGGTGCTTGGAATCAAACGTGACCCGGCTTTTGGCCCGGTTCTGATGTTCGGTTTGGGCGGCATTTCCGTGGAGCTGTTCAAGGACGTCGCGTTTGGAATGTGCCCCTTGAGTCGCGAAGCGGCGCGTGAGCTCATCGGTCTAACCAAGGCGGCTGCCCTGCTGCGCGGCTCTCGGGGGCAGCCCAAAGCCGACGAGGAGGCTCTGATTGATGCCATGGTGCGCCTATCTCAGTTCGCCGCGTATCATGCGGACAGGCTCGCGGAGATGGATGTCAATCCTGTTATCGTGTTGCCTCAAGGACAAGGTGTGCTAGCGCTCGATGCAATGATTGCGTGTGATGCGGCGCCCTGAAACGGTGCAATCAATCGCGGCCTGGCTCCCATTCTGGTGGGTGTGCGCCCGCATCATCAAATGGGATTGAGATTGGGTAAGCCTATCTACGTCGAGCTGACCGAGACGCTGCAGCGGCAGATCGCGTCTGGAGAATACCCGGTGGGCAGCACCTTGCCGCCGGAGATGACACTGTGCGAGATTCACAGCGTGAGCCGCTTTACGGCACGTGCCGCGCTGGCTGCGTTGCAGCGGCAGGGCCTGGTCTCACGCCGGCCACGCATCGGGAGTGTGGTGATGGCCAGCAATCCCCAAGGCTCCTATAGTGTTCAAACCAATAGCGCCAGTGATATTTTGCGCTTCACCTCGACCTCGGATTTGCATCTGGTTAGCACCGAAGATGTAGTGGCCGATACCATGCTAGCGCGCGAGCTGGGTGGCGAGGTGGGAGAGCTGTGGATCAAGGTTTCAACGTTTCGCGATTCGCCTGATACCAAGGTGGTTGCATCATGGACAGATTTCTATCTGCGCCCCGAACATCGAAGCGTGGTTCCGCTGATCGGCAACAAGCGTGGCTCAGTGTGGCAGTTTCTAAGCGAGTTGCAACAGCGCCCCATTGACCGCATTGAGCAGACCGTGGAAGCTTGCAAACTTCCCAAAGAGGCTGCCGTTGTACTAGGGGTTGCGCCCAAGAGCCCAGCTTTGCGCGCAGTTTATCGGCTGTACGCAGAGGGGCTTTCGGAGGTCTATTACGTAGCCATTAGCCTTTATCCAGAAGGTCGATTCAAACTTTCCCAAACTCTGAGACGAGAGCGATAAGTAGATCAAACCGTCAGAAATCGCGGAGGTTCTGGATGTTAACGAGGACATGGCAGTAGCCCAGAGATGCGTTAGCCTTCACTACTTCGCGCCAAGCTGGGTGAGAGTCACCTGCAAATTCTCAAGCTAGAAAATGCAATCCATATTTTTCTTCGTTGCTCTGGGCGCCATTCTTGCGGGATTTGTGCAGGGCCTTTCCGGATTTGCCTTTGGCATGGTGGCCATGTCGATCTGGGCCTGGGTTCTAGAGCCACAACTGGCCGCAGCGCTCACCGTGTTTGGCGCATTGACTGGTCAGATCCTGGCCGCCTTCAGCGTGCGGCGAGGTTTCAGCTGGCGGTTGCTGATGCCCTTTGTTCTGGGCGGCTTGATGGGAATCCCGCTTGGAGTTATGTTACTGCCCCATCTGGATATGGTGTGGTTCAAGGCGGTTCTGGGCACTTTGATGGTGTTTTGGGGTTCGGCCATGCTTTTGACCAAGCATCTACCCAAGATCTCCTCTGGGGGGCGGCTGGCTGATGGTGCAGTAGGGATGGTGGGCGGCGTGCTGGGCGGCCTGGGCGGATTTACGGGTACCGTGCCTACTTTATGGTGCACGCTGCGGGGATTTCCCAAGGATACGCAGCGGATCGTGATCCAGAACTTCAACTTGTCCATGCTGCTAGTGACCATGGGCACCTACCTGGTTGCCGGCATCGTGAAGGTCGAGATGCTCCCAATGTTTGGCATCGTCGCCGCTGCCATGCTGGTACCTACGCTGCTCGGCACCCGTCTCTATATCGGAATTTCAGAGGCCCGCTTCCGGCAGATTGTTTTGGGACTGATCACCGCATCTGGCATTGCCCTCCTCGCTTCTGCGCTTCCGATGCTCGTAAAAAGATATGCAGCTTGAGCAGGCCGATCTACGTGCAGGACTCACTTGGGATCTTGCTGCTTCTCACGGTCCGCCGCAGGTTCAACGCGCGGCAACGCAGCAAGAATAAGCAGGGTGAGCACGGTGGCCAGCACCGCCGTAGATTCCCGCCCCAACCCGCATGCAACGCCAATAGCGGCTGTCATCCAGATGCCGGCTGCCGTGGTCAACCCTTCCACTTGCTTTTCGGATTGCCGCTTGATGATGGCGCCTGCGCCTAAAAACCCGATACCTGTGACCACGCCTTGAATCACTCGGCTCATGTCTGCGATCTGCAGACCACCTAACCCCGGAGCCAGTATCAGGAGTGCGGCGCCCATGGCCACCAACATATGCGTGCGAAGCCCCGCGGCCTTGCCCTTGTGTTCTCTTTCATAGCCGAGCGCACCACCCAGTAACGCCGCCAGGAGGAGGCGCGTTAATACTCGGGTGATTTCGGACACATCGGTAATCCCAGCAAATTCCGATGACAAAACTCCAATGATTTCATTCCACATGGTTTGCTTTCAGACGGCGCCTACGCTGCCAAAAATGGATAGGACAATGCCTGCGATGTAGCCCAAGTTCAAGGCTGAAGAGAGAAATCGGTAGTTATTGAACACGCGCGACCAACCCCGAGTCTTCGGCAAATACCCAGACACGACTTAATGGTGAGTGGCTGGCCTGGCCCCCCGTGAAGACCGAAAAGGCAGGAAGGACAAGACGCCTATCGTCGTGTAGGAGGGCTGGAAGAGCTCGCTTCCATCCGGCTGCACGAAATACGGGATGTACGTGACCGTGCACATTGAGGGAAATCGACGCCTGAAGATCTTCGGGGCGCAGGGGTTCATGGCTGAGTACGACATTGCCCACGGTGAGCTCGCGTACGACTTCATCAAACTGCCACTCTGCGGGATTGAGCGCCCTGTCATGGTTACCGCGCGTGAGAATGAGGTGAACGTCTCGATTGGCGTGGCGAAACTGGGCCCATTCAGCGCGCGTGTCTTCTCCAATGACTCTACCGTGAACGAAATCTCCCAGAATGACCAGTGATTCCGGCTGAAGTTCGTCCAGCAGTTGCTGTAAGCGAGCCAGATCGTGTCGCTGTGCCAAGTGGGGAACAGAGATGCCAAAAGCTCTGAAGGTGTCGCTCTTGCCAAGATGGAGGTCTGCAATCATCAACATGCGCTCAGCCGGCCAATACAAGGCTCGCCCCGGGACGGCACTGAACTGGTGACCCGCCAGATCGATGGTGATCGCGGTTTGTTGGAGGGGATCACTCATGCGGCTTTCCTCCGGGAGATCATGTTTTTTCCCTGACTAGCGGGTGCGGCGTCGTCTTCCATTTGCGCCGCAGCGCGCTTGACCTTCTCCGTCCAGGTTTCATTGGAAATTTGTCCTCGGAAGCTTTCCGCCCAGAGACCGAACGAGAAAGGCGTGTGTTTCTGTGGCCAGGTTTGCACGCGTTCGAGCTGGGTGATGCGGCCTAGTATTTCTCGCAGTGTGGGGAGGTGCAGTTCCTGATTGAGGGCCTCTTGCCTGGCCTCGAGAAGCAAAATGTGGTCTGGATCGTACTTGCTCAACACATCAAATAGCAGGCCTGCGGACACTTGCAGCTGTCGATTGGGTACGCGCGAGCCGGGTATCCGAGCCGTGACAAGGCCCGCGATTTGGGCAATTTCCTTGAAACGCTTGCGCGCTAACTCGCTGAAATTGACGGCCTCTTGAAGATCCGTTTGGAGGCCCTGAGGACTCAGCAATTCAGTCCAGTTGAAACTAGATTCATCGATGGGAAGCTGAGGTTGCAACATGAAACCGATCTCGTTGCAGGTCCAGAAGAATGTGTTGCTCCCAAGTGTTGCCAGCCGGGTGGCTAGGAGCAGCGCCAGTCCTTCGTGCACGACGCGGCCAGCAAAAGGGTAAACAAACAGGCCCGGGACCTTCGCCGCGGAGCGGCGGGCAGATGCCTTTGACTGGCCTCCCCCCACGTGCTCGATCAGCAGTTGGGTTTCCTGCGGAACCCGCGAGCGCTGCTGTTGCAATTGGATTAGTGGCAAAAGATGCCGGAGTTCTGGCGTCTGGATGCGGTGGTTAGCGTCGTCGCCGTCCCGCACGGTCTGGGCCATCAGCCCTTGCATTCGCTCTCCTACCCGCAAGGACATGGCCATCAGGGATCCCGCCCAAGCGGGTGTGTGGGTGCCTATGCTGGCTGAGCGGCGCACCCACGCTGTGGTGCCTTCAACTCGTACAAACTGCAGGCTACGCCCGGCAAAATTGAAAACGTCGCCGGGCTGCAGCCGGGCAATGAAGTTCTCTTCTATGGAGCCAAGCCTCGTGCCCCGCAAGTAACGCACGCTGATCGCAGATTGCGTGACGATAGTGCCAATCCCCATTCGATGCCGACGTGTCACCACCTGATTGGCAGCGGCGTAGCGCCCTTCGGTGCCAAGCTTTAGCCGTTCATACTGCGGATAGGCCACCAGTGAATTGCTGCCCCGCGTGAGAAAGTCAATCACAGCGTTCCATTGCTCCATGGTCATCGCTTCGAACGCGGCCGAGGATTTGACCTCTTCCATGAGCGCCTCTGCTTCGAAGCCACCCGACAGCGCCATCGACATCACGTGCTGGCTTAATACGTCAAAACACAAGGTCAAGGGGGTTCGGCTTTCATAAACCCGCTGCTGAGCCAATTCCCGCGTCGCCGCGAATTCGCACAGGTCC
This sequence comes from Ottowia thiooxydans DSM 14619, assembly GCF_000422885.1. GTDB lineage: Bacteria > Pseudomonadota > Gammaproteobacteria > Burkholderiales > Burkholderiaceae_C > Ottowia > Ottowia thiooxydans. Next base: position 23,486 of record NZ_AUGX01000038.1, on the reverse strand, counting down.
ATGGCTTGGGTGGCCACACCGTCTATATGAATCGCCGCGCCTGGCCGGTGCTTGGCGCGCCCTGCCCGCTGAACCGTTCTAGCCACTGAACGCGCACCACCAATCTGAATTACACGGTCAACTGCCGGGAAATCTACGCCCAGATCAAGGCTGCTCGTAGCCACCACACAACGCAACTGGCCGCTTCTCAGGCCATCTTCCACGCCTTGGCGAACGTGGTGGTCGAGTGAGCTGTGATGGACGGCCAACGTGTCAGCGTGCTCCGGCCATATGGAGCTAAGCGCAGTAAACCAAAGTTCCGCCTGTGAACGCGTGTTGGTAAAAATGATGCTGGTGCTTGTGGATAGAACAAGCTTCGCAACTTCACCGAGATTGGCTAGGCCCAAATGTCCTGCCCAAGGCAAACGCATATTGGCCGCCGGCAAGATCGAATGAAGATGAAACGGCTTTGGCCGTGTATCTTCAATGATCACCATTTGAGCCTCGGATCTCTCTCGAACCAACACCTGCAATGCTTGGTCCAGATTGCCGATGGTGGCGGAAAGTCCCCAAATCTGCATTTCTGGCGCAAGCACGCGAAGTCGCGCGAGGTTGAGCTGAAGGAGCACGCCCCGTTTGCTGGGAAGAAGCTCGTGCCACTCGTCAACCACCACGCTTTGCACCCCTGAAAATTGCTCAACACTGCGTTCATGACTGAGCAGAATGGCCAGTGATTCAGGCGTTGTGATCAGCAACTGTGCGCCACCGGTTTGCGACAATCTCTTGTCCTTGGCGCTCGCGTCTCCGGTACGCAGGGCTACACGCCACGCTGGCAGAAGATCTTGCACGGGCTTCGTAATACGTTCGCGGGTGTCACTGGCAAGGGCGCGAAGAGGAGTGATCCAGAGCATGCGAAATCCGGGCTCTTTCTTCTCTTCTTGCGCACCTGAAGCCATCGCCGCGATGATGGGGCCGCCGAGCGCGGCCAGTGTTTTTCCACTGCCGGTGGGAGCGCTGATCAGGCCGCTTTGGCCCCGCGCATGTGCATCCCACGCTTGCTGTTGGAACCGGGCCGCGGAGATGCCTTGAGTGCTCAGCCACGTTCGCCAAGCGCGCCGGGCAGCCACCATATCTTGGCGGCGACGCGGCACGGCGCGTTGAATGGATGCAGGCATAGCCTGGCGCGGACTCATTCTCGGCACAACGCGTAAAGTGCGGTGATGCGATCAGCCTGCTCTGCCGATTTGTCTACCCTCTGGCGGAGGATACGGGGGAAACGAACAGCCACGCCGGATTTATGGCGGGCCGAGCGATTCACGGCCTCGAAGGCCAGCTCGAATACGAGTTCAGGATTCACGGAGCGAACGGGGCCGAAGCGTTCAATAGTGTGGCTGCGAATCCATTTGTCGAGTTTGAGGATCTCCGCATCCGTTAAACCGGAGTAGGCCTTGGCTATTGGCACCAAGGCGCCCTCTTCACTCCAGACTGCAAATGTGTAATCGGTGTGCAGCGTGCTTCGCCGGCCGCTACCGCTCTGGGCATAGATGAGTACAGCATCGATAGTGAAGGGATCGAGCTTCCATTTCCACCAATCTCCGCGCTTACGCCCTTCCTGGTAGGGGGAACTCAGGGCCTTGAGCATGAGCCCTTCGGCGTTTTGTTCTGGTGATTTGGCGCGGATTTGATCCAGCTCTGCCCAACCGCTAAATTCAATCGCTGGAGACAAGTCCAGTAACGGGGTTTCATCTCCGCTTCGGGAAATGATGCGCTCCAACTCAGCTCTCCGCTCGTGCAGCGCCCTGCCCCGCCAGTCTTGGCCATTCGATTCGAGCAAATCGTAAAAAAGGATTTGGACAGGTGTTCCCCTCAACAGCTTGGCCGAGGGCGTGCGCTTTTGAATGCGTTTTTGCAAGGCTATGAAGGGGCGCGGCAGCTTGGTAACTTCATCCCAGGCGAGTAGTTCGCCATCAAGAACAACCCCAGGTGGTAAACGCAAGGCCTGTGATTCCAGTTCAGGGAATCGCCCATCCAAACGCTCTTCGCCGCGGGACCACAGGTAAGGCGAATGGCCTTCGCGGTGTACGAGCTGCACCCTAATGCCATCCCACTTCCATTCGGCTTGCCAGTCCTTGGGGTCGCCAAGTGCCTGCGGCTCCGATGGCAGGGGTGATGCTAGAAAGAACGGATACGGCTTATCGAGTAGCTGTGCAGATACCGCCGTGGCCATGAGCATTTCATACGACCGCGCAGAGGGCTCCCACTCACCCACCATACGATGGGCCATATCTGCCGTGGAAATACCTGACAACCTGGCAAGACTCACCTGTAGGGTGCGGCGCGAAACGCCTACTCGCAACGCGCCGGTGAGCAACTTGTTGAAGACAAACCGAGACTCGCTATCCAAGCGCAACCAAGCCGCCTGTATGGCGTGTTTTCTGACTTCGGGGGTTTGGCCAGCAAGGGGAAGCAGGAATCGTTCAATCCAGTCGTCGAGAGCGCTGGAGCTATCTGGAATGCTCCACGTGGTATCAAAAGGGTGCACTATTTCTGGAGGCGGAGCGTACTTATCCTGAGCGGCGACTAACAGCGCAAGGGTTTCAGCCAAGTCTCCCACTTGGCGGTAGCTTTCATCCACCAGCCATAGCGGCAGCGACGTCAGCTCACTCGCCCATGCGCGTAATTCCGTGGTCTTGGCCACCCGATGACGGCCCGCGTTCACCTTGCCTCCGCCAAGTACATGAACGGCCCAACCGGCCTCCGCACTGCTGACGGTGGCGAAATACGACTGCAGCGCATCTTCTCGAGAGCGGGTGCCTGAGGATCGGTCAAGCGTTTGGTACAGCTCGGTGAAGCGATTCACGCTGACACCTCCGCATCTGCCAACTCTTCCTCGTCCCCGTAGGCTGTTCGCAAGCGCTCGGCACTCAGGCCCAACTCGCGTTCGAGGTAGGGAATCAGCGCATCTGTGTTGCCATGCGTCGCAAGAATGCGCTGTGCCCCTGATTCACGAACGGTGGCAATCAGGGATCGCCAGTCTGCGTGGTCTGAAATCACGAAGCCCCTCTGCAGATTGCGCCTGCGGCGGTTCCCGCGCAACTGCATCCATCCCGAGGCAAGCGCTTGCTCGAAATGGCGAAAACGCCGAGTCCAGGCCGAATCCTGAGCGGAGGGTGGCGCAAGCACCAAGCGACCTGAAAAATCAGTGGCTTCTGGAAGATCGAGCACCATTTCGGTGGCTGCGAGCCGAATGCCCGCTTGCCGATAGATTTCCACTCCCCGCGCCATGGCGCCGTGCAGCAATACTGGCTGCGCCGTATGCCCCTCCAGTTCGGCCAGAATTCTCTGAGATTTACCAAGGCCGTACGCGTACAGGATGGCGGCTTTCCCCTGGGCTTCGCATTGGGCGCGCCATTGGAGAATTTTCGCGATCTCGTCTTTGATGTCCGGCCATGCGTAGACAGGAAATGCAAAAGTGGCTTCACAGATGAAGACATTGCATGTCACTACCTCAAAGGGAGCGCAGGTGGGGTCTGTGTCTCGCTTGAAATCGCCGGTGAACACCCAGACCTCACCCTGATGCTCTACCCGAACTTGTGCTGAACCCAGGATGTGGCCTGCAGGGTGCAAGGAGACGCATACATCGCCAAAGTAACGCCTCTCACCATACTCCATGGTGCGTATGTTTTGCGTGCCGAGGCGCCAACGCAAGATACCTTCACTCTCTTGCGCACACCAATATTCGTCCATGCCAGCGTGAGCATGGTCTCCATGACCGTGAGTCACAAACGTGCGGTGCACAGGCTTCCATGCGTCTATGAAGAAATCTCCTGCAGCACAGTAAAGGCCCCGGTCAGTCAACGCAATCAACTCCGCCATCGCAAATCCATAAGCTTCGACATGCGTGCATTTTCGGGATGAATCCCCTCGTGCGACGTAAGCGGAAGCCGCGTTCGGTGTTTCGTTGAAGGTCTCTTAAGGCTGGTCTTTATCTCATTACAGCGTTTTCAGTGTTTTTCTTACAAGCTCAAGTCTCAGAAGGCTGGACCATTGAAACTGCTATTCCATAACGAAATCAACAACCCACTTGGAAAAGAGCGCTGGCCGGAGTTTTTATAGGCCGAGCCTTCAGCGCTTCAGGAAAAACTATGACGACTCAAACAATTCAAACCGAAGCAAAAGCCAAAGCAAAAGCAGTTGCCAGGGCTAAAAAACTCGTTCCTGATTTGTCTGTGCGGCTAGGAAGTACGCCTGCCACGAAGTTTCGCGGCAATCCTGACATTTTTGGGCGCCTCGTGGAAGACCACGATATGCACCGGGCGCTTTTCTCCATGATTGAAGAGACCTCGGGCACCTCACCTGAACGAAAGAAGCTTTTCAAGGAGTTGGTACGGGATATCAAAGCCCATGCTTCTGCTGAGGAGCAGGCGCTCTGGTCCACGGTCATGCGAAACCCCAAGACCACTGAGGATGCGAGGCACGCCGTCAGCGAACACAAGGAGCTGGATGAAATGGCGGCTGATCTCGCGGCCCGCGATATGGCTTCACCCGCATGGTTGCGTCGTTTCAAGAAGATGAAAGACGAGTATCTGCATCACATCCGAGAAGAGGAGCAAGAGCAGTTTCTTGCCGCTCAAAAACATCTCTCCAGCAGTGACGTGACGCACATGAAGCGGGTTTTCAACGCTCGAAAACTCGAGGAGAAAGCCAGTGTCAAGATCGAGAAGAAGATCAAGCTCAAATAACTTGACTTGGCCGCATAGCGTTTTATGGACCAGAGCGCACAAGCTGATTCAGGTAGATCCAAGAACGTGTTCATAATCTTTTAGGCCTAAAAAAGGTCATGAGCGCGTTCTAAAAGCCTGTCAGTCCAGCAAGCCCGGGGGCAGGAGGTCCTTCTTGCGATAAATGGTGTTGCGCGATATTCCCAAGGCCTTCGCAACCGCAGAGACATTCCCCTTGTGCTCCCGTAGGGCTTGCGCCATGGTTTGCAGAGCGATGTCTTGCAGGCGCTGGCCCTCCATGGAGCGATGCGGGTGCACTGCTTCTTTAGCCGTTTGGGGTGAATCTGGTAGCCGCGCCGGGATTAGATGCGCTCTCGTTGGAACGTCCGATGAAGGGCTTTCAACCTCTTCCAGGAAATCGTCAGGAAGGTGCTGTCGCTCTATACAACCTTCGCGTCCGACCATGACAACCGCCGTTCGCAGCAGGTTGTGCAATTGGCGGAAGTTGCCGGGCCAGTGATAGCTTTTGAACATGCCCAAGACTTCGTCAGCGATACCGGGACGCTCGCCACCCTCAGACAAGGCGTCCAGAAGCCTGCGCATCACGAATTCGAAATCGGTGCGTTCGCGCAGCGCCGGCAGCTTGACCACCAGGCCATTGAGCCTGTAATACAGATCTTCGCGGAAGTCGCCTTCCGCGATCATGCCCTTCGGGTTTTTGTGGGTTGCGCTGATCACCGCCAAATCGACCTCGATTTCCCTGCCTGATCCTAGTGGGCTGATCTTGCGTTCCTGTAGCACGCGCAGCAGCCGAGCCTGGAGGTGCTTGGGCATATCGCCGATCTCATCAAGGAAAAGCGTTCCTCCGCTGGCTTGCTGGATTTTTCCCGCTGAACCCTTCTTGCGCGCACCGGTGAAAGCGCCCTCCTCGTAGCCAAACAGTTCGGCTTCGATCAGGGTGTCTGGGATGGAGGCACAGTTGACCGACACAAAAGGCCCGCTGCTTCGCGCGGAGTCGCTATGGATGGCTTGTGCCAGCAGATCCTTACCGGTTCCGGTCTCTCCCAGGATCATGATGGGAATGTCGCGCCCCGAAAGCATGCGTAGCTTGCGGATGACGGCAGACAATTGGGGATCTCCGGTGTCGAGATACTGGAGAGAAGAAAAACGCGGTTTTCGCGCGGGTGACAACGGTGCCACTGTCCCCTGCTGAGAATGAGCCTCCGGCTGACGCGGTGCCGCCCAGGAAGCTTCTCGCTCCACCTGAGCTCGGCACCAAACGCTCACGCCGTTGTACATGCAAAACTGCTTAGGTGAGGATATCGTGCCCCAGAATTGTTCTAGCAGTGCTGAAACAGGCAGGCCAAACAGCGAAGAGAATGTGTGGGCTTTAAGCGCCGCGAAAGGCAAGCCCAATTGAAACTGGGCGCTGCGGTTAGCTGATAGAAAACGGCCATCTGGTGAAAAAGCGGCAATGCCTTCCACCAACGTACCCAGAAACTCCGGCCGCGCGTGGAAATGCAACCGGATGGCCCGTGGGAATACCCCCGCGAACATGTGGTTTTCTATCATCTGCGCCGACATCCGCACCAGTGCCAGTGTGTGTTGGTGATAGCCCCTGCGGTCGCCAGAGACATCCAGCGCGCCAACGACCTGCCCGTAAGGGTCATAGATGGGCGCGCACGAGCAGGTCAGAAAACGGTTGGCCTCCAGGTAATGCTGATCACCATGAACAGTCAGGGCTTCGCCTTCGGTGAGTGCGGTGCCTACAGCGTTAGTGCCTTTCCCGCGTTCCGACCAATCCATTCCTGGTGTCAGAGCTACCCGCTGAGCTTTTTCAAGAAAATCGTTATCTCCCAGCGAGTGAAGGATCATTCCTGAGGCTGAAGTCAGCAGCACCATGCTGTGGGTGTTGGCAATCTGGCCATACAGCGTCTCCATGACGGGAGCGGCGTGCTGGAAAAGAAAGTGGTTTTCCTCCAGTTCGCTGCGCAGTAAAGCTGTGTTGGGGCTGGCGAAGTCAGGGACATCGGAGCTACCCAGGCCGTGCGCGCGAGAACGCTCGTGTGCCTGCGGGATATAGGCGTCAGCGCCGCCCTCACCACCAGGGCTTGCCTGCAAAGCGGCAGATTGGCCGTGAACCTGGCTCTGAACTCCCGCGTATATGTAGTCCCCTGCTGCATGGGACGAAGCTCTCCAGCGATCCGCCTTGGAAGGTACGGCCGCGTCGTGCGAAGCGCTATGCAATGGAGCCTTGTCTTGATCCATTTTGGTTTCCTGAATCGGCGCGAAACCGTTCAAAAGTGATCTAACCCTGTGTGTCTCACACTATCACACTTGCGCAGGCTGTGAACTAAATTGCTCGCGGCTCCTCGTAATTGGCATCGGCTTGAGCGATGGAGTAGACACATCATTTCGTATTTGCCGCTGGGCAGGTGTCACATCCTGGCACAAAAACCTCTGCTCCAAAGTGGGACACATTGTTCCATCTTGGAATGTCGAAAGTAAGTCATTTCATCCCGAAGGTCCCTCGGTTTTGCAGTACCTGCGAGCAGTTTCCCCTGCAGGGCCTTGGGAGTGCATAGCTTGGCATCCGACTTGCGGTGGATCTGACTGTGCGGACATTTTTCAGGTTCCACAAGTTCCCCCTATCACCAACAAGGAGACCTCCATGGCAATCTACGCAGCTCCCGGCCAAGCCGGCGCGAAAGTCGACTACAAAGCCCGTTATGACAACTTTATCGGCGGCAAGTTTGTGCCACCGTTGAAAGGGCAATACTTTGACGTCATTACGCCTATCAGTGGCAAGGTTTATACCCAGGCCGCTCGTTCAGGCGCTGAAGATATCGAGTTGGCACTGGACGCCGCCCACAAGGCCGCAGAGGCCTGGGGGAAAACACCGGCGGCCGACCGCGCCAACGTGCTGCTGAAGATTGCCGACCGGATTGAGCAGAATCTGGAGGTGTTGGCTTATGCCGAGACGGTGGACAACGGAAAGGCCATCCGCGAGACCCTGGCTGCTGATATTCCCCTTACCGTAGATCACTTCCGGTACTTCGCCGGCGCACTGCGTGCGCAAGAAGGCGGCATCAGCGAACTCGATGAAAACACGGTGGCCTACCACTTTCACGAGCCTTTGGGCGTGGTGGGGCAGATCATTCCATGGAACTTCCCTATCCTGATGGCGGCCTGGAAGTTGGCACCTGCGCTCGCCGCTGGTAACGCGGTGGTACTGAAACCTGCCGAGTCGACACCGATTTCCATTTTGGTTCTGGCTGAGCTGATCAACGATCTGCTACCTCCCGGCGTGCTTAATATCGTCAACGGTTTCGGGCGCGAGGCAGGCATGCCGCTGGCGCAGAGCAAGCGCATCGCCAAGATTGCCTTCACTGGGTCCACCAGCACCGGCCGAGTCATCGCGCAGGCTGCTGCCAACAACCTGGTTCCCGCAACCCTGGAACTCGGCGGTAAGTCGCCTAACATCTTCTTTGCCGATGTCATGGACAAAGATGACGCCTTCCTGGATAAAGCCATTGAAGGTTTGGTGCTGTTCGCCTTCAACCAGGGCGAAGTCTGCACTTGCCCTAGCCGTGCGCTGATCCAGGAAAGCATCTACGACAAGTTCATGGAACGGGTGCTCAAGCGCGTGGCCGCTATCAAGCACGCCAACCCCTTGGACTCCGACAGCATGATGGGCGCGCAAGCCAGCAAAGAGCAACTCACCAAAATCCTGTCTTACCTGGAATTGGGCAAGCAGGAAGGCGCGGAGGTGCTCATCGGCGGCGCACAGGCCAAGCTAGGCGGCGATCTGGACGGCGGTTACTACGTGCAGCCCACCCTGTTCAAGGGCCACAACAAGATGCGCATCTTCCAGGAAGAGATCTTTGGCCCGGTGCTCGCCGTAACCACCTTCAAAGACGAAGCTGAGGCACTGGAGATTGCCAACGACACACTCTATGGGTTGGGTGCCGGCGTGTGGAGTCGCAATGGCAATGTGGCTTACCGCATGGGCCGAGCCATCAAAGCGGGCCGCGTGTGGACCAACTGCTATCACGCCTATCCGGCTCACGCTGCCTTCGGCGGCTACAAGGAATCAGGCATTGGCCGCGAAAACCATAAGATGATGCTGAACCACTATCAGCAGACCAAAAACCTGCTGGTGAGCTACAGCGAGAACAAACTGGGCTTCTTCTAAGCTGGCGCTCCCGTCTGTATCTGCAAGGGGCGAAGTGATTCGCCCTTTTTTTCCTTGGTTTTGCAAGTGGAGGTCGTCTTATGGTCGAACGCGTCATTGCCACCCCAGCCGCCTTGGCACTCATCGAAGAGATGAAGGCGCTACATGGCGAGATCATGTTTCATCAGTCCGGCGGTTGCTGCGACAACAGCGCCGCCAACTGCTATTTGCCCACCGATTTGACTATTGGTACCCAGGACATCAAACTAGGCGAAGTGGGCCAAGTGCCGTTTTATATTGGCAAGCTTCAATATGAGTACTGGAAGCACACGCAGCTCATTTTGGATGTCATAGAAGGCAGTGGCGGCACCTTTTCTCTAGAGGGAAATACAGGCAAGGCGTTTCATACCCGCTCACGCTTGTTCTCCGATGAAGAATGGGCGGAGATCGAAGCCGTGGTTGAGCGAGATCTAGCCTAGAGGAATCTCTGCAAAACCCCTCAGAGCCCGGATGGACGGCCCACCGGCTCGCTGCCCCCTGGACGTTCAAGCCGCCCGACACCTCGGTTGCGTCGTTTCGTGAGCCGGCAGCGAAAACGCTCAAAATCAAGCCATTGATTCAAGCCTCATGAAATACAAAATCAAGCCAATTCTTCAGTGAATCAGCTTCACTTTCCTTGATTGATAAATTCAAAATGAAAGCGCCGTTATTAAATACCAGGGAAAGAACCTCTTTTGAATAAAATTCAAAAGAATTCAATTTATCTATATCCCCATTGTAGTCAATACTCAGTTCCCAATCATAATCATCGCAGGGATCTCCGCCATTGATCTGAGAAGATGGCCTGGTAAGTATTATGTAATTTGGAGGATCGGCGGAAGTATCTGAGGCAAGTGAAAGTACAGCACAGTAGTCCTCAATATAAAATTTTATGGACCTTGCATTGAAATTTATAGTTTCAGTACTTCTCATCTCATTCGCGATCAATTTTCGTAGTTTGGCTGTGCGCCCCAACTCCCGATTTTCCTTGACAGCAAGGAAGTGGTTGAGCCGCCCCCCGTTCTATGCCACCTGAGTGATGCATGTGCACTCTCCTGTGGCGGTATCGTGGAAGACGTACACCGCTGCTTCATCGTGAAAGTAATTCGGAACGGAGAGTTGGCCGAAAAATATCAGCGGGCCGTGCGTTCCGATGGGCCATGCGGGCGATTGAATCCATCGAGGTGGACGACCGCAACACTTGAATAGTTCGAGCAGACGCGACCGAAGCCACGCTTTCAACTCCGCTCCGTGAAGCGGCGGGGCCGTGGCAAGCACTGATTCCAAAAACGTCGCGTCCAGGTCGAGCCAGCGGGGCTGAGCGGCCTGAATCAGTTCGTACGTTTGACTCCGCTCCTTCGACGGTGTGAATGACGTGCCTCGTTCAACAAGCCATTCACAGACCGCAACATGCGCGTCAAGTACCTCGCCGGGATCGTCGTACTTCAGCGAGATCAAGTAGTGATAGAGCGTGGTGCCGTCTTGAAAATGCCCTGGCGCGGATGCGGCACTGAGAAGAGTCTCGAGAGACCGATCGTTGTAGACGCAGTCTTCGAACGCGGTCGCTGACAATGATCCCGATGCGAAGTCGATGAGGGTCTGCTGCGGATCCGCCATGGGCTAGTTGCCTGGGGGAATTTGGGTAAGACGGTATACCGATGCCGGCGGAAGATTGGCGAGTGTTCCACCAAGCCATCGCGCCTGGATGCCAAGGCGATTCAGCAGCTTTCGAGGCACAGGGCACTGAGGGCCATAGGTGAATTGGTAGAAGGCGCCGTCTGGTCTCATTTTGCGGAATGCGCCAGTCAAGATGGCCGCCGCCTTGAGCGGAGGCATCGCCAAAAGAGGCAATCCACTGACGACCGCTCCGGCCGGCCTTCCGTCAAAGATGTTCGCGGTGCGCAGCCGAGCGGCATCCATGCGAAGCGTGCACGCTCTCGGGTAATGCAAATGAAGCGCTTCGGCAAACTCAGCGCCGAACTCGATCAACGCCAGATCCTCTTGCTTGACGCCCCGTTCGATCAACGCGCGGGTAAACGCGCCGGTTCCTGGGCCGAGTTCAATCACAGGCCCGGTGTCATGCGAAATTTCAGAGGTAATGAGTTGGGCGAGTGCTTTTCCTGAGGGTGCGACAGCTGCCACACGCAGGGGGTTTTTGAGCCATGCTTGAAAGAACTCGAACGCTTCGGCCATACGTTATTGCTTGGTGGGTAGGTATTTTTGACACATTTTCAGTGCATCCGAATGACGCGGGCAGCGCCGCTTCCTGGATGCATTGAAGGTGTCCCCTTGTCCATGTTAGCGCAGCTACAGCTGGAATTGGTGAGGTCAATCGTTACGGTGTTGTGCCGCCTCTGAAAAACTCCACGCAACAGACCGATTGTTATCAGCGGTCTGGCATTCCCGGGGGTTGGCGCAGGCTTCTTCAACCAAGTATTGCGCCCTATTGAGTCAACCTCGTGAATTTTCAGTCTGCCGAAGAAGCTACTAATCGCAGGGTCAGAGCATCTCCTGAGCCTGATAGGCCGCAAAAAGCGTATCGCGCAGATGCTCGGCCGCCTCGCCTACGGCGCAGACGGCATCGGGATCCAGCGACTGGTTATTCAGGTACTGAAGGCACAAGGTGGCCGGCCATGGCATGAAAGGTGTCAAGCCGGCGGCGATGAAGCCTTGTGCCATCGCCTGCTCGCAAGCCGAGGGCGTAGCCGGATCGCTCAAATCGAGGCTCAGGTAGATCACGGCCACCTGCGCCCGGCACAGACGCCTGAGCACCCTGCGCAGATGCGGAGAGAAATCCTCCCCCGTGCGGCGCAACGTGAGGAAAGCCGAGTTCAATGTATCTTCAGCCTGCACGAGGAGGTCTGTATCTCCTTGCGGTGTACTTCCTTCGATGGGTTGAAGCTGCAACGGCAATCCGATGTCCGCGGCGCGAGGCAGCACCAGGGCTTGTACGCTTAAGGGCACATACGCCTTCACCGGCTCGACGGGGCGCAGCAACTTGCAGGCGTAGTACACACTGCCTCGTTGCGCCCCCGCCTTCTCACCGATGCTGCGAAAACGCAGGCTGGCCGGTGTGTAGGCCAGCATCAATGCCGTAGGCAGGTACCCCAGTCGACCAAAGGTCTTTTGAGTAAAAGGGTGGGCGGTGACTGCGTGCACAAACGCTGCGCGTTCGGGGCGCTGCGCCAGGGCGTCGGTGGCGATTGACAGCAATCGTCCCAGCAGGCCGCCGCCACGCTGATCGGGGGAGACCACCGCAGAACCGACCTCCAATGTATCGTCGTCGCGATGACTCTTCATGAAGGCAATGTGGCCAACGGGGAGGTTTTCATCGCCTTCTGAGCCCGGAGTAACGGCGACCCAGGAGGTCAGCCGCCCATCTTGCACGCGTGCCAGGATGCGCTCAGCAATGTACATATCCGGGTTGACGTAGGAATACCCGTAGCTCCGGTATACGAGACGGGCGAGGTGAATGGCATCGTTCGTTTCCAGTGGCCGGACTTCAATGGCGTCGAGTGGCGCACCGACATTATTTTCCAGGATGGCGGCCGGCGCGACGAACAGGCTGCCGGTCCTGTCGTTAGCGCCGGTCTCGTCTGTAGCGGCATTCAGCTCTGCTTCCGGCAGAAACCATTGCAATTCCACATGGTGGCCGAGAGATCCGTGGTTATGCACCTGGCAATGATCAGCCATCTTCTGCATGAGAAACGCTGCCAAGCCCGCGAGGTTGTCGTCAGCGGACTCGGGCTGCTGCGGGCTGTAGCTCGGCAGCAAGCTCATGTCATAGGGAAGACCGTGGTCGGAAAGTCTCAGGTGCAGCGCGTGTCCATCCCATTCAACGTTGACTTCCAGCGTCCGGTCAGCGTCCTCACTATTGTCCTGGCTCAAACGCAGAATAGTGGTCAAGGCTTCGTCGCAGGCAGCCCGCATGTGGATAAGCACGACTTTCGCAAAGCGGTGAGCCTGAGCTTGCGACAGCAGCAGTGCTTGAATGGCGCCTAGCGCGCCAGGCTCGGAAGGAACTGTCAGGCGGGCCCAGGCGCAGGGTTCGTCAGCCATGGCGGTGATCCACCACGCGAAGCAACTTACCAGTACGTGCGTTGGTGTGGAGATCAGATGCTGTAACCCACTGCACAGTCAACCCGTGTACCAACTGCTGGTCTTGCAGATCTCTGTACATGGGTCTGGCTGCATACACCCGATCGATCACTCGTCGAGTGTCTTCAATCGTCCGCTCTTGTGGTCTCTCGACGGCGATACGCAGGCAACAAGCGTCGAGCCGCTCGTGATGCTCAATCACCATTTGAAAGTCCCTGAAACCCAATGGCATTTCGCTGTGCTCCAAGTCGGTGAGGGCTTGGCGCATGTCATCCACATACAGGCTCATGGGGCCGACGCGAGCGCCCTCTTCCGTGCGGCCGAGCAATCGAAAGCGTCGAGATGGTGTGCCCACGGGATCCAGCCATTCTCCCCGGTCACCTACCGGATAGCGAATGATGGGCATGAGCCGGCGCGCCAGGTTGGTCAGCACGATCCGGCCCGTGCGGCCAGGAACGTCGATGGGCTCGCCAGTGGCGTCATCGATCAACTCCATCACGGTACTGTCATCGAAGCAGTGATGCACCCCCGGCTCAGCCCCGGGGCTGGCCCAGCCCAGCTCGCCGTAGTCCACTCCGGCCACTCCAATGGAGCGTACTTGACAGCCTGGAAAGACCGCCTGCACGGCGGCGATCTGGTCGGCGAACATGGGTTCGCCCCCAAACAGGAATGTTGTCAGTTTCAGGCGTGCCTTGTCTTCTGGCGTCAGGCGCTCAAGGAGTTTCATCAGTGTGGTGGGCACACCGGCCAGAACGTCGATATCGAACTGACGCCACGCCGCGATGATTTCGTCCAGATCATCGCCCGCGAGCGGGTAGCAGATACTGATCCCCGCCGCTTCTATGGACCGTGTGATGAACAGGAACGAGGCGTATAGCTTGCCGGCGTAAAACAGGTTGCCAATCCGTTGGCCGGGTTGCAGGCCAGCACGGCGCATACCTTGTCCAAAGGCTTTGGTGAACGCACGCCATTCTTCATACGTGAAGACTGAGTACTTGGGATGGCCGGTCGTTCCTCCGCTCTTGAAGGTAATCCCCTCCGTGATGGGCGCCGTCAGTACCGTGTTCCCTTGCACGGTGTTGGCAGCCCAGAATGCCTGGCTGTCAAGCACTGGGTAGTCATCAAGTCTTGCCGCATCTTGCGGTACCTGAGCATAGAAGTCGCGGTAAAACGGGGAATGTGTGCGAACAAATCGCAACACGGATAAAAGCTGCTCAGAAGCGGGTTCACGGGTAGCCGGGGTCGTCATGGTTAGGTTGTTTTTCACTCAGGCCTGATGCCTGTGATCGCATACATGAATGAGCTTGCCACTGGCCTCATTGCGTACGAACTGGTCGTTGGGAACGGGGACGATGTTCAATTCGAACGGTAGCGCGTTTTCAGTCACGCACTGAAGGGGCTCGTAATGCTGAAACAGCTCCTCACTGAGGGCTTGGCTGAGATTGGTGTCCCATTGCGTTCCAACCCAGATATCCAGCACGGTACGGGCGCCGGCACTGCGCAGATGCAGTTGAACCGCACCCGCGTAGGCAAAACTCTTGCTCAGCACGTCGGCAAAATGGCGGTAGTTCATCAGAGGCCCGGCTTTGAACACGTCGCCCAGGCGACCTAGAAGTTCGAAGCGTGGCTCTTGACGGCCACAAGCGCAGGGCCCATCTACCCAACGACCGAGATCACCGATCTCGTAGCGCTCAATGCGGGGCGCGCTGCGCATCAATGGCGTGAACAACAGTCGACCTACGGCATTGCCCTGTACGGGCACATCGCGATCCATCTCCACGATTTCCAGAGTTTGCAAGCGGGTGTGCAGGTGGTGCACCGTGCCGGATTCGTGGAGGCACTGGTAGCCCATTGGTCCGGCATCATTGGAGCCATAGGCGGCGGAACGAACCAGGGACACGCCGCATTCATCGGTGAGGAAGCGTTCTTGGGCAACAGACAAAGGCTCGCCCCCGTAGAAGATCTTCTTCACACCACCCCAGGCGCGTAAGCGCTCGCCTTGCTCCGTAAAAAGAGCCAACAGATGCGGAGGCACACCAACCAGTGTGTTGACCTCGTGCTCGATGATCTGAGTGGCGATCAGGTCGTAATCAGGCAGCAGGCCCATGGGCAGTTGTAGAACGCGCAGATGCTCAAGAATGGTCCAGAAGCTGACAAAACCTCCATACAGATGGCCAGCCGCGAAAAGATTCATCACCCGGTCTTGCCTTGGATCCAGGCCCGCGGCCACCATGCCATCTGCAGTGGCTTCCATCTGCGAGTGATAGTCCGCCCAGCGGAAGCTCGAGTATGCGACCTTGCCGCTGGAGCCACCGCTTCGCACAATGAGGCCTGCGTGAGGGTCGCGCTCCTGAGCAGTTTGGCCCAGAGCCTGGAAGCCGCTCTTGTCTAGCACCGGCGCTGAAGGCGGGGGCACTAGTTGAGGTGGCTCCAGGGCGTCCAGATGGCCAAAATAATGTAATGCTTCGGGCCCGTCAAACGAGACACGCCGAGTGAGTTGCTGCAAGGCGTAGACCCCGTCGTGCGGGGCGCACGTATAACTGTCAATCATCTCGCCCGGACGAGTGATGCGGCTAACGCCCGCGGAGAAAAGCACGCGAGAAAGCGTTCCTGCCCCAGACAGGCCGGTCGCCAGTCCGCAAGTCTGCAGCCAGGCCCTGAACGGTCGCAGCAGACCCGCCAGTTGCTCGCGCCGTATCGGTTTCAGCCAGATCGTGCGAAACAACGGAGAGGGCCGCAAGCCAGAGCGAGTGTCCAGGACGATGCGCCATTGGCCATGGGGGTCCTCAATGACCTCTGTGAGACCCAGCGGTTGCTCGCAACGCGCGACACTTAGCACGGTTGTGATTTCAGCTTGCTCGGCCATGTCAGGGTGCCGGCCGGGTACCGTGGGTGAGACTCGGGCCAGGATGGTGGCCAGTCGCCGAGCCACATCGCGAAGGCCAGCTTCGTCTGTTTCCACCAGCAAGTTTTGCGGACTGGAGCATGCTTGCTGATCCAGGCGGCACACGTCACGGGCGAAGGCTTCCAGCACCGTGTCATCGTCTACGCAGTCGGCGGCAAGGTAGCCAAAGGAGAGCTTGTGCCCCCACACCACGAGGCGCGTGTGAGATGGCACCATGGCACGCACGGCAGCTACAGCCTTTTCTCCACCCCATACAGAGACTACATCGGCGTAAGTGAACAGTTGCCGCAAAGTTTGTTGCTCACTTGACGATAGACGCAAGACCGCCAGATAGTCAGCCAACCGACCAGAGGTGTCGTTGGCGACAAGCGCCGAGGCAAACAGCCCGGCAACCCGGCCGTCGCGCGTGCTGGTCTTGACCACGTTGACGTTGCCAGCCATGAGCCCTTCCACCAGACCCATAGCAGCGGTCGTGAACACATTGGACGGCGCGACGTGGACTACGCACCCACAGGGCGCCCAAGCTTCGTATTGGCGCTCCGGATACCGACGCCGCAGCGTACCGGGGTGTTCGTTGCCCAGTTCGGTGCGGAGTTTCTCCTCCATGGCCTCCTTGCGCAGCATCGAAGCCATGCCTTGAAGCATGGCGTCTGCGTCAGCTGCGCCTCGTCCATCACTGGCCTCACGCAAAAGGGCTTCATAACAGCCTCGGCGTTCCTGCATTTGCAGTCCAACACTGTCACACGCCGTCAGGAGGGCATGCAGGGGAAAGGTGCGAGGCAAAGTGGCGTCAATATGCGCTGGCAACGCGTTCAGGGCGTTCGGGAGATCTGGGGCGTGGAGCCAGCGGCCAAACCAATAGTGCGCAGCGTCCGACGTATCGGTTTCCAAAACGGAGGTATTCATGGAGTCGGCGATCATCATGACGACGGCAGCAGTTCCGCGGCAGCAGCTGCGCAACTCTTGTTGGATGAAGTTCCGGCGCGCCCTAGCACCTCGAACCAAGGCATCGGGTTACCGCAGCTACAGGCGCTGCCTGGATGGCGTATCGCCAGATCGCCCATGACGACACTGTGCGCTGGTACGGAGGTAATGTAGGGCGAGAGAAAAGACAGGAACCCGGGCTGTCCGTCTGGCACCGGGGCGAGTGTTCGCGGATCGCGCACCAGTACACGTGACCATATAGGTGCGTGCAAGTGATGCTGTGTGCAGCCAACGTAAGGAATGCTGTGCTCTACGGCGCCAAAGGTCTCGACGATACGCTCTGACGAAATACCCAGCCAATGCGTGATGTCTCGATGGAGTTGTTCCTTTGAAATAGCTTGGTCCGCATGGCCTTTCCATCCCCCACCAAAGATCACACAACTTCCAGCAGGCAATTGCAGTGGCGGCATTCCCGTGCGCTGCATGCGTTGCAGCGCGAAATGCAGAAAGGCCGGAAACCCGATGATGCGTGCGGGCCGCTCTCGGTCTTCCGCGTAGTCGCGCAATGTAGCAAGAGCGCCAAAGGCATCGAATTCATGCTGCCCCTGACCGACCGTCCGCAGCGACCAGAACACTTTGGCCGGCGGTGCGTAACGCATCAGGTACTGATTGGTGTTGGAGGTTCCTACGCGCAGGCCATCTATGGGTTCATAGGCGTTGACGAGGTAATTGGCTGGCGCCTCGCTGGTCACGCCGCGCGCTTGCATCACGTCATCCACCATGCGTCTCGCATTGCCTATAGTGAACGCATCGAAAAACATCTGCGACTTCTGGCCCGTCGTACCGGAGGATGTGAGGTTCAACACCACATCCGATTCAGGCACAGAGAGCACTTCATGCTGCTTGAAGAAGTTGGCGTGAACTGGGGGCAGTGCGATCACGTCGGCCAACGTGGCCATCCGCTCCACCTGCACACCACATGCCTCCAGCAGTCCGCGATACCAGGGCGAACGATCACGATGCCAGAGCGTTACATCGCGCATGGCTTCAACGAAGTCTGTCTCAGACTGCGCATCGGCAAAATAAGGTGCGGTTTGCGCGCAAAAGCGCTCTACGCTTTTCGGTATCTCTTTGCCGCCGTTTACGGCTGCACTGCAGTCAATTCTCAAGCTGACCTCCTGGCGGAAGTTTCAACTGGCTACAGAAGTTTCTTAAAACTCCTTACTAGCCTCCTTATTCATGATAAGTGAAATTGAGGCTATAACTATTAAAGCGATAACGGTTTACTTCCTAAGTATTATTTTTGGCATATGGTGAATTTTCACTACGTTCCTGCCGGGTTACCCACCAAGCGGATGCAATGATCAGCAAGCCACCGGCCCACCCTAACGAGGTCATTCGCTCGCCCAGCCAGAAGACCGCGATCAACGCGCCCCATACCGGCTCGCTCCCCATTAACAAGGCCACCTGCGTAGGGCTGGTGCGGGCCGCGGCGTGGTTCTGAACGAAAAACGCGAACAAGGTACAGAGCAGGACCAGGAAAGCCATGGCTGACCAAAACGACGCAGTCCGCGGTAACCGAGGCCAGGTGGTGCCATGCACGGCGAACATCAAGAGTGCGGACCCAAGTGTCATCACGCCCATCTGCACCGCTGTCATGGTGAGCGCCGTCAGGCCATGCCTTTGGCTGGCACGCCGCGTCAGACACACCATGACACCACGCAGAAACGCTGCGAGCACGATCAAGCCATCGCCCCACTTCAGCCCGGCAGATTCACCGTGCTGGAACGCCAGCAGCCCTGCCCCCATCAGCGAAAGGCCGGCCGCGACCATCACCTTGGCGCCGGGCCTCTCCTTAAGCAGCCACCACTCGCAAACGGGTGTGAAGGCAACACACAGGCTGACCAATAACGCTGCGTTGGACGCTGTGGTCAGTGATACGCCAAACGTTTCGCAGACGAAAATGGCGAGCAGATTGACGCCAAGGATCGATGCACCAGCCAGCGCCACCGGCCACGAAGGCACAGCCAGACCTCTCAGAGCAGGTAGCAACAGTACAAATGTCAATCCAAAGCGCATCACCAGGAACTGCAGTACCGGCATCTGATCGGTCGCGAGTTTGGCTGCGCTGTAACTACCGCCCCAGATCACTGCCACAAGGAGCAGCAGCCCATCCACAGGATTCAAAAAAAGCGAGGTTCTCCGGCCATTTGAATTCGCGGAGTTGGAGGAGCTAGACATGATTTTCCCCATAAACGTTTGTGAACACGTTCTTGGTCATGAACAGGCTCTTGGACAGCTGATTGTTCGTGTCCCCGTCAGAGTTGAATAGACTTGGCGCATGAACAGGAGTTGTGCACCTTGAGAACAGATGATTTCCTGGAGGTCATGCACGAGCTGGTTGCGTTCGTTCGTGTGGCGGAGTTGGGGAGCTTTTCGGCTGCTGCGCGTCGGCACGGCCAAACCCCGTCCGCTGTCAGCCGGCAGATCACACGCCTGGAAAGCGTCCTGGGTGTTTCGCTGTTGCAGCGAACCACTCGGCAGTTGCACCTGACTGAGGCAGGCATGGAGGTGCTCGAATGCGGGCGCGAGATGGTAGCTGCTGCCCAGGCCAGCATGCGAGTGGCTGAAGGCCACATGGGAACACCCAGAGGGTTGATTCGTCTCAGCGCACCCAAAGCCTTCGCCCGCCACGTGCTTCATCAGCCTTTGCTGGACTTCCTACAGCGTTATTCCGAGATAGACGTGCACCTCATGGTCGTAGACCGGGTGGTGGACCCTGTGCGTGAAGGCATTGACCTTGCCATCCGCCTGACCGACGACCCGCCGCAAGGCATGGTGGCACGCGCACTGATGCCGGTGCACCAATTCTTGCTGGCGAGTCCGGCCTACTTGGCGTCTCACGAGCGTATTCAAACGCCGGAGGACTTGATGAACCACAGTTGCTTGTCGCTCGGCGAGCAGGAGAACGACAGCCGCTGGCGCTTCGTTCGCGGCAATGACCAAGTGGAGATATCGGTAGCCGGGCGCTACACCTTGAATCACAGCGAGATGCGTCTGGCGGCCGTTGAACGGGGCTTGGGCGTGGGCTGCGTACAGGACTTCGTGGCGCGTGATGCATTGGCGGCTGGGCGAGTGGTTCGGCTACTGCCTGAGTGGACCTTCGATACCAACTACCAAGGCGTGGCCTACCTGTTGTTTTCCGCCTCTCGCTACACCACACCCAAGATGCGCGCGCTAATCGATCATCTCGTGAACGCCCTGCGGCCAGAGGGCTAGGAGCGTGCCAGCAGAAAACGTGCGAAGCCGCGAGAGCTTCTATCGCACGCCCATATGCCGCTATGGCGACAACTCAGGCTGTTGTCGGACGTGGCGCGAGCTTGGCTTCCCGAATTGGAAGATGGATGAGCGCAGCTCCTACCGCGAGAACAATGTCGATGTACCAAACCCAGTCATAGCTGCCAGTAGCCTGGAAGATCTGCCCTCCCAAATAGGCACCGGCAAAGCCGCCTATCTGGTGTGCGAGCATCAGCACGCCAAACAGCATGGCCATGTTGGCGGGGCCGAACATCTTGGCCACCAACCCTGCCGTTGGGGGTACCGTAGATAGGTAGGTGACGCCCATGACGGCCGCAAATATCAGCATGACAGCTGGCGTCTTTGGTGCGAACAGGAATGCCAGTACCGCCAAACCACGAACCGCGTAGAGCAGCGACAGAAGCGATTTCATGCGCCAGCGCCCTACTCCCCAGCCCATCGCAAGGCTGCCGACAATATTGAACAAACCCACGATGGCCAGCGACCAACCGGCAATGGCTGGCGGCAAACCGCACGCCTCCACCACCCCTGGAAGATGCGTGGCCAGGAAGGCGACGTGGAACCCACACACCATGAAGCCCAGCGCAAGAAAGCCGTAGCTCGGTGTTGCCAGTGCCTGGCTCAGGGCTTCGCGTGCAGTGAGCGCCTTTTTGCCAGATGCCGCTGCTGCCGCAGCCGCCATGGCTTTGGAGTTGCCCTTGAGCATCCAGATGGCCGGCAGCGCGAGAAGGACCAGCAAACCCAGCCATTGCATGGATGCGGCCCAGCCGAGGCTTGCTGTCAAGCCTATAGCGATTGGGGCCATCGTGAATTGCCCGAATGATCCACCGGCGTTCACTATGCCTGACGCCATGCCCCGCTTTTCAGCCGGTACCAGCCGGGCGGTTGCCGCCATCAACACCGACGGCCCAGCCATGCCAGCCCCCCCGGCAGCCAGCACACCAATAGCCAGGATCAGGCCGAATGTGGAGGTCATGAGCGGCGTGATCACCGTGCCGAGGGCGACCAGTAAAACGCCTATGAAAATGACACGCCCCGTGCCAATTCGGTCAGCCACCGCACCCGCGAATGGTTGCGTCAGCCCCCACCAGAGTTGCCCGAAGGCAAACGCCAGGCTGATATTGCCAATGCCCAAGCCGGTAGAGGTGTTCAAGGCCGACAGGTACAAGCCCATCGTGTTGCGCACCCCCATCGACAGCGCATAAGTGCCGGCCGCTGCAATCAGCACGAGCCATATTGCATTGCGCGAAATCCTGGACTTTGCTGGCGAGGCGTGACTAGATTGGCTCATCGTGATCTTCCGAAAAATTTCTCTACCTGGGTGCTTGCTACACAGGCTAAGCTGCCCTGGTTGAATTGCCCTTGGGGGCAAAAATCAAGACCCGGCTTCACCAAAATTGGCTAGGATGCCTTTGGACGTCTTTGCACCACAAGATTTCCCACCGAGGTCTGCACGACGTGCCCATCCTGGTTCAGCGTGTTTGTGCGAACCTTCACCAAGCCTTGCTCCGGACGAGACTGGGACGGCCGGACCTCCAGAACTTCGCTTTCGACGCGCAGTTCGTCACCGGGCCGTACAGGCCGAGGCCATCGCAACTCGTCAAAGCCTGCCCCAACGATGCCTCCCGCCGGTTTGAATTCGCTCTCCACCAGCAAACGCATGGTGATTGCCGCGGTATGCCAGCCACTGGCCGCGAGTCCGCGAAAGATCGAAGCAGTTGCAGCCGCCTCATCCAGGTGAAAAGGCTGCGGATCGAACTCAGAGGCAAAGGTCTTGACTCGACTCTCTTCTACGCGAATGCGCGTGGAGCCGCCCAATCGCTGGCCAGGTGTGAAGTCTTCCAGGTAAAGAGTGCTCATGAGAAATCCGTTAGTTAAAGTAATGCGAAACCGCGTGCTACGGGAAATTCAGAACAACATCAGCCTTTGCTATCGCCCCCGCCGGAAGCCGATGGAGGAACGTCGAAAACGAGGCACGTCGTCGTGGCGTGGGCATACAACTTCCCATCTGCACCAACAATGCGAGCTTCTGAAGTGGCTACTTGACGGCCAGGGTGGATGACCTTGCCTTCAGCGCGCACAAACGGAACCCGATCGTGCAGTGGGCGCACGATGTTCACCTTCAACTCCAGAGTGGTGTAACCCTTGCCTGCGGGCAGCGTCGTGTGAACTGCACACCCTAACGCCGAATCAAGCAGTGTGGCGAACCAGCCACCGTGCACCGAACCCAATGGGTTGTAATGCCGGCGCTTTGGCCGGCCTTGGAACACAGCGAAGCCAGGTTCCATGTGGATAGGCAAGAAGTCCAGAGTCTCCCCAATGGGCGGAGGCGGCAGATCGCCTGCAAAGATTGCCTCAAAGATTTCCATGCCCGAGAGACCCATAGGGTTCACTTTGGGTTTGGCGTCAACCGAAGCCAAACGCGCACGGACACGCGCCTCATCCGCTTCCCAAAGTGCGACAACCTGTTCGACATCCATATGCGCTCCCTTCATGATTAATATTGTATATGCAATAGTTGCAGGTACAATGTATCACATGAATAGCGCCCTCAAGCCACAAGGTTGTACCAACCTGAAGCTACGTCAGCTCACCCGTTTGGCCACGCGGCACTACGACCAGTACGTCGCGGCCACTGGACTTAAGAACACGCAATATGCTTTGTTGTCGCATGTCGTCGGGCTTGGTCCAATCGAACCTGGTGAATTGGCCAGACGCATGCAGATGGACGCTTCCACGCTGACGCGCAATCTTCAGCCGCTTTCTGCGCAGGGGCTGCTGGAGGTGCGCGCAGGTAAGGATGCGCGCAGCCGGCTTGTGGAAGCGACTGATGCAGGACGGGCTAAAAAAATCGAAGCTCAGCGTGGGTGGAAGGCCGCGCAATTGGCGCTTAACGAGCGCCTGGGGGCGGACCGGGTGGTGGCCTTGCATGAGTTGCTGGATTTTTGCATTGGCTGCCTTGATGAATCTGTTGATCAGGCAGTGGCGGCTGATCAGCCGGGCTGACGTTTTCGAGGTATCAATTGGCGCTCTGCTCTTCTATGCCGTTGGCGTTGGCAGAGTCACTGGATAGTGAGCAGGTTTTAAAATTCACCCACTCCAGCCAGGAATTTATCGTTCCCCGACAGGGGGAACGACTAGCTACACGAAGGCCGAGCGCAGCAATGGCCCGAGTGGGTATCCACCCCTTGAGGCCGTGCCGAGGAGCGCAGGGCAAGGGGCGGGCAAGAGCACTGAAAGATGCTCTTGCTTCGTGAACTAGCTTGCGGCAGCTGTTTGAACGTAGTGAGCGAAGCGAAAGAAGAGAGTTCTGCCGCACCGCCCCTTG
>NZ_AUGX01000037.1 GCF_000422885.1 Ottowia thiooxydans DSM 14619 | reverse complement strand
GTGCTCACGCGTTTGGGGCATAGGGCCGTCAGCGGCCGAGCACACCAAGATAGCGCCGTCCATCTGGGCAGCGCCGGTAATCATGTTCTTAACGTAGTCAGCGTGACCGGGGCAGTCCACGTGAGCGTAGTGGCGGTTAGCCGTTTCGTACTCAACGTGTGCAGTGTTGATCGTAATGCCACGCGCTTTTTCTTCTGGCGCTGCATCAATCTGGTCATACGCTTTGGCTTCGCCGCCAAATTTACGAGCCAACACGGTCGCAATTGCGGCCGTCAGGGTCGTCTTACCATGGTCAACGTGACCAATGGTGCCCACGTTTACGTGCGGCTTGGTGCGTTCAAACTTTGCTTTTCCCATTTCAAAACTCCATGTAAAGAACAAATGCCCGTGCGTGTTTAACGTCTCCAGCACCAGGGCCGCCACGGGCAGCTCCCCTACGCCTCACAGCGTTGCCAAAGACAAATCTATTCGATCAACCTCAACCAACCCAACCAACGCCCCTCTGATTCGAGGGCACCCGCGGAGCTGGCTTTGCCAGTCCGCTAGGTGCGCCCCCCTACCAGGGGGGAGGCAGCTATGCCGCCTCAGGGGGTGGGATTACTTGGCGCGAGCCGCCACAATGGCTTCAGCGACGTTCTTCGGCGCTTCAGCGTAGTGCTTAAACTCCATGGTGTACGTAGCGCGGCCTTGTGTGGCTGAGCGCAACGTGGTGGAGTAGCCAAACATCTCGGACAGAGGAACCTCTGCCTTGATAGCTTTGCCACCGCCAGCCATGTCGTCCATACCTTGCACCATGCCGCGACGGCTGGACAGATCGCCCATCACGTTACCGGCATAGTCTTCAGGCGTTTCCACCTCAACAGCCATCATGGGTTCCAGGATGACCGGCGTGGCGCGACGGGCTGCTTCCTTGAAACCAAAGATAGCGGCCATCTTGAACGCTTGTTCGGACGAGTCCACGTCATGATAGGAACCGAAGGTCAAACGAACCTTGACATCCACCACTGGGTAGCCGGCCAGAACACCAGAATGCAACGCTTCTTCCACGCCCTTTTGCACGGCAGGAATGTATTCGCGAGGCACCACACCGCCTTTGATTTCGTCAACGAACTCAAAGCCCTTACCAGGCACCTGCGGCTCCAGCGTGAAGACGACGTGACCGTACTGACCCTTACCGCCCGACTGACGCACGAACTTGCCTTCGACATCGGTGACAGTCTTGCGCACGGTTTCGCGGTAGGCCACTTGAGGTTTGCCCACGTTGGCTTCGACGCCGAACTCACGCTTCATACGATCGACCAGAATCTCCAGGTGCAATTCACCCATGCCGGAGATGATGGTCTGACCAGATTCTTCGTCTGTACGCACGCGGAAAGATGGATCTTCAGAAGCCAGGCGTTGCAAAGCAATGCCCATTTTCTCTTGATCAACCTTTGTCTTGGGTTCGACGGCCTGCGAAATCACAGGCTCAGGGAACACCATGCGCTCCAGCACGATGGTGGAAGTTGGATCGCTCAGCGTTTCACCGGTGGTGACGTCTTTCAGACCCACGCAAGCGGCGATGTCGCCCGCAACGATCTCTTCGATCTCGATGCGGTCATTGGCCATCATCTGCACGATACGGCCGATGCGTTCTTTCTTGCCCTTGACGGTATTGATCACCGTGTCGCCCTTCTTCAGCACGCCCGAATAGACACGCACGAAGGTCAACTGGCCGACGAACGGGTCGGTCATGAGTTTGAAAGCCAGCGCGGAGAACTTTTCAGTGTCATCAGCGTGACGGAGAACAATTTTCTCTTCGTCATCGGCGTCGGTGCCACGCACAGGTGGAATATCCACTGGCGAAGGCAGGAAGTCGATCACGGCGTCCAGCATACGCTGCACACCCTTGTTCTTGAACGCGGTGCCGCACAGCATTGGCTGAATCTCGGTGGAGATGGTCCGAGTGCGCAGGCCCAGCTTGATTTCTGCCTCGGAGAGGTCACCCTCTTCGAGGTATTTGTTCATCAGCTCTTCGCTGGATTCAGCAGCAGCTTCGACCATGTTCTCGCGCCACTTCTTGGCATCCGCAACCAGTTCGGCCGGGATTTCCGCGTAGTCGAATTTCATGCCCTGGGAAGCTTCGTCCCAGAAGATGGCCTTCATCTTCAGCAGATCAACAACGCCTTTGAAGTTCTCTTCAGCGCCAATAGGAATCACCACCGGAACGGGGTTAGCCTTCAGGCGGACCTTCATCTGGTCATAGACCTTGAAGAAGTTAGCGCCGGTACGGTCCATCTTGTTGACGAACGCGAGACGTGGCACTTTGTATTTGTTGGCTTGGCGCCATACAGTTTCCGACTGTGGCTGCACGCCACCCACGGCGCAGTACACCATGCAAGCGCCGTCAAGCACGCGCATGGAACGCTCCACCTCAATGGTGAAGTCCACGTGGCCGGGGGTATCAATAATGTTGAAACGGTGCTCGGGGTAGGACAGGTCCATACCCTTCCAGAAGCAGGTCACGGCAGCCGAGGTAATGGTGATGCCGCGCTCTTGCTCTTGCTCCATCCAGTCGGTCGTGGCCGCGCCGTCATGCACTTCGCCCAACTTGTGGTTCACGCCGGTGTAAAACAGAATGCGCTCGGTAGTCGTGGTCTTGCCAGCGTCGATGTGTGCCGAGATACCGATGTTGCGATAGCGCTCGATGGGGGTTTTGCGAGCCATGATGGATCCTTGTGGAGTTGGGCGTTGAGCGTTCGGCGTTCAGCGCAAAAAACAACGGGCCACCAGGCCCGCAGCACGCTCAACGCAATGCGCCGAACGCTGAACCGAAAATCAGAAGCGGAAGTGGCTGAATGCCTTGTTGGCTTCAGCCATGCGGTGAACTTCGTCACGCTTTTTCATGGCGCCGCCACGGCCTTCATTGGCCTCCAGCAACTCGTTAGCCAAACGCTGAGCCATGGATTTTTCGCCACGCTTGCGGGCGGCTTCCTTGATCCAGCGCATCGACAGAGCCAGGCGACGCACAGGGCGCACTTCGACCGGAACCTGGTAGTTCGCGCCACCAACACGGCGGGATTTGACTTCCACCATTGGCTTGACGTTGTTGATAGCGGTCACGAAAAGTTCCAGCGGGTCTTTACCGGCTTTCTTTTCCATGTTTTCGAGCGCGCCATAAATGATGCGCTCAGCAACCGCTTTTTTGCCGCCTTCCATGATCACGTTCATGAACTTGGAAAGCTCGACATTGCCGTATTTTGGATCCGGCAGAATTTCACGTTTAGGGACTTCGCGACGACGTGGCATGTTTCACCTCATATTGCTTCAGTTGATGCCCGGCCAGTCCTATTGACTCGAACACCGCGCAGATCATTAAAAAACCTGCACTTACTCGACCTTTGTTCAAGGTCACTACGCTTGACTGAAGGGCCAAAGCCCGATTCAAGCACCGAAAAATGACAAAAGCGCTTAAAAAGCCGATCAGGCTTTCTTGGGCCGCTTGGCGCCATACTTGGAACGCGACTGCTTGCGGTCTTTCACGCCTTGCAAATCGAGCGAACCGCGCACGATGTGATAACGCACACCTGGCAAATCCTTTACACGGCCACCGCGCACGAGCACAACACTGTGCTCCTGCAGGTTGTGACCTTCACCGCCGATGTACGAGATAACCTCGAAACCGTTGGTCAGGCGCACTTTGGCAACTTTACGAAGAGCCGAGTTAGGCTTCTTAGGCGTCGTGGTGTACACACGGGTGCACACGCCGCGACGCTGCGGCGAGTTTTGCATCGCGGGGCTCTTGGATTTCGATTTCTCGACTGTCCGGCCCTGACGCACCAATTGACTGATGGTTGGCATTGAAAAAACGTCCCTAAACGTCTGGAAAAACCAAAGGCGCCGCCCGGCCCAAAAACCTGGCAGCGCACGCGTGAACTTCTCTCCCCGGGCCCCTTAAAGAATCTATTAAGAGAGCCTCATTGAAGGAAAAAAGCCTTAAATTTCCCGCCCCAAAATGCGGGAAAGCCTTAAAGTATAGCCCGTATCGGGATATCCCGCAACGGGGAGCGGCTGCGGATTACTTGATCCACAAGCGCATGGCATCCCATACCCGGCCCACGAAGCCAGCTTCTTCCACCCCTTCCAGGGCGATAAGAGGCACTTCAAGGAGCAACTGCTCGCCCTGCTTCACCTTTAGAGTAGCGACAGGCTGCCCCTGCTTGAAAGGCGCAATCAGCGGCTCAGGGCGCGCGATCTCGGTCTTGACCTGCCCGGCAGTACCCGCAGGCACGGCTACCACGATGGGCTCAGTGCGACCAAGCTTCAACTCGCTGGCCTTGCCTTTCCAGACTTGCGGCGTGGCCACAGCCTGGCCGGCATCAAACAGTTTGATGCCTTCATAAGCAGTGTAGCCCCAGTTGAGCAGCTTCTGCGATTCGCTGGCGCGCGCGCTTTCGCTGGCAGCACCCAAAACCACCGTCAGCACACGACGTGCTCCCATATTGGGGAAATCGCGCTTGGCGGTGGCCACCAGGCAATACCCGGCCGCATTGGTATGTCCAGTTTTCAGGCCGTCTACAGTGGGATCGCGGTGCAGCAGGGGGTTGCGGTTGGTGTCGTTGCTGGCGGGCGTGCCGGGATAGTGGTATTTTTTGATGGAGTAGTAACGCGCGTCATCAGGAAAATCGTGCAGCAGGCGCATGGACAAGGTGGCCAGGTCGCGCGCAGTGGTGGTGTGCCCGGCTTCGGTCAGACCTTCTGCGTTCTTGTAGGAGGTGTTCTTCATGCCCAACGCTTTGGCCTGATCGTTCATCATCTGCACAAAGCGCTCAACCGTACCGCCAACCCCTTCGGCCAACGCCACAGTGGCGTCATTGCCGGACTGAACAATCATGCCCTTGATCAAATCTTCGACAGGCACCTGCATCTTGGGATCGATGAACATGCGCGAGCCTGGCATTTTCCAAGCCCGGTGGCTAACCGGCAGCGTTTGGCTCAAGCTGATTTTCTTGGCGCGCAGTGCATCAAACACCACGTAGGCACTCATCAACTTGGTGAGCGATGCCGGTTCGACCTGGGAGTCAATGTCTTTGGACCCCAGGATCTGGCCAGCAGAAACGTCCATCACCAGCCAGGATTTGGCCGCCACTTCGGGCGGCTGGGGAAGCTGCGAAGACTGAGCGACTGCGGTGAGCGCCAGAGTGGAAAAAGCCAATGCGGCGATCGTCTTGAAAAATCGATTCATGAGGGGGAAAAGCGCAAAAAAGGAGAGAAAAGCCGCTTTCAGGCGCGCACATGGCGCGCAACCAGCGTCTTGAGCAACGGCAATTGGCCGTGAAAAAAGTGTTCGCCCCCGGGCACCACAGTCACTGGAAGCGATTGCGGACGCGCCCAGTCGAGCACAGCGGCCAAGGGCACGGTGTCATCCTGTTCGCCATGGATGACCAGGGTTTGCGGATGCAGATCAGTATGGACGGGGTCGGCATTGAAACGCGACACCGCGGTACCAACCAGTACCGCGCTGGCGATCGGGCGGACGAGTCGCAGGCGCTCAAGAGCGCACGCGGTGACAAACGCACCAAATGAGAAGCCCGCCAGAGCCAACGGCTGGTCTGAGGGGGCCTGGGCCCCCACGACCGAGAGCAGGTCATCCAATTCGCCGCGGCCTTCATCGTAGGTGCCGGCGCTCGCACCGACCCCCCTGAAGTTGAAACGCACCGCGCGCCAGCCGCTTTGAACAAAAGCGCGCGCGATGGTCTGCACGACCTTATTGGTCATGGTGCCGCCAAATTGCGGGTGGGGATGAGCCACCACGACAGTTCCGAGCGGGGTCTGAAACAGATCGGGTGACGGCGTATCCAGCACCGCCTCTATGGCTCCGACAGGGCCGGAGAGGGTCAAGGATTGGGTTTGGGCATTCATTTAGCTATTTAAAGTATAGCAGCTTGCGTAAACAAGGCTTAAGAAATGCCCGGCGGGGTGGGTCTGCGTCGGTACCGGAGTGAATTTCGTGGCCCGAGCGCCTTACGGTGAAACCGGGCCTCAAGGCGCGGTCAGGCCCAGACTCAAAGCGAATTCAGCGGCCCAGATGAGGCGGCGTCAGCAAGCGCTCGACCACCACTCCGTTTGCAAGGTGGGACTCAACAATTTCCTTGATATCTGCCTT
This sequence comes from Ottowia thiooxydans DSM 14619, assembly GCF_000422885.1. Lineage (GTDB taxonomy): Bacteria > Pseudomonadota > Gammaproteobacteria > Burkholderiales > Burkholderiaceae_C > Ottowia > Ottowia thiooxydans. The sequence continues at coordinate 56,802 of NZ_AUGX01000037.1, read as the reverse complement.
GTCAACATACGAATACCAGACAGCTTCCGGATACACCACTGCCACGGGGCCTCCGGCACAGCGGTCCAGGCAACCCGCTTTATTGACCCGCACCTTGCCAGCGCCGGACAGCCCCTGCTTCTTGACCTCTGACTTGCAGTAGTCGAACGCCTCCTGGGCATCGTGGTCGGCGCAGCAGGAGTCACCATTCTCGCGCTTGTTCAGGCAAAAGAATATGTGGTGCTGATAATACGAAGGATCGGGGGCAGTCATGGGCTCGCATTCTAGGACGTCTTGGGAATATTCTGACCCACGCTGCCCCAGGCATCGCCAGCGATCCGAATGCCGGGAATGGTTTTAACCAAACTGCACCGGCGTGCCGGACCGGTCAAATGCGATGCTTTGGCCGAACACGCCTGCACGGATGGATTCCGTCATGCGCTGCAGTGGGGCATGCGCATCCTCGCTAGTGGGTACCCGTCCGCCGGGACCTGACATGGCTGCGACAAACACCATCACCCACTCCTGGTCAGGAGCGCTCACGGAGGCCGCTTCCGACAGCAGCATAGCGAATGATTCCAGCTCATGCGCGCCCTTGTCTACGCACATCATAGGAACCAGGGCGCCGCCCCGCCCTGCGGCGAAGCCGGCCCGTTGCGCTGGTGTAGCGTCATCCGGGAGCTCTACGCTGGCAAACACAAGCAACAGGCGTTGCGGGTCAGTCTGCGAACGGGCGGCACGCAGCAAGTCGTCGAAATGAGAAAGGGATAGATTCATGATGCTGCTTGAATGTAGAGAAAACTAGTGGAAAGGAACGGGGCTCCAGAACGATTTGGCAGGAAATAGGTCTGCCTGCCTCAATCGGACAAAATTTGTCCGTCGTGCTCCACATAGGGGTGATAGGGCCCAGTGCCGCTGTTGGAGGCCGTGGAGGCCGCCACGAAACCACCTGCCTTGACGTCGAACACATGGACCTCCCCTTCCTCGATAACGTAATGCCACCCGTGGAGGCTGATGCTCCCGGCCTCCACCCGGCTTCGAACCATGGGATAGTCCATGAGCCGCTCCAGCTGCAGAACCACGGCTCGTTGCTCGGTACGGCGCAGGGCCTCTGGACTGGCTTGGACTGGTAATACGGCCTCGCGGCCGAGATCCAGCCATCGCTGGAGATTCCGGGCTTCCGGGGACACATCGCTGTACATCGCCTTGATTGCGCCGCAATGACTGTGCCCACACACGATGATGTGGCTGACATGCAGATTGAGGACAGCAAACTCAATGGCAGCGGCGGTTCCATGATGGCCTTGTGAGCCGTCGTAGGGAGGCACGAAAGCGCCCACATTGCGCACGAGGAACAATTCGCCTGGGCCCGCGCCAGTGAGCAGATAAGGCACCAGGCGGGAATCCGAACAACCGATGAACAACGTGGTCGGGTGCTGCCCCTCATCCACCAGCGCGCGAAATTGCTGGCGATATTGAGGAAACGCATCTTCGCGGAATCGACGAAGCCGCTGCAGCAAGTCGTCAGTCATGAAGGTCTTCAACGCCGATCATGGCTCGTTATTGCACCAGCGGTGAGTCCGAGCCTTCGAGTTGTACGCCTTCTATGACGGCTTCGCTCGCCAGCAGTGGCAAATACTGCCGCAATGCGTTCACCCACGCCCGTTGCCGCAATGTGAGCGCCACGGCACCCTGCACCAGCTCGAACGGCGGCAGGTGGCCAGACTCCCGTTCCAGGACCTCAACCACATGCAAGCCAAAACGGCTGTGTACCAGACGGGACAACACGCCAATCTCTGCTGATCCGAACAGTTCGCGGGCGAACTCTTCAGCGCAATCACCACGTGCCAACCACCCGAGCTCGCCACCTTGTTGTCCGCTGGGGCAGTTCGACCACTCGCGCGCGGCGGCCGCGAACTTCACGCCTCCATCCTCCGCACAACGCAATGACAGCAGCAAGGCCTCAGCACGCCCACGCAAGGCCTGCACATCCACGCCCGGCGTCACGGCATACAGCACGTGGCGTACACGCACGCGCTCACCTTGGCGATGCTGAGTATCGTTGGCCTCGTAATACCGCCTGCACGCCTCTTCCGAGGGTTCGAGCACTTCCAACTCCTGCTCGAGCAAGGACTCGATGGCTTGCGTCGCCGCCTGGCTCGTGGCCCCATCTGCGCTCGCAAGGTCGTCTTGCGCCAGCAACCCTTTGCGTTGAGCGGCCTGGCGCAACAGTTCGGTGCATGCGCGTTGGCGCAACGTCTCTTCGTCTGGTTGCTCGCCTTGCGCATGCAAGGCTATGCCGTTCACATGGGCGACGGGGCGGGCAGTGATCTCAGGCATCGTCGCAGCGTTTGAAGCGCAGCCGCAGGTACCGGCTCCGCCTTGGCTTCCACATCCGTGATTCATGATGTTTTCCTTCCTCAAGGGCAATTCATTGGCAGCGCATCAGTGAGCGCGGCGATCCGCGCTCTGGCTGCGCTGGGGAACGTTCAGCCGGCGCGCACGCACCAACTGATAGGGACGCAGCACATACGCCAGCGTGGCAAAACCGCTCCACACGTGCACCAACCGAGTGAACGGGAAAATCAGGAACACCGTCATCCCCAGGAACATGTGCAGCTTGAAGACCCAGCTCGCTTCGGCCAACAGCTCCACGCCGCCTGGGCGGAACGTGACGACATGCTGTGCCCAGCCGGCGAGATTCATCATCATGCCGCCGTCAAGATGCTGCGCCGACAGTGGAATGGTGGCCAGGCCCAGAAGCAGTTGCACCCAGAGCAGCACCAGAATCAGGATATCGCTGGTCCTGGAAGTGGCTCGGATGCGCGCATCAAACAACCGGCGGTGCAGCAAGATGCTGAGGCCGATGAAGCCCAACACGCCTGCAACGCCACCGGACACCATGGCCATGAGCTGTTTGTGCTCTGCACTGAGGAATGGCTCATACATGAAATGCGGCGTAAGCATGCCGAACGTATGCCCAAACAACAGGAACAGCACGCCGATGTGAAACAAATTGCTCCCCCAGCGCAGGCTGCCGGTTCTCAGCAGCTGCGAGGAGTCGCTTTTCCAGGTGTACTGGTCGCGATCAAAGCGCACCCAGCTTCCAAGGAAGAACACCGTCAGGCAAATGTAGGGATAGATGCCAAACAGCAGAGTGTCGATCCAGGCGTTCATCGTGAGGCTCCTTGTTGTGGTCTGGTGCGTTCAGTGCGCACAAAATGCATGGGCTGCGGCTGATCGGGTCGGCTCTGGCCTCGGCTGCTGCAACCGTCAAAGGCCGCTGGCTCGCTCCATACCTCATCCAGGTCCGGCTCCGGCGCCAACTCGACGGCCTGCACTCGCTGGCCCGCCACTTCCAGAACTGCGGCCACCACGCTGGCATAGGGACTCTCACGCCCCAGCAGCGCGCTGAACAAGGCGTTCAGGATGTGTGCCATTTCACTCAGGAATTCGCTCGCTACTTCGGGCGGCTGGGTGGAAGCAAACTCCAGCACCACCGGAAGATGGTCAGGCAATTCTGGCGCGCTGAACTGCAGCCCGGCGCGTTCATAGGTCTGAAGCAAGTCGATCAGCGCCGGACCTCGGTCGCGGGAATCACCGTGTACGTGTTCGAACAGGTGGAGCGAGGTCTGGCGACCCCGGTCGAACAGGTCCACATACCGCGCTTCGGCTTCCATGGGTGCCAGCGTTGTGATCTGGCGGCACAGGGCTTCAATCTCATTCAGCCGGCGTGGAGACAGCGCCCCTTCGAGCTGAAGAGCGTCCACCAGTTGCGGCAGTACAGCGCGCAGTTGCGCATCAGGGTAAGTCAGCAGACAACCCAGGGCGCGCAAAGTCAGGCGCACAGATTCAGGGTGTGGTTGGAACATGGTTCTTATCTCCTTTAGACCGCAGCCTTTATGGGAATGGTGCGCGGCTTCTTGCCACCAAACATGCTCACTTCAGAGCTACCGTCCGAACATCCGTTGCCGAAAGTGAAGCCGCAGCCACCGCGCATATCGAAGGTGTTTTCTGCGTACTCACGGTGCGTGGAAGGGATCACAAAGCGGTCTTCATAGTTGGCGATGGCCATCACGTGGTACATGTCCTCGACCTCGTGCACAGTGAGCCCCGCCTGCCGCAGCACATCCAGGTTCTGGCGCTGATCCACGTGCACGCCACGCTGATAGGTGCGCATGGCCAGCATGCGTTCAAGAGCGCGCACCACGGGAGCGGTGTCTCCTGCGGTGAGCAAATTGGCCAGGTATTGCACCGGAATGCGCAACTGCGTCACGTCTGGAATCTCACCGTTCAAGCCCACGTGGCCAGCATTGGCCGCCGCCGTGATGGGCGACAGCGGCGGCACATACCAAACCATGGGCAGCGTGCGGTATTCAGGGTGTAAAGGCAGAGCCACTTTCCAATCCACAGCCATCTTGTAGACAGGGCTGTTGCGGGCTGCCTCCAGCCATGTCTCGGGGATACCGTCGAGACGTGCCTGCTTGATGACCTCAGGGTCGTGCGGGTCCAGGAACAGATCGAGCTGCGCCTGGTAGAGGTCTTTGTCGCGCTCCACACTGGCTGCTTCCTGAATGCGGTCAGCGTCATACAGGAGAACGCCGAGGTAGCGAATACGGCCTACGCAGGTTTCCGAGCAGACCGTAGGCTGGCCAGCCTCAATGCGGGGGTAGCAGAAGATGCACTTCTCGGCTTTGCCGCTTTGCCAGTTGTAATAGATCTTCTTGTAAGGGCAGCCCGATACGCACATGCGCCAGCCGCGGCACTTGTCCTGATCGATCAGCACAATACCGTCTTCTTCACGCTTGTAGATCGAGCCCGAAGGACACGACGCCACACAGGCCGGGTTCAGGCAGTGCTCGCACAGCCGCGGCAAGTACATCATGAAGGTGTTCTCGAACTGGCCGTAGATGTCCTTCTGGACGTCTTCGAAGTTCTTGTCCTTGCTGCGCTTGCTGAACTCACCGCCCAGAATTTCTTCCCAGTTCGGACCCCATTCGATCTTTTCCATCCGCTTGCCAGTGATCAGGCTGCGTGGACGGGCTGTGGGTGGAGCCTTCGACTCGGGGGCTGATTGCAGATGGTCGTAGTCGAACGTGAAGGGCTCGTAATAGTCGTCGATCTGCGGCAAGTTTGGATTGGCGAAGATGCGCATGAGCATCTTCCACTTGCCTCCCTGGCGGGGGGCAATGGAGCCATCCGCGTTGCGTGTCCAGCCACCGTTCCAGCGGTCCTGGTTTTCCCATTCCTTGGGATACCCAATGCCGGGCTTGGTCTCCACGTTGTTGAACCAGGCGTACTCAACGCCGGGCCGGCTGGTCCAGACGTTCTTGCAGGTAACGGAACAGGTGTGGCAGCCAATGCACTTGTCCAGGTTCAGCACCATGCCTATCTGTGCGCGAATTTTCATCGTGTTCTCCTTCTTGTGCGTTTTCAGGCCTGGACAGCTTCACTGGCGGGTTCGTTGTCGAGCCAATCCACTCGGCTCATCTTGCGCACCAGCACGAACTCATCGCGGTTGGTGCCAATGGTTCCGTAGTAGTTGAAGCCGTAGCTGTATTGCGCGTAACCGCCAATCATGTGAGTGGGTTTGAGCACAATGCGTGTCACCGAGTTATGGATGCCACCACGGGTTCCCGTGATCTGTGAGCCCGGGGTATTGATGATTTTTTCCTGGGCGTGGTACATCATCACCATGCCCGGCTTCACGCGCTGGCTCACCACCGCACGGGCTGCAATAGCGCCGTTGGTGTTGAAGAGCTCCACCCAGTCGTTGTCAACGATGCCTCCTCGCGCGGCATCGTCCTCGCTGAGCCAGATCACCGGACCACCCCGGTTGAGTGTGAGCATCAGCAGGTTGTCCGTATAGGTGGAGTGAATTCCCCACTTTTGGTGCGGCGTGATGAAGTTCAGCGCAATCTCAGGATTGCCATTGGGCTTCTTGCCCTCTACCTCGGCCAGCGTCTTCAGGTGCACGGGCGGGCGATAGCTGACCAGGCCTTCACCGAAATCACGCATCCAAGCGTGATCCTGGTAGAACTGCTGACGGCCCGTAAGGGTGCGCCATGGGATCAGTTCGTGCACGTTGGTGTAGCCCGCGTTGTAGCTGACCTTCTCGCTTTCAAGGCCAGACCAGGTCGGGGAGCTGATGATCTTGCGCGGCTGGGCCTGGATATCACGGAATCGAATTTTTTCGTCCTCCCGGTGGAGAGACAGGTGCACGTGATCGCGCCCGGTTTGCTTGCCCAAAGCTTCCCAGGCCTTGCAAGCGACATGCCCATTGGTTTCCGGGGCCAGCATCATCACGGTTTCGGTGGCGTCGATATCGGTGAGGATGCGTGGGCGGCCCTGGGTTGCGCCCTCCTCGCGTACACGGCCATTGAGATCGCCCAGTTGCTCAACCTCGGTCTGCGTATTCCAGCCTATGCCCTTGCCGCCGTTACCCAGCTTGTCCATCAGCGGGCCGAGAGACGTAAAGCGCTTATACAGATTGGGATAGTCGCGTTCGACCACGGCGATATTGGGAGCGGTCTGGCCGGGCACGAAATCGCAATCACCTTTTTTCCAGTCCAGCACGTGAAATGGTTGAGCCATCTCTCCAGCGGTATCGTGCATGATGGGAGAGAGCACCACTTCCTTTTCCACGCCAAGGTGGCCTGGGCTCATATCGCTCAGAGCCTTGGCGAAACCCTTGTAGATTTCCCAATCGCTCTTGGCTTGCCAAGCGGGATCCACCGCCGTGGAAAGCGGGTGGATGAAGGGATGCATGTCGCTGGTGTTGAGATCGTTTTTCTCATACCAGGTGGCGGTGGGCAGAACGATGTCTGAGTACAGGCATGTCGTGCTCATACGGAAGTCCAACGTGACCAGCAAGTCAAGCTTGCCCTCAGGGGCTTTGTCGTGCCAGCGTACTTCTTCGGGACGGGCGTCGTCCACGCCCAGATCCTTGCCTTGTACGCCATGGGTAGTACCCAACAGGTGCTTGAGGAAGTACTCATGCCCCTTGCCTGACGAGCCGAGAATGTTGGAGCGCCACACGAACATGTTGCGCGGCCAGTTGGCCGGATGGTCCGGGTCTTCGCAGCTCATCTCGAGCGTGCCGTTCTTGAGCGATTGCGCTACGTAGTCACGTGGCGCAACGCCCTGTGCCTGCGCATCACGCACGACCTGCAGCGGGTTGGTCTTAAGTTGTGGTGCGGATGGCAGCCAGCCCATGCGTTCGGCACGCACGTTGTAGTCAATCTGTGCACCGTGATAGGAACTCGCGTCGGCCAGAGGCGAGAGAATTTCTTCCATGCCGAGCTTTTCGTAGCGCCACTGATCGGTGTGGGCATAGAAGAAGCTCGTGCTGTTCATCTGGCGCGGCGGACGCAGCCAGTCCAGCGCGAATGCGAGGGCCGTCCAGCCCGTTTGCGGACGCAGTTTTTCCTGACCCACGTAATGCGCCCAGCCGCCGCCGCTCTGGCCAATGCAGCCGCACATCATCAGCATATTGATGATGCCGCGGTAATTCATATCACAGTGATACCAGTGGTTCATGGCCGCGCCGATGATCACCATGGATTTGCCACGCGTCTTGTCAGCGTTGTCTGCGAACTGGCGGGCGATGGTAATGATCTGATCGCGGGGCACGCCGGTGATGGGTTCCTGCCAAGCCGGTGTGTAGGGGCGGTTGCCGTCGTAGCCCTCATCTGCGGGTTCGCCATCAAGGCCACGCAAGATGCCGTAGTTGGCGGCTTGCAGATCAAACACGGTAGCGACGTAAGTGCCAGCCCCGGTGCCTTCACCAGCCAGGTCCAGACGGCTGACGGGCACACGGTGCACCACCACATCCCCACCCTGCTCGTTGGCGGTGAAATTCGGTGACTGCACACCGCCGAAATAGGGGAATGCGACATCGGCGACTTCGTAGGCACCCGCACCCTCCTCACCGCCCTCCACGACTGAGAGCTTGAGCTTCACATCGTTGGCGGTGCGCGCGTCCTTGTTCTCCAGGTTCCACAGGCCTTGATCTGGACGGCCCTCCGTACCCCAACGGAATCCGATGGAACCATTGGGCAGAACCACCTGGCCATCCGCGCCGTAGCCCACGGTTTTCCAGTCGGGGTTGTTGGATTGGTCGAGTTTTCCGGGGAAGTCGCTCGCGCGCACATAGCGATCTGGCACCAGAGCCTTGCGACCGTCGGGCAGTTGCTTTTCCTTGAGCACCACCAGCAGAGGCAGATCGGTGTAGCGCCGCGCATAGTCATCAAAATAGGCCGAGCGCTTATCGAAGTAGAACTCCTTCATGATCACGTGGCCCATGGCCATGGCTACAGCCGCATCGGTGCCCTGCTTGGGGTGCATCCAGAGATCAGCCAGCTTCGCGACTTCTGAGTAATCGGGCGTAACGGCCACGACCTTCGCACCTTTGTAGCGCACCTCAGTGAAGAAGTGCGCATCGGGTGTGCGGGTCTGCGGTACGTTGGAGCCCCAGGCGATGAGGAAGGTGCTGTTGTACCAATCAGCCGATTCGGGAACGTCCGTCTGCTCACCCCACACCTGCGGACTGGCGGGTGGAAGATCGCAATACCAATCGTAGAAGCTCATGCACACGCCGCCGAGCAAACTGAGATAGCGGCTACCAGCAGCGTAGCTGATCATGCTCATGGCCGGGATGGGCGAGAAACCAATGATGCGATCCGGGCCATGCTGCTTGATGGTGTAGATGTTCGCCGCAGCAATGATCTGATTGACCTCTTCCCAGGTGCTGCGTACAAAACCACCCAAGCCGCGCTGTTGCTGCCATTCGCGCCGGGCATCGTCGTTCTGCACGATGCTCGCCCAGGCTTCCACGGGTCCTTTTGCAACCGTGATGGCCGCACGCCAGTGCTTGAGCAGTCGCGCGCGCACCATCGGGTACTTCACGCGGTTGGCGCTGTAGAGGTACCAGCTGTAGCTCGCACCGCGCGCACAGCCTCTGGGCTCATGGTTCGGAAGATCAGGGCGCGTGCGTGGGTAGTCGGTCTGTTGCGTCTCCCATGTCACGATGCCGCCCTTGACGTAGATCTTCCATGAGCAGGAGCCCGTGCAGTTCACACCGTGGGTGGAACGAACGATCTTGTCGTGCGCCCAACGGTCACGGTAGGCGTCTTCCCAGGTGCGGTCTTCGCCGTTGGTCTGGCCATGCGTACCTGAAAACGATTCCCGCGGTTGGCTGAAGTACGAGAGGCGGTCGAGAAAGTGGCTCATCGTGTGTCCTTTTCGTTATAGATTTCTTAAGTTGCGAAGGGGCGGCTTAACAGGGCATCTCTGCGTTCCGGCGTGCATAGAACCACCAGGTGACGCCTATGCACACGAGGTAGAAGGCGGCGAACACCCAGAGCGCCAGCTCGGGCCCCCCCGTGGCTGCAATGGAGCTGCCGTAGCTCTTTGGAATGAAGAAACCGCCGTAGGCAGCCAGCGCACCCGAAATACCCAGTGCCGCGGCGCCCTCTGTGTTTCCGTCCTTGATGGCCTGCGCGCGGCCCGCCTCGTCTCCCTCCTTGACATCCCGCAACTTGAGATTCAGGAAGATCACCGGAATCATTCGGAACGTGGAGCCATTGCCTACGCCAGTGGAGAGAAAGAGAAGCAGGAACATCACGAAGAAGCCCATGAAGCTGCCCTCTGCAGGGCCGAACGGCAGCACATACCCTCCCGATCCCTTGGGCAGGAAATACAGAACACCCATCACAGCCAGAGCCATGACCACGAAGTTCCAGAGCGTCACGCTCGCGCCACCCAGTTTGTCAGCCAACCAACCGCCCACTGGGCGAATCAACGCGCCGACCAAGGGGCCAAGCCAGGCATAGGCCAGAGGGTTCACTTCCGGAAACAGCCCCTTGATAAGCAGCGGAAAGCCAGCAGCGAAACCGATGAAGGAGCCAAACGTGCCCAGATAAAGCAAGCACATGATCCAGTTGTGCTTGCGCCGGAAGACCGCAGCTTGCGCCGCGAAAGAGGCCTTGGCGTCGGCGATGTCATTCATGCCGAACCACGCCGCCAGGGATGCAAGGGCAATCCATGGCACCCAGATAAAGGCCGCATTCTGGGTCCATACCTGCATGGTTTGTCCATTCTTCACGATGGTCTGCGCGTCGCCACCGAAGATCCCGAAAATGCCAGCAGTCACCACCAGGGGGCTGAGAAACTGGACCACAGAGACACCCAGATTGCCCAGGCCCGCATTCACTCCAAGGGCAGAGCCTTTGCGTTCCTTCGGAAAGAAGAAGCTGATGTTGGCCATGCTGGAGCTGAAGTTCCCCCCGCCCAATCCGCAAAGCAACGCCAGGCCGAGCATGGTGGGGTAGCTGGTGGTGTTGTCCTGCACCGCGTAACCAATGCCCAGCGCCGGGATCATCAGCGAGGCGGTGGAAATGGCCGTCCAGCGCCGTCCACCAACCAGCGGCACCATGAAGGAATAGAAAAGGCGCAGCGTGGCGCCGGAAAGGGCTGGCGCTGCAGCCAACCAGAACAATTGATTGGTGGAATAGCGAAAGCCCAGCCCGGGAAGGCTCACCGCCACCACGCTCCAGACCTGCCAGATGGCAAAGGCCAGAAACAGTGCTGGCACGGATATCCAGAGATTGAGCTTGGCAACCGCCTCACCTTCACGCTCCCAGAAGGCCTTGTCTTCTGGAGTCCAGATGGTGAGCGTGCGCTGCCGGCTACGGTTGCGAGTGATGGATGACATGGTGTGTTTCCTTAGCGTGCGGAAGAGGCTGAAGGTGCGGAGGCGTCTGCCATCACATCGGTGCGGCGCACCTCAGTGAAGTACATCCAGATCAGGGAGACCCAGACAACGCCGTACATCAACATGAAGGCGCTGGAGCGAATCCCGGTCCAGTCCATGAGCACCCCAAAGAGGATGGGCAGAATGAAACCGCCCAGGCCTCCGGCCAATCCGACGATGCCGCTGATGGCCCCAATGTTCTGGGGGTAGTCGTCGCTGATGTATTTGAAGACGCTGGCTTTGCCGAATGCCCAGGCGATGCCAAGCACGAACATCAGGGCAGTGAACATGTAGACGTTCAAGCCAATGTGAAAGGTGCGTGGGCCATCCACTGTCAGCACGGTGAAATCGGTCTGCGGATAGGACAGAAGGAACAAGCAGATCCAGCTGACCCACAACACCCACCATGTCACGCTGTGCGCACCGTGCTTGTCGCTCAGTACGCCGCCAATGGCACGCAACACACCTCCGGGAAGTGAAAAACAGGCCGCCAGGAGCGCTGCGACACGGATGTCCAGGCCGTATTCGCCCACGTAGTACTGCACCATCCACAGCGACAAGGCGACATAGCCTCCAAACACAATGCTGTAGTACTGGCAGTACTTGAGCACGCGAGGATCTTTCAGAGCTTTGAGCTGATCGGCAAAGCTCACCTTGCTGGACACCAGGTGGGCCGGGTCGCTATAGCTGAAGAACCAGAACAGCACCAGCGCCCCGAGCATGATCGCGGCGTACACGTGCGGAACCATGGTCCAGCCGAAAGCCACCAGCAGCACCGGCGCGACGAATTTGTTGACTGCAGCGCCCGAGTTGCCGGCGCCATACACGCCCATGGCCATTCCCTGGCGCTCCTTGGGAAACCAACGCGCCACATACGGCGTTCCCACCGAAAACGCACCGCCGGCCAGCCCGACGAAGAGACCCGCTACCAGGAAGTGCCAGTATTCCGTGGCGTAGCCCATCATCCAGATGGCGGGTACCGTGGCCGCCATAAGGATGGCCATGACGATGCGGCCACCGTAACGGTCCGTCCAGATGCCCAGTGGCACGCGGACCAGCGAACCTGTGAGCACGGGCATGGCCGTCAACAGGCCGAACTGCGTGGAATTGAGGTTCAGCATCTTCTTGATCGGGATGCCGATGACGCCGAACATCATCCAGACCATGAAGCACACAGTGAAGGCCAGCGTACTGGCTATCAATACCGACCAGGCCTGACGGGTATGGCGTGGGTCGCCTTGGGAAGCGCTATTGGAATTTGCCATGACGTATTTACTCTTGAGAGTGATGTCATGAATGGTCTCGCTTCCCGGACCTTTCGCCTATCCTTCAGAGGTAGGTTCGCACGCGGCAGAAGGAGTAGCCGGCAACAGCCGCGGCATCCTCCGAAAGAACTATTCGCGCTGGTTAAAGTGTCCTTAAGTGCTTCGGACTCGATCGGACGCATAGACCGCCGCCTGCACGCGGGAGGACAAGCCAAGCTTGCGCAGAATGTGCTGCACATGAATTTTCACGGTGGTCTCCGCAATATCCAGCGTGCGTGCGATCTCCTTGTTACTCGCTCCACGTGCGATCTCACGCAACACATCCTCTTCGCGCGGTGACAAAGGCGAAGCCGTCTGGTCTGCTGACTCTTCTACTTCCGACACCTGAACAATTTCACCCTGCGCCTGCAACGCGGTGACGAGCTTGCCCATCAGTTCCGCACTCACCACGGGCTCGCCCCGCGCAGCGCGGTGGATGGCATCAGCCAGCAGATTGCCCTCGATGGTTTTGAGCAGATAGCCCTGCGCGCCGTTACGCAGGGCCTGCGCGAGGTCCTGGCCGTCTTCGCTCACGGTGAGCATGAGTACGCGTGCACCGGGTGCGGCTTCGCGCAGGCTTTGGATGGCGTCCACACCGCGCACACCAGGCAAATGGTTGTCCAGCAGGATCACTTGCGGTTTCAACACAGGGGCTAGCCGTAGCGCCTCGGCGGCGTCTCCAGCCTCCCCCACGACGTGCAGGCCCGGGTACTGCCCGAGCAATGCAATCAGGCCACGCCGAAACAGGGGATGGTCATCTACCACCAGAAGGGTCAATGCGGAGGCAGGTGTCATGGAGTTGGCAGGCTCATGCTTGAGTCGGCTGGGACGGTGGCGCCAGTAAAGGAGATGGAGACGGGCACTGAAGTCGGCGCATGGGTGGTGACGGGCAACTCGATGACAACTCGAGCGCCAGCACCGGGCGAGGAATCCACACGCACGCTCGCCCCAATGCGCTCCGCGCGCTCGCGCATGATGCCCAGCCCTACATGCAATGAGTCTGGTGGCACCGAGGTGGGGTCAAAGCCTGTGCCGTTATCCACCACCTCAAAGCGCCAGGCCGGGTGACGCTGTACGCGCAGGTCTACATGATTGGCGTGGGAGTGCTTGCGCACATTGGAGAGTGCTTCCTGCACCATGTGCAGCACCTGAATCTGCACATCTGGGGCCAGAGGAAGTCCATGACCCGTCATGGACAAGGCGTGCGTGATGCCTGTCTGGTGACCGAACTTGGACAAAGTGGAGCGAAGCGCCGCCTCGATGTCCTCTTCGCTGGTGCGAGTCCGGAAGTGAACCAGCAGTTCACGCACGTCTGCGTAGCAACCCCGAACACCTACATCCAGCTCGGAAATACTGCGATCACGCGCGGTCTGATCTTCACGCGTCACCGCATCGCGCAGCAACTGGGTCTGGATCTTGAGGAAAGCCAGAGACTGCGCGATCGAATCATGCAATTCCCGCGCAATCAACGCCCGTTCCTGACCCACTGCCGCTTCGCGCTCCAGCGCAGTGGCACGCAAGCTTTCCATGGCTCCCGCCAGATGACGCGCCATGGCCTCCAGCAAGTCACGCATGCCTTCTGGCATCTCCTGCTTGCCTTTGAAGAAGAGATCTATCTCACCCAGCACGCGTTGCTGCAACTGCACAGGAATGGCCACCAGAGTCTCGAACCCGGCGTCACGGCAATGCGGCAACGGCAGTTCCAAAGTGGCGGCAGGCGTGATGGGAATAACGCGCAAATTAGCCGAAGCCTGAGGTTGCCCGCAAGCGCAGGTGCCTGTATGCAGGCAATGCTCGCCGTCAGTCAGAGAGCGAGGCAACTGATCGCTCACCAGCAGCACGTAACGTTCGTTGGTTTCGTCCGACCAGCGTACCGCGGCAGCATCAGCGCCCGCCACGCGACGCACCAGCCGCACGAAGCCTTGGGCCAACGCGTCGAGACTGGTGGCCTCTGACGCCAGCGCGCTGGCTTCGTACAGAGCCGATAGCCGTTCACTCTTGACTTGCAAATGGGCTGTCTTGTCCTGGACCTTGCCCTCAAGTTCATCGCGCGATGCTTGTAGAGCATGCGCCATCAGGTTGAAACCGGCGGATAGCTGCCCAAACTCGTCAGCCGTCTCCACAGCGAGCCGAGTACTCAGATTGCCCTGGCGTATGTGCGCCAATGCCTGCTGCAGTTGCACCAGGGGGTTGATCACGAGCAGGTAGGTCACCACCATGAACACAACGGCGGCGACGATGGCCAAGGCCATGAGCGCCAATTGGAACAGGTGCAAACCGGTTGTCCAACGGGCCATCTGTATTTCAATGGCATCGACCAAGCCATCCACGCGGTGCACAAAGTCATCAGCCCGCGCCACTGCAGCGGCATCGTCCACGTGAGGGCTTTGAGCCCAATTGCGCTGCAGCTCCCGCCATTCTTCACGAATGCCCTCGAAGCGCCTCAATGTATCCTCGCTCCACGGAACAGCCAGGGGACGAACGGGGTCTCCTCGCCGCAACAATTCCAAACCGGCGTCGAATTTGACTGCGAGCTCCTGCACGCGCTCGGGAGCCTCCAGCTGCCTTGCCAGTACCATGCGCATCATGTGCATGCGCAACCGACCGGCCTCATTCACCGCCGCCGCTCCGCCTTCAAGGCGCCAGGTCACCCAGAGCGTGAGTCCGATAGACAGCAGCGCGACAATGAGGAATCCAGCCCCCATTGAAAGAAGCTTGGTGGTCAAGGTGACGGAGCCGCGCATGCCGCGAAGTGTAGAAATCGCGGGACAAGTTCACCTTGATGTGAGTCAAGAAACCATGGAGCCTCTGTAAAACGCTCAGAACGGCTTAGAGCCTGTTCAAAGTCTCTTATGGCCTCTCCGGGCTCGAGTTGGACTGGCTATCCCCGGGAAGTGCTTCCAAATCGCTCAAAGCGGCTCCTGCTGCGGGCTCAGGCAGTGACGGCTGGTGCCGGTTAAGGCGCGCCGTCTGGAAAACAAGATAGGCGAAGGTCACGTAAGGCCACAGCCACCCTACCCACTGTGCCAACCCATGGAAATGGATGAAGCGCCCTTGCTCCCAACTTTGAAGCGTGGCGGCAAAGTAGGCGCTCTCTGGCGCGGCATTCAGCAAGGCGACCTGGGCCGCCAGCGCCAGCATCAGCAGCACCCCACATACTCGGGCCGGTATGAACAAGGCGACGAACGCCATGAATGCCCCGACCATCATTCCGGCTTCAACTGGCAGACTAATCCACGCCCAGGCATACACCGGGCCCCAAGTCAGGGCAGCTGACAACGCCGAAACCAGCACACCCAGCATCAGCACAGTCAACGCAAACAGTGCTCTGCGCCCTATATCCCGGATCACCGTGTAACCCAGCAGACACGGAACCAGCGCGCCCAGCGCAACACAGATCAGCTCCACCCCCGGTAATAGAGGTTGCAAATCGAGTTCGCGCAGGGGTAGCCACTCGAGAAACGGTGTGTCCTCCAATAGCTGTGCGAGCGCATCTTCCA
This sequence comes from Ottowia thiooxydans DSM 14619, assembly GCF_000422885.1. Classification (GTDB taxonomy): domain Bacteria; phylum Pseudomonadota; class Gammaproteobacteria; order Burkholderiales; family Burkholderiaceae_C; genus Ottowia; species Ottowia thiooxydans. Next base: position 41,266 of record NZ_AUGX01000037.1, on the reverse strand, counting down.
GCCGCTCATACACCTGGCCGAGCCCGAACGCCACGGGAGGCGGGAACAATAGTCCCAAGGGCCAAAGTGCAAGCAAGATCAACGCGCCGCGCGAATCTTGTACAAACCAGAGCGCTCGAAAGCGTCTCCAACGCTCAATTGCTCCCAAACGTTCGAGCACATAGGCTGCCAGCGCGCCAATGACCCCGCCACCGGTATTCAACCCAAAATCGAGATTGGAGGCCACCCGGATGGGCAGGTAGGACTGCAAGGACTCCATGGTGAACGACAGCAGCGCTGTGACCAAAGCGCCGAGCACCACCGCTGGCCACCGCCACTGAGCGCGCAGCAGCGCCAGAGTGAGAAGAAACCCCATGGGCACATAGCCCACCACGTTGGCGATGATGTCGAAGCGCGTCCAGTATTGCGGCAGCGGGGCGGCAGTGAAAGCCCAAGGCGACAGCCCTTGATCACGCCAACCCGAGAACGGGTAAAGGCTGGCGTACACAATCAACGCGGCATACAGAAACGAAAGCGGGCGCGCGGCAGACTTGTAGCGGTTCATGGTTAGCGCCAGGCTGCCATTAGAGCGTGCTCATATCTTAGAAGGGCTTGACGACCACCAGGATCACAGCCGCCAGCAACAGCAGCACTGGCGCCTCGTTGAACCAGCGAAACCAGACATGTCCGCGCGCAGGCCGCCCGGATTCGAAGCCGCGCAGCAAACGACCGCACCAGTGGTGATAACCAAGCAGCAGCACCACGATCAGCAGCTTGGCGTGCATCCAGCCGTTACCGGGCCCCATGCCGATCCTGTACCCCATCCACAGCCACAAACCCAGCGCCAGCGCGGGCACGGCCAGAATGGTCATGAAGCGGTAGAGCTTGCGCGCCATGAGCAGCAGACGCGTGTGCTCGGCCACGGAGCCCGCAGGCACCATCGCCAAGTTGACGAAAATACGTGGTAAATAAAACAAGCCGGCAAACCAGCTCGCGACGAAAACGATATGCAGAGCCTTGATCCAGAGCATGGAGACAAGTGTAGCGGCGATGAAATCCCGTACAGACTGCGGTCTTTGCGTAGCCCAATAGAAAAAACCTCGGCCACAAGGGCCGAGGTCGAATAAGCTTGACTGCACATAGGCAGCCCAGCGCCCGCTCAGGGAGGAAAAGCGGGGAGCAGCGAACTGCCCGGGAGAAATATACTACAAAAGTACGACTTTCATATGGGTGCTTTCCCGTATTTCATTGGGCAAGTGAGCGCCCCATCGCACGGAAGCGGAGTTGACGTCTCAGCGAGACACTACGGAATGAGAAGAGTCAGGGGTACTACAGATGTTCGCGCCTGGTCCATGGCCGCCTGCCCCCATCCCAACCTTCCCCCAGAGGGGGAAGGAGTAGAACCAGCTCACAACCCCGGGTTCTTGGGCTCAAGTCGGCAGGCGTGCCTGCATCAGACTATCCAGCAAACGGGAGAGAAAGAGAGGCAACAAGGTCAAATGGCCGCGGAGCAGGCCATGCGGGAGTAGCCGCGGAGCTGGCTTTGCCAGGCCGCTGGCTGCGTCCCCCTCAGGGGGATGGCGCCAAAGGCGACTCAGGGGGTCTACAATTTTCATCATGACGTTCCCCCCCGCCCCCTTCCCCGCCAACCGGCCTCGCCGCCTGCGCCGTGATGATTTCACCCGCCGCCTGGTGCGTGAACATGCTGTGAGCGCCAACGACCTCATCTATCCGGTATTCGTGCTGAATGGCAAGAAACGCCGCGAAACGGTGGCTTCCATGCCTGGCGTAGAGCGGCTTTCGCTGGACGAATTGCTGCCGGTGGCGCAAGAATGTGTCGAACTGGGAATTCCGGTGATGGCACTGTTCCCTGTGATCGACGCGAAGCTCAAGGACGAAAAAGGCAGCGAAAGCACCAATGCAAAAGGCCTGATCCCCACCGTCGTGCGTGAGTTAAAAAAACGCTTTCCTGAGCTCGGCATCATGACCGATGTGGCTTTGGACCCCTACACCAGCCACGGACAGGACGGCTGGCTCGATCCCACCGGCTACATCCTGAACGACGAGACGGTAGGCCAACTCACCAAACAAGCCTTGACGCAAGCAGCCGCTGGAGTCGACATCGTGGCACCGAGCGACATGATGGACGGGCGCATCGGAGCCATTCGCTCTGCGCTTGAGGCCAAGGGGCATATTCACACGCGCATCATGGCCTATAGCGCAAAGTATGCGAGCGCTTTCTATGGTCCATTCCGTGACGCCGTAGGCTCGGCGTCCAACCTGGGCAAAAGCAACAAAAAGGTCTACCAGATGGACCCCGGCAATACCGATGAGGCCTTGCGCGAAGTGGCCATCGATCTGCAGGAAGGCGCCGATATGGTGATGGTCAAGCCTGGCATGCCCTACCTGGACATCGTGCGGCGAGTGAAGGACGAGTTTCATGTCCCGACCTTCGCCTACCAGGTGAGCGGCGAATACGCCATGTTGAAAGCAGCGGCGCAAAACGGCTGGCTAGATCACGATGCCGTGATGATGGAAAGCCTGCTGGCATTCAAGCGCGCAGGCGCTGATGGCGTGTTGACCTATTTCGCCCGGGATGCCGCCCGACTGATTCAACAACAATGACAAACGGCCTCACCGCAGGATCGGGCGTTCCTGCAGCGCGGTGCCTCCAGCGCTGCAAGAGTCTTTTTTCATAGCTCCGGACAACCCCACCGTGCACATCCTCGAATTCACCGGTGACAGCCTGCGCTTCCTCGACGAGCTGCCTGCGGAAGTCCCCGCCGATGGCTTCGTCTGGGCTTACCTCGACCGCTCCGAGTTACCACGGCATCAGGTAGCGCTTCAGGCTGCCGCCCAGCGACTGGGTGGCTCGGGCCTGTTGGATCTGCATTGGCTGGACCTTGCCAGCGAGCAGCACCCTTCGAACTACGACTCCACTTCCGTTTATGACGTGGTGGTCTTTCGCCGCCTGGCCACGCAAACCGAAGTGCAGCAAGATGCGGAGCGCGAAGCCGCTATCGTGGCCTATCACAACCAGGGCTTTTCCTCTCGCGCGCGCAAATCTGACGCCATCCCGCCCGCCTTTGCCCGTATCAACTCGCGCGCGGTGGGCTTTGCCATTTTCGATCGCCTTCTGATCAGCTTGCACCCTCCGGGCTGCGCCATCCCCAACACCTACGTGCAGCGTTTCGCGGCCGATGCCCGGCTCAGCATTGATGCCATCAGCGCCCGCTCTCGGCTGCCCGCCAGCCCAGCCGACCTCGCGCTGCGCATGATCAACACCATGGTCGATAGCTATCTGGACTTGCGCAAGGACTTGACCACCTATCTTGAGCAAATGCAGGCCGAATTGATCAAGCTCGATTCGCAGTTTGCCGACTGGGGCGCGTTAATGGAAGCGCGCCGCCAACTGCACTTGCTGGAAGATATGTGCGAAGGGCAGCGCGATGCCATTCAAGAGTGGCTCGACTCCCTGCGCGAGCAACCCCTGGCCAGCTTCTCACCCGATGCCATGGTGGCCCAGACCAGGCGTGATCAGCTCATGGCGCGGGCGCGCGATGTGGGCGAACACATAGACCGTGTGATGCACCATGCCCGGCGTCTTGAGCAATCAGCCGAGACCGTCGTGCAGATTCATTTTTCCGTGCAAGGCCACCGGACCAATGACATCATGCGCACCCTCACGGCGGTGACCGCCATCTTCTTGCCACTGAACCTGGTGACGGGGTTTTTTGGCATGAACTTCGAGCATCTGCCCCTGATTCACAGCCCGGGGGCTATGTGGGCCATTTTCAGTGTCATGGCGGCCTTGGCTTTGGCAGTGATCCTGGTATTTATGCGCAAGCGATACATTGCCCGAACGGAACGCTAAACAGTCTGTATTAGCGCGCCTTGCACCCCAAAAAAAACGAGATGACCTGCATCTCGTTTTTTCAGCTGCTCAGGGCAGCTTGCAGTTCTGGCAACTATCAGCTCATCTCGCCGCTTTTAGCAAAGTTTCCATGAGCCACCGCCTCACGGGTTTCCTGACGCACCTGTGCGCGGGTGACCTGGCTTGGGGCGGCACGGTTGGCTGCCACAGCATTCTGAACACCAGCAGCAGGGAAATGAGCAACTGCGTCTTGGCGGACGACTTCTCGGCTGGTGGTACTGGCGGCTACGGCTTCGGTCTGAAACAAGGGACCTTCACCCGATACCGGGAATGCAAAGGCATTGCCAGCAAAAGCGGTGGCAAGCAGAGTAGCGAGGGCAATGTTCTTGGTTTTCATGACAATTTCCTTTAGGTTCGTACAGGGAGGCTGTTCATCAGCCGTTCCATCGAGTCCGTGTCTTTTTCCTTTGGCCCGGGCTCTCTGCGGAGTGGTTTGTTTGCTTAAGAGGCTTATCGCCGCTCCGTAGGACGAAGTTTGCGCCTCGGTGAGATGGTTTCAAACCAGCTTCCTGGAATAGGACTTTTTCCTTTTAGGAAATAATCTAGGCTATGGACTCTCTCGAACTGATTCAAACCTTTCGCGAAGTAGCGCAGCGCGGAAGCTTTTCCGCAGCGGCGCGCGCGCTCGATATGTCGCCCGCCAACGTGAGCAAATACGTCGCTGCGTTGGAGGCTCGTTTCGGTGTACGGCTGTTCAACCGCACGACGCGCAAGGTGTCCCTCACCGACGCGGGCCATCTGCTTCTTCAGCGTTCCGGCCCCGTGTTGGAGTTAGTGCAGATCACCACTGGGGAGCTGCATGACCGAGCCAATACGCCCAGCGGGCGCCTGGCATTGACCTTGCCGCATCCTTTGCTGCAAACGCAGTTACCGACATTGCTCGCGCGCTTTCTGGTGCGTCATCCGGCGGTGTCGCTGGATCTGCGGGCGACTGACCGAGTGATCGATCTGGCCGAAGAAGGCGTGGATATTGCGTTGCGCGTGGGCCCTGTGCCCAATGCCAATCTGATCGTGCGCCGCCTCATGCCCATTGACCGCGTCTTGGTGGCCACACCCGCTTATTGGGCCGAGCATGGTGAGCCCAAGCACCCAAGAGACCTGGCAGCGCATAAGACGCTTGCCGTGGTGCAGTCTGGCGAAGTGCCCAAATGGATATTCATCGAAAACGGAAAGCGCTTCGAAATACCGCTGGACCCCCATGTGGAAAGTACCAGCTTGGCGCCTATGGTGACCTTGGCAATGCACGACCTGGGGGTGATCTACATCGCGCGGCTTTCAGTCTCCGAGCAGCTTGAAAAGGGCACGCTCAAGCCCGTGTTGGATCGGTTCATTCCTCAAGACATATGGCTGTATGCGGCGTATGCACAGCGCCGCAACAACAGCGCAGCACTGACGGCGCTGCTGGCGTATCTGGAAGAGGAGTTTCCCCGGCAGGACCCGAAATTGACCCTGCTATCTGGCAAGGACTGTTAGGGAGCCTCCCTGAGCTCGCGAAACGTGTTGGCACCCAAGGCCGTTCCGTGTACGGCCAAATGCGCGCCCAATTGAATGGCTTGCAGCATTTCAGCCTGAGAGACACCTTGTGAGAGTCCCACGGCCACTATCTTCCGGGTAGCCTCGGGATTGAAAGCCGTGAAGCAGGCATGCAGCGCCAGTTGCACCAGAGTGCGTTCCTCGGGACTCAAACCGCCAGCCGGCCGGCCGTGTTCGATGAAATCAAGCAGCACACGCGCATAACCAGAATCCATCCGCGCCACAGCATGCAAGGTGAGCGCATGCTCCGGCCCTAGCTGGTCAATGCGCGCCAGCAGGTCTGCATCCAGCGCCTCAGCCTGATCGGGCCCTGCCAACTCGGCCAAAATCTCGGCTGCCTGGCAGACGCTGGCTGCGCCCTGTACGGCCACCAGGTGCAGCACGTCAAAGATATCCGCCTGCGTCGCCCCCTGCTCCAACGCTTTTCGCATATGGGTTTGCAAGCCGGAGCCAAACAGATGTGAAGAGGAGCTGTCCAGTGCCACATAGATCAGCTCGACCATGCGCGGCGTCAATGGCCCCGTTCGCGCAGGATAGCCTGCGTAGTGCGCATACTGCTCCACAAAACCGGGGTTGGCCTGAAGCACGGTTTCAGTCCAGGGGCGCCAGTAGCCGCGCTCTTCGGTAAAGAAGTCTTTGATTCGAGCGCGCTCGGCCTCGGCGGTGTCAGGGGCCTTGGTCACGGCGTTGGCACTGAGCTTGGGGCGTGACAAACCAGAGTCTGCCCTGTCAGGTACTGCGCGGCGGAGCCACCAACGTAGACGAGCAAGGGGTGCAATTGCTGCGGGTCCAGGCCTTCGGGCACTTCGATGGCGTTGATGCGGAGCGCAAGAGCGCCCCATTCGCAGGCCAGGGTAGACAACAGCATGCGGGCCGCCGCTGCATCGCCCGCATCCTGCCAACGGACAGTTGAGCGTGAGGGCAACAGCACGGTGAGGCTGGCTTGTTGAACATGGCGGTTGGCGAAATGTGTGGCCGCTGCGTGCACCGCTTGCAACAAACCGCCAGCAGGGGCGTAGAGAGCGGAGGAGTCCAGACAAGCCTCGTAACGGACAGGCCCCGTGGGCTCCTCGACCCGGACTCTCCACGGCTCGGCATGGTCGCCACGGACTTCAAACTTCACTGGCAAATCCAATGGGAGCGTGTCAATGGTGGTGGGTGCAAACGGCCGGCTGCCGCCATAGATGGAGGAGCCTCCATTGAGCGCCAGGATTTGCCCGCTGAAAGGCTTGGCGCCGTCGCTGGCCAGAAAGAACAAGGCTTGCGCCATCTCCATGGGGGCTGCCATACGTCCCAGCGGGATCTTCGCCACCGCGCCCTCAGGCACCAGGCGGCCGGTTGCAATCAGGTTTTCTACCAGTTCGGTGCGCACGAATCCGGGGGCCAGCACCGTCACGCACAGATCGGGCCGTGCTTGCGCAAGCGCTTGGGTTTGGGCGATGAGGCCAGCTTTACTGGGGCTATAGGCGCCTCGCCAGGGAATGGCTGCCAGGCCAGCGCCGGACGACACGTTCACGATTCGAGCACCTGGACGAAGAAGACCAGCGCAGGCTTCGACCACTGCGGCGGGTGCCGCGAGATTCAGCGCCAGCAGGCGTTGCAATTGCTCTGGTGTCTGCTCAATCAAAGGCAGGGTGGACGGCTCGGTCATGCCTGCGTTGTTCAGGATGGCGTCCAAGGCTGGCGTGCCTTGCGCGAGTGCTTCAATCTGCTGCCGGTCGGTCAAGTCGATGACACGCGGCACATGCGCAGCTGTTCCGTGCACGGGCAGGCTTTGAACCACCTGTTCCAAAGCCTGCACATTGCGATCGACCAGCACGCATTGCCAGCCAGCGCTGGCGAACAAGCGAGCGGTGTCACGCCCAATTCCGGAAGCTGCCCCGGTAATCAAAACGGTCTGCATCGCGTGCTTAGATAAGGTTGAATAGATTGAAGGGCATGCTGGCGCCACCTGCCATCATGGGCCTGGCAAATGGACAACTACAGGCAGAAAAGGGGTTCTCAGCCTTACGGTCGTATCCAAAAATATTCTAGGACACACGTGAACCGCGTATTGCAAGTGTTTGCGCGGGAGAGTTTTACAAAAATTGCAGCAATCGTTTCTCGCACTGTCCCCTTGTTGCCACCGATTAAATCTAATATCCAAGTCTCGATAATCTATTTATCGCAACAGTGCAAAGGCGAGCAGTGAACATTCAACGTTTGGGGGAATTAAAAACAGCATTGGGTGAATGCCCCACCTGGTTTGAAGAGAAGCTTTGGCTGATGGACTGCCGTGCGGGCCTGGTGTTCGCGCTGAATCCAGACACCGGAGCAGTTACTGCACGCCACGAAGCACCCGCCCCGCTGGGATCCTTTGCGTTCAACCAAGACGGCGCTATTGTTCTTGCAATGAAGGAACATATTGCCGCCATGAGTCTGCCCGCCGGCGAGTTGCGCATGCTGGCGCACATAGGATGCTCTCACCCCAATCTGCGCCTGAACGACGGCATTGCTTTACCCGACGGCAGTTTCATCACAGGAACAATGCATCTGGCCCGCGAGCCCGGCGAGGAACCGCTGGGGGGCCTGTACCGACTGGATACCCAGTTGAAACTCCACAAGGTAGACACTGGCCTGGGCATTACCAATGGCCCCTGCATCAGCCCGACCAACGGGCGCCTGTATGTGGCCGACAGCGCGGCTCATTGCATCTATTCCTACCTCATGGCGGCTGACGGCACGCTGTCTGACAAGAAGGTGTTTGTAAACACCGAGCCCTATCATTCGAGCCCGGACGGCTGCTGCTTTGACAACGAGGGCGGGCTATGGACCGCTCTTGTTCGTGCGGGGTCTTTGATTCGCTTTGATCAATCAGGTGTGCCCACCCACCAGATCGAGCTGCCGGTCAAGCACCCCACTGCCCTGTGCTTTGGCGGACCCGATATGAGCGATATTTTCATCACCAGCATCAGTGACAGCGGACGCCTCAGCGCCTCGGGGCCAATGGATGGCGGAGTGCTCAAGCTCACCGGACTGGGCTTTCAGGGCATGGCCCGTCCTTTGTGCCGGTTCCCGCTCTAAAACAGGTTCCAGATCTATCCCGGATAGCGTTCAGCTCGCCTTCACCAGCAACCGAGCGCTTTTGGCATGTGCCGTGAACCGCAACTCCGGTCCGGCCACGTGTTCCGCCACAAAGTCTAAAAACAACCGGATCTTGGCTGGAACGATCGGCGTATCAGAGATGGTGGCGAACATGCCCTGGCCAAAGCTTGTGTTGGTGATGCGGAAGTCCGGCAATATGCGGATCAAGCGCCCATGAAGAATGTCGTCATGGATGGTGTAGTCGTCCAGCAGGGCCAAACCTTCACCTAGCCGGGCCAGCTCCAGCAGAGCAAATCCGCTGTTGCTGACATGGCGGGGCTTGAAGGCCATGGTTTTCTGCTGTTCATCCTGCTTGAATAGCCACGTGTACTCATCGCCAGGGCGGTAGTAAGCCAGGCACTCATGAGAGAGGATGTCTTCAGGCACCACCAGGGGCGGCCTTGTCGACAAATAGGCCGGAGAGGCCACCAGATACCGGTGGCTCTCAAACAGCATGCGGCGCTTGACGCCCGCCTCCACCGGAGGTGAGATACGGAAATCAATGTCGATCTGGCTGCGACGCAGATCGGCTTGAGACTCTGCCAGGACCAACTCGATGTGAATATCAGGGTAGAGCTTGCGGAAATCAGCGATCAACTGAGGGAGCACCCCCAGCCCGAACATCACACGCGAATGCACACGCAACAGACCTTGAGGCGCATGGCTGATCGCCGTGATGCTGCCTCGCAACTCGTTGATCTGAAAAAGAATACCTTCGAGCTGCTTCGCGTACTCCTGGCCAGATTCGGTCAGCACCACCTGGCGTGTGGAACGCAGCAACAGCTTGACGTTCAAATCGTCTTCGAGGTCGGTGATCATCCGCGACACAGCGGTGGCCGAGATGCCGAATTGGCGGGCCGTTTCCGAAAAACTCTGAGTCTGCGATATGGATAGAAAAAGCTCCATTGCCCGCAATCTATCCATGACTCCTCCAATTCACGCAGTTCTGAACTTCAATATTGGCGATAGATAAATTCATCTGTCTCCATAGAATTTGCGGCATATCAAAGCAACGCAAAAATTTCTGGAGACAGTACATGGACTTTGGCGTATTCATCCTGGCCCAACAACGGGGTTACCACCAAACCCCCCAGCAGGTCATCCATAACTCGATCGAGCAAACAGTCACCGCAGAACAAGCGGGCTTTACCAACGCATGGTACGCAGAGCACCACTTTAACAACTATTCGCTTTCGCCTTCGCCGCTCATGATGGTCGCTCACATGGCGGCCAAGACCCAGCGCATTCGCCTGGGTACCGCAGTTTGCATCCTCCCTCTGTATCAACCAGCGCGCTTCCTGGCCGAGGTCGGATTTGCGGACATCGTCTCCAACGGTCGCCTGGACCTGGGTGTGGGCTCTGGTTACCAGGAGTTTGAATTCGAGCGTTTCGGCGTGAAGATCCAGGACGCCGCCGAGATATACAACGAGTTCCTGGACATCATCCCCATGGGATTGACTCAGAAGATCGTGCAATACGACGGCAAATTTCTCAAGATGCCGCCGAGCTCCGTCGCGGTCCGTCCTGTGCAAAGTCCCATGCCTCCGATCTGGGTCACTTCGGGCAATCCGGTGGCGCTGGGCCGCGGCGTGCGCGAGGGCCACAACCTTTTCGTGACCGCGCTGCTGGGCGGCAACCAGGCCATCACCGACTTACGAGCACGGCTGGACAAAGTGGCCCAGGACAATGGCGCCGACCTGGATCGTGACGTGAAGTTTGGCTTCTTGCGCTGCGCCTATGCCTCCGACGACCAGGCTGAAATCGACTCCTATCTGAATTGCGCCCGCTTTCAGCGCCGCATTTCGGAGAGCTTGAAATACCGTCGTGCGCAATCCGATGATGGCTACATGGTCAAGGAAGTGCCTTCGCCTACCGACCCAACGATGGAGCAACTGCGCGAGAACCTGCCCGTAGGCTCCGTCAATCAGGTGATCGACAAGCTACTGGAGGAAATCAGCATTTTGAAGCCCAAGCACATTGCCATTCAGACGCAACTGGGCGATTTCGATCAGAAGACCATGCTCAAACAGATCGAACTATGGGGCAGCACGATCATCCCTGCCGTTCAAAAGGAACTCAGCCGCAATAAGCAGCCGGATACCGCCACTGCCGCGTGAAGGACCTTGGGTCCTAAGCCATTCCCGAATCTTGAAGTCAGTAGTCGTAAGGAGACAACTATGAATAAAAACCTGATCAACCGCCGAATCGTGGTGGCCAGCGCCCTCCTGGGCACCCTGCTGTCTGGCGCGGTGGCTCCGGCCCAGGCCCAAGGGGACAACTGGCCATCCAAACCTATTCGCCTTGTGGTGCCGAGCGCACCGGGCGCTGGGGGCGACATTTTCGCCCGCTTGATTGCGACTCCGCTGCAGGGCATCCTCAAGCAACCGATCATCATCGACAACAAGCCCGGCGCCAATGGGATCATCGCTGCAGATCAGGCAGCGAAAGCACCCGGTGATGGCTACACGCTTTTACTCGCCCCCTCCTCCGCCATCCTGATCAACCCGGTTATTCAGTCGAAGCTGCCCTACGACACGGAAAAGGATTTGATCCCCGTCGCGCAGGTTGGAGCCGCAGGCATTTTGCTGGTCGCCAACCCCAAAACCGGCTTCAAGAATCTGGCCGACATGGTGGCCTATGCCAAAGCCAACCCTGGCAAGCTCCCTTACTCCTCCTGGGGTAACGGCTCCTCCGGGCACCTGGCGATGGAAGGCATCAAGGCTCGCTATGGCCTGGACATGCCGCACGTGCCATACAAGAGCATTCCTCAGGAAGTGACCGACCTGATCGGCAACAACATCAGCGTTGGTTTCACTGACATCGCTTCGCCGATTCCGCACATTCGCGAAGGTCGGTTGGTCGCTTTGGGCACCACGGGATCACAGCGCTGGCCAGCCACGCAGGACGTGCCTCGCTTGACCGAGCAAGGATTTACGTTCGATGCAGACGGCTGGTACGGCATCTTTGTGCCGAAGGGCACGCCCCAAGCCATCATTGACCGCCTGGCTACGGAAATCAACCGTATCCAGCAAAGCGCTGAGGTGCGCCCCAAGATCGAGGCGCAGAACATGATCGTTCCGCCTAATCGCACAGCCAAACAATTTGCTGAATCGATCAAAGCCGATGCGGTGATCTGGCAAGGACTCGCCAAGACCACCGATCTGCGAGACAAGTAAGGTCTAAAAGCGTGGGCGGTCTCTACCACCCACGCTGCGGGCAAGCGCTTGGTGGACGCCCCGGAGCAAGCGGGCGGGCGCAGGCTCGGCCTTGACGGCCAACAAACCAGCCAAACGGCCGCGTTGCACCGCGTGCTGAACAATTACCCAGGGCCACCCCATGCTCTCATCCGCTTCGTTCGACAGCAACGCCTTGAGGGGCAAAGTCGCCGTGGTCACCGGCGCCTCCGGAGGCTTGGGCCTGGCCATATGTGAGCAGCTTCGGGCCATGGGCGCTGAGCTCGTGCAGCTCGACATCAGCTACCCCGCCGCGCCCATAGAGGCCGATGGCAGCTTGTCCCTGCAATGCGATATTGGGAATTCGGCTTCTGTCTCTGCAATGGGTGAGCTGGTCCGTACCCGGTATGGCCGTTGCGATGTCTTGGTGAACAACGCCGGGATCAGCGCCGCAGTCGTAGGCCTGGAGGATTTACCAATCGCCCTCTGGGACCGCATATTCCAGGTGAACCTGCGCGGTGCACTGCTTTGCGCGCAGGCTGTCGTGCCCATGATGTTCGAACAGCAATCTGGCAGCATCATCAACGTGGCGTCAATCGCCGCACAGGTGGCCACTCGTGTGGGCGCCTATGGCCCCACCAAGGCAGCGCTCAAAGCCCTCACCACGCAAATGGCGGTGGAATGGGGGCCACGCGGCATCCGCGCGAACGCTGTCAGCCCCGGCATGATCCGCACCCCCTTGTCTGAAGTGCATTACAGCGGCGACGCTGCTGCGGTCCGCACCGCCCGAATTCCAGCCCGGCGCCTGGGCTTGCCATCGGACGTCGCAGGTACGGTCGGTTTTCTGGCGAGCGATGCGTCTGCCTATGTCAACGGCCAGGACATCGTGGTCGACGGCGGGTTCCTGAAAGCGGGGCTGGTCAATCTGTACAACGAAGCAGAGCACGCTCGCACCCAAAGCAACGAACCTGCTTCCCCATAAGGCCCATCATGCAATCACCTAAACGCCTGCAAAACGTATTCGTAGTAGCCGAGCGGCCCGCTGAGTTGCATCATTTCTACGAATCCGCCCTGGGGCTGACACTCAAATTTCGCGACCAGGACCGCTGGATCCAGTATGGCGTAGGCAATACCAGTGTGGCCTTGGCATGCCGTGAGGAGGCCGCACCGGCCAGCTCAGGCGTGGTCATGGTGTTCGAGGTGGAGGATTTCATGCAAGCCCATGAGCGCATTACCGCCGCAGGAGGGGAAGTCCTGGGCATGCGCGACATGGGTTCGCACGGTGCGGTACTCTCATTGCGTGACCCTGAAGGCAACATCGTTCAACTCTTCAAGCGCCAAGGGACGCCTACGCCATGAGCCAAACCGCCCTCCCCACCGAGGCCATTGACCAGAAACGGTTCCGCCAGTTGCTGGGTTGCTTCCCGACTGGGGTGGCCATCATCAGTACCAGCGACCACGACGGACGCCCCCTGGGCCTCACCTGCAATTCGTTCAGTTCGGTTTCCCTGGAGCCGCCGCTGGTTCTTTTTAGTCTGCGCAACGCGAGCAGCTTGCTGGCGCGGTTCATGGAGGCTGATGCGTTTGCCATCAACATCCTGTCGCAAAGCCAGGATCAATTGTCCGGGCGCTTCGCCTCCAGCAAGATTGCTGACAAATTTGAAGGTGTGAGCTGGCGCGCTGGCCCGCTGGGCACGCCGCTGATTGACGGCTGTCTGGCCAGTTTTGAATGTCAGGTGCATGCCCGCCATGAAGCAGGTGATCACACCATCTTCATCGGTGAAGTCAAACACATGGGCGCTGATTCAGCGGATCACGCGCTGGTGTTCTACAAAGGCGCCTACATGATGCTGGCGGAGTCGCTCCGCAAGCTGGTGCTTGAAGGAAAACTCAATACTGCCGACATCGACGAAGCCTATCGGGCGCTCTATGGCACGCTTTTGCGGCTGGGTTGTGAGCGCGCAACCCCCGAAGAAGTAGATGCGATCGAAGCCGCTGTGCACGAGATCGAGCAGCATCAGCATCTGGACGCCTTGCCAAAACGCATAGACGCCACCGCCCGATTCTTTTCATCGATCGCGCAGGCCGGCCACAACGAAGCGCTGACGCTCATGGCCCAAACCATGACGGCCGTGCTTCGGGAACGTATGACTCACGTGCTGCCGACACCGCCGAGGCCGGATGTCTTCCCACTTCGCCGGAAAATCGTGGATTGCCTACGCGCGCGCGATGTCGATGGTGCGACAGCGGCGCTGGATGCGCTGATTACCTGTCTGCGCAAGGAAGCCGGGACGTCGTAAGACATGAGAAGGTGCTAGCCAATCCCTCATGCCGGTACTTGTTCCAGGGACATGGTGCCCGCCGGATTCATTCAAACCTTCTACTGACGTTTTCGGAATTCATGACAGCAAACTACCAGCGTTCGCGTTGAGCTTGCCGGAGCGTTGCGCAAGGCTTCGACAAGCTCAGCCCGAACGGGTATTTGCTTAGCCCGAACGGCTATTTACTCAGTCAAAATGGTAGTTATCATGACTTGCCAAAGTCTCAAAAGCGCGATTACGCCAGCTTCTGAGCAAAGAATGCCAAGGTGCGCTCACGCGCCAGCTTGGCGGCTGCGGCATCATGGGATCCACGGTGATCGCAATTGAAACCGTGGTCTGCTGCGTAGAGATGCACTTCGACCTCAGGGTGGGCCTTCTTGAAGGCTTCTACGCTTTCCACCGAAATCCAGTGGTCCCGCTCACCGAAATGCGCCAGTACGGGCACCTTGGGCTGGCGAGCGATTTCCTCAGGAGTGGTCATGCCTCCGCCGTAATAAGGCACAGCGGCCGATAGTCCATTCAAGGTGCTGGCCGCACGCCAGGTCAGCAAACCGCCCCAGCAATAGCCCACGATGCCGACCTTGCCACCGCTCTTGCTGGCTGCGTAGTCAATGGCGGCCTGAAGATCCTGCATCACGCCTGGAGCAGGCAAGGCCTCCACGGCTTGCTTGAGCTTGAAGCCGACGCCCATGTCCGCCTCTGTATAGCCCAGCTCGACCCCTGCCTGAACACGCTGAAACGTGGCAGGCGCCACAGCCAGGTACCCCTCAGCGGCATAGCCATCGGCCACTTCACGGATGTGCTGGTTGATGCCAAAGATTTCCTGAGTCACCACGATGGCGCCCTTGGGCTTGCCCGATGGCTCAGCAACGTAGGCGGGAATGGTGGTGCCGTCTGCGGCTTTCAATTCAATGAACTGTCCCATATATGTCTTTCTCCTGTATCAACTGCGGATGAAGCACTGAGAAGGTGTGAACGAATCCCTCATGCCCGCCGGATTCATTCACACCTTCTTAGCTCGCACGAACGTCTCAAGAACATGTCCGTAGGCCTCGCAACGGGCCAGCGGGGCTGGCCTCGAATGATGCGCGAAGCGGTGATCGGTGAATCACCCTGAGTCGATCGAGCGAGCAGTGTGCCTTTATTCGCGAAAGCGTACAACAGAAAGTCCTCCAGAATGGCGCTCAGTTGATGAAATCCACCGCACCAGGCTCGTGGCAATCGGCTTCACAATTCCGTCATTGATAGCGGGCCTGGGGTTCACTGGGACAGGTCACCACTCTGGCTCGTTGTGTCTCGTTGCCTCCTGTCGATTCAAAAAAGCCTCAGACCACCAACTGGCGCTGAGTTCCCAGGCCTTGAATCGTCAACTCCATGACGTCACCACGACGCAGGTACCGAGGAGGTTTCATTCCCATGCCTACACCGGGAGGCGTGCCGGTGGCGATCACATCGCCTGGCTCCAGACGCATGTACGTCGATATGTCGGCAACGATCTGGTCGACGTTAAAAATCATGGTTCGCGTATTGCCCTTTTGCATGATGCCGCCATTGACACTCAAGCTCATGTCCAGATTACCTGGGTCCGTCAACTCCTCGCGACTTACCAACCATGGTCCGAGTGGGCCGAAGCTGTCATGGCTCTTGCCCTTGGTCCATTGAGAAGCAGAGTGTTTGAGTTGCCAGTCGCGTTCTGAAACATCATTGACTATCAAGTAGCCAAAGATGTGTTCACGCGCCTGCGCCACACTGATATTCGAGGCCTCCCGCCCAATCACAATGCCCAGCTCGACCTCCCAATCCAGAGACTGACTGTCAGGGGGCATTTGAACATTGTCGTTCGGCCCCACTATGCAAGATGTGGCCTTGAAAAAGAGGATAGGCTGCTCAGGCACTGGCATGCCAGATTCCGCGGCGTGGTCCGCGTAGTTCAAGCCCACCCCCAGGAGCTTTCCCACACGAGCCACCGAGGGCCCCAAGCGAGGAGAACCCGAGATCAGCGGCAATTCTTGCCAGCCTTCAGCAGCACGCTCGAGCGCACCCGATGCCATGCTAGGTCCGTCGATGTCGGGCACGAGACCAACCAAAGTACGCAAGGTGCCATCGGGTGCCAGCAGACCGGGTTGTTCCTGGCCAATCGGCCCGTAACGCAGGTATTTCATAAGAATCAGCTCCAGTTCAAAGGACCAATCAATCCAATTTTCAAACGGTCAATACGCATTCCGAGGCCACGCCACGGCAGTCCATTTCAAACTCCAGGTCCTTAACGGGCGGACGATTGAAGTGCCAGTCCACGCCGTTGCGCGCAATTCCTTGTGGCGCCATTTCCTGCAGCATGACGTGCTGGATGGGATGCACCGTATATAACTGCACTCCTGTTGTGTCATCCCAAGTGAAGCCAAGCGCCTCCATTCGGCGGCTCATCTCACCCAATACCCAGCGACCCTTTTCAGACAAGCCTTCGCGAGAGATGTCTCCCAGACGCACACAGTTGTCGCGGTAATCGCCTTTGCCTTCAAGGGCTTCGGCGCTGCCAGCAACCACGAATGAGGGCACGGCGCCCTCGTGTACCACGGTATAGCTGAACGCGTACAGCGAGGGCTCGGCGGGCTTATGAAATTCCGGGCAAACATTGCTGCGCGCCACCGGGTTGTCTGCGCCCTCTTCATAGATTCCCCAGGTTTTCAGTGTGCCGATGTAGACATCATTGAAAGCGCGAAAGCCCTCTTCTGTGAATGGCGCGGGCGAGCGCAGCTCACAGGCTGCAAATGCCGTCAACGGCCGCCCTTTTGCCTGGAGGTGAGCGGCGATACGCTCGAACCCTTCCTTGAGAGGCAATGGCCGTGAGAAGCGTGCACGCTCCAATCTGTAACCCGGCTCAGCGGCGACCCCGCAGGAGTACTGGCGCACTCCGCGCACATATCGATAGTTGCCTGGATTGAAAGCGATGACCTCGGCCATGATGTAACTCCTTGAAAATGAGACGTGAGAGTCCGCCCCACCGGATGGTCCGGTGAGTTCAGACAGGAAAATTCAAGTGAAGGGCAGCGCTAAAGTTCGATGCGCAAGGGCCGGAGCCCTCAGGCGTAGGCGCTGCCCAGATAGGCCTCCCGGATAGCGGGATCCTTCAGCAAAGCGGCACTGTGTCCGTGGTGAGTGATTCGCCCGGTGTCCATCACGTAGGCGGTGCTCGACAGTTCAAGCGCCGTGACCACGTCTTGCTCGACGACCAGAAGAGAGAGGCCCTCGCGATTGAGCAGTTGCAGCGACTGCACCAACTGATCTACCAACAAAGGCGACAACCCCAAAGAGAGTTCATCGATCATCAGCAGACGGGGCGCGCTCATCAGACCTCGACCGATGGCGCACATCTGCTGCTCGCCACCTGACAAGGTACCGCCCGCTTGAGCGCGCCGCTCGAAGAGTTTGGGGAAGACGGCATACACCCGATCCATGTCTCGCCGGATCGTGGTGCGATCAGCCTTGCGCGCGTAGGCACCCATCAGCAAGTTGTCTTCCACGCTCATGGCACCAAACAGACGTCGTCCTTCCGGAACGTGCGCAATTCCCAATGCCAACAGCGACGCTGGCATCGCCCCCTCTCCCAGCCTGGTGCCCTCCCAATGCAACTCGCCCGCGCGTAAATCCACCAAGCCTGAAAGCACGCGCATCAAGGTGGACTTTCCTGCGCCGTTGGAGCCGATCAATGCCGTGATTTCACCCTGCTTCAATGTAAGGTCCACGCCCCAGAGCACATTCACCTGCCCATAGCCAGCTTGTGCCGCGCGCACCTCCAGCAACGTCGTCCCGCTCATCGCTGTTCTCCTTGCGCGAACTGCTGCGCCAGCTTCGCATATTTCTGCCCGAGATAGGCCTCCACGACAAGCGGGTCGCGCACGACGTCATGGGGGAGGCCATCTGCAATCAAGCGGCCGTTCTGAAGCACGACAACCCGCGAGCAGGTGTCTACCACGACCTTCATCAAATGCTCGATCACCACGATGGTCAGGCCTCGCTCCGCAAGCGTGCGAATCAAGGTCATGGCTTGCTCGACCTCGGCAGTGTTCAGCCCGGCGTTCACCTCGTCAAGAAAGAGAATCTTGGGCTTCATCGCCAACGCTTTGGCAAGCTCGAGACGTTTGCGCATAGCCAGAGTGAGGCTCGCCGCAGGACGATCAGATACGGACCCAAGTCCCACGAATTCCAGGTGTCCCTCTGCCGCTTTTCGCGCTCCTGCCACCGAGAGCCCACTCTGAGAAAAAAGGGCCGCGGAGGCCACGTTGTCCAGTACGTTGAGCTCCGGAAAAGGCTGCACGATCTGGAAGGTGCGAGCCAAGCCCATGCGGGCGGCTTGGTAAGGCTTGCGCGAGGTGATGTCCTCGCCTTGAAACACGACCCGGCCACTACTGGCGCGATGCACCCCCGTGATGACATTGATCAGTGTCGTCTTGCCAGCACCGTTGGGACCAATAAGCCCCAGCACTTCTCCTTCGTGCAGACGCAGCGATACGTCCTGAAGTGCTTGCAGGCCACCAAACCGCCTGGACACTGAATCAAGTGTGAGCACCTCAGTCATGAGAAGCTCCCGAAGCTCGGCGCGCCAGACGACGCGGCAAGGACACCAGGCCATGTGGCAGGAAAAGCAGCAACAAGACCACAAGGACACCCAGCGCCGCTGAATGCATCTCCAGCATGTTGCGCCACAGTGTCTCCTCCAACCCTAGAAAAACCAATGCACCAGCCACAGCGCCGCTAACCGAACCCAAGCCACCAAGCAACGCCATGACGATAGGCTTAACCGACAACAGCACATCAAACACGTCTGCCGGTTCAATGTAGTTCACCCAGGCTGCATACACCGCGCCTGCGGCACCAACGAAAATGGCCGAGAAGCCAAATGCCAGGCTCTTGTAAAGCGTGGCGTTGACGCCGATCATGTCCGCGGCGGCCTCGTTCTGGCGAATACAGGCGAGGCCAAAACCCAACTTGGACCGCTCGATCCAACGTGCCACCAGGAAGCACAGCAGAAGCAGTGCCCACATGAACCAGTAGAAGAGCGAAGCCGTCGCGGCGATGCTGCTGCCGGAGCTCATAGGGACATTCAAACCCATTCCGCCACCCGTGAGCTCAGTCGACGAGTTAGCGAGCTCGCGCAACACCTCCACAACAGCCAGGCTACCAATCGCGAAGTAGTGGCCTTTCAGACGCAGCAATACCGAGCCCAACGAGAGCGCGAGCACAAAAGCAAGTAACGCTGCACAAAGCACCGCCAGTGGAAGTGGCCACCCGCGAGCCACCAGAATGCCGCCTGTGTACGCCCCAAGACCAAAGAAGGCCGCCGTGGCAAACGACGGATAGCCAGTAAACCCACCCACAATGGTCCATGACACTGCCAACACCGAATACATGGCAGCCAGAGTGCCCAACCGCATCAGATAGGCGCTGTCCGTCCAGGGCAACATCGCGGCCAGGACGATCAACCCGAGCATCAAGAAATACGCGTTCAGCTTCATTCGAACCCCCGTTTGCCCAACAGACCATGGGGCCGTACCAGCAAAAAGACGATCAACACAGCGAATGACAGGGTCGTACCATGTTCAGGGCCCAACGCAAGTGCGCCAAAGCTTTCAAGCAAACCCAGGAACAGGCCTCCAGCCACAGCACCTGGGACACTGCCCAAGCCACCCAGCACACACACCGCGAAAGCCTTTCCCAGATAGGAGGAGGACGTCAACGGGGAAATTGGAAAGATCATGGCGAGCAGCACACCCGCACAGCCCGCCATGGCCGCTCCCAGACCGAACGCAGAGGCATAAACCAAATTGACGTTCACGCCCATCAAGCGAGCCGCATCACGGTCCAGGCGCACCGCGATGATGGCGCGTCCAATTCGGCTATGGCGCAGCAGCAGGTACAGCAACCCGGTCAATGCCAGCGCCAGCACCATCACCAGTGCCCGATCGACCGGCAAGACCAGTTGCCCCAGTTGCCACACGCCCAATGGGGGATCGAGAATCAGCTTGCGGAAATCCGCTGTAAAAACCTTGATCATGCTGTTGCTGAGGATCAGGTCTATGCCGAAGGTCATGGTCAGCGTAACCAGCACTGGCGCAGCGATCACGCGGTTGAGCAAACCAAGCTGAAGTCCATAACCGAGCACAAAGAAGATGGGCGCAGCAGCGATCAACACGTACCAGGGGTCCAGGCCCAGGGCGTTATAGGCCAACCAGGCCAGGTACGACCCCAGCACAATGAAGGAGCCGTGCATCAGGTTGATGACGTTGAGCACACCCCACACGAGCGAGAATCCCGCAGCAATGGCCGCATACAGGCAGCCCAGCACCACAGCATTCAACAAAACCTGTGCGATCAGCATGCAGCCGCTCCCTGAGGAATGGTTTCCATTGGTGGGGACACCGAGACTTGTGAGCGGCCCTGCTGAAGCATTACTTCACGCCCATCTGGAATTCACCTTGCTTGGCCTCGGCGGGAAACACTATTACGGGTTTTCCCTTCTGGATCTGGAACACCGGTGGCTGCAGTGAGTTGATCTGGCCTGTAGGCCCAAATCGAACAGGTCCCCAGAAGGTCATGACATCGAGGGCAGCGAGTGCATCGCGCACCTTGGCCGGATCAAGCGTGCCGGCCTTCTCGATGGCCATCTGGAAAAGCGCACCGGCCACCGACGCTGAAGCCTGGGCATAGTCCGGCGTCGATTTGTACTTGGCCTCGAAAGCCTTGACGTAGTTTTCGGTGGTGCCGAATATGTCCGTGCCCTGATAGCGCAGAGCTGGGTGCCACCATGCGGCGCTACTGATGTTTTCTGCACCCTGACCCGCCGCATCAATAAACTCCTTGTACGCGGGCGCGGCAATCATCGTCACAACCTCAGCCGTAATACGCTGGTCTGCCATTTGCTTGCGCAGCAGTACCAGATCGTTGATGTATCCCGTCATGAAGATCCACTGCGGGTTTTGCGCCTTGACCTGCGCCAGAGCGGCCGAGTGGTCCATGGTATTGATGGCGTACTTCTCGGAGAAGACCACGTTGAAACCCCGGCTCTTCGCAGACTTCTCCATCTCCTGGGCGATAGACAGGGGGAACAGGTCGTTGCGCGCCAAAATAGCCACCTTGGAATTGGGCGGCAATTTGGTCTTCACGATATCCGCGAGCGGGTTGGTGAGTGTGCTGTTCGGTGTGAAGGTCCCGAACAGGTACTTGTAGCCCTGGTCATAAACCTGTTCGGCCGACGCGGCCGAAGCGATGCTCGGGCGGCCGTAGCGCTCGGTTACTGTACTAGCCGCCTTGGCTGCACCCGAACCAAAGGCACCGAAGAGAAAGTCGACTTTATCCTGAGTGATCTGACGTTCTGCGGTCTGCACGGCGCGAGGCGTATTGGACTGGTAATCGGAGTAAACGATCTCGACGCGGTACTTCTTGCCACCGACATTGATGCCCCCCTTCTTGTTCGACTCTTCGGCCCACAGGTCGTAGCCCTGGCGTTGCTTGAGTGCCTCAGGCGCTAATGCGCCGGTCAGAGGCAGTGGCGCCCCAAAGCGGACCACATCCTGGGCCATCGCACTCAGTCCTGCGCCGAAGGCTGCCAGCCCTAGACCGCACACGATGGCGTTGGTACGCAACACACGAAAGATGCCGAATTTCATACGCGTATCTCCTAAAGGGGGAACACAGCTACAAAGACTGTAGGCCACTCTAGCAAACAGATCGCTGCTTGAACCCCTGCTGAATGCGAACCCGTGCATCGCAAAAATAGAACACTCTCAAGCTCACCCAATAATTGAAGACTAGGTGAATCCTCGGTTGCACCCTGTAGAAGATGGAACGAAACTTGCACGCACACTCCTGAACGTGTTTTATCTTCGCTACATGCTCCAACCCGTCTCTCTCCAGTATTTCGAAGCGGTCACTCGCAACGGGTCGATTCGGCAGGCTTGCGACAAGCTTTTTGTGGCTCCCAGTGCCGTGAGCCGACAAATCGTCAACCTTGAAAAAGAGCTGAGTGCGGAGCTCTTCGAGCGCACCCCGCATGGCATGGCACTGACGGCCGCAGGCGAAGTGTTGCTGCGTTATGTCGAATCAATCAACGGACATCTCCAATGTGCTCGCTCCGAGATCGAGGACCTCAGCACACTGGCACAGGGGACGGTGCGCATCGCGGCAACCGAGGGCACGATTTTTGATTTTCTACCCGCCAAGGTGGCCAGTTTCATCAAACAGCACCCCGGTATTCAATTCAAGGTCAATACCCTTGGGACGCACCAGATCACTGAACAGGTGGTGACTGATGCAGCAGAGATCGGGTTGGTGTTTGGCGTATCGAGCCGGGACGATTTGATTCTCCGTGGTCGCGTGTCGAACTCCATGCGAGTGATCATGCGGCCGGGGCATCCGCTGGCTGGTCGCGATTCATTGGCAATGACGGACCTTGTGGGAGTGCCCATGGCACTACCTGACCGCACTTTTGGCATCAGGCGCCTGGTGGAGCGGGCAGCTCAGGCAGCCAAGGTACCTCTGAAGATTCAGCACGAATCCAACTCGCTGCATTTCATCAAGTCATTGGTACAGAACTGCGATGTCGTGGGCTTTATGCCGCGCATCACTTTCGCGCGAGAAGAGGCTGCTGGCTCTATCGTATCTGCGGAGTTGCGAGACCCGGTATGCGAGCAATCCACCGTGGACATTGTCACGGCTCGGGGACATAAGCTGTCCACCGCAGCCCGCAGCTTTCTACGCCACCTCGCCAGCGAAGAGATGTTTTGAAGCGTCGCTGAGCACCAGCACGCTCCTTTCTCCCAATCATCGATGCGGGCTGATGGACTTCAGGGATCAGCGACACTCAGGGTATTGCTCACTTCAGGCCTCAGTCACCGCCTGTTTCAAGTTGCCCTTCAAAGCGCGTTCCAATGACTCCATGGAAGGTGCGATGGACTTGTAGAAAATCACATCAGATCTTGCAGGAACAAGGACATGGACAAAGTATTGCTGATCACCGGCGCTAGCCGAGGTATCGGTGCTGCCACGGCGAAGCTGGCCGCACAACAGGGCTGGACGGTGGCGGTCAACTACACGGCCAACTCGCTCGCGGCCGATGAAGTGGTGCGCACCATCCGCGCCGCCGGAGCCCATGCCATTGCGATTCGCGCGGACGTGGCCAACGAAGCACAGGTGATGGACATGTTTGCGCACATCGATGCCAAGCTGGGCCCCCTGACCGGGCTGGTCAATAACGCGGGCGTGGTGGATGTTTCCCAACCCGTCGCGGAACAGAGCGTGGCACGGTGGAGGCACATGTTTGAGATCAATGTGATCGGCTCGATGCTCTGCGCGCGTGAGGCAGTGCGGCGCATGAGCACGCGGTACGGCGGCTCTGGAGGAAGCATAGTCAACGTATCCAGCGCGGCGGCGCGCCTGGGATCACCCAACGAATATGTGGACTACGCAGCCAGTAAAGCGGCCATAGACACCTTTACCATTGGCCTGGCCAAGGAAACGGCAGGCGATGGCATTCGCGTCAATGCTGTCAGGCCTGGCTTGATCGAAACCGAGATTCACGCGAGTGGTGGCAAACCCAATCGTGTGGCCGAACTCAAACACCATATTCCCATGCAGCGTGGTGGAACAGCGCAAGAAGTCGCCCAATCCATTGTGTGGTTATTGTCGGATGCGGCAAGCTACACCACCATGTCTCTCATAGACGTCTCAGGAGCCCGTTGAACACCATGTCTACTCATCCGCAAACGAACATCAAGTATTTCTGGGAAGACCTGCCCGTTGGCAGAACGCTGGAGATTGGCAGTATCACCGTCGATCATGACGAGGTGATTGCATTTGCCACCAAATACGATCCGCAGCCCTTTCACCTGAACGAGGAAGCCGCCGCCAAATCGATGTTCGGCAAGCTCAGCGCATCGGGCTGGCACACCTGCTCCATGGCCATGGGCCTGATGGTGCGCGGCTTCCTGCACGAATCATCCAGCCTCGGCTCGCCTGGCCTGGAGGGCGTGAAATGGCTCAAACCCGTGTATCCCGGTGACACACTGACACTGCACCAGCGCATCACCGAAGCGCGGCCTATGAAATCGCGCCCCGATGTGGGCCTGACGCGCACCTTGTGGGAAATGTTCAACCAGCACGGTGACCAGGTGCTGATGATGGACGGCTATGGCATGTTCCGGCGTCGCACACCTGCCAGCGCAGACGAAACAACGAGTACTTGATTTAATGACTTCCAACGTCGACACCACGCCACCCCGGACTCTGCGCTTATCGCGCCTGGCGTGGGCCGCCTCCTTGACCGTCCTGCATCTGAATCCCGCCATGGTGGCCGCAGAAACGCCGGCCGCTGTTGACCTCACACCCCGCGCCGCCAGCGAAGCCACGCTGGCCTGGCAGCAGTGCTCTGGCAAGCCAGACACTGAACGCCTCGCGTGCTTTGATGACTGGGCACGCAGCCAGCAACTGCTGCTTCAAGCGGTGCAGGAAAAAGCCCGCTCGGTCGCCGAATCACCCAACCTGCAAGCCACACCCGGTGCGGCCAGCGCCACGTTGCGTCAGGATGTCACCCGCGCTCTGGCGAGCACTCAGCCATCCGCGCCAGAGGCCGGATCGCTCACTGCGTCTGCCGGTATTGTGGGCGTAGGACTGGAACAGGGTTGCCGCGACCGCCAGTTCTCCGAGTTTTCGCGTTTCTGGGAATTGGAGTCCGGCTCCAGCTGCCCCACCTTTGGCCTGCGTGCATTTCACCCCACCACCGTCACCCTGTCCGCAGGCAATCGGATCAATCGGCAACCCACCTCGCCCAATCCCGCCAATAGCGCCACCTCACCCATTGACTACAGCACACACGAGCTGAGCTTGTCGCTCTCCGTGCGGACCAAACTGGCCAGCGGAATACTGACACCTGCGGGTGGCACCTTGCGTGATTCGCTCTGGGTAGCCTATACGCAAAAATCGAACTGGCAGGTGTTCAACAGCACCTTGTCCCGCCCGTTTCGCAACACAGACCATCAGCCTGAGCTGATCTACATCTACCCCACCACTGCGAAACTCCCGGGCGGCTGGCTCTGGCGCTATACGGGCCTGGGCGTGGTGCATCAATCCAATGGCCAGAGCGACCCGCTCTCGCGCAGCTGGAACCGTGCCTACCTCATGACCGGCATCGAGAAAGACAACACGTGGGCCGTGCAGTTGCGCCTGTGGAAGCGTTTCTCGGAATCAGCGGCAAAAGACAACAACCCAGATATCACCCGGTTCCTGGGCCACGGAGATCTGAACGTGCGCTGGAATGTCAGTTCGCAGAACAGCTTGCGGCTGACCTACGCAGGATTCAACCGCCGCGGATCCGGCAAGCTGGAATGGACCCGGTCATTGGGCGATGGCCTGGGGAATAGTTTCTCTGGGCTGAAGCTCTACACCTCGGTTTTTCATGGCTATGGAGATACTTTGCTTGACTACAACTTCAAGCGCACGGTGTTCAACATAGGGCTGAGTTTGTCGGACTTTTGAGGTTGATGGCTTGCACCTGAGGACGTGAATACGTTCCCAGGGCCAGTCTTTTCAGGGGTTGAATTTATCTTTCCCCGGCAAGGGGAACTAATATCTCCAGGGCCGAGCGCAGCAATGGCCCGAGTGGGTATCCCACCCCTTTGGCCGTGCCGAGGAGCGCAGGGCAAGGGGCGGGCAAGAGCACTGCAAGATGCTCTTGCTTCGTGAACTAGCTTGCGGCAGTTGTTTGAACGTAGAGAGCGAAGCGAAAGAAGAGAGTTTTGCCGCACCGCCCTTTGACCGAGCACCGGAGGGTGCCCGGAGCGCAGCGCAGGGACACGGACTTGGGGTCGCCTTTCTTTTGCCTACTTTTCTTTGGCGAAGCAAAGAACAAGTAGGTGCGCCGCCGGGCGCAATTCCCGGCCTCCGACCTCAAGAGAAGAGCAGAAGGTAGCTATCAAGCGCTGCCAACAATCTACCGCCGCTTGCCCTCACCCCAACCCTCTCCCAGGGGGAGAGGGAGTTAAATCCCTCACCCCGCAGCCAGCCAGCCGGCCGACCCAACCCAACCCAACCCAACCAAAGGAACAGGAACAGGAACAGGAAGAAGGCAGGGAGTCTCAGGGCTTGGCTGCTGGTGCCACCGGCAGTGCCGCCGCCGGCGCAGGCAACCCCACCAACCACGTCACAATCTGCCGAGCCAGATCATCCGTCGCCTCAGTCAGAGCGCGAACCCCACCCGGTGCATCGTTGCTAGGTGCCGGCTGGCGTGCAGTGAACGTGCGCTGGCCCAGCAAGCGTTCCCCGCGCGCGAGAGGCGCAACCGCCGTCGCGCGCATACGCACCAAACCAAAGCTGGCACTTGGGGAATCAAACACCTGGCTGAACTCCTCGAGATCTACACGCAGCTCCAACGCAGCCAGGCTCTCGCCCACATTGACCACCGGCCGCTGCGCCGCCAGCGTCTCACGCAGACGCTGCGACACCAGTTGAGCGGGGGACATGCTCCACCGCGCCAGCGCATAGGGCTGAGGCTGCTGTCCGGCGCCGGAATATAACAACCTGTAGGTGACCGCCGGTCCTTCAAGCGGAGCAGGCGCTGCCACCGGAGCCAGCGCCACAGGAGCATGACTAGGGCTGCTGGAAGCTGTTGGTACGCCGGGGCCAAAGTCGTAAATCATGGGGCGCTGCGGCTTATCCGGAAACGGAATGCTGCCGCAGCCAGCCAACAAAAAAATCCCTGAGAGAGCGCCCAAGACCCTCATCTTTATTGAGCAAAAAGCTATAAATTTCATAGTAGGCTCAAGGTTGCGAGGATCCTGCCGGAGCGGCGAAGCCGGGTTCGCCTGGTCCGGGAGGAACCGTGCCGTTGCCATACAACAGCGACTGCGGGTTGTCATTCAACGAGTTGGCGACACGATCAAGCCGACGAATGGTGCGGCTCACGTCCTCAGTCAGGCCCTGGATACGTGGGAGCGTGGTGCCACTGACGGTGCTCGCACTTTCGCTCAGGCGATCAAGCACCCCACCCGGCGCAACCAGTGTGTCGACACCGGGTTTGATATCAGCAGCGACCGCGCTGAGGCTACCCATGGCTTCACCCGTTTTCACTGCGGCCTCCTGCATGGTCTTCAGTGAACCTGTGGCCTGCTTGACCAGCCCGGGAATGTTGCTCCCGCCACGGCCGAACTGCGCCTCTATGGTTTTATCCGTGTTGGCGGCCAGTTGGTTGATGCTCTTGGCGGCTGCACCCACTTCGTTCAGTGCAGCAGTAAGAGCTGCCTGGTTCTCAGGCCCCAGCACCTGATTGACGCGCTCAACCGTCTGGTCGAACTTTTCCACCAGCATGGCCGCACTGTCTTGCAGCTGGCCCAGAAGGCCGGGTTTGAGCGGAATGCGAGGTGGGCCCCCCTCACGAGAAGGAGGTGGTTCGCTGGACTGCCCCGTGTCGTCTAGTTGCACGAAAGACAGGCCCGTCACGCCTTGGTAGGCCAGGGTGGCAAAGGTCGACTTGGTGACCGGGGAGTCGTGGTTAATGGCAATGCGCACCAACACGTTGCCGCGTACCTCGGGGTCAAAGCTGATGTCAGTCACCTTGCCAATGGCCACCCCTTTGAAACGAACCGCTGCCTGCGGCTGCAAACCACTGACAGCGTCACTGGTGGTCATTTCATAGACATCGGTGCTGGTGACATCGCGCATCAGCCACATGCCCAGGCCGACCAGCAGAGCCGCCACCACCAGCACGAAGACACCAGCGGCGAGCGCGTGGGATTTATTTTCCATGAGCTTATTGTCCTTTCACAGACGCGATCGGGGGCGTGGCGGTTTGCCGATCGCGCAGCATCTCCATCGCGCGCAAACCTCGTTCCCCGAGGAAAAAATGATGTATGAAAGGGTGGTCGAAGGCGAGCACCTCGGGTACCGGCGCGGCGATGATGACATGTTGCTCAGCCAACACCGCCACCCGCGTTGACAGCGCAAAAAGCGTGTCGAGATCGTGTGTGACCATTACCACGCTGAGGCCCAACTCCTGATGAAGCGAGCCCAGCAGGTTACAGAAGGCATCTGAGCTGTCAGGGTCCAAGCCGGCGGTGGGCTCATCGAGCATCAGCAGCGGCGGATCCATGATGAGCGCGCGAGCCAGCGCCACACGTTTGATCATGCCTCCTGAGAGCTCGGCGGGCATCTTGTGCGCATCAGTGGGCTTCAAGCCCACCATCTGCAGCTTCAGCAACGCCGCCTCGCGCACCAGCTCTTCTGGCAGCGCGTTGGTTTCCCGCAGAGGAAACGCGATGTTGTCCAGCACACTGAATGCCGAGAAAAGGGCCCCCTGCTGAAACAGCATACCCACCCGGGCAGCCGCGCCCGGCCCGGACAATTCCGCCACCGGCCGGCCCAAAACAGTCACCGTACCCTTGGCCGGCGTATTGAGCCCCAGCATCTGCCGCAGCAGGACCGTCTTGCCCGTGCCGGAGCCGCCCACGAGAGTGAGCACCTCGCCCCGGTTCACGGTGAGATCCAAATCTTTGTGAACCACCACTTGTCCGCCACCAGGAACGGGGAATGCGCTCCACAGGCCGCGCACCTCAATCACCGGCTCGAGCGCCGCAGCTGACGCGGACTCCAAGGACGTGTCTGGCGCCATCACATCCCCACCTTTTTGAACAGCACCGCGAACAGCGCATCGATCAGAATCACGGCGGTAATAGAGGCCACCACAGAAGCAGTCGTACCTTGTCCCAGGCTCTCGGTATTAGGCTTTACGCGCATGCCGTAATGGCATCCAATGAGGGCGATCGAGACCCCGAACACCAATGATTTGGCAGACGCCAGAGCCAGGTTCGCAATCGGAACCGCTTTAGGCAGAGCCTCAAAGAAAAAGCTCGGCGTAATGCCCAACGTGATATCAGCCGCGAGCATGCCACCCACCAATGCGGCCATGGAAGTCCAGACACTGATCAGTGGCATCGCAATGGCTAGCGCCAGCGCCCGAGGCATCACAAGACGAAATCCGGCGGGAATGCCCAGCACCCGCATGGCGTCCAGCTCCTCCGTCACGCGCATGACCCCAATCTGAGCCGTGATAGCCGACCCAGAGCGCCCAGCAATCAGTACCGCTGCCAGAAGTGGCCCGAGCTCTCGGATCAAAGCCAGGCCGAGGATGTTGACAATAAACGCCTCCGCGCCAAACTGGCGCAATATCTGGCTCATCAAATAGGCGAGGACCACACCGATCAGGAAGCCAACCAGCGCGGTGATCGGCAAGGCCTGAGCGCCTATTCGATAGAGGTGGCCAGTGAAATCACGCCATGGCCCCTTGTGCGGCGCCGCCACGAGGCGCAAGAAATCCAGCAGCAACTGGCCCATGAGGGCGACGAAATCTCGTACTTGTGCAAGTGCGGCTTCCACACCCAGACCGAACTCGTTCACGCGTTGACTAAAACTGCGTTGCCCGGAAGGGGGTGCCACGACTGGATAGGAGGCCACGCGCTCCAGCACGGCACGTTGATCTGGATGCGCCTCCATGCGCGCCGGCCATTGGCGGCCCCAATGATCCCAAAGCGCAAGCGCTCCCAGATGATCCAAAGCCCCGATATGGCGCAAATCCCAGTCTTGGACAGTGCTAAAGCTGGCAAGTCTGGTGCTGACTTCCTTCCAGACACGTACCGAAGCCAGTTGCGCAGCGGTCCAATCGCCCTCGAGCACGGCTACGGTCACCCCGGCGGCCTGCTCTTGCTGGCGTAAGCGTGGCGTGAGGTCTTCCATAGTCTTCACAAGAGGCTAGGAGCGTGCGCGAAAGACGGCGCACCAAACTCCGCGTCAGGCACGGCGCAGCCAGTCTTCGACTCAATACTAAGGATGGCGCGCCAGGTCATGAAAAAAGAGAAGGGAAAAATCCAAAGAGTGGCAACCACAAGAAACCGCTCGCAACTTCCGGCAACAGTGGTTCTGGCGTCAGACAATCAGAAATAGCCGGCACCAGGACAATCACGGGCGAAGACGAATGGTAACGCGTCGACAAATTCCCCTACTGTGGGACAAGACGCCGCCAGCCAATGGGTTGGACTGCAAGGTGTGGACCACCTCGAAGACCCTCTTGGTTACGTTTCTTTCCTCTTGTACTGTCCTGTAGCTTCAGCTGCCGTTAGGATCGTTAGTTGTTATAAGGAAAAAGCATGGCACTTCAAGGACCGTTTTTCGGCAAGCGGGATTCCGAACCGCTAAATCCCCGCAGCCCCACCAGCCCGTCTCTGGGCGGCACCAGCTCCCTGGGTTCCGCCGGCGGCGCCTCCGCGGCGCAACCATTCTCGTCGCCCGCTGCCAGCGCTCCGGTAGCGGCCGCGCCAGCACCCGCTGGAGAGAACGGCGCGAAACTCACCGTCGGCCCTAATATCAAGCTGAAGGGCGTCGAAATCACTGATTGCGACACCCTGGTGGTCGAAGGCACGGTCGAAGCGACCATGAACTCGCGCGTGATCCAGATCGCCGAACAAGGTGCGTTCAAAGGTTCCGCCGAGATCGACATCGCGGAAATACGCGGCGTGTTCGATGGAAATCTCATTGTTCGCCAAAAACTGGTGATTTTTGCCACTGGCAAGGTCACCGGCAAGATCCGCTATGGCAAGATCGTGATCGAAGAAGGAGGACAGTTGTCCGGTGAAATCACATTCGGTACTGCGGAAGGCGGCAGCGCTAAAGGCGACTAGATGTCTGTCTCTGCCTGATCCTTGGTTCGCCCGCGTCTCGCTGGGCGAATATTTTCCTGGGGCCGCCCGTGCGGCCCTTTCGCTTGTCTGCGCGCTGGTCATGGCAGGCTGCGCCAGCGATGCCCACCTGGAACGCGGCCAAGTGCGAGGACAGGAGTTCGCTGGCGGCGAACTGTTGCAAAGTGAGGGCAATCGTGTCGCCACGGCGGCTATGCGTGCCAATCATCAAAGCCTGATGCTGCTGGCCGACAAGCTATACCGCCGCAATCCTTCGGAGTGGCGCAAGACGGCAGCCTCACGGGAAGCCGCCCTGGCGCAACTCGATGAAGCCATACAAGCCCAACAAGCCTGGCCAGCACTGGCTGGCAAGCGCGATGTCGTGGCGCTTTCGTCGGCATTGGCACCAGAGTTCCAGGGTGATCGCATAGCCGCCTTCATCGTGGCTTGCTCTGACACCATCATCACCTCGCATGGCGGCAAGCGCGAGTTTTACTACCTGGACTCCGTAGATCCCCAGCACATCTATAACGCCGCCCGCAATATGGAAACGGCGCTCTGGATCCTCAACACCCGCCGTGATGCGCGCGGCCAGCCGCTCCTTCTAGCCAACGAAATCACCCCCGACAGCCGCAATTTGAGTTTCGAGCGGGAGTTCGGAAAGATCATTGGCCGGCTGGACATGCTTGCCGCCTACGCCACAGAGCGATACCGGCGGGCCGCGATCGGCTACGTCCAGGGCATTGTGGCAGCGCCGCTACTGGCCTTCTTGCCAGTAAGGTGAAGCGCCTTTTGGTGCCGAACTCCCCTGCCCCCCTGGGTTAGAAAGAGTTACCAGGATGTTCTGGGGTAAGTCGTAAAAGCTTGCTCCATCAAAGCTCCTCCTGGCCACATCATCCAGGGCCGCCAGGAATTCTCCCCAGAGCAATATGGGCACCAATGATCTTGAAACTGTAGCCTCCTCTCCTCGCAAGGAAATGCGAGCAGGGCCATGCTGCAAATCGTCCACAACGGTGATGGGGACTAAAGCCCGTTGAAGGGGTGTATCCAGCACGTCGGCACCATCCAGCGCCAGCATGCTGGTCATTTTTTTCAACCAGTTCGCACCCAATTGCAGATCCACCAATTCGGGTTGCAGCTCCCTCAAAAGCAAATTCAACTCACGGTAAGCGAGCTGCAGTTCGAGCAGCTGCTCAGAGGAAAACACCAACTCTGGCAGTGAAGCCTCCACGCCTGGGTTGCCCGCTGCAGGTGGACGCGAGCAACGGGCTTCAGAGAACATTTTTTGTACCCTTTGCACTGCGTCTGAAGCATCGATGTCTTCGATCAGTTCTTGCATACGCTGCTTTCCCGGCGCAACCGCTTCGCCTCTCGTTGGCAGAAAGATGTCCGCCCAATGCGCCATGCGCCACACGAACTTCCTCATATCCCCCAATCTCTTTTCCAACCCATCGAGAGCAAGATCTACATCGCTTTGTCCTTCGTGCGCTGCGTCCAAAGGGAACCGGTCATCACGGTTCACCCCCTTGAACTCGCGCACCGCCTCCTTGTCACTGAACATGACTGATCTCCTTGTGCCCGCCTGATTCAGGCTCAGAGATGGGCGGTCACTGTTGTGCGACAGCTCAAGGGAGCCGTCAGAGGAGTCTTCTTCAAGAGCAAGGTGTACGGACAGGTCCTCGAAACTTGATTCGGTTCTGAGGATGCCTTTAAGCTCCTGGGCCGATTGCCGCTGGCCGTTCTTCAATACCAGGCCTAGATCCGTGCCGCCAATGGAGATGTCATTGTCTGGAAAGGGCAAGCGCGTACCGGAAGGAGGTATCGATGCGCTCAGGTGCGTGGTCCTGGGTGCTGGACGCTCGGAAAGCGCATTGGAGTTGTTGCCACGAAAACAGGAAAGCAAAAATAGCATGAAGCCCCTGAAGTAACTTATTTCTATGAATACAAAAGAGTTAATTCATGATACTTGCAGGCGCCCATCTTCGCCAGCAATAAATTGGGCTCATCAAGCTCCGCCATCTCAAGCAGCGCCCTCGCAGACATGGAACCGACAAAAATCGCGGCTTGATGTCCCGACTGACCTATCATCCGCCTGGGCGACCGACGGCCTTGGAAGTTGCCGACCGCAAATCGGCCATCGGCTCAATTTTCGCTATCGGCGCTCTTGGAGCCTTTTCAAAGTCTCTGCGCGAAGAGACCTTGAGCAAGCTCCTAGCCCGACAGCTCCACCAGTGCCAGCATATGAGCGAACAAACCTTTGATTACATCGTCGTGGGCGCAGGAACCGCCGGTTGCCTGCTTGCCAACCGCCTTTCGCGCGACAAAAACAAACGTGTGCTGCTGATCGAGGCTGGCGGCAAGGACGACTATCACTGGATACACATTCCGGTGGGTTACCTGTATTGCATCGGTAATCCCCGCACTGATTGGCTCTATCAGACAGAACCCGCTGCCGGCCTGAACGGCCGCACTCTGCGTTATCCGCGTGGCAAGGTGCTGGGAGGCAGCAGCTCCATCAACGGCATGATCTATATGCGCGGCCAATCGCGCGACTACGACCGTTGGGCGGAGTTCACGGGGGATGATGAGTGGCGCTGGGAGAATTGCCTGCCGGATTTCAAGGCCCACGAAGATCACCACAAGCTCGACAAGCGCAAGCCTGACGCCCCAGCCCCTTCTCCAAGCTTTGCCAACTTGCACGGCCATGGCGGCGAATGGCGCGTAGACAAGCAGCGCCTTCGCTGGGATGTGCTGGATGCATTTGCGGCCGCTGCGCAAGAGGCCGGCGTGCCGGCTACGGACGACTTCAACCGCGGCACCAACGAGGGCGTAGGCTACTTTGAAGTGAACCAGAAGGCCGGTTTACGCTGGAATGCAGCCAAGGCCTTTCTCAGGCCCACTTGCTATGGGCGTCCAAATTTCGAACTCTGGACCCACGCGCGGGTGGCACGCCTGCTCATTGAGCGCGGTGCCAACGGTTCATTGCAATGCTCGGGTGCCGAGATATCAACCGATACCGGCCTGACACAGGCACTCCTGGAGCCAGGCGGTGAGTTGATCCTGAGCGCGGGAAGCATCGGTTCACCACAGATCCTGCAGCTTTCGGGTGTAGGCCCGGCTGATCTGCTGCGTCAGCATGGCATTGAGGTCCTGGCCGATCTTCCAGGAGTTGGAGCCAACCTGCAAGACCATCTGCAGATTCGAAGCGTGTACAAGATCAAAGGTGGCAAGACGCTCAACCAGCTCACCAGCACGCTTTGGGGCAAAGGCAAGATCGGCATGGAATATCTCCTGCGCCGCTCTGGGCCCATGAGCATGGCTCCGAGCCAGCTAGGCGCGTTCACACGCTCTTCACCCGCCTTTGAATGGCCGAATATTGAATACCACGTGCAACCGCTCAGCCTGGACGCTTTCGGCGAACCGCTGCACAGCTTTCCGGCCATCACGGCCAGTGTGTGCAACCTGAACCCCACCAGCCGGGGTACGGTGCACATCAAAAGCGCCCGTTTCGAAGATGCCCCCGCTATCGCGCCCAATTACCTCGCCACAGAAGAAGACCGGCAGGTGGCCGCTGACAGCCTTCGCGTCACGCGCCGCATCGTGGCCCAGCCGGCGATGGCCCGCTTCTCCCCAGAAGAGTACAAACCGGGGCCGCAGTACCAGAGCGATGAAGACCTGGCCCGCCTGGCAGGCGATATTGCCAGCACGATCTTTCACCCTGTGGGCACAACCATGATGGGCAAAGACGGAGATCCCATGGCCGTACTTACACCGCGCCTTCAAGTACGCGACGGTGCCGGAGGAGTGATTGCTGGCCTGCGCGTGGTGGATGCAGGGGCCATGCCTTTGATCACCAGTGGCAACACCAACAGCCCGACACTGATGATGGCCGAGAAGGCCGCCAAATGGATTCAGGGGCGGGGCTGAGCTGAATCCGGCCAAAAGCTCTAACATATGGGGTTGCGCCCGGCGTTCTTGACGCTAGGCCTCCTCAGCACGGGTCGCGCTAGGAGGCTGTCGGACTTGGAGCGCCGATAGCGAAAATGGGCCCCAGCGAGGACAGTTTTCACGGGATTTGCAGGCCCATAGCCTAGCTATGGGTCAAAAAGACCGTGAAAAATGGACCGCAGCGGCCCATTTGCAGCCGGCGATTTCCAAGTCCGACAGCCTCCTAGTGAAGCACCGATCTGAATTGTGCAAAGAGTCCTTGGGCCACCGCTTTTCTTTTAACCTTCCACCACGTTCATGACCTACCCCAATACCCAGCTGTTCATCGACAACCAATGGTGCGACGCCGCCGCCGGAGAAACACTGGCGGTGCTCAACCCCGCCACGGGCCAGGAAATCGGCCGTCTGGCGCATGCCCGCAAGCCTGACCTGGACCGCGCCCTGGCCGCAGCCGACCGCGGCTTTGCCACTTGGCGCAACACGCCTGCGAATGAACGCTCAGCCATCATGCGCCGGGCCGCAGGCTTGCTGCGTGAGCGCGCCGAAGCCATCGCTTCCGTGATGACTCAGGAACAGGGCAAGCCGCTCGGAGAAGCCAAGGGTGAGGTGTTGTCGGCCGCCGACATCATCGAATGGTTTGCCGAAGAAGGCCGCCGCACCTATGGCCGCATCGTGCCACCGCGCAACATGGCAGCCGACCAGCGCGTGCTGAAAGAACCCGTAGGTCCGGTGGCCGCGTTCACACCGTGGAACTTCCCTATCAACCAGGTGGTGCGCAAGGTGTCCGCCGCTCTGGCCACAGGTTGCTCCATCCTGGTGAAAGGCCCCGAGGAAACGCCCGCGTCCCCTGCTGAGTTGATGCGCGCCTTCAGCGACGCCGGTATTCCAGCCGGTGTGGTCGGGCTGGTATATGGCGTACCCGCGGAAATCTCTGCGTACCTGATTCCGCATCCCGTGATCCGCAAGATCACGTTCACCGGCTCCACCCCTGTCGGCAAGCAGCTCGCCGCGATGGCTGGCCTCCATATGAAGCGCGCGACCATGGAGCTGGGTGGCCACGCTCCTGTGATCGTTTGCGACGACGCCGATATTGAGCTCGCAGTGAAAGCCGTGGGAGGAGCCAAGTTCCGCAACGCCGGCCAGGTTTGCATTTCGCCCACTCGTTATCTGGTGCACAACAAGGTGAAGGCTGACTTCATCGACGCCTTCGCCGCGCTGGCCAAAGGCCTCAAGGTGGGCAACGGTTTGGAAAAAGGCATCCAGATGGGTCCCATGGCCAACGACCGCGGCCTGGCGAACATGCAGAGACTCACCGAAAACGCAGTGGCCAAGGGCGCCACATTGGTCACAGGCGGCGAACGCATTGGCACTGCGGGTAACTTCTTTGCCCCCACCGTGCTTGCTGACGTTCCACTAGACGCTGACGTGTTCAACCAGGAGCCCTTTGGTCCCATGGCTGCCGTGCGTGGCTTCGATGACCTGGCGGACGCCATCAAGGAGGCCAACCGCCTGCCATGGGGCTTGTCTGCCTACGCCTTCACGCGCTCCCTTAAAAACGCACACCAGCTCTCACATGGGGTTGAGGTGGGCATGCTGTGGGTGAACCAGCCTGCGGCGCCCTCGCCTGAACTGCCGTTTGGCGGCGTCAAGGATTCCGGGTATGGCTCAGAAGGTGGCCCAGAAGCGCTTGAGGCGTATCTGAACACCAAGACGGTGTCGATCATCTGCGGGTGATTTTCTTATTGCCGTAACAATCTGTATTGTCGTTCCCGGAAGGCTCGGCCGCTGGATGGTTGGCCCCGCGTGCATGCGGGGAGCAGGGTTAAAAGCGCAGCCTTCGGGGATCGTTGGAGTAGCTTGCTGCAAATTCAACGCTGTAGATCCAAAAAACTTGTGAATTAGGACACGTTGCGCCCAGTAGCCCTGGATTCCCGCCTGCGCGGGAATGACGAGATAGGGGTGTTCACAACGGTGATGAGTTGCGACGAGCGAAGTGGAAGCGACTTCGCGAGAAGCGTGCACGCGTGGTCGCGGGGCGTCAGCTTGGTGCTGGCCCCATGGATTGCACCGACAATACCGGTTGCCTGCCTTTTTGGGCAATCCCCTTTTCATTGAATGCCAGCTATGTCCTCCACTATCTTGCAATCTCTCCCTGCCGACCAAAAAGTCGGCATTGCCTTCTCCGGCGGCCTTGACACCAGCGCCGCGCTTCTGTGGATGCGCCAAAAAGGCGCTGTGCCCTACGCGTACACCGCTAACCTGGGCCAACCCGATGAAGAAGACTACGACGCCATTCCCCGCAAAGCGATGGAATATGGCGCGGAAAAAGCCCGTCTGATTG
The DNA here is from genome assembly GCF_000422885.1 of Ottowia thiooxydans DSM 14619. Lineage (GTDB taxonomy): Bacteria > Pseudomonadota > Gammaproteobacteria > Burkholderiales > Burkholderiaceae_C > Ottowia > Ottowia thiooxydans. The sequence goes on along the minus strand of NZ_AUGX01000037.1, from coordinate 4,202 downwards.
ATTGCCGCACACAGCTGGCGAACGAAGGTATCGCTGCATTGCAGTGCGGCGCATTCCATATACGCAGTGGTGGCGCCACTTACTTCAACACAACGCCCCTGGGGCGCGCCGTGACCGGCACCATGCTGGTCAATGCGATGAAGGAAGATGATGTCAACATCTGGGGAGATGGCAGCACATTCAAGGGCAATGACATCGAACGCTTCTATCGTTACGGCCTTCTAGCCAATCCATCTCTGAAAATCTACAAGCCGTGGCTGGACCAGCGCTTCATTGACGAGCTGGGCGGACGCAAGGAGATGTCTGAATTCATGCAGAACGCCGGTTTTGACTACAAGATGTCGTCAGAAAAGGCTTATTCGACGGATTCCAACATGCTTGGCGCCACTCATGAGGCCAAGGACCTGGAAGAACTGTCCAGCGGTATCCGAATCGTGAACCCCATCATGGGCGTCGCGTTCTGGAAGCCAGAGGTCGATGTCAAGGCGGAAGAGGTTCGCGTTCGCTTCGAAGATGGTATTCCGGTGGCTCTGAATGGCAAAGAAATCTCCGATCATGTGGAGCTCTTTTTAGAAGCCAATCGCATTGGTGGCCGCCACGGCCTGGGCATGTGCGATCAGATTGAAAACCGCATCATCGAAGCCAAGAGCCGCGGCATCTATGAAGCCCCCGGTATGGCTCTGCTGCACATCGCCTATGAACGCCTGGTGTCTGGCATCCATAACGAAGACACCATAGAGCAATACCGCATGAACGGGCTCAAGCTGGGCCGCCTGCTCTACCAAGGCCGCTGGTTCGATCCACAAGCCATCATGCTGCGCGAAACCGCGCAGCGCTGGGTAGCCAGTGCAGTCACGGGAGAAGTCACGCTGGAGCTGCGCAGAGGCAACGACTACAGCCTGCTCAATACAGAGTCGCCTAACCTGACTTACGCACCTGAGCGCCTGTCCATGGAAAAGGTGGCCAACGCGCCTTTCACACCGCAAGACCGCATCGGCCAGCTAACCATGCGCAATCTCGACATCATCGATACGCGGGGCAAGCTGGCGGTGTACGCCAAAAACGGCCTGCTGCAACTGGGCGAAGGTTCGATGCTGCCGCAACTTGAGCACGAACAGCCAAAATAAGGCTAAAGCTCACAAATTGATCTAGCCTTCGAACCAAAAAGGTGCGTCGCACCAATTTCGTTCGGGGAAAGTCCCAATATGGCGGATGCTGGTGCGCTGTTACAGTCACTGCATTCGGGCATCACAGCCAGCATCGTGATGCCGAAGGGCCGAGGAGACAAGCCAGACCAACAAGAACATCAAATCAAAAGAATGCCATATGCAATGGCTCATAAAGGACGCCCCTCCAGGCGTCCTTTTTTTTCGCTTGTTTAAGCCCCTCCCTCTTAAAATATTAGGGAAAACCCTTTACTTTGTGGAACTTAGCGACCATAGCGATATCTTTCAACGCTACATCTTCAAAACAAGATCTTCAAAAAATGCAGCGTAGAACATCGTTGGCGGTCCTGGCTGGGCTTACTGGCATTTCCCTCACCTCCCTTTCCAGCGCTCTCGCTGCGCCGCTGCTGCAGTCCCTCAAGCCCTCCACCCGCATGCCGGTGCTGTTCGTGGGCCATGGCAGCCCCATGAATGCCATTGAAGACAACAATTGGCGGCGTAGTTGGCAGAGTTTGGGAGTTGAGCTCCTTGCACGAGCCGAGCGGCCACAGCTGATCTTGTGCATCTCTGCCCATTGGCTCACACGCGGTGGTTGGCAGCTGACTGGAATGGCCCAGCCCAGGACCATCCACGATTTCGGCGGCTTTCCAAAGGCGCTGTTCGATCAGCAGTACCCTGCGCCGGGCGCTCCTGATGTAGCGCGAAGCCTTTCGAAAGAGCTTCGTTCGCCCGCCAATAGTGGCACGTTAGGCGTAGATGAAAGCGAATGGGGTCTAGATCACGGAACTTGGTCGACACTTAAACCTATGTTCCCCAAAGCCGATATCCCGGTGGTGCAACTCAGCATGGACTACGACCGCTCACCAGCCGAGCACTATGCGCTGGGCCAGCAATTGCAAAAGCTCCGAGATCGGGGGGTGCTTATTGTCGGCAGCGGCAACATCGTGCACAACTTGCGGGCCACTCGCCGAGGTGCAGGTCAACAGGAAGCCTACGACTGGGCTTCCGAGTTCGACACCGTGGTGCAAGATCAAATCAAAAAGGGCCAGCTCGGTGCGCTGGCAGATTTCCAGAAACTAGGCCAGGTGGCGCGGCTCTCACACCCCACGCACGAGCACTACCTTCCGCTGCTCTATGCCGCAGGGGCCGCACGCGCCACCGAGATGCCTCGTTTTTTCAATACTGGGTTCCAGTCAGCTTCCATTTCAATGCGGTCAGTGGTCTGGGGCTAGCCAATCAGGCGGGGGGCCATCGCAGATCAGAAGTGTGCATGCATTCGGCGCGCTCGAAAGAGCCGTCATAGGCCACCAGCACCCAACGAAGGCGTAGATCGGGCTACAGGGAGCATTTGCTCGCCTAGTGGGTAGTTTTTGGCGGTACTGGCGGGCTTGAGAGATTCGCTCACACCTTCCCTGAGCGCAAGCCGCTATGATCAGCGCGCATCTTGCGCCACGGCTTAGACATGCTGTGCAACGCATCAAGGGAGCGCCTTAGAGCCTGCTCAAAGTCTCCCGGCTGAAGCCTGACCGTCCACTACTCTTTCTTTCTCTCATGGAATTGCTGATCGTTTCCCTGGCTTCGCTCCTGGCCGGGTTGGTGGATTCGATCGTGGGAGGTGGCGGGCTGGTTTTGGTGCCAGCGCTCTTTGCCACTTTTCCGAACGCCGCGCCGGCTACTCTGTTTGGCACCAACAAGAGCGCATCGGTATGGGGTACGGCGATTGCCACAGCACAGTACAGCCGGCGCGTGCAAATGCGCTGGGCGGTGCTCCTTCCCGCAGCGGGCGCTGCTCTGGTGGGCTCCTTCCTAGGAGCCTGGCATGTCACGCTGATCAACCCCGATTTCCTGCGCCGCCTGCTGCCATTAATTCTTCTGGCCGTGCTGATCTATACGTTGGTGAAAAAGGACCTGGGCCACACCCACGCGCCACGTCATACGCGTGGGCGCGAAACTGCGCTGGCATGCGTCATAGGTGCGGTGATCGGCTGGTACGACGGTTTTTTTGGCCCCGGCACCGGCAGCTTCTTCATTTTTCTGTTCGTCCGCTTTCTGGGCTACGACTTTCTCAATGCATCCGCTTCCGCCAAGCTGTTGAATGTAGCCACCAACATCGCTGCAATCGCCCTTTTCGCGTCAAAAGGGCACATTTGGTGGCATATTGGGCTCATGATGGCAGTTGCTAACGTGGTGGGGAGTCTGATTGGTACGCGGCTGGCGCTTAAGCATGGGGCGGGGTTTGTTAGAGGCGTGTTTATTTTTGTGGTGAGTGCGCTGATCTTGAAGACGGGATATGACGCGTTCTTCAAGTAGTTTTCATTTGCGCTTTTAGGAATCGGTTCGAGGGGTCCTGCACGGGACGCCTGGGGGAATTCATCCCCTCTCCCTCGGACAAGGCAGGTGTTTCAACTCCCTCTCCTCCTGGTGAGCGCCAGGGGGTTAACTCCCTCTCCCCCTGGGAGAGGGCGGGGGCGGCCGGCTGCGGCGTGAGGGCAAGCGGCGGTTGATTTGTTGGTAGTGCTTGATAGTTACCTTCTGCTCTTCTCTTGAAGTCGGAGGCCGGGAATTGCGCCCGGCGGCGCACCTACTCTTTTTTGTTTCGCCAAAAGAGAGTAGGCAGAAAAAAAGCGACCCCAAGTCCGTGTCCCTACGCTGCGCTCCGGGCACCCTGCGGTGCTCGGTCAAGGGGCGGTGCGACAGAACTCTCTTCTTTCGCTTCGCTCACTACGTTCAAACAACTGCCGCAAGCTAGTTCTTGAAGCAAGAGCATCTTGCAGTGCTCTTGCCCGCCCCTTGCCCTGCGCTCCTCGGCACGGCCTCAAGGGGTGGGATACCCATTCGGGCCATTGCTTCGCTCGGCCTTCGACTGGCCAGTTTTCCCTGCCGGGAAAAGATGAGCTCCAGACCTTGAATGGCGTGCTTCTACGTCCGCCTAACTCCAGCTCGGCATCAGCTTGTCAAAGAACTACGGTAGGTACGCGCAGAGCGAGCGCACACATCAACTCATAGCCCACGGTCCCTGCCGCCTGAGCCACCTCA
>NZ_AUGX01000036.1 GCF_000422885.1 Ottowia thiooxydans DSM 14619 | reverse complement strand
GCGGCAGAACTCTCTTCTTTCGCTTCGCTCACTACGTTCAAACAGCTGCCGCAAGCTAGTTCTTGAAGCAAGAGCATCTTTCAGTGCTCTTGCCCGCCCCTTGCCCTGTGCTCCTCGGCACGGCCTCAAGGGGTGGGGAGCCTCACTCGGGCCATTGCTTCGCTCGGCCTTCGAATTATTAGTCTTTCCCCTTTTGGGGAAAGAAAAACCGGGACAACGTAGCGTTGCCTTAACCGCGTTTCCCACAGTAATGCGCAAACGTCGCAGGTGCGTAGTCGCGGATGTTGAAGCTGAACGCGGCCTCACGGAATTCCTTGGCCGCGTCGCCTTTGATCGAGAACTCGCATAGCGCAGGCACGTTGCCCAGGTCGCCGTTCAACCAGGTCTCGCGCTCTGGCCAGCGGCGTGTGGCGAGTTTCTCGAAGTTGTCGTAGATCTTCTGTGCATTCTCATGCAGCGCCTTTGAGAGCGGCGTGAGCCACTTGGCATCTTCCGGGCTCATGGCTGCAAAAGGCTTCACACGGCTCCATTGCTTGCCTAGTGCGTTATTGGTTTGCGCCACGGCACGGTCGAACACTTCCTTCATCTCGATGTCGGTCAGCGCCTGTGCAACCAGAATGGGTGCGGTCGCAATCCACTTGCCTGTGCGGTCGTCCACTGCCCAGTTGTCCTTGGCCATGATCTCAATCAACTGCTCCGCACGCAGGCTCTGCAGAACCGGCTTGGCCTCGGGTTTGGCCAGCCAGTCTGTCCAGCGTTTTTTCTCCTGCGCTGAAAGTGCTGCCCAGTCGGATTCGATGGATCGAACCCAGGGTTGAATGAAAAAACGGTTGAACAGCGGAATCTTATGAAAGCCTCGTGCGTCCTGAGCGATGAGAGATTGGAACGTGGCGTCCCATTCAATTTGGGTGAGTTCTTGCTTGGGCAGATCACACCTGGACACCACTGCCGCGCGACGTACTTGTTCGGTCAGGGTCGGCCAGAGTTGCACCACCATCACGCTATCGTTCTGCAAGGGTAGCAACGTGTTGAGAAGCGCAGATGGCTGTTGCGCGAAAGCTCCCATGCCAGGCACTCCGACCAGGACACAGGCTGCCAGTGCCGATTGGCCCACTTGACGGCGGCTCAAGTCGAAACCGCGTTCAGTGTGTGCGTTAAAGAAGTTCACATCGCCTCGTTCTCGGAATGATGGAGACGATTCTATGGTCCAGATTTTCAACGCGGCGCAGTCCGGTCTCGCTCTTTTGAGAATCTGCCCAATGGGATGCCAAACACTGCGCCAATGCCAAATAAGTCTCATCGGCGGCCAATCTCATATGGTCAGTTCACAACGACGGCCAATGTGCTCAGGGTGTCATTTCCGCGCTGAAATACTTAGATACTCAGGCCGCGTAGCGTTGCACAGCGCTCTCGTTCCAACTGATGCCTACGCCTGGCGTGTCGTCAAGAACGGCATGGCCGTTCTCGTACTGAACGGATCTGGCCAGAATGGGGCCTGCCAGGTCCATGCGCTCAAATATGTGCGCGGTGGGTGTCACCAGCATGAGGTGTGCGCTGAACTCCTCGAAGACGTGGCTGGACATGGGAATGCCATACACCTGCGCCAGCGCGGCGGCCTTCATCCATCCCGTTACGCCTCCTATCTTCATGGCGTCGGGCATTGCAAGGTCACAGGCACCTGCTTCCAGCGCGTTCTGCATATCGCCCGGGCCCCACCAGTTTTCGCCCATCTGGATGGGGGTACGCGTGCGGCGGCGAATTTCCGCGTAACCGCGCAGGTTCTCCTGAATGACAGGCTCCTCAATCCACCCAAGGTCCTCAGCTTCCAGAACATGGATGCGCCGAATCGCCTCCGGTACCGTGAGGCCCTGGTTGTAGTCGACAAGGATCTGGATGTTCGGGCCCACCGTGTTGCGCAGTGCGCGAATCATCTTGATATCTTCTTCCAATGTGGCGTGGCCGAGCTTTGTCTTGATCGCTTTGAAGCCCGCTTTCGCTGACCGCTCAGCCCGCTGGCAACCCAGTTCTATGCCATCCATGCTGTGGCTGTCGTAGGTGGGAATGGGTTTGCGCGTACCGCCCAAAACTTCCACTAACGGGCGTCCGAGGAACTGAGCGTGGGCATCCCACACAGCCATATCCAGGCCCGCGCAGGCGATCTGGTTCAAGCCGGTTTTGCCAATCAACCTGAGGCGAGACGAGAAGAGGGCGTCCAGGTCGGCGGGCGCCAGTGGCAGTCCCGTCAGCAGGCTTCCCAGTGAGCGCACCATTTCAAGGGTGGCCCGCAGTGCGAGCGGTGTGTAGGTGAACACATAGCTGCGGCCCACGATGCCCGCATTGGTTTTCAGATCGATAAGGACCAGAGGTGCCGTGTCTACGATACCCACGCTTGTCCTGACTGGAAACTCTAGAGGCACATTGACTGCGCGTGCTTCGATGGATTGAATGCAGGGGGCGGTCATTTCAGTTCTCCAAGGTGTTGAGCGCCACCCTCAGCGGATGAAACGCAGAAAATCAAAAGGCGGCTGAGCAAGCCGCAGGCGTTGCTCTGAATGAGCGTAGGAACATGAACACGGTCCTAGGCCTTGGGAGCGCCTCATATGCCGAGATAAGCCGAGCGGACGCGTTCGTCTGCTGCCAGCTCGCCAGCCGGGCCAGATAGCGCGATGCGCCCCGTCTCGAGTACGTACCCGTGATCTGCGATGGCGAGCGCGGCGCGTGCGTTCTGCTCCACCAGCAAGATGGGCACTCCGCTGTCCTTCAAGCGCTTGATGACCTGAAACACCTCTTTCACAAGAAGAGGCGCCAAGCCCATCGAGGGTTCATCCAGCAACAGCACCTTGGGGCGGCTCATGAGAGCCCGGCCCATGGCGAGCATCTGCTGCTGCCCTCCTGAGAGTTGCCAAGCCGCCTGGTCCTTCTTGGTTCGCAGGATGGGGAAAAGATTGAACATCTCTTCAATGCGATCCGGATCGGGCTTGTGGGTATAGCCACCCAGGCGCAGGTTGTCCAGCACCGAGAGCGGCCCAAACACCTGCCGGCCTTCCAGTACCTGGGCCAGGCCGCGACGAACCCGCGCTTCCGCTGCCAGGCGCGTGATCTCCTGCCCTAGCAACTCCACGGAGCCGCTTCGCGCTGTGATCAACCCGGAGAGGGTTCTGAGCAAGGTGGTTTTGCCCGCACCGTTGGCGCCTACGAGCGCTACCAACTGGCCAGCCTTCAACTCCAGATCAACCCCGCGCAAGGCTTCAATGCGCCCATAGCCGGAGGTCAAACCGGTGACCTTCAGAACGGTTGAGTTGCTCATGCGTCGACTCCCAGGTAGGCCGCGACCACGGCAGGGTTGTCGCGAACTTGCTCCGCCGTGCCTTCTGCGAGCTTCTTGCCTTGGTCCATCACCACGATATGGTCGGAGATCGACATCACCATCTTCATGTCGTGTTCCACCAGCAGCACGGTGGTGCCTCCCGATGCGATCTTGCGGATGAGCTCGCCGACGGCGTGGGTTTCGCTGTCGTTCAAGCCTGCTGCTGGTTCATCCAGGAGCAAAAGGCGGGGATTGGCGGCGAGCGCGCGGGCGATCTCCAGGCGTTTCAGCACCCCAAAGGAAAGCTGGGTGGCGTGGGCGTGGCGGGCGCTTTCCACGCCCACGTAATCCATCAGCTCGAAGGCGCGCGCTTCAAGTTTGCGGTCAGCGACACGCGTCAAGCCCAGAAGGCCTGACCAAAGCCCTGTGTTGGCGTGCAGATGCGCGCCGAGCATGACGTTTTCGCACGCGGTCATGTTCATGCAGATCTGCAAATTCTGGAAAGTTCGGCACATACCGCGGCGCGCCAGCTCTTCCGGTGGGAGGCCGTTGATCGGGGTGTTGTCCAGCAGTACTTCGCCTGAGCTAGGTTCATACACACCGCTGATCAGATTGAAAAGAGTGGTCTTGCCTGCGCCATTGGGGCCGATGACGGAGTGCACATGGCCGCTCTGTACGTCGAAGGAGACATTGTCAACAGCGGCCACTCCGCCGAAGCTCCTGGAAAGGGATTTGATAGCGAGCACTTATTTCCCCTTGTTCTTCTTGAGGCGCAGGGCAATCGATGGGACCAGGCCTTTGGGCATGAACATCATGGTGAGCATCAGCACCAGTCCAAACACAATGGCTTCGTAGCCATGAAGACCGCCCACGAGTTGAGGAAGCATGGTCAGCAGCGCGGCGCCCAGCACCGCGCCGAAAGTGCTGGACATTCCGCCCAGCACCACCATGGTGGCCAACTCCACCGAGTGCGCAAATGATGCGATCGACGGGCTGATGAACGCCAGATAGTGCCCGGTGAGGCTGCCCGATACCGTAGCGAAGACAGCAGAGGCGATGAACACGCGCACCTTGAATGCGCTCACGTCAACTCCCACTACCCGGGCCGCGTATTCAGAGCCATGGAGCCCGCGCAAAGCTCGGCCAGCGGGCGAGCCAAAGAGGTTGAGAGAGAGCACGATGGCCACGAATAGCAACGCTGCTACCAAGATGTACCAGTGGCCAAGTTTCACCAGCGCAAAGCTGCCAAAAGCCAGCGGTGGCACGGGCATGCCGTCGGGCCCGCCGGTCCAGTCCACTTCATTGATGAGCACGATATTGACAATCACGCCAAGGCCCAGCGTGGCCATGGTCAGCGAGTGACCTTTCAACCTGAGAATGGGCTTGGCGATCAACCAGGCGACGATGGCTGCACCCACTGCAGAGGCAGGGATCGAAAGCAAAGGCGGCCAGCCGAAGCGGGTCGCCACGATGGCGCTTCCATACGCACCAATGGCCACGAAGGCCGCATGCCCGATGCTGATCTGCCCGGCGAAGCCCATCAGCAGGTTGAGGCCAATCACGGCAATGGCGGCAAGGCCAATGCGGATCGCGATGTCGAGCATGAAGTTGTTCGGCAGCGCGAAGGGCAGGGCGATCAGCGCCAGCGCCGTCAGGATGAGTGGGAGGCGCTGGTTCATACGCGGTCCGTTTTGCGTGATCCAAACAAGCCATGAGGCATCACGAGCAGCAACAAAATGATGAGCACGAAAGGCACTGCATCCTTGTAGGCTGACGAGATGTAGCCCGCCACCAGTGCCTCCAGAATGCCAACGAGAAGACCACCCACGACGGCGCCCACACCGCTGCCCAGGCCGCCCAGGGTGGCCGCCACGAAACCCTTCATCCCGAGCATGAGGCCAATGTCATACACCGTGGTGGTGATAGGGGCAGACACCACTCCGGCCACCGCGCCCAGCAGTGCGGAGAGGCCGAACGAGAGCTGAAGCACGCGCTTGGCGGGAATGCCCACAGCCATGGCGGCCATGCGGTTGGCGGCTACTGCCAACATGGCTTTGCCCGTCAACGTGCCCTTGAAGAAAATCGCGCAACCCACCACCAAAACTGCCGCCGTGCCTAGCACCCAAAGCGCCTGCGGCAACACGTAGGCACCCAGGATCTGCAGAGGTGCGTCGCCCGTCCACGGAGGAAGAACCTGCTGGTTCTTGCCCAAGGTCACCTGAACCACACCCTGTATGAAGATCGAAGCCCCAATGGTGATGATGATGAGCGTCACCACATCCGCGTTGCCAGCGGGCTGTATCGCTAATCGGTAGAGCAGCACGCCCACCAGCACCGTGACGGCGATGCCAATGGCAATCGAGCCGCTAAGCGCCATGCCCTTGGTGAGAAGTGTGGCGGTGAGCATGGCCGACAGCATCAGAAAATCGCCCTGAGCGAAGTTAATGACACCGCTGGAGTTGTAGATCAGTGAGAAACCCAGGGCTGCAAGCGCGTAGACCGCGCCTGTTGTCAGGCCCGAGAAAAGGAACTGTGGGAGGTCAGACATTTTTTTGTACGTGAAGCGGTTGAATGTCGGAAATGCGTGAAGCTCCTAGGAGCGTCATCGTTCTGCTGATTTCCTCGATGAAAAGACGCAAGGTGGCTGCAACGCCGGCTTCGCCGTTCGCGGCAAGGCCCCAGATGGCAGGCCGGCCTACAAAGGCTGCCGTGGCGCCAAGCGCGATCGCTTTGACCACATCGCTCCCCCTGCGGAATCCACCGTCAATGAAGATGGGTACCCGTCCATCCAGGGCTTGGGCGATCGCCGGGAGTGCGGAGATCGTTGAAGGCACGCAGTCGAGCTGACGCCCTCCATGGTTGGAGACGATGACGCCGTCTACTCCATGCGCGAGCGCCCGTTTCGCATCCTCCGGGTGCAGCAGGCCTTTCACCAGCAGCGGGCCATCCCAGAGGCTGCGCAGCCACTTGAGCGATTCCCAGGTCAGGCTACGGTCCATCGTTCTTGCGAGCAGCGCAGCTTGCAACTGAGGCGACGTAGGTCCTGTGCCATCCGCGAGATTGACGAAGCCCGGTGACCCTGCGAACGCCATGGAGAGCGACCACGCGGGGTGAGTCACCAGATCAGCCAGGGTGCGCACTCCCGGGCGGAATGGCAGCTTGAACCGGTTGCGCAGATCCCGCTCCCGCATACCGCTTACAGGCACGTCCACGGTCAGAACAAGCGCGCCATACCCCGCGTTCTTCGCCCGGCGCACCATCTGCTCGGCGATCGCGCGGTCTGACATGACATAAAGCTGCAGCCACTGCGTACCAACGGCCGCGCCAGAACGCACATGCTCCAGGCGCTCATTTGATGCGGTGGACAGCACAAAAGGGAGCCTGCAAGAAGCTGCCGCACGTGCCAACATGGCGTCCCCTCCGGGGCGCACAAGACCGGCGAAGCCCACTGGCGCGATGCCCACGGGAGCCGCCCACCGCTGACCAAACACCTCAATGGACACGTCTTGCTCCGTCGTATCCCGCAAGCACGTGGGCAGCAGGTGAAGCGAGCGCAGGTCTGTCTCGTTGCGGACGATGCATTGCTCGTCCTCGGCTGCCCCGTCCACATAGTCGAAGACGAAGCGGGGCAGCCGGGAGCGCGCGCGCGTCCGGAAATCAGCAGTCCGGAGCATCATGGAAAATCAGCGGACTTCTTTGAAGGCGCCGTTCACAATCTCCACCATTCGGAAGGCTGAATTGTCCAGGCCCATGTGGTCCTGCGCAGTCATCGAGTAGATGCCGCTCACACCCACGAAACCTTTCGTGGTTTCAATCGCCGCCCGGACTTTCGCCTTGTCGGTGCCACCTGCGCGCTTGATGGCATCTACCGCCAGGTAAAGCGCGTCGTGCGCGTATCCGCCAAAGGTGGAAACGTCAGATTTGAACTTCGTTTCGTAGTTGGTCGCGTAGTCCACGCTCACCTTGCGCTGTGGATCGTTGGCGGGCAAGGCCTTGGCGATCAGCAGGGCGGGAGAGGGCATGCGTACCCCTTCCGAAGCCTTGCCTGCAATGCGCACGAATTCCAGCGAGGCCTGGCCGTGGGTGGTGTAGAGCGGTTGCTTGATCGCAAGTTGTTGGTAGTTGCGCGCAATGATCGCGGGAGCCTGGCCGGTACCGAAGAGCAAGATAGCCTGTGCAGAAGATGACTTTGCGCGCGTCAACTGCGGCGTCATGTCGGTGTCTTTCTCGCCGTAGGTCTGGTCTTCCACGACCTTCATACCCAGTGCTTCGGCGGCCTTCAGTGTCTCGGTGCGGCCTGATTTTCCGAAGCCGCCGGTGTCAGACAGAAGCGCGAACTGCGTGAAGCCGCGCTTTTTCATGTCTTCCAGCACCTTGTAGGCCGCCATGCGGTCTGAGTGAGGCATCTTGAAGACGAAGGGCTTTACCGGTTCCACGATCACGGAAGCCGCAGCCAGCGAGATGTTGGGGATCTTGGCGGCATCGATCTGCGGCACCATCGCCATGGTTGAGCCGGTGCTTGATGCGCCCAGGATGATGTCCACCTCGTCCTGGATGATCAGTCGGCGCGCAAAGGCATTGGCCTTGTTCGCGTCACTGGCATCGTCGTACAAGACAAGGCTCAGCTTGCGGCCCAGTACGCCACCTTCCGCATTGATCTTGGCCACGTAATACTCCAGCGTCTTCTGCTGGGGATCGCCCAGGAAAGACGCCGGGCCAGTGGCGGACACGATTGCACCGATCTTGATGGGGCCGTCTGCGGCGATCGCAGCAGTAGCCAGGGATGCCAGTGCGATGCCAGCGATGAAGGTTCTGCGATTATTTTTCATGGTTGTCTCCTTTGAATCGTGAGGGTGGGGAACTAGTTGGAAGGCTTTCGTCTGATGATTTGTATAGGTCGCACAATCGGCAGCCCCACAGCCGCTGAGAGTTGGCGGCCTTCTGGGTCGGCCAGCGCGGCCACGCGTGCTGCTTTTACTTTTTCCGCTGAGGCGCCTTCGGCGACCTGCTTCAGGATCAAATCCAGATTGCGGTGGCCTCGGCGGCTGGTCTCGCCATAACCTTTGACAAGATTGCCGCACAGCGCAATCTCAAGTCCCAGAGGGGCGGGCGTGGCGGTTTCCACCGCAGCGAGCCAGAGTTCAATCGCGGCTTGCTCCTCCACATAACGGGACATGTGCCGTCGCAGCGGGCGCAAGCTTCTCAGTCCGCAGAGCATGAGGAAGCCACGAATGGTGTCGGTGCGGATATACATGCCGCGGTGCCACTGACGGCCAGCTGCCTTGCGGCGTAACCACGCCGCCAGCGTGGGGGGCAAAACGGAGGCGATCTCGTCCAGACCTGGTTTAAGAAACTCGGTCATCCGGATGGGTTCTCCCACTCGGGCGCCCACTTCGCGTCGCACACGTTGCAGGCGTTCTCGCCGGGTCTTGAGCTGGGCGACGCGAATGACATCTTCATACGACATCCACAGCGCCAGATACCTGGCGGCTTCAACGGCAGCCGCCAGGCCAGTCTCGGTCCCTTCGGCTTTGCTGACGAGCCGCTGCACACGATCCAGGTAAAAATCGGCGTAGCGCTCGTCCTGAAAATCAGTGGTCAGCGCTACCCCAGCGGTCGCCACTTCATGCAATGCTGGCGGCAGCATGGCGACCCGCGGCGAAACGGCAGGCTTGGCCTGCACCGTGGCATTGAGCTTGTCGGCAGCGGTCAGACGGCCTTGCGCGGCATCGAACCCAGCTGCGAAACCGCGCAGGCTGGCCTCCACAGCCTTGCCGGAGCGGCGGATGGCCTCTTCGCACGCGGTGCGGTCAAAAGGCAGAACACCCGAGCTCGCCATGGCTCCAAACATCACGGTGTTGATGACGGTGCCATTGCTTTGCGCGAGGGTGCGCATGTCGAATATCACGGCGCGGCGGCTGCGTTGGTTCGCTGCATCCACGATGCGGTCACTGTTGTAGCGGCCATCGCCCATGGCAGACTTCTCAGAGACCGCGTACTCTCGGTGCGTGGAGGTCACCAGCGTGGTCCGCTCGGGATCCACATAGCCTGCCTGAATGGAGCGCCCGGCTTCTACGAGTTCGGAGGCGGCCACAAGATCCAGCTGGCCCGGTGTGGGCGTCAGCGACATCACAGGCTCACGGCCGCCCAGTTCATGGCGCGGGCAGGGGTAGATCTCCACGTAGTACGTGGTGGCCCCGGTGCGCTGCGCCACCCCTGGCACGGAAGTGCTTTGCACGGGGTAACCGGCGTGCGTGGCAGCGTCTATCAGCCAATCGGCCAGCACGCCACCGCCTTCACCGCCGAGCGCGGCCACGAGAATGCAAACCGGGCGCGTCATGCCGCAAGCCTCTCAAGTACTGCACCGCGCACGCGCGCCATAAAGCGCTCGAACCGCGTAGCGTTCTGCACCACCTCCGCCTTGTAAAACGAGGGGCACAGCACGGCGGCATGCGCGTTTTCACCGCAGAGTCCACAGCCCACGCATCCGTTGTTTACCGTAGCCACCGGGTCCACGCGCAATGGACTGGGATTGGGCTTGATAGTGAGGGAAGGGCAACCTGATAGGCGGATGCAAGAGTGATCGCCTGTGCACACATCGTCGTCGATGCCGAACCGCGTTCGCACCACGCGCTCGCCGTCTTTCAGCTTTTGCGCCACTTGCGGTTTGGTCCGGCGCTGGCGCTCGAGCTGGCACTCACCATCCGCCAGAATCACCTTTAGCCCGCCTTCGGAAGTGGTCATCGCTTCGCGCAGGGTCTCTACCATTTCTTCAACGCGGTAGCTGCTGACCGTGCGGATCCACTTCACACCCACGCCTCGCATGGCTTTCTCAATGTCGAGGGTCAGTGGCTTTGCGGCTGGATGTGTCGGTGAAGATGGAATGGCCTGTGTACCGGTGGCCGAGGTGTAACCGTTCTTCAGGATGACCAACACGGAGTCCTGCCCGTTGTAGACGGCGTTGACTACGCCGCTGGTGAACCCGTTGTGCCAGAAGCCGCCGTCACCCATGATGCTGATGGTGCGGTTGGGTAGCAGTGCCCCAATGCCTGAAGAGCTGGCCAGGCCCAAGCCATAACCTAACACCGTGCTCCCCACGTTGAACGGAGGCAGTGTGCCGAAGGTATGGCAGCCGATATCGGCATTCACATGCACGTTGCCAATCTCCGTTTGCAACTGTTTGATAGCGGAGAAAACCGGGCGCTCCGGGCAGCCAATACAGAAACCTGGAGGGCGGGTGGGCACTGGAGAACCCAGCGCTTCCTTGGAACGCTCTTTGGCATCTTTCATTGCATTGGCGGCAGCGATGGCCTGGCGCGTATCCAAGCCTTCGGGCGCTGCTTTTTCCAGAAAGCGTGCAATGGCCGGCATCAGGACTTCACCGGTGTATTCACCGGCCATTGGCAGGATGCCTTTGCCGTGCATGATGGTCGCTGCGTTCGCACGGCGCAGCGCGGCTTGCAATGACTCTTCTATGTAATTGGGCTGGCTTTCCTCCACCATCAGTACGGCGCGTTTGCCGCTGCAAAACTCAAGGAACTCATCCGGCACGAGCGGGTACACCACATTGAGCACGTACAGCGGCACACGTGAAACTCCGAATGAATCGGCCAGGCCCAGCTGCTGAAGCGCGCGGATGACACCGTTGTAGAGCCCGCCCTGGACCACGATGCCCACATCACTCAGATCGCCATCGAAGTGCTCATTGAGCTTGTGCTCTCGGATGAACTTCACTGCGGCGGGCCAACGCTCTTCCACCTTTTGACGCTCGTGTTCATAGATGGAAGGAGGAAGGTTGATCCGCGAGTAATCGAAAATCGGCGCTTCAATAGGCGCCCGGGTCGAGATTTTGGGACCTCGGTTGTCCTTGCATTCAAAGGTGCCGTGTACGTGGCAGGCGCGAATGCGCAGTTGCATCATCACGGGGGTATTGCTGGCCTCGGAGAGATCGAAGCTCTGCTCTACCGAATTCACAATCGATGTGAGATTTGGCCGGGGGTCCATGAGCCACATCTGCGACTTCATCGCAAACGCATGGGTGCGCTCCTGGATGATGCTGGAGCCTTCGCCGTAGTCCTCGCCCAGAATGACCAGCGCTCCCCCCTTCACGCCAGCCGAAGCCAGGTTGGAAAGCGCGTCGGAAGCCACGTTGGTACCCACGGTGCTTTTCCAGGTCACAGCGCCACGTACGGGGTAGTTAATAGAGGCGCCCAGCATGGCTGCAGCCCCGGCTTCAGAGGCATTGGCCTCGAAATAGATACCCAAGTCGCCCAACAGGTCGCGCGAATCGCCCAGGACATCAATCAGATGGGAAACCGGTGCGCCCTGATAGCCGCCGATGTAGCTCACACCGGATTGCAGCAGCGCCTTGGTCACAGCCAGAATGCCTTCGCCGTGGAAGGTCTGGCCTTTTCCGAGTGCGAGCGACCGAACCTCTCCGGCAAATGAGCGCTCCATTTTTTTGTCTCCTGCTTTTTATTTCGTGGGTAAAACCTAGAAACGGCAGTTGACCGCTTGTGATCCTCGTGAAAGCCGCATGCGGAGTAGCTTTTTTGCTCCGATGACAACCTGCTCTGGCGCGTCCAACTGTCGTTTCTAGGTTTAAGCGAATGCTATGTTCGACCTTTCATTCTTCCTATCGATACAATGTCTGTTACATATCGATAGAATCTATGAGCGATCAAGCGCCACTCTTTGACCTCAATCTCATTCGCGCTTTCGTGGCCATCTACGAGACCCGCAGCGTGACGCAGGCAGCGGAGCGCCTGGGGCTGACGCAGCCCACCGTGAGCCACGCGCTTTCCCGGTTGCGGCAGTTCTACGGAGATCGGCTATTTGCACGTGGCGCGCATGGGTTGATCCCGTCTGCGGCCGCTGAGCGGCTCTTTGAGCAGGTCAACGTTGCGCTTTCGGCCATAGAGGGCACGTTCGAAGCCCAGCAGGGGTTTGATCCCGGCAGCTCCACGCGGCGCTTTCGCATCGCCACCTCAGACATCGGTGCGCTGTTTTTCATTCCTCCGCTGCTGAGGCACCTTCAGACCGTCGCGCCGAAGCTGCAGGCCGAGTTTGTGCAGCTGTCAGATACCGTGATGGAGGAGCTTTCGACCGGCGCGCTGGACCTTGCCTTGGGAAATCTTCCAAATCTGCACCAACACACGCGGGAAGCCCATGTTTTCACCGAGCGCTACGTCTGCCTCGTATCTGAAGAGCACCCCATGGCGCACGGCATACTGGAACTCGCAGACTTCATGCGGGCGCGCCACGTGATGGTGTCGTCGCCCAACTCGGGGCACGCCCTTATTGAAGGAGCGCTTGCGCAACGCGGCATCCGGCGCAACATCGTGGCGCTGGTGCCTCAGTTTTCAGTTTTGCCCAGTTTGGTGGAAGGCAGCGACCTGATGGTCATCCTGCCGGAGCGCGTAGCCGGGCTCTTTGCCAGCCAGAGAAAGCTTAAGAAAGTCGAAATCCCCGTGGCCTTGCCAGATTTTGAAGTGCGGGTTCACTGGCATGCACGGGCTGAAAGCTCTCCAGCCCATCGCTGGCTGCGTGAAGAGGTGATCAAGACCCTGAGCAAGCTCTGAAGTCCATGCAACAACCTGACTCGCGGTGAGCGAGCCGCGAGCCGGGGGAAGAAACCAGTTGGTTCAGAGCCCCATCACCTCACTCTGTGCGTGCGCAGAGCAAACACAGTAGCCCCCATCAACGCCAGGCACAACAGCAGCTTCTCCCACGCGCCATCAAACAAGGGAACAGCAGCAATTTTTGTGGCCACCAGGTCGACCGGGTTGACCGGGTCCACTGGGATGATGACGGCGGCCTCCACCGTGATGCTGAAAGTCTGCTCCAGCGTCGGAACTGTGGGCCCGGCCTTCAGCAAGGTCACCTCAGGCACCGTGCTGTCAGAGATGGAGACCGTGAAGGTTTGCGTCTCGGTCAGAGTCGGCGTACCGGTGATGAGGATAGAAGCGCCGTCTGGGGACATGGCCGCACTCAGACCAGCAGGTAACTGGCCGGAACTGATAGTGAAGTGGTAGGGCGCAGCGCCTCCCGCAGGTGTGATGCTGGCGCCATAGCTTTGGCCAACTCTGCCGTTGGGTAAGTTCGCGCCCCCTGGCAGGTTCACACTGACCACCGGCGCCACCGGCACCGTGGTGCCGGTATTGGCACCTGGGCCCGCGGTGGTGTTGACCTGCACCGTGAAGTTGTACGGCGTGCCATTGGCCAGCCCGGTGATGGTGCAGGTCGTGGCCGGCGCATCAGGAAGTGCGGCCGAAGTGCTGCAGGTGCCGGCCACCTGCGGCGGGTTTCCGGTGGTGTAAGCCGTCGCGGTGTAACCCGTGACGGTGCTGCCAATCACATGAGCGGGTGCCGTCCAACTGAGGGTGACCTGCCCATCACCGGTGATGAAACTCAAGGAAGTAGGTGCATCAGCCGTGGCGTTGGGTGTGACAGGTGCGCTGAATGGCGAGGCCGCGCCTTCGCCCACTGCGTTGGTCGCGCTGACTGTAAACACGTAGGAGGTGTCGTTGACCAATCCAGTGACAACGCATTGAGGGCTAGCGCAAGACTCTTGGCGTGCGACGATCATCGTATTGGTAGTCGCATAGGCTCTCACCAAATATCCCGTCACCGGAGCACCACCATCATCAGCAGGTGCCGCAAAGCTCACGAGTGCGGCGGCATTGCCTGCCTTGGGTACGACGCTGCCGGGGGCATGCGCGACCAGCGGGCCTTTCATCAACACGGCATTGGAGGCAATTCCATTGACAAAGGCGGTCACTGAATACCAACCCGCATAGGCTTGTAGAGGCTGCAGGGGCAAGGCTGTGGAGGTATATGAAGTTGCCGTAGAGCGAGCAGGGGTCAACCAGCTTACTGCGTCACTATCGAGTCGTCGCAACTGCATCAGGGGCAGATTGCTTGCTGAGGTACTGGCGCTACCACCACTGGCTTCGCTATCACCGTGTAGCAGGATGCCGGCCAGTACGACGCTGCTGCCTGGGGTCAGCACGTTGCCCCCAGGCGCGTTGAGCACGGGGATACGTGCTTGAGGAACATCCGCCGCACTTGAGAAGACTTCCGCAATGTTGACAGGACCTGAGTTGCCGACCCCTCCCGCGAGCAGCACCTTGCCATTGGTTAGTAGCGTGGCCGTATGCCTGTACCTCTCTGTCCTAGAGCTGGAGCTCGCTGCACCCCAGCTATCGCTCGCAGGGTCATACACGCGCGGATAAGGGATCTTATTGGCACTGTCGATTCCCCCCGCGATCAACACCTTACCGTTGGGCAGCAGCGTTGCGGTATGCAGTTGCGAAGCCACCGTCAGATCGGCCGCTGCATTCCAAGCATTGCTCGCCGGGTTATACACCCGCGCACTAGTGAGAGTGCCGTTGTTGCCGACCCCCCCCGCGATCAGTACCTTGCCATTGGGTAGCAGCGTCGCCGTGTGCGCTTGCCGAGCCGTCATCATGCCCCTCGCCGCGCTCCAGCTATTGCTCGCCGGGCTATATAGATCCGCGCTATCGAGATAACCAAGGGAGCTGTTGTCGCCTCCCGCGATCAGCACCTTGCCATTGGGCAGCAGCGTCGCCGTGTGATATGCCCGAGCCTCCGTCAGGTTGCCCGTTGCGCTCCAGCTATTGCTCGCTGGGTCATACACTTCCGCGTTATCGAGATAGCGCGTGCTGATCCCTCCCGCGATCAGCACCTTGCCATTGGGTAGTAGTGTGGCCGTGTGCCTGGACCGAACCGTCGTCATGCTACCGGCTGAGCTCCAGCTGTTGCTAGCCGGGTCATACAACTCCGCACTTGCGAGAATGCCGCCGTTGCCCACTCCCCCCGCGACCAGTACTTTGCCATCGGGCAGCAGCGTCGCAGTGTGCATCTGCCTAGCCGTCGTCAGGCTGCCCGTTGCGCTCCAACTGCTGTTCGCTGGGTCGTAGACCTCCGCACTCGCGAGATAAGGGCCGCTGCCGGACCCCCCCGGAGACCCTCCCGCGACCAGCACCTTGCCATTGGACAGCAGCGTCGCTGTGGGCCAGGACCTAATCGTGAGCATGGTGCCCGCATCGCTCCATTTATTGCTCACTGGGTTACCGTCATACACCTCTGTGCTCGCGAGATAAACCGTGTTGATCCCTCCTGCGATCAGCACCTTGCCATCGGGTAGCAGCGTCGCTGTGTGCGAACCCCTGGCTGCCGACAGGCTTTCCGCTGAAGACCAGTAATTGAGCCATGGAACATACTGCTGAGCGCTTGCGAGGGCCCCGCCACTGCCGAGACCCCCCGCGATCAGCACCCGGCCACTTGGCAGTAGAGTCGCCGTGTGCGAGTACGTGGCCGTCATGCCGGTCGCGGCGCTCCAGCTATTGGCCGCCGGGTCATACACCTGCGCGCTCGCGAGCGCGCCGCCGCTGTCCCGACCTCCTGCGATCAGTACCTTTCCCTCGTGCAGCAGCGTCGCCGTGTGCGAGTACCTGGCGGTCAGATTGCTCGCCTCGCTCCAGCTATTGCTTGCCGGGTCATACACCTGGGCACTCGCCAGAGCATTGCCGTTGGTGTCCTGTCCCCCGGTGATCAGCACCTTGCCATTGGGCAGCAACGTCGCTGTGTGCGCGTACCTGGCCGTCAGGCTGGATGTCGTGCTCCAGCTGTCGCTGGCCGGGTCATACATCTGGGCACTCACCAGGGCATTGCCGTTGGCGCCTTGCCCCCCCGCGACCAGCACCTTGCCACTGGGCAGCAACGTCGCCGTGTGCGAGTACCTAGCCGTCAGGCTGGGGGTCGCGCTCCAGCTGTCGCTGGCCGGGTCATACATCTGGGCACTTGCTAAAGCATTGCCGTGGGCGTCTTGCCCTCCAGCAAGCAGTACCCTGCCATTGGGCAGCAGCGTCGCCGTGTGATATGTCCGAGCCGTTGTCAGCTCGCCCTCAGCGCTCCAGCTATTGCTTGCTGGGTCATACACCTGCAAACTTGTGAGCGCACCGCTGCTGCCGAGGCCCCCCGCGATCAGCACTTTCCCATTGGGCAGCAACGTTGCGGTGTGCGAGTGCCGAGGCGTGGTCAGGTTGCTCGCTGCGTGCCATGTTTGCGCTTGCGCCTGCGCGGCCCACAACGTACAGGCCATCAGCATTACGGCCATGAGTATTTGCTTGTCTGACAAGACAAACTTGCTGAAAACTTCCCAAAGTCGCGGGAGCCTGCCGGTTACATGTTTGCCGAGGCCGGAGCCGGAAACATGAGGGGAGGGAGCAAGTCCTCTTCCACTGAAAAAACTGGCCGATGACATGGATTGTTACTCCCGTACATGAACTGATACCGGAGCCTCCAATCTACCCGATTAATCGTAATAAATCTATTAAATGCGTTTCGCAGGACGCCTTTGTTACATGAGCGGGCTTTTCACTGGATGCTCTGCCTCGCCACGTGGGTCGTGTGGATGCCCGTAATTTCTCGACATGGTGCGCTGCACAATATGCTCTGCGAGCGTGCTGAAGAGCGGCCGGCTGATCATGCGCGACACAAGACTTGCCACCAACGCACTGGACATCAGTCCAAGGACCATGGCGTAGCCGTCGACCATTTCCATCACGATGATCATGGCGGTGATGGGTGTCTGCGTCAGCGCAGCGAGAAAACCCGCCATGCCCAGCGCCATGAGAACCGTGACGTACTCCGGCGCCATCAGGTGGGCGACGTCGTGGCCCAGGCTCGCTCCCATCGCGAGCGCGGGTGAGAACAACCCACCTGGGGCGCCTGACCATACCGTTAGCCACGTGGCGATGAATTTCAGGAAGGTCCACAACAGGGGAATGCCGTTTTCCTCTCCACCGAGGAGTGCCCTGGTATGGTCATGACCACCGCCCGCAGTGGTGCCGTTGGTCAGAAGGCCGATCACGGCGACTGCCAGACCGCACACAGCCGCAAACCTCACCGGCCATTTCCGGCGACAGGCGCAAAAGCGGTCAGGAAGGCCTTTGAAGGATGCGAACAGAAGTCGGGCCAGCAGGCCACCCAAGAGCCCGCAACTCAGAGCCAGCAGCATCCCGGGCACAAAGACGCCCCAGCCCACCCGCTCGATCCGGATGCGTCCGAAATAGGAGAGGTTGCCGAACGCCGCTACACCCACCAGACCAGAAATGACAATTGCGCCCAGCATCAAGCCCGAAGAGCGTGTCTCCAGCTTGCGGGAGAGCTCCTCGATGGCAAATACCACACCACCCAGCGGTGTGTTGAATGCCGCCGCGATGCCTGCCGCACCTCCGGCCACGATGAGTTCCCGGGCCGTGATGCCTGAGCGAGGTGAGAGAAACCTGCGCGCCGAATACATCACCCCGGCCGCAATCTGCACCGAGGGGCCTTGCCTGCCCACGGAAAGGCCTGCTAAAAGAGCGCCCACCACGGCGAGCACTTTGGCCAGAGAGATCTTGAGTGATACCAGGGCAGAGCGCCCTTGAACATCAAAATTGGAGTCCAGTGCGGCCATCACCTGCGGTGGGCCCGATCCTCCGGCACCTGGCATCCAGCGTAATGCCCAGACAACGAGCGCCGTGAGGGCGGGTGTCCACAACAGCGGCCACCACCAGCCTTTGGCAGACATTGCGCCGAACAACTGCGACGCGGCATCCGCCAAAAGGGTGAATAAAACAACCGAGAGGCCCGCCAGCAAAGCGAAAACACCGATCACCAGCCGATCAATCCAGACCCGCGAATCGGTCATCTCATCGCGCACGCGGCGCAGGAAATCCGGTTCACCCTTCATGTAGTTGATTCTGGCACGGCACTTACTGGCACAATCAATAGTGTCGTGAATCAGAAGTTCGCGGGACAAATCCGCCGAGAATCAGCGCCATGCGTCGTCACAACTCCTCGCGATACCACTTGGTATCACTGCTGTTCGCTCCTAGCTTGACGCAGATTTCGACGAATTTTTTTTATCCACGAACTTCCAATCCACGACACTAGTCGTTTTCGTTTTTTCGCGCAGGAATTAAAGTCATGGCATCGGTCAATAAAGTCATTCTCGTCGGCAATCTTGGGCGCGACCCAGAGATGCGCAGCTTTCCCAGCGGCGATCAGGTGGCCAATGTGACGCTGGCCACCACAGACAAGTGGAAAGATAAAGCCAGCGGCGAACAGCGCGAGCACACTGAGTGGCACCGCCTGGTGTTTAACGGCCGTTTAGCTGAAATCGTCGGCCAGTATCTGCGCAAGGGCTCGCAGATCTATGTTGAAGGCAGCATTCGCACCCGCAAATGGCAAGATGCTCAGAGCGGCCAAGAGCGTTACAGCACTGAAGTGCGCGTAGACCAGATGCAGATGCTGGGCAGCCGCCAAGGTATGGGCGCTCCCGGTGGTGGTGGCGACGAAGGCAGCTACGGCGGCGGCGGTGGCGGCTATGGTGGTGGAGACAGTCAAGGCGGAGGTGATTCTTACGACGCACCTCGCCGCGCCGCACCACCCCCACGGCAAGCACCCGCACCTGCACCCCGGGCCCCAGCGCCTGCCGCGAAGCCTTCTTCTGGCTTTGACGACATGGATGACGACATTCCGTTCTAGACTCCACTTTTTTTGGATTCGTAAACAAAAGGCTCGTGGCGCTCATGCCACGGGCCTTTTTTCTTGCTTACAGTTTTTCTGAACGCGGCTAGGATTGTGCTTATCTAATACTTTTTAGAAACGACAACATGTCGCCGCGCTACAGGGTAAGGAATCTTGTCTGCGAGTCCGGGGAGCGACTCCCGCTCTTGCTTGACGGCCCTACCGGGGCACCCCTGTTCGAGCCGACCCTGTTCGTGCTGACTGAACTGCGCGCACTCAATCGGGCGTCCGCCACGTTGGCTCAGGCAACGCGGGTAGTCATGGTTGGCAAGCTGGTTTTGGACCACCTCGGCGTCGACCTTGACGCTCGCTTCGCCGAGGGAAGGATGCTGGAGCTTGGCCAAATTGAGGCGCTCTGCAAACTGTCCGCCCTAAGCCAAGAATCGCTCGATGGCCTGCCCCCACATCGTGACGAGACGTCGCCGCTCCCCGCGAAGGTCGCGTCGCTCGAGCGGGTGCGTATGCGGTCGAAAGGGCACGCTGCCCTGCCGACCGTCAACGCGGAGAACCGCAGGTCGTCGCGCTATGAAGCGCCATGGCATCCGACGCGCCGGACAATCCCAGGGTTAAAGCGCACTTGCCCGCGCCGAAAGTTCCTCGCACATGACCAACTCCGTTCCGAAGCTCGCTGTTGAAGTCGTCTGGTTCGACGACGACATGCTTGAACTCTCGCTGAGCGCCTGCAGCGCCAAATTTTCGGGCGAGACTTCGTTCTATGCCGCGCTTGACGAGCCGGCGAAGTTTGCGCAGCGAATCGAGGGATTCCCTCGTGCGGTGGATGACACAAGAGAATATGAATTCGGCGGCGATGGCCTGCACGGCTACGGTGGTGCGAAGGTGCGTCTGTCCTGCAAGGACGGCAGCGGACATCTGCTCGTGCATGTCACTGTCTACGAGGCTTCCAATGACCAATCTCGGCGTGCTACTCAGTGTGCGACCGTTGAATTCGGCTCGGTTCCGGCAGCCATCGATTCGTTCGTAGAGGGGCTTCGGCGCATGCAAGTGCAGGTCGGCGACGTGGCGGCGTTGCGCCATGCATGACCTGCCCCCCATGCGGAGCGCTGACCTTCAGGAGTCCGTGGCCGTCCCGCTACTACACAGGCAGAATCGTCAACAAGCGGTCGGAAACGACAGACTTGTTAACATTCCTAGGAGCGGCCAGCATAAATGATGCCTTCACTCACTCACATCGATTGAGAAGCTGACAGAAAAAAGTAGATATATCCGTTCTGAAGCCAGACCTCTTTCAAGGTTCCGCAATCAGGCCCTGAGTGTTCGTCACTTGGGGCTTTTTCCTTGGTGCCAGCGTTCCTGAAGGCAAGGGCTTTCTTCCTGCGTTTCAAAAGACGTGTTGGCTCGGAGCCTTGCCAGCGTTAGTCCGCCCTAATCCGCCTTCGGCAGTGACTCCCCGCGCACAAAGGCCACGACGATCGGCAGTATCGGAGCTAACCAGTCCAGGGGCCGGGCCAGGGCGGCGACTGTCGTCACGTGGCCAATGTTGTCAAAGATCCGCATATCCACCTCGGTACCCGCAGCCCGCAACCGGTTCGCCAGGCCGACGGTGTTGCGTTGCGCATCCACCACCGCATCGTTGCGCGCGGCCAGCAGCAGGGTGCGGGGGGCTTTGGCGTTGGCGTAGAAGATGGGCTGGGAACTAGCCGGAGTTTGCGGCCAGCCAAAAGCAACCTGTACCTCGGGGTCGCGAATCGGCAAAAAGTCGTATGGTCCGGCCAGCCCAATCCAGCCTGCAAGGCGATTGGGTGTCAAGCCTAAAGGCGCCAGCCAACGCCGGTCCAGCGCTAGCATGGAGGCGTTGTAAGCTCCGGCGGAATGGCCCATGACCATCACCCGTGCAGGGTCACCTCCCAGGCTGGCTGCATGCGAAAGGGTCCATTGCAGGGCCAACGCGCAATCGCTCAGAAAGCCGTCGTATTGCACGTGGGGACTCAGCCGGTAATCAGCCACCACAGCGATGATGCCGTTAGCTGCCAGGGCTTCGCCCACGAAACGATACTCCGCCCTCTCGCCGCTCGTCCAGTTACCACCGTATAAAAATAGCACCACCGGTGCATTGCCGGGCACCGTGCCGGTGTTTGGCTGGTACACATCCAGCAGATGCCGCGGATCGGGCCCGTAGGGCAAGCCCGTGGAGCCGTGGTAGGAGTCACGGGCCACTAGATGGTTCAGCACCTGAGCACCAGAACAGCCGGACAACAGGGTAGCGATGGCGGAACCGATGCCCATGAGGCCTAGGCGGCGGTTAACAGGTGTGGAAAGTTTAGAAAATATAGGCATGTAGTCCATACGCCATTAAACGGCTTTTGGATTCATATACGTACTTCAACTTGGTGCAACAGCGCTGCACAATAACCTTAAGCGTATGGGCGGTTAGGCGACGGCCTGCCAACGCCGCCGCCGCACCGCTCACAATAGTTCCCAATGATTATTCGCCAAAGTACGCTTACCCGTGATGAGCTCACGCGCCATCTTTCCAGCCCCGAACGCGCCACACAGTTCGAGCAATGCACCTTCGATGGAGAAGACCTTGCCTCGCTGGATTTGAGTGGTCTGCGGTTCACAGCCTGCAGTCTGGCGGGGACATCCCTCACCCGCGCTCGCTTGTCTGACACCAGGTGGGAGAGTTGCCGCCTTGGCAGAGCCGATTTCGCGCTGGCTGACTTGACCGGTGCCAGCTTTGACGCGTGCGACCTGCACATGACCACTTGGCTGCGCGCGAGGATGCCTTCGGTGACCTATACCGACTGCAAATTGGATGGCGCTTTCTTCCGCGAGGCGCAAACGCTCGGCCTGACCCTTCGGCAATGTCGCCTGGTCGGCGCCGATTTGCGAGGCGTATCGTTCCGTAAGCAGCGCTTGGAGGGCTTAGACCTGTCCGGTGCTGATCTTGCGGGGTGCGACTTCAGAGACTCCGTGTTTGAAGGCGGGAGCCTGACGGATGCGAACCTGAAAGCTGCCAAGTTCGATGGTGCCGATCTGCGCGAAGCCAGGCTCGGCAGCATTACCGTACAGGAGCTGGCGCTGGTGTTCAAGGGCGCCACGATCTCCAGCGACCAGGCGCAGCAACTCCTTAACGGCCTGGGTGTGCATGTCGTCTGAGGTGAAGTCCGCCTTGTTGGTCCCTACGTGCACCTGGTATCTCTGGTCGGTGAGGAGATTCAGTGGGCGTATGCTAAGTAGACTAGGGTCCAGCCGTGGGGCGCGGATGTGACCGCAATACCTTGCCATGAAGAGCAGCAAGAGTCTGGGCATGACGTAGTAGGTGAACAGCTACCCCGTGCAGCAGGCTCTGCTGCCGTGACCGAAGAGGAAGCCAATATGAGCAACGCCAACGCGAATCTGCGCGACATCCTCTCCCTCATGCGGGCAGGGCAATGGAATGCTGCGCACGATCGCGTCCAGCACCACGAAGGCCTGCTTGCCGCATGGCTGCATGGCTTGCTTCATCTGCAAGAGGGCGACCTTGAGGACGCGGAAAACTGGTACGACCGGGCAGGACTGCGTTTCCGGCAGCGCGGGACTCTGGAAGAAGAAATGAGCCGCTTGGAGGCTGCTTTGAGTCTCTGATTGTGGAGAGCCAGAGAAATGTGCTCGTTGCTGCTTTTTTGGTTTCTCTGATGACAACGGCTTGTGAACAACCGATTTCGAGCAAGAGGAGAGACTGCTTCAGTCCCTAAGGACTTCCCACTCCTAAGGTGCATTAGTTCGACAACGAGCCCGGTTGTCACTCAATCCATGTCTCCTCTCGGTTAGGGTTAGCGCCCTTGGTTGGCCTGAATTTTCTGTGGCAAGCGCGTCGTAGTGTTGATTTCAACGCTATCTTTCGACGGTCGCTTGTCTAGCAAAGGGTGAAGCAAAGCTCCCATTTGCAACAGGGAAAAATCCTGGCCGTGTTTGCCGACCAGTTGAACTCCCAATGGCAATCCAGTGTTTGAGTAATCCAATGGCAAGTGAAGTGCGGGCCAACCCAATAGCGTCCAGACGCGATTGAATGTGGACTGCCCCGTCGAAGACAGGCCTGCCGGGGCAGGGCCCTCTGCCGAAGGGGTCAGCACACAATCGTAGTCCTTCAGTTTGTCCTGCCACTTAAGCTTGAGTTCATCCGCAAGCGCAAGGGCCCGTTGGTGCTCTTCGTCACTGATCTCCCAGCCCTGCTTCAGAAGCGCCGCGAGAACCGGGCTGAACGCGCTGGGTGAAGCAGACCACTCTGGCAGCAGAGAGCGTGCCATTTCATACTTCATTACGATGCCATGCAACCGGCTTAGCGTTTGAAATTCGTGATCGTGACTCAAATCGCTCACGCTTGCTCCCGCCTGCTGTAGCGTGCGTGCAGCAGATTCAAAGACCTTCTTCGCTTCAGCCTGCAGTGGTCCCAAAGCCTCGCATCGCATGGCCGCAACGTACAGATTACGCGGTGCTAAAAATTTCGGGGCAGCCACCGAGCATCCTGGAACGATGACAGAGGCTGCCAGCGAGGCATCTTCCACGGTACGGGAAAAAAATCCGGGTGTGTCCAGCGTCGGGCTAAGTAACTTGATGCCCCCTGCGTTAACCCGCTTCAATGTCGGCTTGAACCCCACCACGCCACAATAGGCCGCAGGGCGGATGATGGACCCGCCTGTTTGTGTTCCCAAGGCCAGCGGCACGCTACCTGAAGCGACCGCTGCAGCGGAACCGCTTGACGATCCGCCTGGGGTATGGCCTGAGTTCCAAGGGTTTCGTGTGGGACCCGGGAACGCGTAAGCAAACTCCGCCGTCACGGTTTTACCAACGGGAATCGCACCCGCACGACGTAGCAGAGCCACGCAAACTGCATCGTAAGGTGCCTCGCTATGCCCATGCAAAGGGGTGCCACAACCCGTAGGCATACCCGTCACGTCAATAACATCTTTGACCCCAAAGGGCACGCCCGCCAATGGCAAATTCCCGGTGGGGAGGGTATGGGCAATAGCGGTCTTCGAAGCCGATGCCGTGCTCATGAAACTCCAGGCGTGTAAGCCTGGCTCAAGCTCGGCAATACGTGCCCTCGATTGCTGTGCAAATTCTCCAAATGGCGCTTGCCCGGAATTGACAAGTTGGCTGATGGTCCGCGCGTCAGGAAGACGAGTTGGCGCAGGCCGCAATAAATCATGCTTTGTTCCCATGCCGCGAGTTTCTTCCGTTAAGCGCGCTGCGGTATCAATAAATTGGATAACCGGCTTATCCGATTCATTGATTGCTCCCCGCAGTGGCCCCATGAACAATCAGCGACATGACTTCTCAAACCGCTCTCACCCGTCATACGGTGACCAGGGAATCCGATCAGTACAAAGTGCCATGTGTGCTCATGCGGGGAGGAACCTCGAAGGGACCTTTCTTTCTCGATCAAGACCTGCCGCCGCCAGGAACTGAGCGTGACCTGCTTCTACTTCGGGTCATGGGTGCACTCGAACCGCGCCGTATCGACGGTATCGGAGGCATCGATTCACTGACCAACAAGGTCGCGATCATTTCCCGCTCATCCCGGGAAGGGGTTGATGTCGATTACCTTTTTGGCCAGATCTGCGTACACAAAAACACCATCGACTACTCGGTGAACTGCGGCAACATGCTTTCAGCAGTGGGGCCCTTTGCTGTGGATTCAGGTCTGGTACACCCCGGGAAAGACATCACCCGGGTACGCATTTTCAACGTCAACACCGGCAAGCGCATCGATGAGCAGGTCGTGACACTGAACGGCAAAGCCTCCTATCAGGGTAATGCACGCATAGACGGCGTACACGGCTGCGCCGCCCCGGTACTCGTCGAGTTTCTGGACGTCGAGGGTTCAAAGACCGGAGCACTGCTGCCCACGGGGCGTGCTATCGATATGGTTGACGGCGTGCGCATCAGCTGTGTGGATGCAGCAGTACCCATGGCTATTGTGCTGGCGTCAGACCTCGGCATAAGCGGCCACGAGTCGGCAGAGGTGCTTAATGCAAATGCAGTCCTGTGCGCTCGTGTAGAGGAGCTGCGTTGCCAGGCCGGTGCGCTGATGGGCCTAGGCGATGTGTCAAAGCTCGAGATGCCAAAGTTGACACTGGTCGCTGCGCCGCGCCACGGCGGGGTCATCACCGGCAGGTATTTCATGCCTTACACGTGCCACACTTCCTTTGCGGTGACTGGTGCGGTTTGCTTGGGGGCGTCCTGCCTGATCCCAGGCACAGTCGCCAGTGATCTGTTGCGCGAAGTGGGTGGTCCGCCATCCGGCGGTGATCTGAGCATCGAACACCCTGCTGGCCTCATACACGTCAAGGTGAAGATGCGCAGCAGCAGCGCCGACCAACTGCACGTCGCGTCGGCTGCCCTTGTGAGAACCGCACGGCGATTGTTTGCTGGCGAGGTCTATCTGCCCGTCGAAGCGCTATCGGACCTTTCTTCAACTGAAACCTCATTGCCCACTTCTTCAAAGGACTTTCCATGCGCCGCCGAAACCTGCTGACTGCCGCGATTTCAGCGCTGTCCATCCAGTCAACCAGTTGGGCTCAGAGGGCCTATCCGAGCAAGGCGTTGCAACTGGTGGTGCCATTTCCCGCAGGCGGCGGCACGGACATTCTGGCGCGGCACTTGGCCAAACATTTGACAGACGCCTACTCGCAGCCGGTTGTGGTGGAAAACCGAGCCGGCGCTGGTGGTGCTATCGGCGCAGAAGCTGTAACGTTGGCAGCACCCGACGGCTACACCTTACTCATGACTACAGCTGGTGTATCGTCGATCAACCCAGGCTTGTATCCCAAACTGCGGTATGACGCGGAAAAGCAGCTGATCCACATCAGTCGGGTGGCATCTACTGTGTTTGCGCTCATCGTGAATCCGGCAGTGCCCGCCAAGTCCGTGAAGGAACTGGTCCAACTTGCGAAGGCGCAGCCCGGCAAGCTGTCTTATGGGTCAGCCGGTAACGGCGCCGCTGGTCATCTGCCGGCTGAGCTGTTCAACAAGATGGCGGGTGTGAACTTGATGCACGTGCCATACCGCGGCACCAGCCCGGCGATCAATGACCTGATGGGTGGGCAAATCCAAGTCATGTTCGCCATTCTTGGCGCCGCGTTGCCATTCATCCAGAGCGGCAAGGTGAGGGTGCTTGCGACCACAGGCCAGCAACGTTCAGCCGCTCTGCCTGATGTGCCGACCGTCGCAGAATCGGGAGTCCCGGGCTACGTAGCCGACGAGTGGTGGGGAGTTGCAGTTCCAACAGGTACACCCCCTGCCGTTGTCGCACGCCTCAATGAGTCCATTGTGAGCTATGTGAAGGATCCACAGATCAGCAAGAAAATGATCGCCGACGGATTTGAACCGAGCTATGACACTCCCACTGCGTTCGCCAAACTGGTAAGCAATGACAAAGCAAAATGGGGGAGGGTGATCACCGACGCAAACGTCAAACTGGATTAGCCAGCAGCACTAGTGTGAACACGCCTTAGAAACCGCCAATGCGTGCTTTGTCGGTCGACGCCACAAGATGTGCGCGCACACGTGAGACAGCGGGCGGCAGCACGCGAAGCGGGTCAAAGACGACGATCAGCTCCATCGTCATCCATGCATCGCTCAGCTCGACGATCTGTATCCCGCCGAGTGAATCATTTTTGAGCGCCACGATGGGAATCACTGCTACCCCAGTGCCGGCACGCACTAGTGCGAGTACGGCGGCAAAACTGGTAACCAGCGTAGAGATAGAGGGCGAAACAGGAGCAGCCTCAGTCCCCGGTGGCAACCATGCGAGTGCACTGTCTTGCGTGCGCCCAATGTGGGGATAAGCAAGACTTTCCTGGTAGGTGACTGAGCCACGTCCTGTCAATGGATGATCTGCCGGCACAGCAAGTACAAGTGGCGTGGCATGGTAGGGTGAGGATGCAAGAGATGACAGGGGTGCGCTGGCGGCACATATCCCAAGATCGGCACGTCCTTCGGCAACGGCTTCAATGACGTGTGCACTGGTTAGCTCTTCCAGCCGAAGATCGACCTGCGGGTACTGCGCCTTGAAGCTTTCCAGTTCACGCGCCAGCCCGGCAGCGATTCCCGAAGTGTTGGAGGCAATGTGAACAATACCCGCATCGCCTTTCACGTAGGCTTGTAAATCAACCTGAAGCTTGCCAAAAATAGGCATGACCTCATTGATGCGCTGCACTGCGGCGCTGCCGGCTGGCGTCAATCGCACACCCTGAGGCAAACGATCAAACAGTACTACACCAAGTTGTGCTTCGAGCTCCAGCAATCGTTTGCTGACAGCCGAGACAGTGAGGTTGGATTTTTCTGCCGCCTTACTGACACTTCCCGTCTCCGCGACAAACAGCAACATCTGTAGGGAGAGCAGGTCGAAGCGAGTCATCATTTCATTTTAGGTGCATCTTTCATTCTTTGGCCGACGTGACTCGTCATTGAGAGCGAGCGAATATTTTGGAGGTTTTGCATTCACCAGTTTGCATAAGATGACCGGTCATATTAGAATTTGCACCAGCGAATCCTCGCGACGGGTCTTCAGATCGATGTCCGTCAACTCAAAAAGGAACATCCATGGAAACTTTTAAAGGTGTGCGGGTCACTCAACAAGACGGCAAACTCACAGCCGCTGTCACGAACCTGAGCGACGCCGATCTCGACGCGGGCGACGTCACCATTGCCGTCGAATACTCCACCGTCAACTACAAGGACGGTTTGGCAATCACGGGCGCAGGCAACATCATCAAGCGCTTCCCCATGATCCCGGGCATTGACCTGGCGGGCGTGGTGACCGCATCGTCGAATCCGGCATTTCAGACGGGTGACCGAGTGACGCTCAATGGCTTTGAGGCCGGGGTGACTCATAACGGCGGCTACGCACAGCGTGCGCGGGTGCGAGGCGACTGGCTGGTCAAGCTGCCGCCAAACGTGTCGACGCGTCAGGCTGCGGCCATCGGAACCGCTGGCTATGCTGCGATGCTGTGCGTGCTGGCCCTGGAACGCGGGGGTGTTCAGGGGGGTGATGTTGTTGTCACCGGAGCATCAGGTGGCGTGGGTTCGGTAGCTATCGCGCTGCTGGCCAAGGCTGGGTACCGCGTGGTGGCCTCTACCGGGCGCGCTTCAGAAGAACCGTATTTACGTTCACTTGGGGCAGCAGAAATCATTGACCGTGCGACGCTTTCTTCCCCTGCGCAACGCCCGATAGGCGCCGAGCGTTGGGCAGGCGGTGTGGACACGGTCGGCAGTCACACGTTGGTCAACGTGCTGGCACAAACTCGCTACGGGGGCACGGTAGCCGCGGTAGGCCTCGCGCAGGGGCTGGACCTTCCGGCCAGCATGGTGCCTTTCATTATGCGTTCCGTCACCCTGGCCGGTGTCGACACCGTCAATGCGCCTATGAAACTGCGCGAGCAAGCGTGGTCAAGGCTGGCCACGGACCTTGACCCTGCTTTGCTGGAAAGCATGACTACGGTCATAGGCTTGGCTGATGCGCCGGGGCTGGCAGCGCAAGTGCTGAAAGGCGGTGTTCGAGGACGCACGCTTGTGGACGTCAATGCCTGATCTCTACAAGAGTTGCACAAAGCCAAAACAAATGAGAAAGCACCACATGACATCCCGTGCCCGCGTGTTTGCGGCGTTCACTTTCGCAATAGCTGCATTGCTGGGGACCGGCGCCCGCGCACAATCATCGGCTGTACTGCCATCTGGCGCAGTCACAGTAGAGGTCGTCTCCCCGAAGATTCGAAAAGTCACCTTTGCTAATCCACCCGCCAATCTCATAGGCCCCGCCACGGTTTCGAGACTGAGAGACGTAGTGAAGGAGCTCGGTGATGACGACTCGGTGCAGGTCGTGATCTTTGCCAGCGCCACGCCGAAATTCTTCTTTAACCACTTCGATCTGCGCCAAGCGAGCCAGTTTCCCATGGTGCCAGGCGATGACACCACTCCGGCTTGGGTGGATCTGGTGCTGCGTCTGTCGAGGGCGCCATTCGTCAGCATCGCCCAGATCCGCGGGCGCACCCGCGGAGGCGGCAATGAGCTGGCGCTGGCGATGGATCTGCGCTATGCCAGCAGGGAACAAGCCCTATTTTCGCAACCCGAAGTTGGCACCGGTATCGTGCCCGGTGGTGGTGGCTCCGAGCGACTGCCGCGCCTTATCGGCCGGGATCGAGCGCTCGAAGCGATCCTGGGCAGCCAGGATTACGATGCCGATACCGCCGAGCGTTACGGATGGGTCACGCGCACGGTGGCAGATGCAGAGCTTGATCGCGTGGTCGATGCCATGGCGGCCCGGCTGGCATCCTTCGACAGGCCGGCGCTAATGGCTGCCAAGGCTCAAGTCAACCGTGCCACCTTGCCGCCAGACGCAGACCTGCGCGCGGCGTACGCCGAGTACAGCCGTTCCCTTGCGAACCCGGGCTTCCCATCGCGTATGACGCAACTTGGACGCGCCATCGGCGAGAAGGGGTTGGATGTGGAGCTGCGTCTGGGCGATTACCTTGGAGCTATCAAGCCAACCCCATAACCAGGGCAGCGGCGCTCGCCGCTGCGTGTTGCATACCCCTCTACTGAAGTCAAAGGAGTTTCCATGGAGATCAAAGATTCGGTCGTATTCATTACAGGTGCCAACAGGGGACTTGGCGCGACTTTCGCCAGACTGGCGCTTGCCCGGGGCGCACGCAAGGTCTACGCTGCGGCGCGTGACCCGCAAAGCGTCCGGGTTGAAGGGGTTGTCCCGGTTCGTCTGGACGTAACGGACCCGGCTCAGGTCGCCGCTGCTGCGGCGCTCGCGTCCGATGTCACTCTTGTCATCAACAATGCCGCCATCTCGCTGCCAGGCGGAATTGCCACGGCGGCCAACACCCCCATCCTTAAACAGCAGTTCGATACCAATGTGTTTGGAATGCTCGCCGTGGCGCAAGCCTTCGCTCCGGTGTTGAAGCACAACGGAGGAGGCGCGCTCTTGAACATGTTGTCGGCCTTGAGCTGGATGAACGCGCCAGCGCTCAGCGCTTACTGCGTGGCCAAGGCTGCAGCGTGGGGCGTGACGAACGCATTGCGCAGCGAACTCCAT
Source organism: Ottowia thiooxydans DSM 14619 (assembly GCF_000422885.1). Classification (GTDB taxonomy): domain Bacteria; phylum Pseudomonadota; class Gammaproteobacteria; order Burkholderiales; family Burkholderiaceae_C; genus Ottowia; species Ottowia thiooxydans. Next base: position 34,293 of record NZ_AUGX01000036.1, on the reverse strand, counting down.
GGGCAGGGTACGCTGGTGATCGGTCTACATGCCGGGTTCATCGACACCGACATGGCAAAGGGCTTTGGCGGCCCTAAAGTGACACCAGATGAGGTGGTGGGCCAGGGTTTTGATGCCGTGGAGGCTGGGCAGGAGGAGGTGCTGGCAGATGAGCCTGCGCGGCAGGTCAAGGCTGGCCTTTCGTCGGGCGTTTACCTGCGCGCGGCGGCGTTGGGGGTATAACGCCGCCACTGACAGGTGCACAATCGGCGTTCGCATTTCCTTTCAGCACTATCAGACATCCCATGGCACGGCACAGCGTTCGACAACAGATTGTGGACGCCTCACTCGAGGTGTTTCAGGCCCATGGATACAACGCCACCAGTATCCAGGACCTGACGGATGCCGCGGGCGTGCCCAAAGGCTCGTTCTACAACCACTTCAAGGGCAAAGAGGACCTCGCACTTGAGGCTCTCAAGCTCTACGTGGAGTCGAACGGGATTGATGTGTTGCGCGACGAGCGCTACGCGCCAATAGAGCGGCTGCGTCGGCATTTCCGGGCGAACTGGAAGATCGTCAAAGACCGTGACTACACCGCTGGTTGCTTTCTGGGTACGATGAGCTCAGAGATCGCCGATACCCACGCCACATCGCGCGCTGCGTTCGCCGAGGTATTTGAGGCGTGGAGCCGTGCCATCGCACAAGTGGTGCATCAGGCGCAGGAGAAAGGCGATATCGCCAACACCTCCGACCCGAAACTGTTGGGTCGCTTCATATTGAACGCTTGGCAAGGCGCGCTGGTCCGGATGAAAGTCGCGAAGAACGACGAGCCCTTCAAGGACTTCAGCGCGGTCGTCTTCGACGTGCTTTTGCATGCGCCAGGCAATTGAGCAAAGCACTGCAAGGCGTTCAGGCCTCATTGAACTTGAGAACTAACCGCCCGCTTTCAGCTTGACTTACTCCGGGGCCACCATCGCCTTGGTGCTCACCGGCAGCGGCACCATCACAGGCTGGCCAGGCGTAGTGCAACCCGTGTCGCAGCATCGCCCAGGCTGACGGTTTTGCGTGATGGCGCGTTTCTCGTCATGCAAAACGCCTCGGTCGAGCAGGCGTTCCACCAGTTCCACTTTCGATCCCACGGGGTAGTTGCGCCAGATTTCCTGTTTCATTGCAGCGGGTGAGCCACCTCCATGCAAGCTGATGACTGAGTACCAACCTCCCTGGTAGGACGCGGTCAGGTCTTCAATGAAGCGCGCCGTCTGGATACGCTTTTCATAGGGCACGCTGGTGTTGGCCTGTAGAACTGCTGAGAGCTTGGCGGATGTCGCAGGGTTGTGGTCTTCATCCGGGCCGGGAAGCGCGACGATCAAGCCGCCGGAGACTTCATGCGCAATCCGGTGCATGTCGTAGATCTGCGTGGCGAGCAAGAGTTTGCCAATGTTGCTGAACACAGGGTCGGGCATGAAGGAGCCGCTGTGCTCATCCTTGGTGGCGTACACGCTGGCCGCCACGCCACAAGCATAGAAGCCCTCGGTAATCTTGATGAGCTCGACCATGGGGTCGCGCAGGTTGCTCTTGGTGGCGGGGTCCAGGCCATTGGCTTCGCACATCAGCGCGCCAGCGCCGATGAGAAGATCTCCAAAGCCAGCGCGGGCGGCGATGCAGCTGTGGCGATGGTGGGTTGCGTAGCTGTAGGTGAGCACGTGGCTGTGTTCCCACTCGCCGACGTAGAACACTCGGTCCCATGGCACAAAGACCTTATCGAAGATGACCACGGCGGTAGCCTGGCCGTACTTGCGTGAGAACAGTGCATCGCCATGTTCCAGCTTCTCACCAGGGCGGCCTGCCGGCCTGGAAACCATGGTGATCCCTGGAGCATCCACAGGCACGGCGCAACAGACGGCGAATGCTTCGTCTTCAGGGCCCATGTTGCGGCTGGGCATCACCAGCAGTTCGTGCATGTAGGGGCCGCCGGTCACGATGGCCTTGGTGCCGCTGATCACAATCCCTTTTGCATTGCGCTCGACGACGTGTACGTAGGTATCTGGGTTCGCCTGTTGATGAGGCTTCCTGCTGCGATCACCTTTGGCATCCGTCATGGCCACACCGAGCGACAGGTCGCGGTCTTGCACTTCGGCCAGGTAGGCGGCGAAGCGCTCGCGGTGCTCGGTAGTACCCCTGGCGTCATCGATATGGGCCACGGCCTGATAAAGGCCGTTCATGGCATCGTGCGCCAGATAGCGCTGGGCACATCCGGTCTCCTGGCAAAGCACCCGCACAGCCTCCAGCTTGTTGAGTAGATCGCCTGCTGACTCATTGACATGAAGCATGCGGTTGACCACTTTTCCTCGGAAAGTCTGTGTAGCCAGGGCAATGGGGGCGTATTGGGGGTTCAGGGCAAAGTCGTAGGTGAACGCCAAGGCATTGACCCCAGGCGTGAACGCGGGCTCGTCGGCCACACTGTCTACCAGTCGTCCATCTACATAAACGACAGGCTTATAGCGTCTGAGTGACTCACGGTACTCATCGCCAGTCATGAGCTTGGCCTGTGGGAAAGCGATCGTCGTCTTGTCCATTGTCTTTGTCCTTCTTGTGGGTTTGACAATTTAAACACTGTTCAATTAATTGATCAATAGTAGAATTTGCACATGGCTTTAACCGAAACCTCAGATACCTCGGGCACGCGTGCACCCACTGGCAAGAAGCCTTCGAAAGCGCCGAGTAACGCCAGAGACGAACGGCAAAAGGCCCTCGTGGATGTGCGCCGTGCCCTGGTGCTGGACGCGGCGCGCAAGGTCTTCTTTGAGCGAGGTCTGGAAGGCACCAGCATCAGGGAGATTGCCCAGCAAGCGGGCTATACACCAGGCGCGATCTACAGTTACTTCACCAGCAAGGAAGAGGTCTATGGCGCTCTGCTTGGGGAGTCGCTGGAGCGGTTGAACGAACGTGTCACGGTGGCGGCGTCAAAATCAAGCCGCACAGCGGCCAAGACGACACGAGCCGCCGCTGAAGCCTTTTTTGATTTCTACCGCGAGAACCCCAGGGACCTCGATCTGGGCTTCTATCTGTTTCAGGGAATGCAGCCGCGTGGTTTGACGCCAGCCTTGAATGAAACCCTCAACAAGCGATTGAGAGACTCGCTGCAGCCCATCCAGCAAGGCTTGGAGGCCCTTGGGCTTTCACCAGAGAAAGCCCTAGCGGAGGTCACCGCCTTGTTCGCGTACGCGGTGGGGCTGCTGGTGCTGAGTCATACGGGGCGCATACGCATGTTCAAGCAAGAATCCAGAGAGCTGTATCGGGTGTACCTGGATCGACTACTTAATTTGAACTCGGCGTAACCGTTGCGGCATACCTTCCGCGCGCGACTAGCGCGGATATTTCACGTCGATCCGCTATGCCTCTGCAATGGTTATGAACCCGCAGCGTGACGCTATCCTTTTCAAAAAATCATGCCTGTTGCAATACCCAATGAGAAAAATGGAAATATGGTTCCATCCAACAGGCTGTACTGAATGACGTCGAGCGGGAGCGTTCGAATTACCTGCACCTCGAAGAAAGCAAGTAGAAATCCAACTGTGATCGCGACATAAATTGTCTGGGACGGAATATTTAATAAATATGCCAAAACAAGATATACAGAAAAGCCCAGGATCATCGTTACGAGGGGGATGCAAATCGAGAGGAATCTTTTTTTCATAGTTCCGCAATGGCGGTATTAAATTCTGGACTTGGTCTCATGCTGCTGCTCGGTAAAGTCTCGTACAGCAGCAGAGCATCGTCACGCGGGTGGACGGTGTAGACGCGTCCGTTGAGCACGACGCTAAGGTGACTAACCAGCGCGGATTGGGCCTTCTAAAAATCCTCGGTTCCTTCTACTTCAGGCTCGGGATAAACATTCACCTTGTATCTGAGCTGAAGAGTCTTGATGACCAATTGCACGTGTTCGCACGGTGCAGCGGACTTGATCTGATGCTTCATCGAAGAGAACGTATCCAGAGCCACCTTCTGCTGACCGTCATAGATCCAGAACCAGGAGTCACCTTGCAAGCCTGAATCAATGTGCGCAAAGTGAGCGGACAGGAAGTCCTTTAGTTGACCGTGAAAGTCCCAGTAGTCTTCTGGGTATTCCATTTCAGCAAAGATCATGGTGATGTGGGTTCGCTGGTTCGGATTGGCTGGTACTCAGGTCAACGGTGTCGAACGATGCTTCAGTGCGGTAGAAGGTGCTCAGGGTCGTGACATCTGAATTACTCGCCCCCTGAACCGGGTGAAGCCTTCACCTCAAGCCCCAACGCCGCGAGAGTTTTCGAGAACTCGCTGCCGAGCATTTCATCCGCGGCGCGGATCGCACTCAAACAAACGCGGACATCACCTTGGCTTCCCTCAAGGACAGATTGAGCCAGGTTGTGAGTTGCGTAAGCCAAATGAGCGGCTTGGCGGACTTCCAGGCTGGCCTCGTTATGGCTGCCAAGGTAGCCTGCCAGTAACGAACGGATCTCGCACAAGCTTGCAGCCAGGATCTTCTCTCTATCGGTGGTTGGTTGCATCACAGAAGGACCTTGAGCGGGTTCTTAGGGGCGGAACCGGCGTGCGATGAAAAGTGCGGCGATAGCCCCGATAAAACTCGCCAATGCCAGCAGACTTGCAATGGCGGGTTGCCGGCAACGCGGATTGGGTGAAAACAGTTCATAGGTTCCGGAACACTCGGTAAATGCCATGCTGTACGAGGAAGCAATCCATAGAAAGCTCCACAGCGCAAGCAGCAAGAACAGCACGGCTGCGAGCTTGCAAGCAAATCGGATGAGGGCTCGATTCTTCATGCTTTTGGGAGGCAAGTTAACGACCACTGCTGATCTCCTTGAGTCGATCAAGGAATTTCTTGGTGGTGGGCTCTATCGGTTTGTCAGCATTCAGAAACGCAGAAAGGGGAACGGTTTTCAACGGTAGATCAATTTCCAATGGCCGCAGTCCATACAAGGTCCTGATCCTTGGCAGTACGTAGGCGGGCAAGATGGAGATCATGTCTGTTCGCTCACAGACTGCGAGATTGATGGTGTAGGCGTGTGAGTAGATAACTCGGTTCGGAAGCGAAAGTCCGGCGGCCTCAAGCATAGCTTCCAGCGCTGTCAGCAATATATTGGGCGGTTCGGGGAGAAACCACGGAAACGCCATCAATTGCTCCATGGAGACTGGCCCTCCAATCAGCGGGTGGTCGGCACGCGTGACGAACCTGGGGCCACCATCATCAAGCAGTGGAACGACGGAAATGTTGCCAGGCGGACGCTCTTCGTTCCAGCGCCCCAGCACGATATCCAACTCATTGTCGCGAAGCGAAGCCATGAGATCTTCAATGCCGCCCTGGCGAATCGTGAGGCGCGCCATGGGGGCCAATTTCTGAAAATCGTAGATGCACGAAGACAGTGCATCCCACCAAGCCACGGGCGTGAAGATGCCCACCGTCAGCTTTCCGGACTCTCCCCGCAGAAGCGCGCGAAATTCGTCAGACGCTTGCTTGGTATTCGCCGTGACATTGGCGCTGTACCTGATGATGACTTCACCCACCAGGGTGGGCTTCACTCCATTGGCGGATCGATCGAATAACTTCAGACCCACCAGCTCTTCCGCTTCAGTCAATGTCTTGGAAACTGCTGACTGACTGAGCGCCAGTTCCTGGCTTGCCTTTTGCAGGCTGCCTGCACGGGCAATGGCCAGAACGGCGGAAAGATGCCGCATCTTCAGCCGGCTCACGATTTTTTCATCATCGGGTATGGCCTTGCCCTCGATGTGAACATTCTTCATCTGGTGCTCCCAAAAATTCACTTTACCGTCACGTTAGCACTGTTGAGAATTGGCCTCAGCAAACAGTGAAGGGTACTAGGCAAATGCCAATTGTGGAAACATCGCTCGGTCGAGTTCAAGGGGTCTTGGAGGCAGGGGTTGAAACGTATCGCGGCATTCCTTATGGGGAAGCGATCGGTCCGTTGGGGAGTTTTGGTGCCGTATCGCCGCTCAAGGCTTGGGGCGACATTCTCGATTGCACTCAGCAGCCTGCTGTGTTTCCGCAGCCGGAGAGCCGGCTGGCCTCCATCATGGGCAGAGCCGTAGAAGCGCACGTGCAATCGGATCAGGCGTTCACCTTGAACATCAGCACGCCAGTAGGAGCGAAAGGACTTCCTGTCATCGTGTTTTTACATGGCGGAGGATTCACCTCCGGAGGTGCGGTGCGCTGGTATGACGGCGCTCGGCTGGCCTCCAAAGGAGAAGTCGTCATCGTGACGATGAACTATCGCCTGGGGGCCTGGGGCAATATCGCGAACCCTGAAGTACCCCGAAACAACGCCATCCTCGATGTGTTCACTGGCTTGCGCTGGGTCTCATCAAATATTGCAGCATTCGGCGGCGACTCTTCCAACGTCACGCTGGCGGGGCAATCTGCGGGCGCCTTTTTGACTTTGGCCCTTGCCAAATCTAACGAAGCCAAAGGACTGTTCAAGAGAGTCATCCTGATGAGCTATCCCGGGGAAATCCATTCGTCTCTGGAGGAGGCGCAGGACAGCACGAACGACCTGATGCGCTTACTTGGCGCGAGAGACATCAAAGACCTCGCCTCGGTGAGTTCGGAGAAAATAATTGAAGCCGTGGGGACATTGAGCAAAGGGCGCGCCGTGGCCGGATCCATTTCACCGATCTTTCGGCCGTATGTTGATGAGACGACGCTGATGGCCCCTGTTGACGAGCCGGCGTCCACGCATTGCTCGGAGATGCTGATCGGATTTACTAGAGAAGAGACCGCGGCCTTTTATTGGCGCGCCTCGGAGGACATCAAGAAAGACCCAGAGAGTGTCGTCGCGTGGTACCAAGCCACTCACGGCGAGAGTGCTTCACACACCTACCGGCTGACCGCCTCTCGCAGGCCACGCGCCAATCCGTATACGCAATGGGTTGACGGCATATCGGACGAGCTGTTTGTTGGACCTGCGCTTCGCGTAGCTGACTATGTCGCAGGCCAGGCCTGTGTGTACGCCTACCGGTTCGATCTGCAGACAAGGCAGCCATCGCTGTATGCACCACATTGCCTTGATCTCCCGTTCTTCTTTGACAACCTCGAGCAATGGTCTGACGCACCGATGTTGGAGGGCTTTGACATTGAAGAGTTGAAGCCGTTGGCTGCGCATTTCAGCCACGCGATCCTGAGCTTCGCCAAACGAGGCGTACCGGATGTGGAAGATTGGGCGCCGTATCAGCCCGCACAACCGTTTTTGATGGCTTTTGACCAGATCTGAAGCCTGCTTTTTTCATTCAACTTTAGAGATCCATGATGAACTTTATAAAGAAAGCATTGCTCGTTTTCCTCGCGAGCCTGAGCGTCTCCGTTGCGGCGCAAAGCTATCCAAGTGGCCCTGTGCGCCTTGTGGTCCCATACCCTGCCGGCGGAGGAGTGGATGCCATGGCGCGGGGGGTGGCAGAAAAACTGGGAAAAATGTGGGGCAAGCCGGTGATGGTCGATAACCGGCCGGGTGCCGCCACCATCATTGGCACAGACTATGTGGCCAAGTCTGCTCCTGACGGACTCACCTTGCTGTTCACCAGCGACTCCAGTATTACGAGCAACCCACATCTCTACGCCAAATTGCCTTTTGACGCTTTGAAAGATCTGGAGCCTGTAACCCAGCTCATTGACTTGCCATTGATCGTGGTGGTGAACCCGGCGGTCAAAGCGCGAACCATGTCCGATCTGATTGCGCTGGCCAAAGCACAGCCGGGGAAGCTGAACTACGCGTCATTCGGCCCTGGTAGCCAACCCAATTTGTTGTTTGAAACCTTGCGCCTTCAAACCGGCGCAGCTATTGCGCAGATTCCGTACAAAGGGATTGCCCCGGCCCTGAATGCCACGCTTTCAGGTGAGACAGAAGTGACCCTGGGTGGCGCGAACTGGATAGGTCACTACAAGTCGGGAACGCTGCGTCCGTTGGCTGTAGACCGCACCAAAAGAATCCCCATCATGCCTGATGTCCCCACGTTTTCTGAGGCCGGCTTTCCTGGGTTGAATCTGCGCTCATGGTTCGGTCTGTTTGCGCCTAAAGGCACGCCTCAGGCTACCTTGGAAAAGGTGAGGGCGGATGTGGTCACTATGTTCAAGGACCCAGAATTCATCGCCAAGGAAGTCACAGCGTTTGGATACGCCGAAGTTGGAAGCTCTCCCAAGGATTTCAAAGCCTTCGTGCAGTCAGACTTCGAATACAAAGCGAAGATGATCAAGGCTGCCGACATCAAGGTCGAATAAGACGGAAGTATTTTTAGGAGATTTGGAATGAGTGATCTTTCTCGCGGTGATATAGACAGCATCAACCATGTGGGTGTGGCGGTGCATGATCTGGATGCAGCATCGTCCCTTTACGAGCGCATGGGTTTTACGCTCTCTGAGCTTTCAGTGCACTCCGGTGCATCCAAGGTGGGTGAGCCCGTTCAACTGATGGCCACCGGCAACCGATGCGCTGTGTTTCCCCACAACTATGTGGAGCTTCTCGGCATTGTTAATCCCGGAAAACTCGACTGGGGATGGGGAAAGTTTCTAGACAAATTTCAGGGTGCTCACATCATTTGTTTTGGCTGCCAGAATCCTGAAACTGTTGATCACCGCGCGAAAGCAAGCGGGGTCAATACGTCTGGAGTCGTTCATCTACAGCGTGATGTGGAAACCGCCACAGGAAAACAGACCGCTTCGTTTGAATGCGTGCATCTGGGGAGCGAACCCGAAGGCTTGATGCAGGCGGCCTATCACCGCACTCCAGAGCTGATCCATCAGCCGAGACACCTGCAGCATGCGAACGGGACCATTGGAATATCCAGCATCGTTTTGCAAAGCCTGGATCCGGCAGCAACGGCGGCCAGGTACTCTGTTCTTACAGGGCAGCCTTTTGTCGAGCGGTCGAATTTTTTCGAGATTACCCTCCCCAACCAAAACAGATTGAAATTCGTTGCAGTTGAAGATATGGCGGGCTTCTATCCTGGCTCGCTGTTTCCACCAACCCCCTCTATTGCAGCGGTCGGTTTTTCGGTGAAAAACTTGGATGACACTAACGCCTTTCTGGCGCAAGCCGGATTCCGAGCGAAGCGATTGCTTGATCAAGTCATCGTGCCAGCAGAAGAAGCTCTGGGAGTGGTTCACTTCTTTGAACAGCCGGCCATTTGACCTTGGCTCTTCAGAGCGTGCATTCTGATCTTGGTTCTTGAAGCAAGCTGGGCTCGTGGTCGGGCTGGTGCACCCTCAGCCCTTTCTTTCCCGCGCCTTTAGAATCCTGATGTTCGCAGGTGGATCCTTATCCACCCGGATGCTTGGCTTCATGTACCGTCTCTTCATCGTATTGTTCCTGCTGTTGACTTCCAGCCAGCTCGCTGTTGCGGGCTTGCCTTCGGCTGGCGTTCACACCATGAATATGACGCAAGATGCGCGCATAGGGCATTCCGCGAGCGAGGTGTGCACGGGTGCGGAGAGTGCCCAATCCCTCAGTTCCAGCCATTCGTTGGACTGCCATTCCTCATCCTCCTGCGGCGTGTGCGGCAACTGCCATGCCTGCCAGCAGGCTGCCATTCCAGATGGGCAGTGGCTCCAGAAGGTGGCTGGCCCCGTGCGAGGCGAGTTTTCCTGGCTGACCACCCGTGTCGCCAGTGTTGAACAAGGTCCGATTCTCAAACCTCCAATTCGTTGAGGGCTTTGAAGAATCTCTCTCGATGCTGAGCTGTCTGGTGTCGTGGGGCACCGGGCTTCAGTCTGCGGTGTCGGATGGTTGGCAAATAGCGCTGGTTATTCGCCACTAGACACTGGCCCCGGCCCGATCGCCCAGCCTTCTGCATTGGGTTCTTCAGCCGCTCCTTAATTCCTGTCATTGCTGACCCGTGTAGGCAGGCGCTGCCTTATTGGCGCCGCTGCGCGGCCTGGATTTCAACTTTTTGAGCTGAGCTATGTCTTCTTCAATCCGGCATGGGATCGCGGGCTCTGTCTGCCGTACCTTGCCTCTCCGTGTGATGGCCTATGGCATCGCTTTGGCCATCGTCTTGCTGGATCAAGGCATCAAGTACTGGGTACATGATTTCACCCCGTATGGCTGGCGCCAACCGATCACCCCTTTCTTCAATCTCGTTCACGTGTGGAACTACGGGGCGGCTTTCAGTTTTCTGGCCGACGCTGGCGGCTGGCAACGGGTCTTTTTTGGTGCGATCGCGTTGATCGTTTCGGTATGGATCATCTTTGCCTTGAGAAAACCTCTGCCTTGGCGTGAGTGGCTGGGGTACGTTCTGGTGCTGGGTGGTGCCGTGGGCAATGGGCTGGACCGTGCCATGCGGGGGTATGTTGTCGATTTTCTCGACTTCTACGCCGGCAGTTGGCATTGGCCCGCGTTCAACATCGCAGATATTGGCATTGTGTGTGGCGCTGGTCTTCTAGTTTGGTCAGCCTTTCAGCGCCCTGGAGGCTCCAATGACTAGCCCCTCCGCATCGAATCCGTGCCGCACCTCGGAGCGGCAGTGGCGCTTGCTGCTGGTGAGTTGGCTGATTGCCCTGGTTTCCACCTTGGGGGCGCTTTTCCTGGGTGAAGTGAAGGGCATGGAGCCGTGTGTGCTGTGCTGGTATCAGCGTATTGCCATGTTTCCTCTGGTGCTCATTCTGGGCGTGGCGGCCTACACGCAGGATGCCCGCGGCGTGAAGTACGCGCTGCCCCTTGCGGCGGTGGGATGGCTCATTGCTCTCTACCACTGCCTTCTCTATTCCGGCTTGATTCCCAAAAGCATTCAGCCCTGCGGCAAGGGTGCTTCATGTGCAGAGCAAAAGCTTGAGTTGGTGGGCTTCATCACGATCCCGTTGATGTCCCTCGTGGCGTTTTCAATCATCTTGCTGCTTTTGATGGCCGCAAGGAAAGACACTAAAAAATGATCAATAAGAAACTGACCATCGTTCTCTGCGGCCTTCTGGTGCTTCTGGGGTTTGCTTTTGGCGTATATCGCCATTTCAACCAGCAGGAGCAGGCCTTGACACAGCTCGCAAGCGAGCCCAACTCCGTATTCAACAGGGCGCATTCACCCGTCTATGGCTTCAGGGAGGCCAAAGTCAGAATCGTTGAATTCTTCGATCCCGCTTGCGAAACCTGCCGCGCTTTCTATCCTATTGTGAAAAGCATGGTCGATGGGCAGCGCGGCAAGGTTCAGTTGGTTGTGCGCTATGCACCGCTGCATGAAGGCTCGGATGTGGCGATCAAAATCCTTGAGGCCGCGCGTTTGCAAGGCAAGTTCTGGCCAGTGGTGGAGGCCGCATTACGGGCGCAACCTCAGTGGGCCGCACACCATGCCCCTAACCCTGAACTGATATGGGAATTTGTGGGCGGCACTGGCCTGGATCTGCCCAAGGCCAGAGCGGATGCGGCGTCTCCTGAAGTTCTTGCGGTCCTGAAGCAGGATATTGCAGACGCTAACGAGTTGAAGGTAACCAGGACACCGGGCTTCTTTGTCAATGGCCGGCCCCTCAAAGTGTTTGGAGTGGAGCAACTGAAAGCGTTGGTCGATGAAGAAGTCCAACGCGTGTATCCAAAGTAGCCGCCCAAACCAGAGCCCTAGTTGGCGTGTGCCGGTGGGGCTTGGCCAGGCCCAGCCTCTTTGCCGCCGCGCAGTAGCCGCAATCCATTGGCCACCACCAGCAGGCTGGCACCCATGTCGGCAAAAACCGCCATCCACATGGTGGCGGTCCCAAACACCGCCAGCACAAAAAATACGCTTTTGATACCCAGCGCCAGGCTGATGTTTTGCCAGAGGATGGCGTGGGTGCGTTTGGACAGGCGCACGGTTTCTGCCACCCGCATCAGGTTGTCATTCATGATGACGACATCGGCGGCTTCCATGGCGGTATCGGTCCCTGCACCACCCATGGCAAAGCCTACGTCCGCTTGCGCCAATGCGGGCGCATCGTTGATGCCGTCGCCGGTCATGCCCGTCGGCCCATAGCGTTTCTGCATGTCCTTGATGGCTTGCAGCTTGGCTTCCGGCAGCAGATCACCACGCACATCCACGATGCCTGCCTGACTTCCAATGGCTTGAGCCGTCATGGCGTTATCTCCTGTCAGCATGACCGAGGTCACACCCAACGCCTTAAGGTCTGCAATGGCTTGCCTGGAGCTTTCCTTGATGGTGTCTGCCACCGCAAAGATGCCCAGCACTTGCGTTTCGTTGGCCAGCAGGCTCAGGGTGCGGCCCTGTTGCTCATGTTGTATCAGCTCGGCTTCGAGCTGGGGATCGCTCAATCCGCGCTCAGTGATGAGGCGCAGGTTGCCCAGGAACAGGCGTTCGCCTGCTACCAATCCCTCCGTACCACGACCTGGAAAAGCCTTGAAATCCTCAACTTCTGAAACCTCCATGCCCAGCCCTTGCAGGATAGCTTTGGAGACAGGATGGTCTGACCGGCCCGCCATAGCCGCCGCCTGCGCTTGGACAGCCGCGTCATTGGCATCCCCCCAAGTGCGCCAGGCCACCAGTTTGGGCTTGCCTTCCGTGATGGTGCCGGTTTTGTCCAGTGCAACCGCATTGAGCAAGCGCGCGTTCTCCAGGTAAGTACCCCCTTTGATAAGAATGCCCCGGCGTGCAGCTGCAGACAGGCCGCTCACCACAGTCACAGGTGTGGAGATCACTAGCGCGCATGGGCAGGCAATCACCAGCAAGACCAACGCTTTGTAGAGGGCTTCCAACCAGGTGATGCCCAGAAAGAAGGGTGTCAACACGGCCACGGCTACCGCAATGGCGAACACGGCCGGTGTGTAGATCGCTGCGAAGCGATCTACGAAGCGCTGAGTGGGCGCGCGCGTGCCTTGGGCTTCCTCTACAGCATGGATGATGCGGGCGAGCGTGGTGTTGCCTGCGGCCGATGTGACGCGGAACTCCAACTCCCCCGTCTCATTGATGGTGCCTGCGAACACGGGGTCACCGGCCTGCTTGTCAACGGGAATGCTTTCCCCGGTAATGGGTGCCTGGTTGATGGCGCCCGTGCCTTTGGTGACAATCCCATCTAGCGGAACGCGCTCACCTGGCTTGATACGCACTGTGGCATCCAGAGTCACTTCCGCCACCGGCATCGAAGCCCATGCACCATTGGCGTCTTTTACCAATGCTGTTTCGGGCGCCATGGCCAGCAGTCCCTGGATGGCGTTGCGGGCTCGGTCAACGGCCTTGGCCTCAATCAACTCAGCGATGGCGTACAGGGCCATGACCATGGCGGCTTCTGGCCACTGGCCTATGAGGAATGCACCTGTCACGGCCACGGACATCAGGGCATTGATGTTGAGCTTGCCTCTGAACAGGGCGGCCAGGCCCTTCTTGTAGGTTTCAAGACCTGCTAGACCAATGGCCACCAGCGCCACAGCCATGCCGCCTATCTTCCAGGCGGTGGTCTCCGGTGCAAAGAACGAAATCGTTTCCGCACCAATGGCGAACACCAACGCCACCACCATGCGCCAGATACCACCACTGAAACCATTTGTGTGGTCGTGCTCATCATCATGGTCTTCACCATGGGTGTGTGTTGCGCCGTGGTCATGCGTATGTGCAGTACCTGTGGGCTGCGTGGCCGCTGCATCCGCGCGCACTGGCGTGGGCTCGAACCCGGCCTTCTTGAGCGCCGCCAGCGCACCCGGCAGGGCCTGCTCTGTGGCGTCGATACGTAAGGTCCTGGCGCTCAGGCGAAATACCAGGGCGCGAATGCCCGGCATGGGCTCAAGCAACTGGCGGATTTCAGACTCTTCCACACTGCAGTCCATGGTGGGAATGCGGAAAGTGGTTCCGGCGCCCTGAGGTGAGTTCTTGGGGCTGGCTTTCGGTTTGGAGGGTTCTTCGCATGCCGCCTTGCCGCAGCAGGAGTGTGCAGGAGTGGCTAGGATTTTTTCGTTCATGCCTCTATTTGAAACCCTGTAGTTACTTCAAGGTCAAGAGGTTTCTAAAATTATGTTTTTCGGCAGAGCTGCCTGGGCTGCATATTGCAGGGAACAGAAGAAAACGCGGCGGGCGAGTCTGCAGCCGCGCCGAGCTAGCGTTGGCGTGTTTTCTCGTACAGGCCTTGCACCTTGGGCACATTGGTCTGTAGTTCCTTGATGCGATTCGGCCCGGAGGGGTGCGTGGATAAAAATTTCAAGCCACCTGAATTGCCGGAGGCCTTGCCCATTTTTTGCCATAAGGTGACAGACGCGTTGGGGTTGTAGCCTGCGCGTGCGGCCAATTCCAGGCCCACGAGATCCGCCTCGGTTTCGTCGCTTCGGCTGAATTGCAGTGCGAGGAGCTGGGTGCCTACGCCCGCAGCGGCATTGCCCAACTCCCCTAGGCCGAGCCACTGGGCGCCCAGTGAAAGGCCCATGTTGGTGGCTTGTGTCTTGGCCAGGCGCTCACGGGCATGTTCACGCAAGGCATGTGCCATTTCATGGCCCATGATCATCGCAATCTCATCGTCGGTTAACTTGAGCTCGTCAAGAATGCCCGTGAAGAACGCGATTTTTCCGCCTGGCATGCAAAACGCATTGATCTGCTTGCTGTTGATCAAATTGATTTCCCAGCGCCAATCCTTTGCCCGGTCATTCCATTGCGCGCTCAAGGGCACAATCCGGGCGGCGATAGCGCGCAGACGTTGCAGCTGCGGGTTCCCATCAGCTACCAGCACGCCCTTGGATTTGGCCTCTGCAAGCAGTTTCTTGTATTGCGCAATCGCTGCAGCTTCCAGCTCAGCAGCGGGCACCAAGCGCCGCATGGCAGAGGGCTTGCCTACATCCACCTGCGCCTGAGCGGATTCAGCGAAGCACAGGCACGACGCTCCTGCGGTGAGAAAAAAATTGCGGCGGTGAACACTCATGTTGGGTTTCATGCCGCCATTAAAAACTATGGAGCCACTTCATAGTCAAGTGGATTGGCGCTGCGATCTGAAATAGCGACCGAAGGCGCTGTTCAACCCGGTCAATCCAGGCAATCCAGGTAATCAGCATACCAACCAGACCGAATCTTCGCGATTAAGGCGCCTTGACCGCCAGCACGGGGCAGGACACGTTCAGCAGGATGTCTTGAGCCATGCTGCCCAGCAGAAGTTTGCCCACTGGCGAGCGCTTGCGCAGGCCGATGACCAAGACCGATACCTCCAGTTCGTCGACCAGGTCCTCGATTTCTTCGATAGTGCTTTTACCGCGAACGAAGTGCTTGAGTTCCGCCTGGATAGGCAGCTTGGAGAGCCGCTCTGCCACGCGTTCGCCTTCATAGCCGTCAATGATCGATTCGTCGCGGCCGCCCGCTCCCGCGTTCACGACGACTAGGCGCTCATTGCGGCGCGTGGCGATTTCTATGCCTTTTTCCAAGGCGGCCAAGCCTTCGGGACGGGTGACGTAGGCGACGAGGATGGTCATGCGGTGTCTCTCATAGGTGGAGTTGTCGGACGGGAAAGCGGCGTGCGCTTTTGTAAGCATAGCTCGGTGCTTCGCGCTTGGCGAGCGCCGGAGTAGTAGATCTTGAACACCTTGTGCGGGTGTGGTTAATTAAATGCGAATGGTTCTCATTTAATATAAACTTAATCCACTTTAGCTGCCCGAAATGCATGGTGTCAAAACTTGGAGACCGAGCGTGTGAGACCGTACCCTGACAAAGACTTTGATGCGATGGCGCGGGAACACAGCGTGCTGCTGCGCCAGTATGGCGCGCTGCAACGGCGCTGCGGCCATCAGGTGCTTGCGCAGGCGCAAGAGATTGAGCGCCTGCAACAGCAGCAGGTGCGCCTGCGAGCCTCGCTCATCGTGCGAGATAGCGTCTTGGCCTGGGAACGAGAAGACCGCCGCAAGTTGCTGGATGCCATGGCCCTTCGGCCGGAGGATGAGATCGAAGCGGAGCATGAGCGGGATTCCACGCTCATGCACCTTCATGGTCATGAGTCTGATGCCGACTGGCTGGAGCACAGCTTGCGCTGCGCTGATCTGGTGGTTTGCCAGACCGGTTGCATCAGCCATGGCGCTTACTGGCGCGTGGAAGACCACTGCAAGCGCACCGGCAAGACCTGCGTACTGGTGGAGCAGCCCGGCGCGCTGCGCATTGTGCGCATACATCCATCTGAGCAGCCGGACGATTTCGCTCCGTTGCAAGCCCCCATGCCAGCAGGGCGTTAAGTTTTTCTTGATATCTACAGCCTCAATACACATGTCCTATACATTGCCCCCTCTCGACTACGCCTTCGACGCTCTTGAGCCTCACATTGATGCGCAGACCATGGAGATTCACCATACGAAGCATCATCAAGCTTATGTGAACAACCTGAACGCAGCTTTGGAGGGCACTCCCTTCGCTGAACTGTCGCTAGACGAGCTGATCGCGCAGGTCGAAACCCTGCCTGAAAAACTGCGCGCACCTGTGCGCAACAACGGCGGCGGGCATGCCAACCACAGTCTCTTCTGGCGTGTGATGTCGCCCCAAGGTGGTGGGGCACCTAGCGGTGATCTCGCCCGTGCCATCGATGCAGATCTGGGCGGCCTGGACGCCTTCAAAGCCGCCTTTACGCAAGCGGCACTGAGCCGCTTCGGCAGCGGTTGGGCGTGGCTTGCCATGAGCCCCCAAGGAAAGCTCAGCGTGGAAAGCAGCGCCAACCAGGACAACCCCGCCATGCGTGGCATAGGTTCTGGGAATACAGGAATTCTGGGGCTGGATGTATGGGAGCACGCCTACTATCTGAAGTATCAAAATCGGCGTCCTGAGTACATCGCTGCGTTCTACAACGTCATTGATTGGGATGAAGTCGCCCGTCGATACGCAGACGCACGAAAAGCCGCGACCGGCGGGTAAAAATGGCCGAAGCTTCGCCCACACCTGCCACACTGTCATCGCGTATGCGCCAAGGGTGGCCGCAGCGAGCGGTGCGGCTGCGAACCCTGATTGGCCTCGTCATTTACGCCATCGGGGTGCCTGTACTTTGCGTGATGGTCTGGAATGGCCTGCTCACCCAGCCAGCCGTCCGGGGTGCATTTCTTGCGGGTTCTGCCGCTGCATTGGCCACCGCGCTTGGCACCTTGCCAGTGCTGTTCGCGCAACGGCCTTCCGAGCGCACGCAAGACACGCTGTTTGGATTTGGCGCGGGTGTCATGCTCGCTGCCTGCGCGTTTTCTCTCGTGATCCCGGGCTTGCAGGCCGCGCGCGAATCGAACGTATGGGGTGGTGGAGGTTGGGGCGCGGGTGCGGTGATTGGCACGGCCATCTTGCTGGGTGGCGCAGCGATGCTGGCCCTGGACCGTATGCTTCCGCACGAGCACTTCATCAAAGGCCGTGAAGGTGCGGAGGCGACCAAGCTGCGCCGCACTTGGCTCTTTGTCATCGCCATCATGCTGCACAACGTGCCAGAAGGATTGGCTATTGGCGTGGGCTATGGCGCCAATGAAGGGCTGATGGCCCATGCGCTGGCCATCGGCATCACGATACAAGACGTTCCTGAGGGTTTCATCGTGGCGGCTGCGCTGTTGGCGGCTGGCTACCCGCGTGGGTTTGCAGTGTTGCTGGGCGCAGCGTCAGGCCTGGTAGAGCCAGTGGGCGCTGTGATTGGCGCCACCATCATGAGCTACGCAGGGGCCTTGCCTTGGGGATTGGGGCTGGCTGCCGGAGCCATGCTGTTTGTGGTCAGCCACGAAATCATCCCTGAATCTCACCGGAAAGGCCATGAGGTGTTTGCCACGGCAGGATTGATGGCGGGATTCGTGCTGATGATGGTACTTGACACCGCACTCGCATGAGCTGATGCGTACTCATGAGGTTTGAATTTCACTCGCCGTGAAAAAGGCCTAGGCCCTTTGACAACCGCAAAAAATACGTTCGCGTTGAGGTTCTACGGTTCTCGTCAAACGCTAAGACGATTTCGATTGATAAATACCGTTCGGGCTGAGCCTGTCGAAGCCGTGCGTGGCGCTTCGACCCCTCGACGGGCTCAGGACAGGCCAAGCTCAGCCCGAACGGTTAACACGTCACCGTGCAGGATTGATAATGTTTCATTGATATCATAATCAGACTGAATTGGACAGCTGCAGAGCTTGTAGCGCCAAAAGCGGAAATGGTCCACTGCGGTCCGTTAGCTACCGGCAATTTCCAAGCCTCTCACGGTTCCATAAGGGTTCTGCGAAGCTATCAGCGGTGAAATGCTGTTTTTGGGATTATTTTGAGCAAAGAAAAGACCATCGTACCGGCCAGGACTGCTCTGGTCATCATTGACCTGCAGAACGATTTCCTGCATCCGCAAGGCACCTATACCCGCGGAGGCGACTCCAATCCACCGGCACTATTGCTGCCGGAGCGTGTGGCTGAGGTAGCGAGGGCGCTCAAGTCTGCCGGCGGTATGGTGGCCACGAGTCAGTTCACGCTCTGGACTGATGCACAAGGTGAGCCGATGGTGTCTCCACATCTCAAGGCGCTTCGCCCCTATTTGAGCAAAGGCGACTTCGCTGCTGGCAGTTGGGGCCACGCGAACGTGGATGCCCTGAAAGGCCTGGTTGATGTGACCGTCAACAAGGTCGCCTACTCAGCGTTTTTCAATACCCAATTGGACTGGGTCCTCCGCCGCGCAGGCATAGATACCGTAGCCGTTTGTGGCATCGTGACCAATGGCGGTGTCGCGAGCACGGTACGAGATGCCCACATGCGGGACTACCACACCATCGTCCTGGACAACGGTTGCGCAGCCTTCGGTGAAGAGCGGCACAAAACCTCGCTGGCGGATATGCGCAATGTGGCAGAAGTGATGAGTTGCGCCGATTTCATCGGGCTAGTCGCTGCTCCGCTTCCTGGCTGATGCAAGCTGTTGGGATGATGATCAACTCTGCGCGCGTGAACCGCGGGGCTTAGTCTCTTTGACGTGTTTCCAATCCGCCTGCAGGTGTGAGAGAAACCCGCGGGCACTCGGGGTGAGTGTTCTGTCCTTGAGGAGGATGACCCCGATCGTTCTGCTTAACTTGGGTTGCATAAGCGGCCGGGTCACCAAATCGGCGTGAAGGGCTGCGGGAACTGCTCCACTGGGGACTATAGCGATACCCACACCGGCATATACACACTGAACCAAGGTCGCGAAGTGATTGACCGTAACGGCATGGGAAAGGGTCACTCCGATCACCGAGGCATGGCTGTCCAGAAGTCGACGAGTCTGCGCCTCTTTGGGCAGTGAAATGAGCGGGAAGCTACGCAGGTCGTCTAAGTTGATCTTGCTTTGCTTGGCCAGCGGATGTTTGCTGGGCATGACTACATGAAAGACCTCGTGGCTTAGCGAGATCGTGCTGAACTCGCTTGCGACATCGTCAATGTAGGTCACGCCAAGGTCGCTGCTTCCACTTCTGACGTCGTCAGACACGGTGCCGTGGACGCCCTCTCGAACCTGGAGCTCGATTTTCGGTTTCACTTGCCGATATCCCGCAATGATGCGCGGTAGCTGCGTGTAGGCAACCGACATCACCGTGGAGACGGTGACTATGCCGCGTTGCTCGTCGGTGATCTCACGCATATTGCCGAACGAGATCCGAAGGTCGGCGAGCACCCTTGTGGCCAGTGAAATGAATTCCTGACCGGCAGGTGTTACCTCCACGCGCCGGGTGGAGCGCCGGAAAAGCTCCAGGCCCACAGCCTTCTCCACGCGCTGCACGGTGCGGGTCAAGGCAGGCTGCGAGACGTTCAAAGTGATAGCCGCGGACATGAAGCTGCCGCACTCGGCAATTGCGCAGATGGCCTGCAGCTCTCTCGAGCTCAGGTCCGGAAGAATCTCGGTGGCCATCGTCTTCTCCAATCTTCAACCCACGCTCTCAGAGAGAAAAGCGCGCAGGGTCACGCAATTATGCAGAAAGTGGAATCATTTAGAGAAATAGATTGATCTTGTAATGAATGGGGCATCTCTCCTATGCTTTAGCGCAAGACACCTAGTCGCCATCTCATCGCTATCAATAGGAGACACGGATGAACGCCGTATTGCAAACGCCAGCCTCAGTCGTAAGCCACGTTCCAGCGAGCGTGGACTTGGTCGAGTATTACTACGAACGGGGCTTCAGCGACGGCTTGCCCGTTGTTCCTCCCACTCAGGAAAAGATCGATGAGGTCGTCGCACGCCTTGGGGGCGACCCGTCCTTCGTCGAAGCACGCATTGCCCCTCGCTGGGGGGATCTCACCCGTGAAGTGCTGGCCATCAACATGGTGATGGCTGGTTGCAAGCCCGAGTACGCTCCCGTAGTGCTGGCCGCGGTGCGGGCCGTTACTCAGCAAGCTTTCAACCTGAATGGTGTGCAAGCGACCACGCACGTCGCCTCGCCTCTTCTCATCGTGAATGGCCCGATAGCGCGTGAGATCGGAATGAATGGGGGTGTGAACGCATTCGGTTCCGGCAACCGAGCCAACGCCACCATTGGCCGGGCGTTGCGGCTGATCATGCTCAACGTCGGTGGTGGCTGGCCTGGCGACCTGGACAAGAGCACGCTGGGACACCCAGGCAAATACACGTACTGTGTCTGCGAGAACGAAGCGCAGAGCCCATTAGCGCCTTACCACGTGGAGCATGGCTATAAGCCTGAAGACTCGACCGTGTTCGCCATGGCTGCCGAGGCGCCGCACAGTGTCACGAACCACATCTCCAACGACCCGGAGGGCATTCTGGACACCATGTGCTCGGCCATGAGCACCATTGCTTCCAACAGCGCTGTCTTGGGGGGCCACATTGCCGTTGTCCTCGGTCTTGAGCATGCAGAGACCATCGGTAAGCGCGGTTGGTCACGCGCCGACATTCGAAACTACCTCTTTGCGAACCACGGCAATCGCTTCATCGACCTGGCGTACGGACATCGCTACGGCAAGGTCTACAACCGCAACTTGCCGAAGTATTACAAGCGCGAAGACAACACACGTATTCCCATCATTCACAGCCCGGATCACATTCACCTCTTCGTGATGGGTGGCGAAGCGGGCCGCTTCTCGGTGCTGATTCCTGGATGGGGCCACATGAGCACCCCGGTGCTTCAGCCGATTGAAGGCAGCAGCGCCAACGACAACGGAGCTGATTGCGTTGGTGGCGCTTGTGCCCTCTGAGAAGGCGTGAGCGGAATATTCCAGAAAACTTAGGAGAGAACCATGTTGATGAAAGCTGATCCCAGCAAGGTAGCTGTTTACGACCCGCGCGGCGCGCTTCGGTTCGAAAACGTCCCAACGTCCGCGCGTAAGAAGGACCTCAAGAAACTTCGTCTGGGCATTCTGGATAACTCGAAATGGAACGCCAACAAGCTGCTGCGAGGAGCCGCTGCAGCGCTTGGCGAAGACATCGAGTTCGCTGCGGTGAACTACTACGTAAAACATAGCTTCTCCAAAGATGCCGCGCCCGAACTCATCGAGAAGATCGCCAGTGAAAATGACGTGGTCCTCACCGCTATCGGCGACTGTGGTTCGTGCTGCTCAGCGTGCGTGAGGGACTCCATCGCACTGGAGAAGCTTGGCATTCCCAGCGCGGTCATCATCACGACCGAGTTCGTGCGTGAGACCGAACTCACCCGCCAGGCCGTGGGCATGAAGACCCTTGAGCCGGTGGTGATTACCCATCCGGTCAGCTCGATCACTGCTGAAGAGGTGGCGCAGCGGGTCGCGCAGATCAGAGAGCAGGCCCAGAAGGTCTGGCTGGGCACTCAGCCTCCGCTGCAAATCAAGGTTGACCTTCAGTGATGGGTGCGGCGATAGGAGAGATGTCCATGACGGATATCGGCGTGTTGGTAGCGCGTTCCACAACGCCCGTACTTGTCGACTGCTTTACTCCAGGGTGTGGGCCTTGCGCTGCGCTTGCCCCCATTCTGGACACGCTCGCTGATGAACTGAAAGAGCAATTGGCTGTGGAGAAGATCGACGTTGGTGCGAATCCGGAGGTGGCCAAGCTGTATGGCGTTCGAGGCGTGCCCACGCTGCTGCTCTTCAAGGATGGAAAACACGTTGCCAGCAGGACTGGGGCGGCTTCTCGAACGCAGCTGATTACGTGGCTATCAGCCCATGGGGCTGTATAGCGATTTGGCGCGGTTGCCGTGCAGAAATTTGTCGTTAGCGCGCCCTGCAAGGCTGCGCAGGACGACGTGACACTCTTTTATCAAAGCGGGCAGAAATGGGTGCGTTGTCACATCTCAAAGTGCTGGATCTTTCACGGGTGCTCGCAGGTCCTTGGGCAAGTCAGGTCATGGCAGATCTGGGTGCAGATGTCATCAAGGTTGAACGCCCGGGATCGGGCGATGACACGCGCAGCTGGGGCCCTCCTTGGGTCAGCGACCCGCAGTGGGGCGAGGTGCCGCAGTCTGCCTATTTCGTGAGTGCCAATCGGAACAAGCGCTCCGTCGCCATTGATTTCACTGATCCAGAGGGGCAACGAGTCGTTGCGGCGCTTGCTCGCAAGTGCGACGTGCTGATTGAGAACTTCAAGGTCGGTGGTCTTCGCGCTTATGGGCTCGACTACGAAACTTTGAGTCAAAAGCACCCCGGGCTCGTGTACTGCTCCATTACCGGTTTTGGCCAGAGCGGCCCTTACGCCAACCGGCCTGGATACGACTTCCTCATTCAGGGGATGGGCGGTTTGATGAGCATCACAGGTCGGCCAGACAGCGAAGAGGGTGCCGGCCCACTGAAGGTGGGTGTCGCCCTGACGGATATCTTGACTGGCCTCTACGCTACCGTTGGAATTCAAGCCGCCCTCTCTCACAGGGAGAAAACAGGCGAGGGGCAGCATGTAGACGTATCCCTGCTGGATGTCCAGGTGGCTTGCCTGGCCAACCAGGCCATGAATTTTCTTGCCAGCGGAGTCCAGCCACAGCGTCTGGGAAATGCCCATCCCAATATCGTCCCATACCAGGACTTCGAAACTCAGGATGGGCACATCATCATCACCGTGGGCAACGATGGCCAGTTCCGTCGGCTGTGCGAGGTGCTTGACATGGCCTCCTGGGCGGATGACCCCCGGTTTGCCACCAATACTGCCCGATTGGCATCAAGAGATGAGCTGATTCCCCTCATCAAGGCCCAGATCAAAAAACTGCCCAGCGCCTATTGGCTGGAAAGGCTGGAGGCTCAGTCCGTTCCCTGCGGACCCATCAATGAACTCGCTGACGTCTTCGCAGACCACCACGTTCTTCATCGAGGCATGAAGATCCCGCTGCCTAGTGGAGCTGAGGGCAGTGTCAGCATGGTGGGAAGTCCATTGAAGCTCTCACGGACCCCTGTCGAGTACCGGACAGCACCACCAGCGCTTGGCGCAGATACGGAGAAGGTCTTGCACGAGTGGCTCGGCTCTGGTGAGGCTGGTGTCACCGAGTTATCCAGAGGTCACGTCTAAAAAAGAAGCGAAAACAACGTTCCGACGTTTTCAACAACAACCAGGAGACAAAATGAACCACCATAAACAATGGCCCCAATCCGGTGCCTGGGACCGACGTCGTTTCATGATTGCGATGTCCGGCACCGTAGCCGCCGGATTGCCGAGTGGAGCTTGGGCGCAGGACGACTTTCCGTCCAAGCCGATTCGAATCATGGTGCCGTTTCCTGCGGGCGGCCCCACAGATATCGTGGCCCGTGTCGTCGGGCAGGCCCTCTCGGAGCGGCTGCGTCAGACGGTGACTATCGAGAATCGCCCAGGTGCAAGCGGCATGATTGGTGCCGATGCCGTGGCGAAAGCAGCGCCTGATGGGTACACCTTGCTGATCAACGTCTCCGGGCATCTTGTCAACCCTGCGTTGTTCTCCAAGATGCCCCATGACCCGCTCAAGGACTTCCAGCCTATAACCAACGTCGCTACGACGCCGATTCAGCTCGTCATCAGCGCTGATTCGCCAGTACGCTCATTTGATGATCTGTTGAAGCTCGTCCGCTCGCAGCCAGGAAAGCACTCATTTGCTTCTTCGAGCAACGGTACACCTGGTCATCTGACGGGTGAGCTCCTGAAGACGGTCGCCAAGCTCGACGTTCTGCATGTCCCCTACAAAGGCAGTGCGCCGGCGTTGACAGATGTCATGGGGGGGCAAGTTACCTACATGTTGGACTCCATGCCGTCGTCCATCGCCCTCGTAAAGAGCGGAAGGCTTCGCTCACTTGCCGTGACCTCGCCACGTCGGGTTGACGTGCTTCCTGACGTGCCCACCTTTGCAGAGTTGAACTATCCAGGCGTTAACCTGTCCTCCTGGTACGGTCTCTGGGGGCCAGCGAAGTTGCCGCGGGCTGTGACAGCCAGGATCTACGCGGAGGTCAAAGAGGTACTGGCTATGCCAGACGTGCGAAAGCGCATCACCGACGTGCTGGCTGAGCCGGTGGGCGACACCCCAGAGCAGTTCAGTGCCTTCTGCGCATCCGAGGCACAACGCTACGCAGGTATCGTGCGCGCCGCCGGTATCCGCCTTGAATGACACCGGCTCCATGACCGCCAGACACGCCAAGGTTCTGATTCTGGGCTCCGGGCCTGCGGGCTATACGGCCGGGGTCTATGCGGCACGTGCCAACCTGCAGCCCATGCTCATCACGGGAATGGCGCAAGGTGGCCAACTCATGACCACCACAGAGGTGGATAACTGGCCTGCCGATGTGCATGGCGTGCAGGGCCCTGAGCTAATGCAGCGCTTTCAAGCCCATGCCGAGCGCTTTAACATCGAGGTGGTCTTTGATCACATCCACCGCGTGGAGCTCGGCAGTAGGCCCTTCAGGCTGTTTGGCGATAACAACTCCTACACCTGTGACGCCTTGGTCATTGCAACGGGGGCGTCCGCCAAATATCTTGGACTGCCTTCTGAGCAGGAGTTTATGGGAAGAGGCGTTTCCGGCTGTGCCACCTGCGATGGGTTTTTCTACCGAAACGAAGATGTCTGTGTTGTGGGAGGAGGCAATACAGCGGTCCAGGAAGCCTTGCACTTATCAAACATCGCCCGGAGCGTGACACTCATTCACCGGAGGGAGGTGTTCCGGGCGGAGCCCATCTTGCTGGACAAAATGTACGAGCGCGTGCGTACCGGGAACTTGCGGCTTAAGCTGAATACCACGCTCGACAACGTCCTGGGCGACGGTGGGGGTGTTACAGGGGTTCGTCTGCTTCATTTGCCCGATGGCCAAACCGAGGATATCGCGCTGCGCGGCTGTTTCATTGCAATAGGCCACAGTCCCAACACTGCGATCTTCGACGGCCAACTGACCATGAAGAACGGCTACATCACGACTCGATCAGGGAGCAACGGGTTTGCAACCATGACGAGCGTCCCGGGCGTCTTCGCCGCCGGAGATGTTCAGGACAATGTGTATCGGCAAGCCATCACCAGTGCGGGATCTGGCTGCATGGCCGCGTTGGATGCGCAGAGCTTTTTGGAGCAGTACGGCGTTGCCACATTCAACTCAACTCAGGTAGCCGAAGCTGCAGTGTCTGAGCGGATGCTCACATAAGCCATTCATGCGGAGCTTGGCCTGTCCTGAGCACGTCGAAGGGTCGAAGCGTCGCTTTAAGGCTCACTGGATTCGTGCGTTGAGTTCGCGGCTGATCCATACGCTGGTGGTGTCCGCCTCCTCCGCACGGGACAAGCTCATTTCGTACTCGTAGCGATCCGGGCGGTACAGCCCTTGGAGCCATTGAACGGGTCGAGCCGTCTTGTCTAGCACCACGCGGTTGACCGCGAGCAGCGCCGTACCCACTGGCACTGCCAAGTGCCTGGCGACAACGCTGTCAGCCTGCTTCGCTGAAATGGTTTGGGTGGCTGTGGCAATCTCCACTCCGGCCTCCGCCATCAAGGTGAGAATGGGTTTGCGCTCCAGCTTGGCTTTGGTGAGCCCAGGAAAAACAGCGGACGGCAACCAGGTCACGATATAGGAGACCGGTCCATCCGTCGTGCTGCGCAGTCTCACGACTCTCAGCACTGCGGTGCCAGGATCTACCTGAAGCGCAGCAGCTACCAGCTCTGTGGCCGGCAGGCGTGCGTGTTCCAACACCTTGACCGTGGTGCTCCGGCTCATGTCCACCAGGTTATCCAGTAGATGGGGCGGGGCCGACACAGAAGCGCCTTTGCCGGGGGCTCCCTGGGCGTCCAACCGCCGCGTACCACGCCCAGCCGTTCTTTCGATCAAGCCCTCGGCAGCCAGGTTTCCCAGGGCCTTGCGAATAGTGACCCTGGAAACCTCGAATTCGTTGGAAAATTCCATTTCGCCTGGAAGCCCGTCGTTGTAGATTCCCTCAAGGAGTCGCTCCTTCAGCACCAGGTATACGCGGTGGTACTTCGGCAAAGGCATGGAAATTTGCATGACCGGTATTTTATTTGTATGATGGTAAATACATTAAGACAAATCGTGCAGAGCGATCTTGATGGTCCCGGCAGTTGAGCAGGTTCTGAAAGGCTCGGCTGTCAATTCGAATTCAACCACGACAGGGTAAACGATTCATGTTCTCCTCACCATGCCTGCGGGCTAATCTGAGCCGTACGTGGCGTTCCGCCGCGCTTGTTCTAGTCTCTGCACTGGTGCCCATCAGCAGTGCCCTGGCGGCTGACCCCTACCCGAACAAGCCGGTCAAGATGATCGTTCCGTTCTCGCCCGGGGGCACCGGCGACATCGTGGGGCGCTTGATGGGCACCAAAATGGCTGAGGGCCTGGGCCAAAGCGTTGTTGTGGAAAACCGAGGCGGCGGGGCTTCCATTATTGGAACCGACACAGGATCGAAAGCGCCAGCCGACGGCTACACGCTGACCATCTCGAACGGCGCCGCCATTACCACCGCGCCGCTCATTGGTCAGAGGCTGGCTTACAAGCCCATGGACGACTTCGTTCACGTGTTTCTGATTGCAAGCTTCCCGAATATGCTGGTCGTGCGCGCGGATCATCCGGCCAAAACGCTGGCGCAGTTCATCGAATTTGCACGTAAAGAACCCAAAGGGGTGAGCTGGGGTTCTGCGGGTGTGGGTTCCGCCGGCTTTTTGGCCGGTGAGCTTTTGCAGCAGCAGGCACAATTTCGCATGGTCCATGTGCCCTATAAGGGAACAGGCCCGGCATTGACCGACCTGGTGGGCGGCACTATTGGTGCCATGTTGACAAGCCCCGCAGTGGCGGCCACGCAGATTTCTGCCGGGAAGCTCAAGGCGTTGGCGGTGAGCAGTGCTCAGCGAATGACGGATTATCCGGACGTTCCCACCATGAACGAAACCTACCCAGGAACCGTGGGCGATGCCTGGTTCGGCATATCTGTGCCGGCAAAAACACCCGCTGACGTGATTGAGCGGATTCGCGCTGAAGCGGTGAAAGCGCTGGCAAGCCCTGAGGTGCGGGCGCAGCTTTTGAAGTCTGGTGTGCAGCCCCTGGGTCTCGGCCCCAAAGAATTTGACGGCTATCTCCGCAAAGAGATTGTCAAATGGACGGCTGTTCTCAAGGACAAAAACATCACCGTCGATTGATGGTGTGAAGGAAACTGAGGAGCTGAACCATGAGCGTTGAATATGCCCCGAAGGGGTTGATCGGGCTGCTGACGCCCCAGGCCAATACAACCGTTGAGCCGGAGTTCTCAATCCTGCTGCCGCCGGGCTATGCACATATCAATGCTCGGCTCGTCAGTAACAAGGGAACCATTGAAGAGCGCTTGCTGGATTACCTTGACGTGGCTGAACAGGTGTCCGGCCAGTTTGCCAACGCGCCCATTCAGGCGCTGGCTTTGGGGTGCACCGGTGCCTCGTATCTCGCGGGGCGCGAGAACGAGGAGCGCTTGCTGGAGCGCCTGGGGGTAGCCAGGGGTGTGACGGCTTACACAGCGGCGACTGCGCTGGTGGATTGTCTGGCTCAGATGGGCGCGAAACGCATTGCCTTGGCAACGCCCTATCCTGAAGCGCTGACTCAAAAAAGCGTGACGTACTGGGAGTCGCATGGCTTGAGCGTGGTGAAGGCGGCATCGACCATGAACGACGCGTCTACCAACTTCCATCCAATCTATTCCCTGAGCGCTGCTCAAGCAGGGGGTGTTCTGGGTGAACTGGGCTCATTGAGTGGGGTGGACGCGGTCGTCATGCTGGGAACGGGCATGCCCACGTTGGCGCCTTTGCTGGATGCCAATCGCGCAGGCCAAGGGGTTCCTGTTCTCTCATGCATGTTCTGCCTGGCCTGGAAGGCGGTGGAACTAGTGAATCCTGGCGAGTACTCCATTCAAAGCTGGCTCCAGGGTGAGCACTGGGGGCAACGCCTGGAATCGTTGCGACGTTGAGCTGAGAACGCAGCGGGTCTCCTGTATCGCGAAGATTTTCCCTTTCAATTCCCGTTCGGGCTGGCCCTGAACTTGTTGAAGGGGCGAAGCCTTGCGCGGCGTTTTGGCCCGCATGTGGGATCGGTGTAGGTCAAGCCCAGGAGTTGGCCATTGAAACATTTGTTGGTGTAGTGCAGATAACGTACCTCATAGATCAAGAATCAAGATGAAATCTCAACGCGTGATCATCGTCGGAGGCGGCCCCGTGGGCCTCACGGCGGCCATTCTTCTAGGTCACTACGGCATTGAATGCCTGGTGTTGGAGGCCGACACCGAAGTCCCGCGCGATTTGCGCGCGTCCACATTCCATCCGCCCACGCTCGATATGCTCGACCGATTCGGCATCACTCAGCGACTGATCGACGCTGGCTTGGTGGCTCCGACCTGGCAGGTGCGTTGGCACACCACAGGTGAATTCGCAGAGTTCGATCTTGGGGTACTGAAGGCGCACACCGCCCACCCGTACCGCCTGCAATGCGAGCAATGGCGTTTGGCTGAGTTCCAGTTGGAATACATCCAGAACAAGCTACCCGGTATTGAAGTGCTGCGCGGGCATCGTGTGCAGAGCTTTTCGCAGAACGAAGACGGTGTCGAGGTCATTGCACAAGACCCGGCTGGGGAGCAGCATTCTTTCTCGGGCGCCTACCTGATTGCTGCAGATGGCGCCAGGAGCGTGATCCGCACGCAGCTGGGGCTCACGTTTGAAGGCCACACCTTTCCTGAAACCACGGTGCTGGCCACCACGAGGTTTCCCTTTCACGACCACCTTCCAAACCTCTCCTATATCAACTATTGCTGGAAAGAGTCGGGCACCTTCAGCTTGCTGCGCTTGAAGGATTTGTGGCGGGCCAGCCTCTATCCGAGGGACGGTGAGTCTGATGAGGAAGCGGTGACGCCAGCCTCGGTGCAGTCCAAGCTCCAGGAAATTTTCCCAACAGCCGAGCCGTACGAAATTCTGGAGATCAGACCTTACAGGATTCATCAGCGCGTGGTGAATGGCTACGTTCATGGGCGCGTGGTGCTTGCCGGCGATGCTGCGCACATCAACAGCCCGAGCGGTGGCATGGGCATGAACGGCGGCATTCATGATGCGTTCAACCTGACCGACAAGCTGAACCGGATTTACGCTGGCGAAGGCGTGGAGCTTCTTCAGTTGTACGAGCGTCAGCGCAGGCCGATAGCGATCAAGCACGTGCTCGAACAGTCTGGCCGGAACCGCGCGCGTATGCAGGAGCGGGACACGGAAAAGCGCAGGCGCTCCTTGACTGAGCTGCAGCGCAAGGCGTCTGATGAAGCGCTGGCGACAGCGTATCTGCTGGAGACTTCGATGATCAGTAGCCTGCGCGAATCCGAAGCGATCGAGTAATCAGGTTTCGAGAGATGGGGCGATCCGTTTCGCCCCCGCATTGTCTGGGGCAGATGCTTTCTACCAGCACTTGCCCTAAGGGATAGAAAATCAGGAGACTGTCATGAGATTCATCGACACCGGAGAGCGGGCATGAGCAAAGCCATCCTCGTGAGCGAAGTCGGCCCGCGCGATGGGCTGCAAAGCATTGAACGCATCATGGGCACCTCTGAGAAGAAGGCGTGGATCAACGCCTTGTTCGAAGCGGGCGTCCGAGAAATTGAAGTGGGGTCATTCGTTCCGGCTCACGTGCTTCCCCAGTTGGCTGATACGGCCGAACTGGTCGCGTACGCCAAAACCTTGCCGGGGCTTGCTGTGGCGGCGCTGGTGCCGAATCTGAAAGGCGCTCAAGCGGCCGTGAAGGCAGGAGCGCACAAGATCTCAATTCCCTTTTCTTGCAGCGAGACCCACAGCCTGAAGAACGTGCGGCGCACGCATGAGCAAATGATTCAGGAAGTGCAGGCCATTGGCGCACTTCTGAAGACCTTGCCTGAAGGGGAGCGGCCTCACTTCGAAGGCAGTCTCTCCACGGCCTTTGGTTGCACGATGGAAGGCGAGGTCTCGGAAGACAAAGTGATGGATCTGGCTCAGATCCTGATCGAAGCCGGTTGCGACGAAGTAGGCCTATCAGACACCACAGGCTACGCCAACCCCGCGCAAGTCCGGCGCATGATTCGCAAAGTTCACGCACGCGTGGGGGCTGACCGGCTCACTGGGATTCATCTTCACAATACCCGTGGCCTGGGATTGGCCAATGCCCTCGCCGCAATCGACGAAGGCTTAACAACCATCGACTCATCTCAGGGCGGCTTGGGCGGGTGCCCGTTTGCGCCAGGGGCCAGCGGCAACATCGTCACGGAAGACCTGGTGTTCATGTTGGAAGCCATGGGCTTCTCAACCGGCATTGATTACGAAGGCCTCCTGCGTGCGCGCCAGCTGCTCGGCGATGCCCTTCCGGGCGAGCCGCTCTACGGCATGGTGCCGCTGGCAGGCCTACCTAAAAACTTCAAGACATCATGAATCTCAATACCGATCTCCCCTTGAGCGGCCTCATGGTGGTCGAGTTCACGCATATGGTGATGGGCCCCAGCATGGGCCTGATCCTTGCAGATCTTGGCGCCGAAGTGATCAAGATCGAGCCCCTGGAAGGCGATAACACCCGCCGCCTGACAGGTTCTGGGGCGGGCTACTTTCCCATGTACAACCGCAACAAGGCCAGCCTGGCCCTGGACGTGAAGTCCGAGGCAGGGCGTGATGCCGCCCTGCGTTTGCTGAACAAGGCCGATATCGTTCTTGAGAATTTCCGGCCTGGTGCCATGGATGCGCTGGGGCTTGGGTATGAGAAAGTCTCTGTCAGCAACCCAGGGGTTATCTATTGCTCCGGCAAGGGGTTTCTGAGCGGGCCTTATGCGCATCGCACGGCACTCGATGAAGTGGCTCAGATGATGGGCGGCCTGGCCTATATGACAGGCTTACCCGACAAGCCCATGCGCGCAGGCGCATCAGTCATCGATGTCATGGGAGGCATGTTTGGGGTCATTGGCATCATGGCCGCCTTGGAGCAGCGCCACCGTACCGGCCAAGGCCAACTGGTGACCACAGCCTTATATGAAACCACGGCGTTTCTGGTGGGGCAGCACATGGCGCAGTTCGCGGTCACTGGCAAGCCTGCGCCACCGATGACGCAACGCCAGTCCGCCTGGGCGGTCTATGACATCTTTGAGACCAAAGACCAGAGCAAGGTGTTCGTTGCGGTTGTGACCGACACCCAATGGCGAGGCTTTTGCGCGGCCTTCGGTCTTGATGAGTTGGGCACTGACCCAACGCTGCAGAAAAACAATGATCGCGTCCGGCAGAAAGACCGCTACATCTCCCTGCTCCGGGAGCGGTTGGGTTCCTTTGGCAAGGAGGAGCTCATGCAGAAGCTCGAAGCCATTGGTCTGCCCTTCGCGCCGGTCGCAAAACCGGAAGACCTGTTTGAGGACCCCCATCTGAAGGCCGGTGGTTTGGTGAACATCACGCTGCCCAGCGGTGAGAGCACCAGCTTGCCTGGGCTTCCCATTTCAATGGGGGACCGCCGTATGGGCGTGCGCCGTGATGTGCCTGCTATCGGCGAAGGTGGTGCGCAAGCGCTGTTAGACGCCGGAATATCCAAGGAGCATTTGCAGGCGATGCAGGATGCTGGCGTATTGCGGATTGCCGACCAATGACCGGTTTATCTCCGCAGTCATTGTTCGAGAAGATCTGGTCACGCCGCCGCATTGATGATCTCAATGCGGATGGAAGCCTGGCTTTGA
The DNA here is from genome assembly GCF_000422885.1 of Ottowia thiooxydans DSM 14619. Classification (GTDB taxonomy): domain Bacteria; phylum Pseudomonadota; class Gammaproteobacteria; order Burkholderiales; family Burkholderiaceae_C; genus Ottowia; species Ottowia thiooxydans. The sequence continues at coordinate 2,345 of NZ_AUGX01000036.1, read as the reverse complement.
TGCACATTGACCGCGTCATGCTTCACGAACGGATGGGTGGCGTGGCTTTGAAGTCTCTTGCGGGACGACAACTGCCCGTGAGGAGCCCGCAACAGGTTTTTGCCACGATCGATCACATTGCCGATACGCGGCCAGGGCGAACGGAAGACTCCACGCTGATGCCAGGTGGAGCGGAATTCATACGCGTTACGCGGGATGAATCTCACAAGGCGGGTATTCACTTCTTCGATATCAATGACCCGAATCAAGGCATTGTTCACGTGATCTCGCCTGAGCAAGGCATCGTCTTGCCAGGCATCACACTGGTATGCCCTGACAGCCACACATGCACACAGGGCGCTTTCGGTGCGCTCGCATGGGGTATAGGTTCGTCCGAGGCCGAACACGCTTTGGCCACGCGCACTCTGCGCGTCAGAAAGCCCCGCTCCATGCGCGTGCTGGTTAATGGGCGCTTGTCTGAAGGCGTGAGCGCCAAGGATGTGGCGCTGGCGCTGATTGCGCGTTATGGTGCAGACGGGGCTCAGCGGTGTGTCGTGGAGTTTGACGGCCCCGCGATTCGTGAAATGTCCATCGAAGCGCGGCAGACTTTGTGCAATATGGCGGTGGAGTTCTCGGCATTTACCGCTTTGATCGCGCCTGACGAAAAGGTGTTTGATATGCTGCGCGGCCGTCCGTTTGCGCCAGCAGGCGCGCAATGGGACGAGGCACTGGCTTCCTGGCGCACCTTGAAGAGCGATGAAGGTGCGAGCTTCGATGTCGAGTTGGAGATGGACGCGTCAGAGCTGGCTCCTATGGTGACTTGGGGAACGAGTCCTCAACACGCCTGTGGTGTTGATGGCTTTGTGCCTGACCCGGATACCGGAGCGGATACGAATTCCCTTGAAGCCACGGGCCGCGCCCTCTCGTATATGGGCTTACAGCCCGGGGACAGGCTCGCTGAGCTACCCATTCAAGCGGCGTTCATCGGCTCTTGCACCAATGGCCGCTTGTCGGACCTGCAGGTCGCTGCTGAGGTATTGCGCGGACGGCGCGTGGCGCCTCACATCCGCGCGATCTGTGTCCCAGGATCCACCAGCGTCAAGCGAGAGGCCGAGGCTTTGGGGTTGGACCGGGTATTCACGGACGCCGGGTTTGAATGGCGGGAGTCAGGATGCTCCATGTGCTTTTTTTCGGGCGGTGAAAGCTTCGGGGTAGCTGAACGCGTGATCAGCACCACCAATCGAAATTTTGAAGGCAGGCAAGGTCCGCAGACCCGAACCCATCTGGCAAGCCCTGCGACGGTGGCCGCTTCCGCCTTGAGTGGATGCATTGCTGATCCGAGGCCTTTCCTGAAGGGGCAGCGATGAAGCCTTTCGACCGACACATAGGGGTCGCCGCGGCCCTGCTTAAGCCCAGCATTGATACCGACGCGATCATTCCTTCACGTGAAATCAAGACCGTAGGGAAAGACGGGCTAGCAGAAGGCCTCTTCGCCAACTGGCGTTATCGCGACGTCGCGGCGCGCGAACCGGATCCGGATTTCGTTTTGAATAGGCCCGAGCAGATCGGCACAACGATTTTGCTGGCTGGCCCTAATTTTGGATGCGGCTCTTCTCGCGAGCATGCGGCCTGGGCTTTGGCGGAGTGGGGCGTGCGAGCCGTCATAGCGCCAAGCTTCGGCGCCATTTTCTTCGCGAACTGCATTCGCAATGGCTTGCTGCCGGTGGTGCTGGCAGAACCGGAAATCAAGGCGCTCGCTGATTCAGTGGCACCTGACCCGCAAGTGAATAAGATCACTCTGGATCTGACGCGGCGAGAGCTGCTCGGGCCTGGGGGCGTGTCATACGCGATCACTCTGGGCGACGAGGAACGGGGCCAGTTGTTATCTGGGCTTGACCCCATCAGCAAGACCCTGCAGGAGCATGCGGCGCAGATCGATGCGTTCGAGGTTGGAGATCGAGTTAATCTACCCTGGATGTACTCCTAGAGCGAGCTCGAATTACTCCCTCGCCCGTATGCGGGAGAGGGCAGGGGTGAGGGCAAGCGGCCGTTGATTGAAGCGCGTCGCTTTGATTGCTGTCGGCGCTCCTGATTGAGTTACGAAGCCGAGCGCAGCAATGGCCCGAATTAGGCTCCCCACCCCTTAAGGCCGTGCCGAGGAGCGCAGGTCAAGGGGCCGGCCATCCAGGGGCGGGCAAGAGCACGGAAAGATGCTCTTGCTTCGTGGACTAGCTTGCGGCAGTTGTTTGAACGTAGTGAGCGAAGCGAAAGAAGTGAGTTCTGCCGCACCGCCCCTTGACTGAGCACCGGAGGGTGCCCGGAGCGCAGCGCAGGGACACGGACTTGGGGTCGCATTTCTTTGGTTC
>NZ_AUGX01000035.1 GCF_000422885.1 Ottowia thiooxydans DSM 14619 | reverse complement strand
GTTACCTTCTGCTTTTGTAGTCAGGTCGGAGGCCGGGAATTGCGCCCGGCGGCGCAGTCCCTTTCTTTGCTCGCCCAAAGCAAGTAACCAAAGAAAGGCGACCCCAAGTCCGTGTCCCTGCGCTGCGCTCCGGGCACCCTCCGGTGCTCAGGCAAGGGGCGGTGCGGCAGAACTCTCTTCGTTCGCTTCGCTCACTACGTTCAAACAGCTGCCGCAAGCTAGTTCACGAAGCAAGAGCATCTTGCAGTGCTCTTGCCCGCCCCTTGCCCTGCGCTCCTCAGCACGGCCTCAAGGGGTGGGATACGCACTCGGGCCATTGCTTCGCTCGGCCCTGCTTAGCGTTTCAGCCACTCATCCAATGCAGGGTTATTGATAACTTCAATAGCTTGCATCGCAACATCGTATAAAACTGCAGAATACTCAGGCGCTACGCTAAGAATAATTCTATCCTGATTTTTATTTTGCAAATCTATATAATTTCTTCTGAATGCAATATAGGTATACCCACGCACTGCATCCGGCACATCCTTCAAATCCAGCGGCGCATATGTTTTTGAGACCAGGGCTTTAGCGTCCTTCTCAATAGCATCATATTTTCTTATAGAAATACCTCTATGGTTAAATGCGATAGTCGCTAAATTGTCTTCCCCTTCATTTTTTCCAGAAAATTTCAAGGCGCAATGTTCTGAATTTCCACTGGCCGTGACAACAAGTTCTGTTTTGAATAATTTTTCTAATTGCTTCACCGGAGCCAGCGGAATGAACAACAGCTTACACTCTTCGACAGTTTCCGCATAGGTTGCCGCAAACCCTTGTGCAGACCAAAAAGACATGCATAAGATAGTGAAAACTTTCACTTGATGCATCCACTTCATATTTTTAGTCCCCGTAACACAGCCAAAGAACGGCGAAAAATAAACTTAGCCATAGAATGACTCGAGCTGTCTCTTAGTCAAAGCAATATAGTTTAAAAAATTATAGAATCCAAATATTTATTCTTTCCAACTATTTACTTCTGTTAACGTGTTGAAGCGGGCGAAGCATCAACAAGTTGCTGCAATACGCCCCTTGTGGGCTGGTCTGTCCGGCTAGCATGGCTCGAAGTACGCCAGCTTCGCGCGGCGACCGGCTGAGAAGGTGTGAACAAAATCCCTCATGCCCGTCTTCTGATCAAGCCTATTGTCACAATGCTTGCGTTGTGGACGACGTACACATATGCTCCCGAACCCGGCCGTTTCGTTTCATCAGTCGTGATGAAATACCCGGGTTAACTCATGCCGCTGAATCAATTGATCTTTTCACGCACCGCCCTCTCCCTTGCCGCGCTCGGCATCCTCACCGCCCTGCTTGCAGGCTGTGCGACCCCTCGCCCCGCTACGCCAGCGCCTCTGGCTGAGTTGGTTCCGGCCGCATGGCAGGCGCCCCTCCCCCATGGTGGGCGCCTGCAGGCCTTGAAGGACTGGTGGCAGCAGCGGGAAGACCCTGCTCTGTCGGCGCTTGTCGAAGCGGCGCTGGCAGACAGCCCCACCCTGGCTGCGGCGCAAGCGCGCGTGGAACAGGCGCGGGCGCAAACCGCATCCAATCAGGCAGCGCTCATGCCCAGGCTTGACCTCGGCGCCAACGCCAGCCGGGGCAATAGCCAAAGCGTGGGTTCGGTCAGCTCGGGCTCGGCCCCACCTGTCGTTACATCCATGCAGGTCGGTCTGCAAGCGGGCTGGGAGATTGATCTCTTCGGCCGTCAAAGCTCTCTTCTAGAAGCCGCCGAGCGCAGGCAAGAAGGCGCAGAGGCGGTGGCGCATCTAGCGCGGGTATCCCTGGTGGCAGATGTCGCCAATGCCTATTACGGACTGCGGCTTTGCCAATCGCTTTTAGTCACTGCTGAAAATGACACTGCCTCGCGCTCAGAAACAGCGCGTTTGGCCATCATCAGCCGTGATGCCGGCTTTACCGCACCGGCCACCGCCGCTCTGGCAGAGGCCAGCGCCGCAGACGGACGGGCGCGAACGCTTCAACAGCGCACCGCCTGCGACGCCCAAATCAAGCAACTCGTCGCGCTGACCGGGCTTGATGAACCAGGCCTGCGGTCACAAGTGGCGTTGCAAGCAGTTTCGGCAAGTCAAGGCAACGGCACCAACTTCAGCGTGGCTTCCATCCCAGCCGATGCCCTCCGCCAACGCCCTGATATCTGGGCGGCCGAACGGGAAGTGCTTGCGACGCGTGCGGAAGTCGGTTCAGCTGAAGCGGCTCGTTTGCCCTCGCTCAGCCTGGGCGGCTCCATCAGCCGATTGCAGTTGCAGGCGATGGGGGCAAGTGGTGGCCTGGGTGTATGGTCACTAGGGCCTCTGGCGTTGAACCTGCCGCTGTTTGACGGTGGCCGCATCGCCGCCGGTACGCAGGCTGCCCGTGCACGCTATGACGAAGCGGCCGCCAACTACCGCGCCAAAATCCGGCAGGCGGTGCAGGAAGTAGAAACCGCCCTGGTCCAAGGCGCAGACGCTGAGGCCCGCACGACGGATGCTCGCGCGGCAGTGGCGGGCTACCAGCAGTCTTTCGACGCTACGCAGGCACTCTATCGCCAAGGCATGACGAACCTGGTGCAGTTAGAGGAAGCTCGGCGCAATCTGCTGGCCGCGCAAACTGCACTACAAAACCTGAGGCATGACCAACAAGCAGCCTGGGTCGCGCTGTATCGCGCGGCTGGTGGCGGGTGGCAGGCACCATGAAGCCAGGAACGTATTCCCGTTCTAAACGCGTGCTCCAAGCCTCATATGAAGATACCAAACGGCCCGGCGCCGTTTCCAGTTCAATGCAATCGACCGATCAGACCATGAATTCACCCCAGCTCCTCTGCGTTCTAGCCATGGCAGCTCTCCTGGCCGCCTGCAGTGGCGACAAGAAATCTGCTGATGCTCCGCAAGCCGCCGCCAGCGCACCTCGCCCCGTGCTCACCGTGACCGCCGAAAAGCCCCGTCGCGTGTCCATGACAGACGCCCTCGCAGCCAACGGCAGCATCGCTGCCTGGCAAGAAGCCATCATTGGTGCGGATGTGCCCGGCCTGCGCTTGGCCGACATCCGCGTGAACGTGGGCGACGTGGTTAAAAAAGGCCAGGTGCTCGCCACCTTTGACGCCGCCCCTATTCAGCAAGATCAGGCCCAGGCACGTGCCAGCCTGGCCGAAGCCGAAGCCGCCGCCGCCGATGCCGCAGGCAATGCCGAGCGTGCTCGCGCCGTGGCCTCCAGCGGCGCACTCAGCCAGCAACAAATCAACCAATACCTCACCGCTGAAAAAACAGCCCGTGCACGCGCTGACGCCGCGCGCGCCGTGATGGCCAGTCAGGGCCTGCGCCTGCGCAATACCCAGGTGCTGGCCCCTGATGATGGCGTGATCTCGGCCCGAACGGCCACCGTAGGGCAAGTTGCCGGCTCAGGGGCCGAGCTGTTCCGCCTGGTACGGCGGGGCCGGCTTGAATGGCGCGCCGAGGTCACTTCCGAAGATTTGACGCGCGTGCGCATAGGGCAGCGCGTGCAGATCGAGCTGCCTGGTGGTGCTCAGGTTACGGGCACTACACGCCAACTCGCACCCACGGTGGATGCCAAGACACGCTACGGGCTGGTCTATGTCGATCTGCCTTCAGGATCACCAGCGCGCGCGGGCATGTTCGCGCGTGGCAACTTTGAGCTTGGCCAAGGTGATGCACTCACGGTCGCGCAAGAAGCCGTGGTGATGCGGGATGGGTTTGCTCACGTATTGCGTGTGGGCAACGATCAGCGTGTTCAATTGGCACGCGTACAGACTGGTCGCATCGCCAACAACCGCATCGAAATCAAACAAGGACTTGACGACACCCTCCCCGTAGCGGTGCGTGGTGCAGGCTTCCTGAACGATGGCGATCTGGTGCAAGTCACCGAAGGGCCAACGCCAGCACCCCTTGCTGCGGCCAGTAACGCGGCTATGGCACCTGCCAGCGCTCCCGCCAAATAACGCCAGATAAAGAGCCCTTCCGATGAACGTTTCCTCCTGGTCGATCCGAAACCCGGTCCCGACCCTGATGCTGTTCGTGCTGCTCACGCTGGGTGGCCTGTTTGCCTTTCACTCGATGAAAGTGCAGAACTTCCCTGATCTCGATCTACCTACGGTCAACGTGATCGCAGCGCTTCCGGGCGCAACTCCGGGCCAACTCGAAAACGAGGTGGCGCGCAAGATCGAGAACAGTATTGCCACCATTCAGGGCCTCAAGCACATCTACACCACCATTCAGGATGGTTCTGTATCGCTGATGGTGGAATTCCGCCTGGAAAAACCAGTGCAGGAAGCGGTAGACGATGTGCGCTCGGCCATCTCGCGCGTACGCGCGGATCTGCCAAGTGACTTGCGTGACCCCATTGTCAGCAAGCTGGATCTGGCGGGCCAGCCGGTGCTGGCCTATACCGTGGCCTCGCCACGCATGAATGACGCCGATCTCTCCTGGTTCGTTGACAACGACATTGCCAAACGCCTGCTCGCCGTACGTGGCGTAGGTGCCGTCAACCGTGTGGGCGGCGTGGAACGCCGGGTGGAAGTAGCGCTTGATCCCCTGCGTCTGCAGGGATTGGGTGTCACCGCCGCCGAGATTTCCCGCCAATTGCGGCAGGTGCAACTCGAAAGCGCCGGTGGGCGCATCGATCTGGGTTCAGGGGAGCAGCCTGTGCGCACCCTGGCCACCGTGCGCTCCGCCGACGAATTGCGAGCCATGCCATTGGCGCTGCAAGACGGCCGCAGCATACGACTTGATCAGGTCGCCAAGGTCTCTGACACCATCGCCGAACCACGCGCCGCCGCACGGCTCAACGGGCAACCGGTGGTCGGTTTCGAAATCGCCCGCAGCCGCGGCGCCAGTGAGGTCGAGGTCGGCGCAGGAGTGCGCCAGGCGCTCAAGGAGATGCAGCAGGCTAACCCGGGCCTGAACATCACTGAAGCCTTCGACTTCGTCACCCCGGTTGAAGACGAATACCACGCTTCTTTGCAAATGCTGGGCGAAGGGGCGCTGCTGGCGGTGCTGGTAGTGTGGCTGTTCCTGCGGGATTTACGCGCCACGTTCGTTTCAGCTGTGGCGCTGCCGATGTCGATCTTGCCCGCCTTGATCGGCATGTATTTCTTCGGCTTCTCGATCAACGTTGTCACCTTGCTGGCGCTCTCGCTTGTGGTCGGCATTCTGGTGGATGACGCCATCGTGGAGGTGGAAAACATCGTGCGCCATCTGCGCATGGGAAAGAGCCCTTACAAAGCGGCCATGGAAGCGGCTGATGAAATCGGCCTTGCCGTGGTGGCCACCACGTTCACCCTGATCGCTGTTTTTCTGCCTACCGCCTTCATGAGCGGCATTGTCGGCAAGTTCTTCAAGCAGTTCGGCTGGACGGCTGCTTTGGCGGTATTTGCCAGCCTGGTCGTGGCGCGCATGCTCACGCCCATGATGGCGGCGTATCTGCTGAAACCTATCGTCACGGCCGAGAAAGACCCGCGCTGGCTCATCATCTATGGCCGCTGGGCCAACTGGTGCGTGCGGCACCGTTACTGGACCATGCTGGCCGCGGGCCTGTTCTTTGTTGGTTCTGTTGCGCTGATCCCGCTGCTTCCTACGGGCTTCATCCCACCAGATGACAACTCGCAGACGCAGGTTTATCTGGAGCTGCCACCAGGAAGCACGCTGAAACAAACCCTGCAGGTCGCCGAGCAAGCCCGCTTGCAGCTGGCTCAGAACTCCCATGTCAAGAGCGTCTACACCACCATTGGTGGGGGCTCGGCTGGGGGCGATCCGTTCGCGCCAGGGGGCACCGATATCCGCAAGGCCACCCTCACCATCCAGCTTAGCTCGCGCGGTGAACGTCCTCGCAAACAAGTGATTGAGCAGGAGATACGCAAGGCCATCCAATCACTGCCTGGTGTGCGCAGCAAGGTTGGCCTGGGTGGCTCTGGCGAAAAATACATTCTGATGCTCCAGGGCGATGAACCTCAAGCCCTGCTCTCCGCCGCCCGTGCCGTGGAGCGCGATCTGCGCAGCCTGCCAGGCTTGGGCAGCATTACCAGTACCGCCAGCTTGATCCGGCCAGAAATCGCTGTGCTGCCCGACTTCGCTCGTGCGGCCGATCTGGGCGTTACCAGCGCCGCCATGGCAGATACGCTTCGCGTTGCCACGCTCGGTGACTACGACGCGCAATTGCCCAAGCTCAACCTGGCACAACGCCAGGTGCCCATCGTCGTGAAACTCGAAGACTCCGCCCGCAAGGATCTGGATCTGCTTTCTCGTCTGGCAGTGCCCGGCTCCAAAGGCCCCGTGCCTTTAGGCCAGGTCGCTACGCTGAGCTACAGCGGCGGACCGGCCATCATCAGCCGCTACGACCGCTCGCGCAACGTGAACATGGAGATCGAACTGTCCGGCCAACCGCTGGGCGACATTGCATCCGCGGCCAAGGAGCTTCCCTCAGTGAAGAATCTGCCCCCTGGTGTACGCGTGGTCGAGGTGGGGGATGCGGAGGTCATGGCCGAGCTGTTCGTAGGTTTCGGCCTGGCCATGCTCACTGGCGTGCTGTGCATCTACATCGTGCTGGTGCTTCTGTTCCATCACGTGCTCCACCCCGTGACCATCCTGGCCGCGCTGCCACTCTCGTTGGGCGGCGCGTTTGTCGGCTTGCTGGTCACGCAGAAGGGCTTGTCAATGCCATCGCTGATCGGCTTGATCATGCTGATGGGCATCGCCACCAAGAACTCCATTCTGCTGGTGGAATACGCCATCATGGCGCGGCGCGGACACCCCGGCCATGACGGCCAACCAGCCGCAGCCCCCATGAGCCGTTTCGATGCCCTGATGGACGCGTGCCACAAGCGCGCGAGGCCCATCATCATGACCACGCTGGCCATGGGCGCCGGCATGCTGCCCGTAGCCATTGGCTGGGGCTCGGCCGACTCAAGCTTCCGCTCCCCCATGGCGGTGTCCGTCATCGGCGGATTGATCACCTCCACCTTCCTCAGCCTGCTGGTGATTCCCGCGGTCTTTGTGTGGATCGACGATATTGCGCAGTGGATAGGACGGCGTGTGCGCGGCGAACGTAAGGCTGAGGCTTGACCGAAACCCGGCCTCCTTCGTCATTCACGCGTACACACGCCTGGGCCCTTACCTGCACGCTGATCATCTTCAGCAGCGGCGCCCTATGGGTGGCTGCTGCCAAAGGGATCGCCTCGCCGCAGCACCTGGCCTGGCGTCCTGATCTCTGGCTTACCGCCCCGTGGACGCTATGGACCGCGCCGCTGGAACATTTTGTGCTGCCGCATGCCATCGCCAATACCCTGGCTCTCGCCTCTTTGGCGGTGCTGGGCTCGTTGGTGTCAGCCCAGGCCCGCGATGCCTTGGCCCTCATACTCGCCTGGCCCCTTTCCACTCTGGGACTTCTGCTATGGCCTGAAGTGGGCGGGTATTACGGTCTCTCCGGTGTGGTGCATGCGGCGGCAGCGGTGTTGACCATACGGGCACTCGCCTCGCCCACCACATTGCGCATAGGCCAATGGATGGCCATCGGTTTGCTATTCAAGCTGGCACTGGAACGCGGTTGGTCCATGCCGATTGGTTTCGAAAGCAGTTGGGGATTCAACGTCGTTTTTGCTGCCCACCTGACCGGTGCGGTTGCCGGCGCCACGATGGCATTGATCGTTCAGGCAATGGAGATTATTCAGCTTCGCCCCGGTGGTCGCTGAATCTGTCGACCACTGGGCTCATACTGAGTTGCGTTGAATCGATCAATACCGTTCGCGCCTGTCGAAGCGTTGCGCAAGGTTTCGACCCTTCGACAGGCTCAGGACAGGCCAAGCTCAACCCGAACGGCATTTTTGTTTCAAGGCCACTCACCGCTTGACCGAAACCATAGTACTTCGGCCGGGACGGATCACATAACCGTTTGATCGCCGCCATCTCCTGAGGGCACAACGAGCCACTCTTCCAGGTGAGCTTGCACGTTCGCGGCGAAGGTTTGCAAGACTTCCTTGCAGATAAAGCCGTAGTGACTGGTCAACAAGGCATTGTCCAGCGCGCGCAATGGATGCGCCAAGGGCAGTGGCTCCTGCTCAAAAACATCCAGCCCGGCAAAACCAAGCCGGCCTTGCTGCAACGCCGTCACCAGCGCTGGCATATCGATCAACTCGGCCCGCGAAGTATTCACCAAAATAGAGTCTCTGCTCATCAGCGCCAGGGTCTCGGCATTAAGCAGGTGCCTGGTGGCCGGGGAAGGCACAAGGTGCAAACTCACCACGTGGGCGCTTCCCAGCAGGTCGTTCAGCGTTACCGACGTAACACCACAAGCTTTAGCTCGCTCTGGTGTCATGTTGGGGCTCCAGGTCACCACGTCCATGCCCAGGGCCTGGCCCACGGCAGCCACGCGTTGCCCAATTTGCCCCAAGCCAATCAGGCCCAGCGTCTTGCCAGCCAACACCTGGGGCAGGTGCTCGATCGCATCCGGCCGACGCCAATCAGACTGCCCGGCGCGGATCTGCAACTGGGGAAGTCGGCGGGCACATGCCAGTATGAGAGACCAGGTCATCTCGCAAGTACTGGCTTTGGAAGGCCCCCACTCCGTAAACCGTACATCAATCCCGCGCTGAGCGGCCGCCTCAACGTCCAGCTTCTGGTTGCGGGTACCGGTGGAGATGATGCGCTGCAACCGGGGCAACGCAGCCAGCAGTTCGCTGTTGACCGGCGTGCGGTCCCGAAACAGCACCACGCACTCGGCGTCTTTCAGTGCATGGATGAGATCAGGGCCTTCCAAATGCACGCCGTGGATGGTCACCTCGGCGCGTGACTCGATTGCAGTCCAATCGGTCAACCTGGCCAGAGCACCTTCCCAGTCATCCAGGACCACTACGCGCGGGCGGGCGTCGGTCATTGCGCGGCAGCCGTGGCTCGTGGGCTGGCATGACCTGCGGGCGAGCCCTGCAAGGTAGCCAGTTGGATGACTTCGCTCACATTGGCAGCTTTTGCCAGGGACCAGCAGGCATCCATGAGTTTTCGAGTCTGGTCCTTGCCCAGAATCTCGTCGCTCATATTGCTGAACTTGGTCTCCAGATTCGCATCCGTCATCGGGCGCTGCAGCGACCCAATGGCGTGCTCTACACGCAGGTGAATGCTGCGTCCATCCTTAAGGACAGCGGTCGCCTCAACCGCCGCTTCGTCGATCGTGTTGTCGATCACTGCAATCACTTTGCCACGCGTGGCCACCATGTCGGCGCGGTTGACGATATCGTCCGCATACTGGTCTTCGCTGGCCTGGCCAAAAATCAGGCCAGCCGCACAGCCGTGATAGACACTGAACTTGCCCTCCAGTCCATCTTTCGGCGATTTCTTGCCCGTCAGCTCCAGCACCAGGGAGTGAACGCGCAAATCCAGACGTTCCAGATTCTCAGCGGTGACTCCCTTATCGCGCAGCTGAATGCAAGCGTCGATGCTGGGGTGGATCACGATGCCGCAGGCAAATGGCTTGTAGGTGTTGAAGGAGATCTCAAAACGCTGGCCCAGCTCATCCGTGATTTCATTCCAGGCGTACTTGGTGGACACCACCTGGGCGAATCCACGTGGCGCTTCCAGCGCACGGAGGCTGGCAGTGAAGCCTTCCTTGGCCAGCAAAGCAGACATCAGGCCAGCCTTGGCCGCGCCACCAGGATGGAAGGGCTTCGTCATGGTGCCGAACTGTTCCCGCAAACCAACCGGCTGTGACGCAGCAATGCCCAGCGCCATCTGCGTTTTGTCGGCATCGAGCTTGAGCAACCGCGCGCACGCTGCTGCCGCGCCCAGCGTACCAGTTGAACCCGTGATATGCCACCCACGGTCGTAGTGCTCTGGGTACATCATGTTGCCAACACGGCAGGACACGTCGATGCCCAGCACCACGGCGTCGATGACTTCACGGCCGGTCGACCCCAGTTTCTCGGCCAGCGCCAACACCGCGGAACACACAGGGCCAGCCGGGTGAATAATGGTCTTCAGGTGGGTGTCGTCGAAGTCGAAGGTGTGCGAGCTGATACCGTTGATCAGCGCGGCGTTGCCCATATCCACCCGGACATTGGAGCCCAGTACCAAAGCCTGCGCTGCAGGCTCCAGCACCTGGGTTGCACGGATGGCCGCCTGAGTGGACTCATGGTGAGCCGCACCCACCGCACATCCCAGCCAGTTGATGAAAGTGCGATGGGCTTCGTGTTCAACCGCGTCATTCCAACCCCGTGACGGATGACCAGCGACAAACTCCGCCAGGATGCGGGTGATGGGAGGCGCGTTCTTGTCGGCTTCGATAGTGGTGTTCAGTGCCATGGCGGTCTGTCTGTGCAATAGAAATTGATAACGTAGAAACGCGCATGGCACCATGCCATGCGCGGTGGATTCGTCTTATAGCGTGTTCAAGGACTTTGACCAGGCTCTTAGGCATCCAGGCGAATGTTTTGCGCCTTTGCAATCCGCTGCCAACGCTCGAGGTCTTTGCGCATATAGGCATCGAACTCGCCCGCCGACATCGGCATGGGAATAATCGCCTCAATAGCGAGCGTTTTTTCAAGCCCGGGGTTCTCCAGGACCTTGTTCAGAGAAGTATTCAACGTCGTCACGATCTCTGCCGGCATACCGGCCGGCCCTGATACGCCATACCATTGAAGGACATCATCAAAGCCCTTGACGCCCAGCTCTTCGAAGGTGGGAACATCCGGGAACCGCTTGCTGCGTTGTTTGCCCGTGACCGCCAAGAGACGCACCTTTCCTCCCATAGCGTGTGGAACGGCAGCTGCAAGACCCGGAAAAATGAACTGCGTTGAGCCGCCCATGATGTCGTTGAAAGCCGGTGCAATGCCTTTGTAGGCCACGTGCTCAGATGCAAACCCTGATCTTTGCTTGAGCAACTCCATCAGCAGATGAGTCAACGAGCCTGCCCCGGCAGAGCCGTAGTTGGTATGGCGATTGTCCTTGACGTACTTCAGAAACTCGTCGAAGGAGCGAATAGGCAACTTCGCGTCGACCGCCAGAACGTTGGGGGTACCGCCGATCATGCCCACCGAGGTGAAGCTCTTAATCGGGTCGTAGGGAAGCTGACGGGTCGCTGGGGCGGTGCCCAGCGTGGCGACATAACCCTGCATCAGGGTATATCCGTCGGGTTTGGCACGCATGGTTTTTTGACAGGCCACTACCCCGCCGCCGCCGCCCAGGTTTTCCACCACGAACGATGTGCCGAGTGACTTGCCCCACTCCGTCGTCGTCGCGCGGGCCACGTAGTCACTGCCTCCCCCCGCGGCCACCGGCACGATGAAATTGATGACGCGCGAGGGAAATTTTTCCTGCGCGAAACTCATAGACGGCGCAGCTAAGGCGACCGCACCTGCACCTGCCAGAAATGAACGTCGATCCATGTTTGTCTCCTGTTTGCGTTGTAATCGCCGGCCGAAACCTCCTGCTTCTCGGTGAGAAACATGACACTTCGCCGGCCTGCCTGAATGCTCGAATGCCTTGACCAGGTTCTAAGCCTTGGAACCTGGGTACGAACACGTTCCTAGATCTGCCTCAATCGCACCAACGCCTGTTTGACGTGCGCCACCAGCAGGGCCGCGCAGGGCTGGGGCTCCGTGGAGGCCCCACCATCACGCAGTGCGGCCGCGATCAATTTGTGCTCGTCGTTGGAATGCTTTCGATGCGCGGGATCCTGCAAATTCTTGAACCGCGCCAGATGCAGCTTCTGGGTGATTTCGCGATACGTGTTTTCGATTTCCTCATTACCGAGTGCTTCAATGAACGCCCAGTGAAATCGAAGATTGCTGTGGTAGTACTTTTTGGCGTCATCCTGCGAAATGGCGTCATCCATCTCACCGCATAACAGATCCAGCTGCGTAGCCAGCGTTGTGCGCTCGCTCGCCTCGCGCAAGGCCATTTGCTGACCTGCAAAACCCTCCAGCAGCCCGCGGAAGTCATAGAGATCGCTGACTTCTTTATCGGTCAAGGTTCGCACGCTGACGCCGCGGTTCTTGCGCGCCACCACCAAGCCCATGCTCTCCAATTGCCTCAGCGCTTCCCGCACCGGCACCCGGGAGACCTGAAGTTCTTCAACGATCTCAGGCTCACGCAGAGCCTGGCCTGGCGTGAGATCTCCGGAAAGAATCTTGGACAGCAGCCGATTGCGGACCAAGGTCCCCAGGGTAGTGTTCCTGACCTCGGAGAAATCCGTGCTGATTTGAGGGAGCAAGTAGTTCATACGATTATTTCGACTAATCGTATACGATCTTACATTACCTGAGCACGCGGGTTAACCCTGACACTCTATGGTGGAATCGTTTTCAGACGCTGCATGCTCCACCAAGCTGGTGCTGCTCGCCGCCTTGCGATTTACCCCATGGTTGGTATATGCCTGCCTTGGCCTTCCCTGAATGCAAAGGTACAACAGTGCCGTGACTAAGTGCCTTTCGGACTTGGCACAATCCCCCGATGCTCCTTCGCTTGCTGTGCTCTGTTCTCGTTGCGCTTCCCTGGCTCTGGCCGATCACTGCCGGCCCCACCGCGACCATGCTTCCCTATCTGGCGTCAGCTGCCATGGGCGGTCTGCTCCTGGCCTTCTGGCCTGCCCGTGAAAGAGAAGACGGCGCAGCCATTGCAGCCTGGAGTTGGCTGGCGGCGGCGCTGCTCAGCAGCCTGATTGCATTGCTTCAGTATTTCGATCTCGAGTTGCCGCTCTACCCTGTGGTCAACATCGCTCAACCAGGGCAGGCTTTCGGCAACCTGCGCCAACCCAACCAGCTGGCCTCATTGCTCATGATTGGCGCACTTGCGCTGCGCTGGCTGCTGCAACGGCACCGGTTGAAGCCTTCGCACGCAAGCTGGATGGGCGCCTTGCTGCTGGTCGCGCTAGCCGCCACCGCCTCGCGCATAGGCCTGGTTGAACTCATTGTCTTGGGCGCCGTCGTGCTGTGGTGGTCTCGCAGGCTACCCAGCAACGGCAAGCGTGCACTGGTGGCCGTGGCGGCACTGGCCATCTTTTTACTTGCGGCGCTGGCGCTGCCTGCACTCATCCAGAACACCGAAGGTGTGGCGGGGCGCGATATGCTTGATCGCCTGCGCAACGCGGAATCAACATGCGGCAGCCGGCTCATCTTATGGAACAACGTGCTACACCTGATCGCACAGAAGCCATGGCTAGGCTGGGGTTGGGGCGAGCTGGATTACGCGCACTACATCACCCTCTATGAAGGCCCCCGCTTTTGCCACATTCTGGATAACGCGCACAACCTTCCGCTGCATCTTGCAGTAGAACTTGGTGTGCCGGTGGCGTTTCTGACCTGCGCCTTGGCTGCCTGGTTTGTGTGGCGCGCCAAGCCATGGAGCGAGTCTGATCCTTCCAGGCAAATGGCCTGGGGCGTGCTCGGCGTGATCGCCATCCACAGCATGGTCGAATACCCGCTTTGGTATGGCCCCTTTCAGATCGCCGCCGCTCTTTGCGTCTGGCTGCTATGCACGCCCGGCTCATCGCCAGCGGAGGCCGCCAGACCAAAATGGCGTAACGCTGCGGCCATAGCCATGATGGCAGCAGTGGCCTACGCAGGATGGGATTACCACCGTATCAGCCAGCTTTTTATCTCCAGCGAGGAACGCGCAGAAGCTTACCGTGACAACACGCTGGGAAAAACCCAAGCCTCCTGGCTGTTTGCGGATGTGGTGCGCTTCGCGGAAGTCACCACTCGTCCCGCCAATCGTGAAAGTGCGCAGAGGCTGCTCCCAGTCTCTCTCGCCGCGCTGCACTTCTCGCCCGAGCCGCGCGTCATCACCAAGGTGATCGAAAGCGCCTCGCTGCTTGAGCAGGACCGTCTGGCGCTCGCCCACATGGCACGTTTTCGAGCGGCATTTCCGGTCGAGTATCAGGAATGGGCTGCTCGCAACGCGCAACCCTTGGAGGCCGCCCAAACTCCGAACGAGTAGCCCGCAAATGCCTTTTCTTCGCGCAAGGCTGCCATTTGGCCGCAAACGCCGGGAACAATGGAACCCTCGCAGCCGGCCTGCCACTAACTCTGGCTAAAGCCATTTTCCCCAGGAGCATCGTGTGACCAACATCTCTGCCAACACCCCTCGCTTGCCAGACACCTCCATCGGTCTTCAACAAGTTGGCGCACAAAAGGAAAGCGATGCCATTGCCTTGGCCAAGAGCCAGCTTTATTCTTTGGGTCTGGAAGAGGAACTGCAAAACCAGGTGAATTCCTTGCAGGCGTCGCGCGCCCTGGGTATTCTTGGCATCGACGGAAACGCGAAGCCACAGGTGCCCGACCTCGTCCTCGCCGACCGAAACACACGGGCCGCCGAAGAAGTCGAGGTCTTGACGCAGACCGTGAAAGCCATGACTTCCCTGCTCGAAGACGAGTTGCAGATCTCAAAACCCTCCACGATGGGTTTGCTCAAACCAGACCTCACCCCATTTGGTTTTCGAACTCCGCCGAAAACCGCATGAGTGCCAGCAGGCCTTCTGACTTGGAACGCCCGCTTCTTTTTAGCGTTACCAATTTTGGAAACCCCTTTCTCTATTCTAGGAGGTGCGCATGCTTTCAGAAGACTCCTCTCCGTCAGATCCTGATATTCAACAAGTGCTCCGCCATGCTGAGCGCGTCCTGGTGGAAGCCAAGGCCAAGCGCGAAGCGTCCGGGTTAGGCGAGGCGGATGCTCGCGAGAAGCTTGAACGCCAGCTCTCTCAGGAAGACATCGCAGAAGTCCATGCGGCCATTCAAGCCAAGCTGGCAGGGTTCCAACGCGAGGCGAAGACCCGGGCCCAACGCACCGTGGCCTCCCCACCAAAAGCCAGACCTCCGCGGCCAATGGTCTAGGGCGTGTTCACACCCTAGCCCTCGCATCCTTAGCCGTCCTGAGCTCTCTGAAGTCAGCTCAGGCCTCTGAACGCTTGGCCCTCGTCCCAGCTGGCCACTCTCCACTCTGCGACTTCTCCTACGGCTTGGCGCATGCGGCGCCGGCCTTACTGACCCTGCGCGCCCTAGCTTCGTCCGCCACATGACGATGGCGATCAAGGCCAGCATAACAACGCATTCCGGCGCCCCTTCCTGATACCTCATCAAGGCGCGATGGTTTCGCAGCACACGGCACTTGGATGGAACTCAAGTGCCCCTCCCGTTACTTATTAAGGAGTGTGGACGGTAGAAGGATCGTCGGCAGCAACGAACGGAAAACAGCCCAACGCGGGGTCCTCGTTTTGTTCGTTTCGCCAAGATACCTTCTATCGCCCACTCACGAGGAACGCGTTCATGACCTAAGTAACTCCCTTCTGATTAGCCCCAGGAAATTCAAATGCGATTTACATCCCCAGCTCAACTGGATCGAGAGATTCAGCGACTCATCGTTGATGCTGAACGCGTCTTCACCGAAGCCGAAATCCAAGCCAGACGCGAGGCTTCAAGCCGTCGCAGTGCGGACATCCGGCTCACCTCGAACTCCAGCTTTTGCGATAGGACACCGCCCAAGTCCAGGCCGGTATTCAAGCTGCGATGGGTCAAGTAGGCGGAAGGTCTTTGAATCGCGCCCGTCTCTAGCGGGCGTGAATTTGGTGTGAGCACGCCCTAGTTCAAAGACTCAGTTGCGCTTTCATCAAAACTTTACCCACGCTTTTGCGGCGTCTGCGCAACAGAATGTCACATCAAGCCTTCCTAGCGAATAGAATGAGAATGATTATCATTAACTCCTATTCGAGAATAATAGGGAGGATTGGCTACCATGCAAAAAGCGTCCGTCCGCAGGCTGCGGTTTAACTCCATTGTTCTGGCCGTGTTGGCCGCTAGCGCAAGCTCCACTGTGAGCGCACAGACGCCAGCAGAACCCACACCACAGGCCGAAGGCCAGACAACGACGCTCCCTCAAGTCACCATACGTGACAAATATGAGCGCGAAGACCTCCCCACTTTGGCTCCAGGGCGTAAAGCCGCCAAAGGCGCGCGCCTGGGCATTCTCGGCGCCACATCCATCGTCGATGCACCAGTACACGTCAACGCCTATACGCGTGAGTTGGCTGAAGACTGGTCCGCACTCTCCCTTCAAGACGTGCTGGAAAACGAAGCCGCGGTAGTCTTCACGACCAATAAAGGCCACTTGCTGCAAAACTTCAACCTTCGCGGGTTGGATGTCACGGCCATGGATATCGCCACCAATGGCCTCTATGGGATCGCACCCGCCAACTCGGTGCCGATCGAGATGTTTGAACGCGTGGAAGTGATGCGCGGGCCTAACGTGCTGCTGTCTGGAATGCCACCCTTGGCCAGCGTGGCCGGTTCTGTGAACATGGTCACCAAGCGCGCGCTGGCTCAGCCCGTCGCCGACCTGACCACCACTTTCGTCTCTGGCTCCTACTTCCAGGTGCATGCCGACCTGGCCAAACGCTTTGGCCCTGAACAACGCGTGGGCGTACGCTTCAACGGCGTCTATGGCGACGGCAAAATGGGCGCCAAGGATGAGAAGCAGGGCCGCCGCGTTGCAGCGCTGGGCCTGGACTATCTGGGAGACAGAGCCCGCTTCTCGCTGGACGTCTACAACAGCATCAACAAGATCAGCAACGGCAGCCCAGGCATGTTCAACTTCCAGGGCAACGCCGCCATTCCTGGCGTGGGCAGACTCCTGTCCCCACCCAGCGGTGACGTGAACATGTTCCGTGGCACCAGCGGCAAGTACGAAAACAGTGGGCTGCTCGCTCGCGCTGAAGTCGATGTCACCCAGAACTGGCAAGGCTATTTCGCCTTTGGCGGCTCAGAAGCCGAAGGCCAGGGCCTTTTGTTTGGCACCCGCGCTTTCGTCACCGGAGCGGATGGCACCACACGCGGCGCCGTCTACAACGTGCACACCAAATCGGAGCGCCGCACCGCCGAGGCCGGCATGATTGGCAAGTTTGCCACGGGCAGCGTCCAGCACCGCCTGCAGCTTTCGTTCAACGTCCTTCAGCACAAGGAAGGCACCGTGAACACGGCGTGCAACTACTGCACCAACACCAACATGTACAACCCGGTCACACCGGTCTTCCCAGTGGCACCCACGTGGAAAAGCTACACCACCGAAAATGAATTCCGCTCGATCGCCGTAGCGGATGTCATGAGCTTCGCGGGGGACAAAGTGCTGCTCACGACAGGCTTGCGCTATCAGCAAGTCAAAACACCCTTGGTGAACGGTGTTTCATCGGACTACAGCAAGAGCCGTGTGTCACCCATGCTGGGCGTAGTGGTTCGCCCATGGGGCAACAACGTCTCGCTGTTTGCCAACTACACCCAAGGCCTTGAACCCGGCCGGGTGGTAGGCGTCGGTTTCGCCAACCAGGGCGACACCCTGGCCCCCATGAACACCAAGCAGGGTGAAGTGGGCGTGAAAGTACAACTGGGCGAGACCACGCACACCTTCAGTGCCTTCCAGGTGAAGAAACCTTCCATCATCACGAACAGCGCGAACACTCAGGTGATGGATGGCGAGCAACGTCTGCGCGGGTTTGAGTGGAGCGCTTTCGGCAAGGTCGCGCCAACGCTTTCCTTGCTGGGCGGTGTGGAATACATCAAGTCGAGCCAGATCAACACCGGCCTGCAAACCTACGGCGTGCCCAAACTGCGTGCGCGTATCGGCCTGGACTGGGATACCCCTGTACGCGGTCTGTCAGTGGGTGGCCGCCTGATCTACGTGGGCTCACAGTGGGCCGATTCCGGCAACAAGATCAGCGTACCTTCATGGAATCGCCTGGATCTCGTGACCAGATATGAAACCAAGTTCGGCGCAACGCCTGTGCGCTTCAACGCCAGCGTGGAGAACTTGACGGACAAGAAATACTGGAGCGGCATATTCAGCGACGGCTTCGTGATGCCAGGTGCACCACGTACCTTCAGGCTGTCGGCCACCGTGTCGTTCTGATCCCAGGCGCACACGCACATCCCTCGGGGTGCGCGTGTGTCGCTCAGCGAATCACCCACCCAGCCAACTCCGAGCTGGGTTTGTTGTTTGATGGAATGAACCCAGAACGATCTTTGAAGTCCTGATGCCTATATTCACCGTCATCGGCCTGACCACCACCACCTTGGCCTGCCTCTGCTTCTACGCAGCCTCGCCCAATCAGAAGATGTGGTCCAAGGCCTGGCCTTCGTGGCCCGCGTATATCGCAGGTACCGCTCTGCTGGTGGCAGCCTGGCTCGCGTTCGCCCAGGACATGCGGCCACTGGCCACCGCCTTTGCCCTTGTCACCACATTGATGCTGGCTTTGTCTGTTCTGCCCTACATAGGAGCCTTGGTTGATAGGACTCCCCCCTGAGGCGCTTACGCGCCTTCCCCCCAGGGGAACGCCACCAGCGGCCGGGCAAAGCCCGCTCCGCGGCCCTCTGGTTTTACCCCCTCTCCCGCTCGCGGGAGAGGGTGGGGGTGAGGGTAAGCGTCTCCAGCCCCCAGGCGATTGTTAGCAACAACTGGCCTTGGCGATCCGGGCACTGAAAAACCAAAAATGACCACGCTATCCAAACCAAAACCCACACCTATCCGGCCTGACTGGATATCCAAAACATTGGCCGGCGTGATCCTGGGCCTGAGTCTGGCGATCATTTGCAGTGGCGTGTTGATGGCTATCTTGCCCCGCATGTCGTTGGCGGTGAGTGGGCAGCTTGCCATGTGGCTGGTGCCGCTGGTGTGGCTGACTGCGCTTTCTTTGGTGTACCTTTTTTCAAGCGGCCTGCGTGCCTGGTTGTGGCTAGGGGGCTTGAATGTCCTGGTCGCGGGCGTCTGGTGGCTTTTACGTCTGGGAAGCGGAGCATGAGAGCCGACGTCGTTCGAATCTACAAATCTGTCCATACCTGGACAGGCATCGTGAGCGGCATGGCGCTGTTCATCGCGTTCTACGCCGGCGCCTTGACGGTCTTCAAGGAACCGCTTCGCGTTTGGTCCACGCCACCAGCCGCCATCGTCCCTTCAGTGCCTATGGACGATGTGCACACCCTCATCGCCAAGACCGTGACATCAACCCCAGCGGCTGCAAAAGCATTCACAGTTCGCCTGGAAAACGAAAAGGCCATTCCGCGCGTGGAATGGCAGGTGAAGGACCCCAATGCGGGCGACCACGACGAGAGCGCAGTGCGCCATTTCTCTGCCCGCCTTGGCCCGGACGGCAATGTTCAGGTGGACGAGCCGCGCCCCTCCCGCTTGGTGGAATTCATAGATGTCCTGCACCGGGTCGTGGGCCTGCCCGTGGATTCAGACCCCAACCGCTGGATCATGGGAGTAATCTCTGCGCTGTATTTCGTGGCCCTGATCTCCGGGCTCATTGTGCTGCTGCCCTCGCTGATCAAGGACTTCTTTGCCTTGCGCGTGGGCAAGAACCTGAAGCGCATGTGGCTGGATGCACACAACGTCGTCGGCATCGTCAGCCTGCCGTTTCACCTGGTCATGGCTTTGAGCGCGGTGGTCTTCGCCTTCCACGACCAGATCTATGAAATACAGGACAAGGCGGTGTTCGAAGGCAAGTGGAGCGAAATGTACAGCCGGCGCCCCACCAAGCCCAGCGAAGCACCTTCACTCAATCCGGCGCAAATGCTCACGCCGTCGCAATTGACGCAGATCGTCAAGGATGCATCCCCAGGATTTGAGCCAACTTCGCTCCAATACACCCAAGTCACCGGACCCAAGGCCGCAGTACGGGTGTGGGGCAAGAACACCGAGGCGGTTTCGCCACGTGCGGCAGGCGGGTTCGCCCAACTTGACCCCTACAGCGGCAAGATCCTTTCAATGGATTACTTGAGTGGCAAGCAAACCACCGCCAATCTCTTCATCAGCAGCTTCTTTGCCTTGCACATGGCCTCATTCGGCGGCTTGGCGGTATGGTGGCTGTATTTCCTCCTGGGCTTGGCCGGGGCCTGGCTGTTCTATAGCGGCAACTTGCTCTGGGTGGAAAGCCGGCGAAAAGCGCAGCGAAAAAAAGACGGCGACCTGCCTGTACAGCGGCGCGATACGGCCCTCATGGCGGCCGCCAGCGTGGGGGTTTGCCTGGGCTGCGTCGCTGGCTTATCCCTGACCATCGCCGCCGCCAAGTGGTTGCCTGGCAGGGTCAATGACATGGCGGCCTGGCATGTAGGCATCTACTACGCTGTGTTCTTTGGCAGTCTGGCCTGGGCGTTTTTACGCGGCGCCGCGCGCGCTTCGGTCCCTCTACTTTGGCTGTCTGCTCTATGCACTGCGGCCATCCCACTTTCATCTCTGCTGGGCTGGCTGTTTCCAGCCTCCGGTCTGTGGATGGACAGCGCAATGCTAAGCGTGGACATCACCGCTCTGCTAGGTGCACTGGCCTTGATCTGGATGTCACGCGCTACCGCACGGCGAGTGCACAACGGACCCAAAGACAGCGTCTGGGCGGCACCAGAAAATCAACGAGTGGCAGGAGACGAAGCCGCCGCATAGCTCCCGGATTTCCCGCCGTGCTTTTCCAGCAGTCGAACACCGTCCATGGTCATGCCCCTATCGGCCGCCTTGCACATGTCGTAGATGGTGAGCAGCGCGATCTGCACTGCCGTCAGGGCTTCCATCTCCACGCCCGTCGGACCCGTGGTTTCCACTGTGGCCACGCAAGCGACAGCGCACGTGCCACCAGGTTCAGCGCGGATGTACTCGAAATTGATCGCCACCCGGCTGAGGGCCAGCGGGTGGCAAAGCGGAATCAGATCGCTTGTCCGCTTGGCCGCCATGATGCCGGCAATGCGCGCGATGCCCAGCACATCGCCCTTCTTGGCTGTACCCGCCTCGATCAAAGCCAGCGTGGCGGGCAGCATCTCAATGCGCCCTCCGGCCACCGCGACGCGGTGCGTGGCGGGCTTGCCCCCCACATCGACCATATGGGCCTGGCCTTGGGCGTCAAAATGAGTAAGAGGTGTGCTTGAGTTGGTCACGGGTGGGAACGCAAATGCAGATAGGGCATCATAAGTGGAGGTTAGGGTTCATTCGGGAATGAGTTGTGCGGTTGGGCCGAGGAGTCGGGATGAGCCGCAAAGCGCAAAGCGCAAAGCGCGCGGTGTAGCCAACTACACAAGCGATTTGCAACGCCGCAGATCGCCCGAATCCGATGGATCAAATGTGCAAGTTATTTCCGAATGAGCCCTTATTAGAGAAACTTATGCAAAAGGCTCGCCATTCCCGGATGCGTATGCCCTGAACAGCTTGGAGTTGGCGTGAAACATAGGAATTCATCGGTTTTTGCTGCTGCCCTGGTACTGGGTATGGCACTGGGTACGACCCAAGCCCGCGCGCAAACGCCTGGCACCACTGCCCCTCCTCTCGCTCAGCGTGGTCTGCCCTCGTTGGGCGATGCCGGCATGATGACGCCCTTGGAAGAGCGCAAGCTGGGCGATTCCATCATCCGCGATCTCTACCGCGATCCGGACTATATCGACGACCCCGTAGTGGGTGAGTATGTGGATGGAATCTGGCAAGCGCTGTTAAAAGGCGCGCGGGCTCGGGGCGAATTGCCAGAGGAGTTGGAGGAGCGCTACGCCTGGGAAGTGCTGCTCGGGCGCGACCGCTCCATCAATGCCTTTGCCCTGCCCGGGGGTTACTTCGGGCTTCATCTAGGCTTGGTGGGCGTGGTGTCCACACGAGATGAATTGGCCTCCGTGCTGGCGCACGAAATGAGCCACATCACGCAACGACACATTGCCCGCATGATCAGCCAACAATCACGGCAAACGCCGCTGATGATGGCCGCCATGATCGTGGGCATGCTCGCTGCAAGCAAGAACCCGCAGGCGGGAACCGCCCTCGCGGTGGGCGGGCAAGCAGCGATCATCCAGGCCCAACTCAACTACTCGCGTGACATGGAGCGTGAAGCCGACCGTATCGGCTACGGCGTACTTGAACAAGCCGGTTTCGCGCCGCGGGGCTTCACTGGCATGTTTGAGAAACTGCAAAGCGCCTCACGCCTTTCAGACAACGGCGACTGGCCCTATTTGCGCAGTCACCCACTCACCACACAGCGCATCGCAGACATGCAGCAGCGCCAGCGTAGCCAGGGGTTAAACCCTGCGGCGCCGGTGTCGGCTGATCTCCAGGCTCTGCTGATTGGCGCCCGTTCCCGAGTACTGGGCCGTCCTGGGGTGGATGTGCTGCGGGCTTGGGCCGCTGAACCCGATGGGGCAGGCTTCGCCGCACAACCCTTGCCAAAACGCGCAGCTTCTCTTTACGCCGCCGCACTCGCACACGCCCAACTGCGCGATCTTCCGCGCGCACAAGGACTCGCAACGCAACTGGCGTTGGCAGTCGCCGGCGACATGTTTGCGGCCCGACAGGCGCGGCTGTTGCAAGCTGAACTGGCCCTGCAGGCAGGCCAGGCCGCACGCGTGCTCACGCTGCTACCAGCCAGCTCGCAACCACCCGCCTCACCAGATGGCAAGGGCCAGGCCGGCCGGCCGGAGCTGTTGCTGCGTGCCGCCGCATTGACGCAAGTCGGCCAGGCCAATGAGGCAGCTTCATCACTTCAGCCATGGGTCAGCGACAGGCCACGAGATGCCAGCGCATGGCAGGCCTTGGCCGCCGCATATGGCGCCCAGGAGCAAGTGTTAAGAGCACTGCGGGCCGAGGGGGAAGCGCGGGTAGCTCAGCGTGAACTGGCTGGCGCAGTGGACAGATTCCGCGCCGCCCAGGATTACTCTCGCAAGAACCCGGGTGGCAATGCCGACCTCATAGAGGCCAGCATCATTGATGCCCGACTCAGGGAAACACAAGCGGCGCTCGCACAGCAAAGGCAGGACGAGGCCAAACGCTAGGGCGTGTTCGTAGGAGTCAACGGCACATTTCAAACCTGAAGTGGCCCAAAAAAAACGGCCCGTCAGGGCCGTTTTCTATGCGAATGCTTGAGCCGTCAGCGCTATACGCGCTCCAGAACAGCGTCAATCAATACACCCAGGGCTGAATAGATCAGTGAACCGATCAAAGCCGCAGCGAACCCCGTGACGTGAAAACCATTCAACACGCCTGAAGCAGCCCAGAACATCAACGCATTGATGACGAACAGGAACAGCCCGAGCGTGATGAGCGTCACCGGCAGTGTCAACACCACCAGAACTGGCCGCACGATCATGTTCAGCAAGCCAATCACTGCCGCCGCGATCAGCGCAGAAGTGAAACTGTTCACGGTCACACCGCTGTACAGGTAAGCCACCGCCAGCAACGCGGCAGCGCTAAGCACCCATTTAAGAATAAGTTTCATAGCGCAAGCTTACCTCAGCGATGCGTTGATATCAGGCCTGTGGAGCCTGATCAGCGGGCTTGGCGCGCCGTGAAGTGACCAAACGAGCAAGACCCAACACACCAATCACACACGCAATGCTCACAGTCCAACGAGCCCAGGTTATTGGTGCTGCGGAAGTACCGAACCAGGTGGAGAGCAACTGTTCGTTCACGATCATCGTGGCGGCTGTATAGGCCAACACACCTGCGCCGATGTAGATGATGATTGGGAAACGATCAACCAGTTTGAGCACCATAGTGGAGCCAAACACCACGATCGGTACACTGATCAGCAAACCGATCACCACCAGATCCATCGCGCCCTTGGCCGCTCCGGCCACACCCAGCACGTTGTCGATACCCATGAGTGCATCAGCCACCACAATGGTCTTCATGGCGCCCATGAAGGTACTGGCCCCAGGACCGTGTTCACCCTCCTCGCCCCCTTGATCAGCAATCAGCTTGTAAGCGATCCAGAGCAGGCCCAGGCCGCCGATGACCATCAGGCCAGGAATCTTGAGCAACCAGACGACGACCAAGGTCATCAGAGTACGTACTGCGATGGCACCTACGGTGCCCCAAATGATGGCTTTTTTCTGTAAATGCTTGGGCAAACTACGGGCAGCCAGCGCAATAACGATGGCATTGTCACCAGCCAGCACAAGGTCAATCAGGATGATCGCCAGCAGTGCGGACCACCAGGGGGCAGAAAAAAGTTCCATGAACAAAAAACTCCAATGATTAAGATCGACACGCGTTTTCACCTGCGCACAAAAAAGCGGCAAGGACATTCGACATCAGAGATGACACGGGCATGATGCCACGCGTCTTCATAGAGCGGAATAGACCTCGACCAATTTTCTCGCCTGCAGGCGGATTTTGATCGAAGGTCTTGCTCAACAGCCATTGCTCGTGGTTCGGCGGCTGTCCGACGGGCCGGAAAGCAAGGGAAACCCCGCATTTCGTATTGACGACCCATCGATGCCGCGCGCTAAGGTCACGCGCGGCGGGGAGCTACTCCCCTTCGGTTAACCGCGAATTAAATCATCGGATCGTGAATTTGACAAGTCCGGGTAAATACTAGGTAACTCAATCGTTGAAATGAATTCCATAGTTTTCTTTTATATTCGTGCAATTAATCGAAGTAGAACCTCCGCATTGAATGCATGACAACTGCGTCAATGACGCCGTGTTCTAAACCTCTGAAGCAACTCGCACCCGGTCAGCGTAACGGTTGAATCGCAGAGCCGTAGCCGTTTTGGTAATACGACGCCAAACGATGCGTTTCTCGTACGGACTGAAGCCCAGCCATTCCTGCACTTCTTGCTCAGTACGGCCACAGCCCTTGCAAACCGCATCTCCCTGACTGGTAGAACAAATGGCAATGCAAGGCGTGTCAGGTGTTGTGGCATACCAGGCCAGCCACGCCGCTCGGGCGTCAGCAGACATGGCGTCAGCCTCGATCTCTTCTTGCCTGTGGAAAACCACCAACGCGTAAACCTCCGCCAATGCCGCTGCTTCTGGCGCCAAAGCCATGTTGGCGCACGCAGGCCGGCGTGAACGCCAGAAATTGATGGCGGATTCGAGGTCGGTGATATGGATAGCCGGCATGGAACTAGCATCATAAGATGCTCCCATGCCCATAAGCGCCTGTTTACGATCTATGTCTCACTAATGCCTGAAACCCCTACAACCACTGCACGCCGACGCACCTGGTTGCTAGTCGCCCTGTTGATCAATGCCATGCTGCTTGCGTGGCTTGTTTGGCGGGCTTCGCCTGCGCCTTCAAGCATGCCGCTGACTGCCGGAGAAACCGTGGTTCTGCGCACGCCCGGCGGCCGGCTGGAAGTGGCGGAAATCCGCCAATTGGAGAGCTTTGAAGTCTCGCGAGACCACAGCGTCTTGGGTGTGGCGGTGGGCAGCACTTTTTCGCGCATCCGTGTTCCCGCGCACTACCGTTACCACGTCGATCTGGCCCCCGAATGGAAAGTGCGCGTGCAGCCTGATGGCAGTGTTCGCGTGATCGCGCCGCGCATCCAACCGAGTCAGCCAGTGGCTATAGACACCGGTCGTATGGAAAAAGAGTCTCGTGGTCTCTGGTCGCTCTTTACAGGACCGGGCGAAATGGCCGCGCTGGAAAAAACCATCACCGCAGCGCTCACACGAAAGGCCGCAAGCATGCCCATGCTCGCCCAGCAGCGCGAAGCTGCCCGCGCAACGGTGTCTGAATTCGTGGGCAAGTGGCTCATGACGCAAACGCCATGGAAGCCTCTGTCTGACAAACCAGTGCAGGTGTTGTTTGCAGACGAACCTATAGAAAGCCTGGACGCCGCTTGTGGCGGCAATCCGGGCTGCGCCGCCGCCTGGCTCAATGCGGCTGGCTTGTGAAGGGGCGCCTTGAATCGCTTGGACCAGATTGCATCTAAGGCAACAGTCCGTGCCAGCGCCCCTTGCCTGATTACTTCTTGCTAACCACGCGCACCATGTCGAGACAGCGGTTGGAGTAACCCCATTCGTTGTCGTACCAGCTCACCAGCTTGACGAAGGTGGAGTCCAAAGCGATGCTGGCTTCAGCATCAAAAATGGAGCTGCGAGCATCGCCGCGGAAGTCGGTTGCGACCACTTTATCTTCGGTGTAACCGAGGATACCCTTCATTTTGCCTTCGCTCTGAGCCTTCAATTCGGCGCAGATTTCGGCGTAAGTAGCGGGTTTTTCCAACTCTACAGTCAGATCCACCACCGAGACATCAGAGGTAGGCACGCGGAATGACATGCCGGTGAGCTTGCCCTTCAAGTCAGGCAATACCACGCCCACCGCCTTGGCCGCGCCGGTGCTCGAAGGAATGATGTTTTCCAGAATGCCGCGGCCGCCGCGCCAATCCTTGTTGCTAGGACCATCCACGGTTTTTTGCGTGGCAGTGGCCGCGTGAACTGTAGTCATCAGACCACGCTTGATGCCCCATTTGTCATGGAGTACCTTGGCGAGAGGCGCCAGGCAGTTGGTGGTGCAGCTGGCATTGCTGATGATGGGCTCGCCTGCGTATTTGGCGCAGTTGACACCATGCACAAACATGGGGGTGTCGTCCTTGGAAGGAGCAGACATGATGACCTTTTTGGCACCGGCATCAATGTGTTTTTGTGCGGTTTCCTTGGTCAGGAAAAGACCTGTGGATTCAATGACGATATCGGCACCCACTTCTGCCCATTTCAGAGCAGATGGATCTCTTTCGGCTGTGAGGCGGATTTTCTTGCCGTTAACGACCAGGGTATTGCCTTCCACCTTGATTTCGCCATCAAAGCGGCCATGCACGCTGTCATATTGCAGCATGTAGGCAAGGTAGTCTGGCTCCAACAGATCGTTGATGCCCACGACCTCGATGTCAGAGAAGTTTTTCACCGCAGCACGAAACACCATGCGCCCGATGCGGCCGAAGCCGTTGATGCCGATCTTGATGGTCATTGATTTTCCTCTTTGCTAGTTAACTGGTCTTACTACCTTTCCCTCAGGGAAAGGGTGGGATTCGTCTCACTGCCCATTCCTAAGGAAAAGGGCCGATTTTTCATACCCCTCTCTCTCAGGAAAGGGCGAGCTTTGTCTTACTCCCTCTCCCCCTGGGAGAGGGTTGGGCGGGGCCGGCCAACCGGTGAGGGCAGGCAGCGCCACCTGCATACGCCGCTCCCCCTCACGCCGCAGCCGGCCGCCCCTGCCCTCTCCCGCAAGCGGGAGAGGGAGTTCTAATTCAGCGGCGCAACACAGCCCGCACCGTATCCGCCACATTCTCAGGCGTGAAGCCAAAATATTCGAACAATTCAGGAGCCGGAGCAGATTCGCCGTAGCGATCAATGCCGACCACCGCAGCGCAGCCATACTTCCACCA
The DNA here is from genome assembly GCF_000422885.1 of Ottowia thiooxydans DSM 14619. Classification (GTDB taxonomy): domain Bacteria; phylum Pseudomonadota; class Gammaproteobacteria; order Burkholderiales; family Burkholderiaceae_C; genus Ottowia; species Ottowia thiooxydans. The sequence continues at coordinate 43,237 of NZ_AUGX01000035.1, read as the reverse complement.
GCCGTCCGTCACACCCATTTCCACCGCAACGCGGGGCAGAGCAGCAGGCAAAACCGATTTTTTGTATGCCAGGCTCTGGCGATCAAACGCATTGGTGCTTGGCATGGACACCACGCGCACCGCAATTTTCCGCGCCGCCAGAAGCTGCTGCGCCTTGAGCGCGAGCTGAACTTCCGAGCCGGTGGCAATCAGCACGGCCTGAGGCTTTTTCTTCAGCCCCACATCCGCGGGCTCGCTCAGCACATAGGCGCCGCGGCTGATGTCACCTAAATCACGTTTGGGCGCATAAGGCAGGTTTTGACGGCTAAGCAGCAGCGCAGACGGGCGATCGCGGTTTTCCAGCGCCACAGCCCAGGCAATAGCGGTTTCAGCCGTGTCCGCTGGCCGCCAGACATCCAGGCCCGGGATCAGGCGCAAGCTGGCGGCGTGTTCAATGCTTTGGTGCGTGGGGCCGTCTTCGCCCAAACCAATGCTGTCGTGGGTGAACACATGCACCACGCGTTGCTTCATCAGCGCGGCCATGCGCAGGGCATTGCGGCTGTAATCGCTGAAGGTCAGGAAGGTGCCACCGTAGGGAATGTAGCCACCGTGCAGCGCCAAACCGTTCATGATTGCAGCCATGCCGAATTCGCGCACACCGTAATTGATGTGAAAGCGCGCACCAATGGCCGGTGCAGCCGCGCCCCCGGTGGTTTCCGCAGCAGGTGCTTCTGGCAGCACCACGCTGCCATTGTTCGCAAAGCGCAACGGCGTAGTGGAGGCAGTGTTGGTCAGGTTGGAGCCTGTGAGATCCGCACTACCGCCGATCAGCTCCGGCAGCGCCGCAGTGAAGGCTTCCAGTGCAATCTGGCTGGCCTTGCGGCTGGCAACCGTTTCAGACTTCTTATGCGCCTCAATAGCGGCATCCACCGCCACCTGCGCAAAATCCTTAGGCAATTCGCCGGCCATACGGCGTTTGAAATCAGCCGCCAGGCGAGGATACGCCTCGGCGTAAGCAGCCATGCGGGCATCCCACTCAGCCTCGTTTTGAGCGCCAGCGGCCTTGGCGTCCCAATCGCTGTAAACCTCTGCCGGAATCTCGAACGGGCCGTAAGGCCAGCCGAGCGACTCCCGCGTCAACGCGATTTCACTCGCACCCAGGGGCTCTCCGTGGGCCTTGGCAGTGTCCTGGCGGTTAGGTGAGCCTTTGCCGATGCTGGTTTTGCAAATGATCAGCGTGGGCTTGTCTGTATTTCTTTTGGCTTTGGCAATGGCGGCATCCAGGGCTTGCACGTCATGGCCGTTAACCGGGCCAATCACGTTCCACTGGTAGGCGCGAAAGCGCTCAGCCGTGTTATCCACGAACCAGGGCGCTACCTTGCCATCGATGCTGATGCCGTTGTCGTCATACAACACGACCAGCTTATTCAGCTTCCAGGCGCCCGCCAAGGCGCACGCTTCGTGGCTGATGCCTTCCATCAGGCAGCCATCGCCGATGAATGCGTAAGTGTGGTGGTCAACCAGGGTATGGCGGTCGCGGTTGAATTCCGCCGCCAACAGTTTTTCTGCCAGCGCCATGCCCACTGCATTGGCAATCCCTTGCCCGAGCGGGCCGGTGGTGGTCTCCACGCCGGGGGTGATGCCATGCTCAGGGTGGCCAGCCGTCTTGCTGTGCAACTTGCGGAAATTCTTCAATTCCTCCAGCGGCAGCTCGTAGCCCGTGAGGTGCAGCAGCGCGTAGAGCAGCATCGAGGCATGCCCATTGGAGAGCACGAAGCGATCACGATCCATCCACTGCGGGTTGGTCGGGTTGTGCTTGAGATGCCGACCCCAAAGGGCGACGGCCATATCTGCCATGCCCATGGGGGCGCCGGGATGCCCGGAGTTGGCTTGTTGAACGGCGTCCATGGCCAGGGCGCGGATGGCGTTGGCCATGAGAGATGCATTTGCCATGCGAATAAACTCCGGGGGAATAGCGGACAAGAAGTGGCGAAACACTCGCGACACGAGCGTGCCTTCTTCCCGATTTTACCGGCCGCGGCAACCGCACCTCCGGTCAATCCGTAATACAGTGTCGCCATGCCCGCGCTTTGCCCTGGATTTTCACCTTATCTTGTCCTTCTGGGGACAGGTAGAAATGAAGGCAAAAAGCGCCACCAAGCAGGGAGAGAGCCCTTATGAGACTCGGCACACCACCCGTCCCCACGGTGCGCGCCATGATCCTCGCCGCAGGCCGCGGCGAGCGCATGAGGCCGCTCACAGACCACACCCCCAAGCCACTGCTCGAAGTGGGCGGCAAGCCATTGATGCAATGGCCCCTGGAAGCCCTCCTGCGGGCTGGCCTGACGGATATCGTCATCAATACCGCCTGGCTGGGCGAACAGATTGAAGAGCGCTTCGGCTCCTTGGCAAGGCTGGATTCAGACCGCGCCACCCTCCGCTACTCAGCGGAAGAGCGCGACTTTGGCTACGCCCTCGAAACCGCTGGCGGCATTGCAAGGGCCCTGCCCTTGCTGGCATCGCACGAAAACGACGTGTTCTGGGCCATCGCAGGTGATGTGTTCACCCCTGAATTCACCTTCGCCCGCGAAACCGCGGAGCGCTTTTCCATCAGCGGCAAGCTGGCCCACCTCTGGTTGGTTCCCAATCCTTCCCACAAGGCCAAAGGCGATTTCGCCATAGACCCCGCCGGCCTGGCACTCAATGAGGCGCCTGCCGGCGGTGAGCTTCACACCTTCAGCGCCATTGCCCTGTACCGACGCCAGCTTTTTGAGCCGCCGTGGTGCACCATCCTCACCGGCAACCCCCAAGGCACCGCCGCTCCGCTCGCTCCCCTGCTGCGCAGCGCCATCCAAGCTGGTCACGTCAGCGCCGAGCTCTACCGCGGCCCCTGGACTGACGTAGGCACTCCCGAAAGACTGGCCCAGCTCAACGCTCAATTTGAACAATAAGTACCCAAATGACACCCTACGCTCAACGCCGTGCCCGCTTCGCCGCCGAAATGACCCGCCTAGGCGGGTCGGATGCCATTGCCATCATTCCCACCGCACCGGCCCAAGCGCGCAATCGCGATACCGACTTCCTCTATCGCCATGACAGCTATTCCTACTACCTGACGGGCTTTACTGAGCCAGAGGCATGGCTGGTGGTCACCGGTGATGGCCGCAGCACCTTGTTCTGCCAGCCGAAAGACCTGGAACGCGAGATCTGGGATGGCATTCGCCTAGGCCCGGAAGCAGCACCGGCCACGCTGGGCGTAGATGCGGCGTACTCTGTGGCCGAGCTGGACCAGCAGCTCCCCAAGCTGCTGGAAAACAAAGCCACCGTATGGTTTCCCTTTGCCATCCACGCCGGGCTTGAAACCCGCATCGATGGATGGTTGCAAAAAGTGCGTTCGCGCGTCCGTTACGGCGCTCTGGCCCCTGGTGTTCAGCGCGATGCCTGCGCCATTCTTGATGAGATGCGCCTTTTCAAGGATGCGCACGAGCAAGACATCATGCGCCGCGCCTCCCAGATCAGCGCCGGCGCCCATATCCGCGCCATGCAGCGCTCAGCCGCCATGCTCCGTGCGGGTCAGGACGTGCGTGAATACCACCTCGACGCCGAACTCCTGCACGAGTTCCGCCTGCATGGCTCGCAATGTCCCGCCTATGGCAGCATCGTCGCCGCCGGCGCCAATGCCTGCGTTCTGCACTACCGGGCAGACGCCGCGCCCATCCATGATGGCGAGCTGGTACTGATAGACGCCGGCTGCGAACTCGACGGCTACGCTAGTGACATCACCCGCACCTTCCCCGCCAACGGCAAGTTCAGCGGCCCGCAGCGGGCCCTGTACGACCTGGTGCTGGCCAGCCAGGACGCCGCCGTGGCAGCCACTCGTCCAGGCGCCCGATTCACCGATCCCCATGAAGCCACCGTCAAAGTACTGACGCAGGGCATGTTTGATTTGGGGCTGCTGAACAAAGACCAGCACGGCACCGTTGAAGACGCCATCGCCCACCGCGCGTACTTTGCCTATTACATGCACCGCACTGGCCACTGGCTGGGGATGGACGTGCATGACTGCGGCAGCTATGTAGAGCCCACAGAGGTCGGCCAGGTCAGCGAGCGCAAAGACCCCCTTTCAGGCGAAACCATCAAAGACCGCCCCAGCCGCATCCTGCGCCCAGGCATGGTGCTCACCATAGAGCCGGGAATCTACGTGCGGCCTGGCCCAGGCGTGCCCAAGGAGTTCTGGAACATTGGCATCCGGATCGAGGACGACGCCATCGTGAACGAAGGCGGCTGCGAATTGATCACGCGCGGGGTGCCGGTGGATCCAGTGGAGATTGAGGCGGTGATGAGAGACGCTTCGTAGGACACATCAATGCACGTGCTCGTTACTGGCGGAGCTGGCTACATCGGCTCGCACACTTGCCTAAGCCTGCTGGAAAGCGGCATGGATGTCACCGTCATTGACAATTTTTGCAACAGCTCTCCCGAGGCATTGCAACGCGTTCAGTCACTTACGGGCCGCAGCATCCGGGTCATAGAGGCAGATGTCCGGGATGCCGAAGCCCTTGAAACGGTGTTTTCCGGGCCACGCATAGATGCCGTTATTCATTTTGCGGGGCTTAAAGCCGTGGGCGAGTCTGTTGCCAAGCCCATGCTTTACTACGACAACAACGTAGCGGGCACCTTTACGCTGCTGCAAGCCATGCAGCGCGCCAACGTCAGCACGCTGGTGTTTTCATCTTCCGCCACCGTCTACGGAGACCCCGCGCCCGAACACCTTCCGCTGAAGGAAACAGCTCCGTGCGGCATCACCCATAGCCCTTACGCCACCAGCAAATGGACAGTGGAGCGGTGCTTGGCCGATCTGCATGCTGCTCAGCCCGAGTGGCGAATTGCCCGCCTTCGCTACTTCAACCCGGTAGGGGCTCACTCCAGCGGCCGAATTGGTGAGAACCCCAGCGGCACCCCCAACAACCTGATGCCGTTCGTCAGTCAAGTAGCCTGCGGCGCCCGCCCCAAGCTTTCGATCTTCGGCGACGACTACCCCACGCATGACGGTACCGGCGTGCGCGATTACATCCATGTGATGGACCTGGCCGAAGGCCATGTAGCCACGCTGAAGTATCTGGCGTCTCACCCCCAGGGTGAGCTGCTCACCCTCAACTTGGGAACAGGCCAGGGATGCTCTGTTTTAGATGTCGTTAAAACATTTGAAACCGCCAGCGGCCGCCCGGTGCCCTACGAAATCGTGCCCCGCCGGCCGGGAGATGTACCCGCCTACTACGCCGACCCATCTCAGGCACAAAAGTTGTTGCACTGGCGTGCCACGCGCAGCTTGCGCGATATGTGCGCTGATACCTGGCGCTGGCAAGCAGCCAACCCCCAGGGCTACGATCACCGATGAGTCCTGTCTCGTAACACGGCTCATAAAACTGAGCATTATTTAAAACATTACCGGGTGTTTTGGTTAAAATAATGCCCAAATGATCACTGTCGATCGCAATCTCGTACTTCAACGGCAATTACTGCTCCAGTTGGGTGATCGCCTTAAAAGGCTTCGCAAAGCTCAAGCACTGGGAACTGTGGAGGTGGCAGCACGCGCCGGAATCACCCGCAACACTTTGCGTGCCATTGAGAACGGTGATCCCTCGCCATCCATGGGCAACTATGTGCGCGTCATGTCGGTATTGGGCATTAGCGGCGATCTGGCGCTTCTGGCCGGCGACACTTTTCAACCGGCGCCTGCAGGCTCCGCCGCAGCGCTATCTCGCCGCGCGCCACCCATCGTGCAAATCCATGTCACCGCGAGCCAGGCCACGCACCAGCTTCAGGATCTGCAAAGCCTGGCCCTCCACGAGGAAGCCGTGCGATTGGCCAAAATTTCGCCCGGGCTGGTGAATCAAGCACAAGAGACCCTTCAACGCTGGCTGGCACAGGGAGACTCTCGATCTGCCATCTTATGGCACGAATGGGAAAACATACTTAAGACAGGCGCTTGGCGCAAGGTACTGGGGCCCACTAGGCGCGCCCAACAATTGCGGCAATCATCGCCTCTCGTCACTATTCTTCCCGACGCAGTGCGCCAGCAGATCCTGCTGCAAGTAAGCGAGCTAAAGAACGGCATTGATATCAGCGGTGGCGCCGGCAACGAGACATCATGACGCTAGAGGAGTTGGAACACATCATTCGCGCCAGCGCGGACATCACGGATCAGTACGAATTCGTCATCGTTGGAAGTCAGGCAATACTCGGCTCTATACCCAAGCCAGAGCAGGTGTTTACTGTCTCCATGGAAGCCGATATTTACCCTCTCGAAGCACCTCAATTAGCAGACAAGATTGAAGGAGCCATTGGCGAGGGTTCGCAGTTTCATCAGACGTTTGGCTACTACGCGCAAGGCGTCGGCCCCGAAACCGCCCTACTCCCATCCGGCTGGATGCAACGCCTGCACCGCATCCAAAACAGCAACACCCGAGATCGTATTGGCTACTGCCTCGACATTCTTGACTTGTTCCTCGCCAAAGCGGCCGCAGGACGAGAAAAAGATCGCGATTTTTGCACTGGACTGATCGAGCACGGTTATGTGAACCTTGAATCTGTCCTCAAGGAAGTTTCGGCGATGCCATTAGACGAAAAGAGACAACGAACACTACGCGCAACGATTCGTCGATGGGCCAAAGCGGTGGGGAAATGAGCACACCCTGTTCGGAAGGCCACGCTCATCCTTCCATTAACTGAACCACCGCCGGCACATTCGTCAGATCTATATCAAGCCGTTCTGATGGCGAGTCTGATCGAAAGAGACACCTCGCCACACCAGTCACCCCCCAAGCAGACACATAGCTCGTGCCTTGAATGGAAGGAGTGAGTTAGTCAAAGGCAACATCAGGCAGCACATTTCAAGCAAAGTGCACAGGACGCTTCGTCGAAGCTGCCTAAAGGTAACAAAATACCAAGTCCCGAGGCTACATTAGCGAATAGCCGGTGGGAAGCCCTGCAGGCCTGCATTCACGCGCGCCCTAATCCTTCTTCTCACCTATGCCTGCTGACATCGCAACGACCGACACCCTTGCCACTCTGCAGGCACGCATCTCCAGCGGACAAGCCATCGTGGGCATCTACGGCCTGGGCTACGTAGGCCTGCCACTGGCCCTGCGCTTTGCTGAAGTGGGCTTGAAAGTCATTGGCTTCGATATTGATCAGCGCAAGGTGGAAATGCTCAATGCCGGGCAAAGCTACATAGAGCGCCTGACACCAGAGTACATACAGGCCGCCGCTCAGCAAGGCTTCGAAGCCACCACAGATTTCGCCCGCACAGTCGAGGCAGACGCCCTCATTATCTGCGTGCCCACGCCGCTGAACGCCCACCGCGAACCGGATCTGAGCTTCATCGTCAATACCATCGAGGCCGCGCTTCCCCATATGCGTGCAGGCCAGATCGTGAGCCTGGAAAGCACCACCTGGCCAGGCACCACAGATGAAGTGTTAGCCCCCCGCCTTCGCCAGCGCGGCCTGAACCCTGGCGAAAACTGCGCCCTGGTGTTCTCCCCTGAACGCGAAGATCCCGGCAATCCACACTACGGCACCAAGGACATCCCCAAGGTCATAGGCGGTAGCACCCCGAGTTGCCTCGCTTTAGGGTCAGCTCTGTACCAGCACGCCATACAAACGATGGTGCCCGTCAGCAGTACCCGCGCGGCAGAAATGACCAAGCTGCTGGAGAACATTCACCGCAGCGTGAACATCGGCCTGGTCAACGAGATGAAGATCGTGGCCGACAAAATGGGCATCAACATCCATGAAGTCATAGAGGCTGCAGCCACCAAGCCCTTCGGCTTTGTAGCCTACAAGCCCGGCCCAGGCCTTGGCGGACATTGCATCCCCATTGATCCGTTCTACCTCACCTGGAAAGCCCGGGAATACGGCGTGAACACCCGTTTCATCGAACTGGCGGGAGAAATCAACCACTACATGCCGCACTGGGTGGTAGGCAAAGTGGCAGACGCACTCAATGACCGGGGCAAGGCCGTCAAAGGTAGCCGCATTCTTGTGCTGGGGCTGGCCTATAAAAAGAACATTGACGACACACGCGAATCGCCCGCAGTGGAAATCATGGACCTGCTCCAGACCAAGGGCGCTCACATCGAATACAGCGACCCCCACGTACCGGTGTTTCCGCGCAAGCGCGATTACCACTTCGACTTGCAGTCAGTGCCGCTGAACGCCCAAACACTCCCGAGTTATGACTGCGTAGTACTGGCAACTGATCACGATGGGTTTGATTATGCGCTGGTGCAAAACCATGCCTCGCTGATCGTCGACACTCGCGGACGCTTGAAAGGCGAACACAGCAATGTCGTCGCTGCCTGACATTCAGGCGCGGCCAGACTCATCCTATCCGGCTCCATCTTTTCGCCCGGATATTGAAGGGCTGCGGGCCATTGCAGTCCTGCTGGTGATCGGCGCTCATTTCGCCATTCCGGGCATGTCCGCAGGTTTCATTGGCGTAGATATTTTCTTTGTCATTTCGGGCTACCTGATCACCAGCATTCTGGTTCACGAGCAGGAAAGTACCGGAAAAATTGCCCTGGCGCGGTTCTACGCAAACCGGCTGAGGAGGTTGTTTCCCGCCTTGGCAACTATGCTGGTCGTCAGCAGCGCGTTAGCGTGCAAGCTGCTTCCTGAAGCGCAGAACCTGGCTCACAGCGAAGCCGCAGCCATGGCCACGCTATGGGTCAGCAATATCTATTTCGCGTTTGCCGACGTGGATTACTTCGCTTCAGAAACCAGTAGCAACGCATTTCTGCACACTTGGTCCTTGGGCGTGGAAGAGCAGTTCTACCTCGTCTGGCCACTACTTATTCTCGTGGCAGCCCGGCTGGCAAAAGGCGCAAATCTAAGAGGGCAGGTGCGCCTGTTCACAGGAGTTGCCATCGTTTCCTTGGCAGCCAGCCTCATGGCCTCGTACACCTACCCCGTGCTTGGCTTCTACATGATGCCCACTCGGGCTTGGCAGTTTGCTGCAGGCGCACTGGTTTGGATGCTTTCGCGCCAGCAGGCCTCCCGCCCGCCCCAGACCACTTTGCTGAGTTGGAGTGGCGCTGCTCTATTGTTCGCCGCTTTGGTGGTGATCAAGCCTGACACAGCCTACCCTGGGCTGCTGGCACTGCTCCCTACCCTAGGAGCCAGCGCCTTGCTTTTAGCGGGCACTGGCCAAACAACTCAAACAGGTCCGCGAACCGCACTGCCCGGAGCCTTTCTTGCACTGCCGCCAATGCAGGCCATCGGGAGGATCTCGTACGCCTGGTACCTGTGGCACTGGCCCATCCTCATCATCGGTGAATACCTGCTGCCTATCAAAGGCGACATCCGCAACACGGTGCTGGCTATCGGGGTGTCGTTGTTGGCAGCCATATTGACCCATCATCTAGTCGAAAATCCTGTTCGATATGGGCGCTCAGCGCGAATTCAAAACAAATGGCAAATTGCACTTGCGCTGTTTGCCATGGTCATTCTCAATTCGCAGTTGCTCCGATGGAACACCCATACGGAAAAGTTGTTGGCCAGCACCAAAAATGATGTCTACGCAAAAGCTGCGGCAGACATCCCCGTCATCTATCAGCACAATTGCGACGACTGGTACCAGAGCGCAGAGCTTAAACCGTGCGTATACGGAAAAAATGACGCGCCAAAAACTGCGGTACTTCTAGGCGACAGCATCGGGGCGCAATGGTTTCCCACATTGACTGAGATGCACGACCCAGAGCAATGGAAAATCATCGTCCTTACTAAATCTTCATGCCCTATGGTGGACGAGCCCTTCTTCTACCAACGCATCGGGAGAGAGTACACCGAGTGCTCCGAATGGCGTCACAAGGCCGTCGAATGGATGCAAAGCCAGAAAGTAGATCGCCTTTTCGTGGGTAGCGCGGCTTCCAATGGATTCACGGATAAGCAATGGACTGATGGAACACGCCGGTTTTTAAAAAGCCTGGCTCCGGCCACCAAAGCGATATATTTGATTGAAGCCAATCCCAGGTTGGGCTTCCATGGACCTAGCTGCTTGAGCAAGTACCAACCTCAAGCGATCGACGAACACGCCTGTCAGGGAACTTCAAACGACACCGCGTATGCCCATGTCGCCACTCTGCTGAAGGCCGTAACCGACGAACCAGCGCTCAAAACCTTCTGGATAGGCACCAGTAACTTCGTGTGCCCAGGGGGACGGTGCCAAGCCATCCAGGGGAAGGTGGTCGTATTCCGGGATTCTCAGCACCTGACTGGCTCTTTCGCAGCCTCGGCTGCGCCTTACTTTCTGCAGCAAGTTCAGCAATACGAGCGTTCCTCGCAATAGATCATGGGCATACTGCTATCTTTTCTTCAAAGGTTTTTTCGCCGAACGCCGCTGCATCCTCAATGGCTATTGAACGATACCAAGCAAGTTGCCGCTTGGGTCAAATCTCACGCGACGGGCACCGTACTGGACATTGGTTGCGCCAATCGCTGGATTGAACGGCACCTTGTCAGCGGAACTCGATACATCGGTTTGGACTATTGGGAAACGGGTAAAAACCTATACGAAGCACGCCCTGATATTTTTGCTGACGCAGCATGCCTTCCAATGGCGGCACAAAGTTGCGACACCGTGATCCTTCTTGAAGTACTCGAACACATCAAGACTCCGCAGGAGGCCTTGCAAGAAACATCCCGAGTACTGCGCCCCGGTGGGCATCTGCTGCTCAGCATGCCCTTTCTGTATCCCATTCATGACGCGCCTCACGATTACCAACGCCTGACCAAGCATGGTCTGGAACGCGACCTGGCAAACGCAGGCCTGGAAATCGTCTCAATAGAACAAAAACAAAGCTCCTTGGAGTCTGCTGCGGTGCTCGCATGCCTTGCTTTAGGCGGAGCCACTGTCCAATCACTGAGACAGCGAAAGGCAAGCGTTGTATTTATACCGGTACTTTTGATATTGATCGCCCTCGTCAATATCCTGGGTTGGACAGCCGCACGCATCTTCCCCAACTGGGCGGCCTTGACAACTGGCTATAGACTCTTGGCACGCAAAGCCGCCACACCCTAGAAGATTAATCGTCCATAAGCGGATACATCACTTCCTCTTTCAACCCTCAAATGCACGTTGACAACACCCCCTTGATAGATGCGGTTTCGCGTAGGAGGGACAGTGACCGGCTTATGAGTGACTCGGATGACATGCTGAGTTCAAGCGCAATGCGTTTTCATCATGCGTGAAACGCTCAAGAAAGTTTGGGCGCTTTTTGCGCCAGCTGAACAGCGCAAGGCCATTTGGATGCTGCTGCTGGTCATTCTCATGGCGATGGCGGAAACAGCCGGTGTACTGTCCATCGTGCCGTTTCTCTCCGTACTGGCACGTCCCGCCATCGTGCATGAGAACCGCTGGCTCAGTAGTCTCTACGAAGCACTTGGCTTCGCCCATGAACCCTCCTTCATCGTAGCCCTGGGCTTGACGACCATGGCGGTCGTCATCGCATCGTCCACGTTCAAGGCCCTCACGTTTCATGTAGTAGGCCGCTTTGTTCACATGCAGCGGCAATCGCTGGGAGTGCGTCTACTGTCCACCTACCTCCGGCAGCCCTACGAATTCTTTCTAGCGCGCAACTCGTCCGAGTTGACCAAGAGTGTCCTGTCCGAAGTGGACCAGCTCATTTTTGACCTGTTGCAGCCTCTATTTATGCTGATTGCCCAGGGGACTGTCGTAGTTGCTATGGTCGTGCTGGTGTTTGCCTACGATCCATGGATGGCCATATGCATCGTAGCCGCAGTGGGCCTCCTCTATGGTGCAATTTACCTGCTGGTGCGTCAGCGCCTATCACGCATCGGTTCAGCGCGGCAAATGGCCAATACCGCGCGCTACAAAAGTTGCAGTGAAGTTCTTGGCGGCATCAAGGATGTCAAGATCACCCATGCGACCGATGCCTATCTGACGCGCTTCTCTCATGCCTCACGGGAATTCTCGCGGCACTCGGCCACGGCCGAAACTCTGAGTCAATCTCCGCTGTATATCGTCGAGGCTGTGGGATATACCGGCTTAATCCTCATCGCGTTGGTGCTGTTGTGGCGCTCTGGTGACATGGCTCAAGTGCTGCCTGCGTTGGGGCTGTACGGATTCGCCGCCTACCGTCTTCTGCCCGCAGTGCAAATCATGTACCGTGGACTGGCGCGGCTGCGTTTTTCCTCGGCCACGCTGGACAATATTCACGAAGACCTTTCCCTCCCACAACCTCCGGTCGCTGACCAGCATAGCCATGCGATCGCCCCACTGCAGGAAATACGGCTACAGGGCATCCTTTATGCCTATCCTTCAGCCCCGGACAAACCTGTGCTCGAAGGGTTCGATCTTGTTATTCCTGCCAACACCAGCGTGGGCATTGCCGGCAGAAGTGGAGCCGGTAAAAGCACGCTCATGGATATTCTTCTTGGCCTGCTTCAGCCTCAGGCCGGAACACTGTCCGTGGATGGCATCCCTATAGTGCACAGCAATGTGGCGGCGTGGCAGCGAGCCATTGGCTACGTGCCTCAGCACATATACCTCGCGGATGCCAGCGTGGCAGAAAACATCGCATTTGGTGTGCCGAAGCATCGAATCGACATGCAGGCCGTGCAACGAGCTGCCCGCACCGCCCAAATACATGACTTTATCGAGCGAGAATTAGCTGAGGGCTATGGCTCCGTGGTGGGGGATCGAGGCATCCGCCTGTCCGGCGGCCAACGCCAGCGCATTGGCATTGCCCGAGCTCTCTACCATGACCCTGCAGTGCTATTCATGGACGAAGCAACCAGTGCTCTAGACACTGACACCGAAGAAGCGCTGAATGCAGCCATTCGCAACTTGTCCGGAAGCAAAACCATTCTGGTAATCGCACACCGGGAAGCTTCGCTCAGGGCTTGCGATACCGTTATATCGATGGGTGCACCCACCGAAGAACCGAGAGAAACTAATACACATGTTTGATGACTCATCCATCCTGATTACAGGAGGCACGGGATCGTTTGGCCACAAGTACGTCAAGACTTTGCTCGAGAAGTACAAGCCTCGCCGAGTGATCGTCTATTCACGAGACGAGCTCAAACAATATGAAATGCAGCAGCGTTTCTTCGCTCCAGCTATGCGCTACTTCATAGGCGACGTACGCGACAAGGACAGGTTGGTGCAGGCCATGCGCGGAGTCGACTATGTGATCCATGCTGCAGCCCTGAAGCAGGTTCCTGCCGCCGAATACAACCCCATGGAGTGCATCAAAACCAACATTTATGGTGCTGAGCATGTCGTTCACGCGGCGCTCGCTAACAACGTCAAGAAGGTAATAGCTTTGTCCACTGATAAGGCTGCTAACCCTATCAATCTGTATGGAGCAACCAAGCTGGCCTCCGACAAACTGTTTGTGGCAGCGAACAACCTGGCCGGCGGATATGACACCTCATTCGCGGTTGTACGTTACGGTAACGTGGTGGGCTCCCGCGGGTCAGTATTGCCCTATTTCCGTAGTTTGCTGGATTCGGGGGCAACCCACCTGCCTATTACTGACGTCAATATGACGCGGTTCTGGATTTCGCTGCAACAAGGCGTGGACTTCGTGCTGCGCAACTTCCAACGCATGAGCGGCGGTGAGATCTTCGTTCCCAAAATACCGTCCATCCGCATTACCGAACTGGCGCAAGCTGTCGCCCCGGATCTTCCGTATAAGGTCATCGGAATTCGTCCCGGGGAAAAGCTACATGAAACCATGTGCCCTTCCGATGACTCACGATTGACTTTGGAATTTGATGATCACTACGTCATTCAGCCATCGATCACATTCACTAGTCGGGGTAATAATTTTGGTGTGAATGGCCTTGGTGAACAGGGTCGGGATGTAGCACCGGGATTCCAATATGAATCCGGTACCAACCCGCATTTCCTTGACGTCCCGGGTATTGCCGAGTTCAACCGCCTTGCAGAGGAGTAAGCCGTGATCCCTTACGGTCGCCAGGAGATATTGCAAGCTGATATCGACGCGGTTGTCGAAGTACTACGTTCCGATTTTTTGACCCAAGGGCCCATGGTGCCTCGGTTCGAAAAGACCGTGTCTGATTATTGTGGTGTGCCCCATGCCATCGCGGTTAACAGCGCAACATCGGCTCTTCACATTGCATGCTTGGCGTTAGACCTAGGGCCTGGGGACTGGTTATGGACCAGCCCGATTACTTTTCTCGCATCCGCAAACTGTGGGTTGTACTGCGGTGCCAAAGTGGATTTTGTCGACATCGACCCACGCACTTACAACTTGTGTCCGATTGCGCTAGAAAGCAAGCTCCAAGAAGCCGAGCGCACCGGCCGCCTACCCAAGATAGTGGTACCCGTTCATCTTTGCGGCCAGCCGTGCGATATGCCCGCAATACGCGGCCTCGCCACGCGGTATGGCTTCAAAATCATCGAAGACGCATCTCACGCCATCGGGGGGCGCTATCTTGACCGCCCCATAGGCAATTGTGAGTTCAGCGACATCACGGTGTTCAGCTTCCATCCCGTAAAGATAGTCACGTCCGCTGAAGGCGGCATGGCACTCACTCGAGACCCGGTGCTTGCCAACCGTCTGGCACGCCTACGCAGTCATGGAATGACTCGCGACCCTGCGGAAATGACTCATGCGCCCGACGGCCCCTGGTACTACCAGCAGATCGAATTGGGCTACAACTATCGCATGACAGAGTTGCAAGGCGCACTAGGTTGCAGTCAGATGCAACGGCTTGATACTTACGTCGCGGGCCGCCATGAACTTGCTCGCCGTTATGACGAATTACTCGCCCACCTACCACTCACGCTCCCTTGGCAGCACCCGGACGGCTACTCGGGCCTGCACTTGTACGTGGTCCGGCTCCAGCTCAACCATATATCGAGAACGCACCGCGAAATATTCGAAGCGCTGCGAGCAGCAGGCATTGGCGTCAATTTGCACTATATCCCGCTGCATACCCAGCCCTACTACGAGCGCATGGGATTCAAAGCTGGTGACTATCCCCAGGCCGAGCACTACTACTCAGAAGCCATCAGCCTGCCCATGTACTCAGGGTTGAGCCAGGCACAGCAGGATCAAGTGGTCGCAGCGCTCTCCGCCGCCTTGAACGTATGAGGCTCGCCATCATTCCCGCCCGTGGAGGCAGCAAGCGCATTCCGCGTAAAAACATCAAGCTCTTTTGCGGCAAGCCCATGCTGGCTTGGTCCATCGAAGCTGCCCGGAGCAGCGGATGCTTCGACCGCATAATCGTGAGCACCGACGATGCTGAGATTGCGGCTATAGCTCAACAATGCGGCGCAGAAGTGCCATTCACTCGCTCGCCAGCATTGTCTGACGACCATACGGGTGTAACCGCAGTTATTGCCCACGCCATTGCCTGGATGAATGCGAATGGCCCAGAGCAAGTTGCACTTGCATGCTGCATCTATGCAACGGCTCCCTTTGTATCGGCAACTGATCTCCGAAGAGGCCTCGATACTCTCGTTCAAGAGAATTGTGATTACGCCCTCGCCGTCACTAGCTTTCCGTTCCCCATCCAGAGAGCCATCCGTCTCACCGCAAACCGGCGCATCGAGATGTTTAGTCCCGAGTACTTCACCACTCGCTCGCAAGATCTCGAAGAAGCTTGGCACGACGCTGGTCAGTTTTGCTGGGGCAAGGCGTCAGCTTGGTTGACGAACATGCCTGTATTCGCTCAGGGCGCCTCACCGGTAATTCTGCCCCGCCATCGGGTGCAGGACATAGACACGCCAGAGGATTGGCACCGGGCGGAAGTCATGTTTCAACTACTTGCCCGGGAAACCCAATGACAACCGCCATAGTAGCTGGCGGCGGCATTGCGGGGCTTCTATCCGCCAAACTCCTCGCGCGCCAATATGACCAAGTGCTGCTCGTCGAACGCGACGCAAACTGCGGTGGCTTGTTGGGTTCGATTTCCAACGATGATGGAATAGCTTTCGACCACGGCGCCCATATCCTCAGTGACACTGGCTTGGCAGAGATTGACTCCCTGCTGTACGGTGATCTGAGCGAAGAGAAGTGGCACACTTTCCGTATGCTGCGTGCTGGTAACTGGTTCGTTGGTGCGATGAACCGAAACAGCCCTTTCCCCGATGCGCGCCGCGTGGGGGAAAACGCCTTACGCAAGGCCCTGGCGGAAATTGCCGCAGCCCCAATTGCACGACACGAAACGGCCCCAACGACTCTGGCCGAATCGCTGGAGCGCCGCTTTGGGACAACGCTAGCGTCTTTGGTTGCCGGACCGACGATCCGCAAGCAGCTCGGTGTGGCCCCCGGGCAACTACACCCACTTACGCCCTTTGTGATTCGCCGAATAATCTGTGCAGATGCAGAGGAAACCCGTCGCCTAAAGCAAGATTCGCGCTTCTCGGAGCCGCTGGCTTTCGCATCTTATGAGGAAGGCGTCGGCTCGACGCGTCATCGCTATCCACGTACCGGCGGTATCGGCCAATGGGTAGATGGCTTTGTCCAAGGCCTGCGACGTGACGGTGTGGAAATTGCCTGTGGCCGCACCATCGCCGCCGTAACGCACGACGGAGGAAAAATTACCTCGATTTCGCTGGACGACGGGCGCACCGTCTCGTGTTCCATGCTGACATGGACATTACCCCCGGCCCTGCTCTTACGTGCAGCAAACATACCCTTTGAAGGCCGCCCACCACTATCGAGACCCATCGGGCTCTTTCACCTAGTGTTTGATGAGCCGTTTCAGGACCCGAACTATCACGTCACCTGTTACGACGAATCGCTGCGTATATTCCGGGTTACGTTGTATCCCAATTTGCGCGGTCAACCACTACAAGCCCCCTACAACTGCACCATAGAAGTTATTGGTGACACCCATACAGACTTCCAGGCCCTGCTTCCGCAGGTTGTACAAGAGCTGAAGCTTATGGGTATTGTTCCATCGCCTGCAACACTACTTTCCAGCATGGTCAGCGTCGTGCCCATAGGATTTCCAGCGACCACACACGCATTCATGGATTCCATGGGCAACCAAACTGAATTGGCAGAAAACCATTTGCGCAATGCCCTGCTTGTAGGGCGAGCGCGTTGTCCGCCATTCTTCACCACAGATGTTTTGACGGACGTTTTTCAGTCCATCAAAGCTTTCTCCCGTGTATGAAGAACGCTCAGCGAATTTTATTCCGCTGTGACGGCGGCCAGACGCAGGGTTTAGGACACCTGTCCCGTTGCATCTCTCTGGCTCGCAGCCTGAGTATGGAAACGCCGCACACGCAAGTCACGTTTTGGGGGCACTACGATACGCTCGCCACTCAACTACTGACCCAATACGGTCTGGCCACACTAGCCCTTCCCGTGCCCCCCATGGACGCAAGCGGCATCGCACGCACCCGTGAGGTCTGTACGAGTTTTGATGTTCTGATGTTGGACAGCTATGACACCCAACAGAGCTACATTGACGGGCTCAAACACTCCACTTGTCGGCTTGCACTAATAGACGACGACCAACGCCGCGATCTCAGCGGGGCCGATATGGTCATCTGCTTTCGAGTTGGTTCGGAAAATCTAGACTACGGCGCACGACACCAATTACTTGGTCCGACGTACCTTCCTGTCAAACCCGAACTCTACGCCTTGCGAAACCATAACCTCGCTTTGGAAGAGAATCGACCTATCGAACAAATCCTGGTGTTTTTGTCTGGTGGCAGCATCGGTACAAAACATCTCCAATCGGTACTTCAGGCACTCGATTTTCCAGGGATGCAAGTTTCATATTTAGCGCCGAGCGAACTGCCTTTCATGGCGTCAAGTCGTGCCAAGTACATACCATTCACGCCAGCGATCGAGTCAGTATATGCACAGTCCGACTTCGTGATCTCCGGCGGCGGGCTCACCAAATACGAATGTGCGTACGCCGGCATCACCAATGCTTGCCTCTCTTTGACTGATCTGCAAGATCAGGACACCCGGGAAATGGCAGCTCAAGGCTTTACGCTTGATCTCGGCCCCGCGGATAGTGCAGAGCTCAGTCGCTTAAGGCGACAAATTCATGAATTCATTTCTGACCCAAGAGCTTTGAGCGCCCAGCGCAGAGCTTTTGCGTCCAAGCTAGATGCCGAAGGCCCGCGTCGCGTTGCCCAAGCCCTTTCTATCCTATGAACCCGCTTCAACAACACTATCAAAACCTGTTTCAGGCCCATGGTGACTCAGCTCAGGCGGTGCAATACACCGACTCGCCATCTCAGTTCCGCCGTTTTCAGGTGCTGCGTGAGGTAGCCCCTGAACTAGGCTCAGTGGTCGATCTGGGGTGTGGATTAGGTCACTTTCGCGACCACCTCCGAGCGACCGGATTCTCTGGCCACTATCTTGGGCTGGATTTTGTACAAGACTTTGTCGACTATGGCAATGCCAAGCATGCCGATGATTCACTCACCTCCTTTCAGCACTGCGATCTGCTCGGTGACGACTATCCCAAAGGTCATGACACCTACGTCGTCTGCGGCGTCTTTAATAACAAGAGGCCCGACAATGCTGGGTTCATGCAAACAGTCATTGAGAAGGCGTTTGCGGCTGCGAATCGGTATGTGGCCTTTAACGCGATGTCCACGTACGTAGATTTTGAAGCTTCAGATCTTTACTACACGGATCCACGCGAAGTATTCGACTACTGCAAGAGAAATTTAACGCGTCGTGTGAGCCTGCGCCATGAGTATCTTGTGCGCGACGATAGGCCGCCTTTTGAGTACACCATTTACCTTTATAAATGAGTGATGCATGAACCAAACTAATGCGATGCTGGATGTTCTGTTGCGTGACATGGATGCAGCAGATCCGCTATACCGGCCAACCCCTTTCTGGCGAGCTGCCCTGGGTCCATTGGTAGATGAGTTGCGTGGGGATAACCTGCACAGGTTCCGTTCGCTCCCCGGGCCGCTGTCATTTTTCGTGCCCACCTACGGGTTTGCGGGGTACCACGTTAATCCTCAGCATTTTGACGTGTTACGCGATGCGCTGGACAGCATGCAACTTAGCGACGCTCGCAGTTCCATACACCTTGAGCGCCTGATGTCAGGTGAAGCGCAAGCCGAATCGGACTACCGCACGCTGCTCGCATCCGATACGCCTGGCGCAATTTTTATTGATCGCTTCAGCGAAAGCCGTGTTGCCGATCCCATCGAACAATTTGAGTTCGAAGGCCGCCGCTTCGGGCGCTCTTCGCTGAACTATCTTCTTGGCCTGAGCTTTCTGAAGCGCCACTGCGACCTGTCTACTGTGCGTGCGGTGCTGGAGATTGGAGGCGGATTCGGCTCCCTGGGGGAAATCCTGCTGGCCGATCCGCGCAACGATATTTTCTACATCGATGTAGACATTGCTCCAACCATCGCGTGTGCGCATCACTATCTCGCGGCCATTCACGGCAACGCACTCGTACTGGACTACATGAGTACGCGCACTGCCTCCGAGCTAGACATTGCCCAAATGCGTGCCAGCCACCGCGCAGCCACCCTGGCTTCATGGCAGCTCCCAAAGCTGCAAGGAAAAATTGACCTATTCGTGAACTTCATCTCATTTCAGGAGATGGAGCCTGAGGTGGTGAGAAATTATCTGTCTCAAGTCACTCGACTTGGGCCTCAGTTCATACTTTTACGCAATATCCTCGAAGGCAAAGCCAAAGCCACCGCTCCGGGCACAGTAGGCGTCATAGAACCCATCAAGGGTGAGATGTATGACAGCTACCTGGATGCCTACCGACTCTTGGCCCGTAACACCATACCGTTTGGCTATCGCACAGTCGACGGTTTTCACTCTGAATTGCGACTTTACGAACGGCGATGACCTTGTTCGCGACAACTCCATGCGCATTGCCATACTGCAACCCACATTTTTGCCCTGGTTGGGCTGGTTCGACATTGCCGATCAGGTAGATGCGCTGGTCATCCTGGATGATGTGGCATTTTCCAAGCAATCCTGGCAGCAGCGAAACAGGCTACGCACACCAAATGGTTTGGAATACGCCACCGTTCCAGTTCTCTCGGCAGGGCGCTCAGGACAAGCCATTCTCGATGTCGAAATCGCTGACGCACGATTTGCCGGCAAGCTCGAGCGCATGATTTCCGGCAGCTACGCTGGCGCCCCTTATCACAAGGAATTCTTTCCGAGTTTCTGCGAAGCATTGCGTAAAGCCGCTGGCACCGGCCGCCTATCAGATCTCAATCTCGGATTGATTGTGTGGTTCTTCTCGGCCCTCGGGATTTCTACCCGTTGGCAAACCAGCAGTACCTTGCAGGCTGCGGGCAAACGAGGTGAGCATGTGGCTGCCCTGTGTGAACTGGTTGGCGCCAGTGAATATCTGTCGCCTGCGGGCTCTGAAGACTATCTATTGAAAGATCGTGACGCCTTCGACCGACGCAAAATTCAAGTCCAGTTGCATGAGTACACACATCCGCAATATCGCCAGGTATTCCAACCTTTCATCCCATTTGCCAGCGTCCTGGATCTAGTGCTCAACGAGGGCCCGCGTGCGCTGGAGACCATCCGCTCCGGCCGCCGCGCACCGCGTGCGCTAGGCAACGCAGGATAGCCAAGTCTCCAACCGTACGGGAACCAAAATGAAAACACCTGAAATCCGTATCGCGGGTCGCCTTATCGGCACGGCACATCATCCCTACGTGATTGCCGAGATGTCTGCCAACCACAACGGTTCACTGGAACGAGCCCTTCAGCTGATCGAAGCGGCAGCCGAGACCGGTGCGGATGCCGTCAAACTACAGACGTATACAGCGGACACTATCACTCTAGACTGCGATTCGGAGGAATTCCAAATACACGGTGGCCTGTGGGACGGCAAAACACTCCATCAGCTCTATCAGGCCGCCTACACCCCTTGGGAATGGCACAAGCCTCTGTTCAACCGCGCGCGCGAGTTAAATATCACCATCTTCAGTTCCCCGTTCGACAACACCGCCGTCGATCTCCTTGAGGATTTGAATGCTCCGGCCTACAAGATCGCTTCGTTTGAGGCAGTTGACTTGCCGTTGATCAAGTACGTGGCCAGCACGGGCAAGCCGATGATCATTTCGACCGGTATGGCCGATGCTGAGGAAATTCAGGAAGCTATAGATGCCGCAAAGGCAGCCGGCTGTAAAGAGTTGGCCATCCTTCATTGCGTTAGCGGCTACCCTGCTCCAGCCGAAGATTACAACCTTCGCACCATCCCGGACATGATGAACCGCTTCGGATTGGTTACCGGTTTATCGGACCATACCCTGGACAACACAACTGCCATCGCTAGTGTGGTGTTGGGTGCCTCGATCATTGAAAAGCATTTCACGCTAAGTCGTCACGGTGGTGGGCCAGACGACAGTTTTTCGCTCGAGCCGCCTGAACTAACTCAACTTTGTCTAGGTGCAAAAACAGCTTGGCAGTCACTCGGTAAAGTGGACTATGGCTTGAAATCTAGCGAAAAAGGCAATGCCAAGTTTCGCAGATCACTTTATATAGTGAAAAACTTGTCTGCAGGCAGCATCATTACACTTGGTGATATTCAAAGCATTCGCCCAGGCTTCGGACTAGCCCCAAAGCACTTAACCGCAGTGCTAGGACGCCGCGTACTTCGTGAGGTCCATAGAGGAGAGCCAATATCTTGGGACATGATGGAATGAAAAAACTCAACCCATCAGAAGATAAAATTTTCGAAAAATTTAAACGGCATTCCAAATTTTACGAATCCAGCGCAAAAATGGGCGCAGGGAAGATTTTAAATAATTCATTACGCCTCCCTTTTGACACTCCCACGCCACTTAGCTTATCCCATGGCGTTGATTTTGGCCATTGCTTTGAGCCTTTGGATGTTAACTACATTGAGCCAATTCACTGGGCATACAACAAAAATATTCACCGCGAGGCGTCGAAAATAAAACCTTCTATCTGTCTGCCGCACCCCTGGTTATTGCTTTGTGATAATCGAGAGGCCGCTGCGGGAGAAAGAGCGCTCGTAATTTCCCCTCCACCCGGAAAAGAAAATGACAGGCTTCTACTTGAAAAAGTAAGGAAAAACCATGACCTCCGAAATGTCGATATCTTACTGAAGCATAGAGGAGACATTGAGGGATCAATAGATTTTTTTCAAAATAATGGTGTTGGGATAGTCAGCGCAGGAGAAGGCGATGCCGAATTTTACGGCAGACTACTTAATTTACTCTCCAAGTATGAAAAAATCATAACTTGCAATTTCTCTAGCGCAATTATATTCGCCTCATCATTAGGAAAGCCAATAGAATTCATAGAAGACTACAGCTATGAATATTATGATGTTGAAAATATATATAAATTTGTAAATTACGAATCAAAGATAGCCAGGGGTTTTATATTAAATTTCATCGAGGCTTCCGATAAAACAAGAACAACACTATCTAAAAATATTCTTGGCTCTGATTTTTTCGATGATTCGGGTATTATGCAGAAATCATACTTTTCCGCTTTAGAATCGATAGATTTTCCATTTCATCACAAGAAAAACATTCAACCAATTAGAAGATTCATCATGGATTTGGGAGTCAATTCCTCAAGGCGAGGAGTTGTAAGGCTAGGCTCCGGGTTGAATCAGTTCTCCCGTTCAAAAAAGCGAGTGATGCGGATTCGGGTAGACGAGTTATCGGTTTGGAAAAATGGTCCTTCTGCAAAAAATCTGACGTTTGAATTAGAAAAATTTATTCCTGGCGTCACTATTCCCGCAACTGCAGTTTCAAAGTACGAGAAGCCTCTCAAGTAAAATGGTTTACTCTTTTGATGTCTTTGATACCTGCGTCTCCCGGATGCACGCCTATCCGCGGGACCTCTTCTTCGATCTTGGGTTGCGCTTAGCTCCTGGAACCAGCGACGAAGCCGCACGCCAACGCTTTGCCCGCCGATTTCAGAGTGCGCGCATCCGTGCCGAGAAGCTAGCAAACTGGCGAGCTCGCCCCGATCGCGAACATGCCGACATATTCGCGATCTATGAGAACCTGCGCCACCTAATTCGTATCGATGGAACAACCCTCGAGTTAGTAACAGCCGAGTTGACTGCCGAAGAAGAAAGCCTCTATCCGGTCTCCGAAACAGTCGAGCACATCATCGAATTGCGGCAGGCCGGTCATCAGATCCTGTTCGTTTCCGATATGTACATCCCAGCGCTGCTACTGGAGCCCATACTCAAACGCAAGAACGTGATGCAGGAAGGCGACAGGCTGTACGTTTCGAGCGATAGCGGGGTGACAAAGCACAGCGGCAAGTTATTTGCACAGGTACTAGGGCAAGAAGCCCTGTCTGGCGCTGACTTGCTACATGCCGGCGACAATCATCATGCAGATATCCGCAGTGCGGCAGCTCACGGCATTCTCACTCGGTACTTTTCTGCTGCCCATCTGACTGCGCATGAAGCACGACTGGCAGGTGCAGCCCTTCCCCGCGACTCCGCCGCGTCGTGGATTGCCAGCTTTAGTCGCCGCTGTCGGCTATCCATCCGACAAAGCCATGGAGAAGCCAGGCATCCTCTTGATGGGATCATCTTCAGTGTCATCGTCCCGTTCCTGCTGACATATGTACAGTGGGTACTGGATGATGCACGTCAGCGAGGTATCGCGCGACTCTACTTCGCGGCCCGCGACGGCGAGATTTTGTTCAAGATCGCTAAGGAACTGAATCCTGAAGGTATCGAGCTGCGCTATTTATATGGATCGAGGCGCGCGTGGTTCGGCCCGTCTATGACACAAGATCATCCGGAATGGCGGCGTCCGCTGGTCCTACCCGGAAATGCGAATACGCCACGGGATATTTTGGAGCGCATCGGACTGCCCCCATCAGAATACGGAAAGCTTCATAAGATCTTTGCCAAGGATGAAGCATGGTGGGAGCGCTCCCTCGGGTCAGATGAAGCCAACGCCTTTGTCGAAGAATTAACCAACCATCCAGAATCTGCCGAGCTGTTGAATTCCTCCGCGCTCGAAAAGCGCGAGCTTGCGCTAAGGTACTTCCGCCAGGAGGGACTCTTGGACGGCTCAACATGGGCATTTGTGGATTCAGGTTGGTCGTTAAATAACCAAGCGTCCGCTAAGCGCATGCTTGATCAGATAAATGATCCTCATCAGTCCCCGCAAGGCTATTACCTTGGGCTTACTCATGATCATCTAGAGGAAGCACAGGCAGGCAAGGCTTTTGCCTTCGTGACGCCCCCAGGCTCTATTTTTTCAAGACGGCGGGTCGTCATTGAGCACTGTTTTTTGCCGGCCACTCACGCCAGCACCTGCGCTTACAGATTAGAAGGCACAAAAGTCATTCCTGAGTTCAGCGAAGAAGCTCGCGACGACACGGAGCTGGCCTATGCAAAGTACCTGCAAGAGGGAGCTCAACAGGCTGCTCGCATGATTGCTCATAGTCCCGAGCTACGCAAAAGCCTCATAGCCTTCACTCCAGAAATACGTGCTGTGGTGGAAAATTTCATTTGTCATCCAAACCGGATGGACGCACTGGCGATGAGCACTTTCACCGTCATCGCGGATATGAGGCAGGAGCGATCCTTCGCCCAACCCTTGTGTCGCCCCCTCAAGCTGGAAGACGTCTGGACCACCATGCTCATGGCGCTTTCAAAACGCAAGATGTTCAAATCCGATGCTTGGATGTGGCTAGAAGGATCCGCCGCACTTTCTCCTCGCATCGTTCAGCTCCCCATCCGTTCCATGCTTTGGCTGGACGGCCTAAAAAACCGCCTCAAAATACGAAGCTAATCGAAGCTAATCGAAGCTAATCGACGCTGAGCTAACGGCCCACTTTAGATCGTGCAGGAACAAGAATGACTTTCCTCATCACCGGCGCAGGTTTCGCCGGCAGTGTGGTCGCCCGCGAGTTAGCCGATGCCGGACACCGGGTGCACCTGATAGATAAGCGCGCCCACATCGCCGGCAACGCTTTCGATGAATTCGATGCCCACGGAGTACAGGTTCACCGCTATGGCCCGCACCTCTTCCATACGAATAGTGAGCGGGTGTGGAACTACCTCTCGCGCTTCACGGAATGGCATCCTTATGAGCACCGGGTACGGGGAGTGGTGGATGGCAAGCTCTACCCATTTCCCATCAATCGCGACACGGTCAACCAGCTTTATGGGCTCAGTTTGGATGAAGCCGGTGCAGCCGCATTCTTTGAGCGCGTGCGCGAACCGCGTGATCCCGTGCAAACCAGCGAAGACGTCGTTCTCAATAGCGTAGGACGGGATCTGTACGAGAAGTTCTTTCTCAATTACACGCGCAAACAATGGGCTATGGAGCCGTCTCAGCTTAAGGCTGGTGTCGCTGCGCGTATTCCGGTCCGCACGAATACTGATGATCGCTATTTCACTGACACTTTCCAGGCTATGCCATTGCTTGGCTATACGAAAATGTTCGAGCGCATGCTCGATCACCCCAACATCACCATAGAGTTGGGCGTGGACTTCGCAGACGTGCGCAAGCGGGGTGGGTTCGACCACGTGGTCTATACGGGCCCGATTGACGCGTACTTTGACCACCGCTTTGGGCAGCTACCTTATCGCTCGCTGCGCTTCGAGCATGAGCACCTGCCAGGAGTTGAGCAGTTTCAGCCGGTGGGTACCGTGAACTATCCCAATGACCATGCTTACACGCGCATCACTGAGTTCAAGCATCTCAAGGGACAAAAGCATTCCGGCACATCCATCGTCCGTGAGTATCCGCAGGCTGAGGGAGATCCGTACTACCCTATTCCTAATGACGAGAACGAGGCACTGTTCAAGCAGTACCAAGCCTTGGCTGAAGTAGAGCCTGGAGTGAGCTTTGTGGGGCGGCTGGCAGAGTACCGCTACTACAACATGGACCAGGTAGTAGGTGCAGCACTTGTCGCGGCGCAACGGCTGCTTGGGCAGCTTGCGCCCCAGATCTAAACACCAGCACCACAAGATCTCATGCGCATCGCTTTCCTCTGCAAACGCCGGTACATGGGCAAGGACGTCATTCTTGACCGCTATGCCCGTCTTTACGAGATTCCTTTCCAGCTTGCACGGCTGGGTCATGAGGTGCGTGGTTACTGCCTTGATTACCATGCCGCGCAGGATGCGGGTGCGCCGGATCGTTGGGTGCATGAGGCGGGTAGCGGCACCCTGCAGTGGGAATCCGTTTCGGTAGCGGGTGCCCGCTTGCCGCATCTGCTGGCATACCCTTGGCATGTGCTGCGCCAACTGCGCGATTTTCGGCCAGATGTGCTGATCGGCGCATCAGACATTCCGCACGTAGCCCTGGCGCGGTGGCTGGCTCGCCGCCTGAAGGTGCCGTACTCAGTGGATTTGTACGACAACTTCGAAGGCTTTGGCCAGGCACGTATTCCAGGTTTCGTGCCCGCCCTGCGACGGGCCACGCGGGAAGCCTCACTGGTCCTCACCACCAGCGAGCCTTTGCGCCAATTGGTGTTGCAAGAGTACGGCGCCAAGGGCACGGTCATTTCCATGCCGAGCAGCGTGGATCTTCAGGTGTTCCGCTCTGGCGACCAGGCTGCCGCACGCCAAAGCTTGGGTTTGCCGCCACATGCACGGTTATTGGGTACGGCAGGGGGCCTGTATCGTGACAAAGGGGTCGAGCCGCTGTATCAAGCTTGGCAGTCACTATCGCAGCAATACCCGGACCTTCACCTGGTATTAGCAGGCCCTTACAAACCCGAACTCCCCCCTCCACAGGGGAGCCGTGTACATCATCTCGGGCACTTGAATCATGCTCAGGTGGCTGAGCTTTTCACCGCGCTGGATGTGGGAGTCATCTCGATTCTGGACACACCCTTTGGAAGGTACTGCTTTCCACAAAAAGCCTATGAAATGCTGGCTTGTGGGCTGCGAGTGGTGGTGACGAACATTGGTGAGATGCGGCAGCTCTTTGCAGCCACGCCTCAGATCATGTTTGAAGCTGGGAATGCGGATGGATTGGCTGCGGCGGTATCGGAGCAGTTGGCCAATCCCACGGCCCCATCAATCGCCATCCGCGATTGGCGCGCCTTGATTGAAGAAGTAGAGCCCGCCCTGGCACGCGCTGTAGCTAAGCGCTAAGCCGCGCCCAAGCTATTTCTGACAAGCTTGCTCAAGCAGGCGGGCATAGCGCTCGGCCACGTGGTCCCAACCCAGGTGCTCGCGTAGCGCCGCTCGCATGGACAGAGATCGTTGCGCCGCCTTCTCTGGCTCTCCCAGCTGAGCAAGAATGGCTGCCGCTAGCGCAGCCTTATCACGCGGGTTGACGATGCACGCATTCGCATGAGCGCCAAAAATATCCTGCAAGCCTGCCACGTCACCTGCAAGGGCTGGGCAACCACAGGCCACGGCTTCCATCAGCGCGACGGGAAGCCCCTCTTGATCACCTGATTCCGCTTTCACGAACGGCGCTACAAAAAGCGCAGCACGCTGATAGAGAACGGGCAGATCCTTTTGCGGCAAGGCACCGATAAATTTGACTGCGTTCTGCAGGCCAAGCTCAAGCACTTTGGCCTTGAGCTGATCCTCATCAGGCCCGAACCCGGCGATGGTCAGGGTCACATCTGGGCGTTCCTGCAAGACAGCCGGCAAAGCATCCAGCAGGAATGGCAATCCTTTTTTCTCTACCAATCTGCCTACGAATAACAACTCACTGCGGGATCTGGTCTGTGTGGCGTCTGGCACAAAGCGGTCAGCCATATCCACGCCCATGGGTATGACCGAAACGGTACTGACATCCACCCCCAGTTGATCAACTTCTTCACGCATGGCGCTGCTGACCACCGTGGCGGCATGCGCACCGCGAAGCACCAGGCGCTTGAGGGCTTGCAACGGGGCAGCCCGCAGGGCGTACAGATCAGCGCCATGGGAAGTGACCACAAATGGGGTGGCTCTTCCCGTCAGCCGCTGACACCCAAGAGCGAGCAGTCCCTGCGGAATGAGCCAATGAGCGTGGATGACATCCACTTTTTCGCGCTTGCATAGACGCCAAGCCCACCATGCCTGCGCCAGTACAAAGCTCGGAACCAGGAGCAACTTCCAGCGATGCAGACGCAAGTTGGTCACGATTCCACCGTCGTTCACCAAGGTTTCCACTCGCTGCGGCCCATACCGGTAGCGAACGACCTCCACGCCATCAAGTATCTCCCGCGGCTTTGCCCCGGGGGCATGCGGGCCCAGTACGATCACGCGAAAACGCCCGGTCAGGCGTTTGGCGAGTTCGTGCACGAAACCAGGCTCGGGGTCTCCCTGCCAGCGCGGATAAGTGGAGGCCAAGACTAACAAGGTCTTGAGTGAATCTTGCCGTTCTGCACCGCGATCCGAGGCTTGCGTAAGTTCCTTCGCAGACATGAGACGCCTACCCGCTCAGGACGAATCTTTGTACATGAGCGCCGTGATCTGTTCGGAGATCAGCCCCATGAGAAACACCATGACACTGCCTGTATAAAGCAGCGCGCTCATATTCGTAAAGCGGGCATGCTGCCACCATGTCCAGCCGTACCAGGCAGATCCCAACGCAAACATGCCGAATGCCACCGGCGCAAAAATCTTGAGCGGGGAAAACAGCGTGCCGATTTTGAAGATGATGAGCAGGAAACGTGTGCCATCGCGCAGCAGGCGGACATGGCTTTTGCCGATGCGTTTAGCAGCATGAATGGGCACATACGCCACTGAGTAGCCCGCCCTGAAGAACGCCATGGTGCTCGTGGTGGGATAAGAAAAACCGTTGGGAAGCAGATAGAGGAATTCGCGGAACTTGGCAGCGCGGACTGCACGGAAGCCAGAAGTCAGATCTTCCACTTGGTGGCCCGTCATCCAACTGGCGAGCCGGTTGTAAAGGCCGTTAGCCAAGCCTCGCCCCACGCTGGCTTGGGATCCCTTCTGCCGCGCCCCCACGACCATGTCATGGCCTTGTTCCATCTTCTCAAGCAAACGGGATATATCGGCAGGGTCGTGCTGACCATCGGCATCCATGAACACGATGACATCGCCGGTGGCTGCACGCGCGCCGGTTTTAATGGCGGCGCCATTGCCCTTGCTGTACGGATGGCTGACTACGCGAGCACCAGCACTTTGCGCCACTGAAGCAGTGGCGTCGGTCGAGCCATCATTGACCACCAGGATTTCTGCATCCGGCATGAGCGCCTGGATTCGCGCCACGGTGGCCCCTACGGCTGCAGCTTCATTCTTGGCGGGAAGGACAACGGAGATCTTCATGCACTTATGGATGTTGGCGCTAACGCACTGTTTATTGGCATGGCGTTTCTACCATGCCTATCAGGGCTTGACGGTGTTACCTGATGCCGAACCCTGCTTGCTAGCTTCATCGGTTGATGGGAAGGAGCTCAAACGCTCTTGCACTCGCGCTCGCAACTCTTGCCATTCAGCCTGAGTGACGCCGCGTGGAGCAGGTGCTTTTTTCAACAGAGTTCCGAGTTCCTCGATAGCAGCCTTGTCCCCCTCCTGGGTTGCCATATCAAGGTAGAAGCTGGCCATAGCGTAGGTCGGAGACTCTTGTAACCCCTTTAAATAAAACCCCATCGCCGTCTGCGTGTCGCCGTGTTCCATAGCGACCAGCCCAATAACCCAAAGCATATTGTGGACTATGGCCCGATTGCATTGATAGGCAGGTCGATTGAGAAATGCAGAGGCGAGTTCAGCTACCTCATCGGTAGGGACCCCTTTGCAATCTTGCTTACGCACTGCCTCCATAAGCTTTTCCACGAGATCAGGGGTCCACCCCTCATAAGGCAAGGTAGCAATGGATTTCTTCACCGCCCGCAATTTTTCCGAGTGGTCAGTACCGGGTTCTAGAGTGCACGCAGTGATCAAGCCCTGCAGGCGCAGACCCACGCTGTCGCGTTCTTCTGCAACAAAGCGATCCAAAAGCACTTGCGCTTGCCCCGCCCCTTGCGTGCGCTCCACATCGTAGGCCAGATTGAGTATCGCTCTAACACTGCGAGGCTGCTCCATAGACCAGATTTCACCTGCCAAACTACGGTTTCCCCATAGCGACGTGTTCATCCAGGTGGAGCCGGCTAACAAGATCATGTACGCAACCAATACGCCGAACCAAAGCTTGGCGCCTTCGCGGATGGCAAATGCTCCGTACACAAGCGCGAACACCAGCCCCAACGCAGGCTGATAGTTGCGGTGTGCGAAATAGGGTTCGAGATTAACCCAACCGGACTCCATGATGTGTCCGAGGAAAAACCAGGCGAGTGCAAGCGCCGCCAGCCGCCAGCCGCGCCACCAAGCCACCAGTGGACTGACCATCAACACTACCCACACGGCGATGCCCCACTGCAAGTTGGGCATGTCACTCAACAAGAATTCGAAACGAAATGGGTTCAGGTCTGCCGCCCTTGGAAGAAAGAGCCCCTTGAGGTATACCGGCAACAAAGCCCCTTGGCTCCCTAAGCGCTGCACCACATCGAAGCCGCGCGTCAACTCCGTGCATGCATGCCATAAAGCATGTGGCGTGAGTCCCGCGATCAAACCTATGGTCGCCAACAACAACGCTACGGCGGCCAGCGTGGGTCGACGCTCCTTCGCGATGACTAGCAAGCCCAGTTCGAGTATCAGCGCATAGATGACGATCAGAGCACCACTTTCCTTAGCCAGAAGAGCCAGGACTCCGAAGCTTCCCAGCACCCCCAGCGCGGCAAGCTGGCGTAGCGAGGAAGCACGCAAAGCTCCTCGGCACTTCATATACGCCACTAGGCCTGCCAGCACAAAAGTGCTGGCCAATAAGGCCATGCGCTGAACAATGAAAAGCACCGAACTGTTCAATAGCGGTAGCGCGGCCCAAGTGAAAGCCACGCAAAACCCGATGGTTACCTGCCTTTTCGCGGTTTCGCCCATGCGCCGCGCCACTAGCACCGTCAACCAAAACACCAAAAGGGCATTGATGACGTGCAGTGCAATGTTCCACCGCAGAAATGCCTCCGGATGAGGCCATTCATAAAATTGCAACGCAAAGCTTGCCAAGGCTAGTGGTCGCCCAAATGGACCCGCATAGCCTTCCCGAACCCAGCGCCAGGCAGAGGCGGGGTCCACGATAGTCGGAAGCCCTGAAAGATTCCCGATATCGTCGAAATGTACGATTCCAGGTAGCGCTGGCTGAAAAATGAGCCAAACGCCTGCGACTAATGCAAGCGTTGCTGCCAAGCAGGCAAGAAAAAACCCGCCTTTCCAGGCGGGTTTAGAAGCCGTGAAAATCACGAGCTATTTAAGCCATTACTTGCACGAAGCAGGACGGTATTTAGCCAAAATAGTGCCTGCGCACGTCCACCTC
This sequence comes from Ottowia thiooxydans DSM 14619, assembly GCF_000422885.1. Lineage (GTDB taxonomy): Bacteria > Pseudomonadota > Gammaproteobacteria > Burkholderiales > Burkholderiaceae_C > Ottowia > Ottowia thiooxydans. The sequence goes on along the minus strand of NZ_AUGX01000035.1, from coordinate 11,943 downwards.
ACTTGTCCGTTAGACGTTTTCTCACCTCTCAGCGTAATGGTGTCACCGGCGACTGTTTGACCACCCAAGCTCTTGGCCACAGCAGTGATGGTGCCGTTGACTCCGTTATAAGCGACGCTCGCAACATACTTAGAAGCCTGGGTCTCAACTGACACTGCTGAAGGCATGCCAGAGTTAACCGTGTCATTCGCAGCAGCTTCAGACACCGTGGTGCGAGCAGCCGAAGCAGCCAACATCACTTCAGAAACGCGTGCGCGAATCATGTAGTCTTGGTAAGCAGGCAGCGCAACAGCAGCCAAGATACCGATAATCGCCACAACGATCATCAATTCGATCAGGGTAAAACCCTTTTGGATCTTTTTCATTTGAAATTCCTCTTGTATTAGTAACAGAACGACCTGGAGAACCTTGCGTTGAGTGCGTTCCCGCACACAGTGTCTACATGCATCTGGCGTGCCAACTGGCTGGAGGCTAGGATTCCGAGAAGTAGTTAACACCTGCTCCCAGGTCGGCACACCTTGGTGACCGTTTTTGGTCACTCGGACCGACATTTTTTGTCACATCTTCTGCATTAGTGACACACCTTGCTGCACGAGGTCTCATTTGTAAGTTCATGCACCGCTAGAACATCTTCGAGACCAGCTGCTATTTCACCTGCTGCTTTCCCAGTTTGCGTGCCAGTGTTCGGCGGTGCATCCCCAAGCGCCGCGCAGTCTCTGAAATATTGAAGCCCGTTTCTGCCAAGGTCTGGTGAATGTGCTCCCACTCCAGCGTCTTGATGGAGCTGGTTCGGGCGGTCAGGCTCACATCAGTGGAACCTTCAGCGCGACCAAACGCGGCTTCGATGTCATCTGTGTTGGAGGGCTTGGCCAAGTAGTGGCAGGCGCCCAGCTTGATCGCCTCAATCGCCGTGGCGATGCTGGCAAAACCAGTCAGCACCACGATCAACATGGACGGATCATGCGCGCTCAGCGCTTGCACGCAGGTAAGGCCGGATGCCTCACCCTTTAGTTTGAGATCAACCACGGCATGGGTGGGGGCGAATTCCTCCAGCAATGGCGCAAGCGATTCCAGGCTGGCGGCTACGCGCACCACATAGCCCCGCCGCTCGAACGAACGTGCGAGTGTTCGAGCGAAGGCCGCGTCGTCTTCGATGATCAACAGGTGAGGTGATTCATCAGGCGTCATCTTGATCATCCTCTTCCAAAAGTGCCAGGGAAACCAAGGGCAACATGATTCGGACTTCAGCGCCGCCTTGTGGGCGGTTGGACGCGCGAACCTGGCCCCCAAGTGCACGCGCCACATTCACCACCAGGAAAAACCCCAAACCGCCGCCGGCTCGCCCCTTGGTAGAACGATAGGGTTCACCCAAATGTGGCAGCACTTCAGGTGCAAAGCCAGGGCCCTCGTCGCGCACCACCAGCACCAGGTCATTTCGCTCGCGCAGGGCCTCGAACTCCATGGCATGTGGAGAGGCTTCAAAGGCGTTGTCCAGCACGTTGTCCATCATTTGCTTGACTGCCGAATCTGACACCATGGGCAAATCTTGCCCAAAATGGTTTTCATATCTCAGGTGGTTGTCCGGGTGGCGCAGGCGCCATTCACTCACGACTTCGTTCAAAAACTCACACACAGTGGTGGCCCGCGAAGACTCGCTTCGCGCCTCTCCAGCAGAGAGCAATATCCCGCTCACAATAGCTTTGCAGTGTCGCACCTGGTTCTGCATTTCCGCCACATCACTGGCCAGCTCGGCATCACCGCGCAACTGCGGTAAATGCCGCCAATCGCCCAGGATGACATCAAGCGTTGACAGCGGGGTGCCCAAATTGTGCGCAGCTCCGGAAGCCAGCAATCCCATGCGAACGATGAGCTCTTCTTCTACAGCACGCTGGCGCATGGCAGCCAGGCGGGCATCACGCTGGCTCAGGTTGGCCATGATCCGGATGATGAACAAAACCAGCAGCGCGGCGTTCAGCACGAAGCAGATCAGAAGGCCCAGCATATAAGGGCTGGCCAAGCCCCGGCCATCATCAAGCGGTAACGACAAGGGGATGGCGAAACGCGTCAACCCCGCAAAGCAAAGCGTGCTGACGAGCACCATGACCCAGGCCGCGCGGGCAGGCAACAACACTGCGCCCAGAATCACTTGCAATAGATACAGAAAGACGAAGGGGTTGGCCGCGCCACCGCTGAGATAGAGCTGCGCAGTCAACGCGGTCATATCGACCAGCAGCACCAGCAACATCTCCACGCTGGAGACCTCGCGGCGCACCAGCCCGCGCAGCATGCTCAAGCCATTGAACGCTGCCAGTGCCGCCAACACTATCAGCATAGGCTTCACGGGAATCTCAATGCCCATGCTGACATGCACCACGGCGATGGTGATGACTTGGCCAATCACCGCCAGCCAGCGGAGTTGAATCAGTTGCCTGAGGTTGTTCAGGCCGACAGTGTCAGAACCACTGGCATCGGGTTCGCGCGAGAGCCATCCGTCTGGAGTGGGCTGGGACGCTGCGAAAGAGCTAGGCGAAACTGGCATGAACGATCATCCTAGAAACGACGGTTGAACGCTTGATAGCTTCACAAAACCTGCGCGAACCCGGGCTTTCCGCGTGTTCATTCTGTTCACTTGGCAATTGAGGGCCATGCGCGCCCTCTGCTCCACACCCAAAGCAACCCCGCCATTAAACCCAGCGCAAGGCCATACCAGGTCAGGGCATAGACCAGATGGTTGTCAGAAAAACGCACCACGGTCAGACCTGCCACAGGCCATGCCTTGGGCTGCACAAGCCCATCGGCGCTTTCCGGAGATCTCCGGTTCGCAGCAGCCTCTTGGTCTACAAAATAGGGGGCTACTTTTTCTAGGGTCAGACCACGAGACAAAGTGAGTGCATGTACGTCGCGCGAATGCCACCGGTTTGAGGCGGGATCGTTATTTCGCAAAAATGCACCATCAGGTTCAGTGACGCGCAGCAGGCCTTCGACGCGAACTTCACCTTCGGGTGCCGCAGCACCTCGATGCGAGGGGTTGCGCGCTGCAGGAGAAACGAAACCGCGATTGATCCAGACCGTGGTTCCGCCGCTGGCCTGTAGCGGCGTCAGTACCCAGAACCCGGCACCTAGCGCCGTGGTGGCCTGAACCAGGGCTTCGTGTTGATGCAGGAAGCGCCCCGTCAGATAAACCCTCTGGTACTCGTGCGAGTCTCGGCTGATCTGAGGCCATTGTGCAGCGGGAGGCGCAGCCACCGGAACAGCATGTATACGGGCATCCACCCGAGCCACGAGGTCGTGCTTCCAAGCCCTGCGCTGAACCTGCCAATTGCCTAGCGATATCAGCACTAAAAACACCAGTGCTGCCGCTGCGAGCCACGGCCACCTCGTCTTCTTCGGGCCCACAGCGACTTCCGCTTCGCTGCGCGCACCCGAATCAGAACCCGTTTCAGACCCCTCCATGATTGCCGTGGTTCACATGCTCCATATGCCCAGGCATCATGTTGGTGTTCATGTGGAACATTACCCACAGGGTGCCGGCTACGGCAATCGCCACGAAGACGAGGGTGAAGATGGTGGACAGCAGTGTCCAGCCGCCTTCGATCTTGCCGTTCATGTGCAGGAAATAGACCATGTGCACAATGATCTGCGCCACAGCCAACCCGCCCAGCACCAGGATTGCGATGGTGCGGTCAGTGATGACATGGTTCATGACCAGCCAGAAGGGGATCGCGGTCAGAACGATCGAAAGCACAAAGCCGATCATGTAACCAGAGAATGTGCTGTGTGGCCCATCTTCGCCGGCATGGTCATGATGCCCAGCGTGCGCGCCATCTGTATGAGACGCATCGTGCGTGCGGTAGTCCTGGCTCATCACAGCACCCCCATGAGGTAGACGAAAGTAAAAACGCCGATCCAGATCACGTCAAGAAAGTGCCAGAACATGGAAAGGCACATCAGGCGCCGCCGGTTCTCGCGGATCAGCCCATGCTTTTTGATCTGGATCATCAGCGTGATCAGCCAGATCAAACCAAAGCTCACGTGCAGACCGTGGGTGCCCACCAGCGTGAAAAATGCTGACATGAACGCGCTGGAACCCGGCGTGGCGCCCACATGTATGAGGTGCATGAACTCATAGATCTCCAGTGCCAGAAATGCCGCGCCAAACAGACCGGTCACAGCCAGCCAGCCCAAGGTACCGCCTACTTTGCCCTGCTGCTTCTGCAACATGGCAAACCCGAATGTGATCGACGACAGCAACAGGAAGGCGGTGTTGATAGCCACCAGCTTCAGATCAAACAGCTCAGCCCCGCCGGGACCTCCTGCGTAGCTTTTGGACAGCGCGCCATAAGTGGCGAACAGTGCGGCAAAGATGAGGCAGTCGCTCATCAGGTAGAGCCAGAAACCCAGAGCGGTCCCGTTCTCAGGATGAGGTTCGTGCTCCAGGTGGTAGACGCGCTCGGCGCCTGCGTTCAATGCAAGATCAGACATGGCGTGCCAGCAGTTGGGTGCGTGCTTTTTCCGTGGTGGCTATATCTGCCGCCGGAATATGAAAGTCACGGTCGTAGTTGAAGGTATGAATGATGGACACAAGCACGACGCCGGCAAACGAGGCTATCGCCAATGGCCACATATGCCAGATCAGGGCGAAGCCCAGGGCGGTGCACAGCACAGAGATCACCACGCCCGTGCTGGTGTTTCGAGGCATGTGAATGTCCTTGAAGCCTGCCAGTGGACGCTTGTAGCCGTGCTTTTTCATGTCTGACCAAGCGTCGGTGTCATGCACCACCGGAGTGAAGGCGAAGTTGTAATCCGGTGGGGGCGAAGAAGTGGCCCATTCCAGAGTGCGGCCACCCCAGGGATCGCCTGTGGTGTCGCGCAGCTGTTCACGGTTTTTATAGCTCACCACCAACTGGATCAGGAAGCAGGCAATACCCACGGCAACGATGACCGCGCCGAACGCCGCAATCTGAAACCAGATTTGATAGGCAGGATCTTCAAAATGGTTAACGCGCCGGGTCAGGCCCATCAGGCCCAGCACATAAAGCGGACCGAACGCAACCCAGAAGCCAACCAACCAGCACCAGAACGAGCGGCGCCCCCAGGTCTCGTCAAGCCGATAACCAAACGCCTTGGGGAACCAATAGGTCATGCCAGCCATCAGGCCATACAGCACGCCTCCGATGATGACGTTGTGAAAGTGAGCGATCAGGAACAGGCTGTTGTGCAACACGAAGTCGGCCGGCGGAACCGCGAGCAGCACGCCCGTCAAGCCTCCGATGGCGAAGGTCGGTAACGCGCCCATGACCCACAGCATGGGCACATCGAAGCGGATACGCCCGCGGTACATGGTGAACAGCCAGTTGAAGATCTTGGCGCCGGTCGGGATCGAGATGATCATCGTGGTGATCCCGAAGAACGAATTCACACTCGCGCCCGAACCCATGGTGAAGAAGTGATGCAGCCACACCAGGTAAGACAAGATCGTGATGCAGACCGTGGCATAAACCATGGAGGCATAGCCGAACAAACGCTTGCGGCTGAAGGTAGCCACAATCTCTGAGAAGATGCCGAAGCAGGGCAAGATGAGGATGTAGACCTCTGGGTGGCCCCAGATCCAGATCAGGTTCACATACAGCATGGGGTTGCCACCCAGCGTGTTGGTGAAAAAATTGGTGCCCACATAACGGTCCAGCGACATAAGCACCAAAGCGGCGGTCAAGATCGGGAACGAAGCCACGATCAGGGCATTGGTGCAGAGCGCCGTCCAGGTGAAAATGGGCATCTTCATCAGGTTCATGCCAGGAGCGCGCATCTTGATGATGGTGACGATCAGGTTGATCCCTGAAAGCGTGGTCCCCACCCCTGCGATCTGCAGCGCCCATATGTAGTAATCCAGCCCCACGCCGGGGTTCTGCGCCCCCAGGTTGGACAAGGCCAGCCAGCCCGAGGTGGAGAACTCTCCCACGAACAATGACACCATCACCAGAATGGCACCTGCGGTGGTCATCCAGAAGCTGAAGTTGTTCAGAAACGGAAACGCCACGTCTCGCGCGCCAATCTGCAAAGGCACGATGTAGTTCATCAATCCCGTGACCAGCGGCATGGCCACGAAGAAGATCATGATGACGCCGTGCGCTGTGAAGATCTGGTCGTAATGGTGCGGCGGCAGGTAGCCCAGGTTGTCTCCAAAAGCCATGGCTTGCTGCAAGCGCATCATGATGGCGTCGGAAAAACCGCGCAGCAGCATGACCACGCCCAGCACCATGTACATGATGCCAATCCTCTTGTGGTCGATGCTGCAGAACCAGTCGCGCCACATCGTTCCCCAAAGCCGGTAGCGGGTCACCAGGGCCAGTAGAGCGATACCCCCCAGCACCACGGCCAGAAAGGTCCAGAGCACAATGGGTTCGTGAACCATGGGAATCGAATCCCAGGTCATGCGGCCCAGCAGCCAGTGCGCCGGCACGGAAGAAGCGTGTTCAACAGTCATGAGGGACTACTCAAAAAGAGGCGTATTGGTGGTGCAGATTTCCTGCTGGGCCAGCTTGTCCTGGGCGCGGTTGAGTCGATGCGCGCGGTTGCGCACGGCATCGCGGGCCATCATCTCGTCCATGCACATCTGGCCTTCTTGCACGCACAGGTTCATGATGCGTCGGTACAAGCCGTCTTCCACGGAAGCGAACCGCTGCACGGGATCGCGAGACGAAGGCTTGGAAAGCGCCAGATAGGTATCACGCGTCAAGGCACTCCCTTCGGCCTTGGCCTGCGCCACCCACTGCTCGAAGTCTCCGTCGCTCAGACCGTGGAACTTGAAGGTCATGCCGGAAAAGCCCTCCCCGCTGTAGTGCGATGACATGCCCCTGTAGACGCCGGGCTTGTTGATGACCGCATTCAGCTCGGTCTGCATCCCGGGCATGGTGTAGATCATTCCGGCCAGATCAGGCACGTAGAAGGCGTTCATGGTGCTGCTGGAGGTCAGCTTGAATCGTATTGGCCGGTTCACCGGCGCTGCCAGCTCGTTCACCATGGCAATGCCCTGCTCAGGTAGGAAGAACAGCCACTTCCAATCCAGTGACACCACCTCGACTTCCAGCGGCTTCACGTTCTCAGGCAATGACATGGAAGCCGAAATGCGGTCGAGTGGGCGGTACGGGTCCAGCTTGTGGGTGCTGATCCAGGTCAGCGCACCCAGCGCAATGATGATCACCAGCGGGGCCGCCCAGATCAGCAATTCCAGGCGTGTGGAGTGATCCCAATCAGGCGAATACTCCGTCTGAGCATGCTTGGCGCCCTGACGGTAACGCCAGGCGAACAGGAAGATGAAGAAGATCACCGGCACGACGATCAGCAGCATCAAGACCGTGGCGATGATGATCAGCTGCCCTTTCTGGGCCGCCACGTCGCCAGCCGGGTTGAGCAGCACGAGATCGCTGCAACCGGCCATCAAGCTGGCAAGGATGGCAACGAGTGAAGCGCGGGACAGGCTCGAGAAAAGCATACGAAACCCAATGAAAAAGCCATGTTGCGCATCAGGAAATTCCAAGATGCGGGCAAGGGCAGCACAAGACTGATGTGCGTACGGTTGTCAGCCATGAAATCTAACTGCCACTAAGCCAAAAGCCCATTGGACGTTTTGTCCTATGTCAAAGGAACCCCTTGCTGCCGCATACTCTGCGCATGGTTTCAAGAACGTGTTCATGATGTTTTTGGGCGCCGGGCTTCCGGGCTTCCGGGCTTCCGGGCTTCCGGGCTTCCGGGGTCGCCGAACAGATCATGAATACGCTCCTAGTGCAATAACCCTTCCGCTCTCGACAAACTTGGCGTGCGCCATCGGTGCGCAAACAAGGCAGGAATCAATGCCATGACAGGTATCAATACAACTCACTCTCCTGCATTCCCGCCAAAGGCGTTACATGGTGCGGAGTCCGGCAACCACGACGTCGCGCCTGGTGATATCGCAGTGGGCGTAGTGATTGGGCGTACGTCGGAATATTTCGACTTCTTCGTCTACGGCATCGCCTCCGCCCTGGTCTTCCCCACGGTGTTCTTTCCTGGCGAAAGCGCGTTGAACGGCACCTTGTACGCCTTCGCCATCTTCGCTCTGGCCTTTGTGGCGCGCCCATTCGGCACAGTGATTTCGATGATGGTCCAGCGGCGCTGGGGCCGAGGTACCAAACTCACGCTGGCCATGTTTCTGCTGGGCACCTGCACCGCCGGCATCGCATTCCTTCCCGGCTACAACTCCCTAGGCACCACCGCCATCGTTCTCCTGTCCCTGTTCCGCATTGGCCAAGGCATGGCGCTGGGTGGCTCCTGGGACGGCCTGCCCTCCTTGCTGGCCATGAATGCGCCCGCCGGACGACGCGGCTGGTATGCCATGCTGGGACAACTGGGCGCGCCAACCGGCTTCGTGCTGGCGAGTGCGCTGTTCGCCTATCTTTATGCAAGCCTTCCGCTGGATGAGTTTCTGGGTTGGGGCTGGCGCTACCCATTCTTCGTAGCCTTCGCCATCAACGTGGTCGCTCTGTTCGCTCGTCTGCGCTTGGTGCTCACCCGCGAGTACGAGCACTTGCTCGACAAAAATGAACTCGAACCTGTGCCAATCGGTGAGTTGATGGCCAATCAAGGCGGCAACGTGGTCATTGGCGCCTTTGCCGCGCTGGCCAGCTATGCCCTGTTCCACTTGGTGACCGTGTTCCCACTGTCTTGGACCTTGCTGTATGCGCAGCAACCTATTGTGTCGTTCCTGATGGTGCAGATCGTGGGCGGACTGCTTTGCGCGGTAGCCATCGTCGTCTCCGGCTGGCTGGCTGATCACTACGGCCGGCGCAATACCTTAGGTGCACTGGCCCTGCTGATTGCCATCTTCAGCGGCTTCGCTCCAACTCTGCTGGGTGGAGACACCCTCAGCCAGAACATTTTTATCCTGCTGGGTTTCGTGTTGCTGGGTCTTTCCTATGGCCAGGCTTCAGGCACGGTCACATCCAACTTTTCGTCTCGCTACCGCTACACCGGCGCGGCCCTGACCAACGATTTCGCGTGGCTCATTGGCGCCGCCTTCGCACCTATGGTCGCACTTTGGCTGTCAGCCCATTTCGGGCTGGCCTACCTTGGCGTTTACCTGCTTTCGGGCGCGGTCTGCACAGTGGGCGCGTTACTGCTCAGCCGCAAGCTGGAGTCGGAGCGCGACTAAGCGCCGGTGCCTGAGTAGGCCTTTTACTTGAAGTCAAAAATCGTGGTGCCGTCCCAGCTGAGGTCTGGTGGCAATTGGCGGTGAGCAACGATTCTTCGCTCATATAGCTCGTAGAGGCCAAACCAGGGATTCAGCTCGCGAAGCTCGCGCACCTTGGGCTCGCATGCGGCCATATCACCGCGCCGCCATGCCTCCAGCAATTGCTGCCACAGAGCCAGCTCCTGATCCAATCCATGAAGATGCCTGCCCTCTTCGCGCGCTCGCAGCGTGTAGATGGTGACAGCCTGAGCCCTCCCCCTCACGCGCACTCGATCAAGTTCCTGCCACACGAAGCCCGCAGCTTGAATTTGGGTGGCAGCGCTGGCAATGATGTCTGCGCCGTACACGTTTGAAAGACCTTCCAGCCGAGAAGCGAGGTTCACGGCATCTCCCACTACCGTGTAAGCCCGCCTTAGATCAGAGCCCATGTCTCCGACAGACATCTGCCCTGTACTCAATCCAATACCTATGCCCAATGCGGGCAGGCCGTCTGCGATGCGCTCGGCATTGAACACACGCATGGTCTCCACTATGGAAAAAGCCGCATCAACAGCCAAGCGCGCATGTTCAGCCGTCGCCACCGGCGCGCCCCAAAAGGCCATGACGCAATCGCCGACGTATTTGTCGATGGTGCCCCGATGAGCGCGTATCACTTCAGTCAAACGGTTGTGCACGGAGTTGAGCAACAACTGCACTTCCAGCGGCTCCATGGTTTCCGACAAGCTGGTGAAGCCGCGCATGTCGCAAAACATCACGGTGAGCTCTTCAGTACGGGCTTGCATGCTGTATTGCTCAGGGCTTTTAAGCATCTGGCGCACCAGCTCTGGCGGCACATAGGAGCGAAAAATCTGAGCGAGCTCGCGCTTGGCCCGGCCTTCAACGAAATAGCCCCAAGCCATGTTCAAGGCCAGCGCAGCCAGTGCCATCACCAGCACAGCCGCTTGAGGCAAGGCCAGGCCAGCACCCAGGTAGAGGGCGGTGTTTAACCCCAGCCAAGCAGCGATCACCAGCACGCCCAAGATCAATGCGGCTGCCATGGGCAGCATGGGCAAACCGATGGCAAGGAGCGCCCCGATGATGAAAATAGACAACACTTCATAGCCGCTTGCGTAGTCCGGTACGCGGGCGATCCGGCCATCCAACATGCCCGAAATGAGGTTGGCATGTATTTCCACACCAGGGTAGGCCTCCCCAACGGGGGCAGAGCGCAAGTCCATGAGGCCGGGTGCTGTAAAGCCAAGCAGCGCAATTTTGCCCTTCAAACTACCCGCAGGAAGGCTGCCGTCGACGATCTCGGCAGCTGAAACGTAGCGAAACGATCCGCCCTTAGGGCCCCCAAGACCGCGGTAAGGAACCAGGGCCGTGGCACGGCTATCCACGGGAATGCTCAAGTTTTTAGCGCTGCCGCGCAGTGTCAGGGCAACCAATGGGCTGGTGGGATCGCCGGGAACCGCGCGCTCCACCTGCACGGACGGTTTGCCCAGGCTCTGGCGTAACAAAGCCAGCGCCAGGGACTCATAAAACGCCCCTTCAAACTCAGCAAGCACAGGCGCAGATCGAACCACTCCATCAGGATCGCTCACCGCATTGAAGAACCCCGCATATGGAGCAGCTATGGCCAGCGGCACGATACTGGCGCCATACCCGTCCCAACTCAGCAGACCGGGCAAGCCCGCTCCAGCATCCGGTGCAAACACGGGCGCAGGTAGCATGCCTGTGCGGCGTCCGCCACGATCACTGGTGAAGTAATAGCCCAGCGTAACTGGCCTGTCTTTCAAGGCGGCCGCGAGTGTGGCGTCGTTGTCCAGCCGGGGCAAAGCGCCCGCCAGCCAATCCGTGAAACCGCTTTGGTGGGCAAGCTGCGTACGTGCCAGTGCCTGAAGCTCCTGGAGGCCAGACGTTTGATCAGGCTCTGCAAAAACGACGTCAATGCCAAGCGCCCCCACCTGCTGACGCTCGATCAACTCGTCCACCAGGGCAGCGATGCGCTGACGCCCCCAGGGCCACTGACCCAGGCGCTCCAGGCTGAGCTCGTCCACATCCACGATGACGATGCGTTCATCCAATGTGCCCGGCATGGAAAGCTGCAAACGCATGTCGTAGAGCCTGGCGTCCAGGCGCGTCAGGCTGTCCACCGGCATGGTGCCAGTGGCGTGCAATAGCGCCAGTAGCACCAGAATCCCGGTGGCGAAGATACGAATCCAATGACGTTTCAAGGCTCCCACGATCCTATTGTCCGGGATCAGGGAGCTTCGATGGTTTGTTGGGCACGAATAATGTGACCTCAGACCAAGACCAACAACGTTGTCCGACTCTCAAGACCAACTGTTTGAAGGCGCCAAAATTATCTTTCCCCGATAGGGGAAAGACTAACGACTCGAAGGCCGAGCGCAGCAATGGCCCGAGTGAGGCTCCCCACCCCTTGAGGCCGTGCCGAGGAGCGCAGGTCAAGGGGCCGGCCATCCGGGGGCGGGCAAGAGCACTGAAAGATGCTCTTGCTTCAAGAACTAGCTTGCGGCAGCTGTTTGAACGTAGTGAGCGAAGCGAAAGAAGAGAGTTCTGCCGCACCGCCCCTTGCCTGAGCACCGGAGGTTGCCCGGAGCCCAGCGTAGGGACACGGACTTGGGGTCGCATTTCTTTGGTTCCTTGCTTTCGGCCGGCGCTCCGGGTGCGAGCAAAGAAAGGGACTGCACTGCCGGGGGCAATCCCGGCCTCGG
>NZ_AUGX01000034.1 GCF_000422885.1 Ottowia thiooxydans DSM 14619 | reverse complement strand
GCTTCATATTGATCGAGCCAGCGCCTGACGGCGCTATCAGTCAGCTCCATATCACGGCAGACCTGAGACACGCTCAGGTGCTGCTCTCGAATCATCTTGACGATCTGCAGCTTGAACGCCGCGTCGAACGATCGCCTAGTCTTGGCTTTGGTCATTTCTATTCCTGTGAGACATTGATTTCCCTTATCGGGATGTCTTTCGAAATTAGACCAGCACACCCCGCCCGCTCTCCCGCAAACGGGAGAGGGAGTTAAGGCAACCGCGCGCAAAAATTGGGAAGGGATGGTTCGAATAGCCTCCCTAGGCAGGTGCGGCGGCAAGGCCCACGGGACCGGCCGGGCCAGGTATTTCATTAGCATCCGCCGGAACAAACTCCTCCGCCTCATGCAAAGCCCATTGCCCAGCCCCCGTCAACTCCAGTACATGCGTGTGATAGTTCAGCACCGCACTGCGATGCGCAATACTGAGCAACGTGGCCTTCATGGTCAGCAAGCGCTCGTAAAGCCGAGCCTCATTGGCGGTATCAAGAGCGCTGGTGGCTTCATCCAGAATGACAAAGCGCGGCTTGGTGATCAAGACCCGGGCAAAAGCCAAGCGTTGCTGCTCCCCCAATGAAAGCGTCTTGCCCCAATCAACTTCCATATCCAAACCCCCACTGCGCTCGCACAATTCGGGCAAATTCACATCAACTAATGCCTGGAGCAGGGTTCCGTCATCCATCTCACGCCCAAAGTCCGGGTAGAGCAGCTGACTGCGCAAGCTACCAACCTGCATGTAGGGGCGTTGCGGCAAAAACATGCTCTCTGCCACAGGCGGGCGCTCGATATCACCGCTTCCCGCCCGCCAAAGCCCTGCGATGGCGCGCAGCAGCGAACTCTTACCGCTGCCGCTTTGGCCCACGATCAGCAGGCTGTCTCCCTTGTGCAATGTAAAACTCAATTCACGTACCAATTCCCGCTTGAGATCAGGGGTGTGCAAGGTGACATTGCGCAGACTCAGCTCTGGCGCTTCACTGGTTTGGATCAGTTGCCGTTTGCGTCTTGGCAGAGGTTGATCGCCTTCAGGGCCAGACGCGGCAATGCCGGCCTCATCAATTTGACCAGGCAGCGCCCGCATGAGTCCGTAAATACGTTCAATTCCGGCCGTAAAGCGGGAAAGTCCCTCGAAGTTATCGATGATGACGGAGACCGCGCCTAACACAGCGAGGAACGCGCCGGCGGCCTTGATCGCCTGCCCTACTTCCAGGTGCCCCGAGAGCACAAGGTTGGCAATGAGAATGTTTGGCAGAAGAATGGCGATCTGGTTATAGGCTTGCTGGAAAAAATTGAGATTGAGTTGCTGACGCAACAGGCGCCTGTAGTTGCGCAGCGCTACCGCGAAACGGCCCTTGATCTGGCGCAACTCGGCTTGTTCACCTCGGTAGAACGCGATGGATTCTGCGTTTTCACGCACGCGCACAAGACTGAAGCGAAAATCCGCCTCTCGCTTGAGCTGAAAGAAATTCAAGCGCATCAAGGGCGCTCCAAACACTTTCACGGTGAGCCAAGTACCCAGGGCTGTATAGGCCACCAAAACATAGACCAGCAAAGGGGAAATGCTCCATAGCACCCAGCTGAAAGCCACCAGTTGCATCATCGAGCCGAGAGCGATCAGCAGGAAGTAAAGCGATCTCTGGGTGAACGTGTTGACGTCTTCGGCGATCCGTTGGTCTGGGTTGTCGACCTCCGTGTCTGCAGTTAGTTCATAGAAGCGCTGATTGTGGAAATAGCGGCCCAGCAAACGGTGTGAGAGCCACCGCCGCCAATGATTTCCCAGCGTGTCGCGTACGAAATAGTAGAGCGACCGGGTGGGCACAAACACCGCCACCACCACCAGGCAGTACATGATGGCATTCCAGAAGCGGTCTCGCTCGCGTGCAGCCAGAGCCGAGGTCATCTCCCCGGCTTGATCGTTCAAAAGGACCGCAATTTGCGTTTCTGCCAGCAACATGCCGATCAACACGATGAGATACGTCCACGCCTTGCGTTTCTCGTCCTCGCGCCAATAAGGGGTGGCTATGGCCCAAAACCTTTGCCAAACTTGCCTGGAGAAGAAGTCGAAGTTCGGGCGCTGTCGTTCCGCTGCGGGAGGAACCGAAGCGGCCTGCACGGGCGCGGCCAAGTTTTGCGGCGAGGCGTCGGGGTTGTGCTCGTGATGGCTCATACGGCTCTCTGGCCCCGAGGGCCTTCAATCAACTAGGGACGTTCTTGATGGCACGATGCTGGGCCCAAAACCTGCGGGCATCAATAAGCGACCATCGACGCTCCTTGTCAGCCGAAGCCGACACGTCAATCTACCGAATGCGCCGCCCGTCTTCGCCAAGACGGGCGAATGGGCTGATTCACTGCACCAGGTGAACTTCCCAGCCTTGCTCCCGCAGCAAGGCAATGATCTCCGTCACGTGTTCGTGACCACGGGTTTGCAGCACCATCTCAATTTCCACGCTCTGCGCAGAAAGCGCAGTGAAGGCGCGCTGATGGTGAACCTCATCAATATTGGCGCCGGCATCGGCCACCAGGGCGGTGATGCGTGCCAGCATGCCGGGGATGTCACGCGCGCTCACCACAATGCGGGCCAGCCTGCCTGATCGAACCATGCCTCGGCCAATGATGGAGGCCAGTAGGAGGGGGTCGATATTGCCGCCAGAAAGCACCATGCCGACCTTCTTGCCCGCAAAACGTGGCCGATATTTAAGCAATGCCGCCAAAGCTGCCGCCCCTGCCCCCTCAACCAGGGTCTTTTCGATTTCCAGAAGCATGACGATGGCCTGCTCAATGTCGCCTTCGTCCACTAACAGCAGCTCATCTACCCGCTCGCGGATCACTTCCACACACAGCGCGCCTGGCGCACCGACAGCAATGCCTTCCGCGATGGTGCTGACGCCTTGCTCATGCTCCTCATCCTTGATGAGATTGAACATGGCCGGAAAGCGCTGAACCTGCACACCAATCACTTCAATGCCAGGCTTGATGGCCTTTGCCGCCGTGGCGATACCGGAGATCAGCCCACCCCCACCCACCGGCACGACCAGAATATCCAGATCCGGCTGATCACGCAGCATCTCCAGCCCCAAGGTGCCCTGGCCAGCCATCACGGCTAGATCGTCGTAAGGGTGAACAAAGGTCAAGCCCTGATTCTTTGCGAGCTCGAGCGCATGGGCTCGAGCGGCTTCCAGGGTGTCGCCATGCAGCACGACCTCGGCGCCAAAGCCACGCGTGCGCGAGACTTTTACGCCCGGCGTAAAGCGCGGCATGACGATGACGGCGCGTAGGCCCAACCGCTCCGCGTGATAAGCCACGCCCTGTGCGTGGTTGCCGGCGCTCATGGCGATCACCCCCGGGCGGGAGCCACCAGCCGTGAGCTCCGCGAGCTTATTGCAGGCGCCACGCTCTTTGAACGAAGCCGTGAACTGAAGATTCTCGAACTTCAGGAAGACGTCTGCGCCCGTGATATGGGACAAGGTCCGCGATTCAACGCAAGGCGTGTCAAGTACTTGGCCTTGCAGCCGGGCGGCGGCTTGTTGGATGTCTTGGAACTGAAGCATGCACTATTGTGACGAACTCTCGTCGGCCACATGTCAGAACGCTCACTGACCAGACAGTCTTATGCTTGAGATCCTGAGCAGGAACTGAAGTCGTTGAAATATCTACTGCTTCAGAAGTACAGGCACTGCAAAGACTTGACTCAACGGAATCGAACGATTCTTTTTTTCGTCAGTCGGGACTATTCAGTGCGGTTGACAGCCGCTGCGCAGCATGTATGACCTGTGCTTCGACGTTGGCACGAGGAATGGTCCCAAAACGCTCCCTCATCCCAAAAATCGCTATCGCATAAACCACATGGGTACGCGGATCGACGACTGCCGTCGCGTAGCTGAGAATATCGGGATCAAATTCGTTCTCACAGATGGCGATGCGGCGCTCCCGCACTGCGGCAATCTCTGCGCGGATACTGGCCTCATCGATCTGCGTGTGGGGGGTAAAAGCATGCCGAGGCAGCGCCAAATAGCCGTCAATGAATTCGTCGCTTTGAGATGCCAGCAGTATCTTTCCTGATGCCGCCGCATACAGCGGCATGCCGCGCCCCGGCTGCGCGTAGGCTTTTCCAACTGCAGTCGGTGTACAGGTCGTCATGATTTCCACGTTGTGGCCATTCAGGCGGGCGAGGAATGAAGTTTCACCGAATCGGTCTGCCAGCTCAGTCAGGATGGCAACCGCCGGCTGAACAATATCTGCTCCGTTGGTGAGCAATGAGGTAATTCGCCACAAGGCCTCTCCAGGCACGAACGTTTTGTTCTCGGTCTTTCGAACGATATGGCAGCCGACGAGCGTCGCCAATTGGCGGTGCGCGGTCGTCATGACCAAGCCACACTCCCGCGCGATCTCGGACAAAGTCAGCCCATCGGGGTGCAAGGCAAGCACTTCTAAAAGTCGAAACGCCCGTCCGATCGGGCTGTCGTCGTACGCGATTGCAGCCGTGTTCATATTCTCACGCTTCATGTGCATCCAGTTGGCCCCGCTTTTTCTGGGCTCCCAAACTCAAACGTTGGCGTGCCAGACTTTAGCTGCAATCCGCCAGCTTCCTTCTACCTTGAGCAAAGTGAGCTCGTTAATGTAGTGGCCGGGCAAATAGCAGTCTTTCACTCGGGCATGAGCAAGCGTGGGCGCAGATACAGTCAGTGACAAAATCTCGTCCTCGCGCGCGTCGCCTCGCGAACGTGGCGAAGGACGCCCCCCCACGCGTTTGAGATACGCATCGTAGTCTAGCGTCATGACGCCCTCGTCCACAGCAGTAAAAAGACGACAGGCAGAATGAAAAACTCTCCCGAACTTTTCGACGTCGCCGTCGTAAAGGGCGTCAAAGTAGTCTTGAATGACGGCGCGTACAGCGGAGGTTTGATCAGACATCTGAAATATTCCTAGGGTGTGTTGATGGTAGGTCTAAGAGTTAGAACAGTGAGGCTCATTGAGCTTGCTCGGCATAGACAAGATCTGCGGCCTCTAGTGCATGATCAAGGCCCTGAAAAAGCAACTCCAGTTCGGAGTCAGAAATGATGAGCGCGGGTGCAATGAACAGCGAGGTCTCCTCACCCGATGTTCCCAACACGACACCCGCTTCAAGCGCAGCCTTCACCGCGTGTGACGCGATCGGTACTTGAGCGGTCGCGGCTTTCCAGTTTTTCCAGTGGCTGCCATGAAATTCGACCGTCCAATGCAGCCCCCGGCCGTCCACGCGGGCAACCGAGGGATGCCGTTCACCCAGTTGAATCAGGCGCGCCGCGATTCGCGGCTCCAGCGCAGCGACACGTTCGAGCAATTGATCGCGCACGATCGTTCTCAGATAAGCGCTCACACCCTCCATGGCGGTAGGGTGACCACGGAAAGTGGAATAGTTTTGCCAGGCGGCACCCTTCAACTCAGAGCAAAGCTCCTTTGACAGAACTACTGCGCCAATAGGTCCGATTCCACCTGCCAGCCCTTTGCCCATGGTCACCATATCGGGCCGACTTTCGCCTCCCTGAAAAGCGAACCAACGTCCGGAGCGACCTGCGCCCGTGACCACTTCGTCGGCAATCCACAATGCGCCAGCCCGCTTAGCTGCACGGGCTACACGATCTTGATAGGCGGCATGGTGGTAGATCCCTCCCTGCGTGTAATCAATGATGACGGCGGCCGCTCCCTCCAGAGCAGTCCCCATGTCGCCCTCATCCATCTGTGCCAGATCAGCAACGCGTTCACCATAGCGTGACGCAGTCGGCGCGGAAAGTACACGGACCTCGTCAATTGACGGTGCGGGCATGACGCGTCCATCCGCCCGGGAAAGCCCGCCATGCCATTGAGGCTGTGTCGTCACTGCACGTGAAAGGCCGGTCAGGCCATGGTAAGCACGTTCCCTGGTCGCAATCGGTGTACGTCCAGTCAGCACTTGGCAAAGTGACAACGCCATGTCGTTGGTCTCAGACCCCGATAGCCCAAAGCGTACCGCTCCCACCCAAGAACTTTCACTACCGTAAGCGATTTCCAGAAGATCTTGCGCCGCCTGTTCGCGGCCCTTCCACGCCCAGCCCTCTGAAACAGTTGGATGCGATGCGGCGCGTTCCATAGCATCCACCATGGCTGGATGGCGATGCCCTAATGCAGCGGCTGTGTTCGATCCGTCAAGTACTTTCCTGCCGTTTGACAAGAGGTACCAGCACCCCTGTCCACCCGTCACAAAGACGGGATCAGAGTCATTGGTAGTGAGCGTGGTGACTAGAAGACTCGACATCGCGTGGGATTCCAATCCAATCGAAACATGGAAATGAGACCGGAAGGTGTCTGGGTGGGCGACCTAAAAGACCGATTTTTTTGGGTCCCAGCCAATTCCGAGTTGCGAAAAATCATAGTTTAGTTCATTATTAGGAATACTTCACATCATTTACGAAATCTTATTCCGTTTTTCGGAATAAACACGTCACTATGAATGCACCTTTGCAATCGCAAACCGGATGGCGCCTTGGCATTGACATCGGCGGAACCTTCACAGACGTTGTCGCGGTGTCGCCCGAAGGAACGCAGCACCGTTCGGCAAAAGTACCGTCAAAGCCAAACCTGCCGATCGAAGCCATCACTGAGTCCATCGCTGCCGTCGGGCTCGATTGGGAGCAGGTGCATGAAATCGTGCATGGAACGACCATCGTCACCAACGACATCGTCGAAAACAAGTTTCGGCCCTGTGCGATCGTCACGACCAAGGGCTACGGAGACACCATTGAAGTTGGTCGACTCTCGCGACGCTACCTCTACCGTCTAGACCTAGAACCCAAAGCGCGCCCCCTGGTGCCGCGCGAGTTGCGCTTTGAGGTCGATGAACGAGTGCTCTCCGATGCATCCGTTCAAACCCCCCTCACCGATGCACAGATCGAGCACCTCATCGCCGAACTCAGGGCCAGCGGTGTCGATACGGTAGCCGTGTGCCTCATCCATGCGTTTCGCAACCCAGTTCACGAGATCGCTCTAGGCGCCAAATTGCGAGCTGCCTTCCCGTACGTATCGCTAAGCCATGAGATCTCGCCAGAAATCAGAGAGTTCGAGCGGATGTCGACGACGGTCCTCAACGCGATGATGTTGGCGAAAATAAAGAGTCATCTTGGCAAGATCGATGAACGAAAGCCTGCAGAGAGTCGCATCTTCATGATGCACTCGGCCTCAGGCATGGCAACGCCCGAACTCATTAGCGAGAGACCGTTAATGTTGGCCATGTCGGGTCCAGCCGCAGGAGTAGCAGCCACTTGCCAGGTAGCGCGTAATTTGGGTATGCGCAACGCCCTCACGTTTGACATGGGTGGCACCACAACTGATGTTTGCCTCATCGTTGAAGGTCGGGCTGATATCGCCGCGAACCGGGAGTTGGGAGGACAAAAAATTCGACTCCCCATGGTGGCAGTCGACTCCATTGGTGCGGGTGGCGGCTCCATTGCGCGCTTGGTCTCCGGAGCGCTCGAAGTTGGACCTCAATCAGCAGGGTCATCGCCTGGGCCAGCCTGCTACGGCAAAGGTGGCCTCCTGCCCACTGTTGCGGACAGCGATGTGTTGTTAGGCTATCTGAGCCCTACTCGCACGCTGGGCGGCTCCGTCCGCATTGCACCAGCCAAAGCAGAGCAAGCCATCGCCGAACTCGCGGGCTCGTTGAACTTCAGCACCGTGAACGCCGCCCTGGGCATCGCCCGCGTCGTGCATTCGACCATGGCCCGCTGTCTGCGTCGAGCCACGGTGGAGCGCGGCGTCGACATTCGAGACTTTGATTTGGTTGCGTTTGGAGGCGCCGGCCCCATGCACGCTGCGGAAGTAGCGCGATTGTGCGGCATTCGGAAAATAGTCGTCCCCATGTTCTCGTCTGGCTTCTCAGCATTGGGATGTGTGGATGCCACGATGAATTTCTCACGTCAATTCACGGTGGATATGCGCTCCGCCGAATGGGATGGAGATCGGCTGTCCACCGTGCTCGCTGCGGAGGCCGAAGCACTAGCCCAGCCGCTTGTGAAGGCTGGCTATCCACGTGCGGACCTGGTCATCTCGCGCACCGCCGGAATCAGGTATTCAGGCCAGTCCTCCGAAATATCCATTCTTGACGCCGCGCTGGACGATGCCACGGCCCTTGGCCGGCAGTTCACTCAGGCCCACGAGCAGTTCTATGGCTATTCGACCGAAGAGCCTTGGGAGCTCGTCACTGTGCGCACGGAAGTTTCGGCTCCGGCACGCAACTTGCATGCCTCTACACAACATCCGTCCCGAGCAAATGCTGATCCAGCGACGTTTCGTCGCGTGATATTCGAGAACGGCACCCAGGCGGACACACCTGTTCTGAATCGATCCGAGTTACGAACGAGCGAGCGATTGCAAGGACCCTTGGTCATTGAAGATGAATGGTCGACAGTGATCGTGCCACCACAAGACAGCTTGTGGGCCGATCAGTATGGGAACCTGCATATTGAAGTGGATTTGGCGCAATGAAAATCGATCCTGTATCTCTTGAAGTTATGCGAAACGGCCTGACGGCCATCGCTGAAGAAATGTCGAGTGTCGTAATGCGCGCAGCGCGTTCGCCGCTGCTTCGCGAGGCAGGGGACCATTCCTCTGCTCTAACCGATTCGCACGGCTACCTCGTTGCTCAGGGAAAGGACGTACCCGTCCATTTGGGGGTCTTGTCTTTCACTGTCAAAGAGTTCCTGAAGCACGTCGGGCTAGATGCACTGCGGCCCGGAGATGTGTGGATTCTTAACTTGCCGGAAATTGGCGGCAATCATCTACCGGATGTCAAACTTATTCGCCCGGTGTTCGATGGCACAGAACTATATGCGTTCGCGGTTTCGCTAGCTCATTGGGCGGACATCGGTGGAGCCGCACCCGGCAGCTACTACGCGGCTGCAACCGATAGCTGGCAGGAAGGCCTGCGCATCCCCCCTGTTCGTTTGGTGTCTGGTGACGCCATAGACGAAGAAAAAATGCTTTTCATCATGAGTAACGTGCGCGGCGCCGAAGAGCGAAGAGGTGACGTACTTGCACAGATCTCTGCAACGACGGTCGCGGCTCGGAGGCTGAGCGAGTTGGTCAAAGCCCACGGGACACCGTTTCTGAAAGCATCATTCAACGCCATCCACGATCGTGCCGAACGCCAAATGCGAGACGCCATACGCGCAGTGCCCAACGGGGTGTATAAGGGCGAGGACTACCTTGACGACGATGGGCACACAGGTGATCCCGTACCCGTGCGCGTGTCAATCACCATCGAAGACGAAACCGCCATATTCGACTTTTCGGAGTCGGGCGACGCAGTTCCCGGGCCTCTCAACACAACCCCCGTGATTGCTAGCGCGGGTGTTTTCTATGTCATGAAATCCCTCTTCGGGGCGGATATTCAACCATCAGCTGGCTGCTATCGCCCTATTCAAGTCATTACTCGCCCGGGCTCATTGTTTCAGCCCGAGCAGATGCTTCCGGTGGTCGGCGGCAACCATGAAACAAGCCAACGTGTTTGTGATGCTGTGTTCCGTGCCTTCGAACCCATTGCTGCGCCGCTGCTCACAGCAGGTGGACCTACGACGGCTGGCCTTCTGATATTCAGCGCAAAAAAGGCTGACGGCTCATGGGCAACATTCTACGAAGTGCACGGAGGTGGAGAAGGTGCGCGGGCTGACCGCGATGGTATGTCCGCCATTCGCTGCCATCTCGCGAACGTCATGAATACCCCAGCCGAAGTCGTCGAAAGCGAATATCCATTTCTGATCGAAGTCCAGGGCATCCGGCGCGGCTCTGGAGGCCGAGGTCAATTTCGCGGTGGGGATGGGTTGCTGCGGCACTATCGCATGTTGCAGGACCAGGTGTCGCTGACCACGATGTATGAGCGAGCCGTCATACCGCCCTATGGCTTACAAGGAGGTGAGCCAGGGGCAACCTTCCGAGTCACGCTTGAGCGAGCGAATGGATCGATTGAGCCGCTACGCGGCAAACAGAATGTCATCGTCAATCGTGGGGATCTTGTGAAAGTCGAGACCTGTGGAGGCGGTGGTTACGGGCAGGCTACTGCATAGCATCGAAATCGAGCATCAACAAGTGAAGGAAAAATTGTGAAAAAACGCGAATTTCTGCAATTGGGCGCACAAACAGGTGCAGCGTTGACTGGGCTTTGGTTGTCTACTGCGAGCGCCCAAACGGCGACGCCTTCCGTCTTGCGCGTGTTGCTGGAAGATGGCCCCAATACGCTGGATCCGGCTGGCACTGGCTACAACCAGGCGTCCATCAACCTCACTTGGAATTTATACGACCGGTTGGTGACATACGGAACCAAGCCAGTTGAAGGCGTGCCTGGTGCCATGATTTATGACTATGACAAGATTGTGGGTCAGGCTGCAGAACGGTATGAAGTTTCACCGGATGGGCGTCAGTTCACCTTTCACATGCGTCGAGGGGCCAAGTTTCACGACGGCACCCCGGTCACCGCACACGACGCGAAATGGTCGCTGGACCGCGTGATTTCAGTCACCACCGGTAAAGCACAAATGGCCACCGGATCGCTGACCGACCCTTCACAATTTGAGGTGATCGACGACATGACCCTGCGCGTTACTGTGCCGCAGGCAGACCGATTCACCTTGCCTAACCTCTGTGTCCTGTTTCCTGCCATTCTGAACGCCAAGGCCTGCAAAGCTAATGCCACTTCCAGCGATCCCTGGGCAGAAAACTGGCTGAAAACCAACGCTGCCGGCGGCGGGCCATTCAAGCTGGTGCGATTTGCATCCGATCAAGGTTTCATGCTCGAGCGCAATGAGGGTTGGACCAATGGAGCAAAGCCTGGTTATGCCAGGATTGCAGCGCAAGTGGTTCCGGTAGCGGCATCGCGCCGCGCCGCAGCTGAACGGGGTGAAGCTGACATCATTCGCGGTTTGAGTGGGCGCGACATTGAAGACCTCAAGGGCCGCGAGAAGATCCGCTTGCTTGGTATTCCTAATCCGGGTGCTGCGACCTTCATTGCCCTCAACACACAGATGGCACCGTTTGATAACAAGAAGGTACGTCAGGCGATTGCCCATGCTGTTCCCTATCAAGAGATCTTCGATAAGGTGTTCTACCGTCGTGGGGCACCAATGTTTGGCGGGAAAACCGATGCGCCTCAACTCGTGTTTCCACAAGCGCTGCCTTACACATACGACCTGGAGAAAGCGCGCGCACTGCTAGCCGAGGCGGGCTTGGCGAGTGGATTTTCGACGACCTTCGTGATCGATAGCTCGCTCGCCAAAATCGCTGAACCCACTGCCATATTGTTGCAAGAGTCCCTGGGGAAAATTGGCGTCAAATTGAAGATTGAGACATTGCCTTCTGGACAAATGGCAACGGCCCAGGCGGAGCACAAGATTCCAATCAATATGGCAACAGGAACGGCTTGGCTGCGCAACCCGGACTATTACTTTCGCGTCTACTATTCTTCGTCCACGCGCTGGAACTACGGGAATTTCAAGAACGAGGAAATGAACCGACTGACGAGCGAGACTCGGTATGAGACCAACGCTTCGGTCTACAACACCAAAGTCAAGCGAATGATTGAAATCGCGCGTGACGAAGTCCCCTTGATTCTGATGTGGTCCGCTTTCCAGGACACCATTGTCTCGCCCAGTTTGCGTGGCTATACCTATATGTTCCACGGACAGCTTGAGCTGCGACACCTCAGCCGAGCCTGAAAGGCAGCGACTAACCGACTCAATTTCCTGCATGTCAAGCAAGACTCTTGTACTGATCGGGCGCCGTATCACCACGGCCCTACCCATTCTCTTTGGCGTAGTGCTGGTCACTTTCGTGTTGATTCACCTTTTGCCGGGGGATCCAGCTGCGATGTACGCCTCTGGGCCGAATGCGGGCCCAGACGAAATTAAAGCTGTACGCGCCGCATTGGGGTTGGATAAATCGTTGATCGAACAGTTCTGGATCTACCTCCAACATCTCGCACGATTGGACCTTGGCCGCTCTATGAGCACGGGCCACACCGTGCTTCACGATTTCTCGGAGCGCCTGCCGGCGACGCTTGAGTTGGCTGCTTTCGCGTTCACCCTTTCAGTGATCATTGCTTTGCCATTGGGAATTTTGGCCGCGCTTTATCGAGACAGCGTGCTTGATCAGGTCATACGAGCCATTACGTCAGTTTCCGCTGCAATGCCTGGTTTTTTCTTTGGGCTCATCCTTATTTTTGTATTCTATTTTTTGCTAGGCGTATCCCCTGATCCGGTCGGCCGGTTGTCAAGCTGGTCGTTCCCTCCTGAGAGAGTCACTGGCTTTTATCTTGTGGACGCCCTGATGGCTGGCGATTTCGTTTTGATGCGTGAAGCCGTGGCAAAAATGTTGTTGCCTGCGGCGTCAATGGCCATTTTTGCAATCGCGCCGCTCATGCGCATGATGCGAGGTGGAATGATCGACGCGCTCGACAGCGACTATGTACGCGCGGCTCGTGCGTACGGCTTGGCACCATGGCGCGTCACGCTGCAATATGCGTTGCCCAACGCCATGCTGCCCGTCCTGGCGACGATGGCTATGGTCATCTCAACCATGTTGGGCGCCAATGTCATGATTGAAAAACTGTTTGGCTGGCCGGGGATTGGTGCCTATGGCGTCAACGCACTGGTGGGTCTTGACTATGCGCCGGTGCAGGCGTTTGTCTTGATTGTCGCCATCATGTTTGTGCTGCTTACGCTGGTGATTGACATCGTGTCGTCACTTATTGACCCCAGATATCAACTCAAGGGGTAGCGCCATGACCCGCAAAGCGTTGCTGTACTTTCTCCGGAGGAATGTCACGACGACATTTGCCTTCGTTCTCTTGGGCGTGCTTCTGCTTGCGGCAGCTATCGGTCCGGCTCTGGTGCCTTATGACCCACTCGCGACGAATATGGCGAATGTGCTGCAGGCTCCGTCTGCCGCACATTGGTTTGGTACCGACCAGCTTGGACGCGACATTTTTTCTCGTGTCATCGTGGCGAGCAGGCTCGACTTTGCAATTGCTGTTTCAGCCGTGATGGTTTCGGCGGTGGTAGGTGTCTGCGTGGGTGCGTTCAGCGGATACCTGGGTGGCATCCTTGATTCCGTGCTGTCGCGAGTTGTCGACGTACTGTTGGCATTTCCTCTGTTCGTTGCGGCGATGGCTCTTGTGGCTGTATTCGGAAATTCGGTTCAATCGGTGGTGCTCGCCACGGCCATCATCAATTTTCCGTTCTATTTTCGGCTCGCTCGCGCGCAGTCCGTGTCTCTGCGTACTATCGGATATGTTGAAGCAGCATTGATCAACGGCAACTCAAGCTCCCGGGTCATCCTTGGTTTCATCTTGCCGAATTCTCTGCCGCCCGTGGTCGTACAGATCTCACTCAACCTCGGCTGGGCCATTCTGAATACGGCAAGTCTCGCCTTCATTGGGTTGGGCGTCGGCCCTCCTACTCCTGAATGGGGCGTGATGATCCAGGAAGGGGCCGCCTTGATGATCGCTGGCCAATGGTGGACGGTGGTCTTCCCTGGAGGCGCCTTGGTGCTCGCGGTGTTTTGTTTCTCCCTAATAGGAGATGGCCTGCGCGACATCATCGATCCGCGGCGGCGCAGCTAAAGTGGTGGACTGTATGAGTGAAGACCGAGATCGCATCAACAAATCGGTGCTCGATATCCAGAAGCTTAGCTTGAGCTTCATCACGAGGGCTGGACGCGTTCATGCACTGGACAAGGTAAGCTTGCAAGTGGAAAGTGGTGAGTGCGTGGCCCTGATCGGCGAGTCTGGTTCCGGTAAGTCCATCACTGGCATGGCGGTCATGCGACTGCTTGGCACAAACGCTGAGATCTCCGCCGAGCACATGAGCTTGGCTGGCCAAGACATCCTGAAGATGTCGCCAAGTGTGTTGCGCGACTATCGCGGACGGCGCGTCGCCATGATCTTCCAAAACGCGAAGGCTGCCCTAAACCCTATCCGGCGCGTCGGCGATACGCTGGTTGACATTCTGGTCACTCACGCGCCTCATCGCACAACTCGCGCTCAGGCACGCAAAAAAGTACTGGAAGTCATGATACAGCTTGGCATTGCCCACGCTGAGGAACGCATGGCCGCCTATCCAGCCGAGCTCTCGGGTGGAATGTGTCAACGCATCATGATCGTAGCGGCACTGGTGTGCGAACCGGAGCTCATCATCGCCGACGAACCCACGTCTGCATTGGACGTCACGACCCAAGTGAAGGTCATGAACTTGCTGATCGAAGCGTGCCGACAACGTCATCTGGCGTGTCTTTTTATTACGCACGATCTTGCATTGGCTGCGGAGCACTGTGACCGCGCGGTCGTCATGCATGCTGGCCAGGTCCTTGAGGTGGGAAGTTCCGAAGAGGTGCTCAGCAACCCAGCCCATCCCTATACCCGCATGCTTGTGGCCGCTATGCCTTCAGGCAAAAGCAGTCATCATGAACTGCAGCCTATGCGAGGTGGCTTACCGGATCTTCGCCGCAACGATCTCCCCGCCTGCCGGTTCGCCGAGCGCTGTTCGCGAGCAGAAGACATCTGCCTGCGTGTCGAAGCGCCACGCCAAACGGTTGCACCCTTTCACCATGTCAGCTGCCACCATCCCCATGTCTCATGATTTCCTTGAGGTCGTCAGTCTGTCGAAGAATTTCGACTTAGGCCGAGGTCGAATACTTAAGGCAGTACAGAACGTCACCTTCAGCGCGGCCAAGGGTAAGGTCATCGGATTGGTGGGCGAGTCTGGTTCGGGCAAATCGACGCTGGTGCGCATGATCGCCCGCTTGATACTGCAAAGCTCCGGAGAGGTGCTACTGGACCGCATCAACATCAGTCCCCTGGTGGGTTCCACTTTTTCCCGCCATCCCGCTCGGCGGGACATTCAGATGGTGTTTCAGGATCCCTTGGCTTCACTCAACCCGCGATTTCGTGCTCGGCGTGCGATCGCCGATCCGGTTTTGCGATTGGGAACTGAAGCGGAGAAAGCTCAAGTGGATGCACTCGTTGAGCGAGCAGCCATGCGTACGGGCTTGCCTACTGAATTACTTAATCGCTTTCCGCATGAATTGTCCGGCGGACAGCGCGCCAGGGTGGATATTGCACGCGCAATAGTCCTCACCCCCAAGCTCGTCATCCTCGACGAGCCGACTTCCGCATTAGATGCCTCTCTACAAGCTCACGTCGTACGGACCTTGATGGAACTGCGTGACGAGCTAGATTTAACCTACATTTTTGTAAGCCACGACCTCAATCTCGTGCGCCTTCTCGCAGACGAGATCATCGTCATGTACCAGGGGCAGGCAGTGGAGCAAGGCGCCACCCAGCAGGTGTTCCATGACCCGAGCAACGACTACACCAAAACTCTCTTGGCAGCTTTGCCCCATATGCCCAGTCAGCGTTGGTGACAAGAAACGCCACGCTATAGATATCCATAGCGTGCGCGATGCCGCCAAATCTTTTGGATCTATCCCCTCGGAACGACGGCGCAACTCTGTGTGTAGCTATTTGCGGCGCCGGATCAATCATTGTCAGCGCGAACGGATTCGCACGCCTCCATGAAAATGGATATCAAACCGGTGTGCTGCCCTCAGGCCGGCGGGGCAACCGGCCAATCGCGGCGATGAGCGTTTTCGCCATCACGTCAAGGCTGTCGGGACCACGTGTGGGCGAAACTTCGGAGTTTCTGCAAGAGGCTGTGCGGGAAATCGAGGCGCGGCTGCCGCCTGCGCGTTCGCGCCCACCTTGAAGCAAGGCGACGCAGGCAGGCTCTTAGAACGTGTTTACGATCTATTCGGGGACCCCGAATAGATCGTAAACACGTTCTTACAGCTTGGCCTGCTCCGTGTATATCGTAAACCTGACGAATTCCTGTCGGCGCGCAAGGGGCCTTACGCGTTGACTCAAGCCAGCGGCGACAATGGCTGCGAATTGCCACCCCAAAAATGACTGCCCCCATCCTCCACGGCCCTGATCGCCCCGATCTTCTGCGCTCCGAAATCCTGGCCGACATCTTCGAGGAGACTGCCGCCCGCGTGCCAGAGAAGACGGCGCTCATCTATGGCGACCGGCACCTGACCTACGGTGAACTGGATCGGGCAGCCAATCGCGTCGCGCATCGTCTGATAGAAGCTGGTGTGCGACCTGGTCAGATGGTGGGGCTGTGGCATCCACGCGGGATCGAACTGCTGGTGTTGCAACTAGCCATCGCCAAAACTGGGGCTGCGTGGCTGCCCTTCGATGCCGACGTACCGACCGATCGCATCGCCGTGTGCCTGGAAGATGCCCAAGCTGTTGCGCTATTGATAGATGAGCATCATGGTCAGCCGGCGCACACTCAATCCAACATCTCAGCCCAAGTTCTTACGGCAAGAGAGTTGCTGGCACCGCTGCCGCAAGCCACCGTGCTCCGGCGCCGGGCAGGCGCTCTGCCCGAGCACACCGCCTATGTGATCTACACCAGCGGCTCCACCGGCAAGCCCAAGGGCATTGCCATTACGCAAGCCAGCATCTGCCACTTCCTGCGCAGCGAGAACGCGCGCCTGGGTGTGCGCGAGGACGACAAGGTCTATCAGGGCTTTTCGGTCGCCTTTGATATGAGCTTTGAGGAGATCTGGATCAGCTATCTCGTGGGCGCCACCTTGTGGATTGCCCCCAAAGAAATAGCTGGCGACCCGGAGGCGCTTCCGCGCGCACTGATAGAACACGATGTCACGGTGCTGCACGCCGTGCCCACCCTGCTGGCGCTGTTCGCGCAGGATGTGCCGGGCCTTCGCATCATCAACCTGGGCGGGGAGATGTGCCCGCAATCCCTGGTGGAGCGCTGGGCGCATGGGCGGCAGATGTTCAATACCTACGGGCCCACTGAAGCCACGGTGTCGGCCAGCCTGGCTGAGCTCAAGGCCGGTGAGCCGGTGACCATAGGGGAGGCTTTGCCCAACTACGGCTTGTTGGTGATTGAGGTGATTGACCCAGACAGCATCGTCAACGGCCAAGTACCCCCCTTGAAGATCCTGCCTTTTGGGGAGACAGGCGAGCTGTGCATCACCGGCCCTGGCGTGGCAGCGGGCTACTTGGGCCGGCCTGAGTTGACCGCCGAGAAATTCCTGCCCAACCCCTGGGCACGCAGCGCGCAAGAGGCACGCCTGTACCGCACGGGCGATCTCGCGCGGGTGGAAACGCATGCCAACCACCAACCTCAGATGCAATGCCTGGGCAGGGCGGATGATCAGGTCAAGATTCGCGGGTTTCGCGTGGAACTGGGGGAGATTGAGGCGGTCTTGGCTCAGCAAGCGGGCGTGGGCACCACCGCCGTGTTGCTGCGAAAAGATGACGACATAGACCAGCTCATTGCTTTCTATGTGCCCGCTGGTCAAACAAAACCGGAGGTACAGGCTCTGCGAGCAGGCTTGGCCGAGAAATTGCCACCTTACATGGTGCCCGCACGATTTGAGCCCCTCACTGCGATGCCGCGTTTGCCTTCGGGCAAGATAGACCGCAAGACGCTCAAGGCCTTACCGCTCGCGCCCGCCGCACCCACCGAAGGCAGCGACACCCCGCAGACTGCCGCTGAAGAGGCGCTCTTCGGTGCGCTGGAAAAGCTCTTTCCTGGCCACCCTATTCGGAGGGAGCTGGATTTTTTTAGCGACCTGGGTGGCCATTCGCTATTCGCAGCTCGCTTGATCTCCACTCTGCGGCAAGACCCCCGGTTTGCGCAGGCTGCAGTGACCGACATCTACCAGAACCGCAAGATTGGCTTGATCGCCGAGGCGCTGCAAACCGGCGTTCTAGCCGATGGTGCCTCTCACGCAGAGCGCCCCTTCCTGCTCCATTCGCCTTGGCGGCGTTGGCGCTGCGGCGTTGCCCAAGGGGTGGCCATTCCCTTTCTGGTGCTGATCAAGATGGCGCAATGGTTGGCACCGTTTTTTGCCTACCATTTCTACACTGGCGACCCATCCGATTCGATAGCCCTCGCGGTCTCGGCGTCGCTGGTGGCCTTCCTGCTCGCCACCGTGGCGGAGTTCGGCGTGGCATGGGCTGGTAAATGGCTGATTGCGGGGCGCCTCAAACCGGGCACCTACCCGCTCTGGGGCCTGGCTTACTACCGCTGGTGGTTGGCCGACCGCTTGATGGAAGCCGTGCCGGTGTACATGATCAATGGATCTTCACTCTATACCGGGTGGCTGCGTGCGCTGGGAGCGAACATTGGCCGAGACGTTAACCTGGGTGCGATCACGCTGCGCGCACCCGAATTGCTGCGCATAGGAGATGGCAGCAGCATCGGCAATGCGGTGAACCTTGAGAACGCCCGCGTAGAAGGCGGTCTCTTGCACTTGGGCAAAATTGATATTGGGCACCAGGCCTGCATTGGCTCCTACGTGGTGATCGAGGGCGACACTCGTATTGGCGACTTCGGCCACCTGGAAGGCCAGGCTGCTCTGCGTAGCGGCCAATCGGTGCCAGCACGCAAGATCTGGGCAGGTTCGCCGGCACGCGAACGCGGTGACTTCGATCCAGCCAGCCTGCCGCCACGCCCGATCGTCTCTCGTGGACGGTTGGTTTTTGAAGCCGCGTTTTTCGCGCTTGGCGCACTGGGGATGGCAGTGCTGTTCTTCATGCCGGTGTTTCCCACCTTCATGCTGATCGACGTGCTGGACATCGAGCAAATCTCCGTGCGCCCTTTGCTGGACGCAGGCACCATCACTGAAGTACAGGCATTTCTGCTGCGCTTTCTGAAATTCTTCTTGTTGGCCCTGCCTGCCAGCGTAGTGATGGTGGTGCTCACGGCGCTGGTGGCAGCGTTGATCCGCTACGTGTTCCTGCCGCGCATGAAGGCAGGCTCCTGGCCCATTCACAGCAACCGGTATCTGGGCAAATGGCTGGTCAATCAGATCCAGGAGGGCAGCCTGGCCACGCTTCACGGCATCTACGCCACCATCTATTCGGCCTGGTGGTATCGCCTGCTGGGCGCCAAGGTAGGCAAGGAAGCAGAGTTGTCCACCGCACTCGGCGTGGTCCCGGACATGCTGACGCTTGGCGATGAATGCTTCATTGCTGACGCCGTGATGCTGGGCGACGAACACATTGACGGCGGCTGGATGACCGTGCAGCCCACCGTCGTTTCCAAGCGCAGCTTCATCGGCAACGGCGCCTACGTACCAGACGGGACCACCGTGCCTGAGGGGGTACTGATCGGTGTGATGAGTGCCGTTCCGCGCAACGCCGCCATGAAGGAAGGCGACACCTGGCTTGGTTCACCGCCCATGCTGCTACCGGCGCGCGAGATAGCCGCTGGATTTCCTGAGCACCTGACCTACGCCCCATCCCCCTGGCGGCGTGTGGCACGCGGGCTGGTGGAAGCGTTCCGCATCGCTTCGCCCCATGCCATGGTCATTGCCGCTGGCTACGCCATCGTGCTGGATGCCATGCCCCTGGCTGAACAAGGCCGCTGGGGAGCTGTGGCCTTGGAGCTTTGCGTGGGTGGTGTGGTTTTTGGCTTTGCCACGTTCTTGTTCGTCGCCCTCTTCAAATGGCTGCTACTTGGCCGTTATCGCAAGCGCTCAGTGCCCATGTGGACACCCTTCGTCTGGTTGACGGAAGCTTCCACCAATATGTATGAAGGCATCGCGGTGCCCTGGTTCCTGCGCTATTTGAGAGGCACGCCGTGGCTTTCTGATGCCCTTAACTTGATGGGTTGCAAGATCGGCCGGGGCGTCTACATGGACACCACAGACATCACCGAGTTCGATTGCGTGCGCATTGGTGACCACAGCGAACTGAACGCTCTGTGCTGCCCACAGACTCACTTGTTCGAAGACCGCGTGATGAAGGTGGATGACGTGGTGATCGGCAGCCGCGTAACCCTGGGCCCGCGCTGTACGGTGCTTTATGGCGCTAGTGTGGGGGATGGGGCGCAGCTGGGGCCTCTGACGCTGGTGATGAAGGGCGAGAGCATTCCGGCCGGTACCCGCTGGCAAGGATCGCCCGCGGCGCCTTGGCGAGACCTTTGATGCGGCCTTATGAAGTTCAATTTCGTTCGCGCTGAGAAGGGTCTAAGCCCTTCGACAAGCTCAGGGCGAACGGTTTGTACATCACCGTACCGGGTCCGTAGTGTCCCTTTGCCTTAAAAAGAGATAAAAAGTTCTAATTAGATGGAACCTCACCGGCGGTGCGGTTACTTACTTGATTCAGCCGTGCACCAGGCCATTCGGCCCTATTCAACTCCAGCGCGCGGTGAATCAAGGAAAAATTGTGAACACGAAACTTGCGGCCGTCGGGCTACTTTGCGCACTGATGACGGCCTGTGGCGGTGGTGGCGATGACAGCCCCACACCCACCCCCACTCCTATAACAGCCAGCCCAGAGGGGCGTTGGGCTGCAAAGATCGGCAATGACCTGTTCTCGGTCATGACCGTGCTGGAAAACGGTGAAATCTGGGGCATTTATGCCAGTGGCTCAACCCTCGGAAATCTCTATGGCGAAGTGTCTGCCAATGGGCCTGCACTGAACGGCAAGTTGACTGATATCAACCTGACCTCGCGAGTCATCCGTGCAACGGACTTCACCGGAAGCGTCACGCCAAAAACCAGCATGGACCTCACGCTCACCGGCGCGTCCCCGATGTCCCTGACGTACGTAGAAACGTATGACCAACCGGCCAACGCTCTCGCGTTGACCGGGCTCTATGAAGGAAATCAATACACGCATATCTATAAATCGTTGCCGCTGGCGAATGACTCGACAAATAGCTCAACCACGCAGGGGTCCAATTCGACCACGGTGATTTCCGTCAACAAGGCAAAATTTCAAGTTTCCGACAAGGGCGAAGTGACTATGACATCGGATACCGATTGCTCTGGGTCTGGCACCATCTTGCCCCGAGCCACGGGTAAGAATGTGTTCGACGTCACGTTGACACTCCAGGGAAGTGCGTGCGCATTGGAAAATGGCACCAGCCTTCGCGGCATCGCCCTCCATGAATCAAAAGGCGACACCATGATCATTCAAGCCCTGAACGACGCCAAGACTGAAGGGCTCACCTTCAGCGCCTTCAAGTCGAAATAATCCTGGGCGCGAGGACTCCTCTGCTAGATCAGGGTCACATCCATCGCACCGCGCAGGAAAAAACCCTGCGATGAACAAAAAAGCAGCCTTTGGGCTGCTTTTTTGCATTGACATTCGGACCACGGTGGGCGAACACGGCAGGAACTCTACCGGAGCACGCTCAGGGGGGCAGATCGGTCAGACCTTGGTCAGGTTATTGCTCACGATTTATAAACAAAAGTTTTCAAAAAACTATAATCACTAACAAAACTGCGAAGTCAGTGAAGAATACATACTCGCGGCAGCTTGGCCAAGGCGCTCAGGTCCCAAAACGCACGGAAATGGGGCGCCTCTGGTGCCTGTCGAGTCAATGATCTGTGTGCCTGAATTAACGTCAACATGATTCTTTCTTACTGCCATACTTCAGCGATAGCATGGGTACGGTGTTGCAAGATTTGTATCAGTTACTGACACCGGGCCACGTGGCCAGCTAGTCCTGAGTTTCACTTCTCTTTAATCATCATCCCTGCCATGAAGATCAACCACATTGACGACTGCTGGAACGCGATTGTCGAAACGCTGACGGAACTGCTGGAAGAGCAGGGACAAGAGCCCGGCGAGATCACGCCGGCCACTCAGTTGAATGCCGATCTGGGCCTGAGTTCGGTCGAGGCCATCCACATGATGATCATGCTGGAAGACAAGCTGGATGCGGCTTTGAACTTCGAGAAGCTGGCCGTGCGTGACGGAGAGTATGTTCAGGATATTTCGGTCGCTGACTTGCTCGATTTCATTGCCCGTTCCGTTGGCCTGAAAACCTAGTCGCTCGCGCCCACATGCCTCGTTGCACCATTCTCGCTCTGGGGTCGAGGGGCGACATTCAACCCCTTTTGGCTCTGGCAATGGGCCTGAAGAAGGCTGGGTATTCAGTGCGTTTTGCTGCACCCGCGGATTTCGAGGAATGGGTGAGCGGCCTGGGTCTGGAATATGCACGCCTGGCGGGCAGCTCGGCTGACTTCTACGGCGGAGCTGCTGGTGTCGCGCTAAGGGAGCGGATTCGAGACCCTAAGAAGTTCACGCGCTTTCTCAACGACTATCTGGGCCTCTTTCTAGACCGGTTGTTCAAGTCCTGCTGGGAAGCCTGCCAGGACAGCGATGTGATCCTGTGCTGGTCCTGGACCCGTGTAGGACCCTCACTGGCCGAGAAGCTGAAGATTCCGCTGGTGATTGTGAGCCCAACCCCGGTGCTTCACCTTCCGACTTTCGCCTTCGCCAATCCCTTTCAAGGGCCACCCCAATTGCAGGGACGCAATTTGGGCCCGCTCTACAACCGGTGGAGCTGGCGCTGGGCCGAGCCGTTCACGCGCATAGGGCAAACGCAGGTCGACCGCTGGCGAGAGCAGACCCTGGGCTTGCCACCGCTGGACTGGAAAACGGAGCTGCGCCAACTTAGAAGCTTGCCCCACCTGTTTGGCTACAGCCCCGCAGTTTTGCCAAAACCTTGGGATTGGGGCGCCAATGCGCACGTCACCGGTTACTGGTTCCTGGAGCAAAAGACTCAATTTACCCCGCCCGCCCCGCTGGCTGAGTTTCTGGCCGCCGGCGAAGCGCCTGTAGCCTTGGGCTTTAGCAGCCAGATCGGGCGTGATGCCAAGCGAATCTCATCAGCAGTGATGGACGGGCTCGCCCGATCAGGCAAACGGGGCTTGTTGATTGCAGGCTGGGGCGGTATTGGACAAGCCGACTTGCCGAGCAATGTGTTCAAGGTGGATAGTGTTCCGTACGATTGGTTGTTACCTCGCGTGGCCGGCCTGGTGCATCAGGGTGGAGCAGGCTCCACCGCAGAAGCATTGCGGGCGGGCATTCCCAACGTGGCAGTGACCTTTGGCTATGAACAAGCTTTGTGGGGTGCGCGCATTGCCCGGCTGGGCGCCGGTGTGGCACC
Organism: Ottowia thiooxydans DSM 14619; assembly: GCF_000422885.1. Lineage (GTDB taxonomy): Bacteria > Pseudomonadota > Gammaproteobacteria > Burkholderiales > Burkholderiaceae_C > Ottowia > Ottowia thiooxydans. The sequence goes on along the minus strand of NZ_AUGX01000034.1, from coordinate 47,714 downwards.
CATTCCCGCCGCCTCATTGAATGCGGACAACCTGAGTGAGGCCATTGTCCGCCTGGTCGACAAACCGCGCTTTCGTCAGAATGCACAAGCCGTTGCCGAGACCTTGCGCGCCGAAGACGGCGTGGGCGAGGTGGTCCGCATCATTGAAAGAGCCATACGCCGGAAGTAGAGCAAGCCATGAGCCCGTGTCCCACCCACATTGAAGTCAAGGCCATGGATTGCATCGCGCTCATTCCGCCTCACACTGCACTGCAGGCCGTCAAGGCAGTCCACGCTGCGGGTGGCATACCTCTGCTGGATGGCACAGGCCTGCCGTCAGACGATATCAAGTCCCTAGTGGAGAGGCTGGGCAGGCCCATTGGGAGCGCAGACCCCACACGATCCACACTCGGTTTGCGGATTGACGCCGCAGACGCACTCCAGCTCGAGCGCTGGCTTGACAGCACGGATTGCTTTCTGGTTCTAAGCCAATGGACCGCGCGTGAATTACCCGCACTGCTTGAACGTCTAGGAGGCTGTCGGACTTGGAGCGCCGATAGCGAAAATGGGCCCCAGCGAGGACAGTTTTCACGGGATTTGCAGGCTCATAGCCTAGCTATGGGTCAAAAAGACCGTGAAAAATGGACCGCTGCGGCCCATTTGCAGCCGGCGATTTCCAAGTCCGACAGCCTCCTAGGCGCACCCATACGACCCATCTGGCTGGAGCTGACCAGTCGTGGTGACATAGGCACGGTTTCTCCGGCTCTGCCATTTGCAGGCTGGCTCGCGCGCGGGGCTGAAAGCGCTGGCCGCTGCGGTGAAGAGTCTGCTTTCATCTTCTGCCAGCATCTGGCCAAGCAAGACAAGCCGTTCTGGATACAAGGCGGTATAGGTGTTCACTCTGCAGTGGCGTGCCAGGTTGGCGGCGCCAGCGGAGTGGTACTGGATGACGCACTTCTGTTGCTGCGCGAGTTCTCTCCGCCTGCCTCCTGGCAGTCTGTGCTTGGCAAGCAACGGATGGAAGATACGCGGGTACTGGTCAATGGTTCAGGTGAGCGCTATCGCGTGGCAGCCGGGCATCGGTTCTCACACCCCGTCATGGGCCAACGGCAGATTGGTTGGGGTGATCCCACCACTTTTGACTGGCCTCTTGGGCAGATGGCGGGCCAAGCGCATCGCATCGCCAGCCGCTACGGCAGCATGGGCCACCTGATGGCCGCCATTCGCGCCGCTTGCCGCCGCGACGTGGCGCTGGCCGCAGCCCTTCAGCCTTTGGCCCAAAACGGCCCGCTCGCGCGAGCCCATGGCACAGCGTTTCCTATCGTCCAAGGCCCCATGACGCGTGTCAGCGATGGCGCCGCGTTCGCCGAGGCAGTCGCTGAAGCAGGCGGCTTGCCCATGGTGGCCTTGTCCGTGATGCAGCCCGACCGCGTGGCCACGCTGCTGAAGGAAACCCGCATTCGCCTCGCAGGAAAACCATGGGGCGCGGGCCTCTTGGGATACCTCCCGGCCGAGTTGCTTGAAGCCCAGCTGGAAGCCGTCGCTGAGTGCCGGCCCGCTTTTGCCGTGGTCGCCGGAGGCAGCGCCGAACAGGGCGCTCGCCTGGAAAGCCTGGGGATTCCGACCTATATCCACGTACCCACCCCTTCCCTGCTAGCGCTGGCCTGGGAACAAGGCGCACGCCGCTTCGTTTTCGAAGGCAGTGAATGCGGCGGACATGTGGGGCCGCTCTACAGCCTGCCGCTGTGGAACGCCATGATCGATGCCTTGCTGCAGTTGCCCAAAGGGCAGCATGCGGATGTTCTCTTTGCCGGCGGCATTCATGACGAGCGCTCGGCAGCGATGGTGGCCGCGATGGCCGCCCCTCTGGCTGCCCGGGGTATCCGCATTGGCGTGCTCATGGGCAGCGCCTATCTATTCACCCGCGAAGCGGTGGCCACGGGCGCCATCGCCGATCTCTTCCAGCAACAGGCGCTGGAGTCCAGCCGTACGGTCCTGATAGAAACCCGGCCTGGCCACCGAGTGCGATGTGCCCCAACGCCCTTCACCCAATCCTTCGATCAGCGCCGCAGCGCCTTGCTGGCAGCGGGCGAGCCACCCGGCGCCGTGGGAGACCAGCTCGAAGAGCTTCTTCAGGGTCGCCTGCGAATCGCCTCCAAGGGAATCATTCGACATGGCGATGAATTGCGACAAGTCGATTCCGCGCAAATGATGCATGAAGGCGCCTTCATGATGGGCGAGGTGGTGGGACTCAACGAGGCTCGGATCTCATGCGCCGAGTTGCACCACCGCGTCGCTGACGGCGCCATGCGCTTGCTGGGCTCCCTTCAGGAACCACTCGGTGCGCCTCTGAAAGACGAAGACATGAACAACGAACCAGTCGCCATCATCGGCATCGGATGCGTATTGCCCGGTGCACAAGAGGCCTCCGCCCTGTGGCGCAATCTGCTGGATCAAGCCAATGCCATTCGCGAGGTTCCTGAGTCGCGCTGGGACTGGCGCTTGTACTTTGATGGTGATCCCAAGGCGCGCGACCGCATTTACTCAAAATGGGGCGGTTTCATTGATGCTTTGCCGTTCGATCCCTTGGGCTACGGCATTCCTCCAAAGTCCCTGCAATCCATCAGCCTGGCGCAGTTGCTCGCGCTCGAGACCACGCGCCGGGCATTGGAAGACGCCGGGCTAGGCAATCTGTCCGATCATGCGGCGCTGCGAGAGCAGACCTCAGTGATCTTTGGCGTGGCCAGCACCGGTGATCTTGAACTCATGTACAAGGCGCGCTCCGCGTTGCCATTGATCACGCCCATGACGGAAGAGGCGCAGCAGCGCCTACCTGAGTGGACTGAGGAAAGCTACCCGGGCATCTTGCTGAATGTGGTGGCGGGCCGCATTGCCAATAGGTTCGACCTGGGAGGCTGCAATTTTGTAGTGGACGCGGCATGCGCGTCTTCGCTCGCCGCTTTGGATCTGGCGGTGCGGGAGCTGCAGTCGCATCGCTCCGACATGGTGCTCGCCGGTGCGGTAGAAACTGAGCTCTCTCCCCATGCCTACATGGCGTTCAGCAAGACCCAGGCACTTTCAGGGCGCGGCGAAGCCAACGTCTTCGACGCCAGGGCTGATGGCATCGTGATCAGTGAAGGCGCCGTCACACTGGTGCTCAAGCGCTTGTCAGACGCCGAGCGAGACGGTGACCGTGTGTATGCCCTGATTCGCGCCGTGGCCGGCTCCAGCGATGGCAGAGGCATGGGCCTCACCGCGCCCAAGCCCGCAGGACAGGTCAAGGCCGTGCAGCGGGCCCACCGGGCTGGTGGCACCCAAGTGAACGCCATGGGGCTTTATGAAGCACACGGCACAGGCACCCGGGTGGGAGACCAGGCCGAGCTGGAATCGCTCATCTCCGTGCTGAGCGGAAGCGGAGCAGGCGCCAACTCATGCGTTGTAGGTTCAGCCAAGTCGCTACTCGGACACACACGGGCGGCTGCGGGCCTTACTGGCGTGGTCAAGGCTGCGCTGGCACTCCACCACCGCACGCTCCCGCCACATGGTGGCGTGAAGACGCCCCTGGCCGCGTTGCTGCAAACCGACTCCCCTGCCTTCCTGCTGGACCGCCCTTTGCCGTGGTTCAAACCTGAAGGCAAGGCCAGGCAAGCTGGTGTCAGCGCCTTTGGCTTTGGCGGCACTAATTTTCATGCGGTGCTGGAAGAGCATGGTACGGGCGCGATGGGTGCTGATGCGTGGCCCCTCGAGTTGTTCGCGTTCAAGGCAACCGACCGTGGGCGACTGGCTGAACGCTTGAATCAGCTGGCCACCACTTTGGTGAACACGGATGACACCGTCCGCCTGCGAGACCTTTCTCGTGCCAGCTTCGCGCGCGCTACCAGTGATGCGGGGCGCATGCGCTTGGCGCTGGTGGCGACATCCAAAAGCGATCTGCAGCGCCAATTGGCGGCAGCTGCCGGTTGGTTGCAATCGAGTGGCAGCAAACCACCACCGGGTATCTATGCTGGCAGCGCTGAAGGGCCTGCCGAGCAAGAGGGAAGCCCGCTCGCGTTCCTGTTTCCAGGACAAGGCTCTCAGTTTCCAGGCATGGGGGCGGAGCTGGCCGTTTACTTTGCCGAAGTTGGCGATGCATTGCACCACTCCGATGTGCGAGGGCTGATCCTGCCGCCAGCCGCTTTTGACGAGAGCAGCCGGCAATCACAGGAAAAGCAACTGGCCGACACCCGTGTCGCCCAACCGGCCATTGCCGCCCTCTCGGCCGGAATGCTTGATCTGGCCCGGCGCTGCGGCCTGGCGCCAGAACGGGTGGCAGGACATAGCTTCGGTGAGTTTGTCGCGTTGCATGCGGCGGGTGCGCTGTCCCGGGATGACCTTCTCAAACTCGCCGCCGAGCGTGGCAGGCTGATGGGCGAAGCGGGCTCTGGCACCATGCTGATGGCAGGGCTAGGCTTGGACGCGTTGAAGCCGTTTCTTGCAGACAGGGATGGCAAAAATGATAGCGAGGGCGTGTGGATTGCCAACCTGAACAGCCCCACTCAAACGGTGTTGTCGGGAGACACTCAAAGCTTGGCCGCACTGTGCTCACGCCTTGAGGCGGCAGGGCACGTGGCACGCCCGCTGCCAGTGTCCGCCGCCTTTCATTCACCGCTGATGCGCGGTGCGGCTGAACCTTTTGCCGGCTTCCTGGCGCAGGAGGTGCGGTTCATGCAGCCCAAGTGGCCGGTGCACGCCAACCTGGATGGCCAGCCCTATCCTGAGGATGTCGACGGTGTTCGCCAGCGCTGCTCCGAGCATCTGGAGCAGTCCGTGAATTTCTCGGCCCAGATCACCTCCATGTGGGAGGCGGGTGTCCGGCATTTTCTGGAAATCGGACCTGGCCGGGTACTCACAGGGCTGGTGGGTCAGATCCTGGGTGACCGCCCCCATAAGGCTGTGGCCTCCGAAGGCTCCCTCAAAAGCTGGCTGAGCGCACTGGGTAGCCTGTGGGCTGCTGGCCAACCAGTGGCCTTGGATGCGCTGTTTCAGGAGCGCGAAGTACGCACTCTCGATCTGGAAAAACTCCCTACCGCCAAGCAGCACGCCTGGATGTTGGACGGAGGGCGCATCTATCAGCCCGGCCAACCAGCATTGGTGGGCGTTACTCCGTTTCGCGATGCGCTCAGTCCCGCCAGTGCGCCGGCCACTCTGGCCACAGCGCCCAGCGCACTGGGGGCCGATCCCGTGGCGGACGCTTTCGGGCAATACCAGGAAACCATGCGCCAATTCCTGGATCAGCAGGAACGCATGATGATGAGGGTCCTGGACGGCCATTCTTCGCCGCAAAGCCAGAGCCAGCATCACCCAGCACAAGTCGCCAGCCCTGCCCCACAAAGGGCTGTAGACACCACCCATGCCAACGCCGGGGACGCACCGCCTGCACAGGATGCCGCCGCACCCAGCCTCAAGCCGGTACAGGTCACCATCGATGGTGATCGATTGCGGCAGGATCTGGTGCGTCTGGTGAGCGAGCGCACGGGCTATCCGGTGGAAATGCTGGGTCTGGAGCAAGACCTGGAAGGCGAGTTGGGCATTGACTCGATCAAGCGGATCGAAATCATCAACAACCTGGTGAAGAGCCTGCCGGCAGAGGTGTCCGGTCAGTTGCGCAAACAGCTCAATCGCTTGGTGCAGGCCAAATCATTGAAGGCGATCGTCGAATCGGTGTTGCAGCAAACCGAAAGCCGTCTGTTTGATCCGATCGCGGTCGATACGGGCGGCCCCGGTTGCCCTCGTTTCCTGATGGTGGATCGTGTCAAACCGCTGCCAACCCGCCTACCCAAGCCGGCTTCTGGTTTGTGGGTCATTACGAGCGACAACGGCGATGTCGCCCGCCAGTTGCTGGGTAAGTTCCACGCTGAAGGCCTCGGCGCCTGCCTGATTCCCCACGAGGAGCTGAACTCGCCCGAGTTGATCGTTCGTCGGCTGACCGCGCAGCGCTATGTTCATGGCCCGGTGGCAGGCATTGTGCATCTGGCCGCCTTGGGTTCACCTGCGCAAGCAGATGACCTGGCCGCGTGGCGTGATGCCACCGCGCGGGTCGTCAAAAGCTTGCACGTACTCTTACAGGCATGCGCGCAGGAACTGACCGACCCGGGCCATCCTATGCGTCTGCTTGCCGCCTCCCAATCAGGCGGCGTGCTGGACATTGAGCACCCAGAAGGCAATACGGCCGCATGGTCCGCCGCGGGCGGTTGCCATGGCCTGCTGCGTTCAGTTGAACAGGAGTTTCCGCACCTGCTGACCAAGGTGGTGGATGTGGAGCCCTCTTCTTCAGGGCTGGTCGAGTTGTTGTTCGCAGAAGCCTCGCTACCAGGCGGTGGAACCGAGATTGCCTACCGCGCTGGCGAGCGCTTCATCCGGGTTCCGCAGCAGGCGCCCTGGCCCACGGATGCCCCGGCTGATGACCGCTGGCGCCCTCAAGCCGGATGGGTAGTTCTGGCCACGGGAGGAGCCAGGGGCATCACCGCAGAAATCTGCCGCGAGCTGGCAGCCCCCGGCGTTCGATTGGTGCTGGTCGGACGCTCGGCAGCGCAGGACACCAGCGCCGGCCAGGAGCGCGAAACCAGCATGGCCTCGTTCCGCGCAGCCGGGGCCGAAGTGGAGTACTACAGCCTTGACGTGCGTGACGAGGCTGCCATGACCCATCTCATCAACGATCTGTACGAACGCTACGGGCGCATTGATGCAGTGGTCCATGGCGCCGGGTTGATCGAAGATCAGTCCTTCCTCGCTAAAGAGCCGGAGTCATTCGATCGCGTGTTTGACACCAAGGCGGACAGCGCCTATCTGCTTTCCCATCTGCTTCGGCCTGCAGAACTCAAGTGGATGGTGTTGTTCGGTTCCATCTCCGGCCGGTTCGGCAATCAGGGTCAGTCCGACTACGCGGCGGCCAACCAGGTCATGGCGCGGCTGGGCACCCATTTGGACCAGCGTTGGCCGAGCACCCGCGTTGTCACCATTGACTGGGGTCCCTGGCAAGGTGCCGGAATGGCGGCAGACGGGGTACTGGCCTTGCTGGAAGGCCAGGGCATCACACCGGTTTCTATTGCTGCCGGACGGCGCTTTTTTGTCGAAGAGATGAGCCGTGGCCGCAAGGGTGAATCAGAAGTGATTGCCGGCAATGGTCCTTGGGCCCTCGAAATCGATCGACTTCTGTCGACCGTGTTCGAGCTCTCCCTGCTCCTGCTTCATGGCGAAGCCCATGCGGGCTGACCTGGGGAGCGAACACCGGTGAACCCAACCGAGCACGCACCGCCTCGTCTGCTCCTGCTGGGAGCCCCTGACCGAGCCAGCCTGCTCGGCCGTATTGACCGCGCTACTCAGCGCCTGGCCAGCGGAATCAGCCCCTTGCAAGACGAGCTTGGCCAGCCCGATGAGCAGGAGCGCCTGGCGATCGTGGGGCCGGCACAGGAGCTTGTCGCGCTCCTGGCAGTGGCGCGTGAAAAGCTGGCGGAGCCTGGCCGCACACGACTGTCGATGCGCAATCGGGGCATTTACTTTGGCCAGGGACAGCAGGCCTCCGGAGTCGCCTTTCTGTACCCAGGCGAAGGTGCCCAGCGCGTGGGCATGATGGATACCGCGCGGCAGCATCTGTCACCGCTTCGTGAGTGGCTGAGCGCCCTGGACCAAACCTTCCTGGGCCACGGGCACCCACCACCCTCCGAGCTGATTTACCCTCCCTCGGGTTCGAACGCCGATGAATCGGCCTTGTTCGACATTGCGCGGGGTGGCCCACTCAGCACGGCCATCAGCCTCGCGTTGCACGAGGTACTGGTGGGATACGGCGTGCGCCCCGATGCCTTGCTCGGCCACAGCAACGGTGAGCACGCGGCGGTCATGGCGGCCTGTCTGGATCTGAGCCGTGATCGCCAGCACATCTGTGACTGGCTGCACCAAACCAGCCGCGCCGGACTGGCCCTGCACCCACCTGAGCCAGCGCAGGGCATGCTGGCCGTAAGCGCGTTTTCCAGCACCGCACTCACTGCGTTGCTGGCAGAGCGCGAGGGTGAGGTTTTCCTGGCCATGGACAATTGTTCGCTCCAACAAGTTCTAGGGGGCCATCGCGCTGAGCTTGAAAAGGTGGCCGAGCACATCAGTGCGCAAGGCGGCATCGGCCTGAAGCTGCCCTTTCAGAGGGCCTATCACACACCTCTTTTTGCGCGCTGGGGCGAAACGCTTGCGGCGCATTACCCGCTCCTGGCCTTGCCCTCGCCCAAAACGCCGGTCTATTCCTGCCTGACCGGGCAAGCCATGGGGCCCGAAGCCGATGCCATGCGCGAGACCATGGCACGCCAATGGACTGCCACCATCAGCCTGCGCAATGCCGTGGAAAACCTTTATGCCAAGGGTATCCACACATTCATTGAAGTAGGGCCTGACAACAAACTCTGCGCCTTCGTGGATGACACACTGCGAGGCCGCCCTCACCTGGCCGCAGGCATGGCCAGTGCCCGCCAGGACGACATGGCCGTACTCAAGACGCTACTCGCGCAACTTTATGCCCATGGTGTGGGCCTCGATGTTCACGGCATACGGCTTCGCGAGTTTCCCGCCCCACCGCCGGTCGCAAGGCCGTTGACATCGCCTCCACAGCGCCAAGGCTTGATTGAGCGCCAGGCCGCACTGATTACAGATGCCAAGGCCCGCATGCAGGCGATGCAACAAAGCTTCCTGAGCCGCCGAGGTACGGGTTCCGCGCACCCAGCCACAAAGCCTGGCACGGCCGTCACCGCCGCGTTCAGTGGTGGTGCGCTTGCCCGGGAGCTTCGTCGCCAGCTATCGACTACGGCCATGCCCTGGCTCGCAGACCACAGTCTTGGGCGTGGGCAGCCGGCCCTGCCGGTCCTCGCATTCACCACCAGCCTGGCGCTGGCGGCTGCGGTGGCCAGGCAAACAGTGGGCGCCCATAGGAGTGCTCCCGTTGTTTTGACCGCCGTCAAGGCGCAGCGCTGGCTCGCCCTGGATGAAGGAAAGCTCGGCCTCCACATCGCCTGGTCGAGACAGGCGAACACGGTCGACATCTCCTTGCGCGACGAGCAGCCGCTCCACGATGAGCCCGCATTCTCCAGCCATGTCGAGTTCATCCCTGCCGCGGTGGCCCCGCTTGCCCCCCTCGGCGAACAAGGCTCCGGGCGATGCGCCTGGACTCCGGAGCGCTTCTACCGGGAGTACGCTTTCCACGGCCCACAGTTCCAATGCTTGCGCCAAGTGACCTGGATCGGATCCACGGGCATCGTGGCCGAACTTGAAACCACCCTGCCACCCGCCGCGGACGCCGAGCTCTTCGCCGCAGACCCCGCTTTGCTGGATGGCGCAGGCCAGTTGGTCGCCCTGTGGTTGCTGGAGCATTCGATCATCACCGCAGACACGGGCGTCTTTCCGTATCAGGCCCGGCGTGTCGTGCTCCATGAAACACCCCCTCCTGGCGTTCGCGTACGCTGCGAGGGACGCATTGCCGTTCATGGAGAGGCCGTGACCGAAGCCGACTTCGTGTTCTCCGCCGGCGGACGCATCATCGCGACGATAGAAGGTTTTGCACAGCGGCTGATTGCGCTGCCGTCCATCCTGGCTAACTGGATTTTCGGTGACGGCCGTATGGCATTTTCAAGTTCGACCGCATCGGGTGAACGCACCATCAACCTGGATGAGTGGCGTGACACTCTGGAAGCCAACGGCGGAATCTGGGCTCGCGCCCTGGCCCACCGCGTATTGAACGCGCATGAGCTGCCTGCATGGTCCTCGCATCGTGATGTAGAGGATCTGCTCGCCCGCATCGCGGCCAAGGAGCTGGCACTGGAAGATATGGCCAGGCGAGGTATGCCCACACCACCGCTGCACGCCATCACCATCTCGCGGAACCTATTGACCTATGGCGATTACGACATGAGCTTCGACTATCGTCCAGGTGGCACCCCCTTGAGGGTGGCACGCAGCAAGGCTTTCTCATGACGGAGCGCGGCAAATTACTGCTCATGTCGGCAGCCTCCCAGGAAGAGCTTCTTGCCGAACTGGCCAACATCCTGGCGGGACATCAGCCTCACCCCTGGAACGACACCGAATTGCATCGCCTGGCACTGGTGGCCGACGATGATGAAGGTTTGGCCGCTGCCATCCAACTCGCCAGCGAACGCCTGACCCGTGGAAGTGACAAGCCAGTTTTCAATCTGGCCAATCAAGTGTTCTACGGCCGAAGAACCGAGAACGTTGGCGAAGAGGTGGAACCTCATCGGGTCGCATTCATGTTCCCTGGCTTTGGGGCGCACCATCGCACCCTGATGGCCGATCTTCTCGCCGCCTTTCCTGAAGTGCAGCAGTGGTTCGACGCCCTACCGGCGGATGCCCGGAAACGGTTCGAGTCCAACACCTTGATCCATCCCGGCACGGATCAACCGGCTGCGCCCGACTTCAGGCAAGGCATAGACGCCATCTTGTTAGGCTCCCTGGCCCTGCACACCGTGCTGGCCCGCTGTGCACCGGGCCTGGCTTGCGACGCCATGATCGGCCACAGCTACGGAGAAACGGCGGTGCTCGCCGCTTCGGGAATGACGTCGCAGGCCGATGCGATTGGGTTGCTCGACGCCATGATGGGCGCCATTGCCCAATCGGACCCTGACGCACGCTCCCGTGCCGCAGACATGCGGATGATTGCGGTCACAGCCGCATCACGGGAAACCTTGGCGGCATTCCGCCAGCAGCCCGCGACGACGGAAGAAGTCAGCGGGAAAGCAGTGGGCGCTGAAGACTCCGTATTTCTGGCTTTGGACAACTGCCCTCAGCAGGCCATCTTGTGTGGCCCCGAAACGGAGGTGGCCGCGATAGAAAAAGCCCTGTCCACCCGCGGCAACCTGTGCCTGCGATTGCCGGGAATGACGATACCGGTACACACGCCGCTGTTTCCCGTCAGCCAGCCCGCGCTGCAGAGTATGTATGCCGGCATGCCGCTCAGCCTGCCCTCCGTGCCCGTCTACAGCGCAACCACTGCGGCGCCCTTGCCTGCTGAGCTTGCGGGTATTCGTGAAGTGCTGGCCCTGCAGTGGACTCATCGTGCACGGTTTCGGGAAACCATTGAACGCCTATACGAAGATGGCATCCGTACCTTCGTGGAGGTCGGCCCCGGTGGACATCTGGCCGGCTTCGCACGGGACACGCTGCGCGGAAGGTCAGCTTTCTGCATGGCCACCAATCTGGAAAATCGCCCCACTCTCTCTCAGCTGCGTTGCTTTCTGGCGCAGATGTTTGTGCGAGGCCACAAGATTGACGCCAGCGCATTCGATACTGTGCCTTTGGCTGGCGGTGCAAAACACGCTTCATTGCTGTTGCAGTCGGCTCAGGAGCCGGGGTTGCCGGTGGAACCAACCGCGTTCACGGCCTTGAATTTGGAGGCCATGGTGCGTGACCTCGTGGCCGATTTGTTGGAGCTTGAAGCACCGGAGGCTATCGACGCCGATCGCGGTTTCTTCGAGCTGGGCATGGGATCGCTACAACTGGTGGAACTGGCCGAGCGCTTGCAGACTCAACTGGCGCGGCCGCTAGGCCAGACGGTAGCGTTCGACCATCCCAGTATCTCTGCCTTGGCGACCTACCTGAGCCAGGGTACAAGCGCACTTCCCGCCACGTCCGGTGCCAGAACCCATTCAGACGATATTGCAGTCATCGGCATGGGGTGCCGCCTTCCCGGCGGAATCAACACGCCGCAGGCCTTCTGGGATTTCCTGTGCGCGGGTGGCGACGGCATCTGCCCTGTGCCAGACGACCGATGGGACCTGTCCGAGCTGCGTGCCGCCGGGGTGGACCCCGACAGCATGCCGCACATCTTTCACGGCGGGTTCCTGAAAGAAATCCGTGACTTCGATTGCACCGCCTTTGGCATCTCGCCAAGGGAAGCCATCGCGCTCGATCCACAGCAACGCCTGCTGCTGGAGGTGAGCCAGGAAGCGCTGGAATCGGCCTGCATCACGCCCTCATCTCTTAAGAACAGCGCCACCGGCATTTTTGTGGGCATCAGCCACACCGAGTATTTGCAGCGCCTGTCTATGGCCGAGCGGCTGAACGTCTCGGGTTACCTGGGCACCGGCAACGCGCACTCGACCGCCGCAGGGCGCTTGTCTTTCCATCTGGGCGTTCATGGGCCTTGCATGGCTGTCGACACGGCCTGCTCCTCCTCGCTGGTGGCGCTGCATCTGGCGTGCCGCAGCCTGCGAGACGGGGAAAGCCATCTGGCACTGGCAGGTGGGGTCAATCTGCTGGTCTCGCCCGAGACCAGCATCATGCTGGCGCGCGCGGGCGCTTTGTCGAAAGACAGCCGATGCCAAACCTTCGACGATGGCGCCAACGGCTACGTGCGCAGCGAAGGTTGCGGCGTGGTCGTGCTGAAGCGTCTGGCCGACGCCCAGGCTGACGGTGACTCCATTCTGGCCGTGGTGCGAGGCAGCGCGGTCAACCACGATGGCCGCACCAGCGGCTTCACCGTGCCCAGCGGACAGGCCCAGCAGGCCCTGATACGCCAGGCATTGAATACCAGCCGGATCAGCCCGCAGGAGGTGGACTACTTTGAGGCACACGGCACCGGCACGTCGCTGGGTGATCCGATCGAGCTCAACGCATTGGGCCACGTGTTCAGCGAGCGCCCGCAGGACAAGCCCTTGATACTGGGCGCCGTCAAAACCAATCTGGGCCATCTGGAAGCGGCTGCTGGAATCACTGGTTTCATCAAGGGCGTGCTTCAGTTGCAGCACGGTCGCATTGCATCCAATCTGCACTTCACATCGCCCAATCACCGTGTGGATTGGGCGCAGCTGCCTTTTGCCGTCTCGCGGAGTCTGCAACCCTGGCCGAATCCTGATCGAGCACGCTTTGCCGGCGTCAGCTCGTTTGGCATCAGCGGCACCAATGCTTGCGCCATTCTCACCCAGGCGCCTGATGAAACGCCCCATGATGCAGAAGTGGCAGGCGCTCCACGCGAACTTCAGATACTGACCCTTTCAGCGCCTTCTGCTTCGGCAGCCGAGGCGCTCGCGCTATCCGTCGCTCACACCTTGCCAAAGATAGGGAGCGCAAGCTTCGCGAGCTTTTGCACCAGCACTCAACTGGGCCGCGATCACTCGCGCTACCGAATCGCGGTAGTGGGAACCGATGCTGAGCAGCTTGCTGAAGCGCTTGCGCACAAAACACCGGCCCACTGCGCTCGCCCCCCGAAGATCGCATTCCTGTTCAGCGGGCAAGGCTCGCAAATGGCCAACATGGGCTGCGAACTCCTGGACTCAGAACCTGCCTTCCGCGCAGCTCTGGAAGCGGCTGGCCAAGCGCTGCAGCCGTTCATGACACAGCCTCTGATTGAGCTCCTCCGGAGCGGGCACAGTTTGGACGCCACCGCGCTGGCACAACCAAGTTTGTTCGGCATTCAATACGCCCTGTGCGCGCTCTGGAAAAGCTGGGGCGTGCTGCCGCATGCCGTACTTGGGCACAGCATTGGTGAATATGCGGCCGCCTGCGCCGCGGGCATGCTGACTCTGGAAGAGGCAGCGCCCCTGGTGGCCCACCGCGGCAGGTTGATGCAGTCATTGCCCGCAGGGGGCGCCATGCTGGCGGTCCACCTGGGCCACGCGCAAGTGGCCGCATTCCTGACGGAATCAACGCTTCCCCTGGCCATCGCCGCCATCAATGGTCGCCACCATACGGTGCTTTCAGGCGCGGAGGGCGATATAGCCCGAGCGGAGCATCTGCTCCATCAGGCCGGCACCACTGCAGCACGCCTAAAGGTTTCACACGCTTTCCATTCGCCGCTGATGGCTCCAGCGCTGGAACCCTTCCACTGCATCGCGACAGCAGTGACGCCCAGAGCGGGCCAATTGCCCATGGTCTCCACACTGACCGGTGCCCTGCTGGAAAGCGCGCCAGACGCCCATTACTGGACGCAGCAATTGAGCTCGACCGTGCTGTTTGAGCCGGCCATGCAGACTCTGAAAAACACAGGCTGCACGGTGTTTATTGAGATTGGCCCCCGCCCCGTGCTGCTGGGGCTGGCCCAAAATGACCACAGCGAAGGCACCTGGCTGGCTAGTTTGAACGGCACCTCCGGAGAGCAGCGCCGAATGCTGCAAGCGCTGGCAGACCTCTATAGCACCGGTGCCCACGTCGATTGGCGTCAGTTCCACGACGGCAGGCCTTGGCGCCGAGCCAGCGTGCCCTTGACGCCGTTCGATCGGCGCAGGTTGTGGATAGACAAACGCCCTGAAATGCACATGAGTGCACCAGCAGTGAATGTGCCTGCTGCCCCATCGCCAACGAGCCCTCCGCCTAGGAAAAACTCGCTGATCGATCGTTTGCGCGCTACACCCTTGCAAGAGCAGCCCGCCCTGGTAGAGGCCAGCCTGCGGCGAATGGTGGCATCCGCCTTGGGTGGCCTTGCTGAAAGCGCTTTGGAGCCAAGCGAGCCCTTGAATCGCATGGGCCTGGACTCCTTGATGGCGATGAGTTTGCGCAATGAACTGGCCAGCAAACTCGGGCTCGACACGACGCTCGCCCATCTGACCGGCGAGGCCACGCTTGAGAGCCTGACCGCCGTGGTACAGGCCCAGTTGCTCAAGTCCGGAGCGCTGAGCGAGGTGACTACCCCTGAGCCGCCGTCTGCAGAGTCCGAGCCTTGCCCCCTTTCTTACGGCCAACGAGCACTCTGGTTTCTCTGGCAGTTGGCACCGCACTCAAGCGCCTACGGCTTGTCATTACCGCTGGAGATCGCCGCACCTGCTGACCCCATTCGCTGGCGCGCAGCCTGCCGAGCCCTGGTCGCCAGCCACCCTCAACTGCGGAGCGTGTTCCGTCTAGGAGCCTATCGGACTTGGAGCGTCGAAAGCGAAAATCGGCCCCAGCGAGGACAGTTTTCTCCGGATTCGCAGGCCCATAGCCCAGCTATGGGTCAAGAAGACGGTGGAAAATGGACCGCTGAGGTCGATTTGCAGCCGACGATTTCCAAGTCCGACAGGCTCCTAGTGGATGGGCAAGTGGTGCAACAGGCCATGCCGGCCGGTGAGGTGCAATGGGCTGACATGCCGGTGGCTGGCTGGAGCATGCAGGACGTCACCGCACTGCATCGCCAGCCTTTCGATCTTGAACATGGCCCGGTGATCCGCTTTGGCTGGTTTCCAAGAGATGACGGCAGTGCACTGCTGCTGCTCTCCATGCACCACATCGTCTCAGACGGCTGGTCACTGGAGCTGATCCGGCGGCAACTTCCGCACATCGCCACGGAAGGCGCGCCAGACACTGCTCACGTCACAGAAGCGTCGGGCTACCGCGCCCACGTCCGCCGCCAGCTCCAACTGCTTTCCAGCGCGAAGGGTGAGGCCTTGTGGACTTACTGGCGCGATCAGCTTGGTGGGCCCTTGCCGGTACTCGATCTGCCCACAGACTATCCACGCCCTGCCCAAAAGGGCTTTGCTGGTGCGTCCTGCGCGTTCGCCTTGTCCGAAGAACTGACGCTCGCCATGAAAGCCTTGGCCAGAGAAGTGGGTGCCACTCCGTACGTCGTCTTCCTGGCGGGTTTTCTGGCGCTTGTGCATCGAACCGCAGGCCAGGACGATCTGCTGGTTGGCTCCCCTCAAGCGGGGCGCGATCACGCGGAGTCCGCCCTCATCGTGGGCTACTTCACCGACCCTCTCGTGATCCGGTCGCGGCTTGGCCGCGATCAGGGCTTCCGTGAATTCCTAACCGCCACGCGTCAGACCGTGCTCGGTGCGCTGGAGCATTCGCAATTTCCTTTCGCCCTACTGGTGGAGCGACTGGCGCCGCAGCGCGCAGCAGATCGCTCACCGCTATTCGATGCAAGTTTCAATTTCACCCCGGCGGCCGTGCAGAACGACGATCTGCCCGAAGTAAGGCAGATTGAGCAGGCTGACGGAAAGTTCGATCTGACGCTGAATCTGCGAGACGGGGTGGCTGCCAGTGGCTGGTTTGGCTATGACACTCAGTTGTTCTCGGCTGCTGGCATGGCGCGCCTGCGCGACAACTTCATTCATTTGCTTGAATCCGCCGTGGCCGATCCAGAGCGCAGCGTAAGCACGCTGGCCACGTCTCGGGCAAGGGATGGCCTCGCGTTGGTGCCCGTGCTCAGTGGGGAAACGCTTGAGCTCAGTGCGCAAGACCACGTAGCCAGGCGCTTTGAAAGCGCGTCACGCACCCATCCTGATTCCATGGCTTTGGTGGCCGAGGATGCCCGGCTTAGCTACCGTCAACTAGATGCCATCGCTTGCCGGCTGGCGACTCAATTGTCCAACCAGGGACTGGGACACGGTAGCCGGGTGGGTGTCATGGCTCGCCGCACGGCAGGCTTCTTCGCAGCCGTTCTGGCCATTCACAAGATCGGCGCGGCCTATGTGGCGCTGGACCCTGCATGGCCTCAAGCTCTGCTCGAAAGGACCATTGCGAACAATGCTATCTCGCTATCATTTGGAGAGCACGGGCCAGACCTGTCTGTCATGGCGGACAGCGCCGGCCATGCTCCAACGCACCCCAGCTTTGCACAGGCAGCGAACAGTCTGGATGACCCCGCCTATGTGATCTTCACCTCCGGCTCCACTGGCGAGCCCAAGGGCGTGGAGATCTCGCACCGCTCTCTGGCCAACTATGTAGCCAGCATGGCCCCATTGCTGGGGCTTGAAGCTCCGGGCAACTTTGCGCTGGTGTCCACTCTGGCGGCGGATCTTGGCTTGACGATGGTATTTCCGTCCCTTTGCCTTGGCGCGTGCCTGCACGTGTTGCCGGAAGAAGCCAGCCTGGATGGGGCTCGGTTTGCGGATTACATCGAACGCGAACACATCGACTATCTGAAGATCGTCCCCTCTCACTTTGCAGCACTGACCGCCGGTCGCATGGTCTTCCCACGCCGCGTTCTGGTGTTTGGTGGCGAAGGCGCAAGCCCCTCCTGGGTCGCAGGTTTGCAGAAAGCGGCAGGTGCCTGCCGCATCTTCAATCACTACGGCCCTACGGAGACCACCATCGGGGTGCTTTGCGGCGAGGTCACCGCCACAACGCCTGTGCACGCCGGCAGCCTGCCCCTGTCCCATGCGGTGGCAGGCAGCGAGATCTATCTTCTGGATGCTCAAGACAACCCCGTACCCGGAGGTGCCATAGGCCACCTTCACGTGAGCGGCCCATGCCTGGCACTGGGTTACCTGGGCCTTGCATCGCAAGCCAGTTTCATTACCTTGAACGGCCTTCGGCTTTACCGAACAGGTGACCTGGCGCGGCAATGGCCAGACGGCGCTCTGGAAATATTGGGAAGAATCGATCGCCAAGCGAAGATCCGGGGTTTTCGCATTGAGCCCGCTCAGATCGAATCGGCTCTGAGAAGGCAACCGGGCATCAGCGAATGCGCGGTGATCACCGTGCCGGGGCCGAACTCCACGGCTCGTTTGCTGGGCTTCGTGGTCGCGAACGGCCAGACTCCTGAGTTATCTGCACTGCGCGAGACCTTGACCAAGCTTTTACCTGCGCCCATGGTGCCCGAGCACATTTTCTATCTGGACGCACTGCCCCGAAACGCCAACGGCAAGCTCGATACAGCAGCACTCGCCCTGCGTGCCACCCCGGCGCGTGAAGAAGGCGCGCAGTTGCCTAGGGACATGATCGAAATCGAGCTGACTCGCATCTGGACGGAAGTCCTGGGTGTTGCACAAGTGGGTATTCACGATGACTTCTTCAGCCTGGGAGGCCATTCCTTGTTGGCCGTCAAGCTGCTGTCCCTGATTCAGCAGAAATTCGGAAATCAGCTTTCCCTGGGGCAGATTCTCACCCACCCTAGCATTGCTGCCCAGGCGGAGACCTTGCGCACAGCCGCATCCCAGACCAGCCCATCAAGCGCACTCATCTCCTTGCGCCAAGGCGACTCACGCCAAGCGCCGCTCTATCTTCTTCCCGGCGCCGGTGGCAGCATCGTCTACCTGTTCTCTCTGGTGCGCGCATTGCCGGGAGACCTTCCCGTGCGTGCCTTGCAAGGCCGTGGTCTTCAGCCGGACGATCCCGTACCCCGCACAGTCGAAGAAGCGGCTGTCCACCACGTGGCCCTCCTCGAACAGGCGCAACCCGCAGGCCCGGTGCGACTGGCAGGGCACTCGTTTGGCGCACTGGTGGCCTACGAGATGGCTAGGCTGTTGCAATCTCGCGGCCGCCGTGTGGATTTTCTGGGACTGATCGACAACGCGGCGCAATCGACTGCCTCATCTGCGCGCAGCGACCAGCAATGGCTTGCCTATATCGCCAGGCGGATCGAGAAGCTCTCAGGCAAATCGCTTGACCTCGGTGGCATCGAAGCAGCAGCGGACTATTCCGCCGCGGCCCATCTGCTTTCGGTGCGCATGGTGACCGCTGACCTGCTGCCGGGTGGCATGGACGAAGCTTATTTGCTGCGCTTTCTTGATATCTACCGAGCCAACACCATCGCGGCCAGCCTCTACCGGCCACAGCCTCTGGCGCAAGGTTTACGTGCCACGGTGTTGGTGGCTGAGCAGAAAGACATCGAACTGGAATTAGCGGATGGACCGGCAGGTGACGCGACCCAGGGTTGGGGTGCACTGATCGCGCCAACGCCCAAGGTGGTGGTCGTGCCAGGAACACATCTGAGCATGCTGAACGAACCCCACGCCCAAACGCTGGCGCTAAAGATCGCGCAAGCTATCGGTGATTGATCGGATCAGAGATGGACCAGGAACGGATGCGATCTCAGGAACTGCATCAGGGTGTCTGAACCCCGTTCTGGCTGAGGTCGACGTCTTGGGCTGCTCTTCAACCTAAAAACCGTTGGCGCTGAGCTTGGCCTGTTCTGAGCTTGTCGAAGGGTCGAAGCGTTGCGCAAGGCTTCGACAGGCTCAGCCCGAACGGGGTTTATCGATTCGACTTCTTCGTTATCAGAGAGGGATGCTGCCTTCCGGTCGCCGAGGCAGCCAACCCAATTTGTACAGCAATTGATACAAGGGTTTGGTCCCGACGATAGACAGGCCGATCATGGCCATCAGGCTCGCAGTGCCCAGTGCGGCGCGCCACGCCGTGGCTTGCTCCAGCGAAAAAACCATGCCCAACCAAAGGTAGAGCATCGCCTTTGCAACGAAGTACCCGACCCAGATCAGGGTGAGAATCTGAAAGAGACGGCGCAGATCCGGTCGGTCCGAAAACGACCGACTCTTTTGCCGCTCGACAATTTCCTCAATCATTGAAGTGGGCCGGAACAAGCTCGCCAGGAAAACGCCGGCGGTCACCAAGTTACTGATCACCGCCTCAAAGCGCAGCATGAAAGGGTGGTGAGATACCAGGTCAATGCCACCAAATAGCAACGTCTGAACACCCGACACCAGGAAAAGCGTCTCGAACCCGCGCTTTCGGATCAGACGATCGGCGATGCCCCAGCCGATCACCACCATGCCACTGGCAATGGCGGCCTTGGTGCCAAAGAAATGGCCCACTGCGATGAACACAATCATCGAGCCAAAATTGTCCATCGCGAAGACGAGAAAGCGCCAGAGCTTCTGCGGCAAACTCGCTGGCGGGGGAGCGGGCGTTTCGGCAGCGATGGTGTCTCTCCTCTTGGAAGGCGTTTTAGAACTCGAGGCTGACCTGGCGCAATCGTTCAACGGCCCTTGCATCGGTCAGCAAGGCATCCAGAAATTCACCTGGATTGGAATTCTCCGCGGCCTTGAACACCGCCGCCACGAACAGGGCAAAGCTATCTGCAGGCGCAACCTCCCGCGTCGTCGGCGCATTTCTGACGCTTCCTTCCAGGCGGCAAACCATGTCTGGTGGCGTCGTGAAGGCCCGCTCCAAAGTCAACAAGGCGGAGGGGCCGAGCAGGATCAAACGATTGACATAGCCTGTGGTGGCGCCAAAGTGCCCGACCACGCTCCGCCCTCCAGGATAAGTCATCAGCACGCTAAACCCCGTGTCTCCTTCCAGGCTGCGGCAAACGATCTCCAGCGGGGGCACGCCAAAAAGCACCCGCCCAATGGACACAGCGTACGAGCCCAAATCCATCCTCATCCCACCGCCCAGTGCGGGATCGTTGCGGAAGTTGCCTGAAGGAAAAGGCGGAAAGCTGAAGGCAGCGACCGCCTGAGTGGGCGCGGAACCTGCCTCAGCGAAAAATTGGCGTGCAGCTGCCATCTGCGGATGGAAAGGATAAACCGCCGCCTCCGCCAGAACGCACCGATGGCGCTGCGCAAGTTCTGCCAAGTGCTCTGCCTGGGCCAAGGTGCTTACGGCAGGCTTGTCGATCATCACATGACGCCCGGCCGCAAGGGCTTTAGCGGCCAACTCCACATGATTGGCGTTCACGGTAGATATCCACACGAACGGCGCAGCGCTTTCTCGCAAGGCTTGCTCATAGTCGCCGTAATCCTGCCCGGTCATGCCGGCGGGGCGCAAGATCGTGCCAATGGAATGACGCGAGGCAATATCCAATTGGCGGACGTCATTGGCAAAAAGCGCTGGAATGACCCGCCGCCTGGCGATATCAGAGTAGCCGAGCAAGAGAACGTGCATCCAATGAACTCACTGACGAGGTAACGAAACCGAGGGCTGAATTAGGGCCCCCGAAATATGCTCAGGCGTGAGACGCCCGAGCGCTGACAACAAGCTGTATTCTGCGACGGCCACATCACGAAGTGCCCGGTTTTTCGCTGTCACGGCCTTCCAGATCTCCTGCCTGCCATTCAGCACATCCAGGAGTGTCCTGAGCCCGCGTTGCTGTTCAAACACCAATCCGCGCAAGGCCACTTCAGCAGCCTCGTTCTGCATTCGACTGGCCTCAAGCGCCGTGCGCGCAGTGGCCCTGTCGTCCCAGGCCTGCGAGGCTTTCTGGGTGACAAGGTTGACAGCCTGCTCCAGCTGGATTTGCCTTTGGCGCAGGCTTTCCTGTTCGGCCCGGAGGTTCGCAGACACCGCCCCACCCAGATAAAGCGGAATGACAATCTGAAAACCCAACCCGTACTCACGGCTTCTTCCGCGCGAGCTGCCGAGTTGATCGACTTCATTGCCCAGGTGCGCCTGAAAGTTCACGCTCGGCCGAACCTTGGCCTTGGACGCCGCGATGTCTGCCCTGGCCGATGCCTCGGCAAACGTGGCTTGCCGGATGCTGGGGTTGCTCTCCAGCGCCAAAACCACACTGGTCTGCTTGTCAGGTGGTAAATCCACTCTGGCGCCTATCGCCTGCAGGTCCACAGGCGGGCGCCCCACCCAGCGCTCAAAGGCGGCCTTGGCCACCGCCAAAGCCGCGGTAGCTTGCGCCTTCAGCGCGCGCGCATCCTCAAGCCGGCCAAGAGTTTGATCAAGATCGACCACCGTGGCGTCACGGCGCGCCAATCCTACGGCGGTCGTATGACGCTGCAGCTCGATGGCACTCATCATCTGCTCGGCCCCTTCAAGGTCTGCCGTCGTTCGAAGCACTTCCGCATAAGCTGTGGCGGCGTTGAGAAGCAGCGTTTGAACACCACTCTCCAGTGCAGCCCGTTGCGCACTCTGGTCCGCCAGGCCCTTGTCGATGCCGGCTTGAATCCCGCCACCGGAGTAGACAGGTTGAACAAGTCGAAGTTGCCACTGGCGCTGAACATAGCGGCTGTTATCTGGTTGGGCAGGCCCTGCGGGGTTGTATGCCATAGTGGATTCGCTCAGCCAGCCCGCACTGCCGGTGACATCCAGACGTGGCAGTTTCTGCGCACGCGCTTGAACCACGCCCTCATCGGCAGCCAGCAGCTGGGCCTTGAGCCCACGCAGGCCGGCATTCGACTCATAAGCCGAGACCAGCGCGGTCGTCAGCGTCTCCCCATGCGCGCTGGCAGACAGTGCCACGCACACACTCATTTGGCACAGACGATGCCATGGCCTGGGCCGCATCCTGGACGTCAATGAAGCCCCCACTGGCGCACAATCACAGGCCGCTTTGAAAAACCGGCGGCCTCAGCATCTACCTGCAGTTGCATCGTGACAGGATCGAGCTTGCCAATAGCGGCCAACAAACGCAGTCCGGAAAGAGTGATGTCTCGCGAAGCCGATGCCACTCCCACACGGGCATTGAACACATCGTCCGCCGCGTTGAGCTGATCCCAGACCGAACGAACGCCCCGGAGCACGCCCAGATCGATGCCCTCCGAGGTCACTTGCGCCGCAGACAACTGGGTCTGCCAACTCGTCGCCACTTGCTTCGCTGCGGCGTATCCGTGCCAGGCGTTGTTCACCGCTTCCAGTACACCCCTGCGCTGCCCCTCGCGTGCCATCTCGGCACTTCTCTTGCCCGCCTCGGCCTTCTCTATGCCAGCCTGTGCAGCGCCACCAAGATTGAACTGCCAATCTGCGCTGACCAACACACTTCGGTGATGCAGCCGCCGCCATTCGCTGGAGACTCCGGAGCCGTCAGAGGCGGCGTAGGTCAGCGTCGCCGTGGGCAACTTTTGAGCTTGCGCAATGCGAACGACTTGACCGGCGGCGTCTATCGCCTGCCCTGCAGCAAGCAAACCGGGATCACTGGCCATGGCTTCGGCGCGTGCCATCTCTTCCGACGCCGGCAACGCCGGCAGCTCCGCCGGCAAGGCCGTGCTGGCAAGCGAAGGCTCCGCGTCCGCCCCAATCACAAGGCGATAAGCCAGGCGCGCACGGCCCAGATCGTTTTCAGCCTGTGCATGGCTGGCCACTGCTTGGGCCAGTCGGGACTGCACCTGTCCAAAATCAGTCACGGTGATCATTTGAAGCTTCAAGCGCGATTCATTGCTATCGCGCAGGCGGCTCAAATGCTTCACATGAGCGTCAATGGCGGACATTTTTCTTGTTGCCAGCCAAACGTCGAAATACGCCGTCGCTGCGCTCAAAAGCACCTGCTGCTCTGTTTGCCGAAGCAGGGACCGCACCACGCCAGACTGTGATTGGGCGGCTGCCAACTTCGCATCCAAACTCCCCCCGGCATACAAAGGCTGCTGAAGGTTCAACCCTACCGAGTTTTGCGGATAGGCAAAACGCTCTCGCGGACTTGGCGTAGAGACATCAGCAAATGACCAGGTCTCGTAGACCACTCGCCCAACCCCACCAAAAGCGATCACCCGCGGACGCCGTGCCGCAACCGCCAGGTTCACGTTCTCGTCAGTACCCACGACTTGAGAGCGCGCTATGCGCACATCAGGGTTGGTTGCATAGGCTCGGCTCAGCGCGTCAGCCAGGCTTTGGGCGTGGACCACAGGAGCCAGTGTGCAGAGCACGACAGCGAGCGTGAAGACTTTCTTATAGCGCCGGCCCATGTGTCTCGACCGCTTCATTGCAGTCCCAGCCTGGCGGCAGTCAGGCCGCCTGTACGCGCCAGCAATAGCCAGCGGCCTAGCGTGGCCTCCCGCTGTGCGACATGAAGGCTGACTTCGGCGTTATAGAGCTCGCGGTGCGCATCAAGCAGCTCAAAGAAACTGCGCTGCTCTCGTTGCCGCGTCATTCCCTGCAGGCTTCTCTGAACGGCAGCGACCTGACTGACCCTTGCGGCCAGTGTGTCCTGAGTGGCCAAGAGCCCGTACCACGCTTCGGCCACAGCCGCCTGCAACGCGCTCTGGCTTTCCTGCAAGTCCAACTCACGCTGCCTGAGCACCTGCTCGGCCTGCCGTACCCGGGATGCCGTGGCGCCCCCGGCATACAGTGACAGCGAGGCATTGAGCGTCAAGTAGCGTGTGGTATCCGAGATCTCCCACGCCTGTGCCTCGCGGGCACGGCGCACGCCTGTCGCCAGGTTCATGGCCGGGAGCCAACCCGCTGTTGCCGTATCTACCCCGGTTCGGGTGGCGTTAATGCCGCGTCGCACTGCCTCCAGGTTCGGGTGGTCTACCATGGCCTGCGCCAAGGCCTCTTGCGCGCTGGCGGGAAGAGCGGCGGTGGACTCGCATGAGGCAAGCTCCGGTGGCGGCTCGCCAGTCCATGCCTTATATGAAGCCCGGGCGGCTTCCAGGGCGATCTGCGACTGGCTGAGCTGGATGCGCGCATTCGCAAGGCGGCTTTCGCCGCGCCCCTGATCGGTCCGCGTGGCATCCTGCCTCGCCACCAGGCCTGCAACGCCCTGCAGGGCTTGGCTCAACTGGCTTTCATAGCGACGCGCCGACTCCAGGTCTCTCATCGCCTTTTGTATATCCGAGCAGGCGACGGCGATGCCTAGAAACACCTTCTGCTCGGTATCGCGTACCTGGGCGCTCTGCACTGCGAGCAAGGCCTCGCTTTGTCGGATCGACGCTCTGAGCGCGCCGCCCTGATACACCGGCAGACTCACCTCAACACCGTACTTGCGCGGACGGTAATCAAAGCCCGCGTTCACAGACGCGGCCCCTGGCGTGCTCACCACTGCTGTGGAATCGCGAAGCAGGCCTGCAGCCGCATTCAGATGCACGGTAGGCCTTGTGCCAGCATGATCCAGGGCCACCTGTGCTATGGCAGCCTCCAGTTTGGCACGTGCGTCTTGCAGGTCAGGGTGGTCTCGGTAACCCAGCAAGAAGGCGCTTTTCAGGCCATCGTCTGCCTTGGCCCCCTGCACCCCCAGCAGCCCCCCTGCAAGATAGCAGGCCACGGCCACCATCCTCATTCGCGCCGCAGTGAAAGCGTGGAGCTTGCGCAGCAGAAAGCCGTCGAATTTCACGTTTGCCGCCGGACCAGTTCAGCAAAGACCTCGCCCCGTGCCATCAGCTCCTGATAGCTTCCCGACTCCACCACCTTACCTGCCACGATGACGAAGATGCGGTCCGCACGGATGATGGTGCTCAACCGGTGTGCGACGGCGATCCGCGTGACACGCATGTTTTCTATGGTGCGACTCACGATCTCCTGCGTCTCGTTGTCGAGCGCACTCGTCGCCTCATCAAACACCAGGATTCTCGGCTTGCGGATCAGGGCCCGGGCAATGAGCAAACGCTGACGCTGGCCACCAGAGATATTGGCGGCCCCATCGGCAATCACGGTGTCCATGCCTTGCGGCATCTGCTGCACATCTTTCTCGAACCCAGCTTGGCGCGCGGCTTCCCACGCATCTTCCACGCTCACGCCAGAATCCCCGGTCAGGTTCTCGAACACGGTACCTGGCAAAAGCTTGCCGTCCTGTATCACCACGCCGAGTTGTTCACGCACCAACGCTTTGTCGAGAGTGGAAAGCTCGTGATTGTCCAGATGGATCGAGCCCGCTTCGGGCGTTTCAAAGCCCAGCAGCAAGCGGATGGTGGACGATTTCCCACTGCCTGAGGGGCCCACAAAGGCAATAAATTCCCCAGGTTCGGCCCGAAAGGAAAGCCCATCGAGAATCAAAGGGCCGTCTTCCTGATACCTGAAACTCACATTCTTGAATTCGATGCCCCCAGCCAGTTCCCCGGGATTTTCACGGGCTCCGAACTGTTCGGTCTGCATTTCAAGCAGCGGCCGCAAACGACCGATCAGCGGTTGCACCGCACTGAGTCGAATGGCGACCAACATCAACCCGGTCATGGCGGTGATGAACTGAATGAACGCCGTGACATAGGCCGCAAAGTCAGGCAATGACATCACCACGTCCAGCTCATGCCCTGTGATCTGGGCCCAGGTGGTGGGTATTTGAAAGTACGCCAAAAGGGTTCCGGACTCCACCCCTATGACAGTGAACAGCACCGCCAAAGAGATCGTGCCGAGCATGGCCATGATCGACACCAGCAACACCTGGGCGTGGGCGTTCTTGTTCATCACGGCCTGCACACCCAGGAACATGCGCACCCAACGCTGAAAGGCAATGTCTTCCATGGCAGCCATGCGCAGCTTGGCCACCATGTCGAGCAACTGCACCGTCAGTGATTGAAGTTTTCCGCCAAGAACGAGCGCCTGTCTGTCCAGTGTCACCAGGCGCCATCCAAGCAGAAACCCGACGAAAGCAAAAAGAAACACAACGGCCGCGAGAATCAAGCTCAGCAGGGGGGCGAAATAGAGCATCAAGGCGAAACTGAACGTCCCCATGATGCCGCCGACGATCGAGTTGATCACGCTACCCGTCAGGATCTTGCGAACTGATTCCACCGACTGCATGCGACTGACGAGATCACCAGAAGAATGCTGGCGAAAAAACGACGTGGGGGCGCGCAGCAACCTGTCCCAGAGAGCGGCCTGTAGCCGCATATCCATGCGGCCCTCGATCCGCAAAATCCCGATCGCCTGAACCAAGGCCATCAAAGCCACTGCAGCCGCGCAGATGAAAATGATGGCACCCACCACAGCGGCCTGGGTAGGCTGGTTGGAAGGAATGATGGAGTCGAACAATACTCGTGTGGCCATCGGTGGCGCCAGAGACAGCGTGCCCACCAGCAGGATCATGACGGTGATCGTGACGATATCCATCCCGGTCCGCTTGATCACGAAACCCAACATGTCAGACAGCTTGAGTGCACGATCAGGCAGTGATTCGAAAAACTGCACCGCCGTGGGCAACAAACGCTTCGCCACCCCGGCGTCCACGCGCACCCTGGAAAGGGTTAGTGGATCAACGGCGTCGTAGCCGCCCAACAGGCGCGGAATCAGCGCGCAAGGCCGCCCGTCGCTCCATTGCGCTACCAGCGGCACTTCCGAACGTTTCCACCACGTGTCGCTCAAGGTCACATCGCGGGATTGAAGTTTGGAAGCGGCAGCGATCAACTCCACGGGCTTTGGCGACGCCGCAATGGCATCCACCCCCCCATGCGGCAACACGACCTTGAGATCAAGATCTGCCACTACCAGCTCGCACGCCGCAAACAGAGGCTGCATGGAACTGGTCCCACCAACCCGGTGGTCTTTTATGGTGTCCACCAGGCGCCCTATCGCGCCGCCCATCGTCTGCTGGCGCAAGGACTCGCCAGCCTCCAGCGCAGCCAATTCGGCTGACTGCACCGCGCGAAAACGTTCCGCGGCGAACGGCAATGCGTTTTGATGAAATGCCGCCAGGCCAGACACCACGAGCCTGCCATCAGCCGACTCGATCTCCTTGCACGCCGCCGC
Organism: Ottowia thiooxydans DSM 14619; assembly: GCF_000422885.1. Classification (GTDB taxonomy): domain Bacteria; phylum Pseudomonadota; class Gammaproteobacteria; order Burkholderiales; family Burkholderiaceae_C; genus Ottowia; species Ottowia thiooxydans. Next base: position 20,717 of record NZ_AUGX01000034.1, on the reverse strand, counting down.
CAACTCGGGCTCCTCCATGGCCGCGGACAGCGCTTGCACCCATTTCTCAAGCGAAGACACCACCTCATCGTTCGAAGAGGACAGCTCCTCCATCTTGCAACGCCGGAGCTGCGTGTCATTTCCTGGCACCACCAGCAAGCTGACTCTCTGATCCCTCAAGAGCGGCACGCCAAACATGAATGCGCCCATCGGCACGCTCAGCACATGGTGGCGAAGTCCTGCGCTGGCGCTCTGCCGATCGAGCAGAAAAATATCGACCAATCCGGCTTCCACGCGCCATGCGGCAGTGTCGTCCTGAAGTTCAAAACTGTCTTTGGCTCCGTAGGAGCGAACTTCACCCGCAGGTGTGGCGGCAGATGATGTGTGGGATGGATCCATGTTTTCGCGCTCAGGCCAGCCGGATCAATTCGGCATAACGTCCGTTGGCTTGCACGAGCTCGTCGTGATGCCCCCTCTCCACGATGCTGCCCTGATCGAGCACGAGAATTTCGTCCGCATCCTTGAGCGTCGACAGACGGTGGGCAATGATGATGCAGGTGCATCCGCGGCGCCGCAGGTTGCGATCGATCTTCGCCTCGGTCTCGGTGTCGAGCGCTGCCGACGCTTCGTCAAGAAAGAGAATGCGCGGTTTGCGCACCAGAGCGCGCCCAATTTCTATGCGCTGGCGTTGCCCCCCGCTGAAATTGGAGCCGTCTTCCGCCACCAGGGAGGTATAGCCTCCCGTGCGCATCGAAATGACATCATCGATTTCGGCATCCTTGGCTGCCTCACGAATAGCTTCCATGCTGAGCGTGTCATCGCCTAAAGTGAAGTTTTCCCGGACGGTACCTTCAAATAACTGAACGTCCTGAGACACATAGCCGACCGACGCCGCCCAGCAGGTGCGAGATATCTCGGTGATCGGCAGGCCGTCGTAGAGCACCACGCCACTGCTCGGCTGATACAGGCCCATGGCAATCTTTCCCAAGGTCGACTTCCCGCCACCCGATGCACCGACGATCACGACCCGAGTACCCGGACGTATGGTCAAGGACAAATCCTTGATGATGGGTGCCGGCGCCCCCGGGAAACCGAACGTGACATTGCGCAACTCAATCTCGCCGCTCAGGCGCTGCAGGTTGGGCTGCTGTGAGCGCGCCTGCGTCAAGGGATCGATGGGCGCATGGATGACAGCGTTGCATGAAGAAAGGCGGGCGCTCAACTCGGAAAAATCCTGTGTCCCGGTCATCAGATCCTGCACGGGCTGCGCGAACCGGGCTGCGAACATCTTGAAGGCCAACAATTCGCCCACGGAAAATCTGCCATCAATGACCATCATCGCCCCGAGCCCCAGAACGAGCGCTGAGTTCAGGCCGTTCAAGGCCTTTGGCGCCAGATCGAGCAGCAGCGAAAGGGAGTCTATGCGCTGTTGCACGGAGGTGGTGCTGCCGATCAGCTCCGCTTGCCGTTTGAAGAAGAAGCGCTCCATGTTCATCGCCTTCAGCGACTCAATGGCCTTGATGCCGCCCAGTGCGATGCGGTAGGACTGGCCGACCTTCACCAACTGTGTCTTGTTGGCTGCACCGCGCTTGCGGTTCACGCGAGCCAGCACAAATACGTTGAGGCACGACAAGGCGGCGGTCATCAAGCCCAGAGGCACTGAATAGAGCAGCAGAATGGCAATATAGAAAGATGCCAGCAGGGCGCTGGTCAGATTGGCCACCACGCGGCTCGAAGCCAGGCTGGCCAATCTCGGCACCGAAGCCAGGCGTGACACCACATCACCGACCGGAACCGTGCCAAAAAACAGAATCGGCGCCGTCAATGAGCGCCAGAACATCTGCACAGATGTCGACACCGACACATGGCTTTCTACGCGGCGAGTGAAATACTGCTGAACCAGCGTAGACGTGAGCGCGATGAATGAAGCGACCAGCAGACCCACCACGATCGGGAAAAGCCATCCGTTCAGGTTCTTCACCAGCACCATATCCACGAACAACTGCGTGAACGCTGGCATCGCAATGTTGGGCAGCAAGGTCAGCAGCGTTGTGATGATGACCACCAACATGGCGTCTCGCCCACCCGCCCAGCGCTCGGCGAGCATGACCCAGGAGCTGCGAGCCGGCTTGGCTTTCTTCGCCTCAGGAATGGGTGTCGCGCTGCCGGCCATGGCGTTCACTTGAAGAAGCGGAACACATATGAAATAGGCCGTGCCTCTTGCACGATCACCGAGCCGCTGACCGTGGTGCCCACGGTCACAGGAACCGGAGAAGCCCTGCCCGACGCCATCTTCACGTAACCTGGCCGGCCGGGCTCCGGCACAAGAGCGAGCACCACTTGCAACGACGCACCGATCTTGCTGACCTCGGACACCAAGGCATCGTTTTCCAGCATATTAGTCAAACTCGCCTGCGAAGACGGCAGGTCAGCCACGGATTTGACGGTGGCCAGAACCGTGCCGTAGACATCGGAATCAATGGAGCCGACCTTGAGTCGCGCCTGGGCGCCAGGTTGAATCTGTTTGCCGTCAGAGATCTGAAAATAGGTGACGGCCTGGATGGAGGTGGCGCCACTTTCAATGGTGACCACATTCTCGTTCTCTGCGACAAATTTTCCGGGCATGGTCGTCACCGAGACGACGCTCCCGCTCACCCTCGCCGTGATGCGCTGAGCGCGATCCAGGCTTTCCTCCAGGCCAGCTGCTTGCTGCCTGGTCTTCAGAAGGCTCTCGTCCATGGCGGCAAGATCCTTCTGCACCGTCGCTCTGGCGTCGTCCAGTTGCGCTCGAAGTGTCTGAATCTGCGCCGTGGCTTCACGCAGGGCGAGTTCGGTGGAAATCCGGCTCTGGCGCGCCTGCTCCATCTGGGTGCGCGTGACATACCCCTGGCTCAACTCCTGCGCCATGTCGGCAATGAGTTTGTCCTGAAATTGCAATTGCTCTTGCAGAGATTTGCGGCGAAATTCTTGCGACGCCACTTGCTTGTCCGTGATGCTCTGCTTGCTTTCCAGCTCGCGGGCACTGCGAGCTGCCTCGCGCTTGCGCGCCCCTTCACCCAGCTCCACCAGCGATTGAGCGGCCTTGGCCTGCGTTCTAAGCTGAGGCTGTTGCAGCTCGATCAGCGCATCGCCTTCCTTGACATCGTCGCCCACATTGACATGGACCGCTTTCACAATACCGCTGGCACTGGACAACACGCGCGTGACCTGCCCATCGTTTGGAACAATGGAGCCCAGCCCTGTGACCGTGACGAAGACGCTTCCGTACATGGACCAAAGCACAAGCAAAAGGCACAAGCCGGCCAAGGTGCACACCGCCAGCCATCGTGCAGGGCTCGTGAGTTGAACCAGGCTGCCGATCTTGTCAGGCCCATTGGGGGCTTCGCGCTTGGAAGGTTCGGCCACGGTGTTATCGATCTTGTTAGGGTGTTGATGTGATCAAGGCTGCGCCTTGAACTGGAACAAAGTTTGTCCGCTGGTCAAAGCGCCCACACTGGTGACGGCCCAGCCCGCCCCTTCTACCAGCGCGCACAACCCGGCCTGCGTACGCCCGGTACTTCCTGCCTCGCTAACCACCGACTGCATGAGATTGTCCAGCGCCTTGTACATGCCCGGCATTCCACCGTCCAGGGGAGGTTCCACCACCCATAAGCGGGCAGACGACTTCATCGCACCGCGCAACACGGTCAGCAATTGATGGCAATTCGCGTCATTCCAGTTGTGCAAGACATTTTTAAGCAAATACAGATCGCCGCCTTTAGGCACGGAGGCGAAAAAATCACCGGCCTCAAAATCAAGCCGCCCCACCAGGCCCGGTTGTTCGGCTGCCAACGCAACCCTTGCTCTGGCACAGACATCGGACCGGTCAAAGCAGAGGCCCCGGATATCGGCAGGCAGCGCCGCGAGCAAGGCTCGCAGCAGCATTCCCCGGCCACCTCCAATATCGATGATCAGGCCTTCGGCCATCCCCGTCAATTCGGCCGCCAAGGCCGCCCCCACGGGCCGTGTCAACTCAGCCATGGCCAGATCGTAGATTTCCCCCTCTTCGCGCTGCTGCTCCATCAGATGCATCAAGCTGAAGCCGAAATGCTTCTCCAACCCAGGCTGACCTGTTTTCAAGGTGTGAAGAACTTCCATGAATCCGCGCTGATACACACCGCTGGCCAGCAAGGAAAAATGGCGGAGCGAATGCGGGTGAGCTCGAGTGAGGAGACTGCCGTCCGCCGTATTGACGTACTGGCCCTCAGGCTGCAGCTCAAACAATCCAACCTCGCAAAGCAGCCCCATGAGTTTTTCAATCATTTCAGGCCGGCATTCCGTGGCCTGCGCCAACTCGGCTGCCGTTCTTGGCCGTTCGCTGAGCAGATCTGGCACCCCAAGCTGGGTGGCGGCCCCCACTGCGCTGGCAATCCACCCTCCACAGGCTAGATAAGCAGGATTCATGTGGCAACCTCATCAGACTCTGCCGACGAAGCGAACTCCGGGCTGGAAAGCAGATTTCTATACAAGCCGAGCCACCCTGCGTTCTCGTTCTCAGGGCTCAACTCTCGCGCCAGTTGCAAGGCTCCTGCTGATAGGCGCATCGCCAATACATCGTCCTGAAGAATGCGCTCTATCGCCGCTGTCATCGCGGCAGGTTCACCATGAGGGACCACCAAGGCGTTTTCACCGTCGCGCAAAATCTCTTTCATGCCGCCCACTTCGGTGGCCACCAGCGGAATACCGAGACTGGCCGCTTCAAGCAAGGCATTGGGCAAGCCTTCGTACGCCGATGGCTGTACGTACACGTGCATGCCTCTCAGCCGGTCGAAAACTTCGGAATGAGGAAACGGGCCTGTCAGATTAACTTCAGGTTCTATGGCGAATTCACTGATCAGTGCGTTCGTCCAGCGCTCTTCCTCCTGATCCTGAAAGTACCCCGCAAGGCACAGCTGGCGCCTGTACCGCAATGGGAGTGCCGCGTATGCCCGCACCAGCAAAGGAATGTCTTTTACTTTGCGAAGCTCGCCCACCGTTCCCACCACATGGCGGTTGTGATCGCCCAGTCGCCAAAGTTCGGCGTTCTGCGGCATCGGCTTGACGCTGTTGCGAATGACGGAGCTTCGCCCCTGAACATCGACATCGATCGAGACAAGATCGAGGTAGGCTGCGTTGACTGAAGTAATCCAGCTCGCATTTTTCAGACTCGAGACAATGGGCGCGCGCGTCAGGGGGTGGTTGATCAAAGTCAGCGCATCATTACCCCGAATGCTGGCCACCACCGGCCTGCGGCGCCCGCTCTGCCGCACGGCACGAATACAGGGGTAGACGGCCGTCAGAAAAAACCCGTGGAATAGATCGAAGTCGTACTGTTCATCCAGATTGAACACCAGATCCCCCAGCACATGGGCGGCATCGCGCCAATTGCCACCATGGCAGACGCGGTGAACATGAATGCCGTCATGCAGCGTGTGCTCGACGGTGACCTCCGTCCGGCTCGTCATCGCATGAGCGGACACCACATGAACCTCATACCCTGCAGCCAGGAGCGTGCAAGCCAGCCGATGCGCCGCAACGCCCACCCCCCCTAGCTCGGGCGGATAGATCTGGCTGGAAAGACAAATGCGCTGCGTCATCAGGAATGAGCCAATGTGGCGCCATCCACTGCGGCTAGCCACCGCCCGTCAGGCAGCGCAAGCGCGTCGATGTGGTGCATGGCGAGCGCGTTCCATCCGGAACGCGAGGCGCTGAAAATTGGGCTTTCGGGCAACTCGTGCTCGAGAAAACTGGTCTCGTCGAGTTGGTCAATCTCAAATGCGCGCAGATGCGTGCCATACGAGGGCCAGCCATCCTGCGCAAAGCGCACTACCCTGCCATCGAAGCTCAGCACCCGCCCTCCCGGGCGGGTTCGGCGCCGATTGCCCGGCCATAAAGGACTGGCTGGATGCGCTCTCCAAGGCCCGGCGGGCGATTTGGCCTGAAACAGGCACAACTCGTCCAGGCCGCGCTGCGCGAAGAGCCACCACGTATCGCCGTCGAAGTGCAAAGTGCTGTCGGCGTAGGGGCCCTTCAGCAACTGCCCCACCACACGCCATTGCCCGGGAAAGCTTTCTGCCCGATAAAGAAAAACGCCATCAGCCTGGCGTGTCTCGGGGATCATGTAGATCCCACCATGCCACTCAAATACCTGTGGATAGGAAAGGTGGAAGGCTTCGCGCATGACCACCTGGCCATACACCCAGGTCACGCCATCATCCTGGCTGCAAGCGTACGCAATCTCCCCGCGCTCAGTGGCCGCGTTCATGACTTCAAAAAACAGGTAGATCGTGTCGCCCCGCCGAAGCAGGAAAGGGTCTGCAACGGCGTTGGCGACCACATCGGTGACATGCCGGCAGGTCAGGCCTGGGCGTTTGCCCTGCGCCTGCATGGGCTGCAACGCCAAAGGCGACAAACCTGAATAAAAAGCAATGGCCCATTGATAGCGCCACTGAGGCCGGCTTGGCCTGTCCAACTCCGAGGATGCTTGAGGTGTCGCCATGCTGGTTGCCTGAAAAAAGCCTCTCGTCACCGCCCTAGGTCATTGTCTTCAAATGATAAAAAAGCGAACTATTGTATTGTTTTGAAGTGCGATTTCAGGGCCCGGCTTGCCGGGCCAGGTACCCCACATCACGCCCTGTTAGATGCCAGTATGCAACATTTTGTGACCCACAAGGCGCTTTGGCGCGCAATATAACACGGTCGTACTCGGGCCTGATGACGATAACAGGCCTTGATTACATGGATTCAGAAAGTAAGAATAAATCATCATTTTTATAGAAAAAGTAGACGATTTTCAAATCCGTATGCAAGAATGCCAGAAGGTGTAGGGTTTTGTTTTTTTAGTAACCGTTCACCGCTGTCAATTCATCCCCTTAGCTTTTTTTACATCACGGAGTAGACATGCTGTACATGGTTTCACTAGAGCCCAAGAACCTTCTGGCTCAAGCTTCAGCCGAAGCGGTTCGCAAGTTCAAAGCCGGCTTTCAAGCCGGCAAAGATAAAGGCATCATCAAAGCGGCCTACAGCAAGGTCGGCGGCGGCTTGATCCTGATCATTGATTCCCCAAGCAATGCCAGCTTGACCATCAATCTGCGCGAGCACCACATCACCGACGCTGAAGTCGTGCCTCTGGTGGACTTCATGGACGTGGTCGACGCGTACATCGAGCACAAAGAAACTGGCGCCGTCAAAAAATAAATTCAGCTGAACGCTGGTTGTTGGCTAGCCAGACATAGACATGCAGCAAGAATTCTCCGGCGAGGAGAGCGCATCACGCGCCGCTCTCCGGGGTGAGTTTTGGGGGGTCGTGGCGTACTACAACCCTCTGAATCAAGATGTCCTGCAGAAGAACTTCTCAGAATTCAGTGATGGAGTGCGCTCCCAGGGCCTCAAGCTCCTGGTGGTGGAACTGGCCTTAGGTGACGCCCAGTTTCAGATTGCCCGCACCCAATGCGATGGCCTGATTCAGCGCCGAACCAGCACGCTGCTTTGGCACAAAGAGCGCCTGCTCAATCTCGGAATTGATCACCTTCCCCCCACATGCGACAAGCTTGTCTGGCTGGATAGCGACATTCTTTTTGAGAACCCTCACTGGGTAGCTGAAACCGCTGCCGAGCTGGAGCTTCACCCCGTGGTTCAACCCTTTGCGCAGGCCGCATGGCTACCTGAGGGAGCACGGGAGTTGCCCACTGATCTGCCCTTCGGGCTGGCGGAATCGCATTTCATGCCTGGCATGGCAGCCACCATGCAGTCGTGCACCAATCCGCGGCGAGCACTCCTCGATTATTTCCTCCATGGCCACTGCGGCTTTGCGTGGGCCGCCCGGCGCCACATTTTGGCGCGGCACGGACTCTACGACCGCCATGTACTAGGCGGTGGCGATGTCACCATTGCCCATGCCCTCTATGGAGATGAAGACTATTTGCGGGGCCGCAATCCTGGCGCCCGTGGCATGGGCGCCTCTGAGCTGAACGCCATCGCCCAATGGAGCCGGGGACTTCATGCCGAGGTCATGGGAAACCTGGGATTCACGCCGGGGCGTGTCTTGCACCTGTGGCACGGCGCAACATCCAACCGCAACTACCGAGGCCGGTGGAAGATGCTGGCGGAAAACCAGTTCGATCCCAGCGTGGATGTGACCGTAGACGAGCAAGGTTGCCTAGCGTGGAGCACAGACAAACCCCAGCTCCACCAACAGGTGTCAGACTACTTTCACGCCCGCGTGCAGGCACCCGTGCCAGCGCCGGCCTCAATCACAGATTAAAGAACAAGGATTTCAGAAATGGAAAAAGTCGCCGCAGGCAATCTCGATCTGGTTCGATGGATTGATTTGCCTTCCCACGCCGACCCCAGAGGTGTGCTGACCGCCATAGAAGGCGGCAAAGATCTCCCTTTTGACATCAAACGCGCCTACCTGGTGCATCACATCGTGGCCGACCGCGGAGGCCACGCCCATCGCGCCACTGAGCAAATCGTCATTGCCGCCGCAGGCAGCTTCGAGATGAACCTCTCGAACGGGCGCGAAAGCCGGACCTTTCTTCTGGATAGCCCAACGCGTGGCCTGTTCCTTTCGCCCATGCTGTTCATCAGCATGCAATCTTTTGCCCCCGGAACCTGCGCTCTGGTGTTGGCCAGTACCCACTACGACGGCACCAAGTCGATCCGCTCCTGGGAAGAGTATCTGGCTGCAATAAATCCATCCTAGAAACGGCAGTTGACCGCTTTATAGCTTTACAAAACCCGCATAAATTGAGGCTTTGCATGCTTAGCTCCCATTCACTTGTCAGGCGAGAGCGCTACACACCCGATCAGGCCGACCTCAAACGGGCTAGCCGCGTTGTTCGTCTTTGCAGGCGCCAGCCTGCCGCATCCTCTCGCCTTGCCAGCCCGCTTGAGGCCGGCCTGCTCGGGCGTGTTCAACTGCCGTTTCCAGGATGATCCTCGACGGCCTGCCGCACGAAACCATCCTCCGCTCCCTGGAGGCGGAGGACAGTGCGGTCACGCCTCTCAAAGATTTTTACCTGTGGCTGGATCTCAAACGGCAACAGAACCCCCTGACCGTTCGCCCCATTGCCTTTGGCGAACTTGAGCAATGGCACTTTACCCAGCCCGACACCGCACTGGCTCATCGCTCAGGCAAGTTCTTTACGGTGGAAGGCTTGCGCGTGGAAACGGACTTCGGTCCATTAACTCACTGGGAACAGCCCATCATCAACCAACCCGAGGTGGGCATTCTCGGCTTCATCACCCGTTCGTTCGGTGGTGTTTTGCATTTTCTGGTTCAGGGAAAAGTCGAGCCCGGCAACATCAACGGCGTGCAACTCACGCCCACGCTACAAGCCACGCGGAGCAACTACACCCTGGTTCACGGCGGCAACGAGCCGCCTTACAGCGCTGAATTTTTGGTGCCCGGTCGCACGCAAATCCTGGTGGACCGGCTCATGACCGAGCAAGGCTCTCGCTTCCTTCGCAAGCGAAACCGCAACATGATCGTCCTGGCAGAACATGAAATCTCCTGCCACGAGAATTTTTGCTGGCTGACGCTGGGTCAGATCAAACAACTGTTGAAGCAGGACAACCTGGTCAATATGAGCATGCGCTCGGTACTGAGCAGCTTGGCCATGGCCCGCTCCGCGTGCCTGGATTCATCTGAACTTGGTGTGGCCACGCAGTCGCCCTCGCGCTCGCGCTCGCACCGCTCATTCCACTCCAATAACCACGCACTCAACTGGCTATCGCAGTTACGGGCGCGCTATCAGCTCAAATTGGAGCGTCGGCCCCTCGACCAGTTGGCTGGATGGGTGATGGAAGAAGATGTCATCCGGCATGAAAGCGGTCGCCATTTTTCAGTGGCCGCGATTGAAGTCACCGCCACCGCCCGCGAAACAGCGCACTGGACGCAACCCATACTGCGACACTCAGGCCATGGATTGAATGGCTTTCTCGTGCAACGCATGGACGGCGTGCTGCATTTCCTGGTTCAGGCCTGCATGTTTCCCGGGCATAGAGACGTCTTCAAGCTGGGCTCCACGATCGCGCGCTCCAACCCCGAGCCGCTGTTCAATACCCCCCAGGCCCCGCCGTTCCTCGAATACTTTCGCGATCCACCTGCGGAATCCATCCGCTTCAACGCACTGCACTCCGAGGAAGGCGGGCGGTTCTTGCACCATCAAAGCCGCTACATGATCGTCGAACTTCCTGAGAACACCATCCGGGACCTGCCCGCCCACTATTGCTGGATGACCCTGTCTCAGCTCGCACTGTTCAACCATTTCGACGAGATCACCATTGAAGGCCGCAACCTCATGGCCTGCCTCGACGACACCCAATTTTTCTGAAACACGAAGCCGCGCATTGGAACGTGTTCTTAGACATCACAGATAGATTTTTCGGCCCTACAGTGTGGCCCCACGGAAAAGCAACATGAAAGTATTGATTACAGGCGCTGCGGGCTTTATTGGATCTTCGGTGGCCTATAAGCTGCTGGAGAACGGTGTGACGGTGGTAGGTGTAGACAATCACAACGATTACTACGACCCTTCCATCAAGCAAGCGCGGGTAGATCGCTTGGCGAGCCATCCCAATTACACGCACTGCCGAATTGATCTGGCTGATCGGAAGGCCCTCCATGATTGCTTCGTCGCGCACAAGCCCAACCGCGTGATCAACCTCGCTGCACAAGCGGGCGTGCGTTACTCCATTGAAAATCCACTTGCTTATATAGAAAGCAATATCGTCGGCTTCGCGCATATCCTGGAGGAATGCCGGCACAACGGGGTAGAGCATCTGGTCTACGCCAGCAGCTCAAGCGTGTATGGCGGCAACACCGCGATGCCATTTTCTGTGCACCACAACGTGGACCATCCGCTCAGCCTTTACGCGGCCAGCAAAAAATCCAACGAGCTGATGGCGCATTCCTATAGCCATCTCTATCAGTTGCCCACCACCGGCCTGCGCTTTTTTACGGTGTATGGCCCCTGGGGCCGGCCAGACATGTCCTTGTTCAAGTTCACCAAAGCCATTTTGGCAGGTGAGCCCATTCAAGTGTTCAACCATGGCAAGCATCGCCGCGATTTCACCTACATCGACGATATTGTTGACGGCGTAATCAAGGTCCTGGCCCGCGCTCCAGAGCCCGATCCCGAATGGCGCAGCGATCAACCCGATCCCGGAACCAGCCACGCGCCGTGGCGGATCTATAACATTGGCAACAACAACCCAGTCGAGCTGATGGATTTCATTTCCATCCTGGAAAAGCGCCTCGACAAAAAAGCGGTTATCGAGTTTCTTCCCTTGCAGCCCGGAGATATTCCGGAGTCCAAGGCGGACGTGAGTGATCTGGAAGCCAATTTCCAGTACCGACCGAATACCCGCGTGGAAGACGGCATAGACCGGTTCGTGGAGTGGTACCGGGCTTATTTCAACGCCTGATCGGGTCGGGAAGGTCAGCCCTCGCTGTTGAAACAACGTTCTAGATGGGCCGTCCAAATCAAGACAGCCTCCATATCCAGCAGCTCAAGCACAATCCCCGCATGACTGCTCTCTCTCGCCGCCAACTATTCGGGTTGGTCGTGCTTACGCTCATGTGGGGCCTGAACTGGCCCATGATGAAACTGTCGCTGCGCGAGATGTCGCCGCTGCACTTTCGCTCCCTCACCATGGCCTTGGGGGCGTTGGGGTTGTGGCTGGTCTTTCGGGCGCAAGGGTTGCGCATGGTCCCGAAAGGGCGACGTGAGTGGCGAGACGTCGTCGTACTGGGCTTGCCCAACGTGCTGGGCTGGCATGGGCTTTCCATAGTTGCGCTCACACAGTTGCCAGCAGGGCGCGCGGCGATTCTGGGCTTCACCATGCCGGTTTGGACCGTGTTGATTGCCGTTCTTTTCTACCGCGAACCACTTACGCGTCGGCTGATAATTGCAGTCGCCGCCGTTCTCACCGGCATCGCCCTGCTGCTGGGAGATGAACTTGTTCAGCTGGGCGGCAGCCCCACCGGAATTTTGTGGATGCAGGGTGCGGCGTTCTGCTGGGCGCTTGGAACCATCTGGATGCAGCGCGCCAAACTGACGCTGCCCGCCGAGGCGCTGGTGGTGTGGATGATGGTGCTCTCATCGGCCGTACTGGCCGCCATGGCTTGGGCGCTGGAACCTGCTCAGCAGTGGCACTTCAGCGCTCCCATGTGGATCAGCTTGGTGTGGGCTGTGGCGATCAACTATGGCGCATCACAAGTGGTCTGGTTCCGCCTGGCGCGTTCATTGCCTCCATCCACCAGTGCCATGAGCTTGATGGCAACTCCCCTGATCGGCATTCTGAGCGCCCCTTTGATTTTGGGCGAATGGCCACGCTGGCAGGATCTGGCGGCTGTTGTGTGCGTGTTGGTGGCGATTAGTGCGGTGCTGCTAAAGCGAAGCGCCAAGCCAGGCGCCGACAGCTCTTTGCGCTAAGAGCCTGTTCAAAGAACGTGTTCATGAGCTAGCGAAAATTCCCTGCGCGAAAGGAAGTTTCACGGCTCGCTCACAGTAGCCGCGTTGGTGCCATGCCAGTCGGTAGTGATCTCCCGCGCCAAGGCGGCGAACGCCTCCGCCACGGGCGACAACACGAAGGAGGGGCGTGATAGCAAACCTATGCTGCGCCATGCACGGGGCTTTTCAACCGGCCGAACCACCACCGGGCCAAAGTTCAGGCTTTCCAGAGCCAAGCTGGGCACAATGGCGTAACCCAATCCCGCACGTACCAAAGCCACTGCCGTGGTGAGCGAGTCGACTTCATAAGACGGCTTCATGGCCTGGCCCGCTTCTACGGCCGCTTGGTCAGCACGCACGCGCACGCTGGACTGCGTGGTGACGGAAATGTAGTCGTGCCCCACCAGTGACCGCCAGGTAATGTTGGTTCGACTGACCAAGGGGTGGCCGGGCGGCAGCAGAGCAACCAGGTGGTCACGCAGCAGGGGCTCGAACTGCAAGGCTTCGTCTGGCTGAAGCAATAAGCCCAAGCCAATTTCAGAGCGGCCAGCACGCACCATTTCCGCAAAATTAGTGGCCTGCTCTTCACGCAACTCCAGCCGAATGCCCGCATGCATGGAATGAAAACGCAACAAGATGGCGGGCAGCAACCCACACGCCACCGACGGCACCACTGCCAGGCGCAGGGTGCCCATACGCAGCTCACGCGCATCTTCGGCAACCCGGCAGGTCTCCTCCATGGACTGCAAGGTGCGCCGCGCGTAGGCCAGCAAATCGAGCCCTGCCTGAGTGGGCTCCACATGCCGGGTGGTGCGCTGAAACAGCCGTAATCCCAGCTCGCTTTCCAGCTGCCGGATCAGCAAGGAATAGCCGGGCTGAGTCATTCCCATGCGCGCGGCGGCGGCCGAGAACGAGGTGCACTCGATGCCAAGCACAAAGGCACGCAGCTGACGCAACGACACATTCATACTTTTTATAAATTAATTATTAATATTTTTATATTTTACTTATTTAAAGCAGACCCCCAAAATCAGCCTCGAACTCACTTCACTTCGGTTGTCTGCCATGTCTGCTTCTTCTGCCAGCGCTTCGGCGCGCTCTGCATCCCAGCCCACATCCTGGCCCACCGTCGATGCCCGCCAAGTGCATGCCATGCTTTCTGACGGTCAAGAGTTGGCCTTTCTTGACGTGCGCGAAGAAGGCGTCTTTCATGCCGCGCATCCGCTGTTCGTGGTTTCGGCTCCGTTCAGCCATCTGGAGATGCGGCTTGCCGATCTCGTGCCCCGCCGCGACACGCGCATGGTGCTGATGGATGCCGAGGGAGAAGGACTTTCAGAGCGGGCAGCCGAGCGCATGGCAGAGTGGGGCTATAGCCATGTCGCCGTTTTGAAAGGCGGACTGCAAGCCTGGCGCGACGCTGGCCTGCAGGTGTTTTCCGGCATCTACGTGCCCAGCAAAGCCTTTGGCGAGTTCGTGGAACATAGTTATGGCACACCGTCCATTGATGCTCAGGAACTGAAAACCTGGATCAGTGAGGGGCGCGATATGGTGATCCTGGACAGCCGCCCCTACAGCGAATTCCACAACTACAGCCTGCCAGGTGGCATCAATTGCCCGGGCGCCGAGTTGGTTCATCGCGTGTTTGATCTGGTCGAGCGCGAGAGCACCACCGTGGTGGTGAATTGTGCCGGCCGCACACGGGGCATTATTGGCGCTCAATCGCTCATCAATGCCGGTTTGCGCAATCCGGTGGTATGTGTCCGCAACGGCACACAGGGCTGGCACCTGAGCGGCGAGACCATGGCCAGCGGGAGCAAGGCTGTGGCGCCGCCACCGACCCTTGAAGGTCTGAATCAGGCCATAGAGGCCTCGCAGCGCGTGGCAAAGCGCTTCGGCGTGCGCGAGATCGACGCGGCCCGGCTGCGCGAGCTGCAGGCGCAGGCTGGCGAGCGCACGCTGTATTTGTTTGACGTGCGCACACCTGAAGAATATGAAGCTGGCCACATCCCCGGCGCGCGCACGGCCCCCGGTGGGCAGTTGGTGCAATCCACCGATCACTACGTTGGAACGCGAAGTGCACGCATCGTGCTGTGCGATGACAACGGTGTGCGCGCGCGCATGACCGCATCCTGGCTTATCCAGCTCGGCTGGACTGACGTCTTCGTCTTGCAAGGTGGCCTCAGCGCCTGCGGACAGGCGCTTGAAAAAGGGCCTGAAGTGCCCACGCATCTGCCCGTTGAAGCGGGTTCCAGCGTTCGGAAATTGGGTGTGCTGGATGTGCAGCAGAAACTGAAATCAGGCGAAGCGGTGGTGGTGGATCTGTCTAGCAGCCTGCGCTTTCGCGACGGCCATATTTCTGGTGCATGGTTTGCGGTGCGGTCGCGGCTAGCCAATGCCATCTCGCAATTGCCTGCGCACAAGCTTCTGGTATTGACCTCGCTCGATGGGAAGTTCGCGGAGATCGCTGCAACCGATGCCCAGGCCGTGTCACCCGTTCCGGTGGCGGTGCTCCAGGGAGGCAATGCCGCATGGACCGCCGCCGGGCTGACTTTGGAGCCAGGCCTCACGCAAATGACCACGTCCACAGACGATGTTTGGTACAGCCCCTACGACCACGTAGACCGCACCAAAGCCATGAATGCTTACCTCAGCTGGGAAATCGGTCTGGTGGAACAAATGGAGCGAGAAGACGGTGCTCTGTTCCAGTATTTCGCTTCTGAGCCTGCCTAATTTCTTAGAGCGCCCTCATAAAAAGCATGGTGAACCACCTACATAAGCCACACGAGACAGGCATGAAAAACTCCATATTTCGCCCCACTCGCCGCCGCGCGATCCAAGCCTTAGGCGCACTAATGAGCGGCCAGGCCATTGCCCAGCCCGCGGCACAGCGCTCGGGCGCCATCAAGCTGATGGTGGGTTACGCCGCAGGCGGCGGCGCTGACGTGCTGGCGCGCTTGCTGACGCAGCACCTGACCCAGGCACTTGATCAGCCGGTCGTGGTGGACAACCGTCCTGGCGCTGGCGGCACCTTGGCAGCCAGCGCATTGGTCAATGCGCCTGCCGATGGCTCCGTGTTGTACATGGCAGAGTCCGCCGTTTTGGCCGCTCCGGCGATCTACGACAAAATCAACTACGACCCAACGACTTTGACAGCGGTCGGTGCGCTCGCCCAAATCCCATTTACGGTAGTGGTGCATCCTGATTTCCCAGCGCGCAACGTGGCCGAGCTCATCAGCGTGCTGAAAGCCAATCCAGGCAAGTATGCATACGCCTCACCGGGTGTGGGCAATATTGCTCACCTCAGTGCGGAGATGTTCAAGCGTGCGGCGAATGTAGATATGCTGCATGTGCCCTACAAAGGAGGAGCGCCCGCGCTGGCTGATCTGATCGCCGGCCAGATTCCCATCTGCTTCGTCAGCATGCCACCGGTGCTCCCCCTGGCTAAGGCCCAGAAGCTGCGTGTACTGGGTGTGACCACCACCACCCGCTCAGAAATCGCGAAAGACATACCGACGATCGCCGAGACATTGCCCGGGTTCCATGCGGCGGCCAATAGCTTCATCCTGGCACCACCCAAAACCCCCTCTGAGATCGTGACGCGGCTGAACACGGCGTTTCGCGCTGTGATGGCCTTACCTGAGGTGCAGCGGGAATACGCCGCGCAAGGCGTCACCGTGCGCACCGGGACGCCTCAGGAACTGACGGCACAGATCCGCACCGAACTGAAGACCTGGGAGACCGTGGCACGAGGAGCCGGGGTGCGCGCCAGCCTGTCTTAAATCCTGAAGCCTGTTCAACTATTTTTCCGAGATTCGCTCATGAGCATTGATCCTTCCCGCAGGCTGATTGAAGCCCGTGTAGCGCTGGTGGATGACACGATGGCCCGCATTCGATCGCTGGCCGCCAGCGCTCCACTGTCGCGTGAACTGCTGACCGAGATCGCGGCCCTGTTGCAACCCTTGGCAGATCAGCAGGACTATTTCACGGCCGAAGACTTTCCAGTGGCCGAGCCTGGCGGCATGGGCATTGCGCGCTATCTGCTGGCCTCACAACCCGACGACAGCTTCGCTCTGTACCTGAACTCCATCAACCCCGGCATGAATTCGCCACCACACGATCACACCACCTGGGCGGTGATCGTTGCACTGGAAGGGCAGGAGCTCAACCGGCTCTATGAGCGGGTTGACGATGGGAGCTCGCCCGATCAGGCGGAGCTAGCCAAGCGCAGCGAATTCATGGTGGAGCGGGGGCGATCCATTCAGTTCCTGCCAGACGACATTCACAGCATTCACATCCAGGGCGATCAGCCAACCCGCCACTTCCATCTGTATGGCCGCGCGCTGGAAACCTTGGACGAGCGGGTGGGCTACAACCTGGAAACGGGCGCGGTGGTCAAGTTCAACCGCAATTTTCTCGACAAACCCCGGCTCATGCCTCGATGAAAACGCCCGAGGATCCCATGACCGGCCCGCTTAAAAAACTGCCGATCTACCCAGTTCAGCGGCTAACCGCTTTGGTGGCGGATGTGCCTCCTGCTCACGGGCTGACACCCATCCTCTTCTCAGTAGGCGAGCCACGCCATGCGCAACCGGCAGCTGTCGGGGAGATCATGGGGAGATGCCCTCCAGGCTCTCTAGGCGCCTACCCGAGCGTAGTCGGTTCACCGGCCTTGCGAGAAGCCATAGCGGCCTGGCTGGGCCGCCGCTTTGCACCGGCGGTAGTGGACCCCGCATGCGAGGTACAGGTCGTTAACGGCACGCGCGAAGGCTTGTTTTCACTGACGCGCACGGTGCTGGATTCATCACCCCCCGATGCCTATGTGGTCTACCCCAATCCGGGCTACGCGGTCTATGAAGGCGCTACTGTCCTGAACGGATTGAGATCGTGGGTCTACGATTCCACCACCGCCTCACGACATGGCGAAGTTTTCTTATCGGTGCCAGAACATGTGTGGGCGCGCACCGCATTGCTGTTCGTTTGTTCACCCGACAACCCCATGGGCGGTGTGCAACAGCTGGATGCCTGGCGCACCATCTTCGAACTGTCTGATCAGCACGGCTTTACCGTGGTCGTGGATGAGTGCTATTCCGAGATCTACACCGGAGACGAACCGCCCCTGGGTGCGCTGCAAGCCGCTACATTGCTGGGCCGCTCGTTCGAACGCCTGGTCGTTCTCTCCAGCCTCTCAAAGCGCTCCAATGTGCCAGGTTTGCGTTCCGGATTCATGGCCGGCGACCGTGCCATTCTGACGCAGGCCGCACGTCTTCGCTCCTACAACGGCGGCGGCATGAACCCTGTGGTGGATGCAGCCAGCGTGGCGGCCTGGAACGACGAAGCCCATGTGCAAGACAGCAGAGAAAAATACCGCGAGAAGTACCGCCATGTCATTCCGCTGATGCAGCGCGCGCTCACCATCGCTACGCCCGATGCAGGCTTTTTTCTCTGGGCTGATATTGCACGCACTGGCCTCAGCGATGAAGAGTTCACCCGGCAGCTGTATGCACAGCAATCGGTGCTGGTGATGCCTGGCTCCTATCTCAGCTCCGCCTTTGGCCCGGAGCCCATACGTCAGCGCGTTCGAATTGCCCTGGTGGCCGCTCTGGAAGAATGCATGGAAGGCGCACGCCGCCTGCAGGCTTTCGTAGATAGCCTGGAACCGGCGCAATCACTAAATCTAGAAACTGCATGACAGACTCTCGCACCCTGCACCCTCACACCCGGCTGTTGCATGCTGGCCAGCCTGGCTTCAATAACGAAGGCAATGCTCCAGTGAATGCGCCCATCGTGCGCACCAGCACGGTCCGCTTTTCCTCTGTGGCGCAGATGGACGCGCTCAAGACACGCCGGCAAGCGGGTGAGCAGGTGTCGCTCTATGGCCGCCACGGCACAGATACGCACCGTGCCCTTGAAGCAGCCTTGTGCTCGCTGGAAGGTGCCAACCACGCATGGCTGGCACCTTCTGGAGTCGCGGCCATCACTTTGGGGCTGTTGTCGCTGGTAGCTCCGGGCGAACACGTGCTCATTACCGACAGCGTGTACGACCCAGTGCCACACCGTATTGTGAGCACCCTCTTTGCCCGCTTCGGGATTGAAGCAAGTTACTTCGATCCCCTGACCCAGCCGATTGAAGAGCACTTGCGACCCAACACGCGCGTGGTCTACGCTGAAAGTCCAGGCTCCATCTTGTTCGAGGTGTTGGATATCCCCGCTCTTGCCCGCGCGGCACACGCACATGGCGCGCTGCTGATGGTGGACAACACCTGGGCCGCCGGTTACCTGCAAGCGCCTATGGATCTTGGCGCTGATCTGGTGGCCTGCGCACTCACCAAATACCAGGGCGGGCATTCCGATCTGATGCAAGGCGCACTTCTCGCACGCGATGACGCCCTGGCGCGGCGCGTGCTCTCCACCTATGAGGCCCTGGGTTACGCCGTATCGGCAGACGATGCGTCTTTGGTCCTCAGAGGGATGCGCACCTTGCCGGTTCGCATGGCGCAACACGGCCGCAATGTCATCGAAGTGGCTAACTGGCTGCTCGCGCATCCACAGGTGGAACGCGTCTATTGCCCCGGCCTGCCCTCCGACCCAGGGCATGCTTTGTGGAAGCGCGATTTCAGTGGCCACAACGGCCTGCTGTCAGTGCAGTTCAAGGATTTTTCCGGCTTGCAGCTCAACGCCTTCTCGGACGCTTTGCAACTGCACTCCATCGGCGCTTCGTGGGGTGGATACGAGAGCCTGGCATTGCCAGTGACAGACAAAGCGCTGTCTTCGCACCAGGGATGGCAGCGCGCCCAGAAACAACGAGAGCAAGCAGGCCTCGCGCCTTCTGCGGGCGTGGTGCGGTTGCACGTGGGGCTGGAAGATGTGGGCGACTTGACTGCAGACATCGCGCAAGCCATCGAGCAAGCCGTCAATCAGCCACGAGCGCGCCAGCCATAGATTTATAAGAAGGAGACAACTCATATGCGACTGCCCAACCTCATGCGTGGCCTGCTGGCCACTGCGACTTTAGCTTTGGGGGCCGTCGCGGCTCACGCGGCCTGGCCCGAGCGGCCAGTCAAGCTTGTGGTGCCCTTTCCCGCGGGCGGGAACGTAGATGCCTATGCACGTTTGCTCGCCCCTGCCCTGTCTGCCGAATTGGGGCAGCCGGTAGTGATTGACAACAAGGCGGGCGCTACGGGTGCCATCGGGGTGGAGGCGGTCATTCGCGCCGAGCCAGATGGCTATACGGTCCTTCTGGGCAACATCACCGCCGTTGTCAGCAACGCCATCGGTGATGCCCCTAAGTTCGCCCCGCTCAAACAGTTGATTCCAGTGTGTACGCTGATAGACGGTGATGTGGTGGTCTTTGCCCCTTCCCGCCTCGGCGTACGCACGCCTGCGGAATTGAAGGCGCTGGCCCAGAAGTCCAGCGCGCCACTGACCTACGGCTCGTCCGGGGCTGGCTCGATTGCGCATATGGTGATGGTGCAGCTTACAGACGCCCTGGGCATCAAAGCCACGCACGTGCCCTACAAAGGCAATGGCCAGTTCATGACTGATTTGCTCGCGGGTCACATTCAACTGGGTGCGGCTGATTTGCCCAACTCTTCTCAGCATGTCAAGGCTGGGGCGCTGGTACCGCTGGCGGTAGGCGGTGCTCAGCGCTTCCCTGAGTTGCCGGATGTACCCACCACTCGCGAGTTGGGCATTACCAAGCCGAGTTTCACCGCATGGAGCGGGTTGCTGCTGCCCGCCAACACCCCACAGGCCATTGTGAGCCGCCTTGAGGCTGCGGCTCAAAAGGCATCACAGGATCCCAAGGTGCGTGAGTTCAGTTCCACCAACGGCAATCACGCTGTGTTCCGCAATGCCGCCCAGGCCAGGCAGGTGATTGCGGAAGGTGTGCAGGATTGGGGTGATTTCGTGCGTTCGACGCCGGCGATGATCAATAGCCGCTGAGGGTTTTACACCTTCCCCGCATGCGGAAGAGACTGATGCAGGCGCGCCTCGCGACTCGAGCCCGAGAGCCCCAGAACCCGAGGCCGTGAGCTGGTTTTACTCCTTCCCCCACTGGGGGAAGGTGGGGATGGGGGCAAGCGGCGGTTGATTAAGCGCTGCCATTGCTAGTTGCCTTCTGCTCTTCTCTTTAGGTCGGAGGCCGGGATTGCGCCCGGCGGCGCAGTCCCTTTCTTTGCTCGCACCCGGAGCGCCGGCCGAAAGCAACGAACCAAAGAAATGCGACCCCAAGTCCGTGTCCCTGCGCTGCGCTCCGGGCACCCT
>NZ_AUGX01000033.1 GCF_000422885.1 Ottowia thiooxydans DSM 14619 | reverse complement strand
AGGGACACGGACTTGGGGTCGCATTTCTTTGGTTCCTTGCTTTGTGCGAGCAAAGAAAGGGACTGCGCTGCCGGGCGCATTCCCGGCCTCCGACCTAAAAAGAGCAACAGTAGGTGATTAGCAACCGAAGCGCTTAATCAAGCGCCGCTTGCCCCCTTCCCAACCTTCCCCTACGCCGGGCGCCCCCAGAGGGGGAAGGAGTAAATCCAGCTCACAGCCTTGGGTTCTGGGGTTCTCCGGGGCTCCGGGGCTCAGCCGGCAGGCACGCCTGTATCAGTCTTCATCTGAGGAAGAGGGAGAAGACGTTAAAGCACTCAGATCCTGCCCCAACGCCTCACGCTCATCAAACACAAAACAATTCCCCCGGTAATGAGCCCCATCAGTCTCCTCAAAGTACTTGAGGATGCCCCCTTCCAACTGGTACACATGCTCCAGCCCCACTTCCTGCATCAGGATGGCGGCCTTCTCACAGCGAATGCCACCAGTACAGAAGCTCACCACGGTTTTGCCCCGCAGATCCGCTTTATGGGCCTGCAGGGCAGCGGGAAATTCGGTGAACTTGTTGATGCGCCAATCGATGGCGTCTTTGAAAGTACCGTGGTCCACCTCGAAAGCATTGCGGGTGTCCAGAGTAACCACGGGGCGACCATCGTCGTCCACACCCTGTTCCAGCCAGCGCCGCACAGTGGCGGGCGCCACTGCGGGGGCGCGGCCATTCGCAGGGCGGATGGTGGGATGGTTCATACGGATGATCTCGCCTTTGACCTTCACCAGCATTTTGCGAAACGGCTGGGTGGCCGACCAGCTTTCCTTGGGCGCGATGTCGGCAAAGCGCGCGTCGTGGTGCAGCTTGGCCACGAAGCCACGCACCGCTTCGGCTGGCCCCGCCAAAAAGAGATTGATGCCTTCCTCGGCCAGCAAGATGGTGCCCTTGAGGCCAGCTGTCTGCGCGCGTTCTTGCAATAGCACGCGCAGGTTCTCGGCATCGGGCAGGGGGACGAATTTGTAGGCGGAGATGTTCAGGATCGGGTTCACCCGCTGATTTTAGGCCGGGGCGCCTGGTTTTTTGCCTTTTGCGAGCAGGCGCAGGATGTCTGAACTCCCTGCGTAACAGCAAGTTTATGAGGGAATCTACGCCGAATGGCCCATTGCGCGATGTCCATGGACTCCTCCATACTTCGCTCACGCGCCTGCGCGTACCGGCTATACGCGCCTGCGTGTGCTGGCTTCTGGGAGAAATTCATCATGCGCGCTTCCATGCACACGCTGTTGGCACTGGCAGTCTCCATTCCCTTGGGGCTTTCGGGTTGCGATAAAGCCGACGAGGTCACTGAGGCCCCGCCTTCGCCAGAGAACGCGTCGGAGTCATCTGCATCGATGCAAGCCCAGCAGCCCTTAGCCGCCATGCCAGCGGCCATTCAAGGAACCATTCAAGGAGCGCCGGAGCGCATCCAGGTTTCCCAGCCAGCGCCTATTCCTGCGCTGGACACGAGCACGATGGTTCCCGCACAGATCCTGGATCGCCAGGGTTTTCGCCAGCCCATGGTGGTTGCTGATCTTCAGATTCCAAAGGGCTGGCGCAGTATGGGGGGCGTGAGCTGGAACGACAACACGAATTGCGTCACCAATCAACTGCAATGGACCTGGACTGCACTGGCGCCTGACAGCCTGACCGCGATTGAAAAGCTTTCCGGCTTCAACTGGCAAGTACAGGGCACAGAAAACCAGTTCAACCCGTGTCCCTCGGCCCCGTTCCGCAATGCCCGTGCTTTTCTCGAATCGATGGCCATGCGCTTGCGGCCCGGTGCGCAGATCCTGCGTTACGAGGCTTGGCCAGAGGCGGCTCAACAGATGCAGCAAAAATCGCAGGGTAACGTGCGCTGGGATGCCGGGCAGTTGCTGATTGGCTACCAGCAAGAGGGCATACCTATGCATGAGCTGCTGAAGGCGGCCGTCAGTTTCACAGATCTGCAGGGCTCGATAGTGGGTGGTACAGGCACCGTAGACGCGCAGCGTGCGCCCGCGGGTCGGCTTGACCCCGCCTTGAATAAGCGCGTGGGTGACACCATTCGCCTCAATCCGCAATGGGCACAGGCGGCTCGCGAGCGTCAACAGGCGAGCATGAACAACCATCACACTCGCCAGAGCAACAGCATCAACGATTGGCACAATCGGCAAATGGCTGCTATCAATGCGCGTGGTGAAGCTGATCGCGCTGCCATTCGGATGCGGACAAACCGCGAGGTGGCAAACATCTATAGCCAGATTGCCGGTAACACCTCAGCCACCAACGATCGCATGCAGGATCGTTCCGTGCGCGCCATGCGCGAAGTCGATGCCTACCAGGGCGTGGATGGCCGCCGTGTGGAGTCCAGCATCCATGGCGGCAGCCGCGTTTTTCAAGACACCGGTAACCCGCAGCGCACGTACAGCACCGATGATCCATACCATCGTCCCCCGAATGCAGTAGAGCTCCAGCGCGTACGTTGAGCGGACTGGTGCTCCGCCATTACTTGCGAACGACCAAAGCCGTCTCAAGATTTTCTTCGTGGGAGGGACCTGGACATGTGGCGAGTCCCGTTTGGTGACTTTCGCTCCTCCTGGAGACCATCCTTTCGCCAGCATGTTGTAATTGTTCCCATGTGCTGGCCCGTCGTGGGCGGTGCTACATGACCGCCGTGTAGCATGAAATGCAGCACCCTGAGAACGAAATACGACGAAACGCACGGTAATGCACGGGAACGCTACAGAGAACAACCAGAGTCAAGCTGCTGACTCCAAAGAGCAAGCTGACAGACCAACGCCTTGGAAGTTGTCAGTTGCACCCATGCTCGACTGGACCGATAAGCACTGTCGGTTCCTGCATCGCTTGCTCACCAAGAACACGCTGCTCTACACCGAGATGGTGACCACTGGTGGTTTGCTCCATGGCGCTGAGCGCCGGCATCTGCGCATGGATGAGTGTGAGCATCCGGTGGCTCTTCAGTTGGGGGGAAGCGATCCCTCGGATCTGGCCCAATGCGCCCGCATTGGCGCTCGCTGGGGATATGACGAGATCAACCTGAACTGTGGCTGCCCTAGTGAACGCGTGCAGCGCGGAGCCTTTGGCGCCTGCTTGATGGCTGAACCAAAACTGGTAGCCGATGGGGTGAAGGCCATGGTTGATGCGGTGGATATCCCCGTGACCGTGAAGCACCGCATAGGCATAGACCGCGAAGAAAGCTATGAGTTTGTGCGCGATTTCGTTGGCACCGTGGGCATGGCTGGGTGCAACGTTTTCACGGTACATGCGCGTAATGCGTGGCTGAAAGGGTTGAGCCCCAAGGAAAACCGGGAGATCCCGCCGCTGCGTTATGAGCTTGTCTACCGGTTAAAGCGAGATTTTCCTGACTTCACCATCGTGCTGAATGGGGGTGTCACTACCAATGAGCAGATCACGGAGCATCTTCAACATGTAGACGGGGTCATGCTCGGGCGCGAGGCCTACCATCATCCCTGGATCATGAGTGACTGGGATGCCAGATTCTTAGGCGGCGAGCCTTGTAAGCTCTCGCAGGACGAAGTAGAGGCCGAGATGGTGGCCTATATGGTGCGTGATGCGATCGAAGATGGCACGCCCTGGTCGGCCATAGCCCGCCATATGCTTGGCTTGCACCATGGCCGGCGGGGCGCCAGGCTGTGGCGACAAGTGTGGAGTGATCACAAGCTGAAAACCGAATCACCGCTCAAGGTATGGGAGTTGGCTCGCTCGCATCTTCAGGCAAACTTGCAGGCAGACACGCAGGCCATTGCATAACAGCGTTTGTGAAGGCTCTTCCAGGCTTCGAATGGCCCGTGGGCGCGTTTGACGAGCGGCGCGCTGAGTAGCGATGGAGGCTCTGAAGGGGCTACAGGGCTGCACTGGGTCGGCTGTTCACAGCTACCAACGCTATTGAATGGTCTCTATATTGTCTTCAGATTCGACAGGGCTTGAGTACTGAGCCTGACGCTCGGCTTCGTGCAGCACATCCAGTGCTTTGCGACCGGCGGCCGTTTCCACGATCCCTATTCCAATCTGCGGCTTGAACGTGTGAGTTTTCGCGTCTGGTCCCAACACTTGCATGGACTGTGGCAACAGGGTGCGTAAGCGAGGGAGCGTGGAATTCGACCGTTCTTTAAGGCGCTCGGCATCTTGAACGATAACGAAACAGCGGGGGTGGTAGATGCCCACCACGCACCGAAAACCCACAATTCGGCGAATGCGCGCTGCCATCACTGGGAGAATCTGGGAGTCAGCCCCTCGCTCAACGGTGTCTGCCAACTCGTACAGATTACTGAGATAGATACATATCACGGTGGAGCGGTTTTGTTTGCGTCCGGTCGCCCAAAGGGTATGTTCCACCTTGGACACCAGGCTGGCTCCGCTAGGAAGGCCGGTGCTCGGCTCAACGGTAGGGTCAAGCCGGGCCAATTGCGCCAGCCGGCGATTTTCGTGATTGCGCAAGCTCACCAGCACAGAAGTCAAGAGGAAGTACGCCAGCGTCAAAACGGCTGTTAGTGCCCAAACACCTAGCCCGAGAGGAACTTCCAGCGCACGCAGGTACAAACCGGAGGTCATGAAAAACAGGAGGACGCACGCCACCGTCATCCAGCCCGCGAGGGGGTCTCCCAAGACTGCTGCCCGCGTCGTGACCCCAATGCCCAGCAATACCGCAAATAGGTTCACCAAAGCGGCGGCCAAGAGCACCTGTTCGAACTGATGGGGCGGTGCCAGTGCTGCGGAGACTGCCAATGCCAGACCCGCAAGCAATAGGGCGCGTGAGCCCCATAGAAGGAGGCGATGCACTGGCCGGTCTTCTCGGCTTCCGCCCATCCAGAGGTTCAGGTAAGAAAGCGTCAAGGCAGCTGAAAGGGGGCCTACGGATACCTTGGCAATGAGCCAGGCAAGCGTACTGACCTGGGGAAACAGCACCTCCGGCAGTCCACAAACGATGATCACCGAACTACCGGTTGCCGTGACAAACAGCACGTTCTTCAAAGTCCCGGGGCTCCGGCGATCAGAAAGAAACAGGCTCACGGTCAGGGCGAACAGCGTTAACAACCCACCAGCCAGCGCAGACCAAAGCGCGATTTCAGATATCGACATGCCGAGATTGTGACAAACCGTGGGTGTAAATGATAGAAAAAAGTTTCAATTTCTTTCTACTCATCGGACATCCGTAGTAAAAATTTACTTTTAAAGAGAGTATTTCCTGGCGGATGCTGCGTTGCCGTCCTACAGAAATAACCCGTTGTGAGAGCAAGAATAAGTCTAAAACCATCAAAAATGGAGTTAGCCATGAATGCATTTTCAGTTCCTAGTAGCCACCTCAGCATGGGCGCTTACTATCCGAAGGGGCACATCTTTGCCATGTTCGCAACCACTCAGGCGGCGCAGAGTGCTGCAGCGAAGGTGAGCGGGGTCGATAAGGTCGGCTCGGCTGCAGTCGCTTCGCCACAGGAGATCACGCAAGCGTTTGCTGCGCGGGCCGCAGAAGTAGGGGGGATGCCTTCCGTTGGGCGTGAAGATCAATTCATGGCGCGCTTCGTAGAACTGGCCGGCACGGGGAACGCCGGGCTTTTGATCGAAGTCAGCGGCGCCAGCCCCGATGCTATAAGCAAGGCCCTCCTGGATGCAGGCGCATTGCTTGCTTACTACTACCGGGCGTTAATCATCGACGAGCTAGTTGAGTTGACGGGCCGTACGGAAGCGGCAGCTGCCGGTAGGCTTTGAAGCGAAGCCTTGTCGATGAAGCGCCACTTCCGCATTTGGTCAGTGAGATTTTGAGCGCAAGCATCAAATGCTCTAAGGTTTCAGCACCTCTGCCACTGCAATACTTATTCTGTCTAATGGGCGGGTAACGTCTTTAAACACTATTTCCACATTAAACGGCTGAGCGGGCTGAGCAGGTTGTAGCCACAGCTCTCCCCAGAATTGTATGGCACTGCCGGTGAGTCCGGTGGCAGGCTCCTGGGGTGAGAAGATGATTGATAAACTTTCTTCTTCTAGTGCAAACGCGCCTTCTTCCGCATTAATTTCTTCAGGTTTCCAGGAAATTGGCTCGCCAGAGACGTCAAGGTGAACGTGATCATCAAAATCTCTGCTGAACGAAGCCATGAATGTTTGTTGATAACCATTTAAGGCAATTTGCTCTGGAATGGAAAATATGAACCCTTGGGCTGGCGGCAAGAGTTCCGAGTCTATTGCGAATCTAGCATCAATCTTACCTGCGGTGGCTTCAAATTTTGCAGCTTGAATTGCGTGTCGCCTACTGGCCTGATCGAATATTGAAAATGCAGATTTCCAATCTATGGATTGGCGCATTTTATTTTCAAGTTCATTTAGGGCTGTCGCTTCCGTGGGCGATATTTTTTCAGAACCATCGTTGGCAGCCAGGAAAAGCTTGTTTAACGCGCGCATTTCAATGAAATGTTCCTCGATTACTGGTTTTTCTATGTCCGGAAAGGGAATTTCATATGCATGAATTTCCTCAAAATCTCCGGCCTGATCCAACACCAACGGCGCTAACACCGGGGGCATGTGGCGCGGCGGCGGAGCCTGGCGAGGGTGAGCCGTCTCATCAATGTCTTCACGCGTTTCTAGCACGCCCTGGTGCAACGACTGGGCATCCCGACCATTGCCGACCGTGATTTGCAAGCCCTGGTCTGGAGCTTGAGTGGGGGCTGCCGGCAGCGTGAGGTTGTGGGACAGAGCACTGAACGTTTGGCTTGGGCCTGAAGTAGGACTGGCAGGGGGTGTTGGCATATTCGCTCGCTTTTGATGAAGCTTGGGCCGGGTAGAAAATTTGGAGATTTTTCGAATAAATGTGCCAAAAGAAGGCGATATTTATAACTGCGAAAATGCTCTTGCGCGTAGCTTGCTCCGAAATTTCGGAGTCAAACACTAGTAACCAATTAATCTACTGTCCGGGGGGCTGTGGAAGACCGCGGCGCAGAGGTGGGGGCGTCGGGCTTGGTAAAATTAACTGGAAGCCGTGTGCATTCATTGCGGGAGTTCGGCGATGGACTATCTGCGGGTTCGCAGTACCGGCCACGTGGTTATGGGGCGGCGCGGTTAGGTTATCAGGGACATCCGGAACCACGCGCTCTGCCAAAGCGTACATCAGATCCATTTTGGATTGACGTTTCCCTTGTTGTAGTGATTCGCCAGTGGGGGATGCTACGAAAGGGGACGAATTTGGATTGAGGGTTGGTGTGCCAACTTGCTCGGGAATATTCCATTGGAGAGGGCTGGTGGAACGAAAATCGTTCGGATGATAAAGGGTTAACGATTCAATCATGTTCTGTAAAAGAGGCCGCACGTGACATGCGGTTGTGTCGTACTTCTCAATGGGTCGGTTGATCTGTGCCGAAAATAAATCAGTGAAGCTGTTTAAAATAATAGAAAATTTCCTCTTTCTGCATGCCTGAGAATAATTTCTTCGTCTGACACAGAAGAAACTATTTGAAGTGAATTCACCCTCGGTAAGGGGATTCAAGCGCATTCATGGTGGTGAACACGCCGAGGTAGGCCAGAAGAGGGGGAGGGGTGGAAGCTGTCAAACCTGATGGCTTCTTCACGCGCTGTCACAGTTGAGTAACCGGAAGTAGTAATAAGTTCCACATGTCATGCGCTGTGGTGGACTTACTGAGTCTTAAGTGATTGCTTTAAGACTTGTTCACGGTACAAGTGTGGGGCGAGATCGGGCGATCGAGCGCCTTCGCTTCTCCGCCAGCCCATGGTCACACGGAAGGTCTGCCCCTACTGGAAGGCGCTCGGGTTTGGAGCGCTAATAAGAAAAATGGACCGCTACGGTCCATTTGTTGCCGGCGGTTTACCAGTCTGAAAGCTATCCTGGTGGCCAGCTTACCCCTTGCATTCCCAACGGGGTGGGCAGCAATAGACGGGCGCTTTGAAAATGGCGCCGGCCGCTCACGGCCGGCGCGCTTTCACTTACTTGTCCACGAATCCTTCAAGCCAGCTACCCGGTTGAACACAAGGCGGCCTTCATTAGCTTGGGCCGGTGCATGGTCATGCCGGTCGGCTACGAAATAGCCGTGGCGTTCAAATTGAAAGTGATCTTCAGGAGCGGCGTCCACCAAGCTGGGCTCTACCATGGCTTTCACAATGGTCAGGCTGTTGGGGTTCAGCACGGTGAGGAAATCACGGCCGCCGGCATCAGGTTGCTCTTCGGTGAACAGGCGGTCGTACAAGCGGACTTCGGCCGATTGGCCGTCTGCTACGCCAACCCAGGTAATGACGCCCTTGACCTTCACGCTATCTGAACCGGGTGTACCGGATTTGGTGTCGGGAATGAGTTTGGCCAGAACAGTTTCGGTGTTCCCGGCGGAATCTTTGGTGGCGCCGGTGCACTCAATGACATAACCGTATTTCAGCCGCACCTTATTGCCAGGAAAGAGCCTGAAAAAGCCTTTGGGAGGCGTGTCTTCGTAGTCCGTGCGCTCTATCCAGACTTCCTTGCCCAGTTGGAAGTGCCGTTGACCCATCTCTGGGTGATGAGGGTGCCGTGGGGCCACGCAAGACTCCAGGTGCGCATCGCTCCCGAAAACTTCGGACCAGTTTTCTATGACCAGCTTCACTGGCTCGAGGACTGCCATGGCTCGCACGGCTACCGGATCCAGCGTTTCGCGCAAAGCGGCGTCCAGCGCGGCGTAATCGGTCCAGGCGCCGCCAGTCTTGGTCACCCCGCTGCGCTCAGCGAATAGCTTGAGCGCTTCGGGCGTATAGCCGCGCCTGCGCAGACCTGCCAGAGTGGGCATGCGAGGGTCATCCCAGCCGGATACACGGTTTTCCTCTACCAGTTGGCGCAGTTTCCGCTTGCTGGTGATGACATGGCCCACGTTGAGGCGGCCAAATTCGTATTGCCGCGGAGGTGGCGTAGTGAGCAGCCCCCCCTCGCTCAGACGTTCCAGCAGCCAATCGTAGAAAGGGCGTTGATCTTCAAATTCCAGCGTGCAAATGCTGTGTGTGATCTGCTCCAGCGCATCTTCCACCGGGTGCGCGAAGGTGTACATGGGATAAATGCACCACTTGTCACCCGTGTTGTGGTGAGTAGCTCGGCGGATGCGGTAGATCGTGGGATCGCGCATATTGATGTTGGGCGAAGCCATATCGATCTTGGCACGCAGCACCATGGATCCGTCTGCATGCTTGCCGTCGCGCATTTCGCGCAAAAGGCGCAGGTTTTCCGCGGGGGTGCGATCGCGGAACGGGCTATTGGTGCCCGGTGTACCGAAATCCCCACGCGTAGCGCGCATTTGCTCAGGCGTTTGTTCATCCACGTACGCATGGCCGGCTTCGGTCAGGTACTCGGCTGCCCGGTACATGAAATCGAAGTAGTTGCTGGCGAAATACTCATGCGGCTGCTCTGCGCCGGGAGCTTGCGGCTTATCCGCTAGAAGGGTGTCGTAGCCCAGCCAGGACACGGCTTCACGAATGCTGTCGACGTATTCCTGCTCTTCTTTCTCAGGATTGGTATCGTCGAAGCGGAGGTGGCATACGCCGCCGTATTGCTCAGCCAGGCTGAAATTCAGCCAGATGCTCTTGGCGTGGCCGATGTGCAGATACCCGTTGGGCTCCGGCGGAAAGCGGGTGCGGATTTTGGCAGGATCAGGGATGCCAGCGGCATGATGACGCCCATCACCTGGCTCACCGCCCCAGCGCCGATTGGCGTAAGCGCCGTTTTCAAGGTCAGCCTCAATGATGTGGCGGAGGAAGTTGCTGGGCTTTGGGGAGTCAGGCGCCTTGGCGTTTTTCGCCAATTTCGCCGTTTCGTTAGGAGAAGACATACCTGAATTCTAGGGTGACAAACGGCTTGGAGCGGGTTCATGAGCTTTCGCGACCCGGAAATGACCACAAACAGGCTCTTGGCCGGTCTTATCTGAGGGATTCGGCCTGTGTTACCCCTTGACACCGACTTCACGAAATGGATGTGCTCTGTATCGCACCTCGCACGTTTAATAACTACAAGCCTGCGGTGAGTTCTGCCACAGCAGGACCCGTTTCGATTTGGCACCCGGCCTGTCACATGGCCTATTGAGGAGAACTTGATATGAACTCAATTCAGTCTCGCACCACCACTGGTTTCAAGCGCTTTATAGCTTTGGGCCTGTTGGGTGCAGCAGCGCTAGGCCTCAGCGCGACCGCTCAGGCGCGCAGTGATGTTTACTGGTCCGTTGGTATTGGCGGTCCAGGGGTATCGGTGGGCGTGGGTTCCGGAGCGCCTCATTACCGGCCGCAACCGGTGTACGCGCCGCCCCCCGTTTACGTGGCTCCGCAGCCGGTGTATGTGGCGCCTCCTGTTTATTACCATCCCCCTCCACGGGTGGTGTATCAGCCGGCACCGGTCTACTACGTCCCCGCTGGTCCGCGAGGCCGCTATCGGGAGGATTGGCGTCATGGACATAAGCACCATGGTCACGGGCATAGGCATGGTCACCACCATGGTCATGGGCGCTGATGATGGTTTGTTTCTACGGGTACTGGGTCCGCTGAACTCCAGAACGGTTTCTCCAAGGTGACCACCCTTAGGCCCGCTCGAAAGAGTGGGCCTTTTTCTGGCTTTGTATTTGCCATCAAACCCTCGTCACATGGGCTTGAATAGGTGGCTATAGAGTCGACTCACTGGCAACTGATCAGGGTGATTTCGCAAGGTGATCAGGTATTTGCCGCTTTCGTCGCGCTGCACTGATTCAATGGCGCTGGCGCGCACCACGGTACTGCGGTGAATTTGCCAGAACTCGTCTACATCGATTTGAGGGAGCAATTCCTTTAGAGGTGTGCGAAGGAGATGTTCTCCATCTGATGCCACGACACGAACGTACTTGTCCGCAGCTTGCAAATACAGCACTTCTGACAGAGGCACCATACGAATAACCTGACTGCCTGCGGCACTGCTGACTTGCAACTGGCGCAGGCGAGGGCCTGGCGCCGAGGCTTGCGAAACGGGCTGGAGTGCGGCCATCAACTGAGCGAGTTGCTGCGCGGTGGATTGGAGAGCGGTGTCGGTTGGTGATGCCTTCGTGGAGTCGCCCACGTGCCTTTCGATAGACAGACGCAGTTTTTGCACGGTCTTTGCCAACCGTTCGGGTTGAACAGGTTTGAGCACGTAGTCCAGTGCATTGGTTTCAAATGCTTCAACAGCGTACTGGTCATAGGCGGTGACAAAGGCCAGAGCTGGAAATGGCTGAGAAGCGGGGTCCCAGGCGTCTGCCAGTTCGGCAGCGGCCTCCAGGCCGCTCAAGCCGGGCATCCGGATATCAAAAAACAGGACATCGGGTTTGAGCTTGAGCGCTTGTTCTACCGCGCTGGCGCCATCGCCCACCGTAGCGACAACATGCAGATCAGGCCATGCTTTGGCCAGTTCTGCGGCGAGGGCGGCAGCCAGCAGGGGTTCATCTTCTGCAATGAGGGCGCTTGGGCGTTTCGAGTTCATTGGCCTGTACCGCTCATAGGTAAATCTATGCGTACTGTGGTTCCGACGCCGGGTTTTGACTCAATGCTGAATGCGCCTTGGCCCTTATAAGCTGTGGCAATGCGCTCCCGTACTTGCGCGAGACCGAACCCGCTGCCGGGGGCACTTGGCGGCGTGGGGCCCAAAGGCTTAGGCTCAAAGCCTACCCCGCTATCCTGCACTTCAAGCGCCACATGCCCTGAATCACCACGCAGCGCTCTTACAGAAATGGTGCCACCTGCCACTTTGGGTTCGAGCCCATGCTTGATCGCGTTTTCGACCAAGGGTTGCAGGATCAACGGAGGTACTGGGTGCGTTCGAAGCTCATCGGGTAGCTCAATCACATACTGAAGACGCGCGCCCATGCGTATGGACATCAGCTCCAGATAGTCGCGCAGGCGGTCGAACTCTGTCGCCAGGGGGTGTTCAGTCGATCTGGAGGCCGTGAGTGTGGCGCGCAAATAGTCGTTGACGCGGTCCACCATCTGCTGGGCGGCCGCCGGGTCGATGCCGATGAGGGCGCGCAAGTTCGCCAGCGTGTTGAAAAGCATATGTGGCTCGAGCTGGGTTTGCAGGAGCTTCAGCTGCGCTTCAGTGGCGTCGCGCTCAGCCGCATTTTTGTCGGCCAACAGGTTGGATGCCTTGCCACGCATATGGAAATAAAACGTCGCTGCGGCGCCGGCGACGATGGTCAAGACCAATCCAATTTGATCGTCGCGCGTGCTGCGCAGGTTGTTCATGCCGAACAACTGGTGCCCCAGGGCCGTGCCAATGTAGAAGCCACCAGCAATTCCAATGGCCGACAAAAGCAGGCCGCGCCAACCCATGGGCCATCCGTGGCCGCCCTCCGCAGAGCGGTGGCAATGGCGCTCATCTACAAAGTAACGACCGAATTCGATAATGCCCCAGGTGATCAGCCCTATGCACAGGGCATTCCCGACTTGTTTCCAGTACGGACTGCTTGGCCAGATGGTCGTCGTGAGCACGGCCACGATGCAGCAGAACGCCGCGACCTGCAGGAGGTGGCGTAAGGTCGAAAGCCAGTCGATGCGCATCCTGATGGATCTTCCTAGCTCAAGGGCGCGCTGGGGCCGCCACGTTTCAGGGCGCGTTGATACGCTGGGCGCGCGTGAATGCTTTTCAGCCATTCGGTCAGGCGAGGGTACCGTGCGTCGAGCCCGGCGCGTGCTTGGGCCGCTTCCAGTGGAAAGCTCATCTGAATGTCTGCGGCAGTGAACTCTGAGCCTGCAAACCAGTCGCGTTCTGCCAACTCGCCCTCCATGAAGCCCAGGTGAGTGGTTAGCTGCGGTTGAATGAAACTGCTCATGGCTTTGCCCACGATACCCTTGGCAATGGGCTTGGCGAAAAAGGGCATGCGTGCTTTTGCAATGCGGTCGAATACGAGTTTGAGCAGAAGCGGTGGCATGGCCGAGCCTTCAGCGTAGTGCAGCCAATAGCGGTAGCGGAGTGCCTCCGGCGTTCCTGGAGCAGGACTTAGCTGGCCATTTCCATAGCGTTCATTCAGTGTCTCGATGATGGCGCCTGATTCGGCGAGCGTCATACCATCAACGCACACGAGGGGAGATTTACCCAAGGGGTGGATTTTCTTCAGTTCAGGCGGCGCCAGCATGGTCTCTGGATTGCGCCGGTAGAGCACGATGTCATAGGGCAGATCAAGCTCCTCCAGCAGCCACAGGATGCGCTGGGAGCGCGATTGCTCCAGGTGGTGTACGACGATGGCGGTTGTTGGTGTGTTCATGACGTACATTTTGCGCGTGCAAATAACGTGTGTGCCGCGTCTTGCTAGGTTTTTTCCTGAGCCAACAGGCGGCGCATTTCACGCTGCACCAGCGTTTCACGCAGAGGGGCGCCAGGGCTGAGCCAGAAAACGGCAATGCCGTGCAGTGTGAGGCCTAGCCCCCACCCAAGAAGCGGATACAGATGCCATTGGCGATCACCCGAAACCGCCAGCACTGCCAGGCATGCATTCACGAGTGTGTAGACGGTGGCGTGGATGAACCAACCCATCTTGGCGCGTGCGCGCTTGTGGGCAAGGCGCTCCAGTTGACTTAGGCGGGATGGCGTGAGGGTCGTGGTCATGAAAGAGCTCCTTCCGGTTTTTGGGTGGCGATGGGGCTCTGGCAGCCCAAGGTCGAACGTAGCTTTCAGGTGGGGTTCAACAGCGAAGGTGTGAGAGGACGAGCCAGGCGCAATACGCGCAGCGAACGTGCGGCGAACATGCCCGAGAGCGCACCGTACAAGGCGGTCACCCCGAATTCGAAACCCGCATTACTCGCCAGGGAGGGCTCCATGGCCAACTGAACACCAATGCTGTATTTCATGAGGAAAATCACCATGGTAAGAAGCAAGGGCACCCAGCTGCCTGGCACGTGAAAGCTGCGTGAGGTGGCTTGATAGCTCGTGCCAGGCAGTGGCTGCGAGTTCCAGCCGATGGCGATCACTGCAGCGTAGCAAGCCGCCCAGACGGCCAGCAATTCAGCCAGGCGACCACCGGCACCAAAGGCTGAGTAAACGCCCCAGAGTGCCAGGCCTCCCATGGCAACAGGCATTAGCGCCAGGCGCGCGATGTGCACGTTCCGGGCGCGTGTGGCTGAAAACCCCAGCCAGGAAAGCCCAGCCAGCAGACCGCCCACCCACACTGGGGTTTGGCGAACGATGTCGGCAATGGCTTCGGGATGTTGGATCAGCAGGTCGGTCAGCAGCATGTTGTTCTCCTGGGGAGGGATTGGGGATGGAGGTGTCGATGGCGTGAATGTGCCTTCAGGCACTGCGCTGGAACAGCGTTTTGCGACGAAATGCAGCCAGACGGCGCAGAACGACGGAACTGAGGAGCGAGAGTTGTGCTCCGAACAGCACGCCACCCGGCCGCGAGAGTTAGCGGCCCGCGGCGAAAATCGGCCAAGAATGGGTGGTGATTGGGGGCTGCGTAAAATCCGCGCCCACGACCAGAAACGCGTTACTGCAGAAAAAGGACTCTTTTGGACACCGTTTTACTTCTCAAGGCTGCGATCATGGGTATCGTGGAAGGGCTCACTGAGTTCCTTCCGATCTCCTCCACGGGCCATCTCATCCTGGCGGGCAGTTTGCTAGGAGTCACGGGTGCCAAAGCCCACGTATTTGAAATTGCCATTCAAACCGGTGCGATCCTGGCCGTCATCATTGTCTATTGGCAGAAAATCTCGGAGACGGTGGTGGCGCTGCCCACTAGCCGCAGCGCACAGCGCTTCGTGCTCAATGTGCTGATTGGCTTTATACCTGCGGTGGTTCTGGCGCTGATTTTTGGGAAATTGATCAAGGCGCACCTGTTTACGCCCCCGGTGGTGGCCACCGCC
Organism: Ottowia thiooxydans DSM 14619; assembly: GCF_000422885.1. Taxonomy (GTDB): domain Bacteria; phylum Pseudomonadota; class Gammaproteobacteria; order Burkholderiales; family Burkholderiaceae_C; genus Ottowia; species Ottowia thiooxydans. The sequence goes on along the minus strand of NZ_AUGX01000033.1, from coordinate 56,588 downwards.
TTCATTTTGGGCGCCTTCGTCATCTTCTGGGCGGAACGGCGTCCGCAAAGCGCGGCGCGCATCCACGATGTGGACGATATGAGCGCCTGGGATGCCCTCAAGGTTGGACTTGTGCAGTGCCTCGCGATGATTCCGGGAACCAGCCGCTCGGGCGCCACCATCATTGGTGGCATGTTGCTCGGGTTATCACGCAAGGCCGCCACGGATTTCTCTTTCTTCCTGGCCATGCCCACCTTGATTGGCGCCGGCGTGTATTCGCTCTATAAAGAGCGTGCGCTCCTTTCTGCAGCAGATATTCCATTCTTCGCGGTGGGACTGCTGTTTTCCTTTGTCAGCGCCTGGATCTGTGTGCGTTGGCTTCTGCGTTACATTTCGAGCCATAGTTTCGTGCCATTCGCTTGGTACAGACTCGCGTTTGGGGTCATCGTTTTGGTGACCTGGCTCACTGGCACGGTGGTATGGCAGGAGTAGGGTTTACCTCAGCGCTTTCGTGATTTGCAGCCGACGATTTCCAAGTCCGGCAGGCTCCTGAGTGCATTTAGCTTTACAAATCTTCAAATCCCCGACACTGAGGCCCCCTTGGTGACTGGCTACGATCCCCGCATGGCCTCGTCCCTGGGCCATTTCTAATAATTAACCATGCACGCGACGCCGTCTGACTCTCCCGCCGCAGCTTCCGCCGCACAGGCTCGGCCGCGGCGACGCTGGTTGAGTTGGCTGGTGGGGCTCACACTTACGGCCCTTTTGGTGGGCGGGGCCTGGTGGCTTGTACAGCGTTCCAAAGCGCCAGCTCCAGGCCCGAGTCGGGTCAGCGGCGGCCCGCCTCCCGGTGCAGGCGGCGGCCGAATATCTGTTACGGTGGGCTCGGCTACTGCCAGGCTGGGCGAGCTTCCTGTCTATATCGAAGCGCTTGGGACTGTGACCCCTGTGGTCACGGTGGCGCTTAAGCCGCAGGTCTCCGGGGTGCTCATGGAAGTGCGCTTCACTGAAGGGCAGTTGATCAAGAAGGGCGACGTACTGGCGGTGATTGATCCCCGCCCCTTCGAGCAAGCGCTGGCCCAGACGCAAGGGCAGCGAGCCCGCGATGAGGCTCAACTTGCCGCAGCTCGCGTGACTCTGCAGCGCTATGAGACATTGTGGAAGCAGGACTCCATTGCTCGCCAGGATGTCGATACCCAGGCGGCGCTGGTCAAGCAGCTCGAAGGCACGGTTCAGAGTGATCGGGCATCTGAAGACTCGGCCAAGCTGAATGTTTCATACACACGCGTGACCTCTCCCATCACGGGGCGTGTGGGCTTGCGGGCGGTAGACCCGGGCAACATGATGCAGGCCGGCAGCACGACGATTGCCACGCTCACGCAAATGACACCTATAGACGTGCAATTCGCCGTACCGCAGGATCGCGTGCCGGATGTACTGGCGGCCCAGCGGGTAGGGAGTTTGCCCGTGGTCGCGTTTGACCGGACACGCACGAAAGTTCTGGAGCGCGGGAGCTTTTCCACGCTTGACAACGTGGTGGATACCACCACTGGCACGGTCAAAGCCAAGGCACGCTTTGCCAATGCTGATAGCGCGCTGTTTCCCGCGCAGTTCGTCAATACCCAGCTTCAGCTGGGCTCGGCTTCCGGCATTCTGGTTCCTGTGACTGCGGTACGTACAGGGCCCAAGGGGGATTATGTGTATGTGATCGATGGCGACCGCGTGGCTCGTATGCAAAGCGTCAAGAGGGGCTTGGCAACAGCCGATCAGATCCAGATTGTTTCGGGTTTAGAGGGCGGTGAACTGGTAGTGACCGAGGGTGGGGACGCCGTTAAAGACGGTGCCCGGGTGCAATTGGCGGGTGATCGTCCTGCAGGCGGTGCCTCCGGCGCAGGATTTGGTGGCCGGCGCAGCCGGGCTACGCCGGCTTCCGGTGCGGCGGCTGCTCAGGCTCCGGCCAGTGTGAGCCGCCCTCAGGCTCGCATAGCTGAGAGTCCCGGCGCAGCGGCTGCGGTGGCGCCTGCCTCGGCAGCGAGTATGCCCGCCTGGTTTGATCGCTTACCGCCACAAGCGCAGCAGAAACTTCTGGCCATGCCGCCAGATGAGCGGCGCGCGTATCTGGATCAGTTGCGCGAACGGCGGCGTGCCCAGACTCCGCCTCGGGAATAGGCGAGGGCGGATTGCCCATGAACATCTCTCGTATCTTCATCCAACGCCCGGTGGCGACGGGCCTTCTCATGGTCGCCATTGTGTTGGCTGGCCTGGTCGGCCTGCGGTTTCTCCCGCTGGCGGCTCTGCCGCAGGTGGACTACCCCACCATCCAGGTGCAAACGCTCTACCCAGGGGGCAGCCCTGATGTGATGAGTCGCACTGTCACGGCGCCGCTGGAGCGGCAGTTCGGCCAGATGGCCGGGCTTGACCGCATGGCCAGCACCAGCGCGGCCGGGGTGTCCATCATCACCTTGCAGTTCACGCTTTCCCAATCCATGGATTCGGCGGAGCAGCAGGTGCAGGCAGCGATCAATGCCGGAAGCTCCATGCTGCCGGCAGATCTGCCAGCCCCTCCGGTGTATGCCAAAGTGAACCCGGCTGATGCGCCCATTCTCACGCTGGCCATTTCCTCTGAGGCCTTGCCGCTGACCGAAGTGCAGAACATGGTCAACACCCGGTTGGCCCAGAAAATCAGCCAGATCAGCGGCGTGGGCCTGGTGACACTCGCAGGAGGCCAGCGCCCCGCCGTTCGGGTTCAGGGCAATGTTGATGCATTGGCTGCGCTTGGCATGGGCCTGGACAGCGTGAGCTCGGCGATCAGCGTGGCCAACAGCAATAGTGCCAAAGGCGGTTTTGATGGGCCGCAACGCTCCTACACCATCAATTCCAACTCCCAGCTCGTGACGGCAGCGGACTACCGTGAGCTGATCCTGGCCTACCGCAATGGCGCGCCAGTGCGGCTCAAGGATGTTGCCCGGGTGATAGATGGCTCGGAAAACAGCCGCCTGGGGGCGTGGGCAGGCATCCATGACGATGATGCGCAAAAGGGCTCCGCGAACGAAAGACCTGCGCTCACACCTGCCATCATCTTGAACGTTCAGCGCCAGCCAGGTGCCAACGTGATCAACACCGTGGACGCCATTCAGAAGGCGCTACCCGCTCTGCGTGAGACCATGCCACGTACGGTGCGCGTAGAGGTGCTGACCGACCGCACCACCGGCATCCGTGCCTCAGTCAATCACGTGAAGATGGAGCTGACGCTTGCGGTGGTGATGGTCGTGCTGGTGATTTTTTTCTTCCTGCACAGCATGCGTGCCACGGTCATCGCATCTATAGCGGTACCCATCTCGCTTTTGGGCAGTATGGGGGCGATGTACCTGCTGGGCTATAGCTTGAATAATTTAAGCTTGATGGCCTTGACGATTGCCACCGGCTTTGTGGTGGATGACGCCATCGTCATGATCGAGAACATTTCTCGGCACATGGAAATGGGTAAGAAGCCATTTCAAGCCGCGCTTGAGGGGGCTGGGGAAATCGGGTTCACCATCGTCTCACTCACCGTGTCGCTGATTGCGGTGCTGATTCCGCTCTTGTTCATGCAGGAAGTGATAGGGCGGCTGTTTCGTGAGTTTGCAGTCACGCTGGCGATCACCATTCTGATTTCTGCCGTGGTGTCGCTCACCTTGGTGCCGATGATGTCTGCGCGTTGGTTAAATCCCTTGAACGAAGTCGGCGGAGGCTTGGCGCGCGCGGTACAGCGGGGGCTCGATTGGGTGGTAGGGCACTATGACCGCAGCTTGCTCTGGGTGCTCAAACATCAACCGCTGACTTTGTTGGTGGCTTTGGCCACCCTGGTGCTCACCGGGCTGCTGTATTGGGGCATGCCCAAGGGCCTTTTCCCGACGCAGAGCACAGGGCAATTGCAAGTCCGGTTGCAGGCTGCGCCGGAGGTTTCCTTTGAACGGATGTCTGCGTTGCAGCAGTCTGCGGCTGAAGCGGTGCTGGCTGATCCGGCGGTTCGCTCGCTCAGTTCGGTGGTAGGGGTGGATGCCGCCAACAACACGATGCTCAGCGCAGGCCGCATGATCGTCAATCTGCGGACACAAGGCGTCTTGGGAGATAGCCAGGACACCATCATGCAGCGTTTGCGTGAGCGCGTATTGCAGGCTACGCCAGGCGTTTCGCTCTACCTGCAACCCACGCAGGATTTGACTGTTGACAGCGAATCAGGTCCCACTCAGTATCGCTTTGCCCTGGAAGGTGTGGATACCGCCCAGGTCAATGAGTGGGCGCAGCGCCTTGTGCGGGCCTTGCAGTCTGTACCCGAAGTGCGAAATCCCATTACCGATGCGGGCTTGAAGAGTCTATCTGCCTATATTGAGATCAACCGTGATACGGCGGCTCGCCTGGGCGTGACGGCCAGTGCCCTGGACAACACGCTCTACAACGCTTTCGGCCAGCGCATTGTTTCCACCATCTTCACGGACACCAACCAGTACCGCGTAATCCTGGAGGCGCAGCGAGATGAGGCGGCCACGCTGCGTACCCTGACGAATCTGCCAGTCCGCACTGGCAGCGGTACGACGACTCCGCTCTCGTCGTTCGCTACTGTGCGGGAGCAAAGCGCTTTGTCCCAGGTAGTGAGAGTGGGGCAGTATCCCGCGGCCACGGTGGGCTTTGACACCGCGCCCGGCGTATCCCTGGGCACCGCCGTTTCGGCTGTGCGTGCCGCTGCGAGCCAGGCAGGGCTTCCTGATGGAATTCGCCTGCGGCTGACTGGTGCTTCCGGGGCTTACGAGAGTTCACTGTCCAACCAGCTGTGGCTTATTTTGGCAGCCGTGATTTGCGTGTACATCGTGCTGGGTGTCTTGTATGAGAGCTACGTGCACCCTCTTACTATTCTTTCGACATTGCCTTCAGCTGGGGTGGGCGCGCTTTTGGCGCTTTGGATCAGCGGGCATGAGCTCGATGTGGTGGGTGTCATCGGTTTGATCCTGCTGATCGGCATCGTGAAGAAAAACGCGATCATGATGATCGACTTCGCCATCGAGGCCGAGCGAGGCAAGGGCATGAGTCCTCGCGAAGCCATTCATCAAGCCGCACTCTTGCGGTTCAGGCCTATTTTGATGACCACTCTGGCCGCCATGGCAGCGGCACTTCCGCTCATGTTCAGTGTGGGCGATGGCGCCGAGCTGCGCCGACCTCTGGGTATTGCCATCTTTGGCGGGCTCGTGCTGAGTCAGCTCCTCACTTTGTTCACCACTCCCGTGGTTTACCTCGCGTTCGATCGCTTAGGGCGCCGGTTGGGAAGTAGTAGCGTGCCTCAAAGTGATCGCGAGCCTGAGGCTTCTCCTGCAGCTTACTCAGAAGCCCCTCCCAAGGCTCCGCTGTCGTGAATCTCTCCCGCCCTTTCATCGAACGGCCTATCGCGACCGTGTTGCTGACCCTGGGGTTGGCGTTGATGGGGATTGGTGCTTATTTCCTGCTGCCCGTGGCACGTTTGCCCACAGTGGATTTTCCGGTGATCTCGGTCAACGCCAACATGGCGGGCGCCTCGCCTGCGGATATGGCGCGCTCGGTGGCCACACCGCTGGAGCGAACCTTGGGCGTGATTGCCGGCGTCAACGAGATGACCTCCCGAAGCTTGACCGGCTCAAGCCGTGTCACGCTGCAGTTTGATCTGGATCGGAACATCGATAGCGCGGCGCGTGAGGTTCAGGCAGCCATCAACGCAGCCCGGATTGATCTGCCGGCCGATCTGCGATCAAACCCAACCTACCGCAAGGCCAATCCGGCGTCTCAGCCGTTTCTTATATTGGCGCTCACCTCGAAGACACGCACACCAGGGCAGATCTACGATGCGGTGTCGAATGTGATCAGCCAGCGGTTGTTGCAAGTAGATGGAGTGGGCGACGTGGAGCTGGGTGGCGCTTCGCTGCCGGCGGTGAGGGTAGAGCTGAATCCCTTTTCCATGCAGGACCTGGGAATTTCGGCCGAAGACGTGCGTGCGGCGCTTCAGTCCAACAATGCGAACCGGCCCAAGGGCTTGATCGAAATTGGCAGCGGCTCCGATAGCCGCGCCCTGCAGGTACTGACGCCCTCGCCAGGCCTGCGTGCAGCGGATTACCGCAATTTGATCATCGCCTCGCGTGGCAACAATCAGGTGCGGCTTTCGGATATTGCGCAGGTGGTCGATGGCGTGGAGAACACGCGTACGCGAGGGCTCTTTAATGGCGCGCCGGCCATTGTGGTCAACGTCACGCAAGAGCCTGGCGCCAACCTGATCAAGACCGCTGACGCCATAGATGCTTTGCTGCCCACGTTGCGAGCGCAGCTGCCGCAAGACATCAGCCTGGACGTGGCGATAGACCGCACGGGCTCCATCCGCGCTTCCGTCATGGAGGTGGAGGCCACTCTCATCATTGCCGTCATTCTGGTGGTAGTGGTCGTGGGTGTTTTCCTGCGTACGCTGCGCGCCGCGGTGATTCCAGCTGTTGCCACGGTGGTGTCGCTGTTAGGCACGTTTGGCGTCATGTACTTGTGCGGTTTCTCGCTTAACAACCTGACACTGATGGCGCTCACCGTGGCGACTGGATTCGTCGTTGACGATGCCATCGTGGTGCTGGAGAACACCTCTCGCCATATGGAAGAGGGTATGCCCCGGCGCGAAGCGGCCTTGCGCGGGGCTCGCGAGGTTGGCTTTACGGTGCTCACCATCAGCGTCTCGCTAGTAGCCGTGTTCATTCCATTGCTCTTCATGGGGGGCCAGCCTGGCCGGCTGTTCAGGGAGTTCGCCATTACGCTTTCTGCGGCAGTGATGATCTCTTTGGTGATCTCGCTCACTACGACGCCCATGATGTGCGCCATGCTGCTTCGCGTGGGGAAGAAGGCCAAGGACTCTGCCCCAAGAAAAAGCTGGGCGCAACGCCTGCGTGCAAGGTTTCCGTCCTGGCTCGGCGGTGGTCACTCCATGCCGGCAAGGCAGCCCTGGGTGACCCGTGTCTATGCACGCGCACTGGATGCCGCACTGGCTGCGCCGTGGGTTGTGATGCTCGTGCTGTTGGTGGTGGTGGGGCTGAACGTATATTTGTTTACACACATTCCCAAAGGGTTTTTTCCTGAGCAAGATAACGGCCAAATGATTGGGGGCTTGCGCGCCGATCAAAGCATTTCCTCCGAAGCCATGGGGGACAAGCTGGCTCAGGTGGTGGAGATCATCCGGCGCGACCCCGCCGTAGGCACGGTGGTGGCGTTCGCCGGCGGTAGCCGAACGGGTGGCGGATTTTTGGCGGCGGCGCTCAAACCCAATGGCCAGCGCGGCGGAGCGAGTGGCCGCGAAAGTACTCGTCAGGTCATCAACCGTTTGCGACCACAGATGCAGGGGATCACCGGGCTTCGGGTATTCCTGGGACCAGTTCAGGAACTGAGAATGGGTGGCCGCAGCAGCAACTCGACCTACCAATACACCTTGACCGGTGACAACGCGGAAGATTTGCGCACCTGGACGATGAAGCTGTCGGATCGCCTGAAACAAGACGAACGCCTGGTCGACATCGATGATGACCAATCGGATAACGGTGTTGAAACTTTCATCAACATCAATCGCGCCCAGGCCGCACGGCTTGGGATTACCCAAACCAGTGTGAACGCAGCGCTCTACGATGCCTTTGGTCAGCGAACTGTGGCCACGATGTACCAGGATCTGAATCAGTATTCAGTGGTCATGGAATGGGCGCCGCAATACGCCACTTCACCCGTGGTGCTGCGTGATGTTCTGGTGCCCGTGACATTGCCGGTGTCCGCAGCCGCTGCGACCTCTCCCAGCGTATTTCAAACGGGTCCGCAGAACACCATGTTTTCTCTGCCCAACACTGCGCAGGCGATCACGGCCAATATGAATACGGGTAGCAGCGCTGCTGGCAGCAGCTCAGCCAGCAGCGGCGCCACCTCCGCCAACCCGGGGCAGCGCAATGCTTCTACCGGCCAACCGCTTGCACAGACTGCCGCCACCATGGTGCCGCTCGCGGCTTTCGCATCATTTGCAGAGCGTGCCGTACCGACTGCGGTCTACCACGATGGTGGTGAGCTTTCTGCCACCATTTCATTCGATCTCGCGGAGGGCGTTTCTTTGGCGCAGGGACGCGATGCCGTGCTGGAAGATCATGCCGACATTGGCATGCCCAACAACGTGCGGGGTGCTTTCAGTGGTGCAGCGGCAGCGGCTCAGCAGACACAGTCTCAGCAGACGATACTCATCATTGCCGCCATTGTGGTGATCTACCTCGTGCTGGGCATCCTGTATGAAAGCCTGATTCATCCGATCACGGTGCTCACCACCTTGCCTTCGGCGGGCTTCGGTGCCTTTTTGGCGCTGATGGCCTTGCGCATGGATTTTTCCATCATGGCGCTGATCGGTGTGTTCTTGCTGATTGGTCTCGTCAAGAAAAATGCCATTCTGATCATTGATTTTGCCCTGGACGCCGAACGTTCACGCGGCCTTACTGCGGCGCAAGCGGTGCGCGAGGCTTGCTTGCTGCGTCTTCGGCCCATACTGATGACGACGCTGGCCGCCGGTCTTGGCGCGCTTCCCTTGGCTATTGGTTTTGGGCAGGGCTCCGAATTGCGCCAACCTCTGGGCGTCACCATCATCGGTGGGCTGATCGCCAGCCAATTGCTTACGCTGCTGACGACCCCCGTGGTTTATGTGCTGCTCGACAAACTTCGCCGTCGTCCTGAGGCCCAATCGCATCTTGCGCGCGAGGCAACTACCTGAGTAGACGTTTTTATGTCGAATTTCGTTCAACTGATAACCACCGTTCAGGCTGCGCCTGTCGAAGCCTTGTGCGCTGCTTCGACAGTCGCAGCGTGGATGGATTTCTATTCTTGAAAGTAAGTTGGCATCTGTTCTGAACGCTGCAGATTCCAAGAGACCCCACAAATGGCAGTCAAGACCTATCGAATCATCAGTCAAGGTATTTCCTTGACGCTGCTCGCGTTGCTGGGGGCTTGCAGCATGGCCCCGCACGACAACGCACCGTCCTTGGATGTCTCCACTACGTGGAAGAGCGCACAAGTGGCCGAAGGCTGGATCAGCGCAGATGCCGCTCGTGCTTGGGAGGCGGGCGAATGGTGGACTCTGTTCAAAGACCCGGTACTGGCCGGCCTCATGGCCCGGGTGGAAATTTCCAATCAGAACCTCGCACTGGCAGTTGCCAATGTGGCGCAGGCGCAGGCCTTGTTGGCGCAACAACAGGCTGCACTGTGGCCCACGTTAGGCGTGCAGGGGGGCGTACAGCGGTCGGGAGGCAGCGGTTCCACGGGGGCCGGCAGCTCGATCACGGCTAACTTGTCTGCCAGTTGGGCTCCAGATCTCTGGGGGAGGCTGGGTGATGCGGCGAGAGCTCAAGCCGCCAGTGTGCAGGCTAGCCAGGCCGATCTGGCCAATGCCCGGCTTTCAGCCCAAGGCAATCTCGCCAGTGCCTACTTCGCCTTGCGTGAGGCCGATGCCGAGATCGCCTTGCTGGATGAGACGGTAAAAGCATATGAACGAAGCACCCAGATCACGCAGAACCGCTATGACGCCGGCGTGGCGGCGCGTACGGATCTATTGCAAGCGCAAGGTACGCTTGTCAGCGCGCAGGCCAGCCGCACCGCATTGAGGCGCAGCAGGGCCATCTACGAAAACGCCATTGCCTTGCTTTTGGGGCAGGCGCCAGCTGATTTTTCACTGGCCGCCACGCAGTGGGTGGGGCTCGTGCCAGAAGTGCCCGCTGGTTTGCCGTCTGCCTTGCTCCTGCGCCGGCCTGATATTGCCCGCGCGGAGCGCTCAGTCGCTGCGGCCAACCTGCAGATTGGCGTCGCCCGCTCGGCCTATTTTCCCAGCCTCACGCTCAGCGCATCCGGTGGGCAAAGCACCGGGTTCCCGGTCAGTAACCTGTTCTCGGCCTCCAACATGCTCTGGTCACTGGGGCTTTCCGTGGCAGAGACCATTTTCGATGCAGGTGCACGGCAAGCTCGCGTAGACCAGACCCTGGCCGCGCGCGACGGCGCTATTGCCACCTACCGGCAAACGGCGCTGACCGCCATGGGACAAGTTGAAGATCAATTGACCACGCTGCAAACGCTCGCGGTCCAGGCCGAACAGACGCGCCAGGCTGCCGATGCCGCAGCCCGCGTGGAGCAACAGGTTTTGAATAGTTACCAGGCCGGGCTCACGGCCTACACCGCAGTGGTGACCGCGCAGGCGACTTCGCTTTCCCAGCGGCGTGGGCTGCTGCAATTGGAATTGCAACGCCAGCAGGCCGCGGTGGGCCTGATTCAGGCGCTTGGCGGAGGGTGGCAGGCGCCTTGGACGACAGGCGTCGTCGCTCAATGACAAGTCCATCTCCCATTGAGAACCCCGGTGTGCGTGAATCGGCTTTTGCTGAGTTGCGGCGTGAGCGCCCGTTCATGCGTCTCTGGTTTGCCCGTCTTCTGGGGACGGCTGCAGCGCAGATGCTCATGGTGGCCATTGGTTGGCACATGTATGAACTCACGGGGAGCGCCTGGGATCTTGGGCTGGTCGGTCTGTACCAGTTCGCACCTGCCTTGTTATTGGCCTTGGTGGCGGGCCACGTCGTCGATCAGCACCATCGCGGGCTGATCCTGGCGCTTTGCCTTGGCATGCAGGGGGTGGTGGCGCTCATTTTGTTGGCGGCTCACCTGGCGGGACATGATTCGCGCGCGCTCCTCTTGGGGATTTCGCTGCTGCTCGGGGCAGTGCGTGCTTTCCAAATGCCTGCTCAGCAGGCACTCATACCACTTCTCGTACCCCCTGCGTTGCTGTCTCGTGCCATGGCTTTCGCATCTTCCGGCATGCAAGCGGCGGTCATTGGGGGCCCCGCATTAGGGGGATTGCTGTTCGTGGCGGGGATGGCCGTGGTGTACAGCGCTTGCGTTTTGCTGTTTGGCGGAGCTTGCGTTCTTGTGGCGCGGATGCGCTATGCGCACCAGCCGCGAACCAAAGAGCCGGTGACGGTGGCCACATTGCTGGCTGGCGTGCGTTTCATCTGGCAGCGCAAGCCTGTGCTGGGTGCGGTGTCCCTCGATCTGTTTGCCGTCTTGCTGGGCGGGGCCGTGGCGCTGCTACCTATCTTCGCCAAGGATATTCTTCACGTGGGGCCATGGGGCCTGGGCTTGTTGCGCGGTGCGCCTGCGGTGGGCGCGTTGGTCATGTCGATCTGGCTCACGCATCGGCCTATCGAGAGGCGGGTGGGGAGGGCGCTTTTGGTTTCTGTGGGCGCGTTCGGTGTCTGCATGGTGGTATTCGGGCTATCCGAGAGCTTCGCGCTTTCCTTGTTGGTTTTGGCGATTTCTGGTGCGGCGGATATGGTGAACGTTGTGATCCGGCAAACGCTTGTGCAGTTGGAGACGCCTGATGCCATGCGCGGGCGTGTCAGTGCGGTGAATTCGATTTTTATTGGCGCCAGTAATCAGTTGGGGGAGTTTGAGTCTGGTGCTACGGCGGCGCTGATGGGGCCGGTGGGGTCGGTGGTGGCTGGGGGGATTGGGACGGTGTTGGTGGCGATGGCTTGGTTGAGGTTGTTTCCGGTGTTGGCTCGGAGGGATACTATGGAGGGGCGGGGGGGCGATAAGGGGTGAGAGGGCTGTTTTTGATTGGTTTGTTGTGCCTTCTTTCGGGTTTTTATCAGCTTCTGTTCTTGTATTTAGGTCGGAGGTCGGGATTGCGCCCGACTGCGCAGTCACCTTCTTTTGCTCCGCCAAAAGAACGTAACCCAAGAAAAGGCGGCCCCGCTGGACGCGTCCCTGCGCTGCGCTCCGGGCAACTTGCGATGCTCAGTCGAGGGGCGGTGCAGCCGAACTCACTGCGTTCACTTCGTTCTCTACGTTCAAGCAGCGGCTGCAAGCTAGATCACGAAGCAAGAGCATCTTTCAGTGCTCTTGCCCGCCCCTCCCCCTGCGCTTCTCAGCGCGGCCAGAGGGGTGGGGAGCCTGATTCGGACCATTGCTACGCTCGGCCCTGCACTGTCAGTCGCAAGCGATTGGTTTTACTCCCTCTCCCGCAGGCGGGAGAGGGTGGGGGTGAGGGCTAGCAGCGTGTCCATGGTGTGTGCCCGTCCGCGAGATCAGAGGCCCCAACTCGAAACGCGCAGGTTCATATATTCATATCAGCGTGAAGAATCAGCGCGTTATCAGGGTTCTTGGGCAGGGCGGGCCGGCCAACCGGTGAGGGGCAGGGGCGTACGCAAGATTCGCTACTTTTTTGAGATCCGTTGCGTTTCTTAGTGACCTGTCGCTGAATCTCAAAACAACCAACCCTTTCCCCTCACTAGCCTTCGTTCACCATCACCAACTTGCCCTTAACTTCCCGGCTATTCATACGCTCATAAGCCGCCTTCAAATCGCTCATAGGCATCTGGCGATCAATCAGAGGTTTGATCTTCCCTTGGGCATACCACCCCGCAAGCTCTTGCATCGCCTCGGCGTTGGCTTTGGGCTCTCGCCGAGCGAAATCACCCCAGAACACACCCACAATGCTGGCGCCTTTCACCAGCGCAAGATTGATCTTGATCGCGGGGATGTCGCCTGCGGCAAAACCGATCACCAGATGGCGGCCGCGCCAGGCGATCGAGCGGAAGGCTTTTTCAGTGAAATCGCCGCCCACTGGGTCATAAATGATGTCCGGGCCTTTGCCGGCGGTCAGCTCCTTCAGGCGTTCGCGCAAATCCTGGGTGCTGTAGTTGATGGTTTCGTCGGCGCCAAGTTCCTTGCAGAACGCGCATTTCTCGTCGGTGGATGCGGCAGCGATCACGCGAGCGCCAGACAATTTGGCGATCTGGATGGCGGACATGCCAACACCACCGGCTGCACCCAGCACCAATACGGTTTCACCCGCTTTCAGTTGCCCGCGATCGAGCAGGGCATGGTGGCTGGTGGCGTAGATCATGATGAAAGCCGCTGCGTCCGCCGGCGGAAATCCGGCCGGGAGAGGCATACAGAGCTTGGCGGGGGCCAACGCATGGGTGCCAAACCCGCCCGTGCCTGGCAGACAGGCAACGGCCTGGCCCACCTTCAGATCGCTCACCCCTTCGCCCACTGCCTCGATGATGCCGGCATACTCGGAGCCGGGAACGAAAGGCAGTTCAGGTTTGAATTGATATTTGTTCTGAACGATCAAGAGATCAGGGAAATTCAAGCTTGCCGCCTGAATGCGAATGAGCACTTCGCCCTTGCCCGGCTGAGGGGTAGGCAGCTCCTTCCAGGTGAGAGCCTCGACTCCGGTAGGGTTCTCGCAAAGCCAAGCGTGCATGAAGTCTCCTTGTTTCGTTGAATGCGGACGATCATAAAAGGATATAAGGCTGCATGTTCGCCACGATGTCTCTACAGCGACGGGCCTTTCGGCAGGCGGAGGCGCCCGTGGCCCCTACAATCGGTTGCATCTGATTCTTATCCCATGAAAATTCTGCTTTGCAACGACGACGGTTTCCAGGCTCCCGGCATAGTGGCGCTGTATGAAGCGCTGAAAGACCTCGCCGAGGTGGAGGTCATCGCGCCTGAGCACAACAACAGCGCCAAGTCGAATTCGCTCACGCTGTATTCGCCGCTCTATGTGCATCAGGCTGCCAACGGCTTCCGTTATGTCAATGGAACGCCGGCAGACTGCGTGCACATCGCGCTGACCGGTTTGCTGGGCTATAAGCCCGATCTCGTCGTGTCTGGAATCAATAATGGTGCCAATATGGGTGATGACACCATCTACTCAGGTACGGTGGGGGCGGCTATGGAGGGCTATCTATTCGGCATTCCCGCCATTGCGTTCTCCCAGGTAGAAAAAGGCTGGGGCCACATAGATGCCGCTGCCGCCACCGCGCGCGACATGGTCTCAAAAATTGGTCAGCATCGGCAGGATGGCGGTAAACCATGGCTGCTGAACGTCAATATTCCCAATCTGCCTTACGAGCAGATCAAATCCCCGAAGATCTGCCGTCTGGGTAGGCGGCACGCCGCTGAAAAAGTCATTACCCAGACCAGCCCGCGCGGTGACACCATGTACTGGATCGGTGGCGCCGGAGCAGCCTCAGATGCGGCTGATGGCACTGATTTCCATGCGACTGAACAAGGCCATGTGGCCATCACGCCCCTGAAAGTCGATCTGACCGACCACGACGCACTCGGATATTGGACGCAAGGCCTGGGCCATATGTTGGCCAGTGCCTCCACTGGGGTGGAAAACTGATGGCTGCACCGCCACGCCCGGGCTTTCCTGCCCGCATCAATACCCTGGGCAAGACATCCAATGCGCCCGCAGCCCGCCCAGCTCCACGCAGGCCGGTAGCGAGCGGCCCGGCTTCTTCCGCGCCGGCATCCATGCCGGAAAGCAGTGGCGTCATGATGCCAGGGCGCGACACCATTCCGGCGCGCGCGCGCATGGTCCAGCAATTGGCCGACTCCGGCGTAAGAGATGCTCAGGTCTTGCGCGCCATGGGGGCGGTGGATCGGCATCGCTTTGTCGATGGCGCCCTGGTGCCGCAGGCTTATGAAGACACCGCACTGCCCATAGGCCTGGGGCAGACCATCTCCAAACCTAGCGTGGTGGCACGCATGATCGAGTTGCTTATGCAAGGCGGTCTGCGCGGGCCCGATGGCCGGCTGGGTCGCGTGCTCGACATCGGAACGGGGTGTGGTTATCAGGCCGTGGTGCTGGCCCAGGTGGCCACCGAGGTCTACAGCATCGAAAGATTGCGAGATTTGCACGAAAAAGCACGCGCTAACCTGCGCCCTATGCGCATTGCCAACGTACACTTGATTTTGGGCGACGGAATGGCTGGGTTCGCCAAGGGAGCCCCTTACGCTGGCATCATTGCAGCGGCGGGTGGGGAAGCTATCCCTGATGCCTGGATCGAGCAGCTGGCCTATGGGGGACGCTTGGTGGCTCCCATTGCCACAGCGCCGGGCCAGCAGGCTCTGATGGTCGTAGACCGGTCTCGGCAGGGGGTCCAGCAGACTATTTTGGAAGCAGTCAACTTCGTGCCTCTAAAATCGGGTGTCGCGTAACGCGCTAAGGATTCTTTTTGTCTATGCTTTTTCTTTCAGGAAAACGGCGGGCTCTGCCAGGTTTTCTTGCTTCCCAAGGGGAGCGGCCTGGGTGCCGTCCGGCTCTGAGTGCGCTTAATCGCAATACGGTAGCGCTATTGATAGCGGCTGCCGTGTTGTCTGGCTGCAGCACTACTTCAACCACACCAGCTCCGGTTGAAGATCGTGGGGTAAGTAGTCCGCCACGGGCGGCTGCGGTTGATCCAGTGACTCTCCCCGGTGCTGAGAACGCCGGTAAGCCTGGTTTCTACGCCGTACGACCCGGCGACACCATCATGAAGATCGCCACGGAGGTCAATCAGCCTTGGCGTGACATCGTTCGTTGGAATAATCTCGATAATCCGAACCTTATCGAGGTTGGCCAGGTTCTGCGCGTGGTGCCACCTACAGGGGGGGCCGTGGCCTCAGCGCCTGCCAGTGGCCCAGCCTCCAAGCCTGCCGTGCCGGTGGCTACACAGACCACGCCGGGTGTTACCCCTGCGCCGGCTGCCCAGCCTTCCGCAGCGGCACCTGCGGCCGCGCCAGCTCCGGCGCCCTCAGCAGGCGCTGATGATGTCGCATTCATCTGGCCTGCCAGCGGCTCGGTCGTTGCGGGATTCGATGAGGCCAAAAATAAAGGCGTGGCCATCAGCGGTAAAGCCGGTGATGCAGTCATGGCTGCGGCAGACGGCAGGGTCGTTTACGCGGGTTCTGGCCTGCGTGGATACGGAAACCTGATCATCCTCAAGCACAACAACACCTTCCTGACGGCGTATGCGCACAATCAGGCGCTGTTGGTCAAGGAAGACCAGAGTGTCAAAAAAGGCCAAAAGATCGCTGAAATGGGTTCTAGTGACGCGGATCGTGTCAAACTGCACTTTGAGATCCGTCGTTCGGGCAAACCCGTCGATCCCACGCGCTACCTGCCAGCTCGGTGAGCAGCCATTTGGCGGGGTACTGGCTTGAGCTAGCACGCGCGCTGAGAATTTAGGTCGGTCGAATCGTTGCCGATCAACGACACACCTCGGCGATGGCCGGGTGGTGTCGTGCGGTTTTTTGGGCGCCGGTAATACGGTGCGGAGTTTCAGCGCGTTTTTTTGAATTGGCATGACAAACGAATTCGCCGCAGGCGCGGCATCAACGTCGGATGATTACTCTTTGTCAAGGCGAGCCCCGTTCCCATTGAAAGCACCGCGAGGTCATTGCTTGTGACTTCAGTCATTGAAAACGAAGTAAGCTTTTCAGCCCCTGAAGAGAGCTTGCCGGCGGGCTGGTTGCATGTCGATTCACTAGATATTGACGCCCAGGGCATTGCCCGCCGTCCCGATGGCAAAGTCGTGTTCATTGATGGCGCGCTGCCGGGGGAGCTGGTGTCGGCTAATGTGCATCGCAAGAAGAACAATTGGGAAGCCGCCTCACTCACCCAAATTCACCGTGAATCCAGTCAACGCGTGCGCCCAGGGTGCCCGCACTTTGGCCTGCATGCAGGCGCTTGTGGTGGCTGCAAGATGCAGCACCTTGACGCAAGCGCCCAGGTGGCGGTCAAGCAACGCGTGCTGGAAGATAACTTCTGGCATCTGGGCAAGGTCAAACCTGAACTGATTTTGCGGCCCATTGAGGGGCCGGCCTGGGGTTACCGCTACCGCGCACGGTTTTCTGTGCGCTATGTGGAAAAGAAAGGCCAGGTGCTGATCGGCTTTCACGAGCGCAAGAGCCGGTATGTGGCGGATATGCGTGAATGCCCAGTGCTGCCACCCCATGTGAGCGCGCTGCTGTTGCCGCTCCGCGCGCTCATCTACGGTATGCAAGCGCGGCAGACCTGCGCGCAGATTGAACTCGCTGCCGGCGATGGCGTCACTGCGCTGGTGTTGCGCCACCTGGAGCCACTGTCCGCCGGTGACCTTCAAAAGCTGCGCGAATTCGGAAAAGAGCACGCAGTGCAGTGGTGGCTGCAGCCAAAAGGGCCGACTACAGTTCATTTGTTGGAGGAGGGCGGCCCTGAGCTGTCTTATGAGTTGCCGGATTTCGGCATCACCATGCCCTTCAAACCGACTGACTTCACCCAGGTCAATCCTCACATCAATCGCGTGCTGGTTACCCGCGCACTAGGTCTGCTCAAAGCGCAGCGCCATGAGCGGGTGATTGACTGGTTCTGTGGCCTTGGGAATTTCACACTGCCCATCGCCACACAAGCTGGCAGCGTCCTGGGAATTGAGGGGAGCGATGCACTGGTTGCTCGTGCAAATCAGAACCTGGAGAGAAACCGGGCCGCGTCAAATCCTCCAGCGGCACTTAACGCCGAATTCGTCGCGCGCAATCTTTTCGAAATGACGGCCGAACTGCTGGCCGCCGACGGCTATGCCGACCGCTGGTTGATCGATCCTCCTCGTGAAGGTGCGTTTGCTCTTGTGAAGGCGCTGGGCGCCATTCATCAAGCCCGTATAGGTGCGGAAGATGCAGAACCCCTACCAGCGAACGCCCAGGATTGGAAGCCACCGCACCGCATCGTGTATGTGAGTTGCAATCCGGCTACTTTGGCACGCGATGCCGATGTACTCGTGCATCAGGCCGGTTACCGCTGCGTCGCGGCTGGAGCGGTCAATATGTTTCCCCATACAGCGCATGTGGAGAGCATGGCGGTGTTTGAACTCGCCACGCCTGAACAGCAGCTGTCCTGAAGCGCGGCGGGCACTTATTGCCGGCTATCGCGCAGAGCCTGTTGAACACGCTCTGCGCACGCGCTCATAACGCGCGAGGGGCCAGATCAAGCTCGCGTAAACAAGGGATGCAGGCTGCTGTGTTTGGCATCAAACACCTGTCCGGGGCTTTCGTCTATCTGTAGCGTGATCCCTACCGGGCGTTGAGCCAAGAGCGGTTCTAGTCGCTGACGAAGGGTCGCTAGCAAGGCGTCGCCAACGCTTTTGTGCACAGCGCTGCTTCGACCTGTCCCCATGCGCAGGTTCGCATATACAAAACCATATTCTCCGCTGCCATCGGCAACGGCCGCATGTGCCGCAGGGTAGGCCAGTACGCGTGTGCCACCCGTGGGGAAAACCTGTCGGTCTGCTTCATCCCGTTGAGTGAGCATGGTGTTGGCTAGTTCTCGGCATAGCGCAGGGATATCTGCGTCTTTTTCGATGTCGGGCGTGTAGAGAATGACGAGGTGAGGCATGGGTAGAGTTTGTAAAGGTCTTTAGCGTCCGAAGTCGGAGTCGTCTGCAATGGTGTTGATGAGCGTGCCAATGCCTTCAATTTCGGTCACGACCTCATCGCCCGCTTTCACATCCACAATGCCGTCGGGCGTACCCGTCAGGATGATGTCTCCTGGCGAAAGGGTCATGAAGCTGCTGAGATATTCGATAAGGCCGGCGACGTCCAGGATCATGTCGCCCGTGTGGCCTTGCTGCGTGACCACGCCATTGACTCGGGTGGAAAGAGCGAGCGCCTGCGGATCTGGCACATCAGCGGCGTCTACGAACCAGGGGCCCAGCGCAGTACAACCATCGCGATTCTTGGCGCGCAGGTTGGGGCGGTACCAGTTTTCGATGTAGTCGCGGATGACGTAGTCGTTGGCGACGGAGTAGCCTGCCACATACTCAAGCGCCTGCGCACGCGAAACGCCACGTGCGCTACGCCCTATCACTACCGCGAGTTCGCACTCATAGTGCATGAAGGTCGCGTCAGCCGGGCGGCGTGCAAAGCCAAGGTGGCCCACCAGTGTGCCCGGCCCTTTCAGGAAGGCCAGTGGCTCGTCTTGGCGTGCATTGAAGGCCAGTTCCTTGGCGTGCTCGGCGTAGTTGAGCCCAAGCGCGATGATCGTGCCAGGCTCCACTGGTGGCAGCCAGACGACCTGGTGGTGGGAAACCACGCGGCCATCGGTCAGTCGTACCTCATGATCCCCGGCGGGCGTAGCCGTGTGAATGGCGCCAGCGTAGGCAACGCGTGCGGTTTTCATGCTGACACTCCTTTCAGTGTCTCTTCAGTTATCAGTGGGTTCTCCAGTCGGCCGACGCCTTCTATGTCTATGGCTACACGCTGGCCAGCACGCGCCAGGGGGGCGCCAAATGCGCCGAAAGGCACGCCGGTGATCAGCAGGTCGCCCGGTTGGAGTGTCATGAAATCGCTTATCTCGGCGATCAAGCGGGCGAGGGGACGCACGAAGCCATTCGTGGAGCCATCAAGCACCAGGACTCCATCGATCCAGGTACGTACACTCAGCGCGTCGGGATCTGGTACTCGCGCAGCGGGACAGACCCATGGGCCTACAGGGCAAAAACTGTCTCGGACACGATGGCGGATCGACGGACGGTAGAAGCTGTTATGCGGCACGGTCACATCGTTGACCACGGTGTAGCCGGCTACCATGGCTAGAGCGTCTTCTTCACGAATACGGCAAGTTGTACGGCCAATCACAGCGCCCAGTGCGCCGCCCATGAGCAGGGCGGGCGCATCGGTGGGCACTTGGATGGGCGCGCCGTGGCCCATCTGAGTATTGCGCGGCTTCACATAAAGCACGGGAGCTTTTGGCGGCGCTTTGTAGGGTGGTTGATCGATGCGTTCGCCCAGCGCGGCCATCGCCTTGGGGTCGTTGTGCAGTACACCGTAAATCGTGCCGCCAATGGGTACGCCAGCATGTTCGCCAGCCGCTAGAAAAGCCAGAGCGCGCGCGAGAGAGATATCAGCGGCCAAGGGGCGCCCGGCAGGTTGCCACCGGACTTCGTCAAGTTGTGGGTTCATCAAAAAATTCTCGGTCAATGGATACAAGAGCTGGTTTGCGGTCGAGCGAACCGGACCTACTCTTTCTGTAGATTGGTTTGCCGGATCACACCCGACCAACGATCTGTTTCGCTGCGCATGAGTTCAGCAAATTCGTTCGAGCTTCGGCTGCCCGCAGGCTCAACCCCAACGCCTTCAAAACGAGTAAGCAGGCTCTTGGATTGCAGTCCCTTGTTGATCGCAGTGTTCAGCCGGCTCACTATGTCGGGAGGGGTGCCACGTGGTGCCGCAATGCCATACCAACCGGTCACGTCGAAATTGTTGAAACCTTGCTCGGCCACAGTCGGCACTTGAGGCAGCAGTGGATAGCGATCCGGGCTTGTCACTGCCAGCGGACGCAGTTTGCCGGCCCTGATGTGGGGGAGCACAGCTACCGGGCTCGACACCATCACGGGCACTCTGCCGGAAAGCACGTCCGTAATGGCCTCGCCCGATCCCTTGTAGGGAATGTTGGGAATATCTATGCCCACCGTCGTTTTAAATAGCTCGCCCGCTAAAAAGGCTGCCGCCGCGCCACTGGCGTAGTTGAGCTTGCCAGGGCTTTTCTTTGCGTACTCCACAAAGCTCTTCAGCGTTTGCGCCTCCATCGAGGGGTGTACCACCAGCACATAAGGCTGCCGTGAAACGAGCGAGATCGCATCAAAATCGGCCGGCTTATAAGTGGCGGCCTTGTAGAGCGAAGGATTCATCGCCATCGTGGCCTCGATGGTGAAAATCAGCGTGTAACCATCAGGCGCGGAGCGCAAGCCTTGCAGGGTGCCCACGATGCCGTTGGCGCCCGCTTTATTGTCAACAATGACGCTGGTGCCTAGTACCGCAGCCATTTCCTGCGCCACCACTCGCGCAACTACATCCGTGCCGCCGCCGGGTGCGAAGGGCACGATCAGGCGAATGGGTCGGCTAGGATAAGTGTCCTGCGCCAGCGCGGGTTCAGCACTGGCCAGTAGAGCCCCGCCGAGCCCTGCTGATATGGATAGCATTTGGCGGCGCGTGAGCCGCGAGTAGTCGCTTGTCACAGCTTGTCTCCTTTATTCAGCAGTTTTGGCTGGATCAGCTCTGGCGAGCGGAGCGCGAGAAGAGCTGATCTATTTTTTGCTCGTAGGCGTGATAGTCGAGGAATTCATAGAGCTCATCGCGTTTTTGCATGATGTCGAGTACGTTTTTCTGTGTGCCTTCGTGGCGGATGGCGTTGTACACCTTGAGGGCGGCGGCATTCATGGCGCGCGCTGCAGATAAGGGGTAAAGCGCAGCGCCCACGCCTGCACCGGCCAGTTCCTGGGTCGTGAAGTTAGGCGTCTTGGAAAACTCGGTGACGTTGGCAAGCACCACGTCGGGGCGGCCCAGCCTATCGGCAAAAGCACGGTATTCGTCGAGGGTGGTGCAGGCTTCAGCGAAGATCATGTCAGCACCAGCTTCCATGTAGGCCGAGGCACGATCCAGCGCGCTGTTCAATCCTTCAATGGCTAGAGCGTCTGTGCGCGCCACGATGACGAAATCAGGGTCGGTGCGTGCATCGACTGCCGCCTTCAGGCGGTCCAGCATCTCATCGCAACTGACTATATCTTTACCCGGACGGTGTCCGCAGCGTTTGAGTTGCACCTGATCTTCCATGTGAAGTGCAGCGGCTCCATCGCGGATCAAGCCTTTCATCATGCGTGCGATGGAGAAAGCGCCGCCGAAGCCGGTGTCTACGTCCACCAGCACAGGCAGATCCACAGAGTCAGTGATGCGGCGCAAGTCTTCCAGAACATCGCCAAGGTGGGTGATTCCCAGGTCAGGCAGTCCGTGCGAGTAGTTCGCCACGCCTGCGCCTGCCAGGTACAAGGCCTTGAACCCCAGCGTCTTGGCCATCATGGCCGTGTAGGGATTGAGCGTTCCTACGATTTGCAGCGGCCTTTCTTCCGTCAAGGCCTGACGAAAGCGAGCACCAGGGGACAGCGTTGAAGAAGATTTTTGAGGGGATTGCATAACTACTCCTAAATATCCATAATATGGACTGTTTAAATACTCGTTTTGGTCGGCGAGTGAGCGGTAGTATCTCCTTAAATTACTGGGGAAAATACTTAGGAAAACCCCTATTTGTAATTCACAATATGGACTAAATATGGCTGGAACTCAAAGCTTTGAACGAGCAGTGCTGTTGCTGCGCTTGGTGGCTCATCAGCATCGGGAAGGCGCGCGTCTGGCGGAGTTGACGCGCGCGGCCGGGTTGACACAGCCCACGGTGCATCGCATCGTCATGGGCCTTGTAGCGGAAGGGTTGGTGTCGCAGCATCCGCAGACCCGGCGCTATCACCTGGGGCAGATGGTTGCTGATTTGGGGCTGACAGCTGCCATGAGCTATGACTCGCTTGATCTCTATCGTGCGTGCGTCGCGCGATTGGCCAGCGATAGTGAGGACACGGCCTTCATGTCCAAGCGGAGCGGCCTGGACATGATCTGTGTGGAGCGCCGTGCGGGTGCACACCCGGCCAAGGCGTTCGTGCTTGATGTGGGGGTACGCCGGCCTCTTGGAGTGGGTGCCAGCGGTATGGCCGTTCTTTCTACCTTGGATCCGCAGGAAGCTCCGCGTGTTCTGGAGGCGAATGCTGGCGCGATTGCTCAATTCGAATCGCTGACTCTCAAGGAAATTTCAGCGTTAATGCCTGTGCATGCGCGTGAAGGCTATGTGCTGAGAGATCACGACGATACAGACGTACGCACTATTGCTGTACCTGTACGCGGAGTGCAGGGAACCGGCGTCGCCACGTTCAGTATCTCGACCTTTCGTGCACGCATGCCTATGGAGCGCGTGCCTGAGATCGTTCGTATGCTCAAGCGTGAGGCCGCGTGGGTGGAAAACCTTGAGAGGAATGGTTCCCCATGAACAAGAGTGGGTTGATGCCCAAGAGTGAGTGTCTCCCCTTGTTTGGTTGGCGCCTTAGGGCAATCCTGATCAGGCTGCAGCAGCTAGCGAATGCGGTACACCCAAGCCCAGGTTTTCGCGCAGGTGCCGGCCTTCATACGCGGTTCGAACCAATTTGCGGCGCTGCAGTTCCGGTACCACCTGACTGACAAAGTCGCACAGGCCTTCCGGAAGAGTGAGCGGCATGATGTTGAAGCCATCGGCCTGCTTGTCCTTGTGCATGTGCTCCAACTCGTCTGCCACATCTTGCGCCGTACCAATGACATATCGATGGCCGCGTGCGCCAGCCAACATAAGGTAGAGCTGCCGGATCGTAAGCTTGTCGCGACGCGCCACTTCCAGAAGCACCTGCTGGCGACTCTTGCTGCCATTGGTCTCAGGCAGAACATCGGGCAACAGCGAATCCGGAGGGTAGGACGAGAGATCCAGACCGCCTGTGGCGTTGTAGAGCAGGTGATGTCCGACCGAAGGGTGCACCCGCGAATCTAGCTCGTCTTTCAGCTCTTGCGCGTGCGCCCGGGATTGGCCGATCACTGGTGCCACACCAGGCATGATCAAAAGGCTTTCCGGACTACGGCCTGCCTCAGCGGTGCGTGATTTCACCTTCGCATAAAACGCCCTGGCGCTGTCCGCCGAAGGCTGTGCGGTGAACACGATATCGGCCGTTCGAACGGCCAGTGCTACGCCGGTGTCTGAAGACCCTGCTTGCACTACGATTGGTCTGCCTTGAGGGGAGGGCGCAATATCCAAAGGGCCGCGAACCGAGAAATGAGGCCCCTGGTGTTCAAGTACCCTCATGCCATCAGGGTCCAGAAAAATGCCGCTCTCTGCGTCGTCGTGAATGGCTTCAGACTGCCAACTGTTCCACAGGCCCAGCACCACATCTGCAAACTCTGAAGCTCGTTCATAGCGGGGTGCATGGGCCGCATGGCGTTCATGCCCAAAATTCCAAGCCTCTGGATCATTCTGTGAAGTCACCAGATTCCAACCCGCACGGCCCTGGCTGAGCAGATCAAGCGAAGCGAATTTTCGTGCGACGTGAAACGGCTCGTTGTAGGTGGTGGAGGCCGTGCCAATCAGCCCGATATGCTGAGTGACCGCCGCCAATGCCGAAAGTAAAGTGAGCGGCTCCAGCCCCAGTGTTCGCGCCGTCCGGCTGATGGCAACGGGATCAGTTGTCCGCACCCCCAGGAAGTCAGCCACGAACAGAAAGTCGAGGCAACCAGCCTCAGCCTGCCGAGCAATCTCCAGGTAATGCCTGAAATCCGTAGACGGATTCGACCGCCGCCCCGGCCGCCGCCAAGCCGCCACATGATGCCCATCCGCCAAAAGAAATAAGCCCAGGCGTATCGGAGAAGAGGATTTGGTCATACGGAATAAACGGAGTGGGAACGTACTCTTACGAAGGTGACATAAGCGGTTCCGGAGCAACCGGGATGAGTTACTGAAGGAGCGAGTTCTCCCCGGCCGCGAGTGGCGTCCCCCTGGGGGATCGCCGCCAGCGATGGCTCAAGGTCAAAGGGCCGCGGAGCAGGCCATACGCGAGTAGCCGCTGAGCTGGCTTTGCCAGGCCGCAGGCTGCGTCCCCCCGGGGGGATGGCGCGTAAGCGACTCAGGGGGGGTTAATAGAACACTGCGTAGGGCTTCGCCCGCTCCCGAGCGGCCGCCCATTGCTGGCTGTTCAGCGCGGTCTTGCCGGTGTAGCGCAGATCGAATACCTGGCTGATCGGGGGCGCTGCCGTGTTGGGCTCGCCCAGGAACTTGACGATCAACTCTGTGTACTCTTTCAGCGCATTCGGCTCTGCCGTGCCCAGGCCGGTTTGACGCGCAGGCTCGGCATTGCCGATGTGTTGGTACAGGCCCAGGCCAATCTTGGCAAATTCTGGCCCGGTGGACGAAAGCCGTACTTCGGGCGCGGCTTTGAAAAACAGATCAAGTGCTTTATCTGGTTCGGTCAGCGCCACCTTGATAGCCTCCAGCAAACCTTCAGTGATGTTGCGGACCAGTTCTGGGTCTGATTCAAGAATGGCGTTCTTGGTGACCAGCACATGTCCGTAGGTTTCCAAGCCAACGGCCCCGTAGGGCAGATAGCGCGGCTTGATACCTTGAGATAGATACACCGGCGCTGAGCTGCCGATTACCGTGCTGTTGGCCTCTGCCAGCTTGTTGATCACGGCGTGCGTGCTGTTGTCGAAGTTGACGGATTTGATGCTCTCCGGGTCCACACCAGAACGCCGCAGGTATTCCGGCAAGAAGATGCTGTCGCTGGTGGTGAGGGTGCGCCCCACGGTGCGCCCGGATAGGTCTGAAGGCTTGCGAATCGGACTGTCGTCGCGCAGACCCACTGCCCAGCCATTGGTGTAGGAGGTGATGGCCACGCCGCGTAGCGGCAAGCCCTTGGCTACGCTGAGTACAAGGGAGGGAAACTGGGAGATTGCGAAGTCCAACTTATCCGAGGCTACGCCCTGCAGCGCGGGGAATGAACCCTTGTGGCTGAACAGCTCCACATCCAGGCCCCGCTTTCGCCAGATGTCAGTTTGCTGCGCTACTTGAGGATAGAGCGTGCTCCCCTGGGGAACGTAAGGCAGGCCTATGCGCACCTTGCGCAAGGTGCGGGGCTGGGCAAAAGACGGCAATGCCGTGCTGGCCGCTGTCACGGCCAATATCTTGACGAGATTGCGCCTGATACTGGACGTGGTTTGGGCGGAGAAAGCGTTTGGGTCGGTCATGGAATTGAACTCCGGTAGGAGAAATGAAGTGAGAGACGGGTCAGGAACTGCGGTACTTGCGCAACACTATTTTTTCGACGGCAGTGACTACGCCAAAGAGCAACATGCCTCCGGTGCTAAGGCAGACCACGGCTGCAAAAATGAGTGCGGTGTCGGCCTTGGAAGAAGCGAAGAGGATCAGGTAGCCCAGGCCGCGCTGAGAGGTGATGAACTCTCCCACCACAATCCCTATGAGCGACAACGACACGGCGATCTTGCTGCTGCTGAAGATGTAGGGCAGGGCGGTGGGAACGCGCAGCGTCGTGAAAATCTGCCAAGGGGTGGCGCGCAAGGACTGTGCAAACCGCACCAGATGAGATGGCGCCGTGGAGAGTCCGGTGATGGTGGAAATCATGACCGGGAAGAAGCCCATGAACGTAGCAAACGCCACTCGGGATTCCGTTTCAATACCAAACCACACGATGAACAAGGGCGCCAGCGCGATCTTGGGCGTGAACTGCAACAACACCAGGTTGGGGAAGACCGCTTCCTTGATCGGCTTGTAGAGGGTGATGAGGAAGGCCAGGGTCAGCCCGAGTGTGGTGGCGCAGAAAAAGCCAAAGACCACTTCGCGCAACGTGGCTGCCGCGTGCGGCAAGATCACGTCATAGCCGCGGTACAGCACGCTCGCAACGTCGCTCGGCGCTGGGGCTGTGGCCTTGGAGACCTCAAAGAACCGGCAAACAAACTCCCATAGCAGCAGTGCGCATATGGCCGTGGCAGCAGGTGCAGCCACTCGGCGCAGTCGATCCCAGCCATCGAAGACAGGCGTTGTCAGAACGATGCGGTTCTGGCGCAGGGCAGCCACTTTTTCAATACTCATGGTGTGGCCTAGGTCTTGTACTCAGGACTGACTTCGTCCAGCCAGCGAATGAGCGCGGGCCAATCCCGGTTTTTTTCCGTGATGACGCCGCGCCCCCTTATTTGGTTGGCAGCGTGAAGGGAGACCTCTTCGGGCGGAATGATGATTCCTTCCACACCGCCTGCGGCCTGAAGCGCGCTGAGCTGCGCACGTGCCGCATACTCAAAGTGGTGGTGTTCGACGTAAGCCTCAGGAATGGTCCGCCCGCCAATGAGCACCCCATGGTTGCGCATGACGAGAAACTGCTTGTTGCTCAGGCTGGCCAGGATGCGGTCACGCCCCGCCACATCGAATTCGAAGCCGTCGAAATCGTGATACGCCAAGTGCCCGTAAAAGCGCACCGCGTGTTGAGTGATAGGCAGGAGCCCCACTTTCAGCACTGACAAGGCCATGTTGGCTGGTGTGTGCGTATGAAATACGGCTTGCAGATCAGGCCGCCCTTGCAATACCCCGCCGTGGATGACTTGCCCGCCCGCGCTGATGGAGTAGGGGCTGTCAAGCAGGCGCTTGCCTGCAAAGTCGTACTTCACCAGCGAAGACGCAGTGACTTCGCGAAACAACTGTTGCTCGCCCTTGATGAGGTAGGCGTCTTCCTGGCCGGGTACCCGAGCTGAAAGATGGTTGTAGGTCAGATCAAAAATACCGGTCAAGGCCATCAGACGGTAGGTCGCGGCGAGCGCCACGCGTGCTTCCCATTCCTGAGGGGACACCTGGTCTGCAACGGAATTCAATTCTTGGCTCATGGATTTTTGTGGGGGAGGTTCAAGCTACGCCGTGGTTCTCTGGATCTGCTGTCGGAAGGATTCCAGTCGCTGGCGAAACAAGGGGTTGGGAGTGCGTACGGCGTTGCCGGGTTCATGTCCGGAGATCAGGTCTCGGATCTGGCTTTCGAGTTGCCTGAACTCCTGGGAGTGCAAGACTTCTGGCGGTCGGCGCGGACGCTCGAATGGCACAGCGATATCGGCGACGATTCGCCCTGGCCGCGCTGACATCACGAGCACCCGGTCAGAGAGCAACAGTGCTTCCTGAATGCTGTGCGTGATGAGCACCACGGTCTGGCTCAGGCTCTCAGTCAGCTCGAGCAGCAGCAGGTTCATTTCATCGCGGGTCAATGCGTCCAGGGCGCTGAAAGGCTCGTCCAGCAAAAGGATTCGAGGAGAGTAGGCCAGTGCGCGGCAGATACCCACCCGTTGCCGCATGCCTCCAGAGAGTTCATGGGGAAGGCGATCGCGAAATCTTTCGAGGCCCAGCAGTTCCAGCAGTGCAATCGCTTGTGGCTCCACTTGCTGCACAGGAATGCCGCGAATTCGTGCCGGATAAAGCACGTTTTCCATGACGTTCTTCCAGGGAAGCAGCGTGGCATCTTGAAAGACAATGCCAACCCGGTCGCTGGGCTCTGTGACCGGCTGGCCTTCGATCTCCACAATGCCGGCGTCAGCCTGATCCAGGCCTGCCATCAGCATGAGTGCCGTACTCTTGCCGCAGCCACTGGGCCCTACCAGGGCCACGAACTCGTGACGTGCAATGGAAAGGTCAATGCGTTGTAGAGCTTCCGTCGTGCCGGTGCGGCCTTGGTAGGTTCGGCCTACATGGCGGAAGCTGATTTCCGGTGTATCAGCCATGGGCTGCCGCGTTCACATTGGCAGGGCGGGCAAGGTTGAAATGCTCCCGCAGCGTGGAGCCGGCATATTCGGTTCGGAACAGGCCTCGAGCCTGCAACTCAGGAATCACAAGCTCCACGAAATCCTCAAGAGCTCCGTCCATATAGGGCGGAAAGATCATGAAGCCGTCTGCGGCCCTTTCTTCGAACCAGTGCTGAATGAAGTCAGCGACTTCAGTTGGGCTACCCACCACCTCTTTGAAGAGCTCGTGGCGCCGGTAGTAACGGAACAGATCTGCAAGCGAAATGTCTTCCTCTCCGTAAAGCCAACGCGCTGTGCGCAGATGTTCCACTGCGTTTGCGGTGGCTGCCAGAAACGCGGGCACCTGGGATATCCGCGTGGAAGCCTCGAACCCATCGAGGACCACGCCCAAGCCTTGCGAGAGCGCCTGGAGGTCAATCGGTATGGGCCAGGATTCTTGTACCTGTCGGTACAGCGCATGAGCTTCTTTTGAAGTCTTGGCGGTGTACACCGCAATGCCCGGAATCACCACCTGCGCGTCTGGATTCCGGCCGGCCGCCGCGGCGCGGCTTTTTAGACGGGCGTAGTACTCCTTGGCACCTTCAAATCCTAAAGAAGATGAATCCGTGAATTTGATGTCAGAAAATCTGGCCCCCAATTCAATCGAATTATCTGAACGGCCAGCATTGACGATGGGTAATTGCCCTTGAATTGGGCGTTCAACATTCAGCGGGCCTTCTACTGAGAAAAATTTTCCGCGGTGGGAGATCTTATGGATTTTGGTTGTATTAAGGAAGGATTTCTTCTTGTCTCCTAAAATGGCATCATCTTCCCAGGAGTCCCAGAGGGATTTGACCACTTCAATAAACTCAGAAGCCCATTCGTATCGCAGTGAATTGTCCCAATGTTCTTTTCGGCCATAGTTTTGTGCAGCTGATTTGTCTTCACCAGTCACAATATTGAGCCCGATCCGACCATTGCTCAGATGGTCCAAGGTCGCAGTGGCCCGCGCTACGCTATAGGGTTCAGAGTAGGTCACATTGACAGTGACCACAATTCCGATTTTCTCAGTTACCCCGGCTACGAATCCGGCGAGTGAGAGCGCTTCGGGCCGGAGTACCTGGTTGGGGCGTTCATTTTGTAATTCAGTAGAAGATGAAACACGATCGCCGATGAAGAAAAAGTCAAACTTTCCGGATTCCGCAATTTGAGCGGATCTTTTGAAAAGATTGCTGTCAATATCGGCACCCGTTCGCGCACCAGGTAAGCGCCAACCGGCTGGATGGAAGCCAAAAGGCCAAATGGTGAAACCCAGGTGCAACTGCCGCGTCTGCTTGTTCAATTCGATTCCAATGAGAATTATTTTCCAGCCAAATGGCTTCATGGCATTGAGTGTTGCAGCTTAGCTTGAAGATTTCAAATTATTAATCGATGCTTATAATTTATTGGAAAATAATTCTTTAATTATTTTCTAAGAATGAAATTGAATATTTATATTGATAAATATCCTATGAGGGCTTTACAAGGCGCAGATCGGCCGTTGCGGTGATCCAATTACGGGGGCGGCACGGCGGTTTGCTTGCGGGCTAACCTCAGCTCAGGCGTCAACCTGGTGATGGGATGAGCTGATGCCGAGCGGGAATACCGCGTTCCCAGCGGGGGCCGCGATTGAAATGGGGATGTCTGCCCTGGGAACGCTGAGCTCCCGTTCGGCTCTCTTCTCCACGGCGAAAAATGTGGACGCAAAGCAGAGCCGGGTGGACCCAGGAGACAACCTGGCCGCCCTTCGCTCAAGCTCCGTTCGGAAGCCTTGGAGATCTATTTAAAGACCTTGAGCATGTGCGCGCTCCATCCAGACGGGGCGTGACTGGCTGGCGTGGCCTCGCTCAGGGAGCCAGAGTCTTGGGAGAAAAATCGCAATCAGCTGCGGCCACACACCGCCAGCACTGCGGTTTGCGCGCCACGCAAACATAGCGGCCGAGCAAGATCAGCCAATGATGGGCGTGGTCCATGTATTTGGCAGGAACACGCTTTAGAAGCTTCAATTCCACTTCCAGCGGTGTCTTGCCTGGTGCCAGGCCTGTGCGATTACCAATGCGAAAAATGTGCGTGTCCACGGCCATCGTGGGTTCGCCGAACGCCACATTCAGGACCACATTGGCCGTCTTGCGGCCCACACCTGGCAAAGCTTCCAATTCCTCACGTGTACGTGGCACTTCGCCTGCGTGCTGCTCGATCAGAATGCGGCACGTTTCCAGCAGGTGTTTGGCCTTGCTGCGAAAGAGGCCGATGGTCTTGATGTAGTGCTCAAGCCCGTCTTGTCCTAGCGCCAGGATTTTCTTCGGGGTGTTCGCCACGGGGAAAAGCACCCGAGTCGCTTTGTTCACGCTCACATCTGTGGCCTGCGCAGAAAGCAGCACGGCGGCGAGCAATTCGAACGCGCTGGAGAATTCCAGCTCGCTTTGTGGCTCTGGATTGGCCGCTTTCAATGCGGCAAAGAAACGGTCAATCTGTGGCGGATTCATGATCTTTGGCGCTCGCTCAAATCTCGCGGAGCGGGTGGCTGGAAGATGCAAAGGGCACGATATTGCCACGAAGCTCCACTGCCTCCCCAGTTTGTGTTCTGGTGATTAGCGACAATAGGCGCTTCCAACAGAGAACTGCCGTCATGCCGAACACAGCCTTGCCCTTCGCTCAGCGCCTAGACAACGTGGAAACATCAGCTATTCGCGAGCTCTTCAAGCTCCTGGGCAAGCCTGGCATCATCAGCTTTGCGGGTGGCTTTCCAGACAGCGCCATGTTCGATGTCTCAGGAATTGCCGAGGCCGCGAACAAGGCGCTGACCGAAGAACCCGGTGGCGCCCTCCAATATGGTGCCACGGAAGGGTACGAGCCCCTGCGTAAGCAATTGGCGGCGTTCATGGCGCAAAAGGGCGTCCAGGGCTTGGCGCCCGAACAGCTCCTTGTGACCACCGGCAGCCAACAAGGCCTTGATCTTCTTGGTAAAACGCTGATCGATCCAGGAAGCAAAGTGATCGTGGAGGGGCCTACATTCCTGGCCACCATTCAATGCTTTCGCCTCTACGGTGCTGATCTGGTCAGCGCGCCCATTGATGCAGATGGCGTAAAGGTTGATGAGCTGGAAGAGCTCATCAAGCGCCACAAGCCCAAGTTCATCTATCTGATTCCCACCTTCGGTAACCCCAGCGGCGCCATGATGAGCCTGGAGCGGCGCAAACGGGTGCTGGAGCTGGCGGTGAAGTATCAAACCTTGGTGGTTGAAGATGATCCCTATGGCGATCTCTATTTCAATGCCGCGCCTCCGCCGAGCCTCCTGGCGCTTAGCCACGAGGTGCCCGGTAGCCGAGATTGGCTGGTCCACTGCGGCTCACTCAGCAAGGTGCTAAGCCCTGGTCTTAGGGTGGGCTGGATGGTGGCGCCAGCTGAGCTGCTCGCCAAGGCGGTCATGTGCAAGCAATTCAGCGATGCCCACACCAGCACCTTCGCGCAGGCTACAGCCGCGCAATATCTGGCTGCAGGGCGTATGCCAGCCACTCTGGCCCACGTGCGCAAGGTTTATGGCGCGCGCTCCAAAACCATGTGCGATACGCTACGCAGCGAGCTAGGTGAAGCCATCGATTTTGTGGCGCCACAAGGGGGCTTGTTCGTGTGGGCGCGCCTGACTGGAGCCAACGGCAAGACCAAGGATGGTGCTGCCTTTGCCCGCCAAGCCATCGAAAAAGGCGTGGCATTCGTGCCAGGAGCGCCATTCTTTTGCGCTGATCCCGATCTCAGCACGCTTCGCCTCTCGTTCGCTACCGCGGATGAAGACAGAATCCGTGAAGGGATTGGGAGGCTTGCACAGGCTCTGTAAGCCACTACAGACGGTTCCAGGCGCTCTTTGGAAGGGGCAGGCGGTGCCGCGTGGGGGCCCGCCACTGCGGCCCTCTTGCATTCATTCAGCCAGTCCCCAACTGGGCAGCATGAAAACATTGCAAGCCCCTACCCAAACGACCGCCATTCTGGCCCAGTTGCTGGAACGGTTGGACGCAAGCCGTGTGCCGGTGGATGCGCACCAGTATCGAACCGTGGTTGACCGACTGGCGCAAGACTTGGCCAACGCTGAGGTTGATTGGGCTCCGCTGCTGGCCCAGAGCCCTGCGGCAACCGAGATCTACGAAAACCTTCACTACGCAGAGGCCGGCCTGTGCCGGTCGCCGCTTGAATCCGCCACGACGGCCGAAATGGCGGCACGCCAAACCATCGCGCACGCGCGTCGGCGTGACGAACCGGCCGCCGCTCCGGATTTTTGATGATTGGTGTTAACGCGCCCGAGGGCGCAGCGCACTGAATCTCCCTTAGTGTGGGCGTGTGAAGCGCCCGGAGGTTTGCTAAGCCTGATCCTTCAGGCCTTTGAGCAAGCCCTCAGGCGCTAGGGTAAATTTAGTGTGAGCACGCCCTCATTGTTCAACCCACCACGCCCTGACAGCCATGAGCGAATCCCTGCATATCGTTTGCCCGCACTGCCACACTACCAACCGGGTACGAGCCGATCATCTGGCTAGCCATCCAGACTGCGGCAGCTGCCACCAGGCTCTTTTCACCGGCCACCCCGTGGTGCTAGATGATGACGCAGCTTTTGAAAAGCACCTCACGCGCAGCCAGATTCCGCTCCTCGTCGACTTCTGGGCGCCGTGGTGCGGCCCTTGCCGCATGATGGCTCCAGCTTATGAGCAAGCGGCATCCCAACTGGAGCCGCAGATGCGGGTGGCCAAGGTCAATACCGAGGCCGCTCAGGCCTTGGGGGCTCGCTTTAATATTCGCAGCATTCCCACGCTGGCCCTGTTTGTGGGCGGGAAAGAAGTAGCCCGGCAAGCTGGGGCCATGACCGTTCCGTCGCAGATCGCTCAGTGGGCCAAGGCTCAGGTTCGGTAGGGCAGATCGCCCTCTGAGTTTTGGGCTGAAGTTTATTCAGGCCATAGTGGTTGGCCCAGGAGTCGACACGGCTGTATCCTCCTGGGGTGAAACGTCCTGAACCCAGTACCACACTATCTGCCACCCTGATTGGTGAGCATCCTTCCATTGTTCGCTTGCGCCAGCTGATTGACCGCGTAGGTCAGAGCAAGGCCAGGACAGTGTTGATCTACGGTGAAACAGGCACGGGCAAGGGGCTTGTGGCGCGTCTTTTGCACCAAGCCTCCAACCGCGCACCCGCTCCTTTTGTAGACATCAACTGCGCCGCTATTCCCGGACCATTGCTTGAGTCTGAGTTGTTCGGGCATGAGAAAGGGTCTTTCACAGGGGCTGTGGGTCACAAACAGGGATTGATCGAGTCAGCAGACGGTGGCACGGTGTTTCTAGATGAGGTGCGGGAGCTTGATATGGTGATGCAAGCGAAGCTTCTCACCCTGCTGGACACCCGTCGTTTCAGGCGGGTAGGCTCCGTTCGCACGACGGATGTGGATGTTCGTTTCATCGCCGCTACGAACAAGATTCTCCTGGGGGAAGTCAAGGCGGGTGCCTTTCGCGACGATCTCTACTATCGGCTGCAGGTGGTCTCCATGAACCTGCCACCACTCAGAGAGCGGGGTGATGACATTTTCATGCTGGCGCACGCGCATCTGGACGTCTGCAACAAGGTTCACGGCAGTCGCATGAGACAACTGGATCCCGAGGTAGAGGAAGTGTTTCGTCGTTACGCCTGGCCGGGAAATGTGCGAGAGCTCGAGAATTTAATAGAGCGCATCTGCCTTCTGGAAGATGGTGAGCAGGTCATGCTGAAGCACCTGCCGGACCGCATCATTCGTGAAGCGCGCAACGCTCGCCCGCCGCCTGCCGCCCCTGGGGGAGGTGGGCCGCCATATCACGAAGCCACCGCTCAGTTTCAAAAGCAACTGATCGGCGACGCACTTGCCGACTGCCGTGGAAACCTGGGGGATGCCGCGGCTCGCCTCGGGTTGACCCGTCACGCACTACGGCATCAGATTCAGAAGCTGGGCATGAATACCCCGTGAATATCGTGCGTGAAATTTTTAGATGAGTGTAAATTTACACGCAATCTATCGATTTCCATTCTGTGATGTGATCATAAGTATTTGATTTAAAAGGTATTTAAATTTTTCGTGAGGTTGGCACGCATGCTGCAATAGTTCTTGCATTCGAAACGAAACGAGAGAAATGCAGCATGGACTCCCTCAAGATCATTTGCCCTAACGGACACCTCGGGTTCGCCCCTCTGAGAACGGAGAGCTTTGAGATAGGGGTACAGGCTGCGCCAGACTACATTGCCGCAGATTCCGGAAGCGATGACGTAGGTCCGGTGCCCCTTGGCTCTGACACCTCCACCAGCCCTGAGAGTTGGCAGCGGCATGATCTGGAGAAAATGCTCCTGGCTTCGCGCAAGCTGAAGGTGCCCATGGTCATTGGTTCAGCTGGTGACACAGGAAGCAACAGCAGGGTGGATCTCTACGTGTCCATCATCAAGGAATTGGCACAGAAACACGGCTTGCCAAAATTCCGTCTGGGGTATTTCTATTCCGAGGTCAGTAAATCTGATTTGCGCGCCCGTATGGAAAAAGGGGCTGCTGTTCGCGGGTTGGACGGGTTCGAGGACTTGAGCTTGAGTGAGCTGGATGCCACGGATCGAATAGTCGCCATGGCTGGCGTTCATCCTTACCGCAAGCTCCTGGAGCAAGGCGCCGACGTGATCATTGGAGGCCGCAGCTCGGACGCTGCAGTCTTTGCCGCTCCGGCACTGCACCACGGCTTTCCCGCTGACAACGCGTACTACCTTGGAAAAGTGCTTGAGTGTGCTTCGTTCTGCGCTGAGCCGTATGGGGGCAAGGAAACCGTCATGGGTGAAATTTCCCAAGACGATGTTCGCGCGACAGCCATGCATCCGCAGCAGCGCTGCACGATTGCCTCGGTATCTGGCCACGCCATGTATGAGCGCTCAAACCCCTATGAGGAGTTCTTTGCGGGTGGAAAGCTGGACATGACCCACTGCCATTACGAGCAGATCAGCGAGCGAACCACGCGCATCACCGGCTCCCGTTTCTTTCCTGATGCTCAGGTCAAGGTCAAACTTGAAGGCGCTGGAAAGGTGGGGGAACGATATGTGGGCATCTGCGGCATTCGAGATCCCTACACCGTGGCCAACGTAGATGCCGTGATTGGATGGGCGCGCGATCAGGTCAAGGCACGGTTTGGTAGCGAGGGTTATCAGCTGCATTACACGGTTTATGGCCGCGATGGCGTCATGGGACCGCTCGAGCCCTTGCGCGACAAGCCCGGTCATGAACTGTGCGTCATGGTCCAAGGCGTTGCGCCTACCCGTGAAATGGCAGAGGAGGTGGCCATGATTGGATTGCGCCAGATGTTCTATGCCCGGCTGCCAGATGTGAAAGGCACTGCAGGTTCGGTGGCCTTCCCGCTGGATGAAGTGCTGCACGCCAGTCCCGCTTACCGCTGGACCCTCAACCACACCATAGAAGTGGCTGACCCGATGGAGCTGTTCTCCACCAACATGACCGAAGCCGGCGTCTGAACAAGCTAACGAACGAGATCAACCAAATGACCAATGCAGCAAAACTTAGCGAACTGGCAAAGACCATCAGAAGCAAGAACGCCGGTGTCAACAAGATCACCTTTGACATCATCTTCCGCGAGCAGGGCACCTACGAGCGAGTCAAGCGATCGGGCGCCATCACACGGGAATCCATGGCCGCTCTCTACCGGATTGCGCCATCACGCATCAGCGATTTCGTGGAGTATGACCCTGGCCTGGCTATCAAATTCACCATCTTCCGCGAGAGGCCAAGCGGTTGTGCCGGAGACGGTGACATTTTTGGTGCCCAGCAATACGCACCCTTGCTAGACGTCTCTATTCCGGCTGAACCTTCCTCCAACCTTCTCTAGAGATCAGGAAATCATCATGGTCATTTCTAAGCTTTTCCGCCTATTGGTGGTTGCAGTGAGTTGCTTGCCAATGTTCAGCGTCGCGCAACCGGAGGCCGAACCAAAGTTTCCGGCCTTGATGAAGATCGTTGTCCCGTTCTCACCCGGGGCGAGCAACGACGCCATAGCTCGAGCGGTTTCGCCCTTACTGGCCAAGCGTTTGGGCACCACGGTCATCGTGGAAAACAGGCCCGGTGCAGCAGGCGTGATCGGTGCTGACTATGTAGCCAAGAGCCCGGGTGATGGATCGGTGCTGCTGCTCACTTCATCGACGTTTCTCACCGCGGCTGTAACTCAGCCGAAGTTGCCATATGACCCGGTGGCTGCCTTCGCTCCCGTGGCGCTCATTGGTGACGGTCCGATGCTTCTGGCAGTCAGTGCGCAGACGCCTGTCAAATCGATCGGCGAGTTCATTGCAGCTGCAAAAGCAAAGCCGGGTGCGTTGACCTATGGCACCTCAGGGACGGGCTCCATTGCGCATCTGGCCACTGAGATGCTGGCGGACGCTGCTCACTTCAAGATGACACACATTCCCTACAAAGGGGCCTCCAATGCCTTGTTGGACATGGCGGGTGGACAGATCGACATGATGATCTCCAACTACACCTCCATCGCATCGCAAATCAAGTCCGGGAAAGTGCGTGCCCTGGCCGTGACCTCGGCTCAGGGCAACCCGATGTTTTCGGAACTCCCCCCGATTTCGAGCGTAGTGCCGGGATACACGGCCGACATCTGGGTTGCCCTGTTCGCGCCTGCCTCCATGTCCCCTGCCTTGGTAGCCCGGCTTAATCGGGAGCTCGTTCAAATTGCAAAGACCCCTGAGGTCAAGGCTTTGCTGGAACCCGATGGCGCCACGCCCATGGCGCTCGCACCGGAAGAAGTTTCCAAGCGGATCAGGAGCGATCTTGCTTTATGGAAAAAAATTGCCTCAGATAAAAAGATTGTGATCGAGTAAAGGCTCTGAGTTAGCAGATCGCGCAGCGGGCCAAGGCCCGTCTGCGCTAACAGCCGTTGCGGTGAGACTCAGAGAGTGGTTGCTCTTTGTTCTTCGAGCCATCCCCTTGCTACGCGGCAGGCGATCAGGATCGACGTTTTGATGCTTCCGCTGCACATTAGCTGTGAAGACGTGCCTAGATCTTGAACATGTTCGTATCTGCGACACGCTTCGCGGCGAAGCGGCTTAACGCATGCGTTCAGATTCAACCACCATATCCAGCACATAGACGTGTGCTGAGGCATCCGCAGGAACGTCTTTCCGAACAAATCGATTCACCCGCAGGATTTGGCGCATACCGGGTTCATGTGTGAACCCCTGGATCTCGGTGTGAAAATTCCCCCATGGGCCCACACGGAGCTTCACGCCGTTCTCACGGTAGCTGACGACGCGTACATACAGGCATTGCGCATCTTTCATGACGCCGTTTGAGCACGGCACACGCTGAGGGCCTACTTCCAGGAACATGCGTTCACCACGGCCACCGTATTGGGTCTGTGGCGTGGGCGTACCACTCAATTCCCACCGGCTTTTATCGGCAAACTGAATAGACAGTTGCGGCTTGGCGCCACTTTGCACACTGAAGCTCGAAGCGGTTGGCAGCTGAGCGGCCACTTGCTGCTCCAGCTTCATGAGCTGAGTGTCGGCGCAGGCACGCATGGTGGAGATAGGCCGGTTGACCTGCAGACGGGACCCGTCTGTGGTGTACGCCGCACCCACGATGTTGCACAGGTTCCGTACCGACACCTGCCCGCCTTCAAAACGCAAACGTAGGGGCTGCCTGCCGTTCAACATCCACTCCGTTGCCGCTTGACCGCGCGCATCGTGGGCCGCTGTCAAATCCCACTCGTACGCTGTCAGTGGGGAGGGGGCAGTGGCGGACACGTTCGCCGGCGGGGAAGAGGAGGGCATGGCTGCTCCTGGTGGGGTGCTCGCGCAGGCCACGACCAACGAGGCCAAAGCAATAGTCGTCAAGGATTTGAAGAGGGTGAAATTTCCAGAGCGCATGAGATTTAAAGCCAGTGAGTGCTATACCTTTCCGACCTTACAACAGATCGGCTTTGATTGACGCGGGAGGCTCG
Organism: Ottowia thiooxydans DSM 14619; assembly: GCF_000422885.1. GTDB lineage: Bacteria > Pseudomonadota > Gammaproteobacteria > Burkholderiales > Burkholderiaceae_C > Ottowia > Ottowia thiooxydans. The sequence continues at coordinate 18,581 of NZ_AUGX01000033.1, read as the reverse complement.
CACGTTTTCTATCTTTAAGTGGCCCACAGACCCTCAGAATATATAGAAAATATACGGTTCGTGTATATTTCGTATATTAATACTCTGGAGTTGGCTAATGGGAATTGTGAACATCGACGACGACTTGCATGATCAGCTCCGCAAGGCGTGCACGGTTTCGCATCGCTCTATCAACGCTCAAGCCGGGTTCTGGATTCGTATTGGCATGATGTGCGAGATGAATCCTGACCGGAGTTTTCAAGAACTGGTTGCCCAGGAGTTGAGATCCGCAGGCGTTCAACCGCCAGTGCTCCATGGCGCGCGATCATGATCAAGAATCCTGAGGAGATTGCGCTCATGGCTGAAAGCGGCCGGCTGCTGGCGTCTGTTTTTCGGGCGGTGGATCAGTTGGCGCTGGCCGGAATGAACACCATGCAGGTAAACGACTTCGTTGAAAAAATGATCGTTGAAGACCTGCAAGCACGGCCTGCCAGCAAGGGCCAATACGGCTTCCCCTATGTCCTTAATGCATCCATCAACCATGTGGTTTGCCATGGCATGCCCTCCACATCAGACGTTCTGAAGACCGGGGATATCGTCAACTTCGACATCACCCTGGAAAAAAACGGCTTCATCGCAGACTCCAGCAAGACCTATCTCGTAGGAGAGGTGTCTTACGCGGCGAAGCGCTTGGTGGATGTGACCTATCAGGCCCTCTGGAAAGGCATCGCAGCAGTACGCGCCGGTGCGTCGCTTGGAGATGTGGGGCATGCGATTGAGCGCCACGCAAGAAAGCATGGCTACACCATCGTGGAGGAATATTGCGGGCACGGCATTGGCAGGGAAATGCATGAGGAGCCGCAAGTGCTGCACCACGGACACCCCGGAACTGGCTTGGTGCTTCGCGAAGGCATGGTCTTCACTATCGAGCCCATGCTCAATCAGGGCAAACGCGCAGTTCGTACCGAATCGGATGGATGGACGGTGGTCACCAGAGATGAGAAGCTTTCAGCGCAGTTTGAGCACACGGTTGCCGTCACAAAAACCGGTGTGCGTGTCTTGACACTGCGCTCTGATGAGAAGCCCCTTTGCCCGGTGCAGCAATGAGCGGAACGTAAACAAGTAGTGCGGAAGTAGCTTTTCGCTTCCTCCTGCTTTCCGTTGTCTCTCCGTATTTCAGCGTGCCTACGCTGCGACCGAAAAGACGCTTCTGACGTCATTGCACGCGCCGGTTGGTAGGTTCGTCGACTTTGAGTGTCCCGGAACAGGCGCTCGTGAACTTAGAAAGCCTTGTTCATTATGGCGCGCTGCGCGACTTATGCAGGTTGTGCCATGGCGCCGGGCGCGAACTGAGGCAATGGCCCACCTACGCGGGGCAAGCCCATGATCTGACGTGCTTCTTGTGGCGTGGCAGGCTCCATGTCAAGCTCGCGGATCACGCGCACTATGCGCTCGGTGAGCTGCACGTTGGTTGCGAGTTCGCCTTGACGGTAGTAGAGGTTGTCCTCCAGTCCAACGCGTGCATGGCCGCCCAATAAAAGCGCGGCCACGTTGGCCTCCAGCTGTGAGGTTCCGATACCACTGACGCAGAAGATACTATTTTTGGGCAGCACGTCTACCATCTGCTGCAGATAGCGCGGCGAGAAAGGCATTGCGTTCTGGAAATTCCTGTGCACGTTCATCACCAGGTTGATGAAGTGAGGGGTATCGTCGTGGCCTTCTTCAATCAGCGTGGTCACGTCCTGAATGATGTGGGTGTGCGCAAACACCTCCCACTCAGGCTTGATGCCGCGAGCCTTCATGCCTGCCGCCAGCTCTCGTCCTTTGGATAGCGGTGTATCCATGAGTATCTCCCTTCCGTCGAAGCTGAGATTGAGCGTGGTGGCGTCCAGGGTGCACATCTCGGCACCGGCATCCATTCCCTTGATGCGCTCTTCCCAGGCGATCTCCCAGCGGCCACCGGGCAGCTCGCGAATCATGTCTCCGTGCACGCCACCGCCAGTGGAGTTGTTCAGCACGATATCGCAACCAGCGGCGCGGATGCGAGCGTTCATATCTCGGTAGATGGCCGGGTTGCAGGTGGCACCATCGTCAGGGCGGCGGGCATGCAGGGCCACCACACTGGCGCCTGCATTCCAGCAGCGAACTACATCGTCTGCGATCTCCGCTGGCTGTGTGGGCAGATGAGGATTCTGTGATTTGTGGGCCATGCCCCCTGTAGGTGCGATGGTGATGATGACCTTGCGTTTGCTCATGACAGCTGGTGAAAATTGGCGATGAAAGGGCGGCTTTGCCTGGGCGCGGAAATGCGGCGATTCAGCGTGGCAAGAGATCTGCGTAGGTCGTCAGAAAGCTATGCACAGCCGCTTCGAAGCGGCTGATGGCCTCACCGGTGACCGGCAACGAGAGCACCACCAGTCCGCGTGGTGCCGTATAGATACCGTGCGCCAACAGATGAAAGAAGAGCAGCTGGCGGAGCCGGGGATCGAAGCCTGTGGCGTCTTCCGGGCGTGCGATAGCTTGGGCGGTGAAGTGCGAGTTCATGACCGAACCCACGCCGGTGAACTGCAGCGCTACGCCAGCTTGGGCGCAATGGGCATTGAGCCGCTCGCGCAATGCTTGGCCGCGCGCAGCCAGCTCACCTGCTGCGGATGGAGGGTAGAGCTTGGTCAAGCCCGCCAAGCCTGCAGCCATCGTGACGACGTTGTTGTTGAAGGTGCCCGAATGAGCCAGGGAGCCGGTGCGTGGGTCAAAAATCGCCATGATGTCGGCGCGCCCGCCGAAGGCACCGAACGACATTCCGCCACCAATGTATTTGCCCAAGGTTGTCATGTCTGGCGTGATGCCGTGCTGAGCGGCCAATCCGTGTGGCGCCAGGCGAGAAGTCATGACTTCGTCCATCATCATCAGCGCGCCAGCTTGGGTGGTCAGGCGGCGCAGCGCATGCAGGAATTCCGCCTGCGCTGGAATGCAGCCACCAGCCCCCAGCATGGGTTCCACCAGCACGGCGGCGATCTGTGGGCCTTGTTCTGCAAAGGCCGCTTCTGCCGCCGCCACATCGTTGTATGGCAGCACGATGAAATCGTACGGAACGGTGATGGGGGAGGGCTTGGCGCCAAATGTCAGCACGCCGCCGTGGTACCCACCGGAGAAGACCACAATCTTTGGGCGTTTGGTGAAGTGCACCGCCGCGTTGATGGCCATCAGGTTTGCTTCAGTGCCTGAGTTGGTGAAGCGCAGTTGCTGAACCTGGGGGAAACGCTCGCAGATGAGTTTGGCCAGTTGGCCTTCAAGCAGGTTGTGACCCGTCAGGTTGATGCCGCCTTCCATGGCTGTGAGAACAGCATCGCGGATTTCAGGCGCTGAATGCCCATAGACCCCTGCCGTGTACTCAGCCAGGAAATCGTCATATCGGTGGCCGTCAACGTCCCACAGGGCGGCGCCTTCACCACGTGCGATTGTGAGCGGAAAGGGTGCATAGAACAGAACCGATCTGCTGTTCGCACCCGGCATGAACTGCGCTTGGGCAGAAAACTGGCGCTCGCTGGCAGGGTTGCTGGCGGTGAACTCGGCTTGCAGTTGAGTCAAGCGTGCATCAAGAGTGGAGTCTTCGGTGGTAATGGCCATGGCGCGGGAAGCTTTGGAAAAACGTTGAGAACACCGGGGACGACCGGCGAGGGTTAAACAGCGGATATGGCTTCGTCACCAGCTGAGCCGAACTCATGCCAATTGCCAGGCGGTGGTGCCGTCACGATGGAGTCATGAGGCGGCACCGCTGGCTTCAATCGCGCGAGATCAGGGCGAGGGCGGCGCAAAACTGCATGGGTGGCAAAGGCCTCTTCCATCGCCCGTGCGGCTGACAACAGGGTGAGGTCGCCACGGAAGCGGCCTACGACCTGCAGGCCGAAGGGCATGCCCTTGGCGTCTGTGCCGCAGGGCAGGGAGATTGATGGGTGGGTGGTAAGCGTGGTCACGTAGGTCAGTGCCAGCCAGCGGTAGTAGTTGGCTTGTTCGCGCTCTTGCACTACCCGCGCATGCGGCATGGTCCAGGGGAAGGGCGAAACCGGTGTGGTGGGTGTCAGCAACAGGTCGTAGTCTTTGTAGACAGCTTGAAAGCGCTGCAAGATACGGGTCTGTTCGGTCTGTGCCCAGACGCTGTCCACGAGGCCCATACTGGCACTCATTTCATAGTTGGCGCGTGGATTGGGGCCAAGGCTGTTCGGGTCTTTCTCGTAAGCTTCTTTCATACCGGCCACGAAAGCCTCGGTGCGGAGCACGTCGAAGCAACGGTGCACGTCACCTAGTTCTACACGAACCTCATCGCATCGCGCGAAGAGATGCCGCATAGCGGAGATTTTTTCAGCGAAGGCCACGCGGATATCTGTATCTACGTCGCAGACGCCGAAATCTGTGGTGTATGCCACTCGCAGCTTGCCAAGCTCAGCGGCGGGGAGTTGCAGGAAGGCCATCGGGTCCAGCGGATAGCTGAGCGGATCCCCCGCATGCACACCCGCAGTGGCCGCCAGTTGCAGGCAGGCTTCGTCGACTGTTCGCCCCATGGGGCCCACCACGGAAAGGGCAGACCAGCCCAGTAGCCGGCGTGAACTGGGAACCACACCAGGGGACGGGCGCAGGCCCACCACACCGCAATGGGCAGCGGGAATTCTGAGAGAGCCTCCGGTATCAGAGCCCGTGCACACGGGCAGCATGTCACAGGCTAGCGCTGCGGCGGAACCGCCGGAAGATCCCCCGGCGTTCAGGTTGGGGTTGAAGGGGTTGCCAGTGGCGCCCCATACTGGATTGAACGTGTTGGCACCTGCACCCATTTCCGGCACATTGGTCTTTCCGGCCACAATGCCGCCCGCGCGGCGCAGGCGTGCGACCAGTTCGATGTCCTGCGCCGGCACGTGGCCGCGAAACAGAGGTGATCCGTAGGTTGTCAGCAGGCCGGCGGTGGGTTCCAGATCCTTCACCCCTACCGGCAAGCCGTGCAGCAAGCCTAGGGGCCCGCCTTTCAGTACTGCTTGCTCAGCGGCACGTGCCTCAGCGCGTGCCCTGTCAAAACAGGTGGCGGTGATGGCGTTAACGAGCGGATTGATGGCCTCAATCCGCTCTATGCACGCGTCCAACAGCTCGACAGGAGAGATAGACTTGTCCGCGATCATCTGCCGCAACTCGGCGGCAGAGTGTTCTACGAGCTGCGTAGGGCTTGAAAAATTGCTCACGATGGCTTCGTGCTGGTAGGTATTAATTGCCCTGAATGCCTGCACGTGCGGCCATCGCGCGCATGGCGGGTAGTTCACGTTCGATCTGTGCAGCTGCCTTTGCGCCGCTTACGAAAAGAGCCTCCACGCCTTGCGTTGCGAAACCCTGGCGCACTTGAGGATCTGCAATGGTCTCAGCCAGTGCCTTCTCCAGCTTGGCACGTACTGCAGGTGGCAAGCCTGGAGGTGCGGCCAACATGCCCCAAGAAGTCACATCCAACGGATAGCCGCTTTCTGTGAAGGTGGGAACATCAGGTAATTGTTGCGAGCGCTTGGCAGAGGTGACAGCGATGGCTTTGACCTTGCCTCCTTTGAGTTGTGGCAAGGCTGCAGTGACCGTATCCATAGAGAAGCTGACCTGACCGCCGATCAAATCGGTCATGGCGGGCGCACTGCCTTTGTAAGGAACGTGAAGCATCTTGGCACCCATCGTTCCGAGCATCATTTCAGCCGCGAAATGGGCGGCGGTTCCGTTGCCAAACGAAGCGTAGGAGTATTTCGTCGGGTTGGCTTTGAGTTCCGCGACCAAGCCTTTCACATCATTAACAGGCGTGTTTGCATTGGCCAGCAGCACCATGGCCACGTTGCTTCCCATGCCGATAGGCTCAAAGCCTTTAACGGGGTCGTACGAGAGGTTGGTGCTGATGGCGGGATTGAACGTAAAGGTGGAAGCACTGGTCCAGATCAACGTGTAGCCATCAGGGCGCGATTTGGACACAAAGCTTGCACCAATGGCCGTACCGGCACCAGGGCGGTTGTCCACCACGACGTTCTGGCCGAGTTTCTCGCCAAGCTTCAGCGCCAGGATGCGCCCTTGCGCATCTCCGCCACCGCCAGCCGGGTAGGGCACTACCAGCGTAATTGGTCGATTCGGAAAATTGTCTTGCGCCACTGCAGGCGCAGCAAGTAAGCCGAGACCAAGAGTGGTGACGCAAAGGCCGGCTATGGAGTGCAGTGTCAGTCTCATGGAGTTCTTGGGCGTGGGTTACGGTTAAAGGGCTGACGGTGCCGTTTTTTCAGAAAAATCCAGCCCGCTATGCGAAATGTAGGGAACGTTACTACCCCCAGCAATATCAATATTTAGAATTTATCGTTGCGAATTTCGCAAAGCTCTCGATGAAAGTCCTCTATGCCCAAGACATTGAACAACCGCGTTCTCCAGGAATCTGCGCTACGACACTTCCTGGCGGTGGTTCGCCATGGCTCGGTTTCCGAAGCGGCGAACCGCCTTGGGGTCGCGCCTTCAGCCGTCAGCCGGCATATCGCACGGCTGGAGAGTGAGCTCGATACGCTGCTCTTCGAGCGGCGTGCGCGTGGCATGGTCCCCAACGCTGCCGGCGAGCTGCTGGCGGTGCATGCCAAGCGCGCCTGGCAAGAAATCGAACGCGTGGCGGACGACATCAAGGGCTTGCGAGGCTTGAGGATGGGCACCGTGCGAATCGCGAGCACCGAAGGTTTTGCGAATGAATTCATTCCGCCTCTGGCGGCTGAATTTCGCCGTAACTACAGCGGGATCAGCTTTTCGTTGAAGGTGAGTACACAGGCAAAAATTGTTCAGATGGTGCGAGAGGGCGAGGTAGACATCGGCATTTCACTCGGCCTGTCATCTGAACGCGGTATCAACGTCGAATTTCGTCACCCCTCTCCTATCTTGGCCGTCGTTGGAATGGAACACCCCCTTGCCAAGAAGCGAGAGCTGTCATTGGCTCAGGTCGTCGCGTATCCGGTAGCGCTACCTCCTCATTTCACGACGCTCAGGCAATTGCTGGACATCAGCTTCAGCCGTCAGGGCTTGCACTGCGAACCTGTATTTGCCTGTGATCATCTTGGTCCACTAGTCAGATTCGCAGCATCAGGTGGCGGCGTGACCTTCTGCGGCATGGAAGCGCTGAAAGGGCTGCTTGAAAGCAAGGACGTGGCGGCTATCGCGCTGCGTGACCGTGAGATGAACGAGCGCCATTTCGAAGTGCAGACTATGGCAGGCCGAACTCTTCCCGCGGCCTGTAGAGCTTTCCTTGATCACATGGGCTCTGTGCTTGGTGCCCACTCGCCTGCGCAAGTCGCCCGGAAACGATCATCCAGAGCGTGATCCCACTCAATGCGCGAACCTCAACCGGGTTGGGCGTACCCCGCGAGGGGGCATTTAGTGTGAACACGCACTGATCTTCCGATGAAGTCCTGAAGCGGAGGGTGCGGGCGCCGTTTCAGGTGGCAGCGTAGTTCGCAATCCAGTGCCTGTACATGTCAGTTGACCGGGGTGGACTCGTTACTGGCCGGTTGTTTTGTTTTGCGCCGCAAACGCAAAGCGCCCAATGCAGCAGCACCCAGGCCGAGCAGGGCGATGGCGGGCGCGCCCAACGCGGGTACGGGCACCAGGCCGGTCGGCTCCGGATCTGGGCCAGGCCCAGCCGCTAAAGGCGTGACCGGAGCCGAAGGCAACGAGTCGCGGGTTAGCTCTGCGGCGTGGGCGCGCACCACGAAAGTGTAGGCCGTGCCATTGTTCAGCCCAGTCACCGTGCATGTGGTGGCGGGCGCTTGCACCAGGCCGCAGCCGAGTTGGCTTGGCGACGAAACCACGGTGTAGTGTGTGGGTGCCACGCTGCCTGGTTGCTGGGCAGGCGCTTGCCAGCGCAGGGCGATGCGGCTGTTGCCGGCGGTGCCCACCACGCTCGTGGGTGCGCCTAGTACCGGGGTCACAGGGCCGTTGGGGGTGACGGGAGCTGTGGGGGCACTGGTGGCTGTGGCGCCGCCAGCCGATGTGGCGATGACGATAAAGGTGTAGGGCGTGCCGTTGGTAAGGCCCTGGATGGTGCAGGTGCTCGCGGGCGCAGCCGCCGTGCAACTGTGCCCTCGTGTGTTGTCGGTCACGGTATAGCTGGCCACCGCCGGGGTGCCTGTGGGCTCTTGCCAAGTGATAGTGGCTTGGCTGTTGCCGGGCTGGGCACTGGCTTCGGTGGGGGCGCCAGGTGGCAAGAAATTGGTGATGTTGAATGCGTACGGAGTGGATACCATGCCGCCCGTGTAAACACGTGCCTGGTACTGCCCTGCAGGTAGGCTGGCGGGGAGTGGCACAGATGTGAAGGTGCTGACCGTGGCCACGGCACCGGTACTGGGCAGCAACCAGTGCACGGAACCGCCGTCCATGCGCTGCACGGTCAGAATGGGCACTTGGCTGGTGGCCTGGGCCGTGGAGCCGCTGGCGGCCTCGGTTTCGTCGATGAATGCCGCTCCCGTGAGCGCCAGCGGCGCCCCTGCTTCGACGGTGGCGGGGCCACCGGTGATGGCAGGGCGGACACGATTGGCGGCTATGGTCGGGCGTGGGTCGACAAGCCAGGTGCTGGTGGCGGCGGGTGCAACGCTGTAGCCACCTGCTACCAGCACACGGCCATCCGGGAGCAGGGCTGCGGTGTGGTCTTCGATGGCGCTAGGGGTTGTGCCCACGTCGGCACACACCAGCGCGGCAGGTTTGCACAGCGTGATGATATTGACGTAGGCGTAGGTGTTCGTATCCCGCCCACCTACCAACATGACTTGGCCAGTGGGCAACAGCGTGGCGCTGTGCTGGCTGGAGCCGTTGCCCCGGCGAGTACCGCCTGTGAGCATTTGCGTGGTTCCGGTGCCGGGGTCGTACAGGTGGTTGTCGCCCCCGCCGCCTGTAATCAGTACTTGGCCACTTGGCAGCAACGTGGCGCTGTGGCCACTGCGCGGGCCGGCCAGAGGGCCTGGCCCAGGCTGCCAAGTTGCTGTGGCGGGGTCGTATATCTCGACGCTGCTCAATGTGGTTACACCGTCACCGCCTCTACCCCCCGCTACCATCACACGGCCATCGGCCAATAGCGTGGCGCTATGGCGACTGCGCCAGCCTGACAAGGCGGTTGTGGGCACCCAATCGTTGCTGGCGGGTCGGTAGATGTCGGCCAGGCGGCCGGATGTGCGGCCACCAGCTACCAACACGTTGCCACCGGGCAGCAGCGTGGCGGTGTGCCCCCAGCGACGCTGAGGGCCGGTGGCGGCACGGCTCCAGGTGCCTGTGACGGGGTTGTACAGGTCGGCTTCGTAGACACCGTTTCCGACGCTGCCTGGTTGGCCACCTGTGAGCAGCACGCGGCCATCGGCCAGCAGGGTTTGGGCGCCGTCGATGCGGCCATTCATGAAGGGCTCGCCCGCACTGGTCCAGGTGTTGGTCGTGGGGTAGTAGCGCTGGGCGGGCATGGGGCCCACACCGGGGGCGGGGCGTGTGCCGCCAGTGACGAGCACGCTACCATCTGCCAGCACGGTGGAAAGACGCCACGACGCACCCGCCAGCCCGCCTGCGTTGGTGACGGCGGGTTGGGGCTGAGGCGCGTAGTGCTGGCTGCTCCCCAGCGCGGTGCCGGTGGAATCGGCGCCGCCTGTGATCAGCACCTGGCCGTTGGGTAGCAATAGTGCGTGGTGGCTGTGGCGCGCTTGTAGCGCCAAGGTGGTGGGCGCGGGGGCCATGGCGTTGCCATCGGGTGAAAGCACTTCGGCGGTGCCTATGGCGGCGCCACCTGCTCCCCGGCCTCCGGCCAGCAGCACGCGTCCATCAGGCAACAACGTGGCGCTGTGGCGGCCACGTGCAGTGATGAGCAACGGGCCGGGCGTCCAGTTGCTGGTGGCGGGGTGAAAAAAATGGCTGGTAGGTAGCGATTCGCCATTGATGTCTACTCCGCCCGCCACGAATACGCGGCCATCGGGTAACAAGGTGGCGCTGTGCAGCGTGCGGTGGTGGCCTGCGGGTAGCGGTACGCTGGTCCAACTACCGTCGCTCTCGCGCAGGTAGGCGTCAAGGGTGGGGACTTCGTGGTTGCTTTCGCCGCCCACGACGAGCACGCGGCCGTCACGCAGCAGCGTGGTTGTGTGATCGCGTTTGCCAAAGCTGCTGCCAGGCAAGGAAGGGGCGCTGCCCCAGGTGCGGGTGGCGGGGTCGTAAAGCTCGGTGCTGGCTAGTGCCGCCTGGCCCGCGATGCCTTGGCCGCCCACTACGAGAACTTGCCCATTGGGCAGCACCGTGGCCGTGTGGCGCGCGCGCCGCAGCATGGGGGTATTGGCGGTTTCGGTGAAACCGCCGATGCCCGGGGCGCCAGCGCGCGGGTCAAAGATAACGCCGGACTGCGCCAGGGGTATCTGCCCGCCGCTGCTCGTGATGCCACCCACTATCAGCACGGTGCCATTGGGAAGTGGCGTGGCAGTATGGCCGCGGCGCGCTTGCGCCAGATCAGGGCCTGCGCGCCATTGGCCCGTGGCGGGGTTGTACAAAAGGGTGGTGGCATGCGTAGGCGTATTTGCCAGGTGGGCACTACCCCCGGCCACCAGCACCTGGCCGTTGGCCAGCACAGTGGCAGTGTGCTGGGCCCGGGCCTCGGGCAATGGGGCTGCGTTTTCCCACTGCGCGTGGGCGGTGGATGTGGCGATGAGCAGCGAGCTGATCAGTGCTGCCAGGGTCAGGCAGGACTTGGGGACTACGGTCATGGTGAGAACATTTTCTGAATGAAATTGGCCTCTAGCGCTCATCTGTAAAGTGCTTGAAGCTATCTACTAAGTAGTAAAAATGGCATGAATCAAATGCCCGGCGCACAAGGTACCCACGATTGCCCGCGTGCGCCCCACCCGGGCGGGGTAGGTGTTGCACAGGGTCTGCAAGCTGTAGAAGCCGCGTTGACGCGAGCAGAAGCAGCTTTTAGATTTCGGCCATGCCTGCCTCACGCTCGCCTCGCCAACCCAATCGCCATGCACTTGCACGCCTGCATCGCATGGCCAGCCTTGACGTGGGTGGCGTGCGGCTCATCGAGCCGCTGCTGGCCGAGTTGGGCCAAGTCGTGCGCTTTGACTTTGGCGGCTTGCTTTACCCCGGCAGCGATGGTGCGGTGGCGGCGTATGTGCAAGACGGTCCGCTACTGGATGTGGTGGCCGAGAGCTTCGATCCGCGCATCTTGCAAAGCGAGCGCGAGGTACTGGGTCGCAGCTCGCACGATCTGGCGGGCGCGGTGGCGCACGAATACGGTCCCAAGCTGCTTCGCGAACTGATTCAGGTGCCCATGCGTGAATTTCAGCGCAGCGATTTCTTCAATGTGGTTGCTCGCCCCGGTGAAGGCATGGAGTACCTGAAGCTGACGTTGCGCACACCGCAAGGGGTGGGTGTGGGCACGCTATTTTTGTTCCGCGAGGCTGCGTCGCCCTTGTTCACGCCGAACGACGTGGCGCATCTGGCGCGACTGGAGCCTCACCTGGCGCGCATTCTGCAAAGCGGCGAGTACGACTCGGACCACTACGAAGTCCATAGTGAAGGCATGCTGGTGGTCACGCCAGCAGGTCATCCGCTTTGGCTATCGCCAGAGGCTGAGCCGCTGCTGGTCATGGCCTTTGGTTGGCGGTGGCGCTGGCGGCACGGCGCTGGGCTACCCCCCGCGTTGCTGGAACTGCTACGGCGCTTGGACGCTACGGACCTCCTGGAAGTGCCCGCCCTGGAACTGCAAACTCCGCAGGGATGGTTTTCGGTGCGCGCTACGCGCATGGCCGCGGCAGAGAGCCCACACGGCCCCCAGGCGGTGGCACTGCACATCACCCGCCGTGTGGCGCGCGGAGCGCGCCTGCTTGCGGCGCTGCTGGCGCTGGATCTACCCCAGCGCCAGCATGAACTGGCCTGGTGGTTGGCACGCGGATTGTCAGAAACCCAGACCGCCCAGCGCATGGGCATCAGCATCCACACTGCGGTCTACCATCGACGCCAGCTTTACAACCGGCTAGGGGTTATGCAACGGCAAGAGTTACTTGGAAAGCTACGTCAGGGCATGCTCAAGCCGCACACCTAGCGATTGGCACTAAGGCGTTTTCCCCAACGCCCTAGCCCGCCACGGTAGCGCTACTTCTTGCGCCGGGCGCGCATCACCTCGATATTCGCGCGCTGCTCGGGCGTCAAGGAAGCTGCAGCCCGCGGGTCAGCGCTCTTTTCCACTGCTAAATACATGCCGGCATGCAGAGCCGCGAGCCCCGCGGAGACATATTCGGTGCTGGACAGTTTTTGTCGCGCCAGTGCCGCGCGTATGTGCGGTTGCGCATCTAGCTTGCGCGCGATGTCCTGCACTGATTCGGCGTCGGCATCATCGTTGTCATCGTTTTGTTTGTTGGCCGCACCAGATTGTTTTAGCTCGGCTTCCACCGCGTTCATACGTTCGAGCAGGGCGGGGGTAAGGCGAAAGCGAGCCGGGTCCGTGCCATTGGCAGCCCAGGCATGGCCCGCCATCAAGAGGCCCGCAGCACTGACCAGGATGAAAAGCGAACGCGATAGAGCCGAGATATTCATGGAGGAGAAGCCTTCAGGATTGGAAATCGACCAGCCTAGCCGGCAATGCTATTTCGTACCCCACCCGGCCGGGGTAGGCCGTGGTGGAACATGGGGGTGACAATGGATTACGATGCGCCGCATGCCTGCGCTTTCCGTTCTTCCCCAAGCACTTGCACGCCTGCACTCGATGGCGTGTCTGGCCGGGGGTGGTCCGCATCACATCGTCCCTCTGCTGGAAAGCCTGCGTCCATATATCGGCTTCGACGCTGGCGCTTACGTTCATCCCGGTGTCGATGGCGGCGGCGAAGGCACGCTGGAAACCTATATGGAAAACCCGGCTCTGCAGGCTGCGATGGTGGACTACTTCGACCCGCGCATGTTGCGAGATGAGCACCGCTTGTTCCAACGCAGCCTGCGCCAATTTGGCGAAGCTGTGCGCCATGAACATGGCCCGCATCAACTGGAACAGTTGCTGAGAGTGCCCTATGCGGAGCTACTGCGCAGTGATTTTTTTAACGTACTGCTGCGTCCGGCAGATGTGGCGCACTGGGCTAGCTTGGTGCTGCGCACACCGCAAGGCAGGGGCATTGGTACCCTCATCCTTTACCGCCATACGGGCTCACGCCCTTTCGAGCAGGAAGAGGTGGCCGCACTAGCGCCGCTCGAAGCCAGTCTGGCGGGCATCCTTCAGCCCAGCGAACTCGAGGCCAAAGACAGCGAAGTGCATGCCCAAGGCCTGCTGATCGCCACGCTGCAGGGCCAGCCTTTGTGGATATCGCCTGAGTCCGAAGCGCTGATGCCACTGGCTTTTGGCTGGCGCTGGCGGCGCGGAGCCGAATTGCCTCCTGCGCTGCAAGGATTGCTGCGCAGGCTCGTGTCACAAGACAGCACGACACTGCAGCCGCCGCAGCTTGAATTGCGCAATAGTCAGGGATGGTTTTCGCTGAGGGCTACGCGCCTGGCTGCCGCGCATGGTGCGGATGATGCCGCGGCGATACACATCACGCAACGCGTGTCACGTGGTACGCGCCTGCTGCAGGCACTGAAGAGGTTGCGCCTGCCCCAGCGCCAGCACGAGCTGGCCTGGTGGCTGGCATATGGTATGTCCGAACCGCAGATCGCCGCTCGCATGGACATCAGTATCAACACTGTCGTTTACCACCGCAGGCAGCTCTACAACCGGTTGGGCGTGATGGGACGGGATGAGTTTTTGTCACAGCTTGGGTGGGTGAGCTGAGCTTGGAGTTCGTGGACGTGAATTGAACGTAGGCTTGAGAGCTCGGACCAGGAGGAGGCTGCGGGAGCTCGGTCGAGGCGCCCTTGCGACCAGTATTTTTAACCCCACAGCGCAGGTTTGTTCACCATCAGCGCGTATAAAGCCATCATCGCAATAAACGCGGGGTAGCCCAGAATCTCCCACCTGCGTGCAAGCTGCAAATAGGCTGGAGGCATTGGCGTGTTTTGTGCGGCAGCCGTGCCTGCAATCCGGGCCATCCGAATTTGCATCAACACAACAGGCACCCAGCATGTGCCCGCGAAAAGATACAGGGCCATTGAAAGCAGCAGCCACGGAGTGTGCCAAGGCCAGCCGGCCATGTACATCATCGCGAATCCAGACAAGGGCTGAATGATCATGGCCGGAGTGGTGAACCACCAGTCAGCGCGCACAACCAGGCGGCTTACGACAGCTTGAGCCTGCACGGAGCCGCTGCGGTTGGCAAAGAACATGTAAAAGGCCGAGCCGAAGCCGGTTCCCACCAACAGCACGCTGGAGAGAATGTGAACGGTCTTGAGGAGAAGATAGGTGTTCATTGCAGATTACTTTCTCTCGTGTGTGGGTTGCATCAGCATCAGCAGCGCGGCGGCGATGGGCAGGTTCTTACTCAGAGGCCCCAGCGGATGCAACCAAAGGCTGGGCAAGATGGCGGTCGCCATCAGGGTCATGATCGCCATGCCGGCGAGGGCTACGGCATAGGCCATTCGGGATGGACGCAGCCAGAGCCAGAGGCCGATCAGAAGATCCATTGCGGCGCCTCCGCCAATCAACCAGTCCTGCAAACGTCCCACCGGAATGCCCGCAGCAAGCAGCAACTCGCTGCTTTGCCCTTGCCATTGGTGCACGCTGACCACCGCAGTAAGCAGCCATACGAACACCAGACTCCAATGCAGCCAGCGCAGAGAAGGTGGCAAGCCGCTTCCCATGCTGTGAGCCAGACGGCTGTTCATCTCTGCGGGTCGTGTCTGGCCTGCATCTCCATTTCCAAGTATGTCGTGATTCATGATGGACTCCGTCACGTTTGGCGTTTGACGATTCGGTATTCGCTTAGTGATGCGCTTTGATATGTCTCAGCATTTGCTCTATAGCCACTGGATCACGCCCCAGCCAGGTGCGAAGCAATGCCGGATTGCAGCAGTTGTCATGAGAGGTCAGAACAAGGGATGCGCTGCACCAGGGAGATACCGGTATGGCATCGCCGAGCCGGGCGCTCGCGTGGCTTATCCAATCGGGCAGGGTGCCCACTAGCGCAGACCTCAGGCCGCGCTGAAGCCGCAGAGCGGCAATCATCGCAGCCATACTTAGCTTTTGCTGTCCGCCCAGTTCCACTGTTCCGGTATGACCAGATTCCAGCAGTCGAACCATGGCTTGCGTCAGGTCTCCTACAAACAGCGGCTGGATCAGTTGCTCGAACATAGGCCGGGGCAGCGCGAGTACGGGCAATTGGGAGAGCCGCATGAACAACTGCGTGCTAGCACCGCCAAAACCCAGCACAATGCTGGGGCGCACGATGACGCCATCAAGCTGCCCAGCCGCAGTCAAGGCTTGCAGGTGCTGGTCTGCGGCACGCTTGGTACGTGCATAGGCCGTTTCATTGCCATCTATGCCCAAAGCTGAGAGTTGCATCACTCGGCGGATGCCTGACTCCGCACAAGCCTTGAACAAGGCCATCGGCGCCTGGGCGTGAATGCTCTCCAGTGGTGCCTGGGTGCTGCCGCGCAGATGTCCCACGGCATTGATCACCGCGTCTATCCCTTGCAGGTGGGGCAACCAATCGCTTGCGGTACGCAGGTTTGCATAATCCAGCGGAGGTTGGCTGCTGCGGCTGGCGGAGCGTACGCACCAACCTTGCGTTTTCAGGCTTTGGGCTAACGCCCGTCCAATGAAGCCCTGCGCGCCGCACAGCAGTACCGTGCGGGATGAGGCGGGAGACGTGGAGGTGTTTGGCATGATGGCTCTTTCAAGCAGGTTCAGCTCCGGATATCGTGATCGTCCAGTTCACAGTGCTCCTGAGTGCATCGTGCACTGCGTCGTGCAGCGCGTTCAGCAGCTCGACGCGCAGCAGATTCAAAAATCCACGCGATAGGCCACTGTGGCATGCGGTAGCGATTGCGCGCGACCACGGGGTAGAGGCTGTTCGCCAGCGGGCGCACCACGGGCAAATTGAAGAAACGATGCACCCACGCCCAGCCAACGCCCTCATAAGCGCGAGTGAGGCACTCAACGCCAATGAAAATCTGCCCTTGCGCATCGTAAGCGGTCAATAAACCCCGCCCTTGAACAGAGGCTTGTGACCTGAGAGCCTACGTTCCCACATAGACCAACGTGGGAACGTAGATGACAGACGAATTGAGTGAGCTCAGGCGCCGACTGGTGGTGGGACGCAAGAGCGACGGGCGCAGCGTGTACGACGAAGGGGCGAAGGCTGAGCTGGTGGCCTTGTGTCGACAGCCAGGAGCATCAGTTTCTCGCCTTGCGCGGGAGTGCGGCGTGAATGCCAACCAGGTCAGCCGCTGGCTTCGTGAACATGAACGCGATGCCCGTGCGCGGCATTCGGTGGCCAACGTGGCCCCAACGGCGGCGGCGTTTGTGCCAGTTGCATTGCCACCGGTATCGATGCCTGCGCCTGCGCCTGTGATGGACATGCAGGCACGTTTGCCCAATGGCGTGGTGATCGACATGCGTGGTCTGGACCTGAGCAACGTTGGCGAAGTGATTCGAGTCTTGGGGAGCTTGCGGTGTTCCGCTTTGACGAAGGCATGAAGGTCTACCTGCACCGCGAACCGGTGGACTTTCGGCTCAACATCAATGGCCTGGCTGTGTTGGTGGAGCAGGCGCTCGGTCTGAATCCGTTTGCCTCGTGCGTGTATGTGTTCAGCAACCGTCGGCGCGACCGTATCAAGATTCTGGGGTGGGAGCGCAACGGCTTTTGGCTGTTGCTCAAGCGGCTGGAGAAGGACCGGTTCATCTGGCCATCGGCACAGGCCGTGCCCACGCTGACCATCGAGCAGTTGCACTGGCTGCTGGAGGGCATCGACATCGAGGTGGTGCAACGCCACCCCCATCTGCGCTACACCAGCGTGGCTTGACCCAATGGTGAAGGAACGATGATGGGGCATGCAGATCCAAGTTGGCGTGTCATCGCTTGTCTCCATCACCGCTGAAGAACTGAGCGCCCTCATCGCCGAACGTGATGCGCTTGCCGGCGCGCTGCGGGTGGCCACCACCGAGCGGGATTTGGCGCTGGAGCGGCTCAAAGCGTTTCAACGCCAACTGTTCGCCGCCAAGAGTGAGGCGCGCAGCACCGACCAGAAGGACTTGTTTCTCAACGAGGCCGAGGCACTCGCGCCCACCGTGCAGACGCTGCCGGCACAGACCGATGAAGAGGCATCGACACCGGTGGCAGGCCACCAGCGCAAGAAGCGTGGGCGCAAGCCGCTGGACCCCGCACTGCCACGTGAGGTCGTGCGTCACGAGTTGCCCGAGGCCGAGCGCGTGTGCGCCCATGATGGGCACACGCTGGTGGAGATTGGCGCGGAGGTCAGTGAGCAACTCGACGTCATCCCCGAACAGGTGCGCGTTCTGCAGCACCACCGTATCAAGTACGCCTGTCCTTGCTGCGATCAGAGTTTGAAGGTCGCACCGACGCCGGCGCGCGTCATCCCGCGCGGGCTACTCACTGAAGCTGCGCAGGCCTGGGTCATCACCGGCAAGTACCAGTTCGGCATGCCGCTGTACCGCACGGCCGCGTTGCTGCGCCGCTTTGGCGGCGATATCGCGAGCAACACCCTGGCCGCCGGCGTTGTGCGCATCGGCCAGGCCGTGCAACCCGTGATCAATCTGCTGCGCGACCACCTGCTCGACTCGGACCTGATCTATGGCGACGAGACCACGGTCCAGGTGCTCAAGGAGCCCGGTCGCAAGGCGCAGACCAAAAGCTACATGTGGGCGCAGATGAATGGCCCCGGCACCGGGCCACCGGTGCGGCTGTTCGCCTATGCCCCAGGCCGAGGTGAGGTGCATGCCAAGAAGCTGTATGCGGGTATCCGGCCTGGAACCACGCTCGTGAGCGATGGTTACCAAGTCTATGACGGCATCGCCGCAGACCATGGATTGACGCATCTGGGGTGTTGGGTGCACGCACGTCGACCTTTCATCAAGGCAGAGGAGGCCATACCGAAGGCGGCGCGTTCGCCCGATCAGGTTGCCACCCGTTTCGTGCAACTCATCGGCAAGCTATACCGGGCGGAGTCACTGGCCCGGGATTGGAAGCCTGCACGTCGGTTACGCCTGCGCTCGCGCTACAGCGCCCCTGTCGTGCGAGAGATCGAACGCTTGCTTCTCGCGAACTTGCACAGCGTGACTCCCTCAAGTCTGCTGGGCGAGGCACTGCACTACTTGCACGGGCAGTGGCCCAAGCTCATTCGGTTCCTGGACAACGGCGCCTGGCCACTCGATTCCAACCCGGTGGAGAACGCCATCCGGCCCTTCGTGGTGGGGCGGCGCTCCTGGTTGTTCGCCGACACGGTGGGGGGCGCCAATGCCAGCGCCAATCTGTACTCGCTCATCGAGACGGCCAAGGCCAACAACATTGAGCCCTCCCGTTACCTCGCCGCGCTGTTCAAGAAGCTTCCATTGGCCCAGACCGTCGATGACTATGAAGCCCTTCTGCCTTGGAACATCGTCCTCGGCGCACCGTGAACCGCGCACGGTACACATCCCTCAAACAGCACAAGGGCGGGGTTTATTGACCGCTTAC
>NZ_AUGX01000032.1 GCF_000422885.1 Ottowia thiooxydans DSM 14619 | reverse complement strand
AACGGCCGCCACTCAAGACCTTTGGCCATCTAGGGCGTGTTCACACTAAATTCACCCCCGCGCCGGGGTTTGCCGGGCTGCAGTGCAAGGCGTGCCGTGCCGCCAAGGTGCGATCCTTGGCAAGAGGCGCAACGCGGCAATGCGGCCCGGCAAGCCCCGGCCCGAAGGGTGAGGCTCTGGCAAGCCGCACTCGGCGTTGCCGACGCCGGCCGCGCAAACCCTCGCCGGGTGTCCAACCCGGCTGCGGTTTGCGCCTTGATTGCGGCTCGCCAGAACCTCACGCGGGGGTGAATTTAGTGTGAACACGCCCTAGTTTGCCTCTTACTCAGGCAAGATCTTTGCGGCCTTCACCACCTTGGCCAACTGCTCTCTATCAGTCTCCATAAAGGCCAATGTCTCCTCGGGGCTGAGGGGCGCCACGATCGCACCGCGCTCCAAGAAGGCCTGACGGATTTCGGCTCCCGCCAGCGCGGCTCTGGCGCGTTGCGACAACTGAGCCAGCACAGCGCCGGAGGTACCTTTGGGCGCCATTACCACTTGATAGTCCACAGCCCGGAAATTGGGCAGCGCTTCCTTCACCGTAGGCACGTCTGGCCATTCACGCAGCCGCTCATCACCGTAAACCGCCAGAGCCTTGAGTTTGCCCGCTTTTAGGAGCGGCGCCGCCTGTGCCAATGAGCTGGTGATGATGTCCACCGTACCGGCAGCGACATCGATCATCCCGGGCACACCGCCTTTGTAGGGCACACGTAGCAACTGCACATCAGCCTCCGCCGCCACCGCAGCGATGCCAAGGTCGCCATAGTAGGCATAGGAATGCTTGCCAGGACTCTTGCGCGCCATATCCAGCAGCTGGCGCAAGTTGGAAGCAGGAAAGGAAGGCGCGGCCACGATCACCGCCTGGATCAGGCACGCGCGTGTGACTGGCACCAAATCCCGCAAGGGCTGAAGGCGGTTTTCCTTCATGAGGAATTCCTGATTGAGCATCAGGTTGCCGTAGGTGTACATCAGGGTGCGGCCATCAGGCGGTGCGGCAGCTACGTAAGCGGAGCCCAGCATGCCATTGGCACCCGGCCTGTTTTCCAGTATGTACTTCTCGCCAGCCTGTGCGGAAAAGGCGTCCGCAAACAGGCGGCCTAGTATGTCAGTGCTTCCACCTGGCGTGTAAGGCACCACCATGGTGGGCTGGCGTCCTGCCTGAGCGCGCGCCAAGCCAGTGGCCGCAAGTGCGGCACCTGCAACAAACCCTTTGCTGAATGTTCTGCGTTCCATCGCCTTGCCTTTCTAGTCAGGTATCAGTGGCGCGATGCGCTATCTGCACCGCGTGAAACAAACACGCACACTCCGAGCCTTCAAGACCCAGCCCGAGTCACTCCTTGGCGCATGAGCTGATCGATCTCATCTGGCGTGTAGCCCGCCTCCGCCAGAATTTCTGCGCTGTGTTGCCCCAGAGACGGCGGTGGACGATAGCCTTGCGCAGGTGTGCCGAACCATTCGCTGGGTACAGCTGTTTCGCGCACGCTTCCAACGCCCGGCACGTCTTCTTCGCGGAAGAATCCAATATCTTGCAGATGCCCGTCTTCAAGCAGCGTCTCGAACGTGTGGGCGGGAAACACAGGCACATCAGCTTCCTTAAGCAACTGCTGCCATTCAGACGTGGTTTTTTCAACCAGGTGTTTTTCAACAAAAAGATTGAGTTCGTCTGCGTGCTTGGTGCGCGCATTGATGTCTTTGAAACGCGGATCTGTGTCGTACAAATGCCCCATTCCCAGAATGGCGAGGAAGGCCTTCCAATGGTGGTCTTGGTAGATCACACAGCACACCTGGGCATCCTTGGTGCGAAAGGGTCGCCTGGCGGCCGACATGAGCCGCGGATAACCAAACCCACCTTGTGCTGGCTGGTACTTTTGGCCGTAGAGGTGATCGCCCAGCACGTAGGGCACCATGGTTTCGAACATGGGCACATCCACACGCTGACCTTCACCGGATTTCTCACGCGCATAGAGGGCCGATGCGATGACGCCAAATGCGTAAAGTCCTACGGAACGGTCCATCAGATTCAATGGCACAAAACCGGGCGAGCCATTAGCGCTGGCCGCAGTCATGGACGCGGTGACACCAGCAGCAGCCTGAATCAGATCATCGAATGCAGGGGAGGGCGCGTAGCGCCCCCGCTGGGAAAATCCGAACATGCCCACGTAGATCAAGCGCGGGTTGAGAGCGCTCAATGCCTCGTAAGTCAAGCCCAGGCGGGCCATGGCCGCTGGTCGTACGTTGTAGGTGAGCACATCAGCCGTTTTAACCAGGCGCAACAGCGCCTCAAGACCTTCTGGCGCTTTCAGATCCAGAACAAGGCTCCGCTTGTTGCGGTTCACTCCCAAAAAAATGGGCCCCATCTTGCGATCGCCCATGGGGCCAATGGCCCGCGTCTTGTCGCCATCAGGTGGTTCAATCTTGATGACATCAGCCCCTAAATCGGCCAACTGCTGTGTGGCAGAAGGGCCCATCAGCACCGCAGTGACATCAATGATTCTGACGCCGGCCAACGGCCCGGAAAGAGAGCGGCTGGCGTCCGTCATGATGTAGAGAAAGGAAAGTGGATGGCCCGGCTGGCCTGGAAAGCGGTGGAAGGATCCTGCAGCATGTGCGACTTACGCAAAAGAAGTTCTATTTAGCGAACAACATGCTATCAAGAATTTCTGTATCTGGGAAGAGCGCTACTACGGGGTACTGTTCAGCCACGCACACGCGTGACTTCAATACGATAGTGAACTTTGGATTCGTACTTGGGGGAAGAACTCCCAACCACCGGTCACCGTGCAGGCCACAGTCACCGAGGACTTGGGTATTCGCCGGGTCCGCCGAGCAGGGGATGTACAGTCCGAGCGAAAAATCTGCCCAGAATTCCTTTAAAAACCGCAGCAGCTAACGCTGCCCTAAATCAGCGAAAGTAATCGATCAAATCGCGCTCAAGGCCAAAGCGGTCGCCGCGGTAAACGCTCACTGCCAGGTAGATGACACGTCCCGCCGCATCACACACCACGCGCTCAGCGCGAGCTGCCGGTGCCGCCATGGGATAGCCCAGCGCGGAGGCCGCTTCAAAATCAGTGGGTATCACTGTGACGCGTTCGCGCGCATCAGACAATGGCTGTCCGTATTTGCGCACCAGTTGTGCCAGCTTCTGCTTGCCCTCAGCGCCTTTTGGAAAACGCTTGTAGAGATCTTCGGCCACATGGACCGATGCCAGGCCGTAAACCTGCTCCCCATCCCGGTCGAGTTTGCGGATGTGCACATAGGGGCCTTCGTCTCGGCCCACTGGCCAGCGCCCACGCGGCAGCCCGGCCACCCGGTCACGCGAGAGCAAGACCACGTTGAAATCGGGTCGGCGCTCTTCCAGGGCAGTCATGTAGGAGACCACAGGGCCATCCATGCCGTTGCCCTGGCTTTCGGCGGGCTCGTATGTCACGAAGGTGCGGCGCCCGCGTTGGCTGGAGATCAACCCTTCATCCGCCAAAATCTGCAGCGCCTGACGCACGGTGACCCGGCCAAGCCCGTAGAGCTCAGTCAATTCCTGAAGACTGGGAATCGTCTCGCCGCTGGCCCATTCACCGCTGAGGATGTGGCTACGCAGCAAGCTGGCCAACTGCGCATACAGCGTCGTGGCGCCCAGCGTAAATTGGGGCGGCTGCTGAGGAACAGATCTAGAAGACATGGCAGAGACCCCGGCGGTCGGGTTGGCTAAATGGAAGCGTCGCGGAAGATTCTAGATGTCCGCCCTCACCTGCGACGAACCCTATCCCTTGCCACGCATCAGAATCATGAACGAACACTCAAGACCTGCGCGCTGAGTGCGAGCATCAGCTAGTTTCAGGCTTGTCTGGCAGTTCGATCTTGACTTCGAGCACTTCCAGGTCATCCTGGCGCTCCAGATTGACCTTGATGTCTTTCGGATCAATCTTGATGTACTTGCTGATCACAGCGATCAGATCGCGCTGAAGGGCAGGGAGATAGTCTGGCTCAGCGGATCTACCCGAACGCTCGTGGGCCAGAATGATCTGGAGGCGTTCCTTGGCTACGCTGGCGGTCTTTTTCTTTTCGCCCAGGAAAAACGAGAAAAATGACATGGACTCACTTCCCTCCGAACAGGCGTTTGAAAAATCCGGGTTTTTCTGCCTCAACGAAACGCAGCGGCTTGTCATTGCCCAGGAAGCGCTGGATGACGTCGGTGTAGGCCTCTGCCACGTCTGTGCCCTTCAAGTGCACGGCGGGCAGACCCTGGTTGGAGGCTTGCAGCACTGCTTCACTCTCGGGAATGACACCGATCAGCTTGATGCGCAGAATGTCCTGAATATCTTCCAAACTGAGCATCTGCCCATCAGCAACGCGGTTCGGGTTGTAGCGAGTGATGAGCAAATGCTCTTTGATGGGCTCCAAGCCTTCAATCGCACGCTTTGTCTTGCTGCCCAGCATGCCCAGAATGCGATCAGAGTCACGCACGCTGGAGACTTCCGGATTGGTGACCACCAGGGCTTCATCAGCGAAGTGCATGGCCATCAACGCGCCAGTTTCGATACCGGCGGGTGAATCGCAAACGATGTAGTCGAAACCCATCTCCGTCAGGTCTTTCAAGACCTTTTCGACGCCTTCCTGGGTCAGCGCGTCTTTATCGCGCGTCTGGCTGGCAGCCAGTACGAAGAGGTTGTCGCACTGCTTGTCTTTGATCAAGGCTTGGTGAAGGTTCGCCTCGCCCTGAATGACATTGATGAGGTCATACACCACGCGCCGCTCGCAGCCCATGATGAGGTCAAGATTACGAAGCCCGACGTCGAAGTCAATCACGGCTGTTTTGTGGCCAGCCAGCGCCAAACCAGAGGAAAAGGCAGCGCTGGTGGTGGTTTTACCCACGCCACCCTTGCCGGAAGTCACCACAACGATTTTGGTCATGCGTGAAAAATCTTTCTGAAATTCAAACCGGATTCAACCGGACAACAATGGGTTTGACTGCTATTAACCGGAAATAGCGGTAACGATGAGTTTGTCACCCCCATCGTCGCTGGCCAGATGAATCTGTGCGGCGCGGCCCCAAACTTCGGGAGCCAAAGGAGTGTCAGTGGTGCGGTAGACGCCGGCGATAGAGATCAACTCCGGGTTCATCTCAAGGGCAAAAATCCGGGCGGCTTGGTCTCCACGCGCGCCTGCAATGGCCCGACCACGCAGCGGCGCATAAACATGGATATGCCCATCGGCGATCACTTCCGCCCCTGGATTGACCATGGCCATCACCACCAGATCTCGCCCCCGGGCATAAACCTGCTGGCCCGATCTTACCGGACGCTCAATCACGAGCGCCGTGAGCTGTGTCTGCGCGGGCTCAGTCGCTACGGGCAACGCTTCAGCCTTGGCTGAATTGCTTTGTGGTGCAACCACCACTTCGGCCTCTGATTGCGGCCTGGGCGGTGGAGCGGTTTCTGCGGCAGGTGGCCTGCGCGGCACTACGGCGTCCGCTGTGGGCACCAGCCCGGCTTTCACAGCCGCCTCCATCTGAGCCGGACTTCCGCCTCTTACGCTCAGCGGCCGCAGCCGATGCTGCCGCAGCAGCGGCAGCAAGGCATCGAAATCTGGCACTGCTTCTGGCTGCTCAGCCTTGAGGGGAGCCAGATCGATGATCAAAGCGTCATCGTCAAAAAAATCAGGAATATCGCCAAAACGCGTGGCCATCTCGCGCTCGAGCAGTCCCAAATCGGGCGATTTGAGCATCAAAGCAACGACGGGAAGGCTGGCGCTCTTGATCTCGAAGGAGGTAGGAACGTTTCCAGCGAGGGCAACAGACATCCATCGATATTAACACCGACACCAAGCGCCGAAACGAAGCGCGCGACCCCAGTCAACCGGCATTCAAGCCTCAGACGCTTCCTTGCGCAAAAAGTCCTGGTTTTTGCCTCCGAAAACGCCTTTTCAGCTATTCAAAAAGCGGCCCAAAGTGAGGGTCCAAGCTTCAGGCGCGGCGTTTTTAGTTCTCCCTGTATTACTTCTTTTCTTATCTATATAAATAGATCGTTGTAGTAGAGGCCTGTGGGTTTGTGGACGCTTTGTTTTTTTCGGTTCAAGATCAACTAGTTAGCAAGCCTTCTTGGCTGTGTGCAAATCGGTCTGGGCTAACTTGTCCGATAGGAACAACTTTGACTAATTGCGCTGGCCTGTGGATAACTGTCACGTTATGCCAGATTTATCCACAGGGTTTCAAAGGCAGTTTTTCGGATGAATTGATGAACAACAGCTGATGGTTTTCCACTGCCCTGGCTTTCATGCACGAGGGGACGGGAGCCGTCCGCAGGATCGTGTTGAAAACGGGCACACCAAGCCACGCAGCCATTAGCGATGCGTGGTGGAGGCAGAGAGAGATGCCCTCAGGAAGAACGAGCCTGAGGGCTAGGTGGCGCCATGGCGCCGAACTTCGAAGGTGTTGGAGTTCTAAGTGGCCGCCAAGGCCCTTTTGAGCGGAACGGCTTTGGCGTACGCCGGTTCATAAGCGCACTAGCGCGTCATGTACCACTCTATAACCAGCTTGACGACAAAACCCAGCATGCCAAAAGCCAGGCCCAGGAAGATCACGAAAGTGCCAAACTTGCCAGCTTTAGATTCCCATGCCAGCTGAGCAATGATGAACAGCATGTAGAGCATGAACGCCCCCACGCCGACCGTGAGGCCGAACCAGGCGATCTGCTCTTCGTTAAAGCCAAACATATCTAGTTATCCATAGCGCTATGCGCTAGCCGCGTCGCATGAAACAAAGGAAACGAAAGGCCGCGGAGCAGGCCATGCGATAGCCACCGCGGAGCGGGCTTTGCCCGGCCGCTAGTGGCGTCCCCCCAGGGGGAAGGCACCGAAGGTGACTCAGGGGGGAGCTCATACTTCCGGTGGCAGCCGCTCAGGCAAGTTTCCGGCATTTACCAGTGCCCGGTAGGCGTGCCAACTGGCGTGTCCAAGCCAGGGCACGATCACAATCAAGCCCAACATGGCGGTCGCCATACCGATCAAGGTCAATCCCATCAGGAGGGCTGCCCACAAAGCCATGGGTACCGGGTTGGTCAGCACAGCCTGCCAACTGGTGAGCACCGCTTGCAACACGTCTACCCGGCGATCCAGCAGCAAGGGCATGGCCACCACACTGGAGGCGAAGAGCGGTGCCGCCATGAGCGCGCCCATGGTCAGCCACAGCTCGAACAGGTATCCGCCTGGGGCGAGCATCACCTGGCGAACGAAATCCATGGGGGTGTGCACCGCTTGCGGCGCCAGCAGGGTGATCAGAGCGGCTGACGTGAGCACCCAACCCGTGCCGGCCAGTGACAGCAGCAGGCCAAAGCGCACCATGCCCCAATAGCCACCGTGCACTGCGTAGCGCGAATATTGCCAGCGGGTCCAGGTGAGCGCGATGGTGGAGATGCCTATCGGCTCGCCGCGTTCCAGTGCACGGCTTAGCGCATAAAGGCTGGTGGCCAATACGGGGGCGACTACCAAAAAACCGGAGAAGGCACCGGCCAGCAACCAGAATTGATCGTGAGCCAGCCACAGCAGTGCACAACCGAAAAGTGCCAGCACCACACCATGCGCAAGGCTTAACCAGCCGCTTCGCCTCATATCCTGCCAACCCAATGCAAGCCAATGCAAAGGCGCGCCAAGCTCTACGGCGCGCACGCTTGGCAAGCGTAAGGTTCCGGCAGGCGGAGCTGAAGGAAGTGGCGGAGGCTGGTAGTTTGTCGGCACGATGGCCGCAGCTTAGCCCAAATCAGACAAAAAAAGAGCCAAAGCTCCGGTTCAGAAGCTTTGGCTCATGGGGTTCTTGACTTAGGTCAAGTTCAGCGGTTGTGGCCCGGCCCACCATG
Organism: Ottowia thiooxydans DSM 14619; assembly: GCF_000422885.1. GTDB lineage: Bacteria > Pseudomonadota > Gammaproteobacteria > Burkholderiales > Burkholderiaceae_C > Ottowia > Ottowia thiooxydans. The sequence goes on along the minus strand of NZ_AUGX01000032.1, from coordinate 64,076 downwards.
GTGATGGCGACCGCCGTGAGGCCCACGTCGGTCATGCCGCAGGGATTCGCTGTCAAACGTTTTTTGCTGCTCAGGTGTCAACTGGGCATAAAACGTTTTGACGGCATCACCGCGCTGACGCATGGCCGCTTGACGCTCGGTTTGCTTGGCTTGCATGCGATCGATGCGCTCAGGTGTGGTGAGCTTCTTAAAAGCCGCACGATCCTCGCGCTGTCGGGCATCGCGAGCAGGTGGCTGCATGGCTGCGCTATAGCTGGTCCATGCAGTTTCCTGAGCAGGGGTCAGCTTGAGTTTTGCTTTCAGCTCGCCCATGCGCTTGGCGTGGTGCTCGGCCATGCGCTTGCCATGCTTTTCCGGATCCATACGGGCGCGACGCTCGCCTTGGCCAGGGCGGGCGGAAGACTCACCAGCCGCTGGCATCGCATTGGCCGGTGGCGTAGGAGGGGTTTGGGCAAACGCTGCAGTACCGAGAGTCGTCGCCAGCAAGCCAGCGAGGAATAGGCGTTTCGGATGATGGGTCATGAAAATTCTCCTTCAGAGAAAAAGACCAGTGAAAACAAGTCATCGGCCATCAGGTAGTGGTCATTGACCTGTTGGCTTGGGACGTAGTTTCCGATTCGCGTGTATCCGCTGCTTGCCTGGCCGATAAGGCTTTGTAAAGTTGGATTAAAAAAGATGTGGCCGTTCAACGGCCATTACGAATGTCGAAGGGCTAGTCTCAATGCCCAGCCAGGTCGTCCAGGATGGGACAGTCAGGCCGGTTGTCTCCCTGGCAGTCGTGCAGCAGGTGCAATAGCGTGCGGCGCATGGCCTGCATACCTTCAATGCGCTCTTGCAGATCGTCTACATGATGCTGGGCGATCTGCTTGACGCTGGAACTCGCACGCTCCCGATCGCGCCACAGGCCCACAAGCTCTGCAATCTCCGGCATTGAAAACCCCAGAGTGCGAGCACGCTTGATGAAGCGCAGCGTGTGCACGTCTGACGAGGTGTATTGGCGGTAACCACTGTCGGTACGCAAGACCGAGCCCAGCAAGCCCAGTTCTTCGTAGTAACGCACCATCTTGGGCGACACACCAGAGGCCCGTGCGGCCTCGCCAATGGCGACGGGGGGCGCTTCAGCCTGAGCTTTGCTCATACGGCGACTTCGTATCCCTCGGCGGCAATCGCAGCGGCCAAGGCTTCCCGGGGTTGCGTGGATTCGACCTTCACACTATTGGCAGGGCGATCTATGTTGATCTCGGCCTGAGGATCGAGTTTTTTAACAGCCTGGGTGACTGCTCGTTCGCAGTGCCCACAGGTCATTCCGGTGACAGAGAAAGTATGGTCAGTTTTGCTCATTTAGTGAAGTCCTTGAAACTGAGCATATTCTGAACCTTACCATCATGGCAATGTCAAGAGGGGGCTTGTTTCTCTTGCTGGTGATCGACAAGCAAACATATTTCGGACCAGGAAAGATCGGGGATATGTTTACAAAACCGATCGAGCCCGACAGCCTCTAGCCTGCGCTTGATGTAGGTCATATCTGAGACCGGCCATGATGAATAGACTCGATTTGTCATATCGAGGAGACATCATGAAACATCGGAGCCTGGACATTATTCGCGATGAGCATTCGTCGCTTGCAGCCATGCTGCAGTCGATGCGCATGCTGGTTGAGCGTGGTCCTGGCGATGACCCGAAGAATTTCTTCGACGTGTTGCGCGCCATGCTGTTTTATATCGACGAATTCCCTGAGCGCTTACATCACCCCAAAGAGACTGAGCTGCTTTTCCCTGCCGTCCTCAAGGGATCGCCTGGCACCGCTGATGCCATTGCCCGCCTGGACCGAGACCACGAATACACAGAAAAAGCGGTGCGCGATATCCAGCATCTCTTGCTCGGCTGGGAGCTGCTCGGCGAATCGCGCCGTGTGATTTTTACAGAGGCCTTCACGAAGTACGTGGATATGTACATCGAGCACATGCGCATGGAAGAGCAGGAAGTGTTGCCAGCAGCAGAGAAAACACTGTCCGAAGCCGAGTGGAAGGCCTTGGATGATGCCTTTGCCATGAACTGCGATCCACTCACTGGAAAGTACAAACCCGACCCGGTGTACGACCGCCTGTTCACCCGCATCGTGATGCGAGCACCGGCACCCATCGGTTTGGGTTGAAGGTTTTTATTTTCATCGCAGGGCCGCTCCCAAGATGAAAAGCTCCCCCCTTGGGGGGCAGCGGACCTCGCGAAGCGGGGGAGCGTGGGGGCTTCATATCCCCGGATTTTCTAGTTCGGTATTACTTATATTCTTTTATATATAAATAGATAGTTGTAGTAGAGCTCTGTGGATTTGTGGAGCGAATTTTTTTCCACTGATGCGACAAGGGCTTACCAGAAGAATAGGGGTGTGGGCAAAGTGACCTGGGGTCACGTGCCCAGAAGGAACAACTTCAGGCCATGGCAGCGTCCTGTGGATAACCATGTGGTTATCCAATTTTTATCCACAGAGTTGTTCTTTGGACGTGTTCAAGGCAGGAACGCGGGCGACAACAAGCGCAGGCCTATCGAGAACCACCGCTCGCCTCCGCCTAAACGGTTACCGTAGGTCGCATCCACCTGAACGCGATTGGGCACAACCCAGTAGCGAAGCCCTGCCTGATAGAGCGGCCGGCCCTCGTTCTGGCCGAAGGTCTCTCCAATCAACCAAACTCTTTCGCTGAGCTGGGTTTCGGAGCCAATTCCCCAAGTCATGAAGTTGCGCCGTGATAGCCCCTCACGCAGCAGCCATCACGCTGATGCGAGGTGATGTGGCGCTGGTGCCTGCCGCGCTCGACATCTCACGGCGCACCGTGGCCAAGATCCGGCAGAACCTGTTCTGGGCGTTCATCTACAACGTAGCGGGCATTCCCCTCGCGGCCTTTGGTTTCTTGAACCCGGGGGTGGCCGGTGCGGCGATGGCGCTGCGTTCAGTCAGCGTGATGGGCAATGCGCTGTTGCTTAAGCGCTGGAAGCCTGGTGCTCGTTGAGGTCCCCAGCAACACCAAGGTGCGCCGGGCAGGACTTCAGCGCGCAGGACGTCGATGCGCCCATGGACAGGCGGCCTCCAGTTGGCCAGCCAACCTGAACAGAACGTCTTCTCGACCGTACCCAGAAGAAAATTGACTGCCCAGAGGCAGCCCTTCGTCGGTCCAGAAGAGAGGGACAGACATGGCCGGCTGGCCAGTTTGGTTATAGATTTGGGTATACGGGAAGCAGGACATCAACTTCTCGTGCGTTTGATCGATGGAGTCGGCATCCAGTCGCAGGGTGCCCAAGGGTTGGGCAACGTCGTTTGTCGTGGGTGACAGGACAATGTCAAACCTTTCGAAATAGGGCGCCAGCCGACGATTTGACGCGTGCATATCGTTCAGGGCTGCGATATAGCCAGAGGCAGAGACCGTGCGTGACTGTTCAATCGTCTCCCACGTCTGTCGCTCGACGTCTCCTCGTTCCAGCGGTCTACCAAAACGTCTCTGCGCATGCTGATCCAGCATGTTTCCCATGTAGCCACCCGTGATCAGCCGCATCAGGTGACGTGCCGAACGAGGCGAGAATGGAAGATCGAATTCTTCCACCTGATGTCCCAGCGAACGTAGAACATCACATGTGAGGCGCATGGCCTTCTGCGCATTGTCAGAAGGCGTGACTTCGGAGATGCGCGCCAAGCCTATGCGCAGACGCCCCACCGGTGCACTGACCTCCTGCGCATAGGGACGAGCAGGAGGTGGGGCTGTATAAGGATCACCAGGAACATAGCCTTGAGTGATATCAAGAAGCAAAGCGCTGTCGCGAACGCTGCGTGTAATGGCGTGAATCGTCGTCAGCCCGGCGGACCCTTCGCCAGACGGTGCTGATGAGTTTCTGCCCCGGCTAGGTTTGAAACCAAACATGCCACACCAGCTGGCCGGGATTCGCATGGAACCACCCGCGTCACTGCCATGGGCCATGGGAACGAGACGAGCGGCGACCGCTGCACCAGATCCTCCTGACGATCCGCCTGTGCTCAGGCTCAAGTCCCAAGGATTTTTGGTGATGCCATCTGCCTCAGTCTCTACCGTGCCGACCAAGCCTGCTTCTGAAGTGCTCACCTTCCCAGCAATCACGAGGCCTGCAGACAGGTAGCGACTGACCATGTGGGTGGTACGTGTGGAGACATAGTCGGATAGCAAGCGACTTCCTAACCGGAAAGGCGTACCTGCGTACTCGACGCCTAGGTCCTTGAGCAGAAATGGCACGCCGCTCAGTGGCCCTTTCGGCAAGCCTGCGTCTATTTGGGCACGGGCCTTCTCGTAGAACGTCGAAACCACCGATCCAATCTCTTTGTCCTTCGTTTCTATGCGCGAGAATGCAGCCTCGAGCAACTCCGTCGGCGTAGCTTCTCCACATGCGATCAGGTGCGCAAGGCCTGCAGCATCATTGCCTTCGTAATCAAAATTCTCAGCCATTGATGTCATTCCGTCTGGTATCCCGATTTCAAGACAACTGGCCGCCATGCTTCTCGTTCTGCCGTAATTCTTGAGCTCACAGAGGCACCCGAGCGGCCATTGATTTCGAGACCCATGGGTGCAAACTTCTCTTTCATTTTGGGGTCAGCCGCAGCCTTAAGAAAGGCACTTTCAAGCTTATCTACCGTCGCACGCGGCGTCCCTGCCCTGACATAGAAGGCGTACCAGCCATTGGCCATCTCGAAGCCCTTCAGTCCGAGTTCTCCGAGCGTTGGCACATCGGGAAGTGCGCGACTGCGCTGAGGACCTGTGGTCGCGATCACCTTGATTTTGCCGGCGTGGTGAGACTGGATGAATGACCCGGAGTTGTCGAGACCCATGGGCAGATGACCTCCCATCAGATCGTTCATGATGAGCGCGCCGCCCTTATATGTCACCGGTTCAAGCTTGACGCCCACGAGTCCGCTCAGGATGACGGTGGCCATATGGTTACCGCTGCCTAGCGCCGTCACGCCAATTTGAGCTTTGGCTGGGTTCTTTTTTACTTCTTCAATGTATCCGGGAAGAGTCTTGAAGCTCTGATTGACGGACGTCACGAACGAGTTGGTGAACTCCGCCACTTCAGCCACGGGAATGAAGTCTTTATCCGCATCGTAGTTGAGCTTCTTGTATGTCAGCGGGTAGAGGTTGAACGGGCTGGGACTGGTCAAGAAGATGGTTCGTCCATCGGCCGGTTGGCTTTTGGTGTACTCCAGGCCGATCAGGTTGCCCGCACCTGGCCGATTTTCCACGACCACTGACTCCCCCAGAGTTGAACTCAATTGCTCCCCTATGCCCCGGGCCAGCGCGTCGCCGACGCCGCCTGCGGCAAAGGGCACGATGAGCTTGATGGGCTGAGCCGCCTGAGCGGTGGACATTCCGATGGCCAAAGCCACCAGAGCGAAAAGTTGTCGACGTCCCGTCAGTTTCGCTTGATTTCGCATATGAACTCCAAAAATTAGTTGGGTAAGAGAGCCCCAAGAGCCCGTTCAAAGAGACTTATGCCGAGCTTGGGCGGGCATTTACTCGGCTTTAGCGCGCAGCAACAATTCACAGAAAACGACCGAGTACTTCAAGTCGAACTCTAAATGCACCAAAATAATGCAACTGAAATATTAGTATTTCAGAAAGTATTGCATGAATGACATACCGGCGCAATCGGATTTATGCGCCAGGCACTAGGGGAAAGCCCGAGCGAGCCAGAGGGTGTGGGAGATGGACAGCCACTACGACGCGCGGAAGCTCACGCGATGAGCACGAGTGATAAGCACGAGTAGATAACCCGTGCTGAGACATGGGGGGCGGGTCGATAGCCCTTGTCGTTAAATCGGAGAGAAGAACCCTGGATGTTCGTCCCGTATTTGACTGAAGGCTTCGGCAGAGCGAGGGAGGTGATTGCGCAGGTAGGTTTGCGCTAAGCCAACGTCATTTTTTTCAAGGGCGTGAATTAGTTGCTTGTGTTCTTCAAGTACGCGCTTAGCTTTGCCCGGTAAAGGCAGATGTAGCCACCGAATGCGGTCAACGTCTCCGCTGCGAATCCGAACAAGTCGCCACAGAGACTCTTTTCGCAGCCATTGATACATCAGGTGGTGGAGCTCCTCATCCATGGTCATGAAGCCGTCAAGGTCTCCGGCCTGCTCGCATGCCTGCTGACGATTCCAGATGGCCCACATTGCTGTGGTGAGCTGAACATCCGCTCTCAGAGCCAGCTCGTGGACAACTTCAAGTTCAATCGCGCGTCGCAAAAAAATGGCGTCTTCTGCTCGAGCCAGACTGATCAGAGACACACGCGTAGACACCTGAGGGATCACTTCCACCAGATACTCTTCCCTGAGCCGTATCAAGGCCTCGCGAACAGGTGTCTGGCTAATGGAAAAGGTCTTCGCCAATTCTGTCCGGTCAAGCACTTGACCGGGTGGGAGCTGCAGGCAGATGATGCTCTCGCGAAGCGAGTCATATACCTGGGGTGTGGTTTGTCGCTCCCGGTCGAGCGCGGATGTTGTAGCAACCAAGGTCATAAATGACTGCATCCACTGCAGCATCAATACTTCAAAATTTTTCTTGCTGAAACTGCATCGTATTTGGAGCGATGGCTCAAGGGCACCTTCGCGAAATTCACGCCGCACGTGAGGGTAACACGCTGCATAGAGCGAGGAATCCGCCTGTAAAGACGCATGATCTTTTCCCGGTTTAGGGTTGTTCTCTCTCTTCTATATTCTTCTCTATATAAATAGATAGTTGTAGTAGAGCTCTGTGGATTTGTGGAGAGAAAAAATTTCCCTTGACGTGACAAGAGCTTGCCCTCGAATTCGGCCTGTGCGCAAAGTGGCCTGGGCAAAAGTGCCGAGAGGGAACAACTTCGCGTGTTGGTGGCGGGCTGTGGATAACCAGGGGGTTATCCCATTTTTATCCACAGAGTTGTTCTTTGGCTCTGTTCAACAACATGCCGCGACTGGGATGGGCCATGGAAGAGACCTTGAACACGCCCTAAGGCAGGAACGCGGGCGACAACAAGCGCAGGCCTATCGAGAACCAGCGCTCCCCTCCGCCCAAACGGTTTCCATAAGTGGCATCCACTTGCACGCGATTGGGCACAACCCAGTAGCGGAGCCCAGCTTGGTAAAGCGGCCGACCTTCGTTCTGGCCGAAGGTCTCTCCAATCAACCAAACTCTTTCGCTGAGCTGGGTTTCGGAGCCAATTCCCCAGGTCATGAAGTTGCGCCGTGATAGCCCCTCACGCAACCAGCCTACGTTCAGATGAAGCACGGCTCGGTCGTCCAATATCGAACGGCTCACCGGGATGTAGGCATACCAGTCTCGTCCGCTCGGCGGCCTGGCGTGCTGCGCCGTGCCAACCGCCAGGCCCCAACCCCAGCCATTGGGTTCTAGCGGCTTGAAAAGGGTTTTGGCTTGAAGCACCACGGTGTTGCGACTGCCTTCAATATCACCACGCGCATGTGATCCGCCTGCCGCGATCTCAAGATTACCGGTGGGGTTGCAGGCCGGAATGGCCCACAACTCAGTCGAATCAGCGTTCTGACGCACCCAGCTTTCGACCTGGCAGGCTTTTGGATCTACGGTTCGCGCGTCATCTGTGTTCATTGGCCGCGCTGCATGTGAAGCGGTGGCCGTCAGCATGAGCGCCAAGAGCGCTATCACCAATCCGGCTGCGCGAAGCCGAGTCAGAAGAGCGAGAGAGTAGGGGTCCATGGTGCAGACCTTTCGGATTGGGATCAGTCAAATGAAATCTGCGCGGCACTCTAACAGCGGACTATGGCATCTTGATGATCTCCCCGGAAACCGCTCTGTTTATGACCTGCCGTCGCGTCATGAATTAAACTCCCCCTTAGTATCCAACGAGTCGCCTGATGCCCCACTCCGCTGAAGACAAAAAACGCGCCATTACGCGCCTGCGCCGCATTCGCGGTCAGGCTGAAGCGTTGGAGCGCAGCATTGCTGAAGGCAGCGACTGCGGTCCAGTGCTGCAGCAGCTCGCTGCCATGCGTGGGGCTGTGAATGGGCTGATGGCAGACGTCCTGGAAGGCCATCTGCGCGAAACCTTTGGCCATGCGGATTGCGACACCGCGAGTATTGATGATCCCGAGCACGCGCATATGCACCAGGCCATCGGCGAGGCGGCTGCTTTAGTCCGGAGGTATCTGACTTGAGGATCCCCCCTGAGTCGCTTGCGCGCCTTCCCCCCAGGGGGACGCCACTGGCGGCCGGGCAAAGCCCGCTCCGCGGTGGCACCCGTATGGCCTGCTCCGCGGCCTCTTGTTTTTACTCCCTCTCCCGTATGCGGGAGAGGGTTGGGGTGAGGGTAGGGGCGCCTCCTGATCAATCAGGTTTGAGTAGTCCACTAGCCCACACCACTTCCTTTAACCGCATTTTTTCGAATCAATAACTTAAGGAGAATTCCATGAAATCCCGTGCCGCAGTTGCATTTGAAGCCGGTAAACCTTTGCAGATCGTCGAGATTGATGTGGCGCCGCCCAAGGCTGGCGAGGTGCTGATCAGGATCACCCATACCGGCGTGTGCCACACCGATGCGTTCACCTTGAGCGGTGATGATCCTGAGGGCATTTTCCCTGCGGTGTTGGGGCATGAAGGCGCAGGCATTGTGGTGGAATGCGGCGAGGGCGTGACCAGCGTCAAGCCGGGCGATCATGTGATTCCGCTCTACACCGCCGAATGCGGGGAATGCCTGTTCTGTAAAAGCGGCAAGACCAACCTGTGCGTCTCCGTGCGCGCCACCCAGGGCAAGGGCGTTATGCCCGATGGCACGACACGCTTCAGCTACAACGGCCAGCCCATCTATCACTACATGGGTTGCAGCACGTTCAGCGAATACACCGTGGTCGCTGCAGTGTCTCTGGCTAAAGTCAACCCCGAAGCCAATCCTGAGCAGGTCTGTCTGCTTGGCTGCGGTGTGACCACCGGTCTGGGTGCAGTGAAGAACACCGCCAAGGTGCAGCCGGGCGATAGCGTGGCCGTGTTTGGCCTGGGTGGGATCGGTCTGGCGGTGATCCAAGGCGCCAAGCTGGCAGGTGCAGGCCGCATCTTCGCTATTGACACCAACCCCGGAAAGTTCGATCTGGCCAAGACCTTTGGGGCGACCGATTGCGTCAACCCCAAAGACCATGACAAACCCATTCAGCAAGTCATTGTGGAGATGACGACCTGGGGTGTAGACCACAGCTTTGAATGCATCGGTAACGTCAACGTGATGCGCGCCGCACTGGAGTGCGCACACCGTGGCTGGGGACAGAGCGTGATCATTGGCGTGGCTGGTGCCGGCCAGGAAATCAGTACCCGGCCATTCCAGCTAGTCACCGGCCGCCGCTGGTTGGGCACAGCCTTTGGCGGCGTAAAAGGCCGCAGCGAGCTGCCCGGCATGGTGGAAGATGCCATGGCCGGCAAGATTCAGCTGGCTCCGTTCGTCACGCACACCATGCCTCTGACCGGTATCAACGACGCGTTCGATCTGATGCACGAAGGCAAGTCGATCCGTTCCGTGGTTCATTACGCCTGAGCGAGAAGGTTTTTACATGCTCCGTATTGAAAATCACGCCAGTTTCGGTGGCCGCCAGGAGGTGTGGAAACACGCCAGCACCAGCACGGGTACCGAAATGAAGATAGGCGTTTATCTGCCCCCTGCTGCCTTGGCGGGGCAGAAGTGCCCGGTGCTGTATTGGCTTTCAGGCCTGACTTGTACCGAACAGAATTTCATCACCAAGGCCGGCGCTCAACAGTATGCGGCGGAGCATGGCTTGATTTTGGTGGCGCCTGACACCAGCCCGCGTGGCGAAGGCGTACCTAATGATGGGGCCTACGATTTGGGTCAGGGCGCTGGCTTTTATCTCAACGCCACTCAGGCACCTTGGGCCCAACACTTCCGCATGGAAGACTATGTGGTTCTGGAATTGCCCAAGTTGATCGAAGAGCATTTCCCTGCCAGCGATGCGCGTGGCATCTCGGGTCACAGCATGGGTGGGCACGGTGCATTGACGCTGGCGCTTCGCCACCCTGGCCGCTACCGCAGCGTCTCGGCGTTTTCTCCCATCGTGGCGCCTGCGAGCGTGCCGTGGGGCAGCAAGGCCTTCGCCGCCTACCTGGGCGATGATCCGGCGGCTTGGCAGGCTCACGACACCGTGCAGTTGATTGCCAGGAGCCAGGAGCGCCTTCCGCTGCTTGTGGATCAGGGTGAAGCAGACGAGTTCCTGGCCGATCAGCTCAAGCCTGAGTTGCTGCGCGCCGCTTGCGAAAAAGCGGGCCATCCGCTGACATTGAATCTGCGTCCGGGTTATGACCACAGCTATTACTTCATCGCCAGCTTCATTGGCGAGCACATCGCGCATCATGCGCGCGCATTGACCGCCTGATCTCACCAGCATGATGGCTTCCATGCGGTGATGCCATGACGGGGCATCACCGTGCTCAGAAGGTGTGCCACACATCTTCTGTGGCTGGCTGGTGCCGGTACAACCGCCGGTTCATGATGAACACTTAAAGGACCTCGGACTGGCCGGGGAGTGTGTTGGTTACGTCAAATCTGGGCATAATTTCGACAAGCGTCTACATGAACCAGTTAAGCACTGTTTTCATTTCAGATTTTAAGTTTGTCGATAAAAATAGGCGCCATATTGCACACACCCATGGAAAACGGCCCCACCCCCACGCTTGCCCGCATGACATACGACCGGCTCCGCTCGGACGTGTTGAATGGGTATTGGGTGCCTGGCCGCAAGCTGCTGATGCACGAGCTGAGAGAGCGCTATGACGTGGGCGCCAGTCCACTTCGTGAGGCACTCAACAGGCTGGCGAGCGAAGCCTGGGTGGTGCACAGCGACCAACGCGGTTTTACCGTCGTTGAAGCCAGTCAGGAGCGCCTTGATGACCTGGTGCGCACCAGAATAGCGATCGAATCGCTCGCGATCAGTCAATCGATTGAGAACAAAGCGCAAGCCTGGGAAGAAACGCTGGTGCTGGCCTTCCATAGGCTATCCCGCGCGTCTCGTTCCATATCGACTGACTCCTACGAAGAAAATCCGGAATGGGAGCGACTGCATCGGAATTTCCACCGGGCACTGCTGGCAGGTTGCGAGTCAAGACTGATGTTGGACTTTTGCGATCAGCTCTACGATCAGGCCTACTGGTACAGGCAGCTGACTGCCCGCGTTTCCTACAAGGAACGGGATGTACTGGAAGAGCATCGCGCCCTGTTCGAAGCCGTGATCAACGGACGCGCTGACGAAGCCAAGCGTCTCGTAGGTGAGCACTACCAACGGACCGCCGGCATTTTCCGCGAAGCGTATTAGAGCTAGGGCGCACACGCTCTAGCTCTATTGTTGGTGGAGAGAGCCGCTTTGGCGGCTTACCTTACTGCGGCTGAACCTGAGCTTCCTTGACGTAGCCTGCCCACTTACGGGTTTCGCTTTCCACATAGGCGCCCAGTTCTGGGCCAGTGGACACTTGCACGCGCATGCCGGCGTCTGAGATACGTGTTGCGGTGGCAGGATCAGCCAACGCGGCATGTACTGCACTGCGCAGGCGCCCCACGATCTGGTCTGGTGTGCCGGCTGGCGCGAACATGGCCATCCACGTGGTCAACTCAAATCCCTCAATGGTGTTGGCGAGCGGCGCGACATTGGGCAGAAGTGGATGAGGCGCCTTGGACGTGACCGCCAGCGGCCTCAGCTTGTTGCCTTGGATATTGGCAATGGATACTGAGAGATCGCCGAACATCATGTCCACCTGGTTGCCCAGCAAATCCTGCATCGCCTGTGGCGGGCTCTTGTACGAGACCATGGTCATGCCCAGGTCCTTGCGGCGGTTGAGGATCTCGGCCGGCAGCAAGTTCCCGCTGGAGCCTTGTGCATAGTTGATCTTGCCGCGGTTGGTTTTTGCGTGGGCAATGAATTCGTCGATAGTGCGGATGGGCGACTGTGCATTCACCATCATCACCTGGGGCACATAGCCAAGCAGTGTGATGGGCTTGAAATCTTTCACGGGGTCATAGCTCAGCTTGGTGAATAGTGCCGCGTTGGCTGCATGCGTCGTACTTGATCCAACAAGGATGGTGTAGCCATCCGATGCGGCGCGGGCCACCGCAGAAGCGCCAATACTTGCGCTGGCTCCGGGACGGTTATCAATGACCACCGTCATGCCGTGCGACTTGGTCAGGTTCTCTGCAATGAAGCGCGCCATGACATCGGTGGCTGTGCCGGCCGCGAATGGAACGATGAAGGTGACCGGTCGCTGCGGCCATGCTTGTGCCGAAGCCTGGGGCGACACCAGCGCCGATGCGACTAGGGCCAGTGCAGCGCAGAGGGTGCGGCGAGTGGATTGTCCGCTGATCGTTGTTGTTCGGGTCATGGTTTGTCTCCTTCTTTGTGTTGAATGGCCTAATGGCCTGTCAGGGCAATGTCATCTCGTGTCGCAAACGTCTTCGTAGTCGAGCCTTGGATGGCGTGCATACGAGGGATCGACATCGGATTCCACATATCCCAGGTTGCATAGAAAGTTGGTTCGCACGGTGGTGCCGGCCCAACACAGCTCATCGACACGATCTGCCTTGAAGCCCGAAAGCGGGCCGCAGTGCAAGCCGAGCGCACGCGCAATGACGATGAGGTACGCGCCTTGAAGGCTGCTGTTTCTCAGTGCGGTTTGCTCTGTAAAAGTGGGCTTGCCGTCGTAGTAGCTCTGAGCGTCTTTCTTGTGTGGAAAGACGGTGGGTAGTCGGGATGCGAAGTTGATGTCCATGCCGATCACCGCGCACACCGGGGCGCCGAGCACTTTGGCCTTGTTGCCCTCGTTCACGCAATCTGCCAGCTCCGCGCGCGACTGTGGCGACACCCGCCATTGAATGCGGATGGGTTGGCAGTTCATGGAGGTGGGACCCCACTTGAGGTGCTCGTAGATTTGCCGAAGTACTTCGGCAGGAACCGGCCTATCCAGGAAGCTGCTGCGCGTTCTGGCCTGGCTGAACACATGATCCAGGAATGGCACGGACGGCATCATGGGCGTAGAGCTCATGGGTTAAGTCCTTGGGTCAGGCTTCGTCACGAATGGGATTGCGCAGGCAGCCCACGCCGTCGATCTCGATCTCCACCACATCACCAGGCTTCATGAATACCGGTGGTGTGCGCGCGTAACCCACGCCTGAGGGTGTGCCTGTGGCAATGACATCACCAGGCTCCAGGGTCGTGCATTCGGAGATGATCTCAATCAGTTCAGCCACTGACCACAGCATGTCGTCAGTGTTGGCGTTTTGCATGACACGGCCATTCAGGCGCGAGACGATGGATAGTCCCTTGCCGCCGCGTGGCAGTTCGCCTGGTGTCACCAACCACGGTCCAAAGCCGCCGGTCAGGTCGAAATTTTTGCCAATGGTCCACTGCGTGGTTTTGCGCTGATAGTCACGCAGCGTGCCGTCGTTAAAGCACGCATATCCGGCCACGGCTTCCAGAGCGTCTGCGGCTTTGGCACGGTGTACGCGCTTGCCTATCACCACGGCCAGTTCGGCCTCGTAGTCCAGCTTGTCGGACACTGGTGGACGAACGATGGCGGCACCATGCGCAACCAATGACGTGGTGCCACGCATGAAGAGGCTTGGGTACTCGGGGCGTGCGTTGCCACCCTCCTTGGCATGCTCTGCGTAGTTCAGGCCTACGCAAATGATTTTGCCGGCATCAGGTACGAGCGGAGCTAACTGCACTGACGAAAGGGCCAGCCACTTGGCGCTGTCTTGTGTGGCCGCCTGCAGCTTGTGGCCGATGGCCCCCAGATCGCCGCCAGTTTGCGTGAGCAGACTGCGCAGACTAGTCGGTAAAGTGACATCCAGCGCAGCCAACGGTATGAACTGCTCGTTCTGTTGGGGATGAATGGCGCCGATGTTGGCGCTACCTTGAGAGATGTAGGAAATCAGTTTCATTGTCTTGCTACGAAATAGAAATGGTTTAGCGAGTGGCTGGCGCTTGCGGGGCGAGATGGAAGTCGAACTCCACCAGCGAGAAGGGGCAGGGCATGCCCGCTGCGCTCGCTTGAGCGCTGTCTGTGACGGTGTGAACGTGGGTGATCAACTTTTCTCGCACGCCGAAGACGGCATCAGTCTCCAGGTAGGGGTCGTGGTCGAAGAAAATCTCGGTGGTGACGGGCAGATGCCCGTCGGCCATGACGATGGTGTGGAAGTGCGCAGGGCGCATACAGGTGCGGCCGGCTTGGCGTACGAGGTCCCCTACGGGGCCGTCTTCAGGAATGCCGTAGGGCTGCGGCAATACGGTGCGGAACGCGAATGTTCCGTCCGCATCCGTGCGCAGTTTGCAGCGCAGGTTGTGATAGTCCTGCGTGGAATCCATCTGCGGGTAGAGCGCGTTGTCCGCGTTCTGCCAGAAGTCGATCAGGGCTTGGAGTGGCTGGCCGCTCGCACTCATCACGCGGCCGCGAAACAGCGTGGGCGTTCCCGCCTGTTCGCCACGCAGATCGAAGCCGTTGGCTTGCTCTTTTGAATCGTGTACGTGAAACGGTCCCAGGACGCTGCCAGGGGTAGCGCCTTCTGCGCTGGCCATGAGGTCCACCAGGGATGACACGCCCAGCACATCAGAAATCAGGCTGAATTCGTTGCGAGATTCGTTGGTGCTCTGCGACGCGCGGGTCAGAAAAGACAGTGCGGCACGCCATTCCGCATGCGTCAGTTGTACCTCTCGTGCGTACCCGTGCAAATAACGGATGAGCGTATGCACCAGTTGGTTGGCGCGGTCATCTTTTAGATCGTATTCCCCAACAACTTCATCGGTAATTGAATTCAAATCGATCATATGTCGCCTAAGTGGATAAATAATATGCTTTATCGATATTATTCCCAATTACGGCTGTCTGAGGAAGTGGTGTCGACAAAATCGACCACTATCGCAAATACCTATGAGTAAAAATCCAGTACCTTCTTGAGGCGCGCCTTGCCGAGTTCAGTCAGGGGATCGTCATTTCGGGCACTTCGCTCTGCACGATGAGGTGTGCGTCGGTGGCCGCCATGATCTGATCGACGCTGATGGTGGGCGCGCGCTCACGCAGCAGCAGGCCAGCTTCGGTGGGTTCAATCACCGCCAGATCAGTGATGATGAGATCGATGCGGCGCAGCGAGGTGAGCGGTAGTGTGCATTCGGCTACGATCTTGGACTGACCCTTGGCGCTGTGCTGCATGGCCACAATCACGCGTGCCGCGCCGGTTACCAGGTCCATGGCGCCACCCATGCCCGGTACCATCTTGCCAGGCACTTTCCAGTTCGCAAGCTGGCCTTGGGCATTGATCTGCAGACCACCCAGAACGGTGACATCCAGATGCCCGCCACGGATCAGACCGAAGCTCATCGCGCTGTCAATACTGGCCGCACCTGGCACGGCGCTGACAAAGCCGCCGCCAGCGTCAGTCAGATGCGGATCCGCCATACCTTCGGGGGGACGGGCACCTAGTCCAATCACACCGTTTTCCGCCTGAAAGAACACGCCCTTGCCGGCTGGCACGTAGCCTGCCACCAGGCTGGGCAGGCCGATGCCTAGATTGACCAGCATACCGGGTTGAATTTCCTGCGCCACGCGGCGCGCGATCAGTTCCTTGGCGTCCATGGGGTCGTCTTTCGTGTCAAACTGAACGCACTACGAGATGGTCTACCAGGACACCGGGTGTTTTCACCGCGTCGGGCGGGATCACACCTACCGGCACGATGGATTCGGGTTCGGCAATCACGGTTTGTCCGGCCAGCGCCATGACTGGATTGAAGTTTTGCGCTGTCAGCAGATAGGCCAGGTTACCGACATAGTCGGCCTGCCAGGCTCCCAGCAACGCAAAGTCGGCCTTAATGGGAAGCTCCAGCAGAAACGACTGTCCTTCGATCTCGATCACACGCTTTCCCTGCTCGACTTCAGTGCCGAGACCTGTCGGGGTAAGCACCCCTCCGAGGCCTACGCCACCTGCCCGGATGCGTTCGACCAAGGTGCCCTGCGGGACCAGTTCAACATCGATCTCGCCGGTGATCATCTTGGCCTGGGTTTCAGGGTTGAGACCAATGTGCGAGGCTACGAGTTTGCTCACAGCGCCGGCACTGATCAGCTTGCCGATACCACGCCCCGGCAGGGCGGAGTCGTTAGCGATGACCGTGAGCTTGCGCGCCTCTCGTGCCACCAGTGCGTCGATGAGGTATTCGGGCGTGCCTACGCCCATAAAGCCGCCAATCAGCAGGCTGGCGCCGTCCGGGATGCTTTCGGCTGCCTGAGCGGCACGAAGGGCTCCTTTCATGCGGTCTCCTTCTTCTGAACACCAGCGGCGGCTCGTGCTGCGCGCGCAATCACAAGGTCTTCTCGTGTAGGAATGACCATGACCGTGGTTCGTGAAAATTCAGACGAGACCACCATCGCGCTTTCCGCGTTGCGGCCATGATCGATCTCAATGCCTATCCAGCCCAGGCGTTCGCACACACGCCGTCGTACCACGCGCGAGTTCTCTCCGATGCCGCCGCAAAACACCAGCAGATCGACGCCACCCATGGCTGCTGCCATGGCGCCAAGCTCGCGTTGTACGCGAAAGACAAAGTAGTCTATGGCGCGGTGCGATTCAGCGTTATCGGCTTGCTCCAGTGTGCGCATGTCGTTTGACAATCCGCCGGACAAGCCGAGCAGCCCTGATTCGTTGTAAAGAATTTGCCGGATCTGAGCGGTATTCAACTTTTCCTGCTCAAGCATGTAGAGCAAAACGCCAGGATCGATGTTGCCGCAACGTGTACCCATGGGCAGGCCATCGAGTACTGAAAACCCCATGGACGAAGCCACTGAATGTCCGCCGTGAATGGCGCACATGGAGGCACCGTTTCCGAGATGCGCGATCACGACGCGGCCCGCAAACAGATGCGGCGCCATACGCTGCAGTTCGCCAGTCACATAGTCGTAGGAAAGTCCGTGAAAGCCGTACCGGCGCACGCCCTGCTGGTAGTAGCGGTGCGGCAGCGCGAAGCTGTCGTTGACGAAAGGCTGACCCCGGTGAAAAGCGGTGTCAAAGCAGGCCACCTGCGGCACACCGGGAAAGGCCGCTTGCGCGGCGCGGATGCCGGCAATGTTGTGCGGCTGGTGCAGCGGTGCGAAAGGGGAAAGCGCTTCCAGGGTCTCTAGCACTTCGGGCGTGATCGTGACAGGTTGGTCGTAGTGCGTACCTCCGTGCACGACACGATGGCCCACAGCCGCAAGGTCCAGGTCCGGGCGGGTTTGCTGGAGCGTGGCGATCACCATAGCCAAGGCATCGCTGTGATTGGTGAGCGAGCCTTCGGCCAGGGGCAAGGGCCGGCCGAGGGCATCCTTGAGCACCAGGCTGCCTTCGGCGCCTATGCGTTCGGCTTGGCCCGTCACCAGCGCGTGGTCGTCATCGGCGGAGAACAAGGCCACCTTCAGTGAGGATGAACCTGCGTTCAGCGTCAGAAATGCGGAGTTGTTCGGTGGGTTCACGCTGACACCTTCGCTTTCTTGTTGTGCATATGGTGCTGCACCGCAATGGCGCACGAGGCCAGTCGTGCCATCGGGCTGTCGGAGCGGGAGTTCAAGATCACGGGCACACTGGCACCGAGCACCAGGCCGGCGCCCTCGGCATGGCTCACGTAGGTCAATTGCTTGGCCAGCATGTTGCCGGCGTCTATACCGGGCACGACGAGGATGTTGGCATGGCCGGCCACGCGCCCGGTGAGACCCTTGGTGCGTGCGGCCCCGATGTCCATGGCGTTGTCCATGGCCAGGGGCCCGTCAACCGCGCCGCCCCGAATCTGGCCGCGCTCGGCCATCTTGGAAAGCAAAGCCGCGTCTACCGACGATTGGATGGCGGGATTGACGGTTTCCACAGCCGACAGCGCGCCAACCCGTGGCTCGATGCCCAGCGCCAGTGCGAGGTCGATGGCGTTTTGCACGATATCCACCTTGGTCGCCAGATCTGGTGCGATATTGATGGCGGCGTCTGTGACCATCAAGGGTTCGTTCCGGCCGGGAACGTCCATGACGAACACGTGCGTGAAGCGTCTGCCGGCACGCAGGCCGTTGGCCTTGTCCAGCATGGCACGCAGCAGGTCGTCCGTGTGCAGATGTCCCTTCATCACGGCACCGGCGCGGCCCTGGTGCACCAGGGTGCAGGCCATGGCGGCGGCGGCTGCATCACCGCCAGAAACGTCCACGATTTCCATGTCACCAAGGTCCGCGCCCAAACCATCCGCAGTGGTGCGAATGCCGGTGATGGAGCCCACCAGGATGGGCTTGATGATGCCTTCTCGCGCGGCCAGGATGGCACCGCCTAGCGAATTGGGATCGTCCGGGCATACCACTGCCACCGGTACTGGAGGCAGCTCGCGTGCGCGTGCGATCAGGGCCTCGAAATGCCGGTGGCGTTGCACCACCAGGCCCGGCACCTCGATGTCTGACCGGTCAAACTTTACGGTAGGCGCAATCACCCGCGCTTCACCACTGATGATCAGCATGCCATCCGAGGGGCGGCTTACTTGAGTGGAGAGAAGTACCGTGCCATCGGACGATTTTTCGAGCACCCGCACTTCACACAGGAGTTCGTCACCGACGTGGGGCCGGTTATGAACTTCGAAACGGTGGCTTCGAAACAATGTGCCCGGACCGGGCAACTTGGTGCCCAGGACACTGGCGGTGAGCGAGGCCACGAACATGGAGGGCGCGACGTTCTCAGGGTGACCATCGCCATCGGTGTCTATGCTGGGCAAATGCATGGGGTTGTAGTTACCCGATGCGGCAGCGAACACGTATAGGTCATCTTGTGTGACCAGGCGCTGCAGATCAGCACGATCGCCGATCTGCAGTTCGTCAAAGATTCGGTTGACCAAACGCATCTCAACGAACCTTGCGTGTCGATGTGGTCTTGGCGGCTGAAGGCTTGACGCGTGCCCTCGGTTTGGGCGTAGTTATGCCGCGCGCTGCGCTGGCAGCACGTGCAGTTTTCGCAACGATTTCAACTTCAGCAGCCACGGTTTCGCGAGCTGAATGATGCTCGAGCGGGTCTTCACTGACGTCGTCCAGCAGTGGCTGAAGCTTGAATATTTCTCCCAATCGATCGAGCAAGGCAATCGTGCTGTCTGCCATCTCGGCTCGCGGGCCGGCGATGAACTGCACGGTCTTGACCGCGAGCTCACGTTCTTCCTGTGTCGGCAACAGCAGAGGCAGAGTCTCGATGGCGCGCTCACTTTCGTAGCTTGCGATCAGGGTCTGCTCGTGGATGATCATGGCGCGCCGCTCGGCGCCCAGAGATGTGAAGGGTTCGTCTTGGGTCAATACTTTGCTGGAACGTTCGAGCCGGTCGCGTCGTACATCACCACGGTTGTCTGCCAGCAAAATCAGAATGCGGATCACACCCTCGGCGAAGCCGCCTCGGTCCACGTTGTAAAGCGCAGCCGAGACTTCGGGCAGGCTGCGCAGCTCATCTGAATTCTTCAGGGTACGCCGCGTCTCGTGGGTGCGGCCGAAGGTGCGTGCCCACGGCGAATTCCACATCGAGAAGAAGCTCATCTCATAGGCCATGTCACGGGTATCGCGCCAGAAGTCAATGCTCTGCTCTACGGCGTTGAACAACAGGTTTTCGCTTGCCACGAAGGGGTTGTCCGGAGACGCCTTGCGGCGGTCTTCGCGCACCGCTTGCGCTGCCTTGGTGATGTGCTCCATGGCCGGGTTTCGCGATGACACCAGAGCGCGCTCCAGCCGCTTGGGATGGAGTGCGCGGCTGAGTTCAGCGCTTGTCGGCGTTACGACGGCCTTGACCAAGGGGCGCAGCATGGCGTCGTACATCTGAGCTTGCACTTCCGAGGTGCGGGCGACGGCGGCGAATGGACGCTCGTCCTGCATACCATCATCCAGTGCGCGGATGTGGTCCAGTGTGCGCTCGGCGAAGTCTACGGTGAAGGTCTTTTTCCCGTCTTCGTCGACCAGGTCCTGGATCAGCATCTCGTACAGGCCAGGGGGGAGTGCCTCGATGGTCTTGAGCGTGGAGCTGACCTGCGTATGCTCGCGCTTGGCCACCTGCGAGGACACAAAGATCCCCAGATGACCAACCTGCTCATGCACCATATAGATGATGCGTTGGCCGCGGATGCGTATTTCCTGCACGTCCGCGTAGGTCTCTACGATCCAGTTCAATGCCTGCTGTGGCGGTGTGATGTTGTCACCGTGGCTGGCGAAGGCGATGATGGGCGCGCGAATCGCCTTGATGTCTACATGGCGGCCTGGTTCCAGCCGTGCCTCGTTCTTGGACAGGCGGTTGCCAACGAAGAGTTGCTCCACGATCCAACGGATCTCGGCTTCTGTCATCAAGAAGTAGCCACCCCACCATTTCTCGAATTCGAGAAAAGCCTGGTCGCCTTTGTCGATGTCGCGGTACAGGTCCGTGTATTTGCGGTACAGGGTGCGCGCCGGATTCAGCAGCTCGAAATTCTGGACCAGGTTCGCGCCGTCGAAGATGCCGCCGCCGAGATCGGACAGGAACATCGGGATCCAGGTGCCCCCCATGACACCCGCGTTGTAACGCATCGGGTTCTGGCCCACTTTGCCGGCCCATGGGGCGACAGGCGCTCCATTGATGACGATGGGACCCGTCAGATCCGTGTTCATGGCCGCGAGCAGCAAGGTGGCCCAGCCGCCTTGGCAGTTTCCGGTAATGACGGGTTTGGAGGCCGTCGGGTGGCGGCGCATGACTTCTCGTACGAAGGCGGCTTCGGCACGCGTCACGTAGGACAGGTACTGGCCGGGTTCTGGCCGGCTGCGAAAGGCCACGAAGTACACAGGGTGCCCGTCGTGTAGCGCCACGCCCACCTGGCTGTCGGGCTTGAAGCCGCCGATACCTGGGCCATGACCGGCACGTGGGTCGATGATGATGTAAGGTCGGCGTGCATCGTCGATGGTGACGCCGTCAGGAGGCAGTATCTTCAGCAGGAAGTAGTTGCAGGGATAAGGGAGATCCTTGCCATCCATGACGACCTCGTAGTCGTAGATCAGCACCGGCGGGCAATCGGCAGCTTCGTGCTCAAGGAAGATGTCGCCGCGTTTGCGCAGCGTGTCCATGCTCAATAAAGCGCGTTCGCCGGCGTCACGCAGGTATTCCAGCCAAGCTTCGGCCAAAGGCCCGGCTTGCTGCTGCTGAATAGAGCCCCCCAACGTCTGGACAGCTTCCAGCAGTTCGGAGCCCCGCTTGCCGTGCTCGCTCAGAATGCGCCTCCCGTTTTGGCTTGCGGCATCGGACAGTACGTTCGCGTTGTAGGTGCTGGCGTCCAGTGCTTGTTGCATGTTCTCGGCGTTTTGGCGGGCGATGTCCATCACGTCGTTTTCAGGTCGAAGTCTCGAAGAGGGTTGCCTGGAATCCAGCAGATCAAAGATATTGGCCATGGAGAAAGCTTGGTCCGGAATGGGTTTTGGGGTCAGGCGACGATCGAATAACCGCCGTCGATGTCGTGTACGCCGCCGGTGAGATTTCGGGCAGCGGGTGAGGCGAGGAAAGCTGCCATGGCACCGACGTCTTCGATCGTGGCCAAGTGATGGGTAGGTGCTTGCTTGGTCGCTGCGTCCAGCAATTCGTCGAAATGGTCGATTCCAGACGCAGCCCGTGTCGCCATCGGTCCAGGCGACAACGCATGCACGCGGATGCCGCGACTCCCCAGTTCGGCGGCGCTATAGCGCACCACGCCTTCCAGGGCAGCCTTGACCGGCCCCATCATGTTGTAGTGGCGCACCACTCGCGAGGATCCGAAGAAAGAGACCGAAAGGCAGGTACCGCCGTCCTGCATCAGTGGTTCCGACAAGCGAATCATGCGCAGAAACGAGTGCACGGACACATCCATGGCTTGGGAAAATCCTTCTGCCGAGCAATCCACTACGCGGCCATGCAGATCGGCCCGGGGTGCGAAAGCGATCGAATGCAGCAACGTATCGAGCCGCCCCCACTTTTGGGTGATCGTGTCAAAAACCGCTTCTAGCTGGCCGGGGCAACTCACATCCAGCGGCATCTGGATCTCTGCACCCAATGATTCAGCCAGTGGGCGAACGTGGGGTTCAGCCTTCTCGTTGAGCCAGGTGATGGCCAGCTTCGCACCTTGGCTGTGCAGCGCTTGTGCACACCCCCACGCAATGGAGTCCCGGTTGGCAACGCCAACGACGAGCGCATGCCCGCCTTCGAGCGAGAACATTGAGGAAGATTGCATAAGACTCCGGAGATCAGTACGCGCAAGTTAGCTGCGCGAAGTGACATCCAGGCGACGCTTCAATGACGCCGCGATGACATCTGACGCCCGAGCGTCTGCATCAAGAAAAAACGCCCGGTCCGAGAAGGGGCCGGGCGTCAGGCTCGTCAAGGCGACAAGCTTTAGTTTGCGAAGACTGTAGAGAGAACGATCAAGGCCGCTGGGTTGGCGGCAGGGTCATGCCCGAACCTTGTCCAGGGCGCGAAGCAGGCGCTGTCCGGGGTTGGCTTTGAGGCGGCATGGCAGGCGTCAGATCCGCAGGCAGACCGTTGCTGTTTACGTTGCCTGGCGCCGGGCGTGCTGGGTTTACCCCCAAGCCGGTTCCCGAGCCCTGAGGGGCTAAGCCGCCCGGTGGGGTGCCTGCACTTGAGGACGGTGGCATTTGCGCACTACCGCTGGTGCCGGTTTGGGCCAGGGCGGGCAGATTCCAGGCAAGTGCCGTGGTCATTAACAAGACTGTGGGGAGATGGCGCATGCGTCGATTGGTCATCAGGGTGAACCCTTTCAGGTGTTGAACACGATGCCAGTCTGCCATCCGAGCCGGTTACATGGTGGTCTGAAACGTTGAAGTTGTAATGATGTGAGTGCTGGCTGACATCCTGTATTAGCTCTACATGAAAGTACACCGATCCACCGTTTCCCCGGGGTGTGTGGACTCAAATGGTCACGCGTGGGCAAGGGGAGTGCGAGGCGCTCAGGGTGATTAACTTTTGGTTAAACAACAGCGAATTTATTTCGCTTTTGCTTTCGCTTTCAAGTTCCTAGACTTCGATCGTTCTCATTAGTCCCAGGAAAATCTGATGTCTGTTTACCGCGCCGCGAACGTGCGTTTGAATGAAGCCGTGCGCCCAGAGTTGGCCGATGTCTGCTTGCCGGGCCCGGACGAAACTATTCTGGGCGAGTACGCGCGCATGCGGCCCCAACTCGAAGCATTTCATGCCTTCGACAAAGCTCATATCGTGATGCTGGCTGAAGAAGGGCTGTTGCCACGTGAGGACGCGGCGGCAATGCTGCGCGTGTTGCGTACCTTGGAGGGCCAGAGTGGCGGAGCGATTGCCGCACGAGCGGCCACGGCGGAAAATATGCATTCTGGCGAGGCTCTGCTGACCCACGCGCTGGGCGGAGAGATTGCCGGAAAGATGCACCTGGGACGCAGCTCTGGCGATCTGCTGACGGTGTCGTTTCGCTATACCTTGCGCGAGAAGTTGTTGCGCATCGCCGCCCAATTGAACGCGTTGCGCCAAGTGGTGAACGACTTGGCTGCCCAGCATGTCAACACCGTCATGCCTGGAAGCACGCATCTGCAGCATGCACAGCCGGATACCTTTGGCCACTACCTGTTGGCGTGGGCGAGCGCATTCGATCGTGATGCGGAGCGGTTGCGCCAATACTTTGTTCGCCTGAATTTGAGCCCGGCAGGTGCTGCCATCCTGAACGGTTCGGAGTTTGCGCTGAACAGGGAGCGCGTGGGCGAGTTGCTTGGCTTTGATGGGCTGGCGCTCAATACACGGGATGCGGTGTGGGGGCGCGATGTTGAGATCGAAGCCCATACGCTCACCATGTTGTTGGCCAGCAATTTCAATCGTTTGGCGGAAGACCTGATGTTGTGGTCGTCGCCGGAGTTCGGCTTGGTGGAATGTGCGGACGGCTTTTGCGGCACCAGCAGCATTATGCCGCAGAAGAAAAACCCCAATGCACTTGAATGCCTCAAGGGCATGGTGGCGACTTGCACTGGCCATCTGGTGAGTACGGTGATGG
Source organism: Ottowia thiooxydans DSM 14619 (assembly GCF_000422885.1). GTDB lineage: Bacteria > Pseudomonadota > Gammaproteobacteria > Burkholderiales > Burkholderiaceae_C > Ottowia > Ottowia thiooxydans. The sequence goes on along the minus strand of NZ_AUGX01000032.1, from coordinate 40,048 downwards.
TGCACAAAAATCCATCCACTGTTCCGGTGTTCGAATGGGTCCGCTCCATGTCAGATGCCTGGCGCGGCTACGACGAGATGGCTTCAGCGCTCCCCTTGATGACCGCCGTGCTGAAAACCCTGATCGTGCGAGACGAGCGGATGCGCGAACGCGCAGGTGCGTTCTGGGCTACGGCCACCGATCTCGCGGCCGCGATCGTTCGCCATGCCGACATACCGTGGCGTGCGGCCCATCAGATTACCGGCATCACAGTGAGGCTGGCTATTGACGCGGGCCTTTCGCCCGGCCAGATCAACACAGCGCTTGTGGACCAGGCTGCACGTACGCATTTTGGGCGCGACATCGGACTACCGCCAGCGGTGCTGGCTTCCGCCATGGACCCAACGGCATCCGTAGCGCGGCACAAGCTTCCGGGTGGTCCGGCGCCTGAACGTGTGAGTGAGGCCCTGCTCATGCACGCGGCGGCACTTGCCGAAGACGAGCGCTGGCTGGCGGTCACGCTGGGGCATCAGCAGCAGGCGCGGGCCATGCTGGAGCAAGGCATTGATGCGCTCCTCGCTCCCTCGTTGGCTTCCTCGTCAGCTTCTATTTCCCGCTAGCCGCCAGCTGTGCCTTCCACATAACTGATTCAATAACATCAAGGAGACTTTCCATGTTTGATATTTCTCGCCGCCGCATGCTGCGCGCATCTGCCTGTGCCCCTCTTTTGGGGACCGGTGTAGTGGGATGGGCAGGCGCCGCACAGGCCGCGACCTGGCCGGAGCGGCCCATTCGCATGCTCGTGGGCTATAACACCGGCGGTGCCACGGATGGTGTGGCTCGCCCCATTGAGGCCAAGCTTCAAGCCACACTGGGCCAACCCTTCATATTCGAATACAAGCCGGGCGCCGGCGCCACTGTGGCAGCGGCTCTCGCCTCCAAGGCCGCGCCAGACGGGTACACCCTGCACATTACCGACAGTGGTCCCATGACCATCCTGCCCAATGGCAAAGTGGTTGGCTATGACCCCCTGACAGCTTTCAGCTCGTTGGGCATGGTGTGCGAGGGCTGTTCGGTGATTGCCGTGCACCCATCGCTGCCTGTGGAAAATCTCGCAGACCTGGTGAAAATGGCCCGCGCCAAACCGGGAACGCTGACCTTCGGCACTTCGGGCATGGGCGGCTCAGCTCATCTGGCCGGCGAGCTGTTCCAGGTTATGACCGGGACCGAGTTGGTGCACGTGCCCTACCGTGGTGGCGCGCCGGCGGCAACGGACCTGGTGGGCGGACAGATTCCCATGCTGTTTGCCTCCACCGGCACCGCATTACCATTCATCGAACAAGGGCGCATGCGTGCGCTGGCTGTTACCTCCCCTAAGCGCTCAAGCTCGCTGCCGAACGTGCCCACCGTGGCGGAACAGGGCTACCCTGGCTACGACGCAACGGTTTGGTTCTCCATGGTGGGGCCGGCTCGCCTGCCACCGGCCATCGTCAGCCGGTTTCATGAAGCACTGCAAGGCGCTTTAAGCGACGCAAAGGTACAGCAGGCGCTGCGTCGTCAGGGCTACGAGCCCCTCCTGGGAGGGTTGGATATCCAGGATCGGCGGGTGAAGGAGGATCTGGCTAAATGGGGCAAGCTGATCCGGGAGAAGAAAATCCGTTTCGAGTAAGGCGTAACGTCTCAACCCGTTCTACGCTCCCGAAAAGACTCTCAGGCTCTCAGGCCTTCGCCCTGTCCAATGCCAGGCGGCAAAAGTGCAGGGCCGCTGGCCGCAGCGGCAGGGCGTCGTTCCAGATGATGCCCACCGCATCCCGTACTGGTGGCACGGCTACGGGCAGGATGGCGCCTATGGGCGGCGCGAGATGCTGTCTGGCCACCCTGCGTGGCACGATCGTCACATAGTGGCCCAGTGTAAAAAGCGGGCCCACCATGGTCATGTCGCTGGTCTCCACGTACTCACGCGGAAGGCCCAGGCGCCGGGTGTGGAGGATTTGCTCCAGATGATCGCGCATCAGGGTGCCGGGGGCGGGCAGGCACCAGCGCTGGCTCACCAGTTCGCGCCAGCTCGTTCGGGCCTGGCTAGCAAACGGATGATCATGGCTGGCCACCAGCACCACATCGTCACTCAGGATGGGCGCTGTGCGCAGGCCAGACTGAACGATATCGGCACTCAGCCGTGCGAACAACAGCTGGATGTGCCCTTTTTTCAACTGATCTTGCAGATGCTCGGCGCTGCCGTCTACAAGCCTGATCCGCACCAACGGGTGCAACTGCGCGAAGGCGGCGATCGTGGCCGCCAGGAATGGGTGCAGGGAGACGGCCTTGGTGCCAATCACCAACTCCCCTCTGTAGCCTCCGTGCAAGCCATCCACTGCATCGACAAGGTTGTCGAGTTCGGTGTTGATCGCGCGGGCGCTGGCCAGAATCGTTTCGCCAAGAGGCGTGAGACGCAGCCAGCCTCGGCCACGTTCGAACACGGGTCCCTGAAAGACCTCTTCCAGCTCTGCCGCCGCCTTGGAGACGGCCGCCGCTGACACATGCAGCCGTTCGGCGGCTTGTGACAGGTTCTGCACGTTGCTCAGCGTTTCCACGAGCCTCAGGTGACGGATCTTGACCCCACGCGTCTGCACTAAAGTTTCACCTGAAAACTGTGGGGCGAGGCTTGCACGCGGACCATGCGGATAGCGTCAAATGGGCAGCGGACTGCACAAAGTGCGCAGCCGGTGCAGGCTGCTGCATCGTCCAGGTTGGATGATTTACGCCAGCCCGTGGTCTGCAGGGAGAGCACCCGTGGCTCGCATACCGCCACGCACCAGCCGCACCCGGTGCAACGCCCGGGGTCAATTTCGGGCAGGGCACGCCGGGTGCGGGGCTTGGTAGAGCTCAAGACTGCCCAGCCTTCATCAGCCGGGCGCTGATTTCATCTGCCGCACGCGCAGTACGCTGAATACGCCTGCAGTCAGTGCGCAGGCAGCGCTCAGCGACAAGGCGATCACCGGACCCAGCGTGCCATCGTGCGGGTGCCACATGCTGAATATGTAGGCCACCAGGACGGCGCCCAAGGTTTGCCCAGTCAGCCGCGCGGTGCCCAGCATGCCGCTGGCGGCGCCGCTGCGGTGCGGCGGTGCAGAGGTGACGATGGTATGGTTGTTAGGCGACTGGAACAGACCAAATCCCATTCCGCATAGAGCCAGACGCCAAGCGATGTTGATGTCAGAAGGAGACTCCGGCAGCGCGGCCAGCAGCGTGAGGCCAGTGGCCATGGCGAGCATGCCAATACCGCCCAGCAGTCCATCGGGGATGCGTCCGATCAAACGGCCAGCGACAGGTGCCGTGACCACGATCGCGAGCGGCCAGGCGGAAATCAGAAGGCCTGCTTTCAAGGGCGTGAAGCCATAGCTTTCGAGCAGCAGAAAGGGCAGGGCCACATAAGACAGCATCTGCGCACAAAAGGCAAACACTGATCCGCACATGGACAACCCGAATATTGGCAGCCGCAGCAAATCGACCGGGAAGAGCGGTGCTACCCGGGTTCTTTGGCGGTACACATACACCACACCCACCACGATACCCGCAGCGAGCATGGCCAAGCCATCGAGCGGCACCGGGCCGCCCCCGCCACTGACGACACCCAGGCGATCCGCGCCGACAAACACCAGCGAGAACATCAGCACGTTCAGCACCACATCCACCGGTGAAATGCGCGAGCCCACTGCGGCCGCAGCCGTGTTGGAGGGAAGCACGCGCCTGCCGAGCACAATGATCATCACCCCCAGCGGCAGGTTCAAGGCGAGCAACCATGGCCATGAAGCCACTGAAAGAATGGCCGCTGCCAAGGAAGGACCCGCCACGGATGCGGTGGCCACCACCATGGAATTGAGTGCGACGCCTCGGCCTAGCTGCGAAGACGGAAAAGTCAGGCGCACCAGCGCGGTATTCACACTCATGACGCCAGCCGCACCAACCCCTTGGAGCGCTCGTGCGGCAATCAGCACACCCAGGTTCGGGGCAAACATGGCCATGGCAGAAGCCAGCGTGAACAAGGCCATGCCGGCCAGGTACACACGCCTGTACCCCAGTAGATCACCCAGGTTCGCGAATGGCAGCAACAGTGCCAGCGCGGCGATCTGGTACGCATTGACGACCCAGATCGAATGCGCCGCGGTGGAGTTCAAGTCTCGCGCAATACCTGGCAATGCCAGGTTCATGATGCTGCCATCAAGCACCGACACCATCAGGCCCAGCATCATGACGACAATGGCGTGCCGGCGCTGTGGATAAGGCAGACCGTCCTGCTTGGCAGGCGGGCTTGCCTGAATACCGCTAGGCATCAGGAGGATGCGGCTAGCGTGGGATAGTCGGTATAGCCGTGAGCGCCGCCACCATACATCGTGGCTTTGTCTACCTCGGTGTAGGGGCCGCCGCGGCGCAGCCGCTCGGCCAGGTCAGGCATGCTGATGAACCACTTTCCAAACGCTACCAGGTCGGCTTTGCCGCTGGCGATCGCTTCCTCGGCCAGGGGGGCGTCATAGCCGTTATTGACCATCCAGGCGCCGTGTCCTCCGGCCTCGCGGTAGGCGGATTTGAGTGCGGCGTAGTCGAAGGGTCGGCCTTGCACTTCACGCGGGCCGCCCGTGGAGCCTTCGATCACGTGGACGTAGGCCAGGCCCAGGGGGGCCAGCTGGCGGATCAGGTAGTCGAAGAGGGGCTGCGGGTCAGCATCGACGATATCGTTGGCGGGCGTAACAGGGGAGAGGCGAATGCCCACGCGGCCGTGGCCAACAGCATCTACTACTGCACGGGTCACTTCGAGCATTAGACGGGCGCGGTTCTCGATGCCGCCGCCGTAGTCGTCTTGCCGTTCGTTGGCGCCGGTCTTGAGGAATTGATCGAGCAGGTAGCCATTGGCCCCGTGGATTTCCACACCATCAAAGCCGCAAGATTTGACTGCGTTGCGCGCGGCAGCTGCAAACTCGTGCACGATGGGTGGGATCTCGTGGCGGTGCAGCGCTCTGGGCTGGCTGGTAGGCGAAAAACTGCCTTTGCCTGCTTCATCGATCAGGTAGGTCTTGGTCTTGGCTTGAATCGCCGAAGGAGCCACCGGCGCTTGGTTGTTGGGCTGCAGGGCGGTATGAGACACACGGCCCACGTGCCACAGCTGGCAGACGATCTTGCCCCCGGCGGTGTGCACGGCCTGCGTGACTTTCTTCCAACCGTCGAGTTGCTCGGTGCCATACAGGCCCGGTACGTCGGCGTAGCCCTGGGCCTCTGCGGTGATGGCAGTCGCTTCAGTAACGATCAGGCCAGCACCCGTGACCGGATCCGCGCGTTGAGCGTAGTACTCCGCCATCGTGGGAGTGGGAATCGCATTCGGTGCGCGGTTGCGCGTCAGCGGGGCCATGACAATGCGGTTGGCCACCTCAATGGCCCCAACCTGAGTGGGAGTGAACAGCGTAGGTTTCATGCCGGGAGGAGCTCGGTAGGAGAATGGCGAAAAGAGAGTCCGCATTTTGCGCCACCTTGGCGTTTGCTGCAGGACAATGACCACATGCCCACCACTGTCCCGCCCTTGCGCCGCCTGCTGCTGATTGCGCTCGCTTTGTCGTTTGGCGCCGCAGTGTCGCTGGGCATCACGCGCTTTGCTTACGGCCTGTTGCTACCGGTCATGCGTGAAGACCTGGGCTGGAGCTATACCTTGGCCGGGGCGATGAATACGGCCAATGCGGCGGGCTATCTGCTGGGCGCGCTGGTCACGCCGCAGCTCATACGGCGTTTTGGGGCCTCAGTTGTTCTGTTGGGGGGCGCGGTGCTGGCCAGCGCATTCATGGCCGCTTCCGGCTTTTTTACCGAAGCGGGGCCGCTGCTGCTGCAGCGCCTCATGGCTGGCGTCACGAGTGCTTTCGTGTTCGTCGCGTGTGGGTTGATGGCAGCCCGCCTGGGTGCGCAGGCACCCGCGCATTCAGGGCTGTTGCTTGGCTTGGTTTACGGCGGTACCGGCTGGGGCATTGTGGTGTCGGCTTTGGGTGTGCCGGCCATCCTGAACGCCGCACAAGGCGTGCCACATAGCTGGGCCTGGGCTTGGTGGGGGCTGGCGTTGGCCTGCCTTGCGGGCACGGCCATCATGGTGTGGCCTGCGCGGGTGCTGCATTCCCAGCAGGCGTCTTTGCCAAACCCCTCAGGTTCAGCGGCGGCATCGAGCCAGGCCGCCATTCCCCTGCGTGCCATGGTGCCGGCGCTATTGGGCTACACGTTGTTCGGCGTTGGATACATTGGCTACATGACGTTCGTCATCGCCTTGTTGCGAGAGCAAGGCGTGAGCCCTGGCGCCATCACGGCTTTCTATGCGCTTTTGGGGCTGGCGGTGGTGGCATCGGCCCGCATCTGGGCGGGTCTTCTGGACCGTGCCAAAGGCGGCGGCGCGCTGGCGCTGCTGAATGCGGTGTTGGGTGTGGCAACGATCATGCCCGCGCTGACCAGCGCGTGGCCCATCGTGTTGGCTTCGGGCCTGCTGTTCGGGGCGGTTTTCCTGTCGCTGGTGGCATCCACCACGGCTTTTGTGCGCCACAACCTGCCTGAGCCCCAATGGGCGGCAGGCATCAGTGCCTTCACCATTGTGTTTGCCCTGGGCCAGATCATTGGCCCCACGGTCGTGGGGTGGGTAGCTGACGGGCCAGGTGGCCTGGCCCGTGGTCTGCTGTATTCAGCTGGCGCGCTGTGGTTAGGCGCGCTGTTGGCTTGGCGCCAACGAGCGATCAGATCAGTCCTTCAGCCTTCATAGCCGCCTGCACTGCAGGGCGAGCGGCTACGCGTTCACGCAAGGCCACCAGGTTCGTCAATGCCGAGAGGTCGATGCCCATGGGTTTGGCCCAGTTGGTCACGGTGAAGAGATACCCGTCGGCCACGGTGAAATCGTCTCCCATCAGATATTGTTTGCCGGCCAGCAGGGTGTCCAAGTGCTGCAGTCGGTCCAGCAGTTTGGCCTTGAATGATTGCTTGGCTTCATCGGGCATGCCCGGGTTGAACAGAGGGCCAAAATTTTTGTGAACTTCGGTGCCGATGAAGTTCAGCAGGCTCTGCAACTGATAGCGCGCAACCGTGCCGTTGGGAGGTGCGAGTTTCTTGGCGGGGGCTTGGTCGGCGATGTACTGCACGATGGCAGGGCCTTCACTGAAGCCGGTACCGTCATCCAGCACGAGGTAAGGCACGTAGCCCAGCGGGTTGACCTTGCGGTAGTCGCTGCCATCGGGCAGGACCTTGGTTTTGGTGGGGGCGGAAATGGCTTCGTACTTCAGGCCGGCTTCCTCCAGTGCGATGTGAGGAGAGAGCGAACAGGCGCCGGAAGAGTAATAGAGCTTCATGATGTTCCCAGGTTTGAGGAAAATTCCATTCACGACACTAGATGCCGCGGCCGAGAGCGTACCAAACCCGAGGCCATCTTGCAGCAAAACAATCTGCCCCGTCGTTTCCCGGCTGATGTTGCTCGCCCCTTCCGTTCGCTCGCAATCCTCTTATCCTAAGTAGGAAGTTTCATCCCCAGCCGCCGCGCCAGCTTATGCAGGTTGCTTGCGTCTATTCCCAGCCCCCTGGCCGCCCGTGCCCAATTTCCATCATGGCGTTGAAGCGCTACCCGGATGCACTCTCTCTCGCAGGCGTCTACGGCATCGCGTAGAGGCAACTCCCGGTCATCGTGCCTGGGAGCGAGGACCTGCTCCGTGGGCGGCGCTGGCACGCCATCATCGAGATCAAGCAGATCGGTCTCCAGCGTCACGATATCGCTGCGCCGCGCGCCTCGGCTGAGCGCCTTGAGTGCGGCGCGGCTGATCACGTGTTCCAGCTCGCGCACATTGCCCGGCCAGCGGTAACGGCGTAGTGCCTCCTCGGCCATAGGTGACAGGCGCAGGCTGCGCAAGCCAAGGCGGGTTCGGTTCAGTTCCAGAAAACGTCCGGCGAGCAGCAGCACATCGTTTCCGCGCTCACGCAATGGTGGGATCGGGATGGGGTACACCGAAAGGCGGTGGTACAGGTCAGCGCGAAAATTCCCTTCCGCGACCTGCTCGCGCAAATTGCGGTTCGTGGCGGCGATCACGCGCACATTCACTCTGCGTGGGCGGTCAGCGCCCAGGCGCTGGATTTCTCCGTTTTGCAGTACACGCAGCAATTTGGCCTGAATGGCCAAGGGCAGCTCGCCTACCTCATCCAGAAGCAGAGTTCCGCCCTCGGCGGCCTCGAAGCGACCAGGCCGATCGCTCACCGCACCGGAGAATGCGCCACGGACATGGCCAAACAATTCGCTCTCGGCCAGGGATTCAGGCAGTGCGGCGCAATTCACATGCACCAGAGAGCGGTTGCCGCGCCGAGAAAGCCGATGCAGCCGATGGGCGAACATTTCTTTGCCAACGCCCGTTTCGCCCAGTAGCAGCACGGGCAGCTCACTATCGGCCACCACCCGCAGCTCATTGAGCAAGCGCGACATGGCCTCACTATGGCCAACAATCTCACCTTCCTCGCCCTTCGGCGCGCTGTCTGCTGGCGTGCCACCGGAGTGCTGAGAAGCCCGCAGCGCGGCTTCCAGCTGAGATACGCGCACCACGGCCTCAATCAATGGCAACAACTGCGCCAGCTCGCGCTGAGCCGTGGGGTCGAACGTCCCCACGGTGAGGGCGTCCAAGGTCAGTACGCCAAAGCGCTGACCTTCCAGGTCCAGTGCCACGCCCATGCAATCGTGCACTTGCAGTGGCTGGCCGGGGCGCTCGATCACCAGTCCGTCATAGGGGTCAGACAGGCCACTGTCATGGTGAAAGCAGGTCACTTCACGCCGCTGCAGGATGGCAGCCAGGCGCGGATGCTCCTTGATGGCAAAGCGACGGCCCAGCGCTTCGTTGACCAGGCCATCCACCGCCACAGGTCGAAGTAGTTCGCCGTGGCCGTCTTGTTGGAGCAGGGCTACTGCTCCACAGCGAAAGTGCAGACGCAGCGTTTCCACCAGACGCTGCTGGCGGACGGCCATAGGCAACTCGCCGGCCAGATCGGCCAGCAAAAGTGCTTGAGTCGTGTGAATGGTAATAAATACCCTTTGATGGTTTATTTAACCATCATTATGCAGGGTATTTTTGACCATTGATTTTTTAAGTTATTGAAATGTATGGAAATTTTTCTGGCCCAGTGATTGCTTTGGTTTAACCATCCATCCATTCATTTGTTTGTCCAAAAGGAGGAACCCACGCTATGACTTATCTGGATCAATCGCTGGGCCAGCTGGCCCGCCGCATTCCAGGCGCTACCCGCCTGTTTGATCAACATCACCTGGATTTCTGTTGCGCCGGTAATCGCACATTGCGCACGGCGGCCGAGGAGGCAGGCATTGAGGCAGAGCCTATCGTCAATGAATTGCATGTCTTGCAGCAACGCACTGATGACCATGCAGACCGTGACTGGGGCGGAGCCTCCGATTCGGAGCTGATCAACCACATTCTCGTCCGCTACCACGCCGTACACCGCGAGCAATTGCCCGAGCTGGTTCGCCTGGCGCGCCGCGTTGAACACGTACACGGTGAGCGTCCGAATTGCCCACACGGCCTGGCCGATCACCTAGAAGCCATGGCGCAGGAGCTGGACAGCCATATGCGCAAGGAAGAGCTGGTGCTGTTTCCCATGATCACGCATAGCCAGGGGGGCATACCCGATATGCCCATCGCGGTCATGCGCATGGAGCACGACAGCCATGGGGCGGAGCTGCGCCGGCTGTCCGAGCTCACCAACGACATCACCACACCACGTGACGCCTGCAACACCTGGCGTGCGCTGTACCTGGGTCTGCGCACTTTCCGGGAAGACCTGATGGCGCACATCCACACCGAAAATAACATCCTGTTCGAGCGCTTTGCGCCTGCACAGATCCACTAGGGGCACCTCATGGGGCAATATAAGAAACACTGGTTCACACTGATCACGCTATGCATCGTGATGTTCTCGGTGCTGGGTTACTTTGGCGTGGACATCTACCGTTCAGCGCCGCCAATTCCTGCACAGGTGTCGAGCAGCGATGGCAAGGCACTATTTGGCCGAGAAGACATCCTGGATGGCCAGACCGCCTGGCAGTCGGTGGGTGGTATGCAGCTGGGCTCTATTTGGGGCCATGGCGCCTACCAAGCGCCCGACTGGACGGCCGACTGGCTGCACCGTGAACTCTCGGCCTGGCTCGATCTGGGGGCGCAGGAGCGTCATGGAAAACCTTATGCCGGCCTCACAGAGGGCCAGCAAGGTGCCTTGCGAGCTGAGCTTAAGGCAGAGTACAGGCGCAATGGCGTCAATCAGACGGAAAACCTGGTCGTGAGCGAGCGCCGTGCGCAAGCTATGGCTCAGACCGGTGCCTACTATGAGCAGTTGTTCTCCGATGCTCCCACGTTCCAAAAGAGCCGCGAGAGCTTTGCGATGAAAGAGAACACGCTGCCGAGTGCCGAGCGCCGTCAGCAACTCACGCACTTCTTCTTCTGGACTGCGTGGGCTGCCGCTACGGAACGTCCGGGCAGCCAGGTCACCTATACCAACAACTGGCCGCATGAACCCCTCATTGGCAACACCCCCAGCAGCGAAAACGTGGTGTGGTCGATTGTCAGCGTGGTGGTGTTGCTTGCAGGCGTGGGCTTCTTGATCTGGGGCTGGTCATTCCTGCGCAAGCATGATGAACCCTTGCCCGCTGCACCGAAGCAAGATCCACTGACCAGCTTTGCACTCACGCCTTCACAGCGAGGCCTGGGCAAGTATCTGTTCCTCGTGGTGGCACTGTTCGTGTTCCAGGTGTTCATTGGCGGTTTCACGGCGCACTACACCATTGAAGGCCAGAAGTTCTACGGCGTGGATGTGTCGCAGTGGTTCCCCTATGCACTCACACGCACCTGGCATATCCAGAGCGCGCTGTTCTGGATTGCCACCGGCTTTCTGGCGGTGGGGCTTTTCCTGGCGCCCGTTATCAATGGCGGCAAGGACCCCAAGTTTCAGCGGCTAGGTGTTGACGTGCTGTTCTGGGCGTTGGTGATCGTTTGCGTCGGCTCGTTCGTGGGTAACTACTTTGCCATCGCGCAGACAATGCCCGCCGAGTGGAGTTTCTGGCTGGGCCATCAAGGCTATGAGTACGTCGATCTAGGCCGGCTCTGGCAGATCCTCAAATGGGTGGGCATCTTGCTCTGGTTGGTGCTGATGTTGCGCGGCGTGTTGCCGGCACTTTTTGCACGTAACAAGGAAGACAAGAACCTGCTGGCGCTGCTCACGGCTTCCGTGGGTGCCATTGGCCTGTTCTACGGCGCAGGTCTGTTCTACGGCGAGCGTACCCACCTTTCGGTGATGGAATACTGGCGCTGGTGGGTGGTCCACCTCTGGGTGGAGGGCTTCTTCGAGGTCTTCGCCACGACGGCGCTGGCCTTCGTATTCAGCAGCATGGGCTTGGTCTCGCGCAGCATGGCGACTTCGGCCAGCCTGGCTTCTGCCTCGCTGTTCCTGCTGGGCGGCATCCCCGGCACCTTCCACCATCTGTACTTTGCCGGCACCACCACACCAGTGATGGCCGTGGGCGCCGCGTTCAGTGCACTTGAAGTGGTGCCACTCATCGTGCTGGGTCACGAAGCGTGGGAGAACTCGCGTCTCAAGGACCGCGCACCCTGGATGGCCAAACTGAGGTGGCCTCTGGCTTGCTTCGTGGCAGTGGCTTTCTGGAACATGTTGGGCGCCGGTGTGTTCGGGTTCATGATCAACCCTCCCATCTCGCTCTACTACATCCAGGGCCTTAACACCACGCCGGTGCATGCCCACGCCGCGCTGTTTGGTGTCTATGGGTTCCTGGCACTCGGCTTCACCCTGATGGTGCTGCGCTATGTGCGTCCGCAGTTGGTGTTCAGCGATGGCCTGATGAAAACCGCTTTCTGGGGCCTCAACGGTGGCCTGGTACTGATGATCGCCACAAGCTTGCTGCCCATTGGCCTCATTCAGTTCCACGCCAGCGTTTCTGAGGGCCTCTGGTATGCCCGCAGCGAAGCGTTCATGCAGCAACCTCTGCTACAGAACCTGCGCTGGATACGTACCTTCGGCGATGTGGTGTTCATCGTGGGTGCCATGGCCATGGCCTGGCAGGTCGTGCTGGGCCTCGCGAGCAGAGACAGCGCACCGCGGTCACAACAATTGGCTCCCGGCATTGGCCGGTAAGCGAATCAAGCGCTAGGGCCGGGCCAGTTCAGGCTGGCCCGATTTGTCCTCCTTGTCGTAGTGGCAAGGGGGATTTTTTGTTTTCAGCAGCCCTCAAGCTGCGGTAGCCCGCTCCAGGCTATCAAGGTAGTGCATCGCATGCACGCCGTCGTCTTCTTTGGCGCCACACATTTCCAGCGAAGGCCGCAAGCCTCCGCACACTGCGGGGCGCTCAGGCTGGCCAAAAATACGGCACCCGAGGTTCTCATCTAGCTGAATGCAAGGTACCCCTGCTGGCTTGCCATGCGGCATGCCTGGAATCGCCGAACTAATGGATGGGGCGATACAGCATGCTCCGCATCTTGGCTTGCAGGAAATAGTGGTGGTCGTCATTTCAAAATGCAGCTGGCTCAGGTCGCATAAACCCCTGGAATGCGTTGCGATCATAGTCGTCATACTTGGGCTTCTGCTATTGAACTACGGTCGGAGGCCGGGGAGTGCGCCCGGCGGCGCACCTACTTGTTCTTTGCTTCGCCAAAGAAAAGTAGGCAAAAGAAAGGCGACCCCAAGTCCGTGTCCCTGCGCTGCGCTCCGGGCACCCTCCGGTGCTCAAGCGAGAGGCGGCGCTGCGGAACTCGCTTTGTTCACTGCGTTCACGCCGCTCAGACATCCGCAGCAAGCTAGATCACGAAGCAAGGGCATCTTGCAGTGCCCTTGCCCGCCCCTCGCTCTGCGCTCCTCGGCACGGCCAAAGGGGTGGGATCCCGAACCGGGCCATTGCTTCGCTCGGCCCCGTATGTCAGGCGCAGGCGAGACATTCAAGGTCAGATGGCCGCGGAGCAGGCCAAGTCGAAGGCAGTCGCGGAGCTGGCTCTGCCAGGCCGCTGACTGCGTCCCCCTGGGGGGAAGGCGCGCAAGCGCCTCAGGGGGGGGCTAAGGATACAGTCCGCGGAGCTCGCGCGCGTGCAGGATGCGCGTGCAGGCGACGATGAACGTTGCTGTGCGCAAGCTCACCTTGTGCTGCTGTGCGGTTTGCCAGACAGTGGCGAAAGCGTCCTTCATGATCTTCACCAGGCGCTGGTTGATTTCGTCTTCGCTCCAGAAGAAGCTGGAGAAATCCTGAACCCATTCGAAGTAGCTCACGGTCACGCCGCCCGCATTGGCGATCACATCAGGTACGACCAGGATGCCCTTGTCGCCCAGGATGTCGTCAGCCTCTGGGGTGGTCGGGCCGTTGGCGCCTTCGATCACCATCCTGGCTTTGACTTTGCCGGCGTTGGCCTTGGTCAATTGCCCTTCCAGAGCGGCAGGAATCAGGATGTCGCACTTGTAGCTCCAGAGATCGCCCAGGGGCAAAGCTTCGCCGCCCTTGAAACCGGCCACGCCGCCCGTTTTGGCCACATGCTCTAGCAGTTTGGGAACGTTCAGGCCCTTGTCGTTCGCGACGGCACCTGTGTGGTCTTCCACCGCCACCACCAGTGAGCCCGCTTCGGCAAACAATTTGCCCGCAATGCCGCCCACGTTGCCGAAGCCTTGCACGGCCACGCGTGCACCTTCTATCGCCAGGCCAATTTGCGCGGCTGCCTCAACAGCCACGGTGAACACGCCCCGACCTGTGGCTTCACGCCGGCCCAGCGAGCCACCCATGTCGATAGGCTTGCCGGTGACTACGCCCGTGGCAGTGGCACCCGTGTTCATGGAATAGGTATCCATCATCCAGGCCATCACCTTTTCATTGGTATTGACGTCCGGAGCTGGAATATCCTTATTGGGGCCGATGATGATCCCGATCTCTGAGGTGTAGCGCCTGGTCATGCGCTCCAACTCGCCTTGCGACAGATTCCGGGGGTCGACCCGAATGCCACCTTTGGCGCCGCCGTAAGGAACGTTGACGGCGGCGTTCTTGACCGACATCCATGCCGCCAGGGCCATCACCTCAGAGAGGGTTACGTCCTGATGAAAACGCACGCCGCCCTTGCCGGGGCCGCGGCTCACGTTGTGCTGCACGCGGTAGCCTTCAAAGTGGGCGATGGTGCCGTTGTCCATTTCAATCGGCACGTCAACGATCAGGGCGCGCTTGGGGCGCTTGAGTGTTTCCACCCAGCGAGCCAGGTGGCCAAGGTAAGGCGTCACTCGGTCTACCTGCTGGAGGTAGACACCCCAGGGACCTAGGTGCTGGGGATCCAGGTAAGAGGGCAGCGCGTGAGTTTGCGCTTTAGGCGCCGCAGGGGTTTTTGCGGCGGGTTTCTTGATGGCCATTAGGCTTCTCCTCATTATTGAGACCATGAGCTTACCTGTGTAGACGAACTCTAGGGTAAGCACCAAGGTAGGTAGAAGGGGCTTGAGCTGCGGTTTGCCCGAGCTATGCGCCGGGAGCAAGAGCGGCAACAGGAACGTCCGCTGCAAAGCGCGATAAAACCGTGCATTGCAGTCTTAACTCCTGCTACTCGTCGCTTAGGTTCAAGGCTTCTCGGTATCCCCATGACAGCCCTCGTTTTGCACATTTCGCGTTGGCGCCGGCCGCCGCGCACGGCGCTTGTCCCGAATGCCCTTGCGCGCGGCCTCAAAAGTATCTTCATATAAAATGTACAAAATATACTAATTTGTACAATGCAAACGATCTCCGTGACTGAATTCCGTGCCCGTGCCGCCGAAATGGTGGAACTCGTGCAAAACGGTGAAACCGTACGCATCTTGCGTCATGGCAAGCCGGTGGCTGAGCTGGTGGCCCCTAGCGTGGAGCGCGCACAGCCCCCCCGCTGGAAGACACCCATAGAGCACCCGTTAATCATCCAGCGGCCTGACGGCAAGTCTGGCGCGCAGCTCATTATTGAGGGACGGTAGATGAGTGCCCCCTGAGTCGCTGGCGCGCCTTCCCCCAGGGGACGCCACCAACGGCCGGGCCAAGCCAGAACTAGAGCACCCCCTGAGTCGCTGACGCGCCTTCCCCCGGGGGACACCACTGACGGCCGGGCCAAGCCCGCTCCGTGGTGGCACTTGAATGGCTTGCTCCGCAGCCGTTTGTCTTTTCCCCTCTCCCGCTCGCGGGAGAGGGTAGGGTGAGGGTAAGGCGTTGATGTGAGAGCAAGGTCGGTGAGTCGCTCTCGCGCTTGCCCTTCAGTCTTTAGGTTTTTTAATTATGAGAATTTTATTGGACACGTCAGCACTCTATAAGCGGTACGCCCAGGAAGGCGGCAGCGAGCAAGTGCAGAAGGTCTGTGAGCAGGCGGATGGCATTGTGCTGGCCGCTCATTGCATGACCGAAATCGCTTCCGTCTTTGCCCGCCATTTTCATGATGGTGCCATCACGCAGGCAGAGTGCCAGGAAGCCTTGAATATGGTCGCCGGCGACTTCTCCGAATTCGATGTACAACCCCTGAACCCTGCCACCGAGCGCCACACCATCGAGACCATGCAGCGCAGCCGCCTGCAGGCCATGGATGCGCTGCACATCGGTACGGCGCAGGCAGCAGGCGTAGATTTATTCGTTACAGCCGATCGCGATCAAGCGCGGGCGGCGGAGCAGGCCGGTCTGGCCGTAGAAATGGTGAGCGCATGAGCATGATTTACCCTCAAACTTTCGATGTCATCGTAGTCGGTGGCGGGCACGCTGGCACCGAGGCCGCTTTGGCTTCTGCCCGCATGGGCGCCAAAACGCTGCTGTTGACCCACAACATCGAGACCCTGGGCCAGATGAGCTGCAACCCCAGCATAGGTGGCATTGGCAAGGGCCATCTGGTCAAGGAAGTGGATGCACTGGGCGGCGCCATGGCCATTGCCACAGACGAGGGCGGCATTCAATTTCGCATTCTCAATAGCAGCAAAGGCCCCGCCGTGCGGGCAACCCGCGCGCAGGCTGACCGTGTGCGCTACAAAGCGGCCATTCGCCATCGCCTGGAAAATCAGCCCAACCTGTGGCTATTCCAGCAGGCGGTAGACGACCTTCTCGTAGAAGGCGATAGGGTTGTGGGCGCCGTCACGCAAGTGGGCATTGCCTTCCGCAGCCGTACGGTAGTGCTCACCGCAGGTACCTTCCTGGATGGGCGAATCCATGTGGGGCTAGACAATTACCAAGCCGGGCGTGCCGGTGATCCCCCTGCGGTTTCGCTTTCAGCGCGCTTGAAGGAATTGAAGTTGCCCCAGGGTCGCCTGAAAACCGGCACACCTCCAAGGCTGGATGGCCGCAGCATCGACTTCAGTCAATGCGAAGAGCAACCGGGCGATCTTGATCCGGTGCCAGTCTTCAGTTTCATGGGTCACGCCAACATGCACCCCAGGCAGGTCCCGTGCTGGATCACGCATACCAACTCCCGTACGCACGACATCATCCGCAGTGGCTTCGACCGCAGCCCCATGTTCACGGGCAAGATTGAAGGCATTGGCCCTCGTTATTGCCCCAGCGTAGAAGACAAGATCAATCGCTTCGCTGATAAAGAAAGCCATCAGATCTTTCTGGAGCCAGAGGGTTTGGATACGCACGAAATCTATCCAAACGGCATTTCCACCAGCCTCCCTTTCGATATCCAGTACGAACTGGTGCGTTCCATGAAAGGCCTGGAAAACGCGCACATCCTGCGGCCGGGCTACGCCATTGAATACGACTACTTCGACCCACGCTCTCTCAAAAGCAGTTTCGAAACCAAGCAAATCACAGGATTGTTTTTTGCTGGGCAGATCAACGGCACCACGGGCTATGAGGAGGCTGCGGCGCAAGGGCTCTTCGCTGGCATCAATGCGGCCCTGCAGTGCAGGGGAGAGGAAGCATGGTTGCCACGCCGAGACGAAGCCTATCTTGGCGTGCTCGTCGATGATCTGATCACTAAGGGTGTCACTGAGCCCTACCGTATGTTCACCAGCCGCGCGGAATATCGCCTCCAGCTGCGTGAAGACAATGCGGACATGCGCTTGACCGAAACTGGCCGACGCCTGGGTTTGGTGGACGATATCCGTTGGGATTCGTTTTGCCGTAAGCGTGATGCTGTTTCACGTGAAACAGAGCGACTGAAGAGCACTTGGGTGAATCCCAAGAATTTGCCTGCATCCGAATCGGAGCGGGTGCTGGGTAAGGCCATCGAACACGAACACAACCTCTTCGATTTGCTTCGCCGGCCTGCCATCAGCTATGCCCAGCTCATGTCGCTCGACGATGGAAAGCACGCCGTGCCCGATGTTTCACGTGAAACATTGGGGGATCTTTCGGATTCGGTGATTGAGCAGATTGAGATTGCAGCCAAGTATTCGGGCTACATTGATCGCCAGAAAGACGAAGTCGAACGCGCCGCGCACTACGAAGGCCTCCGCTTGCCTGAAGATCTGGACTACCTGAGTGTGTCCGCACTTTCGTTCGAAGTTAGGCAAAAGCTCCAGAAGCATAGGCCGGAGACGTTGGGGCAGGCATCGCGTATATCGGGCGTCACGCCCGCAGCGGTGTCCCTACTCTTAATACACCTGAAGAAGAGCGGCTTCAAGGGAGTGGTGGCTGTAGATTCTGCCCATGCATAACGGTTGGCTGAAAACCGTGGGCCGCTTGGCCAGCCTCGGATTCTGTACGGCGCTTTCGTCTTGTGGAGGAGGGGGCGATACTCCGACCGCGCCCACACTGGCCGATTACACCTTTTACGTTCCCGGGGCCGGCGTCGCGTACGCACCAATCTCTGGTGAAATCCCAGCGACTGGCATCTTCCGAACCCGGCCGGATGGCACTGAAACGCACGACGCTCTGATGCATTGTGTTTCGGTGCCCGTCAGCTCGGGTGCTCAAACGCAGCGAAGTGACGCAGTAGGTGTGTTATCCAGCAGAGCAACAGCCCTCACCAATGCAAACGCTCTGGCGGCTGCCGGCGCGGGCAAGATTTTCTACTACGCGGAGAATTGTACTTACCTAACCGCCACTGGTACATCACTCACGCCACCCTTGAGTGCTGAAGCGATCTCAATGGTGGTGGATGAGACGGGGTCGCGGATATCTAACGGCCCGTCTAATACACCTGCCGAAGTGGATGCTGTTCTGTCCACGTCGGGGATGACCGTCAGTGATGGCCCCAGGATTCACTGGTTTGCATACCAAGTCGGCACCTCTGTGGTGATTGTGAACACTACCAACTACTCCACCAGCCGTTCATCTGGCATCAACAGGGTCGGCTTATGGATAGCCCAATAACTCAAACGCTCAAGCGCAATCACCTGTGACGCATCCGTTTCAACAACGCCTTGTGGAAGGTCTAGCTCAGCTCAATTTGCCGCTGACCATTCCCCAGCAACAGCACCTGCTGGCTTACCTTGACTTGTTATCCAAGTGGAACAAGGTCTATAACTTAACGGCAGTGCGCGATCCCGCAGAGATGCTCACGCATCATTTGCTAGACAGCCTCACATCCATCACGCCTTTGCGCCGCCATACACAAGGAGAGCCTGTTCAGTTGATGGATGTAGGGTCGGGCGGTGGCCTGCCGGGTGTGGTCATTGCCGTGTGCTGCCCAGAGATCAATGTGGTGTGCGTAGATGCCGTGGCCAAGAAAGCTGCCTTCATTCAGCAAGCGGCGGTCTCTTTGGCACTTCCCAACCTCCGTGGTGTTCATGCGCGGGTTGAATCTATCGCAGATAAGTTTGAGGTGATTACCTCTCGGGCTTTTGCATCCTTGTCAGACTTCACCCAGTGGTCCAAGGGGGCATTAGCGGAAGAGGGTGTTTGGATGGCGATGAAAGGCAAGCACCCGGATGAGGAGCTGGTGGCCTTGCCTGCCGATGTCTCAGTGTTTCACGTGGAACAACTTGAAGTGCCTGGATTGGACGCCGAAAGGTGTTTGATTTGGATGAGACCGCGATAAAAGCCGGAACGCCGGCGAGTGCAGGTGGCTGCGGCCATTACACTTGCTCGACCGAGATCAATCTATTTCAGGTCGACTTCCATGCTCGCCATTACCGACTACCCCGCGTTTGTTCTCGCCATATTGATATTCCTGGCTATTCCCGGCCCGGGGAATCTAGCCTTGATTTCAAGCACGGCTCAAGGCGGTATCAGGGGTGGATTGGCAGCGACCTTCGGGGTAATTGCAGGCGATCAGATTTTGATGTGGTGCGCCGTGGCTGGGGTGGCGGCTTTGCTCAAGGCGTACCCCACGGCTTTCGCACTCGTGCAGTGGCTGGGCGCCGCCTATCTGGCTTGGCTGGGTATTCGTATGTTGTTGGCCAAGCCAGGGCAGGGGAGTGTCCTAAAGATCGCGCCTCATCATTTTGCCAAGCAGGCTTTTTTCATTACATTGCTCAATCCCAAGGCGATCGTTTTCTACATGGCCTTCTTTCCATTGTTCGTTGATCCTGCTCGGCAGCCTGGTTTGATGACCTTTGGCGTCATGGCCTTGACCATCGCTGTATTGACGTTCATGTACGGATTGGGTGCCACGTTGATTTCTCATTTCATGGCTGAGCGCGTGCGTGCAAACCCGCGTCTGTCGGGCGCTATTACTAAACTCGCCGGGGTATTCCTGATCGGTTTCGGCGTTCGGTTGGCTTTAACCAAATGATCCGGGCAACAGCAGTTGTCTGCTCGCTATTCTTATCAACGCCGCATGAACACTAATTTTGTTGGCTTCGTTGCCACTCACCTACAGGGTGAGGCCACTTTGCACCGTGCCGAGTCGTTCGTTCTTGCCGGCAAGGGCGAGCCTATCCAACTGCCGTTTTCAGGATAAGCCATGGCGCAAATTTTCTGCATCGCAAACCAAAAGGGCGGCGTCGGCAAAACGACCACCACCGTTAATCTCGCTGCGGGGCTAGCCAAGATTGGTCAGCGTGTCTTGATGGTCGATCTTGATCCCCAAGGCAATGCCACCATGGGCTCGGGGGTAGACAAACGGTCTATGGAGCTCTCGGTCTACGACGTACTGCTGGAGTCGGCCAGTGTGGCTGAAGCCGCGGTTGTACCAGCCAAGCTGAAGGATGCCGGGGCAGGGTATGCCGTGTTGGGTGCCAATAGGGAATTAGCCGGCGCAGAGGTCGAACTGGTGGCAGAAGCCCGCCGTGAGCGGCGCCTCAAGGACGCCCTGGCTAAAGTAGACGCTGACTACGACTTCGTTCTCATCGATTGCCCACCTTCTCTCAGCATGCTCACACTCAATGGCCTGTGCGCAGCCCAGGGCGTGGTGGTGCCCATGCAATGCGAATACTTTGCCTTGGAAGGCTTGGCGGATCTCACCAATACCATCAAGCAGGTACATGCCAACTTGAACCGCGATCTGCGCTTGATCGGCTTGCTGCGCGTCATGTTCGATCCGCGCATCACCTTGCAGCAGCAAGTCAGCGATCAGCTCAAGAGCCACTACGGCTCCAAGGTATTTGACACCGTCATCCCGCGCAATGTGCGCTTGGCCGAGGCGCCCAGCTATGGCTTGCCCGGCGTACTGTTCGATCCCTCCGCCAAGGGCAGTCAAGCTTTTCTGGCTTTTGCCAAAGAGATGGTGGCGCGGGGTTTGCAGGATTGATTTTGCTATTGAATTGGTAGCAATCGGTGCCTAGTACGATGAACCCTCAGGTATTGGTCCTTCCCGGCTGGCAAGGCAGTGGAGCAGAGCACTGGCAAAGCCGCTGGGAGTCTTTGTATGGTTACCAGCGTGTAGAGCAGCATGATTGGATGCGTCCACTGCGAGGGGACTGGACGGCGCGGCTGGAAGAAGTGGTGCTCAGCCAGGAAGCCCCCATTGTTCTGGCCGCTCACAGCCTGGGTTGTATTCTTGCCGCGTGGTGGGCCGCTCATTCCCGTCACACCGATCGTGTGATTGGTGCACTCTTGGTGGCTCCTCCAGATATCGAGCGCGAGGATCTCCGCCAAGTCCTCCCTGGTTGGTCTCCGGTTCAACGCCGGCCATTGCCGTTCAAGAGCATTTTGGTCGCCAGTAGCAACGATCCCTTCAGCAGCCTGGAAAATTCTCGAAGGCTTGCTGCGGATTGGGGCGCTGTTTTTCACGACCTGGGTGCCAAAGGGCATATCAATGCGGAATCGGGTCTGGGTGATTGGGAAGAGGGACGTAGCTTGCTGCTCCCCCCTGAAAGGATTCAGCTCCCCCCTGAGTCACCTTCGGTGCCTTCCCCCTAGGGGGGACAACGCTGATGGCCGGCGCAGGTCCGTCCATGGCGTTCCGCGCATGGCCTGCTCCGCGGCCTTTGGAATTTAGCTCCCCCCTGAGTCACCTTTGGTGCCTTCCCCCTAGGGGGACAACGCTGATGGCCGGCGCGGGTCCGTCCACGGCGTTCCGCGCATGGCCTGCTCTGCGGTTGTCTGGGTTTTTCCCCCTCTCCCGCAGGCGGGAGAGGGTAGGGGTGAGGGGAGGCGCATCCATTCAGAGTGAGTGTCCATTAGCGCGCATGACTTGCCGCCGTATGTAGGGTCTGATGCAAACGTGCCAGTCGATTTGAGCTCCGGAACCCTGCGGCTGTGGGCTGGTATTTACTCCTTCCCCCGCTGGGGGCGCCCGGCATAGGCGAAGGTTGGGCGGGGCCGGCCAACCGGTGGGGGCAAGCGGCCTATCCAAGGTGGTGCCTCGCGTACCCCTTCAGCTGACGAGGACCTTTTCGCAATCAGCAGACCGTAACCAACAAAATACCCAAAAATCAAACTATGCGTTATGGTGTCCCCAGAACCCCTATGAAACCAGCCCTGCTCATCATCGACATGCAACAGGCCCTCTGCGAGGGCTCTGGGGCCGCATTCGCCTGTGCCCGCATCATCGAGCGCATCAATGCCTTGGCTCATACCGCACGCGCCGCACACGTCCCGGTCATCTGGGTCCAGCACGCAGACTCCAGTCAACTCCGTGACGGCTCCCCAGGCTGGCAGATCGCCCAGGGCCTCACGGTAGACGCCAGCGATCACCGCGTTCCCAAAACAACACCAGACTCTTTCAACCGCACCCACCTGGAAGCGCTGTTGAAAGAGCTCGCTGTAGACACCTTGATCGTTTGCGGCATGCACACTGAGTTCTGTGTGGACACCACCTGCCGCCGCGCTCTGGCACTCGGATGGCCAGTGATCCTGGCGCAGGACGCACATACCTCTGCCGGCAACCTGGTGCTGACGCCGGAGCAAGTCATCGCCCATCACAACTCCACTCTCACGGCTATTTCCAGCTTCGGCCCCCGCGTGCAAACCTGGCCGACCGAGGCGATCTTGCGTGCGTTGAGAGCTTGACCATCACGCGTGCAGTTGACTCATAGGTATAGTTGCGCCTCGCGCGCCGCAGACGCTTGCGCCCCGAATTCACCATAGGTTCAGTTACATGGTTACCAAAAAACCCAAAGGCCTCGGCCGTGGCCTCGATGCCTTGCTCGGCCCCAGCCTGTCCCTCACCGGCGCTGACAGCCCACCCGCTACACCGGCGGGCACGCCCATGATGTTGGCGCTGGCGGATATGTGCGCCGGCCAATACCAGCCCCGCACCCGCATGGACGAAGGTGCGCTGTATGAATTGGCCGAGTCGATCAAGTCGCAAGGCATCATGCAGCCCATTCTCGTCCGGCGATTGGATGGAAGGTCCCAGGCTTCGGTCAACAGTACATCTTCTGCTCCTAATTCAGGAGCGAATTACGAAATCATTGCAGGCGAACGCCGCTTTCGAGCCGCTCGTCTGGCAGGCCTCACGGAGGTGCCCGTGCTGGTGCGCGAGGTGCCCGACGAAGCCGCTGCCGCGATGTCGCTCATCGAGAACATTCAGCGCGAAGATCTGAATCCCTTGGAAGAGGCGCAGGGCTTGCAGCGTTTGGTGAACGAGTTTTCGCTCACGCACGAGCAAGCCGCCAAAGCGGTGGGACGCAGCCGCAGCGCGGCCAGCAACCTGTTGCGCCTGCTGCAGCTCGCAGAGCCAGTGCAGACCATGCTCATGGCGGGCGACATCGATATGGGCCATGCACGGGCGTTGCTGGCGCTAGAAGGCGCAGCGCAGATCACGGCGGCCAATCAGGTCAACGCCAAGAAGATGTCGGTGCGGGAAACCGAAAGCCTGGTCAAACGCCTCGCTGCTGAATTTAATCTCACGGCTCCTCGCAAGCCAGGTGGCGCGGCGGAAAAATCGGGCGACGTGCGCCACGTGGAAGAAGAGCTCTCGGATCTGCTCATGGCGCAGGTCGAGGTGCGAATCAAGAAAAAAACCAAACGCGCTGGCAAGCTTGAACAGTCGGGCGAACTCGCCGTGCACTTTGGCTCGCTGGACGAGCTGAATGGGCTGATTGATCGTCTGCGCGGCGAAAGTCGCTAGGGGCTTATCGGCTCCTGGCTGAGGCAGGACTCAAGAAAAAACGCTCAGAACGTGAAAACGTTCTGAGCGTTTTTTATCGCCGGGCCGCTCCCAAGATGAAAATGCGGCCCCCTCGGGGGGCAGCGGACCTCGCGAAGCGGGGAAGCGTGGGGGCCCTATTCTTATTTAGGCAATCACCAACTCAACAGGGATGTTGCCGCGAGTAGCGTTGGAGTAGGGGCACACTTGGTGAGCCGTATCCACCAGCTTTTTCTTGGCATCTGCATCCAGGCCAGGCAGGGTGATAGTCAGTTTCACGGCAATGCCGTAGGCTGCGCCGCCATTGGTTGGGCCAAGGGAAACGTTGGAATCGATGGCCACGTCTTCAGGAACCTTCACGCCGATTTTCGGGCCCACAGCCTTCATCGCACCGATGAAACACGCGGCGTAACCTACAGCGAAAAGCTGCTCAGGGTTCGTGCCTGGCTTGTTCGAACCGGGGGAGGTCAACGTGACATCCAGGGAGCCATCACTGGTCTTGCCGCTGCCGTCGCGTCCGCCTGTGGTGTGGGCTTGTGCGGTGTAGAGAACTTTGTCGAGTTGGGTAGTCATGGTCGTTCCTTTAGTGGTGGTGAGAGGTGCTTCGGATGAAGCGGGGGAGAAATTGGATCACTTGAACTTTCAATGCGTCGCACCGGGTTCAAGCGGCTTTGATCTGTTCACGTAACCCGCGCAGCTGCTGCGTCAGGGTGACCAGTTCGTCTATGGAGCGTGTCGTCGCGGCCAGTACGCATTTCGGCACCTGCACGGCATGCTCTTTGAGTTTTCGGCCTTCGGCAGTGAGCACGATGTGCACACGGCGCTCATCTGCGGCATCGCGAATTCTGGAAACCAATCCTGCGGTTTGCAGACGCTTCAGCAGTGGCGTGAGCGTGCCCGAATCCAGTGAGAGCCGTTGTCCCAGAGCAGAAACCATCTGCGCATCTTTCTCCCACAACGCCAGCATGACCAGATACTGCGGGTAAGTGAGCCCCAGCGTGTCGAGCAGCGGCTTATAGAGCTTGGTCATGGCCAACGAAGTCGAATACAAGGCGAAGCACAGCTGATTGTCCAGCTTGAGCAGATCGTCGGCAGGGATTGTTTCGGGCATGGAGTGAATTGTAGTGTCAAATTAAATTGTGTGCAATTTAATTGAATTTCCACTGAAATCACCCAGACTCCAGAAGGGTTTCACTTGTTGTTTTTTTTCCGCGGGGAGCGGGGCATTTGAGCAATTTGGCGTAATCTCCGAGCATCTTCAAGCGCGTTTTGGTTCTCTGTCAGGAGATCTAAAACATGCTCTTCATGTCGTGAATTGGAAGTTCTTTGAACAAATCCGCTGAGAATGGGCCCCATGAGGAGTTGCAACTCCCCTCCGTACCACTCGGTATGGCTGCGGATTGCGCCTGGCCTCAGCCCCAGCTCGACCGATTTGCTGTTTCAGTCAACTCCTCGTTCACGACACTCGCTGTAAAAGCCAGAAACGGCAGTTCACCGCTTGCTATCCTTATGAATGCCGTATGAACACTAATTTCAGCTGCTTCGCTGGCTCTCACTTTCTGGGTGATGAAGTTACGCACGTGCGCGTCCAACTGTCGTTTCCAGGTTCAACCATAACGCTATGAGCAAGCCCACAAAAATTCGAATGATCGCGCGCGCAGCGGTTCTGTGCGCAGGTGGCTTGGTGGTCGCAACAGGCGCTCGGGCGGCTGCGCCCAACGAATGCTTTGCCACCATCTTGACGCCGGCTCGCTTCGAAACTCGTAGCGAACGTGTCCTGGTGGCGCCAGCCACACGGCGCGAAGAGCTGGTGCCTGCTACTTACAAGACCATCACGGAACAGGTGCTGGTGAGCCCTGAAATCCGTCGCCAGGTACCGGTTCAGGCCACCTTCAGAACCGTGACGGAGGATGTCGTGGTTCGGCCCGCAGGCACTCGCGAAGAACCTCTAGCCCCCGCTTTCAAGACGAATCCTGAGCAGTTCATCACGCGTGAAGCGGCTACGCGGGTGGAAGTGGTGCCTGCCACCTACCGAACAGAGATGGTACGGGTGGTGGATGTGCCTGAACACAACATCACACGCGTCATACCGGCGGTCTATAAGGAGATCGAAGAACAGGTGCTGATTCATCCGGCAACCACTCGCACGGAGACCGCACCCCCAAGCTATCGAACTGAGGTCGAGCGGGTTTTGGTGCGCCCTGAAGTGGTGCAGTATGTGCCGGTACGTTTACCTATGCGCCAAGTGGCCGAGCAGCGCTTGCGTAGCGAGGCCACCACCCGCATCGTGGCCCTGCCTGCGCTCATGCGTGGCGATGTCGAGCAAGTAGAAGTGCGCGCCGCCACCACGCGCCGCGTGGAGATACCGGCTGCCTATGAAATCGTCAAGGAGCAGATCAAAGTCAGCGAAGCGTATCGCGAGTGGCGGCGTGGGCGTGCCTGGGTGGGCCAGGCCATTCAGGTGGTTCCGCTGCGGGGCTTTCTCGTGGATCCCCAGGGGCGCTTTGAAGGCCATCCTGTGGCCACAGGGCAAACGCCGGTTCCTCCCGCAGTGGGTGGCATCTCCCGCGGGGTGGTTGACCAGGGCGCCACGTTCTCTGACAACACACAGCTCGAAGACGATGTGATGTGCCTGGTCGAAATTCCGGCGCAATTCCAAACCCTGACGCGCCAAGTGCTCAAAGCCCCGGCCACCACCAGCGAGATCGTCGTCCCAGCGGAATACAAAGCGGTCACCCGCCAGGTGATCGAGCGTCCAGCTACGCAGCGGATCGATACAGTGCCCGCGGTGTATCAGAACGTATATCGGCTCGAGATTGATCTTGAGCGCGCACGCGAGCTTGGTTTTCAAATAGATGCGAGCGGCGAACCCCGTGCAACTCCGGGCGGGGAGCGTATGTGGCGTGCTTCGGCGGTGGCGGGGCAGCCCGGCGTACAGCTTGATCGCGCTGCCGCGTCCGATGGCTGGGTGCGAGAAGTACGGATCGCGGCTGAATACCGCAACGTCAACCGGTATGTGCCAGAGCAGGCATCCAGCGTGCGGGTGATCGACGTGCCTGCAGCGTACCGCACCATCAAGCGCCGGGTAGAAGTGCAGCCAGCCACCACGGAGGTCGTGTCTGTGCCCGCCAGCTTCAAGATGGTGCCCACGCAGGTGGTGGATACGCCCGAAACCACGCGCCAGGTGATGATCCCGGGCGCGGTGCAAACCGTGGTCAAGCGTGAGTTGCAGCAGCCCGCTGCCCTGCGCACAGTTCCCGTACCAGCCCTGACGCAAACCCTCGCACGCCAAGTGATCGATCAGCCCGCTGGCCTGCGGGAGGAGATCGTGCCTGCGGTTTATCGCACTGAAACCCGCCAAGTGGTCGATCAGCCAGCCAGCAAGCGCTGGGTCGATGTGCCTGCGGTGTATGACAACCTGACCTGGTCGGTCAAGGTCTCGGAAGCGCGTGAAGATCGGCGCTCGGTTCTGTGCGAGACCAACGCATCGCCGCTCAAGATCATGGAGATCCAGTTGGCACTTCAAAGCGCTGGCTTCGATCCAGGTACAACAAACGGCACCTTGGCGCAGTCCACCCTGGAGGCCGTCGCCCGGTACCAGCAATCACGCGGCCTGCCAGTGAACGGCTATCTGGACGTAGAGACGGTGCGCGCACTGGGCGTAGCACCTAATTAGGCTCTTTGGGCTTACCGGGCTTACCGGGCTTACCGGGCTTACCGGGTTCATTGAAGCAGTCCAGCCGCTTCATCCCGCTCGGAAAGTCCTCAATGGAGCGATCGTTCCTCGTTCCTTGATGGGCCTGTCTTCATTCCCTCTCCCCGCGGGGAGAGGGTTAGGGTGAGGGCCAGCAGCGCCACCACACAGCCGGCGTCTGTCTCACTCCCACCCCTCCCGCCGTGATTTTTCACACCTCAGAACAGCCATATTCGGATACGATTTGTGTCTAAAGGCACTCCTGCATACGCCTTGTAAACGCTATCATGAGCGTCCTTGCCGGGCCGTGTGATCGGGTGAGGGAGGAACTGGCCGGCCGCGAGTATCAGGATAGAAACGTCCGCGGGCCGGAATCGAAACGCGATCGTTCGGATTTATCGCATTCAGCGCTCCGGGCGAGAGACACAGGGAGTGATCAGATGTTGAAGAGGAAATTGGCCGTTCTCGCGGCTGCTGGCGTGGCTGTTTTCTTGGCTGGCTGCGAAACCACCAACATGAAAATGGGTAACCCGGAGGCCAAGACTGTGGCCACCGGCGCAGCAGGCGGCAGCGCCACCTCTGGCGAAAACAGCCAGCTTGAGAAATGCGCGTCTCCGCTCGGTACGGTGTCCTTGGTCGAAAACGAAACCGCAGGCTGGTACACCATCCTGCGCAACGAATACCGTCTGCCCCCTACGGCAAACCTGCTGCGCCTGCTGGTGCAGCAGTCGAATTGCTTCGTGGTGGTGGAGCGCAGTGCCGCCGGCATGCGTGCCATGAACCGCGAGCGCGAACTGATGGGATCTGGACAAGCGCGCCAGGGCAGTAATTTTGGCGGTGGCCAGATGGTTGCTTCTGATTACGGCATGTCACCTGAAATCATCTTCAGCGAAGGCAATACCGGTGGTGGCATGGCTGCGCTGGGTGGCTTGATCGGTGGCGGTCGTGGCGCCGCTCTGGCGGGCATCGGCGGCAGCATGAAGACACGTGAGGCCAGCACCATGCTGACCCTGGTCGACAACCGCTCGGGCGTGCAGGTTTCTGCCTCAGAAGGCAGCGCCTCCAAAACTGACATGAACCTGTTCGGCGGCATTGGCGGCTGGGCAGGCGCTGGCGGTCTGGGTGGCTACCAGAACACCCCACAAGGCAAGGTCATCACAGCTGCCTTCATGGACGCCTACAACCAGATGGTGCGTGCACTGCGCAACTACAAGGCGCAAAGCGTGCAAGGCCAAGGCCTGGGAGGCGGTGGCCGCCTGGGTGTTGATGGCGGCGCCGCACCTCAGCAAACCTATACCCCGCAAACCGCACCCGCTCCCGCTAAACCGGCCACTACGAATCGCCGGAAAAAGCGCTGAAGCGTTGAATCCCTGAAGTTGTCGGATAGCGGGTAGCCGGCAGTGCGAAATGAGGGCGATAGAAGCAGGTTTTGCTTCTATCGCCTTTTTTATGGCCCTTTAGGCTGTGCTGCGCAGGGCAAAGCTTCGCTTCGAAACGAAAAACGGTCAGAGATCCATTTAAGGAGAGTGCTTTACAACAAGGGCATTGCCAAGTACCGTGGAGCGTCGCTTTCAAAGAACGCCACTTGGGATCGCGCTTTTTTGAGCTTGTTCAAAGCCGTCATGCGGGCACGCAGTCGTGGGGTTGAGCGTTTTGCAGCGTTGCAAACCCTTCTTAATCCGCAAGCTCCTACGCCGTACGCCAAGAATTGAGCAGAAGCTTCCAAAAAATCTGCCCGCAAGGGTAACAACTACGGCCCCCTTGGGGCTTGGAGGAGTTTTGATGATCGCTGTTGCCTCGCCTGCTCGTAAAAAATCTCCAATTTCACGTTGGCGCCGGGCCTTAGTGGCCGCTGCACTCACGTGCGCCGCCAGCGGAGCCGCTCTTGCCGCTCCGTATGCCATCACCTATACCGGCACGATCGGTGTCTCGGGTTTCCCCGAAATCATCAATGGTCAAAGATACACAGTGACGTTTGTCTTTGACAATCAAGGCAACTCTGCAAACAGTCAAACCTGGACCACGGCTAACCTGACCTGCGCGATCTGGCGGATGAACAATGCGGGCAACGTGGTGTTCGCGCAGAACCTCGTCACAGCGCCTGCCTCCGATACTTCGGGTGTCGTCACTACAGATGCCAGTGGTGCACTGACTTTGCTGTTCAGTGAGGTAGCAAGCGAGTTTGTATCCCCAAGCCAATATACCGTCAGCGGCATTCCATTGACTTCCTACGTAAATTGGTTTGCCAATGACGCTAACAGCGTCTTCTACGACGAGGATACCGGAACAAACTTCGTAGATGCCAACAGTGGCGGCATACGCATGCTCCCCGCTTTTTGGAGCGCCCCGACCCCGTTCACCGGCAATTGTCTTGCAGCGCCATTACCGCCTGCACCCGTTGCACCCCCGGTCGTTACTGCCGTTCCTGCCCTGGGCGAATGGAGCCTCATGCTGCTGGCGCTCGGTGCTGCTGGATTGGGCGCGCGGCGTTTGCGCAAGCGTGATTGACGCATCCAATTGAGTGAGTGAAGAACTCCCTGCATTCTTTCGGTGCAGGGAGTTTTTGTTTGCGGAGTGTCTTCCGTCAGGTTTGCGTGATTCGGCGCATTGTCACTGCGCAGGTGTTTGCAACTGAAGACTCCTATCCTGATTTGTGACGGCGGCTGGCACATCAACCCACCGGGTATGGTTTGCGCCAGTGCCTGGGGAGGAGGGCAACCACGTGCACCTCACATTCCCCCTGCCCGTTCCCCAGCGTGACTCAAGCGCACACAGCTGCAGCTTCTTACGTGGCATATGGAGCAGGCACATGGAACCGACCGCTCCTGGTGGTTACTCACTACAGGACAGGCCTTCGCTTCGAGCCCATAGCCGGTTCACCGGTCATCGAAGCATTTCCGTTCTTTATGCCAGGAGCATTGAATCGTGACTCGTTACTCCGCACTACTTGAAGATTACGCTCGTCATACCGGATTGCCGGCCCAGGAGTTTCTGGCCAGCCAGGAACTGGTGTTCGGTGACATCGCCATCGGCCTGGCGCCGGAAGGCGATGAAGATGTTGGAGACGTGACATTTTTTACCTCTCTGGGGCGCCCATCGGCCGAGGTCGACCGAGCGCAGCTGATGCAACTGATGCTGGAAGCCAACGGCCTCTGGGTGGGTACGGGAGGCTGCACGCTGGGCCTGCAAGCGGGCACGGGCGTCGTGTTGCTCTGCGCACGCTTGTCCTTGGAAGTGACCGACGCGGCATCACTTTCCACCGCACTGCAGGGATTTGCGACAGTGGCCACTTTGTGGCGTGAGGTGGTGCTGGGCAAAGTAAAGCCGCAACTGCAATTGGCTTGAAGTAGATCCACCATGCCCCTCCATGATTTGACCTTCGATTTGTTGCCCTCGCGCTTCGCCGGGGTTTCCACGGGCGGTACCAAGCCTTCGACCCGAGGTGCGGTGACCAGCCTGGCAACGGTGAGCGACAAGAACATGGGTCCACGCCAAGACGGCGTGCAGCCTGATTGGAGTGCGTGGTGCAGGAGTCTGCTCGGTTGTTCTGCGAGGCCTTTGGAAATCATCGAATCCGTGGGGGAGCACGAGGTGGCTGCGAGTGTCCAGCCAGCCGCTATCCCGGTCGAATCGAACGCCGCTGAGAGTGCCGTACAAAATAGCCACGAGATCGAACAGCAGATTCTCAACGAGGGAAAGCAGCTGATCGCGCTTCTGCGTGTTCTGAAGGACGACCCGGAACTGAGGGCGCATCTTGAAAATGGTTTCTTGAAAGCAGGCATCAAGGACGGGATTGGCCACTTCCAGAAGAGCGGGAGCCTGGCTACGACGAACGCATCCTCTGAAGTCAACACGCTGTCTTGGGGGGACTGGAGTGCTGGTTTGCAGGTAACCGTCGGCAAGACCCTGGACTCCACCATCAAGGCAGGGGCCATCGCGACGGCGACTGCCGTGGCCGGTTATCTCGCTTCCTATACGTTTGGCGGCTTGGCCACGATGGGGCTGACGGCCGTCGGGGTGGGATGTGTCCTTAAGGAGGGGTTCACAGCGATCACGCAGCTACCTCAGGCCTTGAATAAGGAGGGATTCAAGATTCATGTGGATCAGCGCATGTCCGAGCTCACTCGCCTGGTGAACAGCAAGATGCTGCTGAAAATGCAGGAGGAAAAGCGCGAGCCCGTTCTTGATCTGGCGAAGGTGGTCGAGTGTGAGAATAAATTGGGTCAAACGCAGTTGACTGCCGAGAAAGACAAGATCACTGCCGAGATGAATGTTCGCGGCCCAGGTGTTCCATTTGTTCCATTCACGGCTGTCAAAACCGGCTCTGGGGGCTTAAGCAAAAAAATTCTGAGCGGAGCACTAGAAGCCAAGGCAGCGTTTCAATCTCTCTTTGCGCCCCTCGTTCGCGGATTGTCTACCTTGAGTGGGTTTCTAACGGATCTGCCCAACATCGTTCGGCGAGCTTATGCGCGCAGGGAGGCAGACAAGCTCGAGCAGGCCCAGATGCTGGTTTACCGCCAAACCATTCAAGACTTGGTGAGCCGGAGCGGCATTGAGGTTTCAAATGGAGACATCACGCAGGCAGCGCTACGGGCAAACCATTTCAACCCAGGAAGCAACACGACGTTTGATGGGACTGCATACCAGGCACGCCTGGGCGCAAGCCTAGCTGACCTCGTCCGCAGCAGTTCTGAGCCAGTCCTTATCGACGTCCAGGTTGGCTCGCACCACTCCATGCCCGTCAATCTGACTTTGGCGCGTGCGCTGAGTTGGCATCTTTCCATCGAGGCTGCGAAATCGAGTCAGACGCTATCTGAAAAATCAGATGACCCCATGACGGTGGCAGATCCTGATGGGAAGCTCTATGGCTTCTTGATGAGCGTACCGGGGGTTTATTCTGGAAGTATGGTGGGCGTGGGAAATGAACAGGCGCCTCTTGGCAGCCAGATGATCGATGACCATCGGGCTGGTTTTCCCCATGGCGCAAGGAGCATGCAGTTCGAACAGGAGTTCGAACTGAAACTGGACGAACACGGCCAGCCCTTGCGGGACCAGGAAGGCAAACTCCAGCTGGGTGCACCCCGGCTACGTATTCGATTTCTTAAAGAGCCTGTTGCGCATATTCATGCCTCTTTGGGCAATGCAAGCAAGACGTGGGGATCCCTGCTAATGGCTATGGGCAATACTGGGCTCGATACAGGCAAACCCTCCGCAGTGGATTACTCCAATACGTCAACCTCTGAACTGGCGCAGCGCCTGAAGGAGACAAAGGATCAGTTGACGATGAAAGATGCACTTCTCAAGCTGAATGAGCGTCAGATTGAGATACTGGGGGGCTGGAAGCAACTCAATTTCGAGCCAGGAAGCGTGTCAGCGTCCTGATTAGGTCAGGAAGATCTATGCCAAGATCACGCATCCACCCTCAAACAAAGGAAGGCTGCTTTGAAAACCCGCATTACTGAGCTCTTCGGTATCCGCCACCCCATCATCCAGGGCGGCATGCACTATGTTGGTTTCGCTGAATTGGCGGCCGCTGTTTCCAATGCCGGCGGCCTGGGCATCATCACGGGCCTCACGCAGAAAACGCCTGAACTTCTGGCTCGCGAAATCGCGCGTTGCCACGAGATGACCGACCAGCCTTTCGGCGTGAACCTCACCTTTCTGCCCACGTTCGCATCACCACCGTACCCAGAATACATTGCGGCCATCATCGAAGGGGGCATTAAGTCTGTGGAGACCGCCGGTCGCAGTCCCGAAGCCTACATGCCTGCACTAAAGGCGGCTGGTATCAAGGTAATTCACAAGTGCACCTCGGTGCGCCATGCCTTGACGGCTGAGCGCATTGGCTGCGACGCCGTGAGCGTAGATGGTTTCGAATGTGGTGGCCATCCCGGTGAAGACGATGTGCCCAACATGATCTTGCTCCCGCGCGCTGCTGAAGAGCTAAAGATCCCTTTCGTCGCTTCGGGTGGCATGGCGGATGGCCGCAGCCTTGTGGCGGCGCTCGCACTGGGTGCCGAAGGCATGAACATGGGTACTCGCTTTATCGCGACTAAAGAGGCGCCGGTGCATGACAACGTCAAGCAGGCCATCGTCAAAGCCTCGGAGCTCGACACCCGCCTCATCATGCGTTCACTGCGCAACACCGAACGTGTGATCAACAACGTGGGCGTGGAACGGCTGATGCAGATCGAACGCGAGAAAGGCGACGCGCTGAAGATCGACGACATCATGGATCAGGTCGCCGGCATTTACCCCAAAGTGATGACTGGGGGCGATATGGACGCGGGCGCCTGGAGTTGCGGCATGGTCGCAGGGCTCATCCATGATGTGCCGAGCTGCGCCGAGCTCATTGACCGCATCATGGCGCAAGCGCACGAGCTTATCGCCAAGCGCTTGACCGGCTTGCTGCAGTAGTCCGGCGCCCTTAAAGACACCTTTCTGACGAT
Source organism: Ottowia thiooxydans DSM 14619 (assembly GCF_000422885.1). Classification (GTDB taxonomy): domain Bacteria; phylum Pseudomonadota; class Gammaproteobacteria; order Burkholderiales; family Burkholderiaceae_C; genus Ottowia; species Ottowia thiooxydans. Next base: position 6,488 of record NZ_AUGX01000032.1, on the reverse strand, counting down.
AGTCTCGTGCCGCTGCGCCACTGCTTCTTAGAACACTTTCTTGGGAACCATTCCGCGGCGTGAGTTACTCAGGTAAGGAGTGGGCAATTTTACGGAGCGTAAGGAACGCGCACTGAATGTGATGAGGCTTGAACCCATAAATGTCAAAAGGAGCTCAGTATGCAAATCAATTCGCCAAGTAGCGGTATAGCCCACGGCTCTTCCCTGCCGGCTCTTGCGCAAACAGGCAAGGAAGTCGACGTCGCAGCCAGGCTTGCAAGCATCACGGGCGAGGCCAAGGTGCTGAGTGGCTTGCCCGGTCATCAGCGTCTAGTTGCCGAAGACGATTGGGCTCTCATGCAAACACGTTGCGGAAAACTCAAAGACGAAATCAATGAGTCCATGGGCCCAGGATCAGCACGTGACGCGGCTTTGGCTAAAGTGGATGACTACCTGAAAGAGAACAAAGAGGTGCAAGAAAAACGCATTTCAGATCTCCGCGATGCAACTCCCGTCATGCTTCGTAACCGGTCGCCGATTCCTCCCTACAGGAAAGTGTGAGCCCGTAAGGACCCTCTGCGAAGCCTTTCTCAGTTGAAGACCTTACCTGGGTTCATGATGTTGTCCGGGTCCAGTGAGTGTTTGATGGTGCGCATCATGGTGATGGCACCAACACCGGCTTCTTCCACCAGAAAATCCATCTTGTGCAGGCCCACCCCATGCTCGCCTGTGCAAGTGCCGCCCAGTTGCAGGGCGCGCGTCACGACCTGATGATTGAGCTGTTCAGCGCGAGCGCGTTCAGCGTCGTCATCAGGATCGATGAGATAACCCATGTGAAAGTTGCCATCGCCTACATGCCCCACGAGGAAGTAGGGGATGCCGCTTTCATCGGCCTCGCGCACGGAGTCAAGCAACGCATCGGAAAGGCGAGAAATTGGCACGCAAGTATCTGTAGTGATGCAGCGGCAGCCTGGGCGGCTCTGCACGGCGGCGAAATAGGCATTGTGCCGCGCAGTCCATAGGCGCGTACGGTCCTCGGGCGTGTCAGCCCATTCAAAATCGGCGCCGCCATTGTCGCGGGCTAATTCCTGCACGGTTTCTGCCTGTTCCTTCACGCTGGCGGGTGAGCCATGAAATTCCATCAGCAGCATGGGCTCTTCGCGCAGAGTGAGTTTGCTGTGCCGATTGACGGCCCGCACGCTGTTGGCATCGATCAGTTCCACGCGTGCGATAGGCACACCCAGCTGTATGGTGGAAATGACTGTGTTCACAGCCTCGGCAATACTAGGAAAACTGCAGATCGCAGCCGAAACCGCTTCAGGCAGGGGGTAGATGCGAAGCGTGATCTCAGTCACCACACCCAGCGTGCCCTCGCTGCCCACGAAAAGGCGGGTCAGATCGTAGCCCGCGCTGCTCTTGCGCGCACGCGTGCCAGTGCGAATGACTTCGCCACTGGCGGTCACGACTTCCAGTGCGAGCACGTTCTCGCGCATGGTGCCGTAACGCACGGCATTGGTGCCGCTGGCGCGCGTGGCGGTCATGCCGCCAATGCTGGCATCTGCCCCGGGATCAATCGGGAAAAACAAGCTCGTGCTCTTGATGTCATCGTTCAATTGTTTACGGGTAACACCGGGCTGGACCGTCACCGTAAGATCTTCTGCATTGACCGAAAGCACCTTGTTCATGCGTGTCAGATCAAGGCTGATGCCCCCCTGTACCGCCAACAGGTGCCCCTCAAGAGAGGAGCCTACGCCATAAGGAATGACTGGAAACTTATGCGCGGCGCACAGTTTCACGGCGTCTTGCACATCTTGTGTGCTTTCGGCAAACACCACGGCGGAGGGGGGTGGTACGGTGGTGAAGGCCGACTCATCCCTGCCATGCAGTTCACGCACAGCCATCGCCGTGGACAGCTGGGTACCGAAACGCTGCGAGAGTGCCTCGACTAACGCGGGCGGCGCTTCGCGCTGCTGGTACTGAGGGGTGATGTGGGCGGTTTGAGTGGGGGCATTCATGACAGTGTCCTCTTCATCGGCGAGATACCGGCCAGTTTACGGCTAACTGCAGGGGGAGGGGACCAAGGTGTGCCGCAGGTGCGCTAAAGTGCGCGCATGACTGACCGCTACGCCGTTATCGGCAACCCCATAGACCACAGCAAGTCGCCTTTGATCCATGGCCTGTTTGCAAAGGCCGCCGACCAAGACATGCAGTACTCGACGCTGCTGGGCGAGACCAGTCCTGGTGGCTTCGCTCGTGCGGTAGATGCATTTCGGGCTGAAGGTGGGAGCGGCATGAACGTGACCGTGCCATTCAAGACAGATGCCTTTGCCTATGCCACCGAGCTTTCGCCTGATGCGCAACTGGCTGGCGCCGTGAATGCCCTGAAATTCGAAGACGGCCGCGTGCTGGGGCAAAACTTTGACGGGATCGGTTTGGTACGCGATGTACAGCTTAACCTGGGACTGCCAATTGCCGGCCGACGCGTGCTGGTGCTGGGCGCCGGTGGTGCCACCCGTGGCGCGTTGCTGCCGCTGGCGCGCGCGGGTGCAAACACCATCGTTATCGCCAACCGCACGTCAGAGAAGGCCCGCGCGCTGGCACAAGACTTCACCCCCCACGCCAAAGGCGTGACCGTGCAGGGCTGCGGGCTTGATGCGCTGGACGACCAAGTGTTTGACATTGTGTTCAATGCCACCTCGGCATCGCTCGGCGCCGAGATGCCCGTCATTTCACCGTCAGTGTTTGCGCCCGGCGCGCTGGCCTACGATCTCGTGTACGGCAAGGGGCTCACCCCGTTCCTGCGCTTGGCGCGTGATGCGGGCCGCTCGCGAGTGGTTGATGGTGTGGGTATGCTGGTTGAGCAAGCTGCCGAAGCCTTCGAATGGTGGCGTGGCGTACGCCCTGATACGCGCGAAGTGATCACGCGGCTGACCGTACCGCTGGTTTGACCACACTTCAAAGTTTTTGAGACTTCAAAGTAAACCAATTCCTGGAACGTGAGCGCGTTTCAAAGACCTGCTCAATGGAGAACTGATATGGGAAACCGCCTCACGCAAATCGCCACCCGCACCGGCGACGATGGCTCTACCGGCCTGGGCGACAACACCCGGGTATCTAAAGACAGCCTCCGCGTACACGCCATGGGCGACGTGGATGAGCTCAATAGCCACATCGGCCTGCTGCTCTGCGAAGACATGCCGGGCGACGTGCGTGAATTGTTGATTGATATCCAACACCAGCTTTTCAATCTGGGGGGCGAATTATCTATTCCTGGCTTTGAGCTGCTCAAGGCAGAGGCCCTGCTGTCTCTGGATGAGGCGCTTCAAACGCACAACAGCCAGCTGCCCCGTTTGCAGGAATTTATCTTGCCGGCTGGCACGCGTGCAGCCGCACAAGCCCATGTATGTCGCACAGTCGCCCGTCGTGCGGAGCGTGCAGTTGTCGCGCTAGGCCAAGCCGAAACCGTACGCGAAGTACCACGCCACTATTTGAACCGGCTGTCAGATCTAATGTTTGTTCTGTCGCGCGTACTCAATCGCTTTCGCACAGACGGCAGTGTGGGCGACGACGTCTATTGGAAAAGCGAGCGACTCGCCCGCTCAGCCGACGAGTGATATCGAATTAGCTTCCCGCAATCACCCCGCAAGCCAATCTAGGCCCGGAATTCCCAGCCGGCTGGGCATTGATATCGTCAGGGTCCTTGTGCACGATAACGCCTTTGCCCACAACGCTATTGGGCCCGGTTAGCTTGACGCTCTGGCTGACATACTGCACCCGCGCCGTACCCATCGCATCAGCTTGTAATGTGGGCAGGTCGCCTACATGCCCGTGCCCCGGCGCTCCATGCGGCGAACCAGTAGGGTTGAAGTGCCCGCCAGCGCTCATCGCATCAGGGGCAGAGCAGTCACCTCGCTCATGGATGTGAAATCCGTGCACCGCATTCGGTTTGAGGTTCTTCACTTCTCCTGTGATCCGCGTGGCACCGTCCTTCATCGCCGCGAAACGGATCATGCCTTCCACTGGTTTGGCGGCCAGAGGTTGATCCACCTGAGTGGCGCGCAGCGGAGCTTGCGCAACCTGTTCAGGCAATGAGCCCGTACTAGGGCCAATGGAGCACCCACTCACAAGCAGCCCCAGACCAATAGCGGAGCAGATGATGGTGGTTCGACCCAGATGTGCAATGGCTGTCATGGTGATAACTTTCGCGGAGTGCGGGCCGATATGGCCGCACTCCGTTGGTTTGATGGATGAGAAAGTCTTTGAATGCGATCTTAGGACCGTCGCCGCAGCAAGGCATGTAGGAGAACCGCTCCAAATGTCGCGGTTCCGATTCCACCGAGAGCGAAGCTGCCAAACTTGAGTGTGAAGTCACCAGTACCCAGCACCAGGGTGATAGCCGCAGTGAGCAAATTCACGGGATCGGTGAAATCCACCTTGTTATCTACCCAGATCTTGGCGCCCGCGATCGCAATCAGGCCAAACACCACGATAGACACCCCGCCCATCACCGGCAGCGGGATGGCCTGGATGAGCGCACCGAACTTGGGCGAGAACCCCAACACCAGCGCTACACAGGCCGCCACCACAAACACAGCGGTGGAGTAAATACGTGTGGCTGCCATGACGCCGATATTTTCTGCGTACGTCGTCACCCCGGTACCGCCCGCGGAGCCGCTCACCATGGTGGCAATGCCGTCACCTATGAACGCGCGGCCAATGTAGGGATCAAGATTGCGGCCGGTCATAGCCGTTACCGCTTTGATGTGTCCAAGGTTTTCCGCCACCAAGATGAGTGCAACTGGTGCGATCAACAACATCGCATTGCCTTCAAATACAGGTGCGGTGAATTTAGGCCAGCCTAGCCAGGCCGCGTTAGCTATGCCCGCGAAATCCATGGGCTTGCCGAACCCCATGCCATTGGTAAGTACCAAGTAGATCACGGTGGCCAGTGCCAGGCCCACCAGGATCAAGAGGCGCTGCACCATTCCGCGAGCGAACACAGCCACCAGGGCCACGCTAATGAAGGTAACTGCCTGCATCCAGCTGTCGAAATTGCTGGCGGCCATGTTCTTGATCGGGATAGAAGCCAGGTTCAAGCCGATCACCGCCACCACGCTGCCGGTTACCACTGGCGGCATGAAGCGCTCAATCCAGCCTGTACCCACGGCTTGCACCGCCACACCGATCAAGGTATAGAGCAAGCCGCACGCAATGATGGCTCCCAGCGCGACACCTATATTGGTATTGGGCCCGCTGCCTGCATAGCCCGTGGCCGCAATCACCACGCCGATGAAGGCGAACGAGGATCCCAGGTAGCTGGGCACCTTGCCCCCAGTGATGAAATAGAAGATCAGCGTGCCGATGCCGCTCATCAAGATGGCCAGATTGGGATCGAACCCCATCAGAATGGGGGCCAGCACGGTGGCTCCAAACATGGCCACCACGTGCTGCAGACCCATGGCCGTGGTCTGCGGCCAGGGCAAACGCTCATCTGGGCCGATCACTCCCGCTTCCTGCAACGCGGCCGAAGGCCTCTCCTGCCAGCTGAATAAGCTCATCCTCTCACTCCTTCTAATGTTGATATCGCGATAGTAGAGCCTTCTCTATCGCAACAACAACGTAGTTAGAAGGAACTCTGTCCCGCACGACGGCCCCACCCCACATGACCAGAGGTATATCAGCGGCCTACCGGATATTTCTTCAATCTATAGGAAGAGGGTCATAAATCGGTGCTATAGTCTCGCTCCTCCCCAATGACTGCAAGCAGTTGGATGGGGAGCGAAGCAGGCACTAGCTGAAAGGCGAAGTCTGCGGGTGGGGTAGCTTAGATGTGTTTCGGTTTAGGCCGGATTGCAAAAAACTCCCCGGGTTGTTGCAAAGTACTTAAAAACTGTGCCATAATCGTGGGCTTCGCTGATAACAAGTAAGTTATTAAGTGAGCCGGCAATTGAGTTAATAAGTTAACTCAATTGCCAGGGTTTTTAGTGGTATTAAGTTTTCGGACTTAGCTGCACAAAGACCCCGGTTGTTGCAAGGTTATAAAATACTGTGCCATAATCGAGGGCTTCGCTGATAACAACTAAGTTGTTCGGTGGGGTGGCAAGGAGGTTAACGAGTTAACTGAATTGCTGGTGGGTTTAGGTGGTTTTGAGTTTTCGGACTCGGCTGCAAAAACCCCAGAGTTTGACAGGTCTTTAAAATCTGTGCGATAATTCAAGGCTTCGCTGATCGCAGCGAGTCAGGCAGAAAACGACAAGTTTGCTGCTGGGTTCATTAAAAATATACAGCCGATAAGCGTGAGCGTTTGGTGGGTTAATTGCCAAGTCTTTTAGACTATCAAACGCTCATGAGAATAGAAGTGAAGTTCACTTCAATTCCTTTTTTATGAGTAACTCGAAAGAGTATAAATTTATCAAGATCGAACTGTAGAGTTTGATCCTGGCTCAGATTGAACGCTGGCGGAATGCTTTACACATGCAAGTCGAGCGGCAGCGCGGGGTAACCTGGCG
>NZ_KE383946.1:16415-75167 GCF_000422885.1 Ottowia thiooxydans DSM 14619 | reverse complement strand
AGGGACACGGACTTGGGGTCGCATTTCTTTGGTTACTTGCTTTGTGCGAGCAAAGAAAGGGACTGCGCTGCCGGGCGCAATCCCGGCCTCCGACCTAAAAAAGAGCAGAAGGTAGTTAGCAACCGCAGCGCCTAAATCAACCGCCGCTTGCCCTCACCCCAGCCCTCTCCCAGGGGGAGAGGGAGTAAAACCCCCCGCACTTGTCCAGGGGAAGAGAGTCAAATCACCCGCCTTTTCCCAAGGGGAGAGGAGTAAGAAGCTCGCCGTCTCCCAAAGGGAGAGGGAGTTAACGCACCCACGCGAAAGACCTAAAAGCCATAGTTCTTAAGCCCATTCACAGGATTTCCACTTGCGGCAGGGATAATGTCCCCCCATGGATATTTTGATGCAACTAGTCGATTTCATTTTGCATGTCGACAAACACCTCAGCGCCTTCGTGACCCACTACGGTCCATGGGTTTACGCTCTTCTTTTTATCATCGTCTTCGTCGAAACCGGCGTAGTGGTGATGCCCTTCCTCCCCGGCGATTCCCTGCTGTTCGTGGTGGGCGCTTTAGCTGGCATAGGCTTACTCAGCTTGCCGGTGGCCTGCGCGGTGTTGTTGGTTGCTGCGATATTGGGCGATCAGTGCAATTACATGATTGGGCGTTACTTCGGCCCCAAGGTGTTTCAGTGGGAAAACTCGCGCTATTTCAACCGCAAGGCGTTCGATAAGGCGCACGCCTTTTATGAGCGTTATGGCGGGGTAACCATCATCCTGGCCCGGTTCATGCCTTTTGTTCGCACCTTTGTACCGTTCGTCGCAGGGGTAGCTGAGATGAACCGTGGCAAGTTCACATTGTTCAATGTGGTTGGTGCCTTGATCTGGGTGTTGGGGTTGTGTGTCGCAGGCTATCTGTTCGGCAACCTGCCATGGGTTCAGGCCAACTTGAGCAAGATTATCTGGGGGCTCATCCTTGTGCCAGGCTTGATCGCCATCTACGGTGGCTGGCGTGCTGGGCGTGCCGAGAAGAAGGCTGCTGCCTCCCTCTGAGGCCTTGCACCGCGATTTAAGAACGTGTCCATGGGCTTTTCGGGTGCCCCGAAAAGCACAAGAGCACGTTTTCAGGCTGGGGCGAGGCAGATGGTCAGCAGTACCGACGCGTTTTTCTGAGCAATCAGCGAATGAGGCGCGCGTCCGTCCAGGTGCAAAAAATCTCCGCCGTGCATCACGTGCACTTCGGATCCTGAGCGAAACTCGACCTCACCCTCAAGACATTGCACTGTGATTTCCCCGCTCACCTGGTGCTCAGGCATGCTTTTTCCGGCCAACAAAACCAAGCGAATTACCTCTAGCTGTTTCGCTTTCAACAGGGCGTAAGAGGGCGTTTTCTTCATGGCTTCGCCCAAAGGAAGCACGCTGCCGATTTGGCCAGATTGGAGATGGGGCTGAGCCATGGCGAATCACTCCTTGGGACGTGTTGACGGTCTATTCTGGTCACGCACAAGCCTTTGCGCAAGCCCGATCGCACAGTCCTCCTTATGCGTCAGCAAAGAAAAAGCGGAAACCCGTTGCTGAAGTGGATTTCCGCTAAACCTTTGGAGACTCATCACCACTATACGCCTGACGTCTGGCTACGTGGTGTAGGACACCGCGGACAACGCGTGTCCTATGATGTCCTGCGCGGAAATGTTCAGGTCGCAGAGTCTTTTGTGGCCCCGAACCACTCTGGTAGCTTGTCTACACTGATCGAGTGCGTGCCATCGGCGGATTGGCGGAAAAGTACTTCTGAATACCTACGATCAGTGCATTGGCAAGGTCATTTTGGTAGGCATCAGTACGCAACTTGGCCTCTTCCTCAGGGTTGCTGATGAAAGCCGTTTCCACCAGCACACTGGGGATGTCCGGCGCTTTCAGAACCGCGAATCCTGCGCGTTCTACCTGCGGTTTGTGCAAGCGGCCCACCCCACCGATTTCACGCAGCATGGCGCTTCCCAGTTTGACGCTGTCATTGATCTGGGCGGTGGTACTCATGTCCAGAAGGGCGCGTTGGACGTGGGCATCTTTGGCATTGACGTTAATGCCTCCAATCTGGTCAGCCTGGTTTTCGTTGTTGGCCAACCACCTGGCGGCCGTACTGGATGCGGCGCCCTGGCTCAAGGCATAGACGCTCGCACCACGCGCATTCTGGTTGATGAAAGCGTCAGCGTGGATGCTGATGAACAGATCGGCGCCCACACGCCGCGCCTTTTGAACCCGTGTTTGCAGGGGAACGAAAAAATCAGCGTCACGCGTGAGGAAAGCGCGCATAGGGTTTCCACCCACGGTACTGTTGTTAATGCGATCACGCAACTTCAAAGCCACCCGCAGCACGATATCTTTCTCGCGCGTGCCATTGGGGCCTATAGCACCAGGGTCTTCGCCACCGTGGCCGGGGTCTAGAGCGATGATGATGAGGCGATCAGTGCTGGCCGGCTGAGCCACCCTGGGCGGGGGTGCTACTGCCACGTTCTCCTCGCGCTTGGGCGGTGGCACCGGCATGCGGGCCGGTGGGCTGTCGGGGCGCCGGGTCATGACAGTGGCGCGCTCGATCTGTTTGGCGATCAGGTCGCCCAATGTATCGGTGTTGGACATGCCCGCCACGACTGGGGGCGGGGCTGGGGTCACGGCCACGCTTGGGGCTGGTAGGGGTTCCGCTGGGGAAGTGCCCAACTCCTTCATGCGCTCGGCAATCAGAGCGTCAAGCGGATCAGGAGGGTTTTGCGGGTAAAGATCAAACACCAACCGGTGCTTGTAAGCCGCTACCGGCGCCAGGGTGAAGACCTGCGGATTCGTGGGCTGCTTGAGGTCCATTACCAGGCGTACGACGTGAGGCGCGTTCTGGCCAACACGGATACCGGCAATATTGGGGTCATCCGCGCGGACTTTGGCGACCAACTCGCGCAGCGATGGGTCGAGATCGAGCCCTTCAATGTCGATGGCCAGGCGAGGGGGTGAGCCAATCATCTTGTGAGTGGCCTTGAGCGCGGTGTCGGATTCGATAGTGACGCGCGAATAGTCTTCCGCAGGCCAGATTCGAACGGCCACAATACCCGCTCCGCGCGCAATTTGATGAGCCCCGATCAACAGTACCAGGGCTCCTGAATGAAGCAATTCGCGGCGCTTCATGGGTGCAGGCCTTCCATCAATTCCAGGCCAAGCGGCGTAGATGCCACCAGGCGCACGCGACGCGTATCGTTTGGCAAAACATCAATCGTGAGTGATAAATCTGCAGGAGGCAGAAGGCCTGCTGCCTTTTCGGGCCATTCGGCCAGCTTCAAGCCACTGGCAGCGAACAGATCACGAAAGCCTGCGTCTTCCCATTCCTGGGGATCATTGAAACGATAGAAATCGAAATGCCAGATGGCACGCCCATCGGGCGTTTCATGCGGTTCGACCACGGCGTAGGTTGGGCTTTTGACACGCCCAGTGATCCCTAGCCCACGCAGAAGGTGGCGAACGAACGTGGTCTTGCCGGCGCCCAGGTCGCCATGCAGTTCAATATAGGCATTGTGCAATCCGGGCAATGCAGCCATGCGGCTGGCGAAGGTGCTGGTATCGCTCTCGCTGCTCCAGTAAATTTCTAAAGGCGGCATGTTTCCTACAATCGGCGGGTGACTCTTCAAGGCGGTCAGATCGATCCTCTTTTTCTTGTTGCGCGTATTCGCGCTTGGGCCAACGAACTGGGTTTTTCCCAAATCGGAGTGGCGGGCATTGACTTGGCCAGCGCAGAAGCGGGCCTGCAAGCCTGGTTGGATAACGGCTTTCACGGCCAGATGGATTACATGGCCGCGCACGGTTTGAAGCGAGCCAGGCCAGCTGAGCTGGTTCCCGGCACAGTGAGTGTGATCACGGCCCGGATGAATTATCTTCCGCGCACCACGTCCGCTGGCTGGCAGGAAATTGAGTTGGCCCGCCAAACAAGGCCGGGGGAAGGTGTGATTTCGGTCTACGCCAGAGGGCGTGACTATCACAAGGTGCTGAGAGCGCGCCTTCAAAAACTTCAGGAGCGGATTTCCGAGGCCATTGGTCCGTTCGGCCATCGGGTGTTCACAGATTCTGCGCCCGTACTGGAGGCTGAGCTCGCCACCCGCAGCGGCCAAGGCTGGCGCGGCAAACATACGTTGGTGCTCTCGCGTGAAGCTGGTTCGATGTTCTTTCTGGGGGAGATCTATGTCGATCTCGCATTGCCGCCCACCGAGCCTGTGAGTGGGCACTGTGGCAGCTGCCAAGCCTGCATGGACATCTGCCCCACCCAGGCCATTGTCGCGCCCAAGCGTCTGGATGCTCGGCGGTGTATTTCTTACCTGACCATCGAACATTCCGGTGCCATTGACGAAGCGCTTCGTCCGCTGATCGGAAACCGCATCTACGGCTGCGATGATTGCCAGACCATTTGCCCCTGGAACAAATATGCGGGCCGCAGTGAGTTGCCGGATTTTGATGCGCGCGAAGGTTTGACCGGCGAATCTCTGGTGCGGCTTTTTGCCTGGAGTGAGGCTGAATTCCTGCGGCGAACAGAAGGTGGCCCCATTCGGCGCATAGGCCATGTGAGATGGCTGCGCAATATTGCTGTGGCGCTTGGCAACGCCCTGAGCGAATTGTCCGAGACCGATCCGCAGCGTGCAACCCTTAAAGCTGCCCTTTCCGAGCGCGCCACGCACCCCGAAGCCCTCGTGCGCGAGCACGTGCAATGGGCACTTGGGCGATAAGGAAGCGGCGTATTCAGGCATTTTGGTGGCCGGGCGTCGGTGCGGTGTCGCCAAACGCTGCTATTTTTATAGCTAAAAGGCCATTTCGTCAACCCGTTTATGGTAAAAAATTCGTGACAAGATAAAGACTTGGGACATTTATCTCATGCGAATCGAAACCAGGGCAGGCTGTTGACGCGCCGTCATTCAGCCCACCATCAGCCCAACAATCCCAAAGCCAGCCACAGGCTTGCGACGCCCAAAACCGTCGAAAGCGTCACCAGCCCTGCAACGTAGGCGCCGTCGTAGCCCATTCGCGCCGCCAATACGTAGGCGCTGGAGGCGGTGGGTAAAGCGGAGAACGCCAACAAAATCAAGGTTTCGGGCCCGCCGAGGCCAAAGGCGCGGGCGAGCGCCCAGGCCATGAAGGGCATTACAAAATGGCGTATCGTGAGGACGCTCACTGTGAGCACCTTGGCTTGAGCAAGACTGGTGAATTGCATGCCAGCGCCGGCCACCATCAGGCCCAGCGCAATGGAAGCCGCGCCTATGCGGCTGACGGAAGGGGCCAGCCAATCGGGGATGGAAAAGCCCAGGAGGTTAGCTGCTAGGCCGGACGCGGTGGCAATGATCAGTGGGTTACGCGCCAGCTCTCCAAATATGCCCCGCCCGGCATGGCGGGCCATAGGCCATACGGCGGCAATATTGCAGATAGGCACACACACACCAATCAACACCGCGATGAGTTGAATTCCTTGCGCTCCGGCCAGCCGCTCGGCCAGGGCCAGGCCGATGAAGGAATTGAAGCGAAAAGCCACCTGGGAACTGGCCGCATGCGCGCGCGGGTCAATGAACCGGCCTATGAATGGCAACCGAGGCAAGGCCGCTGCCAACAAAATTCCGCCCAGGATGAGAAACAAGCCCGCGCCTATCAAGCCTGATGTGGCCCGTAGGTCCAGCGGCGTGCGCACGATGGACTGAAACAGCAGCACAGGAAAGAGAAAGAAGTACACCAATGTCTCGGCTGCTTGCCAGACGGGCCTGTTCAGTGCCGTATATCGGCAAAGAAGGAAGCCGATCACAATCAGGGAGAAATCGGGGAAAAGCAGTTGGACGTAGTTCACCCCAGGAGAATAACTGCACAATCTGACCGCGCAGGGGGCAAAACTAGGGAAATCCTGCACATCGTGAACTGCGTCAGCAGGGTGTACCGGGGTTAGGATTGGCTAAACCACTTTTCGGTGGGTCCTTAACCTCAGGAGATTGCCTAATGCATCGTCGCTCCCTGATCGCGTTTGCCGCGGCCACATTCGTTACTGGTACAGCTTTTGCGCAAGCGTATCCCACCAAACCAGTGCGTTTGATCGTGCCTTTTGCACCCGGGGGCACCACTGACATCATTGCCCGCGTCATCTCGGAGCCGCTGGGCCGTGCGCTGGGGCAGAGCGTGGTAGTAGACAACAAGGCCGGTGCGGGCGGTGGGATTGGCGCGCTTGAGGCTTCTCGCGCGGCGCCAGATGGCTACACCCTGAGCGTGGCTACGGTTTCCACTACGGCAGCTAACCCTGCGATCAACAAGAAAATCGGCTATGACCCGGTGACCGACTTCGTGCCGATCATCAATATCGCAGCCACACCGAACATCATTGCGGTTCACCCCGATTTCCCGGCGAAAGACTACAAGAGTTTCCTGGAGCTTATTAAGAAACAGCCCGGAAAGCACTCGTTCGCGTCTTCTGGTGCGGGCGGTATTGGACACCTTCAAACCGAGCTTTTCAAAAGTCTCACGGGCACTTACCTCATCCACATTCCTTATCGCGGCGCTGGCCCTGCGCTGAACGATGTGGTGGGTGGCCAAGTGCCCATCATGTTTGATAACCTGCCTTCTGCACTTCCATTCATCCAGCAAAAGCGCTTGATCCCCATCGTGGTGGCTGCACCGCAGCGCGTGGCGGGCCTGCCCAATACGCCCACTTTCAAAGAGGTGGGCCTGGAGCCGGTTAACCGCATGGCCTACTACGGCCTGCTCGCACCTAAGGGCACACCGAAGGACATCGTCGACAAGATCCATGCCGGCGTGAAGAAGGCGCTGGAAGAGCCTGCAGTGAAAAAGCGCATTGAGGAGACCGGCTCGCTCATCATCGGCAACACGCCAGAGCAGTTCGCTGAGCAGATCAAGGCTGAGTTCGAAGTCTATAAAAAAGTGGTTGCCACGCAGAAGCTGGCATTGCAGTAATTGGCCCATAGCCCCTGCGCAATTTCTTGCGTAGGGGGCCTTCTGGCATTTTTTGCGGTACAAAAGGGGCTGTGCCACACTCAATTCAACGTGACAGTTTCATTGCCCCATCCATCCTCTTCCGAACCTGCACCGGAAGCATCCATCGACGGTTTCATAGACGCCCTCTGGTTGGAAGACGGACTCTCGCCTAATACGCTGGCGGCGTATCGGCGGGATCTGGTTCTGTACGGCAACTGGTTGGGAAAAACTCACAGCTTGCGGCTGCCAGAGACCCAGGAGCATCATCTGCAAGGCTACTTTGCAGTGCGTGCGAAAGGCAAGGCCACTTCTTCCAACCGACGCCTGACGGTACTCAAGCGGTATTTCCGCTGGTTGCTGCGTGAACGGATCATCTCCGTGGATCCCACGCTGAAACTGCTCACCGCCAAGCAGCCGCTTCGGGTTCCCAAGACGATGAGCGAGGCGCAAGTCGAAGCGCTGCTGACCGCGCCGGATACAGACACCCCCTTAGGCCTGCGTGATCGCGCCATGCTGGAGCTGATATACGCCAGTGGCCTGCGAGTGAGCGAACTGGTGACTCTCAAGACTTTCAATGTCGGATTAAACGAGGGTGTGCTGCGCGTACTGGGCAAGGGCAGCAAAGAACGGTTGGTACCCTTTGGAGAGGTGGCAGGCGAGTGGCTGCAACGGTACATCGCCGAAGGCAGGCCGGTGTTGCTCGGCCAACGCCAGACAGATGCTTTATTTGTCACCAGCGCTGGCCCAAGCCCGGGTACGGCTATGTCGCGGGTGATGTTCTGGGGTTTGGTCAAGCGTTATGCCTTGCAAGCCGGCATAGCCGCACCGCCATCTCCGCATACCCTGCGCCATGCTTTTGCCACGCACCTGCTCAACCATGGGGCCGATCTACGGGCGGTGCAGATGCTGCTGGGCCATGCTGATATTTCCACCACCACCATCTACACGCACGTGGCGCGGGAGCGCTTGAAAACATTGCATGCACAGCATCATCCACGGGGCTAGTGTCGTGAGTTCCTTACCGCCCCATTCAACTCCTGCAGGCTGGGAGGCTACCTTTTCTGAAGCTGTTCGCCTTCAACGCGAAAACCGGTGGGAACAGGCGCTCGCGCTGCTTTTACCACTTGCACAACGGATGCCCCGGGAGGCATCCGTTCAGAACCTGGCAGCAGTGCTTTTGGCGCAGCACGGGCGCTTGGCCGAGGCCGTCGTGTTGTGGCAGCGGGTGCTCGCCCTTGATCTGGACAACGCCGGTCTCGTCGCCAATCTGGGGCGGGCCAGTTGGATGCTTGGGCGCAAGCAGCAGGCGCTGGAGTATTTTTCCCGGGCGGTGCAGTTGCAGCCACAAGAACCGCTGGCACTTCTTAATATGGGCGCTTTCCATCAAGGCGAAAATCGTCTTGATGAGGCTTTGCTCTGGTATGAACGTGTTCTTGCGATCGACCCGAATCATGTGCAGGCGCTCTTCAATTCGGCCCAGCTTCACGCGGATGCCGGGCGCTTCGAGCGAGCGCATGAGCTGTATCGTCGTGTCCTGGTTATAGATCCCGGGCATTTGATCGCCCAGGCGCAGCTGATTTTCACCCAGCATTATCTGGAGCGTCCAGATCCCCAGCAACTGTCGGCGCTGGCTCGGCGCTTGGGGGCGCAATGTGCTGAGCATGGGCCACAATTTTCCAATTGGTTGGTGTCCTATGAGGCTGAACGGCCGCTGCGCATTGGCTTGCTTTCGGCAGATTTGCACGATCATCCAGTAGGTTTTTTTATCGAAGGCTTGCTGACCCATTCGACTGGCCAGGCAGTCACCTGGATCGCCTATGCCAACCAGGAAAAGCGTACCGCATTGACTGAACGCATTGCGCCCGCCTTCTCCGCCTGGAACGAGGTGTTGCGCTGGTCGGATGATCAACTGGCTGCGCGCATACGAGACGATCGCGTCGACATCCTGCTCGATCTGTCTGGCATGAGCAGTGGCCACCGGCTGGGCGTATTGGCTCGCAGGCCGGCGCCCGTACAAGTGAATTGGCTGGGTTACTTCGGCACCACAGGCTTGCCAGGTGTGCAAGCGGTGATCGCCGATCCTGTCTGTGTGCCCGCCTCAGAAGAGCAGTGGTTCAGTGAGCGCGTTTGGCGCATGCCCGTGTCGAGGTATTGCTTCACGCCCCCCAAGAATGCGCCAGAAGTCGCAGCACTTCCCGCACTTCGCCAGGGAGGGATCACCTTTAGCTGTTTCCAGACTACGGGGAAGATCAACCCCAGGGTCATCTCTGCGTGGGCGCGCATTACGAAGCTCGCACCCACGGCGCGTTGGCGTATTCGCTGTGGTCTGACAAGCAATGAGGAAGATCGCCGTTTGCTAACGCAAAGGCTGGTGGATGCTGGCATTTCGGCAGACCGGTTCAGGGTGGATGCCTCCTTGCCGCGCTTGCGATATTTCGCAAGCTACGGCGAGATCGATGTGGCTCTCGATACTTTTCCTTATCCCGGAGGCACCACTTCTGCAGAAGCGCTATGGATGGGCGTGCCCACTTTGACGCTTTCCACGCCAGGCATGCTGGGCCGCCAAGGCGAGCAGATCATGGCCGCAGCAGGCCTGGCTGAAGAGTGGGTCTGTTTTGACGAAGACGCCTATGTGGCTCGCGCAGTGGCGCTTGCGGAGCCGGCGGCCTGGCCCGCGCTGGCTGAGCAGCGCAAGCGCTTGCGCGCGCAGGCACTGGGCAGCGCCTTGTTCGACAATGCACGTTTCTCGCGTGATTGGCACGATCTGATCCGCGAGATATGGCGTGACGCGTGTGCTCAGGCCTTGCAAATCAGTACCGAATTGCGTTTGATCGAGATACACCGTTCGGGCTGAGCTTGTCGAAGCCTCGTGCAACGCTTCGACAAGCTCAGCGCGAACGGATTTATATGCTTTAAAGCAAGTTGGGACAAAGCCTGGAACTCAGGATGCGCCTTAAAGCAGCGTCAGTCAGTGCTTGTGAGCACTGGCGTCCCCGCCACCCGCTGAAAGCATTTGCGCTGGCGCCTGAACAAGCAATGTGCTTTTCGCGCCTTTTGTATCCTCGAAGGTGAGCGTCAGAGGCACGCTTTGTCCGGCGGTGATCGGCTGTTTCAGCTCCATCAACATGAGGTGATGGCCGCCGGGCTTGAGTTCCACAGACTGGCGTGCGGGCAACTCCAATCCGGAAATGGCTCGCATCCTCATGGTGTCACCCTCCATTCGCATTTCGTGAATCTCTGCAACGCCGGCAACTGGCGTGCTGACACCTACCAGCTTCAGCGGGGCGCCTGCGGCGAGTTTCATGAACCCACCTGTGCCGCTTTGGCCAGGTACGGTGGCGCGTATCCAGGCGCTGCTGGCTTCCACCAGAGCCGTACCTGGTGCAACTACCTGCAGGCGCGCAGCGGGGAAAGCCTGCTTTTCGCCCGGTTTGGTGACGTCACTCGGCAGTTGAGCCCAGTCAGCGCTGCCCCTGTCGCAAGTTTGAAGTACTTTGAAGTAGATCGGTCCGGTTTGGGTGGGCAATTTTCCGCGCATCACAAATTCGGTTTTTTTATCGCCCGCAAGGGCTTGGGCGGCGCTTTCAGCGATCCAGCGGACAGTGCCGTAGCCTTCGCCCTTTTGGTCAATTTCCACTCGCCAGCCTGAGCGTGCTGGCACATCTTCCAACGTGAATCCTTGTGGCATCCGCACCGTAATGCCTGTGGTGGAACGGGCATCCTTGCATGCATGGCCAACCCGAAAAGCCGCTTCGTATTGGCTGCCTGCCAGCGCAGGACCAGCTGGCAGGGTGATGTGTGCAAAAGCGGTGGTGGCGCAAGCCAGAAGTGCGGTTGCGGAAGCGGATTTAATGAGTAATGACATATCTTTAGCTAAATTCGAGTGTGCTCAACGGTCAATGCACTTTGGATTGACGGCGATTGGAATGTGATCAACGCGCTGTGATCGGAGGTTTTGCTTGAACACCGCGCGTGCAGTGCGGTGTGGACTGCCTCCAAAATCTGCCGGCACCAACCGGAGCCATCATCTGACTCTTGGGGGTTGGTGCACCAAACCGTCGTACATGGCCTGGTGCTGCAGATTCAACAGCGGATCAAAGGAGCGGCGGCCCACGCGCAAGCGGGGGAGCGGCTGTGTCCGTGGCAATCCTGGCAGATGCGATGAATTCCAGCACATGCCTCAGAGCTTGAGGCAGAGGTGGCGCCGCGCAGCCTGTGATTGGAGGTGGCGTGCCGGTAGGCATGCACATGGGGCAATCGAGTTGCACTGCACCCAATTCCCGCACACCATCGTCTGTCTGGACGACGACCTTCACCATGCCCGCGCTCGAGCACACCATATCCAATGCGGACGGGTTGACGATGGGTGAGGCCATGGCCACCCCCAGCGACAGCATGAACCATAGCAATACCCAGCGGCCGAGGTGGCCGACGCTTCTCAGGTGAAGGAGGCGGAGGGTGGACATAAGACGTCTATTATCCGCGCCGCTTCGACAGGCTCGTGAACGGTTTATCTTGTTGAGAGAAAAAAGGGTTCTAAGCCAACTCCGGGCCGAAGCCATAAGGCGTAAAGCGACTCCGGTTCTCATCGACATCCAGCGCGCGACCAATGAAAGGGAAGGCACGTTGGGGGCAGGCTTCTCGCTCGCAAACCTTGCAACCCATTCCAATGGGGGTGGCGGCGTCCGGGGCGCTTAAATCCATTCCATTGGCGTAGACCAGCCGGTGCGAGTGGCGTACGTCACATCCCAATCCAATGGAGAAAACCTTGCGGGGAGCGCCCCATCCGCGCGCGCCGCTCGATACCGTGCGCGCGATCCAGAGATACGTGCGGCCATCAGGCATGCGCGCCAGTTGGGGCATGATGCGCCCCGGTTGGCCAAAAGCTTCATACACATTCCATAGCGGGCAGGTGCCACCCGTGCGACTGAAGTGAAAGTGCGTGGCTGACTGCCGCTTGCTGATATTGCCTGCGCGATCTACCCGCACGAAGAAGAAGGGCACGCCCGGTGCGCCCGGGCGCTGCAGAGTGGAAAGGCGGTGGCATACCGTTTCGAATCCAACGCCAAAGCGCTGGCTCAAGCGGTCTATGTCGTGCCGAAGCGCATCGGCTGCCTGTAAAAAATCTCCATACGGAAGCAGCAGAGCTCCCGCGAAATAATTGGCAAGGCCGACTCGTGCCAATCGGTGCGCATCGCCATCGCTGGTGAATGGCGGGACATTGATCATGGCATCGATGGCGTCGCTGTGTTCCAGCAAGGCCAGCTGAGTGGCAAGTTGAAACGCGAGTTGCCCCGGAGCCAGGGTGTCAGAGACCAGGACTGTGCGCGCCGTGCCATCAAAGCGGCGCTTGCCGGCGCCCGTGTCTTGAGTGTGTAGCACGCGAACGCCGTGGCGCTTGTGCAGGCGCTCGGCCAGCCAGTCTGCAAGATGCGCACCGCGTGCCTGGGCCTCGCCGGCCAATGCCTCGGCAGAGCGGTCGAGGCCATCAAAGTGGTTCTGGTGAGCGAAAAAGAAATCTCGTACCGCCTCGAACGGCATGGCGCGCAGCAAGACCGTGTCTGTGCGCTCATCTCCCAAACGCAGCGATACCGATTCAGCGCGATCCATAACCTCCAGGTTGCGCCTATGTAGCGAGATGACCGCTTGAGCAAGGGCCGGCATCTGCGCTGCAACTTCCTTGAGTTCGGGCAGTGTGATTGGCGTAGGCGCATCGGCCAAGGCCTCTTGCAGTGCGGCCACCATACGGGCCTCTTCGTCTTCGGAGAACTGCTGAACGTCAACGCCCAGTACTTGACTGATCTTGAGCAACACCCCCACGGTGAGCGGTCGCTGGTTTTGCTCCAGTTGATTGAGATAGCTGGGGGAGAGGCCCAAGGTCTGTGCCATGGCTATCTGTGACATGCCGCGTTCTGCCCGCAGACGGCGCAGCTTCACGCCCATGAAGGTTTTCTTCATTGTTAGATCGCCCGTAATGGTGCCAGTTGTCGGGCTAGTCGTGGTGCCCGCGTTGAAGTGGTTAAAAATTCGCAAGATTCGCAAATTTGCTGAAATTCATTCACATTCATTCGCTCTTTTAGCTCTTACGTGAGAAGCGTATTTTGCGTAAATTGCGAATTATGACAACCCCTCAAGGAACCACTGAGCTGCACGAACTGGTGTTGCCCGTGATGGCCAACCATCACGGCACCCTGTTTGCAGGACAGGGCTTGCAACTGATGGCGAAGGCTGCTTTTCTGGCCGCCCGCGGCTTGGCGCAACGCGAGGTCGTGATGGCTGGCGTCACCGGAGTGGACTTCATGTCCCCGATTCCGGTGGGCTATTCACTGACCTTGCGTGCGTGGGTGAGCAGGGTGGGCAGCAGCTCGATGACCGTGTGCGTCAGTGGTCACACCGAGGCGCCCGCTGCGCCGCCTGAAGAGGCGTTGAAGGGGGTGTTTGAAATGGTGGCGGTCGACGGCAATGGCCGTCCGGCTGTCATTGAGTCCAGATATATGAAACAGGAGTCCCGCTCATGAGTCAAGCCGTACAAGCCACTACGAATGGTTCGTTCAAACCTAAAAAATCCGTTGCGCTTTCGGGTGTGACCGCTGGCAATACCGCCCTGTGCACCGTAGGCCGTACTGGCAACGATCTGCACTACCGCGGCTATGACATTCTCGATATTGCCGAGGTTTGCGAATTTGAAGAGATTGCCCATTTACTGGTGCACGGCAAACTGCCTTCACGCGCTGAACTGAAGGCCTATAAGGCTAGGCTCAAGGCCATGAGAGGACTTCCGGCCAGTGTGAAAGACGCCCTGGAGTCACTTCCCGCGAGTGCTCACCCCATGGATGTGATGCGCACAGGCGTGTCCGCCCTCGGTTGCGTGCTGCCCGAAAAGGATGACCACAACTTGCCCGGCGCGCGCGATATCGCTGACCGGTTGATGGCAAGCATGGGCTCGATGCTGCTGTACTGGTACCACTGGAGCACGCAAGGAAAACGGATCGACGTTGAAACTGATGACGATTCCATCGGCGGACACTTTCTGCACTTGCTGCATGGCGAAAGACCCAGTGATGAATGGGTGCGGGCCATGCATACCTCGCTCAACCTGTACGCCGAGCATGAGTTCAATGCCTCAACCTTCACAGCGCGGGTCATCGCCGGTACTGGAAGTGATATGCATTCGGCCATCGCGGGCGCCGTTGGTGCGCTCCGCGGGCCCAAACACGGAGGCGCGAATGAAGTGGCTTTCGAGATACAAAAGCGCTATGACAGCCCCGATGAAGCCGAGGCCGATATCCGCCGCCGCGTGGAGTCAAAAGAGGTCGTGATTGGCTTTGGGCACCCCGTTTATACGGTGAGCGATCCACGCAACGTGGTGATCAAGGGCGTTGCCAAGCGGCTGTCGGAAGATGCCGGCTCCACCAAGATGTTCGATATCGCCGAGCGCCTGGAGGACGTGATGTGGGAAGCCAAGAAAATGTTTCCCAATCTCGATTGGTTCAGCGCCGTGAGCTATCACATGATGGGCGTGCCTACAGCGATGTTTACGCCGTTGTTCGTCATAGCGCGCACCAGTGGTTGGGCGGCACATGTGATCGAGCAGCGCGTGGACAACAAGATCATTCGGCCAAGCGCCAACTACACGGGGCCTGAGGATTTGAAGTTCGTCCCGATCGAGGCCCGGGCTTGATTTCAAAGCTCTAGAACGGGCGACTCCACGCTCGTGCGCTCGACGTCGCACCTAAGCCTCACCGGGGGATGGATTGCAAGTTCACAAACCCCGGTCACGCGCCAGAATTTCCCGAATCACGATGAATACCGCCCATAGAAAACTACTCCCAGGCACAACGCTCCAATATTTCGATGCACGCGCCGCAGTTGATGCGATTCAAGCCGGTGCGTGGGAGGCGTTGCCCTACACCGCGCGTGTCCATGCTGAGAATCTGGTGCGCCGCGCCAATCCGGAGCGGCTGAACGACTACCTAGGCCAGCTTATTGAGCGCAAACGTGAAATCGACTTTCCCTGGTTTCCGGTGCGTGTGGTGTGCCATGACATTCTCGGCCAAACAGCTCTCGTCGATTTGGCGGGTTTGCGCGATGCGATTGCCAAGGAGGGCGGTGATCCCGCTGCCGTGAACCCGGTGGTGCCCGTGCAACTCATCGTGGACCATTCCCTGGCCGTTGAATGTGGTGGTTTCGATCCAGACGCATTTGATAAAAATCGCGCCATCGAAGACCGCCGCAATGAAGACCGCTTCCACTTCATCGAATGGACCAAGAAAGCGTTCGCGAACGTCGAGGTGATTTCCGCAGGCAACGGGATCATGCACCAGATCAACCTGGAGAAAATGTCACCAGTCATCTACGTGCAAAAGGAAAAGGATGGCACCGCCGTTGCCTTTCCAGACACCTGCGTAGGTACCGACAGCCATACCCCGCACGTGGATGCCTTGGGTGTGATCGCCGTGGGAGTAGGGGGGCTCGAGGCGGAGAACGTCATGCTGGGCAGGGCGTCCTGGATGCGCCTGCCCGATATCGTGGGTGTGGAGCTCACGGGTCGGCGCCAACCTGGCATCACGGCGACTGACATCGTGCTCGCCCTGACTGAGTTCCTGCGCAAAGAAAAAGTAGTGGGCGCTTATCTGGAGTTTTTTGGCGACGGTGCGCGCACGCTCACCATTGGTGATCGAGCGACCATCTCCAACATGTGCCCTGAATACGGGGCCACCGCGGCGCTGTTCTTCATAGACGAACAAACCCTGGAATACCTGCGTCTGACCGGCCGGGATGACAAACAGATTCAACTGGTCGAAATCTATGCCAAACAAGCCGGTTTCTGGGCTGATACGCTGCGCGACGTGAAGTACGAGCGGGTGCTCCAGTTTGACCTTTCAACCGCAGTACGCAACATGGCCGGTCCGTCGAACCCGCACCGCCGTTTGCCGACTTCGCAGTTGGCTGAGCGCGGTATTGCGGTAGATCTGGAGAAGGCCAAGGCGCATGAGGCGCAAGGGCTGATGCCCGATGGCGCGGTCATCATCGCGGCCATCACCAGTTGCACCAACACCAGCAATCCACGAAACGTGATTGCAGCCGGATTGCTGGCGCGCAATGCCAACCGGTTGGGGCTGGTACGCAAGCCGTGGGTCAAGACATCCTTGGCGCCTGGCTCCAAGGCTGTAGAGCTGTACCTGAAGGAAGCGGGGCTGCTCGCCGAGTTAGAGGCACTGGGCTTTGGCATCGTGGGCTTCGCGTGCACCACCTGTAACGGCATGAGCGGTGCCCTTGATCCCAAGATTCAGAAGGAGATCATCGAGCGTGATCTCTACGCCACGGCCGTGCTTTCAGGCAACCGCAACTTCGACGGCCGCATACACCCCTATGCCAAGCAGGCGTTTCTGGCATCGCCGCCCCTGGTAGTGGCCTATGCCATAGCGGGAACGATGCGCTTTGACATTGAACGGGATGTGCTGGCGGTAGTGAATGGCAAGGAAGTTCGTCTCCAGGATATCTGGCCTGAAGACGAAGAGATTGACGCCATCGTTCAGTCATCTGTGAAACCAGAGATGTTTCGCAAAGTGTATGAGCCCATGTTCGCCATCCGCAAAGATGACGGCGAAAGCGTGGCTCCGCAATACGACTGGCGCCCCACATCTACCTATATTCGCCGCCCGCCCTATTGGGACACTGAAGGCGTTGGCGCACTCGCGGCGAACCCGCGCACGCTGAAAGGGATGCGTCCGCTGGCTCTGCTCCCGGACAACATCACCACCGATCATCTCTCGCCTTCCAACGCCATCTTGCTGGATTCAGCGGCAGGTGAATACCTTGAGAAAATGGGTCTGCCAGAAGAGGACTTCAATTCGTACGCCACGCACCGCGGTGATCACCTCACGGCGATTCGTGCCACGTTCGCCAATCCCACGCTCAAAAATGAGATGGTGCGCAATGAGGATGGCAGCGTGAGGGCGGGTTCATGGGCGCGGATCGAACCAGAGGGCAAAGTGGTGCGTATGTGGGAGGCTATGGAGACGTATCTGGGCCGCAGCCAGCCTTTGATCATCATCGCCGGCGCTGATTATGGTCAGGGCTCCAGCCGAGACTGGGCGGCCAAAGGGGTGCGTCTGGCGGGTGTGGAAACCGTAGTCGCCGAGGGTTTTGAGCGCATCCACCGAACCAATCTGATCGGAATGGGCGTGTTGCCGCTGGAGTTCAAACCAGGTGCCAACCGATTGACTCTGGGCCTGGACGGTACGGAGACCTATGATGTGGTGGGCGAGCGTACGCCGCGGGCTGAGCTGACCTTGGTTGTTCTTCGCAAGAATGGCGAGATCATGCAGGTGCCCGTGACCTGCCGTCTGGACACTGCAGAGGAGGTTTCTGTCTATGAAGCTGGCGGCGTCCTGCAGCGTTTTGCGCAGGATTTCCTGGCCTCATGTGAGACATGAAAAAACCGTTCACGCTGAGCCTGTCGAAGCGCCGCGCAAGGCTTCGACAGGCTCAGCCCGAACGGTATTAATCGATTGAACGCCTCTTACCGCTTGACGAAAACCAAAGAACCTCAGGACAGGCCAAGCTCAGCGTGAACGGTGGTGGGTTAGTTGTCTTGAATTACGAGAAACGTCAATAATCCATGCCCTTTTCTCTATAGCTGAAAAGAGTTTTTTCCTCATTACGACCATTGCATTGAGATGACCCATCTTCCTCAAATCAAGATCCCCGCTACTTACATACGTGGCGGAACCAGTAAAGGTGTGTTCTTCTGTCTGCAAGATCTCCCTGAGGCCGCGCAGCACCCCGGTGCAGCGCGCGATGCCTTGCTGATGCGCGTCATAGGCAGCCCGGACCCTTACGGCAAACAGATTGACGGCATGGGCGCTGCCACCTCATCAACCTCGAAAACCGTGATCCTCTCTCGCCCGAGCCAACCTGGCCACGATGTGGATTACCTGTTCGGCCAAGTCTCCATTGATAGCGCTTTCGTGGATTGGAGCGGTAACTGCGGCAATCTATCCGCTGCCGTGGGTCCCTTCGCGATCATGAGTGGACTGATTCCCAAAGAGCGCATTCCTGAAAACGGCACATGCGTCGTGCGTATCTGGCAAGCCAACATCAGCAAGACCATCGTTGCCCACGTACCCATCACCAATGGCCAAGTGCAGGAAACCGGGGATTTCGAACTGGATGGTGTGACCTTTCCTGCCGCCGAGGTTCCACTGGAGTTTCTTGATCCGGCAGACGAAGGCGAGGAGGGGGGAGCCATGTTCCCCACGGGCCGGCTGGTTGACGATCTGGAAGTGCCGGGCTTGGGTACTTTCAAGGCCACGCTCATCAATGCAGGCATCCCCACCATCTTTCTGAACGCCAGCGATATCGGCTACACCGGAACCGAGCTGCAAGACGCTATCAACGGCGACGCGAAAGCCCTCGCTCAATTTGAGCTCATCCGTGCCCATGGTGCCCTGAAGATGGGCCTCATCCGAGACCTGAGTGAAGCCGCTAAACGCCAGCACACTCCCAAGGTAGCCTTCGTCGCACCACCTGCGGCCTACACGGCCTCCAGCGGAAAGTCAGTGAACACAGGTGATGTGGATTTGCTTGTCCGAGCACTTTCCATGGGCAAACTGCACCACGCCATGATGGGCACGGCGGCAGTGGCCATTGGCGTGGCGGCAGCGGTGCCAGGAACCCTGGTCAATCTGGCGGCAGGTGGCGGAGAACGCCAAGCTGTGCGGTTTGGGCATCCGTCGGGCACATTGCGTGTGGGCGCGGAGGCGTTACTGGAGAACGGTCAATGGAAGGTCACCAAGGCACTGATGAGCCGAAGCGCTCGGGTGCTGATGGAGGGCTGGGTGCGGGTACCGGCGGATAGCGTCAGCTAACCCGCTACTGGGTGTTATCCAAGTGAGCCGCACAGCCCCATGAATAGTTGAAATCAAGGAACATATGTCTACACGCAAGCAACTAAAAAAACTGGTCGAGGCTCGCCGTGGCGTGCTGGTTCCCGGGGCATTCAATGCCTTGTCAGCCAAGGTGATCGAAGACCTTGGCTTCGAGGCGATCTACATCACCGGCGCTGGTGTGACGAACATGTGGTTCGGCATGCCGGACCAGGGGTTCATGGGTCTGGCCGAAATTGCAGACCACACCGCGCGCATTCGCGATACGGTAAACGTTCCGTTGCTGGTGGATGCTGACACCGGTTTTGGCAATGCGCTCAACGTGTATCACACGGTGCGCACACTGGAGCGCGCGGGGGCTGATTGCATTCAGCTTGAAGACCAGGTGGCCCCCAAGCGTTGTGGCCACTTTTCTGGCAAGGAAGTCATTTCCACAGAAGAGGCGGTGAGCAAGATCAAGGCGGCCGTGGATGCCCGGCGTGATTCTGATCTCCTCATCATGGCGCGCACTGATGCCGCGGCTACCCATGGCTTCGAAGCTGCCATAGAGCGCGCTCAGATATTCGCAGAGGCGGGCGCTGACATTTTGTTCGTCGAAGCCGTCACCAAAGCCGAAGAAGTGCGCGCACTACCCCAGCGCCTTTCCAAGCCGCAATTGATGAACATGGTGATTGGCGGCAAGACGCCCATCTTCAATGCGGATCAATTGGCTGAGCTGGGTTTTGGCGTCGTTCTCTATGCCAATGCAGCCCTGCAAGGCGCGGTGGTCGGTATGCAAAATGCCTTGACGGTGCTGCGCGATCAGAAGGAAGTCCGCGAATCCAGCGGATTGGTCGCGACGTTTGAAGAGCGGCAACGCTTGGTGGGCAAGCCAGAGTGGGATGCTCTGGAGAAGCGTTACGGCTGATCAATCCATACACGCCTGTCGAAGCATGGCGCGACGCTTCGACAGGCGTGAACGGGGTCTGGTTGGTAAATTGTTGAAAATAGATTTAAAAAATCTACCTATTGAGGTCGTTGAAGCTTGGCGCAACGTTTCGACAAACGCGAACGGATTTTTTGAGGTTCTATGGTTTCGGTTAAGCGGCCAGGAGCGTTGAAACAAAAATACCGTTCGGGTTGAGCTTGTCGAAACCTCGCGCAACGCTTCGACAGGCGCGAACGGATTTTTTGAGCTTATCGAAGGGCGAAGCGTACGCAAATGATTCACTACTGTGTCGTCGTTGGCCTCGCTGCAATGGGCGGCCTGGAGTACCTCTCGGCTTTGACCATGAGCATTCGCGTAGCATTCCCGCATGGAAACACTTCGCAGCCTGTCCCTTGACCTGCTGACCACCACAGATCCTAACCAAAAGGCCAGCCTCACTCGTGCCATGAGCGCCGGCCTACGTGCTGGCGCTGACGACGACATTCTGGCGCGAGGCATCATTCCTGGCCGGCCTGCCAAGCCCATTCTGGTTGCCCATACCGGGCTGGTGAAGAGGTCGGTGCACACGAATGAGGGCCGCGCGGCGCTCATTCATTCGCTTGCGCATATAGAGCTGAACGCCATTGACCTAGCCCTTGATATCTGCTGGCGGTTCAAGGGGATGCCAGATCTCTTCTATGAACAATGGATGGGCATTGCGCGGGAAGAAGCCCTGCATTTCGAGTTACTGCGGGATCATCTTGCCACCCTGGATGTCCGTTACGGCGATTTGCCAGCGCACAACGCCCTGTGGGATATGGCGGAGAGGACCAGGCACGACCTCCTCGCTCGTATTGCTTTAGTTCCCCGTACGGCTGAAGCGCGTGGGCTTGATGCATCGCCGCCCATCAGAGCCAAGCTTGCCAAAGCGGGCGATCATGAGGGCGCCGCCATCCTGGACATCATTCTTCGGGATGAGATTGGCCACGTGGCCGTGGGCAACCACTGGTACAACTGGCTCTGCCAGCAGCGGGGCCTCGATCCGGTGGCAACGTATGCAGAATTGGCTCAGACCTACGACGCGCCTCGATTGCGGGGCCCTTTCAACATGGAAGCCAGGCTCGCAGCGGGCTTCAGCCTTGAAGAGCTTGAGCTGATGGGGCAATAAGGTTCGCCGGCGGCGCCTGGTCGGCCTGGCCTCGCGGCCTCCTAGAATTGGGGCGATCTCGCCCGGTGGAGCTCGGGTGGTCCCACGAACGAAATATAAGGAGCAAATCGATGGCTGTATATGAAGTGGATGGAAAATCCCCCCAAATCTCGCCCAGTGCCTGGATTGCCGATTCCGCCGAGGTCATGGGTAATGTGGCGATTGCCGCAGATGCCAGCGTGTGGTTCGGCTGTGTGCTGCGCGGTGACACGGAGAGCATGTCTATAGGTGAGGGCAGCAATGTCCAGGATCTTTCAGTACTGCACGCTGATCGTGGCATGCCGCTCACGGTGGGCAAGCATGTCACCATAGGACACAAGGTGATGCTGCACGGCTGTACTATTGGCGACGAATCTCTCATTGGTATCGGCGCGATCGTGCTCAATGGTGCCAAAATTGGTAAAAATTGCCTGGTGGGCGCTGGTTCATTGGTCACCGAAGGCAAGGAATTTCCAGACGGCAGCATGATCATGGGCACCCCGGCCAAGGTGGTGCGCCAGCTCTCGCCGGAGCAGATAGAGGGGCTGCGCAATAGCGCGCGGCATTACATTGAGAACGCACACTTGTTTCGTGAAACCTTGAAGCGGACGAGCTAAAACTCTGTTCAACGAACGTGTTTAGGCTCCAGGCTTGGATTCGGGCGGCGTGCCCTCACATTGCATTGAATGTCAGAACTCCATAAATTCATATTCGACGGTCTGCCAGTACGCGGTCAATTGGTTCGCCTGACCGACGCATGGCAGGAAATCCTGCGTCGCCGCGCTGCCAATACGCAAACTGGAGCCTATGCGCCGCCGGTGGCGGAATTGCTGGGCGAGATGATGGCAGCCAGCGTGCTGATGCAGGGCAACATCAAGTTCGATGGCGCGCTGGTCATGCAGATTTTTGGCGATGGCCCTGTCAAAGTAGCTGTGGCTGAGACGCAATCAGATCTGCGCATGCGTGCTACCGCCACTGTGGTGGGCAATCTGGATGCCGGTGCGCGCTTGCCTGAGATGGTGAATGTGCGTGGCAAAGGCCGCTGTGCGATCACACTCGATCCCTCAGACCGGGATGACGGCCGGCAGCCCTACCAAGGTGTGGTGCCTTTGCAGGATTTCGATGGCCACAAGCTCCAGTCAGTCGCTGAAATGATTGAACACTACATGCGGCAATCGGAGCAACTGGACACCACCATTGTGCTGGCCGCGGACGAGCAGGTGGCGTGCGGTCTTTTGATCCAGCGCCTGCCGGTGCAGGGAGTGGCCAACCTTTCGCAAAGCAGTGTGGTGCGTGAAGACGCAGAGGGCGAGCAGGGCGACGAAGTGGAAGACGATTACGCCCGCATAGCCTTGCTGGCCCGCAGCCTCAAGCGCGAAGAACTGCTCGAACTGGATACAGACACCATTTTGCGGCGCTTGTTCTGGGAAGAAAGCCTGCTGCGCTTTCCCCCGCTGGCGGGTGCGCAGGGCCCACGCTTCGCCTGCTCATGCAGTCGTGAGCGGGTGGGTGTCATGCTGCGCGGCCTGGGTCGGGATGAGGTCGATGAGATCCTCGCCGAGCAAGGCCGGGTGGAGGTCGGCTGTGATTTTTGCGGCCAACAGGAGCGTTTTGACTCGGTTGATGTCGCGAGCCTGTTCCTGCCGGTGCAGGACTTGCCTCCTGCCAACCCCGCTATCCAATAAGAAGGCAGGGGTTTTGCAGAGGGTTCTAAATGCGCTTTGACGTCATCACGCTATTTCCCGAGCTATTCGCTCCGTTTCTGGAGTCCGGAATTACCAGGCGGGCTTTTGCCTCGGGGCTGGTGGAGCTGAAGCTCTGGAATCCGCGTGATTTCGCGGAGGGTAACTATCGCCGGGTAGATGATCGGCCGTTTGGCGGAGGCCCTGGCATGGTCATGATGGCGGAGCCCTTGTTGCGCTGCCTCCAGGCAGCGCGTGCTGACCGTGGAGAAGAGCAGAGCGGCGGTTCTGCAAATGCCATCAATGCCATCTCAGTGCCTGTAGTGCTTTTTTCTCCTATTGGTGAGGTGCTGCGTCATGCGGCCGTTGAGCGCTGGTCGCAGAGCAGAGGCGCCATCCTGATCTGCGGGCGCTATGAAGGCATTGATCAGCGTTTCATTGATTCGCACGTCGATCTGCAGATCAGCCTGGGCGATTTTGTACTGTCAGGTGGAGAAATTGCTGCGCTTGCCCTGCTGGATGCCGTAGCGCGCCTGCAGCCTGGCGTGCTCAATGATGAGGGCAGCCATCAGCTAGACAGCTTCAACCCTGCGCTCGATGGCTTACTGGATTGTCCGCACTACACCCGGCCGGAGGTTTGGGAGAATCAGCCAGTGCCGCCTGCGCTGATGTCTGGTCATCATGCACAGATTGAGCGCTGGCGCCGTGATCGCAGGATTGAGATCACTGCACGCCATCGCCCCGATTTGCTTGCTGCTGCACGCGCTGACGGGCTCATTGGCAAGGCAGATGAAGCGGCGTTGGCTGCGTTTGAGGCCAAGCGGGTTTCTTGAATTTGTGCGTTACGCACGCCCAGGCTATAATCCAAGGCTTTTCGATCCTCTGCCGGCCGCGGCGCCTAGGTTTTTAAACCTTCCAGCCGCCTTTTGTGTAGCGCGCGCATGATCGAAGATGGAAAACCAATGAACCTGATTGAAACCCTCGAAAAAGAGGAAATCGAGCGCCTGGGTAAGAAGATCCCTGTGTTTGCTCCTGGCGATACAGTGATTGTTAGCGTCAACGTGGTTGAAGGTACACGTAAACGTGTGCAGGCCTACGAAGGCGTTGTGATCGCTAAGCGTAACCGTGGCCTCAACAGTGGCTTCACCGTGCGCAAGATCTCCAACGGCGAAGGCGTTGAGCGTACGTTCCAAACCTACAGCCCTATCATTGCGAACATTGAAGTCAAGCGTCGCGGTGATGTGCGTCGTGCCAAGCTTTACTACCTGCGTGAGCGCAGCGGTAAATCGGCGCGTATCAAGGAAAAACTGCCTAACCGCGCGAAGCCAGTCAGCACTGCTGCCTGATCTTCAAGCGCTTCCTGAAAACCGCCTGTGGCCTGCGCCCAGGCGGTTTTTTATTTGCTATGGCGAATTTAGTGTGAACACGCCCTAGGAGTCTGCCCGGCAGAAGGATCGCCGGCTGCAACGCGCGAGAAAACGGTCCATTGCGGCACTACCTCCTGCACCCATAGCCCTGCTATGGGCTTCTCGGTATCACCACACTGGCCTCGTTTTTCGCTCGTTTCGCTTCGGCGCCTTCTGCCGGGGGCGCCCAGCCGCGCAGACTCCAAGCCTAGAGGGGAAAGTGGGTCGCATTCAGAGAGCAATGCCTCGGCCACGCCTTTTTGAGAAGTATGCATACATATCCAGGGTCGGACTTATCGTCGCCCAAGGCTGCTGGTTCCAGCCAATCTTTCCTGAGAGCCCTGCTCGCGTTGGGAGCGGGCGGATTCAGCATTGGAACCGGTGAATTTGTCATCATGGGCTTATTGCCCGACGCCGCGCAAGACCTTGCGGTATCCATTCCCACTGCCGGCCACTTGATCAGCGCCTACGCCTTGGGCGTTGTAGTGGGCGCTCCGGTGTTGGCCGTGCTCAGCTCCCGCATGCAGCGCCGCACTCTGCTGGTGGTGCTGATGCTGTTCTATGCGCTTGGGAATTTCGCTAGTGCGCTGGCGCCCAGCTATGGCTCCATGCTCGCGATGAGGCTGGTCAGTGGGCTGCCGCACGGCACGTATTTTGGTGTCGCCGCGCTGGTTGCCGCGCACCTGGCACCGCCTGGCAAACGTGCGCAAGCGGTGGGCTATGTCATGCTTGGCCTCACCGGAGCCACCCTGGTGGGCGTGCCCATCGCGGCCGGTTTAGGACAATGGCTGGGGTGGCGGGCAGCTTTTGCGCTGGTCGGTGTGATTGCGTTGCTCTGCGTGAGCCTGGTATGGCGCTGGATTCCCCCGTTGCCGGCAGACTCAGCTGCCAGCCCCTGGCGCGAGTTGGGCGCGCTGCGCAGCAAACAGGTCTGGCTGACGCTTGGGATTGCCGCTATTGGTTTTGGCGGCATGTTCTCGGTGTTCAGCTATATCAAACCCACGCTCATGGAGCTGGCGGGTTTGCCTGTACAGGGCGTGCCATTGGTGCTGGCTCTGTTTGGCGCAGGTATGGTGATTGGCAATCTGGTGGGCTCCAGGCTGGCTGATAGGGCGCTCATGCCTACGATAGGCGGCATGCTGGTGTGGGCCGGAGTAGTGCTGGGGCTGTTTTGTTTCACGGCCTCCCATCTGTGGCTGGCTTCATTCAATGTTCTGTTGATTGGTACCGTAGTGGCTCTAGGGCCTGCTCTACAAATTCGCCTTATGGATGTGGCAGGCGATGCTCAAACCCTGGCCGCAGCACTTAATCACTCGGCTTTCAATCTAGCCAACGCGCTTGGCGCCTGGCTGGGCGGCATCACGATCTCCATGGGGTTTGGCTGGGCCTCCACGGGGTGGGTGGGGCTTCTGCTGGCGCTAGGTGGCTTGGTGATATTCGGCTTTGCGTATGCGGATGCGCGTAAGTACAAGCTCGGTAGCCAACTTGCACTTCAAGTGCCCGACGAGCGTTGAAAAACCGTATTCCTCCCTTGGATCACAATATCGCAGCTTATGGTTGCCACGCCTCTTTCCAAATTACCCCGTTTTGACCCGAAACTTATCCCCGTTGTGGGGGTAGACGGGCACTTGCCCTCTATACCGCCGGAGCGGCTGACACCTGAGGGCTTGCGACAACGCTTTCTGACGCCTCCCGTCTGGCAGCCGGAGGTGCGGCAGGAGCCCAAGTTCGAAGACAGGGCGCCAGCACCGGCCGCAGTACTGATTCCCTTGATCGCGCGTCCGGCGGGGCTGTCAGTGCTGTTGACAGAGCGAACGGCTCACTTGTCCACACATTCCGGACAGGTAGCTTTTCCCGGAGGAAAAGTAGATCCGGGAGATGTGGATGTAGTGGCTGCGGCGCTGCGTGAAACTGACGAGGAAGTGGGGCTCGGTGCGGGCTTTATCGAGGTGATAGGGCAACTGCCGGTCTACATCACAGGTACCCAGTTTGTTGTAACGCCCGTGGTTGCGCTGGTACGGGAAGGCTTCGTCTTGCACCCCAATGCGGACGAGGTGGCCCATGCTTTCGAGGTACCGCTCGCGTTCTTGATGAATCCCGCGCACCACAGGCGACATCGCTTTGAATGGGAAGGCACTTCGCGCGAGTGGTTCTCCATGCCGTATGCAGAAACCTTGGTTGACGTGTCCGCAGGCGAGTCGTCACCGTCTACAGCTTTGACCGTGGAGCGTTTCATCTGGGGTGCGACCGCGGGGATGCTGCGCAACTTCTACAGGTTTTTGTCCGCCTGAGCGCATGCTGCCCTTCGTGCGATCCGCTCCAAGCAAGGCAGTGGGTTGCTTTAGTCGCGGTCGTCTCGCGCGCTCTCTTGAATCTGGTGATGGCGTCGCTGCATCCACGCGTTGCGTATGAACAGGTAGTCATCGAGCGCTTCGCGGCGAAACTGATCTATGGGGAGCAGTCGTGTTCGCATGTCGACTATTTCCAGAGCTTGCAATCCGCTGGCTGTGCCGCTGTGGTGAATTTGGGTGATAGGTGACAGAGGTTGATCCCCCACGATTGCGAGCGTGTCGCGAACAGTGCGAGGACCCAGCAGCGGGAGCACAAGGTAGCGTGAGTCGCTCCACCCCCAAGTCGCCAAAGTCTGGCCGAAGTCTTCATCATTACGCTTGGGTAGGCCGAAGCGCGAGGCCGGATCGAAAACGCCAGCGATTCCAAGCGTCGTGTTGATGGCAAATCGCCCCAGCGATTTCGCCGCATCATGAGGACGCCCCTGCAAGGCTTGATTCACTAAGGTGACTGGCATGCCCAGGTTGGCAAAGAAGCGAGATATGCCGGTCTGGACAGGCTCCGGCATGATTTTTTTGTACCCGATTGCCACCGGGCGCAAGACGAATCTGTCGGCAGCGTCGTTGAAGCTGTGCACCCTGCGGTTGAAGCTTTCCCAGGGGTCATGGATGGGGGCTTGGTAGCCGCTGTCTCCAGCATTCAGTTCGGTCTGGCTGTCGTCTTCAATATTGGCGCGTCGACCAACTTGGGTGATAGGTTCGGCAGTGATGACTGGGCCCTGGAGAACAGGCATTTCAGGCGTGGCAGGTTCTCCAACCACGGAGACGGCCACCATGGCAACCGCTGGCTTCTCCTCAGTCGCGAAAGCTGTGATGGGGTGATTGGCAGCGTTGCTGGCGCATGCACTGGTGCCCAGCATGAACGCAGTGAGAAGGAGGGGGTGAAAGGCTCTCATGTAAGTGTTCCGTCGAGGTTCAGCCGGGATTGGCGAGATACCGAGAAAGGGAACCTCTATGCTCGGGCCCCAGCTATTACTGAACACTTACCTGGCGGAGGTGCTGGGGATCGCGGTGGTTAGAGATTGTTTGGGGCCCAGGCGCACCTTGATCCATCGCAAGCCGTCATCTACACAGCTGTACAAAGTCGGAATGATGAGCAGGCTCAGGACGGTTGAGGTGATTAAGCCGCCTATCACGACCACGGCCATCGGCACGCGAAAGCTCGGATCGCCGCCCAGTCCCAAAGCCACGGGGATCATGCCGCCACCCATGGCGATGGTGGTCATGATGATGGGGCGCGCCCGCTTCCGACAGGCATCGAGAATGGCCTCGGTGCGGTCTAGCCCGTGATCCCGGCGTGCGATGATGATGTAGTCCACCAGCAGGATCGAGTTCTTCGTGGCGATTCCCATCAACATGATCAAGCCGATCATTGATGGCATGGACAAGGCCGAGCCTGTCAGGAACAGGGCCAGCGTGGCCCCCGGAATCGAAAGTACCAGGGCGGCCAGGATCGTGCCGGGCTGCACGAAGTCTTTGAAAAGCAGCACCAGAACCATGTAGATACACAGAACGCCGGTCAACATGGCGATGCCGAAGCTGCTAGCCAGCTCCTTCATTTCCTCGGCCTCACCAAGTGAACTACGTTGCACCCCTGAGGGCATATTGTGCAAACTTGGCAGTGCCAGCGCGGCGCGCTCAACGTCACCTAAATGCAGGCCGCCTAACTCTACCTCGATGTTGATGTTGCGCATCCGGTTGTGGCGTGTGATTTCCGCGGGGCCACTTCCGATCTGAAGTGTGGCGACGTTCCCCAGCATTACCGCACCGCGCGCGCCGGGCACTGGAAGACGCTTGAGCGTCTCCAAATCCTGTCGAGCAAGGTCGTTGAGCCGCACCATCACAGGCACCTGACGCTCGCCCAGGTTCACCTTTGCCAGATTTTGATCGTAGTCGCCGATAGTCGCCACGCGCAGCGTTTCAGCTATGGCTGAAGCTGTAACGCCCAAATCGGCTGCGCGAGTGAAATCGGGTCTGACTATCAATTCAGGACGAGTCAGGTTCGCGCTGGAGGTCACCGCGCCGATACCGGGCACGGAGCGCAGATCACGTTGAACCTGATGTGCGTGCTGTTCTAGGATGTAGCGGTCCTCACCCGTTAGCACTACCACGTATTTTTCACCGGAACCACCCATCCCCACCCCTATCCGTGCGCTGGGCAGCGGCTCCAATGCCGCACGCAGTTGCTGCTCTATTTCCTGCTTGCGCAGGCCCCCGCGCTGGGAGCGGGGCGTGAGGCTGAGCGTGAGCACTGCCGTGCGGACATCTGGTGCCGATGCTACTTGCGCTTCGGCTGGGTTACCTCCTGCGCTGCCGCCGCCAATGGCCGTGTAGACCTGGAGCACATGAGGGTTCTGCTGCACAAGCGCGCGGGCATGTTCGGCCAGCACCATTGTGTCGTGCAGTTCAGTGCCCGGTGCCAGCGTGAGTGTGACCTGGGTTTGTGCGTCATCGTCAGGAGGCACGAACGCCGTCGGAAGCCATGTTGCCAGCCACAGGCCGCCCAGGAGCAAAGCGAACGCGATCGCAAGCGTGGCGGACCGATGCTGCAGGCACCAGCTCGCCCAGCGCAGATAAGGGGGTATCCATGCTGGCTCAAGCCGTTCTCGCTTCGCTGGCGATCGCAACAGGCTGGCTGCCATCATTGGCGTTAACAGGCGGGCGACGACCAGAGAGAAAAATACGGCGCCCGCGGCGGTCCAGCCGAACTGTATGAAGAACTTGCCGGCCATGCCGCTCATGAAGGCTGTTGGCAGGAAAACGGCGATTAGAGTGAAGGTCGTTGCCACTACCGCAAGTCCGATCTCGGTGGCCGCGTCCGTGGCGGCTTGCAACGGCGTTTTACCCATCAGCAAATGGCGCTCAATGTTTTCTACCTCGACGATGGCATCGTCCACCAACACCCCGACCACCAAGGAAAGCGACAGCAAGGTCACGGTGTTGAGTGTGAAACCCATCGCGTACATCAGCGCAAAGCTTGGAATGACCGAAAGCGGCAATGCCACCGTCGCCACCAAGGTCGCACGCCAGTTGCGCAGGAACAGAAATACCACCAATACCGCCAGCGCAGCGCCTTCGAAGAACAGACGCATGGATCCGTCATAGTTTTCGATCACCGGGTCGATGAGATTGAAGGCTTCCGTGAAGCTAATCTCTGGGTGAGCAGCCTTCAGTTCGGTCAGCGCTTGGCGAACGCCCGCCGCAACGTCGATTTCGCCAAAACCTCTGGCACGTACGATCTCGAAGCCGACGACAGGCGCACCATCGAGGAGGGCCGCCGAACGCCGCTCGGCCACGGAGTCCGTAACCGTTGCGACCTGATCCAGCCGAATGCGACGACCATCACCGAGGGTCAATTCGATGGCACCCATCTCCTCGGCAGTCTGCACAGTAGCTATCACGCGGACGAACTGCTCTGCGCTGCCGAGGCGTACACGCCCCCCTGACGACTCCTGTTGTGCCTCTCCTAATTGGCGAGAGATGTGTGCTGCCGTTGTGTGCAGGGCGTACAGGCGATCTGGATCCAGATCCACGCGAATTTCTCGGCTGACGCCACCAACGCGGGTAACCGCACCCACGCCAGATACTGCCAGCACGGCGTTGCGGACTTTGTTGTCAACGAACCAGGACAAGGCTTCCTCATCCATTCGCGTTGAGGCGACGGTGTAGCTCAAGATCGGGGAACCTGACAACTCGCTCTTCTGGATCACTGGATCGCGCAGGTTGGCAGGCAGGTCTGCACGCACGC
Source organism: Ottowia thiooxydans DSM 14619 (assembly GCF_000422885.1). Lineage (GTDB taxonomy): Bacteria > Pseudomonadota > Gammaproteobacteria > Burkholderiales > Burkholderiaceae_C > Ottowia > Ottowia thiooxydans. The sequence continues at coordinate 45,032 of NZ_KE383946.1, read as the reverse complement.
GAGCGACAGCATCGCGCACGTCGTCTAGCGCTTCCTGCGTCGGCTTCTCAAGGCGGAACTCGACCGTGATGCTTGCCACACCCCCAGTCAGGGTGCTTTTGATGTGTTTAATACCTTGTACGGAGGTGAGCGCGTTCTCGATCTTGCGCGCGACTTCGGTCTCCAGCTGTGATGGCGACGCGCCGGGCAAGGCCGCCATCACGGTGATCGTGGGGACATCCATATCCGGAAAGTTCTGGATCTTCATGCTTGAGAAGCCCGTCAGACCTGCGAACGTCATGATCATGAACGCCAGGATGACCGGAACCGGGTTGCGTATGGCCCATGAGGAAGCATTCATGCTCATGGCGTGCCTCCACGGTTGGCCGGCATGAATCTCAGTGAGGTCGATGAGGGTGTTGCCGGTATTGCGGCGCCCGATTTCGTGGCTATGTGCACAAGGTCGCCATCACTTAGAAAAGCTGCGCCGGAAACGATGACACGGGCGTTCTTGTCGAGGCCTTCAAGGATCTCGACACGATCATTTGAACGACGACCGGTTTTGATTTTGGTCTGAATGGTTTTGAGATCCGGCCCGACCTGTATCACGTAGCTGAAGCCCTCACGTAACTGCACAGCACTCTGCGGCAAGGTCATCACGTCCGCGGAGTGGATCTCGAACTCGCCGCGAGCGAACATGCCTGCGCGCGCGGTTTCGCTGCGAGGAAGGTCTACATAGGCCAGGCCATTGCGGGTCTGGATGTCGATTGCAGGCGCGAGCATCCTTACCCTGCCTTCTATGACATCTCCACCCACGGGCGTGATACTGACCTTTTGCCCGGCTTTGAGTTTGGCCAAATCGGTGGCTGCGACTTCTGCGCGCCATTCCAGTCTGCTACCTCGGATCAGACGAAACAATTCCTGACCCGATGGCAATACGGCTCCGACCGTGGCTGTCCGTGCAGAAATGATGCCATCATCTGGCGCTGTGACCCGGGTATGAGTGAGCCGGATCTGCTGCATTTTCTCGACCGCCTTAGCTGCGTCGAGACGGGCTCGCGCCGTGCGCTCCGCGCTCAGATACTGCAGGATGAGCTGGGCTGACAATGCGCCACTTTCAGTCAATAGACGGGCGCGTTCGGCATTGGCGGCGGCCTCCGCAAGCGCCACCTCTGCCTCGGCTACTGCTGCGCGGCTTTGCGCCAGCTCAGCTTCAACCGTATCTGAGGCGAAGATCGCCAGCGCCTGGCCGCGGCGCACGCTATCTCCCACATTGACTTTGACTTCAATGAGCCGAAGGCCGTTGGCCTCTGAGCCGATGCTGGCTTCCTGCCAAGCCAGGATGTTGCCATTCGCGGAGATTCGGACGGGAAGCGCTGCAGATTGCGGCGTTGCCACAACAACGGTCATGGAGGACTGCTTCGCGGAAGGCACGGTGGCCTCCTGCGCATGCGTTACTGGCACATCCCATGCGAGTACAAACGTTATGGCCGCTGTCACGACCAGGATGGCAGCCGCGGAGATTTCGAGTGTGTTTGATGTTTTCATTGTCAACTCAGATGTGGCGCCTTGCTTTGCAATGAAGGCGACTATCCGGCCGCATGACTTTCCAAACACTTACCGAGAGCCCGCTCGATGCGCGGCTGGAGGGCCCGAGCCCTCGTCCCTGGTTTGGGTAAGTGTTCCGTAAGACGGGAGGTTGGAGGATGAGGACTTTCAACACCATCAAGGAACCGGCTCATGCCTTCCTCATCAGTCGTCGCCTCTCTTTACAAGGCGAACGCCGCCAATCTGACCCGTACGTCAGCTCTCTCGGCGCTGCTAGCTTGTTTGGCTCCAGCGTTCGCACAGCAGCCTCCCGGCAAAGGCGAGTTGGAGAGTTCCCCTTGGGGCTTGGGCATGGCCGTCATCAGCACGCAGAAAGCGTACAAAGGGATCAGCCGTGAGTCCAAGGTGTTACCTATGATCTCCTACGAAAACCGGTATGTGAAGCTGCTTGGCCCCAACCTTGAGTTAAAGCTCCCCGGAATCGAGTTGAGCGGATCGCAGCGCCTCAATTTTGGCGTCGTGACCAAGCTGTTCGATGGTGCAGGCTATGAGGCGAGCGACTCGTCGGCCCTGACCGGCATGGCTGATCGAAAGTCCGGTGCCTGGCTGGGCGCCAAGGTGGAGTGGGAGAACGATCTGGCCGACGTCAAGCTGGAGTGGCTGGGGGACGCCTCGGGCAAGAGCAAAGGCCAGCGCCTGGCATTAAGCTTTGAACGCAAGATCATGCTGAGCCCGCAACTGATGCTGATACCTAAGGTCGGCGCTGAATGGGTAGATAGGAAATACGTGGACTACTACTACGGCGTGCGCGCCAGCGAAGCGACGGTGGGGCGTGCTGCCTATACTGGCAAGGCCACAGTCAATCCGGAAGTCAGCTTGACTGGTATTTATCGTTTTGACCGACACCATTCCCTGATGCTTAACGTTGGCGTGACTTCCTTGGGCAAAGGAGTCAAAAATAGTCCGATCGTGGATCGTTCAACCGAGAGCCGGGTGATGCTGGGTTACAAGTACAGTTTCTGATGAGCCGAATACTCCTGATCGAAGACCATGAGCGGATGGCCCGGCTGATACACCAAGGGTTGGTGGCTGCGGGAATCGGTGTGGACGTGAGCGGCCGTATTGATACCGCTTGGGCCGCCATCCAGCAGATGAGCTATCAAGCGCTCGTACTTGATCGGGGGTTGCCTGACGGAGACGGACTCGACCTATTACAAAGGTTGCGTCGTGCCGGCATTCGTATCCCCTGCCTTGTATTGACGGCTCGGGATGCCTTGCACGACCGTGTGGAAGGTCTCGAAGCAGGGGCGGATGACTACCTTCCCAAACCATTCGCCATGGACGAGATGGTGGCAAGAGTGCGGGCTTTGCTGCGCCGCCCCGTGGAGCTTCGGCCGCTCGACCCTAGCTACGATGATCTGACGCTGAATTCCGCTGGCAGCGTGCTGTGCTGCGGAGCCAATAAGGTCACGCTTGCTCCGGCGGAGGTGCACATCATGCTGTTGCTCTTACGCAAACATGAAGAGGTCGTGCGGCGCAGTGCGCTGGAGGCGGCTGCATGGGGGTTGAGTGAAGCAGTCACGCCCAATGCGCTGGATGTGGCTCTTCACCGCATACGCCGTAAATTGTCTGCAATCGGCTCACGGCAGCGGATCGTCAACGTCAGAGGTCTCGGCTATGCGCTCCGCGAAGACGATTCGGCTCAGTAGCCTGGGCCTGAGGGTCCTCCTGGCCTACGTGGTCGGGGCTCTCTTGAGCATCACGCTGGCCGTAGCCGCTGCGGTCTGGATGGTGGAGCACGACGTTCTGGCTGATCTGGAACTGAGGGAGCGGGTGGAGACCCTTGCGAGCAAGCTCAAGTTCGACGCTAACGGTAAGCCAGTTGAATTGGATGTCAGTGGAGGCGAGCTCGACTGGTTGTACGAAAGCCTTCCTCATGAGACAGCTTATCGGTTGCTGGATGCGCAAGGAAATGTTGCCCTGGTTTCGAAAGCTGGAGCAGCATTTTGGCCATCTGAAAGCAGCGCGCCCCAGTTGAAGCGAGACACCTTCTCTTTCGAGCACAACGGCGTCACCCTGCACGGTGCCACCGCAACTGTCGAACACGAAGGACGGCAGTGGTATATGCAGTTCGCCACCAGCGCTCGCCTTATGAAGCTCATTCAGCACAAATTTGCGCTGCCTTACATGGGAATTGGAATTGGCATCTTCAGTGCCGTGCTGATCGTCGCGTTTGGCCTGTGTGCATACATCACGCTACGTTTTGCACTTAAACCATTGCATGGCATCTCCGAAGCTGCAGCGGCTATCTCACCAAGCTCGCTTCATGCGCGGCTGAGGACCGAGGTCGTCCCTGCGGAGATCAGCCCGTTGGTAGATAGTTTCAACCGCGCGCTGGAGCGTCTCGATCAAGGTTACCGAGTGCAAAAGGAGTTTCTCGGCAATGCTGCCCACGAGTTGAAGACCCCCCTTGCGCTGATTCGCGCCCAGATCGAGTTGATGGAAGTGGATGGGAGCGACAAGGACTCGTTGTTGAGCGATGTCGAATACATGACACGCCAAGTGCAACAACTCCTTCTCCTGGCTGAAGCGAGTGAAGCTCACAACTACGAATTTACGACTGTACGCATCGAGGGTGTGGTGGAGGAGACCGTCTCCTACTTGCAGCGCATGGCAGAGGCGGCCAACGTGTATTTGACGATATCCACCACGGCTGACGATGTGAACTGGAAGGCCGATCGTGGTGCCTTGTTCACGCTACTGAAGAATTTGTTGGAAAACGCCATTCAACACGCTCCCGCAAAGACGACGGTGGAAGTGATCGTCCAAAGCGATGCACTGGTTGTGAGGGATTGGGGGCCAGGCCTTGAGGCTGGTCAACTCCCACTGTTGTTCGAACGCTTCTGGCGCGCGGAGCACCGACGTGACCTTGGCGCGGGACTGGGTTTATCCATTTGCCAGGAGATTGCGTTGGCACACGGGTGGCATTTGATCGCCGAGAAGGCTGACCCGGGACTTCGGTTCCGGCTGACTATTGAAGCGGGGAAGGGGAGTCCAACTTCCAACGCATGAGGGTGTTTGTCACCGCTATGCCCCCCGAGGTGGTGCTTTTTCAGCTTGGGGCGGCCCGGCACTGGGAAGTGGCCCCCACGCTTCCCGCTTCGCGAGGTGCGCTGCCCCCCGAGGGGGAGCTTTTTCAGCTTGGGGCGGCCCGGCACTGAAAAATGTAGCCCCCACGCTTGCCCGCTTCGCGAGGTGCGCTGCCCCCCGAGGGGGTGGCTTTTTCAGCTTGGGGCGGCCCGGCGCTGAAAAAATCCCTATGACACCCTCTATCATCCGCTCATGGCCCTTTTTGCGATTGTCATAGCGTTGCTCCTGGAACAGGTGCGCCCGCTCGGTCCGACGAACCCCGCGGCTGCGGGCTTGCGTCAATGGGTGCGATGGGTGGGTAGCAGCGTGGATGCAGGAGCCCTTCACCACGGTTGGCTGGCTTGGGCGCTGGCTGTGGGCGTACCCAGTTTTGCGGCGCTGGCGGTTCATTGGTTGCTGATGTGGCTGGGTGGTTGGCCGCTGGCGCTGGTGTGGAGCGTGGTGCTGCTGTATCTCACGCTGGGATTTCGTCAGTTCAGCCATCACTTCACAGGCATTCGCGATGCTTTGGAGGCGGGGGATGAAGAGCGCGCGCGCGAATTATTGGCCCAATGGCAACAGGTAGACGCCAGCCGGCTGCCGCACGCGGAGATCGTGCGGCACGTGATCGAATACTCTGTGCTCGCTGCGCATCGCCATGTATTCGGCGTTCTGGCCTGGTTCTCCATTCTCGCCATGCTCGGCTTTGGACCCGCTGGCGCGGTGTTCTACCGCAACGCCGAATTCGCCGCCAGTTACTGGCGCAGAAAGGCGCATGCAGCAGATCATCCAGCAAGTCCTGCGCTTCGGACCGTGGCAGATACGGCCTGGCATACGATTAACTGGTTACCGGCGCGTATGACGGCACTGGGGTTTGCCATCGTCGGCAGCTTTGAAGACGCGATTGATGCTTGGCGCAACTATGCAGGCCGCTTTTCAGACAGCAATGACGGGGTCATTCTCGCGGCCACTGCGGGCGCGATCGGTGTACGGCTAGGGGGCGCAGCGCTCAAGCCAGTCACAGCCGACCTGACAGCCCAGCCCGCGGGAGTTAGCGAAGCTCTCCCCGGCGGCAATGCGCTGCCAGGCCGTGAGCCTCAATCTGCACATCTCGTCCAGGTGGTGGGGCTTGTGTGGCGTATGGTGGCTTTGTGGCTGTTGTTGCTGGTGCTTCTTACGCTGGCACACGTGCTAGGCTAGAAACTGATGCCCCCACGCTTCCCCGCTGCGCGAGGTGCGCTGCCCCCCGAGGGGGCGCTTTTTCATCTTGGGAGCGGCCCGGCGATGAAAATGACGCCCCCACGCTTCCCCGCTTCGCGAGGTGCGCTGCCCCCCGAGGGGGTGCTTTTTCATCTTGGGAGCGGCCCGGCGATGAAAATGACGCCCCTATGTCGGTCCATTTTTGCGGATTTTCGTCAGGCCTTCGGGTATGTACTGAGAATTCAGCGGCGATCTGGCCGAAAGCGGTTATTACAATAGTCGACCGATCGGTCGGTTAATTCGCCACCCTTATGCGGCGGCTGATCGATGCAGTTATTTCATTATTCAAGGAGCAAGAAGCTGTGAACATCAAGAAGAACGTCCTATCGGTTCTATTGGCATGTCTGCCTGTGCTGGCCACCGCGCAAGTGACGATTGGCGTCACTGTGTCGGCTACCGGGCCTGCGGCTTCGCTGGGCATTCCGGAAAAAAATACGATTGCGCTGTTGCCCAAGACCATGGGTGGCCAGACTGTGAACTACGTCGTGCTGGATGACGCGTCAGACACCACGGCTGCCGTCACCAACACTCGCAAGCTGATCTCCGAGCGCAATATTGACGTGATCATCGGCTCCTCCACCACGCCTGCTTCGCTGGCCATGATCGATGTGGTGGCAGAAGCTCAAACACCCATGATCACGCTGGGTGCCTCGGCTGTCATCATCGAGCCGGTGGACGCGAAAAAGCGCTGGGTCTTCAAGACCCCACAGAATGACATCATGATGGCGCTGGCTATTGCCGAGCACATGGCCAAGGATGGCATCAAGACCGTGGGCTTCATCGGCTTTGCTGATGCCTATGGCGAAGGCTGGTATCGGGAAACCGTCAAAGCCCTTGATCTGAAAAAGATCAAGTTGGTGGGTAACGAGCGCTATTCCCGCACAGATACAGCTGTGACCGGCCAGGTCCTGAAGCTGATGGGCGCCAAGCCAGATGCAGTGCTGATTGCTGGCTCTGGCACACCTGCCGCGCTGCCGCAAAAGACGCTCAAAGAGCGTGGCTACACCGGCAAGATCTACCAGACGCACGGCGTGGCGAATGCTGACTTCTTGCGCGTAGGCGGTAAAGACGTCGAAGGCACCCTGTTGCCAGCTGGCCCAGTGCTGGTGGCTGACCAACTGCCCACAAGCAACCCAGTGCGCAAATCAGCGCTGGCTTACATCCAGGCCTATGAAGCTGCCAACGGCAAGGGAAGCGTCTCCACTTTCGGTGGCCATGCATGGGATGCAGGTCAGATCCTGGCTTCCGCAATTCCTGTGGCCCTGAAAAAAGCGCAGCCCGGTACGCCTGCATTCCGCGCCGCCTTGCGTGACGCCATGGAAGGCGTGAAGGAAGTCGCCGGTGCTCATGGCATTTTCAACATGTCCGCCAACGACCACCTGGGTCTGGATCAACGCGCTCGCGTCATGGTGAAAATCCAGGGCGGCAAGTGGGTTTACCAACCCTGATTAATGCTTGACGAGGCCAAATCCTAGTGTGGTGCCTAGCACCACACCAGATTGGCTTTCCATGCTCGCGGCGGCTTCTTGCGGTGGCAAGGGCCTCTGCCCAACCAAGATCATTCGATGGATTTGCAAATCGCCCTGATGCTGGCGCAAGATGGCGTGGTGAACGGCGCCATATATGCGCTCATGGCGCTCGCGCTCGTGCTTGTTTTTTCTGTCACGCGAGTCATCTTTATCCCGCAAGGTGAGTTTGTTGCTTATGCAGCGCTGGCCATGGCGGCGTTGCAAGCAGGCAAGGCGCCAGCTTTAGTCTGGCTGCTGATTGCACTCGCCGGCATGACGCTGGTGGTCGAAGCCTGGCGCCACATGCGTGGTGTGCGGGTCGACTGGGCTTCCACCGCTTTCTGGGCCATTGGCTTGCCAGTGTTGGCGTTGGCAATGATCTGGGGTGTTAAACCCACATCCCAGCTTGGCCAGACATTGGCGGTTCTTGCCTTGATCACCCCCATGGGTCCATTGCTCTACCGATTGGCGTTCCGTCCGTTGGCGCATGCCACGGTTCTGATTTTGCTGATCGTCTCGGTGGCGCTGCATGGAGTGCTGGTGGGGTTGGGTCTTTATTTCTTTGGCGCGGAGGGCTCACGCACTACGGCCTATTCCGACGCACGCTGGGAAATCGGCGGTATCCCGTTTACCGGCCAGTCGTTGGTGGTGGTGGGGGCAGTGGCGGTTCTGGTGGCGGTCATGTTCCTGTTTTTCGAAAAGTCCATTGTGGGCAAGGCGCTTCGCGCCACTGCGATGAACAGGGTCGGTGCGCGGCTGATGGGCATTCCCACGGAGCTTTCTGGCGATCTCAGCTTTGCCTTGGCGGCGCTGATCGGTGGGGTATGCGGGATTTTGATTGCACCAATCACTACCGTTTACTACGACACCGGTTTCATCATTGGCCTCAAGGGTTTCGTTGCAGCCATCTTTGGTGGCTTGGCAAGTTACCCGCTGGCTGTTTTGGGCGCCCTGCTGGTGGGGCAGCTTGAATCCTTCTCTTCATTCTGGGCCAGTGCTTTCAAGGAAGTTTTGGTGTTCACTTTGATCATTCCTGTGCTGTGGTGGCGTTCGCTGCACACGCACCATGTGGAGGACGAGGAATGAACTCGCGCCACCTTACTCTTATCGCTATAGCGCTGCTGGCGCTGATCTGGTCGTTCCTTGCACCGTTCACAGTCACGCTGCTGAACTACATCGGCCTTTATTCGATGGTCGCCGTGGGCCTGGTTTTGCTCACCGGCGTGGGGGGCATGACCTCGTTCGGTCAAGCCGCCTTCGTAGGCTTGGGTGCCTATGCCACGGCCTGGATATGCACTTCCCCTATGGCTCGGGAGGCCTTGGCAGCGTTGCCTCCGGGCTTGCTCCCGTGGCTGGGGTTGTTGTTGGGCCTTGCCGTAACTGCTCTGATTGCATGGGCGTTAGGTGCAGTCACATTGCGTCTATCTGGGCACTACCTGCCGCTGGGCACCATTGCCTGGGGCTTAAGCCTGTACTACATCTTCGGCAACCTGGAAGTGCTGGGCGGCTTTACAGGGATCACCGGCGTGCAGCCGCTGTCACTTTTCGGGTTGGATCTGAGCTCACCTCGCGTGCTCGGTATTCTGATCTGGGCTGTGCTGCTCCTGAGCATCTGGACTCTGCATAACCTGCTTGATTCGCGTGAGGGCCGGGCTATTCGTTCGCTCAAGACTGGCCGCGTGATGGCTGAGTCCATGGGGGTGGATACTGCTCGCCAGCGCATCAAGCTGTTCGTACTGGCGGCCTTGCTGGCTGCTGTGTCGGGCTGGCTGTATGCGCACTTGCAGCGCTTCGTCAATCCCACACCTTTCAACATCAACATTGGTATTGAATACCTGTTCATGGCGGTGGTGGGTGGATCCGGGCACCTGTGGGGTGCCGTTCTGGGCGCCACACTGATCACCTTGCTCAAGGAGCAGTTGCAGGATTTGCTGCCCAAGCTGCTGGGCGCCAGCGGGAACTTCGAGGTCATTGTGTTCGGTCTGTTGATGCTGCTGGTCTTGCAGCGCGCGGCCGATGGACTGTGGCCATTGATCGCCGTACAGGTACGGAAATTCCTCAAGCCAATACCTCCGCGCGCCAACTCTGCGGCGCCTGTGACTCTTGCCACTCGTGCATTGCCGCAGGCGGGTTCGGTTGTTCTTGAAGCAGACGATGTCACCAAGCGCTTTTCAGGGCTGATCGCCAATAACGCGGTGAACCTCACCGTCAAGAGTGGTGAAGTACACGCCTTGATCGGGCCCAATGGCGCAGGCAAGAGCACGTTCTTCAACATGATCTCAGGCGTGGACGATCCCACCTCCGGCAGCGTCAAGCTGATGGGCCAGGACATGAAGGGCAAGCCTTCCCGGGCGTTTGCCTCGCTCGGGCTTGGCCGCACTTTCCAGCACGTTCGCTTGCTGGGTCAACGCAGCGTGCTTGAGAACGTGGCGCTGGGCGCGCACCTGCGGGGGCACCGCGGCTGGATGTCTGCCATGTTGCGGCTTGACCGCCGAGAGGAAGCCGCTCTATTGGCTGAAGCACGGCGCCAGATCGAACGCTGTGGTTTGCTTGAGTACATAGATACGCCAGCCGCATCGCTGCCGCTAGGCCAGCAGCGTATTGTGGAAATCGCCCGGGCGCTTGCCGGGCAGCCAGCGATATTGTTGCTGGATGAGCCGGCTGCTGGTTTGCGCCACCTCGAAAAGCAATCCCTGGCCGCACTCTTGACGCAACTGCGCTCAGAAGGTCTGGCCATTTTGGTGGTGGAACACGACATGGAATTCGTCATGAACCTGGCTGATCGCATTACAGTGCTGGAGTTCGGCACGGTGATTGCCACGGGAACCCCTGCGCAGGTGCAATCAGATCCACGCGTCATGGCAGCCTACCTTGGCGGCGATTTACCGGAGGTAGCCGCATGAGTAAGCTTTTGCTGGAGCTCAACGGATTTTCGGTTTGCTATGGCCCGGTGGAAGCCGTGCACCAGGTGGCGCTGACGGTAGGTGAGGGCGAGATCGTTACCGTCATCGGACCCAATGGCGCAGGCAAATCTACCTTGCTCAATGCCATCATGGGCCTATTGCCCTCCAGTGGTGGGCTCAACCTGTCGGGTGCGCGTGTGAATCGCCCTACCGTGGAGGCCATGGTGGCCTCGGGGGTCGGGCTGGTTCCTGAGAAGCGTGAACTGTTCGGCGAAATGTCCGTGGAAGACAACCTGCTCTTGGGGGGCTTTGCCCGCTGGAGACGTGGCCAGCGCGACCAGAAGGAGCGTATGACCGAGGTGTTTCAGATGTTCCCGCGTCTCGATGAGCGTCGTGCTCAGATGGCTTCTACTCTCTCAGGCGGAGAGCGCCAGATGCTGGCCATTGGCCGCGCGCTGATGGCACGCCCACGTCTGTTGATGCTTGATGAGCCATCGCTCGGATTGGCACCTTTGATCGTGCGCGAGGTGCTCAATATAGTCTCCTCGCTTCGCCGTCTGGGAGTTTCGGTGCTTCTGGTTGAACAGAATGCCCGGGCTGCCTTGCAGGTAGCTGATCGAGCCTATGTGCTGGAGATGGGCGCTGTTGCGCTGCAAGGCGCCGCGAGCGATCTGCTACACGATCGCCGCGTGATCGAAACTTATCTGGGTGTAGGCGGCCAAAAGGCCGCTTGATCGCATCAGGGCCGTCCCGGCAAAGCTTGCCCAGGACGGCCTCATTTCTTTCAATTTTCCCGGAATACTCCCATGACAACGCCTCAACTTCAAAGCTACATTGCCGGCCGCTGGATTGGCGCAGAACCTGCGCAGGTTCTGCGTAGCGCCATCGACAACGGCGTGATCGCCCACACCCATGCTGAAGCCATCGATTTCGCCGAAGCACTCGAACATGCTCGCAAGGTGGGTTTACCGGCCCTGATGGCCATGGATTTTCAACAGCGCGCTGCGGCGCTGAAAGCGCTCGCCAAGTACCTGGGAGAGCGCAAGGAAGAAATGTATGAGCTTTCCGTTCACACCGGCGCTACCCGCACAGACGGTTGGGTAGACATAGAAGGCGGCACGGGCACTCTGTTCGCCTATGCCAGCATGGCCAAGGAGTTGCCTCGTAGCGGAAACCTCTGGCACGAGGGCCAGCAAATGTCTCTGGGCAAGACAGGCGCCTACGCCGGCACGCACGTCCTCGTGCCGCGTGGTGGGGTGGCGGTGCACATCAATGCCTTCAATTTCCCCGTGTGGGGACTGCTGGAGAAATTTGCGCCCACGTTCCTCGCTGGTATGCCCAGCATTGGAAAGCCGGCCACTGCCACCAGCTTCCTCACAGAAAAGCTGGTTCGCCTTATCAATGACTCTGGCATCTTGCCGGAAGGCTCCTTGCAGCTTGTGATTGGCGGCACGGGTGATCTGCTGGATAGGCTGGATGTGTCCGATGTAGTGACCTTCACCGGCTCAGCGGACACGGCTGCCAAGTTGCGTGTGTCGCCCAACATCATCAAGAACAGCATTCCCTTCAACGCCGAAGCTGATTCGCTGAACTGTGCCATCCTGGCGCCTGACGTCACGCCCGATGACGAAGAGTTTGATCTCCTCGTTAAAGAAGTTGCCCGTGAGATGACACAAAAGGCGGGTCAAAAATGCACGGCCATCCGCCGGGCGATTGTGCCTTCACAGCATGTTGATGCGGTGGCAGCCAAGCTCAAGGATCGTCTGGCCAAGACCACGGTGGGCGATCCACGGCTTGAGAACGTTCGCATGGGTGCGCTGGCATCTAAATCGCAGCAAAAAGACGTGGGCGACCGCGTAGATACATTGCGTCAAGGGGCTGAAGTGGTGTTCGGTGGTGCGGAAGGTTTTGCTCCGGTGGGCGAGGGCGCCGAGAACGGCGCTTTCTTCCAACCTACGCTGCTCCTGGCTCGCGACTCTTCCAACCACGCAGCCCATGACGTTGAGGCTTTTGGGCCCGTCAGCACCCTCATGAGTTACAGCGGCGGGATAGAAGAAGCCGTTGCTCTGGCAGCAAAGGGCAAGGGCAGCCTGGCCGGTACATTGGTCACCAAGAGCGCTGAAGTGGCTGCCAAGGTCATTCCGCAAATGGCCATGTTGCATGGTCGCTTGCAGATCCTTGACCGTGCCGCTGCACCTGAATCTACCGGCCACGGTTCCGCATTGCCTTTCCTCAAGCACGGTGGCCCTGGCCGCGCGGGCGGTGGTGAGGAGTTAGGCGGCCTGCGTGCGGTCAAGCACATGATGCAACGCGCCGCCGTGCAAGGCTCACCTGCCATGCTAGCGGCCATTACAGGCGAAACAGCCTGAAATTTCCAGCGATAAGCGAGCGTCCCGAGGAGTGGGGCGCTTGCACGGTTGAGAGTCTCGCGCCCGACCCCTGAGAATTCCGTAGTTCTGCTCGCCTCCGGAAGATGCACGTGGGTGTGGAAAAATGCACAAAAATCGAGTTTTTGACGGATTTTTGACGGGAACTACGCTTCCTGGCTTATTGCGCTCTTTCTAGACTTGTTGTCAGTTGTTGAAGTAAATCACTCACGACTGTCCCAAAAATGGAGAGAACACCATGCTGATAAGCACCCGCCGGCACAGCCGCGGAACCCGTTGGTTAGCGACGGCTTCCCTTGCCGTCTTCACTTGTGCGGCGCAGGCCCAAGTGCCTCTCTTGTGCAACGCCACCCTCGCATACGCACCCATTCCTGTCCCAATCCTTCCTCCAGCGGCAGTGCCATCTTTTACCTTCTGGGGTTTGCTGATCCTGGCCTCGATGTTGGGATTCATGGGAGTTCGTCGGGTGCGCCTCGGTGGCAGCGCGAAACATTGGGCAGTGCTGTTTGGCTTGGCGTTTGTACTGGCGGCAGGTAGCGGTGGCTTGGTGATCAATCAAGCGATGGCAGCCGCGGCTAGCATGTCCAGTGCGACAGGTGGCAGTGTCCCGATTACTGCCCTCAGCACCACATTGACCAACACCACCACTGTACCGCTGAAGATCTCAAGCCTCATAGCCTCCGGAGGTCAGGTTGCGGCGGGTAGTACGTGCCAAATCGGCCAATCACTTGCACCCTCCGCGGGCTGTATTGTCGCGCTCGAGGCTTGCGTTGAAGCGGGTAGCCCAGGAGGCGGTGGTGGTCAGCCTGGAGGTGGTTGTGAGGGGCCTGAGTGCGGAGGCTAGTGTCCTGAGTCAGGCGTTCCCAGGATGAGTTTCTTCGCTTTGGCAACGGAATTCGTCGGGACCGTCTCAAACCTTGGTTGCGATTTACTCGCCTGAGCGGTCTATTCCACTGGGGGGGATGCTACGACACCTCCCATGTCGGAGCACATGCCCTCCGTGCTCTTTCATCACCAATAGCCTTTGAGCTATTGGTCCAACGGGGCGCCATCTGCGCTCATGCGCATGGACACCGGCCTGAAAATGGGGGGCCGGGATGATTGGGCGTTTTCTCTCAACTCTATTCCAATTCCAGGGCGGTCGCTCACCGTAATGAACCCCGATTCGGGTACAGGGTAGTGGTCTACAAGGTCGGCGCCAAGAAGAGTTTTGCCTGATTTCAAAACCAGATTCTCGAAGCCAGTGGGGTACTCCTGAATCGCAAAATTGGGGCTGCTTGCGGCGACTTGCATGCAAGCTGCGAGGCTGATGGGCGATAGTGGATTGTGCGGGGCAATGTCAATGTTCTGCGCTTCAGCCAGGGCGGCCACTTTTCTTGCACCCGTAATGCCGCCGCACACACAGACCGAGACCCTCGCATAGCGAACACCCCCGCCAGCCAGTTGCATCTGAAACTCTGCCGGTGTGGAAAAGCGCTCGCCGGTCGCTATGGGCACCGAAATGGATTGCCCTACGGTGGTGGTTTGCGCGTAGAACTCAGGACGCAGAGGGTCTTCCAGCCACATGGGCGCGGCAGGTTCCAATAAATTGCCTATCGCTATGGCTTCAGCGGGATTCAGGCGTCTGTGCATCTCGATCAGCAGGTCGACATCAGGCCCCACGGCTTCACGAAATGCCATCACCCGTTCTTTGGCGTCGCTCAGCTTTCCAACGTGCGATCGGAAATAGGTTTCTCCCTCAGGCTCATCCAAAAATGGGTTGATATGCCCGACTGCAGTGAAGCCTTCGGCGCGCAGCCTGCGGCATTCCTTCAGAACTTCTTCAAGCGATTCGGCATACACATGCCCATAGACACGCAGCTTGTTTCGGTACTGACCGCCTAGCAATTGCCAGACTGGAGTTTGCAGGCGCTTTCCCAGCAGGTCCCAAAGTGCAATGTCTATGGCGGACACGGCCGCGTTAACCGCTGTTCCGCGGAAATGCGAGAAGCGTTGCATCACGTTCCAGTGGTACTCAATCTGGTTCGCGTCCTTGCCGACGAGGTAGTGGCCGAATTTCTCCAAGGCAGCCTTGGCCGCTTCTATGTGGCCCCAGGAGCCCGCCTCACCGTAGCCTGTATATCCGGCTTCGGTCCTGATGCGGGCATAGAGGAATTGCCCAATATGCAGTGCCTCAACCGACGAAATCTTGTGCATCCTCTTGCCATCCAGAAAAAAAGGTCGCGCCTGATTGAGTTTCATTTGAGCTTCAGTTGCGCTCAATGCCAGCCTTGCTGATGACCTTGGTCCAACGATCGATCTCGGAGGTTACGAGACGGCGAAGGTCCTCCGGGGAGCCAGGATTGACGCGTGAACCGTTGTCCAGAAGGCGTTGCTGGAACTGTTGATCAGCCAGTAGAGATTGCAGCTCCGTGTTCAGCCTGCTGACAATCGGCTGAGGCGTCGCAGCCGGGGCGGCTATGCCAATCCATGAGGTGACCGCGAAGCCAGGTTGAACTGCAGACACCGGTTCAATCGACGGCAAAGTGGGCCATTTGTCAGCGCTTGTGATGCCAATGGCGCGAGCGCGCCCTGACTCTATGGCGCTACGCGTGGCTGCGATTGAGTCGATGTTCAGGTCAATCTGCCCTCCCAGCAGGTCTGCCATAGGTGCGCCGCCACCTCGGTACGGGACATGCGTCAACTGGGTGTCCGTGCTGCTCGCGAATAGTTCGCCCACCAGATGTTGCGTGGATCCGATTCCAACGGAGCTGTAGGTGATTCGTCCCGGTTGTTTCTTCGCCGCTGCGATCAAGGAAGCGATGTCCGTAATGGCGCTGTCCTTACGGACGACCAAAACGAACGGGTTAATCGAGATCGGTGAAACGAACGCGAAGTCCTTGACCGGATCAAACTTGAGATTCTTGTAGAGCGCGGCGGAGACCGCGTGGCCACCGGTGAGCAAAATTAGCGTATGGCCATCTGGCGTAGCCCTGGTGACCGATTCACTAGCCAGGTTGCCACCAGCGCCGCTTCTTGATACCACCACGACCGGTGACTTCAAGCGCTCGGTCAAACCCTGCGCAATCAACCTGGCGACGATGTCGGCCTGGCCACCAGCGGCGAAGCCGTGAACCAGTTCTATGGGCTTGGCGGGCCAGGTTTGCGAGAACGAGGCTCCGGTAGCTGCTGCCCACATGATGAGGGCTGTTGCCGTAGATTTCAGTAGTTTCAGGCGCATGTTGATGTCTCCATTCTTTTGTGCGACGCTTGCCGCTCGGTGTTCGTTCATGGGTGGGGCGTTGATGGCCTTCACCTGCGGAAAGGATCCGGAGGGTGAAGGGGTTGAAACCCTCTCCAGCTTTAGGCGCTACATTGGCGTTTTCATTCGCGGTGGGCGTAGCCCTGGTCCGCTCCAAAGGCTTCTCGCCGGTTGCTCCAGTCGTGCGTGCGATTCCATACTTCAAGCGCGCGAGGAGCCTCTTCCTCGTAGCGCTTCATCCGTTGCTGATCTGCCATCACCGATGTCAGTTCGAGGCGATGTCCGGACGGATCCCAAAAGTAGATGGATGTCACGAAGTCATCGTGTACCGTTGGCCCCAGCACCTTGATCCCCTTGGATTCAAGATCTTTCTTGGCTGCTTCCAATGTTTGAAGATCCGCTACCCGGAAGGCAATGTGCTGGATCCAGTCCGGGCTGGTGAGGTCCTTGACCTCGCCAGGATCATGCGGACATTCAAAGAAGGCGATGTTGGAGCCGTCTTCAAGTTCGAAGAAAATGTGAATGTGCGGGCTGTACAGACCGGTTGAGGGAACATGGTCCGCTCCCATGACGTGGGAGAACTTCAACCCCAGCATGCGGGTGTAGAAGTCAACTGTCTGCTTGGCATCTTTGCATCGGTAGGCAACATGATGGAATTGTTTGCAGAGCATCAGAATCTCCGTCCAAGGATTAAAGGTGACGTCCACCGTCGACCACGATGGTGCTGCCAGTCATGAGCCGCAGGTGCGTGACGGCGGCCATCACGGAGAGGGCGATATCGTCTGGTTCGGTCACAGTCTTGAGTGGCGTCAGCGCGGCTTGCTTCTCAACGCGGGCTCGGCCAAGCTCCGGAAGAATAGGCGTGGCCACCGCAGCGGGTGATATCCCCACTACCCGGATATTGGGGCCAAGCACCCGTGCCAAAGACATGCTCATGGTGTCCAGGGCCGCCTTGGAAGCGCAGTAGGCGATGCTGCTGCCTAGAGCTGTGAACGCCGAGATCGACGAAACGTTAACGATCACGCTGTCCGTGCCAACCTGCAGCAACGGAAGAAACGTGCGGATCACGGCAAAGGGGCCACGGGCGTTGATCACCATGATGTGGTCGAAGGTTGCGTCATCTAACGCCTGTACGTCGGCATGCGGGATGATCTTGGCGATGCCGGCCGAGTTCACGAGCACATCCACACGCCCGTGGCTGGCCTTGATGGCTGCTGCAGCGGCTTCTATGGTTCGCGTGTCTGTCAAAGTAATCTTTTGTATGGCGTGGCCCTCTCCTGGAAGGGAGGCGAGCACTTTTCTCGCGCGCTCTTCACCCTCGTTGTAGCCCACGATCACACGTGCGCCGGCTTCCGCAAGGCGCCGCGCTGTCGCTTCGCCTATTCCACTGCTGGCTCCTGTGACCACTGCGACTTTGTCTTTCAAGGACAGCACGCCCTGGCCGCCGGCTCTGAGTTCTGCTTTTGTGTTCGTTTCTTGCATAAGTTTTCTCCATTAACTACTGGTTGGGATTCAGTTCATTCCGCGCACGGTTCCACTCGGCCCACGCATTCGCCAAAGCCGATTGAGACGAATCCTTCGCGCTGCGCTCGCGCACGCAGGATGATTTCGTCGCCGTCCTCAAGCCACATCCTTGATTCGCCGTTGGGCAAAGAGATGGCGCGCAACACCTGGCGTTGTGGATCGATGCAAAGCTCGTAAAGGCAGGCGGCAGAGTGCTGTTCCGGGCCTGAAGTGGTGCCTGATGCCATCAGGTCACCAGGCTCGATGGCGCAACCGTTGCTGGCGTGGTGTGCGAGCATCTGTGCCAGCGTCCAGTGGCAGTTCAGAAGATTGGTGCTTGTGAGGACAGCGGGCTTGTGTTTTTCCGCTCTCGATTTCTTGGTGGTCATGAGCGCGGTCAAGGTAAGGTCTAGCGCACCTGAGGAATCATTGCGTTTGCTGGAGAGATGTGCCGGGTAGCGGCCTGGCGCTGCGGCTTGCGTTCTGAATGGCAGCAGCGCTTCTGCCGTGACAATCCAGGGCGAAATGCTTGTGAGCGTGCTCTTGCCTAGAAAGGGGCCGAGCGGGAAAATTTCTGCGCGCTGAATGTCCCGGGTCGACCAGTCGTTGACCAGGCAGCATCCGGAAATTCGTTGCTCGGCCTCGTCCAAGGAAAGGGTTTCACCGAGCGCGTTCCCTTGCCCCACGAAGAAGCCTACTTCCAGTTCGTAGTCCAGGCAGAGCGATGGCTCATACACATACTCGCCATCCTTCACAAAGATGCCCTTCGGGCGCTTCAGGGGCGTTCCGCTGGTGCGTATGGAACTTGCGCGCCCGTTGTAAGCCATTGGCATTTGCAGAAATGCCTGGGGCAGGGGGTTCTCCGGGCGTGAAATACGCCCTGCACGGGTGGCGTGATGTTCGGAAGTGAAGAAATCAGTGAATCCACCAACCCTTACTGGAAGCAAGAGTTTGATGTCTGCCATAGGGATCAGGCATGTCCGTACCCTCTCCTGGAGATCGGCGGGGGCGTTGTCTCGCAGCAGGTCGAAGATGGCAGAGCGAAGTGTCGATGCCGCTATGTGGCCCAACGCCAGGAAGTCGTTCAAAGCGGGTAGGGCTGCTTTCTCCGCATACATGAGAGCCTCCCCGTACAGCAGTTCCGATTGGATCAGTGCTCGCAGGTCAAGAACTGAATCACCAATGGCGAGGCCGCCGCGAGCGTTTTCATGCCCGACATTCCTGAATACCCCATGCGGCAGGTTTTGCAGTGGAAAGTCCGTGGCGGCGTCATTGGCGCTGGCGAGCCAACTTCTTGCGGTTGCATCATGCGTCCGGTTCAGGCGCAACATCAGTTCTCTTCTCCGTTTCAGTGTGCCTTGCGGGAGCCCGGCAACAGTGCTGCGAGTTTGGAAGAAAACGATTCGGTAAGCCAGAGGCTATGGCATGCCAATGTCCATTCAATGGACATTGATGGAAATCAGGAAAGGCCTGCCCAGGGCCTGGTCGGCATGGCTTTTAAACCCGCTTCGATCTCATCAACTGCGTTTTTTAGAAGCTTTGCGATTTGTGCGTGGCGATCGCGGGGGAGGCGATCTGTCAGTGCGCCCACGCTGATGGCGCCAAGTGGCGCGCCGTTGGAATCAAGAAACGCCATGCCAACGCCAGTAACGCCAAGAGACACCTGGTTGGTCACGGTGGCATAGCCTTGTACCCTCGATTCCTCGATAGCCTTCAGTTGTCGGCTGATGCTGAGGCGTCCGAACCTGCGGATCTTGTCTTTTGTCGCGGAAACGATCCAGCGCGCCTCATCTTCTGCGCAGGCGGCGAGAATGGCGAGTCCTCCCGCGCCGACACCGAGTGGCCTGCGGCTTCCTATGTTGAGTGTGAGAGTGCGTACAGGGTGCGATCCTTCTGATCTGGCGACGCATACCGCCTCAAAGCCGCTCCTCATGATGACGTAGCTGGTGTCGCCCGTGACGCGGGAGACCTTGTGCATGGCTGGTTGGTATATGAGACCCAGGTCGTAGCCACTGCCGGCGGCCAGGCCAAGCTCATAAACGAGAGGACCAAGGCGGTATCGCTTTGACTGCATTTCCTGCACCACCAAGCCTTCTGCGCTGAGCTGCGCGAGCAGACGATGCACCGTAGGGTGGGGGAGACCCACTGCAGAAGCCAAATCTGTGAGCGCTCTGCCGTGGTAGTGGTCTGCGGCGAGCGCGCGCAAAATCATCGCAGAGCGGCGCAAGGTGCCAATCAAATTCCCTTCAGTGCTTTCTTTCATTTCAGATCATTCCTTCCAAGCGAACGGGGAAGAGGCATTGATGCTTGTTGTGCAATTTATTCATTCATGAGTCCACTAGATGGACATCATCCTAGCTGAATCCCTTGAGGTTGTGTTCCGGCGCGTTAACGTTCGAACCTTGGTCCATAGGACGTTCTAAGGGGATTCAAGTGATCGATCAGATTGTGGAGATGCAGGCGTTGCCTGGGCAAGATGCGTCATTGGAAATGGCTCTCATGGAGTTGGCTCGCGCCAGCCTTCAGTTGAAGGGGGTGGAGCGTTTTGAGGTGTATCGATCAGAGAATGGAGTCGGGTCATTTGTTCTCATAGAGCGGTTCGCCTCCGAGGCCGTTATTGCGCAGCAGCGCCAGTCTGCGCATGTCAGGGACTTCCAGGCTGCGGTGGCGGGGCTGAGAGATGGCCCAGCGCGGGTGAATTCACTGAGGCTGGCGATGGAGTGAAGCCATGTTTCATGTCTTATCTTGGCGTACGGTCCTGATGTTCTGTTTCAGACATCGCTCTACCGCGTTGGGATACTGAGCGCCCCTGCGGCTGACGCAAGGCTGTCGTCAGGGGCCTCCTGGATGATTGGCGCTTAGGGAGCGGAAGCCGTTTGGTGAGTGGCCGCCCGGCGGGAATTCTCACAATCTCCCCGCGGAGGACTTTCTCACTGCCATTCAAGCGCGGTAGACTATTTGGCGTGAGATGGGTGTCATGAAGTGAAAGCTCCCTGGAAAGATTGCGCGGGAGTCGGTGT
The DNA here is from genome assembly GCF_000422885.1 of Ottowia thiooxydans DSM 14619. Lineage (GTDB taxonomy): Bacteria > Pseudomonadota > Gammaproteobacteria > Burkholderiales > Burkholderiaceae_C > Ottowia > Ottowia thiooxydans. Next base: position 24,554 of record NZ_KE383946.1, on the reverse strand, counting down.
CGTGTATGGGGCGTGAAAACCCCTTGAGATACCACCTTGTATCTCTGCGCCTGTTTTTTGCCTGACTCCAGCTCGTTTTCAACTATGTAAACCGTTCACACTAAGCTCGATCTATCCTGAGCGCAGCTCGAACGGTGTTTATCGATTAAACGCAATTCGGTACAACACAGGTTTCAATGGATCTGTTTTTCAGCGAACTGCCAACTCATGACACCAGAAAAATTCAATCTTCCCCGGTATCTGGCAACGCTACCACTGTTTTCAGACATGCCGGAGGCGGAGCTCGCACGCTTGGCTGAAGGCTGCAAACTGAGGAGGATGGAGCGCGGAAAAATCATCTTCCATGCGGGCGAGCCGTGTGAAGAGTTTCATGTGGTGGTATTGGGGCAAATCAAGCTGTTCGTCATTTCACCTTCAGGGGTGGAAAAGGTCATTGAGCTTTGCGGACCTGGGCGTTCTTTTGCGGAGGCCATCATGTTCCTGCAGATGCCCTATATCGTCACCGCACAAGCGCTCTCAGACACTTTGCTGCTGAGCATTGACAAAGACGTCATCGTTCGGGAAATTCAAAACGACTGGCGGTTTTCCTTGCGTGTGATGGCCGGGCTTTCGCGGCGGCTGCATGGGCTCATCAAGGATGTAGAAGCCTATTCGCTGCACAGTGGTGTGCAGCGCGTGATTGGATACCTGCTGAGTGATCTCAGGGTGGCGAGCGATGGAGATGCTTCATCAGCCACCGTATCCTTGCCCGTTGCCAAGGCTGCCATTGCTTCAAGACTTTCCCTGACCCCGGAGTATTTCTCAAGGGTATTGCATGAACTCGAATCGGCCGGTTTGATTCAGGTCGACAAGCGGGATATCCACATCGTTGACACGGAAAAGCTGGCGAATTACCAGCCGCGCTGAGCATGGATGAGGGGGCGAGCCTGAATGGTCTGGCCCCGTGGCGCCACCACCGCGCTAGTGCGAAGTACCCTCAGAGCGATTGATCTTGTTGAACACGTTGTACTTGCCCACAGGTTTTCGCATGGGCAGGCGCTTGAACTCCTTGAACGTGGCTGCGTCGTAGATGATGAGCGCGCCATCGTCTTCCCACAGGCTTGCGAGCGCGTACTTTCCGTCTTTGGTGAACTCTATGTGCGCCAGCGTTTTCCCAGAGGGTACTTTCACGCTGGCCACCGGTTCGAGCGTGCGCTTATCGATGATGGTCAGCGTGTTCTTTGCTGTAGGGCTCATCATTGAATCAACCCAGGCATAGGGTGTTGATTCATGGCTTCGCATGAAAAACCCAGGGCCGGGTGTTTCTATGTCTTTCACCAGCTTCCATGTTTTCATATCGATCACGCTGATCGTGCCGGATTGCAAATTGGGGCTGGCCAGCAAACGCGCGCCCTGATGGTCGAAGGTGATGCCTGAGCCAAGATGCGGCATGCCTGCTATTGGGAGTTCCGCAATTTTGCGCCGCGCGTCCAGATTCACCACTTGCCCGCTGGGAGAGCCATCGGCGTGAGGCCGGGAGGCACCCAGTGCGTGGGTGTAGCTCTGGTCAAAGAAAAAATCATCCAGCGGCTCGTTAAGTGGCGTGCGCCGCACGCCTTGGAAGCCAGGCTTTGCAATGGCCTCACCCATCTTGTAGTCATGAACCAGACCGTCGTAGATGGGCGCTGCGGCGGGGTCATAGCTGATCTCCCAGAGCTCGGGAATGTCCTTGAGCGCCACGATGAAACTTTTTCTGGGTTGGGCGTCGTACACGGCCGAAACGCGTGAGCTCTGCTTGTGGTCCAGCGTGCTGGCCGTATAGGTTCTAACGAGCTTCAGATCGGCATCGAAAAGCGCCAACGTATGAGGCAGATAGTTGGCTGCCATCACCCATTTGCCGTCGCCGCTCACAGCGATGTTGCGCATGTTGATGCCTGCGCGTACTTCTGAAACGGTTTTTAGATTCCACAGGTCGTATTTGGTGATCCAGCCGTCGCGGGAGCCGAAGAACACATAACGGCCCTCAGGCGTGAACTTGGGGCCGCCGTGCAGCGCAAAGCGCGAGGCAAAGCGGTGGATGGGCTCGAAGCTGTTGCCGTCCACCAGCGACACATGGTGATCGCCTGCTTCCACCACCACGAACATGTTCATGGGATCGGCGCTCCATTGAGGGCTTGCCGGCCAATCGCGCCAACCTGAGGTTTCGGTGCGGCTCGCAGTGATGTCGGCTTCACTCCAAGCGGGCGCGGGAACCACCGGGGTATAGATCCATTCAGCCAAGGCTGCAATTTCCGGTGCCTTCAACTCCGTACTGAATCCGGCCATCTGTGTGGCGGGGCGACCTTCGCGTATGACGGCGATCGCTGCGTTTTTTTTCAGCCGTGCAAGGCTCTCCGGAAGCAGGGCCGGACCCATGCCTCCCAGACGCTGCGCGCCATGGCAAACGGCACAGTGCTGCTGATAGAGTTTGGCGGTGTCGATGGCAGTCTGCGGTGATGGCTGTGCAGCCAGATTTGCTGCGGAGCCTACCAAGGCCATGCTCAAGAAAATTCGGACGAAAAACTTTCTCGGCATATAACCGGATCTGCTGGATTCAATCATGGTGATTTGATCAATCATCGCCGAATGGCACGAGTTCAATGACCCGGCGGCGGGAGGAGAATGCAGTGGTTTCGACTCTGTTGTGTCCGCCCTCAAAGCCTATCTCCTCGTCGGTGAGGTAGCAGCCCGGATCTTCCGCCCATGCGTTGCCCGTGACTTGTTGAGCTCGCACGCGGGTGTTTCCGCCGCAGATGGCGAAATGCCGGCAGGCACTGCAGCGGCCGCTGACCCGGCGAGGCTTCGCCTTCAGGCCAGCCATCAGCGGATCGCTGGTATCCATCCAGATTTCGGAGAAAGGGCGCGCCTTCACGTTGCCCAGGCCGTGATGCCACCACATGGTGTCTGGATGAACTTCGCCCACGTTGTCGATATTGGCCACATTGACGCCCGAGCTGTTTCCGCCCCAAGCGATGAGGCGTTCCCGCACAGAATCTTTCCAGCGGGGTAGGTGCTGCTCCACCCACTGCAGTAGATAAACGCCGTCAGCATCATTGTTTCCGGTGACGTACTCATGATGGCCGCCGGCTTGGGCATCTGCCCAGGCGGTGCTGTAGAGTAGATCTAGTGCCTGGCGGGTGGCGACGTGGCGCGCGTCTTTGCCTCGGTGAATGTTGCCGCGGCCAGCGTAGTTGAGGTGAGAGAAGTAAAACTTGTCCACGCCTTCGACCTGCATCAACTCCAGCAGATTGGGCAAGTCGTGTGCGTTCAGTTCTGTCATGGTGAAACGTAACCCCACCTTGGTGCCGAGCTTCTGCAGATGCCGCACGGCGGCAAGACTGCGATCAAACGCTCCTTGCAGCCTGCGGAATTTATCGTGCGTAGCGCCGATGCCGTCGAGACTGATGCCTACGTAATCGAAGCCGGTTTCATGGATGCGGCGAGCCAGTGGCTCATCGATAAGGGTGCCATTGGTGGAAAGACCCACATAGAACTTCATGGCCTTGGCGCGCTCGGCGATTTCAAAGATGTCAGGCCGCATCAGTGGCTCGCCACCGGAGAGGATTAGCACCGGTACTCGAAACGCTTTCAAGTCTTCCATGACGCCGAACACCTCATCCTTACTCAGCTCATCTGGGTAGTCGTGGTCGGCCGAAAAAGCGTAGCAATGCTTGCAGGTTAGGTTGCAGCGGCGGATCAGGTTCCAGATCACCACCGGGCCGGGAGCGCTGGCATTGGGAGTGCCGCGCCGCAGAGGCGGGGGATACATACCCGTGGCTTCGGCGCGGGCCAGCTCGTGCATGAATTGGGAGATGCGGAACATGGGGCAATCGCTGGGGTGTTAAAACGAATCCCATGCTAGGCCTGTGCGCCTGCGCGGCACATGATGTGAGTCAAGTTTGCCGTCGTTTCCAAGTACTGCGTTGTAGGGCTCTGCTCATGAAAACCTTGCTCATCGTCTATCACAGTCTCACAGGCGGGACACGTCAAATGGCCGAGGCCGCAGCCCAGGCTGCGCGGGCACAGGAGGGCGTGGATGTACGACTTTTACCCGCACTGGAAGCCGGGCCGCAGGACGTTCTGGGGGCAGATGGCTATTTGTTCGCCACGCCTGAAAACTTGGGCGCGGTATCCGGCTTGATGAAGGATTTTTTTGACCGGTGTTATTACCCCGCACTGGAAAAAATCAATGGACGCCCGTACATCGCCATGGTCTGTGCTGGGAGCGATGGGCAAAACGCCCTGCGCCAGATTGACCGTATTGCCACCGGTTGGCGGCTCAGGCAGGTGGCTCCTGGCTTGATTGTTTGCACCCATGCGCAAACGCCGGAATCCATCCTGGCGCCCAAGAACATCAGCCCGATTGACCTGGAACGTTGCGCGCAATTGGGCGAAGGACTTGCTGCCGGGATGGGCGCCGGAGTGTTTTAGATCCTGAATGTGTGGCCGAACACGATTACTAGAACGCGGGTGGGTGGAGGGGTAATTTGAAAATAAAAGTGGCTCAGTTAATACTTTATGCCAGTGTTTCTGACTTGAAAAGTCGCTAAATGAGGGTTATTTCGCATTAAAACCCTGCAGTTGAGTTTTACAATTCGTGCCTTAAATCACAAAAAACTAGATATCCGTTGTTTTTTGTTAACTCCATAGGGAAGTGCCCGCTCCATGCAAAACAAGCAACCTGAAGACCTTGGAGCGCCAAGGACGCTGTGGCGAGGGCGGCACGTCGCCATAGCTGCCTGGCTTGTGGCGAGCATGGCAGGGGCCTCCACGGTGCATGCGGCAGGTATTACGATTGAACCAGCCGACGGTCCGGTGAGCCTGGCGGGCATCACACTGGATCTGGATTGCGATGATCTGGTGGTCAACGGCACGCTCGACATCAGTAGCGCCACTCTGCAGAAGGTGGGCAATGTCGTGATTGGCGCAGGTGGTTCGCTCACTGCCTCTGATGCCAGCATTGAGATCACGCACAGTTGGCAAAACAACGGCAGCTTCAGCGGCGCGGGAAGCTCAGTCATCGCAAGTAATGCTTGCGCCAATGCCAGTACCTCATTTGCCGGCAACACCAATTTTCATAATCTCAGCTCTACTTCCGCCGGCCTGGCATTGGGCTTTGCGGCCGGAACAGATCAGACGGTGTCTGGCCTTCTTGTTCTGCAGAACGTCACGCTGCAAGGGCAGGGGGGCACTGCCTTCTTGAGCTTGCAAGCGGCGGGTACGCAGAACATCACCGCGGTTGGGGTTAGCAACGTGAATGCATCGCGTGGCCAGCGCCTCGCGCCCACCCAGATGAACCAGATCATGAACGGCTATTCACCCAATTGGTTCAGCAACCCTTCCAGCGTGGTGTCCGGGATAGCGCCAGTGCCAACCAGTGATGCTGTCAGCCTGACGCTGATGGCACTTCTTTTGAGTGGAACTGCCTTCCTGAAACGTCGGGCGCAAAAGCGCAAGCGTTCCTGAAATAGAAGATGCCCCTCTAGCCGTATCCAGACTCAAACCCATACCCAGAACCTCGTCAAGGAAGAGCGATCTCATGATTCATCAAGCCAACTTCAAAGGCGTTTTTCGCCCGCTTGCCGTGGCCACTACTGTGCTGGTGAGCGGCGTGGCGGTTCATGCGCAGGTTTCGCTGTCAGGGGCCAATGGCGTTTCCATCAAGACGCCTGGTGGCTCTGTCATCACCGGTTTTGCCAATGATGGCTCGGTGACCATTCCAGCCTTGGGATCGACAGGCGGCTACGTTTTCACTGACCCCACAGGGAAGCTTGCGGTGGGTGCGGGTCCCACAGGTCCCGTAGGTGCGACAGGGGCGACGGGCGCAACAGGCGCTACCGGGGCGACAGGGCTCGTTGGCGAGACCGGTGTCATCGGGCCAACTGGTGCCACAGGTCCTCAGGGGATACAGGGCCCAACGGGTCCACAGGGCATCCCAGGCCCGCCTGGGATGAACGGTGAGTCGGGTTCAGCGGGCGCCCCGGGACCCCAGGGCGATATTGGCCCAACCGGGCCTGTCGGACCTTCGGGATCGAATGTCCAAACGCTGTACGGTAGCTCGGGGGATAGGCTTTCTAACGTTGCAGTTCAATATGTCGGTGTTTCCAGTGCCTCACTGATCACACCTGGCTATGGCTTTCTTATGCCAGCAGCAGGCACGATGACGACTTTGAGCGTGAAGTCAATTGACGGAAGTTCACCCAGAAGTTCCACTGGTATCGGCGCCCAGAGATACACATTCACTCTTCTCAAGAATGGGGTGACAACTCCCATCTCTTGCGAAATGATCGGGTCGAGTACCAGTTGCGCCGGTTCTGGTTCAGTGGGTTTCCTGGCGGGGGATTTGTTTTCGCTGGCTAGTGCACCCTTTACCACCTTCATTCCGATTTTCCCTACCCAGATCCCTATCAGCTGGCACGTGCGAGGGACCATGCCGTGAAGAGCACTTCCTGAAAAAACCTGGGGCTGCTTTCCTCTGCTGCATTGCTCGTGAGCGGTTGCGCAGGCTTGGTTAGTGACTCTTGATGTGGGTGTTCGTGTGCATTCGTGAGGGCCGCAAGCCAACCGGCCACCCAAGATCAGCACCCTAAGTGATCCGGAGCACTCCGCAGACTCGGCGTATCGTCGAGTCCGCTCTGGTCGAGCATCGAAGGATTTGTGCGAAAGCTCGCTGACGGACGGCTTACGGCGGGGGCTCGTCACAGGAGTGTTTTAGACCAAAAAAAAACTGCATTCCCCGCTGATTTGTCATTAATTTCGTCTAAAAAAATAATCCAATACTAGGGTTTTCACTTAGAAAAAACTGTAATATAGTTTTACACTCTGCGCGCTAATTCACACAAAACTCACAATTAGTTGTTTTTTGTAAACCCCTAGGGAAGTGCGCGCTACATGCAGAACAAGCAATTTGAAGACCTTGGAGAGCCAAGGGCGCTGTGGCGAGGGCTGCACAAGGCAAAGGCTGCGTGGCTGGTGGCTGGCTTGGTGTCGGTATCCACGGCACACTCAGCGGGTATCACCATAGAGCCAGCGGATGGTCCGGTCAGCTTGGCCGGAATCACCATGGATCTGGATTGTGATGATCTGGTGGTCAATGGCACGCTGGACATCAGCAATGCGACCTTTCAAAAGGTAGGCAACGTGATCATTGGTGCGGGCGGTTCGCTGACCGCCACTGGAGCCAGTGTGGAGCTCACGCAAAGCTGGCAGAACAGCGGCACTTTCAGCGGAGCAGGAAGCACGGTTCTGGCGAGCAACGCTTGTGCCAACACCAGCACATCTTTTTCTGGCAATACCCCTTTCAACAACTTCAGCGCCACTTCAGCGGGTCTCACGCTGAGCTTTGCAGCCGGTACCGAACAGACGGTGGCTGGTGTCCTGACGCTAATAAACACCACCTTGCAAGGGTCGGGTGGCACGGCACATCTGAGCTTGCAGCCGGGCGGTACTCAGAACATCACCACGGTGGGTGTGAGTAATGTGAATGCCTCACGTGGTCTTCGCTTGGCACCCACTCAGACCAATGTGATCAGTGGTGGCTTTGCAGCCAACTGGTTCAGCAACCCATCCAGCATCGTGACCATGGTGGCGCCGGTGCCAGCCAGCAGCACGGCCAGTCTGACGCTGATGGCGCTTCTCATGGGCGTGGCCGCATTCCTGCGGCGCCGCTTTGTGAAATCGAAGCGCTCGTGATGCACCCCCCATTCTTTTCGCCCAGACATAGAACCCCGCCCAGGAAGATCACCATGACTCAAGAATTCAACCTTACAAGCGGCATGCGTCCGCTCGCCGTAGCCGCAGCCTTGCTCATGAGCGGTATGTCAGTTCACGCGCAGGTCTCGCTGTCGGGTGCTAATGGCGTGGCCGTCAAGACCCCTGGTGGTGCTGTGATTACCGGGTTTGCCAATGATGGTTCTGTCACGATTCCTGCCTTGGGAACGACGGGCGGGTATGTGTTCACTGATTCGACGGGCAAACTGTCCGTGGGTGCGGGTCCAACAGGGCCTGCTGGAGCAACGGGTGCCACTGGTGCAACGGGAGACGCAGGTGTCACTGGCGCTACGGGTGCTACGGGTGCCACCGGCGCGACAGGTGCTACGGGTGTCACAGGTGCCACCGGCG
>NZ_KE383946.1:0-16375 GCF_000422885.1 Ottowia thiooxydans DSM 14619 | reverse complement strand
GACAGGTGCTACGGGTGTCACAGGTGCCACCGGCGTGACAGGTGCTACGGGTGTCACAGGTGCCACCGGCGCAACAGGTGCTACGGGTGTCACTGGCGCCACTGGCGCAACAGGGGCCACGGGCATCACTGGTCCGACGGGTGCCACGGGGCCGCAGGGTTTGTTGGGACCGACTGGCCCGCAAGGCATTCCGGGTGTTGGCAGCGTAGGTCCTACTGGGGCAACCGGGCCGATCGGTGTTGGAGCGACAGGCCCAACAGGTGCAACCGGGCCTGCAGGAGGCGGCGCTTCAACCGTGATGCTCTTTGGGAGTGGGGGAGGTCCGGTGAGCGCTAGTGGAAGCCGGCATATCGGAATATCCAGCAGTGTGACCCCCTTGAACGTCGGGCTTGGTTTCGCTATGCCGGCGGCTGGAACCATTAACACCTTGCGCGTGGTCCTGAATGGTTCGCCGAACAACGGTGGGGGTACTCAGCAATATTCGTACACGGTATATGTGAATTCGACCTCTACAGCCTTGAGCTGCAATATTCAGGAGTCCAATGTGACTTGCAATGCGACGGGCACTGTGGCTTTCGCTGCGGGTGATGTACTCACATTGTTGAGTAACCCCAGTGGTGGCCCTAGCCAAGTATCTCCTGCCTGGTCCCTCAGGATTACGCCAAATTGAGGGATAACACCGCGGTGAGACTCCCTGAGCGTTTTTGATTCAAGCGAGGGCAATAGCCCTCGTTTTTCTGACCTGTTCTGTAAGCTGGTTTAGCGTGTGAAAATGTCTCGATCAACCTATTTTTGAAAGAGAGCCGCAGGCTACATTCCTCTGCCCTCAGGTTGACCAGCACCTATGCAAATTTGCCTGAACATGATCGTCAAGGACGAGGCTGGCGTCATTGAACGCTGCCTTGCTTCGGTCAAGCCTTTCATTCATCATTGGGTCATCGTGGATACGGGCTCCACTGATGGCACGCAGGACATCATCCGCCGTTTTATGGCGGGCATACCCGGTGAACTGCACGAGCGGCCTTGGCGTAATTTTGGCCATAACCGCACTGAGGCGATAGAGCTGGCCCGCGGCCAAGGCGACTATGTGCTCATCATGGATGCGGACAACAGCTTCCATGCGCCGCCTGATTGGAAATGGCCTGCCTTGACAGAGCCAGCTTACTATCTGCAAATAGACAGCAGCGGTACGCACTATCAGCAATGCCTGCTGGTTTCCAACACACTGCCTTGGCGCTGGGTGGGGGTGTTGCACGAATACCTGGCCACGGAGAAGCCCTATGCGGTTGCCACGCTGAATGGTCCCTGGGTCGTTCGGCGGCATGAGGGAGCACGCAGCCGCGATCCGCTGACTTTCCGCAAAGACGCGGCGCTGCTGGAGCAAGGCTTGCGAGATGAGCCCGGTAATGTGCGTTATGTGTTCTATCTGGCACAAAGTTGGCGTGATGCGGGCGAGCCGGAAAAGGCAAGGCAAGCCTATCTGGAGCGGGCGCGCATGGGCGGTTGGGCGGAAGAGGTGTGGTATTCGCTCTTTCAGGCGGCGGTGCTGGCAGAGCGGCTGGGGTTGGCTGACGCCGAAGTGCAGGTTGCATACATGGCGGCATACCAATACCGTCCGTCTCGCATCGAGCCGCTTGTGGCATTGGCACGCTGGCACAACCGCCGCCAGGAGTGGGCTATGGCCCAACTTTACGCGCGCGCCGCGATGGCCTTGCCAACACCTGCAGACCTGCTCTTCATGGATGAAAGTGCGTACCGCTGGGGTGCCATTGACGAAGCCGCCATCGCTGCCTTTTGGGCTGGCGACCATGAAGAGAGTTTCAGGCTGTGCATGCTGCTGCTGGATGGAGATTTGCTGCCAGAGTTGCACCGCCAGCGCCTGGAGGCGAACCGAGATTTTGCGGCGCCAACAGTAGCCGCGCGCACGACGCAATATCCTGCCGCGATAGTGGAGCGGTTAGTGGCACAGATGGGCTCTGCAGATGCCGCGCAAGCAGACGTGACCTTCACGGTGACCACGTGCAAGCGGCTAGATCTGTTTGAGCGCACCATGAATTCGTTCCTCAATTGCTGCCAGGACCTGAACCGCATTCAGAGATTCGTATGCGCGGACGACAACTCCAGCGAAGAAGATCGCCAGAGAATGCGCGAGATTTATCCATTCTTTGAGTTCATTTTCAAAGGGCCTGAAGACAAAGGGCACGCTCGCAGCATGAATCTGCTGCGAGCCGAGGTGCATACCACTTATTGGCTGCACATGGAGGATGACTGGGAGTTCCTGGTTTCCACCCCCTATGTGGAGCGAGCTGTGGAGGTCTTGCAGGCTGAGCCGGGTGTAGCTCAGGTGCTTTTCAACCGGAACTATGCAGAGACACTTCCAGCGCGTGCGCTGGTTGGCGGTTTTCCACGCAAACACTCGCTAAGCGGCCGGCGATACGTGCTCCACGAACATTGGCCTGCCCATATGCATGCCGAGTTTTTTGCACGCCACCCCGCCGGGGTACTGAGCAATATGTGGTGGCCGCATTTTTCGCTGCAACCATCGTTGATGGACGCCAAAAAAATTCAATCACTGGGTGAGTTCGATGTGAGACCAGGCCACTTTGAGCGGGAATTCGCTGGTCGCTTTATGTCCGCCGGGAATGCCACTGCTTTTCTTGATCTAGTGGCATGCCAGCACATCGGGCGCTTGATTTCCGAAAAGTTTTCAGGCACGCTTAATGCGTACGATCTCAATGGGGTGCAGCAGTTCTAAGCGTACGGTTTACGTGCTGGAACGAGCAATAGCTCATACGCCCTCAAAGAGAGGTCGCTCCTGGCCGGATCTAAATTTTTTTCTAGAAAATAGACCGACATGCCCGAAACATCCATTCACGGCAACCACCTTCGACCATTTGCCGTCGCGGCATCTCTGGTGCTGAGCGGTGTAGCGGCCCACGCGCAGGTTTCTCTCTCTGGTGCCAACGGCGTGGCCATCAAGACACCGAGTGGCGCAGTAGTCACTGGTTTTTCCAACGATGGCTCGGTCACCATTCCTGCCCTGGGCTCGGCTGGGGGATACGTCATCACGGATCCTGCGGGCAAGCTTTCGGTGGGCGCGGGCCCCACTGGGCCTGCAGGTGCGGCGGGGCCTATGGGGCCGACAGGCGTTGCAGGCCCAACCGGACTCACTGGGGCTACTGGCGCCACCGGACCCATAGGGCCCACGGGGCCCGTTGGGCCGGTCGGTGCAACGGGTGTCCCAGGCGTGGGCTCCCAGGGCCCCACCGGGCTCAGGGGGGCTACGGGAGCGACCGGAGCCACTGGCGCGACAGGAGATGTGGGGCCTACAGGGCCAGCTGCCCCTTCCAGTGGTGGGGCGGCAGTCTTCGGAAGTTCTGGCGCAGATCAGGACGTTACCACGCCGAATTACATCGGCATCTCGAGTATGGGGGCAAGTTTAAATCTTGAGCGTGGATTCGTGATGCCAGCGGCAGGAACCGTTCAAAACCTGAGAGTGCGGGCGACCTTTCTCTTCCTGCCGACTCGCGGTGTGACTTTCACGGTGTATGTAGGCTCGAACCCCACGCTGTTGAAGTGCGTTGTGACCACAGGCGCCACCTGCGACGCCACCGGATCCGTGAACTTCGCTGCAGGGGACACGCTCATACTGAAGTCGGAGTCTGTCACCAGCACTTTGGTGAAGCGTGTGACATGGTCGATGAAAGTGGCATACGAGTAGGAAGCCTCGGGGGGCGTGCTCTCTGATGGCTTCACCAGGCGGTTGGGCGGGTCGTCAGTTGCCAGGAACATGAACACGTTTTTAGGCGTTGGCTTTAAAAACGCTTAAATCGGTGCGGCAGTGGGAAGCTTATCAAGTGTTTGTCGCTTGCGCATGGTTCGCACAATGGCAGCCAGCATTACACCGTAGGCCGGTACGAACAGCAGCAGGCTGACAGCCAGTTTGATGACATAGTCCACCAAGGCGATTTCTACCCAGTTCGCTGCCATAAAGGCATCGGGGCTGCGCCAAAACGCAATCGAGAAGAATGCAGCTGTGTCCAATGCCTGGCCGACGACCGATGCAGCGGCGGGCGCTAGCCACCATGCTCGGCTTTTTTGGCGAATACGGTCAAAAACCTGAATGTCGAGCAGTTGCCCCAGCACATAGGCCGTGAAGCTTGCGAAGGCAATCCGGAACACGAAGGTGTTGAATTCGCCAAGCGTGGCCCAGCCATTGAATTGGCCTTCACGGAAAACCACGCCCACCACATAAGAGGCCACCAGCGCGGGCAGCATGGCCCATGAAATGACGCGGCGAGCGGCAGATTGGCCGATGAGCCTGACCGTAAGGTCGGTGGCCAGGAATATAAATGGGAAGCTGAAAGCACCCCAGGTGCTGTGAAAGCCCAGCAGGTTGATGGGCAGTTGCACCAGATAGTTGCTGGCGATCACGATGGCAATATGAAACGCCACCAGCAGAGCAAGGGAAAGGGGCACGCGCGAGGGCTGTGCCTGAACGGATGTCATGGCAATCCTTTTTGGTGAATGGGGGTGAGGGAACCCATGTGGAAGAAGGTGGCTATTTTAAGGGTGCTTTGACATCCCCCTCCCAGAGAGGGCGGACTCGCCGTTGCCGGGGCGATTTCCTTTGTCTGTGCTGAACACAATCGAGCCAGTTGGGGGTGGCCCTTGTTGAGTCAGACGGTCTTGTTGTGGGGATTTCAATCCCCCGATGGTTAGGTATGCGTTCCAGGGAATGCGTTCTAAGAAATGCGTTGACGCAGCCGAAGACCTGATTTCTTGAGTATGGCGCTGGAAAACAGCACATCTCGCGCGTGGCACGCATCGCCCAGCGTGTTGGCGATTTGCTCGGCCTGGGTCAGTACTTCGGCTTTGCTGTGGCCATGAAGCATGGCGAACAGGTTGTAGTTCCACACGCCAGCCTTGCGCGGACGCCGGTAGCAGTGGCTGACACCGGGAAGGCTGCCGATGAGCTCACCCAGCCTGTCTATGTGCTCGTCTTCCACATCCCAGACGCTCATGCCGTTGGCCACATAACCCAGGCGGTAGTGGTTGGGAATGGCCGCGATACGGCGTACCACGCCGGTTTGCAGCAGAGTGCCCAGACGTTCACGCACTTGCTCACTCGTGCAATCAAGCACGGCGGCCACACTTTCGTAGGGGCGTGGCGCCAAGGGCAAGCCCGCCTGGGTAGCGGCGATCAGCTCTCTGTCGAAGCTGGTCAGCATCGTGGGTGGACGTGGCTTGGTGGTTAAAGACGATTGCTCGCGAACTGGGGGTGTTGCGTGGACCGCGGGCGAAAGCAGTGGCAGGTACAAACCCACGAAATACTCCCGCTCTTTAGGAAAGGCGTGTACAGGCAGACCTGTAGCGCCTTCGATCTGATCGCAGGCTGCCCAGGCCGCTTCCGGGGTCTCTGCGGCTACGACGAACCACATATTGAGCGCGTGCTCACGCCGGTAGTTGTGGGCAACCTCTGCCAGCGCATTAACCAGCACGGTGACTTCCGCGTAACGCTCCTCAGGCACCTGAAGTGCCGCCAGGATGAACTGGCCCCCCGCACGTTCGATATGAAACAGTGGCCCGAAGCGCGTAAGAATGCCTTGGCCCAACAGGCGTTGTAACCGGTGCAGCACTAGCTTCTCGTCCAGGCCGAACTCGGCACCGATATCGGCAAAGGGAGTTTCGGAGAGCGGTAGCGATTGCTGCAGCCTGTCGATCAGGCGCGCATCCATCAGGTCAATCCCTGGGGGTAGATCAGTGGACGGCATGGCTGGATTCCTGCACAGGAAGAGCGCGGAAATAGCGTGCGCCTTGTTGTTTGAAGCGGCGTCGGCTGAAAAGTGCCTGATGCGGGTATGCCGAAAGGCCAGCGTGATCAATGGCTTGGTTCAGCAACGCCAGAGTTTCTTCCCGGCTGCGGCCATGCACCATGCAATACAGGTTGTATTGCCAGCCTTCGGCTCGTTCGCGGCGGTAGCACAAGGTGACGCCTGGTTGGGTAGCCAGACGTTCGCCGAAGGCGTCAACGACTTCATCGGCGATATTGAACACGGTCATGGCGTTGGCCGCGTAGCCTACTTCATGGTGCCGAACGACCAAGCCGAACCGGCGCAGAGTACCCGCCTGCAACCATTGTTTGAGTTGGGACAAGATGCTCTCGCACGTGGTGCCGAGTTGTGCGGCCCACTCGTCGAAAGGCGCGGGCACCATCGGCAGACCTGCCTCGACCAGCGCCGCCAGGGGCAAATGCTCAGGCTCTACAGGAGGCGCACGCTCTCGCATGGCTGCCCCCACGCTGGCAGGCCGGTGCAAGGGAAAGCCCAGGTCTATGCGGTAGGGGCGCACCATGCGCATGCGCAGCACGGGCAGGCCAGATTCGTTTTCTATGGCGGAGAGTGATCGCTCCAGGCAGTCCGCATGGTTGCCGGTAATGACGAACCAGAGGTTGAGTGCATGCTCGCGCTCATAGTTATGGTTGACCCCGGGGTGCGCCGTGACCAGCGCCGCGACGTGTTCTATCCGTTCAGGCGGCACCTGCATGGCGCACAGAAGTGCTGCGCCGCCCACACCCGGCGCCCATACACCTCCCAGGCGGCTGATGACCCCGCGTTTCAACAAGCCGGCGCAGGTGCTGATGATCTCGGTCTCTGAGGTGGCCAAGTTTTCCGCGATGCGCGCGAAGGGGCGAGCCGTAAGAGGAAAACCATGTTGCCAGCCATTCAAGAGGGCGGGGGTGAGCTCGTGTTCGGTGAACTCTGCGTTGCAGGGAGAAGGCGCAGTGCTCGTTGGATGAAGGAGGTGCCCCCCATCTCTGCTTTTACCCAGCGGTGGCAGGGGAAGGTCTTCAGTTTGAATGAGCATGGCTTAAAAGCCCATGCGCGCGGCGCGTGAGGAGAAGAAAATGCCGCTGGGTGATTTGGCAGGCAGCTCTGCCAAGGTTTTGAAGCTGGCGGTGTCTATCACTGAGACGCGGTGATCGTCGCGCGAGCTAATCCATACGGCGTGCCCCCTTGGAGTGAACTCCATGTGCAGTACCGCCTTGCCAGGTTTCAGGTTCTTGACGATTTGCCGGGTTTGCGTATCGATGACTTGCACCGTGTCGTAATCAGGCACTGCGAAGTTCACCCACACTTGCCGGCCGTCTGGCCGTGCCATGACGAAAACAGGCTGCCCAGCCACGGGAACACGGCCTACCTCTTGCCATGTTTGGGTGTCCACGATCAGCACTTCGTGGCGCCCAATGGCTGGTAACCAGGCATGGCGACCAGCCACGGCCCACCCACGCAGGTGGGGCATCTTGAACACGGGCAGAGGCTGTTCGCCCTTGCCGTAATTGGGAAGGATGCGCTCCACCTTGGGTGGTGTGGCCCATAGATCAATTTTTGCCAGACCGTCTTCGCCGAACAGGCCCGCGAGGTAGTAGCGGCCATCCGGTGTGACCAGCGCGTCATAGGGCTGCTTGCCGATGTTCGTGAACTTCGTGAGTAAGGGCTGGGTTGGCTCTGAAAGATCAGCGATCCAGATCTGGCCCGCATCAAAAAGTGAGTAGATAAACCGGTTGCCAGGCAGATCAGCCAAGCCCACTACCCGCGAGGCTTTGCCATCCACCACGGCTGGAATGTCTGCCAATGGTTTGAGCGTGCGAGCATCGAATACCTTGATGCCACCTGGCTGGTAGTTCTGCGCCACCACCAGAGAGCCATCTTGTGAGATCGCGCCGCCAATGCTGTTGCCTGCTTGCTGTATGCGCGCTTCTATCTGGCCGCTCAGCAGGTTGACCTTGGTGAGCGCGCCATCACGGCCGAACACATAGGCTCTAGCGCCGTCACGTGCATACACCACGGAGGCGTGGGAGAGATCACCCAAGCCGGCAATGCGGCCAAGCACTTGGCGAGCACTGGTGTCAATGACCGCCAGCGATCCGCTTTCCCTCTCAATGACCAGGCCCAGATCACCGCTGCCGCGCCCGGGCTCCACCAGCGATGGTGCAGGGCTCGCGCAGCCAAGCAGCGCGGCACACAGGCCCGCCAAGGCAAGTGCGAAGACGGCACGTGGGTGCACCAGATGGGGAAGTTTCCTCATGGAGTTCTCGTTTCGTTGGGAAAGCCGGCTTGCAATTGCCGTGCAATCCAGTTCGCATCAGCCTCGCTGAGCATGCTTTTCCAGCCAGGCATGGCGGTGCCAGGTCTGCCGTGGTAGATGATGGAAGCGAGGCTTTCCAGTGGAATCCCGGCCATGGGCTCACGCGTAAGTGCAGGGCCCAGGCCACCGGTCAGCTTGATGCCGTGACAGGAGCCGCAGTCTTGTCTCACCATGCGCGTGAGCTGCGCCTGGCGGAGGGCAGGGGGCTCCGCTTCAGAGGTTTGGGCCAGGGCTGGTGCGCACACGGCGCACAAAGCCCAGGCAAGCAATGCTCTCGTCTTCCAGGGAGCAGATGTAGCCACTCTCCTGCTCCTGCACATCAATACACGTCGTGCTGAGTGTTGTAGATGTTGAACTTGCCGGTTGGGGTTACCAGCTTGGCATCTTTGATGACGGTTTTGCAAGTGCGAGTCTTGTCATCAACCACCACGATGGCTGATTCCTTGTCTTTCGCGCTCCACACCGAGAACCACACTTCATCGCCCTTGCGGTTGTATTCAGGCTGAACCACACGCTTGGCGCCATCGTCCTTGATACCTGCGCAACCCGCGATGTCAATGACTTGCGGCGCCTTGCTCAGATCCTTGATGTCGTATACCGCCACGCTTTGGCTGATCTTTGGATCAGGGTTGAGTGTGGTGTCCACCCAGAGGTTGGTTGAGTTTGGGTGTGTCTTGATGAACAGCGATCCACCGCCCTGGCCTTTGAGGGTCTGCACCACTTTCCAGGCCTGGGCCTTGTGGCCGGCAGGGTCTGTACCGATGATTGCGATGCTTTCGTCTCCAAGGCCGGAAGTTGCCCACACCGGGCCAAACTTGGGGTGTTTGAAGTTGGCGCCTCGCCCTGGGTGGGGGATCTTGCCTACGTCCACCAGTGCCGCCAGTTTGCTGGTCTTGGTGTCGACCACAGCGATTTTGTCGGACGCATTGGCGGCCGTCATGAAGTAGCGCCGCGTGGAGTCAAAGCCTCCATCGTGAAGGAACTTGGCTGCATCGATCTGAGTGGTTTTCAGGTTCTTCAGATCGGTGTAGTCCACCATCCAGATCTTGCCAGTTTCCTTGGCATTAACCAGGAATTCAGGTTTCTGGTGGCTAGACACAATGGCTGCCACGCGCGGCTCAGGATGGTATTCGTTGTCTACCGACATGCCTCGGGTGGAGACCACCTTATGTGGTTTGAGCGTATCGCCATCCATCAGCACGAACTGCGGGGGCCAGTAGGTTCCAGCGATGGCGATTTTGTCTTCCCAGCCCTTGAACTTGCTGGTTTCCACGCTGCGCGCTTCAAGACCAACCTTGATCTCGGCCACGTTGTCAGGCTTCTCCATCCAGAGGTCGATCAGGTTAAGGCGAGCATCGCGCCCAATCACATACAGGTAGCGGCCTGAAGCAGAAGTGCGCGAAATGTGCACCGCATAGCCGGTCTTGACGATGTTGATGATCTGCTTGGTGTCACCATCAATCAAGGCGATCTCGCCGGCATCACGCAAAGTGACCGAGAAGATGTTGTTGATGTTGTAGTTGTTCAGTTTCTTCGTGGGGCGTTTGGAAACCGCCACGTATTCTTTGCGCGATTTTTCCATGTCCTCCAGAGAAAACTCAGGTGGTGTGGGTGGGTCGTGCTGAATGTAGCGAGCCATCAGGTCGACGGTTTTCTCGTCGAAATCGCCCGAGGTCAGCCAGTTCGGCATGCCCGCTGGCGAGCCGTAGCCGATGAACACCTTCAGATACTCCGTGCCTTTGGGAACAGTGAGATCGGGGGTGAGCGCTTTGCCGGTGGCGCCTTTGCGCAGCACGCCGTGGCAACCTGCGCAACGCTCGAAGTAAATCTGGCGCGCCCGGTCGAATTCGGCCTGCGTCAGGGGTGGAGCCTTGGGGTTGCTCGTTTGGTGCATCGGCTCAGTGGCCAATGGCGAAGGGGCACCCTGGTATTTTTGCTCTGCCGAAGTGACATCGCCCTTGTGTCCGGTCGCTGCCGCCTTGTCTTGCGCCATGGCTTGCGTACCGAGAAGCAGAGTGGTGGCAAGTATGGCCACCAGGGGTGAGAGCTTGGACTTCCTCTTGATGTTTTTCATCGTGTTTTCCGCATCAACGGAAGCGGCCTTTGACTGTGATCCCCGGTGATGGCCGCTTGAACATCTTCCCGAGTGAGGTGATCTTCAATCGGGCGCGCCGGGGCGTCATTGACTTACTTCAAGCAAAGGCCAGAACGGGGGAAGAGCGAGTCAGAGCAGTCGCGGGCACCAAGGCGAGACCTCGTGGTGCCGGGGCTCAGGCAGCGTGCTGAACATGCCCATTGTTCATGCACTGCGTGGCCCAATGGGGGCGTTATTGCCGAGAGCAGGGCAACATGACGGCGTGCGAAGCCCTTGAGATCCGCCCGCGTGGCGGGGCCGGCCAACCGGGGGCCGGCCGTCCGGGGATAACGATAACTACAGAGGGGATGAGAAAAAAAATAGTGGGAATGTCGCCACTATTTCAGAGCGATCACCACCGTTCGACGTCACTGTCGATCAGATACTTCTGGCCATCGTGCCATACATAGGTCAGAAAAAGCGCTTCCTTGACGAATCCAGTATCCACCTCATACCGGCACATCAAGCGAAAGGGCCCACGCTCACTTCGGGTGATGCCGCGGTCGCTGGTAAACAGACCTTCACCGTCGTCTACCTCACCGGTCACTCGGAGTTTCTGGTTGCTCAGTCTTTGCCGAAACGCTGCTTCAACCACCTTCAAAGGTGCGCAAGCTGGCTTGGCGTCGTCATCGCGTGCGATCCATTGCGAACCCTGACGCACGAGAGTCCACTCTAGCGGTCGTTCGCTGCCGGCATGTATTACCGGGCACACCCACACGCCAGGTTTCTCTTTGAAGCCAGGCAGGCAACCCAAGACACGTTCTACCTTGACCGTGCGATTGGGGGCACGCTTGGCCATCAAGGCAGCGATGGCCACTTGCGCCTCCGCCACACTGGGCCATACGCTCGATGCTTCTGCCTGAGTGGGTGCTTGTAATTGAGCATGCACCAGCGGTGTGCTCATCATCACAGCACACATGGCGGTCTGGATTGATCTGGCAACCCATGATGTCTTGCTGGCCCGCTGTTGGGGGGCTTTGGCCATCTTGTCGTCAACTGCTTTTCCTAAATACAAACTCTTCTCCTTGGATCATCGGAATCGTTAGGAGGCGAAACGGGAAGTTGCGCTCCGTGGGTTTCGCAGCGTCGGTGTGGTGTGTGCGTTGCCGACAACTCCATGCCTTCGCTTCGGCCCGTCACCTCTCTATTGCGATGGTGCCGCGTTTGCCCCCTGCCTCGGTATCAAAGGGTCGCCACCGCCATGCGTTCTGCGGAGATGTGAGGCAAAGTGCACACTAAGTGGTTTTTATTGCCGGGCCGTCCCAAAATGAAAATGCGGCCCCCTTGGGGGGCAGCGGACCTCGCGAAGCGGGGTAGCGTGGGGGCTAGTTTGCTTAGAGTGAAATTCAGGCGCTTCGCTTAGCGCGAGATGGCTTGGCCGGGAGCATGGCGCGCGGCGTGCTCGTACCTACCTCTACCGGAAGCCGTATCTCAGCCTTGACTTCCTTCAAAACGATCGAAGAACGCACGTGGGTCACCCCAGGCAGCTTGAAAAGCTCGGCATGCAAAAACCGCTCATATTCGGCGATTCCCGGCACCAGCACGGTGAGGATGTAATCGGCCTGGCCGGTGGTGGAAAGGCAGCGCACGATCTGCGGTGTGGCCTCCACGGCGCGCTCGAACTGGCGCACCAACTCCTCCGTGTGCTGGCTGAGGTTGGCTTCCACCACCACAAGCAGATCGAGCCCTACCTTGGAGCGATTGACCAACGCCGTATACCCGCTGATCACGCCGGTAGCTTCCATCTCCTTGATACGTTTCCAGCACGGTGTGGGCGACAAACCCACGCGTTCAGCAATCTGCTGAACGGTTTGGCGCGAATCACGCTGCAACTCCTGAAGAATCAGCAGACTGTGTGGATCAAGGGATATTTTCTCGCTCATGGCTATTTTTGAGAATGAATTGGTTCGAATATAGCTAAATATGAAAACAATAAAAATCATTTTTGCGCCAAAGTGCATATGCTTGATCACATAAAACCCACGTCCCAGGAGACATGAGATGACCGACACCTCCAGCGCCATCCGCAACCCCAACTACCGATTGGCAGACAGCCTTTGGGCTCGTGAGGGCCATGTCTTCATGACGGGTACGCAAGCACTCGTGCGCCTCATGCTGATGCAGCGCCAGCGCGACGAAGCTGCAGGGCTGGACACCAAAGGATTCGTCTCCGGCTACCGGGGCTCCCCGCTGGGCATGCTCGATCAGCAAATCTGGAAGGCTGGTCAACGCTTTACGGATGCGGGCGTGAGGTTCGTGCCTGCGATCAACGAGGAGTTGGGCGCCACGCAAGTGTTGGGTACGCAACGGGTGGAAAGTGATCCCGAGCGAACCTGCGAAGGTGTATTTGCCATGTGGTACGGCAAGGGCCCAGGTGTAGACCGCGGTGGAGATGCCATCAAGCATGGCAATGCGTATGGATCTTCCCCTCATGGTGGCGTGTTGGTCGTCGCAGGTGATGACCACGGCTGCGTCTCCTCTTCCATGCCCCACCAGAGCGATCAACTCCTGCAGGCATTCCATATGCCTGTCGTCTCGCCGGCCAATGTCTCGGAATACCTGGAGTTTGGGCTTTACGGGTGGGAGCTCTCTCGGTTTAGCGGTAACTGGGTAGGTATGACCGCGCTTTCCGAGGTGGTGGAAAGCGGCGCCACGGTCGATTTGGACATCGTGAATGCGCGCACCGCTTCCTGGCGCAGCGCCGATGAAGTGCGCGCTGCCACCGGCCATGTGCCTCCAGCAGGCGGTTTGCACTACCGTTGGCCTGATTTGCCTTCACTGGAGATAGAGCAACGATTGGCCGAAAAACTGAAGGCAGTAGCAGCCTTTTCAAAGGTGAACTCCATTGATCGCCATGTGATCGAATCGTCCCACGCCACCGTCGGGATTGTCACAAGCGGCAAGGCGCACTACGACTTCATGGAAGTGTTGCGTCGCTTGGAAATCACGCGGGAGATGCTGGCCGTCGCAGGCGTGCGTCTTTATAAGGTGGGCCTCACCTTCCCGGTAGAAACCACGCGCATGCAAGCCTTCGCCCAGGGCCTCAAGGAGATCCTGATCGTTGAAGAAAAGGGCGCGGTACTTGAAACCCAGCTGCGCGATCTTTTCTACAACGCACCGGTGCGTCCGGCCATCCTGGGCAAACAAGATACGCAAGGGCATCCGTTGATATCAGCGCTGGGCGAGCTGCGTCCCTCACGCCTGATCGAGCTCACTGCGGACTGGCTGATTCGCCACTTCTCGCAATTTTCCGATCGGCGCTCGCTGGTGCGTGATTTCACGTTGCCTGAACTGCTCTCCAATGATTCGGACAGCGTCAAGCGCCTGCCTTACTTTTGTGCAGGTTGCCCGCACAACACTTCTACTGTGGTGCCCAAGGGCTCCACGGCACGCGCAGGCATTGGTTGTCACTTCATGGCCAACTGGATGGACCGCGATACCGCAGGGCTGATCCAGATGGGCGGTGAGGGTGTGGATTGGGTTTCGCACGCCATGTTCACCAAGATGCCCCACGTGTTCCAGAACCTGGGGGATGGCACTTACTACCACTCAGGCTACCTGGCCATCCGCCAGGCAGTGGCGGCCAAGGCACGCATCACCTACAAAATTCTCTTCAACGACGCAGTGGCCATGACCGGCGGCCAGCCGGTGGACGGCATCATCAGCGTCGATGCCATTGCGCGGCAAGTCGAGAGCGAAGGTGTCAAGCAGGTGGTGGTTCTTTCTGACGACATCGGCAAGTACGACGCCATCAAGAACAAGTTTCCTGCGGGCACTGAGTTCCATGACCGTGCCGAGTTGGATGCAGTTCAGCGCCGCCTGCGCGAAGTCCATGGTGTCACGGTGTTGATCTATGAGCAGACCTGCGCCGCCGAGAAGCGCCGCCGGCGCAAAAAAGGCGAGATGGTTGACCCTGACAAGCGCCTTTTCATCAATGAAGCTGTCTGTGAGGGTTGTGGCGATTGCAGCGTGCAAAGCAATTGCGTGGCCGTGTTGCCGCACGAAACCAGTCTTGGCCGTAAGCGCAAGATTGATCAAACCGCCTGCAACAAGGACTACTCATGCGCCAAGGGTTTCTGCCCAAGCTTTGTGGGTGTCACTGGCGGCAAGATGCGCAAGAAGGTGGGCGCATTGACGGCTGCCACCGGCGGGCAGGGCGGGGCGGATGCGCTCTCTCGCATCGTCGATAAGCTTCCGTTGCCCGAAGCGCATCGCTGGACAGGGCCCTATGACCTGCTGGTCACAGGAGTCGGTGGTACCGGTGTGGTCACGGTGGGCGCCGTCATCGCCATGGCTGCACACCTGGAGGGCAAAAGCGCCTCGGTGCTGGATTTCATGGGCTTTGCTCAAAAGGGTGGGGCGGTGCTGAGCTTCGTGCGCCTGGCAGATGTGCCAGAGCGCCTGAACCAGGTTCGTATCGATACCCAGCAGGCTGATGCCATCCTGGCTTGCGACACCGTGGTGGCCGCGCAGCCTGAAGCACTGGGCACAGTTCGCCATGGCCGCACCAGAATCCTCGCCAACGTGCACGAAACGCCAGTGGCCGAAGCTTTGAAAAACCCGGACGCCAGCCTTAAAACTGCAGGGCTTTTGGCCAAGCTGCGCTATGCCGCTGGAGCCGATCGCGTTGAAACCTTTGACGCGCAGGCCCTGGCTGAAGAATTCATTGGCGATACCGTTACAGCCAACATCCTGGCGCTGGGCTTCGCGTGGCAACGCGGCCTGGTGCCGGTGAGCCTGGTTGCTCTGCAGCGTGCTATTGAGCTAAATGGCGTGGCCGTGCCGGCCAACCAGTTGGCATTTTCGCTGGGCCGGCTGGCTGCGGCAGATCCAGCGGCCTGCAAGGCCCTGCTGGGTGAGAGTGCGAAAGCTGTGGGCGGCGGTTCAAACGCTGCTGAATCACTGGATGGTTTGATGGCGCACGGCGTGGGCCACCTCACTGCTTACCAAAACGCCGCGTATGCCGAGCGCTATGCCTCTTTGGTGCGCGAGGTACGCGCCAGAGAACAGGCTTTGACACCGGGTAGCGAACGCTTTACCCGCTCTGTGGCCAAGAGTTTGTTGAAGCTCATGGCCTATAAAGATGAGTATGAAGTGGCACGCCTGTACTCCGACCCAGCGTTTCGGAAGTCTTTGGAGCAGCAGTTTGAGGGTGATCTCAAGCTCAGCTTCTACATGGCGCCCCCAGTGCTCTCCCGTTCGAAGAATTCTGAGGCCCCGCGCAAGATCGAACTCGGTAGCTGGATGCTGCCAGCCCTGAAGCTACTGGCCAAAGGTAAGTCGCTGCGTGGTGGCGCGTTGGATATCTTCGGTAGAACCGAAGAACGCCGTATGGAGCGCGAGTTGATCGGCCGCTATGAAGAGCGCGTGCGCGAGATGCTGCCGCAATTGAATGCTGAGAACCTGCAGCTGGCGTCTGATGTGGCTGCCGTGCCACTCACCATGCGCGGATTTGGCCATGTTAAACAGGCCAATGTGGTGTTGGCGCGGGTGCGTGAAGCGGAACTGTTGCACCGCTTCAATCCCGAACGATATTCAGTGCCTGTGCGTCAGGCCAAGGCTGGCCAGTTGCGCGGGATTGCGGTGGTTGCGGAGTAACTTAGGATAGCCCTAGAACCCCCACGGCTTAGTCGCATGCGGGGTTTTTTGTTCTCTACGCAAGAACCCTGATAACGCGCTGATTTCTCATGTCGATATGAATAAATGAGCCTGCTCGTTGCAGCTGAACGCCTCTGATCTTGCGGAGGAGCACACATCATGGACACGCCGTGTGCTGGTCAAGTAATTTCGGACACCTAGATAGGGGCACGTTCTGCCATGTGTCGTTCATAGACATTGGGAGGCAGATAACCCAGGCTCGAGTGCAGGCGGCGGCTGTTGTAGAAGCCGACGATGTAGTCGCAGATGTCGGCAGCGGCTTCAGCGTGGTTGGCGTAGTCGCGCTGCCACACACGTTCCATCTTGAGGTTCAGGAAGAAGCGCTCCATCACGGCGTTGTCCCAGCAGTTGCCCTTGCCGCTCATGCTCGCGCGCAGGCCATGGCGTGCCAGCAACTGCTGATGCTCGCGGCTGGCGTACTGGCTGCCCCTGTCG
>NZ_AUGX01000029.1 GCF_000422885.1 Ottowia thiooxydans DSM 14619 | reverse complement strand
CTAGAGCATCAAGCAGCCCAATAGGAGCAAAGCGATGCCATGGCAGGAGAAGTCCGCAATGTCACTACGCGAAGAATTCGTTGCACTAGCGCAGCACGACGGCACCAACATCCGGGCGCTGTGTCGCGGTCTCGGAATCAGTCCCACCACGGGCTACAAATGGCTTGAGCGCTCTCGCCGCGAGCAGCCTCTGAGCGACTTGAGTCGAAGGCCCATGCACTCTCCAAAGCGCAGCTCAGCCGAGTTTGAGCAGCAGGTGTGCCAGTTGCGTGAACAGCACCCTGCATGGGGTGCTCGCAAGTTGGCCACTCGATTGAGCGATCTTGGTCTGGCTGTGCCCGCGGTGAGCACGGTGCACGCCATTTTGCTGCGCAATGGCCTGATCACGCCTGAGGCAAGCGAAGCGGCCACACCCTATAAACGCTTTGAACACCCAGCCCCCAACGATCTCTGGCAGATGGACTTCAAGGGCCATGTAGCGATGCTTGAGGGGCGCTGTCACCCGCTGACCGTGCTTGATGACCATTCCAGATACGCCCTGTGTATACAAGCATGCAGCAGTGAGCGGGAGGCGACGGTGCAGCAGCATCTGGCGCAGGTGATGCGCTGCCATGGCGTGCCCGCGCGGATGACGATGGATAACGGCAGTCCCTGGGGTGCCAGCATTGGCGGGCACTACACGGGCATGGACGTTTGGCTCACACGTCAGGGCATACGCGTCACTCATTCGCGTCCCTATCACCCTCAGACCCAGGGAAAGCTGGAGCGCTTTCACCGCAGTCTCAAGGTAGAAGTACTTCAAGGACCACCTTTTGAAGATCTTCACAGGGCTCAGCAAGCCTTTGATGACTGGCGTATGGTCTACAACCAGCAGCGCCCTCATGAGGCGCTAGGCATGCAGGTGCCGCTGCAGCGCTATCGCGTAAGCAAGCGTTCGTATTGCGAAACACCCGCGCCACCACAGTACGACAGCTGTGACGAGGTTCGCAAGGTGCAGGGCAATGGAGCCGTGACCTGGAGGGGGCGCAGCTGGCGAGTCGGTAAGGCCTTCATCTCAGAGCGGGTTGCTATGCGCGAAGACTCCAATGAGCACGGTTACTTTGACGTGTTTTGGAGTACTTTGCGTATCGCTCGGATCAATCTCAACGATCAATCTATACAGACTGGCCGATTCATTATCTAATCCCAAAAGCGTTCACCATGTCTCCGAACATGTGTCCACTATGTCCCCGGTACAAATACACGGCCTCAAGGGGTGGGGAGCCTCACTCGGGCCATTGCTGCGCTCGGCCCTGGTGACGCTCGTCTTTCCTGATCAGGAAAGAATAATTCAAGGCTTTGACCGAGCCGGCCTCTGGCAACACGTTCACGATCCGCGCAGGCTCATATACTTGCATCAGCATGAAGAATCAGCGCGTTATCAGGGTTTTTGGGTAGGGCAGGGTGAGGGTCTGCGGCAGTTGATTTGTTTTTGGCGCATGTTGACTGCCTTCTGCTCTTGTCTAGGGTAAAAGGCAGGGACGCCTACAAAATGCGGTTAAACCAAAGCATGGATAACCCGCCAGCAATCAACGCCAGCACCGCAGCAGCGAGCGCAAACAACGCGGAGATTTCAGTCTCCTTTTTCTCGATGGTCAGGCGGCTGCTGAGCGTTTCGTAGACCTTTTTCAGATCCGCTGCAGTACCGGCATAAAAATAGTCTGCCGCCGTGCGTTGCGCAATGCCCTTGAGGGTTGCTTCATCAAGCTTCACCCGCATGGACCAGCCTTCGAAGCCGATGGTCTCGCCGTCCACAGTGCCAATACCTACCGTGTAGACGCGCACCCCTCGGTCAGCCGCCATCTTGGCTGCTTCAAGCGGGTCTACTCCCGTGGTGCGTTGGCCGTCTGTCAGCATGATGATTGCGGCTGAGGTGTAGGAGCCAGGCGGAACAGGAACGAACTCATTGACCTTGGGTGGTGCCTGGTCCAAAGAGCGGCCGGATCCGCGCATGCGGTCTGGGCTGAGTTGCTGCAGCTCTATGCCGGCATCGGGAAACAGTGTGGCCAGGGAGATGACAATGGCGTTGCCGGTGGCCGTGGCGCGTTGCATTTGAAAGCGATCGATGGCCGTGACAAGGTCTTCCCGATTCACCGTGGGCAATTGCGCCACCTGCGCCGAACCTGCGAATGCCACGATGCCTACCTTGACGTTGCGCGGCAACTCCGTGAGGAACGCCTTGGCAGCGTTCTGGGCGGCAACTAGTCGATTAGGTTCGACATCCGTGGCGCGCATGCTCCCTGAGACATCCATCGCCAAAATGATGGTCTGCTGGTTTGAAGGCAAGGCCACCACGGCCACAGGCCGCGCACTGGCCAGCAGCATGAAAACTAACGCCAGAAGCAGAAACATGGGCGGCACGTGGCGGCGCCAGCCAGGGCCTTTACCCATCGCCTCTTTGACGATCGACAGACTGGCATAACGCACAGCCAGTTTTTTCTTGCGCCGCATCAGCCACCAGTACAGCAACACCAACAGCGGTAACACCAGCAGCAGCCACAGAAATTGTGGCCACAGGAAGTTAGGCTGTGGAATGCCAGTGGGCCAACGCCAATTGGTGAGCCAGGACGGGTTCATGATAAGAGCCGTTTGTTAATTCATTGCGCGCCAGTTCAGGCTGCTCGGTTCAAGTGGCGTGGCAAGCTTGCCCCCGCCGAAAGCCGCGTGCGCTGTTTGCGTAATTCGGAAAAGCGCACGACTGCATCGACGAGATTGCCATCTGTAGAAAGCTCCAGCGTATCGACACCAACACGCGCAAGCGTGGCTCGCAGGTCCGCTTCACGTTGCGCCGCAATGGCTGCAAAACGTTTTCGAAACCCGGGGTTGTGCGTATCGACTAGCAACTGCTCCCCGGTTTCGGCATCACGCAAAGTCAGCAGACCCAGATCAGGCAGGTTGAGCTCCAACGGATCCAACAGTCGAACGGCTACTACTTCGTGGCGAGTGGCCAGTTGGGCGAGCGGTTTTTCCCAACCTGGCTCGCTGATGAAATCCGACACCACAAAAACTGTAGAGCGCCGTTTGACGACATTCGCGCCGGCGCGCAGCAGATCATCAAGCCGGGTGGCGCTTGCTGCGCTTTGGCCTTTGGGCTGCTCTGCGGCGGCTTCACGGTCCAGCATCTGGTGCAAGAGATGCAGCACGTGGCGGCGGCCCGCGCGTGCAGGAATCACGGTGTCAACGCCTGTGCCATACAGCAGCGCTCCCACCCGGTTGCCGTGGCGCGTGAGTATCCGCGCCAATACGGTGACGAACTCTGCCGAAACATGGTGTTTGCGCTGCAGGCCGGAGCCAAAATCCACCGAAGGGCTTAGATCCAGCAGGAACCAGGCCGCCATCTCACGGTCTTCGGTGAATACGCGCACGTGAGGGATATTCGTGCGCGCGGTGACATTCCAATCGATATGGCGAACGTCGTCGTGGTGCTGGTACTCGCGCAGATCGGCCAAGTCCAAGCCGGCACCGCGCATCAGTGTTCGGTAGTCACCTTGCAGGAGCCCGTCCAGCCGCCGAATGACCGACCATTCGAGCCGCCGCAACACATGTTCCGCACCGGCCGTCTGCGTTGCCTCCTCCGGTCGCGCCGGGTTGGACACCGCATGAGGTATTGGCTTTGGGCTTTTACGCCACCAGTTTTTCATGTTGCAGGGGCTTGGGTGGTGGAGGCACTTTCGCCATCACGCGGATGATGATGTCGTCTGCCGTGAGTCCTTCTGAAAGCGCTTCGTACGACAGCACCAGCCTGTGACGCAGCACGTCAGGCACCAGATCGCTCATGTCTTCCGGTAGCGCGTAGCTGCGGCCACGCAGCATGGCCAGCGCTCTAGCGCCTTCTGTCAGATTGATGGTGGCGCGAGGGCTGGCGCCGAAGGTGATCATGGGGGCCAGATCTTTCAAGCCCACGTTCGCAGGGCGGCGGGTGGCTGATACCAGCTTCACCGCATATTGCACCAAAGACGGATCGACATAAACATTTCGGCACTCGCGTTGCAATGCCGCCAATTGCTCCGTGTTGCCTACAGGATTGGGCTCCACTCGCGGCCCAGTCACGCGCTGCACAATGACGAATTCCTCTTCATCGGTTGGGTAATCAACCAACACCTTCATCATGAAGCGATCGACCTGAGCCTCCGGCAGCGGATAAGTGCCCTCGGTTTCTATCGGGTTTTGCGTGGCCATGACCAAAAACGGTTCTGGCACGAAGTGCGTCTGCCCGGCGATGGTGACCTGCCTTTCCTGCATGACCTCCAAAAGCGCGCTTTGCACCTTGGCTGGCGCCCGGTTGATCTCATCAGCCAGGAGCAGATTGGTGAACACAGGTCCCAGGGCGGTGGAAAAGTCACCGGTTTTCTGGTTGTAGATGCGCGTACCCACGAGGTCGGCAGGTACAAGGTCAGGCGTGAACTGAATGCGCTTGAACTGTCCGTTCAAGGTTTGCGCCAGCGTCTTTACGGTGAGTGTCTTGGCTAGCCCAGGTACACCTTCAACCAGCAAATGCCCGCCAGCCAGCATGGCCACCATCACCCGTTCCAGAAAGCGGTCTTGCCCCACGACGACGCGTTTGACTTCATAGAGTATCCGCTCCATCAGTTCCGCGGTACCGGGGCTCTGGGCAAAGGCGGAGGTGCTGGGTACGCTTTCCATGAAAATCTCTTTCAATGCGAAGAAAAATGACTTTGCTGCGAGTGCAGCGCTACTAATCTAAAACGGCGGTTGGCCTGCAGCGGTAGCCGCGTTCTCGATAGGTACCGCAAAGCCAATGCCGATGAATGTGCGTGCGGAGGTGGGATTGAGGATGGCGGTCACGATACCCACCACCTGGCCATCCATGGTCACCAAGGGCCCGCCCGAATTCCCAGGATTGGCTGCAGCATCGAATTGAATGAGGTTTCGCATCAACTGGCCCCCTTGCGGCGAGCGAAACCCTCGCCCCAGACCAGAGACCACGCCTGCGGAAACCGAAGGCCCGATAGAGAATGGAAAGCCCACTGCAACGACTTGGTCTCCAGGCTGCAGATCGCTCGTAGACCGCATGGTGGCCGGAAAAAGATCGTCCGGAATTTTTTGCGCGCGCAGCACTGCCAGATCGTTTTCCGGCTGAACATTAATCACCGTTGCAGGGCTTTCAAAACCATCCGCGAAAGTGACCTTGAGGGTTTCCGCCCCCTGAACCACGTGCAGGTTGGTCAAGATGGTGCCATCTTCGATGATCACCACCCCGGAGCCCACGCCCTGTTCCATATCCGGTTTGCCCTTCTTGCCGGCTACGAAGCCTTCCACTCGCACCACTGAGGGCGCCACAGTAGCTGCCGCGCTCGCTGCAGGGGAGGGGAGAACCCGGGTGGTCAGGGTGTGCATCACGGCCGCATTGATGTCGTCTTGCGTGAGCTGACTGGGGCCGTTCCTGAGTGACGTGCTGAATGACAAGGCCAATAAAACACCCAGAACGCCAATGGCTAGCCACAACGTTCGGGGGTGATTCAGCGCACGCACCATGCGCTGCCGGCGGGACGGCGCCTGCGCTGCCTGCGGAGGATCAACCGGAGTGCTTTCGGCAATGGCGTCGCCTTGCGGGGAGGCCCGGCTGGAGGTTGAACGACTGTAAAGCGCGGTCCTTCGCATATTGATGCACCGTGGCTAGAAGCTGAAACAACACAGTACCACGGTTCATTCAGTCGTGCACTGCCTGCTCGACTGCGGTCGCCATTCCAAGGGCTTATTGCGGCATGATCGCAGCATGCAAGCTTGGATCGATACCCATTGCCATCTGGATGCGCCGGAATTCACAAATGACGTGGAAGCCGTGCGCAAGCGAGCTGCATTCAACAATGTTTCAAAATGTATTATTCCGGCGGTTGAAGTTCCTGAGTTCGAAGCTGCACGCGGCTTGGCGCACCGTTTTGGTGATGCCTATGCGCTGGGCATCCACCCGCTGTTCGTTGAACGCGCCGCTGAAGATGCGCTCGCGCGGCTAGACGAATCACTGGGCCTTTATGCGCACGACCCTTCCCTGGTGGCGGTGGGAGAGATTGGGCTCGACTACTTCGTGCCGGCGTTGAATGAGCAGCCACTGCGTGCCAGGCAGGAGTTGTTCTACAGAGAGCAGCTCAAGTTGGCACGCCGGTATGAGCGGCCGGTGATTCTCCATGTGCGCCGCTCCGTGGATGCCGTACTGAAAGGTCTGCGGGATATTCCTGTACCCGGCGGCATTGCCCATGCATTCAACGGCAGTCTTCAGCAGGCCCAGATATTCGTGGAGATGGGTTTCAAGCTTGGCTTTGGCGGGGCGGTGACCTACGAGCGCGCCACGCGCTTGCGTGAACTCGCAAAATCTTTGCCGATTGAATCGCTGGTGCTCGAGACCGATGCACCTGACATTCCTCCGCGTTGGCTCTATGCCACATCTGATGAGCGCTCCGCCGGCAAACCACAAGGCCGAAACGAACCGGGTGAATTGCCGCGAATCGCATCAGTCATCGCAGCGCTGAGAGGCATTTCCGAGCAGGAGCTGATGGAGCGGACCACGCAAAATGCGCTGGCGGCCATTCCTGGTTTGGCTAAGCTTTTAGAACCCTCGCGGGGTTGATCTGTTGAAGTCGCTGTCTGATGAAGGCTAAGTGCCGTCCAAGCCCGTGACGGCCGGCATCTGCTCGACAGTGGTCACAAATTCCTCCAAGATAGTCTGGATCACCTGGCGCACTGAACTTTCGTTGTTGATGGTGCCTACGATCTGGCCCACGGGGCAGGTCATGTAATCCAGCGCTCGGGCGCGATCGATACGCAGACGCGCTTCGGCGTTCAGCACGTTCTGCCAAGGCATGGGTAGGGTGGCTGGGGCGCCGGGTTGAACCCAGGCTTCGGTGTACTTGCTGCGCAGCATGCGGCCGGGTTTTCCGGTCTTGGACCTGGTTTGCACAGCATCTTCCGAGCGGGCCTGGTAGAGCAACTGTTTCATTTCGTCGGTCAGATCGCTTTCGCGCGTGCCGTGCCAGATAGAGCCGCACCAAATACCCTGCGCACCCAGTGCGAAAGCAGCAGCCATGTGTCTGCCACGCCCAATACCTCCGGCAGCCAGCACGGGAATCGGGGCGACCGCATCCACGACCTCGGGCCATAAAACCATGGAAGAAACGACTCCGGTATGTCCGGCCGCTTCGGTGCCTTGGGCGATGAGAATGTCCAGGCCGGCTTCCTTGTGCTTCAACGCGTGTTGAACCTTGCCTGTCATCGCGCCAACCTTGATACCGCTCGCATGGAGGCGATCAAGAATATGGCGCGGAGGCGAGCCCAGCGCGCTGACCACCATTTTCACGTTTGGATGGCGCAGTACGACCTCTATAAGCTCATCTGCGAACTCCGGTGTCAGGTGCATCTGCGCCAACTCGTCGTGCAACAAGCGCTCGCGCTCTGAGTCCGGCAAGGCGGGGATGCCCGCATCGTCGAGTAATTTCTTCTGCCACGCCACATGCCCTTCGGGCAGCTTGTCGAAGCTAAGCGACTCGCCCACGGTTTCGAACTTCTGGGGCAGCAGCATATTGATGGAGTAGGGCTTGCCGCCTACCTGCTCGTCAATCCAGCTGAGTTCAATTTCCAGCTGCTCCGGCGTGTAGTAGGCGGTGCCCAGGCAACCCATACCCCCGGCGCGCGTGATCTCAGCCACCACGTTGCGGCAGTGGGAAAAGCCAAAGACCGGGATCTCTATCCCCAACATCTGACAAACGTTGCTGTGGTTCATGATGAGAAAAAATGAAAAAGATGGTTGGCCGAGAAGGATGCTTGATAATACAATGAAACATCAGCATGGTCGATGCGGTAACTCCGGTCAGCGTCTTTTTGGAGCGCGGGTTGCGAGCTCGCCGCCGATCGCCTGACTCGATTTGATTCCGGAGACAAAGGAGAACTCATGCGTTGGAAGACATGGCTGGCGATTGCCGCCGCATCCGCTGTTGCGTTGCCCGCATTGCCTGCATTGGCACAATCCACTCAAGCTACCCGTTTCGTGTCAGGCAGCACCCCGGGCGGCGGGGTAGACACGCTATCGCGCGTACTGAGTGAATCTATGGCCGCTTCCATGGGCCGTACCATCATTGTCGAGAACAAGCCCGGCGCGGGCTACACCATTGCTACGGACCATGTGGCCAAATCCAAGCCTGACGGCAGCACCGTGCTGATCACATTCAATGTACAGCCCACCTTCGGCTTGGTAGGCCCGAAGCTAGGCTTTGATCCCGTCAAGGATTTCCGAGCCGTGGGCATGATTGCCACCACTCCCTATGTGATCGTGGCCAATCCCAACTTGCCTGGCGCAGATCTCAAGCAGGTGCTTGCTTTGGCCAAGACACAAGGCAGATCCCTTACCTTCGGCTCTATCGGCTTAGGCACCCCTCAGCATTTGATGATGGAGCGTTTAAAGGCGCAGACCGGTGTCGATATCCGCATGATTCACTACAAAGGCGTCAGCGCCATGATGGATGTGATCGGTGGCAATGTGGATTTCAGTCTGCTCACACCTTCTTCCAGTGAGGCGCAGGTAAAAAGTGGTCGCCTGAAGGCCTTGGCGGTGAGCAGCCCCAATCGCTTGCCAGAATTGCCCAGCATCGCCACGGTGGCGGAGCAGGGTTATCAGGGCTTCATCAATGATGGGTGGTACGCGATGATGCTGCCAGCTAAAACGCCGACGCCCATCGTGCAGGCCTACAACAAGGCGTTGAATGAGACCTTGGCTCAACCCACTGTTCGGGACCGTATGCGTGCGCTGAATGCCACCCCGGCACCGGGTGCACCAGAAGCGCTGGATCAGCTCATTCGCGAAGACGCCAAGATGTGGCGCAAGGTGATAGAAGATAACAAGATCGCGGCCGAGTAAGGTAGCTCCCTCCCAGGTCTTGGAGATATTGGTGAATCCGCAGCCGGCCCCCCAATTCACGCTTGGGGCTACTGCTCTTTATGCGCAGCTGGCAAGCTTGCTGCGCAGCCAAATTCTCAGCGGTGAATGGCCGTTCGGTGAAGAAATTCCCAGCTTGCAGGAGCTGGTCGATCTATACGGCTTAGGCCGGGTGACTGTGCGTCAGTCAGTGCAAATCCTTGTGGATGAAGGTTTGCTCTCCAGTCAGCGCGGGCGCCGCACCTTCGTGACGTATGCACCCAATGACCCTCAAGAGCCTCTCGCGGGCAAGCCACTGTTTACATCGGTGGCCTCCAGCTTGCATCAATCGCCTCACTATGGTGTTGCGTTGCTATCGCAGAGCCGGGTCGACAAGCTGCCACCCGCGCGTTGGCAAGTAGGCCGTGAAGAGGGCCCTTACATATGCACTCGCAAGCTCGACCAGATTGACGGCGTGCCCTACGGTTTGTCCGTGGTGCACGTGGCTGAAGACTTGCATGAGCGTTTTCCCAAAGGCGCTGAACAGACGGAAAAACTGGTGCAATTGGTGCGCCAACATGCTAATTCTGTGAAGATCGCCCAAGAGCGTTTGACCGTGATGCCCATGGACTTCGAGGCGGCTGCCGCGCTTGGCTATCCCATGGCTTCTCCGGCTGCCCGAGCCGAGCGCGTTCTTTGCGATGCTTCGGAACGGGTCATTTATTTCGCCGTGACCATCTATCGCGGTGATCGTTTCGGCTTGGATCGTGATCTGTCGGAGTTTTTTCGTGATGAGATGCCTGCAGGCTGCAACACCTAAACAAGGAAAAGGTTCTTCAATGTCTCAAGACTCATCGGTTTCCAGAACTCCGCGCTTCGACCTGGGAAACTCCTTGAATTTCCAGCACGCGCCTGCTGCGCAGCGGATATTTTGCGGATCAGACAGTTTGGCGAGTTTGGGCCGTGAACTGGATCGACTGGGATGCTCGCGCGCGGTCATCATTTCGGGTGCATCCCTGGCGCGGGACGAAGGCACCACGGCGCGCTTGCGAGATGCGCTTGGCTCAAAGTTGGCGGGGTGGATTCCGGGAACCGTTGAACACAGTCCAGTACCGGCTGTGCTGGAAGTCTCCAGGGAACTGGAGCGCTTGCAAGCTGATGCTGTGATTGCGGTGGGCGGGGGATCGCCTATCGTCACCGCACGCGCGGCGAGCATCATGCTTGCAGAGGGTAGTGATGCCCACCGCCTATGCAGCCAGCAAGACGCCGGTGGCAAATGGATCAGCCCGCGCTTGGTTCATCCCAAACTTCCTCAGCTGGTGGTGCCCACCACGCCGACGACTGCCTGCGTCAAAGCCGGCAGCGCTGTACTTGATCCCGTCAGCGGTAGGCGTCTCGCGCTGTTTGATCCCAAAACCCGTGCTCATGCCGTGTTCATTGACCCTCAATTGGTCAACGCCGTTCCGGCCTCGCTCGTGTTGAGCGCCAGTATGAACACTCTTGCCATGGCAATTGAAGGGCTGGAATCGCCCCAAGCCAACCCTTTCTCGGATGCATTGCTGATGCAATCGGTGCGATTGCTGTCTGATCACTTGGTGGCTGCCATCAACGATGACGCTCACGGGCGTTGCGAATTGGTAGTCGCCGCAGCTCTCTGCGGGCAGGGCACTGACTTTGGAGGTGCTGGGCTGGCCTCGGTGCTTGGGCACGCTATCGGGCATCGGCATGGCGTGGCCAACGGTGTGGTGAATGCGATTGTGCTACCACACACCATGCAATTCAATGCTCGCGCCACGGAACGCGGTGCTCCCAAGATCGGCATGGCTTTGGGGGCGGCCAGCCAGCCACGACCAAACATAAAAGACGCGATCAACCGCCTTCAAACTCTGCTTGGAACTCTGCCTGTGCCAACCCGTTTGCGTGATGTCGGAATCGCGCAGTCCGAGCTTGGCCAAATTGCAGAAGATGCCATGGGCGACTGGTTCTTGCAGCGCAATCCTCGCCCAGTGGCATCTTCGGCAGAGGTGCTTTCACTGCTTCAGTCTGCGTGGTAGCCGTCGATAAACTTTGCCGTCTTCAGCCGCGTAGGCGCAGGATCAAGGCCCACAGCGCGGAGGTTGTCGCCAGCACCGTAACTGCCATCCAGCCGAACTCGGCAAACAGCAGAGCGGCTAATGCGGAGCCTATGGCCATGCCAATAAACATTCCAGTGAAGAGCACCGCGTTGAGTCTGCTGCGGGCGTTGGCATCAATCCCATAGATGATGGTCTGATGGGCGATCAGTGAGGCCTGTATGCCTAGGTCAAAGCCAATGGCGCAGACCACCAGCAACCCCAGTTGTGCACCTGATCCCATGAGCGGTGCCAGCGCCATCGCAGCGAAGAAGATGAACACCAGGCCTGCCCCCAGGCGGGTAACCAACGGTGCGCCATAGCGGTCTGCGATGCGCCCGGCAACGGGTGCTGCCAGGGCGCCTGCTGCACCTGCCAGCCCGAAGGCTCCGGCGGCAGCGGCGCCCAGGTGAAACGGTTCGCCATGCAGCATGACCGCCAGGGTCGACCAAAATGCGCTAAAACCAATGGAGAGCAAGCCCTGCGCCCACGTCGCCCGGCGTAGTGCGGCATGCTGTTTCCACAGCGAGCCAAGCGATTTCAAAAGCGCAAGGTAGGGCAGCTGTGTGGTGGGCTGAAAGCGCGGGAGTTGGCGCCATGCGGCCAGCCCCACGAGCGCAATACTCGCGGCGGCCACCGCAAACATGGCCCGCCAACCCCAGTGCTCAGCCACAAAACCGCTCACTACTCGGGACAGCAAAATGCCCAGCAGGAGGCCCGTCATCACGGTTCCCACGATCTTGCCGCGATGCGTCTCGGGAGCCAGCGTAGCAGCCGCCGGAACAATATCCTGGGCCATCGTCGCTGCCAAGCCAATGACCAAGCTGGCAGCCAGCAGGCTTGTCAGCGAGGGAGAAACCGCTGCCAGCAGCAGTGCTGCGCACAAGATGGCCGCTTTGGCCAGGATGATGCGGCGCCGGTCATGCCGGTCACCCAGCGGGGCCAGAAAGAGGATACCTAATGCATAGCCCAATTGGGTCAAGGTGGGCAGCAGCCCGACTGCCTGCGTCGAAGCCCCGATGTCAGCACCCAGCACCCCTAGCATCGGTTGGCTGTAGTACAGCGCCGCGACTGCCAGGCCCGCAGCGCTTGCCAGCAGGAATGTCAAGGAAAGCGGCAACCCTGAGTGGGTAGACGCGGCGGCCGATGCCTTGTTTTGCTTGGTGATGCCTTCAGCGGACATAGTTTTAACTCCGGGGACTCGGTGAGAGGTGCTTGCGTTGTCGATGCAGTGAGATTAATCTTTGCGAAAGATTAAGTGAATACGTTTTTGTAGCAACGTTATGTTGCGTACAGTGCAAAGATAACTATGGACAAAATTCAAGCCCTGCGAGCGTTTGTGGATGTGGCCGAATCTGGGGGCTTCTCCAAAGCCGCCCGGCGGCTGGGGGTTGCCACCTCATCCATCACGCGTTTAATAGACAGCCTTGAAGCCTCGCTTGGTACCGCGCTGCTGACTCGGTCAACGCGCCAGGTCACTCTAACCGACGCGGGAGCGGCTTATCTGGAGCAGGTGTCCAGGGTGTTGTCTGATCTGGATGAGGCCGATGGCAGCGTGTCAGATACCGGCGTTGAAGCAGTTGGCCCCCTACGGGTATCTTTGCCGGTCACATTTGCACGGCTGCATCTGAGC
This sequence comes from Ottowia thiooxydans DSM 14619, assembly GCF_000422885.1. Lineage (GTDB taxonomy): Bacteria > Pseudomonadota > Gammaproteobacteria > Burkholderiales > Burkholderiaceae_C > Ottowia > Ottowia thiooxydans. The sequence continues at coordinate 64,066 of NZ_AUGX01000029.1, read as the reverse complement.
CCGCATATCGCCAGCTTCCTGCTTGAAAACCCACGCGTTTCCCTGGATATCGTGCTGTCTGATGCGTATGTCGATTTGGCTTCCGAGCGTATAGATGTGGCAGTTCGTATCGGCTCGCCAGCTTCACAACCGCAGCTCATCGTGCGCACCCTGGCTGAGCATCAGCGTTACGTGGTGGCAAGCCCAGAGTATTTGGAACGGTACGGAACGCCCCATAAGCCAGAGCAGCTATCTGACCACCAGTGCCTGCGTTTCAACTACCAGGCAGGGCCGCAACGCTGGTCGTTCCTGCGCCCGGATGGTGGCATACATCATGAGGAAATTCATTCGAGGTTGGCTGCCAATAACGCGGACATCTTGCGCGGGGCCGTACTGGACGGGCTTGGCATTGCCTTGCTGGCAGAGTGGCTCGTCCGGGATGATGTGCAGACTGGGCGCCTGAAGCGGTTGTTCCAGGACTACCAGATCAATCCGCAAGACCAGAACACCTGCGTCTATGCGGCTTACCTTCCAAACCGCCGCCATTCCAGAAAGGTTCAGGCTTTCCTGAACTTCCTTCAGTGGCATTTGACGAAGACGAGGCTCGGTTCAGGGCTCGGTTAAGGCGCGGTCTCTGCGGCAGACTCGCTTGGGACCTTCAGTTTTCCTGGTTTTCTGAAAGCCATGTGGTGAATGCCGCAAAGAATTGAGTCGAGCCGGCCAATGAGAGCGTGGCAGTGGTGCGTCCGGCCGGGGGAGGGGCCAGGAGCAATTTGCCACTCCCTGAATCGAAGCTGGCGGGCAGCGGCTGCCCACCCTCGGTCAGCACTTGCAGGTCGTAGTCCCAGTCGCCGCCATCGTCGAGGCCATATTGGCTGCCCGGGAATTCCTGGCTGGCCCAGCGCAAGACTTGCTCTATCTCGGTCGCCATCGCGGGAACGCGTTCCTCGCTCACGCTGGCCATGGCATCCCAGTTGCCTATGCCATGCTCGTCTTCGCAATAGTCAAAGATCAGATATTCCAGAGTCATGGCCGCGTGCGCAGTAGAGGGTTTAGAAACCTCATTCAATGTTCTGCACTTGCTCCCGCATCTGCTCAATCAGCACTTTCATATCCACCGAGATACGTGTGAGTTCCAGCACGGTCGATTTCGAGCCGAGGGTATTGGCCTCGCGGTGCAGCTCCTGAATCAGGAAATCCAGCCGTTTGCCAACCTCGCCGCCTTTTTTCAAGATGGCTTCGATTTCGTCCAAATGGGAGATGAGCCTGCCCAATTCCTCTGATACGTCGATGCGGATCGCGAAGGCGGTGGCTTCATTCAGGGCGCGTTCCTGAGCGGCTGCGGCGGGCGGCGCATTGTCAACACCAGCCAAAGCCTCATTCCAGCGCGCCAGAAAGCGCTGCGTTTGGCCTTCAATAGCCTTTGGAATCAATGGCTCAGCTTCGCGGGCGAGCCGGCGAAGCTCTGTTAACCTAAGTTCCAACAGCTGAGACAAGCGAGCGCCTTCACGGGCACGTGCCTTCACGAACTCATCCAGCACCGTCTGGGCCAACGGCAAAGCGCCTTCGGCAATGCTCGATGTACTAAAATCCTCCGGGCTCACAGCCAAGCGCAGAACATCAGCTACAGACAGCGCTGGCGCTTCCGGCAGCCAGGCACGAACCTGATCCTGCATGGACGACAGGCGCTGCAAGGCGCGTGGGGAGGGCTCTTGCAGGCCTGAAGCATCCCGGCCTTCGATGTAAGCGCGCAATTCCACCTTGCCGCGCTTGAGCCGTTTGACCAGCAAATCGCGCAGCGCGGGCTCCACATGGCGCAGCTCATCGGGCAGGCGGAACTGCAAATCCAGGAAGCGGCTATTGACCGAGCGCATTTCAAGCGCCAGGCGCAAACGCGAACTCCTGGGCGGTGTAGAGCCTTCTTCTGCCTTTGGTGCCGCTTGTTGACCGCTTGCATAGCTGGTCATACTGTAAACTGACATTCGAACCTTTCCAGGGTATAGGGGGTCATGGCGGCCATTTTCTAGAACCCGGGTCAGACCGCCTGGAGACAATTGCCGCAAATTATGTCAAAGCCGAAGCCAAGCCCTCTGCCGCCGAAGACGGTGATCGGCGGCTATCGCGTTGTGCGCAAGCTTTCAGCTGGCGGCTTCGGGGTGGTCTACCTCGCCACCGATAAAGACGGACAACAGGTAGCCATCAAAGAATACCTCCCTTCCGCGCTCACTTCCCGTGCGCCGGGAGAATTAGTGCCGGAGGTGGCCTCTGAAAAGCTGTCTCTTTACCGGCTAGGACTCAAGAGCTTCTTCGAAGAGGGCCGTTCACTGGCTCAGATTTCGCACGCCTCAGTGGTCAGCGTTTTGAATTTCTTCCGGGAAAACGAAACGGTCTACATGGTGATGAACTACCTGGAAGGTGCCACCTTACAGGATTTCATTGTGACTGCGCGCGATCTGAAGAAACAGAAGGTGTTTCGCGAGTCGACCATCAGGTCCCTTTTCGATGAAATTTTGCGTGGCCTGCGAATCGTCCATCAGCACAAAATGCTGCATCTCGACTTGAAGCCCGCCAATATTTTCGTCACCAATGAAAACAAGGCCGTGATGCTCGATTTCGGGGCTGCGCGCGAAGTGCTCAACAAGGACGGAAACTTCACCCGCCCTATGTACACCCCCGGTTTTGCAGCCCCCGAGATGTACCGACGTGACTCCACCATGGGGCCCTGGACGGATATCTACGCCATTGGCGCTTGCATTTACTCCTGTATGCAAGGCTATCCACCCAACGATGCACCCCAGCGGCTTGACAAAGACCGCCTGGGCTTGTCATTGACCCGCATGCGGGGGGTCTACTCCGACAACCTGATCGAAATGGTGGAGTGGTGCATGTCGCTGGATCCGCTGTCCAGGCCGCAGTCAGTCTTCGCGTTGCAGAAAGAACTGGGCAGGGAAGGCGAGCGTCAGTACACCAAGCTTTCAGTGGGCGAGAAAGTGCGGCTCCAATTCGATAACGTGATGTCCGACGCGAAGAAGAACATCATGCGGGCCACGCGCTTCGGTCCCAAATAATGAGCGATTCAGGAAGAGCCCCTCGGGAGAGGGACGCCTTTGAAAGTATGAAACACGATCGTGATCAGCGAATAGTGAATACGCTCCAGGAAACCGGACACACGAAAACACGGTAATTCTCATGAAATTCTCAGTATTTCAGCTCAGTCGCGTCGGTGGCCGTGAAAAGAACGAAGACCGCATGGGTTACTGCTTCACGCGTGAAGCCAGCATGTTCATGCTTGCCGATGGTATGGGGGGGCATCCCGAAGGGGAGACCGCTGCCCAGATCGCTTTGCAGACCATGTCAGCCCGTTTCCAACGTGACGCCAAGCCGCGTCTACCGGAGGTGGCGCCCTTTCTTAGCAGCGCTGTCAAGGCGGCCCATCAGCAGATCGTTCGCCATGCCAGCGCGCGTGCCATGCTTGATACCCCTCGCACCACCTTGGTCGTGGCGCTTATTCAGGGGGGAAACCTGTACTGGGTGCACTGCGGAGATTCGCGCCTGTATATCGTCAGAGATGGTCAGCTCGTTTCACGGACCCGTGATCACTCCTACCTGGAAGCGCAAGGCCGAGCGGGCATGCCGCTCAAGGGTATCAACCGCAACGTGTTGTTTACCTGTCTTGGTTCCGCAGTGCGGCCTGTCTTTGATATTTCCGGGCCCTTGCTTCTCAAACAGGGCGATAAGATGCTTTTGTGCTCTGACGGCCTTTGGGGTTGCGTGGAAGACAAGCGTATCGTGGCGGCCCTTTCGGCCCAGCCAGTGGCCAAAGTCGTTCCCGAGCTGGTGGATGAGGCGCTGAAAAATGGCGGTTCGCACGCTGACAACGTCACGGCTCTGGCGATTGAGTGGGAAGGCACTTCCCAGCGAATCGGTAACGATAGCAGTGGGTTCACCCAAACCGAAACCATGAGCGTCGAAGGCTTTGCCTCCACCATACAGGCTGACGAAATCGATCCGGTCACTGATAACCTGGATGAAAGCGCGATTGATCGCTCCATTGAAGAAATCAACGAAGCCATTCAACGATCCGTGGCCCGCAGGCGCTAGACTTTGAGCTCTGTTCAGAGCCTTCCTTGCGAGAAGATTGAGTTCCAAACGCTTAAGCACGCGCTCTGAGAAAGCCTCTCTGAGCGCGTAGTCATTACCGAGTTGCCCGACCCTATGGAGCCCCATGGGCGTCCTTTCACTTCGCACTCAGAAAGCCCGGTCGAAGAGACTTTGAACAGGCTCTGAGAAAATCAGTCATACGCGCTCACCCGGGCAGCGACATTCCCCACTATTCATCCTTTCATCCATGACCACTTCTTCTGCCTCCAACGCACCGAAACGAACCGACCGGGCGGCTGACCAGCTGCGCCCCGTGCGCATTACCCGCCACTTCACCTTGCATGCTGAAGGTTCGGTGATGATCGAGTTTGGCAACACCCGCGTGTTGTGCAACGCCTCCGTCGAGGAAAAGGTGCCTCCCCACAAGCGTGGCAGCGGTGAAGGCTGGGTGACCGCAGAGTACGGCATGCTCCCGCGAGCCACGCACACACGTGGCGACCGGGAAGCCGCGCGCGGTAAGCAGAGCGGCCGCACGCAAGAGATCCAGCGTCTGATCGGCCGCAGCCTGCGGGCCGTATTTGATCTCAAGAAGCTGGGCGAACGCACGATTCATCTCGATTGCGATGTCATTCAGGCCGACGGTGGTACGCGTACCGCCAGCATTACTGGCGCTTTTATCGCGGCGCAAGATGCGGTGAATTGGCTCATTCAACGCGGCACACTCGCTGAATCGCCCATTATTCAGCCGGTGGCGGCCATATCGGTAGGCATTGTGGGGGGCGTTCCTCTGCTCGATATCGATTACAGCGAAGACTCGGCTTGCGATACGGATATGAACGTCGTCATGACTGGCGCTGGTCATTTCGTAGAAGTGCAAGGCACGGCTGAAGGGGCTGCGTTTTCCCGTGCGGAAATGAACGCACTGCTCGCTCTGGCCGAAAAGGGCATTGGCGAGCTGATCGCCGCGCAGCAGAGCGCCCTGTTGCAATAAGCGCCACCCAAGGTGCAGATGAGAGCAAGGTCATGAAAATCGTTTTAGCTTCGAACAATCAGGGAAAGCTCGCCGAATTGCAAGCGATGTTGGCACCCTTGCAGATGACGCTGGTGCGCCAATCCGAGCTGGGCATTGGCGAGGCTGAGGAGCCGTATCGCACCTTCGTTGAAAACGCGCTTGCCAAGGCGCGCCATGCGTCCGCGGCCAGCGGCCTGCCAGCGTTGGCCGATGACGCAGGCTTGTGCGTAGATGCCTTTGGTGGCCTCCCAGGCGTGGACACGGCGTACTACGCCACTCAATTCGGCTACGAGAAGGGTGATGCGAATAACGTACGCGCGTTGCTCGAACAGATGCAAGCTGTGGATCAACGCCGTGCAGCACTGGTTAGCACGCTAGTGGCTCTGCGCAGCGCCGACGATCCAGAACCGTTGATCGCCGTAGGCCGGGTGGTCGGCGAGATCGTACGAGAGCCGAAAGGCACCAACGGCTTCGGTTTCGACCCTGTGATGTTCATCCCCCAGTTTGAAAAAACCTTCGCGGAGTTGCCGCCAGAAGTCAAGAACGCCCATAGCCATCGCGGCCAGGCGGCTCAGGCCATGGTGGTCTTGATGCGTGAACGCTGGCTGTGAAAGACCTCACACATTACATGCGCACTGGCACCCTGCAACTGCCAGCCTTGCCGCCGTTGTCGCTCTATGTTCACCTGCCCTGGTGCCTCAAAAAGTGTCCCTACTGCGATTTCAATTCGCATGAACCTCGTGTGGGTGTGGATAAGCTGGCGCAGCAAAAGCGCTACATTGATGCGCTCATCCTTGATCTTGAAAGCAGTCTCCCGCTGATATGGGGGCGTCAGATTCATAGCGTGTTCATCGGTGGGGGCACGCCCAGCTTGTTCGAGCCTGAGGCCATTGACCGCCTGATCGCCGCAATCCGCGCCCGTGTCCAGCTCGCTCCGTTGTGCGAGATTACGCTGGAAGCCAATCCTGGCACCTTCGAGCGCGAACGCTTCGCCTCGTTTCGGGGGGCTGGGGTGACCCGTCTTTCTGTGGGTGTGCAGAGTTTCGATGATGCCAACCTGAAAGCGCTGGGTCGGGTGCACGATGGCGCACAGGCCCGTGCCGCGGTGGAGGAGGCCGCTAGAGCCTTCGATACCTTCAATTTGGACTTGATGTATGCACTGCCTGGGCAAACCCTGAAGGGCTTGGAGCAGGACGTACATACCGCTCTGGCGCTGGCACCTCCTCATTTGTCGATCTACCACCTCACGATCGAGCCGAATACGGTGTTTTTCAAGTTTCCACCCAAGGTACCGGATGAAGACAGCGCCTGGGCCATGCTCGATCGCATCACCGAACTTACGGTGGGGGCGGGTCTGGAACGGTATGAGGTCTCGGGGTATGCACGCGCGGGTCACCGCTGTGTGCACAACCTCAACTACTGGCAATTTGGAGACTACCTGGGGATAGGTGCAGGCGCTCACGGCAAACTGAGTTTCGCCCACAGGATCATTCGTCAGGTGCGGCATCGTGAACCCGATCTCTACATGAACAAGGCACTGGCGGGCGATGCGATTGCCCAGGAGCATGAGGTGCCGCGAAAGGATTTACCCTTCGAGTACATGCTGAACGCCTTTAGATTGAAGGACGGCTTCGCGCTGCAGGATTTCGTTGATCGCACGGGCTTGCCTCCGAGCAGCGTCACCGAAGGGTTGAAAAAGGCTGAGGAAGCGGGCTTGATTGAACGCGAAGGCGCCTGGGTTCGCCCGAGTGAGCGTGGATTCGACTTCCTGAGCGACCTGCAGGAGCTGTTCTTGCCTGAAGAGCGCGAGTAGGTGTGCTGCCGTAGGTGTGGACTGACGCGCAATGCTCACCTGCGCTGACTGACCAATCCAGCTATCTTTTCTACAGTAAATCCATCGCAGACGTTTTGGTCTCTGACACCCGGAGACGGCAACTGTGACCTATCGTAGAAACAAGGAGCTGAATATGAATGAAGACCGCATCAAAGGCAACTGGCTGCAATTCAAAGGCAAAGTGAAAGAGCAATGGGGCAAGCTAACGGATGATGATCTGGATGTCATTGCCGGAAAGCGTGACCAGTTCATTGGCAAACTCCAAGAGCGCCAAGGTATTGCCAAGGATGTTGCTGAAGAGCAATTGACTGCCTGGGAATCCCGCAACAAGGATTTCCGCTGGGATTGAGTATTCTTCAGGGGCTCAGATGAACCCCTGAACGCCGCCCAGAAAAAAGCCGCACTCCGAATTTCGGAGTGCGGCTTTTTGCTGTGGTCCTTAACCCGGAAACTGCAGCGGAACGCATTGATTGCGCTGCGGCGTTCGCATGGACGCCCTAAGGTTTAAATTTCCTCGAGACGCACGGCCGTGGGCAACCCCGCGGACTCTATGAGCTTTTCCAGTAAGGGCGTCGGACGCTCGTCTACCTCAATCGACCGCATTTGACCTTCGTCCATGAAGCCCTGGTTGACGCCATGACGCAGGAACTCCAGCATGCTGCTGTAATAGCCTGCGTGATTGAGCAGGCCGAGCGGTTTGTTGTGGTAGCCCAATTGGCGCCACGTCCATGCTTCAAAGAACTCTTCAAACGTGCCAATCCCTCCCGGCAAGGCCAGGAATGCATTGGAGTGCTCGGCCATGAGGCGCTTGCGCTCATGCATGGTGTCTACGATCAGCAATTCGGTGCAGCCTCGGTGGGCGTGCTCTCTATCGACCAGCGCTTGGGGAATGACGCCAATCACCCGTGCACCGGCTTCCAGTGCTGCATCAGCCACGACACCCATCAAGCCACTACGGCCACCGCCATACACGAGTTGGCCTTGATGTTCGCCAATCCAATGTCCTACTTCGCGAGCGACTTCAGCGTAGTCTGGAGTCACTCCATTGCGGGAACCGCAGTACACACACAGAGAAAAAGCCGGCTCAGATGCGGGCTTGGGTACAGAAGCGGAAAGGGAAGCGGAAACAGAAACAGTATTTTTCATGAAACGAAGAATTTAACGTACAAGGCTGCCAGCCAAATGCCGGTCGCCATCAGCAAGCTCAGCAGGACCGCAGCGCTGCCCATATCCTTCGCTCGCTTGGATAGATCATGCCATTCAGGCCCTATGCGGTCGATGGCCGTCTCTATACCCGTGTTGAGCAGTTCGACAATCATCACGATCAGTACCGAGCCAGCCAAAAGTGCTGTCTCCGCCCAGCTACGGCCCAACCAGAAAGCGGCGGGTATGAGAACCATGGCTGCCATGGCTTCCTGCCGGAATGCCGTTTCGTTCCAGCCTGCACGCAAGCCTTCGATGGAGTAGCCGGTGGCATGCCAGATACGTGAGAGACCAGTTCGTGCCTTTTGCGGGTTAACGGGCTCGTTCGGGTCTCTTGGCGGCGTGGTCGGATTTGATTTGGAAGGCGTTGAGCTCATGCGGCGATTGTCACGCAGGCATATGGCAACTTGTTGATGAACACGCGCTTAGCTGGAAAACACGTCCTAAGAGCGTTTTTTGACCTTTGGAGGGAGTCGCGGTGCTTCCACTAAACGTGTGCCTGCCCAAACGTCGTGCCAAAACTGTCCTTCGCGTTGAAATCGACTCAGCAACGCCCAGACCGCCACCCACCCCATCAGGAGCACAGAAATTTCACCACCCGAAAGTCCGAAAGGCGCCATCAGCAGCAGCGGAGGCAGAAACCAGATCCAGCTCAGGAAGTAGCGCAGAAGAGCCCGCCATTGTGGAAGCGATTGGCCGCCTCGGTCCACCACCCGGATATGCCAGGTTTTCATGGCCAAGGTCTGGCCTTTCGACCAGAACCACGCGAAGTAGATGCCCGCGACCACGAAAATAAAGGCCTGCAAGCCGTGCCGGTTGTGCAGCGCGTGGCGAGTTTGTGTCAAAGCGCTGAAAAGGTAGCCAGCCAAAAAGACGACGGCGAACATCAACATGCCTTCATAGAGCCAGCAAGCCATGCGTCGCCGCAGCGGCGGAGCGATGAGCGGTGAGGAAGGCGCGCTGGAAGAAGATGGCATCGTCGAAGATATGTTGAGCAAGGACTACAGGCCGATTGACCGCTGAGAGATAGGGCTATGAGGAGTAGCTAGGAAGCGTGGCTCAAAGAGCGAGCATCCAGGGCGGTTGACCATGGGATCGCTGGCTTGCGGAAAGTCGGCCCCAAATTCGCTAGCCCAAGTCCACGCCATTGGCTAGGGGCCAGTGAAAAATGGAATAGAGAAAAATGAAATAGAGAAACGCCTTACACCCGGCAACATTTGCCACCCACGCTCGCCAGAGCGCATGATTTTAAGGGGTAGCTGAAGAGGCCGCCGGAGCAGGGGCGCGGGGCAGAAGCGTGTTTCTGTTCAAGGGCGAAGGGGTTTGAGCCCCACCTGCCGGTGATACGGGAGGGCGCGGCGTGGCGCGCAGGATCTTTTCAGGAGGCACCGGACGCAGAGCGGGAGCGGTACTTTTCGGCGGCTTGGGTCTATCCGCTGCCAATCGCTGGCGCTCCTCAGCCGACAGCGATTGGTACTCTTCCCATTTGGCTTTCTTCTCGTCCACCGGAAGCTTGCGTGTTTCACCGAAATTCAACCGTGCCTGCGTGCGCTGCGCTGGAGTCAATTTGGCCCAATCGCTCATGCGACCTTGCAGCATATTGCGCTCCGCAGGGGACATGCGGTCGAAATTGTGTGCCAATGCGATCCATTTGCGCTGATGCTCGGCACTGAGCTTGGGCCACAAGCTTGCCAAAGGGCTCAAGGCAGCCTTCTGTTCCCCATTGAGACCGCTCCAGTTCACGGAGCCGCCCATTGGTGCGGCGGCTGCAGCTGGGGGTTGTGCCACCGATGGCGCGAGTTGCGCATAGGCAACAGCGCCCGCTGCAGCTAATGCGATTGTCGAGACCGACAGGAGACTGACCAACTGAGCGCGCATTTAAAAAACCGGATTTACTGGCTCGAGGTGCGCGCAGCCGAGTCAGTTTTCAAAAATTGGAGGAAGCCTGGATCGGAATAGGCGGCAGGAGGCAGATCGTCAGTGAGCAGTGCTGCATCGACTTCAGCGACTTCAGACACACGGTCATCCTCTTGCACGATATTGATCGTTATCAGCGCGACTGCCATGGCGATCACAAGGACAGCAGAGGTCAGGCGACCCCACAGACCCAGAACATCGTCGCCGAATCCGCCCAGGGCGACCGTGTTTCCGTACCTGACAACCGCAGGAGCTGTACGCAGGCGTGTCACGGCGACAGCCTGTTTACGCCGTGCAACCGCCTGTTCACGAGTGGCGCGCAGGCGCTCACTGATGTCATGCGGCAATTCAGCGCTACCGGCGGATAGGCGTGCAGCCACTCTCAGCCCGAAGCGGTTCTGCAATATCTCGGCGTGCGCACGTGTGTGCGGATAGTGGCGACTGTTCATGGCATGATTCCCTTGGCCCGGAGTGCCTTAGCCAGCGCCTGGACTGCGCGCGAGCAGTGTGTCTTGACACTGCCTTCCGAGCAACCCATAGCCGCTGCCGTCTCGGCAACATCCATCTCTTCCCAATAACGCATCAGAAAAGCCTCGCGTTGACGGCCAGGCAATTCTTGGACTTGTAACTCTATTACGTGCAGGATTTGTGCACGCCGCGTCAAATCCTCCGCGCTTTCTGTTCGCTGTGAGTCTGAAACCCCTGCAAAGGTTTCCAGTAGATCAAAATCGTTGTCGCCATCCGCTGTTTCGAAGTCGCTCATGTTCGAAAACAGTGCCTTGCGCGTTTTCTGGCGCCGAAACCAGTCCAGGGTGGTGTTGGAGAGGATGCGCTGATAGAGCATCGGCAGCTCCGCTGCGGGCTTGTCGCCGTAATGCTCGGCGAGCTTCATCATGCTGTCTTGCACGATGTCCAGAGCAGCCTCATCGTCGCGGACGTGATAGAGCGCGCGCTTGAACGATCGCTTTTCGACGCTCTTGAGGAAGTCGGAGAGTTCTTGTTCAGTGGCCAAGGGACGGTTCGCGACAGGCGTTTAGGCGGTCGAAGGGAAGGGCGGTAGGCTTAAGCGTCGCGAAGGTAGCGGTTCTTCTTTCGGGCGATTATGGCACCCACCGGGCTTTTTTTTCGCGATCCATCAGACATCTCTCATGTTGCAGTGCGATAATCCGAGTTGCAATCAAAAAGGCAAACGGGTCTCAGCACAGCGGATGTTCTTTCGCTCATGGCTGTTGGCCTCAAGTCCTGACGCGGCCTCATAAGGGCTGGCAAGGGGCACCCAAGGTTTTTCGTCAGAGAAATTCTCGAAAGGTTTATCAAAATGGAAATCTCTAAAGCCGAAATCAAATCGGCCGCTGCCGCCTCTGCTGGCAGCCAATCCTCCGAACTTCGCGGCGCTGAAATTCTCATCAAGGCTTTGCAGCTTGAGGGTGTAAAGCACATTTGGGGTTACCCAGGTGGTGCGGCGTTGCACATTTACGACGCGCTCTACAGGCAAGACATCGTTCAGCACATTCTGGTGCGTCATGAACAAGCGGCAGTGCATGCTGCTGATGGTTTTGCTCGAGCCACTGGCGAGGTCGGTGTAGCCCTGGTTACTTCCGGTCCCGGCGTGACCAACGCGGTCACTGGCATTGCCACCGCGTACATGGACTCCATTCCCATGGTCATCATTACCGGTCAGGTGCCTGCCACCGCCATCGGTCAGGATGCCTTCCAGGAATGCGATACCGTGGGTATCACGCGGCCTATCGTCAAGCACAACTTCCTGGTCAAGGATCCGCGCCAGATGGCGGACGTGATGAAGAAGGCGTTCCACATCGCCCGCACCGGCCGTCCTGGCCCTGTCGTGGTGGATGTGCCTAAAGACATTGCTTTCGCCAAAGCTCCCTGGACGGGTTACCCCGAAAAAGTGGAGATGCGCTCCTACAACCCTGTGAAGAAAGGCCATGGCGGCCAGATTCGCAAGGCCATGCAGCTGCTGATGGCGGCCAAGCGCCCGTATATCTACACTGGCGGCGGTGTTCTGCTCTCCAATGCCTCCGCTGAGCTGCGTCAGCTGATCGACATGTTGAACGTGCCGATCACCAACACCCTGATGGGTTTGGGTGCTTTTCCCGCCACGGACCGCCGTTTCGTCGGCATGTTGGGCATGCACGGTACCTGGGAGGCCAACCATGCCATGCAGCACTGCGATGTTTTGCTGGCAGTGGGTGCGCGCTTTGATGACCGCGTGATCGGCAACCCCAAGCATTTTGCTCAAAACGATCGGAAGATCATTCACATCGACATCGATCCGTCGAGCATCTCCAAACGCGTCAAGGTCGACGTACCTATCGTGGGTGATGTGAAAGACGTTCTGATCGAGCTCATGGGCATGATCAAGGAATCCGGCGCCAAACTGGATCAGCCAGCACTTGATTCCTGGTGGCAGCAGATTGAAGGCTGGCGTGCACGCGATTGCATGAAATACGACAGCGGCAACCAGGACGTCATCAAACCCCAGAAAGTCATTGAGACCCTGTGGGAAATGACCAAGGACGCCGATGCCTACATCACTTCTGATGTCGGCCAGCACCAGATGTGGGCGGCGCAGTACTACAAATTCAACGAACCGCGCCGTTGGATCAATTCTGGCGGTTTGGGCACCATGGGCGTCGGTATTCCCTACGCCATGGGGATCAAGCTTGCGAAGCCCGAGAGCGAAGTGTTTTGTGTGACTGGTGAAGGTTCGGTGCAGATGTGCATCCAGGAGCTCTCCACCTGCCTGCAATACAACACGCCGATCAAGGTCCTTTCGCTGAACAACCGCTACCTGGGTATGGTCCGTCAGTGGCAGGAGATTGAATACTCCGGCCGCTACAGCCACAGCTACATGGATGCGCTTCCCAATTTCGTGAAGCTGGCGGAGGCCTATGGCCACGTTGGTATTCTTGTGGAAGACCCGAAAGATGTGGAGCCAGCGCTGCGCGAGGCGCGCAAGCTGAAAGACCGCACTGTATTTATTGATTTCCGCACTGATCCCACCGAGAACGTGTTCCCGATGGTGCAGGCCGGTAAAGGCATCACCGAGATGCTTCTGGGGTCTGAAGATTTGTGAAAAATCAGGGGTCCATCCAGGACGCCTGACAATCAATAGTCATTAGACGAATCTATTGTCTGCCGAGCCCGCGCATTACCGTGCGTGGGGGAGGGCAGCGAAAAGAGGAATCTTTCATCATGAAACACATCATTTCCGTATTGATTGAAAACGAGGCGGGCGCTCTGTCCCGCGTGGTAGGCCTGTTTTCGGCCCGTGGCTACAACATCGAATCATTGATTGTGGCGCCCACGGAGGACGAAAGTCTTTCCCGCATGACCATCCAGACTCGGGGCTCTGATGAGGTGATCGAGCAGATCACCAAGCATCTGAACCGCCTGATTGAGGTTGTGAAGGTGGTTGACCTGACCGAAGGCGCCTATATCGAGCGCGAACACATGATGGTCAAAGTGCGGGCAGTCGGCAAAGAGCGCGAGGAAATCAAGCGCATGTCCGATATTTTTCGCGGCCACATCATTGATGTAACCGACAAAAGCTACACCATCGAGTTGACTGGCGATCAGGCGAAGAACGACGCCTTCCTGAACGCTATCGACAAATCCGCCATTCTGGAAACTGTGCGCACCGGTGCCAGCGGTATCGGGCGGGGCGAGCGGTTGCTGCGAGTGTGATCGTTTTTTCGCGCTTCCTGCGGCTGCTAAATCTGTGGCCGGGCGCGATGTTGTTGATTTTTTGACTGTTTCCTAGGAGAAAACCATGAAAGTGTTCTACGACAAAGACTGCGACCTGAGCCTGATCAAGGGCAAAACTGTCGCCATCATCGGCTACGGTTCCCAAGGCCATGCGCACGCGCAGAACCTGAACGACAGCGGCGTGAAGGTTGTGGTTGGCCTGCGTAAGAGCGGTGCCAGCTGGCCTAAAGTCGAAAAAGCTGGCCTGAAAGTGGCTGAAGTTGGCGACGCCGTCAAGGCTGCTGACGTTGTGATGATCTTGCTGCCTGATGAGCAGATCGCCAAGGTCTACCGCGAAGACGTGGAACCCAACATCAAACAAGGTGCCTCCCTGGCATTCGCGCACGGTTTCAACGTGCACTACGGACAAGTCGCGCCACGCGCTGACCTGGACGTCTGGATGGTCGCACCTAAGGCCCCAGGCCACACTGTGCGCAACACCTACACACAAGGTGGCGGCGTTCCCCACCTGGTGGCAGTGCATCAAGACAAAACCGGCAAAGCCCGTGATCTGGCTCTGAGCTACGCCATGGCCAACGGTGGCGGCAAGGCTGGCATCATTGAAACCAACTTCCGCGAAGAAACTGAAACCGATCTGTTCGGCGAGCAAGCCGTGCTGTGCGGTGGTGCAGTGGAATTGATCAAAGCCGGTTTCGAGACACTGGTGGAAGCCGGTTACGCGCCTGAGATGGCTTATTTCGAGTGCTTGCATGAACTCAAGTTGATCGTTGATCTGATCTATGAAGGCGGCATCGCCAACATGAACTACTCGATCAGCAACAACGCTGAGTACGGCGAGTACGTGACTGGCCCCCGGATCGTCACTGACGACACCAAGGCCGCCATGAAGCAAGTGCTGCGCGATATTCAGACCGGTGAGTACGCCAAGAGCTTCATCGCTGAAAACCTGGCAGGTGCACCTACGCTGCAAAGCCGTCGTCGCCTGAACGCTGAAAGCCAGATTGAAGTGGTGGGCGACAAACTGCGCGCCATGATGCCTTGGATCAAAGCTAACAAGCTGGTCGATAAGTCGAAAAACTGATTAAAGGGGCCTCGGCCTCGTTCGGAAAAAAGGCCACGCAATGCGTGGCCTTTTTTTCTAGCGCAAGAATCGGAGTGCTTGCTGCAGATATAAAGCCTATTGTTTGCCTGTGATCGAAATCAACAGGGATTGAACATGAATACGGCCAGTTCATATGAAACCGAAGAAGCCCGTTGGGTTGCTGTGCAGGCGCGCGATGCGGTGGCTGATGGCCATTTTGTCTACGCTGTTCGCACTACAGGTGTTTATTGCCGGCCAAGCTCCACTGCGCGGCGGCCCAAGCGTGAAAACGTAGAGTTTTTCACTTCGCCCGAGGCTGCTGAGGCGGCGGGATACCGCTCCAGCCTTCGCCCCCAGGCTGATAAAACGCGCTCAGCGGCCGAACATGCACAGCTGGTGGCGCGCGCTTGCCGTCTGATTGAAAACTCAGAGACACCGTTACCGCTAGGCGATCTAGCGACTGCCGTTGGCATGAGCCCCTTCCATTTTCATCGCATCTTCAAACTCGAAACCGGGCTGACTCCGAAGGCTTATAGCTCCGCGTACCGCGCCCGCAAATTGCGAGAGGAGTTGAATGAAGCCAAAGCCTCTTCCGTAGCGGATGCGATTTACGGCGCAGGCTTCAACTCGAATAGCCGGTTCTATGAGACATCGGACGAATTGCTAGGGATGCACGCAAAACAATACCGTGCTGGGGGAGTGGGGGCGCTTATTCGCTTTGCAGTGGGGCAATGCTCAATGGGTGCCATTGCCGTGGCACAAAGCCAGCGGGGCATCTGCGCCATTTTGCTGGGGGATGATCCGGGCGAATTGGTGCGTGATCTTCAGGACAGGTTCCCCAAGGCGCAATTTATCGGTGGTGACGAAAATTTCGAGCAGTTGGTTGCCCAGGTTGTGGGCTTCGTTGAAGCACCCGCCTTGGGGCTGCGCTTGCCGCTGGATGTACAAGGTACGGCTTTTCAGGAGCGAGTATGGCGCGCACTGCGCGAAATTCCGCCTGGTACAACCGCGAGCTATACCGACATCGCCACACTCATTGGCTCGCCCAAGTCTGTGCGGGCCGTGGCACAAGCCTGCGGCGCCAACCATCTGGCCGTGGCCATTCCTTGTCACCGTGTGGTGCGACGAGATGGCGATCTTGCAGGCTATCGATGGGGGGTGGATCGCAAGCGCGAGTTGCTGCGGCTTGAGGGGGATGCCCTCAGCCAAACTTCAGGGAAGGCCACCGTACTGGCTTGAGAGTATGAGCGGCGAACTTCATGCGTGGGAAAGAAAAGCATGGCTGGTCAGCGAACCGATGGCTAGCATAAAGACCCCGGGAGATCGCAGAGATCTCGGAGTCGTCCCACGATGAAACTTGAATCTATTTGGTCAGAATGAGTTTGCCGAGCTTGGTAGCTTGCAGCTTGTATACGGAACCGTTGTGTGCGATCTGCACGGTCTTCTGACCGCATAGCAACGAGGCACTATCAAGACGGGCAACTGTCAAATCAGCATCATCGAAACGTTGCACCACAGGCTGCGCTGACAGAGCTTCGTGCTCAGTCACCAGACTTTTTGGTACCGCCATGGAAGGCATAGAAACCGGACGCGACACATGTAGCGTGCGCCGACCGTTCGTAGGAGCTTGCAAGGTGTTCATGGACATGGCGGCAACGTTTTGGAAGAAGGAATTAAGTAAGTTGCATGCAGTGTAGCACTAAATGAGATTGATTATCATTTACCGAAGAGATTTTTGTCGACGGGCCGCTCCCGAGACAAAAGGCTCCCCCTCGGGGGGCAGCGGACCACACGAAGTGGGGTAGCGTGGGGGTATTGTTTTTGTCGACGGGCCGCTCTCGAGACAAAAGGCTCCCCCTCGGGGGGCAGCGGACGACACGAAGTGGGGTAGCGTGGGGGTAGGGCGTTGCCACCTATTTCGCGTTGACCACCCAAATTCGGCCATTTGGAGTACATACCAACCAATCGCACCCGTCCAGAATGAGGTCGTAGGCCGCGTCAGATGCCGCCCGAGATGTAAGCGCTTCAGGGTTTTTCCCCAGGCCTTATGCAAGCCCATTTACACTGCCCGTACTGCCTACGAGGCGCAAAGCTCTAATCAATGACAGAACAAGACGTTTCCCCCACTCCAGATCCCAGGCCCCAGGACGAGGTGCCGCAGGTGCGCAAACCCCGCAAGGGCATTTATGTGCTACCTAACCTCTTCACGCTCGCTGCCCTGTTCGGCGGGTTTTATGCGGTCGTGATGGCGATGAACGGGCGCTTTGATCTGGCGACCACCGGCATCTTTGCCGCGATGGTGCTCGATAGCCTGGATGGCAGGGTGGCTCGCATGACGGGCACACAAAGCGCCTTTGGCGAACAGATGGACTCGCTTTCGGATATGGTGAGTTTTGGTGCCGCGCCCGCCCTGATTGCTTATGAATGGGCGTTGCGCCCCTTAGGCCGCTGGGGGTGGATTGCCGCGTTCGTGTACTGCGCCTGCGCCGCGCTCCGCCTGGCAAGGTTTAACGTGAACACCTCGGTGGTTGATAAACGTTTCTTCCAGGGGCTGCCTTCACCGGCGGCGGCTGCATTGGTGGCTGGATTCATCTGGTTGACCAGCACCATGCTTTCCGCGCAGCATGAAGTCCCCATTTTCCGGGAGCTCATGTCGCTATTCGGTGGTGTGAGAATAGAGCGTTCGGATTTCGCGTGGATCATGTTTGCCGTGGCCCTGTTCGCAGGCCTGACGATGGTTACCAATATTCCGTACTACAGCTTCAAGGACTTTGGTGGCCGGCGCAGTGTGCCGTTTGCGGTGCTGGTGCTGATTGCTTTGGTGATTGCCATCATCAGCCTCGAGCCGCCTACCTTGCTCTTCGTGCTGTTCGTGGGGTATGCGCTTTCGGGCTATATCGTCTATGCGTGGCGCCGTGCGAATGGCCATCAGGCGAGCATTGTCAGCACCTCCACGGATGAGCCCGAAGAGCGCGGTTTGCATAATTAGATCGTGATGACAGTCGGTCTTTGCAGATGAGTTGCGGAATTTCCTGATTGTCTTTTCGCAAGCCTGTGCTATATTTATCTTATGAACGCTAAATCGCTAGCCCTACTACTAACACCCAACGGGTGGAGGCGGTAGCGCGCAAGTTTCGCGTTTCCCATAGCTCTCGGCCCGTTCGCACCAGCAACGGGCCTTTTGCTTTTTGGGGTTGCTGGATGCCTTGTTTTTTCAATGAGGACTTTTCCATGTTGTCGCAACCCGCTTCCAAATATCGCCCTTTCGCACCCATTCGGCTTGCCGATCGCACGTGGCCTGATGCAGTGCTGAAGCGCGCGCCCATTTGGTTGTCCACGGACCTGCGAGACGGTAACCAGGCCTTGGTGGAGCCTATGGATGCCACCCGAAAATTGCGCATGTATGAGATGTTGCTGCGCATAGGTTTCAAACAGATCGAAGTCGGATTTCCCGCAGCCTCGCAGATTGAATTTGATTTTCTGCGCAAGCTGATCGACGAAAATCGGATCCCGGATGACGTCACGATCCAAGTCATGACGCCTGCGCGAGAAGAGTTGATCGAGCGCACCATCGAGGCGTTGCGCGGCGCTCCGCGAGCTATCGTTCACGTGTACAACGCTGTTGCACCCGCGTGGCGTGAGGTGGTATTTGGCATGACGATCCCCGAGGTCATGGAACTTGTGAAGGGCAGCATCCAGCAGGTGCGTCGCCTCACAGATGCTCAACCTGAGACAGAATGGACGCTGCAATATTCCCCTGAAACTTTCAGCTTGGCGGAGCTTGATGTGTCGGCCCAGGCGTGCGAGACAGCCATAGCCGCGTGGGGTGAAGGGCGCCCCATCATTCTCAATTTGCCCACCACAGTGGAAAATGCCACGCCCAATGTGTTCGCCGACCAGATTGAGTGGATGAGCCGCCGCTTCGGAGCGCGGCCTGGGGTAGTTCTTTCAGTACATCCGCACAATGACCGCGGAACAGGCACGGCCTCCGCCGAACTGGCTTTGATGGCTGGTGCAGATAGGGTGGAAGGTTGTTTGTTTGGCAATGGTGAACGAACCGGCAACCTGGACGTGGTCAATGTGGCATTGAACCTCTACACGCAAGGTGTGGCCCCGGGGCTTGATTTTTCCGACATTGACGCCGTGCGTGCTGAAGTGGAGTACTGCAACCAGTTGCCTGTTTCTCCCCGCCATCCCTACGCGGGAGATCTTGTCTACACGTCTTTCTCGGGCTCGCATCAAGACGCCATCAAGAAGGCTTTCGCGGCTCGTCGCGAAACAGACGTATGGAATATTCCTTACCTCCCCATAGACCCGAAGGACTTGGGGCGCAGCTATGAAGCCGTGATTCGGGTTAATAGCCAATCAGGCAAGGGCGGCATCTCGTATTTGCTCGAGCATGAGTACGGCTTGCAGTTGCCCCGGCGTTTGCAGATTGAGTTCAGCCAGATCGTGCAACGCGAAATGGATGTGGGCGGCAAGGAACTCACGGCTCAAGACATTTATGCGCTCTTTGAACGCAGCTATCACCCATCTCAGGAGGCTCTTCAAAATCTGAGTATGCAGGCCACAGGTGATGACGTACAGGTTCATGCGATCTGGAAGGGCCAAGCGATTTCCGGCTCGGGAAATGGCCCGGTGGATGCCCTGACCCAAGCCTTCTGCACGGCGACTGGCTGCCAGGTGCGTGTGCTTGATTACCACGAACACGCCATAGGAAGCGGGGCTGATGCCCGCGCCATGGCCTATGTGGAGTTGCGCGTGAACGAGCAGCAAACCCTCTTCGGCGTGGGTATGCACCATGACATCACGTGCGCCGCGCTTTCCGCGTTGGCCAACGGCGTCGGACGTGCGGCGCTCGCACCCACGGCACAATACGAGGTTGCTACGGCGTAAGAACAGGTTCCAAGGCCTCACGACCGAATCCGCTAGATATAGGAAAGACCCACATGACTGACAAACTCATCATTTTCGACACCACCTTGCGTGACGGTGAACAATCTCCCGGCGCCAGCATGACCAAAGACGAGAAGCTGCGCATCGCGCGCCAGCTTGAACGTCTCAAGGTGGACGTGATTGAAGCTGGCTTCGCCGCCAGCAGCAATGGTGATTTCGAGTGCGTTCACGCGATTGCCAGCGCCATCAAGGACTCAACCGTGTGCTCGCTTTCGCGTGCCAATGACCGGGATATTGCGCGTGCCGCTGAAGCCCTGAAACCTGCCGCACGCGGTCGTATCCACACCTTCATTGCGACCAGCGCGCTGCACATGGAGAAGAAGCTGCGCATGACGCCAGATGAGGTCTTCGAGCAGTCCAAGCTGGCGGTCCGCTTTGCTCGCAACCAAATCGATGATGTTGAGTTCAGCGCTGAAGATGGCTACCGCAGCGACGTTGATTTCCTCTGCCGCGTGATCGAAGCGGTGATCAAGGAGGGCGCAACCACCATCAACGTGCCTGACACCGTGGGTTATGCAATCCCTGAGCTCTATGGGAATTTCATCAAAACGCTGCGCGAGCGCGTGCCCAATAGCGACAAGGCGATCTGGAGCGTGCATTGCCACAATGACCTTGGCATGGCCGTGGCCAATTCGCTGGCAGGGGTGAAGATTGGTGGTGCCCGTCAGATCGAATGCACCATCAACGGCTTGGGCGAACGGGCGGGTAACTGTTCGCTGGAAGAGGTTGTGATGGCTGTTAAGACCCGCAAGGACTATTTCGGGCTGGATGTTGGGATCGATGCATCACACATCCTGGCCGCGAGCCGCATGGTCAGCCAGACTACCGGTTTTGTGGTTCAGCCGAACAAGGCCGTAGTGGGGGCCAATGCCTTTGCCCATGCCAGCGGCATCCATCAGGATGGCGTGTTGAAAGCGCGGGACACCTACGAAATCATGCGTGCGGAAGATGTGGGCTGGAGCGCCAACAAGATCGTGCTCGGCAAACTCAGCGGGCGCAATGCCTTCAAGCAGCGTTTGCAGGAGCTCGGTGTCATGCTGGAGTCTGAAGGCGAAATAATGGCCGCGTTCGCCAAATTCAAAGATCTCGCTGATCGCAAGACCGAAATCTTCGACGAAGACATTCTGGCGCTGGTCAGTGATGAAAGCGTGACGGCGGAAAAAGAGCAATATGGTTTTATTTCCCTTTCTCAGCACAGTGAAACAGGGGAGAAACCGCAGGCTGAAGTAGTCTTTTCTGTGGCTGGCAAGGAGGTTCGAGGCACCGCTGAAGGCAACGGGCCGGTTGACGCGTCGCTGAAAGCGATTGAAAGCCACGTGCAAAGCGGCGCTGAAATGGTGCTCTATTCCGTTAATGCAATCAGTGGCTCTACGGAAAGTCAAGGCGAGGTGACGGTACGCCTTCAGAACTCCGGTCGGGTGGTGAACGGAATGGGTGCTGATCCGGACATCATCGTCGCTTCAGCCAAGGCTTATCTGAGTGCTCTCAACAAGTTACATAGCAAAGCTGAACGAGTTGCTGCTCAAGGCTAGGTTTTTATACAGTTATTTGAAATTGGGTTAACAAAATAAAATAACTCGCTGATATTGCATGATTTTTCCCATTTGAATACACTTCGTCCAATTGTTGTTTTTTGGGTGAGTAAAAATCATGTGGACTGGTGCGCTTCGCAATTTGGGATCGATATCCAAGAGGGTCCTCATGGTTGCGACAGCCACGAGTCTGGTGTGGCTGGCGCCGGCTGTTCCCGTGGAGGCGGCGGCCAAAAAACCGTCCGAGCGTCAAGCTTCCAAACGCGCCGCACCAGCGCCTTCCAAAGCCAAGTCAGCCGCTGCGCAAAAGAGCAGTAAGGGCAAAGCGACGGTAGCCGAATCCCGTCCCGCCAAGGGAAAATCTGCAACGACTGCCAAGAATCAGTCGGGTAAGAATCGTGGCGAGCGCGTGAGTGCCCGCTTAGGTGGAAAAGGCGCCAAGGCCGGTCGTTCGCTGGCCGCACGTGAAACGCGCCTGTCGCTGCGCTCACGAGCAGCAGAGCACCCGGTTGTTGCGCCGAGATTGTCTTTCGGTCAGATGGCCGGCTTGCATGCTGTGGATGATCCCCTGGATCTGAAATCCAGCGTGGCGCTGGTGGTTGATCAAGACACCCGTGAAGTGATTTTCAGCAAGAACGATCATGCCGTCTTGCCAATTGCCTCTCTTACCAAGTTGATGACCGGTCTCATCGTCTCCGACGCCCGTCTGCCGCTCGATGAAATGATCGCCATCACGGCGGAAGATGTAGACACTGAAAAAGGTAGCCGCTCGCGTTTGGCCGTGGGCAGTGTGCTGACTCGTGGCGAATTGATGCATCTGGCTCTCATGTCCAGCGAAAACCGTGCAGCCCATGCACTGGGCCGCAGCTTTCCGGGAGGAATGACGCGTTTCGTTGGCCTTATGAATGCACGTGCCCTTATGTTGGGCATGAAAGATACCCGGTACGTTGAGCCTACGGGCCTTTCAAGCGGGAACCGTTCCAGTGCGGTTGATCTCGCCACTCTGGTGGCCACAGCGTCTCAGGATCCGCTGCTGAGCCAGCTTTCAACCTCGCCAGGCTACGAGGTGGCGGTCGGCAGCCGTGTCATTCAGTACAACAACACCAACCGGCTGGTACACAGCCCTGAGTGGCAGATCGGCTTGCAGAAGACTGGGTACATCTCCGAGGCAGGCCAGTGCCTGGTCATGCAAGCCCGTGTCGCAGGGCGCAAAATCATCATGGTGTTTCTGGACTCAGCTGGTAAGTTCAGCCGCATAGCGGATGCTGAGCGCGTACGCCGCTGGATGGAGCATCAACAGCACGGTGTTAGCACCCTGGCTGGGGCCGCTATCGCCGGCTGATCGCGCGACCGGTCGATCCAGGGGGCGGAGTTGAGAGGCTAGCGCTTCGCCTCGTGATTGCCCAAGGCTGCGGAAATATGGCTGGCCGTCGATTTGAGCTTGGGCTGCCAACTGTCATCCAGTCTATCTGCGGGTGCGGAAATTGACAAGCCTGCGACCAGCTTGCCTTGGTCGTCGTAGATGCCGGCTGCCATGCAACGCACTCCGGTTTCCAATTCCTCATTGTCTACAGACACGCCCAACTGGCGGGTTTTCACAAGCTCGCGTTCCAGCACCGGCAACTGAGTGATGCTGTTGCGTGTGTGTCCCGGAAGGCCGGTGCGCGTGGCGTAGGCCCGCACACGCACAAGATCATCTGCCGCCAGGAACAGCTTACCCACGGAAGTCAGATGAAGCGGTGCACGGCCGCCTATGGCTCGCACCACCTGCATGCCTGATCTTTCGCTGTAGGTGCGCTCGATATAGACGATTTCATCACCCTGACGAACGCTTAAGTTCACTGGTTGTTGAATGAGTTTGTGCAGCTCGCGCATGGGCTCCAAAGCTGCATCGCGTACGTTGAGCCGCCCTTTGACGAGGTTGCCCAATTCCAGGAGCCGCATTCCCAGACGATAGCTGCCCGCTTCTGGACGATCCACAAAACGGCCGGAGGCCAGATCATTGAGGATGCGGTGCGTGGTGGAAGGGTGAAGTCCGGTTTGTTCGCTTATTTGCTTGAGCGACATGGCTTCTTCCCGTGAGGCCAGGACATCGATCAACGCGAACATACGCTCAATCACCTGAATGGTGGGCGTGGCGTGGGCATCTGGGTTGGACTTGCGCATGGTTAGTTAGTTTTAAGGCCTGGAGAGCTCAGCCCTTTTGATCGTGTGCAGAGACCGCAAATTTGGTTCGGGCGTCGGGTTGGGGAATCCAGCGATCACCCTCCAGCCGTTCGGAAGGTCCAAAGCGCGCCTTGTATTCCATTTTTGGACTGCCCTGGATCCAATAACCAAGATAGACATAGGGTAAGCCGAGTGCGGCGGCCTGCTCAATCTGCCACAGGACACCGTAGGTGCCGTAGCTGGTCTTGGGCAGGGGATCATAGAAAGTGTAAACCGCAGAGATGCCGTCGTTAAGAAGGTCGATGATGGCTACCATCCTCAAGGCTCCGGCTGCATCGTAGCTGCCGTCCTCGGCGGGTTCACGGAATTCCACCAGTCTTGAATTGACCTGGCTTTGCAGCAGGAACTGCGTGTACTGGTCTACGCTGTCATGGTCCATCCCACCACCCGTGTGGCGGCCGGTCTGGTAGCGCAGGTAAAGCTGATAGTGCTCGGGCACGAAGCATAGCTTGAGTACCCGCACTTGCAGCCCTGCGTGCTGTGCGCGGGCGCGGCGCTGGCTTCGGTCTGGCAGGAAATCCGCAACTTTGATCCGGACGGGGGTGCAAGCATTGCAGCCGTCGCAATACGGCCTGTAGGTGAACATCCCGCTGCGGCGAAATCCCTTCAGCACCAGGCCGGAATAGACATCGCTATTGATCAAATGGCTCGGGGTGGCTACTTGCGAACGCGCCTGGCGCGCTGGCAGATAGCTGCACGGGTAGGGAGCCGTGGCATAGAACTGCAGCGTTTGAAGTGGGAGGTCCTTGAGGTGCGTCACCGGTCGAAAGTGGAGGGAGGCATCAACGTATTCCAGTATACGGGGTCGAACTGCCAACGTGGCGGCGGCTTCGGAAGCTGCTCCTGGACGCGTTCAGCGAATTGCAGCCGTGGCATGGGATTGGCGCCCAGCGATGCGAGGTGGCGCGTGGCCTGCTGGCAGTCAATGAAGGCAATGGCGTGCTCGCGGCAGAAAGCCACCAAGGCTGCCAGGGCGATCTTTGAGCCGTCGCTGACGGTCGTGAACATGGATTCCCCGAAAACGGCGCGCCCGATCGCGACGCAATACAACCCGGCCACGAGACGGCCTTCTACCCAGGTTTCCACGCTGTGGGCATAACCTGCGGCATGCAGGTTTCTATAAGCCGCCACCATGTCTGGCACGATCCAGGTGCCGGCCTGATCTGCGCGCTGAATGCCCGCGCAAGAGCTGATGACGCTGTCGAATGCCGTATCTATACGGATTTCGCAGTGCGCACTCATGCGAAAGCGCTGTAGCGTCTTGCGCATGGAGCGATGCAGTCGAAAACAAGATACATCCAGCACCATGCGCGGGTCTGGGCTCCACCAAAGAATGGGTTCACCCTCGCTAAACCAGGGAAAGATGGTGGCAGAGTAGGCTGCCAGCAAAGTGGGCACGTCGAGAATGCCGCCGGTTGCGAGCAAGCCCGGTGCAGCCGAGTGTGCGGGCCAGGCCTGCTGTAGCGGAGGGAAGGGCTCGCCTGGACTCAGCATGGCGAGCGGAGGTTGAGAGGGGGGCTGCACTTATTGAGGTGGCTGCCAATGGATATCGATGTCGTGAATACCCCAAGCGCCACGCCGGAGGTCGTCAAAAAAGCACTTGAGCGTTTCCCGCACGGTGGTGAAGGCGATCTCCTCCCAAGGTATTTCAGCTTCGTGAAACAAACGGGCTTCCATGGTTTCGTATCCCGGATCGAATTGATCGCTCAGCAATCGGGCCAGATAGAAAACGTGCACCTGTCCCACGCGCGGAATGCTCATGGTGCTGAAAAACGGTCCCATTTCAATCTGCGCGCCAGCTTCTTCCGCGGTCTCGCGAGCAGCCCCTTGGGCTACCGTTTCATCCATTTCCATGAATCCAGCTGGCAATGTCCATTTGCCCAGCCTGGGTTCAATGTTTCGCTTGCATAGAAGAACCCGGTCACCCAGGTAGGGGACGGTGCCGACTACCAGCAAGGGGTTGACGTAATGTATGGTGCCGCAATTCGGGCAAATCGCGCGCTCCCGCGTGTCCCCGTCGTCCGGAATACGGTAGCTCACGGCGGTTCCGCATTCGCGGCAATGCTTGATCTGTTTGCGCTGCATGAGAACTGCAGTGTAGCCGCCGCTTACACTTGCCGGATGCAGCAGGGCAGTTTCGCATTCGAGCAGGCTCCGGGTCATCTGATTCGGCGCGCGCACCAGATTTCCGTCGCGACCTTTGCCGAGGAGACCTCGGCCTTTGGGGTGACGCCGATTCAGTTCGCCATTCTCAATGCGCTTATGCACGCACCCGGGGTCGATCAGATCACGTTGGCGGGTCGCGTTGCATTCGATGCGGCCACTATTGGCTCAGTCATTGCAAGGCTGGAAAAAAAGGGGTGGTTGCGCAGGCAGGCCGCTGATCTGGATCGCAGGCGCAAGCTTTTGTGGCTGACTCCAACTGGTGAGAACGCAGTGGCCAGCATGCAGGCCGATGTGGTCCGCGTACAGGAGCGGATTTTGTCACCCTTGAATGATTCAGAGCAACTCGAATTGATGGCTTTGCTCAAGAAACTAGTAGCCAGTAATGATCGCGAAACAGCCCCGCACGGATCGATTTAGATGTCGTCCTACAGTGAGAATTGATTGACTGGGTTCCAATGAACCAGGAACCTGTTCAAAGTCTTTGCACAAAGCGTGCGGAAAATACGGAATGGGAATTGTGATGTGCTGCAAGGTGCAGTTCCCGCCCTAACATGTCAGAACGGGCCTTGAACAGGGTCTTCGGGCCTGTACATGACACGGCGCCTAGCTTAAGGTGCATCTCAAACAGATTCGCTGCTTTATTAGAAGGATGTTAGTTATGAAGCGTACTATTTCTTCCAGTCGCACTTTGGTGCTTTCAGTCAGCGCTGCCGCTGTTTTCATGACAGGTTGCGCGAACATGACCGAGACGCAGCGCAATACCGGCATTGGAGCGGGCATAGGCGCGGTGGCCGGCGGGCTGATCGGTGACGGAGGCGGGGCCGCCATTGGCGCGGGCGTTGGTGCACTCGGCGGTTATGCCTGGTCGCGATATATGGAGAACAAGAAGGCCGATATGCAGCGTGCCACGGCTGGTACGGGCGTACAAGTCACGCAGACGTCGGACAACCAGCTCAAGCTCAATATCCCTAACGATATTTCGTTCTCCACAGGCCGTGCAGACATCCAGCCGGCCCTGCGTCCAATTCTGGACCAATTCGCCAATGGCCTGGGTGGTCAACCCAACACCGAGGTGGTGATTGTTGGCCACACGGATTCAACCGGAAGTGACGCCATCAACAACCCGCTTTCAGTAGAGCGTGCCAATAGCGTGCGCGACTATCTCTCTGCTCGCGGCGTGGATTCGCGCCGCGTGCGCACCGAAGGCCGAGGCTCCCATGAACCGATTGCCAACAACGGCACAGATGCCGGCAGGGCTCAGAATCGTCGTGTTGAAATTTTCCTGGCCGAGCGTGCTGTAGCTGCTGCACCAGCACCTGGACCTATGAATCAACCGGTAGGGACACCAGTCCGTTATTAAGCTCATCGCTGTAACCTAAGCGTTGTGGGTTAGCGCCTCTTGCGGACCTTTCCCGGGGGGCGCATGACGTCTTGGATAGAGCTTAGTATTGGTGCCATGCCTTCCCCTACCAAAGCCAAATCATGAGCACCTCAATTCCTGGCCCGGATGGCCGACTCCGTTGTCATTGGTGTGCGGGAGCGCAGGAATTCTTTCCTTATCATGATGATGATTGGGGCTTTCCAGTCAAAGACGATCGGACGCTGTTCGAGAAGTTAAGTCTCGAGGGATTTCAATCAGGTCTTAGCTGGCGCACTATTCTCACCAAACGGGAGAATTTTCGAGCAGCGTTCAAGGGTTTCGACTTCGATCTTGTGGCTCGATTTACCGCGGATGATATTCAAAATATGCTGGGTGATAGCGGTATTGTCCGTCACCGCGGAAAGATAGAAGCGGTTATCCAAAATGCGCGTTGCGCCCGGGAAATGGTCGATCGAGAGGGGTCTTTGGCCGCATTTTTCTGGCGCTACGAACCCACGGCGCTGCAATCCACGCAGCCACAGATTGTGTCTACCTCTGCGGAGTCGGTTCAACTCTCCAAAGACCTGAAAAAGCTTGGATGGAAGTTTGTAGGACCCACCACCATGTATGCATTCATGCAGGCGGCGGGTATCGTCAACGACCATGCCCAAGATTGCGTCATCAGGGCCGAAGCCGATAAGGCTCGTAGAGCTTTCAAAACTCCTGGAAATGCTCCACGTTCGGCGGTGCCGTTAAAAACGGCCCGATAATCGCCCGCCACTCGCTGAACAGGGGAGATTCGCGAAATCCCTTGGTGTGGTCCTCCAGTGTTTCCCATTGCACCTGGAGCACGTAGCGCTCTGGCGATTCAATGCTGCGCCGCCACGACTGCGGAAAGCTTGTTCCCGATAAGCGCCGTCTCCCAAACGATCCAAAAGCTCAGGTTGAGTTGGCAAAAAATTCCCCCAAACGCTTGCTGAAATCTGTCAAGACGGGGCCCAAGGCCAAACCATCAAGCGGATGGCCCAGGACGACGTTCGTCTTGGACACATCTCGGACGTTCGCAGGTGCCGGGCACAACGCGAACCTTCGTGAATGACGAGCGGTTCACGATAAACCCGCCTCCCGGAGCGGCCTGGAACGGGTGCAGACGCCGGCCAAGATAGCTTTCGTTGACAGGCCAAGGTAATTCTCGTCAACCAGGCACGTCACCCTGTGGGTGCATCGCCGTGGAGATTGATGGTGCGAGC
This sequence comes from Ottowia thiooxydans DSM 14619, assembly GCF_000422885.1. GTDB lineage: Bacteria > Pseudomonadota > Gammaproteobacteria > Burkholderiales > Burkholderiaceae_C > Ottowia > Ottowia thiooxydans. Next base: position 35,720 of record NZ_AUGX01000029.1, on the reverse strand, counting down.
TGGCATCGTAGCGACACACTCGAAGCACCGACCAATATCTATCTGTTGGTACTACTCTCGTATGCGCCTGAGCTCAACCCGATGAAGCATGTTTGGGATGTGTTGGCTGCTCGATAGTGCCAGTTGCCCGAAATCAGCCCAGTACCGGCTGAGGCGGGCCTTCAAGCTCAGTTGCAAGTGCTGCAGGACGATCAGCCCCACCGGAACCAGCCCGGCATAAAGCGCAAGCTCCGATGTCAGGCGGTCTTGCAGCACCTGCGTCAAATCATTTATCTGCACCGAGACATGCGTAAGTCAGAGGGGGTGTTTGTCGATTTTTCGTTTTGCGGAGTAGTTGCAGGGAACTTACGTGTTTTGGTGGTTACTCAATTAGTAGGCGCGCAAATGCTAATTTCTGAATAAAAAGGAGATATTAAGTATTATGAAAGCTACTATTTCAAATGAGAGCTGCCTGAGCTTCTCACCTTTGAACCCGATGAATGGGGTGAGTGCGGGTGTGAATGTCGTGGATTCGGAAAGTTTCGACAAGCAGGCGCGAGTGGGAGCCACCGGCGTTGGCAATTCGCTGCTGAAAGGCAAGATCGAGTTCGCGGACAAGGCAACCGGAGGTGCCAGCGACAGCCTCGTTGCTGCAAGTAGATCTGTAGCCGAGCAATTGGTCTCTAAGGCGTCGCACGCTTGCGCTGCGCTGCTCGATGCGGGCGAGTCGTTGGTCGATATGGATGCACTCACCTATCTGGACGTGCACTCGGACGAAGCGATCCGGGCTTTTAGACATGCGTCGGCGCAAGGACAGCTCGATGTGGTGCGAGGCTGGATTCAGGCCGGTGCAGACGTCAACGCCGCTGACTCACGAGGAGATACCGCGCTGATGCTCGCGGCGGAGAGCGGCCATAAAGCCGTGGTGGCCGAATTGCGGAAAGCTGGGGCGGATGTCAACGCCGTCAATAAGCGTGGTCAAACCGCGCTGATGCTTGCAGCTGGAAATGGTCATTTAGAAGTGCTGAGTGAGTTGCTCAAGGACGGTGCGAACATAAATTCAGCAGCCCATGGTGGCAACACAGCGCTGATGTTTGCGGCCCATGGCGGGCAGCAAATGGCAGTGGTTATGCTTTTGAACGCTGGTGCGGATATGAACGCGCTCAATAGCAGTCGTGAAACTGCGCTGACGCTGGCAACTCAACGAGGCCACGAAACCGTGGTGGTCGAGATACTGAAAGCCGGAGGAGACGCGCTAGCAGATGATCTGGACGCGCTGCTGAGGGTTTCCATCGCGAAAGGGCATCAGGGGGTGGAGGCCGCCTTGATAGAAGCCGGCGCGAGAGTCAAGGCTGAACCTGGCAGTGAAGGTCTGACGGCCGTGATGCGGGCAGCCCAGGTGGGCCATCAGGTGGAACTGCAGAAGCTTTTGATGATCAAGCCCCCGCTTGCGGCAGACCTAGGCCACAACCTTGGCGTTGCGCTGAATGTGTTGGGCTTAAATGGTCACCAGGCTGCGATGGAAGGACTTCAGAACGCCTTCACGCATGCCGTAGGTGACGATCTGGAGCTCAGCGCTGCGTTGATGATTGCAACGTCCCGTGGTCACCATAGTGTGGTCACGATGTTACGGGCAGCTGGCGCACAAGAAAATGCCAGGGACCTTTATGGTCGGACCGCCCTGATGCTCGCAGCTGACAATGGCCAGCAGGATGTTGTGGCAGAGCTACTGAAAGCCGGTGCGCCACTCGACGCCCGCGAAAACCATGGTTTCACTGCATTGATGTTGGCGGCTCAAAACGGACACCGTGCTGTGGTGGCGGAGTTGCTGAAGAATGATCATGACATCAATGCCAGCAATCAGTTCGGTGACACGGCGCTGATGATTGCGGCAAAAAGCGGACAGCAAGGTGTTGTGTCTGATCTGCTAAAGGCGGGTGCGGATATTGACGCCGTTAATCACAGCGGAGCTACCGCTGTGCTGCTAGCGGCTCAGATGGGTCAAGTTGACGTGGTGAGGCAGTTCCAAAGGGCTGGCGCGAATATGCACGCCACCACCACAGGCGAAACCGCTTTGATGCTCGCAGCTCAGAGCGGTTATCTGGAAGTAGTGTCAGAGCTTAGAAGCTTTGGAGTGGATTTGCTCGCCACCAACGAGGCGGGTGCAAACGCATTGATGCTTGCAGCTCAGAGCGGTCAGCTGAAAGTAGTGTCAGAGCTTAGAAAACTGGGCTTGAACATCAATGACACGACCACCGACGGGCACACCGCCCTGATGCTCGCTGCGGAACGTGGACACCTGGATGTAGTGACGGCTCTGGCGAACGCTGGTGCGGAAATGAATACCGTTAATAGTTTCGGTGAAACAGCGCTAATGCTCGCTGCCGCAAATGGGCACCAATCTGTAGTGACGGCTCTGGCGAACGCTGGTGCGGAGATGAATACCGTTAATAGATTCGGTGAAACAGCGTTATTGCTGGCGGCAAAAAATGGACATATTGCCACAGTGAAGGAATTGAGCCAGGCCGGTCTCAGCCTTCATGCGACCAACCTTAAAGGTGAAACCGCGCTATTGCTGGCGGCCAAAAATGGACATGTTGCCATGGTGAACGAATTGAGCCAAGCCGGTCTCAGCCTTCATGCGACCAACCTTAAAGGTGAAACCGCGCTATTACTGGCGGCAGAAAATGGGCATCTAACCATGGTGAACGAATTGCACCAGGCCGGTCTCGACATAAATGCGAAGAATGATCGCGGGGAATCACCACTCTTGCTTGCCGCCAAAAATGGGCATGAAAAAATGGTGAATAAATTGCTTCAGTTGAAAGCCTCCCCTCATTTGGTGGATTATGGAGGTGGTACAGCCCTTATGCTTGCGGCTGAGTCAGGGCATGCTCATATGATGCGTGCTCTGGTCAATGCTGGATTAGATATCGAATCTACCGATTCCAGCCTGCGCACAGCGCTGATGTATGCAGCAAAAAAAGGGCATGAGAGCGTCATAGTTGAGCTGCTTAAAATGGGTGCGAAGGTCAATGTTGAAAGCGACGACGGTAAGACTGCACTTATGTATGCTGCGGAAAATGGGCACTCTGCAGCATTGAGCCGGCTGATTGAGGCTGGTGCAGATATCAATGCATATACCCACCGGGGCGCCACGGTGCTTTCGAGAGCGATTTCAAATGGAAATCCAGAGGTGGTGAGTAAACTATTGAATGCCGGTGCCAGTACACACCCATTATTCGGCGAGGACGCGCTGACGCGGGCCTCTCGATATGGGCACCAAGGCGTGGTTATTGAATTGCTCAAGCATGGCGAAGATATAAATTACATCAGCTGGGGAGGGCATACAGCGTTAAAGGTGGCTGCAAAAAATGGACATCTGGGTGTTTTAAATATACTTCTTGAGTCCGGTGCAAATGTAAATGCGAGCGGCATGTTTGGTACTACCCCGCTGATGGAAGCGGTTGCAAATGGACATCTGGCCGCATCGACTGCACTGGTAAAAGCTGGCGCAGATATCAACGCCCCCAATCGTATGTATGACACCGCGCTAATGATGGCGGCACAGCACGGGCACGACGATGTGGTACTCATGTTAATACAGAATGGTGCAGATATAACTGCTAAAAATTGGATGGGTGCCACTGCGTTGGATATTGCGAAAAAATATAAAAATGATGGAGCAGAAAATATTTTGAGAAAACATATTTCTTAATTTATAAATGATCTACGCATCATTTTCATGACAATATAAAAATATTGATTTATGTGAAAAACTGTTAGAGAACGAGCAGCGGCGCCAGAAGGTATTGGAGAGGATCGCGCGGGTTACGATAAGCCGTTACGAGCGACTCCAGGCTGTGGAGTTCGAGCTTGGCCAGATCAGGGCGGCACTCCAAATAGCCGAGCGATCGAGTGAATATTCCGTGGCCTTAGGAGATGCTTAGGCAAGTGAGATTTTGCTGAACCTGGTTGAATCCATAAGATTGGGATTCAACTTTATCTTTGGCCTCATTGTGCAGGGTTGGTCGAGCATCAATCCGTTTTTCACTACTCCGCTCAATGCGTACGAGTGCGTATATGACCGACATCAGGCGGTCTTGCCGCACCTGCGTCAAATCATTTATCTGTACCGAGATATGGGCAAGCCAGAGGGGGTGTTTGTCTATTTTTCATTTTTGCGGATTAATTGCAGGGAACTTGTGTGTTTGGGTGGTTACCTAATTATTAGGAAAAAACACGAATTTCTGAATTAAAAATGGATATTAAGCATTATGAAAACTACTATTTCAAATGAGAGCTGCCTGAGCTTCTCATCTTTGAACCCGATGAATGGGTTGAGTGCGGGTGTGAATGTCGTCGATTCGGAAAAGCGGTTGCAAATGGACATCTGGCCGTATCGACTGCACTGGTAAAAGCTGGCGTAGATATCAACGCCTCCAATCGTATGTATGACACCGCGCTAATGATGGCGGCAGGGCGCTGATACGACGATGTGGTAATTATAAGCGTTCCGCGCGCCATCTTAATAATAAAAAAATATTGATTTATATGAGAAAAAACACGCTAATTTAAATTTTACTTTTAGAGAGAAAATATAATGATTGAATATCTTTTGAGCTTTATTCGCTACAGCGCACCCGCCAACTTTGAGAAGTCTGAGGATAAAAATATCAAAAAGTCGTTGGGCAATACGGGTGAGGATTTTCCGAAATATTTAGATGATGACGTAGAGTCTGGAGATTGCTTTGCTTATTTTCGAGGCAGCAGAAGCAACCACGCCGTAGAAAATTCTTGGGCTAGTCCTGACGCTGAGAAGTTTATGAAGGAAAGGATCGACGACCCGTTTAGCGATGAGAATTATATGGAAGAAGCGATCGACGACCCGTTTAGCAATACGGATAGGAAGTCTATAGATGAAAGTATCGAAAAGTCGTTTAGCAATACGGATAAAAAGTCTATAGATGAAAATATCGAAAAACCGTTGAACAATACGGATGAGAAGTCTACTGATGAAACGAGCAAAAAGCCGTTTAGCACTACAGATAAGAAGTCTATAGATGAAAGTATCGAAAAGTCGTTGAACAATACGGATGAGAAGTCTACTGATGAAACGAGCAAAAAGCCGTTTAGCAATACAGATAAGAAGTCTATAGATGAAAGTATCGAAAAGTCGTTGAACTATACGGATGATAAGTCTATAGATGAAAGTATCGAAAAGCCGTTGAATAATACGGATAAGAAGTCTACGGATGAAACGATAAAAAAGCCGTTGAACAAAAAGGGTGAGGAGGTTTTTGGTGTTTCTTTTTTAAATGACGATAGGCTAGAGTCTACAAATTGCTTTTCCCATTTGTACGAATGGATAAGCAGCGACTCCGTGGAAGATCCTCATCTGAAGTCTATGAAAGAAAGTATCAAAGAGCCGAGCGATATGGTTGAAGCAGATTCTAAAGCTCTGGTTACGGGAGCCTTGAAGAAGGACGCGGACCAGGCATTGAAGGACGCGCGCAGCCTTTGCGGAGAGATAGATAAAAAATTCCGAATAATGAATGAGCAAGTTCGGCGACTGGGAAATTTGCCAGTCATAGAGCCAGAATTAGGGCGATCGGATGATGTCGAATTATCTACTATGGAGCATGTAAATCGCTATTTTCACGTGCTGAAAGGCGTTGTGCATTCTTTCACTGATACGTTGGGCGTGGGCGTTACGGCTATCGCACTACCAACCGTGGCTAACGTTTTTCTAGGTGGGATTGTCTCGACATCGGTTGGATATGGAATGAGCGCGATCACCAGTGGGACTGGTGCTTATTTATTACTTAGCACGCTGCGCGATGCGCCCCAATTGGCATCCGACCACGCAACCGTTTCCTTGATTAACTCGGGATTGAAGGATATTCAGGTGCAGCAAGCCCAACTTCAAAAGCTGTTGGAGGACGAGCAGCGGCGCCAGAAGACGCTCGAGAGGAGTGCGCTGGTTTCGATAAGCCGTCACGAGGGAATCCAGGCTTTGGAGCTTGAACTCGATCAGGTCAGTGTGGCACTACAAATAGCCGAGCGATCGAGTGAATATTCCGTGGCCTTAGGAGATGGTCGGGCAAGTAAGCTTTTGCTGAGCCTGGTTGAATCCATAAGATTGGGTTTCAACTTTATCTTTGGCCCCATTATTCAGGGTTGGTCGAGTGTCAGCAGGCTTTTCGCCACTCTGCCCAATGCATACGAGCGAGGCAGTGAGCGACGTCAGGCCGTTTCGCAGGAGCGCACGGAGAAAGCCGCGTATAGATGGGCGCTTGATGCCATATCGGAGCGCTCTGAAACCAGTCTTTTGGAGCCGGGCGACGATGTGCACGCCAGTAATTTGAAAGGATGCACGGAAACAGAAAAAAACAAACGAACTGAAGAGAGTCGGCAGAAGTTGAATATGGGTGAAAACCTAATGCGCTTAATCCGCGACGGCCAAGCCTCTCCAGACGGCATTGTAATGATTGAAACCAAGGGCGAGCGTCCAATTCAATACTCTGTTCCGTCTAATGTGACGCTTGCGCGTGCATTGACCTTTTATTTTTCAGTGATCGCGGATAAGTCAAACGCAGATCCAGATGCGGGTGTTCATAAAGATGCTGAAAATGGGTCTTTGGTAGTGACCGATCCTAAGGGTAGCTTTTACAGCTTCCTGATGCATGTGCCGTCCGCTTACACCGCGAGCATGGTGGGCTTGAAAAGTGCGGGGGCACATGGGCGCCTGACTATCGACGACCATGCCGCAGGCTTCCCGGGGGGGGCGTGCAGTATGCAGTTTGAGCAGAGGCTCAACAAGGACGGCGTTCTCGAATTGAGAGTCAATTTTCTCTCGGAGCAAGCTAAGCCGGTGTTCTTACCATTGGAGAACGAAAGTCGGGTGCTACGATCCTTATATATTGCGATGCATGAGCGCCGCGCAGAACAAACCGTCGATGTATTCACCGCTCCCATTCTAAAAGAGAATACCGCAAGCCTGACTGATTACTCCGACTGGTCGATCGGGCGTATGCGAGATCACCAAATAGACTTAGTTGAAAAGCTAGATAATGAGGTCTCATTGCTGCAAATTGAGAGCCAAAGGTATCAAGCAGTTCATCAGTGGGAACGTCCTGCCTACTGACTCCAGGGGCTCGAAATTCGCTTGCATTTTACGCGGAGGCCGAAGAATATCTTCAATGTTCCCCTTGGCTGGTTCATTTTCTAACGCCTGATAGACCGCGCATTAGACCGCGAGGATTAGAGACGCGCCTTAAGAACGCTCTGCATAACTCCTCGCGGCGTGTGCTAGCTCGGATTCGGGCGGGCTGCGATGTTGCATTTTTGGCCAGTAGCCGTGCTATTGGGCTACCAAATGCGTCTTGCATCCCATGACTAGCCGCGCACCAAGGTCCGCACTACGCCCACTCGCTTCGGGTTGTGCAGCGCATCCTTAAATGGAACTCGCGGCTCATATCGGTTACTTATGAATAGGTAGCTCCTACTGGTATCGTCTAAACGGTTGACTTAGGAGATTTCGAAACCGTCATCGCAGACGATTTAGTATAAAAGTATTCATATGGCAGGCGAAATTGTAAATCAAAACACAGGTGGTGGACCGCCAACTGTGCAAACGACCCCGTTTACTCATAATGTGCGAGCAGAGGGAACGGCGTCCGCCACGACTCATACCCGGCAAGGCCGTGAGTGGTCGGTGAGTGATGGCCGCGCGAAGGCGAATCTTCTTAAGGAAAAGAATGAATCTATTGCGAGCTCTTTTCGCCCAGAGCACTTTCCGTATGCCAAGGACACGTCTGGCCTGGCGAAAAAGGACAGATCGTTTCAAGACGCCAAGGCACTAAGCACACAACCTAAAACTTCTCCATCTATCTGGATGAACGGCTTCGAGTCAGCAAAAGCTTTGGAGGAGGCTAAGACGGTATTGGATCGCTTGGATAGCATGATGCGAGAAGCAGACTTTCTTGAAGAGCGCGGTGAGCAAAGGCCGGCCAATATGGATGCTGATGCTCTTCTTAAGGAAAAGAAAGAAAGTCGTGTGAGCTCTCTTAGCTCAGAGCACTTTCCGAGTGCCGAGGACACGTCTGGGCTGGCAAAAAAGGATAGATCGTTTCAAGACGCCAAGGCACTAAGCACGCAACCGAAAATTTCTCCATCTGTCTGGATGAACGGCATCGAGTCAGCAAAAGCTCTGGAGGCGGCTAAGAAGGTATTGGATGGCTTGGATAGCATGATGCGAGAAGCAGACTTTCTTGAAGAGCGCGGTGAGCAAGGGCCGCCTATAGTGGGAAATGGGAGAGCACGAGGTGAAACCCTTTCATGGGGTGAAGAGGCCAAGCAAGTCTTTGCGAAATTCCTCAGTTCCATTGTGAGCGGATTAGAGAGTGTCGGACGCTTTATCGCGGATGTGCCGAGCAGGCTTGCCCGGATGTGGGGCGCCGCCCCGACCGGTAAGGCCGCAGTTGAGAAAGCTATCGTCAAGGAACACAGTCTGCCCGACAGTGATTTGGGGGGGGGCGATCGGCGGAAAGCAGCAGTTGAGGAAGCTTTCGCCAATAACCTCCGTCTGCGCGAAAGTGAGGTGGGGAAGGACGACCGGATGCCCGCTCGCAAGGAAGGCAGTGCACGGTACATTTGCACAGGCATGGCTAAGGATGCATTGCGCTCCCCCGTTTTCATCGGGGGACAGCAGTTCAAGTTGCCTTCAGGCCCCGTGGGAGAAACAAAAGACCAACTAGATAAGAGGCACGACGATTTCCTCGAAGAAGTAGCGGAGGCTCTACTGGCACAATGCGGTGGAGATACAGCTCTATGCATGAAAGTCAGCAATTTCGCATATCAGATTATGCTTTCTTTTCCGTTAACGCAAATCCGAGAGGGGAATGTCGTTGCCAATGAAAATTCAAATCTGAATATTTTAGACATCATTGGGAAACGTGATCATGGTATTTCAATGAAGCGGCAGACAGAAAATAGCATGCGATTGGATTATTATTTAACATACGAAAATATAAGTCACGTTACGCGTACGGTAGGTCAAAAAACGGAGTTGGTAGAAGTTAATCCATCGAGTAGTTTTCACTGCGATTACGCAATGGTAGTCAATTCCGAACCCGAACCCGAACCTGAATCCGAACTCGAATCCGATATCCTTATGAGTGCCAAGCCGTACCCAAGGAAGCCTTATTCTGATGATCAATCGGCTGTGCATTATAAGTTCAATATCGATTTCTAAATACAATGAGTGCCCAGGCGAATGACGCGAACCGTGTTATCTGTAAAACCCTGGATGATTGCATAGCTTCCCGGCGTTATCCGTTATCGTGGCTGGATTGACTTTCCAGAAGACGCGGAACATGCAGTTTGGGCGTGTTCCGAGCCCCGAAATGGTGAGCTTCAGTTAGAACGCAGCGTTTGCTTTATTTCATAATCATGCATGGAGACAAGCTCCAATTAAAAATTATGAGCAAAGAATCTTATTTGAAATTACTCGTTGCCCACGGACAGCACGTGCCTTCTGGCGCCTCAGTGTCTGATTTTTTTGGCGAAGAGAAGCTTGTTTTCAACGGGCATAATGTTAGTCTCAAATTTAGAGCAAACGAGATGTTCCCGGAAGACGGTATGGTGTACTGCCGTACGGATGTGGTAAGTTTCAATCACCGTCCAGAGGACGATGTCCTTCGCTTGCTGCTCCAGGCCAATAATCTTTGGGCCGGTACTGCCGGGGCCACGTTGGGCTTGAACGGGAGCGGTACCGTCATGATGACTGTCGCGAGACGAATCGGTTCGCTCAATGTGGTTACGCTCGACGCCGTCTTGAATATGCTTTGCGCTGATGCTGAACGTTGGGCCAGGAGACTCACGGCGAAGCCAAAAAGCGAACCGTCGCAGCCCGATTTGCAGCACATGCTTCAAATGCGCGCATGATCAGAAACTCTAATTAACCATAGCGATGTCACAAGAACGTTACGAAATTGCTCTGGCTGAGTTGGCTGGGGATTTTGGTCTGGACGGCGCGAATCTAGCGAAATATCAGGAGCTGATTATTGGTGGCGTTGCCATCGCTCTGTCTTACGAGCCTGACGAAATGGGTGGATCCATGCAAGGTGCTTGCTACATCGGTACTGAAGCGCTCCCTGTCAACGCATCTTCAGACTTGCTGCAACTGTTATTGCAGGTGAACACGCAAGGCCCCGCCACCTTGGGTTTGCAGCACTCAGGCCGACTGGTGTTGTCTCGCCGCGAGCCGCTGGATGCGCCGCCTAGTCGCCTCGCACGGGTTTGGCGCGAGTTGGCCGCTGCGTCGAACCTATGGGCGGACGCGTTTGAGCAAGGCCTTGAAATGAAGGCGCGCGAAATTCTCTATTTAAACGAGCGCTGACACGCCCTAGATTGATCAAAGAGTGTGCCCTTGATGCCGGTCTGGCGGTGCGCGAGTTGATGTCAAGCCAAGAGCTGGTATTGCTGGAGTGGGTATAGGCTTGGCGCTTGAGGGAGATTAAGGCACTGGAGACATGATGGGTTTTTTCGACGCTGGGTCGGCCTTTTGAAACGCTGACGTTTCACCCAGCGACACTGGCGCACCAGACATAGGCGGAAGCGAGAGCCTAAAGCAGGAAAGATTCTAGCTTGAGGGCGATTGGGTCAATTGAGTTCAGAGCGTCTCATCAGAATCACCCCAAACCCGCAGCTCCGACGCCTACAGCTTCGCCACAAGCCGAGCCACCTCTGACGGCTTCCACCTCTGCGAAATAGGTTTCAGCTGTCAAAAGACCTCAAGAAGCTGGGCTGGAAAGATGTCGACCCGACCACGATGTGCGCTTTCATGCAGGCGGCGCGCATTGTCAACGGCCATGCCCACGACGGCGTCATCAGGGCCGAAGCCGACAAAGCCCGCAGAACTTTCAAAACTCCTGGAAATGCTCCACGTTCGGCGGTGCCGCGAAAAACGGCCCGATGATCGCCCGCCACTCGCTGAACAGGGGGGATTCGCGAAAGCCCTTGGTGTGGTCTTCCAGCGTTTCCCATTGCACCTGAAGCACGTAGCGCTCAGGTGATTCAATGCTCTGCCGTACCGTGGCGCCCTTGTAGCCCTTAGCCCGCGATATCACGGTGGCAATGGCCAACTGGATGGCTGTTTCAAATTCGGCTTGCTTGCCAGGGGCGATGCGGAGGTCTGCAATTTCAAGAATCAAGGAGTTCTCCCGTATTGGTGGTTTTTGTGCGCCTGGAGGCGTTGTATCCTTCGGACCATGAAACTCTACAGCTACTTTCGTTCTTCCGCCTCGTTTCGTGTGCGTATCGCACTCAATCTGAAGGGTCTAGCGTATGAGTACGTGCCCGTTCACCTTGGTAAAGGGGAGCAGAAGAAGGCGGAGTTTGCGGCGTTGACATCGGAGAAGTTTGTGCCCTTGTTCGAGACGGACAATGGTCGCCGGCTGACCCAATCGATGGCCATCATCGAGTACCTCGATGAAACGCATCCCGAACCTGCTCTATTGCCAGCTGATTCGCTTGGCCGGGCGCGTGTTCGGGCGCTTTCGCAAATTATTGCGTGTGAAATTCATCCCCTCAATAATCTGCGCGTTCTAAAGTACCTCGTGCATGATTTGGCGGTGAGCGACGATGCCAAGAATGGCTGGTACAAGCATTGGGTTCGCGTGGGGCTGGAGTCTTTTGAGGCCCATCTGGCTGAAGCGCCTGCTTCAACCTACAGCCATGGCGAATCTCCCTCACTGGTGGACTGCTGCCTGGTGCCGCAAATTTTCAACGCCCAGCGTTTTGATTGCGATCTCACCGGCTTGCCTCGTACTATGAAAGTGTTTGAGACCTGCATGAAGCTGGAAGCGTTCCAGAAAGCGGAGCCCTCGGCCTGTCCGGATTACGAAGCTTGATGTTTGCGAATTCAGATTGGATCGTTCCCGATTGGCCAGCGCCTTCTGGTGTGCGAGCGGTGTTCACCACTCGTTCAGGCGCGCAGATGGAGGAGGGCGCATCGAGCCCACCTTGGAACCGGTTCAATCTTGGTGATCACGTGGGTGATGATGCCGGGCATGTGGCTGCCAATCGAGCCGCGCTACGGCAGATATTGAAGGCACAGCCCATATTCTTGAATCAGGTGCACGGTGTGGCTGTGGCCTCCATAGATGCCGGCACACCTGATGGAACGATCGCCGATGGTGCTGTTAGCGCGCATCGCGGCGTGTCCTGCACCGTCATGGTGGCAGATTGCCTTCCGGTGTTGTTCACCGATACTGCGGGATCGGTGGTGGGTGCCGCGCATGCCGGCTGGCGTGGGTTGGCGGCCGGCGTGCTGGAACACACCGCGAGCGCTCTCAGGGCGTTGGCTACGCGCACCCTCACGGCTGACCGGGGTCCGCACGAATCGATTGAACTGATGGCCTGGCTAGGCCCCTGCATCGGCCCAGCTTCCTTCGAGGTTGGAGCGGAGGTGCGGCAGGTATTTGTCGATAGTGACCCGGGCGCGAGTGCCTGTTTTGTCGCCTCGAAGACTGGCAAATATCTGGCCGATCTCCCCGCTCTGGCGCGCCGCCGGCTGGAGGCGAACGGGGTGGCACGTATCTATGGCAACAATGGTTCCAGCCACTGGTGCACGGTCGAGGAGTCGAGCCGCTTCTTTTCGTATCGCCGCGATCAGCCGGTCTCTGGCGGGACGGGACGCATGGCAGCTTGCATCTGGAGGATTTAGATGATCAATTCTTTGGCGCTACTTTGTCTTGACGGCGGGCTCCCGTCCATTTCTGGCGTCTGAAATGGGGCTTTGCTTAAAAATTAATCAACGCAAAAGAGTCTCTTACAAATCAAGCACTTGGATATGGCATACAGCGTTTGCCCAGGGTTATCCACATGCTTGTCCAGTGTCGTAAGGGATAACCCGAAAGCATTTGAGCTCTCTGGAGTCAATGATGAATACACAGCTTTACCGGGCGTCGGAACACATTCACACCACCGGCGCAGCCAACGCCGAATGGCGCACGCTTCTTTACGGTTGGGCCACGGAGCCCCCTGACCCAGACTCTCTGGCGCGAGCATTGCAACGCGGCATGCTGATTGCTGCTGCGTTGTTGGGTGGCTCGGGGCTGATCTTCTGGATAGCGGCTAACTGGCAGGACCTCTCGCGAGGTGCGCGGCTTGCGCTGATTGAAGGCAGCTTGCTGATGACGCTTGTCGTTGCCTGCTTCGTGCCACGAGTTCGCGAAGCCAGTCTGCTTGCTTCATTGCTGGTGCTGGGGGGCTTGTTGGCGCTTATCGGCCAAACCTATCAAACCGGCGCTGACTCCTGGCAGCTGTTTGCCGCGTGGGCTGTGCTTTCGTTGCCTTGGGTTCTCGGCGCGCGCAGCGATCTGCTGTGGACACCGTGGGTTGGCATTGCCGCGTTGGCGCTCAGTCTTTCTACCGGCCCGCTCGGGATGATGAGGTGGTTTTCGTTGACCGAGCCGCACAGGGTTGCGCTCGCCTTGACGTTTCTGGCCTGGTTGGTACTCGGGTTGGTGCCATTGGCTGTAGCTCATGTGCGCTGGCTGCGCTTGCCCGGTGGACTTGGCCGCTGGTCGCATCGGCTGTCCGTGGGGTTGGCACTGGGTGCCTGGACGGGGCTTGGGATAGCGAGCCTGTTCTATTCCGACACGATGTCTGTCGCATGGCCAGTGGCTGCTGTCCTGGTGATGGGTATGTTATGGATGAACTGGCAAAGCCGCTGGCGTGATTTGCCTTGTTTGTCGTTGGCAGTGTTGGCGGCCAATGTGTTGGTGATGTCATTGGCTGCACGCTTTTTGCTGAACAACGATGAACATGTCATGACGCTCTTGACGCTAGGTGTGTTGGGGCTGATTTGTCTGGGCGGAAGTGCAACCTGGCTGTTGCGTCAGCAGCAGACCTGGGGCCGGGGAGATGCTGAATGAACGCGTCTGTTTCATGGCTGAACAAGGCCCGCACGCAAGGATGGTTGCCACCAACATGGACCCCCGACAACGGGCATGCGGAGCCCTCGCCGCTGCTGGCTGCGCTGGTGCTTCTAGGTGCTTTGATGTGCAGCGTGCCGCTGTTGGCTTTTCTTTGGCTCGGCATTGGAGAAGTCATTCTCCAGACGGCCGCTGGGTATGCGGTGGGAGCCATAGGTATGGTGGCGGCGCTGTGGACACTGCGTCGCACGGTTCACATCTTTCCAATTTGCCTTGCGCTGGAGATTTTGGGGCTTGGGACGACTCTCGTGCTGGTCCGTTGGATGGATGACACCAACGGGATTGACGGGGCAACGTTGGCTGCGAGCGTTTTTTTAACCTCTACATTGATGCTCAGCGCTTGCCTGGTGCGCGCACCATGGGTCAATCGGCTCATAGGTTTTGCGTTGGTTCCAAGCATGTTGGCTGTGCTGGCACTCGGCCTTGGGCTGATGGGAGTTCGCCATGAATTGCTTTCGGTGTTGTGGCCACTCGGGCTGTTGCTGGTGGCGTCGGGTTGGGTCTGGTGGTGCTGGTGCGAAGAGCGTTGGTTGGGGCGGCCCAGCGCAGCGCGCTTCGCCGCATTGGCAGATGGATTTGCCGTAGGCCTATTAGCGAATGCACTGTTTCTTAACGCCTGGCCTTCACTGCCGCTCGGCTTTCTTTTTGAAGGCCATGAAGGCTATCCTGGAGGGTGGATTTACTCCCTATCCCAGTGGTGTGCTGTGATCGTCGTGCTTTGCAGCGGCGTGGCCCTGATTCGGAGATGGTCGAAGCCACGTGGTCCGGAAGTAACGGGGGCCAATCGCAGCTTGCTGCTGTTGGGTCTGGCCTGCGCGGTGTTGGCTGCGGCAAGCTGGTTCAGTCCTGCGTTGGGCATTGTGGCGCTCATTGCCGCTATGGCGGCGGCCAGTGCGCGCTGGCGTTTGCTGGTGGCGTGCGCTGTGGTGGCACTGGCCCTGTTGGGGCATTTTTATTACAGCCTGGCTTGGCCTTTGGCCACCAAGGGCTTGGGGTTGGTATTGATAGGCGCAGTCCTGGCCTTGGGCGTATGGGTATTGCGCTCGCCTATGCGCACGCTATCCACGCCAGCGGTGGAGCCGGCGAAGAAAGGTCGTATCGGCTGGATTGTCCTGGGTGGATTGATTGTTCTCGGACTTGCGAATATGGATGTCTGGCGCAAGGAAAAAGTCATCGCCAACGGGCAACGCATCCTGGTACCACTGATTCCTGTGGATCCTCGTTCGCTCATGCAGGGCGATTACATGCACCTGCGTTTTTCAATCCCCTCAAAGATGCTGAGCGAGCTGAATGAGTCCACCGCCGCTCAATTGTCCAAGCGCGCCGTTGGGATTGCTCGCCTGGATGCGAGCGGCGAAGCTGAACTGCTTCGTGTGGGCAGTCAAAACGAGACTTTAGGCGAGGGCGAAGTGAAGCTGCCGCTGCGGCAACTCAAAGGACAATGGGTGCTTGTAACGGACGCTTACTTCTTCGCAGAAGGCCAGGGAGCTCGTTTTGAGCAGGCGCGATTTGGTGAATTTCGCGTGTTACCCGATGGTCGAGCGTTACTGGTGGGGCTGGCCGACCAAGACGGAAGCGGCATTCCCACTCGAGAAGTTGACGCGCGCAGGTGAATTTTCACCTCGCCTTAGCGCCACCCGGAGCATGGGTGAGTGTTCCTTGATGTAAATGTTCTAGTGGTATGTCCTGAGAGGGGGGCAGTCCGTTGACCTGTCATTCTCAGCGTATATTGATGCTGTCAGGCCTGAGTCACGTGCGCGACGGAAACTTGGGTCGAATTACTTCATGCATCAAGGAGAAAAACCCGATGAATCAAAACCCCGCCGCCGGTTTGTGGCCTGGGTTGGCCGATGCTTTTCCATCTGCCATGACCCAATCGCTTGGGCAGGGTTTTACTGAAGGTTGGCTCAAAGCCTTCAAGGCCTTCCAGAACATCGATGTCGGTAACCTGGCATCACATGCTCCAGCGAGCGAGGCACAAGCTCTCAAATTTCCGCCTGAAAAGTTGCAGCAGTTGCAAGCGGAGTATCTCAAGGAGGCCGCCCAGCTGTGGAACCAAACCTTGCAATCCAGCCAGCCGCTGAAAGACCGGCGCTTCAAAGCGGAAGCCTGGAGTAACAATCCGCTAGCGTCATTCACAGCGGCCGTTTACTTGCTCAACGCCCGCACACTCATGGCGATGGCCGAGGCCGCTGATGGTGACGCCAAGACCAAGAACCGGTTGCGCTTTGCTGTAGAGCAATGGATGGCCGCTTCTGCGCCTAGCAACTACCTGGCCCTCAACGCCGAAGCACAGCAAAAGGCGGTCGAGACCAAGGGCGAAAGCCTGGCCATGGGCCTGAAGAACATGTTGAACGACATGCAGCAGGGCCACATGTCCATGACAGATGAAAGCCTGTTCGAGGTCGGCCGCAATGTGGCCACCTCCGAGGGAGCCGTTGTGTTCGAAAATGAGTTTTTCCAGCTCATCGAATACAAACCTCTCACGGCCAAGGTGTATGAGCGCCCGTTCTTGCTGGTTCCTCCTTGCATCAACAAGTTCTACATTCTTGACTTGCAGCCCGAGAACTCGCTGATCCGCTATGCCGTGAGTCAAGGGCACCGGACTTTCGTCGTGAGTTGGCGCAACCCTGATCAGTCGCTGGCGGAGAAAACCTGGGATAACTACATCGAAGATGCTGCCATCAAGGCCATTCACACGGTGCAGGACATCACCGGAGCTCCTCAGATTAACGCGCTTGGTTTTTGCGTGGGAGGCACCATTCTGACGAGTGCCTTGGCGGTGCTCGCCGCACGCGGCGAGAAACCCGTGGCCTCTGCTACCTTGCTGACGACTCTGGTCGACTTCTCCGACACCGGCATCCTCGATGTCTTCATTGATGAAGAGATGGTCAAGTACCGTGAGATGCAAATGGGCAAAGGCGGCCTGCTCAAAGGACAGGATCTTGCTTCTACCTTCAGCTTCCTGCGCCCCAATGATTTGGTGTGGAATTATGTGGTTGGCAATTATCTGAAGGGCGAAACACCTCCGCCGTTTGACTTGCTCTACTGGAACAGCGATTCGACCAATCTGCCCGGTCCGTTCTACGCATGGTATTTACGCAATACGTACCTGGAAAACAATATCGTCAAGCCTGGAAAGTGCACGGTCGCGGGTGAAAAAGTTGATCTCGGCAAGCTGGATATGCCGTTCTACATCTACGGCTCACGCGAGGACCACATTGTTCCTATTGGGGGAGCCTACGCGTCCACTCAAGTACTGCCGGGCAAGAAGCGTTTCATGATGGGGGCTTCCGGGCACATTGCGGGCGTCATCAACCCACCGGCGGCCAAGAAGCGCAGCCACTGGGTGCGCAATGATGGGAAGTTTCCAAAAACCGCAGATGAATGGATTGCCGGGGCAGAGGAAGTGCCAGGCAGTTGGTGGACGGATTGGGCTGCCTGGATCAAAGGCCATGGCGGCAAACAGATCATTGCCCCCAAGGCTTATGGAAAAGCTGGCAAATACAAGGCCAGTGAACCAGCCCCGGGGCGTTATGTGAAGGCAAGGGCCTAGTGCCGTATCTGATTTAAAAAAGGAGAGATCGAAGTGGAAGATATTGTCATTGTTTCGGCTGCGCGTACTGGCGTGGGTAAATTTGGTGGCTCGCTGGCCAAGGTATCTGCTACCGAACTGGGCAGCATTGCTATCAAGGCTGCACTCGAGCGCGCCAAATTGGGCCTCGATCAAGTGGGCGAGGTCATCATGGGTCAGGTGTTGGCTGCAGGTAGTGGCCAGAACCCTGCGCGCCAGGCGCTGATCAAAGCTGGTATTGCGAAAGCAACTCCAGGGCTGACCATTAACGCGGTGTGCGGATCAGGCCTGAAGGCGGTGATGCTGGCGCACCAGGCTGTGGCCACGGGCGATAGCGAGATCGTGGTCGCTGGAGGTCAGGAGAACATGAGTGCGAGCCCTCACGTTCTGCTCGGCAGCCGCGATGGCCAGCGCATGGGCGACTGGAAGATGATCGACTCCATGATCGTCGATGGCCTATGGGATGTGTACAACCAGTATCACATGGGTATTACCGCAGAAAACGTTGCGAAGCAGGAAGGGATCACTCGCGACCAGCAAGATGAACTCGCCCTCGGCAGCCAGAAAAAAGCTGCCGCAGCGCAGGCCGCAGGCAAGTTCAAGGATGAGATCACTCCGGTAAGCATCCCTCAACGCAAGGGTGACCCGGTAGTGTTCGAAACCGACGAATACATCAATACCAAGACCAGTGCCGAAGCACTGGCTGGTTTGCGCCCAGCCTTTGATAAAGCCGGCACGGTGACCGCAGGTAACGCCAGCGGCATCAACGACGGCGGCGCTGCCGTGGTCGTGATGACGGCCAAAAGAGCTGCAGCCTTGGGGCTGACGCCTCTGGCCCGCATTGCCAGCTACGCCACGGTGGGCCTCGACCCCGCCACCATGGGCCTAGGTCCTGTCGGCGCCACTCAGAAAGCGCTGCTCCGTGCAGGCTGGAATGTGGGCGATGTCGATTTGTTCGAACTCAATGAAGCCTTCGCCGCGCAAGCTTGTGCTGTGAACAAATTGCTGGGCGTGGATCCAGCGAAGGTGAACGTCAACGGCGGCGCGATAGCAATCGGGCACCCCATTGGTGCGAGCGGTTGCCGCATTCTCGTGACCTTGCTGCACGAAATGCAGCGCAGCGGTGCCAAAAAAGGCGTGGCTGGGCTGTGCATTGGCGGCGGCATGGGTGTGGCGCTGGCACTGGAAAGATAAGAATCGACTAGGCAACTGCGTGGAAGCCGCTTACTGCGAGCTTGGCCTTAATGGCGGCTCGCAGTGAACGTCTATGAAATTGATTAACTTTTTTTTTTGAATGAGGAGACAAGTAATGGGTAAAAGAGTTGCATACGTGACGGGTGGTATGGGTGGCATCGGAACCGCAATCTGCCAGCGCTTGCATAAGGAAGGCATGACCGTCATCGCGGGCTGCGGCCCTACGCGCGATTTCAAGAAGTGGCTCGATGAGCAAAAGGCCCTGGGTTATGACTTCCACGCAAGCGTAGGCAATGTGAGTGACTGGCAATCCACCGCGGATGCGTTCACCAAAGCCAAGGCCGAACATGGCCCCATCGAGGTACTGGTGAACAACGCGGGCATTACCCGTGACCGCATGTTCCTGAAAATGACTCGCGAAGACTGGGACGCGGTGATCGACACCAATCTGAACTCCATGTTCAACGTCACCAAGCAAGTGGTGCCTGACATGGTAGAGGGCGGATGGGGTCGCATCATCCAGATCAGCTCTGTGAACGGCGAAAAGGGCCAATCTGGCCAGACGAACTACTCTGCAGCCAAGGCTGGCATGCACGGGTTCACCATGGCTCTGGCGCAGGAAATGGCCAATAAAGGCGTTACGGTGAATACCGTGAGCCCTGGCTACATCGGGACCGACATGGTTAAGGCCATTCGCCCAGATGTGCTGGAGAAAATTGTGGCCACCATTCCGGTCAAGCGCCTGGGCGCACCGGAAGAAATCGGCTCTATCGTCGCTTGGTTGGCAGGCGAAGATTCAGGCTTTACCACCGGTGCGGATTTCTCCTGCAACGGCGGCCTGCATATGGGCTGATGCTCTAACGCGAAAAGCTTCGCTGCTCGCGTTGATCTAACCCCAAGCCTGGACTTCGGTCCAGGCTTGGGGTTTTTTTCTGCCTGAAACCAATTGCATTGATTGGTCGGTACCCCGGAGTGACAGTGGCTCGACTGGGATCGCGTGCTCCCAGGTACGCATCAAAGACTATCGCGGGTCTTCCCCTCGCCTTTGGGGGAGTTCGAGGGAGGGTTTTATCCAATTGATAATAATTATCATTTAACATCGGAGGTTAGAAGCTGGCCATCCATCGCGAACGGTGTGTGGCCTTTCATGCTGTTTGAATAGAAGTCAAAGGAAATTCATGACCAAACCTTCCATCGCCATGATCAAGCCTATTGCAGCGGTATCGCTGGCTCTGGCCTTGGCTGCGTGTGCCTCCCCCAGCTTTGAAGCGCCTGATGCGAACTTCAAAGGGCGCGTCAATCTGATAGAAACGCCTGTGGTTATGCCCGGGAGCAGCGTGAAGGTGGGCGGTCAGGACTTCAAGCCGGGCCAGGAAGTGACCATCTATTACGGTGGCAGCGCTCTCAACCGGGCGCCAGCCGTGGTCGGCGCTGATGGCAAGTTCCGAGCTGAGTTCAAGGTGCCGCAAGGGGCCGAGACGGGTAATCATTCACTCACGGTAAACGCAGTCAAGCCGGCTGCGGCCGTGGTGCTTCCGCTCAAGGTGTCTCCCAATCTGCCCTTGGCCGGCCAGGAGCGCTTCGATATCAAGGCGCAAAAGCTCGTACCGGGTCTCTATCAGGCGGCCTATAGCACCAAGAACGACCGCGTATTTGTGACGTCTGCAGTAGGGCGCCCGCCCGTCAGCCAGACAGAACTAGTGAAGATCAATCCACAGACCTTGGCCATTGAGGCGCGCGTTCAAGCGGGCCTGGTTCCACCACCGGCTGCTCCTGCTGCTGGGAATGCGGGGGCAGGAGTCAGTCGATTCGCCGTCTACGGCGTGGCGGTTGACGACGTTAACGGTACGGTTTGGGTTACCAACACGCGTCAGGACACGGTGGCAGTCTATAGCCAGGCTGATCTGAAACTGATCAAGCAATTCGACGCGGGCGTGGTGCCGCATGCGCGTGATGTCATCGTCGATTCGGTTCTTGGCAAGGCGTATGCAACGCCGGTCGGGCAAGCTGAGATGGTGGTGTTCGACACCAAGACACTCGCGGTCATCAAGAAGATTCCTTTGCAGACCACCGTCAAGGGGCCAGGCGACCGCAAGTTTTCGCCTATGAGCCTGGAGCTGGATGCGGCCAATCACCGCCTCTTCACGGTAAGCATGTCTACCAACGAGGCCGCGATCATTAACACCCGCACTGATCAGGTTGAGAAGGTGATCGCTCTTGAAGGCGCTCGGTTAGCGTCTGGGGTTGCGTATGACGCCAAGACTAACCGCCTGCTGGTGGCCTCGCAAGGCTCAGACAATTTGCTTATCGTCGATGCCGCCAGTGGCAAGGTGCTGCACGATGTGAAGGTGGGCGCTGGCCCGCTGAATGTCTCGTTTGAACCGGTGCGAAGCCTGGCGTATGTATCCAATCGCGCCTCTGACACCGTCACGGTAGTGGACCTCAATGGAAAGATCGTGGCCAATCTGGCTGGAGGCTCTTTCCCCAATCACACCACTGCGGACGGCAAGGGCGGTATCTTCTCGGTGAACAAGGCCCGTGGCACCGATGACCCGCAAGGCGACCGCATTTCCTACATCAAACTGCGCTGATTCCCGCCATCGAAAAACCGGTGCCTGGCCGCACGGGACTTGGAGCATTGCTATGCGTCTAAGGCGCCGTGGGGCAGGGCACTCAGGCCCGAACCGTCTATTTGTTCAGATTGCGTGTTGTGAGCTGGAGTGCCCATGAGCAGTTCACCCCCTGCATCTCCGAGAGAACCCAGGGCACCCAGATACATTGTTCTTATAAAAACTAGCCACTTCCCATCGATATGTCTCAAAAGACCCGCCTCGCAACGCTCGCCGGTGTCACGGTTGCTTTGGCTGTTTCCGCCGCGCTGGCATTTCCTTTCGTTTCCGTAGCTCAACCGTTGCCCGCCGGCTGGTTGGCCGTTGGCGAGGCTCAGAGCTTGAAAGCGAGCGCAGGAACCCCTCGACTACCTAGCTCAGTGACCTCCGATGATGGCGCGACTGTACGCATTACAGATGCCGCGCGTGTCATCGTGGGCGGCGATGATGTCATTGGAATCATGGAGGCACTGGGGCTTGGCAGCCGCGTGTTTGCCGCGCCTGAAAGCTCGGTTACGGCCGCCGGCCGCAAGGCACCTCATCATTTCCTGTTCAATCGCACTACGGGCGCGGAGGGCGTGTTGAGCCTCGATGGCACCCTGTTCATTGGTAACAGCCTGCGCCGGCATGCGAAGCTGTCCGAAACGCTTCGTCAGACGGGCTTGCCTGCCATCGTGATTGACGATCTGCAGCCCGCGCCGCAGAAGATTCGAAAAACCGCGAATGCCTTTGGCCTGAAGACCGAAGGGGAGACGCTCGCGCGCGATCTGGAGCGGCAGTACCGGGAGGCTGCGGCAATAGCCCGTGAGCTGCCGCGCCGCGCCCGCGTCATTCACATTTCAGCCACTGGTGGTGGCGGACGGCCGACTGTAGGAGGCAAAGATACTGCCGCGGCCAATCTCATCAGATTGGCCGGAGGCACCAACATTGGCGATGACGCCAAGACGGGTGACTACACCGCACTGAGCAACGAAGGCATGGTTGCTGCGGCGCCGGAGATTGTCTTGCTTACGCGCAGTGATCTGGAGCTCTTTGGTGGTGATGCCGGAATATGGCGAAGCTACCCTGCGCTGAAGCAAACCCCCGCTGGGCAAAAAAATCAGATATGGGTCATGCCTGATGAGCAGCTCAAGATCGTGGGCGTACATTCCGGCGCGGGCGCCCTCGCGCTGACCAAGGCGCTCAAGGCGTTCACCTCAAAGTGAGTTCTGCCTTTGCTACCACCCGCTCTGGAGTCCGCCGGCCCAGTGGGTTTTTGCTTTTTCTGTTGCTGGCGGCCCTGTTGCTGATGGCCATGGTGCTTTCTTTTGGCATCGGGCCGCTTAAGGTTGCGCCAGAGGATGTTTTGCGCATCGTGCTGGCTCGCTTCGGCTTGGCTGATACGGAAGGACTGAAAGTCCGCGACATGGCCGTGATCTGGAATCTGCGCATCCCGCGCGCCCTCATGGGGGCTTTGGTGGGGGCGGCTTTGGCATTGGCAGGCGCAGGCCTGCAAGGTCTCTTTGGAAACCCCTTGGCGGATCCTGGTGTGGTGGGAGTGAGCCAAGGGGCAGCCCTGGGAGCAGTGGGCGCCATTGTGATGGGCGCGACTGCTTTCGGGGAGTGGACCGTGCCTGTGGCGGCGTTTGTTGGTGGCATGCTCTCCACCACGCTGATTTACCTGTTGGCCCGTCCCGGACGTGGGAGTGGTACCGTCACCTTGCTTTTGGTGGGTATTGCTATCGGCGCGGCATGTTCGGCAGCGATTGGATTTCTCACTTACCGCGCTAACGCCGCGCAACTGCAATCACTGGTGTTTTGGCAAATGGGCTCGCTAGGATCGGCCGATTGGGCTGATCTGGGTGCAGCGCTTCCGGTGTTCACGATAGGCGTGGTGGGTATGCTGATGCTGGGCAAGCCGCTGGACATGCTGGCGCTTGGCGAACGCCAGGCTCAGCACATTGGCCTGGACGTTCGGCGTGCACGTGTGATGCTGGTCACGTGTTCTGCTCTTTTAGTGGGTGCCGGAGTGGCATTCGCGGGCACCATCGGATTTGTTGGCCTGGTCGTGCCCCATGTGGTGCGGTTGTTGGCTGGTCCCGGGCACCGTTGGTTGTTGCCTCTTTCGGCGCTGACGGGCGCCGCGCTGATTGTGGTGGCCGATACTGCCGCGCGGACTCTGGATCCGCCATCGGAAATTCCGCTTGGCCTGTTTTCTGCGGCCATCGGCGCACCGTTTTTCCTTTGGCTGGTGTTACATCAGCGGCCGGGGGGCGCGAGATGAATACGAATTCTGCCCAAGCTATTCTGTCTTTGCGCGATGCGGGCTTCGCGATCGATGGGCAGGCCTTGGTTGAAGGCGTGTCGCTTGAATTTTTTCCTGGCACGCTCACCGTGCTGCTTGGCCCTAACGGTGCAGGGAAGTCGACCTTGCTCGCCTTGGCCGCTGGCGACCATGTACCTACCCATGGCAGCGTAGAGGTGCACGGCAAGCCCATTGGTCGTTGGCGTGTGCGCGAGCTTGCACGTGAACGTTCGGTCATGCCGCAAGACCACGCGGTGCGTTTTGCTTTTTCCGTGAACGAAGTGGTGGCGATGGGGCGGCTACCGCATCCACCTGATCCGGTGCGAGACCTGCACATCGTCGATGCAGCGATGGAGGTTGCTGATGTCACGCACCTGGCACAGCGTGATGTGCAATCGCTGTCGGGCGGGGAGTCTGCTCGCACGGCCTTTGCGCGCGTGCTTTCGCAGCAAACACCCTTGATCCTGCTGGATGAGCCTACAGCGGCCCTGGATCTCAAGCATCAGGAGTCTCTGCTGCGCAGTATGCGAAGCCTCTCTCGAGAGGGGCATTGTGTGATCGCGGTGCTGCACGATCTCAACCTAGCGGCGGCCTACGCAGACAGGATCGTCATGCTGAGCCGCGGCAAGGTGGTGGCCGATGGCACGCCACGTGAAGTTCTAACGGGCGAGCGCATCCATTTCGTGTATGGGCAACCAGTCGCTGTTATTGAACATCCGACCCGCTCAATCCCTTTGATCGTCACAACAGATCCATGAGTCACTCTCTCCGACTGCCCCGCCGATATGTGCTGCTTGCGCTGGCCAGCAGCGCGCTTTTGCAAGGCTGCGCCAGCAGCACGAATACGATGACTGCCGCACCTTCTGAGCAACCCATCCCGCCTACGAATCTGGATCTGTCGACGTACTCTCTGAATCGGCCCGTGGGGTCTACGGTTGCGCAAGCAAGCTCTCCTTACTATCGGTTCGAGCAGTTCAGCCTGGACTCCGTCGATGGCAAGCGACATTACCGCGTGCAACTGGCTGTCCCCAAAGCGCCGCCACCTGCTGCAGGCTATCCACTGCTGTTGATGCTGGATGGCAACGCTTCCTTTGCTTCTCTGACCGCTGAACAGTTGAAGCAGATGGCAGATAGCAGCCGCCCTGTGGCCATCGCCGCCCTGGGCTACGAAACCAATCTGGGCGTGGACGTAGCGGCACGCTCTTTTGATTACACGCCACCTGTGCCAGGCGAGAACCCCACCTGGGATGACGAAGCCCGCAAACGCCTGGGGGGCGGGGCGGACATTTTCCTCGACCTGCTTGAACAACAAATGCTGCCGGAGATTCGGCGCCGCGTGCCGAGCGACCCGTCGCGAACCACGCTATGGGGTCACTCCTATGGTGGCCTGTTGACGCTGTATACGCTTTTCACACGCCCCAGTTTGTTCCCGCGCTATGCGGCCGCCGATTCATCACTCTGGTGGCACGAGGGATTTATCTTGAACGTTGAAGCCAAGGCCCGGCCACTTCCTGCGGGCCGAACCACTGATTTGCTGCTCATGGCTGGCAGCGCCGGTCTGGAAGTGCAGAACGAGACGCGCGCCTTGCGCCCAGGGTTGGACCCGGCCATGGTCCTGGCGGCACGCGAGCGGCGCCGTTCGGTACCGCCTGACGCTGCGCCAAAGCTTGGAGAGCGCCAGGCGCTGCGTCAAGGCTTGGCCGTGATCTGGAAGCCGTTTCCTGGTGTGAGCCATGGCCCCATGCGTCCAGCGTCCATTCCACCAACGCTGGAATTTGCGGCTCGTTGAGCCGCAGGTGACCTCTAATCTGACGAGTTGCCAGCTTCCTGTTCTACGAGCGCAATGACTTCATCGCATACGCCTGCACCCACGCCTTTTCGGCTGTTTCCGCTGCTGTTCACTGCACTCACCGGAACTATGGCAATGATGTCTTATGTGGCCGTCATTGGGCCCATCGTGCGCAGGCTCGGGTTGCCAGAGTGGATTGCGGGGCTGTCGCTCACAGTGGGTGGGGTTTTCTGGATGCTGATGGCCCGCTGGTGGGGCCGCACCAGCGATCGCCATGGCCGCAGGCGAGTGATGCTCATAGGGGTGGCCGTGTTTGCGCTCGTCTATATGGGCCTGGCGGTAGGCGTTGACCTGGCGCTGCGTGGCTACGCGGGGGTTACAGCCGTTGCCCTGTTGCTGATAGTGTCTCGTGCATTGATTGGTGCCTTTTATGCTGCTGTGCCGCCCACTACGGCGGCAGCCATTGCGGACAACACTTTGCCGAAAGACCGAGCCACTGTGATGGCCAAGCTGGGCACTGCGAATGCTGTCGGCATGGTGGCCGGTCCTGCTGCTGCGGGGTGGTTGGCTACCGTGAGCCTGGGTGGCGCGCTCTATGCCGCGGCCCTGTTGCCGGTCTTGAGCTTCTTAGTCATCGTATTCTGGTTGCCACGTCAAGAGCATGCTGTGGCTAACACCGGCGAGCGCCCTCGCGCTGAGTTGAGTTGGCTGGATCCCCGTCTGCGCCACATCATCCTGACCGCATTCACGGCGATGGGCTCCGTGGCCATTGCACAAGTATTGGTTGGATTTTTTGCAATCGACCGCCTTGGCCTTAGCGAACCGGCGGGCGCACGAGTAGCGGGCCTCTCGCTCACCGTCGTAGGTGTTTCGCTCATTTTTTCTCAGCAGTTCGTGATGCGGATGAAAAGCGTGCCTCCGCGGCGTTGGATCTGGGTGGGTGCGTTGATTTCCGGGATTGGTTTTTCCAGTGTCACTCTGACGAATTCTGCGACCACGCTTCTCCTTTCTTACGGAGTGGGTGCGTTTGGCATGGGAATGATTTTCCCCACATTCCAAGCTATGGCCGCCAATGCCGTTCAATCCCATGAGCAAGGCGCGGCGGCCGGTACGCTCGCGGCCGCGCAGGGTTTTGGCATGGTGGTGGGCCCGTTGGCCGGCACATTGCTGTATCGCTTTTCGCCTGCACTGCCTTACCTGGTGGTGGCTGGAGGATTGCTTGCTCTGAGCTTGGGCACTGCCGTTGGCCGGGGGAGCGCCATTACCAACCCGGTGGGTAAAGACGATTGAGTACGCACCTTACCTTCCCATTTATCTTGCACCTCAACCCGGAAATCCCTGCAGATTTCCCATGAATTCCCATTGAACTGGACCATGTCAGAGCCGCTTATTGTCCTTCGCCAAACCTGGCCTGAGGACTTCGTTCAACGCTATCGCAGAGCCGGGTACTGGCGCGGTGAGACGTTCCCAGGGTTTCTGCGCGAAAGGGTGGGGCGCTTTCCTGAGCGCACCGCCATCGTCGACCATGAGCAACGGTGGACCTACGCGCAGTTGGGCGAGCGCGCGCAAACCATTGCGGCTGGCTTGCTCGCTATGGGGTTGCACCCGGGCGATCGAGTGGTCCTTCAGATTGGAAATGTGGCGGAGTTTTATAGCGTAGCTTTTGGGCTGTTCCTGGCGGGCATGATTCCCGTGTATGCATTGCCAGCCCACCGCATCACCGAGATCAGCCACTTTGTGCACAAGGCCCAAGCTTGCGCCTACATAGCGCAGCAACAGTACGGCGGATTTGACTATCGCGTGTTGGCGCGGGAGCTGCAGGCCCGGGAACCCGGAGTGAGGCACGTTGTGATCTCTGGCGATGCTGCTGAATTCACGCCACTTGAGAGCTTTACGCCAGATCCCGCGCGGCTTCCCGCCACAGACCCTGATCCGCAATCAGTGGCGTTCCTGCAGATCTCTGGGGGCAGCACCGGGCTATCCAAGCTGATTCCCCGCACGCACGACGACTATATCTACAGCTTTCGTGCAAGCAATGAAATCTGCCGCATCACGCAAGACAGCCGCTACCTGGTGGCCTTGCCGGCAGCCCACAATTTCCCTATGAGTTCACCCGGAGCCCTGGGTACGCTCTATGCAGGGGGTACGGTCGTGCTTTCGCGCTCTACAGCGCCGGAAGATGCGTTCGCGCTGATCGAGCGGGAGCGCGTGACCGATCTTGGTTTGGTGCCTCCTTTGGCCCTTTTGTGGGCGCAGTCTGCCCAGCAGACGCGGGCCGATCTTTCCAGCCTTCGGGTGGTTCAGGTGGGGGGAGCCAAGCTCACACCAGAAGCGGCGCGACGCGTGATCGCGGGTTTCAAGTGCCAACTGCAGCAGGTCTTTGGTATGGCCGAGGGCTTGGTCAACTACACCCGACTCGATGACGATGAAAACACCATTCTGAATACGCAGGGACGACCCATCAGTGCGGATGATGAAGTGCTGGTGGTCGATGATCAAGGGCAGGCAGTGCCCATTGGCCAGAGCGGCTATCTGCTGACACGCGGTCCGTACACCATCAGGGGCTACCACAATGACGATGCCGCCAATGCCCGGGCTTTTACGGAAGATGGTTTTTACCGCACCGGCGATGTAGTGCAACGCTCCGCCAATGGCTACCTGACTGTACAAGGCCGCGCCAATGACCACATCAACCGAGCAGGCGAAAAAATATCTGCCGAGGAAGTGGAAGACCACCTCCTGGCCCACCCGCAGGTGTTCGATGCCGCTGTGGTCTCCATTCCCGACGAATACCTGGGCGAACGCATTTGCGCATTCATCATCGTGCGCGGTGAGAAACCTCGCGCACCTGCTCTCAAAGCCTGGATGCGCGAGCGAGGATTGGCTGCATTCAAGGTCCCTGACCAAATCGTTTTCGTAGACGCTTTCGAAAATACAGCGGTTGGCAAGACCAGCCGCAAAGAACTGCGCGCACGTTTGCGCGGCGAGTTCCTGGGCGGCCAAAGCGCTTCGCCCGCATCCCCTTCAAATACCTGAGTGCCATGACGACCTCGCCAGCCCCCAAGACAACAGAATTCACTTTAGAGCGTATCCGAGGCGACATCGCGCGCCTGGTCGGCGAACCGCCAGACGAGATCGGACTGGATGAAAACCTGATGGACCTTGGCCTGGATTCCATGCGCCTGCTCGGGCTGGTGGCCGAATGGACGCAGGCGGGGCTGCAAGTAGATATTTTTGAGCTGGGTGAACACACCACCTTGGGCGGGTGGTGGAGCGTGATCCGGAAGCACCAGGGTCAGGCGTGATGAGCGTATCGGTCTCACCGGTTACTATCTCTGTCAGTTCCGATGCCGACACCAGCCCGATCTCAGGCTCTGATGCCTGCATAGACTGGCCGCTCACTGAAGCCCAATTGGGCCTTTGGTATGCGCAGCGCCTGGCGCCTGCGAACCCGAGCTTTAACACCGGGCATGCACTATGGATTCGCGGTGAGCTGAACGAAGCCGCATTCACTGCAGCCGCACAGCAAGCCGCAGGTGAAGCGCAGTCGCTTCGCCTCGCGCTACGCGATGGCCCATATGGCCCACGCCAATGGCTGGATCCATCGCATATGCCCTGCCTGGAGCGGATTGATCTCAGCCAATCCTCAGATGCCGTGGCGCAGGCGAGAGAGATGTTCCTGCGGGATATGCAGACTCCGATCGACCCCGCGAAGTCGCCACTTTCCCGGCAATGCCTTTTCATTCTGGAGCCAGGTAGCCATGTCTGGTATCAGCGCGCGCACCATCTGGCCAACGATGGCTATGGCATGGCGCTATGGGGTGCTCGCGTGAGTGAGTTGTATGCTGGCCGAGTAGCCGCAGCAACAGAGCGCGCTCCCTTGAACCGCTTTCAAGGCGTGGTGGAGGAAGACTTCACATACCAGGGCAGCGAGCGTCGCACGGCGGATGCAGCATTCTGGCGCGGGGCCTTCGCAGATCTTCCAGAGGTTGCGAGCATGTCATCGGGGCGAGCGATCAGTGCGTCGGCTTGCCACCGCCTGACGGTGGCATTGGAGCCTGCTCAAACTGCTCGCCTGCTGGCTTTTGCGCAAACACTCAAGTTGCCTTGGCCGGATGTGCTTACGGCGTTGACAGCCATCTATATCCAACGCATGTCCGGGGCTGCCGAGACCGTGGTGGGCGTTCCCTACATGGGCAGGATGGGCAGTGCCAGCGCGCGCGCCACAGCCAGCATCATGAATGTACTGCCACTCCGAGTGGCCGCGCCGCTGGAGAGTCCACTGGCGGAGCTTGTGCAGACCATGGCAGACCAGCAGGCACGCGCACGTCGCCATGGTCGATACCGCAGCGAGCAACTGCGCAGAGATCTGGGCTTGCTGGGCGGGCAACGCCGGCTTCACGGCCCGCTTATCAACGTGCAGCCGTTCTACCGGCCACTGGAGTTTTCGGGCTTGAGTTCCGAGCTTGAAATCCTTGGTACCGGGCCTATTGACGACATCACCATTGGCTTTCGCGGAGACGGCATTCGTCGACTGGATCTGGAGATCGAAGCCAATCCCGACCTATACAGCGCGGCTGCTGTGCAGGCTCACCAGGAGCGCTTGCTGGCCTTCCTGGATGCTGCATTTTCCGCGCGCACGGTGGGAGATATTCCGCTGGCCAGTCCGGCCGAAGCCAGCCGTTACCTGTTCGACGTCAATGCGACCGATCATGCTGTGCCAGAGACTACGCTCGCGGCCTTGATCGAGGAGCGCATGGCCAGCACGCCGCAAGCGCTTGCGCTTGAATATGAAGGGGCTCAACTTACCTATGGCGATCTGGAAGCACGTACGCGTGCACTGGCCATTGCCTTGCACTCCAAGGGGATCGGCCGCGAGAGTCTCGTTGCGGTAGCTCTGCCGCGCTCGTTGGAGCTGCTCATCGCGCTGGTCGCGGTGTTGCGGTCCGGCGCGGCTTATCTCCCGCTCGATCTTGAGCACCCACCAGAGCGTTTAGCTCGTGTGGTGGCGCTGGCTCAGCCAGCCTGTGCCTTGGTGCGAGAGGTGGATGCCAGCTCTCTGCACGCTGACCTGCCCAGGCTTGACCCCTCACAGTGGCCTGTTGATTCGGGACCTGGGGTATCGCTCGTGCTCCCGGCGCCACCCACTCCTCAAGACGCTGCATACGTTATCTATACCTCTGGCTCCACCGGTGAGCCCAAGGGCGTGGTCATAGAGCATCGTGCCATCGTGAACCGGCTGGAATGGATGCGCCAGCACTACGGCTTCAATGAGAGTGACCGCATCCTCCAGAAAACTCCGGCCACCTTCGATGTTTCGGTTTGGGAGTTTTTCCTTCCGCTCATCACCGGTTGCACGCTTGTCATTGCGCCCCCCGAGGCCCATCGTGATCCAGCTTGGCTGGCCTCCATTATTCGGCAGCGCCATATTGGCACCTGCCACTTCGTGCCTTCGATGTTGGCTGCGTTCCTGGCTCACCCCGGGTCACGTGGCCTTAGCTTGCGACGCATTTTCTGCAGCGGAGAGGAGCTACCCGCCACGCTTCGCGAGCGGCTGCATGCCACCTTGACGAGCGAGTTGCATAACCTTTACGGGCCCACAGAAGCTGCGGTGGACGTGAGCTACTGGCCGGCTGATGTAGAGGACCATTCGCTACCGGTTCCAATCGGGTTTCCGGTATGGAATACCCGCTTATACGTGCTGGACGGGAAGATGCAAGCGCTTCCGCCCGGCGTGGCCGGTGATCTCTATCTGGGGGGCGTGCAACTAGCACGAGGCTACCTGGGCCGTGACGACTTGACTCGTGAGCGCTTTCTTCCTGACCCGTATCGTGCGGGCGAGCGCATCTATAAAACCGGTGATCTTGCGCGGTGGCGCGAGGATGGTGCGGCGATCTTCCTCGGCCGTAATGACCATCAGATCAAGCTACGCGGCTTGCGCATTGAGCTCGGCGACATCGAAGCTGCCATCGCTTCGTTTGATGGCGTTGTGCGATCAGGCGTGGTGGTTCGCGAGGACCGTCCGGGAGATAAACGGCTCGTAGCCTATGTGCAATCTGGCCGGGCTTATGAGGTCAATGCTCTTCGCTCCCATGTGGCCGCCCAGGTACCAGACTACATGGTGCCTGGTGCTTTTGTCGAACTCGCCGATTGGCCTGTAACCAGCAACGGCAAGCTCGACCGTACCCGGTTGCCCATGCCGGATGTTGATTTGGCAGTTGGTCAACTTCCCCGAACGGCAACTGAAGTAGCTTTGGCCGAGATGTTTGCCCAACTGCTTCAGCTCAAGCCTGGCAGCAGGCTCAGCACCGATTCAGACTTCTTTAGCCTGGGCGGGGACTCTCTCCTCGCAGTACAACTGCTTGCTCAAATGCAAGACCGTTGGCAGCGCAATCCGGGTTTGGGCTCGCTTTTCGCCAACCCCACCTTGGGCGCGCTCGCTTCCGCCATTGACGCCGAGGAAGTGCGCTTTGACAGCGGACTCGCTCCGCTGATCCAACTCGCTGCAGGAGACCCCGCGCAGCCTCTCGTGTTCGCCGTGCATCCTGCTGGAGGTATTTCGTGGGGGTACCGCTTGCTGGCGCGCGCGATTGCGCAACCGGCACAGGGGCCCACACGGAGCGTGTATGGCCTGCAATCGCCGGCGCTGGAACCTGATGCGCCACTGCCTCTCAGCATTGAGGAGCTCGCGCAGCAGTATGTGTCGCGAGTACTCAGCTTGCAGCCTCGTGGCCCGGTTCACCTACTCGGTTGGTCCGTCGGTGGAATCATTGCCCAGGCGATGGCCGTGGAGTTAGAGGCGCGTGGCCGCGAGGTGGGTGTGGTGGCGCTCTTGGATGCCTATCCCGCCGATGTTTGGCGAGCCGAACCTGAACCAACCCCAATCCAGGCTCTGCGCGCTTTGTTGGCTGTGGCCGGGCATGATCCGGAAGGTCATCCCGAACTCACCACGCGTGAAGCTGTGATTGATTTCCTGCGAGAGGGGGATACGGCTTTGGGTCATCTGCCCGAAAAAGCGCTGCAAGGCGTAGTGCGCGTCGTGACAGACACCAACCGTTTGATTCGGCAGCATCACCACAAATATTTTGGCGGCACCATCACGCACGTACGTGCGGCACGGGATCACGCGAACAAACCGCAGCTACAGGCCAATGGATGGCAGCAGTATGCGGCGCGAGTAGATACGCTGGAAGTCCCCTTGTTGCACGCGGAGATGACAGGAGAGCAAGCAACCGCACTCATCGCTCCTGCGCTACAGCAACGCCTTGATTAGAGGCACGCCCGCACTTGCGGCGGGCGTTTCGAGAGCTTATTGCTTTGCCAACCAGCGCCGCGCAAGCTGGACGAAGAAGCTTGCTCCAAGGGGGAGCAGATCGTCATTGAAGTCGTAGCTGGTGTTGTGCACCACACATGGCCCCGCTCCGTGGCCAGGATCGCGGTGGTCTCCTTCGCCATTGCCAATGAACGCATAGCAACCGGGCACGGCTTCCAGCATGAAGGAAAAATCCTCTGCCGCCATGATCGGTGTTTGTGTAATCACCTGGGAGGGAGGCAACATCTCTGAGAGCACCTCTCGCGCGAAGGCAGTCTCGGCCTCGTGGTTGATGGTGGAGGGGTAGTTACGCTTGAACTCGAATTCGCACACCGCGCCAAACATGGCGCCCGCATGTTCTGCAATCTCGCGCATGCGGCGCTCGATCAGGTCCAAGGTCTCTGCGGTGTACGCCCGCACGGAACCCTGAATTTCGCAGGTATCTGGAATCACGTTAGGCACCTCACCCGCGTGAATCATGGTGATGGAGATCACGGCAGTTTCCAGAGGTTTTTTGCTGCGCGTGACGATGGTCTGAAGCGCGGGCAGGATCTGGCTGGCGACGGCGATCGGGTCCACCGAAAGTTGTGGCATGGCCGCATGCCCGCCCTTGCCACGGACGATGATCTTGAACTCGTTGTTGGAGGCCAGCACCGGGCCCGGTGAAACCGCGATCGTGCCCACGGGAATGCCAGGCATGTTGTGCATGCCGAACACCGCGTCCATGGGGAAGCGTTCGAACAGGCCATCACGCATCATTTCGCGCGCTCCGCCACCGTGTTCCTCAGCGGGTTGGAAGATCAAGTAGATCGTGCCATCGAAGTCACGGTGCTGCGCAAGGTATTGGGCTGCGCCCAGCAGCATGGTGGTGTGGCCATCGTGGCCGCAGGCGTGCATCTTGCCAGGGTGTTGGCTGGCATGCTCGAATTGATTGGACTCCTGCATGGGCAGCGCATCCATGTCGGCCCGTAAACCAATAGCCCGTGAAGAGCTGCCTTGCCGCAGGATGCCCACCACGCCAGTCTTGCCCATGCCGCGGTGAATGGGAATACCCCATTTTGTCAGCAGATCCGCCACCAGGTCAGAGGTGCGTGTTTCCTCAAAAGCCAGTTCAGGATGGGCGTGGATGTCACGTCTCACGGTCCGCAGGTACGCGGCTTGGCTCACGATGTCGTCAATCAGTTTCATGTTGTTTGTAAAAATCCGCGTGGGTTCCGGTCAGGTTCTGAAGCGTGTCTTTGATCTATTCGCGCAGAGATCGCAGGCACGCCCCAAGTTCAATTTCAGTTGGGCTTGAGGTCAAGGTTCTTCAAGATGGGTGTCCATAGCGCGCGGTCTTGGGCAATGCGCTGGGCGAACGCGGCCGGCGAGGCGTGGTAGGGCAGTGACCCTTGAGCCTCTATGACCTTCTGCACGGCCGGATCTTGCAGCACAAGACCAATTTCCCGGTTGAGACGTTCTACCACTGCCGCAGGAACGCCAGTGTTGGTGACTACCCCCAGCCATACCGCACCCTCAAAGCCTTTGTAGCCTTTGTCGGCAAAGCTAGGAATACCGGCGAATGTAGGGCTTTTCACACTGGGGCTGACCGCCAGCACGCGCAAACGGCCATCCTTGACCATGGGCTCCACCAGTGAGGTGCCAGCCAGGTAGATCTGGGTATCGCCTGCCGTCACGGATGTCAGCGCATCGGGCCCAGTCTTGAAGGGGATGTGTTCAATCTTGGTGCCCGATTGCTCCTTGAACATCTCGAACAGTACATGCGGTGGGCTGCCGTTGGACGAAGACGCGTAGTTCAGCTTCCCCGGTTGGCTTTTGGCCAGGGCCACCAATTGCTCAAGTGATTGCGCTGGAATTTTGGGGTTCACAGCCAAGGCCATGGGGATGATGGCAAGCGGGCTAACCGGTAATAAGTCAGCCTGCGGGTCGTACGTGAGCTTGGGAAACACGAAGGGATTCCACACCGCGTGCGCATTGGTGATGATGGCCAGCGTATGGCCATCCGCAGGGCTGGCCTTGAGTGTCTGCAGCGCGACCATGCCTCCCGCACCAGGCTTGTTGTCCACCACCACCGATTGCCCCAGCGCTTGCCGCAAGCGATCTGCCAGTGGGCGCGCAAAGTTGTCCGGCAAGCTGCCAGCGCCGCCGTTCACGATGATCGTGATTGATTTGGAGGGAAAGGCTTCAGCGGCGGAAACTGCCGAAGCGCCAAAGAGCATTGCCAGGGAAAGTGCACGCATGCGTGCGCCACGAAATAGCCATTGAGTCGAGCTCATCTTGCTTCCTTAAAGCAGGGTGAAAGGCCGGGAACGGCCCTTGCTGTACTGGCTACCGCTACTCAATGAAAACGAGCAGCATTGGCTATCGTGTTGATCAGGTGAAGTCTAGCGCTTTTTAGTCCGGAAACGAGACTTGGCACCAGGCAGTGTAGGTTTTGCGTGGAGTGATTTCTGAACTTTTTCAGGGTCTTTTTGCCGCTTCAGGAGATCGTGAGACCGTTCTGAGAACCATGCCCTTCAATGTCTTGAATTGATCTTTCCCGAACGGGGAAAGCCTAACTATTCGAAGGCCGAGCGCAGCAATGGCCCGAGCGAGGCTCCCCACCCCTTGAGGCCGTGTGTATAGACCGGGGACATGGTGGACACATGTTCGGAGACATGGTGGACACATCAAGCTAGGGCGTGTTAACACTAATTGAGTTACCCCTGGGTGGCCAGAGATACTTCATCCATGGAAATCACACCAGCCCAGTTTGCCCAGATCGAGCACTGCCTTCCTGTACAGCGCGGCAATGTAGGTGTCTCGAATTTGGACGTGTTGAATGCGATTCTTTATGTTGCTGAGCACGGGTGCAAATGGCGTGGCCTGCCCGCGCGCTTGGGCAACTGGCACACCATCTACACGCGCATGAGTCGCTGGTCCAAGAGTGGCGTGCTCGATCGTGTGTTTGCCGAGCTTCAGCAGGCCCAAGTTGTG
>NZ_AUGX01000028.1 GCF_000422885.1 Ottowia thiooxydans DSM 14619 | reverse complement strand
GGGTTGGCAATGGCTTCCTGACGCACAGCGTCACGGCTCAGTGTGCTGACAGCCTGTGCTTCATTCAGAAACAGTGGGCCTTCGCCAGATGCTGGTTGGGCTGCGAAAGCGTTGCCGGCCAGAACGACGGAAAACAGGGAAGCGAGGGCGATGGTTTTAACTTGCATGATCTTTTCCTTTGAGTTGAATCTTTGTCCAGCGAGACTGCCCGTCAAGGCGGCCTCCTCTTCGTTGAATCCGCTTTATCTTTTCGGACTCACCGCGGAGGAGGCTTTTGCTTGGAAAGCTACTGGCCGGCTCCGTAAGACGTAGTTTGCGCTCGCAGAGGGGTGTTTAAAACCCCCAAACGAGAACAACACTTTCTCTGGATTGGAAACAATCTTTTCGAAGAATCAGGATCACGCCAGGCTCGAACTCGCCCTTGCCTTGTGGATGTAAGAGCCTTGGCTGATCGCAACGGGGAAATGAGCGCTTGATGCCAAGAACTCATCCAGTCCATCACACACGATCTGAGCGCCCGCACGCAACGATTGCGTGAGGTGATTTTCCTGCCCAAGGCTAGCGCCGGTGCGCCGAAGGCATCGTGAGCCAAGGGCTTGAGGCGTCAGCGGCTACTCGCCTCCCCGGCTTACTTCAAGCGCCGACGCTTTGAAACGAAGGCGAGTCCGGTCATAGCGATGCTCGCAAGGATCAGTGCCAGTGGGCCGGTCGCGGGGACGGCCTGCGGAGCAAGCAGAGGCTGGGACGGGGTGGGGCCAGCCGACACACCGTTGAGCGTCAAGGCGATAGTGCTAGCACCCTCTGCTTGCACCCGAACAGAGCCTGTTGAAGTGCCAGCCGCTGCTGGAGCGGTGAATGTTCCTGTGATTTGGCAACTAGCTCCGCCCGCGAGAGGTAGAGGCGCTATTGGGCAGTTATGAGTGATATTGAATGGCGGATTGGGAGGCAAGACTATGGCGGTAATGACGACATCGCCTGCAGTGGTGTTGATCACAGACCGAACAATAGGGGCAGAGGTGCTACCTGGGGCTGTATTGGTAAAGGACATCCCCCACACGTCATACACCAGGCTCTGAGCCTGGGTCAGCGTGCAAGCTCCGAAAACAACAGAACCAAGAATTGTTTTGTACACGCCACTGGCAATAGAACGCATTCATCCCTCCCGATTGTTTGAATAGATACCCTCTCCGCCATTGTGCACTGTCTAGCAGCATGCCCTTGCGCAGTCGGCTTTTCTTTGCCAGAGCGACTCAGGAATGCAACGACCTCAGACTAGATTGCGCGCCATGCACAGGGGGGCTGGCATCATCCGAATGCCATGTCTTCAGGTGATCGACCACCACATTGAGCACCAGCCCTTCAAGACAGATCCCGGAATCTCTTGCAGATTGCAGCATCTGGGCATGTAGCTCGGCATCGTTAATCTCCACAATCCGGCCGCTGGTTCGACACACCAACCTGAAGCGCGCGGCCTGGCCCAGGTCTTTCGGCTTGAAGCGATACATCATCTTTCGATGTCCGTACCCCCATTCGCGCAAGATGAGACCTCGGGCTGCCATCTCTCGCGCGGCCAAATAGATCGTGCCCACAGGCGACTTGGTCCCGCGCTCGATCAGCCGTTGGTAGATGGCATCAATACTGATGGAGCGAGGGGCCGAACTTTCCAGCACCTGCATGATCGCGATACGCGCGGCCGTAGGGCGAACCCCCGCCGCCCTTAGTGATTCCAGAATGGATTCCGTTGTTCTCATGGATGATCGCTATAGATGGCCATCCGGGTCTTCGCCGGACGGCTGTATGGCTGATGTGCAATGCCATGGATCGATCTCCGCGCGTTGCGAAAATCACTCGTGCCACTGATAGATCACAAACACCACTCAGAAGTTCATACGCATGCCAACAGCCACGTAGCGCCCCATGTTGCCGCGTGCACCGTCCGGTCCTCGGCTGGTGATCCTCTGCTTGTCAAACAGGTTGTCCAGCTTTGCATAGAGCTGCACGTCGCGGGTGAGTTGATAGGATGCGGAAAGATCAACGGTGAATAGGGCATCCGTTTCCAGATAGCGGGCGTTGACTCCGGGGCGGCCACAGGTATTGGTCGAGCACGATCCGGAGGAATAGTTGAGCGAGATGTAGCTCTTCCAGCTAGATGTTTCCCACCCTACTTGTGCGGCAGCCATGTGTTTGGGGGCGTATTCAAGTACATCGCCTTTCTTCACACCTGAGGCGACATCGGAGTCCTTGGTGTACTCACCCTTCGTGAAGGTGTAGGCCAGCCTGGCAGGGAAACGGTGTCCGCCTTGGTTGTAGAGATCCGCAAACACGCCAAGCTCCAACCCGTACACCTTTTTGGATCCGGTTTGCTGCGTGCCTTCCACTGCCCCACCGGGGCAAGGATTGCCTACCAGGCAATTGCGCATGGCATTGGTGTAGTCGGTATAGAAACCAATTGCGTCCACGCCCAAAGAGCCCTGACGATATCGCACACCGCCCTCGTAGTTGATGCTTTCTTCGCCCTTGGTGCCGTTGGCCACTCCCGATCCAGGCGGCGCAAAGCCTTGGTGAACACCACCCAGCAGCGTCCACTGAGGCGACAGTGCGTAGTTGGCGCCGAGGCCTATCGTCGTTTTGTTGATCTGATTGCTGTTCAGATCAGTCTTGGTCTGTGCGGTGTTGGCGTGGCTTCTCACACGTTCGTGGCGGAGCACAGGCATCAGTGTGAGGGAACCCATGGTGATGCGGTCTGCCGCCCAGAAGGCCAACGCCTTCGCCTCGCCTTGCATCAGTTGCGCGGCACTGGTGGACTCATACACCAGGCTACCGTTGACCTGCTGATAGATGCTGTTGCCAATGCCCGTGGCCCCGTTCTTCGTGGCGTCATGGTGCCACCGCACCCCAGCCACCACTTCATGCTGCAAGCCTCCCGTGGCGAAGGTCTTCAGCATGTCGACCTGCAGGCCTTTGGCCACGAAGTCCTGATGGTTGTGCCCATAGCGCACGCCGTTGGCGTGGGTTGTATTGGCAGTGCCGTCCAGGATGCCCTGCATCAACCCGGCCCCTGGTTCATTGTTGTTGATGATGTTCGTTACCGACCCTATCCCCACACCGTTGACCTGATTGAGCCGGTTGTAGTGCCTGGAAGTGTCTGCCCAGTAGGCGGTTGTCGTCAGAAGTGTGCTGGGGTTCAACTCGATCTGGTGACGAGCGCTGGCTGACTTGCGGCTGCGGTCCATGCGCTGAAGCTCGCCCAGTCCGTAACGGCGGTTTGGGTTGGCCCGGAAGTCAGCGTCAGTCAATCCCAAGTAGCTTACGTCCGCATCTTCCTGGCCGCTGAAGAGCTTGATGTCAACCTGCTGGTTGTAGGCAGCGCCAGTTGCGCTGCGCCAGCGCCCTTTGAGCAGATACTCAGCGGCATCGCTGCCTGCTGTACGTTCTGAGCGGTCGAGCTTGTGGAATCCGTCAGTCTGGCGCTGATACGTCTCAGCCAAAAAGCCCCATTGGCCGATCGTCGCCCCATAGTTGGCGTGTACCTTGCGAGTACCAAACTGCCCGAGTTCGGTCTTGAGCGTACCCGAAGCCACTGCAGGGATAGGCGTGGACAGCAGGTTGATGGCACCGGATGTCGTTTGGGGGCCGTAGAGCAAAATCTCAGGCCCTTTCAGAACCTCAACGCTCGCCATGCGACCGACAGTCGGAAAGTAGTAAGCCGACGTGTTTGCATAGGGCGACATGGCTGCAGGAATGCCATCTTCCATCAGCGAAATGCGGCCGCTGCGGCCCGAAGAACCGGCACGAATGCCGATGTTCGGAAATGTCCCCATGCCATCTTCTTCCCGCACGTAAACGCCAGGCACCTGCCGCAAGACACTGTTGATGTTGGTGTTCTCGAACTTCTCCAACTCCTTCTCGGTCAGGACATACGCGGAACCCATGGTGCTTTGCGGATCCTGCGGCTTGGCGATGACGGTCACGGCATCAAGCGTCTTGACTTCTGGCGCGGTCGACTGGGCCATGGTCGTCAGCGGCAAAGCAAGCAGACAACATACAGCGGTTCCGTGAGCCACCGTCGTGCGGCGGAAACGGTGAAGAAAAGGACGTGAGGCTTGCGCCCTTGGGAGTGACGGATGGAAGATCATTAGCGGCGTGTTCTCATAAATCAAATGCGAATGAGAATCATATTTATCGACGCTAAAATTAAGATGATCTGAAAATGACAATCCTGTCATCTAGGGAAGCTCTGCACAAATCGATCGGAAAGCGTGAGCAGTGGTTCGGGATAGGATGCAAGGCGCATATCCGCACGGATGCCGGGCGGTATCGCGAGGATTTGCAACGCGGCAGACCGCAGCCAGGCGCCCTCCGAATCCACCGATGCATACGGTGATCGATTTGTGCAGAGCCTCCCTAGTGGTTCTAAAGCAATCTGCCTCCTTCAACGTGGCGCTTCTTGCACGGCATCACGAACCCGCACCTGCGCAGATGCCAGAGCGCTAGGGATTTCGAACCCAATGGAGTTGCCATCCTTGTGCACTTGCATGAACACGTTGCCTCCGTGCATACGTGCAATTGCGTGAACAATGGCGAGACCCAAGCCATGGCGTGAGGTATGGTCAGAGCGCGAAGCATTGGCACGGAAGAAGCGGTCAAAAATCCTTTCGGCCACTTCTTCGGGAATTGGAAGGCCCGCATTGAACACCCAGATTCGCACCCTGCCCGGTAGGGCCTGAATGTGCAGTTCCACGCTGCGCTCACCTTGCGCATGGCGGATGGCATTGGAGAGCAGGTTGGCCATGGCGCGGCGAATCAGCGCCTCGTTGCAGATGGCAGTGGCCGTACCAACGCGCACTGCCGTCAGATCGGCCTCATCGAGCAGCGCGCTGCAGTAGTGGATCATGGCATCGGCCAGAGCACCAAGATCAGCCCGTTCCAGGCTTTCAGCGCTTTCTCCCCTATCGGCCCGGGCCAGAAACAACATATCGTTAACAAGCTTCTTCAGCCGTTCGAGCTCCTCAAGGTTAGACGCCAATGCATCTCTGAGTTCCTCGGAAGAGCGCTGCCGGCTCAGTGCGAGTTGCGTGCCACCGATCAAGGTCGCGAGCGGCGATCGCAATTCATGAGCTACGTCGGCACTGAACGCTTCCGATTGCCGAAAGACCGCTTCACGTTGATCAAGCGTGCTGTTGAACGCCTGAACCAGCTCAACCAGTTCGGCGTCAACGCTGGTCATGGACAGGCGCCCACCCTGGTTAGCCGCATGAGCCTCCCGCGAGAGTTGTCTCAGGCGGCGTCCGCTCCAGCGCATACCGGGCACAGACAGCGCCGCAGCAATCACGATACCAGCACATCCCGCCACTAAAATGATCCAGCCGAAGTAGCGCAACTCGGCCTGACGCGGCGCGACAGGAGCCATAAGACGCACTTGTGTGACGAACAGTCCGTCAGCCGGAATCTCCAGATCGACTGTGTCGAACTCCTGTCCATCCAGCATGACAGTCCAAACCGGCGAGTCCCCACCGTGCCCGGCTGCGGCTAGCTCCTTGGCAGTGTCCGAAACGGCTTCCGTGCGCATGCTTGTACGCAGGTCGGGGTGTAGATCATTCAGCATGTCCAACCGATAACGCAAGTTCTTCAAGCGCTCGCCTTGATCGACTGGCAGATCACCCATCAACAGCCATCTGGCCTGTCGTTGTAGCAACTGGTGATCGCTTTCAACCAGATGCGCTTGCAAGGTCTTGAAGAGCGCCGTCCCTACGACCGCAAGAACGACCGCGACCGCCATTACCTGCACGCTCGCCCAGCGCAAATGCAATGACCTACGCCACCAGTTCAATCCAGTCATCTATCGCCCAGCTGCGCCAAGACTGGCAGCATGGCCAGTTGTTGATCAACGCCGCTCAAGCACATACCCCATCCCACGCACGGTGTGCAGAAGCTTTTCTTCCTCGGGCTGATCGAGCTTCAGGCGCAGACGCCGGATCGCCACCTCGACCACATTCGTGTCGCTGTCGAAACTTACGCCCCAAAGTTGCTCTGCCAACTCATTGCGCGAGAGCACTTCTCCTTGGCGGTGCAGCAACAACGCCAGCAATGAATACTCTTGCGCGGTGAGCGTGATCTGGCGGCCGGACCGATACGCCCGGCGTCGCCTGGGATCCAGTTCGAGGTCTTCAAGCTGGAACTGCTCCGCCTCATCCGTGCGCCGCACACTGCTGCGACGCAGCAAGGCTTGCACGCGGGCAAGAAACTCGGAAAAAGCAAAAGGCTTGACTAGATAGTCATCCGCCCCGCTCTGCAAACCACGTACACGGTCTTCAACCCGGTCGCGCGCGGTAAGCATCAGCACAGGAGCATTCGAAGTGATCCTCAGCCCGCTTAACACGCCAAAACCATCAATGCCAGGAAGCATGACATCGAGTACGAACAAATCGTAGCGTTCCACGGCAGCGAGATGTAATCCGTCATCACCGCGGGAGGCAATATCCACCGTGTATCCACCGGCCTCCATCAAGCCTCGGCGTAAATAGTCAGCTTGCTTCCAGTCGTCTTCCACTACGAGTATTCGCATTACCGGCTCGCCTCTGTGGCCTGTGGGATCACGCGCATGCTTGGTTTCGCGTCATAGGTACGGCATTCATGGGTGCTGCGTTCAGGTGAGCATGCCGGGTCTCTGAAGCCAGCCTGCCCTTACGCTGGCGCAGAACCGATGGCTCCTCCCAGTACTGGAGCTCCCCCCCGGACAAGCTGCCAATGCGGTCTGCTATCGCAAACGCTTCGGCCTGATTGTGAGTTACAAGAATGGCTGTATGGCCGGTGGATCGCAGGATATCCCGAACCTCTGCCGCCAAGTGCTCACGCGTATCGGAATCAAGGTTGGAGAACGGCTCATCAAGCAACAACAGCTCCGGGGAGGGCGCCAGGGCTCGTGCCAAGGCCACACGCTGTTGCTGCCCGCCGGACAATTCATGCGGATAGCTGTCCCCGGCCTTTGCCAAGCCCACCATCTCCAGCATGGCGGCGACACGCGCCTCGCGCTGTGCCCGTCCTTGACGGCGTAGACCAAAACCGACATTACGCGCCACGTTCATATGGGGAAACAAAGCGTAATCCTGAAACATCATGCCTACATGCCGAAGTTCCGGAGCCACCTGCTGTTGGGGCGAGGATAGCAAGCGCCCCTCAAGCACAATGCGACCTTCACGCACGGGCTCGAACCCCGCTATGGCACGCAGCACAGTGGACTTGCCACAGCCCGATGCGCCGAGCAAGCAGCCTATGTGACCGCGTTCCAGCTCCAGGCTGAGCCCAGGAGTGACCGTGCGCAAGCCTCGTGGTGTGTCGTAGGCGAGGTGGATGCGATCAAGTTCGAGCAGGATGGACATGGTGACTCAGGATTCCATTCTCAAATTGGTACGCGCCAGAAGGATCACTGGCAGCAGGCCGGCCACCACAATGGCCAGCGCCGCTACGGCTCCCTCCTCATAGGTCCCGCGGGCCGCTTCCGCGTACAACCATGTGGCCAGGGTGTCGAAATTCAACGGACGAAGCAGCAAGGTGGCCGGCAACTCTTTCATCGTGTCCACGAACACCAACAGCGCACTCGCTGCGAGTGCAGGCTTGAGCAACGGAAGGTGCACGCGCCGCAGCGTGCCGCCCGAGCTTTCGCCAAGCAA
Source organism: Ottowia thiooxydans DSM 14619 (assembly GCF_000422885.1). GTDB lineage: Bacteria > Pseudomonadota > Gammaproteobacteria > Burkholderiales > Burkholderiaceae_C > Ottowia > Ottowia thiooxydans. Next base: position 70,965 of record NZ_AUGX01000028.1, on the reverse strand, counting down.
CCGTGACGCTTGCTCCAATGACGGAGGAATGCGTGTGAGACCGGCTTCTATGCTACCTGCCGGAATCGCTACAAATCGAATGACGTAAGCAATCACCAGCGCCGCTGTACTGCCCATCAGCAGCAGGCCGGAGTAACCGAATACCGCACCCAGCACCTGGTCAGCAAACATCAACGGCGTCAGCAGACCGATCGCAAGTACAGTGCCCGGCACTGCATACCCCAGGCTGGCCACACGCACGCAAGCGCGGGACATGTTGAACCGGACGCTTTCACGAAGCGTGCGGCTTGCCCACGCCAGCATCAGGCCGCAAGCCACCGCCAGAAAGGTCGCGATCGAAGCCATTAGCAGCGTGTTGACCAAGGCTCGAATCAACTGCTCTGATACTCCACCCACCAGATTCAGCCGCTTGAGCGTCTCCGCAACCAGGTAGGCCGTGGGCACTACAAAGCCCAGCAACACAGGTATGGACCCCAGTGTCAGCGCACCTGCCGCTGCCAGCCCCCGCAGCCGCCTGGGTTGCATGGGGCGCATGCGTTGCGTACTGGCGAATCGCTGGCGCCTGCGGCCATGGCGCTCCAACAGGATCAGGCCGACGATGATGCAAAGCATGGTCAGCGCGATCTGTGCTGCACCACCGAGGTCCGAGCGGGTGGTCCACGTTGTATAGACCGATACGGTCAAGGTCTGCACGCCCAGGAATTCGGAGGCGCCTATGTCGTTGAGTGCTTCCAGCAACGCCAGGCTCATGCCCACGACGATGGCAGGGCGCGCCAGTGGCATCGCCACTTCGCGGAACACCTCACCGCGGCTTGCGCCCAAAGTGCGCGCGGCTTCGAGCAGACTGGCCGCCTGGCTCATGAACATCATGCGTGTGGTCAGATACACGTAGGGGTACAAGACGAAGCCCAAGACAAAGACCGCGCCTGGCAATGAACGTAGATCGGGTAAACGGAACTGGCGTGGACTGTCATAGCCCAGCAGAGTGCGCAACGCTGTCTGTACCGGCCCAATTGGATGCAAAAGATCCAGGTACGAGAATGCGACGATATAGGTAGGCACCGCCAGCGGCAACAACAGCGCCCAGATGATCACCCCGCGCCCCGGAAAATCGTAGGCCGTTACCAACCAGGCGCTACCGGTTCCCAAGGCTGCGCATAACAGGCCAACTCCCGCCAGCAATAGCAGTGTGTTCCGTAGTGCCTGCGGTAGAACGTAGCTCGCCAGGTGCGACCAGTGCGTTGAATCTGCCATCAGCGCATGGCCGCTCAGAACCAGCACGGGCAACACCACCAGAAACGCCACCAGCATGGCGCCCAGGAGGCCCGCCCTCCCCCGACCGGCGGCTAGCATCCGCCACCTTTAGTCGAACCATATATCCGCATAAGTTGTTCCCTGCACCTGCCCGATGCCTGATATCCCTTGCGGCGAAACCAATGGCAACGGCCATCCGAAGATGGCCATGCCAAAAAACCCGCGCCGGCGCCCGGCAAGGCGTTGTCAGCCTTAGTTGTCGAAGCCGACCTTGTCCACTAACTGGCTAGCTTGCTTGCGGTACTTCGCGATTTCAGCCACGGAAAGTGCATCGATCTTCAACGGGCCCATGGCCGACATGACCGCATCCTGTTGCACATTGGCACGGATGGGGTACTCGTAGTTGCTGCGCGCATACAAGGCTTGGGCCGGCTCGGACACCAGGTACTCAAGCAGCTTCACTGCGTTCGCCTTGTTCGGCGCGTTCTTGGCCACGGCTGCGCCAGAAACGTTGACGTGTGTTCCACCTGTTTTCGCAAACGTTGGGCGGATGGCTTTGATGCCGTCACCCCATTTACGGCTGTCGCTGCCCGCAGCGGCGTTCTTCATTTGCCCCACGTAGTAGGAGTTGGCGATGCCGATATCGCAGATACCGCCCAGGATGTCGCGCGCCACGTCACGGTCACCACCGGCGGCCTTGCGGGCCAGATTAGCCTTCACACCACGCAACCACTGCTCAGCCTCGGCCACGCCATCGTTTGCGATCTTGGCGGCGACCAAGGCTGTGTTGTAGGGGTGCTGGCCGGCGCGAATGCAGACCTTGCCCTTCCATTTGGGATCGGCCAGCTCTTCATAGGTAAAGCGAGTAACGGGCAAATCCTTTTCCGCATAAAGCACGCGGTCGCGCAGCGACAGCGCAAACCAGTGGCCCTGAGCATCGCGCAAGTTGGGTGGCAGCACCGACTGAAGCGTGGCAGATTGCACTGGTTGAGTCACACCCCCGTCCACCAAATCAATCAGGTTACCTATGTCCACCGTCATTAACACGTCGCCGGGTGAGCGCGCGCCCTCCGCCTTGACCCGCTCCAGCAGGCCATCTTTGACGAACACAGTATTCACCTTGATAGTGCCACCTTGCTCCTTGGTAAATGCATCGATAAGCGGCTGAATCAATGCCGGCTCGCGGGTGGTGTACAGATTGACTTCACCGGCTGCCATGGCTGCACCCGCCATAGACGCGGCTGCAACCCATACGGATAGGCGAGCAAAGGAACGAGGTACGAATTTCATGAAAGTGCCTTGAGGAAGAATCGCAGAAAAAACCAGCCGATCTATTGCGGCGCATCTTACCAAGCGCGAGTAATTCTTGTTCTCATTAACCACAGGATTGACTTCGGCTTTTGTTATCTTTCTGTCATTTTTCAAAATACCCAGGCCTTGATTCGTCCAAACGCCTCCTTCTGCTATTCGACTGTAGCAATGGGGAAAGACACACACTCTCGCTCTGTGTAGGCTTATTCATTAAAGCTGGTGTTCACAGCGAACCTGATTGGATGACTTGGAACGCGAATAAATGCCCGGCTGTATAACAATTTCGTAGCGCCGGATACCAATCAAACGGCTATTACACGGGAATCAATTGATATTGAGGCGCCGTGAATATATGCGTAGTAAATAACTAAAGGCGATGCCGCAAACCCGCCTTGCAACCCTTTGCCGCGCCTGAACCAAATCCACCGAGAGATTGGTTGAGCACCCTGGTCGACGCACCCAGGCCTGCGCCTCTCACATTGCCTCCACCGGTCTCTGCCTGAGCCCTTGCTTCTGTCTCCCTCTAAGTCATGAGGGCAATGGATTGATGACACGTCCTCCCGTGGTTACACTTCACGTTAATGCGAATAACAATCAATTGCAATTACTTCAATTTATTTGCTTTGTCGACGCTCTCCAGCAAAACGAAGCTGTTGTAGATGCGGAAATCCGAAATTCTTACCTGCCTCCGAGCGCCAGTAGGCCGCCACTCTCTTCAGAACAGTCACCATGACCATCACCACTGCGCAGACTGGCCGCATTGACGCCAAGAGCAAACCTGCCGGCTTGGTTCGCTACCGCTGGGCCGTGGCTTCCCGCGCCTTGGCCGCCATCGGAGGTGGGTATGCGCTTTCAGCCGCCGTGGCGAGCGCCCTGAGCCTGGTGTTGCCACTGCTGGGTATGCCGCGCGCTGACGCCGTCGTGGCGGGGACCTTGTTGGGCTTCGTGCTTCATGCCGTCGCCGCCATGTGGGCCTTTGGTTGTGCCACAGCGTGGCGTGCGTGGATAGGCATCGCCGGGCCTGCGGCACTGGCCAGCGCCATCGTCTGGTGGTTTCCCAAAGGACACTGATGCGCACTGATGGCAAATCCGAAGGACTGCGGCAGTCCATGTCTTGGCTGCACACCTGGAGCGGCCTGATACTCGGCTGGTTGCTCTATGCGGTGTTCTTCACCGGCACGCTGAGCTACTTTCTTGACGAGATCAATGTGTGGATGAAGCCCGAGCAGCATCGCTCGGTGCCAGGCCCCCACACCGCCCAGCGCGCTATCGAGAGCATGCAAGGCCTGGCACCGAACGCCGCGAACTGGAGCTTGCGGCTGCCCGGTGAGCGCCAGACCGTGGTAGCGGCTACCTGGCGCGAACACGGGGCGCCCTCAGGCAGGGCCGGCACCAAGCGCGCGGACCTGGACGCAGCCACCGGTGAAAAGATTGACTCACGCGAGACGCGTGGTGGCAGCTTCCTGTACCGCTTTCATTTTGAGCTGCATGGCATGCCCCGCATCTGGGGGCGCTGGATCGTGGGGATTGCCACCATGGTCATGTTCGTGGCCATCCTGAGTGGCGTGGTGACACACAAGAAGATCTTCAAGGAATTTTTTACCTTCCGCCCAAAGAAAGGCCAGCGCTCCTGGCTGGACGCACACAACGCCACGGCGGTACTCGCGCTACCGTTCCACATCATGATCACGTTCAGCGGTTTGTTGCTGCTGATGTCCATGCTCATGCCATGGCCCATTGAAACGGCCTACAACGGCGACACCCAGACTTACTTTGCCGAGCGAAGGAGCTCGCTGGCGGGCGGCGCCAGCACGACTGCGCCCAATACTGCCTCACAACCGGGGGAGCGTGGCGAGCAAGCAAAGTCATCTGATATAGCCACAATGGCTCCCCTTGGGCCCATGCTCGCGCAAGCACAAGCGCGCTGGCCTGAGCGCGGGGTGGGCCTTATCTCCGTGCAGAACCCCGGAACGGCAGGCATGACGGTCGAGCTACGCGAGCAAGGCGGGCGCAGTCTGATCACCCGGGGCGTCAGCGAGCGACTGGTGTTCGATGGTGTGAGCGGGGCACTGGTATCAGCCCCTCCCCTTCTACAGCCATCGGCCACCAGCGCCACCTACAACGTACTGATGAGTGCGCATATAGGTAGGTTCGCCGGCCCATCATTGCGTTGGCTGCTGTTTTTGTCTGGTGTGGTGGGCACGTTCATGGCCGCCTCGGGCATGGTGCTATGGGTGGTCAAACGACTACCGGAGCGGCGCAAACTCGGGCGTACACCCATTGGGCACCGGATGGTCGAGATATTGAACGTGGGTTCTATCGCTGGCTTGTCTGTGGCAACGGCCGCGTACTTCTGGCTCAATCGCCTTTTACCAGTTGGCCTGCAAGAGCGGGCCGAATGGGAGATCAGAGGGTTTTTCACCGTATGGGCCCTGTGCGCCCTCTGGCCCATACTGCGCAGCCACCGCCGTGCCTGGATTGAACTGATGGGCCTGGCCGCCCTGCTCTGCGGATTACTCCCACTACTCAATCCGCTCACCGGCGGCGCTGGGTTGACCAGCAGCGTGCCACAAGGCTTGTGGGCGATTGCCGGCTTTGATCTGGCCGCGCTGGCATTAGCCGCATTGCATGGCGTGGTGGCCTGGAAACTGCTGCGCGCACCGCTTGCGCCCACCCAGCAAACCCGCGCAGGGGTACAACCGGGTACAGGAGGAGGCGCATCTCTCGCTGCAGCCCAGGCACCGGAGAAGCTGATATGACCTTGATTGCGCTGAGTTTATGCCTTGCAGCCTTCACCGCACTAAGCTTGGCCATGGAGCGCCACCAGGAGCAAGTGTTTGGCCGCACGCTGACGCGAAGTGCCACCATGGGCTGGCGTTCTCTGGGCTGGGCTTTGCTGTTGTTGTCGCTAATACCTTGCCTGGCATTGGGCAGCGCATCTTTGGCCATCACGGTCTGGCTGGGAGTGCTGACCTTTGGCGCGCTTTCGCTCGGCCTGCTACTGACCTATGCACCACGTACGGCATTGCCAGTGTTTGGTACGGCATTGATATGGGGAACCTTGGCTTGGGTCTGGTGGGTCTGAATTGATCTCCCAACGCGGCCTTATGTTGACACCATCACCTCGCCCAAACCTGAGATGCAGGAGGCAGGTGCGGCCGCTTTTCACAGCGACACCAACCGCTCCACACCGACACTAAAAGTTTTTTGATCACCAGCCAGCTACCCATCGGGATTCTCCCGGCCAGGAAGCGCGCCATTTGCACTTCCTATCCATTACAAACGGAGAATTTCAATGGCCCATATCAAAAGCCGGAAACAGGCTCACGCGCAAAAAAGGCGCCCCGCTCCCAGCCCCATTCTCATCGCGATTGCGTTGCTCGCATCCGGTGCGAGTCACGCACAAACGGCCGTGCCGAATGCCAATCCTGAGGGCCCTTCATTGCCCGCAGTGACAGTGACCTCCGAAAAAGACGGCACCGCCAATGATGGCTATCTCGCTAAAAAAATCACGGGCGTGGGCATCTGGGGCGAGCGCAGTTTGCAAGACACGCCCTACTCGATGACGGTGATCCCAAGCGAGCTGATTGAAAACTCAAACGCCAAAGATATGGATCAAATCTTCAAGATGATCCCCACCACCCAGGAAACGGCCAACTACGCCAGCGATGCCACAGACAACGCCTGGGTGACCATTCGCGGATTTCAAGTCACCAACCCCATCATTAATGGCATTCCTTATGTCAGCAGGGTGGCTGGAACGCCCATGATGCAAGACATCGAACGCGTTGAAGTCATCAACGGCGCCACGGGATTCTTGTATGGTGGCGGACGTGTGGGCGGCGCAGTTAACTACATCACCAAGAAGCCAACGCTTGAGAGCCTCAAGCAAATATCTGTCGGCAGCTACGGCGGTAAATCCTACTTTGGTCATGCCGAACTAAGCGGGCAATTTGATCAAAACAACGTCTTTGGCTACAGGCTTAGCGCTCTCTACCAAAATGGTGAAACCGCCAAGAAAGAGAAGCGAAAAATTGAAGCTGCCAGCTTCGTAGTTGACTTCAAGCCCAACAACAATCTGTACGCTGATCTGAAGTTCAGCCATAAGTCCACAGTCAACCCGGGGCCCACCATTTTCTGGGCAACCAATGGCCAGATCGATCGCAGCCGCACCGGGATCGGGAGCAACCAAAGCTACACCCCCGAGTGGTTGAAACAGGAGTTCCGTTCGAACAAGATCGAGAGCAGCGTCAAATGGAACATCAATGACGTGGCCACGCTGAGGTCGAGCGTGTTCCATGAAGAAGTAGATAAGACGGGTGGAGATGCCCGCATGCGTTATTTGAACAACACCGTGTTGGCGACCTCCTGGTTTGGAGATTACGCCTGGCAACAAAACACGAAGAACGGGCTCAACGTATACCTTGACTCCAAGTTCAATATCTTCGGCATTTCCAACACGCTGACTGTGGGTTACTCCACGTCGTCAGACAAGATCTATAGCAGCACGGACAACTCAAAGAGCTACTACACCACCGCCGACATGAGTCTTGAAGCCTTCAGAAATTTCGCTCAACCAGCGGGCTGGGGTAACGTGGGTCTCACACCCAGAACCGCCAGCACCAAGACCACCTTCGACAACATCCTGATCGGCAACGACATCAAGTTCAATGACCAATGGTCTGCGTTGATCGGCGGCAACTACGCCACCACCAAAAGCTTGAACTACCGGACAAACGTCAACTACAGCAAATCAGCGTTCACGCCCACTTTGTCGCTCATCTACAAGCCAGTCAACAGGCTGACCACTTATGCCACGTACATCGAGAGCCTGGAAGCAGGCTCCATCGTGGGCAATGGCTACATGAATGAAAACCAGGTGCTAGCCCCCTACATCAGCAAGCAATACGAGATTGGAGCCAAGTACGCTTTGAGTGACAGAGCACTACTGAATGTGGCGCTGTTCAGGATTGAAAAAGCCAACTCTTACGAGATCGGAACCACGCCCAAACCAACGCTATCGCAAGATGGCAAACAGGTTCACCAAGGCATTGAAGTGGGGATCACAGGCAAGGTCACGGACAACCTGACCATCCTGGCCGGTGGCACCTGGATGGACTTGGGGATCAAGAAAGCCACAGACAAATCGCTGGAAGGCAAGAAACCAACCAGCGCCGCTTCGAAGTTGGCCAAGATCACGGCAGAGTACAGAATCCCTGGGATTCCAGGCCTGTCTGTGTCGGGCGGCATCTACTACACCGGCACCAAATACAGCAACGCGGCCAACACAGACATCATTCCAGCCTACACATTGTTTGACGCCGGCCTGCGGTACACCACTCGCATTGGAAACCATGCCACCACGTTCAACTTCACCGTTCAGAACATTACGGATGTGGTTTATTGGTCTAACAACCTGGCATTGGGTGACCCCAGAACGTTCGCGTTTACTGTGAAAACCTTGTTCTAAGAAGCGCTTTTCTTCTCGGTTTCCGCTTTTCCTTCAGGCCGTTGAGCATTTGCGCTGAGGAGCAACCTCAGCTCTTGCTCATGGCTTGAAGCCGCGACCGCCGTCTCAGGCCTGGGACGCATCCAAGCTGGTGACGGGAGGTGCGCCTTTCCCCCTCAATGGATGCGCGACGCGCTGGTCTCCGTACGTACGCAGGACTTCAGCAATCACCACTTGGTAGCCCTTGAGCCACTCCTCCTGGCGAGCCTTCGCGATCTGGTGCGAGGGGTGGTGCACCAGCTGCATGAGAGCTTCCATGGACTCCCAGTAATACACGTTCGACACCAATCCCGTAGAAGGGTTTTCCCACGCTTCTTCCCCCAGGTAACCGGGGATGGACTTGGCAACTTCGGCGATGCGCTGGTCCAGACGATGGAACTCGTCGGTGAAGTCGCCCGGTGAGAAAGTGAAGGTGGATGTGAACATCCTTGCGAGCCTAACAGCAATCTTTTGGTCAAAGATGCTTCTCGAAAAGTGATACAGAGCTGGCTCACATCAAGTACCAGCGATATCAGGCCCAGCATTGTGCGCAGGCGTTGATAAGGATCAGCCTTTATGCAGAGCGGGCTGGTTAAGGTGCACCCACCTGCCTCATCCCTTGCGCGGATCTGGCGCTTTAGCACCGAGATGAAACTGACCATGTGGATGTCAAATGAAAGGTGGCGAGCCGTATGGGCGCCGCTGACCCTCACCCTACCCTCTCCCGCACACGGGAGAGGGAAAGCCCACGCTGCTACGTACATAGGATTCAGAGCCGCCCTCTGCCGCCAAAGTGACGCATGGAGCAAGGGGGATTGAGATGCCACGCTCATACAACACACACGTTGAAAACACACATGCTGATTCGCCTGCAAGCGGACCTGTGCTGGAGCTTGTGTGCCCGGCCGGCAGCCTGCCTGCACTGAAGGCTGCGGTGGACCATGGTGCCGATTGCGTCTACCTGGGTTTGCGCGATGCGACCAACGCACGCAACTTCGCCGGCTTGAACTTTGACGAAGCCGCCATCGCCAATGGCATACGGTATGCCCATGAGCGTGGTTGCAAAATCTTCATGGCGCTCAACACTTACCCACAGGCGCAGAACCCCGCACCCTGGCGCAGTGCGGTGGACAAGGCAGTAGCGATGGGCGTAGACGCCGTCATCCTGGCAGATCCCGGACTCATGCAATATGCAGTGCGGCACCATCCACAACTGCGCCTTCACCTTTCTGTGCAAGGCTCCGCCACCAACTACGAGGCGATCAATTTCTATCGTGAGCAGTTCGGCATCGTGCGCGCCGTGTTGCCCCGGGTGCTGTCGTTGGAACAAGTGCGCCAGGTGATTGGCAAGACTACAGTGGAGATCGAGGTGTTCGGTTTCGGGAGCCTGTGCGTGATGGTGGAAGGTCGGTGCGCGCTGTCTTCCTATGTCACAGGCGAATCACCCAACACCTTTGGGGTCTGCTCGCCGCCCAAGGCAGTTCGTTGGCATGAAACGCCGGCCGGCCGCGAGTCGCGCCTGAACGGCGTGCTCATCGATCGCTATGCGCCCGGGGAAAGCGCTGGCTATCCCACACTATGCAAGGGACGCTTCGACGTGGGTGAAGACGAAAACTACTACGCCATTGAAGAACCCACCAGCCTGAACACCCTGGAGCTGCTACCTCAGCTTTCCAGGATGGGCGTGCGCGCCATCAAGATAGAGGGTCGGCAACGCAGCCCGGCCTACGTAGCCCAGGTGACACAGGTCTGGCGCGAAGCCATTGATCAGTGCCTGGCGAACCCGCACCGCTACGCCCCACGCACGACCTGGATGGCCAGCCTGGACCAGGTGGCTGAAGGCCAGCAACACACGCTGGGCGCCTATCACAGGCCTTGGAAATAGAAATGAGCGAGAAATGAGCGCCGATATTCCCAGCATCCCTGCCATGAAACTCTCCTTGGGACCCCTGCAGTATTACTGGAGCCGCAGCGCGGTTTTTGACTTCTACGAGGCCATGGCTGCCACACCCATCGATGTGGTCTACCTGGGCGAAACCGTGTGCTCGCGGCGCCACGAGCTGCGCCTGTCCGACTGGCTGGATGTGGCCTGCATGCTGCGGGACGCCGGCAAGCAAGCGGTTCTATCCACCCAGGTACTGATCGAGTCAGGTGCTGACGTAACCGTGCTGCACAAGATTGCAGCGAATCAAGACTTCCTGGTGGAGGCCAATGACATGGGTGCCGTGCGCTGCCTCTCTGCTGGTAAGCACGACAACGCCCGCAATTTCGTGGCGGGCCCGCATCTGAACCTCTACAACGCAGACGCCCTGCAGTGGATGGCTGGGCTGGGGGCGCAGCGCTGGGTGATGCCCCTGGAAATGTCACGCGATGCGCTGGCCGTCTTGCTCCACCAGCGCCCGCAGGGGCTCGAGACGGAGGTTTTCGCCTACGGCCGAATGCCTTTAGCCTACTCGGCCCGTTGCTTCACCGCGCGCCAACGCAATCTTCCCAAGGACGACTGCCAGTTCAGTTGTCTCCAGCATCCTGATGGCCTGCTACTGCGCACGCGCGAACAAGAAGACTTTCTGGTGCTCAACGGCATTCAGACACAGTCGGCACGGGTCTACAGCCTCATTGACGAACTCAGCGCCATGCGCATGCTCGGCGTGGATGTGGTGCGCCTATCTCCACAATCCCGGCACATGACAGAGGTGATCGCCACGTTTGACTCATCCCGGCGTGGGACGCTGGGCGCAACCTACGCCGAAACCTTGCGCCCGTTTCTTCCGGACGCACCCTGCGATGGCTACTGGTTCGGTCGCCCCGGCCTGGAGCAGCAAGCTCCGGCGGGCCATTGAGGTTTCTGGCATGTACGCAGGAGAACGTTTCAACAGCATCAGCCACCTGGTGGGTTCCTTTCTAGCCACAGCTGGAGCGGCTGTGCTCATCACCTTGGCCGCTCAGTTGGGCGACCCGTGGAAGATCGTCGCATTCAGCGTCTACGGCGCCATGCTGGTGGCGCTGTATGTCACATCCACGGCCTATCACAGTATGAGCGGCAGAGCCAAGGTGGTGCTGCGCAAGCTGGATCATTGCAGCATCTATCTATTGATCGCAGGCAGCTATACGCCCTTCGCCCTGGTGTCACTACGGGGCCCCTGGGGCTGGACACTTTTCGGTGTGGTGTGGACTCTGGCGCTGGTGGGCATCGTGCAGGAGCTATGGCTGGCACGCGGCGCGCGCGTGTTGTCGCTGGTGCTTTACCTGCTGATGGGTTGGCTCGCCCTGGTAGCCGTGGGACCCTTATGGCGTGCGCTTACACCGGGTGGCTTCGGCTGGCTGCTGGCCGGGGGCGCTTTCTACACCTTGGGCATCGTCTTCTACGCATTGGATGAACGTATGCGGCACGCCCACGGGCTTTGGCATTTGTTCGTGCTGGGCGGCAGCACCTGCCATTTCCTTACTGTGCTTTTCTACGTTGCCTGAAGGCATCCGCCACATCATGGATTCAACCACCTCTTCATCGCACCCCTGCGCATCAACGCCCGAGAAGTTCGTAGTCCCTGCCCCCTTGGGTGCCTTGCTGGCGCATCTACCCGCCTACCCAGGCTCCCTGTTACTGGTCACTGCGCTCAATATGGCGCTCCGGCGCCATCTGCCCGCAGATGTAGCACACCTGCTGACCGGCAAGAAGATGCGCATTCAGGTGCGTGATGCTCGCTTGACGTTCGACTTCACCTGGATGGGGCATCGATTCGTGCCCCGATCTCCACTGGAAGATGCATCGGGAGCTGACCTCACACTCAGCGCCAGTGCACACGACTTTCTGTTGTTGGCCCAGCGCCAGCAGGATCCGGACACCTTGTTCTTTCATCGCCGTCTGTCCATGGAGGGCGACACCGAACTGGGCCTCGTCGTGAAGAACGCATTGGACGCCATGGAACTCCCTGTGCTTGATCCACGCCAGTGGACTCCTCGCCACGTCATGGAACGCCTGCGTGGTCGCAGGGTCAAACCTCGCAGTTAACACCATGTCTTCAGGAAGCGCCGAATCCCAAAACCTCCCACTGGTCTACTCGTGCTCAGGATGTTCCAGCGCCGCTCAACTGGCCAACCACGTGGCACTACAGCTCGACCGGAACGGTGTCGCAGAGATGTCCTGCATCGCAGGGGTAGGCGGTGACGTGCCGCATCTGATGAAGACGGCTCGCTCAGGACGCCCCATCATTGCGCTGGACGGCTGCCCGCTGGCCTGCGTGAAAAGTACGCTGGCACGCCACGGCATCGCGCCAGCACGGCATTACCAGCTGCATCAGTACGGCGTTAAAAAACGCACCCATCAGGACTTCGATCCCGCGCAGGCCAAGCTGGTGCTGGAAGAAATCAAAGCAGATCAGCACGCTCACCCACTCACCTGTTCTTCGAAAACTAAAGAGCCTACCCATGGCTGAGCCATTGCGCATCGTCGCAGACCGTCGTTTACCCCTCCTCCCTTTGCCGTGAGCTACCGTGATCTGCGCGAGTTTCTGACTCAACTCGAAACCACCAACGAGTTGCGCAGAGTGGGCGAGTGCGTCTCACCGTACCTGGAAATGACGGCCTTGAGCGATCGCGTGCTTCGCGCCGGTGGACCAGCGCTTCTGTTTGAACAACCTGCTGGGCACCAGCTGCCTGTGCTCACCAACCTCTTCGGAACCCCCGCACGCGTAGCTCGTGCCATGGGCGTGGCCGATCTGACCGCAGTACGCGCCTTTGGCGAGATGTTGGCTGCCCTCAAGGAGCCCGCACCGCCTCGCGGTTTGAAGGACGTACTTGGCATGGGTCATCTACTCAAGAGGCTTTGGAACATGGCACCCCACCATGTGGGAGGTCGCCCTGCCTGCCAGTACGAGATATGGGAGGGCCCGGACGTGGATCTGGGTCGCCTACCCGTGCAGCACTGCTGGCCGGGGGATATCGCGCCACTGATCACCTGGGGCCTCACCATCACGCGCGGTCCGCGCAAGGCGCGGCAGAACCTGGGCATCTACCGCCAACAAATCATCACGCGCAACCAGGTCATCATGCGCTGGCTGGCGCACCGGGGTGGCGCACTGGATTTTGCCGACCACCGTGCCATGTCTCCCGGTCAGCCTTACCCGGTGGCTGTCGCCATTGGCGCAGACCCAGCCACGCTGCTTGGCGCCGTCACCCCAGTGCCTGATAGCCTTTCGGAGTACCAGTTTGCTGGCCTCCTACGCGGCACCCGTACTGAAGTGGCACCCGCTTTGGGTGTGCCGCTCACGGTTCCAGCCATGGCCGAGATCGTGCTTGAAGGCCATATCCAGCCCGATTCGGGCCATGCCAGTGGCTGGCAGCATGCGCTTGAAGGCCCCTACGGCGACCACACTGGCTACTACAACGAACGCGCAGAGTTTCCTGTACTCACCATCGACCGCATCACCCTGCGCAAAGACGCGCTGTATCACAGCACCTACACCGGCAAGCCTCCAGACGAACCCGCCGTGCTGGGTCTGGCCATGAATGAGCTTTTCATCCCACTCTTGCAAAAGCAGTTCCCCGAGGTGGTGGACTTCTACCTGCCGCCCGAGGCCTGCAGCTATCGCATGGCGGTGGTGAGCATTCGCAAGGCCTATGCCGGCCACGCGCGGCGCATCATGATGGGCGTGTGGAGCCACCTGCGCCAATTCATGTACACCAAGTTCATCGTGGTGGTGGATGAGGATGTCAACGTGCGTGACTGGAAAGATGTGATCTGGGCCATCACCACCCGCATGGACCCGGTGCGCGACACCTTCACCATTGAGCACACGCCTATCGATTACCTGGACTTTGCCTCGCCGGTGGCTGGCCTGGGCAGCAAGATGGGGCTGGACGCCACCAACAAATGGCCAGGTGAGACTCAGCGGGAATGGGGCAGCACCATGCACATGGACGGGACGGTGCAAAGCCGCATGAATGCACTGGCTGAAACACTTGGTTTGTAGACGAAGCAGTGGAGAACTTGCTCACACGATCCAAGTTGCCAGCGTGGTTTCTACAGACTCGATCGAGCTCGAGTTAACTCAGTTTTCAGATATTCAAACTCATAAATAGAACATTCAGCGCGCCCGAATCCCTGGAGAATTTGGCTCATGTTGTGGACCCGCTCGCTGACTGCGCCTGAAGACGCCCTGCCCTCTGTTTTTACGAACACCGGGCTTGGAGCTATGTCGCGGGCAAGGTCCATCGCATCACACAACACTTGTTGTTGACGCGCCTTCCTCAGCAAATTCCGCTTTCCCCTTCAGCCTCTTCTTACTCGCTCACAGCACCACCCGCCCATTCGGAGCGTGGCTGGCTCGAGTCGGCTGTTCTGTTCCTATTTGGTTTCGAGTTCAATCATGCGTAAACGAAATTTCATCCAATCCAGCGTTCTTACTCTGGCTGCCGCGCTGTCTTTCACAGCGATCAGCAGCACGACAGCCCTGGCGGCAGATCCGCCATTTCCAACGAAGTCTGTACGCATCCTCGTAGGCTTTGCACCGGGTGGCAGCGCCGACAAGCTTTCACGCGCACTGAGCCAGAAGCTCAGCGAGCGCTGGGGTCAAACGGTGGTGGTTGAGAACATTTCCGGCGCCGGAGGCACCTTGGCCGTAGCTGCTGCAGCGCGCGCAGCCCCTGATGGCTACACCCTGTTGTTGTCTGGCACAGGCAATGTTTTGAGTGCTTTGCACCACAAGGATCTGCCGCATAACACCATCAAGGACTTCACTGGCGTCGTGAAGGCAGCTATCAGCCCACAGCTCATTGCAGTCAGCCCGAAACTCGGGGTCAAGACCTTTCAGGAATATGTAGCGCTTTTGAAAAAACGGCCTGGGCAAGTCACCATTGGTTTGCCTGACGGCATAGGTGGTTTGCAGCATCTCGCGCACGAGATCATTTCCAAGCAGGTCGGCGCCAGCCCGAACTACATCCCGTACCCCGGTGGTGGCCCCGCTACGCTAGACGTGCTCGGCGGCCATATTGATGGTCAGTACATCACGCTGGCAGCCGTGACCGATCATGTCCGTTCGGGCAAGCTGATAGGCCTGGGCGTGTCTACCGCCACTCGCTCACCAGCCCTTCCGGATGTACCGACCATTGCCGAATCAGGCGTTCCAGGCTATGTGGTCGATACGTGGCAGGGTTTCGTCGCACCCAAGGGCACGTCGAAAGCCGTCATCGATAAGCTGAACCGCGATATCAACAGCGTGCTGCAGCAGCCAGAGGTGCGCACGCAGCTGGAAGGCTTCGGCTTCACCGTGGTCAGCAACAGCAAACCGGCAGAAGTCGATCAGGCATTGCGTGATGAGTTTGACCGCTACAACAAGATCCTGGCTGAGACCGGGATCAAGCTGAAGTAATCATGTCTCGCAAGATCAGGAATCAAAACGACTTCGTCATCGGGTCGTTCTACATCTTGATAGGAGCGGCCGCAGCAGTCATTGCGGCCAGCCGATACGAGCTGGGTACAGCCAACAGGATGGGGCCCGGGTACTTCCCACTCATCCTCGGTGTGATCCTGTGCCTGCTCGGCACCACGGTCTTGTTGCGGGCACTGAGCAAGAACTCAGAGCGTACGGCGCTCGCACGCTGGGACTTGCGTTCGCTGCTCTGGATGGTCGGCTCCTTGCTGTTGTTCTCGTTTGCCTTGAAGCCACTGGGACTGGTGCTGTCGCTGGCGATGTTGATCATTGTGTCTAGCCTGGCCAGCCATGAGTTCACCTGGAAAGGCACGCTCATCAATGCAGCGGTGCAGATCGCGCTCAACCTGGGACTGTTCATCTACTTCCTGGGCTTGCCCTTTGCGATATGGCCGTCATTCCTGACTTCCTGAGTCATACACAAAAAATGGAATGGAGATCACGATGGAGCTGATCGATCATCTGGCGTTGGGGTTCTCCACGGCCCTGACATTGCAGAACGTGCTTTACGCTTTGGCAGGCTGCCTGGTAGGTACGCTGGTGGGGATACTGCCAGGCCTGGGCCCGGTAGCGACCATTGCCATGCTGCTACCGGTCACCTATACGCTGCCACCCACCTCATCGTTGATCATGCTTGCCAGCATCTACTACGGTGCGCAGTACGGCGGTTCAACCACGGCTATCTTGATGAAAATTCCCGGGGAATCATCCTCGGTGGTCACCACCATTGATGGCCATGAAATGGCCAAACAAGGCAGAGGCGGGCCAGCACTGGCCGCTGCAGCCATTGGTTCGTTCTTCGCAGGAAGCGTCGGTACCCTGCTGGTCGCTGCGTTAGCGATGCCGCTCACCGAAATTGCATTCAAATTCGGCCCGGCTGAGTATTTTTCGCTGATGGTGCTGGGCTTGGTGGGCGCCGTCGCCATGTCACCGGACTCGATCGACAAATCTTTGGGATTGATGGTGGTGGGCGTTCTTCTGAGCCTAGTGGGCACCGACGTCAACTCCGGCGCCACACGCTACACCTTTGATGTGATGGAGCTGATGACCGGTATTGAGTTCACCGCCATCGCGATGGGATTGTTCGGCATTGGCGAAATCGTCGCCAACCTGGAGGAGCAGCGCCGAAGAGTAGATGAAAGCAGCCCGATCGCCAAAGTGAACGGGCTCATTCCCACCCGTGAAGATTGGCGGCGCATGGTTCCTTCCATCTTGCGCGGTACTGGAGTCGGCTCAATACTGGGTATCTTGCCGGGAGCGGGTGTCACTATCGCTTCTTTTGCCGGCTACACGGTGGAAAAGAAGTTCTCAAAATACAGACATGAACTTGGCAAAGGTGCGATTGAAGGCGTGGCAGGCCCGGAGGCAGCCAACAACGCGGCAGCCCAGACCAACTTCATTTCTCTGCTGACGCTCGGCGTGCCGGGCAGCGCTGTCATGGCGCTGATGCTGGGGGCCATGATCATCCAGAACATTCAGCCAGGCCCGCAGGCGATCAGCAGTCATCCACAGGTGTTCTGGGGCCTGATTGCTTCGATGTGGATAGGCAATGCCATGCTGATCGTTCTCAACCTGCCCATGATTGGCGTCTGGATCAAGCTCCTGAGCGTGCCTTATCGTTTCATGTATCCCGCCATCCTTGTCTTCTGCGCCATCGGTGCCTATTCTGTGCAGAGCTCCACTTTCGATGTGGCTTTGCTGAGTCTTTTTGGTGTGTTCGGCTATGCCATGTTGAAGCTGAAGGTCTCGCCAGTTCCCCTGTTGCTGGGGTTCGTATTGGGGCCTATGCTGGAAACCAGTTTCCGCCGCACGCTGATGGTGTCACGAGGCGATTTCAGTGTGTTTTATAACCGTCCGCTGTCTCTGGGCTTATTGCTGGTGGCCATGGCATTGGTGATTGCCACGCTGGTTCCAACGCTTCGCCGCCGCAAAGACGAAGCGCTTGCCGAAGCCGTTTGATTTTTAAGGTCTTAACTATGTCTCACACTCCATTTGCAACCCTCGGCGCGGCCGCTTTGCGTGACCGTTTGTCTACCCGCGACGAGATCGCCGTCATAGACGTGCGCGAAGCCGGCCTGTTTGCCGAGAAGCATTTGCTGCTCGCAGTCTCCGCACCGTTCTGGCGTTTGCGGCAACGTATTGATGAACTGGTGCCGCGCCGCTCCACGCCTATCGTGCTGGTCGATCTCGACGGCAGCTTGCTGCAAGCTGCTGCCGAGAAGCTGCAACGCCTGGGCTACACCCAAGTGAGCCTGCTCGAGGGCGGCACTTTGGGTTGGGAGGCTGCAGGCTACGAGCTGTTCAGCGGCGACAACGTGCCAAGCAAGGCACTCGGCGAAGTGATCGAGGTAGAGACGAAGACACCCCATATCGACGTCGCCGCACTGAACGCCAAGTTGAAATCTGGTGAAAAACTGGTGATCGTCGATGGCCGCACGCCGGAGGAGTTCTACAACTTCAGCCTGCCGGGCGCTCACAGCGTACCCAATGCGGAACTCCCCTACCGCATCCGCGAACTGGCTCCTGAGCCAGATACTCTGGTCGTGGTGAATTGCGCGGGTCGTACCCGCAGCATCATCGGTGCCCAGACCTTGCTGGATGCAGGCATTCCCAACCCGGTGGTGTCGCTGCAAGATGGCACCATGGCCTGGCTCATGGCAGGCCATGAGCTCAAACACGGCCGCCGCACCGCTTTGCCAGAACCCAGCGCGCACCACTTGGAGGCCGCACGTGTTCAGGCACGGGCGTTGTCGCAGCGCTCTGGTGTGCAAACCATTGACGATGCGCAACTGGCCAGCTTTGCGGAAGACGACAGCCGCAATCTTTATCGCCTGGACATCCGCACCATCGACGAATACCGCTCTGGCCACTTACCCGGTTGGCGCTGGGCGCCTGGTGGCCAGTTGGTTCAAGCCACTGACGCCTACGTTGGTACACGCCATGCCCGCGTGGTGCTGGCCGATTGGGATGGCGTGCGTGCACACAGCACGGCCGCCTGGCTGGTGCAGCTCGGTGCGTATGAGGTCTACCTCTATCAACCCAGCGCTCAGGCCACGCTGGAAACTGGAGACCCGAGCTACCGTCTGCTGCAGGATCCGCAGTACCCCGCTGCGCCTTCGGTCTCCGTGCATGAAGTGATTGGCTTGCAGCAAACTACCAAGGCGCAGGTTTTCGATGTGGACCACAACCACGCTTACGGCAAACGCCACATAGCCGGTGCGCGCTTTGTGGCACCGAGCCGAGTGTTTGAGGTGGTGAGCGGTTTAGCAGCCGGCACCCCTGTCCTGCTCACCTCGCGGGATGGTGTGCTCGCGCAAATACTGGCGGCGGCCTTAAGTGCACAAGGCGCCGATGCAAGGGCCATTCTGGGCGGCAATAAAGCGTGGTTCGAAGCCGAATTGCCCACTGAAAAAGGACGCGAAGGCATTCTCTCCGAGAACGACGACTGGCCCTTCACCGGCTATCTGTCCACCGATCTGGCGGAGCGCGACCACGACTTCCGCACCTATTTGCAGTGGGAGCTGGATTTGGTGGCCCAGCTTGAGAAAACCGGCGGTGAAGCACCCTTCAAAGTGCTGAGCAAAGCCGCGTAAGCACGCCACATTGACATGCACGCAAGCGGGGGGTCGTTACCCGTGCTTGTGAAGAACTCGCACGCCTTGACGGTGAGGGCGCACCGCCGTAGGCCGGATATCGCCGGCTTCGTAGGCAGCGTCCATTTGCCGGCCCCTCCCATACGGGCGTTTAAGCAATTGGTTTACATCAAACCAGCAAACTTAACACCGAAGGCGGTATTAATGTCAGAATCCGTTACATCGAGATGCAAATGCATCCCGTACAGGAGGACGGCAGATCATGACAGTGAAGATCGAACAGGTCAGCGCCGGGCGAGACCGCTCCATCGCGCTTGACAGCAGTGGGCAAGCGTGGGGCTGGGGAAGCGTCAAGGTACTGGGCGCCAAGTTGCCGCCGGGCTACCCCGCTGATTTGTGCCTATCCAACCCCACAGAGATCGGTCATAACCGGTATGCGCAGCCTGTACCGCAGCGCTTGAATCCCACAAGCCTCCCATTCGCCCTGATCGCTGACGGCCATGCGGACACGGTCGCTGTACGCCGGGAAGGACCAGTATTGTCTTGTCGCCCGGTGGTGTCGCCTGAAAACGGTATACAGCGTGCACCCATCGCTGGTGTGCCTGCATCGCCCACACAGGTTGTGCAGACAGAATCGGCAACCATCGCGATGTATGCCGATGGCACCGTCTGGTCTTGGGGGATGCGTGTGCAAGGCCAGCTGGGGCGCGTTAGTGAAGCACTGGTGGCTCAGCCCGCCCGCATTGAAGCGCTGCCTCCCATTGCCTTGCTGGCTGCTGGCCATAGCCATGTCATGGCGTTAGACCGGAAGGGCAACGTATGGACCTGGGGAGCCAACGCTGCAGGACAGCTGGGCCAGGGC
This sequence comes from Ottowia thiooxydans DSM 14619, assembly GCF_000422885.1. Classification (GTDB taxonomy): domain Bacteria; phylum Pseudomonadota; class Gammaproteobacteria; order Burkholderiales; family Burkholderiaceae_C; genus Ottowia; species Ottowia thiooxydans. The sequence continues at coordinate 51,030 of NZ_AUGX01000028.1, read as the reverse complement.
GATCTGCTGGAAAAATCTCTGCCGCGCAAACTGAACTTACCCGCGCGCATCAAGCGCATTGCGGCTGGCGACACCCATAGCCTCGCGGTCGACGAAGCCGCTCGGCTCTGGGCCTGGGGCTCCAACCACCACGGGCAAGCCGGAGATGTCAGTGCACGCCATCTCACGCGTCCCACCCGCGTAGGAACCCGATTTCCGGTCGCCCAGATTGACGGCGGCATGTTCTACACGGTGGCCACCTCAGTTCATGGCGATGTTTTCGCGTGGGGTTGGAACGGCCTGGGGCAATTGGGCGCTGAAGCGCCTCCGGCCTCTGCACGTCCAGTGCGTCTGGCCAGCCTGCGACGGGTCACGCAGCTGTCTGCTGGAGTCGGGCATGTTCTGGCACTCAGCGACCAAGGTGTGCATGCATGGGGCAACAACCGTTGCTCAGCCTGCGGCGACTTCCCATCGATACAGGTTCAGCCTCGTCCCAACCTCGTGGCATTTGCTTGAAAGGCAGCACCATGATCGAATCAAGTTCAACTGACGACACCCGTACTCCGATCAACCAACCAAGCCGGCGTGCAACTCTTCAATGGATGTTCGGGATGGCGACTGGGACAGCGGTGTTGCCGCTCGCAGGCTGCGGCAGCGGAGTGGACGACGGCACCGAAGACACCTTGCCCGAACCGCAAGTTCTGACCTCCGTTAACGGCAAGCTGGAGCTGGAGCTCAACGCACAATACACCACGCAAACTCTGGACATTGCGCAAGCTCAGCCTCCGGCCTACCCTGGCAAGGCGACGCCAACCCAGACCCATCTGCGCAGTTTCAATGGCCAATACGCGGCCCCTACGCTCATAGTCAACCAGGGTGACACTCTCAGAATCCTGCTCAACAACCGGTTGCCTGCCAATACCCGGCAAACCGGCGTGGAATATCTCAACTTCCAAAACAGCACGAACCTTCACTTCCATGGCCTGCATGTAGACCCCCGCGAGATCCGCCCTGGCGTGTTTGGGGACTACGTGGTCGACACAGCGGACGGCGGTGTATTGCCTGGGCAGAGCAGGCAGCATGAGTTGGCCATTCGTTCGGACCACCAAAACGGAATCTACTGGTATCACCCGCACTTGCATGGCTCGTCAAACGGACAGGTCTCCAGCGGCATGTTCGGCGCCATCATTATTCGCGACCTGTCAGATCGGTTCATCACCTCGCCAGACATCCGTGAACGCGTCATCTTTGTACACAAGGTGAGTTTGAACGAGGCGGGGCGCACTGACTCTTTCAAAGATTCCGTCAACGCGCCAACATCCGCCTTCATGCTCAATGGTGCCTACCAGCCGACCATTGTGATGCGGCCGGGCGAAGTACAGAACTGGCACCTGATCAACTCATCTTCGTTCTACCCGTTCAACCCCGTACTGGATGATCACACGTTCTGGGCTTACGCCAAGGATGGAAACGTCTACGATCGTCAGTTCAAGCCGATCAACGCCGGGAACGCCAACCAGTTCACTGACGCTAACTGGCCCGGCAATGCACTCTATCCTGGTAACCGCCATTCCATTGTGGTGAAAGCCAGCGACAAACCCGGGACGTATTTGTTGCGTGCCGTGAAGGCCCCCTCAAGTGAGGTTGACGAAGAAATCGTGGCGCGCATCGTGGTGGAAGGCTCGCCCATAAATACTCCGCTGCCTTCCGCATCGGACCTGCCCAGATATAAAGACCACGTGGCGATCACCGACCAGGAGTTGGCGGCCAATGGAGGCAAACAGCGCAATCTGGTACTTGCAGTGCTCAACAAGGACGATGACCGGATCCTGAAACCTATTCCGGAAGGCGAAAATTGGTTCGCACCTCCCGAAGAAGGCTTCATGGCGAATACGGTCTTTTCGGCCGGTGCAGTGGGGGCCAAGCTCGTGCCGTTCCAGTCGTCACTCACGGTCACTCAGACGGTGGCCCTCGACGCCGTCGAGGAATGGACCATCCATAGCCTCAATGGGTATCCCCACCCGTTTCACATACATGTGAATGACAGCTACATCGTCAGGGTCAACGGCCTGCCTGTCACCCCGTTTTGGGCAGACACAATTCCAGTGCCGCCAACTGGGAACGTGACGTTCCGCATGCGATTCTCAGACTTCAAGGGGAAGTTCGTCTGGCACTGCCATGCGCTCGACCACGAAGACATGGGGATGATGCAGTTGGTCGATGTCGTCGCATGACCGTGGGCTTGTTCAGTTCAGCGCTCTGTTGGGACTGAAGCGCCGAATGGCCTAGGGCGATCAGCTTTCGGGGGTGAATCCGGATGCCTTGACCACTGGCCCCCATCGCAGCGTCTCGGCTTGTATCCGCTTGGCAAACTCTGCCTGGTCAAGGGTGTAGGGATCAAAGCCCGCTTTTTCCAGTGACTCTGCGACCACCGGTTCCTTGACGGCGGCGACCGCACTGGCGTGAAGCTTGTCGACTATGGACTGCGGTGTTTTGGCGGGAACAAAAAGGCCATACCAATCCACGCCGGTCACCTCCCCGAACCCCAGCTCTGCGAAAGTAGGCACCGCAGGAAGAAAGCGCGAGCGCTTTTCGCTGGTCACAGCCAATGCACGCAGCCTTCCGTTGGCAATGTACTGTGTGACGTCGCCCATCACCGCCATCGAACTGGGCAGGTTCCCACTGATGAGATCCGGTACGACGGCGGCCATGCCTCTATAGGCCACATGCGTGAGTTGAATGCCCGCTTGCTTCTGAAATACCAGGCCCTGGAAATGCATGATGGACCCTGCGGCCGGCGTGCCGTAAGAACCAGCCGAAGGATTCGCCTTGGCCCAATCAATGAATTGGCTCAAGCTCCGCACTGATTCCGGTACGCTGGGGCCCACCACGAACACCTGCGCGTTGGAGCAGATGGGCGTGACACCCTTCAGATCCTTCTGTGGATCGTAGGAGAGCTTGCTGTAGACATGCGGAAAAATCACAATCGGTGACGATGGCGACAACACCATCGTTCCGCCGTCGGGTGCAGCGTTCTTCACAGCCTCATTGGCAATGCGTCCACCAGCGCCCACCTTGGACTCTACGATCACGGTCTCAGCATAGCGACCCTTGAATTGATCGGCCAGTCGGCGAGCAATCACGTCCAGCGTACCGCCGGCCGCAAAGCCGACATTGATGCGACTCGGGCTAGGCTGTGCCCACACCGGAATGCTGGAAAGCGCGGCCGTCCCGGCCATGCCCTGAATGAGGACTCTGCGAGAAAGAGACATAGACCACTCCTCCGTTATGAAAGCTCAAATTGGCGAAAATACGACGAACACGTACTATGCGGGACCCTGCATCTCAGCTGAAATAGGTATCAACCCCTACACAATCTCTATAACCACACCGACGAATCGGGCTTTCAGGAAAATTGCAGTGCTGCGCCGGGCATCTAATATGCTAGGACCCTACCTAATACTCAATCATCTGCCCAGCCTGGGTTCGACCGCATGCCCCGCCCCCGCACACCACGAAAAACGCCTTCCCCTAGCCCGCCTCGCGGTGCGACGAAAGAAGTTCAATCACTGCTAGACAGCTTCCGGCTCGAAGATGTGCCATCTCATCTGCTGCGACGTGCCCATTTCAAGGCAGAGGAAATTTTCGCGAATACGTTCTCAGACGAAGGCGTCACGCCCCGGCAAAAAGCCACGCTGGTGCTTCTTCATCAAGAGCCGGGGCTCAACCAGAACGCACTGTCTGCGCGCCTGGCCATGGACCGCAACACCGTCGCGGATATGGTGCGCCGCATGTGCAGTAGTGAACTGATTGAACGCAGGGCATCCCCTGCCGACGCACGCGCCTATGAACTCTATGTAGCGCCTCGGGGAATTGAATTGCTCAACCTGATCATGCCGCGTGATGCGTCCGTAGAAGATCGTCTGCTGACGTGCTTGCCTCAAGAGTACAGAGGGCTTTTCGTCAAATGCCTGCGTTTGATCGCCGAAGATGCACCACAGATGTCCGCAGAGCGGACCCTACCTGAGTAGTCGAACAGATGGGCCGAAAAAATCAGAAGGCCGCCGAGCAGCCCCCACGTGAGTAGCCGCGGAGCTGGCTTTGCCAGGCCGCCGGCTGCGTCCCCCCGGGGGGATGGCGCGTAGCGCCTCAGGGGGGGCCATGTCCCCGGCTTCAGGCCTGCACATCTGCGGCACAATCATGGAGATGGCCGTTAGGTAAGGCCATGGAGAGGACTGCCACATGAAGGCAATATTTGGTTTGTTGGGCTTGCTTGTTGCGCTGGCAATCGTCGTCACCGTCGTCAAACAACAAATGGGCAGCGCGAGCAAAGCGCTGGGCCAACCCGCCTCGTCTGCTCAAGGTGAATCCGTACGTATGCAAAGCCAACAGGCTCAGCAGCAGTTTCGCCAGGCAGTAGAAGCGGCTATGGTGCCCGCCCGCACTGCCTCTGAAGAGCAGTAAGAAGCGAACGCTTCAGCGAGTCTCAGCCTCAGGGCTGAGCACATAGCCGTAGCGCGCCGGCAACTCCCCTGCCCGCACGGACTCGGGCATCCAGTCGCCGCGCTCGACAGCTTCGGCAGCATGCAACACGTCTTGCGTATGGACCAGGCCCAGGCCTCTGTCAGTCACCAGAAATACGCGGCCAGATTCGTCCGTTAAGGCTTGATTGACTTGCACGGATTGCCCCGTGTGCGATTGCACCGATCCATCTTCTTGCACCCGCCAGACCCAGGGTGCCGCTTCGAGCTCCACATAGACGCGCTGAGGGCCGTTCTGGAAAAACCACCGGCCATCTGGATCGACCTCGTAGTTGCGTTCAATAAAGCCAATCAGCTTCTCATGCTGCAACAGCGATCCTTTGGCGCCTTCCGCACCGCTGGTAAAGCTGCCAAGTGCCTGAGCCTGATCATCACGCATGTACCAGTTGCCGCGGGCATCCAACCCCAACCAGCCAAAACAGTTCGGCACATTGGGCCACTTGACCATGGCCTGTTTCACGATGTCGTCCATGATCCATCATAGACTGCAGCTGAGAGATCGGATGTAGTCCTTATGCGCTTGTCAGTTGCCCCAGAAGCCAGCCGCCCACGGCCTTTGGAAGCCAGAATACGTTGCCAGGCGGCACCGAGCCCTCAGGAAAACCGACATGGCCGCCTTCATCCGGTTGCCAAAGCGTGACATAAGCGCCCGCTTCGTCTTTCCCTGGCAAGCTGCAAGCAGGTACGAAAGGATCATTCTTTGCATTCAGGGCGAGGGCCGGCACCCGAATATCTGCCAGATGCGGTTTGGCTGACGCGCGCCGCCAATAATCCTCAACTCCTGCAAAGCCATGCAGCGGTGCCGTGAACAGGTCATCAAAGGCGTACAGGTCACGCGCTGAACGCAGGCGCGCCGAATCGAACAAACCCGGATGCTGTGCCAGTTTGTCGTAGGCCTTGGCCTTCATGGTGCGCAAAAACATGCGGGTGTAGACCTGCCGATTGAAGCCTCGCCCTATGGCGTGCCCACCCGCAGCAAGGTCCAGCGGTGAGCACACGGCCGCGACCGCGCTCACACTGCTGGCAGCCGAGAGGCCAACCTCACCCGCCCAGCGCAGCAGTGCATTGCCGCCAAGGGACACGCCCACCGCCAGTGTGGCCCCCCCGCCACGCGCGGTATGCCAGGTGCGCAGCCGAGCAAGGATCCATCCGATCTCTTCAACATCGCCCGAATGGTAGGCGCGGGGCGCCCGATTGATCTCGCCAGAGCAGCCCCGAAAATGGGGCGCAGCAAATGCAAGCCCGTGGTCACGGGCCCATTCAGCGAAAGCTTCTGCGTAGTGGCTTCGAGAGGAACCTTCCAGCCCATGGAACATGACGAGTAAAGGCATGCCGGGCGTGGAAGAACCGTGCTCAAGAAAATCCACATCCACAAAATCACCGTCTGGCGTATCCCAGCGCTGTCGCTGATACACCACGGGCGGCCCGGCCACGCGGCGCCCAAAGAGTGCCGGCCAGATGGTTTGCAGATGGCCGCCTGGTAACCAGGTCGGTGCGCGGTAGCTCTTCAAGATGTCGGAACCAAAACAAACCTAATGAAGCAACTGTCCTGGCACCGTGGCTTCTGCCACCTCGGCGCGTCCCGGACTGGCGTGGTGCGCTACCAGACGCCAGCCGTGAGCCGTCTTCAGAAAAACATTGGTTGCGACCACCCATGCGTGCTGTGGCCCCTCCGCTGTTTGAACGTCAACGCGCTCGAGCACGCTATGAACGCTGGCCGAGAGCGACTCGACTTTGCGCGTGCGCTCCACCGTGACACGGATTCTGCCTCCTGTGAGCATGGATTCGAAAGACGAGCGGATAGCTGCAGCTCCCACCAGACGCGAGCCCGCTGGATGCACACAGACAATGTCGTCTTCATCTGCCCAGCAGGCCATCAACTGCTCAATGTCGCCCGCGTGCAGCGCTTCGTAGAAGGCCGCTTCAACGTCATCGGGAGAGGCCGCCATCTCGGCGGGCCGGTAGCGTGGCTTGGGCATGGCAGGAATGGAAAAGTGCTGCGATTGTGCCGTGAATGCTTGGCTTGCGCATATTCAGGCCAGATGTGTGGAATTTGTCCCATGGACGGCGTTGTCCCACAAACAGAATCCTTGACCTATGATAGCTTCTCCGATGCTCCATTTTTTGGCGAGAGAGGACTTCATCATGAGAAACTGGCTCTTCAAGGCCATTGCTGCCCTGACCCTGCTGCTGAGCCTGACCGGCTGCGGCTATAACGACTTTCAGCGCCTGGACGAAGGCACAAAGTCCGCCTGGAGCGAAGTGGTGAACCAGTACCAGCGCCGCGCGGATCTGATCGACAACCTGGTCAACACCGTCAAAGGTGAAGCCAAGTTCGAGCAAGACACCCTCAATCAGGTGATTCAGGCGCGCGCCAAGGCCACCAGCATCCAGGTCACACCTGAAACGCTGAACAACCCCGAAGCCTTCAAGCAGTTCCAGGCTGCGCAAGGCGAGTTGTCTGGTGCGCTCAGCCGTCTGCTGGTGTCGGTGGAACGCTACCCGGACCTGAAGGCCAACAAAGCCTTTTCCGACCTGCGCGTGGCATTGGAAGGCACGGAAAACCGCATTGCAGTGGCCCGTGACCGCTATATCAAGGCTGTGCAGGAATACAACGTACTGGCGCGCAGCTTTCCCACCAATCTGACGGGCATGATCTTTGGCTACAAGCCCAAGGAAAATTTCACGGTCGCCAATGAAGCGCAGATTTCGAATGCGCCGAAAGTTGACTTCGGCACCTCGCCATCAGCACCAGCCTCCAGATAAGCCAGCTTCCACGCCAACCCCTGATCCGGACATGTCCTTTTCCTTGATGCTCCGACATTTGCTCGCGCTGGTCTTGGTACTGGGCATGAGCGGGTTTGTCAGTGCACAGCAACTGCAAGCGGTGCCAGCGCTGACTGCACGTGTCGTGGACACCTCCGGCACCCTGGACGATGCGCAGAAAGCCGCACTGGAATCCAAGCTCAAGAGCCTGGAAGAGGAGAAGGGCTCTCAGGTTGTCGTGCTAATGGTGCCCACCACGGCGCCAGAAGACATTGCAGCGTACGCCCATCGCGTAGGCGATACCTGGAAGATCGGCCGCAAGGATGTGGGCGATGGCCTTATCCTTCTGGTGGCGGTCAAAGACCGGCGGGTGCGTATTGAAGTGGCCAAGACACTGGAAGGCGCCGTGCCAGACATCGCCGCCAGCCACATCATCAATGAGGCGATCACGCCGTTCTTCCGTCAGGGCGACTATGCTGGCGGCGTGAACGCGGGCGTTGACCAATTGGCCGCGCGCATCCGGGGAGAGGCGCTACCGCCCGTTGTGATCGATGCGCAACCTGCAGGGCGAGGTGATCAAGGCGGCTTCAGCTGGGTCGAAGGAGCCATCTTTCTATTCGTCGCAGTCCCCATCATCAGTGCCTTCACGCGCGGGATTTTCGGCCGCAAGTTGGGCGCGTTGGTCACCGGGGCAGGTGTAGGTGGCGTGGCATTCGTGATCACTGCCAGCCTGGTCATAGGCATTGGGGCCGGAGTGGCGGCCCTTCTCCTCGCTTTCTTCGCCAGCGCAGTGTCTGGCCTTCCTCGCTCAGCTGGCCGCGGCGGCGGCCCCATCTTTCTGCCACCGAGTGGTGGCTGGGGAGGCGGCAGGGGCGGCGGTGGCTTCGGCGGCGGGGGCGGCGGGTTCAGCTCTGGTGGTGGTGGTAACTTCGGTGGCGGTGGCGCCAGTGGCAGCTGGTAGGAACAGCCTATGAGGATATCTGCTTTTAACCGCGTGCTGCGTCATCGCTGGATGGACGAAGCTGACGCCCACCGCGCATTGCCACCCGAGCTCCTGGAAAGATTGCACCGCCGGGTGTCCGCCAGCGAACGCCGTCACACCGGTGAAGTGCGCATCTATGTCGAGGGCTCACTGCCGCTCAGTTATCTGTGGCGCCATTTCCGGGACAAATTGCCTATCGAGCAGATCGTTCGAGAGCGCGCGGTGATGATGTTCTCCAAGCTGCGCATGTGGGATACAGCGCACAGCAACGGCGTGTTGATCTATCTCCTGCTGGCAGAACATTCGATCGAGTTGGTGGCAGACCGCGGAGTCAATCGGCTTGTTCCGGCAAGCGAATGGAAAGCCATGGTGGACCGCCTGGGCACAGCCATGCGCGAGAAGCGGTTCGAAGACGGTTTGACACAGGCGCTTGAAGAAGTCTCCGCAGTGTTGGTGGAACACTTCCCCAAAACGCCAGATGCCGATCTGCCATCTGCGGCAGGGCGCATCAATCAACTTCCAGACGCGCCTGTCTTGCGATAAATTGCCGGGTGAAAAATAGCGCGTTCCAGATTGATAGCGCGTTCTAATAGACGCATGAAACTCAACATCTCGTCGCGCCGACAACTTTTCACCGCCGTACTGCTGATCCTGGCCGTCGGTGGCGGGCTGGTTCGCTGGCTGGTTCCTCCGCCCTCTCTCGCGCGCGACCTGGGTACGCTGCTGCTGGTTCTGTGGTTGCCTATCGTTGGCAATATTATCGGCTGGCTCATGGGCCGGGCCCGCGCTCCCAAAGTGATGCCACCCGGCTTTTCTCCAGATGCTGCCTTTGTGCCTTCTGCATGGATTGAACTCACGCTTTTTCCTGCGGCCGTGCCCGCCGAAAGCCGTCCGGTGCCTGCTGGTCTCTTTCCGTGCCTGGTGGTGTTGGAAAACGAGGGTTTCAGTGCCCGCCTGCAGATTCCCCGAGACGAAGTACCCGTACCCGAGGCGCCGCAGCCTCTGCAATTGGAGTTCGTCCGACCAGAACTGGCACTGCCCAAACTTCTAATTGCCAGGGAATTCACCTTGCTATCCGGTCGGAAACCGCTTGGCCGTGGACGCCTTCTCGACGGCCCTGCTGTCTGAACGGAATGTCCGGCTCTTTCAACGGCGCCATTGAGAAGGAGGTTTACGAGGTAATGCTCGGACGTTCTGCCGCTGGGACTGCGCCTGCATAGGCTGACTGCAGTAGCGAGAGGACGCCAGAAAAGCTCACCTGAGCCGGGTTTGGGTAGGGTTCTGCAGTAATCTGCCGAGCCGCGTCTTCAAGACCATCTTGTGGCATGCCAATCTCAGCAAGTGAAAGCGGAATGCGAAGCTGCTCAGCGAGTCGATAGAGTCCCGTAGAGCTACAGTCAGTACCCAAGGCTCGAGCGATACGTGCCATCGCTTCTGGTGCAGCGCCGCTGTTGTATTGCGCTGCGTGAGGCAGGACGATCGAGTGCATCGCGGCATGGGGAAGATCGAAACTCCCGCCCAGCACATGACACACTTTATGGTGCAGGCCCATGGTCGTGGAACCTAGCGACATGCCTGCCAGCCAAGCACCATAGAGTGCGAGCGTTCGTGACTCCTCATCGCTTGGGCAGGCAACTATGCTCGGCAAGGCGCTCGCCAAGGCCCGGATACCTTCTTCCGCCATCAACGATACGACGGGATTGCCATCTTGCGCGTACAACGCTTCAACACAATGCGCGATGGAGTTCATGCCACTGCTGGCAGACAGAGCCGGCGGGAGGGAAACGGTCAATGTCGGGTCATAGAGGACTGCGGACGGTAGAACTCGTGGATCGCGGCCCGTGCATTTCTTCCCACCGTCAGTAATACCGTAGACGGACGTCATCTCCGACCCGGAGTATGTCGTAGGCACCGCAACGATTGGAAGCCCGCTCGTGAGAGCAACAGCTTTGCCGAGACCAATCGCGGATCCTCCGCCGATAACGAGGCAGCTGTCAGCGCCGAGCGCTTGAGCCATTCGACGCGCTTCTTCTGCGAGCACCAACGGAACATGCGACACAGGACGGTCGAACAGCCCTGCCACTCGGGCTCCGAGCTGGACAAGCATAGAACGGACGGCGCTCAGTGCGCTTGGCGTACCGATCACAAGTGTGCGCGTAAGGCCTAGGCGATCAAGTGTTTCTGGGAGACATGAAAGCACTCCCGGACCGAAGATTACTCGACTTGCAGGGGCAGAATAGATGAATGGCCGCATCGGAGCTATTCCTTTTCGATTCCTGCCTTGGTCGCGACGTTACCCCAGAGCGTTACTTCCCTGGTAAGGAATTTTTGAAATTCGGCAGGCGAGTTTCCGATGGGCGTGAAAGCGAGTTCGGTCATACGCGCCATCACAATTTCATTTTTTAGAATTTTGGCCACTGCTTTGTGTAGGCGTTCCACGATCCAGGTTGGCGTGCGTGCCGGCGCAAGCAGTCCGATCCATCCCATGGTTGCAAATCCCGGGATGCCCGACTCCGCGACGGTCGGGACATCGGGCAACAACGGGTCCCGCTGGGACGAAGAGACTGCGATCGCGCGCAACAATCCCGATTTAACGTTTGCCAGTACCCCAGGGAGAGAGTCAAACATAAGTGGAACACGACCTGACATGACGTCGACCATGGAGGAAGAGCTTCCCTTGTATGGAACATGCTGGAGAGATATGCCGCTCATCTGTGTGAACAACTCCATAGTGAGATGGCTAGTGGTCCCATTGCCCGCCGACCCATAAAAAAGCATCCCCGGTTGTGATTTGGCCCGCTCTACAACGTCCTTGGCAGATCTTAGTTGTGAAGCTGGCGCTGCCACCAGCACCTGTGTCACAGACGCAATGTTGGAGATAGGAGAGAAGTCCTTTAGCGTGTCAAAGCCCACTGTCTTATAAACATGGGGGCCGATCGCCAGCGGCCCGCTGGATCCCATATAGAGCGTATAGCCGTCGGGCGCAGCCTTTGCGGCGAACGTGGTCCCGATCATGCCGCCTGCGCCGACCTTGTTCTCCACGACGACCGGTTGTCCAAGCTCAACGGCCAATTGCTGGCCTATCAGACGGGCAAGGATATCTGCACCTTGGCCCGATGGAAAGGGAACTACGAGCCGGATTGGCTTCTCAGGATAAAGATTAGCCGATAACGTAGGTTGCGCAGTTGCGAGTAGGCCTGTCGCCATGCAGGTAAGGGCCGTGCGTCTAGAAACGTTCTTCATGTTGGTCTCCTTGGGCTAAATAGGTATGGGGGTTAAGCGTTGCCAATCAGGCGCAGGGGGTTGTCTACGAGGATGCGGTCTCTGAGATGAGGCTGAGGTACGAAAGCGCACAGGGCATCCAGCAGTTGGCCTGCCTGCGGCATTCGATCTGCATCAAAGTAGCCGGTGTGAGGCCAATCACTACCCCACAGCAATCGATCTGCGGCGATCACGACGAGCCGCTGAGCGAACGGCTGGATGTCAGCATATGGGGGGCCGAGCTGCGAGATTCTGTCGGCTCCCGTGAGCTTGATCCAGACATGTTGGTAAGCGGCCAGTTCCGATAGGGCCCGGAAAGCTTGGTGATTAATTCCGAGGCCCGCATCGATCCGTCCGAAGTGGTCGATCACGACGGGCGCGGGAATCTTAGCGATCCAGGACTGCAGATCTGGGAGGGCAGCACCGTCAAAGTGGAGCTCGACGAACCAGCCGAGTCCTTCAATGCACTGCATTACGTGGTTGAACACGGCTAGATCCAGCGAGCCGCCGTGCTGCGGATTAAATGCAAATCTTACGCCGCGCGCTCCTGCCAGATGCATGACCTTGCACTTATCCCGGGTGGCTGTGGCATCGAGGCGGACCACCGCCAGATAGCGGCCTCCAGAATTGGCGACTGCGTCCAGATCGACTGTGTTGTCGAACCCATGCGTGTTCGCATGCACAACAAACCCTCGCTCGATGCCAAGTACGTCATGCATACGCATACAAACTTCGAGAGGTGCGTCGGGAGGGCTGTACTTTCGATCTGGGGCGTAAGGGAACCGAGATTGGGGGCCTAGCACGTGAAAGTGTGTATCCCAAGCCCCTTTGGGTGGAGTCCAAGAGGGTGGACGGTTTGAGACTGCCGGTCCAAGGCAGTGGGGAATGGTCATAATTCTTCTTAGCAGAGGATTTTATGTTTGTAAGCGTACATACTATATCACTTAAAGGTTGATTTCAAGACTACATGGAAGCTAATATGAAAAAGAACGAAGCGACTGGCCCTCTCGCTTCGGGGGTTCGAGCGCAGGATAGGCCGTCAGTTGGCGAAGCGAAGGACGTCTCTGCATTAGCGGAGCTTCATATGCGCCCAGGTTTTCTGTTTCGTCGCGCCGGTCAGTTGGTTGCAAATATCGCTGAACAAGAGACGGCGAAAATTGGATTGACGGCGCCTCAGCACGTTTGTTTAATTGCGCTGAATCGATGGTCTGCGATGGACCAGATCTCGCTCGGCAAGGCCCTCGGTATGGACCGTGCCACTGTGGGCGAAGTTATTCGGCGACTGGAGGCGCGCAGCTTGGTGGAGCGCAACGCAGATGAGCGTGATGCAAGGCGCAAGATTGTGACATTGACTTTAGCGGGACGCCAACTCGTCGCCATTGCCGAGGAAGCCGCTCATAACGTTTCTGAGCAATTGCTGGCGGGCCTAGAGCCAGATGAACGTAAGCATCTGATTCGCCTGCTTTCGAAGGCTGTCGGAGCGCTCAACGCCGTTTCTGTAACGCCAGTAGCGCTTCCGGGATCGTGAGAGAGGCAGCGTCGTAGGCGCTATGGATTCTGGCGCTTTTCACCTTGCGCCAGCCATTGGTTTAGGTCTGCGCCGATGTCGACCAGAACGGCATTGCAGGTGTGATCCACCAGCGCGCCGCGTTCGATGCTATCCGCTCAGGTGCGCACCGTCGTATATGGAGTAGCCCAGCATCTGATGACCTTTGGTAACCTGCCGCCTACTGCCGTACCGAGCAAAATTAGTTAGCCTAGGTCGATGGGGTCGGTTGACTAGCGGGAATTTGGGATCGGCCTGCCAACAAAAAAGCCCCTGCAGAATATATCTGGAGGGACTCTTTCGCTCACCGTTGGGTGAAGAAGCCGCCCAGACCGGTTAACGGCTTGGGCATGTTAGCGGGCTCAGCGCTTTTGACGGTACTTGCGCAGCGCAGCAATCTGAGCCGCCAGCACAGCAAGCTCTGACGAGGCGCGAGCCATGTCAATCTCGCTCTTGGCGTTCTTCAGCGCTTCTTCTGCAGCAAGCTTGGCCTCATTGGCCTTCTCATCGTCCAGATCCTTGCCGCGGATAGCGGTGTCGGACAGCACGGTGACGTGGTTGGGTTGCACCTCAAGGATGCCGCCAGCCACGAATACAAACTCTTCTTCTCCGCCCACCGTCTTGATGCGCACGGAGCCGGGCTTGATGCGCGTAATAAGCGGTGTGTGGCGTGGGTAAATACCCAATTCGCCAGCTTCGCCTGGGAGGGCAACGAACGTGGCCTCGCCCGAGAAGATGGACTCCTCGGCGCTGACCACGTCGACGTGAATGGTGTTGGCCATGTTATCTCCTGGTTAAACACAGTGCCCCGGACCATGGAGAGAAACATGCTCTCCAGTGGGCCGGGCGCCCGATGCCGAACGCTGATTAAAAATCAGATCTTCTTGGCCTTTTCCATCGCTTCTTCGATGGTACCAACCATGTAGAACGCTTGCTCGGGCATGTGATCGCACTCACCGTTGGCAATCATCTTGAAGCCGTTGATGGTGTCCTTGAGGGACACATACTTTCCAGGAGAGCCCGTGAACACTTCGGCCACATGGAATGGCTGGCTCAGGAAACGCTGGATCTTACGAGCACGTGCCACAGCCAGTTTGTCTTCTGGGCTCAGTTCGTCCATACCCAAAATGGCAATAATGTCGCGCAGTTCTTTGTAGCGCTGCAGCGTACCTTGCACCTGGCGGGCGACGGCGTAGTGCTCTTCACCAACAACCAGCGGGTCCAGCTGACGGCTGGTGGAGTCCAGTGGATCCACCGCAGGGTAGATACCCAGCGCCGCGATGTCACGCGAAAGCACCACTGTGGAGTCCAAGTGGGCGAAGGTCGTGGCGGGCGAAGGATCGGTCAAGTCATCGGCAGGCACGTAAACGGCCTGGATGGAAGTGATCGAACCGATTTTGGTGGAAGTAATACGCTCTTGCAGACGGCCCATTTCTTCTGCCAGAGTAGGCTGGTAACCCACGGCGGAAGGCATACGACCCAACAGAGCGGACACTTCGGTACCGGCCAATGTATAGCGGTAGATGTTGTCCACGAAGAACAGCACATCACGGCCTTCGTCACGGAAGGACTCGGCGATGGTCAGGCCGGTCAGCGCCACGCGCAGACGGTTGCCTGGAGGCTCGTTCATCTGGCCGTACACCATGGCCACTTTCGACTCGCCCAGGTTTTCCAGGTTCACGACGCCGGAATCGGCCATCTCGTGATAGAAGTCGTTGCCTTCACGGGTACGCTCACCCACACCAGCGAACACGGACAAGCCCGAGTGCGCCTTGGCGATGTTGTTGATGAGTTCCATCATGTTCACGGTCTTGCCCACGCCAGCGCCGCCGAACAGGCCGACCTTACCGCCTTTGGCGAAAGGGCAGACCAGGTCAATCACCTTGATGCCAGTTTCCAGCAATTCTTGCGAAGGGCTGAGCTCTTCGTAAGTAGGCGCCTTGCGGTGAATAGAGGCTGTTCTTTCCTGGGAAACCGGACCGCGCTCGTCGATCGGGTTGCCCAGCACGTCCATGATCCGACCCAGCGTAGCTGGACCGACTGGAACAGTGATAGGTTTGCTGGTGTTGGTCACCATCTTGCCGCGGCGCAGGCCGTCGCTGGAACCCAGCGCGATCGTACGCACAATGCCGTCGCCCAGCTGTTGCTGAACTTCAAGCGTCAGGCTGGTGCCGTCCATTTTGAGGGCGTCGTACACCCTGGGCATCTTGTCGCGCGGAAACTCCACGTCAACCACGGCGCCGATGCACTGAACGATTTTTCCCTGAACGCCAGCGTTCGATGTGATGTTCTCTTGAGCCATTTGTCTTGCTCCAATAACTTGTATGCGTTGTGAACCGTGTCAGACCGCCGCAGCGCCCGCCACGATCTCGGACAATTCCTGGGTGATCGCTGCCTGGCGGGTCTTGTTGTAGACCAGTTTCAGCTCGCTAATCACGTTACCTGCGTTGTCGGTAGCGGCCTTCATGGCCACCATGCGGGCAGAATGCTCAGAAGCCATGTTCTCGGCTACAGCCTGATAAGCCAGCGACTCGACGTAGCGCACCAGAAGCTCGTCGATGACGGTCTGTGCGTCGGGCTCGTAGATGTAGTCCCAGTCATGCTGCGTGCCGCTGGCACGCGTTTCTTCCTGCATCTTGCCATTCGACAGCGGAAGCAACTGCTCAAGCACCGCCTCTTGTTTCATGGTGTTGATGAAGCGGGTGTACGCAATATAGACTGCGTTCAACTCGCCCTTCTCGTACTGGTCGAGCAGCACCTTGACGGGGCCGATGAGCTTTTCCAGATGCGGCGTATCGCCCAACTGTACGACCTGCGAGACCACTCTGGCCCCGATGCGGGTCAGAAAGCCCAAGCCCTTGCTGCCGATGGCAGTCACGTCGACTTCGTCGCCGGCGCTTTGCAGCTCCCGCAACTTGGCCGTCACAGCGCGCAGTACGTTGGTGTTCAAACCCCCGCACATAGCCTTATCTGTCGTCACCACGATCACGCCAGCCTTCTTGACGTCATTGACCTTCATGAAGGGATGAACGTAATCAGGATTGGCCTGACCCAGGTGAGCTGCGATGTTACGCACTTTCTCAGCGTAAGGCCGGGCCGCCCACATGCGATCCTGCGCCTTGCGCATCTTAGAGGCGGACACCATTTCCATGGCTTTGGTGATCTTCTTGGTGTTTTCCACCGATTTGATCTTGCCGCGAATTTCCTTACCGACTGCCATTGCGTTAGTCCTTTCGAGGAAGGATCAAGCGAAGGTTTTCTTGAAGGCTTCGATGGCGGCCGTCAGAGCTGCTTCCAGCTCCTTGTCCTTGTCGAGCGCCTTGCCGGCATCCATCTTGCTGAGCAGATCAGCATGCTTGTCCTTGAGGTAGCTGTGCAGCCCTGACTCGAAAGACAGGATCTTGGCAACTTCCACGTTATCCATGAAGCCTTTGTTCACCGCGAACAGCGTCGCACCCATCAAGCTGATAGGCAGTGGGCTGTACTGGGCTTGCTTGAGCAATTCGGTCACGCGTGCACCGCGGTCGAGCTGCTTTTTAGTGGCGGCATCGAGATCGGATGCGAACTGGGCGAAAGCCGCCAGCTCACGGTACTGCGCCAAGTCGGTACGGATACCGCCGGAGAGCTTCTTGATCAGATCGGTCTGAGCTGCACCACCCACGCGGGACACCGAAATACCGGCGTTGATGGCGGGGCGGATACCTGCGTTGAACAAGCTGGTTTCCAGGAAGATCTGGCCGTCGGTGATCGAGATCACGTTGGTTGGAACGAATGCCGACACGTCGCCCGCTTGCGTTTCAATGATGGGCAGTGCGGTGAGTGAACCGGTTTTGCCTTTGACTTCACCTTTGGTGAAGGCTTCGACGTAATCGGCGTTCACGCGAGCAGCACGCTCCAGCAGACGCGAGTGGAGATAGAACACGTCGCCAGGGTAGGCTTCACGGCCTGGAGGACGGCGCAGCAACAGCGAAACCTGGCGGTAAGCCACAGCTTGCTTGGACAGATCGTCATAGATGATCAAAGCGTCTTCGCCACGATCACGGAAGTACTCACCCATGGTGCAGCCGGAATAGGCCGACACGTACTGCATGGCTGCCGATTCGGATGCGGACGCTGCCACGACGATGGTGTATTCCATCGCGCCAGCTTGCTCCAGGGAGCGCACCACGTTTTTGATGGACGACGCCTTCTGGCCGATGGCGACGTACACGCAGGTCATGTTCTGACCCTTCTGGTTGATGATGGCGTCGATTGCGACAGCCGTCTTACCAGTTTGGCGGTCACCAATGATCAGCTCGCGCTGACCACGGCCCACGGGAACCATGGAGTCAATGGACTTCAGGCCGGTTTGCACAGGCTGGCTCACCGATTGACGCGCAATAACGCCAGGCGCGACCTTCTCGATCACGTCGGTCATCTTGGCGTTGATGGGGCCTTTGCCGTCAATAGGCTGACCCAGTGCGTTCACCACGCGGCCAATCAGCTCAGGACCGACGGGCACTTCCAGAATGCGGCCCGTGCACTTGACGACGTCGCCTTCGGAGATGTGTTCGTATTCACCCAGGATCACGGAGCCGACAGAGTCGCGCTCGAGGTTCAGGGCGAGACCGAAAGTGGGAACACCAGCGGCTGTGGGAGGGAACTCCAACATCTCGCCTTGCATGGCATCAGAGAGGCCATGAATGCGCACGATGCCGTCGGTCACCGACACCACGGTGCCCTGGTTGCGCACGTCGGCGCTGACACCCAGGCCCTCGATGCGGCTCTTGATCAGTTCTGAAATTTCTGCGGGATTGAGTTGCATGACTCTTTCCTTGTCCTAAAGGGTTGTATCGAGGAGCCTGGCGCCTGATGCTTTCATCAGGCCGTCAGAGCCATCTTCATTTGTTCCAGGCGGGCTTTCACCGAGGTGTCCAGCACCTCGTCACCCACCGTGACGCGTACGCCACCGATCAGCGCCGGATCGATCTGCACCTGGGCCTGCAGCTTGCGGCCAAAACGCTTTTCGAGCGTAGTAACCAAGCTGTTCAGCTCAGAATCATCGATCGGGAAGGCGCTTTGAATCAGTGCGTCCGAACTGCCGCTGACCGCATTGGCCAGATCACGGAACTGGCGTGCCACTTCGGGCAGCGCAGCAAGGCGTGAGTTATCGATGATGGCGCGCAGGAAATTCGCGCCACGCTCGGGCAACGAATTCTTGAGCACGCCAGTGACGACTTCGAACACCTGACGGGCATTGACCCGAGGATCAGCGGCGAACTGCAGCAGCTCATCGCTGGCCGCCGCGCCCGCCAGCCCATCAAGCCAGGACTGTGTCGCGGCCAGATCGGCGCGCGAGACCTGGAACAGGGCTTCGGCGTAGGGTCTTGCAATGGTGGCGAGTTCTGCCATAGACGTTTTCCTTTGGGCGAGCTTTGAGAATCAGAGCTCGGTCTTCAGGCGTGTCAGCAGATCGGCATGGATAGTCGGATTGACTTCCTTGCGAAGAATCTGCTCGGCGCCTTTAACGGCCAAAACAGCCACCTGCTCGCGCAGAGCCTCACGGGCTCGCACCACCTGTTGCTCGGCATCAGCCTGGGCAGCAGCAACAATCTTGCTGGCTTCCTCATTGGCTCGCACCTTGGCTTCTTCGATGATGTGCTGCGCACGGCGCTCGGCGTCAGCCAAACGTGCCGAAGTCTCATTGCGCGAACTGGCCAACTCCTGCTCGACGCGCGAATTGGCTGCGGCGAGTTCGGTTTTGGCTTTGTCGGCGGCAGCGAGGCCGTCGGCGATTTTCTGAGCCCGCTCATCCAGTGCCTTCGTGATCGGTGGCCACACGAATTTCATCGTGAACCAAACCAGGATCGCGAAGACAACGGCCTGCAGGAACAGTGTCGCGTTGATATTCACGGTTCGACTCCTTTCAGTCTAGAAAGGCCAGCCGCTTAACCAAGGGTGAAGGGGTTAGCGAATGCGAACAGCAGGGCAATAGCAACACCGATCAAGAAGGCGGCGTCGATCAGACCAGCCAAAACGAACATTTTGGTTTGCAGTTCATTCATCAGTTCAGGCTGACGTGCAGAAGACTCGAGAAATTTTCCGCCCATCAATGCGATACCGATGGAAGCGCCGATAGCGCCCAAGCCGACGATCAAACCACAAGCCAGTGCGACGAGGCCGAGAACGTTTTCCATGATTGCTCCTAGAGAAAAAGAAAGATTAAAGGAAAAGAAAAATAACGAAACTAGATCACAAGACCAGACACGGACTCAGTGAGCGTCGTGCGACTGACCCACGTAAATCAGCGTCAGCATCATGAAGATGAACGCCTGCAGCGTAATGATCAGGATGTGGAAGATTGCCCACACAGAACCCGCAATCACGTGCCCGATACCCAGCCAGAAACCGCCCGTAAGGGGGTTGAATTGCCAGGCCCATACGCCGCCCATCAAGGCGATCAACATGAAGACGAGTTCGCCGGCAAACATGTTGCCGAACAATCGCATGCCGTGCGAGACGGTCTTGGCGACATATTCAATGATCTGCATCAACAGGTTGATGGGCCACAGCACAGGGTGTGCACCAAAAGGCGCCGTCACCAGTTCATGAGACCAGCCGCCCAGACCTTTGATCTTGAGGTTGTAGAACAGGCACACCACCAGCACGCTCAGGGACAAGCCAAGCGTTGTGGAAAGGTCGGCAGTAGGGACCACGCGATGATAAGCATGGCTATCGCCAACCGCAGCCTGATAACCCAAAGGCAACAGATCCACTGGCAGCAGATCCATGGCGTTCATCATGAAAATCCAGAAGAACACCGTCAATGCCAGAGGCGACACCAGCTTACGGCTCTTGGCATTGTGAATCACGCCCTTGGCCTGGTTTTCCACCAGCTCAGCCAGGATTTCCACCGCCGCCTGGAAGCGCCCAGGCACACCAGAAGTGGCCTTGCGAGCAGCCAGCCATAAGAGCCAGCAACCCACGACACCCAGAAGAACAGACCAGAACACCGAGTCCGCGTTGAACAGGCTGAAGTCGATGATCGACTTCTGCTTCACGGGCTCGAGATTGAAATTTAACTGCAAGTGTTGCAGGTGATGCTGGATATATTCACCAGCAGTCTGCCCTTGCGCGCCTTCAGCAGCCATACGTTACCACTTATCCAAAGGTCAGTTCATCGGCACAGTTGACCGGCGTTTCACCGACATCAACCACATAGCCGCCCAAGCGGCCTTGATAGTCACCACAAATCCGGCCAGCAAAGCCAGCCATTGCACCTGCGCCAAAATCTTTGGCGCCGCCAGCAGCAAAGCCAGCGTTAATACAATTTTGATCCCCTCCCACACCATCAGCGCCGTCAAGGCACTTGCAGCATTGGATTCGATTCGCATCCGGCGAGACACCATGCGGGCAAACAGCACCGCAGGCAACCACGCAGCCAAGACACCGTACCCAGCGGACCAAACCACGGACACAGCACCCTTGGACACAAACCAGGCCACCACCACAACCATCAGACCCAACCCCGCCTGAACCCAGACCACCGGCCAGGGAGACAAAGGAGGATGCTCAGCACGCCATTGGCGAGCTTCTTCGGCACTCAGAGGCTTGAAATCCTCCGGGGTGACTCCATCTGCATTTTCTGCAGGCAGGGGCCGCGCCTTGACGGGTGCTATTGTGACCATTTCCGCTTTCGAGCAAATGACAGCCGATTTCTTGCGGTTACCCACAATTGACTGCAATCTTCCGCTGCGACTGCAAAGCCTCTTATTATAGGGTTAGTCCGAAGGTAATCCGTCGGTTTCCTGAAAAACGGTTAACTTGCCGCAACACTTTCCGGAACACTCGGGCATGGGCCCAGCGGGTAGAGAGTGCGTTTTCGATTCAAACACCCCTCTGCAAGAGCCTTAGCCATGCCCAGTGATCGCCCCTCTCATTCACCAGAACTCTCATGCCATCTCTATATAGGGAGCTCCATTTGGAGAGCACCATTTTTGAGCGAGGCGACGCCAATTCGAGACATTGCGCGGGCAAGCACCAACTTGGGTGCATGGTCAACATCCGCAATGGGGGCATGAGGCCATTTGGGGCGCCACACTGTAAGACAATCGCTGTGCAGCTCAGCCCACCGTCCGCAGCATGAGCCATTCTATCCTTCACGAAAGAACGACATGACCAATCCTTCGTCCCCACCTCAAGAGGGCGCCGGCCCATCGGCGGAGTTGCCGCCGGAAGACATCAAGCTGACGCCTGAAGCGCGCGAGTCGCTCATCGAATACCCCAGCGCATTCCCCATCAAAGTGGTGGGCGTCAATGAGGAAGGCTTCGTGCACGCCGTCACACATATTGCCAAACAATTTGATCCGGCTTTCGACGCCACCAATATAGAACTCCGTGAAAGCGGCGGCGGCAAATATCTCGGCGTCACCATCACGGTCACCGCGACAAGCCGGGACCAACTTGATGAGCTGTATCGCACATTGTCGACCCATCCTTCCGCCAAGTGGGTGCTGTAAGGGGAACTGTGAAACTGCGTTTGCAATCCCAAGGACTAGCGCCCGCAGCCGCCAGGACCTAGAACAGGCATTCGCGCATGAACGTCACTTACCTGGGACGGGTTGAATACGCCCCCACATTCGAAGCCATGAAGCAGTTCACGGCTTCGGCGGCGGATGCCCCATCCGACCAGCTCTGGCTTTGCGAGCACCCCGGTGTGTTTACCCTCGGCTTGGCAGGCAAACCCGAACACGTGCTGGCGGCTGGCGACATTCCGGTCGTACCCACGGACCGGGGAGGCCAGGTGACCTATCACGGCCCCGGGCAAGTCGTGGCCTATCCGCTGATTGACCTGAAATCTCGCGCCATCTTCGTCAAGGAATACGTACACCGGCTGGAAGAAGCGGCGATTCGCACCTTGGCCAGTTTTGGGGTCACAGGACATCGACTGGCTGGTGCCCCTGGTATTTATGTCCGTCTGGACGACCCTTTCAGCCACGCCATGCTCACCCAGCGCCCGCAGCATCGCGTACCGGGCTCTCCCGCGCCGAAACCGGATTTCACTGGATTGGGGAAAATTGCCGCCTTGGGGATCAAAGTGAGCAATCACCGCGCCTACCATGGCTTGTCTCTGAACGTAGCAATGGACCTGGAACCCTTTTCGCGTATCAACCCTTGCGGCTACCCAAGCTTGACCACCGTAGATCTTTCTACAATCGGTGTATCTGCCAGCTGTGACGATGCCGCCCACGAACTGGCCAAGCAGCTCACCCGCCTATTGCAGGGTTAGAAAGAAAAGTCTCATGACCACCACCACCCTCGGCCCCAACGCACCCGTCGTGCGCGAAGCACAGCCCGCTGGCGCCTATGACGCAACAGCCAAGCAAAAAGCCGGCGCCAAGCTTTCCCGCATTCCGATCAAAGTTCAAAACGACGGCCCGGCGCTGAAAAAACCTGACTGGATCCGAGTCAAGGCCGGTAGCCCGAGCACTCGCTTCTACGAGATCAAGGATATCTTGCGCAAGAACAACCTCGTGACGGTGTGCGAGGAAGCCAGTTGCCCGAATATCGGCGAATGCTTTGGGCATGGCACGGCCACGTTCATGATCATGGGAGACAAATGCACGCGGCGGTGTCCGTTCTGCGATGTCGGCCACGGCAGGCCTGACCCGCTGGATGCCAATGAGCCGGCCAATCTGGGCAATACCATTGCGCAGCTGCGGCTCAAATATGTCGTCATCACCAGCGTGGACCGCGATGACCTTCGAGACGGCGGCAGCCAGCACTTCGTAGACTGCATCCGCTCCACGCGCGAAAAATCACCGGGCACGCAGATCGAAATTCTCACGCCGGATTTCCGTGGCCGTGACGACCGGGCGCTGGAAATCCTGAAAGCTGCTCCGCCAGATGTGATGAACCATAACCTTGAAACGGTGCCACGCCTGTACAAGCAGGCACGCCCGGGCAGCGACTACGCGTTCTCACTCAATCTTCTCAAGAAGTTCAAAGCCCTTCACCCATCCGTTCCTACCAAAAGCGGCCTGATGGTCGGCCTGGGTGAAACTGACGAGGAAATTCTGCAGGCGATGCGCGACATGCGCGAACACGGCGTGGAAATGCTCACGATTGGTCAGTATCTGGCCCCGTCTTCAGCGCATATTCCGGTGCAGCGCTATGTGCATCCTGACACCTTCAAGATGTTCGAGGATGAGGCCTACAAAATGGGCTTCACCCATGCAGCCGTGGGCGCCATGGTGCGTTCAAGCTACCACGCGGACAAACAGGCACAAGCGGCCGGCCTGCCAACCAGCTGAACCGGGCTGACGCGGGCAATCACACGGCCATGTCAGACCACCGCCTCTGCTGCGCCATGGGAGGCGCTGAATCCGCTTCTTTCCGCCTTCGATAGCGAGGCCGGCGGAAGCTGAGCAACTGCCGTTTTGAAGTCACGATGGCACGCTTGAAGTGGATCGAATCAACGGTTGCAGAGCCGCAACATGTGAGCATGTCTACCGCTTCTTCCAGTTCATGGTTTTCCCTAGCGATTGAAGCGCCCGCTCAGGTGAAACATGGGCTTTCAGATACAGGGCTCATTTAGTTCTAGTATTGAGCATGCAAACGTGGCTGGAAGAGCGTAGGGTATATCTTTCGTCGCCAAAAAACACTTGGCAGGCCCGCGCGGGCTTGCGGACCGGTGGCGGTTGAAAGTTTTCAATCTTTCGACAGGTTTGTTATGTTTTATCGCCAGATTGAATCTTTTGTTTCAAATCGCCTATATACTGAATTCATCGCTTCACCTTCAACCTCCCGTCTCGCCTGAGACCTCGATCTTCTGACATCTTATGTCTTGCTTGAAGCTCGGATCCCATTCACTCAACGCTACCGAAGTAGCGCTGATACGGATGTTGTTGCGACTTTATGCACACGGGGGGAAATCAAGGTGGACCTATGTCGAAGCCCCGCCTTACGATGTTCTGTTGGTGGATGCGTCCTCCGGCAATGTAGCCCTTCCACAAGAGAGTCCGGACCAAATCGCCAAGCGCGTGTTGCGGCTCACCCGCGACCAGATCGATGAGGACATGAAGGACGCACTTCCCAGGCCGCTTTGCTCCCAAAAGCTGCGTGAATGGCTGGATGGGGTGGAGAGTGCGTTGGCTGCTCCCACCGAAACAACGGTTTTGGCGGCAGAAACTGCTAAAACCCAGACGTCTCTGGCAGAAACGCCCACCGTGGAAACACCCACCGTGGAGATGCCCGCAGCCACCCCTTCTCCCCTCGCTCCCGTGCAGGCTCGCGAAGAGTCAGAACCTGAAGATCATGGCGTCTCTCGTCCTTTCCCTGAGGAGGCACTCCCCTCTGAGAATGAGCCACGCTATCGGCTTCAACGTTGGCCCCGGCAAGGCATCTTACGTGGTGACCCCGGGCGCATTCGCATGGCTACCCTGTTGACACGCCGTGCACTTAACTCGCGTGACCTGGTCAATTTGACGGGGTTTTCCCCTCACGAATGCCAAGTCTTCATGCAAGTGCTGCACGCTTCAAGCTTGTTGCTTCCCTTGCAACCCGTGGCAGCCCAAGGCAAGGCTGGCTCTAACGCTCAATCTCGACCCGTGAAGCAAAGTTTCACGTCCAGCCTAATTTCCGGGCTCCGCAAGCGGCTTGGCCTCTGATTCCGTGATTCAGAGAAGTCAGTTGCGCCTGGCCCTAAGATCAGCCCGCGCGCGTGTCTTGTTTGACACTGTGCCTTGTTCACTTTTTCGCAATCAATGAACGAATACAAGATTCTTTTCACGGGAATGATGGGAGCGGGCAAGACCACCGCCATCGGGGCCGTCAGTGAAACCCCTCCGGTGGTCACCGATGTGGTGAACACCGACAACTCCCACAGCAAAAGCCACACCACCGTAGGCCTGGATTTTGGCCAGCTCACCTTGCCGAGCGGCGACCGGGTGCGCCTGTTCGGCACGCCTGGTCAGGCTCGATTTGATTTTTTATGGAAGATTCTCGCTAAAAATGCCCTCGGTCTGATCATCCTGGTCGACAACTCAAGTGCTGACCCGCTTGCAGACCTGCGCGTATATCTGAGCGGCTTCGAGGAAGAACTCAAGCAACTGCCCTGCGTCATCGGCGTAGGCAGATTGCCGGCCCACCCTACGCCGGGCCTTGAAGACTATCTGGATGAGTTGGCCGCGCGCAATCTCATATTGCCGGTTCTGGAGGTGGACGTACGTCAGCGTGCGGACGTCGTCCTGTTGATCGATACGCTGCTTGCACAGCTCGAAGCCAATCTATACGGAGTTTGAAATTGGGAAAGACGTTTGAATTGCCATCCAGCGCCAAAGCGTTCATCTTGCAAGAGTCAGAGCGTCTACTCCAAGAAATCTCAGGGGTGAGCGCCGTCGTGGTTGCCACTGTGGATGGCTTTGATGTGGGCTCAGCCATGAAGCACGGAGACCCTACACGTGTGGCTGCCATGGCCAGTTCCATCTTTGCCATCAGCGGTGTCGTGTCCAGCGAGGCCCATCTGGGTCGCAGCCGAAGCGTGACGATCGACACAGACCAGGGATTTGTGATTGTCCACAGTATCTATCGCGACGATGCTGACCTCGTGATCAGCGTCATCGCTGGGGAAGACGCGATTCTTGGTCAAGTGGCCTACCAAGTCGCTCAGTTTGCAAAAAACCTGGCGGCCGCATGAAGGAAGCGCTTTTGCAGCAGGCCTTGGAAACCATGGCAAGCATGCCCGGTGTCGACGGTTGCGCCTTGGTGGAGATTGATGCTGGCATGGTCTGGGGCCACGCTGGCGCCATCGACGAAGTGCACACCTTTGCCGAAGCTGCCACAGACTACTGGCGCCTGTACCACCGACTGGCCCCTCAATTCGACACGCTGGGAAGTCTCAGAGCATCTGTCATGATCCACAAAAAGGGGCGCCTGACCTTGCTGCCTTGTGGCAAGGGCATGATGCTTCTCGCGTTGACTGGCCACCACTCAAGCACTGACTGGAGTCAATGGCAAAAGCTGACCAGAGAGTTGGCGGTGCTGATGGAAAACCGCTAGGACGCTGCACGGCTGGGCGCCCTGACAAAATTAAACCTCAGACTTTTACCCATGAACTGAGCGACGACATGTCGCTCAGTTCGTTTTTACCTAATTCCATTTCCATTTCATTAATGTATTAATATCTCACCATTCCAACCGATGGAGAGAGTGATGTCACGTCCACCCAGTGGAGATGAAGCGGTGTTGGTGATGGCCCGCGAGGCCATTGGGGCAGCCAAGACTATCGAGCAGCTACGCCAGGCGCAGTCAGTGGTGCTGCCTTTGGACTGTGGGCTGAGCTTGCATCAGACGGCTCAGGTGCTGGGTGTCTCGCCTGGCTGGGCCTGCCAATTGCGCAGGCGCTTCATGCAAGGCCAGATTGCCGGAGCCGCCGATGCGCCTGGCCCCGGTGGGCGAAAGCGCCAGAACATGAGCGAGGAGCAAGAGCGCGAGTTTCTGGCGCCGTTTCTTGAGCAAGCAGCACTGGGCGGGGTACTGGTGGTGGGGCAGATCAAGGCCGCGCTAGATGAGCGCCTGGGTCGCAAAGTCGCGCTGGCATCGGCCTACAACTTGCTGCACCGTCACGGTTGGAGAAAGCTGAGTCCAGACAAGCGTCATCCACAAAGCGATCCTCAAGCGCAGCAGGCGTGGAAAAAAAACTCCCCGAAACGCTCGCCGAAATCAAGCAAGGCTGGGCCCAAGGCAAAGACTTCAAGCTGATGTTCCAGGACGAGGCGCGTTTTGGGCGTATCTCGGACGTGCGTCGGTGCTGGGCGCCAAGGCCGGTGCGCCCACTGTGCCAAGGCATGCTGACGCATGAATACACGTACGCTTACGGAGCAGTGGATGTGTGCACCGGTGAGCTCGACAGTCTGATCTTGCCGCACGTGAACACCGAGTGCATGCAGGTGTTTCTCGATGAAGTCGCCGCACGCCATCGCGACAAGCACATCGTGATGGTCATCGACGGGGCGGGATGGCATCGCAGCGATGCACTCAAGGCGCCACACAACATCTTGCTGCTCAAATTACCCGCGTATGCACCGGAGCTCAATCCGATCGAGCATGTCTGGGATGAACTGCGCGAGAAGTTCTTCCACAACCGGGCTTTCAACAGTCTTGAGGCCTTGGAAGATCAACTCGAACTGGCGCTGAAGACTCTGGAAGAAAACCCCAGCACCGTCCGCTCCATCGTGTCTTGGCCTTGGATCAGGGATGCCTTCTTAAATTCACTTGTGAATTAGAAATGGAATAATAAGCTGGAAGCCCCTTACTCCAGCAGCAGCGTCGACGGCTCTTCGCTTTCCAGCACCGCTTGCGCCCAAGCTTGCAGTTTGCCGGCATCGGCGCGCAGAATTTCCTGTTTGACCGCAAGGATTTGCGACGGGTGCATGGAAAAGCTGCGCAGCCCCAAACCCAGCAGCAAACGGGTCATGGTGGGATCACCCGCCATTTCGCCGCATACGCTCACCGGCCGGCCTTTTTCCTGGCCAGCGGCGATCGTATTCGCCACCAGGCGCAACACTGCCGGATGCAACTGGTCGTACAGATGCGCGACAGACTCGTCGGCGCGATCAATGGCCAGCGTGTACTGGATCAGATCATTGGTACCGATGGACAGGAAGTCGAAATACTTGAAAAACAGCGGCAAGCTCATGGCAGCGGCGGGCACTTCGATCATGGCGCCAATCTTCATGGGCCCATGGACTTCTCCCCGCTTGTCGAGCTGCTCGCGCGCTCTCTCGATCAGCTCCAGCGTCTGTCGAATTTCGTTGGCATGCGCCAACATCGGGATCAGCAGGTGCACCTGGCCGTGCGCCGCCGCTCGCAGGATGGCACGCAGCTGCGACAGGAACATGGCTGGCTCGGACAGGCTCCAGCGGATGGCTCGCAGCCCCAGTGCGGGGTTGAGGTGGGCCGCATCATGGCGGCTATCCAGGGGCTTGTCGGCCCCGACGTCCACCGTGCGAATGGTCACCGGCATACCGTTCATGCCTTCCACGGCCTGCCGATAGGCCTGGTACTGCTCTTCTTCGTCTGGCAAGCGGCCTTCACGGCCCATGAACAGGAATTCGCTGCGGAAGAGTCCTACCCCCACCGCCCCTACCGCCAGTGCGCCGGCAGTGTCCTCTGGTTGTTCGATATTGACCAGCAGTTCCACCTTCTGGCCGTCCAGCGTGACCGATGGCGTGTTCTTCAGGCGCGCCAGGCGGCCGCGCTCCAGTTCGCCCTGGCGCTGCTTGAATCCATATTCCGCCAGGATGATGGGCGAAGGGTCGACAATCATCACCCCGGCGTCGCCGTCAATGACCACCCAGTCGTCCTGGCGCACCAGATAGCTGGCTGAGCGCGCGCCCACCACAGCGGGAATATCCATGCTGCGCGCCACGATGGCGGTGTGGCTGGTCTTGCCGCCCACATCGGTCACAAAGCCGGCAAACAGGCTCTTCTTGAACTGCAGCATGTCGGCTGGCGACAAATCATGTGCCACGAGCACCAGGGGTACATCCAGCGTGTCGTCCAGCAACAGATCCTGCTGACGCGGTGCGCGCGGTGGCGGTGCCGCCACCGGCTGCGCCGCGCCCTTCAGATACCGCAGCACGCGCTCGACCACCTGCTCAAGATCTGCCTTGCGCTCTCGCAAGTACGAATCTTCCATCTCGTCAAACTGGCGGGAGATGATGTCCAGTTGCGTCGTCAGAGCCCATTCGGCGTTATAGAGTCGCTCCGTCACCCACTGACGCACGCCTGCGACCAGCGTCTCGTCTTGCAGCAGCATCAGATGCACGTCGAGCACCGCCGCCAACTCTACCGGCGCGTCCTTGGGCATGTCGGTTTGCAAGCGCTGCAGCTCCTCGATCACGGCATCGCGCGCCACGCCAAGTCGCTTCAACTCGCTTTTGATCTGATCTGCCTGGATGAAGTAGTGCGTGACATCCACCCGACTGGAGGCCACCAGTACCGCCCGCCCAATGGCAATGCCACGGGCAACGGCCAGACCATGGACGGCAAAGGTCATCTGTTGCTCTCCGTCATTGTCCTTCGCCGAATTTATCGGCTATCAACGCCAGCAAGGCGTCCATCGCTTCCTGCTCCTGCGCGCCGTCGGTTTCCACAGTGATGACACTGCCCACGCCGGCTGCGAGCATCATCACACCCATGATGCTCTTGGCGTTGACACGGCGTTCGCCCTTGGAAAGCCATACTTCACAAGGAAAACTGCCTGCAAGCTTGGTTAGTTTGGCCGAGGCCCGGGCATGCAGGCCGAGCTTATTGCTGATGGTCGTATCGTTCTTGATCATTGGTTGCTCTTCGGGGCTGGTTCTGCGGTGCTGTGGTCGCCACAGACATGATGCCCTGCGTGCCGCCGGCTTGTGCGCGTACCACCAGCGCATCTAAGGGCTCCTGGCGGTAACACACGGCACGCAGCAACATGGGTAGGTTGACGCCAACCATCAGCCGCACACTGGGGCTGCCTTCCACCAGTCGTTGCGCCACATTGCAGGGCGTCGCGCCGAACACGTCGGACAGAACCAGTGTACTTTTGGTTTGAAGCTGCTCCAGCATAAGGCGCGCGGCGGCCAGCGTCTCATCAGGTGGTGTATTGGGGTGCACGTCCAGCGCGGCAATGCTGGACTCCGCGTCAGGAAATACGTGGAGAGCACATTGCCGCAGGGCACTGGCCAGCGGCGAGTGCGCAATCAACAGAATGCCGTTCATGCCGGGGCCGGGCGCCGA
Source organism: Ottowia thiooxydans DSM 14619 (assembly GCF_000422885.1). Lineage (GTDB taxonomy): Bacteria > Pseudomonadota > Gammaproteobacteria > Burkholderiales > Burkholderiaceae_C > Ottowia > Ottowia thiooxydans. The sequence goes on along the minus strand of NZ_AUGX01000028.1, from coordinate 21,197 downwards.
CCGTAGCGGCTGAAAGGCAAGATGAAGGAAAGCACGTGACTCATGGAACCTGATTATCCGCCGTGTGCGAGCAGATACGGCAAGACTTCATGCGCCATTGGGAAAAAGCAACTTCCGCCGGCATGCGTGCGTGCGTGCGTGCGTGCGTGCGTGCGTGCGTGTCATTGAAGCTTGAGGCCGCTGAAGAACGTATCTGCAGCTTCGGGCATGGGACGCTCTGAATACATCACCAAGTGCACAAGCTGCGCATTTTGGCCGCCCGGGCCAATCCGTGACAGCCAGACTGCTTGCGCCTGCACTGCCTCCCCGCCTGCACGATGACCGCGGGCCGAGATACGCACCGATTCTGGCAAGGCGAGCGCTCCACGCGGCAGGAAAGGCTGCTTTTGAACGTCCTCGGCCTTCATATTAGCCAATGTTGCGCTGCGCCAGCCTGCCAGGAGCTCGTTGGCCTGCGATGCGGGTGCTTCGGCCAGCATGACTGCAAAAGTGGCTCCCCCGGCTTCGCACCCTGCCATGGTCAAATTCCTGGGCACCCCTCCCAGCGGCACGATGCGCTGCGCGTGATCCGGTTCGCAGGGCAGCAGTGCCACCACCGCAGAATCGCCCAGGCGCGCGTCCCGCCAATTCAGGGTTGGGCTACAGGCCGCACTCAGCAGGGCCAACAAAAGTATGCCCGTCCATCGGTTCCGGGGAGTACGCATAAAAATCAAAGACATGGTGTGGATTATCGATGCCCTGAGTCTTCACTCAGTCTGGAATGTGCGTGCACAATGGCGGAATGAATTCACTCGACGGCATTCGCGTTCTCGACCTTTCACGTGTTCTGGCTGGCCCCTGGTGCACGCAAACTTTGGCAGATTTAGGGGCTGACGTCATCAAGATCGAACGGCCTGGCACCGGCGACGATACGCGCACCTGGGGGCCGCCCTTCCTGACGGGAGACGATGGCAAGGAATCTCAGGAGGCGGCCTACTATCTTGGCGCCAACCGCAACAAGCGCTCCGTCACGTGCGATATCGCCAAACCTGAAGGCCAGGCGCTGATCCGGGAGCTGATCCAGCACTGCGACGTCTTCATAGAAAATTTCAAGGTCGGCGACATGGCTCGCTATGGGCTCGACTACGAGACCCTGAAGGGCATCAACCCGCGCCTGGTGTATTGCAGCCTCACTGGTTTTGGCCAGACAGGGCCGTATTCCGACCGCGCTGGATACGACTATGCCATCCAGGGCATGGGGGGCCTCATGAGCGTGACTGGCGAGCGAGACGACTTGGGCGGAGGCCCGCAGAAAGTGGGCGTTGCGGTGTCGGACCTCTTTACCGGCATGTACGCCACGGTCGGCATTCTGGCGGCACTGCGTCATGCCGAACGCCACGGCGAGGGCCAGTTTATCGACATGGCCCTGCTCGATACCCAGGCAGCGATGTTGGCCAACCTGGGCGCCACCTACCTGGTGAGCGGCAAGCCGCCTGGAAGAATGGGCAATGCCCATCAGAACATCGTGCCCTACCAGGTCTTCGAAGTCGCGTCCAAGGCCGACGGCAGTGCGGACCACATCATCCTGGCGGTGGGCAACGACGGCCAGTATGCCAAGTTTTGCCAAGTGGCAGGCCGGCCAGACCTTGCCACTGATCCGCGTTATGTCCGCAACCAGGACCGAGTGCGGCACCGGGCCGAGCTGGTGCCCGTTCTGACAGAGATCATGAAGACCCGCGCCAAAGCCGACTGGTTGGGGGCGCTGGAAGCCGCCAAGGTGCCATGCGGTGCGATCAACAACCTGGCTGAAGTGTTTGCCGACCCCCACATTCAGGCACGCGGCATGGTCACCCACTGGAAACACCCGCTGCGTGGGGACTTGCCCCTGGTCAGCAGCCCGTTGAAGCTGGAGAAGACCCCGGTCCGCACCGATCTGCCGCCTCCTCTGCTGGGAGAGCATACCGAGCAAGTGTTGCAACAGCTGCTCGATTGCGATGCAAAGCGCATGCATCAGTTGCGGGACCAAGGGGTAATCTGAACTCACGGGCAGGGTTCTGGCAGCTGATATTTCCTGGAAGCTTGGCGGCCCAGAGAAACAGCCGAATCCAGGGCCGGGGGGGCCTGCCAGCGATAGCCCTGGCAAACTCTCGGTGCGCTAGAAACAACGAAACAGGGCCGCGCGGCGCAGGCTCGCTCAGATCGGCAGGCAGTTCACAGTCGCATTCGGCATGGCAAGCTTTTCTGCAAACAGCCCTTTGCGCTCAGGCAGAAGATGCGCTCCGAGACCTTTCATCACGACAACTTCTTCGCCGGGTTTGACGCCACCGTAACACTTGCCCAGAGCAGTCATGGTGCTGGTCAGCGCGGCGCCCTGCGCTTTCTGGGCGGGGTCTTTCAGAAGCTCCTGCGCGTGGTTGTTGAGCCAATCGGTGTAGGCAGCCAGCGTCGAATTCGGCAGCTTGGCTCTCACCTCCTCGGGGATCATGCGCGAATAGAGCGCCTCCAGACTCTGCTCACCGGCCTGGGCCATGACAAGAGCGGCGTCATAGTGAACCTCAAAAGCAGGTTCGCGATAGATCACCTGCTGGATGGAATACTTCAGCTTGCCCTTCTCGCCTCCCAGAGACTGTATCAATTCACGCGCGGAAGCACTATTAGGGTCACCGGCTAACTGCGCATCCAGAGCGGCACTGATCTGTCCGTCACTCGGATAGGTGATGTTCCGTCCATCAGAGGAACCAGGTGAGCATGCACTCAGCACGCCGGCAGCTGAAACCATGACTCCTATATTCAATAAATATCTCAGTTTTGTGAATGCAATATGCATGGATCTCCGCACTTGTGAATATTGAAAATTAGCTTTTCAGTGAATCATATAAGCTCAGAGATAAATTCCCAAATAGACTAAGAATATTTAAAAGTTACCAAATTTATTTAAACCTCTCATTTGATTTCAATTGATTCCTATCGTAAGCATGTTTACCTAAATTCAGCTGATGCAGACACGCTACGCTATTAATATTATAGCTTTACAGCAAGGATTGCCGTGAAAAAATGATTTTATGACGCGGCTGTGTCAGATTACTTACGGAACTTTTCTTTACGTACACCATGCCAGCTGTTGACGAGAATCACTTCCGCAAGCCGAATGCGGCTGCAATTCTCTTTCAGTTTTCAACCTCCAACCTCGAAGGATCACGATTATGCGAAAAATTGCTACAGCCGCCATCACCGTTCTCGCATTGACCTGCGGCACGGCATTTGCCCAAAATGGCAACGTCACGATTCCCGGCCTGTTCTCTGGCAAAGGGTCAGCTGGCTCGGAAATCACCAACAGCAAGATCATCCTGTCGGGCAACAAGGCCACAGATGTGACAGCCGGCGGCGGCAAGGCAGGCATCAAGGTCGCCGAGGTCTCCATGGAAGGCGTGGCCAACGTCAACACCGTGAACATCACCGGCTCCAAGATCAGGGACTCGGAGATCACCCTGATGAACAACGAAGCCAAAAATATCAACGCCATCGGCGGCACGGCCAACGTGAACTCCGTGAACATCAACTAAGGCCATGGTGAACCAGGTCAGCCATCCGGTCCGCCTGAACACATCAGTCCAAGTGCAAGCAGTTCGCCAAGCGTGCGATTGACACGCCCCAGCCGAAATGAGGGCCGGGGTTTTGCTGGTGTCTCCGGGCCGAGAGCCAAAGCCTCGGCCTATACCCTGGAGACAAGAGCCCTCGCTGCGCCAGAAGTCGCCGGGGACGTTTTTTTTGTATCAGGGGAATTTCGAGTGCGCAAGACGCTAACGCCACCACCGAATTGGCTTGCCTGGGCAGTCGTCACCGCGGCCATGGCTTCCTGGACGCAGGGCGTGAGTGCCCAGGAATCCATGCTGGGCGGCCTCGGTTGGCACAAGAACAGCGCCGGCACGGAAATGGACAGCTCCTCACAGGTGCGGGTTCAGGGCAATACGTCGCAGGGACCCGTGACCTCCTCTGGAGGTAAGGGTTCGGCGCTGGCCAATATCGGCATGAGTGTCGATCTGGCGGGCACGGCGCAGGCCAACGGTATCGGGATTTCTTCGATGTCGGTACGCAGCACTCAGTTGCAGGTTCTGAACAACCAGGTCACGGGCCTGGTGAATGCGCTCGGCGGTGCCGCTACGGCCAACATGGTTCTCACGGCCAGCGGCTCCGGAAGAAAGCCTCTGTCGTCAAGCCGCCTCACGGTAATGAACAACCAGGCTTCGCAGATAGACGCATTCGGTGCCAAGTCCTCTGTGTTGCTGGGCACCGGTTCACTGCAATTGCCGGGCAGGGCCACAGCCAACAGCGTGCTGCTGGACGCCACTGAAGTGCACGACTCTCAAACCACCCTCACACGAAACCAGGCGGACGGCATTGTCTCCATGGGGGGGGCGGCACTGGCCAATGCCCTGACAGGTGCGCAGAGCCAGTTGCGCAACACGCAGATCCAGAGCTCAGGCAATCGCGCTACAGATATTCGTGCAGGGGGCGGCAGTTCAGGGCTGGGCCGCGGCATGCTGGCGCAAGTGGATCTCACCGGGGTGGCGGCAGCCAACACGGTAGCGGTTACCTCCAGCGGGCTTGCAGGCGCCAGGTTGAGCCTGTCAGACAACACGGCCTCTCAACTGACTTCCACGGGGGGCAGCGCGCTCGCCAACAGCATCAGCTTCACCGAACATCAGTTGACCGGCGGCGCAGGATACACCGCCCATCTGCGCAGCAATACCGCCACCAACGTGCAGGCCTTCGGTGGCGAAGGCAGCATTTTGGGTGGTGCACTGGCCGATGTCCGAATGTCGGCGTCGGCCCTGGCCAACGCGATTTCCGTGCAGAAAGGACAGCTGGCACAAGCGCCCACCCATTCGCTGGCCAACAACCGCGCGGTAGATGTGGTGGCAACTGGCGGGGCGGCATCGGCCAACAGCATCTGGATTGACGAAGCCACCGTCAACGGAGGCTCCATACAGCTCGATGGCAACCGATCGGAGCAGGTGCGCACGACGGGCGCTTCGGGCAGCATCGGGGCGGGTATCGTGGCCTCAGTCGACCGCAATGGCCGTGCGCTCAGCAACTCGGTAGCGATCGATCGTCAATCCACTCTGGACCAGAGCACACTTTATCTACAGTCCAACGAAGGGCGTGGCATTACGGGCACCGGCGGTTTCGCCAGCGCCAACTCGGCCACCGTCAGCGAAGGGCGCATTCAGAAGTCCACGGTGACTTTCCTGAACAACCGCGCACAGCAAGTGCAGTCGACCGGCTATGCCGCTCAGGCGGGCGGCGGCCTGCTCTATTCTGCCGGGCAGCAATCTGCTGCGTTGGCCAATGCGCTGGCCGTCACCGGCTCCCAGATGGACGCCAAAAGCCTCACTTTCACAGGCAACCAGGCCACCAACCTGGCCGCCAGGGGAGGCATCCTGATGGCCAACAGCATCTCTTTGGAAGATGGCGGGGGCGCCAGCTCCCAGTTATCGGCGTCCGGAACCTTGGTGAACAACACCGCCAGCGACCTGAGCTCCGCCGCCAAGTCAAGCTCTGCTGTCGCAGGCCTGGCACGAAGTGACAGCCGTGCTCGGGCTGCAGCCAACGCGCTGGTGCTGCATGATGACGCCAGAATCGACGAGTCTTCCAACTGGCTGATCGGGCTGAACGATGCCCGCCAGGTGCATGTCGACGGCGGCACGGCATTGGTCAATGCGCTGGCGGCGTACCGCGGGGCGCGAATTCATGCCAGCCCGGTCACTATCCTGAACAACAGAGGCGATGACATTCGGGCCACTGGTGGAAGCTCTCAGGTGGCGGGCGTGGGATCCAACAGCAATGGCGTGCTGGCCGCCAACAGTTTGTACCTGGACGGGTCCGAACCCAACCGCCTGACCGACACCCCCTTGCAGATCGTGAGCAATACCGCGCGTCAGTTGAACGCCCAGGGCGGCCGCATCAATGCCAACTCGGTGTCCATCAACGGCCGCGGCAGCATAGAAAACAGCACCGCCAGTCTGATCGGCAATACAGCTGGCGGCTTGCACAGCGAAGGCACCGAAGGAACCGTCGCCGGATTCGCGGCTTTCGGCAGAGGGGTCGGCCAGGCCAATGCCAACACTGTTCAAGTGCTGTCCGCCATGCGCAGGGCCAGCTTGCAATTGATCGGCAACACTGCCAACAGCGTCTCCGCCACAGAAGGGCTGGCATCGGCCAACAGCATTACGCAGGGTGACGAAGGACGCCTCGAACGCTTGACCGCCACGCTTGCCACCAACACGGCGGAGCAGACGCGCGCCGACGGTGGTCGCACTGCGTTGGTGAACAGTATCCACGCCGAGGGAGAGATGACCAATCTATCGGTGCAGATGACGGGCAACCAGGGCAGCGCGCAGGCCTCGTCAGAAGACGGGATCATCAACAGCGTGCGGACCAGGAAACGAGCTCGCATATCCGACTCTTCCGTCAACATGGCTGTCAACCGGGGACGCGCCGATGCAGGCACGGCCAACAGCGTCGATGTGAAGGACAGTTTGCGCGGCAGCCAGATCACGGTGCTGGGCAACCAGGGTACGGCCAGCCGCGGTGGAGTCATCAACAGCGTGATTGGCGAGGGCCAGATTTCAGGCGGCAACATCACCATACTTGGCAACAGTGGCAGTGCAGACAAAGGCACCGCCAACAGCGTGGCCGTGAGCGGAAACATCGCCGGGTCGCAACTGGCCCTGCTCAACAACCGCGGGAACGTCTCAGGCGGTGGAACGGTCAACAGCATCACCGGCAACGGACCCATCAGAAGCAGCCAGATCTCCATCATCGACAACACCGGAAGCACCAGCCAGGGCGGGACCGTGAACAGCGTGAAGAATTCAGGCAGCATCACTGGCGCCAGGATCGCCCTGATCGGCAACGAAGGCAGAGCCTCGGGCGGCGGTCTGGTCAACAGTGTGGACAACCGCGGCCAATTGAGCGGCCAGGTTCTCATCTCAGCCAACAGAGGTACTGCCACCATGGGCGGCACGGTGAATTCGCTGGTCAACCGCGGCGTCATGAGCGGCAACGTGGTGATCTCCGGCAATGAAGGGCGCTCCATGTCGGGAGGCACCTCCAACTCGGTCATCAATCACGGCGTGATCACCGGCAAAGTGGCCATCGTGGGCAACCGGACCGCAGCGGCAGCGGGAATCACTTCAGGCAGCGTGCGCAACATGGGCGGCGCCATCGTGGGCTCGGCCGGGGTCGCAGGCAACGCGGCCTATGCATCCAACCCTGGCTACACGTATTCCACACCGTCGATGGGCGTGGTGAACAACTCAGTGACCGTGGTGCCTGCATTCAACGTCATCAGCAACTAGTAGCATGTGCGAATCAAGAGTCAACCGCTTTTTTCCGCATTTCAAAGAAAGGGCAATGAAATGAGAGACCAGACCTCTGAATCAAACGGCGCCGTCCGGAACACGATCCGATGCCTTGGCGTGAGTTGCGCACTCGCATGGTGCGCCCTGAGTGCTCAGGCGCAAATGGTGAATTACGGCGAGCAACTGTCCAGCTACAAGGACCAGTCGCAGTCGGGCGTGCGCCTGAATGACGGTGTGTTTCCATCGGTGAGTGCCAAGGCGCGGGTGAACCACGCCATCTCCAGGAATTCGCTGGTGGATCAAAGCGCGCTCGTGCAGCCCGATGGCACCCTGAAGCTGCCGGACAACCAGCAGAACATCGTGATCCGTACGGACTATTCAGATGTGAGGCGGGGCACCGACGGCAGCCTGCGCATCGCCAGTCCCGTGATTCAGGGCAACGTGAACGGCAGCGTCACTCTCTTCGTCGAAGGAAGAGGCGTCGAAAACATCACGGTGTTGAATTCTCCACGCTGAAACTCGACCAGACCTATGCATAAAAAGATTATTCGGAGGGTGGCGCTGGCACTGGCTGCAGCGTCCTTGATGGGGTGTGCCACTACGGAAAACGCGCTCAGCGATGCGACCAAGCTGATGGCAGAAAGGGAGGGCGACAAACTGCAGCCTGTGGCCAATCTGAGTCCGTATGCGCAATCGCTCTTGCGGTTTGGCCAGATGCTGGACATCTACAAGGATGGCGATCCTGTCATCTACATGCAGACACGCAGCATCATGGATGCAACCAACCTGTCCAATCCGCTGGTGGGCGCAGAGATTCCGGGCGACATTACCGAGATGGTGCGCACTGCCGTCAACCGCATTGGCGCACGCGTGGTCTATGTGCCCTATCACCCCGACTATCTGGTGTCTCAAGCACAGTTAGGAGCCAAATTCGGGGTCACCATGCCGGACTTCCTGATCACAGGAGCGCTGACGGAGTTTGACCGCGCCATTTCTGGCGCAGGCCGCTCGAACTCGCTTGGCCTGCAGTTTGGGGGTGGCAAAGGCAAGGTCGAGCTTGGCGGGGACATCAAGCGCACAGCGATCTTCTCTGCACTCGCGCTGGACCTGAATCTGGTGAGTTTTTCCACGCAGCAGATGGTGCCGCGCATTCAGGCCTCGAACGCCATCAAGGTGCTCAACTTCAGTTCCGAAGACAACGCGAGCATTGGCTTTTATGGTGATGCATTCGGATTCAAGCTGGAGGGAAAGTACCTGCAAGGCAGACATTCAGCCATTCGCACTCTGGTGGACCTCAGTGTTCTGGAACTGATCGGCAAGGCTACCAACACGCCTTACTGGCGCTGCATTCCGGGCGGTCAACCCGATCCGGTGGTGGTCAACAACATGAGATCTGCCTATGAGTCCCTGACGCCTGAACTCAAGCTCGGCCTCATACAGGTGACCTTGCGCAAGTATGGCCAGCCCTTGCAAGTGACACAGCAGCTGGATGCGCCCACACAGGAAGCTCTGCAGAAGGTGTTTTCGGAACGCTATTCGGACTTGGGGACCGTCGATGTCATGCAATGGAAAGGCTTCGAGCCTCTATTCTTTGGCGTGCCCATGGCCTGGGATGGAACTCTGCTGCCGCGGGAGGCCAAGGCAGGCGTGCCGGTTCAGGCAGTTGCCGCGACCAAGGAAGGATGAGCGCATGAGCGAACACACTCATGATCGCTTGCCAGGCCTGTCAGTAAAAGCAGGTCGTGGTGGTGCGTTGGCAGCCCTGGCGGCCATCGCGCTGGCGCTGCCTTCATGGGCACTGGCTCAAACAGCCACCGCACCTTCCCAGGCGCAGGCCATCCAGTCACAAGCCACCCAGGCTCAGGCGACGCCATCGCCACAAGCGCCACAGCAGGTCAACTCGTCCACCGCGGCGCGGTTCATTGAGAACTGCAATGACGCGCTCAAGCGAGGCATTGTCGACGCTGGATGTCAGGCGCCCATCTATCGCAATGAATTGGAGCGGCTCAAGACTGAGGCCATCACCACGCAGAACCCGGGCCTTCTGTCGTTCGTCGGAGATGCCTATCGCAATCCCAGGTCCGGCTTCAGCGACATGGGCCAGGCTTATCGCTGGTACCTGATGGCCGCAGTCCGGGGCGATCCGCAAGCCATGCAACGCCTGTCGGAAATGAACCGCGCCGGCGCGGGCGTACCCAGGGACAACGTCAAAGCCTTGGGCTATGCAAGGCTGGCGCAGCGAATGTCGCTGCCGGGTGCCGGAGCCAAGGCCGACGTACTGTCCATCATCAACGAACTGGGCGATGAAATGGCGGTGGAAGAGATGGCGCTGGCAGAACGCTTTGCGACCCAGTTGACGCAGCAGATCAGGCGCGAGGACGGACAGGCGCCCACGTTGGAGCCAGGGACGAGCCCGGCGCAGCTCCTGCCCAGGGCGGACAACCGGGTGCCCGGTTTGCCACACGCGCCCATGCCGCCGCCCACTGGCAGCGGAGGCTCCACCCCGGGAACCGTTCTACCCGGTGTTCCTGCACCTCGTACGCCTTAGGGCGCCCTGACCAATGAACCTGCATCCACACACTCCCAAGTTTGCTGCTGTCAATTCCCGTGGGCCACTCAGGTGGCGGGTACTCTGTGCGGGATTGCTGTTTGGGGTGGCGCATGCCAGCGGCGCCCAGGCCGCGGGCACCACGCCCGGTTCGAGTCCTGCTGGCCAGGCCTCGGTGCCCAAGCAGTCCGGCAACCGGATCGAAATCACAGGCAACTCGGTCTCGGGCGTGCGCTGTGCAGGCGGCGGATCTGGGTCTGTCAACAGCGTGAACATCGATGGTGCAAGCCTCAAGGGGCGAACCGTGATCATTCAGGATGGAAATGTGGTCTCCCCCAAAGATATCGACTGTCCCGTCCCGCACGGTGGGTCCAGGCAAGCGCCTGTCCAGATCAACAGCATCACGATCAGATAATTCACTCAGCACGTTGCAGCCCATGAGGGCGCACCCCATCGGACGGAAGCATCCATTCATGCCATTTCGAGGAGTCACCACAATGAAGATCAGAAAAGCCAATCATGGATCTGGCGCACTCGCGGCGTGCGCACTGGTACTGGGCGTCCTGTTGGCTGGCTGCAAAGACAGGCCTGCAGAGGCACCTTATGCCCAAGTCCCGGCCTCGGCGAACCCACCTGCCGCCGCCCCTACCGTTCCTGCTGCTCCTGCAACTGCGGAGCCCGCGCCGGTGGCCGCGCCGCAGGCCACGCCGCAGTCCGGCGTCTCATCCCTGGTCGCTACCGAACCCAAGAAAATGGCGCTGAGTGTTCAGGGGGTTTCAGCTGCCGGTGCCACGGTTCGTGTGAAGAACATAGAGATTGGTACCGACGCCACAGTCCTGGATGTGAGCATTTCGTTTTCCAACCGAATCACCAACAGCACCATGATGGCCCTCACGGACACGTTCCTCGAAGTGGAGAACGGTGCCCGCTTGCAGATCAAGCGTCCGCAGGACAACCGCAATCTTTCCGTCCATACTGGCGAAACGCTGGACGGCCGGCTGGTGTTCATGGGGGCTGTACCGGCCTCAGCGCGCACCCTGCGCCTGGTATTCAATGAAGGCAATCCGGATGACAACATCGTCGCGCCGGGCCTGACGATGGACCTGCCGCTGCAGGGGGGCTGATGCATCGCCGCGTGCGCCACCTTCGGTCTGCATGTCTTGCCGGGCTGATGGTGGGCACCGTGCTGGCAGGTTCCGCCGCAGGTGCCACGGACATCACCCGCTCCAATCGCGCACTGTCTGGAGAACCGTCCCGGCTGGCACCTGCCGCGAACGCGCCGCAAACCAGCCTCCGGCGCCAGCAGACGCCTGACGATTTGAGCCCCGGCTATCCTTCAACGTCGCTCAAGTCCACGGCGGTTCCTGATACTCTTTTGCGGACGGCCGAGGTGCCACCCGAGCGACTGGAGCGAACGCGCGCGTTGCTTAAGGAACTGAAGGCGCAGCCCACGCCGTCGAAGGCCATCTCGATTGACTTGCCAGCCGATGTTCTCTTCGATTTCGACAAATTCGAACTCCGCGCCGACGCAGGCTCTTCTCTGGACCAGGCGGCCGAGTTGATTCAGGGCTACCCGGCCGCGCCACTGCTCGTTCGGGGGCATACGGACGCGAAAGGAAGCGACGCCTACAATGATCGCCTGTCCCAACGCAGGGCGCTGACCGTGGCATTGGCGCTTCAGGAACGCACAGGGCGCAAGGCGGCCACCCAGGGATTAGGGCGGCGTGAGCCGGTTGCTGCAAACCAGACGAAAGACGGCAAGGACAACCCAGAGGGCCGGCAACTCAACCGGCGGGTGCAGATTCTGATCGAAGCGGGACAAAAAAACTGACCATGGCACTGATCCAATGCCCGGAGTGCGGGCACACCATTTCCACTCAAGCTACCGCTTGCCCCTCCTGTGGCCATCCACAAAGACTCAACGCGAATGGCCAGAGCGCAAACGCCCTCCAATCTCCACGCGTATGGACCACCGCGCTGGGCGTGCTCGGAGCCTGGTTGGTCACGCCGTGGCTGGCTCGCCTCATCGTGGCACTGGCCGTCTGCGTGCTTGCCTACTTCATGTTCACCGGAAAATAACGCGGGCGCTCATTGGCGGGCTGCACCACCAGACTCAGCAGCCGGTCAAATCCACCTTGAGATAGTGCGCCCCCGCCACCGGGTTGTGATAGTAGGGCGGGATTTCCACGAAACCCAGTTCCTCGTACAAGGCTCTTGCGGCTTCCATGTCGCTTAGTGTGTCGAGCAGCACGTTTGCATAGCCCAGGCGATCTGCCGCCTCCAGAATGGCCTCGGCGAGTTGCCGCCCTAGTCCGAAGCCTCTGAATGCCTTGCGGACGTACAGGCGTTTCATTTCCGAGGCGTTGCTGTAATCCACATCGTCTAGTGGAGACAGCGCACAACACCCTGCCGCTTCTCCATCGACCAGCGCCAGCAGCAAGACGCCTCTGGGCTCAGCATACACGCCAGGCAACTGCGCCAGCTCTGTTTTGAAGCCCTGAAAGTCCAGATCGACCTGAAGGCCCGATGCGTACTCTTCAAACAACTCGCCAATGACCTTGATTTGCTCGGGCGTGTGGGCGACGACGATTTCTATAGGAGGTGGAGTATCCAATGCAGTGGTACGCGCGTGGCGCGAAATATAGTCTCAGCTTCAGTTTAGCGCAGGACTGGCCAAACCAATCACCGTATAAACGATGGCTACCGCCACTAGAAGCACCGCCAATGCCACCAAACGCGTCTTGGCGGAATCCCGTGTCGCCACCACTTCCGAAGCAAGCGTCTTGTCACCTGCCAGCATGGGCTTGATGAGATTGTTCTTCTTGATGATCCAGTAGATCAAGACTGCCACGATGTGCAGGGCGATCAAGCCAATGACCAGAAGTTGCCCCCAATCCTTGTGGTAGCCCGTGGCCAGATTGACCGTGTCGCCAGACACCAGGGCGGTCAAGGGCCCGGAAAAGGCGATCTCGTCATCAGAGACCAAGCCGCTTGCGACTTGCGCGCCCAGCACGAGCAGCATGGCAAACACGGAAAGCGCACCAAGCGGGGTATGGCCTGCGGTGTCTTGGGCCAGAGGTTTTCCACGGAAGTAACGGCCCAGGCGGGCGGGCGTGGGGAAAAAAGAGGCAAACCTGGACCAATGACCGCCCACCAGGCCCCAAATCACGCGAAATACCAGCAGCGCGAACACCACGTAGCCCAAGCGAATGTGCCAGTTCATCGCATTGCCGCCCACCTTGCCGGAGATCACAAGCCCTATGACCGCGGCCGCCAGGAGCCAGTGGAATATTCGGGTAGGGAGGTCCCAGATGCGGGTGGTTTTCATGATGGACGATTTCGTGGGGTTCGAGCACCGAACGTGCAAATGAGCGCACGCCGTACGGAATTATTATTGGAGTTCAGGCAAGATATGCTCCGGAAGGGCGCATCGCCATGGACTGCAGTGTAGTAGCTTCACGGCCGGCAGCATCACGCGCAGAATTTCCTTTTTCGATTTCCCCACACCAAAGAAAGAACCACGATGAAAAAGCTGATATCGATTGTTTTGGCGTTCGGCGCCATCAGCCTGGCCATGCCCGCCAGCGCTCAGTTCGCTAAACCCGAAGATGCGATCAAATATCGCCAGGCCGCCTTTACTCTGCTCGGCAATCACTTTGGCCATTTGGGCGGCATGGTTCAAGGCCGGATTCCGTTTGACGCCGCTGCCGCTTCCATGGATGCGGATGTTGTGGCTCTGGCGTCCAAACTGCCATGGCACGCGTTTGGCGCGGGAACGGACGCTGGCCGCCCCAATGCGGCAAAACCGGAAATCTGGAAAGAACAGGCCAAGTTCAAGGAACTGAGCGACAAGATGCAAGCCGAGGTGACCAAGGTCGCTGCTGCAGCCAAAACCGGCAACCTGGACAACCTCAAAGGCGCCTTCGGCCCTGCGGCGCAAAGCTGCAAAGCCTGCCACGACGACTTCCGCAAGCGTTGATTCCGGTAGGTGTCGGGCGCTGCAGACGCCTGGCGCCCTGCCTGCGATGCGCTCTGGCTAATGAGCCTGGAACGCCAAGCGCTCCAGGCGGTCGTCAGGCTTCTGCCAGAAGCTTCTCGATCAGCTGGTGAAGCTCGGGAAAATTGGGCGCGCCCACATACCGCTTCACGATCTCGCCTTTTTTGTTGACGATATAGGTCGTGGGCGTCAACTTGACTTCGCCCCATGCCTGGGCCACCGCACCCGTGTTATCGATAGCCACCTTGAAAGGCAGTTTGCGGGTCTCGGCGAAGTTGACCACGTAGTTCGGCGGGTCGTACGCCATGGCTACAGCCAGGGTTTCGTAACCGCGTGATTTGAACTTGTCGTAGGTGGAGACGATCTGCGGCATCTCGGCCACGCATGTGGTGCAGCTGGTAGCCCAGAAATTGACCAGGGTCACCTTACCCTTGAAGTCTTGCGTCGTGGTACGGCTGCCGTCCAGCAGCACAAAAGTGGATGCTGGCGCAGTGTCTTTGGCACAACCTGCCAGCGTCAACAAGACAGCGGTCGTCCCAGCAACAAGAAGTGTTCTAACAGCGAGTTTCATGGCTATTCCCGGATTGTAGGACCAATAAGCTTTTGGCGCGGCGCAGGCCCCCGCAACCGGCGACGGTCGCAGACCCAAGATAGACTGGTTTTGCCCCTGCAAGTTCACAAACTTCGTGCCTTGGGCGTACCGCCCTTACAGGAGTTATCCACCTGTCACTGAAAGAGTGCAGAACACAAAGCTATTATCAATTCCGGGACTCTGACCGCCATGAGTTAACAGAGTGGTCAGGGTGCCTCGGCAATTTATTTGGCTTGGGCCAGCATGGTGGCGCCGTCGCTGACTTCAAACTTGCCAGGTCCTTCCACATTGAGCGTGCTCACCTTTCCATCTTTGACCAGCATGGAATAGCGATTACTGCGCACGCCCATGCCGCGACCGGTCAAATCCAGGGTCAGGCCCGTCGCCTTGGCGAATTCGCCGCTACCGTCGGCGAGGAAACGGATTTTTCCCCCTGCCTTCTGATCACGCGCCCAGGCGCCCATGACAAACGCGTCGTTCACGGACAAGCACCAGATCTCGTCCACACCAGCCGCTTTGAGTGCGTCGGCGTTTTCAAGATAGCCAGGGACATGCTTGGCAGAGCAGGTAGGGGTAAAAGCACCGGGAACAGCAAAAACGGCGACGGTCTTGCCGGCAGCGGCGGAAGCCACTTCTACCGGATTGGGGCCGATGCTGCAGCCATTGCCTTCGACTTCAGAATACTCAGTCAAGGTGACGGCAGGCAGGGTGTCTCCAACTTTGATCATGGAACGAATCTCCTTATAAAAAGACAAAAAAAAGCGACTCACAATTGTGAGTCGCTTTTCACTTTCACGCGCAGAACGCGGAAAAGTAGGCTTGGTGCCCGAGCGGGTTCTTACACCACGGAGGCTTTTTGCACCAGTCGTGTCGCTACCCAGTTTTTAGTCTTGGACAGCGGACGGCTTTCGGTGATTTCAATCACGTCGCCCAGTTTGTACTCGCCATTTTCGTCATGAGCGTGGTACTTGCTGGTGCGCATCAAGATCTTGTCATAGATCGGGTGCTTCACGCGGCGCTCGATCAGCACCGTTACGGTCTTAGCGCGCTTGTCGCTGACGACCTTGCCGACCAGCGTGCGCTTGAGGGATGTTTTGGCTTCCGTCATGGTCACGTCCTTATTTGGCGGCTGACTGCTTTTCAGCAATCAGGGTCTTAGCGCGAGCAATCGCGCGGCGGGTCGAACGCAGCTGGCTGGTGTTATTCAGTTGCTGCGTGGCCTTTTGCATACGCAGGTTGAAGTGGGCCTTTTGCAGGTCCTTGACTTCAGCTTGCAGGCCGGCGACGTCTTTTTGGCGCAGTTCAGCGGTTTTCATTTTCTATGTTCCTCGCTTACTGGCCAATCATGCGTGTCACGAAGGTCGTGCGCAGTGGCAGCTTGGCGGCAGCCAGCTGGAACGCTTCACGAGCCAACGCTTCAGGCACGCCGACGATTTCGTACAGCACTTTACCTGGCTGGATTTCAGCCACGTAATACTCAGGGTTACCCTTACCGTTACCCATCCGGACTTCAGCCGGCTTGGTAGAAATCGGCTTGTCTGGGAACACGCGGATCCAGATACGGCCACCACGCTTCACATGGCGCGAAATCGCGCGGCGTGCGGACTCGATCTGGCGCGCCGTGAGGCGGCCGCGGTCGGTAGATTTCAGACCGAAGTCGCCAAAGGCCACGGTATTGCCACGAGTGGCGATACCGGTGTTACGGCCTTTCTGCTCCTTGCGGTATTTTCTGCGTGCAGGTTGCAGCATGTTTACTCTCCTTTAGCGCCGTCAGCTGCTGCAGCTGGCGCGGCTTTGCGAACGCGCTTAACGGCGGATTTAGCGTCGGCCCCTGCGGCCTCAGCGGGTTTGTCGCTTCCATCGGCTGGAGCTGCGTTGCTACCACCAGCACGGCGGGGAGCACCACGGCCTGCACCTGCACGGTCACCACCAGGGCCACCGCGACCGTCACGACGTGGACCACGTGGACCGCGACGCTCTTCGCCTTCTGGGCGTGGAGTGCTGTCCAGTGAAGGCGCGTCGTTGCGGCCAAGTGTGTCGCCTTTGTAGACCCAGACCTTGACACCGATGATGCCGTAGGTGGTCTTGGCTTCGCTGGTACCGTAATCGATGTCAGCGCGCAATGTGTGCAGTGGCACACGGCCTTCCCGATACCACTCGGTACGAGCGATCTCGATGCCGTTCAGACGGCCAGCAGACATGATCTTGATGCCTTGAGCACCCAGACGCATGGCGTTCTGCATGGCGCGCTTCATGGCGCGGCGGAACACGATCCGCTTTTCGAGCTGCTGTGTGATCGAGTCAGCAATCAGTTGGGCATCGACTTCAGGCTTGCGCACTTCTTCGATGTTGACGGCCACTGGCACGCCCAACTTGTCTGCCAAGTCTTTCTTGAGCTTTTCGATGTCCTCGCCTTTTTTACCGATCACCACACCCGGACGAGCCGAGAAAATGGTGATGCGGGCGTTCTTGGCAGGACGCTCGATCAGAACGCGCGACACAGCGGCGTTCTTCAGCTTGGCCTTCAGGTACTCGCGAACCTTGATGTCTTCAGCCAGCATGCCGGCGAAGTCACGGTCTTTGGCGTACCAGCGGCTGGACCAGTTACGGCTAACGGAAAGCCGAAAACCGGTAGGATGGATTTTCTGTCCCATAGTATTTCTCGGGCTTTCCGTATCAGTAGCCGACCGTCACGTACACATGGCACGTGGGCTTCGACAGGCGGGCACCACGGCCTTTGGCGCGGGCGGCTGAACGCTTGAGCGTCGTGCCTTGCTCGACGTAGATCGTCTTGACGCGGAGTTCGTCAATGTCTGCGCCATCGTTGTGCTCGGCGTTGGCAACTGCCGACTCGAGCACCTTGCGCACGATAGGCGCTGCCTTCTTCTGTGTGAAGTTGAGGATGTTCAGGGCCTGGTCCACTTTTTTACCGCGGATCAGGTCGGCTACCAGACGGCCTTTGTCGACCGACAGGCGTACGCCACGAAGGACTGCACGTGTTTCCATGAGTCTTCTCCTTATTTCTTGGCTTTTTTGTCCGCCGCGTGACCTTTGAAGGTACGCGTCAGGGCAAATTCACCCAACTTGTGGCCAACCATCTGGTCAGTCACGTACACAGGCACGTGCTGCTTGCCGTTGTGCACAGCAATGGTCAGGCCGATGAAATCGGGCAAGATCATCGAGCGACGCGACCAGGTCTTGACGGGCTTCTTGTCTTTAGTGGCCACGGCCTTGTCGACCTTGGCCAGCAGATGATGGTCAACAAACGGACCCTTTTTGAGAGAGCGAGTCATTTGTTAGTCCTTATTTCTTGCGACGCGACACAACCATTACCTGGGTGCGCTTGTTGTTGCGAGTGCGATAGCCCTTGGTCAGGTTGCCCCATGGATCGACAGGCGCGCGGCCTTCACCAGTGCGACCTTCACCACCACCGTGCGGGTGATCGACCGGGTTCATGGCAACGCCGCGAACCGTTGGGCGAATACCCATCCAGCGCTTGACACCGGCCTTGCCCAAACGGCGCAGGCTGTGCTCTTCGTTGGCAACTTCGCCAATCGTGGCGCGGCACTCGATATGAATCTTGCGGACTTCGCCAGAGCGCATACGCACCTGAGCGTAAGTACCTTCGCGCGCCAGCAGCGTAGCGGAAGTACCAGCCGAGCGAACGATCTGAGCACCAGCACCTGCCTTGAGCTCGATGCAGTGGATTGTGGAACCCACTGGGATGTTGCGGATTGGCAGCGTGTTGCCAGCGCGGATAGGCGCTTCAGAACCGCTCATCAGCTGGCTTCCAACTTCAACACCGCGAGGAGCGATGATGTAGCGGCGCTCGCCATCAGCGTAGCAAACCAATGCCAGGTGCGCTGAGCGGTTTGGATCGTATTCAATACGCTCGACCTTGGCAGGAATACCGTCCTTGTTGCGACGGAAATCGACAACGCGGTAATGATGGCGATGACCGCCGCCACGATGGCGCGTAGTGATGTGACCGTTGTTGTTACGGCCGGCTTTCTGGAATTGTGGTTCCAGCAGCGGGGCGTAGCCTTCACCTTTGTGCAGGTGATCACGAGTGACTTTGACCTGACCGCGACGGCCAGGGGAAGTCGGTTTAATCTTGATGACAGCCATGACTTACGCGGCCTCCCCAGAAAGATTCAACTCCTGGCCTTCCTTGAGCATGACGTACGCTTTGCGCACGTTATCGCGACGACCGACGCTGCGGCCGAATCGTTTTGTCTTGCCCTTGGTATTGACCACGGAAACGCCTTTAACCTCAACCTTGAACAGCAGCTCAACAGCAGCTTTGATCTCAGGCTTGGTCGCGTTTTGCAGCACTTTGAAAGTAACTGCATTGGATTTCTCAGCCACCATGGTGGCTTTTTCCGAGATGATGGGTGCCAAGAGCACTTGCATCAACCGGCCTTCATCGTATTTTTTGGCGGCGGTGCTCATGCGAACATCTCCTTGAGCTTGTCGATGGCGCCCTTGGTAACGAGCACCTTCTTGTAGTGCACCAGAGACACCGGATCGGCGTAGCGCGGCTCAATGACCAGCACATTACCGAGGTTGCGCGAAGCCAAGTACAGGTTTTCATCGACTTCGTCGGAGATCACCAGCACGGAATCAAGCTTCATAGCCTTGAGCTTGTCAGCCAGGGCTTTGGTCTTAGGCGAGTCGACCTTGATCGACTCAACCACGGCCAGACGGCCTTCACGCACCAGTTGCGAGAAGATGGACGCCATGCCGGCGCGATACATCTTCTTGTTGATTTTCTGGCTGAAGTTTTCGTC
This sequence comes from Ottowia thiooxydans DSM 14619, assembly GCF_000422885.1. Classification (GTDB taxonomy): domain Bacteria; phylum Pseudomonadota; class Gammaproteobacteria; order Burkholderiales; family Burkholderiaceae_C; genus Ottowia; species Ottowia thiooxydans. Next base: position 1,927 of record NZ_AUGX01000028.1, on the reverse strand, counting down.
AGGGCTGTTCGGGAAAATCCGACCGCCCCCACGCCACAGAGGCGAGGACGTCATACCAGCACGGGCGTTACCCGTACCTTTTTGCCGGAAAGGCTTCCTGGTGGAGTGCTTGACCTGCTCGCGGTCTTTTTGCGCGCGGGTACCTTGGCGCGCATTGGCTTGATAAGCCACCACGAGTTGATGAATCAGCGATTCGTTGTAATCGCGGCCGAAGACAGTCTCAGGCGCATCCACTTTGGACGCCGCCAGACCTTGGTCGTTTAGGAATTCAAGCTGCATTACTTAGCCCCTTCCTTCGCGGCCGCCTTTGGCTGGCCTTTGATGGCTGGATGCACAATGACGAAACCGCCACGCGAACCAGGCACAGCGCCTTTGATCAGCAACAACTGACGCGCTTCGTCTACACGAACGACATCGAGGTTTTGCGTGGTCACGGTTTCATCGCCCATGTGGCCGGTCATTTTCTTACCGGGGAACACACGACCGGGATCCTGCGCCATCGAAATCGAGCCTGGCACGTTGTGCGAACGGCTGTTACCGTGCGATGCGCGCTGCGACTTGAAGTTGTGACGTTTGATAGTACCGGCGAAGCCCTTACCGATAGAAGTGCCTTGAACGTCGACCTTTTGGCCAGCGCTGAACACATCGGTCACGGGAACGGTATTGCCAGCGGCGTATTTGCCTGCAACATCGCTCTCGACGCGGAATTCACGGAGAATTTCACCGGCTTCCACGCCCGCTTTCGCGAGGTGACCGGCTTCTGGCTTGGTAACGCGCGAAGCTTTGCGTGCACCAAACGTGACCTGCAAGGCCACGTAGCCATCGTTTTCCTGGGTTTTGACCTGGGTGACGCGGTTGTTTGACACATCTACCACTGTGACAGGCACTGCATCGCCGTCATCAGTGAACAGACGCATCATGCCCACCTTGCGCCCCAGCAACCCCAATCGATTGCCTTGACTCATTTATTGCTCCAGTACTTTCACCGCGCCTGCTGCAATTGGCTTGCGCGTTTGGTATATGAAAGAAGGGTTGAAATAGAACTTGCTCCGTTTTCTTCTAATTCTTCCGAACCAGGGAAAAAGGGCAAGCCTGCGATTATAGCGAGGGCTTGGAATTTCAGCAAGCCATATGTAGTTGGGGGCTGACAGCGTTGCTTTGTTAGCTAGCCGTCAGCCCCCAACTATCCCTGCTTGCTTTTGCCGAGCGCCCTCTGAGGTAGCGTTCGGCAAAGCAGAGGGAATTTCTTCGTCGCTCGAGAACTGCGGTTTATTGCAGTTTGATCTCGACGTCCACGCCAGCTGGCAGATCGAGCTTCATCAGCGCGTCCACAGTCTTGTCTGTCGGGTCAACGATATCCATCAGACGTTGGTGCGTACGGATTTCGAACTGGTCGCGGCTGGTCTTATTGACGTGTGGCGAACGCAGGATGTCGAAACGCTTCATGCGTGTGGGCAGCGGCACTGGGCCTTTGACCACAGCGCCGGTGCGCTTGGCAGTGTCAACGATCTCAGCGGCTGATTGGTCGATCAGCTTGTAATCGAATGCTTTTAGACGAATGCGGATTTTTTGTTTTGTAGCCATGATTCGCCCGCCTTAAGCAATGATTTTGGCAACCACGCCAGCGCCAACGGTACGACCGCCTTCACGGATAGCGAAGCGCAAGCCTTCTTCCATGGCGATTGGAGCAATCAGTTTGACCGTGATGCTCACGTTGTCACCTGGCATCACCATTTCTTTGCCTTCTGGCAGTTCGATGGAGCCGGTCACATCCGTCGTACGGAAGTAAAACTGGGGACGGTAGTTGTTGAAGAAAGGCGTATGACGGCCACCTTCGTCTTTGCTCAGCACATACACTTCGCCGGTGAATTGCGTGTGTGGCTTGATCGAGCCTGGCTTGCACAGCACTTGGCCGCGCTCAACGTCT
>NZ_AUGX01000027.1 GCF_000422885.1 Ottowia thiooxydans DSM 14619 | reverse complement strand
TCCGCATTGCTTCCAGGCCGGATATAAGACCGTAATGAACCCGCCAAGTCAAAACTTCAAAAATTCGCTTGCCACACGGGAGGCGTCCATATAAGTTCTGCCGCACCGCCCCTTGACCGAGCACCGGAGGGTGCCCGGAGCGCAGCGTAGGGACACGGACTTGGGGTCGCCTTTCTTTGGCCTACATTGCTTGGGCCGGCCATCCGGTGGCGAGCAAAGAAATGTAGGTGCGCCGCCGGGCGCAATTCCCGGCCTCCGACCTAAAGAAAAGAGCAGAAGACCATTAGCACCGGCAGCGATTAATCAACCGCCGCTTGCCCTCACCGGTTGGCCGGCCCCGCCCAACCCTCTCCCAGGGGGAGAGGGAGTAAAAACCCCCACGCAAGACCTTGACCTCTTAACTCACTGCCAATTCCCGATGCCGCCTAAGCGTCAGCCATTCATCACTGAACTGCGCAGCCAGTTGCTCAACCAGATACACCGAGCGGTGCTGCCCACCAGTACACCCAATAGCCACCGTCACATAGCTGCGGTGATCATTAGCCAGCGCGGGCAGCCAGGTGCGTAGAAAGGCCGCGATCTGTTCACGCATCAGCGAGACCTCCGGCCTTTGCCGCAGAAAATCGATCACGGGCTGATCGCGCCCGTTCAGGGGGCGCAACTCCGGTTCGTAGTGCGGATTAGGCAGCATACGCACATCGAAAACGTAATCTGCATCCAGCGTAATACCGCGTTTGAACGCAAAGGATTCGAATACCAGTGTCAAATTAGACGCCGGAGCGGAAATCAGCTCCTTGATGAAAGCCAGCAATTGCGCCGGGCGCAGGAAGCTGGTGTCCACCAGGTGTGAGCGCTCCCGTAGATCGGCCAGCAGTTCTCGTTCTCGTACCACGGCCTGCATGAGCGCCTGCTGCACGTCGGCTTCACCCGGCTGCGATAACGGATGGCGCCTGCGGGTCTCTGAAAAACGCCTGATGAGTGTCTGATCGTTCGCATCCAGAAAAATCTGGCGCAACTGCACGCCCCGGTCTCGCAGGCTATGTAGCAATAGAGGCAACTGGGGCAGGGAGCGGCCGCTGCGGATGTCCATGGCAATGGCGATCTTGCGCGCACTACGCTCGTCTTCCAAGGCGATGAAAGGCTCCAGCAATTCTGGCGGCAGGTTATCTACGCAGTAGTAGCCTGCATCTTCCAGGGCATGCAGGGCAATGGACTTGCCGGAGCCTGACATGCCCGTGATGACCACCACTTCCGTGTTCATGCGCGCACCTTTCTTGGACGGGCAGAGGGCGCTGGTGCAGGGGGAGCGGGTGAGACCATTTCTGGGACGGCCAGCATTTCACGGGCATGTGCGCGTGTGGTTTCTGAGATGCGCTCACCGCCCAGCATGCGGGCGATTTCATCTACGCGGGGTTCGCCATTTACGGATCCCACCGTGCTGGTGATCCCATCTTGATCACCTTGCTTGCTCACCAGCAAATGATGATCGGCGCAGGCTGCCACCTGCGGCAAGTGAGTGACACAAAGCACTTGTCGGTCTTGGCCAAGCCGGCGCAACAAACGCCCTACTGTGGCGGCCACCGCTCCGCCCACGCCACTGTCGACCTCATCAAATACCAGGGTAGGAGCGCTGCCAAGCTGGCTTGTGGTGACGGCGATCGCCAGCGCAAGGCGCGACAATTCACCGCCGGATGCGACGCGATCTACTGGGCGAGCCGTGCCGCCGGCATGTCCTGCGACCAGGAATACGATGCTTTCCAGGCCATGTGAGGCAGGCTCTGCGAGTGGCTCCAGTGCCACTTCGAAACGGCCTCCCTGCATGCCCAGCTCCTGCATGGCCGAACTGACTTCGCGCGCCAGTTGTTGACCGGCTTTGCGCCGCAGCGCGGATACTTCGCCGGCGCGCGCCTGGTAGGTCGCGCGGGCCTGCTGAGAGGCGGCTTCGAGTGTCCCCAAATCAGCCGCGGCGTCGAGGCGCTGAAGATCGGTGCGCCAGCCAGCGTGCAACTGAGACAACTCCTCAGGCGGGTGACGGTATCGGCGTGCCAGCGAAAGCCATTGGCCCATACGCTCGTCGAGGGCAGCCAACTGGGTTGGATCTGGCTCGGCGCGGCGCAGGTAGGCATGCAGGCTGTGCACCACGTCTCGCGCTTGGGCCAGGCAAGCATCCAGCACATCAGAGACTGATTGAAATTCGGGTTCGATGCCGCGCAGTTCATCAAGCGTGTGCTGTGCTTCGGCAAGCCTCTGCAGACCACCGCCTTCATCTGATTCCAGTGCTTCGCTAGCCGCTTGTGCGGCATCAATCAGCGCCTGGGCGTGTGAAAGGCGGCTGTGTTGCGAATTGAGCTCTTCCCATTCGTTGGCGCCAGGTGAGAGCTTGTCCAGCTCGCCTAGTTGCCACATCAGGCGTTCGCGTTCTTGCGCCAGCGTTTGCTGCGCTGCCCGTGCGTCTGTCAGGGTTGTCTCAGCGCTGCGCCAGGCTTGCCACGCGGCAGTAAGGGCAGTGGTGTCGACACTGGCATATGCATCCAGCAGGGCGCGCACCGAAGTGGGGCGTGTCAGGCTTTGCCAGGCGTGCTGGCCGTGAATATCGACCAATTGCTCGCCAAGCTCTCGCAGCTGCGTCACGGTAGCGGGCGAACCGTTCACCCAGGCACGGCTTTTTCCGCCTGCATCGATGACCCGGCGCAGAAGCAAGGTTTCGCTATCGCTATCGAAACCGTGCTCTTCAACCCATGTACGGGCCTCAGGAGGGCAATCGAATTCAGCGCCAATTTCACAACGTGGTTGGCCTTCGCGAATCCACAAGGCGTCTGCGCGGGCGCCCAGCACCAGCTGCAAGGCGTCGATCAATATAGATTTTCCTGCGCCGGTTTCGCCCGTGAGGCCCGTGAATCCGGACTCCAGTTCCAGCTCCAATTTGGGCACGATGACGAAATCGCGCAGGCTGAGGTTTCTTAACGCCATAGTGAGAGTGACTTCGCGCTGTTCACCGCGAGGGGGGTTGTCGGTGTCCTACTGAGACTTTCATTAACCATGAAAAATACCCGTTCGGGCAGCGTGAACGGTGGTGGGTTGATTGTCATGAATTACGAGTACGGTAATAAGAACGCGAACATAAGTGTGGTTCATGCGCCACCCTCGTTCCAGTGCAGCTTCTGCCGCAGGGTGTCAAAATAGCTCCAGCCCTTGGGGTGCAAAAAGCGTGCCCGAAATTCTGAGCGGCGCACCAGGATGCGATCCCCATGGTGAAGGGATGTCATCGATTGCATATCGAAGGTGGCACTGGCGTCCCGCCCGGCGACGATTTCGATGGCCACCTCCACGGGGTCTGGCAGAACGATAGGCCTGTTCGACAGCGTGTGTGGGGCAATGGGTACCAAGGCCCACGCAGGCACCAAGGGGTGTAGGAGAGGGCCACCGGCAGAGAGTGAATAGGCCGTAGAGCCTGTGGGTGTCGCCACGATGATGCCGTCTGCGCGATGGTTGGCCACGAAATGGCCATCGACCTCCACTCGCAACTCCACCATACCTGATGCCGCCCCGCGATTGACCACCACGTCATTCATGGCATGGGCTTCAAAGACGCACTGGCCTTCACGCATCACTTTGCCCAGCATGAGGCTGCGGTGGTCCTCTTCGAATTCGCCGGCGAGCATGCGTGGCAATACTTCGCGGTAGTGTTCAAGTGAGATGTCCGTGATGAAACCCAAGCGCCCCTGGTTGATGCCAATGAGGGGGGTACCGTAGCGAGCCAGCTGGCGACCAATGCCGAGCATGGTGCCATCACCTCCCACTACCACGCAAAGATCGCATTGCTCTCCGATTTCTGTGACGTCGAGCGCGCGAAATTCAGTAAGGCCGGTGTTTTCGGCTGTGCTTTTTTCCAGCACGACCTCGCAACTCTGGCTGCTCAGGAAGCTGGCTATGTCGGAAATGACGGCGCGTGCCGATTCAACAATGGCGCCTGAGACCGATTCGTGGTACTTGCCCACGAGGGCGACGCGCTGAAAAGTGGGGTGCATCGGCAAATTACATCATAATGATTTGAACCTGAAAGCCGCATCTACCCTGCTTCCGGGCTTTCTTGTCAAGTTTCAGAGGCTTCGCATGGGCGATCGAGCGTCATGCCTCTGCGCAAATGTTTGTTTCGTGCTTGCACTGTTTGGTTCAATGAGTTTTAGATTCGATGCTTGATGATCGTTCGCGCCTGTTGCTGAAGATGCTGATCGAGCGTTATATCGCCGATGGGCAGCCCATCGGCTCGCGCACGCTTTCTCGCGCCCCGGGGCTTGAATTGTCTCCTGCGACCATCCGCAATGTCATGGCGGATCTGGAGGAGCTGGGGCTTATCACCAGCCCCCATACCTCGGCGGGCCGAGTGCCCACGGCCCGAGGCTACCGCTTGTTCGTGGACACCATGCTGACCGCGCAGCGTGAGGAGTTGACAGCGCCTCTGCTGCCTGCCGACCAACCGCAAAAAGTGATTGCCAGCGCGGCGAATTTGCTTTCCAACCTTTCGCAGTTCGTGGGCGTGGTCATGGCGCCGCGCCGCAGTTCGGTGTTCAAGCACATTGAATTCCTGCGTTTGTCTGAGCGGCGTCTTTTGCTGATCATCGTGTCGCCTGAAGGCGACGTTCAGAACCGCGTGCTCTTTACTGAGGCCGAATTTTCTGCATCGGAGCTTATAGAAGCCTCCAATTACCTCAACGCCAATTTTTCTGGCATGGCCATCGAGCAGGTGCGTGCTCGCCTTCGCCAGGATGTGGACAAGTTGCGCGGTGAGATAGGGGGCCTGATGCAGGCTGCGGTACAGGCGGGCTCTGAAGCCATGAGCGAAGCGCAAGATGAAGTGATCATCTCTGGCGAGCGGAATTTGCTGGCGGTGAGCGATTTTTCCAGTGATATGGGCCAACTGCGCAGGGCGTTCGATCTGTTCGAGCAAAAAACTCAGTTGATGCGTTTGCTCGATGTCTCCAGCCAGGCCGAAGGCGTGCGAATCTTCATTGGTGGCGAAAGCCAGACGGTGCCGGTTGAAGATCTCTCAGTGGTCAGCGCTACTTATGAAGTCAACGGGCAGATCGTGGGCACCTTAGGTGTCATTGGTCCCACTCGCATGCCTTACGACAAGATGATCCAGATTGTGGACATTACCTCACGCTTGGTCAGCAACGCCCTGAGTCAGAGCGGTAGATAGCCGCGCTGGTGCACACTCGTTCAGGCAGTTCGGTTTTCCTGTAGATTGAGTTCGTGCTTCGTGAGATCGCGCATCACGAACTTCTGGATCTTGCCGGTAATCGTCATCGGAAATGAGTCAACGAAGCGGATATAGCGCGGTACTTTGTAGTGCGCGATCTTGCCTTGGCAGAATGCGCGGATTTCCTCTGTAGTGGCTTGCTGCCCGCTCTTGAGAATGATCCAGGCGCAAAGCTCTTCTCCGTACTTGCTGTCAGGCACGCCGATAACCTGAGCATCCGAAATGGCCGGGTGTTTGTACAGAAACTCTTCTATCTCCCGGGGATAGATGTTTTCTCCTCCGCGGATCACCATATCCTTGATGCGCCCCACTATGTTCACATAGCCTTGTGCATCCATGGTGGCGAGATCGCCTGTATGCATCCAACCATCGGCATCAATGGCCTCGTTCGTTTTCTCAGCGTCGCCCCAGTAGCCCTGCGTCACCGAGTAGCCCTTGGTGCAGAGTTCCCCAGTTTCACCCGGGGCCACGATGCTGCCATTTGCAGGATCGATCACCTTGATCTCCAGGTGGGGCTGAACCAGGCCAACGGTGGAAACACGCTTTTCCAGAGGCGTCTGTGTAGTGCTTTGGCAGCTGACGGGGCTGGTCTCCGTCATGCCGTAGGCGATGGTGACTTCATCCATATGCATGAGCTCAACCACTTGCTTCATCACTTCAATCGGGCAGGGCGAGCCAGCCATGATGCCGGTTCGCAGACTGGAGAGATCGAACTCCTTAAAGCGTGGGTGTGCCAACTCCGCGATGAACATCGTGGGTACGCCGTGCAAGCCGGTGCATTTTTCTTCCTGCACGGTCTCCAGCACGGTGAGTGGATCGAACCCATCGTTCGGGTAGACGATGGTGGCGCCGTGCGTGAGGCAGGCCAGATTGCCCAGCACCATACCGAAGCAGTGGTACAGCGGCACGGGGATGCATAGCCTGTCGTGTTCGGTGAGCTTCATGCATTCGCCGATGAAGAAACCGTTGTTCAGGATGTTCCGGTGGGTGAGCGTGGCCCCTTTGGGGAAACCGGTGGTGCCGCTGGTGAACTGGATGTTGATGGGTTCATTGGCATCAAGCGTGGCGCCCACCTTTGCAATCCCTGGATCTGCGGGGTCACCGGTTGAAAGCAGATCAGCGAAGCTCAGCATGCCGGGCACCGGCGTCTGGCCCAGTTGCACCACGGTTTTGAGCAAGGGGGCCTTGGCTGCGGAGAGTTGGCCGGGGAGGGCGCTCGCCAGCTCGGGTGTGAGCTCATTGACTATGGCCAGATAGTCACTGGTCTTGTAGGCCGTCATCGTGACGAGCATCTTGCAGCCGACCTTGTTGAGCGCGTATTCGAGCTCGGTCACGCGGTAGGCTGGATTGATGTTCACCAGCACGATACCGGCCTTCGCGGTAGCGATCTGCATGAGCAGCCATTCACTGCTGTTGTGCGCCCAGATACCTACACGGTCACCTTTGCGCAGATCTGCACGAATCAACGCACTGGCCAGGCGATTCGCCTCGCGATCAAGTTCTGCGTAGGTGAGGCGAACGCCTTGATGGCGCGACACCAGCGCTTCGCGTTCAGGAAAGCGAGCCGCCATCATTTCGAAATGCTGACCGATGGGGATTTCGATAAGAGGGGTGTCGGTGGTGCCGACGTCGTGGCTGAGGTTTAAACGATTCATCATGGATTTCGTGTGAGCGCGGCAACTGGACGCTAGCTTGCAATTCTCAGGGAGTATGAAGCAATCGCAAGCGGTTGTTGTAGCCAAGCCCTACCAGGGTTTTCTCCGATAAGGCTTACGAAGTCCCCGAGCTAAGCCCAAGTTTTTTTGGCTTTTGTAGCCCGTGTGGGCTACAGACAAGTCGCTGGCTGTGCGATCTAATAAACCAGAGGCATCAGGCCTCACATCATGGGGCTGTAGCACCTATCCATTTTGCCGGTGCAGCGCTTTGACGCAGGTAAAAATGACATTCGAGTAGTCCGCTTGTCCTGCGAGCGCCAGGCTTTATGACTCTGCTTTCAAAACGACAAATTGATGGGAGTAGCAGATCATGTCATTGAACATCGCCGTCAGGCTCACTAGTGCCAGCTTCATCCATCTCGCTCGCATGGGCGTAGCTGCTGTGTTGCTGCTAGGCATGGCGAGCGCCAGCGCCGCGCAGTGTTATGTCAACCACGCGGCGACGGGTAGCAATACTGGCGGCAGTTGGACCGATGCCTACACCAATCTGCAAAGCGCTCTGGGCGATACCAATTGCAGCGAAATCTGGGTGGCCAAAGGCCTATACAAGCCAAGCGCTGCGGGCACGCCCGGCGTGGCCTTCTCCATCCGCCCTGGCCAGCAGGTGTATGGCGGTTTTGCGAGCGGCGCGGCCGATCGCGGTGATGCCGACCCTTCCGTGCACCGCACCGTGTTGTCAGGAGATATAGATAACAACGATATCGTGGATGCCGACGGCATTTCACTGGTCGCCACGCCCAACCTCGTAGGAACAAACACCGGACAGGTCGTGCTGATGGACGGTACCACCAGCGCAGGGCCTATCGGCAACGATACCGTTCTGGATGGTGTGGTGATCACCGGCGGCGTGGGGCGCAACTACCCTGTCTACAACCGCACAGTTGGCGGTGGCCTGTATTGCAACGGACGAGGTAGCGGCTCGAACTGCAGCCCGGTGCTCAGCCGTTTATGGTTTAGCGGAAACCGAGCAAACCTTGGCGGCGCCATATATATAGATGGACAAGATGGCAGCGCCAGCCCAGTTCTCACCGGCAGCCTGTTCAGTGGCAACCTGGCCAGCGCTCCCTTGAATCTTGGCGGGGGAGGTGGGGCGGCCATTTACCTGAACAATAGCGCCGCCAGCCTGGCGCAACTAACCATATCGGGCAATACCGCCGCCTGGGGCAGTGCGGTGGTGATTACCGCAGGCGGCGGTGCCACGCTGCGCCAAAGCACGATCAGCGGCAATACTGCGACCCAGGCCTCGATCAGGAGTGCGGTGTTTTTCAATGGTGACGCCCTCCTGGATCAAGTTATTTTGTGGGGCAATACCGGTGGTGATTTGCGTCGCAGCAGCGGTACGGCCACGGTATCCAACAGCATCGTCCAAGGCGGTTGTTTTTCGACTGTTACCTGCACTAACCTGAGCCAGGGCGATCCGCAGCTAGGCCCGCTGCAGAACAATGGCGGCGCTACCGCGACCATGATCCCGGCGGCGACCAGCCCGGCAGTTGATTTTGCGAGCAATACCGGTCTTTGCGGTGATATCGCCAGCAGCACCGCTACCGACCAGCGCGGTGTGGTGCGGCCTCAGGGCGGAAGCTGCGACATAGGTGCGGTGGAGCGCCGTGCAGAAGCGGTGTTGACGGCCACGGTGGTGGGCGCTGGTGGCGTATCAGCGGCGGCCGCGCCCGTGCCAGCATCTGGTGGCGTTAACCAGTGCCGGGCGAGCGGCGGCTCGTGCCAGGCCAGCTATCCCTTCGGCGAAGTCAGCCCTACGCCAGCACAAACCACGCTCACCGCCACGCCCGATATCGGCAACGCCTTCACAGACTGGGGCGGCGTTTGCAGCGGTACAACCCCCACCTGCGTGGTTACCATGGATACCGCTAAGAGCGTGGAGGCCAGGTTCTCTGCCTTCACCATATCCGTAAGTTTGCCTGATGGGACCTATGGCACGGCCTACAACCAGATCGTTTCGTACACGCTCAATGGCGGCACGGGGCCGTTCAGCTACAGCTTGAGTAGCCTGCCTGCGGGCTTCAATTTCGCAGCAGGCGTGCTCACGGCCCCTGCCACGCAGGCGGCGGGCAACTACAGCTCGATGTTGACCGTCACGGACGCCAACGGTGCCAGCACTGCGCCAACGCTTGTGACCTTGTTGATCAACCCTGCGGCCACCAGTACGAGTTTGTCGGCCTCATCCACCACGCCCACTCAGGGCCAAAGCGTGAGCTTGCTCGCCCAGGTCACCGTGCCCGCTGGCGCCGTTGGTTCGGTGGATTTTTTCAACGGAGCGCAGCCACTGTGCACTGGTGTCGTGGTGTTGAACGGACAAGCCAGTTGTACCTCGAACCAGTTGCCACAGGGCACGGCTACGGTGCAGGCGAGCTACACACCTAGTAATGGCAATACATCCGGTTCACAGAGTAGCGCGCTGACGATCACGGTAGCAGCCGCGCCAGAGCCCCCTGAACCCCCTGTGGCCCCTGCGCCTGTCCCGGTGCCCGCGGATGCCCCTTGGGCGCTGGCGCTACTGTCGGTTCTTCTGGGCGTGGCGGCGCTACGAAAGCGCTAGTTTCAAGAAAGAGCTGATTCAGCAGAAAGCAACCAGGCGCCTGTCGGACTTGGACCGATTCCGCAGGTGCCACATGCTGGGCTTGCGGAAACCGAATTCGTCACATCGCGTTGCCACGGCGGCGCAAACGCCAAAGTCCTAGAACTCCCGCCAGCAAGCCCAGCAGCGCCAGCGTCCCTTCTTTCAGGCTAGGCACGGGTATGGCGCTTGCGATGGCAAACTGAGCTGTCACCGTCATGGGGGCTTGCAGATCAGTCAAGGCACATGCGAGGCCGCTGACTTTCCAAGACCCCTGCGTTGGTTCTACGCTCGCTCGTCGCTGCTCGCAAGGCTTCGTGTTACCCACGAGCGCGACCACGCGCCGATCCAACCGGGCAAGATTGCTTCTGTTATTAAGGCCACGGGGCGCTCGTCTATGCCCATCGCCATGGAAACCGAGAAGCTGGATGATCCTTGGGAGCTCAACGATTTGACGAAACGCCGGTCTTCGCCACCTGTCACATTCAGCATGGCAGGCTCACCCCATTGGCGGGTACCCGCATCAAAGCGATTGATCCACAGCACGGGCAGGTCTTGATCCTTGGACGATTTGAGAAGCTCCGGGCTTTAGCACTTGAGATAGGCACCCTCGATTTCAGTCTGAGCGTTGAAATTTGCACAATGCTGGCCGGGGTGCACTCAGCGCAAGTAGAGCGAAATGAGAGCGGAGTGACCGCACGCCACCTGTTCGTGAACAGCCCGGCCTGGAACCTGTCGACCTTGCTGCAACGCACCCCGTGCATGAGCTTGCACGGGTTTCTTGTCAGCAACGCTTCACGTCAGGCAAGGCATCAAGTATGAATCAGGCGAGGATCGTCGACGAGGTCGTTGACCTGTTTGGGATACTGAAAGAGATCCCCGGTCGTGCTTAAGGGCTCATTGACACAAGATGCATCGACCGGCATCACCAAGCACTGCGGCGCTGGGCCGGGGTTGGTTTGGGTATAGATGTTCCTGAAGTAAACGTAGCCGGTCGCACCGGGCGAGTTGTCTGGTACGAACTCCACATAGCCCGTCTCACCGTCGGCTTCTGCCTCCTCGCGCAGTTGTGCCACTGCCGGGTCTATCGACTGGTGCAGCACGGTGTTGTTGTCATTGTCGAACTCAATGCTGATCTGGCCATCGTAGATGCTCATTTTGTGGACCTTTGTATGAACACTATCTGCGTGCATCGTGATCTTGGTGCCATCGTCGAGGATCAGGGAGCGACGGTCACCCCACCAGTTCTTGAGGTGCTTGGCATTGAGGTTTTCGTGGCGAAGGTCCCAAGATTGCAAGGTGGACGCTTGGCAAAGCGTGTTGCGGGTCACGTTGATCGTGGCGTGATCCACCTTGATGATCCAGTTGCCATTGATTGTGACGTACTCCATGGGCGCACCTGCTGCTGCCTGCTTTACCTGTCCGCGCACGTCATTCACTGCGCTGGCAGGCATCGATTCGGAAATACGCTTTCTGCGCATCATGGTCAAACCACAGGCCGACCAGGTTCTTGTTTTGGCCATCACCTCTCAGGCGCTGCTGCGCACTCGACCAGTCGCTTGTCTGCCCATCCATCAGCATGGTGGCCGCCCAAGCCATACCAGAGGCGCCCATCAATACACAAATGCCCAGCACCATCATGGAGGCTTGGTGGCGCCGGGCTAGCCAGGCGCCTCCCAAGCCAATACCTGCGGCCAGCAGCGCCAGCACCAGGGGGGAAAGCGTGGGGACTGCCGCCACGCCGGGGGGCGCCGCGGCTCGGCGAATGGTGAGATCGGCGCCCAGCAAGGCATCGCCGCCATCGGGCGTGCGCGCGACGATACCTGCGCGCACGGTGGTGCTTGTCTGGCCCAGCTCCGCTAGCGGCAGAAAGGTTTCGACCACCTCCACCGGGTCAGTCTGTGGAAGGGCGAAGGAGCCTACGGGCCACGAGTCGGTGGAGATGGTCCTGAGGGCGCCCAGTGCACCGCTCTCGCAAGATTGCACGGTGACGCCAGTGACGGTGGAGCTCGTGGGCGTGACATTCACGTTGGTCGTCAGCACCCTTTCGACACCGGCAAAGTTTCCTCTGGCAGTGGCTACGGTGCAGCCAGTTGCCGAGTTGTTGTCGGTGTCCAGCAGGATGTCGTAGCTGACGACTGCTGCCCAGGCGCCGGCGCTGGAGGCGGCCCAGATCAGCGCGCCGGCGAGCAACTGGCGCAGTGGCGCGACGAATGCATGAGTGGTATGCGGCATGAAAACTTCCCTTCGCGCAGATGCAGATATCGCAGCATGTTGGCAAGGTAAACGCCTTCGCGCCATGAGCCGATTGGCCCATGGTTGGACCACCGCAATCGTGATAATTTGCCGCCAGCTTATGGCTGGTAGCTTACGGCTCGCTGCCTATTTGAGGGCTTGGTCGACTCTTGAAATGTCAAGAGGAGGGCGATCTGCGCCCGAATGGAACGCGTCTGGATAGGCGTCAACGCTCAACGATCCCGGAGCGGTGAGTTTTGCGAGTGCGGCCTGAGCCTCGCCGTTCATGGCGTAGACAGCGACCTTCTCGCCTTTCTTCTCAAGCTCCCAGTATCCAACTTGCTCCAGTTCGTGGCGTCCAAAGGAGAAGCCACAGCGCGCGACGTGGCGCGAGTCGAGAAGGGTGTAATCGCAGTGGGAGTACTTCGCCTCAGGGGGCTGCACGTCACTTGAGTAACCGGTGTCAAGCACGTAAAAGCCGTGCTTGATGTTCACGTCTGTGGCTTCTGAGCATGCGGTGAATACAAAAGGGAGTGCGGAAATGGTGATCAAACACCGCATCATTCGCCACAAAGAACCGGCCAGCATTGAATGCTGCTCCTTCCGGTGTTCTTTGACACTGGCACTGCAGTCTTGATCGACAGCAAAGGACTGGCCCACGTCGCTTTCGAGGCTTAGTGGTTGGCTACTCTTGTTCATAGCGTCCTGAATGAACGTCATCCTGTGGGCAATAAGATGAGCTTTAAGTCACCTTGAGAGACGAGGCGATTGCCGAAATCCGCGCAAACCCCACGCAGGCCAAAAGGCGGTTTAAGGCCCAGACGTACAAAAGCCCTGCAAATCACTGATTTGCAGGGCTTTAAATACTGGTGCGGCTGGCAGGATTCGAACCCACGACCCCTTGGTTCGTAGTGTACTTCTTTGAATTCCAGCGACATCCAGCAACATCCATGTTTTCAATAAAATCAACAACTTAGGGAATTTAATCATCCAGCAAAACCTAGCATAATCCATGAAAAGCCACCACTTATTCGGACACGGTTCGGACACGGAGGCAAACTTCACTACCACTTGGATGACGCTATGGGTAACCTGACTGTAAAGCAAATTGAAAACGCCAAGCCCAAAGACAAGCCGTACAAATTGATGGACGGCGACGGGCTGCAACTGCGTGTGGCCGTCGATGGGGTCAAGACTTGGCTGGTGCGTTACATGTTTGACGGCAAAGAGCGCCAGTACCGCCTGCCGGAACTGTATGGCGATGGTGACGGACGGATCGGCCTCAAAGAAGCACGCGAAGAAGCCACACACGTTCGCGCACTGGCACGCAAGGGCATCGACATTCAAATCAAACTTGACAACGAGCGACAGGCCGAAATTGAGCGGCAAGAAATTGAAGTCGCGCAATCGAAAACACTGTCTGACCTGTTTGAGGACTGGGTAAAAACTGTTGACCGCAAAGACGGAGGAAAAGAACTGCGACGGTCGTTTACCCGTGACGTATTGCCTATTGCTGGCGATCTGAAGTTGAGCAACGTTCAACCTGAACATATCGAAAAGATGTTGCGCGATGTTGTTAAGCGGGGTTCTTACCGTGCATCGGTCACGCTGTTCGCTGACTTGAAGCAAATGTTTCGGTGGGCGGCACGCAAACGTGCCTGGAAGAACTTGATTGAAAACCCCACCGAAGAAATTAACCTGAAGGAAGACAAGATACTTCCCAAAGAATACGAGGGAGCAGAAAGGAACCGTGCTCTTAACGAGCACGAAATTCGCGAACTTGCTAGAAAACTACCAGCATCTGGCCTGATGCCGAAAACACAAATTGCCATGTGGTTGATGCTGTCATGCTGCTGTCGCATTGGCGAGGTCATACAAGCACGATGGGAACACGTCAACTTTGATGCTAGTGAATGGGTGATTCCAAAAGAACACTCAAAAAATCGCAAAGCTCACACCATTTATTTGTCGCCATTTGCGCTTCAAAAATTCCAAGAACTCAAAGCGATTGCATCCAGCAAGAAGTGGTGTTTCCCAGACTCTACCGGCACCACCCATGTCTGCATGAAGTCAACAACCAAGCAGGTTCGTGATCGTCAGATGGCAGCAATTGGTCGAAAGCCTATGAAAAATCGCAGCAAGAATTCAGATGCCCTACTTCTGGTCAACGGAGATTGGGTGCCACACGACTTGCGGCGAACGGGTGCGACTATCATGCAATCGCTGCATGTCGCCCCAGCCATCATTGAGCGTGTGCTGAACCATGTTGAACCCAGCAAGCTTGTGCGGACGTACCAGACATACGACTATGCTGAGGAAAAGCGTGATGCGTGGAACCGCTTGGGGAAGAGGCTTGCAGAATTGGTTCCGCAAATCGCATAGGCAGAGCCGAGGCGCATCAGCGGCTCAGCCTGTTCCAGTCCTTGGCAAGCTCATAAACCTCAGGCATCCAGCTTTCCACGTTACTGAATGTGATGACCATCCGGTTGTTGGCAGGGTCAGTATTCCAGCCAATACGCTGACCACCCCAGCCAGAAGCCCAAGCAGAATTTGGAGCTATTGAATTCTCAGTCCAGGTGAAATATCCATAACCAGCAAAGAGTTTGCCCATCTTGCGCGTGCTGGGGTTGCTGCCGTTGCTTATTTGCGTACTCAGCGCAGTCCGCACATAGTCACCAAAACAGCCTTGTTCTCGTGAACTTCGCTTGACCCATACGGCGAATCGCATCCAGTCTTCCAGTCGCAAGCGCATACCACTGTCGGCTAGCCCGTTTTGTTGACGGTCTTGCACATAAAGCCCCGATTTAGCTGCACCCATTGGATTCAAAATCTGCTCCTGAATCCACTGGCTCCACGGTGTGCCCGTGGCTCGGCCAACCATGATGCCCAACAGAATCGGGTCGGTGCTTTTGTATGAAGTCACTTCGCCCGGTTTGTAGTCAGAGAATACGCCCCGTGCTGCTTTGGCAATTCGGTCTTCTGTCACCAGATTGACCAGATTCAGATTGCCGCGCCCCCACTCCTTGAACTGGTCTGGTGTCCAGACTGAACTGTCCGGGTTAGGGTCTGCCGCACCGGAAGCCATACGCAGCAAATCGCGCACTGTCGCATTACCCAACGCCTTGCTGTTCAGTTCGGGTACGACTTCGCTGGCACGGGTTTCCAGTTTGAACTTTCCTGCGCAGATGGCCTGACCAACAGCCATAGCCGTAACTGTCTTGCCCATCGAGAAGCCAAAGAAGACGGAATCAACGTCTGCAGGCGCTTTTGTCTCAGAGTACAGCACCGTGTCACCATCCATCAAAACAAACGCTTTGGCAGGACGATTTGCCACCAACGCGCGCGCTCTTTCGATGATGGCTTGCTCTGCCGCCGTGGGTGTGCGCTTTTGAAGTTGCGAAGGCGTAGGGCTTGGCTTAGTTTCATACCACCACGGATTACCCTTCTTGACCAGCAGCCATTCGTCTGGTGCAGCGGCATTGCCATCAGCGAGTGGGTTGTTTTGGGCGAATCCTAGAGGCTGCCAAGAGACAAGAAGGATGCTGGTCAGTAGGTTAAAGATCGTGGTTTTCATTTTTTGGTTCCTGCCAGCTCGCGCAAAATTTCCGACGTTCGTTGGTCGTGGGTTGATTCTGCTTGGGCTGCGATCGATGACTGCTGAGGACTCACCTGAGAAGCAGATTTGATGAAAGCCAACACATCTCTAAGGCTTTGGTCACGTATCTTGGAGTTACCCCGAACGATCACGCTACTCATCTTCTGGCAGCTTCTGATAGCAGCACCTTCTTCCGTCCCGTTGGTGATAGTCTTTCCAGTCTTGTAATCAACTGCTGTCCCATACCCGGAGTTCGGGGTAATCTTCACTTCGATGTCGCAGTCTGCAAAAATGCCATGGTTGACACGGTGATTAAAGTCAGTGTCCCAGTCATGGTAAGCGCCCTCATACACCTTGTAGAGCACGTTGTTACCCGCTGCGACCAAACGCTTCGCATAGGTCACGCAATTCGCAGCAGGTGTGTTGTCGTCTAGTTCAGCAAGTAGCAGAAAAAGCGGGGATTGATTCGTACCGTTGTGATCCACGCGTCGGGTTATGTTGCACCCCCCGTAAAGTGCAATTGATCCAGCCCATTTGACATTTGTAGTTCCGAGTATTGGTTTTGCATATGACGGAAATGCCGTGTCTTGCACAACAGTTGCCCCCATTGACCAGCCCATCGAAAATATGCGTGCTGCATCAATCTTTGGGTGGGTTGCCAACAGCTTGAGAGCATGAACGTTGTCACTCATGTTGCCCGTGATGTTGTACGTCAACTGAGTACTCCCAGTTGTTCGGTCTAGGTTCCGGGGCTTGAAGCTATCGACAATCAGGACTGCGATTCCAGCTTTATTCAATTCCCTTGCCCAGAAATCGTAGTATCTAGGTGCAGCTCCCTCGCTTCCATGAGCAAACACCACAGCGGGAATTTTCCCTTCCGTTTGAATAGTAGGCATCAGCAAGTCACCAGTCACCGTTAATGCAGGCCCCAAGCGCCCGTTCACAAGGGCATGCCGATGTTCTGGAGTGGTCGAAAAAAATTCGATGCGGCCAGTCTGCCCTTCTTTCAGGTCGTTCAGTGGAGCAGCAAGAGCGATTGCAGTGCTTGTAATCAGGGCGATAGCTATGAGGATGCGTTTCATGATGGGATTCCTTATTGAACTGAGATGGATTGGCGCGCGGGGGCGCAAAGACCCTCATTGGGCTCATCGCGGGATTTCGTAAAAATTCCTGTTCGCGCCTGCAATTCGTAGTGGATTCCTGATCTAGATTCAAGGTAGCGAACATAGCCACCCCAGGGCGGGGTAACCCAAGAGCCACCTTGGAGCTTCCAATACGGGTGTTTTTTCTCAATTTGAGATTTCAATTCAATTGCATCGTCCTTATTTGGAATGTCAAACCTCTTTGTGATTGAGGCCACCTTCGGACGCCCGTCTTTTCCAAAACTGACTGAAAACCCTGTCGGCCCGAGTGGTGTTACCAAACCCATGTGGAACGACTTGCCGCCAGTTACGCAGACGGGTTGCTTGTTGTCTCGGAAAAAAGACACCAGTTCTGCTCTAGAGCGTTGGTGTCCAAAGATCAGCAGGTCACAAAGCTTGCGGACGTTGCCGCCCCACTGAGCTTTATTGGATTGCTCGCAGGTTTCCAGCCCTTTGCGAATGCCATCTTCGTGAGACTTACGCATGCTGCTCGGGATTTCCTCTGGCTTGGCTGGCGGTGTCCAATTCAAGTTAGCGGCTATCGCCCCAAGGTCTTGCTCCACACAAACGCCGTCGATGCACATGTCAGGCGTTATCGGCTGTGGTGCTGTGCTGTTTTGCGCGTCCCTCAAAGCTTGGCGCTGTGCCCGTTGCTCGTCGTACTCACGCTGCGCCTGTTGTGCGCTTAGTTCAGCTTGGTACTCGTTTGGAGTCTTCTGAGCCAAAACGGCACCAGTCGTGGACGCAACCAGCCCTGAGACTACCCAAGTTGTGATTCTTTTCATCTTTTTTTCCTATTGATGTATCTGCTTCTTATGTGTCCTAAACGGCACATGATTTTCTCATGTCTTGTGTCGTTTAAGACGTTTCCCTGAAAAGCACACTACGCGAACCTTTAGGGCATGAAAACAACAGCCCCGAAAAGCAGCCGGGGTGCCGAAAGTTCGACAAGTCTTCTCCCCAATCCGGTGACGCTTGCACTGGGTCAGAACCTCAAGCGGCACCGCGAAGCAGCAAAGAAAACTCAAGTCGATTTGGCGTATGACGCGGAAGTTGAGCGGTCTAGGATCAGCAAAATTGAGTGCGGATACGTGAACCCTTCCCTGCTGACGCTGGCTACCCTGTGTTACTCGTTGGGCATCACACTGCCAACGCTTTTTGAGGGCATCACGGCCACCATGAAGCCAGTGGCTGAAGGTGGCGACAAGCGCCGTGCTAACCAAGCCACGCTGGACAAGCCTGCGCAGAAGTTGGCACGACGCGCCGCCAAAACCGCTGCACCAGCCAAGCCCGTCAAGTCCAGTCGGCGTACCTGAACCGAACCGCTGACACCAAGCGCACTTGCTCCGTCGCAAAGTCACCCGACTCGTATAGCCAGTGAATGGGCTTGCTCGTGGCGTTTCTTTTGTTCGATTGGCTTAGTTCGTCGGCAGACTTTCCGGCACGACTACCGGGGCCAGTGATCGGCACGCGAAGCCTTGCGTTATGTGGCCTGTAGCTCGGTTCGCTGGCAGATGGGTCAAGCAGCAAGATCGTGTCTGGTCTGGTTTCACGTCCTGTCACCAAGCCTTCTATTCCAAGTGCCAGTGACCAGTGCTTGAACTTTGAATTCTTCGCATTGGCTGTCACGATGGCAACCAGTTCACCGCGCATCAAGCAGTCCACCACCCAGCGGTCTAAACCGCTGTCTTTGCTTTCACGAAGTGTCAAGTTCAGCGGTAGTTTGAGGGAGTCAACCAGAGTCACGAATTCATGTGCGTGAACGCCAGTGAAAAACGTGTGCTGAAAAACCGCCCAGACTTCGGCTGGCACACCGTACTTTCGCTTGGGCATGTCTTGCAGGGCAACACTCTTGGCCAGGTCAAACAGAACCATGACGGCAGCGAACACATGGATGCCGCATGCCCCATCAATATCGCCCTGCTGGAAGAACACCCGCACTGGGTCTTGCCGCTTGGCTTGTTTGAGCAGGTAATGCCCAGTTTGCAGCGTGTGAAAGTAGCGTTGGAACCGATACGAAACGACAGCACTGGATTTCGATTTGTATGCCGTCATGTCAGTAGTCCTCTGGAAGCAGAACTGTGGTGCAGCGCCTGACTCCATCGTCATCTGCGGCATCAGTTATTACCCATACCGTCTGAAGTGCCGACCGCTTTGAACGCGGCGTTGCTTTCAGCTTTTCGGGCGAAACCAAGCGGTAAACCGACATGATTCGGGAGCCGTCTTTGAGTGCCATTTCATTAAGTTCAGCATCCTCTTTGCACACATCGCCCCATGAACTATGAAGATGGCGATTGATAAGGAACGCTGCACTGAATCCGGTCTTCTCCAACAGTGCAAGTGCGCCCGGTGTGGCTACACATTGACCCAGTTGAAACTTGGCGGCGTTGGTGATGATGGTCACTGGCGGCTTTGCTTGCGCCGTGTCGGTTTGGTTGTCTTGGTTGTTGGTCATGGTCTTCTCCTTGTTGTTAAAAAAGTGGACGTAAATTGCGGACGTGACAAAGCCTCGGCATGAGCTATCCGATACTTCGTCTTTGAGAGAAATCAGGGCGTCGGTTCTGTGTGAACTGCGTTAGCTGTTCGGCGCTTCATCGGGAGTGGCGCGGCGTTTGAAGACGACGCTGCAACCGTCCAGACGTTTGAGTTCGCGCCCGTCTCTGCTGCTGATAACCGTGTAGGGCATGCAGCGGTGTTCAAAGCCGTTGCACGCGCTGCGCCAGTCACATGCTCGGCAGATGTTGCCAAGGCTGCCAGTTACTACATCGCTTTTGAGCACCGCAATGAAGCCTTCCGGTGCTTCGTTGGGGTCGAGAACTGCGGGGGCTTGCTGTTGCACTTTTCAACCCTCACCGCCGATAGCTGAACCAAACGGCACATCGCCCGAAGCTGCAAACAGAGCTTTCAAAATTGCATGTGCATCCAATCGCCTGTTCGCCGTGCAGCAGTCCAACGCAGCGCGTTTGATCGCATCGCGGATTGACTCAAAAGTCAGACGGCTATGGAGCGCGTAACACGCCTCCACTGGCAGCGACAAACCGCCCGTGAACCATTCGACCAAGTGGTGAACGTGCTGGTACAGCAGGGGACGATTCAGAACAGTTCGCTCGTAACACTCTGCGATCTGGCTGGGCATGATTTCGTACAGGTAGCCGATGGGCGTAGTTCCATCATCTACGGTGTCAAGGTCATGCACGGGTTCAAGAATCCGCGCCAACACAGCAGCGTGGCCCAGATGAGGCGTTTCCAGCAGCGGGACAAATTCGTCAGACAGAGTGAACACACTGCGCAGGCATCGTGCTTTGTTGAAGACATGCACATCGACGAACCGCAACGCGGTCATGGTGATCGGCGGCAGGAACATGGCTTCAACCTCGGCAAGCGGAACATCCAGCAAAACAGCGACCGCACGATTACGATGGTCGTCGCCTTCTATGCCGATGTAACTCAGTGCCAGCGACAGGCCGCTTGAATCGTCTTTGGTCAGGCTGTGGCGGCAGTTATTGGCATAGGCCAAAATCAGGAACCTCATGGCTGAATCGGGCAGATTCAGTAGCTTTTGCAACAGCGCCAGCTTCGACGAGACGATGCACAGCACGGATGTTTCCGACACGCGCACCGCCACCAGTTGGGATGCCAGTTCTAGCGGGGCTGTTCGCGGCTCCACCTTGTGGTCAGGCTTGAGCAGAAAACGGGGCACTTCAGTTGCCAGTTCGGGCGGCTGCGACAGTCCCAGTTCCTTCCAGAAATGGCGCTTGACGACGTGGGCTGCATATTGCAGGTCTTCGCTGTCAAGGCTGCACACAGTCTCGGCCAAATGGGTGCCCAGTCGGTGCATGGCACGGCGTTCCTCAGTGGCCTGAAACTTCAGGTTCGCAGGGTGAGGCACAAGGCTATGACTGTCGAAGCTGGCGTACTCGCGGATGGTGTCGAAAGCTTTGTTCAAGGATTCATCGAGGCACATGGTTTTCTCCAAATCCCCAGTCATCGCTGCGCCCGTCATGGGCTGGCGGTGGCACAGGATCGGTCAGGGTTTCAGGGATGCAGACAAGCACAGACGTGACAAAACATCCCGATGCTTTGGGGGCGTCAGGAACACGCTGGAAGGTGCTCTAGTGCGGGGTGATTTCAGTGCCGCCCGGTGGTGTTGGGCGACGGCCTCAAACAGAACGCTTGGGGCGGCTCAGGCAAGCCAAAAATCGTTGTGAACGGAGCTTGCTTGGCATCGGCTGCCGATCATGAAAACTCGGTCAAAAAACCGTTATTTCTCGAAATTGGCTACCAATGCGTATATTTTAGACGATTTTCGACATAAAAGCCATCAAAAACAGTCAGTTGAGCGTTTAAAAGTGGTGTTTTTACCCCCTAAACAGCCACTTTGACGGCCCCAAAACGGAGAAAAAAGTGCTTCATGGACAAGTACCGGCCAAAGCACTGAAACGGTGAACTTGCTTAAATTTTGAGCAATTTCTGGGATTTTCTGAAATTTTGCCTATTTGGACGATGTGACGTAAAATATGACCAATATTCTGAGCACCATAAACCACGGTCAAAGCCATGAAATTCTCAACTGACGAACTCATGCCCTTCTTCGAGGTGCGCACTGGCATGTCCAAACATTTGGATGATGTGCAGGCCGGAAAAGAGATTGTTATTACGCGACACGGCAAGCCAGAAGGCGCACTGCTTTCTGCTGCTCGGTTGTTCCAGTACCGTGAGCATGAGCGTGTCATGGGCGACTTGCTGACTTTATTGAAATCGGCCACGCCACAACCGAAGTTGACAACGGCGCAAATCGCTGCGGTGCGAGAAGCTGAGCAACTGTTGGCCAAGCCGATGGAGCGTGCATGAGCCATCACAGTCAACCGAACCCATTTGAGTTCAGCGAAGCAGATACCTGCCGCGAGTATGTGACACCAGCCATTCAAGCGGCTGGTTGGGGTGATAGCCCTTTTGAAATCGCCGAACAGCGCAGCTTTACCGACGGTCGCATCGTGCTCACTGGCCGCACCGCCAAACGGCGTGAAGGAAAACGTGCCGATTACTTGCTCCGCTACCGTCGTGACCTGACTTTGGCAGTCGTTGAAGCCAAACCGTACAAGGCACCAGCAGGCGACGGTTTGCAGCAAGCTAAAGACTATGCCGAAATTCTCGGGCTCAAGTTTGCCTACGCCACCAATGGCCGCGAAATCATCGAATTCGACTTTTTGACTGGCATCGAGCAAAAGATAGACCACTATCCCACGCCGGATGAACTTTGGCACCGACAAACAGTAGGCACGCCACTGACCAGCGCAGTTGCCGTCAAGACCATGCTCCAGTCGCTGAACCACAGCACGGGCAAGCCTCCACGGTACTACCAAGAAATTGCCATCAACAGGACGGTCAGCGCGATTCTTTCGGGGCAAAAGCGCATCTTGCTAACGATGGCGACTGGCACGGGCAAAACGCCAACTGCCTTTCACATCGTATGGAAGCTGTGGAATTCGGGCTGGAACAAGGACGCCGACCCCACGCGCAAGACACGGGTGCTGTTTCTGGCAGACCGCAACATCTTGGTGGACGACCCGAAAGACAAGACCTTTGCCATCTTTGGTGATGCCCGCTGGAAGATCGAAAACGGCGATGCCGTCAAAGGCCGTGAAATCTACTTCTCGACCTATCAGGCCATTGCCGAAGATGAACGCCGCCCCGGCCTGTACAAAGAGTATTCGCCAGATTACTTCGACCTCATCATCATTGACGAGTGCCATCGTGGTTCCAGCCGAGCGGATTCAACCTGGCGCGAGATTCTGGAGTGGTTTGAGCCAGCCTTTCAGCTTGGGCTTACGGCCACCCCCTTGCGTGAAGAGTCGCGTGATACCTACGCCTACTTCGGCCAACCGTTGTACGAATACTCGCTCAAGCAGGGTATTGAAGACGGCTTCTTGGCACCGTACCGTGTGCATCGCGTCATCACCACCTTTGATGCAGCGGGTTGGCGACCCACACGCGGCCAGCTTGACCGCTATGGCAACGAGATACCGGACGAGGAATACCACACCAAAGACTTTGAGCGGCTGGTCAGTCTGAAGGCGCGTACCGAAGCCGTGGCGCAGCACTTGACCGATTACCTCAAGCGCACCGACCGCTTTGCCAAGACCATTGTGTTTTGCGTCGATCAGGAACACGCCGATGAAATGCGCCGTGCCCTGTCCAACCTGAATGCTGATTTGGTGGCGCAGAACCCAAATTATGTGTGCCGCGTGACGGCTGCTGAGGGTGATATTGGTCGTGGCCACCTGTCACGTTTTCAGGACTTGGAAACGAATCAGTCCACGCCGACAATTTTGACTTCATCACAGATGCTGACCACGGGTGTGGATGCCCCCACGGTCAAGAATGTGGTGCTGGTGCGCGTCATCGGCTCCATGAGCGAATTCAAACAGATCATCGGGCGCGGTACACGGGTGCGAGAGGACTACAACAAGTTGTTCTTCGACATCCTCGATTACACCGGGTCAGCCACCCGAATGTTTGCCGACCCCGACTTTGATGGCCATGCCGCCCAAGTCATGGAAGAAGCTGCCAATGAAGCAGGGCAAGTGGTGAAGCCTGAGCATGTGGTCGAGTTTGACCAGCAGCAAAACGAAGAGTACCCGCCCATCGAACCCGGTCAACCGCAAGGCGTGAACGACCCGGCGCTGGATGAACGACGCAAGTTCTATGTGGATGGTGGCCTTGTTGAAATTGCCGCCCACCTCGTTTACGAACTGGATGCCGACGGCAACAACTTGCGCATGGTGCAGTTCTCGGACTACACCGCTGAAAAAGTGCGCGTGCTGTACCGCTCGCCTGAAGACTTGGCAACCCACTGGAAAGACCCCGCCACACGCGACGCACTGATCGCTCAACTGGCCGACCGTGGCATTGACCTCTCCCAACTGGTCGAGCAAACCAACCAGCCTGATGCCGATCTGCTGGACTTGCTGTGCCATGTGGCTTTCAACGCCCCGCTACTGACACGCCGCCAGCGTGCTGAAAAGCTGCGCCGTGACAAGTCAGACTTCTTTGACCAGTACGGCGAAGAGGCACGGCAGATTTTGAATGAGCTACTGGACAGGTACACCGAAAACGGCACCGACCAGTTGCGCTTGCCTGATGCGTTGCGCATTGCGCCTATTTCTGACCACGGTAACGCGATGGAAATTGCGGCCAAGTTTGGTGGTGCAGACGAACTGCGCAATGCCGTGAATGGCCTGAGTCAACTACTTTACGCATAGGACAACAATGGACGACAACATCACGCTTTGGGGAATTCATGCTGGTCGCTCCGGTGAAGCTGAATCCCTGTTTCTAAACAAAAAAGTGATCGCACTTGGCTGGGAAGCCATTGGTGACCTAAAGGCAATTGGGGACAACCGAGAAGCATTCAAAGCCTACTACGCCAGTAAATACCCTGACGTAAAACCGACCAGCATTCCAGCATCAGCGGGGCAACTTTTCCGCTTCGTTCATGAAATGAAGGTCGGTGATTTGGTTGCGTTTCCTGCAAAGCGGTCGCGCACGATACATCTTGGCAAGATCACTGGCGAATACAAGTATGTTTCGTCCCAGTCCAATGGCTATCCCCAACAGCGGACGGTGGAATGGATAAAGGAGGTTCCACGCACCCATTTTTCTCAAGGTGCTTTGTACGAAATTGGTTCCGCACTTTCCTTGTTCACTGTTAAGACATATGCCGACGAGTTTTTGTCTGCCTTGGATTCAAAAACAGCTTCAAAGCCAGTTCCAGCCATAGAAGATCAGACAGTTGCTGAAGTAAAGCACGATGTTGAAGAAACGACGAGCGACTTCATTCTCAAGGTGCTGGCACAAGAAACCAAGGGACACCCGTTCGCGGACTTTGTAGGCAACCTATTGCAAACGATGGGCTACCGCACCCGCGTTTCACCGCCCGGTGTCGATGGTGGTATTGACATCGTGGCGCACAAGGATGAGCTTGGTTTCGAGCCGCCCATCATTAAAGTGCAAGTGAAAAGCTCTGTTGGCAGCATCGGTGATCCTGTGATTTCTCAGCTTTACGGCAAGGTCGCGCCAACCGAGTTTGGGCTTTTCGTTACGTTGGGCACGTTCACCAATCAAGCTGTCCAATTTGCACGCGCCAAATCCAATCTGCGCCTGATTGACGGTGAATCCCTCGTTCAACTGATTCTTGAACACTACGAACAACTCGACTCCAAGTACAAAGGGCTGATCCCTTTGCGTCGCGTGTATATCCCTGAAACTGCTGGTTCCGACCAAGAATAAGAACGAACTGATGGCGACCAAGAAGACCACCCAACCGCAAACCACAGCCCAGCAACTCGGCTCCATCATCAAGTCCGCACGCGACATCATGCGCAAGGACAAGGGATTGAATGGCGATGGCGACCGTCTGCCCATGCTCACATGGATGATGTTCCTGAAATTTCTGGACGACCATGAGCAGGTGCGTGAAGCCGAAAGCCAACTCGCTGGCGAAAAGTTCAAACCTGCCATTGAAGCGCCCTACCGCTGGCGTGACTGGGGTGCCACCAAAGAGGGTTTGACGGGCGACACGCTGATTGCCTTCATCAACCAAGATGAAGCCATGCGCCCAGACGGCTCACGCGGCCCCGGCTTGTTCAAGTACCTGCGCGAACTGCAAGGCACCAAGTCGCATGACCGACGCGACACCATTGCCGCCGTGTTTCGCGGCATGGTCAACCGCATGATTAACGGCTACCTGCTGCGGGATGTGCTGACCAAACTGGACGGCATTCACTTCAACGCCAGCGAGGAACTGGAAGTGCTTGGCCGCACCTATGAAACCCTGCTGCGCGAAATGCGCGATGCGGCTGGGGATGCGGGTGAGTTCTACACCCCGCGCCCCGTGGTTCGCTTGATGGTGGAACTGGTCAACCCGCAGTTGGGTGAAGTGGTACTTGACCCAGCCTGCGGCACGGGCGGTTTTTTGGTGGAAAGCTACACCCATCTCGCCAAACAAGCCACCACGGTGCAGAAGCGCAAACAGCTACAGCAAAGCAGCATCCAAGGCTGCGAAGCGAAGCCACTGCCCTACCTGCTGGTGAATATGAATCTGCTGCTGCATGGCTTGGAGTCCCCCGACATCGACCCTGGCAACGCCCTGCGCTTTCCACTCAAAGAAATCGGCGACCGCGAACGGGTGGATGTGATTCTGTCGAACCCACCGTTTGGTGGCGAAGAAGAGCGCGGCATCTTGGGCAACTTCCCCGATGACAAACAGACCGCCGAAACCGCCTTGCTGTTCCTGCAACTCATCATGCGCAAGTTGCGTAAGCGACCTGCTGGCCGTGCCGCCGTCGTCGTGCCCAATGGAACACTGTTTGCAGACGGCATCTGTGGCCGCATCAAGCAGGAGCTGCTGACCGAATTCAACTTGCACACCATCGTGCGCTTGCCCAACGGTGTTTTTGCCCCCTACACCAACATCCCTGCCAACCTGCTGTTCTTTGAGCGTAGCGGCGCTACCAAAGATGTTTGGTTCTATGAGCAACCATTGCCAGAGGGCCGCAAGAACTACACCAAGACCCAGCCGCTCCAATTTGAAGAATTTGGCGGACTGCTGGCATGGTGGAAACAGCGCGAAGTGAATGCACAGGCATGGCAAATTCCTGCCAAAGATATTCTGGCAAACGGTTGCAACCTTGACCGCAAGAATCCCACGGCAAAAGAAGACATCACGCACCTGCCGCCTGAACTGCTTGTTGCCAGCATCCTGGACAAAGAGCGGCAAATCATTGGAATCATGGAACAGGTACAGGCATTGTTGAAGGCTCCTGTATGACCAAGGCTTGGCAACAACATAAGTTGGGCGACCTGCTCACTCGCTCAGGTGAAGCGGCACAACCCGCCGCTGATGCTGAGTACAAGGAGATCACCATTCGACTATGGGGAAAAGGCGTTTTAGAGCGCGGTCGAATAAGCGGGGCGGCGGTCAATGGGCGACGATTTATTGCTCGAAAAAATCAGTTCATTGCATCACGTATTGATGCCCGGAATGGCGCAATGGGCATTGTCCCAGAGTCCCTTGACGGCGCACTCGTGACGAACGACTTTCCGTTGTTCGAAGTCAATCATGAACACATCCTGCCGCAATACATGGGCTGGCTTTGCCGTACACCAGCCTTCGTTGACTTGTGCGCCCGAGCAAGTGAGGGCACCACCAACCGTGTTCGCTTGAAGGAGGATGAATTCTTACGGCTTGAAATTCAAATTCCTGAAACGAAAGAGCAGCAAAGAATCGTTATCCAGATTGACACGGTACAGCAGCAATTACAGGCAGCCGACAAGCTGCGCTCGTCTATTGACCGTGACATTGCCAGCCTGCTTGCTGTTCGATTTCAGGAAACGTTAGCAAAGGCACGATGGTTGCCCATGAGCGAGGTTGCTCCTTTGGTCAGGCGCGAGGTAAAAATCAACCCAGAATCAAACTACTCAGAGCTTGGAGTGCGTAGCTTCTTCAAAGGGGCATTCATTCGCCGAACGGTCACAGGTGCAGAGTTCACTTGGCAAAAGCTCTATCAAGTCAATGCCGATGATCTTATTTTTAGCAACATCATGGCGTGGGAAAAAGGTATCGCTATAGCAAATACTGGTCATAACGAGTGCGTTGGAAATCATCGAATGCTGACGTGCGAAGCGAACCCAATTTTGGCGCTTTCTGCCTATCTGCACTACTACTTCACGACTGACGAAGGCTTCGCCAAAGTGTATGCCGCATCGCCCGGTACGGCTGCACGGAATAGAACATTGACAGCAGATGCATTGATGGGGCTGACAGTACCTGCTCCAACGCTTGCAGTTCAACGCCAGTTTGTCGAACTTAAAAATGCACTAGAAAAATCGGCAGAAAAACGCGCTGAACAAAGCCCCATATCGGATGCCATATTGCCATCCCTCGTCCAAAAACTGATGACGTAATCGAGGCGAAAGAAAACATCATGAAAATTAGGTCTGCCTACACCAATAAATCTTGGCTCTCTCCAAAGACTCCCAGCCTTTTGAATATGGAGGAAAAGAAACCAGATCGTGATGTTGCAACAGAACAAATTCAGCGTGCGCTGTCTGAGGTTATCCGTTGCCAGAATCTAGTAGTCTTATCAGGCCTTGGCACATCGCTATGCGTTATGGACGACTCAAATCCAACTACGCGAAAAGCTCCGACGATGCCCGACCTGTGGAAGCGTGTCAAGGTCGCATACGACCCAACAGATAACGGTCTATGGACGAAACTCCTAGCAAGTGTGCGGCACACGACTGGTAGTGAAAACATTGAGGAACTGCTGTCTGAATGCAAAGTCGCTGAAAACTTCCTGCGTGATGCTGAACTGAAAGCACTTCAGGACTTCATTACATTGGCTGAAAAGGAAATACGTACAGCCGTCAACTTTTTAACCCCCGCTGATGCCCTGCCAGTACACAGCGCATTTCTTCAGAGAATTGCACGTCGTTCGTCAGGCAAAGGTCGAGCAAAAATCTTCACTACAAATTACGATCTTTGCTTTGAGCGTGCGGCCAAAGACGGGCGCTTTGTCGTGATTGATGGTTTTTCGCCCACATTGCCACCGACGTTCGACCCTGTATATTTCACTTACGACATTGTGAGACGAGGTTCTGAAGGTGATGCATCCGCCTTTATTCCGAATGTTTTTCACCTCTACAAATTACATGGCTCTATTGATTGGGAGCGATGCGAAGGTGACATTGAAAAGAAGCACGACACAGACAAACCCTTGCTGATTTATCCCCGCAGCAGCAAGTATGAGCAAGCATTTTCACAGCCCTATCTTGAAATGATGGCGGCTTTCCAAACAGCATTACGTGAACCGAATACAGGATTGGTAATTGTCGGGTTTGGATTCAACGACAACCACATAGCTGAACCCATTTTGTCTGCAATTCGGTCTAATCTCGGTTTGAAAGTTGTGGTGGTTGATCCCGTTCTGGTCAGGCAGATTGATGCCCACAAACACATTCAAGATGGTGGCGAAAAAAATGAATTGAATGAAGATGATGAACTAAAGACAAATCCAGGTTCAGCAAATAACAATCCATTTCTCAAAAAGATTATTCAAATGATGGATCAGGGCGATGCTAGGCTGACATTTCTGAACGGGACATTTGAAGATGTCACCAGAGAAATTCCAGACATGGCTGCTGAAACCGACCTTGAGAAACATATGGCTCGAATGCGCATGATTGAAGGAGGCTCAAAGTGAGCGGGCTTCCAATAGCGCCATTTGACCCGGCTCGTTACATTGGTACAGTTTGTCAAGTTGACCCGAGCACCGTTAGGGTAAATTTACCTCACGCCACATCTCCCGTTTCCGACCATCATGCTGGTTATTCCATGCCAGCGGGGCAAGTCGGCGAATTCGTTCTGATCGAAAGTGAAGAGCACGCTATTGTCGGACGCATCACCGAAGTAAAGCTACCGGAACGCGATAGATTGTCGGTGGAGCCAACCGCCGATACTGACAGTGATGCCAATCCAGTTGGCCTAATTCAGTTACTCACGTCACTTGAACTCGCCACGGGTAAGGCCGTTCGCGGAATTCCAGCACATCCCCGCATCGCACAACACGTATTTTCCGCGCACCCTTTACTTATCAAACATGCTGTCGAGCAAGGTCACGAGTCTGACCGGAGTGTCCGGCTTGCATTTCTACCTGATTCATTGAATACGATGGTATCGCTTGCACCCGAAGCACTATTCGGTAGGCATTGTGCTGTCTTAGGCACAACGGGAGGCGGGAAAAGTTGGACAGTAGCAAGGATTGCTGAGGAAATTGTTCGTCTCAATGGAAAAGCCATCCTGTTCGACGCGACTGGCGAATTCAAAGCATTGAAGGATGGCGTTCGCCACGTCCATTTAGGAGGCCAGTCTGTCAACGCGGATGACAAGCGTGAATTCGTCGGATACCCCTTCAATCAACTGAACGAGTCCGACGTGTTCGTACTTTTTAATCCAACAGGTGCTTCCCAAGCACCGAAATTGCGCGAGGCACTGCGCAGTCTAAAGCTAGCTTCACTATGCCCACAACTTGCACCAAATGGCTATTTGCCCAAGATCAATCAAAGCAAAAAGCCAGTCGAAGATGCTTTGACTGCAAATGCTGCCCAGTTAGATGCTGAGAATACGTCCTATGCGATTCATTTGTTGGCAAGACAAATTCAAGAGGAGTGTGTTTATCCGTCCGCAAATTTCGGTAAAGATCATTCCAAATGGGGCGATGCGAGCAACGAACTCACCTATTGCATCAGTCTAATTGCACGGATTGAAACAACCTTGAAGTCTCCATTTATGGCGTGCATATTCAAGCCTGATTCACTAACCGCATTGCCTAATGTAATTACTGAATTTTTGAGTTCCAAGGATGCAGTTCTTAGAATTTCAATGGAGGATTTGCCCTTTGAACACAATACACGGGAATTAGTAACCAATGCCATCGGTCGTTATCTATTAAAACTGGCGCGGACAGGGTCTTTCCGAGCCAACCCAACTGTAGTAATTCTTGATGAAGCTCACCAGTTCTTGGACAAATCACTGGGGGATGAATACAGCAGGGTGTCTCTGGAGTCATTCGGTGTGATTGCCAAAGAGGGACGAAAATATGGATTGACCGCAGTGCTGGCAACCCAACGTCCGAGAGATATTCCTGAAGATGTGCTCAGTCAAATGGGGATGTTTATTGTCCATCGTCTAATTAACGAAAAAGACAGGCAAGTTGTTGAGAGGGCCTGTGGAAACATGGATGCTTCCGCTGCTGCGTTCTTGCCTACATTAGGCCAAGGCGAAGCAATCCTTGTTGGAGTCGATTCGCCGATGCCGTTGCCTGTACAGATCATTGCACCAAAGGCAACACCCCAGTCTGAGGGCCCGCAATACTCATCCCATTGGATACCAGTCTAAATTACAAAATTGTCAAATCAAGGGGAACACAATGCTGGCAAACATCAAAGGATTAGTAGATCGACTAGAACTGTCTCAGGCCAAAGCAATGATGCCGTTATTCGAGGCGATTTCCAATGCGATTGATGCTATCGAAGAACATAAAGACGGTTTCCTCAACCACGCCATACGCATACGGTTGGTCGCAACGCACGACCTCGCTCATCAAGGTGGTGATGAAGTGTTCGTATTGGATGGCTTCGATATTTCCGATGATGGTGTTGGTTTTGATGATGGAAATCTTGCTTCGTTTCAAGAGGCTCATACCCTGTCCAAAGTCAAAGTTGGCGGCAAAGGTGTTGGTCGTTTTACCTTCTTGAAAGTCTTTTCCAACGTCCACATTCGCAGCGTATTTCAGCGACAAGGTGAAACCCTACTGCGTGAATTTGACTTCTCCATCGCTGACGAGTTGAAGGGTGCCGACAAAGTTACGCCAGTTAAAGAGACACGGGGCACTGCACTGTCAATGCGGGGGATGGAAGGTAAATTCAAAGGTGGCTGGCCGCATGACCCTGCCATCATTGCCGAGAGAATTCTTGCGCACTTTCTAATCCGGTTTGCGGCACGCTCTTGTCCCCCAATCACGTTGGAGTCTCCGGGACACGCGCCTATTGACTTACACAAGCTTTTTGAAACTACTGTCTTGACTCATATTGAGGAAAGGTTGTTTGATGTGCTTGGGCACACCTTTGCTCTGCAAGCCTATAGGCATCGGGATGGCCGTTCACGGCACGACCTGCATTTGTGCGCAAATGGGCGGGAGGTTACAACGAACAAATTACGTGACTTGTTGCCCGAGTTGCCTGAAAAGTTACTGGACGCTGACCAAGAGCCTTACACGCTGATTGTCCTGGTTACTGGCGAATACCTCGACGACCATGCTAATCAGGAGCGCACCAGAATTTCATTTCAATCAGACGATGAACCCGATATTGATGAAACCCTCGTTTCTCGACAATCGCTCAATCGAGGAATAACCGACACACTACGACCTCTCCTTGCAGATGACCTGCAATCTACAAACGAAGAAAAGCGGTCACAGATTGAAAAATTTGTAGAGCAAGCGCCTGAGTATCGCGCCCTTACCCATCCCCGCTACAAGGAGCTGATCGAGCAACGAATTCAGCCCGGCTTAACCACAGAAAAGCTTGACGAGGCACTACTGCATGTCAAACGTGATGTTGAAGACTCAGTTCGCAAAGAGGTGCGTCATGTAGCCGCGCTTTTTGAAACCGAAACCTTCGAGCAGTATCAAGAACGATTTCAGATTGTTGCCGAGCAAGCCAATGAAATTGGGAAGGCGCAACTGGCGGCTTACGTTGCCCACCGCAGAACCATACTCGACCTTGTAAGCCAAAGCTTGAAGAGGGTTCGCACCGACGACAAATACCCGTTCGAGCGCGTACTTCACAAGATGATTTTTCCGATGGGGGCCACTTCAAAAGATATTTTCTTTGAACAGCAAAATCTGTGGGTTATTGATGAACGACTCTGCTATCACACCCTGCTGACATCAGACAAAAAACTCAATAGCGTTCCAGGGCTAAAAGGCACGTCTGGCAAAGAGCCTGATATTTTCGCGTTCTTTTACGACACACCCATTGGAGTGGCTGAGTCTGACAACTTGCCCAGCGGTGGTGTCATCATCATCGAATTCAAACGCCCAGGACGAGACGACTATGACAAAGACCCCGCCGACCAAATCATTCAGCGATTCAGGGAAATCAGCGACGGTAATGTGAACGACATTGAAGGGCGCCAAATAAACCCCGCGAATCTTCGGTACACCGGATACCTCATAGCGGACCTAAAACCATCGTTGCACAAACAGGTCTATGGCCGTTACCACCGCACAGCGGATAACGAAGGGTACTTTTTCAATCTAGCGGCTGGCAATGGATGCATAGAAATTATTTCTTACGACAAGCTGGTAAAGGACGCGGGGCGACGAAACCGAATCTTGTTCGACAAGCTGGGCTTGCACAAGCACTGAATCTCACGCGTTTTGTATCAGTTGCACTGCACCAAAAAATTGCTTGATCGCATCAAACCATCGGCCATCGCACCCGATGGTGCGTCTGGCACGTTGCTTGGCAACTGGTATGCCACGGCCTTGTTCTGGAAGCCGCAAGTTGCCCTGCTGGTCAATGAAAAAACTCTTTTACCCGTACTGATGCCTTTGGCTCCGGCGACAGATTTGGTAACGCGCTTTCCTGAATATCTGGCTGGTGTTTTGGCCGTTCACGGTATACCCCGACCGTTCGTTGAGCAAGAGCTTGCCCAGATGAATAAAGTCCAATACGCCAAGACTTCAAATCGCAGCGTTGTCGGCATCATGAACCAGTTCTCGTATCTGGCAGAAGGCTACCGCGAATACCTTGAAACGAAAGACTTGCTGGCGCTGTCGCTCAGGTTGTCTGAAACGCCATGCAGTCCGCTGTACAAAGGTGCCATTTCGCCTGACCGTGAATTGCGGAGGCTGGTTTCGATTTTGCATCCGCGCACCGCAGCGGATGATGAACGCATTGGAGGTCAACCTTGAAGCATGCCGTGAAACAAATCAGGGGGAAAACTCTGTACGAAATTTACACCCCTGCTGGAGCCAACAAAGGTGGACATACCGACCGTGATGCGTTTGAACAGGTAATTGGCAACACGGACTTTCATTCCTTCCAAGTTTGGAGAAGCAAGGCTGACGGAGAAGCCACTACCCTCTATGCCCTCACGCTTGAGCAGATCAAGGCAATCAGTACAAGAAACAACCGTGAAATCGGAGGACTTAAAGGCCGTATTACCAAGCTTCTGCGTGAAATTGAATGCCTTTGGCCGCTAGCCAGTAAAGCCGAGGAACTTGAAGCAAAAAACAAAACGCTGACGGCCATGAAGGCCAAAGCCAGAGAAATGCTTGATGAATACAAAGCAAAAGAAGATGCAAAAAAACCAAAGCCACCCTCAGTTATCAGAGCCGGACTATCGCAAGGTCCTGTAATCGGTGATCGTTCATTAACTGGAAAAGGGGCTGGCCAACTCTGCGCCGAAGCAGTGGGCACGACTGACGAGTTTCGCGGTACGGTTAGAGGATGATGGTGGCGATTCACTCCACAAATTAGGCCTAGCGGTAAAAATTTACTGTTGCTTCTCGATGAAAAACCTGCAACACTCACTGAATATTTCGCCGCAATAGCGAGGTTAATGAACTGACGCGCCCTGCGTTGGTTTGGTTTTCTCCCTAATTCCCCACTTGTTTTTTTCTTGTCATGCCCTTGGCGCGTGCTGATTTCGCACGTCTGCACGCCTATGGGTGCGGGGAATTTTTCTCAAACCTCAGGTAGCGATAAGACACAGTTATCGACTGCCAGAAAGCCCTTCAAAATGACCAAAATTTCCACGCAAAAAGCAGGCGCTACAGCCACCAAAGCGACCAAGACCACAGCAACTACCAACCGAGTGCCAGCAAAGCCGCCAGAGGCCGTTTTAGACGGTTTTTCTGCCACTGCTGACCGCTTCATTGCTGCCAGTCAGTCAAGCGCAACAAAACGCGCATACGCCTCAGACTTGAAACATTTTTCCGCCAATGGCGGGGCCATTCCGGCCAGCCCTGCTGTTTTGGCCGAATACCTGGCCTCGTGTGCAGAAAAATTATCCGTGGCGACCATCGAGCGCCGACTGACCGCCATTCACAAGGCTCACCTTGAGAAAAATCTCGAATCCCCAGCCCAAAGCGAAACCGTCAAACGTGTGATGCAGGGCATTCGCCGCACGTTGGGCACCAAGCAACGGCAAGTACAGCCAATGGTCAAAGACGACTTGTTGGCCGCGCTGGTGATGATCGACCGCCAAAAGATGCCAGTCAAAGCGGCACGGGATCGCGCACTTTTGTTGGTGGGGTTTGCATCAGCCATGCGCAGGTCAGAACTTGTCGGCGTGATGGTGGAGCACATTACGCACCTGCCCAATGGTTTAGAAATTTTCTTGCCATCCTCAAAGACTGACCAAGAGCGTCAAGGCCGAACCGTGTTCATTCCCCATGCCAACGGCGACCGCTGCCCGGTGCGTGCCTTGGTGAACTGGCTGGAAATCGCAGGTATCAAAGAGGGGTATGTTTTTCGTGCCGTCACCCGCCATGACCGCATTGCACGGCATGGGTTATCACCACAATCGGTGGCGCTGGTGGTGAAGGCATCAGTGGCGAGTGTGGGCGGCGACTCCAAAAAAGTCAGCGGCCACAGCTTGAGGGCTGGCTACTGCACGAGCGCAGCGGAAAAAGGTTTACAGCCGTGGCAGATACGTGAGCAAACCGGGCACAAGTCCGACGTGACTTTGGCGAAGTACATCCGCCCGGTGGCGCGAAGAAAAATCCCTAGCCTGTTGTAGTCGTCGGCACGCTTAATGACGAATCGGCCTTGCGCATGGCATCAAATTCCGCGACCAGATTCTCAACGTCAGCGCCATTCTCCTGCAGCAGCATATCCAATGAACTGCTTGCTTCACGCAAAGCAGCCAGGTCAGCGCCAGTAGAAACAGGCTGAATACGATGGTCAGTTTTACTCATGGGGCTGTCAACTTGAATGTTCTATTTCAACTAGCCGCGTTAGGCAGTCCATCAGCTTACGCTCAGACAGGTTGGTGAAGTCACCACTCATCATGTCAGAGACCTTGGGCTGAATGATGCCCATCCGTTTTGCAGCTTCTTGTTGGCTCAGGCCAAAGCTTTTCATGGCTTTCCTGATTTCGATCACCAAGCCAGTTTTGATCTTGAGTTTTTCAGCATCAGCTAGGCCAAGGTCAGCAAACACGTTGCCGGAACCACGATGAACTTCAACGCCGTCAACAAGTCGGGTTTTCATTTCCGCAACGCCTTTGTCAGATCACTGGGGGCGCTCTACGCCGCTCTGACTTCGCTCAGCAAATCGGGGTGCCTATCCAGCACCTTCAACAGCTTGACCAGTGCCAGCGGTGGTTTGGTCTTGCCGTTTTCGTAGCGGGAAAAAGCGTTCACGCCGCCGCCGAAAATATCGGCAGCTTCACGTTGGTCAAGGTCGAGCTTCTTGCGAACCTTGGCGATGTAGCCGGGGTCAACGTAAGCTGCGTTCACTTGTCGCTGAAACGCCCCAAGTAATTCGCTGTATCGGTCACCATGTTCGCGGTTCAAGACGACTTCGCCGCAGGCAGGACAGAAGTCTCCTGTCACGGTGGGGATGGTGGTGCTTTCGCCCTTGTAGACATAGGGCATGTCGCGGGTATCGTGGATCAGTTCAGCCGCTCCACAGCATGGGCATTTCATGGTCACAGCTCCTTGAATGAAACAATCAAAACGTCGTCGATGACAGTCAGCTTGAGATACACCTCAGCGCCGCTGGCGGTCTTGGCTTGGTACACGTCCTGCCAAACACGGTGATCCGCATGGGTCGTCATGCTTTTGTAGAAGTTGGCAGTGGTCAGAGACATGACCACTGCACACATGCCGGTCAAGTCATTGATGCCAAGCTCAAGAGCCCCACCGAACGCGCTTGCTGTCGCCCTGACATTACCGCCTTCGACCAGCGACTGAACAACGGCCAGCTTACAGTGAGGGGTACTTTTCTCCATAACGAATTATAACCAAGTTGGTTTATTTTGCAAGTAGGTTAACGTTCAAGCCATGCAGCGTCTTCAACATCCTGCCGCGCTTGGTCAAGGAGTTGGTACACAGTGGGCAGCAGACTTTCAGGGACACGAACAACCGTGGTGGCTTCACGGTACGGGCTGCGTCGATAAGCTTCTGACGGGGGTGTCGTCTTCTGTTTCGGATACGGCGTTTTGTTGTTGACTGTGGTCATGGTTGTTACAAGCTTGGTTACGATGCGCTCAAATTAGCCGAGGCGGCACGTTTCTGGGCCGGCGTTGCGCGGATTGCGTAAGTTGCACGGATTGCGGATGGCCTGTGCAATGCATCATCAGATGCAGTGGCCAAATTGATGTCAATCACGCAATGACTGCCGTTCAGGCTACGTTGCTGTTTGCCCCGGCAAACCACCCCATTGAGGCCATCAACTGGTCTGCTGAGATGGTCGTTGAGGGGGTCAAATCGTCACCATGTGTAGATGCCATCAACGTCTTTTTTGATGTCATAAGGCGCTATTTTTTACGACCATTTGTCGGGCTCAAAAACTCCCAAATTGGCAAAGACTTCAGCAAATCCAAGGCGCTAGCGTTGAAGTCCTGCGGAGGCCACCACGGCGCTGCAAGGCGAGCAAGCTGGCGCTCAAATGCCTGAACTTTGGTCTTGGCTTCCTTGGTGTTGCCACATGCTTTGACCAAGTACCGACCCGCACCGTTGACACCGCGCACACGCACACTGTCGAGGAAGGCAACGAACTCAACGTCAAGACGCTTTGCCTTGCTACGATCAACGTGATAGACGCTGACGCTGCCAAACGGATCAGCGATAGCACCTAGCTCGGATACTTTGGGGTGGTTGCCTTCAAACACCCGGCGCACTTCAACACGGGTACGTTCGCCGCCTGCTACCTTCTTCAAATGGATGAGCGCATCGTCTGCGTGCGCCTCATCTTGGTGATGACCAGCAGCACGAGCCTGCGCTTCTAAGAAGGCTTCACGGCCATCTTGGTCGTAAACTGACAAGCGTTCAGCGGACTTTGCGCCACCTGCGTAACTTGTTTGAATCTTGGCTCCGGTGTCGGTTTTGACGTAGTATTTTTCGCCCATCCTTGCACCGTCAAAATCAATGATGAGGTCATCTGTGCGGAACGGGCAATCCGCGTTATGGTCGATACGCATGACTCCAATCTGTTGGGCGAGTTCACGGGGATGCAAAGCAAACAGTTCTTTCCACAGGGCAATCCACTCCGATACGTCAGAGGCAGTCATCCGGTTAGGGTTAATGTCCACTTCCATCGCCAGTTTCACTTTGGGGTTCGTGGCTTCCATTTTCAGCACAGCCTGGCAGGGCTTGGCATAAGTATGACTGCCAAAGGTGTAGACAAACTTGTGACGGAACCATTCAGCCTTGACGCTGCGGTGCGTTAGAGGCTTCTCCTTCAGCTTCACCATAAGCAAGGCCACTTCCACAGCGCGGTCTAATTGAGACTTGGATACGGGCACAGAGAAATGCAGCTTGTCAGTACCGACCACCACAGGCTTGTTGCTGCTGATATTGGGCGCAGGCTCCCGCTGCAATTTGCTGGTACTAGATGTTTTGCCTGCCGCTACACGACTCCGGCGAAGCGCCTTGACGGGGCGTTGACCATCCGCGTCCAGCACATGCAGCGGGTAGCCCGCAA
Organism: Ottowia thiooxydans DSM 14619; assembly: GCF_000422885.1. Taxonomy (GTDB): domain Bacteria; phylum Pseudomonadota; class Gammaproteobacteria; order Burkholderiales; family Burkholderiaceae_C; genus Ottowia; species Ottowia thiooxydans. The sequence goes on along the minus strand of NZ_AUGX01000027.1, from coordinate 41,784 downwards.
TGCAGGCTGGTGTGACCTTGCTGCTCTTGGCTTTGATGGTGCCATCGTGCATTGAGCTACTGGTCTTGCCTGCTGGTTCATCTGTCTCATCTAGATCCTTGAAGTAATCATCAACATCTAGGTTATGACTGCCAATGAATCTACTCCCATTACTACTACGTATAGTGTTCTTATTGGTGTGTTTTGTCACGGTCTTCTTCATGTTGAAATCCATTAAATTGGGCAGTTGAGGCACCCGTTGACTGTGTTGTGAGCCTCAACTGCACAAAGTTGCTTGTCGATTGCCTGTTGACCTAGCGGTCGTTGGCGTTTGTGATGCCGGAACAACCAATTCAGAGGGACATTGACAAAAACTGCATTGACGTATTGCCAAAGGCGATGTTTTACAGCGACTTTGAACACCAAGCTAGCGGTCGTTGGCACTTTCTGAAATTAGCCACCGCAATATGGCTTTTGAATTCCCAAAAGGTTGTGACCCCGAACACCAGCATCTCGCCAGCATCCGGGGGCACCTACATCAGGCGGAAAGCGACGTGACCGGGAACTCACTCCATTCGCGCCCAAGGATTGCGCGGCCAGCGGCTTTTTTGCCAACCCGTGCCATCGGAATCTCATCACCATTAGCCTTGAATACCGGAATCGTGCGATAGGTCTTTCCATCACCGCTAACACGCTTCAAGGGCACGTAATCGCCCCATTGCTTGTAGAACACTGGTGTTCCGGTGTCTTGGCATTGCTCAATCAGGCTTTTCGCCCACAGCGGATTCATGGGGCGTGAATGACCACCAGCTTCACCACCGGCAATGACCCAATCAATCTTGGCACCGTTGGCCGCTGGCTGAAGGTACTTGCGAATGTCCACTGGCCCCAAGAGCGGTTCACACGAAAGGAAGCGTACCGCAGCACGGCCATGTTCCAACAGGTAGCGAATACGCTTGTCTGCTGCATCTTGGTTTTCCACGCTTGTACCCAGCCACAGGTTGGGCGGGTAGTCGTAGTTTTTGGGAATAAGCTTCTTGATGTTCTGCGGGCGTTTGGTCAGCACCAACCAGTCCAATGCAGGCGTCTCGTCGATGAGGTCGAAGACCCGTTGGCGCGGTTCGATCAAGTCAGGACGGTTTTCAAACACATCAGCCATCGAAGCGCAGAACACCTTATGGCGTTCTCCGGCTTCTTCAGCTTTCTTGTTCCACTTGAGTGGCTGCTTCCAGTTGCTTTCACTTAAAAGGCGACGATCTGCATGCGGCCCCCAAACATCGTGCCCCATGCGGTTTGCCCATGAGTTGGCGTAGCAGTGGTCGCAACCTGCGCTGACCTTGACGCAGCCCCACCATGGATTAAAAGTTTTTCCAGCCTTTCCCGTCCACTCGATTTTTGTAAATTCAGCCATATTGATTTCCTGTTTGGTTACTGACCAAGGCAAGCGGACAAAGCTCCGCCCGGCGGACTTGTTCTATCCGCTTTTGCCGTGGTCTATGGGTTACTAAATCAGATGCCGTTTATTGGCACCGGAATCATTCAGGGCATCGCGAGCGTTGCGTCGATTGCGCAAGTTGCGATGCCCTGTTGCAATGATTTATGTTGACTTGTTCAGATCAACATTCCTCATCGTCGTCATCACACTCAGCGTCATCAAGCTCGTCGTCATTGTCTACCCACATAGATTTAGGCGAATGGGTGTCACGCGATGCAGCCCCACCATCTTCAAGGCATCGCAGGTGTGTAAGCATTTTTTCCAGCCAGTCCTCCGACTTCACCACTGGTTCATTGCGCGGCAGCTTTTGCAATGTCCGTGTCACTGTTGACGGGTGAACTTTCAAGGCTTTGGCAATATCCACATTGGCACGGCCTGCACATTGCAAGTACCACATGGCCCGATCCCGAGGTTCGGTACTTACAAAAGCAGTGAACTTGTGTTGGATGCGTCGATTCGCATAGCTGATACTGCACATGGTTTGCCCCATGCCGAAGCGGCGCAACCCCTTCAGACTTTCACACTCAAACACCATGGCAGTGTCTTGGTCAAAGTCTGGTACTGCTTCCCGAATGCCAAAATATTCCTCACACACATTAGGGAGTTCGGTATCGTCAAACCCATCGGGGTTGGTAAAAATTGCAATCAACAGCACATCTGAAGCTGCTGCCTCCTGCCGGAAATGGCCGAGCGTATCTGCAAACAACATGCTGTTGGTATTGGTAACAGGCTGACCAAAAACGATGGCTGTCTTTTGACCAGTTTTTCCTGCCTCACGAATCTTGCTAGTCAAAATTCCTGACGCTTCATCGCTACAAAAATTGAAGTTGCTCTTGCGACTATCGACCATCACAATTTCATGTTCAACCCCTTCTGGCGGTGCCCCGCAGAAATTGCGGTACGCCTGAATGCTATTCTGTTGATAGCGATTTCCGGGATACATAGAAATGACTTTATTGCGGCCACCGAAGCTTGGCCCGAGAGCGTCGCTGTCGTTCATCACCAGATCAACTGCTACCAAACGAGCGTCGGCAGCGATGTCCTGATTGTTTGCGCCAAAGATGATGAAACCGGACGACACAGCCATGTGTTGAGGAAAGCGGTTTTTCATGCCAACTCTCCTTGCTTCTGGTCGCGTTGGTTGATAAGCTGAGTAATGTGGTTCTGCACCTCGCTCAGGGGCCACGCGACCATGCGTGGGCCAATCTTGACACCAACCTTAAACTGCTTCGCAGCAATACGGTTGTAAAGTGTACTGTTCGACCAGCCGGTCATTTTCAGCACCTCGCGCTTACGGATAAGCGCATCATTCAGAATTTGCTCCATAGTGGGCTCCAAAAAGTTACTTAAGCTTTCGGAGAGCCTCGTCAGACTCGCCTGCATCGTGGAAAACCTCGTCAGATTTCCCTGAACGATGAAGCGAGTTTCTGGCTGAATTTGAGCTAGGGCCGATGGATTCATCATGGATTCCCGATGAATCCATGAGGGCGGCAGGCACTACTGTGGTGCGCTATTTATGCACGTTGACAGAGGGTGGCAAGCGCAAAGGTGCAAGGCCCATACCCATGTCAAGTAAGTCTTCGATAGCATCAGGACTCATGCCGCGTGTTGAACGAATCTCGTGACGATCAAGATGTTTGAGTATCTTGTTGACAACGATCCCTCGCTGTGCGGTATCCGCGTCAGCCCAGCCTCCCATCTCTTGCTCCACGACGATGTACAGCAAAGTCATCAAGATTTTGCTGGCCTTTGTTTCATTGGCTTGTTCTTGCGATTTTTTAGGAGGTGTTGATTGCTCACTTGCCTCGAATTTTGGGATTGAGGTATTTTCTGGAGTTGCCGCATGCGCCAGCAACGTTTGCAGTTGGGCAAACTCTGGTGGTTGAGGTGTATGTTTACGAACGTTCACCACGAATGCAGTGGCGCTTGCGGCATCGACGCGAACGAATTTCAAGTCCTTCTTATTGCCTATGCGGGAAATGTTGGCTGGCTTGGTAGGGTCATAGTAAATGCCGCCACCACGCTTCGGTGAAAGCGCATCGCACATGGCCGTTACCAGCCTAAGGTACGCGGCTGCCCATTCTGAATCAAGCTTTCGTCTGGCCGTGACGCCCTTAGAGACGGGGTCTATGCCCATTGCCAATGCGGCGATTTCCCAGAGTGGGCGCACAGCATTATCTGTTTGCTTGTCCCAGTCTGGCTTTGCAAACGCCAGATCGACGTGAAGAGCGTCCGTACCATCGCTTACGACAGAGGCTGGCAACGCTTTGCGTGACCGTGAGCGTGTTGACGCCGTTGCTTCGCGACCCTGGGCAGGCGTCTTTTCCGCAGCTTTTGCCGAGGGAGTCGAACGGTTTGGTGTCTTTGATGTTGCCATGCTACTTGCTCTCTCTTCCAAGAATGCCCACCATCTTAGACATTCTTGTACTCGCCGACTGTCCAGCATCGCCTAACGCCATCCATCGGAAAACAAGTTGTTTTCGGACACTGCTCGGACACGAGGGCATAAATCAAACGCACAAAGAAAAATAGCCTAGGGGCTTTCGGCCTCTAAGCTATTGATCTACTTAACAAATTAAGTGGTGCGGCTGGCAGGAATTGAACCCACGACCCCTTGGTTCGTAGCCAAGTACTCTATCCAACTGAGCTACAGCCGCCCGAAGCCATGCAGTATAGCACGGTATTTTTGGGGTTTGAAGGCTCGGATTGCAGATTTTTATATTTCGGGGTTTGAACTCATTAGCGCGCGCTCGGAATTCGCGGCGCGCTCATGGTTTTCAATCGTCATGAGGCATTCCATTACGAGCCGATAGGCTTTTGAGCTGCCTCTAGCTGACTGCGCGCCTCATCAAGCTTACGCTGCCTTTCTTCAATTTTCTTGGCATCGCCCTTTAGCTGAGCTGCGGAGAGATCTCGTTCCCGCTCGGCCAGTTTTTTCTGAGCCTGCTTGATATCCTTCTCGCGCTCTTTGGCAAGCAGCTCGTCCGTGCATCGGGCCTTATTGGCCTTGAGGGCCTTCTGCAATCCAGCAATCTCCTGCTTGCGACCGCGTGCTGTGGCCTCTTGCAACTGAGCCTCTATGTTGGCGCGTTTGGCGGCGCAAGCGGCTGAAGGTTCTGCCGCCATGGCAGGTGCGGCGGCTGAGCCGATGAGAAGTGCCAAAAATAAGATGCGCTTCATGATTGCTCCTGGAGTGAATGGTGTTGTGCCGCACAGATTGGCAAGCGGGCTCGAATCCGTTGCCGACTCTCAAAGGTGAGAAGCCCCCGCGCCTTGGCAATTGAAGAGTTGCTGCGAAAGGTACCACTAATTTAGTCATGCGTTCTTCAGATGAGTGCGTAGTGGGCGAGCCGTCTTCTTATGCACTCTATCGTGGCATCCATTTCTGACCAAACCATTCTGATGAACGCCTTGGATCCGCAGGCCGCGATGGGCAGCTCATAAATTGAGAACATCGTTACCACTCACGATGAGCGGTTCAAAGATGATCTAGCACTCGACCTGTTGCGGGTTCACCATGAGCACATCGAGGATTGGATTCTGGGGTAGGCTGTTGCGCAGTTCGACGCCCAGGCCGAGCCAGGTAAGTTGTGAGTAATTGCATGAAAGTATCGTTTAAGATACCATCATGGGAATTCAAATGTACGCCGATAGTGCGGGACGTGTGCCTTTTTTGCAGTGGCTGGAGGCGTTAGCAGACAGGCAAGGCCGTGCAGCTATCAAAGCACGGTTACTGCGAATAGAGGCTGGAGGCTGGAAACTTTGGTGACTGCAAACCTCTGCGCGATGGCGTCCAAGAGTTGCGAATCGACAAGGGGCCGGGCTACCGCGTGTATTTGAGCCGCCAAGGGCCTGTGCTGGTGCTGCTACTGTGTGGCAGCGACAAGGCCGACCAAGGCCGAACTATTGCGCAGGCCATCGAGTACCTAAAGGACTGGAAAGAAAGGGGCTAAACATGATTGCACCGCGCGATGTGAGCTACCAAAGCTATTTGACCGAATCCCTGAAAGATCCTCAGGAGGCCGCCGCCTATGTGGAAGCGGTATTGGAGTTAGACGACCCTGCTGCGCTGCTGGTGGCGCTGAGACAGGTGGCCAAAGCGCATGGCATGGCCGAGGTGGCACGACGTGCCGATGTGGGAGAAAAATCCCTATTCCGGGCGCTGAGCGAAAACGGAAACCCGACTATATCCACACTGCACAAGGTATTGCACGCTGTAGGGTTACGCTTGAGCGTGACGCCTGAGCGCGCATAACCGTTTTGCTCCTACTAGGCCCGCGAACCGAAAAGCGCGAGATTCTCACCCGCTTTTATGGTGGTGCGATGTCAATGGCTGTATAGCAGTTAAGTAGAAGAGGTGGAAATCGATGCCACCTAGCCATAAATGCCCAATCAGGCCCCAAGAGGTATTTTTTTTGGACTTATTTTTTTGCTCGCAAGGATTGGCGGATCTGCCCGTACACCCCGTACTCTCGCTACATGAACTGGAAATAAAAAAGCCCACTACCATATTGATAGCGGGCTCTTCATAATCGGCGTGGTAGGGCGTGTAGGACTTGAACCTACGACCAAAGGATTATGAGTCCTCTGCTCTAACCAACTGAGCTAACGCCCCGCCAAGGGAGGGATTCTAGCGGCTAAAGAGGTCGTAAATCCCCGCTGACGCCGCCATCGTCCATTTTTGCGCCTGTGAGAGCCGCAAAGCTCATCTTGGCGAACGCGATGATCTTGCCGTTTTTGGTTTCCCAATAGTGGCCGTCGCTTGCAACGACCTTGATCACTGTCACGCGTGGATCATCCTTTCCTTCGAACCAGGCGTTGGCGAACGAAGTCCAATATTTTTCAATCATGGGGCGGTCAGTGTGGATGCTGGCTTGGCCTGTCACTGCCAAGTAGGCCGTCTTTCCTTGGTCTTGGCAGGTGAGCACCACACGAGGGTCACGGGCGATGTCACGATTTTTTTCGCTCTCTGTGGAGCTCAAGAACCAGAAGGTGCCATCGTCATCTACCTCCTGAATGGCCATGGGCCTCGTGTCGCCCGGAAAGGTTTCGAAGCCAGTCTGGAACATGCAGGTTCCGGTGTCTTTGGCAATTTCACGGATTTTTTTGCCAGCCTCTGCTCCAGAGAGATCCTGTTGGGGTTGATTGTCGATGTCGGCCATTGCGATTCCTTTGATTGAGGTCTGAGGGGTTTGATCCCTCATCCTCAAGGCCAGGAATACAAAAGTCTGTAGGAAGTCTTCACCTTGGAACGCAAGAAATTCGCATGTCGGATAGTTGGCATGGATGCCAGGACTTGCGTGGACTTGCATGGATTGGAAGAATTCCACGATTTCAGCGCGAAACCAAGGCTGAACGATTTATACAGACATGCTTGCGCGAGTGGATGCCAGAGCGCGGGTTAGTTTGCTCCAGTCGTTATGGCTTAAGTGTGGCTGTACCGTATCGAGTACCGTTGAAAATACCCGCGCCGGAGCCACAGCTTGCATGCCGGACAGTAGCGCGGCGCGCTCAACAGGCGCCATTGCAGGAATCATCCAGCGCATGTGCATCAACGTGTCTGCTGGGGGCATGGATGCCACGATGCGTTCTTCCAGTGCGTGCAGTTCTTCATCGTTGTAGCAGGCCCATAGAACTTTGACGTGTTCGACCTCTTCTGCATGCATGTGCACGAAATTCTCTGCCACGAACAGCGCCAGCTTGCGGTACAACTCCAACGCAGCTTGTTCCTGCATGGGGCCGCTGCAGCCTGAGTACGGTCTGGACACGGTCTCGCGCAGTTCAGCAATCACAGCCAGGTGCTCTTGATGCTCTGCGGCGATCTGGGCGGCGGATCCGGGTTGGCACGCTTGCATCGCCGCGTGTACAAATTCGTGCTCATGTCCCATATGGCTGGTGCAGATGTCGCATAGCTCCAAGACACGTTCGCACACGGCAGGCAGTTGAGTACTGTCATGGATATCTACGCTGCCGACACAGGCCAATGTGTCCATCATCATGGCGCGTAGGCCCTTGTGAATATTGGCGTAGATGTTGAGACGGGGCGCAGGGGTGATGCGGCCAGGGGATATGTCGTGGTGATGCATGGGAATGGTCTCGTAGGAAAGCATGAAAGTGATCTTGTGCCGCAGTTAGGCGGTGTGCCAGGACCGCCTCCGGCGTGTGTGCCAAGCACCGGCCAGCAGCATTAGCCCAGCCATTAGCAGCACGCCCCACTCGCCTAAAGTGGGGATGGGCTTGGCGGCTGCCGGGTTGACCACCGGGACCGGCGCAGGTGTGGGCGCCACGCCGCTAGTGGGCGGGGCAGATGCGCTGCCGCCGGCGTTGTTGGCCGTAACGATGAAGGCGTAGATGGTGCCGTTGGTAAGGCCCGTCACGGTGCAGGTGGTGGCGGGCGCCTGCACGGTGCAACTCGCGCCGCCGGGGTGGGTTGTCACGGTGTAAGACGTGGGTGCGGTGCCGCCCACCGGCGCTTCCCAGCGCAAGGTGACCTGTGCGTTACCCGGTGTGGCTGTGACGTTGACGGGTGGGTTGGGCATGCCTGCAGACACCACTAGAAGAGGCACAGCGTCGGATGCCATACCGCTCATGAACAGTGTGGCCAGGTAGGGACCAGGGGTTGTGGTTGGTGGCAGTGCGCGCGTAAGAAAGCTGGTTGTTTCAGAGGCCGCAGCGGGCAGCCATGCCACGGCGCCGTTGTCCACACGCTGCAAACGCAGCAGCGGGGAGTTGGTGGCCGACTGGCCGGTACCGCCGCCGCTGGCCTCGCTCTCGCCGGTGAAGCGCTGACCCAACAACTGCAGCGCGGCACCGTGAGCAAGCTGCGAAGGGAAGGACGTAATGTGCGGACGGCGCGCATCCGGCACGCCGATCTGGCGGCCGTACAACAATGCGGTCGTTGCGCTCGGCGCGAGCCCGCCCGCTATCAGCACCTGCCCGCTGGCCAACAGCGTGGCGCTATGGGCGCTGCGCCCCTGGGGCAGAGGGCCGCTCGCTTGCCATATGCCGGAGCCGGGGTCATAAACCTCAGTGGTGGCAACGCTTGCGCCGTTGTAAGTGCCTCCGGTGACAAGAACACGGCCATCGGGCAGTAGCGTGGCGGTGTGCGCGACGCGGCGCTGTTGCATGGGCGCTGTGGCCTGCCAGGTGTTGGTGGAGGGGTCGTAAATCTCGACGCTGGCGATATAGCCTGCGGCGAGGGTGTGGCCGCCGGTTACCAGCACACGTCCGTCGGGCAGCAGTGTGGCGGTGTGCAGGTTTCGGGCCTGCTGCATGTTAGGCCCGGCCGCCCAAGTGCCGGTGGCGGGCGTGTAGAACTCTGCACTGGCCGTGCCCCGGCCATTGGCGATGTTGCCACCTGCTACAAGCACCCGACCATCGGCCAGCAACGTGGCTGTGTGGCCATTGCGAGGATCCACCATAGTTCCGGCGGACAGCCACTGGTTGGTGCCGGGGCGGTAGATCTCGTTCACGCCGACGTTGGCGCTCTGAGTGTTGGTGCCACCAGCCAGCAGCACGCTGCCGCTGGGCAGCAATGTGGCGGTGTGGGCAGAGCGACCCTGCAGCAGCGTTGGTGTGGGGATCCACTGGTTGGCTACGGGGTCGTACAGCTCGGCGCTGTCATTCGCCTGCGAGCCTCCGGTGACCAGCACGCGGCCATCGGTTAGCAGAGTTTGCGTGTGAAACACGCGCAGCTCGTTCATGGGGGCTGCGTTTTGCCACAGTCCGGTAACGATGTTGTAGCGCAGCGTGGTTGCGGACGGGTCGGCCGAGCCGCCGCTGGGCACGTTGCCGCCAGTGACGAGCACAGAGCCGTCGCGTAGCGCTGTGGCTCGGTGCGCTTCGCGCCGTGTAGGTAGCGGGCCGGTGGTGGCCGCTTCCAGCGCATGCAGAGTCAAGCGCTCCGCACTCGCCAGCGCGCCACCTTCGCCTTCCCCGCCAGTTACCAGCAGCTCGCCAGTGTGTAGTAAAAGCGCGCTGTGCTGCCCGCGTGGCTGCACCATAGGGGCGTAGACGCTGCTAAGGCCGGCAGTGGGATTGAAGATTTCCACTGCCGCCGTGGGCGTTCCACCGGCATTGTCCGCGCCGCCCGCCAGCAGCACGCGTCCGTCAGGCAACAGCGCAGCGCTGTGCTGCGTACGCGCAAGGTGCAGCGCCGCAGCGGCGGTCCAGGTGTTGGCGGCAGGGTCGTACAGCAGCGTAGCGTCCAGTGCGCCGCCGCCGTCGTTGCCGCCGGCCAGGAGCACACGACCATCGGGCAGTAGTGTGGCGGTGTGGTTCACGCGGCGCGCGGGTAGGGGGGCGGCGGCGGACCAGACTCCGGTGGCGGGGCTCCAAATAGCTGCGGTGTTGGTGGTGCCGTTGCCGTTGTCGATGCCACCCGCGACGAGCACGCGACCATCTGCGAGCAGCGTGGCCGTGTGCTGGCGTGCGCCCATGCCAGGCATGGTGCCGGTGCTGTCCCAGGTGCGGGTGGCGGGGTCGTAGATTTCAGCGGACCGCAATCCGTCCTGGCCCGCAATGCCACGCCCACCAACGACGAGCACGCGGCCATCCAGCAGTAACGTGGCGGTGTGTTGGCGCCGGCGCAGCGACATGGGTTCTGTGGTGGCGGTGAAGGCGCTGGTCTGCGGGTCGAAGGTGACGGCGGTATTCACCGAAGCGCTGCCGCTGTCGCCGCCCACGATCAGCACTGATCCGTCGCGTAGGGGCGTAGCTGTGTGGCTCGCGCGCGCGCCTGGCAGAGCAGGGCCGCTGCTCCAACGGCCTGTGGCGGTATCGTAGAGTTGTGTGCTGGTGAGTACGCCGCCGCCACGCCCCCCGGCGAGGAGCACGCGGCCATCAGCCAGTTGGGTGGCGGTGTGCTGGTAACGGGCGCCGGTGAAGCCGTCTGCAGCCCGCCAGTCCGCAGCGTGTGCGATGCTGGCAACGCCTAGGCATAACGCCGTAGTGCGCAGGATGCGACGAGCCGCGTAGGCCCATGCAGTGGTGGTCATTGAGGAGTCCTTGTGCTATTGAATAAATAGCTTCTGATGGCGAGCGCTGCTAGCGGTGGAGCTAGCAGTGCTGGATTTTTCAAGTCAAGTTTTCAGGCGCGGCGCAGGCGCAGTGCGCTCAGCAGACCAGTCAGCGCGGCCAGCAGGGCCAGCGTCCATTGACCCAGCGTGGGTACGACATGCATAGCTGTGGGTGAGGCGGCAACGGTGATGTCTTGCACGGCGCTGGATGGCAAGTAGAGCTGCGCCGGGTCGCCGGGGTAAGCGGCTGTCAGTTGATGCGTGCCAGCGGTGGGGAAACGTAGACTGCATTGGCCTTGGCCAGTGGTATCCGTGGTGGCAACGCAGCTGGCGCCACCACCGCTCACGTTGACGATGCCGCTAGACAAGGGCGTGTCGCCCACATCAACAGCCACACGCACGGCCACCTCTTCACCTACGCGAGGGGCGGGTGGCGTCAGGCTGATGAAGCGAGTGGTGGTGGTGGTTGCCAGCGCAAAGCGCAGCGTGACCGTGCAGTCCGCAGTGACCGCCGCCGTAGTGACGGTGTTGCCCGAGAAGGTGGCGCCGCAGCCGCTGGCCTCTGTCAGCATGTAGCTGGGTGCGGGCGTGGCGGTGACGGTGGCGCGGCTGCCGCCCACTACGGTTTGCGTGGTGGGGGCGGCGCTTCCGCCGGGGCCGTTGACGGCTGCAGTGACAACCCAGGTTTGCGCGGCTTTTTGCGCCGTGCATTGTGCAGTGGTGCCGCCGCCCGTGCCAGCGCACGACCAGTTCCACGGCCCGGTGCCGGTGACCGCGCTGGCGTTGCCCGCGCTACACAGGTTGGTGGGGGCGATGGCCAGGATCTTGCCGTGGTCGCTTCCGCAGGCACCGTTGCCAGGCGCGACATCGGGGACGAAGGAGGCGTTGATGTAGCAATTGGCGGTGATGCCAGCAACGGTGTAGGTGTTGCCGTTGAGACTACCGGGGCAGTTGGCGTCGATCTGGTTGCGCAGGCGGTAGCCAGGGGCTGGTGTCAGGGTGAACTGCGTACCGCCGCCAGCGGGCAGGATCTGCACACTGCTTGGCGAGATGGTGCCGGTATGGCCGTCGGTAATGATCTCGCCACTGAAGGCGTCGCGCACGGTGGGGGTCACGTCCCAGCTGCCGGTGCAGCCAGTCGCCCAGGGATTGTTGCCGTTGCCCACACGTGGGTCCCAGGCGGCGTTGATGGCCGCGTCGGCACTATTGCGCAGTGGGTTGGGGCACATGATCGCCGAGATGGTGTTGTTGGGCGGCATGGGAGGCGAGCCGACGAGTCGGTTGTTTTGCACCTGGAAGAAGCGCAGCGTGCTGAGGGTGGCCAGGGAGGGAGGAATCTGTCCGGTGAGCTGGTTGTCGCGCACGTAGAAATTTTCTATGCTGGCCAAGCCGCTCAGAGACGGGATGGGGCCGCTCAGCTGGTTGTACTCGACATGGAAACTCCGCAGCTTGCCCAGGCCCGTCAGCGACGGAATCGGGCCGCTCAGTTGGTTGGACGGGGCGAGGAAACTGTCCAGGTTCGCGAGGCTTGCCAACGCGGTGATGGAGGTGAGCCGGTTATTGCCCGCATCGAACAACTGCAATGCAGCAAGGCTTGTGAGATCGGGGATGGGGCCTGTCAGCTTGTTGCCGTTGATGTTGAAGGTCTCCAGCGCCGTTGCGCCCGCCACCGGGCCAATGGTCCCGTCTAGGTCGTTGCCTCCCACGTGGAAAACCTTGAGGCGGGTCAAGCCGGTGAGGGCGGGCGTGGAGCCTGTGAGGTTGCTGCCCCTGACTTCGAAGCTCTCCAACTGGGTGAGGCCCGTGAGGGGTGGAATCGAGCCGCTTAGCTGGTTTTGCCCCAGGCTGACGGTCACTAGCTTGGTCATCCCTGCCAGTGGCGGAATGGGGCCGGTCAACGCGTTCTGAAACAGGTTGAGGGTGGTGAGTTCGCTCAGATTCCCCAGGGACGATGACACCGTACCGGTGAGGTTGTTGAAATTGAGCCTCAGAGCGGTGACGCGCTCACTGCCCGCCGGGCCGGTGCAGGTGACGCCGTGCCAGCTGCATTCGGTGCCGGATGCGCCCGTCCACGGATTGGTGTTGCTGGTGGTGTTGGACCAGTTGGCGCCGCCTGCGCTGTTGTACAAGGCGAGCAAGGCTGTTCGTTCTGCCGCGGGAATGGCTGCCAGCGCGGGCGCGCCAGCCAGTGCGGCCGAGAGCGCCAGCCCCAGCGCAAGTGCGGTTCGGCTGCGGGGGGTGCGGGCGGTGAATGGGATGGAGAGGGGCACGGGAATCGTCCTTTACAAAGAATCCCGGTGATTGTTCTGGGACGCCCCTGACGCGTCTTGGCGAAAAGCGACACTGGACTTGCAGAAAACGACGGACCCTTTGCCGCAAACGACAAGTCCCACGTGCGCCCTCCCGCTGGCTCCACAACGCCCGGATACTGGCCCCTATGAACGAACGTTCTCTCCTTCCTTACTCACCTCCGTCTGCTCGAATTGAGCAAGTGCGCGAGTGCTACGCACGCCAAGGTATGGCGGTGGATATAGACCCGTTGGGCGATGCGCGCGTATTCCGTGTTGACCTGAAGAGCATCCCCTTGAGCGCCAACATTGGCCTGGGTAGCGGAAACGCGACGCCTCACATGGCCCGGCGCAGCCCCGTTATGGCCGCTCGCGAGGGCGTCGACGCGGTGTTGCTCGCGCGCTCCTCACGTCCCTTTGCCTATACCTCCGGCTCGTTGACGCAAGTCGCCTTTACGCCAGGCGACACCCTGGTTGCACCCATGGACGCGGCGTTCGAATGTGTTCACCCCAGCGCTGGCGCCATGCAAACACTGTGGATACAGCGAGCAGCGCTGCCTGCGCTGCTGAACGGTCCGGCGCAGCGCATGGCGAATAGCCCGCATCTGGATCTGCTGTTTAGCTACGCCGCCAGCATCCAGCGTCAAGCGTTGGTTGACGCCCTGGAGCCTGCATTGGCCTCGCAGGCCGCACGCCATCTCACCGACTTGCTGGCTTTGGCGTTCGGTGCGCGCGGCGGTATGGCCGATCTTGCCCATCAGCGCGGTGAACGCAGCGTGCGGCTGGCCGACATGCGCGCTTATATGGGCCACCGCTACAGCGACCCGCAGCTATCGGTAGCCCATTTGAGTCAACGCCACCACATGAGCGTGCGTCAAGTGCAACGGCTATTCGAGGATGCGGGTACCACCTTCACCACCTGCTTGCAAAACCACCGGCTGGATCATGTGCGCCGCGCGCTGACCGACCCGGCGCAAGCAGGCATGCTGATCGCCACCTTGGCCTATAAAGCGGGTTTTTCGGATTTGGCGGCGTTCAATCGCCTCTTTAAACGGCGCTATGGGGCAACCCCGGGGCAAGTAAGGGAGAGCGCGCCTTTCAGTTGACTGACTGGGGTAGCTCATGCTGGAATGGTCAAAACTCCGGTTATACGGCTTCCACAACCATGTCTTCCGTCATTTCTCAGCGCTTTTGCACCGATGTCTTGCCTGCCGTCACCCGTATGGAGCAGATCCGGGAGAGCTACGCACGTCTGGACATGGCTGTGGACTTGGAGCCGCTTGAGGACGAGCGCGCTTTTCGCCTGGACCTGACCAGCACCCGGCTGAACTCCAGTACGAGCTTGGGTGGCGGCTTTTTCAGCCCCTATATATCCGGAAGAAGCCGGGCGATGGCTGCACGTGCAGGCATGGATGCCGTGTGGATTACGCGTTTTTCACAGCCCTACCAATACACTTGTGGCCCATTGGTGCAGACTGAGTTTGCGCCGGGCGACACGCTGCTGGCACCGATGGACGAACCATTCGAGTGCCTCTACCCCACCACCGGTATCGTTCAAACCGTTTGGATGCAGCGCGCAGCAGTGGGCGGGCTGCTGGATCGCCCGGCATCCCGCCTTGGGAACAATCCGCAGTTGGACTTGTTATTCGGCTACGCGGCCAGCATTCAGCGCCAGGAGGTGCTGGATGAGCCCCTGGCCCACCTCGCCGCCACGCACCTGGCCGATCTGCTCACGCTGGCCTTGGGCGCACGCGGCGACGATGCAGATCAAGCGCACCAGCGTGGCGAGCGGGCAGCCCGGTTGGCGGCTTTGCGCGCACAGGTGGCGCGCAGCTACCGCGACCCGCAGCTATCCGTAGTTGATCTGGCCAAGCACCACCACATGAGCGTGCGGCAAGTGCAGAGGATGTTTGAAGAAGATGGCAGCACCTTTACGCTCTACTTGCAGCAATGCCGCCTGGAGCATGTGCGCCGCGCCCTGGCTGATCCTACGCGCGCGCGCCAACTGATTGCCACCATTGCCTACGAGGCAGGGTTTTCTGATCTCGCTGCGTTCAATCGCCTGTTCAAGCAGCGCTTTGGGGTTCCTCCCACCCAGATTCGAGAACTTGCGGTGAATGCGCAGACGCGGCTGTAATCCATTCTGCAATTCATTGCTGTAAATCAGCATGCAGAGTGGCTGCGGACTTTGACCACGCCCAAGCTGAAGGCAAAAATGGAGAAGCCCACATGCCCATAGTGGCACGCTGCTGTCTATAGAATGATGGAGATCACCCGGATCCGCCCGGGTGTCGATATTTAAGATATTTAAAAGCCTTGCAAGCCAGAATTTGCGAGGCTTTTCTCATAGAGAAACGAGGCTCCATGTTCACAGGCATCATCACCGCAGTTGGCCGCATTAGCGAAGTCCGCGATCTGGGCGCTACCAGTGCTCATGGCAAACAGTTGCTCGTTCATACCCCGGCCGGCTATCTGGATGACGTGGCACTGGGTGACAGCATTGCCATCAACGGCGCCTGCATGACAGCTACGGCGATCGATGCATCCGCCGGAAGCTTTGCCATAGATATTTCCGCCGAATCGCTGGCGCGAACCAGTGGGCTGGAACGCCCAGGCCCGGTGAACCTGGAGAAAGCGCTGCGCGCCAATGACCGGCTTGGCGGGCACATTGTGTCAGGCCACGTGGATGGCATTGGAACGGTGTCTCAGTTTGAGCCAGTGGGTGAGAGCTGGCTGCTGTGCATTTTGGCGCCAGTGGGTTTGGCCAAGTATTTCGCGTACAAGGGCTCCATCACCATCAACGGCGTCAGCCTCACGGTCAATCAGGTCGAAGATCTACCCCAGGGCTGCGCCATCAGCATCAACTTGATTCCCCATACTGTGCAAAACACAGCGCTACACGTGCTGGCCAAGGGCGATCAGGTCAATCTTGAGATCGACACGATTGCGCGCTACGTTGAAAGAATGCTTTCCATCGATTCTGGCCAGAAAGGCTAAAAGCTTCTACACCCTCAGCTTGACAAGCCCCGTGGACAATATGGTCCCGCAGATCACCACGCCGCCGCAGAGCAACATCCAGGGGGTGACGGCCTCGCCCAGTAAGGTGGCGCCATAAAGCAAGGCGAATACTGGAATAGTGAACGTGACGGTGAGCGCGCGCGCCGGGCCCAGGTGCTCGATCAGGCGAAAGTACAGTACATACGCCACGCCTGTGCACAAGGCTCCCAGCGCCAATAAGGATCCCCAGGCGGTGAGACTGGGCATCACGGCGGGCCGGTACCAGAGCGCTGGCAGCGCCAAACCCAGGGCGGCCCCAATCTGGCTGCCTGTGGCTAAGGTCAGCGCGGGTACGCCCGTGAGAAATTTCTTGGTGTAGCTGGCGGCCACCGCGTAACTCAGGGTTGCAAGCAGGCATGCCAGCACGGCCCAGCCACTGGCCACGCCAGAGGCCGCTGGCTTGAAGCTGGCTTTATCCCAGGCCAGCATGGCCACTCCGCCAAAGCCGATCATCAGGCCGATCATGCGCGAGCGGCCGGGCGGCTCTTTCAGCCATGTCCAGGCTACCAGGGCGCCAAATAGTGGCACTGTGGCGTTCAGAATGGCAGACAGGCCCGTCGTGATGTGCAACAAAGCAAAGCTGAAACAGGCAAACGGAACTGCAGAGTTAAGTACTCCGCACACGAAAACTGGCCGCCAGTGTTTTTTGAGCTCCAGCCACTGCCCGCGTGCCAGCATGATGGGCAAAAGACATAGTGCGGCCACGGTGACGCGCAGGGCGGCGGTTGGAAGTGCCCCGAATTCCACAGCTGCCTGGCGCATGAACATGAAAGAAGCGCCCCAGATGGCCGCCAGGAGCACGAACTCCAGCACAACAGTGGGCGTGAAAGGGGTCAGGCTGGCGGTGGCGGGGGCTGATGTCATAGCGAAGGTGAGTATGCGCCCGCATATGAGCAGGATCAGCCGCGAATTGATGCTGAATTTCTGCCGATTTCATGCGTATTCCCCATTAATGGGCGATCAGATACCTATCGATGACCCTTGTATGAGTTGTTGCGACGCGCAGAGCGGGCTCGGCCCCTGCCTACAATCCACCTATCCAGCTATTCGGACCGTTGCGCGCGGCCTTACTCCATGCTCCTGCATTCCCCCATTTTCAAGGCCTACGACATTCGAGGCACCACGCCGACGACATTGAACGAACCCGTGGCCGAAGCGCTTGGCCGTGCATTCGGCACGCAGGCTATGGCCTTGGGCGAGCGTACTGTGGCGGTAGGCCGCGACGGACGCCTGTCAGGCCCGGCGCTCTCCGCCGCGCTGATACGGGGGCTGATGGCCGCCGGGGTGGAGGTCATTGACATTGGCATGGCCACCACGCCCATGCTTTACTTTGCAGCCAGCACGCTTTGCAGCAGCGGCATTCAGGTGACCGGCAGCCACAATCCGCGAGACGACAACGGTTTCAAGATGGTGCTGGCTGGAAGGGCCATTTATGGGGAAGATATCCAGGCACTGCGCAAGATGATTGAAGAGCAGAGCTGGCAACTGCGCGATGGCGGGGCTGTCAAGCAGCACGATGTGCTGCCTGACTACCAGGCGCGCATCGTTCAGGACATACGCTTGACTCGGCCCATGAAAATCATCGTTGATGCGGGCAATGGCGTGGCGGGCGCCACCGCTCCTGGCATCTTGCGTGCGATTGGTTGCGAAGTCACCGAATTGTTCTGCGAAGTGGACGGGAATTTCCCCAACCACCATCCTGATCCCAGCAAGCCAGACAACCTGCGTGATGTGATCGCCGCTCTTCAAACCAGTGACGCCGAGTTGGGCCTGGCCTTTGATGGCGATGGTGATCGCTTGGGCATCGTCACCAAAGACGGTGAGAACATTTTTCCTGATCGCCAGATGATGCTGTTCGCGGAAGATGTGCTCTCGCGCGTGCCAGGAGGCACCATCTTGTTTGACGTCAAATGCACGCAACGCCTGGGGCCAGCGATTGCCGCTGCGGGTGGCGTGCCCATGATGTTCCGCACCGGCCATTCGCTCATCAAGGCGAAGATGAAGGAGGTGGGCGCTCCTCTGGGCGGTGAGATGAGTGGCCATATCTTCTTCAAGGAACGCTGGTATGGCTTTGATGACGGCACCTACGCTGCCGGTCGTTTACTGGAAATTCTGAGCCGCCACGTGGATCCAAGCGCCGTGTTGAATGGGTTGCCAAGCAGTTTTTCGACGCCAGAGCTCAATGTGGCTTGCGCGGAAGGCGAACCGCATCTGCTCGCAGCGCAATTGCAGGGCTTGGCCGAAGGCACTTTTTCTGCACCGGCCATCGTGAGCACCATCGATGGCTTGCGGGTTGATTGGCCCGATGGGTTTGGGCTGATCCGCGCCAGCAACACCACGCCGATGCTGGTGCTTCGCTTTGAGGGGCAAACCTCAGAAGCACTGACTCGCATCGAAGGTGAAATGCTGGCCTTGCTGCAGCGGGTGAAGCCAGGAGCGAAGGTCGGGCTCTCAGCGCACTAGTGTCTCGCGGCTTGCGCGTGGGGAGTTCGAAAAAATAGCGGCCCACGTGCAGCCCCACCACTCCGAAACACTTTTCCTATCTACCCACGCACCGGATGCTTCGTGCCACTTACAACCTTGTAGCCTGGCTGGCGCAGCCGCTGCTGCGCCGCAAGCTTCTGCGGCGAGCGCAGGCGGAGCCGGGCTATGGCCAACATGTCAATGAACGCTTTGGTCAGTATGAAGTGGCGCGGCCCGATGGCGACGGGCCACTGGTGTGGATCCATGCAGTGTCACTTGGGGAGACACGTGCCGCTGCCATATTGCTGACTGCGCTTCGCGAGCGTGTTCCGGGCATGCGACTGTTGCTGACAAACGGCACGGCAACCGGGCGCGCTGAAGGGGAAAAACTTCTCCGGCCGGGCGATTTACAGGTCTGGCAACCTTGGGACGAGCGTGGTGCGGTCAGGCGCTTTTTCGCGCACTTTCGGCCTGACATGGGTGTTCTCATGGAAACTGAAATCTGGCCCAATCTTCTATTTGAAAGCTCCGAACAGGGCATTCCGGTGGCGCTGGCCAATGCTCGGCTTTCTGAGAAATCACTGCGGGCAGCAGAACGCGGGGCTTGGCTGATGCGTCCAGCGTATGGTGCCCTGGCTGCTGCATGGGCACAGACCGAAGATGATGCGAAGCGCCTGCGTGCCATTGGTGCCAATCGGGTCAGCGTCTTGGGAAACCTGAAATTCGATGCCCAGCCCGATCACGCGCTGATTGCGCGAGGCCGAGCCTGGCGCGCTGCGGCGTCCAAGCCGGTGGTCATGCTGGCCAGTTCGCGAGAGGGCGAGGAGGCTGAGTTTTTAAAGAACCTTGGGCAGGCTCCTGTTCAGTGGCTCATTGTTCCGCGTCACCCCCAGCGCTTTGACGAAGTGGCGGAGTTGGTTCGCGCCCATGGGCTCAGCTTGAGCCGCCGTTCTTCCTGGGGAGAAGCGGACACGCCCTCGTCAGCAGATGTATGGCTGGGTGACAGCTTGGGCGAGATGGCTGCGTACTACTCACTGGCCGATGTGGCCTTGCTCGGTGGCAGCTTTGAGCCCTTGGGCGGTCAGAACCTGATTGAAGCTGCCGCCTGCGGTTGTCCGGTGTTGATGGGGCCGCACACCTTTAATTTCCATGAAGCTGCGCATTTGGCAGAAAACGCCGGCGCTGCGAAACGCGTACCTGATATTTCCGCGGCCCTAAGCGCTGCGAGGTATCTGGTTGGAGATGTGGCGGCTAACGCTGCCATGCGAGATGCTGGATTGGCATTTGCCGCCGAGCATCGGGGTGCTGCAGTCCACATGGCTGATGCGGTGGCCCTGCTGCTTAGCGAAAAATAGGTCCCTGAGGCGTCCCTCGGGACGCTAAACATGGGGCTTCGCCGAGCCTAGGGGATTCCCTTCTATATTTTTGCAAAACAATGCGCGTTAATTCAAACGTGCACGTCCAAAAAAATAGGGAATTCCCCCTCGTTGCGCTACGAGAAAGGGCCAATAAACCTTGAAGCTCTATATCATCTGCATACATTCCCTTGCTAGGAATGCTCTAAAAATAAGCGAGCAGCGTGCGTTATGAGTAGAAATGGATTGAGACCGCACAGCGATCTTTTTTTGGAGCGAGCCTGAATAGGACACTCTTTGCCCATTAACTGGACTGGATGGTCACGTGCTTCGTTTTTTTCTGATATTTCTCGCCGTTCAGGCCACGCTGTTTGGCGTTGAGATGTTGCACCCGGTGCAGCAGGCGATCGTCGATCCCTGGACGGGTTTGGTCGCCAAGGGAAGTGCAGTGGTGGTTCATATGTTTGATCCCACCGTTATTTCTTATGGGCGTGTGCTGCAAAGTGCGAAGACCGGCTTTGGCGTTTCCATTGAGCCGGGGTGCAACGGGGTGGAAGCGACCATCGTGCTGGTGGCGGCCATGCTGGCTTTTCCGTCAAGCTGGAAAATGAAAGCCTGGGGAATTGGCCTGGGTTTTATCGCCGTACAGTTCGTCAATCTGCTGCGCGTAGTGAGCTTGTTCTTTATCGGCCAGTGGAATCTGGAGGTATTCGAGTTTGCCCATTTGTATATGTGGCAAGCGCTGATCATGCTTGATGTCTTGGTGGTATGGCTGCTCTGGATGCGGGTGGTCGCAAGGCATGACCGTTCTCCGGCTCAACCGGTGGCGGCGTAATGCGAGCAACGCTGATCGGGCGCTTCCTGCTGCTGGCCATTATTGGCCTCATGGTGTTGCTGCCTCTGTGGTACTGGGCAGCACCTTGGCTGGCAGCGGCCCCTATCTGGCTGGCTGGCACCGTGATGACGAACCTTTTTCCCTGGGCAGACAGCTTTGAGCAGAAGGGGGTCATGGGGGTGCTCCACACATTGGTGCAGGTGCGGATGAAAGGCCCCCAGGGCGATGTGCTGGGTGAGTTGACGCCTGAGGCCAGTTACCCCACCTACGGCTATGGTCTGGTGCTTCTGTGGGCTATGTTGATAGCTTCCCGCCCCCGCCGCTGGTGGCTCAAGGGCTTGTTTGGCAGCCTGTTACTGGTGCCCGCTCAGGCTTTTTGCCTTTGTTTTCAGTGGCTACGAGATGTGGTGATTTATTCCGGTGCCTCCGGTGCGGCCTATCTGAAGTATCCGGGTTGGGCAAACGAAGTCGTGGTCTACGGGTATCAGTTTGGCTTCCTGATGCTGACACCAGTCGCTCCCATTTTGCTTTGGCTCATGTTCGATAAGCAGTTTGTGGCAGCTCTATGGCTTGAGGCCGCGTTGTCAGATAAGCCAAAACCTGCGCGCGAGCGCGCGCGGATGGATTAGAGAACGTGTAGAACAAACCCCTCACGCGGCCATAGTGCCGTGGTGGTGGGTGACGATGTCTGGCAACACGCAGATATCAAAGCCCAGGCGGCGCAGTGTCATGCAGGCCCAGAAATCTTCTGAAAGATATTCACCTTCGTGTACGCCCACGCCAAACACATCGTAGTGAATGGCTGAGCCACCGTCGCCGCGCAGTGTCTTCATGCGTTGATAGACCCGGCCCTGTGCAATGGCGTCTTCCACCAGTGCCGTGACGGCTTGGCGTGAAAGCATCAGCGCTGCGGTGCCAATGCGGTCCACCAGCAGGGTGGGGCCGCTCTCGCCAACCACACGTCCGATGTTGAAAATGCGAGCACCTTCGGCATTTCGTCCCTTCAGCGCTACGGGGGCACCAATGACATCCCGCTGCTCCGACAGCATCATCTGGAGGCTGGCTGCGGAAAGCGAGACATCAGCGTCCAGGAACAGAAGGTGGGTCAGGTCGGTCCGATGATGGAACATCGATAGTATGGTGTTTCGGGCCCGCGTGATCAGGCTTTCATTGCCCAGTGTGGCGAGCGCAAAGCGAATCCCCGCCTTTTGATAATCGAGCAGCGAGTGCACGAAATCCATATGCATCATGCCTGCATACGCAGGCGTTCCTATCATGATGTGTGTTTCGCTCATGAGGCACTCTGCGGACGATATTTCTCGGATCTGCCCATGATCTGCGACTGGACTTCCTGCAGGCGCTCAAGCTGGGGCTGGTCGTAGCGGTGATAGCGTTCCAGCAGAGCAAGGTTGGATGCGTACTGGGCAGCGTGGGTTTCGCGGTCTCTTGACCGGGGGTGATGCAAGTGCAATGCAATTGCATCGTCAAATTCGAGCGTTGCAAGCCGGGCGCGTTGAACTTTGTATGAGAAGGCGTCGTCTTCACCGCCCCAGCCTACGAAGCGCTCGTCCCATCCACCCAGTTTGAGAAAAGCGTCGCGGCGGATGGCGAATGCGCCGCCGCACAGAGGGGCAGTCTCACCTTGCATCTGCCGGGTGCTCGCCGTGCCGGGCATCCGCTGCAAGGCAGTTTGGTCACCAGCGCGCAGATGCGCCGTTGTCTCGGGAGAAAGATCGAGCACTTGGCGATAAGGCTTCACCATTTGGGTGTTCCGCAGGCAATGCTCGACCGAGCGCGGCAACATATCAGGGATCAGCAGATCGGCATCCGTGAACACGATGACCGGAGCGTTGGAGCGCCGTACGCCTATGTTCAGTCCCCAGGCTTTGTTAAAGGAGCCCGCGTTGTAGGCAAAAAGCACAGCGCAATTGGGATGCGGGAGAGGCCCTCCCAGGCTGGGCAAACCATCTTGCTCCACGATTAAGACGGGCCACTCGGGCGTTTCAGCCAGGAAGGCCAGGACCGTGAGCAGGTTGGCATGGCGAACGCCGCTCGGGTCGCCTCGATAGGTCAAAATGATGTTTGCTGACATAGAGAGTATTTGCTACGCATGCTTATTTCCTGCCTCACCATCACCCAGCCAGGTCGGCTACATCTGTTGCGGGAGTCTGTGGGCGATTTTGCCCGGCAAACGTATCAGGCGAAAGAGTTGATCATCTTGCACGATGGCGATTTAGCGTTTGACCAGGAAGTGCGGGAGATTGCGGCGCAGCAGAGTCGCCCTGACAGCATCAGTGTGCATGCGGTGTCGCCCATGCCACTGGGCGCGTTACGCAACGCAGCGGGTGCATTCGCGCGCGGCGATCTCATCTGCCAGTGGGATGACGACGACCGGTTCCATCCGCAAAGGCTTCAGGTGCAGCAGGAGGCGTTGTGTCGTGAGAGCGCAGATTTTTGTTTTCTGAGCGACCAGTTGCACCTCTATAGAGATTCGGGGGATTTGTTTTGGGATGACTGGCATGCTCAGCCCTACCCACTCAACTTCATCCAGGGCACCCTGATGGGGCGGCGCGAGAAAATGCCGGTCTACCCTGATCTTGTGCGTGGAGAAGATACCGGGGCTTGCCTCGATATTCTCAGATCAGGTCATAAGATTTGCAGGCTGCGAGACCATGGATGGTGCTATGTGTATGTGCACCATGGCAGCAATGCATGGCCTGACACGCATCACCGGGCCATCTCACAAGGCAATGCGCTTTCAGCAGCCAGGCTCATGGCTCGGCTAGGGGGCGTGCGTGAGCGCTTGGCTGAATATGCTCCACCCGTCCAGGCGTTGGCGCTGAAGGATCGGTCGGGCAGCATGGCATTTCCTATTCGGTAGACGCCTCCTGGATAACGCCAGGCTCCAGAAACGGCAAGGCCAGCTTGGCGTAGGTGGAGTTCGCCGTGCGCACATAAGACTCATTCAGCAAGCCTTCGTGGAACGCGCTGAAATCGGTGCGATCAGGGCTCCACCAAAGATGCGCCCACAAATGAATGCTGCACAGACCTGGCGGCACGGGTGCGTCTTCCTCGAAAAGACTCGCGATGCCCTGACGATTAGCCGGAAATCCATAGAACCACCACCAGGGTGCCACACGCAGATTCGCTGGCGAACGGGACCACAAAAGGCTGGCGGCCTGGCACGAGTGACGGCTCCAGGTGCCGTCAAAGGTATCTACGGCGTTGCCTAGCCAGTCACTCAGGAATTTCGCCCCTGGGCGCGCAATGATCACGGCATTGCATAGGGATGGCCGCTGAATGCCGGTTAGTGGGTCACGCGTTGGAGATTCTTCGCCGAGCACACAATCGTGTTGGTATAGCGTGCTGGGATAGGGGCGCACGAAGAGGGTGTCCATATCGGCATAAACCCCGCCATGCTCCACCAAGGCGCGCAAACGTATGAAGTCTGCCTCGTGAGCATAGCTAAGGCCTGCACTAGCAATAAAGCGGCCTTCCCCCGTTTCTTGATATCGCGCTGGATCAAACCCGGGGGTGTGCTCGTCCACTTGATGCAAGATCAATTCTGGTGCAATGCGGTCCCACCACGCGCCATACGGCAAATTTCGGTAATGAAGATGTATCTTGCTTGCTGGGTGCACACGCCGGCATGAACGCAGGCACAAGTAGTGCATCAAATGGAAGGGATCGTCCTGGGGCTTCAACCCAAAAACAAAATGAAACGCTGGCGGTTCTGCGGGCAGGTTTTCAGGCATGAAGAACGGCGCCTAACTGCGCAGTGATCACAGGCTCTGCAAAGCGGTTGGCAATATCGGCGGCGATGGCCTGCGCCGCCGTTCTTCGGTGCTGAGCGTCGGTCATAGCGTTTTGCCATGCTTTGACCATCCCTTCAAAATCAGGCTCGGCCCAACGCTGGGGAGGCCAGAATAAAGGTGCAGAAGGGGGCCAAACGGGCACTGCGCGCATGCTGAAGGGGATAGCACCGGGCCAATCGGAGCCGAGGTAATCTAGTTGACCGCCCCATCCTGTGGCGAGTACTGGGGTACCACGTGTGGCAGCGTCGAAGATTCCCATTCCCCAACCTTCACCGCGCGAAGCAGAGACATAGCAATCCCCCAGGGCGTGCAGCATATCTATCCCTCGGCCTGATAACTCGTAAGGCAGCAGACAAATCTGCGCTTGCGCGCCGCCGCTGGCAGAAGTGATATCCGCAATAGCGTCATTGGCAAGTGCTGAAGTGTCCTGCCATGGGTAGAAAGGGGCTGCTCCGTAGCCTTGCTCGCTTGTTTTCAGTATCAGCGTGACTGGAGAATCCGCCGAGAATGCCTCAAGGTAGCTTCGCAGCAGCCCAATGTTATTTTTACGCGGGTCCCAACTATTGATCGAATAGAAAATGAAGTGATCAGGTGGAATACCCAGCGATGCACGCATGGCATTGAGTTCCGTCACAGTGAAATCATTCCAGGCGTGGCGCCGGATATGTGGAATGACGTGTACGGGAGGGCGGAGATACGCCTTGCTGAATGTCTGCTCATTGAGCTGGCAGGGCACGCAGATGGCATCGGCCAGATCGAGCCAAGGCTTCCAGTGCGGTGGCAGAGCGTCAGCTTCCCAGGTCGTGTAGCCCACGTTCCTTTTGCCGCCCTCGAAAAATTGGGGCCATTGGTCAGGCCCGGTGTGGGCGAAAACCGTGGAGTAGTCGAGCGGCCTAGAGGTGGCTGCCCGGATAGCGGAAAGATCTTGAAGAGCGGTATCGTCTCGCGCCAAATTCAGCAGAGGCGGAGTATCTGTGGGCTGCAGGGGAACGAAGTGCTTACCGTTGTAGGCGAGTGGTACCCAGTGAACCTGCCACCCTGCATTCAGCAGGCCGCGCAAATACGCTAACCCTGAACTGCCATATCCAGAGGAGTCAAAATAGGAGTAAAACTTGACGCCATAACTCATTCGCAGCTAGTCGGGGCGTGATCCCAATTTTTGTTGAAACTACTCAATCTTCTTTTTTGGGCCGGCGTCTCGCGCCAAGCAGTGCAACCAGTGCACCCAGGCCTCCAATAGCAAGTGGAGCCAAGGTCGGCACTGCCGTGACTGGTGCCGGTGGTGGGGGCGGCGGTGCACCCACAGTAATAGTGACAGTGGCCGTGGTGTTTGAACCGGCGACCACGTCGTCCAGGTTGTAGGTCAGCGTGGTGGTGCCGCTAAATCCCGGAGCCGGGAAAAAAGTTAGCAGGCCGTCATAGTTCAAGTTGGCGACGCCTGCGGAAGCTGGAGGCTCCGTGAGCATGACAACCGTATAGGTATTGCCCGGCGTGATGGAATCGTTATCGGTGACATTAACACCGCTCAACGGGGTATTTAGGGGTGTCGTGTAGGAGTCGTTGGTCGCAGGGGCAGCCAAGACAGGTGCACCGGCACCCGCAGCGAGCAGGCCTAGCCCTACAAGAACGGCCGGTTTAACCACTCTCAAGCCTCCAGCAGCAAGCCCAGTAGGTTTGGCGGTCTCGGCAGCACCACTATTCAGCAGATTCTTGTCAGAGTTTTCCATTTTCACTTCCATCACGCGCAGTTAACCAGATGGTAGGTGTTGGTTCGTAGTTGCGCAAGTGGCAAAAAAACAGCACTGCCGATCACCTCGATCTCAAGGTTTCAAAAGCATCTTCATCAATTCGATTACTTTTCGCTACGAATCAGGTGTTATCCGCGCTCTGGCTATTAACGAACCAGCATTTGATTGATTGGAGCCAGATCGTCTGGCGTGAGTGCTCCGCTTGCTTGCTTCAGGCGCAACAGGCCAACCAGAACGTCATAGCGCGCCTTGGCCAGATCCCGTTTGGTTTGATAGAGCTGGCTTTGCGCGTTCAATACGTCAATATTGATGCGCACTCCCACCTGATAGCCCAGGAGATTGGCTTCTAAAGCTGTCTGGCTCGATTTTTCTGCCGCTTCAAGAGCCATCACCTGTCCGGCACCTGATTGCACTCCAAAGAACGCTGCCCGCGTGGCCTGAGCCCATGCCCGTTGTGCATTGTCGAGATCGGAGCGTGCCTTGTCTTCTAACGCCAGCGTTTCACGAATACGGTTTTGCACGGAAAAGCCAGCGAAAAGTGGCCAGTTCAGCACTACGCCGACGCCGGCGACGCGATTGCGATAGTCGCTAGAGGGTGCGGCTGCAATGGCGGGGTTGCCTTTCGGGTAGTGGGTGAGGCCCACATTGGCTTGCAGGTCCACTGTGGGCAGATGCCCGGTCTTGGCCTTGGCAGTTTCCAGTCGGGCCACGTCAAGGGCCAAGCGGGCTTGCATGACGGCGGGGTGTTGCTCCGTGGCGAGGGCTACCCAGGCGTTGATATCGGGTGGACTCAGCGGTGGCAGTTGGATGGGTTGGGCCAACGCCTTCGGTGTGACGCCAACACGCCCTACCAATTGATCAAGAGCCAGCTGTTTGACGTGTTGGTCGTTCTCTGCGGCAATTTCTTGCGCCCGGATGAGGTCAAAGCGAGCTTGCGCTTCACGGCTGTCGGTGATGGTGGCGTTGCCGACATCAAAATTCCGTTTGGCAGATTCGAGCTGTTCCGCGACCGATGCCTTCAGCGCCCGCACGAACGTAAGTGAATCCTGGGCACCCAATACATCGAAGTAAGCCTGGCTTAGGCGAATGATCAAGTCCTGGCCAGATGCATCGACCTGCTGACGCGCCACCTCCGCCTGTTTCTTGCCTTGATCCCAGGTGATGCGGTTGGCAGGCCGGTAAAGCGGCTGAGAACCCACCAGGGACCCATTGAAAACGTCAGTGCCTTGTTGGATGGAATTGGGCCCAACCTCGGTTTTGGTCCAGTTGCGGTTTGCTCCGGCTTGCAGCCCCAGTTGAGGCAAGAGGCCCGCCTGAGCCTGATCGGCGCGTGCCGCGCTGGCCTCCGCCTGGGAGCGGGCTGACTGAAATGCCGCGTCAAAGCCGGACGCAACCGAGTAGAGCTCCATCAGCGACTGGCCCCAGGCCGCAGGGCTCATGAGGGCGGTGGTGAAGAGGGCGCATGCCAGCCATACAGGCGAGGAGCGGCGAGATGGCACGCGCATCCGGGGGGGCTTTCGGAAAAATCAGTGACTAGTAGCGCGGCACCGAGGGGTCGAATTGCAGCGACCAGGCGTCGATGCCACCCGCAATATTGACCACGTGGGCGAAGCCCTGGCGTGTCAGGAACACAGCCACATTCATGCTGCGCGCACCATGGTGGCACAGCACGGCCACCGGGCGATCAGGGTCAAACTCGGCCAGCCGTGATGGAATGGTTTGCATGGACATCTGCAGGAGTTCTGCGCCAGGGAGTGACACACTGGCAGCATTCCATTCAGCGGGTTCGCGCACATCGAGCAGCAAGGGCTCGCCATGCTCGCGTATAGCATCGAACCAGGCGGGCAACTGGTCCGGATTGATTTGCTCGATCATGGGTCTAAGCTGAGGTGGAGCTGATTTTCTTAGAACCGAAAGCGAGTTGGCTCTGGGAAGTGGAGCAAACGCGATGCAACGACATCCCAAGGCTGTGTGGTAACCCAGCCACCGGCTTCAGCGCGGCGCGCCAGCGTGGCCCGCATCATGGGTTCGTCACCGACGATAGCCATCAATCGGCCACCAGGTTTGAGCAATTCCAGCATCGATTCTGGCAGCTGGGCGACTGAGCCCGAGAGCACGATGGCATCGAAGGGGCCGTCTGCCGAGAGGTTGGCTTGGGCGCCATCTGCGACCCTTACCTCCACGTTCATGACGCCAGCGCGCTGAAGATTGGCATGCGCCGTGGCGGCCAAGCCCGAGTCAATCTCAAGCGAAAGCACGCGCTGCGCGCGATGACCAAGCAAAGCTGCCATGAAGCCAGAGCCGGTGCCGATCTCCAGGACTTTTTCGTGTTTTTGTACGTTGAGGTCCTGGAGCATGCGCGCTTCCACGCGCGGCGCGAGCATGACCTGGCCTTGGGCAATGGCGGTTTCGTCGTCCTTGAGGGGAATTTCCAGGTCCGCGAAGGCCAGCGCACGGTGCACTTGCGGTACGAATTCTTCGCGTCGCACCACGGAAAGCAGATCCAGCACATGGGCGTCGAGCACGTCCCAGGGACGTATCTGCTGCTCAATCATGTTGAAGCGGGCCTGTTCCAGATTCATCGCGGTTCCAAGGAGTTATTAGGGGGCAAACAACCAATTTTACCGGTGGTTGGGAATCTCATACGACCGTTGTCGTCTGAAGAGGGCCATCACCAGTTCAAAAAGCGCTTCGGAGAGAGTTCTGAATGACGAGGGGACCGTGGAGGTGGAGCTTTTTTTCGCCGGGCCGTCCCAAGAAAAAAAAGCCCCCTCGGGGGGCAGCGCACTACGCGAAGCGAGGGAGCGTGGGGGTCTACTCACTCTCGCGTGACCACTTGCGCTTCATCCAGGCTGCCAGATCGTCCAGATAGCAATACATCACAGGCACCACTACCAGGGTCAAAAGCGAGGAGGTGATGACGCCGCCAATGACCGCCTGGCCCATGGGGGCGCGCTGCTCCGCTCCCTCGCTGGAAGCAAAAGCCAGGGGCAGCATGCCGAAGACCATCGCCAGGGTGGTCATCAGAATAGGGCGCAGGCGAACGCGGGCAGCCATGAGCAAGGCCTCGTTGCGAGGCAGCGGATCACCGCGCTCGCCGGCCTCACCTACCTCGCCGGCGCGTGCACGGATGGCGAAATCCACCAGCAAGATCGCGTTCTTGGTCACCAGGCCCATCAGCATGACGATGCCAATGATGGAGAACATCGACATGGTGGAGCCGAACAGCATGAGCGCTAGAACCACGCCAATCAGCGTCATGGGGAGCGCGGTCATCAAGGCGACGGGTTGCAGGAAGCTCTTGAATTGGCTGGCCAGGATCATGTAGATGAAGATGACCGCCATCGCGAGGGCTTGCACGGCATAGGTGAACGACTCCTGCATATTTTTGGTGGAACCACCGAACTGATAGCGGTAGCCTGGTGCGAAGGCTGTGGCATCCAGAACAGTGCGGATATCCCCAGACACTTCACCGGCGGATCTGCCGTAAACGTTGGCGGTGATCTGTACCTCACGCATCATGTCGCGCCGGTTGATCTGGTTGGTGCCGGTGGCTTCGCGCAGGTTGGCTACCTGGTTCAGCCTCACGATGCGGGCGGTGCCATCCGCGTTGGTGCCAATGACAAGCGGCATGCGCTCCAGATCCTGGGGGGTCGTGCGCGCGTCCGGTGCCAAGCGCACGTTGACGTCGTAAGTCTGATCGTTTGGCGCACGCCAGTTGCCAACCGTCTGGCCAGCGACCAGTGTGCGCAGGGGGCCGGCAAGTTGAGCCAGGCTCACGCCCAGTTCGGACGCAGCTTCGCGCCGTACTTGCACATCAACGGTGGGCTTGTTGGGCTTCACGCTGGAATCCAGATCGACCAAGCCCGGGATGGCGCGCAGCTTGGCCAAAACCGGTGCAGCCAGCCGCTCCAATTCGGCCTGATCTGGCCCCTGCAGCGAAAATTCGATCTGCTTTTGCCCACCCACCGGCTCCAGCAGCCCTGCTTGCGTGACCGTTATGCCCGGTACTTGCCGCAGACGCTCACGCAAAGCGGCAGCGATCTGCTCCGCGCTTCGCTGGCGCTGATCGCGGTTCGTCAGCCGTATGTAGACGCTGGCATTGGTCTTTCCTTGAGCTGCACCCGTATTGAGTGTGGCGAGCGTATAGCGCACCTCAGGGAAACTTTGCACAATTTCCACTACTTGCCGGGTCTTGGCCTCGGTGGCTTCCAGGGAGGAGCCTTGAGGCGTGTAGAAAGCGACGGTGGTTTCAGAGAAGTCGGCTTTGGGCACGAACTCAGTGCCCAGCATGGGCACCAGAACCACACTGCCAACAAAAATCCCGACTCCTAGCAGCAAGGTCATCAGTTTGTGGTGCAGCGACCAGCGCAGTATGTGCTGATAGAGCTCGATCAGGCGGTCTGTTGCACGATCGAACCAACCGGTCACGCGGCCAATGGTCTTGTCGTAGAAGGTGGCAGGTCGTTCTTTCGCTTTTCCGTGTCCATGGATGCTCGGGTCATGCCAAATGCTGGAAAGCATGGGGTCGAGCGTGAAGCTGACGAACATGGAGATCATCACAGCGGCCACGATGGTGAGTCCAAACTCGTGGAAAAACTTGCCGATGATCCCGCCCATGAAACCTATAGGCAGGAAAACCGCCACGATCGAGAGCGTAGTGGCCAATACCGCCAAGCCAATTTCCTGCGTACCTTCCATAGACGCCGTAAAGGAGTCCTTGCCCATCTGAACGTGCCGCACGATGTTCTCGCGCACCACAATGGCGTCATCTATGAGCAGGCCCACGCAGAGGCTCAGCGCCATCAGCGTAATCATGTTCAACGTGAACCCGAAGGCTTGCATGAAGAAGAACGTGCCAATGATCGAGATCGGCAGGGTCAGCCCCGTGATCACGGTGGATCGCCAGGAGTTGAGGAACAGGAACACGATCAGCACGGTCAGCACCGCGCCTTCTATCAAGGTTTGGCGTACGTTTTCCACTGCCACCCTGATAGGGCGCGAGGCATCGCTAATGGGTTCCAGCCGCACTCCGGGCGGTATTTCCCCCTTCATGGCCGCCACGGTCTGGTAGAGCCCGTCCACCACTCGAATGGTGTTTTCGTCTTGCGCTTTCTGCACTGACATGAGCAGAGTGCGCTGGCCGTTGTAGAGCGCCAGTGTTTCCAGTTCCTGTGCGCCGTCGTGCACGGACGCGACTTGATTCAGGAAAACCGGTGAACCCCCACCAGTTTGACCTGCGGCGCCACCACGGCGTGCCACGATGATGCGGCCGAAGTCTTCCGGCCTCTGCATGCGGCCATCGAGCTGTACTGTGATTTCCTGGGCAGACGAGCGAAGCGCCCCTAGCGGGAGATCCTGGTTTTCCCCGCGAACTGCGGCGCTGACCTGATCAGCGGTAATTCCGAACGACTCCATCGCTCGTGGGTTAAGGTAGATGTTGATCTCGCGCTTGGCTCCGCCCACGATACTCACCGCACCGACCCCGCGAACATTCTCCAGGCGTTTTTTCAGTACCTGATCGGCCCAGTTGGTCAGCTCCACAGGGGAGGGCGCACGCTGTCCGTCCTTGGCATCAGGGAGTACGGCCAGCGACCAAATGGCCCGGCTCGCGGGATCGAAACGCAGCACGCGCGGCTCTTTCACTTCGTCGCGCAGTAGCGGCCGAACCTGGCCAATTTTTTCTCGTACGTCGTCCGCAGCCTTGCGCCCTTCAATATGCAGCTGGAACTCGATGATCACCACCGACAGCCCCTCGTAGCTGCGCGAAGTGAGCGCATTAATGCCGGCAATCGAGTTGACGCTCTCCTCGATTTTCTTGGTGACCTCGCTCTCGATGATGGCGGGAGAGGCGCCCGGATACTCGGTGGTGACCACCACCACCGGGAAATCAATGTTTGGAAATTGATCGACCTGTAGACGCTGGAGTGCGAACAGGCCCATCACCACAAACGCCAGCATCACCATGGTGGCAAATACCGGGTTCTTAAGGCTGACTTTGGTGAACCACATGAATCAAGCGTTTCTAGAACATGGGCGGGAAATGGGCGCCGCCAGGCCTTTTTTGCACCAGACTCATGGTCGTGCGCTTGCCGCCATACGAACTGCGGTGCCCTCACGAAGCGCACCAGCCGCGCCTCGCAGCACCAGGGCCCCCTCAGCCAAGCCCTTGACCGCCACCACTGTTTCTTTATCGACCGCACCACGTGCGCCGGTTTCCACGGTGCGGTGCGCGATCCGCTCGTTCTCCACCATTTGCACGTATGGCAATGGCTTGTCCGTGCGCACTGCGGAGAGAGGAACCGCCAATACGGTTTGGAGCTCAGTCGCCAACTGCCCCTGTGCGAAGAGTCCCTGGCGCAATCCCGGTGTGGGCTGCACTTTCAGGTAGATCAGGACGCTGCGGCTACCTGCCTGAGTGGAGGGGTTGATGCGCGCTACCGTGGCCTGCACGGAATGGGCAACGCCCTCTATCGCCAGGCTGGCCGTCTGGCCCATGCGCACGGCTACGGAATCGGCGGGGCTCAAAGCAGCTTCGAGTTCAAGCTGACTCACATCAACGATCTCCACAATGCGCGCTTCCGGGGCGACCCGTTCGCCGGGCTGTGCCAGCCGCTGGGAGACCTGGCCACTTATCGGCGCGCGCAACACGGTGTCGGAGACGGACTTGCGAGCCACTTCTGCGGCGGCCAAGGCCGCTCCATGGCTGGATTTGGCCGCATTGAGGTTGGCCATAGAGGTGTCCAGCGCGGTTCGGGAGATAAACCCCTGGTTCACCAAAGCGGCATTGTTGTCGTACTGTCGCTGAGTAATGTCTACCTGAGCGCGCGCCGCATCGGCCTGTTGCTCTGCCTGGCGCACTCTTTGGGAGTATTCGCCCGGCTCGATCCGGGCTATGACCTGGCCTGCGGTCACGGTGTCGCCTTCACGCACGGTGAGCCCTTGCAATTCGCCCGGAACGCGTGCCTTGACCACGGCGGTTTTGACCGCCTTGAGTGCACCAGACACTGGCACGCCGGTGCTGATCTCGCGCATGCGTGCCGTTGCTATATCGACAGCTGTCAGATCAATCACCGGTTCTTTGACGATGGCCGCCTGCGCTTGCTGCTTGGTAGCCTGCCGGGCCGCCCATCCACGCCAACCCAGTGCGAGCATCACCAGTACCGCCAGCAGAACGGCTGCTAGCACCCAACGTCCGCGCCGCGTCATAGGGAGTGAATCTGCATGTGATGGTCTACGTGCCAACTCTTGGCCATCGCCGCTGGGGCAATGATTGAAATATGCATGGTGTACAAGCCCGAATGCTCCGGAGATAGCCGCGATTATGAATCCCTGGCGCGCGGCCACCACAAACTTCCATAATGCATGCCATGACTCCTCGCAAAATTGGCCTTATCGTCATCGGTGACGAAATTCTCTCCGGCAAACGTGTCGATAAACACCTGCCCAAGCTGATTGAACTTCTGGGTGAGCGCGGGCTTCATCTGGCGTGGGCAGAGTACGTGGGTGACGAGCGTGAGCGCATCACCGCAGCGCTTGTGCGTGCATTCACTTCTGCTGACGTCGTGTTCAGCACAGGCGGCATTGGGGCTACGCCCGATGATCACACGCGCCAATGCGCTGCCGCGGCGTTGGGTGTCCCACTCGCCTTGCATCCCGAGGCAAAAGCCTTGATTCAGGAGCGCATGCGGGACACAGCGCTGGAAAAAGGTATCGCCTACGAGCCAGAGCGAGACGACAACGTCCACCGGCTCAACATGGGGGTGTTCCCAGTCGGTGCGCGCATCATCCCTAATCCCTATAACAAGATCCCTGGTTTCAGCTGCGATGGGCCGGGCGGCGGCACAGTCCATTTCACACCTG
Organism: Ottowia thiooxydans DSM 14619; assembly: GCF_000422885.1. Lineage (GTDB taxonomy): Bacteria > Pseudomonadota > Gammaproteobacteria > Burkholderiales > Burkholderiaceae_C > Ottowia > Ottowia thiooxydans. The sequence goes on along the minus strand of NZ_AUGX01000027.1, from coordinate 7,869 downwards.
GCTTTCCCGTCATGGCCTGGCCGATGATGGCTTGGGCCCTGGATACCCACTACGCTGACTGGTTTCACCTGGGCGGCTGGCAGGAAAAATCGGTCATCATCTTTGGTGCCATGGAAGCCAGCCTCACGCCCGTCATGGAGCGGGTGGAAGCGGCCCACCCGCTGGTGAAGGTATTCAGTTTGCCCAGTGTGGACCATCCTCAATTTGGGCCGCATATTGATTTGGGGGTAAAGGGTCCACTGGATGCGGTTGACCCTGCTTATGCCGACTTGAGGGAGTGGCTCGCACCCTTTGGTTTGCGCTACGGCCCAGAAATCGTGCGATAACGAAAACTGCACCAAATTTGTGCGTTTGCGTGAATTCACCAAAATGGTGCATTATTTTTGGGTTATGCCCCATTTTGAGTCATCCGGTTTCAGGCGGTTTATTTCGAATCTGAAGGGGCAGAAGGCTCTGTCCCTCCCTTCTCGAAGGCACAATGCTGCCTTTATCCAGTGCATCGAATGCACTGGCATGGAACCTGCGTTCCCTCTGATTAGCTTTTTTTACAACCACTAGCCCAAATAGGAGAGCCTGATGGCCAAGACCGTCGCAGACGTCATGAAAATGGTGAAGGAAAACGAAGTCAAGTTCGTTGACTTCCGTTTCACCGATACCCGTGGCAAGGAACAGCACGTCACAGTGCCAGTTTCGCATTTCGACGAAGAAAAGTTCAGCGATGGCCATGCTTTCGATGGCTCCTCCATTGCCGGCTGGAAAGGTATTGAAGCTTCAGACATGTTGCTCATGCCCGATCCCAACACCGCCAACATCGATCCTTTCTTCGAAGAACCCACGCTGCTCCTGACGTGTGACGTTCTGGAACCAGGTGACGGCAAAGCCTACGACCGCGACCCACGCTCCATTGCCCGGCGCGCAGAGGCCTACCTGAAGGCATCTGGCGTGGGTGACACGGCCTATTTCGGTCCTGAGCCTGAGTTTTTCGTTTTTGATGGTGTGCGTTGGAGCACTGAACCAGGCCACAGCTTCTTCAAGATCGAAGAATACGAAGCTCCTTGGAACTCCGGTAGCGAACTGGAAGGCGGCAACCGCGGCCATCGCCCCACCACCAAAGGCGGCTATTTCCCCGTACCTCCGGTTGACAGCACGCACGACATGCGCGCCGAGATGTCGCTGGTTCTGGAAGCCCTGGGTGTACCCGTAGAAGTGTTCCACCACGAGGTAGCTGGCGCTGGCCAAATGGAGCTGGGCACCAAATTCTCCACCCTGGTGCAACGTGCCGATTGGACGCAATTGCTGAAATACGTGGTGTGGAACGTTGCCGATTCATACGGCAAGACCGCCACTTTCATGCCAAAGCCTTATCACGGCGACAACGGCAGCGGCATGCACGTGCACCAGTCCATCTGGAAGGGCGGCAAGAACCTGTTTGCAGGCAAAGGCTACGCCGGTTTGTCTGACACTGCGCTTCACTACATTGGCGGCATCATCAAGCACGCTCGCGCACTCAACGCCATTACCAACCCTTCCACCAACAGCTACAAGCGTTTGGTTCCGCACTTTGAAGCACCGGTCAAGCTGGCCTACTCCAGCCGCAACCGCTCCGCTTCAATCCGTATTCCACACGTGATGAGCGACAAGGCGCGCCGCATCGAGGCCCGTTTCCCTGATCCAATGGCCAACCCATACCTGTGCTTCTCCGCACTGCTGATGGCGGGTCTGGATGGCATCGAGAACAAAATCCATCCAGGCGAAGCCGCCACGAAGGATCTGTACCATCTTCCTCCAGAGGAAGATAAACTGGTGCCTACTGTGTGCCACAGCCTCGATCAGGCACTGGAAGAGCTGGATAAAGACCGCGCCTTCCTGACCAAAGGCGGCGTTTTCACCGACGGCATGCTGGACGCCTATATCGAGCTGAAGATGACGGAAGTCACCCGTATTCGCACCAATGTGAGCCCGGTTGAGTACGACATGTATTATTCACTGTGATCGATTCGACACGGCTTGGATAAAAAAGGTGGCCTAGGCCACCTTTTTTTTTGGTATGCGGAACGCTGCTTGGTCAACTGGGTCTATTGATGGATACTTGTACTGAGGCTCCCTTGGCCTCCCTGTGAGCGAAATGGAAATTTTGAAATGAAAACTGCTTGGCTGCTGGCATCCGTTGTGGTCGCTGCCACTGGCTGGCTGGCTATGGCGCCCGCCTCGGCACAAGACCGCATTTACCGCTGCGGCAACGAATACACCAACCGCATTGGCAACCGCAAGGATTGCAAGGTGGTGGAGGGTGGCAACGTCACCGTGGTGATGGGCACAGCACCTGCGGCCCCCGCGCCAGCGCCCGCGGCGCCACCCCCTGCCTCTGGGGCAAACCCGCGCGTGGTGAGTGCTCCGCCTGCCGCCTCTCGCACAGCCTCGCCTGAGCAGAGGGCCAGAGATGCGGATGCCAAAGTCATTCTTGAGCAAGAGCTTCGTCGCACTGAAGCGCGCCAGGCTGAGTTGGTCAAGGAGTACAACAATGGTGAACCCGAAAAAATTGGCGGTGAAGCGCGTAACTACCAGAAATACCTGGATCGTGTGGCAGAGATGAAGGCTTCCATGGAAAGAAACCAGAGCGATTTAGAGGGTTTGAAGCGCGAACTCAGCCGGCTCAAATAGCGCCTGGAAAATAGGCCTAAGCGTCTAATTACCTCACGACAAAGCGCTGGCTGCATGAAGAACGCCGTTTCCTGCAGCTTTAGGGCGGGGGAGTGCCGGTGTGTTCGCCGGGCATGGCCGCTAGCTGGGTATCTCACAGGCTTTGTGGGCTCATTCGGAAAAAATTGCACATTTGCTCCATCGGATTCGGGCGATCTGCTGCGTTGCAAATCGCTCCTGTAGCTGGGCTACACCGCACGATGAGCGCCTTGCAGATCATCCCGACTCCTCGGCCCAAATGCACAACTTGTTCCCGAACGGAACCCTAACTCCAGATCAGTCAAGACCATGACGGCCCCTTCTCACAGACCCCATCCCGCCCGCTTCCAGGCGTTCGACCAACTCGCCATTTTGGTGGCGGTACTGTCGGATGATGGGCAGGTCATGTTTGCCAATGCTGCTCTTGAAGACGCTGTGGGCCTTTCCTGGCGCAGCATAGAGGGCACGTTTTTTCAGGACTATTTTGCCGAGCCCTCTGCGCTGCAGCATGCTTTGGCGGGTTCCCGGGAGAACGCCTTCGCCGCTTTGCGCTACGACGCACAGCTCAAGCGCCACGGCAAGGCACACGCCGATATGCTGCCCGTTCATGTGATCGTTGCGCCAACTGAGCGCAAGGGCGAGCTGATTGCTCAATTGCTCCCCCAGGAACTGCAGGTTCGGCAGGAGCGGGAGGAGCGCCAAGCCGATCAGGTGCGCGCCAACAAGGAGTTGTTTCGTAACCTGGCGCATGAGATAAAGAACCCATTAGGCGGCATCCGCGGTGCGGCTCAACTGCTGGAAATGGAGATGGCGGCGCCCGAACTGAGTGAATACACCCAGGTCATCATCCGTGAGGCAGATAGGTTGCAGACGCTGGTAGATAGGCTACTGGCACCACACAGGCACCCGCAAGTGGTGGGGGATGTGAATATTCACGAAGTGTGCGAGAGGGTGCGCTCGTTGATCGTGGCCGAGTTCCCCAACGGGCTGTCGGTCGTGCGTGACTACGACACGTCCATTCCCAGTTTGCGGGGCGATCAGGAGCAGTTGATTCAAGCATTGCTCAACATTGCCCACAATGCAGCTCAAGTGCTCTCCGAGCGCATGGTCACCAGTGGAGATGCCCAGATCGTGCTGCGCACTCGGGTGGCGCGCCAGGTGACCGTGGGTAAGCAGCGCTACCGGTTGGCACTGGAATTGCATGTCATAGATAACGGACCGGGCGTACCGGATTCGATCAAGGACCGTGTGTTCCTTCCTCTGGTGACTGGACGAGACGGTGGCAGTGGATTGGGATTGACGCTCGCACAGACTTTCGTGCAGCAGCACCACGGCTTGATCGAACTCGAAAGCGTTCCGGGCCGCACGGATTTCAAGATTTTGATTCCGTTGCCTTAGACCGAATGCATGAATAAGAGGAGTCGATGTATGAAGCCGATCTGGATTGTTGATGATGACCCCTCTATCCGCTTCGTGCTGGAGAAAGCGCTCGCGCGTGAGGACCTGCCCACACGCTCCTTCACCAATGCCCGTGATGTGCTCGCCGCCATGGACAACGAAGCTGCGGCTGGCGATGGTTCCGAAGGCCCGCAGGTTCTGGTGAGCGACATTCGCATGCCTGGAGGCTCTGGCCTCGAGTTGCTGGAGAAAGTCAAAGAGCGCCAGCCGGGCTTGCCGGTGATCATCATGACCGCGTTCTCCGATCTGGATAGCGCGGTTTCAGCTTTTCAAGGCCGTGCCTTTGAGTACCTGCCAAAGCCTTTCGACGTTCCCAAGGCGGTGGAGCTTATTCGCCGCGCCGTAGAGGAAAGCGTGAGGGAAGAGGTCGCTGACTTGCAGCATGCTCAAGCGCCCGAAATGTTAGGCCAGGCACCTGCTATGCAGGATGTGTTCCGCGCTATTGGCCGCCTGTCGCAGAGCAATGTCACCGTTCTGATCACTGGCGAATCCGGTAGCGGCAAGGAGTTGGTGGCGCGTGCCTTGCACAAGCATTCGCCTCGTGCCAAGGGGCCATTCGTGGCTATAAACACCGCTGCCATCCCCAAAGATCTGCTGGAAAGCGAATTGTTCGGCCACGAGCGCGGCGCCTTCACAGGCGCGCAAACCTCGCGGCGCGGGCGTTTTGAGCAAGCTGATGGCGGGACACTGTTTCTGGATGAGATCGGCGATATGCCGTTCGATTTGCAGACGCGCCTTTTGCGGGTGTTGTCTGATGGGCAGTTCTACAGGGTTGGCGGACACAGCGCTGTTAAATCCAATGTGCGCGTGGTGGCTGCCACCCACCAGGATCTGGAGCGGCGAGTGCGCGAGGGCGTTTTCCGGGAGGATTTGTTTCACCGTCTGAACGTGATCCGCCTTCGGCTGCCTGCGCTGCGGGAGCGGCGGGAAGATATTCCTGATCTCACGCGGCACTTCCTCGTGGTTGGCGCGCGCCAGCTCGGTGTGGAGCCCAAGCGCATTTCCGAGCCCGCGCTGGCCAGACTCACCGATTTCAGTTTTCCGGGCAATGTGCGGCAATTGGAGAACATTTGCCACTGGCTCACCGTGATGGCGCCTGCGCAGGTCATAGAGGCCAAGGATTTGCCGCCGGAGGTGCAAGAGGCCACATCGTCTGTTTTGCCTGGAGTACTTGCGGCTCCCGTCGCTTTTTCCAAAGCCGAACCGGACGTATTCGAACCTGCCTTGGGTGTGGAGGTCGTGGCGCCATCAGATGCCGCGATGCCCGCCCCTGGCGTTGAACAACCTCACCAGCTAACTGCCTGGGAACGCGGTCTTCAGGATGAAGCTACCGCGCTATTGGCTTCTGGGCAGCAGGATGTGTGGGATAGGCTGATGGGCCGCGCTGAAATCTCGCTGATCAAGGCAGCCCTGGCTGACACGCGAGGGCGCCGCATAGAAGCCGCACAAAAGCTAGGTATTGGCCGCAACACCATCACACGGAAAATCCAGGAGCTGGGGTTGAACTGAGACGGATCCTCGCCTGCGCGCGGGGCTAGAGAACCTCGCGAAGCGGGGAGCGTGGGGGCGTTTGTTTTTGTTGCCGGGCCGCCCCAAAACAAAAATGCACCCCCTCGGGGGGCAGCGAACCTCGCGAAGCGGGGAGCGTGGGGGCGTTTGTTTTTGTTGCCGGGCCGCCCCAAAACAAAAATGCGCCCCCTCGGGGGGTAGCGAACCTCGCGAAGCGGGGAGCGTGGGGGCGTTTGTTTTTGTTGCCGGGCCGCCCCAAAACAAAAATGCACCCCCTCGGGGGGCAGCGAACCTCGCGAAGCGGGGAGCGTGGGGGCGTTTGTTTTTGTTGCCGGGCCGCCCCAAAACAAAAATGCACCCCCTCGGGGGGCAGCGAACCTCGCGAAGCGGGGAGCGTGGGGGCTCTTTCCCCCTTTAGGCCACCAAAGGTGTCTCCTCCATCGCCTCAAGCTGCTCGGTCAGTGTGTGGATCTGTCCGCGCCAGTAGTCAGGAGTGCCAAAGCCGTTGAAAGCAGCCGGGAACGCGGGGTCTTCCCAGCGCCTGGCCACCCATGCGCTGTAATGAATCAGCCTCAGGGTGCGAAGCGGCTCGATCAGTGCCAGCTCGCGGCGATCGAACTCACGCATTTGCTCGTATCCGTCGATCAGGGCGCCGAGTTGCTGCTGTCGCTCAGACCGCTCACCGCTCAGCAGCATCCATAGATCTTGCACTGCCGGCCCGCTGCGGCAGTCGTCCATATCCACGAAGTGGGGGCCAGCGCCCGGCTGGTCAATGGGGGTCCAAAGAATGTTGCCCGCATGGCAATCCGCATGCAGGCGCAGCGACCTTATCTGCCCGGCGCCCGCGCCACCCAGTCCATCAAAGCTTGCTACTGCGTCCAGGGCTTGCTGACTGATATCCGCCCAAGCGCGCTCTACTTCCAGCGGAAGCCGGTTCTGCGCCAACAACCATTCGCGTGGCTCGGTGCCGTAGCTGGCCATATCCACCGCAGGCCGATGAACAAAAGGGGCTCGCGAGCCAACCTGATGAAGTCGCGCCATAAAACGGCCAATCCATTCCAGCGTTTCACCATCCCCTAGCTCTGGAGAGCGCCCGCCGCGCCTAGGGCTGACGCTGAAATGAAAGCCTTCGTATTCATGCAAGGTACGCCCATCCATGGTGAGAGGCCCTACCACGGGCACCTCCGCGGCAATCAACTCCAACGTGAAGTCATGCTCTTCGCTGATCTGCGCCATAGTCCAGCGGCCCGGCCGATAGAACTTGAGCACCACGGCACGGTGCTCATCAGCGAACGGGGTTCCAGACTCCAAGTGAGCAAGGTAAACGCGGTTTTCATAGGAATTAAGCGTCATCAGGCGGCCATCGCCAACCAGCCCCAAAGAGGAGAGGGCGTCGAGTACGAAATCAGGCGTGAGCGTGGCGAAGGGGTGAATGACATCGAGCATTCCCGTATTGTCGGTGCAGAGGCAAAATCACTCTCATGACCGCACCTCAATACTGGCTGATGAAGTCCGAACCCGAAGACTGTTCTATCGATGATGCCCTCGCCGCGCCGGATCAGACCGTACCTTGGACCGGTGTGCGCAATTACCAGGCGCGCAATTTCATGCGTGACGCCATGCGAGTGGGCGATGGCGTGATTTTTTACCATTCGAGCTGTCCGGAGCCAGGCATCGCAGGCATCGCCCGCGTGGCATCCGCAACACGAACGGACCCCACCCAGTTTGATCCGCAGTCGGCCTATTACGATAAAGCCTCCAAAAGAGAGGCGCCGCGCTGGCTGCTTCTGGACGTGCAGGCACTACGCAAGACTCGTCTCCTTAGTCTTGCCGAAATGCGCGACGTGCCCGCACTTGAGAGCATGCGGGTGTTGCAACGGGGGAATCGCTTGTCCATTACGCCTGTGACGGGGGACGAGTGGGAGGCGGTTATGGCACAACTGGCGTAGTGCTGAAATTGCGCAAGGCGGGGCTGAGCTCCTTCCCCTTGGGAGCGGTCGGGTCTGTGTGCTGGTCTAATTTCGAAAGACATCCCGATGAGGGAAATCAATGTCTCACAGGAATAGAAATGACCAAAGCCAAGACTAGGCGATCGTTCGACGCGGCGTTTAAGCTGCAGATCGTCAAGATGATTCGAGAGCAGCACCTGAGCGTGTCTCAGGTCTGCCGTGATATGGAGCTGACTGATAGCGCCGTCAGGCGCTGGCTCGATCAATATGAAGC
>NZ_AUGX01000026.1 GCF_000422885.1 Ottowia thiooxydans DSM 14619 | reverse complement strand
GCGACCCCAAGTCCGTGTCCCTACGCTGCGCTTCGGGCACCCTCCGGTGCTCGGTCAAGGGGCGGTGCGGCAGAACTCTCTTCTTTCGCTTCGCTCACTACGTTCAGACAGCTGCCGCAAGCTAGTTCACGAAACAAGAGCATCTTTCAGTGCTCTTGCCCGCCCCTTGCCCTGCGCTCCTCCGCACGGCCTCAAGGGGTGGGGAGCCTCACTCGGGCCATTGCTGCGCTCGGCCTTCGAATAATTAGTCTTCCCCACTGGGGAAAGATAAGTTCAAAGCCTTGAACAGGACCGCTCGAAGAGCGCAATTCCTCGTTTAGTATGAAGTATGGGCTCCCTGGAACTTGCGCTGATCTATCTTCTGGCCGCTGTGCTAGGGGTGGCGGCCTGCCGCATGCTCAAGTTACCCGCAATTTTGGGTTATCTGGTGGTGGGCGTGCTGATGGAGCCTCACACCCTGGGCCTGGCTTTTGGCCAGGACGCGGATAGCGTCAAACACTTGGCTGAATATGGCGTGGTGTTTCTCATGTTCGTCATTGGGCTTGAGTTCAACCTGCCAAAACTGCGCGCCATTCGTCAGCACGTCTTCGGGCTCGGGCTGGCCCAGGTCGCGCTGACCATGGCATTGGTGACTTTCGGCTCCATCTTCCTGGCCCATCTGGCTCCTGCCCATTGGCACATGGATTGGCGAACGGCGCTTGCGCTCTCCGGCGCCATGGCGATGAGCAGCACAGCGATCGTCGTCAAAATGCTGTCTGACCGGCTGGAGCTTGAGTCCGAGCACGGCCAGCGCGTGATGGGCATTCTGCTGCTGCAAGATCTGGCCGTGGTGCCGCTTCTGGTGCTGATTCCCGCCCTCGGCTCCGATCCGGAACGCCTCTTCAGCGCGCTGGCGCTGGCAGGGCTCAAGGCCGTGGTGCTGATTTCCTTGCTCCTGGTGGGAGGAAAGCACGTCATGCGTTGGTGGTTGACCCTGGTAGCGCGTCGCCGCAGCGAAGAGCTTTTCATGCTCAACCTGCTGTTAATGACGCTTGGCCTGGCGTGGCTCACCGAGCAGGCTGGGCTTTCGCTGGCGCTGGGGGCTTTCATTTGCGGCGTGCTGATTTCCGAGACGGAATTCAAATACCAGGTTGAGTCTCAAATCAGGCCGTTTCACGATGTGCTGCTGGGCCTGTTTTTCATCACCATCGGAATGCTTCTGGACTGGCGGCTGGTCGTGTTGCAATGGCCACTGGTGCTCGCGCTAACCATTTTTCCAGTGCTCTTCAAGTTGGGGCTGGTGGCGGGTCTTGCGAAGTGGCTTGGAGCCAGCGCGGGCGTTGCCCTGCGCACCGGCTTGTACCTGGCTCAGGCAGGCGAGTTCGGTTTCGTGCTGCTCACGCTTAGCCGCAGGGAGAGCCTGCTGGCGCCAGAGCTGTTCAACCCGGTGCTGGCAGCGATGGTGCTTTCCATGCTGGCCACACCCTTCATCATCATGGCGAGCAACCGCATTGTCCTGCGCCTGGTCAGCAGTGAATGGCTGCAGCAATCTGTGCAAATGACCAATATTGCGCGCCAATCCATCAACACCACGGGACACGTACTTATCTGTGGGTACGGCAGATCAGGCCAGAACCTCGCGCGCCTGCTGGAGCAGGAAAACATCGCCTACATGGCACTTGATCTGGACCCTGACCGCGTGCGCCAGGCTGCAGCGGCGGGAGATTCCGTGGCCTATGGCGACGCCGCTCGGCCGCAGGCGCTCATCGCCGCCGGCTTGGGACGCGCGAGCGCGGTGGCGCTCACTTACCTCGATCAACACAGCGTATTGAAGGCCCTGGCCACTATCCGAGATCTCGCGCCCCAGGTACCCGTGATTGTGCGCACCTACAGCGACCGCGACCTTGAAACACTGCGTGCCGCTGGCGCCACAGAGGTCGTCCCTGAAGCCATAGAAGGCTCTCTCATGCTGGCCAGCCACGCCCTGGCTTTGGTGGGCGTGCCCATGCGCCGCGTGATCCGCATCGTGCGCGAACAGCGTGATGCTCGCTACCGCCTGTTGCGAGGCTACTTCCACGGCAGCGACGATGTCAGCGAAGACGAGCTGGAGGAAGAGCGCCTGATGACCGTGACTGTGCCACCCGATGCAACCAGCGGCCGCCGGTTAAACGAAGTGTTGTCCGGCATTGATGCGGTCAGCGTGGTGAGCTTGCGCCGCGGAGGCACATCTCTAACAGCCATCACCGAAGACATGGCGCTTGAACCGGGCGATACGCTGCTGCTGTCCGGCAAGGCAGAAGCCTTGGCCACCGCAGAACGCGCGCTGACACGCTGAGGTTCGCTGGAAACGTATTGGCATTCTTAGAACTTGTTCCCGGCGTGAAGGCGGGCACAATGAACACCATGAGCACGCCCTTTTCCATCTCCAACTATCTTCGCGAACACATCCGCACCGTGCCCGACTGGCCGGCACCGGGTGTGCAGTTTCGCGACATCACGCCTTTGCTGCAAGACCCAGAGGTTTTTCGCAGGCTGATCAAAGCCTTCGTGGATCGGTATCAAAGTCCCGAGCTTCGCCCTAACGTAGTGGCGGGGCTGGACGCACGCGGCTTCATCATCGGCGCAGTAGTGGCGTATGAGCTGAAGGTAGGCTTCGTGCCGGTTCGCAAGAAGGGCAAGTTGCCATTCACCACCGTACAAGAAACCTACGAGCTCGAATACGGTAGCGCCACCGTAGAGCTACACACCGATGCCGTCAAACCCGGTGACCGAGTCCTGCTGATCGACGACCTCATTGCGACCGGTGGCACCATGATGGCTGGAAAGCGGTTGCTCGAAAAACTGGGCGCCACCGTCATTGAAGGCGCCGCCATCGTCGACCTGCCGGAGCTAGGTGGCTCACAACGGCTGAAGGAATCAGGGTTGCCACTCCATACGCTGGTGGATTTCGAAGGACACTAACTTTTCGAATCCAATTTCCAACGCGAGACTCTGGGCTGGGCCACGACGCGATTACTGAGTATCCACCACCGCGCCTTTCGGCCTAGGCACCATGGCCATTAATTTGGCCGACAAGTGATTCCAGTTGGAGGCCAACGCGAACCGCGCGGCAACCTGGAACAAGGTCGCAGGATTGACTGTGCCGGGCAATACACCTTGCGTCAGCCGCATGGCCACCACACTCAAATTCTGAGACCCGACTTGTTGTCCAGATCCGATAAGCTGGTCTGCGCAATCCCAATGTTCGTTGGCAAGTGTCCAATGCAATGCATTTCGCCCCGAGTTGTCGCGCAGATCGGGTGACGCTCCTGCATGAAGCAGAATTTTTAACACCACCACTTGCCCGTCCTTGGCCGCGTGGTTCAGCGCGGTATCACCATTGTTGTCGGCCAAATTCAAGTTCGCGCGAGCATTGATTAAGGCGTTGACCACGCCCGGGCTTCCGGCGAAAACCCCATGCATGAGTGCTGTGAGACCATTGCCATCGACTCCGTTGACGTCGACGCCCACCGCTAACCATGCCGTCACGCCCTCCGAGCAACCGGTTCGTGCCTCATCTCTGAGTGCGCGCGCTGCGTTGACCATGCAAAAAGCAGGCAGGCTCGCCCCCCCAGCGCGCAATGCTTTAGCCAAAGCAGGCATCCCAAGCGCGGCCGCGTAAATCAGCGCGGTGCCCAATTGCAGTTGATCAATATCCGCAGCAGGGGAATGGGTCTGCACCGCTTGAGCGCTGGCATTCACAAGATTTTCAATGACAAAAGGAAGGCCAAAAGCACCCGCGAAAAGCCGTGTGTTCACTACTTGAGAGATCTTCAGGGGACAGAAGGCGGGCGGCAGCGGCTGGCCTGCCACGACCAAAGCCGCTACAACTTTCCAGGCGCCGGATTCAACGGCAGACTTCAGCCTGTTATGAGCGGCCTGTTGCTGGCTGTCCAGAATGTTCGCGCCCGCAGCCCGCAACTTTTTCACCACCGACACATGTCCATTGCCTGCAGCAAGTGTCAGCGCAGAGGCACCATTCTGGTTGAGGGCATGGATATCGGCCCCCGCTGCCATCCACGCTGCGACAGCGTTCGCCCGCCCGTCAAACGCCGCAATCATCAGCAAACGCGAAGCGGGCCTGAGACTGCTCGCCACAAAATGCACCCCTGCTTCACGCAGCACCTTCACGATCTCAACTTGTCCGTGCTCGGCGGCGAAAGTAAGCAAACTCTCACCGTTTAAACCTCCGGCGGAGAGTCCGGCCACAAGGGGGATGGCTTGGCGCACTGCCTCCACGTTGCCAGAGTCAATCGCCGCCGTGAGCGCGCTGAAAGAACTGCTGAGTTGGCTTGCGCTCGCTACCTGTTCGGCGCTTGGTGCGGCTCCTGAGACCGTTGGCAACGCCCCACGCCCTTCAACTGGGCCGTGAGCGGGAGCCACACCCTGCGTGAACAGCAAGGGGTTCTGCAAGCCCTGAGTGCACTCATTTTTTTCATTTTGCAAGAGCGTCCCAATACCGATGCCGGACACAAGAGCCTGGCTGCTGGCACTTTGCTGCCTCAAGGCAGCTACGGGCCGATCCCCCGTCTGAGTGCTCGAGCGGGAGGTATGGGAAAGGGTTTTCTCCTGTGTGGCGGTACGGCCTAGCATTGGATTTTCCTTAGACAAAAGTCAAAAATTGGGTTGGAATTGATCGCCACAGCCACCACAAGGTTGGCAGACTTGGATGCCGCTAGAGATCTGATACGAGTGGCGAGGTGAACACCTCAGAGACGGCCGCAGCTATCGCGGGCGTTTTCAACGCCGGCCCCGAGGGTGTGCCTGCTCAGAGGCGCGGAGGCTCGTTGTATGAGTAACGTGATGAAATCTAAAGTTCCAATTTAGATTTTTGACGTTTAACTCGCAAAGTAGTGGCCTTAAAGACTCACACATTATTTCGATCTGCCCGCGGCTTCTCAATCGCGGAGAAGCCGAGCAGGAACTTGGTGGCCCCAGGAAATACCTCTCACCCCAAGCCAGCTACCGAAAGCCTGCCCCGCAGGGATCGCCGAGCTCCCGCTTGGCATCTCCCTCTCGCTGAGGCAAAACGCCCCAGCAAGCCCATCACTTCCCAATACAAAACCTTGAAAAAATCACCCCAAGCAGGTCATCCGCAGTGAACTCCCCTGTGATTTCGCCCAAAGCACTTTGAGCCAAGCGCAGCTCCTCCGCCAGCAAGTCAAGCATAGGCGCGGCCCCTTCCAGATGCTCAGTACCTGCCCCCAGGTGACTCTGCGCGCGGGCGAGTGCCTGCAAGTGGCGCTCGCGCGCGATGAACACACCTTCGCCCGCACCCGCCTGCCAACCTACCACCTCCAGCAGGCGCTTGCGCAACTCTTCCAGTCCGGCGCCTGTGCGCGCCGAGAGTGCAATGGTGCCTTCCGGCAAGCCCACCCCTGCCGCGACATCACTCTTGTTCCAGATGTGGATCACAGGCACCGAAGCGGGAAGCTTTTCGCTCATGGCCTCAGCGATCTTGGCGTCCTCAGCCGCATATTCCGGCGTAGCAGCCCGCGTCAGGTCGTGCAGAAACAACACGGCGTCCGCCGACGCAATATGAGCCCATGCTCGCTCAATGCCCAAGCGCTCCACTTCATCGCTGCTTTCACGCAGGCCGGCGGTGTCCAGCACATGCAGCGGGACCCCTTCAATCTGAATGGTCTGCTGCACCACATCGCGCGTGGTGCCCGCAATGGGCGTCACGATAGCGAGCTCAGCACCCGCCAGGGAATTGAGCAAACTGCTCTTACCCGCATTAGGCTGCCCGGCGATCACGACCTTGATCCCCTCACGCAGCAAAGCGCCCTGGCGCGCTCGCGACTGCACGGCTGAGAGCGTTTTCTCCAGATCAGCAAGTCTTCCGGCAACGCCATGGGTGGTGAGGATATCGATCTCCTCTTCCGGGAAATCCAGCGTAGCCTCTATCAGCATGCGCAGGTTGATCAGCCCGTCAGTGAGGTGATGGATTTCTTGAGAGAACGCCCCAGCCAAGGAGCGACTGGCCGAGCGCGCAGCGCTTTCCGTGCTGGCATCAATCAGATCCATCACGGCCTCCGCCTGCGCCAGATCCAGCTTGCCATTCAAAAATGCGCGCTCCGTAAACTCCCCAGGTCGTGCAAGACGCAAGCGTGCAAGCCGAGGCGCCCCTGTGGCGGGATCTTGTTCGGCTGCGGCTTGCAAGCAGCGCTGCAACAGCAATTGAAGCACCACCGGTCCGCCGTGCGCCTGCAGTTCCAACACATCTTCGCCGGTATAGGAATGCGGGGCCGGAAAATGCAGCGCAAGGCCTTGATCGATCGGGTTGCCTTGCGCATCCCGAAATGCCCCATAGGTCGCCACGCGCGGCGCCAGCGAGCGTTCGCAAATCGCTTGAACAAGTGGTCCTATGTGGCGTCCTGAGACGCGCACGATGCCAACCGCGCCGCGGCCAGGCGCGGTGGCAATGGCCACAATAGGATCAGCAGTGGGATTGAGCATGTGCGTGATTGTCCGCGACGCAAGCCTAAGAACCTGTCCAAAGGTCATCCCCGCGTAGCCTCAAAAATGAGAAAGCCCGCTTGAGCGGGCTTTCTCCAGGGCTTTCTCTTTACGTACTACCTGAATTTAGGCAGGTTGAACTGTGGAGGAACGCCCATGCGGGTGTTGATGATCCACTGCTGTGCAATCGACAGCAAGTTGTTCGTAATCCAGTACAGCACCAGGCCGGCCGGGAAGAAGAAGAACATCACGCTGAAAATCAGCGGCATGAACCACATCATCTTGGCTTGCAGAGGATCTGGTGGCTGCGGGTTGAGCGCAGTTTGCAGCATCGTGGACAAGGTCATGACCACCGGAAGGATGAAATACGGATCCTTGGCAGACAAATCCTGAATCCACAAGATCCACGGCGCACCACGCATTTCCACGCTGGATAGCAACACCCAGTACAGCGCAATGAAGACCGGAATCTGAATCATGATCGGCAAGCAGCCGCCCATGGGATTGACCTTCTCCTCTCGATAGATGCGCATCATCTCCTGCTGCATCTGCTGCGGTTTGTCTTTCAGACGTTCGCGCATCTCCATGATCTTGGGATTGATGGCCTTCATCTTGGCCATGCTGGAATAGGCCTTGGCATTGAGCCAATAGAAGGCCATCTTCAGCAACACCACCAGCGCCACAATGGCCCAGCCCCAGTTGCCAATCACGCCATGCAGCTTGTCGAGCAACCAGTAGAGTGGCTTGGACAAGATGGTGAGCCAGCCGTAGTCTTTAACCAGCTCCAGGCCAGGGTAGAGGCCTTCCAACACCTTTTCTTCCTGCGGGCCAATGAACAGGCGAGATTCCACGGCCTTGGATGCGCCGGGCGCCAATTCTCCAACTGGCGTGATCATGCCGGCCGAGAAAAGGTTGGTGTCTACCTTGCGGGCAAAATTCTCGTGCTCCGTGCCATTACCAAGCAACCAGGCGCTTGCAAAGTAATGCTGCACCATGGCCACATAGCCATCTGGCGAGGATTTGACGAATTCAGCCTTGTTGTTCTCAATATCCTTGAACTCCACCTTCTGGTACTTCTTGGCATCTGTATAGAAAGCCGGCCCGGTGAAGGTGGAATAGAAAGAGGATTCACCTGGCGGCTTGTTGCCGTCACGCACCAGCTGCACATACAACTGCGGAGACACGGCCGCGCCACTCGAATTGACCACCTCGTGCTTGACGTTCAGTGCGTAAGAGCCACGCTTCAAGGTGTAGGTCTTGACCATCCGAACGCCACCGGTTTCGGCAGATTCAAAACGCAAGACCAGCTCATTGGCGCCATCGGCCAACTCGCGCTCACCCTTGAACTGCATGGGCGTCTTGTGGTTTGGAAATGGCCCGCCAATCAAGCCTGATTGGGCGAGATACACACGGTCTGCGCTGTCATCCAGCAACACCTGAGGCTGACCGGGTTGGCCTTGCTCTGGATATTTGAGGAATTCGCTCTTGATGACGGAGCCGCCTTCGGTGTCGAAGACGAGTTTCAGCACGTCGGTCTTCACCTCGATGCGCTCGCGCGGCACGGCGGCGGCTTGTGGTGCAGGGGCTGTCATGCCCGGAACCGCCGCTGCGCCAGCAGAAGAGCCCGCAGACACAGGGGGAGTCAGGCTGCCTGAGCCAGACGCAGAGGCAGGCGCGCTAGCCGTCACCGCTGGAGCGGGCCCAGGGAAAAATGTGGCTTTACGGCCGTTGTGTACCTGCCATTGGTCCCACAGCATGACCAGAGAAAAACCAAAGACCACCCACAAGATGGTGCGGCGAATATCGTTCATGAAGAGTTCCTGGGCAAAGACTTTTCAGGCTCTCAGCCGGGTAAACAAACGCGGGCGCTCGCCCGGCACCGGATCACAACCACCCGCACACCAAGGCTGACAACGTGCCAGCCGGCGCAAAACGAGATAGCTGCCAGCAGCGGAACCGTGGCGCTCAAGCGCTTCGATGGCATAGACCGAACAGGTAGGCTCGAAGCGGCAAGCCGATCCGAGCCAAGGAGACAACAGAAGCCTATAGGCTTTGACGATGCCAATGAGCAAGCCGCGCATCAGACACCCGCTCTTGCAAAGAGCGCGTTCAATTCAGCGCGCACGGCTTTTTTCAGGGCCTCCGAGGTGGCACTGGGAAACTGAGCCGGAGCAAAAGCCGAGCGCAGGCGCACCAAGTGGGCGCCTGCAGTGAGCGGGGGTGCGAGCTCTTCAGCCACGGCGTAGATCTGCCGGCGAATGGTGTTGCGCGTGACGGCGCGACGCGCCCAGCGTTTGGGCACCATGGCACCAACCCAGGCTGCGTCGGATGGCAAAAAAAGTGTTTGCACCTCTTCCGACTCCCCGGGCAAACGGGCAGCGCTCAACCGGTGCAAGGCGAAATGCGACGTGTGCGCTATCGCCCGCCCGGCTAAAAGGGCCTGAAACTGCGGTCGGACGCGCAAATGCTTGAGAAGCATGCGTGCTCATTCCTTCCGCGGAACTGAACCGCGATGCCGCGCCTGCTCGCAACCGCGCCGCAAGGCTTAGACAGCCAGGCGCTTACGGCCTTTGGCGCGACGCGCATTGATGACCGCACGGCCACCGCGCGTTTTCATGCGAACCAGAAAACCGTGAGTGCGCGCACGGCGTGTCTTGGAAGGTTGGTATGTGCGTTTCATGACAAATCGTCCTCAGTTTGAATCTCAATAAAAATCGGTGGAATTAGCACCCCAGCCGCAGGCAAGATGCACGCTAGAACGCACAAATTGAACTACTCGGCAGGCGCTTTCCATTTCTGACATGCGCGTACGGCAAATTGCCCTTCGCGTCATGACCGCCAGTCCCATTACATGCATATGCTCTTGCACGCGTATGTCATGCATACACATGGCAAGGTTTTGCATGCTCTTTGCACGCTCTTCGCACACAAATCACGGGCCCAGCGCAAAAAGGCGGCCCAATGCCGCTTTCTGGAAAACCCTGCATTATCGCAAAATTTCAGGAAAGTCCAAAGCATAGGGCGCTTATTTAATCCAAATCCCCTCGCTGAGGGGCTTCAAATCCGGCTCAACGTGCCCTTGTAGCTACGAAACCGCTTGTTCGGTCATCCCGGGATAGCCTGCCTCGGCGCAGCCGGCAAGGGCTGCGGCGCGCTGTTTGTGACTGGGGTTCACGATTATTGCCTGAGAGCTTCACGGCTCCCGCGGCTCCTCACAGCCTACGCCGCCGTCGGTACGGGGGCCTGTGAGATGCCACCACGCGAAGATAGCGAACAACAGCCAGGCGCCAGTCCAGCCCAGGGCAGCAACCCACCACCACGCCAGCACCGAACCGCCAGCATAGGGTGAAGCCGCCACGGCCCGCGCTATAGCGGCCAACACCAGCAAGCTGGTGGCCACAACGCGCCAAGGGCGGTCATCAAGCTGGCGGCCAGCGTGGATGCGGCCAGCAATGTTCATCACCGCCAGCACACCTAAGCCCATGCTGCCCACTGTCAGCAGATGCCGCCCTGCTGAAGGCAACCAAGGGGCGCCCAACCACGCCAGGCCCAACGCGGCAAAGCCAGCGGCCATGCATACATATACAGCGTACAGCGGCCACACCCAGCGGTTAAACAGCGTGCGGCCCAAGTGCCAGTCAGTCATCAAGGCCAGCACGGCGGCGCTCGCGGCCAACCCCATCCAGCCTAGGGTTGGAGCCGAGACGTCCAGCAATTCGGCCGTGGTGACCAGCGTAATACAGAAAATCGCCAACCCGCGCCGAGGCGGTGGGGCGCGGTAGTCTGGTGCGTTCACGCCAAAGCGGTCCAACATGCCGTGCAACAGGCGCATGGAGATGCGGCTTTGCGCCAGCACGATCAACACCATCATCACGCCCACCAGCGCATTGACCCAGCGCATCGAGGCGCCCCCTCGCAAGGTGTCAAACCAAAAACCGCATTCCAGCACCGCAAGCGCCGCCACGGCCAACCCGAAGCCCAGATGCGGGCGCCCGGTCTGGAACAGCAGGCGCGGCGCAATGCGCACGGCCAACCACGCGACCAAGGCCAGATTGAACAGGGCCGCCAGCCCCACCCAGGCCATGCCTTGGGCGCCAGCCAACCCGGCCACGCCGAACAGCCGCGCCGCCAACCAGAACGCCAGCAGCCAGGCGGTGTCACGCGGCGGGAAGAAAGGCGTGGCGGTGAATTCGGGCACCGCCGTGAGCAGAAAGCCCAAAACGGCCGCCATGCCAAAGCCCCACACCATCTCGTGCGCGTGCCACGCAGGGCCAACCATGGGCGCGGTCACCATAGGCAGAAGCCCGGTGAGCATCAGCATCCACAGCAACATGCCCAATCCGGCCCATAGCGCGGCCCCCAGAAAGAACGGGCGAAAACCGCAGCACATGAGAGGCGAGCTCAGGAGACGGTCAACCCACCCCTGGTTCGGTGACAAAGCAGAGGATGGGCGCTCAAGCACAGCCATGCCCTTTCATCACTGGCGTAGAAGCGACGTGCGCCAGCAGGCTGATGCCGGAGTCAGCCAGTTCCGCTTGAAACGGCGCCTTGTCATGGGCGGCGGCGTGAACAGGAAGATCGAAAGCCTCGCGCACCAAGGGCTGCTCCAGAAGTAAGGCGATATGGCGGTAAACCCAGGCGTCGTCTCGCGCCGCCAGTGGCTGTTGGATGCCAAAACGCGCCAGCACGCGACCCGGCCCCGGCGCCAGCAGCACCAGTTCGTGCGCCAGCCGCACGGCATCCATCAGGTCGTGGGTCACTAGCAGTGCGGCGGCTTGGTGCTTGCTGATGTGCTGCGCCAGCAGGGCGTGCATTTCTGCTCGCAACCCTATATCTAGCGCGGAAAAGGGCTCGTCCAGCAACAGCAGAGCCGGTTCGATGGCGAAAGCGCGTGCCAGCGCGGCGCGGCTTTGCATTCCGCCCGATAGTTCAGCGGGATATTTGGCATGGTCTTCTGGCCGCAGCCCAACCTGAGCGGCCAAACCCGCAGCCAAGGCGTGCCGCTCGGCCCGAGGCAGGCCACGCGCTTTTAGTCCGAGCGCGATGTTGTCCAGCAGGCGCTGCCAGGGTAGCAAGCTGGGTTGCTGGAACACGATGGCGTTGAGATCAAAGTCCGTGCGAACCTCGCCTTCGCTTGGCACCAGCAGGCCGGCGGCAATGCGCAGCAGCGTCGTCTTGCCGCAACCAGAACGCCCTAATAAGGCCAGCACCTCACCACGCGCCACGCGCAGGTCAATGCCTTCCAGCACCGTTTCCGGGCCAAAGCGGTGAGTGATGGATTGAAGCTCAAGGGCGTTGATAAAGGTCATGCCTACCCTTCATCATCATCGAGTCCTCGGATCTCACCCCTATCGCCACACTCACTACTCTCGTCATTCCCGCGCAGGCATAACAACATGCCTCGCACGCCCGACCTGACGAGAATAAAAGCGCAAAGCCACCGAACAATATGCTTCCGCGCTTCATCCCATCCTCCATCTCTCCATCTCCCGCCGAATAGGCTCCAGCAAAAGATATTCAGCCAGCAGCAGCAAACCAACCACCGCAGACACCCACGCCAAGGTGCCACTCATGTCCAGGTGACTACGCGTTACCGCAAGCTGCGCGCCCGCACCATCGGTGGTGGCCAGCAATTCCGCCATCAGCACCACCTTCCAAGACACCCCTAGTGCGGTGATGCAGGCCGCGAACAGATAAGAAGCGATGTGGGGCAGGTAAACATCCGTCAGCCGCTGCAAAAGCGGCAAGCGGTAGGCGCGCGCCAGCTCCTGCAAACGCCCGTCAAGCGCGCGCGTGCCCTGCAGCGCACCCACAAAAACAATGGGAAAGCAGGCCACGAACACGGTGAACACCGGTGTCGCATCACCACTGCCAAACCACAGCAGGGCTAGCACCAGCCAGGCAATGGGCGGCATACCAATCAACAGGGTGATCAGCGGGCGCGCCATCATGGTGGCCGTCATGGAAGCGCCCGCCGCCATGCCCAGCACGCTACCTGCCAACACGGAGAGGCCGTAGCCCGCCAGCGCCCTCCGCGCCGTGGCCCCCAGATCGCGCCAAGCCTCTGCCGATTGCGCGATCTGCCCCAGGCTGGCCATGGTTTCTTGCGGCGTAGGCAGTACCAGCGGACCCACCTGCCGGGCCAGGGCGTCCCAGGCCGCCACGAAAAGCAGCACGCTGGCCGCACCCGTCCAGCCCCCCCACAGATAGCGGCCAATGCGCGCCAGCCAGCCGGAGCGGGGCGCAGTGGTCACATCGCTGGCAGCGTTAGGAGAAAGCATAGGCTGCCGTCATGCCCCGGCGAAGAAGCCCGCATCAGGCAGCTTGCCGCCCAGTAGCTGGGGGTTGCGGCGGTAAAGCCGCTCAAACAGGAACTGCACCTCTTCACGCGCCTGGGCTGCTGGTACGGCGTTCAGCTCTGCATGAGCAAGACTGTCGGCCACCGCCTCTGCCGTCAAGCGCGGCTCAACTGCCGCTACTTCGGCGCCGCAGGCCGCCCGGTTGCTCTGGCACCAACCCGCAGCCCCGGCGTAGGCCTCCTGAAAACGGGAGATCAGAGCGGGATCTTGTGCGGCCTTGCCCAATGCCACGATACCGGCCTGTGCAATACGCGACGACCGCTTAAAGGCACGCGCCCATTCCAGCTGCAAGTTCACCGCGCGGTGCAACTCCGGCGCCACCGCACTCACCGGGAACGATTGCGTCTTGCGAAGCGCCATAGACACCGCCGGCTCAGCCAGCAGCGCGTGGCGCACACGGCGGGTGATGAGCAGCTGCATCGCATCCAGCGGCGAAGCCACATAACGCAGCTTGAAATCCTCTCGTGGGTTCAAGCCCAAGCCTTGTGCTGTCTCCTGAAACACCAGGTCGGGCATGTCTTCACGGAAGGGCATGGCGATTTCTTCGCCCCGGTAATCTGCCAGCGTCTTGCGGCCGGCATCACGCGAGACCAGATAAAGGATTCCCCAGACCGACACATTGACCAACTTCAGCGGCACGCCCCGGTTGTACATATTGGCCGCCACATTGGTGGGCATGGCCACGAAATCGGCCTCCGCACGCATGGCCAGCGCGCGCAGCTGGTCCGGATCACGCCAGGGCTTGAACACAATATGCTCTGCCAATCCTGGTGCCTTGGCCTGGGCTGCCAAATGGATCAGTGGGTTACTCACTGAGGCGGAAGGGCCAGACAAGCGCAGTTCCGGCAGCGGCGCGGCGCCAGCCCTGAGGCCCATGCCAGGTGCCACAACCAGCGCGGCGGCGCGTTGGAGAAGAGTACGGCGGGTGGTCATATCAGAACTGCAGCCTGTAGCTCACTGCGAGCGAACGGCCCGGTGCCGGCATCTCAAAGCCAGACACCCCCTCCGCCAAATGCTCATGGTATTTACGGTTGGTCAGATTGAGCACAGCCAAGCGCACCTGATGGGGGCCACGTGTCCAGGTCGCACCAAGGTCCAGTGTGGTGAAGCCCGGTGTGGCGTTTTCCAGGCCGCGTGAGAACACGGTGGCCACCCGGTTTTGCTTCAGCACGTGGCGTACACGGGCGTCAGCTCGCCAGCCAGCGCCCAGCCGGCCATCCCAGGACACGGTGAACTCATCAGCGGGCATCTGATACAGCGCTTCGTTGAAATCATTGTTGTAGCCACGAATACGCGAATACCCAACGTTCAACCACTGATCGCGCACAAACTGCCAGCGCGCCCCCACCTCCAGGCCGGAGATGCGCACACTGCCCAGGTTGATGGTCTGGCGCACAGGCAATCCGTTTTGCGTCTGGCCAGTCGCACGGCCGGTGATGTAGTTGCTGATGCGGTTGCGGTACGCTGCGGCAAACCATTCCAGCTCTGGCGTCTTGCCTTTCACGCCCAGCTCAATCTGTTGCCCTATCTCAGGCTTGATCTGCGGATTACCGATATACATGTAACCATCGCCACGCGGCGAAGATTCAAAGCGCTCACGCATTTCCCCCGGCCGGAAACCCCGCGAAAAGCTCACATAAGGCCGCAGCAGCGGAGACACCTCGTACATCGCTCCCAAGCTGCCGGAAACAGCACCATCGCTGCGCTCCAAACCAGTAGTCACCGCGCCGTTGTTGATGGATGCCGCATCCCCGCTCACGCGGTCATACCGCAGCCCGGCCACCACACCCAGTTTGCCGAAACGCATATCGTCTTGCACGTACAGCCCCGCAGCCTGCACGCGGCCATCTGCAAAGGGGTTGTTCTGCACGTAATTGCCGTTGTTGAACATTCGGCGGTCAGGCGAAGCAGACATACGCCAGCCATTGAAGCCAAAGCTGATCAGATGTTGATCATTTAGCGCCCAATCGGCACGCGCGTCCAAACCAGTGGTGTCAAAGGACACGTCGGTCATGGTGGTTTCGCGCTGAAGCGGCCCATTGGCCCAGGCATACATCTGCCGATCAATCGCCTGGCGGTACAGCCGCACGTCAAAATTCACAGGCCCGCGGCCCTTATGGCTGTAGCCCACCTCCATCAGTTCGCGCGATTGCTTGGGCGAATGAATGATGGTGGAGCCAATCTGCGCATTGGCGTTAGCTTGGGTGGATCCGGGGTACCAAACATTGCTCACGTTTTCGCGCTGCACGGAAAAACGGATCTGCTGCGCGCCGTCAATCCGGTAGCGGTATTGGCCTATCAGCGCGCCGGTGTCGTAGCCGGTGCGGTCAATTCGCTCACCGCCCGCGCGGTAGTTGCCAAAGTCAGCGCCCGCGGCGCCCACCATCAACGCGTGATCGCCGCCGCTCCAGTTCACCACGCCAGCGCCACCAAAGCTGCTATCCCCGGTAGCTGCCCGCAACCCCAAGCGGCCAGACACACCCGCATCGAAGCGGGCCTGCGGCAGCAACACGTTCACCGCGCCGCCAAGTGCGCCCGCGCCATAAAGCACGGAAGCCGGGCCTTTAAGTACCTCCACCCGGTCTGCCAATCCCAGCGAAACAAAGGAACCAACAGCGCCATAAGGCTGAGCAGAATTGACGCGCATGCCGTCCACCATCAGCACCAGGGATTCCTTCTTCAGCCCGCGCACCACCGGATTCATGTTCTGCGCACCATCGCTGGTGGCAGAAAGACCCGGCTCACCCACGAAAGCTTGGCCCAAACTGGTAGCGCCCTTGCGAGCAATGTCGTCGGCAGTGAGCACTTCCACTGAGGCGGGGGTCTCTACTGTCGCGGCGGCGTAGCCTTTGGCCGTAACAGCCACTTCAGGCAGGGAAGCCGCTTCCTTCACGGTAGAAGCGCCAGCGGCAGGAGCGGGCTGTTGGGCCAAGGCGCTGCTGAAAGCGCCGAGAGCGCCGAATGCACCCAGTGCAGCCAAGGCCGCGCACGCGAGCGCGGAGCGGGGGAAAGAAAGCGAAGCAGGCATCGTCAAGACACTCCAGGTCATTCATGCATGGGCATGTGGTCGATGGCTTGCGTGCGGACAACGCCGCGTGCTGGCTATGAAACGCGGCGACCTCATCAGTACCGGGCGCGATGGCCGGGCTGTGTGGACTCCGCAGGGAGCGGGCGGGCCGCTCCCAGTCAGTATCAAAACAAGCGCCAGGAATGTCCTTGATCAAGGTCAAGTCCAAGAATGATCGGACACCCGGAGCAAAGATGCATGCCCTGGAATCGCCAGCTATTCGTTGGGACGCTGACCTTACCGACACAGAGGTCGTCGCGCTCAGGTGGCGATCGGTGCAATGGCGCAGGCGCCTTCTCGTCCTAAAGGGGCAGGTATTGCGGCATCCGCTCTTGGACCAGTTCTTCGACCAAATCCGCCTGTAAAGCGTCTTTTGAGCGCTTGAGCGGGTCACGATGTGGATAGTTCGCAAGCGCGCGTTTAACTTGCACAAACGCCATGGGATGCATTGTGCTCATAGATGCCATCTCGCCAGTCGTTGCGACGACCATCTGCTCAAAACGGGGTGCGCCCAGAATGCGGTCGCCCGTTGACGCCTGTACGGCCCACATGTCTTCTTCGTCATCACTCAGACGAACCGGATGCGGGTCGCCGTCCTTGGAGATACGCCGGATCACGTCTACCTCGAAACCCTGCGAATTTCTCGCGGTTTCCTTCTGGTCCTCCAGCCTGACAAAGGATTTGTCAACCTTCTTGAGCAATCCCAGAAACGACGCGTCAGACTCCTTCATCCTGGAAAAAAAAGCAAGGTGCTTGCGCGTGTCGAACAGCAGGTCGATATCACGTGTCGCCATCGCTTGCGGCACAAACCGGACACCGCAGGCACTCTCATAGGCGTAAAGCGAGTGGGTACCGACCACAGTGAAATTCTCTTGAAGCCCTGCGGCCTCGAGAACGGCCAGCACGCCTGTCACTATCCTGGGTACCCGGCCAACGCGCAGCGCACGGTTAAGACGACGCTGCTCGTCAAAAACCTTTTCGATGCTCGCGAGGCGTTCGGAGGTCTCTGCTTTGCGCTGCGTGAAACTGCGAAAAATCTCCCTCGTCTCTTCGCTGTCTGGGCCAAGAGACGTCTGTGCTCCTTTGACAGAGGTGCGAATGAGATACCGGCCGCCGGAGACCTCGCGCCAAAACATTCCCCCGCGCAATTGGGCAGCTGCTTTGCGGACGCGACGACGTTCCTGAAAAACCGTTTCCGCGTCGATGTACTGACGGTTTTGACTCTCAGCGTTTTCGATGTAGCCGATCATTTTCAACTTTTTTGAATGATTTTATCTTTTACATTGAAATTCCTTAATTATCAATACCTTATTCCCGCTACTGAGAGATTTCATCATGAAATCTAATTTCTCCAGTTTCTGATGAAAATTTGGTTGTGACAAGCAAGTGCACCTCTTAACAAACCATTGCTCTGTCTACGCAATCAAGCGTTTGGGACGATCGCGTTGCGCACCGCTAACAACCATCAACGCCCCTCGGCAAGTTCGGCGTCAGTCCGTGATTAAAACTTAAGCATTCTCACCACCCAAGCCCGTCCTACCCTCTGGATTTGACAAAGGACATTCTTGGCCGCTTGTGGATAACTCATACGCAGACTACAATCGGCAGCCGCATTCGCGGGGTCTTGTCCACAACCGGATCTCTCTTTCATGTACGAGCCCTTTGCCGCCGGCGCAGCCCCTGAGCTGCCGCCGGATGCAGCTTCTGCCCTTTGGCCTGCCTGCCTGGATGTCCTGGCTCAGGAGTTGCCAGAGCAGCAGTTCAACACCTGGATCAAGCCCTTGGCAGTTCAGGTTGAGCCTGATTTTTCACGTCTCACCATCTTCGTTGCCAATCGCTTCAAACTCGATTGGATACGCGCGCAGTACGCTGGCCGCATAGCCACCTTGCTTGAGCAGTTGCATGGCCAACCCATTCAAGTGGAGTTAGCGCTCGCTCAGCGCGCACAGCCCGTCAAACCTGCGATTGACCGCGCCACGGAGCGCCCCTCCAGTCACCCCGCAGCCCTATCGGAAGCGCAGTCGGCAGCGCAATTGGCAGCGGCCGAACAAGAAGCAGCGCGGGGAAACGCCCGCAACCGGCTCAATTCGGCTCTCACCTTCGACACCCTGGTAGAAGGCTCCGCCAACCGTATGGCGCGCGCCGCCGCACTGCATGTGTCTGGCTCTCCTGGGCGCCTGTACAACCCGCTTTTCATATACGGCGGCGTTGGCCTTGGCAAGACCCACCTGATGCACGCGGTGGGCAACAAACTTCTAGAGGGCCAGCCAGACGCCAAAGTTCTCTACATCCATGCGGAGCAATTCGTCTCGGATGTGGTCAAGTCTTATCAGCGTAAGACTTTTGATGAATTCAAAGAGCGCTATCACTCCCTGGATCTTCTGCTGATCGATGATGTGCAGTTCTTTGCCAACAAAGACCGCACCCAGGAAGAATTCTTCAACGCCTTTGAAGCCCTGCTGGCCAAAAAGAGCCACATCGTGATGACCAGCGACACCTATCCCAAGGGGTTGGCGGACATCCATGAACGTCTGGTTTCGCGCTTTGATTCCGGTTTGACGGTGGCCCTGGAGCCGCCGGAGCTGGAAATGCGCGTGGCCATTCTGATCAACAAAGCGGTGGCTGAAGGCACGGAAATGCCTGAGGAGGTGGCGTTTTTCGTTGCAAAGAACGTTCGTTCCAACGTGCGCGAGCTTGAAGGCGCGCTGCGCAAGATCCTGGCTTACTCACGCTTTAACCAGAAGGAAATCTCAATCCAGCTGGCTCGGGAAGCCTTGCGAGACCTGCTGTCTATTCAAAACAGGCAGATCAGCGTAGAAAACATTCAGAAAACGGTGGCTGACTATTACAAGATCAAAGTGGCCGACATGTACAGCAAGAAGCGCCCGGCCTCCATTGCGCGGCCACGCCAGATTGCCATGTACCTGGCCAAGGAGCTCACTCAAAAGAGCTTGCCTGAAATTGGCGAGCTTTTTGGCGGCAGAGACCACACCACCGTATTGCACGCCGTCCGAAAAATCGGCGGCGAGCGCCAGCAGCTCACTGAACTCAACCAGCAATTGCACGTTCTGGAACAGACACTCAAAGGGTGAAATCGTAACCCTGGTATAAGCAGCAATCCGCTGATCAAAATGCGGGTCAAAACCGGCGACAATACGAGTTGCCTTTAAGTTCGGCGCCCCCATTTGTAAGACAAACCGCCGAGCTCCAACAATACATCGCCAATACGTGCTAATACCGAGGAAGACATGATCGTTCTGAAGACCACCCAAGACAAACTTTTGGCCGTGCTTCAGTCGGTCTCGGGCATTGTGGAGCGGCGCCACACACTGCCCGTGCTGGCTAATGTGCTGATCCGCAAGCAAGGTGGGCAGTTACAACTGACCACCAGCGACCTTGAAATCCAGATCCGCACCACAGCGGAACTGGGCGGAGATGAAGGCAGCTTCACCACCACCGTGGGCGCGCGCAAGCTGATTGACATCCTGCGCACCATGCCTGCCGATCAGGCTGTGAGCCTGGAATCCAACCAGTCCAAGGTCATTCTCAAAGGCGGCAAGAGCAAGTTCACTCTGCAAACCCTGCCTGCGGAAGATTTCCCCCTGGTGCAGGAAGCCCCCACTTTCGGCCCCGAGTTCAGCGTTCCCCAGAAAACGCTCAAGGGCTTGCTCCATCAAGTGGCCTTTGCCATGGCGGTGCACGACATCCGGTATTACTTGAACGGCATTCTGTTTGTCGCCGAAGGCAAATCACTCAGCCTGGTAGCCACTGACGGCCACCGCCTGGCATTCGCCAGCGCCACGCTGGAAACTGAAGTGCCCAAGCAGGAAGTGATCTTGCCCCGCAAAACCGTGGTGGAACTGCAGCGCCTGCTGTCTGACGCCAACGTTCCAGATGATGCCCAGGCCCCAATGATCGAGATGCGCTTTGCCAGCAACCAGGCGAAGTTCAGCTTTGGTGGCATGGAGTTCGTCACCAAGCTGGTGGAAGGCAAATTCCCGGATTACAACCGCGTCATCCCCAAAAACCACAAAAACACGGTGACCTTGGGACGCGCGCCGCTGCTGGCCAGCCTGCAGCGCACCGCCATCCTGACCAGCGACAAATTTAAAGGTGTTCGCCTGAACATTGAACCCGGCGTCTTGCGCGTGGCGGCCAACAACGCCGAGCAAGAAGAGGCCATGGACGAACTCGACATCGACTACGGTGGCGATCAAATCGAAATCGGGTTCAACGTGACCTACCTGATCGATGCCCTGGCCAATATGAACCAAGAAATGGTGACGCTGGAGCTGCAGGATTCAAACAGCTCAGCGCTGCTAACCCTGCCTGACGACGCTCACTTCAAGTACGTCGTCATGCCCATGCGCATTTGACATCGCTACTTTCCTAGCGTTTCACCTATCTAAACCCGCTGACACAGGCGGGTTTTGAGCTTCAAAAGAGATTGCAGATGACCGAATCCAGCCCAACCCCAGACAGCCCCACCCCCCCTTCAGAGCGGGCCGTGGAAGGCTACGGCGAAGGCTCCATCCAGATCCTGGAAGGCCTGGAAGCGGTGCGCAAACGTCCTGGCATGTACATCGGTGACACCAGCGACGGCACCGGTCTGCATCACCTGGTCTTCGAGGTGGTAGACAACTCCATCGACGAAGCGCTGGCAGGCTACTGCGATGACATCGTGGTCACCATTCACACAGACAACTCCATCTCTGTCACAGACAACGGCCGCGGCATTCCCACCGGCGTGAAGATGGATGACAAGCACGAGCCCAAGCGCTCAGCGGCTGAAATTGCCCTCACCGAGCTGCATGCCGGCGGCAAATTCAACCAGAACAGCTACAAAGTTTCAGGCGGCCTGCACGGCGTGGGCGTTTCTTGCGTGAACGCACTTTCTGTCAGCTTGCGCCTCACCGTGCGCCGTGATGGCAAGAAACACGAGCTGCACTTCAGCCGTGGCTTTGTGCAAGACCGCATCCTTGAAACGGTGAACGGCGTAGAAATTTCGCCCATGAAAATCACTGGCGATACCGACAAGCGCGGTACCGAAGTGCATTTTCTGCCAGACACTGAGATCTTTAAGGAAAACAGCGATTTCCATTATGAAATCCTGAGCAAGCGCCTGCGCGAGCTCAGCTTCCTGAACAACGGCGTGCGCATTCGCCTGAAAGACGAGCGCTCCGGCAAAGAAGACGATTTCTCCGGCGCTGGTGGCGTGAAGGGCTTTGTTGAATTCATCAACACCGGTAAGCGCGTACTGCACCCCAACGCCGTGAACGCCATGGGCAGCCGCCCGGCTGAAACCTATGGCGGCATTCCCGGCACAGAAATCGGCGTGGAAGTCGCCATGCAGTGGAACGACGGCTACAACGAGCAAGTGCTGTGTTTCACCAATAATATTCCGCAGCGCGACGGCGGCACCCACCTCACAGGTTTGCGTGCGGCCATGACCCGCGTGATCGGCAAGTACATCGAAACCCACGACCTGGCCAAGAAAGCCAAGGTAGATGTCAGCGGCGATGACCTGCGCGAAGGCCTGACCTGCATTCTCTCCGTGAAAGTGCCGGAGCCCAAGTTCTCCAGCCAGACCAAAGACAAACTCGTTTCCAGCGAAGTGCGCGCGCCGGTGGAAGACATCGTGGCCAAATCGCTCACAGATTATCTGGAAGAGCGGCCCAATGATGCCAAGATCATCTGCGGCAAGATCGTAGAAGCCGCTCGTGCCCGTGAAGCCGCCCGCAAGGCCCGCGAAATGACCCGCCGCAAGGGTGCGCTGGATGGCTTTGGCCTGCCCGGCAAACTGGCCGATTGCCAGGAAAAAGACCCCGCCCTGTGTGAAATCTACATTGTGGAGGGCGACTCCGCCGGAGGCTCTGCCAAGCAGGGCCGCGACCGTAAATTCCAGGCCATCTTGCCGCTGCGCGGCAAGATCTTGAACGTGGAACGCGCGCGCTACGAAAAGCTGCTCACCAGCAACGAAATCGTTACCCTCATCACCGCCCTGGGCACCGGCATCGGCAAGACCGCTGCAGACTCCGGCAAGAGCGGTGTGGATGACTTCAACATCGGCAAGCTCCGCTACCACCGCATCATCATCATGACCGATGCTGACGTCGACGGCGCCCACATCCGCACGCTGCTGCTCACCTTCTTCTACCGCCAAATGCCAGAGCTGGTGGAGCGCGGCCACATCTACATTGCCCAGCCTCCACTCTTCAAAGTGAAAGCCGGCAAAGAAGAGCTCTATTTGAAAGATGCCGGCGCGCTAGACACCTTCTTGCTGCGCGTGGCCATGAAAGACGCCAGCGTCTTCACCGGCACATCTACCAACGGCTCTGAGCCTCAAACCCTCAGCGGAGACACCCTGGCTGAACTGGCGCGCAAGCACCAATTGGCCGAAGCTGTAATCGCCCGCCTCTCCGTCTTCATGGATGGCGAAGCCCTGCGCGCCATGGCTGATGGCGTTTCACTGAACCTGGACACCGTGGAATCCGCTGAAGCCAGCGCCGTGGCGCTGCAAGCGCATCTGCGCGCCCAGCAAACCACTGGAATGCCGGCAGAAGTGGCGGGTGAGTTCGATGTTCGCACCGACAAACCCATCTTACGTATCAGCCGCCGTCACCACGGCAACATCAAGAGCAGCATCATCACGCAAGATTTCGTGCACGGGGCTGACTACGCCGCCCTGGCCGAAGCTGCCCAAACCTTCCGCGGCCTGCTGGGCGAAGGCGCTAAGGTTACCCGCGGTGAAGGCGAGCGAGCCAAAGAAGAGCGCGTGCACGATTTCCGCGAAGCCATGGCTTGGCTCATCAGCGAAGCCGAACGCACCACTACGCGCCAGCGCTACAAAGGGCTGGGCGAGATGAACCCTGAGCAGCTGTGGGAAACCACCATGGACCCCACAGTGCGCCGTTTGCTGCGCGTGCAGATTGATGATGCGATTGAAGCGGATCGGGTGTTCACCACGCTGATGGGCGATGAGGTGGAGCCGCGGCGAGCGTTTATTGAGACCAATGCGCTGCGGGCGGTGAATATCGACGCGTGATGATTGTAGAGCGAGGCATAAGACGCGAAAACTATTGAGCTTTACTACTCAATAGCTACTGATCCTTGATGACGGGAGTGACGGGGCGGTTGTGTTGCCTAAACTCAACCATCAGTGCGCGCACCCTTCATGCTCTCAATCGGCAGCGAGCTCTCCTTCTGGTCGGTCGCAGGGCGCCACAACGTCGTAGCGGATCGCTGCACCGAGTGCCTCTAGCTCAACACGCTGCCCTGCCAACAAAAAGAAACCGTAGGAGGCTGTCCAGATGAAGTGGATTTCTGCACTCGACCTTGAACAGTGGGCTGACACCATTCCAGCCCGGGTCGAATTCCCGGGGCTAGTGGGTGACCTTATCCGTGCCTCGTTGACCAGCATCTCCAGCTTCCGGTTCCCGCGCGGCGACAAGGGTCAGATACGCGGGTTTGACGGGGTACTTGACGCCGACAGCGACTCCGTATATGTCCCGGACGGCGCGTCGGTGTGGGAGTTCGGCGTCACTGAAGCCAGTGCCGCGAAGGCGACCAAAGACTACGAGAAGAGGACGAAGGAGGTCGACCTAGCCACGCGCATGGACACCACGTTTGTGTTCGTGACTCCTCGGACCTGGGACAACCCCAGCGTCAAGCTGACGGACTGGATCAAGGAGAAGTGCGACCTCAAGGAGTGGAAGGACGTCCAGTACATCGACGGCTCCATCCTTGAAGACTGGCTTGCGGACTGTCCCGCGGTTGCGGCTCGCTTCGCCAAGAACGACCTTAAGAAGCTTCCCATCGCCGGGTTGCGCAGCACCGACGAGTTCTGGGATGAGTTCTCCACGCGGTTCGAGCCGCAATTGGTCGAGAAGGTCCTGCTTGCCGGCCGCGAGGCTCAGGCCAAGATCCTGGTGCAGCAACTGAACGATGGTGTCAGCAGACTCCTCTACGCCGCCGACTCGCCAGACGAAGTGGTTGCGTTTGCCGTAGCCGCCATTCGCAGCGCGGACCCGACGGTACGGTCGTACCTCGAGTCGAAAGCGCTGGTCATCGACTCCGAAGAGGCGGCCCGCCAGCTTGCAGGCCGTAAAGGTCTTGTATTCCTCCCGCGCAGCCAGGGACGCAGCTTGGCTGGACTGCTTGCTCAGCATGGCCCGACCGTCGTGAGTGCTGGGGCCGATGAGAAGCGATCCAATCATGTGTTGCTCAATCGGCCACAGTCGTCCGATTTGGCCGACGCATTCGTCGCCATGGGCTTCGAGCAGAGCGTGGGCTATGACCTGGCGCGGCGATGCGGCCGTAGTCTGGCCGTCCTGGCGCGGCTACTGCCCAGTGGCACGGCCGCCAAGCCGGAGTGGCTCGAAAGTGGTGAAATGCTTATGCCTGCTTTGCTCGCTGGCGCGTGGCACGCATCAACCAAGCCCGACACCGATGTGCTGTGCGCCTTGGCACCGGCCGACGAGTACGAGAGCCTTGAACGCCCCCTACGCAAGTTAGCAAGACTTCAGGACCCGCCGGTGGATCGTGCCGGTGACGTATGGTCGATGCGCGCGTCCGTCGATGCTTTTGTTCATCTTGCCCATCTGCTTGGCCCGAAGCATCTGGAACGGTTCGCGGCTGCAGCAACCGCCGTCTTCTCTAAGGTGAGTGACCCGCCGAAGGCACATGAAGTATTCAAGCCGGCTTCCGAACGCGAGGAGTCCCACAGCAGTTGGCTAAGGGACGGCCTTATGACGACCTTGCTGCATATGGCCGTGCTGCATGAGCAGGCTGATTTCACAGTCACCGGCAGCACACCAGCCGTTTTCGTCAATGGCATTGTGCGCGGGCTTCCGGGCCTATCCCAAGACTATCGGCTACTGGCATCGCTGCAGGACCAGTTGGCTTTCCTGGCGGAGGCTGCCCCCGTCCCTTTCCTTGAAGCCCTCGAGCAACTGCTCGAGGGCGACGCCTCGGGCATCAAACCTATCTTCGAAGAGTTCGATGGACTGGTCAATTCGCGCGCGTACCACTACGGTGTACTGTGGGCGCTCGAGGTCGTTGCGTGGGACCCGAGCCTCCTCCTCCGGGCATCAATGTGTCTGGCTCGGCTTGCTGCTATTGACCCTGGTGGCTCAGACAGCAATCGACCCATCAACAGTCTGCGGGCCATATTCCTGTCGTGGTCGCCAAACACCTCGGCGAATGCGGCGCAGCGAACCGGGGTTCTCACGTACCTGGTAGAGGCCGTCCCCGAAGTTGCGTGGGAGTTAGTCACAAAGCTGCTTCCCACGGCGCATGACTCATCCAGCGCAACACAGAAGCCAAAGTTTCGGGAGTATGGCGGCGGCGAGCTGGAAGTCCTGACCTACGGGCTGGTTTGGGAAAGCCAAACCGCCGTCATCAGGCTAGCGCTGGCCCGGGTCGATCACGATCCGCACCGGTGGGGCACGATCATCGACGCCCTGCATCACTTCCCGGAACCAGCCTTCCATGAGGTCGCTGAGGCTCTGCGCCTGGAGATGGAGGCGTCGCGCGAGAGCAGATTCCAGATATGGGATCAGTTGCGCAAAGAAGTGAACCGGCATAAGACCTTCGCGTCTACAGACTGGGCGCTTCGGGACAAGCCGCTGGCCCAACTCTCGGCCCTTGTGGCGGCACATGAGCCCAAGGACCCTGTGCTGCGTGCCTCCTGGCTGTTTGACGACTGGATGCCGGACGTGCCCGGCCAGGATGACACCGCCGACGACCCGACCGATGGGATTGATGCGGCACGCGCTTCTGCTATTGCGAACGTGTATGCGTCTGCTGGCATCACGGGTCTGGTCGAGCTCGCGGGGAAAGTGAAGCTACCCCAGCACGTCGCGTACGCGCTAAAGTCTCTGCAGTTACTCCAAGAAGAGTTGTTGAAGCTGCTGCACTTGGCGCTGCAAGCCGGGGAAGCGCTCGACTCGTTTGGCACGGTTGTTCTGTCCGAATGCGTGCATCGCTTCGGTGTTGAAGGGGAGGCTGGCGTCCGCATAGGGCTGCTTGCGCTTCATCTTGGACCGGTTCGCAACGCTAGACTGCTGATGAGCCTTCCGGAAAGTGCTCACACTTGGTCCTACATTCGCACATTCGGCGAAGAGATTGAGGATGCGTATTGGCGGACCAAGCATTCGTTCTTCGTCGAAGGTCCTACTGAAGAGCTGCTACAAGCCATTGAAAACTACGCGAGCCGAGGCCGCTTTCTGGCCTCGTTGGATACCGCTAGCCGTCGACTCAAGGACATCCCGACGAAGCTACTAATGGAGTTGCTTAGCGATGCAATACCGGAAATCAACTCAAAGCATGGCTCAACCGGGACCGTGACTCGCTACATCATTGAGCGAGCGTTCGATGAGCTTAGGACGCGTGGTGACGTGCCACCGGACGACATCGCGCAGCTCGAGTTCGCCTATCTCCCGGTCTTCCGGGCGCGCAAAAAGCCGCTCGTGCTTCATCGCATGATGGTCGAGAAAGCCAGTTTCTTCGTCGAAGTTGTGTCTGCCGTTTTCAAGCCTGAACATGGCGACGCCCAACCACCAGAGGAAGGTGCTACGCGGCAAGCAGTCGCCGCCTATGAGCTTCTTGAAGGAATTCGAACGCTGCCTGGCCAAACTGCAAATGAAATTGACGAGGTGACGCTGCTCGAGTGGTGCTTCGAGGTGCGTGATCTCAGCAAGAAAGCAGACCGTTTGACTATGGCTGAACAGCGCATTGGCCACTTGTTTGCCCGTGCCCCAGCGAGCACTACTGACGGTGTTTGGCCCAATGAAGCCGTGAGGCGTGCGATTGAAAAGCTTGCGTCGGACGCCTTGGAAAGAGGTGTAGCAGTGGCCCGCGTGAACATGCGTGGCATCTATTCCAAGTCCATCGGAGAAGGTGGCGCGCAAGAGAGAGACCTCGCAGCCGAATCACTCAGGTGGGCAGAGGCCATGCCGACGGCCCCCCGAACAGCGGCAATGCTCAGGCGGATTTCGGAAAACTGGACGAAATACGCCGAGCGAGCCGATGTGGAGGCCAACGAGGATGCTCTGCGCTGGTGACGCTCTTGAGTCGATCCGTATCGAGCCGGTAGATAGGATCATGGCGTCTTCTGGTTGCCTGGATGGAGCGTGGTCGCAACATGAACGCCTTCGAAGACGCCGTAGTGTTCGCGAACGGCCGGGCTCAGCCGCACAAGCATGTCCTCTGCGAACGAGAGCAGCCCCGTGTCGTACAGGGCATGAAGGTCTCGGCGCAGCAGGATGCCGTCGGACGCCGCGTTGTGCCCGTCTCGCCAATTGCGCCCCTCAAGGTGAGCAGCTTCTAGCGCCTCGAGGATACTGCAGCCGCTGACGATGCAACGCCCTCCACAGGCCAGGAAAACCGCCTTGCGGAACGCACCCTGCTGGGTACGCACTTCTACCTGCTCAAAGCGTTTTGCCCGCTCTTCCAGCGAATCGGGATCGGCGACGGGCGGAGCGGATGCCGGCTCTGCGATGTCCTCCGTTCGGCCCTTGGGCAGGGCCCAGTACGAGTACAACCTGCGACGCTCGGCCTGGTCATCGACGATCCCGAACTCCTCCGCGAACCCGTCGGAACAACGATGAGTCTCCTTGTCAACGATCAGCGCAGTCAGGATGGGCTCGCCGTTGTCGGCCGACTGATGGCCAAGCTTGCCCATCGCCGTTCGGAGCACAAAGAAGATGAGCCCGAAGCGGTCCATGACCTCGGCATAGGTGACGTAGCTCTCCCGGCGCGCCACCTCGATCAGCCAGTCGCGCATCGCCGGCAGTTTCGCCTTGTAGCTGTCCGTCGACATGCCCGTCGCGAACACATCCACCGGAAAGGGGCCTTCCGCCGGCGCAGTGACATGCTGAGCCTGGTGGGTAGCGAGGTCATCAGCTGGCACCATACCTCCGAGGACAGCCACGATGGCACCGTCAGCTCGAGCTTCTAGTTGGTCGATCACGAAGACTTTGTCGTCGCGGTATTCCTTGATTTCCCGCTTGGCCACATCCGTGGCCTTGGCCGTTGCAATGACGCTGTAGCCGGCGACACCGCCCGCCCACAAAGTGCGCAGATGCCGGATGCGTTCGTCCAAGCCGTAGGACTCGCGCTCCTGATAGCCGACAGGTTCGCGCAGCACCACAACGCGCTTGCCCTGCGACGAGAACTCGTCCGCCCAGGTTCGTAGCAGGATCGTGTTCTCGTTCTGCGCGCCCCAGGACCAGCGGGCATTCCTCAAGGGGAGCTTGAGGTTCAGAAAAAACTGGGTAATCGGTTTGGTCGCCATGGTGCCCCCCGCGAATGGCTGGGTATTCTCAGGACTGCTCTGCTTTCACCTCTGCCTCGAACTCGGCCAGGGCGTGCTGCACAGCGGCCTCCATCTCGTTCATGAACTCAAGGACCAACTTGTCCCCACGGGCGTCAGGAATGGGCACTTGACGCTGGTAGATGCCTTCGATACGGATGCGGCGTGTCACGGTACTGCCCGCGCCGCGCGGCGCCCAAGCTTCTTGCCAGGCGGGCTGCGGCTGCTCGCGCAGACGCTTGCGTGCAAGGTCGGGCAACTGGCGCGTCACCGCGGTCTTCAGCCGTTCGATGGCGTCCCGCTTTTGTTCTGGGGTCGGATCGCCCGACCACGCGATGGGGCTCTCGAGGAATCGCGACACGGCAGCCTCCAGCGTTGTTCGCAAGTTGGCCGTCGGCCGCAGCTCGAAGTTCTCCCCCCAGTTCTCGGCGTAGCGCCGACTGAGCGCCTTGATGGTCTGCCAGGACCGCGGTTTGTGGTCGGAATTGGTGGCGATGCCCAGAATGCCTTGCCATTGGCGTCGGAAGTCCTGGGCGGCCTCTTGTACCGCCATGAGGAGGAACGCGTGGTTGTACTCAGGAACAGACACCGGCTTGATGACAGGCGGCTGCTCTGCCATCAGATGGTCCAGAAGTCGATTGAGCTCGGGCTCCGCGCCTTTGGCCTCTGCACGGTCGATGCGACCAACGTAGTAGGTCTGCTGCTGCAGGCGGTCCAGCAGAAAGCGAGCGGACTCTGGGGTCATCGACTTCGCGAGCTGGTTGTCCACCACGTTGCGCAGTCCGGAGAAGACCTGGTCATGGAGGCGCTGACCTTTCAGCCCAGATGCGGATGCCATGTCCATATGCGTAAACACCATGGCGAGCTTGCGCGTCAGGCCAGAGTTCGCGACGCTCTCAAGGGCCTTGCCTGCAGCGTAGTTTGTCAGGCCATTCTTGGCACTGTCGACCAGAAGGATGACGTCAACCTCATGCAGCAGCGTTGCGGTCTGCTCCGGCAGATCGGCGGTCGAGTTGGCCTTGTGGCCAAGTCCTTCTGTGTCTATCAACACCAAGCGAGGCTCAACGGTGGCCCAGTCGGCCTTGAACGGGCCTTGCACGCGCATGCCGTTGACCAGTGGCGTCAGCAGCCTCCCCCAGGAGCGGTCGCTGATGCCCGAGAAGAAGCGTAGGCCAGCCAGGAAGTCAGTGCGCCCGTTTAGCTTGGCCGTGCTCAACCAGGCCCGCGGCCAGCCGGTTGTTGTTTTGTCAAACTTGCCAGCCGCGGTGACACCGTCGAACTTGCTGCGAAGTTCGTCGAGGATGGCTGAAACCAGTTCGAGGAAGTCTTCTCCAGTGTCTGCCTGTTCCTCGATGAGGTCGAGCGCTGCGGCTCGGTCCGCCGGGATCATTTCGGCGAGCGGTCCCAAGTCCGCTTCGACGTTTGCGCGGCACTTGGCGGCAATCGCAAGCAACCGATCGATGTAGCCGCGAACGGTTGCGGCATTGCGTTGCCTCTCATCGGCGCCTACGGATAGCGCCTCTTCGCCGTCAGGTGGCGTGTCGTCTTCAGGCGAATCTGCATACGGATCGTCTTCCAGGGCATCCACCTCCAGATCGCCCAGCATGTATTTGAGGCGGAACCGCATGTCGCTCTTCTCAAGGAAGGTGCGTGCGACAAGGGCAATGTCGCCGTCGACGGCATCCACGATGGCCGCCGACACACATTCTTCGACTTCGAAGCGGGTTTCATGCTCCGACATGAACGTCACCACGGCTTGGTAGGGACCGGGGTGGAGCACCAGTTCTGTCGGGAACGTTGTGGTCCGGTTCATAGAGGTCGACGGGAAGGCTTCGCGTTTGGGGTGCGCTCCAATCAGCTGCCTCACCAGGGTTGTCTTGCCCGCACCTGGAACGCCGAGCATGGCCACCTTGGCGTACCCGTCCTCGCGCTTCGGGAATGGCAGCAGCTTGTCGCGCAACGGACGGGCGTCGGAGGTTCGAGGCTCAATTTCGCTGTAGAAGATTTCCACCACAGCGGGGTCAAAGAGCTTTTCTGCCTCGCCCCGTGCACCCAGCGACCAGAGAGCCTCGGTGGCAAGGAGTTGGTTCAATTGCCCGACCAGGAGCTGGGCGCGATCACCTTCACTGGTTCCAAGTCCCTTGCGGGTCTTTTTGCCCGGCTTGTCAGCCGCATCCAGGCGTAGAGGGTGCCGAAACTCCACCAGCCACGCCTGCCGACCAGGGTTCTGTTTTGCTGTTGCGACGTAAGACTGAGCCATACTGACACTCCGATGTTCCAAGGTGTGGCAAATATAGCAGATGCGCCGTCTGCCTCAGAAATTTTGGAACATCCAGGAACATCGTTTTTAATGCGGCCGCGCTCGCCTCCCATCGCTCAGATTGGGTCGAAAAGCTCATGCCGGCAGTTCATATGATGCTTGGTGCCGCACCCCCTCGTGTCCTTGCACGGGCACAAGGTAAGGGCCATCAGAAGCGCTGTAGCTGTTCGATGCCCAGCGCCTCTTGCGGAAGCCAAAGACCGGCTGACCAGAGCGATTCCAATTCGACGGCCATCGTTGCACCCAGCCACTTTGGTGCCAAGTCTGGGACGAAAGAGCGGCATTCCGATTTCTCTCGATGGACGTCGTTGCT
This sequence comes from Ottowia thiooxydans DSM 14619, assembly GCF_000422885.1. GTDB lineage: Bacteria > Pseudomonadota > Gammaproteobacteria > Burkholderiales > Burkholderiaceae_C > Ottowia > Ottowia thiooxydans. The sequence goes on along the minus strand of NZ_AUGX01000026.1, from coordinate 51,245 downwards.
CAGCAGCCATCGGTAAAGCGGAAGCGCTGCAGTGACCTCTGTGAACCCGGGCTCGACCGTGCGATTGAAGTCCAGCGGAATCGAGACGCCCTTGGGGTCCAGGTCACCAAAGTATTCGGCCCCAAAGGCCTGCGTCTCACGTATCGCTTGGTCGAGTGCGCGCCCCGTGAGGCGAAAGTTCTGCCCGCCGCCGTAAATGACAGCAGCGTATTGCCGCACCGTTTGGTTCCACTCGCCGAAGCTCCAGTAGGTGTTGTGGTTCTCGACCACCAGAACGGGACGCCCTGGCGCATCAGCGACCCGGTAGGGCAAAGGCTGCGGCACGCGAAAGCAGCCGATTCTCTCCAGAGGCAGCCGCCCCGAGAACAGCGTGTCTCCGGTACACATCGCGTCCAGCCGCTTCTCGTCGCCGTAGATTTCGAGAGAGCGCTCCTTGATGGGCACCCGTATGAAAGTACCGCGCCGACGCAGAAGGAAATGCCCTCGTGAGCGCAGCACGAACCAGTGAACCCGCATAGATGGCACCCAATACTTGACGCATTCAATGCCTATGAGAAGGCTGGCTACGCTAACGGCAAACGAACAACTTATGTCTCGCGTATCAGCCTAGGCCACTCCGCGTTGAAGTCGGCAGCTAGCCTACTCGGTATAGGGCCTTTGGGCATATCGGGGTGGACTGCGATCTAACTGTTCAGACCCGTGGCAGCGCGCGCCACAGAGGCGGAGTAGTCGAGGATACCGATGCTGCCCAACGTGAGCGCCGTACCCCTCTCAGACCTCTTTGATAGCAACTACCGCTTCAGTCTGAGTTAAATCGAGCACGCGCATCTTGCCACCGGCCTCGGCAACCTACTGTATTCGTCGATAGTGAGATGTACAGAATTCGGCTGAAAGCTCCGACCCCTGCAGGTTGGGAATTTCATCAACACTTGCGCATACCTTGCGGTTCGATCGAATCAACAGTCGCCTAGACCCCCTACTCAAAGATGAACGACATGGCGAAGTGGCAATGCTCGTACTCAGAGTAGAGAATTCCAATTGACGAACGCCCTGGTTGCTGCGAGTTCCGAAACGAAACCGGAAGCCCTTTCGCTTCGACTAGGGCGCGTTCCAAGCTCTGCGCTACGGAAGTAGATTTACCATGCTTGTCGCGAATTAGGGGCAATTCCCAGCCGGGTCAACACCGTAGAGTTATTCGGGAGCAATGGGCCTCAGTCAGACTGTTGAGGTCGGATAGAGATGGCCGTGAGGACATTTAGGCGCCTGGACCGATAGCTGGCTTGAACCTGGAGCGATCAATTCATCATAGTGACCGTGGACAGAACGACGAAACCAAGCGCAAGCACCCAAGTACGTCGACTGGTCGCACCTTATAAGGCCAGGATCTAGGCACTGCGCACTCGTAGTGTCGAGGCGTTGCTTTATTGTGCGGGAATCTGGTGAAGAGAGTCGCTAGCACGCTATGCTTCTGTCGTGCGCGCTAACGGTAGCAAGAAAACTCTCTCATGCTCGACGACATCAAAAAAACACTCTGGGCCACCGCCGACAAACTGCGCGCCAACATGGACGCTGCGGAATACAAGCACCTCGTGCTCGGCCTCATCTTCCTTAAGTACATCAGCGACACCTTTGCAGCCCGCCGTGCCGAAGTCGCCACCCGCTTGAGCGACCCTGACGACGAGTATTACTACGGTGATGCCAGCCCTGAAGACCTAAATGCAGAACTGGACGACCGCGACTACTACACCTCGGCCAATGTGTTCTGGGTGTCCGAAGGCGCCCGCTGGGAGACCCTGCGCAACGTGGCCAAGCGGCCGGACATTGGCAAACAGATTGATGACGCGCTAACCCTGATTGAGGGCGAGAACCCCAAGCTCAAAGGCATTCTTGACAAACGCTTTGCCCGTGCGCAATTGCCCGACGGCAAGTTGGGAGAACTGGTGGATTTGGTCTCCACCATCGGGTTTGGTGACAACCCCAGCATTGCCCGCGACGTGCTGGGCCAAGTGTACGAATACTTCTTAGGCATGTTTGCCAATGCCGAAGGCAAGCGCGGTGGGCAGTTCTACACGCCGGCCAGCATCGTCAAAACACTGGTCGCCGTACTGGCCCCGCACCACGGACAAGTCTACGACCCTTGCTGCGGCTCGGGTGGCATGTTCGTGCAGTCAGAGCGCTTCATCGAAGCCCACGGCGGCAAACTGGGCGATGTGTCCATTTACGGGCAAGAGGCCAACCCCACCACCTGGCGCCTGGCGGCTATGAACCTGGCGATTCGTGGCATCGACTTCAACCTGGGCAAAGAACCCGGCGACACCTTTACCCGCAACCAGCACAAAGATCTTCGCGCCGACTTCATTCTGGCCAACCCGCCTTTCAACATCAGCGACTGGTGGCACGGCAGTCTGGAGGGAGACCCGCGCTGGATATATGGTGATCCACCGCAGGGTAACGCCAACTACGCCTGGCTACAGCACATGTTGCACCACCTTAAGCCTAATGGGCGTGCAGGTATTGTGCTGGCCAACGGCTCCATGAGCTCCAGTCAGAACAACGAAGGTGTCATCCGCGCGGCCATGGTCGATGCCGATGTGGTCGAGGTGATGATTGCCCTACCGGGGCAGTTGTTCTTCAACACTCAGATTCCCGCCTGCCTGTGGTTCTTGGCCAAGCAGAAGAAGCGCAAGGGGGAGGTGTTATTTATTGACGCCCGCAAGCAAGCCAAGATGATTTCACGGGTGCAGGGCGAGCTAGATGAGGGTGCGATTGCACGCATCGCTGAAACCGTGGCTGCCTGGCGCGGCGAGGTCGAATCTGGCGCTACCGTCACCGAATACCAAGATGTAGCGGGTTTCTGCCGTAGCGTGTCCCTCGCAGAGATTGCGCAGCACGGCCATGTGCTCACCCCTGGGCGGTACGTGGGTGCTGAAGATGTGGAAGACGACGACGAAGCCTTTGCGGACAAGATGCAGAAGTTGACTGGAAAGCTGAGCGAACAGATGACTAAGGGTGCTGAATTGGACGAGCTGATTCGTTTGAAGTTGGGGGGATTGGGATATGAGTTCTAAGTGGTCAACCGGAAAACTTGGTAGTTTCGTTGAGCTGAAACGGGGCTACGATCTTCCGCAAGCCAAGCGCCAAAGCGGCTCAGTGCCACTGGTTTCATCCTCTGGAGTCAGTGACCAGCATGACGTCGCTATGGTTAAGGGCCCCGGCGTAGTAACTGGCCGATACGGAACAATCGGCCAAGTGTTCTATATCGAAGAGGATTTTTGGCCTTTAAACACGACACTCTACGTTCGAAATTTCAAGGGGAATGAACCCAAGTTCATTCACTACTTCCTTAAGACGTTAGATTTCTTGGCCTATTCCGACAAGGCTGCGGTCCCTGGTGTGAACCGCAACCACCTGCACGAGGCGTTGGTTACGGTCCCTTCGCATGCTGCACAAAAGGAAATTGCTAATTTTCTCGGCGTACTTGATGACCGCATCACCCTCCTGCGCGAAACCAATGCCACGCTCGAAGCCATTGCCCAGACGCTGTTCAAGTCTTGGTTTGTCGATTTCGACCCCGTGCGCGCCAAGATGGAAGGCCGCGCCCCTGAAGGCATGGATGAGGCCACGGCGGCGTTGTTTCCGGATGGGTTTGAAGAGTCGGAGTTGGGGGTTGTGCCGAGGGGATGGCGAGTCATACCTGTTGGTGATGTTGCCGAAGCTGTCGGTGGCGCAACACCTGATACGAAAAATCCACTCTTTTGGGAGCCTGGCATCCATTGCTGGACGACACCCAAAGATCTTTCAGGCATCGCAGCTCCGCTCTTGCTCGACACAGAGCGAAAGCTTAGTGCTCAGGGCCTTGCCAAAATAGGCTCTGGCTTACTGCCCGTTGGATCGTTACTGATGTCATCGCGAGCCCCCATTGGTTATCTAGCGTTGGCTCAAGTACCGTTAGCCATCAATCAGGGCTATATCGCTTTGCTCCCTGGCGGATTGTTGCCGCCTCTTTACATGTATTTCTGGTGCGCTCAAAACATGGAAGGAATCAAGGCTCGGGCAAACGGTTCGACTTTCATGGAAATTAGCAAAAAGGCTTTTCGCCCTATGCCGGCCCTGATTCCCCCGGCTCAAGTGATTCAGGCATTTGTTGATGCAGCCGGGACATTGTTTCAGCGATTGGTCGAAAACGAAAGGCAAGCCCAAACCCTTATATCTCTCCGGGACTCGTTACTTCCCCGGCTGATTTCCGGACAGCTGCTTCTGCCCGAGGCAGACGCCCTGGTTGCCTAAGTCTGAACCACCACTACTAGCTCGCCAAGACCATGTCTAGTCACAGACTTGGGGCGAGCGGGGAGAGTTGAATAGGTTTAAACACCACGTGTTTTTATACATATCGCGGCTAACATGTATAGAAATCCTAAATTTCTGTACACATCTGACCAAGCCAAGATTGCATTTGCATGCCCTTTGACCGCAGCCAGCCTTACAACGATCTGCCCCTGCTACCACCCGCCGTGGATTTGGAGAGCAAGGCGGTTTTGAAGCAAGCCATTGCTGCCAATCGGGTGTTGGCCAACCTGCGCGGACTGGCAGCGCAGATTCCCAACCAAGCGGTGCTAATCAATAGCATCGTGCTACAAGAAGCGCGGCTGTCGTCGGAGATTGAAAACATCGTCACCACGAACGATGAGCTTTACCGCGCCGATGTAGACCCTGACGGCAAAGCCGACCCGCACACCAAAGAGGTGCTGCGTTACCGCCAGGCGCTAAAATTTGGCTTCCATGAACTAGGCCAACGCCCGCTTAGCACCAATTTGTTCATCGATATTGTCCGCATCATCAAGGAAGTGGACATCGGCGTGCGCCGGGTGCCTGGCACCGCGCTGAAAGACGTTCGTGGGAATGTCGTCTACACGCCGCCTGTTGGCGACGCAGTGATTCGAGACAAGCTGTCTGACCTGGAGCGTTTCATTCATGCCGACGATGGTCTGGACCCGCTGATCAAGATGGCGGTGATGCATTACCAGTTCGAGGCTATTCACCCATTTGAAGATGGCAACGGACGCACAGGCCGCATCTTGAACCTGCTGTACTTGGTGGAACAGAAGCTGCTGGACATTCCGGTGCTGTTCTTATCGCGCTACATCATTGCCAACAGAGCTGCGTATTACGAGGGGCTGCGGGGCGTGACTGAGCGACAGGACTGGGAAACCTGGGTGGTGTACATGCTGAAGGCCGTGGAAAGCACGGCTCAACAGACCTTTGATCAAGTGATGCGTATCCGGGCACTCATGGAGCAAGTACGCGGACAAGTACAGCAGCAAGCCCCGAGCATTTACAGCAAGGATCTCATTGAGGTCATTTTCCGGCATCCATACACCAAGATTCAGTTCGTGGTCGAAGCGAACATTGCCAAGCGTCAGACGGCATCCGCTTACTTACAGACCTTGGCAAATTTGGGTTTTCTCCGTGCCAGTAAGCAAGGGCGCGAGATTTACTACATCAATGACGCCTTGTTTGCCGAGCTTTTGAAATGATGATGGAATCGACAGATTCGCAGGATATGTCGATTTTTCTATAAAAAATAAACATATTAAAAAATCATGTCGATGACATGAACATAAGGGAGGGCACTACGTGACCGAAGACCAGTTGGAGCAAGAAACATTGGCCTGGTTGGCTACCGTAGGCTACTCGGTGCACAACGGCCTAAACATTGCCCATGACGGCAGTAACCCACAGCGGGGGAACTACCGTGAGGTCATCCTCCTGCCTCGCCTGCGCGCAGCTGTAGAGCGGTTGAATCCACAGGTCCCAACTGCCGCCCTGGAAGATGCGCTCCGGCAGGTGATGAATTTAGGCATTCCGTCGCTGTTGAGTGCCAACCGAGTTTTTCACAAACTGCTGGTCAGTGGCGTGCCAGTGCAGTACCAAAAGGATGGCGAAACCCGCGGCGACTTTGTGCGCTTGATCGATTGGCAAAACGCCTCAAGCAACGAGTTCTGGGCAGTCAACCAATTCACGATCAAGGGACCGCACCATACGCGACGCCCGGACATCGTCTTGTTCGTGAATGGCCTGCCGCTCATACTTCTCGAGCTGAAGAACCCCGCTGATCAAACGGCCGATATCTGGAAGGCCTACGATCAGATTCAAACCTACAAAGAACAAATCTCCGATCTGTTTTTGTACAACGAGGTTTTGGTCGTCTCCGACGGCAGCGAGGCGCGGCTGGGTTCGCTCTCATCCAACGCTGAACGCTTCATGCAGTGGCGGACCATTGATGGCGTGCAACTTGACCCTCTGGGCCAATTCAATGAGCTGGAAACCATGGTTCATGGTGCTTTGGCTCCACGATATCTGCTGGACTACCTACGCTACTTCGTCCTGTTTGAAGAAGATGACCGATTGGTCAAAAAAATAGCTGGATACCACCAGTTCCACGCCGTGCGCGCGGCCATCGACCAAGTGGTGGCCGCGTCGCGCTCAGACAGTGCGGCTAGTTTGCGCGGAAAGGGCGGCGTGGTTTGGCACACCCAGGGCAGTGGCAAGAGCATCACCATGACTTGTTTTGCAGCTCGCGTGATGCAAGAGCCTGCGATGGAGAACCCGACCATCGTCGTGATCACAGACCGGAACGATCTGGATGGTCAGCTATACGGCGTATTTAGTCTGGCGCAAGACCTGCTGCGTGAGCAACCAGCGCAAGCCAACACGCGGCAGGAGCTGCGGCAGTTGCTTAGCAACCGGCCTTCAGGCGGCATAGTGTTTGCCACCATTCAGAAGTTCATGCCGGGCGAGGACGAAGACATGTTTCCAGTGTTGTCTGAGCGCAGAAACATCGTGGTGATGGCCGACGAGGCTCATCGTACGCAGTACGGTTTTGAAGCCAAGCTCAAGACGCGCAGGTTGAGTTCTAAGTCGAACCAGACCTCCGCTTTTTATTCACCCGCACAAACTGAGAATACAAGCATCGTCACCGGAGATGGAGACCTGCATCGCAGCAGTGGTGCCGTGCTAGCCCAGTTCAGCCCACCGGAATACAAAACGAGCTATCAGGTGGGTTATGCGCAGCATTTGCGCGATGCGCTGCCCAACGCCACCTTTGTGGCCTTCACGGGTACACCCGTCAGCAGCACTGATCGAGATACCCGCGCCGTTTTTGGTGACTACATCCATGTCTATGACATGCAGCAGGCCAAGGAGGATGGAGCCACCGTCGCTATTTACTACGAAAGCCGATTAGCCAAGCTCCGACTCAAGGAAGAAGACCTGTCTCTCATCGACGACGAAGTAGACGAGTTGGCGGAAGACGAAGAAGAAAGCGTCCAGGCCCGGCTAAAAAGCCAATGGGCAGCGCTCGAAAAAGTAGTGGCGCAACCCCGCGCATCGCAAGCGTAGCGGCTGACCTGGTGGCGCATTTTGATCAGCGCAACCAAACTCAAGATGGCAAGGCCATGATGGTGACGATGAGCCGCGAAATTTGCGTCCACGTGTACGACGAAATCGTGAAGTTGCGCCCTGACTGGCATGACGAAGACCCAGAGAAAGGCTCCATAAAAATCGTAATGACGGGCAGCGCCAGCGACAAGGCTCTGTTGCGCCCGCACATTTACAGTGGCCAAGTCAAGAAGCGACTGGAAAAGCGCTTTAAGGATCCCGCCGACCCACTGCGCCTAGTGATCGTGCGCGACATGTGGTTGACGGGCTTTGACGCGCCTTGCGTACACACCATGTACGTAGACAAGCCCATGAAGGGCCACAACCTGATGCAGGCCATTGCCCGCGTGAACCGCGTGTTCAAGGATAAGCAGGGTGGCTTGGTGGTCGACTATATTGGAATCGGGAACGAACTGAAGGCGGCGATGAAGGAGTACACGGCCAGCAAGGGCCGGGGCAAGCCGACTGTCGATGCGCATGAAGCCTTTTCTGTGCTGCTGGAGAAGCTGGACGTGTTGCGCTCCCTTCTGCACGGCTACAACTATGGCGGCTTTTTGACGGGCGGCCACAAGACCTTGGCGGGTGCAGCCAACCATGTGTTGGGGATTCCTTCGCAAGGCAAAGGCAGCCCACGCGACGGCAAGCAGCGCTTTGCCGACACGGCCTTGGCCATGAGCAAAGCCTTCAGCCTGTGCTGCACGCTTGATGAAGCCAAGGCATTGCGGGAAGAAGTGGCGTTTTTGCAAGCGGTGAAGGTCATCTTGACCAAGCGTGACATCAGCGCCTTGAAGAAATCCGATGCGCAGCGAGAGACCGCTATTCGGCAGATCATTAGCCAGGCGGTGGTGAGTGAACGCGTAGTGGACATATTCGACGCAGTGGGTCTGGAAAAACCAAACATTGGTCTGCTGGATGACGAATTCTTGGCTCAGGTAAGAAACCTGCCCGAGCGCAACCTGGCAGTGGAATTGCTCGAGCGACTGCTGGAGGGCGAGATCAAATCCAAGTTCGCCAGCAACGTGGTGCAGGAACGCAAATTCTCTGACATGCTCACCAGTGTGATTAGCCGCTACCAGAACCGCAGCATCGAAACTGCACAGGTCATGGAAGAGCTGGTGGCCATGGCCAAGAAGTTCAAAGAGGCCGCCAGCAGGGGCGAAGTCTTGGGCTTGACCGACGATGAGGTTCGGTTTTACGACGCCCTAGCCAACAACGAATCAGCCGTGAGAGAGCTGACCGATGAGACGCTCAAGAAAATTGCCCATGAACTGACCGACAACCTACGTAAAAACATATCCGTAGATTGGAGCAAGCGCGAAAGCGTACGTGCAAGCCTCCGCCTGATGGTTAAACGCATATTACGCAAGTACAAATACCCACCAGATTTCGCCGATTCTGCCGTGGAATTAGTGCTGCAACAGGCTGAGGCGCTTGGGGAAAGCTGGTCATAGGCATGGGGTAACACCGGCCTGCGACCACCAAAGCTCCAGTTCGGCATTGCGGCGCTTCTAGAGGCCTTGAAGATGCCGAGCAGGAGCTCGGCGGCCCCAGGAATGCCGAATACCAAAACGCTCAACGGTAGATTTCAACCTCGATAGGTTGCTTCTGATGCGCATGGGCTCCCAATTGCACTCACCCCTCTTGATACGCACGTTCTAACAGAGGCTTGGCTTTCTCTAAGTCGGCAACAGTGTTCAGGATCAGCTCAACATCACCGGTCCCCCAATGTCCGACATTGCTGACATCACGACTGAAACCCGTCTCTAAAGCCACGCTGCCGGGAGCCAGCTTCAAATACACCTGCAAACGGTTCGCTTTCGGTACTACGGCGGCAAAGTTCTTGAGCTTCTTGAATGCCATATACAGATGTAGCTGCTTCTCCGTCACGTCATCGCCCAGCGAATACAAGAACGAACTCAGCTCACCATACAGCGCACGAATGTCTTCATGTGCAAGGGCCATTTGCTCTATAAAGCTTTTGTCCTTGGACACGGGCTTTGGCACATCTTCAGCCGAATTCTCCGGGCCAGGTTTCATCACATTGGCAGAAATCGGCTTGGCATCTACAGAAGTTTGTGTATTTACCAACTCAAGCAACAAGAGTTCCGTGCCGAAATGTTTGTAGCGAATCAACTCAATGTTGCGTGGAATCTGCTGCACCGCGTGCTGGTCGTATTTGGTGAAGTCAGCAGCTATGCAAATCAGGCGTGTTCCTTCCCACTCCACCGCATCGGCCACATCCTTTCCTAGCTTTTCCATGACTAACCAACGGAATTCAGCCTTGTGGTCCAGTAGCCAATCAAGGTAGAACAGGCCTTGATTGATGACGTTCTCTTTGCTGTGGCGCTTGTACTCAATGATGACGGGGCAGTCGTTTTCATCTAAACCCAAGGAATCGATTCGGCCGCGATGCGTTTTTCCTGTGGTGTATTCAGTCGCTAGAAAACGTACGCCGAGAAACGTTTCCATGTGAGTTTCGACAAGCGCCTGGAGATTTCTCTCCAGAGCTGCAGAATGACTCCCCAGCTCGATGACAGAGTCGGCTTGTAGACGGAAAAGTTGAATGTCGGCCATAGATCTATATCAAACCAGTGAAGATGATTCAGCAAATTGCACTGTGCCCGAATCTAGCAAAGTCCCCACCTTCGTTCGTGAGCAGATCACCAAGTGACATCTTGAACGCAAGCGCGGGGCCGTCTTTCCCGTGCTGAGAATGACGGAGTTGTGTGAGTGGTGATGGAGAGGGGAGATGCCGAGCAGGAGCTCGGCGGTCCCGGCACAGTCAAGAACTCACGCTCGGCTTGAGTTCACGCAGGCGAGCGCGGACCGATTCAACCCAACACGCGCCTGCGGGCTACTGCCCATCCTCCTACAACCAGAGAAAGCAGTATCAGCCCCCATTGACTGAGTGTCGGCACGGGGACGGTAGTACTCCCGGCAACCACCTGATCAAACGCGGCACTGCGCTGCTCAGGATAGTTGTCATCACCGCTGTAGCGTGCAACGATTAGGTGCGAACCCGGTGTGGTGAGCTGCGTGGTGGTGATGGTCGCCTGGCCTGCGACCAGCGGGGCCGAGCCTAGCAATGTTCCGCCCTCTGAAATCTCTACCGTGCCCCCGGGAACGGGTGCGGCTTTGGCAAGGATGTTGGCCTGCGCGCCCGCCAGCGGCTCAACGGAGATCGTGAATGTCACCTCTTGGCCGGCGAGCGATGGATTAGGCGTTGAGCTCACCACGATCGATTGCGTAGGCAACACGACGTCAAACGTCCTGACGACTGGGGGAGCAGCCACGAAAGCTGTATCCCCTGTCTGGGTAGCTCGCAGTGTGCAGGAACCCGCAGCACTGAACTCCACAACTCCCGGCGTGGCGATAGTGCAAACGCCGCTATCCACGCTGATACTCACCGCAAGGCCCGAAGTGGCTGTGGCCTGTGGCGTGTATGACTCTCCCACGATCTGCGGGGAAGGCTGGGGAAAGTTGATGGTCTGTGTGCCTTGTGGAACTACCCCGTTGGTGGTGGCTACAGGTGAATCTGTGACACCGTTATTGGCCACGATCACAAAGCTGTAGTTCGTGCCATTGGTCAGATTCGTGACCGTGCATCCAAGCGCACCAGTCGTCGTGCACTGTCCGGTGCCATCTTGCTCGGCGGTCACGGTATAGCGGATGATGGCACTGCCTCCGTCATGGTCTGGCGCCAGCCAGGTGACATCTGCGGTGGTGTTTCCGGCTACGGCGGCCGGGTTGTTTGGTGCGCTCAAGCTTGGCACCGGCCGTATGGCCGAAGACATGGATGACTCCGGCCCCAGGCCATTGGCGTGCCTGGCGCGCACGGTGAATCTGTAGTCTGTGCCGTTCGTCAAACCAGTCACAGTGCATTGCAATGCAGGCGCAGTGGCTGTACAGCCTGCACTGGCCGGACTGGAAGTGACTTCATAGCCCACCGGGGGATTGCCACGGTCATCAACGGGAGCGGTCCAGCGTACCTCAACCTGCTGGTCACCAGCGGTGCCCGTGGGGGTGCCGGCCGGGTCAGTGAAACGGACCATCTGAGCGATAGAAGGAACACCATCCACAATCAGGCGCGCCATGTATAGGCCCGCAGGGAGCACACCCAGTGCGGGTGATTGGAAGCTCGTGCTGGTATGTGATGCAGCGCTCAGGAGTGTGATGTTGCCGTTTCCCACGCGCTGCAAATGCAGTTGCGGTGTGCTGGTGCCGCCAGCGCCCTTGAACCCGCTTCCGGTCAAGGTCAGTGCCTGGCCACGACGCTGCAGCAGCGGCAGCGCATCCAGCACAGCGGCAGGGCCCAAGGGAACTGTTGGCTGATAGCGGGCAGCTTCTCCAAAGAAAGTTGTCGCAGGATTTGATTCATATCCCCCCGCCAGCAAAACCTCGCCACTGGGCAGAAGATGGGCGTTGCCGTTTTCTCTTCCCACGGTGATCACGTCTGCATTGCTCCAAAAGCCCGTTGCGGGGTCGTACAGTTCCGCAGTTTTCTGGGCATTGCGCGCTCCATCAGCGCCCCCGACGATCAGCACCTTGCCGGAGACCAACACCGTGGCATGTGCCAAGGGAGAGCCCATCGTGCCGTTACGCGGAAAGCTAAGCGTGCCCGTGGCCGTCCAGGTGTTGGCAGCAGGGTCGTACACCTCCGATTGCCCTGTCACGCCACCAGACGTATATCCCCCCGCCAGCAGCAGGCGTCCGTCAGCCAGCAGATTCATACTTGCGTAGTGGCGCGGAACCAGCGGCGGTGCAGCCAGTGACCATGAGCCTGTGAGCGGATCGTAGATTTCCGCTCCAGGGACCTGTCCGCTTGACTGGGTTCCTGACGCCACCAACACACGCCCATCCCGCATCAGCACGGCAGTATGGGCACGTCGCGCCGTAGCCATGCTGCCCGTAGCGGCCCAGGAGCGGGTCACGGGATCATAAAGTTCTGCTGATCTCTCATTGCTGCCACCGGCCACCAGCACTCTGCCATCTGACAGCAGCGTCATGGAAGGCAGGCCGCGCACAACTGTCTGCATTCCCGCGTCGGACCATGCGTTCGTCACCGGGTCGTACAGACGTGCTTGCCTGCTTGCATCGGTGCGAACAAGAACCTGCCCCGTACCTAACGTCACGGCCTCCGTGACATTGCCGTTGATGCCCATCACACCCAAGGACGCCCAGGTGCCGCTAGTCAATCGCTCGGCATCCAAAACAAACCCATTTCGGTTAACCCCACCGAACACGGCAACAGAACCGTCATCGAGCAACGCACCCGCATGCTGCGCTCTCGGTGTCAACATCGTCGCATCCGGCACCCAGGCGGCTACCGCTCCCGTTTGAAAACCAGCGGCGAGCAGCATCAGCCCTGCAGTTTGCATGCACCGTTTCAAGCGGCTGAAATGACTCGCACTTCTCATGGGTACTGATCCCGAACGTTGCATATGACGGCTCCTCTTGGATGATCCGTTAGGCCAGAATGAGTAAAGGGATAGCCTAATCGCATGCGGTTTGCGAATAGATACACCCTAAGGTACTCAGAAACAACTGCTGCGTATTATGTCAATTTCTCGCCCTCCTACTCATGCACTGCACATGCTGCAACAGCAAATGTTTTGATTGCAGCCCGCCTCACAACGATCTTTCCCCTGTAACTACCGCTATGGTTTTGGAGAGCCGGCTTCCCCCAGCATCACGGGGAGGTCAAGAAACATCCGCGATGTGCGCTGTCAAACCAGTCTGATTCGGCGCAACGTGGTCTGCAAGCACATGGCGGTCCGGGTAGTCGCCGCCGTTCTGTGAACGGAACGCTATAGGCTCGTCTTCAAACAGCCGCTCCACCCGGCTGCGCCACGCCATGGTGGCCTCGGCCATGCCTTTGGCTTCTAGCCCTGCAGTTCCGTACACCGCGAAAGTCGGTAGTACCTGCATGCCAGGAAAGAACAGGGTGCCGTGCGTGATGGGGAAAAGCAGTTGCTCCAAGGGCCCATTGATGCCACGTGGGGAATAGTCCTGGGCCGAACCGCCCACAGACACACCCAGCAGCGCTCGCTTTCCCGCAAAGCCGCCTTCTCCGTAGCGATAGGTGTTACCAGCCCCTCGGTAGCCGTAGGCCAGGCCAAAGGCCCACACGCGGTCCACCCACCCCTTCATGATGGCCGGCATGCTGTACCACCACAGGGGAAAAATCAGAATCACCGCGTTGGCAGCCAGAATCTTGCGCTGCTCCTCTACGACATCGGGCGTTTGCCAACCATTGGAGAACGCGTTCCCTGACTCTTCGATGAAAGACAAGCGATCCTGATTGACTCGCTGGGGGAAGTCCTGGTCATCGAATACAGCCTTCCATCCCATGCCGTACAGATCTGAGTGCAAGACCTCGTGGCCTTGAGCCTTCAGCACCTCGGAAGCGATATCGGAGAGTTGGTGCGTCACGGAGGTCCGCTCGGGGTGCGCATGAACGATGAGGACATTCTTTCTGTTGATTAACTGCATGTCTTGGCTTTCACAGCGCGTGGATAGTTGAATAAGCAGCAGTTTGGACAGGCTTCAGGTATCTGTGAAATAAAAACACTTTTCCTCTACTATCCAAAAAATGGATAGCAAGAAGCTGGATCTCAATCTCTTGGTCACTCTGGAAACTCTCCTGGCGGAACAGAACGTGACGCGCGCTGCCGAGCGCCTGCACCTCAGCCAACCGGCTGTCAGCACACAGTTAGGCCGCCTGCGCGAACTGTTTGATGACCCTTTGCTGATCCCGATTCAACGTGGAATGACGCCCACGGCCAAAGCTCTGGAATTGCTTGGCCCGCTTCGCCAGGCGCTCGATCAAGTACGCGCCACGTTGGCCGAGCACCGCCACTTCAACCCCGAAAAGGCTGACCTCACCGTCGTCATCGCCTGTACCGACTATCTCCAGACGGCAGTGGTTCGGCCGTTGGCCGTTGCGCTTAGAAAGCAAGCGCCCGGTCTGCGGATTGCCTTGCGCCATCTCGAACCGTCTGCGTTGGAAACACAAATGGCTGGTGGCGAGGTCGATCTGGCGCTGATGACGCCCGAGCACGGCCCTGGCAGCCTCCGCAGCCGACATCTCTTCGATGAGCGATACGTGCTCATCGGCCGGCGAGGGCATCCCGGGCTGCGGGGCAGTCTCTCCGTGGAGCGCTTCGCGCAGCTTGATCATGTCATCGTCTCGCTACGTGGCGGGGACTTCACAACCCCGGTAGACGAAGGTCTCGCAGCGCTAGGCTACCGCCGCAAGGTGGCGCTTTCCGCCGCGTCGTTTCTGGTCGTGCCGGAGATCGTTGCCCACTCGGACTTTGTAGCCTTGGTGCCGGAGCGGCTGGTGCGCGATCACCGCGATGCACTCATGATTGTCGAATGCCCGTTCCCTGTGCAGGGCTTCAGCGTGAGCATGTTGTGGCACGAGCGAAACCATAGCCACAGCGGGCAACGATGGGTTCGCGAAATCGTCATGGAGCTTGCACGCGAGCTCTAGATCGTAGACAACATCGACCGTAAAACCCCGTCAATGGATCAAACAGCGCAGCGCCAAAGGCTTACCGAGAACCGCCTCACGCCTGTTGGCGCACTTCATCCCAAGTCAACTCAAACTTGAGCAAATATTTCCGCAGCCGATCAGCGTCGTTCACCACTGAGCGCTGCATGCGTGACTGATCAAAGAGGCGTCGCCCTGCCTCGGAAAGCGTTGGCGACTCTCTGCATACGCGAACAACGCTTTCGAGTTGCATGCGGTCGAACAGGTCCAGCTTGCTCTCGGCATCCACCGGTAGCAGGGCGCCAAGGTCGACGTTTGGTGCCGTTAACTCCCCTGCCGGTTGCCATAGCCATCGTAGGCGCTGTATTTCAGCATCTACCAGCGCCGTGGAAATACGCCCACCATCGGCTAGCGTTGCCATGCGTGTCACGCTGGCAGATAAATCGCGGAAGTTGCCGCTCCAAAGTGCCTCTGCGGATTTGGCGAACTGAAGATATCTCGTCTTGGCCTCGGCGTTAAAACGAACGGCTTGGCCTGTTTCTGCAGCTGCTCGTATGAGCAGATGGTCCATATTGGGCTCGATATCTTCCGGGCGCTGTGCCAAGCTGGGCAGTGTGTACGCCCAGAGGTTGATACGTGCGAACAAGTCTTCTCGAAAACGCCCCTGCGCCACATCAAGGCGCAGATCACGGTTGGTGCCGGCGATCAGCTGGAAATCGCTGCTGACCTCGCGGTCGCTGCCCATAGGAAAGAAACGTTTCTCTTCCACGGCCTTCAGCAGCATGGCCTGCTCGTCCAGCCCCAGCTCGCCGATTTCATCAAGAAAAAGCACACCCTGATGCGCCGTGCGCAGCAGCCCCGCCCGGTCTGCAGCAGCTCCTGTGAAAGCCCCCTTCTTGTGGCCGAACAAGGTGGAGGCGGCCCCATCCCCACGCAAGGTGGCGCAGTTCACCTCGACAAAATCGCCTTGCACCTGATGGCGCGACTTCTTCAGCTCGAACATGCGCCGCGCCAGATGGGACTTGCCGGCGCCGGTGGGGCCTGTGAGCAAGATAGGCGCGTGCGAGCGCACAGCCACGCGCTCAATCTCCTCGATCAAGGCATTGAAGCGCTGATTGCGAGTAGGGATGCCACTTTTCAGGAACTCCAGCGCTTCCGAATGGGCTTGGCTGAAGCGCTGGGCCAGAACGTTGTAGCGCGAGAGATCCAGGTCAATGAGCGTGTAGCTGCCAGGGTTGCCCGCCTGCTGTTTCTTCGGCGGAGCCGTTTGCAGCAGCACGCCAGGGATGAAGCGAGATTCCACCATCAAGAACATGCAGATTTGCGCCACATGGGTGCCGGTGGTGATGTGGGCCCAATACTGCTCATGATCCGGATCAAAGTGATAAGCGCGCGCCCAGTCATAAAGCGCCGCGTACATCTCACCGAAATCCCAGGGGTCTTCTACATCGATGCGCACCAGGTTCACGACGGTGCCCGGCGAAGCCCCCGCAATGTCTCGCACCAGGGTGTGGGCCAAGGCCTCATAGCGCGTGGTGTAGAGCAACTCCAGGCGGTCAATCTGTGTGTCTTCGTGCTGAACCAGGGAAATCGTGGGCCGCCACTTTTCCCAGCGACCTGCGCCTTGACCGGAATCCAGCTGGGTTCCCATGAAACCGACGACAACGTTCTTTTTAGCCATAGCTTTCTAGATATCTTACTAGCTGAAATTCTAGTATTTTCAATAGCCTTTATGCATTGAGTTTGGTGAATTCGATAGGAAACAGGAAATAAATCAATGCAAATCAATAACTTGCATTTATTCGGCTAAGAAATCTCAGAAGTTGGCACACCCTTTGCAAAGTAATTGGCACGAACAACAAGTTGAATGCAAAGAGAAGAACAATCATGGTCAACACACAACTCTTCCAAACCCTCAGAGGCGCCCTACTGCCTACGCCCACTGCACGCAATGCAGAGCAGGCGCCGGCTTACGCTTTCAGCCCCCGTCATCAGCTGGCACAACTGGCCACTACGGGCTGCCTGAGCAAGACCTTCTATGCCCATGCGGAAGACCAACTCGACAAAGTGACCGCACTGGCTCAAGAGGTGGATGCCACCTTCGTCGCCAAGACTGCCATCTATGCCCGTGAATCCGGCTATATGAAGGACATGCCAGCACTGCTCGCAGCCAGCCTGGCTGTGCGTGATGTGGCTCTGCTGAATCAGGTGTTTTCACGCGTGGTTGATAACGGCAAGATGCTGCGCAACTTCGTGCAAATCCTGCGCAGCGGCGCCGTAGGCCGCAAATCGCTAGGTACCCGCCCTAAGAAGCTGGTACAGCACTGGCTGCTGACGGCAACCGAGAAGCAACTGCTGAATGCCGCCGTGGGCAACACGCCTTCGCTGACCGACGTGGTGAAGATGGTTCACCCCAAGCCTTCCGAGGCCTGGCGTGCCGCCTGGTTCGCGTGGTTGATAGGCAAGCCACTCGATGAAGCGGCTCTGCCGCCCATCACGCAAGCGTTCGAACGCTTCAAGCGCGAAAGTGCCCAAGGCGTAGCGACCCATGTGCCGGAGGTTCCGTTCCAGATGCTGACTGCACTGAATCTGGACTCCACCCAGTGGACGCAGATCGCTCGCACTGGTTCTTGGCAGATGGTGCGTCAGAACCTGAACACCTTTGCTCGTCACGGCGTGTTCGAAGTCGAAGGGATGACCGATGTGATCGCTGCCAAGCTGCGTGATCCACTGGCTGTGGCCAAGGCTCGTGTGATGCCCTACCAGCTCATGGCTGCGTTCAAGGCAACCGGAGAAGCCGTGCCACAACCAGTGCGTGATGCGCTGCAGGATGCGATGGAAGTCGCGCTGAACAACGTGCCCAGCTTTGCGGGGCGTGTGGTGGTGTGCCCTGACGTGTCGGGCTCTATGAGCTCGGTCGTGACTGGCCATCGCGGTTCTGCGACATCCAGCGTGCGTTGTATCGACGTGGCGGCCTTGGTCGCTGCGGCGGTACTGCGCAAGAACCCTCAGGCTCGTGTATTGCCATTCGAGCAAGAGGTGGTGAAGCTGTCGTTGAACGCCCGCGACTCGGTAATGACCAATGCGCAAGCACTGGCCAAGATCGGTGGCGGGGGTACCAACTGCAGCGCGCCGCTGGCTCTGTTGAACCGTGAGCGTGCGCCGGTGGATCTGTTGATCCTGGTCTCGGATAACGAGTCCTGGGTTGATGCCAACCGGCACGGAGCGACGCAGACCCTGCGCGAATGGGAAGTGCTGAAAAAGCGCAACCCTAAAGCGCGCCTGGTGTGCATAGACATCCAGCCCGGTGTGACCACACAGGCAGCGGAGCGCCACGACATCTTGAATGTCGGCGGATTCTCTGATGCAGTGTTCACCATGGTCGCGAGCTTTGCGAACGGCCAGATGGACGCAGAGCACTGGGTCGGTGAGATCGAAAAGGTCTCACTGGTGCAACAGTAGCACTGCGGTAGATGATTTTGATTTGGTGTCCCAGGCGAATGCCTGCAGGAGTACAGCACGTTAGGCCGCGCGGGCCTGCTAGCCCGCAACGGAGAACCCGTAGGCCGCTCTTGCAACTCTCGTCGCCTGGGGCATCAAACCTTGACGAACAGACGTCGTCGCGTGGCGAATGCAGGTGGGGCTACATTGTTGATATACGCCTCATCAATTGTTAGTCGTCACGCGGGGAGTTACTGGTTTTTTGCGCGAATGCTGACAGGACTACATCGACGCCCGGGGGATCGAACCCCCAACCGGGAAACCGGTCTGGCAACGTCTTGTCGACCCTTGTCGCGCATTTTTTTGATGTCTTGCTGCGAATGCAGGTGGAACTACAGACTTTCACTCTCGGGGTCACGGGTTCGAATCCCGTCGGTTTCTGCAAAGAGACCGTAGCTCAGTGGTAGAGCACGAATGTTTCACCAATCCTTGTCGCAGCAGGGCATCGCCTATTTAGCGTTGAATGCAGATGAAATTACAAATAGCTCATAGCGAGCAGGGCGTGTCTCCAGAGCCATCTGGAAGCGCCCGTACTGCGCCCCCCGGTCCAGCAATGGAAGCGGGTTGAAAATTTCATTGACGTGGGGCTCTCTTGTAGAGAGCTCCTGACTTAGTCACCGCACTTTTTTTGAGAATAAGAACATGTCAAAGCAAAACTACAACGTAGAAGAAATCTCCGGCGGTGTGCCGGTAAAAATGTGGACCCAAGGTGTCCCTGTGGAAGATGAGGCGCGAAAGCAGCTCGCCAACGCCGCTCGCCTGCCCATCGTGTTCAAACACATCGCGGCCATGCCAGATGTACACCTGGGTATTGGCGCCACTGTAGGCTCTGTGATCCCAACGCTGAAAGCCATCATCCCGGCCGCCGTGGGTGTGGATATTGGCTGCGGCATGATGGCCGCCAAGACCACGCTGCGTGCGGAAGATCTGCCTGATAACCTGGCACCACTGCGCTCGGCCATAGAAAGGGCTGTGCCACACGGGTCCAGCCCCAAGAGCCGTGGCCGCGATAAAGGTAGCTGGGAAAATCCACCTGAAGCGGTAGATCAGATCTGGGCCACGCTGGTGGGTGAGTTCGATTCGCTTTGCGAACTGCACCCGCGTCTCGCGAGCACAAACAACCGTAAGCACTTGGGCACACTGGGTGGCGGAAACCACTTCATTGAGGTCTGCCTTGATGAAGCGGGCTTCGTGTGGTTCATGCTGCACTCTGGTTCGCGCGGTGTGGGAAATGCCATCGGTACGCACTTCATAGAGCTGGCCAAGAAAGACGCGGAGCGCCATCAACGTAATCTGCCAGATAAAGACCTGGCTTACTTCGAAGAAGGCGCCCAGTATTTTGGTGACTACGTGCGTGGTGTGTCCTGGGCACAAAAGTTCGCGATGAAGAACCGCGAAGTAATGATGGCCAACCTGATCGCCACGGTGCGTTTGGTGATTACCAAGCCGTTCGATGCGCATGTGGAAGCAGTGAATTGCCACCACAACTACGTGCAGCAGGAGCGCCACTTCGGCCAGGATGTGTTCGTGACCCGCAAAGGTGCCGTAAGTGCCAAGCGCGGTGAGATGGGCATCATTCCGGGAAGCATGGGCGCACGCAGCTATATTGTGCGCGGCCTGGGAAACCCGGAAAGCTTTGAGAGCTGCAGCCACGGCGCGGGCCGAGTGATGAGCCGCACCAAGGCCAAGAAGATGTTCACTCTGGAGGACCAGGCGAGGGCTACGGCGGGCGTTGAGTGTCGAAAGGATGCTGACGTTATTGACGAAATCCCGATGGCCTACAAAGACATCGATGCCGTTATGGCGGCGCAGAGCGATCTGGTCGAAGTGGTGTACACCCTGAAGCAGGTCGTGTGCGTGAAGGGATAGGTGGATGAGGGCCTTGTGCTCTCATCCACCCATGAGAATGAACTGGGGGAAGAGAACATGAAGGGAATGGAAACCGTTCTGAGCGCGCACCCTGTCTCGGATGAGATGCGGGTCACCATCAAGGAGAACCTGGCGGCACTCGAACGGCAGCATCAGGTCAAGGTGCTGTTCGCTTGCGAGTCCGGCAGCAGGGGCTGGGGCTTTGCCTCGCCAGACAGCGACTACGACGTACGATTTGTCTACGTCAACCGGCTTGACTGGTACCTGACCGTGAGCCCGGGCCGCGACGTGATCGAGCAGCCCATCAGCGGTGAGCTGGACATCAATGGCTGGGATTTGCGCAAAGCGCTGCAACTGGCGAGCGATTCCAATCCCACCTTGCTCGAATGGCTGCGCTCGCCCATCATCTACCAACAGGAAAATCCGTGGGCAGACCGGCTTCGCACCTTGGCTGAGGAGAGTTTTTCGCCGGTACGAGGCTATCACCACTACGTGTCGATGGCCAAGAAAAACCTGCGGGAGCACTTGTATGGCGAGGTCGTCCGGTACAAGAAGTATCTGTATGTCTTGCGCCCATTGTTGGCGGCACGCTGGATACGTGAGGGGCGCGGCGTTCCGCCGATGCGCTTTGCGGAACTGGCCAGCGCCACCCTGACGGATCGGGCCTTGCTGGATGAAGTGAACGCGCTGCTGGAGATGAAGATGCGGGCGGGGGAGGCGGCGACGAGCCCGCGCTGGGTGGGGATCCACCACTTCATTGAGGCAGAACTGGCCGAAGCGATGGCCCACACCATCGCCAAAGGCCCCAGGGCAGATGGAGTGCATCTTGACGAGTATCTGCATGATGCCGTGCTGCACTTCGACACGCGAGCCTATTGATACGGCCTTATGAAGTTTGAAATCCGTTGTCCCTGGAAAGGGCCTAAACCCTTCGACAAGCTCAGGGCGAACGGTTAATACATCACCGTGCTGGATCAATAGAAGTACTTAAGAAGAATTTGAGAACAAGATGATTGAAATTGATGGCTCCGCCGGTGAGGGTGGAGGACAAATCCTGCGGACTTCGCTAGCGCTTTCCATGTGCACGGGGCAGCCGTTTGCGCTGACGAAGATCCGCGCCGGCCGGGCCAAACCTGGTTTGATGCGCCAGCACCTGACCTGCGTCAATGCGGCCACTGAAATCTGCGGCGCTGAAGTCCATGGTGCTGAACTGAATTCCCAGACCCTGAGCTTCAGGCCGGGCCAGGTGCGCGCGGGTAACTACAACTTCAACGTTGGCACGGCGGGCAGCTGCACGCTGGTACTGCAGACGGTGTGGCCAGCACTGTTGATGGCCGATGCTCAGAGTCATTTGAAGCTGGGCGGTGGCACGCACAACCCCATGGCGCCGCCTTTCCACTTCCTGGAGCGCAGCTACGCACCCTTGCTGCGCAGGCTGGGCGCCAATGCCGAACTCAAGCTGCGCCGGCTCGGCTTCTACCCTGCAGGTGGCGGTGAAATAGAGGTAGTGATCAAGCCCGCGATCAACGAGCTTGAGCCGTTCGATTTGAACGACCGTGGTGCCGAAGTACAAGCCCATGCGGAATGCCTGGCACCGGCACTGAACCGTTCCATCGCCCGCCGGGAGCTAGAGCAACTCGGTGCATCATTGGGTTGGAGTGAAGATCAACTGCGCGTGGCACCTGCCCGCCAGAACGAAGGACCAGGGAACGCCTTGATGGCAACACTCGCCTATGAGCAGGTCACTGAGGTCTTTACTGCGTTCGGTGAAAAGGGTGTCAGCTCCGAGAAGGTCGCACGCAACGTGGCGCAAGAAGTGAGCGCCTACCAGGCAAGCGATGCCGCGCTCGGCCCGCACTTGGCCGATCAGTGGGCGCTGCCACTTGCTTTGGCTGTAGGGAAGCGCCAGCGCGCGGCGGCCTACACCTGTACTGAGCTCACCCTGCACGCGAAAACCAACTTTGAAATGGTTGAGCGGTTCCTGCCTGTGAAGTTTTTGACCACACCTATAAAGGGAGGTTGGCAGGTCAGGGTTCAACCCACATAGCACCTGGACAGAAGCTCACTGAGTCGACCTCCTGCACCCTGAAGACAGCGGACCCGGCACGGGCCCTGTCTTTATGCATTGGTCTGGTAGATCGCCTGGTAAAGAGAGCGCACCAAATCAGTTTGCGTGATGATCCCCTTGAGTCGTTTTTCTTCATCGATCACCGGAATATGGTGGTGACCTCCATGGGAGAACAGCGGCACCAGTTCCGCCACATGCCTCTCTTCACTCGCCACACGAACTTCGCGGGACATGATTTGTCCGACTACTTCAGGCCTGTTGGACTGCGCGCCGCCATTTTTGCGGACAAGGTTCATCAGGCGTCGGCCTATTCCGTCGTGCGAGCGGAGGTCAGCGTTTCGCATGAAATCCGCCATCGTGACGATGCCAACCAGACGGCGTTCGCGATCCGTGATGGGGAGCGCCTTGATCTGGTGTTCACGCATCAGGGCCCATGCATCGGCCAGCGAAGCTCCGAACTGTGCGCTGACGGGGTTAGGCGTCATGACATCCTTGCAGCGAAGTTGACCAAAGGTGCGTTGGTAGGCGTTGGCTTCGGCGTGGTGGAGCAACGCTTCCAGATCGTCACGGCTCACATCAAGAACCTGGTTGTAATGCGCCAGGGCTGCGTCGAGGTCTGTTGCGCTGAAGCGCGAAACCGCACCTTCAGCGCGTGTTGCCGGCAGGGATTGGCTATGGGGATACGCACGGCCGGTCAAAGAGTTGTATACAACGCCTGCCACGATCAACAGAATCGAATTGACGAGGATTGGAAACACCGCGAAAGAGAAACTCTGCGCTGTGAGTGCCGCAAACAGAGCCGAAGCGCCCCCCGGAGGATGCACGCACCGCAAGGCAAACATCACGCCGATGGCAACGCCCACCGCGATCGCGCCAGCCCATACGGGATCGGGGACGACCATGGCCACGGCCACGCCAACCAGTGCAGACAGAGTGTTACCGCCGAAGACCGACCACGGCTGAGCCAGCGGGCTTGCAGGCACCGCGAAGACGAGAACGGCGCTCGCGCCCAGAGGCGCCACGAGCCACGGACCTAAGTGATAGACATCAGCCCACCAGCGGCTAAGCAAGCCTGTCATGGCAATGCCGACAAAAACCCCAATACTCGCGCGCAAACGCTCTCGACCGTCCACAGGCAAACGCGCAGGTCGAAAGCGCGTCAGATAACGGACGAGCCGGGTCCCGAAGGAAACAGGAGGATTGGCCAAGGGCAACTCGGTTGTAGTTTGTTCCATGCGTACTTCAGAGAGTCAGCGATGCGCGTGTTTCACGCGTGGCCCGGGAAGTCGATCTTGGGGACCTGGAACGCGCCGCCCAGCGATTTCAGTTCGGCGCGATGAAGGGCCGCCAGACGCTGCAACAACACTTCTGCGCGTGCGAGGAGATGCACCTCCACCGACCGGCGATCGACCGTGCTCGCGCGACGCTCGACCAGAGACAGCGCTTCACAGCGACTGGCCAGTGCAACGGCTGCATGTGGTTGGATCTGCAAACGTTCTGCGATTTCCCCGACCGATGCCCATGTTCGTTCAGGCGTGCCCTTGATGTGCAAGAGCAGCAGGTACTGCTGCGGCGTTAACCCTTCTTGCGCAGCGGCGCGCTCCGAGAAGCGCTCGAAGCGCCGCATCTGATAGCGAAATTCAGAAAGAGTCTCGAAGTCGGATTTGACAAGTGTGCTGGACTTGTTCGCCATGTGTGCATCAAATAAACCAAAAAATTATATCGTGCCACGATATATTTTGCATGCACTTTGGCTTGGCTGGATTGACTGGCGACTAGGGCGTGTTCTGCTCAAACGGGTTGCATCAACACCGCGTTGAACACTAATCGAGCATGACTGTGGACGCTTCCGGATAAAGGTTCGGCAGCAGGATGTTGAGCGCGGACATCGGAAAGCCGATGCGCAACGCTCCACGGTGACCATCGCTCTTGAGTAGGCCATCGCTAAGGAATCGCGATACCACCTTGCGCCCGGTCCGCTCCTCTAGCCCAGTCATCCGAATGAAATCACCACGCGACATGGCACCACTTACTGCCAGGGTCTGCAGTGGCAGAACGGCCTCATCGCGGTACTCAGTAAGTCCTTCTGTGGCACCCTTGACCATGACATGAGCTCGCAAGCGGTCTTTGAGCTTAGGAAGGTCGAGCATGGAGCCCATGAAGTTCACCTGGTCTTCGCAGAGCTCGATGAAATAGCAGCACCACGCCCAAAGCATTTTTTGGCTGAGGTTGCCCCGCCCGTCGAGGTCTCCCTGGTGGGCACTGTCAGCGCCATCGAGCATCTCGTAGTAGCGCTCGCGCTGGCGCGCCAGACCGCGATTAACCGACCACAGCCCGCCACTAATGGGAAAAAGTGCACAGTGCGTCTGCAGACGGCTAGCTCGCCCATTGCCATCCTCGAATGGGTGCGTCCAGGCCATGCGATGGTGTGCCGACGCGATGTTAATCAGCACGGCATCCACCCCATGCAACCGGCCATATACCTGATCCATGCGAGCGAGGAATTGTGGCAATGACTTCCATGCTGGCGGTTGATGGCGGCCGACAACCACCTCGTGCACACGCAACCCAGCGGGCTCGACCACGCGACCATCCTCTGTGGTGCGGTCTTCGCGTGACAGCCGACTGTAGAGACTCTTGTGGGCCTCGCGCAGGAACGCGCTGCTCAAGGCTGAGGCTTCTGTTGTCACACTCGGTTCGAGTTCGCGCTCGGCTTCGATGTGTGCCAATGCAATTCGCTGCCGTTTGGCTACATCGGGTTTTTCGGAGAAATCGTGCCGCAGTGCCCGTTCGATGTTTGCCGGGTGGGTCGCTTGCCCCTCGATGCCATTCGAGTAGTAGGAGTTCATAGAGCGCACGATTTCCCGTATGGCGGATCTTGCCTCAGGACTAGCAGACGCCTTCAATGCAGCCGATTTTTCGAAGACTCGCCGCGTGGCGTCAACCAGCTCCACCAAATTTTGAGCAGGCAGTAGCGGCTCAAACTGGTGGGGTTGATCGTAGATCGCAATCAGGTCAGACTTAACAGACATATTTTCCGGTTTCTATGTCCTCGCATATTAACAATTTTATTGTTCAATATCAATAATTTGCTTTACTAAATCCTTGAGCACTTCTCTCTTTTTTTTCCGGTTCTATTTCCGGATATTTTCCTCTAATACCCAAACGTCGATTTTGGTAACCGTTGGTCTTTACCCCCGAGAACAGCCGCCTTCGCAACGTCTATCCCCGGATACTGCGACGAACTTCGGTCCGACGGTACTCACCACAAACGCTCTTTTGAGAGTGCTTGTGGCTCGTAGCCGCTCTTAAAAGATTAAAGTTTCGCTACCGTTTAAGAAAGCAGATCTCTGCAAAGCGCTGGCTTGTCAGGAAGCAGTATTCCGTAACGTATTTTTTCGGATGATGTTGACACCAAACCCAGCTAATCAGCCGATGCATTCTTCTGCTGAGCAGCGGCGCGCAGCTTGTCCTTCTTGCTTGGGCGCTTGCCCTTTATGCCGCCGTTGTTAGGCGCCACGCTCTGCACGGGAGATGCCGCCTCTGCGGTATCAGTGGGCTCGAAACCCGGCACATGCTCACGCGGCAGGCTCAGGCCCTGGCGCTTTTCGATCAGGGCGAAATGCGCTTCGGTGCTGGCGCTGACGAAACTGATGGCCAAGCCGCTCTGGCCCGCCCGGCCGGTTCGCCCTATGCGGTGTACGTGGTCTACCGGGGAGCGCGCCAGGTCATAGTTCACCACTGCTGGCAACTGGTCAATGTGCAGGCCGCGTGCGGCCAGATCCGTGGTGACCAATACATCCCAGCGCGAATCTTTGAACTCGTCCAGTACCTGCTTGCGCGCGCCTTGGCTCAGGCCACCGTGGAAGGAAGTGGCGAACAAGCCATCACGGTGCAGCTTGCTGGCCACATGCTCGGCGGCGTACTGGCTGGCCACAAAAACCAGCACGCGCTCCCATTTGTACTCCTTGACCAGATGGCGCAGCAACTGCGTGCGCTTGCGTTCGTCCACCTGAATCACGCGCTGCGTCACGGCGGGCGCGCTGTCAGGCTCAGGCGGGAGGTCGATGCGCACGGGCTCGCGGAGCAGACCTTGGGCAAGGGCTTCCACGTTGGGGGGGAAGGTGGCGGAAAAGAACAGGTTCTGCCGCCGTGCAGGCAACAGCGCCAGCACACGATTCAGCTCTTCGGCAAAGCCCAGGTCCAACAGCCGGTCAGCCTCGTCCAGTACCAGTTGTTCGACGCCGGACAGACGCAGTGCGTTGTGCTCTACCAAGTCTAGAAGGCGGCCGGGCGTGGCCACCACGATGTCAGCCCCGCCGCGCAGAGCCATCATCTGCGGATTAATGGAGACACCGCCAAAGGCCACCACGGTCTTCGGGCGCGGCAGCAGGTTTTCTCCCAGGCCGCGCAGCACTTCGCCCACCTGGGCGGCGAGTTCCCGGGTGGGCACCAGCACCAGGGCACGTACACGGCGTGGAGAGGTAGTGCCGGCCTGCTGCAGATGTTGAAGCAGGGGCAGGGCGAAGGCAACAGTCTTGCCAGAGCCAGTTTGTGCGGTGGCGAGCAAATCCGAGCCGCTGAGTGCTGCTGGAATGGCCAGGGTTTGAACGGGCGTGGGCTGGGTAAAACCCAGAGCGCTGGTGGCGCCGGCGAGTTCGGGCGAGAGGCCCAATGAGGTAAATGGCATGGCGCGTAGTGAAATTTTGGCGAAGAGCCGTATGGGGCAGTGTATGCGGGCGGTACGATCGGGGGCCATGAAGAAGCAATCACTCTCCATCGGCGGCCTGGTGTATTCCACTGAAGGGGGTCGCATGTGCCCGGCTTGCCGTCAGCCGGTGGCGCAATGCACTTGCAAGTCCACCAACCCCGTGCCGGTAGGCGACGGCGTGGTCAGGGTCTCGCGCGAAACCAAGGGGCGAGGCGGTAAGGCGGTCACAGTGGTCAAGGGCGTGGCCTTGGACATGACAGGGCTGGCCACGCTGGGCAAGCAATTAAGAACGGCTTGCGGATCGGGCGGCACGGTCAAGGATGGAGTGATCGAAATCCAGGGGGATCACGTGGAGCGAGTGATGGCTGCGCTTCAGGCCCAGGGACATCGCGTGAAACGTGCCGGTGGGTGAGGCGCTGGATTCGCCGAGCTCCTGCGCGACATTCTCGTCAGCGGCGATCAGCTACCCACCGCCCTGATCGTGACGAAGCTGAATACGCTGCTGAATACGTTGCCATACGCGCTCCAGCACTTTACGACCGTTGTTGCGCAAGCGGTAGGCGACTACGTCCACCTCAGTACTCCATTGATCATCAGCCGCCAACACCAGATCAGGAAAGCGACCATTCTCCAGGCTGCTGTCTGGCAACCACGCCACACCCAGCCCCTTTTGAGCCATGTTGGCCAGCACATCTGTCATGGCTGACTCCACGATCGTCGTGCTGTGAAAATCTAGCGGCGCATTGTCAATGGCGGAATCGACCACTCGAGAAAAATAGACCGTGGGCGCATACATCAGCAGCGGCACTTTGCTCTGCGCGCTTCCCGGCAAGACAAACTTGGGTCTGCGGCCTTCCGGAGTGATTTCAGCCACGGAATAAGGGCGCACCTTCTCAGTGGCGAGCACGATTTTTTCATGGCGGCTCATGTCGGGCGCAATGGGGTTGGCCGCATGCTGATAGCAGATCACCATATCTACGCTGCCCTCAGAGAGCGATTGCATGGTGTCCAGCACATGGCCGGTTTCAATGCTGACGGCCACATCCAAGCCATGGCTCCAATCGCTCCACCATTGCGCCAAGCGGGTGGCCGCTAACGCAAAGGGCAACGCTACCCGCAGGATATGGCCTTCCTGCTCGCCCGCGGTTTCAGCTTTCACATCCGCGATCTGGCTGAGCAGAGCAATGGCCGATGGCCGAAACCGCTCACCCGCTTCGGTGATGCGCATGGGAAAGCAGGAGCGGTCTACCAGGGTAGCGCCCAGCCATCGCTCCAATGCCTGAATACGCCGGCTGAAGGCCGCTTGGGAGACATTGCGCAACTCCGCCGCGCGCGTGAAGTTGCGCACTTCGGTCAAGGTCACGAAATCTTGAATCCAGCGAGTTTCCATAGCTCTTAGCCCTTCGCGTCAGCGATTCCACATGTTATGTGAGTCCGGGCTGATTCCTGGCAGGACGTGATTCGTTTTATGCATAGCCCCTGCGTTCAACCAATCACGCCATTTGTGGAATTGGCATTGGACTGGCGAGGGGAAGTTTTCAATACTTTCACATCACCAACTGATTTTCAGAGAACGTATGAACACCCATCTGCGCGAGGCCGCTAAAGAATTCATGGTTCGCTACGGCGGCGATACCTTTCCCAGCTTGTTCCGGAGTGCCAAGGGCTCCATCGTCATTGACGATACCGGGCGCGAAATCCTGGACTTCACCTCAGGGCAGATGTGCGCCACCATTGGCCACAATCATCCCGCCATTGTGCAAGCGGTTCACGAAGCCGGGGAGAAGGCCTATCACCTGTTCAGCGGAATGATCCCTGAAGTGGTAGCCCAGCTCGCCGAGACGATGGCCAAGGACTGGATGCCCAAGGGCCTATCCAAGTCGATCTTCATCAACACCGGCTCTGAGAGCAACGAAGTGGCCATGCGCATGGCCAAGATGTTCACGGATGGTTATGAAATTCTTGCCGTAGGCGGGTCTTGGCATGGTGTGACGGGTGGTGCTTCGGCAGCGTCCTTCGCGAGCGACCGAAAAGGCTACGGCGTACACGTTCCCGGCGTCTTCGTGATGCCGGAGCCCAACTTGTACCGGCCCTACATCAAAGGTCTGGATGGAGAAGCCTCTGCCCTGGCTTGCCTGGAGATGGGCCTCAAGATGTATGACATGGCTTCCACCGGACGCCGCGCCGCCATCATTGTGGAGCCCATCATCAGCGCTGGTGGTGTGCTGGTTCCACCAAAGTCTTACATGAAGGCTCTGCGCGAAGCAGCAGATGAGCGCAACATGCTGCTGATTTTTGATGAAGCGCAAACCGCATTCGGCCGCATTGGGCATCGCCACGCTGCTGATTTCTTTGGTGTCACGCCAGACATCATGTCCGTCTCCAAAACCATGGGTGGCGGCCTGCCTTTGGCGGCGGTTGCCACTACCCCGGCGATTGAAGAGAGCATTCACTCCAAGGGCTTCACTTTCTACACCAGCCACGTGTCCGATCCATTGCCGGCCACCGTTGGACTGGCGGTGTTGCGCACCATTCAAGAGGAACACCTGATCGAGCGGGCGCAGACGATGGGTGGGTACCTGAGAAGGCGCCTTGAAGAACTGCAATCACGCTATGAAGCCATTGGCGATGTGCGCGGCGAGGGCATGCTTCTTGGCGTGGAACTCGTCAAAAGCCGTGACTCGCGTGAGCCCTTCCATGCACTGGGCGCACTCACGACACAGCGCTGCTACGAGTTGGGTCTCAGCATGAACATCCGCCGCCGGCCCGAGCGCGGTTCGGTCTGGCGCATAGCGCCTCCACTCACCACTACGCAGTCTGAGATAGACCGTGGCGTGGACATTCTGGATGAAGCTTTGAGGCTCAGCCTGGATGAGATTTCTCGCACCAAGCTCGTAGCCGCTTAAGTCAGCGCCATTGCCACCACTCCCCATGTTTGTTTAGGAGCGATCCCATGAAGATTCATCAAGTAGCTTTCGGCGCCATTGCCTGCCTGATCTCCGCCGTTGGTGTGCATGCACAAGACATCAACACCATCGCGAAAGTCAATTCTTCAGGGACCATCGTTCTGGGGGTCAGAGATTCCTCAGCCCCGCTTTCATACACACTGGGGAACAGCAAGTATCTGGGTTATCACATAGAGCTGTGCGAGAACATCGTCAAGGCCCTGTTCCCCAAGGCCAATGTTCGCTACCAAGTCGTCACGTCGCAAAACCGGATGCCCCTGGTCCAAAATGGCACGATTGATATGGAATGCGGCTCCACCAGCAACACTGCCGTGCGCAAAGAGCAAGTGGATTTTGCCCACACCACCTACATCACTGAAGCACGATATGCAGTGAAGGCCAATTCTGGCATCACGCGCAACGAAGACCTGGCAGGCAAGACTATCGTGACCACCACAGGCACCACCCTGGTTCCGCGACTGCGAAAGTTGGAGAAAGACGGCCTGAAGTTCAATCTGGTGCTGGCGCGAGATCATGCCGAAAGCATGCTTCTGGTGGACCAGGGAAGAGCCGACGCGTTCGCTATGGATGACAACACCTTGGCCGGAAACATTGCCAACCTTAAGAACCCACAGGACTACAAGATCGTAGGGACTCCGCTGGGCAAAGAGCCCATTGCTTTGATGCTGAGAAAAAACGACCCCGCGTTCAAGCAAGCCGTGGATTCGCATATCAAGAAGCTCATGGATTCAGGGGAGCTTCGCAAGCTGTTCGACAAATGGTTCATGAGCCCTATCCCACCTTCCAACACCTCGCTCAATCTGCCTTTCCCCGCCTCCTTGCAAGCAGCGTTTCAAGCGCCGAACAACGATCCGGCTGAGACGTATGGGAACTAGGGATCTCTGAGCCATCTTCCTCGAAGGCTCACGGATCACCTATCAAGATTCAGCGGAGACACCGCAGATAAGGCCCTACATGGGGACCTGATCAGAATTGGTTCAGCACAGCCCCCAATTGCTCAACAGATGTCAACGCCTGCTCCTTGGTGGTGAAGCCGGCGAACCCCATCAACAAGCCTCCCTGCCGCGACCTTCTCATCCGCCAGTTGCTCAAGGCTTCAACGGCCAGCCCGTGAGCCTGGGCCGCCTCAGCCAAGGCCTTGTCATGGTGCGAAGTGCTCAGATGGGCCAGCACATGGATGCCTCCGGCCTGGGGCTGAACATGCAGGCGCGAACCAAAGGTCGTTGAGAGCGCATCCACCAGATAGCCGCGCCGGGCTGCATACAGTGACCGCATTTTGCGCAGGTGGCGGGCAAAGTGGCCTTGTTCCATGAAGTCGGCCACCGTGGCCTGCGTCAAGATGGAACCCAGGCCGCCAAGGTGATTCGCCGAGTCCCTGAAGTTTTTGATCTGTGTTTCAGGCACGACCAGATACGCCAGGCGCAAGCCAGGAAACAACACCTTGCTGAAGGTGCCGGTGTAGAGCACGCGCCCGTCTCGATCCAGGCTTTTCAGCGCGGGAAGCGGCCTTCCGTGATAGCGGAATTCGCTGTCGTAGTCGTCTTCAATGATCCAGGCTTGGCGCTGGCTGGCCCATTCCAGCAATTCCAGTCGCCGGGGCAGCGACATCGCCATGCCCATGGGACTCTGGTGGGTGGGCGTCACTACGGCGAAACGCGCATGCGGCGCCCGCTGCAAGCCAACCTGCACTTTCAGGCCCTCCGTATCCACGGGAACTGGCTCAAGGCGCATGCCTGCACGCTCCAGAAACTGGCGGGCAAATATGTAGCCGGGGTCTTCATACCATCCGGCATCTCCAGGTGTCAGCAGGGTACGACACACCAACTCAAGACCACTGCGGTAGCCCGCCGTGACAAACACCTGCTCCTGCGTGCAGGCAATGCCGCGCGATATGCCTAGATAGGTGGCGATGGCGCGGCGCAGCGGCTCGTACCCTGTTGGATCAGGGTAGGTCATGGACTGCGCCTGCAAAGTGCGCACGTTGCGGCCTGCCAGGCGCGCCCAAGTCTTTCGTGGAAACGCATCTAACGCTGGCAACCCCAGCTGGAAAGGCCGGATGACGCCGGTGACTGTCTGGGAACCTGGGGAAGTTCGCGCCAACGGTTTGGACGCAGCCTGCTGGCCAGACTCGCTCAGAGTTTCCAGCCGTGGAGACACGACGGTGCCTGCTGGGCCCCGCGAGAGGAAATAGCCTTCACTGCTCAGCATCTGATAGGCCATTTCAACGGTGCCACGCGCCAGGTTCAGCTCGCTGGCCAGGCTTCGCACGGAAGGCACTCGGTCGCCTGGACGCAGCTTTCCCGACGCAATTGAATCTCGGAAGCGCCCATACAGCTGCAAATAGATGGGCGCATCGTGTTCTCTGCTCAGCTTTAGTTGCTGCATGTCCATGTGCTATGTCCCATTCATTTAATTGATTCTTGCACCTTCCTGCTAGGCCATGATTCTCTTAAATTAGTGCCCTAGTTACAAGGAAATCGGTATGAGCACTTTTCGATTGAGCCTCATTGACAGCGATCAGGACTACGCCGCCTGCTTCGACGTCATGCGGGAATTGCGGCCACACCTGCGCGATGCAGCCTCATTTACTGCGCAGGCCCGTCGACAGTCCGAACAGGGCTACCGTTTGCTGGGCGCATGGCAAGGCCATCAAGTGAAGGGATTGGCGGGATACCGCATCCAGGAGAACCTGATTTACGGGCGCTTCCTTTATGTCGACGACTTGGTGGCCACCGCTGACGCACGCAGCCAGGGGTTAGGCGGCGTTCTGATTGAGGCGCTGCGCGAAACAGCGAAGCAGCAAGACTGCGCCCATTTCGTGCTCGATACAGGCCTTGGCAACGCCCTGGCACAACGTTTCTATTTCCGCCAGGGCTTGCTTTCCAAAGGAATGCATTTCTCCCAGGCGCTTTAAGGTACTAAGACCATGAATCACATTCTCTTTCTGGAATGCAGCCCCATGGGCAACCAGTCTCTGGGGGCGCAACAGGTGGCAGCGGTTTTGAGGGATGGTGAATCCCGCGAGCACGGCGTTAGCATGACCACGCGCAGCCTGGTGGCTGAACCTCTTGCGCCACTGACTGCGCAATACGCGAATGCCATTACCTCGTTAGCGCCCTTCGATGACCCCGCCCTGGAGCTTTCCGAGCGGCTGATTAGCGAATTGGAAGCCACCGACGGATTGCTGATCAGCACCCCGATGCACAACTTCACCGTACCGGCCACGCTGAAACTGTGGATCGATCATGTACTGCGCATAGCCCGCAGCTTCACGGTGACATCGGAAGGCAAAGTCGGCTTGCTGCAGGATCGCCCCACCCTGGTACTGGTGCGCTCAGGCGGTGCGTGCGTTGGCGATACGGCCAGGCAGCCCGACTTCCTGACGCCCTACCTGCGTCATGCTTTGTCCACTATAGGTATTCACGAGGTTCAATTCCTGTACTTGGCAGGGCCATACCCAAGCTCAGATGTACTGGATCAAGTCCACCACGCGCTGACTTCATTCTTCGCTCCCACCCTTGATGCCGGAACCATGTCATGAACACACTTCGATTGCCTTATCAAACCCTCTCACCTGATGCCTATCGGGGCCTCGGCCTCACCAAGACCGCCCTGGACAAGAGCAGCCTTGGGAAACCATTGATCGAGCTGGTCTATCTACGCGTTTCCCAGATCAATGGATGCGCTTTCTGTCTGGAAATGCACGCAGCGGCTCTGCGCGCCGGTGGTGTGCCGAACGCCAAGCTGGACAGCTTGGCCGGCTGGCGCGTAAGCGCGCTGTTCAGCGAACGCGAAAAGGCCGCGTTGGCCTGGACAGAATCACTGGTGGCCGTAGCAACCACTCATGCACCTGATGAAGATTTCGAGCCGCTCAAAGCGCATTTCAGCGACGCGGAAATCTCCGACTTGAGCTTTGCCATCGCACTGATGAGTGCATTCAATCGCTTGGCGATTGGCATGCGTCAGTGAGACGCGAGCACAGATGGCAGCTAGTCATCTGGGTGGCAGCGCTTGGAAATTCTCGCTCCATGGTGGCAGGCCGCGTTCGGTCACGGAATAGCTTGGCTCAGCCAAGGCGTCAAGCGGCCCCTTTCGCCGCTTGCAACGCCAGCGGAATGTAGTCAGCTAGCTGTGTCAATTCGACATCGGCTGGGGCTTTCAACTTGATGTGTCGCCGAAACTTGCCTCCGCCCTGCAGGTGCCCCAACTCGTCAGCAATGGAGGCACCATGAGAAAACTCTACGGACACGTGATCCTTGTATGCGAACACGCCACCGAACTGAACGCCTGAGGTGAACAGGATGCCTCCGTACTTGACCTCTTCTGCCAAAGGTTTCACGAGCTTCTTCACCAAGGATCGGACCGCTTGGACGGTGGCATGACGGTCTTCGCTCAGGAAACGAATGTCTTCGAGAAGGGCTTCTACGGATTTGGTTGGCATTGTTGTCTGATCTAGAGCGTGTTCACACTAGGACTCGCATACGTGGTTCCACATGGTATTGGCTGGAGCAGCCGACGCCGAGCGCCTGATTGGCATTCGTGGGATCTGCATCTGCTGCAATGCCGAGCGGGAGCTCGGCGGTCCCGGCGAACAGCCCGCTTCGTGAAGAGAAAAATCACTATTTTGGTTCACCGTCATCCCCGGATGCACGGATGCCCTGAAGAACGGGAACAGGGTTATGTCGTGCGCTCGCAAGCACACCTAGCAGGGAACCCCGCTAAAGACTACTAGCGCACTGGCGTAATGCGTCAATGTCACCCGCCACAATTTTCCCCAGGTGCTCTGTGATCTTCTCAATGGGCCAGTCCCACCACGCGATCTCATTGAGCTTGGCTGCATCCTCGGGCTCAAAGCGCTGCTTAATGGGCTTGGCTGGATTGCCACCCACGATGGTGTACGGGGGGACATCAGACACGACCACTGAACGTGAAGACACAATGGCTCCGTTCCCAATTCGGACCCCGGGCATGATGAGCGCCTCGTAGCCAATCCAGACATCGTTACCGATGATGGTGTCACCCTTGAACGGCAAGTCACCGGGAGCAGGCATGACCGCCTCCCATCCACTTCCGAAGATCTGGAATGGGTACGTGGATATGCCGGATATCTTGTGATTGGCGCCGTTCATGATGAACTTCACACCACGTGCAATGGCGCAGAACTTGCCTATGACCAGCTTGTCGCCGATGAATGGGAAGTGATAGAGAACATTGCGCTCAAAGTTCACCGAATCTTCAGGGTCGTCGTAGTACGTGTAGTCGCCAATGACAATGTTCGGGTTCTGCACGGTGTTCTTGATGAAGCACACCTGTGGAAAGCCCGGCATGGGGTGTTTTGTTTTTGGGTCCGGGCCGTGCATTTTTCTGAAGGCTATTGATCTGGCACTGTGATGTATTAGTCCTGAGCCTGAACGGTGCTGATGGATTCAACGCGACTCAGTTGCAGAGCTCCCCGCCTACCCCCAGGCGTTCTCCAGCCAGCGGGCGTCAGCGTTTCATTCTTACTCGCTTTCAAGAATATAAAACCGTTCGGGCTGAGCTTGTCGAAGCGTTGCGCAAAGCTTCGACAAGCTCAGCCCGAACGGATAGGAAATTCAAAATCTCGGAGCAACGGGGTCAAGAGTTTGGAAACCTTGGGCGCCAACCCGTTTTTTGACTGCAAAGGCGTTCGTCACACCCCGCCTTTCTCTTGAGCAACAAACTGATCAAGAGCCTTGACTCTTGGCGACTCACTCCCGACGGCGTTGTCTGCAGCCACTGCTTCGTACAACTTGGCGGCTCCAGCAAAGATCTCCGAAGCCCCCTGCTCTGAATTGAGAAAGAGGGAGATCTCATTCATCTCGCCAACCCACCGATGAGCTTTCGGAACCATGCGCGGCAATTCGCTCACAATCCATTTCAATAACATCGGTTGGCTGGTGCGCAACTCGTTCAGAAACGCATCAGTCACGTCGTACTCTTTGGCCCCCAGGACCATGGCGGTTGCAAGAGCCTGGAATCCCTTGGTGATACCCGCGTACGACATCTTGAGTGCTGCCGCCTCTCCCGGAAGCGGGCCGAGTGCTCGCACGTCCAGGCCGTAAGAATTCAACTCCAAGAAAACGCTCAACTCAGCACCTGACGCGTAGAACCGCGTCACAGCGGCACCCGGCTTTGGCGGCGGCCCAATGATGGCGGCATCGATGAATGGCAATCCCAAGGCAGAGAACTTCGCAGCGATTGACTTGACGGTCTCTGGCGCCACAGCATTGCAATCGACATAAGTCACCGCAGGTTTCTTGGCTT
The DNA here is from genome assembly GCF_000422885.1 of Ottowia thiooxydans DSM 14619. Classification (GTDB taxonomy): domain Bacteria; phylum Pseudomonadota; class Gammaproteobacteria; order Burkholderiales; family Burkholderiaceae_C; genus Ottowia; species Ottowia thiooxydans. The sequence goes on along the minus strand of NZ_AUGX01000026.1, from coordinate 14,913 downwards.
GGATGACGGGCCGGATTCGGTCGGCCAACGCACCTGCCTGCGCAGGCGGCAGGATGGACAGAAACGCATCTGCTTGCTCGATCATCTCTGCGTCGCTCGCCACAACACGTACGCCGGCTCGCTGAGCGCGCTCCGCACTGGCTGCGCTACGGCCGCTCAGTACGGTGATGACTTCGATGCCATTCTCAACGAGGCGGCCAGCCACGCCAGCACCCATTTCACCCATGCCCACAATTGCGATAGTCTTTTTCATGAAGAGTGCTCCCTGAATTTCAGATTGACCTGCAGCGACCTTGCTCCACAGGGGCGTACCTCTCGCGCCGCGATGTTCAACGTAAACACCAAGGGCGGCGCACGGTTACGATCTGTTGGATTAGACGCTGACTCACTGCGTCAATGCACACATCGCGCAGCGCGCAGGTAAGCTTACCGCAGCAAATCGCGGCAAGTAGCGGCAAGCAGTGATTGCCTGCTAAGGATGGAGGGACGAACACGCTCAAGGGCAAACGGCATCAACTCGACGGCTCAAACCCTTTGGTGTTCGCCATCAACCGGCTCAAAATTTCCACAAAGGCATCAATCCGGGCAGGCCTAAACCTCCCTGCTACGGTGACCACTTCAATCGGTACCGGTTCAAGCTCCCAGCTTGGCAAGATGCGCTTGACTGCACCACTCGCCAAGTCTGGCCCACAAAGCCAGAATGCCGAGGCCCCGATCCCCATTCCCAATTGAATCCCTCTGTAGCTGGACAGCAATCCGTCCGTGGCCACGGCTGACTGCATACGGACCTCGCGCCGTTCCTCCGTGCGAACCGACCTGAGAACCAAACGGTCGTAGACCAGAGGAATCAACCCTATGAGCGGATGGTCCTTCAGGTGCTCTGGCTGCCGTATTGTTCGGCCTGGGTAGTCCTTGGAAGCGATCAGTATCCGGCGCATGAGCCCCAGGCGCCGAACATGCAGGGTCTGATCCTGTGAGCCGCCAGCGCATACCCACAGATCAGCCCCCTCTTTAATGAGATCCACCGCGCCGTCTGTGAGCCTGAGCCTCACCTGCACTTGCGGGTAGGTGGCCCGGTACTGCCCTATGGCCTCCATGAGAAAGCTATTGCCATACGCATGAGGGCCGACGATGGTCAAGACGCCTCTGGGTACGGAAGTAGTCGTCTTCAGGTCATGCTCCCACTCCGACCACTCGTCCGACCACACCATGGCTCGGCGTTGCAGCTCAATTCCTTCAGGGGTGAGATGAAATCTGTGGGTGGTTCGCGCTGCCAGGCGCGTTCCCAGTAGAACCTCCAGATCGCGTAGCCGACGGCTGACCGTGGGTTGCGTGGTTCCGAGGGCCTTGGCCGCCGCCGACAGGTTGCCGTGCTGCGCCACAGCCAGGAAGGTCAGAACCAGATGAAGGCGATCAAGTTTGGTGGTCATACGCTTCACGTATAGAAGATATCAATGCGAGCATGCTACCCAATGCGGCTGCTTGGCCGGAAGATGGGGGCTAAGCGCAATGCTGTTCAGTTAGCTCCGTTCGCCCTGAGCCTGTCGAAGGGCCTGCTTGTAGCGTAAAGGCTTCGACAAGCTCAGCCCGAACGGTTTTTGACTAACTGAACAGTATTTGGTCTAAGAACGCTCGTCACTCATCCCACGGAGCCCCCCCATGAACCTACCTCGCCAACTCATCCTAGCCACCGCAGCCCTATTGGCCTTCAGTACCGCCCCTCAGGCGCAGGATTTGAAAGGGCCGGTTCGATTGATCGTGGGGTATCCGGCGGGTGGCTCGGCCGATGCTGTGGCCCGGATGGTGGCAGAGGGTCTGAAAGATGAGATCAAAACTTCTGTAGTGGTAGAGAACAGGGCCGGCGCAGGGGGCCAAATTGCCGCCGATTACGTGCGCGCCTTGCCGGGGGACGGCACCACGATACTGGTGGCTAATTCGCACATGATGGTCATGCTGCCGCTCACCTCCAAGGCCGTGAAATACGATTCCGTGGCAGATTTCAAACCTATTGGGCGGATGACCAGCTTCTATGAAGCGATAGCTCTGCCCAGCTCGGTTGCCGCCACCGACGTCAAGCAGTGGATAGATCTAGCCAAAGGGGATGCCAAGCTTTCCAGCTTCGGCGTGCCCGCTGCGGGAAGCGTGTCGCACTTCATTGGCTACAAGCTGGGCGCGGATGCCAAGGTCTCGCTGCAAGCTGTTCCGTACAAGGGTGCTGCGCCTTTGGTTCAAGATCTCCTGGGCAACCAGATCAGCGCCGGCATTCTGCCTATCCTGGATGTGGCGCAACACTCGCAATCCGGAAAAATGCGCGTCCTTGCGGTCAATGGCACCAAGCGCGCCCAGCTGTTGCCAGAGGTTCCCACTCTGAAAGAGCTCGGGGTTTCCGGCTTTGATTCCCTGGAATGGACAGCCCTGTTTGTACCGCGAACAACGCCTGATGCAACGTCTGAACGGCTCAATGCGGCATTGAACAAGGTGCTGGCGCAGAAGAGCGTTCAGGAACGCTTGCTCAAGCTTGGCATGGAGTCTCATCCCAGCACGCCGGCTGAACTGAGCTCCTTGGTCAGCAGCGATCTGGCCACCTGGAGGCCGGTGGTCAAAGCTTCCGGTTTCACCATCGATTGAGCATGATCGCGCCACATCGGGCCGTGGAGCTTCCCGGCCTTCACGCCTACGCTGATCAGATCAGCGTAGAGGCTGGCCAGCAGATCACGCTTCACGTCAGCGCCGACAGGCCTTACTCGGTCTCGCTTTGCCGCTTGGGGCCGGACCTGGACTCGCCTGCGAAAGACGAGGTGCTGGAGAAACGGGCTTGCCCTGAACCTCGCCTTCAACCTATTCACCCTGGGTCTTACGCTCATGTGCCCTGCGGCTTGCCGGCGGGTCCGGTTCCTCAGTTGACGTTTGAGGGTTGGCTCAAGGTCTGGAGCTTCAGGGATTGGCAATGCGTGTTCTCGCAGATGGAGCAACGCGTTGATGCCAAGGGGATTGGCTTGTTTGTGGATCCTGAGGGATACCTCGCATTCGGTTGCAGCGTAAGCCCTGACGTGGAGAGTGATAGCACTCCCGGGCTTCTGAAATCGCCCGCGCCCATCAGCCTGAAACAGTGGGTGCACGTCGCTGCGGTCATTGATCACGAGCGCGCAGAGATCTGGCTGGATGGAACATGCGTCGCTCGCACCCAGCTTACCCGCGCAGTCAGCGTTGAAGACTGTCCCATCAGGCTTGGTGCGTGTGGGTTAGGCGGAGTCGCTGATATGTTCCTTGAGGGCGACTTGGCCATGCCCACGTTGTATGGGTCAGCGCTTGATGCAGCGGATATGGCAGCGCGGGTTCAGGCTCTTGGGGTAAGCCCAGTTGATCACCCTGACGTCCTTGCATGCTGGCCTTTGAATGAATTGACCGGTACACTGGTTCGCGACTCTTCCCCGAACGAGCGCCACGGTAGCCTTGTGAACCACGGTACCCGGGTCATTAACGGGCCAGCATTCGATCCGAGCACGGTGCCTCGCTACCGCGACGACCCTAGCCTGCACTTTGAGCACAGCGCGCCACCAGATCGCGCTGGCCTGAGGTTCGCAAGCGACGACTTGGTCGACTGTGATTGGGAACCTACGCATGTGTTCCACATTCCAGAGAACGCCCGTTCCGGCCTATATGTGGCGCGCTTTGAATACGCTTTGAATGGGAAGCCTGCACGTTACGACGTGACCTTCGTCGTCAAACGAAACAGGCAAGCGCCTGCACCAAAGCTACTGGTTCTTTGTGCCACCAATAGCTGGTTGGCCTATGCCGCCACACCGTTCGCGGCATCGTATTTGCAGCCAGCCACTTGGCCGCGGCGATGCACGGGTTTGCCGAACAGCCACCCGCTGGCACCTCAGCAGTGTGTGTATTCCTACCACCACGGCGGGCAACCCACCTACTACGCGGGCACACGCATGCCCAGGCCGCATACGGCGCCCTATGAAAAATATGACCCTGCGGGCAGCGGCTTTGCGCAATGGACGCGGCTTGAGCGGGAACTTCACACCTGGCTGGACTCCCATGATTACGAGTACGACTTGATCGCGGACATTGATCTTCATCGATCACCCAGTCTGCTCAATGAATACAGCGCCGTCATCATCAACGGCCATAGCGAATATTGGTCTGAGCCTGCGCGCAACGGCCTGGAAAAGTATCTAGATCTAGGTGGCCACGCCATCGTGCTTTCCGGAAATTCCATGTACTGGCGTGTCAGTTTTGACGAGAGTGGACATGTCATGGAGCAACGCAAGACGCGCACCGTTCACGACGGCTCCGAAGAAGATGGTGAAGACGTGATGGCTCCTGCCGGACCGCACGGCGAGCAGTATCACAGCCAGGATGGGCGAAGGGGCGGACTATGGCGATTTGCAGGCAGGCCGAGCACGGAGGCGATTGGCCTTGAAACGGCCGGGTGGGGTTTTGCAGAAGCGCAAGACTTTGGTGTCTATAAAGTGGGCGATGTCAGTCACGCACTCTTCAATACACCATTTGCGACCGAGCTGAAAAACGGTGACACCTTTGGACATGGCCCCGATGGAAGCCTTCCCCGGGCTATTGGCCACGAATGGGATTTGACGACAGCGACCTTGATGCGCATGACACCTCACATTCCGCATGACGCCGATGTACCCGAGCCACAGAAGGGCATCACGGTCATTGCACAAGGGGTGAGGGATAGCCCCGGCAAAATGGATGCGTATCTGGGCTATTTCGAAACGCCTACAAAATCATTGGACGGGCTCTCATGCGAAATGATTGTGTGGGATCGTCCCGCAGGCGGTAGAGTTTTCAATGCCGGTGCCGTAGGAGCCAGCTGGGTCCTGGGAGTTGACGAGAAAATGGGGAGGTTGCTCGCCAACGTTTTGAATGCGTTTGCTGTTCCATACCCCTCAGAAGGACCCTATATGAAGAAGACAGAATCGCTCATGCCCGTGGAGAGCACGTGAACACGCCGGAGATTCTTTGCAAACACCAGCATGACGTGTGGGAGATTCAGCTGCACAGACCGCAGAGCCTGAACGCCCTCACACCCGAGATGGCCGCCGAACTTCTGGCATGCATCCAGCAAGGTATTGCAGACCCGCAGGTGAAGGTCTTGATCATCAAGGGCGAAGGTCGTGCGTTTTGCGCCGGAAAGGATAGAGATGCGCCTGGCACCTCCGCCTTCGTGGCAGCGCTACAGGCGGTTGCGGATGCGTTGGTCAACAGCGAGAAGCCATCCATCGCAGCCGTGCACGGTTGGGCGGTTGGCGCTGGCCTTGAGTTGGCGCTGAACTGCGACCTGGTGATCGCAAGTGACAACGCAAGATTCAAACTCCCTGAAGCACAACTCGGATTGCCCGGCACGGGCGGCGTGCATGCGTTGTTACCTCGCCTCATAGGCTTGAGCCGGGCCAAAGCACTGCTGTGGTTTGGCCAGGAGTTCAATGCGCAGCAGGCTCTTCAATGGGGTTTGCTCTGGAGCGTGGTGCCGCCGGAACAATTGGAGACCGAAGTGGCCGCGTGCGCCGAGCTGATTTCAAGAGCGGACCCGCGAGCCATCAGCCGGGTGAAGGCACTGTTGCATCAATCGGTGCTTCAAGGGTTTGAAGCCACTCTGGAGGGCGAGAACGCCCCTTGATACCGACTGAATTTCAGTTGCAAGAAGAAGCCGCCAACGCACCCCGGCGGCCAGCGCTGCCCCACCACACCAAGGCCAGACCAGCTGCTGCGAGCGCTGCGCCCACCAAGGGGACTGAGGCATAGCCCAAGCCCTGGCCGATGACGAACCCACCCAAGGCGGCGCCCAGCGCATTGCCCAGGTTGAACGCGCCAATATTGACTGAGGAAGCCAGACCTGGCGCTTGTGATGCAGCTTGCATAACGCGCATCTGCACTGGCGGCACGATGCCGAAGGAAACAGCACCCCACACGACGAGGCCGATGGCCGCACCCACATGAGTCATGAGCAGCAGGGGTAGTGCAAGCATGATGAGGGCGAGTGCAGCCAGCAAGAGCTTGGTGGAGCGGTCCAGGGACCAATCGGCAAGGCGTCCGCCCAGGCTATTACCCAGCGTGAAGCCAACACCGATCAACACCAAGGCAACGGCTACAAAGCCCGGGCTGGCGTGGGTAATTTCCGCCAAGATGGGCGCTATATAGGTGTAGAGCGCAAACATGGCGCCCGACCCCAGCACCGTGGTGCCCAAGGCCAGTAGCACTTCAGGGCGGGTGAGCACCCCTAATTCGCGGCGCACATTGGGGCGTTCACCGGGTTCGCCCTTGGGCAAGGCAATCCACAAGGCGGCAATGGTGATGAGACCGAGGAAGGCCGTGCCACCGAAGGCCATGCGCCAGCCCACTTGCTGCCCGATCCAGGTAGCCGCCGGTACGCCACCCACGTTAGCCACCGTCAAGCCCATGAACATGGCCGCGATGGCGCTCGCTTGTTTGTCTTTGGGCACCAGGCTGGCAGCGACAACCGCACCAATGCCAAAAAAGGCGCCATGGTTGAGGCTGGTGACGAGGCGCGACAGCAGCAGGGTGGTGTAGCTGGGCGCTAACGCCGAGAGCACATTGCCTAGAGTGAAGATAAGCATCAATGCGATCAGCGCCGCACGCTTGCCGAAGCGGCTGAATAGCAGAGTCATGACCGGCGCGCCGGCCATGACCCCCACCGCATAGGCGGAGACCAACATGCCGGCAGTGGGGATGTCTACGTTCACCCCCTCGGCGATCACGGGCAGCAGGCCCATGGGAGTGAACTCCGTGGTACCGATGGCAAATGCCCCGGTAGCCAGGGCGAACAGGGCCGTGGAGGGTTTGACTTGATGTTTCGCTAGGGAATTCATGGCGGCTTGGACCTCGTGTCACGAATGAAGAGTTCACTGAACATCGACTTCCGATTCACGACACGACGTGTTTCTTATCTCTGGGGGATGGAGTGTGCGCGAATTACTATTGCAGACATAGCCATTAATAAGACATATTCTGTTGATTAAAATTCAACAATGAAGATCACCCTTGATGAGATGCAGGCGTTTGTGGCGGTCGTGGATACTGGTTCCATCACCGCCGCTTCAGAGTGGCTCGGTCTGACGGTCTCGGCCACCAGCCGCACGCTAGGTCGCTTGGAAGAAAAGCTACAGACCACCTTGTTGCGCCGAACGACACGGCGCCTGGAGCTGACTGAAGAAGGGTGCGCTTTCGTTCAACAGGCTCGCGCCATTTTGGCCTCGGTCGATACGGCAGAAGAGCAGATGGCGGCGCGGCGCAGTCGGCCCGCCGGTTTGCTGCGGGTAGATGCCTCTTCGCCTTTCATGCTGCACCTGCTGGTGCCGCTGCTGGCGGGTTTCAGGGAAAAATTCCCGGACGTGGAGTTGGAGCTCATTTCAAACGAAGGTTTTATTGATTTGATTGAAAAGCGCACGGACGTGGCCTTTCGTATTGGTGCGTTGAAAGACTCCACGCTGCACGCGCGCCCCATCGGCAAAACCCGCATACGAATTCTTGCCAGCCCCGCATACCTCAAACGTCAGGGCACACCGACGACGCCTGGCCAACTCGAACAACATGTATTACTGGGCTTCACGCAGCCCGAAACCCTGAACAATTGGCCCCTGCGCGAACCGGACGGCAGCAACCTGCGAATTCAGCCCACCATCGCAGCCTCCAGCGGCGAAACATTGCGCCATATGGCCTTAGCTGGATTGGGCCTGGCGTGCCTTTCGGATTTCATGACGCGTGAAGACCGCAGCAACGGCAGCCTGGTGCCCGTGCTTTCGAAACACACCGTAGAAGTGCGGCAACCGATCAACGCGGTCTATTACCGAAACACTGCGCTGGCCGCACGAATCATGTGTTTTGTAGACCACGTAGCCGAGGTACTGGGCAAGTCGCCGCTCGAAACCTGAGCCCTGGCTGGAGAACTGGATTGCACGCCACCCTCGGGGCACCGTACGACTTGTTGCATTGACAAGCCTGGCTTGCTGGGCGCCAGCGGAACGATTGCTGGCGGCGGCTCTCTACTATGCGGGTATTCCCCCATATTGTCCGAACTTGTTCGATCCATGGATCAGATTTCTTCCATCCGCAGCTTTATTCGCGTTGTGGAGTCCGGCAGCTTTACGAAAGCAGCCGATCTCCTCTCCTTGCCTAAAAGCAGCTTAACCAAGCAAATTCAACACTTAGAGGCCCGGTTGAAAGTCCGCCTGCTGAACCGAACCACGCGAAGCGTGACGGTGACTCCCGAGGGAGCGGCGTACTACGAGCGTACGTTGAACTTGCTCACCGACCTGGATGATTTTGAATCCAGCATGACCCAAGCCAATGCCGCACTCAGCGGAAGATTGCGCGTAGACATAGGAGCCTCCATGGCTCGGCTGCTGCTGATACCCGAGCTTCCCAAGTTCTTTGCCCGCCATCCGGATATTCAGCTTGACCTGGGCGTCAGCGACCGGCCGGTGGATCTGATCGCAGACAACGTGGATTGCGTGCTGCGCGTAGGCCCTCTTACCGATCAGTCGCTGGTGGCGCGCCGGGTCGCCACCGTGTCGTTCCTTACTGTGGCAGCGCCTGGTTATTTGCAGCGCCACGGCACACCGAGCCATCCCCGGGATCTGGAAACGGATGGTCACCGCACCATCAACTTCTTCTCGTCCAGCACTGGACGTGTGTTCCCCCATGAATTCATCAAGGACCATGAGCACCTGGAACTCTCCGGACGCTATCAGTTGGCCGTGAACGAAAGCAATGCCTTGACCTCCGCCGTACTGGCCGGCCTGGGCATCACTCAGATTTCCAGCTTCCAGGCCAGGCCGTTTCTGGCAGACGGCTCTCTGGTGCAGTTGCTGCCGGAGTGGTCGCACCCGGTACTGCCGATCCATCTGGTGTACCCCTTGAGCCGGCGCACGAACCCACGCGTACGCGCGTTCGCAGACTGGGCGATCTCACTCTTCGCGGAACGGCTGGCGAACAAACCCGCGAGCACCTCATTGCCGAACCCGAAGCGACCGATACCTGCTGCAGTCACGCTACCGCGCCAGGACTTTCAATGGGCCGAGCTCGAGCGTGGGGCCTTAGTCGCTGAAATGCCTTGATGGCAGGGAACACTTAAGGTTTCAGCGCTCGATCGAGACGGCCAATCGCGTGGGGAGGGACTCACTTTCGATGTGCAACGCCCTTAGGGCGGCGTCAATCACCTGCGGATCAGACGCACCTAGCACCAAATCAACCGCCTTCAAGCTCTCGCCCAGATGTACGATTGCCTGCACACCGGGATGTGCACAATGCTCTGATGCCGATCAACGAACTGCGTTCCATCTCCACCTTCGTAAAGACTGCGGACCTTGGTAGCTTGCGCCAGGCGGCGGCAGCACAAGGTATGAGTCCCCAGGCCGCCAGCCAGGCGCTGGCGCAGCTTGAAAAGCACTTGGGGGTGCGGCTGTTTCACCGAACCACTCGAAATATGCAGCTGACGGCCGAAGGCCAGGCGTTTCTTGAGGCGGCCCGCCCGTCGCTCATGGGGCTGGAGCGCGCCTTGGCACAGGCACGCAATGCGACGGACGAGATTGCTGGGCCGCTACGGATCGTTGGGCCGCATTCCGTGTTCCGCCCGGTGCTGGCCTTACTTCTTCAGGAGTTCTGCGATACCTATCCGCTGGTGCAGCCAGACGTGAAGCTGGACGACCGTCTGGGCAACTGGGTGGAAGACCGGGTGGACGTAGGGTTTCGCATAGGCCCATCAGCCGCCGAAGGGGTGATTGCGCGCAGGCTCTTTCCGCTGCAGGTGATCATTTGCGCAGCACCGCGCTACCTGGAGCAACATGGCGCGCCAGACACCATAGAACAGTTGGCCAACCACCGTTGCAGCGTTTTCCGCAACACCATCACTGACCGCCCTTTGCCCTGGCGACTCAGTAATGGAGACACCGTGATCGAGCAGGACGTTCCGGCCGCTTTCTACGTGAATGAAGAGGAGCTGGAAACTGACGCGGTACTTGGAGGCCGTGTATTAGGGCACCTGACTGCCGTCACGGCGGCGGCTCACATTCGTGCAGGCCGCCTGGTTCCACTTCTGACTCAACACGTTGCAGACTACGCCAACGTATTCGTCTACTACGGAAGCCGCATCTCCCAACCCACCCGAGTACGCGCTTTCATTGATCTGGCCATAGAACGTTTGGCCAACAACCACACCTACGTGCTGAGCCAGCAGGAGCTGACGACCGCAGAGGAGCGCGGACGGGCACTGTTCGTCCGCAAGCCGGCATCTTAAACACTTGAGGGTCCCGAACGACCCGCTGCAAAACTCCTCGCGCCGCCGCATCGCTGGCAGCGCTCGTTCACGTCGTTCGCAGTCACACGGGGAAGCGCATCCCCGAGACTGACAAGCAAGGCTTGTCAAAGGAACAAGATCTGCTTGGGTGTTCAAACGGACCTTCCAGGGCTAAAGTCACTCCAATCGCGCAGGCGTCGTCGCGTTCTCAAAGAAAAACTGTATCCCACGCATCCACGCCATCGTCTGACGGCCCTGAAGGCCCGTCATCCATCCACCTTTCTCAATCTGGATTCACCATGGCCCAACTAAACCTCAACGGCAAACCCGTGACTATCGATGTCGAGGGTGATACCCCCCTGCTATGGGTCATTCGGGAGCAGGCAGGGCTCACGGGTACCAAGTACGGCTGTGGTATTGCTCAGTGCGGCGCCTGTACCGTGCACCTGGATGGGGCGGCGCTGCGCTCATGCGTGATGCCCGTCAGTGCCATCACCCCTGAGCAGAAGCTTGTCACCATTGAAGGGCTGGCGGGATCCCAGCCACACCCCGTGCAGATCGCGTGGGCTGAACTGGATGTCGCGCAATGCGGTTACTGCCAATCCGGCATGTTGATGGCGGCGGCGGCGCTGCTGGCGCAAAACCCCAACCCGAGCGAAGAAGAAATCCGCTCGCAAATCACCAATATCTGCCGATGCGGCACCTATATGCGGGTGCTGGAGGGCATTCAGCTCGCCGCACGAAGGATGAACTCCGCCGGCGCGCCGGCGAGCGCCCCCGCCACCGCACAGGCACGCACCTGAGGAACGCATGATGAACCAAATAATTACATCAGCGCCAGAACAAACCGGCCCGCGTCTGTCGCGCCGGGGTTTCCTCACCACCGCTAGCGCCTCAGCCGGCGCGTTCACACTGGGCTTTTCCACGTTGGCACCGCAACCTGCAGCTGCGCAAGCGCAGGTGCAGGCATTGCCACCCGAGGTCAATGCGTGGGTTGTCATCCAACCCGACGAAAGCGTGATCATCCGCATCTCACGCACCGAGATGGGCCAGGGCTCACTCACAGGCCTGGCTCAGCTCATAGCCGAGGAGCTTGAATGCGACTGGGCCAAAGTGCGGTTCGAGTTGGTCAATCCGGCTCTGAACCGTAGCCGCCAGAATGTCTGGCGCGATCTTTCTACAGGTGGCTCGCGCGCCATCCGTGGGTCACACGAGTATGTGCGGCAGGGCGGCGCCACCGCTCGCGCCATGCTTGTGCAAGCAGCAGCCAACAGCTGGGGTGTCACGCCCGCCCAATGCACCGTAGAAAAAGGGGTGATCACCCACGCCGCCAGCGGCCGGAGCACCACCTATGGCGCCATGGCCGCCGCTGCCGCCAAGATCACGCCACCCACACAGATCGCGCTCAAGGATCCCAAGACCTGGACGATCGCCGGGCAACCGCTCAAGCGGCTGGACACCTCGGACAAGCTCAACGGCAGCCTCGTGTACAGCCCGGACTTCACCATGCCCGGCATGCTGATCGCAGTACCCAAGAGTTGCCCGGTGCATGGCGGCAAGCTGAAGAGCTTTGATGCGGCAGCCATCGCTAACCGGCGCGGCATCAAGCATGTGATTCGGGTAGACGACGCCACGGTGGCTGTGATTGCCGACACTTTCTGGCGCGCCAAGACAGCGCTGGACGCCCTGCCCATCGTTTGGGAGGAAGGCCCCAACGCCAAGGTCTCCAACGAGAGCATTGCCGCATCGCTGCGCGAGGGGCTTTCGGCGGAGAAAGCCTATGTGGGCAACAAGGTGGGCGATGCCAAGGGCGCACTGGATAAGGCGGCTCAAGATAAAAGTGTTCGCGTGATCGAAGCCGACTACGGCTACCCCTACCAAAATCACGCGCCAATGGAGATCTTGAGCGCGACCGTGCGTTGGACCTCGAGCCGCTGCGAAATGTGGGGACCCACTCAAGTGGCTGACGCAGCGCTGGATGAGATGGCCAAGGCTGCCGGTTTGCCCGCCACGGCTTGCGAGATTCACACCATGCGCATTGGCGGCAGCTTTGGCCGGCGCCTCTACACCGACTATGTACGTATTGCCACACTGATCGCCAGGCAGGTTCCGAATACGCCGGTCAAGATGCTGTGGACGCGCGAAGAAGACATGGCCCAGGGCCAGTACCACCCGGTCACACAGTGCCGACTGCGCGCTTCGCTGGATAGCAGCGGCAACGTACAGGCGTTGCACATGCGCCTTTCGGGTCAGTCCATCTTTGCCTACCACGCGCCCTCGCGCGTCACGCCCGAAGGAGGTGACCCTATCGTCTACCAAGGCTTGGTGGGGAGTGGCGCGGAGATGGCCATTGGGTATTCCTTCCCGCATCTGCTGGTGGACCACGCCATGCGCAACCCTCACGTACGACCCGGTGCGTGGCGTGGAGTGAACCTGAACCAGAACGCCGTCTATATGGAGTGTTTCATAGACGAGTTGGCCCATGCCGCGGGTATAGACCCACTGGTTTTTCGGCGCAAGCTGATGAGCAAGCACCCCAAGCACCTCGCGGTGGTGGAGGCTGCCGCCAAGGGCATTGGGTGGGACACGCCACCACCCAAGGGCCGGCACCGCGGTATTGCGCAGATCATGGGCTTCGGAAGTTACGTGGCAGCGGCTGCAGAAGTCTCAGTGACAGATGGGCAACTCAAGATCCACCGCATCGTGGCCGCGACAGACCCCGGCCACGTGGTGAATCCGCAGCAGGTTGAGACGCAGATCACGGGGTCTTTCGTCTTCAGCTTGTCAGCCATGTTGTTCGGAGAATGTACGGTCAAGGATGGGCGCATAGAGCAGCAGAACTTCGACACCTACAACGTGATGCGGATGGACGATATGCCCAAGGTGGAAGTCATCGTCATGCCCTCCGGCGGTTTCTGGGGTGGCGTGGGCGAACCCACCATTGCGGTGGCTGCGCCCGCAGTCCTCAACGCTGTATTCGCTGCCACTGGCAAGCGGGTGCGACAGCTACCGCTGAAGAACACCAAACTATGACGCGCTTTTCCGTGCCACGGCGGCAGCTCCTGACGGTGTCCGCTGCAGTGTCTTTAGCAGGGCTCGCCGGAACGGCCGAGCTACGCGCACAAGGTGCACGGCGTGACACCCTGGTGGCCTATTTTTCACGCACCGGCAACACGCGCGTGCTGGCGCGGCAGATTCGCCGCGCACGCGATGCTGAGTTGTTCGAAATCCTGCCCGTGGACGACTACCCTGAAGACTACGAACAAACCGTGGCCCAAGCTGCTCGAGAACGCGAAAGCCGCTATGAGCCCGCTTTGAAAGCCAGCGTGCAAAACCTGGCCACCTACTCCACGGTTTACCTGGGCTTTCCGATCTGGGGGCAGTCTGTTCCGGCAGTGGTCCGCACGTTCCTCTCGCGCCACGATCTGGCGGGCAAGACGTTGATCCCTTTCATTACACATGGCGGCTATGGGCCCGGCGACAGCCAGGCCGTGCTGGCCGCCCATGCGCCCAAAGCACGTGTGCGTGACGCCGGTCTTGTGCTGAAGGCGGACCAGGAGCGCGAGACTTTGGCCCAAGTGACACGCTGGCTGGGTGGCATCCGCGGCGCCAATTGAACCTATCTAACAAGACAAAGAATGAAGATGAAAAAATTACCTGTTTCCATGGCCCTGGCTTCGGTCATCGGGATGTCCGGCGTCGGCGCGCAAGAATCCGCGCCCGTCACTGTGTCCCGTGTGGGCACCATACCGTCCACAGCGGGACCCGCACAGAATTTCACCGGAGCCGTGCGAGTTGACTCACGTTTCCAAACCCCTGCGCCTGCTCGCGTCGGTGGTGGCATCGTCACCTTTGAGCCTGGCGCCCGAACCGCTTGGCACGCGCACCCATTGGGTCAGACGCTGATCGTTACAGCGGGTTCAGGAAGGGTTCAGAAATGGGGCCAGCCCCTGCAGGAGATCCGCTCAGGCGATGTAGTCTGGATTCCACCGAATGTGAAGCATTGGCATGGTGCGGCGCCCACTACCGCCATGAGCCATGTCGCTATTGCGGAAGCTCTGGACGGCAAGACCACCGACTGGATGGAGCAGGTCAATAACGAACAGTACGGTAAGTGAGCGCAGCAGCGAAAGCTTAAAACGTGATTGCCCACGAAGAAAGCGCATTCAAGGTCTCCATGCGTCTTTCCCCGGTAGGGGAACTGGCAAGCGGAGGGCCGAGCGCAGCAATGGCCCGAGCAAGGCTCCCCACCCCTTTAGGCCGTGCTGAGGAGCGCAGGGCAAGGGGCGGGCAAGAGCACTGCAAGATGTTCTTGCTTCAAGAACTAGCTTGCGGCAGCTGTTTGAACGTAGTGAGCGAAGCGAAAGAAGAGAGTTCTGCCGCACCGCCCCTTGCCTGAGCACCGCAGGGTGCCCGGAGCGCAGCGCAGGGACACGGACTTGGGGTCGCATTTCTTTGGTTCCTTGCTTTGTGCGAGCAAAGAAAGGGACTGCACTGCCGGGGGCAATCCCGGCCTCCGACTTCAAGACAAGAGCAGAAAGTATTTAGCAACTGCAGTGCTTAATCGACCGCCGCTTGCCCTCACCGGTTGGCCGGCCCCGCCCAGCCCTCTCCCAGAGGGAGAG
>NZ_AUGX01000025.1 GCF_000422885.1 Ottowia thiooxydans DSM 14619 | reverse complement strand
AGCGCAGCGCAGGGACACGGACTTGGGGTCGCATTTCTTTGGTTCCTTGCTTTGTGCGAGCAAAGAAAGGGACTGCACTGCCGGGGGCAATCCCGGCCTCCGACTTCAAGACAAGAGCAGAAAGTATTTAGCAACTGCAGTGCTTAATCGACCGCCGCTTGCCCTCACCGGTTGGCCGGCCCCGCCCAGCCCTCTCCCAGAGGGAGAGGGAGAGGGGGTCAAGGTCGCGCCGGGCGCCACCACGAGGCGAACGTCTGCGTCGCGTCGCCCAACCTCACAATCTCCCCAATCGGCGGAGTAAGCAGCCGATACCCCCTCCCCTGACTAGCCTTCATAAGGCGCTCAAACGGCTCATCCCAATCATGCGCCGCAAGCTTGAACCGCCCAGCATGCCCAGGCACCAGCACCTTAGTGCCCAGGTCTTCAGCAGCCTGCGCAGCTTGCTCAGGGAACATATGAACATGAGCCCAGCGCGGGTCATATTGCCCCGCATCCAGCGCCGCAAAGTCAAAGCCACCAAACTGCTTGCCAATATCAAGGAAATGCGGCCCATAGCCGCTGTCACCGCTGAAGAACATACGCCTTTGGGGCGTCACCAGCGCGTACGCCACCCACAGCGTCTGATTGCGCAACAGCAGCCGGCCAGAGAAGTGCCGGGCGGGCAGCACATGAATGCTCAAGCCTTCGTCCAGCTTCAGCACGGCGTTCCAATCCGCTTCGTGGATACGCTCGGGCAGGTAGCCCCAGCGCTCAAAATTGGCCCCAACACCGAGCCCTGTAACGACATGCCGCACGCGCTCACGTAGCGCCAATGCACTCGGGTGATCCAGATGGTCCCAGTGATCGTGTGAGATCAGAAGGTAGTCGATGTCTGGTATGTCTTCTGCCGTGTATGGGGTGCTGCCGGAGAAGGCCGCATTGAGATAGGGCGCCGGGGCCGCGTCTGTGCTGAACACCGGGTCAATCAGAATGCGCTTGCCGCCTATCTGGATAAAGTAGGAGGAGTGGCCCAGCCAGACCACCAGGTCCTCAGCGCGATCGAGTGCTCGCAGATCACGTTTAACGGCTGGAATGGGCGCGATGGGCTTCAAGCGTTCATTGCTATCCCACATCATGGACCAGATATTGGCCACGAAGCCGCTATCGGTAGTACGGATAGGTGTCTCGACAAGATTGCGAAAGCCCTCGCCCCCGTGATTCGGCGAGTTGCGCGCCGCATCCAGACGAGCTCCTTGCGGTAACGCGCCAAATTTAGCTTGTTGCAGATAGGCGTATGTGCCCGCGCAAAGCACGAGCACGGCCAGCACCAGCCAGACAAGGATTCGCCACCAGCGAGAAAGCTTCATCATTTACTTGCGTTCTGCGAACACGGTTTGAAGTACAGGAAGTGCTGACATGGCCCTTGGCCAGCCAGCGTAGAAGGCCAGATGCGTCACGACCTCCGCGGCTTGCACCTGCGTGAGGCCATTGTCCATGGCGCGATTCAGGTGGAATGGTATCTGCTCCACCTGACCACGGGCAATCAGCGCGGTCATGGTGACGATGCTACGGTCTCGTGGTGCCAGGTCTTGGCGGCGCCATAGATCGGCAAACAGCACGTCGTCGGTATAGCGGGCCAATGCCGGCGCGGTGGGCGCGACGTTCTGCTTCACCGTGGCTGCCCGCCGGGCCTCGGCTTCCGGTTCCACGGCCAGCAATTGCTCTGTAACTGGCTTCAATGCGTCGGCGGAAATACCTCGCCGCGTGAACACCTCCCGCGCCACGCCCACTGACGACATGGCATTGGGCCAGCCGGTGTAGAAGGCCAAGTGAGTGATCAAACCGACGATCTCTGAAGGTTTGAGCCCGTTGTCCAGGCCCAGATTGATGTGAGAGGTCATCTGCGCAGCCTGGCCGTTGGCCACGAGCGTGGAAAGCGTCACCAGGCTGCGATCTCGCGGAGCTAGCTCCTTGCGCTTCCAGACATCGCCGAACAGCACATCTTGCGTGTAGGCGAACAGTTGTGGGGCGGTTTCCCGTGCCATGCGGGCTGCGGGGGTGTCGGGCACGCTACTTTGCGCGCTGGCATCCAGGGCGGTAGCAGCCAACAGGCCGGCGGTCAGGAATTGAAGCAGTTTCATGGGGCAGTTTGGGATAGTTTGAAAGATCGGGGAAAGCTCTAAGCGGGGTCGTATGAATGCGGCCTTATGAAATTTGAATTCCGCTCGTCCTGAGAGGGCTCGAAGCCCTTCGACAAGCTCAGGGCGAACGGCCAACACACACCGTGCTGGAGCACTAGTCGAGCTTCTTGTCGGCCAGGAATTTGGTCACCAGGTCTGCGATCTGCACGTTGTTCCGATCCGAGAAAGGAAAGTGCGTGTTGCCACGGATACCGATCTCCGGCAAGTGCATTACGGTCGCATCGCCCCCATGGCGGTTGATGGTGTCTCGCCAGGCACGCGCCATCTGAAGCCGCGCACGCCAGCTGTCCTGGGCGGGCAGGTCCACGGATTCGGAGGGAATGTTGTCGCCGTAGAGCACCAGGATAGGAATCTTCGTGAGTGCGCGAAACTGCTGCATGCTCACTGTCACACCGGCCACGGTGTCAAATGCGTTCTTGATCGGCTCGGGCAGCTCACCTTCCGGGAAAATGAAGCTGCTGCCGGGCTCGAATGACACGATGGCGCGCACTTTCTCGCTCTTGATGGCGGTCAGCCACCCCGGGCCCCCGCTTTGCGAATGCGTGAACAAAATAGATGGGCCCGCACGCTCGACCACAGCCGCCACGCCATCAGACACCACTTGCATGTCAAACGGGCCCGTGTTCGGAGTCATGGCGCGGAAGTACTGATTCAGTGTTTCCGGGTCTTGAGCGAACTGAACGCCAGGGAAATAGTTTGGCCAAACACCTATACGGAACTGGTTGAACCAAAGCTGCTCGTCCGGCGTGGGTTTGATGTTGCCCTCCACCATGCTGCGCCCCGCAGCACCGCGTCGCGGTTGGTCGACCAGGAACACCCCAAACTTGCGGCGCAAAAAAATGGTCTGAAATCCTTCACGTCCGTCGGCTGTGGTTTCCCAGGTCTTGGAAAACTGGCCAGCGCCATGCCACATGACGATGGGCAGTGGCCGCGCATCCGCAGGAATCTGGAAGAAAGCGCGAGCATGGTCACCGCGATAGGTCTGGCCAGCAGGTTCGAGTGGCTTGCGAGGGTCGAATTGCCCGGGCGCAGTGGCCATGCTTCCGCCAGCCGCAAAGCTGCCTTGTTGTTGGATCACGAGTGGCGCCGAGGGAGCAGGCTGCGCATGGACGCCGGCACTGATGAGAGCGGAGAGGGTGAGCGCCATGAAAGGTAATAAGGGCTTCATGAGATCAGCCTTTAGAGTGAGGGAAGGGAGGCTTTCAAGGTCAAGCTGATTCATGGCAATACGGCGGCACTTCGACTAACGGGCTGCCACGCCGCCAGAACGCAGCGGCAGCAGACGCCACGGCAAACACAGTCATCACCACGATCAGGGTGTGGGGAGTGTCGTCAGACAGCGCCGCTAGCAACAGCGAGGAAATAATGCCGCTGCCGTACTGGAGCGAGCCAATCAGGGCTGCGGCTGAGCCTGCGAGTTGGGGCTGTACGCCATCAAGAGCAGCTGCGGTGGCATTGGCCGCAATGACGCCATTCATGGAGAAGAACACGAACACCGGAACCACCACGCCAAGCAATCCACCAACGTGCAACTCAGCCAAACCCATACCCGCCAGCAAGCCCAGCGCTGCAACTGCCGCGGCGGCGCGCAGCAAGGTGTCCAGGCTGAAACGGCTAACCAACTTTCGGTTGATGAGGCTCATCGCCATGAGGCCGATGATGTTCAGTCCAAACAGCCAACCATAGTGCTCGGGCGCCACGTGGAAGTACTCTATGTAGACACGAGGCGATCCGGTGATGAAGGCGTAGGCGCTGACATAGAACATAGTCACGCACAATGCGTAGCGCATGAACACCGCGTTGCCGAGCAGCGCACGGTAATCCGCAAAAGCGGAGAGTGCCGGCGTTGTGGCACGGCTCTCGAGGGGCAAGGTTTCTGGCAAATAGCGCAGCGACAGCAGCATCAGCACGCCGATTGCAGCCAAGAGCCAGAAGATGCCGTGCCAGGTACCGAAGCGCACGATCTGCCCGCCAAGCAGTGGCCCGATGATGGGTGCGATCGCCATGATCACCGTCAGCGTAGACAAGGTCTTGGCCGCCTGAGTTCGCGGATACAGATCGCGCACCATGGCTCGGGCGAGCATGGGGCCGGTGCAGGCACCAAACGCTTGAAACATCCGCCAGAACACGATCTGGTCCATGGTCTGCGACAGCGCGCAACCTATCGACCCCACCACAAACAAAGCGACACCAATGATCAGAGGCCGGCGCCTTCCAATACGATCACTTACCGGTCCCCAGATCAACTGCGCCAGCGCAAAGCCGATCAGAAAGCTGGTGATCGTCAGTTCCACATTGCCATGCAACTCACGCTGCATCTGTGGCATGGCCGGCAGGTAGATGTCAGTAGAGAGCGATGTGAAAGCCATCAAGGCGCTGAGGATCAACAACAGGCGCAGCTCCCCGGCGGGCGGACGCGTAGGCATTGAAGCAGACCTCAAGCTGCTTCAGCCGGTAGCGAAGCCATATCGATCACAAAGCGGTAGCGCACGTCGGCCTTTTCCATGCGTTCAAAGGCCTCGTTGATCTGGTCCATGCGGATCATTTCGCAATCGGGCAAGATATTTTTCTTGGCGCAGAAGTCCAGCATTTCCTGCGTCTCGCGGATGCCGCCAATGGGTGAGCCGGCGATACGGCGGCGGCCCAACAACAGAGGCACGGTGTTGGTCTCCTCCATCGGGCCGATCTGGCCAACGATGACCAGCGTGCCGTCTACATCCAGCAAAGGCAGATAGGGGTTGAGATCGTGCTTGACGGGTACGGTGTCAATGATCAGATCAAAGCCGTTCGCCGCTTGCGCCATGGCCTCTGAATCGGAAGAGATGAGCAACCGGTCCGCACCCAGCTCCAGCGCATCCGCAGTCTTGTCAGCACTGCGGCTAAGCACGGTAACGTCGGCCCCTAATCCAACGGCCAGCTTGACAGCCATATGGCCGAGACCGCCCAAGCCCACCACCCCTACTCGGCTGCCGGGGCCCACATTCCAGGTGCGTAGGGGCGAATAGGTAGTGATACCGGCACACAGCAGCGGAGCCGTGCGCGCAAGGTCCAGGCCTTCTGGCACACGCAGGCAAAAATCTTCCCGCACCACCAGGTGCTTCGAATAGCCCCCGTGGGTGTTCTCGCCCGTCACGCGGTCCTGGCTAGCGTAAGTACCAGTGTTGCCAGCGCGGCAGAGCTGTTCTTCGCCTTTGCGGCATTGATCGCACGACATACAACTGTCCACCATGCAACCTACCGCCACGTGATCGCCTACCTTGTATTTTTCGACCTGCACACCGACTGCCGTGACGCGGCCCACGATCTCGTGGCCCGTGACGATGGGGTAGTAGCTCCAGCCCCAGTCGTTGCGAGCAGTGTGCAGATCAGAGTGGCAGACTCCACTATAGAGAATCTCCATCGCGACATCGTTGGCACGCAAACTGCGGCGCTCGAACTGAAATAGAGCCAACGGGGAGGTGGGGCTGTAAGCGGCATAACCTGTGGTGCGCATGATCGATTCCTTGGATGCAAGAGGCATGCGCCAGGCCGGCACACGCGATGGTTGGACTTTAGGCTCCCCTGCCTCCTGGGACTAGCCCGCGAAACCTTGAAGGATTCGCAAGTTGCACTTGCTGAAAGCGATGAAATTGGAGCGATTGGGCCGCTCATCGCGAGGGCTTTCACTCTGGGACCGCTGAGGGCCAAGCCTGCATTCGGGAGGTTTGCTCGCACTGCAATGTCGAGCAGGAGCTCGGCGGACCCAGGAAACAGCCGCCAAGAGCGTGCATTGGCGACAGAAACGTCGTTCCTACGCAGCTACTATTGGGCTGATGGATGCTGAATTGAAAATTGAGAACGCAATGCCCGAATGGGCCCGGGCCGCGCAGGCCATGCCAAGTCGCGAAGGCTTTATTGATGTGGACGGCTGCGACATCCACTACATCGCCTGGGGCGATCAAGCCAAGCCGCCTATCATGCTCGTTCATGGCAACGCGGCCAATGCAGAATGGTGGCGGTTCATCGCTCCGCTTCTGGCGGCAGACCATCACGTGATCGCGACAGATCTGCCAGGCATGGGCGATAGCGCGCACAGCGGCCTGTACGACCGGGAACGGTGTGCGCAGCAGGTGATGACTGTGGCAGACACCTTGGCCCCGGGCCAGAAGCCGATAGTTGTGGGACACAGCCTGGGTGGGTTCGTGTCCATCATGCTCGCCCGCGCCTACGGCGAGCGCCTGGCCGGCCTCGTCGTGCTCGATTCACCGCCTTATGAGGCTGATGACAGAGGGCCTTCGCCGTTTGTGAGGTCTAACCCCATCCCCAGGATTTACCCCACGCGCGAAAGCACGCTCGCGCGCTACAAGGTCTTGCCGGAGCAGGAAGTCACCTGTGGGTTCTACCTGCAGCACATTGCCGAGCATTCGATCAAACCGGAGGCGGGCGGCTGGCGCTGGAAATTCGATCCCCCTGCGCTCTCACAACCACGGCCGCGTGATTTCGTGCAAGACCTGCTCACTATGCGCTGCCCGGTCGCGCTGATGTGGGGCGCCTTGAGTGCACGCATTGACGAAAGCGTGCGCAAGTTCTGCGTTGAGACTTTCGCGGGTGTGCTCGCAGTCGTGGAGATTCCGAACGCGCGGCATCACATCATGTTGGATGAGCCCTTGGCGCTGGTCACCGCGCTACGGACCCAGATTGCGAACTGGAAAGCCCGCGGCGGTTAAAACCTTAGATCACACGCGCGCTATTGCACTCGGCGCCCATTGAGACCTGGGCCGTGCGAAGGTTTCACCTCGTCACTCATTGACAAGGTGAAACCGATCGTAGTCAGTCCTGCCTCCGACCTCGCGAATGTTCCGCCTCCGTGCATCCGCGCGACGGCGGCCACAATAGCCAGGCCGAGCCCATGGTGAGAGGCTGCTCCTGTTCGAGAGGTCTCCACTCTATAAAAGCGATCAAACAGATGCGAGATGTGTTCCGGGGCTATGGTGGCTCCGTGGTTGACCACCTGCACCGTTACCTGATCCTGGTGTGTCGTGATCTCCACCCGCACGGTAGTTTCAGGCTCGGCATGGCGCGTGGCATTAGAGAGAAGATTCGACAACGCACGCTCGATCAGAGCAATGTCGAATGCGCCTGCAGCATCGCCCTCCACGCGAAGCGCCAGCTGCGCCTCCTCCAATGCGGCCTCATGGTATTCAGCTAACTTGGTAGCCACCGCATGTAGATTTTTCACCGACTCACGGCGAGCCAATGAACCACGGTCTGCCTGCGATAGAAAGAGCATGTCCTGGACAATGCTGGTGATCCTATGCAACTCTTCCAGGTTGGAGCCCAACACTTCCCGCAGGTCTTCTGCACCCCGGCTTTTGCGCAATGCGAGTTCGGTCTCACCCATCAAATTGGCCAGCGGCGTGCGCAGTTCATGCGCCACGTCTGCGTTGAAGCTCTCCAGATGCTCATACGCGCCTTCGAGCCTTTCCAGCAGCTGGTTGAACTGCGTGATCAACGGCGCCAGCTCTTCGGGTTGGTAAGTGGCGTCCAACCGCTGGTGCAAGGTATCAGCAGTTAGCAGGCGCGTTTGCTCGATCAACTGTCTCACCGGTTTGAGCCCCTGCCGCACCAGCCAATACCCTCCCGCCGATATAAGAGTGCAGCCCCCGAGCACGGCAAGCGCCATTGCCAAAGCGATCCGCTGCAACAGCATGTGATCGCTCCGAGTATCCAATCCCAACTCGCCTCGCACGGCTATTTGCTGACTCGTCCGGGACTCGATAGCGAAGGGAGCCACACGATGCGGCAGCTCTCCTCTCTCTAGGAGGTGCTCGTAAAAGAGCGACCCGTCGGCACGCCACAACTTGAGCGATAGCTCTCGGTTGCCAAGTAAAAAATCGTCCAGGCGGTGGCGCAACGCGACATCGCCCTGATTTCCATCTGGCTCCTGCAGCAGATGTCCAAGCTGAAGCCGTTTTTCTTCGAGTGTCTGCGTTTGGCGCAGATCGAATGCAAAAACGGTTGCAGCGTATACAACGCCGCAGACCATCGCCAAGCCGGCAAGGCTCTGCAGACCCAGCCAAAGCGATAGGCGCCCTCGAAGAGATCGAACCCAAAACCTGTTCAAGGTACGCGCTCCTCCAATACGTAACCCATGCCACGAACGGTATGCAGCAGCGGCCGATCAAATGGCGTGTCCAGCTTCGCACGCAAACGGCGAACCGCCACGTCAATCACGTTGGTGCCATGGTCAAAATTCACATCCCAAACTTGTTCTGCGATTTCCGTTCGAGACAACACTTCACCGGCTTTTCGCATCAGCAGCGACAACAGCTGGAATTCCTTGGCAGAGAGATCCAACCGCTGACCGGCCCGCGTAGCGCGCCGGCGCACCAGGTCGAGCTGCAAATCGGCCAGCGATAGCTGCATGGGTTCCTGAGAAGTGGTCGACGCTGTACTTCGCTTCAGCAGCGTTTCAATGCGCGCCACCAACTCTGTGAAGGCAAAAGGTTTGACGAGGTAGTCGTCCGCCCCGGCTTTCAAGCCACGCACCCTGTCTTCGACCGCGACCCGCGCAGTCAGCATCAGCACAGGGGTTTGTGTCGATTGCCGCAGTGCGGCCAGCATGCTCATGCCATCTATACCTGGAAGCATCCAATCGAGAACGATAAGGTCGTGATGGCCCTCCACCGCCATGTGCAAGCCGTCGACACCGTTGTGGGCCACTTCAACCACGTAGCCTTCCTCGACCAGCCCCTTACGTAGATATTCGGCGAGCTTTCGCTCATCTTCCACCACCAGCAGTTTCATGTGTTGCCTCGCGGCGATGTGTCGAGTTCGCGTGACAACACTGTCATGTTCATGACCCGCTCTTGTTCGGTGCCAACTTCTACAGTCAATCCCATGCCCTCAGGCATGCCTCGCGGTCTGGCAGCAAGACCGCATATCCAACGCAAAGGAATTATCACCATGAACAAACGCCAATCTCTTTCTATTTCTGCACTGGCGATTCTCGCGGGTTTGTTCGCCGCACCCAACCTGGCTCAGGCTGACACCGCTTGGCACGCCAGCAACGGAGACGTGGTTCGATTCACGCCCGAACACATTGGTTCCAACACGCGTCAGCAAGTCGTCGCGGAGCTGGACGCAGCCCGGGCCAATGGCACGCTGAAGTACATCCAGATGTCTGTGCCGGTGCCCGTCAATGCAGCGGCACCTACCAAGACCCGACAACAAGTCATCGACGAAATGCGCGATCAGTCAGCGGAGCAGCGCCGCTCGCTAAACGAGCTGTACCAGAACTAACAACGCAAGCCGCGTCGAGCTCAGATGACAAAACTGTCATGTTCATGACGCGCTTCTGTTCGCAACGGATTTCTACAGTCGATCTCATGCCATCAGGCATGCCCCGTGGTCCGGCATAGCGACCACTTACCAAGCAAAAAAAGGAGTCATCACCATGAAAAAAATCCCATCTCTTTCGATTTCCGCACTGGCCATAGTTGCGGGTTTGATGGCAGCGCCGAATCTGGCCCACGCTAATTCTCCCTGGCACCAGGGGAACGGAGATGTCGTGAGTTTCACGCCAGAGCACGTCAATGCCAAAACACGGGAACAGGTGGTCGCAGAGACGAACACTGCTCGGGCTGATGGCACGCTGAGGTTCTATCAGAGAGGTCTGACACCGCCAGCCAAGACGCCTGTCCAACCCAAAAGCCGACAACAAGTCTTAGACGAAATGCGCAACCAATCGCCTGAGCAGTTGCGTGTGCTCAACGAGTTCTACCAGAACTGACGACTCGTCCAGCGTTGCACCTTCGACGACAAGAGGCTACTCACAGCCATTCGATTCGATGGTGCGACGCGGATCTTTTTTTTCCCGTTAAAGAGTTCCGCCGCTCTCGGAGAACTATGGCCATGCACCTTCTTCACCCTCATAGGCTTTCCCAGAAGGTCAAAGTGATCGCCCCCGTTCTCCTGGGGGTGGCATGCGCGTTCTACGCCCACGCCACTCAGGCGGCGGATACCGCCGTGGCAACAGCCGCTGCCCCGCTGGAGCCAAGTGGCTATTCCAGGCTGAATCCCCCTATCACCGGGATCTCAGTCGCCATAGCCTGGTCAAAAGCGTTAGCAGCCAATCCCGGCCTGAAAGCGGCTCAACACGGCTTGGCTGCCACCGACGGAACCGTGCTGCAGAGCAAGGCCAGACCCAACCCCGAGGCTTCCTATAGTCAGGAGGACACACGGCCTTCAACACGCTCCATCACCATGCAGATTAACCAGCGCCTTGAACTGGGTGGCAAGCGTGACGCTCGCATCAAGGTGGCTGAAAGCTCCAAGGGTCTTGCTCAAGCGGCCTTGGCACAGGCTCAAGTTGACCTCCGGTTTCAGGTGACGACGCGCTTCAACGAACTGCTGCTGGCTCGTCAGCGCCTTCAGCTCGCAAGCGAGATGAAAGACCTGGCGGCACGCACCCAGGACGCAGCGCAAAAACGTGTGACCGCAGGAAGAGTGCCTCCGCTGGAGGCCACCCGTGCTCAGGTTGCGCTTGGCAACGCCGAGATGGAATTGACTCAAGCCCGATCTTCGGTCGTTATCGCGCAGCAAGACCTGGTGGCACTTTGGGGTGGCGTGGCTTCGGAAGCCAGCGAGGTCGTCGGTGACTTTGCGCGAGTGGAGGCTCCACCTTCCGTCGACCGCATGCAGGCCGCCATCGAAAACTCACCAGGCATGCTTCGCGTGCAACGCGCCGTTGAGCAAAGTCGCGCGGTCTCGGAGCTGGAGCGAAGCCTTCGGGTTCAAGACCCCACTGTCAGCGTTGGCCTCAAGCGTGCTCAGGAAGTAGGGCGCAACCAAATCGTATTCGGTGTCAGCATGCCCTTGCCTTTGTTTGACACCAACGCCGGCAACCAGCTGGAGGCTTTGCGCAAGCTCGACCAAGCAGAACAGGTCATGCAGGACACGCTCCTCCAACTGCGGGTGCAAGCGCTGTCGGCCCTGCAACAACAGACCAGCAGCTACCAGCAGATAACGCAGTTGCGCGATCAGGTGATCCCTACCGCTCAAACCGCCTACGACCTAGCCTCACGCGGTTTCACGCTGGGAAAGTTCAACTTCCTGGACGTACTGGATACCCAACGCACATTGGTCGAAACCCAGCGCCAGCTTTTGGACCAACTCATGGCCTCACATCGCGCTCAAGCCGAGTTTGAACGCATCTTGGGCATTTCGATTCCTGCATTGCCACTCAACCAGAACTAACTCATGTCCGAGAAAAGCAACTTCGAAGCGGCGCTCTCCAAGCGCAAGTTATGGATTGCCGTTGCAGTCATCCTGGCATTAAGCGTTGGCAGTGCGGCACTCATGTTGCGGCCCAGTGGGGCTGGCGGTGAGTCTGGGGCACAGCATGCTGAATCGGGTTCACATGGAGATGAGGAGCCTCATGAAACATCTTCAGCCGGCACGGAGAAGAAAGAAGAAGATCACAAAGATGAGGAAGGCGAAGGTTTAGTCAAGCTCACCGAAGCACAGTCCAAAACCATCGGCGCGTCCGTTGCCCAGGCACAAGCCCGGGCGATCCGAAAGGAAGTCGTTCTGCCTGGTGAGATTCGCTTCGACGAAGACCGTACGGCTCACGTGGTTCCACGTGTCACCGGTGTCGTGGCCTCGGTGCATGCGCAACTGGGCCAACGAATTGCCAAAGGCCAGTTACTGGCAGTGATCCAAAGCGCCGCCGTCTCCGATCAACGCAGCGAACTGCTCACCGCGCAAAAACGCCTGGCATTGGCTAAAACAACCTACACGCGGGAGAAGCAGCTGTGGGAAGAAAAGATTTCCGCAGAGCAGGATTACCTCCAGGCACAACAAGCCGTGCAGGAGGCTGAGATCGCTGTCGCGAACGTCTCACAAAAACTGGCCTCCATAGGAGCGAGTGCAGGCAGCTCCAATCGATACGAACTCCGCTCGCCGTTGGCGGGCGTAGTGGTGGAAAAACATCTGACCGTGGGTGAATCCGTTACGGAAAGCACCCCATCCTTTACGGTGTCCGACATGAGCTCCGTCTGGGCAGAGATGAATGTATCGCCACCACAACTACCCTTCGTGCGCGTGGGAGCCGCCGTCACAGTCCGCTCTACGGCGTTTGACTCCAAAGCCGAAGGCCGCATTGCCTATGTGGGTGCGCTCATTGGTGAGCAAACACGCACTGCGCCCGCGCGCGTAGCGTTGGCCAATCCTCAAGATCTATGGCGCCCGGGGCTGTTTGTTGAAGTGACTGTCGTCGCGGAGCAGACCGAGGTACCCGTGGCGGTGGAAACCACAGCCATCCAGCGCGCTGATGGCAAGGAAAGCACACTCTTTGTGCCCGCCGAAGGCGGCTACAAAGCTCAGGTTGTTCAATTAGGCCGCACCGACGGGCGTTTCACAGAGATCACCAGCGGACTGCAACCCGGGCAGTCTTACGTAAAGGAAGGCAGCTTTCTGCTCAAGCTGGAGCTGGGCAAGTCGTCTGCTCAGCACACCCACTGAGGTTGCGTCGCCATGTTTGAACGCATCATCCGCTTCGCCATCGAGCAGCGCTGGCTAGTTTTGTTGACCGTATTGGCCATGGCCGGACTGGGAGTTTTCAACTACCAGCGCCTGTCCATAGACGCGGTGCCGGACATCACCAATGTTCAGGTGCAAATCAATACGCAAGCCCCCGGCTTTTCACCGCTAGAGACCGAACAGCGCGTGACCTATCCGATCGAGACCTTGATGGCAGGCTTGCCTAACCTGGAACAAACGCGCTCACTTTCGCGCTACGGTTTGTCGCAGATCACCGTCATATTCAAGGACGGGACAGATATCTACTTCGCGCGTCAGCTGGTGAACGAGCGCGTCCAGGAGGCAAGACAACATCTTCCTGCCAATGTATCGCCGTCCATGGGCCCCATCTCCACAGGCTTGGGCGAGATCTATCTGTGGACCGTGGAGGCTGAAGAAGGCGCCAGAAAATCCGATGGGAGCGCCTACACCCCGATGGATTTACGTGAAATTCAAGATTGGGTCATCAAGCCTCAATTAAGAAACGTCCCAGGCGTAACTGAGATCAACTCCATCGGCGGCTTCGCCAAGGAATATCTGATCGCGCCTCGCCCCGAGCGTTTACTGTCTTATGGCATTTCCATGAGCCAGATCGTCACCGCACTGCAGAACAACAACACCAACATCGGTGCCGGATACATTGAGCGCCAGGGCGAGCAATACCTCATCCGGGCACCTGGCCAAGTGCGCGGCATTGAGGATCTTAAGCAAGTCATCGTCAGCACCGCACAAGGGCAGCCCATCCGCGTTCGCGACTTGGCCGATGTGGAGCTCGGCCGCGAACTACGCACGGGCGCAGCCACTGACAACGGCCGCGAGATTGTTCTAGGGACCGTTTTCATGCTGATCGGGGAGAACAGCCGCGCTGTCTCCAAGGCTGTGGACGAGCGTATGGAGTCTATACGGCGCGGCCTGCCCGAGGGCGTGAAGGTCATCACCGTCTACGACAGAACCACACTCGTTGAAAAAGCCATTGCCACTGTCAAGAAGAACCTGCTGGAAGGCGCCGCTCTGGTGGTCGCCATATTGTTTATTTTTCTGGGCAATATCCGCGCAGCGCTCATTACTGCGCTCATCATTCCTTTGTCCATGCTCTTCACCTTCACGGGCATGGTTCATTACAAGATCAGCGCGAACCTCATGAGCCTGGGCGCGCTTGATTTCGGCATCATCATCGATGGCGCCGTGGTCATCGTTGAGAACTGCGTGCGGCGTCTGGCGCTCGCACAGGAGCACAAGGGCCGCCTACTGACACGCACCGAGCGTTTTCACGAGGTATTCGCAGCTGCGAAGGAAGCACGGCGGCCGCTACTCTTTGGTCAACTCATCATCATGGTGGTGTATTTGCCCATCTTCGCGCTGACAGGCGTTGAAGGGAAGATGTTTCACCCCATGGCACTGACCGTCGTGCTGGCTTTGGTGGGTGCCATGATCCTGTCCATGACGTTCATCCCGGCGGCCATTGCCCTGTTCATTGGCAAGCGCGTGGCCGAAAAGGAAAATCGCTTGATGATCTGGGCGCGCACTGCCTATGAGCCCATGCTCAACGCAGTCATGCGTGCGCCGCAAGTGGTGATCACGGGTGCCGTGGTCGCGGTGGTTTTGAGCTTGCTGCTGGCCTCGCGAATGGGCAGCGAGTTCGCGCCCAATCTCAACGAAGGAGATTTCGCCATCCAGGCGCTGCGTATGCCAGGCACCAGCCTCTCACAGTCGATCGAGATGCAAAAGCAACTGGAGAGCACGCTCAAGGAGAAGTTTCCAGAGATTGATCGCGTGTTCGCTCGAACTGGCACGGCGGAGATCGCATCAGATCCCATGCCTCCGAACATCTCCGATGGCTACATCATGCTCAAGCCCCGTGAGCAATGGCCCAACCCCTCACGCAGTCGGGAAGATCTTCTGGCCGCGGTGCAGGAAGTCGTGGAAGCCATTCCGGGAAGCAACTATGAATTTTCTCAACCCATTCAGTTGAGGTTTAACGAACTCATTTCCGGCGTACGCAGTGATGTCGCTGTGAAATTGTTCGGCGATGACATGAAGGTTCTTGAAAGTACCGCTCAAAACATTGCCAATGTGCTGCAGAAGGTGCAAGGCTCGTCAGAAGTGAAGGTGGAGCAAACGACCGGTTTGCTGATGCTCACCGTGGAAATTGATCGCGAGAAGGCCGCTCGCTACGGCCTGAACATGGGTGATGTGCAGCAAACCATTGCTACCGCAATAGGCGGGCAAGAGGCGGGAACCGTGTTCGAGGGAGACCGTAGATTCGACATTCAAGTACGCCTTCCGGATGCCATACGTGGAGACCTGGCAGCGCTGGAGCGGTTGCCCATCGCTTTGCCGCCGCAGGCCGACAAGCGCATGAGTTTTGTCCCTTTATCGGACGTAGCAAGCCTGAACCTCTCACCCGGCCCTAACCAGATTAGTCGAGAAGACGGCAAACGCCGCATCGTCATCAGCGCGAACGTGCGCGGTCGCGACATAGGCTCATTCGTTACGCAAGCGCAGGACGAGCTCAATTCGCTGAAGTTGCCCACGGGCTATTGGACCCGCTGGGGGGGCACTTTTGAGAATATGCAGTCGGCTCAGAAGCGCCTGCAAATCGTCGTGCCAGCGGCGCTGCTGTTGGTGTTCACCTTGCTTTTTGCAGTGTTCGGGAACGTGCGTGATGGTCTCATCGTCTTCACTGGCATTCCGTTCGCGTTGACGGGTGGAATTCTCGCGCTGTGGTTGCGTGATATTCCGCTCTCCATTTCTGCGGCTGTTGGTTTCATCGCTCTATCGGGCGTGGCAGTTTTGAACGGACTGGTCATGATCTCCGCCATCCGCAATCTGAGGGAAACGGGAATGGAAGTACCCGCCGCGGTACACGCCGGCGCACTCTCGCGTTTACGTCCGGTGCTCATGACCGCGCTGGTGGCCTCGCTGGGGTTCGTGCCCATGGCTATCGCCACCGGCACGGGCGCGGAGGTTCAGCGCCCTCTGGCTACGGTAGTCATTGGCGGCATCCTGTCTTCCACCATCCTGACACTATTGGTGCTTCCCTTGCTGTATCGTCTTGTGCATCGCAACGATCCTTCTGAAGACGAGCCAGAACTAGTGAGCGCGAATGCCGGATGAGCTGTAACCGATGGGGTTTTAAACCCTGGATTTGCCGAGTCTCATCTCAACAGGAGCGCCGAATGGAGAGCGGCGATGTCGAGCGGGAGCTCGGTGGTCCCAGCGGGAGACTATTTCAGGGGCTGTGCTATTTCTTCTCAGATTGGCCGCCAAGCCATCTGCAGCTCAAGAATTCTCTTCGCGATCTTCGTCGGGTTGCGGCGTCCAGGTGACGCCGTGTTGATGCAGGTACTCCCGAATCAGCTTGCGCACGACCTGAGACGGCGTGACGTCCTGCGCGGCGCAAAGCGATTCGAAGGCTCGCTTTTTGGCAGGATCGATCAACACCGTCAAACGGGCAGTTTTTTGCTCTAATTTGGTCATGTAGCTAGGTCGATTGCACACACCGCGCCAACCGAAGAAGCCGCATAGTACCGCAAAAATGTGGGCTTTCAGCCCTGCACAGACGGGCTGACGAACGTGTTTCGGCTATCGGTGCGGATGTCTGATAAGCATCACGTTTTCAAACTGCCGACATTCTGAAAGCGCATGCCCAAGGATGGTTAGCCCAGATTTGGGGCTAACACCCCTGCATTTAGAGCACGCCTCAGGGAGCGCCTGACCTGGTCACGCCCCAGCGTGCCCGCAAGCAATTAGAAGGTCAGTTCTTTATCAACGTCTTGAACCTTGCGGCGAGCCATGGCCAGGTTGGAGCGGCCCTTGTCCAGCACGGTGTAGATAAAGATGCCTTCTTTGCGCGAGCTTGGGCGCAGCACGTGGTACTGCTTTCCAAGTGTGATCAGGATGTCGTCGATCACATCGTTCAAGCCTAGCGCGCGCATGGTTTTGACTTTGGAGCGCATCACTTCCGTATTGCCGGCTGCAGCGATTTCCATATCCAGCCCGGTGCCCTCGGAGCCCAGAATCATGCCGCTGGTGGAGTCAACGATGGCAGCGCACATTGCGCCGTCGAGAGCCATGAGTTCTTCGAGAGATTGCTTGATCGTAGCCATGATGGGTTCTATTGAGTTGATGTCTATTGTTGTTGAAGTAGACCAGCATCATCATCACATGTGTCTTTGATGCGATTCACATGTTAATGCTACAACAATAACAATGTCTTGCACGTTGGCTTTAGTGCACGCGAATTCCGGCTACTTGTGCGGTTGTTGGCACCCGAGCGCGCAACCGCTGCCGGATAGCCGCAGAGACCCGGCCTCAAATAGACAGGCGGCAAGGCCGGAGGAAGATTCAAGAGGAAAAGGGCCAGGTTGGATCAGGGGCCAGAAAGGAGCGGACCACTTTGGTAGGAGGTGCGAACTGCACATGGCGCCGCCCTCACTACACACGCCCTGTGAACTGCATAATGATCTGTATTCCCACACTCACCTCACAGACCGCATATCGCGGCGAGGTCTTACGCCATGTTGATCCTCGTTCTAGGCTTGATCTTGTTTCTCGGCGTTCATTCGGTGCGCATCTTTGCGGAAGGGTGGCGCACGAGCACCATCGCCAACATGGGAGACAAGAAGTGGAAGGGCGCCTACTCCGTGATTTCATTGATTGGCTTCGTGCTGATCATCTGGGGCTATGGGATGGCGCGCCAACAACCCGTGATGGTGTGGTCACCGCCGATGGGCATGAAGCACCTGAACTCACTGTTCACGCTGCTGGCTTTTATCTTGCTGGCCGCTGCTTACATCCCTCGCAACCAACTCAAGGCCAAACTGCACCATCCCATGGTGCTCAGCGTGAAGCTTTGGGCGTTTGGCCATTTGCTGGCCACCGGAAAGTTGGCAGACCTGGTGCTGTTCGGAAGCTTCCTGCTGTGGGCAGTGCTGAATTTCCGGGCAGCCCGCCAGCGTGACCGTGCGCTGGGTACGGTGTACGCACCGGGCACGATGTCCGGAACCTTGCTGGCAGTGATTGTGGGCGTGGTGGCATGGGCCGCGTTCGCTTTCTGGCTGCACGCTGCCCTGATCGGCATCGCACCTATGGGGCGGACGCTCTAGGTCGGTGTACCAGTAACCCCCGATAATTCGGGGATGAATCCCGAATCCACCCACGACACCACACGCATTGACGACACCCGAATTGGCGCGGTACGCCCGCTGATCACGCCGGCCCTCCTGCTGGAGGATTTGCCCGCGCCGGATGCAGCGCAAGCCTTGGTAGAGGAAAGCCGCGCCGCGATTTCGCGTGTGTTGCATGGGGCCGATGATCGTTTGATCGTTGTTGTAGGCCCTTGCTCCATTCACGACCATGATCAGGCCATGGAATACGCCCGCCGCCTGAAGGCCGAGGCGGATGCCCTGAAAGAAGACTTGCTCGTGGTCATGCGGGTGTATTTCGAAAAGCCGCGCACAACGGTCGGTTGGAAAGGCTACATCAATGACCCGCACCTGGACGGCAGCTTCGCCATCAACGAAGGGCTGCGGGTAGCGCGCAGGCTATTGCTGGATGTGCTGGAAGTAGGCTTGCCGGTGGGCTGCGAATTCCTGGATCTGCTGAGTCCGCAGTTCATCAGCGATCTGGTGAGCTGGGGTGCTATTGGCGCGCGCACCACGGAAAGTCAGAGCCACCGTCAACTGGCCAGCGGCCTCTCCTGCCCGGTGGGGTTCAAAAATGGCACCGATGGGGGTGTGAAAGTGGCCGCTGACGCCATAGTGGCCGCGCATTCGCCGCATGCTTTCATGGGCATGACCAAGATGGGCTTGAGCGCCATCTTCGAAACCCGCGGCAATGACGATTGCCACGTGATCCTGCGCGGCGGGAAGGCACCCAATTATTCCAGCGCCGATGTAGATGCCGCCTGCGCACTGCTGAAATCCTCAGGCTTGCGCGAGCAGGTCATGATCGATGTTTCGCATGCCAACTCCTCCAAGCAGCACGCACGGCAGATCGTGGTGGCTGAGGATGTGGCCAAGCAAATAGCTGCGGGCGACACCCGCATCACGGGTTTGATGCTCGAAAGCCACCTCGAAGAAGGCCGCCAGGACATCGTGGCGGGCCAACCTTTGAAGCGGGGGGTTTCGATCACCGATGCCTGCATCAGCTTTGAGCAAACAGTGCCCGTGCTGAGAGGATTGGCTGAAGCGGTGCGCAGCCGGCGTGGCCGCTGAACAGGAAGCGCTAACGGCGCCACTCCCAGTGGGCGCCTCGTTCTTTCGTCACTCCCGGATGGCTGGCCCCGGGAATTGAGAAATAAGTAAACAGCAGGCTTTAAATGCTTACCTGGGCCCGC
The DNA here is from genome assembly GCF_000422885.1 of Ottowia thiooxydans DSM 14619. Taxonomy (GTDB): domain Bacteria; phylum Pseudomonadota; class Gammaproteobacteria; order Burkholderiales; family Burkholderiaceae_C; genus Ottowia; species Ottowia thiooxydans. Next base: position 66,427 of record NZ_AUGX01000025.1, on the reverse strand, counting down.
GCGGAGGCATCGGTCCCCGACCGTTCAGGTGGCGGAAATTGATCCGGCCTTTGCTGAGGTCGTAGGGCGACAACTCGAGCGAGACGCGATCGCCTGCCAAGATGCGAATGTGGTTTTTGCGCATCTTGCCGGCTGAATAGGCAATCAATTCATGCCCATTGTCCAGCGTGACGCGAAAACGGGTGTCGGGCAATACTTCATTGACCACACCCTGCATTTCAATCAGTTCTTCCTTTGCCATACGCGACTCCTGATGCTTCGAACTTAAACGGTCAGCGCAGACGCATTGATATGGTGCGCGGACAGCAGCAAGAAAAGGACGAGACGGGAAACGGCAAGCAGCGTTGAACAAGCATCGCTAGCCCTGTGCACGAAGGCCCATCGGCAGCACTCAGGTGACATGCATCCATTCAGGATGCCTAAGAGATTGAACATCTCGGCAACCCTGCGCGGCACCTTTTCGGTGCCTTCCGTTGCCGCCCTCCCAGTTGTCTAACAAGCTTTGATTAGCTTGCTCCTTTAGGCGCCGCCCGCCCTTTTTTAGCTAGCTTTCAATTTTACTGTGGGATTGAGCTTTTGCGTTTCCGCGATATGAAATCGCGGAAACGCCCGGGGCAGAGGTGACCTTGTGGACCCATTGCGTCGCCCTCCCGTCTCATGCCAGCCTCGCGCCGAAAGAGTGTGAAGGAATCCTTCATGCACCCCTTGACCGTGAAAAGCCAACCGCTCGGAAATTGGGCGCGCTAACGACTAAGACATCAGAGATGAGCCCCGAATTGCAGCGTGTTCCCGACGCAACTCGTACAGACCCTGGCAATTACACCTATTGATGGCGATCAATTAATGACCTAATATCGGACAACTGATTTCAATTATCGGACTACTAGATTCTCGAAGGGCTCTTCAAAATGACGGTTTTCGATCCCTTTCCACTGCCCGAGCACCAGGGCTTGACGCCTACGCACTCGATCAATTGGGAAGCCATTGCCCAGAAAGTGGTGCGGCGCATCCTGGCCGTGCAGCCCTCGGAACGGGTGCTCATCTCCGCCGACCCCTACTACGGCGGCGCCGCATTGGAAGCCGTACGTTGTGAAATCCAGCGAGCCGGCGCCATTGAGCTGGCGAGCATCCTGCATTGGTCTCCCGCCGTCGGCGCTATGCGCTTGCCCAGTGGCCGCCATCCGGATGGCGAGCGGGACAAAGCTGAAACAGAGGCCATGAAGCAGCTGTTCTCTTGTGCCGATGTGTTCATACTGCTCATGAACGATAGACGCCGAGCGTATAGAACGGTGTCCACCTCGCAATCGGACGAGGTCGTCACTGCTTGCAAGAATGTCCGTTCGGCTCATCTGCATTGGTTTCAGGACCCGCGCTTCCCTGATCCCTCACACCCGGTGAACCTCTTGCATGACCGGGTCAATGAGAAGGCCATCATCGAGTTGGACTACGACTGGATGCGCCACATGATGGAGCGGATGGCCGAGATGATCCGGGGTCGCGAGTTGCGGCTCACCGATGACGCAGGCACAGACCTGCGCTTTCGCGCTGGCCTAAATTTCCACACGAACTACGGTGATGCCTCACGCGAACGCATGGCGCGTTTTTCCAGTGGGCGCGATCGGGAAGAGGAAGTGCCTGTGGGCAGCTTCCGCTTTATCCCGGAGCCTGGCAGCGCGCAAGGCAGGGTGATGTTTCCGCGTCGTACAGACGGCGAAGCCATGGCGCTAGGACGCGGTTTCGATGTTCATCCATTCACAAGTGCCGGGCTAGCCTTTGAGTTTCGTGATGGCCGCGCAGTCTCGGTGCAGACCGAAGGTGATCAGCAGGCGCTGGACAAAGCCTGGGCTGCTGAATCCGGCGACAAAGACATGCTGGGCGAAATCATCATCGGCTGCAACCCGCTGCTCACGCCCGTGCCGGGCAGCTCCTTCTTGCCTCACTACGGCTTCGGTGCCGGCGTAGTGCGCCTGATCCTGGGAGACAACTTGCTCTCAGGCGGTCAATTCCAATCGAGCTTTCATCGCTGGCTCACTTGGAGCAACGCCACCCTCGAAGTTGAAGGCCGGCCGCTGATAGAGCGGGGCCGCCAGATTCCTCTCGACAGTCTTCGTCCATAACTACCCTGGAGCCCACGATGCTATCTACTCGACGCGCCTTCGCTATCTCGCTTGCCGCTCTCGCTGCGGGAGCTTCGTTTCAAGTGAGTGCTCAGACTTTCCCCACACCGGGCAAGCCTATCCGTATCGTGGTGCCCTTCAGTCCCGGCGGGCAGGCCGAAGTCATGGCGCGCAGGCTGGGCGTGCATCTGACTGAATCCATGGGAGTGCCGGTCATCATTGATACGAAACCGGGAGCCAACACCGGGATTGGCGCTCTCGAAGTGCAACGCGCTGCACCTGACGGCTACACACTGCTGCTGACCAACATCCTGACGCATGTGCAAAACCCGCTCATGCGGCCCAAGCTGCCCTACGATGCCTCGAAGTTCACCCCCATCTTCCAGATCGTGGGCTCCGGCGTGGTGTTGATTGCGAACTCCGCGCAGCCATTCAACAACGTGCAAGAGCTGGTGGCCTACGGCAAGGCCAACCCCGGCAAGCTCAGTTACGCCTCCATTGGTACAGGATCTACCGCGCATTTGCTGGGTGAGTTGTTCTCACAGAAAACCGGCATCACGATGACGCATGTGCCGTACAAGGGAAGCGCACAAGCAGGCCAGGATCTTATTGGTGGCCAGGTGCCCATCATGTTTGACGGCTTCGGGACAGCCATCGCCGCGCTGGCCACCAAGCAAGTGAAGCCCATAGGGGTTGCTTCGCACACCCGCAATGCTGCCATGCCTGATGTGCCCACCATTACTGAGCAGGGCGTCACCGGGATCGAGAGTGAAGGCTACATAGGCGTCTTCGGTCCGGCAGGCATGCCTGCAGAGGTTGTGACGCGACTGAACAACGAGTTCCAGAAAACTCTAGCCATAGACTCGGTAGATAAATTTTTGCGTGGCACGGGCAATACCCCGGCGGGTGGCTCGGCTGACAAGTTCGCGCAGAAAATCTCGGACGAGATGAAGATCTGGAGTCCGTTGGTGAAGCGGCTGAATCTTGTGCTCGAATGAGCCAGCCTTATCTAGTCCTTGGCGCAACGGGGCGCATAGGCAGCCTCGTGGTGCGAGAGCTGTCTGATCGCGGTTTGCCCGTTGCGGGCTTGGTGCGTGATGCTCAGCGGGCAGCTCCCATGTGGCCCTCGGCGGTGGTGCCGGTCATTGGCGAGTTTGACGCGCCTGCATCGATTGTGTCGGCCATGCAGGGGGTGGGAGTGGCCTTCATCTCGTCCCCCGTTCATCCAGAGATGGCAGCCTGGCAGTGCCAGGCTGTGCGCGCTGCGGCAGACGCGGGGGTGAGGCGCATTGTCAAACTGTCTGGCTCGGCCTGGACGATGGTGGATGGCCGCATGACGACCGTTGGCGCCGCACATGCTCAAGTGGAGGCCGCCATGCGTGCGGTGCAGGAATCGGGTGGCCCGGAGTGCATCTGCATTCGGCCCAATGCCTTCTTGCAGGGAATACTGGGGCGGATAGGCACCGAGTTGTCAGCCGGAGATATCTTCTCTCTGGGGATAGGTCCTGCGCGTGTAGCTTTTGCAGACATAAGAGATATTGCGGCCGCTTGTGCGCATGCGATGGCGGCCAGCTCAACGCCATCCACGATAGAAGTGACCGGCCCCGAAGCAATGGACGGTGTGAAGATCGCCGCTCTTCTGACGCAGATGCTGGGCAAGCCCATTCACTATAAACCGCTCGAAATCCACGAAGCGATGGCCAGAGCCAAAGCAAGCGGGGCAGATGACTTCACCTTGCGGCACCAAACGGAGGTGCTCACGGTCTTGCGCGAGGGCGTGGGGGAGCGAGTGAGCACCGATTTTGAGAGCGTGCTGGGGCGATCGCCACGGACCGTTCAGGACTATCTGGCTGAAGTGACCTCCAAAGTGGGCGGAGCTCGTTGATGCGGCGCTGTGATGTCTTGGCCGTTCGGGCTGAGCCCGGGCGGTGGTTCCTATCCCGGACGGTGGTTTTAGTTCGAACGACATTTGCCGCTTGACGGAAACCGCAGTACCTCAGACCCAACGGAATCGAAGTCATAAAAGGTCGGGAACGATCTGGAACGAAAAAAGGTGAGTTATGCAGACATTTCTGAACACCGTGAACGGCCAGCCTGTAGCAGCCGGGAAGACTTTTGACTCTTTGAATCCGGCCACCGGCGAGGTGATCGCCAAGGTGGCCTACAGCACCCGCGAAGAGGTAGACCAGGCCATCGCCACCGCACACAAGGCCCAACCCGCCTGGGCGGCACTGACCGATGCGCAGCGCCGCGCCTACCTGGTGAAGATCGCTGATGCCATCAAAGCCCACGCCGAGCCGCTGGCCGAGTGGGTCACACGCGAACAGGGAAAACCGTTGGGTGGGGATGGCCGGGGCTCCGTTCCAGGTTCGCGTTTCGAGCTCATGGGCTGTGAAGGGTGGACGCGCGCCACGGCAGCAATTGATGTGCCTGTGGAGGTCGTATTCGAGAACGAGCAGCGGCGCGACGAAGTGCACCGTCAACCCTATGGCGTGGTGGCCGCGATCGCCCCCTGGAACTGGCCGCTGTTGATTGCGATGTGGCAGATCGTGCCCTCATTGCGAATGGGCAACACGGTGGTGATCAAACCTTCCGAATACACCAGCGCCTGCTCACTGGAGTTGTTCAGGCTCATCGCTGAAGTCTTGCCTCCAGGCGTGCTCAATACGGTGAGCGGCTTTGGCGACGTGGGTGGCTGGCTCTCAGACGATGCTCGAATCGGCAAGATCATGTTCACGGGATCGGCTTCCACCGGGTCCAAGGTGGCTGCTGCAGCGGCGCGGAACCTCACGCCGACGACGCTGGAATTGGGAGGCAACGACGCCGCCATAGTCTTAGCTGATGCAGATCCGGAATCGATCGCCATGGGGCTCTTCTGGGGAGCGTTTCTGAACATGGGGCAGACCTGTGCCTGCGTGAAGCGGCTATATGTGCCGGCATCGCTGCATGATCAGATCGTTTCCGCGCTGGCCAAGCTGGCCAGCGCCATGCCCATGGGCGATGGCATGTTGCCAGGCACGGCCATGGGCCCTATCCAGAACCGTATGCAGTTCGACAAAGTCACGAAGCTGGTGGAGGCTGCCCGTTCGGCGGGCGCGACCATTGTTTGTGGCGGTCAACCATCAGAGGGGCCTGGCAACTTTTATCCACTGACGTTGGTGACGGATATCGACGACGGCAATCCACTGGTCGATGAAGAGCAGTTCGGGCCGGTGCTACCCATCATTCGCTATACAGATGTTGATGATGTGGTGGCCAGAGCCAATCGCTTGGACGTGGGGCTGGGTGCCTCGGTGTGGTCGCGTGATGCCGAAAAGGCACGCGCGGTGGCGATGCGCTTGCAGGCCGGAACGGTGTGGATCAACCAGCATGGGGTGATTCATCCCTTGGTGCCGTTCGGTGGAAGCAAGCGTTCAGGCTGGGGCGTGGAGTTTGGTGTGGAAGGCCTGAAATCGGTCACACGTCCTCATGTGATCAGCATGCAGAAATCATAGGTAGGGCGGTTCACGTTCTATTGAGAGTCCATACATCAGGACACGCCGCTTGCCCTCACCCCCGCCCTCTCCCAGAGGGAGAGGGCGTTTCTTTTTACCGGTAGCCGCTGTGATGAAGGAGAAAAAATTCTTTCGCCCAGTAGCTGTGATGGTGAGAAGGAGGGTTCCTTTAGGCAGGTGGCGGATGTCATGAAATAGAAAACGAGAGTAAGGAATTTTCGTATGTCAAAAATGACAGGTGGGCAGGCACTGGCCAAGCAGTTGGCGTTGGAAGGTCTGCAAGACATCTTTCTGGTACCCGGGGTTCAACTGGACTGGGCGGTGGATGGCATCCGCGAGATGGGCGATGCGTTTCGCTTGTTGATTCCCAGGCACGAACAAACCACGAGCTATATGGCGGATGGCTACGCACGCGCCAGCGGAAAAATTGGTGTGTGCATGACCGTGCCCGGCCCGGGTCTCACCAATGCCATGGCAGGGCTTTCCACGGCCTATGCGTGCTCATCGCCATTGCTGTCGATCACGGGGCAGATCCACTCCACCACGATTGGTGCGGGCTACGGCATGCTGCATGAGATCAAGGGGCAGTCTGAGCTGATAGGCAGTGTGACCAAATGGCATGGCATGGCCACCACGCCTAGCCAGGTTCCGGCGCTGGTGCGTGAAGCAGTTTCAAAAATCCGCAGCGGTCGCCCGCAACCCGTGGGCATTGAAATTCCCCACGACGTGCTGAGCACCGCTGCCGAGGTAGAGCTGGTTCAGCCGCCGCTGAACACCGACGGCCGGCTCGCACCCGATGCCTCGCAAATCGAAGCTGCAGCGGCAGTGCTGGCTGCTGCGAAGTTTCCAGTCATTCACGCCGGTGGCGGTGTGCTCGCGGCGGATGCTTCCGCCGCGTTGGAAGAACTGGCTTCGCGCTTGCAAGCGCCTGTGATCATGGCGGAGACCAGCCGTGGGGCGATCTCTGATCGGCATCCTATGGCCGTTACCTCCGTGGCGGGGCGTGCCGTCATACGCCATGCGGATGTGGTGCTGGTGGTGGGAAGCCGCTTCATGAACCGAATGGCGCCTGTGCCGCAGTGGGCTTCTCCAGACACCCAGTTCATTTATCTGAACGTGGAAGCTGAGGCGGCGGCGCCTCCGCGCAAGCCGGGTCTGCTGGTACAAGCCGACGCATGCCTGGGGTTGGAAGCGCTCACACGCGCTTTGCCTGCAAGCAACACTTCGCGTGTGCATGTAGTCGAAGCGGCGCGCCAATGGGCAGCGCAACAGATCCGTGAAGTGGAGCCTCAGTTCTCCTATGTGCAGGCATTGCGCCGCGCCATTCCAGATGATGGCTTCCTCATCAACGAACTGACCCAGGTGGGCTACCTCTCCACCGTGGCCTACCCGGTACATCAGCCCAGAACCCTGGTCACCCCAGGCTACCAAGGCACACTGGGCTTTGGCTTCCCCACAGCGCTGGGTGTGGCCGCCGCCATGCCCGACCGCGCCGTGGTGTGTATCACCGGGGATGGTGGCTTCGGGTGGGGGATGCAGGAGTTGGCCACGGCACGCCGCTATGGGCTGAACATGGTGGTGATCGTGTTCAATGATGGACATTTTGGCAACGTCCGTTTACTTCAGCAACAAACCTTTGGCCACACGGTGGGTGTTGAGCTGTGCAACCCGGATTTCCCCAAGCTGGCGGATGCGTTCGGAATTCCTTCGGCCACGGTGTCATCATCGGCCGAAATGGAGACCGCCCTGCGCGGCGCACTCTCGCGTGGTGGGCCGAGTCTGCTGGAAGTTCGTGTGGGGCCTATGCCCAGCGCCTGGCATCTCATTGGCTACAACAGCGTTTTCAAAAGACCTTCGCCTGAACCGGCGGACCCTATCGCCAATTTGTTGAAGAACTGAAGTTCAAGATCGGAGATTCCATGCAGCCAGATCAAGCTCAAGCAGATCAAGCCAAAACCACTGCCGTCGATCCCGCGGTAGCTGATTTACGCACTCAAGTGAAGAACCTGCTCAAGAGCCGCGCCATGCTGATGGCGGCGCTTTTGGACGAGCTGGAACCCGAGATGGGTTTGGAGCGCGCTGAAGCATTGCTCCGGCGTGTCATGCACAAGCGCAGCGAGGGCGCGGGCAAACGCTTTTTCTCTGACTGCGCGCCCAGCAACATGCCGGCGCTGCGCGACCGCTTCATCGACTTTCTTCCAGACCATGGTGGCCTGTTCGAAATCGAGGTCGCGCAATGCGATGCACGCAAACTGGATCTGAAGTTCCATACGTGCCCCATCAAGGAGGCCTACGAAGAAGCGAAGCTCTCGCCGGAACGCATGCAGGTGCTGCTTCGCATTGCCGGAGGCGGAGATGTAGGCTTGTTTGAAGGCGCCGGCTTTGCCATCAGGAACGATACCTGGGCACCAGGCGGTCAGGGCTGCTGCCACTTACATGTACAACCTAGAAGCGGCAGTTGAACGCTTGATACTGCTAGCGCATTCTTCATGAATTTGAACGATCCGCACCTCGATTGCCTTCAGGTTGAACCTAAAAAATGAAAGGTCACTATGCAAATTCGCTTTGACAACGAACTCGTGCTGGTCACAGGTGCGGCTAGTGGCATTGGCCGCTCGCTTGCGATTGCTTTTGCGGAGGCGGGCGCGCGCTTGGTGCTGGTAGACCGCTCGGCCGACCAACTGGCCGCCACTGCCGCGGAGATCAAGGCCAAGGGAGGGGCTGAGCCGTTCGTGCATGAACTGGACATTACGGACCGGGCGGGATGCAGGGCCTTGGCCGCCAAAGTGATGTCAGAAGCTGGCGCAGTCCATCATCTGATCAACAACGCAGGCACAGATGGCAAAGCGGATGTGGGCACGGAAGAAGCGGATGCCGTTTGGGATCGCGTCATCAATGTCAACCTCAATGGCTTGCACAACATGATCGCGGCATTCGTGCCCCATGTGCTGGAAACGCGCGGTACGATTTTGAATGTCGGCTCCACACTGTCTTTCCTGGGAAAGCCGAGGTCCGTCGCTTACGCAGCTTCCAAGGCAGCCGTGCACAACGTAACCCAGTCCCTGGCCATCGAGCTGGCACCACGTGGTGTTCGCGTCAATATGCTGGCGCCTGGTGTGACTGAATCGGGCTTGACTGCGGGTTTGCTCGCCAACCCACAGGCGCTGGCTGACTTCTTGAAGCGGATCCCCATGGGCCGGGCCAGCCGCCCAGAGGAAATGGCCGGCGCCGTGTTGTTCGCTTGCTCTTCCCATGCCAGCTATATGACGGGCAGCACTATCGCCATTGACGGGGGTTGGTTGGCGCACTGAATTGGGGATTGAGACGGTGTTGCTCTTGATCGATAAACACTGCTCGAGCCTGTCGACGCGTTGCACAAGGCTTCGACAAGCTCAGCCCGAACGGTGTGTATTGATTGAATCCCTCTCAACGCTTGCGAGAAACCGTTGAACCTCAGCGTGAACGGTTCTAAATAAGCTCGCTGTAAACGGCTGTGTGGAAAATCAGCCGATTGAAGCCTTGTCGGGCAGGGCTTTTGTCTTCATTTCCCCTTGTCAATGTGGCCTGGGCATGGCAATATTGTTTTATCCGAATAGCGCATTCGCGCGTCCGATATTCGGAATATCAATAGCCCCGCTCGAAGACTGGATAGCTGACTTTGTAGCGGGTGTGTGACCGCCACCGTTTTGAGGTACCCCACGATGAAGTCGATCCACGCTGTACGCACTTTGCTCGCTTGCGCGCTGCTTGTCACGCAAGCTCCCAGCTTTGCGCAAGACAATTTTCCGAACAAACCCGTGAAGGTCATCGTGCCGTTTCCTCCAGGGGGCGGTGTGGATGTAATTGCGCGCATGGTGGGTAACAAGCTGAGCACAGATTGGGGCCAGCCGGTGGTGATGGACAACAAACCCGGTGCAGGCACTCTGATCGGTGCCCACGCCGTGGCCACAGCGCCCGCAGATGGCTATACCTTGCTGGCAGCCACGGCAGACACATTGGCCGTCGCTGCGGCGTTGCAGAGCAAGCCCATCACGCTGCCTGAGAAGACACTCCTGCCACTGACGCAGATCGTTCGCACCCCGCTTCTCATCGCGGTGAAGATGGATAGCCCATACAAGAACTTGTCTGATTTCATAGAAGCAGCGCGCAAGAACCCTGGCCGCTTGTCTTATGGCTCGGCAGGCATAGGGACCATCCACCACATGTCGATGGAAGGCCTTGCAGAACAAGCCAAGGTAGACATCAAGCATGTGGCCTACCGCGGTTCGGGCCCCGCAGTGGCGGACCTGCTGGCGGGCGTCATAGATGTGGCGATGCTGGAGTCCCCCACGGCGCTGCCACAGATCAAGGGGAGCAAGCTGCGGGCGCTGGGCATTTCAACGCCTGCACGTGCGGCAGTCGCACCCGACGTGCCCACCATCGCAGAGCAGGGCTATCCGAACTTCTCAGCCATTTCGTGGATGGGGTTTGCAGTGGCGCGTGGCACACCGCCCGCCATTGTGGAAAAACTTTTCGCCGGTATTCGTGACGCCATCGAAAGCCCGGATGTAGCGCAAAAATTGCGCGGTATGGGGCTGGAGCCAGTGACCAGCAAGTCCACCGCGGAATTCGAACGTTTTGCTGAAACCGAGCGTGTTCGGTGGGCTGCGCTCATCAAGGCGAAGAACATTCACGTGGATTGAGACTCCTCCGGTTATTCCGCAGAGGAAAGCCGCATGACAGGTCAAGCTCCCCCACGACGCAGGACACGGCTGGGTCAACCCCCAGTTCGGTTCGGTGAAGGCCTCGACCGGCGTTAATTTGCATTGCGCCCGATTCCGTAGAGCCCAAAGACCGCGGACTTTTAATTGGCCGCGGGCTCGGCTCGAACGCATCGCGCCATGCGAACTTTGCACACGTTCTGGATAGAATGTCTGCAGTCGCGGCTGTGACGCTTCCTTTCTCCGCACAACCCGCTCTGGTACTTTTTAGTTCGCTACACGTCCTACGATTAAGTGTCGCCTGATCGTCATCAACTCGCCGAAGGTCGGCGCATGCGCTAGCAGCAGCTTTCGAAGATAAGAACGTCACGAATTGAGCGATGAAATTTTCTGCGGAAAACCTTGCATGAAAATGGTCATGCGCGAGCGCGAGTGCAGGACGTCATAGGAAAACTAGGCGCTAGTCTCGCAAGCTAGGCTATATGCAACCAGAGTTCCTGAGCTTGTTGGTGATGGACGACCACCTAGATACGTGTTTAAGCCAGCCTACCGCATGAACATCAGGAATTTTGATCTCAACCTTCTGCGGGTGTTCGCGGCACTTGAGCGTGAACGGAACGTGTCCCGCGCCGCAGACACCCTCGGGCTGACGCAGCCATCCATTAGCAATGCATTGCAGCGTCTGAGACAGCAGTGCAACGACCCCCTGTTCGTGCGAGGCGGGCGGGCAATGGAGCCGACGCCCCTTGCGCTGGCCATGACTGATCCTATCCACCAAGCGCTCAGGCTCATGGAAGCAAGCCTGACACTCGCCACAGGGTTCAACCCCACCTCTAGCAAGCACGTTTTCAATATCGCCATGTCCGACGTCGGCGAAAAGGTGCTGCTGCCGGTGCTGACCGACCATCTCGTGTCCGTCGCACCGGGCATTCGCATCGACGCCCTAAGGATGGCAACGTCGATGTACCCTGATGCACTCCGCACTGGCGCACTAGACCTGTCCATAGGTAACGTCTCCCTGCCTGAGGTGAACTTCTTCCAGCAGCATCTTTTCAGCGACCGCTACGTGTGCATCCTCGCCCACGGCCATCCTCTGGCGGACGAGCCGATCACGCTGGAACGCTTCCTCTCACTGGAGCACGTAATCGCAACCGGCGGCAACGCGGAATCCGTGCTCCAGCAGCACCTTGCTGCGCAGCGCATGAGCAGGAATGTCCGACTATCTGTCGTCCATTACCACATGGCGGCGCTGGTTGTCGCCAAAACGAGGCTGATTGCCACAGTCCCCGAGAACACCGTGCGCGGCATAGGCGGACTGCGCATACTGCCTTTGCCGTTCGAGCTGCCCCGCGCAGCAGTCCGTCAGTGCTGGCACCGACGTGTCCATGTCGATCCTGCCAATAAGTGGCTACGAAGCACTATTTCCGCGCTGATGACCAACGAAGCTCGAGAAGATTGAGCAGGTACATCAAACCTTGTCGAGCCGCACTGTCAAGTCGCGAAGGACATGCGCCGGCGGGCAGACGCCGGCCTTCATCCATCGCTTAGCAAGCTTCAATTCTCTGGCCATGTTCACAGAAATCACGGACTGGAGCACACCCCCCTGGATCTGGAACAAGCAGAATTTGCCCTGCCCTTCATCACCGCGTGTTACCCACTCCCCGTCGCCGCTGGGATAGCCGAGGACCTGGAGCTGGAAGTCAAATTGGTCGGACCAAAACCAAGGAACATCCTTGCCATCTTGGGGTCGGCCGCTGAGATGATCCGCGACCGTCACTGCGTGATTAATGGCATTGGCATAGGACTCGATGCGAATGCGCTCGCCGCTGGTCGCGAGTGGCTGATTGGCAACGTCGCCGCACGCGTAGATGTCCGGATCGGAGGTGCCGCCGAAAGCATCCACCAGAATACCATTAGCAACCTCGAGACCGCAGGCCGCTGCGAGGCCGATGTTAGGTTGCAATCCGACGCCCACCGCGATTAGGTCGGCGTCCAGTGCTCCATCACTCGTGTGCGCGACCAGTCCCCCTTCAGTAGAGAGTTCGATTTTGCTCACCTCGCAGGATAGCTTGACGGTCACTCCCCGCAGTTCGTGCTGTCGCGCCAAGTACCCTGAGACCCACGGTGGCACAGTGCGCGCGCAGAGCCGCTCAGAGCTCTCGACGAGCACGACGTTACATCCAAGCATGCGAGCGGATGCGGCCACTTCCAGGCCGATCCATCCGCCCCCGACCACCAACAAGGTCCGCGCGCGATTCAGGCGCCCGCGCAGCTGTGTGGCATCCTCCCATGTGCGCAGATAGCAGACTCCTGGAAGATCGTGACCCGGCACCTGCAACCGGCGCGCCGAGCCCCCCGTGGCAAGCACCAGTTTGTCGTAGGCCAGCTCGCCATGTCCACGGGTGACGGCACACTTGCGGGCTCGGTCGATTTGAACGACGGTCGTGCCGAGCAGCAAGCTTACGTTCAGTTTCGCGGCCTGCTCGACGGATAAAATGAAGCGCGGCGCACTGTCGTCGGTCACGAAGGAGGCTTTGGATAGCGGCGGCCTCTCGTATGGAGCCCACGGCTCCTCGCCCACCAGGGTGATAACACAATCTGGATCGTTTGCACGAAGCCGTTGCACCACCCAGGCTCCTGCCTGGCCAGCACCGACAATGACAACCCTCATGCGAGTTCCTTTGCGCTCGGGCGCGCACGCAGGAAGATCGAGTTGGCATCGACACGAACCTCATGACAGCGCAGCGCTTCGGTACAGGGTAGTCCCACCGGTTCCCCGGTACGAATATTGAACGTCCCCTCGTGCAGTGGACACTCGATGATGCAGCCGTCCAGGATTAGACCGTCGGATAGGTCGGCATCCCCGTGGGTACACCTGTTGTCGGTTGCGAATATCTCCCCGGCGACGTTGTAGACGCAGACTTCACACCCGTCGAGCTCGATGGCTAGCGTTTCGTCCTCGCCCAATTGGTCATACCGCGCGACCTCAACCCAGCCCTGTGGTGTGCCGCCGCCGGTATGCACCGGACTCTTTATGTGCTCCATGGCCGTTCACGCTGTCATCAGGTCGACATAGTGGTTCTCCATGTGGTGGAGAGCCTCTTCTAACGGCGCCATGGGCCCCGGCTCGAAAAACTTCGAGCCAGACGCGTTCTGCAATGACTCCACCATCATCGCGTCTTCGGCGATGATCTGTTTGACGAATGCCACGTACTTCTCCATCTCCGCGTCGTAGTTGGGGATGGAGGAAGCGCCTTCGGGGAAGAGCATGTAGCAGACCACGCGTGTCTCGCCGGGTGAAATTGGCCAGATATGCCACATCCGCAGGCTGTCGGCCCGCATGGAGAGATTTATGTTCGGATAGATTCCGGCCTTGCAGGCGATGCCGGGCGACTCTTCAGTGGCCCAGGGCAGGGTAGGAAACACCTGCTCACCACCCTTGCTGTGCGGGCGCGCTTCGTAGCGCGTGTGCCAAGCACCGTTAGCCTCCAGGTTAAACCTCAGCTTCTCGCCCTTAACAAAGCCACCGAAGGTGCTGCGGTGGATGACACCAACGTGATAAATGTCGATAAGATTTTCGACCAAGAATTTCCAGTTGCACTTGACGTCGATTATGGCCTTGCGTGCTACCTTGCACTGGTCAGACTGGAACCACCACAGTTTGTCTTCCATGACACCCATGTACTCCTCAAACGGTATCGGGTCCTCCGCGAAGTTCACGAACACCCAACCGCGCCAGATCTTTACTTGCAACTTCTTCAGGCGCGCGTTCTTCATGTCCACCTCCGACTCCTTCATGCCTGGAGCGGCGATCAGCTTACCGTCCACGCTGAACGTCCAAGCGTGGTAAGGGCAGCTGAAATCCTTCGCATGGCCACAGCCGCTAGCCACCGCTACACCGCGGTGCAAGCACATGTTCATGCAGACGGAGATCTCGTCGGGATTCGGCCGCGAAATGATGATTGGCTCGTTCATCACTTCGAACGTTAGGTAGTCGCCCACGTTGGGGACTTCCTCGACCCTCGCGACCGACAGCCAGTGCGTCATGAAGATGCGCTCTTTCTCCATTGCATACAGCTCCGGCGAGCTGTAGACGTGGCCGGGGAGGTGGCGGGCGCGCAGCAGCTTTTCGCGCGTCAGCTTGAATTTGGGGGCCAGGACGGCTAGTTGTTCGCAGGCGTTGGTCATTGCATCTCCAGGTAGGTCGTATCGATGCATTGATTCTATTAATTGACTTGATCGATGTATAGATCGATATTAAAATCGATCCATTTCCCATTTCCAGACCCACCATGACAGCCGCCATCACAACGCAGCCATTCCGCCACGAGTCCCCCGATCGACGTGTAAACGACGTCGACTACCTGAGCAGCGAGGAGGTCATGAAGGTGCTGGGTATCAAAAAGGCATCGCTGTACACGTACGTCAGCCGCGGTCTGGTGAGGACGATCAAGCAACCGGGACAGAAGAAGGCCAACCTGTACCTGAAGGCGGATGTCGATGCATTGCGCACTCGGGGCGGCGACGGCGCGGGCGGCCCCACTATCTCGCACAGCCTGCGCTACGGCGACCCGGTCGTCCAGAGTTGGATCTGCGACATCACACCGGCCGGCCCCCGCTACCGTGGCCATCTGGCGCTGGACCTGGTGGAAGCGCGCAGGTCCTTCGAATACGTAGCCGAACTAATCTGGGGTGGCTTGCCGCGCCTGCGGGACAGCGCATGGGTTAGGGAGCCGGGAGTGTTCGGTGTCGAAGGTCTAGCCGGCCCAGCAGGGTTTGAATCGCGTGGTCACGAATCGGCTACGCGGCTGCTGGCGCGCACGGCGCTGGCGATGACTTCTCTGGAGCGTCCATCTAGTGAGACGGCTTATCTCGGACGCACAGCCGGCATACGCCTGATCCAGGCCTTCGCAGCAGCCGCGGGTTACCTGGGACCACGACGCGCTCCGGAACCGCAGGGTGACAGCGAACACGTCGCGGCCTTCCTGTTGCGAGGGCTCGGAGGTGCTGGCAACGATCCTTCGGCCATCAATGTACTCAACACCGCGCTGGTGCTCAGTGCAGACCACGAGTTATCAGCGCCCACATTTGTCGCTCGGATCTGCGCCTCAACCGGGGTGGATCTATACGCCTGTGTAGTTGCAGCCCTAATGGCGCACTGCGGCCCGATGCAGATGGGGGGTGCCGCGGATCTCGAAGACATGCTGCAATCAGGTGACCCGTCCCCACTCGTGTCCTCGCTGGATGCCCCCTGCTTCGGTCATCCCCTCTACGCCACGGATCCCCGGGCCGAATGCCTGTTGGCTGTTACCGCGCGCTGCACTTCGGTGACGGGGCCAGGACGCCGATTGCTTGAGGCCATTGAATCACTGCGTACCGATACCGGCCGATATCCCAATCTGTTCGGCGCCCTAGTGATCATGGCCCGCGCCCTCGGGCTTCCGCCAGGCGCCGCTTCACTGATCAACACCGTGGGGCGTACCGCGGGCTGGATCGCGCATGCGGTCGAGCAACGTCATGCCGGCTCCATGCTGCGCCCGCGCGCGAGGTACATGGGAGGGTAATGAGCCTCGACGACCGTAAAGCATGTGCGCCCCCGAAAATATTCACGACGTGAATACTAACTCGCTTAAAATCTGATTTGACCATGGTCAAGCATGGGGTCTACCATGACAGCCATGGAAAACACCATCCTTATTATCGGCGCGGGGCCGGTGGGCCTAGCCATGGCCATCGAGTTAGGCAACCGTGGCATAAATTGCATCGTCATTGATCGCGGCGACGGCACGATCGAGCACCCCAGGACCGGCTTGGTCGCCATTCGCACAATGGAGACTTTCCGCAATTGGGGCATCGCAGAGGCTGTGCGCGACTGCGGCTTTCCCGCAGACTACGAGCTATCGATGGTCTTCTGCACGTCGCTGAACGGCCGACTGCTGGATAAGGAACCATACCCCAGCATGGCGGACGCCACGACTCCCCCCGAGACGCCAGAGAAAAAGCAGCGTTGTCCGCAGTTGTGGTTACAGCCCATCCTTCAGCAAGTGGCCGCTACTCAGGCCGGGGTACAGCTGCTCTACGAGCACGAATTTTTGAGCTTCGAGGAAAGCGAAGATTCCGTGACGGTCACCGTCAGGAACCTGCGGTCCGGCGACCTCAGCAAGTTTGCCACACCCTATCTGATCGCATGCGACGGAGCGACGAGTTCTGTACGTGAGCAGGCCGGTATCTCCATGCGCGGCAAGCTGTTGAGTTATTCCGTCAATATCCTGTTCCACTGTCCCGGCCTCGTAGGCAAGCATGCTATGGGCGAGGCCGAGCGGTACATGTTCGTCGGTTCCGAGGGGATGTGGGGAAACCTGACCGTGGTCGATGGTGACGCTACTTGGCGGCTTACGGTGCTAGGCGCGGAAGAAAAAATGAATCTTGCCGAGTTCAATGCCGATAGCTGGATCCAGCGAGCGCTCGGCACCGAGGCGAATCCGGGCCAGATACCGTACGAAGTCTCGTCGGTCATTCCGTGGCGACGGACGGAGATGCTGGCCGAGAAGTACCAAAAGGGGCGAGTGATTCTCGTAGGCGACTCCGCCCACACCATGTCGCCAACAGGGGGCATGGGTATGAACACCGGCATCCAGGAGGTCACGAACCTCGGCTGGAAACTGCAGGGCGTGCTTGCCGGGTGGGCCCATCCTGATCTACTGGAAAGCTACGAGATCGAGCGACTGCCGATAGCCGCGCGCAATATCAGCTTCTCCACGCAGAACTTCAATGCGTGGCGAGACACTCCCGACACCGCCGCAGTCTGCGACGACACAGAAGAAGGCCAGCGCGTTCGCGCCGCTCTAGGTCGGCGTCTGCGCGAGTCGACTCGTATCGAATGGGAGTCGATTGGCCTTCAGATCGGCCACCGTTACGAAGACTCGCCAGTGTGCGTGGCAGACGGTTCGCCTCCAACGCCCGACGATTTCCGGATCTACGTTCCGACCACACGGCCCGGGTCGCGTGCACCTCATTGCTGGTTGGCGGAGCGCCAGTCCACCCTTGACCTCTTCGGCAAGAGCTTTGCGCTAGTGACGTTCCCGACCGCGCAGCAGCGATCCGTTGAAGCCATCCGAAGGGAGTTCAGCACCCACGGTATCCCGCTAGAGGTTATCCCGCTACAAAGCGACGAAGCAGCCCAGTTGTATGAGCAACCAATGGTTCTCATCCGGCCCGATGGGCACGTCGCCTGGCGCGGAAACGAAGTGGATTGCGCCGCGCGAATCGCTGACACCGTGCGCGGCGCGTTGATCAACGCAACCGCCCCGCATTGACGATTATTCCAGGAGACAAAAAATGAAGATATTCCCCACTACCAAACGATTTTTCTGCGCTGCGGCCGCAACCTTCGCTGCAAGCGTCGTGTTCGCGGCGGACTCGTGGCCGCACAAGCCCGTGCGCCTGATCGTGCCCTACACCGCCGGTGGCAGCAATGACGTGGTAGCCCGCGTCTACGGAGAAAGGCTGTCTGCCTACTGGGGACAGCCGGTCATCGTAGAGAATCGACCCGGCGTAGGCGGGAACCTCGGTGCAGCGTTCGTGGCGAAGTCTCTGGCAGACGGATACACGCTGTTGATCACGCCGAATAACCTGCCAACCATGAATCCGTACATGTACGCCAAGGAGAAGCTGGGCTACGATGTCGCCAAGGACTTCGAACCCATATCGATGATGGCCCAGGGGCCAATCCTGCTCACCGTGAACGCAAAGCTGCCGGTGAACTCGGTGCGTGAACTCGTCACCTACGCGAAGGCCAATGCTGGCAAGCTAAGTTATGCGTCAGCGGGTGTAGGAACACCCCACCACCTGACCGCTGAACTGTTCAAGTCGGAAGCTGGTATCGATGCACTGCACGTTCCCTACCGAGGTGCAGCTTCGGCAGTAACGGATCTGGTGGGAGGTGAGGTCCAGATGATGTTCGGCATTCCAAATTCGCTCATGCCCTTCGTCAGGACCGGGCAACTCAAGGCGCTCGCGGTAACCAGTAAGGATACGGTGGCTAGCCTCCCGGGCATTCCCACAGTGGCTGGTGCCTATCCAGGTTTCTCCTCCGAGCTCTGGATCGCACTCATGGCCCCAGCAGGCACTCCCAGCGCCGTCACTGAGAAAGTTCGCCAGAGCCTGGCAAGGGCAGCCAAGGATCCGCAAGTTATAGCGAAGCTGGAGGCCCAGGGACTGCAATCCGTGGCAGGTTCCCCTGCAGAGCTTAGATCGGCGATCCAGTCGGAGTCGGCCCGTTGGTCGCACATCATCATCAACAGCAAGATCACTGCCGAATGAGCGCGACCGCACAGGACTTCTAATAATGACAATGATTACCCAGGGCGTCCACCACGTCGCGTACCGATGCGTTGATGCGAAGAAGACAGTGGAATGGTATGGACACTTCCTGAAGATGCCATTCGTGCTCGCCATCGCCGAGAATCAGGTGCCTTCCACTGGTGCATCGGACCCTTACATGCATGTGTTCCTGGATGCTGGTGGTGGCAACGTGTTGGCGTTCTTCGAGATCCCGTCATCACCGTCCATGGACCGAGACCGCAATACGCCCAAATGGGTACAGCATGTCGCCTTCAAGGTAGCATCGATGGACGCACTGCTCGCAACCAAAGCGCGACTAGAGGCAGATGGCATTGAAGTCATCGGTCCGGCCGATCATGCCCTGTTCAAGAGCATCTACTTCTTCGACCCCAACGGCCACCGCCTGGAGTTGGCCTGGGATTGCGGAACGCCGGCGATGCATCAGAGGCTGGACGAGGTAAAGTGGCTGATGCTTGACGAGTGGGATCGCACGCGGCGTGCCCCGCAACACGCCGCGTGGATGCATGACAGTAGCCTCGCTTTGTAGGCGTCTCGATGCGAGAACTGAACGAAACGCATAACCCGACACTTGCCAGCTGGGTCGTATCAGCGAACCAGGGCGATACGGACTTCCCGATTCAGAATCTGCCATTCGGGGTGTTCCGACGCAAAGGCAGCAGCGAGCCGTTTCGTGGAGGTGTCGCCATCGGCGACCAGATCGTGGATCTTCCACGTATCGCCGCCTCGTGCCTCGTTTCCGATCAGGCGAAGCAGGCTGCCGAGGCCGGGGGAATGAAAAATCTGAACGCGCTGATGGCATTGGGTCCTTCTGCCTGGAGTGCACTGCGTCTCGCCCTGTCGCGCCTCCTGCGGGACGGCGCGGCGGGCCAGGCACTAGTAGGTTCGTGCCTAGTCCCTATGAATGACGTGGAGTACGACTTGCCCGCGCACATTGGTGACTACACGGACTTCTACACTTCCGTCCACCACGCCACCAATATCGGCAAGCAGTTCCGTCCGAACAATCCACTTCTGCAAAATTACAAGTGGGTGCCCATCGCGTACCATGGCCGAGCTTCGAGTATCGGCGTATCCGGGCAGAGCTTTCGCCGGCCGTTAGGCCAGGTCAAGGACGCAGAGACAACAACACCCGTGCTCACACCGACGCGCAGCCTGGACTTCGAACTCGAGCTGGGAATATTCGTCGGGATGGGCAATCGTCCGGGCGATCCCATCCCCATTACAGATGCCGAAGAGCACGTATTCGGCATCTGCCTGCTCAACGACTGGTCAGCGCGTGACCTGCAAGGATGGGAATACCAGCCCCTCGGCCCGTTCTTGTCCAAGAACTTCGCGACTACCATTTCGCCGTGGATTGTGACGCTAGAAGCGCTCGTTCCGTTTCGGCTGCCGTTCACGCGTGAAACAGCAGATCCCCAACCGCTCCCGTATCTGGACAGTACGCTGAACCGCGCGTCCGGAGCGATCGACATCCGACTGCAGGTCGGACTGCTAACGGTCGGCATGCAGGCTGCAGGCGCGCACGCAGACTACATCGCCGAAACCAGCTATCACCACGCGTACTGGACGATGGCACAGATGGTCACGCACCATTCAGTCAACGGGTGTGATCTACGGCCCGGTGACCTGCTGGGCACCGGCACGCTCTCTGGACCAGGGACAAACCAGGCCGGCGCCTTGATCGAACTCACGGCAGGGGGAAAACGTCCCGTTCACCTCTCATCGGGTGAAAAACGCATCTTCCTGGAAGACGGTGACTCGGTGGTCTTGAGAGGCTGGTGCGAGCGGCCTGGTGCGACGCGGATCGGTTTCGGTGAATGTTGGGGGACGCTGCTTCCAGCGCGACTCTAACGTTCGACACTTCGTGTCTGCCACCGTCGTCATTTTGCTGAAACGGAGCGTGTGCGGTAGGCTGCGCTCATCAAGGCGAAGAACATTCACGTGGATTGAGACCTGCATCCCCATACGGCAACGCCCGTGGTTGCTGTATTGAGACGGATGACACTTGCATTAGATTCTCAGCTTGTGGGTGTTGGATGGATCCGAGATCTTGTTCTCGTCCTTCCCAGATAGCTGGAAGGCGGATATGTTCGCGCCAATCAACCCGGCGTGGGTCCAAACACAATAGCAAGGCGCTAGAGCAGACCGCCTGCATCACGGTTGGATGCCGCGCTGCGCACAAAGATCGCTACTGTGCCCTTGTTGGATAGCGCGTAGGAGAAGCTGTTGCTTTCCCTTGCGCTGGTGGCGGCCGCAGTCTTTGCTGTGCGGCTGCACCGAGTGAAGTGAGGGTACGTTGAACACCCGGCCGACTTCCTCTGCGTTCTAACCGGAGAGGCTCCGGGTATTTGGTCAACGACGGGTAGACCACTTCCTGGGGCATCGCCGATGACCCTAGCGCCCCAGAATGGGGCACGCCCATCAGGCCGCTGAGTCGATGTTTGACGAACCGTGCCTCCGCTTGATCACCGTCAACGAAGTGACGCGCTGACGAGCTATCAGCACGTTGTTGCTCTTCCCACCAGCGCAGGCCTGCACGATGCACGCTCGCAGCTCCAGCGGCTTGATCTCCTGGCGCTTAGCTTCAGTCAAAGCCCATGTTGATTGGGGCATTCCACTCGTGGAAGCTTCGCCGAGTACACACAGCACAGGAGAGCCGCCCAGGCTCGGCAACGGCTCAATGGGCCTCTAACTCACAGCATTCAAGAACAAAGTGGACTTGGATTCACACCTGAAGTGGATTGATGGCGGGCGAACCATCGAGTGTGTAATTCCTTCGCCCTAAGAACGTATTCACGATCTAAGAAGCCGAGCTCGCTGCCGAGATGGCCCTTTCCACGAACCTTGAAAGCCCAAATGAAATCGCAGAACAGAAAATCCTTGCTCACATCCTTATTCCTGACTGCGGCCGCGAGTCTGCTGCTATCAAGCGCAGCTGCCGCACAGAACAAAGTCCTCAAGGTCGTTCCGCAGACCAATCTGTCGGTTCTCGACCCGATCTGGACCACAGCCTACGTCGTTCGCAATCACGGCTACATGATCTATGACACTCTGTTTGGAACGGATGAGAAAGGTGCGATCAAGCCCCAAATGGTGGACACATGGAGCGTCAGCCCCGATGGTTTGCTGTGGAATTTCACATTGCGCAAGGGACTGCAGTTCCACGACGGCGCGCCCGTAACTGCTGAGGACGTAACGGCGTCGCTAACCAGGTGGGGTAAGCGCGATCCAATGGGACAGCTGCTCTACAGCTTCATTGACAAGCTTGACGCACCGACAGCGGATACCTTTCGCATCCATCTAAAGCAGCCCACCGGCATCATGCTTGACGCACTTGGAAAACCGTCCTCGAGCGTCCCATTCATCATGCCAAAACGCATTGCAGAGACGGATCCGTTCAAGCAAATCGAGGACTACATCGGTTCTGGCCCTTACGTATTCAAGCGCGACGAATTCAAGCCTGGTGACAAATCCGTCTACGTCAAATTCGCCAAATACGTACCTCGTCAAGAGCCGGCCTCCGGCACCACGGGAGGGAAACATGTTTACGTTGATCGTGTGGAGTGGAACCTCGCATTACGCGATCCGCAGTCGCAGGTGAACGCCCTGAGGAACGGGGAGGTCGACATGATCGAGCAACCCGGTTTCGATTCGTACGCGGCACTCTCTGCCGACAAAGACATCAAGAGCGTCAACGGCAACACGCTAGGCAGTCAGTTCTCACTGCGATTCAATCACCTGCAGCCACCGTTCAACAACATCAAGGTTCGCCAAGCCGCACTTGCTGCATTGAGCAATCAAGAGGCGTTCTTGAAGGCACAGGTCGGCATCAAGGGGTATTACAAGATCTGCTATTCCATGTTCATTTGCGGAACGCCGTACGGCTCTACCAAGGGCTCCGAATCGTTCTCGAAATCAAACATGAAGATGGCACGGGACTTGCTCAAGGCATCAGGCTACGACGGCACCACAGTCCTGATCATGAAACCAACCGATCTGCCATCCATCGACAAACTACCTGACGTCGCAGCTCAATTGTTGCGCCAGGCTGGCTTCAAGGTGGAGCTTGCTGCCATGGACTGGAATTCTGTCGTGACGCGGCGCGCCAAAAAAGATCCGGTGGCCGCCGGAGGTTGGAGTATTTTTACAACAACTATCGTCTCGCCTGATCTCTGGAGCCCCGCGTCGAGCCTGACGTTGAGTGCCGAGGGTGAGAAATCATGGTTTGGTTGGCCTTCAGACTCGGAACTGGTGGCATTGCGCAAGCAGTTCGCTGTCGAGCCGGATATGGCAAAGCGCGTCGCTATTGCAGAGGCGATGCAAGCGCGCGCTTATGAGGTGGTCATGTACGTCCCGCTCGGGGAATACGTCAATCCGGCGGCCATGCGCAAGGAGGTCACTGGTCTGGTGACCGGGCCTGGCAACTTCTACTGGAACCTGAAGAAGTGAACGAGCGCACTTCTTGCTGTGCCCCCCCTGAACGCGGACTGGATTGCCCATGCTGAACTTCGTTCTGAAGCGGATCGCTGCGACGATCCCTGTCATGTTCATCGTGGCGGTGGGCGTGTTCCTGTTGCTACGGCTCACCCCGGGTGACCCGGCCAGTATCTTGGCCGGCGATGCGGCTTCGGCGGAAAACGTGGCGGAGATTCGCGCCGCGCTTGGGCTTTCTGAACCGCTAACGACACAGTTCGGGCTATGGATTGGCCATGTGCTTGGCGGCGATCTGGGGCAGTCCTACTACTACAAGGCTCCGGTCAGCGAACTGATTGCTCATCGTATTGAGCCAACATTTGCGTTGTCTCTCTTTTCCATCGTTCTCGCCGTGTGCTTTGCAGTGCCTCTTGGCGTACTGGCAGCGTGGCGGCAAGGAGGCTGGCTTGATCGTGCATTGATGAGCTTCTCGGTGTTGGGATTTTCCATCCCTTCATTTGTGCTCGGTTACATGCTGATCTGGCTGGTATCCATGAAGTTGGGCTGGCTCCCGGTACAGGGGTATCGACGTCTCAGCGACGGGGTAGGTCCATTTTTCTACCATCTGATCCTTCCGTCCCTGACACTCTCCATCGTCTATATCGCGCTGATCGCGCGTGTCACGCGCGCCAGCGTTCAAGAGGTACTTTCTCAGGACCACGTGCGCACCGCACGTTCCAAAGGCCTGACAGAAATGCGCGTGTTGATCGTGCACGCACTGTCCAATGCTGCCGTGCCGATCGTGACCGTGATCGGCATCGGAATTGCCTTGCTCATGGGCGGGGTGGTTGTCACCGAGTCGGTTTACGGGATTCCGGGCCTGGGCCGTCTGACCGTCGATGCGGTGCTTGCGCGTGACTTTCCCACCGTACAGGGAGTGATTCTGTTCTTCTCCATGGTGTATGTGCTGATCAACCTGCTCGTTGACCTGTCATATCTCCTGTTGGATCCACGGATCCGCTACTAGTTAAACGTCTTCATGAACACTAAAGCCACAATAGTTGCAGTAGCTGCTTCATCGCTGCCAAACCGCTGCGGTGATGCAATGGTGCAGAAAAAGCGCACAGGCATATGGAGCCGCGTACGAAATAACTGGTCCGTGCGGGCGGGCGGTGCCGTGCTGGTATTTTTGCTCTGCGTTTCCCTCACGGCTCCCTGGCTTGGCACCGTGGATCCCACGCTTTTCGACGCAGGAAGTCGCAACCTGTTGCCTAGTGCAGTAGGGGAGATGACTTCGCTTGAGGGGGATGTCGCACCGCACCACTTCTGGCTGGGATCGGACTCGCTTGGACGCGACATCTACAGCCGCGTGGTCTATGGCGCTCAAATTTCGCTGTCCATTGGGGCGGCCTGTGCGGCTATTGCTCTTTTCTTTGGATTGCTCGCGGGATTGGCCGCCGGTTACTTCAAATGGTTTGACATGGCGATCATGCGCCTGATGGACGGCATCATGGCTGTCCCCGGAATTCTTGTAGCCATCGCGCTGGTGTCTTTGTGGAAAGGCTCGCTCACCACAGTCATCGTGGCGGTGGCCATACCTGAAATACCCCGCGTGACTCGCCTGGTGCGCTCGCTCGTACTTTCTCTTCGCGAAGAACCCTACGTTGAAGCCGCCATTTCACTGGGCACACGTTCGTTTGGTGTGATCTTCAAGCACTTGCTGCCCAATACCGCTGCCCCGCTGATCGTGCAGGGCACCTATGTGTGCGCGTCTGCCATGTTGACCGAGTCGGTGTTGTCTTTCCTTGGCGTAGGCTTGCCCGCCGAGCTTCCTACCTGGGGCAACATCATGGCTGAGGGACGTGCAAGCTTCCAGCAGTACCCACATAACGTGCTATTTGCCGGCATTGCCCTGGCTCTAACCGTCCTGGCGGTAAACATCTTAGGGGATGGCCTGCGCGACACCCTGGATCCCAAGAAAGCAAAGCGATGAAGCCCGTATTGAGCATCAGTAACTTGAACGTGGCGTTACCGGCAGGTGGAGACCGACAACGTGCCGTGACTAACGTCAACTTGATTGTCAACCCGGGCGAGGTCGTATGCCTCGTTGGCGAGTCGGGTTCTGGCAAGTCCGTGATTGCTCACACGATCATGGGCCTTTCCCCGGATGAGCTACCAGTACTGTCCGGCGAAATCCTGCTAGAGGGCGAGAACCTGCTGAAGGCCTCGCAGTCCCGGTTACGAGAGCTGCGCTGTGTTCGGATGTCGATGGTGTTCCAAGAACCGATGACGGCCCTGAACCCTGTCATGAGATGCGGTGCTCAACTTGACGAAGTTCTTCGTATGCACACTGACTGGGCGCCCGAAAAGCGACGCAGCCGCATTCGTGAAATTATCGATGAGGTGCAGTTGCCGGACCCCGATCGAGTGATCAACTCCTTTCCGCATCAGCTCTCGGGTGGCCAGCGCCAGCGGATCATGATCGCCATGGCTCTCATCATGGAGCCGGTGCTCTTGATCGCAGATGAGCCCACTACGGCGTTGGACGTCACAACCCAGGCGCAAATTTTGCGCCTCATTCGAGACTTGCAAAGGAAAAAGGGCACCGGCGTTCTGTTCATTACGCACGACTTCGGTGTCGTCGCCGACATCGCGGATCGCGTGGTGGTCTTGCACCTTGGGGACCTGGTTGAGACACAACAAACTCTCGCCCTGCTCAACTCACCAAAGCAGGCATATACCCGTATGCTGATAGACGCGGTCCCTTCACTGAAGCCGCGCCAGCGCATACCCGCCAAGACCGCTGAGGCCCCTGAGACTGTGCTGAAGGTCACAGGCTTGAAGAAGGAGTATGAGCGCCGGGGCTTTTTTTCCAAGACTGCGGGCTTACGCGCGGTCGATGGTGTGGACCTTCAAATCGGGCGAGGCCAGACGCTTGGCATCGTAGGAGAATCGGGCTCGGGAAAATCTACGCTCGCACGCTGCGTTGCGCGACTCATCACGCCAAGTTCGGGCTCAGTCCAGCTCAACGGCAGCGAGATCGCCACCATGAGGGCAGGTCAACTTCGCCCGCTACGTCGCCGTGTACAAATGGTGTTCCAGGATCCGTATCGCAGCCTTAACCCGCGTTGGACGGTGGGCGACTCCATCATAGAAGGCCCGCTCAATTTTGGCGTGTCGAAAGACGCCGCAATGCGGCGAGCACGGACTTTGATGGAAACTGTTCAACTTGATGCGCGGGCGCTTGACCGCTATCCCCACCAATTTTCTGGAGGACAACGTCAAAGGATCTGTATTGCCAGAGCACTCGCGATGGAGCCAGAACTTCTGATAGCTGACGAAGCGGTTTCAGCGTTGGATGTGTCGGTCCAGGCGCAGGTTTTGGCACTGCTGGATGAGATTCGCTCGAGCATGCAACTGGCGATGCTGTTCATTACGCACGATCTGCGGGTGGCGGCGCAGATCTGCGACCACGTCGCGGTCATGTCGCGAGGTCGTGTGGTGGAGTATGGTTCGGCAGAGCAAGTGTTCAGCGCACCGAAGCACGAGTACACACAGACACTGCTTGCCGCCGCGCCGGGTCGAAGCTTCTCGTTCGGATGCGAGCCGGAAACGCCGTTGAGTCGTCCGATTGAAGTCGCGAGCGAAGCGAAATTTCAGATTGCATAAGCTGCGCCCTACCTACGAACTTGTTCCAGGATAGAGCAAGAATGTCTGCTGAACCTTGGATTGGAGATTGAATGAGGAGAACAGGCCAAACCAAGTGGGCAGAACTGCGCGAGATTACCGTTGACCGTGATTCGACCACGCAAATTTCTCGTCAAATCTACCTGCAGCTGAGGCAAGCGATTATCAGCCGCGCCCTTCCCGCGGGCAGCAGACTTCCCTCATCCAGAATTTTGTCGGAGCGCTTGCAGGTCTCGCGCACGTCGGTCGTCACGGCATTCGACAATCTTCTCGCCGAAGGCTTTATCGAAGGAAAAAAGGGCTCTGGCACATTCATCGCCGAGCATCTTCCAACGGTGGGTGGACGCGGGTTGATGCGTGCGGCAGCCTCCGACAGCGCGTCTCTTCGAATGCTTTCGGATGCTGGCTATCGCTATCAAGATGTTCTACGCGAGAGCACCGTCTTTAACGATCGACCATTCAGCCCAGGTCGCGTTTCCGTAGACGTCCCAACGATCGAGGCTTGGCGTCAGATCACGGTGCGCCAGGCGAAATCGATTGCCACGGATGTACTGGGCTATGGCGATCTCTTCGGGCGCGAGTCTTTTCGGCAGGTGATCGCCGAATATCTGCGCGCCTTCCGATCAGTCAACTGCACTGCCGACCAGGTCATCGTGACATCAGGAGCACAGCAAGGCATCGATTTGGCCATCCGCGTGCTCCTCAATGCCGAGGACCCCGTGTGGATCGAGGAGCCCGGGTACAGGGCCGTGCAGACGGCATTGAGGGCAGCCAACATCATTACAGTTCCAGTGCCCGTCGATGAGAGCGGGCTCTGCGTCAAAGTCGGCCTTGAGAAAGAGCCGCGCCCGAGGGCTATCTTTGTGACACCGTCGCATCAGTATCCCACTGGTGCGGTCATGTCTATCGAGCGCCGGTACGAGTTGCTCCATGCAGCCAACGAGGCCGATGCATGGGTCGTAGAGGACGACTACGACAGCGAGTTTCGTTACGAGGGAGCGCCCCTTCCTTCGTTGCAGGGCTTGGATCAGTCGTCACGCGTGATCTACGTCGGCACACTCAGCAAAGTTTTATTCCCTGGCATCCGGACTGGATTTCTAGTGGTGCCACTCGATTTGGTAGAGGCATTTCGCGGCGCACGCTTTCTGACCGATCGCGGGCCACCAGCCGCGCATCACGGCGTGCTTGAGGAATTTATGCGGGAAGGCTATTTCACCAGCCACATTCGTCGGATGCGGCAGCGCTACAGCAGCATTCTCGAAGAATTCGTGCCGCATTTGCGCTCGGCACTAGAGCCTTTTGCAACGATCGCCACGCCTGACTGCGGCATGCGCTTCGTTGCGTATCTGAGAGAAGACATCGATGATCGGGAAGTTGCCGCCGAAGCAGCACGCCGCGGGGTAGTCGTCAGACCCATCTCACCAATGTATCTGGACGGCGGTGGACGGTCAGGGCTGGACATATGCTTCACAGGTTACGACCGCACGCTGCTCATGACCGCAGCTACCCGCCTTGGTGACTCCGTTCGGCATGTAGCTAGCCGCCGCTGAAGGCCTTTCCTTTTGCAAGGTTTGCGCTTCGGCACATCGCGCCTCTTGAGTTTCATATCCGGTCTAGCTCACCAGAGAAAGCGTAGTCATTGGACGTGCTGAAATGGTCTTGTATGCGGTAGGAAAGTGGACATTTTCTTCAGCACATTGGACCTCTACGATTGCCTCGGCAGCAATCGGCTGCGCACCATAAAGCAGGAGGCTTCCCATGGCTCAAGGCATTTTCAACACTATTTCGTACGTTACAAAAGAGACGCTCACCCAAGGGCCCATTACGCCCGGTCAGAACCGGATGAAGGCATTTGCAACGGACGGCCTGTGGGTCGGCGAGTGCCATGTCACCGCGTACGACGACCCTAGCCAGTGGCATCACCATGCCAACTACGACAGCGTGATGTACATGCTGTCTGGTCGAATCCGCGTCGATTGGGGCCAAGAAGGCGAAAGATCCTTTGAAATCGGCAAGGGGGACTACGCGTTCTTCCCACGCGGAGCGATCCATCGCGCACAGATCATTGAGGGGGAAGACGTGCGCTATGTCTTTGTGCGCCTCGGGGTCGGCGAGACTGTGATGAACGTTGACGGCCCCGGCTTCATCGACCCCGATACCGGCAAACGCATTTTGGTATCGGTGGTGGAAAGCTGACACGGCGCTAACGGTAGCGGCATCGCTTGCTGATGCTGTGCGCAAGAGAACCTCGGAGCACGCGACAGCATGAGCTTCGTCGCGGCCTTTCTGCGTTCCCGCATAAGCCCGGCGGCTTCATTTCTTTCACTCCCTATCCCTTTCCCCCTTCAGGAGCACCGTCATGAGACATGGAGATATATCGAGCAGCAACGATTGCGTGGGCGTCGCCGTGGTCAACTACACCATGCCTTCCTTGCACACCAAGGCCGAGGTGTTGGACAACGCGCGCAAGATCGCCGACATGATGGTCGGCATGAAACGAGGCCTTCCGGGCATGGACTTGGTGATTTTTCCCGAGTATTCCACGCACGGAATCATGTACGACGCCAAGGAGATGTATGACACAGCGTCGACCGTGCCAGGAGAGGAGACGGAGATATTCGCCGCCGCCTGCCGCAAGGCCAAGGTGTGGGGGGTGTTCTCGCTCACAGGTGAGCGGCATGAAGAGCATCCGAACAAAGCGCCGTACAACACGCTCATACTCATGAACGATCAGGGGGAAATCGTCCAGAAGTATCGCAAGATCATGCCGTGGGTGCCCATCGAGGGCTGGTATCCGGGTGACTGCACTTACGTGAGCGAAGGCCCCAAGGGCATGAAGATGAGCCTGATCATCTGTGACGACGGCAACTATCCCGAAATTTGGCGCGACTGCGCGATGAAAGGAGCCGAGCTCATCATCCGCTGCCAAGGCTATATGTACCCTGCCAAGGAACAACAGATCATGATATCCAAGGCCATGGCGTTCATGAACAATACCTACGTCGCTGTGGCCAATGCTGCGGGCTTCGATGGTGTGTATTCCTACTTCGGGCATTCGGCCATCATCGGCTTTGACGGGCGTACGCTGGGCGAATGCGGCGAGGAAGCGATGGGCATCCAGTACGGAGAGCTGTCCATGAGCTTGATCCGTGATGCGCGCAAGAACGGCCAATCGCAAAACCACCTGTTCAAGCTCGTGCATCGTGGCTACACAGGCACCATCAACTCCGGCGACGGTGACAAGGGTGTGGCGGCCTGTCCGTATAACTTCTACACGCAGTGGATCAGCGATCCCGAGGGCACACGTGAAATGGTGGAGTCGTTTACGCGCACCACCGTGGGTACGCCGGAGTGTCCGATTGAGGGCATTCCGAACGAGCCTGCCAAGCACCGTTGAGAGAGGAGCGCGACACACGATGACCGCATCCACTCCGGATCCGCTTGCGAGCTATCGCATCGAGACCGAACCCTTCTACCGGCCAGCGGGCAATGAAGTCAGCCTGTACCAACAGGCCTATCACCACCGCATGCCACTGATCCTGAAGGGGCCGACCGGTTGCGGTAAGACCCGTTTCGTGGAACACATGGCGTGGTCGCTGGGTCGCCCGTTGGTCACGCTGGCGTGCAACGAGGACATGACAGCCTCAGACCTTGTGGGGCGCTACTTGCTCGATGCCAACGGCACGGCCTGGCAGGATGGGTCGCTGACGCTGGCCGTGCGCCACGGCGGCATTTGCTACCTCGACGAGGTTGTGGAGGCGCGGCAAGACACCACCATTGTGATCCATCCGCTGACCGATGCGCGGCGCATCCTGCCACTCGACAAGAGGGGGGAGATGGTGCGTGCGCACCCCGATTTTCAGTTGGTGGTGTCGTACAACCCCGGCTATCAGAGCAGCGCGAAGGACATGAAACCCTCGACGCGCCAGCGCTTCGCGGCGTTGGCGTTTGACTATCCCGATAGCAGTCTCGAAGCGGAAATCGTTGCTCACGAGGCGCAGATCGGGCTTGACCTTGCCGCGAAGCTGGTGGCCATTGCGCACTGCTCACGCGAGCTGAAGCACCGAGGGCTTGACGAAGGCGTGTCGACCCGCATGCTGATCTACGCGGGCGCGCTCATCCGCAATGGCGTCACGCCTCGTGAGAGCTGCGATATGACGATGACACGCGCGCTCACTGACGACCCCGACATGGAGGCTGCGCTGCAGGGCTTTGTAGAGGCCCAGTTCGGATGAGCGACGGCTTGCTCTCGCTGTCGCTGCTGGCGCGCGGGCTGGCCGGCATCGACCTGGAGTTACAGACACAGCAGGGACCACGGGCAGTACTCGTCGGCAGGCGGTTACTGCTGCCCGAAGGCGCAGATGGTTTGCGCCGCGCCATGGTCGCCCACGCCGTTGCACACCTGCGCCACTCACAACCTGCGCGCCCAGCGCACCCACTCAAGCCCATGGGCATCGCCCTGGTCTCAGCGATCGAAGACGCGCGCGTTGAGCGCCTGTTGTGCCGCGACTTCCCTGGGTTGCATGGCTGGTTCGCCACATCGCTCGCGCCCATGCCCGACTCGTTGGATCTGCGCTTCGCCGCGCTCGCAGCCCGCATGGACCGCATACTCCTTCTGCACGATGCGCAGGACGATAACCACTGGGTAAATAAGGCGCGCCGGCTGTTCGACGAGACCGTGTCCCGGGCGGGGTTGGAAGATTACAGCGCCTTCCGCAGCATCGCGTCGATCCTCGCCAACGACCTCGGCCAGATGCGTGTGCGCTTCGAGCCCCACGGCTACACGGTGCCCGCGCGCTGGCGTGACGACAACAGCTACCTCTGGGATTTTGATGAGGCCGAAGTCCCGCCCGAAGAGGCCATCGCTCTGCAGCAGCCGAACACACGATCACCGCCTTCGAAATCTGCGAGCGAAGATGTCATGACCTCGCCCGAGGCCACTGTCGAGATGAATCTTCGCAGCTACAGCTACCCCGAATGGGACCGCAAGCTGGAACGCCTACGCCCTGACTGGTGCACGGTGATCGAGAAGATGCCGACATGGCAGGGGCTGCCTGTGACGCATGCGCAGGCCAGCGCAAACAGAGAGTACGTTGCTCCACTAGCGTTGCCCCGCCACCTCGACCGCAAGCGCCGTCTGCGCCGGCAGCCGGAGGGTGATGATATCGACCTCAATGCGGCCGTAGAGGTGTTGATTGACCGTCGGCTCCAGCTGCGGCCCGACCCACGCATCTTCATGCGCGCGGGCAAGGGACCGCGCTCTTCGAGCGTGCTGGTATTGCTCGACCTCTCCGAATCCACGAACGATACCGATACGGGACATGCATCGCTGCTCGACCTTGAGAAGCAAGCGGCATTGCTGCTGGCTGCCTCAAACGCGCGCGGCACATGCCGCATAGCCGTGCACGGCTTCTCGTCGAACACTCGCGCTGAGGTGTACTACTACCGCTTGCTCGAGTTTGGCCGGCCGCTTGATGCACCCGCGCGGGCCATGATCGGTGCGGTGCGCGGGCGCTATTCGACTCGCATGGGCGCCGCTTTGCGCCATGCCGCTTCGCTGTTGCAGACAGAGCCGCGCGGACAGCGCGCGCTGCTACTTGTGACCGACGGCGCGCCAAGCGACATCGACGTACACGACCCTGCCTACCTGATCGAGGACGCCCGCCAGGCGGTCTCCGAAGCGCGCGAAGCAGGCGTACGCACGGCCTGCATCGCGGTGGACAACTCAGCTGACGCGTACGTGCGACGCATCTTCGGCTGGCGAAACTATTGCATTACCGACAACCCGCGTAGCCTTCTTTCGCGCTTGGCGCACATGATCGCGAATCTGACGAAAGTCTGAGATCACAAAGACTACAACGCTTGAACTGCCGGCTGAGGCTGCCGCAGACGGTTCAGGTATCCCGCGCCCCTCCGGCTAGTGTGCTGCCCCGCAAATAGCTGCACAGAATGAAATCTATGCATTCTTACTCGGGGCAAGGCAAAAAAACGCAGCGATACCGAGTGGTATCGCGAGGTTTTCAGACCGCCCGTGCGACCCAATCCAGGATGGCATCTATGGTCTCGCGCACCTTTTCAGGTTGACCAGCCAAGTAGTGAGTGCCGCCTTTCAGCTCATGACGCGAGATGCGGCCAGGCTGGCGTGACTTCCACAGTAAGTTCATCGCAGGCACCACTGAAGCATCTGCCGTGTGTTCGATGGACAACACCGGCACAGTGGTTTCGATGAGGTTGCTGGGGCCATCTGCCTTGGTGCATTCCGCCCACTGGCTCAAGTAGGCCGTGATTGTGGTGTAGCGGCCAATATTGTTGGCGCCATAGTTGACTTCGCGCGGGTTGCCCCAGATGTTGCTGCCGGCAGGCCGGTCATTCGGGTCCAGGCTGGAGTCCAGGTGCCTGGGGTCCGCCGCCGTGCGATAGATGATGAAAGCCATATCGCGCACGGGTACTGGCATGGCGCGGATAAAGGCCAGTTGTGCGCGTGCCCATTGTTCTATGCGCGCATTGCGTTCCACCTGGGCAGCCCGGTAACGGGTCAGCCATTCAGCGCTATAGGCCGGGCCGTTGGCTGTGTTGAACATGTCCAGCTCGGGGTTGGCGGAGAAAGCGTCGCGCTCATCGATCACCGAGGGATCAAGCCAGTCGGCAAACAGACGCGAACGGCCGGGGTGCGCCGCTGTGAGCACGATGCCGTCGACCGGAGGCAAATCTTCAGCCACCAGCCCTGTTGGGTCTCCCGCAGGCGTATGGGTGGCGGTGAACTTCTCGGCCTGCGCCTGGTAGTAAGAGGCGAGCGCGGCACCACCGGAGTTGCCGATCAGGATGATCTTCTCGTAGCCTTGCTCTCGCAGATAGCGTACGCCGGCGCCCAGATCCTGGAGCACCCGCTCCATGATGAGCTGGGAGTCGTTGTTCACGTAGCGGGAGTTGAGCCCCAGCATGGTGATGCCGGCCTCTGCCATAGGCTCCAGCAAATAGTGGCCCATGAAATTGCTGGCGGGGTGCATGACGATCGCCGCTGTCTTGCGATCCTTGGCCCGCACAATGGCGCCATAAATTTTGGGCCACAGTTGGGCAATGCCAGACTGCGAATCCATGGATATGCTTGGCTTGACATCCAGGACCACGAGCTCTTTAGTCAAGGAAGTCATGCGCGCCCCTCTGCTTTGTCTGCCGTCCATTGCGCCAGTGTGGAATGGGCCTTGCGGGAGAAATCATCCAGCACATCCGCGCCGCCCACTTGCCAGGAAAGCTCCAGGCGCAGGCCATTGGGATCATGGAAATAGATAGATTGCAGCCAGCTGTGATCCACGATACCGATCACTTTGACATTCGCATCCAACAGGCGCTGGCGTGCGCTTTCAAGCTCTTCGCGAGAGCCGACCGACATGGCCAGATGGTTGACCCAGGCGGGCGTGGTGGGGTCAGAGGCGCCCTGGCCATCGCCGAGATCAAAAAAGGCAACATAAGAGCCATCGCGCATCTGGAAGAACAGATGCGCGAACGAGCTTTCCTCTCCAGTGGAGGGGACTCGATCTTCGCGCACCACGTGCGCAAGAGGCAGACCGAGCACATCTTCATAGAAAGCCCGGGTCTCTTCTGCGTCGCGGCAGCGCCAGGCGACATGATTCAGTCGATTAACGTTGAATTCCGGCGGGTGCATGGCGTCCTCACGATGGGGTTGACGATAGTTGACGAAAATCGGTTGTCTTGGTTAGACTGTCCGAATACAGGATGACACTGTTCAAATATAGGACGTCAGTCTGCCACAATTTCTCTCAACGGCCAAGGACATTGATGGAGTTCGTTTCATATTTCGACTACGAGAAATTCGCGCCCGTAGTCCCAAAGACCCAACAAGGGCGCGATCAGGTCCGCCACCGCGTGGCGGTGGTGGGTGGAGGCCCTGTGGGCTTTGCGGTGGCGTTGGGCCTGGCTCGCCAGGGAATCGCCAGCGTGGTGCTGGAGGCGGACGACAGCGTTTGTCTGGGCAGCCGTGCAGGGTGCGTCACGTCTCGAACACTGGAGATCTTCGAGCAGACGGGGGTGGCCGAGCCCATCATGCGCCAGGGTTTGCCCTGGGCAGAGGGGTGGAGCTACTACCGCACAGAGGAGGTGTTGCACCTGGAGGTGCCGCAAGATCCCGTCGCGAAGTTCCCCAGGCTGGTGAATATTCAGCAGTGCTATATAGAGCAGTACATGCTGGACTCGATCAGGGCGAACTACGCCGACCTGATTGAAATCCGCTGGCAAAACCGCATGGAAGCGATGCGCCAGGTCGATGGAGGTGTAGAGCTGGATGTGTCCACACCGGAAGGCACCTACACACTGAACGCTGACTGGGTAGTGGGCACCGATGGCGCCCACAGCGCAGTGCGCAAGGCTCTGGGCGCCCGCTTTGTGGGCACACGCTACGACGGCCAGTACATCATTGCGGACATCAAGATGAAAAGCGAGCTCCCCGCGGGGCGCCGCGCGTGGTTTGATCCACCTTCCAACCCGGGTGCCACACTGCTTTTGCACAAACATCGGGACGATCTTTGGCGCTTTGACTATCAATTGCGCGAAGACGAAGACCCAGAAGAGGCGGTGAAGCCTGAGAACGTGCTGGAGCGTATTCGAAGCCACCTGGAACTCATTGGCGAACACGCACCCTGGCAACCGGTATGGATCACCTTGTACCGGGCCAGTTGCCTGACGCTTGAGGACTATCGGCATGGCCGGGTGTTGCTGGCGGGCGACGCTGCCCACCTAGTGCCCATCTTCGGAGTGCGCGGACTCAACTCCGGCATGGAAGATGTGAACAACCTGGTCTGGAAGCTGGCTTTCGTGATGCGAGGCCAGGCCAATGAACGCCTGCTGGATACCTATACGCCTGAGCGTGTGTTTGCCACGCGCGAGAACATGCGCCATGCCTCCAAGAGCGCTGAATTCATGGCACCACCTGCACCGGCGTTCGCGCTGATGCGTTCGGCGGTGCTGGGGCTGGCAGCGGAACACCCCTGGGTTCGCCGCCTGATCGATCCCCGCCAGAGCACCACGGTGGGCTATCCGGATTCGCCGCTGAATCAAGCTGCGCAAGATGCGGCATTCACGGCAGGCCCTCGAAGCGGCTTTGCCTTCATTGATGCGCCTCTGCCCCAAGGCGGCCACCTGTGCCAACACATAGGCCCGCAATTCACCCTGATGGCGTTCGAGCCAACACCGGCCTGGACCGCACAAGTGTCTGAGCTGAATCTGCCGCTAACCCAGTTGTCGCTTGAAACCAAGAGCGATCTTGGCCAGCGCTACGACGCCAAACCCGGCACGGTGTACCTTATTCGCCCGGACGGAAACGTTCTGGCCCGCTGGCGCCAGGCGGACGCCCCTGCTATTCGCCAAGCCATCGAACTCTGCTGCCAAGGAGGCTCTCTGTGACCGCACTCGCTCCCCAGGATCTGGACGATCTCTACACTGAGCTCTGCTACAGCATGGCCCGCACCGGCGAGGAAGCCACCCCACAAATTTTGGCGCGCCTGACGCTCTTGCTCATGCATGAGGTGGGCGATGCGCAGCGGGTTCGCAAGGCCATTCAGGATGCGATCAAGGATTTTCCGGAAACCGTGGCGGTGGAAAGCCCGTTTTGATACCGCATTGCGTTCACTCCACCCACACCGTTCGGGCTGAGCTTGGCCTGTCCTGAGCTTGACGAAGGGTCGAAGCCTCGCGCAGCGCTTCCACAGGCTCAGCGTGAACGGATTTGTGTTTCCGAGCGGCTTGGTATGAAAGCGCGGCGCACAGGCAATCGCAACCAGGTTCAGCTCCGGTGTGCCTTGGTCTCAGGCGCTCTGCTGCTTGAGGGCGCGAGCAATGGCTGTGGCGGCTTTTTTAAGTGCCTTGACATAGGTCTCCACCGCCTCGGCACGTACAGCCGGGTAAACCACGCCAATCGAGGCGATGGGCAACTTATCCTGCATGATGGGCACGGACACACCGTGCACGCCCGGCGAGAGCTCGTCGTGCGATACGGCGTAACCCAATTCGCGCACTTCGCTCAGCAATTGAGACAAGTGATCCGGGTCTTCGGAATGCTGCAACGCGTACGCAACCGTGGGAGCTTCGCAAAAGGCCAGGATGGAGCGCCCACTGGCCCCCTTGGAGAGAGGGTGGCGAAAGCCTCGCGTCAATTGCACCCGCATGAAATGATGGCCGCCCACGGCCTGCTCGATCTGGATCGCCTCATGGCTGCCTTGCAAGGCGGTCAGAATGAAGGTCTCGCCAAACTCCTGAGCCAACGTGTCCAGGATAGGGCGGGCCGACGCGATCAGCTCGGGTTCCACAAACTGCGCCAGGTGCAAAAGCGCCGTGCCAGGCAAGTAACCTGCCTCCACGCGGCGCACAAAGCCGCGCCCCTGGAGCGTTGCAAGCAGCCGATGCACTACGGTGCGATGCATGTCGAGAACACGTGCGAGATCGGTGGTTCCCAGCGGACCGTGTTCGGCAATATAGGCCAGCAGGACGAGCGCCTGATCGGCTGTCTTGGAAATTTCGGGCATAACTCAGTGATGGTGCCTATGGAGATGATGTCCGATTATCGGTCATTAACGTCTAGGAGGCTGTCTGACTTGGAGCGCCGATAGCGAAAATGGGCCCCAGCGAGGACAGTTTTCGCTGGATTTGCAGGCCCATAGCCAAGCTATGGGTCAAAAAGACGGTGAAAAATGGACCGCTGCGGCCCATTTGCAGCCGGCGATTTCCAAGTCCGACAGCCTCCTTGGCTTCGACAAACTTAAGGAGTAATGGTGATGCAGCGTGTTTTGATCCACAACATTGGAGAGTTCTATACGGGCGATCTGGCGCAGCCCAGCTTGCCGGTCAAGTCCATTGCCATTGCCAAGGGGCTCGTTGAGGCCCTGGACCCAAGCTCTCATGAAGGGTTTGATACCGTCATTGATGCGGGTGGCCTTGCCGTGGTCCCCGGTTTGATTGATGGCCACGTGCACCCCGTGGCCGGCGAATGGACGCCCACGCAAGATGCCATAGGCTGGGTGAGCAATTACCTGCATGGCGGCACGACCACCATGCTCTCTGCCGGTGAATTGCACATGCCCGGGTTGGATTATGGAAATTTAACGCCCGATCTCATCACCTCGCTCGCCGAAGTCACTGCCAATACCTTTGCCAATGACCGCGCCAGTGGTGTCAAGCTTCATGCGGGCACTGCATTGTTGGTGCCGGGCATGACAGAAGCTCACTTTGATCGCCTTGCACGAGCAGGCGCAAAGCTGGTGAAGTTTCTGTTCTATCCATTTGCGCAAGACCCTGAGGAGGCCAAGCGCTATGTGCGTTGGGCCCGTGAGCGCGGGCTGCGGAGCAAGGTGCATACCGGAGGCGTGTCACGTTCGGGCGTGAGCCAGATTTGCGGCTTCGAAATCTTGTCCTGGTTGCAGCCAGACATTGCGGCGCATGTCTCGGGCGGCCCCATCCCTATGTGCGATGAAGACCTTGACCGCGTGATTGATGAGCTGGAGTTTCCTCTTGAAATCTGCTCCTCCGGCAACTACGCCTCGGGCCATCGCGCGGTGCGGCGCCTGGTGGAGCGCGGCCGGCTCGATCGCTTGACCTTGGGCAGCGACACCCCTGGCGGCACAGGCATCATTCCACGCGGCGCCTGGCGCAACATTCTCTTTCTATCCTCGATGTGTGGCCTCTCGCCAGCGGTGGCCATTGCAGTGGCCACCGGCAACACCGGCCGTGCCCACGGGTTGCAAGAAGGCATTCTGGCTCCCGGACGGCCCGCCGATCTGGCCTTGTGCGGCCCGGTGGAAGGCTCTGCCGGCACCTCGCTCGCAGACGCTGTGGCCCATGGCGATCTGCCAGGCATCACCCATGTGCTGATCGATGGCCAAGCCGTTGTTTCCGGGCGCAGCCGGCAGACGCCTCCTCCGCGCCTGCGCCCCGTGGTGAATTGCTGCGGGCCTGATTTCATCCGGAGTCGCCCATGATCCTACTGGACGCGCCTACCCTGCGTGCCGTGCTGACCACCGCGGATTGCGTGGAAGCCATGCGCCAGGTCTTCATGGACACCGCAGAAGGTGGCTTCTACGCCCCCGTACGAACACGCGTGCGTCCGGAAGGCGAGAGCCCCAACGGAATGACGCTCATGCCCACGCTGCGCATGAAATCCCCGCGCCGGTGGTGTCTTAAGCAAATGGTGGTCACACCGCAGAACTCTGCAGTAGGCCTGGACCCCTTGCAAGGCGTGGTGTTGCTGCACGATGGAGACAACGGCCAGGTGCTGGCCATTGCAGATGCTCCTGAGCTGACCACCTTGCGGACTGCAGCCACCACCGCGCTAGCCACCCGCGCGTTCGCCCGGCCGGATGCGCGCACGGTGGCCATCATTGGCGCCGGGGTGCAAGGCCGCACTCATGCCGCTGCCATGAGAGCCATCTTGCCTAACGCGCAGATCCGCCTCTGGGGCCGCTCGCCGGAGAAAGCCGCAGAACTGGCGCGTGAGATGGGGTGCGAGCCCTTCACCAGCATCGAAGCCGCTGTGCGTGATGCCGATGTGGTGTGCACGGTTACCGCAGCGCATGATCCCATCCTGAAGAAAGAGTGGATCGCTCCAGGCTGCCATGTGAACGCGGTGGGCTCCAGCACGCCTGCTGCCTGCGAGATTGATCCCGCACTGATGGCCGCAGCGCTTTTGTTTGTAGACCGCAGAGACGCCGCGCTGGCTGAATCGGGTGATGTACGCCGGGCCATCGCCGCCGGTGCCATCACCGAGCAGCATATCCGGGCTGAGCTGGGTGAAGTGCTGCTGGGCTGCGCCCAGGGGCGCGTCAGCACGGACGAGATCACGCTCTACAAATCGCTTGGATTTGGCGCGCTTGATTTGGGTGCCATCGAGTTGGCCGCCGACAAAGCGCTTGCCTCAGGTTTAGGGAAGCTTGTGTCATGGTCCTAAGCGTTGTTGGCCCCCACGCTCCCCCGCTTCGCGCGGTCCGTTGAACCCACATTTCCCTTCGATGAAAAAAGACACTGATTTGGACGTTGTTTCGATCGCACGCGATCCTGGCAAACCGTACGAAAGCGTGAACCTGCCGGTATGGCGGGCTTCCAGCGTGCTGTTTTCCAACGTGGCGGACATGCGCGCTGAGGTGACCGCCACAGCGGCGGGCCAACGGCGTGCGGCCAATTACGCCACCGCAGGCACGCCAACCACCTTTGCACTGGCCGAGGCCGTGGCACAGCTGGAAGCCGGCCCGCACGCGGCACGTGCAGCCCTGATGCCAAGTGGCTTGTCCGCCATTGCGGCCACCCTGTTCGCCTTTCTCTCGCCTGGCGATCATTTACTGATGAGCGATTCGGTGTACGGCCCGGCGCGCCTGTTTGTGCAGGGCATGCTTGCTCGCTTTGGGGTGCAGACCACTTTCTACGATCCCTGCGTGGGCGCAGCGATTGAAGAGCTGCTGCAGCCCAACACCCGCATGATCTACCTGGAAAGCCCGGGGAGCTACACCTTTGAAATTCAGGACGTACCAGCCATCTGCGCCGTCGCGAAGCGGCACGGCATTCTGACGGCGATTGACAACGCATGGGCATCCCCCGTGCTGGCTCGCCCGTTTGATTGGGGCGTGGACATCTCGGTTATTCCCCTCACCAAATACTGGAGCGGCCATGCAGACGTGCTGATGGGCGCCGCCGTGGTGCGTGAAGAGTTGTGGCCCAAGCTGCACCAGTCTGTGCGGCAGCAGGGCTTGTGCGTAGGGGGCGATGACGCGTGGCTCATCATGCGCGGCATGCGCACCCTGGAAGTGCGCATGCGTGCGCACGAGAGCCATGGCATCACGCTGGCTCAATGGCTGCAGTCACGCCCCGAAGTAGCCCGCGTGCTTCACCCAGCACTGCCTTCGCACCCACAGCACGCCCTGTGGAAACGCGACTTCCGTGGCGCCAGCGGCCTGTTCTCGTTTGAGCTGCGCGCGGCCACCGCTGAGCAGGTCAGTGCGCTGTGTGATCACCGCAAGCACTTCAAACTGGGATTTTCCTGGGGTGGCTTTGAGAGCCTGATCATGCCGGGCAACCTGGCAGGCTTGCGCACTGCGGCCCCCTGGTCAGGCGGCCCCTTGATCCGCGTGCATGCGGGTCTAGACAACCCCGCAGAACTTATTGCCGATCTCGAAGACGGCTTTGCCGCTATGGCTGCAATCGCATCCTGATTCTCTTTTTTAATTCAATACCCACTTAGCTCATGAACGCTTTGTTGCCCCTTGCCGGTGTCCGCGTGGTGGAGTTTTGCTCTACCGCCTCAGGCCCTTTCTCCACCATGCTGCTGTCAGATATGGGCGCTGAGGTCGTGAAGATCGAACCGCCCGCAGGCGATGGCCTTCGCCAATGGCCGCCGCTGAACAATGGCTATAGCGAGAACTTTGCTTCGCTCAACAGGAACAAACGCTCGGCGGTTCTGAACCTCAAAGACGCCACGGACGTGGCGCTGGCACGCAAGCTCATCTTGGAGGCCGAAGTGGTGGTGGAGAACAACCGCCCGGGGGTGATGGATAGGCTGGGCCTGGGCCACGCCGCCATGTCGGTTGAAAAGCCCTCCTTGGTGTATTGCTCCATCTCCGCATACGGGCAAAGTGGCCCACGCTCAGGCGAAGGCGGCTTCGATCTCACCATTCAGGCGGCTGCAGGGGTGATGAGTGTCACCGGCGAGCCTGATGGAGCGCCGGTGAAATGCGGCGTGCCCGTGTCGGACTTCGCCTCCGGCCTGTATGCGGCCTTTTCAATCGCATCGATGCTGGTACACGTGCGGGCCGGGGGTAAGGGTGCGCACATTGATATTCCCATGTTTGGGTGCACGCTGGGTATTGCCGCTTTGCAGACCAGCGAATTCTTTGGCAATGGTCGCAGCCCGGGCAAGCTGGGCTCTGCTCACCCGCGCAACGCGCCATATCAGGCGTTCGCGGCGAAAGATGGCTATTTCGCCATTGCGGCGGGTAACCACAAGCTGTGGCTGGATGTGCTGCGCGTAGTGAGCATGCCGCAATTGGCTGAAGACGCCCGCTTTCTCACCACCACCGATCGAGCCAAGAACCAGGGGGCGCTGAAAGACCTGCTGGAAGCTGAGTTCACCACCAAGCCGGTGGACCACTGGATCAACGCCTTCAACGCAGCCGGTGTTCCCCATGCCCGCATCAACGACTACGCAGCCGCGCTGGCTGATCCACAAGCTATTCATATGGGTTGGGTGCAGCCGCTGGAATTGCCCAACGGCCAGAAAACGCAGACCTTCACCTCTCCCATCCGGCTGAACGGTGAGGGCTTTGCAGTCCGCCGCGCGCCGCCTGGTCTGGGTCAGCACACTGACGAGATTCGCGCGGAATACGCTGGTACGGGGAGCTGACAGCTAAGCTTCAGTGGGCTCATAACGAATGGCGTTCATTCGATGAACCGCCTTTCGGTATCAGCCCTTCTCTTCCAACATCTTAGATGCCGGCGCAGAAGCCGCACGACGTGTGGAAGGTGCCGGTTTGGAAGCAGCCTCCTTGGGAGCGCCAGCACACTTCAAACCCGCACTGCGATCACGCGTGCCTTTGAGACGGGTGGCAATCTGATCGAGCACCGGCGGCGGGAGCGATTGCTGGAATTCATAGTTCAGGCGCGTGATCTCCGCTGCCAGGTAGCGACACTCGGCCTCTTGCTGGCTAGGCTCTCCGCCAAGAGGGGCTCGCGCGATATCCGTTGAGGCTTTGTCGCCGGTGGAGCCAGAAACACCATTGGGGTCCATCGCCGTGGCTTCTGCTGGAGTGATCACCGCTACCGCACCTTCCGGGCAAGGCTCATTGGTGAAGGTCACCTGCCCATCCAGCTGGCACTTGTTGATGATGTTGGTGCCAACCACGGCAGGGGCCTGAATGCCGGCTTCTGTCACAGGTGGGGGGCTGGCCTGCGCTGGCTGCACGGGCACTGGCTGGGGCGCTGCTGCCGGTGCCGAAGCTATAGAGGGCACTGCAGGCGCTACTTCTGCCACGGGTTCGGTAGTTGCGGTTTCAGCGCGCTCAGCGCTGGCTGACCACCACCGGTAGCCCTCGTATCCGCCCAGCACCAAAAGCGCCAGGGCAAAAAAGACAACGATCCAGCGCGTGGGCGAGTTTCCGGTCTCGACAGGCGGGCTGATGGGCCGTTCGTTGGGAGTGTTCTCTTCCATAGAAAAGGCGGCGCACAAAAAAAAGTAACACTAATGATACGACTAGTGCAGGGCGTGAAACGCGATCTCGCCCGTCTTTACTTCTCGCGCTCGCACTGAAGGTTCATAGAGTCAGTGCGAGCTAATGTGTGCATCTATGGACCACAGGCCCGCCAACGCACGTTGATCAGCTTTGGAGTACCGCTGAAAATCGCTTCAGCGCCTGCTCCGCCAGCTCCTCGGGCAGATCGATGGGCATGCGCAAGATCGCGCTGGACATGGCTTTTCCATAGTTGTCCAAAGCCAGGGTGCGCGACACCCCACCTGCCAATGCGTTGTGCATCACAAAATTCATGCCGCAGATGTTGTCTGCAAGGTGGCGGTCTACACGCTCGGCCACCTTGTAAAAGGCGCAGACTTTTTCAGCGGTGAGCTGTTCCACCAGATACGGATAGGCAGACGGCTCATAGGCGAAGACGCCCACGTTAAAGATATTGCCCTTGTCTCCCGAACGGCTGTGGGCAAGGTAGCGCAGTGCTATTTCCATAGTCAGCTTTCAAGCGAATGCAGTTGAACACCAATCGCGCCCCGGTCCACGAGCGTGGACCAGATCCCAATGACCTCCCGGGTGCGCTCGTTGAAAGGCAAACGCTTGCCCGTAGCCGCGATGCCAGATACCGCCATGCCATCGACTTCGCCACCTATTTTTTCCGCCATCTCGCGCGTTTTTGTTCGCGCCGACACCCGCACGGCGAGTTCATAAGGCTCATGCTCCACAGGGGGTGAGGCCTCCCGGTGCACGGCATTAACCCCCAGGAAATCAATCCGCAAGTCTTGCGCTTCCAAGCCCACCATCTTGAATCGCTCTTCCAGCATTCGCTTGGCCAGTTTTGCGCGCGCCAGCGCCCCAGGGCCCGCATAGAAGAACCAATCTTCTCCAATGAAGCCTTCCTTGCACCCCATGGATACCTTCAACGTTTGAGGTTTGGGCCGGCCCGTAACGCCAGAAAAGCGCACACGGTCTTCACCAATTTCTTCTACGCGAGCGGTCAAGAAATTAACCACCGCATCTGGAGTGAGATAGGCAGATGGATCTCCGACCTCATAGAACATCTGCTCCTTCACGGTCTGCGCATTGACGCGCCCACCGGTTCCACCAACCTTGGTGATCACGGTGTCTCCTGATCTGCTCACCTCGGCGATGGGTAGCCCAAGATTCCAGGGGTCTGGAACATCCTTGAAGCCAGGGTCGCTGAAATACCCTCCGGTGACTTGCGCGCCGCATTCCAGCAGATGCCCTACAGCCGAGCCCTGCGCCATGAGGTTGGCGTCATCCACTGACCAATTGAAGGCGTGGATCATTGGGGCCAGGAAAAGCGAAGGGTCAGACACGCGGCCGGTGATCACGATCTGCGCGCCCTCATTGAGCGCCTGCACAATGCCATCCACCCCGGCGTAGGCCTCTGCGGAGATCAAGGTCTCGCGCAAGGTACTCACCGGTGCGCCCGTTTCCATGATCTTGTCGGCCAGGGTAAAGACGCGCTCACTCAAATCATCCCCAATGACCGCCGTGATCTTGACGCCGGGAAACCCCAGCTCCGCACAAATCCGCGCCGTGGCCTGCGCCGCCGCGAGAGGATTGATCCACCCACCATTGGTGATGATGCGCGTTCCATTGGCCATGCAGTGCGGAATGACCTTGCGCATTCGCTCTTCCAACAGCGTCTCGTAGCCGGGGAAGGAGGGGTCCTGGCGCTTGCGGGTCT
Organism: Ottowia thiooxydans DSM 14619; assembly: GCF_000422885.1. Taxonomy (GTDB): domain Bacteria; phylum Pseudomonadota; class Gammaproteobacteria; order Burkholderiales; family Burkholderiaceae_C; genus Ottowia; species Ottowia thiooxydans. Next base: position 21,712 of record NZ_AUGX01000025.1, on the reverse strand, counting down.
GCGCGAAAGACACCGTGGCTTCCGCCATGGTCTCAAAGCAAAGGAAGTCCAGCTTCCCGTCTCTGGCGTTGACCACAGCCGGCTCCACCCGGTCACGCCACCAACCAGAGCCGCATCCAATTCGAATCGTTTGAGCTTGCATGGCTTCACTCAATCCAGTTTGATGTTGGCTTCACGAATAACGCGCGCCCATTTTTCGTCTTCCGCTTTGAGATACGCCGCAAAGTTTGCAGGCGTGCTGCCAACCGGTATGGCGCCCAAAGAAATCAGCTTCTGTTTGACATCTGGCGAATCCAGTGCCGCCTTGATGCCATCGCTCCACGCGGAGATGGCCTCCGGCGGCGTGCCCTTGCGCGCAAGCATGCCAAACCAGGCGTTAACTTCGTAATCAGGAAAGCCGGACTCCGCCAAGGTAGGCACATTAGGCAGGGCTGGGACTCTTTGCTTGGTGGTAACCGCCAGAGGCCGAAGCTTTCCTGCATTGATCTGAGCCAGCGCCGCAGGCAGGTTGTCGAACATCACCCCAATATGCCCGCCCAGGAGATCTGCAATGGCCGGGGCAGAACCTGGGTAAGGCACATGAACCATCTGGGTCTTGGCCATGCTGTTGAACAAGGCGCCTGAGAGATGGGGCGAGCCACCATTGCTTGTGGATGCAAAGCTCACGCTGCCCGGTTTGGCCTTTTCCGCGTTCACCAGATCCCCCACGCTTTTGTAGTTGGCTCCCGGCCCCACGTTCAACACATTGGGTGTGTTGATAACCAAGGACACCGGATCAAAATCGGTGTAGGCCACCTTGCTGGATTTGCTCAAGTAAGTATTGGCAATGGTGGCAAACGTTCCCAGGAACATGGTCTGGCCATCTGCGGGTGCATTCAACACTTGGCGGGCGCCAATGACCGTGGCTCCACCCGGCCGGTTCTCTACCACTACAGGTTGTTTGAAGGTGGTGGTGAGCTTGTCTGCCAGCAGGCGCGCCAGAATATCTGTGGTGCCGCCAGGGGGAACCGGCACCACGATGACCAGAGGGCGGGTGGGCGCAAATTCTGCAGCTTGGGCATTCATGCCCACAGCAAGAAGAGCGGTCAGGGCAGCCGCTGCCATTTGAGTTTTCATTTTTGTCTCCGTTAGAAGGGCTTACCCGCCCCGATGCCCGATCGTGCACCCCTGCCCCGGTTAGCGGCAAACGAATCCATGGAAAAGCTATTGTGAAAATTCTTCACAGATGCGGCACGATCTGTGCAAAACTGGCTTCAGCTGATCCACTTCCTACGATAGAACTATGAATAACCGAGCCCAGCAGATTGATCGAATCAGCGATGTGGCGTTGTTCGTCCGCGTGGCCGAACGAGGCAATTTTTCAGCGGCCGCCATGGACTGGCACTTCTCGCCCTCCACAGTGAGTAAAGCCATTGATCGCCTGGAGAGCCGGCTCAAGGTTCGCTTGTTCGACAGAACCTCACGCGCCGTGACGCTCACGCCGTCCGGGCGTGCCTTCTACGGCAAGGCACAGGCATTGCTGGATGCGGCGGAGAGCGCCCAAAGTGCTGCCACGCAAGCGCAGGAAGATGTTCGCGGCAACTTGCGACTTCATGCGGCGCCTGTGTTTGGCAGGATCGAGTTGACGAAAGTCATCGCCTCATTTCTTGCAAAGTACCCAGAGGTACGCATAGAGATGTTCATGGGACTTGACGCACCAAGCCTCGCAGAACGCGGGCTGGATCTGCTCATTCATTCCGGACGCCTGCCGGATTCATCCATGGTCTCCAAACCACTGTCTACGGTTCGCTGGATCGTGTGCGCATCTCCAAGCTACCTGGCCAGATGCGGCATGCCTTTGCAACCGGAAGACCTGGTGCAGCACAACTGCCTGAACTTCACCGTGAAGGATGCATGGAACCAGTGGCAGATGAGTTTGGCGCAGGAAACGCATGAGCAAGCCACGATGGGTAACTTCTCCGCGAGCGATGGCGGCGCTCTGATTGAAATGGCAAGGCAGGGCGCGGGAATTGCCCGGCTAGGGGATTTTCATGTGCGCCCCGATATTGATTCCGGCGCCTTGATTCCGCTCTTTACCAACCGCTCTTTTGAAGTGCACCCGGTTCTGGCGGTTTATCACCACCGGCGGCATCTCAGTGCGCGCATCCACACCTTTGTTGAGTACGTGGGGGAAGCATTGAAGGAACGCAACGCGGCCATGGATGCCTGGATAGAGGCACTTCCGGGGCGTTTTTCCGGCCGGTGAGCTCAGCGCATGACCAACGCCAGGCAATACCCCAAGGCCACGCCAACCGCAGTTCCAAAAACGACCAGCCACGCTGGGGCGGTTTGCCCATAACCACTGGAGCCGGTGCTGATCGACGGCGTTGCCTGCACGGACTTTTGCGCTTGCATAGCGCCCCCCCCTTGCGTTGCAGCGAGGGAAGAGTCTTGTGTTTCGCCTGTCAATTGCCTGGCAAAGGCTAAGAAAAAATCGTCCGCATTCTTCTTGGCCACCGATTGGATCAAGCGACTGCCCACACTGGCCAACTTGCCGCCCACTTCCGCTCCGGCGGTGTAGCGCAATATGGTCGACTCGCCGTCCGGACGCAAACCCACGCTGGCACTCATCTTGGCAAACCCTGCCGCACCGCCTTGCCCGCGACCGGTGAGCGTGTAGCCATTGGGAGCGTCTATTTCTGAAAACTCCAGCGAGCCCCGGAATGTGGCGGAGATAGGCCCCACTTTGGTGGTCACGATGGCGGCAAAGCTGTTTTCACCTGTTTTCTCAAGTGATTGGCAACCAGCAATGCTGGCCTTCAAGATCGCCGGATCATTCAGCGCCTCCCATACGCGCTGCTGGGGAGCCGCGATGCGGTATTCGCCGAAGAACTCCATGCTCACTCCTGAACGTAATGGCAATAAAGCGCCTGCGTGCCCTGGCGGCTGAGGCCTCTTGCAGCGAGTTGTTCGTAGAGTTTCCGCGCCAGACCCGCCCCCGGCAACTCCAGGCCCATACGTTCTGCTTCTGACAAGGCAATACCCAGGTCCTTGAGAAAGTGCTCAATGAAAAACCCTGGTGCGAAATCACCTTTGACAATACGCACGCCCAAGACGTTGAGCTGAAAACTACCCGCTGCGCCTGAGCCTATGGTTTGCAACACCCGCTCCGGATCCAGCCCGGCGGACTTGGCATAAGCCAAACCTTCAGATACCCCCATGATGGTCGAGGCAATGACGACCTGGTTGCACATCTTGGTGTGTTGTCCGGCCCCTGCTGCTCCGGCATGGGCAATATTGGTTCCCATCAGTTGGAGCACTGGCAACACGCGGCTAAATGCGGCCTCATCGCCTCCCACCATGATGGAAAGCTTGGCATCGCGCGCCCCCACATCACCACCGGAAACTGGAGCATCCAGAGCCACGCAGCCACGCTTCAACGCCTCGGCGGCCAACTCCTGCGCCAAAGCTGGGCTGGAAGTGCTCATATCGATCAATACGGCCTTTTGCGCGGTTTTCAGAATGCCTTCTGCGCCGAGCCAGACCTGCTCCACATCGCTCGGAAAACCCACCATAGTGATGACCACATCAGAGGAAGCAGCCACCTCAGCGGGTGTGTCGCACCACATAGCGCCTCTTTCAACAAGTGCATCGCCTTTGGAGCGCGTGCGGTTGTAGATGCGCAGCGGATGCCCCGCAGCGAGAAGATGGCCAGCCATGGCTTGGCCCATGATGCCTAGGCCGACAAAGCCCACGCGCAGATCTGATTGGTTTGCACTCATGATTGCACCTTGGTGAAAGTGGAATGAGGAGAATTGCGCAGCAACTCCCGGATGTAGATGGGCGTGAGGGGTTGGCGCTCGGCCACCACGCCCAGGAAAGAAAGCGCGTCGTTGACCGCGTTCGTCACGGCGCCGATGGCCCCCATGACGCCCCCCTCAGCCATGCCTTTCATGCCACCCGGCGTTTGCCTATTGGGTGTGTGCATGGGAAGCAACTCGAAGTGCGGCAGTTCGCACGCAGTGGCGACAAGGTAATCCGCCAGCGAGCCTGAAAGGTTTTGGCCCGTGACGTCGTCGTATTCCACGTGTTCGTACAAGGCGCCCGACAAGCCCATGGCAATCGCCCCGTGCTGCTGGCCTTCCACCACAAACTGATTGAGTACGGTGCCGCAGTCCTCGGCCACGATGTAGCGCTCAAAGTAAATGGCTCCGGTTTGACCATCGATCTCCAGCACGCATACGTGGCTCGAGTTCGAGTAGGTCATGGGAGGGGGTTCATAGGTTGTATGAAACTCCAGGCCAGGCTTCATGCCCGGTGGCAGCGCCAGCGGGTCCAGGTAGGCCGTGCGTGCCATGTCCGCCAGCGTGAGGGGAGTATCTTCCCATGGGCCTGCAGCCGAACTTTGAACGCGGCCATCCATGAGACGAAGATGCTTGGTGTCCACGTCCCCTAGCAAGTTGCACGCAATCTCAAGCACGGCTTGGCGTGCCATCTGAGCACACAGATAGAGCGCGCCACCGCCGGCAGTACCACCCCGTGCGCCGCGACTACCCATGCCATAAGGAGCGATATCCGTATGGCCGAGATGCAGCTTGACGCAGGCAGGAGAGACGCCCAACCCATCGGCCACGGCGTTGGCGAGCGAAGTCTCATAACCCTGCCCGGAGGCCCCCAGACCGACGGCGGCACTCACTTCTCCAGAGGGTTCTATGCGCACCCAGGCCGCTTCATGGCCGGAACCCAATATGCCCGCTGCCTTGTAGAACTTGGAGCCATAGGTAGTTGATTCGACCACGTTGCAAAGGCCTAGCCCCAACAAACGGCCCTCTTCACGCGCCTTTCTTTGGCGCGCACGAAACGCGGGGTAGTCAATGGCTTGCAGCGCACCTTCCATCGTTTCACGAGGCGTGACATCCACCAGAACCTCACCAGTGGGCATGGTGAAGGGCATCTCCTCGCGCGTGAGCATATTGATGCGCCGAACTTCCATGGGGTCGAGGCCCAGGGTCCGGGCGATCGAATCCATGGTGCCATCCATGACCCAACTGGTAATGGCCATGGGTGCACGCATGGGCGCGTTGCCGGTTTTGTTGGAAAGCACGACCCGCACGTCGTAGCGGTAATGGTGAATGCGGTAAGGCCCGGTCAGGATCATGGCGACCACGCGCGCCAGATAGTTGCCGGGGTAGAAGCTGTAGGCGCCGAAGTCTTCAACCATCTCCATCTCCAGCGCCAACACCCGCCCTTGCTCATCCACGGCGGCCCGGGTGCGGCAATGGTCCTCGCGAGACTGTGCCGAAGCCAGCAGGTTTTCCATGCGGTCTTCACGCCAGCGAACCGGGCGCTTGAGCTGGATGGCCAAGGCCGCCACAGTGAGCTCTTCACGGTACAGCGCGATCTTCTGGCCAAACGCGCCGCCCACATCTGGCGACGCAATCGTGACTTGGGTTTCTTTCAGGCGCAACCTCGCGGCCAAGGTGGTCCGGTATGGATGAGGCACCTGTGTGCCCACCTGAAACAACAGGTGCTCGCGCCCCTCGTCCCACTCCGCAATGCATCCTCTGGTTTCAATTGGCAGGTGTGTTTGCCGGTGCTGTGAGAACGTGGACTCCACGATCCGGAAGGCGGATGTCATGGCGCCAGCTACGTCGCCATGCATCGCCTGTTGATGCGAGAGCAGATTGGACGGCAGGGACTCATCCACACGCGGCGCGTCGGGTTCGAGCGCGCGCCAGAGATTGGTCACAGAAGGCAGGGGCTCGTATTCGACCTGCACTTGTTCTGCCGCATCTTCTGCGAGGTAGCGGTCATTGGCCACCACGCAAGCCACGGGGTCTCCCTGGAATCGAACCTTTTCTATGGGCAAGGTGTCCATTTCCATGGGGTGCAATCCGTCGATCGGAGGGGCCATGCGGTGCCTGGTTGTCCAATCTTGCAGATCCCTACCGGTGACTACGGTTACGACACCGGGCATGTCTTGCGCGGCTGTGGTGTCGATGGAGAGAATGCGGGCGTGGGCGTGGGGGGATCTGATGAAGCAGGCGTGGAGGGCATTGTCGACCACGATGTCGTCGATGTAGCGGCCTTTGCCGGTGAGCAGGCGGGCGTCTTCCTTTCGGGGTTGGTGGCCACCGATATGGCGGAATTCTGAAGAGCTCATGGTTTGAGAGCCTGTTCAAAGTTCTGTCGTGTTGGATTTACGCCCTCTCCCTCTGGGATAGGGTTGGGGCGGCCGGCTACGGCGTGAGGACAAGCCTCTTTCGCCAATGCCGTATCCAAAGGCACACAACCCGCCCCCTTCATCCGCTGTGCAGCATCAACGATCGCTTTAACAATATTCTGGTAACCCGTACAACGGCATAGATTGCCCGACAGCGCTTCTCTGATGTCTGCCTCTGAAGGATCCGGATGCTCCCGCAGAAACGCTTCGAAGGTCATCACAATGCCTGGCGTACAGAAGCCGCATTGCAAGCCGTGGGCAACATGCATCGCCTCCTGCAAGATGGAAAAGCCTGTCGGCGAGCCTATGGCTTCGATCGTGGTGACTTCGTGGCCTTCCATCTGAATGGCAAAGGAAAGGCAAGCACGCTGCGGCCGGCCATCCACCAGCACAGTGCAGGCCCCACAAACACCATGTTCGCACCCTACATGGGTGCCCGTGAGCCTGCAGTCCTCGCGCAGTGCATCAGATAACAGCTTCCTGGGTTCGGCATCAAACTCTATGTTCTGGCCGTTCACCGTCAGCATGATCCTGGACTTGTTCATGCGGCTTCCATCCCTTGTTCAGCCAGCAAGTCATTCAGCGCGTGCATGACCAGACTCTGAGTCAGCTCCTTGCGGTAGATCGCAGGTATGCGGGTAGATTCCTCTGGTGCAATTGCGTGATACGCCGCCAGCCCCACGCTCACTACCCAAGGTGCATCTGGTGTCTTGTCGAGGAAATCTTCGAGCGCCGCATCTAAGCGAACAGGTACAGGCGACGCACCGCCTACACCTATGTGCAGCTTATTGACCTTTCCGTCTTTCATGCCCAGCACCATAGCTACCGCAATGACCGCGAAATCGCCGTGGCGACGCGAAAACAACTTGAACGAGGAGCGCTCTCCTGGTTGCTGCTTTGGAAAGCCCACACGCACGATCATTTCATCGGGCCGGACTGCGGTGGTCATGGCCCCTTCGAAGAAATCAGCGCTCGCGAGCTCGCGCTCACCTGAATGTCTTGCGAGGGTGATGCGCGCATCCAGCGTACATGCCACCAATGCCATCTGCGCCGCCGGATCAGCATGCGCCAAGCTACCGCCCAGGGTGCCCCGCTGGCGGATCGCATAGTGCCCAATGGTGCTGGCTGCTTGAGACACCAGTGGGCAATGTACTGCCGTCAGGGAAGAGGAGGCCACTTCGTGATGCCGAGTGAGCGTGCCGATCTCAATGAGATCTCCGCGGTCTTTCACGCCAGCCAGTTCAGACAGATCATTGATATCGATCAGGTGCGCAGGACTGGCCAGGCGCATGTTCATCATGGGTATCAGGCTCTGTCCTCCGGAGATCAGCTTCGCCTGAGCCCCGTATTCCGCGAGCAACGTCAACGCCTCACCAATGGAGGCGGGACGGTGGTATTCAAAGGATGCCGGCTTCACCGCGCGCTCAATTCAGGCAAAGGACATCAATAGGCATGCGGCGCCCGTGAAGACCACATGTGATTTACTGCCGCCTTTGAGATCAAGATCAATCCCACAGCAAGCTCTGCGTGGTTTGTTTGTCAAAGAGGTGCAGGCGGTTGGGGTTCAGATACAACGTGGCCTGCTCGCCTTCACGATGGCGGTATTCCTTGCCAAGGCGCAGGAAAAGCTTCACACCCTCCACCTCCACTTCGATGAATTGATCAGAGCCCACAGGCAGAACCGAGACCACGCGGCCTGCAATGCACGCGCTATGGTCTGGCCCGCTTGTCTCTACAACGTCTTCCGCGCGCAAACCAAGCACCACGTCCTGACCAGCACGCGCCTTTACGCGTTCTGCCATAGCGGAGGGCAAGGAGATCTTCAGATCACCGCGTTCAAAGCTCAGGCCATCTCCTGCTGGTGTGAGGCACCCTTCCATGAAGTTGATTGGAGGGTTGCCCAGGAATGACGCTACAAACATGTTTCGTGGCCGCTCGTAGATCGCGTCCGGGCTGCCGATCTGCTGCACCACCCCGCTTTGCATCACGACGATCCGATCAGCCAGCGTGAGTGCTTCAGCTTGATCGTGGGTCACGTAGACGAAGGTCGTCTGCATCGCCTGGTGCAGTTGCTTGATCTCGGCTCGCATGGAAATGCGCAGCGCCGCATCAAGGTTTGAGAGCGGTTCATCCATCAGGAACACCTGAGGTTGCCTGACCATGGCACGGCCCAGTGCCACCCGCTGACGCTGCCCGCCCGAGAGTTGCTCCGGGCGCCGCTCCAGCAGGGGCTCAATGGCCAGCTTGCGCGCCGCATCTCTCACGCGACGGTCAATTTCGGCCTTTTCGTACTTGCGCATCCTCAGGCCGAAGGCAATGTTTTCATACACCGTCTTGTGCGGATAAAGCGCGTAGCTCTGGAACACCATGGCCACGTCTCGCTTGTGAGGCGGTACCGTGTTCATGATTTCGCCATCGAAGGTCAACTCGCCTTCGGTCACATCTTCAAGACCGGCGATCATGTTGAGCGTGGTGGACTTGCCACAGCCTGATGGCCCCAGCAGCACCAAAAATTCTTTGTCCCCGATGTCGAGGTTCAGATTCTCGAGTGCGACATAACCGTTGGGATAACGCTTGCCGACAGATTCAAACTTGATTCTGGCCAATCTGTACTCCTGTAATGCTCTTGGAACGTGCTTGCGATCTATCCCTTGACCGCACCTGCGGTCAGACCAGAAACGATGTAACGCTCAAACAAAATGGCGACGATCACCGGGGGAATGATGGCCATGACGCCAGCCGCGTTGATGAACGAAAAGCTGATGTTGAAATCTGAGGTGAACGAAGCCACCACAATTGGCATGGTCTGTGAGGCGGTCGTTTGCGTAAACATGAGTGCCAGCAAGAACTCGTTCCAGCTGGTCAGGAAGGTGAACAAGATAACGGCCACGAGTGAAGGCAGTGCCAATGGCAAATAGACCAGCCACAAGGTCTGCAGACGCGAGCATCCATCTACGCGTGCGGCCTTGTCCAACTCATCCGGGAGCGATTCAAAGTACCCCAGGAGAATGAACACGGTGAATGGCACCGTGATGGCCAGATAGGTGATGACCAGTGAGGAAAGCGTGTCCATCAACCCGAGCTTCTGAATGAAGAGGAAGAAGGGCACGACCAGGGCGATATCTGGAATCACCCGCGTGGTCAGCATGAAGTAGATGGACGACGAACGGCCAATGAAGCGGATCTTGGCCAGTGCATACGCTGCTGGCACACCGATGAGCAAGTTCAGCACCACCACAGCGCACGCCACGATGAAGCTGTTCTTCATGGAAGGCAGCAGGTTGCTCGCAGTGGAGGGGATGAAACCTCCCGTGGCGGTATCGCCCTCCTTGCGAGTCTCGTAGGTCATCTTTGTGTCCCCCGAGGTGAAGATGGCCGAGAAGTTTTCCAGCGTGGGCTGCTCTGGCACCCAGTGCGGGGGCACCGACGTGATTTCAGCTTCAGACTGAAATGACGACGACACCAGCCAGGCCACAGGGGCCAAGACGTAAAGCGCAAAGACGACCGAACAACAGAAGATCAGTGCTTGCCTTGGCGAGGGTAGGTATTTCATGGTGACTATTTCTCCGCGGGTTGGTGAGCCGATCAAAGCTTTCGGCTGGTGCTGCGGATAATGAAAAACGCCAAGGTGAAAGTGGCGATGGCCATGATGTAGGCGAGCGCAGAGCCTGTGCCGAAGGCCAGCTTGCGGAAGGTTTCCACGTACACCTGCCAGGCCAGCACGTGGGAAGCATCTGCAGGGCCGCCTTCTGTCAGGATGAAGAACAGATCGAAATGGCGGATGGCCATCATGGATTCATAGATCATCACGAGCGCGAACCCTGGCACCAACGAGGGCAGGGTGATGTGAACGAAGCGCTGCCAGGCATTCGCACCATCTACCTTCGCGGCGCTATAGAGATCGGGCCGAATGGATTTGAGCGTTACCAGCAGAAGAATGGTCGCCAGGGGCACTTCTTTCCAGACGAAGGCATTCGTGATGAGAGGCATTGTCTTGCTCACATCCCCCAGCATCACCACGTATTTGTCGATGAACCCCAACTGCAGCAGCAGGCCATTCAGCGCGCCATAACCGGAGTCGTAGATCCACTTCCACATCAGTCCGTTGGCCACATAGGGAATCGCCCATGGGATCAGCAGAATGGTCGAGAGAATTCTCCGACCTCGGAACTCCTCATTCAACAGCATCGCCATCATGGTGGCGATCACCATGATGGCCAGCACGGACATCACAGTAAAGCTGAACGTGCGACCCACCGACTCCCAGAAAAGAGGGTCCTGGAAAATCTTGAAGTAATTGGCAAACCAGACGAAAGGTACGCGGTGTGGCCTGGTGAGCTTCAAATCATGCAAGCTGACCCAGAACGAGTAGACCACCGGAAACACAGCCACGATCATGAGCACGGCCATCATCGGCGCCAGGAACAGCATGGCGCTGTGCTGGTCGTACCGACTCGATGGCAAGATCAACCAGGGGCGGCGCTGGGGCTTTTGGGCGTTCATGGGGCTGAATTTAGTAGACCGACGACGCACCACACTGGGTGTGTCTTTTTACGGAAATCTGCGCATGTGATCACGCCTGCTGCGCGGCTTCACATGGCGCCTTAGCTTATGACGAGGCCGTACCTCCGTGCGGCCATCGCCCGCGCCTCAGGACTTGCGCATTTCGTTCCAGGCGTCGGAGGATTTCTTAAGTGCCGCCGCTACTGGAGTCTTGCCAAGCACGGCTGATTGCCATGCTGTGCCGTTCACTTCGTCCCACTCGCCGAACCAACGGGTAATTACGTCTTTCTTGCGAACAAGCTTCTGCTGCGCCTCGTACATCGACAGATCCGAATACTTGGCATAGTTGGCCTGCACTTCAGGGTCACGGAACAGCTCTTTGACACCGAAACCCGTTCCCAGATCGTTGAACAGCAGCTTCTGGAATTGGTATTTGCCGTCAGCCTTGCCGCCGAACCATTCAATCAGCTTCACCGCGTTAGCCGCGCGCGCCTTGTTCGCCGCGGCCTGGGCCGACATCCCGTGAAAGCGCATCCAACCCACGGTCATGTGAGAACCGCCAGGGCCTGCGGGTATCAGTGCCTGCTTGATGCGGCCTGCCACCGCCGATTGCTTGGGATCGTTCAGCGTGCGGATGCGATACCGGCTGAGCAGGGCGAACGCATGGTTGCCTGAGCCGAAGGATTTCAAGCCGTTGAGCTCACCTGTCTCTACGCATGCAGGAGAGATGATCTTGTGCTTTTGCACGGCATCTACGATCCACTGCAAAGCTTGTTGCGCCCCTTTCTTGGGATCGGCCATCACCGCAGCGCCGCTGTCATCCGTGAAACGGCCGCCATTGGAATACACCATGGCCGTGAGGAACTCGATCAGCCAGCTTTCCCGAGCCATGGAAAGCATCATGGGATACTCAGAGAGGCCTGCGGCTTTGATCTTGAGAGATTGCTGCAGCAGCTCGTCCCAGGTTTTGGGTGGCGCTGCAATGCCTGCTTTCTTGAGGATTTCTTCGTCGTAGAAGAAGGCCATATAGTCTGAGTAGTAGGTCAGGCCGTACTGCTTGCCTTTGTACTGCATGGACTTCGTACAGAAGTCATCTGCGTCGGCGTTGTACTTCATCAACTCCGGGTAGTTGTTGATGGGGGCGATCCAGCCGGCATCTGCCCACTCAGGCAGCCAACTGTCCGAAACCCAGAGAACATCCATAGGCGCCTTGCCCACGAACTTAGTGACCATGGCCTCACGGTACTGAGCCCAGGGCGCATTGCTGTAGTTGACCTTCAGCCCCATCTTGCTTTCGAAAGCCGTGACGTGGCTCCTGACCAGATCCACCGCAGCAGACCAGGTAGACAGGTTAATGGGCGCGTTTTGCGCCAACGCATCAAGCGAAAGGGCACCCGAGGAAGCGGCGCCCGCAGCCGCAGCGTACTTGAGGAAATCACGACGGTTGCTGTCGCTGGTCCAGTTCTGGCTCATCGAAAAATCTCCCTTTGGGTGGTACGCGAAGCTGGTTCGCGCGCTTGCGCAAGTTCGGATGGGCTCGCAGATCACCGGCTCCGCCAATGACCCGACCCGTTGTTATTGTTGCCGCAGTTTGTCTATATCGTCAAGTGACGATATTAGGGACGCTTTTGCACCGTTATGGTCACCCCGGTGCGGTTCACTTTGCGGGGGAGAACGCAGCCGGCGTCATGAAAACGCTTTCCTGGTGCACCAAATAGGGCAGCATAGAGGGCACAAAGCTTTGCCATTCAGGGTCTTGGGCCAGCTTGGTGCGCTGAGCAGTACGGTGACCAAAATCTTCGTAAGCCCATATGAACACAGTGGAATTCAGCACACCGGATTCCTTGACCCAGCAACCCACCAAGCTGGCATATCGCGTGATGATGCCCAGGCCTTGCTCCTGGTAAAACTTGAGGAATTCAGCGGCTTTTCCCGGCTGGATCTGGTACGTGCGCATTTCGTAGATCATGAACGACCTTTCAAGGAAGAAGGAAGGGAAAAATGAGTAGGTTCGCGATATTACATCGTCAATTGACGATATATATTTTCAAGGTAAAGTGATCCCAAGTCCAGGAGGCTGCCGGACTTGGAGCGCCGATAGCGAAAATGGGCCTCAGCGAGGGCAGTTTTTGTCGGATGGCCGACCCTGGAATTCACAGGCCCATAGCCTCTTCAACAGGATTCGAAGCAGTGGGCACCGCCACGATGAAAGCAAAGTCAGATCTTCTTGCGGCCAACAGGCAAGACAAGGCCCCGGCACCGACGCTCCCGTCAAGCAAGCGTCGTGCCACGTCTCGCATGCCCGCCAGCGAGCGCAAGGCGCAAATTTTGGCGAAGGCGTTCGAATTTTTCTCAGAATATGGGTTAACCGCTCAAACCCGCGCCCTGGCCGATGCCTGCGGCGTGTCTCAGCGGCTGCTCTACACCATATTCCCCAGCAAAGCTGCGCTGATCGAGGCCGTTTACGAAGCCAACATCGCGGGCCCTTTCAAGGCCGTCTGGCTGGAAAAGCTCCGCGACCGCAATATTGCGCTGGAGCAACGCCTGCTCTGGTTTTACAGGGAGTACTACGAGGGCGTTCTGACCAGAGGTTGGCTGAGGCTGTTTCTCTATGCCTCCCTGGCAGAGGTGGAAATGGCACCGGCGTATATCACCGCCGTCATCAAGACGCTGTTGGACACCATCGTAGAAGAAACGGCTTTTGATGCTGGCTTGGCGCTGCCAACGCAATTGGATCTGCGCCAGGAAATCGGTTGGTTGCTCCACGGCGCTATCTCGCACCTTGCGATCAGGCGGCACGTTTATCGAAACTCAACTTCGATGGGCATTGATGCAGTCATACGGCTGCACGTATCGGCTTACCTGGCAGCCGCGCCGACTTTAATGGCGCAAAAGGTTGGTTGATTTGCCTTAGGGTGATGTGGTGGTGGGCTTTCAGCGCACAAGACACTGAAAACACCCTTACCCCGCTTGACGCCAAAAGCTTCATGGCGTCGATAAGGGGCTTGGCTGGGACTTTTTAGCCGAGAGAGCCAAGCGGGAGCTCGGCGGTCCCAGGGCTGCCAGCGGAAACGACTCTAGAGCGCCTGAACACGACATACCTCATTTGCGGTATGGCGCGCGTCACGTTTTGCAACGAATATCCCCCAAAGAGGGCGCGACGCCCGCATGAAGCGAGGGAGCCGGGAGGGAGAAAACCCATATGGAGGTTTGCCTTGCCCTGTATGGGTCAGTCCCATTCCTGGTTGGGCTCATAGCCGCAGGCATATACGCCTGCTGGGGCCTGCAGCTACCCGCCATGCGAATTGCGGAGCGCTCGTGTTTGGATGTTTTCGATTGATCCGAGGTCACCATGAGCGCTGCCACTGTTTGCCCATTCAATGCTGGGGCAAGGAAACATCACGATAGACCTTGGTGGTTGCGTTGGCTGTTGGTGTTTGTGCTGCTTTGGGGGAGCGTGAGCTCAACGGCCTGGGCCGTGAATGCGTGGGAACCTATCGGGCCTGGCGGTGGAGGATTCATCCAGGCGCTGGCGCTGGGCAGCGACGGTCAGACAGTCTTCGCTGGCATCGGTGGCGACGTGTTCAAAAGCATCAACGGCGGTATCTCCTGGATCACCGTCAACAATGGGTTGCCAAATCGGAAGGTGGAAGCCCTGACGCTCAGCGGCGACAGCGAAACAATCTTCGCTGGCACCGATGGGAGCGGCGTATTCAAAAGCATCAACGGAGGGAATTTATGGACCGCCGTCAACAATGGGCTGACCGCCGCGTCTGTGTACTCCCTGGCGCTGAGCAGCGATGGTCAGACGATCTTCGCGGGCACCGGCTATGAAGGCGTGTTCAAAAGCACTAACGGCGGAACTTCCTGGGCTGCCGTCAACAATGGGCTGACCAACCAGACTGTGTACTCCCTGGGGTTGAGCAGCGACGGACAGACCGTCTTCGCTGGCACCTACGGCGGCATCTTCAAAAGCACGAACGGCGGCAGCTCATGGACCGCAGTCAACAATGGGCTGACCGATAACGATGTGAGATCCCTGGCGCTGGGCAGCGATGGTCAAACACTCTTCGCCGGCACAGATGGCGGCGGCGTCTTCAAAAGCACCAACGGAGGCAGCTCCTGGGCCTCCGTCAGCAACGGGCTGTCCAACAGCCTGGCCCTCTCCGTGTACTCACTTACGCTGAGCAGCGACAGTCAAACGCTCTTCGCCGGTACCAGCGGTGGTGGAGTGTTCAAGAGCACCGACAGCGGCAATTCTTGGGCGGCCGTCAACAATGGGCTCTCCAACCTGTCCGTGTACGCACACGCACTGAGCACCAACGGCCAAACAATCTTCGCTGGTACCTGGGGCCGCGGCATATTCAAGAGCACCAACGGCGGTAACTCCTGGGAGGCAGTCAACAATGGGCTGAACTATCTCTCTGTACCTTCCTTGGCGCTGGACAACGACGGCCAGACGGTCTTCGCCGGCACGAATTACGGCGTCTTCAAAAGCACCAACGGCGGCAGTTCATGGACCACCGCAAACAACGGCCTAAGCGCGTCCCGTATTCCTTCCCTGGCACTGGGCAGCGACGGCCTGACAGTTTTCGCTGGCACCAACAGCGGCGTCTTCAAAAGCATCAACGGCGGGAACTCCTGGACCGCCGTCAACAATGGCGAGGGGCTCTCCTATCAAATAGTGCACTCTCTAGCGCTAAGCAGCGATGGTCAAACGATCTTCGCGGGCACCAACTATGAAGGCGTGTTCAAAAGCACCAACGGCGGAGACTCCTGGACCACCGTCAACAATGGGCTGAGCGATACAGATGTGAGATCGCTGGCGCTCGGCAGCGACAATCAGACGATATTCGCGGGGACCGCTTCTCGCGGCGTGTTCAAAAGCACGGACGGTGGCAACTCCTGGGCCTTGATCTACAACAGGCCATCTGTGTACTCACTTGTGCTAAGCAGCGACAGCCAGACAATATTCGCGGGCACTGGCAACCAGGTGTTCAAAAGCACCAACGGTGGTAACTCCTGGACGGCCGTAAACAATGGGCTGATGGGCTCATCCAATGTGCAGTCTCTCAAGCTTTTCGGCGACGGCCAGACGATCTTCGCGGGCACTGGCACCGGTGTATTCAAAAGCACCAACGGGGGCAACTCCTGGGCTGCCGTCAACAATGGGCTGATCCACCTAAACGTGTACTCCCTGGCCGTAGCCAATAACGGCCAGACGATCTTCGCAGGCACCAGTGGCCGCAGCGTTTTCAAACGCACCAATGGCGCTCTCTCCAATGAATCACGCCTGCTGAACTTGGCACTGGCCGCGAGCGGCAACCCCGTAGCCGTTTTACCGGCCTTCGACAGCGCCACCTCGAGCTACTCCGCTACTGTGCAAAGCGCAAGCGCCACGATCACCCCAACCGCATGGATTGGTGATGCCACCATCACCATCAACGGTGGCGCGGCCAGCAGCGGCAATGCCACCACTCTCGCACTTAATCCGGGCGCCAACACGGTAACTGTGGAAGTCACGTCCGGCGATCAAACCTCCACACGCACCTATGTCGTCGCCATCACTCGACAAGTCTCTCCAGGTACTCCCGCCAACGTGCAGGCCACACCCGCAACATCAGGCCAAGTGACCGTGACGTGGACACCGCCTGCCGATACCGGCGGTGGCATCACCGGCTACGTGGTCACCGCGCAGCCAGGCGGCCAGACCTGCACGCCTACCCCCGCCACGGCCACGACCTGCACATTCACCGGTTTGGTCAACGGACAGACCTATACCTTCACCGTGGAAGCTCTTAACGAAGCAGGCAGCAGCGCAGACACCGGTACACCACCTACCCCTT
The DNA here is from genome assembly GCF_000422885.1 of Ottowia thiooxydans DSM 14619. GTDB lineage: Bacteria > Pseudomonadota > Gammaproteobacteria > Burkholderiales > Burkholderiaceae_C > Ottowia > Ottowia thiooxydans. The sequence continues at coordinate 5,161 of NZ_AUGX01000025.1, read as the reverse complement.
CCAATCCGGCTACACCTTTGGTTAACTCAAGCTCATTCTCTGCCCCCTCGCCCACCAGCTCCGGCACTGTGACTGCAAGCGTCACCGGAGGTGGCAGCACCTGCCGCTTTGAGCATGTGCGGGTGTTGCCAGTAGGCGATGCCGCTACTGCCCCACCAACGGGCTTGAGCTTCCCACACGGGCTGCTGGACTTTGCGCTGGCAGGGTGCGATCCAACTGATGTGACGCTCACGCTCACCTATCCGAGCGCCTTGCCACAGGGCGTGCGGTATTGGAAGCTGAACGCTGGGGTATGGGCGCCCTATAGCCACGCAGTGGCTCAGCCGGGTAGCAGCACCGTGACACTAACGCTGCGCGATGGCGGGCAGGGAGATGACGACGGGCAGGTCAATGGCCGGATTGTTGATCCAGGGCAGGTGGGAGTCATGAGCTCTCAGCTGGTTACCCCTGTACCCGTACCAACCTTATCCACATGGGCCTTGGCCATGCTTGGCCTGGCGCTCGCCTGGCTAGGGATCAGCCGGAGACGCCAGATAGGGGTATGACATGAACCCCAAAAAAATGGATGCGCTATGACAAGCCATATTCAACCGGGGATGAGGAAGATCAGCAGTTTGCTATATGACGGGATCCTGTCAAAGCAGGATTGGTACGACGGCATCGCCACGTTCAGCGAGGCCGTGGGTGGCCTCAATTTTCACCAATTGACCGTGGATGTGCGGCAAGGTTCCGTGCTTGAAAGCATTGCCAGCGAACACAACGAAGAGGCTGTAGAAAACTACGACCGGCACTATGCCTTGATCGACGAACGGGTTCCTATTGCCATGCAGCTTGGCCAAGGCCAGGTCATGCTGGACCACGAACATTTCAGTGACCGCCACATGTCACGCAGTGCGCTATATGCAGACTGCCTGGCCCCGCAGGGCATGAAATACACCATGGGCTTGATGCTGCGCGTAGAGGGTAGCGTTCAACAGTATTTAGGCTTCATGCGTGCCAAGGACCAAGCGCACTTCAGCCAACGAGAGCGTGATTTTGCTTCGCAACTTATGCCAGATTTGATAAGGGCTGCCCGCTTGCGCGCCCATGCCAGCGATTTGGCTCAGCAAGCAGCCCTGGGGCTCACCGCGCTCGCCGCCCTACCGCAAGGCATTGCGCTTGTTGATGCCCAATGCCGCATCCAATACGCGAACCCCACAGCTGAGCGCATGTTCGCAAGTGCGGGCGCCTTGGTGGTGCAGTACGGCCAACTTTCCTGCCACGACGAGAGTACGAAAGCCCGACTGCAATCTACCGTAGCGGCGGCCTGCACACGCCAGGGAACGGGAATGGCTGGAACATTTCATTCCGGGCCTGGATTGAACAGTTTGGTCATCACGGTGATGCCCGTCAACACTCAACACCTCCTGGCAGCCTCGCACCAAAGTCCGCTGGCACTCTTGATACTGCGCAAGCCCACAGCCCCCGGAGATCTTGATCCGCATGTCATTGCCGAAATACTGGGCCTGTCGCCCGTAGAAACCCGGTTGGCACTCTCGCTAGAGGCAGGCAAGACCGTTAAAGACTTCGCTGAAAGCGAAAAAATTAGCTGGCACACGGCACGCACGCACATCCGGAACCTGTTGCGCAAGTCAGGGTGTCACCGTCAGCTGGAACTTGTCGCCCTTTTGCAATCGCTGAGACTGGGCTGATCGCCATGAACGAACAGACACAGGATATAGCAGGGCGTTTTTATGATGGGGTGCTGGAGCCCAATGCCTGGTATGCCGCCATGAATGACATGTGCACGCGCCTGGAAGCGGGCATATTCCACAGCTTCACGCTGGTGGGAAGTGAGGCGCTCGTTCCCCAAAGCATTGGAAATCTGGAAGTGTTTGGCCTACAGGCCAGGCACATGGCCGAGTATGAAACAGAGCACGCCGCCAACGATTGTCGAATGGAGGCAACGCTGCGCATCGCCCCTGGGGAGATCATGCTGGATCATGAGCACGTGAGCGAGACCGAGGCACTTCGCAACTCCGTGTATGCAGGTTGGCTCATGCCCCTGGGGCTCAAACACACTGCAGCTGTTGTGGTGCGCGCGGAAGAAAGTGCACGAGAAATTTTCAGCTTCATGCGCCCTCGGGATGCCAAGCCGTACTCCTTGGAGGACAAGCGGTTCATCCAGCAACTGATGCCTGATATCACCCGCGCTGCCAGGCTGCGCGCGGGCACACTCGCACTCGCCAGAAGCGCAAGCCTGGGGACGGCAGCCCTGGAGACTCTGCGCCAATGCGTTGCCGTGGTGGACATGGATTGCCGCATCCATCACGCCAATGCGGCAGCTGAGAGGCTACTGGCCCAAACCTGCGCGCTGACTGTTCAGTATGGGCGGTTGCACTGTGCGCAAGCGGAGGCCTCTGGCCGGCTGGTGCAGTTGGTACGCCGGGCGTGCGCCATCCCCGGTAAGGCCGGCTCTCTCATCCTGAGAAACGGCGCGCAACGGGTAACTCTCAACATCCTGCCGCTGAATGCCTCACACATCTGCGCCTCTCTGCGCCAAGCGCCCATGGCCATGGTCGTGGCAGCTGTGTCTGGCGCCACGCCGAACCTGGACACCCATCTGATGAGGGAGATGCTGGGCCTCTCGCCCATGGAAGCGCAGCTTGCTCTGCTTTTGGTTGAGGGCAAGACTGTCAAGGATTTCGCCTCTATGGGGGAAATGAGTTGGCACACCGCACGTACGCATCTCAAGAACCTTTTGCGCAAATCCGGCTGCCACCGGCAAGTGGAGTTGGTGCAATTGCTGCAGTCCTTGCAGGGCTGAGAGGGAATTCCCACACATTTTTTTACATTCGTAAAAAAGTAGCGAATAATGGATGAGAAATTAGCAGAAGGCTCTGACACAGCCTCCTGAAACCCAAGCACGAAGATGCACAGGATCTGCGGTTCACGTTGTGACGGCATCCTGCCTGGGGTGACTGAGTAAGGGTGGACTCACCATGAACGAGCAGGCACAACTTATTGCGGGGAGGTTCTATGACGGGGTACTGGAGCCTGGGGCCTGGTATGCCGCGATGGATGACATGTGCACGCACCTGCAGGCGGGCATATTCCACGGTTTCACGCTGTTTTCAGGCGAGACACCCACCCCAGAGAGCGTGGGCAATGTGGAGGAGTTTGGCCTGCAGGCCCGTAACATGGCCGAATACGAAACAGAGCATGCTGGCAACGATCTTCGGCTGATGGCAACGTTAGGTCTCGCCCCCGGAGAGATCATGCTGGATCATGAACACGTGAGTGAGGCCGAGGCGCTTCGCAACTCCGTGTACGCAGACTGGCTCATACCCCTGGGACTCAAGCATACGGCGGGGGTTGTGGTGCGCACAGAGGGCAGCGCGCGCGAACTTGTGAGCTTCATCCGCCCCCGGGATGCCAAGCCGTTCTCCTTGGAAGACAAGCGTTTCATAGAGCAGCTGATGCCTGACATCACCCGCGCAGCCAAACTGCGCGCGGGTACCCTTGCACTCTCACGAAGTGCCAGCCTGGGGATGGCGGCACTGGAGACGCTGCGGCAGTGCGTTGCAGTGGTGGACCTGGATTGCCGCATCCATCACGCCAACGCCGCGGCAGAGAAGCTACTGGCCCAATCCAGCGCGCTAGCCGTTCGGTATGGGCGGCTTCATTGCGCGCACGCGAAGGCCTCTGGCCGGCTGGTGCAATTGGTACGCGGTGCGTGCGCTCTACCTGGCAAGGCCGGTGCCCTCATCTTGGGAGATGGCGAACGGCGCTTAACGCTCAACATCTTGCCGCTGAATGCCTCGCACATCTGCGCCTCTCAGCAACAAGCACCCATGGCCATGGTCATCGCAGCCGTTTCTGGTGCCGCACCTCACCTTGACCCTCATCTGATGAGAGAGATGCTGGGCCTTTCACCCACCGAAGCGCAGCTTGCGCTGAGTTTGGTCAAAGGCGAAACGGTTAAGGATTTCGCCTCTGAAGGGGACATGAGTTGGCACACGGCGCGTACGCATCTTAAAAACCTGTTGCGTAAAACCGGCTGCCACAGGCAAGTGGAGCTTTTGCAGTTGCTGCAATCCTTGCAGGGCTGAGCAAGCGCAGGAAGCGATGTGGTGGTGGGTGGACCCACATATTCCGACGGTTGCCGCCGCGAACCGCGCAGGTGTGACTATGTCATTCACGTAAAAAATCCTCCGAAGAGGATTTTTTAACAATAGATACTTGCCGTCGCTGGAACAACAGCGAAGTATCAATTGCCTTTAATTTATTTCGGGCACATAACCCATTTAGTGGGCAGCACTTGTGCGGTTGCCTCTGTCACAGATGTGGTGAAGATGTCGACCTGCCTCCCATCATCCAACCCCAGCCCAGTAATACACCCGCCATCGCGGGCAGCAATGTGCAACACATAATAATCTTGATTCTTGAAGCGTATTCTATTTTCAGATCCAGGTACCAGGCAGAAATTTGTATACGTAGTTTTCATGTTATGGCTATATATACAGCCATCTTTACGGTGAAAAGAAAAACTATTATCAGATGCATCTTTTACAACCGTGCCATTTCTGCTGTTGTTCCAAGGTATAAACTCATCGGCGGATGGCTGATTCGGTGATGACGTGGATTGCTTGGGATCAAAAGTACAGGCGTAGGTTTCTTTAGTGTTAGTGGTAACCATTGCTGTGCGATAAACACTGCCTTCTTTATCCACCAAGATCGTATAGGTTAGTAGATTTTCACCACCGCCCAATGGCGTAAGGCTTTGCATAGCCGCATAACCATTTCTCAAATTTTCGTTGAATGTAGTCACCATTTCATCTAATGCAGGGATGGTGAAATTACGGAATGGCGTATTGAAGTGCCATATTCCATCTGATTTGGTTACCGAGCATAGTTGAGCCGCCGGGCCTCGCGTTTCTACTGTCTGGGTGCCGGTATTGATGTATTCGCTGGTGTTGCCCACAAAGGTCGTGAAGCCGCCCGCTACAAGCGAGATCACGTCTCGTCCGACGCATTGGTAAGTTGCGTTCTGATCAGACATCGATTGGCAGCGGCTCGTACCAGAACCACCTCCAGTGCCGTCGCCCCCAGTGCCGGTGCCGGTGCCAGTGCCAGTGCCGGTGCCAGTGCCGGTGCCAGTGCCAGTGCCAGTGCCAGTGCC
>NZ_AUGX01000024.1 GCF_000422885.1 Ottowia thiooxydans DSM 14619 | reverse complement strand
CACAGATGCAGGCGGTCCTGGATCGCTGGTCGAACCGCCGCCAGGTCATTCCACCGGAACTGATCGGGAAGATTGCGCCCACCAGGCTGGAGAGCATCAACTTGCGGGGTGTGTTTCGCTTCCCGGTTGACCGCTATGCTGACCAAATCCTGCCTTCGCGGCCAAATGCATCGATAACTGGCACCAATGGATGAAACCGACCACGGTTTGACGCCACGAATCGCAGATTTGAAAGTGAACAGGAAAGTCAATGAAATCAACGATCTACCAACACCACCTCCGCGCCAGTGCTAGCTTTTCGTACCGTCACTTATTGCACTGAAAACGAGGAGACCCCCTGGTGGGTATACCCCCACTCGCCATCGAACGCTCCGTACTTTCGCGTGAAGTTGCTGTGGTTAGATTCGCTTGGGGTGATCATTTGACTCTCCAAAAATTGTTGTAGATGCCGAGGGAGCTGCTGACGCCAAAACCGAGGTTGAGCAGCAGCAGGCCGAAGTAAGAATGAATCGCCGCAAAAGCAGCGAGGGACACGTTGGAGACCGCGAACAGCAACCACGCGTAGCGTGAATGCCTGGTCGTAGAGGCCAACAAGAAGGATCCGCTCAGGCCGAAAGCGGCGCCGAGCCATTCGAGATGCACAGGGTTCATGGCAGATCGCTCCGGCGCCAAGTAAGGGAAGGGGAAAAGCCGCACGAAGGCGGCTTGTGATTCAAGTGGTCAGTCCGGCAAGCGGGACCATCCAGCAGCAGCGGGAACCGGCGCTGAAATCGTGCGAGCAACGAAGCCGTAGGGTTTGGAAGCCCTGCGGATCAGATCGAGCTCTTCGGTAGCGGACACGAGGCGCGGGTTAATTGCGACCGGCGTGTTTTGGACAATTTGCATGCCTTGAACCAGTTTCGAGAACAGGTTTTGTGCGAACGCGATGATCATGGTTGACTCCGAGCCCAGTGGGCGAATGACCGGCAAGCCGATCGGTTGAACATGCTCGGAGATGGCAACCGCGAAAAAGTCCGTGGCTCGGGCCCGTTGCCGGCCGGTGCCAGGGCAAATCGTGGAGATATTGCGAGATCGTGGGGATATTGCGAGATCGGGCGATGGGCCGGGTCGGCTAAAGTAGGAATGCAATCAATCGTTCAACTTCGGCAATTTGGAGACCCCCCAGTGCAAGCTCAACGTCACGCTCACACACCCTCCCTGTCTCGATTGATGGCTCTGGCGGCCCTTTGCGCGCCGTTGGGCAGCGCCTACGCCCAGAAGGCAGGTGACTTCGTCGTTGGCGCTGGGGTGCTGCACTACGCGCCGCAGGACAAGAGCTCCACGCTGCGCTTCACTTCGCCGGTGGAGCGGGAGATTCCTGGCTCGGGTTCGAGTCTGCGCAGCTCAACCACGCTGGGCTTCAGTGGCCACTACTTCATCACCGACCAGGTCGCGATCGAGGGCGTGCTTGGCGTGCCGCCGCGTTTGAAGCTGTACGGCTCGGGCACGCTTGCTCCCCTTGGGCAGCTGGGCTCCGCGCGCCTGTACGGGCCAACGGTGCTGGCCAAGTACTTCTTTGGCGAGCCAGAGGACAAGCTGCGGTTCTCCGCCGGCGTAGGCCTGACCTACGCATACTTTGGCAACACTCGATTGAACGGTGGCTTGCAGCAGGCGCTGGGCGGTGCAATTGGGTTGCCGCGGATGCTCGAACGGCCGTGACGTTTTGCCTCTCGCCTGGTCAGGCGCACGACGCGCCTGAAGGCCGGCGCCTGCTCAGCAGTCTTGGGCCGACCAGCAGACCAGTGCACTTGTTGATGGACCGTGCCTACGAAGGCAATGAGACACGGCAATTGGCGCTGGATCTGGGTTTCATTCCAGTGGTGCCACCGATGAAGACGCGGATCGAACCTTGGGAGTACGACCGCGAGATGTACAAGCGTCGCAATGAGGTCGAGCGCTTGTTCCGTCGGCTCAAGGGCTATCGCCGCATCTTCTCGCGGTTCGAGAAACTCGACCTCATGTTCCTGGGCTTCATCAGCTTCGTGCTCGTCGCTGATGGACTTCGGATGTGTTAACAGGCCCTAGTCCAGAACGGTGAGCTCGATGCTCTTTCCGGCGCGCCAGCAGTACTTCACAAGCGAATCGATCGAGAACAGCTCCAGCCTGTCGTTCAGGAGGTTGGAGACGCGAGGACGGCTGGTTTGCAGCTTTGCTGCAACCTCCTCGGTGGTGAGCCCGCTATCGCGGATCCAGGTGCACAGCTCTTTGGCGAGTGCGTCACGCACCGAGTCGACGGATGTGTAGGTGGCCATGGCTCAAATAAGAAAACCCCCTTACGCAAGAAGCGCAAGGGGGTTGTGATCAGTGCAGGGCGATAGCGAAGCGCTTGCCCGTTCTGAAAGCCATCGAGAACAGGTCACCGATGGAGAACTCGTTGAGGTGCTGACGCACCACTTTCGAAATCACCGAGAGATCGACACCGAGTTGGCTTGCGGCCGACTCATGCGTCAATTGGCGCTCGGTCATCCAGCTGGTGACAGCACCGGCGAGGTTTTCCTTTAAGGCGATCTCCTCACCGATGCGGCGATCAGCCTCCGCCAGCAGCTCTTCTGCTTCGTCCGGCGGAAAGCCGAATGTGGCGAAGATGTTGTCGGTCGGCAGCATGGCCTCCTGGCTGCTTGCTTTCGTCATTTGCGTCCTTTCGTTCGTTCGGCGTTGAGATCCGACAGTCTCTTGCGAGCGATGTCGATGTTGCGCTGAGGCGTCTGATTCGTCTTCTTTTGGAAGAAGTGCAGCGCGTAGATGGCCTCCGGATAGCTCTGGATATACATGGCGCGATACCAAGAATGGGCGTCTCGGACGCCCATCTGCAGGACCTTGGGCCCTACGGTCTCAAACCACTCGACGCGATCGGGGAGTTGACCCCACTGCACGCGTCGGAACTGCTCGCCGAAAGCCTTGCGGATGTCCACGGGCAAACTCATCAGCTCATCCCGTGCAGCGTCGCAGCAGAACTTCAACTCCTTCTTGGGTTTGACTGTATCAGTACTGGTACGCATAAGCAACGATGCCTCCATAGAAAAGGCCACTCAAAGAGTGGCCTGTGGGTTGAGCGAGCCAGTTCAGAAGAACGCGGTTTCGCTTGTCGACTGGGGTTTGGCGTCCATCTTGAAGCGCTGAACGATGCCGTCCAGCAGCTGGCGATGAAAGTCCAACTTCGATTGCGCCTTGGTGAGGTTGATCAGCTTGGCTTCCTTGATGCCCATGTCCATGAGCTTCTTCGCTGCCTCATCAGCACCGGCCTGGGCCTGCTTCCACAGACCCGGTATGGGACTAAGCAGCTGGTCTTGGTCGTCTTTGACGATGCAGTTGTGGTTCGCGAACATGCGGCCGTTGCGCTCGACAGGCGAGATCGTTGGTCGGATGATGAGCCACTGGCCAGGCTGCACGCTTGTGATGCGCTGGATCAGCTGCAGCGTCATCTCATGCGCCAGTTCGAGACTGATGACATGAGGATCTGAGCTGTTTTCCGAAAAGGCCAGCCGCATCTTGGGATACACGTTGCCACGCGCATCCTTCGTTTCGGCGTAAAAGACACCCGTCAAGCGCCCGGAGAACACTTCGACGATGCCATCGATGGCTTCCAGTGCTTCGCGTGCCAGGACCGTGGGCCCTTGCGGCTCGTCGAAGCTGTGGCCAGCCTTCCAGCGCTCATCCGTGGTCATTTTGCGAGCCGAGTTGAGTGCTTCGTTCGTGGCCCTGGCCATCGGGTCATTGCCCGTGTGTACCAAGCAGCCAGCGACGGGGTTGTAGGTTAAAAACATGTGAATCTCCTGCGAATGGATCGCACAGCGGCCGTGAGGCCAGGTTGAACATGCGTGGAAATGGCGGGCGTGGGAAATGCGCCGCCGGCGTGGCTCCGGTGTTCGCGCGCGCGAAACGGCCGCGCACCCCTACGGCCGACCTGGCCGAAAAAAATGGAGCCCTGCGTGAACAGGGCTCCATTGGGATCAGTCGCTGATGGCAGCTTCAACGGCCTTGACCGTGTAATCGACCAGGCTTGAGGTGGTCAAACAGCGCTCGGCCTTACCCTCGTAGTACAGCGAGTGGGCATCACCTAGTAGCAAGGTCACCACGTCGATGCCGAGTTCCGCCGCATCTTGATAGGCAGCGTCCAAAACGCCCGTGTCGTTGGTGTCACCGTCGGTGATGAGAACGACAAGGCGTCGCTGCTGCGTTAGCTGCGACGCTTCTGCAACCGCCTGGTACAGCGCTGCGCCGGCACTCGTCCCACCGCACGGGTATGGCACTAGCAGCTTTCGCCGATTCGTGCTCCAGTCCTCATCGGTCAGTTTGATCGACTTCGGGCTGTTGTTGAAAGCGAAAGCAGAGAACGGCACGCCGTACTCGTCCAGCAGATCAGCCAATCCGACGTAGAGTCCATTCGCCGCAGTTGCCCGCGAGGTTGGATCCTGGCGTGAGATCGGATCATTCATGGACGTGGAGAAGTCGCACATCAGCACCACGCCGGTGTCGATGCCTCGCGCATGCGACTTGTTGGTGAACACCCGCAAGTCGCAAGTGGGAACGCGATTCAAGTGCCGACTGCTCAGTCGCTTGCCCACCAGTCCAACATGGCGACCAGCGTGGGTCATGGTTTTGAGCACGTCGATGATGTCTTCCGAACGACTTGCGATTCGATTCGCAAGAGCCAAGGTTGCTGGCTGGGGAGGCAGCAACGTCGGCCATTCACCGCAAGTCGGATCGCTGACAGCCTTGCGGGTGTGCTTGGAATCGTTCATCTCTTGCGAGGCCGCCTCCGTGATTTCCACCACTGGCATTTCATCGTTCGACTGCTCCAGGAGCTTTCGAGCGGCTGACTGGATCTGCTCTCCGTCAGCGCATCCAGCGCCGGCGCCGCGGCCTTTGCTGGGTTTGCTGCCCTTGCCTTTGCCTTTGCCTTTGCCTTGGTCTTCGGGCTGACCATCGCCGGCGCCATCCCCATCACCACCCTGCTCTTCGGCAGATTCGGCCTCGCCTTTGCCCTTCGCTTTGGCTTTACCTTTGGCTTTGCCCTTCCCCGTCCCTTGGCTTTCGCTTTGGGCAGAGTCGGGCTCACCAGCTTCCCCGTTAGGTTCGCCGTCCGACGGTTGCGGTAGCTTGCCGACGGCCGCGGCTTCGACGAGCCGCTTGATCTGCAGGGTCAGCTCCAGCGTGTCCTGTGTGGACTGCGCCGAGGCGGACTTGGCTGCAATCGCGTAGATCTGCGTCCACAGCGGGCCAAAGGCCTGCTGGCAGAGCTTTTCATAGGCAGCTGCGCGCGAGCCCAGGTATTGAGCCTGGCCTGGCAGCAAGTTCGACCGACAGACGATGAGCAGTGCGTTGACGAGCATGGTTGCTCCGTCTTCAGGCTGGAGGTGTTGTGGCTCGGGCCCGAAGAAGTCTTCCGTGTCGACCAACACCCGAACAAGCTCGCTGAGGTTGTTTTTCGTGCCCGGCTTGCTGGCCATCGCCATCGTCTCGATGAAGATGTCCTCCAGGATGTTGTGAATGGCTGCGTCGAGGTTGGTGATCTTGTGATCGGCGAACTTCTGCACCCAAACCTTGAAGTCGGTGAACCGACCGTGGCCGAGAGCTTCATGGTCCATCATTCCGCGAACGATGATCTCGTCTTTGGGATCATTGGACAGTCCCCAGTGCTGGGGTATGCGAATGCACTTGCCATCGCAGCTTGCTGTGGAGACGGCCTCGAAGGCCACGTCCATGTGCACGCTGTTGGCGAGGATCTTCGCCAGGATTTTGAGGTTGCGCATTTTTTTCTCCAGTGTTCCGATCGGTGATCGGGGTTGAACATGGCTGGAGATGGCGCGGCGGAGAAACGCTTGCGCTGAGGGAGCGCATCCCTATAATCGAAAGCGGAGAGTTGAGGAGACTGTGCGAGGCCACTCCGCCTCGGTTGAACAGCCAGTCGCCGTCAATGATCTGAAGGGCCGCTCCATGAGCGGTCCTTTTTTTGGCCCATCAAAAAAGAAAACCACCGCCCGCGGTTGCAGGAACGGTGGTGTGTGGGTCAGAACCAGGCGTGCTGCTTGCCCGCAGTCAGGAACCGATCTCTCCAGCTCGGAGATCTGAGGTTGAACACGGGTACCTGGTGATGGGACGCGATCGAGATGGCCTGGCCAGTGCCGCCGGTCGCCCTTGTACGGGTCGCGTGTGACTCGCATCCGTCCTGTGTCCAGCACAACACGAACAGCGACGGCGTGGCCATCTCGTGGCCCAGGATCTGCATGGCGTTTCGCGCCATCAGGGCGCGTGCGCCGCGGCTCAATGACTGCGGTGCTGGGTGAAACTGATCGACGCTTGCCAGCGCGGCCGGCGGCGTCTTGAAGACCTGTGGACGGCCTTGGAAGCCATCCCAGGGCACGAAGATAACCTTGGCGTCAGCTCGGTCGACGCCGCTTTCAAAAGCGGTGTCAGCGCCAGGTGCTGCGCCGCTGCGCAGGACCAGGCCGCGATCGGCCAGCCACGCAGCACAGCGCTTCATCGTTTCCTGCACCTCTTGCGGCGTCTCTCGGGATCCGATGCCGGTGTAGTAGCGCACGGGCGAGCTCATCTCAGTTGGCGTCGAGGTGCCAAAGACTTTGGGCGGTGAGGTGGACATAGGTCTCCTTGAGTGGCGCACAGCGCCGGTTGAACATTCAAGGAGATGGTGTCGCGAACGGAATGCGCTGAATCAGTCGAAATCCGGGTCGACCACAAATGACCCGCCACGGCCGGCCACGGCGATGGGACGCTCTTGCAGTGCGCGCCACGCGGTGCGAAGTTGAATCCTGCGTGCAAGCACCAGGCGGAGCAGATTCACGAGGTACATCGCACCCTCACTGGTTGGCTAACTTGTACGAAATGATAAAGAAAATGTAGGTTCTCATTGATCTTGCAAATATTCTCACTATTTGCAAATCTCGCTGCATGTCCTCTCAAACAGAGAAAGTGCTAACTTTGCCAAGTTAGTGCAACAGTGCAGTTAGAGAAAATGGAAAAGGCGCTCATCTGAAGCGCCTTTTTTGTCGCGGGGGCAGTCGTAACAGTTAGATCAATAGCTTCTTGATTTTTGAAGTTGCGCGAGCAATGGTGGGCAGCTAGAGGTTGTTTGGATTCATTCGTGAGGCGGTCTGGACGCCTGCTTCGAATAGGTCCGGTCATTCGGCTGGTTGCACCAGGTAACCCCGAGCTAACGACGCCGACCTGATCATCGGTTTTTGCGCTCGTGCAGGTCACAAGTGCGCGCAGTGCCGAACCACCCTTGACTAGACATCGATGGCGGTGGTCTTCCAGACGTCCTGCGCCAACGCTATAAGCATCGCGTGCCTTTTTTCGATGCTTACCGCATCCCACGCAGGGAAAGCCTCCAGCTTTGCGTTGATCCGCGAGATGGACGTGTTTTGCCCAACGTCGGTCAGCGCCACCAAACTGCGGGTCAGGTAGTTGCCGCTCTTGCCGTACTCGACTTGCTTGGCCGTGTAGAAGTCATTGCCCGCGACGATGTTGATGGGCTTCTCCAGCAAGGTCAGGTTGCCCAGCCGGTTCTTGTAGTCGTCGTAGGCCATCCCCGGATTCTCGGTGGCCCACTTGCTGCGCAGATCGTCCTCTGGCTTGTTGGGCAGGATGTGCTCGATTTCCAGATTGGTGAACGGCTCTAGACTGCCCGGCACCTTCACCCCGCTGAAGGCCATGTCGACGTGCTGCGTCAGCCGCGCCAGCAGGTAGCGCGTGCGGTACTGCTGCATCGAGTACAGCGTGAAGCGCTTGAGGGCGTCGGCCAGCTCCTGTGATTTGCCCGCCATGTTCTTCTCGAAGCGCTCGGCGATGAACGCGTTGAGCTGCACCTTCTGTTTCACCGGATCGCTGGTCTCCGCAATCGCGCGCAGCTCGTCAGCCCACTGAGAGAAGCTGCGTTCCAGATCCTTGGTCGGTGTCTTGGTGAAGATGTAGTAGAAGAGGAAGCTCTCCAGCTGCGCCACGAAATGGTCGAACAGCGGCTTGGGGAAATTCGCCGCTGCAAGCAGCAGGACGAAGTGCAAACTGAAGGCGCCGCCTGCCAGCCGCTTCAGGCTGTCCATCGCCAGACTCGGCTTGCCATCGTTACCGAGGCCATTGGCGAAGGCCAGGTAGTGCTCGACGTTGCGGATCACCTTGCGTACGAACTCGAAGGGCTTGCCTGCGTAATCGCACAGTGCCGCGTTGTCCTTCGCGATGAACCAGTCGTAGATTTCGTCCTCGCGCACTACCGCGTCGCCGCGCTGATTCTTGATGACGTAGTTGGCCATCAGGAAGTAGCGCAGGAAGCGCAGCGGTTTTTCCTTTTGCTTCTCCAGCGGCTTGGTGATCTTCTTCCACTCGTCCTTGAGCTGGGTGAACTGTGCCTGCTTGACCTGCGTGAACAGCAGGTTCTTGAGCAAGTCCATCGGGTTCAGGCCCACGCCGCGCTCGTTGATGGTCTCGAAAATCTTCAGCGCGCTGCTCACGTCGGTGGATATCTGGATGAACACGACGTTTGTGGCGAGATAGAACCAATACTTCTTGAGCTTGGCGGCGTCGTCGTAGTTGTCTTTCAGATAACGGTACAACGTTGAGTAAGCGTTGATGAGGTTTTCCAGCGATCCGAAGCTGGCGATGCCCGATGCTTGAACGCCCGCGCGCACGGCCACAGGGTCGCCATTGATCTCGACAACCTTAGCCATGACCTCAGCCGCGCTTTCGTAACGGGGATCAAGCTTGAGACGGGTCACGATCCCGGTACTGCCGGTGTAGCTGTCGGAAATCAGCCGGTTGAGGTGCTGGGCTTCCGGCTCCTGTTGCAGGAGGTGCCGCAACGCGCACAGCAGCAGGAAGAACGTGGTCAGACGCTGCTGGCCGTCGATGACCTCGTAGTGGTTCTTCTGGTCGGTCGGCGACACCAGCACGGTACCGATGAAGTATTCGCGTGTCGTGCCCACATCGATCTGCTCGCCGATGTCCTCCAGCAGTTGATGCACCTCCTTGTCCGTCCAGACGTACTCGCGCTGGTAGTCCGGGACGATGTAAAAGCACTCCCGGAACGCTTCCTCAATGCTGTATTTGTGGTTTTCGATGCGGGCCATAACTCTCAGATTCCTTTTATTCTTGCGTCAGTGACGTGACGGTTCTCGCCAATGCTTATTGGGCAGTTCAGCGATGCGAAACCGACCACCCCGATGACAACGCCTCAGCTTGCTGCAGCACGGTCTGCACGGCCGCATCCTGCAAATCAGGCGGATAGCCATACTTCCGCAGAATGCGCTTCACCAGCACGCGCATCCGCGCCCGTGCCGAATCGCGGTGCGCCCAATCGACGGAGACGTTTTCGCGCAGACTGACCAGCAGCTCGTGAGCGATGAGTTTCAGCTTGTCGTCACCCATCATCTGAATGGCGCTTTCGTTCTCGGCCAGTGCGTCGTAGAAGGCGATCTCCTCGTCGGACAGACCTTGCTCTTCGCCCCGCTGGCGGGCCGCGCGGATGTCTTTGGCCAGTTGGATCAACTCCTGCAGCACCTCGGCGGTGGTGATGGCGTTGGCGTGGTACCGCGCCACAGCGTCCTCCAATCGCTCCGAGAACGCCTTGGTCTGCACCACGTTGGCCTTGCTGCGCGAACGAATGCCGTCGTTGATCAGCTTGCGCAGGGCTTCCAACGCAAGGTTCTTTTTCTCCATCTGCTGGACTTCGGCGAGGAACTCGTCGGAGAGGATGGAGATATCCGGGCTCTTGATGCCCGCAGCGGCCAGGATATCTACGATCTCAGTCGACACCACTGCACGGCTGACGATCTGCTGGATCGCCAGTTCGCGCTCTTGCTGGGTCACGCCGGAGCCGGTGCTGCTCTTGACCAGCGCGGCACGAATCGCCTGGAAGAAGCCGACTTCCTCACGAATTTCGCGGGCCTCGTCGGATGCGGATGCCAGGGCGAAGGCCTTGGACAACGCCAGCACGGCGTCCTGGTATCGACGGTGTGCGTTCTTCTTGCCGTCCTTGGTTTTCTCTTTCGCGGCCAGCTTTTGTTGCAGATCGAGAATCCACTCGATGGCTCCCGCCATCATCGCCAGGCGCTCCTGCGGCGTGCCGCTCATTGCGGAGGCGTAGTCGTAGCCGTGGTACATGTCGCGCACCACCTCGTACTTCTCCATCATCACCGCGACGGCCTGCGCTTCGTCGACGCCGGTGTTTTCCTGATCGTTCTTGGAGTACTGCTGCAGCGCAGACTTCAGATTCTGTGCAATGCCGATGTAGTCCACGATCAGCCCCGCAGGCTTGTCGCGGAACACGCGGTTCACGCGCGCAATCGCCTGCATCAGTCCGTGACCCTGCATTGGCTTGTCCACATACATCGTGTGCATGCACGGCGCGTCAAAGCCGGTCAGCCACATATCCCGCACGATCACCAGCTTGAGCGGGTCTTTGGGATCACGGGCACGCTTGGCCAGCAGATCGCGCCGGGCCTTGTTGCCGATGTGTTGCTGCCATTCCTGCGGGTCGCTCGCTGCACCCGTCATCACAATCTTGACCGCGCCCGCGTTGTCGTCCGTGCTGTGCCAGTCCGGGCGCAGTTTGACGATTTCGTCGTATAGCTTCACGCAGATGCGGCGGCTCATGCAGACCACCATCGCCTTGCCATCCAGCGCAGCCACGCGATCCTCGAAGTGCGCGACCATGTCCTTGGCCACCAGAGCCAGGCGCTTGTCGCTGCCGACCAGGGCTTCCACCGTTGACCACTTCTTCTTGAAGCGCTCCTGGTCGGTTTCGGAATCCTCCTCGGTTAGCTCGTCGACTTCGGCGTCGATCTTCGGCTTCTCTTCCTCATCGAGTTCGATGCGTGCCAGTCGCGATTCGTAGTAAATCGGTACGGTTGCGCCGTCCTCGACCGCACGGCTGATGTCGTAGACATCAATGTAGTGGCCGAATACCGCCGGGGTGTTAACGTCGTCCGCCTCGATGGGCGTACCGGTAAAGCCGATAAAGGATGCGTTCGGCAGGGCGTCGCGCAGGTACTTGGCGAAGCCGTAGGAGATTTCGCCAGTCTTCGCGTCCACCTTGGCCTTGAAGCCGTACTGACTACGGTGCGCTTCATCGGCGATCACGACCACGTTGCGTCGCGTGGTGAACGGCTCCGCGATCTCGCCGAACTTCTGCAACGTCGTGAAAATCACGCCGCCGGATGCCCGGCTCAAGACTTTCTGTAGATCTTCGCGGCTCTCGGCCTGCACCGGCGTCTGCCGGATCAGGTCGCGGCACATCGAGAACGTCGAGAAGAGCTGGTCGTCCAGATCGTTGCGGTCGGTCAGCACCACCAGCGTCGGGTTGGCCATTGCCGGGTGTTTGACCAGTTGCCCGGCGTAGAACGCCATCAGCAGGCTTTTTCCTGAGCCTTGGGTGTGCCAGATGACCCCGACCCGCTGATTGCCCTGCGGCGAAGACGCCGTCACCGTGCTGTTCACCGCGTGCCGCACCGCGTGGAACTGGTGGTAGCCCGCAATGATCTTGGCCAGGCCCGACCCGGTTTCCCCGAAGACTGTGAAATAGCACAGCAGGTCAAGCAGGCGGCGCTGCTCGAACACGCCCTCGATCAGTGTTGAAAGCTCCGGCGCACCCTTGGGGGCAACGTCCGTACCGTCGGTGGTGCGCCAGGGCATGAAGCGCTCCAGGTCTGCCGACAGCGAACCCACCCGTGCCGCAATGCCGTCCGAGGTGACCAGCAGCGCGTTGGTGTTGAACAGCTGCGGGATCTGCTGCTTGTAGGTCTGCAACTGGTTGAACGCGCCGAGCAGATGCGCACCGGCGCTGCCCGGCGCTTTCAGTTCAATCACGCCCAGAGGCAGGCCGTTCACGAACACCACCACATCGGGCCGCCGGTTGTTCTGGCCGTTGATGACCACGAACTGACTTACCGCGAGCCAGTCGTTCTGCTCTGGCCGCTCCACGTCGATGAGCGCGACCTTGCCCGCTGTCAGGGTGCCGTCGTTGGCGTAGTACTCCACGTCCACGCCTTCGGTGATCAGCTTGTGGAGGCGGCGGTTTTCTTCGAGCAATGAGGGCAGTTCGGACTGCATCACCCGCCGCACAGCATCCTGCCGCGCTTCCAATGGCAGTCCAGGGTTCAGGCGTGCAACGGCGTCCTCGAAGCGCTTCTTGAGCACGACTTCATCGTGGCTCTCGCGCTCCGGTCGGTGGCCATCGGGGCCGATGTCTTCCTCGCGTTCGATGCTGTATCCCAGCCCTCGCAACTGCTCCAGTAGTGCCAGCTCTACGGCGGCCTCCGACAGAAACGCCATTACGGTTCTCCTTGTTCTTCGACGGGCTCCACCACTGGAGCCGGAGCCCCGCGCGCAGCATTCAACGCCTCGACATAGGCGTCCCGATCCAGCTGGTAAAGCAAACGGCTGACTTCGATGTTGATGGGTAGCTCATCACCCCCCGGCAGCAGGAAGCGCAAGGTTGGTGAGTCGCCGTCCTCGGCGTCCACTGCCAGCCCCACGTGCGCGTCGATCAGCGCGTTGTCTGTTGCGAATCGCTCCCACGGCTCGCGCGAGCTGCTCGGGTCGAGCTGCGCATCCAGATAGGCCTGATGCAGAAAGGCCACGATGGCATCGGCCGCCAGCACGGCACTGCGTCGGTGGTGCTCTGCCAACCGCGCCAGATACGGATCTTTGCCGTGACTGGCGGGGCCTGCCTTGTTGCGTAGGTCGTTCAGTGCGTCGGCCAGCTTGTGATGGCTGGACACCAGCTTCTTGAACTTGTCATCGCGCACGTCGCCCAGCTTGAGCGCGCGAATCGCCGAACTCAGCCAATCCGAAAGCGAGGGCGTTTCCTGTACCGGTTTCAGCGGAGCTTGTAGAGTGTGGAAGCTGTCAACCACCACCCGGCACACCACCTCGACAACGGTCTTGGCGCAGTCGATGCACGCATCGTTGTTCTGCTCCAGATTGCGCTCCATTGCCTCAAAGGTCTGTTGCAACATCGGCGCGTCACGCCAATGCCCGCAGGCCTCGCGGATGCCGGGGCACCAATCCAAGGTCATACCGCCGCTCCGACGATGCGCTCTGCATCTGGAACGCGCAATTCGCCGGAGATGAGTTTGGGCAGCAGGGCGTCGCGGACTTGGGCGAGGGAGCGGGACTGCTGCGCGTTGCTGACCAATTGATCGAATTGCGAAGCAATGACAGCATCAAACTTTTCCATGCTCTCCGGTGGTGCAACAGCAATCCGAGCCTCCGTGAGGTGCTTGCGCTGAATGTGGCCCATCGTTGTAGCCTTGCCAGCGGCAATAGCGCGGAATTCCGACAAGTGGTGACGGGTGGCGAAGAAGTAGAACCACTTCGGCACCTCGTTGGACGTTACCTTGAACAGATGCTGGTTCAATGCGCCGCGCCCACCATTCCAAACTTCAACTTCGAGCGAACCCGACCACGAGAACAACACATCGCCATCGACAACCACATACTCGGGCTTGATTTGCGTGCTCGCCTTGTCTGCTCCATTCGTGTGTCCAGCACGCAATTGCGCGATCTTGATGACCGGAAGGAACTCGGTTTCGCTTTCAGGCGGAAACTTCTGTAAAGCAAGACCGTTTAGGTAGTTCGCAATCGAGTCCAGGGAGCGCATTTCCCACCCCTCCGGAATCTCTCCTAACTCCGATTCAACGAGGCGGTCGGGAAAGAGGTCATAGAGGTGCGCGGGCAGGCCGGGCTGCGATTGGCCGCGCTGCCAGCGGCCTTCCAGCTTGGCGCGTACCGGCTCGAAGTCCACGAACCACGCTTTGAACAGGGCGCGGGCCATCGCCTCCAGCGTTTCGTTGCTGCGACGGTTGAGTTCGATCTTGTCGTCCAGCGTGCCGAGGATATGGGCGATGGCGCGTTGTTCTTCTACTGGTGGAACTTCAACAGGAAGAGCCTTGAGAACGGCAGTGTCCAACTTCCCCGCGCCAATGCCGGTGTGCTCAACCTTTGAAAGGAGCATCGGCTCATGAGCAGTCAGCCAGTAATACAAATAAGTGCTGCTGATGCCGTTCTTCGCACGAAGCGCTTTCACATCTTGATTGAATGCGACATCACGTGTGGCTACGCCAACAGGAATTCGTTTGTGAAGCTCACTACCCCGGACAAGAAGAAGAACATCGTTCTTGCGAGCGAGCCTGCTTTTTTGCTCCAAGCCTTTCTGGGTAAGTGTCCTGTCTGATTCGCTCAACCTGCCAGACTTCATTGAACTGGCACTTATCCACGGAATATCTCCACCCCAATATTCTGGATTCTCTTTCGGAGGCGTTCCTCCTGAAGCCCAATCAGTTAGTTCACCGAGAGAAGACGCAAGCCATTCATTCGCCATACCCAAGCTCCTTCAGGTTGGCTTCAATCGCCGCGTCCAGCTTGGCCGCTGTTGCTCGCTGCACGCGCCACAACGCCGAGAGCCTCAGCATCTTTTCCTCGAACGGCTCGCCATCATCTTCCACATCCACCGCGCCCACGTAGCGACCCGGTGTCAGCACGTGGCCGTGTTTGCGGATGTCTTCCATAGATGCCGACTTGCAGAAGCCTGCCACGTCGGCGTACTCACCTGCGTCTTTCTCACCGCGCCACGCGTGGTAGGTGTCCGCGATCTTCTTGACTTCTTCGTCTGTGAGTTCGCGCCGGGTGCGATCCACCAGCACGCCCATCTTGCGGGCGTCAATGAACAGCACCTGCCCGCGCCGGTCACGCAGGCCGTGGCCCGGGTTCTTGTTGCGGGCCAGGAACCACAGACAAGCGGGGATCTGCGTGGAGTAGAAGAGCTGACCGGGCAGCGCCACCATGCAATCCACTGCGTCGGCTTCGAGCATCGCCTTGCGGATATCGCCTTCGCCAGACTGGTTGGAGCTCATCGAGCCGTTGGCCAGCACCACGCCCGCCGTGCCGTTGGGTGCGAGGTGGTGGTAGATGTGCTGGAGCCACGCGTAGTTGGCGTTGCCCACTGGCGGCGCGCCGAACTTCCAGCGCACGTCGTCGCGCAGGCGGTCGCCGCCCCAGTCGGAGATGTTGAACGGCGGATTGGCGAGGATGTAGTCGGCCTTGAGGTCGCGCAGTTCGTCCTTGTGGAAGCTGCCCTCGTTGTTCCAGCGGATGTCGGAATCGATGCCGCGCACGGCCAGGTTCATTTTGGCCAGTCGCCACGTGGTGTAGTTCGATTCCTGGCCGTAAATCGCAATGTCGCCGATGCGGCCGCCGTGCTGCTGCACGAATTTTTCCGACTGCACGAACATGCCGCCCGAGCCACAGCACGGGTCATACACGCGGCCTGCCACGCCCCGCGCGGGATCAGGCAGCGGTTCGAGCATTTCCACCAGTACGCGCACCACGGACCGTGGCGTGTAGAACTCGCCCCCACGCTTGCCCTCCGCTCCGGCGAACTGGCCCAGGAAATACTCGTACACCCGCCCGAGGATGTCCTTGGAACGGTCGCCTTCTTCGTTGAGCGCAATGCCGGAGATCAGGTCGATCAGCTCGCCCAGCATCACCTTGTTGAGCGCAGGTCGGGCGTAGTCCTTGGGCAGCACGCCCTTGAGCGATTCGTTGTCTTTCTCGATGGCGCGCATCGCGTCGTCGATCAACGTGCCGATGGTGGGCAACTTGGCGTTGGCTTGCAGGTGCGACCAGCGCGCCTCCTTCGGCACCCAGAACACGTTGTCCGCGAGGTACTCGTCTTTGTCCTCGGCAGCCTGCGCATCTTCGGCCAGCAGCGCCTTGCGCCTGGCCTCGAAGGCATCAGAGATGTACTTCAGGAAAATGAGCCCGAGCGCGACGTGCTTGTAGTCGGAGGGCTCCATGTTCCCGCGCAGCTTGTCGGCGGCCTTGAACATATCGGCCTCGAAGCCGAGAGTTCCTCCGTTGCCGTTCTTGTTGGTGTCGTTCTGTGCCATTGGGCCTCTTCCTATTTACGTGGTGCTTTCGCGGCCGGGGCTTGATACCCCGGCGCGAGCTTGGCGTTCTCTACTCCGTACAAGGCCAGCGGATCGCTTAGCCAGAGACGGTACTGTTCGTCTTTGAGCCGGTGGTCGGGCGATTAGTCCACGCTCCAGCGCAGCAGCATGTAGCCAGCCACCGCTGCGCGCACGCGCATCCGGATCGAGCCGTCGGCCATCCCGTAGTCCCTCTTGATGACCTCGAGGCATTCAAGGCGCGGGTGCGGCACGAAGTCCAGCTCGACGATGCGCGTCCGCTGGATGTCGTTGTCCGGACGTCGTTGGCCTGCGGCTCCTCATCAAGAAGGGGCGGCGCTTCGATGCGCGTGACGACAAAGTCCCGGATCTCGCCGCTCTTGCGGTCAAAGGCCCGGACGTGCCAGCGCAGTCCGGTGTCCACCAACGCGAAGGGCACGATGACTCGCTCGGACTCACCGCTGCTCATCGTGTGGTAGCGGATGGCGACTGGCCGCTTGGCGTAGATCGCCCGGCAGACCGAGGCCAGCACATCCATCTTCGGGCTGCTCAGGGCGGTGGGAGACTCGCACGGCAGCAGCGGCTGCGTTGCATCGTTCACGCCATCGCCGAAGCCCAGAGCCAACGCCGACGGCACGCGCTGCGATGCGTGCTCGAACAGCGGGGAAAACGCCTTCTCAATGCGGTAGATATTGTTGCGACCATCAAATGTGATGCTCTGTGACGCGATTTTCCGGTAAAGCGCCAAGTAGCGTGTCGCCCCCGCCGGAGCCACACCGAAACGGTCTACCAGGTTTGGTCGACCGATCTCATCGAAGAAGTAGAGCCGGAAGTCGATGTAGGCCAGCCTCTCGCGCTGGACGTAGCTCCGGCTCTCGACAGCTTGGGGCCGAGTCACCGAAGCCTCCTCATTTAAGACGGACGACCGAAAGACTGCGATTGGTTTTATGTTTATCCATTGACGGTCGATTTACATAATCAAGTTGATGACATTGTGCGTGACAAACAGGCGGTCAAAAACGCAAGCGCACCCCGCAGCTGGCCAGTCCGTGATTGAGCTGGCATCCTGTGGTTCACTCCCGGTCGAGATTTAAGCCCCATGCTGGCGTCGAGAAGCGGACTCGATACATCAGAAGACACGATGGCGGTCGTCGCAACCAGGATTGCCGAGACGGTTGCCGAGCTGGTCTGTGTCCACGAAAGCGGCCATCACCGCCTCGCACGTCACTCGATCATTCATCTTGAGCGCCCTCCTCGCTGTCGGCGTTTCGCGCCGCATCTGATGCGTAGATCTGAGCCATTTCCGCCAGCAAGAAACCTCCGAGACTTCCACCATCTATGAAGCGTGCGAACGAATGGGCAATCGACGCCGTGGCCAGTCCTTTCGCTCGCATGCTCTCAAACGCCTTACGGGCCAACTCGACCTTTGCCTCCCTTGGCAGGCCGTCGACAGTTCTGCGGGCCACCGATAGCGGCGTCTCCTCTACGTCCTGGGCAACTTGCGGGGGTTGCCCTTTCGGACCAGCTGCTGGAGCTGGCAACGGTGTGTGGGACGTCAGTTGCGCAGCGCCGTGGTCAACGTAGCCCTCAAGCTCAGTGACCATGCTTCGCAAATAGGCGGAGCGATTCTCAATCGGCACAAGATCGTCTCGCCCGAGTCTTTGCTCCATTCGGGTCAACGCGGCCCGGACAGTTTCAATGCCGCCACGAACGCTCTTTGCGAGCGCTGCCAGATCCCGCAGCGGCACACCGACGGCTACACCCTTCTGGACAATGTCAGCCGGCAAACTGGCTTTCTGATCCTCCGGCATGCGCTTGCGTTGAACGCCAAACTGGACGGCGGTCACCGCCCTTCCCGTTCGCTTCTCGATCAACTGAATTGTCAGATCCGTCTTGGCGTTGATCTCTTCGATCGCGTCCAACACCGACTCACTCTTGACCTTCCGCCACTCGCGCTTGGGCTGCGGGGGCGCATCCTTCAGCTTGCGCCCCGTCACTACTCGCACACTGCGCCCGCTCAATGCCTCCACCCACCAGTCCGGAGGCTGAACGCAGGTGACCCCTGACGGGTTGGTTCGGTACCGCGAACAGATCTCATAGAGGCTGATGGCCGCATACGTGCGAAGCTGGCCCACGTACTGAAGGTTCAGCTTCGTGTAGAACGCAGGGTCCTTGAGCGCCACCAAAACCTCGGGCGGAAACGCCCATTGCACGAACAGATCATTCCCTCGCTTGATGATCTTGGACACGCTCAACAGTGGCATCTCACCCCACTCTTCCGTTTGCGCGTTTTTGTCGACCGACTCCCACTCGACCAAGGTCGACATCATTTCGTGGAAGTGATTCTTCGCCGCCGTGGTCCACGTCGACGCCGCCCCCGGTAGGTTCGCCGTCAATGAGGCGAGTCGCGCTTCGAACGTCTCCTCCGCCAACATGGGCGCGCCCCGCTCCAATCTGGCTTGGAACTGCCGGCCACCCTCAAAAAGCAGCTCATTGAACAGCTTGCGGGACAACGGGCTCAGCCGGCCCGCCGTCGGGATCATCACCAACAGCTCGTTGGGCTTCGCAAGAACCTGCGCGGCCAATCTGTCAGGCTGGGAAGTGTCCACCCTTGTCTCCTTTTCTGGACGCATCATACACCGACCGGGCCGAACACACGATGGAAAAGGCGGACAGTTCGTTGATCTACTGCCGGGACGCGAACGGAAATCGCGGACACTTCGGGTCGCTCAAGCGCGGCGGCAACACCAGCTCCGCACCAAACCACTCCGCCTGGCGCCGTTTTTGGGTAAATCTAGGGCTGCGATCCTGCTCCGGCCTGCTCACGAGGGCAAATGGAGATCCCGGACGAACAAACGGAGGTCGCGGACATCCGAACGGAAATCCCGGACACTTGCATGGAAAGCCCGGACACTCGTCTTAAAAATATCCTTTATTTCCAGCAACTTAGGGCCGTTATCCACAGACTTAAAGGTATTGAAGACTCTCTTTTAGCCTTCCTGTAGACGGGGCCGACTCACCATGAAAGGCCGAAAACACCCCGACAATTCGACCAGCGAAGCTGAATTCTTCGTTTTTCGTCTTTTCCGCTCTAGAATGTAGAAATGACGAACATTCCACCCTTAGTCCCGGAGATCGGCTTCAACGAGCTGAAGGTTGTGA
Source organism: Ottowia thiooxydans DSM 14619 (assembly GCF_000422885.1). Classification (GTDB taxonomy): domain Bacteria; phylum Pseudomonadota; class Gammaproteobacteria; order Burkholderiales; family Burkholderiaceae_C; genus Ottowia; species Ottowia thiooxydans. Next base: position 71,089 of record NZ_AUGX01000024.1, on the reverse strand, counting down.
GCGCGAACGCCTTGGATGTGATCAGCCAAGTCCGCTCAGCAATGCTAGCTCCCGAAGCGCGGAAGCGCCCGCCGACGTTCAACAGCGCGCAGCTGGCCGAACTCTGCGGGATCGACAAGAGCCGCCTTCACTACCTAGTCAAAAAGGGTGGCTTACCGGGTGGCACACAAGGCAGCGGCAATCGCCGCGCGTGGACTTTGGCCGAAACGAGGCAATGCGTGCGAACGGTCAAAGCGGACAGGCTGCGAGACCCCACTCTATCGCCAGGCGCGACTATCACCGTCGCGAACTTCAAGGGAGGGGTCAGCAAGACCACGACGGCGGCAGCGCTCGCACAAGGCCTCTCCCTTCGCGGCCACAAAGTGTTGGCCATCGACACGGACCCTCAGGGCTCCTTCACGACGCTGCATGGCGTGTTGCCGGACACCGAGGTGTCAGAGGAGCAAACCATCCTTCCGCTGTGCTCGGGGGATGCTACGTCCATCAAGTCCGCCATCCAGAAAACCTACTGGGACGGAATCGACCTGGTCGCAGCGGCCCCCCTGCTCTTCAACGCCGAATTCATCCTGCCGAGCCGCCAAAAGACAGAGAAGAATTTTGCGTTTTGGCGCGTGCTTGACGAAGGGCTTACCGAGGTTCGCGACGAGTACGACGTAATCATCATCGACACGCCTCCGGCCCTTTCGTACATCACCATCAACTCGCTGATTGCGGCTGATGGCGTGATCATGCCCTTGCCACCCAACGCGTTGGACTTCGCCAGTTCTGGCCAGTTTTGGAGCCTGTTCACCGAGGTCTGCAATAGCTTGTTCGAATCGCGTGGTGACGCCAAGAATTTCTCGTTCGTGGACGTTGTCCTGTCGCGCGTGGATCGCGCGGACGTGGTGAGTACAGCTGTTCGTGAATGGATCGTGTCAGCCTATGGGTCCAAGGTCCTCTCTATCGAGATCCCGAAAACCTCCGTTGCCGCCAGTGCGAGCGCTGAATTTGGGACGGTCTATGACCTCGACTCTTCGACGGTGCAAGCCAAGACCCTCAAGCGCGCTCGCGATGCCTACGACCAATTGGTCGACCACGTCGAAATGCAGATAGGCGGTGTGTGGGCCCACAGCGCACAAGTCGTGCGCTCGATGATGGCCGACGCCTGAGGAGCAAGCCGTGACGAACAAAAAACTGTCTCTCAAAGACCGAGCTCTAGCGGCCGTCTCGACCCGGCCAGCTGTTGGCGCGGCGGCCGTGGTCGCTGCTCCCCCGGCCTCACCAAAAACTGGGCCTGGCGCCCTCATGGCGCATCTGGCGAAAGAGTCGACCGTCCAGCGCGAGAACGATCAATTGCGCACCGAGCTGGAGACCTGGGAAGGCGCGACCCCAGCTCGCAAGCTGGACCCAACCCTGGTCAAACCGTCGCGCTGGGCAAACCGTCACCCGGATTCATTCAGAACCGCCGAGTTCAACGCCTTCAAAGAGGAGATTCGAGTCGCCGGCGGAAACATCCAACCGGCCAAGGTTCGTCCTAGTCCTGGCACCGACGGCGAGTTCGAACTCGTGTTTGGCCATCGCCGTCACCGTGCCTGCCTGGAATTGGGCTTGCCACTCTTGGCGGTGATCGAATCGATCGATGACCAATCTCTGTTCGCAGAGATGGATCGTGAGAACCGTAATCGCCAAGATTTGAGTCCATGGGAGCAGGGCAAGATGTACCTCAATGCCCTTGACTCCGGGCTTTTTCCCTCCGCGCGCAAGCTGGCTGAGCACGTCGATGCTCATCACAGCGTAGTCAGCAAGGCTCTATCTCTGGCGCGATTGCCCCAACCCGTCATCGACGCTTTTGCATCTCCTCTGGATGTTCAGTTCCGTTGGGCCAAGCCGCTGACGGACCTCAATGAGGCCGATCAGAAGACTCTTCTGAAGCGCGCGGTGTTGGCTCAAGCCTTGGGCCCGGATCGCACATCGAAGACCGTCATGGACATGCTTCTGGGTGTCGACGAACCTACAACGTCAGCTGTCCCACAAGAGCCCATTAGCATTTCTGTGCGCGGCAAATCGGCTGCTGTCATTCGCTTCGATGCAAAAGGCAAGGCGACCGTTTCCTTCTCAGCTGAAGCTGTACCGCCCACGCAGGTGAAGGCTCTGAAACGCGCCATTGAGGCATTCCTCATTTTGGGCAGACCCGAAAAACAAGAGGCCGAATAGCCCTTTTGTTGAGGTGTCGCACCGTGCGACACCCCAAAATTCGACCTGGTGTCGCACGGTGCGACACCAGGCGCACCCATCAATGCGAGGTAGCTAGGCAAGGGGCGTACCCGCGCTGAAGACGCCGGCGGGAAATCTCGGCCAGCACGGTGGCCACTGCTTGATCCGGCACGACCTTCTCTTGCGATCCGCCCAACTTGCTCCCGATCCCGCCCCAGTGGCAGAGCACGACGGCATCGCCGAACAGGTCTCGGCATACCCTCACTTCGTAGTAGCGCGCCTTGCTCACGTTCTCCCAGCGCAGAGGGGCGTGATTCGGTCCGATCGACGGTGCGAAGTCATTCATGGGGTTTCTTCCCGCCGGCGAATTTCTCAATCTCTCGGATGGCCACGTCGCGCTCTGTGGTCAGGTACTTGCTGAGGGTGTTGAGGGACGCGTGGCCCATGTTCTGGCGGGCGACCATCATCGAGACGGCGCCGCTGTTGAGGCCGTGCGAGGCGTGGCTGTGGCGCAGCCAGTGGGTGCTGGCCGCCATCAAGCGTTCGGCGTTGGGGCCGTCCATGGTGGCCGCTGCGCTCTGCATCACCCGCTTCATCGCCTTGTAGAGCCCGGACGGCGTCCAGCCTTCCTTGTTGCCCTGGTCGTCTTTGTCCAGGTCGGCCAGGATCGCCAGGCCCTTGTTGGCCTCATCGGTGACGGTGCCTTTGCCGTGGTCGGCGAGATCTCGCTGGAACTCGTCGACCAGGGAGGAGGGCACGACCACGCCGCGGTGCTTCGTACCCTTGCCGATCACGTTCAGGATCCAGCCGACGCGCTGGGCGCCGGTGGCGTCGATGTAGTCGACGGCCTCCAGGTCGCCACACTTGGCCGCGCACAGCTCCGCGGTGCGAAGTCCGGTCGCGTAGAGCCAGTGCAGCGCCCGCGCGCGCCGGCGGCCCAGCAGGCTTTTATCCTCGGCCGCCACGGCTTCCAGTGCGGCCCACTGATCGCGGGTCAGGGTCCGGCCAGAGCCCAGCGGCCGCACCGGAACCTTGGGCGGTGTCACCCCCGAGAAGGGGTTGCCGATCATGTAGCTCTGCTTCATGAGGAAGTTGAACAGGCCACTCAGGATCCGCTGTGCCTGTTGCCGCGCAGGGGCCTTCAGCGGGCCTTCGAGCGGCCGCCACAGCGGCGACCAGCGCTGCAGGTGGCGCGGCGCGCACCAGCGAGCAGGCGGCTCCTTCAAGAACGCCATGAAGGCCATGGCGTCTTCGGTCGTGAGCGAGGACATGGCCTTGCCGCGCTCCAGCACGGTCCACAGCAGCAGGCGCTCGGCTTCGCGCCGGTAGGCGCGCTGCGTGTTCGGTTGTTCCTGCTTCGTGGCCAGCCAGGCCGTGATCGCCTCATAGTCGTTGCTGGCCGACAGCAGGCTGCGCTCCGCCCGGAATGCGCCTTGACTGCCGTCCAGCTCGGCTGGGACCTTGAACTTTTCCAGGGGGACCAGGTCGGTGGCGGGTCTGACCACCAGAGCCAGCTGCCCAGGATCGGCCTCAGATCTGCGAATCAGCGCGTGCTCGCCGATGGGCAGGTACGTGGAATCTGCGTGCAGCTTCATCCACTCGGTGATGCGCGCTCCCTTGAGCTCGCCTATACCTGGCGCGACCGTCCACCATCGCCAGCCCACGCCGTTGATGCGTTCGGCCAGCAGGAAGAGGGTGTGCAGGCCGGCCTTCTTGAGGTGGCCGGCCAGGGAGGGTGCAAACCAGGCCTCCACGCTGTCGCCGCCGGCAGGCAGCTGACTGACAGACTGCTCCAGCCAGTCCAGGGCCAGCAGCTGCCGCTTGATCAGCCTGGCGCGTCGCTGCAGCCGGGTCCGCTCTTTGGGGTCCTCCTGCGAGGCCTTGCCGTATTCCTCGACGTAGCGCTCAATTTGCTCGGCCTCGCTGAAATCCTCCATGCCAATGGCCTGGACGAACTCCTCCAGTGTGGGCGGCGCCTTGGCAGTCGGCTTTGAGGCGGGAGCAGGTGCGTCCTCGGTCGGTCCGCCCAGGTTCAGCAGCACCAGCCGGGCGGTGCCAGGCTTGTTTTCTCGCTTGGCCGCGGCCGCAAACTCGCTGCGGATCCAGGCGATCGTGCTGCGCTTGACCCGCTTGTCGGTGGCGCTGCCCTCGGTCGCCAGGTAACGGTCCCAGGACTTGTCCAGGTCCAGGCCCTCGACCAGCGCTCGCATGAACGCGAAGTGGCCTGCGTGCAGCTTGCGGCCGCTGCTGCGCACCAGCTGCAACTTTCGCCTCTCCGCCATGGCTCACTTCCCGAAAGAAAAGCGCCGAAGCGCTTGTGAATGGCCGCCGCCGCGGCCCAAGATCCCGTTTCGCGCGCGCGAAACGGGATTTAGGCGACTTCGCTGGGCAGCGCGAGGATCATGCCCTTGCGGCCGTCTGTCCGTGCGGCCAAGTAGAACACCCAGGCGCCCACCGGGCAGTCCGTGTCATCGATCTCCGCGCCGAAAAACACCGACTCGGGCACGCCCAGGCCGGCGTGCTCGTCATCGCACATGTAGTCCCACTCCAGCTCCTCGCTGACGGTGATGAGTGCCGAGCGCTGGCCACTGCCCAGGCTCTGGCGGGCGTCGGCGCGGCTGCGTGAGTCCGTCACGATCATCAGGACCTTGCAAGGGTAGGGCGCTGCCATGACGCCGCGCCGCACGCTCGCGTGGGTGGCCAGCAGATCGCGCAGCCAGGCCGCGCCGGCGCCGGCGTGCTGGAAGAACGCCTTGGCGCCTTCGGTGTAGCAAAAGCTGGCCACGTCGGGGTGGTGGTAGATCTGCTCGCTGTGGGTGTGCTGCGAGAGGAGGGCGGCGAGGTCTTCGGTGGTGTGCATGGTGGGTCTCCCTGCGAGCGCTTTGCGCCCGCCAGGCCATCATCCATCAGCCCAGACCCGCCCGTCAAGCTCTTTTCTGCCGGTTGATAACTTAGCTTATCATCCGTGCTGTTTTTTGATGACAAATCGGTGGAGTTTTCCCGAGGCCTCAAAAAGCCGAAATCTGACAAGGGGTTAGGGTGTGCGAGTTCAGTTTTCAGAGATGTATCTACTTTTGTGGCTATTTTTCTCAGAAGTCGTGCAAACTTTCTCAGATGTCGTGCGAATGACTGCGCAGAGCGCGCCCCTCGCAGTGCGCTGGCGTTGAAATTTTTCCTGGTTCAACAACTCCCTGTCTCAGTGCACTGACCATCTACCTTCGGGTGGCTTTTTCCTCTTCGCGGCATCTCTGGTCATGTTCAACCAGGGCACTGCCCAAAGGAAATTCCATGGATAACCCACTAGATAAGACGAAGTATGCCCGTTACGGGTATACTTCAAATTCGAAATGACGAGCGTTTTCAAGCGAAAGGACTTTGCGCGTTGGCAGGCAGGTGAGAAATTGCCGGATGCCGCGCTATGCAAGGCGGTCAAGGAAATGGCGATGGGCCTGATCGACGCCGACTTGGGAGGCTTTCTCTACAAAAAGCGTGTAGCTCGGTCAGGTGGTGGCAAAAGCGGTGGCTATCGCACGCTGCTGTCGGCCAGGATGGGCGATCGATACGTGTTCCTGCATGGGTTCCCCAAAAGCGACAAGGCGAACATCACGCAGGAGGAGAGGAAAGCGCTGCAATTTGCCGGTAAGGCGTTTCTGGAGTTGACCCGCGAGGGCTTGTCGAAGGCCTTGGAGTCGGGTTTTTTAGCGGAGGTGCATTGTGAGCAAGATCATTGAGTCACTGCGTGGCGACCTGGCCGCACTCGTGGAGATTGGCGCGATTGACAAGGTGACGATGCGCGAGTTCGATGCTATCTGCCCGCCGCCGGTGCGGGAATTGGATGCCGCAGACATCAAGCGCCTTCGAGAGGACTTGAAGTTCAGCCAGCCGGTCTTTGCCCTGCACCTGCATACAACCGCATCGACGGTGCGTAAGTGGGAGCAAGGCGAAACCCATCCAACGGGTCCAGCACTCAAGCTGCTGAATATCATTGCCGACAAAGGCCTGCAGGCCATCCTCTAATGGGTGCTGGCATGCTTTGATTTGATCCACAGCCACCTTCGGGTGGCTTTTTTTCGCGCTCATCTTGTCAATGTATCTACGAACGTAGATACTTCACACCTCTGCCTACGATGCCCACCCGTGGGCACAGGAAGCGCCTCATGAGCACTCGCCCCCATCCGCCCACCAAAACCGCGCGCCTGTTTGTCACCGGCGGAAGCCAGGCAGTGCGCCTGCCGGCCGAGTTCCGCTTTGAAGGCTCGGAAGTGCTGATCCACCGCGACCCGCGCAGCGGCGATGTGGTCCTCTCGCCGGTCGTGCGAAAAAGCTGGGCGAGCTTCTTCGCGCTGCGCGAGAGCATGCGCGACGAGCTGCGCGCCGAAGCGCTGGACGACTTCCTAATCGAACGCGATCAACCCACCGAAGTCCCTCGCGATCCGTTCGAGGCCTGGACAGAGGGACCTGGCACAGCAGAAGGTGAGGGCACTCGGTGAGCCTGCTCTATATGCTCGACACCAACGTCACCAGTGCCGCACTGCGCGGCGACCCGGTCATCAATGACAGGCTCATCGACTTGCCGACGGGAAGCTGGTGCATCTCGGCCGTCACCGCGGCCGAACACCTCTACGGCCTGGCTAAGAAGCCCGCTGCCGCGCGCCTGGCGGAGCTGGTTCATGCATTCCTGGAGGTGGCGGTTGTGAAGCCCTGGGACCGCACAGCAGCGAGCGAGCTCGGCCACTTGCGCGCCTACCTGGCGCGCGATGGCCAAATGATCGGCGCCTACGACGGCCTGATCGCGGCGCACGCGCTGTCGCTGAACCTCACGCTGGTGACGGCAAACGTGCGTGAGTTCAGCCGCGTGGCGGGCCTGCGAATTGAGAACTGGTATGCCGCGCAAGCATGAGGCGGCCAGACCCAAACCAACGATTGGAACGACGATGAGCAACGAACTCTTGAGACTGGACGAGATTGCGCGTGAAGCATGGGATGGCAACTACGAACGCGTTGGCGTGCTCTCGACAGGCGAACGGCTGTATGTCGCCCTGGCCAGTGGCCGTATGCGCGAACTGTGTCCAGGCGATTCGATCGTGTACGCCGTGGGTCGCGTCGGCCCTGAGTGGATGGAGCACATGAAGGCTGTATGGAGCAACACCAGGCAACCGGAAAACTGAACGAGCTGGCTATGGGCATCCAAGACGCCAAATTGCCGTGCTTTTGCGGATGTACTGGCGCACAGTTTGAATCACCACTTCATGCGGCGTTCAGGTGAGCAGCTGTATGCGCCGCTCAATTGCAGGGATGCCGTCGCTGGCCACCCTCTCGCAGCCAATCTTGACGCGTTCATCAACTGGGGCGATGACCCAATTGGCGACGGGATGTACGCCAATCCGCTAAGGCATCCGCGAGCCTGAAGCGGCCATTTCGCGCCGTCGAGAAGCGGTTTTCGCTGGCCACTATCTCTGACCATGTTCAACCATGGATCAGGAGTGACCATGAAAAAGGAAAGACCAGTCTGCCCGCATTGCGGCAGCAACCAATTGGTGGCCGATGGCTCGCTGGAGTTCGACGGAGCAGCAGGCGAGTGGCGTGCAGGTTCGGAGATCTACAACGAAAGCTGTTTGTGCCGAAACTGCGGGCGGTCGGAGTTCAACCCAGAGTGGAAGGAGCACAAGTTCACCGTGCTCACCCCGGCGCATGCGACGTTGGATTTAAGCGATCCGCCGCCCTATTGCTCGTTCGATGTCGATGTGGATCTGATCGAAAAAATCAAATCCGTTCGAGAGGCGATTCAGTCCCTGGCACTCGCAGAAGCCTCAATTTCGTTCGGTGCCTGGTGGGGTCCTGAAACGGACGAGTACCGCTTGCAAGGTGGTGCCTTGGTGATCGCCTCTTCGGGCTCCTTTTGGGCATCTGACATGCGCAAGCACGAGAGTTACTACATCGAAAGTGAAGTCATCGAAGTGGACGATCTGTTGGCCCTTTGGGAAACCGCAACGACAGGCTCGGTCCATGTGCTGGCCGCGCATGGTGATGAAGCCGTTGAGCTCTTGGCCGAGTACCGCACCGACACGATTGAACCGCCGGTCGACGACCACTGAACAACCAACCCCGCGCAGCTTTTTGCTGCCGGGGTTTTTCTTTTGGCGAAGCGCTCTAGGCCCGCGCGATCGGGATCTGCCGCCAGTCTGTCGTGTAGTGCGGTGTCCTCCGCTCCTGGCGCATCTGCCAAGCCTGCAGCTGGTTCTGTTGACCCATCGCAGCAACCTGCAGTGTGCCCCGGCCGTACCGCGTGTTGAGCTGATCCATGGCCTTCATGAGTTTGCTGCGATCACGAACAGGTGCTTCCACTTCCAGGTCCAGCTCGCACTGCTGATGTAATTCGCTGGACAAGTCGCACAGCATCACCCCGGCCTTGGCCAGCATGTAGCCGGGCTCAAACATGAGGCGCAAACCCATCACAGCGGCCTCAGTGATTTCGGCTGTGTCTGCTGTCGGCCGGCGTAGCGGCACCGACAGCGATCGGGCCCAGCGAGGACCTGGTCGGAAAGGGGAAGTGTGAGCAAACACATGCACCAGGCCGGCGACGCTGGACTGCTTGCGCAGCTTTTCAGCTGCCCGAGATGCAAACGTGCTGACCGCTTCTACCAAGGGTTCAACGTCGGTCACGGGATGGCCAAACGAGCGCGTCACGGCGATCTCGCGCTTGGCGGGTGGCGCATCTTCCAGCTCGATGCAAGATTCGCCTTGGAGCTCACGAACCGTGCGCTCCAGCACGACCGACCAGCGCCTGCGCACGATCGCTGGGTCAAGTCGAGCCAGATCCAGCGCCGTCATCACGCCGTCGGCGCGCAGCTGCTCGCCGATGCGACGGCCGACACCCCACACCTCAGCCACCTCGGTCGCAGCAAGCAACTCCTCAACGTCTGCACGCGACAGGACGCCCAGGTTGCACACCTGAGCGTGTTCGCGGGGGTAGCTCCCAGGCTTGCGATCGGCCTGTTTCGCTACGTGGTTTGCGAATTTGCTCAAAGTCTTCGTTTGAGCGATTCCAACGCCGCAAGCAATGCCCGTCCATTGCAAAATTCTGGCTCGAATGGCTCGCGCTCTCTTGGTCTGATCACCGCGCACACCGTGCAGGGAGACGAAGGCTTCGTCGATGCTGTAGCGCTCCATGCTGGGCCCCAGCGCGGCCGCCAAACTCATGACGCGATCGGACATGGATCCATACAGCGTGAAGTTCGGACTCAGAAACACCAGGCCCTCAGCTTCGAGATGCCGCACTTCAAAGTACGGCTGTCCCATCTTCACGCCCATGGCTTTTGAGGCTTCTGACCTTGCGATAACGCAACCATCGTTGTTGCTGAGCACGCACACGGGCCGCCCAATCAGGGACGGCCGCAGCGCAGCCTCGCAGGAGGCGTAAAAATTGTTCGCGTCGAGAAGCGCATACATGCTAGATCGCAAAGCGCGTGATGCTGCTGGTGACAACACCCCATACCACCAGCGATTGGCCATCACCGGGGATGATGGGTGGGTAGGTCGGATTGCCTGCGAGCAGCTTGACGCGGCCCGCGCGTTGGTACAGTTTCTTGACCGCAAACTCGCCATCGAGAATGGCGACAACGATGTGGCCATGACGTGGCTTGATCGCCCGGTTGACCACGATGATGTCCCGATCGTCAATGCCTTCTTCGACCATGGAGTCACCCGCGACACTGAGCATAAACGTGGCCTGTGGATGGGTGACCAGCAAGTCATTGAGATCCAGAGGCTTGCCCACATGGTCTTCGGCCGGCGACGGAAAGCCCGCGTGAACGCTGGCCGGCACCAATGTCAAGATGCAAGGCTTGTCTGCTATGGGTGTAACACTGTGCATAATCACAGTAGTTTACGCCCGGCACAAAGGGGATGTGATGTGTTTTTCTGCTGCTGTGCGTGCGGAATTCAAGGCGTTCCAAAACCTGTTTCCGAAGTCACGCCTGTCCATCAAGGACTTTTTCGAGCTGTACTTGCGCCGCAAGAACAAGCCCAAGCCCGTGCTGCGAACGCCAAAGGCCATGGACGCGCAGTTCGCAAAGTCGCACGCTCAAGACCTGGCCGAGATCCGTGCGCTGATCGAGGAGTTCGATGCGGCGCAGAAGGTCGAGACTGAGCAAGATCTGTTCAAGCAGCGGCAGCGCCTGGCTGACGCACAGCGCTCATTGCAGAACAAGCCGACCAAAAAGGCCGCCGACGATGAACGGATTGCGACCACCAAAATTGAGCAGGCGCTGGCCAAGCTCAAGCGCCTCCAACGCGAGGATCTGAGCGCCGGGGACAGCAGAATTTTTCCGGGCTGGTGGGCGCCGGTGCTCATGTTCGAAAACGGTGAGCCCATCGTCAGGCCCATGCGCTACCAGTGTCGGCCGGCCGGCAAGCCGGTCAATTACGACACTCGTTTTCCAGGAACGTACAACGCCCGGCGTGACAACTTGCGGGGATTTTGGAATCAGCAGTTTGGTGCGACCCATGGCGTCATGATCGTGACCCGTTTCTACGAGAACGTCTCGCGCGATGGCAGCAACGTGGTGCTTGAGTTCCAGCCAGAGCCAGCACAAGACATGCTCGTAGCGTGCCTGTACTCCCATTGGATGCCGCCGGCTGGTTCAGATGAAGACGACCTCTGGTCGTTCGCCGCAATCACCGACGAGCCTCCCCCCGAGGTTGCAGCAGCTGGCCACGATCGCTGCATCGTCCAGCTGAGACCCGAGAACGTCCAGGCCTGGCTGACACCCCAGGGCCGCAGCCTGGAGGAGCTGGACGCCTTGCTCGATGACAAGGCGCCGGCGTACTACGCCCACAAGCTAGCAGCCTGACCCCCAGAGCCACCCACGGTGGCTTTTCCTTCCTCTGGACATCTCTCTCATGTTCAACACGATGCCCAGCATCGAAACAGGAGAAGCCATGTCCCTGAGAGATCAACCCCGCGTATTCGTGTACGTCATCGGCGGTGTCGCCGACTTCATAGCCGACCCTCATGCCGATGTGTGCGTTGTGGACGGCGACAACCTCGCCACGGACCCTCAATACACACCGACCGTGCCGGCGCGATTCGCGGATCTGGCCAAGCACTTCGACATCCCCGTCATGGACGAAGGCGCGGAGGCTGCAACGGCTCCGCAAGCAACGTCCGACGCGCAGCAGCTGCGCACGCTATGTCTTTCGCTACTGTCCATGCTCACTGACCTGAACAAGGGCTGCCGCGCCCACCGCAGCACCAGAGGTTCCCGCCATGCTGCAGGAGCTTTGGCTGGCCACAGAGGTGGACGGCAACGCCTTCGTCAGCTACTCCCTGGTGCGAGGTGATGGCTGGCTGATTCCTTACAAGCGCGAACTCGTGCTCAGGGAAGGGGTGCAGAAACGCATGTTTGATGTCCACAAGGACGAGCGTGGCATCGCACAGGTGCGGTGCGTCGTGGAGCATCCAGGCGGCGGCTTGGCGCCTTCTATCACCGCAGTGAGTGCCGTCTTGAGCTATGAGCCTGGGGAAAAGAACCTGCACCTGTGCTCGATCGACCAACTGCTCTCGCAGTGATCCCCCGAACCCCAAGCCACCCCTGCATCCGCGGGCGGTGGCTTTTTTCATGGCCGCGATCTCCAGGGATGTTCAACCAGGACGCAAGTCCTTCCCAAGGAGCCGCTATGGCCAAAAAACCCAAGACCGCCCAGCGCGTCAAATTCCAGCTGTTGGTGCCCGTGATCTCCACGGCGCATGCGCCGTCCGCAGAAGACTTCGACGAGCTGTCGAAGTTGAACATGGTCGCCAAGTATGAGCATGGCGGGTTCGTGTTCATCGGGACCGAAAAGCCACAAAGCGTCGTATGGCCTGAATGGATGGACCCGATCGTGGAGTGGTTCCAGTCCGCCTACCCAGGTGAAAACTGGCTTCGTTTCGACTCGGCAGGCGACGAGATCGATGGCTTGTACCTCTACGACTGGTAGTCGCACTTTCTCAACGCCGCTATTTCCAGCGATGTTCAACCCACATGGAGTGACCCCCATGGCTTTCGATAAATTGAATCCGAATCAGCGCTCACGCTTTCATGCGATGTTCGAACGCTGGCTGTGCAATGCAACAGATCAGGAATACCAGGAGTTCGCCAACCTGCGCGAGTTGATCGCGCCTGGCCAAGTGTGCTCAGTGGTCCGAATCGCGCTCACCTGTGTCAGCGACCCGGTCATGATCAATCGCCTGCCGGCGTCGTTGCGTGAAGCACTGCTAGCGGAGAATTGGCCGGTCGGCTACGCTGCCGCTTGAGGCTGCGGAAGTACTCCAATGCCTCTGTGACATCGACTTCTTCGAGAAGCCGCGTCAGCTCTATTGATGACAAGAAGTCGGTCCTTCCACCTCGAATGACCGTCAGCGCTGGTCGTGCTCTGCTTTCCATCCTTGGATAGTAGTCTGCGCACGGCCAGAAGTCCACGAACCCCAAACCGCCTGCATCACGCCGGCGGTTTTTTTCGCCCGCAGGTTTCGGCGTCCTGGGAGTACCACCCGAAGGCCTTCGAGCCGGATCGCTGCAGGGCCGGTCAGTTCCTCACGCCTTGATTGCCCAAGCCACCAGTGCGCAAGCATTGGTGGCTTTTCCCTTTTGTGCGATCTCCTCTCATGTTCAACCGGGCCAGCAATGGCCCTTCAAGAGGAGTGCACACATGCACAACACCACCAAACTTGAGACCACCTTTCATCGGGATACCCCTTTGCGTGTTCGCAAGATCCTGGAGCAAGCGAGGGTCCAAGGCACCGTGCTCCGCCTGTTCTACGGCGATCAGAATGGCAGGGACTGGGGCGAAGAAAACGATGTCTGCGGCTACGTCGGGCGGAGTACCGGAAGCATCCGTGTCCCGCTGCTGCTGGAGCCGCTGCGCGATGACGATGTGCTGATCTCGTCACCCGGCGGCGCCCCGATCCTGGATCATTGCATCGTGCGCATCGTCCACGCGCTGTCCGGCCATGAGCTGTGGCGCTGCAGAAACTACCGCGTGCCCATCCTTTACATCAAGTCGGGCAAAGACACCTTCGACGTGGAGCGCCAGGAGCAGGACAAGCCTTGCGAGGCGATTGCCAGGTTTTCGACCTACGAAGCAGCTGCGGGCTACCAGGCCTTCATCCAGGGTTTTACGGCCAGGCCGGACCAGTGGCGCACGCTACGCGAGTACCGGCGCGAGATCGAGCTTGAGCAAGAAGCCGAGGAGGCCTGACATGACCACCGTTCGAGAAAAACCCGTTTGCGCCAGCTGCGGCAGTGACGACGTTGTCTTCGATGGGCCTGTCGCGTGGAGCGTCGAGCTCAACGCCTGGGAATCGTGCGGCCACAGTTACGACAAGTCGATGCGCTGCAACGGCTGTGATGAAGACGGCGGACGGCCCAACTGGATTCCAGTGCCCACCTCGCCCGAGACCGCATCGCCGGCAAGTAGCTGAACCAACAGAGAGCCATCTTCGGATGGCTCTCTTTTTTTTGCCCAAAAAGCGTGCAACGCTACAATGTTTGCAATTACAACGGCAGAAACCAATGGACTCTGAAAAATGGACACTCGCATTGATTCTGGTGGTGGGGGCGATATTTCTGGTGCTGGCAATCCCGCTGTTGCGGTCGACGATTGGGACGATCCTTGGGCCAGCAGTGAAAGAGTTCTCCAGGATGCTGGTCTTTTCCCTGGTCTGGTGCATAAAGACACTCTTGATGAGTCACTTGATATTGTTTCGCGCTTTGCTAACGCCCAAAGATCTGCTCTTCCCGTCACTGAGCAACCAACTAAAAAAAGAGGAAAACCAAAAGCGGGAGAGGTGAGGGCACCGACCGCCAAGGCACCGAAGGCGGGCCCGCGCGCCTATGAGCTGTTCGACGAAGGTCCCGAGCGCGACGCATTCCTGTTGGTCTACGGGCACGCGTACAACCTGCTGCAGCACGACGATGTCGATGCGCGCCACTCGGCCATGCACTTCTTCTACGACGCGGCCGACGACGACCGCCTGACGTTCCAAGACGCCATCGAGGTGATCGGCGGCGGCACCACGGTCCGCGGCGACGTGATCCGCCTGCGCTTCATGTACGAGTTCTGGTTGCGCTGGTACAAGCCGCCGGTGATGGGGTTTGAAGCCAGCCCGGTGCCTGACTTCATCGAGGCCAAGGCCTGCATGGTGGGCGGCATTGAAGCAGGCATCCTCGCCGGCGAGATCTGGTACCAGCCAGGCATCAGCTTGACCGAGGCGATGGCCAAGACCGCCGACATTTGCGACCGCACCTCCGGCGACGTGCCCTCGGCCGCGAGAATGAAAGAGGCGATCGATGCGCTGATCGCCGACAGCTACATGGTCAGCACACGCCCATCGAGCGACGGCTCTCCCTCCAGCGACCTCTGGTTGACCGGGACCAATCCCCTTCTGCTGACCGAGCAGGGCAGGTTGGCCAGCCGCGGCACCCATGTTTGGACCAGCTTCTTCGGCAATTCAACGTCTCGGTGAAGGGTCCAGCATGAGCGAGAAGAGCGTGATTGAGCGGTACTTGAACCGCACACCGGATCGCAAGAGGCTGCTCAAATCGGTGTACGAGATGAAGATCGGCGGCCCGATGGAAACAGGCGCGCTGCTGGCTCTCGGTACTGGCGCGCTGTCGCTCGCGCCTCCCATCGTGCAGTACACCGGCATCCTTCCGGCCGCCATCTTGAGCGGCCTGGGCGCCACGGTGATCGGGCGCCAGTTCACGCGCTTGCTGAACAAGGACTTCTTGCTGAACAGCCGCGCCACGGTCGAGTCGTCAAAGCCACCGATCGCACCTGGCTCAGACGCACCCGGACTGCTCATTGGCTACACCTCAGACAAGGGTCTGCCGGTGATGATCCCCGACCCTAACCTGTTTCGGCACATGTGGATCATGGGCCAGTCGGGTATGGGTAAAACCGTCGCCGGTTCCCAGATGATGTTCCAGCAGATCCAGCGCGGTGGCGGCGTGCTGTTCGTCGACGGCAAGCTGGACATCGACAACATCGAATCGCTCTACCAGTTCGCGAAGTGGGCCGGCCGCGGCCATGAGTTCTGGGTCATCAACCCCGGCCAGGCCGAGTTCAGCAACACCTACAACCCGATCCTGTACGGTGACCCTGACGAGGTGGCAGCGCGCATCCTGTCGATGATCCCGTCCACCGAAGGATCCGCCGGCTCGGACTTCTACAAACAGTCTTCCAACGAAGCCCTGGTCATCTTCCTGAGCGCGCTCAAGCGCGCGCGCCTGGCCTACAACTTCAGCGACCTGGCCGTGCTGATGACCAATGCTCTCAGCATGGAGGAGCTGGTTCAAAAGGTGGAGGCGGCCGCGCCGGACTGCGCCGAGCTTCGCAACCTCAACCTCTTCCTCGATCGCTACCGCGTGCCGCTGAACGATACGCGCAACCCTCTCGCTGGTCAGATCAACATGACCAAGATGAAGGATGTTCTGGGCGGGCTGGCAGGGCGGATGTTCACCTTCGGGAATGGCAGCTTCGGCACCGTGCTCAACGACTACGATCCAGAGGTCAAGATCTACGACGCCATTCGCGGCAACCAGATCATCTACGTGGCGCTGCCGACCCTGGGGAAAGACGTTGCGGCCAACAACTTCGGCAAGATCCTGATGGGCGACGTGCGCACCAGCTTGAGCTGGCTGCAGCGCAACAAGCAAGACCGCCCGACGATCCCGTCCATGATGTTCCTGGACGAGGCCGCGAGCTACGTCACCGAATCATGGGCCGTCGTGTTCGAGCAGGCGCGCTCCGCCGGCGTGTTCCTCCTGCCGGCAATCCAGACCGACTCGGGGTTCTCAGCCGTCAGCGACGATTTTGCGGAGCGGGTGATCGGCAACACGACCACCAAGATGTACTTCCGGGTCGGCACCACACAGGCGGCCGAGAAGGCCTCCGAGCTCATCGGCAAGACGCGCCGGGTGGCACGCACCCAAACCACCAACACCAGTTCCTCGACTTCGAGCCAGTACGTGCAGATCAGCCCGCAGCGAATGGGCGGAGAAGGCATCTCCGGTGGCATCAGCGAGCGCGAGGAAGAAGTGCCGTTGGTGGAGCCGGACGTGCTCACCAGCCTGGCAATCGGTGAGGCCATCCTGCAGTACGAGGGCAACAAGATCTACGACATTGTCGTGCCCATCGTCGGCCTCTCGAAGGAGTGCCGCGTCAAGCTGGGTCCGCTACAGCTCAACCACAAGCGCAAGGTCAAAACGCCTGGCTTGAACCTGGTCGGCCGGTGGCAGGACTTCGTGTCGACGCCCGTGAAGACGCGTGTTGGCAAGCGCAAAGACAAAGAGAAGAACGTCGACGAGTTCGGCTACGAGAACACGCCATAAGCTCGTCGCCTACCCGGTGCCAAGCCGGTTGGTCGCCAGCCCGCAACAAAGCGAGGTCCGCGGTCAGCCCTTCCGTGAACCTGGTGCTTTCCTCTCCGGCTTGTGCCCTTTGCGCTCTTCCAGCAGCCACGCACAGGCCAATTCGATCCCGGAGCTCAGCCGTCCACCGCCGAGCTCCAGCAAGGCCTCGTACAGCGGCGTGGTCAGCGAAACGGACTTCTTCACCACGGGTCGATCGCCGTCCTTGAAGGGGCGGCCGGTTCTGTCAGGCTTCAGTGGGGGGCGGTCATTGTCCGGCGTCGTCATAGCTTGACTATCCTAGCGCGCCGCCCGCTATGGACCTGGCGGCCATCAGCACATTCTTCCTTCGCTTTGTCGACAACCTCATCGCGGCTCTGGGAAGACCTCAGCCAGGAAGCACTCAGCGGGTGCGTCTGGCCACTCTCGGCGAATGAGGTCGAAGTCCCCGTAAGCCCAGCACCGCAGAAATTCTATCGGCTCTTGACTCCTGCCGTCGTTCAACATGTACGTGTTCACAGCCATGAACGAGGCATCTCCGCCGCTCATGCCGGGGCCTCGCGCCGAATCCACAATGGCGGTGATCTGTGCCAAGGCATCGCTCGGCTTCCATTCGCAGATCTGTCGAATTTCATACAGTGCATCCATCTCAATCTCCTGTATTCATCTTGATGATGATCGACTGGCTAAGCGCATTCGGCACTTGCTGGAAAGCTGCATCAGTTTGCACCGTTTGCCGACCGGCGCTTCGTGCTGGCTTTCGCGATTGACCAGCTCAGCTCGCCCCAGGTGTGCATGCAGTACTGGCAATCCCTAAAGAGGCCGCGTGGCGTCACATACCACTGCTTGACCCCTTTCTTGCCGCACTCTGGACAGATGAGCCGCTTAGGCTTGGGCACCCCATAGCCTTGGCCTTTACGAACGCCCATGGAACCCCCTTACGCAGCGACGCGTTCGCGATGCTGATAGTCGCTGTAGTTGGCTTCGATGATCTGGCGCAACGGCACTGGCGAAACGCTGTTGCCACACATGCGGATCTGGGCCGTCTTCGTCAGCAGCCGGCCGGTGGACGTTCGGTCGATGACATAGCTCGCCGGGAAGTCTTGAGCGTTGTAGAGCTCTCGCGGGAGCAGCATGCGCAGCCAGATGTCGACGATCACCCAAGGTTCGCCGCGCAGCCACACGGTCACCAGCGCCAGGCGGTCGCGGGTGGTGATGGTTGTGGCCGGATCGTTGAGATCTGACCACTGACCGCCGCTGCCGTGATAGCGCATCAAGAATGCAGCGCATCGCAGAGCATCGCGCTCATCTTCTTCGCTCAAGTCTCTGTAGTTGATCTCCGACCGTGGGCTTTCATCGTTGGCCACGGCTTGCAGGTGAGCTTGTATCAGCTGCTGCTGACTGCCTGACGTGGTGACCACGGACATGCTGTCGAAGAGGTCGCGCGCCGGCGTTGCGTTGAAGCCGCCATTCGCTTGAACCATGAAGGCAGTGGCGACTCGGTGGCCGCCGCTGCCCGTGGCAGTGACGGTCCCGATCGGGCCCGCCACATCATTGGCGCCATAGCTGCGCCGCTCTTTGCCAGATGCGCCCTCGCCGTGGCCGGCCTGAACCAGACAGGCTGTGGCCAGGCCGTGCTTACGGCCGCCGGCGACGACCGTGCCGAGCGGCCGATCGATGTCCAGAGCCCGCGGCGCCTGGCCATGTCGCTCGCCATACCCCAGCTGGACCAGGGTGGCGGCCGAGACGGCCACTTCACCGCCTTTGGCCGTGGTGATGGTTCGCAACGGCTCCTGAGGGTCCCATGCCGTGTCACGAGAGTGAGTGACCGGGATCAGCGCGGGGGTGACCAGCATCAGTTCGCCCCGGTTGGCGCCCGTGACGGTGGCCAGCGGATCGGTGACCGGACGGGTGCGGTGGCTTGAGCATTGATGCGTAGCGGGCACGATGAACGGGTTGGGGTTGCGCAAGACGTATTTGTCTATTCCGTAGGCAATGCGTCTCAAAGACGCATCGGCCAACGGCTTGGGGCGGTCAAAAATGCTCCGGCCTGGCACGGACCAGTCGATGCAATCGGAGGCTGGGCGGTGTCGTTGAAGGCCCTTGGTGGGCTTCTTAGCGTGCGTGGGCGCCGGCCAGACGATCGGCTGGCCATCACAGCGCGCCAGCACATACAGGCGGGTGCGCGTGCTGTGCGCGCCCAGGTCCGCGTTGCAGATGGTTCGCCACTCGACCACGTAGCCCATGTCCTCCAGGCCTTTGACGAACCGGCGCCACTGCGAGCCGCTGTCACGCGGATCGGGCACCAGGTATTGGCGGTGGCGCGGGACGTATTCGCCAGGGTCGGCCACCCGAAAACTGCGTCGGCGCGTCACCGGATCAACGATCTCATCCAGCGTCACGACGCGGCCGGTCGCCTTGTCGCGCTTGGCGACGAGCCTGGCCCAGCTGGTCTGGCGCGGGACGTTCTCGACGCTGATGAGCGTGGGCCGTGTCTTTCCCGCCCAGCGATGCACCACCCATGCCAGGGAACGAATGGCCTGTTTGCGCGGCTGACCCCCCTTCGCCTGACTGTGGTCGGTGCAGTCCGGAGAAGCGTGCAGCAGGCCTACCGGGCGGCCGCCCGTGGCCTCCAGGGGACACACGTCCCAAACGTCCGTGCACAGATGGCGCGTTTGAGGGTGGTTGACCTCGTGCATGGCGATGGCGACCGCATCGTGGTTGATCGCGATGTCGACATGGCGGCCCAGCGCTTGCTCGATGCCCGTGCTGGCGCCGCCGCCGCCGGCGAACAAGTCAACAACGAGGGTTGCCCCGAGGGAGAGGATGAGTTGAGGTGTCAGCATGTGTTTAGTCGTACCAAAGTCGATGAGACTTTAGTAGCACCAAACTAACAAGGCAAGCACTTTTTGAAGGATTTACACCACCACCGCCATTTCGCGCGCGCGAACACCTGATAGGCGGGGAATAACCCAGTTCTCGTAAATGGAGCGCAACCTATAATTGCAAAACCTAGACGATAATTGCAAACATTAGAGCGCTAAAAGCGCTTCACGCCCCGCAGATCAATGTTGCAGAACGCTCCAGACCGCCAATCAACGCTGCCAGGCCTGCAGGCCTCGGCCGCTGCCGTCTCCGTTGCGGCCGAATTGCTGTCGTTGAACGTGCTGTCCTCAGGTTGGGGGCGCGCCACGGTGGCGCCCATAGACGGATCTGCACAGCTGTCATTGATCGGCAACTCTCTCGCGGGCCTCACCGTAGGGCATACCTACGAATTTGTTGGTGTCCTCAAGAACCACGTCACATACGGGTCGCAGCTCGACGTGCAGTCCGCGCTCAACTTTGTGCCAAGTGACCCAATTGAGATTCGCAAGCTGCTCATTCGGTGTTTCAAAAACGTGGGCGATGCGAATGCCCGCAAGCTGGTAGCCCTGCACCAAGAACGCAAGACTCTTGCCATGCTGCGCGATCAGCTGATTCGCAACCCCTATCAGATCGACTTCACGGAAGTCACGTCACTGCTTGTGGAGTTCACGGCCGTCGACGATGTCCCTGCGATGGTCGAACGCCTCTTCGCGCTGCATCTTCTTGGCATCGAACGAATGAGTCCCCGTGTCGTCAAGAGCTTGGCGACCCGGTACACGTCGGTACCGCAGCCTGAGCACGGCTCGCTGCTCGACCCGATTCAGCAGGCCTGGGACCACTTCGCTGCCAATCCCTATGCGCCGGTGCGGGACACCGAGGGCTACGGCTTCCCCACTGCGGATGCGATCGCACGCACCCTCAAGATCGCAAGTGACAGCGCCTACCGCCTGGCGGCGCTGACCACCTACGCGCTTGACGAAGGCTGCGCGCGAGAGGGCAACACCTATTTGCGCAAGCGCGAGCTCGCACAGGCTATTTCACTGGTCGACCCCCGTGTAACCGTCGACCAAGCCGTGGCCGCGGCTTTGGCGTCCGGCGAACCCATTCACTTGGAGACTTCGGGCGCCGGCGAGCAGCGCTACTACCCTACCCCGCTGTTTCTCGCCGAGAAAAGAGTTGCCGCGTCCCTGGCAGCTCGCATGCGCGTCTGCCCGCCCATGCTGGATTTGTCCAGAGATGAGCTCGGAAGGCTGATCCGCGATGCAGAAAAAGGCATGGGGTTCAGCCTTGACCCCAGTCAGCAGCAAGCTGTTCTGGCCATCCTGTCCAGCACACGCACCGTGCACACGGTGACGGCCGGGCCAGGCTGCGGCAAGACAGCGATCATGGAAGTGCTGGTGCAGGTGCTGGCCACGCGCAATACGCGCTCAACCGACTATGGGTTCGCCGCGCCCACGGGCAAAGCGGCCAAGGTACTGGGCGCGCGGATCGCGCGAATCAACGCCACGGCGCGCACCATCCACGCCACGCTGGGAGTCAACGAGGACGGGTTCGAGCACAACGCGAACAATCTGCTGGGCTTCAAGGTGCTGGTCATCGACGAGTCCTCGATGCTGGATCTGCTGCTGCTGGATGCGCTGCTGCAAGCAACGCCAATGGACACGCACCTGGTGCTGCTGGGTGATACGCAGCAGCTGCCGTCTGTGAGTCCTGGCAACTGCTTGGCCGACCTCCTCAGCCTCCCCTTCGACCATCACCGCCTGTCGAAGGTGCATCGCAACCAAGGCGGCATCCTGGAGGTCGTCAACCGCGCCGCTGCCGGCGAGTCGGACACCGCCAACCGCGAGGACGTTCGATTCATCCCGGAGCTGCCGGAGGCAACCGAACAAACAGTCGATGCGGTCATTACCTACTACGCCAAAGCAGCCGAAGGACTGGAGGGCGGCCTGGCCAGCGTGTGCCTGTTGGTTGCTCGCCGCAAGGGTAAATCGGACACGCCGGGTTGGAACACCACTTACCTCAATCAACGGCTGCGCGAGCGCTTCAATCCAGACGGCTTGAAGGTGCCAGGTGCGCCGCTTCGCGTAGGCGATCGGATCATCATCCGCAAGAACATCTTGATCCGCATTCCCGAGGAGAAGGGGGACAAGTTTCGCCAGGTCGTCAACGGTGACACCGGCAGCATCGAACGCGTGGCCACGCGCTCTGACACGGGGCGCCTTGAGCACCTGGTCCTCGCTCTCGACGACGGGACCCACGTCCCTTTTCCAGCAGAGCACCTGGCCAATTTGGATCTGGCCTACGCCATGACCGTGCACTCCGCGCAGGGCAGTGAGTACCGGCGCGTCGTCTTCCTGTGCATCAACGGCTCGCCGAGCTTCGTGCACCGCGGCATCGTTTTCACAGCGTACTCAAGGGCCCGTGCTCACCTCACCGTGATCGGTAACCCCTCGGTGCTGGCCAACATCCTCCGCCGTCCGCAACCCGCTCGACTGAGTGGGTTGGTGGAGCGCGTCACGGCACTCCAACTCATTTCGAATTGACCATGGCCCACACAAAGATCGCGTCCAAGTTCTGGCCCAGTCTGGGCGCCCGACTGGCGGCCGGTGGGCTCTGCCTGGCCGCGGCCGCCGGCGCCATTGCGCAAGTGTTGTCGAACGAATCGCAGTACGTGAACAAGAACCGCAACACAGGCTGGTTCTTCTACCGCGACCAGAACCCGCCGCCACCGCCCAAGCCTGCGCAGGTGGCTTCGCAGCCAACGTCCGTGGTCTTCGCGCCCAACCCGGCGCCAGCGGCTTCTTCGATCCTCGCGCCCGCCAAGCTGGCCAACCCATTCAGCGTGTCATGGCTGAAGGAGAAGCTGCCCATCCTGCACGAGAACGCCATCAACAACCCCAGCGATGAGAACGTGCGCGCCTACAAGTACGCCGAACGGTTGATGCTGGACATGGCCACGAACTATGGCAACGCCGTCGAACGCGTTGTGGCAGCTGACCCGATGCTCAACGAAGAGGCGCGCTTCCCAATCGCTGCGGCCGCACGCGCGTCGGCACTGTTCCAGGTGGATGCTGCGCGCAAGGAGATCCTGAAGACCATCGCGCCAAAGACGGGCATCTGGTTTGTGTTCGATTCGACGTGCAGCTTCTGCCACACGCAGTACGACACCCTGCAGGACATGGTCAAGGAATACAACTGGCCCATCCGCTACATCTCGGTTGACGGCAAGCCGCTCAAAGGGATGACCACTTTCTGGCCGGATCCGCGCGGTGAGCGCTCCAAGACTCTCGGTGTGCAGATCACGCCCGCGATTTTGCTGGTCAGTCCACCGCGCAACGTGACGATCGTCGCGCACGGCGCGCTCGCACGCGCAGCCCTGGAAAAGAAGATCGTCACCGCGGCTATCTCCATGAACATCGCACCGCCCGAGTTGGTCGATGTGGCCCGCATGCAGGAGCGCGGAATCCTCACCCCTGCCGACATCAACAAGCTGCAAACACAGAAGGCCGACACAAGCGACCCACGTCAGCTCGTGGAGATCATGAATTCGGCCATCTACGGTACCTACGACACCTCCACAAAACGCTGAACAAAGGAAGGCTCGCACCATGAAAACGCTGTCACACACGTCCCGCCGCCTGCGCAAGGCCATCACCCCCTTGGCACTTGCTGCGGCTTGCGTCACCGCACCAGTCTGGTCGGCCACGGATTCGATGGATGCCATGTGGAATTACACCCGGCCGGCCATGGGCGGGCCCAGCGGCTCGATTGGTGGCTACCTCGGCGGCCTGCAGGTGCGCGTGCCGGTGCGCAACTTCAACCTGCTCAGCGTCGATGCGCCGCGCTTCCATGCAGGCTGCTCCGGCATCGACATGTACCTGGGCTCCTTCAGCATGATGTCCGCGGAGGCCTTGTCCGGGGTGCTGCGTTCGATCATCGCGAGTGCTGGGGGGTATGCCGTGCAGATGGCGATCGAAGCGATCTGCCCGCCTTGCGCGAACTACGTCTCGAAGTTCCAGACGCTCATGAGTCAGCTCAACAGCGGCGCAATGAACACCTGCCAGATCGGCAAGACCATCGCTCTGGGTGCCGCGGCGAACCTCTTCAATGACGAAGAGAAGGCGCAGAAGTATGAGCAAGAGGCAGCGGTCACCACCAACTCGGTGAACGACATCTACGAGGCCATGACCCGCGTCTTCACCAGCCCGAACGCCAACCGTGGTGCCGCACAAGACAAATCCACCGCCTACGGCAACAGCCTGGTCAACTCGCTGGCCACCAGCGGCGCAGCCGAAGGCCTGGACGAGGCCCTGCTGGGCGGGCAGCAGAACGCGATCGAGCTGATGATGAACCTGTTTGGGTTCGCAGTGACGCCCACTACCGATCAAGGCGGCTCTGGCTCGAACCCGCGCGAGGACAAGGTCTATCAGCCGCTGCTCAGCTACAACGACCTGAAGAACGGTCGCTCAGGCGACGAAGGTGCGCAAAAGATCAACGCCTGCGCCAGCTCGCTGCTGAGCTTCGGCTCGAACGACTGCCAGCACATCGAGCCCAAGTCGTTCACCTTCAACGGCATCAAGCGCGGCATCGTGCGTCAGCTGGCAGGCGAGCAAGTGGGCGACGGCCTGACCATCAACGAGATCAAAGGCGGCTCGATCCTGGCCATCACCGGCACGCAGAACAAGACAGGCGATGTAGCACTCAACGACGTGCAGCAGCGCCTGATGGCGGTGGTCCCCAGCGCCCTGCGGCCGCTCTGGAACATCGCTGGCTCCGACACCGTGACCGGCATGGACGCCGCGAACAAGATCGCGGACGTGCTGGCCGATGTCGTGGCGTCGCAGCAGCTGGAAGCGCTGGTCCGCACCATGCGAATGGCACACCGCCCCGGCAGCGTAGGCGACAAAAAGGTGGCTCCATTGTCGGAGGCGCAGGAGCGGGCAATCCTGGAACGCCAGAACGAGATGCGCACCGCCGGCGCCACAGGCGCTGCCCTGGATGCGCGGATCGCCAACCTCGTGTCCGCCTTCATCCTGGCTCAGCGCAATGACCAGCCGACCTGATCAAGACCTATAGGACAACCCTCATGGCCTACAAACACCGCCTATTGCTTGGCGCAGCAGCTGCGCTCGGTGCAGGATCGGCACTCGCAGATGGTCCCGTACCAACCACGATCCCTGGTGATTCGCACCTGACCACGGTCTATACCTTGGGCGACTACAAGGTGTTGGCCTCAGCTTTCAACGCTGTGGCCAGCTTCTTCAATGGCGGCGGTGCCATAGGGGACTCCTTCATGGGCCAGCTGCTGCTGCTGGCCTCCATGGTCAGTCTGTTCTTCTTCATCGCCATCGGTGTGGGGCGCATGAAGATGGGCTTCTCCGCCTGGTTCCTCACCCTGGTGTTCGGCATGGTGCTGTTCATGCCCAGGACCACCGTTTACACCGCCTCGTACTTCGACGTGAACGGCGGTAGCGCCGGCGGCGCAACGCCCTTCGAAGCGGTGGACAACGTCCCAATTGGCGTCGCCTACCCGCTAGGCATCACCTCCTTTGTTTTCAAAGAGCTGACCATGCGTTACGACACCTGGTCAACCACGCCAGGTGGCGCGGCCGACGACGGTGGCTTCGCCGAGAAGGGCCTGGAAGGCTACTTCTCACCTCTCAAGACGATGTTGCGAGTGCAGAAGCTCGCGCTTCCCCCAGTCATCCTGCAGAACATCCGCACGATCTCAACTTGCGATGGCATCGAAGGGCGCATGGCGATGGTTAACGAAGGTGGCCTCAACGGCGCGCTGAACATGCTGGATCAAGGGCCTGGCGTCTCAGGCAGCGTTCGCATCAAGGTCAAGACGTCGGATGGCTACAAAAACTTTGATGTGCCATGCGCGACCGCGCTGCGCACGGTGTTTGCTCAGATGCAGGCATTCGTCGTAAATGAAGCGGCCACGATGTCATCTCCGATGGCCCGATCTATTGTCACAAGCAGTGGCATGGGTGAAGCCATGGGCATCAACAAAGGAGCCACTGAGCGGGCCAAGCAGATTCAGAAAGAGCTGGACGGCGTCGTGAGCCAGTTGCTGGAGTTGACTGGAGCAAGCTCGTCAACGAGCACAGCGAAAACCGAGCAAGATCTCGAAACCATCATGACTGGCGCAAACGGGAACCCTGCCCAGATGGCCCGAGCGTTCGAGAACCAGACCGCGGTGACGGCCGCCAACACCATGGCCAACGCCGTATTTTCGCGGGTCATGGCCGCCTGTGGCACCCGAAACTCGTCTGAGTGCAATCAAGCCACCTACAGCTCATCTGAAGCCATTGCGCGCGGCGCAGTGAACGCAGCCGGCGAAGCAAGCGTTTTCAGCGCCTTCATGTCACACGCCATGAATGCCCTGCTCTACATCTACGTCATCCTGTCGCCGATCATTCTCATGGTGGGCGTGATCATGGGTGTCGCCGGGCTCAAGATCTGGGGAGCGTACCTGCTTTTCGCAGCGTGGATCAACAGCTGGCTCCCCACTGCGGGTGCCATCAGCGCGTACATGCTGCACAACTACACCAACCAGGTCGAACGCATCGCAGCTGCCGCGCAGTCGGACGCGCTGACTTCCGGCGGAGCCTTCAAGATTCCGTCCCTCCTGTTGCCGGGTGGGCTCAACGACTTCATCTTCTCCACCACGAACATGCTGGCATCGGCCAGCACGCTGCTCTCGATGGTGCCGATGATTACGCTCGCCATCATCAGCGGATCAATCTACGGCCTGGTGGGTGTCGCACAACGCATGAACATGCCTGACAACTTCAACGAGGACCGGCTGGCGCCCAAGCTGGATTCATCTGGAGTAGTTGGATCGAGTAACGACATCGCGGCAGGAGCGCGTGACGCAGCCATCGGCTCGGACGCTGTTGCTGCGACTCAAGGCGCTGCAGCAGCTGCCGGCAACTCCATCGACTTCAAGTACAGCTCGGCTGAACAGCAGCAGCAAGCTACGCAGCTGGCACAGCAGGTTTCGGCGGCAAAAGAGCACGCGGAAAGTGAGGTAAACGCGTTCGCCAAGGCCACCGGATCCCAGTTCCAAAGCATGAGCGGAAAAATGGTCACGCTCAGGCACGACGACGGAGTCACCAAGACGTATGACTTCTCCGATTCCAACCAGGTTGCAGATGCTGGTCAATATTCCCATACCAAGTCTGCAAGCGCGCAGGTTGGTGCACAGATTGGGGGGGAACTTGGTGCCGGAGGCAAGGGCGCAAAGGCGAGCTTGGGCGCCTCAGGGAGCAACGGTTTGGGCGAAGGAAAAGTCAACGCCGCTATTCGAACCACCACCGGAACATCCGGGTCATCTACTTCAGAAGGCGGCAGCACAGGAACCACCGTCACGACTGCTGACACTTCCGGCTATTCCAGTGCGGCGATCAGCAGTGCGATTCGGACTCTTACCTCGTCTACGTCAGACACCAACAAGTACATGACAGCTCTGTCTCGGCAGGAAGCATTCACTCACTCTCTGTCTAATTCGTCTGGGATGGACGCCAGGACAAGCCTCAGTGGTGCAGACGCGCAAAGAGCCGTCGCTTATGGCGCATCGAGCGGAGAGCTGGGCGCAGTTATCAATGCCGCTTCCAGCATCAGTCCTGAGCTGGGCGCATCGCTTCGCGAGGCTCAGAATAACCCTAGCTCATTCACGCAGAAGCTATTCGGCGCGTACCAAACCGGGGCGGACGGATCCGCCAACCGCGCTGCGGCCTCAGCCGCTATCTCCGAGGTTGCCAAGATCGGCGGAAGTCATGAATCTTCGGTCGCTGGAAAGTGGGAGACAATCCAGAAAGCTGCATCTCAGAACGCGGGCCTCTACGGCGCCCATTCCGCAATGGACAAGATGGCTGGCCAAACGCCGTTTGAGAGCTCAGCGGCTGCAGTTGGCCCTGCGGCAGATCTCAAAGCTCAGCACGTCAACACCAACCAACCGGGCGGCAGCGCAGCCAACATTCCGGCGCCACGGGGCGGCCACCAAGGAAGCATGCAGTCTCTCCTTGACCAAGGCCGAGGTGACGTTTCCGCTGAGCGGGGTGCACAAGCATCGCGGGCCGCGAGCAAGTCTACTCAGCAGTTGCGCCCGGTTCACGAGCCAGACTCACCTCCAGGTGTCCGGATCGGTGACCCTGGTGGAGTTGGAGGTCGCGCGGTAGATGGGGCCGTTCGCGAAGTTCAAGGCGCGGTTAATGGAGCAGTTGAATCGATCCGTCAATTCACAAAGCCCAAAAAGTAATAGCCAGCAAAGCTGGCTATTGAGTGAGGCTAGCTAGGGCTAGCTTCACGTCTGGGTGGGATACCCGAGATTGAGGTCTACCGGGCTGTAGCGAGGCAGTTCACCCAGCACTTGCAGGCGCAGGTGATCAGGTACCGTTTCATCCCTGTTCAGGTACCGGACGGAGTCTTCAAACAGATCGACAGCGCGCACGTTCGGCGCCTTTTGGCCAGGAGAGCGCCGGCCCGCAACGCCCGCTTCCTGGATCACGTTCATACGCACCAGGCGGTCATAGGTTCCGTTTCCGATCAAAAACCGGAGAAGCATTTTTTTGGCATTCATGGCAGACCTCACTCAAGATCCAGGACAGCTAGTACGCGCTCTCCTGGTTTTTTTACTGGCACTCGTCATTTTCTTCGCGATTCTCCGACTCGTCGCCTCGTTCCTCATGAATCTCTACCTCGACATGAGGGAGAGACGCTGGCAGCTCCGATCAAAGCGTTCGGGTGCGTCCGCGCAGGAGCTGCAGCTTGGCACCGACATCTTCCGAGCCCTCGGCCGCTTGAGGCCGGATGAACTCGAAGAATGCAAAGGCATGTCGAAGGATCAACTTATCGCATACCTGGACGGGAAGTTCAAGAATGCGAAGCGCCCAAGTCGTGTAATCAAGTCAGATTAATAGATCAAGCGTCGCTCGCATCATACAATCTTTGCAATCACGTAATTGCAAGTATGTTGACTACCGTGCGCCGCCTGGCTTTGCTGCCCGTTGCTTTTTTGGTCCACCAAGCTGCCTCCGCAGATGTGACCTACGTTGACCGCTGCCTATCCGGCAAGGTCGACCGCCCCGCGTGCAAGTCCATGATCGAGAACTTCTGGCGGTACAACGAACACCTGGAGAACGCGGCCAGAGCCAAGGGATTGGATCCTTCGCTCATCAAGGCCATGGCAGCTGTTGAATCCAGATTCAAAGCCAATGCAGTCTCGCCCAAGGGCGCGACCGGCTTGCTCCAGATCATGCCCGCCACCGGCACCCAATTGGGGGTTCATCCATCCAACCTCGCCGTGCCTGGCGCCAATGCCATGGCCGGCGCTCAGTACGTGCGGGACATGTACTTCCGCTTTCGCGACTGGAAGCTGACGATCGCGGCGTACAACGCAGGTCCTGGCGCGGTTGCGAAGTACGGGAATCAAATCCCGCCGTACCCCGAGACCCAGTCCTATGTGGCACAGGTCCTCACGCTTTACGCCCGATTCAAGCATTCGGAGCAGCTGCATTCAAAAGTGTCCGTGCCTGTGGCATTGCCGCCGGCGCCCACGGGTGCACCTCAACCTCAACTGGTGAACACGTCGGTCCACCTGGTCAAGGCTGTGACCGCTGCGCCGACCGTTGCTCCTCAGCTTCCGCAGCAGCGCACCGTCGCACAGCATCAGCCGGCCGCGCAGGCGCCCGGATCACACCCAACAAAGGTCAATCGATTCCAGCAGTCTGTCACCCACGTTGGTCGGTTTCAGTACCTGCAGTAGCCAAAGGACATGGCATGAACGCTATTCAAGGATTCTTCGCCGCACTGCTCGTGATCTGGGCCTTCCTGATCGTGGCGCCGCAGGAGAACGAAATTCGCGCCCGCAACATGTGCGCGCCGTTCGAGGTCATCGTGCGTGTGTTCGGTGCATCGACCAAAGCCATCGACGAGTCCACGGGCGAGTCCATCAGCAAGCACACCTCCACCAATGTGGGGTCCAGCTGCCGTTCGCGCATCGCGCCTTCCATTTTGGCTTCGGTAGGTCTGTGGCAGGGCGATACCAGTGTCGGAGCGGCGCCGGCACAGGGAGCGCCGATGCCGGCCGGATCGGCGGCCGCATCCGGTGCTCTGGGTGCGTCCGCACCTGCCGCGCCTCCTAAAACCGCCAGGCCCATCGTGCCGCCCGGCATGAGTCAACCCGACGCGCTTTAAGGAGCCTTGACCGATGAACGCACCCGATCTGCAAGCGATCGATCTGACGCCTATCAATCGCTTTGAAGAGTTTGAACCGCTGTACCAGCGTGGAGACAAGCTCTTCGACCTGGGGGAGCTGGACAAATTCATCAACACCGACCGCGGTGACGAGGAGGTAGTGAAATTCCTCAACTGGATCTTTCCTTACGCTGCCCACGTCAAGGCATCCGACATTCACCTGGCGAACACCGAGCGCGGGTGCGCGGTTCGGCTTCGTGGCCAAGGCACGGAGTTGCAGCAAGAGTTTCTGCTGTCACGAGACGCAGGGATGGAAATTGACAGGAAGATCCGCGCGCGGTGTCGGCTCAACATCAACGATCGCGAGAAGCCACTCGACGGCTCCTTTTTCTTTCAAGCGGAGGTCGGTGGTCAGGCGCCTCGCCTTATCGACGTTCGGGTCTCGATCATGCCCACCAAGATGGGCCAATCCATCGTGCTCCGGATACTGGATTCATCGAACGCTGGCAAGCAGCTAAACGACATCCTCATGACCGACAGCATGAGGGAAGTCCTTCTGAGGCTATTGGAGTCTCCCGAGGGAATGCTGCTGGTGTGTGGCCCGACGGGCTCCGGTAAAACCACGACTCTGTACGCCTGTCTAAACCACCTCAACTCGCCTTCGCGTCACATCGTCACGGCCGAGGATCCAGTCGAGTACCGCCTGCCAGGCGCGAACCAGGTCGAAGTCAACTTCCATCGGCCGTTCCCGCGGGTGCTGAGGTCGTTTCTGCGCCAGGATCCAGACATCATCCTAGTCGGTGAGATTCGAGATGATGAAACTGCCAACGTCGCGGTCAACGCGGCCAACACAGGCCACCTGCTCTTGAGCACGTTGCACGCGAACTCGGCCGCTGTCGCGATCACCCGTTTGGTTGGCCTGGGCGTCGAACGCTACACCATGGCCGAAGCCCTGCGCGGCTTTTTCTCGCAAAGGCTCGCACGCCGTCTCTGCACTTGTGCGCTGCCCTACACGCCCACCGAGGATGAGCTGCGGCGCGTTGCTGAGCACGAATTTCCCGTCGAGCACATGGGCACCAGTCGCTTCCACGTCGTCAACCACGAAGGATGCGAGCTCTGCCAGAACGGGAGTACTGGCAGAGGGTACGCGGGTCGCGTGCCCGTGTTCGAGTTTGCCGAGAACACGCCCGATGTGGCCAGGGCAATTATCACGAACGATCCCGAGCTCATGGCGTCGGCATTGAGCGCTCAACCCCAGTACGAGACGCTGACGCAAGCAGCGCTGGGACTGTCCGCAAATGGTCGACTGGACTTCCACGAGGCCCTATATCTCGTCCAACGCTACTGAGGCTTTCCCAGCATGAACCCACGTCAATCCCGCCGCACCCTGCTCGCCGCCTTGGCCGCGATGGGCACGTTCCCGCCTTTCTTGGTTAATGCTCAAACGCCGGTGCCAAATGCCAGCGCCGACCAAAGCGGTCAGGGCCCAAGAACCGCCGTCCCAACGATCAAGCCGTTCATTGAGATCGGTCGATTCGAAGAGGACAAAGATCGCCTGTTCATGTTCATGCAGTACACATGCCCGTTCTGCGCGAGCTTGCATGCCCCGATCGTGACGTGGGCGCAGACGCTTCCTTCGCCAATGAAACTGGTGACGATCCCATTGGGCGAAGACAACGACGCGACCCGAGCATCCATCTTTGCGCACTATGCCGTGCGCGAAATCGCCCCCAAGCAGCTCGAAGCCTATTCCCAGTTCGCGTACCAGGTAG
Organism: Ottowia thiooxydans DSM 14619; assembly: GCF_000422885.1. Taxonomy (GTDB): domain Bacteria; phylum Pseudomonadota; class Gammaproteobacteria; order Burkholderiales; family Burkholderiaceae_C; genus Ottowia; species Ottowia thiooxydans. Next base: position 39,666 of record NZ_AUGX01000024.1, on the reverse strand, counting down.
GCCAGAGCGCCAATCCAACGGCCGCTGGCTATCTCAGCGTCCTGCCCAAACTGGGCCTCAAGCGCGAAGCTGTGGTGTCCGCCATCAATTCCCCTCGAACCCGTGACAGGGTGATGCGAGGCCTGCGCCTGGCAGGCCGGTACCGCGTCACCGTCACCCCTACCTTCGGTGTGGCCGGTCGTTGGACCACCAATCCGGGTTTCACCAGCGGAAAGAGCCAGGACCTGGTTGCGCTGCTCAACGTGCTCGTCACGACCGCCATCCAGGGCGGCGATCTGACGATCTGAGTGCCTTCAATGTCGGCGAGGTTCTATCGGCCGTTTGCATCCGTCGTCGGAATCCTGATCGCGACGGCCATTTGCATCGCGACCTTCGTTCTTCAGCCGAAGCCATCGTGCTCCGATGGCGGTGATCCGACGGCCGCCGAGAACAACCTGATCAGCTTCGATGTTCGGCACCCCGTCTGGGCATCCATTCGCGACACGTTCACCTTCAACAAGGCTGGAGAAAGCTGTTTCGGTAAGGCTTCGGCCGTGGCCTACCTCGGCTGGTCCGACGCCGCTTTCCAAACGCTTCGAGCAAAGAGCCACAGCATCTACGTGACCACAAGGCATTTACTCGCCGGGTGTCTAATACTTGCAATCCTGGGTGCGGTTATCCGTATAATGATTGCAATCGTAACCCGTAGGAATGGTAGATGCCGACACGCCGCAACCTGGGATTTTCAAGTGCCGCCTTGATCGCGTTGGCCTTGGCTGGATGCAACACGACACCGCCTCCAGCCAGGGAATTGGGCATCGAGCGAGCAGAGTTGGTAACGCTTGTAAGTTACACCCAAGATCAGATGGCGGTGTACGCCGAAGGGGAAGGCACTTACTACTGGCGAGGCCGCTCCGACATGCTCCCCCCGGACGCCGTTTTCATCTGGCAGGACGACGAGATCTCCATCACGCCAGCAGTTGGCACGCAAGTATTTCCCCGCCCACGCACCGAAGCCGTCCTGCTGGGCACCGTCTATTTCGGGACGAACTCCGCAGTCCTGACTCCCAAGGCACGCAAAGCCCTCGATGAGCTGCCCGAGTCACATCGCCTCTCGATCGTGTCTGGCCATGCCGATGTGCGCGGCCCTGATCGCATCAACGACCCACTGAGTGAGCGCCGCGCCAACGCGGTTGCCGACTACTTGCGCGCGCGCGGCACCTTGGTGGGCAATGTGACCTGGCACGGGTCACGCCAACCCGAACCGACCCTGCAGAAGTCTCGCCGCGCTGAGATGTGGAAGGAAACCGAATGAAAACCGAACAGATCCCCCAGAAGCTCGACAACCCTGCCCAGGTCTTTTGGCTTGAGGTCGACGAAATCATGCCGTTCTTCATCTGCTGGGCTGCAGGTCTCTTCCTGCGCAAGCTCACAGGTTCGACCTGGATGGTCACCGGCGGCATCGCCGTCGGCATCTTCTTCTCGTGGGTCTACATGAAGCACAAGCGCGGCAGCTTGCCTGGCGCGCTCCAGCACATCTTCTACAACGCCGGCGTCATGGGTTTGAACAAGCGCTTCTCCAACGGCCTCCTGCGGAGCTTCACCAAATGAAACTCAATTTCTTCGCTGGCAAGCTGAAGCAGTCGCTTAGCCAAAACCAAATATTGGCCGTCGGCCTGGTGGCCGTGGTCATTCTGGCCACCATGCAGCAACTCAAGATCAACCAGATGCGAGAGCGCCTGGTAATCCTGCCTGCCGGAATGACCGAAAAGACTGAGATCGCAACGCGGAGCGCGAACGAGGCGTACTACAAGGGCTGGGGGGTCTTCGTTTCGAGCCAGGTCGGATCGGTCACACCTGGCGAAGCGGAATCAACCGGAACCGTACTGGAGCCCTATTTCACGCGGGAAGCCTGGCTTCCGGTCAAGAGCCATCTCAACTCGATCCGCCTGGATCCGAACTACCAGCAGTACGCGGCTGTCAACCAGTTCTCACCCAAGTTGGCCATCTACGAGCCCAGCACGAACAAGACCTTCGTTCAGGGCACACAGAAGACCTCCGTCTACCGGGACAACAAGGCCCTGCCTTTGTCTCAGATGGAAGTCACCTACGAGATGGACATCAAGATCCAGTCCGGTGTGCCGAAGGTGACGAACATCACCAGTTACCGGGGTCCTGCCCACACCATTGCCTGGGCACAGCGCTTCCCCAGCGCCGCGGCCGCATTCAAGGCGCAGCAAGCCAATCGACCTGACCAACTCACGCCTCAGCTGAGTGGCAGCGACGACGCGGCGGCCGACGCGCCCGCCGGCGGTGCATCGGCATCAGCTGCGCCCGCTCTCGTGGCACCTCCGTCGCCTACGGACGCCTCCGTCGAAGGCGCTCCTTCTGACGGCGCGAGCCGCCCGCCAGCTGCTGCCGCGCGTAACGGCAATCAGCCTGATTCCACCCTTTCATCGGCTGATCGCCTCTAAAACCACGGGAGTCATTTTCATGCGACGAAGCGCTATTCAACCGACATCGCTTGCGCTGCTGCTGGCCTCAGCCATGGCCGGCGCATCCGCACAACCCACCTCGGCAGGCCTTGGGCGTCTCAACGTCAACAAGAGCATCGAGGTCCAGGCTGAGTCTGGCCTGCAGAACGTCGTCACGCGATACGGTGAGAACCGCTCGGTCCCCGTGTCCGCCGATCAGCCCAACATGATCCTGACCCCGTTTGCTGACCCTAACGTAGTCGGCGATGGGGTGGGCTATGACTTGGGTCGCAACGGCAACGTGATCATCGTCTCGGCAACGAAGAAGCGCCCATTCTGGATCTCGATCGTCGACAAATCGAATCCAACGGCGACGCCGGTGTCGCTGACGCTCCAACCCCGGCCGGGGATGCAGTCCCAGACCATCGTCATGCAGGTGGCCGGCAAGGGCGCTGTGGACAGCGACAGCGATGGTCACGGGTCAGGCTTCGTGAACCGTATGCGCGATGTGCTGCGCGACATTGTTCAGGGCCGTAACCCTCGCGGATACACGGTGCGGCCGCTGGCCAGCAAGATGGCTCTGACCAACGGCCTTACCGCGAAGCCGGTGGAGCTGTATGCCAGCTCCTCGCACGACATCTATCGCTTCCGCATCACCAACGGCAGCTCTACAACGCAGACCCTCACCGAAGAGTTCTTCGGCGACAAGGACGTTGCGGCTGTGACCATTTACCCGAATCTGTCGCTGCAGCCGAACCAGTCCACGGACGTGCTCATCATGACCAAACGTGGAGGCAACTGAACATGGCCGCCCTCACGAATATCAAGCGCAACTGGGCGCACATGGACTCGAAGAAGAAGCGCAATACGGCGATCCTTCTCGTGATCGTCGCCGCCCTCGGATTCATGGTGCTCACCGGCAACAGGCCGCTGATGACAAAGCCCGACACGTCGAACAACCAGACCACCCTGGTGACGCCGCAAACACGCTCCCTCACGTCGCAGGACGTGATGGATGCGTTGCAGGCCCAGAACAGATCTCTCGCCGACATGAAGAGTCGCCTCGAACAGATGAAACTCACGCAACCCGCACCAGGCGAAGGCGGGGATTTCAACGCAGAGAAGGTTCGGTCGCTCATCGCGGAAGAGATCGCCAAGGCCAACCAGCACCTGCCGCCTCCGCCGACCAATGCGTCGACGCCAGGCGACACAGCGCCCCTGCCCACAACGGCACCGCTTGACGGTTCCGGCGCCGGCGCTGGCGTGCCCGAAGTGCAAGAGCCAAAGGGCCCACGCTTTCGCAGTCTGACCGACAGCCTTCCAGGTGCCACGCCACCTGAAGCGCCTGCGTCCATGGCCGCCGGCACCAGAGTCACGCCGACTGGCGCAGGCAAGTCGCGTAGCAAGATCGGCCAGGCCGGCATGTACCTGCCACCAGGGACGCTGCTGCCCTACGTGATGTTGTCCGGCATGAATGCGCCGACCAACCAGAGCGGTACCAAGGATCCGATGCCGGCGCTGCTGCGTGTCCGTGGCGATGTCATTCTGCCCAACGGCTACACCGCAGACCTCACCGACTGCTTTGTGACCGTCTCAGGCTATGGGCAGATGGCCGACGAGCGCGCGATCCTCCGCACCGAAAAGATCAGCTGCGTTCGCACGGATGGCATGGCCATGGAAGCCGACATGAAGGGCTACATCACAGGCGAAGACGGCAAACCCGGTGTTCGCGGTCGCCTGGTGAGCAAGACCGGCGAGGTCATTGCACAGCTGCTCAAGACCGGCGCCATCAGCACCCTCGGCAACGTCGTTGCAGCCACAGCTCCGGTCTACGCCTCACGCATGAATCAGGGCAGCAACAACGTCGTGGTCAACACCGGCAGCAGCCAGAACCCGGAAACCATCGCCGCGGCCCAAGCGAGCAGCGGCTTCAACAACGTGATGGACAAGATCTCGAACATCTATGCGGAGTACGCCAAAGAGACGTTCCCGGTCATTGAGATCTCCCCCGGCCGTGAAGGAAACATCCAACTCGTGAATGGCCTGGAACTCCCGCACTGAACCGTTTCAAGGAACCGACCATGAACTTTCAACGCCCTTTCTTCGCACTGGCCGCGACGGCCGTCATCACCCTCACGGGCTGCGCCAGCTCCATGAACATCGGCGAGTCCGGACTCACCTGCCCAGCCGGCGAGGGAATGCCTTGCACGGACTCTCGCACCGTGTTCGAGCGCACCAACAATTTCCAGCCTGGCGATTCGATGTATGGCGCGCGGGTCCGCGGTGAAGGCGGTGCCGGCGGCGCTGCGGTCGGCAACTCGCCTCAGCCATTCGACAACTTCGATGTGGACATGCGCGGTGGGGTCATCAACCATCCGTTGCCGGTGCGCACCGGCGCCAAGGTCATGCGAATCTGGGTGAATTCCTGGGTCGACGAGCGAGGTGACCTGAATTACCCGTCCCTGCTTTTCACTGAAATCACGCCGCGTCAGTGGAATGTCAACGAGTCGGCATCCAAAACCATGTCCCCACGTCGTATGACGCCTCTGCGCGTCAAGGAAGGAGCCTCAGCATCGCCCCAAACCAAGCCGCTGCAAGCCAAGCCAGCGCAGGCAGCTGCGCCTGTCGCAACAACTCCTGCGGCCCCCGCCGCACCAGCCAAGCCGGCGCCGCTGTTGCCGGCGCCCCTGGCCAACTGATGTGCATTCTTTTTAACCCCAAGGAGCTTCCATGACAGCACTCACCCTCAACCCCATGGGCCAACTCCCGGCCGAAAAAAACAACCTGGATCCAGCTAAGCGCAAGGAACAGTTGCGCCGCTGGGCTGCTCGCGCCGCGATTGGTCTGATGATGATCGTCGCACTGGCCATGCTGCTAATCCCTGAAGCGGCACACGCTGGCAGCGACAGCACTTTCCGCGCGATCGTGGACTGGCTTGTGGGGATCTTGAAGGGCTCTGGCGGTTTGATGATCGCCGTGATTGCCTTGATCGTTGCGGTCATCTCGCTGCTCAGTGGGCGGTTCATGGCCGTCGGCATCGCCTTCGCCGTGGCCATCGTTGCCATCTACGGCCCGGACGTGCTGGAAAGCTGGTTCACCGCGATTTTCTAAGCGCCCTACCCCCCACGGGCGCGCTCGCGGGGGGTCCTACCACCACTGCACCCGCACGCCCATGAACATACTCGGAACAATTGGCGAGCTGATCCGCAAGGATGAGATCAGCGAATACCTCACCGTCTCGGCGAGCGACGGCAAGGATGTCCTCTTCTTCGAGGAAGAGATGGCGATCGGGTCACTGCTTCGCTTCAACGCTCTCTCGGGCGCTTCCGATCAAACCCAGATCGCGCTCAACACGGTCTGCAATGAAAAGTACCCCGCCGGGACCATCATGCAGATCATCCAGTTCGGTTCACCGAATTTGGAGCAGACCGTCCACCAATACACCAAGCTGCGCGACATAGCCGAACAGCAGCACAATACCGACAGCGATAACTCGCGCGACTTTTGCATCGACTCGACACGCTCCCGCGCTCAAGCATTCCTGGATTTCACCCGCGATCGCGTGGTCCCGAGCTCCGACGTTCGCCTCACGGAGACTAACAGCTACTGGACCCTCAAGATTCCGCTGACCATCAAGGAATTCCTGGGCACCCAGAAAGAACTCGACCAGATCCAGCGCGAGATTGAAGACTTCAAAATCATGCGCGCGCGGCTTATGTCGCAGCTTCAAACTGCAGGTATTCAGTCCTACCCGGTGGAGACCGCAGAGTACCTTGCCATCATGCGCCGGTACTTCGACGTGTACGGCGACTGGGACTGGCGCTGGGATCCCCAAGAGCAGTTGTGCGACCAGATCATGCCGCCTGGATCCCACATCAAGTGGACCGACAAGACCAACCGCTACCTGCATCTGAGCGGCTTCGCCGACAACGAAAAGCACCAGCGACTCTGGTGCGGCATGCTGGCGATCGACTCCTACCCCAAGTCGGCGTCTTTGGCCGAGATGTTCGAGATGACCGGAGACCCGAGTGGTACCGGACCACAGATCGGCATGCCCTACGCCCTGTGCACGACGATCCACTACCCCGACGCGATGATCAAAGAGCAGAAGATTCGCAAGGGCCAGGTGATCACGGACCGGCAGGCCTTTGGCCCGATGTTGCGGTGGAGCGAAAGTCTACGCCACAAATACGAAGGCTTCGCTCTCATGGGTCGGTCAATTGCTGACGGCGATGCGCCGGTCGAAGTCGGCACTACGCTGACACTGTTCAACCGATCGCGCAACGAGATCCATGGCGCGACGGCTCGGATCATCCCCTACTACAACTCGCTCGGCTGGCGCATGCGCCAGGAGCGTTATCTGGTGGGGGTCAGCTTCTTCAACCAATTGCCGTTGTCACCGTCGCCGACCAGCATCCTCCAGACCCACCGCTACAAAACCATGAGCGGTACGCACGCTGCACAGTTTCTCCCGGTTCTGGACGAATGGCAGGGAAGCGGGGCGGCCGTGTTGCTGTCGACTCGCCGCGGTCGCGCCTTCGGTTTGGATTTCTATGCGCCTGAAAACCCAAACTTCAACTGGGCGGTCATCGCCGATTCCGGCTCGGGCAAGTCTTTTTTGCTGCAGCGCCTCCAGATGGACTACGTCAGCTTGGGCTGCAAAGTCTGGAACATCGACAGCGGTGGCTCTAGCGCTCGGGCATGCATGATCTCTGGCGGCGAGGTTCTGAGCCTGCACCGCGAGAGCAAGGTCAGTCTCAACCCCTTCACCAAGGTGCAAGACATCGACGACGAGATGTCCATGATCATCGCGCTGCTGGGCAAGATGGTGGAGCCCGACGACAAGCTCAAGGCCATGGATGCCGCCATCTTCATGGAGGCGATCAAGTCCTGCTGGAGCCACAAAGGCCCGGACATGGAGATTGGGGATCTGATCCAGTATCTAAACAACCAGACGCCAGAAAAAGACCGTAGCGGCCGCGCACTCGATCTTGCAAAGCTGCTGATGCCTTTTGGGCCAATCGGCTCCTATGGCAGTTGGTTCAAAGGGGCCAACAATTTCCGAGCTGACGCCTCTTGGACCGTGCTCGAACTTTCCGACCTGAAGACGAACCCGCACCTCCAGGCCGTAGTGCTCATGCAGCTGGTCAATGCAATCAAGCAGGAGATGTATCTCGCGCGAGATGGCCGAAAGCGCATGCTGATCGTCGAGGAAGCTGGCGAGCGTTTGCGAACCGATCCAGGCTTCGCGGGGTTCATGAGCGAGGCGTATTCGCAGGTGCGAAAGGAGGCCGGCTCGATCGGTCTCGTTCTGCAAAGCCTTTCTCAGATGTTCAATCACACCAAGGATGGCGAGACCATCATGGCGAACTGCCCGAGCAAGCTGCTCATGCACCAAACGGCTGAGACCTTAAATGCCGCGGAGCGCAATGAGTGGCTGAACCTGAACGCCTACCAGCGTTCCATCGCGCGCCAGGTCCACACAGTCAAGGGGCAGTACTCGGAAATTGCCGTCTTCACACCTGGTGGTTCGGGGATCGCGCGCCTGGTTGAAGGCGCCTACAACCAAGCGCTCTTCACCACCGAAGGCCCAGCCTTCCACGAGGTGATGAAAGCACTCCGCAAAGGTGCCACGCCTCACGAGCTGCACGAACTCATCGAGCGCTATTCGCTGGCCACCGACGAGGCCTGATCGCACATCCACCAGCCACAGGGAGAACCTATGTCCGACGAAACCACCCAAACCGACGCAGCGCAACCCGTGGTTGCGGCTCCCACGGCCACCCCTTTGCTGCCTGAACCACGTGCCAGTGAGAAGTCATCCCTCAACACGATCCTGGTCGTCATCATCGTGATCTTGGGCGGCCTGATTGTTGCCAACGGCGTCACAAAGTACTTTCCCGGCTTCGGGGCAAGCGCGCCAGTCGCAGTGCTGGACTCCGACCTCGTCAGTGCAGCCGGGATACACGACTTGCTGCAGCGTGCGCCCAGCATGACGCCAGAGGCCGTTGAGGCGGAGTCGAAGAAGCGCGCCGAAGCCCTCCAGCACACGCTTGCGGATCTTCGCCAGCGCGGCTACATCGTGATCGACCGCACTGCGGCGCTTTCGTGGCCAGCTGCTGCGGACATCACCGAGCAGACCGCGACGAACCTCGCGATCCCGCCGGCCGCATTGCAGGCAGTTCGTGATCGCCGAGCTGAGCAGCAGCGCCTGGCCAGGACGGGCAACGCCGCTTGGCCGCCGACCTCATCGGCTCCAGCTGAAAAGACGATCAGTGGCTCAAACCTCGATTGATCGCGCTCGCCTGTGGCACTGGATCCTGCACCCGGATCCTCAGCTGCTGCGTCGCCGTCTCATCGGCCTGGTCATCGTCATGACCATGGTCAATCTGACGATGTTCGGCACCAACTGGCTCGATCGCAACTACAGGCTGTTCTACGAGAAGTACACCGAAGGGTGCCTGCCCTATTCGTTCTACGCGGTTGAGCGCAGACCGGCCATCGTGATCCAGCACGGTGACGTGGTGATGTTCACCGCGCATCGAATGGAGCCGGTGCTTCCCGACGGTTCTCGCATCGGCAAGCTCGTGATCGGCGTACCTGGCGATCAGGTGGATGTGACCCATGGCCGCCTGTACGTGAACGGCCGCTACTGGGGGTCCACCAAGCTGGGCGCCCAGAAGTTCGCGAAGCAGCCGAGTAGCTGGGACAAGAGCTACGTCTTGAAGCAAGACGAGTTTTTCGTGTTTGGGAGTGAGCCACGTAGCTGGGACTCTCGCTTTTGGGGACCTGTGAAACGCGATGAAATCATTGCCCTTGCCCATCCTCTGTTCTAGCCTGGTCCTGCTCCTCTCTGCATCGGCGACCACGGCTCAGACCCACCTTGCTCAACTGGACGCGGCGACGACCGAACGCCTTCGCCAACAGTCGGAGGCGCTGAAGCGCGACCAGCCGGACAAGCGCGTCGACGACACGACCAGGCGCCGGCTCGAATACCAGGCGCAGAACCCTACTAACCCGGCCGGGACTGCCAAGGCACCGCTCCAGAACAAGGATCTGCAGGCCGCGCAGCGCGATCCGATGACGGCTGTCACCGCCGGCGAGAACCCGATTGCGCAAGAGCTGGCCGGGGTGACCACCGTCGTCTTTATTTCCGACTCGATGCCGGCGCACACGCTCGCGCCGATCATGCAGGCCGGCGTCGGCCGGCCGGAAGTGCTTTACCTCCTGAGGGGGTGGAAGGGCGACGGCCAGCAGCTGGCCCCTCTCGTGAAGAGCATTCGGCAAAAAGCCGGCTTGAGCGATACCGCGCAGATCAATCTGTACGTGCTGCCCAAGGCCTTCCGCCAGTACCAGATCGAGCGCGTGCCTGCCTACGTCATCAAGTCCAAGTCCAACGGCTGGCGCGGGCTGATGGGCAACGTCTCGCTCAAGGTGGCCACAGATGAGATCGAAGCCGGCCGCTGGGGTCACACCATGGGCAATACCTGGGCCGTGGCCGAGCCTGACAAAGCGCTGGAGTACGAGCAGAAGCTGCGCAGCATCACACCCGAGATGGTCGCGAAGCAGCGCAAGAGCATGGCTGAGAGCGCAGAAAAGACCCTCACCAAGGGGTCACCCCTGCCGATGGTCAAAACGGCCGCCAGCCGTCTTTTTGACCCGGCAGTGCCCCTCGAAAAGGACATCGTCATCGACGGCCAGGTGCGGGCCAAGAAGGGCCAGATGATGAACGCGCTGGCGATCGACCCGACCGGCCAGCGCTACTACGCCGCCATCGACGCCACCGACCCATGGCAACTCACGCTGGCCAAGAAGTGGTCAGCGCAGTACCCCGGCTTGATGCTGTTCTTCACCAACCGGGACGGCCGAATCAATGAGATTGGGGTTCCCGCGTACCCCGCGGCGAAGAACGTACTGGCCCGCATCGGCATTACCGAGGTGCCTTCGCTGGCCAGCCAGGAAGGCCTGAAGCTGCGGATCCAAACCTTCACAAAGCAGTAGGAGATCGACGTGCTTACCCTGATCAAACGCGCATTGAAGACGGCAGCGCTCACGGCGTGCATGCTGGGCGCTGCCGTGTCCGTCGCACAGGTGCCGGAGTCGTCGCTCCTCAACCCGAACGCATCCGAAACGATGAGCGCCAAGCTGTGCTCAAACGCCACGGACGTGATGGCTAATCCACTGAACTACATCTGCGTCGACTCAATGTTTCCGATCCGGATCGCATCGGTCGACGCCGGCGAGGCCACCGATAAGATCGGCTCTCCCTGGAACGCGCACAAGAACCCGATGTGTCAGTGCGGCATGTTTCCAAGCTACCCCATCGGCATGTGGGTGCCCGATCGCATGATCGAAGCTGTGGAGCAACCTGGTTGCTCCCCACTCACTGGGTTGAACCTGGCCAGCGCGCTGACGGTAGCGCTGAGCAAGACCCTGCCGAAGGGCCGAGAAAGTACGACAGCCGACGCCGGCGGCGGATCTGAAGCCGGCTTCCGCCACGTCAACACCTGGCAGTCGATGCTCCCGCAAATCCTTGGTTTGCCGGTCGCGAAGTGCCAGCCCACCATGCCGTTTGAGACCACATTGATCTCACCGATGTGGAACGCAAATGACCCGGTCACACCGAACCTCCTCTTCCCCGAGTGGAACCTCATCTACACACAGGTCATTGGCTTCGTGAAGTCCACGTTGTCGTGCGTCAACGCCACCTTGAACACCAAGGCTCAGCAGCCTATTGAAGATGCCATGTACTGGCAGCTCGGCTGCTGGGGAAAATCCCTGCCGGCCAACGGCCGCTATGCAGACAACGACCCCGTGCGCGGAAGCTCACTGGTCGCAGCGCGTTCGCTCTTTCACTCGGCCCGCACGGGCGGCAACGGCCTCTTCCTAACCGTTGGTGATGCGGCAGTCTGCGGACCCGTGCCCGCGCCCTTCCCCCAAAAGAGTGGCTTCAAGCACTCGATGATGTTCCCGTTCACGGAAAAAGGTCCGCTGGATACAAGCGGCCGGGCCCAGTTCGACATCAAGTCGCCGCTGAGTCAAATCCAGGAGCTCAACCCGCTTGCCGCAGTATTCAGTTCTTGCGCCCACAGCATTGGATCCAGCCACTGGCGCTGGGGCATGGGCAAGCACAAAGCCGTGACGCCGCGTGACTACGTCTACATGCAATGGCGCTGGATCGACTGCTGCCAATAGGAGTGACCAAGTGAGCACGATCAACCGCAGACAAGCGCTCGCGCTTGCACTCACCTCCGCCGCGCCGATGGCGGTCTTCAGCCAGCCAGGCGGCGCCGGTTTCGGCAAGCAGGAGCGGGACGCGCTGAATCTGGCGCGTGCGGCCGCCAGCGGCTCACCAGGCGCGGCCGACAAGCTCAAACGCCAGGCCAATACCGGCGACCGATGGGCGGCCATGCAGTACGGCTGGCTGGCCCACACCGGCCAGATGCCCAACCGCCTCGGCCGCGACATGGAGATGGCCATGCGGGCCTACAACCTGTCCTGCAAGGTCGTCGGGGAAAACCAAGAGTTGATCTCGCTATCAGGCAACCAGATAGCCGCATACAACGCCGGCTTAGCCTACTACGCCGGCCAGGTCGAGGGCAAGCGCGATCCGTTTGCTGCGATCAAGTGGTTTCGCGCGGCCAGCGGCGAAGAAGGCGGAAAGCTGCCCTTCTACCCGGCCTACGTGTACCTGGCCAAGATCTACGAAAACGGTGAAGGTGTTCCCGTCAACCTGAGCGAGGCCGCTCGGTATTGGACAGCAGCTGCTGCGCAACGCGAGCCGACCGCGCTCTACACGAAGGGCAAGATGCTGATCGAGGGCGTGGGCGTCGGCAAGAACTACTTCGAGGGCTTCACCTTGCTGATGCGCGCGGCCGACCAGTGGCAGATCGATGCCATCTACATGCTCGCCCAGATCTACGCGAACGGAAATTTCGCGCACGACCGCAATGACCTGGAGGCCACCAAGTGGATCCAAATCGCGGCCAGCAAAGACGAGCGTTTCCGCAAGCTCGCCGATCAGATGAATGCCAAGTTGTCGCCGACGGATCAGAAGAAAGCCCGCGCCGCGTCGGTGAACTGGATGCGATCGCACATGAAGGCGCCGGAACCCTTCGACTACACATTGCCCATCAATGCGCCGCCGCCGCGGCGTGGCATCTAGGTCAGGTCTTCGACATTCTCTTGGTTGCCGCCTGCTGCAACGCCTTCTCGATGTCTTGGCTTGAGCTTGCGCCCACGCGGCGCGTGCCATCTTCGAAGATCATGACCGGCGTGGACTTCACGCCAAGACGCTCCGCGGCCGCCATGGCGCCGCCCAGGCGCTCGACACCTCGCTCGCAAAGATCAGCTGCCGGGCGCACGCCCTTGCCCATCCATTCGGACCAGGCCTTCGCCGGATCCTCACTGCACAGGATGCGAGCAGCTTGTTGCTGAGATTGCGGGCCCAGGATGGCCACCACCAGGCTGTAGACAGTCACGTCGGGCACGGTCGCGAGGGTTTCGTGCAGCTGTCGGCAGTAGCCGCAGCTCGGATCCTCAACCACCAGAATCTTGCGCGATCCGTTGCCACGTTTGAGTGCCAGGCCAGTCGGAAGGTGCTCCCAGGACACTTTCTGCATCTCCACCATGCGGTCCTCAGTGAGGTTGCGGCCGTTGGCCACGCTGAGCACGTTGCCCACGATGACGTGCTTGTAGTCGCGGGTGACGTAGGCCACGCCGTCGCTCGTCGACATCTCGATCAGGTGCGGGGACAAGGCCTTCAACGACTGAATCTTCGCCATGTCATCCACAGCGCGCAGCGCTACCTCCACCTGCTTGGCCTCGGTGTCGCTGACAGCATCGGCAACAGCGTCCCCAATCTGTTCTTTAGCCGTCGGTGGTGCTGAGTGGTCAGAATTTATGCAACCTTGGACCAGGAAAAGAGTCCCAAGGAACAACGGTGCGAAGCGCAGATTCGAGAACAGTCTCACATTCATAGTCGGCCTAAGTGTGCGGAAAATTGCGAAAGTTGTACGATTATCCGTTACTGCTCTCGAATCCAGCAACCGCAATCGGCCGGGCTGTAATACGCGGTTACACTACGGGTGGGTTATAGAATCTTCCGTCTCACATGTCGGAGGCTCATGGACATGGACCAGATCACTCAAGTCGTCTCTTGGACTGACACATTGAAGGACTCCACGGCTGGCGAGCAACGCCGACCATGGGGCGGCGAGCGCATCGACGACGGTCTCATTGACATTTCGGGAACGCCCAAGGCCAAAAAGGCCCCAAAAGCCGACCCTGCCCGCGCGGCGCGCAGAAAATCCCCTCTCACCGAAGACGAGAAGGATCAGGCCAAGCGCAAGACCGAACTCGAACGCCGGCGCCTCATCGCGGTCTACGAGGATTTGCGCGACGAGCTGAACATGAACAACCGCGAGATCGTGGACGCGCTCAGAAAGCGGCGCTATGAGATCTCCTACGCCAATTTCCAGCGCCATGTTCAAGGCAATGCATCGGTGCATGCCATTGCGAGAACCGTCAGCAAGGCCCAGGCCTTCTACGACGAGATGATGAACAACCCGTACATGAATATGACTACCGAACAGGTCATTCATGCGTGGTTCACCGACGTTGGCTTGCCGTACCACGAGTTCGGCGTGCGCTCCGCTGCGCTGAAGGAGTTCGCAGCGATCGTGGATGAGACCTACTCCACGCTGTGGCGCTGGCGCCTGGCAGAAAAGATTCCCACCTATGCGGCGAACCGAATCACCAAAAAGGTCGAGAAGATCAAGGCTGGGCTTCAGCGCGCCAAGGCGCGGGAAGAAGCCAAGAAGGCCCAGGCGGCGCGCACCCAGGCCCGCGCGTCAACCTGAGCTTGCGGTCAGCAGCGACACGGCTTGCTTGAACTTCAAGCCGGTCAAGTGCATCACCAGGTCAATCGCACCGCCGCCGCCGGCACCTAAGCGGCCGTCGTGCCACCTGAGGTCCGCTCCAGGACGTTGAGTGATCAGGATCTCGGCCACAAAGCCAGTCATCAGTCCGACGTAGATGCGCCGGGTCGACGGGTCCTTCGTGGGCCGAAACTCAGCATCGACCTTCCAGCTGGCGATCGCCTGACTCTCTTGGAGTCGGCAGAGGACCTTCTTCGCGGGAAGCAGCCGCACCGATTCGAGCATCGCAGCACCATAGGCAGGCGCTCGCTTGCGCGTGTTCGCGCGCGCGAAACGGACCGGGTCAGCCGATGCGCTGCACCTGGTCGACGCTGAACCAACGGGAGCGCGCATGCGTGCGACCAGCAGCGGCAACAAGGCCACGCTTGCAGTCTCGAAGCACCACGCCGGCGTCACTTCGGCTGACAACTCCACCAGGTTTACGACTGCTGACTCGGGCATGCGACGAATGTATCATTTTCCATATAAACTCTGAAATTATTAACCGCAACAGTCATCGCGTCGCGATTGCAAGCGTGCTCGATGGCGCCGGACACCGTCATGCCAAATTTGCACCTCGAATGCCCCTACTGCGATCACTCGCACGGGGATCCCCTAGAGGTCCTGGACCACACCCCAGAAGACGCCATGCGCTGCGAGCAGTGCGGCCGCACGTTCGCGTTTTCGAACATCGAGTGTCCGCAATGCGAGACGGACAACATCCGAACGTGGGCCGAGGGAAGCCCTCGACCCGAGGACATGCGGTGCTGCGAGTGCCACCATGCCCTGGAGGCGTCCGAAGAGGAATAGCCATGCAACCCAGTCCGCCTGAACCACTCCAGATCGGCAGCAAGGATGGAGCACTGACCTTCATCCTGCAGGCCACCCGCAGTGGGCTGCGCGTGGAGCGCCGCTACACGGCGGATGTTCAGGACTACACTGGGTTTTCCTCGATCGGGACGATATTCGAGGATATAGAGTCGTTTCAAGAATTCTGTGACGCAGATAGACTGCGCTTCACTTATCCAATGGTTTACAAGGAGTTAAAAGACCGTGCCTCAAACTTCTTTCACTCCTGAACCCGTTCCTAGGGAGGAATCTCTGGCGGCAGTCGTTTCAAATCCGAGTTTTGCCCAGGACGCGTTGGCGTTAATCCACGGAATTGCCGAAACCAGGGAACAGAATGACGTTCTGGAGCTTTTTCACAGCTCCCGTGCTGCACTGGGCGCCGATCAAGCTATTTTCGTGAGCTTCGTCCGCGACGACGAATCGAGAGAATCTATTCGTTTCTTGCTTGCCGCTTCGGCGCTGTGGTGTCTGGAATATGAGCAAATGGCCTGGTTCGGCGATGACGCATGGCTGATGCACGCCATCACTGACCCAAACCCCATTTCAGACAGCGCTATCTCCTATCGCACCAATGTGCAAAGGAATATCCGTGAGCTCGCCCGTAAATTCGGGGTCGAATCAGCCTACATCGTCCCCGCGCCGACCAGCGGCGGTGTGTCGCGCATCGGCGCCTTGATCCTTACATCCCAGCGCGCGGGGTTCTTCGAGTGCCCTACCAGCCGACACCTGAAACCCATCGCGCGCGCCTTGTCGATGGAGCTGCACGAGTGGTGGACCCGACGAATCCGCGAGGACATCATCGTGGACCATCGCATCGACGACACGGATCTTGAGCTGCTGCGGCTGGAGAAGCGCGGGCTCAAGACGAAGCAAATCGCGGCCGAGACCCACACCAGCGAAGCGAGCGTGAACAGCCGCTTCCAGCGGCTGAATGCCAAGTTCGGCCAGCACAACCG
The DNA here is from genome assembly GCF_000422885.1 of Ottowia thiooxydans DSM 14619. Lineage (GTDB taxonomy): Bacteria > Pseudomonadota > Gammaproteobacteria > Burkholderiales > Burkholderiaceae_C > Ottowia > Ottowia thiooxydans. The sequence continues at coordinate 23,490 of NZ_AUGX01000024.1, read as the reverse complement.
CAAAGCCTCGGCCCGCTTCGCAACGGAATACGGTTTGATCCCATGAGCACCGCGGACTCATCCACCAGCGCCGACCGAAGCCTTTCGGGAACTCGTGAGTGGGTGAGTGCTGCAGGCTACCTTTTCGTTTTGGCGCCAAGCCTGCTCTTGGCCGCCTCCGCGTGGGCCGATAGCTCACCCGCGCTCGCGTTCATCGGCTTGATCCTCGTCGCGCCGCTGCTCCGCGCGTTCTTCGGAGATGTCGGCGACGAGGCACCTGAATGGTCCGAAGCTGCTTCCAATGCGCTCGCACAGTTGCCCATCGTCGCGGGCCTGGCCTACCTCACGGCCGTGGCCTCGCTCGCGGCCGCGATCGCCGTCAAAGGCTGGAGTGGGTTGGATCTCCTGTGGCTGGGCGCTGGACTGTGGACCACGTCGAGCCTCGCCACCTGCATTGGCCACGAGCTGCTGCATGACCGCAATCGACCGCTCGCGCTGTTGGTCGGCAAGCTGGTGATGGGCGTCGCAGGCTACCCACTGCAAGAGCAGGAGCACATCATCCATCACCGACGCGTGGGTCGGGTGGATGAGGCGGAGTGTCCCGCGGTCAACGAAAGCCTTTGGCGCTTCACCTCGCGCCGAGCTGCCAAGGTCATTCGCCAGGTTTTCGAGCTCCGCCAGCTTCGCGCGGCCAAAGGCACCATGGTGCAAACGAAGGTATGGAGCACTTGCATAGTGACGCTTGGCACTGCGGCCTTGTTCTACTGGTCCGGTGGCTGGCCAGCAATCACCATGTACGTCCTCGTGGCGCTATCAGTAGCCTGGTCAATGCAGGCCGTCACCTACCTGCAACACTGGGGCCTCGATCGCGACACGTCACTGGCCACGCCAAAGGGCGGTTGCTACGGATGGGAAGACCGCTGCCGGCTGCAAGGCTGGCTGACGCTGAACATCACCGCTCACGCGGCCCATCACCTGAGATCCACGGTTCCGTTCTACAGACAGGTGCCTGAAGCGGACTCACCCAAACAGCCCGCTGGCTACATCATCCTGCTCTTCGCCGCCATGGTGCCGCCACTGTGGTTCTGGCTCATGGCGCCGGCGTTGCGCCGCTGGAAAGAAAACCGGCCAGACCAGCCCACGGCTGGCCACGCGCTAATTTGCCTCCGACGCTAACTTCGCTGCGACGGCGTCAAGGGCGGCCGCTGACAGATCGGAGAGCTCCAGCGGCGCGTTTGCAGGCAGGCCTGGCAAAGCCCGCCTGTCCGACCTTGCATAGCACGGGTCATAGTGCGCAACCATCACGCGCTCGAACAGGGTGTCCACCTCGCCCCGAGCGGCCAGATCCTTCCAGAGTTGCAGCTCTTCACCGCCAATCAGGGGTTTCAATGGCGTCAGTCGCTCAACCATGGCAACTGGATCCGTCACGAAGTGCGGATAGTCCTCGCGCCAGAGCTTGATGCGCTCCTCCATCGGCGCTTCGAGCCTCAAAGGGGTCGCGCGCCCAATCGCATCATGCAGGCACGTCGGAAGTTGGATATTGCCGATTTTTTTTGATTCGGCCTCTACCCAGACAGGCTTATCCGTATCAAATGAGCGGAGCTTGCTGAGCAGTAATGTGTCGAACCACTTCTGCGTTGGTTGCTTCTCACCAGGTACTGCACCAATCAACGATCCCCGGTGATTGGCCAAGCCCTCCAAATCGAGTACTTGGCATCCCGCCCGCTCCAGCGCCTGCAACAGGCGTGTTTTGCCGCAGCCCGTACTTCCCGCCAATACGCGAAAGCTGAACTGCTTGGGAAACTGCTCAAGGGACGCCCTCACCCATCGGCGGTAAGCCTTCCAGCCACCGAAGAGAACATCAACCCTATACCCGATTGTTCGAAGGTTCTCCGACCACAGTTTCGAGCGTTTCCCGCCCCTGAAGCAATAAACCAAGATCCGCCCCCGCGGATCAACCTTTGCAATAACTTCTTGAATATGTCTGGAGATATTCGCAAGCGAATACCGAACACCAATCAAATATGCCGCATGCGTATCATTTCTATGAAGCGTACCGACCTCTGCATACTCCTCGTTATTGACAACAGGGAGATTCAGAGCGCAAGGAATGTGATCTTCAGCGTATTCCCGAGGCGATCGGGCGTCGATCACCAGGTCATAGGAACTGAACTCCAAAACTTCAAGTTCAAGGGGGTGGGGCGTTCTCAAGGTATATCTATCTTACTAAATTTCATATAGGCCGCTCGCGATGAAATTTAGCTTAAATTCATCAGGCAAAAGTCACACTTCTGCCGATAAAGTAGCCTCACCGGATAGACCGGAGTGCGGATCCGTAGTTGTTTCTGAAAGTAACGGGTGAGCCAATGAAAGATCGTAAGTGTGCACCTGACACCAATCGACAGGCAACAAGCGAGACAGACACCTGGCTGGTGAGCTTCATGGAGAACCTGCGCCGCATTGAGCACTGGGTTCTCGTCACGGCAGCCGATTGCCCGAGCGCCATCCACGCGGGTCGCCTGAAGCTGCGCGAGCAGCTGATGAATCCGCTGGGCGGCTTGGACTTCCGAAAGTGCGTTCGAACAACCCACGACGGTGTCGCCAGCAATCCATTTCGACCATCGTCGTACCTGGCTCTCGACGAGCGTTTTGGCAACCCTCGCCCTGTTCACCTGAGCACTGAGGCCGTCGAAGGCTTCCTCCTCAGCGACGATATGCCGGCGAACATGCCGCTGCCGAGTCACGCGCAGTTCGCACCCCGGAGATCATTCGATCAAGCCTCGACCGATGAGCACGATTCGGTGCGCTCGATGCCCACGGTTCACTAGCAGCGCACCCCACCTAAACCCCGTATCGCACGCCGATCACCACTGGGGGTGATCGGCGTTTTTCGTTCTGGCGGAGGTCCACCCTAAGGACCACAAGCTGCGCGTCGTCGGCGGCCGCAGCTCGACCATGCGCGCGCCGGAAGACCCTCCGGGCGCTGCGCGCCCTGCGCGAGAGCCATGGATAAGTCCTACGGACTTACCCACCGCCCTCTTGCAGCTACTCGTCTCTACGAGACTTTCTCTCAACTTGTATCAAATGCAACCGGGCCGCCACCCGTGTCCTTACTTTTTGTTCCCCTGCCCTCGTTCTTTCTTCCGCTACCGCGGGGGGTGGTTATCTGATGTGCACCATTTGGCACCCACTTGGCCAGGATACGAGCGCTCCTGGGTGCGATGGTCTTGAGCGCTGCAAGGAGTTCCTGGAGGGTCAGCAGCGGGCCACAGTGGCCCTCAGGCCCGGTCGGCACGACCACGCCGGCCAAACGCCCAGCAGAGGCCGCCAGCGCCGCTTCCAGACGTGCTCTGTACCTGGCCACGGTGCGCCGATCGACGCCCGCCCTTTGGGCAATGCCGGCGTCCGTGGGAATCAGCTCTCCGCCGCTTTGCAGGCTGGCCAGCGCGGCCATGAGCTTGGCCAACGTGGACTGGTTGCGGAGAGAGTGCGTGCGCGCGGCCGCGGCTTGTTGCCGCTCCTTGGTCGTCAGGGCCGGATCGAAATGCATGGTGCCGCGCACGCGGGCGGAGCCGCGGTACTTGTCCCACGTCCACCGCGCAACGGACTTGGCGATCGCGCGCAGATCGCTGTGCCTCAGGTCACCCTTGGCATGGCCAGCTCGCCCGAAATCGTTGTGGGCCTCATTGAAGGCCAGCAGGCGGTCATAGAACGGCTCGAAGGAGCCGTCTCGCGCCTTGCCGACGATGCTGTACGCGAAGAAGCGGCAGGCGTCGAACAACGCGCAGTTGCGAGACTCAGCTGCCTGCTCGGATACGTTGCCGCGCCGGAGTTGGGGCAGATCGATGTATTCCGCCAGCTCGCCCAGCGTGTACTCGTGGGAGTGGATCTCCCAGGTCCGCCAGAGAGGATGACCTGGTGTTTTGGCGACTGGGCCGCCGTGATAGGCCAGATCTGCCCGAAGAGACGCCGCCATGGACGCGTACACGGCGCGCTGATACTGAATGGGCTCGCTGCGGCCTCGGGGACTGGTGCACACCGGCGCGATCGCGTAGTAAAGGTGCGCGCCCCTTACTCGCTCGCCATCCACGGTTTGGACGATCAGATTGGGAGGAGGAAGTCCAGCCGCCTCCCAGCGCTGGCCATCACCTTCCTCGATGTCAAAAATAAGCCAGGAGACCCGCTCCCGCCTATTGATTTGCATGTACGGCCACCTCAGCGCGTAGCTGAGGGGCCGGCTGAACACGGCAGTTTTATTGTCTGAGCAGCGGGGGAAGTATGGCGCTTCCCGCCATATTCTTCCGAGTGGGCCAGTGCCAGATTGAAACCTGTCGCGTAATCCGTTCTCTAGGACTACCGATTCCACGCGAGCGCTCCGGTGTGCGTGTCAAACCACACATAAATTCATGTGGTTGACCACTTGCGCGCGAAGAATCAGAACATGTATACTCTCTCCGACTTGTGCGGCGGTGAGAGTGTTGATTTTTTGTTCTGATTCCAGACGCAACGATCAGCGCTTTGAAGCAAACCCTGAAAAGGCCGGTATTCCACTACCGGCCTTTTCTTTTGTGGGGCGCCGTTCAAGAGGCACTGCACGAATAGATGACACAAGGCTCCAGTTGGTTGGGTTGAGCTGGGGCAGCGGACTTGACCGCCGCGATTGCAAAGTGCACACGACGCACGCAGCGCGCGACCGTACAACTTTGGCAATCGTTCCAGATTGTGACACAGGTTCTACACTTTCGATAGCGCGAAATTAGGGGCGCAGCGTAACGACAAGTCCGACGCGTCCCAGCGCCTTGATCAACTTGTGCTCGATCGCGACGATCTGGGCGGCCCGTCGCCACTCCTCGTCCGTCTTGATCACGTCTTCCACGCGCAGACCAAGGGTGTCCAGCCAGCTCTCCAGGCCGAAGAGCGACGCCAGCTCCTCCCCCTGGTCTTTCCGCTGGACTTCCTTGCTGGCCGCGGCCGCCAGCAAGCGCATGCGAAACAGGCCAGGCGCGATCATCTCGTCGAGCTCAGGCTCCGCCTCCGCCACTGCCTCCGCCACTGCCACTGCCACTGGCTCTGGCTCTGGCTCTGGCTCTGGCTCTGGCTCTGGCTCCGACGCTGCCTCTGGCAGTACCTCATCCCCGGCCGCGCTCACCAGGTCGACCTGGTCGTGCGCCTGGTCATCGCCTGGCCCTGCGACCTGGTCCTGCGCCTGATCGAGCTCCTTTTCATCGACTTGGCCGGCGGCCTGGTCCTGCAGCGCGTCATCCCCGTTCGCCTCTTCCGCGCGCTCGGACGCTTCATCGAACGCTGACGTGCTACCCAGCATGTCCAGAAAGGCGTTGTTGGCAGTGCCCTGCTCCAGCTGCTCATTCGTCGACTTCTTGCGGAAGGCGCCTTGGCCCCCGGTCCTGGCCACGCTGAAATGCGGCACCAGCCAATAGTCCTTGACGTTCGTAACCGGCGCGAGCTCCGGCATGGGCTCCGGCGCGAGCAATATGCAAGACCCCCAACTGAACACGGGCTTCACCCGCGCCAGATCCTCAGCATCTTTCGGGGCGGCGAACGTGTCGTCAGTGAAGTAGTCCTTCGGCTTGTAGAACGACACTTTGTAGAGGGACGATTCAGGCGCCCTGCCCATTGGCTCGTGATCGGTGAAGAGCAAATCGTTCTCGCCCATCCAGATCAGCACCTGGCGCGTCAAAGCGTTCACGGGGTTCACGCCGGTAACGGGCAGCGCATGTAGCTCCTGCAGCCCAGCCACCTCAGCAATCTGTTGAATGAAAGCGTCCTCCTTCAGCGCCACCACCGTCTTGCGGAAGTGCGGCAGGTGGAACTTGACGCCCACGTTGGTTCTCTGTTCCTGGCTGTTGACCCGGCCGACTCGCGTCAGCACCTCGACCAAAGCGTTGTGCAGTTGCGATCGATCATTGCTCTCAACGAACGCCTCATCGGCGCGGGCATCCTCGCGAAGTGCCGCACGCGTGCGGCCGTTCTCCATGGCACCTGCCATGCGATCGCACTTGATCAGCAGCTCCAGCAGCGCATGAAGCCGATCGCTGAGTACTCCGCCATCCGCCGCCATCGGTACGGCCGAGGGGTGGTGATAGTGCGCCAGCACCGCCTGCATCACGTCGATGTCTGCAGCTGAGATGCCGTCGTGCCAGTACCCCTCCATGCGGGCCATGATGCGGGCGCCAACCAGGTCGTGATCCTTCGTGCAGTCGACCAGCGCGTCACCCTCCCACACATAGCACTCGATCTTCCCAAGATCGTGGCCAAGTCCCAGCACAGCGATGAGTGGATCCGCGCGATCAAAGCTGTAGTTGGCATCGCGCAGATAGATCATCTGGTAGCCCGACGGCGCGCGCGCCGGCACGTAGCTGTACGCAACACACTCCCTGAGCATGAGCCAACAAACCAGCAGCGAGTGGGTCAGGAGCGTGCGCCCCCCGTGGTTGTGCAACGGGTCATCGGCGTGCGTTGCCGGCCACGCACGAACGCGCTCGTGCCAAAGCGTTCTGACGATCTCCTCCAGCAAAGCGGCATGGCCGGGTGATCGAGTCCGGGTGTTCTGGATCCACTGATGCAGGAACCCAGTGGCCTCGGCCGCCACCACTTCAGGTGGCATGTGAGGCGCAAGCTCCTCGACCGTGGGCATGGCCTCGGCCGCGGCAAGCCGCGCACGGTGAATTGGGACTTTGCCAATCGTCGCCGCCGCCCCGTTCCACGAGTCCGGTACCAGTGCCTCGATCTGCTCCTGCCGGTCTAGCCAGTGCCAAAACAAGGCGACGACAACGCCAATGGCGATGCCAAAGGCCCAAGCACCGACGCCGTGCAAGATGCCGGCCAGGCTAGCGTATCGCTGGCCTCCCGCGATCAGTAGGACGATCCACCAAAACCCAAAAACGATGACGGCTGCGCGGGCAACCTCTTTGGGGCGCAGCATCCTCAACCACCAGTCGATCAAACGTCCGCGCTGTAGGCCTCCGCGGGAGCATCGGGCGCAGCCTCCGGCTCGACCTTGGCCGCGCGCTTTGCCGCTGAACGACTGTTCTTCGCGGCCCGCAGGGCGGCGAGCTGCTTGGCGTAGTCCTTGACCCACTGCGGTGTCAGATGCGGCTTGGCCGGATCCAGAAAGAGGATGCTCTTGCTGTCAGCCATCTCGGGCAGGCGCGTCAGCCGGATATAGCTGTGGAACCGGGGCACCGCATTGCCTTGTCCGTCCGGCACGTACATGGTCAGGCCCACGTCCGTCGATTCTGACTTCGTCGCCGCGGCCGCGGCGTCATCGCCCTCTTGCTCTGTTTTAACGGCCGCAGGCGGCACCACGCCCATTGGATTGGTCTTCACCAGGTGGCGGCCCTCGCAGTAAAGCATGGCCCCGATGCGCGACATCTCGATGGCGCGCGCGGCCTGGTTGCCGAAGTAGCGGACGGTGATGAAACTGTCTTCGTTGCCTTCTTGGCGAAGGTGAATCTCGGCGTGGCCAGGCGACCGCGTGGCCTCGTTAGGCTCGACATAGCGCGAGCCGACACAGATGCCGGCGAGCTGGACGTGGTTGTTGGCGCCGCTGTTGATCAGGTCACTGTCCTCGAAGACACGGCGCTTGTCGTTTTCTTCGTCTCGCGCAATCAAATCCATCACGTTCCGCGGATGGGCTTCGAAAATGTTCGGACGCTCGATCGACCGCACCATGAAGGTCGTGTAGCTCTCGCCCGTGCTCTTGTCGACGCCGCCGACCACGGTGCACAGCACCTTGATCAGATCGCCGTTGGCTTGGCGGGACGCCAGGCCTTTCGGCATGACCAGGGGAACCAGAATCGGTCGACGGTTGGGTGTCTGGAGCTCCAGAAGCACCTCGCTCCCCGACGGCGAAGTGCCACGAATCACGCCATAGTGAAACGCGGAGTTGCGGAAATTGGAGACGTAGGCGGCCTTCGATGGATCCGCCCGCGCGTCCAACGACAGCTGCTTCATCACCGGGCGGCGCTGAGATCCCGACTCAACACCGAAGGTCTTGACCTTGCCTTCCCCAGCTTCTGCCCCTGCACTTGCATCACCCTGAGCAGCACTCGCGACGGATTCATCAACCATGATTGGCTCCTTTGTGTAGCAGTTAATCGCAATTCGTAATTGCAAAGTTTATATTATTTCTGCACCAGAGCCTAATCGCACGCCTGCTGCAATTCGTCAGTCCTGATCGGAGAGATCCGCCTTTCTGGGTCGCCCAAGCTGCTGATAGGACTCCGCGGTGCGTGGAATCTGGTCCGACCAGCCCAACTTGCTGAGCTTGCGCTGAAATCGATCCTCAGCGCCCTTCGCACTGGCTTGCCGCACGATGGCCTCGTCCGAGGTCAGCAACGCGTCCTCCGATGTCGGCTCAACATCGGCCAGCGCGCCCAGATGGTCGTAGTTCCAGCCATCCTCATCTTCCGCAAGCGCATCGATGGAGCCGGCCAGGTGCACCCCCTCTCGCGCCGCATCCCGCAACGACCCTGAGATGCAGATGTCAGCGATCCGGTACACGAAGGAATAGATGCCCTCCAGCGCGGTGATTCTTTCGAAAAGCCGCTCTTCAATCATTCGTCCATAGACGAGCAGCTTGTAGTTCAACAACTCGGCGCCTGCTATGGCGTTTCTCTTCTTCAGGATGTCCAGAATCGACTTGCGCACACGGTCGTCACGCAGAAAGGCGGTGGCTACTTCCTGGCTCTGCGCCCACTTGTCTTTGCTGATCGCTCGCATGGTTTCCAGCAGCAGGTTGCCGCTGGCTTCTTGGCTGGCCATCATCGCTACTCCGGTTTCTCGATTGCAAAGAGTGTACGCAAGCTGTTTCTTTCGCGCATAAAAAAAGCCACAACGAGTGTGGCTTGTGGATCATTGGTCAGCGACGGCGACGCTTGGTGGCGACACGCCAGCTTTCAGAGTAGGTCTTGCCATACATACGACGGTAGCGGCGACGCGCGAAGTACGAGCTGGCGAGGTTGTAGACACCTTTGATGATGGCCAAGATTGCCATGGCGATCACGATCGAGATCAGGAACGGCAACGGTTCACCAACGAAGTCTGAAAAGGACGAAATCATGAGATCTCCAGGAAGGGGGAACCCCCAAAAGCCCGCGGCGACTTGATGGGCGTGGCCCTGCGCTTTGGACGGTTGAACATCCCTGGAGATGGCCAGTCCTGAAAACTGGTGTGCTCTCGGACCGACTCGCCCAAAAAGAAAGGCCATCTTCAAAGAAGATGGCCTTGGGACTCACATGAGCGTGGAACACGCTCCACCCATCAATCCTTAGAAGATGGGTTCATCACTCGCTGCGTCAAATTCGGCAATGGCTGCAGCAGCCGGTTCCGAGTGCGGTTCAGCGGCGATGTCGTCACTGGGAGCATCGGCCGAGTCGTTGTCAGCAGCGCGTTTGTCGCTGATAGCAACCGACAGGTACGAGACGCCCGAAGTCGACTTCTTGTACCAGCCAGCCAAGCGCTTTTCGCTCTTGTCAGGCATCGTCAAAACACCCGTCATGTCAGGCGCCTTCGCGTTCTCGCCCTTGCGGTCGTTGCGAAACAATGCGCCGTCAGCGTACTGACGAGCACCCTGCGCGCCCATGGCAATGGTGAGTTTCAGGTAGTCCCCGCCCAGTGCCTTTTCGGACGGAGCCTTGATGCCGCTCACCGAAAGCTCACGCTTGGGCTCGTAGCAGGAATAGTCAGCTTTGACCTGGATGTCCTTCGACTTGAAGAAACGCACGTTGTCGTTGTTGTTGGTGAACAGGGAAAAGTTCTTCAGGTTTGCGATGTTGCTCATGGTGATCTCCTTGAGATTGACGATGGTGTCGAGCAGACAGCCATCCGGTTGAACATGGCTGGAGATGGCATCAAAAAATAAAGCCGTCGAAACCCTTGAACCTGGTCTCCAACCCCGGCCGGCTTGGTGTTTCTTGTACTTTATCCATACAATGTTTGCAATTATCAATGGTGGATCGATATGCCTCAGACTCTTGTTATCGCCGAGAAGCCTGCCATGGGCAGGGACATCGCCAACGCCATCAGCCAGTCCACAGGCAACCCTGTCCAGCCGGCGGGCCTCGGACAACGGGTGGGTGATGTCGTTGTCGTGGGCGCCCTGGGGCACCTGCTGGAGCTCGCCGAGCCAGAGCACTACGACCAGCAGTTCGAGTTCCCTTGGCGCCTGGAGGTCCTACCCTGCCTGCCTGATCGGCTGGAGTGGGCACCGCGGGCCAACAAGGGCAAGGGCAAGGGCAAGGGCCGCGCAACGCCTGACAACGGCGTGATCGACCGCCTCAAATACATCTCGGAAGCGCTCAAGCGCGCCGACCTGGTCGTGCACGCCGGCGACCCCGACCGGGAAGGTCAACTGATCGTCGACAACATCCTCAGGCGCTTCTCGTGGAAGGGTCCCACCAAGCGCCTTTGGTTGCACGCACAGACCGACCAGGGAATTCGGGACGCATGGCGAAAGATGCAGTCCAACGAGGACTATCGGCTGCTCGGCCTGGCCGCGCTCTGCAGGGCCGAAGCCGACTGGGGAGTCGGCATCAACGGCACGCGGGCCTATTCGACGCTGTGGTGGAAGCGCGGCCACAAGGGCATCCTGGCCCTTGGGCGCGTGATGACCCCAGTCATTGGCCTCATCGTTCAACGCGAGAACGAAATCCGCAACTTCGTACCTATCGACCACTTTGGCATCGTCGCCACCATCAACGTGCAGGGCAAGGGAGCCTTTCAGGCGACCTGGCAGCGCCCGAAGGATGCAGAGGGAAGGGCAGAGTTCGACCCATCTGGACAGCTGCTCCTTTCCCGCGAATACGCGCAAGCCGTGGCCAGGTCCTGCAGTGGCAAGACATCGACTCTGCAGGTGACCAGGCAGCGCAAGGCAGATGGGCCCCCTTTGCTGTTCAGCCTGACCGAGCTGCAGAAGGCGGCCGCGCGCATGGGCTACTCGCCGGACGCCGTGTTGCAAGCCGCCCAGGCGCTCTACGAGACCCACAAGCTCACGTCCTACCCCCGCACCGATTGCCAGTACGCCCCCACCGACCAGTGGCCGAAAGCCGCCAAGACCATCGAAGCGGTTTGCGCCAATCTGGGCGCAGGGCAGCCGTTCAAGTTCAACACCCCCTTGGATCCCAGTCAGAAGTCCGCAGCGTGGAACGACGCCAAGCTAAAGGAGCACTTCGCCATCATTCCGTTGCTGGCCCACAAGTCGATCCGTGAGCTGCCCAAGCGCGACGCCGACATCTACGCGCTCATCGTCCGCCAGTACGTGGCGCAGTTCGCCCCCAACCACGAGTACTGGAGCACATCGATCGTGGCGCCGATCGGCGAGCACAGCTTCAAGGCCACGGGCAAAGCGGTGATCAATGAGGGATGGCGCTCACTGTTTGGCAGCAATGACGACGAGAAGGAGGTCAAGCTGCCCCAGATCGAAGACGGGGAAGCCGGCCTGGCCAGCCCGGTCGAAGTCAAAGCCAAAAAGACCGAACCCCCCAAGCGCTTCACGCCGGTGACGCTGCTGGACGCCATGGAAAAGGCCTGGCAGTTCGTCACCGACCCCAACATCAAGAAGCACCTCAAGCAGGTGGAAGGCCTGGGCACCTCTGCGACGCGTGCTCCGCTCATTGCCAAGATCATCCAGAACGAGTTCGTGATCGAGAGCAAGAGCGGCAAGATGACCAGCTATGTGCCAACACCCAAGGCGGAGGTCTACATCAAATGCGTTCCGCCCAAACTCGCTGTACCGGATCTCACCAGCTACTTCGAAGGCCTGCTCGACAGCATCAAGGATGGGCAGCTCAGCTACAGCGACTTCCGGGCAAAGCTGCAGATGCTGGTGCAAAAGACCGTGCTCGAAGCCGCCAGGGATGGCAGCGCCTTGGCAGCGATGCCATCACCCGAGCAGATGCCAGAACAGGCTCAGCTGTCCAGGCGTCCGGCACGCGCGGGTAAAGCCCGCCGCCCCTCCAGCAAGGGTGTCCGGGCATAGGCCAAAAAAAACCGCTCCGGGGAGGAGCGGTTTGGGATCACTGGCGAGCTGACTCAGCTCAGTACAACGCCGTCGCGCTGCGCCATCTCATTCACCACGTTCTCGATGGCGGTTCGGTCTTCGACTGAAACGCGAAAGAGCATGGTCGACTTGAGCATCGGGAGCAACACCATGGGCTGCTTTTCCGCAGGGCAGGTGGACAGCTTGGCGCAAACAGAGATCAACACGCGAGTGCTCATTGTGCAGCGGATGTCGCCGTTGGCAAACGAGTTGCGCACGCCGTTGGCCACCTCCACCATCAACTTGATGAGGTCCTCGCGGACCTGCGGCGAGCGCCGATGGAGCATCGTCACTTCCTGATCGGCCGGTAGGTAGTCCACCGAGATGCCCAGCGTGAATCGATCGAGGAGCGCCAAGTTCATGGGCTTGATTCCTCGGTAGTTCGACTTGCCAGCGCCGTCGATCGCGTTGCCGGTCATCGCCACCCGGAAGTCCGGATGGGCCTTGACGGTCTCGCCGGTCTCCGGGATGGAGTAGCTGGCACCGCCGACGTTGCGCAGGGTGTCCAGCACGCGGTTCAAACCACCGACCGCACCAGGATCCAGAAAGTTGCCCTCATCGAGCAAGAGAATCGCACCGCGCCGCATTGCGTCGATCACGGGTCCATCCTGCCAACCTGTGGATCCGGCTTCGGTGATAGTGATTCTGCCAATCAGCTCCTGGAGTTCCAGTTTTTCATGGCATCCCACGGCCACGACCGGCCAATTGGTACGAGCAGCTGTCTGCTCCACCAGGCTGGTTTTGCCTGGCCCAGTCTCGCCGGTCAGCATGAGCGCCTTCTCGTCACCGCGGTAGAAGAACCGCAGCAGGGCGAGTTGATCCGGCCGGAACACGTAGCTCATATCGATCTCAGGGACGCCGTCCAGCGCGCCCGTCCTCACCGGAAACATGGTGTTGGCCCGCTGGCTCTCCGGCACCTGGATCCCGAACAGCTCATCCGCGCCAACCTGCGCGTGGGTAATCTGAAAAGTAGTTGTCTCGTCAAACATTGAAGTACTCCTGATGCCCCAGCTTGGCTGGGGGGGGTTGAACATGCGTGGAAATGGCATTCCCCCGAAATGCATCAGGCGTGTTCGCGCGCGCGAACACTGCAAAGCCGGTTTTTCCTGTTCGAGCTATCTCCAGCCATGTTCAACCCCTCTCTCCTTCAGGAGTGACCATGGCAAAAACCTCATCCCAATCGACCGACGCCCGCCGCGAAGCGGCTACCCGTCTCTGTGACATGGCCCGACTCTGGGTCATCCAGAAAATCACCGCCACGCACCCCTGGCAAGGTGTCGACTTCATGCCCGTAAAGGCCAATGGCCTGCCCTACGTCGGCGTGAACATCCCAGTGCTGCTGGCCCAAATGGAAGTAGCAAAAGCCACGTACAGCGGCTGCTTCGGCTCCCACAGCCAGCACGCGAGCGCCGGCAACAGCGTGCGCAAAGGCGAGAAAGCCTGGCACGCAATCTATGCGGGTCGGGTCGCCAAGAAGCGTGACAAAAAGGACGATGAATCCCAGTCGACAGAGTCGTCCGCACCGCGGCCGCTCGACGACGACGATGAAGACGCTTGGACCATCCAGGTGTTCAACTCGATCCCGATCTTTCACATCAGTCAGACAGAAAAAGCTCCCAACGATCCCGCAGCCCTTTCCGCCGCCAATCGAGAGATTCGCGTGAAGGAAGCGAAGGTCGATGTCGACGCCATGCTGCTCTTCGCCAAGAAGGCAAAGGCAATGGCGGCTGAGCACATCGCCGAGTTCAACGCGAAGCAGAAAAAAGAAGGTGCCAAGCTCACCGGCGTCATGGCCACCTTCATCGAACGGCTGGCGGCCGACCTGGTTGTTGCCTACCACTCCGGCCTCGGCTTGCGCTACGCTGGTAAGGTCAACGGCATCTACCCTCAAGAGTGCTTGTCCGTGCTACAAGGCCTGTCTGGTGGAAAGATCATGCGTCCATGGGGTATCGCTTCCGCAGTCATGCGTGAATGTGCTCCCGAACTGGACGAGCAGATGAAAGCTGCGACTGAGGAGGCGATCGCCAAGCGCGAAGCCTACAAACAGAAGCAAGCCAAGGAACAAGAAAACCTCTGGTTCTGACCTGATCCCAAAGCCACCTTCATCGGTGGCTTTTTTTTGCCTGCTCACAAAAAAGCCCAGCCACTCCAAAAAAGAGTGAGCTGGGCTGATGCGATCAATTTGTTCCGGTAGCGCCGGCGGCCTCCAGATCCGCCTCCACGACGGAAAGCACAGTTGCCGCCGGGTAGGCGTTCTCCGCCTGTTCCTGGGCGTGCTCAGGGTCCTCAGCTTGACACGCAAACTTGATGCTGTGCAGATCGTCTTCCCGAAGCACCACGACGAACGGTGACAGAGGTCGTGTGCTGTCGATGTAGCTCGAACCGCGCTCCACCATCAAATCCTGCAAGACGCTGATGTCCACGCCCTCGTGTAGCTCATCGGGCGTCCAGATGGCGACGGCGAAGCCAAGATCGCGCAGCGCTTGAACCCGGCCCAGAGGATCATCCGGTTCATTGACCTCGACCAACTGGTCGTTGTTCGCGCAGGCATCTAAGACCGTGTCAACCGCCGCGTTCAACTTCGAGCGCAGCACGCCATCGCCCAGGGCAAGAACGACTGACTCCATGGCATCTCTGAGACCCTTTTCGTAGCCGACGGTGATGTCAGCGAATGCCGCCTGGATCTTCGACATCGGCGAGGGCGCCTCTTCCACTTCGAAGTGCGCGACGAGATCAGCGATCGGCTGCTCCTCCGATTGAATCATCACATCGTCGTGACGCAGCATCGCCTGGAAGTAGAACCCTTCTTTGCTGACCACCAACTCGGGGGCCTCCGTTCGCACCTCGGTCTCTTCGTCGTCTTCGTAGTACGTGGTCAGCCAGCTGGTGCGGCTCACGCCCGTCAGATCGAGCGCAGCCGCCAACTTCGACAGCTCGACAATCTGCATTACCGTTTCGTCACTGATCTCGAACTTGACGATGGCAACTTGATCGTCACCCCAAACATTTACGCTGTACTGCTTCGGCTCGCGCACAGCAACATGAGAAACATTGGACATGCTTCACTCCTTGGATAGTCCCAATGGGACTGGTTGAACATCCAAGGAAATAGCTCCAGCTCTAAAGGCAGCGCTGGCCTGGCCAGTCCGAATGCGCCGGCGACGACACTTTTCACCGAATCACCATCTCCAGGGATGTTCAACCAGGCGCCAGCCTCCCAGGAGTCGACGTGATCCAGTCTCTTTTTGAGTTCTTTCAGGCGTTCGCCGCCTCGATCCTTAGCGCGATCGGCATCCCGCTGTCCTTCACCATCCCGGTGTCCAAGATGCTGGCCGTGGTCGCCATGTTCGTCACTGCCGTGTACCTGCTGCGCCTCACGGCGCGTCTGTACGCAAGCCTCGTCGACACGTTGATTCGGATCAGCACCGCGTCAAACCGCCTGAAGCAGCTCCTCAACAGGAGCAAGCCACAAAGCCGCGAGGTCGACTCCCCAAAGGACTTGCCTCCAGTAGCTTTAGGTGCCGCACTCGGTCTCGCTCTCAAACGCCTTTCTGGCCAAGAGCTCCAAACGCTTCAAAGCAAATCAACGACTGAAATTGTCCAGTTTCTGGACGAGAAGTTCGGTGATGGCCAGGAACCAGGCAACTGGAAATCCACCAAAATCGAATCGATACTTGCCAAATTCTGACAAGCATTTTTGATCTACACAAAGGAACCTGCGGGTTCCTTTTTCTTTGCCCGAAAAGGGGATCGGGTTGGGGATATATGTTGCACATGCCCGTGCACTGGGTTCGATCCGATCCGCCGTCATTGTTTCATGGATCGGGCCTGCCTGCCAGGCGGGTTTTATCAAGACGGCCATCTCCACGCATGTTCAACCCTTCCATCAAACGGAGGACCCATGCTGGATGTTCAACGCATGTCCGACGCCTACATCGAGGCGATCTACTTCACCGAAACCGGGGATCTCGACCAACCCCCAGCAACCGCAGAATTGACGGCCCTGTGTCGTTGCCAGGTCTACACCGCCTGCCGACGATTCTCAGACTCACTGCGCGAAGCGCCATGGCCACTCAAGCTCGATGCCCTGGATGCCGCGCAACTGGGCCATGACCTCTGGCTGACACGAAACGGGCACGGCACGGGTTTTTGGGATCGCCCAGAAATCTATGGCCAGGCAACCGCCGAGCTCTTCACTATGGTCGCCAAAGCCATGGGAGAGCATGACGCCGAGTTCGATGTCGGTGAGACATCACACTGATCCCCAAAAGCCGCCTCTTCAGGGCGGTTTTTTTTCGCCTGTCGCCCCCATGACACACCGCGCATGTTCGCGCGCGCGAAACGGTCTTGCCGTCTACGTTCTGCAATTCTTGCTCTGTTTTTCATAGCTGTCTGTCCTTTGTTACTCTGTGCTTTGATTAATGCAAGCTCTACGCATTGACAGCGCTTGCAATTTCGCAAGAATGCGAAGCGTGATCTAGATCACCACCCAAAGGCGGCCTCGGCCGGCCTCCCCCCCAACCAAGAGGAACGACATGGCATCAACAAACATGGCAGTACTGACCGGGTACCTGGGCACGGACCCGGAAAAGCGCTATTTCCCCGACGGCACACCGCAGACGACTTTCCGCGTTGCCACGACCGAACGATGGAAGGACAAGGACACGGGCGAGCAGAAGTCGCATACCGAGTGGCACAACATCGTCACGCAGAAGGGGACCGCGGAATTCGCAGCGACCTATCTCAAGAAGGGCGACTCCGTGCAGGTGATTGGCAAGCTGCGGACGCGCAAGTGGGCGGACAGGAACGGCGTCGATCGCTACACGACCGAGATCCGCAGCAGCGACGTGCAAAGCCTGGAGCGCAAGCCTGCCGACAAGGCTGCACCGACAACGCCTCCACATCAGGACGAAGCGCCGGCGGAAGCCACGACAGACTCCCGCGGCTTCGACGGTCCGGACGAAGACGACATACCCTTCTAGACGCTATCTTTTTGATAGCACGTTAGCGAACAATAAGGCCCATTGCAAAGCACATGGGCTATTCACCTCAGTCTGCGCAACTCAATCATCTGGAGGAAACACCTCATGAAAATCCTCACCGTCGCCAATCAGAAAGGCGGCGTCGGCAAAACCACTTTGGCCGTCCACCTGGCCTACGCCGCCGTCGAGCAAGGCTCGAAGGTGCTGCTGGTCGATTTCGACTTGCAGGGCAACCTCAGCCTCACCTTCGACCACGTCCCACTCGTGGCCGAAGGGCTGACAGCGTCAGTTCTCTTCGGCGAGGACACGCCAGATGTTCTCAGGGGAATGCACAGCGAATTGCGACCAGGTCCTATGGCGCTCATACCAGCCGACAGCGAGTTGATCAACGTCGAGAAGGAGGACAACGGGGTGTTGACCAATCCCGCGCAGGCGCTGCAGCAGCTCAGCGGCCTGTATGACCTCTGCATCATCGACACACCGCCTACCCTGGGCAACGTGCTCATGGGCGCGCTTACCGCAGCCAATTTCGTGGTGACCCCGGTCGCGGTTGGGCTCTACGAACTCGCCGGCGTCGAGAAGCTGAACTCCACCTTCCGCGCCGTCCGCAGCAACGGGCTGAACCCTCAGCTCAAGCACATCGGCATCGTCCCGATGCAAACCACATCCCGCTCGCCAGCTGTCGTCGAAGCGCTGGCCAGCCTCAGAAGCGAGTACGGCGACGCCGTGCTGCCAGTCGAACTTCGCGAGCGCGTCTCAGTCCGGGCAGCGATCGCTTCTGGCAAACCCGTTTGGTACCGCACCAAGGGCAGCGGCCACCTGGCCGCCGCCCGCGAATGGAAAGCAGCCTGCGCCGAAATTCTCAGGAGGATCCACTGATGAGCAATCCGTTCACAAAGCTCAAGTCCAAGGGCAGCACGATCAACGAGATCCTGGACGCACCGCTCACCATCAACATCAACCTCGATGACATTGAGGTTCGCCCGCAGATTCGAAAGAAGTTCGACGGGGATCACACGGTGGCCGGCCTATCCGAGAGCATCAAGAAAAGTGGCGTCATGCAGGCGATCGGCGTATGGGCACACCCTACGAAAGGCAACTTTGTCCTCATCTGGGGTGAGCGTCGATGCCGCGCCAGCCGGCTGGCTGGCCTCACCCAGATCCCCGCAAAGGTCTATCACTTCCCCGAAGAAGGCGCAGAGCAAAAGATCAGGCAGTTGCAGTACGAGGAAAACGTCCACCGGAAAAACCTGGAACAGGAGGAGGAGGCAAACGCCCTCAAGGCCCAGTTGGACCATCTCGGATCAGTCGAAGAACTGCTGACCCGAAACAGCATCTCGCGCGCTTGGTACGTGAAGGCCATGGCCATCCTGGACCTGCCTGAGACCACCAAACGACTGGTGTCCGAGAAAATCAGCAGCGACAAGGAACTGCTCTACGCCGTGGCAACCATCGAACGCGAAGACCCAGCCAAGGCCGCGGAGATCGTCGACAGATTGAAAGAAAGCGACAAGTCGACCTCGGCCCGAAAAATCGTGAAGGAAGTCAAAGACCGCGGCAAGCCTGAGAAACCGCCCAAGGCCAAAGTAAAAGCCAATGACCCCGATCGCGATGATCGAACGGGGGATAAATTCGAGGGCCAGGCGCCCAGCGTCACGACGGCCAGGCCCGTAAATGGTGGCGGGGGTGGCGACATCCTGGCCGGCATGGGCGCGGCCGGAGGAGATGAATCGCCGTTCACAACCTCACCTTCACCGAGTTCGCCGGCACCGACGGCCACAGCCAGCCGCCAAGCCAAAATCGAAACGCAAGCAGCACCTGGTCAAGACGCGGCTGATGCGCGCGAGTGGTTCGATAAAGGGCACAGAACAAGCCGGACCGCACCGGCCGTGATGAAAGGATTGCGCGAGGGCACGTTCGGAATGGAAGGCAGAGCTGCAAGGAGACTCGCAGCATTTCTCAGTGGCGCAGATGCCGCCGGCGAGGAGGAATTCTCCGCCGACGAGATCGAGAAAATGCTCTGATAAATGTCTGACGAACGCATTCCAACCGCTCTAAAGACTGGAAAGCGAGGCCGGCCAGTGGCCGGTCAGCGATTATCTGAAGCCCAGTTCGCTGCAGTTGCCTTGCTATTAGGGCGCGTCTCAAATGAACGTCTGAACCTAGCCAAGCTCCATTTAGTAGACGGTCTCATGCAAAGCGCCATAGCGAATAAGTACGGGTGCACCAGACAGAATGTTAACGGTGCAGTGCAACTCGTCCTAAAAGCCTCCCACATGCTCGAAGAGGCAAGCAAGCTAGCGGGCAAAGCCTGAGGCTCAAAAAAAAAGCCCAGCATCGCTGCCGGGCTTTGAATCAGTCTACGCAGGTATCAGGGAGCAACCTGCCAGCACATCTTACCGCAGAACGTCATTCGGCGGGCGTTGAACCGGCATCGGGTGGCGGAATAGACAGTGCTTTCGCAATGACCTGATTCTGGTAGTCCGTATCCAGACAGGGACTACTGATCGCCTTCAGGTAATGCCTCACACAGGCGATGAGGAATTCACTGGATTTTTCACCAGCCTCAAAAAGTGCCGTGTGAACGTCCCTGTCATTCTGAACAGCAACAGTCAATCGGTAATTCATTTTTGAATCCCAGACCGGCGCGCTGCGAGGCCGCCCCATCACCGACTTGTCACCAGTTGACATGTCACTTCTTCCTAAAGATGTTTAGACTTAGTTTTGCCAAAGTACAACTAGCCCGACTACTAATTATGCCAAAGTCAGTAGATTTGACAACCGCATTGCGCTAGTCTTGTTACCTGCGTCTATTTTTGCGGAAGTCTCCACATACTTTCGCCAAACTATGTCTCACATGAAACATCCACCCGCCAAAGGTCCGACCATGTGCCTGGCAACAACCGCGAGGCGCACAAACGCGCTAGAAACGCGTGAACAGGTGCGCAGTGCTCGAAGGTACAGCTGGTCAAAAAAACCTCTCCTGAGCCGATCTGAGGCCTCCCCTTGGCCAACTCGCGCTCGGGTCGACATCCGCAAAACTAAGTTCGTCACCCAGCAAGATCTGCCTGCCGCTGCGGCTGACGCAGCACGGTGCCGCCAAACGAAGTCCGCTCAGAATCAGCGGCGGCAAATAACAGCCCAGTCTGTTTCTTTGGCCTTCGGCATCGGCAAAGAAGGCACCAGAACCAAGCCCAGCGCTGAATTCAGTCCAGCCCGGCCAAGGCCAGGGCAAAGCCTCAGCCCTTCCGGCGCAAACCGCCTCAAAGGAATCACCGCTCATACCGCATGCCGCAAATCAAATTCAACGGCGCCCCAAATCGACGCCATCGACAGACAACCACCATCGCTCATCAAAGACGCACAGAAATTGCCCGCGAATCCCGGTCAACCCAAAGTGGGCCGCTCGCCGGCCATATTACGCGGACGCCCTTCCCGGCCGACTGAATCCCTCAGCTCGTTATTTGGCCGCGCGCGCCACAGACTGGCTCCAGCGGAGTTCTCCGGCAGGCCAGGTGGCCACCCCCACCCAAGTACCTCACCCCCCCGCCTTCTTGCCCTGAACCACATAGGTTCCCTCACCCCCCTCGCTTTCTGCAAAAAGGCACTCCTCTGCCTGGCCCTAACGCGCGCCGAAAGGAATGCAAGTTCCTAAGCCTTCCGCCGTAAAAAGGTGAGCCTCTGCCTTTGTCTCGAAAATGGTTTTCCTATGCCTTTGCCAAAAAAAAGTTTCCTATGCCTTTGCTATAAAAGGCTTGTTCTCTGCCTTTGCTTTTTGACTGGAAAATTCAGCCATGCCTAAACCAGCCAATCCCAAACAAACGCCACCCGAAAGGATGGACCTGTTCGCGGACGCATGCATCAAGACCGTGGGTCTCGCGATTAACCGAATACTCGACTACGACATGCTGATCTTCGAAGCCAATAGGAAAATCCAAGTCCTGTGGCCGGACGTGGAAGACCGAATCGAAGTGGTATTTCAAAAGCGAAGCCGCATCAAAATGGACAAGGTTCTGGGGTTTGACATGGAGCCCACCCTCATCCGCGTGAAGCGGTCCAGGTACGGCTGGTACCAGCAGCGCCTGGTCCTCGAAGAGGGAAAAAAGCTGGAAGCCATGCGGCCGATGAAGGGCAAGCGCGACTACCCGGAGGGCCAGCGGGTCAAGCTCGCCCTGCGGATGATCGAGGAATGCCTGGCCGAGCGCGCGAAGACCGAGGAGATCCTTCGCCAGCTGCGCAGGCGGACCGCGCGGGTCAGCACCGCGCCCATCTTCGTCCAGGGCAAGCGCGCGCTGAACGCCATCTAATAATTACATGCGCCTCACGCTCGCCCGCCGGGCGCCAGGGCTCGCACCGCTCATCACCATCTAGTACTTACATGCGCCCTCTCCGGCCGCGGCCGCTCAAGGGGGTTCCGCGCACGAGTCACACCTAATACTTACATGCGCCTGCCCATCGACTACAATCCGCCCTCTTGCCAGGCACTGGAATGTCATGTGCGCTTACACATCATTCGTGTCACATCAATGACGCACTAAGGGCTCATCCGCTATAGTCCGACAGGTTTTGCGGGCCGACGAACTGTCCTCGGCATTGATTGGAAACTGAACCATCCGAAGAGAGACGATCAATGAACGCGTCCACCACCAAGAAAGTCCCCGCAAAAACGCCAGCCAAGAAAGCGGTGCGATCGGTTCCCGCTACCAAAGTGAAGCGGAGAACGGCTCCCAAAAAGAGCGAGCCTATTGACGAACTGGAAGTCGATCAATTCATCAAACAAGTATCAGGTGAATTGCTGGACGTAGTCTATGAGATTCCGACCGAAAACATGCTCGCCAAAAGCGTGTTGCTCTCCATCGCCTGGCACACCGCAAACGACTGGTACTGTTACGCTGATTCCGCTTTAATCGCGCAGTACGCGTTTTGTGCACGCAGCGATTCGGACGCCACGCTTAAATCACTCGAAGCCAGTGGAATTGTCAGTATTGAAGGGCCGGCACGGCAACGCCGCTATTCGATTGACATCAGAAAAGTCAAACTGATCTCCCAACAAGGCAAAAAACACAAAGGGCAACAAGGGGAAGCCTTTGCCAAGGACGATCCTAATAGTCTGCCGAGGCTACCGGGTCATTATCCGATCATGAACATTATGGTCTGGAGCGCAAAACTCCCGACAATTCAAAAGCTGGTAATCCGTTTTCTCGTCGACTCAGCTCGGGATGGCTGGTCAAATGTCCTTTTCTCGGAACTTTGCTATGTGACCGGCTTGACCTCCGAAAAAGCTGCGGCCACCTTACGCCAGCTGGTCGATTTGGACATCATTGCACCACCGGCCAGAAAAACGGCGCTTGCCGAATCGCCGCGAGATTATGATTGGGAACGCAAATCGGTAACTAGATGTTTGATTAAGCCAAGCGGCTTGATTCGCCTCATCCCAATTGATCGCTAAGGCTTGCGCTGTCTTTTTTCAGGGCTTAGCATTTAGGCGCATTGAACAGGCCCTTTCATCCAAATGAGCGCATCACTCAGCGAATTGCTAGCACGCAGGAAAGAACTGCAAGCCCAGATTGAAGTTGCCAGGCAAGCCGAGTTGTCAACCGCACTTGGCGAAATTGCCCGCATCGTGGAGCAGTACGGGATCAAGCGCGCGCAGCTGCTCACGGTCCTCACCAGAAAATCCAAGGATGCCAAGTACAGGGATCCGGTGACCGGAACGACCTGGTCAGGCAGAGGCCGGGCCCCGGCGTGGCTGGCACACAAGGATCGGCGCGAGTTTTTGATCACGCGCCAGGATGCGGCCAGCGCTTCTGCCGTCGATGCCTCCGCCGGCGAGCACCAGGTTGCCTGAGGCAAACCCTCTGCCCGTTGGGGTCGATCTCGAACATCCGACCAGGTGGCTCGAACGAGCACGGTGAGCACCAGGTTGTCACCGTGCTGGTCTCTGGATCGGCCTACCGTCGACAGCCGTGCTGCAACTGCCCTTGGCGGCTCGATGCTGTTGGCGAATTCCCGGCCGAGGCCTTCAAGCAGTCGGCGCACACCGCATACGACTTGTCGGTGCTCGCGTTCGCCTGCCACCAGTCCGGATCCAGCCGGCCAGCTGCGTGCGCAGGCTTTTTGCTGCGCGGCGCTGATCGGGGTCTCCTCGTTTTCAGTGCAATAAGTGACGGTACGAAAAGCTAGCACTGGCGCGGAGGTGGTGTTGGTAGATCGTTGATTTCATTGACTTTCCTGTTCACTTTCAAATCTGCGATTCGTGGCGTCAAACCGTGGTCGGTTTCATCCATTGGTGCCAGTTATCGATGCATTTGGCCGCGAAGGCAGGATTTGGTCAGCATAGCGGTCAACCGGGAAGCGAAACACACCCCGCAAGTTGATGCTCTCCAGCCTGGTGGGCGCAATCTTCCCGATCAGTTCCGGTGGAATGACCTGGCGGCGGTTCGACCAGCGATCCAGGACCGCCTGCATCTG
>NZ_AUGX01000023.1 GCF_000422885.1 Ottowia thiooxydans DSM 14619 | reverse complement strand
TGGCATATCGGCGCACGTTGGTTTGCCCATGCACAGCGACATCCAGATGGGCGCTTGCTACATCTACGCCAACAAATTGGGTAGCTTGTTGGATCTTCATCGTACAAAATACGAGTGCCGGGGTGGGCCCTGCTGTCGGCGTGAGCTTGCAAGAATTGGAGATCGAGACTGCATCATGCAGGTGACGTCGCCAGGTTCCTTATCGTCGCTCGGCGCAGGGATGGGGTGCTGACTCAGTAAGTCGGTCCATTGGGTCTAATGCAATGGCCGATGCCCGTCGATGTCCCTCCATCCCGGCTCCTCGCCCTTTCTTCATGGTTGGTTGATGGAAACCAAACCATACAAGCCCGTCTAAGGGTCGAAGCCTTGCTTGTGGCTTCGACAGGTGAACGGCATTAGGTAAAGCTCATCCCATCTCGACTCGCTCGCCCGGCAGTCTCGTCGCCTATGCCAAGGCACTTCCTTGATCTTTACAATTGCGGCCGCATATTCATATGCTCACCCCTGGGGAAACACTCTTGGGGCCGTGCCAGACGCAACCTGTTGACCATAATGAAAACCATTGACGAGATGCTGCACCTTGACTTGTTGACCTCAGATCAGCACGC
The DNA here is from genome assembly GCF_000422885.1 of Ottowia thiooxydans DSM 14619. Classification (GTDB taxonomy): domain Bacteria; phylum Pseudomonadota; class Gammaproteobacteria; order Burkholderiales; family Burkholderiaceae_C; genus Ottowia; species Ottowia thiooxydans. Next base: position 107,098 of record NZ_AUGX01000023.1, on the reverse strand, counting down.
TCAGATCGGCGCATGGATTGCGCAGGCCGGATCGGCCGATGAAATTTTGAAAATGCCTGCGCCCCTCTGGCTGGCCCTGGAGCGCGCCAGCGCCGCAATGGGCCTCGACCAAGACCTCGCGCGCAATCCTCAATTTGATGAGATCGATACTCTATGGCCGTGACTTGATGGGTCTAGTCTGAGTATCACCAAGGCTAAATATTACTCGGGCGTTCGCCCTCGCGTCCAGACTGTGAGCAAGCCCTAGCCCATGAGCTGAGAGCGGCCAAAAGCGCCATAACTTCGATCTTCGATAGCGACCGCCGCGCACCGCTATCTCCGTCAACTGCTCAGGCAAGTTACGACTCCCGACGCTATCAGCTTCTCGATGCGCTCCTCATCGAAGCCAAGGCGTCTCCGCGGCTTCAAACAAACGCCCGTAGCCAACTGAGCGGTCAGAGGAGCTGACATGCAACTGCTTTTTCTCAAACTACCCCCTCGCTCCCCCGCTTCATCTCGTCATCCCTGGTTGGTCGGCCCCCGCGTAGGCGGGCTATCCGGGGGGTGGAAAAAGGCGACGATTTTCCGTATTCCGCCGCGCGCCTTCGCCTGATCTCGACTCCTCTGCGTATACATAAAAATCATCGTTTACCCTATATTTCACCAAATTTAGCTTGAATATCCACTTAACATGACATCAAATCGACATCAACGTATACGTAAATAGCTTCTGGCAGTTTGCGTAGCGTGCAGAGCATGAGCGATCGAGGCTCGGTACGAAACGCACATAAGGAGCGGAAGATGAGCATTGGAAAAATTCAACGGGTGGTGAGTCGCGCGGCGGCCTTCACAGCGGTCTCAGCCATCGCTTGCAGCGCTTGGGCACAACCCACCGAGAAAATCAAGGTGGGCCTCATGCTGCCCGCAAGCGGCACGTTTGCAGCGCTCGGGACAGCCATTGAAAACGGCTTTCGAATGTATGTAAGCGAGCAAGGCGGCAAGCTCAGCGGGCGAGAGATCGAATACTTCAAAGTCGACGACGAGTCTGATCCTTCCAAGGCCATGCACAACGTCAACCGCCTGATCAAACGCGACAATGTCGATGTGCTCGTGGGTACCGTGCATTCCGGCGTCGTCATGGCGATGGCTCGTGCAGCCAAGGAAAGTGGCACTATTCTCATAGTGCCAAACGCTGGTGCCGACGCAGTCACCGGAGTGATGTGTGGCCCCACCATCTTCCGCTCATCCTTCAGCAATTGGCAGATCTCCTATCCAATGGGCGTCATCGCGGCCAAGCAGGAAGGCAAGAAAAACGCCATCACCATCAACTGGAAATATGCGGCCGGTGAAGAAGCGGCAAGTGCCTTCAAGGAAGGATTTGAAAAGAACGGTGGCAAGGTCACCAGGCAACTTACGGTGCCGTTTCCGAACGTGGAATTTCAGGCGTTCCTGACCGAAATCGCTGCGGCGAAACCGGATGCAGTATTCGCCTTTTTTGCAGGCTCCGGTGCAGCGAAATTTGTGAAGGATTACCACGCTTCGGGTCTGTCCAAGAACATTCCACTGTATGGTCAAGGCGCGCTCACGGATGGCACGCTGGACGCGCAAGGCGCCTCCGCCGAAGGCATTCTCACCACCCTGCATTACGCAGACGAACTAGGCACCGAGCGCGACAAGGTTTTCCGCACCAACTACGCGAAGGCCTACAAGCTCGCCCCCGATGTGTACTCCGTGCAGGGCTACGATGCAGCGCAAATGCTGGCGGTCGGCTTGAAGGCTGCGGGAGGCGATATCTCCAAGAAAGACCTCTTCCGCACTGCGATTGAGAAAGCCACGATTCCAAGCCCACGCGGTGACTTCACCATAAGCAAGTCGCACAACCCTGTGCAGGACATATATCTCCGCAAGGTAGAGGGCAAGCAGAACACCAAAATCAGCATCGCAGCAAAGAAGCTGGCTGATCCTGCACACGGCTGCAAACTCTGATCAAAACACCCGCAGGGCTCGTCATACCTGGAATGGCGTGAGTCGGTTCTCAGCCAACTCACGGATTCAGTTCGTTCTTCAACACGACAAGAGGTTGCCGTGGATCTAGCTACGTTTCTGGTGCAGTGCCTGAACTCGATTCAGTACGGACTACTGCTGTTTCTGCTGGCCTCGGGGTTGACGCTGATTTTCGGGATCATGGGGGTGATCAATCTTGCGCACGGCAGCTTCTACATGATCGGGGCGTATATGGCGTTTACGCTCGCGCCGTATATAGGCCAGCACTTCATTAGCATGCTGCTGGTCGGCGTGGTTCTGGCCGTGGCCATTGGGTATTTCCTGGAATGGGCGTTCTTCAGTTTTCTGTACGAGCGTGATCATCTGCAACAGGTGCTGATGACCTTCGGCCTGATCTTGGTGTTTGAAGAGTTGCGTGCCATTCTCGTAGGCAACGATGTGCACGGTGTGCAAGCACCCGCTTGGCTCTCGGGAAGTTTCTCGTTGGCTGGCATCATGACCTACCCGTGGTATCGCGTTTTTGCTGCAGTAACTTGCCTGATTGTGGCGTTGCTCATGTATTGGATGGTGAACCGCACACGCCTTGGAATGATGGTGCGAGCGGGCGCTAGCAATCGCGACATGGTGCGCGGCCTGGGCATCGACATCAAGCGCCTGTACCGCATCGTTTTTGCAATGGGCGTGGCATTGGCCGCGCTTGCGGGAATGATCGCTGCACCGATGAGTTCCGTCTACCCCCACATGGGCTCAAGCGTACTCATCATTTGTTTCGTGGTAGTGGTCATTGGCGGTATTGGATCGATCACTGGCGCGTTGGTGGCTTCGCTTCTCGTGGGCTTTGTGGACACGTTTGGCAAGGTGTTTTTCCAGGAACTGAGCGGAATGAGCATCTATCTGCTCATGGCAGTCATTTTGGTATGGCGCCCCGAAGGCCTGATGGGCAAGAGGAGCTGAGCCATGACAACCCAAACCCTTCAGGCGCAACCAACGGTGCAAAATTTGCGCGATGAAGCAAAAGCGCAAGCCGAGGCGCCAATACTTACCTCCAAAGACATGTCTGACTCGGTGCTACGCAGTGGCAGTGCATGGCGGAGGCTGAATCTGATGGTGCCGCTGATTTGCGCGATCGCGCTAGCCGTGGCTGCACCCCTGTGGTCGTCATACCTCTCAGATCTGGTGGTGAAAGTGATGATCATGTCGATCTTTGCACTCAGCCTGCAGTTGCTGGTCGGTGGCACGGGCTTGGTGAGTCTTGGGCATGCCGCATTCTTTGGTATTGGTGCCTACGCCACCGCTCTCGCAATGCCTCCTTTCGGCGGCAATCTGCTGATGCTTCTAGGCGCTGCCTTGATGGCTGCTGCGCTAAGCGCATTGGTCATCGGAACACTTAGCCTGCGCACCAAGGGGGTGTACTTCATCATGGTGACGCTCGCCTTTGCGCAGCTCGCGTTCTTTGTGTTTCACGACACCAGCGTGGGCGGCGGCAGCGACGGCATCTACCTAGATGCGCGCCCATCCATCGGCTTTATCGACATGGAAAGCAGCCGCACCCAATACTACGTGGTGCTCCTCTCTCTGGTGTTGGTCTACGGGCTGCTGACACTCATTCGCCGCTCCCGCTTTGGTGCCGCCCTGGCAGGAATTCGCGTGAATGAGCAACGCATGCGTGCGGCGGGTTTCAGCACCTATTGGTACAAGCTCGCGGCATTTGTGCTTGCGGGTGCGCTCGCCGGAATGGCAGGGTTTTTGCTGGCCGCGCGAGACGGTGTGGTGAACCCCGAGTTGATGGCATGGAATCATTCTGGTGAGGTTTTACTGATGGTTATTCTGGGTGGCATCGGCTCGCTACGCGGTGCAGTCATTGGCACCGTGGCGTTCGTGGCGTTGAAGGAATTGCTGGGTACGCATGCGCTGGTCGGCGCTCTGGCCGATCACTGGCAACTGACGCTCGGCATTTCCATCATCGTGCTTGTCGCTTTGCTGCCCAGAGGCGTGATGGGTATTGGCGATCAACTCAAGAAATGGCGCCCTGCCAAATCCCCATTTGGGGCGCAGCATGACTGACGTACAACACCCCAAGCTCTCGGTTCGCGGCTTGACACGGCGCTTTGGCGGACTCATCGCGGTGAAGGACGTCGATCTCGACCTGCACGAAGGCGAAGTCCACGCCGTGATCGGTACCAACGGCGCGGGCAAATCGACGCTGATCAACATGCTCTCAGGCGAAATGCCCGTCTCAAGCGGCACCATCAAGCTCGAAGGCAAGGACGTCACGCGTATGCCTCAGCCACACCGCTCCAAAGCAGGTATTGGCCGCAGTTATCAACGCACAACGATATTCCAGGAGTTCACCGTGCTTGAGAACTGTCGCCTTGCCGCCCAAGCTCAGTCGCACACCAGACCGTGGCACATCTGGCAAGCCTCGCAGCATTGCGCCTCTAGTCTCGAGCGGGCGCGCGATGCGCTTGGACGCGCGGGGCTAGAGGCTTATGCCAACACGCACGCGGGTAGCCTGAGCCACGGTGCCAAACGACAGCTGGAGGTAGCCATGTGCCTGGCCACGCAGCCGCAGGTATTGCTGCTGGACGAACCGCTTGCCGGCATGGGGTCGGAGGAAACGGAACGCATGCTCGGTTTGCTCGGTGACTTAAAGAGCGGGCACGCCGTGCTGCTGGTTGAGCACGATATGGATGCAGTGTTTCGCATCGCCGATCGCATCACCGTGATGGTTAACGGCAGTGTAGTCGCCACAGCCACGCCCGACCGGATACGTATCGACCCGGTAGTGCGGACAGCGTATCTGGGAGAAGAACAGCATGACTGAACTGCTTGCAGACCGCACCACGACGAACGCCGCATCAACAACGATGTTCCGCATCGAAGGCATCCACACCTATTACGGCGACAGCCACATTCTGCGAGGCGTGAGTCTGGAACTGACGCAAGGCCGGGCGGTCGGCCTCCTCGGCCGCAACGGCATGGGCAAGACCACGTTGATCCGCACGCTCATGGGATATGTGCAAGCACGCGTAGGAAAAGTACTTGCCGATGCACGTGATGTGACGAACTATCCCCCCGAGAAGATGGCGCGCCTTGGCATCGGCTACGTGCCTGAAGGCCGTGGGGTGTTCCCGAATCTGACCGTGAAGGAAAACCTGCAAATGAGCGCACGCGCAGGTTTGAACGGCGAACGCGATTGGACATACGACCGCGTAATGGATACATTTGCGCGGCTCAAAGAACGTTGCAACAACCGCGGCGACCAGCTTTCAGGTGGAGAGCAACAAATGGTCTCCATCGGTCGAGCCCTGATGACCAACCCACGTCTGATGATCCTGGACGAAGCCACTGAAGGCCTGGCGCCTTTGGTGGTCAAGGAAATCTGGCGTGTGATTGCAGAAATCCGCCAAGCCGGGGTCTCCACGCTCATTGTCGACCGAGACTATAAAAAGGTTCTTGCGCACACCGATCACGCCGCAGTGATGGAAAAAGGCCAGCTTGTGGTGGCCACCAACTCAGCGCAATTGTTGGCTCAACCCGAACAACTGGCGCAACTTCTAGGTGTTTGACGTTTTCGATTCGGCAACACAAGGAGGGCGTGCAGGAAAGGCCGTGAACTCTTCAGGTACAGCCGGTGCTTCTGGCGCTCGAAACCTCAGGGCCGCACGATCATGCGCAAGCCCGCCAGATCAAGCGACGAGTCCCCCTGCAAGAAGATTTGATGAAGGTATCGCCAAGTGGAGCGCGAATGCTCAATCGCCAGCGCTTCAGCACGTGTGCCTTCGCGAAGTTCGATGGCCTCCACAATGGAGCGATGTTGCTCCTGCGCATAGATCACGACCTGTAGCAACCCGTCCAGATTCAGCGGGGAAGCGCTTGCAAATGCATTCGGCGTGGCAAATGGAAGCACCACCAATCGCTCAAGCGAGCGCTTCAACATTGGACTATTGCAAGTGTCTTGCATCAAATCGTGGAACTGATCGTTCAGACGCACATATTCAGCCAAATGGTCCCATGAATGCTTGAGATTCTCGACCGCTACATCGAGCTGCTTCACGACCTTTTTCAGCGCTTTCAGCACCTCGGGTGGCGCGCCTCGTTCTGCAGCCAAGCGTACTGCCATGCCCTCGAGATTCCCGCGTACAGCGATCGCATCAAACACATCGGTTACCGAGAACTTGACTACAGCAAAGCCCCCGCCAGGAAGCGGCTCCATCAGTCCTTCTTCGCATACACGTTGCATTGCAGTGCGCGCGGGCGTTCGGGAAACGCCCAAAGTGTCGACGAGCATTTGCTCAAGCACGCGCTCCCCGGGGCGCAAGCGGCCGTCAATGATGTAGCCCCGCAGTCCCATGATCGCCTTGATCGTTTGGGATGCACGCGAGTCTTTGGCGGAATCGGGTTCTAGGTTTTGGTCTGCCATGGTTGGAATCATCTTAGCTCGAAGCAACAACGTATACGTAACTATGCTCGTTTTCCCTTAAATATTCAATTTTCCATTTGAAAATTCAGCCATTTTGGCGTCAAATCGAAAACAACGTATACGTTAATGCAATTCAGTCTACCGGCACTTGCGTTAGTACACGTGATCGCGCGGAGTCGAAATGAATACAGGAGTCAAAGGCTTGTTCCCAATATATACACGTCAAAAGCCGACTTGCGGTTTGCCCAGGTGATTGGCATGCCGACGCATTCGCTGTGCCGACGAGTCCTTGTGGGCGTACTTGAACAGCTAGCAAACAGAGCGCACCCTGCGCGCCCGTATTCACGCCTAGGGACTCTCTAGATCTTCATCGGACTGAGTAACTTTTCTCCGTCTCATCTTTCAGTTGGGAGAACGATATGTTCATCAAAGACGCTTGGTATATCGCGGCCTGGGCTCACGAGGTCAAAGATCAAGTCCTGGCTCGCAAAATCTGCAATGAGTCGATTGTGATTTTTCGAGACAAAGCCACCCAGAAGGCTGGCGCGCTGCGCGACCGTTGTTGTCACCGTGGCACGCCTCTGAGCTACGGCCAGGTGGTCCAAGCGGGCCTGGAATGCGGATACCACGGGTTGATCTTCAACACTGCAGGGGCCTGCGTTCACATTCCCGGGCAAGCAAAAATCCCCAGCAAAGCGTGCGTTCAATCATTCCCATTGGTTGAAAAAGATGAGTGTCTATGGATCTGGATGGGTGATCCTGAGAAGGCCGACGTCAGCAAGATCGTCGACTATCCGTATCACAACGATCATGCCAAGTGGCCGCACAAGCATGAGGTCTATCACGTCAAGGCCAACTCCATGCTCATGGTGGACAACCTGATGGATCTGACCCATCTGGCTTATGTGCACAAGAGCACCATCGGCGGCAGCAACGCCAACGCGCATATCGAAGCACAGATGAAAGTCACGCCCAAAGATACCGGCCTGCACTTTATCCGCTGGCTGCTGAACTCGACACCACCACCAACTTACAAAAAAGCCGTTCCAGATATCGGCGAGCGCGTAGACCGGTGGATGGAGTTCGAGTTCGTTGCGCCTGGAAGCGTCATTCAGTGGACCGGTGGGCTTAAGACTGGCATGGATGCTCAGAACAACCGCGACCAAGAGGGCGGGTTCTCTCTACGCATTTTCCACGGCCTGACACCTGAGACCGAAAGCAGTTGCTTTTACTTCTGGTCTGCAGCAAACGGCTATCGCCAGAATGATCCTCAGGCAACAGAAGATCTGTTTCACGAAATTACCGTGGCGTTCAGCGAAGACAAAGGCATTGTTCAGGCGCAGCAACGCATGCTGGATGAAACCGGCACCAGCGATCTGGTCGACATCGTCTCCGATCAGGCTCGCGTGCATATGCGGCGGACAGTAACCAGATTGCTTGCCCAGGAGCAGCAAAGCGCTGCTTGAACAATGAAAGTGCAACCACGGTAATGTTCCTTCAGGACAAGCGCCATGGCTCGCCCTTTCGTTACCTGAATGATCCAAGACGGCATGCGCCGCAACGAATCCTTATATGAGCATTCCGAAATTGACAGTGCGTGTGGCGCGCAAGACGCTGGTAGCACAAGGCATCTGTTGCGTTGAACTAGTGTCGGCTAGTGATGCTTATGCACTTCCTGCGTTTACGGCGGGCTCCCATATCGACGTTTACTTACCGGGTGACATCGTTCGCCAATACTCGCTGTGTAACGATCCGGGCGAAACTGACCGCTATGTGCTCGGCGTGCTGAACGATCCCAACTCTCGCGGTGGATCAAAAGCGATGCACGAGGCAGTGACGGAGGGATGCACGTTAGAAATCAGCGAGCCAAAGAACCATTTCGAGCTATCTCCCGATGCAGAGCAACATGTGCTTTTTGCGGGAGGCATTGGCATCACCCCCATCCTTAGCATGGTGCAATTTCTGGCTCGAAACGGCCGGCCGTTCAAGATGCACTATTGCACTCGCTCCAAAGCCACTACAGCGTTTGCGCAGCGTTTATCAGCGCCTTCACTCGCTACGCATGTCACCCACTACTTTGACGATGCCATCGGCACACCAAAACTCGAACTTGAAGCCGAGTTGAAGACCTTGCGACTTGGAGCGCACATCTACGTCTGCGGCCCCAAAGGGTTCATGGATTGGGTTCTGGGCACCGCACGCAGCTACGGCTGGCCGGAAAGCCAGTTGCACTACGAGTTCTTTGCAGCAGATGCACCAGACCTTTCGGATGCCGACAGCTTTGACGTCAGGATCGCCAGTAGCGGACAAGTCATCACCATCGCCAAGGACAAGACTGTGGTGCAGGCATTGGCTGAATGCGGTATCGAGATCGAGACCTCATGCGAGCAGGGGATTTGCGGCACATGCCTTACAGGTGTGAAGGAAGGAAGGCCCGATCACAAGGATCTATTCCTCACTCAAGCAGAGCACGACTTGAATGACCAATTCACGCCCTGCTGTTCGCGCTCGCTCTCGCCATTGTTGGTGCTTGATTTGTAGTTTCGGCAGCTCCGGGGCGTTAAGGGGTTTTGACGGCAAGCTCAGGTTCAGCCGGGTCCCTTCAGTCGCCCGGCAATCAATAGGACTTGGGCAATCCCAGCACGCGTTCGGCGATGTGGCTGAGCACCAGCTCGCGGCTCACAGGTGCAATGCGGGGGAGCATCGACTCACGGAAGTAACGCTCCACATGGTATTCCTTGGCGTAACCGAAGCCACCATGCGTACGTACCGCCCTGTCACAGGCAGTGAATCCCGCCTCCGCCGCCAGTATCTTGGCCGCATTGGCCTCTGGGCCACAAGGGAGACCGCCGTCGTAGAGCTCCGCAGCATGAAAAACCATCAAGTTGGCCGCTTCCAATTCGGCCCAGCTCTCAGCCAACGGGTGCTGAATGGCTTGGTTTTGCCCGATAGGACGCCCAAAGACAATGCGCTCTTTTGCATAGGCCGTAGCCTTGGCCAGTGCCCGGCGGCCGATTCCGACGGCCTCTGCGCCCACCAAGATCCGCTCAGGGTTCATGCTGTCCAGGATGATTCGAAAGCCCTGACCCTCTTGTCCTATGCGATCTCTCTCAGGCACAGGTAGGTCGGAAATGAAGATGGCGTTGGAGTCAACTGCGGCTCGACCCAGTTTCTCGATCTCGCGCACCTCGATATGCTTGCGATTCAGATCCGTATAGAACAGTGTGATCCCGTCCGTTGGTCGCTTTGGGTCATAGGCCGCGGTACGCACCAGCAGCATGATTTTGTTGGCAACCTGAGCAGTGGATGTCCAGACTTTCTGGCCATTGATCACATAGCCATCGCCAGTGCGAACTGCGCGTGTGCTCAGCTGAGTGGTGTTCAATCCCGCATCGGGCTCCGTCACCCCGAAGGCGGTGAGGTCTTCGCCGCGAATCAGAGGCGGCAGCATACGCTTGCGCTGCTCCTCTGTGCCATGCTTGACCATGGCATGGGGCCCGAAAATATTGATGTGAATGCTTGAGCAGGCGGCCATGGTGCCAGCAGAGCTGGCTATGAGCTGCATCATGTAGGCGGATTCGGTCACACCCAGGCCCGCACCGCCATATTCCTCCGGCAAGGAAATACCTAGCCAACCGGCCTTAGCCATGGCGTCACGAAATTCATGTGGAAACTTGTGCTCGCGATCCAGCCCCAGCCAGTAATCGTCATCGAATTGGTCACACAGGTCGGTGATGGCGTCGCGGATTTGCGCCAGCTCGGGGGTCATGGTGGGTTTGGTCATGGCGGTGATGCAAGATCCAAGTTGAAGGAAAGTGGCAGGATGTCGTCCCCACCAGGCGCAAGAATACAGTGAAGTTATTATTTTAATGTACTGTTTTTAGGACTTTTACTTCTGTGCCAAGCATTGGCCAATTTTTCAGCATTCCGTCCGCGTATTGGGCCTGAGCCTGTGGCGATGGCTTGCCTCCCCAGATTTTGTCGTTGGCGTCCGAGGCAAAATTCGTCCAGATGGAAAAGACTAGGCGTTGCCAAGACGCAGAATTGGCAAAAGACTTGCTTATGAAACAGTTCAGATGTGTCGCTTTAGCAGCGCTCCTTAGCGCTCCTGCATTTTCGTATTCGCAACCGCACGTGCAGGTCGGTTTTTCCCCCGAAGGTTCAGCGCGCCAACTGGTCCTGGAAACAATTCAGAGCGCGCATCAGAGCATTCACATGCTCGCTTACGCGTTCCAGGCGCCAGACATCACGCAGGCCTTGGTGGATGCCAAGAATCGTGGCGTGGATGTCCGCATCGTGATTGACCGCAAGCGCAATCTGAACAAAGCCAGCAAGGCGGCCATGGATCTCGTGACCCGCAACTCTATTGAGCTCCGAACCAACGACCACTTTCACCTCCATCACGACAAGACCATCATCGTAGACAGTAATGCGGTTCAGACCGGTTCTTTCAACTATGCACCGTCTGCAGAAACGCTCAACTCGGAGAATGTAGTGGTCATTCGCGATATGCCGGAGGTCTCGCGTCAGTACCTTGCACACTGGCAATCACGGTGGGAACTTGGAAAACCGTACCCAGCGCGCTAGGCTATCCGTGCCTCCCAGCCAACGCCAAAGTCACATTTCTGTAGATTTCCCAGGCACCTTCCAGCTGACACAGTGGGGCTGCGGGCCCCAGGCGTAGTGAAATCGCGCGTCCCGGCAAAGACCAACCGACTGGGCGAAGCGATCGCCCATTCAACCATCAACCAGGTTGATGTCGATACTGACGGAATGCAACCAAGCCGATCAGGCCCAGCAGCAACAGCAAAGCAATGCCTCCCAAGCCAGGTACTGGCGCGGGCGGCGGGGGCACGACTACGTTTCGGGTCACTGAAGCGCTCGAAAGGTTGTTACCCGAGGATGCGTCCCGACCACCATTGTTGTCGTTGTCCGCGCCTGTGCCTCCAGTGATAGCAATGTTGCCGCTGTCGGGCATGGGGAAGCTCACAGTGCACGTCAGCACCCCATTACTCACGACATTGGTCGGGGCGCTGCAGACCGGCGTTGGGCTGCCGGGCAACGCAGCAGCATTCGGGATGCTGCAGAACGCATTGAAGGCTGTGCTGCTTCCGATGTTCGTGCAGGTCGTAGTGCAACTAACAGTGGTACCCGCCCCTGCCGTGCTCGGTGTGCAGATGGTCGCGCTGTTCAAGTCAGTTACCGGGCGCAGTGCCAAAAGATTACCCGTGGAGCCCGCCGGGGGCACGCTGACGGTGATCGTCTGCACAGTCGTGCTGCCCGCCACACTGGTGTTCAGACTGCCAGGATTTCCGTCCTCACCAGTCGTGCCTTGTTGCGTGTAAGCAGCCTGAAAACCTGTCGGCGGCGTAGTGGTCACAGAGCAGTTCGCTGCGACAGGTACGCCTTCAAAACTGAAGCTGCCGTCGGCGCCGGTGTTAATGGGGCCGGCACTGAAACTTGGGTCGGTGCAGCTCAAAGAAACGCCGACCACTGTGCCTGCGTCCACGCTGTTGCCGTTGTCTTGTGTGTTGGCCGGCGTGCTGCCTTCCGTATAAATCCGGCCCGACACGGCGGCGACCTGGCGCAATGCAAAAAGGTTGCCCGTGGAGCCCATCGGCGGCACGTTGACGGTAATTGTCTGCATAGTCGTGCTGCCAGCCACACTGGTGTTCAGATTGCCAGGATTGCCGTCCTCACCGGTCGTGCCTTGCTGCGTGTAAGCAGCCTGGAAACCTGCCGGTGGGGTAGTGGTCACAGAGCAGTTGGCAGAGATAGGCACGCCTTCAAAACTGAAGCTGCCGTCGGCGCCGGTGTTGATGGGGCCGGCACTGAAACTTGGGTCGGTGCAGCTCAAAGAAACGCCGACCACTGTGCCTGCGTCCACACCGTTGCCGTTGTCTTCTGTGTTGGCTGGCGTACTGCCCTCCGTATAAATCCGGCCCGACACGGCGGCGACATGGGTCACATTCAACATGAAGGGAATGGCACTTTCCACCCCTTCCACAGTGGTAAAGCCGATGCAGCCGATGTCAACGCGAGCCGCAATGCAGGTGTCGTCTGGCAACGGATTGGCTGCTGGCGCTGGAAAGAAGCTGAATACGAATTCGTTACCTCCAAACACCACCGTACGATTGGTAGAACCATCCAACACCCAGATATCACTGCATGGGGTGCCACCAGAGACCGCACAAGGAGGCGTGTTCGGCGTTTCTGAAAACCGGATGGTGTAGATAAACGTTTGATACTCGTAAGCATCGCCGCTGTCCTTTATTCGCATGCCAAGCGTGGTTTGGATCTTTGCACTGGCCAAGGTCGCGTGATTGGTAGCCACAAGATTGTTGTGATGGGTGTAGGTATTGGCGAATTGCGCTGCGCCATTCACCGTCAATGAGCCGCTCTGCGGGTTATTCGAAATGCCGATGCCGCTACGGCCGGTACCGGCAGGGCCGACGGGACAAACGCCCCAGGAGATAGAAGAGTTAGTAACCTGCTCACACCCGTTCGTAGTGCTTGGGCCGGCGCCGTTGAAGGTGGTGTCACCTATACCTATAACAAACGCCGCGCTGACGGTGTAGTCCCACTCCACGGGAGCGGCTGACGCATTCCCTGCGGCTAGTGCCAAGAGAAATCCGATAGCGCTGATGCGCTTCATCCAACGTTGCATTCTTTTCTCCAAAAAAGAACCGACCGGGTCGACTCACTTCATACGCCCCACCGTTTTCTACTTACGCCTTCGACGGGCTTGGCTTTTGCCAGCCATCAGGCGCTAGATTCCTTTTTGTCGAAGTCACAGTGGACGCGTTAGATTTGGAAAAATGTTATACAAGTTACGATTTTTAACGTTTGCTTTCTAAGATCCTCGTTTGGTTTTAATCAATTTGGATTCAAATTTCGAAGAATAATTTTCAACAAAAATAGGACAACGTTATTCACTTTGCAGCTTTAACCGCGTTATCGGCAGGATCGAACCTAGCTCATGTAGCCAAGTTCACGCGCGACGGTGTAGTTACCTTGCCCATCACTGCTACGCCAAAAGCGGTAAACCGCGCATATGCGCTTCGCGGACAGCGAGATGGGAATCGAAATCGACCAGAACCCGGGCGTCAATATTTACAGCACGTTCCAACACGTGCAGACCACGAGTAGTGGCAGTGGGCCGGGCTTATAGACCACGCAGTGCATTGTTTCGGTCCCGGGTGGATCTTTGGGCGTGACCAGCGCATCTCGGGCCAAGACACTGGATCTCCGTGTCGATCACCGAGACGTCTGACGCACAGAACAAACGGCCAAGGGCGCTGAGGCTAGCCGTTCGACTGAATACAACTCACCAAAAGCTTGAAGGGTTCAAGCATCCGTTCCTGCGGAACACTCGCGAAACCGAGTAAGAGACCACTTGATTTCGTACTTCCCAAGTAATAGCGCGAAAGTGGCCGAACCAAAACCCCCAGTGCCCCCGCGGCGTCGGAGATCGCAACATCATCACTGCCATTTGGCAGAGCCAGGACAAGGTGCAAACCTGCCCCCGTGTCGTACTCGTGAATCCAGCCACGGCCAAGCCATTGCTCTATAAGTTGGATGAGGTATGCCCTGCGCGCTTCGTAAATCAACCGCATTTTCCTAATATGCGCGGCGTACTCGCCACTGTTGATGAACTCAGCCAATGCGGCTTGCATCAGCATATGGCCACCACGGTAAAGCTCCGACTGAGCCGTTCGCAAAGCCATCGCCACGTCTGATGGCACCACCATGTACGCTATACGCAGGCCTGGATAGAGGGTTTTGCTGAATGTCCCCACATAGATTACCGGGGCGTTTGGTATCAGTCCCTGAAGAGAGGGGACGGGTTGCCCGATGAAGCGGAACTCACTGTCGTAGTCATCCTCGACCACCCAAAAATTGTGATGGGCGGCAGCACTTATCAGGTCGAAACGGCGCGCCATGCTCATCACCGCCCCGAGCGGATACTGATGTGAAGGCGTCACAAAAGCAAAACGCGGCGGGTCGCCAGCAGGACACATGCCGGCGGAGTCCACTGGCATAGGAACAAGCCCGATTCCGTTGACACCTAATACGCTCCGGGTGCCCCAGTAACCAGGCTCCTCCACCCACGCTTTGTCACCTGGGTCCCCAAGAACGCGTGTGATCAGATCAATCGCCTGGTGCACGCCCTCGGTCACGATGATTTGACTTGGCTCGCACACGACAGATCGAGCCTGCCGAAGATACACCGACAAGCTGCTATGCAGCGGAGGATAGCCGCCACCCGCGGAGTAACTCAGCGTGGAAGGCGGAAGGCTTCGGGCCAGTCTGGCGGTAATTCTGGCGAGCTTTCCATGTGGTGCCTGGGTGATGTCAGGCACTCCTGGCAGAAACGCCCCCCACTGGCGGGCATGAGCTAGAGCACCGTCCACCACCTTGCGGCCACGCACAGAAAGTAGCGAGGCGGTACGGCGGGCCGCAGGCGCGTCACCCCGAGAGTTGCGGGGAAGCAGGGGTAAATCGGGAATGCGTTCGGCCACGTAAGTGCCGCTGCCAGTGAGCCCCCGGACGTAGCCTTCAGTGTTGAGCTGCTCGTAGGCATACATGACCGTATTGCGAGAAATGCCGAGTTGCTCCGCCAGATCACGCGAGGGCGGTAAACGCGACGCAGCCGGCAAGCTGCCGTCGTGAATAGCTAGGCGCAGGCATTCGTAGAGAAGGCGGTTGATGGCGGTGCCAGGCTGGGATTGCCGGTCAGCCAGTAGTCGTTGCGACAACAGGTCAACACTGATTGGTCTCAATTGGCCCTATTTAATTAAACAAAGTGGAACCATAGTGTAGATCCACTTTGATCTCTAATTCGGCCTCATCTCATCATCGTTTCCTGATTTCCATGAACAACCAAAAAATTGATCAACGCCGCGTTGAGGCGGGTCCCCGCGGTGTCGGGGTACTGTGCAATTTCTACGCAGACCGAGCTGAGAACGCGACCATATGGGACGTTGAAGGTCGCGCCTACATTGATTTCGCCGCAGGTATCGCCGTGCTGAATACCGGCCACCGCCACCCTTTGGTCGTAGCGGCAATTCAGGCGCAGCTAGAACGATTCACCCACACGGCCTACCAAATCGTTCCCTACGAAAGCGCAGTGGCCCTTTTGGAACGTATTAATGCAGTGGCGCCGATAGATGGTCCAAAGAAGACTGCACTTTTCACGACTGGCGCCGAGGCTGTGGAGAACGCCATCAAAATCGCGCGCGCCTACACCAGGCGCCCCGGAGTGATCGCGTTCAACGGTGGCTTCCACGGCCGTACCATGATGGGGCTGGCATTAACCGGCAAGGTTCACCCTTACAAGCTTGGCTTTGGGCCATTCCCAAACGAGGTCTACCACGTGCCGTTCCCGAACGCTGCCAAAGGCATTGCGGTCGAAGACAGCTTGGCAGCACTGGAGCAACTCTTCAAGTGCGATATTGAAGCCCAACGGGTGGCTGCCATCGTGTTGGAGCCTGTACAGGGAGAGGGCGGCTTCAATATCGCCCCCGCCGAACTGATGGAGCGACTGCGGTCCGTTTGCAATCAACACGACATCCTGCTGATTGCGGACGAGGTTCAAACCGGCTTCGGGCGCACCGGCAAGATGTTCGCGATGGAACACTTTGGCGTCCAACCCGATATCTTGATCATGGCAAAAAGCCTTGCGGGCGGGATGCCGCTTTCGGCCGTGTGTGGCCGCGCCGAAGTGATGGATTCGCCCGCCCCCGGTGGACTTGGTGGAACTTACGCGGGTAATCCACTTGCCGTAGCAGCTGCGCATGCCGTGATGGATGCAATCGAGCAGGACAAGTTGTTGAGTCGTTCGATTTCACTAGGCGCCCGCTTGCAAGAGTTCCTTGACGATTGGCGAGGCCGCTGGGCCGCAATCGCTGAAGTCCGGGGCCTGGGCTCCATGGTCGCTGCCGAATTCACGGATCCGGAGACCGGCAAGCCCGACGCGGCCACCGTGGCCCTTGTGCAAAAACTGGCACTAGAGCGCGGCCTGCTGCTCCTCAGCTGTGGGTCGTATGGGAATGTCATACGTTTTCTTTACCCATTAACGATCCCCTACGCACAGTTTGAGGATGCGCTCACGAAGCTGTCTGAAGTGTTTGCGTTAGTCGCAGAAATCAACGTCATCTCGTAGCGAACGTTCATCCATATGAAATCCTCTCCACTTGCTTCACTCAAAGATCCGACTTTGCTGAAAACCGACGCCCTTATCAACGGTAAGTGGTTTAAAGGTAGCCGTCGCTTTGATGTCAACGATCCGGCCACGGGATTGAAACTGGCCGACGTACCCAATCTGCATGCCTCCGATGCGGAAGAAGCCATCGCCTCGGCCGACACCGCTTGGCCTGCCTGGCGCTCACACACTGGCAAGCAACGTCACGCCATTCTGATGAACTGGTTTGAATTGCTCATGGCTCACCAGGAAGATCTGGCCCGTATCATGACCGCCGAACAGGGCAAGCCTTTCTTCGAAGCGAAGGGAGAAGTGGCCTACGCGGCCAGTTTCATCGAATGGTTTGCCGAAGAAGCCAAACGCGTCAACGGCGAGACCCTGCCGCCGTTCGATAGCAGCCGTCGCCTGATGGTCATCAAACAGTCCATTGGCGTATGCGCCGCCATCACTCCCTGGAACTTCCCGCTGGCCATGATCACCCGCAAAGTAGCGCCTGCGCTGGCAGCGGGCTGTCCGGTGGTGATCAAGCCCGCCGAACAGACCCCGCTTACCGCACTCGCCGCGGTTGAACTTGCTGTGCGCGCAGGTGTGCCAGCCGGTGTCATTAGCATACTCACTGCCGACAGCGAGAACAGTATTGCCATTGGCAAGGTGCTTTGCGAATCGCCCGTAGTCCGCCACATCAGCTTTACTGGATCGACCGAAGTGGGGCGTATTCTGATGGCTCAGAGCGCACCTACCGTTAAAAAATTGAGCCTGGAACTTGGAGGCAACGCGCCATTCATTGTGTTTGACGACGCAGACATCGACTCTGCGGTCGCGGGTGCCATGGCGAGTAAGTTCAGGAACGCTGGACAGACATGCGTTTGTGCCAACCGGATCTATGTACAGGATGGTGTGTACGACAGATTTATCGAAAAGCTTGCGGCCAAAGTGAAAACATTGAAAGTCGGCAATGGGTTCGAACATGGCGTGGAACAGGGGCCACTCATTGAACCGGCGGCCGTCGCCAAAGTGCAGGAGCACTTGGAAGACGCGGTAGCCAAAGGTGGTCGGGTAGTGGCAGGCGGCCAAAAACTCGCAGGCCAGTTCTTTCAGCCGACCGTAGTGGCGGATGCCACGCCATACATGCTTTGTGCGCGCGAAGAGACGTTTGGGCCATTCGCACCCGTCTTTCGATTCGAAAAAGAACAAGAAGCCATTGACGCAGCCAACAACACTGAATTCGGCCTGGCCAGCTACTTCTATAGCCGGGACGTGAGCCGTGTTTTCCGAGTCGCAGAGGCCTTGGAGTACGGCATGGTTGGAATTAACGCGGGCATCATTGCAACCGAACACGTGCCGTTTGGCGGAGTGAAGCAATCTGGCTTAGGCCGCGAGGGCTCGCACCATGGCATTCAAGATTATCTGGAGTTGAAATATCTTTGCCTGGGCGACATCTAGGGGCCCATCTGGAGAATCCGCATCACATGCACCAAAATCGTCGCTACGACTTATGGAGATGGCCGCATCCATGCGGCTGCCTTCACCAACATAGCGATGTAAGTGAGCGCCTCCGAAACATCGCGCTCGATAATGTGCCTGGCAGAAGACTTGTCCCTGCTGCGCAGCGCATTGCACAGTTCATAACGCCACTGAGGGCGGTCCTGTTGAATCTTCGCGATGTATTCGGGATGCAGCAATCTCAGATACGGTCCAGTCTGGAGCCAAAGCATCTCTATATGCCGAAGCAATGTGGGCAGACCACTGGCGGCATAGAGCTTGAACTGAAATTCCGCCACCCGTTTGGAGTCGGTTAAAACATCGTCCGCGCTGCGTGCTGTATCCACCATTCGGGCAATGGTTTCGAGATGATCAATCTCCTCAGCCGTGATACGTTCTGCCGCCCTCTCAGCGGCAAGGCCTTCGAGGGCCTTACGTATATCGAGCAACTCGAATATCTTTTCCCTCGAAAGAAGCGGCACCGTCACCGAGCGACTGTGCTCCTGTACAAGGACACCTTCAATCACCAAACGGTGCAAGGCTTCACGCACAGGGGTGAGGCTGACCTGGAAATCATTGGCCAGTTGCCTAAGGATTAATTTCTCGCCGGGGGCGAACAGCCCGCTCAACAGGGAGGTGCGTATTCCCGAATACACAACGTCGCGCATGGCGCCTTCAGTCGCATCACTCGCCATGAAGCACGTACGGTTGGCATCCGCTATTGAAAGCTGCGGGAAGCTTCAGAAAAAACGCGTTCTTCGATATCAGCGTCTGACATCGGAAAATCCGGCCAGAAACGAGATTTTTCATACTTAAACATTCCCTTGGTGTAGTACCCGACCCCGGGAGTCCGCACGAGCAAAGGCGTGGCCAGTCCGGCGAAGTTCAGTGTGAAATGATAGCCGGATTTCACCACTACGAAATCCTGCTCCTCGATGACGATGCCCTGACTTGTCAGCACGGCGGGGTCGTGGCTGTAGGCCGCCTGAGTGGTCAAAAGAACGGCTATGCGCCGATCGACCAAAACTACGGCGCAGGGCCCCAGCGAGCTCGGGTCACCTCCCTGGAACGGACCTGCGAGCACAAAATCACCGAGCCCAACATGAACCACCTCCCCGGTGATACACCGGGGATGAAAACCTGGTGTTATCTGCCCGCCTGCTTGGAGAGTGACGGTCGCGCCCAAGCCCGCCTGCAACGCCCTGTGGGCATTTTCCGGATCGGTCACGGTCAGCGCCCCGCGCAATTGAGGGTAATGATCCAGCACAGCCGAAAGCAGCATCACACTGTCACCCGGAGCGCCTGCGAGGATTCGGTCGCCCATGTCAGCAAGCACGAAAGGCCGATCCACAGGGGTGCAAGCTACATGCCGGAAGGCCTCATCAATGCTGAGCAACTCGTCCACAAAGCGTTCTCGGTTCTCCCAGAACAAGCCCACCAGCCTCTTGGCTATGGCGGGTGATTCGGCGTGCAGCCCGTTGCTCAGAACGGTGACTACCTGACCGAATTCCTGATGGTCCGTGCTACGGAATACGTTGTAGATGGAGATGTCTTCGATGGCTGGCGATGAGCACAAGGCATCCCTTGCCGCTTGGTGAATTTCAGCCAGCGGACCCGTGGCTGTTTCGCCGGCACCTGGGAGTGCCATCGGTAAGCGTGCGCAGGCAGTGACAGGTTTCAGCTCCCCGTCCAACATTGAAAGCACTAGCCTCGCCACTCTTTTGCCGCACTGCATGACATCAGAATGCGGGTTCTCCTTGCAGGCAATACAAATATCTGCGTGGGTCAGCATGGTCGTAGTGAGGTTCGCATGCAGATCCAAACCGACACCCAGCGGCACCGCGGCGCCCACGGCTTGTCTGATGGCGCACAGCAAATCTCCATCTGCGTCAGCCAGCTCAGTGGTACCCATGGCTCCATGCAAATCGAGAACTATGGCGTCCGGTTTGCATGAAACCAGCATGGATATCAGTTGCGCCTTGGCACCGGCATAAACCTCCTGAGCTATCAACCCGCTTGGAGGGCCCGACACGGAAAGGAGCGGCAAGATTTCCACACCCGCCTCGTCGAGTTCGGCAATGATCCCAGCCAATGTCGAGCTTCCAGCGAATGGGAACAGATCAACACCGACTTGAACCGATAGCTGAGACAAAAGCGTGGGCTGTGGGTTGAATCGGTTCGACTCATGGTAGAACCGCGCCACAGCAACGCGATAGCGTCGTTTAGTCAGCGTGTCACTCATTGGATTCGAGGGATTTTGGCCGCCTGTATGGCAGCGCCCATTGACTTATAGCCCTGCTCCAGCACTGACTTATAACTGTTCCCATCCAGTGCGATAGGGTCGAAACCCACATCTCGCAACGAATTCTGGACCGATTTCTCCCGGATGGACGCCATGACAATGCTTTCGAGCCGCGTTTTTATGTCGAGGGGAAGCGCTTTGGGGGCGGCGATGCCCACATATGAATTGATGGCCACGTCGTAGCCCTGCTCTTTCGCCGTGGCAATCTCAGGGAATTCCGACCAACGCGTGTCGCTAAGCGATGCCAACAGTCGCAGCTTTCCTGTTTTGATGTGTTCGATCACTTCTGAAGGGTTTTGGACGCTGATGACGATATCGCCTGCCAATAGCCCTAATACTGTGTCGCTTCCCGACTTGTAGGGGACCGCCTGTAGCTTGGCACCAGTAAGGCTGGACAGTGCGCTCAGAGCTATGAGGTCTGTAGGTGAGGATGTCCCGTAGAAGAGGCCTTGGCCGGTCTTTGCGGCATCGATCATTTGCGCAAGCGTTTTTATTGGCGAGTCACCGCGTGTGATAAGGCCATAACGGTATTTCCCCATTGCCCCGAGATAGTCGAAATCATTCAAGCTGTAGTTGAGGTTCATCAGGTGCGGCGACATCGCGACACTGGAAAAAGTCACGACTCCTATGTTGTAGCCATCTGGCTTGTATTTCGCCAGCAAAGATGGCCCAAGGGTGCCCTGCGCACCGCCTTTGTTGACTACCACCACAGGCTTACCCAACTTTGCAGCGATCTCGCGCGAGACAATCCGAGCAGCTGCATCTGTGTTACCACCCGCTCCAAAATTCACCGTCATCGCCACCTCACGTGCAGGCCACTGGTCTTGGGCCGACACCAGCGTTGCAGTCAAAGAAATGGTGATGACCAGGACGATTCGATAGATCATAGAAATCATGTGAAATCCTTTCGGTTTTATGGCTGGAAAATTGGAAGCGTGTCGCACGGACAACCTAGTAGGTCGTGGTGTCCAGGACACCAACGAGCTTTTCGGTTTTCACTAACGTGACGCATTCGGCGAGATCAGCCAAGTAGCGCTCAAGAACGGGCGCGTGAACTGGATTAACCATGAAATGAATGGCCACTGGTTCAACGTTACGACCAACGAACCACCCCTTTTCGTCCATGCAATCCGCTACAGCGTTGATGTCCACATCCGAGCACCGTGAGCGATAAAGAACGAACGACAGTTCGCTGTGGGGCTGAACAACTTCCAACTCGGAAATGGAATTGACGCCGGCAATCATCTTTTGCTGCGTTTCTTCTACGATCGAAGCAATTTTTTGGTAGCCCTCCTTACCCAGGTAATTCATGACCGCCCAAGCAGACGCTACAGGGCTCGCAGCTCGAGTGCCGAGAAATGTCTCCGTGGAATATGCACCTCGTGGCCAGTCATCGAAAGCAAAAACCTGGTGCTGCTTCAGTGCTTGATCACGATAGAGAATCAGGGAAGCACCTTTCGCAGAAAATCCATATTTGTGGATGTCTGCCGAGAGACTGCTGACGCCCGGTAGCGCGAAATCAAAGTTGGGAATGCTGGAACCGTTCATCTTCATAAACGGGGCCAAAAACCCACCAACGCATGCGTCCACATGAAGAAGTAATTTCTTCTCCACGGCCAAGTCTGAGAGCTCGGCAATCGGATCGAACACGCCGTAAGGATAGCCAGGAGCCGATCCAACAATCATGGCCGTGTTGGAGTCGATAGCGTCTGCCATCGCCGCGACGTCAGCTCGGAAATTCGCCAGCACCGGAACGCGAATCACGTCCATATCCAGTGTGTAGGCTGCCTTGTCAAACGCCGGGTGCGCCGTCCGTGGAATGACGATGTTGCATCGAGCCCGGTCCACTCCTTGCGCTGCCTGTGCTGCCCGTTTAACGCTGCGCGCTGTTTTGACTGCCTGAAAAATGCTCTCTGTGCCACCTGAGGTGAAGCTTCCGCCTGCGGACGGCGGCGCATGAAATAGCGACAGCGCCATACCAATGACCTCGGATTCCAACTTCTGCACACTGGGGAAAGCTTTTCGTCCGAGGCCGTTCTCCATGAAAAACAGTGAAGAGGCCTCTTTTGCAACTGCCGCCAATTGCTCATCTAACCAATACACATAGAGAGCCATACGCCCCTCTTTCCATTGGTAGTCAGATGCCTTGGCCTCTTGCAATGCGACCTCCAGGTCTTTCCAAGACGTGCCGGTGGCCGGAAGCTGCGTGCGAGCGGGGGTGACGGGTTTAGGGTCCAACATGGTTTCTCCGTTGATCTGGAAGAATATTATCACCTTTCACTATTTTTGTGATCACAAAAATAGTGAAAGGTGATTTATACACATCATCCACGGGTACATCCTGTACAAACACAGACAAAACATGCAGTTCAACGCGCTCCAAAGCGACAGGCGCCAGTGCTCAGAGTGCGTAGCCAAGCCATTGAAGCAGCTCATCACTTGACCAATGCCCCAAGGTACCGAGCAGAGTGAGATCCTGGACGAATGACGAGGCACGAAGCACGAGACCGAACATCGCCGCGAGCGTGTCTGGAGTTCAAGAACTCCATGAAAAGAGTTGAAGAGTCACTGAGGAATCAGCCGAAGCAGCGCATTGCATTCTTGAAATCACCAAAAATGCCCTTATCATTAGCACTCGTCGGAGATGAGTGCCAACAACACAAACTCCTTCGCTCTTCTTGCCAGCGCGTGTGGCCTTTTGCCACGTATTTGGCTTATCAGCATCACCTCAGATCAACTTACCAGGAGAACTCATGAAACTGCGCCCCTTAGCCGATCGCGTGATCGTCAAGCGCCTCGAGAACGAAACCAAAACTGCCTCCGGCATTGTGATTCCGGACAGCGTGGCCGAGAAACCTGACCAAGGCGAAGTGCTGGCAGTGGGTCCAGGCAAGAGAAACGACAAAGGCGAGTTGTCTGCCATGAACGTCAAAGTGGGCGACCGCGTCCTGTTTGGCAAATACAGTGGCCAGACCGTCAAGGTCGACGGCGACGAATTGCTGGTGATGAAAGAAGACGACCTCTTCGCCGTCGTCGAAAAGTAATCGCTTGGTTTTGCGTTCATCGTGTGGTGAACGCAACCCCCTCTTTTTAGTTGAGCTGGTGCGCAGTGCGCCCATACGCTTGACGCCCAACGGAGAATTTAAAAAATGGCAGCAAAAGACGTAATTTTTGGTTCCGAAGCCCGTGCTCGCATGGTCGAAGGCGTGAACATCCTGGCTAACGCAGTCAAAACCACCCTGGGTCCTAAAGGCCGCAACGTGGTTCTGGAGCGCTCTTTCGGCGCCCCCACCGTCACTAAAGATGGCGTGTCCGTCGCTAAAGAAATCGAACTGAAAGACCGCCTCCAGAACATGGGTGCGCAGATGGTCAAGGAAGTGGCTTCCAAAACCAGCGACAACGCTGGCGACGGCACCACAACGGCTACCGTTCTGGCACAAGCCATCGTGCGCGAAGGCATGAAATATGTGGCCGCCGGCATGAACCCGATGGACCTGAAGCGCGGCATCGACAAGGCCGTGATCGCCCTGGTCGAGCAGCTCAAAAAGGCCAGCAAAGCCACCACCACGAGCAAAGAAATTGCTCAAGTGGGTTCCATCTCCGCCAACTCTGACGAATCCATCGGCAAAATCATTGCTGACGCGATGGACAAAGTGGGCAAAGAAGGCGTTATCACCGTCGAAGACGGCAAGAGCCTGGACAACGAGCTGGATGTCGTTGAAGGCATGCAATTCGACCGCGGCTACCTGTCGCCTTACTTCATCAACAATCCCGAAAAGCAAGCCGCTCTTCTGGACAACCCATATGTTCTGCTGTTCGACAAAAAGATCAGCAACATTCGCGAACTGCTGCCTACACTGGAAGCCGTTGCAAAAGCTGGCCGTCCTCTGCTGATCATCGCTGAAGAAGTTGATGGTGAAGCCCTGGCTACGCTGGTTGTGAACACCATCCGCGGCATCCTGAAAGTTGTGGCTGTCAAGGCTCCTGGCTTCGGCGATCGTCGCAAGGCCATGCTGGAAGACATCGCCATCCTGACCGGCGGCAAAGTGGTTGCCGAAGAAGTCGGTCTGTCGCTGGAAAAAGTGACGCTGGCCGATCTGGGCCAAGCCAAAACCATCGAAGTGGGCAAAGAAAACACCACCATCATCGACGGCGCCGGCAAAGCTGCTGACATCGAAGCACGTGTCAAACAAATCCGCGTGCAGATCGAAGAAGCCACTTCCGACTACGACCGTGAAAAACTGCAAGAGCGCGTGGCCAAGCTGGCCGGCGGCGTGGCAGTGATCAAGGTTGGCGCTGCCACCGAAGTCGAGATGAAAGAGAAGAAAGCCCGCGTGGAAGACGCCCTGCACGCTACCCGCGCTGCAGTGGAAGAAGGCATTGTGGCTGGCGGCGGCGTAGCACTGCTGCGTGCCAAGCAAGCTGCTGGCACCATCCAAGGCGCCAACGCTGACCAAGACGCTGGTATCAAGCTGGTGTTGAAAGCCATTGAATCTCCTCTGCGCGAGATCGTCTACAACGCAGGCGAAGAAGCCAGCGTCGTGGTGAACAAGGTGTTGGAAGGCAAGGGCAACTTTGGCTACAACGCTGCCAATGGCGTGTATGGCGACATGATCGAGATGGGCATCCTGGACCCAACCAAGGTCACCCGCACTGCACTGCAAAACGCCGCTTCCGTAGCCAGCTTGATGTTGACCACAGAAGTGATGGTTGCAGAAGCACCAAAAGACGACGCACCTGCTGGCGGCATGCCTGGCGGCATGGGCGGCATGGGTGGCATGGACGGCATGATGTAATTTCTGCCGCCAGCCATAGGTAGCCCTGTGCTACCTTGCTTGCTAAAAAAGAGCCGCCTAGTGCGGCTCTTTTTTTTGCAGTCCAGGCATCACATGGGCGTTTTGCCCCGGCGCAAAGGGGAACTCGTTTGAAAGCTCTATTACTGCAAAAGGTAGCGAAAACCTGCCTCCCCAGAACGCTTTCACACACTGGATCTCACGAACTTCCCCACGGCTTTTCAGCTTTGCGAGTTTTGCCCCAAAACCGGCGATGTCTCACCCGAGCAATCATCACATCGCACCACACCGGACCCCACTAATGATGGCAGTCGCGAAAGACCACGCAGATCTCGCCCTGGTGCTGGCGGAGATTGGGTTAATGATCGTGGCTGAAGATGCTCATGTACACGGAGCCGACGCGCCGGAGGAAACAGCTATCCCGTAGACGAAGAAGCTGGGGCTATACACAGCCCACCACTTTGAGTGAGTTCAGCTCAAAGCCAGCGGCAGGGCGCGATGGGCGCCTAAAGCTACAACCACCTCAGAAGCAGCGACAAGGCGCTTCTGGCCTCGTTGGTGAATACGCCGCCTTGGCGAATGAGTGCGTATATCTGCGCCATGGAGAGCCAGTGATATCCGTCAGGCGGCTTTATCGCCTGGCCGATGTCGACAATGGCGTATTCGTTTTCATCGAACAGAAAGCGGCCGCCTTCCTCAGATTGGCGACACGAGACGATCGCTCGCCCAGCAGCGATCAGGCTCTGCCCAAACAGGTCGCTTTGCTCGGGACTACCGGGTTCTTCCAGCACTGCAGAAGTAAGCTCTATTCGCCCCTCAAAGCCTAGCTCGGCCACCTGCTTGAAAAGAAGGTAGGGGATATCGCTCATGTATCCGAGAGGCAGCACCACTTGCCCCTTGCCACCGCTTTGCAAGATAGGTTGATCCCAAGACCGCACCTCTCTGCTTGCCGATTGAACCTGAATATGGCGCATCCGAAATGGCCTCTCGGTATCTCCCAAAGGAAAAGGCCCCTCCCCCCCCATACCCCACCGAGACAGCGCTGACAAGGGAACGATTTCTGAAGCTTTTTTCCATGCGGCTGAGCGCGAAATTTTTCGGCGTACCTCAGCCAAGGAGGTCATGGCGTGTTGATCCGGAAGCTCGTAAGACGCGCGCAGGGATTGGGCGAAGCCCTCCCCTTCAAAAGGTACGCCGCCGCCAGCCAGCATCTGCCAATCAGCGCAGACGAGCGTGGACCGTAGATCGGTATTGACCAGATGATTTTCAGACAGCAAGCCGCAAAGCTGCCGTATGGGAATCCACGTATGAAAAGGTGAGGTTTCCCTGTCTGAGTCCTTTATGAGCAGGCTCACATTGCGATTTCGTTTGCCAAAAAAGCGCGTGCCCTGTTCAGACTGCAAAGTGTCCGAAGCAAATTCACTGTCGCCACCCAACCAGTCTCCGAAAAGAGGACTGGCGCCTCCGTGCACCCGATCGGTGTTGCTGGCTGTGGCCTGGTAAGAGGGCGCGAGCTGGAACAAGCCCACGTTACCCGGTTCGGCTTTGAGCTGCACAAGAGCTTCGGTGAAGCCATGATTCTTGCGCAAGAACAAGCCTAGCGTCCCAATCTCGCGCTGATCCAGAAGCGGTTGTTCGATGAGGGTGCCATTCTGGTCTTCAGCACGAACGCCTATCACCGAGAAGAACCTCCGACTGCGGTGGCGTATGGCGCCTTCTCCCAAAGCCCAATGGCTGGATTCTCCTAGTGGCATGTAACGCAAGCTGAATTGCTCTGCGTCGCTGAGCGTTCTCAGCCGACTCACCAGCCACGCCAATGGACCGCTGTTAGCAAGCTGATGGTTCACCGACGTGGATTCAATAGAACCGGGTGTACTGGGCGAGCCACTCATGAGGCTCCAATCCTGGAACGATTCTTCAGGAAGAAATGGATAGCTTGGGAACCCAGGGCATTCACCAACTCCTGCCGCTCCTGGGGATGGTCGATCATTCTTGCCAACACCCGGTCAGCGAATAGATGGTGCGACATCGCGCTGTGCAGCCCGGCCGTTCGGGCGAGCAGCGCTTTCCTGACTGGGAGGGAATAGCCAGCGGCCTCTGAAAGCTCTGGAAAAATTTTATGTGCTCGCTCAATAAGAGGCGACCGTACGTAGTATTCCAGCACGTCAGCCATCTCGAAACATGCGCGTGTAGTCCCTGCAGGGCTGGGCGCGCTCAAGTTGCGAGAACCATCGACCCTCATCCGGGTAAGCCGCTGAGGCAAGATCACCATTTCACCCAAGCTCGCCAGTCGAATCCAAAGATCGAGATCGGACAGCTGGACAAGTGAGGGGCGGAACCGCCCTGCTTGCTCCACTAGATGCCGCCTGGCCATCGCCGAAATAATGCAGAACTGATTTGAGAAAAACAGACGGTGCAGCCATTGGTCGGCACTCTGGGGAGTTTCACCAGTGGCAAAAAGGCCGTTGGCCCAGGTGTCCTGCGCGGGTTGGCCGGCCGGGTCGATCAAATCCACCTCGGTGAAGCAAATGGCCACATCTTCCCGGGCCTCAAGCAATTCCAGCTGCGCAGCCAGTTTCTCCGGCGCCCATTCATCGTCTGAGTTTTGGAACGCGACGTACCGGCCGGAAGCCAGGCTCAGGCCAATGTTGCGAGCATGTTCCCGCCGATTTTCCTGAAGTCGAACCAGGCGCAAGCGGTGATCTCGAATGCTTTCAACAAGCTCAGGTGTTCCATCCGTGGACCCGTCGTCCACCACAATGACTTCAATATCCCGGACAGTTTGCTCAAGAACAGATTCCAAAGCCTGGCGCACATACGCGACGTGCTGATACGAAGCGATAACAATCGAGACAAGGGGAGCGGACACTGCAAAGCTCCTTGTTTTTCAGTGCGCTTCCTGGAAGCCCTGAATGTGCTGACGTACCATGAACGTGAGGACGCTCTATAACCCAGAGACCGCAGCCCCTTGCAAGGCTAATGAGCCGCTGCGTCCGGCAATTTCACCCATGACCACCCGGTGCCGCGGCAAGGCAGTCACATTGAGCGATTCAAATAGATCGCCGGTAGAAACCAGTTTATAGCCCTGCTCGCGCCAGCCGGAAAGCAAGCGCTCGAAAGTAGGCAGAAGCTTCATTCCTTCCAGCTCCGCGTGCAACGTGTAGACATGGCCCTGTGCTTGAGGCTTCGCCGTCAGCGCCAGCAGATGCTCATGCACGTTGTCAGGAGTGAGGCCGTCGGCACCGATGAGCTCGTCCAGCGTGGGCAAGGTGGTAGGCAATTGCGGTACGCCTACGGGCGCGCCGCCAGCATCCACCGGCTGAAAAGGGTGTGTGCCGCGCCCATCGCTGGCGTAATCAAAACCGAGCGTTTTCTCCAGCGCGTAGGCGGCGTCATTCATCTGCCAGCCTGCGGCGCCGTGGGTGCTCGGCGGCTTGCCGAATATCTCTGTGAAGCGCTTCGCGGCCAGCCGCATTTCGCGCTCAGTCCAAGCGGCATCTTTGCCTGCAACATTGTCCTGCCAACGAATGTGGTCCCAGGTGTGGATGCCCACCTCGAAGCCGGCATCACGCACTTGCCGCATCAGCGCAGCCTCACGACGGCCGATATCGGGGCCGGGCAGCAGCGTACCGTACAGCAAGGTACGAATGCCGTAGTGCTCAACCACGGAAGTACGCGATACCTTGCTCAAAAACCCAGGCCTAAAGACACGCCGAATAGCGCGACCGGTGTGATCCGGCCCCAGGCTGAAGAGAAACGTCGCGCCAGCTTGGTGCCGGTTCAGCGCCTCCACCAGCGCGGGCACGCCCTCTTTAGTACCGCGCCAAGTGTCGACGTCGATCTTCAGCGACAGCAGCGGTGGAGACTGGGTACCGACAGGTTGCATCAGGCAGCGAGATCGCGCGAGGCGACCACGTGGTCGCGGTAGTAATCGAAGATACCTCGCAAGGCGTCTGGCATGGCCACTTCAGGCGCCCAAGCCAGGTCACCGCGGGTGTTCTCAATTTTGGGCACGCGGTTCTGCACGTCTTGGTAGCCCTTGCCGTAGTAGCTGGAGGAGGTGGTATCAATCAACTCCACGCGGCTGGCGTTTTCACGGTATTCGGGGTATTTCGCCGCGAGTTCCAGCATCATGTTCGCCAGTTCGCGAATCGAATAGTTATTGGCCGGGTTGCCAATGTTGTAGATCTGCCCGCTGGCCTTGCCACCGGGGTTTTCAATGATCTTCATCAGCGCTGCGATGCCATCATCCACGTAGGTGAACGCACGCTTTTGCTCCCCACCATCGACCAGACGGATGGGCTCGCCGCGCACAATGTGCCCCAGGAACTGGGTGATGACGCGGCTGGAGCCTTCCTTGGGCGTGTCGATGCTGTCCAGCCCGCCGCCGATCCAGTTGAAGGGGCGGAACAGCGTGTAATCAAGCCCTTCCTGCTGACCGTAGCCATGGATCACGCGATCCATCAATTGCTTGGCGCAGGCGTAGATCCAGCGCGGTTTGTTGATGGGGCCATAGACCAGCTCAGACTGCTCGGGGTCAAACTCGCTGTCATGGCACATGCCATAGACCTCGGAGGTAGAAGGAAACACCAGGCGTTTGCCGTAGCGCACGCAATGACGCACGATGGGCAGGTTGGCTTCGAAATCGAGTTCGAACACACGCAAAGGGTGGCTCACGTAGGTAGCCGGCGTGGCAATAGCCACCAGGGGCAACACCACATCGCACTTCTTCACGTGGTATTCGATCCATTCCTTGTTGATGGTGATGTCACCTTCGAAGAAATGAAAGCGAGGGTGATTCTCCCACTCGCGCACGCGGTCGGTGTTCATGTCCATGCCGAACACCTCCCAATCGGTGGTGTCGATGATGCGGCGGGTGAGGTGATGGCCGATGAAGCCGTTAACACCAAGGATGAGGACTTTTTTCATTAATTTCGTTCGCTGGTAAATGAGACGTCAGGCGCCAAGAGTGACCGTATCGGCACCTAATCGAACCCTGAAATTATCGGGGGTCAATGGCGCATCGGCCAAGGTGGCGGCCAGAACGTGCAAACTGGCACCGTCGGGGCAAGCTAGAACCATCTGATCGCCGTGCAATCGCAGTTCGGCAAGCGCAGGCTTATTATCGACGCCCGCCACTCGCCAGGTCTGCCACAGCCGCAGGCGCCCCTGCGGCAGATCAGCGAAAGCGCCGGGATAAGGGTGCGTGAGCGCGCGCACGAAATCATGCACGATCTGAGCGCTCCACGCAGGGTTAATCCGGCCGTCTTCTGGCTTTCTCCCGCCGAAATAGCTGCCTTTGGAAAGATCCTGAGGCTGTGGCCTTGCACTGCCATCCAGCAAGGCTGGAAGGCTACGCCAGAGCACCGTTTCCGCGGCGACGGTGACTTTCTCAAATACCTGCTGCGCGGTGTCGTCAGGCAGGATGGGCACCGCCATCTGATCCACGATGGCGCCAGCATCAGGCTTGATCTCCATCGTGTGCAGGGTAGCGCCCGTTTCCGTTTCTCCGCGGATGATGGCCCAATTCACTGGCACGCGTCCCCGGTAGAGGGGCAGCAGGGATCCGTGCATGTTGTAAGCCCCTCGCGGCACCGATTGCAGCAGGGGTGCGCCCATCATTTGGCGATAGTAGAAAGAGAACAAAAAGTCGGCTCGTGCTGCCTGGACTTCCGCCAGAACTTCAGCGGTATTGGCATCTTCCGGCGTGATCACCCTCAGGCCGTGCAAAGCGGCGGTTTTGGCCACGCTGGCGAACCAGATATCTTCGTTCGGATTGTCTGTGTGTGTGACCACCAGCGGCACCTCCACCCCGCGCGCCAAGAGCGCCAGCAAGCAGCGCACGCCTACATTGTGATAGGCGAAAACGACTGCGCGGCTCACGGCGCGGCATCCTTATTGGATTGTTCTAACACCGCAGATACGAGGTAGCGTGGCCGTTGGCGCACTTCCTGGTAGATGCGTCCTATGTACTCACCCAGGAGCCCGATGCCGAACAGAGCCAGGCCGATCAGCAGAAAGGCGATGGCAAAAAGCGTAAACAAACCGCCCTCTTCCGGGCCAAGGAACAACCGGCGCAACCCCATATAGAGAACCAGCAAGCCAGAGAGCACGGAAACGATCATGCCGCCGAGCGAGAACAGCTGCAAAGGGACCAGAGAAAAACCGGTGACGATGTCGAAATTCAGCCTAATCAGGCTGTAGAGCGAATATTTGGATTCCCCTGCAGCACGCTCTTCATGGCCAACGATGATTTCGGTGGGGTTCTGGGAGAACTGATAGGCCAGTGCCGGCACGTAGGTGTTCATCTCGCTGCACTGATTGATGAGATCAATGACGCGCCGGCTGTAGGCCCGCAGCATGCAGCCCTGATCGGTCATCTTGATACGGGTAATGCGCTCGCGCAGCCGGTTCATGGCGCGGCTGGCCGCGTGGCGCCACCAGGAATCGCTTCGCTGCCTGCGGATCGTGCCTACGTAGTCGTGCCCGGCGTCCATTTGGGCAAGTAAAGCGCCGATTTCCTCAGGCGGGTTTTGCAGATCCGCATCCAGAGTGACCACTCGCTCACCACGGCAATAAGCAAAGCCAGCCAAAATGGCCCTGTGTTGGCCGAAATTGCCGTTGAACAAGATCACACGGGTGACGTCCGGACGAGCTTGGAACTGCTCCGAGAGCATCTGAGCTGAGCGGTCACGGCTGCCGTCATTGACGAACAGAATCTCGTAGCTCACACCCAAGGCGTCCAGCGAAGGGTATAGCCTTGCGAACAGAGCGGGAAGTACATCCTGCTCGTTGTAAACGGGGATGATGACCGAGACCGAGGGGGCCGCGGAGGAGGTGGATACAGTCGTTTCCATGAGGCTTATTGTGAACTGCGTGACGGGCGGCAGGCAGGCCCCATCATCATTGCCCTCTTTCGCAGGAGAAAAAGGGGATCGCCAGTCTTACTTCCAGATTTTTGAAACTACGTTGCAGACGCGTTGAACATCCTCATCGCGCATGGCGGGAAACAGTGGAAGTGTGACGGTGCGGCGGCCTACATCCTCGGCGACGGGGAAATCGCCTTCGGCGAAGCCCATGGCACGGAAGAAGGTAAACAAGTGCATGGCGGGGTAATGCACGCCCACACCAAACCCTTCAGCGCGCATGGCGTCAATGAAGGCGCCCCGTGTCATGACAGCATCTTTCGGCAGCAAAGGCTGGAACATATGCCAGTTGCTTTGCTCGAAATCAGGCAGCGGCAGATCGAAGCCCAGGCTTTTGTCGAAATACTCGAAGTAACGCTTAGCCAGTTCTCGGCGGCGTGCGTTGAACTCGTCCAAACGCCGCATTTGGCCAAGGCCAATAGCAGCGGCAATATCGGTCATGTTGCTCTTGCCGCCCAGCACATCGACATCCATGCCGCCGTCAGCGTGGCGTGTCACGCCCTGCAGGCGCAGCTTTTCGCACAGCTTGGCTTCTGCCTCGTCGTTCAGCACCAGGCAGCCGCCCTCGCCGCTGGTCATATTCTTGTTGGCGTGAAAGCTGAACACGACCAAGTCGCCCGTGGTGCCGATTCGTTGCCCCGCCCAGTTGGCGCCCATGGATTGGGCCGCGTCTTCGATCACGCGCAGGTTGTGACGGCGTGCGATGGCGTAGAGGCGTTCACGGTCAACCGGCAGGCCCGCCAAATCGACCGGAATGATGGCTCGGGTGCGCGGCGTAATGGCCGCTTCGATGAGATCCACATCAATGTTGCGGGTATCCGCGCGTACATCCACGAACACCGGCGTAGCGCCTACGGTGAGCACCACATTGGCCGTGGCCACCCAGGTCAGGCTGGTGGTGATGACTTCGTCTCCGGGGCCAATACCAGCCACACGCAGCGCAATTTCAAGCGCGGCAGTGGCCGAACTCATGGTGCGCACCGGGCGTCCACCCACGTGTTCAGAAAGCGCGGCTTCGAACGCACGTGCGCGTGGACCGGTGGTGATCCAGCCAGAACGCAGTACCTCTGCAACCTCTGCGATGGTGGCCTCGTCGATGGAGGGCCGGGTAAAGGGAAGAAAGTCCATGATGTATTTCTGATCAGGCGCTGCGTGCTACCAATATGACGCCAATGATGATGACTGCAATACCCAGCAAGCGCTGTGGCCCCACGGCCTCACCAAAAAGCCACCACGCCAGGGCAGCGTTCACCACGTAGCCAATTGAGAGCATGGGGTAGGCCACGCTCACCTCCACGCGAGAAAGTGCCAGTATCCACACCACCACGCTGATGACGTAGCAGCTAAGCCCGCCGATGATGGGCAGGTTGGAGGCCAGTTGCCAACCAACCGGCAACACATTGGCTGGCGTGAAGTTGAATTCGCCGATCTGCCGCACGCCGGCTTTCAGCAGCAACTGCGCCGCCGCATTGAGCAGCACACCCACAAGAATCAGCGCGAATTCGGTCAGCTTCATGGTTTGGTTTCTTCAGGTTTGACAACCACTCTGCGCCGCGGATCTTCATACACCAAGCGCATAGGCAACTGGCGCTTCTGCATCTCTTCATAGGTGTCAGGCGGCATCACAGCGGCGGCGCGGGGGGAGGACTGCCAGCGCTCTACAAAACCTTCCAGTGTGGGGATCCAGAGCGCGGGTTCGGCGTCTTGCCCGTAGGTGAACTCATCTCTGTAGTCCACCAGTACGACCGGGCGGCGCAGGTAGAACGGAAGGCTTTGGTCGTAAAAGCGAACAGCGAACACCGGTACTTCGGAGCCCACATACGGCTGCAAGATAGCGGCCACGTTCTTGCTGCTGCGCATTTGGAACGCGTAATGGTCATGACCCAGCATGACCGTTGACACACCCAGAACACTGGCAAGCGAGACCAGCACAACGGCGAAAAGCTTACGTCCACGCCCCAGCAGCCACCAAGCCGCGCCGAAAGCGAGCAGGGAAACCACCGCAGAGCCCGCCAACATATCCATGAAGGGCTGCACCACGGCCAGCGGTTGCGTTTCTGACACGAACATATCAGTGGAGAACCAGGCCCCTACGGCCACCAGCCAGAACCCGGCGGGCGCTATCAGGTGCCAGCGAAGGCGGCGCGGATCTGCACGTGGGA
The DNA here is from genome assembly GCF_000422885.1 of Ottowia thiooxydans DSM 14619. Classification (GTDB taxonomy): domain Bacteria; phylum Pseudomonadota; class Gammaproteobacteria; order Burkholderiales; family Burkholderiaceae_C; genus Ottowia; species Ottowia thiooxydans. The sequence continues at coordinate 72,823 of NZ_AUGX01000023.1, read as the reverse complement.
GCCAATAAGCCCCCAGGAGCGCCAAGGCCGGGAACATCGGCAAGATGTAAGACGGCAGTTTGGAACGTGAGACGCTGAAGAACGCGAAGATGAAGACCGACCAGATCACCAGCAGGCGAGCGGGCTGGAACGTCTCCGAAACCTCACGCCGGGTGCCGCGCCATAGCCACTGCGGCAGCATGGTCGTCCAGGGCAATGCGCCAAGCAACAGTACCGGCACAAAATACCAAGCTTCACCGGTGCGCCGGGCTTCATCTGTCAGAAAGCGCCGGAAATGCTCGCGAATGAAGAAGAAATCGAAAAACCCGGGGTTTTTCAGCGAAACAGCAATAAACCAGGGCGCTGCAAGCAGGAAATAGATAAACAGCCCTGAGCCCCAGTGCATACGGCGCCAGAAGCCAAACTGGCGCTGCAACAGGCTGTATAGCACCAGCGTGGCACCGGGAATGACAATGCCCACTAGCCCCTTGGACAAAGTAGCCCCGGCCATGGCAGCCCAGCACACCCACATGGCGTTGCGGCGCTCGCGCGCGTCGGCATCGTCGTTCTGGGCAATCAAAAAGGCGCACAGACTCAGGGCCTGAAAGAATGTCAGCCCCATGTCCAGCGTGAGGAAGTGGCTGTTGGCACTGATCCAGGTCATTCCAGCGGCCAACAGAGCGGCGTAGGCACCGCTCAGCGATCCCCATAGCCTGCGTGCGGTAAACCAGACCGCGACGATGGTGAGAAAACCACTCAGGGCCGGCCAGAAACGGGCCGCGAATTCATTGATACCGAACACGCCCAGGCTGGCGGCGGTGACCCAGTACTGAAAAATAGGTTTTTCAAAGTAAAGCAGGCCGTTCAGGCGAGGCGTGATCCAGTCGCCGCTTTGCAACATGGCAAGGCCAATGGAGGCGTAACGTCCTTCGTCTGGGCTGAACAGCGCCCGCCAGCCCAATGGAACGAACCAGATGAGTGCCAGCACGATCCAGCATGCCAGTGCCGTTGATCGGCTCACGGGGAGGGAAGTCATAGTCCGGCGCGCGGCCGAGGCTTGGCTATCAGGGTGCATGAGTGTTAAGGGAGAGGCTCCGTGGGGGTTCAACGGTTGCAAACAAGGAGGGTGCAGCAGCGGATCTAGAAGATCCATCCGCGATCAAATGGCCAGTCTGGGGAGTTGCTGGCGGCAAAATTGGTCGCAGCGGCCCGCTTTTTTACCAGCTTTTTGCGTCATGTTCGCCCACCGGCCTGTAAATCTGAAGAAAACAATGCCTGCTGGGGCTGATTTTCAGCTTTGGAAGCCCCAAGTCTCTTGCGTTTTCGTGTTCACGATGGGCGTAAGCGCGCCAACAAGCCCGCAGTGGAGGCATCCAGCCCGGCCGCATCGCCTGAAGCAAGGCGGGGAGCCAGGTCGGCAGCAATGGTTTTACCGAGTTCCACGCCCCATTGGTCAAAACTGTTGATGCCCCATAGCGAGCCGCTGCTGAACACACGGTGCTCGTACAGCGCCAGCAGTGCCCCCAGGGTGGTGGGATCCATGCGCTCCAACAGCAGGAATGTGCTGGGCCGATTTCCCGGGAAATTCCGGTGGCCGCAGGCACTGGTTTGCCCAATCATCAATGCGCGCGCCTGCGCCAGGGCATTTGCAAGCAAGCTGCGGTGCTGGTCTTGCAAGCTGTGGGCGGGCTCTCTCACAGCGATGAATTCGACCGGAATCACTTCTGGTCCCTGGTGCAGCATCTGGAAAAACGCATGTTGCCCGTTACTACCCGCTTCTCCCCACACCACGGGTGAGGTGGAAAATGACAGAGCGCGGCCGCTTGCGTCCACCCCCTTGCCGTTGCTTTCCATCTCCAACTGCTGCAAATAGGCCGGCAGCCGGCGCAAGCCGTGGTGATATGGAGCCACACAGCGGCTGCGAAGGCCAAGGAAATCGCACTGCCATACATCCAGCAGCGCCAGACGCAGGGGAAGATTGGTTTCGATTGGAGCACTGGCGAAATGCTGATCCATCGCCGAAGCGCCCGCCAGCAAAGCGCGAAAACCTTCGCTGCCAATGGCAATGGCCAGAGGCAATCCCACCGCTGACCACAAAGAATAGCGCCCGCCTACCCAATCCCAGATGCTGAACACCCGGCTGATTCCGAACTGGCTGGCAGCCTCTACGTTGCAGGTTACACCAACGAAATGCCGAGCCACGTCGGTGCCGCCTTGCGCTAAAAACCATTGGCGTGCCGCCTTGGCATTCAGCAAGGTTTCAGCAGTGCCAAAGGTCTTGGAGACCACGATGAACAGCGTGTGCGCCGCATCCAGGGCAGGCAGCAACTCAGATATCTCGTGCCCATCTCCGTTGGCCACAAAGTGCACGCGCGGCCCGCTTGTGACGCCAGCCGCGCGCAGCGTCTGCGCCGCCATGCGGGGACCAAGATCAGACCCGCCGATACCGATGTTCACCACATCCGTGATGCTTGCATCAGCACGCACAGCCTCCGCGAATGCCAACATGTCCGCCAGAGAAGTAGCGACTTCTTCCCTGAGGCCCTGCGAAGCGTCTTCTCGCCCAGGGGAGTACGGCTCCCGCAGCAGCGTATGCCATGCGGCGCGTTGCTCTGCGGTGTTGACTTCCTCGCCGGTCAACAGCGCTTGGCGATGGTCCTCGAACCCGCACTCACGCGCCAGTTGCAGCAGCAACTCCTGCGCCCGGGCATCAATCAGGTTCTTGGAGAGATCAGCAAAGACGTAAGGTGCTTGTTGACTGAAGCGCTCAAATCGCTGTTCATCCGCGACGAAGGCCGTGCGCAGATCAAACGGCTCCGCGCCCTTGAGAAAGTGGCGCGCATGCGCTTGCAATAGCGGCCAAGCGGCCGTTTCGTCACAACGCGGGCGGGTTTTCCAGTCCATCAGGCCACCAGCATCAACGCTTCAAGCTTCTCCGCATCTTGAATAAAAGCGCGGATGCCTTCAGCCAGCTTCTCAGTGGCCATGGCGTCCTGATTGAGGGCAAGGCGGAAAGCAGCCTCTTCGAACTGCACGGCTGGTATATCCAGCGAGCGCGCAGCCTCCGCGTCCAGCGCGCGCGCCAGGGGGGCGCTGCTGCTTGAAAGTTGCGCCAGCAACTCGGGGCTGATGGTGAGAAGATCACAACCAGCCAGCGCGGTGATCTGGCCTGGGTTGCGAAAGCTCGCCCCCATGACTTCGGTGGCGATACCGTGACGCTTGTAGTACTCAAAAATTCGGCGCACAGATTGCACGCCTGGATCGTTCGCGCCGGCCATAGTGGCTTCATCCCATGCGGTTCCGGCGGATTTTTTGTACCAATCGTAGATGCGACCGACGAATGGCGAGATCAGTTGGACACCCGCATGACCGCAGGCCACCGCTTGGCAAAATCCAAACAGCAAGGTCAAGTTGCAGTGAATACCACGCCGCTCCAGTCGTTCAGCCGCGCGGATACCCTCCCAGGTCGCGGCGATCTTGATCAGCACACGGTCCGGTGAAATGCCCGCCGCCGAATACAGCTCAATCAGCCGCTCAGCGCGCGTGTAGGTGGCGTCTTCGTCGAAGGAAAGGCGCGCATCGACCTCCGTGGAGACCCGGCCAGGCACCATGGAAAGAATTTCGCAACCAAAGCGGACCAGCAAGCGGTCAACGACCTCATCCAGCGGCCGCCCGCGATTCGCAGCCACGGTCTCTTTCAAGAGCGGCGCGTAATCGGTCTTTTGGACCGCCTTGAGGATCAAGGAAGGGTTGGTGGTGGCGTCTTGTGGCTGAAACTGCGCCAGTTGCATGAAATCGCCGGTATCGGCAACCACGGTGGTGAGCTGTTTGAGCGCGTCTAGCTGATTCATGGGGGCGATTATCGACGAGGAAGCAGGGTCATTCGCGGCGCATGCGACCGTACCGTGATTCACCCTGCAGATAGAAAGACGCGCCAGCCCAGCGGCATGGCAGGCCCATCTGTGGCAAAAAGCAGACTCCTGAGACTTACTTCTTGCGCAGATCCACCACCCGCCGCGCCTTGCCTACGCTGCGCTCGATGCCGCCTTCTCCCCTCAGATCGATCTCCACACTGCTGCCCACATAGATTTTGATCTCGTATTGCAGTTGCTTGGCAGCGGCGCGGGCTTCTATGCTTTCCGGGTCCACGCCGGGTGCGGTTTCGATCGCCACCTTGAGGTTGTCCATGGGACCTTCGCGCGTCAACACGCATTGGTAATGCGGCGAAAGCTCGGGGCGCTTGAGAATCAGTTCCTCAATTTGCGTTGGAAACACATTGACCCCCCGGATGATCATCATGTCATCGCTGCGGCCAGTGATTTTTTCCATGCGACGCATGGTGCGCGCGGTGCCGGGTAGCAGGCGCGTGAGATCGCGGGTGCGATAGCGAATGATGGGCAGGGCTTCCTTGGTCAAGCTGGTGAAAACCAGCTCACCCTGCTCGCCATCAGCCACCGGCTCCCCGGTATCTGGGTCGATGATCTCTGGATAGAAATGGTCTTCCCAGATCGTGGGGCCATCCTTGGTTTCCACGCATTCGCTGGCAACGCCTGGCCCCATGACCTCGGAGAGGCCATAGATATCCACCGCGTCGATGTTCATGCGCACCTCAATGGCATTACGCATCTCGTTGGTCCACGGTTCGGCCCCGAAAATCCCGATGCGCAAAGAGGTGGACTTGGGATCCAGGCCCATCCGTTCAATCTCATCGGCAATGGCCAGCATATAGCTGGGTGTGACCATGATGATGTTGGGCTTGAAATCCTGGATCAGCTGAATTTGCTTCTCGGTCTGCCCACCACCGAAAGGTACCACTGTGAGGCCGAGCTTCTCTGCACCATAGTGAGCGCCCATGCCTCCGGTGAAAAGCCCATAGCCATAGCTGATATGCGCCATATCACCCGGCCTGGCACCGGCCGCGCGGATGGAGCGGGCCACCACGCCCGCCCAGGTATCAATGTCCTTGGCCGTGTAGCCCACCACTGTGGGTTTGCCGGTGGTGCCGCTGCTGGCATGAATACGCACCACCTGATCACGCGGCACGGCGAACATCCCAAAGGGGTAGTTGTCACGCAGATCGGACTTGGTGGTGAACGGGAATTTGGCAAGGTCTGCCAGCGTCTTGCAATCGTCCGGATGAACGCCCGCCGCATCGAACTTGGCCTTGTACACAGGCGAGTTCTCGTAGGCATGCTTGAGCGACCAGCGCAAGCGTTCAAGCTGCAAGGAGCGCAGCTCGTCAATGCTGGCCTTCTCTATCGGCTCTAGCGGAAAGCTTTTCATTTTTTGGCCTCTTCGGGTTTCACTTCATCGGTGGGAATCACTGTGCCGGCAATTTGCGCGCTCTTGCCGCGAAAAAGAGCCACGGTCTGGCCCTTCTGGTTGGTAACGCGCATGTCGTAGATGCCATGGCGGCCGCTTTGGACCTGCTCAATGCCTTCGCAGGTGAGCATGTCACCTTCATGCGCAGGCTTGAGAAATTCGATCGAGCAACCAGCCGCCACGGTGTTCTGGTTGCGGCTGTTGCACGCAAAGGCGAACGTGGAATCGGCCAGCGTAAAAATAAACCCGCCGTGGCAGATTTGATGGCCGTTCAGGTGCGCTGCCCGCACCTCCATTCGCATCAGGGCTCGGCCTGGCTCACAGGCCAGAAGCTCCATGCGCATGGTGTCTTTAGACGCCACATCGGCTGAAAACATGGCTTCACCAACCTGGCGCGCCAAATCCTGCGCCTGACCCGGCGCTACAGAGGACTGCGTAGTCATCATTGCCCCTTGAACTGCGGTGCGCGCTTTTGCAGGAAGGCAGTTACGCCCTCAATGTAATCATGAGTGAAACCCAAACGCGACTGCACATCTCGCTCCAGATCCAGTTGCTCATGAAGAGTATGTGTATGCGCGTTTCGCAAAAGATGGCGGGTTGCCACCAGCGCCTTGGTGGGCATGGCTGCCAGACGCTGCGCCATGGCCTTGGCTGCGCCCAGGGCATCTTCCTGCACATCCCAGATCATGCCCATGGCTTTGGCATCGGCAGCAGACAGCTTGTCGCCTGTCAGCGCCAAGCCCATTGCACGCGCCAAACCTATGCGCTGCGGCAGCAACCAGGTGCCGCCGCTGTCGGGCACGAGGCCAATCTTGCTGAAGGCCTGAATGAACCCTGCCCCGGGCGCGGCAATGGCGACATCGCACACCATGACCAACGAAGCGCCGGCCCCCGCAGCCACGCCATTGACCGCGCAGATGGTAGGTACGCGAACATCCACCAGACGGCGCGTGGTGGGGTTAAAAGCCTCATCAATCACCGGGCCGGGATCGGCGCGATGCATGATGTCCGGCCCCTCGCGGAAATCGAACTCCGATAGATCAGCCCCCGCACAAAACCCCCTGCCGGCCCCTGTGATCACTAGGGCTCGAATCGATTCATCAGCCTCCACGCGATCCAGAGCGGCCCAAAGGTCGCTATGCATCTTCCGGGTAAAACTGTTAAGCGCCTGAGGGCGGTTAAGCGTAAGAATGGCGACTGGGCCATCTGTTTCGTACAGGACGCAGGGTTCCGGGTTGGTCATTTTTTGTCTCCTTCAGACGCCAATTTACCATTAACCAACCGAGTGGTCGGGTAACCCGACCTGTTGATCGCTATAGTTATCCCTGCGCGTGGGACTTAAACACGCCCCAAGCCGCAAGAACAACCTTTCAGAACAAGCAGGAGATACCCCTTGGCCTATGAATTCATTGAAGTCCGCACAGAAGGCGGAAAAGTCGGCATCGTCACTCTGAACCGCCCCAAGCAGCTGAATGCGCTGAACAGCCAGTTGATGGTGGAATTGGGCCAAGCGCTCAAGGCTTTTGATGCAGACGAAGCCATTGGCTGCATGATCGTGACTGGAAGCGAAAAAGCCTTTGCTGCCGGGGCTGACATTGGCGCCATGGCCACCTACAGTTTTGCGGACGTCTATCGTGATGACTACATCACGCGTGATTGGGAAACCATCCGCTCCATCCGCAAGCCAGTCATTGCGGCCGTCAGCGGCTTCGCCCTGGGCGGAGGCTGCGAGCTGGCCATGATGTGTGATTTCATCATCGCCGCAGACAACGCCAAGTTTGGTCAACCCGAGATCAAACTGGGCGTGATCCCTGGCGCAGGCGGCACACAACGCCTGCCCCGCGCAGTGGGCAAATCCAAAGCCATGGACCTGGTGCTCACCGGCCGCATGATGAATGCCGAAGAAGCCGAACGCGCCGGCTTGGCCAGCCGTGTGGTGCCGCTGGACAAGCTGATGGAAGAAGCTCTTGGTGCGGCCCTGATGATTTGCGACTATGGCCAACTCGCCGTCATGGCCGCCAAGGAAAGCGTAAACCGCGCCTTTGAAGGCAGCTTGAATGACGGCGTGATGTTCGAACGCCGCTTGTTCCACGCTTTGTTTGCCACCAGCGACCAGAAAGAAGGCATGGACGCCTTCGTGAACAAGCGCAAGGGGCAGTTCACTCACCGGTAAGCGGTTACTGGATCAGGAGGATGCCTCTGGACAGACATCCTCGACAAGAAGAAATGCCCACGCTCGTTTTCACGATCGTGGGCATTTTGCTGTCCCGCCAGACTGGGTCCGCTGGGAACGCGTATGACCGCGTTCACGCTCACGCACCCCGGACTCGCTGCTCTAATTCTTCTTTAGTAGCAATTTGCTCGTTTCGGCGCCATGTCTATTCACAAAGTTTTGAATAGCGGAAGCAAGAATTTTTTGATGATCGCCGCCCTGTTTCAAGATCAATGGCGTTTTTCCATCTGACGTGTCAAGCCGCTGCGCCAAGGCCAGTTGAGTATTAACGCCATCTTGAGAGTAAATTCCACCGGCTTCATTTGCACTTCGCTTAAAAGCATAGACTTTCGGCAATGAAGAAATAGTAACGTCAGCGCAAAGAAGCAGGCCTTGTAAATCTCCCTTTACTTGATACTCGCAGCCAAACTTCAAAGTATCGTCCACCGCAAATCCGTTGCCATTGACGGTTGCCGGGGCAACTGAATTAAAAAGTCTAACCTGAGCGCTCCCTTTGCCTGTTGAATAACTGATATTATTAAAATTCCAAAGCCCCATCATACTGACTGGACTTGATTCGTCATCTAGCTTCACACGATATATTGTGCGAGCCCCCACCCCTGGAAAATTCAGAATGCCAGTAGTACTTGTATTGAAGGACCCAGTGACTAGTCTTTTAGACAGGTCTTTTGAGGAAGTAAGCTCCACCTCAACATTGTCCCCGTTAATAGCACCCGACCCATACAGAAAATACGTATTGTTTGGAACTTCTCCAACGGCAAAAATGACAAACAATTTATTGTTTTGGGCGTCAATATTTATAATTTCGCCGCCGTAGGCATTTTGCCCATTAGCCATCAGCCATGTCCCAGTCTGAGGTGCGGCTACGGCAAAATTAGCAGCAGATAACGCAAAGATCGCCGAACAAGCAAGTATTGATTTAATTTTCATGAAGCTCCTCTATTAAATTACGTCGGATAGCAAATATGTTTTCGCCAAAAGATTAATCCTAGCCCTCTCCTTTTATCGTTTTAACTCAAAGCCAAAATGCGCACCCGAGAGCCTTGATTTCTATTTTTTCTATTTTCAGGCTCACTCTCCCGTCCGTGCATTTTCACAATGATACATAAATATACATTTGTCAACACAAGAAGACCCTGACAACAACGGCAGAAGCGCTGAGAGCAATGTCTGTCAATGGGTCTCCGGTGCATCCTCCATGATCTTCATGCGCTGCCAGTTCGAATTGACTTCCGTCAAGGAATCTCCGACCTGGGAGCACATGGCGCTCAAAATCTGGTTGTGACACCCGTTGCGATGGTGCCCGAGACAGAAATCCAGCACAGAAAGGCCTCTGGCGCGCAGCGCCTGCCCCGCCCAATAAGCAAATCCAAAGCCATGGACCTGGTGCTCACCGGCCGCATGATGAATGCGGAAAAAGCCGAGCGCGCCGGTTTAGCCAGCCGTGTGGTGTCGCTGGAAAAGCTGATGGAAGAAGCCCTGGGTGCGGGCCTGACGATATGCGATTACGGCCACCTCGCCGTCATGGCTGGCACGAAAAGTGTGAATCGTGCTTTAGAAGACCGCCGATTCCGGCCTCTATTTGCCGGTAGCGTTCAGAAAGAAGGAACGGGCGCTTTTGCAAACAAGCGCAAGGTGCCGCTCACTCATCGGTAAGCTGCTTCCAGAACGACCGAGCCCCAGGAGACCGATGTTTGGGCACGTTCAGCAATTTGTGAATTGAGAAAATTAATTTCCCCGCGATAGAAAAATCGCACGCCAGTACCGCAAAAAACAATCACTGGAATCAGCAGCACTTGTCAACGGCTCGCCGATTTAATTTATAAAAATACGCCTGCGGTTACTAAAAATAATCCTCGGAGTATTTTAATTTGCGGATTGAATTTATTTTTTTGGTGCTTCTATCGATTTTTTTACCACTGAACCTTGACCGACAGGGTCATGCAAAAAAATCGGAAAACTTACTTAGCTTCCTTCAAAATTAAATTTTTCACCATACTTCCGTAGTTGTATGAAAAATTCTCCATGGCAGACCGCATTAGATTTTGTGCTTCACCCCCCTGCTTGAGAATCAAAATCGTTTCCCCGTCGGACGCCACGAGTCTTTGCCCATATCCCCTACCACGATAACTATCGTTTTGAATATAGTATCCAGCCAATTCATTTGCACTTCGCTTTAAAATATATCCAGCAGAGACAGATGGATTGGCCATATCTATGCAGACGACATGTCCTTGAAACTCTCCACGCAACTTATATTCGCATCCAAATTTTTGCGTACGATCCAAGGCAATGCCGGAGCCTTCAACGGTTCCTGGAATAACCGAATTGAACTCTCGATATTGAGCCACCCCAGTATCACTTTCCCCGGGAATATGACTAAAATTCCAAACCCCCATCATATTTACCGGGTTTGATTCATCTTCAAGCTTTACCCGATACACTGAGCGCTGACCCACACCCGGGAAATTCAAAACCCCGGTTGTACTGGTATTGAAACTTCCTGTGACTCTTTTGACAGACGAGTCTTTGGAGGATGTTAGGTCTAAAACAACATTACTATCGTCTATAGTCCCTCGTCCATAAAGGAAATAGGTATTATTTGGAACCGCCCCAACGGCAAATATAACAAATAGCTTATTGTTTTGTGCATCGATATTTATAATATCGCCACCATAGGCGTTTTGCCCATTCGCAATCAGCCAAGTTCCTGTTTGAGGCGCTGCAGCCGCACAGCTTATCGCTGAAAGACCAAAAGCCAGAGAACAAATAATTTTAGATTCAATGCCCATACACTCTCCTGATCTGATTTAAAAATATAGAAACTTAGTTCTCATTTTTAATGACGACATTAGTTTAAGCAGTATTCCTATACTGATGCATAAGCAACTGCCTGTCAACAAGAAGCAATCAGTTCAACGGCGATGTGAGCCTTGGGCGGGGTCACCCAACGCTTCTTAGAGTTTTCACTGGATTGGAGGCTTGCGCTCCAGAACCGCCAAGAACCGTTCCCTAGTCGATACTTGATCGGGCTGTAACGATCCGCGAGTTCAGGGGCAGCCGCTCTATCCGCGAACTACACTAAGGCGCCACTACCCACGTGCACCCAGCATAAGATGACGCGCGCGTCTCTACGCTAGAGAAAACTCTGACAGCAAGCCCACGCATCGCAGGCCTGCGCTGACCGGCCTCTATCGCAGAGGGCGGCGAAGTGACAATATGATTCGCCTACTCTTTATTCAAGAGTTCTTGTTTGGCGATAGCTCCGTAGTTGTACAAGAAATTCTCAATGGCAGAAGACAGAATTTTTTGCGACTCATTTGCTGATTTCGGCGTTACCAGGCTTTTTCCGTCTGATGTACCCACTCTTCTTGCCAAGGCTATGGTCGTCCCGTTAATAGCATTGCTCACCATATACACCCCACCAGCCTCATCTGCACTGCGCTTCAGAAAGTAGTTCAATTGCTGCGAGGGGTTGGTTACATCGACGCAAACTGTATACCCTTTATACGTCCCTCCCGTTTGGAATTCACATCCAAATTTCCCTGAGCCATCAACGGAAATGCCACCACCGTTAACTGATGCTGGCAGGATGGAATTCAAAAGGCGACCTTGAGACGTTCCCTTCGCTGTTGAAGTGTTTACATAAGTAAAAATCCAGGAGCCAAGCATAGTCTGAGGCTTGGTTGTGTCAGCTAACTGTACTCGGAATACGGTGCGACTCCCGACACCTTCAAAAGTCATCACACCGGTTGTACTACTATTGAAACTACCCGTCACTTGCTTTTTTGTCAAATCCTTGGAGGAAGTAAGCTCCACCGCGACATTGTCACCATCTAGAGTGCCTGTACCATAGAGAAAATAGGTATTATTTGGTACAGCTCCAACCGCGAAAATAATAAAAACCTTGTTGTCTTGGACGTCGATATTTATAAGATCACCGCCATAGGCGTTTTCTCCGGACGCGATCATCCATAGCCCAGTTTGGGGCGCTGCGACCGCAAAATTTACGGCAGATAGGCTTAGAAATGCCGAACACGCAAGAATTGACTTAATTTTCATGAACTTCCTCCACTTGATTACGAGATATATTTCGCTTACTAAAATTTAACTTTGATTCCTACCCATTCAGGCTTGGGATTTAAATTACAAATAGGCAACAGCCGTTTACCTAAAAACAACTGAATAAATACAAAATCAGAATTCAACTTACCACTTCGAAGAGTGACCAGTTTACTTTTCATCTCATACTGCTGCACAAACCGCCTCCTGTCAACCTGGATGGCCGCTGCGGATAGCGAAAAGATGCACCTAAACAACTACTCCGCACATTAATCCGACCGGTTCATTCATTTGAACTAAACAGAAATGCTTCGTTTACACAGTAGGCGAGAGAATTGCATTTGGCGGGAATCGAGAAATGCGTCAGCGTCTCACTCTCCGCGTGGATTCACGTCGCGAAAATCCCTCGATGCATTCTTTAACGGTATCTCCAACTGCCATTCGATGGGCGAGAAATCAGCTCAATATGGAACGCGCCCCCCAGATACCGGGGGTAGCGATACCTCAAGAGCCGTCATGGACCTCAAAGCGCTGGGCTCGAGGCCCTATCTAGTTCGCAAACTACGATGACTAGGCAGCTTCACAGGAAAGCCCGGGGAACAACCCTCGCATTCACCTCGGCGCGCCCTCTGGCAGCCGCCTACCGGGTTTGGGGTAAGCGCCCCAACTCTTCCACGAAGCGCGCCAAGGCCGACGCCTCGATTGGGCCCGAGCGCTCTGCCAAGCCTGAATCTGCTGGCTTGAACCGCCAATAGCGCGAATAGAGCTCCAGCACCCCCAAGGGCAGGCCATTGCTCAACAACTCCACGCTCGCCCTGGCAGCCTCCGCCATCCCTTGGGCAGGCGCCGCCTCCCCCTGCGGCAGGGCCACCATCATTTGAGCCAAACCTCCGGCTTGCGAACGCGGGAGAGCCGGGCCTTCTGGCAATCTCCGTAAATGGGTCCAGTTGGGCGGCCACGCAGAAGAGGCAAGGGCATCTGCCATTGGAGAAGCCACCTGAGCACGGGGCGCCATACGAGGCGCCGCAGCGGGCGCGGGGGCCATGGCGGTTGATGTTTCTCCTACGCTTGCGCCGGCGGCGGCAGCCCCTCTGGCGCGCTCACTCTCCAAGCGGCGTTCAGCCCCCAAGGACGACGCTTCTTTTTGCGTATTCCGCATCGCTTGCGCTGCACGAGCTTCTTCCGCCTTCATGGCACGGTCTTCTGCGGGAGCAGTACTCCGCTCAAGCACCTTCGCTGAGGGGTCCGCCTCCGGTGCTGGTGCTGGTGCTGGTGCTGGTGCTGGTGCTGGTGCTGGTGCTGGTGCTGGTGGCGGAACAGGTTCCGAGGGCGCAGGCTTTTTCGCAGGAGGTGGAGTGGCCGTAGCGCGAACCGGTGCCTCGGGCATGGGTGCTCGATAAACAGGCTCGCCGGCAGCAGCCTTCTCTGGTTCAGGGCGAGGCGGCGTGCTTTCCTTGGCCTCCGGCAAAGGCGAAGCCACCGCTGGTACCTCAGCTTGAAAAGCCGGCTCGCCATCCAAACGCGCTTCAGGCACTGGCTCGCCTTGCCACATGAGGGTAACGAAGCTAGCCACCAACAAGGAAGCCAGCGCAGCATTCCACGGCATACGCGAACGCGGCGCTCCCTCGCCACGCCACCAAGACAACCACCCGCGAGACCTGCGTTCTTCCTGGGCCGCAGGCTTCACGGCCTCCCGCGCTGCCGCCAATATGGAGGCTCGCACGGACGCATCTGGGTGCATATGTGCATCTGGCGCATGCTCGAGGGCCTTCGCCAGGCGCGCGTCTAGCAATTTCTGAGACCCTTCATTGGCCTCCGTTGGCCGCGGATCTGTGTCACTCATGTGCGCACCTCCAGCACGACCAGATAGGCCTGCATACACCCGCGCAGTTTTTGCAACGCATACCGCAACCGGCTCTTGGCAGTTTCGAACGGTAGTGCGAGGCGGTGTGCGAGGTCTTCCACCGAAGTGCCATCTTCGTGGTGCAACAAAAAGGCCGCACGCTGGACAGCCGGCAACGCGTCCAGGCAATCAAGTAACTGCTGGCCTGCGGCCCTCCAGAAGGCCACGTCTTCGGTGGAAGGGTGGTTCAAATCCAGCGCAGCCTGCAACCACTCCATGGAATCGTCGGCATCGTCAGGCAACTCCAACGGCTTCTCACGCCCGCTCACACGCAACCGGTCCATAGCGGCATTGTGGGCAATGGTGAAAGCCCAGGTTCGCCAACTGGCATCGCCTCGCGCCGCATATTTCTCTCGCGCCGCAATGATTCGCATCCAGGTGTCTTGAAACACCTCTTCTGCTTGCGCTGCGAGCCCATGCCCCAGCAGGCGCCGAACGAACCGCAGCAACGCACTCTCGTGGCGCGCATACAGCGCATCAAAGGCGGGGGTATCACCTTGGGCGTAGGCTAGCATCAGTTCGTCGTCGGTCAAGGCTTCAACAGCGCGATGGGGAAACATATGGTTATTCTCACATCAGCTTGCACGCTTGCCAGCACCCAATGGGGTCAACTCTTTACAAATCCCCTTGACCGATGGCGCCTCAGACCACCACACAGGCCCTGTTCCTATGTGGTGTTACTCGGTCCTGTTAAGGCTTCGCACCTGGTGCCATTGGAGAGATTGCGTCCGCTTATAGTCCGGACTCATGTACATCCGGGGTAGGTCGGAAGTTCCATCCGGCACCACATCTCATTTAAGAACGATTATCATTTCGGCCTCACCGCCAAGGGCTTCGTCCGACAGCGATTAGCCAATCTCTCATTCAAGGAAAAATAGTATGACGCTTCGTGTTGCCCGCCGAGTAGTGCTGGGGGGAATGTTGGGAGCGGGGCTGAGCGCAATGCCGGCCTGGATATCCATGGCAAATGCGCAAACCGCCAGCGTGACCGCAAAGACCGTGGCGGCAGGTTATGCCGAGCTAGTATTTGCCAACTACAGTGACACCTTGGCCGCAGCACGCGATATGCAGAAGGTGATTGCAGCGTTCCTGGCGGCCCCCTCACAAGCCTCGCTGGACGCGGCCCGCAAGACTTGGCTGGCAGCACGTGAGTTCTACGGCCAGACCGAGGCTTTCCGCTTCTATGGCGGCCCCATCGACGACGACAAAGGCCCCGAAGGCCAGATCAACGCCTGGCCCATGGATGAATCCTACGTGGACTACGTGGAAGGCAAGGCCAACACCGGCCTCATCAACAACCCGAAGTTCAAAATCACCAAAGCCAACCTGGCCAAGCAAAATGAGCGTGGCGGCGAAGAGAACATCGCCACCGGCTGGCATGCGATTGAATTTCTGCTGTGGGGCCAGGATTTGTCTGAGTCCGGCCCCGGCAACCGCCCTTTTGAAGACTACGTAGACGGCAAACGGCCACACGCCGATCGCCGCCGCACCTACCTGAAGGTAGTGACCGAGTTGCTCATTGACGACCTTACCCAAGTCACTCAAGCCTGGGCACCGGGCAAGAAGAACTACCGCTCGCGCTTCGAAGCAGGTGGTATGGAATCCGTACGCAAGATCATCGTGGGCCTGGGCTCGCTTTCGCGCGGCGAACTGGCTGGCGAGAGAATGGAAGTCGCCCTGAACTCGCAGGATCAGGAAGATGAGCACTCCTGCTTCTCAGATAACACCCACCGCGACATGGTGACCAATGCCAAGGGCATCCAGAATGTGTGGCTGGGTCAGTACACCCGTCTGGATGGAACCGCTCTAAAAGTCGCTTCGCTTTCGGAGCTCGTTGCAGCTAAAAACACTGAGCTGGTCAGCAAGACGAGCGCGCAGATCGCGCAGACAGTCAAAGCCACGGAAGGCATCCAGGCACCGTTTGATCGCGAGATCATCGGTGGCGCCAATGCGCCGGGCCGCAAGCGCATCCAGGCCGCGGTGGATAGTGCCACCGAGCAATCCAAACTATTGGTGCAATCGGCCAATGCCATTGGTATCACCAAGCTGACGCTGGTTCAGCCGTAATCTTGAAATTGCACTGACTTATGACGGGATCGAAGAACGCGCACGCTGGCGAAACTAAACGGGAAAAAACTTGGTTCCGCCAGCAAGGCGTAGCTTTGGCTTGGGCAGGTGCCAGCCTGTGCGCGGTGGTGGCCACCGCCTTGTTACTCCCGTTTGGGGCTGATGCACAGCCCACTGCAAAAGCGAATACGGCGCGCGCGGCACCGGATCCCAGCGAACTCACTGGCGGGAAAACCACCGTGTTCGCTACCGGCAAAAATGCGTTCTCATTCCCGTTTGCCAACCTGAGTGATGAAGAGCGTACGCGGTTTGTCATTGGCAACTCCTTCTTTAAGCGCAACTGGGTCGAAGCGCCGGCCTCCACCCGAGTACGCGATGGACTAGGGCCCCATTTCATTGCACGCAGTTGCGCAGGCTGCCATGTGCTGGACGGTCGCGGTGAGCCACCTGATTATTCCCGCACGCTCGGCCCGGAGCCCGAGCCCACGGTGGCCCTGCTCATACGCTTGTCTGTTCCCGGAAAGGCTGATCCGCGCGCGGGCGTCGTACCCGAACCCACCTATGGAGACCAATTTGGCAACGCGGCGGTACAAGGCGTGAAGCCCGAAGGCGTGGTGCGTATTCACCAGGAGCCTTTGCGTGGTCGTTTTGCGGATGGCACCAAGTACGAGCTGATCAAACCACTCTACAAGTTGACCGACTTGGCCTACGGCCCCATGGCCAAAGACGTGATGATCAGCCCTCGCATTGCCCCGCAAGTAATAGGCGTGGGCTTGCTCGAAGCCATTCCCGACACCGAAATTCTGGCCAATGTCCGTGAACAGGCTGCGCTGGGCGGCCCCATCAAAGGGCAGGTTAACCGCGTTTGGGACGCCGTCAGCCAGCGCGAGTCGATTGGCCGTTTTGGCTGGAAAGCGAATGCGCCTAGCGTCGCACATCAGACAGCACATGCTTTTTTAGGCGATATCGGCATCACTTCAAGCGTGGCTCCCAACGAAGCCTGCACATCTGCCCAGACCGATTGCCTGGCCGCACCTCATGGAGGCGGCTCTTCCAAGGGACTGACCGCCAAGCAGGCCAGTGCAAAGTCTCCTGAAATAGACGACAAAACTCTGCATGACGTGATCTTCTATCAGGCCACCATAGCACCCCCCGCACGCCGAAATGTGCACGACCTTGCCGTCAAACAAGGGCAAGCGCTGTTTGCCAACGCGCAGTGCGCGGTTTGCCACAAGCCGAGCTATGTCACCCGCGAAGGGCCCTTCCCCCACCTGACGGCCAAGTCCATCGCGGGCGAGCGTATCTGGCCGTATACGGACCTGCTGCTGCACGACATGGGCAAGGATCTGGCTGACGGCCGGCCCGATTTTCTGGCCAGTGGCCAACAGTGGCGCACCCCTCCGTTGTGGGGCATTGGGCTGCTGAAAGACGTCAACGGCCACCAGCGCCTGCTGCACGACGGACGCGCCCGCGGTGTGCTGGAAGCTGTCCTGTGGCATGGCGGCGAAGCCGAAGATGCCAAGCAGCGCGTGCTAAAAATGTCAGCTAAAGAGCGCCAAGCTTTAGTCAAATTTGTGGAGTCGCTATGAAACGCCTTGCCTCCACTTTTGATGCTATTTGCACAAGGGCACGCCCAAGTACACGCATGGGTCACCCGCTGGTGGCGGCACTGTGCCTGGCCGCCAGTGCTTTGACGCACGCTCAGTCTGCAGCCAATGACACCCCTATGCCCTACTACAGCGCTGCACAGGTTTTGCGTGGCCTGTATGGCCAGCACTTGTCTGCGCATGCGGCCAGCTTCGTGCAAGCCAGCCAGGCGCAAGAGCAAACACTTGCGAGCTGGTGCTCGGCTGCGAGCGGCGCTACTCGCCCCACCACAGAAGCCATACGCACAAGCTGGCGCCAAGCGCTGAATGCATGGCTACAGTTGTCTACCCCTAGCGTGGGGCCATTGGTGGTGCGGCGTTCTTTGCGGCAAATTGACTTCACCCCCATACGGCCACAGCTGATTGAACGCGCCGTTATCAAAGCCCCCTCGTCAGCCTCTGACATGGAGTTGGTGGGAACCCCCGCCAAGGGCTTCGGCGCCTTGGATTGGCTGCTGACCAAGGGGCTTAAACCCGCGTCTGCGGAATGCGCCTATGCCGGGCAGGTGGCACAAGCCATCACTCGCGAAGCGCAGGGCATCGCCAACGATCTCAAGGCGATGCAGAGCGCTTCCTGGAACAACGCCCCGCAAGCCGAAGAAAGCGAAATAGATGAGGCGCAAGCTGCCAAGGCAGCCGAGGAAACAGGCGCAGCCATGGCCGAATGGGTCAACCAGTGGCTGGGGGGCCTGGAGCGCCTGCGCTGGGCTCAGATGGAAAAACCGGTCAAAGCGGTGGAAGGCTCCAGCAAGCCGCCCGCCTTCGCCCGTCAAGCGCTCGCCGACAACCTCACAGACTGGCAGACCCAGTGGCAAGCCCTGCAAAACCAAGCCTTACTCAAACCCGCGCAGCGCCAAACACCGCCTGATCCGGACAAAGAGGTGCTGCCCATTGAGGCGCTGCTTTTAGGTAAAGGCCACATCCAGTTGGCCCAGCGTTGGCGCGAAGCTTTAGGCGCTGCCAATGCCGCCATCGGTAGCTTGCGGGCAAGCTCAGGCAACGCCCGAGACACGCGCTTGAATTCATCTGTGCTTGCGGCGGCGGCCCGGCTCAAATCCATCACCGCGCTCTACCAATCTGAAGTCGCGCCGGCGCTCGACATTCCGCTGGGCTTCAGCGATGCAGACGGTGACTAGCGGAGACACGCAGGGCATGCAGCGGCGTACCCTGCTCCGCTGGCTGGCCCTCAGTGGCGGCACTGCCGGACTTCCGGGCTTGGCTGGTCATGCGATGGCTGGCGAGAGTCGAACCATCAGCAGTGCGGGCTCTGCGACCTTGGCCGCCGTGTGGCAAGACAAGTCAGCCGGTGGGGTGCAAGATTGGGCGGGGCTGCTGCACATTGACCCACACGGCCATGGCTTTTCATGGCGTATCGGCGCAAGCTTGAAACTGCCCACGCGCGGCCACGGTGTGCAACGCCTGCCAGACGGCCAACTGCTGTTTGCCGCGCGGCGGCCCGGCGACTGGCTGGTGCGCTGGCAACCATCCAAGGCAGAGGCCCACTGGGCCTGGATGGAAGAAGATCGCTGCTTCAATGGCCATGTCGTCGTCGGCCATTCGTCCACTGTACGGGCCCACACAAAGGCCCACTCAAAAGCAGTTGCTGGTGACATCCTGCTGACCACTGAAACAGACCTGGAAAACAGCCAGGGTTGCATAGGTCTGCGCAGCGCCCAATCGCTGGAGAAGCTGGCCGAATGGTCCACCCATGGCATGGACCCGCACGAGCTGCTGGTGCTGCCGTGCGCTCTCGGCGACTACCCTGCGGGTACTGTGGTCGTGGCCAATGGCGGCATACCCACGCAAAGCGAGACTGGCCGCAGCAAAAAGTGGATTGATCGCATGGAGCCTTCCCTGGTGGCGCTTCATCCTGAGGACGGGCGCCTGTTGGGGCAATGGCGCCTGCCTGATCCACGCCTGTCCATTCGCCACCTGGCCTGGGACGCCAAACGCCAGTTGCTGGGCATTGCGCTGCAAGCCGAGCATGACGACGAGCAACGCACGCGTGCGCCTATCTTTGCAATATGGGATGGCACCGCGCTGAACCTGGCCCAGGGGCAACCCAGCCTGGCAGGCTACGGCGGCAGCGTGGAATGCTCCCCGGGTGCCGACGGGGGGTTCGTCGTGAGCTGCCCCAAGTCCGATTGCACCGCCTGGTTCAGCTCAGAGGGCCGTTTCTTGAGCACCGTAGCGCAGACTGACGTTTGCCCCCTGGCGCTAGATGGTTCACTGCTGTGGAGTGGCGGTGGGCATGAAGTAGGTCGTCACGTGCCCAAGGACAAGCTCTGGCACGCCGCTGACGCCTCAGGTGCTGTTCAAGCACTGCAGTTCGACAACCATTGGCGGCTTTGCTGACCTGCAGCCGTCACATATTAAGAGCACATGCTCAACGCTGAACTCATTTGGTTCCAGGCAAAGGTTCGATGAAATTGAAAGGCCGTCTACCCTCACCCCTGCCCTCTCCCAGGCGTGGGAGAGGGAGAAAAACCAAGCTTCGTGGCGCTCCAGAGCCCATGCTCGCAATTGCGACAAGACACCATTCGAACTTAACCCATTGAAAGCAAACGATAAACACGCCAATTTGTGATCCATGGCGTATCATGAAAAACCTGATCGGTGAGGGCAGCTACTGTGCTCATGTGCCGCCGAATTGGCAGCGTTTTACCACTGCCACACCAAACCGCCCGCCTCTCTGCCATCGTTCCTCAAAGGTCGTATGTCCCATAAGAGCACGCTTTCATCTCGGGTGTCTGGACTATTCAATATCCGGCGCGAAGAGGTCATACCGGTACTCCTGTCGGGGGCATTCTTCTTTTGCGTGCTGACCGCGCTCATGCTGCTGCGCCCGGCGCGCGATGCACTGGGCATGCAGCGCGGCATTGAAGCGGTGCGCTGGCTGTTTGTGGGCACTGCGGTGGTCACGCTGCTGGCCAACCCCGTTTTCGGCTGGCTTGTGAGCCGCTTCCGGCGTGTGCAGTTCATCGCCTGCACCTATGCCTTCTTTGCACTGAGCCTGGTGGGATTTTTCCTATTGTTGGTGGCTGCGCCCAGCGCGGTCGGCACCACCAGCGGTGAAGTGTTCTATATCTGGTTCAGCGTCTTCAATCTGTTTGCCACCATGCTGTTCTGGGCGCTCATGGCCGATCGCTTTGCACTGGAGCAGAGCAAGCGCTTCTTCGCGCTGATTGCGGTCGGTGGAACGCTGGGGGCCATCTTTGGCCCCTGGCTGGCTTCTATGCTCGCTCGCCCACTGGGCACACCGGCGTTGCTGCTGGTGTCCGCTGGCTTTCTGATCTTGGCGATGATCCTCGCCTGGACCGTGGCTCATAGCCAAGGGAGCTCCAAAGGCTCTCAGACCGTAGCGACCAACCCGGAAGATCATTCGGTCATCGGTGGCAGTGCTTGGGAAGGCCTCAAGGCGGTGTTCCGCTCACCCTACCTCCTGGGCATCGCCGGGTATGTGATCTTGATGAGCATCGTGGCCACCTTCTTGTATTTCACCCGCTTGCAGATGGTGGCGGCCCTGGGCCAGGATGTAGACACGCGCACCGCCATGTTCGCACGCATCGACATGCTGACCCAAATCGCCACCCTGGTCTTGCAAGCCGTATTCGCTGGCAAATTGATGAAACGCTTTGGCGTGCACATTACCCTCACGCTGCTGCCTTTGACGGTCGCTCTCGGATTCATAGGCCTCGCCATGGTGGGTACCTTGGCCATGCTGATCAGCTTCGATGCCGCATTCAAGGCCATACAACGGGCCATCACACGCCCTGCCCGTGAAACTCTCTACACCGTAACCAGCCGCGAAGACAAATACAAATCCAAGGCGTTCATCGATACCTTTGGCTATCGCAGCGGCGATGTGGCGGGTGCGCAGGTAGAAGGTGCGCTGGGACGCCTGGGCATGGGCCTGGCCGCACTTACCAGCGTAGCCGTGCCCCTGGCTCTGGTCTGGGCAGCCCTGGGATATTGGCTTGGCCGCAAGCAGCAAAGCATTGCCCGCCAAACGGCCTCAGCCGACGCAGCGCCCGCCTCTCCACCAGACAGGAGCCCCATTTCCGCCGCCACCTTCTGAACACAAGGAGCCCCTCATGATTTCACGACGCGACTACCTGCAACTTGCCGCCTCGGCAGGCGTCACCCTGGCCGCAGCCCCCAAAGCCTTGCTCGCCGCTGAAGGCGGCCAACGCGCCTTGATCACCCGGACCATTCCAGGCACTTCAGAACGCCTGCCCGTGATTGGGCTGGGAAGCTCCGCCTCCTTCGCGCGCATTGCAGGGGCCGGAGAGACCGACGTCATTCAAAAACTGCTGGAGCACCTGGCGAAAATCCCGAACTCGGTGTTTGATACTGCACCCAGTTACGGCGCCTCAGAAGAAGTGGCTGCCGGCGTGGCGCGTACGAGCGGCGTCAATCAGAAATTATTCTGGGCCACCAAAGTGAACGTGGCCGGCTTTGGAGGCAGCCACGCCGACCCCAAGGCGGCACGCGCGCAGCTGGACCGCTCCATTGAACGGCTGGGAAAAACGCCGGTTGACTTGATCCAGGTGCACAACATGGGTGATGTGCCCACCCAGTTAGGCTTGCTCAAGGAATATCAAAAGGCCGGGCGCGTCCGCTACGTGGGGGTAACCACCACTTTCCCGCAACACTACGAACAGCTTGAGCGTGTCATGCGCGAGCATGAACTCAACTTCATCGGTGTGGACTACGCCATCGACAACCGCATCATGGAAGAACGCATTTTTCCTCTGGCGCAGCAGAAAAGCATTGGCGTTCTGGCCTATCAGCCTTTCGGCCGTGACCGCCTGTGGCAAAAAGTAAAAGGGCACACCGTCCCGGAGTGGGCGACCGAATACGACATCGCCACCTGGGGCCAGTTTTTCCTGAAATTCGCGATTTCGCACCCGGCCGTGACCGTGGCCACCCCCGCCACCAGTAATGAACGCAATCTGATCGACAACCTGGGCGCGGGAACCGGACGCCTTCCTGACGAAAAAGGCCGCCAGCGCATGATCGCGCACGTGGAATCGCTCTAGAAGGACCTCGAACTT
This sequence comes from Ottowia thiooxydans DSM 14619, assembly GCF_000422885.1. Classification (GTDB taxonomy): domain Bacteria; phylum Pseudomonadota; class Gammaproteobacteria; order Burkholderiales; family Burkholderiaceae_C; genus Ottowia; species Ottowia thiooxydans. The sequence continues at coordinate 50,554 of NZ_AUGX01000023.1, read as the reverse complement.
GGAGCCTAAAAGCGCTCTCAACGCCTTCCAAAATTAGTCGTTAGGAAATTTTTTAAAGTTTTTTAACCCCATCCAGCGCGTTCACCCGTGTCAGTCTTCATCACAACCGATGGAGCACACCATGTCCCGCCCCCTTGCCCGCCGCAGCCTTGCCATGCTGGTTTGCACTCACGTGCTTTTGGCTGCCTGCACCGCTCAGGCATTGAGCCCCATTCCTCAGCCCACCGTCTGGCCTGAACCGCGCCCCCAGCCTTTGCCGCAACCCTCCCGGCCACAGCAACCATCTGCCGTGCACCCGCTGCCTCCGGCGCTCTTCGCTCCAGACTTCCAGGCTCCCAGCGCACAGAACTGCCGCCGCCCTATCCAGACCCGTGAAGTTCCTGGCCGCGAGGCTGGTTGGCGACAAGAATCCGAGGCCAGCGCCCGAAGCGACCGGTCACATGGATACGCCGCGCGAGAAAAGCTTGCATCGCCAGCGCCTGCACCTGCCGCTCCTGTGGCAACTGCACGATCGCCCCGCGCGGAGGCCAAATCCAGCGCTGTCGCTGAAGATAGCTTCAGCCCGGCAGCTGGGTCAGTTGCCATGGAGCCCGCTCGGCAAACCCTCCAGCGCCGTCCGGCCCCTGTGACCGCTGGCATGGTGGACGACAACGCAGACTTTTCAGCCTATCTGGACTTCCGTGGTCGGAATCGGGTGGAGCATCGTGCGCGAGATGTCAGCGAGCGATATCAACTGCTGGTGAAAGACCGGGCGGGCCGGGCCGTGGCCGATGCAGAAGTGGCCGTACGCTCCCCACAAGGCGCGGCGATGTGGGCACGCACCGACACCGGAGGACGCGTGTGGGTTCACCCGAATGCCTTCGACCCCTCACGTAGTTCAGTCTACGAAGTTTCAGTACGCCAAGGCGGCCAGGAAGCGCGCGGCTTCTTGCGCAGAGGGCAAAAAAGCGCTGTGGACATCACCCTTTCTTCTACCCCCTTGCCCGCACGCGCTCAACTGGATCTTGTGTTCCTGATAGACGCCACCGGCTCCATGGCAGACGAGATCGACAAACTCAAAACCAGCCTCGCAGGAATTGCCAATGAAGTGGCCCGCTTACCCAGCCAGCCAGATCTGTGCTTTGGCATGGTGGCTTATCGAGACAAAGGCGATGCCTTTTTACTGCGCAGCCACGATTTCACCAACGACCTGAGTGCTTTCCAGAAGGTGCTGAATGCCCTGCGCGCTGACGGCGGCGGTGACACACCGGAAGCCATGAACGAAGCCCTGAATGAAACCGTACACAACTTGAGCTGGCGTGGCGACGGCACGACGCGTTTGGTCGTGCTGCTGGCAGATGCGCCGCCCCATCTTGATTACGGAGGCCCGCAATACGACAACGACATGTTGGCAGCCCTGGGCAAGGGCATCAAGGTGTTCAGCGTAGGCGCCAGTGGTCTGGATCGCCAGGGCGAATACATTCAGCGCCAGATTGCTCAGTACACAGGCGGACGCTTCGTCTTCCTGACCTATGCCGATGCCAGCAAGCCCAGCAGCGGCCCAGGCCGTGAGACTTCACATGACGTGAGCGGCTACTCAGTGGATACGCTCGATCGATTGATCGTGAAACTGGTGCGTGATGAGTTGGCGCGGCTACCTGTGCACACTCAGTAGCCGACCTTCAAGTCAACAGCATTGTCCAATGGCTCACCTCGCCGGTATCGATCCAGATTCCGCAAGAACAAGTCACAGGCGCGCGGCCCTATCCTTGTTTGCGAGCGGCCAGACAAGTGCATCGAAATGCCGACGTTTTCCATCCGCCACAGCGGATGATCAATTGGCAGTGGTTCCGGATCAGTGACGTCCAGGAAAGCTCCGCCAATGCTTTTCTGGGCCAGCGCGTGTACCAAAGCCGGCTGATCGACCAACGAGCCACGAGAGAAATTCAGAAAAAACGCGGTTGACTTCATGGCGCGGAATTCCGCTACACCAAACATCTTGACCGTTTCAGCTGTGGCTGGCACGGTCAAGATCACCCAGTCGAAGTTCGGAAGTTTCTCTTGCCATTGCCCCGGACCCAGTACATGCAGTTCGTTCGAGGGCGACCTGCGCACCACGGTCACACTTACACCGAAAGCTTGCAGGCGGCTCTCGACGGCGCGGCCAATCGAGCCATACCCAATGATGAGCGCTTTGGTTCCTGACAACTCCAACCTGCCGGGCGCCTGAGTGAGCCAAGTGGCCGTAGTCCTGGCATGCGCGATCTGGTCATAGCCCTTGGCGACCACCAGCATGGACAAAACGATGAACTCGGCTACTGCAACGGAGTTCAGCCCTGCACCGTTGGTGAGAGTGATGTTCCTCTGCGCCATGAGATCCACTGGCAAGCCGTCCATCCCGACCAATACCGTATTGACCCACCTCAGCCCGCTCGATTGATGAACCAAGGCTGACATGTCTTTCTTGTCTGGTAGATCTACCCACCCGATCTCGGCATCGCGAACTGCCTCAAGGCCGTCGTCAAACGAGTAGAACCAGCTCGGTGACAACCAGCTCGGGAGTTTTGATTCCAACAGCTCCTTATGAATACCCGGCAGCGCAACTCTGATAGATCTTTCCATATCACCATGTAAGTGGAGTCAGTTGATGAGAGCAGCAGAGCATGGCCAGCGCTGCGCTGCGATGCGCTCGCCCTCTTCCTCGCAATGGCAGCACCGAACCTCCAAATCAGCTGCTCACGAGCTTCATCATGAATGGCACTGATCGTTAGCACAACGATATGAAAAATGTTCCAACTAATGGAACTTTCAGTTCCAGAATTTGAAACATTGTCCGTGATGTTGCACGAAATTTTATTTGCATTGATGATTCTTTGAGCCTTTCTCATTCCAGCATATGGACCATCAGAAAGCCCTCAATCCCACGGCAGATGAGACACCCACCCAACTCGTCAGCAACTAACGAAGAGAGACAAATATGTTCGCAGGAAGAAAACTCAGAAGGTCCATATGCTGGCTCAGCATCCTTGCCATGCCCGCCCTTGCATCGTTCAACGTCGCGCTGGCTCAGCCGGCAGACTCCGCCTGGCCCTCCAAACCGATCAAGATGTATGTTCCGTTCCCACCCGGAGGTGGGGTGGATAACGTAGCCCGCGTCATTGCTGAGCGTGTGTCCAAGCAGATTGGCCAGCCCATCGTCATCGAAAACCAGGGTGGCGGAGGCGGAACCATTGCATCTGCGATGGTTGCGCGAGCACCTGCTGACGGCTACACCTTTGTCTTCCACTCAGTATCTGGAGCCGTGGTCAACGCCGTGACCATGAAGAACTTGCGCTACGACCCGATCAATGATTTCGCACCGGTCACGTTAGCATCGCGCTTTCCACTGGTGCTTGTCGTCCATCCCGGACTGCCCGCGAAGAACCTGCAAGAGTTCATCGCGTTGACCCGGGAAAACCCAGGCAAATACTCCTACGGGTCTTCCGGAGTTGGCACCAGCATCCACCTGGCGGCGGAGCTCTTCAACAAGCTGGCGAAGACGAACATAGTTCATGTACCGTACAAGGGAACGGTCGCAGTCGTCCCTGACTTGCTGGCGGGAAGAGTCGACATGCTCATCGACGGGCTGCCTCCTCAGGCTCAGCACATCGCCTCAGGCAAGGTTCGAGCACTGGCTGTCACCACCACCTCGCGCTCGCCCAAACTACCGGACGTGCCATCCATGAGTGAGGCCCTTCCCGAATATGACATTCCCTTCTGGACGGGGATATTTGCGCCCGCCAAAACGCCCAAACACATTGTTGAGAGATTTGCGGATGAAGTCCGCAAGGCAGTGAACTCCCCAGAGACAGCCAAACGACTCGCGGACGCAGGGATAGAAGGCGTGGGCTCGACACCGCAAGAGTTTGACAAGTACTGGCGCCAACAACTCACTGTCTACGAAAGGATCGCCAAGGAATCGAACATCAAGCTTGACTAGCTATTTCAAACTGGGTGCTGCGGGAGGTCTGGCATTCATCTCGGGCCCGCATTGGCACGGGCGATGAGCACCATCCATGCAGGCGCTGAGCTGCGCCTGCCATCTGCTTTGAACTGGCGAGTCCAAGTCACATGAAAGAAATCGTCAACCTTGCCGACTTTGAACGCAGGGCTCAACGTGTTTTGCCGCGAACGATATTCGAGTTCATCGCCGGCGTAGCAGAAGACGGCGTCACCGCCAGTGCCAACCTGGCGGCGTTCGCCTCTTTGCGGCTCATTCCTCACATGGAGCAAAAGTCAGCGGAGCGATCGAGCGCTTTTCATCTATGGGGTGAAACCTGGTCTGCGCCGTTCGGCATTGCCCCAATGGGCGCGGCCGCAGCTTTCGCCATGGATGCCGATGTGAAGCTTGCCAGAGCAGCCGCCGCAGAGAACGTTCCCTTTGTGCTGAGTGGCGCATCGGTCACACCACTGGAAACGGTGATCCAGGCAAATCCCCGCGCGTGGTTTCAGATGTACGCCAGCACAGCGGAGAAATCACGTGCGCTTGTTCATCGTGCGCAGCGCGCCGGGTTCAAGACTCTGGTGGTCACTGTAGACGTGCCAGTGGGCGGCAAGCGCGAATGCGATATCCGCAATGGCTACAGCTCACCCTTGAGGCCATCATTTCGGCTCGCTTGCTCTTTGATGTCTCGCCCGTCCTGGTTGGTCAAAAACGCGCTGGCATCGTACATCCGGCATGGCCTACCTCACTTCGAGAATCTAGCAGGCGAGCGCTTACCGATGATTGCTTTCAGGCCGCAGCAAGACCTTCAAAGAATCCACCAGACGTGGGAGTCCCTGAAAGCGCTTCGCGACGCCTGGCCTGGCCGCTTCGTGATTAAGGGACTTTTGCATACGGCCGATATACACCGCGCAGCGGCCATAGGGGCCGACGCAGTCGTCGTCTCGAATCACGGCGGACGGCAACTCGACTGCACAATCTCCCCTATAGAGGCTCTGCCCGAGATCAACCGCTCAGAACTAACCGCCGGGTTATTCTGCGACGGCGGCATCAGGCGTGGAAACGATGTCATCAAGGCACTAGGAGTAGGTGCTCACTTAGCTTTCGTGGGGCGGCCGATGATGTACGCAGTCATTTCGGGAGGTCAAGACGGCGTGGTCCATGCCATCCGCCTCCTGCGAGAAGAAATCCTGCGCTCCATGGCCATGCTGGGGATGTCGGCACTGGACGAAGCGAGTACCCACGTGGCATTTCAGCCAGCAATGCGCCATTTTTGAACGGCGCTTGCACACGCCATTTTTTGTGCCCTATAATAGAGGGCTTGGCGCTTTAGCTCAGTCGGTTAGAGCGATGGAATCATAATCCACAGGTCCGCGGTTCGAATCCGTGAAGCGCCACCAAACATAAGCCCTTGTGGCTCTAGGCCCCGTTGCTACAAATACAGTAGTGCGGGGCTTTCTCTTTGGTGCTCTAACTTGGCCAATGTAACGGCGGATGTAAGAGCATTTCGGCGGTCAATAGGTCTGCGCGCGCGGGGCTATGTGGAACCTAATGCGTGAACCAGGCTGCGCGGGAAAATCAATGCCCGCGTTACTGCACAATGGACGAAACCTTACCGCTGCAATTTTCTCGTGAGATCGCTTCGATCCGCGCGAGATGCTTTGCTTCCGAAACGTCCTCTTGAGCTGGCCCAGCTCTCTGCGGAAGTTAGTCTTCTCTTGACTCTGAGGTCAACCCATAATCGCAGCTCGCGTGGCAACACACAAGCAGGCTGACGCTTCAAAAAGTGGGTTACCGGCGTTGCGGCAGTGCCTTATACTGTATGTATGATCAGTGTTTTGCGGTTGCCACCCGAGACCAGGGCTCCGGCGCTTTTGCTGCCGCTGGTCGGTGATCGCGTATGCGCGGGATTCCCATCGCCCGCTGAGGACTTCGCAGTCAAGCGCATTGATCTTACGGCAGAGCTAGTAAAGCACCCCCAAGCTACCTTCTTGATTCGGGTCCGCGGAGAGTCCATGCGTGACGCTGGAATCTTTGATGGAGATACGCTCATAGTTGATCGCGCGCTGAAGCCTCGACACGGTCATATTGTGGTTGCCGTCGTGGATGGGGAATTCACGGTGAAGACTCTGTACCAGCGCGCTGGCCGCATCAAGCTCAAGGCAGCCAACCCGACCTATCCTGACATCTCTCCGGGGAACGATCAGACCATCGAAGTTTGGGGCGTTGTCACCAGCAGCATAAAACGCTTCCAGACTTGACCATGTTTGCGCTGGTGGATGGCAACAACTTCTACGTGAGTTGTGAACGGGTTTTTAGACCCAGCTTGCAGGGTCGTCCCGTGGTTGTGCTGTCAAATAATGACGGTTGTGCAATTGCGCGGAGTAATGAAGCCAAGGAGCTCGGCGTGGCGATGGGCGCCCCGTGGTTTCAGATTCGACACTTGGCCGAAAGTGATGGTTTGGTTGCGCTCTCGGCGAATTTCCCCCTTTATGGCGACATGAGTGACCGGGTGATGTCTCTGGCGGCAGGCTTAGGTCCCCAGCAAGAGATTTACTCCATTGACGAATCGTTCGTCGGCCTTCATGGCGTGCGAGGCGACCTGACTGAAAGGTCTCGTCGCGTTCGAGATCGCATTCTTCAATGGACTGGCATCCCATGCGGTATTGGCATTGGAACAACGAAGACGTTGGCGAAACTCGCCAACCACATTGCCAAAACCGCAGAGCGGAAACCGACCAGCTATCCGGGGGAAATGAGTCAGATATGCAACCTCTCAGCCCTATCCGCTCAAACCCTGGAGGCAACATTAGCCGCCACTGATGTCGGTGAAGTGTGGGGCGTAGGTCGGCGCATCGGCGCTCAATTACGTGATGCAGGAGTTCAAACTGTGTGGGATCTCGCTCGCATGGATCCTGCGACGGTGCGAAGCCGCTGGAGCGTCGTTCTGGAAAGGACGGTTCTCGAGTTGCAGGGCGTTCCGTGCATCGGCTTGGACGACGAGCCATCGCCCAAGAAGGAGATTGCGTCCACTCGGAGCTTCGGACGACCGATCACCGACCTGGCACCCTTGATTGAGGCGGTCTCTGAGTTTGTGGGCAGAGCGGCGGAGAAGCTGCGCAAGCAATCTGGTCTTGCCAGCCAGGTCCTGGTGTTCGCGCACACCTCTCCACACCGCACCGGGCCAAGATTCAACCGCAGTATCACGTTGCCTTTACGCCGACCGACCGCCGACACTGCGTTGCTCGCTCAAGCTGCTTTGTCCGGGGTCCGCCGCATTTACGAACCCGGGTATCAGCTAACAAAGGCCGGGGTGATGCTTCTTGATCTCTTGCCTGACCATGTGCAGCAGGGAGAGTTGAATCTAGACCAAGACACTGGACCAGATAGAAGTCGCCTAATGTCCGCCCTTGATGCACTCAACTTCCGCTACGGGAAGGGCACATTGCATCTGGCCAGTACAGGCGTTCCAGGCGAGTCCCGGCAGTGGGGCATGAGGCAGGAGCGTCGAACTCCTAACTACACGACCAACTTCATGGAGATTCCTGTAGCTCGAGCCTAATGGCCAGTGGCAGCCTTTTCACAGTCTTAAAGAGTGTCGACGCCAAGCTTGATCTTGAGTCGAGTCTTTTAATAGATCGAATGGAGCAGATTGGAGAATAAGGTGACGATGGCTTCCGCCGGTAATGGCATCGCCAGCCATTTTGGCGCTTGCTGAACAAGTGGCGGTTACTTCGGCAACCTTCAGTAGATCGAGAGGCGTGAATCCTTGGGCACGCGCCAACATTCAGTGCATCGCCCAGCAGTTGCATTGAGGCGCAATCATTGATGCCGCCCCAGCGACGAGCACCGCATCAATGAGAAACTCGAAGGTGTGCGTCTGGAGCCGCTGAACCAGACGTTTGGCAATCATCGAACCGACGAGCAGCGCGAGGCCGATGGCGAGGCCGCGTGCAATGACGAGCGGAGTGAGGACGCCAGCCACCCCGAAGGTGCCGAGCTTGCCCGCGTAGAGCAAGACCGCGCTTGCGGCCTCCGACCCGAGGAACGCGCCGCCGCTCATTCCGTACCCCGTGAATATCGGCACGCTGAGCGGCCCGGTGGACAGCACGAATCCAGTCAGGAATCCGACGATTCCTCCGGCGACCGCCATGTGCCAGACTCGAAGGTGGATTTGCGAGCGCCTGAGCAGGCGTCGCAGCGGGATCATCGCCAGGAAGAAGGCGGCCAGGAAGACGTCTACGACGACGGGTGGGACGCTCATCAACGTGTGAGCGCCCAGCATGGCTGCGGGAACACCCGTCAACGAGTAGGCGAGCACCGGCCGCCAGCGGATCTCGTGCCACCAGACGATCACGCGCCCGATGTTGCCGAGCAGGGAGGCGATCGCCATCACGGGAACGGCTATCCGAGGCCCGTACTGAGCGACTAGGACGGGAAGCATGATCAGCGACGAGCCGGTGCCGACGACGCCGCTGAGGACTCCGGCACAAAGGGCGAGAAGGAAGAGGAGTGACAGCGCGATCATAGGTCGCCGGGTTACCCAGGGCCGTCGCTCGCGGCCGCGAGGAGAGGCACCAATATGTCGCTAATGGGCGTGGGGATGCCGTGAGCCCGGCCGCGACGCGAGACTACACCGTTGCGAATATCCCATTCGAGGGCGCGGCCAGCTTCCCGATCCGTGAGTATGGAGGTGCCCATGTCGGCGGGAGATGCCTGGAACTTGTCCAGGATCTCCTGCGGCACCTCGTAGCCAAGTTCAGCTCCCTCGGCGCGGGCCACTGACAAGCATTCCCGCAAATAGGCGAGGGTGAGCCTGGCGATGTCGGGCCGGCCGAACATGCCCGAGCGGCGGTGCGTGAGGACCATAAGTCCAGCCACTGCGTTCTGCAGCAGCTTGCGCCAAGCTAGAGAGCTGAAGTTTGCGGTTAGATCTACGGAGCACCGAGTGCCTTGCAGCGCCTCGGCCACCACCCGCGAGGCCGACGTGTCTGGCAGGCTGAGGCGCGCGTCGCCGCGCAAGAGCACCGAGCCATCGGATTGCGTCTGCGCAGGAAACCATACGACAGCGGGAACGATACGCCCGCGCGGGCAATGCGGAGTGACCATCTCCAACTGTTCGATCCCGTTCTGCAGAACGCATACGACGGTTTCCGGAGCGCTTAACGCCGCGAGCCATTCTGCTGCCGCCTCGATTTGCGTCGCCTTGACCGCAAGAAAGACGAGATCGACCGGACCATCGATCTGTGCGGGATCCGTCCGGACGGGTCCGGGCACGGTGATGAGTTGATCGCCATCCCGCAGCGTCAAGCGCTCGCGGGGTGTGCGGCCACACAGCGACGGCGTTCGGCCGACTTCGTGAAGCGCCGCCGCGACCGTGGTGCCGATAGCACCTGGGCCCACAACAGCGACGGATGTATTGATTTCTGTACTCATGGAATCGGACTCCTTTGGCTGTGTTGCAGACCATCCGCTCACGCGATGGTTGTGTTTTTTTGACGATCCCTGTAATATATTACAAATGAAAGAAGAAATTGGTAATGGAGTTTCAGGCGAGGGCGGGCGGCTTGGCCAATGGATTGGAAGCATTCAGGCCCGCAGCGGCGATCTCGCTGCAAGTGAGGCGAAAGTGGTTGCTCTTCTGCTCGCCGATCCTTTGTTTGTCGGCGCCAGCACGACCGCGCAGGTTGCAGCCCGTGCTGGCGTTTCGCCGCCCAGCGTGATCCGCGCCGCGCGTGCGATCGGGTTCACAGGGTTCACCGAGCTCAAGATCGAGATCGCTCGCGCCCGCGGCACAACTCGATTCTTCGCGCCTCCTGAAGCACTTACCACGGACGCAAATTTGTCGACGGTGCTCGAAACATCCATCCGCGCCGGCACCGACGCACTCACTGCGCTCGGTGGGGCTGTCGAGCTCACCGCGCTCGACAACGCAGTCGGCGTAATCCAACATGCGCGTCAGGTCATCGCATTTGGTGCTGGCACTTCGGCTACTGTCGCCGCCGACGCGGTCTTCCGTCTGCGCGCGGTAGGCGTGACGACGGTCAGTATCCCGGACTATTTGTCTGCGATGATCGCGACCCGGCTCCTTGGACCTGGCGATGTCGTCATCGCCGTCAGTTCGACCGGACGTACCTCAACAACGCTCGCCATCGCCGATGCGGCTTCCTCCGCCGGAGCCTCGCTCATCGCGGTCACCAACCAGTACGGCACACCCCTAGCGACTCTCGCGGACATCGCGCTTGTCGTTGGCGGTGCGCCACTGCCGGCACAGATGGCGGCTGCAGGGAGTCGATTGGCCCAACTCGTTGTCATCGACGCACTGGTCGCCGCGATCGCTTTGCGCGACCCAGAGCGAAGCCGCCGGGCGGAGCGGGCCGGCATCGACCTGCCCGACATCTCCTAATGCAATCAGGCACTGTCGCGATCGTCCTGACTGCGGCAGTAGCCCATGCGGTGTGGAACCTGGCCTCCAAGTACAAGCGGGAAGATACCGTGTTGTTCGTCTGGGCTTACACCTGCGCTTCGGCATTGCTGTGCGTCCCTATTGCAATCGCCCTCGTGGCTAAGGGGCAACAGGCGTTCGATTGGCGCTTCGCGGTGGGCTCTGCCGTTTCAGCCGCGTTGCACCTCGCGTACTCCCTGACTCTGCAGGCTGGCTACGACCGCTCCGAGCTTGGGGTGATTTATCCTGTTGCCCGTGGAACAGGGCCGGTACTAACCATGCTGTTCGCGATGCTCATCCTGGGCGAGCGGCTCACCCCCATCGCGATACTCGGCGCGCTCCTTGTCGTCGCGGGCATCCTCGTCGTTATTGGCAACCCTTTCAAGAGCGGGAGCCGCCGCCCGCTGCAGGGAATGATTTGGGGTACTGCAACGGGTGCCACCATAGCCTGCTATACCCTCTGGGATAGCTACTCGGTCAACTCGTTGCACTTGGCGCCCGTGAGCTACTACGCAGGCACTCTGCTGCTGCAGAGCCTGATGCTGACCCCTATCGCGCTGCGCCGACGGCATCGAATCCAAGCGGCCATGCGTAGTGACGCCGTACCAATCATCATAGTGGCCGTGTTCTCGCCGCTAGCCTATATCCTCGTTCTCACCGCCATGCAGAGCGCGCCCGTGGCGCTCATCGCGCCCCTGCGCGAGTCTTCCATCGTCATTGGCTCTCTCCTCGCGTGGAAGCTCTTTGGAGAGGACCATCTCGCACGCAGGCTTGCCGGGGCGGCGGTCGTGCTTGCCGGGATCGCGGCGATCAGTTTTTGACACGCCAAGCGATGAGTGGCCACTTGTCGCTTTGGATGACATTGCCCCGTGGACAAGAGTTCCGGCCGGCGCAGATTGTGCCGAGCGGCCGCCGGGCTTCAATCTGCGGGCTTGATGCCGACCTCGGGCAGCAGTTTTTTCCACTGCACAAGATCGTCTTGGAGCCGACGTTGGAACGCCTCGGGGGAACTGGCAACCGGCTCCAACCCTTGATCACGCAGTATTTTCACGACGTCAGGCTGGGTGAGAATCTCGCGGATGTCGGCGGCAACTTTCTGGATGATGGGTGCAGGCGTGCCGGCGGGCGCGAGCACCCCGAACCATCCCACGAGATCGGGCATGTTCATGCCCAGCTCGCCCAGCGTCGGCACGTTCGGCAAAACCGGTGAGCGCTTGGTTGAGGCTACGCCCAGCGGGCGCAGACGGCCATCGGTCAGGAAAGGCAAGGCCGTGCCGACAGAGGCGAAGGAGGAGTTAAGCTGTCCGCCCAGCAGATCTGTCGTGGATGGCAGTTCTCCCTTGTAGGGCACGTGGGTCAGGTCAGCACCCATGGATTGCGCGAGTTTCTCGCCATAGATGTGGAATGACGACCCGTTGCCGAAGGAGCCATAGCTCAGCGGCGGTTTGGCGGTTTTAGCGGCTGCGGCGAAGTCCTGCAGGGTCTTGTATGGCGAATCGGCACGCACGAGGAACAGCACGTCCACAGCCACGGTCTGCGTAACCGCCACAAGGTCGCGTTCGGTGTCGTAGGGTACGCGTTTGAACAGCGCCGGCACCTGCACGAGCGAGGTGAAGGTGGATAGCAGCGTGTAGCCGTCGGCGGGCGATTTGGCCACGAAGTCGGTCCCGATGATGGACGTGGCGCCGGCCTTGTTCTCAACGACTGTCGGCTGCCCCCACTTCTTGGATAGCCGCTCGGCCAGCAGCCGCGTGACGCGGTCGGGGCTGCCGCCGGCATTGCTGGGAACGACGAATTTGACCGTACAGTTGGGCCACGCCGGCTGCGCGGCCAGTGGGCCGGCCAACATGGCGAGCAGAAGCCCGGAAATGCCGAGAGCGCGCATGGAACGGTTGATCTGTATAGCGATGTCTCCTTATGGTGGAGCCGACCGAGGAACGAATAAATCCCAACCCCTCGAATTTGGCGGTATGGTTGTACCTTGAGGCTGACCATACTGGAGTGTGATATGACCGCCGTCACGAAGCCGCTGCCGGATCTACGGGCATCCGCGTATCTGCGAATGTCGAGTGACAAGCAAGATCTTTCTCTCAGCACCCAACTGGAGGCGATCCGGTCGTACGCATTTAAGAATGGCCTCACGCTTATCAAGATCTACCAGGACGCAGCAAAAAGCGGCCTCAGAATCGAAAACCGCGATGGAATGAAGGAACTCCTTCGGGATGTTTTAGAGGTGCCACCGCCTTTCGAGGTGGTACTGGTCTATGACGTAAGCCGTTGGGGCCGCTTTCAGGACATCGACGCAGCTGCCTACTACGAGTACACCTGCCGCATGAATGGTGTCCGTGTGGTCTATGTTCAAGAGCCCTTCGGCTCGGATATTGATCCTCTAACCGCATTGCTGAAGACTCTAAAAAGGGCAATGGCGGCGGAGTACGCTCGCGAATTAGGTGTGAAAACACGGGCGGGACAGGACCGGGCAATTCAACTGGGATTTCAGATGGGATCCCTACCACCTTTGGGTTTAAGGCGGGTTGCGATTGATCGATGGGGAAACAGGCGACCGTTGGCACCATTCCAGAGGAAGGGCTTGCAGAACGAACGCATTGCCTGGGTACTTGGGCCGGAAAGCGAGGTCAAGCTCGTGAATCGCATTTTTGAACTGTACGCCGCTGAGGGCGGGACCATTAAAAAGACGGCGAGGACACTTCAAGAAGAAGGCGTTTTGACGCCAAGTGGAAATCAATTTAGGGCGCCTGTTGTTGATCGATTACTAAGGTGTGAGGCGTTCGCTGGAAATTTCGTCTGGGGACGGGTGCACCAAGCGGCGGGCAAAGCCATAAGAAAACGGCCAGCAACCAGGGCGGAAGGCGTTATCGAGCGGGTGGTGCAGAAAGAATTATGGGACCAGGTACAGCGTAAGCTCTGGGAGCGTAGAAGACAGCATCCCGATAAGGAAGAGCTTTTGGAAATCCTGCGGGCCAAGTTGGCCCAGGATCCAAACGTCAGCACACTAGATCTCGAAGCAATTGGCATCAGATCGAGGAAGGCCTATACGAATGCCTTTGGCTCTGTGGCTAAGGCCCTGGAGCTTGCAGGCAGAGATTCGCGAGCAGCGCGCTCGTTGCACGAAAAGCGCAAAGTGGTTGGACGTAATGTCGGAAATCGACTTAGTCACGATATCGCCGCACTCATTGCCTCGGAAGGCATCGCTTGCCATATCCATACCCGGAGCCGCGTCCTGATCATCGAGAGTCGTTGCAGGCTTAGGCTCCAACTAACGTGGCCGCGAAGCGCACTTCTCATCAAACGCTGGCAGTTCCCGAAGAAGTCCCGGTTTCCAGCTGCTGATTGGGTGCTGTTGGCACAGATGCAAGAGGACAAAACTGCTCTCCAATTCTTCCTTTTCACAATGGAAGAATGCCGCAATGCTCCATCATGGTTGGGGGAGGCTCCCCCGCCACCGCTGATAGCACTTCGTTCGGCCAGTGAGTTGAAATGCGCGATCATCGCAGCCGCTCAAAGAAACACCCATTCTCAAGTTGATTGACGTCTTGGGCGATTAAAAAAGACTAGAGCCCCCTGAGCCAAGCTTCACTCGATTGGCGCCGATGTGGGACATAGATACACGTCTGTAAGTTTGATCGAGAAGATGCTGTGCTGGCTGGGGTTCTATGCATCCGGGGTCTGCGCCCACTCCTTATCGTGCGTGCTGGTAGGGTACGTGAGGCTTTCGCAACCAAGGGGATCAAGTCTCACTGGTCGGCGATCAACTCAGTCCTGAAGCTGATGTCAAGTCAAGATAAGTGCGAGGGAAATGCCGACCTGTAGCGCACGGGGGGACACCGACATTCGAGCGAGGTCGATTGCGCCGACCAATATGTGAGAAATCTTCAATATCTTGCTCGTCCAGACTCACATATCGATTGCACATGAGCCATTGTGTAACTGAAATCTCACTCGGGGCATTAGTAAATACGCACGTCGTACGCACTACTTTCAGTGCGTAGTGCGCAGCGAGCTGTTGTGATCCTGCTCGGGTGTACCTCGGCTTTTGTGGCGCTTAGAGCAGTTGGGAGCCGCAGCTTGGGCAGCAACAAACAATGAATTTAGTGCCTCGACCAGCAGGTCATCGGCGCTGCGGCAATGCCTTCGTCAATAGTCCCGCTTCGTGTACGACCCGCTCGTAGACCTTGGTGGCGCGACTTCTGCCAGAGATTAAAAGGGTGCCAGCGTCGTTGACCTCAAAGTAGTACCCGTCCACGGTTTGAGCACCATCTATACCCTTGGCAGGCACCCGCACCGCAGTAATCTGGTGGGAGTCAAACAGAAACCTTATCGTGGTGGTGTAGCCCTTGTTAGGAAACTCAACCCGGGAGATGGGCGAACCTGTGAACTCACTGCCCATGGCTGTAGCCAACACTCTGTCCGCTTGCTCATCGCTGAGTGGGAACATCGTAGGTGCAGCGCCTCCCACAGGCGCCATGGAGTTGGTGCTGGCACAGCCACTGAGGACGCCTGCGATGGCCAGCAAGCCAATCAGGGCCGCAGATCTCAAACAATTCAAACCTTGCATCTAGAGCTTCCTGGTTCGTGAAGTGGATAGGGTCGAGGGGAGACAGAATTTACTGACGAGCAGCCACAAGCGTCAGGCTGGCGCTTTGATTCAGTGCGGTCGCCAGGAGCGTGGATTGCCCACCTGCCGCCCAGGTCACCACAATGCCATCGAGCTTCTGGCCTGGCAGCGAGCATGGGGCTGCGCCGAAGGTCACGCTCAAGTCGAACACGTTCTTTTTGCTGGCGTGAGGCGCCACTGTTCCATTGCTATTGCAACCAGTCGTGCTATCCACAGTCTGGACAGCACCATTGGCGCCGACCAGGATTCGAGTGCTGCCTGAAGTCCACGATCCAGCAAGATCACTGAGGGAGGCCGCGCGGTGGTAGTCGAACGTGGTCTTAGGTATAGGAGTCAGGTTGTATGTGCCTGCCTGCGCACCGTTGAGCGCCAAATTTGCAGAGATTGAGCTGCCCGCCACGTAGGTCCCTTGAAGGGTGCCGGTGAATTGCCGGTTGGATGCGTAATCAACATAGCGGACGTTGTTGGACTGGAATTGGCCTGATCCACCCTGGGTCCTCGCATAGACCTGAACTGCTGGCGCACTCCTTAATGCGCCCACCAACCACAGCTGTCCATCGTCCAATACCACGGCATTCAACAGAGTGCCGTCAGGAGAGGTGCCTTGCCATGCTCCGCTAATGGCGGCCACATTCGTTGGGGTCCCTTGTCCACCGCCAGACCCGGTGTCCCCGTCGTCGCCCCCTCCACCGCAGGCAGCGAGAAATAGAGCCAGGGGCAGGATGGCCAAAGGTTTGAAATACATGATTCTCCTCCGATTGATGTGATTGCTACAAATCTACGTAATACGTAGAGAAATTGTATCGCTAATTTACGAAATTCGAAGGGTGTCAAAATCTCATGCACCCTCATCCAAGGCGATTACGCCCAGTGCCATCTTCGGCCTCAGGATGCGTGCCGCTCGCGAGCGCCTGGGTCTTCCGCAGGACCGTCTTGGAGTGCTGATTGGTATAGACGAGGGCAGCGCTAGTGCGCGCATGAGTCGATACGAGACGGGGGTGCATGCTCCGCCAGTTTCAATCGCACGCCGGATCTCTCAGGAACTGCGAGTGCCACTCGCCTATCTCTACTGTGACGATGACGATCTAGCTGAAGTAATTCTCAAGGCCGCTCAGTTGTCCCCGGTGGACCGGGTGGCCCTTCAGAGTTTCCTCGATGAGCGGGTGTATGGTCCCGTAGGTAGCAGTCACAACAAGGACAAGTGAGCTGAACTTTTCGCCGGAGCTTGTCGCAGTCGGAGGCTATGCTGATCAACTCGCTGCCCTCGGCGGCATCTGAAGCGCTCCTATGACGCCTTCACGGTGCTGAGTTGCCTCGGCTTCTCACCAGCTTTGCGGTCGAGCGCCCTGGGATTTCTAGCAGGAGAGATTGCCGGGCACGGGGTGATGCTATTTGAACCCAAGCTTCTACTAGCTTTTTAGAATGCAAATGCTCCCGTCAGCTTCCAAGAACGCGTACCTCACTTCTTGTCGTTCGCAGTCCGCCCCGCGTAGAGCTTTTTCTATGTCGTTTTGTGAAACTCGGTGTCGCTTGGGCACGGATTCAAAAATTTCGCCATCCCGTCCTAGAAGGATTGCTTCGCCCTCAAGCATTTTTTCTGCAACTCTTGATCTTGCAGTCAAAATGCCGACGAGCATATTGATAGCGATCAAGACCGCGCAGACCAAAAGGCCACCCCACAATGATTGATCCTTGCCAGTCATAGAAGGACCTGCGGCTTCGCTTACGAGCATAACGACAAGTAAATCGAAGGGAGTAAATTGGCCAACGGTGCGCTTGCCACTCAAGCGCATCATTAGAAGCAGCAGCACATAAACAGCCCCTGCTCGATTGATCAGCTCCATCGCTGGCAGCTCAAGATCCAGCACTTGACTTCCTTTCTACCGCTCCTCTTGAGCCTGCGGCTTTTACGTTGCATTTGAACGCTCTCTCGAGCTGCCCAAGCGCTTGCTGCTTTCGAACGGACGATTCCGCGGCTGTGCAATCTCGACGGGTCCAGACCTCGTATCCAGACATCCGCGCATCCATGGCCGTCAACGTCACGCACATGTCAGTTGCAAACCCCACAATGACAATGCGTTAAGCTTTCATCCTCAACGAATATGTGCGCCATGTTCGCCTGCTAGAGGGAGCCGCAGTGGCGCAAGAAAATGATCAATGTCAACTTCTGTAGCTGCGACGTGTTTTCGGATGGTTCCAAACCACCGAGTGGGTCGTAGATCGACATATTCAACCGATCCTGTGCAGGATCGACCTTGATCCCCTCGGCTACCGCTGACACCGCTGCCCGCGCGCCACAGCCCGCCGGCTTCAGCCAGTTGCGCTTCGACCTGCACGGCGCCACACGAACCGTCCGGTAGGCGTCCATGCGCACGGCCCTTCTTCGGTCAGATCTGGGTCGTTGGACAGCCATTCAGCCACATCCTCAACACCCGTTGACGTCACCGGCCGGCGCATCTTCGCCGGCTCCCAACCACCTCCACGAGGCCCGCCTCCGCAGCACCAGGCCTGCCGCTCCAGTACATCGCCATGTCGCACGCGCTCGAGGATCAAACCTTGCGTGCGGCAGCGCTGGCAGACATGCTCAAATTCACTCGTGGGGGCACTCCAGCCCGTGAGGTGACGCTCGCCGGCAAAAATATCCGCGCGCCCTCGGGCAAAGCCCGCCGCACGCGCGCGATCGCCTCCGCCTGGTCCACCACCTGACCCCCGGCTACTCGGTCTGGCCGTTAGCGAGCTGGATCGCAACTCCGGCCTCTTGCGGGCGAAGCTTGATCGGTTTGGTGCCTTTGGCGTTACGGCCGCGCAAAAGCAGCGCGACTGACGATGCTGTTTGCGCTGGGTAATCAGTAGATGAAGCAGAAGCAACTCATGGCCACGCAGGGATGAGAATGTTTAGACGCAGGACTGCTGCGATGTTGTGGTGCTACAACGGCTGAGAGAAATTTCTCTTGAAGTTAAGTTTTGCAAATATTTTTAAAATTAACCAAACTTTCACTTTTTCTTTAGAAGCTATAAATCTAAAGTGCCTAGTTGCTTCACGAATTTTTTCGTTGCATCTTGTTATTTGATCTATCGACTTATTAAGGGGGAGCTTATGAATACACGCCCATTAACCACCAAATCGGGCGATCCGAGACGTGGTAGTCCAAAGTTGCCCCTGCTTTCTATGGCGCTTCTGTGCCTAATGTCGGCAACTAGCGTACAAGCAGCACAACTGACATGTGGGAGCACGCCGTTGCGAGTGAGCACAACGTCGGCATCGGGTTGGACGAGCGATGCCAAGTACGCGACCGATCCAGGAGGTAACCCCATGGCCACAGTGCTGGACAAGCGGTGGACTGGGGCGGGCACCTATTTCGATCCAGTTGGAGTCATGCATGGCTCGGGCGCCGGTACGCTGGCCGGGCAGCCTCTACAGGGTCAATGGCTGTCATTTGGTACGGGGGGGGACGGGGATCCGGTTGTGAACGTTACCGGTGTCACCGCCAATGGGGCCTGGACTGCTGGTCGCGTGATGTTCATCCGTACCGAGCCCATCACCGTCGGGACCAATGTGGACCTGACCACCATCAAGATCGTTGGCACAGGCGGTGCCGACTTTGACGGGCGCTTCGTGGTCAAGCCCTCTACATTGCCCGGCGGTGTCTCCAACACCACCAACTGGTTCAAGAGCACCGCCATGATCAATGGCTGGACTGCACCGCAGGCCATCAATATGGAAGATGGCAACCTGGGCTTTTACTACGGCGACAACACCATTGGCGTTTCCCTGAGCGGCGATGGCACGACCGCGGTCTGGCCCACCGGGATGATGCTCGACGTGGAAATCACGGCGGACTGCCTGACCCCACCGGCACCGCAGCCTACGGCAGCCCTGATTTGCCCTGTTGGCAATACAGCAGGCCAGACAGTTCGCGTTGGCCCGTTCACCACCAACGCGCGTGACTGGAAATGGACCTGGCGCACAAATGCGGCGGGCACGGCTTTGGAGAATGTTGAGCAGCCCTTGTTCGACAACTATAGTTGGGCTGGTGCCTACGTCAATCCAGCAACGCTACCAGCAGGCGAGGAAACCAACGCTCGTTGGATTAGCCCTGGTACAACAAATCCGGGCGCAAGCGATGTTCCCGGGCTGCCTTATCCAGCGGCGACTGGACAGGCAAAGGCGGGTTACCACGCTTCCGTATTTGTGATGAATCAACCCATCACCGTGGGCAACAACGTGGATCTGGCGTCCATCAAGTTGGATGGTCGATTTGCGTTTGACGACTATGGCAATACCGTTTTTGTGCAGCCTGCGGGCGGAGCACCGGTCTTCGACAACTCGGGTCTCTATCTGCCTAACGGATATGATTCATTCGACATTGCCACGACGCCTAATATCCCGGGTTTCGCGCGTGGCCAGAACACTATTGGTCTGATGCTGGATGGTCTGCAAGCTACTAACGACTGCCCGAGTGGAGTATGTGCTATGGCTGCCATGGCAGACTTCTATGTGACAGCTGCGTGTACTGGAGTGGATCCTGTCGTGACGCCGCCTGCTGTAGCACCTACCCCCACTGCGGTGCCTGTTCTGGGCCTGGGTGGCCTGGGCCTGCTGGGCTTGCTGAGCGCTGGCTTGGGCGGCTTGGCGCTGCGCCGCCGTCAGCGGCCTTGATGTAATAGGGCTTAGCGAAAAAGGGGGAGTTGCACGAGCGTGCAATTCCCCTTTTTTTTTGGGCACAACGGTTCTAGTGCCAGAACATAGCCGCCAAGAAATTTCTCCATTTGTCCCTTTCCTTATCATGCGTAATAGAGGACGTTCTCCGGCTTGGCTGGTCTCTGTGTTTCAGTGAGAACTTCTCATTAAAATTACGGATTGCCCAATCACCATGGGCATGGCGCCTCACACGCAGATGGCCCGGCAGATGCAGAGGTGATGCAGGACTTGGATGACGCCGATAGCGTGCTGCGCAAGCACCTGGCCAACTGTCCCAAGAATCTGCAATGGTTTGCCCAGCTGGGCGGACAGTCGCGGCTGACCTATGATGGCGACCAGTGGCGCTTCCGCGCAGGGCTGTCGCAGCCGTCATTCAACCGTTACGGCCATGACCGCGGCGACGCCATCAGCGCCAGGCAGGCGCGCCGGATGGCCGGCCTTCTTGCCACCGACACCAAGGTGCCGCTGCTGGATGAGGATGCGATTCATGACAGCATCCTTTCTACCTTCACGGAGATGTTCCTGGACGTGGAGCTCGACAGGATACCCATGGCGCATGCCTCCCAGCCGGCTCCGTCGACCGAGTCGCGCCGGTTGCCCGTCACGCGGTGGCTGGACCGCACGATGCGCCCGAGCTTCCTGGTGTGGATGTGCAGCAATTCGCCTGCAACCTCGTGTTCGTAGCGACCACAGGCTCGGCAGGTTTCAGATCGCTCAGGCTGGACAGACCCGCGCGCCTGAGTACCCGGCTGACGGTGGACTCGCTCACGCTGCTGGCGGGGCAAGATTGCAGCATCCGGCGGCGGCGCATTTCCACGATCAAGAATGCCTTGGCCGCATCGATGCAACGCGGTGAGCGCCACGGTCATGAGGAGGTATCGGCCAAGGATTGCTCGCCATCGGCCAGATAGCGGCCCAGCCACCTCCTGGCCGTCGGCGGGGTACGCCGTGCAACGCGGCTGATTCGCAAGCGCCCAAACCTTCCTCGGTCATCTGTCGGCCTAGCTGGAGGCGAGGGGCATAGGTAAGTCAGGCATGCTTGTGAGTGTTCATCTGGAGCGGCTCTTTGAGAATTTGGTGTTTGGCAACTACCAGTCTCTCAAACCCGATCTGGATGACACCCCTCTACAACCCATTGAGGCTTCACAGCTAGTCCTTATGGCAAATATCTGCAGAGAGTGCCTTTGCAAATCTCATTGCACTCTTGGAGGTCTTGTCCGCACAGCTCCCTTCAACCTGCATACTCGATTCAGATATATGCTCGTGCAGCAAATGCGAAAGGCGATTAAATTCCTCCTTTTTTTTTGGTTTGGAAACCATTGAGCGGAGATCTTTAATATCACAATCAGCTTGATTGAGTTGCCTTATTAAAATGCGCTGCCATGACTCGTCTTGAGGTAAAATTTCAAGAAGAGCCTGAATTATATCTTCCAACTGCTCTATTAATGCGTTGGTATTCAAATATGAAAGCTTATAATTGGCGCCAACGGATGTTGGCTTGAATAATCCATTCATATTAATCCAAGTGAATTTGATAGAATGGCTTTTGCAACATAAGAAGTGGTTTAATTATTTTTAAAGTGGATAATTCTATTACTTATATAAGCACTTATCAAATTGAATGTAATTTGCAAGCCGTTCTGCGAGGATATTAAGGATTTAAGTGAAGCGGACAAGCCAAAGGTCGCATGAGGTGCAACGGGTTACTTGATCAACGTACGCAAGTGTATTTTTACCTATTTTTAATTCTTTTGTATTTGATTTTTTGCGAGAAAATTTGCTATGTTGACTGCTTCTAATCTAGACACATTCCAGCATTAGAGGGGCTAACACGACTGCTCAATAAAACCGTGAACAGATGATCGCAGATGCTAGCAACAGTAGCGTTTGATGAGTCTCCAGCTGAGGCTCGAAGCGGATCGCGAGATCATTGAACAGGCGCTGCATGGATATCGCTTGACCCACCAGCATAGCCTCGATTCCACGAAGATCTCCTCTGCAGACTGCTTCGGCTTGACGGTCAATGCTTTCCATGAGTTCGCGAAGACCTATGGAGGTAACTCCTAGATAACTCTCCGTGATAGAAGCATTCATAAGCCGGCCGCTGGTGAGCAGGTCAGCATTCGATGCGCGAGCAGTATTGGAGTTAGTTTCTGGTAATTTTTGAGGCATTGGATTGCAGCTCAAAGGTTGACTCTGCGGGTGGATTCGAAACTGGTCAAAGGAGTTCACCCGTTGGTTCTATAAGAAAGCTGACGCTGGAGCACACGGAATTGAGGGAACTGCTAACTCGGGTACATGCGATGGAAGTATTCGAGGAGGTCGGCTCGCACGGTCGTAGAAAGCTCGAGGCACTCTCGTCGCATCTGCTCCCGTGCTGCAGAGTTATCGCCGTGAAAGTCGCATGCCCGCATCGCGGCTTCCAACAGTTCTTCAGGTGAGACGTTCTTTTCAGTAACGTATGCGGCCCCTGCTGACGATACTGACGAAACTTCATGTTGGATCTCATAGACTCCTCCGGAAGGCACTGCCAAAACTGACGAAACCTGGCTTTCGTCAGTTCTGTCAGTGGGGCATTGACCATTGGTTTGAAAATGCGCTTTTGCACGCGCAAGCCAGCTCATATGGCCTCCCGATACCGAGGATTGATATGGAACCGGGTGGTCGGTCGTCCGCTGGCAGGTTCCGTTGGCACGCCTACGATCCATCCGTGCTCTTCCAAGCTGGCGAGCGCGCCTTCCGCCTGTAGGGTGGTCGTGAGGCCAGTCCATTGCTTTCTCACCACATCCCGCACCGTGAAGCCGTCTTCGAGTTTGCCCTCTGCAATCTTTCGCCCGACAGTGCACGCCGTGCCTACCTTCGCTGCCTCTACCAGCCCGTACACCCGGCGAGCATGCCCAGCAAGATACTCGCACCAAACCGCAGCTCGAAGAGCGCTATCTGCTCCCACCGGTCCCCAGTGGCCATCAACCAAATGCAAGATCAACGCAAGGGCACAGAAAAGCTTCTCATACTTTCCGTAGTGCTGGCGCAGCATGAGACTAGATTCATCAGGGATCAATTTCGTATTCAATGTCAGGCACCACTCCACAAACACACTTTGTGCAGCGTCATCGAAGTGGAAATGAGGTAGTTTCACGAAGTCATCCGCAGGAATTGCTCCGCTTTTCACTGGGTCAAGGTGAGCCAAACGTTCGAACAGATCACGTACGGCCTCTCGAGCACCCTCGGCAGGTTTGCGGTCACGCCAGTGCCACGCTACGGGCTCCGGATACACGAGCACCTGGAACCTCTGAATCCTTCCATCGTTATCAAGACTGCTCGCCATAGCGGACAAGTACCGCTCTAACAATTCGGGCTGAATGCCACCAAACACACTCAAACACAAGTTAGGAATGTGCAAGCTGCCTCTGGTGATACGGTCAATATTGAAGCTACCTGTTCCATTCCATCCTTCCAGGTAGAAAGATCGATCTCCTTCGCGCCCATCCT
Organism: Ottowia thiooxydans DSM 14619; assembly: GCF_000422885.1. Classification (GTDB taxonomy): domain Bacteria; phylum Pseudomonadota; class Gammaproteobacteria; order Burkholderiales; family Burkholderiaceae_C; genus Ottowia; species Ottowia thiooxydans. The sequence continues at coordinate 27,318 of NZ_AUGX01000023.1, read as the reverse complement.
TCTCCCAGCTTGATAACAAGCCAACCAACTCATCACGCAAGACCAGGAGCCCTTGAGGATTGGTGGAGAGCAGGTCGCCCAGTTTTTCGACCGTGCTGTCGTTAGACTTAAAGCGGCGCACGCGGGGCTCTTCAGGAGCGATAAGTGCTTGCATGTCAGCTAATGCCGAGGCCATCTTGCGACCATCTCCGTTGCTGATGGCTGCCTTCTTCATGCTAGCTTTCACTACCGCTTGCTGGGCTTCAAACGCAGCTGCTTCCGCTTGAAATATCTTTTGATCCTTCGCCAGTGATTCGGCTTCCTTAGCCTCTAGCCGATCCAAATACCTTGTCACCGTACTCAGGGCCGGCGATTTCTTGCTGCTGGGATCACCCACGATGCCTCCGAAAAGGTTCGGCGTGACGATCCAGTCATCTCGTCGCTTGGGCTTAATAGCGCAGAGCGCACCGATCACAGACCCCAGGGACACGATCAAAGCGGCTGCGATGTAGTCCGGTGCGCAAGGCATCCTGTCCGCTTCGTCCAATACGAAACTGGCAAGAACGGGTGGCAACATAAGTTCGGCTTCAAACACCGGGGCTGGTGGCAGGTCATTTTTGATCTCCCGAGGAATGGGCCAAGTGCTCTCAAGGGCATTCCAAACATCCGTCTCTTGAATACTTGTCAGCATCCAAACCTCCTGGCCATGGCTATTCGCTGACTTGCGAGCGTGGCACGGGCTTCGTCATTAACGTTCACTGGCTTGTTCGCATGGCGGTCTGCATTGACGATGAACAGAATTCCCCGTTCGATTTCTGCTGCCTCGCGCAGACGCGATCGCGTGACGCCGGGAATAGGAATCGGTCTCCGCAGTTTTGGGTCGTCAGGGAAGAGATCGCCCACAGTCATTCCGATCGAGCTGGTCACCGCTTCAGCGGTACATCCTGCGTGGCAGTAAATCAGGATGCGTCCCCCGTCGCCCTCTCGGAGACTCAAGGACGGAGAGCGATCTTGATGGGCGGGGCAACGTGCCGCAAAGCCACACCCTTGTTTCCGCACCCCCTCCAGGCGGGAAAGAATTGTTTCGATCTTGACGTCAAAGTTGGACTGGACAAGCAAAGATCGTTTCACCGTAGCCTCCGAAACTCCGTGAGGTTGAAGTCAGGCTCTCCTCGACTGTGATTTCCTGAAAAGATTGACGACATCACCATCAGGCAACTCCCAACAGGCGACGAATGTCTGCGGTGGGCCACATCAGTCGTCCATGAACGCGAAGCGCCCTAAGGCCTGATGGAAAGTTTTCGGCAGATGCCCAACCTCGAAGAGTTTGCGGCTGACGATTTAGATAGTACGCCGCTGCTGCTGTGTTGACCGTGGGGCTGGTAACGTGCTCCAGCAGTGGGAACTGTGTGTTACAGGAAATGGCGGGTTGATTGGCTTGGGGAATCACTGGCATACATCCTTGAAAATTTGGATGTATTCACTATCCCTTTAAAGCGCCGATCTCCAATGCTTATCGGCTCTGTCGTCCGCTTGTTGGCTCTGACGTCCGCTTAGGGTCCGTCATGCGGCCGATGGCCTTCCGAATTGCATCCAGATCCGCGGGTTTCGTGTTGCCTTTGGCATCGTAGTAATCAATGGAGTTCGGCAGCACCATTGCGATGTCAATCGGTTTGTCCAATTGCCAGATATCCAAGACTTCACGAGCCGTGGGGCGATGCCCTCCTGCCTGGCGCACGTTAAAAAGCGTCTTGTACAGCGCGTTACCGTAGCCAACAAATCGTTCTGGTTTGTGTAGCTCCCATCCTGGCTCGGGAAGTCTTGCCGTCGCAGGTTTGTCAGTGAACACCTGCCGATCGCGACGACTTCCATTGTCAGAGGTGATTCTGAGCGCCTCTATATACTTATCAATCCACGGGTCGTACCGCCATCCGTGTCTTTTGGCGATTTGCAGCCATTCGAGTAGAGCCCTCTCACTGCCCTCTCCCAGGAATCCGCGCAGGAGTCGTCTTCTATTCTCAGGATCCATGAGGGCGATGCCGCCTACGTTCTCCTTCCAGCTAGTGGCATTCAGCCAGTCATCTGTGGTCTTCGCATTGACGGGGTTCTCGGCGCACAAGAGTTGCGCAGCCTCGAGTCCCGTTACGGTGGGTAGCCCCAACCAATACGACGCCCCTATGGTCGCGTCGTACCACCCAATCAACTGTTCCTGCTCCTCACAATGGGTTGCTCTGATCTCGTGACCAGCATCCGCCTCTCCTGCCACGGATTGTGGGATCGGCCCTTCAGAGGGTTGCTTTCTTTGCATCTGCCTAAGTGTACGGTTGCCAGATCAACAAAATCGATTGAAAGGTTGTGGCCGCAGCGGGTCTAGAAGACCGAAGCGAGACCTCTGCAGTCGCGTCTCCTCTGTTGACCTTTCATGCCCCGACGACTCGCAGAGTGGGATGCGCCTGCGCTGATTCGAAATCAACTCCAGCTTCCTTGAGCATCCAAGCCTCTATACGCACATGGTGCACCCTCAGCAAGTCCACCGGCCGTACTGTGTAATGCTTCTCCGCAGTGGCACTGGGCTTGTGACCTTGGATCTGTGCAACGATGCCAGCTGGAATTTCCAACCACTCCGTCAAGCTCTTGAAGCTACGACGCAGGCCATGAAGGCTTAGATCCTCGATGCCTGCGGTCTGACAAGCGCACGCGTGGTGACTGCGTGGCTCAGAGATATGACCGGTAGCGCTGGCCTGTACCACCTCTTCCACTGCTGCCAGTTCACCCTTAGCGGATGCCCGCCGCTCGCGCCGAGCCATATTCTTTTCATCCATACTCACAGTACGTGTGCTGGCAAACACCCATTCGTTTCGCCGAGGCAGTCCCCCTAGCAGGTACTTCACGTAGGGCGTCAAGGGGATCACCCGCGCCCCCTCCACCTTGTCTCTAATGGTCAAGCGCTGCCATTGGAGATCCACATCAGACCACCGCATGGGCAGAACTTCTCCCGGTCGTGCTCCGGTGAGAAGCATGACTTGCAGGGCCGCTGATATCACCGGGTTGTTGATCTTGCGCACTGCCGAGAACCAGTTTGGTAGCTGCTCGCGCAAGAGGTTATCTGTCTTGACTCTAGGCTTACCAAGCGCCTCGCGGGTCTTTCGTGTTGCAGCGGCTTTTGCCGAGGGCAACAACTGGGCGTACTCGGTCTGCTCACTACACCAGTTAAGAAACACCTTCAGAAGGCGCCACGCGAGACGGGCACTAGTTGGACGGGTTTGAGCCTCCTTGGCCGCCCATGCCTCAATCTTTGGGGCATCGAGGCTGCGCAGCGGCAGGCTCATAAGGCTATGCAAAGGCATGGCTATGGTGAGCTTATTGCCCTTGACACCGCGCTTGGCGACTTCTCCTCCTGCGCGCGCCAGTTTGATGTGGTCGCGGTAATGCAACTCACCCCAATGAGGGCGGCGAGCATTCAAGTACACGGCCCACACTTCACCAACGGTCAATGTCGCTGCGGCTGCATCTCGAACGGCCTGCTCGGCGGCAGTAACTTCCGCCGCTCTTTTCTTCTCCTGAGCAACTTGAGCCTCTCGCCGGACTTCTCTTGGATCGAAGCCCTCATCGATTTGTCGTTGCAGCTCTCGAGCCTTGGCTTGCGCGTCGGGGATCGTCCAGGCATCCGGACTACCGATGGTGATCCTAATGGTCTTCCCCTGCCAAAGACCCTGGAAAACGTACGACGGTCTGCCATCGGGCGTGATTCGAAGGCCCAGACCGCGGGCAGTGGCATCCCAGAGGAATGCCTGAGCCTTGTCAGGCGGACATTTGAATTTGGCCACCCTGGGCGCAGTGAAGGCTACTTTTGGCATGCTCGATGTAACGGCGGATGTAAGAGTTTTTCCTCGGAAACGAGGAATACCAATCAACACGTCGGCCAACCAAAATTAACACAACCTATTGATTTATATGAATTCTATCTACATAAATCGACATAGGCAAATACCCAAATTCAGGGAATCATAATCCACAGGTCCGCGGTTCGAATCCGTGAAGCGCCACCAATATAAACAACGACCTAGCCCAGCCTAACCCGCTGGGCTTTGTTGTTTCTGGGGTGCGTGTAGCTGCTGCGTAGCCATCGGGACAGTGTTCTTGACGGCCAGCAGTTGCCTATGCTAGATCGCAATTTCTGCAAGGTAAGACCAAGTCCACCGCATTGAATTTGCGAGCCCTACTGCTTTACACGGGCAACTTCAGCGCCTTCACAACGTGCGCCCCAACACGTTTCTGCGGTAAAAGCAGCGTGCTCATGCTGACTTACAGCCGCTTTAGGCTGACTGCGGACGCTCGCTTCGTTCGCGCGAATGCGCACTATCGACCATGAACAGTCCTTCAATGCAGAGAGTCGAGAGACGGCATCGGGCTGCCGTCCTTCGGTTCGTTCCGGCTTTGATACTGCTTCATGCGGGGTTGCAAACAAAGTTCTGGGAGTTGCGACGGTGGCGGGTAAGCGCGTAAGTGTCCAGAGAACGCGTGTTCTCTCATCTACGTCGGACAAAGAAAAACACCTCCAATCGGAGGTGCTTTTGAATGGCGGGGGAGTCTCTCTCGCCCTCATGTTGCTGATCGTCCCGAAACCCTCTTTTCCATCACGGTGGACTAAACGCCTTAACCCCCAGAGACTTGGCGCCGTTCACAGTGCATTTCACCTGGATCTTTTCAATCTTCATTTGCGTTTCCCTTTCTTGGCGTTGGCTTTGAATGAGAGGCTCGCCTGAACCTTCACGGAACAAGCGATAAAGGCGATTAGTCCACCGAGGAAATCTCCGGTCCCACCTACGTACAGCAGAGCAGGCAAGCTTTTTAACTGCGAGAATTATAGCGTCCCCTCTCTGCCGGACTATGAGTCTCGGCTTGTGGACTTGGCTGCGAAGCGTTCGTTTTCCGAGTCGATTCGAATGACGCGTATGCCTATGGGCCCACAACAGCCGGTCGAAGTTCAAATCAGGGTGTGCGATATCCGTCGTTCTGTGCATCAGCAAGCCACACGTTGACTGGACATGCCGCGCCGGCTTACGCGCTTAGGCAACCTCTTTGGACTGTGGAATGCTTTTCTCGTCGATAGCCAAATCACGGCTGAAGAACATCACTTCACTGCCTATGTAGCGTTTCTGCGCCGTGTAGTTCAGGGCATAGGTCAGTCTTTCGCTCATCTGATACATGGCGCAAATCTCCTCCACATTATCATACGAGACGACCCAAAGCCTTGAAAACTCCTGCGATTGCAATAGCTTAGCGATGGCCAAGTGGTCCTCGTGCATGTAGAAATTTCGGTAAAGCCCTCGGCCTTTTACATAGTAAGGCGGGTCAAGGTAGATCAGCGATGCGGTAGGAAGGAAGTCGCTGCATCTAGTCAGCAAGGCGTGCGCATCTTCGCAGTAGACAGAAATGTCATCGGCGCGATCAGCGATACGCTCAATGCGCGCGCTTAGCGTTGGCTTGTCGAGCCGGGCATCGAGTTTATATTCGCCCGTTTGGGCCATGCCCCCGATCACTCCAGCCTTTAGTATCCCGGAGCGGTTAGTCCGGTTCATGAACAGGGTTGCAAACCCCCTTTCGACCAGCGTAGCCTCGGTCTCGCCGCGCAGAACCCTCCTCCACCGAAACCACTGATCCATGTCGATGGGAGTGTCGTATAGCAGCCGAAGAAGCTGCTCCGGGTGGCGCGTCGCGCTGATCCAGAACGCGTTGATCGCCGGGTCGAGGTCGTTGATGTGGACGTGACATGCGTGCCCGTGAAAGAGCAGCTCCAACGCAACACCAGCGCCGCCCGCATACGGCTCCAGATAGTGCCCACCATCCAAGCCGTTGGCCTGCATCGTCTCGGCAATAAAGGGCGCGAAGCGTGCCTTGCCGCCGGGATAGCGTAGTGGCGTATATAGCTTGTTTGAATACATCGTCAGGTCATTCTGAGTATTAACCTCATTGGATGCTCGGCAGGCCCACCTGCTGATTGATCCTGTTGATTCGTTCAACGAACCTCAAGCGAAATTCGTCCTTCAAGGTCGAATGATCGCAGTAATCAGTGATGCAGCGCTTGAACTTGGCCTTGTCGGTATCTGCCCACGCCTTACATCGTTCGATCGGAGTCTTGGACTCGTCCATCACGTCAGCGATCTTTAGGGACTTGACTCCAGCGGCCTTGAATTCGGCCAGGAAGGAGTCCCGCTCCTGGTCAAACTTCTTAAAAAACTGATCGTCGTTGCCCAGGCCGAGAATGTGGACCATTATCCTGCGCTCAATGGCTATCGAGTCGCCATCGGGCAAAGTCAGGTAAAGAGCCGGGTCTTTAATCTTGGCCAGTTGAGACGCTTTGACATCGGCGTCGAACAACGCAAGAGAGCCCTGCAGTAGAAGCGGAAACTGTACGCAGAGCGAGCGCAGGGCCGACCAGCTTGTGCCGGGGTTGTCACCACCCGGATTCAGTGAACTGTGGAACTCCACCACCTGCAAAACGGCTTGTGATTTAATCAGCCGCTTGGCGAAATGGATGGCGTATTCATCCTCACAGAAGACCTTGACCTTGCGCGCTGCGGCGACCTTGGCAGGACTGGTGAGAGTCAACTCCTTATATGCAAGATCGTAGGGTGGGTTCTGGAGGATCGGGAAGTTGCCTTCGGTGGCGTCGGACTTGCTGATGAAGTTGACGACAATCCGTCCCGCCGAGAGATTAGGCGCGTGCTTCAAGTACAGGTGCTGGATCAGATGCAGCGAATGAGTCGAAATGACTACTTGCACCCTGTACCGCGCGCTCCATCGGTAGAGATAGTCCAGGAGGCGTAGTTGAGCCACGGGGTGTAGGCTGCTTTCGAACTCGTCGATGCAGAGGATTCCGTTGCCAGTCGTCTGCTCATTGACGAAGGCCCTTTGAAAGCCGAGGAGACGGTTGAAGATTGCCCCGAGGTTATCTTCCCCAGAGGAGATTGCCTGCCAGTTGTACTTCGCACCTGCTCCAGCCAAAGCGAAAGTCGTCTTGACCTTCTTCTGGTGAACCGGAACGAAGGCCTCGTAGTCGGAGCTTGGGAAGACGGTCTCGTAGAAGTCCTTGAGGTCGGCCGCCTCGGAGGTAGACAGGTCGAACGATCCGTCCGTCGCAGGGGCCGCATTGGTGTCGACCAGGGGGAATAAACGTTTGAGGTTCAGAAACGATGTGTTGTAGGCAAAGTTACCGTCACCCTTCTCCGCCCCTGAGACGACAACCCTATGGCGATTCGTTTTCTCTTGCACGCGGTAGATAGAAACCGGCTCGCTCAGGGTTTTGCCAGTCCCGGTGCGCAGCACAAGGTCGTATAGATAGTTTTCCTTGTCAAATTCCGGGGAGAGCTTGAACACTTCGTGCAAAGTCGTTTTCAAGTCCGCCCCGAACGCGTCCTTCGCCTCGCTCGAAAACGGATGCGCGAGGAGGCCCATCAGCGAGGTCTTCATCGTCCCGTTGCGGCCAGACAGGACGGTGACGTGCTCACCCATTACCAGGGAGCGCTCTCGAAATGAGCGGAAGCGCTCGATTCTGATCCCCAGGATTGACTTGATGGGGATGTCCTTGTTGTCCGAGTGACCTAGTTCCGTCTTGCGCTTGCCTGCGAGCATTGTGTTCATCAGATGTCAGTGTTTGTCTTGGATGGGCCTTCGGCGTGAGGCCGGCGTGCGGCCGATCCCCGCGCATTGCTCGGATACTCCTATTTTCGCAGAGAGGAGGAAAGGATCTTGCAGGCCGGTGGGGCAGAACAAGCGCAGTACGGCCGAAACCCAAGCTGCTCAACAGACGCACCTGAACGCTAGACTTCGGCTGTCGGCCAGGAGAAGGCCGCCGGTCCATGGGGTTTAATTTCTCGAAGGCGATTCATCACCGTAGGACGATATGCTTGAACTAGCGACAGAAGACTATGGCTCTGTGACCCATCTATTTAGGGCCGAGCACGTCGGCGCAGAGGTCGCGGGTATGGTTCTCGCGGGCAACTCGCAGGGCAAAGTGTTCGTCAGCGCTCAGGACGAAGACCAGGTGGCCTTCATCTATGACAACGGCTTTTGTGTACTAGCGGGCTCGATCCCGAATCCTGAGTTTGCAAGAGCGTGTCTTCAATGGCTCTACGACTATCGGCATCAGGATTTTTTCATCCTCTATCCGAGTCACGATTGTTGGCTGCCAATTCTCGAAGAAGCCAAGAGCGCTATAACGCAAAAAGTTCGGCGCGTTGCCTTTCAACTTGATAGGGAAAAATTTGAGGCATTGCGCTCGGATCCGCATCTTCCAGCGGACATTCGAGTGACCCCGATCAATGCGGCTTTGATGCGAAAAGTCGAGGCGACTGTGTACCCTTGGATGGGCGGCACTTGGAGGTCTGCAGTCGCCTTCGAGGAGCGCGGCATTGGGGTTTGCGCATCGACAGACGAAGGGGTTGTTAGTCTCTGCTATTCAGTCTTCGTCTCTCACGGCAGCTACGCCATTGACATACTGACGATTGAGAAGTTCAGACGGTTTGGGCTGGCAAGGGCTGTCGCTCAGATGTTCGTCGCCGAATGCATTCAGCGCGGGGTGCAACCAACCTGGGATTGCTACGAGAGCAATTTGTCGTCCATGCGCCTTGCGCAAGCGCTGGGTTTCCGGCGAACGCGCGAGTTTCTTGTTTATTCATGGAATCGGCAGGAGCGATGATTGGTTAGCCCACATCTAAATATACGAGCGGCCCCTTCGGGGCGAGGTGTAGAGCCGCTATGGGCCCCCTGCCGCCAGACCACATCGGGCAGAATTCGGCCAAGAGCGAAAGTTCGCCCGGCGTTGCTGCTTGCATTCAGCAGGCCGACGGCCCACGCAAGGCACCCGCCGGTCTCGGGAGAATGGCGGGTGCATGCCTCAACTGAATCCTCACACACACTCCCTCAAATTTAACGCCAACTGCTCGAAATGAAGCTTGCTAAGCCAATCCGCTCCAGGTGGGAGTGGCTACTGTGCCGATCGCGTGTCTTCGCGCTGCTGCTCCCATTCGGATGCGCTACCGCAGCGCCTGCTGCGCCGCTTGTCTTCCCGGAATCATCTTGGGCAGCAGCGCCCGAGACTGAACCAGGCAGCGGCTGTGGCCGCGACCTGGACGCCGCCCGCGGCTACATACGCACGCTGGACACGACAGCTCTCATCGCGGTGCAAGACGGCCGAGTGTTTTTCAGTGAAGGCCCGGTCCAGGCCGTGAGCATCGTGTTCTCGGTGCGCAAGAGCGTGCTCTCGATGATGTACGGCAAGTACGTGGCCAACGGCACCATCGACCTCGACCGCACGCTGGCCGACCTGGACATCGACGACTTGCGTGGCTTGCTGCCCATCGAGCGACAGGCGAGGCTGCGCGACCTGCTCGCCGCGCGCTCTGGGGTCTACCACCCAGCATCCAATGGCGGCGACGATGCGGCGGCAGCGCCCCCACGCGGCTCGCATCTACCAGGCAGCTACTTCTTGTACAACAACTGGGATTTCAACGCTGCGGGAACTGCCTTCGAACGTCTGACCAAGCGAAACATTTACCAGGCTTTCGCCGAGGATTTGGCAACACCTCTGCAGCTCGAGGATTTCAACTTGGCCCGCCATGCACACAGTGGCGATGCGCGGCGCTCGCAGCATTTGGCTTATCCCTTCTACCTTTCCACGCGCGACATGGCACGTCTGGGTTATTTGATGTTGCGCCAGGGAAATTGGCGCGGCCAACAGCTCGTGCCGGCTGACTGGGTCAAACAAATGACGAGCCAAACCACGGCCGCTGCACAGATGCATCCGCCGCACACGGCACGGCGTGGCTTCGGGTACGGCTACCTGTGGTGGTTGCTCGAAGAACCGCAGGACTCGCCCCTGAGCGGTGCATACATGGCGTGGGGCGTGCATGGACAGTACATCCTGGTCTTACCGAAACGCGATATGGTGATCGCGCACAAGCGCGAGGTGCCAGTAGCGGGTAACTGGAACGTCAGCTGGGTCGGGCCCGTGGCGTTCCTCCGCGCCGCGCGAATGCTGGCTGCAGCACGCTGCCGAGCGGAGGAGCAATGAGTCTGCTGCGCGTATGACGAATGGCGACTGATCCACCTTTCCGGCGACAAGCGAATGAGGCGGCCTCCTGAGCCGCTGGGATGCCTTCGAAATGGACATTCCCATCGGCTCAGCCCATCGGGACGTGTGACCAAGTTCATACTCCCCAGCAGCTTCCTGCCGTGGTGGATGAGGACAGCCCAGGCTTGCGTACCGTGGCTGATTTCGTTGCAGGTGAAACACGCGCCAGAAGCACGCACCCCCGCCATTGCGCTACCCAAGGCTCCTCGCGAAGTCGGAAGGTTCGCTGCGCATAGCTCTTGCCCATGCTGCTGGGCGAGCTTTTCCAACTGGTCTAGGCTTAGGTGGGCCATGATTGCTTTTGAGGTCGCGCCTTGGAACAGCGGCATCGCACGTCCGCGCTCGTAGCAGGCAGCTGCCGGCGCCGATGGCCCTCGCACCTCGCGAATGCAAACGACCTTGAGCCCATGCAGCCGCGACAGCAGAACCGTTGCGCCGGTGCGTGCGGATAGGCTGTCCATAATCTCGCCTGCTGCGCACGGCGTACTGACAACACACCCGAGAACAAAGAAGCCCGCATCAGCGGGCTTCTTCCATTGGGAGCCGTAGGCCTCAGACCCTCACGCTACCACCCCCAGCGATGCGAATACTGTCCAGCAACGGCAGCCCATAGAACCACAGTTCAAACACCGCCAAGAACGCCCCGAACCCGGCACTCAAGTACGTCCTACAAGAAGTTGTTCAGCTTCCTGCCCATCATCACGTTGGTGACGTGCGCTCGCCAATCTGAATCAGCGAATACTTCGCCCTCGGGTTGGTCTTCAAGCAGTTTCATCACCTCTTTCTTCAGTCTTTGATTTGCTTGACCACCACAGATGCTTTCATGGACGCGGACCAGCCGCCACTCAACGGGGCATCGCTGACATTTGCACAGAAGGACCGCGGATTTCCACCGACTGGCAAATAAGAAGTACCTTGGCGGAACACCAGGCCACGGGTGATCGTGGTTTCGTCGGCATTGGCAAGGCTGGTGCGGTCAAAGACGGTGAAGCCGAGCTTGGCTTCAATCGCATCCATTGCAGGCACGGCCCGGGCCTCGCCATTGGTCTTGACGGGAATGGGCAAACGCCAGCGTTTCACCCGCCCGTCCGAATCCTTCTATCTCTACTACCCCAACCGGGCGCAGATGCCCGGCAAGCTGCGGGCGCTCTTCCAGTTCATGCAGGCCGTGAACTGGACCGAGCCGCCATGAGACCTCACGCTCGCGCCAGTCTCGGTTGCGATGGCCAAGCGTGCTGCCGCGTCAGGTCTCGGGTTTGGCGACTCTCGCCAGCTGGCGGGACTCCGCGAGATGCCTGAACGGCGGCGCGCCGAAGTGCCTGCTGTACTCTCGGCTGAAATGCGACTGGCTCTGGTAGCCCACGGCAAACCCCGCGCTCCCGACGTCCAGCCGCTCGACGAGCATGAGGCGGTGAGCCTCATGCAGCCGGACCTGCTTCTGGTACTGCAGCGGCGTCATCGCCGTCATCTCCTTGAAACGGTGATGCAGCGAGGACACACTCATACCCACGAACCTGGCCAACTCCTGCATCCGCAGCGGACGCATGTAGTTTTCCTGCAGCCAGGAGACTGCCCGGTAGATGCGGTTGCCTGGCGATTCGGACAAGGCGATGTCCAGCAGTTGCGGTCCCGCCGGCCCCTGTAGGACGCGATAGAGGATTTCCTGCTCCATCAGCGGCGCCAGTGCCGCGATGTCGTCAGGCGAATCGATCAGGTGCAAGAGCCTGAGGACGGCATCGAGCAGTTCCTGGCTGGCCTGATGAACCGAGACGCTGCGCAACGGGCTTCGCTGGCGCACCCCTGCGAGCCCGGGCATACGTCCCATGACTTCCTTGACGCGGACCGGGTTGATGGCCATGCCCAATCCGAGATAGGGCGAGGACGGGCTCGCCTTGGTCACGGCAGAGACCACTGGCAGGTCAAGCGACACAATCAGGTAGTCGCCCACGCCATAGAAGTAGACCTCGTCCCCGATCCCGACGCTCTTCTGGCCTTGCACGACCATCGCCAGGCAAGGCCACTGCGAAAGCTGCATGGGCGATGTCGGCGAAGCGCCCCAGCCGAAGTGCAGCCCGTCGATCGCACAGTTGCTCGGCCCATGTGTCCTTCCAGCGTGTCGCGATACGAGCGCTGCCAACTCACCGAAGGTGTCGTCCGCCTTGTTCATGCCCATGTCTGGAGTATCGCAGCTCGATTGCTCGCCGAGCAGGATTGAGCATGTAGAGATTATCTCGAATTTTATAAGAACCCCTGCAGAGCCAGAAAACAAGGGGATATTTAGCGGATCGGTACGGAGCCATTTTCCTCCGTCTTTGAAGATTTGCAGGATCGGGCAAAACATCTGCAGGATGCTTGTAACGCCAAGACCTCGCGACATTGCACAGTAGTCTCCTTCTCGGGCCGCAGCCCGACACACCACAGGATCGGAGCCTTTGATGCCCTCGGAACAGAAAGTCATTCTCGTCACTGGCGCAAGCAGCGGCATCGGCGAGGCCACCGCACGCTTGCTGGCCTCTCAAGGCCACACGGTCGTCCTCGGCTCTCGCAGATTGGATCGCATTGACCGTATCGCGGCAGAAATTCGGGGTTGCGGCCATGCAGCGAGCGCCCAGCAACTCGACGTTACCGACCGCGCTGACGTCGATTCGTTCGTCAAGTTCGCACATACCCGGCACGGCCGCATCGATGTGCTGGTTAACAACGCGGGCGTCATGCCCCTCTCGCGTCTTGACGAGCTCAAGGTGGACGAATGGGAGCGAATGATCGATGTCAACCTGCGCGGCGTCCTCTACGGCATCGCCGCAGTGTTGCCCATCATGACGGCCCAGAAGTCGGGGCACGTGATCAACATTGCCTCTGTTGCTGCCCGCAGTGCTGGCCCCACCACTTCGGTCTACAGCGCGACCAAATACGCCGTTCGGGCCATCACCGAGTCCTTGCGCACCGAGACGCCAATCCTGCGCGCGACGCTGGTCAGCCCGGGCATTACTCAGACGGAGCTCTTCGATAGCATCAGCTCTGCCGCCACCCGGGACATGTTCCAGGGGCTGACCCAGATCGCCATTCCCGCGCTCGCTATCGCCGAAGCCATCGCCTTTGCCGTTGCTCAACCGGCGAGCGTCGACATCAACGAGCTCGTTGTCCGCCCCACTGCACTGCAGCTCTGAAATCGCCAGCCATGACCGAGGCACTTGAGATAGCCACCTTCCGGCTCAAGAAGAAGCACTCTCTTGAGGAGTTCGTCGCTGCAAACAAAGTCATTGATGCTTGGCTCGCCACCCGTGCTGGGTTCCGGTTTCGGCGGCTAGCCGTGAAGGGGAACGGTACTCTGGTGGACGTGATGCTCTGGGCTTCAGTTGCCGATGCCCGAGGTGCCATGGATCACCTGACACAGGCACTCGCCGCGGGCAAAGTCCTGGACATGCTCGACATGCGCACCCTGGATTGGGAGCTCATCGAGATCGGTCACGGCGTTACAGGCCAAGGGGCGTCGAGCATCAACACGCAGTGTTGAGAAAGGAAGTTCAGCGCTTTCACAATTGCGCCCCCAACAAGATCCTGCGGTTAAGAGCAGCGTAGCCATGCGGATTTCCTGCCGCTTTAGGCTGATCTGAGTCATTCACGGTCCGTTGCCTGTGCGGCAGCAACAATCAACACCAGTCGTTGAGCGTTGCCTGTCCTAGACGGCCGCTTCAGCATCGGGACCGGACGCTTGATTGTGCGGTTCGCCACGTACCAGCTCGAAGGACTGCTACTGCGTGCCGCGATAGGCTCGTGTCGACCCAAAGCGGGTGTAGGCGTCGCGAGATTCAACGCCGCGAAGCGGACATTCATAGCGTCAAGCATGCCTCGACCTACACAATCGTTGGGGGCGCCTCATCAACGCCAAAGCTGGTCGGTGGCACTCTCAACCTCAGGGAGGCGGAGCGGGATCAAACGACGCTCTGCCCCCCCTTGGCCATGGCTCGACACTACGGTCAGAGTAGGTGGTGCCAATTGAATCGAGTTATGCAATCCCGAAGGTAGACAAAGGGTTCAAGGTTTCAATCAGGTTTCAATCGTGGCAGTGCATGTTGAGCCCGAAGTAGCACTTGAGCGAACTAACTCCCGCTATCTGGATCGAAACAATGGGCGCGGGGCATCCATCAATGTGATGGCTGACATACAGGGAAAGTTGCCCGAGGGCTTGCGTCAGATACATGACCGCTTCGGACACAGAGTAAGCTTGGCGGTGTTGGACAACAACCCCGGCAAGCAATCGTTTCACACCGGAGGGGGTTCACTCCCCACACTTGAGAAAGAAGGCAACCGTGACCGTATCCACGAAAGACTCTCCACAGCGCTTGAAACCGGCTACCGTGAAGGGCGCTATTCACCGGGCTTCTACGCTCAAGCCGCAGGCCGAGCGCTAGGACGAAGCCTGGCTGCAGGCGATGGGCGCGAAGATGGTAGATGCCAGCAAAAAGATGGAAACCGACCCGGCCTACCGCGATCAAATGCGGGCTCTGACACGCTGACACCCTACGCCCAAGGGCTTCAGCAAAGCGCTTCGCCAAAGCCTCCGGCCCTCAAACCGGGTGCGAATCAGGCGGGGGCGATCCGTCGCAGGATAAGCGCGGGCGCAGTCGTTGAGGTTCGCGGATGGAGCAGAATCTACTTACTGCGCTCTATGCTTTAATGAGGCCAATCATGCAGGGAGTGATTGAATATGCGTTGTCGTCATGTTACGCCGCATCCATGCCTTGAAACAGTTGCCGGTCGCTTCGCAAGCGCAGCTCGCATAGGCATCCACACACTGTCCGTTTTAACCAATAACGCTTGGATTCGCGCAGCGCAGATACTGCGCGCAACAGTGCTTGGGTTGATCGGTCTGCTCGTCTGCACGGTCGCCCAGACTGCTTGGGGTGCTATCACCGTCACAGACGACATGTCCGTCACGCCAAGCAACAGCACCTGCACCCTGAACCAAGCCATCGCCGCGGCCAATGCGGCCAACTTGAACGGTGGGCTGACGGCGGCCACCATCTTCTCCAACACCACCAATCTGGGCAGTTGCAGCGGGGCGGTGCTTGGCACCAACACCATTGTCTTCGCGGGCGCGGTTTCAAAAACCCAAACTTTCACTGTTGCTGACAACTGGTGGTATGGGCCCAATGCCCTGCCGCCGATTGCCAGCAGTATCGTCATAGACGGCGGCACGCGCGGCATTGATCTGGTGGCCACCCAAGCAGCAGGTAACTTCCGCTTTTTTTATGTCTCTGGTGGGCTCTCTGGCTTACGCAACGGTAGCCTGAATCTTAAAAATCTGAGTTTGAGTGGTGGCATCGCCAAGGGCGGCAATGCCCCTGGCGGTGGTGGCGGTGGTGGTGGCGCTGGCATGGGCGGCGCCATCTTCAATCAGGGTGAGCTAGAACTGAATGCCGTAACCCTCAACAACAACAGCGCTGTCGGAGGTAGCGGTGCTGCCTGTTGTTTCTCCGGCGGTGTTCCGGGTCCAGGGGGGGGCATGGGCAGCGACGGAAGCGGCGGCTTTGGTGGCACCTTTGGCAGCGGCTTCGGCGGCGCGGGTAGTGGCGGTGTAATAAGCAACGGCGGCGGCGGCGGGGGCGGCTTTCTGGTAACGGCAGACGCATCTGGCCTAAACGGGGGCGGTTCAGGGGCTCTAGGTGCTTCAGGCGCTTTCGGCGGAAGCGGCGGTGACGGTGGCGGCGGCGGCATCGGTTATCTAGGAAACGGCGGCGGTGGCAGTTTCGGCTTCGGCGGCGGCAGCGCTTACGGCAACATAGCGAACGGGGGCGGAGGTGGTGGCGGCGGAGTGGGTGGCGGAGGTGGCGGTAGCGCGAGTGGCGGCGGTGGCGGCGGCTTCGGCGGTGGCGGGGGGGCAGCGGACGGAAACGGCGGCTTTGGAGGCGGCGGTGGCGCGAGCCGTGGTGGTGGCACCAGCGGCGGTAGCGGCGGCTTTGGAGGCGCCAGGGCGAATGGCACCCTAAGCGGCGGCGGTGGCGCTGGCATGGGCGGGGCGATATTCAATCATCGCGGCGACGTGAGGCTCACCAATGTCACCGCGACCGGGAATGTGGCCAACGGTGCCAGCGGTCTCGGTGCAGTGCTTTTCAATCTGAACGGCATGGTAAGCATTTCGTTCTCGACCTTGGCAAACAATACCGTCATTGGTAGCAATGGCACCACGAGTACATCGGGCATGGGCAACGCCTCGGTTTATTCTCTCGCTTATGGCAACCGAATTGAGGACGGCAACGCCAACGCTGTACTACTTAGTATCAGAAACAGCATCATCTTCGGCACCGTGGGTAGCAATGGTGCGGGCAGCCAAGATGTCGTCAACAATGCCGTGGCCGGCAACAACGCGGCCAATACCGGCAATAGCGCGACCCTGAATTACGCCCAAAATAACCTGATCGGATCAAGCCAATCCGTTTTCAGTGGTGCGGGTGCCACCGCCTGGCAGTACAACCCGCCGACGAGTACCAGCAATCCTATGCTTGATGGATTGGCTGACAACGGGGGCCCCACTCTGACCATGATGCCAGCCGCCGGCAGTCCGGCCATTGATGCCGCTGGCGTTTGCACGTCCTCGGGTGGATTCGATCAACGCGGTATCCCTCGCCCGCATGGCTTCATCTGTGACCTCGGGGCGGTGGAAGCAGCGCCCATTAATGGCGCTTGCGGCACTGCTAACGGTATTGCAGCGCTCAGCGCACCGAGCGCGAATCTATGCAGCAGCGGTAGCGCTGGCAGCGTCACCACCGGCAGCACCGCTTTTGGCTGGAGTTGCACCGGTGCCAACACCGGCAGCACGGCCACGTGCAGCGCCCCGCGGCAATACACAGTCACTCCCGCCATCGTGACCGGCGGCACCGTCGTGTGCACCAGCCCGGTTACCGCTGGCAGCACCACGACCTGCATCGTCACGCCCGACAGCGGCTATCTGCTCACCAGCATCAACGGTGATGCCAATTGCGCCGCCGCGGCAGCGGGCACCACGAGTCCCTTCACCACCGGCGCAGTCACCGCGAACTGCACCGTCACTGCGACCTTGACGCCCATCGTCAACGGCGCTTGCGGCACAGCGGCGGGCGTCGCAGTTCTAAATGCACCGAACACCAATCTATGTAGCAGCGGCACCGCCAGCAGCGTGAACACTGGCAGCACCGCTTATGGCTGGAGCTGCACCGGTGCCAACACCGGCAGCACGGCCACGTGCAGCGCCCCGCGGCAATACACGGTCACTGCCGCCATCGTGGCCGGCGGCAGCGTCAGCTGCACCAACACCACGGTGAACAGCGGCGGCAGCAGCACCTGCACGGTCACGACAACCAACGCTGGCTACCGCTTCACCGGCTGGAGCGGCGATCCGCAATGCACGGGCGCCACCTGCGTCATGACCAACATTACGGCCAACAAGAACGTGGTGGCCAACTTTGCCCAGCCCAGCCTGACACTGGCCATGAGTGCCGCCACGGTGCCGGCCACCAGTCCCACCAGCGTGGCCAAGGGGGGCGCATTCGGTTACGCTATCATGGTAGCCAACAGCGGTGTCGTGACGAGTGGCGACAATACTCAGGTCACCGACACCGTAGCGGCGGGCGTGACCATCACTCAGATCAGTGCGGGATCTGGCTGGTCGTGCAATCCGACGGGCGCTGGCTCGTGGGCGGGTGTAACCACCATCACATGTACGCGAGCGGCGGGCGTGCCAGCCAACACCACGGAAACCGTGATGACGCTGCAAGCCACCAAAACGAGCATCGCCGACATCACCAACACAGCGAACATCACCAGCGGCGATCTCGCCTGCCCAGCGGCTGACCGCTGCGTGAGCAGCGCTGCGGTGAAGGACGCCAGCCAGCCCAGCCTCACGCTGTCCAAGGCTGCGGCCACAAGCCCACCCACCAGCCCTACCAGCGCGGCCAAGGACGGCACCTTCTCCTATGCCGTCACGGTGAGCAACAGCGGTCCGGTGGTCAGCGCCGCCAACACGGTGGTTACCGACATCGTGCCGGCCGGCGTGACCATTACCCAGATCGCCGCGGACTCCAGCGACTGGTCGTGCAACCCGACGGGCGCGGGTTCGTGGGCCAGCGCAACCACCATTACTTGCACACGCGCCGTGGGCGTGCCAGCGGCAGTGGACGACACCCACCCCACCACCGAGACGGTGATGACGCTGCAAGCCACCAAGACCAGCGTCGCCGACGTGACCAACACTGCCACCATCACCAGCGGTGACACGGCTTGCCCAGCGGCTGGGCGTTGCGTCAGCAGCGCCACGGTCAAGGACGCCAGCCAACCCAGCCTGACGTTGAGCAAGACCGCCGATAGAGCCAGCGCCGGACGGTCCACCGACGTGACCTATACCTTGTCGGTCAACAACAGCGGGCCGGTGGCCAGTGCGGCCAATACGGTGGTCACCGACACCGTGCCCTCGGGCCTCACGGTGAAGAGCATTGCCAACGGAGCCGGCTGGTCGTGCACGCCCACCACGGGCGCAGGGCCGGTCACCATCACCTGCACCAAGGCGGCGGGTGTGAGCGCGGACACCAGTGAGCAGGTGGCGACCATCGTGGCCACCAAAACCATCGATGCCGCCGTCACGAACACCGCCAGCGTGAC
This sequence comes from Ottowia thiooxydans DSM 14619, assembly GCF_000422885.1. Lineage (GTDB taxonomy): Bacteria > Pseudomonadota > Gammaproteobacteria > Burkholderiales > Burkholderiaceae_C > Ottowia > Ottowia thiooxydans. The sequence continues at coordinate 8,570 of NZ_AUGX01000023.1, read as the reverse complement.
CAGCGGCGACCCGGGCTGTGCCGGCGGTGCCCCCGCCGCGCGCTGCAACAGCAGCGCCGAGGTCAGCGCGGCGGTAGCCGGCCCCGTGACCCCGGTGCCTGCGCTCAGCCAGTGGGTACTGATGCTGCTGGCCACGTTGCTGGCGGGGCTGACGTGGGTGGTGCAGCGCCGCTACCTGCGCGACACCGCATAGCCATCAGGGCGCCGCGAGCACCCGATGCTCGAAGGACCTGCCTGAATGGGCAGGCCCTTTTCTTTTGTGCGCCCAGCACATTGAATGCGGACAGCAAATCCCTCGACATCACTCCCCGCACCTGTCTACTGCAATGGCGTTGTTGCATAAATGTTGTCGGTTGCTGCGGTAGGCTCTCTGCATGAGTGAACCGAGCTGGGGTCGCAGGCGCTACCGCACCACAAACTGGAAGGCGTACAACGCTGCTTTGAAAGCGCGAGGCGACTTGACCGTCTGGCTGGACAAAGACATGCGGTGGTTGGCTGCGCCAAGTGGCAAGCGCGGTCGCAACTGCACGTTCTCGGACGCGGCCATTCAGTTCTGCCTCACTATCAAATGCTTGTTCGGTTTGCCCTTGCGCCAACCCTTAGGGCCTGTTCACGTTACCGAAGCAACTCAAAGATCAAAGCCATCGAGAAAAACGCGGCATACATGGCATCCAACTTGTCGTAGCGGGTAAAAACTCGCCGATAGGCCTTGATCCGTCGAAATAACCGTTCAACTTCATTGCGTTGGCGATATTTTTGCTTATCTAGTGGCATGGGGTTCTTGCGTCGTGGATGCGCAGGGACAACCGGGATAAGGTTTCGATCCTCAGCTGCTGCACGCAAGTCATCGCTGTCATAGGCGCTGTCCATGAGCAAATACACAGCTGAATCTTGCACGTCAATCGCCTCGACGAGTTTGCGGCCTTCCGGGCTGTCTCCGGCTTGTCCGGGCGTCAAACTCCAGATCAATGCATCCTTGCAACTGGCTGCGACCATGTGAATCTTGCAGCTCCATCCACCTCGACTCTTGCCTATGGCTTGTGGTCCGTTTTTTCTGAGCCCCGTAGCCATCAGGGTGAACTTTGACGATGGTGGAGTCCAGGCTCAACGCTTGAACAGCCCACTGGCTAAGTGCCTGTTGCTGCAGATGGTTAAGAACTTCGGCAAGTACGCCGCTATGGGCCCAGCGATACAGCCGCATGTACACGGTGTGCCAGGGCCCGAAACTACGCAAAGGGTTGGCATTCATGCATCGCAATGAAGCGGTCAAGGCATGCCGCCGCTTGGGCCGGGATATCTGGAAACGCTGGAGTGGCTACCACCGTAGATCACTGGTGGAGACGAAGATGAATTGCTTCAAGCGCTTGGGCGAAAATGTGATGGCCAGAACGTTTGAACGGCAGGTAACTGAACTCAACATTCGGGCAACTCCAGCCGGGATTGCCAAGAACGATGCGACAAATGCTGGCGTTCCGATTGCTGCGATGAAGTTGATTTCCATACCGAAAAGGTGGCACCCGGATACAGGACCGCTCGAACCTCCGCCTGCGCCGATGATCTTGATGCCCAAGTTCCCGCTGTGCCGATCGGAGGGCCTGTCGACCGACACCCATCCGGTTCCGTCAAATACTGCTCCGCACGCGGAGCAAGTGGCTGCACCAGAGGCAACGGGTCGCGAGCAATTCGGACAGTAGCTCATGCCGTCTAACGCCGGCGCTGAGTCGACTGCGAAGGCTCGCCGTAGCGGGTCGCATTGAGCAACCAGTTGTACGGCGACTTCATCGTCCGGCGGGTAAGAGTACTGGAGCAGCCTTAAGCTCCGGCCGCATCGTTATGAGGATTTTGTTGTCCTCCTCAAATTCATCGAGCAGTCGAACGCTCATGCGCGCCGGCACCTGCATGCTCAGCGCCGGAATGATTTCACCGATCACATTCGGCGCGGTCGTCATATTGACTTCGACAACTCCCAGATAGGTAACCTTCCCGGCTTCCACTCCGAATCGATAGGGGCGAGGAAATTGAACCTTTCCGCTGTAAGTCGCTGGATAACTAGGTATGTATAAATGGACGGCGCTGATGGAATAGTCCCCTGGCGCGACAGAATAGGCGAGCAACACGCGGCGACCTCCGGCGGGCCCAGGTCTTACCGCCTCCTTTGCGTCCCAGGCACCATAGACCAGCATATTTGCGGTCGTAGTGATTCTGAAGTCTGCAGGCTTGCCATCAGCCTGCGTTGTGACACCATCAATGGCCGGCATGGACATCGTGCCTGAACCCAAAGAAACGACTACCAGACCGTGCTCCCTGTCGATCAGGGGTTCCTTTTTGGAAATGAGATGGGAATGTGGTGTCGCGCAACCCGTCAAAAATGCAAGCAGGAACGTGAAGACTACTGTCAAGTATCTATTGCCCATGTTTCCCTCCAACTGTAGGTGCTCGATGCTCAATCGACGGTGTTTGCACCGCGACAAGCCGTATAACGTTAAATAGACCGCACAACCCGATTGATACATCCGGACCGTGACGATACATCTTTTGAAAAAAAGTCCTGCAGTCCGCTGGACCGCTGTGAAGACCAAGGCCCACCGACGGCTCAGGTCCCGCTGGAGGCCATCAGCATGAGGCAGAATCCGGCCAGAACCAGACATTTACGTTATGACTCCACATTCACCGTTTCCAGAGCACATCATTCGCGTGAACGCTGTGGGGCGGCGACCAGCGTATTGGCGAGTTGCGGAGCATCTATGGGGGGAAAACTGCAACGTTGACTCCGATGGAGATAGCCGCTCTCAGGACGATGAAGAGTGGACCGAACTGACTCTGTCGCTACGCGGTCAATCGGACCAGCGTGTTGATGTGGACCCGGTTGCGGGCCAACCTTCATTTCTCGCAGTGCGCTCCACGAATCAGGCGTTGGCCGAAAAAGTGGCAGCATTCATCAGTGGCGCCGGTCAGTAACCTATAGCTGTATTCGGCCAGGAGCGGCCCTTTAAGCGTTCGCACAAAATAGCAAGGCGCATTAAACAGATGAGATTGATTTATGCGGTCAGCGGTGACCCCGCTTCAAATTTTCTTGTGAGTGCGGCATCCGCTGGTGACCTATCTCGGGTGCGCGCACTTCTAACCGATGACCTGAGCGTTGACGCACGTGACAGCCACTACCAGCGGACCGCACTTCACGTTGCAGCTGAAGAAGGGCACAGAGATGTCGTTGAATTCCTTGTTGCCTCCGGCGCCAATCTGAACCTACTCGACGATACTGGACTGACGCCGTTGATGACGGCTTGTTCCGGTGGTCGCAGCGCAGTGGCTCTTTTTCTCATTCGTTCTGGAGCAGATGTACTGCATCTGCGTCCTGGAGACGGTATGAGCGCGTTGAAGTTTGCGTTGTGGGGGCGATGCGCGAGACCAGTTTTGAAGGAGCTTTTGGTCAGAGGCGCGACACCACCCGAAGACGGCTTCAAAGTCGTTCACCTCGTGGACCCAGCCTCAAGAGGCGGCGCGCTTAGACGATGGGCACTGGGGCTCTTTGTCATCTTCGGCTTTGCTGCGCTATTGTTTGTCTTCCTCGAAATCCGCAAAGCCACTGGCGGCTAGTAGGCGCCCTCAATGGCCGCTTTGAAACACGAGGAATGTCTCTTGTGGGCCCGTAGCGGACGACCAGACACCCATAATCCCCGCTTAGGTGCGGGTGTCCGTGAACGGCTCGGCTGCTATTTGGTACTCGTCCTCATACACGACATAGCCAGGGCGATTCGTGCGAAGGACTTCAACCGCAACTTCGTGCGATTTCAAGACTTCTGCCATGCCGTACATCTGACGAATGTGTTCACTGGCTGTGTCTTTGAACCAGCTCAGCGCAACCTTCTTTGCATGCGGTCGCGATGCGCGGGCAAAGCTGTCTGGCGTCTTCAGGTTGACTCGAAACCAGTCCCGGGCTGCGAAATATGCTTGCTTGTCAGCACCATTCAGTTGGCCGCTCAAATTCAGGGTGTCCAACGCCTGGAATAAGCCCTGCCGACGGCCTGAATCAACATCAAGGTTGTGGACCACAAATCGAATGAACATTGGAAAAAGATCGTATCGTCAATGACCGCTACTGGCCGATACGCGTCTTCAACGGTTAATAATCATCGAGAACACCGGAGGTGACTGAGAGCAGTCTATGAAAATATAGGCTATTCCGTCTGAGCAAAAGTTTGCGACTTCGTCGGACAAGCTTTCATCGTCCATGATTACCCAGCTATCAATTTGCAGCAGTAAGCGCCCCGGGGGAAGGTCGGGCTGACCTTGCGCGCCGTTTGGCGTCCAGTAAGGAACTCCGCCGAACTTAGTATTAAATTGATCAGCCCAACCCTGCGGGTGGGCGATGTCACGGGGCAACTCGCTGTGCCGCCCATAGTCATAGAAATCGTCTTCCACGTCGGCGGGCACGCCATCCTCTTGCACTATCCAACGGGTTACACCCAGTTCAGGTAAAACCTTTAGCTCTTCCCCGTTTTCTTGCGCATCGATGGTGGGCGGATGTGTGGGCGCGTCTCCTAGCTCTTTTCTCGGCACACTAAGTACTTGGTTTGAACCCTCGGAATGCTCCCAGAAGAAGCACCCGCTATCCCATTCACATTTGAAGAGAAATAGCACTTCATCTGGCGCGTGCGGCAGCGCGGGCGCGTCTAACTCGGTGGAATGAGTTGGGAACTGCCCCAAATGGCTCATTGGGCGTTCGCAATCAGCACACAGGGGCCATAGATGCGCAGGCAACCCCCAAGGCAGGCCTCCGATCTTGTGAACAAGACCAGTCGATGCGCCTTCATGAAATCGAGGGTAGTGGTTCAGCATAGAGAGATCAGGTTGGACTTATTGTGTGGGACCTATTCCGCGATATGGCTTTGGAGCATGTCAACCTTCCAAGAAGCAATGTCGGGGCAAGGAATCCCGCGCTGTTTGAGCTGGCCTTCAATCAGTTTCATCACCTCTTTCTTCAGTCTTTGATTTGCTTGACCACTACGGATGCTTTGGGCGTACCGATGGGGTTTGCATAGAGAGTCGCCAGCACGGGCCAGAACTCAGGTCCGATGGCGCCATCGTCATCTTCGCCACCGAAGCCTTTGAAGTGGGTGGCAAGGCCCATGGCATGCCCGATTTCGTGAATGACGATCTCGGCATCTGCCACGCACTGCGGGTTGTCCAGATTCACATAGATGCGTCCCGTCAGTTCGCCCGGCGAAACCATGGATGCGGACCAGCCGCCACTCAACGGGGCATCGCTGACATTTGCACAGAAGGACCGCGGATTTCCACCGACTGGCAAATAAGAAGTACCTTGGCGGAACACCAGGCCACGGGTGATCGTGGTTTCGTCGGCATTGGCAAGGCTGGTGCGGTCAAAGACGGTGAAGCCGAGCTTGGCTTCAATCGCATCCATTGCAGGCACGGCCCGGGCCTCGCCATTGGTCTTGACGGGAATGGGCAAACGCCAGCGTTTCACCATGCCTGCAAAGCGACCGTTCCATGGGTAGCTGGTGCCGGCCAAGTTGGTGGCATCGGCAAGGGCGAGGATTTCGGCAGCGGTTGTGCCTGCGGGTGCCACTGGGGTCGCCGGCTCGGGCGGGGGAAGACCCCCGGGTGTCGTGGGTGTGGTTGGTGTCGGTGCTACCGGCTCCGCTGAACCTCCATCCCCACCTCCGCCACACGCAGCCAGCACCAGAGCCGCACTCAAGAGAACCATCCTGCACTTCATTTCAATACTTCCGTTGTTGTTGGAGAGCGCTCGGCTTCTTGCCGGCGCGGAAGGATCGTAATTCAAAAAGATACGCATAGACCCCTCGAAACCGAACTGGAATTTGATCGATGGAACGAATCAACCTGGGAGCATGAAGGCGGCGTCTATGCAAGAGCGTCGATAGGCCATGTTTCCACAGGAATGACGGTTGGCACGCCGTATTCGTTCTATGACGATGGCAATGCGCCTCTATGCTCAGTCGGCACTGTGCTGCCTGCCGGAGGACATTGCTACATAGCTGTTCGGACTCGTGCTTATGAATGATGGGCGCACAGCCTGACGCGGGTCAGGCAGCCGTTGCCACACCAACTTCAGGCGCTGGCCTAGCATCTAAGCGATGACGCCCCATCCAGCCTCGCCGCGAATCAGTTCGCTAAGGTTCTGGGTTGAGCATTGAAGAACATGACCAGGTCAGTGACGGAGTGCACTTTCCCGTAGTAAGGATTCGCCTCAGTGTCGTTGAGCGACCGCCCCGCTCGCCGTCCGACCTCGGGGGCGACTGCCATGTCCAGGTCGTCCGGATCGCAAAAGAGTTCTTGAAGCGTGTCGGACGCCCGCAAAGGAAACGCTGAGTGGGCATACGCCAGCTCGTGCTGGAGCGTCTCGTAGACCGCTCGGATAACCCATGTATCTACAGAGCCTGTGTCGAAGCTGCGGGCGAACTGGCATATGGATTCATCCGGTCTCGTGGCTGCCAATTGTGCGAGCTGCGTCCGTTGCTTGCCAAGCGTCCAGCGCCCTATGATCCAGACGGCCGCAACGGCAATGCCCACCAGCAACGCGATCCCAATGGACGCGACCCAGAGGAAGCTCAGAAGCAAGGCAGCAAGAATCGCGCAGGAGCTCCACAGAGCAAGCCTGGATGGCGTTCTACGCGGCGGCATTGTGCGAGAAGGGGTTCGCATGGCTAAGTTAAAACTGGCTTGAGTGGTTAAAGCCCATACACAAGGCTATCACCTTCGATCCGCTTGATCTGATGTGCTGCCCCGCTTTCGAGCTTTTCCTGAACTCACCGCCAGCTCAAGACCAGGTAGGTTGCTTTCCAGGCCGTGTGTAGCCCCAGACGCGAACAACACCAGACTCAATAGAAAACGGGATGCTGTGTCGTCTTAGTGCAGTTCGCAGCCACTCATCTGAAGCGGCTTTTAGCTCGATCCATTCAATTACGTCTACTGGGTGCAAGTGATAGTAAAACTCACCTTCCCAATCCGCCCGAAAGCCCTCGGGAGAGAACACTCCACGTACCCTAAAGCGTGGTGACTGCTCGGCCGAGGCCCCCAACATTTCTGTACGTAGCTCTGCCCATTTGGTGCGGTTCAGTACGGGAATTAGCTGCCCTGACTGAATCATGCGCGCTAGCCGCTTGCTCTCAGCCGGGTTGGGGCGAGGCATGCTTTGTGACGACCAATCGGGAATCTGCTCATTCGTCATGCTAGTTGCGAAGTCTTAGGTTCGAGTCTATATCGACTCCCAGCAGAATGCTGACAGCCATACGAACTTACATAACCAACTTCTCCTACTGCGGAGCGGCAGGCTCATGGGCCATGAAAGGGTATGGCGCATAGCCCGAGAGACAGCTGTATCCGTTGGGCTTGGTTGCTTCAGGGCTGCGTGTAGTGATCGTATAGCAAAGGGTTTTCGCCAAGACGCCGACATATAGCAATGGAGTCTTTGCAAAAGCAATAGTCTGCCTAAACCCGGATCGGTAAACTCACAAACACCGAGGCCGTGCTGATCGGCGAGCCCATCTGGACGTTTCCCCGCTCTGTTTGATTCCGTCCAGTCATCTCAGGGAACTTGAGCATGTATGCACGGACCGAGGGCATTAGCATGGCTGCAATACACCAAGAGGAGAAAGCATGTCCCAAGCGATTCATAGAAGAGCTCTGTTGCTGATGGCCGCTTCCGTGCCGATCGGCGCTTGTGCGCAAAAGCCTTCGGCACCTCCGCCGGGACCGGGTATGACCGCTTCCGTCACCTACCTGAATCTGCTGGCCAAGGTGCCTTTCTTCAAGGCACTCTCCCGTGAGCAACTGCAATGGGTGATTGACCACTCGCGCGAATGGGCGACTGCGCCCGGTGCTGTGATCGCCAGCAGCGCACGGGGGGGTGACAGCTTCTGGGTATTACTCGATGGTGGCTGGCAGATCGAACATGCAGGCAAAACCTATAAGGCAGGGCATGCCGACCCCGCCAAGTGGTACGGTGGGCGCGATATGAAGGCGTTGGGTGTGGGAGACACACGCGTGGTGGGTACTGCCAAAAGCTATGTGATAGAGATTCAGCAAGCAGAGCTGGACCAGATGATCCAGCGTGGGTTCGCATTTGGACCGCATCTGCAGTCTGGGTTGGCTTTTTATAGTTCGCTGCGTAAATCCTGAATGTGACTTTTGGGGGCTGCGCCTGTCGTAGCGTTGCGCAAGGCTTCGACCCTTCGACGGGCTTGTATGGTTTGGTTTCCATCAACCAACCATGAAGAAAGGGCGAGGAGCCGGGATGGAGGGACATCGACGGGCATCGGCCATTGCATTAGACCCAATGGACCGACTTACTGAGTCAGCACCCCATCCCTGCGCCGAGCGACGATAAGGAACCTGGCGACGTCACCTGCATGATGCAGTCTCGATCTCCAATTCTTGCAAGCTCACGCCGACAGCAGGGCCCACCCCGGCACTCGTATTTTGTACGATGAAGATCCAACAAGCTACCCAATTTGTTGGCGTAGATGTAGCAAGCGCCCATCTGGATGTCGCTGTGCATGGGCAAACCAACGTGCGCCGATATGCCA
>NZ_KE383945.1:71333-108170 GCF_000422885.1 Ottowia thiooxydans DSM 14619 | reverse complement strand
AGCAGGCGCCCGCTCAAGCGCAAGAAACCTATGTGCAGTGCCAGACCCAGCTTGTGGGCGTTGCTTCGGCGGGCGTTGATGAGCTCGCGCTCAGTACGGCTGTACGTGAAAAACGACTGAAGCTCGAAGGTGCTGATTTCCCTTGGCAGCTCTCGCAGGCCAAGGTAGGTTGTGTGCCAACCCTGCATCGTGAACCTCAAAAGTGGGAGGCCACCATACCCGTTTACAAAGCGAACAGGAAAGTCAATGAAATCAACGGTCTACCCAGACCACCCCCGCGCCAGTGCTAGCTTTGCGTACCGTCACTTATTGCACTGAAAACGAGGAGACCCCTATGAGCGCACGGCGCTGTCGAAAAACAGAGCGGCGATGCTGGCTAAGGGCGCGGTGCCGAAGCCCGAGGATGCCGTCGCGCCGGGCGATGCCATCAAAGACCCATATGTGCTTGAGTTCCTCGACCTCAAGGACGAGTATTCGGAGTCCGATCTGGAAGCCGCCTTGATCCGGCGGCTGGAAGACTTCCTGCTGGAGCTGGGAGAAGGGTTCACCTTCATCGGGCGGCAGCGCCGCTTGCGTATCGACCAGACCTGGTATCGGGTGGACTTGCTGCTGTTCCATCGTCGGCTGCGCTGCCTGGTCATCATCGACCTGAAGCTAGGCAGCCTGACTCATGCAGACGTGGGCCAGATGCACATGTATTGCAACTATGCCAAGGAACATTGGGCCTACCCCTAGGAAAACCCGCCCGTGGGCTTGATTCTGTGCGCAGACAAGGGCCATGCGCTGGAAGGCTTACCTTCGAAGGTGATGGCGGCCAACTACGGTACCGTGCTGCCGGATGCCGAACTGTTGCAGAAAGAGCTGGAAACCGCGCGGCACCTGTTGGAGTTGCGCACGTCGAAGTAGTCCCGGAAACTCCAGCAATAGCCGGGCGTCCTGGCGTGCCGCCGTCGGGTTCACGGGCTGCACCCCGCGCGTCTTATCGCTCTACGCTTCCGAGGCCGCGTCTGGCCCCGTCTTGTGGACGGCAAGTTCGTAGCCAACTTGAACCGGAACGATCTCTCCTTTGACTACCTCACGCCCGGTTAGATCCAGCACCCGAACTTTGGATGGCCCATACCGTGCTGGGTCTGGTGAACCCGGTGTCGGAAAAGGAAGAATTGAAACTGGCTGACCGTTCAGGGCGAGATCGTGTTTTTCCGAAGGTAACTGCACTTGGAATACCTCGTTTCCGTAGGCGAGTACCAAGAACATGTAGGGATAGTTCGCGACGTGAGCTTTTCGCCGCAGGACAAATGCAGCGATCAAATCGTTCGGCATTGGCCCTGGCTGAAATGTACGAATGATCGGGCACTGATCCGCAAATCGACGACTGTGGTCGGTTGACCTCACCCAACTCATCAAGTGCGGGAAGTTTTCGACTTCTTCGTCGGGGAGCAATGTCAGGCCAATCTTCATGAACGCCTTAAGCACTGCGACCGGCGTATAGGAATCGCGCTTGAGCTGAAAGGTGATCCGCTGGTTCGCTTCGTCTATCTGGTAAAGCGGGTCATCCTCATACGAGGTGATGTTGAAGCCCGCAGCGCCGTACTCGATTCGCCAGCCTTTCCCGTCGCCGCCTTTCTTCAAGGTCGGCACGCCACTTTTTCCACGAATGCGTGCGAAGGTACGTGTTGGCTTCGACCAGTTGCCTAGATCGTTCTCGATGCCGCGTCCAAACCCTTCATTGCAGTCGTCGCACTCATACACGCTCTCTATGCTCTTGTTGCCGAGTGCTTCCGGTATCGCATGAGCGACCTTGCGGAAGGTCACCTCGGGCGGCTTCCTACCGCAAAACCTGCAAGTGCGATTCTGCCTGTCGCCGAGGACAACCTTATCTCCTGGGCGCAGGAACCATTGCCGCAGCATGTCGTAGTGCGTTTCGTAGAACTTGATATTGGCTTCGAGAGAGGTCATAAAGCTTTCGTTTTGAAATGGTTGTTCCGTCTATATATCAAACTTTGATTGCATTGCGTCCCGGCGTTCCGCCGTCGGGCTCGCGGGGCTACGCCCCGCGCTTCGTGCCGAATCGCGGCCATCCGGCTTTGATCCTTGACGCCTTCGGCCCTCTAGGGCCTGCGCGCTCCGCTTGCTGAAAACCGAGGTCGGTGGAGGTTCAAGGGAGGCGGTCTTGCTGTTCTCTTCATCGTGCCACGGCGTGCTTGCCGTCAATGACTGCGCGCCAAAGGCGCTTGCGGCCTGGCGGCCGTCTTTGATCTTTGACTGCTTGCGCTGCGCCGTGACCCGGAAGGGCTGGTCAATTCCGCCCGGCAACCTTTCAGGGGTTCACATGAACCACGCACTCATCACCGACGAGCAACGCATCGTGCTGCTGGCCAACGGCCGCGAATCGCTGGAGAACCCGGACTTCGATCCGGCCCCCGTGGTCAAGCTGTTCACGCCGGACGCTGGCGCGACCTGGCTGCTGACCGAGATCGACCCCGATGACCACGACCACGCCTTTGGTCTTTGCGATCTGGGCCTGGGGATGCCGGAAATCGGCTGGGTCAGCCTGCAGGAGCTGGCTATCGTGCACGGGCGGCTCGGGTTGCTGATTCGAGCGTGATCTTTACTTTCGCGCGGAGAAGCGGTTGAGCGCCTATGCGCGATGCACGGCATGCAGGCCGGATTGTCGTTTGATCCGGCCCTTGGGCGTCGCAAAACGCCCAAGGGCACTGCGGCCGCCGCATCGGCGACGCTGTGTGATGACTCGAGCACCGAATGGGAAAGGTTGATGCTGCGAGTCTCCGAAACTCGATGGAAGTACCTTGAGCCGTCTACGGCGCAGCGGCAAGTGACGCGACAGAAGGTCCGGCCTTACGCTTCTTGGCCGTGTTCACGTTGCGCGTCTCGACCTGTCTGCGCCAGGTCTCCAGCGCCATGATGTCGGCGAGCAGTTCATCGGGTTCTGGGACGGCGATACCACCCATGAGTGCCTTGTCGTGCGCGTAGTTCGAGCACTTTGTCATGCCCGCGTTCACTTGCGCGTAGTCATCATCCTCAACTACAACACCGGCCAGCCGCTGCGTCTCGACACCTTTGCGGAAGCGAAGGATGACCTCTCGCAGTAGTACTTCCTCGACTGCACGTTCCCATGCCATGCGCAAGCGGAAATAGGCATCGACGGTCTGCCGTCTGTGTTCTTGCTCTTCGCCGTCCTTGTGGCGTTTGGCGATGGCTTGATGCTGGGCCTTCAGGGCGCTGACGCGCTTGCTCGCGGTCTTTCCCTCGAATGGTAGATCGGGGTCCGCAACCCCGAAGCCCTCTGCGCGGCGGGTCAGGCTTTGGGTTGCAATCGGGACATCGGCCAACTTCGCTTCTTCGACCAGCAGGCACAGGAAATAGATGTCATGGGTAAATACCACGACCTGCCGCTGCGCTGCCTCTGCAGTCAGACGCTTTGCCACACGTTCACGCCGACGGTGATCGAGCGATGACACCGGATCATCGAACACGATGCCGCCCTTACCGCCACTCAGGCCGACCTCGGCAAGGAAGGAGCCGATCGCGATCGCACGCTGCTCGCCCTCGCTCAAGATCTCGCCCGGACTGCGGCTTTGCGGCAGCTCCAGCTTGAGCTTGTGCAGGGCTTTACCCCTATCCGACCGGCTCTGCAGCGAAACGCGCAACGTGCCGACACCGAGCGCTTTGAACTCGCGGTTCAGGGCGTCGGCCAGCTCCTTCGACACAACCTTCTCTGCCAGTTCCGATGCCTTTAACGAGATGGCGTTGGTCTTCACGGCAGACAGGCACTTCGTGAGCTTGGCCTGGTGGGCGAGTCGATTGACGGCGGTGACGACTGCATCCTTGACCTGACTCAGTCGCACCCGTGCATCCAGTTCCAGGAACTGCTTCTGCAGGGTCGCACGGGCCTCTTCGTCCGAGGCCTTCTCCAAGGTCACCGCTTCGGCATTCAGCTTGTCCGCCAAAGCCTGAAGGCGCTGGGTCGGATTGACCAGAGGCTGACTGACGTCGCCCCACTGATGCGCGATCACTGCCGCTTTGATGGCCTCCTGGCGAGCGGTCAGGAGCGGCTCGAAAGCCTTGGCATCGGCGGCCAGTTGTGGGTCCAAGGCCTCGATTTCTCCATATGTCACATCGTCGAGATTCAGCGTGAGAACCTGCGCAGCGAACGGCTTGTATTCCGAGTGCAGGGCAACACGGCGTGCCTGGGATGTCTTTTCCGCTTCCTGTTGAATGAAGGCTTCGAAGCGCAGCAAGCGATCAGAGCCTCCGGCGAGCGGTTGTTGGCAGAGCGGGCAAGGTGCGTCCGCACCTAATGCGGGGAACGCCTTGTCTGGGTGGGATTCGATGGCGAACTTGCGCGCTGCCTCGAATAATTCACGCCATGTCTCGCCGCCGGTACCCGGCAGCAGGTTCTCACCTTCCTTGAACTGCTTCGCGGCGATGGCAGCTGCAGCTTGCGCCGTGCGATAGCTGTCTGCCAGGCCTTTCAGCTTGGCGACGACAGCTTGATCTACCTGTGCGCCTTTGCTGGACGCATTCGCCGCGATCGCTGTGATACGGCGAGTGCGCAAGCGCAGTTGCGCAGCCTTCTCCTTCGGGTTGTTCTCCTTCAGGCTCTTGTCCAGAGACGCATGTTGGGTCAGTTCCTCTGGGGTCACCGTTGCCAGCGCTTCAATCTGGGCCAGGATCGTCTTGGCGGAAAGCGAGGCGACTAACTTGCCGACGGGTGTGTCGCCTTGCAAGGGCGCAAAGGCGGACAGATCAGCGGCGGATTGGGCGTATTCGGTTTCGATCGCCGTCTTCAACTGCTTGCAGACTTTGGCCAGCCCTTCGAATACATCGAGCCCGTAGGGCACATAGGAGAAATCGTCCTCTCTGTCGAGGTAAGCGCGAGCGCAACGCGAGTCGAAAATCGCAAATGACGAAAGCGCAGCAGGAGCCGCTTTGCCGTGTTGCCAGTGTGCATCTTGCGCAACTCCGTCGATTGCGATTTCGAACGTGGCTTCCGGAGTCTCGGCCTTGCCTGCAGGCAAGTTGGCGTTCGGATGAATAGCCTCCGTCTGATCGCGCGCACGACATGCGCGCTTGAGCACGCGGGAGTACCCCGATTTGCCTGAACCGTTATCGCCATAGATGACGGTCATTCCAGAGGCGCCGAAGGGTAGACGTTGATTCTCCGCAATCGCGTTGACGTGCCGCATGCTCTTGATGGCTCGCAGCTCAACGTGAGTTGTCGCTTGGACCGGAGCGGGAATCTGATCCGCCGTCAGCGGCTTGGGCTTGCGGTCTTTGGGATCTGGGATGCCATGTGCCGCCTTGAGTAGCGCGAAGAGGTCATCCTGATCCTCTATCGAGAGCGTTTGCTTGGCCAGCAAGCGGGCCACAGCATCACTCTGCCACTCAGGCAATCCCCTCGTCCAGTCCAGTATCTCCTGCAATATCGACATAGGCCCCTCCCGCCATCGTGTCATTTATCGTCCAGAAGCTCTCCCGATATCGCCGCACAGGCCATGGGAGCGCTGTTGCAAACGGAAACATTATGCCCTCAAGGGTTCCGCCGCAAGGCTCGCGCACTGTGCCTTGCGTTTCGCACCATACAGCCACCACGCGGCATTGCCCACTCATGCATTTGGTAGCGAACAAAACCCTCCGCCCTACGTCCGCTCAGATACGTCCATCAACTGCACCTCCGATTTCCGTATGTCATAGCTAAGCCCCTGGATTTCACAAATGACTATGGACTGGGGGATAAGCTCCAGCGCCGCATCGGCTCGTTCCAGGAAGTCCCAGTCATCGTTGAGCGACGAAGGATCTTCCTTGTACCAAACCTGTGGATGAAACCATTGATCACCCTCACCATCCGTTTCGTAGAGATAGGCATTTAACTCGCGCCCATGTCTCTTGAAATATCTCTTTACGAACGATGCCTTGTTGAATAGCGTGACGTTGAGCGGGCGCTTTTTTTCGGATGCTGACACCTGTGCAGAGCGGAAGATTAATCCATCCAAATTGAGCTTCGCGTGGGTGGCGAGATAGTCGGATATCACTTGTGTTAACAGATAGCCATCATCACTGTGCTCTGGGAGGACGGGCTTGGTGAGTACTCTTTCGAGTTGAGAAAGGAACTTCTGCCGTCGCGCACTTTCCAGTGATGACGCATCAAACATGCTGCGATTGATGACAGGTGGAATTTGCGGCAGGCGCGTCAAGTCCAGCAGTCGTATTGAACGAAGAATTTTGAATTCTGCAACCGCAACGCGGCTTCCAACGGGAGGCCGTACTTCGGCAATCGCGACGTCTGGCGAATTGGCGCCGTAGAACATCGAGACGCCTCTGGCGTTCATGCGTCCCGCATTGCCAACACCCGAAGGGGGTGACCCCAGTTGAGCGTCTGGGTCTTCCAGCGCCTTCTCTAAGGCATCGTCGTTCTGAAAAACACGTGCGCGGAAAAGAGTTCCCAGTTCATGACCGGGGCCGACCTCGACAATCAAAGGCTCGCCTGAGGCGGTGACATCTTTGTCCACCTTGTCGAAGACCATCTGGAGCACTTCGAGTGCGTCTGGGTTAACAAACCTGGCGCGCGTCCGAAGACTTTCCTGCATGTCATGCCATCGGCGATGAAGCCAATGGTCTGCTACGCCAGTTTTAATGAATAAGGCGTCCGCCTCTGGTGCCTGGCCATCGTATGCGTCGCGTTCCCAGATAACCCGAACTATTTCGGATAAATCGTCGGCAAGTTCGTCGAATGCGGGTTCTACTTCTTGCAGAATGATCTCCTGGAGTTCATCCCCGAGAGACGGATACCCATGATCCTCACGAAGAACATTGTCGGCAACTTGATAGTTGTCCTGGAATTCGTGGTCAAAAATCTGCGCGATTTCATATAGTTCCAAGGTCGGTGCGTTCCGTCCGCAATAGGCACACGCCACATCGGTCGTTTCGCTGGCACTTATCTTCTGGCTTAGAAACTGATTGCCGATGCATGTGCCACAGACTGCCTTTTCATCTAGACCGACTCCGCTCAAGATGCTGCTCCATTATTTTTGATTTGCTCTGTCCTCGGCGTCGCACTACATGAAGCAGGCGAAATCCTGCTAGGCGGGCGCCATGTCCCGTCCCTTTTCATGGGCGTACCATCGTCAGATTAGCCTAACGACAAGCTACCGAGTTAGGCATTCATGCTTTGTCGGTGGTGGATGCAGGGCGTCCCCGGCCAAGAAACATGGCCGGTCGCGCTGTCGTGCTGCGCATCGAGCCCCCTTCGGGGTCTCGCCCCTGACGGGCTTCCATCGTTCCCTCGCTCCGCTCGGCTGACGCCTCCGGCCCGGCTTCCAGATCCGGGCCTGCGCGCTTCGCTTGCCGTGCGGTCGGCGTGTGGGGAGGGCCGTTGCCTTGTCCAGCCGTCTTCCCTGACTTCATCACCTTGTCCGCGACTGTAGCCCGCGGCCTGGTGCCGTCAAGGCGCGCAGGGCCGTGTCCTCGGCTGCGCCTGCGGGCCGCACCAACCCTGCGCTTGTTTCCTTGACGGCCGAAAGCTGCCGCAGAGGCGTCGATCGCGGCCTGGCTTGTTCTATCCACGGAGGGGGAAACCCCTCCAGAGCATGACGGTGCTTGCCACCGCCATGCTCCCATGTGGCACCTAGCCCACGCAGGCCAACCACCAAAGAGTGACCCGATCCAGGCCTAACTGCCTGTGGCGTATGGGGTTTTGGTCCGATGTCGGTCCACCTTGGGGACTTGACATCGGACATTTTTCATCGCCGGGCCGCCCCCAAGATGAAAAAGCGACTCCCTCGGGGGCAGTGGACCACGCGAAGCGGGGGAGCGTGAGAGCCATGTTTTCATCGCCGGGCCGTCCCAAGATGAAAAAGCGACCCCCTCGGGGGGCAGCGGACCACGCAAAGCGGGGGAGCGTGGGGGCGATGTTTTCATCGCCGGGCCCGCACCATGTCAGAATTTCCAACATGTCTCGCACTACCCGATTGCTCGACCTGCTGCAATTGCTTCGCAGCCACCGCCATCCAGTAAGTGGCGCTGACCTGGCTGCCACGATGGGCGTCAGCTTGCGTACTCTGTACAGAGATGTCGCTACGTTGCAAGGCCAAGGTGCTCTGATCGAAGGTGAGCCTGGCATTGGTTACGTGCTGAAGCCCGGCTTTACGCTGCCGCCCCTGATGTTCACGTTGGATGAACTGGAAGCGTTGGCTTTGGGTTCGCGCTGGGTGGCCCGGCGCGCAGATGTGCCGCTGGGAAATGCGGCGCGAGGGGCATTGGCGAAAATCTCTGCAGTTCTACCCGCCGAGCTGCGTCACGAGCTCGAGAGTAACGCGCTGCTGGTTGGTCCCGCCACTGCCATTCCCATTCCCGCAGATGCGGCGTCTGCCGATGCGCTGATGGTGCAGCTGCGTGAGGCCATTCGCGACGAGCGCAAGGCCACCATCACCTATTGCGACCTTAAGAGCCGCGAAAGCCAGCGTGTAGTCTGGCCCTTCGCCATTGGTTTTTTTGACCAGGTGGAAGTGTTGGTGGGCTGGTGCGAGACGCGCGAGGACATCCGCACTTTCCGCATCGACCGCATCACCTCACTGGCCTTGAGTGGCACGCGTTACCCACGCCGGCGGCAAGCACTTTTGAAGGAGTGGCGCGCGCGCGAGGGCATTCAGCCGCAGTGAGGGTGGCGGTTCAGGGCCGCTGCACGCTCCTGACAGAAATTGACAGAGGTGTTTTCTAGTATTCAGGCGTCGACTCAACGACGAATCTCACCTGAAATCACTAGGTAAACCCTCATGTCACATCCGAACTTTGTCATCCTCTACGTCAATAACCCCGAGAGCAGTGCCCGTTTCTACGAACGCCTGCTGGGCTGTGCACCGATCGAGGCGTCGCACAGCTTCGCCATGTTCAAGCTCGACTCCGGCATGCTGCTGGGCCTGTGGTCGCGACACACGGTGGAGCCTGCAGCCGGTATCGGCAGCGGTACGGAACTTGTCTTCGCCAAGGACTCCGTGAAAGCCGTTGACGCTACGCACGCCGATTGGGCTGCTCGGGGCCTGCCAGTGCTGCAGACACCCAGAGAGATGGAATTTGGCTACACATTTACTGCTGCCGACCCCGACGGCCACCGTCTGCGCGTCTATGTGCGTCAAGGCAGCTGAAGTTTGCACGAAGGAGCGCCACTATGTCATTGGAGTCACTCACTCGGTCTTCTCAGAATTGGATTGCCGTGGCCAGCGCCGAACACGTGCGTCTGGGTCGTGCGCAGGGTTTCATGCAGGTTTGCCACGGCAAGGCCGCACCGCTGCGGCGTTTGCAGGAGGGCGACCGCGTGGCCTATTACTCTCCCAACACTACTTTCCAAGGCAAGGACAGGCTGCAGGCCTTCACTGCTATCGGTCAAGTACGGGCAGAAGCGCCGTATGCCGTCGATATGGGTGGCGGCTTCTGCCCTTTCCGCCGCAATGTGGATTGGTTGATCGCGCGGGAAGCCCCTATCCAGCCCTTGGTGGAACAACTGGATTTTTCGTCAGGCCGGCGCAATTGGGGTTACAAATTGCGTTTCGGCCTGTTTGGTGTGAGCGCAGAAGACATGGATCGGATCGCTCGGGCCATGGGTGTCCTCCTGCGCTGAAAGCCGGCTGCATTAGGGGAGCGCGCAATTCGCCAAGGCTTGCTCCTTGACCGCCTTGTATCCCGCCGCGCCGTGTCAAGCACGAGCAGTTTTTAGAGACAAGGGTGATGGGGCAATGTCTCAGGCGACCGCGTGCAATCGGCCAGTCAAAATATTCGAGTGACGTGGAAGAGACCTGCTAGCTCAGGCGACAACCCCCCAGGCAACTGGACGGCGGCGTCGCTTTCATCCCGTCCTGGCTTATTCACGCCGTGGTGGTGGCGAGCACCTGCGTCCTTGGAACGGCTGCCAGTATCTGGCGGATGCCCTCTGCGTATGGCGTCTTTTGTATCGGCCCGATCAGCAGCCGTAGCGCTGAGTCGTCCATGATCAACGGGTCGGTCATCAGATAATTCATTTCGACCATTTCGCGCATAAAGGGGTTGAACAGGCCCATCAGGCGCAGCATGGTCTTTCCTGCAACGCGCAGCTTGAGCTTCCTGCCGGTCTGTCGCTCCATCTCCAAGATCAGTGACCGCTGGGTCGTTGCGCCCGCGCCAGCGAGATGCAAGATCTTGCCGAAGGCGGCAGGTGTGTTGATGAGGCGGGCCACCACCGGCCCTACGTCTGGGACGAAGACGAATTCATGGGGCTTGTCGAGCGGTCCGAGCACGTCCGCGGATCCTCCGTTCACTGCCGCCAACGCGGCGCGATGCAGCAAGCTGGTTTCCACACCAGGGCCGTAGAAGTCAGGCAGGCGCAGCACCGTGGTACGGATTCGGCCATCAGTGTGGGCCTGCATCAACAAGTCCTCCTGCGCCTTGCGCATACGCCCTTTGAAGGTGTGTGGCTCGCGGGGATGGTCTTCGCGTACCGGGTTGGATTGGGCTCGGCCATAGGGATAGATCGTGCCAATCAGGATAAGGTGCTTGACTCCAGCGGCTACCGCGCCATCCAGCGTCTTGCGCATCAACTCGGGGTGAAGCTCGAACTGCCAGTAGTTCACGCCCACCAGGTAGATAAGCGTTTCCGTACCCTCGGCGGCGGCCAGTACCGAAGCGGGCGAATCCGGATTCCAGGTGGCGACCTCGGCCAGAGGGTCGGCACCAAAAGTTTTGCGCAAGCTCGCTTCGCTGCGGCCTACGACGCGATAGGGACGGCCTTGGTGGGCGAGCGCGACGGCAATGCTTTGGCCAATGACGCCAGCAGCGCCGAATAATGCTACTTTGGACATGGTGGCTTCCTTTCAGGGAGCGGATCAGGGATGCAATTGGCGAAATTGCGTTGAGTGGTGGTGCTGCGAATCGCTGTAGTTTGCGGAAGGTCGACCAAAAAGAAAATTACCTATAATTTGCTTGCAGCTATAAAAATTTGCATACCATGGCCGTTAGCGAACCCAATTGGGAGTGGTACAGGAGCTTCCTTCAGGTCTTGGAAACGGGTTCGCTGTCCTCGGCAGGCCGGGAGATGGGCCTGACGCAACCGACCGTGGGCAGGCACATCGACAACCTGGAGGCCGCGCTGGGGCTGAAGCTCTTCACTCGCTCCTTCGACGGCTTCGCGCCGACGGACGCGGCGCAGGAGCTGCAGCCTTATGCAGCTGGCATCGCCGCCACGGCTGCTGCTCTGCGCCGCGCAGCCAGCAGCCATGGGTCAGGCGTTCGTGGCACGGTACGGTTGACCGCCAGCGAGGTCATCGGTGTCGAAGTCCTGCCACCAATCCTGGCGACGCTGCATGCCGCGCACCCGGAACTGGTCGTCGAACTCATGCTGTCTAACCGGGCTGACGATTTGCTGCATCGTGAGGCAGACATTGCAGTACGCATGTTCCAGCCAGTGCAGGATGCGTTGGTGGTCAAGCGGGTGGGGGGGATTGAGCTGGGTCTGCATGCGCACAAGCACTATTTGGCTGCTCAGGGTGTACCCAAGTCGATGGATGCTTTGTTCCGCCACTCACTCATCGGTTTCGATCACGAGAATGCTTTCATCCGTCGGTTCCAGGAGAAGTTTCCGGCGTTTTCCCGGGATCGCTTTGCATTTCGAGCCGACAGCGATTTGGCACAGTTGGGAGCAATCCGCGCGGGTTTCGGGATTGGCATCTGCCAGTCAGCGCTCGCAGCCAGGGACAAGCAGTTGGTGCGGGTCTTGTGTCGCCAGTTTTCGCTGACGATGGATACTTGGATCGCCATGCATGAAGACCTGCGGGGAAGCGCGCGTTGTGCGGTGACCTTCGCTGCGCTGGCGGCGGGGTTGGCGGCCTATATCCGCGTCGATGAAAAACTCTGAGCAGTTGGCGATGGCCGGGCGGCGTACGAGGAGGTCATCTCCATGGTCAGCGGGTTTTTAGGCCGGGAGGTTTGCCTGTGGTGCCGGAGCTCAATCGGCGTACCTTTTGGTAAGCTGTAGTTCGTAAACATGGCCGTGGGCTGGTCGCTCATGTCCCGATCCGTAGATTTCGTCCGGCCAGCAAGCCCATGATTGCGGCCATAAGTGCCAGAGCGGCGCACAGGCCCAAGGGTACCTGCCAGCTACCCAGCGAATCGCGCAGCGCTCCCACTGCGACGGGACCTATGGCAGCCAGTAGATAGCCTATGAACTGCGACATGCCTGATAGCGCGGCTGCTTGACCCGCATTCTCAGTACGAAGACCAATAAACGACAAACCCAAGATGATGCCCGCGCCGGTTCCACATCCGAACACGATCGACCAGACGAGCGCGAATTGCGGTGCCAGCAGAAACCCCATTAAGGCGACAAACGAGAGGCTGGCTGCCGCCGCGGCAGGCAGGCGTTGATCGCGCCTGCCGCGCAACATGGGTGCGAGCAGCAATCCCGGTATAGCCGTTGCCAGCTGAAGTACGCCGTGCAGCGAACCGGCTTCGGCAGGCGATAGGCCAGCGTCAGTCAAGATGCTCGGCAGCCAGCCGATAGCGACGTAGAAGACCACCGAATTAAGACCCAGAAACAACGTGACCTGCCAAGCGAGTGCCGAACGCAAAAGCTCGCCTCTGTAAAGCGGTGTTGGAGTAGAGGAAGCAGGTGCTGCGCGGGTGCCCAATTGCGGTATCCAAACCGCCAGGGCAGCCAGCGGGAGGATGAGAAAAGTGGCCAGCGCACCGCCCCAGCCCAGGGATTTGGCCAAGGGAACGACCGCCGCTGAGCCGAGCGCGGCGGCGATACCCATCGCCAGCGCATAAGCGCCCGTGAGCGCCGCAATGTTGTTGGGGAAGTCGCGCTTGATCAGGCTGGGCAGAAGCACGTTACCGGCTGCGATGCCCATGCCGATCAAGACCGTGCCGGCATACAAGCACGATACGGCGCTAACGGAGCGCAGCCCGATTCCCAGCGCAATGACCATGAGGGCTGTGAATAGCGTGCGCTCCAACCCGTATCTGCGGGCAAGCAGCGCGCTGATGGGCGACAGCAAAGCGAATGCGAGCAGCGGCAGGGTCGTCAGCGCGCCGGCTGCTGTCGTTCCCAGGCCAAAATCTGCCTGAATCGGCGCCAGCAGCGGTGGCATGGCCGTGATCGGGGCGCGCAGGTTGGCCGCAATCAGCAATATGCCGATCAACATCAGCGTTCGGCCGTTTGGACTTCGATAGGACACGGGATGCATCTGCAACTTCTATTGGCTTGTTGGTGGCGTAGAAGCTGACTCTAGGCATCTTTTTTTGATCTAATAGAGAGGAAAAGACAAGTAATCTCTAAATTGTGACAATCAACGTCTCCAGGTTGCGCCAGTCTCTGCATCGATTCGACCCGGATGGGGTGGATTGCACGGCCTTAGCCTTGCTTTTGGACGTGGCGCACAACGATGTGGAGCAGCCCATCCATCACCACCGCAAGGGGCAGTTGGTGATGGCCTTACGCGGTGGCGTGGTGTGTGAAGTGTCCAACGCGATGTGGATGGTTCCGCCGCACCACGCGGTATGGATTCCAGGCGGTATGCCCCACAGCAACCGCGCCACGAACAACGCGCGCATCTGCTTTTTGTTCGTTGAACCAGAAGCCTCGCAGATGCCGGACAAATGCTGCACCCTGGCAATAAGCCCGATGGTCCGGGAACTCATCCTGTATCTTGCAGACCAAGGTTTCGCGTATCCGAGACAGGGGGCCGCGGCACGCGTCGCTGCAGTGGTGCTTGAGCAATTGGCAACGGCGCCTATCGAGCGACTCCATCTGCCCGTATCGGACCATCCGAAAATCCGCTTCATCACGGATGCCTGGGAGCTTGACCCGTCAGATCGCCGCACGCTCGTGCAGTGGGCCGATCAACTGGCGGTCAGTGGTCGGTCACTGGCGAGGCTGGTTGAGCGCGAAACCGGCCTGAGCTTTGGCCGATGGCGTCAACAATGGCATTTGATCGTTGCGCTGCGCCAGCTCGCCGAAGGCTCACCGGTTCAACAGGTAGCCAGCAACCTTGGCTACGACTCGGTGACCGCATTCATCACCATGTTCAAAAAATCCCTAGGCCAACCCCCAGCCCAGTATTTCGCGTCGTTGCGTTAACCCAATTCCTGACAAGCCTCCCCTTCGGCGGCAGCGGACACGCGAAGCGAGGTAGCGTGGGGGCCATGTTTTCATCGCCGGGCCGCTCCCAAGATGAAATGCGGCCCCCTCGGGGGGCAGCGGACACGCGAAGCGAGCTAGCGTGGGGGCCATGTTTTCATCGCCGGGCCGCTCCCAAGATGAAAATGCGCCCCCTCGGGGGGCAGCGGACCATGCGCAGCAGGGGAGCGTGGGGGCTTAGTTTCATCGCCGGGCCGCTCCCAAGATGAAAATGCGCCCCCTCGGGGGGCAGCGGACCATGCGCAGCAGGGGAGCGTGGGGGCTTAGTTTCATCGCCGGGCCGTTCCCAAGATGAAATGCGGCCCCCTCGGGGGGCAGCGGACCATGCGCAGCAGGGGAGCGTGGGGGCACTATTTCAACCAGCCCCGGTGCCTGAAATACCACATAGGAAGCAGCGCGCTGCAAACCATGACCCCAATGGCCCATGCGTAGCCATACTGCCAATCCAGCTCTGGCATGGCCTTGAAGTTCATGCCGTAGATGCTGGCCACCAGCGTTGGTGGCAGCAAGGCCACACTGGCCACAGAGAACAGCTTGATGATGCGGTTCTGGTTGATGTTGATGAAACCCACGGTCGCATCCATCAAGAAGTTGATCTTGTCGAACAGGAAGGTGGTGTGGCCATCGAGTGAGTCCAGATCGCGCAGAATCTGCCGCGCCTCGTCGAATTGCTCCGCGCCCAGCATCTTGCTGCGCATCAGAAAGCTCACCGCACGGCGTGTGTCCATCACGTTGCGCCTGATGAGCCCGTTCAGATCTTCCTGTCGGGCAATGGCCGCGAGTACTTCGCTGGCGAGGGAGTCGGTCACGTTGTCAGAGAGCACCTTCTTGCTGGCCATTTCCAGCTCATCGTAGATGCCTTCCAAGGTGTCCGCAGAATATTCGGCGTCGCCGTCGTAGAGTTTGAGCAGCACTTCCTTGGCGTCTGCCAGCAGCCCTGGCATGCGCCGGGCGCGCATGCGCAACAGGCGAAATGCGGGTACAGACTCATCGTGGATTGAAAACAGTACGCCATGGCTGCGCAGGTTCTCATTGACCAGATTCAGGATAAACGCCACGCGCTCCTGGCGCGGTTCGTCCCAATCGGCCACCAAAAAGTCACTGCGAATGTGCAGTTCGCCGTTGTCTTCTTCGTAAAAGCGTGCAGATTCCTCGATGTCCTCATCCATCGCATCTTCAGGAATCGAAAGTCCGTAATATTGCTTGATCCAACGCTTTTCTTCGGGCGTCGGGTCTTCGAGATCAACCCAGATAGGGCGGAATTGGGAAAGCTCTTCCAGAGACTCGATTTCTTCCTGGAACAGCCGCCCATTTGTGAGCGTGAAGATGTTGAGCATGGTTCCCTCGGCGTGGACGAACTCTGAAGTTAGGGGCGTTGGCAGTCTCGGTCCTGAGAGTGAAACCTCACGCACGGGCGGATTCGGCACGACGCCTTCGAGAAAGCCTTCTCAGGTGCGACGAACGAAACAGCCGGCGATTATGGCACCGCAACATGACCCTGCCGCGCGAAGGCCGGGTTGCGTTTGACGGGTTTCACAGGCATAGTGATCCTTAATGACATCAGTTTGACACGAGCGCTATTTTTTTCGTGGCTGCCCAGCCGGCGCGGCAGGCAGCCTGTTTCACCCTGAGGCCAAAGGAGGCTCTTCATGAACTTGACGATCAGTGGACACCATCTTGAAGTCACCCCCGCGTTGCGTAGTTATGTAACCGGCAAGCTGGACCGGATAACCCGGCATTTCGACCAGGTGGTCGATGTGAAAGTCCTCCTGACGGTGGAAAACCAGAAGGAAAAAGACAAGCGTCAACGAGCGGAATGCAACATTCGTGTCAAGGGGAACGATCTCTTCGCGGAAAGCGCGCACGAGGATTTATATGCGGCTGTGGACGATTTGATGGATAAACTAGACCGTCAGGTGGTGCGCCACAAAGACAAGCTGCAATCCCATGATCATGCGGCTGCCAAGCATTTGATGTAGGATCTTATTACAACAACGAGCGAAGACTGTAGACTCCATCTTGCAAGCCGCCGCGGGCAGCCGGGCGGCTTTCTTTTTTCACGGTTTCCGGAGCAGGAGCAGGTTTTGGCATTTTTGCCTGCCTGAATCCAGGCATACAGGGAGCATAATTCGCGTCGAACCCATGAACCGACTCGCGTCCATTCTTCCCTCCTCGCAGGTGCTGGTAGCCGTTGATGCCACCAGCAAGAAGCGCGCCTTTGAGGAGGCGGGCTTGCTGTTCGAGAATCTGCATGGCTTATCGCGTGCGCTGATCACCGACAGCCTTTTCGCTCGTGAACGCCTTGGCTCCACGGGCCTGGGGCACGGGGTAGCGATCCCGCACGGGCGTATCAAAGGCCTTAAGGCGCCTATGGCGGCCGTCCTGCAGCTCACCCAACCCATCGGATTCGATGCTCCGGATGAGCAGCCGGTGCGTTTGCTGATTTTTCTGCTGGTACCCGAAGCTGCCACGCAAAAGCATCTGGAGATCCTCTCCGAGATCGCTGAGCTGCTCAGCGACACGGCGCTGCGCGAAAAAATAAAGTCGGCCTCCAGCGTGGAGTCACTTCACGGCCTGATCGCCGATTGGCAACCCACGCTGCCTCCCGCATAAGGTCAGTCGGTCCACCTGATCGTTGACGCGTTTTTCCTTCATGAAGCCCTCCGCCATCAGCGCAGACGTTCTGTTCGAGGATCATCGCGCAACCCTGCGCTGGCAATGGATTGCGGGGCTTGGTGCGCGGGAGCGACGCTTCGATGAAGTGGCGGTCAGTGCAGCCCGTTCCAGCGCGGATCTGGTCGGGTATTTGAACTACATCCACCCCTACCGGGTGCAGATCCTGGGTGAGCGTGAGGTCGCTTACCTGAGCAATGGATCTGCCGCAGACGGTGCGCGCCGCATCTCCCGCATCGTGACGCTCGAACCGCCGGTATTGGTTCTGTGCGATGGCCTGACTGTGCCGGACGCACTGGTGTCGCTCTGCGAACGGGCGCAGATTCCGCTATTTGCCACGCAAGATTCGGCGGCATTCGTCATCGATGTGCTGCGGGCCTATTTGTCCAAGCATTTTGCCGACCGCACCACCATGCACGGCGTATTCATGGACATCCTGGGTCTGGGCGTGCTCATTACCGGTGAATCGGGGCTGGGCAAGAGCGAGCTGGGCTTGGAGCTGATTTCCCGCGGCAACGGCCTGGTGGCTGATGATGCCGTGGATCTGTATCGGATCAACCAGACCACCATTGAAGGCCGTTGCCCTGAGCTCCTACAGAACCTGCTGGAGGTGCGCGGCATCGGCTTGCTCGATATCCGCGCGATCTTTGGAGAGGCTGCAGTGCGCAGACGCATGCGCTTGCGCCTGATCGTGCATCTGGTACGGCGCGAGACGATGGAGCGTGACTACGAACGGATGCCTTACGAGCCGCTCACCCAGGAAGTGCTGGGCATATCGATCCAGAAAGCGGTGATCCAGGTGGTGGCAGGCCGCAACATCGCGGTGCTGGTCGAGGCGGCAGTGCGCAATCACATCCTGCAGTTGCGCGGCGTGGATACCTATCAAGAGTTCGTTGAGCGCCACCGGCGCGCGATGGAAAAGGGCGGCGACTGACCGGAGTCATTCCGGTCGTCCTTTTTCGCAAAAAACTTGTAAAACTTTTGCGGTGCAGCATGCCGCAGGCGTGCATCAGTAAGGGCGGCGATCCCTGAGCGGCCACTCGCGTGGAAACAGGAGCGCCGGGGCGTTCCTGTTGAGAAAAACTATTTCCTGGTGGGCCTGTGCGGGCAAGCGGTCTTGATGCAGTTGGCATAGAGGCTGAGCGCGTGATCGGCGATCACGAAGCCTTTGAGCTTGGCCACTGCGTTCTGCCGCGCTTCAATCTCGCCATCGTAGAACTCTTCCACATGGCCGCAATCCAGGCACACGAGGTGATCGTGATGCTGTTCTTCTCGCAGTTCGTACACTGCCTTGCCGGTTTCGAAATGGTTTCGGCTAAGAATGCCGGCTTGCTCAAACTGCGTAAGCACCCGGTAAACAGTCGCTAAACCGATGTCCGAATGATCGGCCAGCAGTAATCGGTAGACGTCTTCGGCCGTCATGTGCCGCTGATCGGCTCTCTGGAAAATTTCCAGAATCTTGAGCCGAGGCAATGTGGCCTTTAGGCCGGTACTCTTTAATTCGTCTATGTTGTCCATTCTGGCGCCGCTACAATGTCCAGCCGTATTGTGCATGAGCTGGGATCAATGTCTCCATCGCCCCAAACCCTTGTCCGCGAACCTCAGCGGGCCATGCGGATGCTGCTGGTGGTCAGTGTGACCGCCGCGCTGACCGTCACCCTGACGGCTTGCAGCAGTTTTAACCGCGCCACACTAGGTATGGCCGACGCGCTGACACTCTATAAACCAGAAGTGGTGCAGGGAAATTTCGTCTCCAAAGAGCAGGTCGCCGCGCTACAGCCGGGCATGACGCGTCTCCAGGTACGTGACATCCTGGGTACCCCTTTGCTGACCAGTGTCTTTCACGGTGACCGCTGGGATTACGTGTTTTCCTTGCGCCGCCAAGGTGTAGAGCCGCAGAATTTCCGCCTCACGATATTCTTCGAAGGCGACAACGTAGCCCGCTTCGAGGGCGATGATATGCCCAGCGAAACCGAATTCGTGCAGCGGATCAGCCGCAAGCGTGACATCAAGGTACCCACCTTGGAGGCTACTGAAGACCAACTGGCTCGTTTCCCTGCCGCACCCGCTTCTACGGCCCCGGTGGTCGATACACCGGTGGAAGCCACGCCTTCGGGCAGCTACCCTCCTCTGGAGGTGGCTCGCTGATGGGACACGCCGCTACTGTTGCAGAATCGCACGCCATTCACCACATCGCCGTTGCGGGCGCCAGCGGCCGCATGGGCCAGATGCTGATAGATGCCGTCCAGGTGGCAGACGATTGCCGGCTGACCGGCGCTCTCGATCGCACGGATAGCCCCGCACTCGGCGCAGATGCTGGTGCGTTTCTGGGCCATTCCACCGGAATTCGCATCACTTCTGATTTCGCGGTCGGCTTGAAAGGCGCGCAAGCGCTGATCGATTTCACTCGGCCCGAAGCCACCATGGTGCATCTGGCCGCTTGCCGCGCTCAAGGCGTGGGGCTCATCATCGGCACTACCGGGTTCTCTGTAGAGCAAAAAGCCGAGATCGCAGAAGCTGCCAAGCACATCCCCATCGTGATGGCTCCCAACATGAGCGTTGGCGTCAATGTGACGTTCAAACTCCTTGAAATGGCGGCCAAGGCACTGTCTACCGGCTATGACATCGAAATCATCGAGGCTCACCATCGTCACAAGGTCGATGCACCGAGTGGCACGGCCCTCAAGATGGGTGAAGTGATCGCGGATGCTTTGGGCAGAGACCTGAAAGATTGCGCCGTGTATGAGCGTTACGGCCATACGGGCGAGCGGGATCCTTCGTCCATTGGCTTTGCCACCATCCGCGGCGGCGACATTGTCGGTGACCACACGGTCATCTTTGCGGGCACTGGCGAACGCATTGAAATCAGCCACAAGGCTGGAAGTCGTGCGGGGTATGCCCAGGGTAGCTTGCGCGCAGCCAGGTTCCTCGCTGGCAAGCCACAAGGCCTGTTCGACATGTTTGATGTGTTGAGTTTGCGGTGAACACCCCCCCTGAGTCGCTTACGCGCCTTCCCCCTGGGGGGGAC
The DNA here is from genome assembly GCF_000422885.1 of Ottowia thiooxydans DSM 14619. Taxonomy (GTDB): domain Bacteria; phylum Pseudomonadota; class Gammaproteobacteria; order Burkholderiales; family Burkholderiaceae_C; genus Ottowia; species Ottowia thiooxydans. The sequence continues at coordinate 88,287 of NZ_KE383945.1, read as the reverse complement.
GACACTGGCGGCCGGGCGAAGCCCGCTCCGCGGTGTCACTTGTCTGGCTTGCTCCGCAGCCTCTCGAATTTCAAGAGGTGCTAACGGTGAACCTTTTCGTCGTGCACGTTTCTAATCCCGTTCTGCGGTCAATTGACTAAGATCTGAAATCTATGAATTTGCAACAAGTTTTTTCGCAGAGCGACGCCATCGGCAAGTTGGTGGCTATTTTGCTGCTCGTGATGTCGATCGCCAGCTGGGTGGTCATTCTGTACAAGGGATGGCTGCTGCGGCGCGCGAGCGGTAATGTGGCTTCCAGTGTGGCGGCGTTCTGGCAAGCCTCCAACTTGGAAGAGGGCGCTGCTCGGGCGCGTGAGTTGGATCAGGGCGCCTTGGTTTCGCCTTTGATTGAGGCCACACAAAAGCCTGCGGGCGGTACCTTGGCTGCGGCGGGGGATCGGGCGCAGCAGCTCACGCGTGTGTTGCGCGATGCACTGCATGGCGTGTTGCATCGGCTGCATTTCGGCCAGGTGCTGCTGGCTACCATTGGCTCTACCGCCCCTTTCGTGGGTTTGCTGGGCACGGTGTGGGGCATCTATCACGCGCTGACCGGCATCTCTGGTAGCGGGCAGATTTCCATCGACAAGATCTCTGGCCCCGTGGGCGAGGCGCTCATCATGACCGCTGCCGGCTTGGCTGTAGCCATTCCGGCCGTGCTGGCCTATAACTGGTTTGGCCGCATTGTGGGGCGCATCGAGGCGGACCTGGAAGGCTTTGCGCGCGATCTGCGGGAGCTGACATCTCACGGCTGATGCTTCGCTCACGGACATGAAACTCCCTCTGATTCACTCGTTGGTTTCACTGGCTGGATTGGCGCACAGCGCTATGGATAACTGATATGGCTTTCGGAAGACTCGAACGCGCCAAGGGCTCAGAGCCCATGAGTGACATCAACGTCACGCCGTTGGTGGATGTGATGCTGGTGTTGGTGGTGATTTTCATCATCACCGCTCCCCTGCTGGCCAGCTCTATCCGTCTGGATCTGCCCAAGACGGATGCCGCCAAGCCAGGCGATCCACCCAAGTTCGTGACATTGGTGGTGGATAAGAGCGGCCAAGTTTTTTTCAACGACAAGATGGTCACCAGACACGAGATGGTATTGGCGCTGACTGACGCCGCTCGTGCGGACGCTCAAACCGAAGTGCAGCTGCGCGCGGATCAGAGCGTGCCCTACGGACGCGTGGTTGAGGTCATGGGTGAGGCGCAAAAGGCCGGATTGAACCGCATTGGCTTCGTCGCCGATGCCCCCGCCGTAGCGACCCCACCTGGGCCAGCTGCCAGCCGTTAAGTTTCCTGGAGCGTGTTCAGGATCTATCCGGGACCGGATAGATCCTGAACACGCTCTTTCGTCCGCTATGACCGGCCAAACTGTTTATTCCCCGCGGAAGAGGCGAAAAAATCGCAGCTGTGGCTAAATAACCAGGCTGAAAGCGGTTCAGCCAGATGCCCGCGCGTGAACTCTCCTTGCACGCCACCTACAATTTACCCCATGGAAGAAAAATACAGCCACCGCGAGGTCGAGGCGGCCGCGCAGGCGCACTGGCAAGCCTTGGACGCTTATCGCGTCGTTGAAGACTCGAGCAAGGAGAAATACTACGCTTGCTCCATGCTGCCCTACCCCAGCGGCAAGCTGCACATGGGCCATGTGCGCAACTACACCATCAACGACATGCTGGCGCGCCACCTGCGGATGAAGGGCTACAACGTCCTGATGCCCATGGGCTGGGATGCTTTTGGCCTGCCGGCAGAGAACGCAGCTCTCAAGAACGGTGTGCCTCCCGCCAAGTGGACCTACGAGAACATCGCCCATATGAAGGGCCAGATGAAGGCCATGGGCTTGGCCATCGACTGGAGCCGTGAAGTCGCCACATGCGATCCCAGCTATTACAAGTGGAACCAGTGGCTGTTCCTGAAGATGCTGGAAAAGGGCATTGCTTACCGCAAAACCCAGGTGGTTAACTGGGATCCGGTAGATCAAACTGTGCTGGCCAATGAGCAAGTCATTGATGGCCGTGGCTGGCGGACCGGCGCGTTGGTGGAAAAGCGTGAAATCCCGGGGTATTACCTGAAGATCACCGATTACGCCGAGGAACTGCTCGAACACGTCCAGCAAAAATTGCCGGGCTGGCCCGAGCGCGTCAAGCTGATGCAGGAAAACTGGATCGGCAAGAGCGAAGGCGTGCGATTTGCTTTCACGCACGACATCAAGGGCGAAGACGGCCAGCTAATCCAGGATGGCCGCATGTACGTGTTCACGACACGTGCCGACACCATCATGGGTGTCACGTTCTGCGCGGTGGCGCCTGAGCATCCGCTGGCAACGCACGCAGCCCGCAACAACCCGGCACTGGCCGCGTTCATTGAACAGTGCAAGCAGGGAGGCACCACAGAGGCGGAGCTGGCCTTGCGTGAAAAAGAGGGCATGCCCACAGGCCTTTCCGTCACGCACCCGTTGACGGGAGATGAAGTGCCGCTGTGGGTCGGCAACTACGTGCTGATGAGTTATGGCGACGGCGCTGTCATGGGCGTGCCGGCGCACGACGAGCGCGATTTCGCATTTGCCCGCAAGTACACCCTGCCCATCATCGAAGTTGTGCATGTTGATGGCTTTCACTACGATTACGAGCAGTGGAACGACTGGTACGCCGATAAAGAGCGCGGTGTGACCATCAATTCCGACAGCTTCAGCGGACTGGGTTTCCGGGAAGCTGTGAATGCGGTAGCCAGCGCACTTGCCCAAGAAGGTTTGGGCGAAAAGAAAATCACCTGGCGCTTGCGCGACTGGGGCGTGAGCCGCCAGCGCTACTGGGGCACCCCGATTCCGATGATCCATTGCGCTGCGTGCGGAACGGTGCCGGTGCCGGAAAAAGATCTGCCTGTGGTGCTTCCACTGGATCTGGTGCCAGACGGCAGTGGCAACCCCCTGAACAAGAGCGAGGCGTTTCTCAAAGTCGATTGTCCGTGCTGCGGCCAGCCCGCGCGGCGTGAGACCGACACCATGGACACGTTCGTAGATTCGTCCTGGTACTTCATGCGCTATTGCGATCCGGTCAACGCAGAGGCCATGGTGGGTGAGGGCACCAGCTACTGGATGCGCGATCAGCAGGCCGCCACAGGTGGCAGCGGCATGGACCAATACATCGGTGGCATCGAACACGCCATCTTGCATTTGCTGTATGCGCGCTTTTGGACCAAGGTGATGCGCGATCTGGGTCTGGTCAGCATTGACGAGCCGTTCACGCGTCTGCTCACCCAGGGCATGGTGCTCAACCACATTTACTCGCGTCGCACTGAAAAAGGTGGCGTGGAGTATTTCTGGCCAGCCGATATAGATCCCGTGCTGGATGCCGATGGCAAGCAGGTGGGTGCCAAGCTCAACAAGGCTGTAGGCGATCTGCCTGTTGGTACGCCTATCGACTATGAGGGCGTGGGCACCATGTCCAAGTCGAAGAACAACGGCGTGGATCCCAAGGAGTTGATCGAAAAATACGGCGCGGACACTGCACGCCTGTACACCATGTTTGCTGCGCCGCCAGAAGCGACGCTCGAATGGAACGATGCGGCTGTAGAAGGCAGCTACCGCTTCCTGCGCCGGGTTTGGAATTTTGGCGTCAAGTTGAAGGCCATTGAAAATGTGGCGGCCTTTGCATTGCTGGCTGGCGCTGCCAGCCAGAATGGCATTGAGCTGTCGAAGGCGGCCAAGGCGCTGCGGCATGAACTGCACACCGTGTTGGGCCAGGTCGACTACGACTACCAGCGCATGCAGTACAACACCGTCGTTTCCGGCGCGATGAAAATACTCAATGCTCTGGAAGGCTTCAAGGGCGATGGCTCGCGCGGCGACGTGGCGGCGCAAGTTGAAGGTTTCTACAAGCTCTTGCGAGTGCTCTACCCCGTGACACCGCATTTGACCCACACCTTGTGGCAAGACCTGGGTTTCGCTGCAGTACAAGGCGAGTTGCTCGATGCTCCCTGGCCTCAGCCTGATCCTGCTGCATTGATTCAAGACGAGATCGAACTCATGCTTCAGGTGGGTGGCAAATTGCGCGGATCTATCCGCGTGCCTGCCGGAGCCAGCAAGGAAGAGATCGAGGCCGCAGCGCTTGCCAGTGAAGTGTTCCTCAAGCACAGCAATGGTGGTGCGGTTCGCAAGCTCATTGTTGTGCCGGGCCGCTTGGTCAACATCGTGCTATGAGCCACTCAGTGAACACCCGGCGGCGCTTTCTGCTCGCTTTGCCCGTGCCCATGGTCTTGGCCGGCTGCGGTTTTGCGCTGCGCAAGCCACCGGATTTCAGCTTCCGCTCGATCTACGTGGCTATGTCGCCAGGGTCTTCGCTAGGCAATGAGTTGCGCCGCCAACTCACCGGCACTGGCCGGGTACAGGTCATTACGGATGTGGCCAAACGCAATGAGGCCGATGTGGTGCTTGAGGGTCTGCAGGATCTGCGCGAACGCGTGGTGGTGGGCCTGAACGCTTCCGGACAGGTGCGCGAATTTCAGCTGCGTGTGCGCTTCAAGTTCCGCGTGCGTACCCCGGCTGGGAAGGATGTGATCCCGGATACCGAGATCCTCCGGCAGATCGATCAAAGCTATAGCGAAACCGCGGCCTTGTCCAAAGAGGCGGAGGCGCTGATGCTCTACGACAATATGCAAACCGACATCGTGCAGCAGGTTCTGCGCCGGCTTGCCACGATCAAAGTATGACCTTCGCGCACACGTTCTAAAGCTTGCAACCTATGCAGCTCGCTCTTGCTCAACTCTCCAATCATCTGCAAAAAGGCCTGCGCTCGCTTTATGCGTTGCACGGCGACGAAGCCTTGCTGGTGCAAGAGGCTGCGGACGCCATCCGTGCGCAGGCGAGAGCGCAAGGTTACGGCGAGCGCACGGTGCATACCGTGGCCGGTGCCCATTTCGACTGGAGTGCGGTGTTGGCTGCCGGGGCCTCTCTCAGCCTGTTTGCGGACAAGCAGATTGTGGAGGTCCGCATTCCCTCCGGAAAACCGGGTAAGGAAGGTAGCGCTGCACTTCAGCAAATAGCCACCAGCGCAGTGGGCGATGAAGCCACGCTCACACTGGTGTTGCTACCGCGCCTGGACAAAGCCACGCGCAGTGGCGCGTGGTTCGGCGCGCTGGAAGGCTCTGGCGTATCCATACAGGTTGATTCGGTGGAGCGCCCGGCGCTGCCTCAGTGGATCGCCCAGCGCTTGGGCTTGCAAGGCCAGCGTGTGGCGACTGGCGAAGATGGGCAGCGCGCGCTGCAGTTCTTTGCAAACCGCGTGGAAGGCAATCTTCTGGCGGCACATCAGGAAATTTCCAAACTGAGCCTGCTGTATCCGGCGGGCGAGCTGAGCTTCGAGCAGATTGAGGCGGCGGTGCTCAATGTGGCCCGCTACGATGTATTCAAGCTCTCAGAAGCCGTGCTTGGCGGCCAGCGTGCGCGGGTGCAGCGCATGCTCGACGGCTTGAAAGCAGAGGGAGAGGCTGAGGTCTTGGTGCACTACGCCATTTCTGAGGATATTCGCGCCCTCAAGCGCGTGAAAGACGCCATTGCCGACGGGCGTCCTATGCCTGTTGCCCTGCGTGAACAGCGTATCTGGGGCTTGCGTGAGCGGCTGTTCGAGCGCGTCATTCCCAGCATCGGAGACGTCACACTGTCGAACTTGCTTCATGCTGCCCAGCAAGTTGATGGCATCGTGAAGGGCTTGAAAAGCCCGGGTTGGCCGGTAGAGCCTTGGCAGGCGCTGCACCGGCTGGCGCAGGGGCTGTGCGGCGCCTGCGCTGCCGCACGTACTTAGAGCCTGTTCAAAGTCTCCTCGCGGTCCCATTGCGCCCGTTGCACGGCGCCCGAACAACCGCGTCTGCGGCGTTGCCTACGCCGGCCGCGAAAATACTCGCGATACCATAAGGTATCCCTGCGTTTTTCGTCGCATGGGCGCACCCCTTGCAGCCACAGCTTTTCGAACACAATGGCCCTCGCGCAGAGACTTTGAACAGGCTCTTAGCCCGCTGATCTTAAGCAGCTTCACTTAAAGCGCGGTGGCGCGTTTCAATACATTAAGTTGTCTTAATAAACTTATTGGATTTGTTGGATTGTCGATAGTGTGAAGCCTCGCTACATTGATGCTGTTACCGCCACAGCGGAAGCAAACATCAAGATTTCTTAAGAAAGCAAAGGTGTGTGAGGTGCATCATTTCTCGTCATTCAACGGCCGGGATGAGAGTCTCCCAGGCGCCATCGATACCCACCGGCGGTCAGCCCTTCGTCGGCTGGCGAGCTTGCCGCTTTTGGCTGCTCCCGGCTTGGCATGGGCGAGCGATAAACCCGTCAATACGCCCGTCAACATGATCGTGCCCTTCGCACCCGGCGGCACCAGCGACATCATTGCCAGGACACTGGCTGGCGCAGCGGCGCGCCAAACCGGGGGTGTGTTTGTCGTGGAGAACAGAGCGGGGGCGTCTGGCTTGATCGGACTGCAAGCGGTTGCCAAGGCGCAGACCGATGGTCGGTCGCTGCTGCTGGGCAATATCGCTACCCAAACCATAGCTCCCCATCTCTACAAAAAAGTAGGCTACCCGACCATCAAGGACTTTCGTCCCTTGATATTGACGGGGCGAACGACCAACGTCGTTGTGGTGCACCCCGACAACGGCATTCGGAACTTCAAGGAAATGGATGCTCGTATGCGGGGGCCGCAGGCGCTTGTCTATGCCTCAGGCAGCATAGGTGGTTCGCCGCATTTGAGCTTCGAGTTGCTCAAACAGCGCCTCGGTTGGCAGTGCGAACATGTGCCCTACAAGGGGGCTGGGCCGATGATCACGGATCTGCTTGGCGGTCAGGTCAAGGTCGCGATCGACAACTTGCCGACCATGTTGCCTTTGATTCGGCGCGGCGCCGTCATTCCGATCGGGATCACCAGCGCCCAGCGTTGGTCAGAGGCCAAGGAGATCCCGACGTTTTCAGAAATGGGCATCGCCGACTATGACGTGGATGCCTGGTTTGGCGTGTTCGCACCCCGAAAAATGCCTGACGACGTGGCGACCAGGTTTGCCGAAATATTCCGAACGGCACAGGAAGACCCGGCAGTGCGCGAGAAATTCGACGGTCTGGGCGCAAGGATTGATCCACTCATGCTCAACCGTTTCGAGACTTTTATTGCTGAGGAGGACAAGCGTTGGTCCGAAGTGATCAGCCGCGCCAACATCAAGGTGGAATGAATCCTGGCGCCAATTCATAGCGCCACGAGAAGCTGCGGCCAGGAAACTACGTAGTAACACGTATTTTTTTCGATCAATTCAAATTTATATTTCAAATATGAATTTGAATTTTGAATTTTCGCCGAAATGAACGAGCCAGCCAGCGGTTCGACTGGAGTGTCTGAGGGATCGACGCGGGCGCGGATCATGGCCGCTGCCCTCCGTGTCTTTGCCACTCGCGGCTTCGAGGCAGCCACGCTCAAGGAAATCACCTTGACCAGCCAGACAAACGTGGCCGCCATCCATTACCACTTTGGCTCCAAAGAAGTGCTCATACAGGAGGTGCTGGCCTCGGTGGCAAACCCGATCAATAGCTTGCGTCTGGAGTTATTGAACTCGGTGCCTGAGGGGCCGGAGCGAACACTCGTTCACGTGGTGCGTTCGTTGGTGGCGCCCCCGATTCAGCTGAGTCTGGATTCGACAGGTGATGCTCGCTTGCTGACCCGCTTGCTACTGCAGGCGCGGGCATTGCCCAGCGAGTTCACTTCCACCACCATCTTTGCCCAGTACGACGCCACTGCCCAGCACTTTGTGCGGGCGCTCATGGCCGCTACCCCTGGCTTGTCTCAGCAAGATGCCTATTGGCGCTATGCATTTGCGATTGGTGCCATGCACTACATCGTCAGTGAATCGGATGCGGGCCACCACCGGCTGCAACGCATCTCCGGTGGGGTGTGCGACACAAGTGACCCCGACGCCATCCTCAGCCAGCTTGTGGCCTTCGTGGTCGCAGGCTTTCAGGCAAGCACTCCCTCGCCGGTAGAACCAAACGCCCAAGGCCACCGCGTAGAGCCCCTCCATCTTTTATGAACTGATCAAAAATCATGACACGACGCATCATTGACCTGTCGGTCACGCTGGAAGACAAGCAGACTTCCCCTGCGCATCACCGGCCGACCATCGAATATTCCAACCACGACGAATCGTGGCCGCTTTTCAGCAAGCTATTTCCGGGCATTGGGCCTGAGTCGCTCCCTGATGGCAAAGCCTGGGCAGTGGAGCGTATCTCGCTGTCTACGCATGCGGGCACCCATATGGATGCCCCATGGCATTACCACCCCACTACAGACCATGCCCTGCAACCCGGCGGACGCGCTAGTCCTGGCATTGACGAGGTGCCACTCGATTGGTGTTTGCGCCCGGGCGTGAAGCTGGATTTCCGCCACTTTGAGGCAGGTTATGTGGTCACACCGGAAGACGTAGAAGCGGAGTTAAAGCGCATCGGCTATGAGCTTCAGCCCCTGGATATTGTGGTGGCCAACACCCGTGCGGGTGCGCGCCAAGGCCAGGAAGACTATTGGGAAAGCGCCTGTGGGTTCGGACGCGCGGCCACGCTTTACTTGCTTGAAAGAGGTGTCCGCGTGGTGGGCACGGACTCCTACAGCTGGGACGCCGCGTTTAAATTCGTCGTGGAGCGCTTCCAGCGCGATGGGGACCCTTCGATCATTTGGGAGGGCCACAAGGCGGGGCGCGATATTGGCTACTTCCAGATGGAAAAGCTCGCGAACCTCGATCAGCTTCCCTCTCACGGTTTTCAGCTCAGCTGCTTTCCAATCAAGATCAAGCACAGCTCTGCAGGATGGGTTCGCGCAGTCGCCATCCTGAACGATTAGGGCCTGTCGGCTACCTTTTTTAGTTCACAACCAGATTAATTTTTCCTTGGATTCACTACCTATGTTCCGCACCCTCGCTCAGCTTCCACGCAGGCACTTCGTACGCAACTCGGTCGCACTGGTGGCGGCTTCTCTGGCGGCGGGCGTGCCCGCGGTGGCGTTCGCACAGTCTTATCCAAGCCAGCCTATCCAGATCGTGGTGCCTTTTCCTGCAGGCGGCATTGTGGACAACGTCACGCGCAAGCTGGGCGTGCAGCTCGGTGCCTCGCTGGGGCAAACGATCGTGATCGATAACAAAGCAGGTGCGGGCGGCTCCATCGGCGCGGCTCAGGTCGCACGTGCCAAGCCTGATGGCTACACCCTGCTTTCCGCGTTCGACACGCACGCCGTCAACCCCTTGCTTTACAAGCTGCCCTTCGACTCCGACAAGGACTTGAAGCCGGTGGTGCAGATTGCGACTTCCCCCTTGGTACTCTTGGTGCACCCTTCAGTGCCCGCCAAGACCGTGCAGGAGCTTGTGGCACTGGCTAAAGCGAAGCCGGACTTGCTCAACTATGCGTCGACCGGCGCTGGCAGCTCCAACCACTTGACGGCAGAGCTTTTCAAATCGATCACGGGCGCCTCGATGCTGCACGTTCCGTACAAGGGCGGCGCTCCCGCCATCACGGATATCGTGGGAGGCCAGGTTCAGGTGATGTTCGTGAGCGTGACTTCGGTGCTTGGGCATATTCGCTCAGGCAAGCTGCGGCCGCTGGCAGTCACCTCGAAAGAGTCTATTGCCGCGCTGCCTGACGTGCCCGCAATTGGAGACACCTATAAGGGTTTTGAGGTGTATTCGTGGGTTGGTCTGCTGGCCCCTGCGGGCGTGCCCAACGACATCGTGGCGAAACTGAATGCGAACGTAAATGCAGCGCTCAAGACGCCCGATGTGCAGAAGTTTCTAGAGGACCAATCTTTGAAGCCGGTAGGAGGCACACCTGAGCAGTTCGGGGCTTATATGAAGGCAGACACTCAGAAATGGAAAGAGTTGATTCAGAAGGCCAACATTAAGGTGGATTGAAGTTGAGGACCGGAGCCGAGTGGGGAATTCGGCGGCTCGAATGCGCTGTGAGCTACGAGATGCGAAAATCTCCCCATGAACGCTCTTAATGTCGCCGAGACCATGCAACTGCTCGGCCTGCAGGCGCGCCAGGCCTCCAGTGCCATGGCACGCGCCTCCACGGCCGCTCGCAACGAAGCCCTGCGCGAATTGGCCAGGCTTTTGCGTGCCAATACCGAGGCACTGCAAACTGATAACGCGCGCGATCTGGAGCGCGCCCGCGCCGCCGGCCTAGCTGAGCCCATGGTCGATCGGCTCAAGCTGACACCCAAAATCCTCGAAACCTGTGCCCAGGGCTGTGAGCAGCTTGCTGCCATGGCGGACATCATTGGCGACATCGTCGGCCTCAAGCAGCAACCCAGCGGCATCCGCGTTGGGCAGATGCGGGTACCGATCGGGGTGTTCGGCATGATCTATGAAAGCCGGCCCAACGTCACCATAGAGGCCGCTTCCTTGAGCATCAAGAGCGGCAACGCTTGCATATTGCGCGGCGGCTCCGAGGCCATTGATTCCAACAAGGCGCTTGCAGCCCTGGTGCGCCAGGCTTTGGCCGCTGCCGGATTACCGCAAGAGGCGGTGCAACTGGTGCCCACCACTGACCGTGCCGCTGTTGGCCAGTTGATCACCATGCCGCAATACGTGGATGTGATCATTCCACGCGGCGGCAAGGGGCTTATTGAGCGCATCAGTGCGGAGGCCAAGGTGCCTGTCATCAAACACCTTGATGGGAATTGCCATACCTACGTGGATGATCCTTGCGATCTCGACATGGCTGTCAAGGTGGTTGACAACGCCAAGACGCAAAAATATAGCCCCTGCAATGCCACTGAGAGCTTGCTGGTGGCGCGCAGCGTGGCCCAGGCGTTCCTGCCCCTTATGGGCGCCATTTTTGCCGCCAAGGGCGTGGAAATGCGCTGTGATGCGCCAGCTGCTGCCATTCTTGGAGCGGCTTCTCTGCCTGCTACTGCGGTCGTTGTGGCCGCACAGGAAAGTGATTGGTTCGAAGAGTATTTGGCGCCTGTCATCAGCATCAAGCTCGTGGACGGCTTAGACGAAGCCATTGCGCATATCAACCGATACAGCAGCCACCATACAGACGCCATCCTGACGCGCGATCACATGCACGCTCAACGGTTTTTGCGTGAAGTGGATTCAGCCAGTGTCATGGTGAATGCCAGCACTCGTTTCGCAGATGGTTTCGAGTTTGGTCTGGGTGCCGAAATCGGTATCAGCACTGACAAGTTCCACGCTCGAGGCCCGGTGGGTATCGAGGGCCTGACCTCTCTCAAGTGGGTGGTTCTTGGCGAAGGCGAAACCCGCTCATAGAGGCAGAAGGGGCACCTGATCATCTATACAGGCAAACCCTACTACACTGGTGGGCTAATCCAATAAGCGCAATCGCCCATGGTCCCCCACCTAATTACTGCTCTGACCGGTCCCATCAACGAGTTGGAGCAGCGCATTCTCGATGCCACCCCGGTGATCGAGCGTTGGTTTCGGCTGGAGTGGATGGAGCACACACCGCCTCTGTACTGCTCGGTGGACATCCGCAACGCTGGCTTCAAGCTCGCGCCCGTAGATACCAACCTCTACCCCGATGGCTGGCACAACTTGTCGCCTGAAACACTGCCACTGGCGGTGCAGGCAGCACAAGCTGCCATCGAAAAAATCTGCCCTGAGGCGCGCGGCCTCATGATCGTGCCGGAGAACGGCAAGCCTTCCAGCTTTTACCTGGCCAGCCTTGAGCGTTTGCAGCAGATCTTCCGCATGGCCGGGCTGAGCGTGCGCTTTGGCTCCATTGATCCCGCGCTTAAGAAATCCACCTCGATCAAGCTTCCAGATGGTGAAAAAATCACGCTGGAACCGGCGCTGCGCATGCGTTACCGCTTGGGATTGAAGGATTTCGATCCCTGCACGATTTTGCTGAACAATGACCTTTCAGCCGGACCACCCGGAATTCTGGAAGAGCTTCACGAGCAGTACCTGTTGCCGCCGTTACAGGCGGGCTGGAGCGTGCGGCGCAAGAGCCGGCATTTCAGGTCCTACGAAGAAGTGAGCAAGCGCTTCGGTAAATTGCTGGGCATTGATCCGTGGCTGATCAATCCCATGTTCTCCTCCTGTGGCGAGATCGACATCAATGAGCCGGCCGGCATGGAGTGCCTACGCAGCGAAACTGATGCGCTGCTGGTCAAGATCAAGCGCAAATACAAGGAATACGGCATTAACGAGAAGCCGTTTGTGGTTGTGAAGGCAGACAGCGGTACGCGTGGCATGGGCATCATGACCGTGCGAGACGCCAAGGATCTCGATCAGCTCACGTCCAAGACGCGTGCCCGGGTCGCGCCGCAAATGCCAGGTGGCGCCGTTCTCATTCAGGAAGGCGTCTTAACCAACGAGCGCATCCATGACGCCGTGGCCGAGCCAGTGGTCTACATGATCGACCGCTACGTGGTGGGCGGTTTTTACCGCGTGCACGCTGATCGTGGAGCAGATGAAAACCTGAATGCTCCTGGCGCGCACTTCGTACCGTTGGCGTTTGCGGGTGGCAACCAGTTGCCGCGTGCAGGGATGAAGCCCGGTGCCAGCGCACCCAACCGGTTTTACATGTACGGTGTGATTGGACGCTTGGCGATGGTCGCTGCCAGCTACGAGCTGGAAGCCACAGACCCGGAAGTGCGCGAGCTTTTGTAAGCATCGAGCAAGTTTGAATAGCGCGGCGGCGTTCCGAGGCCTCCGCGTTCCATAGGTACTGGTTGTTTTCACGCCCAAGTCTCGTCGGCGGAGTGCTCAAACTCTCCCATTTTCGGTTTAGCTGGCGCAAAATAGCCCTCCTCGAAATCACCGCTTCGTCCGGCCGGACGGGGCTTTTTTTGTGTCCTCATCGAAATCCGCACTGGGACCATTGATTGTTGGCGCCATTGGCGTCGTCTATGGCGACATTGGTACCAGCGTTCTGTATTCGGTCAAAGAGGTGTTCGGCGGCGGCCACGTCGAATTCACGCCAGACAACATCTACGGCGTACTGTCGATGTTCTTCTGGACCTTGACCACCATTGTCTCGGTCAAATACGTGGTGCTCGTGCTGCGAGCAGACAACAACGGCGAGGGCGGCCTAGTCGCCATGCTCACGTTGGCTTCGCGCGCGGTGGCTGATCGCCCGCGTTTGCGCAACATCATGCTTCCCGTGGGTATCTTCGGAGCCTGCCTGTTCTATGGCGATGGCGTCATCACGCCGGCCATTACCGTTCTGGGCGCTATGGAAGGCCTGGAGGTGGTTTCCCCCGCTTTCAAAGGCTACGTGATTCCGCTCACCCTGGTGGTGCTGACCGTGCTCTTCGCCGTGCAAAAAAGCGGCACGGCAGGCATTGGGAAGCTCTTCGGGCCGGTGATGTTGGTATGGTTTGCCGTGATCGCTGTGCTGGGGGTGTACCAGATCGCAGGGCACACGGAGATCCTGTGGGCGCTTAACCCCTGGCACGCCTGGAAATTCGCCTGGCATTACCCAGGCCTCACTTTCATTTTGCTGGGCGCCATCGTGCTGTGCGTCACGGGGGCAGAGGCGCTGTATGCCGATATGGGGCATTTCGGCAAGAAACCCATCCGCATCGCCTGGTTCACCATTGCCATGCCGGCGCTCACACTCAATTATTTTGGCCAAGGTGCCTTGCTGCTGGCTGAGCCGCAAGCCAAAACCAATCCATTTTTCATGATGGCGCCCGATTGGGCTCAATTGCCCCTGGTGGTGCTGGCCACCGCCGCAGCCGTCATTGCCTCACAGGCGCTTATTTCCGGTGCCTTCAGCGTTACCAAGCAGGTGGTGCAACTGGGTTATCTGCCGCGCCTGCAGGTGCTGCACACCAATGTGAAGGAGGCCGGGCAGATCTACATGCCTTTGGTGAACTGGAGCTTGTACGTCTTGATTGTTCTGGCGGTGGGCATGTTCCGCTCTTCCGGCAATCTCGCCGCTGCCTATGGGATCGCGGTCACCACAGACATGCTGATCACCACCGTGTTGACCTTCTTCGTTATCCGGTACGCATGGAAGCTGCCTCTCGTGGTGTGCCTGGCCGCCACGGGCCTGTTCTTTACCGTAGACATCCTGTTCTGGGCATCCAATTTGCTCAAGCTATTCCATGGTGGCTGGTTCCCGCTGGTGATTGCTGGTGCTGTGTTCACACTGATGCTGACGTGGCGCGATGGCCGCGCCTTGCTCAACGAATCTCTGCGCACCACCTCCATTGGCCTGAACGATTTCCTGGAAGCCATCTTCATCGCTCCACCGCAGAGGGTAGAGGGCACAGCCGTGTTCCTGGCTGCCGAGCCAGGGGTCGTGCCCAACGCGCTGATGCACAACCTCAAACACAACAAGGTGCTGCATCGGCAAAACCTGTTCGTGACTGTGCGCAGCCACGAGGTGCCCTGGGTTGGCCTGGACAAGCGGGTGGAGGTGGAACCCCTGGGCCATGATTGCTGGCAGGTGATTGTTCACTACGGTTTCAAGAACGATCCGGACCTGCCCAAGGCGTTGGCGAACATTACTGGGCGCGGCGTCGATCTCAACCCCATGACGACCAGCTACTTTCTCTCGCGCGACATTGTCAGCCCTACCTTCGGGCCCGGCATGTCCGCCTGGCGCGAGAAGTTGTTCGCACAGATGCACCACAACGCGAGTGCGGCTGCGGAGTTCATGAATCTGCCTAGCAATGCGGTGGTGGAGTTGGGTTCGAAGGTCGAGATTTAGGCCCCCCTGAGTCGCTGGCGCGCCTTCCCCCTGGGGGGACGTAACCAGCGGCCTGGCAAAGCCAGCTCCGCGGCTACACCCGCATGGCCTGCTCCGCGGCCGTCGGAGCTTCGCTGGGGGGGTGCTCCCTTTCCCGCAGGCGGGAGAGGGTTGGGGCGGCCGGCTGCGGCGTGAGGGATAGCGGCGATTGATTGGGCGCAAACGCATTTAACTTCTTTTGAGCTCCCCACCGACGTGATTCGTTTGAACAGCGCTGGCTCGGCGCGGGAGTTGGTGGTGCCGATGGCGCTGGAGCTGCCAACCCTACTTTTCCCTGCAATTGCGCACTGCTCGGTCCATGCCTGCATTTCCGCCGAAATTGCAATGGCGATCAATGCTAAAGGATTCATGCGGAATTTGGAGCCCTTAAAAACTCCCCTCATGTAGCCCAGTTGGGCTACATACAAACGCGTTGCAAAGCGTTCAAATCAGGTAACTGAATTTATTTCAGGCGAGGCACGGAGATCCATGCCCAGAAATACCGGTGGGGGGAACATGACTTCATTCAAAAAACAGGAACTGTTTCAGGAGCACGCCCGTTGTGTCGGCTCGGTTTTGTGGAATGGCTGGCTGCGCCTGCTGGGGGTCTTAGGGTTGTTGCTCGCGGTGCTGGCACCTACGGCCAATGCGCAGTCCCTCACGGATCCATGGGAGCGGGTCGGGGCGTTACCGTCGTTGGTCGTGGGTCCGGTTGAGTACACCTCGCTTGCCTTTGGCCCTGATGACAAGCCCTATGTGGCTTACCGTGATGGTGCCTATGGCTACAAAGCCAGCGTGATGCGTTTGAACAGCGCGGGCACGGCGTGGGAGGCAGTAGGTGGGGCCGGGTTTTCGGCGGGTGGGGTGCAATACACTTCACTAGCTTTCGGCCCTGATGGCACGCCCTATGTGGCTTACCGGGACGTTGCCAACGGCAACAAAGCCAGTGTGATGCGTTTGAACAGCGCGGGCACGTCGTGGGAGGCAGTAGGCGGGGCAGGGTTTTCGGCGGGTGTGGCTGAGTACACCTCGCTGTCTTTCGGCCCTGATGGCAAGCCCTATGTGGCTTATCGGGACGTGGCGAATGGCCTCAAAGCCAGCGTGATGCGTTTGAACGGCGCGGGCACGGCGTGGGAGGCAGTAGGTGGGGCAGGGTTTTCGGCGGGTGGGGTTGAGTACACCTCGCTATCTTTCGGCCCTGATGGCAAGCCCTATGTGGCTTATGCGGACAGTGCCAATGGCTACAAAGCCAGCGTGATGCGTTTGAATAGCACGGGCACAGCGTGGGAGGCAGTAGGTGGGGCTGGGTTTTCGGCGGGTTGGGCTGAGTACACCTCGCTGTCTTTCGGTCCTGGTGGCAAGCCTTATGTGGCATATGCGGACGGTGCCAATGGCAGCAAAGCCAGCGTGATGCGTTTGAACATCGCGGGCACGGCGTGGGAGGCAGTAGGTGGGGCAGGGTTTTCGGCGGATTGGGCTGAGTACACCTCGCTGGCTTTCGGCCCTGATGGCAAGCCCTATGTGGCTTACCGGGACTTTACCAATGGCAACAAAGCCAGCGTGATGCGTTTGAACGGCGCGGGCACGGCGTGGGAGGCAGTAGGTGGGGCAGGGTTTTCGGCGGATTGGGCTGAGTACACCTCGCTGGCTTTCGGCCCTGATGGCAAGCCCTATGTGGCTTACCGGGACGTTGCCAATGGCAACAAAGCCAGCGTGATGCGTTTGAACGGCGCGGGCACGGCGTGGGAGGCAGTAGGTGGGGCCGGTTTTTCGGCGGGTGCGGCGTATGACACCTCGCTTGCCTTTGGCCCTGATGACAAGCCCTACGTGGCTTACCGGGACGTTGCCAATGGCAACAAAGCCAGCGTGGTGCGTTTGAACAGCGCGGGCACGGCGTGGGAAGCAGTAGGTGGGGCAGGGTTTTCGGCGGATTGGGCGTTTGACACCTCGCTGTCTTTCGGCCCTGATGGCAAGCCCTATGTGGCTTATCAGGACCATGCCAATGGCCTCAAAGCCCGCGTGATGCGTTTGAACAGCTTGGGCACGGCGTGGGAGTCTGTAGGTGGGGCAGGGTTTTCGGCGGGTGTGGCTCACTACACCTCGCTGTCTTTCGGCCCTGATGGCAGGCCCTATGTGGCTTATCGGGATGAGGCCAATGGCGACAAAGCCAGCGTGATGCGTTTGAACAGC
>NZ_KE383945.1:0-70888 GCF_000422885.1 Ottowia thiooxydans DSM 14619 | reverse complement strand
ACGGCGTGGGAGGCAGTAGGTGGGGCCGGGTTTTCGGCTGGTGGGGCTAACAGAACCTCGCTGTCTTTCGGCCCTGATGGCAAGCCCTATGTGGCGTATGGGGACGGTGCCAATGGCAACATCGCCACAGTGATGCGCTGGACGGGAACTATCGCAGTTCCGCAAAGCATCAGCTTCCCGGCGCAAACGGTGGCTAGCCGTGCCCTCGTGGCGGGCAGCACGTTTGAGGTTGATCCTGTGGCGGTGGCCAGTTCAGGCTTGCCAGTGAGCTATGAAAGCACCACACCTGCCGTTTGTACCGTCAGCGGCACCACCATCACCATGACTGGCCTTGGTGCCTGCACGGTGCTGGCGCGTCAAGCAGGCGATGCAGCGTGGCAGCCTGCGCCTGATGCCAGCCAAAGTATCAGCATCTTGGCCAACACCATTTGGAGCGGCTCTATGCCTGGCGTGCCCGGTAACGTGCAGGTGGTGATCACCGGAGCTAGCGCCAGTTGCACCATAGACCCCACGCAGACCGGCTTTGGTGCGGCCACTGCTCAGATGCAGACGGGCTTGCAGGCGCAATATCCTGGAGCCACGCTGCCTAATGGAGTGTTTTCCTTCCGAGCCACTGGATGCGCAGGCGACACGCTGACAGTCACCATCACTTACCCGGAGGCAGTGGCCGCTCAGAACCTATTGCTCAAGTGGGGCCCGCCCTCCAGCGGCCAGGCCAGCAGTTGGTTCAACCCAGGCGTGTCGGTGTCTGGCGGGCGCACAGTCGTGAGCTATACGGTCACCGATGATGGCGCAGGCGATTCTGAGACCACGCAGCCAGGTGTCATCGCGGACCCATTTGCCGTGGTGCAGCTCGCCGCCAGCGCGAGCGTGATAGCACCCATACCAGTGCCTACGCTGCATCAATGGATGCTGTTGCTGATGGCGGCTGCTGCGGCGTTGATGGGTGCGCGTGCACTGCGGCGCGCTGCCTGAGGTTCAGTTCAATCACCCGGGATTGCTCAAACTGCAATTATGAGCAATGCAAAAGGATGGATACGGAGTTGGGAGCCCTTAAAAACCCCCCTCATGTAGCCCAATCGGGCTACATACAAACGCGTTGCAAAACGTTCAAATCAGGTAACTGAATTTATTTCAGGCGAGGCACGGAGATCCATGCCCAGAAATACCGGTGGGGGGAACATGACTTCATTAAAAAAACAGGAACTGTTTCAGGAGCACACCCGTTGTGTCGGCTCGGTTTTGTGGAATGGTTGGCTGCGCCTGCTAGGGGTTTTAGGGTTGTTGCTCGCGGTGCTGGCACCTGCGGCCAATGCGCAGTCCATCACGGATCCATGGGAGCGGGTGGGGGGGGTACCGTCGTTGGTCGTGGGTCGGGCGGATTACACCTCGCTTGCTTTCGGACCTGATGGCAAGCCCTATGTGGCTTATCAGGACAATTCCAATGGCAACAAAGCCAGGGTGATGCGTTTGAACAGCGCGGGCACGTCGTGGGAGGCAGTAGGCGGGGCAGGGTTTTCAGCGGGTTGGGTTAGATACACCTCGCTTGCTTTCGGCCTTGATGGCAAACCCTATGTGGCTTATATGGACGAGGCCAACGGCTACAAAGCCAGCGTGATGCGTTTGAACAGCGCGGGCACGGCGTGGGAGGCAGTAGGTTCGGCTGGGTTTTCGGCGGGTGTGGCTGAGTACACCTCGCTGGCTTTCGGCCCTGATGGCAAGCCCTATGTGGCTTACCGGGACGGTGCCAATGGTGGCAAAGTCAGTGTGATGCGTTTGAACAGCCCGGGGACGGCGTGGGAGGTTGTAGGTGGGGCAGGTTTTTCGGCGGGTGAGGTGCTATCCACCTCGTTGTCTTTCGGCCCTGATGGCAAGCCCTATGTGGCGTATCGGGACGAGTCCAATGGCAACAAAGCCAGCGTGATGCGGTTGAATAGCGCGGGTATGGCGTGGGAGGCAGTAGGTGGGGCGGGGTTTTCGGCGGGTTGGGCTGATAACCCCTCGCTGTCTTTCGGCCCTGATGGCAAGCCCTATGTGGCTTATCGGGATGGTGCCAATGGCCTCAAAGCCAGCGTGATGCGTGTGAATAGCGCGGGTACGGCGTGGGAGCTTGTAGGTGGGGCAGGGTTTTCAGCGGATGGGGCGTATTTCACCTCTCTGACGTTCGGCCCTAATGGCACGCCCCATGTGGCTTTTCGGGACGCTGCCAATGACCACAAAGCCAGCGTGATGCGTTTGAACAGCGCGGGCACGGCATGGGAGGCAGTAGGTGGGGCAGGATTTTCGGCGGGTGTGGTGTTTGACACCTCGCTAGCTTTCGGCCCTGATGGCAAGCCCTATGTGGCTTATCGGGACGAGGCCAATGACAACAAAGCCCGTGTGATGCGTTTGAACAGTGCGGGTACGGCGTGGGAGGCAGTTGGTGGGGCGGGGTTTTTGGCGGGTATAGCTCAGTACACCTCGCTGTCTTTCGGCCCTGATGGCAAGCCCTATGTGGCTTATCAAGACGGTGCCTATGGCAACAAAGCCAGCGTGATGCGTTTAAACAGCTTGGGCACAGCGTGGGAGGCAGTAGGCGGGGCAGGGTTTTCAGCGGGTGAGGCTCACCACACCTCGCTGTCTTTCGGCCCTGATGGCAAGCCCTATGTGGCTTATCGGGACGGTGCCAATGGCAACAAAGCCAGCGTGATGCGTTTGAACATTGCGGGCACGGCGTGGGAGGCAGTAGGTGGGGCTGGGTTTTCGGCGGGTGCGGCTAACCAGACCTCGCTGACTTTCGGCCCTGATGGCAAGCCCTATGTGGCACATACGGACGGTGCCAATGGCCTCAAAGCCAGTGTGATGCGTTTGAACAGCCTGGGCACGGCGTGGGAGGCGGTCGGTGGGGCTGGGTTTTCTGCGGATTGGGCGTTATACATCTCGCTGTCTTTCGGCCCTGATGGCAAACCCTATGTGGCTTACCAGGACAGGGCCAATGGCTACAAAGCCAGCGTGATGCGTTTGAACAGCGCGGGCACGGCGTGGGAGGGTGTCGGTGGGGTAGGTTTTTCGGCGGGTGTGGCTCTGTACACCTCGCTGTCTTTCGGCCCTGATGGCAAGCCCTATGTGGCTTATCGGGACAGTGCCAACGGCAACAAAGCCAGCGTGATGCGTTTGAATAGTGTTGGCACGGCGTGGGAGGCAGTAGGTGGGGCAGGGTTTTCGGCGGGTGGGGCTGAGTACACCTCGCTGTCTTTCGGCCCTGATGGCAAGCCGTATGTGGCTTATCGGGACAGTACCAACGGCGACAAAACCAGCGTGATGCGTTTGAGCAGCGCGGGCACGGCGTGGGAGGCAATAGGTGAGGCAGGGTTTTCGGCTGGTGGGGCTGAGGACACCTCGCTTGCCTTTGGCCCTGATGGCAAGCCCTACGTCGCCTACCAGGATTTTGAGAACGGCAGAGTCGCTGCAGTGATGCGCTGGACGGGAACTATCGCAGTTCCGCAAAGCATCAGCTTCCCGGCTCAAACGGTGGCCAGCCGTGCCCTCGTGGCGGGCAGCACGTTTGAGCTTGATCCTGTGGCGTTGGCCAGTTCTGGCCTGCCAGTGAGCTATGAAAGCTCTACACCTGCGGTCTGTACGGTCAGTGCTACAACGGTCAGCATGGTCGGTCTTGGTGCCTGCACGGTGTTGGCTCGTCAAGCAGGCGATGCAGCTTGGCAGCCTGCGCCTGATGTCAGCCAAAGCATCAGCCTATCGGCCAACACCAGCTGGAGCGGCACTATGCCTGGCGTGCCCGGTAACGTGCAGGTGGCGATCACCGGCGGCAGCGCCAGCTGCACCATAGACCCCACGCAGACTGGCTTTGGTGCGGCCACTGGGCAGATGCTGACGGGCTTGCAGGCGCAATATCCTGGAGCCACGCTGCCAAACGGAGTGTTTTCCTTCCGGGCTTCTGGATGCGCAGGCGATACGCTGACAGTCACCATCACTTACCCGGAGGCGGTGTCGGCTCAGAATTTATTGCTCAAATGGGGCCCAGCCGCCAGCGGCCAGGCCAGCAGTTGGTTCAACCCAGGCGTGTTGGTGTCTGGCGGGCGCACAGTCGTGAGCTATACGGTCACCGATGATGGCGCAGGCGATTCTGAGACCACGCAGCCAGGTGTCATCGCGGACCCATTTGCCGTGGTGCAGCTCGCCGCCAGCGCGAGCGTGTTAGCACCCATACCGGTGCCTACGCTGCATCAATGGGTGCTGCTGCTGATGGCTGCTGCTGCGGCGTTGATGGGTGCGCGTGTCTTGAGGCGCACTGCCTGAGGTTCAGTCCTGCCCCTGAGCTGAGGCGGCTGAAGTGGCCGACATAGCAACCCGCGCTAGTTACATCGACTCCCCCTGAGTCACTTACGCCCCTTCCCCGTGGGGGGACGTAGCCAGTTCCGCGGCTACTTCGAATTGGTCAGCTTTGCGGCCATCTGGCGATCCTCGCCAGAAGCTGGACCGAGTGCTTGCCTGGCATTTTGGGCCTGTGTAATCGCTGAGAGCCAATCTAGCAAGATGGCCTCACGTCTGCAAGTTCGATTGAGTTACCTGCGGGGTCGGAGGAGGCGCATCTGAATTCCTATCTCGCTGGCGTGACGTCGGCGACGGCTAAGCGTCAGCGTTGGCTCACTGCTTATGGAGTGGCACAAGCTCCTTGGCCCCGTGCGGCCTGGGAGTTATGGAAGCTCATTGCAAAAAAGAGTACTATTGTTTATATTTTTAGATCGTATTTTTTGTATTATGAATTTGAACTTGCCTCCAGCTTGTCCTGGCTCTCCTGCCGCTGTGATGCTCAACCTCTGTCGTCGCTGGATGGGGTTCGCGTGCTTGTTATGGGCGTTGCAGTTTTTGGTGGCCTGTGGACAACTCGCTACAAATTCGTGGGAAGTGGTGGGCGCGAAAGGGTTTTCAGAGGGCCCGGCGTCTTTCACTTCGCTGGCGCTGGGTCTTGACGGCAGGCCCTATGTGGCCTATATGGACGGCGCCCGTGGTGATAAAGCCACCGTGATGCGTTTGAACGTGGCTGGCACAGCTTGGGAAACTGTAGGTGGGGCAGGATTTTCGGAGGGCGGGGTATATGACATCTCGTTGGCCTTCGCCCCTGACGGCCAGCCCTATGTGGCCTATCAGGACGGTGCCCATCGCGGCAAAGCCAGCGTGATGCGATTGAACAGTGCTGGCACGGCGTGGGAGACCATCGGTGGGTCAGGGTTTTCCGAAGGTACTGTGTCTGACACCTCACTGGCCTTCGGCCCTGACGGCAGGCCTTACGTAGCCTTTATGGACTATGGAATACGTGGCAGAGCCCGCGTGATGCGTTTGAACGGCGCGGCTACGGAGTGGGAGAGTGTGGGGGGAGCAGGGTTTTCTGCAAATGTGGCGGTTTTTACCTCACTGGCGTTCAGCCCTGAAGGCAAGCCTTATGTGGCTTATGCAGACACTGCTCATGGCGGCAAAGCCAGTGTGATGCGATTGAACAGCATGGGCACGGCGTGGGAGAGCGTGGGTGGGGCAGGTTTTTCCGCCGGGAATGCCGTTTCTCCCTCGCTCGCGTTCGGCCCTGAAGGCAAGCCCTATGTGGCATATGCAAGCGAGGCCAATGGACACAAGGCGAGCGTAATGCGATTGAACAGCGCCGGCACGGCGTGGGAGGCCGTGGGTGGGGCCGGTTTCTCCGCAGGTGCAACTAGTAACACCTCGCTGGCGTTCGGCCCTGACGGCAAGCCGTATGTCGCTTATACGGACATTGCCAATGGCTACAAAGCCAGCATGATGCGATTGACCAGCGCGGGCACGGCGTGGGAGACCGTGGGTGGCGCAGGATTTTCGGCGGACGAGGCAACTTACACCTCGCTGGCTTTCGGCCCTGATGGCAAGCCCTACGTGGGTTTTTGGGATAACGCCAATGGCGGCAAAGCCAGTGTGATGCGCTGGGTAGCCCCTGGTTTGGACGGCTAACGCACCCACTTCACGGGACAGGCCTCGGTGGAAAAGCAACCGCCTATCCACCTTCTCATTGAATGATCTTCTTCTCGCGCAAGCGCCCAATCTGCTCGCGCGAAAGGCCCATCTCGCTTAGCACCGCATCCGTATCGTCACCCACGTGCGGAGCGTTGGAGCGCACGCTTCCAGGGGTGACCGACAGCTTGGGCACGATGCCGGGGACCTCGATGGTATAGCCGTCCCGGGTGGTCTGCTCCAGGATCATGTCGCGTGCTCGGTAGTGCGGGTCTTCGGCAATGTCTTTGGCCGTGTAGACCTTTCCAGCGGGTACGCGAGCTGCCGCAAGCTCAGTGGTCACGGTCAGTACAGTGCGGGTCTGGGTCCAGGTGCCAATGGCGGCATCAATCTCTGCCACCCGGGCCACACGGCCTGCGTTGTCTGCCAGATCGGGGGCTTGGCCCAGATCATCACGGCCGATGGCTTGCATCAATCGTTTGAAGATGCTGTCTCCATTGCCCGCCACCAGCACCCAGCCATCCTGGCAAGGGTAGGCGTTGGAGGGGGCAATGCCTGGAAGCGCACTGCCTGCGGGTTCGCGCACGGCCCCAAAAGCACTGTATTCAGGAAGCAGGCTTTCCATCACGTTGAACACTGCCTCGTGCAAGGCCACATCCACCACCTGTCCCAGCCCGCCCTGCACCTTGCGATGGTAGAGCGCCGTTAGCACGCCGATCACGCCATGCAGCGCCGCCAGCGTGTCGCCAATGGAAACACCCACGCGCACCGGAACACGGCCCGGCTCGGCAGTGAGGTGGCGCAGGCCTCCCATGGCTTCGCCTACAACGCCAAAACCGGGCAGATCGCGGTAGGGGCCGGTCTGGCCATATCCGGATATGCGCAGGATCACCAAGCCAGGGTTGAGCGCGTGCAACTGCTCGGGAGACATGTCCCAACCCTCCAGGGTGCCGGGCCGAAAATTCTCAACCAGAACGTCAGCTTCGGCGATGAGTTGTCGCGCCAGCGCCTGCCCTTCAGCCTGGCGAAGATCAAGCGCCAGCGAACGCTTGTTGCGCGACTGCACCTGCCACCATACCGAAGTGCCGTTTTTGAGCAGACGCCAGTTGCGCAGCGGATCGCCTGTGCCGGGCGGCTCGATCTTGATCACTTCGGCGCCGAACTCGCCCAGCGTCTTGCTGGCAAAAGGCCCTGCAATCAGCTGGCCCATCTCGATCACGCGCACACCGGCTAGGGCGGCAAGGGTGGGGCTGGTCATGTGCTCTGTCTCCTCGGTCGGGGCGCGGGTTGGTGCAAATGACGCATTTTCTCTTGTCGTCGATGAGCCTGTCGCCACACGCCGATCCAGGGCTGACTGAGCATGGCGTCCCCCAATCCCTTTTAAGATTCGAAAGATGCGCTTCTTTCGTGACTTGACCCTCTCCACCTTCACTGCCGGCGTAGTCGCCGTGCTGGTGGCATTTGCCAGTTCGGTGGCCGTGATTTATCAGGCTGCTCAGGCTTTGGGGGCCACACCGGCGCAAGTGACTTCCTGGGTCTGGGCGCTTTCGATCGGGATGGGGCTTTGCACCGTGATCCCCTCGCTCATACTGAAAAAGCCAGTCATGATCGCCTGGTCTACGCCGGGGGGCGCGGTGGTGGCCACGGCGGCCATGGCGGGCGGCTTCACTATGGCGGAGGGTATTGGCGCTTTCCTCATGGGGGCGGTGCTCATCGTGCTGGCCGGTGCCACGGGCTGGTTTGAACGGGTGATGAACCGTATTCCCATGGCGCTCGCTGCGGCCCTGTTGGCCGGCGTGTTGGGCAGGTTTGCGCTGGACGCGTTTTCAGCCGCGCGCACGGCACCTGCGCTGGTCGTTCTGATGTTGTTGGCTTACCTGCTGTCGCGCAGGCTGGCTCCGCGCTACGCCGTGGTGCTTACCCTGCTGGTGGGCGTTGGGCACGCCGCCGTGACCGGGCACTTGCAATGGGCGGGCGTTAGCCTGGAGCTCGCCCGGCCGGTGTTCACCATGCCGGCCTTCAGCGTCAGTGCGTTCATGAGCATTACGCTGCCGCTTTTCGTGGTCACCATGGCTTCACAGAATCTGCCCGGCGTTGCAGTGATCAGAGCTTCGGGCTACGACATGCCGATTTCCCGCCTGATCACCATGACGGGGGTAGCTACTTTCATTTTTGCGCCTTTTGGGGGCTATGCGCTCAACCTGGGAGCGATCACTGCAGCCATCTGCACAGGCCCCGGGGCGCATGAGGATCACAGCAAGCGCTACACCGCCGCAGTGGTGTGCGGCGTGTTCTATCTTGTCATTGGTCTGTTCGCAGGGGTCATTACCGGGCTGCTCATGGCTTTTCCAAGTGAGTTAGTGCTTGCTATCGCCGGATTGGCCTTGCTTGGTAGTATTGGTGGTGGGCTGGCTCAAGCCTTGGCGCAAGAAAATGAACGCGAAGCAGCCTTGATCACCTTTCTGGTTACCCTCTCCGGGGTGGCAATAGCCGGAGTCGGCTCGGCCTTTTGGGGAGTGGTGGCCGGCAGCATTGCGCTGTTTGTGCAACAGTACGGGCGCAAACCCCGGAATCCATCACCATGAAACTGCTTTTTGTCGCTGATCCCCTCGAGGCTTTCAAGACCTACAAGGACACCACCTTCACCATGATGCGCGAGGCTACTCGCCGCGGACACACCATTGCGGCCTGCGAGCCACGCCACATGCATTGGGAAAGCGGCCAGAAGGTGCGCGCTAAAGTAAGGGAAATCGTTCTCACCGGCCAGGAAGACGTTTGGTTTACCGAGACTGCCGTGCGTGACGCTGAGGTTGCAGAGTTCGACGCCGTGCTCATGCGCAAGGACCCCCCCTTCGACGCTGAATTTATCTACGCCACCCATTTGCTGGAGCAGGCAGAGCGAGAAGGTGCCTGTGTGATCAACCGCCCCCAAGCCCTGCGTAACCATCCTGAAAAATTGGCCGTGATGGAGTTCCCCCAGTTTGTGGGCCCCACTTTGGTCACTCGTTCATCGGAAGACGTCCGGCGTTTTCATGCCGAACATGGAGACATCATTCTGAAGCCCCTGGACGGCATGGGCGGCATGGGTATCTTCCGCGTGGGTCCCGATGGGCTGAACCTCGGCTCCATCACGGAAACGCTTAATCACAACGGCGCCACCACCTTTATGGTGCAGAAATTCCTGCCAGAGATTTCAGAGGGTGATAAGCGCGTCATCATCATCAATGGCGAACCCGCGCCGTTCGTGCTGGCCCGCATTCCCCAAGGTACCGAAGTGCGTGGCAACCTGGCTGCTGGGGGTAAAGGGGTAGCCCAGCCCATCACTGACTCCGATCGGGCGACTGCGCGGGCCATTGGACAGGTGCTCAGCGCCCGGGGGCTCTTTCTCATAGGCCTGGACATCATCGGTACCAAGGTGACGGAGATTAATGTCACCAGTCCCACAGGTTTCCGCGAAATCCTGGACCAGACAGGTTGCGATGTGCCTGCTCTCTACATCGACGCCGTAGAAAAGGCTGCGCAGGGGCGTTAACCCCTCGCAGCCTTTGCGTGGAACAGGTTTAGTCTGATCTCCAGCTTGATCCCTACCGTTTCCGGCCAAAGATAAGGCTGGCGACGGCGAGGATCAGAAAGACGATAAACAGGATTTTCGCGATGCCTGCGGCGCCGGCTGCAATGCCTCCAAAGCCAAACACGGCAGCCACGATGGCGATGATGAAGAAGACGACAGCGTAGTGCAACATAATGGATTTTCTCCGTGTGTTTGTAAGTGCCTCCATGATGAGGCGCTGACAGAGCATTGCGAAGTGGCTGAGTTCCGCGCACGGTTGTGAGTTTGAAGGCTGTTTCCTTGTAGGAAATCCTTGATCGCCGGCAGGGACTATCATTGGCTTTCATGCCTGATTCCCACAGCCCGGCTAACTCCTCCGCCGCTTCGCCCTCTCGTGATCTCGGCCCCTTGGCGCCGTTCGAGCACCGCATCTTTCGCATGCTGTGGGGCACCTGGTTGATCGCCAATCTGTGCATGTGGATGAACGACGTGGCCTCAGCCTGGCTGATGACCACACTCACGTCCAAACCCATATGGGTGGCGCTGGTCCAGACGGCGGCCACGCTGCCGGTGTTTCTCATCGGGCTGCCTTCAGGAGCGCTGGCAGATATTCTGGATCGCAAACGCTTTCTGGTGTTCACCCAGGTGTGGGTGGCGGTGGTGGGCAGTGTGCTGGCCGTGGCGGTTTTCTCCGGCCTCATGACACCGCCGCTGCTCCTTCTGCTGATCTTTTTCAATGGCATTGGGCTGGCGCTGCGTTGGCCGGTGTTTTCCGCCATCGTGCCGGAATTGGTTCCACGCCATCAACTGCCGGCGGCGCTTGCCCTCAATGGTGTCTCCATGAATGCGTCGCGCATTCTGGGGCCGCTGGTGGCCGGTACCATCATCGCTGCATTGGGAAGTGCCTGGGTGTTCGTGCTCAATGCCGTGCTGTCGGTAGTGGCTGCGGTGGCCATCACACGCTGGAAGCGTGAGCACAAGCCAGATCCCTTGGGGCGCGAGCGGCTCACGGGGGCGATGCGTGTGGGCTTGCAGTATGTCGCCCAGTCTTACCACCTCAAGGGCGTGCTGGCCCGTGTGGCGATCTTTTTCTTTCATTCCACGGCGTTGATGGCGCTGCTGCCATTGGTTGCGCGGGACGTCAAAGGAGGGGCTGCAGGCACCTTCACTGTGTTGCTGGCGGCCATGGGGGCTGGGGCGGTGGCATCCACCTTTGCGCTACCGCGCTTGCGCCAAGGCTTCTCCCGTGATCGCCTGGTCATGGTGGGCGCCTGCACTCAGGCTGTGACCATGGGGGTGATGGCCTTCAACACCAACATCTGGCTGGGCGTTCTGACCATGGCCGTTTGTGGCGCTTCCTGGATCACTACGGCCAATTCACTCAATGTAGCGGCGCAGATCAGCCTGCCCAACTGGGTGCGGGCTCGGGGTATGTCCATGTACCAAATGGCCATCATGGGCTCCAGCGCGCTGGGCGCGGCGGTGTGGGGCCAGATAGCCACCTGGAGCAGCGTGCCAGCCGCTCTGGCGGTGAGCGCAGCCAGCGCTGCCGCCGTGATGGCTTTCGTGTGTTGGCGCTGGCCGGATCGCGGCGTGATCGAAGATCCCACTCCCGCAGGTCCGCTGCCCTTGCCCAAAGTGAACGCGCCTCCAGAAAGCGGGCACGTGCTGGTCACCATTGAATACCAGATAGATCCTGCCAACGCGGCAGCCTTTCGCGCGCTGATGGAAGAAAGCCGCCGCTCCCGTTTGCGCCAAGGTGCGTTGGCTTGGGACCTGCTTTCAGATATCAATGACCCTGGGCGCTTTGTCGAGGTGATTGAAGACGCCTCATGGCCCGACCACCTGCGCCGTTTTGACCGTACCAGCGTAGCGGATGCAGCCTTGCGTGACCGCAAGTTGGCCTATCACGTGGGCGAGAGCCCGCCTGTCGTTCGGCGCGCGGTGCGAGAGAGCACGGTACGGAGCCCGTAAACACGCTCTAAGCCGTATTCGCCAGCGTCCCCACCATCTGCCCCAACCGCGCAAACGCGTGGTCGATTTCCGGGGTGAATGGCCAGCCGCAGTTCACCCGCAGGTTGCTGTCGAAACGGCTGGAATTGGTGAAAATGGTGCCCGGTGCAATCACCAGTTTTTCGGCCAATGCGGCGTGGAACAAGGTGGTCGCCGATAAGCCCTGTGGCAACTCCACCCACAACGACAAGCCCCCGCGCGGCACCGTAAGCCGGGTACCCGCAGGGAAGTAGCGTGATACGGCCTGAGCGGTTTGCGCCCGCTGTGTTACCAGGGTGGCACGCAGCCGCCGCAGGTACCGGTCATACGCGGCGGAACCTATAAAGCTTGCCGCAGCCAGTTGGGCCAGGCGCTCGTTACCGCGTGAGGCGGCAAACTTGAGCATCTCCACCCGCGCCTTCCAGCGTCCGCCGCTGATCCAGCCCAGCCGCAAGCCGGGTGCCAGGTGTTTGTGCAGGGACGCGCAGTGCAACACGTGGCCGCTGTCGTCCCAAGACTTGATGGCACGCAATGGCTCCTCGCGGAACACGGCATCGTCCACCAGCGCGCTGTAGGTGTCGTCTTCGATCAGCGCCACGTCTTGCTGCTGGCACAGGCGAAGCAATGCTTGCTTGTGGGCGTTGGGCATGATGCTGCCCGTGGGGTTTTGCAGGTACGGCACGACTACCACGGCCTTGATACCAGGGGTGGTTCGCAGTGCCAGCTCCACCGCATCGACCGAGATCCCGGTGCGTGGGCTGGTGGGAATCTCCAGTGCCTTCAAGCCCAGGCTTTCCAGCGTCTGCAGCAGGCCGTAGAACGCGGGCGACTCCACTGCAATCGTGTCACCGGAGTTGGCCACGGCGCGCAGCGCCAGATTGAGTGCCTCGGTACAGCCATTGGTCACCTGAATGTCGCTGGCTGACAGGCGCATGCCTGCGCTCAAAGCGCGCTGAGCCAGCACTTCGCGAAACTCCAGGCTACCCTGTGGCGGCGCAGCGCGCACAAGTTGGTCCGGGTGCTGGCGAAGGCTGCGCAGGGCCGCCTGTTGGAGCGCATCCGCCGGATACAGCTCGGGCGCGCAACGCGCCACCGACAGGTTAATCTTGAAGCGCTGCAGCCGTCCCAATGCGAGAAATTCTGACACCTTGGCGTGGATGCCCACATATTGCGCGGCATCGGGCGCGCGCTGCATGGGCGGGTCTTTCACGGGGGCCAGTAGCCCCCGCGTAGGCTGGCGCACAAAGTAGCCCGAGCGGGGCCGTGCCTCCAGCCAGCCCTCACTCTCCAGTAGGCGGCAGGCTTGCATGGCGGTGGTCAAGCTCACCATATGCTGCGCCATCAGCGCGCGCAGCGAGGGCATGCGCTGGCCCGGCAGCAAGCTGCCCGCTTGAATCGCCCCACGGCAGTGGTCGGCCAGCAGCTGGTATTTGGGCAAAGAGGCGGCGAGAGCAGATGCGGTCATGGGAACTCGATCATGCGCGGGGCGGTATGGGAAGAACAGGTACAGACCGGTTCAAAAAGAACCATAACAGAGCCGGGATTTCTGAACTGCTTCGTATCAGATGGCACAAGGCTGTGGCTGTTCGCGGTGGCTGGCTGATCCTACGCTGGAGGCCTGTTCACAAGGAGTTATTCCATGGCACACACAGCCCTTTCGCAACCCCTGTTTTGCCTTCAACTGCGGCCTGGCCAAAAGGCATGGGAACGCCTGCCTCGCAAGGCAGATATCACGGTAACAGAAGGCAGCATCGTGGTGCACCAGCGGCTGTGGCTGGCAGGCACCTGGGTGCACCTGCCGGTGGTGGTAGGGGCCGGCGAGCAGCTCCGCGTGGCCGCGGGTGGATGGGTGGAGATGGAGGCGATGGGCGCGGCGCGAGTGCACTGCATGGCGGCGCTTGCGTGGTGGCAGATCGGATGGCTGGGGCGGGCATTGCGGCGGGTGGACCCCATCACAAAGGCTTCCTGGTTACCCACCGCATAAATCGGGCCCGACTACCCCTGCACATGTGCACGCAACCGGCCGTGCGTCTCAGGGAAGGGTCGATCCGTTGACGAACACTTTTAACTCCCCCGGTGCGAAAGGCGTCCAGGCCTCATCGCATGTCAGGGGGGCCGTGGCCACCAGCGCCACGCGGTCGTTGGGTGTGGTGTGCTCTGCAAAGTTCACTGCCAAATCTTCATCCGAAAGCCGGGCGGTGGCGAACGGGTGCTGGCGCAGGATATAGCAAAGTTTGGTGGAGGCGTGGGCCCAGAGTGCCTCGCCATTTGAAAGCAGAAAATTGAAAGTGCCGAAGCGGGCTACCTGAGGCACCAGCTCGGCCAGCGTGCGCGTGAGCTCTTCTACAGGCGGTACGCTGGCATGGGCCTTGGCCAACTCTTGCATCAGCCAGCAGAAAGCCTGTTCGCTATCGGTCGATCCCACGGGGCGAAATTGGCCATGCAGGCGCGGGGCGTAGTCTTTCAGGTCGCCATTGTGGGCAAACACCCAATAGCGGCCCCATAACTCGCGCACGAAGGGGTGGCAGTTCTCCAGCCTTACCTCGCCCACAGTGGCCTTGCGGATGTGGGAGATGACGTTCTTGCTCTTGATCGGGTAGCGACGGATCAGGTCGGCAACGGGAGAAGCCGAGGCTGCCGTGGGGTCAACGAACAGGCGGACTCCCCGCTCCTCAAAGAAAGCGATGCCCCAGCCATCCGCATGATGGTCCGTGAGGCCACCGCGCTGAGCAAAGCCCGCGAAGGAGAAGGTCACGTCCGT
This sequence comes from Ottowia thiooxydans DSM 14619, assembly GCF_000422885.1. Classification (GTDB taxonomy): domain Bacteria; phylum Pseudomonadota; class Gammaproteobacteria; order Burkholderiales; family Burkholderiaceae_C; genus Ottowia; species Ottowia thiooxydans. Next base: position 56,609 of record NZ_KE383945.1, on the reverse strand, counting down.
CGGCGTGTTGCAGTTCATTCCCAGTAGCTGACACATATTCTTCTAGTCTAAGGCAAGGCCACGATCGACCGCTGCGACGGATAGCGCATGTAGATGAGCGTTTTTTGTTGCCGGGCCGCCCCAAAACAAAAAGCACCCCCTTTGGGGGCAGCGAACCACGCGGAGCGGGGAGCGTGGGGGTCCTATTTTTGTTGCCGAGCCGCCCCAAAACAAAAAGCACCCCCTTGGGGGCAGCGAACCACGCGGAGCGGGGAGCGTGGGGGGCCCATTTTTGGTGGTGATCAGCTCTGGCGAATACTTAGGTATATTTTTATGCCCGGCTATGGGGCCCCAGAGAGCGCGCCGCCAGCATCGCCAGCGCGCAAAGGGCCGCCAGCATGAGAAACACCTCATTGAACGCCGCCAACCGGGCCGCCACGTTTTCGCCGCTGGTCAGCGAAGCGCCGTAAGCCGCGAGTCGCCATTCCAGCACGATGCCGCACAGGCTCACACCCGCCGCGCCGCCCAGCATGCGCAGGAAGTTGATCACGCTGGAGGCTTGGGAGATCAGGTCGTTCTCCAGGCCCCGCATGGCGCCCAGATTGAGGGAAGGCAAAATGAAACCCAGGCCGATGCGCCCCACCGCGCTGTAGGCGATCAGCAGCCATAAACTGGCGCTGGGGCCAATGGTGACCATCATCGAAAACGAAAGCGCCAGAATCGCCAGCCCTATGCTCACCAATCCGTTGGCAGGAAGCCGATCGGCCCAGCGTGAGACGAGCGCAATGGTTCCAGCCAGTATCAGCCCTGCCGGCAACATGACGCTGCCCACGGTGGAGGCAGACAAACCCAGCCCCATTTGCATGTACACCGGAAGCAGGTAGGTGGAGCCAAAGAGCGCCGTGCCATAGATAGCGGCCACCAGACTGCCCATGGCGAATGGTCTCCACCTGAAAAGGTGAAGGTTCATCAGGGGCGCCTGACCAAGCCGCGTGCGGCGGGCCTGCCACCACACGAAGGCACCGAAGCAAGCGGCAGCAAATGCCAGGACGCTTGCAGCATGTAGTGGGGTTTCGGAACGTACGGACACCAGGCCATCCAGCAGGCTCAAGGTGCCCAGAGTGCCGAGCACCAGACCCAGCCAATCCAGTGACTCGCTGCGGGTGGCCAATGCGCCGCCGGGCGCCGTGGTGGGCACATAGCGCCGGCCCATCCATAGGGAGCCCAGGCAAAAGGGCACCACCATGAAGAAAATGGATCGCCAGCCGAACCAGTCCACCAAAATTCCGCCTATGGATGGCCCCAGCGCCGGTGCCAGCACAACACCGGTGGTGAACAGGCCGAGGGCGCGGCCCTGCTCGTGCGGCTGGAAGGCGCGCATGATGATGATGGCGGGAATGGGCTGCACGACCCCGGCCGCCAGTCCTTCCGCCACACGTGCGGCCAGCACCAGGTTGAAGCTCTGGGCGAAGCCACCAACGATGCCCCCCGCCATCAAAAGCCACATGCAGCCAGCGTAGGTGGCTCTATAACCAAAGCGTGCCAGCAGCCACGGCGTGGTCAGCATCGACACCGTCATGGCCACCATGAAGCCGCTGGTCACCCATTGCGCGCGTTCCTGTCCCAAAGCGAACTGATGAGACAAGCCAGGGATGGCCACATTCACTACGGTGGACGACATCACCGACGCCACGGTGCCCATCATGACGGCCATTAACAGCAGCCAGCGATATCGCTCACCGTAGCGTGCGCGCAGCGCTTCGCCTGAATGAGGGTGCGGTGCGTTGGGCTCGGGGGCGCTGGCTGACATGTTCAGGCCAGGCTCGCGGCGTTTTCCGAACAGGCCAGGCAGATACAGGCTGTTCCGCGGCTCTCGGCAGGAACCTGATCGAGCAGAGCAGGCGGGAAACTAGCCTGCATGCACCAGCACGCTTCTTGGGGTTGACCGGTGGCGCGTTCTACTTCCATGGCACATTGGTTGGCCTGCCCACAGAGGGGGCAATGCGTGGCGGGATTCGCGGCTCTGGCAGACGTCATACGGTTGGTATTTTGCGGGATGACGCAGGCGGGCTTCGCAACGTAGGCGACAAAGCGGTCTTTTGCATCAGGGCCGCGGGTGTTGGATGCGCCAGGCGTTCACCTGATCAGGGGCTCGCTCTGGGGTCTGCGGCTTTGGTCGTATATACCCTTTTTGCCCCTGATCAAGCCTGGATGGTCATAATTACGAGGATAACCCGCTGACAGAGTTCGCCCCACCATGAATGCTCGTTCCCTTGCCGCAGCGCCGCTGGATTGCGTTGCGGGCCTCGTTGCTGTCCACCGAGACCGCCCCGGTGCGCTTTTGCCCTTGCTGCACGATATTCAAGATGCGCTGGGCTATGTGCCAGCCGCCGCTGTAGAGCCTATAGCCGTCGCGTTGAATCTCTCACGAGCTGAAGTGCATGGAGTGCTTACGTATTACCACCACTTCCGTACCGAACCCGCAGTGGGCGTAGTGGTGCAAGTGTGCCGAGCCGAAGCTTGCCAGGCCTGTGGTTCCGAAGCGCTGTTTGCCCACGCAACGCAGACCCTGGGGAGCAGCACCGGCGGAACATCCACTGAAAAAGCCTATTCGGTGGAGTCAGTCTATTGCCTGGGCTTGTGCGCTTCTTCTCCGGCCATGCAGGTTGGAGACAAGCTGCACGCTCGTATGACCCCTGAAAAATTTGACCGCGTCATCGCCGCACACGGAGCAGCGGCATGAGTTCAGTCACAAGAATTTTCGTGCCACGAGACTCAGCGGCCTTGGCCGTTGGAGCCGATGAGGTGGCGCAGGCCCTGGCATCCGAATGCGCGCGCCGTGGCCATCCCGTGCAGATCGTGCGCAACAGCTCTCGTGGCATGTTTTGGCTGGAGCCCATGCTGGAGGTGGAAACGCCGCAAGGCCGGGTGGCCTATGGCCCCGTGGAGCCAGAAGACGTTTCCTCTCTGCTGGATGCCGGGGCTCTGACGGGTGGCAACCATCCCCTTGGGCACGGCTTGACCGAAGCCATGCCCTATCTTGCCAAGCAGGAGCGCCTGACTTTCAAGCGCATGGGTATCACCGATCCGCTGTCTTTGAGTGACTACGAGGCCCATGAGGGCTGGGCAGGCCTGAAGCGTGCCGTTGCGCTGGAGGGCGCTGCCGTCGTGGCGGAAGTGCTCGATTCCGGCCTGCGTGGCCGCGGAGGTGCGGCTTTCCCCACGGGTATCAAGTGGCAAACTGTGCATAGAGTGCAAGCGCCGCAGAAATATGTGGTCTGCAACGCGGATGAAGGCGACTCCGGCACCTTCTCTGACCGCATGACACTGGAGGGCGATCCCTACATGCTCATCGAGGGCATGGCTATCGCCGGCTTGGCCGTAGGCGCTACGCAGGGTTATATCTACATCCGCTCCGAATATCCCCACGCGGTGGCCGTGATGGCCGAAGCCATTGCCCATGCCACGGCCGCAGGTTATCTGGGCGAGAGCGTGCTGGATACGGGCCGCGCCTTTCACCTGGAAGTGCGCAAGGCGGCCGGTGCCTATGTGTGCGGTGAAGAGACCGCCATGCTGGAAAGCATCGAAGGCAAGCGCGGCGTGGTGCGCGCCAAACCGCCGCTGCCGGCTATTGAAGGCCTATTCGGCCAGCCCACCGTCATCAACAACGTCATCAGCTTCGCCACCGTTCCGATCATCCTCGCGCGTGGCGCGGCGTTCTATCGTGATTTCGGTATGGGCCGCTCGCGCGGTACGCTGCCCTTTCAGATCGCTGGCAACATCCGCCATGGTGGCCTGGTGGAAAAAGCCTTTGGCCTCACGCTGCGTGAGCTGGTGTTCGATTTCGGCGGCGGCACACGTTCTGGCCGGCCTGTTAAAACCGTGCAGGTGGGGGGGCCGCTTGGTACCTATCTGCCAGAGTCACAGTGGGATATCCCGCTGGACTACGAGGCCTATGCAGCCGTTGGCGCGGTTGTGGGCCACGGCGGCTTGGTGGTGCACGACGACACGGCGGATATGGCCGCGTTGGCGCGCTACGCCATGGAATTTTGCGCGCTGGAGTCCTGTGGCAAGTGCACACCTTGCCGCATTGGCTCCACTCGCGGCGTGGAAGTGATTGACCGCATCACCAAGCGGCAAGACCATGCTCGCCAAGTTGATCTATTGCGGGATTTGTGCGACACCATGGTGCATGGCAGCCTGTGCGCCATGGGGGGTATGACCCCTTATCCGGTCCTGTCCGCCTTGAACCACTACCCGGCAGATTTCGGCATAGAGGCCGTAGCCCCGGCAGCCCATTGAGAAGAAGTCAGGAGACCACGATGCTCTATCACCACAATCCTGAAATCGATCATGGCACGCCCGCCGTGATCTCATCCGAGACCGTTACCCTGGAGATCGACGGCGCAGATATCACTGTGCCCAAAGGTACCTCGCTCATGCGGGCCGCCTTGGATGCTGGTGTACAGGTGCCCAAGCTATGCGCCACAGATAGCCTCGATCCCTTTGGCTCCTGCCGCCTGTGTCTGGTGGAGATCGAGGGCCGCCGTGGCTACCCGGCTTCTTGCACCACGCCCGCTGAAGCGGGCATGAAGGTGCGCACGCAAACTCCCAAGCTGCAGCAACTGCGCAAAGGGGTCATGGAGCTTTACATCTCCGATCACCCGCTCGATTGCCTGACTTGTGCGGCCAACGGCGATTGCGAGCTGCAAGACATGGCGGGTGTGACCGGCCTGCGAGAAGTGCGCTATGGAGTGGGCGCGCAGTATGGCGGCAAGCACCACCTGGGCCTGCAGAAAGACGAATCCAATCCGTACTTCACCTACGACCCCGCCAAGTGCATTGTCTGCAATCGGTGCGTGCGTGCGTGCGAGGAAACCCAAGGCACTTTTGCACTGACCATTTCCGGGCGTGGCTTTGAAAGCCGTGTTTCAGCCGGCCAGGATCAGTCTTTCATGGAGAGTGATTGCGTGAGCTGCGGGGCCTGTGTGCAGGCCTGCCCCACCGCCACTCTGCAGGAAAAGAGCGTGATCATGCTCGGCCAGGCTGAGCACAGCGTCATCACCACCTGCGCTTATTGCGGGGTGGGCTGCGGCTTCAAGGCTGAGATGAAGGGCAATGAAGTCGTGCGCATGGTCCCCTGGAAAGACGGCAAGGCCAATGAGGGCCATAGCTGCGTCAAGGGTCGCTTCGCGTGGGGCTACACCACGCACAAAGACCGCATCACCAAGCCCATGATCCGCGACCGCATCACGGACCCTTGGCGCGAGGTGAGTTGGGACGAAGCCATCGGGTATGCCGCTCGCCGCTTCCGCGAGATTCAGGCCACGCATGGCCGCGACTCCGTCGGTGGCATCACCTCCAGCCGTTGTACCAACGAAGAAACCTATCTGGTGCAAAAGCTGGTGCGCGCCGCCTTCGGCACCAACAACGTCGATACCTGCGCACGCGTGTGCCACTCTCCCACCGGATATGGCCTGGGGCAGACCTTCGGCACCTCGGCTGGTACGCAGACCTTCCAGTCGGTGGACCACGCTGACGTGATCATGGTCATTGGCGCCAACCCCAGCGATGCACACCCCGTGTTTGCCTCGCGCATGAAAAAACGCCTGCGCGGCAAAGGCCATGGAGACGGTGCTCGCCTGATCGTGGTCGATCCCCGCCGTATCGATCTGGTCAGCAGCCCCCATGTGCGGGCCGAACACCACCTGGCCTTGCGGCCCGGCACCAACGTGGCCATCATCACCGCCCTGGCCCACGTGGTGGTCAATGAAGGCCTGGTGAATGAAGCCTACGTGGCTGAGCGCTGCGATGCCCGTAGCTTTGAGCAATGGCGCGAGTTCGTAGGGCGGGAAGAAAACTCTCCCGAAGCTCTGGAGATCTCCACGGGTGTGCCGGCTGCTGAAGTGCGTGCCGCCGCGCGTTTGTATGCTGCCGGCCCCAATTCCGCTATCTATTACGGGCTGGGTGTGACCGAGCATGCCCAGGGCTCCACCATGGTCATGGGTATCGCCAACCTCGCCATGGCTTGCGGCATGGTGGGCCGTGAAGGTGTGGGTGTGAACCCACTGCGCGGTCAGAACAATGTACAGGGCAGCTGCGACATGGGCAGCTTTCCGCATGAGCTGCCTGGCTACCGCCATATATCTGACACCACCGTGCGCACGCAGTTCGAAGCTGCCTGGGGCGTGGAGCTCAACCCAGAGCCCGGCCTTCGAATTCCCAACATGTTCGAAGCGGCGATTGGCGGCACCTTCAAGGGCTTGTACTGCCAGGGCGAAGACATCGCCCAATCGGATCCCAATACTCAGCACGTTTCCCAGGCACTCGGGGCCATGGAATGCATCGTTGTGCAAGACATCTTCCTCAACGAGACCGCCAAGTTCGCCCATGTGTTGCTGCCCGGCAGTTCCTTCCTCGAGAAAGACGGCACCTTCACCAATGCCGAGCGCCGCATTTCGCGTGTCCGGCAGGTGATGCCGCCCATGCCTGGGCTGGCTGACTGGGAAGTGACGGTGCGTCTGTCCAATGCCTTGGGCTATCCCATGCATTACGACCATCCCGAGCAAATCATGCAGGAGATCGCGGAGCTGACGCCATCGTTCCGTGGTGTGAGCTACGAGGCCATCGAGCGCTTGGGCAGTTTGCAGTGGCCCTGCAATGAAAGCACACCTGCCGCTGGCACGGCCATCATGCATGAGGGCGGTTTTGTGCGCGGCAAGGGTCGCTTCTTCATTACGCAGTACATCCCTAGCGACGAAAAGGTCACGCGCCGGTTCCCGCTCTTGCTCACTACCGGGCGTATTCTTTCCCAATACAACGTGGGCGCGCAGACGCGTCGTACGCCCAATAATCTTTGGCACGACGAGGACCGCCTGGAACTCCACCCCGAAGATGCGAAAGAGCGTGGCGTAGTCGAAGGCGATTGGGTAGGCATCACCAGCCGCGCGGGCCAGACCGTGTTGCGTGCGAAGGTGAGCGATCGCATGCAGCCGGGCGTGGTCTACACCACCTTCCATTTCCCGGAATCTGGCGCCAACGTCATCACCACGGACAGCTCCGACTGGGCCACCAATTGCCCCGAATACAAAGTCACGGCAGTACAGGTCAACAAGGTGGCGCAGCACTCTGACTGGCAGCGCGATTACGCCGCGTTCAACCAACAACAACTGGACTTGCTGGCTCATGCGCAAGAGCAGGCCCCGGCCGACGTCGGCGTTCCTGCGAAATGACCCTTCCCGCTGGCGTGCGGTCTGCCGGCGTGGTGGTGCACGGGAGTCCGGATGCGCGTGCGCAGTCGGATTGGCTGGCGGAAGAGGTGCCGGTGGCCCTTGTCTTCAACGGCATCTCGCACGCCGTCATGATGGCCAGCCCTTCCGATCTGCATGATTTTGCGCTGGGTTTTGGCATCACGGAGGGGCTGCTGGCGCATCCAGGCGAGTTGTACGGCTTGGAAGTGTCAGAGTCTGCAGATGGAATCTCGGTGCACCTGTCGGTGGCGGCGGCCTGTGAATGGCGTCTCAAAGAGCGCAGGCGCACCTTGGCCGGCCGTACGGGGTGTGGCCTGTGCGGTACAGATAGCCTGGCGGAGGTGCGCCGTACCCTGCCTGCCTGCCCTGTAGTCACTTTCACCGCTGCGGCCTTTGGACACGCCTTGCAAGCCTTGTCTGCACAGCAGGCCATCCAACATCTCACAGGCGCCACTCATGCAGCTGCCTGGTGTGCTCCCAACGGAGAGACGCTCATCGTGCGCGAAGACGTGGGGCGTCACAATGCACTGGACAAAGTGGCCGGCGCTCTGCTGCGTAGCCCGTGGCTAGGCACGCCAGGCTTCGCCTGCATTACCAGTCGGGCGAGCTTTGAGATGGTGCAAAAGGCCGCCATGATGGGTGCCGGCGCTCTAGCCGCCGTTTCTGCACCCACGGCAATGGCTGTCGATACCGCCAAGGCCTGTGGTTTGCCGCTGGCAGGCTTTCTGCGCGGTGAAAATTTTGTGGCTTACGCCTTCCCGGAACGCCTCGGCCTGAGAAACCTGCTTACTTGATTCATGGACACTGAAAACCTTGCCAACATGGCCAACCGCATTGGCCAATTCTTCGAATCCCTGCCGGATCGAGAGGAAGCGCTGGACAGCATCGCCAATCACATCCTCTTGTACTGGGAGCCGCGTATGCGCCGGGCAATCGTGGGCTACGCAGGAGAGGCGAGCACCAGCCTGTCGCCCATCGTCGCCGAAGCCTTGCGTGTGCATGGCCATCGGCTTTAGGGGGATTAAGGTTCTTGACCTTTTGGCTTGGCAAAGATCAAGGACAGGCTCTTAAAGCGGATGTTATGGTGGGGGATCAGCGTTGACGCTACATATCCCTATCAGGAGACATCCCCATGACCCAGAATTTGACCTTGACTGCACCTCAGCTGAATGAGTTGAAAGACCAGCTACTGGCTCGCCGCAAGGAGCTGGCTGGGCAGATGGAGCAAAACATCGCCAACTTGGCGCCAACCGAAAATACCGCAGGCAGCGTGTCCCAAGATGACAACGCACGGCTGGCCAATCAGACACGGGAAGTCGATCAAGCGCTCACCTCGCTGGATGAACAAGAGTTGATTCGCATCGATCGCGCGCTAGAAGCGATCGAGGACGGCAGTTACGGCGAATGCGATGAATGCGGTTGCTCTATTCCATTTGAGCGCCTGAAGATTGAGCCCATGACCCAGCACTGCGTGGCATGCAAATCCAAGCGGGAGCAAAAGCAGGGCAGCGTCCGCGCCTGATGCGAACCTGCTTTCAAGAGTAAAAAGATCTGCCATCAAAAACGGCGCCCTCGGGCGCCGTTTTTGATGGGCTTAGGCTTTAAGCCTTGCCGCTTTTCACCTTCTGCCGCCATGCATGCAGCAAAGGCTCGGTATACCCGCTTGGCTGCTCGACACCCTTGAACACCAGGTCGCAGGCAGCCTTGAACGCCGCAGACTTCTTGAAGTTTCCGTCCATAGGCCGGTAGAGACGGTCGCCCGCGTTCTGTTGGTCCACCAGTGCCGCCATGCGCTCAAGAGTCGCCTTGACCTGAGCCTTGGTCACCACACCATGCAACAGCCAGTTGGCCATGTGCTGGCTGGAGATGCGCAGCGTGGCGCGGTCTTCCATCAGGCCGATATTGTGGATATCAGGGACTTTGGAGCAACCCACGCCCTGGTCCACCCAGCGCACCACATAGCCCAGAATGCCCTGTGCATTGTTGTCCAACTCCTGTTGGCGCTCGGCGGGTGTCCACTTGGCCTCGGGCGCCACGGGAATGGTCAGCAGACCGGTCAACAGCTCATCGCGAAGAGCCTTGGCGTTGGCTTGCGCCAGCTCATTTTCAAGTTGCTTTTGCACATCGCTCACCAACACCTGGTGGTAGTGCATGGCGTGCAGAGCGGCTCCCGTAGGGTTGGGCACCCAGGCGGTGTTGGCCCCTGCTTTTGGATGGCCGATCTTCTGCTTCATCATTTCCGCCATCAGATCAGGTGCAGCCCACATGCCCTTGCCGATCTGCGCCTTGCCACGCAAGCCGCAAGCCAGGCCAACCAGTACGTTGTTGCGTTCGTAGGCCTGGATCCAGGCGCTGGTCTTCATATCGCCTTTGCGATAGACGGGGCCAGCCTGCATGCAGCTGTGCATCTCGTCGCCCGTGCGATCGAGGAAGCCGGTGTTGATGAACGCCACGCGCGCCTTGGCAGCCTCAATACAGGCCTTCAGGTTGACGCTGGTGCGGCGCTCTTCGTCCATGATGCCCAGCTTGACGGTGTTCGCGCGCAGGCCAAGTACTTTCTCGACCCGGCCAAACAGCTCACTGGCAAACGCCACTTCTGAAGGGCCGTGCATCTTGGGTTTGACGATGTAGACACTGCCGGTGCGTGAGTTGCGAATGCCATTCGCACCCTTGCCCTGCAGGTCATGCATGGCGATGGCGGTGGTCACGGCGGCATCCATGATGCCTTCCGGGATCTCTTTCCACTGGCCTGCCGAATCCTTCCACTGAATGGCCGGGTTGGTCATCAGGTGGCCCACATTGCGCACGAACATCAGCGAGCGGCCGTGCAGCGTGACGTTGGCTTTGCCGTTTGGCGCGGTGTAGACGCGGTCAGGGTTCAGACCGCGCGTCAAGGTTTTGCTGCCCTTCTTGAATGACTCGGTCAAAGTGCCATTCAGAATGCCCAGCCAGTTGCGGTAGCCAATCACCTTGTCCTGCGCGTCGACTGCGGCCACGGAGTCTTCGAGATCAAGAATGGTCGAGACGGCTGCTTCCACCACCAGGTCGCTGAGCCCGGCCGGATCGTTCTTGCCAATGGGCGATTTGTGATCGATGCGGATATCCAGATGCAGGCCGTTGTGCACCAGCAAGACCGAAGCAGGTGCCTTGGCCTCACCCTGATAGCCCAGAAACTGGCTGTTGTCGGCCAACTTGCTGCTCTTGCCGCTCTTGAGTTTGACCACCAACTCTCCGTCTTTCACCACGTAGCCGGTAGAGTCTACGTGGGAACCTCTCTTCAGCGGCGCGGTGCGGTCGAGCACATGGCGCGCCCATTCAATGACTTTGGCGCCCCGGCGGGCGTTGTACTTGACGCCTTTTTCCAAGCCTTTGGTTTGCGGGATCACGTCGGTGCCGTAGAGCGCGTCGTACAGGCTGCCCCAGCGCGCGTTGGCGGCATTGAGCGCGTAACGGGCATTGAGGATGGGAACCACCAGTTGCGGGCCGGCTTGCAGGGCCAGCTCCTCATCCACATTGGTTGTGGTGATCTGCACTTTGCCGGGATCAGGTACCAGATAGCCAATGCCTTCCAGGAAGGCGCGGTAGGCACGCATGTCCTTGATGGGGCCTGGATTGGCGCCATGCCAGGTGTCCAGCTCCTTCTGCAGGCGATCACGCTCGGCCAGCAAGGCGGCGTTCTTGGGTGCCAGCTCGGTCACGAGGGTAGAAAATCCCTGCCAGAAATCACCTTGGGAAACACCCACGCCAGGCAGGACTTCCTGGTTGAGAAAGTCGAAGAGTTCGGTGGCGACTTGCAGGTCGTGGATCTTGGTGCGTGAAGTCATGCTGAATCAAATGGTTGTGAAGAGAGATGAATCAACTCTTCTGGATGGGACGTCAAATAATATTCGATTTGTTTTCCGCACAAAAGACATCTAAAAATAGAAAAACCTTTAACTAAAAGACAAAAGTGAGCAATTTCTCCGCATAATTTGCCCATGGACAAGCTCAAAGCCTTTGAAACCTTTGTTTCCGTGGCTACGCGGGGCAGCCTCAGCGCTGCCGCTCGGGCAGAGGGCGTAGCGCCGGCGGTGATCAGCCGGCGGCTGGATGCGCTGGAGGAACACCTGGACGTCAAGCTGCTCATTCGCACCACCCGTCGTATCGCCCTCACGCATGAAGGTGCGGCTTTCCTGGACGATTGCCAACGTATCGTGGCGGAGGTAGCGGGCGCGGAGGCCAGCGTATCCGCCGGAGGGTTACAGGCCAGTGGGCACCTGCGCATTACCGCGCCGGCTGGCTTCGGGCGCCGTCATGTGGCCCCGCTGGTGCCGGAATTTCACGCCCAGCACCCGCGTCTGCGCATTTCCCTGAATCTCTCTGACCGCGTCATCGATCTGGCGGGGGAAGGTTATGACTGCGCGGTACGCGTAGGCGATCTGCCTGATTCCTCACTTATCAGCGTGAGGTTGGCCGACAACCGGCGCTTGTGCGTGGCAACGCCAGATTACCTTCTACGCCATGGCACGCCCATGCACCCCAGAGAGCTTGCGCAGCACGATTGTCTTGTGCTGTCGAGTGACGCTTCCCAGACCCGCGGATGGGCTTTCAGCGAACAAGGTGAAGTGACCTATCTTCGTCCGGGTGGTCCGCTGGATTGCTCAGATGGTCAGGTTCTGCATGACTGGTGCCTGGCCGGGCACGGTATCGCCTGGCGCAGCATCTGGGAGGTGGAGCAAGAAATTGCCACTGGCCGGCTCGTCCCCGTGCTGGAGGCTTTCGCGGCATTGCCCAATGGCATCTACGCCATCTTGCCGCACCCCACCAAGCATTTACCATTGCGCGTAAGGCTTTGGGTGGACTTCCTGCGTGCGCGCTACGGAGATCCTGCCTTCTGGCGCGGTGAGCCGCCAACGCCGTTGGCAAACCATTTCACATGACCCAAGCGCTTCTCTCGTTTTTTCATATCAGCGCCTTTCGGGCCTGGAAACCGTTCGCCTGACAACTAAAGGGGTATAGGCCTTCCCGTGTCGACCCGAGCTTGGCACAATCCGTCATTTACGTGAATATGTGTAAAGTTGCTGAATGTCGAAAATAATGGTTTCTGGCGCCAGTAAGGGCCTGGCCCCCATTGGCGGAGAAGCGCTGGTTCTGAATGAGTTTCGCCTGCCTTTGCTGCTAGGCGCCTTTGCGGCTGGCTGGCTGCTGCTGTTGGCGTGGTGTGCCCTTACCCCGCCCATCGACAACATCGAGCAATTGGTGTGGATCAGCTCGCTTGAGTGGGGGTATTTCAAGCACCCACCACTGCCCACCTGGCTATTGGCGGCGGCCTCTCTGCTCGTGCCACAGGGGCCAGCGCTCACCTATGTGCTGGGTGCGAGCTGCATTCTGGGCGCTCACGCCATTTTTTGGCATTTATTGCGGCAGGTGCACGGCCCGCGCATCGCCACCATATTGCTGCTGGCATCGCTGTGCATCACCTTCTATAACCAGCGGCTTTATTACTACAACCACAACGTGGTCATGATGCCGGCCATTGCGGTGTGCGTTCTCATGACCTGGCGGCTGACCCAGCGCGCCAGCTGGCTCGGCTGGGTGGCCATTGGGGTGGCCATGGGGATGGGCATGCTGGTGAAATACCAGATGGCCCTGGCCGGCATCTGCATTGGCTTGTGGTGGCTGCGCATGCGCTGGTGGCGTGAACCTGTGCATCGCTGGGGCTTGGTTCTGGCGGCGCTGATTGCCGGAGCCATCTTCCTGCCGCATCTCATGTGGTTGATTCATCACGAATGGGCACCACTGCGCTACGCGGAAGAGAGCTCGCTCGGCGTCAGCCTGTCGCCGGCCAAGCGAATGGCGGCGTCCCTGGTGTGGGCGCTCGACTGGTTGCTTAATCGCTCGTTGCCGGCGTGGATCGTGCTGGCCTCCGCGCTGGGTTGGTCCGCCCGTCGGATGATGAAAAAGCAGGGCGAATCTTTGGGTAGCTCAGCCAGCGGAGATCAGGAGCTGAGTTCACCCAGCCAATCCGTCCCAGCGCCACCGGCTTACTGGCGCGAATTCTGGTGGCTGTGGGGTCTTTTTCCGCTTCTTTTCATGCTGCTGCTGGGGTTGGGCCTGGGCGTTGACCTGCAAATGCATTGGGGTACGGCATTCGCCCTCTGGACGCTGCCAGCCGCTCTTGCTCTGGCACCCGAAACCGTGAAATCCCTGGGCACATCTGCTGCATTGCGAGCGGCCTGGGTGGCGTTCGGCGTAATTCAGGCCGTGGTCCTCTTGCAGTTCTGGGCCACATCGCCCCAGGGGCTGCGGAGCTATAAAACCCACCATTGGCAGCATTTCCCTTCTCAAGCTCTGGCAGACCGTCTGGCTCAGCAGGCACACCCGGTGTTGGGTGGGCCGATCGACGTCATCGCTGGTAGATCCGCCATCGCCGGGGCCTTGGCCCTGCGCCTGCCGGAGCGCCCGAAGGTCATGATCAACGGCGACCCCAGCACCAGCCCCTGGCTATCGCCCGAGGATTTGCGGAGCCCGCGCATTGTTGAAGTCTTTCCGGCGCACACACTCCCCGAAGGCGGACACTGGATTGGGCGCGGTTGGGCATGGCGGGTGGGTGTTTCACCTCTGGCACGCTTGGAGGCCAAGGACGTACGCCCCCTTCATGAAGACCCTCCCCAGTGATCCGTGATCCGGCAATGAGTGGCGCCGCTATGGAGTCAGAGAGTGTGAATGAATCGCGCGGTCAAGGCGGGCACGAGGGACTTGTGCACGCCGTCTCAGGCCGACCCTTGGAAGTTGAAAAGCGCATTGTGCTGTGCGCAGATGACTACGGCATGAGTGCCGGCGTGTCGGATGCCGTGATCCAGCTAGGTCGCCAGCGCGTTCTCAACGCAACCAGTGCCATGGTGCTGGCTCCACGTTGGCCGGAAGATGCGCGGCGCTTGGCTGAGCTGCGGGGCTCGCTCGATGTCGGCCTGCACCTTGACTGGACCAGCGCTTTCGCGCAAACCGCAGGCCATGGCATGGCATTGGGGGCGGCGATGCGCCGCGCGCTGCTGGGCGGCTTCGATAAGAGGGCGGCGCAGGGTGAGATCGAACGGCAGCTTGACGCCTTCGAGGCTGCCTGGGCAGCGCCGCCCGACCATATCGATGGCCATCAACACGTGCAGCAATTCGCCGGTATCCGGCAGGCTTTGATAGAAGTGCTGGCTCGTCGCTACGGCGCGCAATCACCCTGGCTTCGAGTGTCGCGGCCGGCTGGGCAGCGGCTCGGCCTCAAGAGCAAGATCATCTCCGCCCTGGGAGCCAACGCGCTGACCGCCGCCTCTGGCCGTGCGGGGGTGCCCGTGAGCCAGGCGCTTTCTGGCATCTACGGATTTGACGCCAAGGCTGGGTTATATGCGCGTCACATGGCTCAATGGTTGGCCGAAGCCCCCGATGGCGCTGTATTGATGTGCCACCCTTCCACAGAGGCCGAGCCTGGCGATGAGATCGGCCCGGCCCGGGTACGCGAATTAGAGTTTCTGGCGAGTCCGGCTTTTGCCGATCAGCTGCAGGTGGCAGGTATACGGCTGACTCGGGGTTCTGAGGTTTTCTAAGAACCCGTTCTAGCGCGACCAGGCTTCCAATGTGGTGAGCCTTGTCATTTATCAGTCTGCGCTTTTTCTCCGCTCAGACCTTGGCCGATCCTTGCCGCCACCAGGTAGTTCGGGCGTTGTTTGACTTCATCGTAGATGCGCGCCACGTATTCGGCCAGCAAGCCAATGGCTGTCAATTGAACGCCGCTCAGCAGCATCATGCCGACCACCAGAGTCGCATAGCCAGGCACGCTGATACCCAGCCAGAAATATTCAATCACTACCCAGGCGCCGTAGCCCAGCGACAACATTGACAGCAGCAGGCCTAGAAAGCCCACCGCGCGAAGCGGAGCAGATGAAAACGCCAGCAGCCCTGTCACACCCAGGCGTAGGGCACCCCGTAGCCGGAAATTGCTTTGACCACCCTCTCGCTCCAGCGGCAAGTAGTCAATGGCGATGGAGGGAAAGCCCACCCAGGCGTAGAGCCCCTTCATGAACCGATGGCGCTCAGGCAAAGAATTCAGTGCGCGCACCACCTGCCTATCCAGCAGGCGGAAATCGCCGGCACCGGCTGGAATCTTGACCTGATTGCCAAAGTTGACGAGCGAGTAAAAGAGGTTCGCCAAACGCTTGTGGATACCTGATTGGTCCTCACGTGAACGCCGCACCGCGTAAACCACGTCGCTGCCTTGTCTCCATTTTTCCAGCATGTCGGGAAATAAGCTCACCGGATGCTGACCATCTGCATCCATCAGGATGACCACATCTCCTGATGCAGCCTCAAGCCCTGCCGTCAGCGCCGCTTCCTTTCCGAAATTCCGGGACAAATCCAGGAGCCGCAGTTGCGGGTGCTCTGCACACAGGCGCCGCGCGATGGCGCTGGTGTCATCCCGGCTGCCGTCATTCACGATGATGATTTCCACCTGAGGGGACAGCGCCTTCAGCGCTGCCAACACCCGCTCGGCGACCGCGGCCAAGCCGCCGGCCTCGTTGTAGGCCGGCATGACGCAGGAAATACTGGGTGTACTTTGGTGTCTATCGCTCATAGTTAGGGGGCTGTCGCAATTGGAAGTCGCCGGCCGCAAATGGGCCGCAGCGGTCCATTTTTCTTCGGCTTCTTGACCCATAGCCGACTATCGGCCTGCGAATCCAAGGGGCGGCTTATCGCAGAAAACTGTCCTTACTGGGACCCATTTTCGCTTCTGGCGCTCCAAATCCGACAGCCTCCTAGGATCATGCCCGATGCCACCGGTAAAATCAGCCGATGTCATCCGTCAAGAACGAATTGCTCGCCGCATTAGCGGTAGAGCTTGAAAAACTGGTCCCGGGAGCGGGCGCGCAAGCTGC
The DNA here is from genome assembly GCF_000422885.1 of Ottowia thiooxydans DSM 14619. GTDB lineage: Bacteria > Pseudomonadota > Gammaproteobacteria > Burkholderiales > Burkholderiaceae_C > Ottowia > Ottowia thiooxydans. The sequence goes on along the minus strand of NZ_KE383945.1, from coordinate 40,480 downwards.
GTTCGAATCTCCCAAGCAGGCCGCACATGGCGATTTTGCCTGCAACTCGGCCATGCAACTGGCCAAACCCCTGAAAATGAATCCGCGTGCGTTGGGCGAGCAGCTCAAGGCAGCGCTGGAAGCCACGCCGGCATTCGCGCGCTGGGTGTCCGCCATCGAGATCGCGGGCCCGGGGTTTCTGAACCTGCGCCTCACGCCTGCAGCCAAGCAGCAGGTGGTGCGCCAAGTGATGCAGGAGCAGGCGCAATACGGCTCCAAGCCGGAAGGCCAGGCGCAAGTGCTGGTGGAATTTGTGTCCGCCAACCCCACGGGTCCGCTGCATGTGGGCCATGGCCGGCAGGCCGCGTTGGGCGATGCCATCTGTAATCTGCTGGAAACCCAGGGCCTGCGCGTACATCGCGAGTTTTATTACAACGACGCTGGTGTGCAGATCGAAACGCTGGCCAATTCGGTGCAGCTGCGGGCACGCGGCTTCAAACCAGGCGATGCAGAGTGGCCAGAGGCGGCTTACAACGGTGATTACATCGCCGAAATCGCCACTGATTTCCTCGCCGGAAAAACCGTACAAGCCGATGACCGCAGCTTTACCGCCAGCGGCAACGTAGACGACCGCGACAGCATTCGTCAGTTTGCCGTCGCCTATCTTCGCCACGAGCAGGACAAGGATCTGCAGGCATTTCGCCTCAAGTTCGATGAGTACTACCTGGAGTCGAGCCTCTATTCCAGCGGGCGCGTGGAGGCCACAGTCAAGCGCCTGATCGAAGCCGGCAAGACCTACGAACTAGACGGCGCGCTGTGGCTTAAAACCACAGACTACGGTGATGACAAAGACCGCGTCATGCGCAAGACTGATGGCGGCTACACCTATTTCGTGCCAGATGTGGCCTATCACATCACGAAGTGGGAGCGCGGCTATCACAAGGTTGTCAATATTCAGGGTACTGACCACCACGGCACCATTGCCCGCGTGCGCGCCGGCCTGCAGGCGGCCGGTGTCGGTATCCCCGTGGGCTACCCCGATTACGTGCTGCACACCATGGTGCGCGTGGTCAAGGGTGGGCAGGAAGTGAAGATCAGCAAGCGCGCGGGCAGCTATGTCACCCTGCGTGACCTGATCGAATGGACAAGCGCCGATGCCGTGCGTTTTTTCCTTCTCTCGCGCAAGCCAGACACTGAATACACCTTCGATATTGATCTCGCCGTTGCCAAGAACAACGACAACCCCGTCTACTACGTGCAATATGCCCATGCGCGCATCTGCTCGGTACTGGGCGCCTGGGGCAGCGATGTGAGCAGTTTGCTGGATGCAGATTTGTCCCCACTGGACACCCCTGCCGCTCAGGCCTTGATGCTGCAACTCGCCAAGTACCCGGATGTACTGGTCGCCGCTGCCCAGGACTTCGCCCCACACGACATCACCTTCTATTTGCGCGAATTGGCAGCCAGTTACCACAGCTACTACGACGCGGAGCGGATTCTGGTGGATGATGAGTCCGTGAAAAAAGCCCGGCTTGCCCTGGTCGCCGCCACTGCCCAGGTGTTGCACAATGGCCTGTCGGTGCTGGGCGTGTCTGCCCCCACCAAGATGTAAACGGTTATCAGCGACATGAACCCACTTAAACAGGAAGCTGCGGAGCAAGCCACACCAGGGCTGTCGCGCACTGAGCGCGCCCCGGACCTTGGCGGCGCTCTCTTGCCCCGTATGCCACTTTCGTCGTTCTATCGCTTGCGTGCCTCTCGGGGTCGTTCTCAGTCCGGGGGCACGTTCCTGGGCGTCATTCTTGGCGTCATGGTGGGCTTGGCGGTGGCGCTGGGTGTAGCTATCTATGTGGCCAAGGTGCCCGTGCCCTTCGTCAACAAGGGCTCCTCGCGTACCAGCGGCCAAGACGCCGCAGAAGCGGAGAAAAACAAGGACTGGGATCCCAACAGCGCACTGCGCGGCCGCAATACCGGCCGTCAACCAGCGCCCGCGGTCAGCGGCACGGTAGCCTCTGAGCCTGCTCCGCAGGTCATCCCTTCGCCTCAGATCGCCCCTCCTGCCGTGGCGGTCCCGGCGCCCGCTGAAGTCAAACCACCTTCCCGGACTGAGCGCACCGCAGAAAAGCCAGCAGCCGCGGCGTCTGCCACAGTCGCCCGCACACCGGCAACTGCACCAGCCTCCCGTGCACCTGCTGCGGCCAAACCTCCTTCAGCGGACCCTTTGGGTGACCTGGCGGCTGCTCGCGCAGGCAACTCATCCACAGCCGTGGATCCTTTCTCCTACTTCGTGCAGGCCGGCGCTTTCCGCAATGGCGATGATGCGGAGGCTCAGCGTGCAAGACTGTCCTTGATGGGTGTCGAATCACGGGTGACCGAGCGCGAGCAGGCCGGACGCACCGTCTACCGAGTACGCGTAGGCCCCTTCCAGAACAAGGACGCTGCCGACCGAGTGAAGGAACGCCTGGACGGCAATGGGTTTGATTCTGCGTTGGTCAGGGTGCAGAAGTAGAGGCTCCCCCTGAGGCGCTTACGCGCCATCCCCCTGAGGGGGACGCCACTGGCGGCCTGGCAAAGCCAGCTCCGCGGTGGCCCCGTATGGCCTGCTCCGCGGCCATTAGAGCTTCGCTGAGGTTTTACCCCCTCTCCCGCAGGCGGGAGAGGGTAGGGGTGAGGGCCAGCGGCGTCACCGTCAGACCCAGCGTTGTTGCAAGCCCCTCGTCACACAGGAAAAGCCTGCTCCGCGGCCATTAGAGCTTCGCTGAGGTTTTGCCCCCTCTCCCGCAGGCGGGAGAGGGTAGGGGTGAGGGCCAGCGGCGTCACCGTCGGACCCAGCGTTGTTCCAAGCCCCTCGTCACACAGGAAAAGCCTGCTCCGCGCCCATTAGAGCTTCGCTGGGGTTTTACTCCCTCTCCCGCAGGCGGGAGAGGGCTGGGGTGAGGGTCAGCAGCGTCACCATTTGATCAGGATGCTTAGTGAACAAGAGTGGCATGTGGCTTCTCTCTGGGGACTATTGACCTCTCTCGCGCCATTTCTAGCCTTCCTCCCAAGGCTCTGAGGCACGCGACAGCGGGGGCTTAATGCATTTGCATCAAAATTTGCATCATGCCTTGGCAGATGTCACATCGCGATTCAAAGTGGCGGGCCCGCGCGCGGGCTCCACTTCGCCAGGTCTGACCAGGGGCGGGGGGTATCGCGCTGCACGGTTCAGCTAGGTTCACAGTCCTTTCGGAAGGGGACCAAACGCACGAGCCATCCAAAAAACATCAATAATCTCGCCTGAACAAGCCAGTTACGGAACTCCCGGGTCCCTAACTGGCTCTGACAGCCTGTTGAAAATGGAGCTTCTTTCTATGAAACGTCGTGAATTTGCCCTTGGCGCCACAGTGGCGGCGCTCCCTGGGTTTTTGGCTTTGCCAGCTTATGCGCAAAGCAACAAGGGCTACGTGGAACTCAGCCAGAAGGCTCCGGTTGATGTGCCGGCTGGTCAGGTCGAGGTGATCGAATTCTTTTCCTACGGGTGCGTGCACTGCATGCACTTCGAGCCAGTGTTCAATGCCTGGAAGAAAACCGCACCGAAAAACGTCGTGGTGCGTCTGGAGCACGTGGGTTTCCAAAGCAGCTTCGAACCACTGCAACGAATCTATTACGCCCTGGAGGCCGTTGGCGCGGTAGACAAGGTGCATGGCAAAGTGTTTGAGGCCCTGCAAGTTCAGCGTAAACGCCTGGACAAACCAGACGTGCTCTTTCCCTGGATCGCAGAGCAGGGCGTGGACCGCGCCAAGTTTGAGCAAGCCTACAAATCCTTCGGCGTTGCCAGCAAGGTCCGCCGTGCTGTGCAGCTACAGGAAGCCTACAAAGTCGAAGGCACGCCAGCTCTGGGCATCGCCGGTCGCTACTACACCGATGGCTCCATGGCAGGTGGCTTTGAGCGCATGCTCCAGGTGACCAACCAACTGATCAAGACGGCCTGAAGCCAGGGCCGCTGAGGCCAAGGTGCTTCCAAACTCTGCGGAAATCATTCCGCAGAGCCTTCCAGCGACTAACTCAATCGCAAGGTGCAGGAGTCGCCGATGGACTCACGCCAAACCTTCACATATTGCAGGCTTGCGGAGCTTTGAAGCCGCTGAGAGATATACAGGCAGATATTCTCAAGCGTTGGCGTTCCCAACCCAATCACCTCGTCCAGCATACGGTGATCCAGTTCGTCGCGAAGAACGGCGATGTCTCGGCGCAGGAAGCCGAGATCGAACACCATGCCAGTGGCCTCGTTTTTAGTACCCACAATCCCCACCTCAACCTGGTAGGTATGGCCGTGGATTCGCCGGCTGGGCTCGGCCTCAATCTCTCGACGAAGCGTGTGGGCTGCGTCGAAAAAGAACTTCTGGCTCAGTTCAAACCTCATCGAATTCCAACCATCTTGTGTGTTTGTACGCTGAGTCGCCAGCGAGGGTCTCGCATGCAATATTCAATCGCCCACTGAGTGTTTTGCTTCAGCAAGGGGCCATCCATGGGTTGCAGGAGGTGGCGGTCAAAAGGGAGCTCGACCAACGCATCGAGATCCAGGCCAGCTTGCGGCACCACCACTTTCAGTTCACGCCCCTCGCGCACTTTGAGTTCAGTGTTCGCCTTGGGGCTGACACACACCCAGTCAAGACCTTCAGGCGCTTCCACCGTGCCATTGGTTTCCACTGAAATCTCGAAATCAAAGCTGTGTAGCGCGGCAATCAAAGCCGAATCTACCTGCAGCAGCGGTTCTCCGCCGGTCAGAACCACCAGTCGCTTGCCTGCTGCAGTGGCTGGCCAAAAGCCTGCGATGGCGGTCGCCAGCGCCGCGGCCGTGGCGAATTTCCCTCCTCCGGAGCCGTCAGTGCCCACAAAGTCAGTGTCGCAAAAGGTGCACTGGGCGGTATCGCGGTCGGCCTCACGACCGGACCACAGGTTGCACCCTGCGAATCTGCAGAATACGGCGGCTCTGCCAGCGTTCCCACCTTCGCCCTGCAGGGTATAAAAGATCTCCTTGACGGAATAGGTCATGAATTTGTCAAATGTTGAATTCCGCCACCTGCAGAGTGCAAACGGTGATTAGCCTTTGAACGGGCGCTTAAGCAGGCTCTTAGCCCAGGCGGCCTCATGCAGGCACTTCCGGTCACTGGGTAGCCAGAGAAAAGGTTCTATTAGGTCGATCTTGATCGGCTTGCATGGCGCCAAGCTGTGATCGCTGGAAGGCCTGCTCAACCCAAATCCAAGCCCAACGACGCTCGCATCGTTTGGATTTTTTCGCCGGAATCCTCGTTAGTCGAGGTAGCGAGTTTCGCACATACCTACTTTTCGGAATTTTTTTACAGGTCATTTTCTCCTGATCCGGCAACGACCAAGCCGCGCGGCTTAAAATGCAGCGAGCAATTTAAGCAAAAATCGTGCCTTCAATGAAACCACATGTTTTCCAATTGCCGGCTTGGACACTGGGCGGCTGTTTCTCGCTGCTGGTGGCCTTGCTCGCGGGACCTGCCTGGGCTGAACGGGCAGACCGCGAAAAGCCGATGAACATCGAGTCTGATGCGCTGCGCTATGAAGATCAGCAACAGCTCAGCACATTCACGGGTCGTGTGGTGGCCACCAAAGGCACCATCGTGATGCGCGGTGCGCGTCTCGAGGTTCGGCAAGATGCCGCCGGCAATCAATTCGGCGTGATGTTCGCAGAACCGGGCAAGCGCGCTTTCTTTCGCCAAAAGCGCGAAGGGCTGGACGAATTCATCGAAGGTGAAGGCGAAGTCATTGAATACGACAGCAAGGCAGACACCGTGCGGTTCGTGCGCCGCGCGGAGATGCGGCGTTTGGCCGGTGCCACGCTGCAAGATGAAGTCAGCGGTCCAGTGATCGTCTACAACAATCTGACCGAGGTCTATACCGTAGATGGCGCTCCCCGAGCACCCGCAGGAGCTGCCAGCAGCCCTGGTGGGCGAGTGCGAGCCACGCTTGCGCCACGTGGCACGCCGGCGCCAGCCGCCCCTCAACCTGCCAAGCCGGCCCTGCCGCTGCGGCCCACCACTGGGCCCACCAAGTGAGTGTGCAAGCCGAGCAAGCCTTGGCCACCCATCCTGAAGGTTCAGCTGCCGATCCCACTGCGGTGGCGTGCGGCACCAGCCGGCTCGAAGCGCGCGGCTTGCGCAAGAACTATGGCGCCAGGCGCGTGGTTCACGATGTATCTCTCACCGTACACAATGGCGAAGTCGTGGGGCTGCTTGGCCCCAACGGTGCAGGCAAGACCACTTCGTTTTACATGATCGTTGGCCTCGTTCGCGCGGACGGCGGTGAGATCAGCATTGATGGTCAGCCGGTCGAGCACATGCCCATCCACCGGCGCTCTCGATTGGGCCTTTCCTATCTGCCGCAAGAGGCCTCCATCTTCCGCAAGCTCACCGTGGCTGAAAACGTACGGGCAGTGCTGGAGCTTCAGCGAGGCGAAGACGGTCGGCCATTTTCCAAGCCGGAGATTGAACGCCGTCTGACCGAATTGCTGGAGCAGTTGCATGTGCAGGATCTGCGTGATTCTCCAGCGCCTGCGCTTTCAGGCGGAGAGCGCCGCCGCGTGGAGATTGCCCGTGCGCTGGCTACCCAACCTCGCTTTATCTTGCTGGACGAGCCCTTCGCCGGTATCGACCCCATCGCCGTCATCGAGATCCAGCGCATCATCGCGTTTCTCAAGGGACGCGGGATCGGGGTGCTCATCACTGACCATAACGTGCGCGAAACACTAGGTATTTGCGACCACGCGGTCATCATCAGTGAAGGACGGGTGCTGGCCACAGGTACGCCTGACGACATCGTGGCAGACCCCGAAGTGCGGCGCGTCTACCTTGGCGAGAATTTCCGGCTTTGATCAATGCGCTGGTGTATCGCAAGCTGCATCTATCCATTGAGTATCTGGGCCAGGCGGTGATGACATGAAGCCCGGCCTTTCGCTGCGCGTCTCGCAGCATCTTGCGCTCACTCCGCAGCTACAGCAGTCCATCCGACTCTTGCAGCTCTCCACGCTAGAGCTCGCCAGCGAGGTCGAGCAGATGCTGGATGACAACCCGTTTCTCGACCGTTCAGACGATGACGCGCCCCGCGAGGACTTCGGCGTTGCGCGTGCCGATACCGCCGTCAGTGAGGGCGACCGCGCCAGCGAACAGGCCTATGAAAGCGGTGACGACGATCGCGCAGAATCCGTTGAATCTGGAGATGCGCAATCATTGGTGGCCGAGAGTTGGGAGGGCGACGGCAGCGTGGAAGCCACCCCCGACGATGGCGAGTGGGGTGGCGACGCACCCGCAAGCCGCAACAACCTCGACGATGACGATGCGCTCGATCCCGGTGAGCGTGGAAGCCTTCAGCCCTCGCTGACCGATCACCTGAGTCGCCAGGCCTTGTCTTTGCGCCTGGGTCCTGAGGATGCGGCAGCCTTGCGTTTTCTGATCGGCTCACTGAGTGACGATGGCTACCTGGAAGACACCCTGGCCGAGCTGGCCGCCACGCTACTCGATGAGGACGACGGGCTCGAGCAGATGGAAGAGCTGGTGCATCGTTTTTCACTGGCGCTGAAACTGCTTCAATCCCTGGAGCCTGCCGGAATCGGTGCGCGTGATTTGGTGGAGTGCCTGACGCTGCAAATCAAGAGCCGCCAATCCGAGCGCGGCGTAGCGTCCTCAGAGCAATCACTGCTGAGCGTGGCGCTCCAGATCTGTGCACAGCACGGCGTGCTGGAGTTGTTGGCAAGACGAGATGCCAAGCGTCTGGCGCAACTCGTGGGAGAGAGCGAAGAAGCCGTGCGTGCGGCTATAGCCTATATCGGCCGGCTCGAACCCAAGCCCGGCCGCCGCTTCGCTGATGTCTCGCGCAATGCCATCGTGCCCGATGTCATCGTCTCCTGCAGTGGCCAGGGCACCCAGCAGCGTTTTCGCGTGCAGCTCAATCCTGAAGTCATGCCGCGCCTGCGCGTGCACGAACTCTATGCCAATGCCCTGCGCGGAAGTCGAGGCGGAGAAAATCATCAGGCGCTAACGCAGCGCCTTCAGGAAGCACGCTGGTTCATCAAGAACATCCAGCAGCGCTTTGACACCATCTTGCGTGTGTCCCAGGCCATTGTTGAGCGGCAGAAGAATTTCTTCGTCCATGGCGAGCTCGCTATGCGCCCCATGGTGCAGCGCGAACTGGCGGACGAGTTGGGCGTGCACGAGTCCACCATTAGCCGCGTCACGACAGCCAAGTACATGGCCACCCCACAGGGTACCTTTGAGCTGAAGCACTTCTTCGGATCCGCACTAGGCACGGAAGCTGGCGGCAATGCTTCCAGCACGGCCGTGCGTGCGCTCATCAAGCAGTTCATCGCTTCGGAAGATACGAAGAAGCCGCTGTCTGATAACCAGATTGCCGAAATGCTCAAAGAGCAAGGCATCGATTGCGCACGCCGAACGGTAGCCAAATACCGTGAAGGTCTACGCATCCCCGTCGCGAGTCTGCGCAAGGCAGTCAATAGCTAGTGTGAACACGCCCTAATGTTGTGAGCTAGAAGTTAGCTGAATAAATTTGCCAAGGATCGGTGCCATGCTGCGTCACAACTCCCAGCGAACCCACTCGGTATCGCTTCGGATTGCGTGCTAGGAGGCTGTCGGACTTGGAGTGCCGATAGCGAAAATGGACCGCTGCGGCCCATTTGCAGCCGGCGATTTCCAAGTCCGACAGCCTCCTAGACATTCGTCAAGTCCCTGAATTCCCCGTACGCAGCGACAATCCACCGTACGCCTCGCCCAAATAAGCAAACAAATGAACCAACTCACCGTTTTTCTACCCTGCGCCGCTGGTGTTGAGGGTTTCCTGGCCGATGAAGTGCACGGGCTGACGGGTTTGACCGGTGATAACTTGCTCACCGTGCGTGCTGGGGTGCGTGTGCGTACCGATTGGGCGGGCGTCTTGCTCCTGAACCTGCATTGCCGGCTGGCCCAGCGCGTGCTGATCGAGCTGGCGCAAGGCCCCTACCGTGATCCTGAGGATCTCTATGCGCTCTCCATGGGGGTGAAGTGGGAAGGATGGTTCACGCCGCGGCAGAGCTTTCGCATTGAGCTCACAGCCCAGCACAGCCCTCTCCAGAGCCTGAATTTCGCGACCCTGCGCATCAAGGATGGTGTGGCAGACCGTTTTCGGCAGGTCGGCGGCGAGCGGCCCAGCATTGATACCCACACCCCCGATGTGCGGCTGCATGGGCATTTGACGACCGATACCGCCACGCTCTATATAGACACGTCAGGCGAGCCGCTCTTCAAGCGCGGATGGCGCCAAGACAAAGGTGATGCCCCGCTGAAAGAAACCTTGGCCGCTGCCATGTTGGCCGCCAGTGGGTGGTGGACGCCTGCCACGCGTTCGGTGCTTCAGGTGCCTTTGTATGACCCTTGCTGCGGCAGCGGCACCATCGTCATCGAAGCAGCGCAGATCCTGCTCGGGTTACCAGCGGGTGGCCAGCGGCGCTTCGGTTTCGAGCAATTGCGGCCATTTGACCGTGTGCAATGGAGCACCATTAAAAACGAGGCCACACGCTCAGCCACACCTCAAAGCGGCTCCGAAAGCATCACCGTGTTCGGCAGTGATGTCGCACACCGTATGGTTGATTTTGCCGAGCGCAATGCCGAGCGCGCAGGCGTCGCGCGCGCCCTGCAATTGCGCGGCGGTGATGCCCTTCAGCGCATGCCCCCTAGCGAGCAGCCGGGCGTCATTCTCATGAACCCTCCTTATGGCGAGCGCATAGCGGCCGCAGGGGTGGCAGGCCGGGGCCGGGAAGCGTTTCAGAGCGGTGCGTTGTCCCGCGCCCGCGCCGGCGACAGCGAGTCGGTTGCTGAAGTCGACGCTGGCGACGACTTCTTCCGTCAACTCAGTACGCACTGGAAAAGCCACTTTGCGGGCTGGACCGCCTGGATGCTGACGCCCGATCTCAAGCTCCCTGGCAAGCTGCGTCTGAAAGAGTCGCGCCGTGTTCCCATGTGGAATGGTCCTATTGAATGCCGGATGTTTCGTTTCGATCTGACTGCGCGGCGCCCCCCGGTCAATCAGGAAGCTGCGTAAAAAAGCGGGCGTTGCTGCGCAATCGCGGCACGAGTGCGCGCCTGGCCGGAACGCAGCGCATAGTCAAGGATATAGCGCCTTCTTTTAATGTAGTACTTTGGTGCTAAACTGCGAGACGCTTTTTGATCTTCGCACGGAGATCGCCCGGCAACAGTCCGAGCTTTGCAATTCTTAGAGCTCTTGATGTCGCTCGCCGCAAGCGGGCTCAAGCTAATTCCTGATCGCAAGTCAGGAGTGCTCGGCATGAAGTGCATGAAACCGTGAGTTCCGCATTGGGGGAGGCAGCACGCCGTAGGTTCAATGGCATGCCCCTTTTCGCTTTGAATCTAAGCCCGCGTTCGGGCGGGCGGTGCTAATTCAGGCCGCTTGAATAAAGTGCCTGAGACGCCTTCAGGTTCACGTGACGCGCGATTAATTCAGTGCGTGTACCAAAAATAATATGTTACCTAGTGAAATTTGTAATTTCCCTGGAGTTGCACTTTGGCGACCTCGAAATTTCGATTGTTGAGCATCAAAAGCTGACGACATGCAATGTCCCTGGTGTGGTGTGCTCTGCCCTGAAATAGTAAATCTCGAATATAAATATTTTTAGCTGATATCTAATCAAATGAACAATCCTTCAAGCAACCTAGGTATTGGAAATTTTTTGTCCAGATTATTTTCTATGGACAATGACAATCAACTTTTCCTCGATAAATCGGAGGAATTTCAAGCCTCATCAAGGTCTGAGGAAGCCTTTGGGCTCCACAGAGCCATAGAGGATAATGACCTTGATAATATATTTTTGCTGGCGATAGACCCAGGTCAAGACCTGAATGCAAAAAACACATATGGCCTTAGCCCGCTGATGATCGCGGCCCGGCACGGTTTTATAGACGCGTTAAAGACTCTGGTTTCAGCGGGTTCTGGGAGGATAGAAATTGATGACAAAGATGCTCAAGGTCGAACGGCGTTGGCATGGGCAGCGCAGTCAGAAAAGCAGGAGACTTTCAACGAACTCTTAGCCGTAGGCGCGAGTCCAGCCATTTCAGATAACTGCGGCGAAACCGTCGCTATGACCGCAAGCCGCATGGGTGCCGCTAACATTCTAAATGCCCTGATTGAACGAGTTGCAGACCCCGAAGCACGGAGTAAATTGCTGGAAGCCAAGAATGAAAAAGGGCTCACTGCGGTGATGTTGGCCGTTGAGGAATCACATGTTGGCGTGCTTTCTATCCTCAAGGAGGCTGGCGCCCACATGGGCTCTACCGAAGTTGAAAAAATAGCGCTCCTTCATCTAGCACTAAAACAAGATAACCCTGAGGTAATTCGAATCATCCTGGGAGATCACCCCGTTAATGGGCTTGAACCTGTTTCATCAATTGAAGATGTAGCGATCGATCTCAAGAGAAGCCTCATTCCGACGGCCCTCGAGTTTGGAAAGTGGAATTTTCTGAAAGCAATTTCGGAACGAGGCACTGATTTGGAGGAAGAGGTGATGCGTCATTTTTCGGGTAAATTGACTCCTCCCGAAAATATATTGAAATCAGAATATTTGAGGGAAATTGATTTGGATTCTGATACACGCGAAAAGCGCGCATCGTCTGCAGTCATGCTATGTGTCGAACACCATGCACTTCCGGCTCTCGAAATTCTTATTAAGCTTAGGAAAAATGTCGATGAGCGCAATTATCATTTTGAAGTTCCCTTAATGCGAGCGGCTCAGTTAAATGACATTCGAGCCGCAGGCCTGCTGATTGGTTCTGGCGCCAATCTCGATGCCAAAAATGCCTTGGGGGATAGCAGCTTCGCTTATGCCGCAAGGCATGGGCACGTGGAGATGTTCGACTACCTGATGAAGACTGATCCCAGGCCTGCGGATCATCCTAAGCGGGCGAAGGATGGTTACAGAATATGGGAGGGCATTAAATCGGCTATCGTCTACGATCAACTTGAGTTCTTAAAACATATCCTGAATGGCTACGTCAATGAGGCCAAAGTGGAGAAAGTTGAGTTGCTCGGAATTGACTTGCCGTGCCCCGTGGGCTATACCATCGCCACGCTGGCAGCGGTTTTCAACAAGCCTGATGCGATGAAAATCATCATTGATTCAGGTGCAAACCTGGAGGCCAAATCAGGTTCCGGCAAAACGGCACTCCACTCAGCTTCTGAATCGGGTCACCTTCAGATCGTAGAGATGCTGATCGCGGCGGGTGCTGACTTGAATTCAGGTCAACCCATCGAAGTCGCCGCCGAGAAAGGCCATATGGATGTGGTGAGGGCTCTATTCCTTGCAGGCGCAGATGCAGAAATAGATATGTGGAACGGGCAGACCCTGTTGATATGGGCTGCAGTAGCAAGAAACGTTGCTCTGGTTGAGTTGCTGGTGCGAACAACGAGGGAGCACGGGCCAGCCAATATTCACGCGCGAGACAAATTCCATAGGAACGCGCTCATGTATGCGACCGAATTAGGCTTCAGTGAAATTGTGGGGATCTTGTCGGACGCCAGTTCCGAGGCAGATCTAAACTCCGTGGCGCTCGCAGTCCATGCTGAGTTCGTTCCTGAGCAATTTGCCGATGAACGCGTGCTCGCTTTACAAGACGATTAAGCCCTTGCGTTCGCGGGACCATAGGCACCCAGACGGCTGGATCCGAGCACCTCTAGGAGTTTGAACCGAGGAGCACGCGGGTAGTTTCGCAAGCTGTCTATGCCGCGGGGGCCCATGCCTATCCAAACCAATTTGCAAGGATGCGCGACATCGCCCTTCTCCAAGGGAAGAAGTCTTCTCAGGGTATTTCAGCGCTGCGTCCTTGCCACTACCTGCTCAGAGCCTTGGGCGTAAGAGGTCGTCACGTGATCGTCCGTTCTTTCACGCGCTGCAGCGGGTGTTGCTTTTGTTGTCCTAGCACTATGACTCATCGCGATGACGAGAGCTTCTAGCGGGTCTGTGTGAGTGACTCGATTTGAGAGCACCAACCCGGGCGGCGGCACGCGCCTCAGCAGCCCCCGGGTTACCTCTACCGGGGTTTTCCCCAGTGCAAGGCCTATCCGGTTGAAAATTAATTAAAGGAACATATAATAATTTTCATCGCTCTTGCCTTGGCTCATCCCAGCCATGTGTGACGCACGACGGACCTCACTCGAACTGGAGACAAAGTGACCGCACGACTCAAAGAGAAATCTGCCTTGGCGAGCTTGGGCTTCAGGCCAGCATCAGGGGTGCTTTCTGGCATTCCCGGAGGCTTGACTCCATGAGCGCCGTACAGATCGAAGAGCAGGCGCCCCTTCTGCTGGTTGAAAAGCACTCTTTGGGGGAAGGCGCCGGCAGTCTGGCGATCGTTACGTTCAACCGCGGGGACAAGATGAACCCCATGGATTGGGCAATGGCGCGTGAAATGCGTCGTGTGTTTGACCAGTTGGCGGTGGATGAGGATGTGCGCGTTGTCGGCATCACAGGCTCTGGCCGTGCATTCAGTGCTGGTGGTGATATGAAGAAGTACCAGAAGCTCCAGCGCGAAAGCACAGACTTCCCCCACTTCCTGGCTGACATCCATGAGACATTTCAGAGGATCGCGACGTACCCGAAACCGTATGTAGCCCTCGTCAACGGCATCGCGGTGGCTGGCGGTATAGAGCTGATCCTCTCTTGCGACCTCGTGATCTGTGCGCAGTCTGGGCGCATCGGCGATGCGCACCTGAACTTCGGACAGATGGGCGGTGGTGGCGTCCTGACGATGCTCCCTCGGATCATTGGGCCAATGCGTGCTCGCGAGTTGATCTTCAGCGGTCGTTTGCTTGAGCCAGCGGAAGCGATGGAGTTCGGGTTGGTCAACCGAATCGTTCCAGATGGGGGTTTGCTGGACGCGGTACTTGAATTCGCCCGGGATGTCGCAAAGAAGTCTCCATTGGCGGTCGCGAACGCCAAGCAAGTGCTTAACGCGGGCTTGAATGAGGGTACAGGTGTACAGGCTGCATTCCGGTTAGAGCGCGAGGCGACCGCGCGTTATTGCCTTACCAGCAGCGATGCGCACGAGGGCCTGGAAGCATTCGCGACCAAGCGCCCACCCAAGTTCACTGGCCGCTGAGCCACTCACCACAAGCGCAAGCGCCATGCCTAACGTCCTCTCACTCTCCGATTTGCCTCCGCGCCCTATCCCCTCTCCGGACCAGGACAGTGCGTTCTTCTGGGACGGTTTGCGTGCCCACGAGTTCAAGGTGCAGGAATGCTTGGATTGCGGCAAGCGCCGCTTCCCACCGATGCCAACCTGCCCGTTCTGCGCCGGGCGGGAGTCGAGGATTGTGGAGCCCACGGGTCGGGGCACCGTGTACAGCTGGGTGGTGGTGCACCATGCTTTTCACCCAGCCTTCAAGGCAGACCTGCCATACATCGTTGCCACCATTGATCTTGAAGGGGGTGGGCGCATCGCTGCGCGAGTGGACACGCCTGGAGCAGAGCTTGTGATCGGTCAAGGGGTGCGTGCAGGTTACCTCGATCACGGTGACTGGACAGAGCTTCGATTCACCGTTGCGCCGGTGAATCGAGTCTGAGCGGCGCCTCATGCAGCTTGCCCAGATCCTACTGAGCGGCCTTGCGCAAGGCTGCATCTATGGGCTTATCGCGCTCGGCTTCGTGCTGATCTACAAAGCGACTGAGACCATCAACTTCGCCCAAGGAGAGTTGATGATGCTCGGTGCCTTTATTGGTTTGGCCTGTATGACGGTGCTCGGTCTGCCGTTCTGGGCTTCCATCATCGTGACAATGCTGGCTATGGTGACCGTTGGAGTCATCCTGGAATGGGCGCTGATTCGCCCCCTCCTGGGGCAAATGGCGTTCACGGTAGTCATGGTGACCATTGGCTTTGGCTACATTGCGCGCGGAGCCATCACGATGATCCCTGGCTGGGGCACTGACACGCATGCGTTGCCAGTTCCGTATAAGGGTGAGCTTGTTCGAGTGGCTGGCGGGCAATTGGTGATCAGCGTAGAACAGTTGGTGATCATCGGCGCGACCGCTGTGCTGTGCCTGGCCCTGTACTTGTTCTTTCGCTACTCCAAATACGGCATCGCGATGCAGGCCGTGTCGCAGAACCAGTTGGCCGCCTATTACATGGGCATCCCCGTACGCGGCCTGAACACCGCGGTATGGGGTTTGTCTGCCGCCATTGCCGCGATAGGGGGCATCTTGCTGGCGCCGATCACTTTCGTGCACGCCAACATGGGCTTCATCGGTATGAAGGCATTTCCGGCGGCCATCATCGGTGGATTCGGCAGCATTCCGGGCGCCATCGTGGGCGGGCTGATCATCGGTGTCATCGAAGCGATGGCTGGCTATTACCTGCCCGAAGGCTTCAAAGATGTGGCGCCATATGTTGCGGTGCTGGTGATGCTCGTCGTGCGGCCAAGAGGCTTGTTTGGCGAAAAAATGGCCAAGCGGGCCTGAACGACGCAGCACCCATCCAGGACGAACATGCGATTCATATTCAAGACTGACTACGAGCAGGATGTTGTGCTGTTGCGGCACGGCGGCATGCGCTTCTGGTACGGTGCGCTTGCCGTGGCAGCGCTGGCGGCGCCGATTTTTCTGCCGGGATATCTGCTGACGCCCTTGATCTTCATATTGATCTACGCGATCGCCGGGCTTGGCCTCATGCTGCTGACAGGTTTCACAGGCCTGGTGTCGATTGGCAACGCCGCTTTCATTGCGATCGGTGCCTACGTGGAGGCCTGGCTATCGAAGAAGGGCGTTCCGTTCCCGGTCTCGATCACGGTGGCCGCGCTATCGGCGGCCCTGGTCGGGATCGCAGTGGGGCTTCCGGCGCTACGCACCAAGGGTATTTACCTCATGATCGCGACGTTCGCTTGCGCGGTGGTGGTTGAGGAAGTGTTGACCCGTGCGGAAGGCATCACGGGTGGGAACTCTGGTATGACAGTGGGTGCCATCAGCCTGTTTGGCTTTCCCGTCAACACGGATGCACGCTTCTATTTCCTCGCGTTGGCGATCGCGGTGGCTGCGACGCTGTGCATCTTGAATCTACTACGCAGCCCGACAGGACGTGCTTTCATCGCCATCCGTGATTCCGAGATTTCCGCGCAAAGCATGGGCATCAACCTGGCCTATTACAAAACAGCGGCTTTTTCCATCAGCGCACTGCTGGCCGGCATCGCTGGCGCTTTGTATGCGCACAAGCTGCGCTTCATTTCACCCGAGCAGTTCACCTTCGCGTTTTCCATTGAGCTGCTGATGATGATGGTGATTGGGGGGCTTGGTTCGATCAAGGGTGTCTATTTCGGTGCGGCCTTCTGGATCGTGGTGCAGCAGATGATTCTGATGTTCAAGGATTACCTGCCAGCAGCCATTTCGAATCAGGTCGGATTGCAACCTATCATCTTCGGCGTCATCCTCATCGCATTCATCATCTTCGAGCCCAAGGGGATCAACGGACGTTGGATCAAGGTGCGCAGCTACCTGGAGCAGTTCCCCTACTACCGCAAGGGCAGCCACCGTCGCCAGAAGACCTATGTGAAATCGGAGCGGATGCGATGAGTCAGCCCCTGCTGGAGGCCAAAGGCCTCACCGTGCAATTCGGTGGTTTAAAGGCGGTGGACGGTGTGGACTTCACCGTGCGTCAAGGAGAAGTGTTCTCGCTTATTGGCCCCAATGGCGCTGGCAAGACCACTACCTTCAACCTCATCAGCGGCTTGTACCGCGCTACAGCTGGGGAGATCAGGCTCAACGGCGAGTTAATATCGCGTCTGCCGGCGCATCGGATTGCCGGGCTTGGTGTGGCCCGCACGTTCCAAAATATTGAGCTGTTCGAACATGCGACCGTGTTGCAGAACCTGCTCATCGGCTGCCACACGCAACGGCGCAGCCGCATGTGGCAAGACGCGCTGTTCACACGGACCGCACGTCGTCGCGAGTTGGAGTTTCGCACTCAGGTGGAGCAAGTCATCGATTTCCTGGACTTGCAGCACTACCGCGACATGTTGGTAGATGGCTTGCCGTACGGTGTGCGCAAAGTGGTGGAGCTGGGCAGAGCATTGGCAATGAAGCCGCACTTGCTGCTGTTAGACGAGCCCTCTTCTGGACTCAATCCGGAGGAAACCGAGGACATGGCGTACTGGATTGAAGACATACGCGACGATCTGGGCATCACTGTGGTGATGGTGGAGCACGACATGTCGCTTGTGAGTCGCGTGTCTGATCGGGTCCTTGCGTTGAACTATGGCCGCGTGCTTGCAACGGGTACCGCCGCAGAGGTGCAGTCCAACGCCAGTGTGATCGAAGCCTACCTTGGGGGACCCGAAGAATGAGCGACGCCCTTCTTACCCTCAGCAACGTTGAAAGCAGCTACGGGCCCGTGAAGGCCATCCGCGGCGTCAGCATGAGCATTGCTCGCGGCAAGATATCTACGGTGTTGGGCGCTAACGGTGCAGGAAAGTCGACCATCTTGAAGACCATCTCCGGCATCATCGACCCGGATAAGGGAAGCATCATTTTCGATGGCGCCTCGATTGCCTCCCTCAACCCTGCAAAGATCGTGCGCCGCGGCGTGGTGCATGTGCCGGAAGGCCGAGAGGTGTTTCCTTTCCTTAGCGTGCGCGAGAACCTCGTGATGGGTGCGTTCACCCGTTCCGATCGCGACGCGGTCGCGCGTGACATGGAGACGGTTTATACCTACTTTCCCATCCTCAAGGAAAAAGCTGAAGCCCGGGCAGGGCTGCTCTCGGGCGGACAGCAGCAGATGCTGGCGATCGCCCGCGGTCTGATGACCGAACCCACGCTGATGTTGCTGGATGAACCCAGCCTGGGGCTGTCGCCCAAGCTGATCAAAGACATCTTCACCATCATCAAGCGCATCAACCGAGAGAGGGGCACGAGCATCCTCTTGGTGGAGCAGAACGCGCGCGTCGCGTTGGATTGCGCAGACCATGGGTTCGTGCTCGAGGTTGGCCGCATTGTGATGGAAGGCGAGTGCGCCGTGTTGCGTGAGCAGAGTGACATCAAGGAGTTCTACCTGGGCATCAAAGAAGCCGGTGTTCGCGGTCAGCACCGGTGGAAACGCAAGAAGAACTGGAGATAACGTGATGCAGTCACAACCTCAGACGGAGTCGGACGCCGCCGGCCTGCCGCATTACATCCCGGGCGACACGGTGGCCGAGGTGTTCTGGCGTACCTTCATGAAGCGCAGCCAACAAGTGGCGTTGCGGCAGAAAGAGCTCGGCATCTGGATCAGCATCACCAATGGCGAACTGGCCAATATCAGCCGTGAGTTGGGCGAGGGTTTGCTCGCCGTTGGGTTTCAACGCGGCGAGTGCGTGTCTATCCTGTCGAACACCGTGCGCGAATGGTTGTATGCAGATTTGGGCGCTCTGTTCGTGGGTGGTGTTTCCAGTGGTATCTATCCTACCGACTCAGCTGAGCAAACCCATTACCTGATGGCCGATTCGGCTTCCACCATTCTCTTCGTCGAGGACGAGGAACAGTTGGACAAAGCGCTTGCTGTGCGCGAACAATTGCCGCTGCTAAGACGCGTGGTCGTCTTCGATATGGAAGGCCTGCAAAAATTCGATGATCCGAGTGTCATCAGCCTGGACGGCCTGCGGGCTCTGGGGCGCGCACGCATGACAGAAGCAGGTGCGGACGCGCGGTGGGAGCAGGGTCTGTCTTGCCGGCAAGTATCAGATCTGGCCATCCTCATCTACACCTCCGGCACCACTGGAAAGCCCAAGGGTGCGATGCTCTCGCACGGCAATGTCGTGGCTTCGATCCGCGGCCTGCGTCGTGTTGTGGATCAAGACGAACGCGATCAACGTATGTGCTTCCTTCCCTTGTGTCATGCGGCCGAGCGGATTATGGGCGCCTACTTGGCGCTTTACTCGGGCACGTGCCTCAATTTCGTGGAGAACCCGCAAACCATTCCCGAGAATGTGCGCGAGATTGCGCCCACAGTATTCCTTGCTGTGCCGCGGATTTGGGAGAAGTTCTATTCAGCTTCCACTATTGCGTTGTCGGAGGCCACTCCACTGGAAAAGTGGGCCTATGCCCGGGCCCTGAAGGTGGGGTATGACGCCGCGCCCTATTTGCAAGACGGCAAACCCTTGCCGGTGGGCCTCGCAGTACGCTACTGGCTCGCGCGGACCCTGGTGCTGAACAACACACGCCGCCTGTTGGGCATTCACCGCTGCCGCTTCATCATCACTGGCGCTGCGCCCATTTCGCCGGATCTGATCCGTTGGTACCTCGCACTGGGTATTCCTGTGCGAGAAATTTGGGGGCAAACCGAGGCTGCTGGCGGCGGCACCGCCACCCCGGTGGGGAAGATAAAGCCAGGATGGATTGGCCCCGCTTCCCCAATGAACGAAGTGAAGCTAGACCCTCAGACATCCGAGTTGCTGATTCGCGGTCCGAACGTGTTCATGGGTTACTTGAACTTGCCGGAAAAGACCGCCGAGACGCTGGATGCAGAAGGGTGGTTACACACAGGCGACGTAGGTCGCGTGGACGAGGATGGCTACTTCAAGATCGTCGACCGGATGAAGGACATCATCATCACGGCTGGCGGAAAGAACATCACGCCCTCGGAGATAGAGAACGAGTTGAAGTTCTCGCCTTACATCACCGATGCAGTTGTCATAGGCGATCGCCGCGCTTATCTCACGGCGCTCATCATGATTGACCTGGACAACGTCGTCAAGTACGCGCAGGACCACGACATCCCATTCTCAGACTACGTGAGCTTGTGCCGCGCGCAGGCCATCCAGAACCTGGTCGAAAACGAGATGCAAGCGGTGAATGCGAAGTTCGCCCGAGTAGAGCAGGTCAAGGCGTTCCGGTTGATCGAGACGCAACTGACCGCCGAAGACGAGGAGCTCACGCCCACCATGAAGCTCAAGCGAAAGTTTGTGAACGCCAAGTACGCCGACCTGATCGAGTCGATGTACTAGTACTGCGTTGCACCAAAAAGCTGAAATGAAATCGCGTTTTTGCCTGCCATGCTGCGTTGCAAACCATAGCGATAGCTACGGCTATCGCTATGGTTTGCGCCTTGCCTGGCGAACAAATCCATCGACTCTATTTCGTCAGCCTTTTGGTGAAGCGCAGTACTGGGAAGCTGTCGGACTTGAAGCGCTGATTTTTAGTTGGCGATTTCCAAGTTCGAAAGCCTCCTGGCTTGGCAAGAGAGTGTGTATTGGTCAATGCCATATCAACCATAAGGAGACAGCAGTGAACACGAAATTCAGACTCGGTCTGGCGGCCGTTGCGATCGGCCTCGCCGTCGCGACAACCGCTTCAGCCCAGGTGCGCGGTATCACCAAGGACGAGATCATCCTGGGTTCTGTCCAGGATCTCTCGGGCCCTACATCCGGCTTCAGCAAGCAGTCCCGCGATGGCCTCATCATGCGCGTGGAGGAGGCGAACGCCGCGGGCGGGATCAACGGCCGCAAGATCAAGCTCGTGATCGAAGACAGCGGCTATGACCCCAAGAAGGGCATCATTGCCACGCAGAAAATGATTGAACGCGACAACATCTTCGCGATGGTCTCGACTATGGGCACGGTGGTGGTGGTGCCCTCGCTGCCGATGCTTATGGAGCGCAATGTTCCAAACCTGTTCCCGCTATCGGGCGCGGCAGAAATGTTTGAGCCCACCACCAAGCTGAAATACGCCTTCCTGCCGCCATACCTGTTGCAAGCGACCACGGCGGTGAAGTACATGACGCGTGATCGTGGCTCCAAGAGCTTCTGCATCATCTATGAAGACGGCGACTACGGTCTGGAGATTTTGCGCGGCGCTGAAGCTGGACTGAAGGAGCTGGGCCAAGCCTTCAAGGAGAAGACCAGTTACAAGCGCGGCTCGACCGACTTCTCCTCCCAGGTGGCGCGCATGCGCACCTCTGGTTGCGATACCGTGGTGATGGGCACCATCATCCGCGAGACGATTGGAACACTCAACGAAGCCAAGAAGATTGGCTGGGCGCCCAAGTTCATAGGCGTGGCCGGCTCCTATACCGATTTGATCCACAAGATCGGTGGTCCGGGCATGGATGGCTACCTCGCGGTGCATCAGGTCGGTCAGCCGTATCCGGACGATGCATCGCCAGCGGTGCGTGACTGGGTGAAGCGTTACCAAGCCCGCTTCAAGGAAGATCCGGGTGTTTTCTCCGTATATGGCTATTCGATGATGCAGATCACGCTTGACGCCATTGCCAAACTTGGCAACAACATCACCGTAGACACGCTGAATGCACAACTGGAAAAGACGGTGGTGCCGCGCGACGTCTTTGGTAGTCCCGAATACAAATTCACCGCCAAGACCCACCTGGGCAATGAGCGCTCGCGGGTGAGTGAGATCAAGGCGGGTCGCTGGGCGGCGATCACCGAGTATCTGGATTACTGATCACCAACGTCCAAGCCACGGATCACGACATGCAAAACTCCCACGAACAAGTCGCGCTTAGATCCGTCATTCGGCGCTTCATCGCCGAAGAGGTGGACCCGAACGCGCAAGAGTGGGAGCGCCGCGGAGCATTCCCTGCGCATGAAGTGTTCCGGCGCATGGCGGAACTTGGACTTACAGGTGTCTCCAAGCCTGTGGAATACGGTGGCCTGGGGTTGGACTTCAGCTGGGAAGTTCTTGTAGCCGAGGAGCTCGGACATTGCAGCATCGGCGCGTTGCCTATGGCTTTTGGTGTACAGACCTGCATGGGCACGCCGGCCCTCGCGCGGTTCGGCAGCGACGAGTTGCGCCGCGAGTTCCTCGCACCGGTGATCGCTGGGGATTACGTGGCCGCGGTGGCCGTAAGTGAGCCGCAAGCGGGGTCCGATGTGGCCGGCCTGAAGTGCAAGGCCGTACGGGATGGCGGTGAGTACGTCGTCACTGGCACCAAAATGTGGATCACGAATGCATTGCAGGCAGACTTCTTCTGTGTGCTGGCCAATACCTCCGACGAGCCATCGCACCGAAACAAGAGCATGTTCATCGTGCCCGCCAAGCAGCGAGGCATTGCGGTTTCCAAGCCTCTGGACAAGCTGGGAATGCGCTCGTCAGAAACCTCCGAGATCGTGTTCGATGGCGTGCGCGTGCCCGCGAGCTTTATGGTCGGCGAAGAGGGTGAGGGTTTTCGCAACCAGATGGTGCAGTTTCAGGACGAGCGTCTGTATGTGGCGGCCACCACGCTGCGTGCCATGGAGCGCTGTATCGACACTACGGCGGATTATTGTCGGGAGCGAATGATCTTCGGCTCCTCGGTGCTTGGCAACCAGGCGGTGCAGTTTCGCCTCGCTGAACTCCAGGTTGACGTGGAGGCGTTACGCTCCTTGGTCTACCGGGCGACGGATGCCTATGTCGCGGGCGAAGACGTCACGTTGCTGGCCACGATGGCCAAACTCAAGGCAGGGCGCCTGGCGCGAGTCGTGACCGACTCTTGCCTTCAGTACTGGGGGGGTATGGGATTTATGTGGGACAACCCTGTCAGCCGCTATTACCGCGACCTGCGTCTCCTGTCGATTGGGGGCGGTAGCGACGAGACCATGTTGCAGGTGATTGCAAAAATGAAGGGCTTCGGCTCGCGCCGGTAACGGTGCTACTGTCTGGGAGGAGCTTCTCGGTACAACCGTTACTCTCGATGTGCGCGCTTCTTGGGTATCTTCGGCTACACAGACACCTATTCTTGAATCTTGGCTGCGGCCTTTGTTGTCTTAGCCGTTGCCTTGCGCGCCGGCTTCGCAGGGCTTTCTGAGCTTGCGTTGTTACCGCTGGCCACGCCGTAGAACACGAGTTGCGTCGTATGCTTGATGAAAGACTCCTGGAACTCTTCGTCGAGCTTGGTGATACCAAGCGCGGACGACAGCAGCGGCAACGAGGCGAACATGTACTCGCATTGGCCTACCACTGAGAAGAACAGGAACATTGGTTCAACCGGCCGGAACTCGCCGGCTGCCACGCCTTGCTCAATCAGCCGTTCGTAAAACGAGATCAGTGGCCTCACGAAGTTATTCCCGAGCCGCTTGGCGACTGCAGGTTTGGTAGTCATGATGACTTCCGTCATCAGCCTGCTGGCATATGGGGTGTTCTGGTAGTTGCGGATCATCTGCCGGATGTGGATCTCCAACTTCTTGCTTGGAGGGACGTCCAGCAAAAGCAGACTTTCCAGATCGGGATTCCACGATTCACACAACTGCTCGAAAAGTGAAACCGTGAGGTCACGTTTACCACCGAAGTAGTAGTTGACCATCGCGGGGTTAACGCGCGCTTTCTCGCAGATCGCGCTGATGGGCACTGGTAGCCCTTTGCTTTCGAGGAGAAGGTCGTGCGCCGCGTTGAGCAGCGCCTTGCGGGTGTCAACGTCGGCGGTGGCAAGGGGGCGTCCCGGCTTTCTGCGGGGCTGTTTGGTGGCAGCTTTCACCATGGGGGCTAGTCTCGATTAGGGGGTGCGATGGTGAGCGAATGCGTATTGGATTATGTCAGTCGTTGAACCGAACGAAAGCTTCGAGTTCATCTCTTTCAGTCACCAGGGTATTTTCGATGGCGGCCGGATCGGCATGTCCCAGAGCCATACCGCAGACGAGCGTTTCGTGGGCAGGAAGTTTGAGGTGAGCGGCGATCAGTCGGTGGTATGGCCTGAACGCCGCTTGCGCGCAGGTGCCGAGGCCGCGAGCCTGCGCCGCAATCATGATGTTCTGCAGGAACATGCCGTAGTCTAGCCATGATCCATGTGACATCACACGGTCGATGGTGAACATGAGCGCCACCGGTGCATCGAAAAAAGTGAAGTTTCTCCCGAGCTGTGCATGCATGCCTGGCTTGTTTTCGCGGGTCAGACCCAGCAAAGAGTACAAGCTCCAACCGACCTTGCGGCGACGATCGATGAACGGTGAGATCCAACGGTCAGGGTAGTACGGGTACTCCTCTGAGTGCTGCTCCCGCAGTTCCGGCGAATCGTGGATCCGCAGGATTTCTCGCGACAGCCGCTCCTTGGAGTCGCCCCGCAGGACGTGCACCATCCAAGGCTGCGTATTGGTGCCAGAGGGCGCGCGGGCGGCGCAGCGCAGGATCTGCTCGATGTCTTCCCGTGCAACCGGATCGGAAAGAAATGCCCGAATCGACCTGCGTTCCAGCAGCACTCGGTCGACACAACGCTGCATATCCGATTCGATCATCCCGCTTGCCCCCGACTGCCATTGTCAAAAATTAAATATTACGTTAATATTTTAATCACAAAACGCCATAAGGTACGTTTGAAGGAGATATCAGTGGGAAAAGCAGCCATCGCAGGAGTCGGTTACACGGCGTTCACGCGCAATTCCGGACGCACCGTCCTTGATCTGGCCTGTGAGGCCGCATCGGCCGCGTTGGCTGACGCGGGAATGCCAGCGCGCGAGGTGGATGGCGTCGGCTCCTTCATGGTGCTCAATGACTCTGTCACCTGTAACGCGTTGGCCACCGCGTTGGCCCTGCCTGGTCTGCGCTGGGTGCTGGACTTTCAGCAAGGCGGTCAAAGCCCGTCGCATGTGGTCGGACAAGCCGCGATGGCCATAGAAAATGGGCTGGCTGAATCCGTCATTGTGTTTCGCGCGCTGAACGGCCGTTCTGGTGTGCGTGTGGGTAGCGGCCAGATGCCGGGCGGTGCGTCGCAGTACCGCTATCCCATCGGCTATGACTCTTACCTGATGTACATCGCCATGTGGGCGCGTCGCTATTTACACGAGACTGGGCAGGGGCCAGAAGCACTGGCAAACGTGGCGGTTGCGCAGCGCTGGTTTGCCGAACGCAATGAACGCGCGGTCCAGCGCAAGCCGCTAGATCTGGAGAGCTATTACAAGTTGCCGTGGATCGCTGATCCTTTTCGTGCGGCCGACTGCACCGCCGAGGTAGATGGCGCGTGCGCGATCTTAGTGACTTCGCTGGAACGTGCGCGCGATCTACGCCATCCACCTGCCGTCGTCGCCGCCGCTGCTTACCGTGCGGGCGCCCGGCCCGGCCTCGACATCGGCGACCAGATGCTCTATGACGACTACACGCGCAACTTCACCAGCCTGTTGAGCGAGGAGCTCTACCGTCGTGCCGGTATTTCTGCGAATGACGTGCAATTCGCTGAGATCTATGACTGCTTCACTAGCGTGGTGCTCATGGGACTTGAGGGCATGGGCTTTTGCGAGCGCGGCGAGGCGGGCGCGTTCATCGCCTCCGGGGCCACGGCGATCGATGGGCGCCTGCCAGTCAACACACATGGCGGATTGTTGTCTGAGGGCTATCTTCATGGCATGAATACAGTAGCCGAGGCAGTGCTGCAGATGCAGGGGCGTGGTGGCAACCGGCAGGTGCCGCGCCACGACTGTTGCGTGGTGACTTCGGGAGCACTGTGCGACGGATCGGCCATGGTTCTTCTCTCCGATCAAGCCGCTACAAGCTGATCCAGCACTGAAAGATTTCCTATGAAAACCATCACGACACGGTTCACGGAACTCGTGGGTATCCGCTTTCCTATCGTGCAAGAGGGGATGGGACCTTTTCGTACCTCTCGTCTTGCAGCTGCTGTATCGTCTGCAGGTGGCCTGGGCACTGTGAGCATTCCCGGCATGACCGCAACACCGGAAGTGGGTGCGCGCGACATGCGTGCGCAGATCGATGAGGTGATGAAGCTCACGTCAGCGGTTTTTGCGGTCAATGTACCGGTAGGAACTACCGAATCTGGCGAGATGATGCCTGTGAGTGCCGCCTATGTGAAGGCCGTTCTTGATGCGCGTGACTCGGACCCGGCCATCGCCAAGCAGTTGCGTGTGTTGACCACCAGTGCGGGCTTTCCTGGCATGTTCCGTGACCGCATCAAGGACTCAGGGATTGTTCACATGCACAAGGTTGGATCCACCCGTCAGGCGCTCAAGGCGGAAGCTGCCGGAGTAGACGTGGTGATCGCATCCGGCTACGAGATGGGCGGGCACACACACGCTTCGCCGGTTCACACCTTTGTGCTGATTCCCAATGTTACTGCTAAGGTACGCGTGCCGGTTCTGCTCTCCGGTGGCGCGCACGACGGCCGAACACTCGCTGCTGCGCTGGCGATGGGCGCTGATGGTGTGGCTATGGGCACTCGCTTCATCGCCACATACGAGAACGAATGGCACCCTGTATATCGACAAAAGATCGTGGACGCACGCGAGGGTGACGACACGCTCTTCCCTTCTGTCTACGGGCCAGGCCGTGGCTTAAGAAACCAAGGGGTGGAGCGGCTTCGGGAACTCATAGACGCCGGTGAAATGTCTGCCGAAGCGCTGAACGAATGGAAGGACAAGGCTTTGATACGTGCGCAGAGCGAGGGCGATGTCGAAGACGGCCTGATCGCAGCTGGCCAAGTTTCCAGCGCAATCGACAGCATCGTGCATGTAGCGGAGTTTGTGCCAAAGATGGCGGAAGAAGCCTGTGAGATTTTGCAAGCCCTGGGGGGGAGAGTCCGGTCTTGAAAATAGGCTCTCAAAGGCGTTGAAAGGCCTCCTCGGTCACCTCCAAGGTTCCATGACGCCCTTGCGTCGACGCTGTAGGCTGCTAGCTGCACGAAAGAGCTGCCATGCGTGGAGTGCGGATCGATCGTGCCTTGCCGCACGTGCAGCGCGAACTGGTGCTCAAGCTCCGGTTGCGAGAATGGTGCCGTCCTCTTCAGAGGCAGTGTGATGCCCCAGATCGATGTGCTGCATTGACCGGTATAGCCAACTAATGGACGTTATCCTGCAAGTTCTGCGTACTGGCCCCGTTACCCACGACCGTGGTCAGCTGAGCATGCAGGGTGGTCGCAAGCTGAGCTTGGGATGCGGGGAATGGAAGCGGGAGCGGGTGGCCAACGGCGGCTGGAAAGAACCGCATGTATGCTTCCTGTCGGGCAGTGGTTGTTTGGAGAGAGGCCGTTTCGCCAGGGGGAGTTCTAGGTACCGCACAATCGCTGTGTGTTTCACGGCAATTCTTGCCACATGATGGAGATTGGTAGCGTGCAACGGATCTTGGGTTCCAACGATGCATTCGGAAATGCGGGCGCGTAGGTTGTGGGTATGACGACCAAACTGGTCATCGACACCAACGTGGCTTTGGATTTGCTGGTGTTTGCGGATCCCACTACGGAGGCATTGCGCGAAGCGCTACTTGCGGAGAAGGCCATCTGGCTTGCGAGCACGGGTATGCGTGATGAATTGGCGCGGGTGTTGGACTATCCCAAAGTGGCGCCCCGCGTAGCGGCCCGTGGCCTGGATGTCGAGGCAGTCCTGGCTGAGTTTGATCGGCTGACGTGCATCGTAGCGCCCGCACCCACAGCGCCTTGCCGGTGTGCTGATGCTGATGATCAGCCTTTCATTGACCTGGCCGTTCAGCACGGCGCGCTTTTACTGAGTAAAGATGCAGCCGTGCTGTCTCTGCGCCGGCCAATGCAATCTCTCGGTGCAAAGACTTCGTCAACATGGACGGGGTAGGGGCAGAGCAACCGGCTGTGGGTCATGGGCTCTCTGCGGGCCAAGGCTGTTGAGCCACCTCCTGCGCACTGGGGCCAGGCTCTGTGGCCGATCAAAGAACGCTCAGAGCGATTTCTTAAACCACGCCCCGACTTCGCCCACAATGCCGCGCCTGAACAGCAAGACGCAAACTACGAAGATGGCCCCCTGAATCACCAAAACCCAGGAGCCCAGTTCGGCCAGATAGTTTTGCATGGTGATGATCACCGCGGCGCCCACGACCGGACCAAAGATGGTCCCCATGCCGCCCAGCAGGGTCATCAAAATGACCTCGCCTGACATGCTCCAATGCACGTCCGTCAGCGAAGCAAGTTGAAATACGAGAGACTTGGTGCCACCAGCCATTCCTGAGAGGGCTGCAGACAGCACAAAGGCCCGGAGCTTGAATTTGTCTGCGTCATAGCCCAGCGAAATAGCGCGTGGTTCGTTTTCTCGAATGGCTTGGAGTACCTGGCCGAAAGGCGAATGGACGATACGGTAGATCAGCAGAAAGCCGCCGATGAAGATCGTGAACACGAACGCGTACATCGCCATCGGTTGCGATAGATCGATCAGGCCGAATAGCCGTCCGCGCGGGACGGCCTGGATGCCGTCTTCACCGCCAGTAAATGGTGCCTGGAGGCTGAAGAAGAAAACCATCTGGGCCAGCGCCAGCGTGATCATGGCAAAGTAAATGCCTTGTCGGCGAATGGCGAGCATGCCCGCAAGCCAGCCTAGGGTGGCCGCGCACAGCGTTGCGAAAAGAATAGCCAACTCGGGTGTGAAGCCCCAAACCTTGGCGGCGTGTGCTGCCGCGTATCCCGCACTGCCGAGGAACATGGCGTGGCCGAACGAGAGCAACCCGCCAAATCCAAGCAGCAGATTGAAGGAGCACGCAAACAGCGCGAAACACATCACTTTCATCATGAAAACTGGATATACGCCGGCCAGCGGGGCCAATGCGAATACCAAAGCCATGGCGATGAACACCTTGCGGTGCGTGGCACTTGCCGCCAGTGCGGTATTGGTGGTGGGCGCGGTCATGGCTTACTTCTGAGTGCCGAACAGGCCTGCTGGCCGGATCAGGAGCACTATGGTCATGATGATAAAAATAACGGTGCTGGAGGCTTCCGGGTAGAACACTTTGGTAAGCCCCTCTACAAGCCCCAGGCCGAACCCTGTGACGATGGCGCCCATGATGGAGCCCATGCCTCCGATCACCACCACCGCGAAAACCACGATGATGAGATCCGCGCCCATTTGAGGGCTCACTTGGTAAATAGGCGCAGCCATCACACCGGCCAGTGCGGCCAGCGCTACCCCGAAGCCGTAGGTGAGCGTGACCATGCGAGGCACGTTGATGCCGAAAGCTTGAACGAGTTGCGGATTCTCCGTGGCCGCTCGCAAATAGCCGCCCAGTTTGGTGCGCTCTATGACAAACCACGTGCACAAGCAGATGACAAACGAAGCCACAATGACCCAGCCTCGGTACTTCGGCAAAAACATGAAGCCCAGGCTGATCCCACCAGAGAGCTCCTCCGGAATGGCATAAGGCAAGCCAGTGGAGCCATACTCATTTCGGAAAAATCCCTGGATCATCAGCGCCAAGCCAAAGGTCAGTAGCAGGCCGTACAGATGGTCCAATTTGTATAGCCTGGCCAGCATGGTGCGCTCAATGATCACGCCCAAAGCGCCTACCAGGAGCGGAACCAGCAGCAGCGCCCACCAATAACTCAACCCCACCACGTTCAGCAGAAGGTAAGCACCAAAGGCACCCAGCATGTACTGGGCACCATGGGTGAAGTTAATGATGTTGAGCAGGCCGAAGATGACAGCCAGCCCCAGTGAGAGCAGGGCGTAGAACGAGCCGTTAATAAGGCCAATGAGCAATTGCCCCATCATGGCCTGGATCGGAATGCCGAAGACTTCCATGCGCTCTCTCGTTCCCTGTTAACTCTGATATGAAGGCTGGTGTGCTGATTACTTCTGGGCGACCAGCGGGCAGTTGCCTTCAGCCAGTGGGCGGAACGCCTGATCAGCTGGAATGGTCTGCTTCAGCTTGTAGTAATCGTAGGGTCCTTTGGACTCTTTGGGCGCTTTGACCTCGAACAGATAGACGGGGTGAATCTTGCGTCCGTCAGCACGAATACTGCCCTTGCCGAACAGTGGATCGTCTGTGGGAAGCTCTTTCATCTTGGCCACTACTTTGGTGCCGTCGTCGGTCTTGCTGGCGTCGATCGCCTTCAGGTAGTGCATTACACCCGCATAGACGCCGGCGTGGTCTGAGGATGGATACTTGCCTTTATTGGCTCCGGCGAAGCGCTTAGCCCAGGCACGGCTGGAGTCGTTCAGATCCCAGTACCAGGCTTCGGTCACGTTCAGGCCTTGTGCAGTCGCCAGACCCAAGCCGTGAATGTCCGGCAGGAACACCAGCAATCCAGCCAGTTTTTGTCCACCTTTGACGATGCCGAATTCAGCGGCTTGTTTGATGGAGTTGATCGTGTCGCCGCCTGCATTGGCCAGGCCGACGATCTTCGCCTTGGAGGCCTGGGCTTGCAGCAGGAACGATGAAAAATCCTGAGTCGACAGCGGAACCTTCACGCCGCCAAGGATCTTGCCGCCAGAGGCTTTCACGACTTCTGACGTATCGCGTTCCAGGGCGTGACCGAAGGCGTAGTCAGCCGTCAGGAAAAACCAGGTATCGCCGCCGCTCTTCACCACTGCACTCCCTGTGCCATGAGCAAGCATCCACGTATCGTAGAGCCAATGTACGGTATTGGGCGAGCATGCCTTGCCGGTCAAGTCAGAAGCGGCAGAACCGGTGTTGACGTGTACCTTGCCCTTTTCCTTGGTGACTTCGCTCACCGCCAGGCCAACCGAGGAAGTTGGTACGTCGACAATCATGTCCACGCCGTCGGAGTCATACCATTTGCGAGCGATGCTGGAACCAATGTCTGGCTTGTTCTGGTGATCGGCAGAGACGATCTCCACCTTCAGCGTTGATTTGGTGGCCTTCACATAGTCTTCGACGGCCATCTTGGCGGCCAGCACAGAGCCTGGGCCACCGATGTCGGCATACACGCCAGACATATCGTTCATCACGCCAATCTTGACAACGTTGCCCGATATCTGGGCTTGGGCCAGGCCAGCTGCGGTGAGGCCAACGGCGGCCATGAGAGAGCACAGTAGTTTGCGTTTCATCGGTTTGTCTCCTTGACTTAGTGGACTGTAAAAAGCGGATATCACCCTATGCCTCGGCGCTTGGAGCGAATGATCGCTGGCTCCGGGAGGATTCAATTTTCTGAAAGGGCTTGGCAATCAATGCTCACACTCCCAGGGACTCATGCAAGGTGTGCATGTTGTCTTTGAGTTCGGCGGCGGAAAGCTCACGCAGGATGAGGCCACGCTCCATGATGTAGAAGCGATCAGCCAATGGCGCGGCGAAGCGGAAGTTCTGCTCCACCATGAGGATGGTGAAACCGCGTTTTCGGAGCTCCTGGATCATGCGCGCCAAGGTCTGCACAATCACTGGTGCGAGACCTTCCGAGATTTCATCCAGCAGCAATATCTTGGCACCCGTACGCAGAATGCGCGCTACCGCCAGCATTTGCTGCTCTCCCCCTGAAAGACGACCGCCCGGGCTGGAGCGGCGTGTCTTCAGGTTGGGGAACATGGTGTAGATCTCGTCCAGGCTCATGCCGCCTTCCGCGATCTTGGGCGGCAGCATCAGGTTTTCCTCGCACGTGAGCGAGGTCATGATGCCGCGCTCCTCGGGGCAGTAACCCAGGCCAAGCCGTGCAATCTGGTGAGGCGCCAAGCGCACGGTTTCTGAACCGGAAATCGATATGGATCCGGTACGCTTGCCCACCAGCCCCATGATGGCGCGAAGCGTAGAGGTGCGGCCGGCGCCGTTGCGGCCCAGCAGAGTAACGACCTCACCCGGCATCACAGATATGTTCACGCCATGCAGAATGTGCGACTCGCCATACCAGGCATGCACGTCCTTGAGCTGAATGGCAGGGGTGGATGAGGTGCTCATGTCAGAAGTCCACAGCGATCGTGTTTGGGCCCGTGCGCTGGTGCGAGCATGGAAGAGGGTTTCCGCGCATTAAAGAGTTTCATCGGCACTGCCCATGTAGGCTTCCAGCACCTGCGGGTTGCGAGACACCTCCGCATAAGGCCCCTCCGCAATCACTTCGCCGAACTGCAACACGGTAATCGTGTCGGCAATCGTGCCCACCACGCCCATGTTGTGCTCCACCATCAGAATGGTGCGGTTGGCAGCCACCTTCTTGATCAGCTGAGTGACCATTTCCACATCTTCCAGGCCCATGCCTTGCGTAGGTTCATCCAGCAGCATCAACTGTGGGTCCATGGCCAAGGTCGTGGCGATCTCCAGCGCGCGCTTGCGGCCATAGGGCAAATCTCCGGCCTCCAGGTCGGCGAACTCGGCCAGTCCTACGAAACCAAGCAATTCCATGCAACGGTCGTCAAGCTGGTTCAGCGTGTGTTCCTTTTTCCAGAAGTGAAACTCTGTGCCCAGTTTTTGCTGCAATGCCACGCGCACATTCTTCAGCACGCTCATGTGCGGGAAGGTGGAGGAAATCTGAAATGACCGCACCACGCCACGCCGTGCGATCTGCGCAGGTTTCTCTTTTGTGATGTCCTGGCCATCAAACAGGATTTGCCCGCGTGTGGGTTCCAGGAATTTGGTGAGCAGGTTGAAGCACGTCGTTTTTCCGGCTCCATTAGGGCCGATCAACGCGTGAATAGTACCCCTGCGTACTTTGAGGTTGACGTCGCTGACGGCGACAAAACCTTTGAACTCTTTGACGAGTCCCCGTGTTTCCAAAATGATGTCTGAACTCATGCGACCCGTGTGCAAAATTTTCCGATTCCGCTGTAGACCGGGGAATTATGCGGGGGCTAAGTCGCTATGCCGATTGGGGTTTTGCCGATTCGGGTTTGTACCGGAGCTTCCCCATGATCTGGATCAGTTGTTCTCTTCGGGTATGTACCTATTCAATCGACGCTCGCTTGACGGGCGTCAAGTTATGACACCCTCATGCTGTTTTGGCAAGCGCTAGCCTACGTCCGTCGCTTTGGCTTTTTCGGCCGCATGTGCTTTATCGGACGAGGTCCATTCGGTGGGCACTTGAGTGGGTGAGGCAGGCGTCGCCGCAGGGGCAGGGGCCTGTTCGGCGGCCACTGGATGCTCTGGTGGTGGCTCGGGTGGGTGATTGGTTTTCAGCTCCTGCGCCACTTCGCGTGCGGACGCAGGTGCCCGGTTTCTATAGCCCGCATGCGAATCCCGCAGGTCAGGCGGTGTTTCGCCCGCAGTAGGGTGTTGCGGCGCAAAGCTGTGCGCGCTGGCGAGGGGCCAATACAGTCGAAACACATTGGGCTGATGGGCCAGGTCGTTCAAGATGGCGCCCGCTTCCAGACGCGGCATCAAGGTGGAAAGCAGACGCACTTCGGTATCGTCGATGCGCCGCACGATGTGGTGGGAAGTCACTTCATCGGGGTGCTTCAGGCCGGCTGCTTGCAGCAATTCCTTGAGGGCGTGCAAGGTATTGGCATGAAACTGCGCTACCCGGGGAGCCTTGTCGGTCACCACCAGTGCTTTCTGACGCAGCGGGTCTTGTGTGGTCACTCCGGTGGGGCAGCGGCCCGTATGGCAGCTTTGAGCCTGTATGCAGCCTAGCGCCATCATGTAGCCTCGCGCTGAATTGCACCAATCGGCTCCCAGCGCCAGCATGCGCACGACATCGAACGCGGTGATCACCTTGCCAGCGCAGCCGAGCTTGACGCGATCACGCAAGCCGATGCCAATCAATGTGTTGTGCACCAGCCGCAAGCCTTCTTGCAGCGGTGTGCCCACATGGTCCACAAATTCCACCGGCGCGGCGCCCGTGCCGCCCTCAGCGCCATCAACGACGATGAAATCCGGCGTAATGCCCGTCTCCAGCATGGCCTTGGCGATGGCAAACCACTCCCAGGGGTGCCCAATGCAAAGCTTGAGGCCAGTCGGTTTGCCACCCGAGAGACGGCGCAATTCAGCCACGAAGCGCAGAAGTTCCACGGGCGTCGAGAAGGAGCTGTGCGCTGAGGGCGAAATGCAATCCACGCCTACGGGCACACCGCGCGTGGCGGCAATTTCAGGTGTGACCTTGGCGCCTGGCAACACGCCGCCGTGGCCGGGTTTGGCGCCTTGGCTGAGCTTGAGCTCTATCATTTTCACCTGCGGCTCGCAGGCTTGCTTTGCAAAGCGCTCGGGGCTGAATTTACCGTTGGTATCTCGGCAGCCGAAATAGCCTGAGGCGATTTGCCAGATCAGGTCTCCGCCGTGCAAGCGGTGGTACTGGGAGATGGAGCCTTCGCCGGTGTCGTGCGCGAAGCCGCCAATCTTGGCACCTTGGTTGAGCGCCAGAATGGCATTGGCCGACAAGGCGCCAAAACTCATGGCGGACACATTGAATACGCTTGCGCTGTAAGGCTGTGTGCAGGGCTCGGTGCCGGGGTTTTGCGCGCCCGGCTGGCCGCCGATCCAGAGCCGGAAGTCGTGCGATTCGATCTTCGTCGGGCTCATGGAGTGGTTGATCCACTCGTAACCTTCGGCGCCCACATCCAACTGTGTGCCAAACGGTCGGTTGTCCGGGTCACCTTTGGCGCGCTGGTACACCACCGACCTTTGGGCACGAGAAAAAGGCTGAGCCTCGGTGTCGCTTTCAATGAAATACTGACGCATTTCCGGGCGGATGAATTCCAGCACGAAACGCATATGCCCCAGTATGGGGTAGTTGCGCAGGATGGCATGGCGTGTTTGCACGAGGTCATACACCCCCAGTGCGACCAGCAGGCCGGACGCCAGAAACCACAGGCCCCCGCTGCCGAAGGCAATCATGGAGAACAAACTCAGGATCAGCACCAGCGCGCACAGGGCGAGTGTGCTGTAGCGAACGGTGTTCGAGGGCGTCAGGGATGATGCGGACATAGCGGGCTTTCTTTATGTGCGCGTCCTGGACGCGCTAAGCTGGCGGGTGACCGCAGCGAGTGTTCAGAACATCATACGTGTATGAAATGAAACTTCTTGCAGACCACCTGCCCGCACGCCATGTCTCTGCCGCGAACGAAAAGCGGAGGTCCGCAGTTCAGCGTGCAGAGAAGGTACGAACGAATCCCTCATGCCCCCTGTGACCGCCAAAAACCACACGCTTGGCGTTGCCTGGGCCGGCCGCACCAATGCACGCCGTAGCTCGATCTACACCTGTGCTTCGCGCCTGGAGTGGGCGGTTTCTGGCGGCCCTTTCGGGCATGCAGGATTCACTGACACCTTCTGAGCTCGATCGTGAGATCAAACAGTGCTCAGTCTGGCCAACAACCCGCGCAGCGCATGCTCTACGGTGGCTGCTCGTACGCGAGCGCGATCACCTTCGAAGTGCGCGCACTCGCTGATGGTTTTGCCGTTCACACACCAGCCGAACCACACGGTGCCCACCGGCTTCTCCGCACTACCGCCGCCAGGCCCCGCGACGCCGGTCACCGCCACGCTGACCTGGGCGTTTGATCGAGCCAGCGCACCTTCCGCCATGGCGCGCACGACGGGCTCGCTCACGGCGCCATGCAGAACGATCAAGTCCATGGGAACTGCGAGCAATTCAGATTTGGCTGCATTGCTATAGGTCACAAAACCACGATCGAACCAATCGGACGAGCCTGCGAGGTCTGTACAAGCCCCCGAGATCAGCCCGCCTGTGCAGCTCTCCGCAGTGCAAAGCTGCCAGCGATGTCCGCGAAGTGCGGCAGCCAATTCCTGAACGATGTCATTCATATTCATATCCGTCATCCATAGTGCTCTGCGCTACCCATATCGCACCACACGGCCGTAAAGCTCCTTCCCCCGCATGCAGACTTGAGCCCCAGAACCTGAGACTGTGACTGAGCGCTGGTATTACTCCTTCCCCCGTTGGGGGAAGGTTGGGCGGGGCCGGCCAACCGGTGGGGGCAAGCAGCGTGTCCATGGTGGCACCCCCTCCCCGAGCACACGGACTTACTCCCTCTCCCGCATGCGGGAGAGGGTTGGGGCGGCCGGCTGCGGCGTGAGGGCCAGCAGCTTCCACATAGCGCGCCACGTCCCCCCATCTGGCCCCTCACCACACCTGCCAAAGCGCAATCACCCCTAGCGTGCAGAAAGCCGCCACCAAATCATCCCAGACGATCCCAAACCCGCCGCGCCATCCTTTCGCACCATGAAAGAGCCGGTCAGCCCAGCCCACAGGTCCGGGTTTGACAGCATCAAAAAAGCGAAACAGCGCAAATGCCACCACTTGCGCCCAGAAGCCGGCAGGCAGCACCAACCACAGCACGATCCAGAACGCGATGATCTCATCGACCACGATGGCGCTAGGATCAGCGATACGCAAGTGCTTGGCGGTGACCGTACTGGCCCACCAAGCCACGGCCAGACCAATCACAATCACCCAGGCTTGCTCCACCGGGGTGGTGAGCCATTGCGTCAGGACCAACCAGGCCAGCCATCCCCACAAGGTGCCGGCAGTGCCGGGCGCGAGGGGCGAGAGCCCGGAGCCGAACCCAAAGGCGATCCAATGCGCGGGGTGCGTGCGCATGAAGCGGGCACTGGGCCGTACGGCACCCGCTGGTGGCGGCCCCGCGGCGGGGGAAAGCGGTTCGAGTTCGACCGGTTCAGGGGCTATTGCCGCCCTGGGTACAGTTTCGGCAGGGCGAACCTGCACATCAGTCACATCTTCACGGGGGGCGTCGGCCAGGCTCATGGGGTTCTGAACACGATCTAAGAACAATCGAAAGCTGATCCTATCAGCCGGGCGCTTTATGCTGCTGCGCTTCCTCAATCGCAGCCGCGATTGCGGCGCGCGCCTGAGGGCTGTTTTTCCAGCAGCTTGATCCGGTTAGCTGCGCACCTCTGGCCAGGATATCCACCGGGTGCTCGCTCGCCAGGTGCGCGAGCGACTCAATACCCATTTGCTCCAGCCGCGCGATGACCGTGGGGCCCACGCCCTTTACTGCCAGTAAGGCGCGGCGTTCACTGAGCGGAAAAGGCATTAGATTACTTCTTTGCTAACAACGCGTTGTCGATTTCCTCGGCTCGCAGAGCCGCCGGCCGGGTCCGGTGGAGCGTCGCAAATTGTGTGAAAGCGGGCCTGGCTTCCAGTAGTTTGAACTGCAGGTACCAGCTTAGAGAGGCCGCCACCAGCAGATCGACCGCGGTGAAGTGATCACCAGCCAGATGTTCGCGGTCTTTTACCGCGCTTTCCAGCGTGTCAAGCAGCTCCTGCTCAGTACCGAACCCCGCCATCCGTGGATCAGGCAGCTTGGCTGCTGATGCCTTGGCTACCATCAGTTGCTCCATTGGCCCCATGAAGCTGATCCACCGATAGTAAGGGCCACGTGCGGCGCTGCCCACCGGCGGCGAGAGTTGCTTGCCCGGCACCAGATCGGCCAGGTACATGGCGATGGCGGCGTTTTCCGTGACCACCGTATCTCCGTGCTTGATGGCCGGCACCTTGCCCATGGGATTGATGGCGCGGTATTCGGGTGCCTTCATCGTAGTGTCGTAGTCGAGCAGCACGGTTTCATAGGGCAAGCCGGTTTCTTCCAGCATCCAGCGTGCAACTCGGCCACGCGACATCGGGTGGGTATAGAAGGTGAGAGGGGCGTTCATAGGTTCTCCTTGTCGGTGAATTATCCAATCCCGAATCGGCATGGTCCACTTCTGGCTGATAGAGCCGCTTCGGCGGCCCCTACTGGCTCAGCTCGACGGGTGAGGATTTCAGGCGCGTCAAAAATGATGCGTCTGCTGAAGCAGCGCAAGCTGGCTCCCGCCGGACGGAATCAAGCCGTCCGGTGCCGAGCATCAGTCGGCGTCGCTGGGGCTGAGCTGGGCCTGCAGTTGTGCGATGCGCGCGCGCAGGCTGGCGTTCTCGGATTCCAGCTCGCGAACACGGGCCAGCAGGCTGTCGACGCTGTGTTCCTCCGAGGTCGCTGCGGCTTCATCGCCCGATCCCGTGTCTTCTGGCTTGGGCTTGCGTTTGGCCTCACGTACCCGTTTGGCAGCCTGGCGCAATTCCTTGGCGCCGCCATGGGCAGCTTGCGCTTGTTCCTCGGCGGGCAGGCTGGCGACCGTGGCGGCAGTGCTGAGCGTGATGTCGCCCGCCCTGACGGCCGCCACCACCTCGGGTGCAGCCTGGCTCTGGATGGCCTCGATCATGCGCACCTGGGTGCTGCTGAGGCGCGCGGCCTTGGCCAGGGCCTCACGGCTTTTCAGCAACTGCGTGTCAGCGGGGGCGGTGGTGGTGCCGGAGGGGGGCTTAGGTTCGGGGCTGGCCTCGTGCGTTGAAGTGCTGCCGTCCCCATCCACGTCAAAGGGAGGGCTACCGGCTGGGCTGACGGATCTCTCAGCCGCGGGTGCAGTTTTCAGGCGTGTTTCCAGAATGTCGCGCTTGCGCAGCGCAAGCACGCCGCGTTGAAAGTCCGAAATGCTGCGCCGGCCCAGGTGCTGGTCAATCATCCACAGATGCACGTCTTCCAGCGTCTGGAATTGGAGCGCCTGTACGGTGGAGAAAGGCAAACCATGTTTCTGGCAGATGCCGTAGCGGTTGTGCCCGTCGACCAGCAGATCACCCCAGAGTACCAGTGCATCGCGGCAACCTTCGGCCAGGATGCTGCGCTCCAGCGCGCTGTATTCGTCTGGGGTAAGAGGGTCGATATAGGCTTTGAGGTCTTCCTTGACAACGATATCCATGAGCAATAAATCAGGCGCGAGAGGGTGATGGGCGAACCGCCGAGGCCGAGGCCGGCAGGCGCGGGCTGGAGAAACGAAAGGGCGCGATTCTACGCGTGCGGTCTTCGGCTTTTACAGGCTGGGTTCCCTGCGGGGAATGAAGGGACTCCTAGTCGAAGTGGTCGAAGGCGCGTGCCTCCAGTGGCGTGGGTTGACCGTTCGCTTCGATGAGACGCAGGCCTGGCTGCTCCACGATTCGACCGACGCGGGTGACCGGGGTGGTCGCACGCTCGGCGGCTGACTGCACGGCACGGCGGGCGGCCGCGGGTGCGGTAAAGACAAGCTCGTAATCGTCGCCGCCAGTGAGCGCCAACTGGAGTAGGGTCTCTGAATGGAAACGACCTCCTGCCAGCGAGGGAAAAGCGCCAGCGGCCGTCAGATGAGCCCCCATGCTGGCTTCGATCTCCGCTCCGACCGAGCTGGCCTTCAAGATGTGTCCCAGATCACCCGCCAGACCGTCGCTCACGTCCGCGCAGGCGCTGGCCATACCACGCAGTGCCACGCCGAGGGCCAGGCGCGGGGTGGGGCGTTCCAGCCGTTGGCGCGCAGCGGCCATCACGTCGGGCGGTAGCATCCATTCGCCACGAAGGACGCCCAAGGCGAGGCGCGCATCGCCCAGCGTGCCACTGACCCAAATGTCGTCACCTGCATGGGCACCATCTCGCCTCAAGGCCTGTCCGACGGGTAACTGACCAAACACGGTGATACACAGGTTGAGTGGCCCTGCAGTGGTGTCGCCCCCGATGAGGGGGCAGTGGTGCGCGTTGGCCAGAGCCAGCAGCCCGCCTGAAAAGGCCGCGAGCCATGCCTCGTCGCGGGCGCGCTCAGGCGGCAGTGCCAGAGCCAAGGTGAACCCCAGTGGCTCGGCTCCCATAGCCGCGAGATCACTGAGGTTGACCGCCAGCGCTTTGTGGCCCAGGGCGTTCGGGTCGACGTCGGCGAAGAAATGGCGACCTTCCACCAGCATATCGCTGCTGATGGCGATTTGGGTGCCTGGAGCGGGCTGTATCAGGGCGCAGTCGTCGCCAATGCCCAGCGCGATGGTGGTTAATTGCGCTTTTGCTTGTGTTTGAGCGGGCGTCTTGAAGAAGCGCTCTATCAGTTCAAACTCGCCCATGTCGTGTTTAGTCCGGAATGCTCTTTGAACGTGCTCTTAGATCCGTTTTTCACCGGATTTTTTCACGCACATGCGCCATGCTGTCCGTGAGGAAACGCATGCGGCCCGCACGCCGAACAGCGGCCTTTAGAAAAGCCATCATCAAGGGGCCGCTGTCAAGCACCCCGGGTAAGCCATCTTCCGCACCGCCCATGTGAAACTCAGGATGCCATTGCACTCCCATGACGAAGGGTGCGTCTGTATGGCGAATGGCCTCGGGCACCAAATCAATGGGGCTGCGCGCTTCGAGCACCAGCCCTTTGCCAAGGCGATCAACGCACTGGTGGTGAATGCTGGTGACGCGCTGCGGCTCGTAGCCGTAAATATCAGACAGCCGAGAGCCGGGAAGAAAATGCACTTCGTGGGTCAGCCGGTCGTAATCTCGTTCGTCCTGGTGCCGGATGGCGCCCGGCCATTGCGTGGGGATGTCCTGGATCAGCGTGCCGCCAAAGTAGACGTTCAGAAGTTGCGCCCCACGGCAAATGCCCAGCACCGGCTTGTCGGCCTCCACGAAGCCGCGCAAAAGATCCAGCTCGTATTCGTCGCGAATTGGATCGCTATCTGTGTCTTCCTTCCATGGCTTGGCGCCATAGGTTTCGGCGCAGATGTCAATGCCGCCTTGAAGCACCAGGCCGTCCAGGCTTTCCACCAGATCGCGAAACGGTGGGTTGCGGCGCTTGCGGGGGACGCGCTCGTCGATGAATGGGATCATGAGCGCCACCACCCCGTGCGACATGATCCACTGCGCCATATTGCTTTCCAGAAACTGCAGGCGCTTTAGCGGTAAGCCAAGCCCCGGCGGTGGGCTGTGCAGCAGACGAGCGGAAATCCCGATGCGAATGGTCATTTTCTTATTGGACGTTCAGCGGTGAGAAGAATCTTAGAGCCTGTTCAAAGTCTCTGCGCGAGGGCTATTGTGTTCGAAAGACTGTGGATGCAAGGCGAAAAACGCAGGGATACCTCGTGGTATCGCG
>NZ_AUGX01000020.1 GCF_000422885.1 Ottowia thiooxydans DSM 14619 | reverse complement strand
AAGCATTCCGCCAGCGTTCAATCTGAGCCAGGATCAAACTCTACAGTTCGATCTTGATAAATTTATACTCTTTCGAGTTACTCATAAAAAAGGAATTGAAGTGAACTTCACTTCTATTCTCATGAGCGTTTGATAGTCTAAAAGACTTGGCAATTAACCCACCAAACGCTCACGCTTATCGGCTGTATATTTTTAATGAACCCAGTAGCAAACTTGTCGTTTTCTGCCTGACTCGCTGCGATCAGCGAAGCCTTGAATTATCGCACAGATTTTAAAGACCTGTCAAACTCTGGGGTTTTTTGCAGCTGAGTCCGAAAACTCAAAACCACCTAAACCCACCAGC
Organism: Ottowia thiooxydans DSM 14619; assembly: GCF_000422885.1. Lineage (GTDB taxonomy): Bacteria > Pseudomonadota > Gammaproteobacteria > Burkholderiales > Burkholderiaceae_C > Ottowia > Ottowia thiooxydans. Next base: position 114,821 of record NZ_AUGX01000020.1, on the reverse strand, counting down.
AATTCAGTTAACTTGTTAACCTCCTTGCCACCTCACCGAACAACTTAGTTGTTATCAGCGAAGCCCTCGATTATGGCACAGTATTTTATAACCTTGCAACAACCGGGGTCTTTGTCTTCGCGTTTCAACTAAAAGCCAAAACATCTCCAACTCAACCCACCGCAAACTGCGCTTCTCAGCACCTTCTGCTTCGCCCCCGCTTCAAACTGCTTGCAGTCATCAGGGGAGGAGAGCGACTATAGCACCGTTTGGCGGGCCCTCACATACCCGCCTAAAAATAATTGACAGAAGGACCTGTCAGACTCGGCACCTTTCCTTCCTGCTTCTTCCTGATCTCTATACAGATGGCCCTGCTTACTTTGCTCGACGCTCAACTCGCCTTCGGTCACGTACCGCTACTAGACCATGCGGACTTCTCTCTTGAGGAGAATGAGCGTGTCGGTCTGATTGGCCGCAATGGCGCAGGCAAATCCTCCATGCTGCGCATTCTGGCCGGCATGGAACGCCCTGACGATGGCACCTTGCAAAAGCGCCTGGATTTGCGGGTGGCTTTTGTAGCCCAGGAACCCTCTCTTGATCCCGACGCCACCGTGTTCGATACGGTGGCGTCTAGCCTGGCCCCAGTACGCGCGCTGATTGATGCTTACTGTATGGGCACTGGTGACCTGGATTCCATGCAAGCCCAGATTGAAGCCCAGGATGGATGGACTTGGGAACAACGTGTGGAAGAAACGCTTCATCGGCTGCGCTTGTCACCCGAGAGCGTGATTGGCACGCTCTCAGGGGGAACCAAAAAGCGTGTGGCGCTGGCCCAAGCCCTGGTCAAGAGACCAGAAGTGCTGCTGCTCGATGAGCCCACGAACCATCTGGATCTTGACGCCATTCACTGGTTAGAAGAGCTGCTGAAGGATTTCAACGGAAGCCTGGTGACTATTACCCACGATCGCGCCTTTTTAGATAGCGTGGCTACCCGCATTGTGGAGCTGGACCGTGGACATCTGCGCTCGTACCCTGGCAATTTCGCCACCTACCAAATTACCAAGGAAGAGCAGGCGGCGCAAGAAGCAACCATCAACGCGCGCGCTGACAAGCTGCTGGCCCAGGAGGAGATCTGGATCCGCAAAGGTGTGGAGGCGCGCCGCACGCGTGCCCAAGGCCGCATCAACCGATTGCAAGGCCTGCGCGCTCAGCGTTCGGCCCGGCGCGATGCCGTCGGCCGGGTGCGTATGGATGTCGATTCAGCGGGTGTGAATGGCTACCAGGGCAAGCTAGTGGCCGATCTGGAAGATGTTTCCCTGGCTTTTGGCGACAAGCTGATCGTGCAGGGCCTCACCACCACGGTGCTGCGTGGCGACAAGATTGGCCTCATTGGTCCTAACGGGGCGGGCAAGACAACGCTGCTGAAACTCGTTCTCGGCCAACTGGCGGCGGATAGCGGCAGCATCAAGCTCGGCGCTAATCTGCAAGTGGCCTATTTCGATCAAATGCGCGATGCGCTGGATCTGGACGCTACGTTGGCAGATTTCATCAGCCCTGGAAGTGAATGGATCGAGATTGGGGCCCGTCGCCAGCATGTGAAAAGCTACCTGGGAGATTTTCTGTTCAGCCCGGCACGCGCAGCATCTCCGGTGCGCAGCCTTTCGGGTGGGGAGCGCAACCGCTTGCTTCTGGCACGTTTGTTCGCCCGCCCAGCCAATGTGCTGGTGCTCGATGAGCCCACCAACGACCTGGATATCGACACGCTGGAACTTCTTGAGGAGTTGCTGCAGGCCTACGAAGGCACCGTGTTCCTGGTCAGCCACGACCGGGCTTTTCTCGACAACGTGGCCACGAGTACGCTGGCTTGGGAAGGCCCCGGCCTCTGGCGTGAGTATGAAGGCGGTGTGCAAGATTGGTTGACGCAGAGTGCGCGCTGGCGAGCGCTACAAGCCGCCGATGTGGACCAAGCCACTCCAGCCATTGCGGCTCCCGCTGCGGCGCCAATGCCGGGAGCTACCAGCACGGCGTTAAAAAAGAAGCTTTCCTACAAGGACCAGCGCGAGCTCGACACCCTGCCGGGACAGATTCAAGCGCTGGAGGCCGAGCAGAATAACTTGCGCGCGGCTTTAGCCGACGGCACCCTCTATCAAACGGATCTGGAAAAGGCCATGGCGATGCAAGCACGCGATGCGGCTATCGACGAAGAGCTCTTGGGTGCCATGGAGCGCTGGGAGAGCCTCTCCGCTTGAAGTGTCGCGGGACCTTACCAGCGCAAGCTGGCAGGTCCTAGTTGTTGATACGGCCGCATGAAATTTGAATTCCGTTCGCCCTGAAAAGGGTCTAAGCCCTTCGACAAGCTCAGGGCGAACGGTTAATACATCACCGTGCCTGATCAACAGTCTGATGCAGACATGGCGTAGGCCCACGGCCTAAGCTCTCGGTCCGCAGCGCGAAATTCCTCTATTTCTGGCAGGCGCTGGAGCGTGAGCGCGATCTCATCCATTCCTTCGAGCAGCATGGCTCGTAAGGCCTGGGGCGCAGTAAACGACCAAACCCTCCCGGTGGGTGACTCCACACACTGCCGCTCCAGGTCCACCGTGACGCGGCCCATGCCCTGGCTGGACTCGACTTCTTCCGCGATGGTGCGCACGTGCTCTATGGGCAACTCCACCGGCACCATGCCGTTGCGAAAGCAGTTGTTGTAGAAAATTCCGCCGAACGATGGCGCAATAACGGCACGAAATCCAAACTCGCGCAGAGCCTTGGGCGCTCGCTCGCGCGAAGAACCGCATCCAAAATTGCGGTCCGCCAGCAGTACCTGGGCATGGTTGTAAGGAGCTTGGTTAAGCACGAAGTCTGTATTGGGCGAACCATCAGGCAGAAAGCGCCAGTGATGGAACAGGTTCGCGCCATATCCTTTAGCGTCAGTGCCACCCAGGAAAAGCGCCGGAATGATCTGATCGGTATCGATATTGATGTGCAGCAGCGGTGCGGCTATGCCGCTCACTTGGCGGAAGGCTTCCATGGTGGTTCTTCAGTCAGTGCCCGTGAGAAGGCGGGGATCGGCGATGCAGCCAGCGATGGCAGAAGCGGCCACGGTGGCGGGGCTGGCCAAATGGGTACGCGTGGCAGGGCCTTGGCGGTCTTCGAAATTGCGATTAGTGGTGCTGATGATGCGTTGGTCCGCAAAGCGCGAATCCCCCATGTTGGCGCAGAAGCCACAAGCGGCTTCTCGCCATTCAAACCCGGCCTCCATGAATACGCGATCAAGGCCTTCAGCCTCCGCTGCGTGCTTGACCGGCGTGGAGCCCGGTACACACACGGCTTGTATGCCCTGTTTGACACGTCGCCCACGCAGCAAGCGCGCTGCGGCTCGTAAGTCAGATAAACGTGCGTTCGTGCAGGAGCCGATGTAGGCCGCATCAATGGCGGTGCCCATAAGAGGCGCTCCGGGTGTGAGGCGCATGTACCTGATGGCTCGCTCAGCCAGTGCGCGGGACTCTGCATCTGGCGCAGTTGCGGGGTCAGGCACCACATCTCTTACCGACAACACCTGCTGCGGGCTGACGCCCCAGGTGATCTGCGGCGTAAGGCTTCGGCAGTCAATATCCACCTCTTTGTCGAACTCCGCTCCTTCGTCGGTGCGCAGACGGCGCCAATGAGCCACCGCCTGATCCCACGCGGCACCGCGCGGCGCGAACCGGCGCCCCACCAGATATTCGAAGGTGGTGTCATCAGCCGGCACAAAGCCGTACTTGGCCGAGAACTCCACTGACATATTGCACAGCGTAAGCCGGCCCTCTACCGGCAGGCTGGCCACAGCCGAGCCCGCGTACTCCACCGCGTAGCCGATGCCGCCCTGCGCCCCCAGCTTGCCAATCAGCGCCAGGATAAGGTCTTTGGCATATACGCCCTCGCCTATCGCGCCGTTGAAGTTCACCCGCATACGGCGCGGGCGGGTCTGCGCGAGTGTCTGAGTGGCCAACACGTGTTCGGCTTCACTGGCGCCTATACCCCAGGCCAAGGCACCAATGCCTCCTACCGTGCTGGTGTGGCTGTCGCAACAAACCAGCGTAGCCCCCGGAAAAACAATACCTTGCTCGGGTGCCACCACATGAGCAATGCCTTGAAGCGGATGGTCGTAGTCGAAGAAATGCAGCCCCCAGTCTCGCGAGGCCTGGCGCGTGGTCTCTATCATGATGGGCCCGCTCTTGGATGGCGATTCGATCGGCCCACGACCTGGGCGGGTGGAGATCAGGTGCTCGATCACGGTGAGCACTTGCTCACGCGCCATGGGGGTCCGCCCGCTCTCAGCCAGCGCACGCATGACCTGGCTACCCGAGAGTTCATGCAATACCAGCCTGTCGATCTGAAGCAGATCTGCATCAGGCGATAACGAAAGAATACGGTGCTCAGCCCATACCTTATCCAGGAAGGTGCGGGGTGGCGCGGGTGCTTTCATGCTCATGCATACCTCTGTTCCAGCGCCTTGAATCCGGCGCCATCCAACACTTGCTGACGCTCAGCAAACATCATGAGTTGATCTTCCGCCCCCTCAATGGAGCCATGTTGATGCAAGTGCCCCAGTACGCGCTCCATGGCGAGCATGGACGCTTGCAGCGCGGCGTTGGCGTAGCAAATGGCAGCGTATCCCGCACTTGCCAATTCCTCGCGTGGCAGCAACGGTGTCTTGCCACCGATCACCATGTTGCACATATGAATACCAGGCACTTCCCGGGGGATGGCAAGCAGCTCCTCTCTCGTCAAGGGAGCTTCAACAAACAGGAAATCAGCACCTGCCGCTTGATAGGCACGTGCTCGATCCAGCGCTGCCTCAAAGCCCTCCACGGCACGCGCGTCGGTGCGGGCGAGGATCATCAGTCCATCATCTTCACGCGCGTCGACCGCCGCCTTGATCTTGGACACCATTTCCTGCGTGGGCACCACGCCCTTCCCATCGAAGTGACCGCATCGCTTGGGATAAGTTTGGTCTTCCAGCATGATGGCGTTGGCGCCAGCGCGTTCCAGCAATTGCACCGTGCGGCGAGTGTTCAACGCGTTGCCAAAACCGGTGTCTGCATCGGCGAGGATGGGAAGACTCACGGCCTCACGAACGGCCGCCACGTGCTGAGCCAACTCGGTCACAGACACCAGCCCGATATCGGGCATGCCCAGGTACGAATTGGCCACCGCCGCGCCACTGACCATGAGCGAACGAAAACCCGCCCGTTCAATGAAACGCGCCGCCAGTGCGTTGCCGGCGCCAGGCATCAGCATGCCTGCGCCCGCACGCAACTCAGCACGCAACTGAGCATGGATGAGCTTCATGCTCATTGCACCACCACGTTGGCACGTTTGACCAGTGCTTTCCACGCACCGATCTCGTCACGCAATGTCTTGGCCAGCACGTCTGGGGAACCGCCCACGATGGCCACACCGTCGGCACGGAATTTTTCTTTCACGGCGTCCAGCGCCAGCACATCGTTCATGGCCTTATTGAGGGTTTGCACGACCTGAGGCGGTATGCCGGCTGGCCCGGCAATGGCTTTCCAGTCGTAGAGCACGTAATCTGGCCACCCTTGCTCCACGAAGGTGGGCACCTGGGGCAGCACATCGGTGCGCTCAGAGCCGCAAATGCCCAGCGCATGGACACGGCCCGATTTGACGAAACTCGCGCCATAAGTGGAGGTCGTGAGCATCAGATCGATGGAGCCTGACAAGAGATCATTGAAGGCTTGTGAAGAGCCTTTATAGGGAACGTGCTGCATCTGCACGCCCATGTGGAAGGCCAGGGCCTCCATGCCAAGGTGGGCAATCGTGCCAATCCCGGCGGAGCCATAAGTCAAACGACCGGGGTTTTGCTTGGCGGCTTGGTAGAGGTCTTTGCCGTTACGCAGTTTGGAGTTGGCATTGACCAGGATCACGCCGGGATCGCGCGAAACCATCACAAGAGGCTGGACATCCCGCACTGGATCAAAGGGCACGTTCGTCGTGGCGGCCTGCATGGCATAGCTGCTCGACATATTGAGCAAGGTGTAGCCATCGGGCGGGGAACGTAATACGTGAGCACTGCCTATGGTGCCCCCTGCCCCAGCCTTGTTTTCAACCACCACGGCAGTCTTCAGGCGTTCCCCGAGATGCTTGGCCATCAGGCGCGCCACCATGTCACCACCACCCCCGGCTGTAAAGGGCACTACAAACGTGATGGGCCGACTGGGGAATTCACTCTGAGCGGAAGCCATATGAGGCCAGGCAAGGCCCAAGCTGCTGCACGCACCTGCATGTAGCCATTGGCGGCGGTTCATGTTCATCGAGGTCTCCTGATTATTTTTAAGTTCAGGGCTGCAGTGTCCATAACCCAAGGCTGACACACAATAAGACCACTGGTCCTATCGTCATAAGACCAGAATTCCCCCACCATTCCGGCCGAAACTACTCGCCTTATGTCCGCAACGCTCAAGTACCGCCATGTCGAACATGCCCTGGCTCAACGCATCCAGCGGGGGGACTATGCGCAAGGCTTGCCGGGCGAGCGAGCGTTGGCTACGGAATTTTCTGTGGCGCGCGTCACTGTGCGCAGTGCTTTGCGTGCGCTGGAAGATGCGGGGCTGATCAAGCGCCAGCAACGCCGCGGCACCCAAGCCACGGGGGGCCCTGACATGGCAGCGCGACGCCGGCTACTGCGCGAGCATGTGGACAAATTTCTAGACCGCGGTCGCCGCGACCACCGCAAGGTGCTGTACTTTGGGCGCGTTGGGGCAAGCGCTTCCGTGGCGACATCGCTGCAGGTGCCGGCAGGCACGGAGGTCATACACATTGCCCGCCTCAGATCGGACGATACGGCGCCGCTCACCTATACCGAAACCTATCTGCCCGTGGCCATAGGCCATCCGCTCACCCGAGCTGAATTGGAGCGCAAGGCTTTGGTACAGATCCTGGAGGCAAGCGGCACCCGCATCGCGTCTGCGGAGCAGCGATTCACGTGCATCCCTGCTCCTTCGGGGGCGGCGCAGCATCTGGGTATTACCGAAGGCGCGCCGGTGTGGAAGATCCACCGCGTGCTGTTTGACTCCCAGGGCAAGCCTCTTCAGTTTCTACTGGGTTGGTATAGAGCAGACAGGTTTGAGATCGGGATGCGTCTTTCGCTGGAAGAGGATGCAACTAAGGTTTGGTTCGACTATCAGTGAGGGAGGTGTGGCCACCGGGTAAGGGCTGGTCTGATCTGGGTTTCAAATTTGGCGTTTCTGGGCGCCGGGTCCGGTCTTCGATCTGAAGACAAGAGAAGAAGGCAGCTATCAAGCGTTGTGAATAAATCTACCGCCGCTTGCCCTCACCCCCACCCTCTCCCAAAGGGAGAGGGAGTAAAAAAACCCGCGCCGAAGAGGTGAAAGGATCGCACTAACCCCCAGAGCCTTGAAGCCTTGAAGCCTTGAATTCCTGAAGCCCCAGGACTTCAGGAGTCCTACGAGGCCTTTTTGGGTCGTTCCCAATTGCCAAGGGTTGTCTGCTTGCCTCGTGCGACGCTCAGGGCGCCTTCAGGGACGTTCTTGGTAATGGTGGAGCCGCCTCCTATGGTGGCACCAGCGCCAATGGTCACCGGGGCTACCAGCACACAGTTGCTGCCCACGTGGACATCGGCCTCGATCACAGTACGGTGTTTGTTGGCGCCGTCATAGTTGGCGGTGATGCTGCCGGCGCCATAGTTCACACGTTCACCCACGGTGGCATCGCCCAGGTAGGCCAGGTGATTAGCCTTGGCGCCCGCGGCGAGGGTGGAGTTCTTGACCTCCACGAAATTTCCGATGTGCACCTCAGGGCCTAATTGAGCGCCGGGGCGCAGGCGGGCGTAAGGACCGATCAGGGCACCGGCGCCCACCGTGGCGCCCTCCCGACCACCGTCGATGTGGGTAAAGGGATGGATCACGGCGCCAGCATCAATGCGGGCATTCGCGATCACGCAATGCGCGCCGATCTTCACACCATCTGCCAGTGACACCGCACCTTCAAAAATGCAGCCAACGTCAATCTCGACGTCTTGCCCGCAATCGAGCGTGCCGCGCAAATCAAACCGGGCCGGATCTAACAGGCGAACACCAGCTTCCATTAAACGGGTGGCGGCGCGCCTTTGTACCCCTCGCTCCAGCTCAGCCAATTGCACGGGGCTGTTGACGCCGGCTACCTCCATTTCGTCATCGATCTTCAAGGCCACTACCGGCGTGCCGTGCGCCACCGCGTGCTTGACGACATCAGTCAGGTAGAACTCCTTTTGAGCGTTGTCGTCACGCAGGAGCGCCAAGTATTGTTTCAACAGCGCGGTGGGCGCTGCCATGACGCCGCTGTACCACTCGGTGATGCTGCGCTGGGTGGGAGTGGCGTCGCGGGCTTCGACAATGGCTTCCACAGGGGCGTCGGCCGCGCCCGAAGCTGCACGCACGATGCGGCCATAAGCGCCCGCGTCTTCTCCCGTGTCAACCGTCAGCAGCGCAATCTTCTGGCCGCCGCATTGAGCCACCAACTGACGCAACGTGGCAGGCTCCACCAAGGGAACATCGCCGTTGAGAATCAGGGTGACGCCATCGTCAGGCAGCAGTGGAGCGGCCTGTTGAACCGCGTGCCCGGTGCCTAGTTGGGGTTCCTGCCGCACAAACTGGAGTGGCATTTGAAGCGGTTCGCTCCCATTCAACCTGGAGCCTGCCGCGCAAAATGCCTCCACTTCCGCGGCCCCGTGGCCGACGACCAACGTGGCCCCTCTGGCACCCAACCGCTCGGCGGCCTGGAGTACATGGCCCAGCAGAGGCCTCCCTGCCAGCCGATGAAGCACCTTGGGTAGGCGGCTTTTCATGCGCGTGCCCTTGCCGGCCGCCATGATGACGACGTCCACGGAATTGAAGATCGGAGATGCGATTGGTTCGGTCATGGGAGCGAATTATCGGTCTCCCCGGAACATGGGGCGACAAGGCCTTGCGAAGAGTGGCTAGAGCACCTGCAATTGCAACGCCAGGCGTCGTTCGAGTCGCCCCAAAAATCTGAGTTTCATTTCCTGTTTCCGGTGCCGTCCAAGTTTCAATCAAAGACTGCGGGCCTGGTATGTACCAGCGCCGACGGGAACCTAGTGCATGAGCCTTGCGCCGATGTGCAAAGCAGAAGTGCCGCAGAGGGGCTTACTGAAAGCTTACTCGGATTACTACACTGAATTAACAACTACCCGGGAGACAGTTACATGATCAAGCGAGAGGGCGATTCAGCCTCAGCGTCTCGTCGAACCATTCTTCGAGCGTTTGCAGGCGGACTTGCGGCCATTTCTGCAGGCGTGCACGCCGAGGAGTTTCCTAACCGGACTATCAAGATCGTGGTGCCCTACCCACCAGGCGCGATCAACGACGTGCTGGCACGGGCCATCGCCGATCAGATGACGAAATCCTTGAAGCAGTCAGTCATTGTGGAGAACCGGGCGGGGGGTAATACGTTGATCGGTACAAACGCCGTGGCAACGTCCAAACCCGACGGCTACACCTTGCTCCAGATGCCCCCGGCTCACGCCATCAATGCCAGCTTGGTAGCCAACCTTCCCTACGACTCCGTCAAAAGCTTCACTCCCATTACTTTGGCGGCGAGCGCCCCCCTCCTACTGCTCGCGCGCAAGGATGCACCGGCCAAGAACGTCAAAGACCTAGTGCGACTGGCAAAGGAAAAACCTGGGCAGTACACGTTCGGATCTTCCGGAACTGGAGGAACTGCTCACCTCATGGGGGAAATGCTCCAGTCGGTAGCAGACATCAAGATGCTGCACGTGCCCTACAAAGGTACGGCTCCTGTCATTACCGACTTGATCGGAGGGCAGCTGGATTACACATTCGGCACGTACTCCGGGGCGGCATCTGCACTGAAGTCTGACCGGGTGCGGGTACTCGCCATCACGAGCGCAGAGCGCTCTCCCGCATTCAAAGACTACCCCACCATCGCTGAATCCGGTTACCCCACCTACGACATCGAAGGATGGTGGGCATTCGCCGCCCCGGCCAACACGCCTGCTCCGATCGTCGAGCGATTGAACAAAGCGATCGTTGAGGCCGTCAATGCCCCCGGCCTGGCCCCCAAGCTGGCCATGGAGGGCATCCGCGCCCGAGGCACCACACCCAAGGAATTCGAAGCTTTCCTGACCAAAGAGATAGAAACATGGAAAACGATCATCAAGGATCGCGGTATCAAACTTGATACATAAAGTCTTGGTGGATGCTGGACGCATTCGACTTCGAAAAGCATTCCGGTAACGCCAAATAAAAAGGGTCACGACAAGTCGTGACCCTTTTTGCTGGGAGGAGCTCTGCTCAGCAGGGCTGGGCAAGAGCGCCTGAAAATCAACCGTCAATCGGTTCTGTGGCTTTCAAAGAGGGGCGCTCGGAGAACTTGGCGTACCACTTGGCGAGATTCGGGGCTTGGGCACGCCAGCCGAAATTTTCGAAGCGATAGTCCATGTAGCCCAATGCACATGCCACGGTGATGCTGCCCATTGAAATCGGGGCCGCTTCAAGCGCAGGTGCTTCGGTATCCAGCTGGCGCAGCGAAGCGCGAGATTTCAATTCGAAGGCGTCCATCAAAGTCTGCAAGGGCTGTTCGCGCTCGCGTTCGTTGCGCCAAAGGATCAAGGCATCCAGCAGACCGTCTCCAAATGCATGCCAGCGCAGGGACTGCCAGCGGCTTTCCCCTTCCAGCGGGAACAGCGGGCCCCCAGCGAGATCGTTCAGATATTCACAGATGACCACTGAATCGAACAACACCGAACCATCCGGGCGAACCAGGGTGGGGATCTTGGAGAGCGGGTTCGCCACCATGATGTCCGGATTGGGCTTGAGCATGGCAGCCACGGAGCGAATCAGCTCCAGCTGCGGCAATAGATTGAGCTCGTGTGCACAGATCATCACCTTGCGCACATAGGGTGACCTGGGGGACCAATGGAGTTGCAGCTTACCGTTCATCAGATGACCTCCGAAGCGCGCAGCGCCTCTATATCAGCGGGTGCATAACCCAGCTCCGCGAGAATATCCTCGCTATGTTCACCCAGAAGCGGAGGCGCCGACCGGATCGGTAGCGGATCGCCTTCGAAGCGCATGGGGCTGGCCACCAAAGGTACATCTACGCCAGATGGATGCGGCACGTGACGCAGCATCTGCCTCTCCACCACTTGAGGCTCCTCAAAGACTTCAGCCACGTTGTTGATCGGGCCACACGGTACACCAACCGTGTCCAGTGCGGTGATCAGTTTCTCGCGGGTCCACTGGGCGAACTCAGCGCGCAGCAGCTCGGACAATTCACCTATGTTGCGCACGCGCTGTGCATTGGTGGCGAAGCGCTCATCCTCCACCCATTCGGTTCTTCCAAAAACCTTGCACAAGCGAGCAAATTGGCCATCGTTACCTACGACCAGGATCACATCACCATCTGCGCAGGCATACACGTCTTGCGGCTGGATATTTGGATGCGCGTTGCCATTTCGGCGGGGCACCTTTCCACTCACGAGATAGTTCATGGCCTGGTTGGCCAGCGTGGCCACTTGAACATCCAGCATGGCGATGTCAATGTAGCCCCCCACACCGGTTTCATTGCGCCGCGCAAGCGCCGCCAATACAGAAACCGCTGTGTACATGCCGGTCATCAGATCCACGATGGGCACGCCTACCTTCTGCGGCCCGCCACCCGGTTTGCCGTCTTTCTCACCGGTCACGCTCATAAGACCGCCCATGGCTTGAATGAGAAAATCATAGGCGGGTTGATCGCGACGTGGGCCAGTCTGACCAAAGCCGGTCACCGAGCAATAGATCAAGCGAGGATTGATTTGGCGCAGTGAAGCTTCGTCCAGCCCGTAGCGCTCCAAGGTGCCCGCCTTGTAATTTTCAAGAACGATATCGGCGCGTTTGGCCAGCTCCTTGATGATCTGCTGGCCTTCAGGCTTCTCCAGGCTCACGGTGATGGAGCGCTTGCCACGGTTAACGGCCAGGTAGTAGCCCGCCTCCTTGGTGGGTTTGCCCTCAGCATCCTTCAGAAAGGGAGGACCCCAGCTTCGGGTGTCGTCGCCTGCTCCGGGACGTTCTACCTTGATGACTTCGGCGCCCAGATCAGCCAGGATTTGACCCGCCCAGGGGGCGGCCAGAATGCGGCTGAGGTCAAGGACCTTGACGTGGGACAGGGGGCCAGTTTGGGTGCTCATAGGAAAAAGGGAGTCTTGGAGAAATACGAAAGACAGTGTTGAAATTCGGCGTAAGGGATTACTTATCCCCCAACAAACCCAGGGTGCCGAGTAGTTGCTGCATGGCTTGCTTGTCTTTCTGGACGAAAGCCGTGGTTTCTGCCGGTGAAAGCTGCAGTTGTTCAGCCCCTTGGGTGGTCAGCACCTTCTGCCATTCGGGATCGGCACTCACGCTTTCGAAAGTCTTGCGCAAAGTTTCAATCACTTCTGGCGGCGTTCCCTTGGGCGCAGCCAAGCTATACCAAGTGGCGGTAGCCGTATTGCCGTACCCGAGCTCTGCCATAGTGGGCACCTGTGGTAGTTGTGGGCTTCGCTTGGCACCGCCGTAAGCCAAGGCCTTCATTCGGCCATCATCGATAAAGGGCTTCACTGCGGCAAAGTTAAGCATGCCCAGTTGCACCTGACCGCCCAGCAGATCTTTGAGGGCTGGAGCCGCACCGGAATAAGGGACATGCGTCATTCGGATCTGCGCGGCCTGCGCAAATGCTTCCGCACCGAGATGGGTCGCGCCCCCCGTGCCTGCGGAAGCGTAGTTCAGCGTTCCTGGATGCTGGCGCGCGTAGGTGATCAGGCCTTGCAGATCGTTCACGGGAAGCGAAGGGTGAGCCACGAGGACGTTGGGTTGACTCACCACAATAGCTATAAAGGAGAAGTCTCCAATGCCGTCGTAGGGAATGCGCTGCATCAGTGGCGTCACCACATGACCGGCTGAAGTGCTGATCAACAAGGTGTAGCCATCAGGTTTGGCACGTGCCACAAAGCCTGTGCCAATGGTGGCCGCCCCGCCTGCCTTGGCTTCTACGATAAAGCTCTGGTTAAGCCGCTTCGATAGTTGCTGCCCCAAGGCTCGCGCCATCCCATCGGCCGGGCCCCCAGCCGCGTAGGGATGAACTAGCGTGACAGGCCGAGCCGGCCAGGCGCTCTGCGCTTGTGCAAAAGGGACCGCGGCAAAGACTGCTGACAGCAGCAAGGCGCGGCGAGCGAAGGACTTGATTAGCAAATGGGCCACGGTGTCTCCAATATTAAAGTTATGACCGATTCCGGCGTGCGAATCAGGATGACGGGTTGCTCTGTGAACTAATGGGGGCCCAGCCCTCTCCGCCCGGTGGTTTTTGCAGCATGGGGCGATGAAAAATTTCCCCTAAACCAGCATAGAAAGGACCGCCCAAGCGGGCCACAGGCCGCATAGCTTCGGAATTCACGCGGTGGCCGTCATAAACACGGTCTGCCAGATGGAAGGCCACCACCTCGCCAATGTAGAGCGTGTTGATGCCACGCCCGAGTGTCACTATCTGGTCGAGCTTGCATTCCATCTGCACCGGGGAATTCGCGATGCGTGGTGCACGCACGTGTTTGCTGGGCAGCAAATCAATGCCCAGCGCTTCCGTTTCGCTCACTTCAGGTCCAAACTCCTGAGCCGTGCGATGCATGACGTCCATCTGGTCTTCAGTGGCGATGTTCACGACAAATTCGCGTGTAAGGGCGATATTGCGGGATGTATCTTTGACGTTCCCGCTACCGGGCCGCAGAGCAATGTTGACCGCCAGCATAGGCGGGCTGGTCGCGACATAGTTGAAGGAGCTGAAAGGCGCTGCGTTCACGCGCCCTTGCTCATCGACTGTGGTGATCCAGGCAATTGGCCGCGGCACCACGCACCCCACCAGCAGCCGATAGGCAGTTTCGGTGTCCAGCGCTTCTCCGTCAACCAGTTGAAAGCGATCTTTGTTCGTGGAGCCAGCGGCCTGCTTGGGATCGTTCATCATTGTTCAATTCTTTCGGAGCACAGGGTTAGCAGCAAGGGTATAGCCGGCATAGCAGCTTTGCGGCTTGAGGGCCAGGGCTAAAAGTCTGGGCTTAGGAATAAAGGCGCTCAGGATTAAGGGTTAGAACCTGCTTCACGACGGCGTCGCTTCCGCTCCAATCCATGAACATGTCCAGCAGTTTCACTGGATCCGGCGTGGGCGTGACGCGCAGATGCGGCCAATCGCTGCCCCACAGCAGCCGTTCGGGGTTGGCTTCGACCATTTTCTTCTGGAACACACGCCCCGCCTCCCAATCGGGCTCCTGCAAGAGGTTGCGGTAAGCGCACAGCTTCACCCAGACGCGCCCGGTTTCCAGCAGCTCCAAAAGCACGCGAAAGCCCGGCTCATCAGGCCCGGCCTTGACATCGAAACCGCCCATATGATCAATTACCACAGGCATGGGCAGCTTGCGGACGTCGTCTGCGATGTCTGGAAGCGCCTTGCAATCGGTCCAGAGTTCGGCATGCAAGCCGGCATCCATCAGTGCCGGGGTCAGTGCATGCAGATCGGCCAGCGAGGCGCTGCCCGAAAAATTGGTGCCAGCGCCGCTGCGATGACTGAAACGAGCCCCGCGCACGCCGCGGTCACGCAAACCCTTCAGCGGGAGCGGGCTGCCAGGTCGCACCACCACCACACCGCGCAACGTTGGCTGTGCAGCCAGCGCATGAAGCAGCAGAGAGTGATCATCTCCATACGCACTTGGGTGCACGAGCACGCCATGGCGCAGACCCAGGCGGCGCAACAAGGCCATGTATTGCGGTTCCATGGCCTCTGGAGGGGTGTAGCTCCGATCGGCCGCAAGCGGGAAGCGCTCGTAAGGCCCGAACAGATGAGCGTGGCAATCCCAGCCGCCCAAACTGGGCTCCTCAGTCGTCATGTCAGCTCCCCTTCCTGCGGCAGCGCAAAGGCTGGGGCCACGCCTTCGGGCAAGGGAATTTCGTGGCAATTGAGCGTCATGGCCACCAAGGTGTAGTAGCCGACGAGCGCTGTCAGCTCTACCACCGCACGGACTCCAAAGCGCTCCACTACAGCTTGGTACGTGGCGTCAGAAACGGATTTGTGACGATTCAGTTCAGTGGCGTACTTCCAGATGACGGCGTCATCTTGCGACATGCCAGGAGGCTCTTGCTGTGCCAGAAGTGCTTCAAGAATGGCCAGCTCGATACCTGCTTTTTCGGCTTCGATGCGGTGGGCATACCATTCGAACGGCGAATGGCACGCGCGGCCTGTGACCAGGATGGCGAGCTCTGACAAGCGCGGAGGCAAGGATGTCTCATAGCGCAGGATGGCACCGATGGCCTGCCACTTCTCGGCGAGTTCGGCATTGTGCAAAGCCGCGCGCAGCGGGCCTTGGATTTTCCCGCGAGGGCCGGAAACGATCTTGTCGAGCACCGCACGCTGGGCGTCGCTCATCTCTTCAGCAGGGAATAGTGGAATGCGAGGCATAAGAATCCGATGATGAAGAGAAAGAATCAACGTCCAGTGAACACGGGGGGGCGTTTTTCGGCGAACGCGGCTTGCGCTTCCTTGGCATCATCCGTCTTGGCGATCTGGGCGGTCATATCCTGCTCGTAGCGATAGCCATCGCGCAGGCTCATGTCCTCAATCACGTTCAGCGTGTGCTTGAACATCCGGGTAGCCACGGGGCTCTTGGAAGCAATGGTGCGAGCGATTGAATACGCTTTGGGCATCAACTCTTCAGGAGGTACACAGGCTTCGACGATCCCCAGGCGGTAAAGCTCCTCACCGCCCATGCGCGTGCCAGTGAGCGCCATGAAGCGCAGCCGTGAATGACTGAAAAGGCGCATGGCATGCCTGCCACCGCCCAGCAAGCCCACGTCAACTTCCGGCATCCCCAGCGTAGCTTTCTCTGAAGCCACCAAAATATCGCTGGACGCGGCCATGGCAAGGCCCGAACCAAGAGCCGCGCCATTAATGGCGACAATCACCGGCTTCGCGCATTCCCGGATGGCATGAAAGCACTCGCGCGTACGACGGGAGTGCGCTGGCAGATCGCCAGGGCCTTTGATCACATCCTTGCGGCCTTTGAGATCCGCGCCGGCACAGAACACTTTTCCGGCGCCAGTGAGAACAACGGCACGCACTTCATCCATCTCGGAGATGCGATCCAAAGCGAGCGTGAGTTCATCGTTCAGCACACGCGTCAGCGCATTGACTGGCGGTGAATTCAGCGTAAGAGTGGCGACGAAGTCTTCTATCTGGACTTGGAGTTGGGTCAGGTCATTCATGGCTAGTGTCTCGGTTTTCTATGAAGTACCTGGGCCACCTTCTGCAAGGAGCCTCAGGATTGGATTGCAGTCTAGAGGGAGCGGTGCTGGCAAGTCATGAACCGTTCCCGCAATACTGGTATGCGCTGCAGGGGCATGGCATTCAGGACGTTTGCAGGGCCAACACTGGCCGCCCTTCAATCCACGCAAGAATATTCTCCACCACCCCCGCATAGAAGGCGGTGAAATTTTCCAAGGTGGCATATCCCAGGTGCGGCGTCAGGACGACGTTTTCCATTTTCAGCAGCGGATGCGAAGCTGGAAGCGGCTCCTGCCAGAAAACATCCAGCCCCGCGCCAGCAATGCGCCGCTCACGCAAGGCGTCTAGAAGTGCCTCCTCCTGGACGAGCCCAGCGCGCGACGTATTGATGAGCACGGCCTCACGCTTCATTTGCGCCAGCCTGGCCGCTGAAACAAGTCCAGCCGTGCGTTCGCTGAGCACCAGATGCAAGGAAAGTACGTCTGACTGCTGAAACAGCTCATCACAGCTCACTGCGCGGGCGCCATGCTCGGCGGCTCGATCTGCCGTGAGATTGGGGCTCCACGCGATGACTTCCATGCCTAAGGCGCGGCCGAGTTGCGCCATCTGTGCACCAATATTTCCCAGGCCGGCAAGGCCCAGCACACGACCGGCCACGCTGGACGCTAGCCTGGGCTGCCAACGCCCCTCAAGCAAGGCCTGATGGGATGGCACGATCTGCTTGGCTAGCGCGAGGATCAGTGCCAAGGCTGTCTCAGACGTGCTGGTACGCCCGTTGCGTGCTCCACGGGATCCGCTGACCAAGACACCTTGGCGCTTGCAGGCTTCGAGATCAATCGAAGCATTGCGCAAGCCCGTGCTGGCCAGCAGCCGCAGTTGGGGTAAGCGCTCGATTACGCGTGCAGGAAACGCGGTGCGCTCGCGCATGGCAACGACCACCTGAAAAGGCTCCAGGCGCCGCACCAACTCGTCCTCATCGGCGGCGGGCGTGGCGAATGCCTGCACCCGTACCCTCTCGGGTAAGGCATTCCACACTGGAAGATCTACCGCCAGTTGCTGGTAGTCGTCCAGAACGGCAACATTCAGTTGCCCGTGGCGATGGTCAGTCAAGTTTGATACCGGCTTTTTTGACCAGCGCACCCCAACGGGCAGACTCGGATTGCATCAGCTTGCGATACTCATCCGGAGTGGTGCTGATGGCGACAGCGCCCAGACCGGCCAGACGGCTTTTCACATCGGGTGTGGCGAGAGTGGTCACGAGTGCCTGGCGCATTTTCTCGAAGATAGGTGCTGGCAGGCCTTTGGGCGCGATGATGCCGTAGTTCGACTCCGCCACCACTTCTGGCAAGCCAAGTTCTCCGGTGCTGGGCACGTCTGGAAGCAACTCAGAACGGCGTGCGCTGGAAACAGCAAGAATCTTCACGCCGCGCGCGGTAAAGGCGCGCACTGCGGGAAGGTCAGCCGCCAGCACCTGCACTTCGCCGCCGAGCAAGCCGGTTACCGCCGGGGCAGCACCTTTATATGCGATGTGCACCATATTGATGCCGGCCTCCTGGGCGAACAGCGCAGCGCCAAGATGCGGCGTAGTTGCATTTCCTGCGGACCCGTAGTTAAGCTTGCCTGCGTCCTTTTTGCCCAGAGCGATCAACTCCTTAAGGGTGTTCACTGGAACCTGAGGCCCCACCGTGATGACCTGTGGCACGCGCGCGACCAGCGAAACGTAGTTGATTTCGTTAACGTCGTAAGGCATCTTTTGCAAATGCGGCAAAACGGTAATGCCACCAGGCACACCAAAGCCGAAGGTGTAGCCATCCGGATCGGCCTTGATAGCTGCGTCCATACCAATGATGCCACTGGCCCCGGAGCGGTTATCCACCAGAATGCTTTGCCCCAGCACCTCACCCAGGCGCTGTTGAATGGCGCGTGCGATCTGGTCCACAGGCCCTCCGGGCGGATAGGGCACGACGATGCGGATGGGTTTGGCGGGCCAGTTGGACTGCGCCATTGTGGGCATGGCGGTGCCGGCCAGCAAGGCCGAAGCGATGATGAGCAGGGAACGTTTTTTCATTTGAAGTCTCCTTATTGACGCGATAAAAACTAAAAAATGGGAAATGCTCACTCGTCTTGCAGCAGCAAGATGAACTGAGCGACCACAGCGGGGCGCTGCTGGCCTTCGATCTCGAACTCACACGCGGTGGTGATGCGCGTACCTGCGCCTACGCGCTCAGCGGCGTGCAGGCTCTGATGCAGGCGCACACGCGAACCTACGGGAACCGGTGCGGTGTAGCGCACACGGTCGGAGCCGTAGTTAAGGCCCTTGCCCCGGCGTTCCACACGGAATATCTGGCGCTGCAAACGAGGCACCAGAGCCAGCACGAACAAGCCATGCGCGATGGTTTTTCCTTGCGGCATCTCACGCGCCGCCCGCTCCGTGTCCACGTGAATCCAGAAGTCGTCTCCGGTCACTTCGGCGAAGCCATCGAGGTGGCGCTGCTCGATGGTGAACCAGTCGCTGGTACCAAGTTTCTGGCCGATGTGATCAAGAAAATCAGCGGGAGTTTGCAAAATCAACATGTTCGATCCTTGAAGAACGTGTTCATGAACTCAGGCGGGAAGTTCCAGCACGGTCTTGGCCAGAATGTTTCGCTGGATTTCATTGCTACCGGCAAAGATCTTGGCGTTCATGGCGTTAAATAGCGGCGACACCACATGCAGATCAATCTCACCGGTACGGCAATGGTCTCGAAACGCGCCATAGTCCTGCGCTGACTCGATCAGCAAGAGTGCCAGGCGCTCGTAGGTTTCTGTCGACCATATCTTCAGCATGGAGATCGTTGGCGGAATCGGCTCTCCCCGTTTGGCAATTTCCGCAAACCCGGCGTAGGCGGCGCCGAGATCGGCCGTATCCAACTGCAGTTCTGCCAAGCGAGCCGCGAAAGCCGCGTCGTCCAGCAACCCACGCTGCGCAGCCAGCATTTCCACTTGATGGAGGGTGTGCTGCGAATGCTTGGGACTTCCGGTGAACAGACGCTCGAACCCCAGCAAGGCCTTGGCCACGGTCCAGCCCTGATTCAGCTCTCCCACCAGGTTTTCACGCGGCACCCGAACGTCATCAAAGAAGACCTCGCAGAATTCCTGCTCGCCGGCGAGATTGCGGATGGGTCGTACGGTAATGCCGGGCGACTTCAGATCCACCAGCAGGAAGCTGATGCCCGCCTGCTTCTTCACGGTTTTGTCTGAGCGCACCAGCATGAACATGTGAGTGCCATCGCTGCCGTAGGTGGTCCAGGTCTTCTGGCCGTTGACTACGAAATGATCCCCATCCAACACGGCCTCCGTGCGGACGGCGGCAAGATCGGAGCCTGCATTGGGCTCGGAATAGCCTTGCGTCCAGACGTGCTCGCCTGCCAGCACCTTGGGCAGGAAACGCTGGCGCTGCTCGTCGGAGCCGAAGCGCATCAGAATGGGCCCTATCATCACCAGACCTTGATCAGGCGAGCGCGCCACACCCCAGGCCTCGGTCTCCTCAATATAGGCGATGAGCTTGTCGGCCGGAAGACCCAAGCCGCCGTATTGCTTGGGCCACGCAGGCGCCAACCATCCCAGGCGCGACAGCGTCATGTACCAATCCCGGCTTTCCGCCCAGGTCTGCCGATACGGCAGGTGTCTGCGCTCTTCGGGGTAATGCGCCGCGAAGAGCGCGCGCACCAAGGTACGGAACTCCCCCTCCGGCATGGCTTGCCAATCCTGATCAGGCGAAAAATCAGGTGCGGCGTTTGGAGCTGCTGCAAGCGCGTGGAAAGCGGCGGGTTCTGTCAATTTCTGCCAGCGGCGGCGATGCGCCGCAGGATTTCCCCAGCGACTGGCCAGTGCCATGGCTCGCTTGAAATACAAACCTACATCGTATTCGTTGGTGGTACCGATGGCGCCATGCATCTGTATGGCCATGCGCGTCATCTCAGTGGCGGCGTATGCGCAGCGCGCCTTGATGCGGCTGGCAGTGGCCGAAAGGTTAGCCTCGGTGAGCGCCGCCACCCCTTCACGCAGGCATGCCGTGGCCAGCTCGACCTGGATCAAGCCGTCGACCGAACGATGCTGCAAGGCCTGAAAGCTGCCAATGGGTTTTCCGAACTGCACCCGCGTATTGAGGTAATCCCGTGTCAACTCCAGGCTGCGGCGCGCAATACCCACCAGTTCGGCACTTTGGGCAATGCGTGCAATTTCGTTGGCTTGCGAAAGCGCGTTCAATACGGCTTCGCCCTGCGCGATCAACTGCCCCTCGGCACTGTCGAAATGCAGCGTAGCAATGGCACCACCATCCACACCACAATCATTTTCCACCCGCAGCCCCGGAGCACCCACAGCCACCCAGCACAGGACGAAAGACGATTCAGACTGTGCAGATACGATCCAGCCGTCCGCCCCCATACCAGGACGCACAAACGCCTTGCGTCCCTTGAGCACCACTTGATCGCCCTGCACGCTGGCCGCAGTGTTGCTTTCACCAGGATCCAATACACCAGCGCCCTCTTGCCAGGCCACGCCCGTCACAAGGCCACCAGATTGCAAATCAGCAAGCAAACGATCACGCAAGCCGCCTGCAGGCAAACGTGCCAGCAAGGCGATGGGATGCACACCGGCATCCACCAGTGGCTCCGGCAACAGATGCCGGCCAGCCTCTTCGGTAATGGCGACAAGTTCAGGCACTCCCAGACCCAAGCCGTCATCAGCCTCAGGCACCAGAATGGATAGCCACCCCAGTTCCGCGATCTCACTCCATACGGCGCGATCAAACCCGCCGCCCGCAGCTTCTAGCTCACGTACGCGGTGGCGCTGATCCACGCCCCCTAGAAAGCCCGCCGCACTATCGCGAAACATCGCGATGGATTCATTTTCAGCCATGTTGTTGTTCCCTAGCGCTCTGCGCCATCCTTAGCGTGTAAACCGCAAAAAATCAAAAGGCTGCGGAGCAAGCCATGCGAGGGCCACCGCGGAGCTGGCTTTGCCAGGTCGCTAGTGGCGTCCCCCGAGGGGGAAGGCGCGTAAGCGCCACAGGGGGCTAAATAACTTTCGCGGCCCGCAGCTGGGCAATGCGCTCGTCGTCACAGGCCAGCCTCTCTCTCAATACCTCTTCGGTATGCTCGCCAAGCAGCGGCGGAGCACGGTCGTATTGCACCGGGGTGGCAGAAAATTTGACGGGATTGGCCACCTGCGGAATGCTGCCAGCCGATGTGTGCGGCATATCGAAACGCATCTGCCTATGCAGGATCTGGGGATCAGCGAACACCTCAGCAAAGCCGTTGATGGGCCCGGCGGGCACGCCGGCGGCCTCCAGGGTTTCGTTCCAGTCTTGCACGCCGCGTGTGAGGAACACTGCAGAGATCAACGGAATCAGCACTTGGCGGTTTTTGGCTCGCACCGGATTGGTGGCAAAGCGTTCGTCCGTAGCCCATTCGGGGTGCCCTAGCTCGCGGCAAAGCGAAGCAAACTGGGTATCGTTGCCCACCGCGATGACAATTTGCCCATCGGCGCAGTCGAAAGACTGCCAAGGGCAGGTAATGGGAGATACGTTGCCCAGGCGCGGCGGCTGCTGGCCGGATACCAGGTACATCATGCCCACATGCGAAATGGCGGCCACCTGCGCATCCAGCAGGGCCAGATCGATGTACTGACCTTCCCCGGAGACCATGTCCCGGTGACGGAGCGCAGCCAGGATCGCGCTCACCGCGTAGAACCCTGCAGTGATATCGCCTACGGAATAGCCCACACGCAAAGGGCCTCCACCCGGCTCGCTATCGGCGTGCCCCGTAATGCTCATGAGCCCGCTCATGGATTGAAACAGCGGGTCGTATCCAGGCAAATGGCTGTAGGGCCCAGATTGGCCAAAGCCGCTGATCGAGCAATACACCAGACGCGGATTCACCTCTTTCAGCGAGGCGTAGTCCAGCCCATAGCGCACCAGATCCCCCGCTTTGAAGTTTTCGATGACGATGTCGCTGTCTTTGGCCAACTCACGCACCAAGGCTTGCCCCGCCACTTGAGCGATATCCACCGTTACGGAGCGCTTACCGCGATTCATCGCGATGAAAGAAGAGGTCTCTCGCGTTTCAGCGCCCTGGGCGTCTCGCACGCGCAGCCCCTGATGCCGTACGTCGTCACCGCGACCAGGACGTTCCACCTTGATCACATCAGCGCCGAAATCGGCCAGCATCTGCGCCGCCCACGGACCGGAAAACACGCGGCTCAGATCAAGCACGCGCACGCCATTCAAGCTACCCATAAAAGTCTGCTCCTCTTTGTATCCCGCTAATTTAGGAAACTCTGGCCATGGTTGCCAGCCTGCGCGAGCGCAAAGCTGCTATGCAGGCAGGCCATTGCCGTCTTGTGCGAAACGGAGAATCGCTTCGCGGTCTTGATCCAAGCCCGGTACGCGCCCCAGACGATCAGGGTAGGCATGGCCGGTCATCAGAATGGGGGTGACTGGTGCACGTTGGCCGCCACCGCTGTCAATCTCTGGCAAGACACCGCGGTTGACCACTTGAGGATCGGCCATCATGGTGGCGACATCGTTCAACGGCCCCGCTGGCACGCCAGCCTCGTCCAACCGAGAAAGCCAATGGTCCACGGGTGAACGAGCCAGCGCGCTCTCGATGGCGAGCTTCAGTTCCGCATGGTTCACCACCCTCAGCGCGCGTTGTGCGAACCGCGGATCCTGCAAAAGGCCTGGCTGCTCCAGGACGGCCGCCAAGCTTGCGAATAGATGATCCGATCCTGCGGCAATGACCAGATGTCCGTCAGCTGCGCGAAAAGCATCGAAGGGTGCCGACCCCGGATGGCGCGCTCCGAGCGGCTGGGGAGACTGCCCGGTGCACCAGAGCTGGGGAATGGCGCCCTCCAACATGGCGATCTGGGCCTCGAACATGGAAACGTCCACATGTCCGCCCACTCCGGTGCGGGAGCGCCTCAGCAAAGCCGCCTGTATTCCATTGCAGGCGAAAAGCGCGGCCGAGAGATCACCTATGGACGAGCCGGCACGCGTAGGCGGGCCACCAGGGTGGCCTGTGATGCTCATCATGCCGCTCATGGCCTGCACCACCACATCGTACGCCGCACGGTCGCGGTAGGGGCCGGTCTGGCCGAAGCCGGAAATGGACGCCAGGACCAGCCTGGGGTGCAGAAGCTTAAGCTTTTCCCAACCGTAGCCGAGTCGATCGAGAACGCCAGGGCGGTAGTTCTCCACCAGCACATCAGCGCGCGCCAGCAAGCGCTCGAAGATGACGCGGTCATCCTGGGACTTGAGATCCAGCGCGATGGATTCCTTGCCTCGGTTGACGGCCGCGAAGTAGGCTGATTTCCCATCCGGTGCCATAGGCAGGAAATGGCGGGCTTCGTCGCCGGAGCCGGGTTGTTCCACCTTGATCACGCGGGCGCCCAGATCACACAGCATCATCGTGCAGTACGGCCCCGACAGAACCCTGCTCAAGTCCAGTACGACAAAGCCATCCAGCGGTCCGGGCGTTTGATTTGAGTGCATCACTTGAAGAAGCCGCCGAAGGAGGTCGGAAAAATGGAGCGTGCCGCATTCTGCGTTGATCCTCTGCAAGACTGCAAGGCGCCACGCAAAATACCAGCCTTGCGCTCAAGCGCATGCCTCGACCGGCAGAGGCAGGATAAAGTCCGCCCTAAACAGGAGACCTCATGCTTACGACTCACCGAATTGGCCGCCGCGCCCTCGCCATCGCTCTCGCCGCTGCGGCAGCCATCCCCCTCCCCGCTTTTGCCGCTTTTCCAGACAAGCCGCTGCGCATGGTGGTTCCGTTCCCAGCGGGTGGCGCAGCCGATGTGATGGCACGTGGCCTTGCCTTGCATATGGGCGAGCAGCTCGGCCAGCAGGTTGTGATCGACAACCGTGGCGGCGCCGGCGGCACCATGGGTGCTGAAATGGTGGCACGGGCACCTGCAGATGGGTACACCGTATTTTTCGCCACGATGGGAACGCACGCCATCAACGCCTCGCTCTACCAAAAGCTCCGCTACGACCCGGTCAAGGATTTCGCGCCTATTGCCTTGACGCACATCACGCCTCGCGTTTTAGTGGTCGGCCCCTCCGTCAAGGCCCGCAACGTCGCCGATTTCATCGCATTGGCCAAATCCAAGCCTGGCACCATCACCTACGGCTCGGCTGGTAACGGCAGCTCCAGCCATCTTTCAGGTGCCCTGTTTGCCAGCATGGCTGGTGTCGACATGCAGCACGTTCCCTATAAAGGAAGCTCACCGCTGCTGACCGACCTGTTGGCAGGCCGGATTGATGCGACGTTCGACTCCTACACCGTGTACGAAGAATTCATCAAAACCGGTAAAGTTCACGCGCTGGGCGTCACTTCGGCCAAACGCATGGGCGCCCTCTCTCAAGTTCCCACGTTGGAAGAAGCCGGACTGAAGGGATACGAAGTCTCCAACTGGCTCGGCGTGCTGGCGCCGGCAGGCACACCACGTGACGTGGTGATGCGCCTGAATGGCGCCATCGTGAAAGCCATGGCCGATGCTGGCTTGAAGAAACAGCTCACTGGATTGGGCATCGAGCCCACCGCTTCTACACCCGAGGAGTTCGGCGCACTGATTCGCAGCGAAATCCCGAAATGGGAACGCATCGTGAAGAATTCCGGCGCACGCGTGGAGTGAGCGCACCAGCCACTCAACGTGAACTGGCAGACTCTTTGACCCGGATCGCAACCACTCGGGAAATCCCTAGTGCCAGCCACGCGCTGGTACCAGAGCAGCCGCATGTAATGGTTCAGGCTATTACGGATTGGGCCAGCGGGTTGGATAATCCCGCGAATGCATAAGCCAAAAGCGTCCGACTTCGCACTAGACATCACCGCTGACCTTCAAAAATGGCGAGCCTTCGTCGCCATTGGTGAACTGGGCAGCCTGACGCGTGCAGCGCTTTTTCTAGATAGCAGCCAATCGTTCCTGAGCCGACAGGTCAATGGACTGGAGCGTGAGTGCGGGGCGCGCTTGTTCAACCGAACAGGTCGAGGCGTGGAGTTGTCTGAAGCAGGGCAGCGCCTGTTCCCCCAGGTCAAAGAACTGTTGGAGCGAGCGCAGTCACTGGAACACGAGATCCGCGCCGACCTCCATGAGCCGGTTGGCACGGTCACAGTAGCTACATTGCCATCTATCGGCACGATCTTGATCGGCAAGCTATACGCTGAAGTACGTGCCAAGCACCCTGGTGTGAATCTGAAAATTCTGGAAGGATCGAGTGGTCAGGTGGAGGAGTGGCTGACCGATGCGCGAACCGATCTCGCGATCCTCTATCGCTACGGCCCAACGCTTCCGGAGCAAGAGGAATCTTTAGCAACGGTTGATAGTTATCTGATCGGTGCAAAAGGCAATCGCTTGACCGCACAACCCACAGTGGCCTTCGCCAGCCTGGATGGCTTGCCCTTTATTCTGCCGGCAGCCCCCAACGGACTGCGCACTGCCCTGGATGCGGGCGCGCGGCGACACAGAATCGTGATCACCCCTGCCATTGAGGCGGATTCGTTGCCCCTGCAAAAGCAGCTTTCCGCGGATGAAGGTCTCTACACGGTGCTCCCCATTCACGCTGTGTGGAACGAGGTTCAGGAAGGCAAGCTCCAAGCGGCACGTATTGTGGAGCCTTCATTTTCCCGCGTGGTCTCTCTGGCCTATTCGAAATCGAAAGGGCCCACCCGGGCTGTCACAGCCGTAGCCGCGAGGTTGATCGATATCGTGGGGCAAATCGGGAACCAGGGACTCTGGCTGGCCAATTGACGGGCGCGGACCAGGAGCGCGGGCTCTTTAAGCAAACTTTCAGTTCACGACACTAGAGTCTGACCCGCCCTCCCGGGCAGGCCAGAGCTCCAACTGGATCAATGAACAATGTTCAGCGCCACCAGGAATCGAGAAACCATGTTGTAGGCGGCCACCGTAGCCACCATTTCCACCACTCCGCGATCATCGAAACGCTCGCGCACTTTCTTCATCAAAGCTTCAGGCACTTCGATCTCTCGCGTCATGGCGTCGGCAAGATCGAGTGAAAGTTGCTCATCGGGCGTGAACGCGTCGCGTTGCTCTGGCCAATGTCGGACCGATTCGACCTTTTCTTGCGATACCCCTGCTTTGCGCGCAAGCGGTGCATGGGCTTCGAACTCGAAGGACGCCCTATTGATGACCGCTACACGCAAAATGACCAGCTCGCGCAAGTCCGCAGGAACCACTGTACGGTTTCTCACGGCTGTGAGCATCTTCTCCCAGCCGGAGGCAATCGACGGGCTATTGAGCAGCGCCTGGTAGAGGATGGCGATCTCGCCTCCTCGCTCGGCACGTATCGTGGCCTCAATTTCAGCCAGTTCCGGACGGGTACCGGGCTCAACCAGCGGCACACGAATCGATGAAGCCATCACTTTTCCTTTTAGATCTCTCGCGCCAGAACGAGGCGTCCCTGAACTTTTCCTGAGCGAAGTCGATCAAGTGCTTCGTTGACCGCAGCGAACTCGACGGATTCCACAGGCAAGGGTGCGATCTTGTTGGTTCGCACCAGCTCGATCAGTTGCTTGAGCTCGGCGAGGTTTCCAACATAGGAGCCCCGCACCGTAATGGCGCGCTGCACCAGCGGGGGAAGCGGCAGCGTGATGTCGCCCCCAAAAAGACCGACCGCGATGTAGATCCCGCCTTTGCGTAGCGCGGCAATGGCAAACTCCGCAGTGGCCTTGGCGCCGACAAAATCGACCGCACCTGCAAGCCCTCCCGCTTCGGCGAGAACGCCAGCAGCGCCCGCGTCGCGTGGATCCACGACCAAGGTAGCGCCATGTTTCAGCGCCAGCTCACGTTTGATGGGATCAATCTCAGCCACCGCGACCTTGCGATAGCCCAGGCCCTGAGCAATTTGCAAGCCACTCATACCTACGCCGCCAAATCCCATGAGCAGCAGCAGGTCGTTCTCTTTATCGATATCTAGCTTGCGCAGCGCGCTAAAGGCCGTCAAGCCCGAGCATGCATAGGTAGCCGCAATGGAAGGGTCGACGCCAGACACGTCCACCAGATACTTGGGGTGAGGAACCACGCAATGCGTCGCATAGCCACCGGAGCGGAATACTCCGAGCGAACCTGGCTTGGCGCACAGGTTTTCCTGGCCACGGTTGCAGGCATCACATACGCCGCAACCAATCCACGGATAGACAAGGAAGGTCTTGCCAACTTCAGAGTCGGCAATGGGGGCGTCTGGCCCCTTGGATGCGAGGCGCCCCAGAACCTCATGCCCCATGACCAGAGGCGGCTTGATACCCCGGTCCGCCAAGTTAAGGCGTTTGCCCCCTCCAATATCGTAGTAACCATCTTGCAAGTGGAGATCGGTATGACACACGCCACAACGGCTCACTTCAACAACCACTTCTGTTCCCGTCGCTTGAGGGTCTACGGCCTCGATCTCGACAAGTGGTTCGGTAAAAGAATTCACGGCATATGCCCGCATGTTAAGTCCTTTGGTTTAATTCGAGTAATCCATCCGATATCCGTCACCCCAGCGGCGTACACGCCCGGCCGATGGCGGCGGAAAGTGTGATGTGCAACAGAGGGTGGGCGTATCGCAGTAGCGCTCCAGGAAATTCCGGCGAGTCTTCTGCGCAAGTTCTGGGTCCTTGTCCCTGGCGAAATTCAGCTCGGGATAACGCATCTGCAAGGGTACATGAATCAGATCCCCAGTCACCACAAGCTCGTCTCGTTCACGACCAAAGCAGAATGAAACATGGCCTTCCGTGTGGCCCGGCGTGGGCAGCAGGCGGACGTGATCGCCGAGGGCGTAGTTGTCTTCGACAAGTTCTGCCATGCCTTTTCGGATCACGGGCAGCACACTATCCTGGTAGGGAGCCAGCGGCACCTTCTTATCTTCTGCACTGGCCCATTCCATTTCACGCTTGCTGAAGACGTAGCGAGCATTGGAGAAGGTGGGGACCCACTCGCCATTGACCAGTTGAGTGTTCCACCCCACATGATCGCCATGCAGATGGGTACACATGACGTAGTCGATATCGGCAGGCGTCAGTCCCAAGCGAGCCAGGCCACGCATGAAACTGTCATTGGTCTTCATGTGCCATTCAGGCCGCGGCCTGCTCTTGTGGTTACCCAGGCAGCTATCCACCAGAATGTTGTGATGGGGTGTCCGCACCAGGTACGCCTGGTAACACAGCTTGAATGCGTCGCTTTCGTCGAGTGAGTCTTGCAGCCAGTGCCGATTTTCATCCAGGAGCTGGGGTGTCAGCGCTGGCAGCATTTCCATGGCATGAAGAAAAGGAGCTTCCAGATCGATGATCCGGTGGACTGTCATGTCCGCTCTTGCAAAGTCGAGCTTCATCCAGGTTCTCCTTCCGCCGACAAGGGCACGATGGTTGTGCCGGGCGCCGAGGCACGCGCATGTGTTGCACCGATGTGCTGCCTCATGCGCAACTCGGCTTGTGGGCCGTCTCCAGCCTCAATCGCTTCCATGATTCGCGCATGGATACGAATGACTTGTTTGCGGGTTTCGGGCGTGTCGTATTCCTCGGTAGAGGTGGATACCGAAACGCCGTAAGCGATGGATTCAAGAACACCAGCCAGCAACTCGTTGTGGCTGGCACTCGCAATAGCGCGGTGCCAACGAATATTCAAGGTCGCAAACTCCGGGAAATTTCCTTGGGCAGCCACCAAGGACTCATGCAGTTGCCTGAGAGCCTGGATATCTTCAGCCGTTCGATGCAGGGCGGCCAAGTGAGCCAACGCAGGCTCAAGGATGTCCCTGGTCTCGTGCAAGCTCTTCAGAGGAAGCCGGCGTCCGCGCACAAACCGTCCAATGGCGCTAGCCATGAACTCGCGGCTGGGCAAGGTCACGACATTGCCGCCGAATCTCCCTGAACGCGCTTCCAGAAACCCTTCTACAGCCAGGGTTCGCAATGCTTCGCGCACGGCCCCTCGGGTCAGCCCGGTGGCCAAGACCAGCTCACGCTCCGGCGGAAGAACCTGCCCTTGTACGAACTCACCGCTGAGAATGGCCTCTCGCAGCTGATCTGCCAGCAGCACCTGTGGTTTGGGCGTCGCGATGCGTTTGAGGACGACAGTCTGATCTCTAAGCGTTTCGGCCATGCTCGGTTCTCGATTCATTGTTTGACGATCGGATCGTAGATGCAACGAGCAAGGTGGCCACAAGAGAAGGCTTACTTTTTCTCAATATTCGCGGCGCGGACGATCTCAGCCCAGGTCTTGGTCTCCGCAGCGATAAAGGACGTGAGCTCTCGCGTCGACATGGGCATGGTGGCGCCATTGATGGAGGTCATGTATTCCACCGTTGCCGCGTCCTTCGCGTAGCCATCCACCAGTGAGGCCAGACGAGTACGCACAGCCGCCGGGGTGTCCTGGCGAACCACCACGCCTACCCAGGCACCGAAACTGAACCCAGGCATTTCTTCTGCGACTGTGGGGATGTTTGGCAAGCTGGCGAGGCGCTTTTCGCTCGTGATCGTCAGCCCTTTCAGGCGGCCATCCTGAAGAAAGGGCCGAACGGTATTGGCGTCGATGAACGCGAAATCGAATTGACCGCCCAGAAGGTCAGCCACGACCTGGGGCGATCCTTTATAGGGGATATGGTCTGCTGGGAAGTTATAGCGCAACTTGAACAGCTCTGAAGCGCCTCGTGTGGAGTTGTTTCCAGTGGCATAGAACAGCGGCTTCGTGCGCTTTTTAGCTTCTGCCACGAACTGCGACACATTGCTGGCTGGGAAATCCGGCTTCACCGTGAGAACCATTGGAATGGTCATGACACCGCCAATGGACTCGAAGTCTTTGATGGGGTCAAACGGCAACTGCTTGTAAAGGTTGGCATTCGCGCCGTGTACTGAGTTACCGGTGACAAACAAGGTGTGGCCATCAGCCGGCTGCCTGAGCACGAACTGAGCCGCGATATTGCCATCTGCCCCAGCCTTGTTGTCTACCAGCACGGTACCCCCGGTCTTTGCGCGCATGTATTCGGCCATCTTGCGAGCTACGTTGTCTGTAGTGCTGCCTGCCGGGAAAGGCACGACCAGCGTCAAAGGCCTGTCTGATGAGCTCTGGGCATGGGCAGACCCTGCAGCCAGGGTCAACGCTAAAACAGACATGACGGGAACGAAGAAATTTTTCATGCTTATCTCCTTTTATAAATTAGATGGGGTAAATCAAAGCTCTACCAGCTGTTTACCCAGGTTTTCGCCGCGCATCATTCGCAAGAACGCGTTAGGAAGCTCGCCAATGCCTTTGGCAACATCCTCGCGGAACTTGAGTGCACCAGTGGCGTGCCAATCCGCCAGGCGACGCAGGCCTTCTTCACGGCGATGCCACCAGTCATACACCACAAAGCCCTCCACACGAGCACGGCTGGCTATGAGCTTTCCGCTGGCGCGCAGGCCCAGATCTTCGTGAGCTGCCTTGTTGGCGACCGCGACCTTGCCAACGATGGCGACGCGCGAGCGGAGTGCAAGATTGGCCATCACTGCATCGTGAACAGGCCCACCGGTGCAGTCAAAAAAGACGTTGACGCCCTGCGGGCAGACACGCGCTACGGCCCCGGCCAGATCGGCTTCCGAGCGGTAGTTGATGGTGTCATCGAAACCTAGGGTCTTGCACCATGCGAGCTTCATGTCAGCGCCGGCAATCCCCACAACCCGCGCACCCGCAAGCTTGGCGATCTGCCCGGCGATCTGCCCTACCGCCCCCGCGGCGGCAGAAACAACCACGGTGTCACCCGGTTGAGGCTTCGCGATCTCAAGCATTGCAAAGTAGGCTGTGAGCCCAGGCATCCCATACCAGGAGAGTGCTGATTGCATGGCGATGGGTCCGGCCACGAGCTTGTTCACTCGCGCCGGGCCAGGGATATCTGGATTGAGCACCGCCCACTCCTGCCAGCCGAGTTCGAGCCCCTCTGCGATATCACCCACGCTCCACTCCGCGTGGTTGGACTGAACGACTTCACCTACTCCGCCGCCCAACATCAGATCACCAATTCGCATCGCGCCCTGATTGAGTTTGGAGCGCATGTAAGGGTCTACGGAAAGCCAGCGCACCCGCACCAGAATTTGTCCGGCAGCAAGTAGCGGCAAGTCTTGCTCCACAAGCTTCCAGGTGGTCGCATCGACTTCCTGTTTGGGGTGCGATGCAAGCACCCATTGGCGGTTTTTCATCTCAAGCATTCCTTGCGCAATCGGGAGCCTGAAGCTTAGGAGTCGCGTTTTTAAATGTCAACCATTGATCATGCTGATCTTCTGATTCCCGTCATCACCATTTCAGAACACTCTATAAACATCGGTGAAACCGATCGCCGGCATTAGAAAATCAAATATGGTTAACCATTGACTATGAGGCCGCTCCAGACCTACATTGCACGACATCAACTTGAGGACAAAAAATGTTCAGACTTTCCGGAGAGCAGAGCGCCATAGTTGACGGTGTGACCGCCGTCTGCAAACGTTTCGGCGACGACTATTGGGCCGAGTGTGAGGAGCACGCGCGCTTCCCCAAGGAGTTTCACCGTGCAATGGCGGCAGATGGGTGGCTAGGCGTGACCATGCCCGAGCAATATGGCGGTGCAGGCCTGGGCATCAAGGAAGCCGTGTTGGTCATGCATACAGTCGCCCGCAACGGCGGTGGCATGGCGGCCACGTCGTCCATTCACATGAATATGTTTGGCCCACATCCAATGCTGGTCCATGGCAGCGAAGCGCAGAAGGCCAGCTGGATTCCCGGCCTGGTGGCGGGAACCACCCAGGTGTGCTTTGGCGTCACGGAGCCAGATGCCGGCCTGGACACAACCAGCATCAAGACATTTGCGAAAAAGGTCGACGGCGGCTTTCGGGTGTCTGGACGCAAGATGTGGATCTCCACTGCGCAAGTCGCGCACAAGATCTTGCTGCTCGCTCGTACGTCCCCCAAACCGGAAAAGGGAAAGGGCAAAGCGACGGATGGCATGTCGCTGTTTTACACCGACCTCGATCGCTCGAAGATCGAAGTGCGCCGCATCCCCAAACACGGCCGCGCAGCAGTGGACTCCAACGCGCTGTTCATCGATGACTATTTCGTGCCCGACTCCGATCTCATCGGCGAAGAAGGGAAAGGGTTTCACTATCTTTTGGACGGCCTGAACCCTGAACGTTGCCTGATTGCGGCCGAGTCGATTGGCATTGGCCAGGATGCCTTGGAACGCGCGACACGTTACGCCAAGGAGCGCGTGGTCTTTGGGCGACCCATTGGGAAAAACCAAGGCATTCAGCACCCATTGGCTGAGAACTGGATTGCACTGGAAGCGGCGCAACTCATGGTCGAACGGGCCGTTGAGCTCTACGACGCCGGCTTGCCCTGTGGCGCCGAAGCCAATAGCGCCAAATTACTCGGATCTCGCGCCGGCTATCAAGCATGCCAACAAGCTGTTCTGACGATGGGCGGTATGGGCTATGCCAAGGAGTACGTGGTGGAGCGCCTCCTGCGTGAGGTGTTGGTGTGTCGAATTGGGCCCATCACTGACCAAATGATCCTCAACTACATCGGCGAGAAGGTTCTCGATCTGCCGAAATCCTACTAAGGAAACATCACATGCCTGGACTCTATTTCGAAGATTTCAAAGTTGGCCAAGTCTTCAATCACACCGTTCGCCGCACGGTCACGGAGATGGACAACGTTCTCTTTTCCGCACTCACCCACAACCCTGCGCCGCTCCACATTGACGAGGAGTATTGCCGCGAGCACACCGAGTTCGGTCAACGCATTGTGAATAGCGCATTCACGCTTGGCCTGATGGTCGGGGTTTCGGTGGAAGACACCACACTGGGTACCACGGTGGGAAACCTGGGGTGGAACGAAGTCAGGTTTCCACGCCCGCTTTTTCACGGAGACACCGTGCATTGCCGCACCACGGTCGACGAACTGCGCGAGAGCAAGTCCCGGCCAGATGCCGGCATCACGATATTTCTTCATGAAGCGTTCAATCAGAAAAACGAGCTTGTGGCGTTGTGCAAACGCGTGGCATTGATGAAGCGGAGAGCGAAGTGATCAAACCTTTGGCGGGCATCCGGGTTTTGGATTTCTCGAAAACGCTTGCGGGACCATTGTGTACACAGTCGCTGGCCGATCTGGGCGCGGAAGTCATCAAGGTCGAGCCGCTCAAGCTGGGCGATGAGACGCGCGGCTGGCCCCCGTTCCGCCGCGAAGGGCTAGGCGCGGTATTTCTTAGCGTGAACCGGAACAAGCGAAGCATTGCACTGGATCTCAAGACCGAGTCCGGACGGCGTGTTGCTCATGCGCTCACAAAGGGCGCCGACATCGTGATTGAGAGTTTTGGCACCGGCGTGGCCGAACGGCTGGCGATTGATGCCAAAACGCTGCAGGGCATCAATGAGAAGCTGATCCATTGCAGTATCTCGGGTTATGGCCGAAGCGGGCCTCTGAAGCATCTTGGTGGATACGACGTCATCCTTCAGGCGTTCAGCGGGATGATGTCCCTGACGGGAGAGGAAGACGGCGGACATATCCGCAGTCCGATTTCTCCTATCGACCAAATGACCGGCACGCACGCGCTCACGGGCATCCTCGCAGCGCTGATCGAACGCGGCAGAACGGGCAAAGGCACCACCGTATCAGCCAATCTGTTTGACACCGCTCTGGCGCTTCTTCGCTACAACGTGCAGAGCTTCTGGGAACGTGGAGAGCAACCTCCAAGGTGCGGATCCACACATGAATCACTGTGTCCGTACAAGGTATTCGATGCGTCCGACCGTCCTATATTGCTGGGCGTGGCCAACGACAACCTCTGGCAGAAATTCTGCGCCGTCGCAGGGCTAAAAGATATCGCGGATGCGCCTGAGTTCCGCACCAATGCAGCGCGCGTGGCACGTCGGCAAGAGACGGAAGCCCGAGTGCAACAAGCCATCGCTCTGCAGAGTGCCGAGTTCTGGAGTGAGGAGTTAGCCAAGGTCGGTGTTCCCTGCGCACCCATCAACACCCTCAAACAGGTACTGGAGCATGCCCACACCAAAGCCAGCGGAGTCGTTGTCAGCTATGAGCATCCACATGCCGGCGCCATTCAGTCCATAGGCCAGGCCTTTGTGCTGGGAGGCGAGCCACGTGAGGCTGGATCACCGCCGCCCCTCCATGGCGAACACACCGAAGAGATTCTTCGCGAGTCGGGGTTCTCCGAGAGCGACATCACAGAACTGAGATCCATCCAAGCGATCAACTGAAAGAGATCATTCATGTACATCCGTTCCATGCTCTATGTGCCCGGAGACAATGACAAAAAATTGGGCAAAGTGGACACCTGCGGTGCCGATGCGGTTGTGCTCGATCTCGAGGACTCTGTCGCCCCGCAAAATCGCGCCGAAGCACGCCGGAAGGTGCGGGCTTTTCTCGATCAACGTCCCATCGGCGCTCGTAAGTCCAAACTATGGGTGCGCATTAACGCGTTCGACGACTCCGCACTCGTAGATCTTGCCGCGGTGTTGGGCGGTCAACCAGACGGCATCGTGCAGCCGAAGATTGATAGCCCGGAGGATGTTCAGCGGCTTAGTTACATGCTGGACGCGCTGGAGGTTCGCGATAGCGTGCCAACGGGACAAACAAAAATATGCGCGGTAGCCACGGAAACCGCATCGGCAGTGCTGCGCTTGCCGGAGTTCGCCACCGCCAAGCTGCCTCGGCTTGCCATTCTGAACTGGGGCGCGGAAGACTTGAGCGCCGCAATAGGCGCTTCGACCAACCTTGATTCGTCAGGGCAATGGACATTGACCTACCGTGCTACCCGCTCATCCATGCTGCTGGCGGCCAAGGCATGCGGCGCGCAAGCGATGGAAACGGTGTATGTGGACTACCGTGACACAGAAGGTCTGCGCGCAAGCTGCCGTGCTGCAGCGCAGGAAGGCTTCACGGGGCGGGCAGCCATTCATCCAGACCAGGTTGCCCCCATCAACGAGACGTTCAGTCCTTCGATGGAGGACGTTGAGTTGGCCAAAAAAGTGGTGGCGGCTTTTGATAGCGTGGATGGTGTGGGAACGGTCGGGATCGACGGGAAGATGTTTGACATTCCGCATCTGAAGCGCG
Source organism: Ottowia thiooxydans DSM 14619 (assembly GCF_000422885.1). GTDB lineage: Bacteria > Pseudomonadota > Gammaproteobacteria > Burkholderiales > Burkholderiaceae_C > Ottowia > Ottowia thiooxydans. The sequence continues at coordinate 79,415 of NZ_AUGX01000020.1, read as the reverse complement.
CGCACCGCACTTTGAAGTTGCACGAGATGTATTCGCTCTGATGTTCAGCTTGCTGCGGGGGTTCTAAGATGTATATGCGGAGTGCCATGGACAAACCGCAGCGCGTAGATCCACCGCACTCGACCCTCACCGGTTGGCCGGCCCCGCCCACCCTCTCCCGCATGCGGAAGAGGGGGTTCGGTCGGCAGCGCGAGAACTAGGGCGTATTCACACTGAATACACCCCCGCGTGAATTTAGTGTGAATACGCCCTAATCTAGCGTTGCCTTAAGCTTCGAGCCTGAATCGTCCCCGAAAGAGCGGACGGCCTGGAGACTGACATGTTGATTGACCTCGTTCACTTGCGAACCTTCATCGCTGTTGCTGAAGAACAGCATCTCACGCGCGCCGCAGAACGGCTGTACATCAGCCAATCGACCGCCAGCGCGCATGTACGCGCGATCGAAGAGACGCTGAATATGATGCTTTTCGTTCGCACCAATCGGAGCCTCGAACCGACCAAGGCGGGCGAGTTGTTGCTGGAGCGCGCCAAGGCCATCCTGAGCGGCGCAGGTGAATTCATGGCGTATGCGCGCGAGTTGAGCGACAAGGTCGATGGAAAAATTGTCCTTGGAACAAGCACAGAACCAGACACTCGTGTCGGCTCAATAGTCGCGCAATTGCGAAGCTTGCACGAACTGATCACGGTAGACCTCAGAGGAAGGACTTCCGCCAGCGGCCGGCAGGGTCTGCGAAACGGTGAGCTGGATGCGTGCCTTCTTCTGGGCGCGCCCACTGACCCGGGGATCACCTACTACGAGCTAGGCAAAGTGCAATTCAGGGTCGCGGGACCCATCGCCTGGAAAGACAGGATCGAAACAGCAGATGTGTCAGAACTTGCGGCACTCCCTTGGATAGCGCCCGGAAATCCGCATTCCGCCTACTCAGGGATGTTCACCACACTATTTTCCGATCGCGGCCTTGAAATGAATGTCGTTGCAAGCTTCGACAACCCGAGTCTTGGGCGGACCATGCTTGAAAACAATGTAGGCATGATGTTGCTTCGAGACGAATATGTACAGGAGGGGATCCGCGCGGGCGTGCTGGCCTCCTCCCCGCTCGTGAATGCCAATTACGCCATGTCACTCGGGCATCAGGCAGGCCGTACAGATGACCCCTTGATCAAGGCGCTCGTGGAAGCAGTCAGGATGGTTTGGCCCTCCGCCCAGCTTGCTCCGCCGGCCAAGACATGAACGAGTTGAGCTGGAGTGGATTGCGTTCACTTAGGCTTGCTCACGCCCCGGCCGAACTACCGGGCTTGGGAGCTTCTGTAGTCAAGCCCTGCTCAAGGATGCCAATCACTTCATCGGCGTAGGCGCTATAGCTGATGGGGCCCCCGGGGCGCAACCAGGTGAATGTCCAGTTGATCATGCCGAACAAGGTCATGGTGATCGCAGTCTGGTTGTTGGTGTTCAGGCGTTGGGGGTAGGCGCGCCGCAGAAAGCGCCCGACAGCGGCCACCACATCGCGTTGGCGGTTAAGAATAATCTCTCTCTGCTCGACGGCAAGAAACTGAGTGCTACCCAGAAGCGCCGCGTGCCTGGTGGCCGAGGTTTCGTACTCACGCAGGAAAGCGCGCACAAGCTCGTGCAGCGCGGCACGTTCATCCATCGCCTGGCGCTCCGCCCGCGCCTCCGCTTGGCCAATGATCAACAACAGCTTCTGGGTGTAGCGATCAAGCAGGTCAAAAAGGATGGACTCCTTGCTGCCATAGTAGTGATAGAGCCGGGCCTTGGATGTGCCACAAGCCGCAGCGATATCGTTCATGCTGGTGGCTGGGTAGCTCTGTCGAGCGAAACAGGCCGCCGCGACGTCTAGGATTTCGTCTCGGCGCTTGTCATGCGAAGCGGAAATGGGGCGTGCCATCTGGTGATTATCCAGCGCTTGCGGGTTCCATGGCGGCTACGGCGGCCACACGCGCGCGCCGTATCGCCTCACCGATCTGCTCGCCGACAGCGCCACGAGCTTGTGCCGTGCGCGCGATCTCGTCGGTGGCAACCGTTTGCGCCGCTGTCAAGGCCTGAATGAGGCGATCGCGCTGCGGGTATTCGGTCTCCTGCAGGCCTTGCCGCCCACGTGCATCGCATTCGCAAGCCAACAGGATGTCTCGCAGACGCTCTGGCTTGCGAAAGGCATCGCAGCGCTCAAGGAGCCGCACCACAGCCGCCGGGTTCAAATCGCCGCTGCGGTGAATACCGCCGTGCTCACGCGCCACCACATCGGCCAAGGCATGGCATTCAGTGGGCACGCGCAGGCGCTCTGAGAGAGATCCCAGCAGTTCGGCACTGCGCTTCTCATGGCCGATGTGACGCGGCAAAATGTCAGCTGGCGTGGTGCCTTTGCCAAGATCGTGCGTGAGGCAGGCGTAACGAACGGGTAAGGGCGCTTCCAGGCGAGCCGCCATCTGGAGCACCAACATCAGGTGCACGCCAGTATCCACCTCGGGGTGATATTCAGCGCGCTGGGGCACGCCCCACAGACGATCGACCTCGGGCAGGATCACGCGCAGCGCGCCGCACTCGCGCAGCACCTCGAACATGCGCTCGGGGTGCTGCTCCATCAATCCGCGCGAAAGCTCCTGCCAAACGCGCTCCGGCACCAGATGATCGACCTCACCGTCTTGCACCATGCCTTGCATCAATCCCATGGTCTCTGGTGCTACCGTGAAATCATGAAAGCGCGCCGCGAATCGCGCCAGCCGCAAGATGCGTACCGGGTCCTCGCCAAAAGCTTCAGTGACGTGGCGAAGCACCTTGGCGGCGAGGTCGCGTTGGCCCCCGTAAGGGTCCACCAGATCTTCAGGGGAATCCTCGCAAGCAGCTATGGCATTGATGGTGAGATCGCGCCGGGCCAGATCTTCTTCCAAAGTCACGCCAGCGTCTGCGAGCACCGTGAAGCCCCGGTACCCTCTCCCGCTCTTGCGCTCCGTGCGAGCAAGAGCATATTCCTCTCGTGTGCCGGGATGCAGGAAAACAGGGAAGTCTTTGCCCACAGGGGTGAATCCTTGGGCGGTCATCTGCTCCGGGGTGGCGCCCACCACCACCCAATCGCGATCTTGCACCGGTATCCCGAGCAAACGATCGCGAACGGCGCCGCCAACCATATATATTTTCATCGGCCCATTATTAATGAGCTTGGCTGCGCACTTCCTACATCTCAGCCTTTTCGCAAAAGAGGGAATTCGCCACAGCCTGGGCACTAAGGCTGCGCCGCCACCTCCACCAGGAGTGCTATCGTTGCGCCATGAATGGCACACTGACGGAAAGCGCCCGCGAGACCCCGGTTCTCGATGAAGTAGACGTATTGATACTGGGAGGTGGCCCCGCAGGATTGGCGGCTGCAGCATCCGCGGCTCAATCAGGCGCGCGTACGCTGTTGGTGGAACGCTATGGTTTTCTAGGTGGCATGGGCACGGCGGCGGGGGTGACCAATTTTTGTGGTCTGCATGCCAACGTGCACGGCTCGCTCCGTCAGGTGGTGCACGGCGTGGCTGACGGCCTGCTCTCACGTATCGATTCCCTGGGAGGTCTCAATACGCCTCATCTTCTATTTGGGGGCCGTATCGCGGCGCAAGCCTATGACACGGCGGCATTCAAGATTGCGGCAGACGAGCTTCTGGCTACCAGCGGCAGCCGAGTGCTGCTGCATGCCTGGGTAGCCGGTGTGGCGATGCGAGATGCGGCGAATCTCGAAGCAGTGTTCATCGAAACCAAATCTGGCCGCTTTGCTGTTCGCGCGCGCTGCTTCATTGATTGCACCGGAGATGGCGACGTTGCAGCGCTGGCTGGGGCCCCCTATGAAAAAGGTACCGACGGGCACGAGATGATGTATCCGTCGACCATGATGCGCGTGGGTGGGGTTGATCCAGCCAGAGCCGGCCCGGCCTGGGCCAGCGTGGCGGCACTGATGGAAAAGGCCACCGAGCGCGGCGAACGCTTCGCGCGCAAGGCGCCCATCCTGCGACCGCAGAAGAACCCAACCGAGTGGCGTGCCAATGTTTCTCAACTGGCGCGGGCCGACGGCGGCCCAGTCGACGGCACCGATGCGCTGCAGCTCTCGGCAGCGGAGGCGGAGGGCCGGCGCCAAGCAGCGCATTTCCTGGGTTTTCTGCGCCGCGATGTGCCAGGTTTCGAGTCCGCTTACCTGATCGATATTCCGCCGCAGATTGGCGTTCGCGAGACGCGGCGCGTGCTCGGTGACTATCAGCTGAGCGAGCAAGACGTGCTTTCCTGCGTCAGTTTTGAAGACACCATAGGCGTGAATGGCTGGATGGTGGAAGAGCATGTGGCGGGCAATGTCAGTTTTCGCTGGCCGAACGGCACTGATACCCCCCAGGGACAAGCCGCCAGCCGGGGTTTCAATCACTTGCCCTGGCGTATGCTGCTGGCGCAGGGGCTTGACAATCTTCTGGTGGCCGGACGCTGCGCCTCCATGACACACGGCGGTCAATCTGCCGCGCGGGTATCGGGTGGATGCTTCGTCATGGGGCAGGCAGCGGGCACAGGGGCCGCACTGGCGCTGTCTCAAAGGGTGCCGCCCCGCCGTATCGATGTCGCCACTTTGCAGAGCCAATTGCTTCGCGCCGGCGCCTTTCTGGGGCGAGACGGCGACTCTCTTCCAAACAAGATCTAGTGAGAATTTATGTACCGTAGACAGTTCATGAGCTTGGCCGCTGCGGCGACCACCCTATCCGTGCCGGCGTTCGCACAAGGCGAGCCGTGGCCCAATAAGCCAATCCGCATCCTGGTAGGTTTTCCTGGGGGCTCCACCCCTGATATGTCGGCGCGGGCCATCGCTGAGCCTTTGTCACACGCGTTGGGCCAACCGGTGATCGTGGATAACAAGCCCGGGGCTAGCGGCAATATTGCGGCGGATGCTGTGGCGAAAGCCATTGATGACCACACGCTTGGCGTTGTCATCAACGGCAACCTCACGTCCTCCAAAACCTTGTACCCAAAACTCGCCTACGATCCCGCGCGTGATTTCTCCTATCTCAGCCTGCTGACCACTGCCCCGCTGATTCTGGTGGCACCGGCCAATGTGCCTGGCGGCGCGGCGTTTTTTGAAGAAGCCCGGCGGCAAGGCGACAAATGGAACTATGGCTCCGTAGGTGCAGGTTCGGTGGGACATCTTGGGATGGAGCTATTGAAGGCTCGGGTGCCTGGCTTACAGGCCGTGCATGTTCCCTACAACGGCAATCCAGCTGTGGTGGGGGCACTGATCGGCGGTCAGGTCCAGATGGCCCTGATTCCTCCCGGTGTGGCCATGCCGCAAATCAAGGGCGGAAAGCTGCAAGCCATTGGCCTCACAACCAGCGGGCGTAGCGCGCTGGTGCCCGAATTGCCCTCCTTGGCACAGGAAGGCGTCAAGGATTTCAATCTGGAGGTATGGACGGCGCTGATCGGCCCCGCCAACTTGAGTGCCACTACTCGGCAACGCATTTCCGCAGCGCTCGGCACTGTCATGAAAAGTGCCGATGTGCGCCAGCGCATGTTCCAGCAAGGCTGGCAGGCGGTAGGCACTTCGCCAGAAGGCCTGGCCCAGCGGGTACGTCTGGAAACCACCTTGCTGGATGGCATCATCAAGTCACGCGGCATCAAGATCGACTGAACTTCAGCGCCAAACGCAGAAAACGTACTCATCATGAAATCGCTAGGCAAACGCGCTGAAGGCCTCCGCCTGGAGCGCATGCGCGCTTCCCCACGCTGGGCAGAAACAGGTTTTCGAAACGTGAGGCCGATTCCAGCGGGATTGCGGGACACCTCAGTGCCCATGCCAAGCCTGCGGGAATTTCTCAGTCGCGGGGGCCGCCGCGTACCTGAGGCACCGCTACCAGTGAATGATCCTCGCCAGTCTTGGCTGCACAAGCCTGACACCGGCTTGCGTACAACCTGGCTCGGCCATTCGACGGTGCTGATCGAGATCGACGGCTACCGTGTGCTGACTGACCCCGTTTGGGGTCCGCGCGCTTCGCCTTCGGTCCTGGTAGGCCCAAAGCGTTTTCAGCCGGCACCTGTCACGCTACGTGACATGCCTGCCGTCGACCTAGTGGTGATCTCGCACGACCATTACGACCACCTCGACTACCCCACCATCAAAGTACTGGCTAAAAGCAATGTACCTTTCGTGACCTCACTCGGCGTGGGGGCCCATCTCCAGGCTTGGGGGATTGCGGCGGATCGCATCCATGAACTGGATTGGTGGGAAGACTTCAAGTTGCCCGGCACAGGCCTTCAAGTGACCGCGGCACCATCACAGCACTTTTCGGGGCGCGGTCTGAAAGACCGCAATGCCACGCTGTGGTCATCGATGGTGGTGCGCGGGCCACGCCATGCGGTGTTTTTCAGTGGCGACACGGGCCTCACGGGCGAATACGCCACGATTCGCGAACGCCTGGGTCCATTCGATCTGGTGATGCTGGAAGTGGGTGCATTCCATCCAGCCTGGGGCGATATCCACCTGGGGCCTGATCATGCGCTGGAAGCTGCCGCACTGCTGGGCAATGCGCCTTTGCTGCCTGTGCACTGGGGAACGTTTGCGCTGGCCATGCACTCATGGGACCAACCTCCAGAGCGGCTGCTGGAGCTGGCGCCGAAATTCGGCACCCGCCTGGTGATGCCGCGCCTTGGCGAAGCAGTGCAACCGGCGCTCGTGGAAACGGTCACGCCCTGGTGGCGCAGCGCTCGCGCGGAGCAACAAGCCACACCTGAAGAGCCACCAACCGATCAAGCGCCGCCCAGTGCCTCTGCTCAGGTACCGTGGCCGATGGACTAACGCACGTTCATTCCTACCGCGAAAGCCGGTAGGGTTCCTCGAATGCCAGGAAATCCTGCTCGGCCAGCGCGCCATCGATCCAGGCTTTAACCCCCGGCAGTGCACACACACGCCCGATGTAGGCGTCCACCGCCGCAGGCACCGGCAAGGCATAGGTTCGGATGCGCATCACGACCGGCGCGAAGTAAGCATCGGCGATGGTGAAATCGCCATACAGGAAAGGCCCGTCATGGCGTGCGAGCACGCCACCCCATAGTTCGGCCAAGCGATTCAGGTCTGCTCCCACGCCAGGCTGATCGCGCAAAACGAGCGCGCCAATATCCGGTAGGCTGGCTTCGATGTTCATTGGGCAGGCACCGCGCAACGCGGAAAATCCCGAATGCATTTCGGCGCACACGCTGCGGGCATGGGCACGTGCCTTGGTGTCTTTCGGCCACAGCTGCTTTTCAGGAAAAGCCTCTGCCAGATATTCGGCGATGGCCAGCGTATCCCATACGGCAATGTCACCATCCACCAGCAACGGAACCTTGCCAGTGGGGCTCAGCTCGATCAGCGCACGCTTGAACTGCGAATCGGCCTCGAAAGAGTCAAAGCGCACCATCACCTCTTCGAACGCAATACCCGCCTGTTTGAGAAGAACCCATGGACGCATGGACCAGGACGAGTAGTTCTTGTTGCCAATATAAAGCTTGAGCAAGGAGGCCTCCATCATGAATATGTACAGTACCCCATGGCGCACAGGCCGCCTAAACGCCTTCACCGACCTGCGCGACGGCGCATTTCGTTAAAGCGCGCGGCAAAACCCGCATCGCCAAGGTATAGCGGCACGACACCCCCCAGCGGTGCAGGGGTCACGCCCAACGCAGCCAAGCCAGGCAGTTGACCGCCAGCGATATTGTCTACACGAAGCGAATCGAGATTATCGCGGCTCATCAGCGGCTTGGAAGAGATCAACTCCATCACCAGCGCCTGCAGTTTGCCTATGCCCATAGGCAGCCCGATCACCGGCCGTCCACGGCCACCACGCACACCCGCCCAGCAGCCAGCGAGACGCACCAGTTCGCCAAGCGTGAACACATCGGGGCCGCATGCTTCATAGGTTTGACCGATGGTGGCGTCATCGTCCAGCGCGCGGGCGATGGCTTGCCCCACATCGCGCACCCACACCGGCTGCAGGCGAGCATCGGCCCCAGACAGTGGCATCACTAAAAGAAATTTTTGCAGCCGTGCGAACAGATTCATGAAGCGGTCTTCACGGCCAAAGATCACGCTAGGCCGCAGCACCGTGAGATCGAGCAGACCAGCCGTTGCTGCGGCTCGCAATACTGCTTCGCCTTCGGCTTTGCTGCGCTGGTATCTCGAAGGCCCACCGGAATCGGCGCCGAGCGCACTGACATGAATCAATCGGCGCACACCCGCTTGCGTGCACGCCTGGGCCACTTGGCGCGGCCATTCCACATGCACGCGAGCGAAGGTTTTTTCGCTGCCGTGTAGAACGGCGATGAGGTTGATCACGGCGTGGCAGCCCGGTAAAAGCCGCTCCAATTCACCTGGAGCCATGACATCAGCCTCCACCAGCTGCAGGCTGGGCAGGCTTAGCAGGTGCTTGCCCGCCGCGTATTGGCGTGTAGGAACGATGGTGCGCCAACCCTGCCGCTGCAGGTGCTCGCACACATAACGACCGACAAATCCACCACCGCCGAGAACAAGTGCGCGCTGCATTATCTTTTGGCCTTTCGTAGCTGTGAGATGGAATTCACTCGCGGAACATGCAAGCAAGCGATCCCTAGAGCCATCAAGGTTCAGCTCGCACTCTTTGGCAGGCGCTAGGAGGCTGTCGGACTTGGAAATCGCCGGCTGCAAATGGTCCGCAGCGGTCCATTTTTCACGGTCTTTTTGACCCATAGCTAGGCTATGGGCCTGCAAATCCCGTGAAAACTGTCCTCGCTGGGGCCCATTTTCGCTATCGGCGCTCCAAGTCCGACAGCCTCCTAGCACCCGCCGCCATTCATCTCTATCTCCTCTGGCAACATCCGGTCAACGCAGGTCGGGCGAACCCCTCTCGTACCCGGATCTTTAAGGTGGAACCAGCTCAGTGCTCAAATCCACCGCCCCGGTAGGCAGCGGGCCTACCGTACCCAGCCGGGCTTTGAGCGATTGCGGCTGGCCGGTCAGGATGGCCGCGTAATCGACCGTGTTGGAGAGAACCTTTTTCACGTAATCACGGGTCTCGGAAAATGGGACGTTTTCGGCCCAGATCGCACCATCGAGGGTGGGGTTTGAGCCTCCGGGCGCCCGCCACAACCGCGGCCGACCGGGACCTGCGTTGTAGGCAGCGGCCGCCAGGGGCAGAGAGTTCTGGAAATCGTCGAGCGCCAACTTGAGGTAGCTCGTTCCCAGCAAGATATTCGTGTCTTGCTGGTAGATCTGGTCAGGGGTAAAGCCGGTCAGGCCAATTTTGCGCGCCGTCCACCGCGCTGTGGCTGGCATGACCTGCATCAACCCTGAGGCGCCCACGCCCGACCGGGCCGCAATAATGAAACGACTCTCCTGGCGAATCAAGCCGTACACGTACGCCGGATCAAGACCTATGGAGCGCGACTGATTCACCACCGCATCGCGGAAAGGCATAGGAAAGCGATGTCCGTAGTCGAATGACGTCCGTGTACGCTCGCTGGTGTTGATGCAGCGGTCCCATACCTGAAATTGGCAAGCAAGGTCAGCGGCGGCGTGCAGTTCACGCTCCGGCATGCCGCCTGGAGTGTGCAGATTCGTGGTGTAGTTCCATTCACGCACGCCTTCGCTGCGCAAACCGACGGAAATAGCCAGCAGGGCACGATTTAAACCTGCATTGCTTCGCGCTGCGGCTTTTTCGGCTTCAGTGAGAGGCGCTGGCGCGGGAGGCACGCTGATCAGGCGACCCAAATCCTCTTGTGCAAGCTTTTCGTAGAAGCCTTGCACGCCCGCAATGCTCTCAAGCAACTGGCGCGGCAATACGCGGTCAGCGTCGCTGCGGGCTAAAGCCGTCAGGGCGCGAGCACGCCAATAAACCCAAACGGGTTCTTCCCGCGCCGACGCATCCATGGCCTCGATGGCCGATTTCACGGTCCGCCATTGGCCCTGCCGCATGGCGGAGCGGGCCTTCCAAGCCAGCATTTCGTCGCTCAAATCCTTGTCACGCGTCACCTTGGCGAAAATCTGTACCGCGCCATCCTGCAGCTTCAGAGCTGCCTGGCGGCCAATCACGCCCCAAACCCAATTGCGCTCCTCCGGCCTGAGCTGGACGCTCCATTTGGACTCCATCTGAGCCGCGGCTTGGTCAGGGTCTTGCGTGGCCAGCTTGATGAGCGCCAGAACGATCAACTCCTGCCCCTTACGGGTGCCCACAGCCGCGCGGCTCGTCAGATAGCGGATTGGGCTGGTCTGGATTTGCGCCACGGTGGCAGCGGCATCTGGCGCATCCAGCTCGACCGCCGCGCGTGCCATGCCAGGCCGATTGGCCTCCATCGCCAATCGCGCTTTCAACCATAGATCGTTAAAAGGCAGCTTGCCGGCCTGATGCAGCAACCCCGCAGCCAACAGACAACCGTCATCAAGTTCGCGCTGCGCAAACCAATCGCGGCGCACATCAGCGACTACTTCGGCTGTCACTGCACGGCCTTGCGCTACCTCCATGGCCGCTGCGTAGCAGCGCGCCTCCCGGTCGTCTCGCATGCGAAAGCGTGGCCATTCAGCTGAAAAACCTGCCCAGTCACGCCGCTTGCCCGCAAGCAGCAGCCAATCGTTTCGCAAGCGGTCTTCCTGGTAGCTGCCTGCATAGCGAGACAGGAAATCCTGCACGTCCAGCACGTTGGCCTCGTCGAGCCGCGCCTTCATCTCCCAATAGGCTGCCCATGGCTCCAGGGCGTGTCCGCGAGCGAGCGGCAGGAGCGCGGCCAAGCGTGCTTTATCCCCGCGCCGAGCCGCCTCGCGCATGTCCAAAATGATGCCATCGCTACCAGGCGCCGATGCCGATTGGGGTGCGCCGGGCCTGGCTCCCTGGGCCGCCAACAACCCCGGTAGCAACACTCCGCAGGCTGGCAATACAAGCAAGCGAATGAACGATGTCAGAATCTTCGGAAAATACATCAAGGCCATTATGGACAATTCCCACAGAAAAAAGGCACTGCGTGAGCGCCTGATCGAGCAACGCCTTCACCTGGAAGACCGGCTGGCACGCGCCGATATGCTGCAAAGCGTCATGCGGATCTGGCTCCTGGACCGCCCCGACACTGTGATTGGAGCCTATTGGCCCATCAAAGGCGAATTCGATCCCCTGCCCGCGCTCCACCGCTGGAAAGAGGATGGAGAATTACAGGGCGAAGCGCAGCGCCGCCGCATAGGCCTGCCGGTGATCGACAAAGTACACAAAACGCTTACCTTCCACGTTTGGTACCCCGGTTGCCCCATGGAAGAAGACGCCTACGGAATACCCAAGCCCAAGGATACCGAACTCATTACCCCGACCCTGCTCTTCGTGCCCTGCGTAGGCTATGCACCAGGTGGCTACAGGCTGGGCTACGGCGGCGGCTTCTATGACCGCACGCTCGCCGCGCTTGAACCGCGCCCCCACACCGTGGGGCTCGGTTTTACCAATGGTTTCATCGACGATTTCGAACCTGAAGCGCATGATCAACCGCTCGATGCCATCTTGAACGACAACGGCATTGTCTGGCCTCAGTAACTTCCTTCCATGTTGGCGTCCAAAACACGCTTTCTTGACAAAAAAGCAATACCAACGGTTTAATGCCATTAGTCGTGATCATTCGCTACTCGAATATCAGGCTTTAGCCAGAGGTTGGCCTGGCCCAAAAACTGGATTGGATATCGCATGCGAGATATTCGACCCGTCCGGCTGCAAGCGCATGTCCAGCGCACCACTTGCATTTTTTCTGAACCCTTAACCAGGTCTTAATATGAGCAATTTCAAGTGGTGTCGGGCCCATACCCTTGCGGTAGGTGCCAGCCTGGGGTCTAGCCTTTTTTCGGTAACTGCTCAGGCCCAAGTGCTTCCTCCTATGTGCATGGCAATGCTGAGCTACGCCGCCGTGCCGGCCACCCCGACTGCAGTTCCTTCTTCCTCCACCTGGGGATTGCTTGTCCTGGCTTCCTTGCTTGCGATTTTGGTTGCACGTCATCTCCGCTTGAATAAATTCCAGAAGATCGTTGCTGTTCTGGGTGTATCGCTTTTCTTGGCTGCGAATGGCAGCAACCAATTTTCGTCATTGGCGGAAGCAGCCACAGCAAGCCTGGCCAATGCTACAGGCGGAAGTATTCCGATTACCGAGCCCAATACGACGATCACGAACACCAGTGGTACGCCTTTGATCATTGGCAACCTGATTGTCAGTGTTGGCGCGATCGGCGCGGGTTCCACATGTCAGGCAGGGCAACAACTCGCGTCATTGGCTTCCTGTGAGGTCGTTCTGGTAAGTTGCACGGGGCAGACTCCTATAGAGGCGGGCCCCGAATAGAGTTGGTTGGAATGAGTGGGGCGTATCTCAATCCAGATCGTTCACCAGATCAGGATCCTCTCCTTCTCCACTCGTAAGGCGCGTGGCCACAGCCTGCGCTAATAGCCATTGGGAAAACGCCTGAACTTCGGGACGTGAACCGCTTCGGGGGGCCACCAACATCCAGTAGGCCATAGGTGAGTGCAGCCTGGCACCGGGCAACACCTCAATCAGATCGCCGCTGGCGAGGTTTTCTGCTACCAGCGGCGGACGCGCCAGCACCAAGCCCTGCCCTGACAGCGCCGCCTGCACCATCTGGTAGGCATAGTTGAAACTCAACCAACGCTTGGGCTGGGCATGGCCCAATCCGTTGGAATCAAGCCAGCGCCGCCAGGTCAGCCACTCGAGGTGCGGGGTGTAGGCATCGCCGGCCTCGATCAGCGTGAACGCCAGCACATCGCGCGGCTGCCTGATGGCAGGACTGCTTTTAAGCAACCACGGGCTGGCCATAGGCGTGACCGACTCACCGAACAATCTTCGCGCCGAAGGGGGCATATTGGCTGCTGGCGCATAGCGTATGGCGACGTCGATATCGGCCAGATCGAGGTCGAAGGCAGTGTCGGAAGCGTCTATGCGGATGTCGATATCCGGATTTTCTCGCTGAAACACCTCCAGGCGGGGGATCAGCCACATCGAAGCGAACGAGGCGAAAGTGGTGATGGACACCTGCTTACGCCCTGCGGTCTGGCGAATATGCCGTACAGCCCCATCGATTCGTGGCAGCGCCTGTGCCACGGCTTGAAGCAGTTGCATACCCGCAGCGGTGAGTTCCACCGCACGCGTATGGCGCAGAAAGAGCGCCACGCCCACTTCATCTTCCAATCCCTGGATCTGTCGGCTCACGGCAGATTGGGTGAGCGCCATCTCCTCGGCCGCCATACGAAAGTTCAAATGCCGCGCCACCGCTTCGAAGGCGCGCAGATGGCCCGCCTGGATAGGGCGGCTACGAAGATGGGTTTGAGAATGGAGCATGGCGCCAACCATTAATGTGATTTCGGAATCAATAGCGTTGCTTAAATTCATTGGACTGTCAATGAGAGCAAGCGCACGATAGCGTCTACCAACTCATTCTGAAACCGCCCCCTAGGAGCCTGCCATGACATCCAATACACCCTACCTGCCCACGCTAGGCCGTGCGAGCGGCGCATGGACATTGGAGCCAGGACACGCCATGACGCTGCGGCCGCGCCAGAATGGCGAAATTCTGATCATTCACGGCGCCGTCTGGGCTACCTTGGATGGCCCTCACGAGGGCCTGGAAAGCGGCCCTCTGGGCGATTTGCACCTTCAGCCCGGAGCGCGGCTAGCATTGCGCGCAGGCCGGCAGATCGTGTTGGAGCCCATCGTTGCCCAGGGCGCCTGCGCCGCGAGCACTCCCGCAGTGAACTTCGACTGGATTGCATCCCCGCCCTCCGCCGCCGCCGCATCCTGGGAAACCACCGTGGCGCAGCCGGCTGGCGAGCTAAGTCGAGCGCTGAATGAAGCCCGAGGCGCCTTCAAACGCCTGGTGTGGGGGGTGTTGACCTGGAGCGGCGAACGGCTCACGCCCGCCACAGCACCTCGCTAGAGCTCACTGAAAAACGGCCATCAAGGCCCGCAAGACCACCGGGTCAGCAACCCGGTGGAAGCTTGTAACGCAGATAACGTTTTTCAAGGCCTCAAACGCTGCAATGATGGCGGGTGAACCCGTTGTGCGGGCATTCAACTTTGCGCCGAGAAGGAGCCGGACCAGGAAAACCCTCCTACTGGCTTCTCGGGCAACGTCCGATTTTGGGTTAGGCTAGAGGTGCCTCCCGTTTTTTCCGGAACTGGCGGCTTCTCACGCGGACGGATAAAAAGAGGACGACACCATATGCCACAACAGCTTTCACCCACGGAAATGGCGCTGCGCGATGCTGCGCGCGAATATCACCGGTCTCCCACACGGGGCAAGATCGCCGTTTCTCCCACGAAACCCCTCTCCAACCAGCTCGATCTATCGCTCGCCTATTCACCGGGCGTAGCCTATCCTTGCCTGGACATTCAGGCCGACCCTTCCAAGGCAGCTGAATACACCTCGCGCGGAAACCTCGTAGCCGTGATCACCAACGGCACCGCCGTGCTGGGCTTGGGCGACATTGGCCCACTGGCCAGCAAGCCCGTGATGGAGGGCAAAGGCTGCTTGTTCAAGAAATTCGCGGGCATCGACGTGTTCGATATCGAACTGGACGAGCGCGATCCGGACAAGCTGGTCGACATGATCGCTGCTCTGGAGCCCACTTTGGGCGGCATCAACCTCGAGGACATCAAAGCACCTGAGTGCTTCTACATCGAGACCAAGCTGCGCGAACGCATGAACATTCCGGTGTTCCATGACGACCAACATGGCACGGCCATCATCTCCTCAGCGGCCCTGCTCAATGGGCTTGAGCTGGTGGGTAAAGAAATCGGCCAGGTCAAGCTGGCGGTATCCGGGGCCGGCGCGGCAGCCATTGCCTGCCTGGACGTGATGGTCGCGCTTGGGGTGAATCCCAAAAACGTGTTCGCTTGCGACTCCAAAGGCGTGATCTATGAAGGCCGCCCAGGTGGCTACGACGCCTCCAAAGCCAGATACGCCCAAAAAACCGATGCCCGCACGCTGGCTGATGCGGTCAAAGGTGCTGACGTATTCCTGGGTTGCTCAGCTCCTGGCGTGCTGACGGAGGACATGGTCAAGACCATGGCCGACAAACCTGTGATCCTGGCTCTGGCC
This sequence comes from Ottowia thiooxydans DSM 14619, assembly GCF_000422885.1. GTDB lineage: Bacteria > Pseudomonadota > Gammaproteobacteria > Burkholderiales > Burkholderiaceae_C > Ottowia > Ottowia thiooxydans. The sequence goes on along the minus strand of NZ_AUGX01000020.1, from coordinate 64,320 downwards.
AACCCTGAGCCCGAAATCCGCCCTGAATTGGCCAAGGCCGCACGGCCGGATTGCATCGTGGCCACGGGGCGATCAGACTACCCGAACCAGGTCAACAACGTCCTGTGCTTTCCCTATATCTTCCGCGGCGCGCTCGATTGCGGCGCCACCAAGATCACGGAAGAGATGAAGCTCGCCTGTGTGCGCGAAATCGCCGCGCTTGCCAAAGCCGAATCCAGCGCCGAGGTAGCTGCCGCTTACGCTGGCAAGGATCTCCAGTTCGGCCCGGACTACATCATTCCCACGCCGTTTGACCCGCGTTTGATCTTGCGCATCGCGCCCGCCGTGGCAGAAGCAGCGGTCGCTTCTGGCGTGGCCACACGGCCAATCGAAGACATGGATGCTTACCGCGCCAGCCTGGGCCGCTTTGTCTATCAAACCGGCATGGTGATGCAGCCGGTGTTTGCGGCCGCGAAAGCAGTGCCGAAGGCGCAAAAGCGCGTGGCCTATGCGGAAGGTGAAGATGAGCGCGTGCTGCGCGCAGCCCAGATCGCGGTGGACGATAACCTGGCTCTGCCCATCCTCATCGGCCGCCCTGCGGTTATCGAACAACGCATTCTGAAAGCCGGTCTGCGCATCCGCCTGGGGAAAGACGTTGAAAACGTCAACCCAGATGATGATCCACGCTTTCGGCAGTACTGGGAAACCTATCACGGCCTGATGGGGCGCAATGGGGTGACCACTGAAGTGGCCAAGGCGGCAGTACGCCGCTCCAGCACCATCATCGCCGCGCTGATGGTGCACCTGGGCGATGCCGATGCCATGCTGTGCGGAACACTGGGGCGATTCGATCAGCACCTGGAGCACATCGAATCCATCATCGGTGTGGAACCTGGTGCGCCCGGCCTGGCCACGTTGAACGCGCTGATGCTGGAAGACCGCACGCTGTTCATGACCGACACCTACGTCAATGAAGACCCCAGCGCCGAGCTGCTGGCCGCCATCGCAAAAATGGCAGCCAAAGAAGTGGAGAACTTCGGCCTGCCACCCAAGGTGGCATTCCTCTCGCACTCCAATTTCGGCACCTCCAAGCGTGGGTCGGCACTCAAGATGCGGCGTGCCCGCGATCTGTTCCGCGAACTCGCACCCGATATCGAGTGCGATGGTGAAATGCATGGCGACACGGCATTGTCTTCCGTCCTGCGCGACCGCGCGGTGGCAGATAGCACGCTCACTGGCGAAGCCAACCTGCTGGTGTGCCCCAATCTGGACGCAGCCAACATCTTGTTCAACGTGCTCAAGATCACGGTGGGCCATGGTGTGACGATTGGACCCATGCTGCTGGGCACAGCAGCGCCAGCCCATGTGTTGACGCCTTCAGCCACGGTGCGCAGGCTGGTCAACATGACGGCGCTTTCAGTGGCAGAGGCAGCGGCGCGGCGAAGCGCTTGAGCGTTGCACCGGTGGAGTCGAAACCTTCCCGGGAACAACGCTGAATGAGCCCCCTCCTCGCCCGAGCAAGATCCAGAAAGCCCGTGTGCAGCGGGACTGGTTTCTTGCTTGCGCGGGATGAACGGAAGGGCCGGGATGGCTAAATCAGCAACCGTTGCGACAAGAACGAATCGCAGCGACGATTTCTTGCCCACCGGCGCTTTCCTGATTCGCGACAGTGGCTCCACCGAGATGCCGCAGCCGCCGCTGCATAGGCATGACTACTTCCAGATCCATGTCAATCTGGCCGGCAGTACTCAGCAAACGCTCGGGGCAACCACCCTTCCCATTCGGCCGGGCACCGTCAGCTTCATTCTGCCCATGCGCATGCACCGCATCGACCATGTGGAGGGCGGTGATTTTTTCCTGATCAACTACCGGCTGGGCTTCCTGCGCCCAGAGAGCTCTCTGAACTTGCTGGAGCTTGAGGACCTTCCTTTAGGCGAGTTGCCTGAGCTTGCGCCCTTCATGTACCAGGAGCACATGGACTTCATGCTCGAAGGTGCGGAACTTCAGGAAGCGGCGTTGCTGTGTGCGCGCATGTTGAAAGAGCAACAGCAGGGAGGCTTCTACGCCACTGAATTCATCCGCGCAGATCTGACCCGCCTGATTGGCTTGGTTTGTCGCCGCTGGGATGCCGCGTTGCAGCGGCTAGCAACCCAAAACCTATTGACTGGCAGCCGGCGCGCCTCGCTGGCACGTGTTAGCCGGTACATCCGTGCTCATCTGGCTGAGCCAATCACTTTGAGCGATGCGGCGGCGGCAGCCTTCCTCTCGCCGAGTTACCTCGCGCACCTTCTCAAGCGCGAGACGGGAAATACGTTTGTAGAGATCGTTACCGCGCGGAGGATGGACCTTGCCTGCCGTATGCTGGCAACCACTGATCGGCCTATTTCCGAAATCGCCGTGCGTGTGGGCTTTGAGGACGAGGCGTACTTCTCCCGCCGCTTCCGCCAGTTGCGCGGACTGAGCCCGAGCATCTTCCGCCAGCAGCAACAAGCCACGCTTGCGCGCATCGCCTGAACTGGGCGCATGTTCACGATCTAAGCGCCGAACGGCGAAAAGTCCAAGTTCTGCCCAATCCGCTCCATTGGGCGTGCGGGATAGGCGTTCCTATACTGGAGTCGTTCCCGGTTCAGCAACAGGAGTTCAGATGCCCAATTGCACGCGCCGCTCGTACCTCGCCAGCGCCTTGCTCGCCGCCATGCTGCCTGCGTCTGGCTTCGCCGCCGACTTTCCCAATCGCCCTCTTCGACTGATCGTGCCCTATAACGCAGGCGGTAGCACCGACCTCCTGGGACGCATCTTTGCGCAGCGGCTCAGCACCGTATTGGGCCAACCAGTGATCGTGGAGAACAACGGCGGTGCGGCCAGCATGATCGGCAGCGGGCTCGTGGCGCGCGCCGCACCAGACGGCTACACCCTCGGCCTTCTCGACACCGCTTTCGCGATCAATCCCAGCCTGTACGCCAAAATTCCCTATAACAGTCTGCGCGACTTCGACTTCCTGTCCGTCATCGCCACCGCCAATGCGGTGCTGGTCGTGAATACGCAACGAGTGAAGGCGCGCACTGTCGCTGAATTGGTAGCGCAGGCCAAGGCCCAACCAGATCAACTCAGCTTCGCTTCCGCAGGCTCTGGCACTGTCATCCACCTGCACGGCGAAATACTCAAAAGTGCAGCGGGGATCAAACTTTTGCATGTGCCTTACAAGGGCGCTGGACCAGCCATTTCGGACCTGCTCGGAGGACAGGTCGACATGATGTTCAACTTGGCGGGCCTGGTCACCCAACAGGTGCAATCAGGCACCCTCGCTCCGATCGCGGTCACCGGCCAAGCTCGCTCACGGCTATTTCCCCAGACCCCAACGTTCGCCGAAGCCGGCTATTCGGGTGTGGATGCCGCATCACTATGGGTAGTCGCAACCCCGAAGGGCCTACCCGCGGATGTACATGCGCGGCTTGTGCAAGCCATAGGCAAGACTATGGAGGAGCCCGAGGTGCAGGCCAAGCTCGCTGAGAATTCCTTCGAACCCACAGTGATTCCGGCTCCGCGCGCGATCAACTTCGTGGAGCAGCAGATGAGCAAGTTTTCAGCCGCCGTCAAAGCCTCTGGCGCTACGCCCAACTGAACATGCGCATCACCCGCATCGTTGAGCGCTCTGTACCACTGCAGACCCACCTCTCCAACGCCCGCTCAGATTTCAGTCAGATGACCACCAGCGTGGTCGCCGTGGTGTCAGACGTTATCCGCGACGGCCAGCCTCTGGTGGGGTACGCCTTCAACTCCTTCGGTCGCTACGCATGCGGTGAGCAGATTCGCGAACGCATCGCCCCGCGTATTCTGGCCGCATCCCCGCATAGCCTGCTGGAGCCTGACCACAGCAACTTCGACCCCTTCGCGATCGCCCGTCAAGGGCAATATCGGGAGCGCCGTGGTGGTTACGCCGAACGCTCCATCCCCATGGGAACCGTCGACGTTGCCGTGTGGGATCTCGTCGCCAAAGTCGCTGAGCAACCGTTGCATCGGCTCTTGGCTGATCGTTTCAACGAAGGCAGGACCATGACGCAAGCCCCCACCTATGTTGGTGGCGGTTGGTATTTTCCAGGACAGACGGCGGCAGACCTGCGCGAAGAAATGCAGCGCCACCTGGATGCGGGTTACAACATGGTCAAGATGAAGATAGGAGGCATGTCGATGGGCGAAGACTGCCGTCGCATTGAGGCCATCTTGAGTGTCATGGGGGAGGGACGCAATCTGGCCGTGGACGCCAGTTGCAGCTTCGACCGAGCCCAGGCACTCTCCTATGCGCAAGCCATCGCGCCGTACCAGCTGCGCTGGTTCGAAGAACCGTGCGATTGCCTCGACTACCAAAGCTTCGCTGAACTCTCTGCTGCATACGATGGGCCGCTGGCTACCGGAGAGAACATGGCCTGCGCCTTGGAGTTGGACCATTTTTTATCTTATGGCGGATTCCGCGCTGATCGCGACATCATCCAGATCGACCCCCCTCTTGCCTTCGGCATTACTGAATATCTGAAGGTGCTGAAGGTCGCTGAGCGACATGGATTTGAGCGGCGATCCATGTATCCGCATGGAGGCAACCTGATGTGCCTTCAACTGGTCGGCGGCCTTGGGCTGGGGGCCTGCGAATCCTACCCGGACACCTTCGGGATATTCAGCGGCTTCGGCAACGAGGTCACGATCGAAGCTGGCCTCGCCAGGCTTCCGCAAACTCCAGGCATTGGCTTTGAGCAGCAGCCGTCCCTCTATTCCGTAATGCGCGAACTGGCCACCTAAGCGGCCCTATCCAAGGAGCAATGAATGAAAGTAGCACGCATGGCGACTGTCGCCGGCCCGCACGTGTGCGTGGTTGAGGGCGATCAAGTGTTGGACCTCTGTCTCGCCGCCTGCGAGGCCGGGATGGATTGGATTGCCCCCCTGTTTCGAGATCTGCGGCTGTTCCTGGCCGCTGACGAGGCTGCGCGCAGTGCAGCCTCCCAACTGGTGCGTGCCAGCCGGAACAGGTTCGTGCCGCTGGGTTCCGTGAAACTGTTGGCCCCCATAGAAAACGGCTCGCGCATCCTGGCCCACGTAGTCAACTATGACGACCATGGCGCGGAAGGCAAACTGATTCCGCCGGAGCAACCCTTCTTTTTTACGAAACTGCCCGGTACCACGGTGGCCCACGGAGACCCGATTGCGGACCACAGCTTTGGCGAAAAAGTGGACTATGAGGTCGAATTGGCGGTGGTGATTGGACGCGGAGGCAGGGACATTGCCGAAAGCGACGCTTATCAGCATGTGGCCGGCTACACCATCTGTAACGACATCAGCTATCGAGGCCTGCAGGCGAATGAGGCAGCACGCACACTGACCGGTCGCTACGGACAGAACTGGGTACAGGGCAAGAGCCTGGACCATTCATGCCCATTGGGGCCAGCGATCGCCTTGAGCGACGAATTGCCAGACCCCTATCCCTTGCGAATCATCTGCCGCGTCAATGGCGAAATCCGCCAAGACGCTTCCACGGCGCAAATGATCTACAAGGTGCCCAAGCTGCTTGCCAGCATTTCGCGCGCGATGACATTGAATCCGGGCGACATCATTTCCACAGGTACCCCCGCTGGTTGCGCCGTTGCGGACGGGCGCTACCTGCGTTCCGGCGATCTGGTGGAGTGCGAGATCGAGGGGATCGGCATCTTGTCCAACCCGGTCATCCTGCACAGCTCATGACGGCGAAGGTGGCCGCGCGCACGGCTCATAGCAAGTGGTGACTTCTCAATCGGTTGCCTAGCTCCCGCACTCTTAGGCCATAGTGGCAGCCGCCATCCGCCCTCTGCAGCACGGGGCGGGTCAGGCGCCTGCTTCAGATTGCCTGGGGAGGTCGGGATTTACACGCCTTCACAGCGACTTCATGCAGCGCCGTTATGCTTAGGCCATGAGCATTCGCAACCTTGACTCGCTGTTCGATCCACGCTCTGTCGCCGTTATCGGCGCTTCGGAGCGGCCTTTCTCAGTGGGCGGCACGCTTTGGCGCAACATGCGCTCAGGCGGTAAGGCGCAGCGCGTCTACCCGGTCAACCCCAAATACAAGAATCTCACAGGTGAACGCTGCTACTCCAGCGTAGGCGATCTACCCGAGACACCTGAACTCGCGGTGATCTGCACGCCGCCCTCCACCGTGGTCGATCTGATCCGGCAATTGGCCAAGCGAGGCACTCAGGCTGCGGTGATCATCAGCGCGGGACTCACTGCAGAACAGAAGCAGGCAATGTTAGACGCTGCCCGCCCCACCCTGATGCGTATCCTGGGACCCAACTGCGTCGGTTTACTGGCGCCTCACGCTGGGCTGAACGCCAGCTTTGCCCACATTCCGGCACGGCCCGGTGAGCTTGCATTCATCTCGCAATCGGGCGCGCTGGTGACGGCCATGCTGGATTGGGCGGATGCGCGGCGCATTGGGTTTTCGCACTTTGTTTCACTGGGCGAGCATGCAGACGTTGATTTTGGCGACATGCTCGACTACCTGGCCAGCGATGCGCGCACGCGCGCCATCCTGCTCTACATCGAATCGATTGACCAGGCGCGCAAGTTCATGTCGGCGGCGCGCTCTGCGGCGCGCAACAAGCCCGTGATCGTGGTGAAAGCCGGGCGGAGCGCGCAGGGACAAAAGGCTGCGACCTCCCATACAGGCGCGCTGGCTGGTGCCGATGCCGTTTACGACGCTGCCATCGCCCGGGCGGGGATGCTGCGCGTAGACAGCCTTGAAGAGCTGTTCCTCGCGGCCGAGGTCCTCACACGGTTCAAGGGGCCAATCGGGGACCGCATGACCATTCTGACCAACGGCGGTGGCGCCGGCGTGATGGCTGCCGATGCCGCTGCGGCCAGCAAGGTGTCACTCGCTGAGCTGGGGAGCCCCCTGATCAAGGATCTGGACGCGGTACTGCCCGCCAACTGGTCGCGAGGCAACCCGGTGGACATCATTGGTGATGCACCCGCCCAACGCTATGTAGACGCATTGGACGCGCTGGCCCGCCACCCCGGTGATACCGGCACTATTCTTTTCATCCACGCACCCACAGCCATCGTGCCAGCCTCCGATATCGCGCGCGCCATGGTGTCTTCCATCCAACCGACAGGCAAGCCGGCCTTGCCGGTAGTTAGCGCCTGGGTAGGTGGCCACGCCGTGGCCGAGGCGCGGGAGATTTTTCTCCAGGCGGGCATTGCCTGCTACGACATGCCTGAGCAAGCCGTGCAGGCCATAGGCATGCTGCAGCGCTACGGAGACAACCAGACGGAGTTGTCTGAAGCGCCCCCTAGTCACCCTTTCAGTGGATCTCTTCCGGAAGAAGGGCGGCCCGACACCGCCCAAGTGCGCTCCATCGTGAGGCAGGTGCTGGACAGTGGCCGCGAGCTTCTGACAGAGCCCGAGGCCAAAGCCGTATGTGAGGCCTATCGCATTCCCGTGGTAGCCACGCGCAGCGTACCGGCGAATCCGGATGCCGCAGCGAACGAGGCGGTGAACATCGGGTTTCCGGTGGTGATGAAAATTCTGTCGGAAGACATCACCCATAAGTCAGACGTTGGCGGCGTGGTCTTGAATCTGCAAGATGCCGAGGCCGTGCGCACCGCCGCGCGCGAGATGCTCACGCGTATCCGTAAAAGCCACCCGCAGGCCCAACTCGATGGATTCACCGTACAGCAGATGGTGAAAATGCCACAGGCTCAGGAACTGATCATTGGCGCCAGCGTGGACCCGACTTTCGGACCCGTGATTTTGTTCGGCCAGGGCGGCACGGCGGTCGAAGTCATGAAAGACAGCGCCATGGCCTTGCCGCCCCTGAATGCGCCGCTGGCACGCGCACTCATAGGCCGCACGCGCGTTTCGCACCTGCTCGCGGGCTATCGCGATGTGCCAGCCGCCGATATGAATTCCATCATCCGGGTGCTGCAGGCTGTTTCGCAGTTGCTGGCGGATGTCCCTGAGATTGCCGAACTGGACATCAATCCGCTGATCGTGAACCACGCAGGAGCGATGGCCCTCGACGCCCGTGTTCGCGTGAGCGCGAAAGAGCCCGCTGGTTCTGCCCACTTCGCCATCCAGCCCTATCCCGATGAATTGATTGAAACCATACCTTGGCAAGGCACGAGCTTGACGCTGAGACCCATTCGTCCGGAAGACGAAACTCAGCATCGTGCCTTCCTGGAAAGCCTGGATCCGGACGACATCCGCATGCGCGTGTTCTACAGCCGCCGCACCATGGAACGCAGCGAGCTCGCACGACTGGTGCAGATTGATTACGCACGCGAAATGGCCTTTGTCGCGACCATCCGGGAAGCTGATGGCGCTGAAAAAACACTGGGAGTAGCGCGGGCACAGGCTGATCCGGACAACATCGGTGCGGAGTTCGGCATCATCTTGCGCCCCGATCTCAAGGGAACCGGATTAGGCCGCATCCTCATGGATAAGCTGATCAGCTATCAACGCGCTGCGGGCACGCAGCGCCTTACAGCCACCGTGTTGACCGAAAACCAGCGCATGCGGCAACTCGCGCAGGCGCTTGGCTTCGTGGAGCAGCGCATCGCCGATTCCGCGAACACGTCCATACTGGCGCTGGATTTGCAGACTACACACGATTAAAGAAGCCGTCGCTCCGGCACTCACCTCTACGCTATCATTTTTTACATGAACCGACTCGTCCGAACGACACTTTCCGCCCTCTCACTCGCTGCTTTCGTGGCCCCGGCTGCCCTGGCGCAAGACCTTCCTCCCAAGCTGGATCCCGCGGAATTCAGCACTTGCTTGAATGAGCTGCGAGGTACAGCCGCCTTCAAAGCCATCACGCCAGCCACCTTCACTCGTTTCACGGATGCCCTGGCTCCTGATCCGTCCGTGCTGGTGCTACTCAATCGGCAGCCGGAATTCACCATGCCCGTTTGGGACTACCTGGCCGTGCTCGTGGACGATGAGCGGGTCGCGGCGGGCCGTGCGGGATTTGCCAAATGGAACGAGACACTGCAACAGATTGAGCAGCAGACCGGCGTGGCGGCCAATGTAGTGGTTGGTGTGTGGGGAGTGGAGAGCAACTTTGGCCAAAACCTGGGTGGCAGGTCACTGGTTCAATCGCTGGCCACACTGAGCTGCTTCGGGCGCCGGCAAGCGTATTTCCGTGGAGAGTTCGCCGCTGCCCTGCGGATCTTGCAAGAAGGCCACATCGCGCCCGAGAAGCTGGCCGGATCCTGGGCGGGTGCGTTTGGGCAAACGCAGTTCATGCCCAGCACGTTTTTCCGTAGCGCAGTGGATTTCGACGGTGACGGACGCCGGGACATCGTAGACAGCGTACCGGATGCCCTGGCCTCCACTGCACGCTTCCTGCAAAACGCGGGTTATCGGCGCGGCGAGTCCTGGGGGTTTGAAGTCCGGTTGCCCGCTGGCATCGATACGAGCAGCGCGGGGCGCAAGAATAAGCAGCCCATCAGTAATTGGCGTGCGGCTGGGCTCACACTGGTAGACGGCTCGCCTCTGCCGGGCAGTGTGAGCACCGCAGGTTTGTTGATTCCGGCGCGCGGTGGCCCGGCGTTTCTGGTGGGACGAAATTTCGACGCGCTCTATAGCTACAACGCGAGCGAGAACTACGCGCTCGCCATCGCCCACCTTTCTGATCTCGTTGGGCGATCGGGAACCGGCACCGCCTTCGCAACGCCGTGGCCTACTGACGACCCCGGACTCAGCCGCGCGCAGAACCGGGAGCTGCAAACTTTGTTGCTGGCACGCGGTCACGACATTGGGAGTGCCGACGGCATGATCGGCGCCAAGACACGGGAGGCCATTAAGGCCGAGCAGCAACGGCTTGGGCACAAGGCGGATGGGCGTGGGGGACAGAAATTATTGAAGGCGTTGGGACAGGTTGGGGGCTAGGAATTAACCGGGGGCTGGTTTTGGTGGGGCGTACGATTCGAGGGCCGCTCACCCCCTACCCTACCCAAGAACCCCGATAACGCGCTGATTTTTCATGTTGAGATGAATATATGAACCTGCGCGGATCGTGAACGTGTTGCTAGAGTCCGCTCTGTCAAAGTCTTAAATTTTTTTCTTTTCCGATAGGAAAAGACTAACCTCCCGAAGGCCGAGCGCAGCAATGGCCCGAGCATGGCTCCCACCCCTTGAGGCCGTGCCGAGGAGCGCAGGGTAAGGGGCGGACAAGAGCACTGAAAGATGCTCTTGCTTCAAGAACTAGCTTGCGGCAGCTGTTTGAACGTAGTGAGCGAAGCGAAAGAAGTGAGTTCTGCCGCACCGCCCCGGATGGCCGGCCCCCTTGACCGAGCACCGGAGGGTGCCCGGAGCGCAGCGCAGGGACACGGACTTGGGGTCGCATTTCTTTGGTTCCTTGCTTTGTGCGAGCAAAGAAAGGGACTGCGCTGCCGGGGGCAATCCCGGCCTCCGACCTCAATACAAGAGCAGAAGGGACTTACAACCGCACCGCTTCAATCGACCGCTGCTTGCCCCCACCGGTTGGCCGGCCCCTCCCAACCTTCCCCCAGCGGGGGAAGGAGTAAAACCAGCCTCGGGTTCTGGGGCTCAAGTCGGCAGGCGCGCCTGCATCAGTCTCTCCCGCATTGCTCTTGGTCCGGGGACTCCATGTCGAACAAGCACTCAGCATCAGGACACTCAATAAGGATAAAAAATGCAGTGACCGCCAGTGGCGCACGGGAGTGATCCGCCGGAAACGAGTTCAAGTGGGTATGCGCCAGTATCATCGACAGATGTCCCTCGGTTCCGAAATATCCGCCATCGCACCAAAGGCTCGCGCCAGACGCGCGTCTATGCACGGCTTCGGAACAGCGCTGGCTATCGCCTATGCCGTGTGGTGTATAGGCGTACTATGGTTCCAACCGCGCTCACCTCTGGCCATCCTGAGCTTTCTTGCGCCCTGCATCCTGTTTGCCTGTTCCTGGGCCTGGCGTCAGCACAGGCTCCTTGGCGCCGCGTTGGCTGTGCTCCTGCCGTTGGGGCTTTATGTCATCTATCAGCACAATGCCGAACGGGCGGAACTGTTCTACGTTGCCGAATATTCCACTGTTTATCTGACTCTTTGCCTCTGGTTCGCAGCTTCGCTTCGTTCGCAGCCACTCATCACGGGCGTGGCCCGGCGTGTGCATCCCTTGACTCCTGCCATGGAGATCTACACCCGCAAACTCACGCGCTCCTGGGCGATTTACTTCCTGGTCATGGCATTGCTTTCAATCGCCATTTACGTCTTGGGAGGCTTGAAGGCGTGGGGATTCTTTACACTCGCCGTCTCCCCAGCATCTCTGCTGGGGTTTTTCGTGATTGAACACGTGCTGCGTTACCGCTGGCATCCTGAGTTCGAGCGTGCAACCATTGGCCAGGCGATCCGGAGTTGGCGAGGTAATGCCAACGCTGATCACGAACATTGAACCGCAACATGACCTCCGACGCGCCTTTTCGACTTCAGCTCTCCGGCATTACCAAGCATTACCCTGGGGTGGTGGCCAATGATGACATTTCGCTCGCCGTACGGCCGGGTGAAATCCACGCCGTGCTGGGCGAGAACGGCGCGGGCAAGAGCACGCTGATGAAAATCATCTACGGTTCGGTCAAACCGGACGCGGGTGAAGTCTTGTTCGACGGCGTGCCCGTGCATATTCACAACCCTCAGGAAGCACGGGCCCTGGGAATTTCCATGGTGTTCCAGCATTTCAGCCTGTTTGAGACCTTGAGCGTGGCCGAAAATGTCTGGTTGGGATTGGACAAGAGCCTGACCCTGGTCGATGTGTCCCGCCGCATTGCCGAAGTGGCAAGTGCTTACGGGCTGGAGGTCGATCCACAGCGGCCTGTGCACACGCTGGGTGTCGGTGAGATGCAGCGAGTGGAAATCATCCGCGCGTTGCTGGCGCGCCCGCGCCTGCTGATTCTGGATGAACCCACCTCTGTACTGACCCCTCAAGCAGTCGACAAGCTCTTCGTCACCTTGCGGCAGTTGGCTGCCGAAGGCTGCAGCATTCTTTATATCAGCCACAAGCTTCATGAGATCCGCGCACTGTGCACAGCCTGCACGGTCATTCGCGGAGGCCGCGTGACGGGCCTATGTGATCCGCGCCAGGAAAGCAACGCATCCCTCAGCCGCATGATGATTGGTGCTGAGCCCCCTGCGTTGGAGCACCACGAACGGACTCCAGGTGAAGTCGTGTTGCAGGTGCAGGGACTGAATCTGAAACGTGAATCTCCCTTTGGAACTGATTTGGTCGATATGTCACTTGACGTCCGGGCGGGTGAGATCGTCGGCATTGCCGGCGTATCAGGCAACGGCCAGCGTGAATTGATGTTCGCGCTTTCGGGAGAAGACCAGCGAGCCCCAGCTTCAGCCATCTCCCTGTGCGGGCAGGCTGCAGCCAGGATGTCGCCAGGCAAACGGCGCGCGTCTGGCCTGCACTTCGTGCCTGAAGAGCGGCTGGGCCGTGGCGCCGTACCGGAGCTGCCTTTGGCGCACAACTTGCTGCTCACTCGCCATGAATCGGTGGGCAAGCTCGGTTGGTTGAGGACAAGAGAGCTCACTCAGCAGGCCACAGGAATCATTGAACGCTTCAAGGTCAAAGCAGCCGGGCCACAGGCACCTGCTCGCTCCCTCTCAGGCGGTAATCTGCAGAAATTCATCATGGGACGCGAGATAGACGCCAAGCCCCGCCTGCTCATCGTGGCTCAACCCACCTGGGGGGTTGATGTGGGCGCGGCCTCCCAGATCCGCAGCGAGCTCCTCGCTTTGCGCGATTCAGGGTGCGCAGTGCTGGTCGTCAGCGAGGAGTTGGAGGAACTCTTCGAAATCTGCGATCGCCTGCATGTGATCGCCAAAGGGCAGCTCTCGCCTGCCATCTCGAGGCGAGAAGCCACGGTGGAAAAAATAGGTCAGTGGATGAGCGGGCTCTGGCACGAAGATGTGCAGTCGAGCCTGAACCAGATGCAGCGGGAGAGCGACCATGCTGCGGCTTGAACCACGGCCAACCCCCTCCAGGTGGTGGACCTACGGCTCCCCCTTGCTTGCGCTCACGCTCACGGTGTTGCTCGGCGTTCTGCTCTTCGTTGCGCTGGGCAAAGACCCTTTGAGAGGCCTGCAGGTTTTCTTCTGGGAACCCATCAAATCCGCTTACGCGCTGGGCGAGCTGAGCCTGAAAGCGACTCCGCTGTTGTTGATCGCGCTCGGGCTCGCCGTTTGCTTTCGCTCCAACATATGGAATATTGGCGCGGAAGGCCAGTTCATCGTTGGCGCCGTTGCCGCGGGCGGCGCCGCCTTGCTGGCCGACAAGGACACGGGACGGTGGATCTTCGTGATCGTATTGCTGGCCGGCACTCTGGGCGGTATGGCCTGGGCCGCCATCACGGCATTCCTGCGCGACAAGTTCAACGCGGGTGAAATTCTCGTCAGCCTGATGCTGGTGTACGTGGCCATCCAATTGCTGGGCTTTCTGGTCTATGGCCCGTGGAAAGACCCTGCAGGCTACAACTTCCCGCAGACGCGCACCTTTGACAGCGCCGCGCTCGTGCCGCGTCTGATGGCAGGTTCCCGCGCCAGCATCGGTTTGCTGATTGCACTGGCCAGCGCGGTGTTTTTATGGCTTTACTTGTTTCGTACCCGCAGCGGTTTCGCTCAACAGGTGGGGGGCCTTGCTCCGGCGGCCGCGCGCTACGCCGGCTTTTCTTCCCGCAAGGCCTTGTGGGTGGCGTTATTGATTTCTGGCGGCGCAGCGGGCCTTGCGGGAGCGCTTGAGGTGGCGGGTCCTGTCGGCCAGCTCACACCTCACATCCCGGCGGGATACGGCTTCGCAGCCATCATCGTCGCCTTTGTGGGACGACTGCACCCGCTTGGCATGGTTCTGTCGGCTATTTTGCTCAGCATGTTCTATATAGGTGGCGAGCTGGCGCAATCGCGGTTGGGCCTGCCAAAATCAATCTCTGGCGTATTCCAGGGCTTGCTGCTGTTCATGCTGCTCGCCTGTGACACCATGGTCAACTACCGTATCCGCCTGGGAAGGTCAGCCTGATGGAAAGTTACGCCCTTCTTATCGCCGCGTCTTTGAATGCAGGCACTGTGCTGGCCATTGCCTCCCTGGGCCTGTTGATCAACGAAAAAGCGGGCATCGTCAACCTCGGGGCGGAGGGCATGATGCTCTGCGCCGCCATTGCCGGTTTCGCCGCGGTGGTGCATACAGGCAGTGATTGGCTTGGGTTCCTGGCCGGCATGGGCGCTGGTGCGTTGCTCGCCGCCATTCTGGGCGTACTGGTGATCTGGCTCAACACCAATCAATACGCCACGGGGTTGGCCCTGAGCCTTTTCGGGGTAGGATTTTCTGCGTTCGTCGGCATCGGCTATGTACAGGCCAAGCTGCCGGAGCGCCCTCGCTTTGCCATTCCGTTCCTGGAAAACCTGCCCTTCGTAGGGCCCGCCTTGTTCCGCCAGCACCCCCTGGTTTATGGTGCGATGCTTCTGGCGGCCGGGATGGTCTGGTTTCTCTATCGCACGCGTGCTGGTCTGGTCTTGCGCTCGGTAGGTGAATCACCCACCTCGGCTCACGCGCTAGGCTATCCGGTACGGCGCATCCGGTTGGCAGCGGTCGTATTTGGTGGCGCACTTTGCGGGCTGGCTGGCGCCTACTTGTCGGTAATTTACACGCCGCTCTGGGTGGAAGGCATGGTTGCCGGTAAGGGTTGGATCGCGCTCGCGTTAACCACCTTTGCCACATGGCGACCAGGGCGCGTGTTGCTGGGCGCTTATCTGTTTGGGGGCGTGACCATGCTGCAGTTTCACCTTCAAGGCCAGGGCGTACACATCGCCAGCCAGTTCCTGACCATGCTGCCCTATGTGGCCACCATCGTCGTTTTGGCGCTAATTTCGCGAAATCCCACGTGGATTCGCCTCAATATGCCGGCATCGCTGGGTAAGCCGTTCTATCCAGGTACTTGAAGCAGTGCCTCAACGCTGCTCATGAACCGATCCGCCTGACATCTACGAATCCAGCCACTACTGAGGCTGGAAGGTCACCACCTCGCCGCTGTCACGCTTCAAATAAAGGACGTTGTCCTTTTTCTTCATTTCATTGCATCCCGGGTTTTTGCCCGAGTCCTGGCAAACGCTGCTCTCCTTCGTGCTCCACTTTCCGGCGTTGCTGTATGAAGCGATATTGAGCAAGAAATCACCGTTGGCATCAAAACGCCACCGCCACGGCTGGCCATTAGCGGGTTTAATAGCGAACACTTTTCCTGACAAGGCTTCGCGAAGAACCTCGGGGGTTATCGCCTCAGCGCCTTCGGGGAACGCAGTCAGGGGTTGCGCAAGGGCATTGACGCTGAAAGCCATTACGGCGGCCGCCACCATCAAGGATGTTTTCAAGATATCCCCTTCAAGATTTTTGTTCACTGGAAATCGAGTCTTGTTGCCGAACTTTCGGACTACGGCCTCCGCACTTCTAGAATGCTAGCTTTTCCACTCCCTCCAAAGCATCCGAGGAAACCATGACCGATCTAAAAAAACGCTCGCTATTCAAAGCCGTCGCTCTCTCGGCCTTGGCTGCGGCCGCGCTGGCTGCGTGTGGCAAAAAAGAGGAAGCGCCAGCAGCCGCCGCGCCCGCTCCGGAGCCTGCAGTGGCCAGCGCCCCGGCCCCTGCCAAACCTGAGCCGCTGAAGATCGGCTTTGTGTACGTTGGCCCGGTTGGCGATGGCGGCTGGACTTTCGCCCATGACAATGCCCGCAAGGCATTGGAGAAAGAATTCGGTGATCGCATCAGCACCACCTTCGTGGAAAACGTGCATGAAGGCCCGGATGCCGAGCGCGTGGTCCGCGACTTGGTGAGCCAAGGCTCCAAGCTCGTTTTCACCACCAGTTTTGGCTTCATGGAGCCCACGCTGAAGGTGGCGCAAGACACTCCAGACGTGAAGTTCGAGCATGCCACCGGCTACAAGACAGCGCCCAACATGCGCACCTACGATAGCCGCACCTACGAGGGCGCCTATCTGGCGGGCGTGGTCGCTGGCGCCATGACCAAATCCGACACACTGGGCGTGGTCGGTTCGGTGCCAATTCCTGAAGTGCTTCGCAACATCAACAGCTTCACGCTGGGCGCCCAGTCCACCAACCCCAAGATCAAAACCAAGGTGGTCTGGGTCAACGACTGGAACAACCCACCCAAGGAAACTGAAGCAGCCACCTCGCTCATCAACGGTGGCGCTGACGTTCTGTTCCAGAACACCGACTCACCCGCCGTGCTCAAGACCGCGGAATCCATGGGTAAGCGCGCTTTCGGCTGGGACAGCGATATGACCGCCTACGGCCCCAAAGCTCACCTGGGCTCCGCCATCATCAACTGGACCCCGTACTACACCAAGACCGTGAGCGAAGTGTTGGATGGCAAATGGGCCACTGGTGAGAGCTGGTATGGCGTGAAAGATGGCGCCATGGACCTGGTCTCGCTGGCAGCCGACGTGCCTGACAACATCAAAGCCAAGCTGGACACCATCAAGGCCGGCCTGAAGGATGGCAGCTTCAACATCTGGAAAGGCCCCATTCTCGACAACACCGGCAAAGAGGTGATGGCAAAAGACCAGGTAGCTGACGATAAGTTCTTGCGCGGCATCATGTTCTACGTCAAAGGCGTAGAAGGCAAAGTGCCAGGCGAACAGAAGTAAGCAAACGAGGGTGGCATGCAAAGGGGCGCATGCCACTCCCAGCCCAACTCAGGGTGAACTTCAATCCACCCTGTGAAGCTTGAAACCCGCTCGGGCGCGTCCTGAGCAGGTCGAAAGCTCGAAGCCTTGCGCAACGCTTCGACAAAGTCAGGGTGAACGGTCAATAAGTCACAGGGCCGGAGCCACCAGCAGAGCACGATGACCAGAAAACTCGCGTACCCTGCAACGCCCCAGCCAGTAGCACCTGCTGATACCCAAGCATCGCGCGAACGTAAGCCACACGCTTGCGATGACAATAGCGTTTCAAGCCCTCGCTTTTAATATTGCCGTGCCGTTTTTCGACCTGACCAATGCTGACCTCGTGAACCTGGCCTTCTACCAGGTGATGGCGTTCGGTCTGTTTTATTTCAGCGCGTTGTACCTCGGTGGCGCTTTGTTGACTTTGGCACTCACAAAGCATGTATTGCCGCGTTTACAGCATGGATCAGTGCTAGATCCGCGCCCCCTTCCCGCTGGCCAAAGGGCACGTGAATGGCGGCAATCAGCGCTCTCCATATTCATCTTTGGCACTGGCCTGGTCGCGCCCTGGCTGGTACTGAAATGGGGCTGGTCTCGCGTGGCCGAAGACGCAAGCGGCGCCCGCAT
Organism: Ottowia thiooxydans DSM 14619; assembly: GCF_000422885.1. Lineage (GTDB taxonomy): Bacteria > Pseudomonadota > Gammaproteobacteria > Burkholderiales > Burkholderiaceae_C > Ottowia > Ottowia thiooxydans. Next base: position 47,006 of record NZ_AUGX01000020.1, on the reverse strand, counting down.
CGTTGCAGAAATCGTGGTGCTTACCCTGTGGAACGAGGTGCATTTCTACCTCTGCCACCGCCTGCTGCACACCGATCGGCTAAAGCGCTTTCATCTAGATCACCACCGCTCGGTGATCACCACACCCTGGGCCACCTTCAGCTTCCACCCCCTGGAGGCTGCTTTGTTGGGTAGCGTGATCGTGCCACCTATGCTGGTGCACCATTTCAGCCTCACTTCGTTGCTCATGCTGCCGGTCATCAGCATCCTGTTCAACAACATCGGGCACTCCAATTACGACTTTCTGCCCGGTGCGGCGCATGATCGTTGGTGGCTCAACGGCGCACGCCGGCACCACATGCACCATGTGCGCTACAAGGGCAACTTTGGCTTCATGCTCCCCTTCATGGATCGCTGGCTCCGAACCGATCTAAAGAATGAACCTCGCCCCTGAGTCGTTCGGAACAAGCTCTGCGAGATTGCGAACTTCAGCGCTTCGTCATCGCGCGGACATGGTCAGCCTGGCCTACCTTCTGGCGTGGCCTCTGCTGCTGGCGCTGCTGTATAGCGGACAACTGGGCGCCTGGGCGCACGCCGTAGCCTACGCACTGCTCGTTTATCTAAGCCTGGCGCTGGTGGTGATCGAGCACAACCATATGCACCTTCGCATCTGGCGCCAGCGCGGTTTGAACCGGGTTACAGATACTGTGCTGTCCATGTTCACAGGCCATGCCAGCCATGTGTTCCACGCCACGCACAACGCCAACCACCACCGGTATCACCATGGCCCGCTGGATGCAGCCCGCACCTATCGTTTCAGTTTTGGCGATACCAATCACCTGGCCGGCTATTTGCTGCATCCGGCCCAGGCGCTCAGCGTGCTGTGGCCATTGATTCACCAGTGGCACGCACGCCTGAAGGCGCGCGCTCCCGCCGTGCACCGCTACTACCAGCGCCAGTGGCTGTGGGTGCTGGGTTTTCATGGGGTGCTGGCCACCCTTGATCCCGTGGCCTGGGGCCTCTATGTGCTGGTGCCCCAGTTATTGGCGTTGCATTGGCTGCTAGGGGCCAACTACCTGCAACACGCTCATGCGGACGGTCGCTCTCGCCTGCAATTCGCGCGCAATTTCACTGGTGGCGTGAATCGGCTGTTCTTCAACATTGGCTATCACACCGCTCATCATCTGCACCCCAGGGTCCACTGGAGCGAGTTGCCCAAATATCACCTGCTCTATGCCCAGCGACTGCACGCCAGCCTGATCGAAGCCTCATTGCTGCGCTATTTCTGGGTCACGCTCACGCTGGGAATGGTATGGCCGGGCATGGCCAGCCGTACGCTGATGACCTCCACCGACAAAGAAGGCGAACAAGCTCGTCCGAGCCTGCCTACCCCCTGATCTCTCCAAGGAGCACCTTTCTTGCCCACCGCCTACCGAAGCGCCTATATCACCGGCCTTGGCCATTACCTGCCGGGAGAGCCCATCAGCAATGACGAGATGGACGCCTATGTGGCGCCGCTCAACCGCGCATCGCAACGTATCAAGCAGCGCATCCTGGCAGAAAACGGCATCCACACACGCCACTACGCCATTGATCCAGGCGGGGAAACGCGGGAAAGTCATGCACATCTGGCGGCGCAGGCCATTCGCGCCTGCCTGAGTAGCGCCTCCTCGGCGCTGGACACGGTGTCCTTGCTGGCCGTGGGCTCCTCCGGTGGTGATGCGCTCATGCCAGGCTTCGCCAACATGATCCAGGGCGAACTAGGCGCTCCGCCCATGCAAACGCTGTCATCCCAAGGCATCTGCGTCGCCGGCGTTTCGGCACTGGAGTTTGCCGCACAGGCCGTGGAACTGGGAAGTCACTCGCAAGCACTGGCGGTCGGGGTGGAGTTGCCCTCGCGCCTTTTCAAGCATTCGCGCTTCGGGCCGTCAGGCTACAACATCGACTTCGACGCCCACTTCCTGCGCTGGATGCTCTCAGACGGCGCTGGCGCCTGCCTGGTGAGCCATGCTCCGGCGGCGATTGGCAGCAGCGGGCTGGCTTTGCAACTCAAATGGACGCATCAGAAGAGCTTCTCGGGTGATTACCCGGTCTGCATGCAGCTCGGCCTCACACATGACCGCTCCAAATCGTTCCTGGATTTCGCCACCTCTGCCGAAGCTGAGGCCGCCGGCGCGCTCTCTTTGCGTCAGGACATCCGTTTGCTGCCGCACGTATTTGACGTGGGTATTCACGAGTACGTGAAGCTGGCGCACGAAGGATGGATCGCTCCCGGCCAAGTGGATCATTTTCTGTGCCACTACTCCTCGGCCAAGTTCGCCCCCGTGATCGATGATCTGCTGGAAAAAGCGGGCTTGCGAATTCCGCAGGAACGCTGGTATAGCAATCTCTCCACACGCGGAAATACGGGCGCGGCCTCCATCTTCGTGATGCTGGCGGAGTGGTTCGCCACCCGTGCGCCCAAGGCCGGCGACACCGTGCTCTGCTTCATTCCAGAGTCTGGCCGCATGACAGCGGCTTTCATGTGCTTTGAGGTGGTGCCAGCACACGGCGCGCTTGCCAAACCCTCTGCACCCAAGGCCACCGTAGCCCCACCCCCTCAGCTTTTGCCCGAAACCTTTGCGGCACCGCATGCGGCCGACAGCGGCGGCGATGTGCTTCGCCCTGTGCTGACTGCCCTGGCGAGCGCCTGGCAAGACTATCGCTCCCGCGTGTGGCGCGCGCCCGTGATGCAGCAACTCGTGCACGGACGCTTCAATACCGAGGCCTACCAGCGCTGGACAGCCAACTGGGTGCCGCAGGTGCGTGAAGGCAGCAAGTGGATGCGCGAAGGGGCGGCTTCGCTCGATAGCCGTTTTATTCCGCTGGCCGCCTTGATCGGCCAACATGCTGGCGAAGAGCAGAACGACTTTCAGATCCTTTATGAGGACTACCTGGCCGCGGGTGGTCAGATGCCCATAGACCAGCTCAAACGAAATCCCGGCGGCGAAGCACTCAACGCCTACTTGCACGGGCTGGCTGCCACGCCCAATCCGCTGGGTTTGCTGGGGGCCATCTACATCATCGAAGGCACTGGCCAGCGCATCGTACCGGCGTTGCTGCCCCTGCTGCGCGCGCAAGTCGACCTCCCCGCCAGCGCCTTCCGCTTCCTGGCCTACCATGGCGCCAATGACGAGCACCATCTGGAGCGTTGGCTACAGGCAGTGAAAATGGTTCTGGAGATCGAACCGTCCGCAGCCGACAAGATCGTGCAAACTGCCCGCCACACCGCACAGCTCTACGCCCTGCAGTTTGAATCCATTTGACTGACCTTACGGTACAAAAATTGTGAGCCCAAGCCTGGACCCCAAGGAACTCTCGCACGACCCCCGCGACCCCAGCCCATGGCTGGCCAGCTATCTCGATCAGAGCACGCCGCTCGAAGACGGCGTCAAGCGAGCATGGTTGGCTGATGCTGCTTCAGGGTCACGCCAGTATTTGCTGCCACTCATCCGGCCGCTGGCACGCACCTGCATCGTGCTGATCCAACTGCTGAAAATCCCATTGCCACGCAACTGGTCTGCCTCACGCGCGTTGCACAGTATTTTGGCGCGAGGCATGCGCCGCACGCTGTCTCCGCGAGCCAACTGGTTAATCATGCGGCACTTCCACCTGGGCTCGCAGATCCTGGCCTTCATTGCAGCGAACTCCGGCGTGAAGGTGCAACTCAGCCCGCTCACGCCCATGGACATCGATGACCTGAAGGAAGAGCTGTTCCTGAAGCACGACCTGAACCTGTACAACTTCATCATCAACCTGAACACGGCGCTGCGGGCCAACGGCAGCACGCTCGCGCCCGTGCCACTTGATCAGGTTGATTTCAGCATGCTGGAGCAGCCGGAGCTGCACTTGGCCGATATGCCCAACGGCCGGCTCAATGCCATAGACCTGCAATCGGCCATTGAAATCTTTACGCCGGTCTACCAGCTCTTTCTGACCGACAACGATTTCTGGCGCGCCTCCAACTCCTTGCAGCTGGATGAGACCATCGGCATCTACTGCGCCACCATTTTGAACAGCCCTGAACACCTGATTTTGCTCAACAACAAACACCCGCTGGTCCCCATGAGCACCCTGCGTGCCGGCTACCGGCTGGTGCTGCACGGGCTATCTACCGAGATGCTGCACTGCCTGCTGATGCAGATGAAAGCAACTCAGGCTCAACAGAGGCAAGGCGAACTATCGCCGGAGGCCTAGGTATCTACGATCTATCAGTGGCGCAGCCAACAGCTGGAGTTGTGGCGAGCCCCACGACCTCACGACTCGCGGCGTAAGCGGCTCGCTCCAAATCCTGCGGCGGAGATGGCCAGCAACAGCAAAGTCCATTCGGAAAGTGTGGGCACGGCCGTCACGGTTGGTGTTGGATTTACTGGTTGCACGTTCAAGCTGATGGCCGCAGGTCCTTCGATCCTGTACGCAAAGTTACCGGGGATATCAGGCGCCCCTTCTCCAGGGGAGACGCCGCCGAAGCTTGTCATGACCAGGGTATATGTTCCGGCGGCCAAAGTTAGCGTGCTGCCGTCATCCACACTTGCCACGCAGTTGGTTCCGAGGGACGCGGGATTGAAAGGCCCAGAGTAGACGGCCATCGTGCCGTTCGAACCGCTCACATCGCTGAAACTATAGGCGCCCGTCGCTGTCACCGTCATGGGCATGGTGCGATATCGATTGTCTATAGGCGTGCTATCAATGTCGCAAGGCTGACCACCGGAGTAGCGGTTGAACATTGGAGCATCTGTGAGCGCCAGGCTGTAGCTCAAGTTGGTAGTCACCTGGGCCTGTGCGGACAGAGCGCAGGAAGCCATTGCAACGGTGGCCAAAAGATTTTTTAATGCGGACATGGCGTTCTTCCAATGAGCTTGAAGTTATCAGCAGTATCTGTGCCCAACGGCTTAAAAGGTGAACTTTTCCGCATAATTCGCAACAAATTACATCAGCGCGTAAAGATATTCTCGTGTTCTAAGTCCATTGATAGCCCTCGCTCAAAGACTCTGCGCACGTTCTAACTGCCGATTGGGTGATAGAACGTTCGGTCGTCGAGGCATCCCGAAAGGTGCTACGCTGCGATAGCTCTCACCCTTCCTACAATAAGCCTTTCCAGCACATCAGACAGACTCGCGCAATGAGCATCAAGAGCGACAAATGGATCCGCCGCATGGCCGAGCAACACGGCATGATCGAGCCTTTCGAACCCGGACAAGTACGGCACTCGCCCACTGGCGAGAAGATCGTCAGCTACGGCACTTCCAGCTATGGCTACGACATCCGCTGTGCCCCCGAATTCAAGGTATTCACCAACATCTATTCGACTGTGGTGGACCCCAAGAATTTCGACGAAAGAAGCTTTGTAGACATCAACGCCCCGGTCTGCGTCATTCCGCCCAACAGCTTCGCTCTGGCCCGCACGATGGAATACTTCCGCATTCCACGCAATGTGCTGACCATCTGCCTGGGCAAAAGCACCTATGCCCGCTGCGGCATCATCGTGAACGTTACGCCCTTCGAACCTGAGTGGGAAGGCTACGTTACGCTGGAGTTTTCCAACACCACCCCTCTCCCAGCCAAAATCTATGCGGGTGAAGGATGTGCGCAGGTGTTGTTTTTCGAGAGCGACCCCGACGACGTCTGCGAAACCAGCTACAAGGACCGCGGCGGTAAGTACCAGGGCCAAGTCGGCGTTACCCTTCCCAAGACTTGAGCTTGGCGTAAGTTCGACGGGTCGAAGTTCTGCGCAAGGCTTCGACAAGCTCAGCCCGAACGGTGTTTATAGGTTTAACGCAGTTCGGTATCAGCCAGGGAGCCTCTGCAAAACCTATCGCAGATGCCGGGCGCTGGCCACGGGATGGGCTGCAAGGCGAGTTTTGCAGCCAATACCGCGTGCTATTGGCAAAAAAATCAACGCAGCAGACTGCCCGGGGGCAGTGATCTGGCGTCGCGAGGGGTTTTGCAGAGGTTCCTTAGCCCCTCAGCTGAGACTTCCGCCTTCTTCACGAATATCCGTATCCGCCGTCAGCGCGGTATGGATACCAGTGCGAATACCCTCAACCAATTGAGCCAGGGGCAAGCCAGTACCCTCCCTTTCGGACAAGGGCGGCACGTGAACGAAGCCGCCTCGCACGGCTTGCAAGCTGGGGTCAGTTGCCAGCAGATGCATCAGGCCAAAAAACACATGGTTGCAGACAAAGGTACCCGCTGTCTGTGAGATTTCGGCAGGAATACCTTTGGCGTTAATTGCCGCCCTCATGGCTTTGATGGGCAAGCTGCTGAAATAAGCTGCCGGCGCACCTTCGACCACCGGCTCATCGATGGGCTGATAGCCAGCGTTGTCTGTGATACGGGCGTCATCCACGTTGATCGCAACACGCTCAATGGATATCGCGCGGCTTTCCCCCGCCAAACCCAGGCAGATCACCAGTGACGGACGATGCTGGCGAACCAATGCACGCAACATCACCAACGAATGGCCGAAAACGGTGGGAAGTTGCGCCGCCACCAAGCGGTGCCCCGCCACGCGGCTGCCATGCAGGTTCTGGGCGAGTAGCCAGCTTGGATTGAGGGCATGGCCCCCAAAGGGATCGAACCCAGTCAGCAACACCGACCGCGAAACAGCATGCAAGCGTGACGCAGCGGGCTTGGTTAGGGATACCATTGGGGTAATTTAGCGCATCAGCGCGTTTTGGCGAGGAGTTCACCCATGAGATGGGAAGGCAATCGGCAGTCGGACAACGTAGAAGACCGACGCTCTGGGAGCGGCGGTGGCGGCGGTGGAGGGTTTGGCTTTGGCGGAAAGTCGATCGGTATTGGCACCATCGTGATCGCCTTGATCGCCTGGGGTGTATTCGGCATCAACCCACTGACCACGATAGGTGTGCTTGGTGGCGGGGGCCAGCCCGCGCAGGTACAACAGCAGGGGCCGGCACAAAAACCACCCGCTGGAGATACCAAAGCGGCCTTTGTCTCCACCGTGCTGGCGTCCACCGAGGACGCGTGGGCTCAAGTCTTCCGCGATGGCGGTGCACAGTATCGAGCGCCTCGTCTGGTGCTCTATCGCGGGGTCACGCCCACGGCTTGCGGCACAGGTCAGGCGGCCATGGGACCGTTTTATTGCCCCGGTGACCAAAAAGTCTACCTGGACATGAATTTCTTCGACACGCTTAGCCGCCAGCTGGGCGCTCCAGGCGACTTCGCTCAGGCCTATGTGATTGCACACGAGGTGGCCCACCATGTACAGACCTTGCTGGGAATCACGCAGAAAGTAGATGCGATGAGAGGGCGAACCAGCCAGTCTCAGCAAAACGCGCTCAGTGTGCGGGTGGAGTTGCAGGCCGACTGCTTTGCGGGCATCTGGGCCAATAAATCGCAGCAAGCCAAAAATTGGCTGGAACAAGGCGATATTGAATCAGCGATGAACGCGGCAGCCCGTATTGGTGATGATGCCATTCAGCGCCAGCAAACCGGTACAGTGCGCCCCGATAGCTTCACTCACGGCTCCAGTGCCCAACGCCAGCGTTGGTTCACCACCGGCCTGAAGACCGGCAACGTGCAAGCCTGCGACACCTTCAATACCCAGGCACTTTGAGTTCGCACTCATCTAGAGCCCGCTGGGCAATCAGAACGGGTTCCTGAGTTCTTCAGGGCCTCAAAAAAGGCGGTGAACACGTCTTAAGACGGTGTTCACGCGTCAAAGGGGGATAATGCTGGGTTAATGAGCAACTCATACTCCAATCTCTCGCTAGCTGAACCCTTGAAGCGCGCCGTGGCCGAAATGGGCTACGAAACCCTGACGCCCATCCAGGCTGAAGCGATTCCGGTGGTCCTCGAAGGCCGCGACGTCATGGGCGCCGCACAAACCGGCACAGGTAAAACCGCCGCTTTCTCGCTGCCTCTGCTTCAGCGCATGCTCAAGCACGAAAACGCCAGCACCTCGCCCGCCCGCCACCCTGTACGCGCCCTGGTGCTTCTGCCCACGCGCGAGCTGGCCGATCAGGTGGCCGGCCAAATCAAGCAATACGCCAAATACACCCAACTCCGCAGCGCGGTCGTGTTCGGCGGTATGGACATGAAGCCGCAAACGGCCGAGCTGAAAAAAGGTGTGGAGGTCCTGGTGGCCACGCCTGGTCGGCTCCTGGACCATATCGAAGCCAAGACGGCCGTGCTGAGCCAAGTTGAGTACGTGGTTCTGGATGAAGCCGACCGCATGCTCGACATCGGTTTTCTGCCCGATCTGCAGCGCATCTTGAGCTATTTGCCCAAAGAACGCATCACCCTGCTGTTTTCGGCCACGTTCTCCCCTGAGATCAAACGGCTGGCCGGCAGCTATCTGCAAGATCCGGTCACGATCGAGGTCGCACGCCCGAATGAAACTGCCTCAACGGTAGAGCAACATTTCTACCTGGTCTCAGATGAAGACAAACGCCGTGCGTTGCACCAGGTGCTGAAAGACCGTGGCGTGCGCCAGGCCTTTGTTTTCGTCAACAGCAAACTCGGTTGCGCTCGACTTGCCCGTACGCTGGAGCGCGAAGGACTGAAGACTACTGCGCTGCATGGCGACAAGACCCAGGACGAACGCCTGAAAGCACTGGCCGCCTTCAAGGCCGGCGAAGTCGATCTGCTGGTAGCTACTGATGTCGCCGCGCGCGGTTTGGACATCAAGGATGTCCCGGCCGTATTTAACTTCGACGTCCCCTTCAACGCCGAAGACTATGTTCACCGTATCGGCCGCACTGGCCGAGCAGGTGCTTCCGGGCTGGCCGTGACCATGGTCACCAAGTCCGATAGCCGCTTGATGGGTGATCTGGAAAAGCTGCTCAAGAAAAAAATTGAGCTCGAGCACATCGCGTTCGAAGAGGAAAAACCACGCGGCCGCTTCAATGATGGTCGGCGAGCATGGCAGGAAGAGGGAGAGGCGCCTCGCGAACGCAGGGGCGGCAATGAACGCCGTTCGTTCACGCCCTCGGCACCACCTGCCGATCCGTTTTTTGACCGGCCTTATGAGTCACCTAGCGAAGCCCAGGAGCAGCCTGCGACCTGGGAATCGGCTGCACGGCCTGCGCGGTCGGGGATTTCGGCGAATATCAAGCCTAAACGTAAGATTGCGGCCTTGTTTAAGGCTAGTGAGACGTCTTCTTAGATTGCGGGCCTCCTCTCCCACTGGGGACGCCGGAGCGGCGGGCTTCACTCCCTCTCCCTCTGGGAGAGGGCTGGGGTGAGGGCAAGCGGCGGTTGATTGAGCGCTGTGGTTGCTAATTACCTTCTGCGCTTGTATCGAAGTCGGAGGCCGGGAATTGCGCCCGGCGGCGCACATACTATTTTTTGCGTCGCCACCGGATGGCCGGCCCAAAAATAGTATGCACAAAAAAGGCGACCCCAAGTCCGTGTCCCTACGCTGCGCTCCGGGCACCCTCCGGTGCTCAGTCAAGATGCGGTGCGGCAGAACTCTCTTCTTTCGCTTCGCTCTCTACGTTCAAACAGCTGCCGCAAGCTAGTTCACGAAGCAAGAGCATCTTTCAGTGCTCTTGCCCGCCCCTTGCACTGCGCTCCTCGGCACGGCCTAAAGGGGTGGGATACCCATTCGGGCCATTGCTTCGCTCGGCCCTCGAATGGTTCGTCTTTTCCGTGCCGTGAAAAGATAAATTGAAGACCTTGAAAGACATGTCTTCAAGAAGTTACTCACATTCTTGACTGGCGCCCAATTTCATTTGCGCTCGCAGAAATCTCCCCTCACCCTGCCTTCCATAAATTCGTCAGGGCGTGGATCACCAGCCCGACCACCCCCCCCACCAACGTACCATTGATGCGGATAAACTGGAGATCGCGCCCAATATGATGCTCCAGCTCAGAAGTCATTTCCTTAGCGTCCCAGGCCTGCACGCGGGCAACGATGTAGCGACGGATATCCTCGCGGTAGCGCGCTATGAGTTGCGGCGCAGCCGTCTGCAGCTCGCCGTTGATCCAGCTGCGGATAGCTTCGTCGCCAGCAAGCCTTTCGCCGAGTGTCTGCGCAGCCTGAGTAATGCGTGCACGGATCGATGAATCAGCTCGCCCAATATCGGATACCAGCCAACCGAGCAATTGCGTCCACAACTGGTTCACGTAGGAGCCCACGGCCGGGTTGTCCAGCAACTCGGCCTTGAGCCGTTCGCCTCGTTCCAGCAAAGAGGGATCGTCCTTCAGGCGCTGCACAAAGCCGGTGACCATCTCATCGAAACGCAATCGCATACTGTGCTGAGGATCATCCGCCATGTCGATGATGGTCTTGGCGATGATCACCACCACTTTGCGAGTCGCCATGCGGGCGGCCATCTGATCGAGACCCACGTATTTAAGCGCTTTGATCTCGCGCGCTATGGCCTCGGTGATGCTCTCCTGAACGACATCCTCTCCCAGCAGCTTGGCCAATTGCAGCAGCACGCCATCCAGCAGTTCCTGATGGCGCCTATCCTGCGTCATGGCTTCAAACACCTGTCCCGAAACACGCGTGAGCTCGATCTGGCGCAGCCCTCCTTTGGCCAGTTCCGCCACGAACTGGCGAACGTGCTCATCATCCAGCGCGCCCACGGTCCAGCGAACCACCTCCACAAGCCGCTCACTCACGCGCTCCGCGTTGGCCGGCGCGGAAAGCCAGGTGGCCACACGCCCCGCGGCGTCGAACTCTCGCAAGCGCGCCAGTACCTGATCCGTCGCGAGAAAATGCTCGCAAAGAAAGTTAGCCAGGTTCTCGCCTATGCGGTCCTTGTTCTCCGGGATGATGGCAGTGTGGGGAATGGGGAGCCCCATGGGGTGCCGAAACAGCGCCACCACGGCAAACCAATCGGCGATCGCGCCCACCATCGCGGCCTCGGCAAAGGCCGCCACATAGCCCCAGGCCGAGTGGTGCGGCGTTTGCCAGGTGGCCAGCATGTACAGGGCCGCAGCGGCTACCAGCAAGCCCAGCGCCAAGCGCTTCATGCCGGCAGGAGACTGACCTACACCTGCACTCATACCCGTGCGCCCGGTACCCGCGCTTGCTCGCAGCGCACCTGAATCAGCTCGCGCTCCTGCGCTCCGCGTCCCAAGCGCACCGCGCTCAAGCAGCCGCCCCAAACGCAGCCCGTGTCCAGTGACAGGATGTCCGGCCGATTCACCCAACCCAGCGTGGACCAATGGCCAAAGGCGACCACGTCGTTCGCCGTTTTGCGGTTCGGGATGTCGAACCAGGGCAGATGGCCCGGAGGTGCGTCCTGCGCGCCTCCCGCTTTGGTTTCGAACTCCATGCGGCCATCCGGCGTGCAATAACGCAGCCGCGTGAGCGCGTTGACAATCACCCGCAGGCGATCAGCGCCTTGCAATTCGTCATGCCATTGATTGGGTTGATTGCCGTACATCTGGTGCATGAACGCCCCCCAATCATCCCCACGCAGCACGGCCTCAACCTCTCCCGCAAGCGCGAGCACCTGATCGGCGCTCCATTGCGGCAACACACCGGCATGCACCATCAACACACCATGCTCGCGCCATGCCAGAGGGCGTGATCGCAGCCAGTCCAGCAGCGCATCACGCTGGGGTGATTGCAGGATGTCGGCCACGGTGTCGCCCTTATGAAGCTTGCGCACGCCGTTGGCCACGGCCAGCAGATGCAGATCATGGTTACCTAGCAAGCAATGCGCGGCATCGCCCAATGCCATCAGGCGGTGCAGCACCCCAAGCGAGACCGGACCGCGGTTAACCAGATCGCCCAGCAACACGATTCGATCGCGGCTGGGAGAGAAAGCAATTTCATCCAATAAACGGCCAAGTGCGGCATCGCATCCCTGTACGTCACCAATCATGTAGAGTGCCATGGTGTCAATTTCCCACCGGGGAGGATCCCGGTTTATATGAATTTTCTGCTGATTGCCTTCCTCACGCTGCTTAACGGCGTGTTCGCCATGTCCGAACTGGCTCTTGCGTCGAGCCGCAAAGCCCGGCTAACGGCGATGGCAGAAAGTGGCGATGCGGGCGCGGCTGCAGCGCTCAAGCTTCTCGACAACCCCACTCAGTTCCTCTCAACCGTTCAGGTTGGTATCACCTCCATCGGCATGCTCAACGGGATCGTAGGTGAAGCGGCTTTCAGCGGCCCCGTGGCGGCGTGGGTAGAGACCATGGGCGTCAGCACCTCAGCTGCATCAGTGATCGCCACTGCCTTGGTCGTGACCATCATCACCTTCACGACCATCATATTCGGTGAATTGGTCCCTAAGCGCATAGGCCAGTTATATCCGGAAACGGTCGCGCGCTGGGTCTCACAACCCATGCGTTGGTTGGCCACGGGTGCCAAACCATTTGTGAAACTGTTGTCGCTCTGCACCCACCTCACTTTGAAACTCCTGCGAATCGACAACACGCAGGAACGCAGCATGACCACGGAGGAAATTTCAGCAAGCCTGGAAGAAGGCGTAGATGCGGGTCTGATCGAAGAACACGAACATCAAATGGTGAGAAACGTATTTCACCTTGATGACCGGCCACTGACCTCATTGATGGTGCCTAGAAGCGATATCGAATGGCTGGATGCGAGCCAAAGCGTCACTGAAGCACTGGATTATGTCGCTGGGCGCGGTGAGAAAGGGGCGCATTCGTGGTACCCCGTTTGCCACGATGGCCTTGACGATGTTGTGGGGCTTATCAGCGTCGCACGACTTTTGGAACTGAGTCGCCAAGAGAACGATTTGCTCCAAAATCACGCGGCACCGGCTGCATTTCTGCCAGAAACTCTGAGCGTCATGGAAATGCTGGAGCAACTGCGTTCCAATTCGGGACGTTTGGCCTTAGTGGTAGATGAATATGGCGTGGTTCAAGGAATGATGACGCCGAGGGATTTGCTCGAAGCCATTACGGGTGAATTGAAACCGAATGCTCACATGGATGCCTGGGCTATTCCCGGTGCAGACGGCTCATGGATTCTCGACGGATTGATGCCGGTCGGGGAATTGAAGGCGCGCCTGGACATCAAGGATTTGCCGCAGGAAGACAAAGGCCGTTACAACACACTCGCCGGGCTGCTGCTCTCAGTGGCCGGGCATTTGCCTACTGTTGGTGAAAAGATCGAATGTGCCGGCTGGATATTCGAGGTGACCGAACTTGAAGGCCGGCGTATCGAGAAAATCCTCGCGACACCCAGTCATTTGATTAAGAACTGAAAACAATATGTTTAAAAATGTGTTTTGCGAATAGATTTCGCAAAACAATTTGAGGACAAAGCACGCGATACCTTGGCGAAACCGCTCCTTCGCTGAATCGTCCTGGGACGGCTCTTGAACGTGCCCGAGCCGGCTGGCATCTAGCGAGCTGGCAAGGCGAACGGACGTGCCAGGCTATCCGTCTGGCAAACAGGAGCCCTGCAGGCTCAGTGGCGCCTGTATGCTTCTGGGAAGCGTCAACACGCTCAGCTACACCCTGGCCTTTGGCTCCGTCTAGCCCTTGCATGGCAGAGCAATGCCACCAACACTTTTGAAGGCGGTTTGATCGGGAGCGTAGCGCTCCGGCCAGACAAGTGAAATTGGGGCGAAGCGCGCAAAGCCTGTATTCGCGCCTATTTTTTCAAACTCTCAAGCAATGAACTGCCGTTTCCAGGAACATTGCAGGGCTTGCACGTTTTCTTCAACGACATGGGTTTACCGATTACTTTCACAAAGCGCACTTACCTCTCGCTAAAGTGATATATTAATGGGACCCTAATATCACACACCTTCGAATCATGGCAACTTACAAAGAACTTCTGAAACAACAGGAAGAACTGGCATCACGTATCGAAGAAGCTCGCAAGGCCGAGATTTCTGACGCTGTTCAACGCGTCCGCACACTGGTTGGTGAATATAACCTCACCGCCAATGACATTTTCCCCTCTGGTCGCCGCGCCAGCAAAGCTTCCGGCCCTACTGGCAAAGTAGCCCCTAAATACCGCGACCCAGCTACCGGCCAAACATGGACTGGCCGTGGCAAGGCTCCAAAATGGATTGACGGTCAGGACCGCGCGAAATTCGTGATTGCCTGAGCGATTTACGTCACTCAACAAAAAAAGGTGCCTTGAGCACCTTTTTTCATTTCAAGCTTGTTTTTAGCGCACTCAAATAGACCCAGGGCCGCTCTGCACAAACCGATCGGGAAGCGTTGGCGGTGAATCGGGTCTGGCGGCCAGCTATGGGATGCAAGGCGATTTTCTTGCCAATAGCTCCGCTATTGGCAAGAAAATCGACCCCGCAGACCGCCCGAGGCCGACGATCCGGCGCCACGAGGGGTTCTGCAGAGGCGCCCCAAGGCGCGTAGGACGCCGCTCAAGCACCACGGGGAACCAGAAAAGGGCGCTGTACGCACACCGTTTTCCACAACGCGGCTATCGGTTCACCCCAAGAAAAATCGGGCAACGACATCTTTGCGCAGCTTCTACGATAATTAGGCCATTGCATCCAACTAGGAATTTCGCCATGAGCGACGATACACAGCAACGCATCGATCAATTGGTCAAAAGTAACCAGGTCGTCTTGTTCATGAAGGGCAACGCGAGTTTTCCCATGTGCGGCTTTTCTGGTCGCGCCATCCAGATCTTGAAAGCCTGCGGAGTCACCCCCCAGGGTCTGACCACGTTCAACGTGCTTGAAGACGATGCCGTTCGTCAAGGCATCAAGGACTACAGCCACTGGCCCACGATTCCCCAGCTGTATGTCAACGGCGAATTTGTCGGCGGCTCAGATATCATGATGGAAATGTACGAATCTGGCGAATTGCAGCAGTTGGTGGGTGCGAGCGACTAAGCGCGTGCTGATCTAAAAGCCCTGCCCGCTCTTGGCAAGGTCCGCTGTACTCTGCGGGCGTGCTTTTAGTTTGAGACTGGCTAGCCATAAAAAACGGACGCGAATGCGTCCGTTTTTTTATGGGTTGCGCGATTCTTACTTGCGCACCACAACTTCGACGCGGCGGGAAGCAGAGTTCGTTGCACCGGTTCCCGTAGGTTCGGCGGGCTTTTCAAGCACGGTGCGATCTTGCGGCACCCCGGCAGCCACGAGCGCGGCCTGCACAGCCTCCGCACGCTGCTTGGAAAGCTCGGCATTTTTCGCTGCGTCTCCGGTAGGGTCATTGAATCCTGAAATGACCGCCTTGGCGTCAGCGTGCTCTTTCAAGTAATTGACCAGCTCAGTGGCTTTGGCACCGAGTTCATTCGAAACCTCTGTTTTACCGGATTCGAAGTACACCTTAAGCGCCGGGGCTTCGCTGGAGAGCCAAGCCAATATCCCAGAGCCTGCGGGCTCTGCGCTCGCTTGAACATCCCCGCCAGGTACGCTTGCACCAGTGGATGGAGCCGAGGCAGGCGCCATGGCCGGACCGGGGCCAAAACTACCGACCGGGCCAGATGCACCGGAGCTAGGTGCGGATGCCGGAGCCACTGCTGGCACAGGCTCAGCCGTGCGGCTCTTCGAGCAGTAGTTCAAGCCGAACAATGCGGCAATCGCCACAATGATCCATGGCAACCACTTCATCGCCCCGCCGCCACCTGCGGCAGCCGACGAAGAGGCCACGACCGGAACTGCCAGGAGCGTTTGCCCGGCAGCAGCCAAACTGGCGATCTCAGGTGGCAAACTGGAAGGGATGCTTCCGCCGGGCGTCAACTTGCCGACCACGGCGGGCAGCAAATAACCTACCGCTGAAGCGACGTTCTCGCGATCGACGCCAAGCTTGGAAGTCAGCAGCGACAGCAGCCCGCCACTGGCACCAACCACCGTTTCGAGTTGGCTATTGCTGACCGGCTGTGCCGCGGGACCGCCGCCGAGCCACGATTGCACGATAGGCCCTAGACCGGCTGCCTTGAATTTTTCCAGGAATCCGACCAAGCCGCCCGTTTCCTTGGCAGTCATATAGGCCAGCAGCATTTGCAGCAGTGGCAGTGCCTTGTCTCCCACGCCAAAGCGCGTGGCAGCTTCACGAATTAAGATTTCAAACATAATAGACCTTTAGTTGCAGGTACCGAGTTGCGCGGGTGCTCCCACGATTTCGCACTTCAGTGATGGTTCACAGCGGGCAGAGGTGTCCCCGGAAACATCTTCGTAAGGTCGCTACCTTAATTCATTATAGGGAGCGAAATGAACTCAGCATGTCATCCGGGTCCTACAAGAGCGCATGCGTTTTCCTGGGTAATTTCCCAATGAAAATTTGCAAAATTGATCACTAGTCCAGTGAAACAGAGCATGCTGAGTTGTCTCCGGTGCGAACTCCTTGAGACATTCTTTTTTCCTGGGCACGCATGAGCTTTACACAACAACTTCTGGTCATTGCCCTGCTGATTGGCGCCAGCGCGTTTTTCTCTGTAGCTGAAATTTCCCTGGCCGCATCGCGGCGGTTGCGCCTGCGCCAATTTGCGGATGAAGGCGATGCACGGGCGCTGCGCGTGTTGCGCGTTCAAGAGCAACCCGGCTACTACTTCACTGCCGTTCAGATTGGCGTGAACGCCATTTCCATTCTCGGCGGCATCGTAGGCGAAGGGCTGCTCAGCCCCCATTTGAGTCGGTGGTTGAGTCTGTGGCTGTCCGAAGGCTCGGCAGGTACGTTGGCCTTCGTGGGCTCAGTGATCGCGGTCACCTCGGTGTTCGTGGTGTTCGCGGATCTTGTACCCAAGCGTCTCGGCATGGCCGAGCCGGAACGGGTAGCGATGTGGGTAGTGGGGCCCATGGAGCAATTCCTGCGCGCCTTCAAGCCCGTGGTGTGGCTCTACACCAGGGCCTCAGACCTCACCATGAAATTGTTCAGCCTGCCCACTCAGCGTGATGAGCGCATCACGCCGGAAGACATTCTCGCGCTGGCCGAGGCAGGTGCACAGGCGGGCGTGCTGGCGCGCCGCGAACAGCAAGTGATCGAAAACGTGTTCGAGCTGGACACACGTGTGGTCTCCAGCGCCATGACACCACGCGATCGCATTGCCTGGCTTGGCAAGGACGACCCCGACGCCGTGGTTCGCGCACGTATTGCCGCCGAGCCCTTTTCCACCTATCCGGTATGCGACGGCCAACTGGACCGCTTGCTCGGCTATGTGGATGCGAAGGATCTCTTCCAATGCGTACTCAATGGCCGGCCGATTCACCTCACCGATCCAAGCCTCTTGCACAAAGTAGTGGTCGTACCCGATCGCCTGACGCTCTCCGAAGTGCTGCTGCAGTTTCGCCACCAGCACGAGGATTTTGCGGTCATCGTCAACGAATACGGCACCGTGGTAGGCGTGGTGACGCTCAACGACGTCATGAGCACCGTGATGGGAGAGCTCGTCACCCCGGAAGATGAAGAGCTGATTGTGCGCAGGGACGACGGCTCGTGGCTGATAGACGGTCACACCCCCATGCAGGACGTACAGCGTGCGCTCTATCTTTCGGATCTACCCGACCCTGAAGAGTACGACACCCTGGGCGGCTTCCTGATGGTCATGCTGAGGCGCGTGCCCCGCCGCACGGACAGCGTAAATTGGGGTGGCTACCGCTTCGAGGTCTTGGACGTGGATAACTACCGGATCGATCAGGTGCTCGTCACCGCCCCTGGCGATGCCGCGGCGACTCAAGCCCCGGTTGGGGATGCTTGATCGCTCCAGAGCCAGCGGCTCTGCGCTCCTGTGACCGCGTTGGGATACTGCGGTTTTCCGCGAGAGCCGTTGTAGCGTCCCAGGGCCATGAAGGTATCTCCCCGCTCACGATCCAGGTAATGCCGCAAGATGATGCAGCCAAAGCGAAGATTGGTCTGCATATGGAACAGCTTGCCGGGGTCGCCATCGCCGATCACTCTGGTCCAGAAAGGCATCACTTGCATATATCCGCGAGCGCCTACGCTGGAGACTGCAAACTTGCGAAACGCGCTTTCCACCTGTATCAAGCCCAGCACCAGGGAAATGTCTAGTCCCGCACGCCGGGCCTCATACCAAACCGTCTGCAGAAACTCGATCCGGCTGGAAAACTCTTTCTTGCGTCCGTAGAGCCGGTCGCTCATGCTTGAAAGCCATCGGAGATAGGAAAGGCGCGCGGCAGTGGAGCTGAAGGTTGGCACGGGCGGCGCCCTGTTGGCAACGGCAGAACTCAGTGCAGTGCGCACCGAGTCCATCAACGGCTCTTCCAACTGCCCGCCCGCCCAAGCCGGCTCTGGGATCAATAACGGCCCGGCCATCACGGGCGCCGATAAGAGGAGTTTTCTCCTTGAAATTCCGCTCGCAATCAGCGGCCCGCCACCCACGCGTATTTGGCACGTACCTTCGGCTTCGCCTGCGGTGCGAGCTTGCTTGGGGCGGCCCGGCGCTGCGCTGATGGACACACCTCCAGCTTCGCCTACGGTGAGAGCTTGCTTGGGGCGGCCCGGCGCTGCGCTCATGCCCCCAGCTTGCCTTTCACGAAAGCAGCGATCTCACCGGCAGCCACTTTGGTGGGCGCGGCATCGCGACGGTGCTGGTACTCGACCTGACCTTCTTTCAGCCCGCGATCACCGATGGTCACGCGGTGTGGCACACCGATGAGTTCCCAATCGGCAAACATGGCCCCAGGACGTTCGCCGCGATCATCAATGATGACATCGACACCGGCAGCCAACAGCTCCTGATAGAGGCTTTCAGCACTGGTTTTCACCGCTTCGCTGCGGTCCATGCCCACAGGGCAGATCACCAGGGTGAATGGGGCAATGGCGTCAGGCCAGATGATGCCGCGCTCGTCGTGGTTCTGCTCAATAGCCGCCGCTGGCAGGCGGGTGATGCCAATGCCATAGCAGCCCATTTGGAAATGCTTGGGCTTGCCGTCTTCGTCGAGGAAGGTAGCGTTCATGGGCTGGCTGTATTTGGTGCCCAGGAAAAAGATATGACCCACCTCGATGCCGCGCTGAATAGCCAGCTCGCCCTGCCCGTCTGGCGAGGGATCGCCAGCCACCACATTGCGGATGTCAGCCACCAGATCAGGCTCGGGCAAATCACGGCCCCAATTGACACCTGTCAGGTGAAAATCTTCTTCATTGGCGCCGCAGACCCAGTCCGCCATCACGGCCACCTCACGGTCAGCAATGACCTTGACGGGCTTTTTCAGCTGGAGCGGGCCGAGATAGCCAGGTTTGGTGCCGAAATGCTCGATGATTTCAGGGACCGTGGCAAAACGGAAATCCTGATCCAGCCCTGGCAGCTTGCCAACCTTGATCTCGTTCATGTCATGGTCACCGCGCAGCAGCAGTAGCCAGACCTGAGTCTTTACGATCTCACCCTGATCATTAAGCGCATCCGTGGCCAGCACAAGCGATTTGACCGTGGCACTCAAAGAGATGTTCAGCAACTCAGCCACATCCGCGCAGGTACTCTTTGCGGGCGTGGGAGTTTTCGTCAAGGCTTGCGTGGCGGCCGGGCGCGATGCAGCTGGCGCAGCGCTTTCGGCCTTTTCCATATTGGCGGCGTATTCACTGCCGGTGCTGTAGACGATGGCGTCTTCACCGGTGGAGGCGATCACCTGGAACTCTTCACTCATATCGCCGCCGATGGCGCCGGAATCTGCCGCTACCGCGCGATAGCTCAGCCCAAAACGATCAAAGATGGCCCGGTAAGCCCGTGCCATGATCTGATAGCTGGCCTTGGCGCTGGTTTCATCACGGTCGAAGCTGTAGGCATCTTTCATGGTGAACTCACGTCCACGCATCAAGCCGAAGCGCGGACGGCGTTCATCTCGAAACTTGGTCTGGATCTGATAGATGTTCTTGGGCAACTGCTTGTAGCTGCGGAAATCCTGGCGCGCGATGTCTGTCACGGCCTCTTCGCTAGTAGGCTGGATGACGAAATCACGCTCGTGCCTATCCTTGATGCGAAGCAATTCGGCACCCATGGATTGGAACCGGCCAGTTTCCCGCCACAATTCAGCCGGTTGCACCACCGGCATGGCGCACTCCACGGCGCCTGCACGGTTCATTTCCTCTCGCACAATGGCTTCAACCTTGCGTATGACGCGCAAGCCCATCGGCATATAGGTATACACACCTGCTGACAGGCGTTTGATCATTCCGGCGCGGGTCATCAGCTGGTGGCTGACAACCTCGGCGTCCGCCGGAGCTTCCTTGAGTGTGGAAATGAGGAACTGGGATGCTTTCATCAGAGCAAAAAAATGTCTGCGCAAGCCATGGGGTTAGTGCCACCCCTCCATGCCCGTTTAAGCGTGCATAATGACTGCAATTATTGAAATATTGAGGTCCGATTATGCTCGACCGGGAAGGCTTTCGCCCGAATGTCGGCATCATCTTACTCAACCAGCGAAATCAGGTATTTTGGGGCAAGCGCATTCGCACCCATTCCTGGCAGTTTCCGCAAGGAGGCATTGATCGAGGCGAATCGCCCGAACAAGCCATGTTCCGCGAACTGCATGAGGAAGTCGGGCTACAGCCTGAGCATGTGCGTATCGTGGCCCGAACCCGCGACTGGTTGCGTTATGAGGTGCCAGACCGGTTCATCCGTCGCGATGCGCGCGGGCACTACAAAGGCCAGAAGCAGATATGGTATCTGCTTCAGCTGACGGGTTACGACTGGCAGCTCAACCTGCGAGCCACCAGCCACCCGGAATTCGACGCCTGGCGTTGGAATGACTACTGGGTGCCGCTTGATGTCGTGGTGGAGTTCAAGCGCGGCGTCTATGAAATGGCGCTGACCGAATTGGCGCGCTACCTCCCGCGCAATGAATACCGCAACCGCTATTTGCGGGGCGGTATGCGTCCGCGCGAGCATGACAATTTAGAGCCTATTCAGACCCAGGCATCTGTGCATGATGGTCATGAGCAGCACCCTGCTTTCGAGCACCGTAACCGGATGTCCGGTTTCGCGCTCCCCCCTGACGCCACGTTGGAGAGCCTGCCAGACGGCGGTGAGGCCAAGCAACAAGGCAGTGCATGAATAAAAGGCAGCGCATGAAATATGCCTGCCGATCTCCAATGAAGAAACCGCGCTATTCCCTCCTCCCTTCGCTCGCGGCCGCTGGGGCTATGGCGGCAACGCTGTGCCTGCCGTTGCCCTCCGCAGCTCAATCTGCTGATATGGATCGTGTCGACTGGAAGGAAGATTCAGTTCCTCCACCGCTGCCCTACAGTCTCAAAGGCCTGATCGAAGTGGAAATGCCCAGAGCATCTTCAGTCAAGATCGGCATTGATCCGAGCACCATCGTGATCAACCACACGACCGGTATCGTTCGCTATGTGGTGGTCGCCCGCGGCCCTAGCGCCGTGAACGCCATGTATGAGGGCATCCGTTGCTCCACTGGCGAGTACCGTGTGTATGCCCGCCAAACGCAAGGCGGTGAATGGTCCCCAAACAGCTCCAGCGAATGGAACAGCATGCTGGGCCAAACGACCTACCGACACCCGTTCCGATTGGCACGCAACGGCATATGCATTGGCACGGGTACCGCTCAGACCAATGAGGATATGGTGCGTGCACTCAAATCGCCCAAGGGCACGCTGTACGAAGATTAAACGGCCAAGAACCTGGGTCATGGCCCCAGGAGCTTACAAAGGTCAGCGCGGATTGAGCTTAGAGGCTCAGCGCTTTGTTTTCAGCGGCTAAGAACCAAGTTGTCGCGGTGAACCATCTCTGGCTCGGCCGTATACCCCAGTAGCGCCTCAATCTGGCTGGAAGACTTGCGGCATAGAAGGCGCGCTTCCGCACTTGAGTAATTGGCCAGACCACGCGCGATCTCCACTCCGGTGGTATCTCGGATGGCCACCACGTCACCGCGCGAGAACACGCCTTCGACTGCAGTCATGCCTACAGGCAGCAAACTCTTACCTTCGGCGCGGAGTTTGACGGCCGCGCCATCATCCACGGCAAGGGCACCACGCAGTTGCAGGTGGTCAGCCATCCACTGTTTGCGCGCCTGCGTTTTCTGCGTGGGCGCCACGAGCAGCGTACCAATGCGCTCGCCGCGTGCCAGCCGCAAAAGCGCATCCGGCTCGCGGCCCCAGGCGATCACCGTAGAAGCCCCGGAGCCTGCGGCGCGCCGCGCCGCCACAATCTTGGTCAGCATGCCGCCCTTGCCAATGGAAGAACCTGCGCCGCCAGCCATCAACTCCAGAGCCGGGTCTCCCGCGCGGGCCTCGTGCACAAACTCCGCAGTGGGATTTTGGCGTGGATCGGCAGTAAAAAGGCCTTTCTGGTCAGTCAGAATCACCAACAGATCCGCTTCGACGAGGTTGGCCACCAGCGCACCCAAAGTGTCGTTATCGCCAAACTTGATCTCGTCGTTGACGACCGTATCGTTCTCATTGATCACCGGCAGCACCTGGTGCTGCAGGAGCGTCAGCAAGGTGGAGCGCGCATTCAGGTAGCGTTCGCGGTCAGCCAGATCGGCGTGCGTGAGCAGCACCTGCGCACTGCGCAGGCCTTGCTCGCGGAGCTTGGTCTCGTACATCTGCGCCAAACCCATTTGCCCCACAGCTGCGGCAGCCTGAAGTTCATTGATCTCCCGGGGGCGCTTAGCCCAGCCCAGGCGTTTCATGCCTTCTGCGATGGCCCCGCTGGACACCATGATGACTTCGCGCCGAGCGCCACCCAGACCGGCCTCCGGCTCGCCGCGTGCGAGTTGCGCCATTTGCCGGCTCCACTCGCCGATGGCCTGCTCGTCCAGGCCACGGCCGTCATTGGTCACTAGGCTGGAGCCAACTTTTACGACGATGCGGCGGGCGTTGCGCAGCAATTCGGATGTATCTTGTTGAGTCATTCAGTTGTCCATGGGGCTACGGGGCCTGAGCTTGAGGGTGTTAACCCCCTCTCCCTCTGGGAGGGTTGGGGCGAGGGTATTGACTCCCTCTCCCTCTGGGAGAGGGCGGGGGCGGCGGCCGGCTGCGGCGTGAGAGCAAGCGGCGGTTGATTGAGCGCTGCAGTTGCTAATGGCCTTCTGCGCTTCTCTTTAGGTCGGAGGCCGGGAATTGCGCCCGGCAGCGCACCTACTTTTCTTTGCTTCGCCAAAGAAACGTAGGCAAAAGAAAGGCGACCCCACTTGCCGTGTCCCTGCGCTACGCTCCGGGCAACCTGCGGTGCTCGGTCAAGGCGCGGTGCGGCAGAACTCTCTTCGTTCACTTCGCTCTCTACGTTCAAACAGCTGCCGCAAGCTAGTTCACGAAGCAAGAGCATCTTGCAGTGCTCTTGCCCGCCCCTTACCCTGCGCTCCTCGGCACGGCCAGAGGGGTGGGGAGACTCACTCGGGCCATTGCTGCGCTCGGCCTTTGAGTAATTAGTCTTTCCCCTAGCGGGGAAAGATAAATTCAAATCTTGGAAAGCGCTGGCTCTGGATCTCGGAGCTGACTCAAAAAAACTCCACCCATCGCCCCCCATTCCGGAGGCTGCGGAGCAAGCCACACCAGTGCGACCGCGGAGCGGGCTCCGCCCGGCCGCTAGTAGCGTCCCCCGCAGGGGGAAGGCGCGTAAGCGACTCAGGGGGGATCTCATTGATTCAGGGGGTGTCTCATCACGTGAATCGTGGGTCTGGAGCCTCTTCAGGCTGCGTGGCCAAATGCTCTACGCGCAGATACTTGTAAACGGCCTGTACCAGTGGCTCGCAACCCTCGCGGGTCAGCGCGGAAATCTCGAAAACCGGGCCCTTCCAGCGCATACGCTTGACGAAGTCCTTCACTCGAGCCTCACGTTCATCCGTCGGCACCATATCCAGCTTGTTGAGCACCAGCCAACGCGGCTTGGCATGGAGCGCTTTGTCGTATTTTTTAAGCTCCGCAATGATCGCTTTGGCCTGCGCAACGGGGTCGACCCCCTCATCGAAGGGCGCGAGATCGACCAGATGCAGCAAAACACGGGTGCGTTGCAAGTGGCGCAGGAACAGATGCCCCAAGCCTGCGCCCTCTGAGGCGCCTTCGATCAAGCCTGGAAGGTCGGCCACTACGAAGCTTTGCTCGGGGCCCACGCGCACCACGCCCAGATTGGGGTGCAAAGTGGTGAAGGGGTAGTCAGCAATCCTTGGCCGTGCATTGCTGACGGCGGAAATGAAGGTGGATTTGCCAGCGTTGGGCATACCCAGCAAGCCCACGTCAGCGAGCACTTTCAGCTCAAGCTTGAGGCTTTTCTTATCGCCCGGCCAGCCTGGGGTTTTCTGGCGTGGCGCACGGTTGATAGCGCTTTTGAAGCGCATATTGCCAAAACCACCGTCGCCACCCTTGGCGATCATGATCTTCTCACCGTCCGTGAGGAGCTCATACAGGACTTCGCCAGTTTCCGAATCTGTAATCAAGGTGCCTACCGGCACCTTGAGCACGATGTCGTCGCCAGCGGCGCCAAACATATCCGAGCCCATGCCGTGCTGCCCGCGCTTGGCTTCGTGCCGGCGCGCATAGCGAAAGTCGACCAGGGTGTTCAGCGCCGAATCAGCCAGGGCGTAGACATGGCCGCCACGTCCGCCGTCACCGCCATTAGGGCCACCGAATTCCTTGTACTTCTCATGCCTGAACGAAACGCAGCCGTTGCCGCCGTCTCCGGCAGCGATTTCAATAAATGCTTCGTCTACGAACTTCATGATGTTCTCCTAGCCTCAGGCTGAGATTTTCGCCTTGGTCTACCTCTCTCAAGAAGAGGAAGCCTTGAGAACCTGCTCAAAGTCTCCTCGCGGCCCCATTGCACCCGAAAACCCGCGTCTGCAGCGTTAAAAATACTCGCGATACCACAAGGTATCCCTGCGTTTTTCGCCTTGCATCCACAGCTTTTCGAACACAATGGTCCTCGCGCAGAGACTTTAAGCAGGCTCTTAGAGCGTGTTCAAAGTCTCCGCACTACACATTGCGCAGAGACTTTGAACACGCTCTAAAACACAAAAGCCCCGCTTGGCGGGGCTCCGGCGCATAGAGCGTCAGTGATCAGGCAGCTGGAGTTACAAACACCGTCTGCCGATTCAATGCACCCTTGATGGCGAATGACACGTGGCCATCAACCAATGCGAAGAGCGTGTGGTCTTTGCCCACGCCGACATTGGTGCCAGCATGGAAGCGCGTACCACGCTGGCGAACAATAATGGAGCCAGCGCTGATGCTCTGGCCACCAAATATCTTCACACCCAGCATCTTGGGCTTGGAATCACGCCCGTTTCGCGTTGAGCCGCCGCCTTTTTTCTGTGCCATGGTTCTTTACTCCTTGGACTTGCCGACGCCATTGATAGCGCCGATCTCGATTTCGGTGAAGCACTGGCGATGGCCTTGGCGCTTCTGATAATGCTTACGACGACGCATTTTGAAAATGCGCACTTTGTCGTGCTTGCCTTGAGCGACGACAGTAGCCGTCACTGTGGCGCCGGACACCAGGGGTGCCCCGATCTGCAACTCACTGCCGCTTCCGACAGCCAGCACCTGATCAAGGGTGATTTCCTGGCCAACGTCCGCAGCAATCTGTTCTATTTTAATTTTTTCGCCAGCGACAACGCGATACTGCTTGCCGCCGGTTTTTATGACCGCGTACATATGAACCTCTTCATAAACTTGAAAAGCCTCTACCAGACCCATTTCCGGCAGAACCGCGTATTCTAGCAGCACTTAGGGTTTTCGCCAAATAGAGGCGCTTCGCCCCTACAAATTGCGCCTAAGAGCGTGTTCATAGACCTTCGATGACATCGGTCAACACCCGGTGTGACTTCTTCACGTAAAAACCCGGCACCGCAACGTGACGAGGTCATTTGCGATAATGCCGATCGCCACGCAGCTCGTGCACGGCGCCTTCTCACTTCCCAGTAGTCTCAGCCCTTGTCAGCCACCTCCACGACCACCAGCCAGGCCTTGAATCTCGTTGCTGCGGACATGCGCGAGGTCGATGCCACCATTGCCCGCCGACTCGATTCAGGCGTACCGCTGGTTGGGGAAGTCGCACGCTACATCATCTCCGCAGGTGGCAAGCGGCTGCGGCCCGTGCTGTTGCTACTGATGTGCGGCGCGCTGGGTTGCCGCAGCGAACAGCGCTTTAATCTGGCTGCGGTGGTCGAATTCATCCATACCGCTACCCTGCTTCACGACGACGTAGTGGACGAATCCACACTCCGGCGAGGCCGCAGCACCGCCAACGAGGTGTTCGGCAACCCCGCCAGCGTGCTAGTGGGTGACTTTCTCTATTCGCGTGCTTTCCAGATGATGGTGGACGCAGGCAGCATGCGGGTAATGCAAATCCTGGCAGATGCCACCAACATCATCTCGGAAGGCGAAGTGCTGCAACTCATGAACATGCATGATGCCGCGCTTGATGAGGAAGACTACCTTCGCGTGATTCGCTCCAAAACAGCGAAGCTCTTCGAGGCCAGTGCCCGGTTGGGCGCAGTGCTTGCCGGCGCCGATGCCAATATCGAAGCCGCCTGCGCTGAATACGGCCAATCGCTCGGTACGGCTTTTCAGGTGATCGACGACGTGCTCGACTACGACGGTGACGCGGCGGAGATGGGCAAAAACCTGGGCGACGATCTTCGTGAAGGCAAAGCTACGCTGCCCATGATCCTCGCCATGCGCCTGGGTACAAAAGAGCAGGCAAGCCTGCTGCAGCAAGCTATCGAAACGGGCAGCACTGAAAATCTCGCCGCAATTGCCGACATCGTGCGCCAGACCGGCGCTCTTGAACGCACCCGCGCCGCTGCAGCAGAGCAGGCGCAAAGAGCCATCGACGCAGCCCGCATGCTGCCGCCCAATGAATACACCGACAGCCTGCTGGAATTGGCCTCTCAGCTTTTGCTACGGCGCTCGTAACACTGCACTGCCGAGCTTTTCCGGGTGGGCTTCGCCTGGCTGAGCGCGAGGTTCGGCTCGAAGAAGCTGGGGGCTCGAATTCAGACTAAGCGTTCTGCTTAGCTTTGGCGCACGTCTAAAGGTTTAGTGAATACCCGATGCTTGCACCCGATCAGCGCGAAGAGTCCGTGAAAGTAAGGCCTTCAAGGTACCTGTCCATTTCAGCGCGAGCAAAGGTGTTTTGCTCTGTGAGCGTCATGGCGTCTGGAACGCTCACGATATAAGACAACTCGATTAATAGGCCATTCCGAACAAAGAATCTTCCGATACCGACCGTTTTCACACCCTTTTCAGGGGGAGAAAACCTGAACTCTGAGGTCGGAAAGCACGGACTACTTATCCGATTGGATGCTATGTATTCAATACCTTGTCCTAATCTGAGGTCAGCGATATGCCGGCGCTCGATAGGAACGGGGGAGGATTTTGCGAGGTTGCGCTGCATCCCGTCCACCACGTCCAACACTGCTTTTGCGCTTGGAATGTTAGGTGGCAATTGAGTTACGACCAGCGCGCCTATTGGTGGCGCGAGGTCATGGTCCGAAATCAGTACGTAGTTGTCGGTAAGGCCGCGTGACTTATCGTCGAAAGCAAGCTTGAGTGCAAATTCATCGACCTTTGGAATGTGGGGAATTTGGTAGCGCACACCAAGTTTATGCAGCTCAACCGCCCCATCGGCCTTGATCCTCTCTGCGTCTGGTGATCGAGTCATGGTTTCGGAAGCTGGCCCCCTACAGCTTTGACTGATGAGCCAAACGGCGTAAATGGGCTGGGGCGCCGCTCTACCGCCCTGGCCATTTGCGCTGGCGATCCCGCAAGAGCACGCAAGAAGAAATGCAAGAAAAGAAAATAGCAGGCGATTCAACGGAAAGTTCTCCAGGTTATTCAACAATGAGGCGGGATTCGAGCGATTGCGACCTCTTAGGCAATCCGCGAGACGGCAGAACGGCGCAATCTCTCTGAGACCCCGACCGTAAGTAACCAATGTGGGTGACGAGTTCTATGGGCGCTCTATATCCGAAAGCAGCGTGACGCTCACCAAGAGTACGGAGCCCAGTGAACCCCGAAACCCGGCTGCCTGCCCGCTCCTGACGGGGAGGCGCTTCCCTGAAGCCAGCGCCCCCCGACCTCCAGCTCGCGCTCCCAACGTCAATAAGGCGGGCGCTGCTTCGTCAAGGCTAGAGGCGCCTTGCCAAATCCAGGCTCAAACGCCCTTTGAAAGTCGCAATATGGTGCGTTGCGGCAAGGTGACATCGTTGTGACATAACACCGTGCAATGTCTCAACCCAGGCGCTTATTGACCAAGATCAATTTGCCGCCGTCGCAGCAGCCGATAGTGATTACAGAGGGCGCCGCACCGCCACTAGTTCAATCACAACCGAGCACAACCATGCGAGAAAAAGCCGCTGCCGCAAAAAAATCCGTGCCTGCCAAAGTCATTCGCAAGACGGCGCAGCCAGCTGGTCGCAAGACCGGCACCAAGAAAGATCTGAACAACCTGGCTCGCCCAACCAGCCGGGGAGACGTCTCGCCTTCGCTGGCGCCCCGCGCAATGGAACAGTTCGTGGTTGAAAGCGCCACCTCTTCCGCTCGCGACAAGCAACTGGCTGCGGCCCGGCACCTGCTCAACGACCCGTCTGCCGGCACCACGACCGAGCGCGCCAGCGGACTGCGCGCCATCCTTGATGGTGCATCTTCGGACGACCGTAAGGCCTTACGCAAAGCGCTCCGCTCACCGGTCGATGCACCCCTGCGCAACGCATCCAACCCCGACGAAGAACTGGTTGAGGGCTGGCGCGACGGTGGCTACCCTTACAAAAACCTGCTACGCCGCTCAGTCTATGAGCAAGAAAAATTCAAGCTGCAGGTGGAGTTGCTCAAGCTGCAGAACTGGGTCAAGGAGACCGGGGCGCGGGTCGTCATCTTGTTTGAGGGCCGAGACGCCGCGGGAAAAGGGGGCACTATCAAGCGCTTCATGGAGCATTTGAACCCACGCGGCGCCCGCGTGGTGGCGCTTGAAAAGCCCACCGACACCGAGCGCGGCCAATGGTACTTCCAACGTTATGTGCAGCATCTGCCCACCCACGGCGAGATCGTGCTGTTCGATCGCAGCTGGTACAACCGTGCCGGCGTTGAGCGCGTCATGGGATTTTGCGAAGAGCAGGAATATCAGGCGTTCATGCGACAGGCGCCCGAGTTCGAGCGCCACCTGGTCAGCAGCGGCGTTTATCTGATCAAGTTCTGGTTCAGCGTCAGCCGTGCCGAGCAGCGCCGGCGGTTCAAAGAGCGAGAAGGCCACCCACTCAAACAGTGGAAGCTGAGCCCCATCGACAAGGCCAGCCTCGACAAATGGGAAGACTACACGCGTGCCAAAGAGCAGATGTTCTTTGATACCGACACC
The DNA here is from genome assembly GCF_000422885.1 of Ottowia thiooxydans DSM 14619. Classification (GTDB taxonomy): domain Bacteria; phylum Pseudomonadota; class Gammaproteobacteria; order Burkholderiales; family Burkholderiaceae_C; genus Ottowia; species Ottowia thiooxydans. The sequence goes on along the minus strand of NZ_AUGX01000020.1, from coordinate 17,848 downwards.
GCTGACAGCCCTTGGACCGTGATCAAGAGCGACTGCAAGAAGCGCGCCCGTCTCAACGCCATGCGCTATGTACTCCACAAACTCCCCTACGCCAGCAAGGAGATGAAGTTGATAGGGAAACTCGACCCGTTAGTGGTCGGCCGGGCGCACGTAGTGTATGAACGAGGAGAGAAACCGCAAGCGCTGATCTGAGCGAGTATTCATGCTCCTCCCGTGGCGCCGAATGGGCCATCGTGATGAAATTTGAAGGTCATGTTCGTCGCAGAGGCGGTGGACCTTATACGCGCCCGACATACCATCTCGGCACGCCATAAGGCCGCTCACATCCCCGTTCAGTTACGAGACAGTTTCCATGGTGATACGGCTCCCTCGATTAGTTTACAAAACGTAAGATTAGAACCACCAAAATCGGGGTCTTCTGACGCAATGTGTTGATTCACCCATACAGTCTGTGGCTTGGTCTTGCATCACCGTTTACAGATACACACTGATCGGCGATGATTGAAGGCGTAACTTAGTAGTATTTCTTCACCCATGGTCACTGCCGAACCCGTTTCCAAGATTCCAGCTTCTGCACTTCCTGGCCTGGGTCGCGCTCTGGTCATGGCTGGCAAACTCAGCCAGCAGGCGGCAGATGACATTTACCGCAAGGCGCTGGCCGGCAATAAGAACTTCATTGCCGAGTTGACAGGGTCCGGCACAGTGTCAGCGGCGGATCTGGCCCATACGATGTCCACGGCGTTTTCAGCGCCCCTGATAGATATTGATGCGCTGGATTCGCAAAAGCTACCCGCCAACCTGATTGACGCCAAGCTGGCGCAGTCCTATCGCCTGCTGGCGCTTGGCAAGCGTAACAACCGCCTGATCATCGCCACGGCAGACCCATCGAACCTCGAAGCGGCAGAAAAGATCAAGTTCACCACGCAAATGGGCGTGGAATGGGTGATCGCCGAGTTCGACAAGCTTTCCACCCTGATCGAAGCGCTCAACCAGTCGACCACTCAGGCGATGGAGGGCCTTGTCGGGGCAGAGTTCGAGTTCGATGAGGCATCCCTGGACACCAACGTTCCGGCGGAAGAAGAGGCGCCACAGACCGATGTAGAAGACGCCCCGGTCGTCAAGTTCTTGCACAAGATGCTGCTTGATGCATTCAATATGCGCGCATCAGACTTGCATTTCGAGCCATTTGAGCATACCTACCGCGTGCGTTTTCGCGTGGATGGCGAACTGAGAGAAATTGCATCGCCACCTGTAGCCATCAAGGAGAAACTGGCCTCGCGCATCAAGGTGATCTCGCGGCTGGATATTTCCGAGAAGCGGGTACCCCAAGACGGCCGTATGAAGCTCAAGATCGGCCCTGATCGCGTGATCGACTTTCGGGTGAGCACCTTGCCGACGCTGTTTGGCGAAAAGATCGTGATCCGGATTCTGGACTCCAGCAGTGCCAAGGTGGGTATTGAGGCACTGGGCTACGAAACGGAAGAGAAAGAGCGCCTGATCAAAGCCATTGCGAGGCCCTATGGGATGATCCTGGTGACAGGCCCCACCGGCTCAGGCAAGACGGTTTCGCTCTACACCTGCCTGAACATGCTGAACAAGCCCGGCGTGAACATCGCCACGGCTGAAGACCCCTCCGAGATCAACCTCCCCGGGGTCAATCAGGTCAACGTCAATGAAAAGGCCGGTCTCACCTTTGCCGTCGCCTTGAAGTCGTTCCTGCGTCAAGATCCGGACATCATCATGGTGGGTGAGATCCGCGATCTGGAAACCGCAGATATCTCCATCAAAGCTGCGCAAACGGGGCATTTGGTGCTCTCCACGCTGCACACGAACGACGCGCCCACCACGCTCACACGTTTGCGCAACATGGGCATTGCCCCTTTCAACATTGCCTCCAGCGTGATCTTGATCACGGCACAACGCCTGGCGCGGCGCCTTTGCCCTAATTGCAAAGCACCAATTGATATTCCCCGCGAAGCCCTCCTGGAGGCTGGCTATCAGGAATCAGAGCTGGACGGCAGTTGGACGCCCTACAAACCCGTAGGTTGCGCCAGTTGCAATAACGGTTACAAAGGCCGCGTCGGCATTTATGAAGTCATGCCGATCAGTGAGGAAATGCAACGCATCATCTTGCGTGACGGCAACGCATTGGAAATCGCCGCTCAGGCGCGTACAGAAGGCGTGCGCTCGCTGCGCACTTCGGGATTGCACAAGGTCAAGCTGGGGGTCACCTCGATGGAAGAGGTCCAGGCTGTGACCAACCTGTAAATCTGCATAACTAGAAAGAATCACCCCGTATGGCAACCCGAGCCGCTACCGCCAAGCAGATCAAGGAATTTGTCTTTGAGTGGAAAGGCAAAGACCGCAATGGCAAAATCGTTCGCGGCGAAACCCGGGCGGCGGGCGAAAAGCAGGTTCAGGCCATGCTGCGCCGTCAAGGCGTTCTGGCCACCCAAATCAAGAAGCGGCGCATGCGCTCGGGCAAGAAGATCAAGCCCAAAGATATCGCCATTTTTACCCGTCAGCTGGCCACAATGATGAAAGCTGGCGTGCCGTTGCTGCAGGCCTTCGATATTGTGGGCCGAGGCAACCCGAACGCCAGCGTCACCAAGCTGCTCAACGATATTCGCCTGGATGTCGAGACCGGCAGCTCTCTTTCGAGCGCGTTCCGAAAGTACCCCCTTTACTTCAACAGCCTCTACTGCAACTTGGTAGAAGCCGGTGAAGCCGCGGGTATTTTGGAGTCTCTGCTCGACCGCCTGGCCACCTACATGGAGAAAACAGAGGCGATCAAATCAAAGATCAAATCGGCGCTGATGTACCCGATCGCCGTGCTGGTGGTGGCCTTCATCGTGGTGACCATCATCATGATCTTCGTGATCCCATCTTTCAAGGATGTGTTCACCTCGTTCGGCGCAGACCTCCCCGCTCCGACTTTGCTCGTCATCGCCATCAGCGAGTTCTTCGTCAAGTACTGGTGGCTCATCTTCGGCATCCTGGGCGGAGGCGGCTACTTTTTCATGCAGGCTTGGAAGCGCAGCGAGAAGATGCAGAAATTCATGGACCGAGTGCTCCTGAAGGTACCTATTTTCGGCGCCCTGGTGGAGAAAGCGGTCGTTGCCCGCTGGACTCGCACTCTCTCCACGATGTTCGCTGCTGGCGTGCCGCTGGTGGAAGCTCTGGACTCAGTGGGCGGCGCTGCCGGAAACTCGGTCTACCTCACCGCCACGGAGAGCATTCAGCAGGAAGTCTCCACCGGTACCAGCTTGACCACCGCCATGACCAATGCGAACTTGTTTCCCAGCATGGTGATACAGATGGCAGCCATCGGCGAAGAATCAGGCTCGCTGGACCACATGCTGGGCAAGGCTGCAGATTTCTACGAAGCGGAAGTCGATGAGATGGTTGCAGGGCTTTCCAGCCTCATGGAGCCCGTCATCATCGTGGTCCTGGGTACGTTGATTGGGGGCATCGTGATCTCCATGTATCTTCCAATTTTCAAGCTTGGACAGGTCGTCTGATGGAATTTTCTAGTTGGTTACACGCCGCCGTTGGCGGCCTGATGGGGCTGCTCGTCGGTAGTTTTCTGAATGTAGTTATCCATCGTTTGCCCAAAATGATGGAGCGCAAGTGGGCTGCCGAATGCGCTGAGCTGTCTGGCCAGGAGCCGGCGTCGCAAGAACCCTTCAGCCTGGTGGCCCCGCGTTCGCGCTGCCCGCACTGCGGGCATCAGATCGGCTGGCATGAAAACATTCCGGTGCTGAGCTATGTGTTCCTTCGCGGTAAGTGCTCTGCCTGCAGCAAGCCCATCAGTGCCCGCTACCCATTGGTAGAGTTGGTGACCGGCGGCTTGTTCGCCTGGTGTGCCTGGACCTGGGGCTGGACACCCATCGCCGGCGCCTGGTGCCTCTTTTCGGCGGCTCTGGTGGCTCTCACGCTGATCGACTGGGACACCACGTTGCTGCCGGATGACATCACTTTACCCCTGCTCTGGGCGGGCCTGATCGCCTCGGTGCTGGGCTGGACAGGCGTCGAGATATCGAGCGCCTTGTGGGGTGCGGTAGCTGGTTATATGTCACTATGGTTGGTGTTCTGGGGCTTCAAGCTGGCTACCGGCAAAGAGGGCATGGGCTACGGCGATTTCAAGCTGTTCGCAGCTCTGGGGGCCTGGTTTGGATGGCAGGCTCTGGTACCCATCATCCTGATGGCCTCCGTAATCGGTGCGTTGGTGGGCATAGGCATGAAGATGAACAGCTCGCTGCGTGAGGGCGGTGTGGTGCCCTTCGGCCCATTCCTGGCCATGGGTGGCATAACCGCCATGCTGTTTGGCCCTCAAACCATCTTGCGTGTGATTGGGCTGGGGTAACCCCCTGAGGCGCTTTCGCGCCTTCCCCCAAGGGGGACGCAGCCAGCGGCCTGGCAAAGCCAGCTCCGCGGCTGCCCTGGCATGGCGTGCTCCGCGGCCTTCAGCGTTGTCCCCCTATGGGGAAGGCACCGAAGGTGACACAGGGGGGCTTACACTCCTCTTATGTGGTGTGATGGACAACTGAAATGAACCAGCCTTTGCGTCTTGGACTTACCGGCGGTATCGGTAGCGGGAAAAGCACTGTGGCCGGGATGCTCGCCGAGTACGGCGCGGCCATCATTGATTCAGATGCTATTTCGCGGGCCACCACGGCGGTCGGTGGCGTGGCCTTACCGGCCATTGAAGCTGCTTTTGGCTCACAGATGATAGGGATGGATGGTGCGCTGGATCGCGCCACCATGCGCCAGTTGGTGTTCAGCGATCCTTCGGCCCGGCAAAGGCTTGAAGCTATCGTTCATCCACTGATCAGCCATGAGGTTGACCGGCAAGCTTCGCTTGGCGTGGAGCAAGGCAAGAAATTCCTGGTGTTCGATGTACCTCTGCTTGTGGAATCCGGCGCGCGCTGGCGAAGTAAAGTCGACCGTGTGCTGGTGGTTGACTGCCCTGCCCAGACACAGATTGAGCGCGTGATGGTGCGCAGCGGTCTCACGAGCGAGGAAGTGCAGCGCGTCATCGATGCCCAGGCGTCTCGCGAAGCGCGCCTTTCGGCTGCAGATATCGTGATCTACAACGGCTCTGGCGTGTCACTTTCCACATTGCACGAAAGCGTGGAAAACGTAGTCACCAGCTTGGGACTATGATGGTGGCCGCCCCAGCCATGGCAACACCCGCGTGATACTTTACGAATATCCATTTAACGAGCGCATTCGCACATACCTCAGACTCGAACATCTGTTTGGACGTCTCGGCCAATTGCTGCCGCGCGAAGCGGCGCTCGATCATCATTTCGCCCTCATCACGATCTTCGAGATCATGGATGTGAGCAGCCGCGCCGATTTGAAATCGGACGTACTCAAAGATCTGGAGAAGCTGAAAAGCCATATGTCTGCGTTTCGCGGCAACCCGGCTATTTCAGAAACTTCACTCGACTTCATCCTTGGACAAATCGAAAACGCATTCACACAGTTCAGCCAGCAGATCGGCAAACCCGGCCATGAACTGACAGACAACGAGTGGCTCATGAGCATTCGTAGTCGAGCCGTTATTCCAGGCGGGACATGCGAGTTTGACTTGCCGGCCTACCATGCCTGGCAGCACGGCGCTTCGGCCAACCGGAGAGCCGATCTTGATCGATGGGCCAACACCCTGGGACCGCTTGCACGCGCTCTAGCGCTGCTGATGCAGATTCTGCGTGACTCCGGGAAACCACAAAAGGTGATGTCCACGGCCGGGCAATTCCAACAGACGCTTCCGCAGGGCCGCAGTTTTCAATTGCTTCGCCTGCGGATCGACGAATCGCTGGGCCTGGTCCCGGAAATCAGCGGCAACCGGTTAGTGACCTCTGTGCGCCTCATGCGACACGGGGATGACGGCAAGCTGCACACGGCGCGCGAAGAAGTGCCATTCGAACTCACTCTTTGCGCATGAGCACCCCGCCTACCCCTCCGCAGAAGGCAGACAAGCCTCGCACCGTGCGCTGCCCGGCCTGTAGCGGCCCCAGCCTCTACTCACCGGAGAACATCTTCAGGCCTTTTTGCAGCGAGCGCTGCAAAATGCATGACCTCGGCGCCTGGGCCAGCGAGAGTTTCCGCATGGAGGTGCAAGAGGACGATGGCGCCACTACGCCAGAAAGCGGAGTGCCTCTTCAATAGCCGCCCTGGGAGAGGCTGATGCAGGTGCGCCTGCCGACTTGAGCCCCAGAACCCGAGGCTGTGAGCTGGGTTACTCCTTCCCCCTCTGGGGGAAGGTGGGGCGGGGCCGGCCAACCGGTGGGGGCAAGCGGCGGTTGATTGAGCGCTGCGTTGCGAGTTACCCCCTGCTCTTCTCCCGAAGTCAGAGGCCGGGAATTGCACCCGGCAGCGCAGTCACTTTCGTTCGCTCCGCCGCCGGATGGCCGGCCCAAAGAAAGTAACCAAAGAAAGGGCGGCCCCACCGGACGCGTCCCTGCGCTGCGCTCCGGGCAACTTGCGATGCTCAGCCAAGGGGCGGTGCAGCCGAACTCACTGCGTTCACTTCGTTCTCTACGTTCAAACAACGGCTGCAAGCTAGTTCACGAAGCAAGAGCATCTTTCAGTGCTCTTGCCCGCCCCTTGCCCTGCGCTTCTCAGCGCGGCCAGAGGGGTGGGATACCCATTCGGGCCATCGCTGCGCTCGGCCCTCAGGATGCTCGTCTTTCCCAATCGGGAAAGAAAAATTCAAGGCTTTGGCAGAGTGGGCTCTAGCAACACGTTCAAGATCCGCGCAGGCTCATATATTCACATCAGCATGAAAAATCAGCGCCTTGTCACGGTTCTTGTGGAGGCTGTCAGGGAGTCTCTTCTTCTAACCATCGTAGAACGGGGAGCGCGCCGGGCAATACCGGAGTTGCCTGTACTGGCAAGCTCTCCCAGGCAAAAGCCTGGCCTTCGCGCATTGAAAGCTCGCCTTGCCAGGTGGTCACCTTGCAAAAATACAGCCGTACCAAGGCGTGTGGATAGTCCACCATTTGTTCCCGCCAACGGATGACTTGCGCAGGCTCCACCTGAATACCCAGCTCTTCGTGCAGCTCGCGCGCCAGAGCCTGCTCCACGGTTTCGCCCGCCTCCAGCTTGCCGCCAGGAAACTCCCAGTACCCTTCGTAGACCTTGCCTGCGGGCCGTGAGGTGAGCAAGAACGCGCCGTCTGCTCTGAACAGGACACCCACGCCCACATCCACTACAGGCCGCTCCCCGCCCTGCGCACGCGGCAAGTGCGTGTCGGCTTTGATGAGGGGATCGTTCACCGCTTCTCAGCGCTGCGCCCGACGAAATCGCGGGCGAACTGGTAAGCCACTCGGCCTGAGCGCGAACCGCGTTCCAACGCCCACACCAGGGCCTCTGGCCGCGACGCCGCAATCTCTTGCTGCGAAGCCCCAAGCGACGACAGCCATTGGGCCACGATGACCAAGTATTCGTCCTGGCTGAAGGGATAAAAGCTGACCCAGAGGCCAAACCGCTCAGAAAGCGATATCTTTTCTTCGATAACTTCGCCCGGGTGTACCTCACCATCTTCGGTGTGCTGATAGCTGAGGTTTTCCTTCATGTACTCCGGCAGCAGATGCCGCCGATTACTGGTGGCATAGATCAACACATTCGGCGTGCTAGCGGCCACGGAGCCATCGAGAATGGATTTCAGCGCCTTGTAGGAACCATCGCCCTCTTCAAAGCTGATGTCATCGCAGTAAACGATGAATTTCTCAGGCAGCCCGGCCACGATTTCCACAATGTCAGGCAGATCGATCAGATCGGCTTTGTCGACCTCAATCAGCCTGAGACCCTGTGGTGAATAAGTGCTCAAGCAAGCCTTGATGAGCGAAGACTTACCTGTACCGCGTGCCCCGGTGAGCAGCACGTTGTTGGCGGGGCGCCCTTCCACAAACTGGCGCGTATTGCGATCGATCTTTTCCTTCTGCTGGTCGATTTCCTTCAGGTCATCGAGCGACATGGCAGCCACGTGGCGCACAGGCTCCAGGGAGCCGTGCCCCGAGGACCGTTTGCGATAGCGCCAGGCTACAGATTGGCTCCAATCCGGCGCCGACAAAGGCCGGGGAAGCACCGTTTCGATTCGCGTGATGAGGCTATCGAGCCGGTCAATCAGCTTGGAAACCATCGAGTCCATAAGAATCCGTCAAAAATTGATCGTTACAAGATCAAGGATCAAGAGTGGTGCCAAGTCGCCTTCAAAAACACACCCGTTCACGCTGAGCTTGGCATGTCCTGAGCCTGGTCGAAGGGTCGAAGCACCGCGCGAGGCTTCAACAGACTCAGCCCGAACGGTGTTTTTCGATTAACAGCAACTCGACCTGAGATTTATCAGGACCTGTAATCCGCGTTGATGCTCACGTATTCGTGGCTGAAGTCGCAAGTCCAGACCGTGTCGGTCGCCGTGCCTCGGCCAAGCAAGACCCGCACCGTAATCTCGGATTGTTTCATGACGCGCTGACCATCTTCCTCGCGGTAGGCGGGATTGCGGCCGCCTTTGATGGCCACGTGCACGTCGTCCAGATAGAGGTCGATCAAGGTCTGTTCGAGATCGTTGATGCCCGCGTAGCCTACGGCGGCCAAAATGCGACCAAGATTAGGATCGCTGGCGAAAAACGCTGTTTTGACCAGAGGGGAGTGCGCTATCGAGTAAGCCACCTGACGGCATTCAGCGGCGGTCTTGCCCCCTTCAACGCGGACAGTAATGAACTTGGTGGCGCCCTCGCCATCTCGCACAATGGCTTGCGCCAACTGGCGAGCCACGCCAAGCAGCGCCTCTTTCAGGGCGCGGCCATCTGCCGAGTCAAGCGAGGTCACTGGTGCGTGGGCGGCCTGATTCGAAGCGATGACAATGAAGGAATCATTGGTGGATGTGTCCCCGTCAATCGTCACGCGATTGAATGAGCCTTCCGCCAACTCCAGCGCCAGCTGGTGCATCACGGCCGGGTCAACACGCGCATCCGTGGCGAGGAATCCAAGCATGGTCGCCATGTTGGGGCGGATCATGCCAGCCCCTTTGCTGATGCCGGTGATGGTGATTTCCACACCGCCCACCATGGCCTTGGCACTGAAGGCCTTGGGCAAGGTGTCGGTGGTCATGATGGCCTCGGCAGCCCGGCCCCAGTGAGCAACTTGGGCATCCGCCAAGGCAGCTGGGAGGCCAGCGATGATGCGGTCCACCGGAAGCGGCTCCATGATGACACCGGTTGAAAACGGCAGCACCTGTTCGGGGGAAACCTTGAGCAAATCGGCCAGGGCGGCGCTGGTCTGGCGTGCACGCTTCAAACCATCTTCACCGGTGCCGGCATTGGCATTGCCGGTGTTCACCACCAGCGCCCGGATGGGTAAGCCCTTCTGATTTTGCAGGTGTTCGCGGCAAACCTGCACCGGCGCGGCGCAAAAGCGGTTGCTGGTGAAGACGCCGCCGATGCTGGCCCCTTCATCGATCAGGAAAACCGTGAGGTCTTTTCGGTTCGCCTTGCGCACGCCTGCTTCAGCAACGCCGATGCGCACGCCGGCTACAGGAAATAGGCGAGAAGGATCAGGAGCAGCGAGGTTGACAGGCATGCTGGGCTTTCTAGAAATGAGTCTGCGCGTCAGCTTAAAGCGCCATGGCACTGCTTGTACTTTTTGCCGCTACCGCAAGGGCAGGGCTCATTGCGGCCTACGCGAGGTAAATCCCCCGCGGCGGCGCCCAGGGCCAGGGCAGACGCTGGAACGGTCTCGGCTTCGCCGGTTTCAGTAGGCGCGGTGTAAGTCACGTTGCTGAACTTCTCGGCGCGCTGCTCCAGATTCTCAGCCGCTTGCTCGATCTCCTCGCTAGACTGGATTTTCACCGTCATCAGCGTACGCGTGACTTCGTTTTTCACGATGTCCAACAATTGGCCGAACAGCGCGAAGGCTTCCCGCTTGTACTCTTGCTTAGGCTGCTTTTGCGCGTAACCGCGCAAATGGATGCCTTGGCGCAGGTAGTCCAGCGCACTCAGGTGCTCACGCCAGTGGCTATCAATGTTTTGCAGTAGCACTGCACGCTCGAACGGACGGAAATTTTCTACCCCGACCAGCTCCCGCTTGGCCGCGTAGGCCTCGTCTGCAGCCTTGAGTACTTTTTCCAGGATTTCTTCATCGGTCATGGCCGCTGAAGCTTCGATTTCCTTTTGCAAAGGCAAATCGATATGCCATTCATCTGCCAGCACCTTCTCCAGAGCAGGTATGTCCCACTGCTCTTCCACCGAATCTGCCGGCACGTACTGACGCACCAGATCCGTGAAGCAGCCCTGCCGCAAGGATGCAATCTGGGCTTCGAGATCGATCGCGTCCAGGATCTCATTGCGCTGCTGGTAGATGACCTTGCGCTGGTCATTGGACACGTCGTCATACTCAAGCAATTGCTTGCGTACATCGAAGTTGCGAGCCTCAACCTTGCGCTGCGCGCTTTCGATGCTGCGCGTGACGATGCCGGCTTCAATGGCCTCGCCTTCGGGCATTTTCAGGCGGTCCATGATGGAGCGCACGCGGTCACCAGCGAAGATGCGCATGAGTGCGTCATCCAGGCTCAGATAAAAGCGTGAAGAACCGTTGTCGCCCTGACGGCCTGAACGGCCGCGCAGTTGGTTGTCGATCCGGCGGCTCTCATGGCGCTCGGTGGCAATGATGCGCAAACCGCCCAGAGATTTGACATGCTCATGATCTGCCTGCCACTGCTCACGCAGCTTGGCGCGCATTGCCTCACGGCCTGCTTCGTCCAGGGAAGGATCGGCCTCCAGGGCCTCGATCGCTTTTTCGACGTTGCCGCCGAGAACAATGTCCGTACCCCGGCCCGCCATGTTGGTGGCGATGGTGATCATCTTTGGACGCCCGGCCTGGGCCACGATGTCAGCTTCCCGCGCATGCTGCTTGGCGTTGAGCACCTGGTGAGGCAGCTTTTCCTTTTGCAGCAACTCGTCGATGACTTCGGAGTTCTCAATCGAGGTCGTGCCCACCAGCACCGGCTGCCCGCGTTCGTAGCACTCACGGATATCCGCAATCGCGGCGGCGTACTTTTCCTCGGTGGTTTTGTAAACCCGATCGAGTTGGTCGTCGCGTCGGCTTGGCTTGTTGGGCGGGATCACTACGGTTTCCAGACCGTAGATTTCCTGAAACTCATAAGCTTCGGTGTCGGCCGTGCCGGTCATGCCCGAAAGCTTCTTATAGAGGCGGAAATAGTTCTGGAAGGTGATGGAGGCGAGCGTCTGGTTCTCAGCCTGGATCTGTACGCCTTCTTTGGCTTCCACGGCTTGATGCAGACCATCGCTCCAGCGGCGACCACTCATGAGACGGCCGGTGAATTCGTCGACGATTACGATCTCTGGCCCACGCTCGCCTTCCTGCACCACGTAATGCTGATCACGATGGTAGAGGTGGTTGGCCCGCAGCGCTGCATACAGATGGTGCATGAGCGAGATATTGGCTGGGTCGTAGAGGCTGGCGCCAGGCGCGATCAGACCTTGCTCGGCCAAAACGCGCTCAGCGGTCTCATGCCCCTGCTCTGTCAGGTACACCTGATGGGCTTTTTCATCGACCGTAAAGTCGCCCGGCTTGGTGACACCTGCGCCGGTACGGGGGTCGGCTTCGCCTTCCTGGCGGGTCAAAGCGGGGATGACCTTGTTGATGGCCACGTAGGTGGCCGTGTGGTCTTCAGCCTGACCGCTGATGATCAGCGGCGTGCGGGCTTCATCGATCAGGATCGAATCCACCTCATCGACAATGGCGTAGTTGAGCTTGCGCTGCACGCGCTCACCCGGCTCGTAGACCATGTTGTCGCGCAGGTAGTCAAAGCCGTATTCGTTATTGGTGCCGTAGGTGATGTCAGAGCCGTACGCAGCCTGCTTCTCCTCACGCGACATCTGGGGCAGGTTGACACCCACTGCCAGGCCGAGGAAGGAATAGAGTCGGCCCATCCACTGGGCATCCCGGTTGGCGAGGTAGTCGTTCACCGTGACCACGTGAACGCCATTGCCTGCCAGGGCATTGAGATAAACGGGAAGCGTGGCGGTGAGCGTCTTGCCCTCGCCCGTACGCATTTCGGCGATTTTCCCCTCGTGCAGCGCCATGCCGCCAATGAGCTGCGCATCGAAATGGCGCATCTTCATCACGCGTTTGGAGCCCTCTCGCACAACTGCGAAGGCTTCAGGCAGGAGTTGATCCAGGGTTTCGCCCTTCTCAATCCTGTCTTTGAATTCCTGCGTTTTTGCGCGCAGGTCATCGTCGCTCAGCTTCTCGAAATCAGGTTCAAGAGCATTGATGCGGGCCGCAACTTTGCGGAATTGTTTGAGCAGACGGTCATTGCGACTGCCAAAAATCTTGGTGAGGAAATTGGTGGCCATGCGTGCACGGCCGCCTTGCTCGTTGACACAAGCAGACGGCCAAAACCCCTAAGACGTCAGAAATGAATACGGAAACTGAGGGCGATCAGCCTGAAATACAAGTCTGGAGGCACTAACGTACCTCACAAACCCATAAACTGACCACCCTTCGCTCGCGCGAGTAACCAAACATTTTACCTGCGCTACAAGAGACCCCGTTGACACGATAATTCCGCTTCAATCTGGAAACGAAAATGGAGCTCACTCTGAGAGCGTATTTACCGATGAATTCTTGCTGCGAACAGGGCGGGACGGGAGGTACAGTCAGGACGTGTTAGAAAGGGCTGGGCTCCCTTGAATAGGCGTACTTAGCCGTTTAACGCCTTCACTCGGTGGGACCGGGTCCTACAACCATTCGCAAATTGCCGTTCGTGGGATTTCCTAAAGATTTCAAGCGATTAACCCAATAAGTTTCCCAGGTTCAATGCACACTCCCCGCCGTCCCTCTGCTGTTTCTGTGCTTCAAGCGGTTGAGAGCGCCCCCACCCTCGCCCACCTGAGCCAGATGGCCAGCCAGTCGGCCATCCGGTTGGCACTCATCCGGCCCTTGATTCCCAAGGCCTTGCAGGGCGCTGTGCAGGCAGGTGCGCTCGAAGAAGGTAGCTGGTGCCTGCTGGTTCCCAATAGCGCGGCCGCCGCCAAGCTGCGCCAAATGACCCCCTCGCTGCTGGAAGTGTTGCAGGCGAGAGGTCATGCCGTGACGAAGCTGCGGATCAAGATAGTGACCACCACAGGGCAAGCTGGCTTCAGGCGCTGAGCGCCCGACAGACTCTTCGTACCTTAGGTCTGAAGCCTGCAGAACATCAGGTCCCAACGACCACGTGATACAAGCCCCAAGGACACTTCGCAAAGCGCTCGGTCACAGGTTTGGCGGCCAGTTCAGGATTTCGGTCGGCGTCAAGCACCGCCCATAAGGGCCCCAGGCCGCCCAAAGGCATGGGTTTGCCATCGAGATGCGTGGCCACAATCAGCTCAAGTTTGCGGGCTTCGCCCAGGGAAAGCTCGATCGTGTAGCCGTCGATGGCGCGCATCGCCAATGGTGTGGCCGCGTCTTCGGGGGCCCCAGCGGCGCGAAGCACCTCTGTCAACAAGGGGCCGCGCAGGGCGTGCACCTTGTTGTCATATTCGAGCGTGGGGCGGATGGTTCGGGCAGGCAACTTCTGCAGCGCCGCGAAATCGAAGACGTGGGCACGAGTAAAGTTCTGCTGCTGCTTGACCATCATCTGGTCGAGGGCTTTGTCTAGAGGTCCGCGGTTGGTGTTGCGCACCGAGCCGGTCACCGTCAACAAGCCTGGGCCTGCGCCGCCTCCGGCCTTGGTTGTCGCCGCGCCTGCGGTTCCACCGATTGCTGCCAGTGTGGTGGCTGCTAGGAATTGTCGTTTGCTGGTCATGCCCTTGCTCCTTTTGGTGGTGCGGATTTTTGATCGGGTGGGGGCTGGGGTCAAATGGGGAGGTGGGGATGAGGGGTATTGCTTGGCATCGTGGGCTGATTGCCTTCGGCCTCGCCGGGCGGGCTGGTCCTTCAGTACGCGGGCTAGTGCCGGGTTTGCTGCTGAGTTAGGAGCGACGACATTTGATTGGGTTAGTACGCGCTTTGTAACGACCTTCTGTTCTTCAATTTAGGTCGGAGGCCGGGATTGCGCCCGGCTGCGCAGTCCCTTTCTTTGCTCGCCCAAAGTAAGGAACCAAAGAAATGCGACCCCAAGTCCGTGTCCCTGCGCTGCGCTCCGGGCACCCTCCGGTGCTCAGTCAAGGGGCGGTGCGGCAGAACTCGCTCCGTTCGCTTCGCTCACTACGTTCAAACAGCTGCCGCAAGCTAGTTCTTGAAGCAAGAGCATCTTGCAGTGCTCTTGCACGCCCCTTGCCCTGCGCTCCTCGGCACGGCCTCAAGGGGTGGGATACCCACTCGGGCCATTGCTGCGCTCGGCCCTGAAACTGTCAGTCGCGCGCGAATGGTTTTACACCCTCTCCCGCAGGCGGGAGAGGGTGGGGTGAGGGTCAGCGCCTCAATCACAACCGACCTTTTCAGGCCTACATCGGCAGGAATATCTACGACTTCATGCGCCAAAAAAAGAACTCATTCGTAATAGACGCGCTGCCAACCCTCACCCCAGCCCTCTCCCGCCTGCGGGAGAGGGAGCAAGATCAGAAGGCCGCGGAGCAGGCCATGCGGGGTAGCCGCGGAGCTGGCTTTGCCAGGCCGCTGGCTGCGTCCCCCTCAGGGGGATGGCGCGAAGCGACTCAGGGGGAACTAGCAATCAAGGCTCAGCGATCAGCGTGTAAAGCACTTGGCCACTATAGGCGTCATCGAAGTCCATCGACTTGTCGCGCAGGCCTAAAACGCAATTGATGGTGGCGGTCCGAGTGCCAGTGTCCACGCTGCTATTGAGGTCCACGAGCACTTGCCCGAAATGATGATCCTCACCATTGGCGAAACCTACTCTGAAGCCCCTCAAAACTACGAACACCCGATCAACTGGGTTGGGGAACGTATGAACCTGGGGCGCGGTGCTTGCCGGCCCTCCAGTCTGCAACGAGAAGTCGAACTGACCTTGATGGATTTGCATGGTGCTGAATCTCCCGAAGAATGACAAAGACAGACCTATTGCGGCCCATGCATTACGCGCTGCGTCTGAATTCTCTTGACGTGTCGCTCAGGCGCACAGGGTTCGTAGGCAATGGGACTCTCCCAGTAACCAATGCCCGTCGCAATGCCGCTTGAGGCGAGCACCCGCAGCTTGGTCAACTTCAAGCTGTCAAGCAAACGGGTCTTGTCAATGATGAGGAACGGCTTCGTACTGCGGGGAGCGAGGCCAGCCCAATCCCCGCCGTCAACCTGAACCTGTACCACGTAGATCAGATCGGCCGCGCACCCCTGAGGCTGCTCAACGCTCCACTCCAATACAACGTGCGGTGAGCACTCGTCGTCATGGCCAGTCGCCGTCACTTGGACGACAGGGGCGGCGGGGATGCACTCCTCATGAATAAGCTCGTCGCATTCATAGATCGACAGTTTCTTAGCCCGTACATCGTAGGGCACAGGATGGCGATACCTGATTGGCCATTTCGATGAGCCACAGCATCCACAACCGCCGCCATCCTTGTACGTTTCATCATAGATAGGGCTTGACACCAGCACACGCCCGTCCTCACCCGAGAATTCAATGGAAAAAGCAGTTGAGCGCTTCTGCAACGTGCGCGGACGGACTGGAAAATGGAAAGTTGAAGCGAGCGTGACTTGCCTTTGCCGATCAATCTGGATGTCAAGAAACAAGTTCTCGCGTTTGCCGGACACCGGCTCTCCCACAGTCATGCTCATCGGGGAGGGGTTCATATAGTGTGCAGACCACTGGTTGAACGCGTTCAGATAGGTGTATGGACTCACCCACTGAGTTGGAGCATAGCCAAGCACGTCGCGGGAAACCTGAGGGGTCCGAAGGGTGATGTTTGAGCCATTGATCTCCACCCCAAACTCACCAATGCTGCCAATCGCATAAGGCTGATAGTTTGGATAGTTGTCATCCGGGTTTGGAGGCATGCGTACACACTCCCCAGGCTGGCAGGGCGCGTGATCGAAACCCAGGGCGTGCCCGAACTCATGCGCGAACCTAGCGTCGCTGCCGCTGTCGATCCGGCTAACACAGCCGCCATCTCCGCCACATCCACCGGCCCGTGGGTAACCAGGCGGCATGAAGCCGACGATGACCCCGCGTCTATCACCGAGCATGTCCAACAGCGCGCTAACAATGCCACCAAACGAGTCGCAGACAGGCGAATTTCCATCGGGGTCGGGCGCCTCTGACCAATCCATGTAGTCGTAGCTGGATGTGATCGGGGCCATCGGGTACAACCGATTTGCAAAGGCCATCTCGTTACGACATTCGGAAGGAAGTGGGTAGAACGTGGATGCACCTGGAATGCGGTGCGGTCCAACATCCGGCCCGGTGTAACGCACTCCGACGAGATGGATCGGTGGTGGCGTTGTTTTGACGAACTTGGTCTGGGAACGGTACTCACGCACGAACTCACCTGGACGATTCACAAGCACGAGGTTGACCGTGATGGTCGGTTCACCTTCGCACAGCGTGGTGGGGAGCAAGAAATTGAGCGTTCGATCAGCGCGTTGGCGAGACACGATGCCATCAGGATGTGGCGTAATTTCAGCAACTGGCGCGTCGATTGCCACGCCATCAACGCCAGTGAAGGCGACCGGAGACACGGTAATTTCCTGGTTTCCATTGCGAATAGTCAATGTGCCTGAAAGCGGTGACATTGGATGGGTGGAGCTCCCATCGAGGTCCACATAGACACGTGCACAGGTGGGTTTACCCTCAACCAATGGAATGGCGTTATCCGGAAGTGCATGCTGTATGGCCAGATGTTGGCTGCTCCGGAAAGCCTGGATGGCTTGATTGAATTCGATCCCGGTTACCCAGATGTCAGGCCTCGGCTCACCGGGTACTAATGCGCCGACCGGCTCAAGCTCCGCGAAGATGACGAATTCAATCAGTGCCGTATAGCGTGCGCTGAGGTCCACATCGCGAACTTCGACATCGATGGTTACTTCGACCGCGCTCTTGTCATCAGGCGTCACCTTGACATCCAGCAGGATGGACAGCATGCCCAGCTCATCGTCGTCACTGCCCAGCAAGCGTGCGTTGTAGCCCGAAAGTCCAATCCCGCAAGCCTGAACGTTACGCGAAAAACTGAAGCGCCCTCGACTCAGGTGGCGTCCGGCACCGATCTCGATGTTGAGGCTGTGCTGAGTGATCATCGTCGACCTGTTCAGAGTATTTGATGCTCATTAAATACCCAATGAACCGACTGTCAACGGTGGAGTGAGGAGCGTAGTGTTTGATTGTGTTACTACGCGCTCTTTAACTAGCTTCTGTTCTTCGATTGAGGTCGGAGGCCGGGATTGCGCCCGGCTGCGCAGTCCCTTTCTTTGCTCGCCCAAAGTAAGGAACCAAAGAAAAGGCGCCCCACCGGACGCGTCCCTGCGCTGCGCTCCGGGCAACTTGCGATGCTCGGTCAAGGGGCGGTGCAGCCGAACTCACTGCGTTCACTTCGTTCTCTACGTTCAAACAGCGGCTGCAAGCTAGGGCGTGTTAACACTAATTGAGTTACCCCTGGGTGGCCAGAGATACTTCATCCATGGAAATCACACCAGCCCAGTTTGCCCAGATCGAGCACTGCCTTCCTGTACAGCGCGGCAATGTAGGTGTCTCGAATTTGGACGTGTTGAATGCGATTCTTTATGTTGCTGAGCACGGGTGCAAATGGCGTGGCCTGCCCGCGCGCTTGGGCAACTGGCACACCATCTACACGCGCATGAGTCGCTGGTCCAAGAGTGGCGTGCTCGATCGTGTGTTTGCCGAGCTTCAGCAGGCCCAAGTTGTGCGCATCAAGATCGAGGCAGT
>NZ_KE383944.1:30603-127168 GCF_000422885.1 Ottowia thiooxydans DSM 14619 | reverse complement strand
GCGTCGACCTGCTGCAGGACTCATCGTTCATTCCGACAGGGGCAGCCAGTACGCCAGCCGCGAGCATCAGCAGTTGCTGGCACGCCATGGTCTGCGCGCTAGCATGAGCGGCAAGGGCAACTGCTGGGACAACGCCGTGATGGAGCGCTTCTTCCTGAACCTCAAGATGGAACGTGTGTGGCAGCGCGACTACGCCAACCACGCTGAAGCCGCTGCCGACATCTGCGACTACATCGTCGGCTTCTACAACAGCCGCCGCCTGCACTCGAGCCTGGGTTATCTGCCTCCCAATGTCTATGAACGACACATGGCAGTACGTGCCCCTATCTAGGTGTCCGAAATTACTTGACCAGCACACACTGCCGGGGGCATATCCCGGCCTCCGACCTCAAGAAAAGCGCAGACGGCAACTAGTTAGCGCTGCGAATAAATCAACCGCCGCTTGCCCTCACCCCCGCCCTCTCCCAGAGGGAGAGGGAGTTAAGCCCCCGCCCCCTCCCAATGGGGAAAGGGAGTTAAGACTCCCGCGCCCTCCCATGGGGGAGAGAGTTAAGGCCCCCGCGCCCAGGACGTCGCAAGAACGCTCCTGGAAACATTTTCACAGGTCACTCACGCCGGCCGCGGTGTCTCCTCGGCAGGCATGTGCGTATACGTCGCTACCAGACGCAGCAACTCTTCTTCCGAATACGGCTTACCAAGGTAATGGTTGACCCCCAACTCACGAGCATGCTCGCGATGTTTTTCAGCGATGCGCGAGGTGATCATGATGATAGGCAGATCACGCAGATGCTCGTCAGCACGTATGTTTCGAACGAAATCGAAGCCATCCATACGAGGCATCTCGATATCCGACAGCACCACACTGGGTCGCTCAATCTGCAGGCGCTCCAGCCCTTGCAGGCCATCGGCCGCCAGCGCGACTCGGTAACCTTCGCGCTGAAGCATGCGCTGGGTCACGCGGCGCACCGTGATCGAATCGTCCACCACCAGCACCAGAGGAGCCTCCTCGCGCTGATCCCGCTCAGACGCCAAATCAACATGGCCAGTGGACTGGCCTGCATCATCGGACGACGCAGTGAGCGCGCGCGCCTGCTCCCCATACACAGTGGCCAGCGCCACCGGGTTGTAAATGAGGACCACGGAACCCGAAGCCAACGCGGTGATGGCCACCAGACCAGGCAAGCGCGACAGCTGCGGGCCCAGGTTTTTCACCACTACTTCCTGGTTGTTCAACACCTCATCCACGTGCAGAGCAATGCGCTGCTCAGCACTGCGCAAGATCACCACAGACGCATGCTTGTCTGATGATTGCAAGCCGCGCCGAGAATTCTGCAGCAATGCACCCAGCCAGAAGAACGGCAATTCCTGGCCGCCATGAGCGTAACTGCCCGTTTCGTAGGCTTGATGCAGACCATCCGCCCGAGCCCGCTGAACGAGCTCGACCAGGTTCGAGGGAACGCCCACGACCAGGTTACCCGCTCGCAACATGACCACATGGGTCACCGCCGTGGTGAGTGGCATCACCAACTTGAAGGAACTCCCCTGACCTTCCTGGGAGCTGGTTTCAACGCGTCCGCCCAGCGCCTGGATCTCAGAGCGCACCACGTCGAGGCCGATGCCTCGCCCGGCCAACTCGGTCACCTGGGCCGCCGTACTGAACCCGGCGCCAAAAATCAGATTGGTAGATTCAACCCCAGTCAATTCCTGCTCGGCCGTCACCAAGCCTGCTTCGAGAGCACGCGCCCGGATGCGAGCTAGGTCAAAGCCGCCGCCATCGTCGCGGAATTCCACTGAGACATCGTTACCGGCCTGCTGCACCACGATGGAAACCAGACCCTCAGGAGCCTTCCCTCGTTGTGCGCGAACCGCGGCCTGCTCGATGCCGTGCACCACACAATTTCGCAGCAAGTGCTCGAAGGCGGGAGCCATGCGCTCTAGGATTCCGCGATCCATCTCGATGGAACCACCGGTGATCTCCAGCCGGACCCGCTTTTCCGTTTCCTTCGATGCCTGGCGAACGGTGCGATAGAGCCGCTCGGAGATAGCCTCAAATTCGACCATCCGCGTACGGAGCAGATCCCTTTGCAACTCTCGCGACAACCGCGCCTGTGCAGCCAAGTTATCTTCACTGGCTTCAACGGTCAATTGCAAGCTGCGTTGCACCGTACCGATGTCATTCACCGATTCCGCCATCATCCGCGTAAGCTCTTGCATACGGGTGAAGCGGTCAAACTCCAGCGGATCAAAATTCTGCTGAGCGTCTTTGGAGAGCGCCAGCCGCGACTGCATCTGCGTTTCGGCCTGAAGCTCGACATCGCGCAGTTGCACCCGCAAGCGATCCAAGTTGCCAGTGAGATCGGTCAGCAACCCGCGAACTTGCTTGACCTCGGACTCCAGGCGCGTGCGTGAAGTGATTACTTCGCCCGCCTCGGTGACCAGCCGGTCCAACAATTGCGAGCGCACCCGAACGATCTGGCTAGCGGCCACACGAGAACTGACCAGCGACAGCTCGGCTGGCAACGCCACATGACCCCGAGGTACCGGCTCGCCCGCATGGACGGGAGCGACCTCAATCGCAGGGCTCTCCAGCACCGGAATAATCGGCGCGGGGGGCACATCGGAAATGACAAAGGTGGCCTGGCGGGATTGCAGTCGTTGCAAACCAGATTGCAGCTCGTCCAGGTGATCAAGCATGGGTTCGAGATCAGCCTCGGTCAGCGTGCCAGTTCCCAGTAGCTCAATGGCCGATTCCGTCCGGTGAGCCATCTCACCCAGGCGCATGGCGCCAGCCAATCTCGAACTGCCTTTGAGCGTATGCAGACCGCGCAGCACTTGACCACGCGCGCCCAGATCATCCGGATGTGAAATCCACCGCCGCAGCGCAGTGCTCATCTGTGGAAGCAATTCCTCGGCTTCCTCCAGGAAAATCGGGAGCAGATCTTCGTCTACGGCGTCCGCGACGTCGATCAGGTCAGCGATGGCATGAACCGGCGCGTCATCGATCGTGACAACCTTCGCAGGCGCATTGATGAACGAGTCTTGAACAGACCGATGGCCTTCCCGCTCTGCTTCTGCTTTGGCGTCGTTGAAAGAGGTGCGTTCTTCCAGGCCAAACGCGCTGAAACTCTCGGCATCCGAGAGCGGCGCCTGACCATCCGAATCTACCGGTTCCAGATCGTGCACCGCCTGCAGAACAGCTTGCGCAGGCTCCTTCAAGATACCTGCTGCGAACTGGTGCAGCAAGCGCCGGATTTCTTCTGCAGCCTCAATCAGAACGCTTGCTTGAAGTGCAGACCCCACGCTCTGCCCATGCAGCCGCTGCAAGGCGTGCTCCACCGCACGCGCAAGGCTGGAGAGGTCGGTGAACCCCACCGTGGCCGAACTTCCCGCCAAAGAATGCGCGCTGGAATTCGCCGCTTCCGGCAGCGGCCGCTGAAGCTCCATGGACCATTCGGAGAGCTCGTTAAGCAGCACCCTTGACCACTCATCCGCCTCATTCAGATAGACGTTATAGAGCGGAATGCTGATGCGAAGCGCACCAATATGCTTGACCTCATTGCCAGAAGCTACGAGCTCTGGCTCGACCTCCGCGGCTGGGGCCTCGAGCTCCAGATCCGGCAATTCAAATGGCAGTGGCGCAGCAAATGCCGTGAACTCCTGGTGGACGGGTGGGAGTTCGGGCGCAAGCTGCTCCGGCAAAAATTCCGTGGCTTCAAGCGGTAACGCCTCAGCAGGGGATTCTCCGGCGGAATCGGCAACGCCGTCTTCCGCGAAGTTCCATTCCAGCATGAAATCCTGATCGCCTTGTATCGTCTGCGAGGGAGCGACTTCGGTGCGACCGACATCCGTGACGCCTGCTTCGAGGCTGTCGACTGCGACGGGGCTTTCAAGATCAAGATCCGGTAGATCGAGAAAATCAAGCATCGTCGCCTCTTCAGGCTCAGTGGCAGAAATTCCTTCATCCTGGACCTGGACACGAGTTGTGTCTGCGTTTTGCCCTGGAGCCTCCTCAAATGCTTCGAGTCCCAGGTCAAGCAGGTCGATGGAATCAGCAGAAACGGCTGACTCACTAACTTCGGCATTCAGATCAGCGATGAACGCTGCATCCGGCGAGCTTTCCTCGACGACTTCGATCACCTCGGTTGCTTCGATCGCCTCGGTTGACTCAGCTGGCTCGGTTGCCTCAACCGTTTCTACGCTATCCAGGAGCAGCGGGAGGCGCTGGTCTTGCGTTCGCAGTGCATCCGCGGCCAGGCTGAAAGGCGCGGCCTGCCAATGCGTATCGGTCTTGGCCGCGATATCTTCGATCCAGCGGCCAAGAGCTTCAATAGCTTCGCTGGAGAATTCGCGCAAGTCCTCAGTCACCGGCTTGTATTCGGCCAACCAGGAATTGAGTAGTTGCTCCATGGACCACGCAGCGTCCCCGAACTCGGTCAATCCGACCATGCGCGAGCTGCCCTTGAGCGTATGGAAGGCACGCCGCAAGATGGTCTGCTGCACCATGTCAGCAGGGTCGGTTTGCAGAGCTTGCAGCGCGTCAGTTCCCGCGCGTACAACGTCACTCGCCTCTTCCAGGAAGATGTCGAGCAGGTCGCTTTCATCGTCCTCTTCGCCCCAGCTTACCGCTGTAGGCTCGGGCTCGCGCACCGGCTCGTCCGACCGGGACACTGTATCCAGATGACGCAAGGCTCCTGACAAGGCCTGTTCGTCCTGCTCACGCACCGCTTCTGCGGCCTGATTGGCGGCATGGGCGAGAGCTGGTTTTTCGTCCAAGGCGGCCGTGATCGCGAGCTGCTCCAGCGGGGCGAGCAAGGATTGCATCGGCTCGTCTTCCAGCGGCAACAACTGGCCCGGCGAGGTTGAGCCCAAGAGCTCATCGGTGCTTTCTGGCTCTACATGGCTGCCGATATCAAGATCGAGCTCGATCAGGTCGATCACTGGCTCCGCAGCGATAGCCTCAACCGCGGGGACCGACTCCGCCGGAGCCCGCTCCATCAAGGGAGTGAGTTCACCCGTTACCGAGTTGTAGGCAAACAGTTTCTTGGCAAGCACCGGCTGATAGGCCAGCATGTCAATCAGAAAACCCAGCGCGCCAAGGCTGGTGCCGAATCGCTCGAACGTCCCATCGCTGCGCGCCTGATCGATGTCGAGCTGGCCAATCAGCAGATTTTCGATAGTGTTGCGCATGTGGCCTACCGCCAAGGCAGCCTGCTCCAACCCCAACACAGACAACACGCCGCGCATCTGCGACATCAGCCCTGGAACGGGCTCTAAGGTCGTCAGATCAGCGGGGTTGCGGAAAAAGCGATCGAGATGCTGCTCTGCCTCACCCAAAGTGATGCGCAACTCGCCGATCACCGTGCCCATGGTTTGGCGCTCGCTGAAACCGCGGTAGAGCTCCTCCATCCAGGGCTCGAGCGCTTGCGGCTTACCGCCCAGGCGCACTACGTTCAACCGGTTGGCCAAGGCCAGAATCCGATCAGTAAATTGCGGATCGCCAGGCTGAAAATCGGAGAACGAAGCCTCCAGGAACAGAATAGCAGTGGCCGTTTCCATGGCCAGCTCCGCTGTAGGCGGCTGATTCGACTGGGCCGTGTGCGCGGCGACTTGCGTCAGCGCATCGGCCAGCGGCTTGCCACGCTGGTGCAACTTGACCAGCGACTCAGCCGCCAAGCCGAATTGATCAACGCAGCTCTTGAGCCGCGCCATGTCACCACCGGCAAGAGCGGACCAGTTCTCCTTAACGGCCTCCACGCGCCGACGAGCTTGTGCCAGCACAGAGGGGTCGAAAAGCCCGAACATGGGCTCTTCATAGGCCACCGCCTCGTGAGCTCCCAGCCCCCACGCTTGACGCACGGACTCCAGCATGGGAGCCCGCTCGTTTGCAACAGGGCGTGCCTGCGCACAAAAGAAAAGCAGATCCAGCGCCAACCTATCCGACACGGAATGGTCGCCACGCGCCAGAGAAGCGTACTGCAGCAGAACGCGGGAGGCTGCACGCCGCGCGTAGGTATCCGAGGGGATGAGCGTTTGGCCCAATGCTTCAAAAAAACCGGCTGCCACTCGCCAGAAAATGGCTGGTTGCTTGACTGTCTCACCATCTGACAGGCCAAGACAGACCACGCTGAGCTCAGATGCCGCGTTGACATCTCCATCTCGCATGATCTTGAGCACGCGTTGATCAAGTTGCGTGCGAACCTCTTTCCCATACGGGGTTTTCTGCGAGGCGACGGGCCCCGAAGGATCAGCCCAGCGCCAGGACACGTGCCAAAGATCTGCGGGGTGCACACGGTCGGCACCCGCCATCTGCTGCACCTGGCGAAATTGGGGAAAGAGGCCAAGTGCCGGGCGAGGATGCTCCCCAAGCTGGCTCTCAAGATATTCGAGTAACGCGAACCCCGCACGCTCCAGTGTGCTGGCGGCCGATTCACTGCACTTATCGGGGTGCAACACGAACTGCTGCACTGCACCTTCCATGCCTCGAACCATGCGTGCTGCCACGCTTTGGCCAATCATCTCCAAGGCGCCTACCACCTGATGGATCTGTTGCCGCGCCATACGCAATTGGCCGGCATCCACACTGGAGAATTCGACGCCTCGCGCCGATTCGGTTTCACGCGCGAAACGCTTGAGCGCCTTGGCGGATGCTTCGATCGACCGACGCGTCTCTTCCAAGACCCAAGCCAAAGGCCCGAGATCTCCTACATCAGCCACGGCAACGCCACGAGTAATCACATTCGCTCCAGACATCAACCGATCTTGAACCGTGCCACGGATTGACGTAGTTCATCAGCCATGCGTGCGAGATCCCGCACCTGGGCTGCAGTCGTGCGGGTGCTCTCACCAGCCTGCTCGGTCACCGCGAAAATGTGCTGAATATTGCTAGCCACATCATTGGCCTCAGCAGCTTCCTTGGCAGCTGAAGCCGAGATCTGCTCAATCAGCTCCGCCAGTCTGCGCGACACTCGATCGATCTCGGTGAGCGCGGTACCTGCGTTATCTGACAATCGAGCGCCCTGCACCACACCTTGGGTGGATCGCTCCATGGCGGCCACGGCATCTTGCGTGTCGGTCTGAATAGCTTTCACCAGAGCCGCGATTTGGCGGGTGGCGTCGCCAGAACGTTCGGCCAAGCGCTGAACCTCCTCGGCCACCACCGAGAAACCTCGGCCAGCCTCACCGGCGGACGCGGCTTGAATCGCCGCGTTCAGAGCCAGGACGTTGGTCTGCTCCGTAATGTCGGCGATCAGCTCTGTGATTTCACCAATTTCTTGCGACGACTCACCCAGGCGCTTGATCCGCTTGGAGGTTTCCTGAATTTGATCGCGAATCGAGTTCATGCCGCCAATAGCGTCATGCACCGCCGTCAACCCCGATTCCGCCGCCAGCAGCGATTGCCGCGCCACCGAGGCCGATTCCTGAGCCTGGGCAGACACATCGTTAATTCGAGCCGCCATGTCGAGTACGGATTGCCCCGTCTCGCGAATATCGCGCAGTTGCTCGGTTGATGTGGCCAACAGCTCAGCGGAGGTGTTCTCCACCCGCGAAGTGGTTTGCGCCACCCGCGTTGCCGTGCTTTGCACGTTACCCACCAGCGAGCGCAACTCTTCCACGGTGTAGTTCACCGAGTCAGCGATGGCGCCCGTGATGTCTTCGGTAACGGTGGCTTCCTGCGTCAGATCACCCTCGGCCACCGTTTGCAATTCGTTCATCAAACGCAAAATGGCAGCCTGGTTGGCATCGTTCACGCGTTTGGCTTCCTGCTCCTGCTGCTCGGCGGCCAGACGTTGGTGATCCGCCATTCGTTGCCGCTGCTGACTTTCCAACAACTGGACATATCCCAGGCCAACGGCCGCCAAAATGGCCAGAAGAGCGGAGCCAAGCAGCACCACCAGATTGAACCAGCTCATCCCCGAATCCGAGGAAAGACGCGACTGCAGTCCATCCAGGGCTTTGCGCAGCGGTTCGCTGTCTGCCACGATGGAGCTTTCAGCCTCGCGCGTCGAAACCAAACCCTGCAGATTTCCCAAAATCCCATCAGCCTGCGCCCGGGTATCTTCATACACCTTGAGCAAAGCCTTCACGCGCTCCCGGGTCTGCTCGTCCTTCGCGGCTGACAGGCGCAACTCCTGGTTGCCAGACAACAAGCCCTCTGCGATTTCCTTGAAGGAATTCAAATCTTTGCCCAGCAGGAACACAGCCTCCGGGCTCACCCCTTCAGGTGTGAGGAATTCGGTGGCTGATTTGCCTACGCGCTGTGTCAGCATGACCAGCTGACCAGCTGCGGCAATCTCGACGGCTGGCGCATTTTGTTGCAACTTGAGCGATGACACCGATTCGGCGACCTCAAGCAGGTCAGACGATTGCCGACTAATGGCACGCAGGGAAACTCCGACCTGGGTCAGGGTTTTTTGCTGAGCCACCACCATCGCAGTGTTCTTTTCAGCGCGATCGACCAATTGCCCGATCGCACTCAACTCTGACTCGTATGCACTGTCGAGCGCGGAGATGTTCGCGTTACCCGAACGCAGCCCGCGCACGTCTTCAACCAACTTGGCGGAGCTTTCCTTCAACTCAGGAAATGCCTGCGCGTTGCCCAAGACAGCCTGCGCTACAGATTTCGCCATCCGCTGCGCTTGCACAAGCGCTTGCCCGACAGCACCCACCTGCTGAGTTTCCTGATCGGACTTTGATATACCTCGGTAGACGATAAGAGCCAACACGAGCAGCGACACCGCCAGCAAGATCGAGAGCAGCCTTTGATGTTCCTGGGCACTTCTGCGGCCCAGCAGTGGCACCTTGATCGTGGTTGCCTCGCGCAATGACTTCGCCTGGTTTTCGCTCTCTTCGTCGCCGAACCCAGATTCAATGCCCACGTGGTCTGAGCTCACCTCATGGCTGGGTGCAAGAGCTGCCGCGCCGGTCGGACCCCAGCGAAAGGGAGCTTCGGCGGTCTCATCTGCCTCGGGGCGGGGATCCCGCGGTCGTTTCTTGAATAAGCTCGAAAGTTGATCAGCAAGCGACATGAATTGACCTTCGGATAGGAGGTATTACGCACCAATGCCCAGAAAGGCTGGATCTTGCGAAAGGGTTTGCAGGTTGATTTCTTGCCACTCGACTCCCTCGGAATCAGTGTAGGTGTGGCCAAAATAGGAAGGCGCCCCTTGGGCCGGTAGCCCGGAGGTGATAAACGCATCCGTGGTGCGCAAGCCCAGCAGCCGGTCCACCAGCAGCGCACAATTGACTTCAAGCACTGGGTTCAGGGCGACCAAGCGACTTTGTGCCTGCATGTTCTCGCCCCGCACCACATCTTTGACACCCACCGCAGGGGCGTCGCCCCAGGCTTGGCCACTTGCCGCTGCCCGCTGCTCAGCGATGAAAGTGGCCAACTCGACCACCCCCAACAAGCCTCCGCGGAGGTTCGCAACCCCCAGAAACCAGCTGTGCGCGTAGTGCACTGGCCTCACCTGGGTGGAAGTAAATATCTCACCGGCATGGCTGAGAGGCAGCAGCAATTTGGACGCGCCCGCCTCCACCGCCAGCCAGGACGCAGACACGCCGGTGGAACGAGCCGATTGCAAACGCTCGTTCAGCCGGTTCTGGAATTCGCGGAGAGCCTGTTTAGTCGCCATACCTGGCCAAGTTAGAAACAGGCGCTGGAAGCGCCAGAAAAAGACCCACACGAACGCATGACACCCTCACCCAAAAAGTGAACGTCTTGAGAGATTGGAGAAATAATTTTCATGCGATCTTCTGAAGAAAACAAAGGGTCACGCCACGCAAAGGGTCATTCACACCGCCTCACTCCAAGGCTTTGATCTTGGAGAGGAGTTCGGTTTGGTCTACGGGTTTGGTGATGTAGTCACGCGCACCTTGTCGCATGCCCCAAACGCGATCGGTTTCCTGGTTCTTGCTCGTGCAGATGATGATGGGCACATCAGCAAAACGAGGATCTCTCGCGATGCTGCGTGTCAGCTGGAATCCATTTTGCCCAGGCATCACCACATCCATCAGGATCAGATCGGGCTTGGCCTCCTCAAGGCGAAGACGCGCTTCGTCTCCGTTTTCGGCCGTCGTGACGGAATAACCGGCCTTGGTGAGCATCTCTCCAAGGTACATCAATTCCGTCTTGGAATCGTCTACTACCAGCAAGTTGCGGATTGGCATTACACGGCTTCCTTGTCAGGGGCAACAAATTGCTGCACGGCTAGCAGCAACTGATCTTTGGTGAACGGTTTGGTCAAATACTCCTGCGAGCCGACCATGCGGCCACGCGCCTTGTCGAATACACCGTCCCGTGAAGACAGCATGACCACAGGGGTCGACGCGAATTTTTCGTTGCGCTTGATAATGGCGCACGTCTGGTAACCATCAAGCCGCGGCATCAAGATGTCGCAGAAAATCAGGTCTGGGTGGCTGTCGTTGACCTTGGCCAGCGCATCAAAGCCGTCCTCCGCCAACATGACTTCGTGGCCACCTTGCTTGAGAAAAATCTCGGCGCTGCGCCGTATGGTGTTGCTGTCATCAATGACCAACACCTTCCTCGATCCGTTTAAACCCACCCTATTCTCCTCAGGTTATGGTGACCAAGACCCTTCCCAGGGAACCTTGCGCCGCCCGTTGGATCCACTCAGATCTGCACCATTTCGAAATCTTCTTTCCTCGCACCACATTCGGGGCAGGTCCAATTCATAGGAACCTGCTCCCATGGGGTGCCAGGGGCAATACCATGTTCAGGCGCACCGGTGGCTTCGTCGTAGAGCCATCCGCAGATCAAACACATCCAGGTTTTAGTTTCCATTACAGCTTATGGGGTACTCGCATAGAATGCAATCGATTGTATCGATGGGTGCACTGCACTTGTCACCCAATGGCTTGAATAGCGCTCAATGACTGGAACCGGTGTGGTCCCCTCGTCGCAAGATAGCGACACTCCTGACGAATCTGCGGAAGTATTTCTCCTTCCCTGCGTGCTCAGCTTCAATGCCAGCGACCCTACCGGCGCTGGAGGCTTGACCGGGGATGCGATGGTTATCGCCTCAGTGGGAGCCCACGCGCTGCCTGTGGCTACCGGGGCGTACCTGCGCGATTCCCGGGAAACCATAGGCCACGCGGCGCTAGACGACTCATTCGTGATCGAACAGGCGCGCATGGTCGCCGAAGACATTCCCCTGCAGGTGATCAAGGTCGGCTTCGCTGGCAGCACGGAGGCCGTCGCAGCGATCGCGGCTTTCGCCGCCGACTATGCGGACACACCCCTGATTGCCTACATGCCAGATCTCTCTTGGTGGGACGACCACGAGATTGACTCCTATCTCGATGCCTTTCGCGACCTGCTGCTGCCGCAAACAGCGGTGTTGGTCGGTAACAACAGCACCTTGCGACATTGGCTGTTGCCCGAATCTTCCACCCAGCGCTACTCCCGCACCACCGACCTGGCACGCGCAGCGGCGCAATACGGCGTTTCCTATGTGCTGGCGACCGGGTTGGCCTTGCCTGGTGGCCAGATCGGTAACGTACTGGCCTCGCCGCAAGCTGAGCTCGTGTCCCAATCCTTTGAGCGCATTGATGCGTCCTTCGTAGGATCTGGCGATATTCTCTCGGCGGCGCTGGCAGCACTACTGGCGATGGGCTCAGATCTGAACGAAGCGACCGCGGAAGCTCTGCAGTATCTGGATCAAGCGCTCGATCACGGTTTTCACCCTGGCATGGGCCACGCTGTGGCCGATCGCCTGTTCTGGGCGGAAACCGACGACCCCCTTTCCGAAGAGGCCCCCGAGCTAGGCTCTTCTCTCGATATCCCGAATCCATTCAATGAAACCAAGCACTGATCTCAATGAAACCTTGATGGAGCGCGCGCGCCGCGTTATTCCTGGAGGCGTCAACTCGCCGGTGCGAGCCTTCAAAGCCGTAGGCGGCACCCCACGATTCGTCAAACGGGCCCAAGGGGCCTACTTTTGGGATGCCAACGAACGGCGCCATATTGATTACATCGGCTCTTGGGGCCCCATGATCCTGGGCCACGGCCACCCTGCCGTTTTGGATGCGGTGCAAAAAGCCGCTATGGAAGGGTTTTCGTTCGGTGCGCCCACTGAGCGAGAAATCGAGCTGGCTGAAGAAATCATCTCGCTGGTGCCATCGATGGAAATGGTGCGTCTGGTCAGCTCCGGCACGGAAGCGGGAATGACAGCCATCCGCTTGGCACGCGGTGCCACCGGACGCAGCAAGATCATCAAATTCGAGGGCTGTTACCACGGCCACGCAGATGCGCTGCTGGTGAAGGCCGGCTCTGGTCTGGCCACGTTTGGCAACCCAACAAGTGCCGGCGTGCCGCCCGAGGTGGTGCAGCACACGCTGGTGCTGGAGTACAACAACCTCGTCCAGCTCGAAGAAGCCTTCGCCCTGCATGGCAAAGAAATCGCGGGCCTCATCATCGAGCCGATTGCCGGCAACATGAATTTTGTGCGCGCCACTGTGGAATTCACTCGTCGCTGCCGTGAGCTGTGCACCAAGCATGGCGCACTTCTCATCTATGACGAGGTCATGACCGGTTGCCGCGTGGCGCTAGGCAGCGCCCAAAGCGTCTATGCGAAACAGATCCCCGGGTTTCAGCCAGACATCACCGTGATGGGCAAGGTTATTGGCGGGGGCATGCCACTGGCCGCTTTCGGCGGCAAACGCGCGGTCATGGAGCACCTGGCACCTCTCGGTTCGGTTTACCAGGCCGGCACACTCAGCGGGAACCCGGTGGCAACAGCCTGCGGGCTGGTCACCCTGCGGGAAATCAAGAAGCCCGGATTTTTCGAAGAGCTATCGCGAAAAACCCGCTCTCTGGTGGATGGGCTGAAGGCAGCAGCCGACGCTGAAGGGGTTGCTTTCTCGGTCGATTGCGAGGGCGGCATGTTCGGCTTTTTCCTTCTCCCTGAACTGCCCAGCAATTACTCCGAAGTGATGAAAAGCGACTCAGCCCGGTTCAACCAGCTTTTCCATGGCTTGCTGGATCGCGGCATTTACCTGGCGCCTGCGCTTTATGAAGCCGGCTTCGTCAGTGCCGCCCATACTGAAGCGGACATCGCTGAGACCGTCGCCGCGGCGAGGGACGTTTTCCGCGAAATGGCGCAAAAGTAGCACCTGGCTTAATAGGTCAGCGTCACCGTCACGGTATCGCTGTAGCTGCCAGGGCTGACTGAAGGCTGCGCAGGAACACGGCCATAGACCGTGACACTGCTCGGGCTGCTGCCGCTACCCGTCATGACATTGCTCGAATTGTCCCAGGGCAATGTGCGATTGCTATCTCGGAAGAGGCCATAGTTCACGTACGCACCGGCGTTCACCATTCGGCGCTGCGTGCCGGCCGCATTCACGCCATAGTTCAGACCCAGAGTCCAGCTTGTATTGGGCGGACATGTCATGGCGATCGTAGACACGCTGTCTACCTGGGTGGTGAGCGACGTTGCAGTGCCGAAATCCAGGGGAGTGGCGCTCACGCTGACGGCACAGCTATTGGACACACTGACTGAAGTCTGGAAGTACTTGTTTGCCGTGCCGTAGCCGGACTGTATACAGCTCGCGGGCATGGCATTGCCTGCCATTGAGTACACGAGAGTGGCACCGCTGAACTGAGCCTGATATGAGCCCGCCGCCGTACTCAGAGGCAGCGTGCCGATGCGCCCGAAAACAGAGAAATCCAACTGCGCGGTGTTCCAGCCGCCAGGGATTGTTAAGGTTTTCTCGTAAACCGCATAACTAGCTCCCTGAGGCCCTAGCACCTGAGTACGGCTGGCGTCCGAATAGAGCGTATAGGCCAGGGCGCCTGCGTTGTAGTTCGTCATCTTGCGTGGATTGACGCCAGACATATCACTGCCGCCGCCAGGCCCCTCAGAAACATACAGGCAAGCCCTGACATAGGCCACAGCACTATTAGATTGGCAGGTGAAGGAGGCGGTAGACGTGGTGTCAGCCGTCCCTCCCACATTGACTGAGCCAAAAGCCATGTTCAAGTTGCCACCCGTCTCCCAGCAACTCTGCGCCTGCGCCGCGACGCTCGCGCTCATCATCAGGCACAACAACAACCATGAACGCCAAGACCATCTACAGATTTTCAGGCTCATGCCATACGTCCTTTCAACATCAGGCCTTCTCAGGGCAAACAAGCCAAAGGCCCGATCTGAGCAACACCCGTAGGGGATTTGCCCCAGGCAAAACGCGCCTTGCAAAGGCCTTCTGGCGTATGAACCGCAAGCGAATTGTCTTCAGACAAGTCCTCCAGATACACCAGCCCATCGTATCCAACCCACTCTCCTTCACCACTGCGTCCGTTCACTTTCACCTGGCTCCCCATGGCCAGCGGCCTGCCTTCACCATCCACCAACGCCACGTTGGCCGCCCGAACTGGAGTGATATCAAAGCGTACCCGTGAGCCCGCTCGATCACTGGGGGTGAATAGCGCCTCGGCGCGCCCAACCCGCAGATCAGCCGGCAACTGCATGGGATCGATGGCCAGCTTGTTGTTCTGATAAGCGTTGACTGGCACCACCAGCATCAGGCCGCGCTCGTCGGTCTGCCCCATGAGACGATTTTCCAACTTCACTGGCACGCCCGGCACGCCGTCCGTGTCAACGACCGCAAAGGCGCCGTCAATTCGCCGTGCAGCGAAGCCGTGCCCCCCCATCAGCACCATGGACCCGCTCGCCCCTGCATAGCCATAGCGGCTTCCGTTGCCGAAATCGCTCACACCGGCCTGCACACGACCATAGCGGCCCAGATAGTTGACCTCACCCTGCCCCCCGGCGGAAGTGCCGCCCACGCGCGCTGCGGCACGCCAGCCCCACCCGCCTTCGTTTCCTGGTGATTGCTGCACACTGGCCAGCCCGCTGGTTCCAGCCTGTGCATCGTGCTGGAAACTCACGCCCGCGCTGGTTCGCGTATCCAGGAGCCAGTTCAGAGTCACGAACACACCGCGATCCTGGCGCTTGCTCAAGTTCTGATTCATGCCCACAGACAGCGACGCCACTCGCCCGATCGAACGAGACCAATTCAGGCTGGCGTATCGGGTCCGCGCTTCCCCCACAGGTTGCAACAAGAAATAGCTCAGGTTAAAGCTGCCCCATTCGCCTGCGCTGTAGCCCACCGTGGCGCGGGCGCTAGCCTTGGGGGGTGATGCGCCGTACTGCGTAGCCGCATCGCGGTAGTCGCCTTGAGTGCGTGTGCCGCTCAAACCGGCGTTGAATTGGTTTTGTATCCAGCTCCAGCTCAAACTGCCCTGCATACCGCTGCCCGCGCTATGCTGGCTACGCGCAAGCGAGCCTGAGATCAGCCCAGCCCCACCCAGTTGCTGCACACCTCCCACGCCGGCCAACACAAGGCCTCGCATGGCCTCCGCATGCCCTTCCAGGGTGAAGCGATCGCTCAGGCCGCGGCGATAGGTGCCGCTGAGCAGAAGCTCTCTGCCGTAGTCCAAAGAGCGGAGTCCATAGTTGCGGCGCACCACGCCAAGGTCCACCGTCCAGTCCGTCAGCCCAGGGGCCAGCAAACGACCAGCGTCGTAGAGCGAAAAATCCAAAGTGGTGGCACGGCCAAGGGCATCGGTGAGCACCACCTGCGCTGTACCGGCGCCATTGACGCTCGGCAGGGTATTGAGCTGGAATGGTCCTGCAGGTACCTGTCCGTTGAACTGGCGAATACCGTTAACGAACAACTCCACTTGCGAGGGCAACGTGGCCGAACCAATGAAGCCCGGAAGTGGTGCGGTCTGGCGATAGGGTTGCAGCCCGAAATTGCGCGCCAGTTGGATGCCGCCGATGCGAGTGGCACGAGACCAGGGCAGCGCCCCGGTCACCGTATCGCCCACGCGCAGAGTCAGCATCTGGTCCGCAAAGGAACGGCTCCAGGTGGTGTCCAGGCGCACCGATCGAGCTTGCTGCGTACTTCCGGATTGGGCCTTGGCGTGCTGCAGCAGATCCGTGGCGCTGAACACAGATTCGCCGCTGAAGGCGCGCAGTTCTGTGAACAAACCAAGGCTGGCGCCACTGTTTTGCGTGCCATAGAGATCGTAGTTGAGCAACAGACCCGTCGAGGTCACTGCCGGTCGTTCAACCACCCCTGGCGCCCCAACCACGGTGGTGGGAAGTTGCAGCATGGCGAGCGGTGCAGTGAACTCTATGCGCTGGCGCTGCACGTCGTAATTCACCACGACATCAGGTAACGCGCGTAGCCGTTGCTGTGTGGCCACCCCATCAGGGAGTACAAAGCCCAATTGGCGGAGCACCTCCGCGCTGGCCCACAGCTCCCCGGCGCGCTCGGTAAAGGGCTTTAGTCCGCGGGCCATCCCATTGAGGGAGACCTCCAGAAACAGTTCGATCTCAGCTGACGCAAGCGCACTGAGCGTGGAGCGGGGAACCTCAAGAGTGGCCACTGGCAAAGGCGCTGCGGCCGCGCTCGCGAAGCCGAACCCCACCACCAACAAGGCACTTCGCCGCTCAGTTTTTCCGATCCGGCGGCGCAATCTCTTGTTCCGTAGTGCGTCCATTCAACAAAACCTGCCAGCGCCCCGAAGCGGCGGTGGCGGCGGCTGGCAGCTGAAGTTGCCAGCGCATGGTGGCCCCGGGCAAAACGTATCCCAAGAGACCTTTGTGAACGGACAATCGATTTCCGGTGCTGTCTGTGAACCACAGATCAGCCAGCTGTGCATGGGTGCCGCCGCTATTGGCGACTTCGAGCAGCGTTTGAACTCCCTCGCTACGGAGCGTCCATTTCAGTTGCGGCGCTGAGGGTGGTGCGCCAGCAGGCGAAACGAAGATGGGCAATGAATGCCGCATCACGAACTTCAGGCCCTTGCCTTCGCCGCCTGAAGCGCCCTCTGTCCGAGGTAACGGCAGCTCGTCAATCAACACGCGGTAAGCAGATTCTGCCGTCGCGGCGGGAGGCGGGCCACTGCGAATCACCCGCACCAGTTGGCGCTCACCAGCGGGTAGCCGCAACATAGGCGGGCTGATGACCAATTCCCGCGTAGGCTCCATCTGCTCTTGCCCGTCTTGCTGGGTCCAGCGGAACACACGCACTTGTGCGTCCAGTTGAGCCTGGTCGGTGTTGGTCAGCCACAGGCCATCCGCCTGCTGAGAGGACTGGAGGGTCAGAGTGACAGGAGCGACCTGCAGGCCGGCCGCGTTCGCGGCACTCGCGCCCAACAACACCCCGACCAGCCACATGAAACGCACAGCAAGCAAGCTTTTCCCCGTGTCAGTAGTTGACGGTGACCGTTACCGTGTCGACATAACTGGTGGGGGTGTAGTTTGCACTAGGGGCGACCGCATAAACCGTGTGGCTCACGGCCAAACCCGTTCCCGTGCCAGCCACGCCATTACCGATGGCCGCGGCGGTGGCAGTGTTGCCCCAAACGGGCCCGGTGGCGGAAACGGAGTGCAACTGGTAGGGCACAGTGTCGGGGGATGACCCAACGACTTCGGGAGCCATAACTCCAGCCCCAGTAGTATTGCTGTTGGACGGTGCCAAACCGATGAAATACGGCGTGTTCTTGGAGCAAGTCACGCTGATGGTGTTGGAACCGCTGGTGTCTGTAGCCGTTGAGAGTACGGAACCGAGATTGATATCAGACGCGGAGCCAGCAGCTACTGAGCAGCTTTTGAGAATAGTGATCTTGACTTTGAAATTACTCTGAGCGGTATCTGCCATCGCTTGGCCGGAAAAAACGGCCGCAGACACGAGTGCAACAGTGGAAAGTGCTTTCTTGAACATGGGAATCTCCAGCAAACGGGAATAGAAAAGCGGCCTGAAGCCGCCAATCGATCCAGCCTGGTTTCACTTGGCCGGAACGGTAACAAGATTGTAAATTCGGATACTTTTCATATGCACTTTGCTCACAGACATCAAACAACAATAGTGCCAACTAATTGGCACTATTGGCGTACAAGTCAGCGTGTTTACCCTAGGTCACATCCTAAAACAGCCTGAAAAAGCCGTTTTAGGTGCAGTGCTGTATCCCCGTTCTGCCGGGAAATCCCCCTGGCTTTCCAGGAGGCTGTCGTATCTCAAAGTCGCCGGCAGTGAGTGCACCGTGGCGACCATGATTGACTAAAAACTCAATGCCTGAAGTGGCGAACCCCTGAGAAGACCATGGCCACGCCACGCTCGTTGGCCGCGTCGATCACTTCCTGATCGCGCATGGAACCACCAGGCTGGATGACGCAGGTCGCCCCTTGGTCGATCACCACGTCGAGGCCGTCGCGAAACGGGAAGAACGCGTCGCTGGCCACCGCCGAGCCTTGCAGAGACAAACTCGCATGCTGCGCTTTGATGCTGGCAATGCGCGCGGAATCCAGCCGGCTCATCTGGCCAGCGCCTACGCCCATGGTCATGCCAGCTTTGCAGAAGACAATGGCATTGCTCTTGACGAACTTGGCCACCTTCCAGGCAAATAGCAGATCCTGCAATTGCTCTGGCGTGGGTTGCAGCTGAGTGACCACCTTCAGATCAGACAAGGCCAACTCGTGGTTATCTGAGGTTTGCATCAGCAGACCAGAGCCCACGCGCTTGACGTCCATGGCATTGAGGCCGCGCGCCCAAGCAGACTTGCCATCGCGCTGAACGCCTTCCAGGGAGATACGCAGCACCCGGACGTTGGCCTTGGCCTTGAATACCGCCAGCGCTTCCGGCGTGAACTCGGGTGCCATCAGAACCTCAACGAACTGCTTGCTCACCTGCTGCGCTGCACGCTCGTCCACAGTCACATTGAAGGCAATGATGCCGCCAAAGGCGCTGGTGGGATCGGTCTGGAAAGCTTTGCCGTAGGCTTCCAGGCCATCAGCACCCACAGCCACTCCACAAGGGTTGGCGTGCTTGACGATCACGCAAGCCGGCGCCGTGAACTGCTTGACGCATTCCCAGGCTGCATCAGCATCGGCGATATTGTTGTAGCTAAGTTCTTTGCCTTGCAACTGTTCGGCCGTCACCAGCGAGCCCGGAGCAGGGTACATATCCCGGTAGAAGGCGGCCTGCTGATGCGGATTTTCGCCATAGCGAAGATCCTGAAGCTTTACGAAACGGCCATTGCTGTGGGCAGGGAACAGCCCCCTGGCTGGTGGCTCTGAATCCGATGCCGCGGAAAAATCGATGGATGAGAGGTAGTCGCTGATGGCCGCGTCATAGTCGCTGATGCGATTGAATGCTGCAGTGGCCAGTGCGAAGCGGGTGCCATCGCTCAGACGGCCCCCACCGGAGCGCAGCTCATCGAGCACACCGGCGTACTGACCCGCATCGGTCAACACAGCCACGTGCCGCCAGTTCTTGGCGGCGCTTCGCACCATGGCTGGCCCGCCAATATCAATGTTCTCGATGGCATCTGCCAAGGTACAACCGGGCTTGGCGACCGTTGCTTCGAAGGGGTAGAGATTGACCACCAGAAGATCGATGGTGCCGATGCCATGCTCTTCAAGCGCCTGCATGTGCTCGGGCATGTCGCGCCGCGCCAGCAACCCACCATGGACGGCCGGGTGCAGTGTCTTGACACGGCCATCCAGCATTTCAGGAAAGCGCGTCACCTCTGCCACCTCGGTGACCGGCAAACCGGCGTCAGCCAGCAGCTTGGCGGTACCGCCGGTGGACAACAGTTTGATGCCCAGCGCAGCCAGCGCGGCAGCGAACTCGGTGACACCGGTTTTGTCGGATACGGAAATCAGGGCGTTCATGCTTGGATTCGTTCAAAGAGAAGATAAAAAACGCAGGCCGGCGAACCGGCTTCGATAGCCTTGCGGGCATCCGCCCGCGGGCCGTCAAATTAGTTTGTGCTCCGCCAACTTCTTGCGCAGCGTATTGCGGTTCATGCCCAACCATTCGGCTGCGCGCGACTGGTTGTGCTCGGCACGCTGCATGACGACATCAAGCATTGGCCGTTCCACCACCTTCATCACCATGGCGTACAGCCCGTTGGGCTCAATGCCATCCAGGTCTCGCAAATACTCCTCCAGGTTCTCGCGAACACATTCCTCTATATGCTTTTTGCTCATAGTTCTCGTGGCGTTTCCACCTCGTTGGCAGGCGTTTTTAACGCTATGGCGTGCGGCCAGCGTTCGTGGCTCTGGGCCAACGCCTGCAAATAGTCACTCACCGCCCGCCACTGCGCGTCGGCATCCTCCAACTCATTGATCCTGGCGCGAAGCTCCTCGCCTCCCACGAGCCCTCGCACCATCCAGCCGATGTGCTTGCGCGCTGACCGCACGCCTGTGTACTCGCCGTACAGCGTGTAGTGGTCCTGCAAATGCACCAGCAGAGCGCGGCACACTTCCAGCACCAGCGGCGGTGCCAGCAGCTCGCCCGTGGCCAGATAGTGAGCTACCTCACGCAAAATCCATGGCCGCCCTTGAGCGGCCCGGCCAATCATGACGGCGTCGGCACCCGTGGCAGCCAATACAGCCTGGGCCTTGGCCGGAGAGTCAATGTCTCCGTTAGCGACCACAGGCACACGCACCGCAGCCTTCACCGCGGCGATGGTCTCGTATTCCGCGCTCCCCTTGTAGCCCTGCTCGCGCGTGCGGCCATGTACAGTGATCATCTGCACGCCAAGCGCTTCAGCAGCGCGTGCAATGCGCACGGCATTTTTCTCACGCGCGCACCAGCCTGTTCGCATCTTCAGCGTGACCGGAACGCCGTGCGGCGCACAAGCAGCCACCACGGCCTCAATGATGCCAAGCGCCAGCGGCTCATCTTGCATCAGCGCCGAGCCGGCCCATTTGTTACACACCTTCTTGGCCGGGCAGCCCATATTGATGTCAATGATCTGGGCGCCACGATCGACGTTATAGACAGCCGCCTCGGCCATCATTTCGGCATCAGTGCCGGCAATCTGCACCGCGATCGGCCCCGGTTCGCCGGTGTGATCGGCGCGGCGGGACGTCTTCAGGGTGTGCCAAAGGTCCTTGCGTGATGTCACCATCTCGCTCACGGCATATCCAGCACCAAAGCCACGGCAAAGTTGCCGAAAAGGCCGATCCGTCACGCCAGCCATCGGCGCGACAAATACATTGTTAGGCAGGACGTAGGAACCGATCTGCATGGGCTTGGAAAGGCGCGGAGGGGAGGACAAGGAAGGACCGGCAGGAGGGCAATTCTAGCTGCTTAAAATTTCAGCAATTGAAATGACCGGCGGTGAGATGGCAATCCCCTTGAGCACCACACGGTCTACACTTGCCGGCCACATGGAAGCTTGGCTGCAATCTCTTCTCAGCGCGCTCGCTCTGCCCGAATACGGCCTATCCACCGTGTTCGTGTTGGCGTTCGCCTCTGCCACTCTGCTGCCCCTGGGCTCCGAGCCGGCAGTGTTCGGCCTCATCAAACTGAACCCCCACTTGCTCTGGCCCGCCATCGCGGTGGCCACGTTGGGCAATACGCTAGGCGGCATGCTGACCTGGTGGATGGGCCTGGGCGCGCACAAGGTGATCGATAAGTACCGGCACTCGGCCACGCATCTGCGCGCGCTCGAATGGCTGGAACGCTTGGGTCCCAAGGCGTGCTTTCTCTCATTCCTGCCCATCATCGGTGACCCTTTGTGCGCTGTGGCCGGTTGGTTGAAAATGCCGCTGCTGCCTTGCACCGGCTACATGGCCGCTGGCAAGTTCCTCAGGTATGTCGTGATGACCTTTGGCCTTCTCTATATCTGGCCCAGTGCCTAGCCAAGTAACTAGCCCAGTGACCACCGACTCGCTGTTCGACCTGGATGATCCTCTCATCAACCCCCTCGCGGGTTGCGAGAAGCGCCTGGGCCAGCAAGCCATGGTGCTGCGCGGTTTCGCGCTTCCTTATGTTCAAACAGTGTGGTCAGCCCTGCAAGCCATCATTGTGCAAGCCCCCTTTCGTCAAATGGTCACACCGGGCGGACGGAGCATGTCGGTACGTCTGACCAACTGCGGCGCGCTGGGCTGGACCAGCGATATTCACGGGTACCGCTACACCCCCCGCGACCCGGAAAGCGGGTTGCATTGGCCTTCCTTGCCAGAACCTTTTCACCAACTGGCATATGAAGCAGCCGCGCAAGCAGGCTTTGCCGGGTTCGTGCCCGACGCATGCCTGATCAACCGCTATCGCCCCGGCACCCGGATGTCGCTCCACCAGGACAAAAATGAGTTCGACTATTCGGCGCCGATTGTCTCCGTGTCGCTTGGTGTTCCCGCCCTGTTTCTATGGGGCGGTGAGACCCGCACGGACCGTGCGGAGCGGGTGCCGCTGTTTCATGGCGATGTAGTGGTCTGGGGCGGTGTGGACCGGCTGCGCTTTCACGGTGTGGCGCCAATCAAGGAAAGCACTCATCCGTTATTGGGTACGGAGAGAATCAATCTGACCTTTAGGCGTGCGGGCTCGCTCACCTGACGACCTGAGAACCCGAAGACGTCTTCAGAACGCTCAATTCCAAGGGTAAATCGTGACTTAAGTCACATTGACATGAATTAAGTAACATGATCACAATACATGTTGCTAAAAAATTATTACTCGGAGGGCGTCATGCTCAGCAGATTTCCAATTGCGCGCACCCTGGCCATGGCCACGCTGCTCATCACCGGTTCATCAGTCTGGGCCGGCATTCCTCCACCCGTGATTGATTACGAACCGGTGCCGGCGCAGGTTCCTGTCGTTACTGCGGTCCCAACGCTGGGCGAGTGGACACTGATACTTCTTGCCGTGTTACTTACTGTGGTGGCATACCGCGCGCTGCGCGGGCGAGTGAATGGCAGACTGCTGTCGAACCTCGTATTGGTCGGCGGCGCTGTCGCTGCCACGGCGGCCGGGCATGGCTTGATCGGTCAAGCCGAAGCTGTCGTGGAAACGCCTGCCGAACTCAACCTGTCGTCGGCCACCGGAGGCAGTGTGAATGGTGATGAGTGGACCCGCCTGACCAACACCTCCGGCGTCAAATTGCGGATCAAGGCGATCAACCCCGGTTCCTGGAACATCATGACGCCCCCCCCAAGCGAATTTCCAGAGTGCCAGGTGGGCACGGTCTTGTCGACAAACGGCAAGTGCGACATCAGGTTCAGCTACCCCTACCAGTAATTCGAGAAGGCATAAGACTTGCACCCAGATGC
The DNA here is from genome assembly GCF_000422885.1 of Ottowia thiooxydans DSM 14619. Lineage (GTDB taxonomy): Bacteria > Pseudomonadota > Gammaproteobacteria > Burkholderiales > Burkholderiaceae_C > Ottowia > Ottowia thiooxydans. The sequence continues at coordinate 104,078 of NZ_KE383944.1, read as the reverse complement.
AAGTCACTTCAAATATATTAGGCGCGTGCTGAATCTCTATCTCGCTGCCGTTATCTTCAGCCTGAGTTTGGCGATGTTGCTGGAAGTGGTGTTGCCGCTGCATCCAAGCTCCACTCCGCCTCTTCTACGCTGGTTCCGAAATCTGGCGCTCTCCGCGTTAGCGCTTGGCGCCGCTTTCTCGGCGTCTACACTGAGCTGGGCGGCCTCCCGGGCATTGGAGATCAGGCCAGAAAGCGGCATGCTCTCGTCATTGGGCACCCCCGTATGGGCGCAATGGGTGATCACGTTTCTGACCCTGGACGCGATCGCCTACGCGCTACACCGGATTTCACATCACGTGAACTGGTTGTGGCGCCTGCATTCTGTGCACCACAGCGATCCCGAACTGGATGCCACAACGACACACCGGCATCACCCCGTTGAAAACGTGATCACCGCACTGATCTCGTTACCGGTGCTGCTGGTGCTGGCGCCGCCAGTATGGGCCGTGTTGACTTACAGCATGACTGCAGTGGTGATCAGCACACTCTCACACAGCAGCTTGGCACTACCGGATGGGCTGGACAAGGTGTTGCGCAATTTCATTGTCACACCAGCCTACCACCGCACACACCATAGTGCCGAGCGCATTCAAACCGACAGCAATTACGCCACGGTGCTTCCGCTGTTCGACCGGTTGTTCCGCAGCGCCTCTCCCGCTGCGCCCGACAAAGGCCGAGCCTTGACCATAGGGCTGGAAACAGCACGCGACGCACGCAGCCAATCCCTGTGGGCACTTCTGATGGCGCCGTTTCGCCGGTCGACGACGTCAACAAAGCCCCTGGAAGGTTGAACCTCCAAGCGGTGGTGGAGCCGCATGAAGGTTTGTGCCTCTGAGCACTGACTTGTTGATTTCATAGCCCCGTTCGTCGCGAGGTGTCACTCTCAATCTCGGTCAGGCGCCCTCAGCCAACGCGCGTGCAACCAGCGGGCGGCATGGTCGAGCAGAAAACCAAGCGCACCGATGAGCACAATCGCCGCCATCAACTCTGAATAGGCCAGGCGGTCACGCGTATCGAGAATGAAGTAGCCCAATCCTGCCGAGACACCCAACATTTCAGCGGGCACCAACACAATCCAGATGATGCCTATGGCCAACCGCACGCCAGTGAGGATTTGAGCCGTGACGCCCGGCAAAATGACGCGCCAGACGGTCTCGCGCCCTGTGGCTGAAAGACTGCGTGCCAACAGCAGCCAATTGGGGTCGAGCTGCGCCACGCCAGCAGCCGTACTCAGCAAGATGGGCCACACGGCAGCGAAAGCCAGCAGGAAGTACACCGGCGCGTCGCCAACCCCCAACACCATCACGGCAATAGGCATCCAGGAAAGCGGCGAAATCATGCGCAAGAATTGGAAGACCAGCCCCGTGGTCTGAGCAAAGCCCCGCCACATGCCCGTGGCAATGCCCAACGGCACGCCAAAGGCAATGGCCAGCATCAGACCTACACCTACGCGCTCCATGCTCAGGAGGGTGTGGTGCCATATGTCCGGCCCTACCAGCAGCGCGGCCAGTGCTTGCAGCGAGGGCCAGGGAGCGAACGCTGCAGCGATGGGTGTGCGCGCTGTAAGAAGGAGGCTGCCAACCCACCACAGCCCCAAGATCAGTGTCAGCCCCGTGAGAGGCAGCAGATAACGGCGCAGCATGCAATCAGCGTTTGCGCATGTTTTGATAATGCCTTGACGGCCCCACCAAGGAGTTCAGGCAGCGGCGCAAAGCACCCTCACCTCGCGTTAGCTGAGAAGTGTTTGCAACGAGGCGCCGCGTAGTCCAGGCGTATGGAGCGAACATGAACGAGGACCCTTAGATTGCAAACACTTCCTGCCGACGGTAATTGGCGGGAATACCAAAGACCGAAGGACCACCCACGCTTTCGATGGCCTTGCGTACAAAGCGATCGTCCACCAGGTCTCGCGCGACGAAGGCCGGATCCAGCCCTTTAAGAAAGTCATCATTGCCTTCAATCTTGGTGGTTTGAATGGCACGCACCAACCGTTCCGTATAGCTCGGATAGGGATAGGGCTGGAAGTCGATGCGGCGCTGGTGCCAGCCTTTATTTCGTACCACTCCGGTTTTCTCATAGTCCGAGTAATCTGTGGCGGCCAGCACCTTGGCCAAGGACTGCTGGTTGTGCGGGGTGTACTTGCCAGGCCCGCTATTGGAGAGCAGCTGCGCCGTCTGCAAGCGGTTGCTCAGAGTCCACTTCTGCGCCTTGACCAGCGCGTTGGTCACGCGTTGCGTCCATTCGGGCTTGTCCGCCACGTCGCGTTCAGCCAGGAAAGTGACGCAGCACGCATGGTCGCGCCAAATGTCGCCAGAAAATCGCAGCACCTTGCCCACGCCAGCGATTTCAGCGGCAGCGTTGAAGGGCTCGGCCACGATGTAGCCCGCGATGCTCTTGCCTGCCAGCGCAGAGACCATTTCCGCCGGCGCCAGTACAACGAGGTTCACCTCCTTCGGACCTATAGCGGCACCGCGTGTACGCGTGACGGCCGTCAGCCCCGCGTTGCGCAATACATCTTGCAGCAAGATGTTGTGGATCGAGTACCAGAAGGGAATCGCGACGGTGCGCCCTCCCAGATCTGCCAGGGACTGCACATCGGGCGCCACCGTGAGGCCTGAGCCGTTCACGTGGTTCCAGGACACCACCTTGGCGGGAAACTTGGAACCGTAGCGCACCCATAGTGTGGCCGGAGATAGCAGGTGGATCACGTTGACTTGCCCGGCGACAAAGGCTTCCACAATCTGCGCCCAGCTACGGAACAGGCGAGGTGCCTCCGCTTTAAGGCCTTCTTCCTGAAACAGATTGCGTCCGTGCGCTACCAGCAGCGGGGTTGCATCGGTAATAGGCAGATAGCCTATCTTCACTGGCTGGTCGTCGCCCTTGAAGGCTTGCGCGCGCGCATCGCCTGCACGCAACAACCCAGCAGCACCCGCGCCGGTCAGCGCACTGAGGCGCAGCATGTCACGGCGTGTGAGCCCGCAACCGCAGTTCGACGACGCGCAGACGTGCGAGAGGCGGGTGGAATCGCCCGGGAGGGAGTTATTCGCGCGGTCAAGGGGAAAGCGGAAGGTCATGGTGTCGTGCTCTCTTGGGTCATGAAAATATTTGGCGTTGGAGCGTCAGAGAAATGGGGAGATGCCGATGTCTTAATCGATGCCGTACCGGCATGGCGCACCGTATGCAACGCTTCAAGTATTTGCAGGCGCAAAGCGGTGACAGCTTCGGGATAAGCCTCCCGCGGGCGAGGGATATCCACGCGCCATTCGCGAACGATGCGCCCTGGGTGGCCGCCCATCAGCAAGATGCGGTCGCCCACGAGGATGGCCTCATCAATATCGTGCGTGACCAGCAGCACGGCGCTGCGCCACCGATGCACTACCTCGACCAGCAGCTCCTGCATTTCAGCGCGAGTGACCGCATCCAGTGCAGAGAAAGGCTCATCGGCCAGCAGCAGCTCCGGTTCGCGCGCCAGCGCGCGGGCCAAAGCCACACGCTGCGCCATACCCCCAGACAACTGTGCGGGGTAGAGACCACCCTGCCCTTGCAGGCCTACGGCAGCCAGCGCCTCATTCACTCGTCGTGTTCGGGCCGCTTTGTCCAGCGCGGGCTGGTGCTTGAAGTCCAGGCCAAAACCCACATTGCGCGCCGCGTCCAGCCAGGGCAGCAAGCTGGGTTGCTGGAACACCAAGGCCATGCGCGGATGTGGTGCTCGCAATGGCTCCCCCGCCAAACGCACTTCGCCTGCTAACTGCGCGCCTTCAGTCTGCTCCAGGCGCCCAAGCTGGCGCAGCAGAGTGGACTTGCCGCAGCCGCTGCCGCCCAGCAGACACACGATCTCTCGCTCACCCACTTCAAGCGACACCTGTTCGAACACCAGCGCACCGCCGGGATAGCCAAAGCTGAGCTCACTGCCTTGAAGAAGTGGGCGCGGCAACGCGGACTCGAGGAGCTCGCTCATCGATGATCTCTGCGCATGTCGCTCACGCCGGCACCCCAGCAGTGACCTTAGCGTCGCGCTTGGCCAGTTCACCTAGCAACTGAGTCACGCTAGGTGTCACGATGGGAATGAACGCTGATTCACGCCATCTGCGGGCAAAGCCTCCCGGCAGGTCTTGATGGTAGGCCCGGCCGCCGCTGGCCTGCAGCTCCATCTGCAAGGCCTGGTGCACGCTTTCATGCAAGGCCAGCCTGATACGAAAGAGCTGATGCGCCTCAGCGACAAACAGTCCACTGTCCACGCCATCCTTCAGCGCACGCACCAAATCTTCAAGCCGCGTCTTCACTGCCAGGATGGGCGCCAGGAGGACGTCGCGCCCCGCGCCTACGCGCCGTTCAGCCACCGCCAGTGCCGCGCGCGCCAGCCCAATGGACAGACCGCATTGCAGGCCCAGGAATGCCGGCCGAACTCGAGGCAGGTAGGCTGAAGCCCTCTCGGCCAACAGGTCATCGCGTTCGATCTTCACCCCATCCAGCCGCAACGAAGCAGTGTGAGTACCACGCAGCGCCATCAAATCCAGATCCGATGACCGCTGCAAGCCCGCTCTGTCGTGCGGCAGCGCGACGATCATCGGCGGCGCACCATCGGCTCGTTCGACCGCCATCGCGGCCAGAAAGTCGCCGGGTCGAAGATTGGTACACCAGGGTACGGTGCCATCGAGGATCCAGCCACGCCCATCATCGCGCGCAGTGGCGCGGATGTTGAGCGTCTCGATGCCACTGAGAAATTTCATGGCGTTCGATAAACCGGAAGCACCCGCACCCTGCCCTTGCAAGAGTGCATGCAGATGACGCGCCCGCAGCCCTTCGTTGTCGCTCGCCAACAAGAGCTCTATCAGCACGCGCTGCCCCCAGAACACAAAAGCCGCGGCCACGGAATGCTCGGCCACCTGGGACACAGATTCGATCGCATCGCTGAGGGGTCCACCACGCCCGCCTTGCACCTCTGGCACACCGTGCCTTAGCAGACCGGAACCACCTAACCACGGCACCACGACGGACGCACGCACATCGCTGGCATCCAGTGCTTCGGCGTTCGCGTCCAACCATCCGCGTTGATCCTCAGTCAGCATGGACGACTCCGCCTTGCTGTTGGAGTTGGGCTGGCAAGAAGGGCTGCAACTGGGGATTGACTTCGCTGCGGGCCAGGTTATTTGCGAAGTTGCACAGGGTCGCCAAGCTCACGCCCAGCACCACATCAAGCGCCTGGCGCTGATCGAAACCCGCAGCCAGGAAACCTCCCAGCGCCTCATCGTCTACCGCGCCGCGCGTGGCAATGACGGACTCGGCAAAGCGCCGCACAGCGTCCAGGCGGGCGTCGCCGGTGTCTTGCCCTTGTTGCAAGCTAATCACTTGAGTGTCAGCCAGCTTGGCCTGCTTGAGTGCAATCTTGCTATGGCCAGCCACGCAGAAGTCGCAGCCATGCACACGCGCAGCGGTGATCTGCACCACCTCTCGCTCAGCCAACCCGAGTCCACCCGTGGCATTGAGCTGGCTCACGGTCACGTAAGTTTCCAGTGCCTCTGGCGCATTGGCGAGTATGCCGATGAGGTTCGGCAAGAAACCATTAGCAGCTTGAATTTTCAGGGCCAGGGCGCGGCTCCCCTCGGGAGCGGTCTCGGTAGTGTGCAAGGTCAGGCGAGTCATGGCGAAAGAGTGGTGAAGCCCAAAAATTAATTGTCGGCACGCGAGCACAGAAGTTCTATGCCCGAAGGTCTCGCTTTACTGCTCGAACGCCCCTCATCCCCACTTGCTTCCAGCAATATGAATACGCTTACGCTGAGCTTGGCCCGTCCTGGCAAGCTTCACTGCGGCGCCAGGCACCGGGCTGCTGACCCATCGTGCGTTTGAAGGCCCGCGCAAAGGCCGCCACCGATTCGTAGCCCACCGCTTCTGCCACGCGCGCGATGGACTCGCCGCGCGACAATCTTTGTGTCGCCACTTGCATCCGTATCAACAGCAAAAACTGCAGGGGCGACTGACCGCAGGCCGACTGAAAGCGCCGGAACAATGCGGCCCGCGACAGGTGTACGTGCCGCGCCATCGCTTCTACGCTCCAAGGCTGCTCGGGCGCCTCCAGCAGTTGGAGCACCAGCGGAGCAAAACCAGGCTGGCGCAAAAGTCCCAGCACGCCGCCCACCTGAGGTTCGGTCACGGCCAGTTGACGCAGCGCATAGAAGAAAAGCAGGCCCGACAGACGGTCCAACGCTGCCGAGCCCGGCTCGGCACTGCGCTGCGCCTCACGCAGCATCAGTTCAAACAGCAAGGCCGTGTCGGCCGTGGCTTCCTGGCCAGCACGAAGCACCAGGACATCAGGGAAAGCCCCCGTCACCAGCGCCTGGGTTGGACCATCAAAGCTAAAGAAGCCGCAGGCCAACCCTGTCGCACCCAAGCTGCCTGTAGCTTGCAGCGGCTGCATGGGCTGCGCCGGGCAAGCGATATTCGCGTCCTCGTAGGGCGAAATGAAATGCGGCATATCGCGCAGCAGAAACACACCATCGCGTGGCCCCAACGCCACGCAAGGATGACCTGGCCGGTGCAGCCAGCAGCGCCCGTGCAGCACCAGATGAAAGCTAGCCTGGGAGTGTCCGCTTGTAGACGCACGCCAGCGGCCGCAGTACTGCCCCACGTGGAAGATTCGGGCCTGCCAGCGCAAGCCCTCGAGCAAGCGGTTTGCAACCTGCTCAAGCGATGAGGTTGGGTCGTCGGCGTCGGGCCGAGGCGAATTCAAGACTGCAGACATGCTTGCGAGTCTGGCCTAGACACCCTGGATCACCAACGACGGGTTTGTTCTTAGCTTATGCCCTGCGTAGCCGCCGGCCTATTTGGACATCATGCGTTTCAGCGAAGTGACGAGCCAAGAAGGACGCCACCTCGCTCTCCCGAACTTTTAAGCGCGAGACGCTTACTGCTTGATAGCTTCCACCGTGGCAATCAGCTTGACGTCCTTACCGGCCACCATGTTCAGACCGTAGTCCATGCCCCACAGAGTGCGGTCGATGATGCCTTCGAAATTACCACCACACACTTCACGCTTGACCATGGGGCTCTGGTAGCAAGCGAACTGGGTCGCCTTCAGGGTAACCGGGTGGGTCTTGTCCTTGATGGTGAGTTGGCCATCCACAGTGCTGACCTTGTCGCCGTCAAAGTGGAATTTGGTGCTGACAAACTTGATGGTCGGGTACTTAGCGACGTTGAACATCTGCTCGCCTTTCAAATGACCATCGAAGGGCGGCACGCCGGTGGAGATGGATGCGGCATCAATGCGCAGCTCCACATGGCCGGTCTTGGCAACCGGGTCGTACTTGATCGTGCCCTCTTCCTTGTCGAAGCGCGCCCGGTTAACCCCAGCGCCGAAATGGCTGATCTCGAAAATTGCGGAGGTGTGCGTAGGTTCGGTCACGTAGTCAGCAGCCTGGGCGGGCAGTGCAGCGGCCAGAGTAGAACAAATAGCGATGGCAGTAAGGGATTGACGCATGAAGTGCATCCTTTCTTAAGATAAGACTTGCTATAAAAAATATAGCTCCTGCATCCACACAATTCGCTGGAGCTGGAGCTGGATCTTCAACTTGAGTTCTGGTCAGATTTTTCCAACGCCGGTCAACACCAGCTTGAACTTGACCTGCACGTCGTCAGCGACCATGGAGGTGTCAGCCCACTCCTGTTCGCCGATCTTGTAAGCCAGTCGCTTGATGTCGAACTGACCGCTGGCCGTAGTCTTGCCGCCAGCCTGCGTGAGCTGTACCGGCACCGTCACGTCACGGGTAGCGCCTTTGATAGCCAGTTGCCCTGCCACTTCAAATTTACCTCCCCCTAACGCCTTGACGCTCTTGGACTGAAAAGTGGCCTGCGGGAATTTCGGTACGTTGAACCACACGGGCTTGGGTAGCTCGGCATCAGTCTCTTTCACGCCCAGAGTCGCACTACCTGTATCAATCGTCAGATTGATTTTTGCGGCCTCGGGCTTGGCTGCGTCGAACGCAATCTGGGCGCCGAACTTCCGGAACTGGCCTTCCACCGGCACACCCATTTGCTTGCTCACGAAGCTAACGCTGCTCTCGGCAGGCACCAACGCCTGCTGCGCGAGCGCAGGTGCGGCAGCAACCAGCGCGACTGCGGCGGCCATCGCGCTTGGAATCAGGGAACGAAATAACATCTACATCCTTATCAAAGTAAAAATCTCAACGACTCAAGCCGATGCGGGCCAGCAAGCCATCGCGGTCGATCAAATGGTGTTTCAGCGCGGCCGCCACATGCAGCAACACCAGCGCCGCCAAGGCAAAGGCAGCCGTGCCATGCCAGGGCTTGATGGATTCGGCCAGTGCCTTGTCAACTGAGAGCAAATCCGGCAGTGGCAACACTCCGAACAGCACAATAGGAAATCCTGCGGCAGAGCTGTAGGCCCACCCAATCAACGGCACCGCAAAAAACAGCAGGTACAGCAGGTAATGTGTGCCGTGGTGCGCCGCACGCTGCCAGAGCGGCATGCCTTCCACAACCTGTGCAGGCAGTGGTGGCGGACGATGCGTAAGGCGCCAGAGCAAGCGCAAGAACGACAAAATCAGGATAGTCACCCCCGCCCACTTGTGCCAGTTCATAAGCTTCAGCTTAGCCGGTGAAAATGACAGTCCAGTCATATACAGACCAACGCCGAACACCCCCACGAGCGCCAAGGCCAATAGCCAATGAAATGCGATGGCCACATGTGTGTAGCGAGACGAAGATGAACGGGAAGCGCGCACAGGAATGACTCTTTTCAAGCTGGGCAGAAAGTGCCCAAGCAGGATAGGTTCCTGATTCAGGGGGAAAAGTTCAATCGCTCCCTTGAATTAGTGCCGCGTTGAATCGCTAAAAAAGCAAAGCCACCACTTCATAGGCGAATACATAACCACATACAAGTTGAAGTGTCGATGCGTCCACTGAATCTGGACATTTCACTTTTCGATAGGGCCATCGTTTCCGGCTCAGTTAGCGCCTGGGGCACGGCACCCTGTATTCCTGGCATGGGCCGCCCAGTACGATGAGGGAAAACCTCCAGGCCGAAGCCGCCCGCGCCGTGAGGCTTGGCTAGCGACTCGTCAGTGCCCCGTCTTACGACTCGAGGGAGATCATGCGGTTCGGTACTGACTCAAGCGGATCTTGGAACACGCCGCAACCACGACAGGCGCCTTGCCGTCGTGACCGTGTGTTCCTGAAACCGAGAAACAGCATGAGCCGCCGCGGCAACTGTCACGACAACGCCGTAGCTGAGAGTTTCTTCCAGCTGCTCAAACGTGAACGCATCCGTCGTCTGATCTAGCCAAGCCGTGATGACGCCAGAGCCGATGTCTTCAACTACATCGAGATGTTCTATAACCCCAAGCGGCGCCACTCCCAATGGCTCAATAGTGTCTAGGAAGTCCGGGACGATTCAAAGGCGAGGTGATGGCCGATCTTGGTTGCTAATCAGTCAGAGTAGTGTGTCTGGTTAAGGCCACAATGAATGTAGAAATCTATGGCAATTTTTTGCCTCTACCATCTTGATAGCCAAAAATAAGAATATTTTACTAAAAACCAAACGACAAGAAAATGAATCTATGAACAATTAATTTCATGGGAATCTTGCGAGTTTACTTCCACACTGAGAATTTTGATGATCTGTAGGGTTACTCGTTTGTATTGCTACTCGTTCTAAGCAGGCGCTCTCCTTGGGTAAACGGGCGGCACAAATTTTAATGTCCATGTGAAGGATTTATTTATGTATGCATCTATGTCACGCATCCTTCGAAATCCTTCTTATCTTGCTATAGCGGCATTATTGCTATTTGGTGGCACTACCCAAGTTAAAGCACAGAGCACAATAATCATATGCGAAGATAGTCAGATTGTTAATATATTTAACGAGGCTTGCACAAGCATTACCGACTCGTCCTTTTTGACAGGGACCCCCGATGTGGGCAGTGCATTGGTCGGTACGGCATCCACTCCAATTGCCAATGTCATATCTAATGACACGATTTTTAGAGGCCCTGATGATTTCGACGATGGAAACAAGTATGACGCAGCGAATCTGAATGAATTGATACTAACGGTATTAACGCCCGCCACCCACTCGGGCGTTGTTCTTAATACAGTTACAGGTGCAGTGACGACCACGGCCACGGTGCCAGCTGGCACATATGTCATAAGTTATAACTTATGCTTCTCAAAACAATTTACCATTGATGCCGAAACTGGCTTTCACCTAGACCAAGTTCCATCGACCATTTGTTCTTCGCCGACATCTGCAACAGTGACAGTAGCTGCTGTAGCGCCCACTAACGGTGGAGTGCACAACGTTCCAAGCCTGAGTGAATACGGCTTAATGATTTTGAGTTCAGCTCTCTTGTTTTTTGGTTTTCCGCTAATAAGACGTCGTAGCAAGTGACCGCCGCAAATAGGATCAAATTTTCCTGGCGACTGGTTTTGCCCCGCCGCCATATAGCCATTAATCATGCGTAGCTCACCACCTTGACCTGCATGGCCTCGCTCATCGACCAACCTTCGATGCGGCGTGAGTACAGGTCCATCACAGCTGCTGCGTAAAGCCAGCCTTCAGCTGTCCAGATGTAGGTAAAGTCAGCTAGCCACTTCTGATTTGGTCCACTGGCGTGGAAGTCGCGCTGCCGATGGTTGGGTGCGATGTGGTTGTCAGGCTTGCTGCCTTTATCGCTAGGTAGTCTGCGTCGCTTGTGGCGGGCCTGCAGCTTGACCAGATGCATCAACCGGATGACGCGGTTCATCCCGCAGCGCTCGCCCAGCTTTCTAAGGTCGTGCCAGACACGCGCACTGCCGTAGGTTCGGTCGCTGAGCTCGAAGCTCTCTCAGATAAGACGGGTTAGTCTCGCATCGTCCTGGTTGCGCTGGCTTGGCGCTCCACCCATCCATTCGTAGAAGCCACTATGGGAGACCGCCGGAATCCTGCACATAGTGCGGGTGGGCCAGACGCTACGATGCCGCGTGATGAAGCCGTACTTCACTACGGGTCCTTGGCAAAGTAGCCGAGCGCTTTTTTTAGGATGTCGCGCTCCGTGGTCACGCGACGCAGTTCGCGTTGCAAACGCTCAACCTCAGTGGCGGCCTCACCGCGCAGCAGCCGGCTCGCTTGGAGGTCCATCATCCCGCCACGTTCTTGAGCTACTCAGCGCCTGAGTACGGGACTGGCTCAAAAAGGCCTAAAACCAGAGCCCATGCGGGTTCTGAGACTGCAGGGGGCACGCTTGCTTTAGCCTTGGTAAATTGCAAATGGTAGCCCCCCCTACTGTGCCCCCACGCGAAGCGAATACCCCCGAGCATCGGCGGTCAGTGACGAACCACTCCTCCTCATTGCCCACAGGGCGAGCCCCATATCTAAGGACATAGGCGTACCCTGACGAACATCTCTTCCTGTTTAGACGTTAAACAGGAAGTTCAGCACGTCGCCATCCTTGACGACGTATTCCTTGCCTTCGCTGCGCATCTTGCCCGCATCCTTGGCGCCCTGCTCACCCTTGAACTGAATGTAGTCATCGTAGGCAATGGTCTGGGCACGGATGAAGCCGCGCTCGAAATCGCCGTGGATCACGCCAGCGGCCTGCGGCGCGGTGTCGCCGATATGGATGGTCCATGCGCGAACTTCCTTCACACCAGCGGTGAAGTAGGTTTGAAGACCCAGCAATTTGAACGCAGCGCGAATCAAACGGTTCAGCCCGGGCTCTTCCTGCCCCATCTCGGCCAGGAAAATTTCCTTGTCTTCATCTGTCATGTCGGCCATGTCAGCCTCCATCTTGGCGCAGATGGCGACTATGGGCGCGTTCTGGGTCGCTGCATACTCCTTCAAGCGATCCAGGTACGGATTGTTCTCGAAGCCATCTTCGGACACGTTGCCCACAAACATGGCTGGCTTGGCGGTGATCAGGCAAAGCGGTTTGAGGATGGCTTGCTCATCTTTTGAAAGATTCAGCGTTCGCACAGGTTTGCCCTGGTTCAGCGCCTCTTCCACCGGACCCAACAGCTTGATCATGGCCGCAGCTTCCTTGTCGCCACTCCTGGCTGCCTTGCTGTAGCGGTAGTTTGCTTTCTCCACGGTACCCAGATCAGCCAGGCACAGTTCCGTCTGAATCACCTCGATATCCGAGATGGGATCAACCCTGCCCGCCACGTGGATGACGTTCTCATCTTCGAAACAGCGCACCACATTGACGATGGCATCGGTTTCGCGAATATGGGCCAGAAACTGGTTACCCAATCCTTCACCCTTGCTCGCGCCAGCCACTAGGCCCGCAATATCGACAAATTCGACGATAGCAGGCAATACGCGCTCAGGCTTCACGATCTCGGCCAGCTTCGCCAGACGAGGATCAGGCACTTCCACCACGCCGGTGTTCGGCTCTATGGTGCAGAAGGGGTAGTTCTCGGCGGCGATGCCCGCCTTGGTCAGCGCGTTGAAAAGCGTGGACTTGCCCACATTGGGCAGGCCCACGATGCCGCATTGCAAGCTCATGGAAATTCCTTGTAAATCAACCCCTTACAAACCACTGAGCAGAATGCCAGCATGGTGAAATTGCCCGATCCACGCCTGGCGCAAGCGCTCTTGCAAGCCGGGTGTTTCGGTCATTTTTCGAGGGCTTTGTCCTCGTTTTGCCTAAGGGGAAACTGATACTGATTGTACTGATCGCGGAAAGCTCGGGCGCGGGCACCTGAAGCTGCCGAAAACCCTCCACGCGGCTCTAATCGAACTTGAAGTTCGCCGTCACCACATCGCCCACGCGAAGCGTATGGCCCACACCTTCGCGCACGATGCTGTTCATGCCAAAGCTAATGGCACCATCAAGCCGTGGATCGGCTCGGTAGCTTTGCAGGGCATCCATCACATGGGTACCAGGCACACCTGTGCCTGGGTCCACATTTGGGATGGGGCAGCGCGGACACGGCTTGACCGGCTGCACACGAACGAGCCCCTCCTCGGTGGAGATAGTCAGCTCTTCAAGTCGGTCTTCATCGTGGTCTTCGACGCCGGCCAACACAATATTGGGCCGAAAACGCTCCATACCGACAGCCTCATGACCCGCCGCATGCAGGCGTGTATTCAAGCCCTCCAGCGAAGCCTCGCTGGCCACCAGGAGCGGAAAGCCATCGGCGAACTCGATGGCGGCGTCTACCTCGCCAGTCCACTGCTTCGACGCGAGCCGTTGCACTTCGGGATCGAAACGAACAAACCGTAGCCCCGGCTGCCCGAGAAAATCACTGAACCACTGGGCCGCCACATCGCCCATGTCCCATGCGGGCACTTCGTCTTTCCAAACGCGCACAACGGCGGGGGAATCAACCTGGTCAATGCCCACATGCAGGGCAAGCATGCCAGGGGCGCGCAAGATCACCTCGAAGGTTTTGATTTGAGGGCGAATCAACACCATGCGGGGCAGATCCCTCTGCGTGATGAAGGTGCCCGAGCTGTCCACCACCATCCAGGCGCGGTCGAGATCCAAGCCGGTTTCTGTGAGCACCGCCTCGCGCACCTCCACGCCGGCACAGGATTTGACGGGGTGCACGAAAAGGCGAGCAATTTTTGCCTGCACGTCGCTTGAGGGGGTATCAGATTGAGACATTCTTGGCATCCAAATAAGCACGAGAAATATGCGAAAAGCGTAGCCGAATCTTGCATTGTCTCTGAACGCTGGCAAGGCGGCCCGGCTCGACCGGGAACAAGCTCCAGGAAGGACACAGTTTCCTGCTCGCTGGTTTCTGATGTGGAAATCAGAGGTTTCACGTCCACATGCCCGTGGACCGCTTCTGCCCCATAGACTCGTTTTCGAGGCGACCTTGGAAGCCTGGCGCCCTCCGGTCATGTGCGGCACTTCGGCTCTGCTCTGAATCTCCCCCGGAGACATCGAAACTGCTACAGGAATCCAACCATGCGTACCTTTTTTTCCTTCTTCGTCTGGCTGGCCTTGGCCGCTGTTCCAGCCGTTGCGCAAACCTACCCGGTAAAACCCATCAAACTTGTGGTGCCGTTTGCTGCCGGAGGACCCACTGATGCGACGGCCAGAGCGCTGGCGGAGGACTTGACGAAAGCACTGGGTGTGGCGGTCGTAGTGGAGAACCGTGCCGGAGCGAACGGATTGATTGCAACGCAAGCCGTTGCCGCAGCGGCTCCCGATGGTTACACGCTGATCTACACATCGCTGAATCACAACGTCAATCCGCTGTTGATGAAGAACCCAAGATATGACCCGGTCAAGGACTTCGTACCGATCTCCCAGGTCGTCAGCAGCCCCCTGATGTTGATTGTCAGTACCGGCCTGCCCTACCGATCACTCGCGGATCTGATTGCCGCAGCCAAGGCGGGCAAGTCCACCATTAGTTTCGGGTCTGCAGGAACCGGCGGCTCCGCTCATCTGGCCGCTGAATTGCTCAAGAAGCAGGCGGGGGTCAATATGCTGCACGTGCCCTATAAGGGAAGCGCGCCTGCAGTCCAGGATGTGATTGGTAGCCAGATTACCTTCATCTTCAACCCTTTCGGTGGTTTGGCAGATCTGCTGGCCGGTAAGCGCGTTCGCGGACTCGCGACGACTACCGCCGTACGTGACCCTCGCTATCCAGATGTGCCCACCATGAAGGAACTAGGCTTTGTGGGCTTCGAGGAGGCGCACCCCTGGTCCGGTCTGTTGGCTCCAGCAGGAACTCCCCAGTCCGTCATCGACGCTGTATTCAAGGCGGTTCGCACCTCTGTGACATCCGGTGCGGTTCGGGACCGAGGTGCCCAGGTGGGGCAAGAGATCGTGGGAAGCACTCCCGACGAATTTACTGCCTTCCTCAAAAGAGACAAGGAACGGTGGACAAAAATCATCGCCGACGGCGGCTTCTCAGAGCAATAAATGATGTTTGGCAAGTTGTACTGGGAAAAGGTGGCGCTGCGGGCACAGTCCATCGAGGATTTGCGGCAAGCCGCATCGCGCTATCTCCCCCGCGTGATGTTTGACTTCTACGACGGCGGTGCAGAAGACGAGTGCACACTGCGCGGCAATCGCGAAGCGTTTACGCGGCTTCGCTTGCGTCCACGGGTGTTGGTCAATGTCGAGAAAGTGTCCACCACCCAACTTATCTTTGGCGCACCGGCAGGCATGCCTGTGGCGATTGCCCCCACCGGAGGTGGTGGTTACGGACGGCGAACGACCGATGTGGCATTAGCCAAGGCGGCCGCTCATTTTGGGCTGCCCTACACCTTGTCGACCTCGGCTACCGCATCCATAGAGCGGATTGCCCGCGAGGCTCCCGGCCGGCATTGGTTTCAAGCCTACATCCTCAAAGATCGCGAGTTGCTGAACCGGCTGATCGACCGGGCGCGTGATGCCGACTACGAGGCGTTGATGATTACCGTCGACCTGCCCGTTGGTGGCAAACGGGAACGAGACCTTCGCAACGGCTTTCGGACTCCTTTCCGCATGGGATGGAAGATTGCATTAGACGGAATGCGGCATCCGCGTTGGACACTCGGCGTGGCCCTTAGAGGCTTTCCGTCACCTGAGAATCTGCTTGAACTCGATCGAAGCATGAACACAGTCAATGGAGCCATGACCAGTGTGGGCAAAAGCTACGACCCGTCTTTCGACTGGGATCGACTGAAGGAAATTCGGGACAAATGGCCAAGGCGCCTCATTGTGAAAGGCGTGGTTCGCGGCGATGATGCGGCCGAGTTGGTCAAGATGGGTTGCGACGCCATCGTCGTGTCAAACCACGGCGGAAGGCAATTGGATGGAGGCATTGCCACAATGGATGCGCTGCCCGATGTCCTTGGCGGCGTGGCTGGCCGTATACCGGTCTTCGTGGATGGCGGCGTTCGCCGCGGGGTTGATGTGCTCAAGGCCTGCGCTGCGGGAGCTTCAGGCGTACTGGTGGGGCGAGCAACCCTGTATGGCGCACTCGCGGCAGGTGAACCCGGAGCGATGCGCTCGCTTTCCATACTGAAAGATGAGCTGGACCGTTCAATGCGCCTTTGCGGCATGCGAGATCTGAGCACCGTGAACGGTGACCTGCTCGCAACCGTGTCAGAGCACTTCGGCGCCGGAGGGCATCGTGCCAGAAGCCTGGATAGTGCCGTGAACTTTACGTAGGAGAGATTGCATATGCGGTGGATACGATTTTCGACGAACGATACGGTTCAGTTTGGCTTGCTGAATGATGACGATCACGTTTCGCCAGTACGCGGAGACCCTTTCAACGGATACGAGAAAACCGGGCAGCGCCTGGCATTTGCGGACGTCGTGCTGGAGGTCCCGGTGATTCCCACCACGTTCTACGCCGCGGGCATGAACTACGCAGACCATGTACTGGCCATGTCTCGCCGCACGGGGGTAGAGGCCAAGCTGCCGACTGCAGCTGACATCGGCTATCGGGGAAACAATGCGCTGCTGGCACACGGACGCGACATACTCGTGCCTGCAGATGCGGGCCCACGTGTTCAGTACGAAGCCGAGCTGGTCGTGGTGATCGGCAAGAAAGCGAAAGGTATTGAGGAGAGCGAAGTACCGGGCGTGATCCTGGGCTACACCATTGGCAATGATGTAAGCGAACGAGATTGGCAAAAATCCGACCGCACCTTCTGGCGCTGCAAGAACACCGACACCTTCAAGCCGATGGGGCCGTGGATCGAAACCCAGTTCGACCCAAGCGGCGCCAAGACCAGCATACGACTCAATGGCGCCTTGCAGCACGAGTTCGACACGGAAGCCATGATCTTCGGGGTCTCGCACTTCATCAGCCGCATGTCACGCTACCTGACTTTGTGGCCAGGTGATGTCATCTGGATGGGGACGGACGGAACCTCACCCGATCTGCAGCACGGCGATGTTGTAGACATTTCGATTTCAGGGCTGGGTTCGCTACGGAACCGGATCATACGAGTAGGCCACGACCGCAAGGCATTGGAATCCCCCGACAAGCAGGAGCCACGATGAGAACAAGCGTAGTAGTCAGGTCCAAGCGATCTGAAGTCAGCCCTGAAGAATGGGACGCCAGGGTCAACCTGGCGGCGGCATACCGGTTGACCGCCGAGTATGGAATGACGGACATGATCGCCAACCATATCTCGGTGGCGGTTCCAGGCGAGCCAGATCATTTTCTGATCAACCCCTATGGATTGCTGTACACAGAAATTACCGCATCCAATCTGGTCAAGATCAACGGAAATGGAGACATCATCTCCAATTCAGAACTGGATCTGGGTATCAGCCGCGCTGGCTTTCGTATTCACAGCACCATACACGCGGCCCGCCCTGAGATGGCCTGCATCATGCACACCCACACCAGGGCCGGCATGGCGGTTTCCGCACTGAAGTGCGGCCTGTTGCAACTCACTCAGACCGCGACGCGCTTTGACAAGATCGGCTATCACCGCTTTGGAGGGAGTGGCTTCGACGAGAACGAGCGCACGTCGCTGATCGAAAACCTTGGTGACGCAGAGGTCCTCATTTTGCGAAACCATGGGCTTTTAACCCTGGGCGAGACCGTACCAGAAGCTTTCAATGCCATGTATAGGTTGGAGTTGTCTTGCCGGGCTCAAATCGACGCGATGTCCTGCAATACAGATCTGAATTTGCTCGCACCTGAAGTCATTGCGCTGGCCCAGTCACAATGGAAACCTCAGGTCACCCGGCGCTACGGCATGCTGGAATGGCCTGCCCTGCTCCGGCATCTCGAGCGAATTGATCCCACTTACAAGGACTGAAAACGCCAGCGGTGTGGATAGCGGGTTCATACTGGCGGAATGGATTGTGGGCGCACATGAACACGCTCCCTGAGCGCCGCCTACAATGGCCCTCATGGCGCTCACTCCTGACATCTGCATCCGCGGCGCCGGCATCGTAGGCCGCGTGCTGGCATTGCTTCTGGCGCGCGAAAGGCTGCGCGTTTCATTGGTTTCCCCTCCGCGCGATCCGGCCAGCGGCCATGGGGACGTGCGCGCCTATGCGCTTAGCCCCAAAGCCAAAGCCTTGCTCGAATCCCTGCGCTGCTGGCCCGATGAACGCTTTGCCACGCCGGTGCTGGAGATGCAGGTGCACGGGGACCAGCAGGGACACCTGCAGTTTTCCGCAGACACCCAGAACGTTGCAGCGCTGAACTGGATCGTTGATGTTCCCGCCCTGGAAGCGAAACTGGCCGATGCCGTGCGCTACCAGGGGGCTATTGAGGAAGTTCCTTCACCCGTACATGCGCCGCTCACAGTGGTATGCGAGGGCAGAGCGAGCCAAACCAGGGCTGCGCTTGGGGTGGAGTTCAGCACCACGCTCTACCCACAGCATGCCATCGCCACCAGAATTGACTGCGAGCATGCCCACGGACAGGTGGCTAGGCAGTGGTTCACCCCAGGGGGCGAAATTCTGGCTTTTCTACCTCTGGACGGTCCGCAGGGCAAACAGGTCGCTGTGGTTTGGTCGGTGCGCACAGAGCGGGTGAGTGAATTGATGAATTGCGAGCCAGGCGCGTTTGCCGCGCAATTGGCTGAGACCAGTGGCGGCGCATTGGGCGCAGTCGCTATGGCCGCTGAACGGGCATCCTGGCCTTTAATGCTGGCGCACGCCAAAAGATGGGTAGGCACCATGCCTGGCCGGCCCGGCGAGAGCTTTGCGCTGGCTGGAGACGCGGCGCACGCCATGCACCCACTGGCCGGGCAAGGGCTGAACGTGGGTTTGGGCGATGTCAGCGAGCTGGCTGGGGTACTGGCCTCACGGCCATCGTGGCGCAGCCCGGGAGATATGCGGCTCCTGCGCCGTTATGAACGGGCACGCCAGGCAGATTGGCTGCGCATGAGCCTGACGACCGATGCCATGCAACAACTCTTTAGCCGCCCCGAGGGCATGCTGGCCTCGCTGCGCAACTGGGGCATGACCATATTCGACCATAGCGGGCCGTTAAAGTCGGGAATTGCCCGTCTGGCCATGGGAACTGCGGACGCCCAAATGCCTCGTACACCCTTTACATCCGATTAGTCGGTATCTTCATGATGACCTCAAAACAAAAAATCGCCCTTCTGCTTGCAATGGCCTTCGCACTCCCCGTGATGGCCCAGACGCAGGAAGCGGCCATCCGCAAGAACTTGGCCGAACGCATCCCTGCGCTGGCGCAAATCGATGAGATCACCAAGACGGCCATGCCTGGGTTGTTTGAGGTGCGCGTGGGCACCGATATCCTCTACACCGATGCCGAGGGGAACTACCTGATCCAGGGAAGCCTGCTGGATACCCGCAACCGCAAGAACCTGACCGACGAACGCGTTGAAAAACTGACCGCGATCGACTTCAAGGATTTGCCGCTGAAAAACGCCTTCACCATCGTTCGTGGCAATGGCAAGCGCAAAGTGGCGGTATTCGAAGACCCCAACTGCGGCTATTGCAAGCGGTTCGAGAAGGACATGCAGAACGTCAACAACGTGACGGTCCATCTATTTCTGACACCCATTCTTGGTGCTGACTCAGAAGAAAAATCGCGAAACATCTGGTGCGCCAAGGATAAGGCCAAAGCCTGGTCTGACTGGATGCTGAGCAATACGCAGCCCAAGGCCGCCAGCTGCAACACCGACGCCCTCACAGCGAACGTGGAGTTCGCCAAAAAGTACCGCATTACCGGCACACCCACCCTGGTGTTCGCAGACGGCACTCGCGTGCCTGGCGCCATCAATGCTCAACAGGTAGAAAAACTCCTCACGCGCTGATGCGCCGCGCCCGCGCGCCATTGAGCTGTTAAGTGCCTGCCATATGTCTTCACGCAAACCATCTCAGCGCAAAATCGCCGCCGCGGCGCACTATCTCATCGAGCCTGCCAATCCGGCGGACCATGAGTTCGTGGTGGAACTCACCGTAGCACAGCCAGCCAAGCGGCAACGTGTGTCGCTACCGGTCTGGATTCCCGGCAGCTATCTGGTGCGCGAGTTTGCCCGCCATCTGCACGGTCTGCAGGCTCGACAGGGGCGCAGCGCCTGTCGCGTTCAGCAGATCGACAAATGCACCTGGGACATCGCCTGCGATCCAGAGCGGCCACTGGTGCTGCGCTATAAGGTCTATGCTTTTGATAACTCGGTGCGCACCGCTTGGCTGGATAGCCAACGAGGCTTTTTCAACCCCACCAGCTTGTGCCTGCGCGTGCATGGGCATGAAGAGGCGCCTCATACCCTCAAAATAGCCAAACCAAGCGGCGCGCCCGACTGGAAGCTCGCTACTGCGCTCACGCCAAGTCGCACCACCTCTGATGGTTTCGGCTCGTATACCGCGGCCAACTATGACGAACTGGCCGACAGCCCGGTGGAGATGGGCGTTTTCTGGAGCGGCAGCTTCATCGCGGGCGGGGTTGAGCACCGGTTTGTAGTCGCCGGTGCGCCTGCATCGTTCGATGGCGCGCGCCTGCTCCAGGACACGCAAAAAATCTGCGAGGCGGCCATACGCTTCTGGCACGGCGCCAAGACGCCACCACATCAACACTATTTGTTCATGTTGAGCGCCGTGGACGATGGTTATGGTGGGCTTGAACACCGCTTCAGCACCGCGCTGATTTGCACACGGCGCGATCTACCCCGCCAGGAACAAGCACGTGCAAGCGAGGGCTACACCACACTGCTGGGGCTCATCAGCCATGAATATTTCCATACGTGGAATGTCAAGCGCCTGCGGCCTTCCGAGTTCGCGCGCTACGACTACACCCAGGAAAACTACACCCAGCTTCTTTGGTTCTTCGAGGGGTTCACAAGCTACTACGACGATCTGATCTTGCGCCGAGCCGGCCTCATAGACGATGCCGGCTATTTCAAATTGCTGACGAAGACGATCAATCAAGTTCAGCAAGCGCCTGGTCGCCACGTGCAATCTGTGGCCGAAGCCAGCTTTGACGCCTGGACTAAATATTATCGCCCGGATGAAAACACGCCCAACAGCACCATCAGCTACTACACCAAAGGTGCACTGGTAGCCCTGTGCTTCGACCTCACTTTGCGCAGCGAGGGCAGAACCACCCTCGACGACGTGATGCGCGCTTTGTGGCAGCGCTGCCAGGGTGGCCCCATGGCTGAAAGCGACTTCGTTGCCGTACTGTCCGAACTAGGGGGGCGCAGTTTTGAGCGCGAAGTGGGTCACTGGGTACACGGCACCAGCGAGCTGCCCCTGAAACAGTTGCTGCAGGCCCAAGGTGTCAGGTTGCTGGATGAGCCTTCGCAACTGGCTCAGGTGCTGGGATTGCGAGTGAGCGAGACAGACGGGAATATCGTCGTGAAAGTAGTGCTTGCCGGTGGCGCTGCGGCGAGCGCTGGCTTGGCCGCTGGAGACGAATGGATTGGCGTGGAGCTTTCAGCCACACGAGGTGTACCCGCGACAAGCTGGCGCATGAACAAGCTGGAGGATTTGCCTCTTTATGCGGGTGCGGCGCGACAGGTCACGGCACTGGTGGCTCGCGATAAAAGGCTGCTTCGCCTGTCGCTTGCCCTTCCAACCGGCGTCACCACCTGGCGCCTACTGCCACCCGACGGGGTAGCGGGAGATCCGCTGCCGGCAAGCGCACGCCCGTGGCCCGGACGCTAAGCACCACCGAGTTCAAACAAGGCCCACGCCGTACGGCTGCGCGTGGCTTAACCGTTGCCACGCTGATTACGTTTGTGCTGCATGTCCTGGCGCTGGCATGGCTCGCAAGCCTGATGCAAGCTCCCAGCGTGCTCAAGGAGGTGGCCGAACCGTTCTACACACGGTCCATTGCCCCGCAGGCGCCCGAGCCGCAACCCGTAGCAGCGCCCCGCGCCCCGCCGCCTCAAAAGCCTTCCGTGCGCATTGCAACGGCCAAGCCTGCTCAGGCGCGTACTCCGAAGCCCCCGCAGGGACCAGCCAGCGTCCCGATCGCGCAAGAACCACCAGAAGAAACAATCACCGAGCCGCCCCTCGCGCAAGCCAGTGCGGCGGAACCCGCAAGCACCGTCGCGCAGGCACCGGACAAGCCCGCATCAGAAGCCGAACCAGGAGCCCAGGTAAGCGACGCTTCTACACCCCTGCCTGCTCCTATGGCCGCCGCGAGTGCCAGTGCCAGCGACACGCCTCCTGCTTTCCTGGCGGGCTGGCCTGCAAACACCCGGTTGCGTTATGACCTGGGTGGGAATTTCCGTGGCGAGCTCCATGGGAACGCGCAGGTTCTTTGGCAACGGGATGGCACGCGGTATCAGGCTGTCATACAACTGGATGTGGGGTTTTTGCTGTCCTCGCGCTTCACCAGCCAAGGCGAGATCACCGAAAGCGGCTTGCGCCCGGAGGTGTATGAGGAGCAAGTACGCTCTAAGCGAAGAGGCGTTCGCATAGGTGAAGATGTGCGCCTGGATAACGGTGACCGCGTCCCACGCCCGCAAGATGTACAGGATGCGGCCAGCCAGTTCCTGGAGCTAGGGCATCGCTTTGCCACGGGCCAGTTGAAACTACAACCAGGCAGCCAGCTCAACTTCTGGCTCGCACGCCCTGGGGGAGTGGATGAATGGACGTACGACGTGATTGGTGAAGACACCGTGCATCTCCCCCGACTCGGCCCTGTGCAAGCCGTGCACCTTAAGCCCAGGCCTCTAGCGAAGCCCCGCGGACCTATCATGGCTGAAATCTGGTTTGCCCCTAGCTTGCAATATCTGCCCGTGCGCATTCGGCTAACCTCGGGCCCGGATACTTATGTTGATCTGGTTGTGGAGACTGTTGAGCAAAAATAGAACCGCGCAGTTTGTACTCGCGTTCTTCCGGCTGCTGATGAGTCATTCGGCGCCTGTTCATCAGCTCGCCCGCTCACGCTCCCCATGTGAGAGAGCGCTGAACATCGCAAGCGAGTGCATGCACTCTACCAATCGCGACACCGATTGAATGCCGCGAGGCTTTCCCTTGCGCCAGACGGATTTTGGGAAGTTTCCTTTTGCGAGCGAATTTCCCGCTCGCGTCCTGGAAGGCTGTGCTGTGATTTCGTAGCAGTTGCATGACTTCCGGGGCCAAACGCATAGCCGGTTCGGAGTGATTGCGGAGGCCTTCACGCACATTGGCCTCAGGAAATGAGATCTTTCCCCAACGGCGCCCTTTCAAATGGCAGCCATAAAACTCACGCCCACAAAAAAACCGCCCGAAGGCGGTTTTTAAAAGATCCTGAGCTGTTTCACGCAGACCGCCTTGTGGGGCGGCCGGTGCTACAGCATCAAAATCAGAAGTTGTGGCGAACGCCCAAACCGTAGTTGTTGGTGCCGTCAAGACGCAGACCAGCCAAGTACACGAAAGTGCGTTTGGACAGAGCGTATTTGCCTTCCAGCAACACGTTGGTGTGCTTTTTGCCAGCGTCGTTGCGACGATCACGTGTGATGTCAGCTGTCACGCTGAACGCGCCGAACAGAGCTGTACCGCCGATTTCGAAGCCTTCACGACGCACGCCGTCTTTACGAGCGTTGTACGAAGCAGCCAGGATAAACGAACCGAAGTTGTATTTACCGCCGAAAGCGTAGTTGGTTTTGCCGTTCGTAACTTTGTTAGCAGCAATAGCGGCAGAGATAGGGCCGTTTGCGTAAATTACGTTGGCATCCCATTTAGCGGCGCCGCCGTTGTCAGGCTTGGCAATGTAGGCCAGTTCGCCAGTGAAACCACCGAAAGAAGGTGATTTGTAGCTGAATTGGCTGCTGTTACGAGGACCAGCACCAGCCCAACGGAAAGTGTTGCTCAGAACGTTGTAGTTCGCAGCGCCAGTCAGTTCCCAGCCTTGTGACACGCCGTAGAACGATGGGTTCAAAGAGCGACCCATTTTGAAGGTACCCCAGTTGCCACCCAACCACAGGTGAGCGGAACGGCCCCAGAAGCCACCACCAGCAGCACTGTTAGCGCCGTCTTCCAGCGACAGACCGGTTTCAAAGTTAAAGCCAGCTTTCAAGCCGCCGCCCAGATCTTCAACGCCACGCACGCCCAGACGGGAAGTGCCGTTGGTCATGCTCACTTGACCAGGCAAGCCGCTAGTGCCGCTGCTCATTTGGGTGCCAGAGCCTGATTGTTTGGTGATGGCAGCATCAGCCACACCATACAAAGTCACGGAAGATTGAGCCATCGCGGCACCGGAGGCAGCCAGCACTGCCAAGGCAATCAGAGATTTTTTCATTGCAAGTTCTCCAAGGTTAAACATAGGGCGCCGGTGCGAAGGGTCCGTCTGCGATTCCCGCCGGTTCCCCGGGCCAACCTCCCCTGTTGGGAAGTTGTTGCTATTGCACCAGACCTGCCAACAACTTGCAAAGGCTTCGGTAATGAATCGCGCTTGTCCGGGCCGTTTCGTTGCACCAGGACAACACGAGCGGGTAACCCGTGGGCAATCTACAACGAATGTAACAACCAAGAGGAGATCTTGCGGCGGAATCAACTCTCGTCGTTCCGCCTCTATCAACTGGCTCAACTGGCAAGCTGACTTCAGCTACGCCAGCTTATCGGACACGCCAATCAGAAGTTGTGGCGAACGCCAACACCGTAGTTGGTGGATCCATCCAGACGCAAACCGGCCAAATACACGAAGGTGCGCTTAGACAAAGCGTATTTTCCCTCCAACAGAACGTTGGTGAATTTTTTACCAGACTGGCTCTTGGTGTCGCGTGCGACATCTGCCGTCACACTGAAAGCACCGAACTTGGCCGTTCCACCGATCGTGAAGCCACGGCGCACCTTACGTGCATCGTTGTAGGAAGCAGCCACTGCAAAAGAGCCGAAGTCGTACTTACCGCCCAAGGTATAGCCGGTTTTGTCTTGCTGCTGCTTGTTGGCCGTGAATGCCGCGCTGATCGGACCGTTGGCATAGATGACGTTGAAGTCCCACTTGGCCTTGGCGGCATTGTCAGCCTTCGTGATGTAGCCCAATTCGGCGCTGAAACCACCCAGACCACCGGGTGTCTTATAGCTGAACTGGCTATTGTTGCGCGAACCAGAACCACCGTAGTTGAACGTGTTGGCGACCACGGAATAGTTGGAAGCGCCGGTCAGCTCCCAGACAGCCACGCCGCCGTAGCTGGGCGAGAAAGCGCGACCCATCTTGAAAGTACCCCAGTTGCCACCCAACCACACGTTGGCTTGGCGAGCCCAGAAGGCGGTAGTGGTCGCGTTACCGTTGTCGAGGTCGAGACCGGATTCAAAATTGAAACCGACTTTCAAGCCACCGCCGACATCTTCAACGCCACGCACGCCGATGCGGCTGTCGCCGTTGTTCATCCGGCTGCCGCTGATGAACTCTGTCTGGTTGGAAGCATCGTTTGCAGGAGAAGTGCCGGTCGAACCGGTTTTGATTCTGCCAAGGCCAGCATCGGCCACGCCATAAAGGGTTACGGAAGATTGGGCCATCGCGGCGCCAGACACGGCCAAGACTGCCAAGGCGAGCAGAGTTTTTTTCATTGGGGTTCTCCAGAGTTGAAATATGCGAACAGGCGCCGAGGCATTGCTTGTGTCGCCACCGCCGCCGGGCCAACCTCCACGCAAACGGGAAGCTGTGAGCCATTGCACCAAGATGCGGTGACGCGAAAAAGACAGAACCGTCTTTTATCAACCGAGGAACATTTTTGTTGCAACGCAGCAACAAAACCGTCAATCCGCTCTAACCCTTACCATTACCCCATGAACTTCACCGACCGACTGCTCTGCGCCGTGGATAGCGGCATGCGCACCTTGTTCGCTGTTCCGCGAGCCGCGCGCCCTACGCCTGCCCCTGAAAATGGCGCTGAAAGCGGTACGCTTTCACCTGCCGAGCGCCGCCTTTCAGGCGCTCTGATGCGCGTCAATCATGTAGGCGAGGTGTGCGCTCAAGCGCTCTATACATCGCAAGCGATGACGACAAAAAACGACACATTGCGCCAACAACTGGAAGCTGCCGCACGCGAAGAGACGGATCACCTCGCCTGGACCAGCGAACGATTGGAGGAGTTGGGAGACCGGCCTTCGCTGCTCAATCCGCTTTGGTATGCAGGCGCTTTCGGCATCGGCTTGGTGGCCGGACGAGTAGGTGGAGACGCGTTGAGCCTGGGCTTCGTGGTGGAGACTGAGCGCCAAGTCGCAGAACACCTGGGAAGCCACCTGGATCGACTCCCCGCACACGACACCGCCTCACGAGCCATCGTGGCGCAAATGCAAGAAGATGAAGCGCATCACGCCGATGCCGCGCTGCTTGCCGGTGGCGTAGAGCTGCCCTTACCGGTGCGCCAGTTGATGCGCCTGGCGGCCCGTGTCATGACCGGTACAGCCCATTACGTGTGAATGGGCTGATCTGGCGAGCGTAGAGGCTTTCTTACGCCGGCTCGACCAGCTCGAACGAAGTAGTAATTTCTGCCGTCTTGCCCAACATGATGGTGGCTGAGCAGTATTTGTCGTGACTGAGCGCAATCGCCCGTTCCACCACCTGAGGCGACAAGCCCTTGGCGATGACCGTGAAATGCATGTGAATGCTGGTGAACACCTTGGGATCGGTTTCGGCGCGCTCGCTCGTGAGTTTGACTGAACACCCACGCACATCGTGCCGCCCACGCTTCAAGATGAGGACCACGTCATAAGCCGTGCAGCCGCCCGTGCCGGCCAGCAGCGTTTCCATAGGACGTGGGGCAAGATTCTGGCCCCCATTTTCTGGCTTGGCTGCATCAGGCGCCCCATCCATCGCAATCACGTGACCCGAACCGGTTTCGGCCACGAAACCCATGCCTGAGCGCGTACCAGCGGCGCCTGTCCAACTCACGGTGCATTCCATATACGACTCTTTTTTATTGAAAGTTAGGGATAAGCGTAGCGGATTTGGCACATTCCCCCCTGCTGGGCGCCAAAAATGCGCACTTTTTGAAAGGTGATTTGTTGCGTTGCAACAAATCACCTGCAGATCACCGTGCTTTTCGCTACACTAGCGTCATGCAAGCAGGGTTTCCCTGCTAACGGTTGTCTCCTCCACCCCTTCAAAAGGTGGATTCAAACCTCGATGCCGCAAGGCCTCGGGGTTTTTTTTGTCTGAAGCGTTTCATCGCCGGGCCGTCCCCAAGATGAAAATCGCCGCGGCCGGCTTCGGTACCTCGGAGGGCAGCGGACCTCGCGAAGCGGGGCAGCGTGGGGGCAACGTTTGCATCGCCGGGCCGCCCCAAGATGAAAATGCGACCCCCTCGGGGGGCAGCGGACCGCGCGAAGCGGGGAAGCGTGGGGGCCATCCTCCAGCACGCCTATGATGGCGTCCTTCCAAGGACTGCCATGACTTCTTTTCCCAAGCAGGCCAGCGATACGCATGGCCTCACCAATACCGACTATTTGAAACAGGTACTCACGGCGCGCGTGTACGACGTGGCCATTGAGTCAGACCTTGCCCCTGCGCAGGCGCTGAGTCGCCGTCTGAACAATAAAGTGCTTTTGAAGCGAGAAGACCAGCAGCCGGTGTTTTCCTTCAAGCTTCGCGGTGCCTATAACAAAATGGTGCACCTGACGCCTGAGCAGCTCAGCAATGGGGTCATCTGTGCTTCCGCCGGCAACCACGCACAGGGGGTGTCTCTGTCTGCCAAAAAGCTAGGCACACGCGCTGTCATCGTGATGCCGGTGACCACCCCGCAACTCAAGGTGGATGCAGTCAAAGCACTCGGCGGAGAGGTTGTGTTGCAGGGTGAAAGCTACTCCGACGCCTACGACCATTCAGTCAAGTTGCAGCGCGAGCAAGGACTGACTTTCATCCATCCGTTCGACGACCCGCTCGTGATCGCCGGGCAAGGCACGATCGCCATGGAAATCCTGCGTCAGCACCAGGGGCCACTCAATGCGGTGTTCGTCGCGATCGGCGGTGGTGGCCTCATCAGTGGTGTGGCGAGCTACATCAAAGCTGTGCGCCCGGATATCAAGGTGATCGGAGTCCAGATGATCGACTCCGACGCCATGGCGCAATCGGTGGCGGCGGGAGAGCGGGTCACGCTGTCGGATGTGGGCCTGTTTGCCGATGGCACCGCAGTCAAGCTGGCTGGCGAAGAGACCTTCCGGGTCACGCGTGCACTAGTGGATGAATTCATTCGGGTCGACACCGACGCCGTGTGCGCCGCCATCAAAGATGTGTTCATAGACACCCGAAGCATCGTAGAGCCCTCAGGGGCAATGGCTGTGGCGGCCATCAAGCAATATGTGGCAACCCACAATACCAGCGGCGAAACCTATGCGGCGATCCTCTCCGGCGCGAACATGAATTTTGATCGGCTGCGCTTTGTGGCCGAGCGCGCCGAAGTTGGCGAGGAGCGCGAAGCTTTGTTCGCGGTGACGGTTCCTGAAGAGCGGGGCAGCTTTCGCCGCTTTTGCGAAAGTATTGGCCAGTTGCCAGGCGGTACGCGCAGCGTGACCGAATTTAATTACCGTATCAGCGAGGCCGCCGCTGCTGGCCGGGCACACGTGTTCGTGGGGCTGACCACGCAAGGCAGGGGTGAATCTCCGCGCATTGCCGCTGCCTTGGAACAGCAAGGCTTTCCTACGCTGGATCTCACCCAGGATGAACTGGCCAAGGAGCACGTGCGCTACATGATTGGCGGCCACTCTCCCTTGGCACGCGATGAGCGTCTGCTGCGTTTTGTTTTCCCGGAGCGGCCCGGCGCGCTGATGAAATTCCTGAGCCTGATGCGGCCCAATTGGAATATCTCGCTGTTTCATTATCGAAACCAGGGTGCCGACTATGGGCACATTTTGGTGGGTATGCAGGTGCCGCATACGGACGATCAAGCGTTTCGGGTGTTTCTGGATGAGTTGGGATATCCGTGGGTGGAGGAGACGGAAAATCCGGTTTATAAGTTGTTTTTGAAGTAAGAAAGCCCGGGTCTTGGCGCGTGAGGGTGTATTCACCCTCTCCCTTTGGGTGGGGTGGGGCGGGGCCGGCCAACCGGTGAAGGCAAGGGTTTAACTCCCTCTCCCCCTGGGAGAGGGTTGGGGTGAGGGCAAGCGGCGGTTGATTTGTTGATAGCTCTTGATAGTTACCTTCTCCTCTTTTTCTTTAGGTCGGAGGCCGGGATTGCGCCCGGCAGCGCAGTCCCTTTCTTTGCTCGCACAAAGTAAGGAACCAAAGAAATGCGACCCCAAGTCCGTGTCCCTGCGCTGCGCTCCGGGCAACCTGCGGTGCTCGGTCAAGGGGGCCGGCCATCCGGCGCGGTGCGGCAGAACTCGCTTCGTTCGCTTCGCTCTCTACCCTCAAACAGCTGCCGCAAGCTAGTTCTTGAAGCAAGAGCATCTTGCAGTGCTCTTGCCCGCCCCCGGATGGCCGGCCCCTTGACCTGCGCTCCTCGGCACGGCCTCAAGGGGTTGGGGACTCACTCGGGCCATTGCTGCGCTCGGCCTTCGAGATATTAGTCTTTCCCTTTCGGGGAAAGATGAGTACAGAGCCTTGAACGGTATGGCTCTATGGACCTAGCCCTTGCAAGCCCTACTCTCAGCCAGTCAACCAGAAGTCGCAGGAGACGTAGGAATCAAAGGCAGCGCTGCAGGGGACGCCGGAGTAGCCGCATTGGCTGGAGGAGATGACGCAGCGGGCAGTGGCATGTGCAAACTCGCTTCACGTCCACTGTTTGAAAGCACCGCTGTACGCGGAGACACTGAGGTGAGCGTCCAGCCACTATCAACCTCGGCCCCCAGGACAAATGGTTTGGCCGGCTTGCCGCTGACCGCAATCAGCGCTGCGCCGCGCCCATCATGCGTGACTACGCCACGTAGTGCCAAGCGGCTGACCACGTCGGGTGCAGCGGCTGTTGCCCCGCCCACGGGCGCTGTGGCGCCCAGTGCACGCGCCACCACCTGCCTATCAACCACTACGGATCGCGCCGTGCCAGCAGCAGGCGGGACGCCCCTGCTCTGGGCACCAGCGGCATACATGGCCCAATAGAGCGCACTGCCTGCTGCCACGGCCCAAACGGCGAACGTGACCAAGCCCACCACGATCCGGGGCGATGCCATGCGCGACTTCATGGCTTCCAAGAAACAAAAGCTGTCATCATCTCGCGATTATCATTGATACGACTTGCCTTTCCGGACCGTTTTTTATGACATCACCCCGTCTATCCCGCTGGCGCCGTGCCGCTGGCTTCACTTTGATCGAACTGATGGTCGTGCTGGTCATCATTGGCGTGCTGGCCGCGTTGATCGTGCCCAACGTGCTCGACCGCACCGATGACGCCCGCGGCACCGCCGCCCGCACAGATGTCCACAACATCATGCAGGCGCTCAAGCTTTACAAATTGGATAACCAACGCTTTCCGACCGCCGAGCAAGGTTTGCAGGCGCTTATCGCACGCCCGGCATCACCTCCGGCGCCTGGAAACTGGAGGCCATATCTTGAAAAACTCCCCAATGATCCTTGGGGTCGTCCTTATCAATACCTCAACCCAGGCGTGAAAGGCGAGGTGGATGTGATGAGTTTCGGCGCTGACGGCCAAAGCGGTGGCGAGGGAAAGAACGCGGACATCGGTAGTTGGCAGTGATGGTGAATGAACTTCGATGAGGGGGCGGCACGCCATGGCAGGCGATAGCCGTTTGTCATGCGATGGTCACACCCCACGCGGCTTCACGCTCATCGAATTGATGCTGGTGATGGCGGTGATCGCCATAGGCACCGCCGTGGCCAGCCTCGCCATGCGCGACAGCACGGCGGACGCGCTTGCACGCGATGGAGAACGACTTGCCGCGCTGCTGGAATCAGCTCGTTCGCGCTCTCGCGCAGCGGGCGTTCCGGTGCGCTGGCAACCGACGGCTGATGGCTTTGTTTTCCAAGGCCTGCCGCCGGGCTCTGACCCCCTGCCCACCCGATGGCTGGATAGTCAGACCCGCGCGATCGGCAACGCGCCGCTGCTACTCGGACCAGACCCCTTGATTGGCTCTCAATCAGTACTGATTCACCGCGCCGGCACCAGCCAGCCGCTGGTGAGCATTTCCACAGACGGGCTGCGGCCCTTTACGGCGGCCAGCGTATCGCCATGAACACTCCATCGCGCGGTTTCACACTGGTCGAGGTGCTGGTGGCTCTGGCTATCACGGCCATCGCGCTGGTGGCTGGCTTAAAGGCCACGGCCGCGCTCACCAGCAATGCAGAACGGCAGGGCCATGCGCTGCTGGCACAGATCTGCGCCGAGAATCAGCTGATCGGCCTGCGGCTAGCGCGCCAACTGCCTGGTGTGGGCGACAGCACGAGCGATTGCGTACAGGCCAACCTGGGTCTGCAGGTCACGCTGAGTGTGCGCCCCACGCCCAACCCCAACTTCCGCCGCGTCGATGCGGCGGTGAGTGAAGCGGGGGTGCAAGTGCTGCGGGTATCCACCATCATTGGGCGCAATTGATGGCCCACTCAAAATTCGCCCTCAGGCCACGCGGCTTCACACTGATAGAGGTGCTGGTTGCGCTGTCCATCATGGCCGTCATGGCGCTACTCACCTGGCGTGGCATTGACGGCATGGCGCGCGCTCAGGAGAGTACCCGCAGCTACACGGATGACGTGCTCGCACTCCAGGCGGGGCTCGGCCAATGGCGCGCTGACCTGGACGCCATGATGGTTTGGCAATCTCAGGAAAACCCCTCCGGCGCCCCCCCCACTTCAACCATCAACCGCAGCCTGGCCTGGAATGGAAGCACCTTGCGCGTTACCCGCACGACAGCTGGCGATGCAGGTGCCGGCATTCGTGTGGTGGCCTGGACACGCCGCGCCGGCAGTGGCCAGTGGCTGCGCTGGCAATCGCCCCCAGTGCAGACCATTCAAACCTGGCAGGCCGCGTGGGAGGCCGCTGCCCGCTGGGGT
The DNA here is from genome assembly GCF_000422885.1 of Ottowia thiooxydans DSM 14619. GTDB lineage: Bacteria > Pseudomonadota > Gammaproteobacteria > Burkholderiales > Burkholderiaceae_C > Ottowia > Ottowia thiooxydans. Next base: position 72,276 of record NZ_KE383944.1, on the reverse strand, counting down.
GAAACAGCTTCGTTGCAAGGCACGCCGTCCGGAGGAGCCGCTGAAACAGTCATTGCCTCCGCACTCGATTGGCAATTGCACTACTTTCGAAACAACGCCTGGACCAACCCTCTTTCCAGCTCCGCCGACGGTGCGGACGCTGGCACGGCCGTCCCTGATGGAATCCGTCTGATGATCACGCTTTCTCCGGGCCAGGCTTTGGCTGGCCCTATGGTGGTGGATTGGGTCAGGCCCACCTTCGGAGGCGCGTCATGAAGCGCACGCGGGGAGCCGCCCTGCTGGCCGCCATGATCACGGTAGCGTTGGTGGCCACGCTGGCAGCCGGGGCCATGTGGCGCCAATGGCGCGGCGTGGAGGTTGAAGCCTCCGAGCGGGCTCGCGTCCAATCGGGCTGGATTCTTAACGGCGCGCTGGATTGGGGCCGCCTGGTGCTCATGGGCGATGCCCGCGAATCAAGCTTCGACCACCTGGGCGAGCCCTGGGCAGTCCCGCTGGAAGAAGCCCGCCTGTCTACGTTCCTGGCGGGCGGTGAAGCCAGCACCGAAACCGAGCGCGAGGCCTTCCTCTCGGGCCAAATCGTCGACCTTCAGTCTCGCCTGAACATCATGAACTTGCGGCTGACCAGCGATAAGGCCGATGGCAAGCAGTCGATCGACCGATTTAGGCGCCTGTTCGAGCTACTGAATCTGCCATTGGACGAATTGGAATCACTCCAAGTCAACCTGGTGAGCGCGCAAGCCGCCCTGCGCGAAACCAAAGTGGAAAACGGCAGCGACGCACCTTTGATGCCACAGCTGTTCGATCAACTCACCTGGCTCGGTTTGTCTCCGGCAACGCTGAAAGCCCTGCGGCCTTATGCCACCTTGCTACCGCTTCTGGACAACGCCCCAACCCCGGTCAATCTCAACACCGCCAGCGCTCAAGTCATCTATGCCGCCGTACCTGGGCTGGATCTGGCCAGTGCCGAGGGGCTCGTGAGCGCGCGAACCAGCGCTTTCTTCCGCAGCACGTCCGGCGCCCTGCAAACGGTGCAGAAAAGCGGAGTCGATGCCCTGCCCACAGATTGGACCAGCGTGACCACCAACTTTTTCGAGGTACGCGGCCGGCTGCGGCTGGACGATGTGGCGCTGGAGGAAATCTCTCTGGTGCGGCGTATCTACACGCCCAGCCGGAAGGTGGCGCTTACATTGTGGCGTCAGCGCGCGGCCATTCACACAGTAACACCTGGGGCTGGGCCATGAGAGGAAGTTGAGCTTTGAGGGCATGGCACCGCGCTCGCCTGGAGCGAAGCATGCGGTTTTTTTCGGTCAAACGCCGAACGCCCAGGCTTTCTCCTTCACACTAAGCCCATAGAATTACTCGCGCTCATGAGTCTGCTCCTTATTTCACTGCCCTCGGGCTCGCCCGGAACCTACGATTTCGCCACCTCGCGCGACGGTCAAACCGTGGCCGCGCATGGAAGCGCAGCGCCCGGTCTTCTGCCGCCCGCTGGTCGGGGTGTAGAAGTTGTGGCCATGGTGCCACCAACCTTGCTGTCCTGGCAGCGTGTCCAATTACCCAAAGGTATCGGCCCTGGCTCGCCACGCTTACGAGCCACACTGGCCGGCCTGCTCGAAGAGCATTTGCTCGATGATGCGGACCAATTGCACTTTTCCCTCGAACCCGGCGCGAGCGGTGGGAGCACGGCATGGGTAGCCGTGTGCAACCGCCCATGGCTTAGCGAACATTTGCACGCGCTCGATGCCGCGGGCCGCACCGTAAACCGGATCGTGCCCGAACTGAGCCCGCGCACCGGGCCGCTGCGCCTTATCGTGGCAGGCGTGCCAGAACGAGCCCAGCTACTGATCAGTGGTGATGCCGTCCCGGGCGGTGTGCAAGCTTTGCCCCTGGGACCGGGCGCACTCTCCCTGCTGCCTCAGCCGATCAGCGATGCCGCCGGTAATGGGGAAGCTCAGGCGCCCGAACTCTTGGCCGAGCCTGCCGTTGCTGCACTCGCCGAACAAACGCTTGGGTATCAACCCACCATCCAGCAAGCGCCGGAGCGCCTGCTGGCGGCTACCCGGTCCTCCTGGGACCTTGCTCAGTTCGACTTCTCTCTTGGCGGCCGTGCGCGCGCAGCAAAACGCGCCGGCGCCCTATGGCGAGATCTGATGTATGCACCAGCGTGGCGCCCTGCACGCTGGGGAGTCGCGCTTCTATTGTTGGCCCAACTGGTTGGCCTGAACTGGTTGGCTTGGCAGACACGCACCGATCTGGCGGCAAGGCGCACGCTGATCGACTCCGCGCTCACGCAAACTTTTCCGCAAGTCAAAGTGGTGGTCGATGCGCCAGTACAGATGGCACGCGAAGTCGCCACGCTGAGGCAGGCCTCTGGTGCATTTTCAGCGCGCGATCTTGAACCCGTTTTAAGTGCTTTTGCGCTTGTCGCGCCAGCGGGCGCCGCGCCCTCGGCCATTGAATTTTCTTCCGGCGAGCTGCGTGCCCGCGGCGTTCAAATGGCGGCCAGCGCGCTCGCCGAAGCCAACCAGAGATTGCGCCCCATGGGCTATCAGATGCAGACCGAAACCGATGCCATAGTCTTGCGCCCGGAAGGTGTGCCATGAGCAAGGCTATGCCCTCTTCACCCCAAAATCGCAGTCTCATGGCCACCTGGGCCAACCTGGAAGCGCGGGAGCGCCGCTTGGTCGGCTGGGCCTTGGCGGTGGTGGTATTGGCACTTCTTTGGTGGGTGGCACTGGCGCCCGCCATAAAAACACTGCGGGCAGCTGGCCCCCAAAGGCAAGCGCTTGAAATACAGGCGGAGCAGATGCAACGCCTGCAGGCCGAAGCGGAAACACTCAAGGCCTTGCCCAAAATGGGGCAGAGCGAAGCTTTGCGAGCGCTGGAGACTGCGGGTAAGCAGCGGCTCGGTGCGAGCGGGCAGCTCAACGTGGTCGGTGACCGGGCTAATGTGACCTTGAAAGACGTACCCGCAGCCGCACTGGCAGAGTATCTCGCGGATGCACGTGCCAATGCACGTGCTGCACCCGTGGAAGCGCGCCTGTCTCGCGTGCCAGGCGCTGCGCCCGGCACGCCGGCGCGTTGGAACGGCACACTTTCCTTGAGTCTTCCCCAGCCATGAACGCTGCGCCCTTCAAGGCGTCGAAACGCGCCGCCCCGACCGCCCAGAAAGAGCGCGCACCCTGGAAATGGGCGCTGGCCGGCGCCCTGCTCTCGCTGATCGCCGTACTGATTCTGGCTGCGCCCGCACGCTGGTTGGCCACCACGCTGGCGCGTGGTACCGGTGGCGTGGTGCAACTGCAGGACGCCCAAGGCAGCGTGTGGTCCGGCTCGGCACGGCTGGTGCTCACCGGAGGCGCCGGGAGCCAGGGAAGTACGGCTTTGCCGGGGAGAATTCACTGGAAGCTGAGGCCGGCAGGGCTGGGCGTTCGCGCGCAACTGACAGCCGAGTGCTGCACACCGGGCGAGCCGCTGGATCTGCGCATCACTCCAAGCTGGAATGGCGCACGACTGGCATTGACAGACGGAAAAACCGCCTGGCCTGCTGCCGTGCTCACGGGGCTGGGTACACCTTGGAACACCATTCAACCCCAAGGCGAGCTCGAGCTATCCACACGAGGCCTTTCAGTAGAATGGCTGGATGGCCGGGTCATCATGGGGGGTAGTGCAGAATTTACCGCTCGCCATATGTCTTCGCGGTTGTCCACCTTGCAACCCCTTGGCTCCTACCGCATGACGCTCACCGGCGGCGACTCTCCTTCACTTGATCTGTCCACGCTGGAAGGCGCTTTGCGCTTGGCCGGCAAGGGTCAATGGGTAGGTTCACGGCTGCGGTTTTCCGGTGAAGCCAGCGCGGCGCCGGGCATGGAGACCCAGTTGGCCAATTTGCTCAACATCATCGGCCGCCGCCAAGGCGAGCGTGCCATCATTTCGCTAGGCTAAGCCGAGATCACAACCTCATGAGTGCTATTTTTTCCAGGATGTGTCATCCGGCAATGCCCGGCCATGTTGCCCTATCGAGCTGGCCCAGGCACCGGATCGCCATGGCGATCCTGGCCATCAGTGCGGGCTCATTGACCCCCGGCGGTCTGTCGCTCGCGCAGGCAGACGCTAAAGCGACGCGTGGCGGCAACGTCACCTTGGATTTTGCTGGCGCAGAGATCGATGCCGTGGCGCGCACCATGGCCACCATCAGCGGACGCAACGTGGTGGTCGATCCCCGCGTCAAGGGCACCATGACGCTCACGTCCACCGTGCCTGTGAATGCAGCACAAGCGCTCCGCCTCTTCCAGACCCAGCTGAGAACGCAAGGGTTCGCCTTGGTGGAAAGCAATGGCATCTATCTGGTAGTTCCAGAATCAGAAGCCAAGCTCCAGGGCGGAACCGTTTCCGCCGGCGATAAACCCGCAGGCGGCGGTCAGATCCAGACACAGATATTTCGCCTCACGCATGAAAATGCGAACAGCCTCGTGCCGGTTCTGCGGCCTCTGATCAGCCCGAACAATACGATTAACGTCAACCCCGGCAGCAATTCGCTGATCATCACAGACTACGGCGATAACCTGCAGCGATTGGCCCGCATCATCGCCAGTCTCGATGTTTCCCAGGCCACCGGTGTGGAAGTCGTGCGCCTTAAACACGCGGTGGCCTCCGATTTGGCTCCTCTGGTGTCCAAACTGCTGGAATCAGGTGGCAGCACAGGCGGCGCGGCAGTGCCCTCCGCCGCGCCCGGCATTCCAGGACAGCCCGTCAACGCCACAAGCGCCGCGAACGCCGATGGCGGCTACCGTACCACGCTCATTCCTGAACCCCGCAGCAACGCCATCATCGTTCGCGCGGGCAACCCAGCGCGGCTGGCCCAGGCCAAGGCGCTCATAGAGCAGCTTGACCAGGCTCCTGCAGCCCGCGCGGATGGCTCCGCAGGGAACATCCACGTGGTGTACTTGAAAAACAGCGATGCCACCAAACTGGCTGTCACTCTCCGCGCCGCCATGGCAGCGCTTCCGGGCCAGTCCAATACGCCAGGTGGTGCCACAGGCGGCGGGGGCATTCCTTCCGGCGGGCTGACCAACACCTCCCAGTCGCAGAACAACAGCACCAACCAGGGCGGTTCTTCATCCGGTGGCGGCATGAGCGGCATGAACAGCGGCCCGAGCATCAACGCCGCCGCGAACAACCAACCATCGACAGGCGGTCAGATTCAGGCTGACCCCTCGACCAATTCGCTGATCATCAGCGCACCAGAACCGGTGTACCGGGAGCTGCGAGCCGTCATCGACAAACTCGATCAACGACGAGCGCAAGTCTTCGTGGAAAGCCTGATCGCTGAAGTGCGTGCCGACAAGGCCGCCGAACTTGGCGTGCAGTGGCAAGCATTGCTTGGCGGTGCCGGCATTGCGGGCACCAACTTCTCCACCGCCAGCGCCAGCGGTGGTGCCGCGGCGACCAACCTCATCACTTTTGGTGCGCAATTCATTGGCATGAACAACAGCACCACTGGCACTAACGCTTGGAAGCCGAGTGTCGCGCCTGGCAAAGGTTTCAATCTGCTGGCCGGCTCCAGCACGCTGGCGGTGCTGGCCAATTTCCTTCAATCCTCAGGCACCGGCAACGTCCTCTCAACGCCCACACTGCTGACGCTGGACAACGAGGAGGCCAAGATCATCGTTGGCCAGAACGTGCCTTTCGTCACGGGCAGTTTCACGAACACGGGTAGCGCCAGCAGCAACACCTCGGTCAACCCGTTTCAGACCTACGAGCGCAAAGACGTGGGCCTGACCTTGCGCGTACGGCCCCAGATCAGCGAAGATGGCACCATCAAGATGGTGATCTATCAGGAAGTATCCGATGTGGTGGCTGGCACAGGCGGCAGTCCCAATGGCCCTACCACCAACAAACGCGCCATCGAATCCAGCGTGCTGGTCAACGATGGCGCCGTGGTCGTACTCGGCGGGCTGCTGGAAGACAAGTTCGCCCGCAACGAAGACAAGGTACCCGTGCTGGGCGATATACCCCTGCTGGGCAACCTATTCAAGTCACAAAGTCGCTACGCAGTTAAAACTAACCTGATGGTGTTCCTGCGCCCTGTGATCGTACGAGACGCCGCCGCCGCCGAGAGTTATTCGCTTGACCGGTACGACTATATGCGCCGGGCGCAACAGGGCAACCAGCCTCCTTCAAGCGTGGTGGAGCACGCCAACCAGGCACCGGTCATGCCGCTCGTGGTGCCGAACAACCCTGAAGCCTGGAGACGCCCAGCGCCTCCGGCGCCCCTGATTGACCCGCCGGCCAGCGGAGAGAACCACTACTTGAGTCGCCCTCCTGCTCCTATGACCGAGCAACCGGCCAGCGGAGAGGGTAACTATTTGGGCGGCGCGAGTTCGCGCCCCTTCAACTAATCAAAAGGCCAAAGGCGCATGCGCTACCTGCTGCCCTATGCTTTCGCCCGTTCGGCCAGCCTGCTGCTGGAAGATGACGGACAAAGCCTGACGTTGTGGCACAACGGCCGCCCAGACCCCGCCGCTCTGAGTGAAGTCATGCGCCGCTTCGGCACGGCCGATGTGCCTCTGGCGCTGCAACAGTCCGATCCGCAGACGTTTGCGCAGCGCATCAGCAACGCTTACTCCGCGAACGAATCCAGCGCGGCAGCCGTGGTGAGCGAAGTCGAATCTGATGCCGATCTCTCCCGCATCATGCAGGAGCTTCCGGCTGTCGAAGATCTGCTCGAATCCGCAGACGACGCGCCCATCATCCGCATGCTTAATGCGTTGCTCACACAAGCCGCGCGAGATGGCGCCAGCGACATCCATATCGAAGCCTACGAGCGCCATAGCGCGGTGCGCTTTCGAGTCGACGGCGCGCTGCGCGAGGTGGTCAGACCCAACCGCGCGCTGCACGCGGCACTCATTTCGCGCCTGAAAATCATGGCCGATCTGGACATCGCCGAAAAGCGCATGCCCCAAGACGGACGCATCAGCCTGCGACTGGGCACTCGCGCGATCGACGTGCGGGTGTCCACCATACCCAATGCCCACGGCGAGCGTGCCGTACTGCGTTTGCTCGACAAATCCGAGAGCAAACTGAGCCTGGAATCTGTAGGCATGCTGGGCGATGTGCTGCAGAAGTTCGTGCGCCTGATTGCACAGCCGCACGGCATCATCTTGGTGACTGGCCCCACGGGCAGCGGCAAGACAACCACGCTATATGCCTCGCTTGCGCGGCTGGACGCCACGCGCAACAACATCATGACGGTGGAAGACCCCATCGAATACGATTTGCCTGGCGTAGGGCAGACGCAGGTGAATTCGAAGATTGACCTCGATTTCTCCCGCGCGCTGCGAGCCATCCTGCGCCAAGACCCGGACATCGTCATGATTGGCGAAATCCGTGACATCGAAACCGCCCAGATTGCCATCCAGGCTTCACTCACAGGCCACCTGGTGCTGGCCACACTCCATACCAATGATGCCGCCAGCGCCGTCACTCGCCTGACCGACATGGGCGTGGAGCCCTTCCTGCTGAGTTCTTCTTTGCTCGGCGTCCTGGCGCAACGACTGGTGCGCAAGTACTGCACCGCATGCCACGGCGCCGGTTGCGACGCCTGTGGAAAGACCGGGTACGCTGGCCGCACTGGCGTGTTCGAGCTGCTGGGGGTCGACGACGAGATCCGCGCTCAGATCCACAACCGCTCGGCAGAGTCGGAGATCCGTGCCACTGCCCTTTCACGCGGCATGCAGCTGATGCGTGATGATGGTGAACGGTTAGTGGCGCAAGGCATCACCAGCCAGGAAGAAGTTCTGCGCGTGACGCGGGATTAGTTCCAGGCCAGCACATTGCTGGCTTCGACTCGGTGGATTCGGCGCAGCCGCCACCACCTCCTGATGCATCGTCAAGCGAACTAAGAACGTGTTCTTAGGCATTGGCCTACACACGAGTTCGGCCCGGACGCGCAAAATAAGCAGATCGCCTTGAGCGCAGCGCGGCAGCATCTGCTTATGGAACAAGAAGAAATAATTTCCGGACTCATGCAGCCAGTGCCCCGGATTTCCCCGAAGTATTTCTACGATCAGTTGGGCTCCAAGCTGTTTGAGGCCATCACACGCCTGCCGGAGTATTACCCCACCCGAACAGAAAAGGCTTTGCTGGAACAGCAGGCCGCTGACATCAAACGGTTGGTGGGCGAGGTCAATACGGTGATTGAGCCTGGAGCGGGAAATGTCGAGAAGGCACGCATGCTTTGCCAAATACTTCAGCCCAAATATTTTGTCGGAGTAGACATCTCCGCCGAGGTGCTGAAAGACGGCATTGATCGCCTTCGGCACGCCCAGCCCACTTTAGATGCTCGCGCGGTCATCGCAGACCTGACGAATCGCCTGGACCTGCCAGAAGACATCCCCATGGCACGGCGACTGGTGTTTTATCCGGGCTCTTCGATTGGTAATTACGATCCACCACAAGCTCTGGAATGGCTGCACAGGGCGCGCTCCTGGGTAGATGCCACCGGTGGATTGTTGATCGGAGTGGATCTTCCCAAGGAGGTCGCCGTGTTGGAAGCTGCCTACGACGACGCAGCCGGCACCACAGCGCGCTTTAACCGCAACATTCTCGCGCACGTCAACACCGTGATCGGCAGCGATTTCGACCCGTCCCAATGGTCGCACAGGGCTTTTTTCAATCCGGTTGCTTCGCGCATCGAAATGCATTTACAGGCCGAGGAAGGACAGCGCGTACGCTGGCCGGGTGGCGGCAGGGAATTCGCGCATGGTGAACGCATTCACACGGAAAACAGCTACAAATACGCCTTACCCGTGTTCATGACCATGTTGCGCGAAGCGGGCTTCGCGCAAGTAAACACGTGGACCGACGAGCGCGGCTGGTACGCACTTCTATACGCTCAGCCATGACCACCTCTCCTTTTCACGGCGGCGGCGCTCTGGCCGAGCACTATGACGCCGTACGCCAGCACTCAGTGGCACTGATAAAACCCCTCTCGGCGGAGGATTGTGCCGCCCAGTCGATGCCCGATGCGAGCCCGGCCAAATGGCATTTGGCACACACCACCTGGTTCTTTGAGACATTCGTTTTAGCGGAGTTCGAACCCAACTTCACGCCCTTTCGCCCGGAGTTCCGCGTCCTCTTCAACTCTTACTACCATGGCATTGGAGAGCGACATCCACGCCCGCAGCGAGGACTACTGACCCGCCCCGGTCTAGGCGAGGTGCTGGAGTACCGCTCCAATGTGGATCACCGCATGCGCGCGCTACTGAACAGCGGCGTAGCAAGCGGGTCCTGGAATCCGCTGGTAGTCCTTGGCCTGCAGCACGAGCAACAGCATCAGGAGTTGCTGCTGACGGACATCAAGCACCTGCTTTCCTGCAACCCCCTGTGGCCAGCCTACCAAGACGAAGCTGCACGTCCTGCCGGTATTCCCTCGCCAAAGGGTTGGAATACTTTCGACGGTGGCCTGATTGAGATTGGCCACTACGGCACCGGGTTTTCATTTGACAACGAGCTCCCTCGTCACCGGGTGTACCTGCAGCCCTACGAACTGGCTTCAAGCCTGGTGAACAATGGCGAATTCGCAAAATTCACTCTGGAGGGTGGATACGATGATTCGTCATACTGGCTTTCAGAGGGCTGGGATTGGCGAACTCAGAACAACGTGAACCATCCGCTCTATTGGCAGCGCTGTGATGGTGGTTGGGATGAGTTCACCCTGGGGGGCCGGCGAACGCTGGACCCGGCAAGTCCAGCGGTTCATTTGTCCTACTATGAGGCCGACGCTTACGCTCGATGGGCTGGCGCCCGGCTTCCAACAGAAGCTGAATGGGAATACGCTGCGGCCACGCACACTGAAGGTTCACACGAGGGCCAGTGGTTCGGGTCCGCTTGGCAATGGACTCAATCATCGTACGCGCCCTATCCCGGCTTTCGTGTCGCCGCCGGAGCGGTGGGTGAGTACAACGGCAAATTCATGGTCAACCAATATGTACTGCGCGGAAGCTCAGTCGTCACACCTCCTAGTCACGCGCGTTTGAGCTATCGCAACTTTTTCCCCGCCACAGCGCGCTGGCAATTCAGCGGAGTGCGGCTGGCGCGAGACTCGGGCTGAAGACTCCCAAAAGAAAACGTCGCCGTCACTGCGCGGCAGGGCGCAGTGGGGTCAGGCGCTGCTTTTGCACACGCACCCCTCCTCAATATGAGCGCCTGAAAAGCGGTGTGTAGTAGCGTCGTCCAGATAGAGATAGCCAGGCTCAAATGCGCCGGCCTTGGCCAGTCCGTGCCAATCATGAATCTCCACTTGCTGGTTGCGAAAGGTGCACAAGCCAGCCTCACGCAGTTCACGCAGCACACGGTTGACGTGCACGCTGGTCATTCCACATATCTCACCCAGATCGAATTGAGTCAGCGGCAAGTGAAATTGCCTTCCATCCGACAAGCCAACCGCAGCCAGGCGAACCACCGTCTCGCAAAGGAAATGCGCAATACGCGCCGCGGCCTTCAGGCGCCCCAGCCTATAAATCCATTTGCGGTGCATGGCCGCGTCGAGCAGCGTCAAAAACCAAAGCTTCCTCGCCAACTCAGGCTGGTTGTGCTGAATATCGGAAAGCGCGGCATGAGGAACGATGGCTAAACGCACCGCCGTCAGGGTGGCAACGTCGTGATCGAGCGTCTTCAAGGGGTAGGCATGCAAATCGACGAAATCACCCGGAACTTGAAGCGCCACCATTTGTCGGCACCCATCAAAGTCGTCGACGTGGCGACTCATCAGTCCTTCCAGCAAAAGAACGCTGAAATTGACAGTCTCCCCTTGGTCAATAAGAGTTTCTCGGGGGCCTCGTGTGATCACGGAGTCGATAGAACGCTCAAGGATTGCGCGCTCGACCTCCGTGAGGTGAACACGCCTGGCTTGCAAAACACGTTGAACATGCACCTGAAACTCCCTTCATCCCTCCTCACCATCTTACGGGTGAAAGTCACGCCGCGCCCATTTGAAAAAGTTTCCCCGCCACAATCCCGCGGACTAACAAAAGTTAAAGCGCATTCATTACGCAAGCGATACAACCCCTCGGGGCCACATCAAAAAAGGCTGTCGTACCGACTCCTGAATGCGTGCCCCTCGGAAATGAGTGTCCATGGTATCGAAAACGAATAACCCCGCGGCTCTGAAAGAGCTGCTTCTGCAAATGATGGAGACTGGCATTGGAGGGATGTCGATCTACACAACGGCCATGCGCTGCACTGACCAGCCGGACCGAAAAGCACAATGGCAAGCTTGGCTGAAACAAGCGGGTAGGCATCAGGAGATCATCTCCGATCTTTGCCACGCCTCAGGTGTCGACCCCAGCGAACTTTCAGCCGGACGCACAGTAGCGAAACATCTTGGAGAAGGCCTGACCACCGCCATGAAAATGGCCCTCGCCATAGGGGATAGCGAAACCGTGCAACGTGTGGCCTGCGAGTGCGTGCTTCTTGCAGAGACCAGACAACAGCAGAACTGGGCCGCCCTCGAAGAAGCGGAGTGTACCGTTCCAGGCCCCCTTCAAGAAGCCATCAACGCCCGGGTGAAAGAGGCGGCGAACGCGCAGGCGCGTCAGGTCCAAGAGACCGCGAAATGGCTGTGCGATTCATGGCGGCACATTCTGGGCCAGACACTCATGCCCACCGTATCCACGCACAAAAGGGATCTCGATCAGTCAATCTGAGCGAGCCTCGCTACTGAGCATTCTTTACCCGGGAGGTTAAGGCTTTCCCCAAGATCTCGCATCGCTCCAACATTGGCAGTTGTCGGAGTCGTCTGTCCGCGCTGTAGGAAAGTCAGACGGCTTTCCCGGCCCACGGAATAGACAAGATGTAAATATTCAAATGCGAAACCGGTCGTTTGCATCTGAATATCACGCCCCTAAGCTTTGGCTTCGTCAAACCATGGCATCCATTGAGAGTTGTCATCCATAGAAGTTGCGATGCCAAACCTCATTGAAACCATAGACCCGCAGGTCATCGTCTCGCTAGAAGACGTTTCCGTTGCATTGCCTAAAGGGGGTGATCGCGCATTCGGTATTCAAGGGCTCAACCTGAAACTCCGCCGTAATGAAGTGGTGTGTGTGGTCGGGGAGTCCGGCTCCGGAAAGTCGCTGACAGCACGTGCGATCACAGGCCTCTTGCCTGATTCTTTGCGCGCCTCAGGCCGCATCCTATTGGATGGAGAGAGCCTTCTCGAAGCCGGGGAGCGGCGGCTCCGCGATTTGCGTGGCGCCGAAATCGGCATGGTATTTCAGGAGCCGATGACCGCACTGAACCCACTGATGCGAGTGGGCAAACAGATTGAGGAAGTGCTCCTTATCCATACGCAGCTTGATACTCGCGCAAGGCGCGAAAAGCTCGAGGAGATTCTGCTAGAGGTGCATCTGAACGATATCGAGCGGGTGCTTAGCTCCTATCCGCATGAACTCTCTGGTGGCCAGAGGCAGCGCGTGATGATTGCCATGGCCCTGATCCTGCATCCGGGAGTGCTTCTGGCCGATGAGCCCACCACAGCACTGGATGTCACCACGCAGGCGCAGGTGCTGAGGCTCATTTCTGAGCTGCAGAGAAAGCACGCTATGGCGATCCTCTTCATCACGCATGACTTTGGCGTGGTCGCGGAGATTGCGGACCGCGTCGTCGTCATGCGCGATGGGCGGGTTGTCGAGTCCGGACTTGCCGAGGATGTGCTTCAAAATCCCAAGCACGATTACACGCGCGCATTGCTCGCGGCCGTTCCAAAGCTGACTACTGGAAGATCCGCTCTCCAAGGCGAGCGGCCCATCAAAATCAGCACAACCCAGCTCACAAAGATTTATCACCAATCCGGGGGATGGTGGCGCCGCAAAGATCGGAAAAACTCCTCTGGCGTCAAGGCCACCGATATTCAGGTCAGGCGCGGAGAAACTCTGGGAATCGTCGGCGAATCCGGATCGGGAAAGTCTACGTTGGCCAGACTGATTGTGAACTTGCTAGAGGCGGATGCAGGAGCCGTTCATCTCGACGGTAAAGCGGTAGATTTCCAGCACGCCGTGCCAAGCAAGGCGTTCCGCAAGAAGGTCCAGATCGTATTTCAGGACCCGTTCGGCTCACTCAACCCCAGGCTGCGGGTGGTCGACATCATTGCGGCTGGCCCTATCGTCCATGGCGTTCCGCGCTCGCAGGCCCTCTCTAGAGCGCGCGAGTTGCTGGAACTTGTGGGCCTGGAATCACAGGCCGCAGACCGATATCCACATCAGTTCTCGGGCGGGCAGCGGCAGCGCATTGCCGTTGCCCGCGCCATCGCGCTCGAACCCGAAGTTCTCGTGGCGGACGAGCCGTTGTCTGCTTTGGATGTATCGGTGCAAGCACAGGTTTTGCGGCTCCTGGAAGATCTCAAGCAGCGACTGGGTCTGACCATGATTTTCATCACCCACGACCTGCGCGTGGCATCACAGGTGTGCGATACGGTAGCCGTCATGCGCCTGGGTGAGGTGGTGGAATACGCAAGCGCGCAGAAGGTCTTCACGCAACCGGATCACCCCTACACCCAGCAGCTCTTTCAATCCATACCCGGTCGCATATGGTCCGGGGCTGCGCCTGAGTTGTTGGCAGCTTGAAGGAGGGAGCGTGAAAAGAATCCTGCGCCTCGCCGGCGTTCGCATCCTGCAGTCAGTGCCCGTCGTCCTGGGCATTACCTTGCTGGTGTTCGTGCTGCTCAAACTCGCCCCAGGCGATCTCGTCGACGTCATGGCGGCGGAGAGCCAAGTCAGCGACATCCAGTTGCTGGAAAAGATGAGGGCGGACTACGGCCTCGACAAATCGCTGCTCGTACAGTTTGGCAACTATGCCTCCAACGTTGCGCGAGCAGATCTCGGTTACTCGCCCCGCGATCAGGCGGATGTCAGCACACTCATCTCGCAGCGGCTTCCGGCGACCTTGCTCCTGATGCTCGCAGGTCTGTTCGTCGCCATTTTTGGTGGAATCTTGCTGGGAGCTATCGCCGCGCTACGCGTGGGAACGTGGGTAGACAACGTGCTCTCCATTGCCATGGTGGTGTTTTTCGCCGCACCAGGGTTTTGGCTTGCCCTGATGCTCATCGTTTTGTTCTCGGTGAAGCTGGGGTGGTTGCCCGTGAGTGGGTTGGTCGCCATCCATCTAACCCCGGGAACGCTGGCCTATGCGATCGATGTGTTCAAGCACCTTGTACTACCAGCCGCCGCACTGGGGGCGTTCTACATGGCCATCTATGCACGTGTCATGCGGGCATCCATGCTGGAGGTGCATGGCATGGATTTCATCACCACGGCTCGTGCCAAGGGCGCAGGTGAAGCACGCATCGCTTTGCGGCACGTGCTACGCAATGCACTGCTACCGGTTTTGACACTGTTCGGGTTGCAACTGGGTGCGCTTTTAGCTGGCAGCATCGTCATCGAATCGGTTTTCAGCTGGCCAGGGCTTGGCACCTTGCTGTTTGATGCAGTACAGGCGCGCAATATGCCCGTGGTAGCTGGCGTGCTGCTACTGGTTTCGTTTGCAGTCGTTGTCGCGAACCTCGTGGTCGATATCGCCTACGTCTGGTTTGACCCAAGGATTGCGGCATGAGCAAAGCCATTACGCCGATAGCCGGTTTCTGGCAACGCTTCCGGAAAAATCGCATGGCAGTCGTTGGGCTGGTGTTGCTGGCAGCCATCGTAGTAGCTGCGTTGGCAGCAAGCTGGTTGTTTCCTGGCAACCCGCTGGGCATGGTGGGGCCGCCCGAGCTATGGCCCCTTGAAGATCGACGCTTTCCTCTGGGAACCGATACGCTCGGACGTGACTTGCTGCCGCTCGTCTTTCATGGGGCACGAACCACTCTGCTGATTGGTCTCGCTGCGAGTGCCATCGCGACCTTGATCGGCGCAGCGATTGGAGCCCTTGCCGGATTCCATGGTGGCTACGTTGATGCGATATTGATGCGCATCACAGAGATCTTCCAGACCGTTCCGAACCTCGTATTTCTCATCACCCTGGTGGCGGTCTTCGGCCCGCGGGCCAGCTACATGGCGATCGGCATCGGGCTGGTCAGCTGGACGGGGATCGCGCGGCTGACTCGCGCTGAATTCCTGTCACTGAAGAACCGCGAGTTTGTACTGGCCGCCCGGGCGGTGGGTATGAGCGATGCACGGCTGATCCTGCGCGAGATCCTGCCCAACGCACTACCTCCCATCATCGTATTGGCATCGCTCGTCGTCGCGACCGCCGTGCTGTTCGAGGCAGCGCTCGCGTTCCTTGGCCTTACGGATCCCAACATACCCAGCTGGGGAAGGCTAATCGGCGACGGGCGTTCATTCATTCGCACGGCCTGGTACCTCTGCGCGATTCCCGGCGTCCTCATCGTCATCACGGTGCTGTCGCTGAATCTCGCCGGCGATGGCCTTAACGACGCGTTCAACCCTCGTTTGCGTACGCGCTGACGGTGTTCTTCTCTCTCATCCAAGGAGTTTTCAAATGAAGTCAAGATACCGCGCTTTGCTCAGCGCCACCCTCGTCCTCGGGCTTGCCCTCGCTCATCCCCTGGTGTTTGCGCAGCAACCTCGTAGCGGTGGCTCCATCATCACCTTGAACAACATCGAGCCAACCCATGTCGTCACGGCCATCGGTACTGGGGGCTCCGGCCAGGAGATCTCAGCCAAGATTCACGACACGTTGATTCACGAGAACCGAGGCAAGTTCGAGCCCCGGTTGGCCACCAGTTGGGAAGTGTCTCCTGACGGCAAGAGCTACCGCTTCAATTTGCGCCGCGACGTGAAATGGCACGACGGAACGCCTTTCACTTCAGCGGACGTCGCGTTCACGGCAGAAGAAGTCTGGAAGAAATACAGCGGAACGCTGGGCTTCGAACGAATCGTGAAAGCCGAAACACCTGATGCCCACACTGTGATCTTGCGTCTGGATGATCCCGTGTCCACCGACTTTCTACTGGCGAGCTTCGGCACGCACATTGGGCAAGTGGTTCCCAAGCACAAGTACGCTGGTACAAATTTCCAGCAAAACCCGAACAACAAGGCCCCTGTTGGAACGGGGCCGTTCAAGTTCAAGCAATGGGTGCCTGGGCAGTACCTGACGCTGGAGCGCAATCCAGACTACTTCCGTAAACCGCTGCCCTACCTGGACAGCATTACCTTCAAATTCGAGCGCAACGCAGCTACCGCATCAGCGGCCATCGAAGCCGGTGAAGCCGCACTCGTCACGCGCAACTCCGTACCTTTGCGCGATCTGGCTCGGCTGGACAAATTGGCCGACGTCGCGGTCACTGAAAAGGGGTCGGAAAACGCAGCGTGGTTTCAGAACCTCGAAGTCAATGTCAGGAACCCCATCACGAGCAACGTCAAGGTTCGCCAAGCGATTGCTCAAAGCATCAACGCCAGGCAGCTCTCTGAAGTCGTCTTCCTGGGACGGGCCAAGCCCGCAGCAGGCCCCATCCATGCGGGAACGCGTTATGCCGATCCTTCTGCCAAACCGCATGCCTTTGACACGAAACGTGCGGAACAACTGCTAGACGAAGCCGGATACAAACGTGGAGCGGGTGGTGTGCGCTTCACGCTTAACTTCGTCGTTGCTCAGTGGTTTCCTGTGAATCTGGCGGCCGGTGAGGTGATCAAGCAGAACCTCGAAACTGTGGGCATCCGCGCCAATCTGATCACTCTCGACTACCCGGGAACGCTTCGCCGTATCTATAGGGACTATGACTTCGACATTGCACTCAGCAACTCAGTGCGCTCGGTCGATCCAGGCATTGCCTCGTTCACCCCGTATTGGAGCAAGGGCATCTTGCCAGGTATTCCGTTCCGCAATTCATCGGGCTACAACTCGCCCGAGATGGAAACGGCCATCGAAGCCGGTTTTGCCGAGCGCGATCCCGCCAAACGTCTGAAAGCCATTCACGACTTCCAACGCATTGCTCTGCGTGACGTTCCGATCATTCATCTGGTGGAAATGCAGCAGGTGAACGTGTACCGGGAAGACTTGCAGAACGTCTCAAACAACGACCGCTGGTACTTCACCAACTGGGAAGACCTCTGGCTCAAGAAGTGAATATTCAACACACGCAACTCAAGCAAACCAAGGAAATGAAATGACAAGATTGCTCGATCACATTGGCGTTGCATTCGCCGACCTCGACCACGGACAGACGGTTTTCAAGCGCCTGGGATTCACCTTGACGCCACGGAGCCTGCACTATGGCCAGTTCTCGCCCGATGAGCCAGTTCAGTTGTGGGGCTCCGGGAACCATCTCGCGGTATTTCACGAAGGCTTCGTAGAAGCCATCGGCATTACCGATCCCACGGGCCCTTCCCGGGTCAAGCACATGGTTGCCAAGCATGCAGGCGCGCACATCGTGGCTCTGGGCGGTGAGAAGGCTGAAACGCAGTTCGCAGATATCCGCACATTTGGCGACTTCAGCACGGAGGTCTGCTCGTTGCAGCGCGAAGCTCCCTTCGGGCCGAACAACGAAGAGGTGCGGCCTGTTGCATTCAAAAATATCTACATCGACGAAGAAGTGTTTCCCGAAGCGCACTTCCTGCTGATCGAACATGTCACACCCGAGGTGCTCTGGCAGCCCCACCATCTCATCCATGCCAACGGCGCGCTGTCGCTACAGGCTGTCTACTTCGCAGCCAAGGACCCTTCAGCTCTCGCAGCGAAGCTCAAACCTCTGTTCTACGACAAGGCGGTGCGATCTGAAGATGCGGTGCAACTGAAGCTCGATCGCGGCAGCGCGTGGATCTTCACCCCGGATGCGTGGAATACCAAGGCACCAGGAAGTTATGTGCCGCCGTTGCCTGCCCCTGTGGGGTACCAGATCGGTGTGAAGTCGCTCGGCGAAACACGCAAATACCTGGAGTCTCAAGGTTTCGTCGTTCACGAAACGTCCAGCGCCGTGTCAGCCAACGATGTGCCGCCCGGCCTCTGGATTTCTGCAGAAGATGCGGGCGGCGCCGCGGTGCATTTCGTACAGGAACCCAAGAAATGATGAGGGGTAATTCATGAGCAATCTCAATGAATATCTCGCCCACAAGCGGGTTGCACTGGAAGCGCGCAACGCGAGAATCGATCAAGGCGATCTCTCTATCAGCACGATCAGCGCCACGGTCAGTGCGGAGGGCAGGAGCGGAGTTCGCCGCGTTCGAATTCGCGATCATCAGGTCCTGATCGATAACGGTGCGGACTTCGCAGGTTACGACCTGGGAGCGAGCGCGCAGGAGATTCTGTTGGGCGCTCTGGGGGCCTGCGTGACCCACGTGTTCCTGATCCAGGCTGCGGCGGCGGAAATCCCGCTTGACGCCGTGCGGGTGGGTGTCAGCGCCAAGATCGATCCTCGCGGATCGCGCGGAGGCCACGCGAGTGCCCCCATCGCGCCCTACGATCTTGCCTACACGATCCACGTCGACTCGCCCGCGAGCCGTGAAATCCTGCAAGCTCTCTTGGAGAAAGTAGAAAGCGTGTGTCCTATCCTCAGCCTTCTGCAGAACCCTCAAAAGGTCAGCGTGGAGCTGAACCATACGAAACGCTAAGCCGTCGGCTCGTTCAATCAGACCTGCGCGAGAGAGCAGGCCTGGTTGACCAAAGACAACCCGAGTTAGGCACCCGGTCATGACTTGAAGCTCACGTCAGACAGCGATGACTGCTGTTGCCAACGGCTCAGCAGCCCGCCCCAGAGTCGACAGCGTGGCCGTAGCGCAATATTACTCCGGCTGAATATTAACCTCCTTGGCCAAGCGTATATATTTACCCACCTCCGATTCAATGTAAGTTTTAAAAACAATCGGATCCATATAAGCCACAGGCATACCAATTGTATCGAGCCGTTTAATCAACTCCGGTTGCTTCAATGCTTGAGCAATGGCTGTCGCGATCCGATTGACCTGATCCAAGGGCATGCCGGCGGGGCCGACAAAACCATTCCAAGTCGTAAAGTCATAGCCAGGGTACGTCTCAGCGATGGCCGGACAATCAGGCATGGTTGGCATCCGTTTGGCGGAAGTGACAGCCAGCGCACGAAGACGACCTGCTTGAACTTGGGCAATCGCATTGACAGGATCCGCCATGGTGGAATCCAACACGCCACCAATGACGTCAGCAACCGTGGCAGGAACTCCTTTATATGGAATAGATGCCGTCTGGATTCCTGCGACCTTATTGAGTGTCGCTATCACCAAGTTCACGAAAGTAGTCGACGAACCGATGTTGACCTTGCCGGAGTTTTTCTTTGCATGTGCAATAAAGTCTTGAAAGTTCCGTAATGGCGAGTCAGCCTTCACCATCAAAACGTGATTGGCAGCTGTTGCATTTGCAATTGGGCTGAAGCTGCGTCGCGGGTCGTAAGGCAGGTTTTTTACAAACGCCACATTGGTCGCCAGCGCGGAGAGCGACCCAGAGAAGAGCGTCAACCCGTCCGGCGCAGCTCTAACGACATCCATCGCCGCAACGATTCCGTTACCTCCAGGCTTGTTGTCCACCACGATCGGTTGACCAAGCATTGAGCCAACCACATCCATGATGGCACGAGTGATCGCATCTGTTGATGAACCCGCTGGTAGAGGCACAACGACCCGAATCGGCCGATGAGAAATTTTTTCCTGGCTAAACGATACCACTGGAAACGCAGCACCAAGACCCAAGGTCTTTATAAACTCTCGCCTTACAACCATCATTGTCTCCTTTTAAGTTTATTAGAACATCAGCGATTAATTGGAAAAATACTAAAACCAACCACGTACTGCGAAATTTCAAAAATTAACCAACAGCAGAAATTCCTCGTTCAATCCAATCCTCGCGACTCTTGATGCCGGAGCTTAGGAGCCGAGTTTTTAAATGTCAACCATTTACTCTGCGGATTTTCAATTGACGGTCATTGGAAAAATAGAACGTCGCTCTTTACACCATGGGAAGCGAATGCCGTCATTCGAAAATCCGCACTAACAAACTATTGACTTGATATTGGTTATCCACCTACAGTGCACATTACCAAATCAAATAATGAAAATAGTTTTCAAAATTATCGGGAAGCAGACCGACAGCATCGATGGCGTGACTGCTGTCTGCCAACGTTTCGATGACGGCTACCGGGCGGAGTAAAAAAAAGGAAACGCCGTCTCCCGAAGTCGGTTCAAGCCATGGCCAATGACGGCTGACTCGGGTTGTCATGCCTGAGACATACGGCGGCGCAGGCCTTGGAATCGAGGAAGCCGTTCTCATGATGCCCACGGCCACGCATGACGGCGACGGGATAGCGATGACGAAGATGCCCTCTTGATCAAGGCATTCAGGGAAAGGGTCAGACTAGTCTGGCCAACCAGGAAAGCCGTCTCAGCAGAGCAAGCGCAAAGCACGAAAGCACTATCAAACTGAGCAAGGAAAACACGATGGATTCGATTGGGACTTTTGGCAAACGGCTTACAGGACGAAAAATCCTTGTAACTGGAGCGGCGTCGGGCATAGGGCGTGCGACTGCGGAGCTCTTCGCCCAGCAGGGCGCCAGCCTGGCCCTGCTAGACCTTGACGCCCAAGGCCTGGCTACCGTTGGCGCTATCACAGGTGGCCACGTCTTTGGCGTCGACGTTACAGATGAAGAAGCCGTGGCGCATGTCATCCATGATGCGGCCACCGCAATGGGTGGCATCGACGGCATCGTCAACTGCGTAGGTGTCCAGATGAACGGCACGATAGAAGATACCAGCGTCGCGACCTGGCGCAGAGTCATGGAGATCAATGTCACTGGCATGTACATCGTCGTAAGGTGCTGCCTGCCGTGGTTACGGCAGCACCGTCACTCCACGATCGTGAACACGGGTTCGGGGCAGTCGCTGTTGCCCAACATTCCTCAGCGCACCTCATATGCCGCCTCCAAGGGCGCGGTACTCAACTTCACGCGCGCGCTGGCCGCCGAACTGGCACCAGACATCAGAGCCAACACGATTTGTCCCGGTTTGGTAGATACGCCCATGGTCCCAAACGCATCGAACTACGGTGGCAACTATGCGCTCAAGCGCGTAGCTCAGCCTGAGGAAATCGCTCAGGCCATGCTGTTTCTGACCAGCACTGAGTCCTCATACGTCACGGGTGCCGCCCTGGCCGTGGACGGTGGCCGCTCGTTCCATTAGGAGCAAGGAGCAGAGACCCGGCACACCTGGCTCTACCGCCGCGCGCGCAGCTACGCAATCACTGAAAGACCACGTTACATGGAATTTACCCGTCTCGGGAAAAGTGGCCTGAAGGTCTCCCGGCTCTGCATGGGCTGCATGACTTACGGCGAGCCCAACCAGGGGAATCACGCCTGGACCTTACCCGAGGACCAGAGCCGCCCGCTGCTGCGGCAAGCGCTGGAGGCTGGCATCAATTTCTTCGACACCGCCAACGTGTATTCGAACGGTAGCAGCGAAGAAATCCTGGGGCGCGCCATCCGTGATTTCGCGCGTCGCGACGAAGTTGTCATCGCCACCAAGGTGAACGGCCCGATGCGGCAAGATCCAAACGCGGGAGGCTTGTCCCGAAAGGCCATCATGACAGAGATCGACCACAGCCTGCGCCGTCTCGGTACAGACTATGTGGATCTCTATCAAGTCCATCGCTGGGACTACAGCTCGCCGATCGAGGAAACGCTTGAGGCGCTGCACGACGTCGTCAAAGCTGGCAAGGCTCGCTACATCGGTGCATCTTCCATGTATGCGTACCAATTCGCCAAAAGCCTATACATGGCCGACCTGCACGGCTGGACGCGCTACATCTCCATGCAGAACCACTACAACCTGCTCCACCGCGATGAAGAACGCGAAATGATGCGCTTATGCGCCGAAGAAGGCGTGGGCGTGATGCCTTGGAGCCCACTGGCTCGCGGGCGCCTCACGCGCGACATATCCGAGCAAACCTTTCGATCACAGAACGACAAGCTCGGTAAGCGCCAGCAGAGGATGCAGGGCGAATCAGATCACAACGTGGCGCAAGCTGTAGCAGAGGTGGCCGCAGCGCGGGGCGTTCCGCGAGCTCAGGTGGCGTTATCGTGGGTGATGCACAAATCACCAGTGACAGCACCTATAGTTGGCGCCTCAAAAACCGCACACCTAGATGACGCGGTCGCTGCCCTGTCGCTCAAGCTGACGGTCGATGAAGTGGCCAAACTCGAAGCGCCGTACGTCTTCCACACCGATTCAGTGCTGCAGGAATAGCTCGCCTTCTCGGACGCGGGTTTCTACGCTCCCATACTTCCCTTCGGCTGATGGCTGCTGCCAACTGCTCAGCAGCCATCTCCATCGCCTACCTCAATGTTGAGCGAAGCGCCCCCCATTGAAGTCATCGATCGCCTCATGAATCTGGGCCTCACTATTCATGACGAACGGACCATACCCCACCACAGGCTCATCGAGCGGCTCGCCCGAAAGCAGCAGCAGCTTCGCATCGTTATTGGCCTCAATCTCCAAGCCCGACCCCAGCGTGGACAGCGTGGCCATCTCAGCAGCGCGCAGCACCGTATCACCATTGACCGCCACCGTCCCTTCAAGCACCACCAGCAGCGTTGACCACCCTTCTGGCTGTGGCAGTTGCACGGTGCGGCCTGCCGCCAGGCGCACGTCCAGCACGTTGATAGGCGAGAAGGTACGTGCGGGCCCCCTGGCCTCGCCGTAGCCACCCGCAATCACACGCACTTGACCTGCACCGTCAGGCAAGGCCACGGCCGGAATCTGCGCATTTGTAATGGCCTGGTAGCCAGCTTGCGTCATCTTGTCCTTGGCGGGCAAGTTCACCCACAGCTGCACCATTTCAAACGGGCCACCCTTACGAGCAAATTCCGAAGAGTGATATTCCTCATGGATGATGCCACCTCCAGCAGTCATCCACTGCACGTCACCCTTGCCGATCACGCCTCCACCTCCGGTGGAATCCCGGTGCTCGACTTCGCCGTCGTACACGATGGTCACTGTCTCGAAGCCTCGGTGTGGGTGTTGCCCCACACCGCGCCGCTCAGTGGTCGCGTCAAAGCGCGTTGGCGCTGCGTAGTCGAGCAGCAAGAAAGGGCTGCGCTCAGCCACACCGTCTCCGTTGTAGCCGAACATGCCGTGCACCGGAAACCCGTTGCCGACCCAATGGCGGCCGGGAGCGCTGCGTGTGTTCAAAACTTTTTTCATGTCAAACCCCTGCGAGTGGAGCGCCAAGCCGGTCTGCCAGCGCATGTATTAATGATATGAGCCAAGCAATCAGATTAAAAGGCGTCAAAATGCCACACATCGTTCCAAAAACAGAACACCTAACATCTTGTGTGTGTGTTTCCATCCAAGCCCGAGATTTCCATGCAAGACCTTAACGACCTCGCCTACTTCGCCAAAGTGGCGGATCACGGAGGCTTTGCCGCTGCAGAGCGGGCCACGGGAATTCCAAAATCCAAGCTCAGCCGGCGCGTCGCTGAGCTGGAGGCCAACCTGGGCGTGCGGCTGATTCAACGCAGCACGCGTCGCTTCGCCGTCACCGAGATTGGGCAGCGCACCTTGCAGCACGCCCACGCCATGTTGGCGGAGGCTGAAGCCGCGCAGGCCCTCTCGGCGGAAGAGAGCGCCGCTCCGCGCGGTACGGTACGGCTTTCATGCCCTCCGGCGATGTTGCAGCACGCGGTGGCCGGCATGTTGTCGGAGTTCCTGCGTGCGTGGCCGCAGGTGTCGGTGCACGTCGAATCAACCAATCGCAATGTCGACCTTTGGCACGATGGGGTCGATCTCGCACTGCGGGTGCGTTTTCCTGCGTCAGATGGATCCGTGCCCTATAACCACGCGGACGAGATCGTCAGATCCCTGGCTCTGAGCCCACATGTCCTGGTGGCCGCGCCCGAACTGCTCACCTACGCCGCACCCCCGGCCTCCCCTGCCGAACTCACCAACCTCCCCACGCTCGGCTTGGGCAACTCCCCCGATGAAGCGCGTTGGATTCTGATAGATGCCTCCGGGCAACAAACCATCGTTCAGCACCAGCCGCGTCTGGTAGCCGACGATATGGGAGCTCTCCTCTGCGCGGCGCTGACGGGAGTTGGCTGCGCGGTGCTCCCTCGTCTCCTGGTTCATGAGGCCCTGGCCAAGCGCCACCTGCTGGAGCTCTTGCCACATTGGTCACCGCCAGCGGGCCATATTCAAGCCGCGTTCGCTTCTCGCCGAGGTATGCGGCCAGCCGTGCGGCAGTTGCTCGATTTTCTATCTCAGGAATTTGCCCGATTGGCGCGCGAAGGGCGGTGCTTGCAGGCCGCATGAGCCTGAAACGTCCAGCGCGCCCTAATCTTCAGCGCTGGTGGATTCGAGACTCTTCAACACATTCATCAACCCGGCACATGAGTCTTCCACCAGATCCAGGACGTGCTCAAACCCACCAGCGTCTCCGTAATACGGGTCGGGAACCTCGTGAATTCCTTCCTGCGCTGAAAAGTCCGTCAATCGATGAAGCTTGTGCCTGTGCTGGGCAGGGCATAGAACACGTGCCGCACGCTCGTTCGCTGCATCCATGACCAGCACAAGATCGAAATCATCGAAGTCTCGCGCCGTGAGCTGCCTGGCGCGCTGCGAACTCAGATCTGCACCACGGCGAGCGGCATGCAACTGCGCGCGCGAATCCGGAGGCGCGCCAATGTGATAGCCATGGGTTCCGGCTGAATCAACACAAATACGCTCTTGCAGTCCATCGCTCTGCACCAGCATTTCAAGCACGCCGTGCGCTGTGGGGCTGCGGCAGATATTGCCCATACAGACCATGAGCACGCGCACCCGGGGTGCAGAATTCAGATAGGAAAGATCAGGCGCCTTTCTCATGGTGAGCGTAGTGTTCGAGACTAGAACGGAAGCTTGCCACCACCTGGCCCGCCCATCCCCGGAGGCAGTCCGCCCCCACCCATCATGCCCTTCATGCCTCCCATGCGGCGCATCATCTTCATCAAGCCGCCGCCCTTCATCTGCTTCATCATGCCCTGCATCTGCTCGAACTCCTTGAGCAGGCGGTTGACCTCCTGAACTTGCACACCAGCACCAGCTGCAATACGGCGCTTGCGGCTGGCCTTGAGCAAGTCAGGCTTGCGGCGCTCTTGCGAGGTCATACTGTTGATGATGCCTTCCTTGCGGCGAATATCTTTCTCGGCGCGGTTCAGATCGGCGTCGGTGGCCTTGGCCATCATCTGTGTGGGCAGCTTGTCCATGAGACTACCCAGGCCGCCCATCTGCTTCATCTGCTGAAGCTGACCCAGGAAATCCTGCAAATCGAACCCGCTACCGCTCTTGACTTTGTCAGCCAGCTTCTTGGCTGCCTCCATGTCCACGCCGGTAGCCACTTGCTCCACCAGCGCCAGGATGTCGCCCATGCCGAGAATACGGCCCGCATGGCGTTCGGCATCGAACACTTCCAAGCCATCAATCTTTTCCGAAACACCAGCGAATTTGATAGGCGCGCCGGTGATCTGACGAACCGACAGCGCTGCACCGCCACGTGAGTCGCCATCCATCTTGGTGAGCACAATGCCGGTAAGAGGCAACGCGTCCTTGAAGGCTTTGGCGGTATTGGCGGCATCCTGGCCCTGCATGGCATCGACCACGAACAGGGTTTCCACCGGGTTCAACGCACCGTGCAATGCCTTGATTTCCTGCATCAACGCTTCGTCGATCGCCAGACGCCCGGCTGTATCCACCAGCAGCACGTCGTAGTAGTGTCGCCGGGCGTAATCGAGCGCGGCATGGGCGATATCCAGCGGTTTTTGATCCGCCGTGGAAGGAAACCAATCGGCACCGGCCTGTTGAGTGACCGTCTTCAGCTGTTCAATAGCGGCTGGGCGATACACGTCTCCAGAGACCGTGAGCACCTTCTTTTTGCGCTTTTGGATCAAATGGCGCGCCAACTTGGCGGTGGTGGTCGTCTTACCGGCCCCTTGCAGACCTGCCATGAGAATCACCGCAGGCGGCTGGGCTGCCAGATCCAGATCGGCGACGCCTTCGCCCATGGTGGCGGCCAGCTCGCGGTTGACGATACCCACCAGCGCCTGACCGGGCTTCAGGCTACCCAGCACTTCCTGACCCAAGGCTTTGTCTTTCACCCGGGCAATAAAATCGCGCACCACAGGCAGCGCCACATCCGCCTCAAGCAAGGCCATGCGCACCTCCCGCAGCATGTCCGCAACGTTGCTTTCTGTAATGCGTGCCTGGCCAGAAATCTTCTTGACCAGGCTGGAGAGTTTGTCTGTAAGGGCTGTAGCCATATATTTAGGGCACGCGCGGCAAGGATCGCATGAAATGAGGGCCGGAGAATGAACGCGGCAGCCTGGATTCGAAGCCCGAACCGCTAAACTGTGACCATGATTCTAGCCAGCGCTTCTCCGATCGGCCTGCTGCTTGGCACGGCGGCGGCTTTAGCCTACGCCATTCCGGCCTTGGCAGCGCAAACTCTTGGCACCGTGAGCGCGCGGCGGGTGTTGTTATTGGCCTGGGGCCTTCATGGGTTATTGCTGGGCTCCAGCATGCTGAGCGAGGCTCCTCGCTTTGGCTTCGCGCCGGCGCTTTCGATCACCGTATGGCTTGTGTTGACCGCCTATGTGGTGGAAAGCCAGCTTTATCCAAAGCTTCGCGCCAGGTGGGCGCTTGCGGGGTTTGGTGCCATCGCCATCGTGCTGGCTCTGCTGTTCCCAGGTACGCCCCTGCCAGCCACTTCATCCCCTTGGCTACCCTTGCATTGGGCTTTGGGCATCGCCGCGTATGGGATGTTCGCTGCGGCAGTGGCGCACGGCTGGCTGATGACGCGCGCGGAAGCACAGATGCGGCACGCGGCGCCAGGAAGCGATGGGGGCGTACCGCTTTTGACACTGGAGCGGCTCATGTTCCGCTTCGTCGGAGCTGGTTTCGTGCTGCTCACCTTGACGCTGCTGGCCGGTGCTTTCTTCGGTGAAACGCTTTATGGCGCTTCGCACACACAGTGGCGTTGGGATCACAAACGTACGTTCACCACGCTCTCATGGGTGGTGTTCGCAGTGTTGCTGCTTGGGCGCTGGCTCTGGGGTTGGCGCGGCAGGCGGGCGGTGCGGGTGCTCTATGTCGGCGCCGGTTTGCTGTTGCTGGGCTATGTAGGCTCCCGATTTGTGCTTGAGGTATTGCTGGAACGCACCGCATGAAGATATTGATCCTATTGCTGGCGGTACTTGCCGGCGTCTGGCTGTGGAAACGAGGGCGCCGCCTGTCCAAGCCACAAGATCCCCCGAGGTCTGGCCGCCCTGGAGCGGTGCAACCCATGTTGAGCTGCCCAGTCTGTGGTGTCCATTTCCCAAAATCCGACGCGGTGGCCGGCCGGCAAGGCAGTTACTGCTCTGTCGCCCATCGCGATCAGGATTAGCACCGCCACAGGGTTTGAATTGATGACACCCCCTAGGCCGGCGGACCAATCGTCGTGGTTCAACTCCGCACGATTCCCCACTGGCCCCACCTCGCGGTACGCCGCCGAGCCCGATCTGGGTAACCCTGAAGAATCTGATTTCGCGCGCCTGTGGAGAGCCTTCATGACCGCGCGGGTCATGATCGCTTTGGCGTTGCTGGGCGTGTACCTTGTTCTGTACTTCACAAACCACGCCGCCCCCTCCTGGCTGGTCGTACTGTCTACTGGGTACCTGATTCTGACCTTGGCTGTCCGGCTGTTGGCTCATCCAAGGCGGCAAGGCCGCCACTTCGATGCGCAATGGCTTTACACAGCCGGTGCGGATCTCGGCTTTTTCGGCCTGTTGTATTGGCAGCAAATCGGCAACCTCAATTTTTCACCACTGCTGGCGCTGCCGGTTTTGATGGCCGCCATTTTGGGATCGCGCGCACTCACCTTGGGTACGGCAGCGCTGGCAACCCTGTTATTGCTAGGCTTTACCGTCAAATCAACCGCCTCTCCCGAGTGGAATGGCACCACTGAATGGGCCCAGACAGGCCTCGCCGGAGCTGGCTTACTGGTGCTGGGATGGCTGATCAGCCATCTTTCGGGGCGGCTAGCCCGTGAAGAACGCCTGGCTCGCCGTAACCGTGCAGAAGCACGCGAGCAGCTGCTGGTCAATAACATGGTGATCGAAACGCTTTCGGATGGCGTTCTCGTGGTCGAGTCCAATGGCATGGTGCGTGCGGCCAACCCGGCCGCCAGATTAATCCTGGACTCAGATCAAGAGGTCACCCCGCCCATCTTCAATCTGGGTGACAACCCGGCATGGGCTCAGCTCGCCGAAATAGCCCATATGAGCTTTATCGACCGGGCGGTGGATTCGGCTCAGATTGTCCTGCGCCACGCCGATCTGCAGAGTTCGCATATCCAGGTGCGCACCCTTCTCACCCCTTCCATGAACGACGGCCGCAAAGGCCTGTGCGTGATGTTTTTGCAGGATATGCGCGAAATGGAAGCGCAGTTGCGCACTGAAAAATTGGCGGCCATGGGCCGCATGTCGGCCGCGGTGGCGCACGAAATTCGCAATCCTCTAGCGGCCATCAGCCAGGCCAACGCGCTACTGGAAGAAGATCTCGAACATCCGGCGCAGCGCCGCCTATCGGCGATGGTGCGACAAAACGCCCAGCGCCTGGGCAATATCGTCGATGACGTGCTAGCCATCGCACGGGTACAACACCAGGACGAAGACGGCCCCACCCCTACTGTGGAGTTGAATTCCAGCACCGAGGCCATCTGCCGGGATTGGGCACAGCAAAATGGCGCCCTCGAAATTCTGGTCATACAGATGCACACGCCCGAAGTTCAGGTGCAATTTTCTCGCGAGCATCTGCGGCGCGTACTGATCAATTTGCTGGACAACGCCCTTCGCTATGCCAGCCGCGCTGTTGGTGCCATCGAAGTCAAAACCCATGTTGTGCGCGACGGCCCCGTCTTGCTGGCCGTATGGAGCGATGGTGCCGCCATGGAACCGACCGTTCGGCGCCATCTCTTTGAACCATTTTTCTCGTCAGAAAGCCGATCCACGGGCCTTGGCCTGTTCATCTGCCGCGAACTGTGCGAGAGACACGCGAGTTTGATCGGTTACGAACGTGCCCCGCGCGAACGCGAAGGGAGCACTGCCGAAGGAAATGAGTTCTTCCTCAGCTTAAGGCGCGCCCCCGGGTCCCTTGCTCGCACGCCTGTGCAGGATATGCCATGAATCCCCTGACTTCCTTATCCGGACCCGCGCATGTGCTGGTCGTCGACGATGAACCGGATCTGCGTACGCTCTACGAGCTCACCCTGCTGCGCGAAGGACACCGTGTCCATGCGGCGGCCAGCCTCGCACAGGCGCGTGAACATCTGGAAAGCCAGCACTTCGACATCCTCATTACCGACATGCGACTGCCGGACGGCGTTGGCCTTGAACTACTGCACGAAGTCGCCGCAGCGCGCCGGCCCGAACGCTGCATCATGATCACCGCCTATGGTTCTGCCGAAAACGCAGTAGAAGCCTTGAAGGCTGGCGCCTTTGATTACCTGACCAAGCCTGTGGATCTGAAGCAGTTCCGCAGCGTGGTGGCCTCCGCACTTCAATCGTCGGCGGTCATGCCATCGCTGCCGGTCACTCAGGCTTTGCCCCTGGCCACGGCCTCGCTGGCGGATAGGGCTGCAGGCGATGCGGCCTCCGTGGCGCTGGCCCGGTTGGTGGGGAATTCGGCGAGCATGCGGGGCGTCAAACAACGCATTGTCAAGGTCGCCACCAGTATGGCGCCGGTGCTGGTTCAAGGGGAATCGGGTACGGGTAAGGAGTTGGTGGCTGGCGCCATCCACGCGTGCAGCCAGCGAAGCACAGGTCCTTTCGTGCCAGTCAATTGCGGCGCCATTCCCGAAAACCTCCTCGAAGCCGAATTCTTCGGAGCGCGCAAGGGCTCCTACACCGGCGCGGTTCAGGACCGCCCGGGCTTTTTCCAAGCCGCTCGTGGCGGCACCCTGTTTCTCGATGAAATTGGCGACCTGCCATTGGCCATGCAGGCCAAGCTGCTGCGAGCCATCCAGGAGCGCCGCGTTCGGGCTTTGGGTGAAACGCAGGAAGAGCCCGTGGATGTGCGCATCGTGAGCGCCACGCACAAAGATCTCGCAGCGGAAGTGCAGGCCGGCAGATTCCGGCAGGATCTTTTTTATCGCCTCAACGTGATCGAAATCGTCGTGCCGCCCCTGCGCGAACGCCGGGAAGATCTGCCTGCGCTGTGCGAAGCACTGCTCGCGCGTATTGCAGCAGATTCGGGTGCACAGCCGCTGCCAGTCTCCCCTCGTCTATTGAGCGAAGTGAACGAAGCGCCTCTTCGCGGCAATGTCCGTGAACTAGAGAACCTGCTTCACCGCTCTCTCGCCTTGGGTGACGGTGATGGCGACGATGACGGGTTCGACTTCAGCTTTGGCGATCAGGTCATCGCCGCTCCAAATAGGTCAGAGGAGCCCATGGTCGCGCCGTCGATCTTGACAGGCCTGCCCCCGATTCCAAGCGATCTGCAAGTCTGGCTGGATGCTCAGGAAAAAGAGATGCTGGTCCGCGCACTGGGGGAAACCGGCTTCAACCGTACAGCCGCAGCGGCCCGTTTAGGCCTGAATCTGCGTCAGATCCGCTACCGCATGGCGCGCCTGGGCATCACCGGCCCGGGGGGTGAAGACAGCGGCGATGAATCCGTCTGAGCTGCACCCGGCTCCGGGCGCACCGGAGGTTCTGTGGGACAAGGGCTGGTACCGGCACGCACGCTGGCTGGCCTCGCCTAATTTTGGGCCACGGCCCGCCGGTACCGACGTCAACTTGATCGTCGTGCACTCCATCAGCCTGCCGCCAGGCCGCTTCGAAGGCGATCACGTGCAGGCCCTGTTCACCAATCGACTGGACTGGCAGGCGCATCCTTATTTCGAAGGTATCCGCGGGCTGGAGGTCTCTGCACATTTCTACGTGCGGCGTGATGGCGCCCTGTGGCAGTTCGTGAGTTGCGCTGATCGTGCCTGGCATGCGGGCGCATCGAGCTATGAAGGCCGGGAGAACTGCAACGATTTTTCGGTGGGGATCGAGCTCGAAGGACTTGAGGGGGGTGTATTTGAGGCGGCGCAGTACGAAACCCTGGCCAGCCTTTGCGCCGCGATTGCGGGCCACTATCCCATCGAGGGCATTACTGGCCATGAGCACATCGCTCCGGGGCGTAAGCAGGATCCTGGGGTGGGGTTTGATTGGGTGTTGTTGCGGGATATGTTGGGGTGGTCGGCAACGCAATTCCCGGCGTCTTGAAAGATCGCCCTTAGAACTAGATCTTCACCACCTTCAACCTATTCCGCGCGGCGGGGGGTATTAACTCCCTCTCCCCCTGGGAGAGGGCTGGGGCGGCCGGCTGCGGCGTGAGGGCAAGCAGCGGTTGATTTATTCGTAGCGCCTACTTGCTGTCTTCTGAGCTTGCATCAAGGTCGGAGGCCGGGATTGCGCCCGGCAGCGCAGTCCCTTTCTTTGCTCGCACCCGGAGCGCCGGCCGAAAGCAACTAACCAAAGAAATGCGACCCCAAGTCCGTGTCCCTACGCTGCGCTTCGGGCACCCTCCGGTGCTCAGTCAAGGGGCGGTGCGGCAGAACTCTCTTCTTTCGCTTCGCTCACTACGTTCAAACAGCTGCCGCAAGCTAGTTCTTGAAGCAAGAGCATCTTGCAGTGCTCTTGCCCGCCCCTCGCCCTGCGCTCCTCGGCACGGCCTCAAGGGGTGGGGAGCCTGATTCGGGCCATCGCTGCGCTCGGCCTTTTCTTAGAGAGAGACGGAGCGCGCCCGGGACTTTTAGATTCCTAATACGACTTCGGCATCCCCAACGCCTGCTCAGCTACATAGCAGAGCGCCAGCTCCTGCGTCACAGGCGCCAGAAGACTCAAAACACTCTCCCGGAATCCGCGCTCAACATGGTATTCCTTGGCAAATCCAAACCCTCCATGCGTACGCACGGCACGCAAGCAAGTTTCGAAGTGGCATTCAGCCGCCAGGTACTTCGCCGAAGTCGCCTCCAGCCCACAGGGCTTTCCAGCGTCGTAAAGAGCAGCGGCTTTCCACATGAGCAACTCAGCCGATTGCAATCGCATCCAACATTCCGCAAGGGGGTGCTGAATGGCCTGGTTTTTACCGATAGGCCGGCCAAAAACAACGCGTTCCTTGGCGTATGCCGCAGCGCTCTCCAGCGCGGCTTGGGCAGATCCCAGCATAGACGCAGCAACCAATATGCGCTCCGGGTTCAAGCCGTGAAGCAAATACTTGAAGCCCTTTCCTTCCTCGCCAATTCGATCTTCCAACGGCACTTCCAGCCCGTCGATGAACAGCTCGTTGGAATCAACGGCTTTGCGAGCCATCTTCTCGATCTCTCTGATACGGACCTTGGATCTATCAAGGTCCGTATAGAACAAGGTCACGCCATCCATGGGGCGTGCGCACTCTTCAATAGGGGTCGTCCGGGCTACCAGCAAGATCTTGTTCGCTTGTTGAGCGGTTGAGGTCCATACCTTTTGCCCGGTCACGACGTAGTGATCCCCGGCGCGGCGTGCGAACGTGCGTACTCTTGTGGTGTCGGAACCCACATTGGGCTCAGTGACACCAAAACAGGCGCGGTCCTTGCCTTCGATCAAGGGACGCAGCATTCTTGCCTTCTGCTCTTCCGTTCCGAACACCACCACGGGCTGCGGGCCAAACATGTTGAGATGGATAGACGAAACAGCCGCGGAGCCGAGCTTGCCAATGGTTCGCATCACCATGGCCGCAGCGCTGATGCCCAGGCCGCTGCCTCCCTGTTCCTTGGGCATGGTCACACCGAACCAACCGCCTTTGGCAATCGCATCGCAGAACTCGGTGGGCCAGAGTCCGTCGCGGTCGCGCTCCAACCAATAGTCCGGCCCGAAATCATCGCAAATCGACTGGACTGCGTCGCGAATGGCCAATTGGTCTTCAGAAAAATCGAAGTTCATCATGATGAGGATTCAAGGAATGTGAAAAAAATGAGGGGCCGCTGCGTTGATCGCAAGCTGATTCCTAGATCAAGGGCGGCTTCAGGCCGGGCACTTCCGTGACCTTCAGGCGAACCATCTCTTCGATCTCAGCCTGTGAGAATCCGGCCTCTTGCAATACATCCGTGCTGTGCTGCCCCACCAGTGGGGGCGGCTGCAGGGCAGGAAGAGTGGATGCGGACCATTCACTCGGAACCGACATGGTTCGAAGCGTTCCCTCGGTAGGGTGCTCATATTCCTGGAAGAAACCGATGTCCTTCAGATGCGGGTCTTCAAGCAGCGTCTCAAAGCTGTGCGCGCTAAACACCGTGATGCCTAACGGTTCCAGCAACTCTTTCCACTGCCGCGAGGTTCCTGTGGAGAGCTTGTCCGCCAAGAGCTTGTAGAGCGCTTCGGAATGCATGGTTCTGGACTCCCCGTCCACGAAACGTGGATCGCGCTGAAACAGGTCGCCCTCGCCCACTGCACGAAGAAAATTGGCCCACTGATCGTCTGTGTAGACCAGGCAACAAACCAGGCCATCCTGCGTTTGAAAAGGCCGGCGCTGAGGATTGAGCAAACGCGGATATCCAAACGTGCCGCGCGCAGGGATGAACGTGTGACCATAGAGGTGGTCTCCCAACATCATGCTGGCCATGGTTTCGAACATGGGCACATCCACCGCCTGCCCCACCCCGGTACGCTCACGCGTTAACAGCGCGGCGCAAATCACACCGAAGGCGTACAAACCTGTCGCGCGATCTGCAAGATTCAGAGGCGCATATCTGGGAACCTCACTGCCTGCCATGGAAGACGCTGCAGGGATGGCCACACCAGCCTGGATGAGATCGTCAAATGCGCGGTTCTTTGCGTACCGCCCACGTTGGCTGAATCCAAAGGTTCCCACATAGACCAACTTGGGATTGATCTCGCGCAACGTTTCGTACGCCAGGCCAAGGCGTTTCATGGCGTCCGGACGAACGTTGTAGACCAGCGCGTCTGCGCCCGCGGCGAGACGCAAGACAGCCTCCCGGCCCAACGGGGTCTTGAGATCAAGCACCACGCTTCGCTTGTTGCGATTCAGATTCAGAAAAAGCGGCCCCGCCTGCTTGCGACCACCTGGCCCGGTGGCACGCAACATATCGCCCCCTGGTGGCTCCACCTTGATGACTTCAGCACCAAGCTCAGCCAGCATCTGCGTCGCAGAAGGCCCCATCACCACCTCAGTGATGTCAATGACGCGAATGCCGTGGAGCGGAGCGGAACTGGGCGATTGTGAACTGGTCATGAGTGCCTCTCTAGGCAAAAAAAAACGTGGAAACGCCCCGGACTGAAGCGCTGAAAGCGCGGCCAGTCCTTCCAAGGTCGTTTGTAGTTTGCTCAGCCATTTAGCGCTGATCTTTCACGCTCGCTACATGGCGGCGTGAAACTGGCAGTGGCTGAGACCTGAACGGTGTCTTAGAGCGTCACGCCCTAAGCGAGTGTTCAAAGCAGATTTACTCGGGTTGAATACCGGCTGCGGCGGCCCGCTCAACCCACCGGGCCGAATCCTTTTGCAGGTAGGTGGTGAATGCGTCTCCGACCAGCACCTCAGGAACGCAGCAGGACTCAAACCTTTCCAAAAGCGCAGGGCTGCGCATGGCCTGGGTGAGGGCCTCGGTCATTTTCTTAATCGCGGGAGCCGGCGTGCCGGCGGGAGCAAATACCCCAATCCAGGCCGAGACATCGAAGTCTTTGATCCCAGCTTCAGATGCCGTCGGCACAGAAGGTAATTGCGCGAGGCGCTTGGGCGCAGTTACCAGCAGCGGTTTGAGTCGGTCCCCTTTCAAATGAGGCACGGCCGCCGGGAGATCCAGGAACATAAACGAGATCTGGCCCCCTATCAGGTCCGTCACAGCTTGCGGGCTGCTCTTGTACGGGACACCAATCGCGTTCAAGTCAAAACGCTTCAGAAATCCAGCGCCTGCCATCTGGCTGACTGCCGCCCCCCAGCCATAAGACGCCTTGCCAGGGTTGAGCTTGATCCAGTCCATCAATTCCTTGACATTAGACACTGGCATATCTTTACGCACCATCAGGAGATAGGGCGATGTGCTCACCATCGCGACCGGTGAAAAATCCTTGACCGGGTCATAGGGCAGCTTTTTGAACAAGACCGGGTTAATGGTGTGCGTCGTATTGGTAGTCACCATGAACGTCCGTCCGTCAGGTGCGGCCTGTGCAACTGCTTGAGCCGCGATGGCTCCACTGGCACCTGGGCGGTTGTCAATGACAAACACTTGTTTGGTGGCCTTCGTCACCTCATCGAGAAGAGGCCGAGCAATATTGTCCGTGCCACTTCCTGCGGCGAAGGGAAGGATCACTCGAATGGGCGATTCATCGGCGACCGCTGTGAAACCGGTCATAGCGACGCCCAGCGTCAAAAACACACGTGCAAGCAAATTCATATTGTCCCCTTGTTTATCAAGATGGGGCGATCACTGCAAGCATCCTGAGATAACCCGGACCAACCCACTTATGTCGCGTACCGCTACGTCGCGCCAAGCAGATTCTTCGTGTTTGTCAGGTATATGTAAAATTAATATTAATTATCTTTAGATTAGTGGTCTTAATGAACCTCTCCGAAAAGGATCTTCGAGCGTTCACCACGCTGGCTGACGTGCTGCAATTCACCATCGCGGCAGAGAGATGCCACATGACCCAATCCGCGTTGAGTCAGTTGATCGCCCGCATGGAGGAACAGCTAGGGGTCAGATTGTTCGCTCGCGGGCGGCGTGGCGTCAGCCTGACTTCTGAAGGTGAACGGCTACTGGGCAGTGCCAGGCGTATCGTCAAGGAGTTGGATCTGGTGCAAACCGATCTTCGTGCCGTCTCCACCCTGGAAGCCGGCCATGTGGCCATTGCCACCGTGCCCTCCCTCGCGGAATACTGGCTACCTGGTGCCCTACGGCCCTTCAGACAAAAGCACGAACTGGTGCGGGTCAGCTTGTTCGACGTGTCCTCAGAGCGATGCGGAGAAATGACGCGGCAAGGCTTGGTGGATTTTTCCATCAGCTCACAACCCGGATCACCTCAGGAGGTCGACTTCCAACCGCTCTTCGAAGAATCCATGTATATCGCCAGCCCATTGAGCAAGGCAACTCCTGGCAAGAAGGAACTCCAGCTTTCTGATCTGCGGGGCATGTCGTTCATCCATTTGCACGGCACGCACAAGATGCTGGTACGCACTCGCGATGGATACTCACCCGCTCGGAAAGTGCTGGAGGAAGCGGGCGCTATTGACTCCGGCCTTGAGGTGGAGCAGTTGTCGACCCAAGCCGGGCTTGTCGCGGCGGGCTTCGGGTCATGCATGGTCCCCGCCTGCGCGCGTGCTCACTTCGCCCGCCGCGAGATCGCAACACGGCGCATCAGCGCTCGAGAAATCGTAAGGCCCATATATATAAGCAAGCCCAGAGACACTCGGATGTCCATCGCAGCGGAAGCTCTTTTGAATGGTTTGGTAAGCCACGCTGCGAACCATGAGTTGCAGGGCGATATCAAAGCCTCGCGATTCGATGCAGAACGTTTCTCTGGAAGAACGGGGCCACGCCGCCTCACCGTAAAAGCGTAGGAACACGTTCTTAACCGCAGCTCCAGGTCCTGACAAGAAGTGAACGAGCACACGCATCAATCGATGCGGAGTCAAGTTGCGTGGCCAGCAGAGCGGCTTCGAAGCCGTATGCGCTCATACGAAGAGCTGAACCCGCCCCCTGAAGCCCATTGATCGCAGTCCGGGAGCGCCAATCCTCCTTCTCTGTATCAGAAGCCGCGCACGCCCTGGGCCTACGCGCTTCGTGCTCGCGCGGCTGAGCAGCGATAGCTGACAGCTATTCACAACGAATGTGTAAAAGCTCAAATATACACAACCAGTAGTGTTTATCTCATGGAAAAAGCACTGCATATAGTGTATCGTCTCGTCCTACGCAAGAAAAGCGCCGCCGCCTAAATTGGCCAGCCGCGCGCCCCCAATTCACCGAGACAACAACAACTTACCGAGAGGAACTCATGCAACTAGCCCCTGCCACCGCGCCCGCCCATGCTGCTCGCGTCAAAACTTCATCTGACAATGCGCCCACAACATTGGTCCCCGGCAACACACTGAACAGCTACCAAATCATGCGGCGCAATGGCGCCGTGGTGGCCTTCGAGCCGACCAAGATCGCGGTGGCACTGATGAAGGCATTCCTGGCCGTCCATGGTACCCAGGGCGCAGCGTCCGCAAGCGTGCGCGAAGTGGTCGATGGCTTGACTCAAACCGTGGTGCGCGCCTTGCTTCGCTCGCGCCCGGGTGGCGGCACCTTCCATATAGAAGACGTGCAAGACCAGGTGGAGCTCGGCTTGATGCGCAGCGGCCACCACGAAGTCGCGCGCGCTTACGTGCTCTACCGCGAGCGCCGTGCCCAGGAACGCGCTCATCAGAAGCTTGAAACGGTCCCAGAGGCGCCCACCCTGCACGTCCTGGACAAAGGCCAACGTGTCGCACTTGATCTGCCAGCCCTCAAGACATTGATCAGCCACGCATGCGCCGACCTGGGCGCAGACGTGCGCGGCGAGCCCATCCTGATTGAAACGCAGCGCAACCTCTACGACGGCGTTCCCGTCGAAGAAGTTTATAAAGCCGCCATCCTGGCCGCACGCACCCTGATCGAGAAAGAGCCAGACTACACCTACGCCACCGCGCGCCTGCTGCTGCACACGATCGCCAAGGAAGTCTTGGGAGAAACCGTGAGCCTGCCGGAATTGGCCGCTCGCTATGTGGAGTACTTTCCGCAGTTCATCAAGAAAGGCGTACAAGGCGGCCTGCTGGACGAACGCCTTCAGCAGTTTGACCTGGCCCGCCTGGGCGCAGCACTCAAACCCGAGCGGGATTTGCAGTTTGACTACCTCGGCCTGCAAACCCTCTACGACCGCTACTTCCTGCACCTGCGCAAATCCCGCATCGAGTTGCCACAGGCATTCTTTATGCGCGTGGCCATGGGCCTTTCTCTGAACGAGATCGATCGCGAAGCCCGTGCCATCGAGTTTTACGAGTTGATCTCATCGTTCGACTTCATGAGCAGCACCCCCACGCTGTTCAATAGCGGCACTTTGCGCTCGCAGCTTTCATCTTGCTACCTGACCACGGTGCCTGATGATCTCGACGGCATCTACGAATCCATCAAGGAAAACGCCCTCCTCTCGAAGTTCGCAGGTGGTTTGGGCAACGACTGGACACGTGTGCGTGCCCTTGGCAGCCACATCAAAGGAACCAACGGCGAATCCCAAGGCGTGGTGCCCTTCCTGAAAGTGGTCAACGACACGGCAGTCGCCGTGAATCAGGGCGGCAAACGCAAAGGTGCTGTCTGCGCCTACCTGGAAACATGGCACCTGGACATCGAGGAGTTTCTGGAGCTGCGCAAGAACACCGGCGATGACCGCCGGCGCACTCACGACATGAACACCGCCAACTGGATTCCGGATCTGTTCATGCGCCGCGTCATGGAAAAAGGCAACTGGACTCTGTTCTCCCCTTCGGACGTTCCTGATCTGCACGATAAGTTCGGCACTGCGTTCGAGCAGGCCTATGTCGCCTATGAAGAACGCGCCCAGCGTGGCGATCTCCAACCCAGCAAGACCTTGCCCGCCAACGACCTCTGGCGCAAGATGCTCTCCATGTTGTTCGAGACAGGCCACCCTTGGATCACGTTCAAGGATGCCTGCAATGTACGCAGCCCTCAGCAACATGCTGGCGTCGTGCACTCAAGCAATCTCTGCACGGAGATCACCCTCAACACCAGCGACACGGAAACGGCCGTCTGCAACCTCGGCTCGATCAACCTGCTGCAGCACTTGAAAGACGGCGGCATCGACCACGCCAAACTGCAGCGCACGGTATCCACCGCCATGCGCATGCTCGACAACGTGATCGACATCAACTACTACGCGGTCAAGAAAGCGCGCGACTCCAATCTGCGCCATCGTCCGGTCGGCCTGGGCATCATGGGTTTCCAGGATGCGCTCTACGAGTTGCGCATTGCCTATGGTTCACCCGAAGCCATCTCGTTCGCAGATCGTTCCATGGAAGCCGTTTGCTATCAAGCCTACTGGGCTTCGACCGAGCTGGCTGCCGAACGCGGACGCTATTCCAGCTACCGCGGTTCGCTCTGGGACCAAGGCATTTTGCCGCTGGACACGCTTGACCTCCTGCAGCAGTCACGCGGTGGCAACTACGTGGAAGTAGACCGCTCAACCACACTGGATTGGGACGCGCTTCGCCGCAAGATCGCACAAGACGGCATGCGCAATTCCAATTGCGTCGCTATTGCACCCACTGCCACCATCTCGAACATCGTCGGTGTCGATGCATCCATCGAACCGTGCTTTGGCAACCTCTCGGTCAAGAGCAATCTCTCCGGTGAGTTCACCATCATCAATCACTACCTCGTGAAGGATCTGAAGCGCCTCGGTTTGTGGGACGACGTGATGGTGATGGATCTCAAACACTTCGACGGCTCACTCGCCCCCATCGATCGCGTGCCGCAAGAGGTCAAGGATCT
The DNA here is from genome assembly GCF_000422885.1 of Ottowia thiooxydans DSM 14619. Classification (GTDB taxonomy): domain Bacteria; phylum Pseudomonadota; class Gammaproteobacteria; order Burkholderiales; family Burkholderiaceae_C; genus Ottowia; species Ottowia thiooxydans. The sequence goes on along the minus strand of NZ_KE383944.1, from coordinate 32,742 downwards.
CTACGCGACCGCATTCGAAGTCGAACCCTCCTGGTTGGTAGAAGCCGCGTCACGGCGCCAGAAGTGGATTGACCAGGCGCAGAGCCTGAACATCTACATGGCAGGTGCCTCCGGTAAAAAGCTTGATGAGACCTACAAGCTGGCATGGTTGCGTGGCCTCAAGACCACCTATTACCTCCGCACTTCCAGCGCGACGCACGCAGAGAAATCAACCGTGCAATCGGACCGACTCAACTCAGTTTCATCGGGTTCAAGCGCGCCTTCTGGTGTCTCAACAAAGCCAGCTTCAACAGCCACGCTTGCACCTCAAGAAACGTTCAACGATGTCCCCGCAACCGACATCAAGTTCTGCGCGATCGATGACCCAGGTTGCGAGGCCTGCCAATGACATGAGGCCCCCACGCTTCCCCGCTTCGCGAGGTCCGCTGCCCCCCGAGGGGGTCGTCTTTCATCTTGGGGCGGCCCTTCAATGAAAGGGTCAGTGATGAATGAGATCGGTAAAAGTTCTCGTGGCGATGCCACATAACAACAAAAAACTGGTAGCGAACAGTGCGAACACTTTTCAATTCGCGCTGTTGCTCCCATAATTGAAGCATTGGAAATTTCTATGTTGACCTGGGACGAAGAATCAAGGCCCGCTTTGCAACCTGCACCGCAGCCTCTCATGCAAAATCCTAGCGACGAATCAAGCGCTGGAGAGCACGCCGTCTTCGCTTCGAAACCCGCCATGACCTTTGGCGCGCAAGCACCAGCATCCACATCAGCACCTGCCACTGCTCGCCGCGTCAACGCTGCAGACAAGCGCATCATCAACGGCCAGACTGATGTCAATCAACTGGTGCCGTTCAAGTACAAGTGGGCTTGGGAAAAGTATCTCGCCACATGCGCCAACCACTGGATGCCGCAAGAGGTCAACATGAGCCGCGACATCGCGCTCTGGAAAGATCCCAACGGATTGACAGAAGATGAGCGCCGGATCATCAAGCGCAACCTGGGCTTCTTCGTCACCGCAGATTCGCTGGCCGCGAACAACATTGTGCTGGGCACCTACCGCCATATCACAGCTCCAGAGTGCCGCCAGTTTTTGCTGCGCCAGGCGTTTGAAGAAGCGATTCACACCCACGCTTATCAATACATCGTCGAGTCACTGGGCCTTGATGAATCAGAAATCTTCAACGCGTATCACGAGGTAGGCTCGATCCGCGCCAAAGACGAATTCCTGATCCCATACATCGATGCGATCTCGGACCCACTGTTCGTAACGGGAACTCCGGAAGCCGATCAAACCTTGCTGAAAAGCATGATCGTGTTCGCCTGCCTCATGGAAGGCTTGTTCTTCTACGTAGGCTTCACGCAGATTCTCGCCATGGGCCGACAAAACAAGATGACCGGTGCTGCAGAGCAATATCAATACATCCTCCGCGATGAATCGATGCACTGCAACTTTGGCATCGATCTGATCAACCAGATCAAGCTGGAAAACCCCGGCCTGTGGACCTCCGCTTTCAAAGCAGAGATCAAAGGCCTGTTCGAACAAGCCGTCGAACTCGAATACCGTTATGCCGAGGACACCATGCCGCGCGGCGTGCTTGGGCTCAATGCCTCCATGTTCAAAGGCTATCTGCGCTATATCGCCAATCGGCGTGCCACGCAGATCGGCTTGGACCCGCTCTACCCCAATGAGGAAAATCCATTTCCGTGGATGAGCGAGATGATCGATTTGAAGAAAGAGCGTAATTTCTTTGAAACCCGGGTGATCGAGTATCAATCCGGCGGCGCTCTTTCCTGGGACTGAAAGAAACGACATTAACGTGCGTTTATTTTTTTGCACCACTCCACCGTCGCTCGCTGTAGCGCGAGGGGTGATGCACCCGTATTCATGGCGCTGGAGCCTCAAGCTCCAGCGCCATGAATCGCTTCGTGCGCTCAACAGGCACGAAGCGTTCCCTGTTGAAAGTTCAACTTGATCAAGGAGAAGAAAATGGCAACTGCGAAAAAAGCGGCCGCGAAGAAGGCCCCAGTGAAGAAAGCTGCTGCACCAGCTAAGAAAGCCGCTGCACCAGCGAAGAAAGCTGCTGCTCCAGCCAAGAAAGCTGCTGCTCCAGCTAAGAAAGCTGCTGCTCCAGCCAAGAAAGCTGC
>NZ_KE383944.1:30031-30463 GCF_000422885.1 Ottowia thiooxydans DSM 14619 | reverse complement strand
AAGAAAGCTGCACCAGCCAAGAAAGCTGCACCAGCTAAGACAGCTGCAGTGAAGAAAGCGCCAGCCGCGAAAAAGGCACCAGCAAAAAAAGCAGCCGCGAAGAAAGCGCCTGCTAAAAAGCCTGCCCCTGCGGCACAAACGACGCTGAATCCACAGGCAGCATGGCCCTTCCCGTTGGCCAGCAAGCCCTGAGGCGTGAGCTTATCGACTGTTAAAAGTCGATAATCCAAAGCCCGGCATATGAGAATGTGCCGGGCTTTTTTACGTCTGAAAAAAGGATGTGGTCCGCTGCCCCCCGAGGTACCGAAGCCGGCCGCGGCGATTTTCATCTTGGGAACGGCCCGGCGATGAAACTAGGCCCCCACGCTCCCCCGCTTCGCGTGGTCCGCTGCCCCCCGAGGGGGCCGCATTTTCATCTTGGGAGCGGCCCGG
>NZ_KE383944.1:0-30021 GCF_000422885.1 Ottowia thiooxydans DSM 14619 | reverse complement strand
CGATGAAACTAGGCCCCCACGCTCCCCCGCTTCGCGTGGTCCGCTGCCCCCCGAGGGGGCCGCATTTTCATCTTGGGAGCGGCCCGGCGATGAAAATAGTGCCCCACGCTTACCCGAGGGGTACTTCTTTGTTCAGGGACGATCCGGCAATAAAAACTCAGGGTAGATTCAATAGGAGTTCAGAAGGCACCACGTAATTTTGTGGGCCCCGTGCCGCGATCTTGAGGGCACCGATGCGGTTACCGAGCGTCGCGCATTTGAGTAAAGACCAGCCCTGCTCCAGGCCATGGAGCAAGGCCCCCCTCCAGGCATCACCGCAACCTGTTGGGTCGACCACTGCGCTCGCTTGCACGGCTGGCACGTGGGTTTTCTCACCCTGCACCCATAAGTCGCATCCTTCGCCGCCCAGGGTGACGATCAGTCCGCGCACGCGACGCGACAACTCCGGCAAATCAACGCCCATGCGTTCACACAGCATCTTGCCTTCGTAATCATTCACGGTCACCCAACTGGCCAGCTCGACAAAGTTCGCTAACTCGCGGCCATCGAACATGGGCAAGCCCTGGCCTGGATCGAAGACGAACGGGATACCAGCAGCATGAAACTGCTCGGCATGCTGCAACATGGCATCACGCCCATCAGGAGAAACGATTCCCAAGCGGATATCTTCGCGTGGTGCGATACGCGTAATGTGCGCCTGCATCATGGCCCCGGGATGAAATGCAGTGATCTGGTTGTTATCCAGATCAGTCATGATCATGGCCTGCGCCGTGTAGGTGTCATTGACCTCCTTCACGAAGTCCGTCGCGATATGGAGGCTGCGCAAACGCTCCACATATTCAGCGCCATCATTACCCACTGTGGCCATGGGAAGCGGCGTGCCCCCCAGTTGCTGCATGGCATAAGCGATGTTGCCGGCGCAGCCGCCGAAGTCTCGCCGCAGGGTAGGCACCAGGAAAGAAACATTCAGGATGTGCAGCTGCTCAGGCAAGATCTGAGTCGCGAAACGCCCCTCGAAGCTCATGATGGTGTCGAATGCGAGCGATCCGCAGATGAGGGTAGACATGGATTGGAATGAGTCCGTTTATTGAGAATTTTTCGTTCAGGGATAGAACGCCATCACGCGATAGCCCACTATGGCCGACGGATCGGGTGAGTCGACCGTGAAGGCACTGGTCCCAGTGAATTCGCCGTGCGCAGGCAAAGTGCGCGAAGCTGAGAAGTCCTGCGCGCGCAGCGCACGGCGCGACAGCATCTGATCCTGCGCATCCGTGAGCGTCAACTCCAGCGAAGGGGTCGCCACAGGCACATCATCGTTATTGCGCAAAGTAAAACTGAGCTGAAACGCATTGGCAGGCCCGCGCTGGAAGCTCGATCCATCGATCACGATGGCGTTCAGATTCCGGTAGGGCTCAACCGTGCAGCCCACTGGGCGGCAAAGTTGCTCCAGCAGCGGCGTCAGCCTGGGCTCCCGTGCGGCCAACCAATCCCGCTGATCGATGGTCCACTGCAGGCCAAGGCCCAGGCCGCCCAGCACCACGACCAACCAAATAACGGCGCGGACACCGCGGGAGCGCCAAAAGGCTTTACGCCGAGCCTCGCGTACGAAGGACGGGACCTCTTCAGCCACAGGTGGCGCTTGCTCCTCCTGGGCTGGCAGAGAGTCCGCAGAAGAGGGCCAGGCAGACTCAGGTCCCGGTGCCTTCTCCTCTTCTTGCAGAGCCTTGGGCTGCTCAGCTTGAGGCTGGCTCAGGGCGAAGTCATGAGGGTCAACTTCCGGAACGGCTTCTTCGGGCTTCAACACGGGTGATGCACCCGTAGCTTGGCGCACGAGCAAGGCATCGGCACGAGGGAACGCTTGATCAAACCTCGCAGAATCATCCGACCTGCTCACTGGCAATGACCTCTCCTGCGTGCGCCAACCTGAGGCGTAGGGTGACGTCAAAACGGGATCGGTCGAGAGATTGTCCAGCGCATCATGCCGTGAATCGGCAACCGGTGGTTCCTCTCCACGCTTCAAGAGATTTTCGGGTGCAAGCGCCTCGTCATGGGGCGCGCTGTGGGGCGACGCAGAATCATTGCGCACAGGCTCTGATGGCGACGCGTCCAAGCCCGAAGGTGCAGCAGCGGGCGACGCGAGCGAAGCCACGGGCTCCAGCTCCTTGCTCTGAGCCGCCGGCAGCATGCCCGCGCCCGCATCGAACACGTGGGCACACACGCCGCATCGAACCCAGCCGGCAGAAATGCGCAGCTGATCAGGAACGACCTTGAACATGGTCGCACAAGCGGGGCAACGCGTGATCAAGCTCATGATGTGGAACGGATTCTAAGCGCCCTAAAGACACGGCGTGGATGAAGAGATATTCCTACCCCGCAAGCTAGGTAGAGCGAACTGGCTCTACCCTCCTCCAGCCGGGAGGTATTAAGGCTTTTTGCCCACCAGCAACACCCATCCATCTTGCGTATCCCCTACCTGCAAATCGATGAAGGGTTCATAAACAGCCTGGAGCTCAGCGGTCTGCCGCTCAAGAACACCGGCCAACACCAGCGAGCCACCGGGCGCCACGTGATTGCAGAGCAGGGGCGCCAACACCTTGAGCGGCGTGGCCAAAATATTCGCCAGCACTACGCCATATTCGCCTTGCGCCTTGTCAGGCAGACCGGCGGTCAATGTGACGCCGTTGGCTTGTGCGTTGTCAACGGTGGAAGTCACCGCGGCTTCATCGATGTCAACTGCATCGATCATGGCTGCACCATGCAACGCGGCGCCGATGGCCAGAATGCCTGAACCGCAGCCGTAATCGAGCACACGCTGGTTGGCTATCGGCTGGGTAGCGATCCAGCGCAGACACATGCGAGTGGTCGGGTGAGTGCCGGTGCCAAAGGCCAGGCCAGGGTCCAGCCGAATCATGCGCTTTGCCTGCGCGGGTGGCTCATGCCACGTAGGCACGATCCAGAATTCTGGTGTGATCTCCACGGGAGCAAATTGCGACTGCGTCAAGCGCACCCAGTCTTCGTCTGGGACAGCGGCCACCGCCTGAAGCGTGCAGCCTTCAAAAAAATCTTGCGCCTTCAACAGCGCCGCGGCCTCTTGGGCTTCGGCTTCTGATCCAAACAATGCCACCACGCAGGAGCGCTCCCAACTACTCGCCGGGGGCGGCATGCCGGGTTCACCGAACAGAGCATGCTCTGATTCGGTATTGGCATCGGCGTCTTCCACGGAGATGCTGAGCGCATCCAAAGCCTCCAAGGCCTCGCAGATCGGTTCGACCTGCTCCTCAGGGCAGATCAGTCGCAGCTCGAACATATCGATCTTTTCAGCGTTTGTGGTCACTCAACCACTTTTCGAGATAGTGAATATTGGTGCCACCGGCGATGAAATTAGCATCGACCATCAACTCGCGATGCAAGGGCACGTTGCTGCTGATACCTTCGATCGCAGTTTCCGCAAGAGCCGTCTGCATGCGGGCAATGGCTTGCTCGCGTGTATCGCCGTGAACGATGATCTTGCCAATCATGGAATCGTAGTTCGGCGGTACGAAGTAGTTGTTGTAGACGTGAGAGTCCACTCGCACGCCTGGACCTCCGGGCATGTGCCAAGTGGTCACTCGACCCGGCGAGGGGGTGAACTTGAACGGATCCTCCGCATTCACCCGGCACTCAATGGCGTGACCCCTCATCTGGATCTGCCGCTGCGTAAATGGAAGCTTCTCGCCTGCCGCCACCATGATCTGGGTGCGAACGATATCCACACCCGTGACCCACTCAGTGACCGGATGCTCCACTTGCACGCGCGTATTCATCTCTATGAAGTAGAACTCGCCGTTTTCGTACAAGAATTCGAAAGTACCGGCGCCGCGATAGCCAATTTTCTTGCAGGCCGCTACGCAGCGCTCGCCAATACGCTCGATAAGGCGGCGTGGAATGCCTGGAGCCGGCGCTTCCTCGATCACCTTCTGATGGCGGCGCTGCATGGAGCAATCGCGCTCGCCCAGATAAACCACGTTGCGATGCTTGTCCGCAATGATCTGAATCTCAATGTGCCGCGGGTTCTGGAGGTATTTCTCCATGTAGACCGCCGGATTGCCAAAGGCCGCGCCGGCCTCCGCCTTGGTCATCTGCACCGCAGCGAGGAGCGCTGCCTCGGTATGCACAACCCGCATGCCGCGCCCGCCGCCGCCGCCTGCAGCTTTGATAATGACCGGATAGCCCACCGATTTTGCGATGCGCTTGAGCGTGGCCGCGTCGTCCGGCAACTCACCTTCAGAGCCCGGTACACAGGGCACGCCCGCCTTGATCATGGCCTGCTTGGCAGACACCTTGTCGCCCATGATGCGGATCGACTCCGGCGTGGGGCCGATGAACTGAAAACCGCTTTTTTCCACACGCTCGGCGAAATCGGCGTTCTCACTGAGAAATCCGTAGCCGGGGTGGATGGCCTCGGAATCAGTGACCTCAGCCGCCGAAATAATTGCGGGCATGTTCAGGTAACTCTGGCTTGACGGCGCCGGGCCAATACACACAGCCTCATCAGCCAAACGAACGTATTTTGCGTCTCGGTCAGCCTCGGAATAGACCATGACCGCCTTGACGCCCAGTTCGCGGCAAGCGCGCTGCACCCGCAGAGCAATTTCGCCGCGATTGGCGACCAATATCTTCTTGAACATCCGATCTCCCGGATTACTCGATCACGACCAGCGGTTGGCCGTATTCGACCGCTTGCCCGTTCTCGCCCAGGATCTTGGTGATGGTGCCGGACTTATCGGCTTCGATCTCATTGAGGATCTTCATCGCTTCGATGATGCAGACCGTATCGCCCACCTTGACCTGAGTCCCCACCTCCACGAAGGGCTTGGCCCCGGGGCTGGCAGAACGATAGAACGTACCGACCATGGGAGACTTGACGACAAAACCGGTTTCAGCCGGTGCACTCGTCGTGTCCGCCTCTACGGCAGGAGCGGTCTGAGCCAGGACTGGGGCAGGTTGGGTGGCCTGCACAGGCGCTGGCCCATACACCACAGCTTGGGCCTGAGACGGCAATCCCTTGACGATGCGAACCTTGCCTTCGGCCTCGGTGATTTCCAGTTCGGACACGTTGGATTCCGACACGAGGTCGATCAGAGTCTTGAGTTTGCGCAAATCCATGAAATGAATGCTTCCAGATGAAACCCCGCGAATTTACATCAAATCGCTGTCAATTTCGGCGAATTCACAATATTTCGCCGAATCCAGTGCGTGGTAGCTAGGCGAAAATTCGCTAAAAAACGCCTACAGCGGCTAACTTGGCGTTGAGCTCAGACCTTTTTGAGCCAAGATTTGAGATCCGGCTCATGAACTTGGCCAATCTTTCGGTCAAGCACCCTGCCATCGGTGCCAAACACCACAGTAAAGGGCAGGCCCCCAGCCTCATTGCCCAGTGACCGGGCTAAATCAATGCCTTCCATACCCGCCATTCCAACGGGGAAATCAAGGGGCCTCTGGGTCAGAAAACGTTTGACCGGCTCCACCTTATCCACCGCAAGACCAACCATTTGCCAGCCATTAGCCTTATTTTCGTTGTAGAAGCGATTCAATAGCGGCAGTTCCTCCACACACGGCGGACACCAGGTGGCCCAGAAGTTCACCAGCAGTGGTTTTCCACGAAATGGAGTCAACAAGAGTGGTGGCGCACCATCTATATGAGAAGGGAAGCTGAGCTCCCAAAAATTGGCGGGCATCACATCATGGGGTTGGAAACGTTTCCAAGCAAATACCCCACCCGCTAGCCCAGCGCCCGCCCCCACCGCACCCGCCAGCAACCATCGCCGGCGCTCGCTCACAGGTGCCGCCTCGTTCAAAGTGGGATCAGTCATGCCCCAGGCTCCTGCAGAAGCTTCTGCACAGCTTTGGTGTTCCCGCGTGGAGCGCGAGCGTCAGAGCCGCGTGGCACCAAAGCCCCGCGCAAATCATCGTGGTCATAAATCATGAGGTGAATACCGATCGTTTCGCCCAACTCGGGGCAAAGACTCGAAAAGCTCAGCGCTTCCACGGAATGACCATGAAAGCCGCGTACCGAGCGAGGCTCATAGGCCACGCCATGGTCGATGAGCGAAATTTCAGCCGACTTGGGATCATCGCAGAATAACTGCAGATGAATGTCAGACAACCGGGTGGCAGTTCCGTTCCATACGGCTCCCGCCAGATGCGGGCGAAACTCAGCCAGGCGCTCCATCCAGACCAGCGCCAATTGGCGAAGTGCAGTCAGCTCCTGTGGTTGCGTGTCGCCACAGAACAGCGCCAGGTAGTCACGCACTTCGCTCTCTAATAGATCGTTATCAGGCAGACGCGCGCGTGAAGGGGCTCCCAGGACCTTGACGGCACGGCGCTTGGCTGTGCCGTAGTCGAGCCCCTCTTCCACAATGAGACGCGCGGCTGTCGCGGCAATTTCGTGCATCAGGGTTTCCATCTACCGCATTCTGCCTTGGTGACGCAGCCCTTGATCGCCCCAGGGAATCCGTCACAACGTTTATCGCCCCTTCGGGTGAGCCTCAACGAGGCGCCCTTGCAGAGGGTCACCAAAGGCTAGCAGGCAACCAGTGCAGAAGAGCCCAGCGCTCCGGAGCCGTGATTAGACCTCATGCGCGCCCAGAGAACTCTCTATTCGAAATGGAACCAATAGTTTATCCGTGTCACTTACCTTGTGCGGATCGAGAGTGGCTCGGTGCCTGTGCATTTGAATCTTTTGCTAGGACTCTAACGTGATCGGTGACATTTCAGCCAAGCATTCTTTTCTTGGCAATCTAAACAACCAAGATCTCGCCAACGTTCGCATTGCCGCAGACAAGGGGCTAGACAGGCTGGGAATCTTTGAACGGATCTTTGATCGTGTCTCCGACTGGGTATTCCATACTGATCGCATGCAATGCAAGCAGTGCTTATTGACTTTTTGCTCCCAGAAATCTACAGGCGTTGAAAAATTCGCGGCTTTCATAAGGCTGCAAGAGCTGACCAAGCCAACTTATAAAGATAGATTCAACTTCGATTCGAAGGATCCAGACAATATAAAGCTATCGATTGACGTTGATCTGCCGTTTTTCAACCATCTCTCATTCACAGCCAGCCGTGATAGCCTATTAGCCGAACAAATTTCTAAATGGAGCCCTCAACTCAACTTGGAAGAATTGACTTCGCTCTTGTCCGAGCTTTATTCTTCCACGACAACGGTTGCTGAGAAATACTTTGCTTTCAGCGAACTAAAATCGAACATAGGTGACGAATTTGCGTCCGCATTCAGCGAAGACATTTTCCCTGATGGCAAACAGTATGCATTCGGCATAGACTTTGGGCTGGAATATTTCGATAATTTTCTCTGCCTTGGAGATACCTTTCAACCCATAGAGATGGGTTCATTTCAAGGATTCACGGATAGCATGATAGAGATTGCGAACGCCCCTCTAACCAAAGGTGCTGAACACCAGTTTAAGATAGATATCCAAAGGCAAACTATTTATGTTAATGAAATAAAATTTGAACTTATTCTCGGAGAAAATTCAGACGATACCGTGAAACGGTTTGACGCTTTGCTAGTAAGCGAAGGGTTTACCGTAGATGAAATATCGATGGCAAAAAAGTTTTTCCATCAATCTACAATGCGAGAATTCTTTCGGCGAGCAATCGACGGCTTTAACATAAATGCGATCCCGGGTTCAAGACCTGAGATTTCACATTCCATATCCAACATGAATGGGGGTTTCGAAACAAAATCACATGTAAAATTTACTCCGTTAGCTAATAAATCAATATTAGACCGGGCGAGTATTATTGCCTCCCATCGAGATTTCATCCCGCAAGGCAGTATCGCTGAGGCAGAAGAATCCATCCCGACCAATGACCTTCATTACAAAGGATGGCCTTCGATTACTAAAAAAAGAGAAATAATTTCATCCGATGACTCCGAATGCAGCATCACTATGAAATTAAGAACTCCTGACGCGAAGCCAGAAATTCAAATAGACGCGAAGCTTGGTCAATATGTAGGCCCGGGTAATTACCCGCGCGGGGCCAATCCAACAGGATTTTTCGAGCGGGCATAACCGACAAATCTGAGGGGCGGCCTAAAGCCTGCCTACAGTTGCCGGAAACGATCCTAGACTCAGCCGCGCCGCCGAATCCTGATAGCCGACAAAGCCAATATGCTCACCAGCACGGCCAAGCCTGAAGCAGGTAGCGTCGGCACAGCAACAGGAGCAGGCGGACGCACCGTGATCGTCGCAGTGGACTCTGCACAATTGTCCGTAGGATCTGCGGCATCGCACAAACGGTAGCGCAATATGTACTGACCGGGAGCCACCAAAGCGCTCACAGTGACCGCTCCCGTTGCGGGATTGAGCGTGAAACCTGCAGGCCAAGCATCGGCCATGGAAACCACGGCCAAACCAGTGTTTGCCGGAACTGCAGTGCCCGCAGCGCCCTCCATGCTGTCATTCACGCGCAAATCGGCAATCGCTATTCTCGTCAAGCCAAATGGCGCAGACCCCGTGTCCGGTTGCGGTAGTGGTGTGACCGCCAAACCAATTTGAAACCCAACGCCATCACTCGATCCGAAGGCTATGAACTGCCCTAACTGAATCGCTGAATACAACCCTTTGAGACGATAGATTCCGCAGACCCTGCGCGAGCCTACAAAGCACCCTTCCACGTTGTTAGTTCCGCCGGCAAATGGGCCTGAAACTGACAAAGCTGCCAAGTTGATCATTGAAGGCTGATTAGATTCGATCTCGGTCACGACCGGTCCGCCGCTGCTTTGCAAGGTACCGGCGAGTGTCACCCCCGAATTGTCCAAGCTGTAGAAAGCCACGATGGGATCAATGACTGGCCCGCTCGGGAAAGCTATTTCCGCATACGCAGGAGCGGCAGCGGTGGCCACAGCGACCGGTGCGCGCACCATGTGATTGGCCATCGTCTTCAGACTTGCCGGATAGAAAGCTACGTCTGAAATGGTGAAGGGGGGCGTTGAAATGGTATAGGGAGCGCCCGCCCCGGCACCTTGATTGGTAATCGTGACCGGCCCAGAGTGGAGAGTGCTTGAAGTGAGCGAGGGACCAGAGAAGGTTGTCCAATAGTCCTTGGCTTGAACTAGCGCCGGCACAGCCAACAGGAGGGCCGACAAAGCAATGCTTCTCCACTGCGCCGCTGCTTCGATGCGTGTCGAACGGACCATATCGTTTCCTTTAAGCTCCTGAATGGACGAACCGGACAACCGGTGCCTTCTAGGGCCGCAGCGGAGTTCAGGGATACATCTTGGGGCGCTCCGGCGAGGCGCGGAGCCACAATAACGTCAAAGACGCGAATAGTGCGGACTACTGGAAAAGATACAAACAAGGTGCGACTTATTTGGCATTTTCCGGAATTTGTAACAATTAAGTTTTGCAGGCGATACCCCTTAGTGCCACCTCTGCCCCTATCCACCCAATCGCGTCGCCAGCGTCGCTGATCGCGCTCTTAGAATCTCCTCATGCACATTCATATCTTGGGTATTTGCGGTACGTTCATGGGCGGCGTGGCCGCATTGGCGCGGGAGGCGGGGCACACAGTCACAGGTTGCGACGCAGGCGTGTACCCGCCCATGAGCGATCAGCTCCGCGCATTGGGCATCGAGCTGATCGAGGGTTTTGGTGCAGACCAGCTCGCGCTCAAGCCAGATGTTTTCGTCATCGGTAACGTCGTCAGCCGAGCTCGGCTACCAGATGGCACGCCCAAATTCCCGTTGATGGAGGCCATTTTGGACGCGGGTGCCTCTTACGTCAGCGGCCCGCAGTGGTTGCTCGAAAACGTGCTTCAAAGCCGTCACGTACTGGCCGTGGCCGGCACGCACGGCAAGACGACGACCACCTCCATGCTGGCCTGGATTCTGGAGAGCACAGGCCGGAGCCCGGGGTTCCTAGTGGGAGGTGTGCCACTCAATTTCGGCATTTCCGCAAGGCTCGGGGGCCCGGTACCCGCAGGTTTGGAGCGACCGCTCTTTGTCATTGAGGCGGACGAATACGACACCGCATTCTTTGACAAGCGCAGCAAGTTCGTACACTACCGTCCGCGGACTGCAGTGCTCAACAACCTCGAATTCGATCACGCAGACATATTCGACGATCTTCCTGCCATCGAGCGGCAGTTTCACCACTTGATTCGCACCGTCCCCCCTTCCGGCCGAGTGGTGTTCAATGGTCTGGAAGAAAGCCTCACCCGCGTGTTGTCGCAAGGCTGCTGGAGCGAGCAGCGCAGCTTCGGAAGCGTTGTGAGCGATTTCACCGCCGAGGGAGAACCATCGAACTTCGAGGTCTTGCAACATGGGAAATCTGCGGGCCGCGTGGAATGGGGGCTTTCAGGTACGCACAACCAACTCAATGCGCTGGCCGCCATCGCGGCCGCAGAACATGTGGGCGTCAAGCCGCAGGATGCTGCGCAAGCGTTGAGTAGTTTTCAGAACGTGCGCAGACGAATGGAAGTCCGTGGAAGCGTTCCACGCGCGGGCGGCGCCATCACGGTCTACGACGACTTTGCGCACCACCCCACAGCCATCCGCACCACTGTAGACGGCTTGCGCCGTCAACTCGATGCGAGCGGCAGAACAAGCGATCGCATCCTGGCCATCTTTGAGCCGCGAAGCAACACCATGAAGCTCGGCACCATGAAGAGTCAGTTGCCCTGGTCCCTGGAACACGCCGACTTGGCGTTTTGCCACACGGGCGGCCTGGATTGGGATGCTCGCAGCGCCTTATCTCCCATGGGAGATCGTGCGCGGGTTTCAGACAGCATTGAAGACATCGTGCGCCAAGTCACTCAGTCGGCACAACCCGGTGATCACCTGCTTTGCATGAGTAATGGAGGCTTCGGTGGTGTGCATACACGGCTCCTAGAAGCGCTTGCCCAACACCAAGCATCACGCTAAGGTCTGTTCCTACTAAATTCGCCCAGCGAAAAGCTAAGCAATACTTCGCCAGAAGAACTCACGCACCCGCACGCACAAAGCGGTTTCGAAGCGTCCCTATTCCCGAAATCCCCACCTCAACGGTGTCGCCGTGGCGAATGTTGGGTGAGGATCCATCGGTTCCCATCCAGATCACATCACCGGGGTACAAAGTGATGTACTGCGACATGCGGCTGATGAAATGAGCTACCCCAAAAATCATGGCAGCAGTATCGAAGGCATAGGAAACCTGGCCGTTCAGACGAATCTCTGTGCGCGCGCCAGTGATGTCAAATTCGGTTTCAATCCAAGGCCCCATAGGCTTGAAGGTGTCCGAGTTTTTGCTTCGCCAAAAGGTTCTGTCTAATTTCTGCCAGTCGCGTTCGCTGACGTCATTTCCGATCGTGTAACCCAGCACGCAGTCCAGGGCATCGGCCTCGGTGACATTCTTGACTTTCCGGCCCACCACCACGACCAGTTCACCTTCGTAGTGAATCTTCTCTCCGGCATCTGCCGGAATGATGACATCTTCATCGTGGGCAATCAGAGCATTGTTTGCACGATAGCCGATGTCGGCTTGCGTTGGGAGCGTAGCGTCGATCCCATGACGTAGGGCCACCTCCTTCACATGCTGCGCATAGTTCATACCTGCAGCGTAAAAAGTTCGAGGTATCAACGGCACTTCAAGCGTGACATCCTTCAGCTCCACTTGCTTGGACGTGACCTCGTATCCGTGGAAGGGATCTCCCACGACAGGCTGAATGGTCGTACCCGTCAAGATTCCGTATGAAGTGGTATTGCCACAGGAATATCTAATCCATTTCACGAGAAAATCCTCTCTTGCTCAATTCACTACGACACAACCCAAGCTTTTCAGGGGACCAGATTCATCGCGACAGCAGATGACAGCTCCGCGATACGCCAACCTCTCTCTGAGTGGCGCATGTCAGCTTTGATGGCCGAAATTTTGCTTGCATATGTTGGCGTTGCAGGCAGCCCTGGTTCACCTGGCGCTTGAAGGTAAACGGTTTGATATGCGAACGCAGTGCATGTGCCACTTGAGCTCGCATCCCAGAACGCATTGGTGATGATGTGCCGTACTTTCTTGGATTCAGGCCGACTCTGCAGTGCTTCAAGGATTTGCGCACGGCCCTTCAAGATCTTTCCCTGACGATGCCATATCGAATCAAGCTCCAGCAATTCGAGCATCTCAGTGTATTTGCGTTCATCCAGCCAGAAATAGAAGCGGCTGAGACGCTGTGAGGGGGTGTCATCACGCGCGTAATCGGTCATAAGCGACTTTCAAGTGTCCGGCAGCACCATCTACACGAGGCAATGGGTATCGAGGTCTGAAATGAGGGGCCTGCCAATCAACCCCATGACGCGGACCAACTCTTCATGCAAAAGAGCAAGCACGTGCCCTGCGCCGCGCTCACCCGAGACAGCGAGCCCATACAGAGTTGATCGTCCAACCAGTACGGCATCGGCGCCAAGTGCGAGCGCCTTCGCAATATCACTGCCTCGTTGGATCCCGCCGTCTAACAGCAGAGGTACGCGCTTTTGAACCGTTTTTGCAATTCCTGGAAGCGCATCCAAAGGCGCAATGGAGCTGTCCAGCATTCGCCCTCCATGGTTGGAGATCACAATGCCATCAGCGCCACATTCGATAGCGCGAGCCGCATCGCCCGGATCCAGAATGCCTTTTACGATCAAGGTACGGGGCCAAACCCTGCGCAGCTCTCGCAGGTCTTCCCAAGTGAGCGCATCTGTCTTCTTCATGGCCTTCCCCATCGGACGAGCCACTACACTCCTGCGCATTTCTGGTGGGTAGTTTTCATACTGGGGCAATCCCGTGGTGAGCGCATAGCGCGCCAATACCCGGAGCATCCAGCGCGGGCTACTCATCACATCCAGGACATTTCGCGCCGAGAAGCGAAAGGGAATGGTGAATCCGTTTCGTACGTTGTATTCGCGGTTGGAACCCACGGCGGTATCCACCGTCACGACAAGCGCCTCGTAGCCGGCCGCTTCAGCACGTGCCACCAACCCATAGGAGGCTTTTCGATCTGGCCACATGTAGAGTTGGAACCAGAGTGATCCACCAGCCTCCCTGGCCACTCGCTCCATCGAAGTCAGGGATCCTGTGGCGACGGTAAAAGGAATTCCCGCAGTCGCCGCAGCTTGAGCTAACGCGATCTCTCCGTCATGCCACATCAGCCCAGCCGCACCCGTCGGTGCAATGGCCAACGGCATTTTCAAGGGCTTCCCGAAAAGAGACGTCGCGGCACTCCGTTGCGACACGTCCACCAAAGTCCGCGGGACTAGCTTGATGGCCTCGAACGCACGCCTATTGTTGAACAAGGCGACCTCATCTTCTGTTCCACGATCCACAAACTCGAACAATCCATGAGGCAGGAGTTTGCGTGCCTGTTCCCTATAGTCCGCGATGTTCAACAGGTCTGCCATATTTCTCTGTTTCCCTGGGCTAGTCAACAGTGACTGTCTGAAGCAGCTTCGTGTAAGAGGTGCGCTCCTGCTGAAGATGGTTTCTTAGATCTGCGGCAGTACTGACCGTGAGCTCCATGCCTTGATCACGCAACCGTTTAGTCATGCCTTCGTCTTTACCGATGCGAGCCAACTCCCTTTGCAGTCGCTCCAACGCTGCTGCTGAGGTTTTCGCTGGTGCGAATAGCGCTTGCCACGGCTGGACGTTGTAGCCTGGAACACCGCCTTCCGCCACAGTGGGCACATTCGGCGTGGCAAACGAGCGATTCTTCCCCGTGGTGGCAATGAGCAGTACTTTCTGATCCTTGGTCAGCTCAGACATGCCCACCATGGAAGTAAACATCAAATCCACCCGGCCACCCACCATGTCCTGAAGCGCTGGTCCTGCACCTTTGTAAGGCACATGAACCATGTTGATTCCTGCGGCCTGTTGAAAGGCTTCGCCGGCCAAGTGCTGAGCGGAACCGTTCCCAGATGAAGCGAAGTTCAATTTACCGGGGTTCGCTTTTCCGTATGCAATCAACTCCGGTATGGAGCGTACCTTCAGGCCGGGTCGAACAAAAACCCCCAAGGCCTGCGTAGTCACGAGTCCAACGGGTTCGAAATCTTTGACGGGATCCCACTGTGATGGCTTTTGAATCAAGGAGCTGATCACGAAGGCATTGGTTCCGAAGAGGAGCGTATAGCCATCAGGCGATGCCCGCTTGACCGCCAACGTGCCCACGGCGGTGCCCCCACCCGCTTTGTTGTCAACAATGACGCTCTGCCCCAATGACGAGGTCATTTCCTGAGCAAGTGCGCGTGCAACGATATCTGTAGCGCCACCTGGCGCATAGGCGACAACCACGGTCACGGGGCGTGCAGGATAGACCGGATCCGCTGCGCTCGAAAGCAGCGGCACTCCGGCAAGTGCGGCCAAGGCGGCTACGGCAAGACGTCGTGAGATTGGGGAAACTCGCATATTTGGCTCCTGATTTTTAATAACTAATTCGCTGGACTCAGGCTAATGCCTGGACCGGAATGCCGGTTCCTGTGCCGCCGTAAAACTCCGTGGCCATGACTTGGCAGCGCTTGATATGCCTCGGCTCGTCCGGGCCATAGTCCGCCACCGCGTTGTGCGTCGTGCCAATGTTGTCCCACATCAGCACGGATCTCGGGCTCCAATGAAATTCGAACAGAAACTCATCTCGGTCCTGAAACTCGAAGAGCCAATTCATCAACTCCTCTGCTTCCTTACGGGGGACTCCTTCAATGCCGGTGAGATAGCCCGGATTCGCATACAGCACTTCGCGGCCGGTAATGGGATGAGGAAAAATCAAGGGCTGACTCACGGGCGGGCGGGCTCTTCTTTCGGCTTCGCTGAGTGCGGGCCTTGAACTTCCCTTCTCTCGTCGCATCATGTCCCAGAATTTTTCAAAGTCATGGATGCCGCGCCGACCATTCAGCCGAGCTCGTATTTCAGGTGGCAATGCGTCACAGACCGCATGCATGTTGCGGAATTGTGTAGCTCCCAGTGGATGACCGTCGCGAGACGGAATGATCAATCCATAGAGCACATTCGAAAACGCGATCATCCGCATGTACGACATGTCGGTATGCCAGGATTGCCCTGCGTCAGACAGCCCTACCGGGTGCCCGTCACGGACGATGTTGGAAAGATTCATGATCTCAGGGAAGCCTGGTTCTTGAGCGCGGCCTCCAGGTGAGATAAACAACTCCCCAAACTGAGCGCTGAAATCGCGCAAAGCTTGAGGTGACAGCGTCTGCTGCGGAAACTCCAAGACTCCATAGTGCCCGAGTGCACTCATGACTTCGCTTCGATCCTGCTCGCTCAGCGGGACGCTTATATCCAGGTTTTCAACCCTTGCGCCCAAAGTTTCGCCCGTTGGCTTGAGTTTCATATTTCCTCTGTAGAAAGAGATCATCACTTGAAAGTGGAATGAAGGAGTGTCCTTAGTTCGCCAATGACTCACAATACGCAGCGGGCAAATTTGTTATTTCCAGTGGAGAAAGAATGAATGGATGAGCTGATGTCTTTGAAAGTCTTCCTTGAAGTCGCTCGTCGTCGGAGCTTTGCGCGCACAGCCGAGCACTTTGGCCTCTCTCCGGCCTCGGTGACCAAACACGTGGCTTTCCTGGAACGAACGCTGACTGCCCGGCTCTTGAACCGCACCACCAAGCAAATGAGCCTCACGCTGGCAGGTGAGCAAGTGGTGGAGATTGGCGAATCGGTAGTTGGTCAACTCGAAACCATGCGCAGCCGTGTGGCGGAGTTGTCCCAAGACATTGCAGGCGAAATTCGGATAGGCGTTGCCCCATCATTCGGCTCCAACCGACTCACTCACGTCCTGGCCGAATTCTGCCGACTCCACCCTGACATACGAGTCACATTGATTCTCCTCACTCATCGCAAAGAGGAGACGTTTATCAACGAGGGTATGGATGTAGGCATCATCATCGGCACCTCGCTCAAGGACGCCAGCCACAAAGCAATAAAGTTAGCGGATGTGCCTCAGGTACTCGTGGCTTCACCGGAATTCGCGGCCAGGCACGCATATCTGAAAAGCCCTGCGGATCTGGCACAGATCAATTGTTTGGTGAACACCACCAAGGCACCCACCGGCCTATGGCACTTTCGTGGCCCCGCGGGACCGGTAACCCAGCGAGTCCAGGGCAATATGCAGTCCAATTTTGGCTACGTCCTGGCTGAAGCCGCCGCGACTGGCATGGGCATATCGATGCATCCGCTTTACATGATCAGCGATGAGTTGGAATCCGGTACGCTCGTCACCGTATTACCGGACTATGCCCCGGAGCCGCTGCAGATTTTTGCGATCTATTCCAGTCGAACATCAGTACCACTGAGAGTGCGAACTCTGCTGGACTTTCTCCGAAGTTGGGCAAGGGATCGACCCGACTGGCCGAGCAAAGAGCGCTAGCAATTGGAGCTGATGAAGCTCCGTCAACGGGCCCGAAGGTCAACCCCTCATGCACACATCAGCTGAGCAGTCTTCCTGCAGCTCGCGGCAGGTTCGCGGGCTATCGCCAGCCAGCCAATCTTCACTTGGGGCGCTGACCTTTCGAGTGGAGTTGTCACGATAAATTGAACTCTCCGTGATGCATCTGTGATTGGGTTCGCCCAACAATCCAGTCCATGCACACCGCCCCTTCGATCACCACTGCCACCGGCACCGGCGGTACCCGTCCGATTCATCCCGTGTGGATGCGCATCACGCACTGGCTCAACGCCGTAGCCGTGCTGGTGCTGGTGACCAGTGGCTGGCGCATCTACAACGCTTCGCCGTTCTTTTCATTCGAGATCCCGGCCATGCTCACTCTAGGCGGCTGGCTGGGCGGTGCGCTGCAGTGGCACTTCGCGGCGATGTGGCTGCTGGCACTCAACGGGCTGATCTACCTGACGCTGAATATCGCGAGCGGCCGGCTCTTCACCAAGTTCTTTCCACTGTCGCCCTCGTCCATCTGGCACGACGCGCTCGCTGCGCTGCGCGGCAAGCTCTCGCACGCCGATCCGCGCCACTACAACAGCGTACAGCGCCTCGCCTACCTATTCGTGATGCTAGACATTGTTCTCCTGGTGCTGTCAGGTCTGGTGCTCTTGAAATCAGTGCAGTTCGGCTTGCTGCGCGACCTGCTTGGCGGCTACGAGTTGGCACGCCGCATCCACTTCTTTGCGATGGCCGCACTGGTTGCTTTCGTGGGGATCCACCTGGTGATGGTTGCCCTGGTACCCCGTACCTTGCTCACCATGCTCAGCGGTCGATCAGGAGTTAAATCATGAAAATATTCCAACGCCCGCCCCTGAATGATGTCGACGCGGACGGCGTACTGGCTGAAGCCCGCAAGCTGATCGGCCGCAAGATTGAGCAACCGGCTCGCCGGGCTTTTCTTCAGCGATCGCTCACGATGGGCGGCCTGTCTCTGCTCACGGGCTGCAGCATCAGCGACAACGAAGGCGTAGAAGCCGCGCTCACCACGATCTCGCGCTTCAACGACCACGTGCAAGGCTGGATCTTTGACCCGAACCAGCTCGCACCGACTTACCCCGAGTCGATGATTACCCGCCCCTTTCCGTTCAATGCCTACTACGCCGAGAGCGAGGTGCTCCAGATAGACGAGGAGAGCTACAGGCTAGAGCTCAACGGAATGATCGCTGACAAGCGCGCCTGGAAGCTTTCAGAACTGCGCGCCATGCAACAGCATGATCAAGTGACGCGCCACATCTGCGTGGAAGGCTGGAGTGCGATTGGCAAGTGGGGCGGTGTGCGCTTCGCAGACTTCCTGAGGCGCGTGGGCGCGGACACCAGCGCGAAGTACATCGGCTTTAAATGTTCGGACGACTACTACACCAGTATCGACATGCCGACCGCGCTGCATCCGCAGACCTTGCTCGCATTGACGTACGACGGCCAGCCATTGCCGCCGAAGTACGGCTTCCCGATGAAGCTGCGGATGCCAACCAAGCTTGGCTACAAGAACCCGAAACACATCAAGGCCATCTTCGTCACTAATACCTACCCTGGCGGCTACTGGGAAGACCAGGGCTACAACTGGTTCGGCGGTAGTTGAGTCCATACCGGGCTCAACACAGCTGAAAACGCGGCCGAGTTACAAGCGCCTTGGGTTGGACGTTCGCTGCGGAGCGAACGTCCAATCCGCGACGCTAGGGGCCCGTGCCTTTTACCCTGCATCACAAGGACTTTGAAAATGAACAAACTCTCCACCACTCTCCTCGCCAGCTTCCTGGCCCTCGGCTCTGTGTCGGCTTTCGCGGCCGATGAGATGAAGAAAGACGGAATGGCAAAGGATTCGATGTCAAAGAATTCGATGGCAAAAGACTCCATGGCCAAGGGCAGCATGAAGCAAGATGCCATGGGCAAGAACTCCATGAAGAAAGACTCGATGGCGAAAGACGCCATGGGTAAGGACGCCATGTCCAAGGGCGATGGCATGAAGAAGGACGAAATGAAGAAGTAAGGCGAAACGCCTGGCGTTCCGATTGAGGTCCGCTCACCAGACGCTTCATCCTCGTCTACGTGAGCGCACCGTTTTCGGTGTATTCGCCCTGCATCCTGTCAGTAGCGCCGTTGTGTGCCGTCGCGAAGCGGCCAAGCTTTCGCCGAGATTGAAGCAGCTATGCGCCATCACCGCTCCGCTGAAACTCCTGCTAAATAGCATCCTTCAACGGGGAACGCACCAGAACCTCCTGTGGTTACGGTGCAAGCTCTGTCACGATCTCTTTGTCGCCCGACAGCCCATCGGCGACTGTTCGCTACCGCCTCATTGATTTCTTCTGTACGGGCGTTCTTCCCGCCCAAGAGAGCCATCTCCCATCCGTCTTCGCGCACCACGCAGTGCCATAGCCGACCGAGCGTTCGACCGACCCCAGGCACCACCGCCCCGTAGAGCGCTCGCTCGCCTTGTACTCATTGGGATCGAATCATATTGATCGATAGAACGCATCAATCAATATGAAACATGCAATTTACAGCAGCAACCAAACCAAAGACTATAGGGGCACGGTCATGGGGAAGCCTTCGACACGCCATTTCAACCATAGGAGACATCAATGCACCTTCGTCAATCCACCTTGCTTTGTGCTTTGGCCACGTCGGCTTTGCTCACATGCGGCAGCGCCTTGGCCGCTTATCCGGAGAAAGCGATCACTATCATCGTGCCCACAGCTCCGGGTGGTGCCAACGACGCGATGACTCGCGTGATCGGACAGGCTATTTCCGTTTCTCTCAAGCAGTCTGTGATCGTAGAAAACAAGGCAGGTGCGAACGGCTCAATTGCCACCGAGTTCGTGGCTCGCGCCAAGCCGGATGGATATACCCTCATGCTGGGGTATATCGCCACGCACGCCATGAACCCCGCGCTGCAAAAGCTCCGCTACGACCCCGTCAAGGACTTCGAGCCAGTCGGCATGGTGGGCTCCTCTGCCACGCTGATGGTCATCAACACGGCCGTTAAAGCAAACAACGCAAAGGAACTGGTCGCGCTGATGAAGGCCAATCCCAGCCAATTCAGCTACGCGTCAGCCGGCAATGGAACCGCGCCGCATTTCGCCGCGGAAATGTTCAAGCTTTCCACCGGAACGAACATGCTCCACGTTCCCTACAAAGGCTCTGCTCCCGCTGTAACCGACACCATTGGTGGACAAACACAGGTGATGTTCCCCAGTCTGTTCACTGCCACCAACTACGTCAAGGGCGGGAAACTCAGGCCGATAGGCGTGGCGGGTAGCAAGCGGTCTTCTACGATGCCCGATGTCCCAACGCTGAAAGAGCAAGGCATCGACAACGTCGATGTGTCGCAGTGGTACGGCATCTTTGCACCTGCCAAAACGCCTAAAGACGTCATCGCGCAACTCAACAAAGCTCTGAATGCGGCGCTTGCAGACCCCGCTGTCGTCAAGAAGCTTGAGGACAGCGGTGCGGAAGTGGAAATCATGTCGCCCGAGCAGATGCGGACATACATCGCGCAAGAGCAGGTCAAGTGGAAAAAGGTCGTCCAGGCGGCCAAGCTGACAGCAGACTGATTCCAAAATGAGCCGGACAATTCCATGCGTACTCATGCGCGCAGGTACATCACGCGGTCCCTTCTTCCTGAAGGAATGGCTCCCCGAACAGGAAGAAGAGCGTAATCAGGCACTCATCGGTGCCATTGGCGCCTCCGATCCTCTCCAATTGGATGGTGTCGGAGGAGGCAGCACCCTCAATAGCAAGGTAGCTATCGTCTCGCGCTCGCAGCAGCCTGGTTGCGATCTGGACTATCTCTTTGCGCAAGTGGGCGTAGGCCATCGCTCAGTGGACACCAGACCTAATTGCGGCAATATGCTGTCCGGCGTTGCACCCTTCGCGATAGAACAAGGTCTCATCGTCGCAGGCGCGGAAACGACGCGAGTTCGCATTTTTAACGTCAACACACGCTCGCGTATAGATGTCACGGTGCGTACCCCAGGTGGGAAGGTCACTTATGCAGGTGATGCCCGCATAGACGGCGTGGCTGGAACTGCGGCCCCCATCTTGCTGAACTTTCTCGACGCCTGGGGAGCCGTCACCGGCAAGGTCTTTCCCACCGGCAATCGCATCGATGTGATTGACGGCATCGAGGTGACATGCATCGATGCCGCCATGCCGTTGATGATTATCCGCGCGAGCGATCTGAGCGTAGCTGGCAATGAAAAACCCGCGGCATTAGATGCCCACCCAGCCTTATTGGACCGTTTGGAGAAACTGCGTCTCCAGGCAGGCCTGCTGATGGGTCTGGGCGATGTTTCCGCAAGTGTGATTCCTAAGCCCGTCTTGGTGAGCGCGGGAGACTCGCCCAACAGCATCACTTCGCGTTATTTCACCCCCCACCGTTGCCACTCATCGCATGCCGTCACCGGGGCCATCGGGGTTCTGAGCGCATTCGCGCTGCCAGGAACGGTTGCCAGCTCAGTAGCGCGTCGTCCAGGCAAACACCCATTGGTCTTATTGCACCCTGCTGGGCAAATCGACGTAGAAGTAGAACTGGAGGGCGAAGGAGACTCCGCAGAAGTAACCTCTGCGGGTCTGGTGCGTACCGCCAGAAAAATCATGCAGGGTGAGATGGAGTTGCCTGACTACGTCTTCACCAAGCCCGAAGCGACGGAGCAAGAGCGCTCAAAGTTTCCTCGCAAGGCCATCAAGATCATCGTGCCTACCCGAGCTGGCGGCGGCAACGACACCATGGCCAGAATCATCGCAAGCAAGCTCAAACCCTTGCTCGGACAAGATGTGGTCGTGGATAACCGGGCAGGAGCGAATGGTGCGATCGCTAGCGAGTACGTCGCCAAAGCGGAGCCGGACGGCCATACCCTCATGTTCGGCTACGTTGGCACCCACGCCATGAATCCGGCCCTGCAGAAGCTGGCTTACGATCCTGTCGCTGATTTCGAACCTATAGGTTTGGTCGGCTCATCGCCCACCCTGATGGTCGCCAACAACGAAAGTGGCTTGAGGGACGTTCGAAGTCTTATTCAGCGATTAACCGACTCCCCTCGGAGCGTCAGCTATGCGTCTGCTGGGGATGGAACACCGCCACATTTCGCGGCTGAACTATTTCAGCTGAACAGTGGTACGAACATGAACGGCAGAACCTACGACGGCGCCGCTCCCGCCATTATGGATACTCTGGATGGGCGCACGCAGGTCATGTTCCCTAGCCTCTTCACGGCTTACCCGTTCATTTTGGATGGGCGTTTGAATGCCTTGGCTGTGGCAGGGTCGGCGCGACTGGATGCGTTTCCTCAGCTCCCGACTTTGTCGGAAGCGGGAATTGAAGGCGTCGATGTGTCACAGTGGTATGGCCTCTTCGCACCCGCAAAAACGCCAGTGGCGGTGGTTTCTCGGATCAACGCCGCCTTGAACGAAGTTCTTTCGGACCCGGAGGTCATTGATCGTTTCGAGCGCCAGGGGGCCACAGTTGAGGTAGGACCGCCCTCCGCGCTAGGTTTGCGCGTCGGGAATGAACTCACTCGCTGGCAAGGCGTGGTCGCCGAAGGAGCGCTTGCACCGGACGAGCCGCGCGTTCTAGTGATGGATTAGCGCAGCTGCGTGGCCGGCGCATTCAGAGGGTCTGAACGCATCCGGCTGACGGGAAGAGTCGTCAAAAGCTGTCCACACCAGGCTTAAAGCGCAGGCGTGTCTCAGACTGCGTCGAGCGTTAAAGCTGAGCGGATGGGATTTTGCGGCCAAGGCGGGCTCGAGGGCTTCGTTCACAGCATCTCGGCACCGGCTTGGCTTCTACATCTCAATACGAGACTGTCATGCCCGCCAGATTGATACGTACCACTGGTTTCCCCAAAGCGGCACTCGCGGCCTCTGCGAAACTTTGACCCCAATTTGGGTCTGAGAGGAGCTTGGGTCCGGCGTCGCGTGCAACAACTAGAACAATGTCTGCCACAAGCAGCTTGCCTGTAGGACGCAAGGGCTCGCTGCCCAGTTGGTTGAATTGCTCGTCCAGCCAGGCACGGCCTTCTGCGCTCGTCAACGAGGAAGGATTTTTGAGCTCGAAGCTCCATTCGGTACGCTCGTCCTGAATGACGCGAACTTCGTTTTGCATCGATCACCTTTAGTTGAGTGGCATCCTGGCACCTGCCTCATCTGGCAAATGGCTCTGACGCAAGTCTACCCTGCTCGGGTGCACGCACGGGTTTGTCCGGACACCGGAGCACTTGTCGCTTGTGCTCCGGGTTTCCATTCGTCATCCCCGGATGGACTTTCAGCCTTTGCGCCGTGCGCGCACTGAATCGGCCAGTACCTGCAACACGGTTTGCGTATCTTCCCAACCGATGCAGCCATCGGTGATGCTCTTGCCATATTCAAGCGCATTCACGTCATCCTTACCGGGCGTGAACTTCTGTGCGCCAGCGTGAATATGGCTTTCCACCATCACACCGAAGACGCCGGTAGATCCGCCGCTGATCTGGGCCGCTACGTCGCGTGCCACATCCACCTGACGTTCAAATTTTTTGCTGCTGTTGGCGTGGCTGAAATCGACCATCAACCGCGCAGGCAGCTTGGAAGCCTCCAGCTCTTTGCACGCTTCCTGCACACTGGCTGCATCGTAGTTGGGCTCTTTCCCGCCGCGCAAAATGACGTGGCAATCTTTATTGCCTTCGGTGTGAACGATGGCCACTTGCCCGTTCTTGTGCACCGAAAGAAAGTGGTGCCCGCGCGCAGCGGCCTGAATGGCATCGGTGGCAATTTTGATGTTGCCATCTGTGCCATTTTTAAACCCAATGGGGGCGGAAAGTCCAGATGCCAATTCGCGGTGCACCTGGCTTTCAGTGGTGCGTGCACCAATGGCGCCCCAGCTGATGAGATCGCCAATGTATTGGGGCGAAATGACATCAAGGAATTCGCTGCCAGCGGGCATGCCTGTGCGGTTGATGTCGATCAGCAACTGGCGTGCAATGCGCAGGCCTTCGTCAATGCGGTAGCTTTCGTCGAGGTAGGGATCGTTGATCAATCCCTTCCAGCCCACGGTCGTCCGCGGCTTTTCGAAGTAGACGCGCATCACGATTTCAAGCGAGTCCGCATATTTGTCGCGCAACGGCTTGAGGCGGCGCGCGTACTCCAACGCGGCTTGCGGATCGTGAATCGAGCAAGGACCGATCACGACCAGTACTCGGTCATCCTTGCCATGCATGATGTTTCGGATGTTCTTGCGTGTGTTCGCGATCAGCGTCTCAACCGCAGTGCCGCAAATCGGGAAAAATCTGATCAGATGCTCAGGTGGCGGCAGCACGGTGATGTCCTTGATACGTTCGTCGTCGGTTTGGCTGGTGCGTTCCTGCGACGGTTGCCACGTGGGGGAAGAACTGGCTGCTTTGGCGTTCATGATTCAGAAAATTCCTTGAAATGTTCGGTGCAATCGAAAAAGGCAAAAAAAAACCGCCGGGCTCAAGGCTTCGGCGGTTTTTTTCGGGAGGGTGCGCGCGGGCTACACGGTTGCCTCTCGTCCGCCTAGGACTGAGAACCAAAAGTAAAACCAAAACGTTGCACGCATTTTCATCAGGATTTCGACTTTAGCACAGGCGCGTTCGCGAGAGTTGATTGGCTAGGCACATAAAAACCGACACGTTGCGCTGTTGCATCATTTCAGAACGTGGGCAGTCGAAGGTGAAAGCATCGTTGATGCGGGGTGACCCCGCAGCCAACGGTGTCTTCAGGCCGTACCGCCTACGGTCAAACCATCAATGCGCAGGGTTGGCTGACCAACGCCCACAGGAACGCTTTGACCTTCTTTGCCACAGGTGCCCACGCCCGAATCAAGCTTCATGTCGTTGCCGATCATGCTGATTTTCTTGAGCGATTCCGGGCCACTGCCAATGATGGTGGCGCCTTTCACGGGATACTGAATCTTCCCGTTCTCCACCCAGTAAGCTTCACTGGCAGAGAAAACGAATTTGCCGCTGGTGATGTCCACCTGGCCACCACCGAAGTTGGTGGCGTACAAGCCTTTCTTGATGCTGGCCACGATCTCGCGTGGATCTCTTTGCCCGCCGAGCATGTAGGTGTTGGTCATGCGCGGCATTGGAATGTGCGCGTAACTCTCCCGTCGGCCATTTCCAGTGGCCTTGACGTTCATCAGGCGGGCATTGAGCGAGTCCTGAATATAGGATTTCAGGATACCGTCTTCGATCAGCACATTTTTCTGCGTGGCGTGGCCTTCGTCGTCCACGTTCAGGCTGCCTCGGCGATCAGGAATAGTGCCGTCGTCCAATACTGTGACGCCCTTGGCGGCTACGCGTTGACCAATACGGCCACTGAACGCGCTGGAGCCCTTGCGGTTGAAATCGCCTTCCAGTCCGTGGCCAATGGCTTCGTGCAACAAGACGCCAGGCCAACCTGGGCCCAATACGACGGACATCTCTCCAGCGGGAGCGGGCCTAGCTTCGAGATTGGTGAGGGCCGCGTGGACCGCTTCATCGACATAGACTTGAATTTGCTCGTCATCAAAGTACGCCATGCCAAAGCGGCCACCACCACCGGCAGAGCCGACTTCTCGCCGGCCATTTTGCTCTGCAATGACAGTGAGTGAAAGCCGAACTAGTGGCCGTACGTCTGCGGCAATGGTGCCGTCTAAACGGGCGACCATCACGACATCGTATTCACCGGCAAGACTGGCCATGACCTGCACCACGCGCGGGTCCTTGGCGCGCGCCCACTGCTCCACTTTTTCGAGCAGCGCCACTTTGGCGGTGCTGTCTAGTGTGGCGATGGGATCAAGATCTCGGTAGAGGGAGCGGCTGCCCGCTATCTTGCGCTTGGGCACCTTGATGCGCCTACCCTGTGAAGCAGCGGCAATGGAGCGAACCGTCAGCGCTGCATCCGTCAGCGAAGCCATCGAAATGTCGTCTGAATAGGCGAAAGCAGTTTTTTCGCCAGTGACCGCGCGGACACCCACGCCCTGATCGATGCTGAAACTACCGGTTTTGACGATACCTTCTTCCAGGCTCCAGCCCTCTGAGCGGGTGTACTGAAAATAGAGATCAGCGTCGTCTATTTTTTGCTCGGCAATTAAGGCGAGAGTTTTCTGCAACTGGCTTTCATCCAGGCCAAAAGGCTCAAGCAGGAGTGCGCGCGCTGTAGCTAGGCGCTCTATGGTGATGTCGCGTGAAATCATATCGCTCATTGTAGGTGTCTTGGGGAATCTGCGCGGGGGCGCTGCTCGATCCCTGGGGGTTGGGAGTGTGAGGAGCTGGTATTGAGCTAGGTTGTTAGGTGGAGTGATGGATCAGGCGCGGGACTTGGTTGCTGTGGTCGGTTAGAAGTGAGTGCTCATTCTTGAGCGGTGGACTGATTTACGGCTGCGAGCCCTCACCCCTTCCCTCTCCCGCCAGCGGGAGAGGGGGTAAAGCCCTGCGCTGTGGGGTTGGCAATGGTGTTTTTTGGTCTCATGCGAACCGGCGCATCTGTTACCCATGTCCTGGCCCACTCTCTGTCCACGTATTGGAGTACTTGTCGCTGGCGCGTCAGCGGATTGGGTTGCTCACTGTAGAGAGAGTCCAGCGTTCAGACGACAATTTGTTGGCCTAGTTTCCCAGGGAAAGCGGATCTTGCGCTTGGCACTAGCACGCCAAGTTGGCGCGATGTTCTCAGTTTGAACTGTGGCTAGATGAACCTGGGTGTTTATGTGTAAGCCGCTTGGCCCCCATTCCCGCCTTCCCCCAGGAGGGGAAGGAGTCAAACCGGGTCGCACGGCTCTAGCCTATTAAGGTTGGGATTGACTATATGGGTTGCAGCGGAGCGATATATTCATATTGATTAAATCCATTAGATTCAAGCGGATTTTTGCTTGTGAATCTGTGTGTATGGATTGGTATGAATGGATTGTCCAAAGACAAAACCCCCAGATTATTGCTAATCTGGGGGTATTGCTGCTGTAGAAGCCTGACGATGTCCTACTTTCACACGGGAATCCGCACTATCATCGGCGCTAAGGCGTTTCACTGTCCTGTTCGGGATGGGAAGGAGTGGTACCACCTTGCTATGGTCATCAGGCATAACTTGTTGTTGTAATGATTAGATCAGTACAACGAATTCATAGAGTCTGGAATCAGCTTGATTATTTGATTGCGCACTTGGCATAACTTAGGTCTGATCAGATTGATCAAAGTTATAGGGTCAAGCCGCACGAGCAATTAGTACTGGTTAGCTTAACGCATTACTGCGCTTCCACACCCAGCCTATCAACGTCCTGGTCTTGAACGACTCTTTAGGGGGCTCAAGGCCCCGGCAGATCTTATCTTGAAACGAGTTTCCCGCTTAGATGCTTTCAGCGGTTATCTCTTCCACACATAGCTACCCTGCGATGCCACGGGCGTGACAACAGGTACACCAGCGGTGTGTCCACTCCGGTCCTCTCGTACTAGGAGCAGGCTTTCTCAAATCTGCAGCGCCCACGGAAGATAGGGACCAAACTGTCTCACGACGTTTTAAACCCAGCTCACGTACCTCTTTAAATGGCGAACAGCCATACCCTTGGGACCGGCTACAGCCCCAGGATGAGATGAGCCGACATCGAGGTGCCAAACACCGCCGTCGATATGAACTCTTGGGCGGTATCAGCCTGTTATCCCCAGAGTACCTTTTATCCGTTGAGCGATGGCCCTTCCATTCAGAACCACCGGATCACTATGTCCTGCTTTCGCATCTGCTCGACTTGTCAGTCTCGCAGTTAAGCACGCTTATGCCATTGCACTATCGTCACGATGTCCGACCGTAACTAGCGTACCTTCGAACTCCTCCGTTACGCTTTGGGAGGAGACCGCCCCAGTCAAACTGCCTACCATGCACTGTCCCCGATCCAGATAATGGACCTAGGTTAGAACCTCAAACACACCAGGGTGGTATTTCAACGTTGGCTCCATACGATCTAGCGACCGCACTTCAAAGCCTCCCACCTATCCTACACAGATCTGTTCAAAGTCCAATACAAAGCTACAGTAAAGGTTCATGGGGTCTTTCCGTCTTTCCGCGGGGAGATTGCATCATCACAAACATTTCAACTTCGCTGAGTCTCAGGAGGAGACAGTGTGGCCATCGTTACGCCATTCGTGCAGGTCGGAACTTACCCGACAAGGAATTTCGCTACCTTAGGACCGTTATAGTTACGGCCGCCGTTTACTGGGACTTCGATCAAGAGCTTGCACCCCATCAATTAATCTTCCAGCACCGGGCAGGCGTCACACCCTATACGTCCACTTTCGTGTTTGCAGAGTGCTGTGTTTTTAATAAACAGTCGCAGCCACCTATTTTTTGCAGCCCGTTCATGCTCGGTTGTTCACCTCACACTAAAAGGGCACACCTTCTTCCGAAGTTACGGTGTCAATTTGCCGAGTTCCTTCTCCTGAGTTCTCTCAAGCGCCTTAGAATACTCATCTCGCGCACCAGTGTCGGTTTGCGGTACGGTCGTGTATAGCTGAAGCTTAGTGGCTTTTCCTGGAACCCCGTTCAGTCACTTCATGAGCAAGCTCACTCGATCGGCAGCCTCGGTATATGACAGGCGGATTTGCCTACCTGTCGCCTACATCTGCCTAAACCAGAATCCAATAACTGGATGACCTATTAGAATCCGTCCCCACATCGCACTATACATCGGTACAGGAATATTGACCTGTTTCCCATCAGCTACGCATCTCTGCCTCGCCTTAGGGGCCGACTCACTCTACGCCGATGAACGTTGCGTAGAAAACCTTGCGCTTACGGCGAGGGGGCTTTTCACCCCCTTTAACGCTACTCATGTCAGCATTCGCACTTCTGATACCTCCAGCAGCCTTTACAAGCCACCTTCACAGGCTTACAGAACGCTCTCCTACCACGCACAGTAAACTGTGCATCCGCAGCTTCGGTAACTGGCTTAGCCCCGTTACATCTTCCGCGCAAGACGACTCGATCAGTGAGCTATTACGCTTTCTTTAAATGATGGCTGCTTCTAAGCCAACATCCTGACTGTTTTAGCCTTCTCACTTCGTTTCCCACTTAGCCAATTTTAGGGACCTTAGCTGGCGGTCTGGGTTGTTTCCCTCTTGAGTCCGGACGTTAGCACCCGGTGCTCTGTCTCCCAAGCTGTACTCATCGGTATTCGGAGTTTGCCTTGGTTTGGTAAGTCGCCATGACCCCCTAGCCAAAACAGTGCTCTACCCCCGATGGTAATACTTGAGGCACTACCTAAATAGTTTTCGGAGAGAACCAGCTATTTCCAAGTTTGTTTAGCCTTTCACCCCTATCCACAGCTCATCCGCTAGTTTTGCAACACTAGTCGGTTCGGACCTCCAGTACCTGTTACGGCACCTTCATCCTGGCCATGGATAGATCACTTGGTTTCGGGTCTACACCCAGCGACTAATTTCGCCCTGTTCGGACTCGATTTCTCTTCGGCTTCCCTATTCGGTTAACCTTGCCACTGAATGTAAGTCGCTGACCCATTATACAAAAGGTACGCAGTCACCCCTAAGGGCTCCTACTTTTTGTAAGCATGCGGTTTCAGGATCTATTTCACTCCCCTCCCGGGGTTCTTTTCGCCTTTCCCTCACGGTACTAGTTCACTATCGGTCAATGATGAGTATTTAGCCTTGGAGGATGGTCCCCCCATATTCAGACAGGATTTCACGTGTCCCGCCCTACTTTTCTCTAGCTTAGTACCACACGTCTGTTTTCGCATACAGGGCTATCACCTGCTATGGCTGGGCTTTCCATCCCATTTTGCTAACAGTCGTGCTATCACTAGAAGGCTTCTCCGATTTCGCTCGCCACTACTTTCGGAATCTCGGTTGATGTCTTTTCCTCGAGCTACTGAGATGTTTCAGTTCACCCGGTTCGCCTCGTTACCCTATGTATTCAGATAACGATACCTTTGCAGGTGGGTTTCCCCATTCGGAAATCTCCGGATCAAAGCTATTTGCCAGCTCCCCGAAGCTTATCGCAGGCTATCACGTCCTTCGTCGCCTATCATTGCCAAGGCATCCACCACATGCTCTTAGTCACTTGACCCTATAACTTTGACGTCTCTTATCGAAACTTCAAAATCTGTCAATGACCTGCCAGGTCTTTCACCTGACGCGTTATGCCGTAATCAAAATTTAATTTGAAATACTCGAATTTTTCAGACTAGCTGATACATTCGTTTTGACGCAATCAAAAATTCATGTTGCTAACGGCACGGTGAGCCATGAAAGCTCTTTCCGTTAGCAACGCTGATTCGACTCTATGAATTGTTAAAGAACAGCCGTGGGTCTTTCAACCCTTTATTGACGAGAGCGTCAATATCAAAACACCTAAATCTAGATGCTTTGATATGTACACTTTCCCGATTGTTTTATCTTCTACCACCTCTTCTTATTCTTATTCTTCACTGTATTTGGTGGAGGATGACGGGATCGAACCGACGACCCCCTGCTTGCAAAGCAGGTGCTCTCCCAGCTGAGCTAATCCCCCCAAGGTTTCTTAGAAGGGATGGTGGGTCTGGTTGGTCTCGAACCAACGACCCCCGCCTTATCAAGACGGTGCTCTAACCAACTG
>NZ_AUGX01000017.1 GCF_000422885.1 Ottowia thiooxydans DSM 14619 | reverse complement strand
ACCCAGCGCAGCCAGTTGCCTGGCCCAGTGATGGGCGCTGCCGCAAGCTTCCATGGCGATACGAGCTGACTGGCGCTGGGCGAAGAACTCAAGAACTTTGCCGCGCGCGAGCTTACGGCGATGAATCTCACCAGTTGCCGGCTCTACCCAGTGCAGTTGGAAGACGGACTTCGCAATATCGATGGCAAAAGTCGTAATATTCATGTCGGGGTCTCCTTCGTCAGTAGTTGCTTGAAACTCTACTTTGGCACTTGATGCCGTTAGATGCGAGACCCCACCTCTTTGCGCTCATGGGTTTTGCGGCAGAGGTGGGAGGCGTCCATACCATCTCACTTCTTTCGCTTCGCTCACTACGTTCAAACAGCTGCCGCAAGCTAGTTCTTGAAGCAAGAGCATCTTTCAGTGCGCTTGCCCGCCCCTTGCCCTGCGCTCCTCAGCACGGCCTCAAGGGGTGGGATACCCACTCGGGCCATTGCTGCGCTCGGCCCTCTCGGTTATTCGGCGCCGTGCAACGGGCGCAGGGAGACCACGAGAAGACTTTGAACAAACTCTTAGATCGCCACACGTTCCTGATAAGCCACCTCGATGCCCGTAGCGGCCTGCCGCAACAAAGGCAGGTAACGGCGGGTTGCCACATCGAAAGGCATCGCGGAATCTATCCAGATGATGTTGAGGCAGCCCAACACGTGTGCGCCGTTCATGATCGGTACTGCGATGCTGGAGGTCTTGGCCATGTACTCGCGCTGTCGGGTGCCGTAACCGCGCCGCCGCGTCGCGGCCAGCGAGCGGCGCACGGCATCCGGATCGCGCATCTTCTCCTGATCCGGACCTGACACAGCACCAATGCGTTCCAGGATCGCATTTCGCTCTTTCGCAGGTGTGAAAGCGAGATAGGTCCAGCCGACCGCAGTGCTCAGCATGGGCAGTTGGCGGCCGACCCATGAGCGCTCTATTGACAGTGGGCTGCGGGAATGCGTGGTCGATCGGATCACCATGCCGTCGTCTTCGAAGGTGGCGATATCCGTTGGCCACACCACCTCATCGAAAAGCTCCGCGAGCACGACATCTGCAATATCGGTGATCCAGTCCTCGTCCTTGTAACCACCGGAGAGGCTCTTGACCTTGAGTGTCAGGCGGTAGGGATCGCGCAGAGCGGAGCGGCGCAGAAAACCTTCCGTGCGCAGCGTTTCAAGCAGGCGATGCACCGTAGGGCGGGGTAGGCCAGTGTGGCTTGCTACTTCAACCGAAGTGGCATGCCCGAGCGCGTTAACGGCACGCAGCACAGCCAGGCCCCGCTCAAGCCCTCGGACTGAATGGTAAGAAGACTCGCTCATGAAAGTGAAATGTTCAAGGGCTGGACATTGGGGTGAAATCGTTTGACACCAGATCATAGCCATCCATATCCTTCGCGGGTCGTTTTGCCTCATGACCCTGAAGGAAGAAACCATGGCCCTCCCACCTGATGCCCAGCTAACCCACCTGGGGCTTTATGTTCGTGATCTCGACACGATGGTCGCGTTCTACGGCGATTTGCTAGGCATGGTGGTGACTGACACCGGTGAGTTGCGCGGCAGCCGCATCACCTTCATGAGCCGCAATCCTGACGAACATCACCAGTTGGTGATGATCAGCGGTCGCCCTGATGATGAATATTCACCTGTCAGCCAGATGTCCTTTCGCGTGAAGACACTGGAGGACCTGCAGTACTACCACCGTGCCGTTGCAAAAATGGGGTTGCGTGATCTGCGGCCCTCAAACCATGGCAATGCGTGGAGCATTTACTTTCTGGATCCCGAGGGCAACAAGGTCGAAATCTACGCAAGTTCGCCCTGGTATGTGAACCAGCCGCACCTGCAGCCACTGGACCTGGACGCACCGCCCGACGAGATTCGCGCCACTACAGAAGCCATGGTGCGCAGCGATGTGAGCTTTCAGTCGCGCGAAACATGGCAACAGGCGCTGAGTCAGCGTCTGGCCGGTTGAGACGCACGGCAAGATTTTTTACACGAGACCTACACGATCTATGAGCACCGAGATGAAAACCGAAGCGCACACGGCTGAAGTGGCCAAACCATTTCGAAGCGTTTGGTCCGAATTGCGTGAAACCTCTTTCCGCCAAGGCTGGATAGACGCGGGCGGCATTCGTACGCGCTATGTCCAGGCCGGGCCTGAAGACGGCCCACCATTGTTGATGGTGCACGGCACCGGCGGCAGCTGGGAATGCTTTTGCGCCAACCTGGCGGCTTTTTCAAAGCACTACAACTGCTATGCCTTCGACACCATAGGCTCAGGCTTTAGCGGCAAACCCGACATCGATTACGAAATCCCGGTGTATGTCGAGCACGTGCGTAACTTCATGCAGGCGGTGGGGATAGATAAGGCGTCCATCATCGGGGTGTCTCTCGGCGCTTGGATCGCCGTGCGTTTTGCACTGATGCATCCGGAGAAAACACAGAGCCTGATGCTGATTTCTGCGGCCGGGCTGCTCACTGATGCGCAAACATCGACGGAGATCAAGGGTGCACGCTACAAGGCTGTGGATGACCCGAGCTGGGCGAATGTCAGTGCCGTGTTCAAGGGCCTCATTCTTGAAGAGCAGAACCGCATAGATGATTTTGTCGGCGTTCGGCAGGCGGTGTACCAACAGCCTGGCATGCGACGCGCCATGGAGCACATTCTGTGTTTGCAGGAGCCGCATATGCGTGCGCGCAACCTGATTGCTGAAGACGAGTGGCGAAGCCTGCAGGCGCCCACGCTGGTGATAGGCGCAGTGGACCACAAAGACATTTTTCTTGAGACCGCACAACGTGTTTCGAAGCTGATCCCGAAAGCTGAGTATGTGGAAATCCGCCGCTCATCGCACTGGTCTCAGTTTGAATCACCGGAAGATTTCAATCGTGCGGGCCTGGATTTCATGCAGCGCACGGTGAGCTGACTTTTTCAGTCCGGGCTTGTCCCAGGGTTCCACGCCAATCACGTCAGATGCCTCTCAAACGGCACATAAATCAAGAGGAGACAAGATATAAACGATCGCACACGCCGTCATCTGGCCACCACGGCATTGGCTGTATTGGCTGGGTTTTCCGGCCTGCTGGCAAGCTTGCCAGCAGCGGCCCAGGACTACCCTTCAAAACCCATCAAATTCCTTGTGGGATTCACGCCCGGTGGCAGCGCAGACCTCATCAGCCGTTTTGTGGCGCAAAAAATGAGCGAGCGGCTTGGCCAGCCGATCATGGTCGAGCAACGGATGGGCGCCACGGGCATCATCGCGCAAGATGCCGTCGCCAAGTCCCCCCCGGACGGCTATACGATGGTGCTGCTAACCGGTGGCCACCCAACCTCCGCGGCGATGAAGAAAAAGCTGCCATACCACCCGGTGAATGACTTTGGAATGGTATCGACGATCATCGAATACCCCATGGCGATTGGCGTCAGGCCAGATTCGCCCATCAAGTCGTTTCCGGATTTGCTGGCACGCGCAAAAGCGGAACCAGGCAAGCTCAGCATGTCGTCGGCCGGCGCTGGCAGCCTGCATCACTTGCTGGGTGAGTGGATCAAGATCGAATCAGGCACCGAGATGATTCATGTGCCATTCAAGGGCGCAGCGCCCGCGTATACAGAGTTGCTTGGTGGCCGGATCGACGTGTTTATCGAGACCATGACCTTCCTCAACGTCAATTTCAAGAATGGCCAGGTGCGGCCGCTTGCCGTGTCGTCCTCGCAGCGTCTCAAGGACTTTCCCAATGTGCCGACGATTGCGGAAACACTTCCTGGCGTTGACCCCACTTCATGGCTGGGGCTGGTGGTGTCACCGGGCACGCCCAGAGCCATTGTTGACCGTCTTAACCACGAGTTGAGGGCCGTGCTCGCCGAACCGGCTACCGCAGAGCGGTTTGCCCAATTGGGCGGCGTGCCCGCACCTTCAACGCCAGATGAAATGCGTTCGAGGATTCAGCGGGAGATCGACCGTTGGACCCGCGTGGTGAAGCTGCGCAATATCGAGCGCGAGGACTGAATGCAACCATGACCAACTGCTGAGGTTGAGGCGAGCCAGGAACCACGTCCGGGACATCTGGCGCCGTCATTCACGGGCAAGATGATTTTCTCCACACATTTTCAATTCAACGCCAGGAACCACTAGTGAAGCTGCTACGCCACGGCCCCGCAGGCCAGGAAAAACCCGGTGCGCTCGATGCCAATGGGCAAGTTCGCGATTTGTCTCTTCTGATCCCTGACTTCACACCCGAATGGATGGCGCCAGCCAAGCTGCAGGCCTTGGCGGCGATCGATTTGTTGCGCATGCCGCTCGTGCAAGAAGGTACAAGGTTAGGCGCGCCGATTGCTGGTGTTCGTCAGTTCGTGGCCATTGGCCTGAACTACCGCAAGCATACTGAAGAAGCGGGTATGGAAATTCCTAAGGAGCCTGTTGTTTTCACGAAGGCAATTACCTCTATTGCAGGCCCGAACGATGACGTTGAACTACCCGAAGATTCGCAGACGGGGGATTGGGAGATCGAACTCGGCTTTGTGATCGGCACGCAAGCCAGGAAGGTATCAGTCGACCAAGCCCTCTCGCATGTGGCGGGTTACTGCCTTGCCAATGACATTTCCGAGCGCGATTGGCAGCTGAAACGCAATGGCCAATGGAGCAAGGGAAAGAGTTTTGACGGCTTTGGCCCAATAGGGCCTTGGCTGGTGACCCGCGACGAGTTGCCGGATCCGCAGGCCATTGCGCTGGAACTCTCGGTCAATGGTCGAACCAGGCAACAGAGCAACACCTCTGACATGATTTTCCCGGTAGCCGAGATCGTCTCCTATCTGAGCCATTTCATGACCTTGCTACCCGGTGACCTGGTTATCACCGGTACGCCTGAAGGTGTTGGCCTTGGCGCCAAACCTGTCCCGGTGTTCCTGCGCCGCGGCGACGTGATGACGCTAGATGGTGGTCCTCTCGGTACCCAGCGCCAGCGAGTCTTTTAAGCAGTCAAGCCACTCCTGGGTTGGGTAGCAACGCCATGCTGGCCCGCAGCGCCAGTAGATAGCTGTCAACGCCGAACCCACAGATCTGCCCGTGCACGATGTCGGCAAATACCGAGTGATGTCGGAACTCATCTCGCGCATGAACATTGGACATATGCACCTCCACAACCGGACAGGTCAGGATGTCCAGCGCATCGCGGATGGCGTAGCTGTAGTGCGTCCAGGCCCCGGCATTGATCAGTACCGCGTCCGTGCCTTCGCTGAATGCTGCGTGGATACGCTCGCACATGGCGGCTTCGCTGTTGGTCTGGAAGCATTCAACCTCAGCGCCCAGTTCCTTGCCCAGTGACTGAAGGCGCGCATCAATCTCCTGCAAGGTGATGGTGCCGTACTGCTTCGGGTCCCGCTTGCCGAACATATTGAGGTTGACGCCGTGCAACGTCAGAATTTTTTTCATGCAAGCCTCTTTTGTTTCTTGAAGTATCGAAATCTGCTGCCTTGGAGTTCAACTGCCGCCAAGTCCCCCAGCCAAAGGTGGGGATTTGAACACTGCTCAAAACCGCCTTTAACCGCCTGTCGTCCATCGAAAAAAGACATTGGACAGGCCCAAGAACCCCTTCTTAGCCCTGGATTTTGCCGTTTGTTGCCGCACCCGGCTCACGAAATAGGACAATCAGGGGTATGAGCACCCTGATGGCCCCTGAAGAATCATTGGCGTTGCCGGCTGGCGCCGGCCCTGCCGCACGTACCAAAACCGAGCGCGAAGCGCTTAAGCTGGAGAAGCGGCTGTGCCGCCAAGTCGGCCAAGCCATAGCCGATTTCAACATGATTGAGGCGGGCGACCGCGTCATGGTGTGCATGTCCGGCGGCAAAGACAGCTACGCCATGCTGGACATCCTGATGAAGCTGAAAAGCCGGGCGCCCGTGCCGTTTGAACTGGTAGCCGTGAATCTGGATCAGAAGCAACCAGGCTTTCCGGCGCACATCCTGCCCGAATACCTCAAGGCCCTGAACATCGAATACCACATCGAAACCCAGGACACCTACAGTATTGTCAAAGCCAAGATTCCAGAGGGTAAAACCACCTGCAGTCTGTGCTCGCGTTTGCGCAGAGGCATTCTCTACACCGTGGCGCGCCGCCTGAAATGCAACAAGATCGCCCTGGGCCATCACCGCGACGACATGCTGCAGACCTTCTTTCTGAATATGTTCTTCGGTGGCAAGCTCAAGGGCATGCCTCCCAAACTCACCAGTGACAACGGGGAATTCGTCGTTATCCGCCCACTGGCCTTTGTGCCCGAGAAAGATCTCGTCGATTGGGCCGCGCACCGGGAGTTTCCTATCATCCCTTGCAACCTGTGCGGCAGCCAGGAAAATCTGCAGCGCCAGGTCGTGGGAGACATGCTGCGCGAATGGGACAAGAAATTCCCTGGTCGAGTCGAAACCATGTTCACCGCGCTTCAGAACGTGGTTCCCTCCCATCTCATGGACAGCTCTTTGCACGACTTCAAGAGCCTTCAACCTACAGGCTTGCCAGACGAGCAGGGCGATAAGGCGTTTGATGAGGAACGCTTCGAAGCGCCCGTGATCTCAACATTAGGGGCTGTCCGCTGGATGGCCGCACCAAGTGAGTCATCTTGCGGGGCTTCTGCAGAGATTCCTGTTGCTCCGGCCCTTGCGGAGACCGTCAAATAGAAGGAGAGCGCCATGCGAAGTTTCGTCATTGTGTTGCTGGCTACCGTGTTTTTGAGTGCCTGCGCCGTGGGCCCACGCTCCGTGGATGCCTCTGTCCACACTACTGCTGCGAGAGCGCCTGGCTCTGCGGTACTGGCGGGTGCTCACTATAAATTTGAGCGCGGCCAGCAAGCGGTGGGCCAGCCAGCGCCCGAGCGCCTGGAGGCTATGGCCAAGGAAGCCATGGCACGCGTAGGTTTGGTGCATGACGAGGCGCAACCGCGCCTGGGCGTGCAGGTCAGCGGCAATGTAGGCGCTTATTGGACTGATGGCGGAGGCTTCTATGGCCGCCCGGGCTGGACATTCGGGTTTGGCATGGGGACCGGTTTTCGTGGCGGAAGCCTGGGTTTTGGCCTGGGCGCGCCGCTTTGGGATCCAGCCGTGACCGCGTATGTGAGCGAAGTAGGCTTGTTGATGCGCGATCTACAAAGCGGCCAGATCGTCTACGACACCCGCGCGCGCCACGATGGGCTTTGGCACGATACCGATAACGTGCTGGCTGCGCTGTTTACTGCAGCGCTGGAAGGCTACCCTGAGCCCGGTCAGGCCACGCGCCGGGTCGTTGTTCCTCTCCTGCCTGTCACTCCCGCGCCAAAGTAAGCGCGTCAGCGCATAGGTTGCAGCGCCGCGTTGGCTGATCTAGCACCCGCGCTTCTGGAGTGGTTTGAGTGTCGCGTCGCACCTGGTGCGATAGGCCCTGATGCGATTTCAGACTAAACCTCGCCCGGAGTGGAGGTGCAAAAAACATGCCATCAGTGGCATGATGGCGCCATGGAATCTACACGCATCATCGCCGTGCGACACGGTGAAACAGCCTGGAACCGGGACTCGCGCATTCAGGGGCATCTGGATATCGAACTCAATAACAAGGGCCGAGCCCAGGCGTCTCTTGTTGCACGCGCCTTGGCCGAGAGTGAAGCGATCGACGCCATCTACAGCAGCGATCTGGCACGTGCCAGGGCCACGGCGCAGCCGGTGGCGGACGCTACCGGCGCGCCCCTTACGCTGTTGCCGGAACTACGCGAGCGATGTTTTGGTGATTTCCAAGGTCTGACGTTCGCGCAGATCAGTGACACTCTGCCTGAGGAAGCGCACAAGTGGCGCAAGCGCGATCCTGATTGGGCTGCGCCCAATGGAGGCGAATCGCTGCGCCAGCTCCAGCACCGTCTGAGTGAAACTGTGAACGAACTGGCGGCCCGCCACGTCGGCCAACAGATTGCCCTGTTTACCCATGGGGGCGTGCTGGATATGCTCTATCGCATCGCGACCGGGCTGGGCTTACAAGATGCGCGCACCTGGCAACTGGGCAATGCGGCGGTCAATCGACTGCTGTGGACACCTTCAGGCTTGACGCTTGTCGGCTGGGGCGATGAAACGCACCTGGAAGGGGCTTCACTTGATGAAACCACCGCCTGAAACCGAAGATCTGCCACCTCGCCTGCTAGGCCTGGTAGGCCAGGGGGTAGATGCCATAGAAACCCCGTCGCTGGTGGTGGATGCCGATGCACTTGGCCGAAACATTCAGCGCATGGCTGAGTTCGCCGTCCGGCACCGCGTGAAATTGCGCCCACATGCCAAGATGCACAAAAGCGTGGAGATCGCCCGTTTGCAAATGCAGGCGGGCGCGGTAGGCATTTGCGTGCAGAAAATTTCAGAGGCCGAGATCATGGCCTCCGGCGGCTTGAACGACATCTTCATCTCCAACGAGGTCATCGCTCCGTCCAAGCTGCTTCGTGTGGCTGCACTGGCTTACCAGCTACAGCAACGTGGAGGCCGGCTGGCCATCGCGGTAGATAGCCATGAAGGCATAGAGAGCCTGGCCCATGCCATGCGGATGACCAATGCCGCCATCGACGTGTTGGTGGAAATCGATGTGGGTCAGGGGCGTTGCGGTGCATCGGATGCGCCCGAAGCTTTGCAATTGGTGCTGGAGCTTGTGCGTGGCCCGTCTCAGTTGCGTTTTGCAGGCCTGCATGCCTACCATGGCGGTGCGCAGCATTTGCGCACGCCTGATGAGCGGCGCGCAGCGATTGCACAGGCTGCGGTGCGCGTGAGGGCAGTACGAGAGCTTTTGGCTGAAGCCGAGATAGAAGTTCCG
The DNA here is from genome assembly GCF_000422885.1 of Ottowia thiooxydans DSM 14619. GTDB lineage: Bacteria > Pseudomonadota > Gammaproteobacteria > Burkholderiales > Burkholderiaceae_C > Ottowia > Ottowia thiooxydans. The sequence goes on along the minus strand of NZ_AUGX01000017.1, from coordinate 142,020 downwards.
TTGGTCACAGGGGCAGGCACCGGCAGCTTCTCGCTGGAGGCCGCCAGCGGCGCGTGGGATGAACTGCAGCCGGGCAGCTACCTTTTCATGGACGCCAGCTACGCGCGTAACCACCAGGACAACACCCAACCTCGGTTCGAGCATGCGCTGTTCGTGAAATCGCAGGTCATCAGCGTCGCCCCAGACAGGGTGGTGGTCGACGCGGGCCACAAGAGCCACGCCATTGATTCAGGAATGCCGCTGGTGCATGCGCAGGCAGGGCAGGCGCCCATGAACTACACGGATGCCGGCGACGAGCACGGTATTTTGCGTCTCGGCATGAGTGGTTCGCTGCCGCGGCTGGGGGCTACCACCTGGCTGATTCCCGGGCACTGCGATCCCACGGTGAATCTGCACGATGTCATGATTTTCGTGCGGGGTGGATTGCAAGATGGCCGTGTGGAGTCCATCATCCGGGTGGATGCGCGTGGTGCGGTGAATTGAGGCTCCTGACTCGAGGCCTCTGAAAGGTGCACAGTGCCCTCACCGAGGGTGCTGCCTCCTGAATGCCTGACCATGAAATCGCACCTTCGCACGCATGGCCGTGTTGGCGTCTTGCCATGAGCGCCCATGCACCGATTGCAATTTGTTCAGGCATTTATGACACAGCACCCTAGCCAGATCATTGTCTTTGCCACCCCGGTTTTTCTTCTGCTGATCTTGATCGAATGGGCCTGGGGTAAGCGCAAACAGCGCGACACTTACCGCATGGCTGATGCCATCAACAGCCTCGGCTTAGGGGTTCTCAGCCAGATCAGCGCTGTCTTCATGAGCCTGCTGCGTATAGGCCTGTACACCGCAGTCTTTGAATACGTCGCCCTGTTTCGCGCGGACGCCTTCTGGACCACGTGGTACGGCTGGGTGCTGGCACTGCTGTTCTATGATCTTTGCTATTACTGGTTGCACCGCATGGGCCACGAGAGCGCGGTCTTGTGGGCCGCGCATGTGGTCCACCACCAGAGCCAGCACTACAACCTGAGCACGGCGCTTCGCCAAACCAGCTCCGGCGCCCTGTTCGGTTGGATCTTCTATTTACCCATGGCCTTGGCAGGCGTGCCACCGGTGGTCTTTGGCGTGGTGGCACTGATCGACCTGCTCTATCAGTTCTGGGTGCATACCGAGCACGTGCCCAAGCTAGGCTGGTTCGATCGCTGGTTTTGCTCGCCCTCCAACCACCGCGTGCACCATGCCGTGAATGATCGCTATCTAGACCGGAACTACGGCGGCATACTGATCGTATGGGACCGGATTTTCGGCAGCTTCCTTGAAGAAGATGAGCGCGACAAGCCCATCTATGGCACCCGCTCACCCCTCAACTCATGGGATCCTCTTTGGGCCAATGCGGAGGTTTATTGGGCGCTGGCGCAGGACTCATGGCGAGCTCGCCGTTGGTCCGATAAACTGCGCGTATGGCTCAAACCCCCTGGCTGGCGCCCGCCCGATGTGGCCGCTCGGTGGCCAAAATCACCATTCGACATCACCGCTGTGCGCCCTTTTGAGCCCCCCACCAGCCGAGGCGTGCAATGGTTCGCCGGTGCGCAGTTCATTGCGCTCATTGCTGGAGCTGCCATGTTCCTCTGGCAGGCTGACTCCGCGCCCCTCATTCAATCCGCACTTTGGTTCGGTGTTCTAGTCATCGGCCTATGGGCCGTGGGGGCGCTGCTGCAAGGGCGCATTGGGATCTGGCAGGTGCTGATGATCGAATCGGCGGCCTTGGCCACCGTCACCGCTGCGCTTGGCATGATCGAGTGGCATCGTATATTCAAGCCACTTGTCATGGTGTGCGCCATTGCGTTCGTGACAGCCCGTGTCCGGGCCATGCCGGCGCCCGCTGATAAGGCATTCATCCGTTTCGAACTCACGCTTGCGCTGGCTCTCGGGCTCTCCATGCTGGGTGATGTGGCGCTCATGTTTGAGGGCTATTTCATCCCGGGCCTGGTGGCGTTTCTGTTGGCGCACCTGGCCTATATCGCTTTGTTCAAACGGGACGTGCCTTGGTTTCCCAGTCGAGGTGCTTTGGCTGCCACGCTATCGATAGGCTTGGCCATGTATGCGTTCCTCTGGACCGGTGGTCTGCCTCCAGCACTGCGAATCCCTGTGGCTGCTTACGTCACCGTGATTGCTCTCATGGCCGCCCAGGCTATTGGCCGCTTCCGGATAAGCGGTGATCAACCGAGCATGATGGTGGCGTTGGGTGCCTGCTTTTTCATGCTGAGCGATGCCTTGCTCGCCACCAACCGCTTCGTGTCGCCGCTGCCCCTGGCCCATCTTTGGGTGCTGAGCACTTATTACGCGGCGCAGATTCTGATCACCGTTTACGCACGCCCGGTTTTGCCCTCCCGCCGACCAAGGTCATAGTTCAATGGCATGCGTGTTTCAAACTTCCCTCGTTTGACCGAGAAGAATACCTTCACGTTGCGCACGTTGGCATCCTGCGTGAACAGCCGCTGTGCCAGCGCTTGATAGCCAGGCATGTCATCCACGCGAATCATCAAAATGAAATCTGGCCCAGGGCTCACGCGGTAACACTGCGTGACTGCTAAATCGGCCACAGCACGCTCCTCAAACGCGTTCATGTGCTCGTCACCCTGGCGATCAAGCGAAACTTCGGCCACTGCTGTGAGCCCATGCCCTCGTAGAGCGGCCACGGCATCTTCATTCAAAAGGGTCACCTGTGCCGTGATCAACCCTGCCTCATGCAGACGCCTGATGCGGCGCAAGCAGGTGGGCGCCGAGATTTTCGCCAGTTCGGCCAACGCCTGGTTGCTGAGACTGGCATCCCGCTGAAGTTGATCCAGCAAGAACCAGTCCACTGCATCGATGAAATTTTGAATCATAAAGAATGATATTTAGAAATATAAGTTCACTTATTCGTAGGGTTGGTTTTTGATTTCATTTCATGATAATTAATTTTACGAATATTTCATTGAGCCAAGCGTAGGATGGCGCATCCTTCAAATAAAGGCAATCAAGCATGTGCGGCATCGTCGGCGCGGTTTCTACGCGCAACATCGTTCCCATCCTCGTCCAGGGGCTGCAGCGTCTGGAATATCGCGGCTACGATTCGTGCGGCGTCGCGGTTCATGCGGAGGAGTCATCAACCCCCGCGTCTGGCACTCGCCTCACGCGCTTGCGCGGCATCGCGCGCGTTTCTGATCTTGGAACTCAAGCGGAGCAGCAGGGCCTTATCGGCGTTACTGGTATAGCCCACACCCGTTGGGCCACACATGGCGTGCCGGCAGTGGCCAACGCGCATCCCCACGTCAGCCGCGGCCCGGTGCCCGAAGGCATGAGTGGAGAGCAGGCCGCCGCCCGCCCGTCACGTGTCACGCTGGTGCACAACGGCATCATTGAGAACCATGAAGCTTTGCGCTCTGAGTTGCTGGCTCGCGGCTACTTCTTCACCAGCCAGACGGACACCGAAACCGTTGTGCACCTGATCGATAGCCTTTATGAGGGCGATCTCTTCCAAGCTGTACAAGCGGCCGTACGAAGATTGCGCGGCAGCTATTCGTTGGCTGTGTTGCACCGTGATGAGCCCCATCGCCTGGTCGGGGCGAGGGAGGGTTCGCCCTTGGTGCTGGGCGCGGGGGCGGATGGCCAGGAGAACTTCCTCGCCAGCGATGCCATGGCCCTCGCAGGCGTGACGGATCAAATCGTCTATCTGGAAGAAGGCGACGTGGTGGATGTCCAGTTGGGCAAGTACTGGATCACCGATCGCACCGGGCAGAGCGTGACTCGTCCGGTAAAAACAGTGCATGCGATGAGCGGGGCGGCCGAACTGGGGCCTTACCGGCACTACATGCAAAAAGAGATATTTGAGCAGCCCCGCGCCGTAGCAGACACGCTGGAAGGTGTGCAAGCGGTGGTGCCGGAATTGTTCGAAGCTGCCAACAATCACGCACCGGGCGAGGGCGCTTATTCCACCTTCCGCGCGGTAGACAAAGTCTTGATCCTCGCATGCGGTACTAGCTACTACTCCGGCTGTGTAGCCAAGTACTGGCTGGAAGCCATCGCCAAAATTCCATGCCAAGTGGAGATCGCCAGCGAATACCGCTATCGCGAGTCAGTGCCAGATCCGAAGACCTTGGTCGTCACCATCAGCCAATCCGGTGAAACCGCAGACACCTTAGCCGCATTGCGCCACGCGCAAAGCCTGGGTATGAAGCACACGTTAACCGTATGCAACGTGGCCACCAGCGCCATGGTGCGTGAATGCAAACTGGCTTATCTCACACACGCAGGCGTAGAAATTGGTGTGGCGTCCACCAAAGCCTTCACTACCCAGTTGGTGGGTCTTTTCCTGCTCACACTGGCGCTGGCACGTGCGCGCAACCTGCTCACGGATGAGCAAGAAGCGGCGCACCTGGTCGCCATGCGCCATCTGCCCATGGCGCTGCAAGCGGTGTTGGCTTTGGAGCCGCAGATCATTGATTGGGCGGAGCAATTCACCAGCAAGGAAAACGCCTTGTTCCTTGGGCGTGGCTTGCACTACCCCGTGGCCCAGGAGGGCGCGCTCAAACTCAAGGAGATCACCTACATCCATGCCGAAGCCTATGCTGCTGGCGAACTCAAGCATGGCCCGCTCGCACTGGTGACCAGCGCCATGCCGGTGGTTACGGTGGCGCCTAATGATGCCCTGCTGGAAAAACTAAAGAGCAATATGCAGGAAGTACGTGCACGAGGGGGGGTACTCTATGTACTGGCTGACGCAGACACGCATATCGAATCCAGCGAAGGTATCCACGTGATCCGCATGCCTGAGCATTACGGCCCGCTTTCGCCTATCTTGCACGTGGTGCCATTGCAGTTGCTCGCCTATCACACGGCCGTAGCGCGGGGCACGGATGTGGACAAACCACGGAATTTGGCGAAATCAGTGACTGTGGAGTAGTGTGCTGATGAATAATCAATGATCATGAATGTCTTGGAGCCCGTTCAAAGTCTTGTCGCGAGATGTGCGGGTGCGGCTTGGGGCGGACTGCGAGGCGCAGCCCCAAGCCAATGGCCCGTGTCATTGGCAATAATTGAAGCGCTACAGATCAGCCCGGTCTGTGCCCGCCCGCTCGCGAGAAGACCTTGAAAAGGCTCCTAACCCAAATCTTCTGCTTAAGATCGACTTGCCGCCCAGCGCATAGTGTTTTTGGGGGCACAGCGGCCTATTGGAAGTGATTCACAAGTGACTATGTCTGACCGCTATCAATCACATATTGATGGCATCCGAGCCATTGCCGTACTTGTTGTTATTGCGAATCACCTGAATCCAGCCTGGATGCCTGCTGGGTATCTAGGGGTTGACATGTTTTTTGTCATCTCCGGCTACGTGATTTCAATGTCGTTGTGGGGGAAAACAAGTTGGAGGTTGAAAGACTTCCTGCTTGATTTCTATGGCCGGAGAATGCAGCGACTGTTGCCTGCGTTGGCTTTCGCGGTCTTTTTTGCAGGTTTCGCGGTTTGCTTGCTGATACCAGATCCTACTGAAAACCTGAAAACTGGCGTCGCGGCGTTGTTCGGAGTTTCTAACTTTGTTTTATATTTCAGTGCCTCGGATTATTTTACTAGTTCAATCCAGGCGAATATATTTGCTCACACATGGTCATTAGGGGTTGAGGAGCAGTTCTATTTGCTGTTCCCGTTGCTTGTTTGGAGTGCCGCGAAATATCACAACAAGATAAGAGCATTTGTTCTGCTGATTTCAGGTCTGAGTGCTTTATCAATCATTGGATTTCTTTGGTTATATCCCATTGATCCAGGAGAGATGTATTTTTTATCCCCAATAAGATTCTGGGAAATGGGCGTGGGAGCCTTGGCATTCTTAATTGATAATAGCAATAAAGGGCAAAGACGTAGGAATATTTATTCCTGGACGGCAATGCTCGCAATGGCTTTGCTGTTGTTATTTCCTATAAAGCCTTTGGTTGGCTCAACGTATTTAATTGTTTTCACTGTGATATTAACCGCATGGGTGATTGTTGCTGCAAAACATAATCCTGCGTTAGTGAGGCTATTGAATTTTTCCGTGGTGCGCCGTATAGGATTGATATCCTACTCTCTTTATTTGTGGCATTGGATTTTCATTGTTTTGGCTCGCTGGACGTTCGGAGTGAATGAAGCCACTATTGGTTGGATTTTATTGGCAACGTTCATTTTTGCGGAAATATCGTATCGATTTGTGGAGAACCCGGTAAGGCGAAGGGTTCTTAAAAATCCAATATGCATGGGTCTGACGTTGAGCGCGATTATTGCGCTGACCCTTATCTATGCTGCTCCTCAGTTTAAATCCAATTTCTTGAAATTGGAGAGCAAATTGCTCCAATCTCCAAATGGCTTTTTGGATATAAAGGGTTTATTGTTCGGTCTCACATGCATTGTAGATGACGGGACGCGTCCATTGAAAAGCGACACGTTTGATAACTGTACTCTTGAACCAAACTCCCAAAATTTGCCAACGATATGGGGAATGGGGGACAGCCATGCCGGTCATCTTCAAGCCATGCTCATGGGCTTGCATGAGCAGGCAGGTGTCGGGATAAATCTTATTGAAACGCCTGGGCATCACTTTCCATCTACCGGGAGAAAGTCATTTCAGCGAGAATTGATTTTAAAGGAAGTGGAAAAAAGGGTGCGACCGGGCGATATTTTTTTATTATCAAGACTCTACCTAAAGCGGTATGAAAATGGCGCTGTAGATGATCTTGGTTTGTGGGTAAAGGAAGTCAAGGATTTGGCGATTCGGTTGCGCATCAAGGGAGTGAATGTGGTTGTGGTTGGTCCGCCACCAATATTCAATTTTGAATATAAATCCACATGCGGTGGTGTCTTTTTCCCGGAAAATCATTGTTCCGTGCTCCGTGAAAAATTGCGAAAAAGAATTGATCCGGTTGAGGCTATGTTGACATCTGCAGCCGTTGATCAGGAAAATCTGTATTTTTTTCCAACGTTCGAAAAACTTTGTCCGCCAAGTCAGATTTGGTGCAGTCCAATCGATGGGGAAACGTTTATGTATCTAGATAGAGATCATTTGAATCTCTATGGAGCAGGTCTGTTGACTCAGGATTTTCAGAGATTTTTAATTTCCAATGGCTTGCTTAAATGAGCCGCGAACGTCGACAACTTTGATTGCCGATATCGGGTCATTGAAGCCATATTCAGTCTGGCGCAGGCAGCCAGGTTCCTGCCTGGGCTTGGTGAACCCAGTGCCAAGCACTTTGGTCTCTGCAGGGGTCAGTTCGTCGGCGTGTTCCTGAGCTTTGTCAGGAACAATTATTTAAGCGCGTTGAAAGAGTCGTGCGCTTTTCGGCTGAACTGCCAGCGGCTGTAGGCATCGCTATTCAGCTGGGCCGACAACTCAGTTGCACATGCATGCAGCACTTCGACCTGACGACGGGTCGGTGGATTAGGGATGTTCTGTATCGATCCAATGATGGACAGCGCGCCAGCCAGAACAGCGCCATCTCTGAAGATAGGCACAGCAACGGTGTTGACTCCCGTCATGACCTCGCCATCGCTCACGTCGTAGAACTGCTCCTTGATGAGCGCGAGGCGCTCCCTGATTTCCACAGGGTCAATCATGGATTGCGGTGTCTCGCCTAGTAGGGGCGCAGACAGTATCTCGTCCTGCAGCGCGCTTGCCGAGAATGCGAGTGTCACACGCCCCAGTGCTGAGCAGTGCGGCAGCGGCCGGTTTCCCGGCTTCACGCTGATGGTGATGCGGGCATGGATGTTGTCCATATTCGCGATCACCATAGGACGGCCATTGAGGGGAACAGCCAGTACTGCGGTCTCGTGCAGCTCGTCACGGATGCGCACCAGATAAGGCTCTGCCCGGCGGCGCAAATCGAATTGCGTGCCTGCGGCCTCGCCAAGTTGGAACACCCGCCAGCCCAGCCGGTACCGTTCGGTTGACTGGTCCTGTTCGACGATGCCCATCTCCTTAAGAGTGGACAAATGCCGGTGGACTCGAGGCTTCGTTTCGTTCAGGAGGTCGGCAAGCTCCGTGACCCCCATGGCGCGGTGGGCCAATGCGAGTTCGTCCAGGATGCGGATGGTGACCTTGACGGCCTCGACTGAGTTGAGTTTCTTTTCCACCATGGCGAGTTTACGGGATGCATTTTGGAATGCGTGGTATCGAATGCGCGGTATCGCTAGATAACGTGGTGTCTTGGAGAAAACGACGCTAATGAGCGTTCGTGTCACGTTGCCCAACGATCAAACATGCAAGCCCACGTTTTCACTGTTGCAACGCTGGCAAAAACACATATCAACAAGCTATATCGCTCTGCGGAATGATGATTGTATTTCTTTGCAATTTTGATATCATATATCGAGCAGCGTAACAAAACGCGAAGCCGAAGGCCTGAAATCCAGACCGCGATCGCTTGATCATCCATTCTCATAGAGGCATTGAAATGAACGTAAGAGCAAATCGCCGCGAAGCTATCGCCGCGCTGACCGCACTAGGGGCCGTGGGCCTGGGCTGGCCGCTAGCCGCTGCAGCGCAGGCGGCCTATCCGTCCCGACCTGTACGACTGATCGTGCCCTTTCCCGCGGGCTCGGCCACTGATCTTGTGGGTCGCTTGATCGGGCAGAAGCTATCTGAAGAGCTGGGCCAGCCTTTTGTTATTGACAATCGCGCAGGAGCGGGTGGGAACATCGGCTCGCAAATGATCGCCAACGCTGCACCGGATGGGTACACCGTGGGTATGGGCGTTTTCGGCGTTCATGCGATCAATCCGCATCTGTTCAAGAACATGCCGTTCGACTCGATTTCGGACTTCCAGCCGATCGGATGCATCTCAACGGCGATTCAGGTTTTGGTGGTTAACTCCAAAATTCCGGTTAACACGCTGCAAGAATTTATTGATTACGCGCGAGCAAGGCCGACTGAGCTCAATTTCGCGTCACCTGGCAATGGCAGCACGGGCCAGCTTGCTGCATCTCTGCTGGAAAGTACCACTGGTATCAAGATGACCAACGTGCCGTTTACCGGCGCGGCTGCCGCGCGAGCTTCATTGCTCGCAGGGGACACTCAAGTCACCTTCGAGCTGGTAACCACGGCTGTGCCGCACGTGAAATCAGGTGCGCTCAAGGCACTTGCTGTCACGGGCGCGCGGCGCTCACCTGCACTGCCTCAACTTCCGACCTTTATGGAATCGGGCTTCAAGACGTTTGAGGTAACCACCTGGATGTCGCTCATAGGCCCCGCAGGATTACCAGCGGCTATCGTCGAGAAGCTCAATAAGACAATCAACACAATTCTCGCGCGTCCCGAAGTCGTCAAGGCGCTTGATGATGCCGGCACCACGGCTGCACCGAGCACGCCGGCTGAGCTACGCCAGCGCATGGAGCGTGACCGCACGAAGTGGGGTGAGATCATCCGGAAAGCTGGTACCAAAATAGATTAAGCGGCGAATGGACAAGCATCTCAACGATCTGGCCACTTTTGCATGCCAGCGCGAACTGGCAGCTTTCGACGCAGCCGCCGTTGAGCGCGCCAAATGGGTCATCCTGGATAGCCTCACGGCGATAGCCGCTGGTATGCGAGTACCCGAAATGAGCGCCCTGCGCGAAGCGACGCTTCGTGGCGCAGCGCCCGGGCGTTGTTGGTTGGTTGGCACCGGCCGACGTACGAATGCTGCGGATGCCGCATTGCTCAACGGAACGGCTGGTACCTGGCTTGAGCTCAACGAGGGTTGCCTCATTGCCAAGGGGCATCCAGGCATCCAGGTGGTACCAGCCGCGCTTGCAGCGGCGCAGGAACTGAATGCTACCGGCGAGGCGCTTGTGCGCGCTGTGCTCATGGGCTATGAGGTGTCGGCCCGTATTGGCCGCGCCTGGGGCATGCGGCTGGCAGTGCATCCGCACGGCACCTATGGCGCTATTGGCGCAGCGGTGGCCGTGGGCGTACTCAAAGGCTTTAGCGCCGAAGCGATGTCCCGCCTCATCAATGTCGCGTCAACGCTGGGGCTCGCCACAAGTCGTCGTACGTTGCTGGAGGGTGCGACCGTGCGCAACATTTATACCGGTCACTCCGGCAGCATGGGCTTGCTTGCTGCGCGCATGGTCGAGTGCGGCTTCACCGGGGAAGCTAATGGAGTGCAGTCCGTGTACGGCAACGTGCTGGGTGACAGCTTCGACAGTCCCTCACTGACGCGGGATCTAGGACAGCAATGGCTGATCAATGCGGGCTACTTCAAGATGCATTGCACTGGTCGCTACATTCATTCCGCTATTGACGCGCTCGATGAAGCGCTTCTGACAGCACCCGGCGGGCGCGTTGCAGCGCGCGACGTCAAACGAGTCGTTGTACGTACCTTCAAGCTCGCTGCAATGCTCAACGGGGCTGAAATTGATAGCAGTTTCGGAGCGCGATTCTCGATTCCTTTCGCTATTGCCACGATAATCCACCATGGCGAGTCCACGCTTGAAGCCTTTGATGAAGCTGCCGTGGCGAACCCCGATGTCCAGGCGCTGTGCAGACGCGTGGATATGAGCGAAGAAGCCGAATTCACCAAGGCCTACCCGGATAAGCAGATTTGCGAAATTCGCTTAGAGATGGTTGATGGCACCGAATACACGGGACATTGCGAGGTGATGCGGGGAGAGGCCGCTAACCCGTATCGGGATGGGCAGGTTCGCGAAAAATTCTTCAAGCTCGCCATCCCTGGCTGGGGCGAGGCACGCGCCACCGAACTGGTCACGCGGTTCACCCGCCTCGAGGACATACCGGCATTCGGCGACTTTGCCGCCGATTTCGACCTCTGAGCTAGCCCGTATGTTCGCCGCGGCGGCTTCTATTTCGAGGGATCGGCCTTTGCTGCGTAGAGACCATCTAGGTGCTGCTCAAAGGCGTGATAACCGATTCGCTCATACAGCTCCTCACGGGTCTGCATCGTATTGATCACGGCCTGCTGAGATCCATCCCGGCGGATGGTTTCATAGACATTCTCTGCAGCTTTGTTGGCGGCGCGAAATGCGCTTAGCGGGTAGAGCACCATGCTCACACCGGCGCTTGCAAGTTCGTCAGTAGTGAAGAGCGGCGTTTTCCCGAACTCGGTGATATTGGCGAGAACCGGAGTCTGCAGGGTGTCGACAAATCGCCGGTAGGTGGTGAGGTCATTGGCCGCCTCCGCAAACACGGCATCGGCACCTGCCTCCACAAAACGAGCAGAGCGCTCCAGCGCCGCGTCCACTCCTTCACTGGCGATGGCATCAGTGCGGGCGATGATGTAGAAGTCTGCATCGGTACGGGCATCGACAGCGGCTTTGATGCGATCCACCATTTCCTGCGTAGACGCAATCTCCTTGCCAGGACGATGGCCGCAACGCTTGGCGCCCGCCTGATCTTCAATATGGCAGGCCGCTGCACCAAAACGGATGAGGCTTTTGATGGTCCGCGCGATGTTGAAGGCGCTCGGGCCAAAGCCGGTATCAATGTCGACCAATAGAGGGGCGTCACATACATCGGTGATGCGACGGACATCGGTCAACACATCATCCAACGTGTTGATGCCCAGATCCGGCAAGCCAAGCGAGCCAGCAGCCACACCACCACCGGAGAGGTAGATGGCGCGGTAACCCGCGCGCTTGGCGAGCAGGGCGTGGTTCGCATTGATCGCGCCTACGATTTGAAGAGGCTTTTCTTCGCGCAAGGCCAAGCGAAAGCGCTGGCCAGGAGACAAGGACGTTGTCATTTCAAGTTCTCGGGTGAGTGTTTAGTATTGCCGGGCCGCCCAAAAATAAAGCACCCCCTCGGGGTGTGTGGGGGCCTTTTATCGTCAGGAAATGGCCTGGAGTTTGGACATCAGTTCGGCCACTGGGGAAACGTCCGCGTACTTCTGGCCCAGATCAAAAAGATTTACCTTGTGCGAGGTGATGCTGCGGTCATACACGCACTCCTGAGGAATGGCTACTTTGAAATTGAGCGAAAACGCATCGACTGCGGTGCCGCGCACGCAACCGCTGGTACTGCAGCCTATGACGATGACGGTATCGACTTGATGGTCTATCAGATGGCTGCACAAAGCCGTGCCGAAGAAGGCGCTGGGATGCTTCTTGGGGAGCATGACGTCGCCAGGTTGCGGCGCGATCGCTTCAGGAAACTCGTACCCCTTGGCCGCCACATTCATGATGGCTGGCACTTTCTCGGCCAAGCGTCCGCCTTCGTTGGCGATTTTTGGCGCCACGTGCGGGTACATCACAGGCCAACCGCGCGCGCGGAAAAGCTGCACTAGCGGGACCATCGCTTCGACCGCATCCCACGCCACGGATCCGCACGAAGTGGGGAACTCCTTGATCGCCTCATCGAACGGCTTGCGTTCCGTGCCCACGGTACGGTATTGCACGTCGATGATCAACAGGGCTGGTCGTTGACCGAGGCCGCTAGGCCGGCCAAATCCCGCAGCGGCGTAGGCTTTCTGTTCTTCGGCGCTGATAACGTCGTCCCAGATGTTCATTGGGCTTCTCCTTGAAATAATAGCTCTTGGCTTTTGATAGGTTGTTTCTTCATGAGGTCAGGCGGACTGCAGATCGACCGTACCGTCGTTGCGACGAAATAGATAACGGCCCTCTCCTGGTTGACCGGTCAGTTTGCCGGCCTGCATGACGGTCTTGCCGCGCAAGATGGTCTCCACTGGCCAGCCTTTGAAGGTCCAGCTGTCATAGATGCTGTAGTCAGAATAGGAGAGAAGGTCTTCATGCCGCACCGTGCGTTCCTGATTGAGATCCACCAAGGTGATGTCGGCATCCATTCCAACGGCGAGATGGCCTTTTCGGTCGTCTATGCCAAAAATCCGAGCGGGGTTGGATGCCACCAATTGGCAAATGCGTTGCAGTGAAAGCCCGCGTTGATGAAAGCCCTCATGGAGCAATACGGGAAGAATGGTCGCGGTACCCGGAAAACCTTGAGATGCCAGCCAGAGAGATTTGTCTTTCGTGACGCGTTTCCGGGGGCAATGGTCTGAGGCGACGACATCGATCGTGCCGTCGAAGAGGCCTTCCCACAAGGCATCTTGCTCGGCTCGGCTACGGAACGGAGGATTGGCTTTGCCCATACCTCCCAGATCCATGTCGCTGGTGTGCGTGAGATAGTGAGGGCAGGTTTCGACAAAAACTTTGTCGTAGCGGCCTCGCCAGCGGCGTACCTCGTCCAAACCCATTTTGGAGCTCATGTGCGGGATGTAGATCGTGGCGCCCACCGTCTCGGCGAAAAGCATCGCCTTGATGGCGGCCTCTGCTTCGGTAATGGGCGGCTTGATCGCTTCCCACTGCTGCAGGTTATCAAGGCCAATGTTGAGTTGCGCGTTGCGAAGGCGGTTGACGATCTCGATGTTCTCGGTATGGCAGACCACCGTGACGCCGCCGATGCCTGCGGCCTGCTGCAGCAGGGCGTAAAAATAGCCGTCGTCAGTGCCGTCCAGACCGAGGTAGCGGCCCTCTTCACCCTTGAAGTTCATGAAGTACTTGAACGAGGTGACGCCGTAGTCCTTGACGTAGCTGGCCAGCTCTTTCACGTGTAACTCAGACGCGGTACTAAAGTGAAATCCGTAGTCGATGTGCGCACGCGGACGGGCGTAATCTTGCTCTCGGCGGTAGACATCTCCATAAGCTTCGTTGTTGAGAAAGTAGCCCAGCACCGTGGTGAAACCACCGATCGCCGCGTGGGCGGTTTCGGTTTCGTACTCCGTGATCTTCTCGCCGAAACCAAAGTGCATGTGCGCCTCAATGAGGCCTGGAAAGGCATGAAGGCCATCTATGCGCCGCTCGGACACATCGGCGGCCACTGGCGTTCCGGGTGCCAGTAGGGCTGCGATTTTGCCGGCCTCAACCAGGATGTCCAGTGGTGCGGGATCACTGTCGGCACTGACGACGGTGCCGCCGCGGAGGATGAAACGGTTAGGCATAGAGTTAATCCTTTGCTTTCAGAAAATGGGTGAGCACTCGAGGATCGCGTCGAGCTCGGCGCGTTGCAGCGACTCCCCGATGCACACCAGGAAGGTTTGTCGTGATGAGGCCGTGGGCCATTCAGTCAGACGTTCAGGGGGGGCGAAATAGCCCTGCACGCCCTGCACAATCCAGGGCGTGTCGGCCTGCGATGGGTTGTCTCCAATGCGCAGCAAACCCTTGCAGCGCAACAGGCGTTTTCCCAGGCGAGCCGTGAGCTGGTGAGTCCAGTCGGCGTAGGTGGGCCAGTCGAGCGTATCTGGCACGGCAATGACATGGGTTGTGATTTGGCGGAAGGCCTCGCCGTGGTGGTCGGCCTGCCGCTCCGTCGAAGTTATGCCATCGTCGGGCGCATACTGCGGCCGCAACGGGCCGCGCATCCAGGCCGAAACCGGCGTGCTGGCGCCACTGCGCAAGCCCTGCGGCAGGGCGGTGAAATGAGGCGCGGGTGGGTCGTTGCGCTGCCACTGGCCTGGCAGAGCATGGTTGTTCATGGCCGTGAGGCGCTCGCGCAGTTGCGCTAGAGATTCATTGGTGGCGGTGTCGGGCTTGCTGATCAGAAGACGGTCGGCAAATGCGACCTGACGGCAAGCCTCGTCGTAACGATCCAATGTCTGTAGGCCATTACCCGCATCTACCAGCGTGAGGACCTGTGCAAGGCTGCAGCGAGGCGCGAGGGCCGAGTCTCCCAGCAGCGAAGCCACCAGCGGAGCGGGGTTGGCCAGGCCGCTGGTCTCGACGATGATGCGGTCGAATGCAGGCACACTGCCGCCGCTGCGGCGCGCAAACACATCGATAAGGGTGTCACGCAGTGAACCGGAGGATGCGCAGCACAGGCAGCCGGAGTCGAGCAGCACGACCTGGTCATCGGCGCTGGAGACCAGCAGATGGTCAAGGCCTACTTCACCGAACTCGTTCACGATGACCAGGGTGCCGGCGAACGCCGGGTCCCGTAGAACGGCGTTGATCAGCGTGGTCTTGCCACTTCCCAGAAAGCCGGTGACCAGATCGAGGGGCACACGCCCCGCGTTCGCTGTCGTAATTTGGTCCGAAGCGTTCATGGTCCTCAGGCCCTGCTCCGCAGCGCCTTCTGCAAGGTATCCAGCGTGCCTGCCCGCACTATGGTGTCCCAGGCGCGCACGCTGGCGGCTTTGCCTAACGTGGCACTGGCATTGGCCATGAACTTGGCTTGTACAGCGGTATCTCCAGCCGGGCGCTGCGCGCTGCCCTGAACCTGGTCAATGCGCTGGGTCAGCTCGCGGCCGTCTGCCAAAATGACTTGCACATCGGCTCCGAAGCGCTGGGGAAAGCCGCTGTCGTCCCACGGACTCCAATGGATACGCTGCGACAGCGCCACGGCCTCTGCGTCAACGTCGTCCCCTGTCATGGCCGGGATGTCAACCGCTCGCCCGAGCAGGATACGCGCCATGCAATACGGCAGGCTGTACTTGGCCTCATTGCCAGTGCGCACCGTTTGCTTGGCTGACCACGGCTCACAAATCACTGTGGCAGCGCCGGGCGCTACGCGGCAATGCACTGACGTAATGGTGTCTGGTGAATGAATTTGTTCGCGCAGCCCGTGTGCGATTTCGAGGTAGGGGTGGATATAGTGGCAGCAGGGATAGAACTTGAAGGCGGCATCCGACAAGCGCCAGGCGCGACCGAGGTCCTGCAGATAACCAGCCAGACGCTCTCCACCCTGGGCGTCGTCGGCATAGGTGTTGTAGAGGCCAAAGCGGCCTTCGAGAACAGTTTCTGGCCCGGTCATGCCACCGGCGGCGCAGGTAGCGGCCCACAGGCCCGCATGGGCGGCCCAGCCCGGGTGTAGAGCCTTGACATTGGAGCCGTTGGTCAGAAACTCGAAAATGCCGCCAGCCTGACTTCCGGCAATGCCCATGGCGGCTACAGTCTCCTCAACGGACGCACCACGCGCCACGCAGGCAATCATCGCAGCGACGACCACGCCTGCAACCGAGGTGACCTGAAACCCTCGACGCTGGAAGCCGCCCGGGCTGGCCTCGCCGATACGCACCAAGGCTTCCCACCCGATGACGACCAGGCGCACGAGCTCGTCGAGCGATGCGCCGCGAACCTCGACCGACGCCAGCGCGGCTGGGACGATAACCGCGCTGCCATGCACGATAGAGGCCATGTGGGTGTCGTCGAACTCCAGGGAGTGCATGCCTGTGCCGTTCATCATCGCGGCCAGCGTGGCGGGAACACCGACATCGAAGCCGAGTGCGGTCGCTGAGCCCGTGGCCGCACCTTCGGCCAGCACGGTCTCAAGCCAGCGGCGATGTCGTGGCACAGCGGCCGCGCCCAGGCCCACGCCGATGGCATCAGCCAGATGCAGGCGAGCGAGATGCTGAACTTCAGCCGGCACATCGGCTAACGCCAAGCCGTGTGCAAACCGGGCCAGTACGCGTGAAGAAGATGGTGCAGTGGAGCCCGGCATAAGGAGACTTCCTTCAGACCGCCGCAGCGCGACCAGCGATGTAGCCCAGACCGATGGCTGTGAGCAAGCCGTTGCCCGATGCGTAACCGCCGGCCCCTGCGCCGCCGCTGATGCCCGCCGCCGCACCACCACCGGCAAAAAGGCCAGGAATGACGGCGCCATGGAGGTCCAGCACGCGGCCATCGTGATCTACCGCCAGTCCACCCTGCGTATGAAAGAGGCCTGGTGTGACGCGACAGATCCACAGACGACCCGTAAGCGGCGCCATACCGAAGCGAGAACGACCGTGGGCATCGGTGGCACGTCCGGCTGCTGCTTCATTGAATTGGGCGATCGACTGCGCGAGGGATTCGGGTGGAAGCTTGAAGAAAGTGGCGAGCTCTTCAGCGCTGTCTGCATGCTTGAGACCGCCGTAGTTGATCAGCTCACGGAATTCGTCCTCCTTGGAGGCCAGGTCCTTGATGCGTTCGTCAAAGACAGCATAGACATTGGTGTCTTGTGCCAACACATGGCGCGCATAGGCCGAGTAGCCGAGATCTTCATTGCCGAAGCGCTGGCCACTGGCATTGACGAGCACGCCACCTTTTTCAATCGTGGTCCACGATAGGAGTGAACCGTGTGGGTAGGCCACGGCCGCATAGCCCTGATAGGCCCGCATATTGGCCAGCCGGGCATTGAGCTGTTCGGCCCATAGTACGGCTTCGCCTTGGCTGCCTAAAGCTCCGAAATATTCGGCACCGGCTATCTCGTCGCAATATCGCGCTACCAGTTCGCGGTTTCCGGCGAACCCGTTGGAGGCGAGGATGACGTTGCGCGCGCCAATGCGCGATGATTCGACACCTGAGCCGCCTACCCCCGCACCCACCACAGCGCCTTCGGCGTTGCGGTAGAGAGTCTGCACTGGGTTGTTGGTGGCCAGCGGAATGTCGCGTTGAGCCACAGCGGCTAGAAGATCGTCAACCAAGTCCTGGCCGCGGCGCGAGACCGGTGCATGCAGGCGCGGTATCGTATGGCCTACATGGCAGTAGTCGGTGATAAGCGCCATCCGCGCGCCGACGTGGTCGACCAGCCATTCGCACAGCTCTGCTGAAATGGCGGCCATCCGGTGTGTCAGTGCGGGCAGCTCGCTATCTGCACCTATGCGTTGCAGGTCAGCGATCATGGTCTCGACCGAGTCGACGATGCCGGCTTCGCGCTGGAAGCGGCTGTTGGCACCTGGTACCGAGCCGGTGCTGAGCGATGAATTTCCACCTGGGCGGTCGAGCTTTTCGACAATGGCAACCTGAGCACCCGCGTCGTGCGCGGCAATGGCTGCGGCCATGCCACAGGCGCCTGCGCCTATGATGAGGACGTCCACTTCGAGGTCCCATGAGGTGCTTGCGCCGACGGTTTCGACTGAAGTGTGCATATTCGAGGTCTCTTCTATTGGTTCAGGCGACGACCGCAAAGCCGCGATGCAGCCAGGTCGACCAGGATTGTTTGAATTCGCCGTTGAGCCCTGAGGCAGACTGCACGGCGAGAGCATCTAGTTGGCGCACGACCTCCAGCCATCCTGGCGCAGCGGATTGGCTCAGCGCACCGATCTTGTGCCAGAGTGTTTCGTCGTCGAAAGGGCGGTCAGGGCCGCCTTGTGCGCTCCAGCATTCGGCGGTGAAACGCTCGCCTTCTGTAGTGGTAAGGCTTACGCGTGCCGGGCGATCGTGCGGCCATTCGCGTACACCTTCGAAGGGCCGTAGCGTGACAAGCTGACGTAGGCGAGCGACGCGTACGTCGGTCAGTGATGTCGCGTCGAAGGCGCTGGCCTCGCCATGGCCATGTACCAATGCCGCAGCGACTGCGTGCGGCGTAGAGAACTTGGCGCCCAGGGTGGTTGAGGGCGTGCAGTTGTCCAAGGCAAAGCCCAGCGAATGTACCTCGACTTCGATGGCCGTGACTTGTTGCCCACCGAGCAATTGCGGCTGACTGACCAGGATTGACTGCACCGCTTCGATGGTGGAATGCGCGTACTGACAGCATGCGTTGCGTTTGAGGTAGCCACTCTCGATGGCCCATGGCTTGGTGGCGTCGATCGAGAGGAAGGAAAGCTCCTGCTTCCAACCCAAGGCTGCGACATACACCGCGTGCAAGCTACTGCCCTCGCCGCCGAATCCGCAGACTGCCCACTCAAGCGCCTGTAAGCCGCTGACCGCACCTTGCGGTGCCCAGGTGTTGCGCGAGAGGACGCCCTGCAGCGCCTGGTTGTACGGCCCGACCATGCCCATCGTGGCGGCTGTGGCGATGGCTTGTTCCATGACCTCGGGCGATAGCCGCCTCAGGAAGCCAACGCCTGCTGCCGCACCCACTGGCGCCAGCAACGCGTGCGGATGGATCACCATAGCCGCATGCTTCCATGTGCGTGCGATGCGAGTAACGGTCTCGTAGCCGAGCACCAGCGCACGCAGTGTGTCGGCCATCGTGGCCTTCTCGACTTGCGCCACAGCGAGCAGCGCGGGCAATATGTAGAGCCCGGCATGGCACACCGCGTGGCGGTACCCCTCGTCGAGTTCATTCCAACCCATTGCCAAGCCATTACCCAATGCGGCCTCTTGCAAGCTCAGGGCCGGCAGGCCGGCGGCCAGAAGACTCGCCTGCCCCCGGCCATCAGCGCGATCTGTCAGGCGCGAATGGGCAAGTGCGACCTCGGGTTGATGCAATGCACTTAGCGCTGCACTGACGTCATCACCAAGAACGCGCACTGCGCGTTGGCGGGCGGGCGGGGATATGTCGGCCCACTCCTGTGCGCAAGCCCACTGCAGGTAGACCCGTAAGGCGTGGGCAGCATCGGACGCCTCGTTCGTCAGAATAGGTGCCACAGGCTCTCCTCCTGCAACAGTTTTTCGCTGGGACCGTCGAAGATCATGCGGCCTGACTTGATGACCACCGCGCGGTCGACGTTTTCCAGCGTAGCCTGCACGTTCTGCTCGACGATGACAATGGTCGTGCCTTGGCTTCGGTTGATTTCTGTCACGCTGCGCAGGACATCGCGCACGATGACCGGAGCCAGCCCAATGGTGGGCTCGTCCAGAAGAAGGATGGACGGGCGCGTCATCAGCGCCATGCCCAGTGCCAACATTTGCTGCTGGCCGCCGCTGAGCGAGCCGGCGATCTGGTCGTGACGCTCACGCAGTAGAGGAAACAACTCTTGCACCTGACCCAACCCGCCCTGGCCGTTGCGCAGGCCGGCGATCTGCAGGTTCCGGGCGACGCTCAGTTCACGGAAAACGTTGTGGCCCTGGGGCACGAAGCCCATGCCGTAGCCAACGTTGCGATGAACTTCGCCGGTGGCAATTTTCTGGCTGCGGTAGCTGATGTTGCCTGTGCATTCGTCGAGGTCGCCGACACAGGCACGCAGCAGCGTGGTCTTGCCAGCGCCGTTGTGGCCGAAGATGCCTATGCGTTCGCCGTCGTTGACGGTGAGCGAGAAGTCGTGCAGGACGTGCAGCTTCCCGTAGTGGGCGTTGATGCCTTGTAGTTGCAGCATGGGATGATTTCCGGACGGGTCGGGCGATTACTTGCCGAAATAGAGTTCTGCGAGAGCCTTGCTCTCGAGCAGCGTGGAGACATCGCCACGCTCCAGGATGCAGCCCTGCACCATGAAGACGGCGCTCGTGCAAAGGTCGCGAATGAAAGACACGTTGTGCTCAACGACACAGATGGCGCGGCCTGCCTGCGACTCTTCACGCACGATGGCGCGCATGGTTTCGTAGGCGCTACCCTCCACGCCCCCCATGGGTTCGTCAAGCAGCAGGCAGGGGCCATTGCTCATCAAGGCGCGCGCCATGCCGATCAGTTTCTGCTGGCCGAAGGTGATGTCATTGACGCTGGTGTTGGCCAACTGCTCCATATTCATTCGGCGCAAGATAGACATGGCGTGCTCGCGGGCCTGGCGCTCTGCCTCTCGCACCGAGGCCCCTGCGAAGATGAGGCGCAGTAGCGACTCACCCGGATAGTGAGAAGGCCCGACCAACATGTTCTCCAGCACCGACATGGAGCCAAACAGCCGCATGTGTTGCCAGGTGCGCGCTACTCCCAGGCGGGAGCGCTGGTACATGGGCAATGATTGAAGCACACGGCCCTGCAGCGCAATCTCGCCTTCATCGGGCTTGAGCACACCGGAGATCAGGTTGAACAGCGTCGTCTTGCCGGCGCCGTTAGGGCCAATCAGACCCATGATTTCGCCTGCATGCAGGTCCAGATCGATGTGGTCGGCTACCACGACGCCGCCGAAGCGCTTGCAAACGTTCTTGAGGGAAAGCACGGTTTTTGTCATAACGGTGTTCCTTTCAGCGTGCACGGGCTGGGGCCACCAGGCCCTGCGGACGTGCGAACAGGAATACGATGACCAGCAGAGTGAAGATCACGCCCTGCAACGGCCCCATAATTTCTGAGGGCAGATTCAGGAAGGTGATGGCTTCGGGCAGCGTGATGAGCAGTACCGCACCGACCACCGGGCCCCAGACCGATCCCATACCCCCGACGACGACCATGGTCAAGATCATGGCGGACTGCAGTATCTGGAATTGGTCCGGCGTGATGTATTGGTAGTAGTAGGCATATATGCCACCGGCCACGCCGGCCATGCCCGAGCCCAATGCGAAGATGGTCATCTTGATGTTCATGGCGTTGCGGCCCAATGCCGAGAACGCCAATTCGTCGTCGCGCATGGCGGTGATGGCGCGGCCGTAAGGTCCGCGTACCAGTGCGCGAATCAGCAGCACCGTGACGACGGCCAGGCTAAGGGCTACTGCTGCGAACACCGGGCTGCGGTAGTTCTCAACGATGTTGGGAATGCCGCTCAGGCCACTGGCGCCGCCGAGGAAATCGAGATTCTTGATGATCTCGATCAGCCCCAACTGAAAGCCGATGCTGGTGATAAGAAGGTAGTCGCCCGAGATGCGAAGGGAAGGCAGCGAAAGCGTGAACGAGGCCAGCAATGCGACAAGGCCGCCGGCCGCAATCGAGAGGATAGGATGCAACCCGAACTTCACGCTCAGCACACCTACGGTGTAGGCGCCCAGCGCGAAAAAGATCGGATGCGCGATGCTGACCAAGCCGCCGAAGCCGATGATCAGATTGAAGCTGGAACTGAGGATGATGTACAGGCCAATCAACACCAGCAGCGAGACAAAATATTCCATGGCGGGTTTTGGTTAGGCCGCGATTCCGGGGGGCGTTTCGCGGATTTGTGTGTGGCTCAGTCTCAGACGCTTTGGGGGGCCTTCTTACGCAGAAAGGCGGGCCGGCGGAGCTTCACGCCTTGCGGGAAGGCCAAAATGGTGATGAACAGCAGTGCATACAAGATGAGTCCCTGCCAGGCCGATGGAATCACCAAGATGCTGAAGGCCCGTAGCAGCGCCAGGAACATAGCCGCTACGGCTGCGCCAAAGACGTTCCCCATGCCGCCCAACAGCGCTGCAATGACGGCGAACAGCATCATCTCCAGCGGAGTGTTGGGTACCATTGAGGCGCGCGTGCCGAACAGGTACATACCGGCGCACACCAAAGCTGATGCGATCACAAAGGTGAGCGCGTAGACTGACCGCACGTTGATCCCGTATAGCCGAGACAGGTGCGGGTTGTCGGCCACTGCGACCATGAACTGGCCTTGACGTGTGCGGTTGAGCACCACATAAAGCGCGCCCATGACGACGACAGCCGTGCACATCGCGCGGATATCCCAGTGACTGATCACGATGCCCCCGACGATCATGGAGGGCGACATCAAGTTGCGCGACAGCGAAACTGGCTCGGTGCCAAAGAGCATGGCCAGT
This sequence comes from Ottowia thiooxydans DSM 14619, assembly GCF_000422885.1. GTDB lineage: Bacteria > Pseudomonadota > Gammaproteobacteria > Burkholderiales > Burkholderiaceae_C > Ottowia > Ottowia thiooxydans. Next base: position 119,775 of record NZ_AUGX01000017.1, on the reverse strand, counting down.
AAATACTGCATGAACTCAGAGACCACCAGCGTGAAGATGAAATAGGTCAGCGGAGGTGAATTTCGGCGCCGGAAGGTCTGCAGGCCAAATACTTCCATGGCCAGGGCGGCCGCGATGGTAACGGCCAATCCAGCCGCGATGCCTAGCGGCGCTGGCCATCCGAAGCGATATAGCGTCAGGTACATCGTGTAGAACGCGATGCCCATCATGCCGGCCTGTGCGAAGTTCCAGACCTTCACCACCTTCAGCACGAGCGAGAAAGCGGCGGCCAGGAGTACGCCGTAAGTGGCTGTGGCCAGCCCGGTCCAGAGAATTTGGAGAAATGTCTGTAGATCGACCATGGACGGTGTTCCGAAAGTGAAAGAACGCATGCAGCGCCGGCCGGCGCTGCATGCGAAGCAGGATCAGCCTTACTTGACTGTGGCCACGGCTTCGAACTTGCCGCCCTTCACTTGATACAGGTACACCGGCTTGTTCACGCGATGATCCTTCGTGATCTCCAGTGTCCCGGTCATTGGCAGCTCAATCTTGCCGATGTCGGTCAGGGCTTTCTTCATGTTGGCGCCCGTCAGCGGCTGCTTGGTCTTCAGCAAATGGTCGTACAGCTGCGCTACGAGGTAAGGCGCGTCGTACAGGTATTGCGTGTACGGCAAGCCGTTGGGAACGCGCTTTTCGGTCTGTTGCCAGCGTTCCACAAACTTGGCTACGCCGGCGTTTTGTTCGGCTGAAGGCGCCAGCGCGGAGACCAGCAAGCCTTCGGCTGCGGCGCCCAATTGTTCAATCACTTTTGGGTTGTAGCCTGCCGAATAAGTAGAGATGGGCTGCTTCAGGCCCAACTGACGCAGCTGTGCCACGACCTGCGGCAGATCAGACACCAGCCCTTGAATATGAATGATGTCGGGATTGGCCGAGCGCACTTTCAGCAGCGCCCCGGTGTAGTCGGTCGCTTGCGTGTCATAGGCCTCATAGGCCACTACCTTGCCGCCCGCTTCGGCAAAGGCATCGCGATAGATTCGTGCGCCTTCCACGCCGCTGTCGTTGTGGATGTAGAGCACGGCTGCGGTCGACTTTTTCAATGTCTCGCGGGCGTACTTGGCTTGTGCCCGCACGTCCACATCGGCCAGCGGATAGGTGGTGTAGACATATTCGCCGAGCTTGGCGATCTCTGGTGAGTTTGCACCCACACTGAGCTCCAGCACTTTGCTGCGGTTGGCAATGGGGGCCACCGCTTTGACCACAGCGCTCCAGGCAGTGATGAATACCGGCACTTTGTCAACGTTGATCAGGCGGTTCACGGCGTTGATACCCAGACGCGGATCGGCCTGTGTGTCGAGCAGCACCATTTCCAGCGGACGCCCCTGCACGCCACCCTTCGCATTGATGTCTTGCACGGCCCACTGCGCAGCTTTGGCCTGATCGGCGCCAAACAGAGCCTGTGAGCCGGTCAAAGGCATAGCCAAGCCGAACTTCAACGGTTCTTTATTGCCCTGGGCATGAACCGTGGCGGCACACATTAAGGCGGCTGCGGAGACCAGCAGCGTTCGACGGAGTTGCTTCATGACGGGATTCCTCCAAGAAAAAGGTACGCGGGCTAAAGAGTGCATGGGGCCAAATGGCACATCAGCATATTTCGTTATGCTAGGCGATATTTGGTATCGCTAAGAGTATCATCATTTAATTCGTAATGCCATACATAACAGTCATGTTTTTTTGGTGCACTGATTGCACTGAAAAGGTGCATTGCGAACAACGGTGGTCTAACCGAAGGTCAACGAACCATGCAAAAAGCAAAAGCCTCCGCGCCCCTGGCTGGTGAAAAGAAAGTTAACTCGGTGGAGGCTGTCAAAGTGGCTGTCCGGGTCTTGGATGAACTGGTGCTGGCGCAAAGGGCTATGGGGGTGACGGAATTGGCAGATGCCCTTCAGGAAACCAAGCCCCGCATCCACCGTCACCTGTCCACCTTGCGCGAGATGGGGCTGATTGAGCAGGACCAGAGCACTGAGCGCTATCGCTTAGGTTGGCGGGTGTTTCAACTAGGCGAGGCGGCAGGCGCCCAGTTCGATTTGCGCAGCCGCGCTGAGCCCTACCTGCTTCAGGTGCGTGACGAACTGAAGGAAACCGCGGTCCTGGCTGTTCCAATCAATGGTCAGCCTATGGTGATAGCCGCCATGGACAACATTTACGCGCGTATCTGTATTAGCGTGAAGCCAGGCAATCGGCCATTGCCGCATTGCTCCGCATTGGGCCGCCTCACGCTTGCGTTTTCTCCGCCGAAAATCCAGGAAGCGCTGCTGAGTATGGAAATGCCGGCCGAGACACCGCAGTCGATGACAGAACCTGCACGCATCCGGCAAAGACTCAGCGAGGTTCGTGCGCAGTTCTTTGAGGTGTGTGACAACGAAGTGATGCTAGGCGTCAACACGGTGGCCGTACCCATATTTCGCAATGGAGACGTTCTCGCCGGTGCCTTGGCCATCGTGGGCTCGATCCAGCACATTCCGAATCCACCGCGGCGCCATCAGATTGATGTGCTGCAGCGTTGCGCGGCCGAGCTGTCAGCGCAACTCAACAGCGATGCCTATCACCGCTGGAACCAGCTAAGGCAGGCGCACGCCATGCTGAGTGCTCTTCGCTGAGCGGTATGGATATTTCTTTGGAGCGTTGGTTTGACACGATCCGCCTAATTAATGGCTGCCCCGCCGAAAAGTGACAGTGAACACGCCCTAGTGCGTTCGTGAATAATAAATGATTGTTCTGAGTAATTAGATTTTATTTGGTTTCCAGAGTTTGCGATTCATCAGGGATGAAGGTGACAATTCATGCCTCGATATTTCATTATGGTCGATAGGGTGTCAAGTGAAATTAGCGCGAATTTTATCGGCGGGGTTACCTTGAAGGAGTGCGCTTTCAAGGTCAGATACCTAGCGCACGGATAATCCGAGATTTGAGTGGCATCCAACCGCAAAGGTGCAGCTTTCTGATCGTGATAGGGCGGTCATTTAATTGCGTTTCTCATCTGATGTGCAAGATGCCGCAGCCTTAGCGCAGATTTTGGTAAAAATCCCACTCGACCCCTTTACTAGCTTCTGTAGCTGGTTGGTCGCACGACCCGCTTGCGCTCCCGGTTCTCCTGCTAATGCGCCCAGGCTTGTTTGTCGTGATGGCCGTATATCAGCTCAAAAAGGTGGCTCCGAACCTTGATGCCGTTGCTCCCGACGCGGGGGCTCTCCAGACAAAAAATCCGGCACGGTGATCACGAACAGGTTGCCCTTGGCTCGCCGCACAAAACGACACGCGTCCTGCTCAATCTTGACCCAGGCGCCACCCTTGTACTGGATGTCCCGCGAGACCATGTTGGGCAGGCTGAAGCTTCGGGTGGCTAGGTAGGTGTGGGTATGTTCCCAGCTAATGCCATAGGGCCACGAGGGTAGGCCAGAGTCATCTCTCTGAATGAATCACTCGCCTCAGGGTTTTTACTAGCGCAAAAGGTCTCACTTGACCATAAGATGAGCGGCGCTCACTAATAAATGAACATCGCTCACTAAGCTATGCCAAAAATTTCCACCGCAGCCCTTGACGACTCTCGCTCTACTGCTGAGGAGCATCCAGGTGAGATGCAAGAGCCAGTTCCCGCGCGGCAAAAAAGAAATCAACGTCTACCGAAGCTTGTGCGCGAGCAGCAGATTCAAGCGGCGGCGCTGAAGGTATTCCGCCAAAAGGGATACCACGCAGGCTCGATCAGCGAGATCGCCAAGGAGGCAGGTTTGGCCGAAGGGGCCTTGTACAAGTTTTATCGATCGAAGAAGGAAATCCTCGAAGCGGTAATTTGCGTTTGGTATGAAATAACGCTTCGCGAATATGAAGAGAATTACGCAAAAATAGCGAGCCCCTACGATCGACTGAAGTTTTCAGTTGCACACAATATCAGGTGCATGTGCGAAGACGTGGCAATAACGAATCTATATCTTGAATTGCGACGTGATAACTATTTTCGCAGTTCTCGTTTAATTGATTACAACAAAAAATACATTGAAAAAATCAAATCAACTATTCGAGAAATCCAAGAAAACAACCGTGGAATTACGCACGGAACCCGCCCCTCACTAGTGGTCCAGATGATTTACTCCATGGGAGAAGCTAAGAGCGAGCTTTATAGATTGGGTGAGCGCGATATCAACGAGGAAGAGGTTGTGAAAGAGATTTACGAACTGGCATTGAAGGTTATTTAGGAGGCAAAAATGATAATAGATGTGCATAAGTTGCGCGGGCGACGCGCCACCGAGAGATGGAATCGGGTGTCCATGGGTGATCTGTTTGAACGGATCAAGTGGGGTGATCCGATGCGCAAGGTGTTGCGGGCCTGGGAGGGCGCCTACGAATCACCTGAAAATGCAGAATTGACAGCCGCGCGTGCAGATGAGCTGGCAAATCAGTACGCCAATGCCTTGAGATCTTCAGGCGTGAGCGAGGGGCGCATCGTCATGATGGTCTGCGAGAACTCGGCAGAGGCCCTCCTTGCAAAGATTGGGATGGCAAAGGCTGGCGTAACGGCCGCTCCGGTGAATCCGAATCTCAGCGACGAAGTGCTGGAGCAACTGATCGAACTGTGTGAACCCGCAGCCATGATCACCGATTCGGACTTCGCAGAGCGCGTCCTGCGCTTGGCTGCGAAGTCCAAGGTCCCTGTCCTTCATCAGATCAGGATCTCATCGCAGGAAGTGCCGCTGCGCTCATTCAGCGAGTTCATTGCGCAAGCGTCGGACGCGGAGCCCGAGGTCGAGATTCATGGCGACGATATCTGGGAGCTGCTGTTCACTTCTGGATCCACCTCAACGCCAAAAGGCGTCATGGTTTCGCACACCAACACCATGTTCGCTGCTATGAGCTTCAATGGCATGTGCATGGTCGGAAACGACTACGAATCCGATCTCGTGATGTGTTCGTTCCTGCCGATCATCTATCACGTCGGCGATGGAATCATCTACAACACCATCATGTCAGGCGGCAAGGCAGTGATTGGTCGCAAGTTGAACCCGCGCCTGATCGCCGAAGCGATAGACCAGGAAAAGGTGACCTCGCTATGGGGTGGCGCACCACAAGCGATCGACGCCATCACTTCCGAGTTCGAAAAAGATCAAGGTCTTTCCAGTACGAGCCTGAAGACGGTCATCTTTGGCTGGGCGCCGATGAACCCCCAACTGCACGCCAAAGCGCACCAGTACCTGGGAGCAGGCGTCAAGTTCATCGAAATCATTGGGATGACCGAGGTCGTTTGTGCGCACCGTTTCTGGATTGAAAAACACCCTGAACTCTTCCAGCGAACGTCGCCCCAGGAGAACTATGTGGGTGAACCGCATGGTTTGCTGGCTGCAAAAATTTCCGGTACGGATGGCACACCGATCCCGATGGGTGACGCCTCGGTAGGGGAGGCCGCCTATCGCTCGCCGGCATTGATGGCGGGGTATTACAGGAAACCGGAAGACACCCGCGAGGCATTTCGCGGTGGCTGGTTCCACGGAGGAGATGCATTCAAGTGGGGGGAGTCAGGGCAACGCATCCTGGCCGACAGGTTCAAAGACATCGTCAAGACCGGTGGTGAGAACGTTACCTGCATTCGTGTCGAGGCCATTCTGAGTGGACATCCCTCGGTGTTGAAGACAGCGATTGTGGGGCTCCCGCATGCCCGCTGGGGCGAAGCAGTCACCGCCTTCATTGTGAAAAAAACAGGCGCCTCAGTAGACGAGGAGGAACTGGTGCACCTAGCAAAGCAACGCCTGGCTCCCTTTGAGCAACCGAAACAGTACGTATTTTTGGATGCCTTGCCTGAGACCGTGGGAGGCAAGGTCCAAAAACACATTATTCGGAGCACCTACAGCAATCTCTACAAGGAACGCCAATGAATTACAAACACCTTCTCGTCACCGCTGACGCGGGCCGAGCTGACATCAGATTGAATCGACCGGCAAAGTACAACCCCCTGCTGCCGGAGATGTGTGAAGAGCTGGCGTCTGCCGCAGAGCAGTTGGCAGCCAGGCCTGATATCAAGTGCATCGTGTTCAGTGGCGAAGGCAAGCACTTCAGCGCCGGTTTTGATGTGACGTCAGAACCCAGTGCCACGGATACCAAGAGCGTTTGGATTGCCAACAAGCGCATGCAGAACGCTTTTTCGAGAATCAGTGATCTACCCGTAGTAACCGTTTGCGCGCTCCGGGGCTATGTAGTTGGTGCTGGATTTCTGTTGGCCGCCACCTGCAATCTGCGCTATGCCACGCCCGACACCATTTTCTATGTGCCGGAATTGGACATGGGCATCCCATTCTCATTGGGCGGTGTGGCCACGATTGCACGCTATATCGGCATCACTCGCACGACCGAGATGGTATTGACCTGCAACAAGGTGACCGCATCGAGTCCGTACATGGAAGGCTTCGTGACCCGAATCCTCGAAGAAGAAGAGCTGATGCGCTTCGTGGACCAGATCGTTGACTCAGTCGTCAAGCGCCCCAGTTCACTGCTGTTGAGCTCTCTCTCCACGATTCGCGAAGCCGAGCGTGGACTCATGCCCAACCCCGCAAGCGACTTGTTCACGATGCTATTTGTAGACGTGGAAGAAGAAGCGAAGACGGTCAGAACCAATTATTCCAAGCGATTCAAGTCCTGAAACAACGGAGAAATGTCATGAAACTGAAAACAATCATCCAAGCCGCACTCCTGTCTTGCGCCTCGACGCTTGCAGCGGCCCAAACGGTACAGATTGGTGTGCCGGCAATCCAATCCGGTGCTATGGCCCAGTTCGGGGCGAATTTTGTAAATGGAGTCAACGCCGCGGTCCAGGAAGTCAACGCCGCGGGTGGCATCACAGTTGGCGGAAAAAGGCACAAGGTGGAGGCCGCCTTTTGCGATACCCAGGGCGACTCGGCCAAGTCAGCGGCCTGTGGGCGCCGACTTTCATCGCAGAACAAGGTGAGTGCCATGGTCATGGCCACCAGCATTGAGACTTTCCCCATTATTGGCTTCAACGCCACGTCCAATCCTCCGTTTGTCGTCGTCACCTCTTCTGCATCGAACAAGTTGGTGCAGGCGAACAACCCTCTTGTCGTGCGGTACTGGTACAACACCTACAGCTACATGCCCGGCTTGACCGCCAAGTTCGCACAGGTCTTCAAGAGTGAGGGCCGCAAGACTAGCAAGGTCGGCTTCATGCAAAGCGAAGACGAGTTCGGCAAGGCCTGGGTGGAGACCTTCTCGGAAGGATGGAAGAAAGCCGGTGGCCAGGTTGGAGCCTTGTCCACCTGGGTGATCGGCGCGACCGACTTCTACCCACAACTCACCTCGTTGTTGCGCGACAAGCCAGATCTCATAGGATTGCCGGGCGCTTGCCCCACGATCGCACCCATCATCAAGCAGTCGCGCGAGCTCGGCTTTACGGGTGACTTCATTGTCGACCTCGCGTGTGACCCCCACGAGCTGGGCAAGTTCGTCAAGGCCGATCAATACAAGAACTCGTATTTCCTGGGCTCGCAGTGGAACCTGGATAGCGCGGCCGCCAAGCGCTTTAGAGAGCAGTACGCCAAGGTCAGCAAAACCGATCCAACGGTGATCAGTGTCGACGGGTATGGACAGACGATGCTGGTGCTCAAGGCCATGGAAAAAGCCGGCACTATCACCGATGCGTCCAAGATTCGCCAGTCCATGGGTGAAGTTCTCGCAGGTGACTGGAACCTGCTTGGCATCAGCAACCTTCAAGCCAACGGCGAAACCACGGCTAATGTCTTTCCGCGCCGCTTCCTTGACGCAGGAAAGATGGACAACCTCAACTGAGGCGTAAGTTCATGCACGATTTCGCCCAAATTCTTGCCAATGGATTGATGGCAGGGTGTGTCTACGGACTCGTGGCCGTGTCTCTGGCGCTGGTATTCGGGGTTCTGGAAATACCGCAATTTGCCTTTGGCGCGCATGCGATGATCTCGGCATACGCGCTGGCCTACCTGACATCAAACGAGTTTTCGTACTTTACGGCTCTGGCGATGTCGGTTCTGGTCGGTATGGGGCTGGGCGCGATCGTGCAGTATCTGGTTTTCGAACCGCTTCGCGACAAACCCCATGCCACGCTGTTTATCGCGGCCTTCGGCTTGCTGCTGATTCTGCAAGGCATTGCCTTGCTGACGTTTGGACCCAACCCCATGGTGGTGGAGCCGCCTGTGTCTGGTGCGGTTGAAATCATGGGAGCCCGGGTGACCTATCAGCGCCTGATTATCATCGCCGGGGTCCTGCTGGCGGTCATGGGCTTGAACGTCTTCCTGACGAAGACGCGCCTGGGGCACGCGATCCGTGCGGCCGGACAGAATCCGTTCGGTGCGCTCGTGGTGGGCATCTCGCCGCGGAAGATCGCGATGCTGACGATGGCGGTGGGCAGTGGTTTGTCGGCGGTGGCTGGCGGGCTGCTGGCGCCCATCTCGCAGGTCTATCCCACCATGGGGGATTTTCTGGTCCTCAAGGCCTTCATCATTGTGGTGATGGCAGGCATGGGCTCCATCAATGGTGCCCTGGCGGCGGGGCTTTTTGTCGGCATTACCGAATCCTTTGGGTCAGCATATTTCTCCCCCCATATCCGTGATGCCTATTCGATTATTTTCCTGATCGCCGTCTTGATCTTCAAGCCCAGTGGCGTCTTTGGAAAGGCTGGGAGGGTTGGATGATGGAGCGCAAATCCTTGTTCGTGTGGCTGGTGGTCTTCTTTGTACTGGTCCCGCTTTTTTTCGGGTCAGACTATCACCTCCAACTGGCCACCCAACTGCTGATTTTCGTCATTCTGTTCGTCGGGGTCGATATCGCTGTGGGCCATGCCGGTCTGGTATCGGTGGCGCATGGCGCCTTGTTCGGCGTGGGTGCCTATGCCACGGCGGTGCTAACGGTAGACCATGGACTAAATTTCTGGTGGAGCATTCCTGCAGGCATTGCTCTGGCTGCGATTTTTGGACTCCTGATCGGGGTGCTTACGCTGAAGCTCGCGGGGCACTACTTTGTGATTGCCACGATGGCGTTTGCGCTTCTGATTCACATTGCGGCCAAGAATCTCAACATTACCCATGGCGAACTCGGAATTTCCAACATCGCCAAGCCGGGTGTTCTCGAGTGGCTTCCAGAAAACCAAGCCTTGGCCTTCTATTTTTTGATCGCCGTTGTTGCCTTGGTGGTCACAGCCATTTATTTCTGGCTGATGCGGTCTGCATTTGGCCGCCGCCTGCGGGCCATCCGGGACAACCCCTTGCTGGCGGACGCCATTGGTATTGACATCTCAACGGCCAAGCTTTTGGCATTCGTGGTTAGCGCGTCCATCGCCGCCATTGCGGGTTCATTTCATGCGGTATTTCTCACCTATATCAACCCCGCCGTGACCGGCTATGAACTAGGGTTTACTGCGTTGATGGCACTGATCATTGGTGGTCGTACCACCATCGGCGGGATCATTATCGGTGCCTTCATCTTTGCCATCCTCCCTGAGATCCTGCGCGATGCGGAGCAATACAGGCTGGTGATCATGGGGACCATCCTGATCGTCGTTGTCCAGCGCGCACCGTCTGGCATCTATGGAAAGCTTGTCGAATGGTCAGACCTGATTCGAAAGTGGCGTTCATGAGCGAAGTTCTTTTGAAAGTCGACAATCTGAGTCGGTCGTTTGGTGGCCTGCGCGCTGTATCCGAGGTCAGTTTTTCCGTTCACACTGGCGATATCTATGGGGTGATCGGTCCGAATGGAGCCGGCAAGAGCACGCTGTTCAATGCGATCGCCGGCGTGATCCGGCCTAACGCTGGGAGGGTGTACTACCAAGGGCAGGATGTATCCACGCTCGGAGCATTTCGGAAATGCCGCCTGGGTATTGGGAGAACCTTTCAGTCTTCTCAATCATTCGGCCATCACACCGTGGAGGAAAACCTGCAGGCTGCAGCGTATGGTCCAGCCTCGTCGATCTGGTCCTGGATTCGATCCCGGCTGACCGATGCAGAGGCAGGGCAAGTGGAATTGGTATTGGAGCTCACAGGTCTTGCCCCGTTGCGGGACCAATATCCAGCTGATTTGAACAACCTGGAACTCCAGAAACTGAGCATTGGTATGGCGCTGGTGAATCAGCCCCAACTGCTTTTGCTGGATGAGCCGTCCGGGGGATTGATTGAGGCCGAGGTCAACCTATTGAAGGAATTCCTGCGCGGTCTCAATGCCAAAGGCATCACCTTGTTACTCATCGATCACAAGATGAGCCTGGTGATGGATCTCTGTAATGACATCACGGTCATCGCTGCTGGAAAATACGTCGCCAGCGGCAATCCCCAGAGCCTGTTGATCAACCCTCTCGTTCGTGAAGTTTATCTCGGGCACAACTGAAATGAGTCAAGCACTACTGAGCGTCTCGGGGCTTTCCGTTTCCTATGGAAAAAAGGTTGCGGTGTCGAATGCGTCGTTGCGCGCGGAGCCCGGGGAGTGCGTGGCACTCATTGGCACGAACGGCGCGGGTAAATCGTCCTTGCTGAAGACGATTTCCGGTGTCCAGGCCATGACCTCCGGCCAAGTGGAGTTCAATGGGGAAAATTGCAGTGCCTGGGATACAGCGACAGCCGTTCGGAATGGCCTGATTCTGTGTCCGGAGGGAAGGCAAATATTTCCGCGTATGAGCGTGCTGGACAACATCACCTTGGGCGCGTTTCAGCGCCGGCTGTCCAAGCACCAGTTGCAGGAGGAGCTGTCCAAGCTGGAGGCATTGTTTCCCATTCTTCGTGAGCGCCGCCAGCAGGAGGTCGGGACTTTGAGCGGCGGCGAACAGCAGATGGTTGCCATTGCGCGCGCCTTGATGGGTGCGCCCAAATTACTCTTACTTGATGAACCATCGCTAGGACTCTCTCCTATCATGACCGACAAGCTTTTTGAGATTATTCGTGCAATCGTGAATCAAGGATGCACCATCTTGATCGCAGAGCAGAATGTTTATTCCACTCTCAAATGTTCAAGCCGGGCTTATGTCGTTGAGTCCGGAACGGTTTCGGATTCATACACAGCTGATGAGGTGGTTCGCGATCCCCGTTTGCTTCTAAGTCTTCTAGGCCAATAAAGAGGTTCGTCACGCATTTCCGGGGGACGACCATCCCCTGTCTGAGTGCCGACTCAGCGTGCTGCGTCCTTGGGTACCTTCAGTGCGCGCGACTTAATCTTGACCGATGTGGGTTTGGCGGAGAACCAGCGAAGGCAAACGCACGCCATGCTGAGGGGCCTTCGTTAGATTGCCTCTGGCCAGGCCGGTAACCTCGCTGGCTGAGTTCGCGGTTTGGTTGGTGAACCAAAAAAAACATGCGGGACTCTCAAAAACAGCTTGACCCTCTCGTTACGGAAGGGTCTAGGATGCTTTCTACTTGGAAGGTAAAGCATGTTTTTGAAGATTGGCGAACTCGCTCGGCGTACCGGATTGACCGTACGCGCCTTGCGGCATTACGACGACATCGACCTGCTGAAGCCGTCTGAAAGGTCCAGTGGAGGATACCGCCTATACGGCGGCAAAGACGTGGCGCGGCTCTACCGCATTCAGGCCTTGAGGCGACTTGGCCTGTCGCTGGCTGAAATACACGGTTTGCTTGACAACGCGGCCGGCGGGATTTCGGAAGTCGTGGCCCAGCAAGTTGCGCAACTCAACCGAGAAATTGAGCAGGCATCGATGCTGCGCACTCATCTGCTCACAGTACAGAGCCAGTTGCAAGCCAGTGAAGAACCGGACATTGACGACTGGCTCCTGGCGCTTGAAAGCATGGATGCGGGCTCGAAGTACCTCAGCGACGATGACCAGCGCACGCTCAAGACTCAGCGGGAGGGTTTCGCGAATGCCGTGGTGCAGGAGCGCACCGAACTGTCGGCATTGTTGCAGCGCTTGGTTGCGGCCGGCGTTTCGCCTGAAGACCCGCAGGCACAGACTCTGGCGCAACGTTGGATAGAGCTGTTGCTCGAAGAGGCTGGCGGCGACGAAGGTCTGTTGATGAAGCTCTATGCCATGCACTGGAACGAGCCGTCGCTTCACGCGATGACCGGCGTTGACCGCACGGGCATTCGGTATATCTCGCACGCGATGGCCTTCGTGCGCCTGCAACTCTACGCTCCTTACTGCAGCGCTGAAGACATGGCCACTTTGCGTCGGCATTACGTGGCGCAGACCGATGCATGGCCACCGCTCATCGCCGAAGTGCGGCAACAGATGCTGGCGGGAACTGCTTCCAAAGGGGCCGCCATGCGCGCGCTGGCGTTGCGCTGGCAAGCGCTCTCGCTCGCCAAGGCTGGAGGTGATATCGCGTTGCACGCCAAGCTGCAAAGTGCGTTCCACCACGACGCGACTCTGCGGGCTGGCTCTGGCATCGACGAGGCATTGGCTGCCTATGTGGGGCAAGCCATCGCCGATCTGGACGGCGCATCTATCTTCTGAACAAGCCCCAAGAATTTTTCGCTGTGAACACCTCAATGCAGAACAATCCTCACTTTTTTACAGGCAACTACGCGCCACTCACCGAGGAGCATGACATCTCGGCGCTCCATATCGAAGGCAGTCTGCCCCCGGAGCTTTCAGGCAGTTTGTACCGTGTCGGCCCCAGCCCGCAATACGCACCGCGCGACAATAACTACCACTGGTTCTCTGGCGACGGCATGGTGCATGCATTTCACATCGACCAGGGCAGGGTGTCCTACAGCAACCGTTGGGCGCGCACCCCGAAATGGCAGCTTGAGAATGCAGCAGGACGCGCGCTCTTTGGAACCTTCGGCAACCCCGCCACCAGCGATCCACTGGCGCAAGGCCAAAACGGTGGAACTGCCAACACCAGCATGCTGTGGCATGGCGGGCGGCTGTTCGCGCTGGAAGAGTCGCATCAGCCTTTTGAGCTGGACGCTCATACACTGGCCTCCAAAGGTCACCAAAGTTTCGGCGACCGCGTGACCTCGCGCTGCACCGCACACCCGAAAGTAGACCCCGAAAGCGGCGACCTGCATTTCTTCGCGTATTCACCCGACGGCCCTTGCTCGCCGACCATGCTCTATGGCGTGATGGATAAGGACTGTGAGGTCACGCGGCTCGAGTCATTCACGGCGCCGTATGCCAGCATGGCGCACGACTTCATGGTGACGCGTGGGCATGTTCTTTTCCCGGTCACACCGCTGACGCTTAGCGTAGAACGCGCCATGCGTGGTAAGCCACTGCTAGCATGGGAGGCGGGCCTGCGAACCCACGTTGGCGTAATGCAGCGTGGCAGTGCGGCGGAGACCCTGCGCTGGTTCGACGCCGACGCCTGCCACGTGTTTCATGTGATGAATGCCTGGGACGATGGCACCACCATCGTGGCCTATGTGATGCAGTCGGACACAGCACCCGGCTTGCCTGATGCTGAAGGCCGTCCCGGAGACCCGGCCGCCATGGCCGCGCGCCTGTGCCGCTGGACTTTCAACTTGAGCAGCTCGGACACTGGGTTCCAGCGCGAGTACCTGGACGACTTGGCGGCGGAGTTCCCGCGCATCGACGAGCGCTACACGGGCAGGCGTAACCGCTACGGCTTCTACACCTGTCATGCGACATCGCGCGCGCGGGACGACTCGGAAAGCGTGCTCTACGACAGCCTCGCTGGTTTCGACTTTGATACCTGCAAGCGCAGCATGTACACGCTGCCGCAGGGGGACGTGGTGTCCGAACCGGTTTTTGTACCACGCTCGACCGGCGCAGCTGAAGGCGACGGTTGGCTGCTTGCCGTTGCATGGCGTGAAAAGGAAAAACGCAGTGACTTGCTGGTTTTTGATGCCACGGATCTGCCGACAGGCCCGGTTGCGGTCGCCCATTTGCCGCACCGCGTGCCGTTCGGGTTTCATGGGACTTGGCGGCCGGGCCGGTAAGGCCCCACTGCTTGCGCTTGCCGCGGATCACCACTCCGCGCACCGTTCGAGCTACCGCGAAATCAACCGAAGGGCGTGAGTTGAAATGACCCGTTGCTTGCGCGCAGCTAAACCCCTCAATTCGATACCCTGCCAAGCATCATCATGAAGCATTTTGAAACATAGGTTGGCCTATTAAGCGCAAGCTATCCGTGAATCGCTTCACCGGCCTCCTATGATGCTGCAGATGACCTGGATCCATCGTTGCGCTCTCGCCTTAGCTTTCCTGTCCTGCCTGGTGCTGCCCACGGTTCAGGCCCAGCCTGCTGTGGCGGCTTCGGCGCCGGTTGTGCCGGGTGCACCGGCGCTGGCTGCCGATGCACCGCTGCCCGATGTCGAATCCCTGCGCAGCCAGTTCGAACGATTGCCCACGACCGCTGTGGGCAACGAAGCCGTGAGCGCGCTGCTGAGCAGCTATGCCGCACTGAACGCAGATGCCGCCCGCATCATCGCGGCGCGCACCGGCCAGCTAAAAGACCTGAATGCGCGGCTGGGTGAGTTAGGTGCAGCCCCGGCCGCCGGCGCTAGTGAAGACCCGGACATCAAGCGTCAGCGCCTTACGCTGACCCGTGAGCGCAACGCGGTGGATGCAGACATCAAGCTGGCGCGGCTGATCGTGGTCGACACCCAGCAACGCAGCGAGGCATTGCGCGCCCGCGAGCGTGATCTTTTTGCCGCGCAACTGACCGACCGCGCACCGTCACCCCTTGGCGGCGCGTTCTGGAGTGAGCTGGCCGATGCCTGGCCGGGCGACCGCGCGCGCTTGGCACCGTTGGCGGCAGAGTTGCAGGCCGCAGGCGCTCGTTTGGCGACACCCGAGCACCGTGGCGCCATGCTGCTAGCTCTGGCCCTGGCGCTGCTGGCGATCACCGTAGGCGACGTTCTGGCCGAACGCGGGCTGGCCCGTCTGGCGCAGCGTCTGCTGCCGGGCGGCCGCCTAAGACGCTCGTTGCTGGTCATCGCCATCGTCGCCGTCAATATGGTGGTGGTGGCGCTCGCCCTGCAGGGATTTTTGCAGACCTTGCAGGAGCGCGCTGAGTTTGGCCCGCTGTCGGGCAAGCTGATTGCCTTGGTCGATGAGTCGGTGCTGTACATCGTATTTGTGACCAGCTTGGGCCGCGCGCTGCTGGCGAACGCTCGCCCGTCGTGGCGGCTGCCACCCCTCTCCGATGCACAGGCGCTGAGGCTCAGCCCTTATCCCTGGCTGGTGGCGTTGCTCGGAGTGCTGGTCTGGGTGCCCACGCAGGTGGCAGCCATCGTCCAGCTCAGTACGGCCGCGGTACATGCCAGTCAGGCCATCACCGCGATGGCGCTGGTGTTGTTGATTGCTGCCATGCTGGCACGCCTTCACATGCCGGAGCAGGCGCAGGAGGACGAGGCGGAACCGTCCGGCCCGCGCCCGTTGTGGGAGGGGCTGGTGCTGGGCCTGGTTGCGTTGGTGCTGGTGGGCGTGGTGCTGCTGGTGGTCATCGGCTATATGAGTGTGGCCAGCTTGCTCGCGATGCAACTGGCCTGGGCGGGGTTGGTGGGCATCAGCTTCTACGTGTTGTTCAAATTCGCCGACGACCTTTTCATGGCGCTCGTGTCCTCGCGCAGCAACGTCGGTCAGCGCCTGCAAAAGAGCTTCGGTTTTGCGCCAGCTACGCTGGATCAGGCCGCCGTGGTGCTGTCGGCGCTGTCGCGCGTGCTGTTGTTTCTGTACATGCTGATCGCACTCGGCACGCAACTGGGCACACGGCCGGACGAAGTGCTCCAGCAAAGCGACCGCATCAGCGCCGGCCTCACCATAGGCGAGTTCCAGATCAAGCCGGCCGCCATCTTCAGCGCGCTGGCTGTGCTGATTGGCGGCTTCGTGGCACTGCGCGTGTTCCAGCGCTGGCTGCGCGAGCGCTACTTGCCCACGACCACGATGGAGCCGGGCATGCAGAGCTCGCTGTCCACCCTGCTGAATTACGCGGGCGTGGTGCTGGTGGTGGCCGCCGGGATGTCCGCCATGGGCATTGGCATCAACCGCATAGCGTGGATTGCCAGCGCCTTGTCAGTGGGTATTGGCTTTGGCTTGCAGGCCATCGTGCAGAACTTCATTTCGGGCCTGATCCTGCTGGCCGAGCGACCCGTGAAGGTGGGCGATTGGGTGGTGTTGGGCACTACCGAGGGGGACATCAAGCGCATCAACGTGCGAGCCACCGAGATCCAGCTTGGTGATCGTTCGACCGTCATCGTGCCGAACTCCGAGTTCATCACCAAGACCGTACGCAATATGACGCTGACCAGCACCGAAGGCCGCGTGCTGATTCGCCTGCCCATGCCGCTGTCGACGGACGCCAAGCTGGTGCGCGAGCTGATGCTGGCCGCCTGCCGCGCCCACCCCGGCGTGCTGGAGTCTCCGGAGCCGTCGCTGAGCCTGGAGGGTATAGAAAATGGCAGCCTGATTTTCCAGGCCACCGCTTATGTCGCCAGTCCGCGCCTGGCCAGCGGCGTGCGCAGCGATTTGCTCTTCACCATGCTGGACGACTTCAAGAACGCCAACTTGCCACTTGCCGTGCCCACCATGATGATGACCAGTCCGCCGTCGCCGTCACCTTGAAGTGTTCTTCATGGAAGGGGTTGCGGGGAGATTCAGGTGTCTCCCGGTTCCGAGGTGCGAGTACCTTGCCGCTTGGCAAAGAATTCCTGGACCAACAGTTCGCGTTCCGGGCTAGCCAGACACCGGAGGAACGAGTTCAGCTCGAATTCCATTCCTTCATCAAATGGGGCTTCCATGGCTCTGGCGATCGACTCCAAGGCCAACCTGGGTGCCAGTGCGCCACCGATTTTCTGTACTAGCGCGGTACGCACCGCGTTGAGTTCCGCACGGGATGCCTTGACATCGTCAAGGGCTGTCGCATCACGTGTTCGGCGCAACGGAGTTCTGGTTCGTACCAATGAACGCGCGAGGTCTACTGCCGCAAGGGCTTCGGATCCATCGTCAACAACTTGGTCAACCAAGCCTATATCCAAGGCTCTTGCAGCGTCAACGAAATCACCAGTTGCGATCATCATTGCAGCGATTGATGCCCCCACAAGGCGCGGAAGGCGCTGAGTGCCGCCACCGCCGGGAATTAACCCAAGCTTCACCTCCGGTAAGCCGAGCCTGGCCGACCGACCAGCGATGCGGGAGTGCGCCCCCAATGCCAGCTCGAGGCCACCGCCCAATGCCGCTCCGTGAATGGCGGCCACCACGGGTTTATCACCGACGTCGATCTGATGCGCGATAGCTGCTGTCCAAGGCTGCTCTCTCAGCTTGCTGAACTCGCGGATGTCGGCGCCTGCGCAGAAAAAACGGCCCTCGCCGCATAAGACAATTGCGGATACGGCGGGGTCATCCAATACTATCTTGAGCTGGGCATGGAGTGCCTGTCTCAAACCATTGGACAAGGCGTTCACTGGCGCATTGTTCAGCGTCAGGATCGCCACGTCGCCGTCAAGGGTGTAGCGAACAAGGGGGGCCGTGCGCTCAGTCATTTCAGCCTACTGGAAGAGCCGTGCCCCCGGGTTTGTATAACGCATGCTGGATACCTCTGGGCGGTTGAAATATTTACATCTTTGGAATTTTGAATTCCTTGACCAATCGAGTTTCGCGCTTGATTTCAGCTTCCTGGAACTTGCGAAGCGCAGCGGCGTCGCCGAGGAAGGCACTGAAGTTGTTCTTGTCCAGGTACTCTTTGCTTTCGGCATCGCCGTAGACTTTGAGTAGCGTTTGTTCAAGCGTGCCGCGCACAGATGCTGGCGTGCCCTTGGGCGCAAAGACTGCCCACCATGCCACTTGGAAAAAGTCCTTGTAGCCGAGCTCTTGCAAAGTAGGGACATTTGGCTCACTGTGCATGCGCTTTTCTGCGGTCACAGCCAGCAGGCGGATCTTGCCAGCCTGGATGAGCGGCGCTGCCGCACTGAGCTCGACGATGGAGAAGTCCACCTGCCCACCTGCAAGGTCTGCGATGGCTGGCGCCGATCCCTTGTACGAAATTTGTGTTGCTTTCCCGCCAGCGATGGAGAGAAGCCACTCGGTCGCAATGTTGTAGGTCGCGCTGCCGCTGGCGTAGTTCAGCTTGCCCGGATTGTTCTTGGTGTCGTTGAGGAGGTCAGTCGCGGTTTTGAAAGGCGAGTTCGTTGGTACAAAAAGGCCCATTGGCGAGTACGCGACTCGCGCCACAGGTTGGAGATCAACCAATGGGTCATAGGGAAGCTTCTCATAGAGCGCGACGTTGGTGGATACAGGGCCATTCGCAGCCCACAGAAGCGTGTAACCATCGGAAGGGGCATTGATCACGGCCTGAACCGCAATGATGGCATTGCCGCCGGCACGGTTTTCGACAACCACGGGCTGTTTGAGAGCCGCCTCAAGTCGACGCGCGGTGTACCTGGCAACGGTATCCGTGCCAGAGCCCGGTGGGTAGGGAACGATCAGCTTAATTGGTTTCTCCGGATAAGCCGGTTGAGCGGTTGCGAGAACGCCGGTTGCGGCGAGCGTAAGTCCGACTAGCAGGGTTTTTAGAGCTGACACGGTGTCTCCTTCGTTGGTAATTGAAATGGTTGAATCAGGGGTGCAGTACGCTTCTTCCGATCACGCTTTGCGCGGAAAGCGCGCTTAGCGCTTCCTTGAAGTCGGCGAGTGCGTAGGCTTGGTGGGTGCGCGGGCGCAGTTCGCCAGCTGCGACCCATCCGAGCAACTCTGAAAAGGCTTCTCTCACCTTCTGCTCCATTGCAGGCGGCGGCGATTGGCGTGCCCAGCCCATGTAGTAGCCCCAGTAGATGCCGATGATGGTCACGTTCTTGACCAGGACAATGTTGGCCGGCACGGTGGGAATGGTTCCGCCCGCGAAGCCCATGGGAATGATTCGGCCGTCTGGCGCAATGCATCTCAGTGACTCATCAAAGGTGCCGCCACCGACGGGATCGAATATGACGTCTGCACCTCGGCCGTCCGTTGCGGCGAGCACTGCCTCCCGGAACCCGCCTTGCTTGTAGTTGATCAGCACGTCGGCTCCGTGCTCCTCAGCCACGCGCAGCTTGGCGTCGGTGCTTGAACTGGCAATGACACGAGCGCCCAGTTTTTTCCCGATTTCTATGGCCGCAAGCCCGCTGCCTCCCGCCGCACCGTGGACGAGCAGCGTTTCCTGAGCTTGAAGTTGTGCGCGCCATTTCAAGGCGCCGTAGGCCGTCGCGTAGATGGTCGGAAAATGCACTGCAGCGTCGAAGCTCACGGAAGCCGGTAGAGCAAACACGTTGCGCTGAGGTGCAACCACCTCTTGCGCAAATCCCCCGGTCCGAACGCCCGCAACCACGCGGTCACCTGGTTGGAACAGAGTGACAGCAGGCCCACATTCCTCCACGACGCCGGCAATCTCGGTTCCTGGCGTAAACGGTGGTTCCCAACGGTTCTGATGCTTGCCTTCAATGACAAGCAGGTTGGCAAAACTCACGCCCGAGGATTGAACACGGATACGGACACCGTCCTCGGTCAGAATGGGTGCAGTAACTTCGCTGATTTGAGCGTTGTTCAGCCCGAATTGCGTGACTACGACCGCCTTCATTGGAGCGCTCCGTGACGCCCACTTCCGGAGGCGAATCGCGCGGCACCCTCGCCGGCCTCGAGAGTTTTTGCTTTGGCCGCGAAGGTGTCCTCAGCAATCAATGCGGCAGTGAGGTCCATGCCTTCTTGATGGTAGGCCGACATGCGATCCGAGCGCATCGCGACCTGCGGGAATTCACACATCATCTGCGCCAGAGATTCCGCCTCCGTGCGAGATTGGCCGTCTTCGACAATGCGATTGGCCAATCCCATGGCGAGGGCCTCTTCTGCGCCCACTTTGCGGGCAGTAAGCAACATATCGAGCGCGCGGCTGAGCCCGATCAGACGTGGCAGGCGTACCGTAGTGCCATCGCTCATGGGTACCCCCCATCGGCGCGAGAGCACAGCGAACGTGGCGGATCGCTCGACGACACGCAGGTCGCACCAAAGTGCAACGCCCAATCCACCGGCGCACGCGTACCCCGCGATGGCCGCAATGACGGGTTTGGCGAGCGGGCGGGACAACGGGCCGTGCTCTCCAGCCCAAGCGTCATAGACGGTGCCGGAAGCCAATTCCTTCAAGTCAGCGCCCGAGCAGAAGGCATCGCCTGCACCGCAAAGCACCGCTACGCGCGCACTCTCATCCATCTCGAATGCCCGCAGCGCTACACCCAGTGCCTCCGTCGTTTCCAGATCAAGGGCATTTCGAACCTCTGGGCGGTTGATGATGATCGTCGTGACAGCGCCGGTTTTTTCGACCAGTATCTTGGAAGTCATGGGACCGCCTTGAGGTTGCGTTCAGGCAGGAAGGCATGAATGGCGAACCGACCGATTTCCTCTGCCAACTTCTGGCGCTGCGCCGGCGTTTCACCTTCTCTTGGGTGATACCAGCGAGAGGTCCAGTTCAGCGCACCTAAGAGTGCCTTGACTGCAATTCGTGGATCGACCTTGCGAAAGTCCCCAGATTTCATGCCTGCCTGGATCACATCAAGATAGAGTTTTTCGTTGCTGTCCCGCAAAGCAACCACGCTCGCTATTTCGCGACGTTCTTCTTCTGTGGTTCGGCTGCCCAGTTGCATTTCTAGCCCTTGCGCTGCTACCCGCAGATAGTCAAGGTGCTCCATCACCAACAAGGTATGAGCAACAGACATCTGTTCGAGCCGTTGACGAGGTGTACCCGGCCCCGTGGCAATGCTCCCGATCGCCTGGCGAGTGAGTTCCATGGCGCGGCGTTGCACAGCGAAGAACAAGTTGGTCTTGCTGCGGAAGTGGTAATAAATGATTCCCTTGGACGCGGCGCCGTAGTTGTCGCTGATGTCGTCGAGCGACGTGAGCGCGAAGCCCTGCTTCATAAAAACAGCAGCGGCTGAATCCAGGATGCCCTGTTGCTTCTCGTCTCCGGCGGGTGTGCCGATCTCTCGCTTTCGTCCCACGCTGTACTCCAATTTCTGGGCTGAGCTGCCTGTTGCAAAGAATTGCTGGCGCAACGGATTGTTGTGCGCTAAAGTAATGCTACTACGTAGTAGTATAAAAAGTCCAGTATTTCTTTGAGGCAGCAAATGACTCCAGACAACGATCCGCTGACGCATCTCGACTGGCCCTTCATGGAGCCCAAACACCGGCTCCTTGCCTGTGAGCTGGAGGCTTGGGCGCGAGACCTGCGTATTCCGCAACTGGAAGATCACCAGCCTTCACGCGAGACCGTAGATAGCGCATGCAGGCAACTGGTCAAGGCACTCGGCGACGCGGGATTTCTCCGCCTTTGCGTGGATCTGGGGGGAGGCTCGGATTCCCGGCTGGACACTCGGTCGATCTGCATTGCCCGGGAAATCTTCGCCCGGCACCATGCCCTTATGGATTTTGCGTTCGCGATGCAGGGTCTGGGTTCAGGTGCCATCTCACTCGTGGGAACCGCTTTGCAACGGTCTCTCTATTTGAAAGACGTCGCAGCCGGAAAGCGCATCGCCGCATTCGCGCTTTCCGAGCCTGACGCGGGGTCCGACGTGGGCGCCATGCAATGCACGGCGGAGCGGATTGGCGAGAGTTTTGTCCTGAATGGAGAGAAGACCTGGATATCCAACGGAGGCATCGCTGACTTCTACGTGGTTTTTGCGCGAACCCCTGGAAGCCAGCGATCGAATGGAATATCAGCGTTCATCATCGACGCAGGAACCCCGGGTTTCGAGGTAGCTGAACGAATCGATGTCATTTCTCCGCATCCTCTGGCGCGTCTCAGCTTCAAGGGCTGCCGGGTGCCCGAGGCCCAACTTCTGGGGGAGGAGGGCGGTGGTTTCAAGTTGGCTATGCAGACGCTAGACATCTTTCGTACATCAGTGGCGGCGGCCGGACTCGGGTTCGCTCGCAGCGCAATGAATGAAGCGCTCTACCGCGCCAACACGAGGAAGATCTTCGGCTCCACTCTGGGTTCGCTTCAGCTAGTTCAGTCCAAGATTGCGCAGATGGCCTGTTCGATTGACTCTTCAGCCCTTCAGGTCTACAGGGCGGCTTGGTTGAAAGACCAGGGAAAGCGTGTCACCCGGGAGGCGGCGATGGCCAAGCTCGTCGCCACCGAGTCCGCGCAGATCGTGATCGATCAAGCAGTGCAAATATTCGGTGGCGAAGGTGTCAGGGTTGGCTCCAAGGTCGAACAACTCTATAGGGACATCCGCGCCCTTCGTATCTATGAGGGGGCTACCGAAGTGCAGGAAGTGATCATCGCAACCGACGTCCTCAGGAGCGCACAACGCGCAAATCAAGCTTCCGTTTCAGAGGTGTGCGCATGAGCGGCGCATTGACAGGGATCGTGATTGTGGATGCGTCCAACTTTGTGTTTGGCCCGGTATCCACTCAGCTATTGGGTGACATGGGGGCTGATGTCATCAAGGTAGAGCCACCAGAGGGCGACCCGACACGGGGAATCGGAGCCAGTCGGACAAAAGGAATGGGTTCGTTTTTCCTGAACCTGAACAGGAACAAGCGGAGCGTGGTTCTTGATCTCAAGTCTCCAGAAGGGGCCAGATCATTGCGTGAACTGCTCTCTACGGCAGACGTCTTTGTTCACAACATGCGGAGCTCGGCCCTCAAAAACTTGGGTTTGACCTTCGAAGCCCTGCATGCTGAGTTTCCTCGGCTTGTTCACGCATCGGCGCAGGGGTTTGGCTCAGGTGGCCCCTACTTCGACAGACCGGCGTATGACGATGTCATCCAGGGGTTAAGTGGTATTGCGGGTCTGAATGCCGCTGCATTCGGGCAGCCTGCGTACGCGCCCATGCTGTTGACGGACAAGCTCTGCGGCGTTTATCTCGCTCAAGCCATTACTGCGGCACTACTGCACCGCGAGCGGGAAGGTGTCGCGCAGAAAGTAGAAGTCCCCATGCTGGAGACCATGGCGTCGTTCAACTTGCTTGACCATCTGGCTGATGGCGTTCTACAGTCGTCGCCGGATGAGGTAACAAGTTGGAGGGGCTATGCCAGGGTGTTCAATCCCAGCCATAGACCGCTCCATACCAAGGATGGTCACATCAGCATCATTGCGAACACAGATTCACAATGGAGACGACTGTTCGAGTTAATAGGGAAACCTGAACTTTCAGATGATGAGCGATTCAGGACCATCGGCGACCGCATGCGGCATGTCGGGACGCTTTACACGATCGTTGAAGAAGCCCTGAGCGAAGGGACTTCGCAAGAGTGGCTTGAAAAGCTCGGGGCGGCCGATGTGCCTTGTGGGCCTATACACGATCTGGATGCTCTGCGGACGGACCCCCATCTTGTGCAGACTGGATTTTTCCGTACCTTCTCGCATCCAAGCGAGGGCGCTCTGGTCATGCCGGCACCTCCGATCGGCTTCTCAGCGTCACCAGCTTCGGTCCGACGTGGCCCGCCGAGACTTGGTGAACACAATGCGGAGGTCATTGATCCAGCGCGCGTGCCGAGTGCGCCAGGTGAAGGAGAAATCCGTGGCTGACTCAGGTGTCGCGTGCGCAGTTCCGGAGATGGAGTTGCTCAAGGGCAAAACCTTCCCGCCTGTGAGTCAAACCTACGGCGAACGAGATTGCATCCTCTATGCCTTGGGCCTTGGGATTGGAAACGATCCATGTAACGTTGAGCAACTGCGTTTCGTGCAAGGCAGCAGGATTTCCGTACTGCCCACGATGGCCGCAGTCCTGGCAAGTCCTGGTGAATGGATGCGTGATCCGTCTCTCGGGATCAAGTGGGAGCGGTTGGTCGCACTTTCACATCATCTTGATATTTTCCGCCCCATCCCATCGGCTGGAACGGTTCATTCGCTGGTCAAGATTACCGATGTGTTTGATCGCGGGCAGGCTCGTGGAGCGTTGATCCGCTGGCAGCGGGAGCTGATAGACACCTCAACCCAGGAGTGCCTGGCCATCCTTAGCGGCCAGGCGCTTGCCCGAGATAACGGCGGCTTTGGCGGGCGCGCTGCACCCGTGGTTGTGCGCGACACCGAACCAGATGGCCCGCCGCAGATTCGCTTTAGATGGACTACGCTGGAGATGCAGGCGCTGCTCTATCGCTTGTCCGGTGATCTCAATCCTTTGCATTCAGATCCTGGGGTTGCGAAGGCGGCCGGGTTCGAGAAACCCATTCTCCACGGCCTGTGCAGCCTGGGCGTGGCTTGCTTCGCGATTGTTTCCACGGTGTGCCAGGGCGATACTGCAGCGATCAAGCAGATCTCCGCACGCTACACCGGCGTGGTTTACCCGGGGGAGACTCTGGAAGTTCAAATCTGGAACGATGGTCCGAATGTGCGCTTTCGTTGCCGGGTTGAAGAACGAGATTCAGTTGTGCTGAACGGTGGCACAGTGCAGCGCCTCGTGCTGCAGTAGTGAGAAAAATGGCTTAGGTTATTGAACAATTGGAGAAGAGTATGAGCTACCCCCTCAAAGGAATCACAGTCATAGCCGTCGAGCAAGCAGCGGCAGCTCCCTACGCATCGAGTCGTCTGGCCGATGCCGGTGCCAGGGTTATCAAGATCGAGCGGCCACAGGGTGACTTCGCGCGCGGCTACGACAATGCGGTCAACGGCGACAGCACCTACTTCGTCTGGTTGAACCGTGGTAAGGAGTCGGTTGTCCTTGACTACACAAAAGATGAGGATGGCGCCCTTTTGCAAAAAATGATTGCAGGAGCTGACGTGCTGATCCAGAACCTTGGACCTGGTGCGGCTGCGCGGGCAGGATTTGGCTGGGAGGAGATGCGCAAACTCCATCCACGTCTTATCACGTGCGATATTAGTGGGTACGGGGAAGGCGGGCCACGTTCGGAGATGCGCGCGTACGACTTGCTTGTACAAGCGGAGAGCGGCATCTGTTCGGTCACCGGCACACCGGAGGCACCTGGGCGCATCGGCATCTCTGCCTGCGACGTGGGGACAGGCATGTATGCGCACGCAGCCATTCTTGAGGCTTTGCTCCAGCGCGAGCGAACAGGCGAGGGAAGTGCCATCCATGTGTCGTTGTTCGATGCCATGTGCGACTGGATGACGGTGCCGCTCCTGCACTATGACTATGCGGGTACCGTCTGGCCCCGGGTTGGACTTGCTCATCCCACCATTGCTCCTTACGGCGCATTCCCGGTGGGCGGCGAAGTAGGCGAAGCACGCAGCGTCTTGATAGGCGTCCAAAACGATGGAGAGTGGAGCCGATTCGCAGCGAAGGTGCTCGAACGGCCAGACCTTTTGGAGCGCCCCGAATTCGCCACAAACATGCTGAGGGTCGAAAACCGGGAGCAACTCGACGCAGAAATCAAGATGGCGCTTGCGAAGACTTCCCCCGAAGACGTGCGCATGAAGTTGCAGGCTGCGCAAGTAGCTTTTGCCGAGGTGAATGGAGTGAAGGAGCTGTCGTCGCATCCTCATCTGCGCAGAGCATCTGTATCGACCACACACGGAGGCGCGGATATCGTGGCTCCCCCTGCGATCTTCCGAGGAGAACCGAGAACACTGGGTCATGTCCCTGGCATCGGGCAGCACAGTGCGGCAATTCGCGCTGAGTTCAGCCCACCCAAGAAAGCGTGACGGTAGCTATTCAGGCTTCATACTGACGCTGATCGATCATTGAAAAGGTGCTGCACGATGGATCTGGATAACTTCGCTGGTAGCAGTCATGCTGCGCCGGAAGGATTTGTTGACTACATTCCCTCTAGCGAGTTCATGCGAATGATAGGGCCGGTCTATGCTCGTCTGGAGGCGGACAAGACGACCACAGTGGCCTTGTTTGTTCGAGCGGAACACCTGAATTCTCACGCCGTTGCTCACGGCGGCATGCTTGCGACTGTTATCGATAGCGCCCTTGGATTCAATGCATCGCGTATCGCCGGGGCCTCCACTGTCACGGCCAACCTGAGCATCACCTACCTGGGCGAAGTCAAGGAGGGCGACTGGCTTCAGGTCGGAGTGCGGGTCGATCGATTAGGAAAGCGACTTGTCTTTCTCAGTTGCAGAGGGCAGGTTGGTGAGAAGACCGTTGTGAAGGCGGACGGTGTCTTTGCTGTTAAAAATAGGGTTGGAGTGACCTAAGCATTGGAGAGAATCTATTGGCTTCAGGAAATTCCTAATATCCCTCCAACCAAGCACCGTCAGCAAGGAAGAGCTAGTCATATGAACGAGAACACCCGTGCCGTCATTCAGTCCACCTTCGAGGCATCGAACAATGGAAGCATTCATTTCGGTGAGGTGATTGCACAACTCACGGCTGTTGAAGTCGAGTCCTATCACGTTGACTACCGCTCAGGCCGTACTACCTATTACCTACCGGATGGCGCCTTCCTGGATTTCGGCTTCGAGCGGCCAGAACGCGGTGTTGCTGAAGCGTTTGACGGTGATGCAGTGCGGTCCGCCATTCGGGGCGCACAACAGGGCAGGGTGATGTACCCAGAGTTCAAACGACTCACCCAAACCGCAGGTTGCGTCGGCTATACGGTCTGGCTTGCCGGGCGCCATGTCGTCTACCTTGGCCGCAAGGGAGAGACACACATCGAGCGTTTTCCGGCTTAAGTTCCAGGCCCTATATCATCGGTCGTGCTAGAGGCCGAATTAGTGGCAGCCGAACGTGAAGCGGGAAATTCAGAACAGCATCAGGCCTGCTTGTGGCCCCTCTGAGCGCTGCAGTTTTGAGCCGGGCGTCTCTGGAAAATTTCTCTATAAAGCTCTTGAATCGACTTCTACCGAGCGTGCACTGTATTGCTAGCGCGTAGCCTATGAAAATCCAACCCGACCGGCGAAATGCCTACATAGGTGTCCTGTGCGGCCTCGCCGTCGCATTGATATGGTCTGGCTGGACAGTCGCTACACGCTTCGCGGTCACCACCCGCCTGGGCCCGCATGATGTGACGTTCTTGCGGTTTGGTGTGTCGGCCATGCTTCTTTGGCCTATCCTTTTGCGCAAGGGGCTTGGGCTTCAGCAGATTGGCATTTTTAGGCTTTTAGTCATGGTGATGGGTGCGGGAGTGCCCTTCATGCTGTTGGCCTCAGTGGGTATGCAGTTTGCGCCTGCCTCGCATGTCGCGACGCTGATGATCGGAACCATGCCCATCTGGGTGGCCTTTCTTTCCGGGCTTTTGTTCGGCGAAAAATTCACGAGCCGGCAATTGAATGGCATGGGCGTCGTCGTCGTTGGTGTGATCTGTATTGGTGGCTATTCCTTAATCGCAAACCGCGCTTCAGGGGAGTGGCGAGGCGATCTATTGTTCTTGCTGGCTGGCCTGTTCTTTGCAAGTTTTACCGTGGCGCAGCGCAGTTCTGGCATCAGTCCATGGCATGCCACCGCACTGGTCAACTGCCTATCCGCGCTATTGTTCGCGCCGATCTATTTTTTCTGGCTGGAGCCAAAAATATTCACTGCACAGCCGGCAGAGCTTGCATTCCAGGTGCTGGCGCAGGGCGTCATGGTCGCGATTCTGGGGATGTACTTTTACGCAGAATCCGTGCGCCGGTTGGGCGCACCTCGCGCGGCCATCTTTGGCGCACTCGCTCCAGCGCTTGCCGTGCTGATAGGCATGGTCGTGCTCAAGGAAACTCCCGCATGGCTGACGCTTTTCGGCATCGCCCTGGTCATGAGTGGCGTTGCACTTGTGGTGACGTCACGTCGCGCAGAAACGAAAGCACCAGGCTTCTAAACACCCAAGGCTTTAACGCCTCTTCATCAGATGCAGTGCCAAGGCGTGATATGCCGGCAGGGAAGTGGGGTCATTGGCTGCATTGCCCGCAACCGGGTGCGAGGCAAATCGCGCAATGACCATTTCGGCTTTGGGATCGATGTAGATGGTTTGGCCGTGTACGCCCCTGGCGGCGAAGGCTCCGTGCGCGTTGTGCGTGATCCACCACATATTGCGATAGGTCCAGCCGGGCAGTAATTTATAGCCCGCCTTGGCAAAGTCGGCGGGGTTGCCGCCGCGCCGGATGTCGGCCACCGCCTCAGCCGGAATGATTTGCTGCCCGTTCAAGGCACCGTTGTTCCGGATCATTTCACCGAAGCGTGCGAGATCACGCAGTCCGGTGTTCAAGCCACCGCCGGCGAAAGGTGTGCCGATCGAATCGACCGACATGTAGGCATCCTGCTCGGCACCCAGACGGCTCCAGATGCGTTCTGACAGCAACTCAGCTACCGACTTGCTGCTGACGCGCGCAATGATCCATCCGAGCGCATCCGTATTGGCTGTACGGTAGCCGAAAGCCTCGCCGTGCGCGCCCTGGGCCTTCACGGTCTGAAGAAATTCGTAATAGCTTCGCGGGCCGGTGTAGTCTTTCGGCTTCGGCAGGGGATTGCCGGCAGCTGCATGTGCCCACACCTCGGCGTTCGGGTCCGCGTAGTCTTCACTGAACCGGATGCCGGTGGTCATGTCCATGACTTGGCGAACGGTGGCGCTGCCAAAGGCTGATGACGCGAGTTCAGGTACGTAGTCCGCGACACGGCGTGATGGATCCAGCTTGCCTTCGGCTACAAGCGTGGCCGCGAGAGTTCCGATAAACGACTTGGTTACCGACATCGCCCCGTGTTGCCCTTGTGGCTTGAGCACTCCGAAGTAGCGCTCATAGACGACCTTACCCTTATGCAGAACCACAATGCCATCGGTGTAGTTCGCCTTGAGAGATTCCTCCCAGGTCATTGTTCGGTCAGAGCCCAGTGGCTGAAAGACCACGCGGTCAATGTCCTCACGTGCTGCCCGCCTTAGTGGCGTTGCAGAGCCCAGACCGCGCGAGATACTCACCGTAGGCATCAGCTGCCGGAAGTTGGATACGCTCCAGCGCATTGCCGGGAATCGAAAATACGAACCGTCTTCGAAGCGCAGTATGCGATCAGGGGGAGGTGGCGAACCGATCATCCAGCCTAGTTTGGCGGGGTCGCTGGCATCGGCGTCGGGGTATGTTGGCGAATCCGGCGGGGAAGCCGCAGATGCCGCTCCAACTGCGAATGCAGAGATCGCGGGGAGCAAGTAGCTCAATAGTCTTCTGGACAACATGATGGGTTTCCTGTCTTCGGGCACCGACCTGTGCTCATTGTGTCATGCCGACTTGGCGATTCGCAGGGAGGCCTGTGTATGTTAGGGCGTGTTCACACTAAATTCACCCCCGCGTGAGGTTCTGGCGATCCGCAATCAAGGCGCAAACCGCAGCCGGGTTGGACACCCGGTGAGGGTTTGCAACGCCGAGTGCGGTTTGCCAGAGCCTCACCCTTCGGGCCGGGGTTTGCCGGGCCGCATTGCCGCGTTGCGCCTCTTGCCAAGGATCGCACCTTGGCGGCACGGCGCGCCTTGCACTGCAACCCGACAAACCCCGGCGCGGGGGTGAATTTAGTGTGAACACGCCCTAACCAGGTAGGCTGACCTTACGTCATCTGCTGGCCTCGGGCCGCAAACCGCCGCCGGTAATCCCGTGGCGCCACGCCCAGTTGTCGCTGGAAGCTCACGCGCATTCGCTCCTCATCGCCGAAACCACACAATCTCGCAATCTGGTCGATGTTGCGGGTGGAATCTTCCAGCAGTCTTTTGGCGGCTTCAACCCGGAACAACTCGACTGCCTTGGCCGGAGTGCGGCCGGTCTTTTGCTTGTAGACCCGCGCGAAATTGCGAGGGCTCATGCGGGCCTGCTCGGCCAGTTGCTCCACACCCAGGTCGGCACGTTCAAGGTTGTTTGCGATCCACAGGTTGAGTTCGTCAAAAATTGCGGCCGAGTCTTCGGTTTGAGACCGCAACATGCCGCTGAACTGCGACTGGCCTCCGGGCCGTTTGAGGTAGACCACCAGTTCGCGTGCCACCTCCATGGCCACCTCGTGCCCGCAATCGGCTTCGACCAGCGCCATGGCCAGGTCGATACCAGCCGTGACGCCGGCCGAGGTCCAAACCGCGCCCTGCTGCACAAAGATGGCATCGCGGTCGATTTGCACCGTTGGAAAACGCTCGCGCATCATGTCGAACATCAACCAATGCGTGGTGGCGCGCTTCTGGTCGAGCAGGCCCGCGGAGGCCAATAGAAACGCGCCGCTGCATACGGATGCCGTGCGACGCGTCCTGCCGGCAGCGCGCCTGAGCCATTCGATCAGCGCCTCTGATTCGCCGAGCACCTGCGCCATGTGCGGCGAGCCGGGGACGACGAGTGTGTCCACGGTTGATGCGCGGAATTGCTCAAGCGCCTCAGTCTGCAGCACCAGGCCTTCGGCACTGCGCACCAGCCCGCCCCCAAGGCTCGCGGTGCAACGTTCGTAGCCCTGCAAACCACGGGATTCCATGGCCTTGGTGGCGCACCAGAACACCGTTTGCGCGCCGGTCAGGTCGAGCAGTCCAACCTCGGGGAAGGCGACGAACAGGACGCGCTTTGGGCGAGCGCGGCGGGGCGATGACCGGGGTGTCGGCTCCGGTTGCTTTTGTGAGTTTGGCAGTAATTCAGGGTTCTTTGTCATTTCAGCCATATTGTTTCATATCTACCATCGAGGCATCAACACAAGGTATAGATCATGAAAATCGTCGTCATTGGAGGCACCGGCCTCATTGGAAGCAAACTCATCACACTGTTGAGGCAACGGGGACATGAGGCCATCGCTGCCTCGCCCAACACAGGTGTCAACACGCTTACCGGCGAGGGCTTGGCAACCGCACTGGCGGGCGCGCAGGTGGTGGTTGATGTGGCCAACTCCCCCTCGTTCGAAGACGCTGCCGTCATGAACTTCTTTCAAACCTCGGGCCGCAACTTGCTCGCTGCCGAGGCGGCCGCTGGTGTGCAGCATCATGTGGCGCTTTCGGTGGTGGGTACAGACCGGCTGCAAGATAGCGGTTACTTTCGCGCCAAGCTTGTGCAGGAGCAACTCATCGAGGCCTCCGGTCTGCCGTACACCATCGTGCGGGCTACGCAGTTCATGGAGTTCCTGCCGGCCATCGCCCAGTCGGGCGCTGCTGGCGACGCCATACGTTTGCCGTCCGCGCACGTGCAACCTATTGCCGCGCAGGACGTGGCGGCTGCCATGGCCGACTGCACGCTGGGCGCGCCGGTCAATGGCAAGATCGAAGTCGGTGGTCCTGAGCGCGCCGGCATGGCGACGCTGGTCGAGCGCTACTTGCGTGCCACCGGCGACGCACGCGCGGTAGTGGCTGACCCTGCGGCGCCCTATTTCGGTGTGGTGATAGATGATGCTTCGCTCACGACGGCTGCTGACGCTCGGATCGGCCCGACCAACCTCGACGCCTGGCTGGCCGCCCGATGAACGTCGGCCGCTCGTACCGGCTGCGTGAATTTTTCTTCTGGACGCGGCGGGAGCTTTATCTGCTGGTGGCGCTGGCCATCGTGCCTGTCTGCCTCTACAAACTGGCGGGCTGGCACTGGCTGGCGATTCCTTGGACGGTGGTGGCGCTCATCGGCACAGCCACAGTGCTGATCGTGAGCTTCAACAACACCCAGACGTATGCGCGTACTGTAGAGGCGCAACAGGTTTGGACTGCTATTCTCAACAGCAGCAAGGCCTGGGGTCTGATGAGTCGCGATTACGTGCGGAACCCTGAGGCTACGCGCGAACTGGTGAATCGGCACATCGCCTGGGTGACTGCACTGCGTTACCAGATGCGCCGGCACCGTGCTTGGGAAAGCACCGGTCGAACCACCAATGCCGAATACCAGGCGAACTATTGCGTGCCTGAGCATGAAAGCTCTCTCGAGACTGAGCTGGCTCGCTACATTCAGGGCGATGCGCTCGCCGCCGTGATGGCCTCGCGCAGCAAGCCAACGCTGCTCATGGCGCAGCAGAGCGAGGCGCTCCGCAATATGTTCACGCGTGGCGAGATTGTCATCAACTTCTTCATTGAGATGGAAAAGGGAATCAAGGAGCTGCTCGATCACCAGGGGCGCAGTGAGCGTCTCAAGAATTTTCCCTACCCTCGGCAGTACGCCATCGTCAATGCGCTGTTCATCCGCTTGTTCTGCATCCTCCTGCCATTCGGCTTGCTCAAGGAGTTCGATGCGCTGCACCGTGTGTGGCTGGTGATTCCGTTCAGCGTGCTGATCTCATGGATGTATACCTCGTTGTTGCAGGTGGGTGAGAGCACCGAGAATCCGTTCGAGGGTGGCGCCAACGATGTGCCTATCGCGCAGATCGCCCGGATGGTCGAAATCGAACTGCGCACAATGCTGGGCGATGCGGACCTGCCGCCCCTGCTGCGGCCGAAGAACAACATCATTCTTTGAACCGGAGAGAACACGCCGCGCAGGCAAGACCGAACGGCTCTACTTATGCGCCTGGCCCTTCAGGCCGCGAGCTTATGTCACGGTGTGGCATTGACTTGATCAGACACGGCGTCCCACAGTGCTTGCGCAGCTCTGCCCATCGCGCGGTGTGCGCGGTACAGTCGTATCTCCAGGTCAATGCACCATTCCTCGGAGGCCGCCGCAACCAGACGGCCAGTGGCGATTTCATCGGCCACAAGACTGTGAGGTACCCATGCCATTCCTCGTGAGTCCAGGACCATCGTCTTCAGTACGGAGGCGAGATGGGCCGTGAATACGGTGTTCGTGTGAATCTTTTCTACTGCGTGTTGTTGAGTCTCACGCAAAATTCTTCCTAGTCCGGATTCATCGCTGTAGGTCAACAATGAAACTGGAGAGTGGCCTCCCTGGAGCTGGTGGACAGGTTGCCCATCTGGCCCCGGTACGCTGACTGGGACCAATACGTCCGCACCGACCTTCAGTGAAGGGAACCCTTCAACCTGGAGTTTCCCCGGTGCTTGCGGATGAGCGTGGCAGATGACGAACTGCACCTTGCTCTGCTCCATCAGCGCCTCACAACGCTGCAGCACGTCCGATTCCAATTGGATGGTGCCTGCCATCGTGAGCGACTCGAACTTACGCAACCACCCCGGCACAAAGGTAAAAGAGAGTGCATGGGTTGCGGCAAAGCGCAAAGAACTTGAGCCGGCCTCGACCACTGCGCGAGTTTCGCCGGGAATCCGGGCGACTCTATCGAGTAAGTCATGCGCAACACTCTGAAACCACTGACCGGCATGCGTCAGGCGGACAGGCTGAGAGCTTCGGTCAAACAACTCAGCGCCTATCCACTCTTCCAGCGCGCGAACGCGCCTGCCAAAAGCTGGTTGCGTCATATGCCGCTCCTCAGCCGCACGGGAGAAGTTTCCCGTCGACGCGAGGGCCAAAAAATCTTCCAACCAGGACAGGTTCATAGCCAGTGCTTTGAAAGCATTGAAGAAGAGAAAAATAGCATTGGTAAAAACCAAAGCGGGTCACGATGATACCCATCCTCAAGTCGCCATTCCTGAAGAGGTCAAGCATGAAAATCGTCGATATCCGAGAAATCACTCTTCCCATTAGCTCCCCTATACGCAACGCCTACATAGACTTCAGCAAAATGACGCTGAGCCTGGTTGCCGTGATCACCGACGTCATTCGAGACGGCAAGCCTGTGGTGGGTTATGGCTTCAACTCGAATGGGCGGTATGGCCAGGGTAAGTTAATGCGCGAACGCTTCATTCCTCGCGTTCTGGAGGCCGCACCGGACTCCCTCATTGACGATAGCGGAAAGAATCTTGATCCACACAAGATTTGGAACTGCATGTTCACCAATGAAAAGCCTGGTGGCCATGGCGAGCGTTCTGTGGCCATAGGGACCATCGATATGGCTGTTTGGGATGCAGTAGCCAAGATTGAGCAGAAGCCACTCTTCCAACTCTTGGCGGACCGATACGGTAATGGCAAGCCTGATCGCAAGATATTCGTTTACGCAGCAGGGGGCTACTACTATCCAGGCCAAGACCATGGCAAGCTGAAGGACGAGATGCGTAGCTACATTGATCGCGGCTACACCGTGGTCAAGAAGAAGATTGGTGGCGCCTCACTGGACGAAGATTTGCGCCGCATCGATTCGATCCTGAGCGTGCTGCAGGATGGTCAGAAACTGTGCGTGGATGCCAATGGTCGATTTGATCTGGATACCGCCATTCAATACGCCAAAGCACTGTCGCAATACGACTTGTTTTGGTACGAAGAGCCGGGTGATCCCCTCGATTTCGAGTTGCAAGCAACCCTGCGCAACTACTACACAAATCCCATGGCTACGGGCGAAGACTTGTTCTCCATGCAAGATGCGCGCAACCTGATTCGTTATGGGGGTATGCGTCCAGACCGGGACTGGTTGCAGTTCGACTGCGCGCTGAGCTACGGCCTGGTCGAATATCTGCGCACGCTGGACATGCTGAAGGAACACGGTTGGTCCGCAACCCGTTGTATACCGCATGGTGGCCATCAAATGTCATTGAATATCGCAGCTGGCCTGGGTTTGGGTGGCAACGAGTCTTATCCTGACTTGTTTCAACCTTTCGGTGGCTTCCCTGACGGCGTGAAAGTCATTGACGGCCACGTGACGCTACCTGAACTTCCAGGCATTGGATTCGAAGGTAAGGCAGACCTCTTTGCCCACATGCAGGCGCTATCGGCGTAACTCCCAATAGGCATGGGAGCGGCAAAGCAATAGGCTCCTTATGCGCACTGGAGTGGTGCCGCTCCGGTGCAATCCATTGATGGCAAGGCCTTGCCTTGCCATCAAGAGCTACAAAGCCAATGCGAGAAACTTGGTACCTGGAACAGGATTGAAACTCACCGGCTCAGCAGGCTCAAACCCCATCGACTCATAGAGTTTCTGCGCTGCCGTGAATTCAGGCAGAACGTCCAGGCATATACGCGAGTAGCCTGCGAGTCTGGCTTCAGCCACTATCGCGTTGGCCAGCAGTCGCCCAAGGTCTCTTCCTCGTGCGACGGGGCGCACATAAACACGCTTCATTTCACACGTTTGCTCATCAACACGGCGCAGCGCTGCGCAGCCGAGCACAGCGTCCGCTTCTCGTGCAAGGAGTAGGCGGCCTTGTGGCGCTTCGTACTTTCCAGGAAGTTCAGCGAACTCGGCTTCGTAGTCCTGAAAGTCGAGGCTGACGGTTGGGCTACTCACGTACTCACGGAAGATCGAAACAACATCGTCTCGTTCAGCGGGAAAAAGTGCTTGTCGAATGATGAACATGGAAAAGGTTCGGGAATTCTCGTTTCAATTTGAGAAGTGAGAGGGTGGTTGCGGCAGGGCTGAGCGAGTTTTCATTCGATCTGCAGAGGTCCTTGCCCAGCATTGGCGCATGCAATAGCTTGCTTTCGCGCCGAAGGCTGAGCGCACTAGGGCGTGTTCACACTAAATTCGCCCCCGCGTGAGGTTCTGGCTAGCTGCAATCAAGGCGCAAACCGTAGCCGGGTTGGGCACCCGGTGAGGATTTGCGCGGCCGGCGTCGGCAACGCCGAGTGCGGCTAGCCAGAGCCTCACCCTTCGGGCCGAGGTTTGCCGGGCCGCATTGCCGCGTTACGCCTCTTGCCAAGGATAGTACCTTGGCGGCACGGCGCGCCTTGCACTGCAACCCGGTAAACCCCGGCGCGGGGGTGAATTTAGTGTGAACACGCCCTAGCCAAGCATCGAGCCACAACCTGATTTTGCGTCATCAGCTTGCACGCGAACTGACTTCATTTCGTCATATATGGCTCCTAGACTACTTGCGAAGGTTTGAACGAATCTCTCATGCCCTTCGGACATGCGGGATTCATTCACACCTCCTGAGTCCGACAAGTAGCAGTCATTACAAGAGTACACACGATGAGCAAATTTACTACGAGCGACGCCGTCAGCAATGCGAGCGGCAACGAACCTTTCAGCAGCATTCTTGAAAAGAGCCTGTCACGCCGTGCACTCACGCGCGGAGGCTTGAGCGCTGCTCTGGCTGCACTGGCGGGTGTCAGCCTCAGTGCCTGCGGTGGCAGTGACGATGAGGTCATTCCACCTGCTCCGGCACCCACGCCTCCACCCAAGCTGGCCCTGGGCTTCCAGTCGCTGCCTGTTTCGATGACAGATGGTTGCGTTGTCCCCGCTGGCTACGTTGCCCACGTGCTGGCCCCCTGGGGTACGCCGTTCAATGACAACGCGGCTCCTTGGGACCGCGGCGGAAATAACAGCTCCAACGACCTGCTCAATTCCGCTGGCATGCACCATGACGGCCTGCACTTTTTCCCGCTGGAAGGTAGCTCCACCGAGGGCTTGCTTGCGATCAACTACGAGTACATCGACGAGAAGGCTTTGCACCCTAACGGCCCTACGCTCGTGGACGGCAAGCGCCCGGCGGAGGAGGTTCGCAAGGAAATCAACGGTCATGGCGTCGGCGTGATCCACATCCGCAGGGCGGACGGCAAGTGGAACGTGGTCAAGAACTCCAAGTACAACCGCCGTTTTACATCGGCCACGCCGATGAGCCTGGCCGGCCCAATCAGGGGTACAGCTTCGGTCAAGACGCCTTACTCGCCTACCGGCACGCTGGTGCGCGGAACCAACAACAACTGCGGCAACGGCTTTACGCCCTGGGGAACCTACCTCACAGCAGAAGAAAACTGGTATGCCTGCTTCGTGAATAAGGCGCCGGCGGCTGACCGTCCGAAGAGCCAGGTTCGCATGGAGATCCCTTCCGCCTCAGGCCGATACAAGTGGGAAACGGCCGCTGGTGACGCGACTGAGCAACAAGGTGAATTTGCACGTTTTGACATCACACCCACCGGTGCAGATGCCACCAAAGACTGGCGCAATGAAGCCAATGCCTTCGGCTACCTGGTCGAGATCGATCCCTATGACCCGACCAGCATCGCCACCAAGCGCACCGCCATGGGCCGCTTCTCGCATGAAGGCGCAGCCTATGGCAAGCCGGAAGCAGGCAAGCCGCTGGCGTTCTATACCGGCGATGACAAACGCTTTGAGTACATCTATCGTTTCGTGTCCGAAGCTGTCTGGGATCCTCTGGATGCCAACCGCGTTGATCGCCTGGCCGTAGGTGCCAAGTACATGGACAAGGGTACGCTGTATGTGGCGCGCTTTGACGCCGACGGCGCGGGTGAGTGGTTGCCGCTGAGTGAGAACGCCAAGGGCAAGGATGGCCGCACGCTGAAGGAAGAGTTCGGCAGCCTGGAAGGCATCTTGATCAACACGCGTGGCGCTGCTGACTTTGTAGGTGCAACACCTATGGACCGCCCTGAGTGGACAATGACCCACCCGGTCAATGGCGACGTGTACTTGACCCTCACCAACAACACCAGCCGCAATGCCGCTGCAGGTACCAATGCGCCTAACCCGCGCTTGAATAACGCCAATGGTCACATCGTGCGTTGGCACGACGAGCCAGGTTCGAACAAGTTCCGTTGGGACATCTTCGTATTCGGCTCCAACGCGACTGGCGCTGCCGATGTCAACCGCTCGGGCCTGACAGCAGAAAACCAGTTCGCCAGCCCTGACGGCTTGGGCATCGATCCACGCGGTATTTTGTGGATCCTGACGGACAACGGCATTGATGGTGGTCGTAACAACGATGTGGCCAAGGCCACCAATGACCAGATGCTGGCCGTGATTCCTGGCGCTTTGGCAGATTCAAAGGGCGTGGGCCCAGCCATCAACAAGGATAACCAGGGCGATCTGCGCCGCTTCTTCGTCGGCCCGAACGAGGCTGAGATCACGGGTTTCGCTTTCACCCCGGACCTGAAGTCGGTCTTCATCAACATTCAGCATCCGGTGAACTGGCCTGCTTACGATACCGAGGACGCGACCAAGGCGAACACTGGCGACAAGGTGCGTCCACGCTCCTCGACCGTGGTGATCCAGAAAACAGACGGCACCGCCATCGGCGTGTAAGTTAGTCACTCGTCAGAGTGATTTCGTGAAGCCCGCAGCAACACGGGCTATCTCGTTGGCCAAGGGCTACGCATCTCAGGTGCGTAGCCCTTGGCCGTTTGTGCATCGATTGCATTCGCGCAATACCCTCTTCATCAATGGGCGCCCCTGCGGTATTTTCTGAGCTGAAGGCCGGGATCGTTAGTGCCGTTGAAATAGCATTAATCTCTCCTGGCAAGACGGCCAAGACCATTCACGTTGCCTTTGCATCAATCTCGCGAATGAGTGCTCTTGCTTCATCTCCTTCGGGAATAGGGCGTCCACTGTCGCGCCATTCGATCGCGGATTTAAATCCGTGCTCTTGCGCGTGGCGGCGAAACCACAGGCCTTCAGGGTTGTGGCGCGTGACGCCATCGAACAAGGTGGCCATCGTTTGCGTCTGCTCGAGGCCCATATTCAGCATCACCTGATTCACTACCATCTTGTGCATGGCCAGGTGTGAGCGAGGCACGCCTGCGATCCGGCTCGCCAGTTTCATCGTAGCGCTCTCCAGTTCTTCTAGAGGAACGGCTATGGTCGCAAGGCCCCAGTCGGCTGCAGTTTTTCCATCGATTAGATCTCCGGTGAACATCATCTGTTTGGCGCGCATTGGGCCCAGACGAAAGGTCCACATTGCGGTGGTGGGGCATCCCCATACCCGTGTGGGCATGTAACCGATACGGGCGTTGTCTGCCATGACCAGAAGGTCGCAACATAAGGCGATATCGCTGCCTCCGGCCGCCGCTGCGCCATGCACTTTGGCGATGGTGGGTTTGGCGCTTTTCCACAGCGTCATGAAGTCTTCGGTATTGCGCTTCATGCAAGCGTAGTCAAGCATCGGGTCCCAAGGCGTTTTTTCTTGCTGGCAGGGGTGCTCGATATGCTGCTCTGCATAACCGGTTAGATCGTAGCCCCCGCAGAACCCTTTGCCTGCTCCCTCGATGACGATCACATGCACCTCGTCTTCTGCGTTAGCCCACTCCACTGCAGCCCTGATTTCTCGCGGCATTTCATCGCTGATGGCGTTCAACCGCTCCGGACGGTTTAGAAGCAGACGAGCGATACGAGGATTCTGGGTGTCCTTTTCAATCTGGAGCGTGCTGAATTTGGGCATGGATGGATCCTTTTCTAGGAAATTTTGAGGGCGATAAAAAACAGTCAACCCTGACTGTATGCTCGTTAAGTGATACAGTCAATGCTGACTGTTTGGCCATTCTCCACCATGACTTCTACTGCCAATAAGAACAATGAGACCGCGAAAGACGCGTTTTCAGAACGCTCTATCCGCGATCGAATCCTCGATGCCGCTGTCGAGTCGTTGATCGGGCAGGGTGCAGCGCGCACCACCACACTGGAGGTGCAGCGCAAGGCAGGTGTCAGTCGCGGCGCATTACTTCACCACTTTCCCACTCACGCAGAACTGCTCTCCGCCACCGTGACCGATTTGGTGCGCCGCAATGAGCAAAGTGTTTTCGAGATGCTGGAGAAGCTGCAGAGTGCGCCGGATGCAGTAGAGCGCGCCATACGCGCCCTGGCACTGATGATGGCTCAGCCGCCGTTCATGGCAGAGCTGGAGCTTTGGGCGCTGGCCCGCACGGATGACGGACTGCGGGAGGCGCTGCTTAAAGTTGAGCGTGGCGCCCGCAAGGAAAGCGAGCGCGTGTTACGAGCACTCTTTGCCTCCGTGGCAGACAGGCCTGGCCACGACGCGGTGATTGCCATGACCACGGATTTTCTGCGTGGATTGGTGCTGTCAGGTGTCTTGCGCAAGAACCCCATTCGCAGGCAGCAGATGATCTCCAACTGGGTGCGTGCTACTCAGATACTGCTCGAGCACTGGAAGTGAGCTACGAAGCGAAGGGGCCTTTGCGTCGGTTACGACGAGCGCTGCGTAATATCGATTCAGCCGACGAGTGGATTTGCCATAAGCTTGAGGGCCTCTTTCCTGGGGCGTAGCCTGCGCTCCAACGAAGTCCGATTCATTAGGCTCCACCGTTTATGTCGTCAGATCACCGCTTCGAAGTGCAAGCGCAGTCGCTTGGCTTTCCTCTGTCTTCACCCATCAAGATCGGCGGCAATTACACGCCCGCGTTGCGAGACGGCGATCTCATCTACGTCAGCGGTCAAATACCTCGAATAGCCGATTCCATTGCGGTGGTGGGTGCGGCGGGTGCCGAAGCGTCGTTTGAGCAAGCTTGCTTTGCCGCACAGATCAGCACGCTTCGCGCACTGGCGTTGGTCAAGCAGATATGTGGCTCTCTTGAGGCCGTGCTTCTCGTTCCCCGGATGAGCGTGTTCATCCGCTCGGCCCTTACGTTCACCCAGCACAGTGAAGTTGCCGATGCGGCTTCGGATCTATTGTCTGCCGTCCTGGGGCCGTGTTCTGCCCACTCGCGTACCTCCGTTGGCGTCTTGCAACTACCCAAAGGGGCCACTGTCGAGTTGGATTTCATCTTCAAAGTGTCGGCGCAGCGAAACAGCTTATGAAGTCTGAATCGATCTCCCGTGGGCGCTGAGCGTCCGATCGCGGTGGTGGTCTTATCGCCGCCGCGACCTTCGCCAAAGAAACGATGAAGCTGAATTGGCTTCTTTAAATGGAGGGATCAATCAACACCTTGGCACCCGTGTTGCGTGCGCCATAAAACGCGATATTCTCAGCGCTCAATGCGCCTGCCAGCGAAACGGTGCGTGCGTAGTGGCTGGCGAACGTGGTTTTCAATTCAGAGGCCACGCGGGCGCGTAGTACCTGGGCTGCCTCATTGCCGATTTTGTGGAGGAACGGAAACAGCAGCCATCCGCCCACGCTCCAGGCCATGCCAAAGTTGCGATGAATTTCGACAGGCCGAGGATCCAGTTGGCCATATAGGTAGACCTGCTTGTGCACCGCCGAACCGTAGCGGCTGTATTCCTTGGCATTGCGGCTGATAGCGGTTTCCATGCATTGCAGGATTTGCCCCGCCAGAGGGCCGCCTGTGGCGTCGAAGGCGATGGTTGCACCCGTGTCTGCCAACGCATTGGTCAAGTCTTCCAGGAATCCGGGTGCGCTGCTGTCGCAAACATACTTGGCGCCCAAATCCCGCAGCAGTTGGGCCTGCTCGGGTCTGCGCACAATGTTGACCAAGCCAATGCCGTCCTTCTGGCAAACCTTGTTAAGCATTTGGCCGAGGTTGCTGGCAGCCGCTGTGTGCACTAATGCAGTGTGGCCTTCTCGCTTCATCGTTTCGACCATTCCGAGGGAGGTCAAGGGATTGACGAAGCACGACGCGCCTTCCGCTGCCGTGGTGTCCGCCGGCAAGGGCAGGCATTGCGCGGCAGGCATGAGCCGGTATTGCGAATACATGGCGCCGCCAATTGCCGCCACCGTGCGGCCAAGCAACGCTTGTGCTGCGGGCGAAGATCCCGCGGCCACCACCAGCCCAGCGCCCTCGTTGCCGACGGGCATGCTTTCGCCGATGCGGGGAGCGAGGCGCAACATGGCTGGCTCAGGGATACGGGCAGTCGCCACCGGTCGGTCTGGGCTGCCCGTGACCTCAACTGTAGACAGGTCAGCAGGGCCCAAAAGAAGGCCAATGTCCGAGGGGTTGATGGGGGCGGCCTGCATTTGGATCAAAACCTGGTCGGCCCCGGGAGTGGGAACAGGAACGGATTCCAGGCTGAGTTGCAGGGTGCCGTCAGCTTGCACGAGGGAGCGCAGTTCGAGCGCGGTGGTGGGAAGTGTGTTCATGAGGGGCTCTCGGTGGAAATTGGATGCGGCATGCGGTTAAGACTTGAGAAAGGCTCTTTACCTTGCAGGTCCCCGCCGCTCGCTGCCTTCATTGTCGATCAGCTGGCGACACTTTGCAGCCACGGCTTTCTTCAACACTTGCCTCGGAAATGGCTTTCATGTGCCATCGTGGCGCATTCCGCCCGCGTTCTTGCAGGGTCAAGTACATAGCTCTATTTAATTCCATAATCGTTGTATAGTAGATATATGCACGAAGCTGATGCCGTTCGATCCCTCGCCGCTCTGGCCCAGGCTCTGCGCCTGCGGCTGTTCCGTGTACTGGTGGTCGCGGGCGCTGAAGGGTTGACACCTGGCGCGCTGGTGGAGCAGTTAGCGGTGCCTGGCAACACGCTGTCGTTCCACCTCAAGGAGCTGACGCATGCGGGCTTGGTAACGCAGGAGCGCCAAGGGCGAAATCTGGTCTATCGTGCTTCATTCAACATGATGAACGACTTGTTGAGTTACCTCACGGAGAATTGCTGCGAAGGCTCAGCGTGCGTGACCACCGGCACCAAAGCGACGAGTCGCTGCTGAAGAGAATGCGATGAAATTTTTGTGCCGCCACATGCGGATCAGGGAGCTGCTCCAGAGCGTCGCACTCCCTGGGTTCGATGCAGGCAACGTGATCAATCCAGTGGTTCATTCGGGCCGCCATTCCCCTTTCACTCCATAGAAGACCTCCGCCATGCTTGCGGCCATCCTGATTTTTATCTTCACCCTTGTACTGGTCATCTGGCAACCGAGAGGCCTGGGCATTGGTTGGAGTGCCTCTCTCGGCGCCGCTCTGGCCCTCGTGTTCGGTGCAGTTCACCTGGGTGATATCGCCGTGGTGTGGGGCATTGTCTGGAATGCGACCGCCACGTTCGTGGCCATCATCATCATCAGCCTCCTGCTGGACGAAGCGGGATTCTTTGAGTGGTCTGCCTTGCACGTGGCCCGCTGGGGGGGCGGCAGCGGCCCGCGATTGTTTGTCTTCATTGTGCTTCTGGGCGCTGCCGTTGCGGCTCTATTCGCCAACGACGGTGCCGCGCTGATTCTCACGCCCATTGTCATGGCGATGTTGGTCGCGTTGGGCTTCTCGCCGGCCGCGACGCTGGCCTTCGTGATGGCGGCAGGATTCATCGCGGACACCGCGAGTTTGCCGCTGATAGTGTCCAACCTGGTCAACATCGTGTCCGCTGACTTCTTCGGCATCGGCTTTAATGCCTATGCTTCGGTGATGGTGCCTGTGAATATCGTCGCCGTATTGTCGAGTTTGGGGATCCTTTTGCTGTACTTCCGTCGTAGCGTGCCGGCACGCTACGACGTGGCACAGCTCAGGAAACCTGCGCTGGCCATTCGTGATGTGGCCACATTTCGCGCAGGCTGGGTGGTGCTGGTCTTGTTGCTGGTGGGTTTCTTCGGCCTGGAACCGCTGGGCGTGCCTGTCAGTGCCGTCGCGGCCGTGGCAGCTGTGGTGCTGCTTGGGGTGGCTGCGCGCGGCAAAGCCATCAGCACGCGCAAAGTGCTGCGTGGGGCTCCCTGGCAGATCGTCGTGTTCTCGCTCGGCATGTACCTCGTGGTCTATGGCCTGCGCAATGCCGGGTTAACAGACCGCCTCGCCGGGTTGTTGAACTTGTTTGCGCAGGGGGGCATTTGGGGCGCAGCGCTGGGCACTGGCGTGCTCACTGCGTTGTTGTCGTCAGTGATGAATAACTTGCCAAGCGTGTTGATTGGTGCGCTGTCCATCGATGCATCGCACGCCAGCGGGGTGGTGAAAGAGGCCATGGTTTACGCCAACGTGATCGGCTGTGATCTGGGACCGAAGATCACGCCCATTGGCAGCCTGGCCACGTTGCTGTGGCTGCACGTGCTACAGAAGAAGGGAATGACCATCAGTTGGGGCTACTACTTCAAGGTAGGCATTGTGCTGACGCTGCCCGTATTGCTGATCACACTGGCGGCGCTGGCTCTACGCCTTAGCCTGGCTTAGCCAAGTTCCACACACATGAGGTTTCCTGCTAAATCCGCATTTGAGGTCTT
Source organism: Ottowia thiooxydans DSM 14619 (assembly GCF_000422885.1). Taxonomy (GTDB): domain Bacteria; phylum Pseudomonadota; class Gammaproteobacteria; order Burkholderiales; family Burkholderiaceae_C; genus Ottowia; species Ottowia thiooxydans. The sequence goes on along the minus strand of NZ_AUGX01000017.1, from coordinate 76,262 downwards.
TCTTGCTTTCCTGAAGCTCGGGTTGACCTCGTTCGGTGGCCCGGTGGCACACATTGGATACTTCCGCGCGGAGTTCGTGGACCACCGTCGTTGGCTCGATGAGGAGAGCTTCTTGAATCTCGTGGTCTTCTGCCAGTTTCTGCCGGGGCCTGCGAGTAGCAAGCTCGGAATCGCTTTAGGTCTTCGGCGCGCTGGCTGGTTAGGTGCGCTCGCTGCCTGGGTGGGGTTCACCATGCCATCCGCAATGGCACTCATCGTATTCGCGCTCGGCGCCTTGCAGTGGAAAGATCTCGCGTCGTCGGGCGCGGTGCATGGTCTGAAGATCGCAGCTGTGTCTGTGGTGGCTCAAGCAGTCTGGTCGATGGGCAAGGCGTTCTGTCCCGACCGCCTGCGAGCTGGGTTGGCTGTCGCCGCTGCACTGCTGGTGTGGGCGGTCCCGGGCTCCATTGGGCAGTTTGCCGCCATCGCGTTGGGAGCAGTGATTGGGCGCTGGGCGTTGCGGCTCAATCAACTGCCCGTGGTGTCGACATATGACTATGGGGTCTCCAAGCGCACAGGCGCGCTGCTCTTGGCTGTATTTATCGTTCTGCTTATAGCGCTGCCTGTGATCGCCGCTGGCACCAACTTGTTTTTGATCTCAGCCATCGCAGCGATGTACTTAGCAGGCGGCCTGGTGTTTGGCGGAGGCCATCTGGTGCTGCCGCTGCTGCATGCTGGTGTCGTGTTACCGGGGTGGGTCAGCAATGACGCCTTCCTTGCTGGCTACGGGGCAACGCAGGCCGTTCCGGGGCCGCTGTTCACCTTTGCGGCTTACCTGGGGGCGGTGATGCCGTGGCCGCTGGGCGGATGGATCGGAGGTCTGGCGCTGCTGACGGTCATATTCGTTCCGGCGTTCCTGCTGGTCGTTGGGGCACTTCCTTTCTGGGAGTCGCTGCGTCAACACCTCGGTGTGCGTCAGGCCGCCGCGGGGGTCAACGCTGCGGTCGTGGGGTTGCTTGCATCCGCCCTGTACGACCCGGTTTGGACGAGCGCCATCCATACTGCGGCCGACTGCTTGATTGCGATCATCGCTTTCGTGATGTTGGTGGTTTTCAAGATCTCTCCAGTGGCCGTTGTCGGCTTTGCCGCAGTCTGCGGATGGATTTTTTTCTAACCAACGGAAACCTCTACGCATGACTGACATCACGATTTACCACAACCCTGCATGCGGCACGTCTCGCAACGTGCTTGAGATGATTCGAAATTCCGGTGAAGAACCTCAGATCATCGAGTACCTGAAGACGCCGCCTGACCGGTCGACCCTGCAAGCGTTGATTGTGGCCATGGGGATCACGCCACGCGAGCTTCTGCGCCGCAAGGACACACCGTACGACGCGCTGGGCTTGGACAGTCTGGAGTGGAGCGACGCGCAATTGGTCGATTTCATGCTTCAAGAACCCATCCTGATCAATCGGCCAATCGTGGTCACGCCGTTGGGAACTCGGTTGTGCCGTCCTTCGGAAGCGGTGCTGGGTCTGTTGCCGAAGCCGCAGCAAGGCGCCTTTACCAAAGAAGATGGTGAGATCGTCATTGACGGGAAGGGGGAGCGCGTTGCAAAGCTCTGAAGTGCCAAACGTCGATGACGGCAGCTTTCGCCAGCCAGATCTGACGCGGCTGCTTCCGGTTGAACGGCTAACGCATCCGCCGCGCATCCTGCTGCTCTACGGTTCGGTGCGTGAGCGCTCCTACAGCCGCCTGGTGACCGAGGAAGCCGCCCGGCTGCTGCACGCGATGGGGGCGCAGCCGCGTATCTTCGATCCGCGCGGCCTGCCTCAACCCGATGGCGCGCCCGAGGACCATCCCAAGGTGCAGGAGCTGCGCGAACTTGCACAGTGGGCCGAGGGCATGGTGTGGTGCTCCCCCGAGCGGCACGGCGCCATGACCGGCATCATGAAGTCGCAGATCGACTGGATTCCTCTGTCGGTCGGATCGGTGCGGCCGACCCAGGGCAAGACCTTGGCTGTCATGCAGGTCTCTGGCGGTTCGCAGTCCTTTAACGCGGTCAACCAACTGCGCGTGCTGGGCAGATGGATGCGCATGCTGACGATCCCTAACCAGTCGTCCGTGGCTAAAGCATTTGCGGAGTTTGAAGAGGATGGCCGGATGAAGGCTTCTCCGTATTACGAGCGCGTGGTCGATGTGATGGAAGAGCTCGTAAAGTTCACGTTGCTGACGCGCGATTGCGCCGACTACCTGGTGGATCGCTACAGCGAGCGGCGCGAGAGTGCCGAGGCCGTGTCCAAGCGGGTCAACCTGCGCAGCATCTGACGAGCCCAGCGCAAGTGAAAAACCGAGCCACGATCATCGTGCTTCTGGGCGTGGCGCAGACTTTGGCCTGGGCATCGTCGTACTACCTGCCTGCTATCTTGGCGGGCGCTATTGGTCAGGCCGTCGGCGCATCGAGCTCCACCGTGTTCGGGGCATTCTCCGTGGCCTTGCTGATGTCTGCTGCCGTTGGCCCATTCGCCGGACGGCTGATTGACCGTCGAGGCGGCCGGCCTGTGCTGATGCTCAGCAATCTGGTGTTCGCGGCGGGCTTGGCGGCGCTTAGCCAGGCGCAGACGCCGCTGCACGTATTTGCGGCCTGGGCCGTCATAGGCCTGGCGATGGGCAGTGGCCTCTATGAAGCCGCGTTCGCCACAGCGGTGAGACTGCACGGTCAACAGGCACGGCGCACGATCACCGGCATCACATTGTTCGCTGGCTTTGCCAGTACGGTGGGCTGGCCGCTGACGTCCTATCTGGAGAGCAGCGTGGGTTGGCGCGAGGCCTGTCTGGTGTGGGCGGGCCTGCACCTGGTCATTGGCCTGCCGCTTAACGCCTTGTTGCCGGCTGCCGAGCAAGTAGCGTCTGCATCGAATGGGGGCGCAGAAAAGGCGGAGCAGCAAGCGGCCTTGGCCCCTCACCAACAGCGTGGTGCTGCTGTCTTGCTGGCGTTCGTGTTCGCGGTTGCCTGGTTCATCAGTACGGCCATGGCGGCTCATTTGCCTGCACTGCTGCTGGGCGTGGGTGCTAGCCTGGCGGCAGCAGTGGGCATCGCGGCGCTGGTGGGGCCGGCCCAGGTCGTAGGGCGTTTGTTTGAGTTCGCGTTTCTGAGTCGTGCGCACCCCCTGTTGTCGGCGCGTCTGGCGACGCTTGCTCATCCCTTGGGCGCGCTTTGCATTGGCCTTTTCGGAAGCTCGGCCGCGATGGCCTTTGCGGTATTGCACGGCCTCGGAAATGGCATCCTGACCATCGTCATAGGAACGCTGCCACTGCTGTTTTTCGGTGCAAAGGGGTACGGCCAGAGGCAAGGATTTCTAATGGTGCCAGCTCGCATCGTGCAGGCGGGCGCTCCGTTCTTGTTTGGTCTGGTGATGGAGCGGTTGGGGGTAGGCGCCTTGTGGTTCTCGGCGGGCTTGGGGCTGGCCGCTTGCCTCGCACTAACACGCCTGGCGTGGAGTATTTCGCGTTGAAATGGGCGAAGGGTGCATAGAACCGCGAGTCCAGCGCGGCCTTGAGTCAGGGTGTGTGAACACGCCCTAGAACAGCCTCCGCTGAGAAGTCGTCAGCGCTGAGAAGCTTTCGCCCAGCGGCGCAAGAATGGCATCCGCAATCGGTTGAAGCTGTTTGCTCAGGTAATGCGTGTAATCGATGCCAGAGCGGCGTGCTTCCAAAGGCTCCGGCCCGCTTTTGGTCATGACGTACTGAATCCATCCACCGCTCTGGTACTGTTTGGGGCGGCCGAGCTTGGCGTTGAATTCGTCGGCTATCCGGGCGGCTCTCACTTGAGGCGGTACATTCACATGGTAGGCATCCAGCCTATGGCGCAACCGCTTTCTATAGACAAGAAGTTCATCTTTTTCGCCCGCCACCGTTGAGCGTGCATAGTCGGTCACGAACTCCCGGTAGGGCGCGCCCTGAAAAATGCGTGTGAGCAAACCCTCTTGAAACTGGCGGGCTAGCAGGGTCCAGTCGCTGCGAGCCATCTCCAGACCCCGGTAGACCATTTCCTCCCTGTCATTCGCATCTACGCTCAGGCCCGCATAGCGCTTCTTGCTGCCGATTTCCGAGCCTCGAATGGTGGGCATGAAGAACTTCTTGTAGTGGGTATCCAACTCGATTTCGAGGAAGTTTTCAAGCCCTTGTTCATCACGGAGGGTTTGTGTCCACCACGCATTGATGCTGCTCACAAGCTCTGTGGCAAGGGCGTGGGCTTCGGTATTCGTGTGGGCTTTCTTGAGCCAGATGAAGATGGAGTCGGTATCGCCGTAGATGACTTCGAACCCACGGTCTTCCACGAATGCCTGCGTGAGCTTCATCATTTCGTGTCCACGCAAAGTGACAGCCGACACCAGTTTTGGATTGAAGAAGCGGCATTCGGTGGCTCCCAGCACGCCAGCAAAAGAGTTCATGAGCAACTTCAGGGCCTGTGATAGCGGCTCATTCTTTGCTCGTTTGGCTTCGTCACGGGCTTTGGAGAGCGTGGTGACAATCTCCGGCAGGCAGTGTTTTTCCCGGGAGAATAAGGTGCCCTCAGGGCCTTTCACCCATTCGGCCGAGTCAGAGTTTTGGCTGGTTTCAGCAAAGCCGACCGGGTCGACAAGGAAGGTTCGGATGATCGATGGGTACAGGCTTTTGTAGTCGAGCACCACCACCGAATCGTAGAAACCGGGCTTCGAGTCCATCACATAGCCGCCCGGATAAGCCTTGCTTGCGATCTCGCCCACGTTGGGGGCCACATACCCCTGGCGATGCATGCGCGGCAGGTAGTGGTGGCTGAACGCCGCAATGGAGCCACCGAAATGATCCGCTTGCAGGCCGGTGGTTTGCGCGCGCTCCATCACGAATTGCAGCAACTTGGTCTTCTCGAAGATGCGCAGGACCAACTCGCAGTCGCGAATGTTGTAGATGGCCAGGGCTGGCTTGTCTTGCTGAAAGCGCCGCTCAATCTCGGCCATCTTGTCGTACTCATCGCCAATGGACTTGCCTTCGCCTAAAAGCGTCTGCGAGACGTTTTCCAGGCTGAAGGAAGGGAAGCTCCATACGGCGGCCCTCAATGCGTCGATCCCATCAATGATCACCCGGCCAGGTGTGGGCGCGAAGAGATAACCTTGTTTTCTCGGGTGCGCCCGCCACTGCGTGGTTTGGCCCTCTCGGCCAAGGAGGAGCTTCACGCCGCAGTCGTCCGCCGTCTTTTGAAGAACGCGCAGATCGAACTGAATCACGTTCCAACCCAGAATGACGTCCGGGTCGTTCTCTGCCAACCAGTCGTTGAGACGTTCGATCATGACCCGGCGGCTCGGGCAGTAGATGAGCGAAAAGTCCAGGGGTTCGCTGTGAGCCTGCGGCTCCCCCAGCATGAACACAACGCGCTCAGCCATGCCATCCAGGGCCACGGAGTACAAAGCTTCATGCTGGCTGGTTTCGATGTCCAGCGACACGACCCGCAGTGCGGGACGGTATTCGGGGGCTGGCTTGAGCCGGCAGTCCACGATCGTGCGGCCTTCCTCCCGACCACCCTCGATCTGCACTCCTGCAAAGAGGAACCGCTCCATCAGGTAGCGGTCATGGGGACGCACATCGGCTTCGAACAGCGGAATGTCGTGCGGTTTCAGCGCGCGAGAAAGTTTGCCGAGCTGGCGGAATTGGGCCGCATAGATGCCGACGACCGGTTCATGATGGAAGGTCTTCAGCTCGAGCGGACGAATCTGCATACCGGGGAAATCCGCAAGTTGTGCTTCGACGGTGTGCTGGTGCCGCGCCGGAACGAACGCCACCGACTTCTGCGCGGTGAGAACGACTTTCCTGGGCCCATCGTCAGTTGCCAGCCAGAGCTCGATTTCCGTCCCGGCAGGCGTGTCGCGCCAATGGCGGGTAAGGATGAAGCCTTTGAAGACGGTGGGCAACACAGATGAATACGGTATCAGCTGATCGGCACGGACCCGGTTATGGCTGGTGTTGCCAGCTCTTGTAGACGAATTCGAGGCTGTAGCCGTCGGGATCTCTCACCTGCGCAGCGTAGTAGCGTGGGTCGTAGTGAAGCTGTGCGCCAGGCGGATGAATCTCCGTTGCACCCGCCGCCAGGGCTTGTGCGTGAGCCTGATTCACCATCTCTTCGGAGTCGGCTACCAAGCCAAGGTGTACGGCACCCGGGGCGCAAACGCCTTGTCTTAGCCAGAAGAACACGCGGCCCTTGGCTCCAAAACCTTTCAGGTCGGGGTGCCCCGCTGGGCCGTCCTTGCCTTGGTAGTCATGGCGGATGGTGATGCCCAGGAGCGGAAGCACCTTTTCATAAAAGGAAATGGAGCGCTCAATGTCGCTCACGGTTAAAAAAACGTGGTCGAGCATTGGTCAAATCCTTTGAATGGGCGAGCGGGCAGTTATCAGAAAATCAGCTTCGGCTGTAGACCAGTCCGGAAGCAACCCCTCCGAACAGATCGCCCTCCATCATGGGGACTTTGGGAAATTCCGCTTGCAATGCCTGCTGGAACGGGCGAAGGGCTGATGACCCTCCGGTGAGGTAGATTGCATCGAGTGCACCGTCTTCCAGGCCCGCAAGCTGCACACATTCGCGTGCACATGCCACAGTCTTCGCCAGCAAGCTGGCCAGGTGGTCCTGCAACTCGGCCGCTCTCATGGGCGCTAGTAGCCCGCGCTCAATGACGGAGAGATCGATCGTTGTATCTGCGCCGCTCTGTGAGCAACCGATCTTGGCCTGCTCCACCATGTGGGCAATGTGGTGCCCATGGCGCTGCTTGAGCACTTCCATCAGTCGTGCGTGCAGGCGCGGATCGCTGTAGTTCACGCGCAGCCCCTGCGCCTGGCTGAGCGCGCGCGGCAAGTACTGCCAGTGGATCAGATGCCAGGTAGCGAGATCGAAGAAGACCCCGCTGGGCACTTCGCGTTGCTGTGGCCCGAGGTGGCGATACCCGAATAAGGGCATCACCTGCTCCAGACTGAGCTTCTGGTCGAAGTCGGTCCCGCCGATGTGCACGCCAGTAGTGGCCAGTACATCGCCAGACCGATCTGATCGCACCATGCGCTCAGGGCCGAGGCGGACCACGGTGAAGTCCGAGGTGCCGCCGCCCAAATCCACCACCAACACCATGTTTTCTCGGGTGAGGCGCCTCTCATGGTCCAGTGCCGCAGCAATGGGCTCTAACTGGAAGGACACCTGTTCAAACCCCACATCGTGCGCGGCCTGCTGCAGCGACTGCTGGGCCAGCGCATCGCGTTCAGGGGCGTCGTCTACAAAGTGCACCGGACGGCCCATCACCACGCGGGTGGGCGCCACACCGAGCGCCTGCGTGGCGCGCTTGCGCAATTCGGCCAGAAAGGTCGCCACAATGTCATGGTAGCTGACCTGCTGGTGATTGACTTCCGTGGTCTCTTGCAACAGTGGGCTGCCCAGTAGACTTTTGAGAGAACGCATCAGCCGGCCTTCAGTGCCTGCCAGATACTGGGCTACGGCGTCGCGGCCAAAGTGGGTGCGGCGATCTTCGGCGTTATAGAACACCGCCGTGGGAATGGAGAGTGCCTCACCTTCGAGAGCGATAAGCTGGGCCGTGCCTCCTGGTTCGGCCCACGAGACGGCCGAATTCGAGGTCCCAAAATCGATGCCTAACGTGATTTTTGGGCGAGAAGATCTTTTATCCATAGCCTCTGATCCTAGCTCGGATAATCAGGTGATGCTCTGGTCGCGGGCAGATTGATGGCGGGAAGCCCTGACTGCGATAGCCAATGCGCTCAATTCCGCTTAGTTGGCCTGGAAAGAACGAGGTCCAGGATGGCTCTTGAACTTAAGTGGCCTACATGTGCACCGCACGGCCAATGAATTGGATGGGCCCCGTGGGCTTGCCAATCGGAGAGCCACCTGCGGGCTCCAGGGTCAGCTCGAACAACTGATTGGGCTGCAGTGGCGGAAGTTGGTCGATCGACACCTCTATCGTCTCGCCGGGCTTCACCAGACCCAGCGACACCGGCGCACTCCAGCTGTCAGCCTTGGTCCAGAACTGCAGAGATTTTTCAGTGGGGACGACATCGGTACCCAGCGGCACCAGACGCAGCCGGCCTGTTGCCTGGGCTTGTACCAGCCAGCCGGGCGCTTGGCTCTGCGGTGCGGCCAGCACCACGAAATAGCGTGGCGCGGCTGGTGGTGTGGGTTCTCGCACCAACAGCAAGGCGGAGAGCACAGCGGCCGCAGTGAAACCACCGCCGGCCAGGCTACGCCACAGCGCGAGGCTATCCCACCGCCACCAAGGGCTGCGTACGGGTTGGGATTGAGTGCGGTAAGCAGGAGCGATGCTGGCGGCAATGCGCTCCCAAAGTGCAGGCGCAGGTTCCACCGCTTCAGTGAGCGTGGTCAGCGGCAGCAGCCGTTGTTCCCATTCCTCCACGGCAGCGCGCAGTGCCGGTTCCTGGGGTAGTCGAGCTGCTATGGCCCTGCGCTGCGCTCCATCAAGAGTGCCCAGGACATACTCGCCAGCCTGAGTGTGCAGGTCGTCGTGGTCGCCGCCGTCACGCGGAAGTTCAGGAGTGATATAGCCGCTCATTGCATGCATTCCCGCAGTGCGCGAAGACTACGCTGAATCCAGGCCTTTACCGTGCCAATAGGCGCCTGCACCCGAGCGGCGATCTCGCTGTGCGAGCAACCGTCCAGGTAGGCGTGCAAGATACACGCGCGGCGTGCTGGCTCCAGGCCATCCAGGCAATGACCCAGGCGGCCCAGCGCAGCGTGTTGTGCCAACTCGCTTCCATTCTCCTGCCACGCCGCCAATGCCGCTTGGGCATCGTGTTGCGCAGCCGCCGGCTCATCCAGCACGGTTTCGCGGGCGCCGTCTCGCACCCGGTTAAGGGCCGCATGTCGCACGATACTGTAGATCCAGCCCCGGCCAGCTCCGCGGCTGGCGTCGAAGCTTGAAGCACGGCTCCAGATCGCAACAAAGGCATCATGGAGCACGTCTTCCGCTGAGGCGCGGTCTCGCACGATGCGCAGGGCCACGCCAAGCAGGTATCGCGATTCGTACTCGTAGATGCGCCGCAAAGCATCGCGGTCGCCGCGAGCACACGCTACAAGCGCGGTGTCGTGGTCGAAGCTGTCGTCGTGAATATGGGTGGTAGGCGGCACGAGCCAGAAACTGTAGAGAAGGAAGTACACAAGATCCTTCTCCGAGTGTAGCCCCGCGAACCCGTTGGCTTACATCGGCTTCCAGAAGATGTAGTCGGCCTTGTACTTCACTACGGCCTTTTGGCCTTTGGTGGCTGCGCTGCAGGGCTTGTCTGCTGGAGCTACGCCGCCTTGTAAGGCTACCCGCTGGATGTAGCTGACGCCCACCAGGTCTCCGCTGCCCATGGCTGGATTGGCTTTGACCAGTTGGTAGGGCAGGCTTCCCGCGCCCGAAGGGGCGACCGCGAGCTGTGTGGCGGTGAGCTTGGAGCCATCGTTGGCTTCCCAGGTGGCGGGAGGGCCGTAGTAACGGCCAACTTGCTTGCCGGCACGGCTTTTCAGCACGGCGTCCGGGCCAACGAAGACCCATTCCGTCTGGCCAGCGGCGCCGGCTTTGTCGCGGCATTCGTAAGTGATGTCCCCGCTGCCTACGGTTTCCCAAGCCACTTTGTGACCAGAAGGCACCTGGATGGGGGCGGGCAGGGAGGCCTGCGAGAACGTGCTCATCGGCTGCGTCATGGTGCCGCAGGCGGCGAGCAGGGTTACCGCTGCAGCCACAGAGGCGAGGGTGGCAATGCGGGGGGCAGTATTCGTTGTCAACATGAACTTCTCCAAACAGGATGGGTGGTGGACTTGAGCAGTGCTTCTTAGAACGTGTTCATAAGAGCTGCTACAGGTACTACCCACCAGATCGCTGTTTGGATGCACTCAACGAAGAAATATTTTCTCAGGCTGCAAAAAAGATGCCGCTGTCACGGGTGGCGATGTTCATCTTCCTGGCAAAGCCAAGCCATCAAAAGTGGTGCTCAACACCCAATCGATGATTTGCGGGTTGGTGTACTGTCCCGAATCCTTGAGCAGGGCCACCACAGGATCGCAGGCGCGCGCGAAGAGGGTGTAGAGCACCAAATCAGACGGTAAGTTGGCTTGCATCTGGCCGCTCGTTTGGGCTTCGGTGATCCAGATACTGAGCCGATTGCTGAGGGCAATCAGCCGGTCGATGTAGGCATCGTTGGACTGCAATGAGGTGCTCAGGTTGGAGTTCTGCGCCGGCAGCGACGGCATTTCACCTTCAAGCTGCGTCTGCATGGCCCAGCGTGTCACCGCCTTGAGCTGATCGAGTGGCCGCGTGGGCGCGCCGGCCTCGGCCGCCTGCACCGCGTTCTCGCGGAGTCTATCCACGAAAGCCAGCGCGCGGTCCAGCACACCGACCATGGCGGCCCCCGCCAGTTCTTCCTTGGACGTAAACAGCTTGTAGAGACTGGCCTTGGCCATGCCAGCTTCAGCGGCTACCTCGTCGACCGTCATGGCGTCATAGCCCTTGGTCGCCAACAAACGATTGACGGCCGCAACGATGGCCTGCTCGCGCACGCGCTGTATCTGTTCCTTGATCGACGAGCGGGTTTTCATGGTCGCATTCTAGACCTGACGGACCATATTCAAAACCAAATGGTGCAAAAAGGATTTAATTGGTTTATAGTTTGAACTGATGAGTTCACAAATTGATCTTTATGGTATCGGCGGCTTGTTTTCCGCTGCTTGTTTTCCATGAAAGGCTTCCATGCATCGCATTGCTGTCATTGGGTCGGGTGTAGCGGGGTTGGCTGCGGCGCGCCGGCTAGCTGAAGCGCCAGGCCAGCATCGCGTGACGCTGTTCGAGGCGGGAAGTCATTTCGGCGGCCATGCCAATACCTTCGATCTCACGCTCGATGGTGTGAGCCAAGGCGTAGACACGGGGTTTCTGGTTTTCAATCACCAAACCTATCCTCTGCTCACCCGTTTGTTTGAGGACCTCAAAGTGCAGACGGTCGCTGCAGAGATGTCGTTTTCGGTGCAGGTACCGATGCCCGATGGCCGGGCTGGCCTTGAGTGGAGCGGCACTTCGTTGAGCGGGGTGTTCGCACAGCGGCGCAATTTGTTGCGGCCTCGGTTTCTCAGCATGCTCGCTGAGATTGCGCGCTTCAACCGCTTGGCCACTCGCCTGGCGTTGAAGGGGGATGAGGCTCAACTGCGAAGCTCTATTGCGGATTTTCTGGCCGACTACCGTTTCGGTCCAGGCTTTCGTGAGGACTACCTGCTGCCAATGCTTGGCAGCATCTGGTCTTGCCCTACCGATCAGATGCTGCGTTTTCCTGTGGCCACGTTGATCCGCTTCTGCCACAACCACGGCCTGCTTCAGGTCACGGAAAGACCTCAGTGGTATTCGGTGCGCGGCGGCTCACGCCAGTACGTTCGGCGCATGGTGGCGGGGCTGATGCACGACGGCCGGCACGGCGCGCGTCTGCGTACATCTGTGCTGAGTCTGCGCCGCTTGCCTCAGGGCGTGCTGATCGAGACTGAGCATCGCCTGGAGCAGTTCGATCATGTGGTTCTGGCCTGCCACAGCGATCAGGCGTTGAGCCTGTTGGGCGCAGATGCCACACCCGCAGAGCGAAGCGTCTTGGGCGCCATCCGATACCAGCCGAATCTGGCGGTGCTTCATACCGATTCGAGCGTTCTACCCCAACGCCGGGCAGCGTGGGCGGCCTGGAATTACGAGCGCGCCACCGACTCAGGAACGGAGGAGGCCGGGGTTTGCCTTCACTATCTGCTCAATCGTTTGCAACCCCTGCCTTGGAAACGGCCTGTCATGGTGTCGCTGAATCCGGTGCGCCCCCTCGATGAGCGCAGGGTTCACGCGCGCATCGAGTACAGCCATCCGGTCTTCGACCTGAAGGCCATTGAGGCGCAAAGCAGGGTGGGATCTTTGCAGGGGCAAGGTCGAACCTGGTTTTGTGGCGCGTGGTGCGGCTATGGTTTCCACGAAGATGGTTTGCGTTCGGGTCTGGAGGCGGCCGATGGACTTCTGCAGACGTTAGCGTCTCTGCCTGCCAAAACTGCTGCCGAGTGTGTCGCATGAATGCCCGCCCGCTGCTCGGCTTCGGACATGTGTGGCACCGCCGCCTTAGGCCTGTGGAGCATTCGTTCCGCTATCCAGGCTACTTTCTTATGCTGCCCATGCGCAGCTTGCGCTTGCAAGCTGATGCCGTGCTAAAGCGCAACCGGCGCGGTTGGATCAGTTTTCACGACACTGACCATGGCGAGGGCGGCGCTGATGCGCTGGCATGGTTCGAGCATTTGCTGGAAACCGAGGGAATTTCAGATGCGGATGGCGAAGTCTGGTTGCACACCTTTCCACGCGTGCTCGGCTATGTGTTCAAACCCGTGAGCTTCTGGTATGCCCACCGCGCAGATGGCACGTTGGCCGCCGTGTTGGTGGAGGTGAACAACACCTTCGGCGAACGCCATGCCTATCTTCTGGCCGGGCCCAGCCTGGATTGGGGTCTGGAGCAGTCCGCTGTCAAGCAGTTCCATGTCTCACCATTTTGCGAGGTGCGGGGTGAGTACCGTTTCAGGTTCGAGTACGGTGATGGTCGGATCTTGGCGCGCGTGGACCTGCACGATGACCAGGGTCCCCTGCTGCAGACCAGCGTAGGTGGCGTGCTGGAGGCCCTGAACAGCACCAGCGTGCGCCGCGCCTTCTTCGGAACGCCGTTGATGACGCTAGGCGTCATTGCTCGCATTCATTGGCAGGCGCTGCGCCTTTGGGCTAAGCGCGTGCCTTTCCATGGCAAACCCTCGAAGCCCAAGCGCTTCGTCACACGATGAACACCACCACCGCCGCCCCCCGGTTGAGCCCTTCCGCCTCACCACCGCGACACACTCCCAGGAACGCGCGCCGTGTGCTGAATCTTCTTCATCGGTTGCCGCGCGGGCAACTCGATCTGGAACTGCCTGATGGTCGTCTGCTGCATCTATCAGAGCAGCCCCATTCGGGCCATGCGGATGGGCGATGTGTGCTGCATACCTGGCAGGCCCTGGAGCGCATACTGGCATCGGGCGACATCGGCCTGGCCGAAGGCTATATTGCAGGCGAATGGGGCAGCCCGGACTTGCCCGCACTGCTGCGCCTATGCATGGAAAACCGCGACCATGTAGAACGCCTGGTCTACGGTAGCTGGTGGGGTCGTTTGGGCTACCGGCTGAGACATCTGTTGCAACGCAACTCGCGTTCGGGCAGCGCCCGGAACATTCATGCGCACTACGATCTGGGCAACGACTTCTACCGTCTATGGCTGGATCCGGGTATGAGTTACAGCGCCGCGTGGTTCGAAGGGCGCGAAGGCGAGGCGCTGCGGCAGGCCGATCTTCAGGCCGCCCAGCAAGCCAAGATGCGGCGCACTCTGGACGAGGTACGGCTGCAGCCCGGCCAGCACCTGCTGGAGATAGGCTGCGGCTGGGGCGGCCTGGCAGAGACGGCTGCACGCGAACGGGGAGCGCAGGTTACGGGTGTAACGCTGTCGCGCGAGCAGTTGCTGTGGGGGCAGCAGCGCGTGCGTGAGGCGGGCTTGGATGGGCAGGTGCAGTTGCGCTATCAAGACTACCGCGATCTCCCCGCGCTGTATGCGGGTCAGCCAGTGGACGCGATCGTTTCCATAGAAATGTTTGAAGCCGTAGGTCGCGAGTACTGGCGCGGCTACTTTGAAACACTGCGAGATTGCCTCAAGCCCGGCGGGTACGCTTGCATCCAGACGATCACGCTGCGCGAGGATCTGTTCGCGCGCTATCTACGCTCCACTGATTTCATACAGCAGTACATCTTCCCAGGCGGCTTGTTGCCCAGCATCCCGGCTTTCGAGCAAGAGGCGCAGCGCGCGGGCTTGGTCGTCGAGGGCCGAATGGCCTTCGGGCGTGACTATTCAGAAACCATGAGGCGCTGGCGCCACGCCTTTGGGGAGAACATTGAATCCGTTCTGGGGCAAAACTTTGACGAACGCTTTGTGCGCATCTGGACCTTCTACCTCGCCTACTGCGAAGCCGCCTTTGAAACCGGTAACACCGACGTTGTCCAGTTCACTTTGCGCAAACCCCTGTCATGACCTCCATACGACGCCGCCAAGCACTGGCGTGGGGCGCCGCCAACGTCATTTTTTCTTCTCCCATTGCCATGTCCAAACAACTAAACGCCATGACCACGACTGCAGACCTTCCGGTGGAGCTACGCACCGCCTTGCCTGCCGCGCGCTTGGTGGGAACGGGCGTGTTGCGTTTCTTCGGCTTGCGTGTTTACGAGGCTCGGCTATGGGCGGCGCCTGGGTTCTTGCCGGAAAACTATGCCCAGCACGCGTTCGCGCTGGAGTTGGTCTATGAGCGTAAGCTGGAAGGCAAAGCCATAGCTGAGCGCTCTATCGCTGAAATGCGCAGGGTCGGAAACTTCACGGAAGAGCAGTCTCGGCAGTGGCTCGCACTGATGACGCAGGCCTTTCCCGACGTGGCAGCCGGGGACCGCCTGCTAGGTCTTTGCGATGGACAAGGGGAGGTGAGCTTCGTCCATAACGGCAAGCAGACCGTTCGCATACGAGACGCCGAGTACGCCCGCCTTTTCTTCGGTATCTGGCTTGCACCTCAAAGCTCTTCACCTGCGCTGCGCACGGCACTGCTTGGGTTGAGCTGATCGCTTGTGACCGAGTCATGACTCCGACCATTGCCACCCAACCGCTGTCCTGGCAAACCGGGTTGGCCTATGGTGGGCTGGCTGCTCCTTTGGCCTTCGCGTCATTGCCACTGTATGTGAGCCTCCCGCACCACTATGCCTCCGTGGCGGGTGCGCCGCTCGCCGGGCTGGGCGCCGTGTTGTTGGCCACCCGCGCTTTTGATGCCTTTTTGGACCCCGCCTTGGGGCGCCTGGCTGATCGCCTGTTGCACCGGGGGCCGTTTCCGGCTTGGTGTTTGGCGGCTTTGGGTAGCGTGTTGATGGCGCTGGGCTTTTTTGCTCTCTGGCATCCACCGTTGGATGGAGAGGCTGCGATGCTGGGCTGGCTCGCCGCCAGCTTGCTGGTATGCACCTTGGCCTACAGCGCGGTCACCATACTTCACCAAGCCTGGGGAACCCGCTGGGGTGGGGAGCCGACATGGCGTGCGCGCGTCACAGCGTGGCGTGAGGGCTCCACCTTGGCGGGTGTGCTGCTGGCTAGCGTGTTGCCAATCTGGCTGGGTTTTGATGCAACCGGCGTCGTTCTGGCACTTGGCTTGGCGCTGGGGCTGGTGGGGTTATCTCAGCTCAAAGCTCCACGCGTCGTGGTGTCGGCAACCGCCTCCACCCGCGAGACGTCGCCTTGGAGGAACGCAGGCTTCAAGCGGCTGCTCACCGTGTTTATGCTCAACGGCGTAGCTGCTGCCATCCCCGCCACATTGCTCCCCTTTTTTATCGCCGATCAGCTGCAAGCGCCGTCGCTGCAACCGGTGCTGCTGCTGTGCTATTTCGGCGCCGCCGCCTTGGGTCTGCCGCTTTGGGTGAAAGCAGTGGCGCGCTGGGGCTTGGCCCCCACTTGGCGTGCGGGCATGCTGGCCAGTGTGCTCGCTTTTGGCTTCACTCCTTGGCTGGGAGTGGGCGATTCAGTGGCGTTCGCGGCGATCTGCCTGGCGAGCGGCTTGGCGCTGGGTGCGGATTTGGTCCTGCCGGGCGCTTTGCTGACTGGCGTGATCCACGAGTCTGGCGAAGGCGGGCGCGGTGAGGGCCGGTACGTGGGCTGGTGGAGCTGCGCGACCAAACTCAATCTCGCTTTGGCCGCTGGCCTCGCATTGCCTCTGCTTTCCGCTGCGGGTTACTCCAGTGGCGGCACAGACCCGGCCGGTTTGCAGGCGCTGGCTTGGGCTTATGGCGGTCTGCCTTGTCTGCTCAAGTTGACGGCGGTCGCTTTTCTCTGGCGTGCAGAACGCCTGCATTCATCCTGGAGGCTCGCATGAAGCACGCGTTATTTTCAAGTCCCTTTTTGTCGCTGCGTCGGCTCTGCATGGGCGCCACATTCGCGGCATTCCTCGCGGCATTCCTCGCGGTGTTCCTGGTAGGGTGCGCAGCCCCTTCGGTGCAAGAGTACGCCAAGGAGCGTCCCGTACTGGACCTGAGGCAATACTTCAACGGTCCGCTGACGGCTCACGGCATCTTCACGGATCGCTCGGGCAAGGTGGTCAAGCGTTTCAAAGTGCGCATGACGGGCCGCTGGAACGGCAACGAGGGCGTGCTTGATGAGCACTTTGATTACAGCGATGGCAGCACGCAGCAGCGCGTATGGCGCCTCACGCACTTGGGCGAAGGCCGCTACAGCGGCAAGGCGGACGATGTGGTCGGGGAGGCCAATGGCCAGACTGCGGGCAATGCTTTCCACTGGAACTATGTGCTGGCCCTGCCCGTGGACGGGAGAGTCTGGAATGTCAGCATGGACGACTGGATGTACCAGATGGACGACCGGATCATGCTCAACCGAGCCGCCATGAGCAAGTTCGGCGTGCATCTGGGCGATATCACGCTGACCTTCATCAAGGAGTGATGGCATGCTGCTGTCATCCAAGGGCCTCAACCCGCCGCTGACCGACTGGAAGGGACGGTCGGCCTGGATCCTTGGGGCGTCGTCAGGCATAGGGCGGGCGACGGCGGAAGCGTTGTACAGCCAGGGCGCTCGCGTGATCGTTTCCGCGCGCGATGATGCGGCGCTGAAGGATTTTGTGCTCGGACGCACCGGGTGCCTGTCCGTGCCTTTGGATGTCACCAATGCCGGAGCCGTTGCGGCGGCAGCTCAGGCCGTGTTCGCACATGGCGGCGGTGTTCCGGACCTGATTCTCTACTGCGTCGGTCATTACCAGGCGCAGCGTGCCACCCAGTTCGACCTTCCTGAAATGCAACGCCATTTGGCCGTGAACTATGGTGGCGCGCTGCATTTACTCGAAGCGGTGCTGCCCATGTTGCTGGCTGCAGGCCGCGGCCATCTGTCATTGGTCGGTTCGGTGGCAGGGTACCGCGGGCTTCCGATGTCGCTGGCCTACGGTCCCACCAAGGCCGCCCTGAACAACCTGGCGGAAAATCTCTACCTCGATCTGCATGGCCTTGGGCTCGGTGTGTCCATCATCAACCCGGGCTTCGTCGAAACGCCGCTGACGGCGCAGAACAGTTTCAAGATGCCCGCGTTGATCCGTCCGGATGAAGCGGCTCAGCATATGCTGCGCGGCTGGGCAGAAGGGCGCTTCGAGATGAATTTTCCACGCCGCTTTACACGTTGGGTTCGGCTGATGCGCTGCATGCCTGACGCCTGGTATTTTTCGGCGGTTCGCCGCATCACTGGAGCATGAGAGCTATGAGCGCGGACATATCCGACCCAAGACTGATTCGTCTCTCCGTGGCCTACGAAACACTTCACCCTGCGCGCCTGGATGATCTGGTATCTCTGTACAGCGAGCAGGCGGTGTTCAAAGACCCTTTCAATGAAGTGCGTGGCAGACGCGCCATCAAGGGTGTTTTCAGCCACATGTTCAAGCAGATCAAGGAGCCTCGCTTCACGGTCCTCGAAGGTGCGTCCAACGGATACAGAGGCTTTCTGCTGTGGGAGCTGAGATTTCTCCGGGACTCAGGTCAGACCATGGCCATCTGCGGCACGAGCTATCTCGAATATGCGCCCGATGGCCTCGTGCTTGTGCACAGGGATTACTGGGACCCGGTAGAAGAGATATTTGCCAAGCTTCCTGTACTGGGGTCGGTTGCGCGGTTCCTTCAGAAGAAGCTGAGTGCATCGAACTGACTCAGTTTCGATGGAGAGAGCAGCCTCCGACTCTGGGCCCCACCACTGATCAGGCGTTCTTGTGTTCCCAGCTTTGTGGTTCAGGCGCGCACCACCCGCTGGCGGTTATCGGCATGCAGATCGAACACGGTGCTTCGCAGCCATTGGTTGGCGGTGTCCTTATGGTATTTGGCGTGCCAGAAAAGGTTGATGGCAATCTGGGGTAGTTCTATTGGGTGCTGCACGTAGCTGAGGCCAAAGGGCTTTGTCATGCGTTCGGCCAAGCGCTCCGGTACGGTGGCGATGAGGTCGGTAGATTGCAGGATGTGGCCTACGGCCACAAAGTGCGGCACATGCAGCTTGATCTGCCGTCGCGGCGACGCGGCATCCAGAATCTCGTCGACCTGGCCGTGGCCCGTGCCGGCCGAGATGATGGCTACGTGGTCCGCTTCGAAAAAGGCTTGGGGCGACAACTTCTTTTTGCTCAGTGCATGGCCTTTGCGGTACATGCACACGTATTGCTGCATGAAAAGCCGCTGCTGGAAGAATCCCGCTTTCAACTGCGGCAGAAGTCCGATGGCCAGATCAATTTGCCCGGCTTCCATCGCATCCTTCAGATTGATCGCGGTGTTGCGCACGGTGCTGATGGAGATGCCCGGCGCCGTCTTCTGCAATTGCTTCATCAGCAACGGCAGAAAGTAAATCTCCCCGATGTCGGTCATGCCAATGGTGAAGCTGCGCTGGCTGGTCTTGGGGTCAAAGGAATTGCGTGCGTTGACTGCTCCATGGATCATGCTCAGTGCATAGCCGATGGATTCGGCTAGCTGGTCGGCGAAGGGCGTGGGCTGCATGCCGCTGGAGGTGCGCAGAAAAAGCTCGTCACCGAAAAGCTTGCGCAGCCGCGCTAGCGCGTTGCTCACCGCCGGCTGGCCCAGGCCCAGGTTTTCCGCTACTTTGCCTACCTTTTTCTCCACGAGCAGCTGGTTGAAGATCACCAGAAGGTTCAGGTCAATGTCCTTGAGTTCCATGTCATGGGCTCCCTTTGTACAAAGTATTATTGATTTCAATGATGAAAAACATTGATGACATTGTATTGACTGATATTTCTATGTCGGTGATCATTCTTTCCATTGATCGCAGCATGCCCATACGGGCTGGCCCGTGATTTCCCACGAGACAAAGTTAGACAGAACAAAATGGAAATTTTTGTGCGCCCGCTCCAGCGTACGCTTAGCGTGGCCCCTGGGGTCAACCTGCTAGACGCACTGCGCGCCAACGATGTGCCGGTGTCTTACAGCTGTCTGGCCGGGCGCTGTGGCACTTGTCGTTGCAAGGTGTCGGGCGGTGATGTGTTGGAGTCCGGTGGTGAGGCGCAGCGGCCACAAGCAGGCCAGGAGGAATACGTGCTGGCCTGTCAGACCTTTCTGACCGAATCCTGCACCGTCGAAATCTCCGAGCCCGATGAGGTAGTGGTCCACACTGCGAAGATCATCAAGGCCACGGTCGTCGCCATTGAGGACCAGACTCACGATATCAAGCGTCTCAGGCTGAAAGCGGCCAAACCGCTGGAATTCTCTCCCGGTCAGTATGCTCAGCTTCAGTTCACGCCAGAGCACATTCGTCCCTATTCAATGGCGGGTCTGCACGGTGACAGTGAACTCGAGTTCCATGTGCGTCTTGTAGAGGGCGGACGGGTCACCAGTTACATCGCCAACACGCTGAAGGTAGGCGACGCGGTGCGCGTCAGCGGGCCGCTCGGCTCGGCCTACCTGCGCCGCAAACATGAAGGGCCCATGCTCTGCGTGGCAGGCGGCACCGGATTGGCCCCCATTTTGTCCATCATCCGCGGCGTGATTGATAGCGGGATGAGCAATCCCATCCACGTCTACTTTGGTGTGCGCTCAGAGCGCGACATTTATGGCCGCGACTGGCTGCTGGCGTTGCAGCGCCAGCACCCGCAGCTTCATGTGCACATTGCCGTGACCTCCGGCAAAGCGGACAGCTGCCGTACCGGCCTCGTGACCGAAGCCATCACGCAGGACTGGAAAAGCCTTACCGGATTTCGAGCCTATCTCTGCGGCGCGCCACCCATGGTCGAAGCCGCGACGCTGCTGGTGCGCCAGCTTGGCGTACTGCCTGAACAGATTTACGCCGACGCGTTCTACGCGAGCGGTACCTGAGGCCGGCGCCCGCCAGCCACGATTGCCTAGACATCGGAGCCAACTATGAACGCCAGACCCCCCGAACTCCATTCCCCTGAAGCGCTGGCTGAACGCAAGGCTTATTACGAGCGTATCGGCCAGGGCAGCATGACGCCCTTGTGGGAAGTGCTGGGCGCGCTGGTGCCGCCGCAGCCGCGCTCGCCGGCTGTCCCTCATCACTGGGCCTATGCAGATGTTCGCAGCCAGGTCATGGAGGCTGGCCAACTAATCAGCGCAGCGGAGGCCGAGCGCCGCGTGCTCATTCTTGAGAACCCCGCACTGCGTGGCCAATCCTGCATTACGCAGTCGCTGTACGCGGGCCTGCAGCTCATCATGCCTGGTGAGGTGGCGCCGGCACACCGCCACACGCAGACTGCGCTGCGCCTCGTGCTTGACGGCGAGGGTGCTTACACCGCTGTGGACGGTGAGCGCACCACCATGCGCCGCGGCGACTTCATCATCACTCCGGCCTGGACCTGGCACGATCACGGCAATCTCGGTCAGGAGCCGGTGGTCTGGCTCGACGGCCTGGATATTCCCATTGTGCGGTTTCTCGATGCTGGCTTCGCTGAGAAAAGCGAGTCTGAATACCAGGCTGAGACGCGCCCTGAAGGTGATGCACTGGCCCGCTACGGCTCCAACATGGTGCCGGTTGATTTTTACCAACAGCCTGCCGAGCCGACCAAGGTGTTCGTCTATCCCTGGGAGCGCACCATCGCCTCGCTCAAGGCGGTCGCCCGTGGCACGCCTGAAGCCCATTTTGGTCACAAGCAGCGTTACGTTAACCCGGCCACTGGCCGCTCACCCATGCCCACTATGGCTGCGTTCTCGCAGTTGTTGCCGGCCGGGTTTGAGACCCAACCCTACCGCTGTACCGACGGCACGGTCTACGTCTGCCTGCAAGGCAGTGCACAGGCCAGCGTGGAAGGGCGCGACTACACGCTGCAAGAAAACGATGTGCTCGTTGTGCCCTCTTGGCACAGCCTCCAACTGCGCGCTGGCCCTGAGACTGTGCTCTTCAGCTACTCCGACAGGCCCGTTCAGCAGGCACTTGGCCTATGGCGTGAGCAGCGCGCCTGAAACCCTCCGGTTATTGAATTAATCCACGAACCCATATGAACTACGCCATTGCCCCCGCCGCTGTGACCTCTCTTGCCGTAGCTGGCATCACCGAGCGCTTTCCCGTTAACCGCATCTTCTGTGTTGGCCGCAACTATGCCGCCCATGCGCGCGAGATGGGCAAAGACCCAGAGCGCGATCCGCCGTTCTTTTTCATGAAGCCGGCCAACGCCGCAGTGGATGCCTCGGCGCCCGTGACTGTTCCCTACCCACCCAAGACGGCCAATTTCCACCATGAGATCGAACTCGTGGTGGCCATTGGCACCGGCGGTAAAGACATCGCGGTGGGAGACGCCCTGAAGCATGTCTACGGTTACGCCACTGGCCTTGATATGACGCGCCGCGATCTGCAGCTCGATGCCCGCGACAAAGGTCGGCCGTGGGAATTTGGCAAGTCCTTCGCGCAGTCGGCCCCTGTGGGGAGCATTGGCCGAGTGGCAGATGTGGGCCATGTAGGGGAGGGCGCTATCAGCGTCACCGTCAATGGCGATGCGCGTCAGTCGTCTGACGTCGCCAAGCTGATCTGGTCCGTGTCTGAGTGCATTGCCTATCTCAGCGAGTACGAAACCTTGGAGCCCGGCGATCTGATCATGACCGGCACGCCCGAAGGTGTGAACGCCGTGGTTGCCGGCGATGTGATGCAGGGCGACATCGCAGGGCTGGCCGGTATCACCGTGACTGTGGCAAGCTGAGACCGCAGCGTTCCTGGTAGTCAGAAAAGGAGACAAGTGATGAGCACCACCGAAAACGAAACCGGGACGGCCGCCAACGCGCCCACCTTCCCGATCAAGCTTCAGTGGGAATCCGAGGGTACGAGCCGGATTCCTTTCATGGCGTACACAGACCCTGATCAGCACAAGAAGGAGCTTGAACGCTTCTTCTATACCAAGCACTGGAATTACGTGGGTTTGGAGGCCGAGGTACCCAATGCCGGGGACTTCAAACGGACGGTGGTGGGCGAGCGCTCGGTCATCATGGTGCGCGACGTGGATGGTGGCATCAGCGTGGTCGAGAACGTTTGCGCTCACCGGGGTATGCAGTTTTGCCGCGAACGCCACGGGAACAAGAAAGATTTCGTGTGCCCCTATCACCAGTGGAGCTACACCCTCAAAGGTGATCTGCAAGGTGTGCCGTTTCGGCGAGGTGTGAAGCAGGATGGCAAGGTCAATGGTGGCATGCCCGCCGACTTCAAGAACGTAGAGCATGGCCTGACCAAGCTCAAGGTTGCTACGCGCGGCGGTGTGGTGTTTGCAAGCTTTGATCATGGCGTTGAGTCGCTCGAAGACTTTCTGGGCCCTGTCATCCTGGGCTACTTCGATCGTCTTTTCAACGGGCGCCAATTGAAGATCCTGGGATACAACCGCCAGCGTATTCCCGGCAACTGGAAGCTGATGCAGGAGAACATCAAGGACCCGTACCACCCAGGCCTGCTTCATACGTGGTTCGTCACTTTCGGTCTCTGGCGTGCTGACAACAAGAGCGAGCTGAAGATGGATGCAAAGCACCGTCATGCGGCCATGATTTCCACGCGCGGTTCCGCTGGAAAGGCGACCGAGGGTGCTTCACAGGTTACCCAGGTTTCCAGCTTCAAGGAGAGCATGCAGCTCCACGACCCTCGCTTCCTGGATATCGTGCCTGAACCCTGGTGGAATGGGCCGACGGCGGTGATGACCACGCTCTTTCCCAGCGTTATCTTGCAGCAGCAGGTCAACAGCGTCTCCACGCGCCACATCCAGCCTGATGGTCACGGCTCCTTTGATTTCGTCTGGACGCACTTTGGCTTTGAGGACGATACGCAGGAAATGACACAACGGCGCTTGCGCCAAGCCAACTTGTTTGGCCCGGCTGGCTTTGTGTCCGCGGACGATGGTGAGGTGATTGAGTTGTCGCAGATGGGCTTTGAGCAAAAGCCTTCGCACCGCACTCTGGTGGAGATGGGTGGTCGTGCGGTTGAGGACACCGATCACATGGTGACTGAGACATTGATCCGCGGCATGTACGAGTACTGGCGGGAAATCATGGAAGCGGAGGAGTGAGTATGACGCGCGCACCTGACATCGGCTTTGCCGACTACCTTCAGATCACCCAGCTCTATGCCGACTATGCCCAGGCGGTGGATTCTGGTAACTGGGATTTATGGCCTGAGTTCTTCACCGATGAATGCGTCTACAAACTGATCCCGCGTGAGAACCATGAACGAGGATTTCCGCTGGCTACGCTTTTCTTCGAGAGCAAAGGCATGCTGAAAGACCGTGTCTATGGCATTCGCGAAACTCTGTTTCACGACCCCTACTATCAACGCCATGTGGTGGGCGCACCGCTGATCCACAAGGCCGAGGCGGACCGCTTTGAGGTTGAAGCCAACTACGCTGTGTTCCGCACCAAGCTCTCGCAGGAGTCGACGGTCTTCAACGTGGGCCGTTACCTTGACGTCATTGTGCGCACGCCCGAAGGCATGAAGTTTTCTCAGCGCCTGTGCGTCTACGACAGCGAAATGATCCCCAATTCCGTCATCTATCCCATCTGAGCCCACCATGAACGACACATCCTGGATCGATGCAACCGACGAAGACAGCGTGCCCGAGGACGATGTCGTCGGTGTGCAGGTCGCCGGCCGCGACATTGCTCTCTACAAAGTCGAGGGCAGTGTTTATGCCACAGACAACATCTGCACCCATGGCCATGCGCGGCTGTGCGATGGCTTCCTTGATGGCTTTGAGATCGAATGCCCTTTGCACCAAGGGAAGTTCGACGTGCGAGACGGCAAGGGCACCTGCGCGCCCATTACAGAAGATGTGCGCAGCTACCCTGTGCGTATCGAAGGCGGTCGCGTCTTCCTGCAACTGGGTGAATGACGGACTTACTCTGCGCCGCTCATTGAGCGCGGCCCAGCACCCGCTTCGTCACGCCTCTTACTCCAACGTTTCAGTCACGGCCGTATATGACACGAATCCTCCACACTTACTTTCGTAGCTCCGCTGCCTACCGCGTTCGCATCGCGATGAACCTTAAGGGCCTGGCTGCCGAGCAGGTCTTTGTTCATCTGACGCGCAACGGTGGTGAGCAGTTCACTGAAGCTTTTCGCGCACTCAATCCGCAGGGGCTGGTCCCTGTTCTGCTGGATGATGGTGTCACGGTGAGCCAGTCGTTGGCCATCATGGAATACCTCGATGAAGCCTATCCAGACCGCCCGCTACTGCCGAAGGCGGTAGGTGACCGCGCTTTCGTGCGCCAGCTTTCTCTGGGTATCGCGTGCGATATCCACCCTCTTAATAACCTGCGCGTGTTGAAGTACCTCACCACTACCTTGGGTGTAGATGAGGCGGCAAAGTCAGCCTGGATCGCGAACTGGATCACGCAAGGCTTGGAAGCGGTGGAGGCGGAGTTGGTACGCCGCCCGGCATCGGCATTCTGCTTAGGTGACACCCCCACCATGGCCGATTGCTGCCTGGTGCCTCAAGTGTTCAGCGCTCAACGTTTCAATGTCGATCTGTCGCACTGCCCCACCGTGCTCCAGGTGTATGCGAACTGCCAAGCCCTGCCCGCATTCGCGGACGCACAGCCTTCTCGTCAGCCGGACGCTGAGTGACCGGCGCTTGATATCAATTTGCTATCAAAAATATAAGCCGACCACGCTGAGGCATATGTTTTCCGTTAATCGAAAAGTGGCGTTCAATCGATAAAAAACCGTTCAGGCTGAGCTTGTCGAAGCCTTGCGCGGCGCTTCGACAAGCTCAGCGTGAACGGGTGTAGTGGGTCTCCCCGTATGAGAGGACGTCTCAGCGCTTGTCGATCGCGGCATCGCTCTCAAGGCGATATCATGGCTTTCGTCCACCCAGCCACTTCCGAAATGGACTGAGCCTTTTCGATCAAGACGCGAGCTGTGTCGGAGTCAAGGTCATCGTCCAATGAGCCTACCGGCCCCATCACAGTGATGGCTGCTTTCATTTCCCCAAGCATGTCGAAAATCGGTGCTGACATGGAGGTGAAGTGCGGCAGCAGGGCGTCCCGGCAACGGCTCATGTGGTGGGTGAGCACTTCCTGGCGCATGGCTTCCACATCGCGCATGGAGTACTTTTTCTCTTCGCCGCTTTTCCGCATGCTGGCAAGTTCCTGATCCAGCAGGTCACGGGTGCTGGCGGCGGGCAAATGGGCCAGAAAATTGCGGCCTAACGCCGATGAAAGCAACGGTAGCACGCTGCCCACACGCAACTCCAGCAGCGGGCGGCTGCGACTACCTTCTACCCGGTACACGATGGTCGGGCCCTTGTTGCCCCACACGCCCAGGAATACGGTCTGCCCGGTGATGGCTGCCAGTTCCGCCATGGCTGGGCGAGCGGTGGTGAACACATCGAATTGCTCCAGTGCCGCCAAACCCAGACGCAGTGCATAAGGGCCGAGGCCGTAGAAGCCCGTGTCTGCCTGCTGGTGCGCGAGCCCCACTTTTTGAAAACTCACCAGGTAGTAGTGCACGTTGGGCACGGTGAGTTTGCAGGACTCCGCCAGTTCTTTGAGTGGCAGCGGGCGGCCCGCCTGGCGAATGGCATCCAGGATGCGGAACCCCACCTCGATGGACTGTATGCCTCGGCGGGCACTGGCTGGCTTGGGCTCGCCGCCTTTGTCAGCCTTAGTCGACGTTCTCGCCATTCGATTTCCTCGTGTCCTGATCAGTTGAGTTTAGCAGTGCAGGGGTGAGGCTTATGACGGTGAATACGGGTTGTCCCTAATAGGAGAGTTTGGGATCTGAAATTGATAATAGTTAACGCATACAGCATTATCAATTTTCAACGCAGGGACTCAGCAACATGCAAGCGAACATTGCGCAGCCATCGGGAGGTCAGGAACAGACCCTGAATCGCAAGGAGGAACGTCAGGTTGTACTGGCTTCCACTCTTGGAACTTTGTTCGAGTGGTACGACTTCTTCATCTACGGCTCGCTTGCTGTATTCATGAGTCAGGTGCTGTTTCCCCAAGACAACCCCACCGTGGCCTTGCTGGCTGCGCTGGGCGCTTTGGCGGTGGGTTTCATCATTCGCCCCTTGGGCGCGGTGATGTTTGGCTACCTGGGTGACAAATGGGGCCGCAAGTACACCTTCCTGATCACTGTGGTGATGATGGGCGGTGCTACGGTCTTGATCGGCTGTCTTCCCACGTATGAGTCGGTAGGCCATCTCTCGTGGATCTTGCTGTTGACCCTGCGTGTGATTCAAGGCCTGGCAGTAGGCGGTGAGTACGGCGGTGCGGTGATTTACGTGGCTGAGCATTGCGAGCCCAAGCGCCGCGGCTTACTGACGGGCTGGATTCAGATCACCTCGTCTGCGGGTCTGATTCTTTCGCTGGTCGTTATCTTGTTGACCCAGGCGTCGATGAGCCCTGAAGACTTCCGCCAGTGGGGCTGGCGCCTGCCGTTCATTCTGTCGATCGTGATGCTGGCCATTTCGGTCTACGTGCGCGCCAAGCTGCATGAGTCGCCGGTGTTCACCCGCATGAAGCAGGAAAACCGCCTCTCCAAGAACCCGGTGAAGGAGACCTTCGGTCAATGGTCCAGCATGCGTCTGGTGCTGATTGCTTTGATTGGCGTGACTGCAGGGCAGGGTGCTACTTACTTCACGGGCCAGTTCTACGTGATGATTTTCCTGCAGCAAGCCGCGCAGATTGATCAGAAGACGGTGTATGAGCTGGTGGTGCTGGGCTTTCTCATCGGCGCGCCTACGTTCGTGTTGTTTGCATGGCTGTCTGACAAGATTGGCCGCAAGTGGATCATGATGACAGGCCTGTTCGTAGCCGCGCTGGGTTACCACGCCATGTTTGGTGCCCTGCTCAAGGCTGGCAACCCTGAGCTCGCGCAAGTGATGCAGAGCACGCCAGTTCGGATCCATGCTGACACCAGTGGAGGTGTTTGTGATTTCGGTTTGCAGGCGGCCTTGGTGAGCGCGCACCCGGATCACAAGAAGGTGTGTGTGCAGGCCAAGAAGTTGCTGGTTTCCAAAGGGATCAACTTTGAATACGCCGCACCGCTGGAAGGACAGAATATCGCGATGACGGTGGGCAACACTACGGTGAATGGCTTTGATGCCAAGGCTTACTCCGCGGCGCTAAAAGATGCCGGCTATCCACAGCGTGCTGACCCAGCGCGTATTGACCGGTTCACCATCGTACTGATTCTGGTGCTGATGACGGCAGTGGTTGCTATGGTGTACGGCCCGGTGGCTGCCTACCTGGTGGAGCTGTTCCCGGCTCGCATCCGCTATACCGCGCTGTCTTTTCCATATCACATTGGTGCGGGCATTTTTGGGGGTATCGTTCCGTTTACGGCTACCTATCTGGCACAGGCCAGCGGGAATATCTTCGGTGGCCTGATGTACCCGGTGGTGGTGACGGCCGTGGTTGGTGTGATCGGTTCGATTCTGCTGCCCAACACGCGCGCCAAAGCCATCGATGAAGAATATGTGCCTCGGGCTTGAGGCCACACGATTGAGAGCGAAGACATGAACAATCACAATCCATTCAAAGTCGCCGTCATCCAGGCAGCCTCGCTGCCGCAGGACAGCATGGCCACGGCACGCAAGGCGGTGGGGCTCATTCAAGAAGCTGCTGCCAACGGGGCCAAAGTGATGGTGTTTCCCGAGGCGTTTTTGGGTGGTTACCCCAAAGGCAACTCCTTCGGCGCCCCCATCGGCATGCGCAAGCCAGAAGGCCGTGACGCCTTTGCAAGGTACCACCGCCAAGCCATCCGCCTGGATGGCGAGGAAGTGGCGTTGATCGAGCAAGCGGCCATAGAGACAGATTCCGTGGTCGTGATCGGCTGCATTGAGGTGGACGGTGGAACGCTTCACTGCACCGTGCTGTACTTCAACGGCAAACAGGGTTTTGTGGGCAAGCACCGCAAACTCATGCCGACTGCGGCCGAGCGGTTGATCTGGGGCTTTGGCGATGGTTCCACCATGCCCGTCATCGAAACGGCCTATGGCCGCGTGGGTGCGGTGATTTGCTGGGAGAACTACATGCCCATGCTGCGCACCTACATGTACAGCCAGGGCGTGGCAATCTACTGCGCACCCACCGCGGATGATCGCGACACCTGGATCCCCAGCATGCGCCATATCGCCCTGGAGGGCCGCTGCTACGTACTCACTTCATGCCAGCATTTGCGCCGTGACGCGTACCCGGAAGATTTCGAGTGCGCGCTGGGCAATGCGCCTGACACCGTGCTGATGCGCGGTGGCAGCGCCATCATCGGCCCGCTTGGCGAGGTGCTGGCGGGGCCAGACTACAGCGGAGAAACTATTTTGTACGCCCAGGTTGATCCCAACGAGATCCTGCGTGGCAAGTACGACTTCGACGCTACAGGGCACTATTCGCGCCCTGATATTTTCCAACTGCATGTGGATACGCGTTCCAAACAGGCGGTGGTGTTAAGCGCACCGGTGCAACCGGTTTCGGAGAGCTGAGGAGAGTTGATTCATGTATTTTGATTTTGGGGCCCAACCGGCGCAGACCAACTACAACCTCCTCACCGCTACCGTCACCCCGCGTCCTATCGCATGGGTGACGACGCGTTCCAGTGCAGGGGTGGTGAACGCAGCGCCTTACAGCTTCTTTAACGTCATGGGCCATAAGCCGCCTACGATCGCGCTGGGCATGATGCGCCACCCGAGTGGCTCACTGAAGGACACGGCAGCGAATATTCTGGAGACCGGAGAGTTCGTCGTAAATCTGGTTCCAGAAAGTCTGGTCCTGCAGATGAACCAGACCTGTGCGGACTACCCGTCGGAGGTCAACGAGCTGGAGCAGGCCGGGCTGGTTGCTCTGCCCGCCCGGCATGTGAAGGCGCCGCTGATCCAGGGCAGCCCAGTGTCCCTGGAATGCGTGGCGCTCACGTCACTCGTCACCGGGCCTCATCAAACGGTTGTGATTGGGCGGGTGCTGGCAGCGCATATTGAGGATGCGCTGGTGCTGGATGCGGAACAAGGCTTCGTCAACACGCCAGCACTTGGGCTGATCAGCCGTATGCATGGGGGCGGTTGGTATTCGCGCAGTACTGACCTATTCCAAGTGACACGGCCTGTGGAGCCAGAAATGGCAGTAAAAGGCTCCTGATCAAGCTTTGTGATCTCAGGTGACGCTGATGCAGTCAAGACTCAGCGTTGCCTTCAGGCTTGCCCAGCCTCTTTGGAAATTGCGCGCGCCGCCTCCATCAGGCGCGGCGCAATCTTTTCGCGCATCACACGCTCGGTCAGCAAATAGGCTGGACCTCCGCAACTGACGGCGTATAACTCGCCGCCAGGGCCGTGAACGGGTACACCGATCGCGTGCATGTCGCGGTGCCAATCGCCAAAGGAGGAGCAATAACCGTACTCTGCATACTCGCGTTCAGCTTCTTGCAGTTTGGCGGCTTGTTTGCGCCAATCCTTACCGGCGGCCTGCCGCAGCTCGGTCAGAAGGTCTGTACGTGCGGGCGCATCCACCGCAGCGGTGTACACGCGCCCCATGGCAGACGAAGAAATGGCAAGCCGCAGTCCGACATCCAGGCGCGAAAGGATGACGGCTGAATGGGGCCGGATAGCGTCAATGACGACAATGTCCAATCCTTCTCGCACACCCATGTGCACGGAAGCGCCGGCAAACTCCGCCACCTCGGCCAGATGCAAGCGGGCATGGCTGCGCAGATCGAACT
The DNA here is from genome assembly GCF_000422885.1 of Ottowia thiooxydans DSM 14619. GTDB lineage: Bacteria > Pseudomonadota > Gammaproteobacteria > Burkholderiales > Burkholderiaceae_C > Ottowia > Ottowia thiooxydans. The sequence goes on along the minus strand of NZ_AUGX01000017.1, from coordinate 46,490 downwards.
TTCGCAGATAAGCGCTACCCAATTCCATCACCCCTGCCCCAAGGGTAAAGCGCTCGCTGTCTGCCTGTTGCCTCAGATAGCCCGCCGCGACCAAGGTGGCGGCCAGGCGCGATACGGTGGCCTTGGGGATTTTGGTGGCATCTGCCAGTTCACGGTTGCTGAGAGCTCCCGGCGCTCTGGCGACGACTGCCAGCACGGCAAGGCCGCGTGCAAGCGCACTGACCTCGTCCTTGGAGGTAGCGGTGGGGTTCAGCATGTCGTCGGTCATGGCGTGGATCAGGAAGCGGGCATTGGACTTGATTCTAGAGGCGGACTTCCACCCGGAGCGTGGCCCTGCGCTCTTAGCTCAATCTGCCCGGATGTTCAGGCGGCGCATGACTGTGCCCCACTGAGCGCTGTCTTCGCGCATCATCCGGGCATGCTCTTCAGGCGTGCTCGCCACGACCGTTGAGCCACCACGCACATACATGTCCGAGACTTCTGGCGAGCGAACGGCTTTCATGAGCTCGCTGTTGAGCTTGTTCACTATCTCTTTGGGCGTGCCTACAGGAACGAAGAACTGTTCCAGCCCTGGGAGATCAATGCCGGCCACGCCGGCTTCGGTCAGCGTGGGCACATCAGGAATCGCCGGCAGACGTTCCTTGTCAGCTACGCCGAGGATCTTGACAAGGCCACCCTTGGCATTGGATATGGCGGTGCTTGGGCCGTCGAAGACGAACTGGATCTGGCCCGCCAGCAGATCGCGCACGGCATCGGTACTGCCCTTGTAGGGAACGTGCACGATATCGATGCCGGCATTGGCTTTGAGCAGCTCGCCGTTCACATGGCCAGACGAACCCAGGCCATATGAGCCGTAGTTGATTTTTCCTGGGTTGGCTTTGGCATAGGAGACCAGCTCCTTGAGTGTGCTGTACGGTGCTTTTGGAGTGGCCACCAGTATCGTTCGAGTGCGCGCTGCCACCCCAACCGGCGTCATATCCTTGAAGACATCGAACGGGGGCTTTTCGTACAGGTGGGGCAGTTGGCTGGTCGTGACCGTGATCGTGTAGAGCACGGTGTAGCCATCCGCAGGGGAGCGCATCAGTTCACGCACGGCGATGCCTGTGGATGCGCCTGGCTTGTTTTCCACCATCACAGGAATGCCCAGCTGCTGCGACAGCTTGTTGGCAATGGCCCGTGCTTGCACATCGGAAGAGCCTCCGGGTGAAAGAGGCGAGATGATGCGCAGCACCTTGCCCTTTTGCGGGAATGGGTCCGCTGCGTGCGCTGGCAGGGCCGCACAGACCAGGAAGGTCGCCAGGCCCAGGATGCGTGTCAATGTGCTCATGTCATGTCTCCTTGTTGTAAGTTCGAGATCACCGTGGTTGCGTGCCCCGATGCACGGGCTTGAGAAACGGGAGGCTGCACGCGTTCAATCTGTTTGCAAAGCAATTTCAATCGCTTCGTCTACGGCATGCCGTGCACCTACCCGCTTCATCAGCAGGAGCGTCAACCGCGCCAGCGCCATCTGCACCTGTGATGGATCGAGCGGGCCGAGCTTTTCACATAGTTTGGTGTAGAGCGCGTCCAGGTCTTCTTCATTCATCACATGGTCTCCATTTCTGCTTGCAGTACGCGTTCCAGCGCTTGCCCGATGACGGAAGGCGCAGGGCATTTCCAGCGCCCCATGACGTGTCCATCTGGTCGCACGAGGTAGACCGTGCCGGGCACCGCGTCATACATGGTGAAAAGCCGGCCTGGAGCATCGACGGCTGATGCGCTGCCGGACTTCGTACGTGTGATCGCATGAGCTTGCAAGGGCACGCGTGACGACAGCTCGGCGACGGCGTCTGCCCAATCCGTGGGCAAGGACTCGTCTTCGCTGAAATAGAGCACGGTGAACTGCGGTTTCAACAAATCGGTAAGGTGGCCTGGTTTGCCTTGCAGTTCCAGCGGGCATTCGAGAAGGATGTCGCCAGGGCGTGGGCCGCGTGTGAACACGTCCGTGGCTTCTGCCGGAATATTCAGCGGAGACTTCACCAAAGGAATGGCAGAGTGTTGCCGTGGGTTCAGCAGGCTGCTGAACCAGGGGTCTTTCTCGCACAAGGACAGCACGGCGTTGCGCATCAAACGCGCGGCCGGCGCGGGCGGCGCCATGAACTCGGCGCTCTTGGATGCAAAGCGGTGGTTCTCGCGCGCTGCGTAGACCCGCTCGCTGCTGTAGGTTTCCAGCAATGGAGGCGCCGCCAGACCTCTCACCACAAAGGCCAGTTTCCAGGCCAGATTGTGGGCATCATCAATGGCGGAATTCATGCCACGCACACCAAAGATCGGCACCAGGTGCGCGGCGTCTCCTGCGAACAGAACTCTGTTGTGCCAATAGCGTTCCAGGGTCATGGCGCTGGCCCGGTACAGGCTCATCCATACAGGCTTCCATTCTTTGTGGATGCCCATCATCTCCAGATGCCTGTTCACCTGTGCGAACACGCGCTCGGGCTTCATTTCCTCGACCTCGTCGTCGTCGTCCTGCAATTGGTAGTCAAAGCGCAGCATGCCGCCGGGCTTTTTGTACATGAGCAAAGTGCCGCCCGGCTTGGAAGGTGGATCGAACCAGCAGCGCCGCCCCACCGGCAGGCCTTCGGTGTCGATTCGGATATCAATGATCACGTAGCGGCCTTCGTGACGGTGGCCTTGCAAGCGCAGGTCCATCATGTCGCGCACCGTGCTGCGCCCGCCGTCACAGGCCACCAGCCAATCGGTTTCCAGGGCATAGTTTCCCTGCGGTGTTTGCACCTCCAGGCGAACGCAATCCCCCAGCTGTTTCACCTTGTCCACACGGCTTTGCCAACGCAGATCTATCAGGTCGCTGCGGCGTTTGGCCGCATCTACAAGGCATTGTTCGATGTAGTTCTGCAGGTGGCTGATAGCCGGTGGATGTTTCTGGCTATCGTCGTGCGGCATCTGAAGCCGGAAGACTTCGCGGTCACGGAAGTAGGTCCAACCTGTGCTCCACGCGTGGCCCGTGCGCATCACTTCATCGATGACCCCCAACTGCTCCAGGATCTCCAACGTGCGCCGCGTAAAGGCGCCCGCTCGGCTCCCTGAGCACACCGTGTCGTCAGATTCGAGCACCACGCTCGCTACGCCGTGATTGGCCAGGCCCAGAGCTAGCGCCAGCCCCGTGGGGCCACCTCCAGCAATTACCACGCTGTGGCGTTGGGTGTCGCAGCCATCGGTAAGTTCCGGCACGCGTGCAGCGTGGTGGGTGTACGGAAAGTACTCCTCGAAAGTCAGTTCCATCTCGTCCTCAATCGGATCGCGCTGTGCGGCGACCAATGACGGCGATATTATTTTGGAACACTGTTTTATTTTATTGTCGTAAACCCGGATGACACTTTTCTGAGTGCTCTATACGCTCGGCGTCATTAAATTCCTTCCATTGCCCTGTTCCTACCATGCCTTATTTCATGCAGATGGGTGACATCCCACGCAAGCGCTTCTCTCAGTTCCAGCGTCCCGAAGGTGGCCTCTACGCGGCAGAGGTCATGGGTGAGGAGGGCTTTTCTTCGAACATGTCGCTCCTTTACCATCGCCACGCGCCAGCGGCTGTGACGAAGTGCGATGTGGTGGTGGATGCACGCGAGAGCCTGACCCCCAATCACCCCCTGCTGCCACGCCTGTTCACCACAAGTGGCCTTCAGACCGTGGCTGACCCCGTGCTCGATCGCACCGTGCTGTGTGGAAACGCAGACGTACGGGTGTCGTTCATGGTCAGCGATCAGCCTTCCTCTCTTTACCGAAATGCAGAAGGCGGTGAGTTGCTCTACGTTCATGACGGGTCTGCACGCCTGGAGACAGTCTTCGGCAGCATTGATGTGTCCCGCGGCGACTATGTGGTCATCCCCAAGGCGACCACTCACCGCTGGGTGCCCACAGGGAGCGAGCCACTTCGAGCGCTGGTCTTTGAGACTGCAGGCCATGTGCGGCCACCACGTCGTTACCTCACGGCATACGGGCAGTACAACCAGGAGGCCCCTTACTCAGAGCTGGATCTGCGTCGCCCGCAAGGCCCCTTGTTGACGGAAGGCCGTGATGTCGAGGTGCTCGTCAGGAACCGAAATGGCCTGACCCGCTATACCTATCAACGCCACCCGTTCGATGTAGTGGGCTGGTTTGGGTGCAACTATCCGTATGCACTGAATATCTCTGATTTCTCTCCTATCACTGGCAGTTTTCACCGGCCTCCGCCAGTCCACCAAGTGTTCGAAGCGCCGGGCTGCGTGTTCTGCAACTTCGTGCCTCGCATGCTTGACTATGACCCCCGGGCCATGCCCATTCCTTCCTATCACTCGAACGTGGATTCAGATGAATTGATCTTTTATGCCGAAGGAAATTTCTTCAGCCGAAAAGGCAGCGGTGTTGAGCGCGGGGCCTTGAGCTTGCATCCCGCCGGCCACATCCACGGGCCGCACCCAGATGCTTATCAGGGGGGGGCGGCACGTGTAGGCCAACACACGGAGGAGTGCGCCGTGATGCTCGACACCTTCAAGCCATTACTGCTTGGCGGCGCCGCCTTGCGCAGTGAACGTCCTGATTACTACACGTCTTGGAACGCACGCTGATGCAGGGAGATTCCAAAAAAATGAACAGACGCGAACTCTTGGCTGTTCCCATGCAGAGCACGGGAGAGATGGATGTGCAGTCTGGCGTGGCACGCCGCGCTGGCTTGCTGTGGTGTACACGGCATCGGGCGTCAGGCATTGGTGGGCCTATTGCCAAGACTGCCGTGGTGGTGGTTCACCCTTCGTCCAACTTCATGGGGCACTATGCGCTGGATGCCTTGGCCGAATGTGGCGTGGATGCCGTCGGCATGAGCACACGTTATATCGGCAATGAGGCCATGCTGATACTTGAGCACTGCGTGGTGGACATAGGCTCTGTCATACGCCACCTGCGCAACGAGGGCTATCAGCGTGTGGTGCTGATCGGTAACTCAGGTGGCGGGGGCCTGGTGGCGCTCTATGAAAACCAGGCAGAAAAGCCCACCATCAAAGCGCCGCCGGCGGGCGGCCCGCCGGATCTGACCAAGGCGGATCTTCCACCAGCGGATGCGCTCATCATGCTGATGGCGCACCCTAGCCGCAACATCGTGCTCACCGAGAAGTTGGACCCGGCCATTCTGGATGAGCATGAACCTTTCCGCCGTGATCCCGAGCTAGACCTTTTTAATCCAGACCTCAAACCGCCTTACACCGCCGCTTTTCTGGAGCGCTACAAGGCAGCTCAGCTAGCGCGCAGTGAACGCATTACACAATGGGCGCTTGATCAGCTTGCGCTGCTGAAGGTCAGAGCAGACCCTCGCTTGGACGATCTTCCTTTTGTGGTGCACGGCACCATGGCAGATCCGCGTAACCTGGATCTGACGCTTGATCCATCTGACCGCGCAGCCACTACGCAATGGGGGCCGCCTGCAGTGGCTAATTTCATACCTGCTTCGATTGGCCACTACACCAGCTTGCGCTCCTGGCTTTCGCAGTGGAGCATGCGTCTATCCAACGGCCATGGCCCGGAGCGCCTGAACACGGTGCAAGTTCCCGTGCATGTGATCTATGGCACGGCCGATCCAGGTTGCTATCCCGGCCACGCAAAGATGCTGTATGAAGGTGTGAAGCACGATCGGAAGTGGCTCACACCGATTCAAGGTGCCAAGCATTACCTCTTTGATCAGCCGGAGCACAAGCAGACCTGTTGCAAGCTGATTGCAGAGTGGTGCCACGCGCTGCCGTGATGCTGGGGCAAATCCCCCAAATCAATCGATATTAATGGTCAATTTGATCTGAATTATTCGCTTTTTTGCCTTATGAGAAAAACATATGCTCATAGTCAATGAAGTCATATAGCGCTTTTCTCAGGTTCCGCCCGGGCGTAGGTCCCGCTGTCAGCAACTTGGCCAACCTCTGGCCTGGCTTCCTGGTTTGCATCGTTGTTGCGCTGGCGGCCACCTTCATTTCGGATCATCATGGCGGCCCTCAGCTGCTTTATGCACTCCTGATTGGCTTGGCGTGCAACTTCCTGGCAGGGGTTGATCGCGTCATGGCTGGTGTTTCGGTTTGCGCACGTACCGGGCTCCGGTGCGGGGTGGCGCTTCTGGGGGCGCGCATCACGGTGGATCAGGTGGCTAGCCTCGGTGTAGCCACGGGCGTGGGCATTGCTGCATCTGTTGTGGCCACCATCGTTTTTGGCGTGCTCCTGGCCAAGCTCATGAAGCGGCCACAGGTCGAGGGGATCGTCTCGGGTTGTTCGGTAGGCATCTGTGGCGCATCCGCAGCCCTGGCTGTGTCGGCAGCTTTGCCTCCCACCAAGGAAAACGAGCGGTTCACGCTCCTGGCCGTAGTGGGGGTTACGCTGCTATCGACCATTGCCATGGTGCTTTATCCGCTGATCCTCAGCGTGCTGGAGACGCCAGCGCGCGTCTCGGGCGTACTGCTGGGTGGGACCATTCATGACATCGCGCAGGTAGTGGCGGCTGGGCTCATCTTAGGCCCTGAGGCAGGGGAAACGGCCACGATCGTCAAGCTCTTCCGCGTGGCGCTGCTGGTTCCTATCGTGGCTGTGATTGCCGTGCTCTACCGCGATCGATCAAGCGCATCAGTGGGCTCTCGTGTACCGGCGTTCCCAGCCTTTCTGTTGTGGTTTCTGTTTTTTGTGATCCTGACCTCGGCGGGTGTCATAGGAGCGCAGACTGCTGCCGTGGCAAGCGATGCATCCCGCTGGTTGCTGGTGGCCGCCATTGGGGCAGCAGGGATCAAAACCAACTTTGCTGATCTCATGAAGCTGGGTTGGCGCCCAGTGGTCATGCTGCTCAGTGAGACGATTTTCATCGCGGCCATCGTGTTTGCCTGGGCCGTATAGAGCACCTGATTTCACGGTCAGGCGCAAGGGCTTAAACGAAGCCCTGATGAAACCAAAGTTCTGTGTGAAAGTGATGCCAGGGTAGCTTCAGGGCCGGCGCCTTTGCACCCACACCAGGCCTATGAGGCCACTCAGCATCATCACTGCCCAGCCTTCCAGCGTAGGTACTGGCGCTATCGTGACAACCGGGGTGGGGATAGGGGGAGGGATAGGGATAGGGTCCAGAATATCCAGTTGAACGAATGTAGGGGCACCCATGGGCAGATACGAGAGCGAATATCTTGCCGGGGTTGCTCCTGTGAATGTCACAGAGTCAAAGGCGCCTGCGATTCCCGCTGATGAAAGTATGGTGTACGAGCCAGCCCGGTTTGCCGCCGGATCGAGATTGACTTCCAGGGTGCCGGCCAGACTTGCGAGGCCAATAACCGATATCAGGGATGCACCACCTGTGTTGATCGTGGTGCGAACAGCGCTTTGTTCTGAGGATGCCAGCACCAAAGACCCAAGAGTTAGCGTCGCTCCTGGGTCAGGGTAAATAACGCCCGCATTGGTAAAGACAGTGCCGGTTAAACGCCCCGTTCCGCTCAGCGTGCTCTTTTGATCGCTGAAGCTGCTATTTCTCATCACGAAAACGGGTGCTTGATTAATTTCACCATTGACTTTGAAATCGGCATTCTCGACGAGGATGCTTCCCTCGTAAGTCGAATTTCCGTTGTAAATAACGCGCCCGTTGCCTCGAACAAAAATACTTGTACCACCAGCGCCGAAGCTGGTGTCATCAACAAATGCGACTTGTTCGCCCAAGGTCAAAAGATCCGCAGCGTCATGGGCCAAAAACGTGAGTGAAGCAGTACTGCGCAGGAAAATGCTTTCTCCTAACGCCGATCCATCCGTGCCATCCGTCGCACCCCCTGAAGCGCCCGTGCCGCGAATTCCTGCTTGAGTGGAATTGTTGGAGGTGTCAAAGGTGGTGGGCACGCCGGGAATTGCCTGCACAGTGAAATTAAGGTTGCTATCTATAAAGATAGCTCCACCCAGGCCACTTCCTCCGCCGCCACCGCCGCCACCGAAGGTGCCGGAGTTCATGCCGACCCCACCAGAGCCTCCGCCCAGGCGGCCGATATCGGCTCCACCTGCGGAGGCCTCGCCGTTAGACGGGCCACCACCGGCGCCACCACCGCCGCCGAGAGAGTTACCACCTCCGGAGGGCGTCATGGCAGACCAATTGGTTCCACCGCCACCGCCTCCACCGCCAATACCACCCGAGCCGCCTTTTTGTGAGTAGTCGATGTCATAGGCGCCAGAACCAGCGCCGCCACCACCGCCACCGCCGTAACCACCATTTCCGCCTTGGCCATCAACATCGTTGGTAACAGCAGTGACGACTATTCCAGATCCACCACCTCCCGCACCATCTCCTCCGTTTCCAGCAGAAGGGGTGGCGAGTGCACGCGCAGCGATGGAGCCCTGAGCTGTTATGCCATTTGATCCAGAGCTTCCGCCGCCGCCACCCCCCGGGGCACCAAATTCACTAGATGGCGCTCCGCCGCCGCCGCCGCCTGCACGAGATCCCCCGTTATGGCCGGCACCGCCGAAACCCGCAGTGATGGAGAGGCCAAATCCATTGCCATCTAATCCAGGGGTCTGATCCGAACCACCATTCCCAAGGTTGAATAGCAGCCCCAAGGTGGCGCGGGATCCCAGGCCGCCGCCTCCACCGCCTCCACCTCCATGCACGTCGTTCGTCGACAAGCTGACTGCGCCACCATCTCCGCCAAAGCCGCCGCCGCCGCCACCGCCGGTTGAGCCTATTGTCGAAATGGAGCCACCGTTCCCGCTGAAACCACCGCCGCCACCGCCACCTTCGTGGCCTGTGAGCGTCCCCCCGGCGTAACTCCCCCCATTTCCTCCAATAGCCGAGGCGTTTTTGATCGACACATTGAGCAAGGTGACAGAGGGATTCGAGCCATTCAAAAAGCTTTGAGGCGCGTAAATAGCGCCGCCAGCACCCATGCCCCCGCCGCCCCCGGATATGCCATTCCCCCCATTGCCGCCTTTTGCGGTCAAATTCTGGAGCACCATGTTCTGGAGTTTTACGTTGCCCGTGGGGATGAAAAACCCGCTGTAGGTGCCACCGTTTCCATCAATGGTGACTGTCGATGATGGGCTTGGGTTGCCAATGGTGATATTGACTGGATTGGCTGAATTGTTGATGAGCGGCAAAATTCCATTCAGCTGAATGGTCATCGGAGAGGCGAACACAATTGCGTAGTCATCCGGGATGACGTTCAAATTGCTATTCATCACATTCAACGCATACCGAAAATCACCCACTTCCCCTTGGCCACCAGGATTGTTATCTGAGCTACTCGTGACGGTGAGCGTGGTCAGGGCGAACGCAGGTTGGATGGTGAGCAAGAAAATCAATAGTCCAACCGCCTGGAAGATGGACGATCTTTGGGTCGGAATTGATTTCATGGCGAACATAGGCTCACTTGGTTGATTGAAGGAGAGGCCGCTTCGGCTCAGATGGTTATCCTGAATTTAGAAGCTTTTTGTAACACTGAGCGAAGTAGACCGCATTTGTGTGCCGCCTGCAAGTTGATCTTTCAGGGGCGATTCGCAGATTCAGGACCCGCGGCTAGCCACCAGAAACTGCAAGGAGAGAGTGCGTGCCAGCGTTTCCTCCTCCAAGGGCCGTTGCCTGTGTTGGCAGCTTGGCTTGCGTGCGATTGCAAAGCCTGGGACAACTTTCGTCACTGAGTCCCATGTTTGCTGTGGGCGTCCCAGGTCTGAAAACCTCCACGTCATCGCGGTCATCGATCCCATAGGATGCGTTCAGCGCGATGTTGCGCACAGCTTTAATACACGCCGAAGGAGCACTTTCATGCATTTCGATCCATCACGCCGCCATTTTGGCCGCTTAGCCGGTGCGGCTGCTCTGACTCCTTGGCTGGCTGCGTGTGGCGGTTCAAGCGATAGGGAAATCCGCGAGGAGGAGTACGTCAAGGCGGTCGAAAGCATTTTCACGGACTACCACACCCCGGGCGTTTTGGCGGGCGTCCGCGTCGCTGGCCAAGAGCCATGGGCGGCGGCATTCGGGCTGGCTGATGTGGACGCTAAAATACCCATGGCGCTGAACAGCACGTTCCCCATCCGCAGCATTACGAAGTCCTTCACAGTGACGCTCTTGCTCAGATTGGTTCAAACCGGGCAGTTGGCACTGGATCACAAGATCGGGCGCTATTTCTCAGGTGTGCCCAACGGGGATCTCATCAACCTGGGCGATCTGGCTGGCAATCAGAGCGGGCTTGCGGATTACTCCACGCAGCGGGGCTTTTTTGAGATTTTCATCAGGGATACGCTGCACGTCTGGACGCCACAGGAGCTGTTGGCTTTCTCGTTTGCCGCGGAGCCAGCGTTTCTCCCGGGCGCGCAATACCAATACAGCAATACGAACACGGTGCTTCTTGGCCTGTTGATCGAGCAGGTAACCGGCCAAGCACTGCCGGAGCTGCTGACCGCGCAAATATTCAAACCATTAGGCCTGAGTGGCACGAGCTATCCGTTCACACCGTATCTGCCCGCACCTACGCCAACGTCGTATGCATTGAATGTGCTCACCGGCGAAATCGACGATCAACCCCTCGTCAGCCCCACGTCCCTGGCTGGATCCGGTGCCATGGCCTCCACCCTGGCCGATTTGCTCACATGGGGCGAAGCGTTGGGCGAAGGCCTCCTCCTGAATTCCTCAACCCAGGCGCTTCGCAAATCCATGGCGCGAGATGTCACCAATGGCCCGGAGTACGACCGCTACGGCCTTGGTATCGGTCAGATAGGCGACTGGTGGGGTCACACAGGCACAGGCGTCGGGTTTCAAGTCGCGACTATGAACCACGCTTCAAGCCGCGCCACGATCTCAGTCATGTTGAATGCCTCCCCAGATCCTGACAGCGCGCGGCAGCACTTCAACTTGGCGCAGGAGTTGTTCGAAAGGCTCGCGGCTGTGGTCTAAGGCCTCGTGATGGCAGGAACTCCACAGAGTTTGGCTGATTGTGAGCGATAGGCTTGATTCAGAAGCGCTATTCTCACGATGTCCAGTGAACGTTCGCTGGACATTTCGCGGCCAAACAGCTCTTGATGCTCGTCTTTAGACGTAGGACGGAGGAGAGGATTTGACCGCCTCTCCATTCTCCCCTTGTCTGTTCATGACCGCTAAATCTGCTGCGCTTGGAGCGCCGGACATCTCGTCCACAAACCCTGCCGCTGAAAAATCTAATGGCTTTCTTCTGCCTATCGTAGGCGGAGCAGCGTTTGCCCATCTTCTGAACGACATGATTCAGGCGATGCTGCCGGCCATCTATCCGTTGCTGAAGGCCAATTTTTCGCTGACTTTCGGCCAGATTGGCATCCTTGCGATGGTCTACCAGGTAACAGCCTCTCTGCTGCAGCCGTGGATTGGCATGTATACCGACAAGCATCCCAAGCCGTTCCTCTTGCCTTCCGGTATGGGAATGACCTTCATCGGCATTGTTTTGTTGGCGACGGCGGGAAGCTTCTACATGTTGCTGGTGGCTGCGGCTGTCGTTGGGGTCGGCTCGGCCACGTTTCATCCGGAGGCATCACGAATTGCGCGTTTGGCATCAGGAGGGCGCTTTGGAACGGCGCAATCGACGTTCCAGGTGGGAGGCAATACAGGCTCCGCCATAGGCCCTTTGCTTGCCGCGGCCATCATCATTCCTTATGGGCAAAAAGCAGCGGCCTGGTTCACGGTGGCTGCTGGTGTCGCGATCGTGGTGCTTTACCGGCTGACGATCTGGGTCAAACAGCATGGGGTGGCCAAGGCGAAAAGCCTGGAGAGTGTGCATAAGGAGGGCCTTGCCCGCTCGAAAATCGTTCAAGCGGTGGCGGTCATCTGCATTTTGATGTTCGCGAAGTTCGTCTACATCGCCTCTTTTACGAACTACTTCACCTTCTATCTGATTGAACGCTTCAGTCTCAGCGTGCAGCAGAGTCAGTTGTTCCTTTTCATGTTTCTCGCGTCCGTGGCGGCGGGGACTTTCGCCGGTGGCCCGGTCGGTGACCGGATTGGGCGCAAGGCCGTGATCTGGATTTCGTTCCTTGGCGTGGCTCCCTTTGCTTTGGCGTTGCCTTATGCCAACTTATTCTGGACTGGTGCGCTCTCCATAGCCATCGGACTCGTCATGTCTTCGGCATTTGCCGCGCTGGTGGTTTACGCGCAAGAAGCCGCGCCTGGCCGGGTGGGTCTGGTTTCCGGTTTGATGTTTGGTCTGATGTTCGGCATAGGCGGCATTGGCGCAGCCGGGCTAGGGGAGCTTGCAGACAAGTACGGCATTGTCTGGGTTTATGGTGTGACCAGCTTTTTGCCGTTGCTCGGGGTGGCAACGGCGTTTCTTCCTAGTACCCGCAGGAAGATTTGACTTGGATGTCATGGGTCGGCTCCGAAACCGGGTCTACCCCGTTCGAGCCGATCTCGCGAATCTCTTCAGTCGCGTGGCAGGCCTGGTCAGCGTGATGTGGTGCCATTCTGAGGTACGCTTGCTGCCCAGCGGCTTTGCAGTTCGCGGGCCGGTTCGGCGTAGGCTCCAAGCCTTGCTTGAAGCTCAGATCCAAGGAGGTTTTTCATGTTCCGTACGCTTCTTAAATCCAAGATCCATCGCGCTGCCGCGACGCATAGCGAGCTTCATTACGAGGGCTCGTGCGCGATTGATGAAGACCTCCTGGACGCCGCTGACATTGCAGAGAATGAGCAGGTCCATATCTGGAACGTGAACAATGGTGAGCGCTTCGTCACCTACGCCATCAAGGGGCAACGTGGCAGCGGGATGATTTCCGTGAATGGTTCGGCGGCGCGTCGTGCAGCTATAGGCGATTTGCTCATCATCGCGGCATTTGCTCAGGTGCATGAGGACAAGCTCAGCGAACACAAGCCCAAGCTCGTATTCGTGGATTCGGCCAACAAGCAGGTGGCGTTGCGTCAAGCGGTGCCGACGCAAACTAATTAAAAGGAAATCGCTTTTAATGGATAAACACCGTTTGGGCTGAGCCTGTTGAAGCGCTGCGCAAGGCTTCGACAAGCTCAGCCCGAACGGTTAATATTTTTGAGCGGAGACTAGTTATCAGAGCCAATGGCGGGGCTTCTACGGCTCCTGCTTCTGGGTCAATAAGGCCGCGTCATGTAGACCGCATCATGGCCATAGCTTCGCAAGGCCTTGGTGTTTTCTTCTGTCAGCTCTGCATGTACCGCATATCCCTTGCGTGCCCAATAACTCTGTGAGCCCTGCACGGATACCAATGCCGCGTAACGAGGTGACCAATCACGGGCACTTTCCCACAAGGCAGTGAGCAAAGCTGAAGCCAGACCTTGGGCACCATAGTCAGGGCTCACGGCCATATCGTGCAAGTACAAAGTGTCTTGTAACGCGTCCCCACGCTCCCCTGTTTTGCCCCCCGAGGGGGTTGCTTTTCCATCTTGGGAGCGGCCCTGCGATGGAAAATTCCCATGCAGCGGTGTAATGCTGCCTAGTGTCGAGCGGTAGGCTGCCAGATAGGCCAGGACCACACCCTGCTGCACAACCACGAGGGAACATTGCGCTGGGCATGCCAGGCGAGCACGGTAGGTCTCCATGCTCTCCATGTACCCACTGCCATAGCAAGCTTCTTGCACCTGCATGAGGCCATCCAGGTCATTCAATTCGAGCGGGCGTATATTCCAACGCCTCACTTCGGCGCTGGGTAGATCTGAGAAAGCGTCACGCATGCGCAGATCGTAGCCCACGGCATGCCGCTCTACGCATGCGCGCGAGCCCGCCGTCATCTCGTCAACTGATCCCCGCGGGTGTTGCTCCTGCTTAAAGTTCAGCGAGCACCTGTTCGGTATGCTCGCCAAGTGCAGGCAAGCGCCCGGGCTGCCGGCGAATGCCATCCAGATTGATGGCCAGTCCGGGTACGCTGATGGGGTCTCGGCCAGCAGCATGCACGTCAATGAAAAGATCCTTGCTCACTCCGCCTTGGCCCGCGTGCACTTGAGACATATCTTTGATGGCACCAGCCACAATTCCCCCCTCGGCCAGCATGGCCACCAATGCTTCGGAGTCAAATTGGCTCAATGCTTTTTTCAGCACGTCCATCAGTTCGGCACGATGGCTTACCCGGGCGGGGTTGTTCGAGAACCGTGCGTCTTTTGCCAACTCCGGTTGCCCGATCGCTTTGCAAAGGCGGATGAAATGCTCGTCCATGTAGGCGGAAAGCACCACCATTCCGTCCCGAGTTTTTAGGACGTCAGCAGCTGGCGCCACCGTGGGCTGGCCATTGCCACGGCGTATGGGCATGAGCCCGAGTTGGCGATATTCTGCCCAGGCGTTGCCCAGTGCTGAAACTGCGACGTCAATCAAGGAGAGATCAACCAATGCGCCTCTGCCCGTGACGCCACGGCGCACAAGCGCAGCCAGTACTCCAGTTGCCAAGGATTGCCCGGCCAGGATGTCGACTACCGTAAAACCAACCCGCACTGGATCTCGGTCTCCTTCGCCATTGAGGCTCATCATGCCGCTCTCCGCCTGGGCCGCGATGTCGAACCCGGCCCGGATGCTGGCGGAGCCGGTTTGACCGAAGGCGCTGACGCGGCCGTAGACCAGTCGCGGTGCTTCCGAGATCAGTTGCTCCGCACCCAAGCCCAGCTTCTCCAGTGCCCCGGGACGAGAGTTGGACAAAACCACATCGGCATTCAAGGCCAGGCGCTTGGCCTGCCTCTGGCCTTCACTGCTGCGAAGGTCCAGCATGACCGAGCGCTTGTCTCGGTTGTAGGCGCTGAACATGGGGCCGTAATCGTCTCCAGTCCAACCGACCCGTCGAGAGGCATCGCCGCCTGGGGGTTCGATCTTGATGACGTCAGCGCCCAAGTCGGCCAAGGTCTGCCCGGCAGCGGGCGCAGCAATGTACTGACCGAACTCGATGACACGCAGACCCTGGAGCGGCGGATCGATCGCGCCTGAAGCGGCTTGTTGGGTTGTCATAGGGGTGTTCATGGGGAAGGGTGGATTTACTCGCCCTGCCCGAACTGGGGGCGACGCTTTTCAAAGAAAGCGCTGGCGCCTTCTTTGAAGTCAGCGCTTCCAAACAAGGGCGGTGCGTTGTCGATCTGAAAGCCGAGGGCCTGCTCCAGCGTCATGGGGCTTTGTCGCAGCCCGGTCTTGATGCGCCCGAACGCGCGCGCCGGACCTTCTGCAATACGCCGTGCCAGTTTTTGGGCCAAGGGAAGTGCGCTGCCTTCCGGCGCATGCTCGTCCGCAAGGCCTATTGATACGGCTTCCGCGCCTTTCACTTCACCGGCCCACAGCATGAGGCGGCGTGCTTGGGAAAGGCCCACACGTGCTGGCAAGGACCAGAAGAGAGCGGCATCGGGCATGGCGCCCACTCGGGTAAAGGCGCAGCAAAATACGGCACTTTGCCCGGCAACCACTATGTCACAGGCAGTTGCCAGGCCCAGGCCTGCCCCGTAAGCGGGGCCGTCCACGGCGGCGACGATCAGTTTGTCAGAGAGCGCGATGCGGCGATACAGCCAGGTATTGCGCGTCATGCGCCTGCGCACTTCCTCTTCGCTGCCAGCGGCCAGTTGGCGCAAATCGCCACCTGAGCAGAAGGCGCCACCGGCTCCTGTGATGATGGCGGCTCGCAAGCTGGCATCTTGCTCCAGCTCTTCCAGTCCGGCCATCAGACCTTCATAGATGCCTGGGGTCTGCAGCGAATTTCGGTTTTCAGGGGAGTTGAGGGTGAGCTGAATGATTCCATCCTGACGTTCGACGAGGACAGGCTCATGAGACAGGCTGGCTTTGGTCATGCGGGGGCTCCCAAGGAAAGATCGGCCAGCAGATCGGTGTAGTCTGCGCTGGTGCCATAGAGATCAGCGGCGAGTGCGAGACGGCGCACATAGGCTCCCAGCACGTACTCATCTGTCATGCCTATGGCGCCGTGAAGCTGTATGGCTTCTTCCCAGGTGTGGCGAGCCACCTGCCCGGTGCGAATTCCTAGCGCAGCAACATGGCGTCGGGTTGGGGCGGCAGCTGCTTCCAGGCACAAGGCTCGCGCCTCCTGGATTTCGACATACAGATCGACCAGCCGGTGCTGTACCACCTGGTTTTGTCCCAGCGCTTTGCCAAACTGACGCCGAGTGCGCACATACTCCAGTGTGATGTCGAAAGCGGCCTGAGCGGACCCTAGCGTCTCTGCGCAATGAGCCACACGTCCTTTGTTCAAGGCCTGGTTCAGCATGGAAAGCATGTCTTCGACGGGGCCTTCTTGCAACAGGGTTCCCGTTGTGTTTTCGAGCTGCAGTGTGGCGGCATGCCTTCCGTCGTACAAGCGTTGGTTGCTGAGCGTGAGGCCGCCTGCATTGGCTTCTACCAGGAACAAGCCTGTTGTCGTGGTGTCTTGAGAGAGCTGTGCGGTGACCAGCACTGCATCTGCTCCACCGGCACCGGGCATCAGGCCTTTTGTACCTGAAAGCCGCCAGAGTTCACCTTGGCAGGTGGCCGTGGTGGATGGCTTGGCCAGCGTGGTGGCGCCATCCGGCTCCCAGGCGGCCCAGGCTACACGGCGCTCGCCAGCCGCCAGCGCCGCAAGCCACACTTCTCGCAGCTCGCCCTTCGCCACGCTTTCCAGCAAGCCACCGCCAAGAACTGCGCTTGCCACGAAGGGCTCGACCAATAGAGCCCGGCCTAGCTGCTCCACGAGCAAGCATTGTTCTGGCAAGCCCGCTCCCATGCCCCCGTCGCGCTCTGGGAGTGCGATGCCTAACCACCCGAGCTCTGCCAATTCACGCCAACGATCCGGTGGACATCCCGTGGTGTGATTGGACACTGCGCCGCGGACTTCTGGCGTGCAGGCGCGTTCGGCCCAGCGGCGCGCGCTGTCGACCAACATCTCATGAATCTCGGTATCTGTGTCAGTCATAGTGCGAGCACCTGCTTGGCCATGATGTTGTGCTGAATCTCGCTGGTACCGCCAGCGATGGTGTAGCCGCGTGCCAGGAATCTGCGTGAAGACGCGGTACCGGCTAACGGGTCTTGAAGCGTGGCACCGGCTTTGCCTTCCAACCATTCCTGAGACAAGGGCATGGCCTCAGGGCCGAGGGCATCCACGATCAGCTCTTCCCACAGCTGTATGAGCCGGCTCCCGCGCATCTTGAGCATGGAGACCTCGGCCCCCAGCCGTTCGCCGGCTGCCTGCCGCGCCACAAAGCGCGCCGCATTGGCCTCCAGTGCGATCAAGCGAGATTCAAGTTCGGCAAAACGCTCGCGAAACCAGGGCATATCGGCCACGCGGCGACCGCCTCGGGTGCGCGAAAGAGCAATATCACGCACACGGGCCATGCGGCGTTTGTTTTCTCCTATGCGCGCTAGTTTGAGCCGCTCGAACTCCAGCAGGGATTTGGCAACCGTCCAGCCCTTGTCTTCTTCCCCTACGCGTTGATCCACAGGCACGCGGACGTTGTCGAAGAACACCTCGCAAAATACCGGCCACCCATGTATGCCCACGATAGGGCGCACGCTGATGCCGGGCGTATTCATCTCGATCAACAGGAAGCTGATGCCTTCTTGCGGCTTGCCTGCCCGGTCGGTGCGCACCAGGACAAAGATCCAGTCTGCGTATTGCGCATAGGAGGTCCAGATCTTGGAGCCATTGACAAGGTAATCCTGCCCATCCCTTTCGGCGCGTGTTGCCAGGCCCGCCAGGTCCGAGCCGGCATTGGGTTCTGAGTAACCCTGGCACCACCATTGCTGGCCGGTGGCGATGGTCGGCAGAAATCGCTGCTGCTGCGCGGGGCTGCCAAATCGCATCAATACCGGGCCAATCATGTCGAACGTGATGGCGTTCAACTCTGGCGCACCTCCCAAAGCCATTTCTTCGTCAAACACCATCTGTTGGGCTACTGTCCAACCGCGTCCGCCCCACTCAGCAGGCCAGTGCGGCACCAGCACTCCTGCCGCTGCCAGCCGTGCATGCCAGTCATGCAATTGGACTCGCGTGGGCATCTGCCCTTGGTGCACCGTCTGGCGCAGGTCGTTCGGCAATTGGTCAGCTACGAAGTGCCGCACTTGCTGGCGAAACTGATCAAGATCTTTGGTGGCGAGCATGCTTGTCTCTTTCTTGCCAGTGATCACGGGGTCAGGCCGTGGTGTAGCGCACGGCGGGCGATGGCCGCGCGATGTACTTCCGAGGCACCGTCATAGATACGGAATGGCCGGAGCATGCGCAAAATCATGGAGAGGGGGATATCTTCTGAAATGCCCAATGCGCCGCAGATCTGCACCGCCGAATCTGCCACTTTGTAGACAGCTTCAGAAACGAATACCTTGGCCATGGAGGAGTGGTGGCGAATGGATTCGCCCTCATCCAGCCGGCGTGCCACGTCCAGAACAATGTGCCTTGCGGCATAGAGCTGAATGTGCGCGTCCGCCACCATGGCCTGCACCATCTGATGGTCTGCCAGCTTGGTGCCTTGCGACTCACGCCGAAGGGCGTAGTCTTGCGCGATGCTCATGGCGCGCGAGGCAAGGCCTATATAGCGCATGCAGTGAAAAAGCCGGGCGCCTTCCAACCGCAGTTGCGAGTGCGCCAGCCCCTTGCCTTCTTCACCAATGAGTGCCTCGGCCGGGACTGCGCATTCCTCCAAAAGGATCTCGGCGTGCCCGCCAATGTCGAACGGCTCCATGGTCGGGATATCGCGCACGATTCGAAAGCCTGGCGTGTCCATGTCCACTAGGAACCACGATGGCCCGGCGTCAGTTTTTGCGACGACGATGGCGAAATCAGCCCGCATGGCGCCGGAGATGAACCACTTGTGGCCATTGATCACCCAGCCGTTAGAGGTGCGGCGCGCTGTGGTGGCCAGCATGCGCGGATCGGACCCCACCCCGGGGGCTGGTTCGGTCATGGCAAAGCAGGAAGCGCGCTCCCCGCTAAGCAGCGGCAGCAGATAGCGCTCGCGTTGAATGGGGCTCGCCAGGCTCTCCAGCGCGAACACGTCTGGTTGTGTCGGTGGCGCGCAACGCAAGGCCAGTGGGCCAAGAAAGCTGCGGCCAGCTTGTTCAAGGTAGGCGCAGCACTCTGTCCAGGTTAGCGCCATGCCGCCGTCTTCGCGGCGGGTACGGGGAGCGCCCAAGCCGCGTGCCAAAGCCAATGCATTCAGTTCTTGCGCGGTGCGGCGTACTTCGGCGCCATCATGCGCTGCCGAAAGATTCTCACGGGGGATGACTTCCGAGTCGATGAAATCCTTGAGGTTATCGATCAGCGCGGTGTACTCATCAGGGGAGCGTGTACTGGCCAGATGTCTCATTTTGAGATCACCTTCACTGCCTTTGCCCATTGCTGGGCGTCCCTGCTGATGAAGGCAGAAAAGTCCTGTGTCCCCATGAACGCTTCTTCGCCGCCAGCCGAGACCAGGCGCTGTTTGACGTCTGCACCGGCGCACGCTTGCCGCATCGCTGCCTCTAAAGTTCGGATGACTTCCTGTGGCGTGCCGGCAGGCGCATGCAAGCCGTACCAGGAGAGCACTGCAGCACCGGGATAGCCGGCCTCTGCGATGGTTGGCACATCTGGCAGCTGGGCCGAGCGGGCATTGCTCATGATGGCCAGGGCGCGCAGCTTGCCGCCTTGGAACTGGGGGTAGGCTACGGAAGAGGGCAGCACCGCCATGGAGATCAGCCCGTTGATCAGATCAGGCACCGTGGGTGGCGCACCTTTGTACATCACTGGTTCAAGGCGGAGTCCCGCTTCTGCGCTGAACAATTCGTTGGCAATGTGCTGAGGTGTTCCGTTTCCGCCGTTGGCGTATTGCAGTGGCTTGGGCGCCTTTTTGGCCATCTCCACAAACTCTTTCACGGTACGGGCCGGTGAGGTGGCAGGCACGGCGAAGTAGCTGGGTGAGAGGGAGAAGCGCCCTACCGGTGTGAACTGCTTGGGTGACCAGCGCAGATTGCTTTCCAGCAGCGGAGCGGCATTCAGGAAGCTCGCGGAGACGATCAGGGTGTACCCATCCGGGGCGGCCTGGGAAACGGATTCCGCCGCAATGCTCCCGCTGGCGCCGGGTTTGGCTTCCACCACGATAGGGGTCTTCAGCAGCTCAGACATGGTCTGCGTGAGGGCCCGCGTCTGCACATCAACCACCCCGCCGGCCGCATAGGGCACGACGATCTTGATCGGCTTGGAAGGGTAGGCATCAGCGGCGTGAGCTGAGCTGCCCAGGATGGTCACCGCGGCGATAGCGGCCAGGGATTGAAACAGGTGCCGAAGGTTCATTGAGTGTCTCCTTTAGTTGGATGAAGGCACCGGTTTGTCGTATTCACCGGATGCTTCAACCTGTCATGATAGGTTGAAAAACTCGGCGTGGCAATACCTGATATGACAGGTTGGCTAATGGGGCTACACTAAGCTGATACAAACTCGACGTGACGCCTGCTCCGGACACATGACAAGCTCCAGCGCCCCAACTTTTCCTAGTGCCGACGCAGTTGGCGAGATCCCTCTGTTTGCACAGATCAAGGGGCGTCTACGTGAGGACATCCTTGAAAAACGCCTTCCGGCAGGCCAAAAGCTTCCATCGGAGGCTCAACTTCAATTGGCTTTTGGCGTGAGTCGAATCACCATCAGACAAGCTTTGAACGAGCTCCAATCTGAAGGCCTCATTGAGACGAAGAACGGTAAAGGCAGTTTCGTCACGCGTCCCGCTGGATCATCACGTCTGGGGATGCTGGCGGGTTTCAACGAGCTTTTGCGTACACACGGCCGTGCGGCGAGCGGGCGAACTTTCAGCACGCGGACGGGTCCGGCGCCTGCTCGCGTGGCCCGGGCGCTCAAGCTGGCGCCTCGTACGCCGGTCACCGTCGTGCGCACCGTGCGCATGGCAGATGGCGTGCCGGCCGCGTTTTTTCAAGCGTATTACGAGCCCACGCTGGGCCGTGAGATCCTGGCTTCTCGCCTCGCCGATGAAGACGCCATGAACTTGTTGGAAGACGAGTTGGGCTTCCGTCTGGATCGCACTCAGATTTCAGCCTCCGCCGTGAAGGCCGGGTGGATGCGAGGTGTTTTGCTCAAGGTTCCTGCGGATACGCCTTTGCTGTACATGCGCTTCGTGCCCCATGACCTGACGGGGCTCGCATTGTTCTATTCTGATATGTACAGCCTGCCGGATCAATTCACCTACCGGGCTGTCGTGAGGCGCTGATAGGTGGGTAGTGGGCGTTAGGTCATTCTCAGGCCACGCCGCTTTCGCGCAAGCGCTCGGCGGCGATCTGGGCCACGCGCTGAACATGCGCCTGCGAAGCCTGCTGCGCCGCCTTCGAATCACGCTTTTGGAGTGCTTCGACGATTTTGCTCATCTCGTCTGCAGCTTCTTTCTTGCGTCCGGGCGAACTGATGGTCATGACACGCAGGCGGTTGATGCGTGCATTGAGCGACTGAACCACCTCCCACGCCATGCTAAGCCCGGCTTCGTTGAACAGGGCTTCGTAGAAAGCAGTGGTCCGTACCAGTACTTCGTGGAAATCGTCTTTGCGAAACGCCTCCTGCGTGGCTGCGTTTAACGAAACGAGCCGCTGGATGGCTGCGGCATCGGCTTTCTCGGCGCACGTATGGGCCGCATGCCCTTCGAGCAAGGCGCGGATTTCATAGATTTGAGCGGCTTGATCAGCTGTCAGCGTGGCAACGACCGGGCCTTGCTGACTGCCCGATTCCACCAGGCCTTCAGTTTCGAGGTGGCGCAGGACTTCCCGCACGATGGAGCGGCTAACCTCCAGCTGTTCGCAAAGATTGCGCTCTACCAGCCGTTCTCCGGGTTTGAAATGCCCATTCCAGATGGCATCTCGCATCTTTTCAAGCGAAAGCTCGCGCAGCGTCTTGGCGCTGCGGTCAACCTTCAGCGAGGCTGGGCGGGGCGTAGTCATGGCGTTCCTCAGTACATTCTCCGAGGCGCAAGTATTTCACGTCTGAATATCACGCCGAAAGGCAAGCCAATTGCGCAGACTCTGGTTGACCGCATCGGGTGCCACTACGGTCATCATGTGCCGCTCGCCGGGGATGATTTCGACGATCGATTGAGGCACTTCCTTGCTCATTGATTCTGACATTTCCGGTGACGAGTTGGCGTCGAACTCGCCGGTGAGAAACAGCGTGGGCATGGTCAACTGATGCAGCTTGCCCGCGTGCGCTTCGTCGGATGAGGAGAAGAGCCTGTAAGTGCGGGCGTAGCCTTCTGGGTGAACATCCCGCAGATAGCCTGCGACGGTAGTCGCCATGGATTGCAGCGAAGCTGGCACGGGATCGCCAAACCAGCGGGAAATGGTAGAGCCAATGGTGGCCTGCACACCCGATTGGTCCAGAGCCTCGGAGCGCGATTGAACGGCTGCACGCTGCTCGGGCGTTCGGCGAAAGACTGCATTGAGGGCAGCCAGGCGCGATGTCCTTGAAGGGTGCCGCAACGCGAACTCCATAGCCACCAAGGCACCCATTGAATGCCCTGCCACGTTGGCTGCAGGAATGCCCAGATGATCCAGAAGGCGTTCAAGCTGCTCTGCGTAGTCTTGCAATCTTGCATCGTCTGGTGGCAAGGGGCTGCCGCCGTGGCCAAGCATGTCGTAGGCAATCACTTGATGCGAGCGCGCCAGATCTTCAATCTGCGGCGCCCAGACCCCGTGCTGCATACCGACACCATGGATCAACACCACAGGTTCGCCTTCGCCGTGAACGGCGTAGGCCGTTCCATCGGGGGCGTACAAGGTGATGTCCTCACGCATCATTGCTGCCGAGCTCTTTCAGATCCTGATAGCGGTCGCCGATGCGATGATGTGGGCGGCCGCCGATCGAGGCGCCCAGGGCCACGACGATCTCGTCTGGGGCGGGGGAGTCATTGATCGCGAATTGCAGCGTCAGGTAGTGCGAGCGCATGCCTTCGTCGTTCTTGTGCATCATAGGGATGGCTATGGAGCAGTTCGGCCCTCCGCGCACGTTGGTGAAGCTCAGGTAGCTCTTGGCGCCCACCGCTTTGCGATAGAAATTGCCGAAGTGCAGCGTATGGATGAGTGCAGAGGCGTGTTCCACTTCTCCAGACGTACCGACGACAGCAGCCTTGCCATACCCCTCGATCACCTCGCCTGAACCCGTTTGGCGCAGGATGGCTGAAGTCAGTAGCTCACCAAGAATGGGGGCGATGGCACGGATTTCAGGCTGAAGATCTTCCACAAAGCCACGGCCAGCCCATGGGTTGGCAAGCACTGCAGCCACCCCGTACATCGTCAGCGGACGGGCAGCTTGTTTGCCGCCTTCAATGCGGGTTTCTTCGGAATAGGTGACGATCTTGCGGATATTGGCGTTCATGTGGATTTCTTCGATGTGAGAGGTGGAGTGACTCACTCAGCGGTGATGTTGGCTGCCTTGACGACCGCACGATATTTTTCGGTTTCGGCGGCCATGAATTTGCGAAGGCTCTCGGCGGATTCACCCGAGGCGCTCACGCCCTGCTCAGCCAGGCGGGTGCGCACAGCCGGGTCAGCCAGCACTTGCTGTGCAGCGGTCTGGATCTTCCGCACCACTTCTGGTGATGTTTTTGCCGGAACGAAGAGGCCGAACCACACCCCTAGATCAAACCCGGTAAGGCCCGGTTGCATTCCCATGGCAGGGATGTCTGGTGCAAGTTCGGAAGGCTTCGCTCCGGTGACGGCGAGCGCTTTCACGCGGCCGCTCTTGATGTAGGTCTGGGCCGCACTCAGTGTGGAAACGGCCAGATCAATCTGGCCACCCAGCAAGTCAACCAGAGCAGGCGCCGCACCGCGGTAGGGCACATGAGTCATGGAGATGTTGGCCCGCATTTTCAACAGTTCACCGGCCACATGCATGGGCGTCCCGTTGCCGGCTGAACCGTAGCTCAACATCCCTGGTTTAGAGCGAGCGAGCTGCAGCAGTTCGGCGATGTTATTGGCTGGCAAGCCGGGTTTGCCGAGCAACACCATAGGCCCTGTACCGATGAAAACCACAGGCGTCAGGTCGCGGGATGCATCGTATGAAATGCCAGGATTGATGAGCTTGTTGATCAGGATTTCAGAGCCTGATCCGAGGAGCACCGTGTAGCCGTCAGGCTGTGCGCGCACTGTGCGCTGCGTACCGAGTACACCCCCTGCACCCGCGACGTTCTCGATGACCACAGGTTGCCCCAACTTTTCGGCCAGAGGCTGCCCAAGGGTGCGGCCAATATTGTCTGAGCTGCCACCTGGCGCGAAAGGCACCACCAGCGTGACCGGCTTTTCAGGGAAGGCAGCAAAGGCAGCCGTACTGGCGCATGCGAGCCCAATCGCCATGAGCCGAAATTGGTGGGCAAGCCGTTTTGTCAAGCCGGTGGGGTGATGAGGTGCTGTCATGGGAGGTCTCCATTTGTATGTTGGTATTATGGTATACCAAAAATATTTCCCCTGCAATAGCGCTTGCTCATCCCACGTCTGACCGCCTTCTAACCGTCATCCCGCTTTCACACTAGCTCGTTCCAATCGTCCAATGAGCCTGTTTCAGTGGACTGGTAGCGCTGCGCGATGAAGCGCGGCATCGGCTTTCTTGTGGCGGCACAGTTTGTGTCGGGGTTGGCTGACAGCGCCTTGTTGATCGTGGCGATGGCGTGGCTGAAAGAGACTGGCCAGAACATGTGGCTCGCACCACTGCTCAAAGCGATGTTCACCCTGGCGTACGTGGGGCTGGCGCCCGCTGTGGGAGCGATAGCTGATCGTTGGCCCAAGGGCAGGGTGATGTTCGCCGCCAACGCTCTCAAGGCGCTGGGATGTGTGCTGATCGCTTCCGGAGTTGACCCGTTGTTGGCTTTTGCGATCGCGGGAGTCGGAGCGGCTGTTTACTCCCCTGCAAAGTATGGGCTGATGGCGGAGTTGGCGCCTACAGATCGACTGGTGCACGCCAACGGTTGGCTGGAGGTGACCACCGTGGGGGCCATCGTTCTGGGCACCATGCTGGGTGGTGGGTTGGTGGGGCCATTGCTGGCTTGGGAGTTGGTGCGGGAGCTTGGCGCTTGGTTACCGGTTGACTCACCCCTGTCGGTGGCGCTGATGATGGTTCTCACGCTGTATGTGGTGGCTGCGGCGCTGAATTGGGTTATTCCGGCGAGCGGCGCCCAGCTACGGGCGATGCAGCTTTCCCTGGGCGAGTTGATGGAACGTTTTGTACGAGCCCAAGGCGTGTTGTGGCGTGACCCCTTGGCGGGAATTTCCTTGGGGGTCACCACACTGTTCTGGGGGGCGGGTGCTACCTTGCAGTTCGTGGTGCTGGCGTGGGCGCAGCAAGAGCTTGGGCTCTCCCTGTCAGGAGCTGCCTACCTTCAGGGTTTGGTGGCGGTGGGAATAGGGTTGGGGGCGCTGGCAGCAGGCCGCTGGGTCACGCTGGAGCAGGCGCCGCAGTTGCTGGGGCTGGGCGTGTTGATTGGCCTTGTGGTGCCGATGATGACCTTCGTGCAGAGCGTGATGGTGGCTGCTCCACTCATGGTGGTTGTGGGGGCCCTGACGGGGTTCCTCGTGGTGCCTATGAACGCGCTCCTTCAGCATCGTGGTCAGGTATTGCTGGGCGGCCGTCCAAGTTGCAATTCTGACCGCCCCTTGGGCTCTGGCGAGTCCATCGCGGTTCAGAACTTCAGCGAAAACCTTTGTGTGCTGGCCATGTTGGGCGCCTACGCAGGTTTGCAGGTGGCGGGATGGCCGCTGCATCAACTGGCGCTCCTGTTGGGCGTATTCGTGGCCGGCGGGGTGGCCTTATTGATGTGGCAATACCGGAAGGCGTGCGTCTCTGTGACCTATTCAGGCCAGGGTGTCCGCTGGGTGCAGCCTGATCCGGAAAGACCTTTGAAAGAAAAGCAACCATGAAGATCATGATCGTGACCGACGCTTGGGAGCCGCAAGTCAATGGCGTGGTGCGCACGCTGAAAATGACCACGCGAGAGCTGCGCGCCATGGGGCATACCACGCACATTCTTTCGCCTTTGGATTTCAAGTCGGTGCCTTGCCCCACGTATCCTGAAATATCGCTCGCCTTGGCCACGCGCGCTGCCGCGGCACGTCGTATTGATGCCGTGGGGCCAGATTGCCTGCACATAGCGACTGAAGGCCCGCTAGGCTGGGCGGCCCGGGGTGTGGCCATGCGGCGCGGTTGGCCTTTCACTACCGCCTATCACAGCCGATTTCCGGAGTACGTGCATGCACGGGTACGTCTGCCGGTGGATTGGAGCTACGCGCTTTTGCGCAAATTCCACAACGCAGGTGAGGGCACGCTGGCCCCCACGCCGGCTATCGTTGATGACCTCAAGGCGCGCGGCTTCAAAAGGGCCCGGCTATGGTCCCGCGGAGTGAATCTGGATGCGTTCTCGCCCGAAGGCCCCAGGCTGGAGCGCGGCGCTGGGCCGGTCTTCCTGTATGTGGGCCGATTGGCCGTGGAAAAACAAGTTCACAAATTCCTAGAACTCGATCTTCCGGGTGAAAAATGGGTGGCAGGTACCGGGCCGGAGGAAGCGAAGCTGAAAGCGCGCTACCCCAATGCGCGCTGGTTCGGGGTGATGAGTGGGGACGATCTGGCAGCGGTCTATCGCACCGCGGATGTGATGGTGTTCCCCAGCGTTACAGACACCTTTGGCCTGGTGATGGCTGAGTCGATGGCGTGCGGCACGCCAGTGGCGGCTTATCCCGTACCAGGCCCCATCGACGTGGTGGGTCACGCCTCACCCGGCGGGGCCATAGATATGGATCTCAGAGCGGCCTGTCTGGCCGCGCTAGGGAAACCTCGTGACGGCGTTCGCCGCCATGCGGAACAGTTCAACTGGCCCCAGGCCAGCCGGCAATTCGAGCAGGCTTTGGTGCCTATCAGGCAAGTCAATCGCCGATGAGGGTTCGCAGGCTTTCCGGAAGGTCAACGGCCTTTTGCTGAGCAAAATTCACCCAGATGGTGGTCGCGCCACCGGCAGCGCGTATTACGCCGGGCTCGGAAACGCTCTCCATGGTGGCCCAACTCTCAAAGGTGGTGCGCCTGGGGTCGCTGACATACATTTTGATGAGCACTTCATCGGGGTACTCGAACTGCCGATAAAAATTGCAGAACGCGTTCACGATCACCGGGCCTTCTTGCGAGGTGGCAGGCACACAGCCCAACGTGTGAAACCAGTCGATGCGTGCCGTTTCCATGTAGCGGAAATAGGTGGCGTTGTTCAGGTGCCTCATGGCATCCATATCGCCCCAGCGCACGGGAATGCGGCTTTCGAAAACGAGCTTCTTGCGCTCTGGAATTTCGATCTTCATTGATATTTCTTGATGTGTGAGCTTGAAGTTGCTTCCGCCAGTCCCGATCAGGCGGGATGACGGAAACCCTGACGATTCTTAGATCGCGAAACCGTCATCGGCCGCAATCACCGCGCCATTGACGAAATGGCTTGCATCAGAGGCCAACATCATCAGAACCGCGTCCAGATCTTTGGGATCGCCTATGCGCTTGCGGGGAAGCATATTGATGAGCTTCTGGCCCTGCTCTGTTTTCCAATGCTCGTGATTGATCTCGGTATCGATGTAGCCAGGGCATATGGCATTCACATTGATCCCAAAGCGGCCCCATTCCATCGCCATGGCCTTGGTCATCTGGATGACAGCGGCCTTGCTCATGCAGTACACGCCGATCTGGGGCAGCACCTTCAAACCCGCCATGCTGGCGATATTGATGATACGGCCACCCGTAAAGCTGCCGGGAGCGGCGCCTTTGGAGCGAGCGATCATGCGTTTGCCCACTTCCTGAGCCACAAAGAACGCGCCCCGTACGTTGGTATCAAAGATGAAGTTGAAGTCTTCCTCGGTGACATCCTGAAGGCGCTGAGTGGTACTTACCCCTGAGTTGTTGATCAGGATGTCGATCGAGCCCATCTCGGTCTCGGCGTGCGCTACGGCGGATTTGATGGAGTCCAGGTCATTGACATCGCACTCGATCACGTGGGCATCGCCGCCTTCGCCTTCAATGCGGGCGCGCAGATCCTTCAATTTTTCAAGGCGGCGGCTGGCCAGCACCACACCGGCACCGGCGCGAGCGAGGGTGCGCGCAAAGTGAGCTCCCAGGCCGCTGGAGGCACCTGTGATGAGGGCCACGCGGCCGGACAAATCTATGCTGTAAGCCATGGGATGATCCTTCTTTTTGGCGTGAAATGAAGCTCGCGCGGCAACTCTGCCGCGTGATGCATAAAATCGGATGTACATCATGCCGCATGGCGGCTGAGCGCGGGTGCACGATAACGCCCATTATTTCAAACCCACAAGAGACAGCCATGACACCCGAACAAATCATCGAACAGTACGGCCCGCGCGAGGCCATGGAGTATGACGTGGTCATTGTCGGGGCTGGCCCGGCTGGACTTTCGGCGGCCATCCGCCTGAAACAAGTGGCCGCCGAAAAGGGCCAGGACGTCTCTGTGGTGGTGCTAGAAAAGGGCTCGGAGCCCGGTGCCCACATTCTTTCGGGCGCCGTGATGGATCCCAAGGCCCTGACCGAACTGATCCCGGATTGGAAAGCCAAAGGCGCACCCCTTCACCAGCCGGTCACAGACGATGCCTACGTCTTCCTCAGTGAGACTGATGGCACCCGGGTGCCCAACATGGTGCTGCCGCCTTTCGCCAATAACCATGGCAACTACATCGTCAGCCTTGGCAATGTGGTTCGCTGGCTGGCCACTCAGGCCGAAGAGCTGGGCGTGGAGATCTTCCCGGGCTTCCCTGCGGCAGAGGTTCTCTACAACGAAGATGGCAGCGTCAAGGGCGTGGCTACTGGCAACATGGGCGTGGGCAAAGACGGCGAGCCCACAGAAAACTTCCAGCTTGGCATGGAGCTGCACGCCAAATACACCTTGTTTGCAGAAGGCTCTCGCGGCCACCTGGGCCGCCAGCTCATTGAGCGTTACAAGCTCGACGAAAACAGCGATCCGCAAAGCTACGCCATCGGCATCAAGGAGATGTGGGAGATTGACCCGAGCAAACACACCCCCGGGTTTGTCATGCACACGGCCGGCTGGCCAATGGACGAGCAGACCTACGGCGGCGCGTTTCTCTATCACGCGGAGGGCAATAAGGTATTTTGCGGCTACGTGGTCGGCCTGAACTATGGCAACCCCCACCTGAGCCCATTCGAGGAGTTTCAGCGCTGGAAGACGCATCCGCGCGTCAAGTGGTATTTCACCGATGACAAAGGCAATGTGAATGCCAAGCGCATCTCCTATGGTGCGCGGGCCATTACGGCTGGCGGCATCCTGGCGCTGCCCAAGACCGTGTTTCCGGGTGGTGCACTGATAGGGTGCGACGCCGGCTACCTGAACGTGGGCCGCATCAAGGGCAGCCATGCAGCCATCAAGACGGGCATGCTGGCCGCAGACGCGGCTTACGACGCCGTGGTGGCGGGGCGCCAGCACGACGAACTGGCTGCTTATCCAGAGGCGTTCGATCAAAGCTGGCTGGCTGCTGAGCTCAACAAAGACCGCAACTTCAAGAACTGGTTCAAGAAGGGCCTGACGGTGGGAACCGTGATGAACGGCTTTGAGCAGTTCGTGTTGCGCGGCCATGCTCCTTGGACGCTGCATCGTCAGCAGCCGGATCATGTGCAGCTTAAACCGGCGGCTGCGTGCAAGCCCATCGTCTACCCCAAGCCCGACGGCAAGCTGACCTTCGATCGCCTCTCCAGCGTGTTCATCAGCAACACCAACCACGAAGAAAATCAGCCCGCCCACCTGACGCTCAAGGACCCCACGGTGCCTGTGCGCATCAACCTGGCCGAGTACGCCGGCCCGGAAAGCCGCTTTTGCCCTGCAGGCGTCTATGAGTTTGTGCCTGACGAAGCTCAGGGCGGGGGTGCCCAGCGTTTGCAAATCAACGCGCAGAACTGCGTGCATTGCAAGACCTGTGACATCAAGGATCCCACGCAGAACATTGTGTGGGTCACTCCTGAGGGCGGCGGCGGCCCTAACTATTCGGGCATGTAGAATTGGGCGTGTCAGGAGAGAGTTCCGGGGAGCTTGGGCGCTTAATGCCTGAAGCCCTGGCGCCGCCGAAGGCCGAACGCTCAGGCAAAAAGGACTGACACAACACAATTCTGTTGGAGAGAAGCGCCGTGGTCTCATGGCGCTCACCGAAGGGGCAAAGCGCGCGCTGCTACGCGGCGACGTTGAATCTCTCAGGTAAAGAGGACAGCAGGGTTCCAGGCACGAAGCTTCCAAACGCATTGGTTTTGGGGGCGGCGTGCCGATGCACGATTTATACGCATTTCAAGGAGCCCTGGCCATGACCGTCGATACCGCCCTGCTACAAACCCCTCTGAATGCCCTGCATATCGAATTGGGCGCTCGCATGGTGCCTTTTGCCGGCTACTCCATGCCAGTGCAATACCCTGCAGGTCTGATAGCAGAGCATCGCCAAACGCGTGACGCCGCCAGTCTGTTTGATGTCTCGCACATGGGGCAGCTCAAACTGGCCGGGCCGGACGCTGCTGCCGCTTTTGAGACGCTGATGCCTGTGGATGTGATCAGCCTGGGGCAAGACAAGCAGCGCTACGGCCTGCTGCTGAACGATGCGGGCGGAATCATTGACGATCTGATGTTCGTCAATCGGGGTGACCATCTATTCGTGATCGTGAATGGCGCCTGCAAGGTAGGGGATATCGCGCACATGCAAGCCGCCATTGGCGGGCGCTGCCAGATCGTTCCCATGCCGGATCAGGCCCTGCTGGCCCTCCAGGGACCGAAAGCCGTGGCTGCGCTGCAGCGGCAGGTGCCCGGGGTAGAGAAACTGGTTTTCATGACGGGCGGTGCTTTTATCTGGCAGGGCGCAGAGCTCTACATCACCCGCAGCGGCTACACCGGCGAAGATGGCTTTGAAATTTCCCTTCCCGGCGAGCAAGCCGAGGCGTTCGCGCGTGCACTGCTGGCCGAGCCTGAAGTCAAGCCTGCTGGCCTGGGCGCGCGCAACTCCCTGAGGCTGGAAGCCGGCCTTTGCCTGTACGGCAACGATCTGGATCCCACCACCACACCGGTTGAAGGCGGGCTGAACTGGGCCATGCAGAAGGTACGGCGTACGGGAGGGGAGCGCGCTGGCGGCTTTCCTGGCGCTGATTTCGTGCTTGCGCAGCTCGATGGCAAGCTGCCTGTGGCGCGCAAGCGCGTCGGGCTGATTGCGAAGGAGCGCATTCCTGTCCGGGAGCAAGTCAAACTGGAAAACATGGACGGCCAGACCATTGGCGAAGTCACCAGCGGGTTGCTTGCCCCCACTATCGATCAGCCGATCGCCATGGCGTACGTGCAACCGGATTACGCCGTTCCGGGCACCGAACTGTTTGCCATGGTTCGTGGCAAACCAGTACCCATGACCGTCTCTGCCATGCCCTTTGTGCCTGCGCGCTACTACCGGGGCTAAGAACGTGTTCATGATCTTTTTGGGCGCCGGGTATCCAGCCTCGAAAAGATCATAAGCACGCTCTAAGAACACGTTCTAAGATCAGGGTTGACGAAGGATCACGCTTTGACTGATGTAATTGTCGCAAGTGCTACCCGCCTGCCGGCCGAGAGGTTCTGGCAGGAATCGGCGCTGGGCCAGTCGCTTAAGAGACTGGCGTTCGACACACACTTGCGAGCAAGCGTCACCTTTGAAAATACCCTTGGCTTGCCCGTCATCTATAACCGGCTGATTCAAGCTGCTCCAGTGGGCAGCCTGCTGGTATTTCTGCATGACGACGTCTGGCTTGATGATTATTTCTTCAGCCAACGTATCGCAGAAGGGCTGCAGAAGTTTGATGCCATTGGCGTAGCAGGTAACCGCCGACGCGTGCGCAACCAACCCGCCTGGGCTTTCGTGAACGAAAGGCTGGAGTGGGACGACCGAGCCAACCTGTCTGGCAGTGTGGCGCACGGCAAGATGCCCTTCGGTGCCATCAGCCATTTTGGGCCGACACCCGCAGAGTGTGAATTGCTCGATGGCGTTCTGCTGGCTGCCCGGCGGGATGTGCTCGTGAATAGCGGGGTGCTCTTCGATGAGCGTTTCAACTTTCACTTCTATGACATGGATTTTTGCCGCAGCCTGCGTGCTAAAGGGCTGCGGCTTGGTACCTGGCCTATTGCCTTGACGCACCAAAGTGGTGGCGCTTTTGGCACACCTGGGTGGCAAGCCGGCCGCAATGCTTACCTGCGCAAATGGGATGCCGTGGTGGCGCCCTGAGATTTCTGTTTTCCTCCCTCCCACTCAACTCATCCGAAACTCCAAAGATCATCATGACCCTGCTCTACACCGAAGACCACGAATGGATCAAAGTCGAAGACGGTATTGCTACCGTTGGCATCACCAAGCATGCTCAGGACGCTCTGGGTGACGTGGTGTTTGTTGAGTTGCCCGAGGTGGGCAAGTCATTCGATCAAAAAGAAGTGTCTGGCGTTGTCGAATCCGTGAAAGCCGCCGCCGATGTGTACATGCCGATCACTGGCGAAATCACGGAAGTCAACGAAGCTTTGCGCGATGACCCGAGCCTGGCCAATACCGACCCTCTCGGGGCTGGCTGGTTTTTCAAGGTCAAGTTTTCTCAACCGGATCAACTGACCGCCTTGATGGACGAGGCCAGCTACACCAAGCTGACTGACGCCGCCTGAGTGATCGATCAGTCGTCTTTGACTTTCTCCTTCCCTTTCTAACTGTAGGCATCAAGACATCTCCTGTCTCCGTCATCCCCGGATGGCCGGCCCCGCGCGCAGGCGGGGATGACGGAGAGGAACAAAGGAAGTTGTGTAGATACCGATGCCTCATAAGGCAAGGTGGAGCGGCACGGCCCGACCGGTGGTGGCTCATACAGCATCCCTCTAAAGCGCTGCCTACCCCCCAAACCCTACCGTTGCCAGTGCGGCGGGGCCAACGCCAACCCTCTTTTCTTCCCGTCGGATACAACGACCATGTCCATCTCGCTCAGCGCCCTCGAAAACCCCAGTGAATTCGTTGCTCGTCATATCGGCATCGGAGCCGCTGATGAAAAGCAGATGCTTTCTGTCATCGGAGAAGCATCCCGCCAGGCGCTGATCGATTCGATCGTGCCGCGCAGCATTGCGCGCGCCAAGGCTCTGGACCTTCCGCCTGCCATCACTGAGGCAGCGGCGCTTGCCGAGCTGAAAGAGATCGCAAGCCGCAACCAGGTGTTGAAGAGCTTTATCGGCCAGGGCTACTATGGCACCTACACCCCCGGTGTCATTTTGCGCAACGTGCTGGAAAACCCAGCTTGGTATACGGCCTACACGCCCTATCAGGCTGAAATCAGCCAGGGCCGCATGGAAGCGCTGATTAATTTCCAGACCATGGTGTGCGATCTGACCGGTATGGATATCGCCAATGCCTCGATGCTGGACGAAGCCACCGCCGCTGCAGAGGCCATGACGCTTGCCAAGCGCAGCGTTAAAGCCAAAGGCCAGACGATTGTGGTCAGCGGTGACGTACATCCTCAGACCATTGAGGTCATGCAAACCCGTGCGGCGCCGCTGGGACTTGCCGTCAAGCTGGCCAATTCGGCGCAGGAGTGGGATGCCGCGTTGGCGGCAGACGATTATTTCGCTGTGCTCATTCAGTATCCCGCCAGCAGTGGCTGGCTGCATGATTGGTCCAAGGACGCAGAAGCCGTGCACTCCAAGGGCGCGGCTGTCATTTTTGCGGCCGATCTGCTGGCACTCACCTTGATCAAGGTCCCCGGAGAGATGGGCGCAGATATCGTCATCGGCAGCGCGCAGCGCTTCGGTATGCCCATGGGCGCTGGAGGCCCGCACGCCGGCTTCATGGCTTGCCGTGATGCCTTCAAGCGCTCCTTGCCTGGCCGCCTGGTCGGTGTGAGCGTGGATGCACAGGGTAAGCCTGCCTACCGGTTGGCGCTGCAAACGCGCGAGCAGCATATCCGCCGTGAAAAGGCCACCAGCAATATCTGCACTGCACAAGTGCTGCCGGCGGTGATCGCCAGCATGTATGCGGTCTATCACGGCCCTACAGGCTTGGCTCGTATTGCGGCACGAGTGGCGCGTCTGGCGGCCATCATGGCAGCGGGTCTCAAGCAAATCGGCTTTACGGCCACGCACCATGCGTCAGCGTTTGACACCATCTGCCTCAAAACCGATGCGGACACGGATGCCATCGCCGCGCGTGCTGTGGCTGCCGGGGCCAACCTGCGCAAGGCCTGGGACATCTATCTTTGCATTGCACTCGATGAGACCAGCACACGATCAGACGTGGAGCTCATCTGGAGCATCTTCGCAGGTGGTCAGCCTGTGCTCGATTTCTCAGCACTCGAAGCCAGCGCGCCCGATCTCATTCCTGCAGAACTGCGTCGCACCAGCACTTTCCTGACGCACCCGGTATTCAATACGCACCATAGCGAAACCGGAATGCTTCGCTATATCCGTCAGCTGTCAGACAAGGATCTTGCGCTTGATCGCAGCATGATCCCGCTGGGCAGCTGCACCATGAAGCTGAACGCCACCAGCGAGATGATTCCCATCACCTGGCCTGAGTTCGCGAACCTTCACCCCTTCGCACCTGCGGACCAGTTGCTGGGTTATCAGGAGCTGGATGCGTTGCTGCGGCGCTGGCTGAGCAGCATCACAGGCTATGCGGACGTCAGCCTGCAACCTAATGCGGGTAGCCAGGGTGAGTACGCTG
Source organism: Ottowia thiooxydans DSM 14619 (assembly GCF_000422885.1). Lineage (GTDB taxonomy): Bacteria > Pseudomonadota > Gammaproteobacteria > Burkholderiales > Burkholderiaceae_C > Ottowia > Ottowia thiooxydans. The sequence continues at coordinate 11,856 of NZ_AUGX01000017.1, read as the reverse complement.
GTCTGCTGGCCATCAAGGCCTGGCACGACGCCAACGGCCAGGGCCAGCGCGACATCTGCCTGATTCCAGCCAGCGCACACGGCACCAATCCGGCCAGCGCGCAGATGGTGGGGCTCAAGGTGGTTGTGACCGCCACCGACGCCCAAGGCAACGTCGACATGGCAGACTTGAAAGCCAAATGCGAGCAGCACAGCGACAGGCTGGCCTGCGTCATGATCACTTACCCCAGTACCCACGGCGTGTTCGAGACTGAGGTGAAAGAGCTTTGCCGGATGGTCCACAGCCACGGCGGACGGGTCTACGTGGATGGCGCCAACATGAACGCCATGGTGGGCGTGGCTGCGCCCGGTGAGTTCGGTGGCGATGTCAGTCACCTGAACCTTCATAAAACCTTTTGCATTCCGCACGGCGGTGGCGGCCCGGGCGTGGGGCCTGTGTGCGTGGTCGAAGACCTGGTGCCTTACTTGCCTGGTCATGCCACGACTGGCTTGAAGGGCGGCGTGGGGGCCATCAGCGCGGCGCCTTATGGCAATGCGGAAGTGCTGCCCATCAGCTGGATGTACATCCGCATGATGGGCCCGGAAGGCCTCACGCATGCCACCGAGGCAGCCATTCTCAGTGCCAACTACATCAGCAAGCGCCTGCAGCCGCATTACCCCACGCTGTACGCCAGTGCGAACGGGCATGTGGCGCACGAATGCATTCTGGATCTGAGGGGTTTGAAGGAAACCAGCGGTGTCATGGCCGAAGATGTCGCCAAGCGTTTGGCTGACTATGGGTTCCACGCGCCCACGCTGAGCTTCCCGGTGGCCAATACCCTGATGGTCGAGCCCACCGAGAGCGAAACACTGGAAGAAATCGACCGCTTCATTGATGCCATGATCGCTATCCGTGAGGAGATCCGCATGATTGAGCGAGGCGAGTGGCCAATGGAAGACAACCCGCTGAAGAACGCCCCCCACACGGCAGATGTGCTGCTAGGTGCCGAATGGCCGCACTCCTATTCCCGTGCAATTGGGGCCGCCAGCGGAGCGCATAGAGCAGGCGGCGTCAAATACTGGCCGCCCGTCAGCCGGATTGATAACGTCCATGGTGACCGCAATCTTTTCTGCAGCTGCGTGCCCATTGAAGAGCTAGCCTGAATCTTGCATACCTCTACGCCCTCTTCCATTGGATGAGGGCGTAGAGAGTGGGTATCAACCCGTGTTGCGTAGACCGGCTGCAATGCCGTTGATGGAGATATGGATACCGCGGTGCACCCGCTCATCGATCTTGCCTGCGCGGTGTCTGCGCACCAATTCCACCTGCAGGTGGTGCAGTGGATCGATGTAAGGGAAACGGTGGCGGATGGAGCGCGACAGCGATGCGTTATGCGCCAGCAGCTGTTTGTCGCCTGTGATTTGCGCCAACGCCTCCAGCGTCAGTTTCCATTCCGCTTCTATCGTTGCGAACACCTTCTTGCGCAGCCTCGTGTTACTGACCAATTCGCTGTAGCGTGAGCCCAAGCCCAAATCGCTTTTAGCCAACACCATGTCTATGTTGGAGAGCAACGTGCGGAAGAAGGGCCACTCGCGGTACATGCTCTGCAGCAAGGCCAAACCGGCGCGCCGCGACTGCCCAGGGGTTTCATTCAGGAAGCGGTGCACTGCGCTTCCGAAGCCATACCAGCCATTGATCGTCAGCCGGCACTGCCCCCAACTGAAGCTCCAGGGTACAGCGCGCAGATCTTCAATGTTGCGCGCCGCTTTCCGAGAGGCTGGGCGCGAGCCGATGTTGAGTTCGGCGATTTCGCGGATGGGCGTAGCGCTGAAGAAATAATCGGTGAAACCGGGTGTTTCGTACACCAGCGATCGGTATGCCGCCATGCTGGCCTGCGACAGCGCTTCGGCAGCGGACAGAAACGCAGGGGTAGCAGGTTTGGTGGGTTGCAGGAGCGTGGCTTCCAGCGTGGCGGCTACGAGCGTCTCCAGATTGCGCCGCCCGATCTCGGGATTGGCATACTTGGAGCCGATCACTTCGCCTTGCTCGGTCAGCCGGATCTGGCCCCGTACTGTGCCCGGTGGCTGGGCCAGGATGGCCTGGTAGCTTGGGCCACCCCCACGGCCCACAGTGCCACCACGGCCATGGAACATTCGAAGGCGGATCTTATGGGAGGCCTCCAGCTCGTTGAACAGCTCCACCAACGCAATCTCTGCCCGGTAGAGCTCCCAGTTGCTGGTGAAAATGCCGCCATCCTTGTTGCTGTCGCTATAGCCCAGCATGATGTCCTGCTCGGAACCACTGCGGACCACCATGTGTGCCACGCCGGGCAGCGCATAAAACGCACGCATGATAGGCGCGGCGTTGCGCAGGTCTTCGATGGTTTCGAACAGCGGCACCACAATCAGGTCGTTCACCGCGTCGTCCGGGGAGCCTAGTCCCAGGGTGCCCCGCATGAGGCCGACTTCCTTCTGCAGCAACAGCGCTTCCAGCAGATCGCTCACGGTTTCTGTGTGGCTGATGATGTAGTGGCGGATCGCCTGTGCTCCGTAGAGCTCGCGCATGCGCTTGGCGCTTTCGAAGATCGCGATTTCGCTCACCGTCTGCTCGCTGTACTTCGCGTTCATTACGCGGAGTGGCCGGGCGTCGGCCAGCAGTTGCAGCAGCAAGGCCTGCTTGCGATCTTCCGGCAGCGCGGCATAGTCAGATTCGATGCGCGCGGTGGCTAGCAGCTCGGTGATGGTCTCCTCGTGCTTGTCCGAGCTCTGGCGCAAATCGACCGTGGCCAGATGAAAGCCAAACACCTCTGCGGTCCGCATCAGCGGCCCCACGCGTTGGCCGATGAGTCCACTGGCATAGTGGGCGCCCAGGGAATCCCGAATGATTTGCATATCCGCCAGAAAAGCTTCTGCGTTCGGATAAGGGTTTTGCGGTGCCACCGCGTGGCGCGCGGCCTCTGCACCGCTCAGCAACTTGAGCGTGGCGGCGAGCCGGGCGTAGAGGCCGGTCAGCGCGCGGCGGTAAGGCTCGTCCTGGCGATGCTCATTGAGGTCAGGAGAGCGGTCGGCCAGTTCCTGCATGGCGGGCGTGCAACCCACCAGCAAGGCAGAGAGTGAGAGTTCGCTGCCCAGGCGGTGGACTTCGGTCAGATAGTGCCGTAATGCCACTTCGGACTGACGACGCAGCGCATGTTCCAGCGTTTCGGCTGTGACATTCGGGTTGCCATCGCGGTCACCTCCAATCCACTGGCCCATGCGAAAGAAGCTGGCTACGGGGTGGTTGCCGAGCTGACGCTCCAGATCGGCATACAGCTTGGGGATTTCGCGCAAGAACGTCGCCTCGTAATAACTCAAGGCGTTCTCGATTTCGTCTGCCACCGTGAGCTTGGTAAAACGAAGCAGCCGCGTCTGCCACAGTTGCAGCACCCGGGCCCGCATTTGGACTTCGTTCGCGGCCAGCTCTCGTGGTGCGAGTGCGTCCTTGGGCAGGGCGCGGGCGCGAATATCGTCACGCTGAGTCAACAAGATGGCGATGTCGCGCTCGGCATCCAGAATGCTCTTGCGCTGCACTTCGGTAGGGTGAGCCGTGAGCACAGGTGAAACGTAGGACTCGGCCAGGGTCTGAGATATGGCTTTGGGCCCGATGCCCGCCTTGCGCAGCCGCGCCATGGCCGCCTCTATGCTGCCTTCCTGCGTATTGCCCGCGCGTTCATGAATCACACGACGGCGAATATGGTGGCGATCCTCGGCCAGGTTGGCCAGGTGGCTGAAGTAAGTGAAAGCGCGAATCACGCTCACGGTCTGCTCGCTGGGCAGGCCTTTGAGCAGTTTCTTCAGTGCTCGGTCAGCTTCCTGATCGGCGTCGCGGCGGAACGCCACCGAGAGCTGACGCACCTGCTCGACCAACTCGAATGCGGCTACACCTTCCTGCTCACGAATGACATCGCCCAGAATGCGGCCCAATAACCGAATGTCCTCCACCAAGGGGCGCTCATCCTTGAGCTTGCTACTGTCCTTGGCCGTGCTGACTGCATTTTTCAAGTTCGCCCCTTTTCCTGCTTGAGTCGTTGGAGATGCGCGTTTTAGTGGCCTTAAAAGGCCCCGACACGATTGATCGGTGCGGAGTTTCTCACAGGCTGGAAAGTTCAGGAAATGCGTCGCTTCGATTGACCTGAGTTCGACAAGTAAGCGGCCTTTGACTTTTACTCACGTAGGCGCCTGCAGAGAACGAAACGCCCGCGTTTGCGGGCAATAACTGTCGCACCTGATCAAGCCTGGATCGCAGGCATGGGGTAGTCTGCTTCGTTCAACACCCAGCCTGGCGCGAGCGAGAAATCCATCCGGGGGGGCGAGAACACATCGACCAGGTCGTTCGCGCCTGCGTCCAGCCCGCGCGAAGTGTGAATGGCAGGAGGCGGAATAACGGCAAATGAAGGCGAACCGCATTGCTCATGATCATCGGCGCGCCAGGCGTGCAGGTTTGGAGTCCATGGCCAACGAACGTGGTGCATGAACGAGCCCTTCAACGCAAGCGATCCCTGTTCAAACGTGTCGTGCTGATGGGGCGAAAGCTTGGTGACATCACGCGGGCCGAACTGAGTTGGCAGGAAATTCACCATGAAAGTAGTGCAGCGCCAGATGCGGCCGAAGCGGCCGGGCACTTCCGGAACGTCCAGGCTGTATTGCCTCAGTTTCAACCCGTCGATCGGTGTTGGCCAAGCCTCGAACGCAGGAATATTGGGATGGGATTCGGCGTACGCGGTTGCATTGCTGCACATAGCGCACAGGTCTGTGCTTCGGGTGGTGAACATCAGCACCACCCGCCCTGGCTTTTCCACGACGATGCGACTGGACCCTGGGGGGACGAAAGCAATGGTGTAGCCCGGCAGGGCGTGCTGCTGTCCCTCGCAATCAAGCGTGACAGCCGTTACCGTGTCCGGCAGTAGCACTACATATTCGTCAGGTTGCTCAACGCGGCTGAATGTTGCGCCAGCCTCTGCCTCCATATAGACCAAAACGAAATTCTGACCGCGTGCAAACCACTGCCGAGAAAGCAAATCCGTCACCTGCGGTGGATCGGCGTAAAAGCGAGCGTATTCGGCGGCTGAGAACGTCGTGGCGGCGGGATGACCGGAGGCAAGTCCGGGTGCCAGGGAGGAGCGGGGGTCGGTTGGGTTGTACATGACGAGTTGCTTTTTCTAGTGGAGCGCTTGACGCGCGCGGAATCTCACGGGAGCGGGGGCTAGGTTGTGGTGAAAGATGACAATGCGGCACGGAACTGGCTTTGTGCCTGTTCTGCGGCGGTGCGCATGAACCCTTGGTCGGATGCGATAACGAACGCGCTGGCACCGAAAGCTTGCAAAGTCTGCGCCTCAGATGAGCGGGTGGTGAGAAGGCAAGCAGGTTTGTCTGCGCGGGCACAAGCCTGGAGCACTCGATCAGTGAGTTGGGCCACCTGAGGGCTGCCTGGCTCGCGGTCCTGCAATGCCACAGCCAAGTCGCCGCGGCCAATGAACACGCCGTCGATCCCGTCTACTGCCAGGATGTCATCGATCTCATCCAAAGCCTCAGGATCTTCGATCATGGCGATCACCGTAACCGCCTGGTCCGCGGCGTCTACATGCTCCCACATTGTGCGAACGCCATACCCGCCCGCCCGGGGAGAATTGGAGAAGCCTCGCCCCCAGGCGTAGCGGCAGGCTGCCACGATATCTCGTGCCACCTGCGCGGAGCGCACATGAGGCACCATCACGCCGCAGGCGCCATCGTCCAGCGGCGCCAAAAGCGCGTGCGGCGAGGCACTGGGTACCCGGACAATGGATGCAATGCCGCTAGCCCGGGCTGCGAGTATGGATAGTTCGACAGCTGCCCGATCGAAAGGCGCGTGCTCCGCATCTACAACCACGAAGTCAAACCCCGCCTGGCCCATGATCTCCACGGGTGCACCACCGGAAGATTTTATAAATGTTCCAAGAAGCGTCTCCCGGTTGCAGAACCGCTGACGGAAAGCAACCGCGTGCTGGTGGTGAATGTTGGTCATAGAGGGAAGCTTTTTACGGATCAGCAGGAACGAAAGGAAATCAAAACGAAACGGTTGGTTCAATCACGCGACCAGCAAGGCGTGTGTTTTGATTGAATGCCACTGCTCATTTGAAATGCGGGTAACGTGCAGGCGGTTCGCGCTTTGAGGGATGAAGCTCACAACCAATCTCCCTATCCACCATGCTTGGCTCTGATAAGCCTGCGTTACGAGTGAGTCTATCTATCCACGGCTTTCTCAGGGCTTGGAACTTCATGAATTCCGTCAGACGGAATCATGGGAATGAAGGAGTTGAGACGCTTGTAGTTGCACCCATGTCGGTCCTAGAATTCCCTCCATCAAAGCGACAGTGATCGCTGCGAAAGGCCCAAGCCTGACGCATAAGGGTTACCGGATGGTCCCAACTGGAGACATGTATGGAATACGCGCAAAAGCGTGCACCGCGGGGATCGTCCGTTGAACGAGACTCGCCCGGAAGAGCACACCGACGATCTCACTCACCGCGTGTCGGAGCAGGCAGGGAAACACCCCTGCCGCCGACGGAAGGGCTGACCCGATCCATTCAGCGGGCGTTGTTGGTCCTGCGCGCGTTGAATGAGCGCGAGATCTGGTCATTACAGGATTTGCAGCAGCGCACGGGCCTTCCAAAAACCACTGTCCATCGCTTGTTGGCAACATTGCAAGCTGAGCACTATGTGCATAGCGGCGAGGAGATGTATGGTCAGTACCGGTTGACCCACCACGTCCGTAATTTGAGCAGTGGGTTCGTGGAAAAAAATCGACTTGCCGATATTGCCGGTCCAATTTTGGTCGGGGCAACCAAAAAGATGAAGTGGCCCTTGGCGGTCGGCGTGATTGATGGTGCAGAGGTAAGAGCCAACCTCTGCACCATGCCCTACAGCCCCTATTCCATGAAGCCGACTTGCTTCGGCCAGCGCTATGGCCTGTTGGACACGGCCCTGGGCACTGCCTATTTGTCCTACTGCAGCGCCTCAGAGCGGCGCATCCTTGTGCAACTGCTGCGGGAGCAGGGGCTCGCTGATGCAACGTTTGAGAGCAAGGCGCTTCGGAGCCTTGTGCGGCGAACACGGCGGCAGGGCTACGGCTTACGCGCCGGCGTTCGACCAGACGAGAGCAGCGCGTTGGCAGTGCCCCTGCACGCCCGGTCCGGTGAGCTTCTAGGTGTCTTGGGTTGTTCGACTTTTTCGCAGTCGATGGGCACCGCGTGGATTGATCGAGTGCTGCCATTCGTAAGGGATGCTGCCGCGCAAATTCAGGAGCGCTATTGACGTAATGAGACGTCACGGACGCAAGTTTGCGGCATGCAATTCAAACAAGAAAGACGTTGATGAGTTCTCAGAAAGAAAGCTGGTCTGTCCGACGCCACCTCATTGGCGTCAATCACATCACAGAGCGGAATATATCGGGCGTATCGCTGAATGATTGGCGCTATGTCTACTGACGCCATGTTCTACGGCCTGCGCAGTCGCAGAGATGCTACACACCGTCAGCTTACTGCTGGCGATGGTTTTACCTATTGCAAGAGCGAGTGGATGGAATCCACTCGAGATCCTTTGCTCTCTCCGACCGTGTTTCTCGTCGAGCAACCCCCTGGCTCTTGCCTGCGAACGCATTTCCATGCACAGAATGAATTCCAAGTGGTGGTGCAGGGAAGCGGTACGTTGGGGCCGCATGCTCTGTCACCTGGGTTGATCCACTATGCAACCGCCTATACGGGTTACGGGCCCCTGGTGGCTGGTCCCGAGGGACTTTCCTATTTCACTATACGTGCGGTGTTTGAGGCTGGCGCATATTTCATTCCGGAACATAGGGAGATGCTTCAGCGCGGGCCAAGACACCAGTTCCATGCAGGTCCTGTAGTGCCAACCGATGGTGCGCCTATGCACTTGAATGCGCACGAGGCACAAGTACCGGAGCCCTTGGCCGCGAATGCCGACGGCAGTGCCAGCGCCGCAGCCATTCGTTTGGGGCCAGGGGCACAGGCATGTCTTCCTGCCTTTTCTCTGTCTGTTGCACAGTTTGTTCTGGTGCTTGAAGGAGAACTGCAATGCGGGAACCAGACGTTGGGCGCTTGGGAGTCACTGGCGCGTACAGAGCGCGATGCAGAGCTGTATGTGTCGGCTGGCGCTGCTGGCGCGCTAGCTGTCGTGTTGGCGTTAGATGCCCGTGATTCCCGCTACACAGATTTACCGGCAGGGCACTCCCCCGCCCAGTCGGTTCCGGCGTCGACCCAGTCTAAAAATCCCAATGACACCTGATTGCGCTTTGCGGATGCTTTCCGCATGCCGCAGTGTCGATCGCCATGTGCAAACGGCGAACTAGGAGAAGGCCATGCCAATGCTGCAAGCATTTTTCAACCGCGACTATCCCAGCCCCGTGCGAGCAGAGTTGTGCGCGGCCTATACCCGATGCATCGTGGAAGCGCTCGATGCGCCTCTTGCCCAGGTGCGTGTGCTGCTCGCCAGTCAACCGGCCGACAGCGTCTCGGTGGGGGGCCGTGTGGGTGAGGGCATTTCGTTATTGCACATCTACCTTATGCCCGGCCGCACCGACGAACAGAAGGCCTTGCTCATCGGGGCTCTTACCGCGGCCACATCTCGTTGGGGGGAGGTGCCGGCCGCCAGCGTACGGGTGCTATTTCACGACATGCCAAAGGCCAATGTCGGCATCGGCGGGATTACTGCGGTGGCGCTGGGCCGATAAGGCAACGCAACTATTTTCTTTGGATTCAAATGCTCAAACGATATTTCGTACCCGTCATTCTTGGCCTCATGGTTTGTATTGCGCATGCAGCATATCCGGAGCGACCCCTGAAGCTGGTCATTGGCTACCCAGCGGGAGGTTCGGTAGATGGTGCAGCACGGATCTTGGCAAACCATATGGGGATCGCGCTAGGCCAACCGGTCGTGGTCGAAAGTCGCGCCGGCGCGTCGGGATTGGTGGGGGCCGCTGCAGTAGCTGGCGCACCCGCAGATGGCTACACCTTGTATCTTGGCGCCGCCGGTACGTTCACCGTGACACCTTTCGTGTCGAAGGATGCAGCACTCGGGCCACTGAAGAGCCTGGCTCCGATAGGCGGCGTGGTGAGCGTTACTAACGTGCTGTTGGTGAGCAAGGCCGTGCCGGCGAAATCACTCAGGGAGCTGATTGCACATGCCAAGGCACACCCAGGCCGTGTGACGTACGGTAGTTCCGGTGAGGGCTCGTCCAGTCACTTGTCGGGCGAACTGCTGGGCAAGCTTTCGGGCACGTCGTTGGTACACGTTCCCTATAAAGGGGCCGCACCCGCTATGGCTGATCTGCTGGGAGGCCAGATTTCGATGTTCTTTGACGTGACTGCGACTGCGCAGGGTTATGCGAAACATGATCGTATCAATGCCTTCGGAGTCACCTCTCGTACGCGCAACGTTGCTTTCCCCCTGCTGCCCACTATCGCCGAACAGGGTTATCCGAGCTATGAGGTGACTACTTGGATGTCCCTGTTCCAGCATGTAGGCACCCCATCGGCTGCCAGCGAAAAGCTGTCCGCTGTGCTCCGAGCGATCCAGAAAGATCCTGTATTCCAGCAGCAGATGCGCGAGAAAGGTTACGACGAGTTCGCGCTCGACCGGCAACAAATTGCCCAGCGCATCAAGGACGAGAGCGACGTTTACTCAGCTTTGCTGAAGAAGGAATAAAGCACTAGGGCGTGAACCCGCCCTGGATCCCCCGACACCTGCCTGAGCCAAGGATCACGCCTTGAACTCTGGCCTTGAGCGTGACTAACCATAAATTGACAAGGAGACCTTTATGCCTTTTCTGCGAATGACGAGTCTTTTGAGAGCCGCCGCTCCGTTTTTATTGTGCTGCCTTGGCTGGAGCGCTGGCTATGCACAAACGACCTACCCAGACAAGCCCATCAAATTCATTTTGGGTTTCGGGCCAGGCTCGGCGACAGACGCTCAGGCGAGGTTGACGGCACAAGGGATGTCGGCTGCGCTTGGGCAGCCGATCATCGTGGAGAACCGTCCTGGCGCGCTCTCAACGCTGGCTACTGAAGCTGTGGCGCGTTCGAAGCCTGATGGATACACCGTACTGGTGGCGGCAAATTCAGGTCTGACCATCGGGCCGGCCGGCCTTATCCGAGGGGTTCGATACGACGCAGTGAGTGATTTCGAACCTGTGGGCCACATGGTTCAGGCGCCCTATGTGTTGATGGTCGATCCCAAACTGCCTGTGAAGACGTTATCTGAGCTCGTGGAACTCATGAGAAAGGATCCGGAGCGCCGCAGTTGCAGCTTTGGTAACGCAAGTACCCGGGTGTTTTGCGAATTGCTAAAGCGCAAGGTTGGCTTGGACATCACCATCGTGCCTTTCAAGTCCACGCCGGAATCGAGCCTTGCCGTCATGGGCGGCCAGGTCACGATGCAATTCTTGGATCTTCCAAGCGCCATACCTCGCATCCGCTCAGGTCAACTGCGCGCACTCGCCACAATGGAGGCAGCGCGCAACCCCGTCATTGCCGATGTCCCGACCGCTTCGGAGGCGGGCCTGTCGGGCATACCGCTCAACGTCGGCTGGGTTGCCATGCTCGTGCCAGCGAAGACTCCGCCGGCTATCGTAGCCAGACTCAACGCCGAACTCAATGCGGTGCTGACCAAACCTGATGTGCGAAAGAACCTGGAAGAGACCGGCTATCACGTGAGATCCGGCACTCCTGCGGAACTGGGTAGCTATCTCAAGCGCGATCTGGAGTTGTGGAAAAAGCTCATCCCCGAGTTAGGGCTTCAGCCCGAAGGTTAAGCTGCGGCGGCATTGCATTGCATTGCGGGTGGATTCAGGGATACCGACTCTCGCGCTAGCCTCTTCAGTTCAGAGGAGATGGCGCGAGCTAGGTGCGGTGGCCCTAGGTTGTATATCCTAGGTTCAAAGCGAGGCGATAAGTCGGATGTTTGACAATCGGTCCTCTGCCAAACCGGTTAGTTGCGCCTCTTGTATGCGACCTTCCCTCAGCAGGTATCCAAAAACAAAAGTCAGTTGCGAATATCGGTAGTCGTACTTCCGGTCGATCTCGCGTCTCTTGCGTTCTAAATACTCCTCGACGGCCCACATATCGTCTGGGCTTGCTGCGGCTGCCGCTTTCTCCTTGAACTCGGCCATGACTTCGGCCAGTTCGGCATGAAGGGCCTCGTCGTAAACACGGCGTGCGATCTTTTTTTCTGATGCTGACCAATTGAAGTTTGACATCGTTGCTCCTTAGCGTTCTCATGCTGAAATTATTTTTCGGCCTTTCGCTAACTGCATTTTTATCATGATCGGTAGTGCATCCAGGTCATGGGAGTCACTTGAAGTTCGGCGCTCCTACTGCCATGCGGGAGAGGGCGTAAAACCATTCGCTTGCGACTAACAGTGCAGGGCCGAGCGCAGCAATGGCCCGAGTGGGTATCCCACCCCTTGAGGCCGTGCTGAGGAGCGCGGGGCAAGGGGCGGGCAAGAGCACTGAAAGATGCTCTTGCTTCAAGAACTAGGGCGTGTTAACACTAATTGAGTTACCCCTGGGTGGCCAGAGATACTTCATCCATGGAAATCACACCAGCCCAGTTTGCCCAGATCGAGCACTGCCTTCCTGTACAGCGCGGCAATGTAGGTGTCTCGAATTTGGACGTGTTGAATGCGATTCTTTATGTTGCTGAGCACGGGTGCAAATGGCGTGGCCTGCCCGCGCGCTTGGGCAACTGGCACACCATCTACACGCGCATGAGTCGCTGGTCCAAGAGTGGCGTGCTCGATCGTGTGTTTGCCGAGCTTCAGCAGGCCCAAGTTGTGCGCATCAAGATC
>NZ_AUGX01000016.1 GCF_000422885.1 Ottowia thiooxydans DSM 14619 | reverse complement strand
AATGGCCGATGCCCGTCGATGTCCCTCCATCCCGGCTCCTCGCCCTTTCTTCATGGTTGGTTGATGGAAACCAAACCATACAAGCCTGTCGAAGCCTTGCGCGAGGTTTCCGCAAGCTCAACCTAAATGGAGTTTTCATAAAACGCAAGCCAGCCGAGCCACCGCTGTGCTGGCCTGCCTACTAAATCATACTTCAGCGGTGCATTCGATCTCGAGCAGGAAGTCGTCGTACCCCATGTCCGCTGCAATGGTAGTCCGGGCGGGATAGTTGCCTTCGGTGAAGTAGGTCTTGTAGATCTCGTTCATCTTCGCGAAGTCCGTGGAATGCTTCAGAATCACGTTGACCTTGACGACTTTTTCAAGATTGCTGCCAGCCTCTTCAAGCAAGGCAATCAGGTTCTTCATGACCTGGTGCATCTGCGCGTTGAAGTCACCATGGGCAATCTGGCGATCACCATAGAACGCGGGTTGGCCTGAGACAAACACAAAACCATTTGATACTACAGCCGGGGAAAGCGGCGCCTTAGGAGGTGTGACTTTGTCTGAACGGATGATTTTCTTGGCCATGATTTCTCCTTAGATAGATAGGGTGCAGGAAAACTGCTTGTGAATCAATTGACGGTGGCCCCGGAGGCCTTGACGATCTTTTCTGATTTCTTGATTTCGTCAGCAATGAACGACTTGAAATCTGCGGAGCTCATCGATGCAACCTCAAGGCCTTGTTCAGCCAGTCGCTTCTGGATTTCTTCTGATTTCACGATGGACTTCAGCTCTGCATCGATCTTGCTGATGATGCTGGCCGGAGTGCTCTTCGGTGCAATCATTCCGTACCAGGAATTCGACTGGAATGATGCGTAACCCAACTCCTTGAACGTTGGAATGTTCGGCGCCGTTTTCGTGCGCACATCGTTAACGATGGCGATTGCACGCAGCTTGCCCGATTGGATATGCGGCAGAACATCCGGCAAGTTCGCAAACATCATATTGACGTGGCCACCCAGAAGATCATTGAGTGCAGGGGCTTGGCCCTTGTAGGGCACATGTGACACGTCGATCTTCGCCAGCGACTTGAACACCTCGATGGCAATATGCGATGAAGTCCCGCTACCGAACGAGGCGAACGAGAGCTTGCCTGGAGATTTTTTTGCAGACTCCATCAACTCTCCCAATTGGGTGATGCCCAGTTGTGGGCTGGCTACCAGCACATGAGGCGTATAGGCCAGCATGGCGATGGGAATGAAGTCTTCCGAAGTGTTGTACCTCAGATTGTCATAAAGACTGGGGTTGATGGTGAAGCTGTTGGCCACCATGCCAAAGGTGTAGCCGTCTGGCTTGGCACGTGCTACGAATTCCGTACCTATGGTTGTACCGGCGCCAGGTTTGTTGTCTACCAAAACAGGCTGCTTCAGGTTTTCACCAAGCTTCTGACCGATTGAGCGGGTCAGATTGTCCAGAGTTCCACCGGCGGGAAAAGGCACCACGATGGTGATGGCCTTGGCTGGATAGTTTTGCGCCATCGCCGTAATGGGAACGAGGACCGTCATCGAGAGGGCAAGTGCGAAACGGATTTTCATTTTTCAATCTCCTAGGCTGATGGTGTTGGTCAACTCACCGATTGACTCAATATGGGCGGTGATCACGTCACCTGGTTTCAAGAATTTCTGCGGCGTCAAGCCAAGGCCCACGCCGGATGGCGTACCTGTGGCAATCACATCGCCGGGCTCCAAGGCCATGCCATTCGACAACTGGCTCACGATCTGGGGAATGCTGAAAAGCAGATCCGCCGTGTTGGAATCCTGGCGCGGTTCACCATTCACGCTCAGCGCGATGCGCAGCTTGTGCGGCTGCTCTATGAACTGGCTGGGAACCACATAAGGCCCCATCGGGCACGTGCCGTCAAGCCCCTTACCCTTGAACCACTGCCCGTGAAGATCTTGAAGATCGCGCGCGGTGATGTCATTGAGGATGGTGTAGCCAAACACATGGTCCATCGCGTCCTTCTCAGCGATGTTGATGCCCCGCTTGCCGATCACGATGGCGAGCTCCACCTCGTAATCCAACTTCTGCGTGCTTGCCTGGTGGTTGCTCACGGCGCGTTGATGCCCTCTCACCGTGGAGGGAGGCTTGGTGAAGAACTCCACCGCTCTCGGAAAATCATTAATGTTCCGGCCACGCGCCACATTGCCCTCAATGATGTGGGCCTTGTAGTTGCGTCCCACGCAGAACACGTTGCGGCGTGGCCGAACGATGGGCGCACACCACACGATGCTCTCCAGATTGATCTGGCACTTGTCTTTTGCCTCCTGCGGGGCCGCGCTGATGTCCGCCATGGTCGATGCCCCCTGATCAGGCAACGCGATGAGTGAAAGCAAATTCTGCGGAATGTTGCTCCGGGATTTTGGAGCCAACGAATGCGCGAGAAGCTCTGTCACATCGAATGCGCCCCCCTCCCCCAACACCACCCCTAAACGCGGAGCGGCCGAATCGATTTCATAGGTAAAAAATTTCATGTCTTCCAGATAAGAAGTAAGCAAATTCAAACTAACGGCTCTTGTTGACTTGGCCGAGCAGGCCCAACACATGGGATTTCGCAAGTTGCGATGCCAACTCAGCGTCGCGCGCATTGATGGCATCAATGATGTCCAGATGCTCACGTAGAGAGTCGTGAGCGCGGTTCAGGCGTTGGATAGTCTTGAAGCGCAACATCTGGCCGTGGCCAAAAGATTTCCAGATCTTCTCCAGCACCACGTTGTTCGCCAAACGCATAAGATCGGCGTGGAACGCCACATTGGCTGCGGCGTACTCATCTGCGCGCTCGCTCAGATTGCTCTCGTTGAACGGGGCAAAGATGGACCTCAGATGGTCAACATCGCGCTTGGACGCATTCAGTGCCGCTTCGCTCGCGGTAAATGACTCGAGCTCCGCTCGCAGCTTTAGCCAGTCTGTGTACTCCTTGTGCGTCACCGGCATAAGCACAGCGCCGCGACGCGGCTGCAAGCTGAGCAATCCCTCTTGACCCAGGCGCTTCAACGCCTCTCGGACCGGCGTTCGGCTGACAGACAACTCCTGGGCCACATCTTCTTCACGCAGGTGTACTGGCTCCTCAATCGTGTTGACCATGCTCAGGATGCGCTCACGGATTGATTGGTAAACCCCATCGTGCGTGTTGGGGCGCGCTTCTGCGGAATCAGTGGGCTCAACGGGGGC
Source organism: Ottowia thiooxydans DSM 14619 (assembly GCF_000422885.1). GTDB lineage: Bacteria > Pseudomonadota > Gammaproteobacteria > Burkholderiales > Burkholderiaceae_C > Ottowia > Ottowia thiooxydans. The sequence continues at coordinate 156,146 of NZ_AUGX01000016.1, read as the reverse complement.
GCGAGGCTGCATACGAGGTCAATCCATGTTGTTCACGCTTTTATTGTACACATTATTCAATCTTGTATACAAGATTGAATAATTGCACTTTAACAAACAAGATTGCACTTCGCGCATGGGGGAAACCCACCGACATGGCGGTTGGAGGTAGGAGCGACTCCCAATGCATCCCCGGTATCCAGCACAACCGGCGAAGCAGAGAAAGAAAGTCGAAATTGGGGGGATGAAACCCGTCTCGCCCTATTCGCCCAGCGGGGAAATGAGCAGCGGAACGACGGGCAATCAGGCGCCCAAGGAGCACGCAACACCAGGCCCACTTCGCCAGAGGGAGTTACAGACCCGACGGCGGCGATACCCTGTGGGCTGCAGATTGCAGGTCAGCGTGATGTGAGAGGAAGCCGTGCCCGGGCAACAGTCGCGAAGAACTCCACACCAAATGGAATAGCTTCGTCGTTGAAGTCATACGCAGAGTTATGCAGTGACTCTGTAGCGCCATTCCCGATATTCACGAAGCAACCGGGGATTTTTAAAAGAAGCTGCCCGAAATCTTCGGAGCCCGATTGAGGACGTGCGTTCGCATCAACGGCATCTACGCCGAATACACCCGTCAGAACCCTTCCCACCTCCATCGCAAGTTCAGGGTGGTTAACGGTAGGCACAAACTCCCGTGTGTACTCAACCAAGGCTTCACATCCATGTGCGCGGCTCACGTTCTCTGCAACAGTGCGGAGTTCGCGCTCTATCAGGGCGCTGACCTGCGGTGAAAACGAGCGGCAATCCCCAGAAATCTCAGCCTCACCGCAGATCACATTCCGTATGCCCGGCACCTTGATATCGGTACACGAAACCACGGCCTGCTCACCCGGCGTGATCACTCTGGAGATGATGGTTTGCAACGCCGTAATGACAGCAGCAGCGGCAACCAATGCATCTCTGCCCTGCTGCGGCCGCGCGGAATGCACGCTCTTTCCGCGAATATTGATGGTGAAGTTATCTTCAGCAGAGCGAAACGCGCCAGCACGGGTTTCAAACTTGCCGATTGCCAAGCCGGGAACGTTATGCAGACCGTAGGCCTCGGAAGCCGGAAATCGCTCAAGCAACCCATCTTCCAGCATGGCGAGCATGCCTTTCCCCCATTCCTCCGCAGGCTGGAATACGAACTGTACGGTGCCATCGAATCCACCTTGCGCAGCGAGAACCTGGGCAGCCCCCAAAAGCATCGTGGTGTGACCATCATGACCGCACGCATGCATGTAACCAGGATTCAAAGAGCCATGGGCGCGCGTATGCGCGGGCGTCTCCTGAATTTTTAGCGCGTCCATGTCCGCACGCAAAATGATGGACCTATTGCTGGTGCCACGCTTTAACGTGCCCACAACGCCCGTTCCCCCCACCCCCGTCGTGACCGGGATTCCGCAGGCCGTCAGGAACGCGGCCACGCGACCAGCGGTACGCGTTTCCTGAAAACCAAACTCTGGATTCGCGTGAATATCTCTGCGAATGCTTACGAGCTTATTCAGAATGCCATCTTGGTTGAGGTCGAGTTTCATAGAGGCTTGGGACGAAATTGTCTTAGTTTCCTGGAGTGTCTAGTGATCCGGCACGGTGATGTATTAACCGTTTACCCTGACGTTCTAGGGTTTCGGTCAAGCAATAAAACCGTTCGAGCTGGAGCTTGGCCTGTCCTGAGTCTGTCGAAGGATCGAAGCCTTGCGCACCGCTTCGGCAAGCTCAGCGCGAACGGATTTTTGAGGTCGAAGGGCTTAGAGCCTTCATAGGGCGAACGAAATTCAAACTTCATAAGGCCGCCTCAAGAAATAGTCACCGACTGCGCCTATCAGCGCCAGAGTCGGCGACAGACCATTAATCCAGAGTCATGCCACTTGCTTTGATGGGCGCGCGCCATGTCTCTACACCCGCGGCTTGTGCTGCGGCCAACTCCTCGGGCTTCCCATAGTCAACAATCATGCCGGCTTGGGTAATTCGGCGCAAAACTTCAGGTGCTTTCCCGGCCGTGGCAACCGCTTGTACCAAGCGCTGAGCGACCTCCGGCGGCAGGTTGGCGGGCGCATAGACTCCTACGTACCCCTCCGCGACCACATCAAACCCGCTTTCACGCAATGTGGGCACGGTTGGCAGCTCTGGATTGCGCTTGCGCCCGGTGGTCGCCAAGATTCGCACCTTTCCCGACTTGGCTAACTCCATGGGCTCCAGGCAGGTGTCAATGGAAACAGGTACCTGCCCTGCCGCCACGTCCAGCAGCGCGGGCGAGCCGCCCTTGTATGGGATGTGATTGAAATCCACCCCGGTCGCTTTGCCCAACATAATGCCCACAAACTGCCCCATCGTGGCTGGCCCTGATGTGGCGTAAGCTGCCTCGCTGGGGTTGGCCTTGGCCCAAGCAACCAGCTCCTTCATACCTCCCGAAGGCACCTTGGGCCCCACAGACAGACACAACTCCATCCCCGCGAGCCGGCCGATGGGCGTGAAGTCTTTGACCGGATCAAAATCCAGGTTTTTGTACAGGTGTGGAAACAGCGTGAATGGGCCATTGTTGGCAATGACAATGGTTTGCCCATCAGGGCGCGAACGCTTCACTTCTGCAATCGCCAGCCGTTGATTCGCCCCAGGCTTGTTCTCCACCACCACCGTTTGCTGAAGTGTGACGCGCAGGTTGTCTGCCACAGCCCGTGCGACGGAATCGAGTGCGCCTCCGGCTGAGTAGCCAACCAATAACTTGACCGAGCTACCCCTGTCCTGCGCTACCGCAGGCATCAAGGCGATGGTGAGTAGGGCCGGCAGCGTAAGCTTGAACAGATTGATTTGCATATTGTCTTCCTGGTTCTTGTCAATGGAGTCATGTGAATGGCGCGTCATGGATATCCGCACCTCGCCGCCAAATGACGGACGTTGGGATGCTTCGCGTCGTCCGCGAAGCGGAATCTCTTAAAGCGTGACCGGTGATGTCCAGGCTGCTTGACGAGCGCGAATGGCATCATCGGTAGTACCGACGATTTCGGCGTAGATAGCGGGCGCAGTCGCAGCTTCCGTGTTGATAAGCAAAATCCGGGAAGCGTCAGTGAGCCCAGCTTGGCGAGCTAGAACGTCCGATGCCCTGAGTACCTGAAGCGCTGCCAGACCCGCTGCGCCAGACTCGCCGGAAACCAAAGGAATGTCTCCATGGCGGCCTTCGGCAAGCACTCGCATGGCCTCTGTGGCGTCGCTATCCTCAATCGTGAGAAAGAAGTCCGCACCCGTTTCCAGAAACTTCCATGCCAGCGGCGAAGTCTCACCACATGCCAAACCCGCCATGACGGAATCAACGGAGCCGTTCGTTCTGGAGGGAATACCGCTGGTCGCACTTTGGTACAGGCAATCTGCTTGCGCTGGCTCAACAATCACGACCTGAGGCCGCTTGTCGCCATAGCGCTCCCAAAAATAGCTCAACACGCCAGCTGCGAGGCCTCCCACACCTCCCTGAAGAAAGACGTGTGTGAACGGTGCGCCTTGCCCCTCAGGAGCTGACAAAGCTTCAACAATTTCAGCCGAGATGACACCATAGCCCTGCATGACGTCTCGCGGAACCTCCTCGTAGCCTTCGTAGGAAGTGTCGGAAACCACCTCCCAACCGTTGACCCGGCCGAGCCTTGCAGCCTCCTCCACAGACTCGTCGTAGTTGCCTGCGATGCGCACTATCTGCGCGCCATATTGCGCAATAGCCTGTTCGCGTTCTTTGCTCACCTTGGCGTGCAAAACGATGACGCAACCGCAGCCGATGCTCTGCGCGGCCGCCGCGAGGGCTTTGCCGTGGTTGCCGTCTGTTGCGCTGATGACGGTGAAATCAGCCACTTCGTTCTTGTACGCACCTTGGAACAGCCGGCCAGGCTCAAAACCTGACGAGGGCCATCGGCGCAAGATCAACCTCACCAGTGCGATGGGAGCGCCAAGCGCTTTGAAGCTTCCAAGCACGGAGCGATCACCTTCGTCCTTGATCAGTACAGAACCTACTCCAAGGTGTTCTGCGAGCCGTGGCAGTGCACGCAGCGGAGTTGCTCTCGCGTAGATCCTGTTCCAAAACGAAATCCACAGCCGGCATTCGTCTGCTCCGGCTTTGGACAAAATGGCCTTCAATTCCGTTGGATAGGCCGTTTTTATGGCGGCCGGGTTGGTGAACAGCATGCGTCTCCTCGGTCACCCGGTGGAATGCTCCCACCGAGTCAGTGTTTCAATGAGAGAAGTATTGCTGCGTCAACATGGCAAACTATCCCCGAATGAGCCACTCAAACGCAACACTGTTGCGTTTGAGTGGCTCTATTTCGAATTGAGGCAAAACACGCTATGGAACTAGACAGCTACGACATCAAGCTATTGGGCCTTCTGCAGAAGAACAGCAAGACGCCCCAGCGGCAACTCTCGGAAGCCGTCAACCTGTCCGCTTCAGCAGTCAACCGGCGCATCGCTCAGTACGAGGCCAGCGGCCTCATTACGGCCACCGTCGCCGTTGTAGATCCCGTGAAAGCCGGACGCCCCATCACACTCGCGGTCGAGGTGAAGGTAGAAAGCGAACGCCTTGATTTGCTGGATGAAATAAAACAGAGGTTCTCAGCGTGCTCACAGGTTCAGCAGGCTTACTACATCACTGGCGACTTCGATTTTCTTCTGATCTTCAACGTCCAGGACATGGTGGAGTACGAGAAGCTCACGCGTGAACTATTCTTCAGTTCGAGCAATATCAAAGCGTTTCGGACCATCGTGGTGATGCAGACCTTGAAGGCATCTCTGGCTGTGCCTTTGAGCCTCTGAGTCGCATCAGATCAACTGCGAATCAAAAAAAGAGACGGCCTGCTTGATTGTTACTAGAATTAACAGCAGGAAGAGACAGAACAAAGAAGTCCACCATGCTCCAAGACGTCAGGACACGCATCACCGGGCTGCTGTATGACGGAGTGATGTCGCCGCAAGACTGGTACGAGGGCATCGACACCATGCGAGATGCCTTGGGCGCGGGAGTCTTCCACTTCTTTACGCTGGGCCCCGCCGATGCTGGGGTCATTGACAGCGTGGACAACCAAGGCACCGTGGGTATTCACTCAGAGAAACTACGCGAGTACGAAACCCATCACATCGGACATGACCTTCGCATGGCCGTCCTCATGAATATGCCCTTGGGTCACGTGATGTTGGATCACGAGCACATCGGTGCGCGTGAAAGGTCTCGCAACATGGTGTATGCCGATTTCCTGGAGCCCCACGGTTTTCGGCACACACTCGGGGCATTGGTGCGCGACGAAGGCGGCGCCCGCGATTTTCTGGGTTTTCTGCGTCCGCGGGACCACACTCACTATGGCGCCAGCGACAACGCATTAATGCAGCAGCTCATGCCCGATTTAATGCGCGCCGCACGCTTGCGCTCGCGCATGGGCCAGCTAGCTCAGAATGCGGCCCTGGGCTCGGCTGCATTGCACAGTCTGCCGCAAGGCATAGCGCTAGTCGATGCGAGCTGCCGCATCCAATACAGCAATCCGGCCGCAGAGCGTTGGCTAGGCAATAAGCTCAGCCCCTTAGGCGTGCGACATGGCCAATTGCGGTGCCTCGATGATGCTGCCCAACGCCGCTTGCACAAGCTGGTGGCGCAGAACTGCGGCCCAGGTATGCGTGGTCCGGCGGGTGCATTGCAGCTCATCGGGAGCCCTGCGCGGCTGGTGGTCACTGTTCTTCCGCTGAAAGCCAGCCATGTGGCAGCGTTACACCAAGCTCCCCTTGCATTGATCGTCTTGGTAGACCCGGATGCTTCGGGCGGTTTGAGTCCGGAATTAGTGACAGACATGCTGGGCCTTTCACCTGCAGAAGCTCGGTTGGCTCTGCTGCTGGCTGCCGGCAAAACCATTAAAGACTACGCGGCGATGGAAGCTTGCAGCTGGCATACGGCCCGCACGCATTTGAAGAACCTCATGCGCAAGACCGGTTGCCATCGGCAGACGGACTTGGTGCGCTTGCTGCAATCGGTACAGCTGGCTTAAGCACAAGTGGCTATTGATAGCACCCGGTGAGCGGGAATACGGCCTTGGCATTCATGATGCCTGTGGCGTTCTTTGGACCACTTCAGCTGAAGCGCCTTCAGGCGAATTGTCACCTGTGCGAAGCAAGCTGCATCTGTTCGGTCCTATAGTCATTCGTGGCGCTGTCTTTCGCCGAATATCGACATACTGCGCTGACCTTCCGAGGCCGATCAAATCATCAACTAGAAAAAATCCGGAGACCTTTTCCATGCATCCTCGTACCCTGTTGGCGCTCGGCGCTGCCGCCCTGCTCTCTGCTTCATGCACCAGCACCAGCACGCCCAAACCACCCATCGTTGCAGCAGAAGTGGGCGAGATACGCCCCGGTTTGGTCAATGGCTACCTGAAACGCAGCGAACTGCCTGACAGCCTGGCGCTGTTGCCGCCCCCTCCGGCCGAAGGTTCATCTGCGCTGGCTGCGGATGGCGAGGCTTACCGCGCCCTCACCGCGCTACAAAAAGGTCCACGCGGCGCCCAGGCCGCGAAGGATGCCAACCTCAGACCTCCGGCAGTCACCTCACACTTTGCCTGCGCACTAGGCGTGAGCATTTCCGAACAGAACACGCCTCACTTGAACATGCTGCTGCGCCGCACCCTCGCAGATGCAGGCCTGGCCACCTACAAAGCCAAAGATCACTACAACCGCACCCGCCCCTTTGTAGCCTTCAACGAGCAAAGCTGCACGCCAGCCGAAGAAGCGGCACTGCGCAAAGATGGCTCCTACCCTTCCGGCCACTCTGCATTGGGTTGGGCTTGGGCATTGGTGCTCACCGAGCTGGCCCCAGAGCGCACGGATGTGCTGCTTCAGCGTGGCCGCTCCTACATTCAAAGTCGTGGTGTCTGTGGTGTGCACTGGAAGAGCGACATCGAAGCAGGCCGTTTGATCGGCTCCGCCACGGTGGCCCGGCTCCATGACAACGAAGTGTTCCGCGCTCAGCTGGCCGCCGCCAAGCAAGAGATCGCCAAAGCCCGCTCCGCCGGACAAGTACCTCCGGCGGCAGACTGCAACGCTGAAGCGGCTGCACTGGCTACATCGGTCAAGCTAGCCCCGTAGTCGGTTGCACGCAAGCACAATCGCTTGGAACTGCGGCTTCGCGGTGCGATCACGATTCAGCAAGCCCGTTCATGGCTCGATTCGACAGGCTCGTTCTGAGTAGCCCTGCCAAATTTGTTTCATTCCACAAAAGGCAGGCGGCGCACTCCGCTCGCTATCATTTCGGTCAATATGCGCTGCTGTTCATCCCAGCGGGGCCAAGCTGCGCCAGATGAATCGCGCGGCACGCCCTCACGCACAAAGCCACCAATAGCTCGTCGGATCTGCCCACCCACGTGCTCAAACACCTGCTCCGAGACACCAGTCAGCATGGGCGCATCTGACCAGTCCTTGCGATTGCCAAACAGAAATGGGAGCTCCATGCAATGCGGTGACATCAGATGCGGGAGGCCGCTCGCAACATTGAAACTGTACGCATAGGCACTACGCTCGTTTAGCGTCAGGGCCTGAGCAATTTCTGGCACGATTCGACCAAACATCAGCTCTGAACCCGCGTCCACCAACTGCGTATAAGGCGTGTGACCCGGACGCTTCTTCGCGCACCGGTCATACACGGCATCAGCGTCTGCCCCAAAGCTCTGCTCAAACCACTGGCGCACCCGTTGCTCGGTGGCTGAAAGTACTTCTTCAGACCGAAAAAAGAAAGAGGCGTTTTCCTCGGCAGTGGAGCCAAGAAGCGTTTCCGACACATGGGAGTTGCGCGCTGCTTCCGTTATGTCGAACATCCATTCCGGCACTACAGACTCTTCGTAAGCTGGTCGAAATGACGCGCTGACATCACCGAATGCTGCCGCAGATTGCATGACCTTCATCTGCGCCGCAAGCACTTGCTCCACCGTCAAGGAACTGTCGATAGATAAGCCTCCCGCAAAGTCACCAAATGAGCGGCGAAGCTCATGAACTTCTTCTTGACTCATCGGCGGCAACTTGGGCAAGCTCATCAAAATATTGCGACGCAATAGTCCCTTGCTTGCGGGGCTCATTCCCAATAGCCAGGCATACCAGGCACCCGCCGATTGCCCACCCACCGTCACCTGATCAGCGTTGCCCCCAAAGGCTGCAATATTTTCCTGCACCCACCGCAATGCCTGAAGAAGATCACGCACAGGACGGTTGGCGCCTTGGATATCCGGCTGCGTTCCCAAATGCCCAAGCGCTCCCAGCCGATAGTTCACAGTCACTACCACGACGGCCTCTTCGCGGGCTAGTCGCTCCCCGTCATACCAGGGCGCACTTCCCCCGCCCGAGACAAAAGCTCCTCCGTGAATAAAGAAGAGAACGGGTAATGACTTAGCGTTTTCTGGCGCCCAGACATTGACCACGAATGCGTCTTCCGATTGCGGGTTGTCTTTGATGCCGTCGCCCATGACCAGCGCAAGCCGCGAGCGGCTTTGGGGAAATACGGCGGCTAGCTGAGTGGCGTCCAGCTCACCTTGCCAAGCATCAGGTGCTTTCAAATCTGAAAGGCGGCTGGCGGTGTCAACCCGCTGTCCATAAGGCAAGCCTCTAAATACGGCGACGCCTTCGCGCAATTGGCCACGTGCCTTGCCAGCCTGCAGGCGCACTACGGGTTGATTGTTGTCGATTTCCATTTTCAATCTCTCGTAGTTGGAACGTTGCGGCTGAGGAAGAACGCCAACACCGCGCAGATAAAGATAGCGATTGAGACGCTTGCAATGACGTTTTGAAGAGAAATGCCTTGCTGCACCAACCACCCGATGGAGCCGGCACAAACAAAGGACCCCAACCGCCCCATGCTGTTGGCCCACCCAGCCCCCGTCGAGCGCACCGCAGTGGGATAAAACATGACGATGACGGCATTGATCACAACAATGGGGCCACTGATCAAAACGCCTGCTACAAAGATGCTAGCGTTGTACAAACCACTCTGTGCTGGTGCTGACAAAATCAACGGCGTTGCCGCACCAAGCAGGAGAGCCATCCAAACCAACTTCATAGGGGACAGCTTGCGAATCACAATGGACCCCACCACGGCACCGACCAGACCACCCGTCTGAAACAGCGCCGCCGTCTTGGAAGCCACAGCCAACGAGACGCCAGAGGCTTTGAGCATGGTCGGCAAGTAGCTGGCAATGACATAGAAACTACCGAGGATCAGGAACATCAATGCCCAGATGAGCATGGAAGTCAGCCGCAGGTGCGGGCCGAACAAAGCGCGCAATCCACCCGCCTCACCTTGCTCCCCCGTGGCCACCAATGCGATCTCCGTGCCGGAGGGTGGTGCGATTCCGATCTTGCGCAGGGCATCTCGCACCTTTTCTTGAGTCTTGCCGTTCACTAGAAGGAACTGCGGAGACTCGGGTACCAACATCAGCATTAATGGCAACACCACCAACGGAGCAATGCCGCCCATCACGAACAAGCCATGCCATCCGATGGAGTCAATCAGTTGCCCGGTAAGAATGCCTGCGGCGGCACTACCGAACAGAAAGCCACAGAAGACAGCTGACAAGATGGAAGCTCTGCGTGTGGCGGGCAAAATCTCGGCCAGCAAAGCAGACATGGCCGGCATAGCGGCGCCAATTCCTATGCCCGTCACTAGTCGCCAGGCGATGAGCTGTGTCAGGGTTCCGCTAAAGGCCGTTGCCACAGTCGCAATGCCGAATACTGCGATGCCGACAATCAGCACTGGCTTACGTCCGCGTCTATCCGCCTGTGGGCCTCCTACCAGATAACCCAGCAACAGGCCAAGCATCCCTGCACTGATGGCCAGGGAAACCTGCCCAGGCATGGCGCCAAACTGCTCTGCCACTTGAGGGGCGACAAAGCCAATGATGGCCGCATCGAATCCTTCGATGGCCACTATGACGAAGCACAAGGCCACGACAATCGCTCGCCGCCATCCAGGCACCGGCTTATTGAGCAAACCATTGATGGGGGTAGAAGACCGCAGCTCCGCCGAAGAAAGTGTGGTTGTACTCACATCTACCTCTCAAAAGGAATGTCCTGAAAAATCCATCAACGAATGCATTCGCGAATAGCGAGATGGATCGTAGATGCATTGGAGGTTCAGGAGACATGCGCGTTCTGCGTATGTCCATGCGAGTTGCGCAAGCCCTTGGCGCGCGCTCAAAGACGAGTAAACCCAGTCGTCCTATGCAGGACTGTGTTCCATGCTCTTTCGTAAAGCCACGATAAATTCGCGCATGGCACGCGTGCTGCTGCGCTCTCGACGCCAAACTGCGGCCAATGGGCCGAGTTGCATGTTCAACGCTACTGGCAACACCACGACCTCCCCCCGCGTAGCCAATTGCCGGGCAATGCTGCCAGGCAAAAGCCAGATCATTTGCCCTTGCATGATCAAACTACGTCCCAGCTCCAGGGAGAGAACGCCAACAATACGCGGAGAAGCCAATCCTTCAGCACGGATTTTTTCATTCAACCACTCATGCATGAAGCTTCCAGCTGGGGCAGAAACCCAGGGGTACTGCACGCAGTCCCGAAGCGTAGGTTCCGCATTGGCCAGCGGATGCTGGGGATGGCATCCCAACACGACATCATCCCGGAGCAGTTCAACATAGCGGTACTGTGATCCATGCATACCTGGAAAGCTGCGGCTGATGAAAAGGTCAATTCTTCCGTAGTCAAGCTTTTCGATCAGGGTTTCGTGGGAGCCGACCTCGATACCAATTTGCACACGTGGGGCCACCTGCATAAAACGGGTAATGCCATCCGCCAGTGCCGCACTGGCGTACATTGAAAAACAGCCGACCACAAGATGGCCAGTACTTCCGCTTGAGATCGACTGCAACTCCAATTCAGCTTTGCGCATGTCACTCAGCAAAAGGAGTGCATGCCGGCATAAGGCCGAGCCCAAGTCTGTGCAAGTCATGCCTTTGGCCGTGCGATCAAACAGCCGGCCTTCCACAATCTCCTCGACCTCAGCGACTGCGCGCGACAGGCCAGACTGTGTCATGTGCAGTTGCTCCGCTGCGCGTGACAGGTTTCCCAATTCCGAAACGGCGACAACAACCTCCAGATGCCGCGCACGAAGTTTGCCGCGAAAAGGTGTCATCGAGCCCGATTCAGGAATAAAGCATCGAGTTTAGCAACAGCGGCCTAGCGCCCCAACGCCCCGAGCAGCGGCTTCCATATCCAAACATTGATGACTCGCATGCGTTGCGGCTCCTGAATCAAACTGCATCAGTTCCTTTTCCATCAGCTTGGCGGCCAGCGCACGCTCGCGCGCGCGCAGTGCGCAAAGCACCCAGCAGAGCCAGCATGCGATACAACGCCGGGTCAGTCAGCGCGGCTTGCGGTGCAGTCCGGTAAATCGGCGAAATTGTGGGGCCCTTGGCACTACCGGCGGGATGTGCCCATACCGGTGCCTCACCCGGCGCTGCCGTCAATTCGCCGGCCAAAGGATCAGCGCCAAAGGCCGTTGACACACCGCGCTTGACCGGGCCCACCGTGGCCGGTCAGACGTAGCGCACACCATGAAGGATAAATTCCAGCAGATTCGGCTTGACCGGCAACCATTCTTCACGCGCAGGCGCCACCGCCAGGCCGGAAACCACGGCGCGCTTCACGCTCGCATGAGTTTCCGAAGCGCTCATGGCCAAGGCTTCACCAAGCGCAGCGTATGTCCAGCGCTGTGGTGGATGCGCCGCTACTTTGAGTAGCACGAGTAGATCTTGACGTTTAAGAAAGTCCATAAGAGATCAATATTCGCTATTCGCGAATAGCGAATAGCGCCGATACAAGCCGATTTAACAAAGGGTCATGACATGTTCTATTCCGATACCGAGCGGATAGCTGAACTACTGGGGATAACGGGGTCAGATCCCGTTTTTTTGCCATTTCAAGGCACCATAAATGGATCGTCTTCCCCCGCCTCTGCGCAAGATCAGGCGTTCAACCCCACCGCACTGAATCAAACACTTGCGACCCAGCCCATCAGCGACACACACGTTCAACCAGAAAGCTCTACCCGACCCTACCCAGCTCTGGACGATGAGGGCCACGCGCTCGAGCACCTTGGGTGCTTGAAGATCGCAGGCGTCGTAACGTCGAGAGGCGCGCGAGTGCGTTCACCGTCACTTCCCCCTGGGCGAGCCGTCACAGAATTTCCTGTCGCAGCCCATGCGCCAGGGCCATGACCGTTGCATCGAGTTGCATCGACACGGTTTTCTCAGGCGGGTCCGGATAAGACGGCTTCCAGCTCAGTCAGCAGTCGGTCCGCATCAGCGGCACTGAACACCAGCGGGGGCCGGATTTTGAGGATGTTGGAATCCGGGCCAGTCGCAGAAATTAGGACGCGACGTTCGCGTAATCCGTTCACCACGCGGGTCGCAGCTTCGGCGGCGGGGGTCTTTATTTCGCGGTCTGTCACCAGTTCCACGCCGATGTAGAGACCGGCACCGCGAACATCACCGATCACGTCGAACCGCTTGGAAAGTTGCCTTACACCGTCCTGGATCACCTGGCCGACCCGAAGGGCGTTCTCCTGCAGCCCCTCCGACTGATTGACATCGAGCGTTGCCTGCGCCGCAGCGATCGCGACGCTGTTGCCGCCGAACGTGTTGAAGTAGCGCATGTCTCGACCGAACCCCTGCACGATCTCGGGCGCGACGACGGTTGCGGCAACCGGGAAGCCATTGCCCATTGGCTTGCCCATGGTCACGATGTCGGGGCAGATTCCATGGCGTTGGTAGCCCCAGAAACGGTCACCCGAACGGCCGAAGCCGCTTTGCACTTCGTCTGCGACAAACAAACCTCCAGCCTTGCGAACGATTTCGGCAACGGGGGCGAGCAAGCCCGTAGGTTGCGCGTAGATTCCGTCGGAAGAGAACAGCGAATCGACGATGAACGCGGCCAGCCCCTCGCCCCGTCGCTCAAGATCGGCAATCTGCTCGGCGACATGTGCGGCCATGCGATATCCAAGCTCCTCAACCGGAACGCGATAGGAATCAGGCGCTGGCACACGACGCACCCAAGTACCCAGCGGCGAACGCTCGCCAAGCGATGGGGAGAAGCCAGCTGTGAGATGCGAATTGCCGTGATAAGCCTCAGAGGTAATGATGATGCCGCGCCTGCCGGTGTGGTGTTGCGCCATGCGCATAGCCAGATCGTTGGCTTCGGAGCCCGTGCACGTGAACATCACGTGGTATTCACGCACCGCGCCATCGAACGTCTTTTGCAGCTTTTCGCCATAATGCAGGATACCCTCCTGCAGGTAACGCGTGTGCGTGCACAGCGTGGCCATCTGCTCACTAACGGCGCGAACGACGGCGGGATGCGCATGCCCAACGGAAACGACGTTGTTGTACGCATCGAGGTATTCGTTGCCGGCGCTGTCATAGAGATGCACCCCGCTACCACGGCACACCTCAACGGGCTTCTGGTAGAACAGGCGGTAGGCAGGCCCCAACAGCTTCGCACGTCGGTCAATCGTCTGCCGCGTTTGGGGATCCAGTTTTTCTAAGTCGCCGGCAGTGAAAGCATTTACCATTTTTCCTTGTGCTTTGTTCATTTTGTATCGATCTCGAAAAGCGCCTCGATCTCCACCGCGACGTTGCGCGGCAGGGAACTACAACCGACAGCTACCCGCACATGGCGGCCAGCCTCGCCCATCACCTGGCCCATCAGGTCCGATGCACCGTTAATCACCTTGGGTTGCAGGCCAAAACCGGGAGCTGCGTTCACGAAACCGCCCAACCGGATGCACGATCGGATGCGGCCGAGGTCTCCCCCTAGTGCGATCCGGGCCTGCGCGAGGATATTGAGTGCACACAGGCGCGCTGCATCCTGCCCTTGCTCAAGCGTGATCTCCGCACCAAGCTGGCCAACGTGTTGGTCCTTGCCATTCACCACGGGCACCTGGCCGGAGATATACAGAAAGGGGCCGACAATTCGCGCAGGAACGAAATTGCCGCCGGCCACAGGCGCGTCGGGGAGCTCGATTCCGAGGTCAACGAGTTTCTGGTCGATGCTCATGGTCATTTCTTTCGGGGTTGCACGTAGGGTGCGCAGCGCTCGATGGCAATACGCACGGTCTCGTCCGGGTCACGCTTCCACCAATCCAGCTCGGAGAAGATCTCCAGCTCGAAGCAGCCGTCGTAGCCGATGGCGTCAAGCCAGGACCGGATGCGAGGAATGTCGACGACACCGTCGCCCACCATGCCGCGATCGCGAAGGTTGCGCGTGGGCACGAGCCAGTCGCAGTAGTGGAAGGTCGCGATGCGGTCAGGGCCGGCCCGGCGAAGCTGGGCTTCGAAATCGGGGTCCCACCAGCAGTGGTAAACGTCCGGCACCACCGCCGCGCCCTCGCCCAACTCATCACACAGGTCGTTGGCCATCTTCAATGTGTTCAGAACGCTGCGGTCACCGGCGTACATCGGATGCAACGGCTCAAGGCCGAGCTTCACGCCGACCTGACGGGCGTGCCGCACCAGCACGTGCAGCGCTTCGCGCACGCGCGCACGCTGGCCCGCAATGTCTTTGTCGTTCGGCTGCACGCCACCTACCACCATCATCAAACAGGGAGCACCAATTTCTGCCGCGTTGTCGAGAAGGCGCCTGTTCGTGTCGATGGCGCCCGCCATCTCCTCTGGCGACGTAACGTTGAGCCACTCGCTGGTGCAAAGGCTCGCTACCCACATGTCCGCGCTACGCAAGTGTTGGCGCGTGGCCGCTACGCCGTACTCCTCCATGAAGTTGCGCCATACAGCGATGCCGTGGACCCCATGCCGCGCATAGCCGTCAATGGCTTGCGGCATATTCCAACTCGGCGTCGTGATCTGGTTGATCGAGAAACGGCTAAGGTCAGTCATCAGCGATCCCCCTGGCGCGCGATTTCTTCACCGTTGAACGTCACTCCATAGCGGTATTCCGCGGCTGCGCGCGTGACCTTGCCATTGCGCACGTCCTTCTCGATGGACGAGAGCTCACGTTCACCCGGCGCACCGTAACCCCCGGCACCGGCCTGCTCGTGTCGGATGACCGAGCCAATTGGCAAGCTGCGCGTAAACTTGCTCGGCAGCACCTCATTCGTCGTGGAGGGGTTCAGGACGTTGCGCGAGCCAGCGCCCGCGTCGCCGCCGAACAGGCCGTACGGCACATGTACCGCGCGGTCGGATCGAACCTGCGCTACCACATCGTCGGACGCCAGGCGGTATTGGCGCACCAGGCCTAGGCCGCCGCGAAAGCGCCCTGCACCACCGGAGTCCGCGCGGAACCCGTACTCCTCAATCACGATCGGATAACGCGCCTCCAGCGTCTCTACCGGCAGGTTCGACATGTTCTGTGAAGGATTCGTGACGCCTTCAATGCCATCCTTGTTCGCGCGGCCACCCCAGGCTCCATTGATCATGTCCACCAGGATGAATGACTCTTTACGCACGGGATCGACTCCGCTTAATGCGATCACGGTGTTACCGCCCTCGCCTGCCGCCATAACCTTCTCTGGCGCGATCTGCGCTAACGCGCCGAAAACAGCGTCCACAACGCGATAGCCCGTCAGCGCACGCGCGGCCACCGGCGCCGGAATACGCGGATTTAGGATAGATCCTTCCGGTGCAACCACATCAATGCACCGATATACACCGGCATTGTTCGGCACGTCCGCGCCGAGTGCACAACGCACGGTGAGATAAGTCGACGACTTCACGAACGACAATGTGGAGTTGATAGCCCCTTTCACCTGCGGAGACGAGCCTGCGAAGTCGACCAGCAGGTGGTCGCCCTTCACCGTGATCTTGCAACGGATCGGGATCGGATCCGGCGAAAAGCCGTCGTCGTCGATGTGGTCGGTAAACTCGAAGCTACCTTGAGGCCACTTCGCGATGGCGCCGCGCGTAAGGCGCTCTCCATAATCCAACAACTCGTCGAAGTAGGCAATGAGATCATTCTCTCCGTAGCGATCAATCAATCGCAGCAGCTCACGTTCACCGATGTTGCAGGTTGCCAATTGTGCATCGAGGTCTCCGAACACCAACTCGGGGAGGCGCACGTTCTTCGCAATGATTTCGAACAGCGTCTCATTACGCTCGCCTCGGCTGTACAGTTTCATCGGCGCGATGCGCAGGCCTTCCTGGAATATTTCGGTGGAGTCCGCTGCGTTCGAGCCCGGGACGCGGCCACCCACGTCGCAATGATGGGCTATGACGACGGCGAAGCCCTGCAACCGGCCATCGAGAAACACGGGCTTAAACATGAAGATGTCCGGCAGGTGCATGCCGCCTTCGTATGGGTCGTTCAGCACCACGACATCGCCCTGCTCCCACCGGCCAGCGAACTTCTTGAGCACCACGTCCATGGCGTCGGGGACTGCGCCAAGGTGCAGCGCCACAGTCTTTGCCTGCGAGAGGATGCGGCCTTGCGCATCGCACATCGTCACCGAGTAGTCGAGAACGTCGCGGATGATCGGAGAACGCGCCGTGCGCATCACGGCATACGCCATGTCATCAACCATCGTGTCGAGGGCGTTCTTGATAATGGCGAAGGTAATCGGGTCGAGCTTGATTTTTAACATGTCGGCTCCTACTTTTTATTGCGCAACGCGGGATGCGATCACGTTGCCGATCGGGTCGGTGGCGGCCTGCCAACCGGGCGGTAACACAATCGTGGTGTCGGCACTCTCGATGATCGCAGGGCCATCGAGCGTGGAGGGCAGACTTACGCGCCTGAGCACCTTCGCGTCGACCCATCCACTCTTGCGGCTGAAGTACACCGGGCGCGTCTTCTCTTCGGCTTGCGCGCGGGGTTCCCCGCCACTGCGAAGGTCACGGAAATCGAGCACTCTTTCGGCGATCCCGCGAGCAAGGAGGCGGACGTTGGCGCACTCCATCGTGTCCCGGGACGCGTAACCGTACATGGCGGTGTAGGCCTGACGGAAGTCATCCGTCATCTGTGACAGGCTTTCAGCGTCGAGCCGTTCCGGGATGCGCACCGGCAGCTCGTAGTCCTGGCCCTTGAAGCGCATGTCGAGCTCGAAAACGTATTCGACGCGCTCGCCCGCGTAGCCTTCGTCTTCCAGTGCCCTTCGTGCATCTTCGCGCAGTGCATCACGAACGCGCGCCAGTTCGCGCACATCAAGCGACTGGATGGCAGATTCGAGCGGTTTGACGAAGTAGCGCTCAACGCTGCCCGCTAGCATGCCCATGGCGGTGAAGACACCGGGGGCATTAGGGAACATCACGCGGCGCATGCCCAGTGCGTCCGCGAGATCGCAAGCATGCACGGGGCCGGAGCCGCCGAAGGCCATCAGCGTGAACTCTCGCGGGTCAACCCCGCGCTCGACGGTCACGGCTTTGATCGTACGCGCCATGTTGACATTCACTACTTCGCGGATCCCGTAAGCTGCGTCTTCCACGCTCAGGCCGAGAGGTTGACCGAGCGTCTCGTCGATAGCACTGCGTGCACCCTCTAGGTCAAGCTGCATCGAGCCAGCTGCAAGCTTCGACGGTAGGAAGCCGAGCACGGCATTTGCATCCGTGACAGTCGGACGCTTTCCGCCGATGCCATAGCAGACAGGACCCGGGTCCGCACCAGCCGACAGGGGGCCAACGTTCAACAAGCCGCCTTCATCCACCCAGGCAATTGAGCCAGCGCCGCTGCCGACTTCGGCTACATCAATGGTCGGCACGCGCATCAGATAGCCGCCCGCCTTGATGAAGCGGCTGGGCGTCGAAATCCCCGCACGAAACTCGTACTCGTTCGCTCGCGCGAGGTTACCTTCTTGAATGAGGGAGGCGGATGCCGTCGTGCCGCCCATGTCGAACACGACTAGGTCGGCCTCATTCGTGGCAGCGCCAAGTCGCCCTGCGCCGACCACACCCGCCGAGCGTCCAGACGAGATGAAAAACACGGGTCGATCCTGTGCGACTCGCGCCGAAGACAGACCACCGTTGGAGTTGCTCACAAGAAGGGGCGCCTTCACGCCGATGTCCTGCAGGCCGGTTTCCAGCCTCTTCAAGTAGGCGCTTAGCGCGGGCAGCACATAGGCATTCACGACAGTGGTAGATGTCCGCTCGTACTCACGCTGCTCCGGTAGCACCGAGATCGATGCAGTCACATGCATCTTTGGGAAAGCCTTTGCAAACGCCTCTTGAGCGGCGCGTTCATTCGCGCCGTTCTTGTACGAGTTGATGAAGCAGATAGCCACCGACTCCACGCCTTCGGCTTCGAAGAACCGGCCCGCCTCGACAACGTCATCGACATTCAAGGGCGCTTCAACCGTCCCGTTCGCCAACACCCTCTCGCGCACTTCGAGGCGGTACCGGCGCGCCACCAACGGCTCAGGCTTGTCCCAGGACAGGTCGAACATCGTCGGTGTGCGTACGCGGCCAATTTCCAGCACGTCGCGGAAGCCCTTCGTCGTGATCAGACCACAGCGCGCCCCGGCCTTTTGCAGCAGCGTGTTGGAGCCGACCGTGGTGCCGTGAAGCACTTCCATCACGTCCTCTACACGCATCTGCGCCAGATCAACGATGCGCCGAATGCCCGTGAGCACGGCCTGTTCCGGTGCGGC
The DNA here is from genome assembly GCF_000422885.1 of Ottowia thiooxydans DSM 14619. Classification (GTDB taxonomy): domain Bacteria; phylum Pseudomonadota; class Gammaproteobacteria; order Burkholderiales; family Burkholderiaceae_C; genus Ottowia; species Ottowia thiooxydans. Next base: position 137,542 of record NZ_AUGX01000016.1, on the reverse strand, counting down.
TGGGGTGGACGACACCTTAGTGGAGAACGACTCACCCGAGCCGTTGAGGAGGACGATATCGGTGAAAGTCCCACCGATGTCGACGCCGATGCGTGCGTTTGCCATTGAGTTGCTCCGAAGAATTTAGTGACCTGCGCCGACGTGGCCGCGCTGGGAAACGTGCCAGGGCAGCGCGAGCCGCTCTAGCACTTCGATGACGTAGAAAAGGCCCGTGCCCAACAATCCGAGCAGGATGAGGCAGACGAAGACCCGCAGCGTGTCAAACTGCCCTTGGGCCATTAGGATCGCGAAGCCCAGACCGCCTGAGCCGGCGACGAATTCGCCAACGATGGCGCCAACGAGCGCGAAAGAGATGGCGACCTTCAGGCCCGCAAAGATGCTGGGTAGCGCGTTGGGCAGCCGGATTTTCAGCAACACGCTGAGCTTGGAAGCCCTAGAGATTCGCGCCAAGTGCAGCATGTCCGGATCGACCGATCGCAAGCCCAGTACCCCGTCGATCACGATCGAGAAAATAGCTAGCAGCACTGCAATGGCGATCTTGGGTTCGATACCAGTGCCCATCCAGATTACGAACAGGGGCGCAAGCGCTACCTTCGGTACGCTATTCAGCGCGACCAGCAGCGTGTACACGGTACGCTCGAGGAACTTCGAGTGGACGATCCCGATGGCCAGCGCTAGCCCCAGGACCACGGCGGCGACGAACCCGGCCATGGTGGTCACCAAAGTCTGGGCCGACTCCTTGAAGAAGTAGGCGGGCGTTTGCAGGAACTCCGTCCAGATTCGCGACGGGGCGGGGAGAATGATCGGCTTGAGGGAGAATGCGTGCACGAGCACCTCCCAAGTCAGCATGGCGCCGGCGATCACCAGTAGGATAGTTCCCGCCTCCTTGAGGTGGGCAGTGGTGCGTGACATAGCGTTACTCCTTGAGGATGCCGAGGCTGGCGAAGATCTGGCGGATGTGGCTGCTGTAGCGCCCGAAGTCTGCCGTTTCGCGCACTGAAAGCTGGCGCGGCCTCGGTAGGTCAATGTCGATGATTTCCACGATTCGACCCGGGTTGCGATCCATCATGACGACGCGATCCGAGAGGAAAATCGCCTCCGAAATGCTATGTGTGATGAACACAACCGTCTTGCGGGTTTCCTGCCAAATGCGTGCCAGTTCCAAGTTCAGATCCTCCCGCGTCATAGCATCGAGCGCACCGAACGGCTCGTCCATCATCAACAGTTCGGGATCGGTCAGCAGCGCGCGACAGATCGACGCACGCTGGCGCATGCCGCCCGAAAGCTCCCACGGATGCCGGTCCTCAAAGCCGACTAGGCCGAAGCGATCAAGTAGTTTCATGGCGCGGGCGCGCATTTCGGGAGTCTTGCACCCCTGGAATTCAGCGGTGATCAGGACGTTGTCGAGGATGCTTCGCCAGTCGAGCAGTACGTCGCGCTGGAAGACCATCCCGGTATTCAGAGGCGGGCCATCGAGCCGCTTGCCGGCGATTCGCATGTTTCCGCTGCTGATGCCCTCAAGCCCGGTCATGCACTTAAGCAAAGTGGACTTGCCGCAACCGCTGGGCCCGAGGATTGAGACGAACTCGCCGCGCTTGATATCCAGCGAGATGTCCTGCAACGCATGCACGGGGCCGTGGTCGGACTTGTAGATTTTGTCGACGTGATCGACGCGGATGTGCGCTTCTGCCGCGGAAGACGATTCGACAACTCGCACTGGTGGTTCAACCCTGGTCAGCATCGTGGTCTCGCTCACTGCACGAATTCGTTGGTGTAGTAGTCGGCAGTCTTCCAGCCGGCCTTGATCGCGCCTGCGGCTTCCATCACCTTGAGCGCCTTGTTCCAGTCCTCTTCGGCCTGCCAGCCGTTAGGCTTTCCTTTGGTCGCCGGGGTGTCGAAGAACTCAATCGACTGCTTGATCTGCTCGCGGACGACGGTACGATCGAGCTTGACGTCAGGACGCTGCCTCATGATTGCTGCCGTGGCTTCGTCGAGGTTGCCTGCACGGATGTAATCCCACGCCTTGCGCTGGACGCCGACCAACGCCTTGAGCGCCTGCTTGCGTGCCTGGACTGTCTTCTCGGTGGCGATGAGGCCGTAGCCCGGAAATGCGATTCCGACGTCCTCGGCCAGCACAGCGCGGGAGGGCCTGTTCGCTTCCGCTACAGGAACGGCGGAAGGCTGCGTGGACATCAGGCCGTCGGCACGCCCGTTGGTATAGATACCCCAGAGTGCCGACGGGTCGACGAACATCACGTTAACCTTCTGTCGATCAAGACCCCCCAGCTTCAACCAGTAATCAATCAGCGGCGCCCAAGGGCTCGCGGCGAACACGGCCACCGTCTTGCCGTTAAAGTCTGCTGCCTTCTTGATGGATGAGTTACGGTCTACCAGAACGCCCAGGTCGGTGCGACGACCAAAGCCGGCGATGCCGACCACGGTGGCACCATTGGCACGCGCCTGCGGCAGCAAACCCAGCTGAATCTGCCCCACGTCAGCCTGACCAGAATTGACCAGTTGGAGCGTGTTGCCCGACCCTCGGCCGTCCTGGACGTCCACATCGAGTCCAGCCTCCTTGAACCAACCCTTCTCCTTGGCGAGGTGCATGGCGGCGTGAATACCCCACGGGGAAAAGTCCAGGCGAACAGACAGCTTCTCTTGGGCGTGGGCGAAATTGACAACGCCTGCCAGGCCGACGGCCGTAATCAGACGCATGAGATTGAGTTTCGGCATGGTGAACTCCGGTTTAGGGTGATGGTCTCAGGAACGAGATTGAGAGGATTCCGTGGGCTGGGCGGCGATGAGCGCGAGCTTGAGGTCGTTGACGTTCGTGCCGGTGTTTCCCGTCACTATGTGGTGGTCGATAGCATGGAGCGCCGTGGAAACGTCGTGCATACGCAATGCCGCATGCAGATCGATGCCCCTGGCAGCAGCCACATTCAGCGTTTCGGCATCGGCAAGGCCGCCCGCGTATGGAGTGGGGCCGTCTGTCCCGTCAGTGTCGATGCCGAGCACGACGATGCCTGGGTGCTCGTGCAGGTCAAGTGCTGCTGCGACTGCGAATTCCTGATTGGGACCACCGCGTCCACGCGCACCGTTGGTGATCACCGTCGTCTCCCCGCCACCAATGAGTGCGCACGGCGGCATCACTGGATGGCCGTCGCGCATGATCTGCTTGGCGATGGCGACGAAGTTCTTGCCCAGCATGCCGCTGTCGCCTTCGAACAGCGTTGAGAGCAGCACGGGAGTGAAGCCTCTGGCGCGCGCCGCGTCGGCAGCGGCACGACAGGCAGCGTCGGCGCTAAGCAACAGCACGTCCGTGCGTTCGAGGTGTGCGAGTTGCTGCGCGGTGGCGGTTTCCTGCTCCGGCGCGGCACGGCGCAGGTGCGCGACGACGGAGTGCGGCATGCGGCCCCAGAGTTCGTACTTGGAGAGCACTGCAGCCGCACTCGCGAAGGTGGACTCGTCAGGGTACGAGGGATCCGTGATGTAGTCGAGCGCATCTCCAATCACGTCTGACACGGTTAGGTTCAACAAGCGCGTTCCGCGCGGTAGGTTACGAACGAGACGACCGCCCTTGACAATACTCAAGTGCTTCCTCACGTCATTGATCTCAACGATGTTTGCGCCGCAGGTCAGCAGGAGCTCACTCGCCCGCGCCTTATCGTCCAGCCCTATGTCGCCTGCTGGCAGAACAAAGAGAGACGACGAGCCCCCGGTGAAGCAGGCAATCACCATGTCTTCGGCGCGAACTTCTCGCAGCAGTTCCACCGTCTTGCGGGCGCCATCCACCGAATTGGCGTCGGGCAACGGGTGCGCGGCTTGCAGCATTTCAATGCGCTCGAGACTGCCCTCCTGCCCGTGCTTGCAGACCACCAGGCCCCGGTATAGGAACTCACCGAGCACTTCCTCAAGCGCTTTCGCTATGGGAAACGTGGCCTTTCCTGCACCAATCACGAAGACACGCCCAACCCCGAGCTCGAAGCTAGTGGCACCCACTACAAGTCGACGCCCTTCCAGCCGCACTTGCCGGCGAACCGCGTTGCCAGGGTTGGCGAACTCAACGCTTTCCTCGGCAATTTCCAGGGCCAGACCGCGCAGCGCGGCGTCACCACAAGCGGTAAGTTTGTCGCTGTTCTTGATTAGTGTCATGGGACACATTATTGGTGATTGTCGACCATGATGTATTTGGTAATTACCCTCATGAGATGAAATTTTCTGGTGATTTAGCATGTGTAGCTCGACTGCATCTGGAGTCAGCCATAATCCACACAATTGGCGACAATAATCTTATAAACCAAAATCAGGGCGCACAATGAGTGTCATCGGCATCCATCCCATCAACAAGGTTCCGGTCGAAATCCAGGCTGCAGAAGCACTGCGCGAGGCGATTGTCAGTGGGCGCATCTCGCCAGGCAGCCGAATTACCGAAGCCCAGCTTGCAGCTGAGCTGCAGCTTTCCCGCGCCTCCGCGCGGGCAGCTCTCCACCAACTCGCCAAAGAGGGCCTGACTTCGTTAATTCCCTACACGGGCTGGACAGTGGCCACCCTGAGTGCCGCTGACGTCTGGGAGCTCTACACGCTTCGCTCGGGACTGGAGCGACTAGCCGCCAAGCTGGTCGTGCAAACGCTGAGCGTCGACAAGAGCTCGGCGCTTGGTGCGGCGTGGATCACACTTCGCGATGCATGTTCACGAGGCGATAAGGAAGAAATCGCAGAAGCGGACTTCGCCTTGCACAAAGCGTTGATCGAGCTTTCGGGCCATTCGAGGCTTAAGCTGCAGTACGAAACTATCGAACGCCAGATCCGAATGTGCATTCGTTCAAGCGACGCTTTGGTCGAAAGCCCGGAGGCCATCCTGGAGCAGCACCGTCCGTTAGTTGAGGCCATCCTAGCGGGCCGTTCCGACGAGGCTGGCGCTCATGCCGAAGCGCACAACCTCACCGAGGGAGAGAAGCTGCGAGAGCACCTGGCGAAAACGGAGACCGATCAGGATCCCGCGTTGCGCGTCAGCCGCGGCGCGACGAGACTGCGCAATTCGAAGGGCCGCAAGTCCGCGTAATCATCAGCCTCAGGCGGAGAAGCCACCCGAGTAGTGGTCCATGAGGACGACGACGAACACAGCCGCAGATTAACCAGGATCAGATCTCATTTTTTGCAATTGCAAGACACTATCAAAGGATCCCCTTCCACCCTCCCCTGCGCAAGATCAGACGTTCAACCCCACCGCACTTGATCAAACACTGCCACCCAGTCCATCAGAAAAAATAACACTTTCACCCAGCAAGCTCTATTCCACGACCAAAAGACTACTGAAAGGCCTCCAAACCAATCAGGAGTTAGGCGAACCCGACCTGTCGAGGCATACGCCCATGATGCAGCAATATCTGACTCTAAAGTCGGGCTATCCGGACGCGCTGCTGTTCTATCGCATGGGCGATTTTTATGAGATGTTCTCTGCCAATACCGAGCGGATGGCTGAGCTACTGGACATCACACGGACTCATTGAGAGCAATCAGCCGGTCAACGATCGCGATATCGGTTTGACTGGGAGGCGTGAACCATCGGCAATACGATTGGCGAAGGAGGCTCGTGCGCTCCTTCGGAAAAAACAGGACATTCATACTCAGTCCTTCGTCGGTGGTTCGTCCTCGCTCGGTGCGATAGCGAATAACCGCGTAGCAAGCACTTCGGCCTGCTCGGCGAATTTCTTCGGATTGGTCTTCTTCAACTGTGCCAAGTTCTGGACCTTCCACCTCACGCCTGGCAGGTGCTCCAAATGCGGGATGCTCAACTGCGCACACTCAGGAATACCTGAGACGAGCGACAGCAAGAAATTCCGCTCCTTCTCATCCAGCCCTTGCTGAATCTCACGCACCAAGCGCTCGCGGGTTGCCAGCAATGCATCCAACGGCACCGGCTCTGCCGTCATTCCCTGGAAGTTGTGCTCGAAATCGTGCCGGATGTCGCGCAATGGCGGAAACAACACCTCATGCACCGGCCGGTTGCTACTGGCCAAGTAAACCACGAAGGCTCGCCGGATACCGGGGGTAATGCCATCGCGCGCGAAGAGTTGCATCACATCGAATAGGTCACGCGGATGCTGCCGATCCAACGCCGCGACCAGCTTGCCGCCATACACGTCCTCCATCGAGACGACTGGAATCTCCAGGTCAGCCATCAGCACATCGCGCGCAGTCGGCGTAAGCGTGGCCTGCCTCACTGGTAACACTGTGCCTCGCATCACAAAATTCACTTCGATCTTGACCTGAACAGGACCGCGACGCACCAGCAGCTTGGTCTCACCCGCTGCTGCTGCCGGCGCGTGCGCCTGAAAGCCCCGCTTATTCAGTCGCTCGGCTGCCTGCCGCACGGCCTCATTGATGCGCGCGAGCGCTTCGTCGCGCGGCAGCGTGTGATCCGGAAAGACTAGATCGAGGTCCACCGACAAGCGTGGCATGTCACGTACGAAGAGGTTGATCGCAGTTCCCCCCTTCAATGCGAAGGTGTCGTCAGCGAACACGAGCGGCGCAACCTGGGTCAGTAGTCGCGCGGTATCGAGATAGGTCTGGTTCATGCCTTGAGTACCAGCAGACCATCGGCCGATCGAGATACCCAGGACCGACCGCTACCCGTCGGCAGCGTGGCCGGGTCGAGCTTGTCCACCCATGGCAACGCAGCCTCGCGGCCCAGTTGAAGGCACAGGCGCACAGTCTTGACACTCGTGCAGCGCTGTAGCAGATCGCGCAGCACGTCGGCGCGCAGGTTATAGGCGCTCTCCACCAACTCGCGGGCCTCCTGCAGCGGCTGACGTACACCCACTTCGCTCAATAATTCCAGCAGCGCGCGCTCCGGCGCCGATACCTGTGGCGCCTCGCTGCGCTTCTCGAACTGTCCCACATGCAACAACGCTCTCGGCTGCTCATTGAATAACCGCTTTCGGTGGTACTCGGCCGGAAATCGCTCTGTAAACCATTCCGGCAGATGTCCAGCCGTCCAGCCGTAAAGCTGCAGCACTGGTTGCTGCGCTACATACTGACGCACCCCATACCAGTCCAACGCCGACTTACCTCCCACGTGCAGGCCCTCAAAGCGGCGCTGCAACACCAGCAGACTCGGATGCAGGGCCAGGGTGTCGTTGGGACGACAGAACACCCCGCGCATCAGGCGCGTGAGCCAGCCAGCACGCACGTAGTGCACCGCCAGGTCGGCGGAGATGCCAAGACCTGCCAAGTCTTCCGAAGTAATCGGAGCGCCCGGAGGCAGGCGTGTATAGAGCGCGTTTAACTTGCTTCTTCTAGTCGTAGCCATACTACGATTCAATCATTTATTTAAAATTTTGGCAAATTTGGATTTTTCCTCGCAATCGCTGTCTGACTACGATTTTTAAATCTTTATCAAATTTCCACAGCAAAACGTTCTAGTAGCGCCTGACAGAGGAAAGAAAAACGGCGTCAGATCCCGTTTTTGCAATTGCAAGCACTATCCAAGGATAGTCTTCCTCCCTCCCCTAGGGGATAAGGCGCTCAATCACACCGCATGGAACCAAACACTTGCAACCCAGCCCATCAGCGACATTTACACGTTCGCCCAGCAAGCTTTATTCCAAACCCAAGCATTGATGTGACCAAGGGACTACAGAAAGACCTCCAGACCAATCAGGAGGCTGGCAAACCCGACCAATCGGGGTATACGCCCATGCCCATGGTGCAGCATCATCCGCGCTAGGCTCTGCATCCCGCATGGATACTGGATTCTTCACGAAAAACACAAAACTTGGCGGCAACTTGGCTACCAAATTCGCAGCTCGATAGACCGCTTTTCTCTCGAGAACGCCCTCTCTGGTGCATGTGGCGCCAAGTTTTGCTCCCAAAGCATTCTTGGCGGAGCTCAACGCTGAAAACTTGGCAGAGTGGCTACGTCGCGTAGTCAGACACTCAGTCGCCGCACATCCACTCACCATCGTCGTAGATGCCCGTGGACATGTCCTTCTGCTGGTGGCACCAGCCGCAGACCAGCAGGTTTCGCAGATACCGCTCCTTCTCCAATCAGTCCATCAATAGCGAGCTGCGGGTCGATTGATTGGCAAGGGACGCCGACGGCAAGCGGCTCGGATCGGGACGCACAGCGAAGCAACCGCAGTTTGAGCACCAGCGGCCACCGTGGTGTTCGATGGTGCTGGGCTTGTAGCACCTCGGGCATACGGTCCGCTCGGGGTCGTCCGCCTCGATCAATGGCTCGGCCTACGGGACCAAATCCGCCATGGCATTCACCCGCCGGCAAGCGAGGCCGTTCTTGTTCAAATGGGCCAGCAGCGGATCGAAGCCCTTGTCTGCCGACAGCACAATGCACTCCGTGCCGGGCTCGGTCTGGATCACGCGTCCGAGCTGGAACGCGATGTGGAAGTCCAACGCGTTCTTGCCCGTGCCTTCGATCTTCTGGAAGTCCACCAGTTGGAAGCGATGGGCCGTGGTCTTCTTCGAGGCGGCCTTCGGCGGGTTCTGCTTGGCGCCAACGTAAACGATCGCCCGATAGGTCTCGTCGAGCAGGGAGAGGTCGATCTTGTGAACCTTCTCCAAATCCACGAGCAACAAGCGTTTGGTCATGGTTAACGATCATGCCATGCGCCAACGCGAGGCAAATGGCTAAAGTCGCAGCGGGCAAAATGGTGCGAAGAACAACATCGAATCCGCCCATGGCCACACCCGAAGTCCCCAAGCGCTTGGCGCCCACGCGAGAAACCCTTCGCGAGCTCTATCTCAAATCCGGAAACCGTTGCGCGTTCACCGGATGCAAGAAATCCTTGTTCAACATCAAGGGCGTCTTCGTAGGCCAGATATGCCATATCGAAGCGGCCGAGCCAGGCGGAGAACGGTTCAACAAGAAGCAGACCAACGAGCAGCGTCGCGCGCCCGCGAACCTTGTCCTCATGTGCTACGACCACCATGTCGAGACCAACAACGTGGGCAAGTTCCCCGTCGATGCCATGGTCCGCATCAAGGTAGAGCACGAGAAGAAATTCTCCGATGTCGTGGGCACCATGCTGATGTCGGTCACGGACCACACCACGCTGACCACGGCGCGGGCTCCACAGAATCTGAACAAGATCAATCAGACGCTCAAATGGAACCTCTCAGACGACGAACTTGCCGAGTCGCTTGCGGAGCTGGTCAAGCTCATCGACAAGATCAGCAAAATTCCGCTTCCAAGCCGGGAGCTCTTCTCGATTCTCGTGAAGCGTGGCGAGGACGGCCAATTCAGCGCCGATCTTGATTGCTCCATCGCAGATATCAAGCAAGCCACTCGGCTCGCGCCTGACGAACTGCGCGAATGCCTCTCGATTTTGGACAACGCAGGCTTTGTATTCGACAACGATAAAAACGACTTCGGCGTCCAGATGATTGGGATCGCGGAGGCTAAGTCCGGCTGGCCCATTTGGAGCGATCTCAGAAAGTTCTGCAAGAAGAACGGCCTTGATCTCTCCTTGTTGATTGAGGGGCTCGACTTCTCTTCCCTCGAAGGCTGAGGGCGAAAAACAAATCCACCGGCCGTGTGGCGGGTAGATTTCGAATCATCTTGGATGGCACAGCTCAGGGGGTTGAAGCAGGGGAACTTGCGTTCGGGTGGAACTATAACTGCCAGCAAATCGCACTGTCAGTTGCCCAAATCGGCGAGGCGTTCACTTCGCCACAGCGACTTCTTCTCCGCTGGCCGGAACGGCCTCAACAGGTCCTGCATCAAAAACACCTTCCAAGTATTTGGCATAGTGGTCTTGCAGATGTTTGAGAGAGGCGCCTTTGTCGGCTTGATATTCGAGCCGCTCTTGGAAGAATTTCATGCGGCTTCTGTTCTCCGACAGCACCTGGCCCCAAGTTTTAACAAAGATGCAGACATTGTCCTTCTTGTGAATCAGTCCCGACTCGTCCGTCATGCGGAACTTCGCGTGCGGGCCGACATCGTCGCTGATGACCCAGAACACCCATGACACCTTGACGTTGCGAAACCGCTGGTCATCCATGACTGAGGCGGCGTAGCCCTCGATTTGCGATATCTCGTCTGTGTTGACCTTGACCTTCGGCGCCTTCAACTCGACCACCAAATGAGTGATCGAATCCGAGTTGTGCCGCCGTGTCGATCGGGACAGCATCAAATCCACGATGCCGCGCTCTTGCGAGACATGCTTGACCGGGGCGTCGATGACGATATCTTCGCCGAGGATTTTCTTGTGAGACCGCAAGACTTCCGTCAGCGATTGATCATCGACCGACAGCATGAAGTCCTCGCCAAACATCCAGCAATTTTGAGCGACGATGCGGTGCAACTGGGTGCGCTCTTTGAGCCGCTTCTTTGGCTCGGGATCGAACAGCACCGCTTCGATGCCGGTCAAAAACTTCAATCGATCCGCCACGATCTTGGCGGAGCTGATGATCGACGACAGCGACACGTCCCGCAGCAACTCAGCAAGCTCCTCTTGCTGACGCTTGGGGAGCCGCAGAACTTCGTTCAAGATGACTTGCAGCTCCTCGGGGCTTTTTTCGATTGCCTGCCTAAGCATCCGAAGCTGGAACGACTTGTGTTGCGGGGCAGAACTGCCGAACTCCGGTAGGTTCTTGGCAACGCTGACGGCAACGATCTCGAACACTTGCCGCTCGACTTCTTCCACGCGCGTGGTCGGGTCGCCAACAAAGGGATACACATTCTCCGTCTTCCATTCCTCCACATAGCTGCGGGCCTCCATCGCGGAACGCTGACGGAAGTAATCCTTGATCGTCTTCTGTGCCTCGTCGATCGCCGCCACGACGGGCGTCTGCATCTCCGCGAGGTCCACGGTCCCCTCTGTCTGAGCAACCGTCAAATAGGAGGATTCGAGATACGCAGTGAATTGGAAATCGCCGATGTGAAAACGGCGATCGACCTGCACGAGAGGAAACCGCTTCTCATTGCAAAGAAACAGGGCCCGATTGGACAAGCCTTTCCACTCGACGATTTCGAGCCGGACGGGATGTGTCTTCCCAACTGCTTCAATGTCGGTCAGATTGAAGGCCTTCCTACTGGCGATCATTTGGGCCGGATCAATGCGACGGCCGCCAATGGTCACGTTCACATCAGAATAGTCGGCCAAATAGAGGGCGAACACTTCGGCCAAAACATGGATGCCGGTGTCGCTGACAAAGGAGCGAAAGTCCTTGTGTGGATCGGAGATCGTCAACGTGACGCCGGCATCGGTCGGTTTTACGACTTCAACTTCATCTGAGATATTCACATGACGGATGTCGTTGGCCGACATCGTGATCGAATATTTCCAAAGCTTCTCGTCGCGTTTGTATGTGACAGCCCATTCAGCACGGGTCCCGATGGCGAACGCCTTGAAGCGCCCCCTTCCCTCTTGACCGTGCAAGAACCTTCCAGTTTCAGTCGAACCTCCCGGCTTCTTCCATGAACCGCCTAGGCGTCGAAAAAACTCCGGTGCGCTTGCCCTTGGAATGCCGTTGCCATCGTCTCGGATGATGACTTCCGACAAGGTGTCCATCTCGTTGTTCTCAAACGAGACTGAAACTCGGCCAGCGTCTGCGTCGAGGCCATTCCAAATGAGTTCCGCTAAGGCCTGCACTGGCTTTGCGCGAGTGATCTTTTCCAAGAAGTCGGATTGGACCTCGACCGGATACTGATGCTGTGCCATGGCGAGTCTCCCTTTTTGCCCATATTCTCGCACTTGGATACGGTCGACCATGGGTCAGGCCCTCAGGGTGGGCAGGTCATCCCAAGATGTCGTGTAATCTGGTGATTTGCGGTCCTCCTTCATGCGGCAAGCCTGCGGCGCCGCGTCCACCTTCACGCTTGCGACCTTCAGCACGCCTCTTCCCCAACGGTCCTTGACCGCATCGAGCGCCTGCATCAGCCGGCCTCGGCCCCGCTCCGACTCCTGCTCGCCAAGATCGAGCTCAAACTGCTCGCGGCTGGCCGGCGCGAGATCGAGCAACATCACGCCGGCCTTGGCTAGCTTGAAGCCCGGCCGGTAGATCGAGTGCAGGCCTATGACCGCGGTTTGAACGATGGCCGAGGATCTCGCGATCGCTGTGGGCCAAGCCGCTGCAGCTTCTAATGAATTCATCACCAGAATTTGGCTTAAAAAGAACTTCTGATGCGGGCATTGTCTTCCTCAATGAAGTTTACTTAAAACCCGACAGCCTCACGAATTGACTCTCGACTTTGTCGGGAAGCAAAGTCCACGGAACCTTCCATCTCTCGCTTTGAAACCAACCCAGGCGCCCTGTCTCGACCCAGCATTCAACCCGCAGGCGTCGCCCTCGACGGGGACGCCAGCTTCGTTGGAGCAGTCGCTTCGAACGGCACGAACCATCTAAAAAACTGGTGAGAGTTCTCATCGTCTTCATAACCTTGCCAAACTCGGCCTCGGCAAGGGTGTCGCCAGGCTGCAAGTCCCAATCGATACTCACCGGGCGGTCGTGCGGATGGACATCGATCTGTCCGATGTGAAGCGATGGGTCCCTCAATTTTTTTGTGACTGCCGCCGCGTTGCTCGGCTTGAACTCCATAAATCCGTAACTTTGATTGGCCAGACGACTATGTCGGAAGCCATCGGCGCCCGTAATGAGGGCACAACGCGAGCCTCCGCCGCCCCCGCGGGTGTCTGCAAAATTTTTTCGATCAGCGAACTAGCCATAAATCTCTCCGGTCATCTATATTGGAAAAAGATCGCGCACGCGAGCGAACGGCATGCCGGTCTCAGCGGCACTGCGCACCTTGCTTTCAAAGACGTGGTTAAGCGGCAACTCACGGCTCAGAGTCTTGTAGAGATCGACGCTATCCATGCAGACGATACGCTTCCCCTTGCCGAAGGCGGCAAGGCCGTCCTCGGTGAAGCCGCTGTTGCTGACGAACAGCCCACGGGTCCAAGCGGCCTTATGTCCAAGCTTGCCGAGAAACTGGGGTCAGATCCGATTTTTTAATTTCAAGCCACTATCCAAGCGTCGTCTCCTCCCTACGCGAGATCAGGCGCTCAATCACGCTGCACGAATCAAACACTTGCAACCCAGCCCATCAGCGACAATCACACGTTCGCCCAGCAAGCTCTATTCCACACCCAAGCATTGATGACCAAGGGACTACAGAAAGACCTCCAGACCAATCAGGAGGTAGGCAAACCCGACCTGTCGGGCCATACGCCCATGATGCAGCAATATCTGACTCTCAAGTCGGACTATCCGGACACGCTGCTGTTCTATCGCATGGGCGATTTCTATGAGATGTTCTATACCGACGCGGAGCGGGTTGCCGAGCTTCTGGACATCACGCTGACTCAGCGGGGGCAATCGGCCGGTCAACCGATTGCGATGGCGGGGGTGCCGTTTCATTCGGTCGAAGGCTATCTGGCGCGCCTGATCAAAATGGGTGAGTCGGTCGCTATTTGCGAGCAAATCGGTGATCCAGCGACTTCGAAAGGCCCGGTGGAGCGGAAGGTGGTGCGAGTGGTCACCCCTGGAACGCTGACCGACACTGAGCTGCTTCCCGAAAAAAGCGAATCAGTCTTGCTGGCAGTTCATCCAGGCGCACGCAATCGTTGCGGCCTGGCTTGGCTAGCAGTCACGCAGGGTGAGGTGCATCTGGCCGAATGCTCTCCAGACGAATTGGCCGGCTGGCTGGATCGCATTTCACCCAGCGAGCTTCTAGCGGCCAGTGACCTGACGCCTGCTTTTGAGCAACGGTTAAAAGGCTTACGCCTGGCGAGTGGCCGCCCCCCTGCCCTGACCTACCGACCTGCTTGGCAGTTTGACGCCCAACTAGGGCGCCGCAAACTGACCGAGCAACTTCAGACTGCGAATCTTGCCGCCTGGAGCGCCGAGGAACTGCCTCAAGCTCACGCTGCCGCCGCCGCGCTGCTCACTTACGCCGAACATACCCAGGGCCGCTCGCTTCCTCACGTGCGCGGGCTGCGCGTGGAGCGCCCGGATGAACTCATAGATCTGCCCCAAACCACACGCCGAAACCTTGAGTTGGTGCAAACGCTGCGTGGTGAAGACGCGCCAACGCTGTTTTCCCTGCTGGATTCCTGCATGACCGGCATGGGTAGCCGCATGCTTAAAAGCTGGCTGCTGGCTCCCGCGCGTGATCGCGGACAAGCCAGCGCCCGCCACGGCGCCATTGCGGCTCTCCAATCTGATGGTTCATGGCAAAGGCTGCGTGCCCGGTTGAAAGGCACGAGCGATGTAGAGCGGATCACCGCACGCTTGGCGCTCAATCAAGTCCGTCCGCGTGAATTGGTCGCGCTGCGAAACGCGATTCAGAACCGAGACCTGCTGAGCCTGGTTCCTGCCGGAGCAGAAGGGCTTTTGAACCAAATATCGGCTGATCTGGAACCTCCCACCGATGCCGCAGGGCTGCTTCAGCTTGCGCTCCTGGACGAGCCATCCGCCATGATCCGAGACGGAGGCGTGATCGCAGCAGGGCTGGATGCAGAGCTGGATGAACTGCGCGCCATCTCCAGCAACTGCGATGCCTTCCTGCTCGAGTTGGAAGCGCGGGAGCGTCAGCGTACAGGCATTGCAAACCTGCGCGTGCAGTTCAACAGAGTGCATGGCTTTTACATTGAAGTCACGCAAGGCCAGGCAGCGAAGGTGCCTGCAGATTACCGGCGCAGGCAAACGCTCAAGAACGCTGAGCGCTTCATCACACCGGAGCTGAAGAGCTTTGAAGACAAGGCACTCTCCGCGCAGGAGCGGGCACTGGCACGCGAGAAGTGGCTTTATGAGCACCTCCTGGCCGAATTGCAAGCGCACGTTCCCCGCCTGACTCGCTTTGGCAGGGCTATTGCGGGCCTGGATGCGCTATGCGCGTTGGCCGAACGATCTCTCACCCTGGGCTGGTGCGCGCCCCAGTTCGTGCGCGAACCCTGTATAGAAATTCGCGGCGGTCGCCATCCGGTGGTCGAAGCACGGCTGAAGGAAACCACCGGCACGCCGTTTATTCCCAACGACACCTTGCTCGGTTTCAAAGGGCGTATGCAGGTGATCACTGGCCCCAACATGGGTGGTAAGAGCACCTATATGCGCCAGGTAGCACTGATCGTATTGCTGGCCTCCATGGGCAGCCACGTGCCGGCGGAAAGCTGTCGCCTGGGGCCCATTGATGCTATTCACACGCGCATAGGGGCGGCTGACGATCTCGCCAACGCGCAATCGACGTTCATGTTGGAGATGACGGAAGCCGCTCAGATCTTGCATAGCGCCACGCGTGCATCGCTCGTGCTGATGGACGAGATTGGCCGAGGGACCAGCACTTTTGATGGGCTGGCGCTGGCTACTGGTATTGCGGCGCATCTACATGACCGGACGCAATCGTTCTCGTTATTTGCGACCCATTACTTCGAGTTGACTGAGTTTCCCGCCACGCACCACGCAGCAGTGAATGTGCACGTGAGCGCGGCCGAAACCGGCGCCGAGATCGTTTTTCTGCATGAAATCCAGCCCGGCCCTGCCAATCGCAGCTATGGGCTGGAAGTGGCGCGCCTGGCCGGCGTGCCACTGGCGGTACTCAACCATGCCCGCCACGCATTGACAGCGCTGGAAGACGGCGCCAGTCAAAGCCGCGCACAGATAGATTTGTTTGCCCCGCCCCCACTTGCAGCCCCCACTCTGGCTAGCGCCGTAGAATCAGCACTTGACAAGATTAATCCCGATGCACTGAGCCCGCGTGAAGCGCTCGATGCCCTTTATTCCCTCAAAAAACTGGCTACCGCCGCGTAACTAGGGCCTGCTCACCACTAAATGCACGCCCGGCGAGGAGTTGCAATGCCGCGTGCGGGTTGCCGGAACCTCACGCGGGGGTGGTTTTAGTGTGTACACGCCCTGGACGCCTCATCGCTCATGACATATTGCTGCGCCATCAAGACCAACGCCGGCCTGGTATTTCTTTCTGACTCCCGCACCAACGCCGGCGTGGATGCGATCAGTACCTTTCGCAAGATGCTGATCTATGAACGCCCAGGCGATCGCTTCATGGTGATGCTTTCGGCGGGCAACCTCTCCATCTCGCAATCTGTGCGGGAAATTCTCCAGAATGAACAGGTCAAGGACGCTGAAACGGGTGAAGGCATTTCGATCTGGAACGCTCGGAGCATGTTCGACGCAGCGCGTGTTCTGGGAAGCGCCGTGCGGCACGTCAGTCAGCGAGATGGGGCTGAGTTGCGCAAGGCGGGACTGGAGTTCAACGTATCACTGATTTTTGGTGGCCAAATCGCCGGAGAAGGCATGCGCCTGTTCCTGGTTTATTCAGCGGGAAACTTCATAGAAGCCACCGCAGAAACGCCCTACTTCCAGATCGGTGAATCCAAGTATGGGAAGCCGGTGCTTGATCGGGTCATTACCCCGGACACACCTCTTGAGGAAGCGGCCAAATGTGCGCTGGTGTCCATGGACTCCACGCTCAAATCAAACCTCTCCGTAGGCCTGCCGCTTGATTTGGTGGTGTACGAAGCAGATCAACTAAAAACGGATCGCATAGTTTGCATTGACTACGAAAACCCTTACTTCAAGATGCTCCACGACTCATGGGGTCAGCGTTTGCGCGAAGTGTTTGACAGCATAGAAGACCCCCAATGGAATGGAGGTCAAACCGATACTCCTCTCAGAGTGTCTTCACCCCGCCACCCGCCCTTGAAGAAAATTGCGTCGGCGGACGAGCGCCTGATCTGAACTGAACTGAACTGAACCGAACTCAACGCATGCTCTCTTTAGTTTTCTCGCATGGAAACAGCTTCCCCGCGAGTACTTATCGCGTTGTATTAGACAGTTTGCGGGCGCGCGGGTTCACCGTGAGCGCGGTCGAGAAATACGGCCATGACCCTAAATACCCGGTCACCGACAACTGGCCTCATCTCGTTCAACAACTGGCGGACTTCGCCGCCAGCCAACGCAAGGCCAACGGTGGCCAAGCACCCTGGCTGGTTGGCCACTCACTTGGCGGAATCCTGAGCTTGATGTGCGCCGCCAGGCACCCGGATCTGGCGCGTGGCGTTTTATTGCTGGATTCACCCGTGCTCGGCGGTTGGCGAGCGGGCGCGCTGGGTGTGGCGAAGCTCACTCCGCTGATGAAACGCTTTTCGCCCAGCCTGATCAGCCGCAAGCGGCGCCATGAGTGGGACAACCGTGAAGCGGTGTATGAGTACTTCCGTGGCAAGAAAATCTTTGCCTCATGGGACCCACAAGTACTACATGACTATGTCGATCACGGCACGTTAGATGCAGACGGCCGCTGGCAATTGGCTTTTGATCGGGAGATTGAATCCGCCATTTATGACACGCTGCCGCACAACATTGGGGCGCTGCTGAGGGCGCATCCCCTTCGCTGCCCGGTATCCTTCATCGGTGGGCTGCAATCTGCGGAAATGAAGCAAGTGGGTGGGCTGGACCACACGCGTCGTATCTCTCGCGGGCGGGTAATGATGATGGAAGGCACGCATCTCTTTCCAATGGAAAAGCCCCTTGCTACCGCCGCTGCCGTTGAAGCCAGTTTGCGGGCGATGGCTGGCTAGGAGGCTGTCGGACTTGGAGCGCCGATAGCGAAAATGGGCCCCAGCGAGGACAGTTTTCGCGGGATTTGCAGGCCCATAGCCCAGCTATGGGTCAAAAAGACCGTGAAAAATGGACCGCTGCGGCCCATTTGCAGCCGGCGATTTCCAAGTCCGACAGCCTCCTAGGACGCACGGCCCCTTTCAAGCCGCCGTCCGAACCCGAAATGCCAGGCTGATCCTGGGTCCCTGGGCCTTGGAGCACTTCGGAATACCGTGGTCATGCGTATGCTGCGAAGCATGGCTCATCACGAGCACGCTGCCCGGATCCAATGTTATTCGCTGGCTAGGGCCCCCCTTCTTGGAGCGAATCAACATATCTCGCGGGGCACCAAGGGAAAAAATGGCGATGGGGTAGCCGGCCATCAGATCGTTTGTACGGTCGTTGTGCATGGCCACGCTGTCGTGCTCATCTCGGTATAGATTGAGCCCTACACGGGTGTAAGGGGCCGGGGCCACTGTTTGCACGGCCTCGAGCGCGGCTTTGATACAAGGTGGGCAATCAGGATCGTTCAAGGACGCGCTGGCCATCAACCGCGGTACATCCACGATGCGGTCGTACATGGGGCGCCGATCGCTGCGCCAGGGTATTAGGGGTCCCAAGGCCGAAAACCACTCGGAGACTAAGCGTTCAGGCACGCAGCCCGGGTAGTACCTGATACCGCCTTCGGCATCTCGCACCAACTCCACAGTCTCATCAGCGAGTAACGATAACTGGATATTCATACCGGGTATCCTGTTAACTCCAGAAGATGTTATTACTGGATAAAACAACAGTATATGGCAAACACCCGAATTGTGACCAACATGAGTGGTTGCATCCGGCATTACTCAGCTTATTCCCCAGGTTTTGCGGGAAACACACCCTAGGTCAACAGTGGAACCCAATCGCCTAGCTTGCAAGGTCTGTGGCACTCTTGCGTTGGAGAGTACGTTGCTGGTCAACAGCGGCTTGTGCATGTCATGCGTCAGAGCCGCCGCCGACAAAGCGCTCTCCGAGCTCAACGATGCTCTCTGGAAGAAATTTGGTGTTCTCTACGTCTCGAACCCCCTCGCCTTGTCAAGAAACAAGAACACCTCCTACAGGCAAAGCGTGTTGACGTTCTCGCTTGGCGTCGCGCAAGCATTTGACGAGCTAGGGCTGGCGACGGTCAGTCTTCTGGAAAGGTACCGCCAGAGTCCCGAGCACTTCTACATTGCTCCGACCGACCTCACCGAAACTGGAAATCAGTTTGTAGGAGCCTGCTTCAACAAGTGGCTGGCCAAAACGGACAGATGGAAACCGGAGTCCCGCACCGCTCAGAAACTCAAGGAGAGCCTCGCAAAAGAACTCAGAAGGTGTGAATGAATCCGGCGTGCCCGAAAGGGCCGTCAAAAACTGCCCGATCAAGGCGCAAAGCGCAGGCATAGCTCGGGCTATGGCGAGCATTTGTAACGCAGAGCGGGTGGTTTTGGGCGGTCAAGGCGGACATGAGGGATTCGTTCACACCTTCTCAGGGCATTCAAGGCAGCTTGAAGTGCCGAGGCTGCCAACATTCAGGTGGGGCTAGCGAGGAATGCCTTAGCCCGCACCAATAGTTCCTTGCTCGCTTTCTTGGCGGGGCGTCGCTCCGCCATCTTCCCGGCAAGTCGCTCCACAATAGGCCGATGCTCCATGCCAATGGCGATCTCAAGCAGTGCTTCCTGGTGCGGATGGATCCCCGCGTAGTCCCTGCCGACTTCGGCACATCGTGACACGGCTTCGTCGAACAGCTTTGCAAAGCGGCCAGCATCATGCCGAGCGTTTATCAGAAGCTGGAAGAAGGCCCACTCCACCATATGCGTGTCATTTGGAAGCCCTCGTCCGCCCCAATCGAAGGCGATGGCCTGGCGCAGTAGCGGCTCAGCAGTTTCGATCTGGGCCCCGCTATTGAATGCGATGCCCGCGCGCACGAGATAGTTCATCGCCTGATTGGGTTTGGACTGATCCGCTCCATATTCGGCATCCGCCCGTTCGGCAGCAAGGCAGAAAAGCAAGGCAGCCTCAGCGTGAAGCTGCCGGTCCTGCCTGCGATGCGCGCGGTCGCCGATATCAAATGCAGAGAAAGGTGCATCGGCCTTCTCTTTGATCAGTGCTCGCGCTGCATCGCGGTCAAAAGTCGGCAGGTTCATTGCTGTATGAAGAAGCTGGGCCGGATAGCGCGCATGCCGTACTTCGGCGTGTTGGAGCTAGAAGGCTACACCTAATACTAATACGGCAATCACCAGCCCCTCCTTAGAGCAGTGCAAGCCTCAGCGCGTCAGGGTCGTAACTCCAGGGTTTGGCCAAACGGTAGATCTACCGCCGGCCAATCGGCAGCAGTGGCAGGAAGATTCACCCCTTTTGAGAGCAGGATCGACGCACGCATCACGCCGGCATGGGTAATCCAGAGGGCATCCACTTCACTGGAGCACCATTCGCTCCAAGCTTGTGCCACGCGGTCCATCAAGGCCGCGACCGTTTCACCCTCACCGCCCGGTCTGGCATGTGAAAAATCACTCAGCCAACGGTCAAACTCTGCCTGCGGTATATCAGCCCATGGCTTGCCTTCCCAAGCTCCGAAGTCCATTTCACGAAGGCGTGGATCATCACTAAAGCTCAGGTCCGGCCTGAGGGCCTGCAGGCTCCGGGCTAGTTGTTGGCAGCGCAGCAAGGGGGAAACCCGCACGACCAAGCCCTCAGGCACCCTTTCAGCCAGCCGCGCCGCCGCCTCAGCATTGGCTGCTCCGTCCGCAGGCAGGTCAGTGGCGCCATAGCACACGCCTTTTTCAATCAGCACGGGGGCATGGCGAACCAGCAAGAGCCTGGAATCGTTATTCATCTCGGCAGAGTCCAACTTGGGCGGGTCATTCAGTCAATCGGCTTGCCATTTGACGGAATCCGGTTTTTAAGCCGACCCCATGGAACCAGTTCGTTCGTGAGGTTACTCAACTAGGGAGCGGCTATTACACCCGTATCTATCAGTTGACCATGTGTCCCGCCTTACTTGAGAATGCGGTCTTTGTGGGGTAAGAATATATATTACCTTTCGCACTTCTTTCGTTACGGCTTCCGGCAACAGCAGCTAGGAACTTCCGCTCAGCCGCACGAAAACATTTTCACCTAACGAAAGAAATCTCATGCAGAGACTCTCAAAATGCCTCTCGCTCGCCGCGTTTGTGCTGCTTACGGCCTGCGGCGGATCGGGAGACTCTGATTCGGATAGCGCAAGCAAGCAAGCCATCGGCAAAATTCATCTGAGCGCCCCACTCGTTGGGGCTCAGGTCAAATTGCTGGACGCCAACGGAAACCAGGTAGGCAACACAGACCGTCCAACAGACGCTGGCGGCGTCTTTCATCTCGCCGTACCTGAAAACAAAACCTCACGTTTTCGCATCACGGCGACAGGTGGCACCTATGAAGGCAAGCCGTTCAAGGACACCTTGGTCCTGGACGTCGAGAATTTTGTAGTTGATGAAGACGTGCTGTACGCCAACGCGGCCACCACCATGATCAGCCGCTACATTGACCTCCACCCTGGCATTGGAGTTGAAGAAGCATCTAATAAGGTCAAGCAGTTTCTCCAGATTCCTACGACCTCCAGTGCAGGTTTCGACGTAGCCAACCCCAAGCAAAGCTACTTCAGCCATGATGTGCTGCTGAATCAGGCAGCGCAAAGCAATGCCACCTCACTGAACGTGTTTCTGAACAGTGTCGTAGGTGAAATGGCAGCAGGCGCTCCGTCTCACTCTTTCGCCAGAACGCCTACGGTAGGTGGAAAGGAATTCTCGTTGCTGGACTTTCTTGCCGAAGCTCTAGCAGAGGAAGGTGTTGGCTTGGTCTTTGAGAAAGCCTCCGCGCTCGACGGCCTTGACAGCACAGCTGAAATCCTGGAACAGCTGCACGAAATTAATGCCAAGCTCGACAACCTCATCAAACTTACGTTCGAGTTGCTCAGCGGCCAAAAGGACGAACTGCTCCAGAACCTCACGCTGTCATTGGCCAAGGATGTGACGTTCATCCAAGGACAATACAAACATCTGACCACGGTGGCTCAAGCCGCCAGCAACACCTGCGACCCCAAAGACCAGGCCAACTTCTCGGCTTGTGAGAACTTCAGAAACCTTGATCTGGACATCCGCAAGAAGAAGATCGAGGGCTATATAGACGCCATCCTGAATGAAACGACGGGGGTGGAAGCACGTCTGGCCTCCATTGCCGCTCAGCACATCGCCATGACCGTGACAGAGCCCGGACTGATTGTGCGTGCCAACGACTTCCTGCGAACCACCAGGCCGTTTGACGCGCCCATTACTGATCCGCGCCTTATCGAGCTGCACGATTACTACAGGGCCATTCAAGAGATGGGTGTTCATCTTTTGGTGGAGGCATACAGCTACCGGGCCCATGGGCCAGCGCAGAAGGCTGCAGACACGTACCGGCCCAAGGCAGCAGACAATGGTGGCCAGGCAGCGCTTGATCTGTATCTTTATGACAGCCTGCCTAAGCAGCTGGCTCGCATTGAGGAAGTGCGCTACAAAGACGAAGACGTGATCGAACAGCTTCGTACTGGCCTCGTCTGGCTGCGGGGGCCCATCACCAATCTGCCCTCCACTCAAGAAAACGGCTGGGAAAATTACCATAGCCTTGCTCACTCCGCCTGCGTGCAAAAGGCAAAGCAGAAATTCGGTGGTTACTCTACCTGGCGTCTGCCGACAGAGGCTGAGTTGCATGCAGTCGTCAAAGGTGAAGACAGCCCCAATAACAGTGGCAATGCCGACGGCGGCACTGGCATTTTTGAATGGTTCGTCAAGAAGGGCTTCAAACAGGCCACGGCTACAAACGTCCCCAACACTGAGGGGTTCTGGCCAGGCCAACCTGCAGTAGCCTATTTCTCCAACACACGATCAGGCGACGCGTACTTCGAGGCACTCTGGGACTATGGAGTGGATTCAGCCCACATCCAACCCGTCGATCCCTACCAGCCAGCGCAGTACCGAGTCAAAACGGCCGGCGCCTGGTGCGTAGCC
Source organism: Ottowia thiooxydans DSM 14619 (assembly GCF_000422885.1). Classification (GTDB taxonomy): domain Bacteria; phylum Pseudomonadota; class Gammaproteobacteria; order Burkholderiales; family Burkholderiaceae_C; genus Ottowia; species Ottowia thiooxydans. Next base: position 114,926 of record NZ_AUGX01000016.1, on the reverse strand, counting down.
AACAAGAGCTCAGAGTAATACTCTGAATAAAAAAAGCAGGCGAGAGCCTGCTTTTTTATGCCTGAGACGACTCCATCACCATGCTTATTGCACGGCGAGCCCCAGGTAGAGCGCGAGTTCACAGACCTGCTGAACCGCGCCCAGCGTGTCCCCCGTAAAGCCCTGCAGACGTCGGCGGAGCCATCTCAGCATGAAAGCGAGTGCAGCCGTCCAAAGGATCAGCGCGACGATCAGGTGACCGAAGCCGTGAGCTTGCCAAATGAGAAGCAGCGCCGGAATCGACCACAGGCATCCGGTGCGAAAACCCAAGCCTGTGACTGCTTCAGCAATAGGCTTTGATTTGGAGTGTTCTGCATCGCTCACGTAAGGGAGAGTGCGCATCACCACCAGCGGTGCCAAGCGAGACAAGACATGCGCCGCCAACAGCGCAGTCATGACAGTCCAGGCACCACTTTGAGCTATGGATCCCAGTAGCACCACTTTCAAGCCCAAGGCCAGAATCAGCGCCACCGTTCCGTAGCTGCCAATGCGTGAGTCCTTCATGATCTGCAGGGCACGTTCGCGCGAAACGTTGCCACCAAGACCGTCTGCCGTATCAGCTAAGCCGTCCTCATGAAAAGCACCGGTAAGCCACACCGTACCTATGGTGGCGATGAAAGCCGCCGCCAATGCGCCAAGCGCACCCATGGGCAACCACGCCAACGCCACCCCCATAACCACCGCAGCCACGCCCCCTATTACCCACCCCACTGCGGGGAAGTACGCACTGCTCGCGCTCAGCATTTCAGGGCTATACCCCACCCATGCGCCTAGCTTGCCGGTGACAGGAATGCGCGTGAAAAACTGAAGTGCCAGCAAAAAATGGCGCAGTGCCGACTGATTCTTTTCGTTCATTCGGATTTTCCCGACACGCCTGCCGATTCAAAACTGGCCATGTCACGCAAGATAGCGCAGGCCGACTGCAACATGGGCCAGGCCAGCGCAGCTCCGCTACCTTCCCCCAGGCGAAGCCCCATATCGAGTAGCGGCGCGGCACCCAGCTCCCGCAACATGCGGGCATGACCCTGCTCGTTCGAAAGATGGGCGAATACGCATCGCTGCAATACACCGGGAGCCAATCGTGAAGCGAGCAGTACGGCACTTGAGCTGATAAAGCCATCGACCACGATCACGCGCCGTTCGTACGCAGCCCTCAGCACGGCACCTGTGAGCGTGGCGATCTCAAACCCTCCCAGGGCGGCCAGCACGGCTATCGGATCACTCGCGTCTGCGCCCACGTTGGCGGCTAGCGCCTCACGTAGTACAGTGATTTTTCGAGCAACGCCCTCCTCGTTCAAACCGGTTCCCGCACCAGCGCACTCAGCGACATCAATGCCCGCCAGCCTAGCCAGCAGCAAGGCTGCTGCCGAGGTGTTTCCAATGCCCATCTCGCCGAGCAACAACGCATTCCCAGGCAGGTCTTGCACGATCTGCATACCGTTAACGACAGCTTGCTCACATTGGGCAAGACTCATGGCAGGGCCTTGGCTGGCATCTTGGGTACCAGAGGCTATTTTCTTGACCAACAGCCCAGGTGCAGGCGGGAAATCGCGCCGGACCCCGCAGTCAACCACCGTCTGCGTGATGCCGTGCTGGCGTGCCAGCACGCTCACCGCCGCACCGCCCGCCAGGAAGTTACCCACCATTTGCCAGGTGACGTCACTGGGATAGGCCGATACGCCGCGCATGGCAATGCCATGATCGGCGGCGCACACCAGAAGCTGAGGCGCGTGCAGCACCGGCGACTCACTACCGAGGATCATGCCTAGCTGGTGTGCCAGCGCCTCTAAACGACCAAGAGCCCCAAGAGGTTTGGTCTTGCCATCCAGCTTGCGCTGCACGCTGGCCGCCAATGCGGCATCATGAAGGTCTTCGATTATTTGGAATTCAAGCGCCATGAATGAAGTACACGTTGCCGCGCAGGAAGGTTATTCAAAACAAGCCCAAGCCTATTCGCGGGGCCGCCCTGATTATCCAGCCGAGTTGGGCAATTGGTTGAAAGAAACCCTCCATCTAGGACCCGGTCGCAAAGTGGCAGATGTGGGCGCGGGCACAGGCAAGTTCACCCCGCTGCTGACCGCTACCGGAGCTGATGTGTCCGCTGTGGAACCAGTTGATGCTATGCGAGAAAAAATTGCATCTGCGCAACCCAACGTTCGCACACTGGCTGGCACCGCGCAGAGCATTCCCCTTGCAGCGTCTTCGCTCGACGCCATTGTTTGCGCGCAAGCCTTCCACTGGTTCGCCAATCGCGAGACTATGGACGAGTTTGCTCGTGTATTGAAACCTGGTGCGTCGCTTGGGCTGGTGTGGAATGTCCGCGATGAATCAGTGGATTGGGTGGCGGAGTTGACCAACATCATGACTCCTTATGAGGGCGACGCTCCCCGGTTCTACAAGGGCGACTGGCGCCGAGCGTTTCCGCATCACGCCTTTAGCCCGCTCCAGGAAACCCGCTTCGAGCATGCCCACATAGGCTCCCCTCAGCAGGTGATCTTGGATCGGGTCATGTCTGTGAGTTTTATCGCGACTCTGCCGGAGCAGGAGCAAGCATCGGTGCGTGGACGCGTTGAGTCGTTGATTGCATCTCATCCGGAGTTAAAGGGGCGTGAGGTTGTACGTGTGCCGTATCAGACGCAGGCCTACTATTGCGGGCGGATTTAAGAACGTGTTTTCGTTCTTGGAACAATCCCTCAAGGCGTGTCTAGAGCAACCCGACGACTGCTGCCGAGTCTTGAACTTATCTTTCCCAGCAAGGGAAAGGTTAACTACACGAAGGCCGAGCGCAGCAATGGCCCGAATCAGGTTCCCCACCCCTTTTGGCCGTGCTGAGGAGCGCAGGTCAAGGGGCCGGCCATCCGGGGGCGAGCAAGAGCACTGAAAGATGCTCTTGCTTCGTGAACTAGCTTGCGGCAGCTGTTTGAACGTCGAGAGCGAAGCGAACGCAGCGAGTTCTGCCGCACCGCCCCCGGATGGCCGGCCCCTTGACCGAGCACCGCAGGGTGCCCGGAGCGCAGCGCAGGGACACGGACTTGGGGTCGCATTTCTTTGGTTCGTTGCTTTCGGCCGGCGCTCCGGGTGCGAGCAAAGAAAGGGACTGCGCAGCCGGGCGCAATCCCGGCCTCCGACCTAAAGAGAAGAGCAGAAGGTAATTTACAACGGCAGCGCTAAATCAACCGCCGCTTGCCCTCACCCCCGCCCTCTCCCAGAGGGAGAGGGAGTAAAACCAGCTCACAGCCTCTGGTTCTGGGGCTCAAGTCCGCAGGCGCGCCTGCATCAGTCTCTCCCAGAGGGAGAGGGAGGAAGGGAGCTAAGCCTTCACGCAATCAAGGCGTCCAACACCCCTGGAGCAAAGTCTGCCTCGATACCGGCAGCTAACCGCTCAAACACATCCTCCAGCGACAAGACCTGCGCCCCAAAGAGCGCACGCAGTACCGCCTCATCCTCGAAGAGGCCATGCACATAAACACCCAGCACATTGCCAGCCACGTTCTGCCACCCAAGTCCTGCAGCAATCTCGCGCGCCACATCGCCTTTCGCCGCCATCGCAGGATGCTGAGCAGTCTGGCCGCTGTGAATTTCGTAGCCGGCTGCTTCGATCGATGAAAGAGCTGCCCACGGCCCCTTCAACTCATCAAAGCGAACACGAGTACGGCGCACTGTCTTCTGCGGCTCGAACGAGGTTACCAACGGAAGCAGCCCGAGACCGGGCGCGTTTCCTTGGCTTTCTATACCGTAGACATCAATCAAAGCCTCACCCAGCATCTGCAGGCCACCGCAAATACCCAGCACCCTTCCGCCACGCGCGGCGTGCTCAGCAATGGCGGCGTCCAGCCCCTGCTCACGCAACCAGGCCAGGTCAGACGCGGTGGATTTGCTGCCTGGCAAGATAAGGGTGTCAGCGCCCTGAATCTGGGACGGCGTGCGAACCCAGGAAACATGCAACCCGGGAACGTTCTTCAGGGGCTGAAACTCATCCAGGTTGCTGATACGCGGGTAGGCGATGATGGCAATGTGGCGGGGGCGAAGCTTGGCGGTGTCTTCTCCTTGAGCAGGAGACGAAGCCCCCGTGACCCCACTCTTTTTCTCCTCTACGAGAGACGGGCCACTTATGGCGCGCTCGTCAAACAAGCCGTCTTCTTCCGGCAAACCGTGGCCAAAACGCATAGGCACCACAGCCACCACAGGCACGCCAGTCAATTCCCTTATCTGTTCTGGCGCCGGTGCGAGCAGCGCCGCATCACCGCGGAACTTGTTGAGCACAAAGCCGTTGATACGTGCACGGTCTTCTTCGGGCAAGAGCGCCCAAGTACCGTAGAGATGAGCAAAGGCGCCACCGCGATCGATATCGGTCACCAGAAGACAACGCGCATCAGCATGGCGGGCCACGCGAAGGTTGACCACGTCATTGGCCATCAAATTAATTTCAGCCGGCGAACCCGCGCCTTCTATGACCACCACATCGTTTTCAGCGCGCAAGGCATCCAGAGCCGCAGCGATCTGAGGCCAGACGCGCTCGCTTCGACCTCTCCAAGGCAGCGCGGTCAACTCAGGGCTCACCTGCCCCAGCAGGACCACTTGGCTGTGCGTGTCTGCTTCAGGCTTGAGCAGCAAGGGGTTCATACGCACCTCGGGCTCAGCTTTTGCAGCCAATGCCTGAAAGTACTGAGCAGAACCGATTTCGCCCGCTTCGGGCATCGCTTGTTTCTGCCATTTCTCCCCACCTGGCGTGTCAGGAGTAGTTGAGACGACACTGGCAACCACCCTGGCGTTGTTGCTCATGTTCTGCGCCTTGAAAGGGGCTACCTTCAGGCCTTTGTTGGCGTAATAACGGCAAAGCGCAGTGGTAATCCAGCTTTTGCCGGCTCCGCTGCTGGTGCCCAGCACCATGACGCATCGGGCGGTCATGCTCTGCCCTCTTCGCTCAGTGCGCGCATCAGTTCATCTTGCACTGCAGGGCTGGTTACCGCCATCCGCGCGCGACCGGGCAAACCGAAGCTGGCACAGTCGCGCAACTTGATCCCTCGCAGGCGCAGGGCTTCAAGAGATGTCTTCATATCGAACTCACCTTCAGCCCGCGCTTCATGCCCGCGAGCGATCACAAAAAAATTGGCGTCACTGGGAGCCACGCTCCAACCAGACGCGCTAAGCAGCCTAATCTGGCGCGCTTTCCAGATCTGAAGTGTTTTGCGGCATTCAGCCAGCCATTGATCAGCATCCACGGTAGCCCAGCATTGCAGCAGCGCCACGCCGTGGGCACCGATTGGCCATGACGGAGCCAAGGCTCGAACCCGTGCAAGCAGCGCGCTCTCGTGGCGTGGAGCAATGGCGTATGCCGCCCGCACCCCCGTCAATCCCAGCGCTTTGTTAGGTGTAATGAGTCGCCAGACCCTATCCAGCCCCGATTCATCCAGCGCCAACGCCCCACTAAGGCGCAATGGCGCGTAGGCTTGGTCCAGCACCATGGTCTGAGTAGCTTGCAGGGTGGCCACTTGCTGAGCAAGATTCTCGTGCGCCAGGCCCAAGGGGCTGGAAGGATCGCAGGCCCAGATCAGGGTGGCTTGTTCAGAACCGGGAACGCGCCGTAGCCCCGCGGCATTGGCGGCGTGGGCATAGTCCCCGTACGCATGCACGGGCACCCAGACCGAGGCAACTTGACCGGATGCCGATGCATGGATGGCCACTGCCACGCTGAGACGCTGGATCAACTCGCTGCCGCTGCCTCCGAGCACGATACGCGAGGGCGCCACGCCGTGCCATGTGGCCAACTGAACGATGAGCTCAGTGTAGGAAGGATCTGGGTAATGCCGCGCATCGGCCTCCCGCAGGCTCTGTGCGGCAGGAGGGTAAGGGCCACAGGCGTTGGAATTGGAAGAAAGGTCGTGCGGTGGCACACCCATCATGTCCGGCCCGCCATGAGTGACGCCTACATCAAGCGTCTCCGTAAGAGATCCCAATGCACTCATGCCAATGCCACCAGGAGAGCACCGCAGCTCATCAGGGCAGCGGCCAAAACGGTACGTGAGCCGATCGCGCATGCGCGCAAGGTGTCCAAGGGTTGAGGCGCCCGAGCAGTCTCATTCAGCGCATACACACCCGGCTTGCACAACCGCGTGCCCAACGCGAGTGCCATGGCAGCCATGGGCCAGCCACCGTTTGGTGAAGAGGTGCGGCCAGCCTGAGAGGGCAAACGATGCCAGCCACGCAGCCCGCCCCACAGGCCAATGAGCAGCGCCGTGATGCGCGCAGGAATCCATCCCAACACATCGTCAGCACGCGCTGCCCACTTACCTGCCCACTGCCAATCACGCCCATTTCGGATGCCTTTGTAGCCCCACATGGCATCTGCCGTGTTAGCGAATCGAAAAAGGGCTGCCCCTGGCAGGCCCAGCAAGACAAACCAAAATAAGGGGGCTACTACGGAATCGTTGAGGTTCTCGGCCAGCGATTCAATAGCACTTTCACGGACCTCCTCGGCAGATAACGCCTCAACATCGCGGCTGACCAGGCGGCTTAGTTGCAGACGGCCGGCTTCAAGTGACTCCGCCAAAGCTCGCTCTACTGACAGCACTTCATCATGAAGCATTGCCCATGAAAGAAGCGGCTTCAGCAACAAACCCAGCGCCAAAGCGGCCAACCAGGAAGGCTGAGTCAGCACCCACGACTGAATCAGCCAACTGAGCGAGAAAATAGCAGCCGCCGCGGCGCACCACGACAAGGCAGCCAACCAGAAAATACGCAGTGGGTGGCACAACGCGGATTCATCTTCGGTTGGTGCTAGCCGGGTGCCAGCCCACCCCAGCCAACGCCCCATCCAAACCACTGGATGCCAACGCACAGGTGGTTCGCCCAACAGTCGATCAATGGCGATCGCGAAAGCAGGCGCACAAGCCAGCAGCAGCACATTGGTCTGCGTGGTACCAGAGAATTCCCCCCACCATGGCCAAAGCACCCCCGTCACTCAGGGATGCTCCAAAGCTTGCCTTGGGGTTGCGCAGCGCCCTCCTCCAGCGCGAGCAGAAATTGCTTGCGCGGCAGGCCTCCGCCATACCCCGTGAGTGTGCCGTTGCTACCGATCACACGATGGCAGGGCACGACGATTGATACCTTGTTCTGCCCATTGGCGGCAGCCACGGCTCGGCTCGCCGTGGGGCTGCCAATGTGCCGGGCTTCCTGACCGTAGCTCCAGGTTTCGCCGTACGGGATCTCCAGCAAGGCCTTCCAAACGCGCATCTGAAATGGTGTGCCCAGTAAATCCAGAGGCACATCGAAAACACGCCGCGCACCGGCGAAGTATTCGGCGAGTTCACGACCCAATTGTTCGGTGAGCGAGTTCTGGCCTGCCACTGCCGGCCCGCCGGCCGCAGCCTCCACCTGAGCCATCTCGCGGTCGACGCGTGGCTGCCCTATGAATTCGAGCATGCGCAACCCCCGAGGCGAAAACACAGCGATCATTTCGCCCACCGGGGTGGGATAGGTATGCAGGGTATGGTCGGACATATCGTTCTATCGAGAAATTTGAGGGGATTGTCCATCGAATTCCACTCACACCCGGAAACCAAAAATCCTCAATACTGAATACTCAATCCTCAATTCCCCGCTGCGCCGGCACTCCGGCCTTGAACGCGTGCTTGATGAGCGTCATTTCGGTGACGGTGTCAGCTAACTCAATCAGCTCCGGTGGACAGCGCCGGCCGGTTAAGCACACGTGCACGTCGGCAGGCCGTTCCTTGAGGGTTTTCAACACGTCATCCAAGGGCAACCAGCCGTAGATGAGCGGATAGGTGATTTCGTCGAGCACCACCAGGAAATGCTCGCCACCGAGGATAGCCGCCTTGGCCTTTTCCCAGCCATCACGAGCCAGCTGAGCTGAGTGCTCAAGGTCTTTGCTCTTCCAGGAAAAGCCATCGCCCAGCCCTTCAATGCGCAGGCCGATTTGCTCAAACATGCGGTGTTCGCCGAAGCGAGCAGAAGGCACTTTCATGAACTGAAAAATCACCACTTGCTTGCCATGCACGTGTTGCCGCCCAAAGGCGCGCAGCGCGAGGCCAAAGGCAGCCGTGCTCTTGCCCTTGCCATCACCTGTATTCACAATGATCAGGCCTCGCCGTTCTCCGGCGGGTTTGTCGTAACGTTTCTCGGTAGGGGGAGTTTCAATCTGCATGAATAGCCTTTTCCCGCGGCGCGCGCGGCAATGCCACCCACCCTCCCTGCAGGGCATGGATGGTGATTCGGTTGTCGAACGCAGCCTGCAGGGCTGCATGAGTGGTGGGGTCTGCGCAAGGGCCGTGATGAACGATACGGCCATCGCGCACGATAAGAAGATCGTCCGCCTGCAACGCCACGGAAAGCTCGTGCAGCACGCTGACCACTGTGTCGCCAGCGGACACCCGTCTCCGTACGATAGCAAGCCAATCGGATTGATGCGGCGGATCAAGATGAGCCAAAGGCTCGTCCATCAGCAACACCGGCGCTTCAACTGCCAAGGCACGCGCCAGAAGTACACGTTGGCGCTCCCCTCCCGAGAGATCGCCCAGCCGACGATCGCGCAGATGCCAGACCTGTGTCTCATGCAGCGCACGCGCCACCGCAGCATGGTCGGTTGACGACGCTGGCGCCAACCAACTGCGGTGGGGCAAGCGGCCAAGCAGAGTGACATCGTAGGCGGTGAGATCGTCTCCGCCCGACTCACCTTGCCCTAACCAAGCCAATTGGCAAGCGCGCGCACGTGCGGTCCATTCACCAAGCGGACGCCCCTGCAGCAGCACGCGACCGGCCGTAGGTAGCAGCCCAGCCATCGCACGCAAAAGAGTGGATTTGCCGGCACCATTGGGGCCCACAATGCTGGTCCACCGGGCGGATGGCAGGCTCAGATCGATCTCGTGAAGGATGGGAGTAGCGCCGATACGGGTCGCAGCCGAGCTTACCGAGATGGCTACTGAATCAGCGTTGGCAGCCACAATGTTCACCTCGTTCTCCGGTACATGAGCCACAGCAGGTAACCGCCGCCCAGTACAGCCGTGAGCACGCCCACCGGCAACTCTTGCGGCCAGATAAGGGCTCGCGCAGCGATATCCGCCAGCATCAATAACACCCCGCCCATCATGGCGGAGAGCAGTACCAAAGGCCCATGCGTGACGCGCGCCAACGGCCGCACCAAATGCGGCGCCGCGAGTCCTACAAACCCAATCAATCCCGCCTGAGCCACCGCAGTGCCCGTGGCCAGCGCCAGCACCGCCACCAAGGCAATGCGCATCGGCGCCAGTGGCAGCCCCAGGCTTTGCGCAGTCGACTCCCCCAAACTCAATCCATCAAGCACACGGGCCAACATCCACGCTAATCCCATAGCTGGCAGCAACACCCCAGCCATCACCGCACAGGCGCTCCAACCTATGAAGGCCGTATTCCCGAGCACAAAGCCCACCATGGCGGACAACACCTCCGGCGCCGACAGTGTGACGAGATCCTTCAGGGCGCCAAGCACATAACCCACCACCACGCCAGCCAGCAGCAAGCGCATGGTGTGCTGCGCGCCTTTCGCCAACAAAAGGGTCAGCAGCACCCCGCCCAGGGCACCAAGAAAGGCCGCGCCGGTCAGGCCCAACCTACCGACCCAGGAGGCTGTGTCTGTACCGCCGCCCATGAGTGCCAACGCAATCGCGACGGCCAGCATCGCACCTGATGCGCTGCCAAGCAGGAACGGATCCGCCAATGGGTTGCGAAACAAGCCTTGTGCCACGGCGCCGGCCAAGCCCAACAAGGCCCCTGTCAGCCACGCGCCCACCGTGCGCGGAAGGCGAACCTCCCCTACGATTTGCCACGCGACGGGATCATCTCGCATGCGCAACACGCTCTCGAAGCCGGTACTACCAATGCCGGCGCCCACTGCCAGTGCCAAGACTGAGAGCGCCATCAATGAAAAGGCCAACCAGGCCGCGCGAGAATTCACCGGGCTACTTTCAAGGACGGCCCTTTCTCTATCACGCAACTGGCCATGAGGCGCGCTGCCTCGGCCATGCGTGGCCCAGGCCGCAACAAGGCGTCAACCTGCGCCGCATCAAAGATACACATATGCTGCCCCCGCACCGCGCGCAGATTTTTCCAACCGGGGCGTTTACCGAGTTCAGTGGAGCTGCGCTCGCCTGCCATGATGAGATCGGGATCAGCGCGCAGCACGTATTCGGGATTGATTTTGGGAAACGGACCCAGTTCGGGTTCGATGATATTACGCATGCCCAATGCCTTGAGCATCTCGCCAATGAACGAGCCAGGGCCCGCCGCGTGTGGACCAGGACTCGCCTCAAAATAAACCCGCTGGCCCCGCAGAGGCTCAGGCACCGACTTCGCCGCCTGTGCGACGCCGTCATCAATGGCCTGCATCACACGCTCCGCACCAGGCACCCGCAGTATTTGACCGAGTTTGTCTATGACCCTGCGCACGTCCGCGCCGGTCTTGGGTTCCAGTGCCGCCACTTTCAAGCCCAGCGCGCGGAGCCGATCGCCAGCGCGCGAAGAAGTGGCCATCAGCACCAGATCGGGCTTGAGTGCCACAATGGCTTCGATGTTTGGATCGAGGCCTCCGCCCACCTGCTGCAGCTTTTGTACTGAAGCCGGCCAATTGGAATACCGGTCAACACCGACCAGGCGCGCGCACGCACCGAGTTCACAAACGGTTTCCGTGAGCGATGGAAGCAGGCTTACGATGCGTTGCGGCGGAGCAGTCAGATTGATGACAGTGCCTTGGTCATCAATCACTTGGTAAGCATGGGCTGCCGGAAGCACGGCGAGCGAAAGCAACGCAGCCATCAAGGGCCAAACCCGAGCTGCTCGCATAGGAGCCTTTACCAAAATCATCCACCGCATCATGGTGAACCTTTCAAATACAGCGGTAATCCGGCCGCCATCAAAACCACACGCTCACACCGCTTGGCCACTTGCTGATTCAGGACGCCCAGCGCATCGACGAACGCTCTGACTTCACGCCCCATAGGTATCACTCCCAAGCCGATTTCATTGCCAACCAGCACAACGGGGCCAGGAGAGGATTCAACCGCTCGGAGGAAACAATCAATGGCTTCTTGTGAAGCCATCATCTGCTCACTCAAAGGCTCAAGAGGCATCAGCAGCCCGGTGAGCCATAAGGTCAGGCAATCAACCACGCGAATCGTCTCTGGGCCGCCTGTATCCGCTATGCCTGCATGCACGTCTCCAGGCATTTCCAAGGTAACCAGTCCAGGCACGCGTTCGGTCCGCTCCCGCTGATGGCGCGCGATGCGTTGACGCATCTCTTCATCGTGCGCTTGTGCAGTAGCGATGAGCACCGCCTTATGAGTAGGGCTTGCGCGTAGCCAAGCAGCAGCAAGCTCCTCGGCACGCCGGGATTTCCCGCTTTTCTGCCCCCCGAGGATCAGCTCGCTACGCGCAACGTTCAGTTCAGCCATGAGCAATTCAAACGCTTGCCAAAGCAAATAGCCAGGTTTGGCCGTCGGCCTGCTCGCAAGGGGGAGATCCCCCTTGCCGCTTCAAACGAGCTTATTTCGGCATCCATTTCAAGCCTACGTAGAACTCCCGTCCCGCTGTAGCATAGCCGCGCGCCAAGTTGTAGTTCTTGTCTGCCACATTGTTAATGCGCGCGAGCAGTGTCCATTCGCGTGCGATCGTGGTGGTGGCATACAGGTTAACCAAACCATATCCGCCCAGCTTGGTGGTATTAGCGGCGTTTTCGAAGCGCATGGACGAGGCCACAGCTTCTGCGCCCAGTGTCCACTCGCCAATACGGGTATCCGCAGCCAGTTTCAGCAAGCGCTTCGCCCGACGTGCCAGCGCCTTATCGGTGTTCAGGTCTTTGGGGTCCTGAAGATCGAGCGAGCCGCTGAGATTAACCACACCCAGCTTGTGCGCGCCAGAGATCGTTACGCCCATGTACTCCGCACGGCCGGTATTTTCGTAACAGCCGAAGGGGTCTCCGCAAGGGCCGGCAGCGCCGAAGGTGATCAGATTGCGTACGCGATTCCGGTAGACCGTTGCACCCAGGCGGCTGCCGCCTTGAGCCCAATGAACGCCCAACTCGATGTTGCGGCCCTTCTCTGGCTGGAGCCCCGGTTGGCCGTACTGCGAGAAGCGTTGATAGAGCGTAGGCACGCGGAAAGACGTACTGGCTGCAGCCGTTGCACGCCATCCCGGCGCAAACGCATAGCCATAGGAAACGCCGCCGGTGTTCTGGCCACCGAATTCGCTGTCATCGTCCCGGCGCAGATTAACCTGCACGGTGTGTGCACCACCCGTGTAGCCATATCCCAAAGCCACCGCATTCTGATGCCTGCCTTGATTGATTGGTGAGTTAACCATGTGGTCTCCTCGCCGCTCCAATCCGGCAGTCAGCAGATGTCCGCCGCTGCGCCACTCGTTTTGAAACAGGAAATCGCGCAAAGTGGTTTCGCTGCGATAAACACTTGGTTTCGTCTCGTAGATTTGACGCGATTCGCTAACCGACAGGCGAGTGCTGTAATTTTTTGTCCATTGGGCGGACCAGCTCAGGCCGCCAGTGCGCAGGCGGTTCAGGCCATGGTCGTCAAGATTGGGCGTAAAGCCATCGTACTGAGCATCCATGTTGCTGTACGTACCGCTGGCAGTCACCCGATGGGCATCATTGATCTGCCAGCCGACGCGAGCGCTGGCGTTGGTATTGCGATACCCGTCAATATCCGGGTTGGTGCCCGGACGGCTATCAAAACCGTGGCTGGTATCGCGCGCGAGTCCCAGCGAATAATCCACCGCGCCGCTCTTTCCAGACAAGCCGGCCTCAACCGACTTACGCCCGCGATTGCCAATACCTACCCCAACGTAGGGGCTGAAAGCGCCCTCACCTTTACGGGTAAAAATCTGGATCACGCCGGAAACGGCATCGGAGCCGTATACCGCCGCCGCTGCGCCTCGAACGATCTCTATGCGATCGACTTGGCCAAGGGCAATAGATTCCCAAGGCGCTCCGCCCGTGGATTGCGAGTCAACCCGCACGCCGTCGATGTAGACCGCCGTAAAACGATTCTCCCCACCTCGTAGAAACAAGCTGCTGGTACTGCCAGGGCCGCCGGTGCGCGACAGCTCAATACCCGGTTGACGCGCCAGCAGGTCAACCATACTGACTGCTCCACTGCGCTGGATTTCCTGCGAGTCGATGAGCGTCACATCGGCCAGCACATCGGCCAAGGGTTGGGCCACACGAGTGGCTGTGACCATGGTTTCGCCTAAAGTGGCGGTGGGCGGGATTTGGGGGTTGGTTTGGGCGTGCGCGGCGAAAGCAGAGGCCAAGGCGAGCGGTATCAGCGCCTGCTTGAAAGGAAGCGGAAATCTTCTCATGACATTGAACGTGGGTGACAAACCCCCAACCGGCTTCCCCGCCGGCACATGGGGTGAACTAGCAGCGCGCCTTGCTCGAAAGCAAAGCACCCTCCCTCCTCGTTGGCCGGTATCCGGGCTGGCGAAGGACTCCCTTGTCTCGCCTTCCCGAGTGCTTGTTCAGGGCATTCAGTGGCTGTATGAGGCATGGGCGGGAGTGCACAAAGAACACTCCCTTCGCTTACCGTTGCGGGGGCAGCGCAGGTTAGGCTCTCCACGCGCGATGCGCGGCGCCTCCCTGCTTCCCGTTGAACTGCGCCGTGCGAACCACGAGCGCGAGCACCAACTCGGCCATTGTAAGGCTCGGCACCATACAATTAGGGGTGCTCTGCTTAACTTCACGCTAGTGGGTCAGGTTAAACAGAGCATCCCCACTGCCTTTGCCAACGCGTCATGACCAACCCTCCTTTGATCGAACAGATAGCCGAGCGTGTCGAGCGGTTGCTCGTACGACACGAGGAATTGCGCCGTACCAACGAGTTGCTGGTGCAGCAGGTCGAATCGCTCACGCACGAGCGCGACAGCCTCAAATCGCGTCTGATGGCAGCGCGTGCCCGGGTCGACTCCTTGATCGATCGCCTTCCGGCGGCCGCAGGCGTACTTTTGCCTGACGACAAGGGAGGCGCATGAAACAGCTCGAAGTCAAAATCCTTGGCCAGGGGTATCTGCTCGGCTGCCCGGAAGGCGGAGAAGATCGGCTGAATGAAGCGGTGCAGCGCCTGGATGCCGCGATGTGCAAGATCCGGGATGCCGGCAAAATCAAGGCGCGTGACCGCATTGCTGTTCTGGCGGCGCTGAACCTCGCCTTCGAGTTGACAGACCCAAAGCCAGCCGCAGGCGAAGCCACAGACCAATCGCCGCACGGCGAGTTCGAACCGAGCATGAGCGTGGCTGAGCAAACGACATTGAGCGCTCTGCTTGTGCGGCTCGACCAAGCCCTAGGCGAAGACGGCCAGCTTCTTTAGAACGCGTTCAAGATCTTTTCGGGCCCCGGGCATCCAGGGCCGCGAAAAGATTATGAACAGGCTCTTAGGGTCATGGGCGGCCGATTGGCCGCGCCCGGACATCAAGCCGGACAGCCTCATGTGGCGTACGAACATTAAATTACGCCCTCTCCGCCAAACGCAAAAAACCCTTGTGAGTCAAGCACTTACAAGGGTTTTCTTGTTTTGGGTGGTAGCAAAACTGGTAGCAATCCATGTCTTTGCCCCTGCCCATCTACCTCTTGGGTTCCAGCTACTACCTACACACCCGCATAGGTGGTAAGCAGGTCAAGCGCTCCTTGCGCACGAGCTACAAGCGCGTAGCTATCATCAGAGCCATCAACCTATTGAACGGCCTGACGATGCACAAGAAGCCCGACCTAAGCAACCTCAGCACCTACGAACTGGACTTGTCTCGGGGCATCCTCAAAGCTGACGGCGACGCCGACCACGCCAGGCTAATGCAAGCCCTGCAAGCAATGCAGCAGATGCAGCAAGCCCAACCCCAAGCACCCGCACCAATTGCGGCACAGGCCCAGGCTGACGACCCCACAGCCCTGAAATTGGCTGAATTGCTCGAAAAATTCTTGTCGCTTAAAAAAGTGACACAGGCTACCGCTATTGCGTACAAAAATTGCATTGACGAATTAGCCAATTTTTTAAAAAATCCCCCCATTACGCGAATTACCGCCAGTGATATTACGCGGTATCAAGAATTTCTGGCGAAAAAGGAAAATGGAGTAAAAAAAGGCAACAGCATCCGCACAATTGACAATAAAATTTCAATTGTCCGAGCCATTTTTAATTTCGCTATAAAACAAAGCTATACCCGCAGCGGTAATCCTGCCGAGAACCGCGCCCTACTCACAAAAAAGCAGCGCCTTAAAGGTGGCTACGCCATTTTTGAAAAAGAAGAAATTGAGCAGTTCTTCAAAAGTGAATTTTTTAAAGAGCAAGAAGAAAAAGACCCAGACTATACAACCGCCGTACTTTTCGGCTTGTTTACTGGCTGCCGCATTGGAGAAATTACAAGCCTCAAAAAGGATAATTTCAAAAAAAGCTCAGGCGGTATAAATTATTTAGTCATCCGTGATAGCAAAACACAGGCCGGGATTCGTGAAGTTCCGCTACATCCGCACTTGATGGAACGTGTTTCAGAATTTCTTGATAAGAAGACTGACAAACTTTTCAAGTATGTAGAAAAAGAAGGCAAAGGGAGCGGCAATGCAGTGGGTAAAAAATTCGCCCGCAATTTAGAGAGCGCAAGAATTAACAGAGAAAAATTAGTCTTTCACAGCTTGCGCAAGTTTGTGAACAATGAACTCATGAAAAATGGGGTTAGTTTAGAGAATCGTTGTCAGTTCATTGGGCATGAAATTGAAAACGTGAATGTCTCGATATACACAAATAAAATCAACATTGACGCACTTGCCGCCGCAGTTTTCCCGACCCTCGAAAAATTCCGCGACCTGATAGACGAAAAAAAAGCCCCTTGGGAGGGCTTGGTTACTGATTTTTCTGAGCTTGTTGACCCGATGTAATTTGTTCAAACAATTTTTTGTCGCGTTCAGATAGCGACTCAATAAGGCCTAAAACGTAATTTTTTAGGCCTTTATTTTTTTCTAATTCTTTTAATATGAGAGAGCCTAGGATAATTTTTCTCCTAGTGTCCTCGCTTTTCTTCTTTTCGTTCATGAGTGCTTCGAGATTTCGCTGACGTTTGTCTAGCTGCTTTTTCTCAATTTCTAACTTTTCTATCCTGCTTTTTATTTCCTCTGACTTCATTTTGATTGCCCTCTATGAAATCAGATTAGCACAAACCTAACTCAAAATCTAATTAAATTCGCATATTGTGATTTTTTCTGCTATTCTGAAATTAGCAGATGAAATATATGTTAGCGGATAAATTAAATGGTCATCATCTATTAGCCCCCTGCAAGGGCTCACTTATGCAAACTCCCCACAAGGGGGAGATTTGCGTTCGCCCTGCGGGGCCATTGCTTCGCAACCTTGGAGATTTAGCCCATGTCTAAATCTCTTGCCGTGTGGTTTACTCCGTCTCTACAAACCATATCGCGCAGCGCTGGGCGTAGCGCCGTAGCCGCTGCCGCATATCGTGCGTGTGTAAAGCTCATAGACCAAACTACGGGGCTAATTCACGACTACACCAAAAAAAAGGGGCACGTTGAAACTATCCTAATTGGTGCTGATGATATTTCGGAGCTTTGGAACAAAGCCGAATTAGCAGAGACTCGAAAAAATTCTACGGTGGCCCGTGAATTGATGCTCCCATTGCCTGACCAATGGACGGACAACGAGCGGCGCGAATGCGTCCGCGACATCGCGCAACATTTGCGCGATACATACGGCGTAGCCGTATCTGGTTCAATTCACGCCCCAAACAAGCATCATAGAAACAACCATGTTCACATGATGTTTACCACCCGCACGGTGGACGAATTAGGACAATTTGGCAAAAAAACCCGAATTCTTGATGATATGAAGACTGGCGAAGTTTCAAAGCTTCGGGAAGCAATTTGCAAAATTGTCAACACCCACGCCGAAAAATTAGATTCAGATTTCTATGTCTACGCCGGGAAATTTTCCGACATTGACAAAAATCATATACCTACCAAGCACATTTCAATCAATGCAGGCAAAGAATACCGAGCCGCTATCACAGCACAAAACACTCAGGTAAAAATACATCGCGCCAATCTAGCCACGCATGAAAAAAAATCTGAGCTGTTGAAAGCAGAGCTTTCTAACGCTTTAAATTTGAAAACCCCTGAAATCACACCCGCGCCAGATGCCCCTAAGAGCGTCGATTTAAAAAGGGTTGAGCCTACCCCACATGCCGAGCCAAAAAGCCCATTTAGACGCAAAAAAATCCCCGTTGAATGCGAAAAGGCTTACCAAAAGCATCAAGACACAATTAAAAAACGCGATAAAAATGAGCGACTATACAAGGACTGGTATAAAAAACATGGTGACCTTTTAGCCAGTGAACCGACAAGAACTCAGAGACTTTTTGCAAAAATCGGGTTAAGCACCGCAAAAATTGAGCGTTATGACTTTGAGCTATCGCAAGCTACAAAATCTTTATCCAACATTGCACACAATAGAAATTTGTATAACCAAATTCTTGGCGACAAAAATTCATTGGCGCTTATTGAGCAGTACAACGCAGCCATTGACCACAACGCCAAAATCTCGGAATACGAAGCACAAGCAAAAATTGCAAATGCCGCGAAATTGGAACGCGAACGCGAATTAGCCGAAGAACAAGCGCGGCAATTGTCCGAGCCTTATCAAGATTGGACGGTGGGTTGTGACCCTACAAGAAATAAATTTGAGCAAAACTTCACCCGAACCTCGCAATTGGGAGGCATGGAATATTAAAATCACTACGCCATCCAAGAGAAATCGTATTCAAGTAAATTTAAAAACATTTCACCCTTAACCATGATTGACTAGACAATCATCATATGCGACAATTTATTTCCTATTGCAGAGAGGAATTTTAGACAATGGTTGCACCCCGGCTCATAGCGAAAATTGAATCAGAGGAACCGACCGCTCGTTTGGCGGTGCTGATTGATGCTGACAATGCACAGGCATCCGTCATTGAAGGCATCCTGGCAGAAGTGGCACGGTTCGGAGAAGCAACCGTAAAACGCATTTATGGTGATTTCACTTCCCAAGGCAGTTCATCTTGGAAGAAGGTTCTCCAAAAATACGCCATCAAGCCCGTGCAGCAATTTGCATATACCACAGGCAAGAACGCCACCGATAGCACACTCATTATTGATGCGATGGATTTGCTCTATACCCGCAAATTTGACGGCTTCTGTCTGGTAACAAGCGACAGCGACTTTACCGGCCTTGCAACCCGCCTACGGGAAGAAGGATTGACGGTCTTAGGCTTTGGAGAGCAGAAGACCCCAGACGCCTTTCGTAATGCCTGCCACAAGTTCATTTTTACCGAAGTTTTGCGGCCAAGCGTTCCGGAGCCGGTTACAGCATCGCCCAAGGTTGAAACTGTATTAGCAAAGACCGTTGCACCTGTAACGCCCACCCCGGTAGTCAATTCAAAGCCAGAATTCCCCAAAAAATTCGTGCTGGACGCTTTGGAACAGTCATCCGATGAAAACGGATGGGCACACTTGGGAACATTCGGTGGATATTTGAGCAAGCTGCAATCCGACTTCGATTCCCGCCTGTATGGCTACAAGAAGTTGTCTGACTTGGTGAAGGCCAGAACAGACCTTTTCGTTACGGAAGAACGCACTGCGCCGGGCCAAACGATGAAGAACCTATATCTACGGGCCAAGTAAAACAGGCTCCACAAAGATAAGCCCCAGATTTTGCATCTGGGGTTTTTTTGTTGTCCGGCCCTTTCCGCCCCTAAAAATTTATCAACCGGAATTTGGAGAGGATTGGCCAAAGATAAGAGCCGCTTTTCTCATTTGTAAATTCTGCTCCCCCATCCCGAACGCCGTGGGGACTGGGGCTAGCTGGTTCGGCTAGCTGGTTCGCACCCCATATTTAAAAAGAGTAAAACTTAGCGGGGGGCCCCTGCCCGGAAGGGCTGGGGGGCGCAGCGCCTAGGGAATAATTGTATTAGTCATACACACATTTGAGCAAACCCAATAAACAAGCGGATTTCAGCGATTTAATTTGTCCGTAACTTCATTTACTTTTGATATCACACTACGAGCCAGAAATCGACTCCTTGAACATCATCAAAAATCGAAAAGACAAAAGAAAAGCCGAGTGCACTTCTGCACCCGGCTTATTCTTGATTTACAAAATAAAAAATGATAACCTAATTGGAGCAAATCAAGTGACTAGCTTGACTTGCCCAAGACTGAAAGTAAACGCACTACCGTCAATCTCTTTCACTATATATTTTAGCAATAAACCGCTAATTGTCAAGTAAATGTGAGGCGTAAAAGTTTAATTTCAGTTTTGCAAAACTGAAATGGATGCACACATGAAATTCAATTTAACTGCAATACGACAACACGAAGCTTCAAAGCTTCTAACCCGCGATTTTCTAGAAACGGGTAAAAACATTCTTGGCGATGGTTTGAAGCTTTGTCAACGAGCAAAAGCACACAACAGCCAACACCCTGAAACAGCTTTTGTCATTGTCGAAAAAAAGGCCATCAAGGAAAAAATTAACGGCAAATACATTACGCAAATCGTAAACGTTGCCCGCATGCACGATGCCGCCCAATGTGGCAACGCACATCTATGCCCGCATTGCGCAAGCTATAAAGCTGCTACCCTGCGTGATTGGTCTGATAACGCATTTGCACCCGCCGCCAAAGCAAAAAATTTGTGTATTGGCTTATTGACGCTAACGGCAAAACATCGCCGCGATTGTGATTGGGCATTGCACGTAGCTAATTTCTATTCAGCCTTGGCTGTTTTTAACGTTGCTATGCGTCGCAGCTTTTTAAAAATTGGTAGCCTTGGCCGCGTACAATGTATGGAATCCCCCGTAGGCTCCAATGGGATTCATGTTCATATTCATGATTTCTTTACATACGCCCCCAGCTCAGACCTAGAAGAATTTCAAAAAATAGTCTTGAAACACTGGAAAGCAGCGTTAAAAAAATTCGGTTTAAGTTGCAATAGTCACGGGGTTGACATTAAACCGGAGGGCAAGTTTGATATAGGCTATGTCGCAAAAGAACTGGCCGCTTATGACACAAAAGACAAAAGCAAAAGTGACTTAAAAAATCTATTTCAGTTGCTGGACGGCAGCGCAAAAGGCGACAAACAAGCCTCAGCCGATTGGATACGCGCAGCCCGTGCAATTCAAGGCCGTGACCGTTGGAACGTAGGCCAATTAGCGAAAAAACTCGGAATTCCTTGTCCCTCAGAGTGGAAAAAGCCCGAGGGTATCGCAAAAGTAGACCCTCAGCGCCTTCTAATTTCTTACCCTCAACCTCAACACATGATTGCAACCAGTCCCGCAAATCCTCGGGCGGGCTTAGCTTTCATACTTAGAGCCGCACGCAACGAAGCAGCACGCCCCGGCACAACTCAACGCATGGTTTTGCGGATGTGCGATGAAACCATCAAAGCCGATGTTGAGCAAATTAAATTCAAGCACGCTAAAACGCTTGCAAAACTAATTAAATCAAGCTTCACCGACGAAGAAAAAGAAAAACTCTGCGCAAAAATTCACAGCCATTGCACCTTCGCAATTGCAGAGTACCGCGCCACGACTTACAGCTACATGCACCCAGCACCGAAGCCTGCGCCACAAGCACAAGAAGACTATTCAGACCTAATTCCAGGCCTAGAATTAGACTTTTCTTGATTGCAATTGTGTGATACATTGATTGCCTCAATTCGGAGGCATCATGGCTGACACTAGCACGGCACAATTGGAGAAATTGGAAGCGGAACACGCTAAGCGCATTGCAGCGCTACAAGACATTGAAGCGCAATTGTCCGCATTGCGCGCCGCAAATCGCGACGCAAAGCGCGCAGAGCTTAAAAAACAAATTGCTGATTACGGCTTTACCGCCGCTGACTTGTTCGAGCAGACAAAGCCCAAGCGCAAGCCACGCACAGCCAACAAAGCCAAAGAGGGCGAAGCGGCAAAGCCCACGGCAGAAGCCAAATACCGCAATCCCACGACCGGGGAGACCTGGGCAGGTGGTAGAGGGCGTAAGCCCTCGTGGGTCATCGCTGCGGGCGCTGACATTGAGAAGTTTCGAATCCCTGCCGCTCCTTCGAATGTAGCCGCCGAAACACCCCCCAAAACAGCTTAAAAGCCGTGGTATAAGCGCTATTCGCGGCTACTGGTAGCACTGCTAGTAGCAAAATTTTAGACACCGCTACCGCCTAAGTAGTTGATTTACAAAGGTTTTTGAGGTTGGGCACATTTGTCCCACCCTCTCCGCCAAGCATTAGAAGGGTTAGCAGGTACTTATCTGCTAACCCTTTTTCTTTGCGCTTCCCGTGAAAAATAGGCCCAAGGTAGAGGTAGCACCCCGGCAAACCGTGTAAGGTTACCGTGTGAGCAAAGCTCGCGTGACCAGATTTCCCGGCGTGCATCACTGCTCCGATCCAGGCATACATTAGTTTTTGCTTCATGCCGAGGAAGACTCCCATCCTCTGCCTCAGGCTCGCCTTATCTGCGCAGCTTCAAAGGAGAGAACTCGAGCTCCTGCAAGATTTCCTGCGCTATGCTGAGTCGCGGCGTATGTGGCGACCTGTGCTCGCGACTTCAGGCTCAACTTCCTCAGTATGTTCTTCATGTGAGTTTCGACGGTCAGCTCACTTAGAAACAATGCCGCAGCAATCTCTTTGTTCGATTTTCCAAGAGCCACAAGCGAAACCACCTCCTCTTCGCGTTGACTGATAGGTTGACCAGAAGAATGGCGTTGTTGCCCAAACAGTGGGCGCCGACCCAGCTTTCGAAGCTTCTGAGCGACAGATGCTGCTTCTCTTGACGCACCGATGCGTGTATAGACCATCCCGGCAGCATTGAGTTGGTCGACTGCTTGTTCCAACTTCTCTTGATTTTCCAGCCAACCCGCCAGCTCTACTCTTGCACGCGCAGTCTCGAATGGGCGAGTTTTTGATTCCCACACGGTTATCGCTTTTTGAATCTCGGTGCAGGCGCCTCGGTAATCAGACGCTGCCGCCTTCAGCAGTGCCATGACAAGCATGATCGAACCTTCACACGATGAGGTTCCGCTGCGGCGTAGGTCGTAAAGTTGTTGAAGTAATTCGTTTGCCGTTTCGATTCTTCCCAGTCGAGCCGCTGCTTCCGCGGCTAGCGGCAGGGAGTACGGATGCAAGGCGTAGAACGCAATAGCACCCTCCCCCGCTCTCGAGCTTGTCAGACTGTCAATAAGCGAAAGACACAACTCGAAGTTACCTTCAAGAAACTCAACGTAGGCTTGGCAATAGGTGTGGACAGCAACCACGCGTAACTCTCGTTTATCAAGCGATGAGACCAATTGGCTGGACTCTTTTAAGTGCGCTTTGGCCTTTGCTACATCACCCGACAAACGATAGGCTATGGCGAGAAATGAATGTGTTCTAGGCAGCACCGCACCTTGACTGGTAGAGCGGTCCAGGGAAAGTGCCCGTTCCCCTTTTTCAATTGCCTCGCGTATTCTTCCTTCTAGTGTGTAACGCTCGACGCACATGGAGAGGGGCCAGGAAGCCAATGCCACGGAGTGCATGCGATCGGCAATCTTCATGCATGCTTCACACTGTTGCTCGAAAACAGAAAAGTCGCCTTCATATCGAAGCAGACCAGCAAGCGTGTAGTGAGCGAGAAAAGCGGCTCCAGGATAAGCCAGATCCTCACAGAGATTAATGGCTTTGTTGACGGACTGCATGGCCGCGCGCAAGTCACCGGCATAACCGCGAATAAGACCCATCACGATATAAATACGCGCAACCACCTCCGGATGACGTTCTTCGTCACAAAGAGAAAGGGCCAATGCTGCTTCGATGCGCGCTTCCCGGAGCCTGCCCTGGCGTGCCAGAGCGAGTGCATACTCCTGCCGAAGAAAGGCTGCCTCCTCAGTGAACTCCGCATCAGCCAGGCACGCAATACCGTTCTCGATGGTAACAATGGCGGCGCTCTCGCGACCGGCCTGCCAGTGCGTCCGGGCTATGGACCGATGAAGAGTCGCAGACAGGCAAGATGTCGCTGACGGAAGCGCCTCCGTCCAAGCGCCTACTGCGTCATCGAAGTGGCCAAGTCGCTTGTGCGATTCGCCAAGCATGAGAAGAAGCTGAGCCCGCTGAACCTTTGTCTGCTCATCCCAGATCATGAGCTTCAACGCGTTCTTCAACAAGGAGACGGCTTCGTGATTGCCAAACGACCGGACGGCATCCTGCGATGCTTGAATCAGATATGGCAATGCTGCCGTACTGTCATTGGTCCTTGCGCCAGCAATCAGATGACGTGCAATCGTGGCCGAGTCCAACCGTCCAGATCTGATTGCTTCCTCCGCGATCAATCGGTGGAGGAACTGGCGCCGAGCGATGCCCATGCTCCTGTAGACCGTGGCCTGAACCAAAGGCTTGTGAAACTCATACTGAGTCGAGCTTTCATGTACAGCTTCGGTGAGGAACCTGAGGAAACACAGCCGATCCAGCGCGTCCAGGAGCCGCTCCTCTGAGTAAGCCGTTAATGCCTGCAGCAATTCGTAGCTAATCGGCGCTTCGAATGCGGACGCGAAAGCGAGAACGCGACGAGAGTCCTCGTCCAGTTCACGGAGGCGCTCACTTAGAAGCGCCTGAACCGAACTTGGCAGATCTTCGAAAGATATCTGAGAAAGTGGAGCACTCTTCTTCTTGGCCGCAGCGTGGCGCCCAAACTCATGAACGAACAGTGCATTTCCCTGAGTTAAGCGGTGAAGATTGATCACATCCTCCCGCGGCCATTGCTGTCCGGTCTCTTCCGCAAGAATTTCGGACGTGGCTTCCAAGGACAAGGGAGGGATAGTCAAACGTTCTTCCAAACCAAGTTGGCCGAGAGAACGCAGGCAGGTACTCAGGGGTGACTCAATTAGCAGGTCGTCATCACGTAGCAGACCGATGATCAACAACTTGGCATCAGTCGATGCCCGAACAACAGAATGCAGAAGCTCAATCGAGCTCGCGTCGGCCCATTGCAGATTGTCCAACGCTACAACGACAAGGCGATCCCGTGACATACGCGCCAACATCGAGCCAATCTGCCCGAATACTCGCGTTTGCTCCAGCCCCATATCCCCGCTGGGCAAGGAAGGAAGATCCACCTGAAGGTGGCTGCACGAAGGGAAAAGGCGTGGCAGGTCAGAGCAGTTGCCAAGTAGATGCAGCAATTCCCTACGTGAGAGCTGTCGGAGGTATGGCTCCAGTGCATCCACCCAAACTGAATAGGGTGTCGTTGATGTTGCCTGAAATGCCCGGCCGATCATAAAAACTACATTCTCGCCACGCGAGCTTTGCAGCGCCTCCAGCAGTCGGGACTTTCCAGCACCAGCCTCTGCGACCAAGCTCACAAAGCAAGCTTGACCTGATGAACTCCTGTCAAGGAGCTCCTCTAGCCGGTTCGCTTGACCGCGGCGCTCCAACAATGGAGGGGCTGCCGATGAAGAGCTCATGGGGCTTGGTTCCTGCTTGTGAGCGTTAGTGGGGAGCCTAGACCGGCTGGCCGTCAAGCAAGCCGAGTCGCTCAGCGATGTAGAGGGTGCGCAGCGCGAGGTCGATATTGACCTTCTCGATCAACTTTCCTCCAATGATCACCGCGGCTTTGTTGGACGCGCGTGCTTCGGCGATGGCATCCCGCATCTCCAAAGCCGCATCTATCTCCTCACGAGATGGTGTAAAGATCTTATTGATCGTGGCAACGTGCTTGGGATGGACAACGAGAGCGCCGTCAAAGCCAAGTCGACGCAAGAATGCTCCCCATTCTTCGATGATCGAATCCCGATTCATGTTGGAGAATGCCACCGCCGGAGCGAGTGCAACGAGCCCGTGGTAACGGGCTACGCATACCAGCTTACTTAGCGGATAGAGAACACGGTCCGGAATGTCAACAAAATGCGCCCCAACGGCCACGGTGTAGTCACCAATGCCAAAGCACATACCCGTCAGCCTGGGCACTTCGGCGGCGATCCGCTCGCAATGGATGATGGCGCCTGTGGTTTCGATCATCGGCCACATGCGCATTTCTTCAGCGCCGTCAATGGACTCCAGAAAGCGGACGATCTTCATCAGATCTTCGGGGGTATCGCATTTGGGCGGAACAATTGTCCCAATTCCGGCAGTAACGCATGCCCGAATATCGTCTTGCCACCAAGGCATATCCGTTGAGTTTATGCGTACAACTACCTGCCTCTGGCCGAAGTCAATCGTTTTCATGGACTCGATCAACGTCTTTTGAGCGCCCGTCTTCGAGACATCGTCGTAGACGACTGCGTCGTCGAGATCGATCATGATGACATCCGCATCAGAAGCCGCAGCTTTCTCGATCATGCGCAAACTGGAGCCTGGTACCAGCAGCATGCAACGGCGGGGTTGAATCGAATTTGTTTCCATCACTTATGCTCCTTGTTTAGGTGATGGGAGGAGTGTTGCAACAGCTTCAGCTCCTCGCGATCCCCGAATTCAGGTATATGAGTAGTGCAAGCTTCATGCGGGCAGTGCAGTCGTCTCTTCTTGAAGCCATGGAAACCTGCTCCAATGGTGCTGTTCGAAATCACTGATTTTTTCCATCTCGCTCAGCGTCACCGCAACATCATCGAGCCCCAACAGCAGGCACTTCTTGCGCGATGGATCAACATGAAAATGGAGTGGACTCGAGTTTTCCGAGCCACCGATTTGAACGGTTTGAGCGTCAAGATCGACCGTCATCTCCAATGCGGAATCGGATCCTAGAGACAGCTGGAAAAGCTCCTCGATGTCGCGCTCAGGCAATTGGACCAGGAGCAGCCCATTCTTTAGTGCATTCTGGTGGAAGATGTCCCCAAAACTCGGGGCTACGATAACGCGAAAACCGAACTGGAGCAGTGCCCATGCGGCGTGTTCACGTGAGGAGCCGCATCCGAAGTTCGCTCTTGTGAGAAGAATTGATGAGCCACGATAGCGCGACAAGTTGAGAACAAACCCAGGGCGAATAGGACGTGTTTCGCAATCTTGACCTGGCTCGCCGCGATCTTCGTAGCGCCACTCGTCAAAGAGATTCTGTCCAAAACCTACACGTCGAATAGATGTGAGGAATTGCTTGGGGATGATTGCGTCGGTGTCAACATTCGCTCTATCGAGAGGTACAACGGAGCCGACGTGGATTTTGAACTCTTGCATGGCGAGGCCTACGGTAGTTGCCGAACATCGACAAAATGGCCAGCTATGGCCGCAGCAGCGGCCATAGCGGGACTGACAAGATGAGTGCGGCCACCGGTGCCCTGGCGCCCTTCGAAGTTGCGATTCGACGTTGAGGCACAGCGCTCGCCTGGTGAGAGTCGATCTGCATTCATCGCCATGCACATAGAACAGCCTGGCTCGCGCCATTCAAAGCCCGCATCGAGGAATACCTGGTCGAGTCCCTCCGCTTCGGCTTGAGACTTCACAAGTCCAGAGCCAGGAACCACCATGGCCAGTTGAATGTTGCTCGACTTCTTCTTCCCCGCTACGATCTTTGCAGCCGCCCGCAGATCCTCGATGCGGGAGTTCGTGCATGAGCCAATGAATATCTTGTCCAGCTTGATGCTGGTGATGGGCGTATTGGGCTGAAGACCCATATAGCTCAGCGCCCGAATCATGTCCTGGCGCTTTACTGGGTGTTCGATTAGCTCTGGATCTGGGACGGAACCACCAACAGAAATCACCATCTCCGGTGAGGTCCCCCAGGTTACCTGCGGCTCGATCTCAGACGCTTTCAGCTCAACGACAGCATCAAAGCGCGCATCAGGGTCGGAGTACAGGCTGCGCCAGTAGTCCTCCGCCAGATCCCAAAGTGATCCTTTTGGTGATAGTGGCCTGCCCTTCACATAGTCCAAGGTAGTTTGGTCGACGGCGATCATCCCTGCTCGAGCCCCAGCCTCGATGGACATGTTGCACACTGTCATGCGACCTTCCATCGACATGGCGTCAATCGTGCTACCGGCGTATTCAATCGCGTAACCGCTTGCGCCATCGGCACCGATCTTCCCGATCAGTGCGAGGATGACATCCTTTGGCGTAACGCCTAAGCCTAGTTCGCCATCGAGGCGGACGACCATGCTTTTCATCTTCTTGGTTACGAGTGTCTGTGTTGCCAGTACGTGCTCAACCTCGGATGTACCTATCCCATGGGCAAGGCAGGCAAAGGCGCCATGAGTCGATGTGTGGGAGTCGCCGCAGACAACCGTCATGCCCGGCAATGTCGCCCCTTGTTCGGGGCCAATGACATGCTCGATCCCCTGGCGTACGTCTAACGCACCAAAGTACCGAATGCCGAACTGTCGGGAGTTACTCTCGAGCGCGGCCACCTGCTCACGCGCCAAGGGATCCGAGATACCAGCCCGGCGATCAGTCGTAGGGACGTTGTGGTCGACGACTGCAAGGCATGTTCCGGCACGCCAGGGGCTTCGCCCAGCCTCGCGCAGTGCTTCAAATGCCTGTGGGCTTGAAACCTCGTTAATCAGATGGCGATCGATGTACAAAAGGCTCACGCCATCTGCACCAATGGTGACCACATGTGTGTCCCAAAGCTTGTCGTAAAGAGTTCTTGGCATCCAGAGATGCTAATTAGATTTGAGCTCGGACCCATCTGATTGTGAGATGACTGCCCCCGTGGTTCCATAGCTATGCACGGATGAAGAGAGGAGGCATATCAAAAGGAGATGGGACGGCGCTGCGGGGGAGTTAGGCTCGGAGTCAAAGGACAGTTACACCATGGATAACGTAAAAATTTCAGGCCGACCGCTGTTTCTCTCACGAAGTCTTGACGTCATGAGGCGCCAGCTTGGTGGCGAGACTTTCGCGCGAACTAGTGCAGGCGTGCTCCGAGACAATGTATCAACCGATGAGATTACGCCTGTTACGGTCATGATGACTCACGATGAACGGCTTGGGAAATTTCCTTACGTCGGCCTTGAAATCGAAGGCATAAAGCCCGTCAGCGTCGATGCTGTCCGGCATGCTGGATTTGCGATCACCGTAGCCGGTAAGCGATATGGCAAGGGCTCTTCGCGGGAGTCCAGTCCCTTGGCTGAAATTTATTCAGGGATCCGTTTGGTGATCGCCGAAAGCTTCGAGCGGATCTATCAACAGAACTGCGACAACCTGGGGCTTCTAACCAGTACGGACTTTGGCTTGTTAGACAGGATCGCTGCAGGTGAAACCATTCCAATCGAGGAATTCCTGATTGGCAGAGACCCACTCACTCAACAGATCATCCGGGCAGGCGGACTACTGCAATTCAGCAAAACTGTGGATTGGAACTCCACAGACTCAGAACCGCGTGAGAGTAGGCAGTCTGCGAGAACTCTCGTCGAGAAAATTCTGCTGCGAAATCGTCACCCCGTGACGCCAAAAGTCGAGCGTGGCTCTGGCGTTTTTGTGCGATGCAACTGGAGGTTCAGCCATGACTACTTCACGGGCATGGCTGCACATTTCATGCATCGTGATTTCGGCCTGCCTGCCCCTCTGCATGATCCGTCAACGGTAATCGCGTTCCAGGATCATTTGGTGCTTGCGCCGCAAAGCGTGCCGCATGTCAAAGGCGGACTCCTCCAAGGCGTCAGAGACCTGACCCGTGGGCACGATGAGTTCGCCAAAATGTATCCGGTGCGTCGGCATGGAGCATTGCTGAATGAAGCAGGCGCGGACGGTATCTGCCACGCGCTGATGACCGAGAAGTATGCGTTACCGGGTGAGGTCGTTGTCGGGACGGATTCTCATACACCTCATTCAGGCGCACTCGGCTGCCTCGCTTTCGGTGTGGGGGCGACAGAAGTTGCCAACAGCTGGATCACGGGCTACGCACGCTGTAAGGTTCCAGATACGGTGCGCGTTGAAGTTCTTGGGAAACTCACTCCTGGTGTCATGGCAAAAGACGTGGTGCTGCATCTGCTGAGATTGGACGAGGTGAAAAATGGAGGGGCAATCGGTGCGGTCTTCGAGTATTGCGGAGATGCTGTTCAGGCCATGAGCGTCGATGAGCGCGCAACCCTTACCAATATGGTGGCCGAGTTGGGAGGTTTCACTGGAATCGTCGCGCCGGACGCCAAGACGGTCCAATTCCTACGCGAACGCCGAGGTATCGACTTTCAAATCGAACCGTGGATGTCAAGCGATGACGGGGCGCAGTATCGAAGTACGATCACGATTGACGGCTCATCCCTCCGGCCGATGCTCGCGCAGCCCGGGGATCCTGGGAACGGGATACCTGTTGATGGACTCGCTGAACCTCCCTTGCCGATCACAATCGCATATGGAGGATCCTGTACCGGAGGTAAACAAGAAGACTTTGATCGTTACTACGAAGTCTTTGAGTGGGCGCTGAAAACTGGGCGGAAAATCCCCTCGAATGTCCGTCTCTATCTGCAATTCGGAACGTCTGACGTTCGAGCCTATTGTGAAGCTCGAGGTTATACCGATGCGTTCCGTGAAATTGGCGCAGAAATTATCCTACCGGGATGCGGCGCATGCGCCAACTGTGGTCCCGGGCAATCGCTGTCTGCAGAAGATGTCACGATTAGCGCGATAAACAGAAACTTCCCGGGTCGCTCTGGTCCAGGGA
This sequence comes from Ottowia thiooxydans DSM 14619, assembly GCF_000422885.1. Classification (GTDB taxonomy): domain Bacteria; phylum Pseudomonadota; class Gammaproteobacteria; order Burkholderiales; family Burkholderiaceae_C; genus Ottowia; species Ottowia thiooxydans. Next base: position 85,244 of record NZ_AUGX01000016.1, on the reverse strand, counting down.
AAGTCTGGCTGGCCAGCCCGTCCACAGTAGCCGCAAGCGCGGTTGCTGGCTACATCACATCATTTGAGCTACTTCTCGCCAAGCAACGAGATACCTGATTTCGGGGACAGACGTTCGCGCCGCGGGAAGGAAAGATGTCTGAATCTAAATAGGAGACATCTCATGAGTAATGCCGTCTTTGGCGCAAACACTGTAGTAGACGCGCTTGTCGCAGCAGGGGTGGACACGTTCTTTGCCAACCCGGGAACCTCGGAAATTCATCTGGTGTCGGCTATCGACAACAACCCGAAAGCACGGTCGGTTCTCTGCCTGTTTGAAGGCGTTGCTACAGGGGCGGCCGATGGGTTCGCCCGCACAACCGGAAAACCCGCAGCAGTTCTTTTGCATCTGGGACCGGGTCTGGCGAACGGGTTGGCAAACCTTCACAACGCGATGAAGGCACGGAGCCCCATGGTGGTCTTGGTAGGCGAGCACGCAAGCGGCCATTTGAAATATGACACACCTCTTAAGAGTGATCTTCAAGCTCTGGCTGGCTATGCCGCAAAAGCCGTAGTCAGCATAAAGCCGGGCGATGATCTGGCGCAAACTATCCAGGGGGCTGTTGAGCTTTCAATGGCACATCCTCGCGGACCAGTGGTTGTGGTGGCGAATGCTGACGTAATGTGGTCACCGGTCGAGAAAGACCAGTCTCAAAGTACTCTCGCCTCTCGCCGCACAGGCGACGACGATGACGAGGGAACTCTATCGGCCACAGAGGCTCTTAAGTTCATTCAAGCGGGAAGTTCCGCAATGCTCCTGGGCGGTGAAGCCCTTGGAGCTGAAGCGCTCGGATTGGCGGACATACTGGTACAAGCGACAGGATGCAGTGCCCTCTCCGAGACATTCAACAGTCGGCAAGAGCGAGGCGCAGGCGTGGCTTATGTAGAGCGACTCCCATACTTCCAGGAAGCAGCTACAGAGAAGCTCGCCCGATTTGATCGCTTGCTGTTGGTCGGTAGCCGGCCGCCTGTTGCGTTCTTCGGTAGTCCAGAAGGCTCGAGCGAGTTGACCGGAGGAAGTACTGCAGTGCAGTCTACTGCTGAAAGACAGTCACCACTCTCCTTGCTGCGTGCGATGTGTGCGTTGATCCCCTCCGGCTTTTCCCCGCGTGTGGCGGAGCCGAGTAAATCAGGTTCCGCCATCGGGCCGTTGACTCCAAAGGCTGTTTGGAGCGCTGTAAATCGATTGATGCCGGAAAATTCAATCATTTCTGACGAGGCGGGCGTTAGCTCGGTCGGTGCCGATGATGCGATGAGGGGAGCACCCCGACATGTTTGGTTGAACCTGACGGGCGGTTCAATTGGACAGGGACTCCCTGCGGGTACGGGTGCAGCTATCGGCATGCCGAAATCGCAGGTCTTCGTGTTCCACGGGGACGGAGGAGCCATGTACACCGTCCAGTCCCTTTGGACCCAAGCGCGGGAGCGCGCAAAAGTGGTGAACGTCATCTTCAAAAATGACAGGTACGCCATCTTGGACTATGAGATCAAACGACATGGCCTCGGTCCCTTGGGTGAACGTGGCGCCTCTATGTTCTCGCTAGCGAATCCCTCGCTGGACTGGATAGCTCTCGCGCGTGGGATGGGTGTGAAGGCACTCTCAGCATCGACAGCTGAAGAATTCTCGGACGCACTAGAGCATGCACTAATGACCGATGGGCCCGTACTCATCGAGGCTCGGATGAGCACAGGTAAACGGACGGTCAAGGGCTAACTGTTAGTGGTGGCGGCGCTCTTCCCTGCCAGCAGGTGCGCCGCAAACAGCCTGGCGGCAACAGGAAGATTTTCGAAATCTCGGGCGACAAGGTACAAAGTACGATTTGCCCACTCGTCAAGTAGCGGGACAGCCACGAGATCCCCTGCGGCGCCAAGCAGTTCGAACGCCCGGTTGGGTAGTACACCGACGCCAAGACCGTTGATGATCATTCGGCACATTGCATCCAGACCATTGACATGGATGCGAACCTTCATGGCTTTTCCTGTCTCTGCGGAGGCTCGCCTCATTCCGAGATAGAGTGCGCTGTCATGCGGGAGTCCTATGTGATCCTCATCTAAGGTCTCTGAGAAGCGCACGCCGGACATCGGTGCCAATGGATGATGCTTAGGAACCGCGAGCACCAAGTGGTCTTCGCGATAAGGACGACGCTGCAGATCCGACATGTTCACTTGCGGATTGCAGATACCAATGTCAGCCTCTCCCACTTGAACGTTACGGATGATGTGCGAGCTTACCTGCTGTTCCAGTCCCACTCGTATACCAGCACTCCGGCGAAGGAATCCAGATATGTCCTCGGGAAGAAATTGGAGAATGGCTGAGATGTTTGCGTGAAGTCTGACATGTCCCTTGATCCCGACGGAGTAATCGCTTAGCTCGCTCTGCATTCTGTCTAACTTGAAGAGGAGCGCGCGCGCGTGATGAAGCAGGGTGATCCCTGCAGCGGTCGGGGTAACCCCGCGTGCATGCCGGTAAAGGAGGTGTGCATTCAGTGCAACCTCGAGATCCGCAATTCGCTTGCTAACCGCCGATGCAGCAATGAACTTACGCTCAGCGGCACGCTGTATTGACCCTGCATCGCACACGGTCACAAACATCTGCAGTGTCAGGAAATCAAATCTTCTTGATGCACCGCGATCTTCCTTCTGCATGTCTCCATTCTCACTTTCTCAATTTGGGCAAACGTGTCAAGGCATTCCCGTTTGCGATGGCTCTGCTTCCCGATTTCATTGACCCTTCGTCCTCGACGACCGAGTTAGAACTTGAAGGAGATCTCGCAGTGCGAGAAGATGTTATATCCCTGGCAAATGGGGGCGTGAATACCTGCTGTCAGGTATGTCGCCTACCAGCTCACGAAAGGAGACTTGTCGCTGATCGAGCCGTAGCTCGACATTCCAGGAGACTAATTAATGAAGCGTCGTTTACTCTCAATGAGTCTGGTTCTAGGGACCTTGAGCATGTCGTTCTCGGCATGGGCTCAATATCCGGAAAGACCCGTCAAGCTCATCGTTCCCTTTGCGCCTGGCGGCGGAACAGATATTGTTGGCCGCTTGGTGGCCGAGAATCTATCGCAAGCGCTAAAGCAAACCGTACTGGTTGAGAACAAGCCAGGCGCCGGCGCCATGCTAGGTGCAGACTTCGTCGCGAGGGCGTTGCCGGATGGATACACGCTTCTGATGGGAACATCTGCGGAGCTGACCATCGGGCCCAAGTTGACCCCTGCAAATGCCAAGTACAACCCGGTGATGGACTTTGTTCCCATTGCGCTCGTCGGCACCTCCCCCAACGTCCTATTAACCAATTCCGGTTTTTCATCAAGCACCGTTCCGGAAATCATTACATTCGCGCAAGCAAACCCCGAAAAGCTTTCTTACGGCAGTGGGGGCACGGGAACAGGTCCGCATCTATCAGGCGAACTCATCAAGAGCATGGGCAAATTCCAGATGGTCCATGTACCCTACAAGGGCAGCGGCCCGGCGCTTACCGATTTGATTGCCGGCCAAACTCAACTGGTGATGTCAACAATGGCTCCAGCCCTCCCTTTCATCAAGGGAAACCGTGTGCGTCCGATTGCGGTGACATCAACGAAACGATCACCACTCCTGCCGAATACGCCGACTGTGGCTGAACAAGGCTTGAAGGGATACGAGGCAGTGACCTGGTACGCCGTGCTTGCCCCGGCAGGAACGCCTAAGGAATCAGTTGTCAAGCTTCAGACCGCGATTTCGCAAGTTCTTCGGCGAGGCGATGTCGTTGAACGCCTCGCCACCCTTGGCGTTGAAGTTCCACAAGCTGTTGAATCCAGTAGCAGCTTGCAGGAACGCATACGCCGGGAGCTAGATCAGTGGGAGACATTGATCCGAGATTCGAACATCAAGGCGGAGTGAGATCTAATGACAAATGATCACAAAGACGTGAGCAAGAATCAGCATGGTCTTCCTCCCATGTTGCTTCAGGGTATCAAGATCGTCGACTGCTCGACGGTATTTGCCGGTCCTGCTGCGGCTGCCTATCTTTCTGACTTCGGGGCAGAGGTTCTGAAAATCGAGCATCCGGATGGAGATCAAGCTAGATTCTTTGAGCCGGTGCATAACGAAATTTCACTCTGGTCCAAGCTGGTGAACCGGAACAAGCGAAACGTCACGCTGGATTTACACCACGCAGAAGGACAAGAAATTTTCCGGAAGCTGGTTTCCGAAGCGGATGTCGTTGTCGAGAACTTCAGGCCAGGAACGCTAAAGCGTTTCAACGTCGATTACGAGTCGCTGCGCAAGATTAGGCCGAATCTCATCATGCTGCATGTGACGGCGTTTGGTCAGACGGGGCCATACTCCGGCCGTCCCGGTTATGGCACGTTAGCCGAGGCAATGAGCGGCATGGCCCATCTCATTGGCTATCCCGATCGACCGCCTCTGCTGCCCCCGCTTGCACTGGGCGACAACATTGGCGCCATTGCCGGGGCATTCTCGGTAATGATGGCTCTATTCCATCGCGAAAGAACGGGTGAGGGCCAGGAGATCGATCTCGCTTTGGTTGAGCCGCTTCTTGCTGTTCTGGGCATTCAGTCGTTGACACGCAGCGTCACTGGAACCTCCATGCAGCGGCAGGGAAACAGAGTCAACCACCTCGCTCCACGAGGCGCGTGGAAGACTGCCGATGGCTTGTGGATCTCGGTGACGGTGGGTAATGACAGTACCTTTGCCAGTTTGGCTTCTGCGATGGACATGCCTGGCCTCACCGCAGATCCTCGCTTCCTCACTAACAGAGATCGGCTCGCGAACGTCGACGCAATCGAACAAGTTCTTCAGGAGTGGTTCAACCGCACGTCCTACCAAGTGGCCATTGCGGCACTTGAGGCTCATAAAGTCGCGCATGCACCTCTTTACGACGCAGAGCAGCTCCTTGAAGATGAGCAACTGAAAAGCCGGCAGGCGTTCGTTCGGATCGCAGACGATGAGCTTGGAGAAGCGCTCTTGCCAAACGTACTTGCACGTTTCTCAGCAACAGCGGGAAAAGTCCGATTTGCGGGGAGGTCTAAGGGAGCAGACAACGCTGAAGTGTACGGCTCCGAGCTCGGACTTACAGCAGATGATTTGGCGCAGCTGAAGACTAAGGGCGTTATCTAGCGCGTGTTCACACTAAATTCACCCCCGCGCCGGGGTTTGCCGGGTTGCAGTGCGAGGCACGCCGTGCCGCCAAGGTGCGATCCTTGGCAAGAGGCGCAACGCGGCAATGCTGCCCGGCAAACCCCGGCCCGAAGGGTGAGGCTCTAGCAAGCCGCACTCGGCGTTCCAAACCCTCCCCGGGTGTCCAACCCGGCTGCGGTTTGCGCCTTGATTGCGGCTCGCCAGAACCTCACGCGGGGGCAAATCTAGTGTGAACACGCCCTAGTTCACCACACAGGGAAGAGTCGGTGAAGACCAGGACAGTTCGAAACCTATCCGAACGGGATAAAGAATGTCAGTTGATAAAGAAACGTTTGTGATTTTGAAGGATAGCGTCACGCGATTCGTTAGAGAACGCCTCATGCCAGCAGAAGACACAGTTGAAGAACATGATGTCGTACCGGATGACATCGTTTCAGACATGAAGGAGCTGGGGCTCTTCGGCCTTTCGATCCCAGATGAGTATGGTGGCATTGGGCTGACAATGGCGCAGGAATGCGAGATCGCATTTGAGCTGGGCCAAACTGCGCTTGCCTTTCGTTCTGTGATCGGCACGAATGTGGGGATCGGGTCCCAGGGCATCCTGATGGACGGTACTGAAGAGCAGAAGAGAACGTATCTCTCGCGTATCGCAAGTGGTGATCTGATCGTCTCTTTCGCACTGACCGAACCAGATTCTGGATCCGACGCTGCCTCAATCAAGACACGCGCCGAAAAGGTAGGTGATGACTATGTCCTCACTGGTTCAAAGCGATTCATTACCAATGCTCCGCGTGCAGGGGCTTTTACGCTCATGGCTCGTACTGACGGTCCAGGGCCCGGTGGGATATCTGCCTTCATTGTCCCTGCAGATCTGCCCGGAATTTCCTTGGGAAAGCCCGACCAAAAGATGGGGCAACGCGGTACAAAGACCTGTGACGTGCTTCTGGATCAAGTACGTGTTCCGAGCGGGAACGTCATAGGCGGCACACCGGGGCACGGATTCAAGACGGCGATGAAGGTGCTGGATCGCGGACGCCTACATGTATCTGCACTGGCCTGCGGAATGGCACGACGAATTCTTGATGAGAGCATTGCCTATGCAAAACAGCGTCGTCAGTTTGGCCAGCGCATTGGTGATTTTCAGCTTGTGCAGGCGATGCTTGCAGACAGCCAAGCGGAGTTGATAGCAGGATGGTCAATGGTTCAGTCGGTCGCGCGCCGCTACGACAAAAAACCAACGGGTACCTTTGACGCTAACGTCAGTATGGAAGCTTCCTGCGCGAAGATGTTTACTACCGAGATGGTCGGACGCGTGGCGGATAGGGGCGTCCAGGTTCACGGTGGGGCTGGCTACATCAATGAGTACAAGGTTGAACGTTTTTACCGCGACGTGCGTCTGCTTCGTCTCTATGAGGGGACAACGCAAATTCAGCAGCTTGTGATCGGCCGCCACCTCATGAACGCAGCGTAGCTCTGGAAATGACAAAGCACGTCCGCGTGAGGCAACGCGTTACAGCGATTCTCAAACGAGTTTGAGTTCTCCAATGAGGCCCGTCGTTAAACCAGAGTCTCGCTTGGGTTTTGCAGTCACTTGACAAACCTCGACATCAATTCGCAACGCCGTGAATCGACAGCCGAGACTTAATCACCTTGCCATCAGCTTGAAGACACACATGACCTATTCCAACACGCAACTCTTCATCGACGGCAAGTGGCTAGACGCCGCTAGCGGCAAGACGATTGCCGTAGTCAATCCGTCCACCGGCAAGGAACTCGGCCACGTCGCACATGCCAGCAAGGCCGACCTCGACCTCGCTCTGGTTGCCGCACAGAAGGGGTTCGAAACCTGGCGCGACATGACCGCCTCAGCCCGCAGCCAAATCATGCGCAAGGCCGCAGGCCTGCTGCGCAAGCGCGCCGAAACCATCGGCCGCTTGATCACACAGGAGCAGGGCAAGCCGCTCGCCGAAAGCAAAGGCGAGGCCATGGCCGCTGCCGACATCATCGAATGGTTCGCCGACGAGGGTTTTCGCGTTTACGGCCGCATCGTTCCCTCGCGCTTCAACCTCGCCATCCGCCAGATGGTGCTAAAGGATCCGGTCGGACCGGTCGTCGCCTTCACGCCGTGGAACTTCCCCATCAACCAAGTGGTCCGGAAAGTGGCGGCGGCTCTGAGCGCTGGATGCTCGATACTGGTCAAGGCACCTGAAGAAACCCCGGCTGGACCTGCTGGCCTGATCCAGGCGTTCGCCGATTCAGGCTTGCCGCCCGGTGTGTTGGGCCTCGTCTTTGGTGATCCAGCTGAAATCTCAAGCTATCTGATCCCCCACCCGATCATCCGCAAAGTCACCTTCACCGGGTCCACACCAGTGGGCAAGCAGTTGGCCGCACTTGCGGGCCAGCACATGAAGCGCGTGAGCATGGAACTCGGCGGCCATGCTCCGGTGATCGTTGCCGAAGACGCCGACATCGCGCTGGCTGTCAAGGCCGCAGGCGCGGCCAAGTTCCGCAACGCAGGGCAGATCTGCATCTCACCCACACGCTTCCTGGTGCACGAGAGCATTGCTAACGAATTCGGCGCCGCACTGGCCAAGCAGGCGTCGGCGCTCAAGGTGGGTGATGGCCTCACACAAGGCACACAGATGGGCCCGCTGGCCAACCCGCGTCGCCTTACTGCCATAAATGAATTCGCCAAGGACGCAATCGAGCGCGGGGCCGAGTTGCTGTCCGGCGGCGCACGTATCGGTGACTCGGGCAACTTCTTCCAGCCCACCGTCCTGGCCAACGTGCCGATCGATGCCAAGGTCTTCAACGACGAACCCTTCGGCCCGATAGCAGCCATCCGCAAATTCAACACGCTCGAAGACGCGATTATCGAGGCGAACCGACTTCCCTACGGCCTTGCCGGCTACGCCTTCACTCATTCACTGAAGAACGCCGACCTCCTGGCGCGTCGCGTCGAAGTAGGCATGCTCTGGGTCAACCAGTTGGCGCTGCCGTCGGCCGAACTGCCCTTCGGGGGTATCAAGGATTCGGGCTACGGCTCTGAAGGTGGCCCAGAGGCCGTCGACGCTTACCTGAACACTCGCGCAGTATCGATCACCAACGTCTGAGGAACGGATCGGGGGCATATCGGCTACGAATGCGTATCGGAAAGCATTGTGCGTTGGGTGCGTTGGGCGATTTGAGCCTTTAGACGCTTGGCACGCCTTGGACTCGAAAATTCACAATGATTTTCGAGCGATTCAAGCAGGATAACTGAGGCATAGGGTCCCAAGCCAAACCATTTCGCGAGTACTGGTTTGGTCCGGCCGAGATCGTTGGGACGACATCCCCTCCGCCACACCGCGATCAAATCCAGCATCGCAGTGTAAGACTTGAAATCAGGCCCGGGATCTGCTCCGTACAAGAACGAGCGCAGATATCAGCATGAATCCCACCAATGCCGCTAGGCCCCCCACTCCTAAGGTGGGAACCGCTACTAAGGTGGGAACCGCTGCTACGACAGGCGGGGCCGGGTCAGCCCATGAAATGGTGACGGAGCCGTCTACGCCCATGTTGCTCGCTGCGGAGAACACCGTGGTGGCACCGCCTGCCGTGACAGCTAGCGAACCGCCCGCACCGCCACCACCGCCGACTCCACCATCGCCACCGCCGCCATAACCCCCACCACCGCCGCCACCAACAAACCCAGAATTGGCGTCGCCGCCTTTGCCACTGCCTGAACCTGCGCCGCCCGCAGCGCCGTTACCCCCGCTTCCACCAGGCCCGCCATAGCCGGCTCCACCGCTGCCGCCACCGGTGGCGCTAGTGCCTGGCGCGCCATTCGCGCCACCACCGCCATTTCCGCCGGCGCTGGAGCCGTTATCGCCGCCGTTGCCTCCAATGCCGGAGGACCCGAAACCGCCACCACCACCGCCCCCACCAGCAATGATGGTGGGATTGACGCCGCCGCCCAGAGTGACACTGGAGGAGCCACCACCGCCGCCGCCGTTATAGTCCGCCATGCCGGCACCGCCTACGACAATCGAGGCGGTGACAGGGGTTGCCACAGCAAGCTGGGTAACCACCACTTGAGCCCCGTTTCCACCAGACGAGCTGACGCTACCATCGCCCCCGCCCCCACCGACTGCCGTCACGTTGATCGACGTGACGCCAGCAGGAATGGCACAGCTATAAGGCGTTGTGGCCGATGTTCCGGCAGAAGTGAATGCACAACTCCCCGCAAGTGCGGTTTGCCCGAGCATCGCGCCGACAAGAACGACGCCGGTAAGGCCTAAGGGAAGGCGATTGACGGAAACTGCCATTGGATTTTCCTTACGATTGGACGCACCAAAGCTGGCGCAAGTTTTTGTAACTATTGTTGCGAAAATAAAAACATGCGCATCATATACAAAGCAGGAGTGCGAGGCAGGATCGCAGCCAGCCAGGAAGCAGTCGCCTGACTTGCATCCAAGTTCGAAGAAGGCCCGCGAGCAGACACCGTGAAGCTCATTGACTGGTTATTTGTCCCGTCTACGGCGCATCCTGCAGAAGGTGCCCATCGAGGACTCCCTTTAGAGGCGAAACCTCATGGCCCGCAAGAGGGCCCGCAGAAAACGCCCCGAGACGGCTCCTGATCACGGCCTTATAAGAAGTCCTTCGGCTTGAAACTGGCGTGCGGGCACCCTGCCCCGTATTAGTGATGTTCGCCGGAACTTCGCTCGCGATCGCGGACTCGTCGCGAAGACCGCGAGACCTTTCTATCTTTGCTGACAGTTGCTCGGAAGACAGAGAATGCCTGCATTCATTCTGCTCAATGAAAACATCCCAAGTTCAGGATTAGTTAAAGAATTCTGGCCGTCTCGTCTCTGAGGTAAGCCAAGAGCGCCCCATGGATCACGTTCAACTGCGCGTGTGGTTGGAGCCGGCGAGAAATGATTCCAATACTCATTCCTTGTGAGGATTAACCCTTGGGAATCTAATCCATCATTGGCGAATATTGGTGAAATGATGCAGTAAGATGACCTGGGAGGTCAGTATTTTGAAGTGGTCAGTGACGCGGGTCGATTCATGCACGGAGGCATTGCCAATTCACAAACAGAGTTTCACTGTGATTGGGCGGTTGTGTCTTGAGGAACTGTGTTCAAAACACTGACGTAGACGCGGGTCAAGTCGAGGCTTGATGCATTAAAAAATGAAGGCTGAAAACAGCCTCTTGGAGGCTACTGTATGGACAATGTCGGTTCACTGCCGGAAGGAATCAGCATCAGATTGCCTTCTGGATCAGACGCCGATCACATGTACTACCAGATCACCCGAGTACTGTCGGGACTGGGAGCGTTTGAGTGGTGTGAAAGGGAGCCCCTGTACTTGGCGCAAGGTCGAGTCCTGCGTCTGCGCTTGAAGGAACGCCATTTCACTACGTTAATGCCAGCACATGACACGCTGGAACTGCGCCAGCGGCTAACCCAGTCTACAGACCTTGGTGGCGATGATCTGCTGCTGCTTGAGGTGTGGGTGGCCCTGCTCGGTGCGCCGGTCAGGATTGATTTTGCAGACCTCGAAGAACTGCAAGCGCATGTGCGAATTCGGTGCAACATTGCCCTAGCCGCCGAAAAAACTGCGCTTGCATTCAAAACCGATGCAGCAGAAAGACCCAGCGCTTTCTGGCACGATGAGCCCGATGTAGGATTCTTGCTCAAGCCACAGGTCAGCCTGACGGATGCACTGATCGCCGCAACGCAGCCCGATATTACCGGGCGGCTATATGACTTTTCTTGTTATCGCGCGACCGAATACGTCATTTTGCTTGGCATCGCACAGGAAACTCAGAACTCGCGGCCAAGCCTGTACGAGCTGCTACAGAATACTGCCAGGACGCGATGCATCAAGTCTGGTTTATTTCATGAGGTTTTTCTTTCCGAATACGGCACTGCTGACGCGCCTATACCCATGAATTATTATGTTCCGGGGGATCGGGTGTGGTTCAAAAATCCCGATGAACGCTCATCGGATACCCCTGGATATGAAGGCTCCTGGACCATCTACCTTGGCGGCGGATGGTTCGGCAATTTCTGGAAGCGAAATACCCCTTACACGCTCCAAGACAAAATGATGGAGATCTACCATTGGCGCGACTGTGCTTATCTCGACGACCAACGGATGCTGCAAATGGATGAAAATCTGGTAGATGCCAAAGTTGCAGCAACGCAACTTAATCCGGTGAGGCAGCAACAGGTTTTCACTCAAATGTTGCGTTACCGAGATTTGACCGGTATTTACCGCGAGGGAGGATGCATCGATTCCAGTCGGGAATTTCCGAGAGAGCTTTCAAGTATTAATGAATCTCTGGTAACGGGAGAATCACTCGTTCGTGCAAGAGCGGTCCAAACCTGAGGTACAACTGCTTCGTTTAGCGCATGTTAATTTCGCTGAGCGTTCTGCACGCCAGCTTACCCAGAGAGCCCACCATGACCTTGTACAAAGCTTCCCTGACCGCGGTGCTGCTGGCCGCGTCCGCATTTCAGATGGCATTCGCGCAGGACGCAGCCCCGTACCCGACCAAGCCCATACGCATCGTCGTGCCTTACCCGGCGGGTGGCGGCCTCGACGTCCTGTCGCGCGTGATCGGCGAGCGCCTGGGGCGCGCCCTGGGCCAGCCGGTGCTGGTCGACAACAAACCTGGTGGCGGCACGCTGTTGGGTGCGGAGTTTGTGGCGCGGTCCGCTGCAGATGGCTACACGCTGATGATCACGACCGACTCCACCATGACCATCAACCAGCACCTCTATGCCAAACTGCCCTATGACCCGGTGAAAGACTTCACGCCCATCACACAGTTGGTGCTACTCAACCAACTGTTACTGGCCAACCCCGCGGTGCCAGCCAACAACTTGAAGCAACTGATTGACTATGCCAAAGCCAACCCGGGCAAGCTCAATTACGCCTCTTACGGCAGCGGCAGCCAGCCGCACCTGGCGATGGAAACGCTCAAGGCCCAGACCGGCATAGACATCTTGCATGTGCCCTATAAAGGCATTCCGCAGGCGGTGCCAGCGGCGGTGGCGGGTGAAGTTCAGCTAACGTTTTCCGGCGCGGCGTCATCGCAGGCATTCATCAAAGCCGGCAGGCTGAAGGCGCTGGCCGTCGGCGGCAAAAAGCGCATGGCGCTGTTGCCCGATGTTCCGACCTTTGCGGAGTCCGGCTTCCCGGATGTACCGGCCAACGCCTGGTTTGGCCTGTTTGCCCCAGCGGGCACGCCGCACGGGATTGTGATGAAGCTACATGCAGAGGTGACCCGTATCATGAAAGATCCGGAGTTTATACAGAAGGAAGTCGTGGCCAAGTCCTATGACCTTGTGGCCAGCACACCAGAAGAATTTGCGGTTTTTTTAGTGGGCGATAGCGTGCGCAACATGCGCGCAGTGAAAATCTCTGGCGCTAGAGTCGAATAGCCGTGGCAAATCGCGTAGCGGTTTCGGCTGCCGCTGTCTGGCGTGCATACGACCAGGCTGAACTTGATCGCCAGTACAACAGCCGGGGCACGGTGCCGGATGTCAGCATTTACTTGAATGAATACGCCAGCCGCACGGCTGCAGCCAAAGCGTCTCTGCGCTGTGTTGAAGACATGGCCTATGGCGATGGCCCCGATGATAGGCTCGACATTTACCAAGCCCTGACGCCAAACGCACCGGTGATGGTGTTTCTGCATGGTGGCGACTGGCGTGCCCTGTCCAAAGAAGACAGCGGGTTTGCCGCACCGGCTTTTGTGGACGCAGGCGCGATGTTTGTGGCACTCGACTTCACGCTGGTGCCCGCAACCACCTTGCCGGAGATGGGCGCGCAGGTCAGGCGCGCTTTGTACTGGGTATGGAAGAACATTGGGGCACATGGGGGTGACCCGAGTCGAATCCACATTGCCGGGCATTCATCAGGCGCTAATCTCGTCGGCCAGTTGCTCATGACCGACTGGGTGAAAGACTTCAGTGCTCCCGCAGACCTCGTCAAAAGCGCAGTGTTCATGAGCGGGCTGGGTGATCTGGAGCCGGTGCGCCTGTCGTTTCGCAACGAGAAGCTGGGCCTCACGCCAGACCTGGTGGCCCAGGTGTCGTTGCTGCGGCACGGTGCAGTGGCCAGTTGCCCGCTGCTAGTAGCTGTGGGTGGGCATGAAACCACTGACTACCTCAGGCAAAGCCGTGAGGTGGCGGACTATTGGAAGGCGCTGGGCGGGCAATCCACCTTGATGGCGCTAACTGGCCGCCATCATTTTGATGCAGTGCTCGAATGGGCTGACCCGGCCAGCGCACTTTTTACTGCTCAGCTTGTCTTGATGGGTTTGGGTCGCGCGGCAGGTGCGGCGACCCCTGCAGTGTGGCTGGGCATGGACCAACCCGCACTTGACGCGTCCTACAACCAGGTCGTTTACGCACCCAACCAGGCCGAGGTGTTGCAGCGCTATGCCGACAACAGCGTGGCAATGCGCAGTAGGCTGGGTGAGCCGCTGCGATTTGCCTATGGCGACAGCGCCATTGAGGCGCTTGACGTTTACACCACCGACAAAGCTGATGCGCCCGTGGCGATCTTCATTCATGGCGGTGCATGGCGCGCTGGCCTTGCCTGCAACTATGCCTTTGCGGCTGAACTGTTTGTGCGCGCCGGTGTGCACCTGGTGGTGCCGGACTTTGCCGCGGTGCAGGATGTTGGTGGCGATCTTACCGTCATGGTGGCGCAGGTCAGGCGGGCGGTGGCCTGGGTGCACTGCCATGCAGCGCGCTTTGGCGGCGATGGGCGGCGTGTACACGTGCTGGGCCATTCTTCGGGCGCGCACCTGGCGGGGGTAGTGCTGACCACCGACTGGGCCGGCGAGTTTGGGCTGCCGCCTGATTTCATCAAGAGCGGGCTGTGCTGCAGCGGTATTTTTGACCTGGCACCCGTGCGGCTGTCTGCGCGCAGCAGATATATACGTATCACCGAAAATTCAGAGCAGGCGTTTAGTCCGCAGCGCCATATCGCGCATCTCAATGCGCCACTGGTCGTGGCGTGCGGCACGCTGGAAACGCCCGAATTTTTGCGTCAATCGCATGACTTTGCGGCGGAAGTTGCAACGGCTGGCAAGCCCGTGCGCTTGGTAACGGCCGAAGGCCTCAATCATTTTGAGATCATTGAGACGCTGGCAGATGCCGACAGCCCGCTGGGCCGTGCCGCTCTGGCGCACTTAGGCCCCAATGGTCTGAGTTAAAGCCGTAGTCTCGGCGCTTTGCCAACAGACAAAAAGCTGGCGTTGACGCCCATAGGATCCATGAAAGTGAATTGAAGGGCGATGCTGTGGTTGCGAGATCAGTGGCGCCCACCTCCAAGCGCAGCCGCATGCTTCTGGAGTGATTTGGCAAACTGCTTCGTGTGACAAGTATTCACGGTGATTTTGAGTAATTGATATAAGGACTGATGAGATACCTGATAGCTATCGTGAGCTTGATATTGGTGGCCTTGGGAGTTGCGCCGCTGGTCACCGGGAATTTGCATTTGGGTGTAGTCGTCCCGCTTGCGCTGGGCATGAGTGGTTTGCTGCTGGTATGGCGCTGGCGGGCGGTGCAATGCTGGCGTGCAGCAACACCTTGGCGCGCTTGGCTCTGGCGCGCTGGTTGGAGTGCGTTGGCGCTCTGGTGCGCTAGCGTGGCTTGGTTGTGGGCTGTAATTGCTGGCCTGGGCTCAGATCCGCAAACCGCTCCGCCGGTAGTGGCTATGGTGGTGCTGGGCAGCGGCACGCAAGACGGTCAACCGCGTGCACCACTCGCCTTGCGGCTGGATACTGCGGCTGAACTGGCGGCGGCTCAGCCCCGGGCTGTCGTTGCTGTCAGCGGCGGCGTGGATTTTGGCGAAAAAGAGAGCGAAGGCATCATCATGGCGCGCTATCTGGCGGCCAAGCATGGGCTGACTCAGAACGCCTTGGTCGTGGAAGAAGTCAGCACCAGTACTGAACTCAACCTGGCGCTAACCAAACCTCTGCTTGAACAACGCGGCGTGGATATGAACCAGCCGATTGCTGTTGTGAGCAGTGACTTTCACCTGTGGCGTGCCTTGCGGATTGCCAAGCGCCAAGGCTATGCTCAGCCAATTGGCGTGGGCGCGCCTACGCCGCCTATCATTCGTTTCAATGTCTGGCTAAGAGAGTACTTTGCCGTGGCCAGCAGTTGGGTTTTGGGTGAGTGGTAAGGCAGTGCGATAGCCCGCTCGCACATGCACAGCGCCTCACTGGAGCCCAACGCCGACATCTGCGGTATTCTGGAGTCATGCTTGACACCACGAAAATTCGCGCCATTTCGCTCGATCTTGACGATACCCTCTGGCCTATCTGGCCCATTATCGAGAAGGCTGAAGCAGCGCTTGATACTTGGCTATTGACGAACGCGGCAGCAACACGCGAACTGCTCCGGGACGTTGAGAAGCGCCAAGCGATTCGCCAAAAAATTGAGCAAGACAACCCTCAACTGGCCCATGACCTCGCCTCATTACGACGTGAAGCCATTCGGTCCGCCCTGCTCTGCGCTGGTGACGACGAGTCGTTGGCAGATGCGGCCTTTGACGTGTTCATGAACATGCGCAATGAGGTCGAACTGTACGAAGACTCCCTGGAATCGCTCCAGTACCTTGCGGGTCGTTTTCCATTGATTGCGGTCTCCAATGGCAATGCAGACCTTGGCCGGATTGGCTTGTCGCATCTCTTCCGTGGCGCCCTTGCCGCGGGCAAGTTCGGCGTGGGAAAGCCCGACATTCGTATTTTTCAGGCGGCGGCTGATGTGGTTGGCGTTCCGCTAGAAAACATACTGCACGTTGGTGACGATGCCTCGCTGGATGTGCTTGGCGCACACGCTGCAGGCATGAAAACGGCATGGGTGAACCGCGGTGACCACTCTTGGACTCACGAGGTGGCGCCAGACCTGCAAGTCACGAACTTGCATGAGCTCTGCGCTTTGTTCAAGCAACAACCGTAGCGAACCGCGACCTCATAAAGCCGATTCGGGCATCTAAAAAGAGTGCGGATCTTCGCTATGCGCATGACCACACCCAGGCACCAAGGTGCCGGGTGGGTGCGCAAGTTACCTTCTTAGATCAGGCCTATGCGTTGCTAAGTGTCGCCAGCAGGCGCGTCCAGGCGCGTTCTGATTGGGCGACATCGTAGACCCTGGAGTCCGGCGGGCACCAGCCGTGCGCTGCGGGATATACCTCCACCTCGGATTTCAGCTTTGCGCTGTCGAGCGAGGCACGCAGGGTATTTTTGGCTTCTGGCTCTTTGGTGTCGTCGTTCTCCGCAATCGCGATCAAGTAGCGCGCTTTAGTCTGAGCCACCAAGCGATGCGGGCTTTCCGGCGCAGCCGTCACCATGGCTGCGCCATGGAAGGAGGCCACGGCGCCCACGCGGTCCGGTGCTACGGTGGCAGTACGTACCGCAATCGGTCCGCCCATGCAATACCCACTGGTGCCGAGCTTCTTCGTTTTGTCTACCTCGGCCTGGGCATCCAACCAGGTGACGAAGGTTTTGCCATCGCTCAGGTGCATGGCTGGCGTCAGGGCCTGCATCAGCGGCCTCACTTCTTCGATCGGCGTCTGGCCACCTTGTGCAGCGGTGGGCGCCTTTTTCTGCCGGTAGAAAGGGTTGACCACCAGCACGCTGTAGCCAGATTCGGCCAGCCGCCGCCCCATCTGCCTGAAGGCTGGACGCAGGCCAAACACGTCTGGCCATATCAGCACGCCAGGCGCGGAGCCCGACGTGGGTGCGACAAAGTACGCGTCACAAACGCCGTCAGGCG
This sequence comes from Ottowia thiooxydans DSM 14619, assembly GCF_000422885.1. Classification (GTDB taxonomy): domain Bacteria; phylum Pseudomonadota; class Gammaproteobacteria; order Burkholderiales; family Burkholderiaceae_C; genus Ottowia; species Ottowia thiooxydans. Next base: position 68,275 of record NZ_AUGX01000016.1, on the reverse strand, counting down.
TGGTGATGCTCACCTCGCGCTCAGATACAGCCACGGCGTTGGCCACGCTGGGCAGCGCGGCCAGCAGGCCGGCGGATGCGGCCCACGTACCAAAGTCGCGGCGGGTGTATTTGCTCTGCTCTTCCTGGTCATTCACATCGCACATAGGTGGTTCCTTCGTTGGGGTCAGATCACACCGCAGCTTATGCCACGAATCACGACTGCCAGCAAGAGCGCTCTTCTTTCCAGAGGCCCTCCGGGAGCAAATCGTCTTCAGGGGTTGTAGGGCGACGCTTCAACGAAGCTCCACCGCAGTGGAAGATTGAGCGGTGAAATGCACCAGGCATCAACCGTGAATTCAATCCATCGGCCGGTCCCGCCCGTAAGTTGGATCTCATCAATCACGTCAAAACAGACCCGTGCATGTCCCGTGAGCTGCAATTGCCTCGCGCCCTCGAAATCCGGAAAGACCAAGCCGCACCGCGATTCGACGGCAAGGTTCCCCAGCGTGTTGAACATGCTGTTGCCGCTGAAATCAGGGATACGCAGCACCTGATCTTGCTGTTTTACAAAGCCGGGCCGGCCGCCGCGATGCGAGACATCGGCCTCTCTCGCAGGGCCCAGGGTGGAGATAAAGAGCGTATCAGCCGCGGCAATCCACTCTGATACGGCTTCGTCGAGGGTGTGCCCAGCCACAGGCGCCGCGCCGTGCGCTCGGTCAGCCGGCTGGTCGGCCTCGGGCTCGCGCTTCTGGATATATCTGGGGCACACAGGGAATGCTTGGCCAACAGCCACTTCAAACCCTGTAGCCGAGGCAAATGCAACCTGGCCGTTGACGCGTAGCCGCCGACGTTTTTGCAGCTCAATGAGCAGCACCGCAATAGACTGACCAGACTCCAAACTGGAAAACGGAGCCGTAGTTGCCAACCGGCTATGGGGGTCGTCAAAAACAACCTGCAAGGTTGCGAGGTCGTCGCTGGCAAGCACGAAACCAGGCTCACCAATGAGAAGGCTGGCGTAGACAACGCCTGAGGCATCGGCCGCGCCAATGACACACCAGGGTTGCTGAGCAATAAATGCCCGTGCTGGCGCCGGGATGGCCGAACTGATGTGACGGCTATTGATGAGCGCCACACTGCGCTCGCCCGTGCGCTCCTGAACCAGTCGCTCGCCTGGATGGAAGATGGTGTCGTTCATATCGCTCCTTTAGCGGCAACCGAAAAGCTCAGAAGGTCACAAGTCGGTTCCCAGCATCGAGGTGTCGAGATAGGTCAAGGACGCCAGTGGTACCGGGAATGGTTTTGTCACGCACCAGGGCGATGCCAGTCGGAGCCAAGCCAGCGCCGGCGCCAAACACATCGGCACAGCCACCGCACGCCACGATGTGGTCAAGCACAGCTTCATAAAGCGCATGTGCAGGATGATCATTTTTCGCCAGTTCGGCAGGCCAGCGGACGCCCGTACCCTGAAATACCAGATCGAACTCCTGCCCCTTGTCCTTGAGTTCGTAGGCTAGGAAGAGCGCGTTGAAGACGCGGCCAAGGGCCTCTTCACTGCCTGACTTGGGATCGGAGAACACAACGATGACGGTTTTCATAAGGATTCCTTTCAATGGCGGCGCGGGGATTGAATTTAGGTTTGAACAGGTTTGGTGCCGCCGTGAAAGCAAATTTATCCATTCGCCAGACAACAATAAATGCCGTAGACTTAATTTAATTAATCCACTTTTCGAAGTAATTCATTCTCCATGGACCGGCTGCACGCTATTGAGGTGTTCCTTGAAATTGCTGAACGCGGCAGCTTGACTCGGGCTGCAGATGCACTTTCGCTCTCCTTGCCGAGCGTGGTACGCACCTTGGCGGCGCTTGAGCGCCACCTGGGCGTGCGGCTGTTCAACCGCAATACCCGCCGGTTGGCCATTACCGAAGAGGGCCGCGTTTATCGGGAGCACTCATTGGCTATTCGTGCGGCAGTGGCTGAATCAGAACAAGCGATGAGCCGCGCGCAGGCGGAGCCCACGGGCAGCATCACGGTGACGGCCTCCGTGAAGTTCGGTGAATTACATGTGGCTCCGCTAGTCGCCAGCTATTTGCAGCGTTACCCAAGCGTGGAATTGCAGTTGCTGTTGTTGGACCGTGTGGTCAACCTTGTGGAGGAAGGCATTGATTTGGCCGTCCGCATTGCATCTCTTCCTGATTCATCACTGGTCGCCCGACATGTCGCCGACGTGCATCAGGTGATCGCGGCCAGCCCTGCATTGATCGAGTCGTGGGGGCAACCTCAGCAGCCACAAGATCTGGCCAGCTTGCCTTGCATTCGCTTCGATGGTTTCGGCGACGCCCGACTGTGGGAGTTCTCCAGCGCAGGCCGGCGCGAGCGCATCAAGATCGATGGGCGAATGGGGTGCAACACGGTAGGCGCCAACCTTACCGCCTGCATGGCTGGTCAGGGCTTCGGCCGCTTTCTTCACTATCAGGTGCTGGGAGCGATTGAGCGGGGAGAATTGGTTCCTGTGCTGCAGGCCTATGCGCCTAAAGCTCGACCGCTCTCGCTTGTCTACCCGCGCAACCGCCATGGGTCTGCTCGGCTGTCAACGCTGGCGGAGCACCTCTCCGAGGGCTTGCGTGAGCGCTTGCGGCCCCACACACTTAATGAGTGCTCGCCGGCGTAGCTTCTGGCTGCAACACGGAGTTTCGGGTAGCACGCGCCGCAAAGCGGCTGGCAAGGTCCAACAAGGTACACAGCACCCAGTACACGGCACCCACGAAGAGGAAGACTTCCATGGGGTGGACCATGATGCGCGCATTCACCTGCGTCGCAAGGAACAGAAGGCAAGTCAGATCGTCTTTGAGAATCGCTATTGCCATAGTCTTTCATGATCTATATTTCGTGTGGCTTATGCCCCATCGACTAGAGCGAGGAAATTGCCTTGAATCTTTCAGTAAACGGTCAGCCCGAACCCATCCCTCCTTCAGGTGATGTACCTACACGGCGTACTTTTCTTTCGATGATCGGTGGAACTCTGGTGCTGTCAGGCTGCGGCGGTGGCTCTGATTCAAGTCAACCACCCGTACCACCACCGCCTCCTCCACCTGATCCGGTTTCGCGCGACCCAGGCGTCTATTTGCTCGCCGGCCAGCTCGGCGGCTTTGGGGTACTTGAGGGCAAGGGACCCGCAGCCCGCCTACGCATCGTCAATCAGCCCCTGAATATCATGCCAAATGGCCTGATCTATGCACGGACTGAAGGCGGAGCCCTAGCCATAATTGACCAGGATGGGAAATTGAGCTACGGCAGATCTCCCCCGGCCTCCTGTCCTTACTATGTGGCTGACGCAAACGGGCACCTGCACGCGTTTGGTTGGGGATTTATTTACCGGCAAAGCCCGGCCGGCTGGACATTGATTGCAGGCCACCCTGATGAAGCAGAGGCGGGTTACCAAGACGGTTTGGGTACATCTGCACGTATGGGAAATATATTTTCCCCGGTACTGGCTGCGGACGGCAGCCTTTACTTTATCGATACAGGCACGTCGGTGGGCCTGACCGACACCATGACCATTCGCAAACTCACCAGCAGTGGCCAGATTGTCACGGTTGCAGGCCAGCCGGGAGTGGAACCTGGTTGGAAAGACGGCCAAGGCAGCGCTGCAAGGTTTGCCGGGCTGCGGCAGCTTATTCCGCAAGCAGACGGCTCAATAGTTGCCTTTGACGGTGGCTTCTTTCGTCGCGTCACGTTGGATGGAAACGTCAGCAGCATCTCCAACCTAGAGAACTATGAGGCGCGTGCGTTCGATGTCGGCAGCTTGGTACAAGCAAGTGCCACGTCTTTTTATGGTTTGCAGGGCAACAGAATCGTGCTCTTGACGCTCGATGGCACTATCTCTGCGATTGCGGGCGTTCGCGAGGAAAATAAAGTTATATGGGACGTCAAGGATGGTGTGGGTGAGGATGTGCGTTTCGAGCGCCCCAGATCTATGGTTGGTTTGCAGGGAGGCGACCTGTTGGTTGCCGAAGGTCTCGCGGCGCTGCGTCGGATTACCCCTCAAACGAAGCAAGTCACCTCTTGGGTGGGTGCCAACCTTGACAAGGTGCACAAAGATGGAGTCGGCTCCAGTGCTCGATTCAATGGAAATATGGACGGCGTGGTCACTAACACCAAAGGCACTGTTTACGTTTTGGATTTTGATCCGGACACGATTAGAACCAAAGATGCGCAACAGGTCGCCAGGAAGATAACGGCTGATGGGGTCGTCTCGACACTTCCTGGCCGACTGTCTTCGGGTTGGGCCGCGTTTGTTGCTGACGCCAACGACAACCTCTATTACTGGGCTGGCTCCGCCATCATGCAGCTTAAGGCCGACGGCACCTTAGCTGTGTTTGCAGGAAGTGTCCAGGAAAAAGGGTTTGCCGACGGACCCGCTTCAAACGCCCGCTTTGCCTCACCTCGGCACCTTTGCTTTGATCAGACGGGCAACCTGTGGGTCATTGACGTTCCGGTGAAGGAATATGACCCAGACAGCCTCTCGGGATGGCCGGGCAGCGAGCGGTTACTACGCATCTGGTACGGCCAAACCATACGCCGCATCGCACCGGACGGATCGGTTACTACCCACGCGGGAACACCTGGGCAAGTGATAGAACAGGGGTTTGAGCGGGTATCACCATTGTGGCAACTTTGGACCGGTATCAAAGTCGATACCTTAGGGCGAGTGTATTTATTCGGCACGAATGCAGGCATCCATCGCATTGACGGGGCAGGTGGTCAGCCTATCGAGGTATGGGGAACGGAGGGGACCTCACCTCGTTTCGCCCAAGTTTCGGTTTCTCCTTCAGGGCAGATCTTTGGGTCATATACCGTACCGTACATCTCGGGCGGAGGAAGCGTCATCTACACGGTGGGGCCGGGGAGGACGTTGCGTGTTGTAGCTGGGAGCGAAGGGCCCAATCAACTTGGTGTCCGACTTGGGGCGCTTCCTGGCGCACTTAATGTGGTTTCGAGCTTGCATGCGCAAGATGATCGAACCTTGATCGTTTCGAGCGAAGGCGCGATTCTTCGAGTCAGTCTGTAAGGGCGGCACGCCGACGCGCCGTCTATTCCCCCCATCGTAGAACAAAATGCAAACAGCGAGCATTGACTCGCGCAATAGCCGAAGTGCAACAGCGTTGCTGGTGGGCTATGTGTGGCTATTGGGTTGAAACCGCCAAGGGTCTGATCGGGCAAGCGCGAACGTAAATGCCTAGGACCAGTCCAATGACAGCCACACACACTTAATGAGTGCTCGCCGGCGTAGCTTCTGGCTGCAACACGGAGTTTCGGGCAGCACGCGCCGCAAAGCGGCTGGCAAGGTCCAACAAGGTACACAGCACCCAGTACACGGCACCCACGAAGAGGAAGACTTCCATGGGGTGGATCATGATGCGCGCATTCACCTGCGTCGCCAGGAACGACAACTCATTCACACCAACGATGTAGGCGAGTGAGCTGTCTTTCACCAGCGTGACCCACTGGTTGATGAACGATGGAAGCATCATCCGCAAGGCCTGAGGCAAGATGATGTGGCGCAGAGCGCCCCACCGGGTGAAACCCATCGCCAGCGCCGCATTCCACTGGCCATCGTCTACACCTCTGATGCCGGCCGCAACGCCGTGCGCCAGATAAGCGCCGCTGACCAAAGCCAGCGCGGCCATGACGGAGAACACCCCGGGAATAGAGATGCCAAGCAATACGGGCAAGAGGAAATAGGTCCAGAAGATCAGCATCAGTACTGGAATAGCGCGCAAGAAACCCAACACAGCGGTCAATGCCACCAGCGCGGTGCCACGCAGCAACACTAGCAGCACCCCGAATGCAAGCCCAAGCACGGCGGATGCCATGCCCGAACCGAGACTCAGCAGCAAGGTCAACAGAGCGCCTCCTGGCGGCCCTTCAGGAAAAGTGCCCCACAGGAGGTAAGTCAGATCGTCATTGAGAAACGAGAAATCCATGATGGCCAGTTTAGTGTTCGCCTCAGCGCACGAGAGATCTGGATTGCCGACGCTGGAGCCAGTGGCCCATCACTTCCAGGAGCGCGATGGCAACGATGTAGAGCACGGTGGCCACACCGTAGACCTGGAAAGTTTTCCAACTCTCGGCCTCTGCCTGGCGGGCTCGGTAAGACAACTCAAGCAATCCAACCGCCATACCCAATGAGGTGTTCTTGACGATATTCATGACCTGGCCCACCAATGCAGGTGTGGCAATGCGCATCGCTTGCGGCAGAACCACATAGCGAAGCACCTGTACCGGGCCGAACCCCAGCGCTTGTGCCGCCGCGCGTTGGCTGGCCGGAACACCGCGCAAGCCGGAGCGGATGTCTTCGCTGATGTAGGCGCTGGAGTAGAAAATCAAGCCAACGATGGCAGCCAAAAACTCGAAAGATGGCCAACGCAGAATCTCGAACCCCGCCACGGTCAACGCATGAACTTCGTTGAGCCATGGCAAGACTCCTTCCGGGAGAACGGCGGGGACGCCAAAGTACCAGAAGAAGAGTTGCACCAATAAAGGCGTATTTCTAAATACCGAGAGGTAGACCTCAGTAGCAGCCACCCATACGGTGCGGCCGCTCTCGCGCACAGCGGCAATCAAGGTGCCGAACGCCAGTGCGCCGAGCGTGACGACGAGCGACGCCCACAGCGTCATAAGCCAGCCGTCCCACAACCAACCCAGGTATTTGGGAGAGAGCCAGCCCTCCCCTATGCTGTTCAAAAACGAAGGCATCAACTGCTGAGCTACGACGGTCGCCGTCATGACAATCCATCGCAGCCAAGACTCATTCAGGTGTGATCGCCGATCTTGAAGATTCGCTTGAGCGGCGTCTTGGTCTTGGGGCCAAACCATGTGTCGTAAACCCTCTGCGCTTGGCCATTGGCCTCCAACTCACGCAAGGTGGTGTTCACGAACTCCGTCAGCGCGGTTTCGCCCTTGGGTACACCTACTCCGATGTAGTCTTGCGAAATAGCGAACGGTGGGATCTCATACTTTTCGCGATCAGGAACGTTCGCCAACAAGCCAATCAGCTTGGGACCATCCTGGGAAATTGCCTGAACATTGCCGTTACGTAACGCAGTGAATGCGAAGGGCGTGTCGTCGTATGCCACCAACGTGGCTTGGGGGAATTTGTCGCGCAGCTGGATTTCGTTGGTTGTTCCCTTGTCGACACCAATGCGTAGACCACTCAACTGCTCAGGAGATTTGAGTGTCCCTTTCTTGGCAATGAACTGCGTGCCCGAAGCAAAGTACGGGATGCTGAAATTAACCACCTTCGTGCGCTCTTCGGTGATGGTGAAGTTGGCAAGCACCAGGTCCACTTTGCCGGAAGTAAGAAGCGGAATGCGATTGGCCGGATTGGTGGGAACGATTTCCAACTTCACCCCTAGTTTTTTCGCGAGCGCGTTGGCGTAGTCGACATCAAGACCTACGATTTTTCTTGTCTTCCCATCGACCGAACCAAAGGGCGGATTGGCATCGAATGCGGCCACGCGGACCACGCCGGCCTTCTTGATATCGCCGAGCCTGTCAGCCCAGGACAGGCTGGCGGTGAGTGCCAAGGCGGCGAAAAAGACTGCGTTGCGTTTTTGACTTTTCATGTTGTGCTTCCCTCAAGTACTGCGATATGTGCGAGGAGGCAGCAGAACGCTACAACCTCTGAAGCCAATGCTATTGAGCGCACTCGGGGTAGTCGACGAAGAAAAAATCACATACATATGCGCCGCTGGAGTTCACAACCATTCCAGCGGCCGTGCTGCCATCGCGACCATGTTCATCTTTCATAATCTGGATCCAGATGAGTAATACGACGAACGAAGAAAGCTTCCTGCGCCAAGCCGTTGAACTGGCCCGCGCGGCGCCGTTCTCTATGCAGAGCATGCGCATTCGGCATGCGCCTGCGATCCACGAGGACCAGCCCGGTCTTTATGCGCATTGGGCGAAAAAGCACAACGCGCAGACCGAAAAAACATGAGCGTGAAGCGCGAGAAATCTTCCAGCATCGTGCTGCTGACGGCCATAGCTTTGATCGCACTGAACCTGCGGCCATTCATGACCGGCATTGGGCCGCTTGCCATCGATATCAGTCAAAACACGGGGCTACAACTGCAGGGCATGGCACTGCTTACGCTGGTGCCGATGCTGCTCATGGGGGTGTTCGCGTTTGCAGGCCCTTTCTTGCAGAACCAGGTGGGAGAGCGGCGCTCCGTTCTGGTGGCGCTTGCATTGCTTGTGGTTGGTTCGTTCCTGCGCCTCTTCACGACCAGTGGGTGGCAATTGGTAGGTACGGCAGCGCTGCTGGGTCTCGGCACGGCGGTGGTGCAGGCTTTGCTGCCAGGCATCGTCAAGCGGATGTTTCCGCACCAAGTGGGCTTGGTGATGGGCTTGTATTCCGCGATGTTGATGGGAGGAGGCGCGCTGGGCGCTCAAATCTCTCCACTAGTGACAGCTCTCAGCGGCGACTGGCATATGGGCCTGGCCTGGATGGCTTTGCTGGCAGCCCTTGCTCTCGCCTTGGGAGCCGTTACTCTCCCCGCGGATACCGCCGCGAAAACGGGCCGCATCGCCGTGGGTTCGTATTTGAGACGGCCCCGCGTCTGGTTGCTGATGGCCTGCTTTGGTCTAGTGAATGGAGGTTACTCCACCGTGGTGGCTTGGCTATCGCCCTTCTACAGAGAGCTTGGATGGAGCGCGCCTGCCAGCGGCAGCCTGCTGGCAATCCTGGCTGTAAGCCAGGCGGCCTCGGCCTTGCTTATGCCGGTGTTCGCTCGCAAGAACGAAGACCGGCGCCCGTGGATCTGGTTGGTTTTGGCCATGCAGGTGCTGGGCTTTACTGCGCTTAGCTTTTGGCCTGAAGGTGCGCCTACCCTTTGGGCCATTCTGCTGGGAGCCGGGTTGGGTGGTTGCTTTGCACTCACCTTTATTGTGGCGCTGGACCACCTATCCGATCCGGCTCAAGCTGGTGCGCTTTCCGCACTCATGCAAGGTGGGGGATTTTTGATTGCAGCTATTCTGCCTTGGATTGTGGCCGTGCTTCATGAATACACAGGCAGCTTTGTGGTCGGGTGGCTGCTGCACTTGGGTTGCGTCGCAGTGGCCATCGCGCTGGTGAGACGATTGACACCTGCAAGCTATGCCAAATCCATGGGCGTTGCATAGCGACTTGACAACGCTCATGCGTCGAGACACCCGCTCATTTGTCATTGAAATGCCTTTTTCCTGACACAAATCTGGCAGGCCAGTGAGTAAACTGCTGAGGTCTTTCAACAATGGAGAAACACATGAAACTCTCTGGTATTGCTCTTCTCGGCGCTCTGGCATTGGCGGGTTGCGGCAGCATGGGGACTTCGTCTTCTGCTCCCAGCACGCCCACCCAAGCAGCTGATGGCACGATGATCGGACCAACCGGCAAGACCTTGTATTTCTTCGCCAAGGATGTCAAAGGCAGTGGCGCTTCCGAGTGCTACGACGCCTGCGCCACGAACTGGCCACCCCTTGCTGTCGCCGAAACGGCTAAGCCTATCGGTGACTACAACATCATCATTCGCAACGACGGCAAACGCCAATGGGCTTATAAAGGCCAGCCGCTTTATTACTTTGTGAAGGACGCTAAGGTCGGAGATAAGACTGGCGACGGCGTGGGTGGTAACTGGAAAGTTGCGAAGCCGTAATTTCCTTTGGGGTTTGGAGCGTTAGGTGCCTTCTAGATGCTTCCGCTATTTAAGAATGGCCGTAGAGCGCTAGCGCTCCCCTCACCGGTTGGCCGGCCCCGCCCAACCCTCTCCCGCAAGCGGGAGAGGGAGCGAGGTTTCGCGCTACTCCGACACTTGAATGCGAGGTGTGCTTTGCCTGCTGCGCCAGCCTAGCAGCTCATTGACGAGAAGTGCGCCGATTACGAGAGATCCGCCAATCAATACCTCTCGCGCAGGCGCTTCACCAGCACCTAGCCAGGCCCAGAGAATGCCGAAGATCACTTCGAGCAAAGCCAGCAGCGAAACCTCCGGCGCCTTCAGGACGCTCGCGCATAGAACGCACAGCACACATGGAATGGCCAATTGAACGACGCCTAGCAGGCTGAGCCAGCCTAGATCCGCCGGTGTCGCTGTGAACGGAAAAGCCAAGGGTAAGGTCACAAGCGTGGAAATTACAGCGCCCACCAAGACGGCAGGCACCAGATCTACGCGTTCGCCATGAGATTGGCTGCGTTGCACCACCGTCCAGTTGATGGCACTGCCTATAGGAACTCCAAGCGCTACAGCCATACCGGCCAGCGAGCCTTGAGCATCGAACTGGCGCACAAACATGTAGAAAATTCCAGCACCAGCGACCACAATCGCCCATGCGGTACGGGCAGGCATACGATGACCGATCGCGATTCGCGCTACCAGCGCGGTCAAAAGCGGTCCTGCCGCCATGGTCACCAGCACATTGCCCACGCTGGTCAGCGTCAGGGCCAGCATGAAGGCGGTGAACATCAAAGACCAGCACACACCTGAGAGCAGCAATGCTTTGTTGCGCCAGTGCACTGCACGGAACCAACCCGCGCCCTGCCATAAGGGCAAGATGACCAGTAAAGCCAGCAGCGTGAAGAAGCTGCGCCAGAAGGTGACCTCAAAGCCCCCTGCTTGAGTCAGCTGGCGCGTGACGACACCAGCAATGGACCACATCAGCGTGACGGCGACCATGCTCCATACGGCGCGAGCATGGCTCCAGGCGGGGGTAGCTGAGTAGACCATTCAAATTGCCTCTAAGAATGTGCTGCGTAAATCGAGCGTTCGATTTACGCAGCACACCCTTAAAGGGCAAGCGAGTTAGCCTTAGCGGCCAGCGCGCTTGCGCTCGCTTTCCTTGAGGTAACGTTTACGCAAACGAATGCTTTTCGGAGTGATCTCGACCAGTTCGTCGTCTTCAATGAACTCAACGCCGTATTCCAGCGTGAGCATGATCGGTGGCGTGATCTTGATCGCATCTTCCTTGCCGCTGACGCGGAAGTTGGTCAGCTGCTTGGTACGAGTGGCGTTGACCACCAGATCGTTATCACGGCTGTGAATACCGACGATCATGCCCTCATAGACAGGGTCATTTGGGCGTACGAACATACGACCGCGATCATCCAGCTTGCCCAGGGCATAAGTGAAGATCTCGCCATCGTCCATGCTGATGAGCACGCCGTTCTTGCGCCCAGCAATGTCGCCTTTGTGCGGCTCATAACTGTCGAAGATGTTGCTGATGAGACCGGAGCCGCGTGTCAAGTTCAGGAACTCGTTGGAGAAACCGATCAACCCACGAGCAGGAATGCGGTACTCCAGGCGCACACGGCCGCGGCCATCGGGTTCCATGTTCACGAGGTCACCACGGCGTTCGCCGAGCGCCTGCATCACGCCGCCCTGATGTGTTTCTTCGATATCAGCCGTCACCAATTCGATAGGTTCGTGGCGCTCACCATCGACATCACGGAACACCACACGTGGCTTGCTCACGGCCAGCTCGTAACCTTCGCGGCGCATGTTCTCCAGCAGAATGGTCAGGTGCAATTCGCCCCGGCCTGAGACTTCGAAGATACCGTCTTCATCTGTTTCCTTGACGCGCAAGGCCACGTTGCTTTGGAGCTCTTTCTGCAGGCGATCCCAGATCTGGCGGCTGGTCACGTACTTACCTTCGCGGCCAGCCAGGGGGCTGGTGTTCACGCAGAAGTTCATGGTCAGCGTGGGCTCATCCACATGCAGCATAGGCAATGGCTGCGGATTGACTGGATCGGTAAGAGTGACACCAATACCGATGTCCGCGATGCCGTTGATGAGCACGATCTCACCAGGGCCAGCCTCGGTGACTTGGACGCGATCCAGGCCTTGGAAGGTCAGGACCTGGTTCACACGTCCTTTGAAAGTCTTGCCGTCGGTGCCTTCAGCCACCACCACATCCATGCCTTGCTTGACAGTACCCGCGCTGATGCGGCCCACGCCAATGCGCCCGACAAAAGTGGAGAAATCAAGGGCCGAAATTTGCAGTTGCAACGGCGCTTGGGGATTGCCCTGGTGCGCAGGCACATGCTTCAACACAGTTTCGAACAGGGCAGACATGTCTGGACCCCACTGCTCGCCCTGCTCGCCTTCTTCCATGGATGACCAGCCGTTGATGCCGGAGGCATACACCACCGGGAAATCAAGCTGTTCATCATTCGCGCCAAGCTTATCGAAAAGTTCGAAAGCGGCGTTGATCACGAAATCGGGGCGAGCGCCCGGCTTGTCGACCTTGTTAACCACCACGATAGGCTTGAGACCGAGCGCCAACGCTTTCTTGGTCACGAAGCGCGTTTGCGGCATGGGGCCTTCTTGGGCATCGATCAAAAGCACCACGCCATCAACCATGGAGAGTGCCCGTTCCACCTCGCCGCCGAAGTCCGCGTGTCCGGGCGTGTCGACGATGTTGATGTGTGTGCCACCCCAGGAAACTGCGCAGTTCTTGGCCAAAATAGTAATACCGCGCTCGCGCTCGATGGCATTGTTGTCCATCACGGTATCGACCACTTTTTCATGGTCAGCAAAAGTGCCCGACTGCCTCAGCAGTTGGTCAACCATAGTGGTTTTTCCATGATCGACGTGGGCGATGATGGCGATGTTGCGGATTTGTTTACTCATACGATGGCTTCAGGTTGTTTGCCGCGCGAGGACGCGGCGAGGATCTGCTGGATTTCAATCGGGCTCAGCAAGCGCGCCGGGATAAGTTCGCCGGATTTAACGTGGGCGGTGCCTAGAAGGGCATGCGGCTCGCGGCCGAATACTGCAATGGTTTCGTGGTCTGACCACGTGCCCCGACGCCGCATGCCAGTCAGGAACCGCCCGGCATCTTCGCTTCCCAGCGTGACAGGGAAGTGATCAGGCAGGAGCGCCTCAGGCAACAAGAGTCGGTGGAGGCGCTCAATTTCAGGCAGTGCTTCCAATGCTTCAAGACTGATGCATTGCGCGGCAACAAACGGGCCGGTAGCAATACGACGCAGAGCCGTCAGGTGACCGCCACATCCGAGCGCTTCTCCAATGTCCTGGCCCAAGGTGCGTATGTAGGTGCCCTTGCTGCAACTGACGATGATGTCCAGAGTTTCAGGTGTTTTACCCGGCTGGATGGTCAGTGAATGTATTGTGATTTCGCGCGGTGCGCGCTCAATCTCTATGCCTTGGCGCGCGTACTCATAAAGCGCTTTGCCGTCTTTTTTCAGGGCACTGTGCATGGGCGGCACCTGAGAGATGGGGCCCGTAAAACGTTGACGCACCTGATCCAGCTGCGCCTGGGTGATCGCAGGCACTGGGCGCCGCGAGGTCACTTCGCCCTCGGCATCGCCGGAGGCGGTACAAATCCCTAGCTGAATAGTCGCTTCGTAGGATTTGTCTGCGTCCAGGTGAATTTGGCTGAATTTGGTCGCCGCTCCAAAGCAGAGGGGCAGCACACCAGTGGCCAGGGGATCAAGCGTGCCGGTGTGGCCCGCTTTTTCAGCGCGCAGCAACCACTTGGCTTTTTGCAAAGCCTGATTGCTCGACAAACCCAGGGGTTTATCTAGCAGCAGCACCCCGTGCACGGGGCGCCGGACGACCCTCGTGCGCGGCGCATTCATACTTTATTCGTCTGAGTCTTTCGCACGAGATGAAACAGCCTTTGCAATCAAGGCGTTCATATCGGCGGCGCGTTCGATGGTTCGATCGAACACGAAGTGAAGCGTGGGCACCGTGTGGATGTGCAACCGCTTGAATAGCCCGCTCCGCAGGAAGCCAGCAGCCGCATTCAAGCCTTCAGACGTTTGCACGGGATCGCCGTTCAAAAGGCTGAAGTACACCTTGGCATGAGCATAGTCTGGCGTTACTTCGACAGCGTTCACAGTGACCATCCCGACGCGCGGATCTTTCAACTCGCGCGCGATCAACTCCGCCAGATCACGTTGGATCTGGTCGGCAACCTTGAAACTGCGGTTGGGAGTGGTACTTTTTCTTGGCATGGCGAATGCGCGAAAGCTTCTGGCGAACAGCCCCACCGCTTACACGGCAGGAACATTCGGCAATTTTTACAGCGTACGCGCGATCTCCTTGATCTCGAAAATTTCCAGCTGATCGCCTTCTTTGATGTCGTTGTAGTTCTTGAGTTTGATACCGCACTCAAAACCTTCTTTGACTTCGCGCACATCATCTTTGAGGCGCTTGAGCGAGTCAAGTTCACCTGTGTAGATGATGACGTTGTCGCGCAGCAGACGGAAGCGAGCATCGCGCCGAACCACGCCGTGGGTGACCATACAGCCGGCAACGGTGCCGATCTTTGTAGCCACGAACACGGTGCGGATTTCCGCATGACCGATAACTTCTTCTTTCTGCTCGGGCGCCAACATGCCCGACATCGCAGCCTTCAGCTCATCCACAGCGTCATAAATGATGCTGTAGTAATGAATCACTACATCATTGCCTTCAGCCAACTTGCGCGCACCTACGTCAGCACGCACGTTGAAGCCGATGACCAAGGCTTTAGAGGCAATGGCCAAGTTGATGTCGGATTCGCTGATACCGCCAACGCCTGCATACACCAGCTGAACCTTCACCTCTTCGGTGGAGAGTTTGAGCAGTGATTGCGCCAGCGCTTCTTGAGAACCTTGGACATCTGCCTTGATGATGATCGGCAAATGCTGGACCTCGCCGGAGGCCATGTCGGTAAACATGTTCTCGAGCTTGGCAGCTTGTTGCCGCGCCAACTTGGTGTTGCGGAACTTACCGGCACGGTAGGTAGCGATTTCACGCGCACGGCGCTCATCTGCCATCACCATGAAGTCATCGCCAGCTTGCGGAACTTCGGTCAGGCCCTGAATTTCCACTGGAATCGAAGGACCAGCTTCTTTCACTGACTTACCGTTTTCGTCCAGCATCGCACGCACGCGGCCGGAAGTTTGACCAGCCAACACGACATCACCAGCGCGCAAAGTGCCCGACTGAACCAATACGGTAGCAACAGGACCACGACCTTTGTCGAGTCGTGCTTCGATCACGATACCTTTGGCAGCAGCATCGATTGGAGCCCTGAGTTCAAGCACTTCAGCCTGCAGCAGAACCTGCTCAAGCAAGTCGTCCACGCCCTGGCCTGTTTTGGCAGAGACGGAAACGAAAGGTGATTCGCCGCCGAACTCTTCAGGCACCACTTCTTCAGCGACCAACTCTGCCTTGACGCGCTCCAGGTTAGCGTCTGGCTTATCGATCTTGTTGATGGCGACCACGATCGGCACGCCAGCCGCTTTCGCGTGCTTGATAGCCTCTTTGGTTTGGGGCATGACGCCGTCATCCGCTGCCACGACGAGAATAACGATGTCGGTGGCTTTCGCGCCACGAGCACGCATGGCCGTAAAGGCCTCGTGACCGGGAGTATCCAGAAAGGACACTACGCCGCGAGGAGTACTCACGTGATAGGCGCCGATGTGCTGCGTGATGCCGCCAGCTTCGCCAGACGCCACTTTGGCGCGGCGAATGTAGTCGAGCAGCGAAGTCTTACCGTGATCGACGTGACCCATGACGGTCACGACAGGAGCGCGTGGCAAGGCTTCAGCAGCCTGCGCTTGCACTTCTTCTTCGGTAAACGCTTCGGGATCGTCCAGTGCAGCGATAACAGCTTTGTGACCCAGGTCTTCGACCAGAATCATGGCCGTGTCTTGATCGAGCGGCTGGTTGATGGTGACCATCTGGCCCAGCTTCATCAACTGCTTGATGACCTCTGATGCCTTGATAGACATTTTGTGTGCGAGCTCAGCCACCGTGATGGTTTCCGGCACGTGCACTTCAACGATGCGCTGCTCTGTTTGAGCGGCCTGCATAGGGACATCACGGTGATCGCGATCACCGCGACGTCCGCGAGGGCCACCACGCCAGTTGCCACCTCGACCAGCGCCACCGGAAGAGTCGCCACGGGTTGGGATACCCTTTTTCTTGGCCGGATCACCTGCCCAGCTGGAAGACAGCTTGGCAGATTTGACCTCTTTATTGCCAGAAGGTGCAGCAGCAGCTGTTGCGCCAGCGGGCTTGGGTGTTGTGCCAGCAGGCTTGTGCAGAGTGCCCTTGACACCCACAGCAGGCTTGGCTTCTTCGACCTTTTTGGGTTCTTCCGGCCTCTTGGCCACGAGTACGCGCCGCGGCGCGTTCATCATGTTCCGAATAGCTTCAGCTTCAGCCAGGGCTTTACGGCGACGTTCGTCGTGGTCACGCTGGCGGCTTGCCTCATCTTCTACAGCTGGCTTGGCAGCAACCAGAGGCGCTGCCGGCACGCTTACTGCAGGTGCGGGTGTCGAATTCACGGTTTGCTCAGCAGGCACGCTCGCCGCTTCGGTATTTTCTGACGCGGCCTTGGCAGGCTCACTCTTTTCCGCTTGGGCTACTGCGGGCTCAGCCTGGGCAGGAGCCGCAGGAACATCAGTTGCCACAGGAGAAACAACGGGCGCAGCCACAGGCGCGGCAACTTGCACAGGCTCCGGCGCAATCGCGGCCTCTGGAGCTGGTGCAGGCGCAGGAACAGGTGCGGGGACGGGCGCAGCAACCGCAGCTTCTTGAGCGCGTGCGGCGTTCGCACGCTCTTGCTCTTGTCCTTCGCGTTGGCGGCGCTTCTCGGTCTGCTCTTCTTCCTGGCGACGCATCAGCTCCGCATGCCGACGTGTTTCGGCCTGGCGACGAGCCAATTCAGCCTCATCAATGACAGGTGCGCTCTGAACAGGCGGCGCTGGCGGAGAAATCTCTTCAATCTCTGGCTCAGGGGCTGAAACTTCATCGTCGCGCTTGATGAACGTACGTTTCTTGCGGACCTCCACCTGGATGGTGCGCGCTCTGCCCGTGGCGTCGGCCTGTTTAATCTCGCTGGTAGATTTTTTCGTCAGCGAGATTTTCTTACGCTCGGCCGATTGGGTTCCGTGACTGGTTTGCAAGTAGTTCAGCAATCTCTGTTTGTCGTTGTCGGTCAAGACATCGGAGGGGGCCGATTTGGCCACGCCCGCTGCCTGCAATTGTTCAAGCAGAGTGTCGGTCGGCTTTTTGAGTTCGTTCGCGAACTCGGAAACAGTGGTGTTCGTCATATGCTGTGCGTGTCTCCATGACCATTACTCTTGGTCTGCAAACCAGTGCTCGCGCGCTTTCACAATGAGCGCGCGGGCGTCGTCTTCGGACTGCTGGGTGATGGCTGTAAGTTCATCAACGGCCAGATCAGCAAGGTCATCGCGGGTTTGAACACCCGCATCGGCTAGTTTCCCAATGAGTTCAGGCGTGAGGCCTTCAAGGTCGCGCAAATCTTGCGAGACGGTATCAACTTGCTCTTCACGAGCAATTTCCATGGTCAGAAGAGCATCCTTGGCACGAGCGCGTAGTTCGTTGACGGTGTCTTCATCAAAGCTCTCGATGTCCAGCATTTCCTGGATGGGCACATAAGCAACCTCCTCCAGGTTAGTGAACCCTTCTTCGATGAGGATATCTGCGATTTCCTGATCGACATCGAGCTTTTCCATGAACAACTGGCGCGTGGAACCTGTTTCCTCGGCCTGTTTTTGCGCCGATTCGGCGGCGTCCATGATGTTGATTTTCCAACCGGTGAGATCGGAAGCCAAACGAACGTTCTGACCACCGCGGCCAATGGCGATGGCGAGGTTTTCCTCATCCACCACGACGTCCATGGCGTGTTTTTCCTCGTCCACCACGATGGACTGCACATTCGCGGGCGCCAGCGCACCAATCACGAACTGAGCAGGATCCTCGGACCAAAGAACGATGTCCACACGCTCACCGGCGAGTTCGTTGGTCACGGCATTGACACGTGTACCCCGGACACCTACGCAGGTTCCAATGGGGTCCACTCGTTTATCGTGACTCAAGACAGCGATCTTGGCGCGGCTACCGGCATCGCGAGCACAGCTCTTGATCTCCAGAAGGCCCTGCTCAATCTCTGGCACTTCATTGCGGAACAGCTCAATCATGAACTCGGGCGCAGAGCGCGAGAGCAAGATGGGAGCACCACGCAACGTGAGATCAACTTCCATGATCATGGCGCGGACGCGATCACCGTTACGCAGATTTTCCTTAGGAATCATCTCGCCACGGCGCAAGCGCCCTTCCACCCGACCGGATTCAACCAGGATGTCGCCTTTATCCATGCGCTTGACGGTGCCGGAGAAAATCTTCTCACCGCGCGACATGAAGTCATTCAGCAGCATTTCCCGCTCGGCATCGCGGATTTTCTGCAGGATAACTTGTTTGGCGGCCATGGCGCCAATACGACCAATAGGCACCGACTCCACCGATTCCTCGATGTATTCATCTACCTCGACGTCAGGGATTTGCTCTTTGGCTTCGAACAAGAGGATTTCCTGCTCGGGCAACTGAAGACCCGCCTCATCAGGCACCACGTGCCAGCGACGGAAAGTCTCGTATTCACCCGTGTCGCGATCAATCGCCACGCGGATATCCACTTCGCCTTGATAAAGCTTTTTAGCCGCCTGGGCCAATGCCGCTTCAACGGAGCCAAATACCACGTCGCGCTCGACGTTTTTCTCGCGCGAAATGGCTTCAACCAGCATCAACAGTTCGCGATTCATGTTTAAGACAACTCCATATCAAATCCCCCCGCCTTAGACAAAGGCGCGGCAAGCACGACCCAAGGCCGTCAATCCTTTACGTTTTCCGAGGCATCCGGAGCAGAATGCCCACGCCCCTTGAAATCCACTATGGGCGCCAGACGGACGCTCTGCAACTCATCAAGGGCAAATGCCATCACGTGCACTGGCGGGGCTGCTCGCCGCGCGCTGACGCGCTGACCCGGCTTGGCAACGACCTCGTCGCTCCACATAATCTGCCAGCCCGAAGGCTCGGCTCGCTGGAGCGCGCCACGAAACTTTTTGCGATTGGCATTCACCTGGCCTGCCGCCACAGCCGCGCCGACCGGCGCCTTAAGCACCAGATCAACCACCTGACCCTGAAAACGCTCAAAATCCAGTTCGTTGCGCAACGGCCTATCAATACCAGGCGAAGACACCTCCAGGCGCTTGTATTCCGCACCCTCCACCTCCAACACATACTGAAGCTGACGCGTGACGCGCTCGCAGTCTTCAACAGTGATAGAGTGGACTACAGCGTCGCTAGGGCTCCAAGGCAAATCTATAGTGACGCGCAGCAACCCACCGGGGGAACGCTCTGTTTCCACCGACTCATAACCGAGACCGCGTACGGTGTCGTCAATCGTTTGCTGCAATGCAACGCTCGTCAAATTCTTACCCCGGGCAACTAAGACCCCAAAAACGAAGAACCAAAAAAAATGGGCGGTTGGAACCCGCCCATTTGGTCGTGAATTGATGTGATTCTACCACGAAAGTGCGGAGTATTGGGCTGAGCCCAACCGACCCGGGCGATGCCCCTCTCTTCGCATATCATCTGACTGAATCAGCGTAAGAATGGACACCGCGAAGGTGCCTGACAAGTGAATATATTGGAGCTAATGAGGGATTTTCTAGTGGAGCGGCTAGATATTCCGAGAGAAAAGGTAGTACCCGAGGCCAAACTGGCAGATCTGGGTGTCGACTCCTTGATGTTTGCGGAAATGCTGTTTGAGCTGGAAGATCAGGCAAAAACCGAGTTGGACATCCGCTCAGCGGATGCTCTGCCTGAAACAGTAGGTGAGCTGATAGCCCTGATTGAAACCCATCTGCAAGCCGGGGCGCTCAAAGCCTCTACTCCACCCCACCCCGCGCCTTAACTCCAATATGCATTACAGGGTAGCCGTCACGGGGCTGGGCATTGTCAATCCGTTCGATGGCGAAGGCGAGCCCAACTCTGGAGGGGTGACTGATTTCTTCCAGCGCATAACGAACGGGCAATCTGCCGTCTCACTATATGAGACTCAGGATATTCCCCGGCCAATATCCGTTCCGGCCGTGCGTTGCGCCGCATTCCGACCTGAATTGCGTTTGGGAAAAGCGCTCTCCACCATGATGGAACGGTTTGCCCAATTGGGAGTAGCTGCGGCTTTCGACGCGTGGCAAGACGCAGGGCTGGATAAGGAATACTGCCAGGCATCAGGAATGACCGAGGCAAGTGGCGTGGCCTGGGGCACTGCGCTGGGCGGCCTGATGGCCTTCGAGCGCGGTTATCGTGATTTCTGGCAGCATGGGCGTGAGCGCGTGCCTCCCATGTCTGTGGTGTTGGGTATGAACAACGCAGCGGCGGGCCATATCTCCATTCAATTAGGGCTGGGAAACAGCGCCCTCACCTACTCTGTGGCCTGTGCATCTGCCGCCACCGCCATTGGTGAGGCCTTTCAACATATCCGCAACGGGCGCGCCAAGCTCATGGTGGCTGGGGGCTCTGATGCCACACTGGCCTATGCTGTGGTACGCGCCTGGGAAGCGCTCAAGGTACTTTCGCCTGGCGACAAAGCTACGGCACCCCAGGCTTGCAGGCCTTTTCACCCAGAACGCGCGGGCTTGGTACTGGGAGAAGGCGCGGCGGCCCTGGTGCTGGAAGATTGGGACCATGCTGTCGCTAGAAACGCCCGCATTTACGCAGAAATTGCTGGTTATGGCGCCAACGCCGACCATATGCATCTTGTCCGGCCTGATCAAAATGGGCAGGTAGCGGCTATGAACATGGCTCTCAATGAGGCGGGCCTCTCTCCTTCGGAGCTAGGGTATGTGAATGCACACGGCACCGCAACACGCGAAGGCGACCCGATCGAAATCGCTGCTTTGAGAACGGTTTTTGGACGGCACGCGGAGCAGCTTGCAGTGAGTGCAACCAAATCGGCGCATGGGCATTTGATGGGCGCCACGGGCGCCGTTGAAGCATTGCTGACGGTACTAGCTCTTCATTACGATACGTTGCCGCCCACCGCTCACCTGGATCGTGTGGATGCCAGTTGCGCTGGGGTGGCGCACGTTCGCGGTACTGCGTTACGCGGCTCCAAAGTGACTTCCGCGCTTTCCAATTCCTTTGCTTTCGGTGGCAGTAACGCGGTGCTTGCTTTCAAGGCCGTGCGCTAATACTTGGTAGCGCATTGGTTTAACGACAATTTTTCGACCCCATTTCTCTTATGTCTTCCTCTCCTTTTTCGACAGACACCGCTACTCTGATTCCTGAGGTGGCGCAATTGATGGTCACGGCATTGAATCTGGACATTCAGCCCTCTGACATCGCTCCTGATGCGCCCCTTTACGGAGAGGGTTTAGGGCTGGACTCGATCGACATTCTCGAAGTAGCGCTCGCGGTGTCAAAAAAGTACGGCTTCCAGCTCCGCGCCGACGACGAAGGAAAGGCCGCCATCTATGCCTCCCTGCGCAATCTCACACAGCATATTGCGACGCACCGTACAACTTGATTGAATGATGCAGGCGCAAGTTCAGTCTTGCCGCTGTAAAAAATGGCCCCCACGCTCCCCAGCTTCGCGAGGTCCGCTGCCCCCCTGAAGGGGTGCTTTCTATTTTGGGACGGCCCGGCAATAAAATGATGCAGTACCCCTTAAGCAGCCACTTGCCCGGCGATGTGATCGCGCATCGGCTGGGCGAAACCATTACTGCCGGGCAGTTTCACCAGGAAGCGGTGGATCTCGCGGGAGTGTTGCCCGCCTCTTCGTTCATCATCAACACGTGTCAAGATCGCTATCTATTTATGCTGGGGTTTGCGGCGGCCGCTTTGGCAGGCAAGACGACGCTGATGCCCTCCAGCTTCGCGCCCAACACAATTTCACAGCTGCAATCCCGATATCCGGACCTATTGTGTTTGCACGACGGTCGTGACCTGGCTCATGGTTTACCGGATCTGAAGATCTCTGCCCGCTCTTCGGCAGAGCTGCGCTCCGCACCGGCGCCGCTGATAGACGCAGAGCAGGTGGTGTCCATCGTGTTTACTTCTGGCTCCACGGGCGAACCCACGGCGCACGCTAAGCGGTGGGGGCTGCTGTGTCTGAACGGCGCCTCGGAATCAGAGCGGCTGGGCGCAAGAGGGATGGCTATCGTCGCCACGGTGCCGCCTCAACACATGTATGGCTTTGAATCGAGCGTTTTGCTCACGCTCCATGGCGGGTCCAGCATGTGGCATGGCAAGCCTTTCTATCCGGCGGATATCACTGAAGCACTTGATGCAACGCCGCGTCCCCGGATGCTGGTGACCACTCCATTTCATCTTTCTACCTTGATGGCTGCAGGCCTTCCGCTGCCGCCGTGCGATACGGTTCTCAGCGCTACCGCGCCACTGGCCCTCCCCCTGGCCCAACGTGCAGAAGGGGCGCTCAAAGCCCCTTTGCTCGAAATCTATGGGTGCACAGAAAGCGGCCAGGTTGCCAGCCGCCGTCCTTCGGAGGACGCGGCCTGGCAATTGCTTGCGGGCGTGCAAATGGATACGGATACAGAAGGCGCCTGGGTGTTTGGTGGCCACGTTGAGGGGCGTGTTCTGCTGTCTGACTACATCGAAACCCAAAGCGCTGGGCGCTTCATCCTCCTGGGCCGCCACGAGGATATGGTCAATATTGCGGGAAAGAGAACATCCATCTCGCACCTCAATGCGCAGTTGCAGACGATTCCCGGGGTGTTGGATGGCTGCTTCCTGCAGCCTGATGCGGCCGCGGCGGGATCGGGCGATGGAGAGGGTGTGCAGCGTCTTGCAGCATTGGTTGTTGCACCCAGTCTGAGCGTTGAATCCATATTGGAACAGTTGCGCGTGCGAGTGGATGCGGTGTTTCTCCCCCGCCCCGTTCTGCGCGTGGAAACATTGCCGCGAAATGCCACGGGCAAGCTGGTTCGGTCCGAGCTTCTCGCCCTTTACGCCACGCTTCGCTCATGAAGAGTTTTTCTACACCGCCCGGCTTCGTGCGGCTCGCAGCCTCCCGATGAAAAAAGCACTGAATTGGCAAGAGTGGCCCGTGCTGGGTCACTGGCAGGTAAGTCTGGATCATCCGGTGCTGGATGGGCATTTCCCTGGCCAGCCCGTTGTCCCCGGTGCGCTTTTGCTGAGCTGGCTATTGCAAGAGCTCAGTCGCTTTACCGGGCGTGAGGTAGCGGAGATCAGAGATTCGCGCTTTCCTGGTGTCGCCTTGCCTGGCGCGCACCTTGAATCACGCATATCCTCCAGCGACACCAGCACCCGGTTCGTGATCATCGACAGCAGCTCGGAGCCGGCGCGCGTTGTGGCGTCGGGATCGGTTCTGCTGAGCAGCCTGGACGATGCACGATGACGCCACCTTCCGACGACAAAACGTCATGGGCGCAAAAGCCTGAACGCAGCTCAATGGCTGCGCTGCGTCTGATGACCTGGCTCTCGCTTACCCTGGGCCGAAGATTCAGTCGCCTGGTGCTCTACCCGATTGCTCTTTATTTCCTGGTGTTCGCTCCTTCAGCGAAGAGGGCCAGCAAAACCTTCCTGAGCCGCGCCCTTGGTCGTGTAGCTCGAGTGCCTGACGGCTTCAAACATGTGCTCTCCTTCGCTTCGGTGGTGCATGACCGGGTGTATTGGCTACGCGGTCGCTTTGATCTTTTTGACGTGAAGATATCGGGCGAAGAGCATCTTGCTGGCCCTCGTGCTGAAGGCAGGGGCATTGTGCTGGTGGGGGGACATTTCGGCAGTTTCGAGGCATTGCGCGTGCTGGGTGAGCGCCATGGGATAGATGCCAAGATGCTGATGTACCCAGATAACGCGCGCATGGTTACGGCTGCACTGGCAGCCATCAATCCAGCGCTCGTCGATAGTGTCATTTCGCTTGGGCGGCCAGAATCAATATTACATGTGCGGGAGCATCTGTCGACGGGGGGCTGCGTAGGTATTTTGGCCGATCGCACGCTGGACAGCACTAACACCCGCGCTATCCCATTTCTGGATGAGCCCGCCAATTTTCCGCTGGGTCCTTTTCGGCTCGCAGCGATGCTGCGCGCGCCCGTGGTCTTCATGGCGGGCGTCTACCTGGGCGGCAATCGTTACCATCTCCATTTCGAGTCCGTCCTCGATTTCGCCGACGTCTCAGTTCAAAGCCGTGAAACGGCTATTACCGCCGCTCAAGACAGATTCGTCGATCTGCTGCAGCAGCATTGCAAGAAAACTCCCTGGAACTGGTTCAATTTTTATGATTTTTGGCACGAAAACCCGCGCTGAATTACGCTTTCGCAAACTCCTGATCCTCGCAGCACTGGCCTGGAGCACAGCTACTCCCGTATGGGCCAACTGGAATCTTGACGAGTTGATGAAGCAGCTGGCCCAGCACCCCGCAGGTAGCGCTCGCTTCGTAGAAACGAAGAAGTTGTCTGTGCTCGATGCGCCAGTCGTGAGCTCCGGAACCTTGTTTTTCAGCCCGCCCGATCGGCTGGAGAAAAACACCCTGCTGCCAAAGCCAGAATCCATGGTGCTCGAACGGGATCGCTTGACGCTTTCACGCGACGGCCGAAAACGCGAAGTGCGCTTGCAGCAGTACCCCGAAGTAATGAGCATTGTGGAAGCCATCCGCAGCACCCTGATGGGCAACCAATCTGTGCTCCGCCAATACTACGCGCTGCAGTTACAAGGCTCCGAAACCAACTGGCGCTTGATACTCACACCCGCTGAGGAACGCACGCAGCGCTGGATCACCCAAATAATGATAAGTGGCAAGCGCAACCAGATTTCCACTATAGAAACACTGCAGGCCGATGGGGATCGATCAGTGATGGCCATTGAAGCCGATAAATAAGGTCCGCGCCAATGCTTTCGACTCCACCACGCGCCGGCTCCTCACGCGGTGCGCTCTGGTTATGGGTACTGGTCATGGTGGCATGCGTTGCCATAGTGGCCACAAGCCGCTTCAGTACCGATATGTCGGCGTTCTTGCCCACGAACCCGGATGCCCGCCAGCGCTTGCTGGTTGATCAGATTCGTGAGGGCGCCCTCTCGCGCATGGTGTTGATGGGCATTGATGGGGGCACGCCGCAGGCACGCGCCGATGCATCTCGCGCCTTGGCGGCAAAGCTGCGAGCCAGCAATGATTTCATAGGCGTTGTCAATGGCGATGAAGCCAGCCGTCAGCATGACCAGGAGCTGGTGCTCAATTACCGGTACCTGCTGAGCCCGGGGGTCACTTCCGAGCGCTTCAGTACCACGGGGTTGCATGACGCGATTTCCCAGACGGTGGCAGACCTCTCAGGTTCCGCCGGGCTGATACTAAAAAGCCTGCTGCCTCGAGACCCGACCGGAGAATTGGTCAGAACGCTGGACACCATCTCAGGGGCCAACATGCCCTCCAGCAGTGATGGAGCCTGGGCTTCAGCCAATGGTGACCGCGCCCTGCTGGTGACCATGACTGCAGCCTCCGGCACTGACACGGATGCGCAAGAGCGCACGCTTAACAGCATTCAGGCTGCGTTCGACGCAGCCAACCCGGGTGGTGAGCTCCGCCTGGTGATGTCTGGCACGCCAGTTTTTTCCGTTCACGCTCGTAGCACCATCAAATCAGAGGTGGAGCGCCTGTCGCTGATCGGCGCCCTGACCGTCTTCGCATTGCTTTTTGCGGTGTACCGTTCGCTGCGCAATGTCTTCATCGGCCTGATACCTGTGGCTTCCGGCATTCTGGTGGCCATTGCCACCGTGGGCCTGGGGTTTGACACCATCCACGCTATCACCATAGGTTTTGGTACGACCCTGATTGGTGAGTCCATCGACTACAGCATCTACTACCTCGTGCAAGCCCATGACCCAGTCACATGGCGCCGCAGCTACTGGCCCACTATCCGCCTGGGTGTGGCCACGTCGGTGTGTGGGTTTGCTGTGCTCCTTTTTTCAAGTTTCCCTGGGCTGGCTCAGCTCGGTGCGTATTCGGTCGCGGGCCTCATTGCGGCGGCGGCCGTGACTCGTTTCGTTCTCCCGGCCTTACCCACGGCGCCCGTTCCCATGGAGCGTATCGAGTGGATAGGTGATCGTATGGCCAGCTTGAGCAACGTGGCTCGGCGGCTGCGCTGGCCAGTGGCTGCATTAACCCTGGCAGCTCTGGTGATCGTGATCATGGGGCGCTCCCAGTTGTGGTCGGAAGGCCTCTCGGGTCTGAACCCCGCTCCAATGGATCTGCAAAAACTCGATGCCGATCTGCGCAAGGACGCAGGCGCACCAGATTTGCAACACATGGTGGTCGTATCAGCCGCTACGGAAGATGCCGCCCTTGCCGCCGCCGAGCAGATCGAAAAGCAACTGCAACCGCTCATCGAGACCGGGAAAATTCGCGGAATAGAAACGCCCGCGCGTTTCATGCCCAGCATGGCGACCCAGCAGGCGCGCAGAAGCGCCCTGCCAGAGGAGACGGAGCTTCGCGCGCGCCTTGCGGCGGCACTTGCCGGGTTGCCACTTCAAGCAAGCCGGCTAGAGCCTTTCATAGAAGATGTCGCAAAAGCGCGCGTGGCTCCGGAACTAAGTTTTGACGTGCTGCGCGGCACCAGCTTCGCATTCGCGGTGCAAAGCCTTTTGCTTCAACGTAGCGAGGGATGGTCAGTTTTGATGCCGCTCAAGCTTCCCGAGGGGGCCGGCGCAGCAGAAGCCGCAGCAGCCAAAGCTGCCGCCAATGCCCTGCTCTCTTCATCATCTGGCGCGGGTATTGATGTTTTCTATCTAGACCTTGAAGAGCAGGCTACCAGCATGTTTGGGCAATATCTTCACGAAGCGCTTGTCCTCGCCATGGTGGGTGGTCTGTGCGTTGTGATTTTGCTCGCCCTGGCGCTGCGCAACCCTGTTCAAGTACTTAAAGTGGTGCTGCCACTCGCGGGCGCCGTGGTTCTGGTGATGGCCGGGCACGTGCTCGGAGGCATGCGTATGACGCTGCTGCATCTGGTGGGCTTGCTGCTGATCATTGCCGTGGGATCGAACTATGCGCTTTTCTTCCACCAGCGCGTAGGCAATGACGCTGCAGGCTCAGCGCCTGGCGGCGCAGGGCTTCCGCGCGCGACGGCCTTGGCGTCATTGGCCATGGCTAACGTATCCACCATGATTGGATTTGGCGTGCTGTCTTTCTCGAAGGTTCCGGTTCTTCACGCCGTGGGCGCCACCGTGGGGCCGGGTGCCCTGCTGGCTTTGCTGTTGGCCATGAGTTGGTCTGGCAGCGACAGCGTGCAGGATGACCAGGTACACGCATGAGCACACCCGCCCTGCCCCGGGAAAACAACGGATCCTGGTTGCAGCTCATGCGCCAACGGGTACGAACCTTGCCTTTTTTGAAGGGCACGGGCAACACTTTGTTTTTGGTCCTGTTTTTCTACCTGTATCTCTATATTCAGCGCAACCCGGTGTTTGAGGTCTTTCAAATACCGGCCACCGAGCTTGACCGGTGGATAGGCTTTCAGCCATGGGCGCTGGGTTTGTATCTCTCGCTATGGGTGTACACCGCGCTACCCGTTGCCTTGCAGCCAGATCTGCGGCGCCTGACTCGCTACGGCCTGCATATTGGCCTGATGTGCGCCGCCAGTCTGTTGATTTTCGTGTTCTGGCCCACCTCTGTTTCAGCCGCCGTAGGGCCGCGCGAGGGAGGGGGCATATTCGCCATGATGTATGCCGTGGACACCAATGGCAACGCCTGCCCGTCCTTGCACGTGGCGGCGGCGGTCTTCTCGTTCATGTGGCTGCAAACCATACTTAAGTCCGTGAGAGCTCCCGCCTGGGTGAGGTGGGTCGATGCACTCTGGTGCATAGGCATCTGTTACTCCACGCTGGCAGTTAAACAGCATCTGCTGATTGACCTGATTGCAGGCGCTGCTTTGGGTGCGGCAGCAGGTTGGTTGAGCTTGCGCTCCGCTTCCCGAGGAAACAACATTCAGCAAATTTAGGGCGTGTCTGACAAGAAGCCTTCGATGGTTTAAGGATAATTCAGACAAAGCTGCCGTTAAGACCCCTTAACGCGGCTTAGACCACGTTTACGTTTCATTCAAAAGCGCCTTTTTTGTGCCGAAATTTTTCTGGCGTGTCTATGAACCCCTGGCCATGGTGCTTGGCCTTGGGCTGCTGGCGCTTATTTGCCTGAGTTGGACACCGTTTGCACTGCTGCTGGGCCCTTTGCTGCCTGCGTCGCGCGCCAAGCATGTAGGGCGGGGGGCGATTCGCACCGGATTCCGGATTTACGTCCGTCTATTGGCAATCTTGTGCGGTTGCCGGTTTGATCTGCGTGAAGTGAAAGCATTGGCTCGTCAACGCCAACCCATGGTGGTGGTGGCCAATCACCCGTCTCTCCTTGATGCGGTGGTCCTGGTTTCATGCTTGCCAAACGCCGTTTGCATCATGAAGGCAGGGCTGATGCATAACCTGCTCCTCGGTGCCGGTGCGCGCATGGCGCGCTACATCGTCAACGATGCCCCTTTGCCGATGATCCGCAGCGCGATCAACGAACTTCGAGACGGTGCGTGTCTGGTGATTTTTCCTGAGGGCACACGCACCAGCACACCTCCGGTGGGGCCATGCGCCGCCACGGCAGGCGTGATTGCGGCGCGCGCCGGGGTTCCGGTACAAACGCTGCTGATTGAAATGAGTACGCCCTACCTCGGAAAGAGCTGGCCGCTCTGGCGCCCGCCCCGCTTGCCACTTGAAGTGCGCATGCGGATAGGGCAGCGCTTTGACACCATCAAGCAGCCCCAGCATTTCGGGCGCGACATCGAGCTCTATTTTCGTGAACACCTTGCTCCCGCGTCCTCTCCATTGCACGCGGCGAAGTCCCTGGATACCCGGCATGGCTGATCTCCCATCTCATCTGTCTCCCCGTGCATCCACCACGCATGTGGTGCTCATACCCAGCTACAACCCCGGACGCAAGGTACTGGACACGGTGTCAGCCGCACGTGCCCAGTGGACGCCAGTCTGGGTGGTGGTAGATGGCAGCACCGACGGCAGCACCGATTGGTTGCGCGAAATGGCAGCGAGTGACCCAGGCTTGCGTGTGATCGTTCAGACACAAAACCAGGGTAAG
Organism: Ottowia thiooxydans DSM 14619; assembly: GCF_000422885.1. Lineage (GTDB taxonomy): Bacteria > Pseudomonadota > Gammaproteobacteria > Burkholderiales > Burkholderiaceae_C > Ottowia > Ottowia thiooxydans. Next base: position 39,340 of record NZ_AUGX01000016.1, on the reverse strand, counting down.
GGCGCCGCTGTCCTAGCTGGGATTGAGCAGGCCGCACGCGAAGGCTTCACGCATGCGCTGACGATGGATTCAGACGGCCAGCACCCCGCGGAACTGATCCCAGATTTCATGCGGGCATCGCAAGCGGTGCCGGAGGGCATGGTTCTTGGTGTTCCAGTGTTTGGTGCCGAGGCTCCTCGCCTGCGCGTATGGGGGAGAAAAATTTCCAACGGCTGGGCAAATCTGGAAACCTTGGGGATGGGTGTTGGAGATTCGCTGTACGGCTTTCGGGTCTACCCCATCACACCACTCGCTCAGGTGATGAGAAACCAGCGCTTCATGCGCCGCTTTGACTTCGACCCCGAAGCTGCCGTGCGCCTATGCTGGGCCGGCGTTCGCCCTGTGAATCTTCCTGCGCCGGTACGGTACTTCACGCCCGAAGAAGGGGGCGTCTCGCACTTCAAATACCTGCGCGACAACACCCTGCTCACCTGGATGCATACGCGCCTGTTTCTAGGGTTTCTCTGGCGCCTGCCATGGTTGGTGTTTAAGCGTTTGTCGTAGAACGTGTTTTGACTCTCCGAGTGCATTCAGCGCGGTTTGTGTATCCCGACTCCCCACCCGTACGCACTGCACTCATGAGTACATCGCTCCGTTGATCCCGATGGTCTGGCCTGAGATGTAGCCCGCTTTATCGCTGACTAGGAAAGCGACGAGATCCGCCACCTCCTGTGCCTGGCCAGCCCGTTGCATGGGCACCAGGCGCTTGATAGCCGCCTCATCGAACGCTTCTCCGCTCATGTCAGTGGCAATGATGCCTGGCGCGACTGCATTCACCGTGACGCCTCTGCTTGCACACTCCAGAGCCAGAGCTTTCACCGCGCTGTGCAGCGCCCCCTTGGCAGCAGAGTAGTTCACCTGACCCCGGTTACCCGCTTGCCCAGCTACAGATGTGATGGCGATGATGCGGCCCCAGCGGGTGCGCAGCAGCGGCAGCATCAGGGGCTGGGTGACGTTGAAAAATCCATTGAGGTTGACATCAATCACGCGTTGCCATTGTTCGGGCCGCATGCCTGGAAAAATAGCGTCGTCATGAACGCCCGCGTTATTGACGATCACCTGGATGGGCCCAACCGCCAATTGCTCGGCCAGGGCAGTATCACAGGCAGCTCGGTCGGTCACATCAAACACCAACACGCAGGCCTTACCACCAGAGCGGTGTATTTCTGCGGCCAAGGCCTCGGCGGCCTCGCGTTGGCGGTTAGCGTGCACGAGGACCTCAAAGCCCTGCGCAGCCAAAGTGCGGGCAATAGCGCCACCGATGCCACCACTGGCACCAGTGACTAGCGCGCGGCGAAGAGGGGAAGAAGACATAGTCATACGCTTGGGATTGGGGCGTTCAACATGACCATGGCGCGCCCTTCGAGCAAAACCCGGCCGGCTGCCGCCAGACTGAACTCATACACACAGTGATCACCGTTGTCGGCCTCGCAAAGCGCGGCTACCGTGAGCTCGCCCGTCACTGCATCAAGGGTAGGCACATGAAGGGACACGTTCCGCACGCTCACCAGGTAGCCCCTCTTAGGCAGTTCAGAACCGTTAAGTTCAGCGATCAACGCGCCGTGCAATGCCATGGCCTGGGCGGCGTATTCAATGCCACAGGCAACGCCCAGTTCGCCGTGGATGCGCATGGGGTTGTCTGGCAAAAGATGCGTACTGGTGGTACAGGTAACGCCCTCAGGCGAAGCTGAAACGACGCGATCCAATAGACACATCTGGCCCTGGTGCGGAATGCGCTCGGCAATCCAGCTTCGTGCCTGACCCAAGGCACTCGCCCAGTAGCCAGAAAGGGCGGCTGTCGTCACGCGGCCTCCGCTCCAGCCACTTGGACCACCAGTGATTGAGGAGAAAAGTATTCGAGAGCGATCTCTTGCACAGATGCTTGCGCGATAAGCGCTTGGGCCAATGGCAAGCCACGCATAGCAGGCATGGCGCGAACACAGTCTGCCAGTGCCGCATGGCTTGCAGCCAGCTCCGAAGGCGCACGTTCCTGCAAGGCACCACGCCGGGCCATACGAATCTGCGCAATGGAACGCTCGCTACGCACAGGCGCGAGCACCAGCGCCAAGCCGCTCGTATCTTGAATAGGCCGTTTGGCGTGCAGGGGCTCGGGATATTCACTATCGCAAGCCACCAACAGCACAGCCTGGCGGGCCATCTCCACTTGACTCATGGCTTCAAGCAAGCCGGCCGCAAAGCTGGCGTCATAGGCCCCTAAAACCTGCGCCGCAGGCGTGGCGCCAGTGGCGATTGACCAATACCCCGAAGCCGCGTTGTGAACCGAATTGTGAAAGCGCGTAGGCGAAATCTGACGATCTTCTGAAGCCAGGAGCTCGCACAAAGCGTGGCAGTTGTGGCCATCCCCTCCCGAGGCGGCGAACACATTGGGCAATGAGCGTGGTTCCAGCCCGGCGTTCCGACAGGCCTCAAGGCCGACAGCCAAAGCCGCCTTGACGATCCTGCTGGCACGGCGACGCTCGGCCGGAGGCAGTAGTTCAGGTGCTGGCAATGCGGTAGGCGCGCTTTCGTAGCTGGCCTCGCCGCGCAGCAAGGCCTGAGCCTGTGCCCAATTGGCTATACCGGGACCGATCACGCCAACGCCGTCCACCCAGACACAAATATGCTCAGCCGAATTCATGACGGTTCCCCCGGGGGCGCTAGCGAAAGAATCAGACTGCAATTGCTGCCTCCGAAACCGAACGAGTTGGACAACACGTGTCGAAGTGAGGGAGCTGGCCTTGGGTTGGAGACCAAATCGATGGGGATCGAAGGATCAGGCGTTTGCGTTCCCACGCTGGCAGGCAGCAGGCCGTGCTTCAGCGCCAATGCAGAAATCACCGCTTCCAGGCCGCCCGCCGCGCCCAGGGTGTGGCCTGTCATGCCTTTGGTGGAACTGCACGGTACACCGTTGCCGAAAATGGCCGCCACTGCCGCACCTTCCGAAGCGTCATTAGCAGGCGTGGCGGTGCCATGAAGATTGATGTAGCCGATATCCCCCGCGCTCAGGCCTGCGCGGTCCAAGGCTTCCTGCATGGCTGCACGTGAACCCCGGCCTTCAGGGTGAGGGGCAGACATGTGATGTGCATCGCTTGATTCACCCCAGCCGCTCAAGACAATTTCACCGGGCGCGCCCGAAGCAGGCTCCAGCAGCGCGAACGCTGCCGCCTCCCCGATTGAAAGGCCTTGGCGCGCGGCATCTCCAGGACGGCATGGTTCGGGCGAAGTCAGCTCCAGAGAGGAAAATCCATAGAGCGTGGTGAGGCACAGGGAATCGACCCCACCCACCACAGCGGCATCGGCAAGGCCCGCAGAAATAAGCCGATCCGCAGCGGCAAAGGCCTTTGCCGAGGATGAACAGGCGGTAGACACCACCGACACTGGCCCGCGTAATCCCAGGTGCGCGCGCACAAACGCGGCCACCGAGGCGGTATTGTGGGTGGTGCGGTAGTTGAACCCATCTGGCAAGGCGCCCGAGGCATTCCGCTCACGGTAGGCCAGTTCGGCAGACAAAATCCCGGAAGTGCTGGTGCCCAAAATCAGCGCCAAGCGATCAGCGCCATAGCGAGACATGGCAGCGCGAACCGATTGCTCGAAGCCATCTGCTCCAAGACCCAGCAGTGCCAACCGATTGTTGCGGCAATCGTATTCAGCCAGATCAGGGGGAAGTACTGCCGTATCAACCCCGGGAACTTCACCGATCCAGGTGTTGACAACCGCACTTTCGAAATCGCAAGGTTTGAGGCCGCTGGTGCCCTCCCGCAGCGCCATGAGAAGCGGCTCTACCCCAACGCCCAATGCAGAACTGGCCGTGAACGCTGAAAGAACCAGTGGGTTGCTCATGCGTGAGCTCCATCCAGCGGCAATCGGGCAATGAGCATGGTGTTTGCAAACGGCGGGCCGCCTTCTGTTCGAATGGTTTGCACCTCGAACCCGAGCGACTCCAATGCATGTGCCCATTCTGATACCGAACGGCAATACATAGGGGAAAAGCCATGGCCACGCACAAAGGTTACCGCCTGATCAACCCAACGGCTGAGCGAAAAGCGCAGGCCACCGGCTGCGTCACCCACCCTCGCCACCAACTTGCCCCCCGGACGCAATGCGGCGCGAATTCTGCGTAGCACATCATCTTGCGCCTCCGGGCCGAAGTAATGCAGTACGTCGAAGATAGTGATCACATCCACCAATTCGAAATCGGCGTGGCAGATATCGCCCTGCTCAATGCGCACATGCGGCTCATCGGCCAAGGCAGCCTGAGCACGAGCCACGTCACTGGGCATTAACTCCAGGCCATGCAGGCTTTCCACGATGGGAGGGGGTGCCCAGCCGGCCGGCCATGTTCCGACTTCGAAGCACTGCCGTGCTGCCAGCAACCAAGAGGCGAAAACCGCTTGACCGCAGCCGAGATCAAGAAAACGCCCATGAGCCGGAAATTCTCCCAAGCGCAGCAGATCAATAAAAAGAGGATCAATGCCCAGTTTGCCTCGAGCGAAATGGTAAGAGAAGCGGCCCCCACTCTTGTAGCGGGCGCTGGCAAGGTCTACCAATGTCCGGTGCAGCCCATGCTGATCTGAGAGAGTGCCCGCGTTTGCAACGAGAAGCGGCGGCGCTTGCACAAGCGTTGGAGCGCGTGAAGACGATTTTTCCGGGCGTATTCCCAAGGCTTGATCATGACGACTCATACCTGCGCCTCCTTCAGCGCGGGGTCAGCGGCTGGCGTGCAGCCAGCTTGCAGGGTTACCGAGCGCAGGCCTTGAAGGCGCATTGCATCCAGCAGGAGGGGCAAAACATCCAGGACTACTGGCCGACCTGTGGCACTCCGGGCTGAATGCCCATCATGCATGAGCAGGATATCGCCCGCGGCCAAGCCTTTGGTGAGGCGACTCAGCACCGTGGATGGATCACCCGTACGGGTATCGTACGGGCGGCGAGTCCAGCTTGCCAAGCGGAGGCCCCGCCGCGCCAATAGCGGATCTAGAAACGGATTTCGCAAGCCAGCCACGGCTCGAAAAAACTGTGGAGCGCGCCCAGTGAGTTCACGCAAAGCGTGCTGGGCGCCATCGATTTGAAGCGCCATTTTCCTGGGGCCGTAAGCGGCAAATAGATGGGGATGGGTATCGGTGTGGTTTTCTATCAGATGGCCACGCCGGACAATTTCACGTGCTAGCTCAGGGTGCTGGCGGACACGCTCGGCGATGCAAAAGAAGGTGGCGCGCTGCTTAGTGGCTTCCAGTAGATCAAGCACCTGGGGAGTGACCTCCGGGTCCGGGCCGTCATCGAACGTCAGCGCCACCTCCCCTCGCGCAACCGCATTCGGTGGGAGGCGAACAATATTGGGGCCGAGGAGACTGCTGCGAGGCAGCATGCCCAAAACAGCAGCCGCTGCATGGTTGGCAAGAACCGCACCGGCCCATACAGGCCAAAGATGAGGCGCCAACAAAATGCCCGCACCAGCGCCCAGATGCGCGGCGGCGCTCAATTTCAAGAAAGGACTAGGCCGCCATGACCGATACGGGGACTGAAGCATCTCGGGGCATTATCCGCGAAGCGCACCCCCCTTTTTGCTCCACGATTACCCGGGGGCTCGCTGGCAAATTTCTTGCAACATAGCCCTTCGCAGGGAGTAAAGGCAAACCGCGGACAAAAACTCAGACGGCTGCCAGCAACCTCTGCGTATACGGATGTTCCGGAGCATCAAGGATTTTCTCTAACGACCCCGATTCAACCACCTCGCCATCCTTGAGCACGATGACATCATGGGCCATGGCTCGAACCACATCAACATCATGCGTGATCAGCAGGTACGCCAGCCCCCGGTCCCGCTGCAAACGCTGCAACAGGGTCAGCACCTGTTTCTGAATAGTGACATCGAGAGCGCTTGTCGGTTCGTCCAGCACCAGTAAATCTGGCTCCACAATCAAGGCTCGCGCCAAAGCGATTCGCTGGCGCTGGCCCCCAGAAAATTCATGCGGATAACGCGAAAGAAGCAGGGGAAATTGCGCTTCGTCCAAGCCGACTTCCAGGAGGGCCTGGCGAACACGCTCGGCGCGCTCTGACGGCGAGACTTTGGGGGCGTGCACGAGCAGCCCTTCCCCCACGATTTCCTGCACAGTCATGCGAGGAGATAACGAAGAAAAGGGGTCTTGAAACACCACCTGAACGACGCGGCGCAGAGGTTTGTCGGCCGCTGCTTTGCGCTGCCACCGCAGTCCGCCTGTCAACTCAAGGTCGCCAGAAAATGGAAGCAAGCCAAGCGAGGCCAGCGCGACCGTGGATTTGCCCGAGCCAGATTCGCCAATGACCCCCAGCGTACGCCCCGGAAGCACACGGAAGCTGGCCCCCTGCACCGCCACAAACTCCCCCTTCTTGAACCAGCCACGCACACCCTTCAGAGGTACAGGGTAGACCACCCGCAGCTTACGCGCTTCAAGCAAAGGGGGCTCATCTACGGGCGCTTCCACAACATGGCGTTCGGGCTTGCTATCAAGGAGCTTTCGCGTGTAGGGGTGTTTGGGCGCGTTGAACACCTCAGCCACGGCGCCCTGCTCCACCAACTGCCCCCGCTGCATCACAGCGACGCGGTCCGCGAAGCGGCGTACCAGATTGAGATCGTGCGTAATGAGCAGAACGGCCATACCGTTTTTCTTCTGCAGGCTGACCAACAGATCAAGGATCTGCCCGCGAAGGGACACATCCAATGCTGTCGTGGGCTCGTCGGCCAACAACAACTTGGGCTGGCAAGCCAGGGCCATCGCGATCATGGCGCGCTGGCGCTGACCACCGGAAAGCTGATGCGGGTATGCCCCGGCTCGACGCTCGGGCTCTGGTATGCCGGTGCTGGCCAGCAGCTCGACCGTGGCCTGAACCAAGGCAGCGCCTGCAAGCCCGCGTTTCAAACGAAGCACTTCGGATATCTGCTCACCCACGGTCATCAGGGGATTGAGTGCCGTCATGGGCTCCTGAAAAATCATGGCGATGTCATCGCCACGCAAGCCGCGCAAATCGCGCTCCGGAAGCGCCAGCAGGTCACGCGTCTGCCCACTCTCTGTGAACAGCGCACGCCCGGTGGCTTGGGCTTCCGGCAACAACCGAAGCAGCGCCAGCGCTGTAACGGTCTTGCCGGAGCCTGATTCACCCACCAAGGCCAGCTTCTCTCCGGGCGCAATGGAAAAGCTGACATCTTCAACCACCGGCTTGCCGCCAAACGCCACGCCAAGGTGCTCCACCTGAAGCAATGGCTCGGAATTAGGAGGAGAGTTCTGTGCAGTCATTGCGCTTTCCTGGGATCAAGCGCATCGCGCAGTGCGTCACCCATGAAGGTTAAAAGCAGCAGCGTTATCACCAATACGCCAAAGGTAGAGAGCGATATCCACCAAGCATCAATACTATTTTTGCCTTGGCTAAGCAATTCCCCCAGGCTTGGCGTGCCGGGGGGGACACCCAGGCCCAGAAAATCCAGTGAAGTCAGGGCAAGAATGGCCGCGCTCATACGAAACGGCAGGAAGGTAACGACGGGCGTCAGGCTATTGGGCAGGATATGGCGCCAGATGATCTGCCCATTCGATACCCCAAGCGCACGCGCGCCCTTCACATAATCGAGCTGCCGGTTGCGAAGAAACTCAGCACGCACGTAATCCGAAAGGCCCATCCACCCAAACAGGCTGAGCAAAATCAGAAGCAATCCGACGCTTGGCGCCAATATCGCGCTGAAAATGATCAGCAAATAGAGTTCAGGCATCGAACCCCATATTTCGATGAAACGCTGAATGGCGAGATCAGTCTTTCCCCCAAAATACCCTTGAATCGCGCCTGCAGCGATGCCTAGCACCGTCCCGACGAAGGTCAGTGCCAGAGCGAACAGCACGCTGACGCGAAAGCCGTAAATAAGCTGTGCCAGCAAATCGCGCCCCCTGTCATCGGTGCCTAGCCAGTTATCTGTCGTGGGCGGTGCGGGATTGGGTGATTTGGCGAAATAGTTGATGGTTTTCGCCCCATATGGATTGGGCGGGTAAATGGCCCAGTTCCCAGGTTTGGCGAATTGCTGTTTGATGAACGGATCGAGATAGTCTGTTTCAGTTTCAAAGTCGCCCCCGAACGTTTTCTCCGAGTAGGTCTTGACCACGGGAAAATAAAACTGCCCTTCGTAGCGGACGATCAGCGGATCATCGTTAGACAGCACTTCCGCGAAGAGGCTGAGCACCACAAGAGTGACAAAGAGAATCAGGCTCCAAAAACCCAGGCGATTGCGCTTGAAACGCTGCCAGGCACGGCCTCGGGGCGAGAGCACTGGCGCTACGCTTTGGCTCATACGCTCTCCTTCGCGTGAATACACGGGCGACCACCCGTGCAATAGCACGGCTCGAATGGGAAAGAAGAAAATGCGGCAGTCACGTAGTCAAGTGTATTCGGGTCTTGCGGTATTGCCTCCTGGGGTCTTTGACCGCGATTAATGGACATGACACTATGATCTGCCCATTGCAGGTCAAGTGACACCATTCAATCTCGCAACAGCGCTGATGGGTCTGGAGGTCATCTCGGGTATCAAGGAGCGGCGACCGCAGCCCCTCACTGACCGCTTCATCAAAAGCACGATGACCCGAACTGCTCCCAACAAGCACATCTCTCGTATAGGAAATCGCGCATGATCGTATCGGGCCACATCGATATCGTTTCACCAGAATTGATCTCGGGCTGGGCTATATCGTCAACCAATCCCCGCACGGTGCTCAAACTCAGACTGTGTCACGGGGGGCGCGAGGTCAGCCGCAGCTCCACATTATTCGACCGACCGGACGTCGCAAGACATTTTGACGTCATCGGCTATCAAAAGTTCGGCTTCAGTTTTGTAGGATTGCCCGCGGACAAGCTAGCGGAAGGCATTGAGGTAGAGGTACTCACCGACAACGGTTGGCAATCCTTGATCCCGAAAAATACGCCAAGCAGGTACCAGAGCATTGACAAAACCGGCGATGGCGCGTCGAACTCTCAAGCCAAGCTGGAGGCGCTGTGCCTTAGTCAGTTGGCGACCCAGCCGGACACTCCGCCACTGCGTGGCAAGCGGATTCTGGATCTGGGATGCAATGAGGGTTTTTTCTGCCGCGAGGCGATCACTCAGGGCGCGGCCTCTGCACACGGAGTCGACCGATCGAGCCACTTCATCGAAGCGGCCCGCCGGCTTGTCCCCAAAGCCACCTTCGCGAATAAATCCTGGTGGGAAGTACGTTCGGGTCAATACGACGTTATCTTCTTTCTCTCGGCCATTCACTACGAAGATCGCCAACGCGAACTCTTGCGGCATTTGTCGGGGCTTCTGGCGCCTGGGGGTACTTTGGTGCTGGAGTGTGGCGTAGGACCGCCCACTATCCATGGTAGCCAAGCCTGGCATGTCATAAAACGCCATGACGGGCCCATGCGGTATCCGACGCGAAGCTACCTGGAACAGACTCTTCTGGCTGACTACTCCATCCGCTACATCGGGCCGAGCGTGATGCAAAGCGGCGACCCCGTTCCGCGCCATGTCTACCACTGCAGGCGCAAAAAGACTTCGGCCATTCTGGTTCACGGAGAAAGCGGGATCGGCAAGACGGCCCTCACGGCGCAGATCGCGCACAATCAGAACAGCTACAGCACAGACAATCTACTCAACCGGTTGTTCAATGACCACACCCTGAACGGTTTGCCTATCCGAGACATGATCCTCAACAAATGCGGGCACGCACATTTTGACTCGGCGGCTGACATGATGAGGAAAATCCTGGAACTTGGTCTGACAAAGGATCTCGGCGCGCTGCTCGTGCAAGAATTGCCGCTGGATCTGGATCTAATCATCATCGAAGGGCAAGCACTTTCGTACCCCGAGCTACGCAGCCACCTGCTGGAACTGCTTAAACTGAAAGGGGTCAGCGCTTGGGAGCTTACGCTAGGCGGTGCACCACCTGCCGCCGCATCTTCACCGCTATGACCTGACCCGCATGGGGCCCTTTGCGCGTGAGAAAACGTATGAGCGGATCACGACTTCGCGCTGCTTGCGGGGTTTAGTAGACAACTCCCGATCTTGAGATATATGCACGTAGGTTTACCTGCACCCTGGACGCATTCATGCTGAACTGGCGAATCCGCTACCAACGAATCCTGAAGGACAACCCCGAGTTGTTCGATCCCAAGTTCAGCATATTGGAAGTGGGCGGGAACCCCCACGGCATCGCCGACCTGCTGGAACGCAAAGTGACTACAGTGGGCGGGCGTAGCCAAGGCTCACCTTCGCAATGGACCGAACACGCCGGTGGCTCTGTTTTCCAACTCCCCTTCGCAGACAACTCGTTTGATTACGTCATCTGCGTAGACACGCTGAGATTCGTCGCCAAGGCTGATCGCGGCCGAGCCATCAACGAACTAGCCCGCGTGGCGCGGCAGGAAGTGATCTTGTCAGTGCCTTGCGGGGACCAAGCCATACAAAGTGATTTGGAGTTGGCCGTAGCACTTCAGCGCGCTGGCAGGGAAGTTCCAGGATGGCTGCATGAAGGATTTACACGTCAGCTCCCCTCCACGGCAGAGATGGTGAAGCTGCTTTCAAACACCGGAATCCGGTTCGAGATTCACGCGAACGAGGCCCTCTTGCAGCACTACAGTGGGTTGTTGCTAGATATTTTCTACCCCTTTGCCAAGCAGATCTACGACACCGAACAAGCAAAAGAGGTGCCAGGGCTCGTGCTCCCCAGCAATGAGTGGGAGGTTTACTACAGCTACCGATTTCATCTCGTCAAGAACGAAACAGGCAACACCTCTCAAAATCACCTGATTAAAGCTGCATTGGAGCAGACCGTGGAGCCCGGCATTGGGATGTACGCCGTCTATCACCGGCGACTGCCTTTGGCACCAGACACCGGCATTACGCCTATCTATGTTGGTGAGGCAGCCTCTCAGGCCATTGCCGGAGAACGCACGGAAGCAAGGGATAACATGCGCGACAACAGCCGGTGGTGCGAGCTCTCCGGCATGGATGAAATATGGAGAAACGGTCCGCGCACGGAGTTCGTGGGCTTTTGCCATTACCGGCGCATGTTCGAGTTTTCCCAAGCAGGAGCCGAGGCAGCACAAGCCTCCAGTGCTTTCTCGCAAGACGGTCTGCATGCAGGCACGCCCCAAAGCGGCAAGGCAGACATGCATCAGGCTCGCTCCACGCTGGTCTCCTACGATGCTTATCTCTCCAGAGCATCTGGCACCGCCAGCCAGCACGCTCTGGTGCACCTGCGAGAGCATGCGGACGCCATCATCACCGCCGCCCCCCTGGACATCAACGTCAACGTCTGGGATCAATACGCCACCGTGCACAACGCCAACGATCTTTGTGATGTCACGAATCTGATCACTCACAGGTACCCCCATCTGAGTCCGTTTCTAGCTGAAAGCTTCGGAGCGGGTGCGTTCTACGCCAACAACCTTTTCATCACCCGCTGGGAACACTTTGACGAGCTATGTACCATCTGGTTTGACGTTCTGGCAGCCTTCGAAGAAAAAGTGCCCACACGCACAGAGGTTCGCTATCAGAAGCGAGACATCGCCTTTCTCGCTGAGCGCATATTTGACGTTTGGGTGCGCTACAGAGTGGCACAAGGCACGCGGCTCATCACGATGCCTATTTTGGAAATCACCTACCCAGGGCTGGACATCAGCGAGTGGTCTCGCGTGCCCGACTCCGCGCCGTAAAGGCGCGCAAGAACGTGGACATTCTGTATGACAACGAATAGCGAGCGACGCATACTCGTCACGGGCGGAGGGGGCTTCATTGGCTCACACCTCTGCCAACGGCTCATAGACAGCGGCCATTCGGTGCTGTGTGTAGACAACTTCGTGAGCAGCGTGCCGAGCAACATCGCTGCACTCCTGGATCACCCGCAATTCGAGTTGATCCAGCAAGATGTGGCCTTGCCACTCGACGTGCAGGTGCATCAAATCTACAACCTCGCCTGCCCTGCCTCGCCGATTCAATACCAGCGCGACGCCGTGCAAACCATTCGCACCAATGTAGCTGGGGCCATGAATGTGCTGGAGTTGGCCAAGGCCACGGGCGCCAGGGTCTTGCAGGCTTCCACCAGTGAAATCTATGGCGATCCGGCCGTTCACCCCCAACCTGAAAGCTATTGGGGTCACGTGAATCCGATAGGGGTGCGAGCTTGTTATGACGAAGGCAAACGCTGCGCAGAGGCGCTTTTCTTTGCCTATCACCACCAGTTTTCCATTGACATCAAGGTGGTGCGAATTTTCAATACCTACGGTCCGCGAACGCAGTTGAACGATGGGCGGGTGATCAGCAACTTCATCGTTCAGGCTCTCCGCGGTGAAGACATCACGATCTACGGCGATGGTTCGCAGACCCGCAGCTTCTGCTATGTGGATGATATGGTGAGTGGCCTCATCGCCATGATGAACTCTGAACCTGGTTTCACCGGCCCGGTTAATCTTGGAAATCCAGAAGAACTCAGCATTCTTGAGCTCGCCCAGGTGCTCAGAAAACAAACGGATAGCCATTCCCAACTGGTATTCAAAGCGCTGCCACAAGACGATCCGCGCCAGCGCATGCCTGAGATCGAACTGGCTCGCCAGCGTCTGGGCTGGTACCCCACCACGCCGCTGGTAGTGGGCTTGGAACGCACCATCGATTACTTTCGGCGAGAGTTGGCGGCCGCTTCCAAGGAAACCACGTCGACAACGATCACCGCATGATGATGTTCAGCTGTTGGGCAAGAGCGCTACGCACCCGATCAGGCCGCACTCAGGCGCGTCCAACTGCCGTTTCCAGGTTCAATCGAACTTCACCCTTGGATCGACCCACACGTAGCAAAGATCGCTGATCAGCTTGGTGAACAGCCCGATAAGCGTAAAAAGGTAGAGCGTGCCAAGCACCACTGGGTAATCACGGCGAATCACGCTCTCATAGCTGAGCAGGCCCAGACCGTCGAGCGAGAACAGCGTCTCGATGAGCAGCGCGCCAGTGAAAAAGGAGCCGATAAACGCCGCAGGAAACCCGGTGACCAGTGGGATCAGCGCATTGCGAAATACATGTTTCCAGAGCACTTGCCGCTCGCTCAAGCCCTTGGCCCGCGCCGTTAACACATACTGCTTGCGGATTTCTTCCAAAAAAGAATTCTTCGTCAGCATGGCCGTGACCGCGAAACTGCCCAGCACCATGGCGGTGACAGGCAAGGTGATGTGCCAGAGGTAGTCCACGATACGGGCTGGCCAGCTGAGTTCTTCCCAGTTGGCGGAGGTGAGCCCCCGGAGCGGAAACCATTGCAGTTGGCCGCCAAAGATCACCAGCAAGGCCACACCCAATACAAATCCCGGAATGGCATAGCCCACCAACACGATCAGCGTGGTCATCATGTCGAAACGTGAGCCGGCTCGCACCGCCTTGGCCACGCCGAGCGGCACGGAGATCAGATAGCTGATGAAAAACGTCCACAGCCCCAGGCTGATGGAAACTGGCAGCTTTTCCTTCACGAGCGTCCAAACGTCTTTGTTCTGGAAAAAACTGCGCCCAAGGTCAAAACGCGCGAACTGGCCCAGCATCTGGATAAAGCGCTCGGGGGCGGGCTTATCAAATCCGTAAAGAGCCTTGATCTGCTCCACCTGTTTGGGGTCTACACCCTGGTTGCCTCGGTAGCTGATGCCGCCAGACTCCAGGCCACCACCCGCCGAGCTGCGGGCTTCCATCATGTACTGCTCTACCGGTCCGCCGGGCACGAATTGCAGCACCACAAAGGTCAGCAGCAGCACACCCAGCAAGGTGGGGAGCATCAACAAAAGGCGCTTGACGATATAGGCAAACATAGTTTTTTGAAAAGCCGATTCAAATGCCTGAAATCAATGGACTGGACACTAAACACTTTCCTAGGGTTTGGTAGCCTGAGGCTGTATTGACCACCACGTGGACATCACCCACTCCTCTGCCCGTGCATACGGCGGCATGGGCGGCTGATAAGCCAGCTTGTGGGCGTTGTAGACCAATCGATGCGAAGAGAGCGTCCATTGAGGGATATGGTAATGACTGTGCATGATGACACGGTCCAGTGCGTGACAGGCTGGCAAGAGCTCTTGGAGGTTGCGTGCGCTCACCACGCGCTTGACCAGGGCATCCACCGCAGGGCTTTTCACGCCCGCATAGCTTGCACTGCCTTCAACGTCCACTGTCTTGCTGCCAAACAGCTGCTCCATCTCCTGCCCGGGATACGAAGAGCCCGGTATGTTCAAGCTGATCATGTCGTATTCGAACTTGTCCACCCGCTGCTGGTAGAGGGCAAAATCAACCGACGAGAATTTCAGCCGGATACCCAGCTTCTCGAGGCTCTGGATCCATGGCCCCACGGTGCGCACACCGCCCTCCCGGCTGTCAAGGTATTCCAGCACCATGGCCTGACCTTGCGCATTACGCAGTGCGCCGTCGCGGTATGTCCACCCTGCCTCGCGAAGCAGCTCTTTTGCGCGGCGCAGATTCTCGCGCAGGGACTGCCCTGGTTTCTCGGTGTTGGGAGGTTCGTACATCGGGCCAAACACGGCATCAGGTACTTTGCCGCGCCAACGTTCCAGCAAGGCTAATTCGTCGGCATCCGGCATCCCCTTGGCCTGGCAAACCGTATTACCAAACAGATCTTGCACCCGAGGGTAGCCGCCGTAGAACATCTGCCGGTTCATCCACTCGTAGTCAATGGCCAAGCCCAGTGCTTCTCGAACACGGGGATCGCGGAGCATAGGCCGACGCGTATTGAGCACATAGCTTTGAAAACCTGAGGGCAGTTGGTGCTTGAGCTCCTTTTTCACCAACTCGCCAGTGTTAAAGCGCTTGCCATTGATTCGGCGCGCCCAATCGCCCGCGGAATACACTGACATGAAGTCAAACTCTCCGGCCTTCATGGCCTCAAGGCGTGCCGTGTTGTCGCGATAAATCTTTACCGTGATGCGCTCAAAATTTGCAGTACCGCGAGCCACGTTCAGATCACGCGCCCAGTACTGGGCATCACGCACATAGGTGATGTCCCGCCCAAAGCGAACAGGCCCAATGCGGTAGGGGCCGCTGCCAATAGGTATGTCCGTTACCACCTCGTCGAATGGCTTGCCCGCGCCCCACTTGCGGCTAAACACCGGGATCGCGCCTACAGTCAAGGGCAGATCCCGATTCGCCTGGTGAAAACGAAAGCGAACGGTTCGCGAGTCCATGACATCCACCCCCGCCACTTCCTGCAGCATAGATCTATAGCTTGGTGAAGCCTGAGGGCTCACGAGCGTGTCGTAGCTGTGCTTCACGTCCTCTGCGCGTACCGGGTCACCGTTATGAAAACGTGCCTCAGGCCTCAACTTAAATACCACTGAAAGGCGATCATCGGCCACATTGACATCTTCAGCCAGCAGACCGTAGGCGCTGGCGGTTTCATCCATGGCACCAGTGAGCAGGCTGTCGAACAGAAGATTGCTTAGATAAGCAGGCGGTGAGCCCTTCATTGTGAAAGGGTTGTACTTGTCGAAGGTGGAGTAGCGTACGTTGCTCACCAACCTCAATTCACCGCCTTTGGGCGCTTGCGGATTCGCGTATTCGAAGTGCGTAAATCCAGCCGGATACTTAAGCTCCCCCCAAAGCGCATAGCCATGCGCGGCCCAGGCGGGGCTGCCAAAAAGGAGAATTAAAGCCCAAAAAAATATGCGCATGATACAATTCTGCCGCTAAATCACTGAGGAGCGTTTGCGCATGACCCAGAAGACCGGCTTTCTCGCTGGCAAGAGACTCTTGATCACCGGCGTTTTATCTAACCGTTCGATCGCCTACGGCATCGCCCGTGCTTGCCACAACCAGGGGGCAGAGCTTGCTTTCAGCTATGTGGGCGAGCGCTTCAAGGAGCGGATCACCGACTTTGCCGCCGAGTTCGACTCTAAATTGATATTCGATTGCGACGTGGGCAGCGATGAACAGATCGCGGCGATGTTCCAGGACCTATCGGCCACCTGGCCGAAGTTCGACGGCTTTGTGCATGCGATCGGCTTCGCGCCGCGCGAGGCGATTGCTGGAAATTTCCTTGAAGGGCTTTCCCGTGAGTCTTTCAAGATCGCGCATGACATCAGCGCCTATAGCTTCCCCGGAATGGCCAAGGCTGCCCTGCCCTTTCTGAACGACAAAGCCGCGCTGCTGACGCTGAGCTACCTGGGTGCGCTTCGTACCGTTCCCAACTACAACACCATGGGACTGGCCAAGGCATCTCTGGAAGCCTCGGTACGCTATCTTGCGGAAGCGGTTGGCCGCACGCCTGATGGGCGCTCCATCCGCGTCAACGGCATCAGTGCGGGCCCCATCAAAACTTTGGCCGCTAGCGGCATCAAGGATTTTGGCAAGCTGCTGGGGTTTGTGGCCGCGGGTTCACCGCTTCGCCGCAACGTAACCATCGATGACGTAGGCAATGTGGCGGCCTTTTTGCTGAGCGATCTGGCTGGCGGTGTGACCGCCGAAATCACCTATGTAGACGGTGGATTCAGCCAGACTGCAGGCATTAGCGCAGAGACTGCTGGAGCGTAAAAGCCCCCCTGAGTCGCTTACGCGCCTTCCCCCTGAGGAGGACGCCACTAGCGGCCTGGCAAAGCCAGCTCCGCGGTGGCCCCGTATGGCCTGCTCCGCAGCCGTCAGAGCTTCGCTAAGGTTTTACCCCCTCTCCCGCGTGCGGGAGAGGGTTGGGCGGGGCCGGCCAACCGGTGAGGGCAAGCGGCGTGTCCATGGTGTGTGCCCCTCGGCGAGATCAGATGCGTTCATCCGAAACGCGTAGGCTCATGTATTCATTTCAAGATGGCCGATCGGTGTTTTATCAGGGTTCCTGGGTAGGGTTGGGCGAGGCCGACCAACCGGTGAAGGAGCCGCGTCTCAATAGAAACCGTTTTATCACGCTAGGTAGCTACCTGACGGCGTACTTCTTCGCTCCCAGGACGCAGAAGGCCGCTGCGAGCGTGGCGAGGAGCATCATCCAGCTCACCTTCTCATGCAGCAGCAGTGCGGCCAGGGCGAGGCCTATGAAGGGTTGCAGGAGCTGGAGCTGCCCTACTGCTGCGATTCCGCCTTGGGCCAAACCGCGATACCAGAAAATAAAGCCAATCAGCATGCTGAAAATCGACACATAGGCCAAGCCGTACCAGGCTGGTGCGCCCACATGGTCGAAAGACGCCGGCATGGTGAACAGTGCGATAGGCAGCATGACAGGCAGCGCAATCGCCAACGACCAGCTGATCACCTGCCAACCTCCCAGCGTGCGGGTTAAGCGCGCGCCCTCCGCGTATCCTAGGCCGCACACGACCACCGCGGCCAACATCAGCAGATCGCCCTTAAGCGACACTTCCCCTCGCCCCAGCGCGGCATAGCCTGCGACGAACACGGCGCCGGCTATCGCAAACAGCCAAAAAGCCAGCCTCGGCCGCTCTCCTCCGCGAAGCACCGCAAACGCAGCAGTGCAAAGCGGCAACAAGCCCACAAAAACAATGGAGTGGGCGGAGGTGACGTATTGCAGCGCCAGCGCCGTCAAGAACGGAAATCCCAGCACCACGCCGAAGGCAGTAATGCCCAGAGGAAGCAGGTTGGCTGCTTTAGGCCAAGGCTGGCGCAACAACAACAGGAAGAACAACCCCAGTATGGCGGCCACGGTGGCGCGGGCGCTGGTCAGGAAGGTGGGATCGAAATCGGCGACCGCGACCCGGGTAGCGGGCAGCGATCCTGCAAAGATGCTCACACCTATGAGGCCGTTGATCCAGCCAGTTTTCTTGGTTGAACCACCCGACGCGGGGGCAGCGAGCCTCGTGGGGTGGGGAGCTAGGGAGCGTTTTTTCTCATCCATGGGAGCCTCTTCAATGACCCAGCCAGTGGAGCATCAATGAGGCTTGTAAACCAGCAACAGTCCAATACAATTAAAAATAACTGTAATGCATACAGACCCAGTACGGTCAAATAGAAATGAAGCAAAGCACCACGCGAATTCAGACCGTCATGGCGGAAATTCAAGCAAGAATTTCTTCCCGCGCCTACCTGCCGGGATTCCGCTTGCCTTCTGTGCGCGCCCAGGCGCAGGCCATGGGGCTCTCTGTTTCCACCGTGGTGGAAGCCTATGAGCGGCTCGCCGCCGAAGGCGTCATCGCATCTCGTCCCGGATCGGGCTTCTTCGTAGCAGGGCCGGTTGCGCCGCTTGCGCTCGCCAAGATCGGCCCGCAACTGGACAGGCAAATTGATCCGCTGTGGGTATCGCGCCAGTCGCTTGAAGCTGATGTAGCAACGCTCAAACCAGGATGCGGCTGGCTTCCAGCCTCATGGATGTACGAGACAGGGGTTCGCCGCGCTCTGCGAACGCTGGCAAGGGCAAAGCCTGAGGCATTGGCCGAATACGCCACGCCTTTAGGCCACGCGGGTTTGCGCCAGTTTCTTTCCCGTCGGCTCGCAGGCAATGGCATTTCTGCAGCACCGGATCAGATCATGCTCACTGAATCGGGCACGCAGGCCATTGACCTGATCTGTCGCTTCCTGCTGGAGCCTGGCGACACTGTTTTAGTGGATGACCCCTGTTACTTCAATTTCCACGCTTTGCTCAAGGCGCATCGTGCAAACGTGGTGGGTGTCCCTTACACCCCCAACGGGCCGGATGTAGAAAAATTTGAAGCGGCCTTGAGGGAACACACACCACGGCTCTACATCACCAATTCAGGCATTCACAACCCCACAGGTGCGACGCTTTCGCCCGCCGTAGCCCACAGGGTACTGAAACTGGCGGAAAGCTCGAACGTGGTGATCGTGGAAGACGATATCTTCTGCGACTTCGAAGCCACGCCCGCTCCCCGCCTGGCCGCGTTTGACGGTCTTTCGCGCGTCATCCATATCAGCAGCTTCTCGAAAACGATATCTGCGTCCCTGCGCTGCGGCTACATTGCCGCACGTTCGAACTGGATAGAAAGTCTCTCTGACCTGAAGCTTGCCACCTCCTTCGGTGGCGGGCGGCTAGCCGCCGAAATCATATTGGCCGCCCTCACCGACAGTGGCTACCGCCGGCACTTGGAAAGTCTCAGGCTGAGGCTGACTGAAGCCAGGACAAAGACTGCAGCCAAACTCAATACCCTGGGTATTACGCCATGGCTGACACCCCAAGCGGGCATGTTCCTATGGTGCCAATTACCGAAGGGAACAGACGCAGCAGCCGTGGCACGCTTTTGCCTGAAGGAAGATGTCGTACTGGCACCTGGCAATGCATTCAGCCAATCATTAAGCGCAAGCAATTTCTTGCGTTTCAATGCGGCCCAATCCTCAGACGATCGGATTTTTGAGGTTCTCGCCCGAGCGTTACATTCGTCTGCAGTGATTGCGTTGCCACAGTGACCTTCAGTCTTTGCGCTACCCCTTCGTAGCCGCCCCATAAACCATGCGCCAGGGCTCTGCATAATCCTGGATTCTCGAAGCGAGTTTCTTGATTTCGAAGTAACTCAACGGTGATCTCGTTTAGGGGCGCCTTCCTCGGCACCACCGGCTTCAGCCACAAAGAATTGCTTACTCATGCCAACTAACCCTCCTCCCTTTTGGAGCCCGCCCGTAGCTGAGCTTCAACCCTATGTGCCAGGCGAGCAGCCGCGTATTGAAGGGCTGATCAAACTCAATACGAACGAAAACCCCTATCCACCTTCCCCCCGTGCGGTTGCTGCAATCGGGCAAGCAGCGGCCTCCGGGCTGGAGCGGTATCCAGACCCTGAATCCACGGCGCTGCGACAAACCGTTGCGGCGCGCCATGGCCTTCAGCCAGGGCAAGTGTTTGTGGGCAATGGGTCAGACGAAGTATTGGCACATGCTTTTTGCGCCTTTTTCCGCCAACCGGGGCAAGTGCTGCTGTTCCCGGATGTCACCTACAGCTTCTACCGCGTCTACACCCAGCTCTACGGCATTGAAGCCGAATTGATGCCGGTGGACGCGTCGCTGGGCATCGACGTTGACGCCCTGATTGCACGCGCAGCAGAAGGTTGTGCGGGCATTGTGGTGGCCAACCCCAATGCGCCCACAGGAATAGGCCTGCCTCTTTCCGACATCGAGCGCCTGCTTCGCGCCTGCCCGGATCGAGTGGTCCTGGTGGACGAGGCTTATGTGGACTTCGGCGGGACCTCTGCGCTTTCACTAGTGCCACGCTACCCCAACCTTCTTGTGGCACAGACACTGAGCAAATCGCGCTCGCTGGCAGGGCTGCGAGTGGGCTTCGCGTGCGGACAAGCCGTGCTGATCGAAGGGCTGGTACGGGTAAAGGACAGTTTCAACTCCTACCCGATGGATCGACTAGCCAGCGCGGGCGCCATTGCAGCGTTGGAAGACGAGGAATGGTTCGAGCAAACTCGCCAAGACGTTATCAAAGCCCGTGAAACGCTAAGCGAACAACTTGGCGCTCTTGGTTTCGAAGTGCTGCCATCTCAAGCCAACTTCGTCTTTGTACGCCACCCAAAGCATGACGCAGCACAAATTGCGGCCGCCTTGCGCGAGCGAGCCCTGCTGGTGCGCCATTTCAAACAAGCTCGTATTGCGCAATTCCTGCGCATCAGCATAGGAACGCCGCAGCAATGCGATGCATTGGTCAACGCTCTGACGGCTATCTTGAAAACCTAAGATCCTATTCAAGGCCAAAAGCAAAAAACCCGCCATTTCACGTGGCGGGTTTCATTGGCTGAGGAGGCTTAAACAGCCTGAGGATCGGCCTTTTTCAAGATGACATACAACTCGTCTTTGATCAGAAGTTTTTCCTTTTTCAAAACTTCGATCTGCTCTGATGACGCGTGCTCCTGACCTTCGGTCATGCGCTTGACTTGGTGATCCAGCACATGGTGTTTCTCAAACAGACGCGCGAAATGGGCATCTTCCATCTTCAGTTTGTGAATCAGGTCGCGGTACTCAGGAAACATTGGTTCTCCTTTTCGGTTGTGACGAACGCAAGCCTGTTTGCCCCTGTATAAACCCCGCAGAGGCGCGAAGCCTGCTCAAAGGCAGACTCCTAACAGGCCTCCAGGGTAGTCCTTCTTGTCGATCGAATCAACCGCCCTCGTCAATTCGCAGTCACGTATGGGGAATCTTTCTGGTTATCCAGAGAGTCCTGGATAGTTGTGGTTGGCGCTACCTGACCACGACGGCCATCCTCAGACACGCAGTCAGCGTAGTACCGGACCGCACCCGCATCGTCTTTTACCTCCACCAAACCGTGGATGTCAGTTTCAAAACCGGGGCACATCAGGGCGAATTCGCGCGCGAACTTAAGGTAATCAACGATTTTCTTGTTGAACACCTCTCCGGGGATCAACAGCGGAATGCCTGGTGGGTAAGGTGTCACCAAACCGACAGTAATACGCCCTTCCAACTGATCGATCTCCACCCGCTCTACCTGGCGCCGCGCTATGCAGGCGTAGGCATCCGAAGGGTTCATGGCTGGCTGCAACTCCGAAAGATACATATCGGTGGTGAGCCTGGCGATGTCGTACTTGGCATAGAGCTGATGAACGTGCTGGCAGAGGTCGCGCAGGCCCATGCGCTCGTAGCGACGATGATGCTGGCAGAACTCCGGCATGATGCGCCAGAGCGGCTGGTTACGGTCGTAATCGTCCTTGAATTGCTGTAGCTCGGTCAGCATGGTGTTCCAACGGCCCTTGGTAATGCCGATGGTGAACATAATGAAAAAGCTGTAAAGGCCAGTCTTTTCAACCACCACGCCGTGCTCAGCCAAATACTTGGTCACGATGGAAGCGGGAATACCGGTCTCGTGGAATTTCCCATCAAGATCGAGGCCTGGATTCACGATGGTGGCCTTGATCGGGTCCAACATGTTGAAGCCCGCCGCCAACTTGCCAAAACCGTGCCAGTTGCTCGCCCGGGTGGTGCCGTTCTTGATAATCCAGTCTTCAGCGCGGCCCATGCCCTCAGAGCTCAGCTTATCTGGGCCCCACACTTTGAACCACCAGTCGTTCTTGCCGAAATCAGCTTCGACCTTGCGCATCGCGCGGCGGAAATCCAGCGCTTCCACCAGGCTTTCCTCCACCATGGCAGTACCACCGGGAGGCTCCATCATGGCGGCGGCCACATCGCAGCTGGCAATAATGCTGTATTGCGGGCTGGTCGAGGTGTGCATGAGATACGCCTCATTGAACAGGTAGCGGTCCAGCTTGACGTTCTGCGAGTCCTGCACGAGCACATGGCTGGCCTGGCTGATGCCTGCCAGCAGCTTGTGGATGGACTGCGTGGAATACACCACGGACTGTTTTGGACGCGCCCTCTTCTTGCCCATCGCATGGTAGGTGCCATAGAACGGATGGAAAGCGGCATGCGGGAGCCAGGCTTCGTCGAAATGCAGGTTTTCCACATAGCCATCGAGCATGCCTTTGATGGTTTCCGTGTTGTACAGCACGCCATCGTAGGTGGATTGGGTGAGCGTCAAAATGCGCGGCTTCACCGTATCTGCATCGACATGCTTGAGCAGCGGGTTGGCGCGAATCTTAGCCTTGATGGTTTCAGGCTCGAACTCAGATTTCGGAATAGGGCCAATGATGCCGAAATGGTTGCGCGTGGGCTTCAGGAACACGGGGATGGCCCCGGTCATGATGATGGCGTGCAGGTTGCTCTTGTGACAGTTGCGGTCTACCAGCACGACATCGCCCGGCGCCACCGTGTGGTGCCAAACCATTTTGTTGCTTGTGGAAGTACCGTTGGTCACGAAAAAGCAGTGGTCGGCATTAAAAATGCGGGCTGCGTTGCGCTCGCTTTCTCCGATAGCGCCATCGTGATCGAGCAATTGGCCCAACTCCTCCACGGCATTGCATACGTCCGCGCGCAGCATGTTCTCACCGTAGAACTGGTGGTACATCTGGCCGATAGGGCTTTTCAGGAAGGCCACCCCGCCGGAGTGACCGGGGCAGTGCCATGAGTACGAGCCGTCTTCGGCGTAATCCAGCAGCGCCTTGAAAAACGGGGGCTGAATACCTTCGAGGTAACTTTTAGCTTCACGGATGATGTGCTTGGCCACGAACTCTGGCGTGTCCTCGAACATGTGGATGAAACCGTGCAGCTCACGCAGGATATCGTTGGGCAGATGCTGGCTGGTCTTGGTTTCGCCGTAGATATAGATGGGTACATCAGTGTTTTTGCGTCGCACTTCCTGAATGAAGTTACGCAAATTCACCACTACGGGGTCAAGATCCGGTGCGGCTGAGGAGAATTCCTCATCATCAATGGACAAAATGAACGCGCTGGCGCGGCTTTGCTGCTGCGCAAACTGGCTCAAATCGCCGTAACTAGTGGCACCCAATACCTCAAAGCCTTCGGCCTGTATGGCGTCAGCCATGGCTCGAATGCCCAGTCCAGAGCTGTTTTCGGCACGGAAGTCTTCGTCGATGATGACGATAGGGAAACGGAATTTCATAAGGCAGGCTCCAGCCACGTGTAGGCAATGCAGCGGCGAAGTGTACGGAATTGAGAAGGCAATACCGAGTCTGAGGCAATTTTTGCCTCAGAATGTCGTCAGATGGTCACACTGACCATCTTGAATCGATAGTACAGGAGGCGTTATGGCCGAATCGACGATGTGGTGGATCGCCGCTGGCGCCATGGTGGCCCTGGAGCTATTCACCGGCACTTTTTATCTTTTGATGCTCAGCATCGGCCTTGTGGCTGGCGCGCTCGCCGCGATGGCAGGCGCGGGACTGGCCGCGCAGTTCACGGTTGCCGCGCTCGTGGGTGGCGGCGCCGTAGTGATCGGCTATTTTGCTCGCCGCCGGCGCCCAGGAGACCCTTCAGCCCGCGCGCAGCGCAGCGTGAACCTTGACATTGGAGAAACCGTACAGGTTCCTGGCTGGAATGCCGATGGCACTGCGCAAATTCGCTACCGTGGCGCTCAATGGACGGTCATACACCGCCCTGGCGTCACCCCCATTCCTGGCCTGCACCGCGTGGTCGAGCTAGTAGGCAATCGCCTTCTGGTTGAAGTGATCTAAAAACGTAGTCACATTCTGCGTTCTGGTAACCCCCCTCACCCTCTCCCCGAAAGGACTCCCCCTTGGAAATCGCAATCGTCTTATTTGTCATTGCAGTCGTCTTTATCACTCGCTCAGTCAAGGTGGTGCCTCAGCAAAATGCCTGGGTGGTGGAACGGCTAGGAAAATACAACACGACGCTCACACCAGGCCTGAGTTTTCTGGTGCCCTTCGTTGACCGCGTAGCCTACAAACACAGCCTGAAGGAAATTCCTCTGGATGTGCCCAGCCAAGTTTGTATTACGCGAGACAACACCCAGTTGCAGGTAGACGGCATTCTGTACTTTCAGGTTACGGACCCCATGCGCGCCAGCTACGGCTCCAGCAATTACGTGGTGGCCATCACGCAACTGGCGCAAACCTCGCTGCGCAGCGTCATCGGTAAGCTGGAGCTGGACAAAACCTTTGAAGAGCGCGACATGATCAACGCCCAAGTGGTGCAAGCCATTGATGAAGCGGCGCTGAACTGGGGCGTGAAGGTGCTGCGCTACGAGATCAAAGATCTGACACCACCCGCCGAAATCCTGCGCTCCATGCAGGCACAGATCACGGCCGAGCGTGAAAAGCGCGCGCTGATTGCCGCCTCCGAAGGCCGCCGCCAAGAACAGATCAACATCGCCACCGGCGAGCGCGAAGCGTACATCGCCAGATCAGAAGGCGAAAAGCAATCGATCATCAACAAGGCGCAGGGTGAAGCCGGATCGATCACTGCCGTGGCCGAGGCTACCGCCCAAGCGATTGAACGGGTCGCTGCGGCCATCCGCCAACCCGGCGGCGAACAAGCAGTGCAGCTCAAAGTTGCCGAAAAAGCAGTTGAGGCCTACAGCAAGGTGGCTGCAGACTCGAAAACCACGTTGATCGTGCCTTCGAACATGACCGAGGTTTCTGCGCTCATCGGCTCTGCGATGAAGATGGTGCAAGCTAATCGCACCACGCCCTAGACCGGCTAACCCCACGATCAAAAAACGAGCCACAACGGCTCGTTTTTTTTGGCTTTCAACTCTCTACAAAGGCACAGCCCTGCGTAGTGCGCCTGCTCACGTAAGAGCTAACACATCTTGAATTTTGTAATAAATTAATTCACCTTGAGCTATCCTAGCGGTCTCCGCCAACGCACGCCGCTGAATCATGTCCATACGGTACTTAGCCAAAGTTCTGGTTTTTATGTTCGCGCTCCTGCTCTGCGCTTCCGGCAAAGCTCAAACCTGCGCTAGCGATACCACTCAAGCGGATTTTCAGAGTGGTACGGCCTCTCAGTTAGACCTCATTGGCCACCCAGGCAGCATCGTGTTGCCGGGTATTCAGGCGCTGGATGTGCAGAACACCACGGGGGCTGGAGACGGCAATGGCTTCAACACACAAGCCTGGACAGGACAAACTTTTACGCCCCTGGTGACTGGATCCTTGACCAGGGCCGAGCTTTACCTCTTTTGCTCAGGGTGTGGAGGAACCCCTCCCGACCTGATCCTGAGCCTGCGCGCCACTTCCAATGGCCTTCCGGTGGGGCCTGATTTGGCAAGCGGCACCATTCCTGGATTTTCCCTTCCCTATGGGACGCCCCGAGGCGCCACCTTCACTGCCCCGTACCCTGTCACAGCTGGTGTGCAATATGCGCTGGTGGTACGACCAGTATCGAACCCACCCGCGGGCGGCAATTACTACATCACTCGCAGCAGCAACGGATATGGCGGAGGCGATCGGCTGAATGGGTCCAATGGCGGCACTTCATGGTCCCTTATGCGGTACTTTGGCAATCCCACCGATGCGGTTTTCAACACCTACGTCACAAAGGACTACCTGAGTAATGGAACTTATGAATCATCCGTCCGCGACAGCGCCCCTCCCGCAGGCGCTACGCCAATCTGGAACACCTTGTCTTGGACCGCGAGTCGTCCGGCAGATACCGAGGTCAGGTTTCAGGTAGCCGGTAGCAACTCAAGCACCGGCCCATTCAACTTTGTAGGCCCGGATAGCACTTCAGCGTCCTATTTCACCGGGAGCGCTGCATCACTCGCCCAGTTCAATGGACTGCGTTATCTGAAATACCGAGCGATGCTGACGACGAGCAATTCAACGGTCACACCAACGTTAAGCGACGTCACCACCTGCGCCAATTTCACAGTTCCGGCTGTCTCATCTCTGTCCAACAATTCAGGACCGTTGGCCGGAGGATCTACCATCCAGGTGAACGGCGCTGGATTGACTGGCGCCACTCAAGTCAACTTTGGTGCGGCAAGCTCTCCCAACTTCACGCTTGTCGATGACAACCAAATCACGGCTGTAGTCCCAGGGGGTGGAGCAGCAACAGTGCACATCACCGTGACGACCCCTGGTGGCACCAGTGCCACCAGCGCTGCAGATCAATACACCTACTTGGCTGTACCAAGCGTGACTGGCATCAGCCCCAGTGGAGGTCCGCTCGCCGGAGGCAGCTCGGTCGTCATCACCGGAACCGACTTTACGCCTACCTCCCTGGTCAGCTTCGGCTCCACGCAGGCAGGCTCAGTGACGTTCAATAGTCCCACCCAGGTCACCGCTGTCAGCCCGGCCAATTCAGCGGGCACCTACGATGTGACCGTCACCACTGCTGGAGGGTCTAGCGGCACTTCTAGCGCTGATCAGTTTACCTATGCCGCAGCACCGTCTGTCACCAGCATCAGCCCCGGCACAGGTTCAGCTGCTGGCGGCACTTCGGTAGTCATCACGGGTAGCAACTTCGTAGGCAATCCGACCGTCAAGTTCGGGACCTTGGGCGCCAGCTCCATCACCGTCGATAGCCCTACCCAAATCACCGCCATCAGTCCGGCTGGGTCATTAGGACCCGTTGACATCGCCGTGACCGCCACAGGAGGCACCAGCGCTGCAAGCTCCGTCAGCCAATTTGCCTACGTGCTGCGTCAGCTTTCCAACATTCCAGCTGCGGTAGGCGCAGGGGTGCTCTCTGCCGAAATTGTCTCTGGCAGTCCACGTTGTTCATTTGATCCCAACAACACCATTGCATTCACGCCGCCAGCTTTCAACGGCATCGCCCCTCCCCACGGCGGCTTGAGACTCACACTGACTGGTTGCGAACCTGGTGAAACAGCGCGGGTGTCCGTTACATGGCCAAGCACCAGTGGATTGACGATGAAGAAATACGGCAAGACCCCGGCCTCACCTGCTGCCGATGTCTACTACGATCCGGCCAATGTGAGCGTGAGCGGTCATACGGTGAGCTATGACATCACCGACAACGGTCTGGGTGATGACACCTTCACGGGAGCTGACGGCATCATCAATGATCCGGCTGTGCTGGTGGCCATACCTCTGACGGCCACTCCCGTCCCTACTGTGGGCCAGTGGGGACAGGCTTTGCTGATACTGCTTACAGCTGCGCTGGGACTCGGATGGCTGCGCCGCCGGCATCAACAAGGCCATTGAAAGATCCACACCGCCCATTGATTTTCGAGACACAGCCAGAGCAGGCCAAAACTATTGCTAGAATAGCGGGTTCCGGAACGGTGGATGAGTGGTTTAAGTCGCACGCCTGGAAAGCGTGTGAGGGTTAATAGCCCTCCGCGGGTTCGAATCCCGCCTGTTCCGCCAAAACCAAGTTTTGATCTGTCAAAAGCAGTTTAAAGCGATCCCCTAAAAGCCCCGGCTCCACAAGGAGTCGGGGCTTTTTTGTTTGGCGCTCAAACGCAAGCAGGAGCGACATCGTGCATCATGGCGCGAATGATCACGTCGCTTGAAAGCACCCTTCATCTACCGGCAACAGAGATGTCTGCGCGAGCGTCCTGTGTCGTTCCTTGGTGGCGGCGTGCGCGCCAAAAGCTAGTCGCTTTTTGCAGAGCCGCCACGAGTTTCAAGTCAAAGCTTTGAAGCGCGAAATCCAGGCATCACCGAGCCCCTTGCGAGTCACTGACCAGTTCACCGTGACTTCTGAAGGTGACTACCAATGCCAGTTATGGCGTGAAGGAGCGCCTACCGGCATACGCCTTGATGGCGCGAAGCTTCAGGCAGCCGTTGCATGGCTGGATCTTTTTCTTTTGGTAATCACAGACGAAAACGGGTATGAAGATTTCGTCAATCTGCACTTGCTGGATGCCCACCTCAAGATACTGGATACCGCCAGCGTGGGTTCTCCATACAACTCGGGCCAATTCGGCGGATTGGCCCTTGCCCCACCAAATCAATTGACGTTCAGCTTTCCCGGCGAAGCGCATGCCTGGCGCATCACCTTGTACGAAAAGCCTCGCCTGAGCCGTCCGTTGTTGCCCTTCTCCGGAGTTTGGCGCAGTCTGACCATCCGCAGGCATTTTGACGTTCGCATGGTTTCGCAGTCCGCCAAGGGAGGCGGCAAGGCGGTAAAGCTCTGAACGGCTCTTATCCCCCATCCAGTGCGAGCGATTCCCGTGGGCATAGCTGCTTTGCACCAGAGATCGGAGACAACAAGAGCTCTGATGGCGAAAATATACGGATCAACCTCAGTCTGGGCTTCCATGAATAAACGATCCCTTGTACAGACTGCCCCTGTCTGGACTTCTGCACCGATGCCATCGCAGGCACCAGCCCAACAAGGCTGGGTCGATGTCGGGGGTGCACGCCTTTGGTATTGGGACACCGGCGGTACTGGGCAACCAGTCGTGTTCATGCATGCAGGCTCGCAGAGCGGGGCCGGATGGGGTTACCAGCAACCGGTATTTGCTCGCGCAGGTTTCAGGGCCATTGGATACTCTCGCCGCGGCTATTTCCGATCCGAGGCCGGGAACCCGGACGATCCCGGGATGGCGAGTGAGGACCTTCGCAAGCTCATTGACCATCTGGGGCTAGAACGTATCCACTTGGTCGCTCTCGCCCATGGTGCATTCTTTGCACTGGATTTCGCCCTGGTCTACCCAGAGAAACTGCGGTCGCTCACCATTGCTTCATCGTATTTGGGCATAGATGAATCAGAAACTGAATACGTGCAAGCGAATAGCCGTTTGCGCCCACCGCAATTCAACGCCCTCCCCGTGGAGTTCAAGGAGTTGCATCCCTCGTACCGCGCTGGCAACCCCGCAGGCATGGTGGCGTGGCTTGAATTGAACAGGGAATCATTGGTTGAAAAAATCACGCCCATGCGTCCGTTTGCACTTACCTGGGCTCGTGTGGAAAGCATCCGGACACCTGCCCTGCTCTTGACCGGTGACGGTGATTTGTACACCCCCCCAGCTCTTCTTCGCATGCAGGCTTCTCACATGCCACATGCAGATGTAGTCATCATCAAAGAGGCCGGGCATTGCGCGAACTGGGAACAACCCGCGGCTTTCAACGAGGCAGTGCTGGAGTTCATTGGACGGCACAACGCTTGACCGACACGCACCTGTCAGTTCACAGTTCATGTCCGTGGGAAACATCGCCTGCCACTGACTCTAAGAGAATCTATTGAATCAGGCGACGCGCCTAGAGGCCTATGGAGTCCGCGCAAATGCGGACACCAACCGACCAAGTTCAGAAACCGCCGGACTTGGCTCTTCTTGTTCTGTGTCTGACAGCACCAAGGTGAAGTCCAGTTCCGGCAAGACAGGCAGTCCATCCTTGACGCCAAGCGCAGTCATTCCGGCTCGCAAGTTGTCTCGCGTGAATGCGGTGACGGCCAGACCACTCAGCACGACAGAACGCATGTCTTGCAGGCTCGGAGAACTGAACGCACCGTGCCACGCAATGCCTGCGGTGTTGAGCGAGTCAATCGCGATATGCCTGCTCACGCATGGCGGAGGCGAATAGGCCAGTGGCAAGGTGCCAGACCACACGAAGTCGTCCGCTGCCGCCCACACCATGGGCACGCGACGAAGCAGTTGCCCTTGCACAGTACCTGCGGGCGACACCAGAACGGCAAGATCCAATTCCCGCTCGCGCAGCATAGCGGGCAGATCCTGGGTCAAGCCAACACTGACCTCCAGCCGCACGTTAGGGCAAGTGCGTGAAAACTGGCGCAGAAGGCGAGGCAGGCTGTCGCTCAAAAAGCCCTCAGGCAGACCAAAACGCACAGTCCCTTCTATCGGTGAGCTACGAAAGTGCTGGGTGAGTGCATCCTGAGCTTTGAGGATGCGTTGCGCAAGTCTTAGAAAGTCCTCGCCATCAGCAGTCAGGCTGAGGCGTCTCGTGGTCCGGTGAAGCAGTGGTCGCCCTACGATTTCCTCCAGACGCCGTATCTGGTGACTAACCGCAGATTGCGTGAGGTGCAGTTGCTCAGCCGCGCGCGTAAAGCCACCCGCTTGATGCACGGCGATAAAAGTATGCAACAGGCTGGAATCAAACGCCATGGCTACCAATTCATGAATTTGGAAAATGAGTATGGCGAAATTTAATCATTTGCGCCATGAGTTGCAAGTCTACAGAATGGCGTCCTTTCCTTCTCCTGGCCTTGCAAACCCATGCATCTCGCTCGCAATTCCTCGCTCACGCTAACGGCAGTCTGCCTCGCTGCCTTGATGTTTGGCCTGGAAATCTCCAGCGTGCCCATCATCCTGCCGGTGCTGGAGGTGCAACTACGTTCAAGCTTCCAAGACATGCAGTGGATCATGAATGCCTACACCATTGCCTGCACCAGCGTACTAATGGCCACTGGAACGCTGGCTGACCGATATGGGCGTCGCAAAGTCTTTGCGTTGACGGTGCTGGCTTTCGGCGTCACATCGCTGTTGTGCGGCTTGGTAACGGATACGACCGCCCTGATAGTTGCTCGCTTCGTTCAAGGTATGGCCGGTGGTGCGATGTTCATCTGCTCCATCGCCATCTTGTCGCATCAATTCCCCGCGGGGCGAGAGCGCGCACGTGCATTCGCCGTATGGGGAGTCGTGGCGGGAATTGGCCTGGGCTTTGGCCCTGTCATTGGGAGCACGATCGTCGCCGTTTCCAGCTGGCACTGGGTCTTCGTGGTTCATGCACCGCTGGCCTTGCTGTGCCTGGGAATGATCTGGGCAGGTGTAGCGGAATCCCGTGATGCACAGGCGCAGCATCAGCCGCTGGATCTGGGGGGCATTCTGACGCTGAGCATGGCAGTGCTTGGCCTGACATTCCTCATCACCCAAGGCCAGAGCTTAGGTTGGGGCAGCCCCGCAGCCATAGGGCTTTTGGTGGTCACCGCGCTGAGCCTGGCCGGCTTCATCATCGCTGAGCGGACACATGCACACCCTATGTTCGACTTCTCGGTGTTCAGAATTCGTGACTTCACCGGTGCCATCCTGGGCTGCGTTGGAATGAATTTCAGCTACTGGCCTTTCATGATTTATCTACCGCTGTATTTCACAGCTGGGCTTGGTATGGATGTCACGTCGGCCGGACTGGCCTTGCTGCCCTATACCGTGCCCTTTCTGTTGATGCCGCCGGTTGCCCAATGGTTGCTGTTGCGATATGACGCGCGTATCGTGATTCCTGGGGGCCTCTTCCTGATTGGCCTGGGTTTTTTTCTAATGAAGCTGGGCAGCCATTTCACTGAACAGGGATCTTGGCCTGTACTGCCCGGCGCATTGCTGGCCGGTATAGGCCTGGGCCTGACAACCACTCCGGCAACCAGCATGACGACCTCTGCAGTTCCCGCCCATCGTGCAGGCATGGCATCGGGTATGGATGTGAGCGCGCGTCTCATCACACTCGCCATCAATATCGCCGGAATGGGGCTGGTGTTGGTTGCGGGCCTGACCGCCGCCCTACGGACATCTTTGGGACTATCGCTGGATGCGGCACAACTTCGCGACCTCGCTGAACGTCTAGCCGGGGGCAATACAGCGACCGCAGTGCAGGCAGTGGCCGCTGTTGCAGATGCGGAGCGCGCTAGCATGATCATCCAGAGCGCGCTCACTCAAGGTTTCGGCTGGGTCATGCTGTACGGCGGTGTAGCGGCGTGGATCACGGCAGCACTCAGCTGGGCGGTATTTCGCGGAGTCGATACAGTACCCTCAACCGAAAGTGCATAGCGCATGGCCTTTGTTCTCGACTGAATGCGGTCTATGGGGTTTTATTTATTGCTCCATTGGCCTCAATGATGGGGTGTCCGTAGGTAATCAATCTCTGAACGATTCGCTCTGCCTGCGGATCATCTGCTTTTTCGAGACCCAGAGAAGACTTGGAGCGTCCTTAAATGACAATGGAATCTGCAATTGAAATAATTGAAAAAGCGCTATGGCCCGAATCCATAGCAGGTTGGCTTTGCGCGACATTTTTAGCGTTCGGCTCATTATTTTTAATAATAGAATGCAGTAATTTCATCTCAGATTTCTTAAAAATAAGTAAATGGGAAAACTCTTCCGGGACTTTACTAAACATAGAAACCAAAAAAGGAGAGATGCATGCAATATACAAATACAAAACAGCCAACTCCGAGAAAATCGGAGAAAAAATCGGTATAGCAAGAAGGGTTTGGCATAGTGTGAGTCAGCGGGATATATCCAAGTTTGAAAATTATTTCAAAAATAAAAAACCAATCCCTATCAAATACAACCCACAAGACATGAACGACTCAACCTATGCCTTCAATTCAACAGATATATACCCTGCAATTTTCGTTATATCCTTCCCGATCACGCTAACTTTATTGTTCTCTTGGATTGCATTTTTTAAAATTTTAAAAAACAAAAAATATCTTTAGTCGTGACAACAACCCACAATACTCACACCTACGATACAACCTCATTTCGTTGAAAATAAAAATCAACTACGGCGATACTTAATGCGGACTGAAAATAAAAAAATACACCTCATCAGCTTAAGCATATTTATAATATTAATTATTATTGGGATTTATAAGTTCAATTGCTTTGAATCAATATTTTCAAAAAAATTTATTGATACTTTTTTATTCTTGACTCCATCAATCTTCATTGCATTAATATTTCATATAATTAACCCTAGAGCGGCAGTTATAGGCGGATGCGCAATCACATCTATTTTATTTATATTTGCCGAATTAAATTGCACGCCCTATGAGGGCGGAGGCGCATCGATGATTGAGATTGCAATCTCCATGCTCACCTCAATTGCATCGCTTGTCGGTTGCTTTATTGGTTACTTTGTTTTTAGAACAAAAAACAAGTGAACTTGATATTTTTCCATGAGGAAATTACCTTGAAAATCAAATGTCGATCCGAAGCTTTTTTTTGATAGATTGACTTCTTGAATACACAACAAGCTTATAAATGAAGAACATACTTCTTGCTTTTGTATTTTATTTACCTATCGTTTCTTTTGGATGCGAGACCACTAAATTAAGTGAAGTCTGCATGGCTTCTTACTCAAAGACCAGGGCAGTCGCTTTCTTTTCATTTCCTAAAAGAGAAATGTGGGAATGGGGGAAAAATAGCTATCCAGACAGGTACGAGTATTCATGGATATCTGAACCTGGGAAATGTGAAAAAGGGAAATTTGTAGGATCTGGGGTTTCGTTTGGCATGGGAATCAAGGGAATTGATAGAAATTATCCTTTTGGAAAAAAAGGATCTATGCATGAACTATTAGCATCCGCGGACAGAAGTATATTTTTCAAAAAAACCCCGATGAAAAATAGACTGCTAGCTTCGGGAGACGGAGTTGCGTTCAAAATTCATGAGCCAGACTACATTTCAATTCAACCAATTGATCAAAAATCAGTCAGCACGATACTCAACAAGAATAATACTCATATGAGAATGGAATATAAATCCCCGATAGACATGGAGTCCTACAAATGCGTGGTTAAAATTGAGCACCTAAATCTCCGATGATTTTAAAATATATTTTTTCATGTCAATCACACCTCTACGTTTTCCTCATTGAGTGATAGGGGTCAGCGCCCTGCATCCGAATGGGTTTTTCAGAGTTCCCCTAGCCATTTTCATGGAAATAATTCAATACATCTTCTTATTAGTAACCGGGTTTTTCGTGGGAATTCCATTAGGGCTAACGGCGGATATCCCTTTAACTCAAAAGATCATTTTTGGATCTTTGGCTGTTTTTTCTTTGATATTAATTTTAATTAGCCTCCGCATACGAAAATCTAGACTTGGGAAGTTGCTAATTTTTTTTGGGTTATTAATTTTTTGTGGCATCGGTTTTTGGGGGTTAGGAGTTGGGGCGTAATCATCCGAGCGGCGAGGGATTTTTCAGAGGCGCCATAGTCCTGAGTTGGAGGTCGCTGAAGATATAAATCCGTTGAAATCAGATTCAGGCAAACAGTACCCGGCAGATTTAATGACACAGGCCCACGTCAGGGGCAAAGGCACCTCTCAGTTGATGCCATCGACGGGCATCGGCGGTAGTCTGGATTGCATCGTTCAATTCGCCTACCCACGTCGCACCACCAACACCATCATCCGATGGATCACTTCTGCGGCGGCGGCAGTGGGATGCCGGGAAAGATAAAGGACAACTCGTCGTTCCAGTTGACGCCCGTGTCGAAGAACCTGATGAGCCGCTTCTTCAACTTTTCGGCATCGCCATACATGCCATCCAATTCATGCCGGTAGATCACATCCAGATCATCCTTCGTGATGCCCGAACGGACAACCTGGGCACTCCACGCCTCCAGATCGTCGCCCAGTTCGATCAGCTGAACGTTGAACGGCACCCTTCCATCATCTCCCGGAAGAAGAATTTCTGCGCTAAGCATCCGCCTCGGAATCTCACAGGCAGATGGCTTGGCATCCTCGGCGGCTACCCATCTCTCGAAGAGACTCTTGAATTTGTGCTCGGCGACGAAGATGCAGAAGATCGGTTCGATGTTGCTCAGATCCACGTTCGCCCAGACCCCGTCGGAGCTGCGGATGTTGAAGAACTGCATCAAATGGTTGCGGCGCATTTGCGCCAGCATATGCAGGCCGTCACGCAACTTTACTGAAATGACAGCGTCTTCCCGCCAGATGATCTTGTTAAGCATGCATTACGTCCTTGGGGCTTTAATTCTCTCCCGCTATAGAGGTCGCGGAAATCGGCGTGAGCAGCAATTAAATCAAATAATTCCCGCAACCCATTTCCCACCAAACTCACTGTACCTTTCTTTTGAATCTATGCGCAGCCCATCATCTGAGTTTTTAATTTTATATCTATACAATTCAGCATAATTGTGCGGATAGCTTTTTTGTGTTTCTACAATAAACCCAGTGCCATTTTGTTTTACTTCAGAAATCCTCTCTAACTGCGAATCATAATCTGGAGCCCCGATGGAAACTGCCATTACAGATATTCTCCCTTGTTTACGCTCTCGAATGGTTACGAACTTATCGAATATTAATTTCAATTCAGCACGAAGGGCCTCCTCATTTTTCTGAGGACCACCATTTTCCTGCTTGTATAGTTCTATTACTTTTTTGCCCCAGGAGTTCATTTCTCCGAAGAAAATTTCTATTAATTTTCTAGCGTCATCAGGTGAATTTTTCATGGCGTCCCTTTTGGCGTATAAATATTTAAGATTATTTAAGGTTTGACGCCTATTGCAGCGCTGTAAGGGCACACCGGTTGGGCGTGCTCCTCAGATCCCGCAGTGGCAGGTTATTTCAAAACCTATACTTCGCCCAGCAAATTCTACGTACTCCATGGTGGCTCGAAGCCTCTGCATGATCACCATCATCGGGGGACACGGAACCCAGCGTTTTTGCTAAATCGTGGCTACAACGCACTCTACATAGCACGCCCCAATGTCACCTACGCTGATTTGGTACCGAGCAGGCAGCCCGTGAGTGGCAATAGTGCACAACTACCAGTGCCGGCACCTCTGGCATCCAAGGCACTGCCATCGTCTGCGTCATTCGGGTGTTCGACTTACCCTACCCCCTATCTGCCCCTCGAGGTTGATCAGGACCCCTATAGAGCAACATTCAGACGCCAGTTTTGAGAGATCAACAAAGAATTTCTGTTCAGACAGAAATTTCTGTCATAGAATCAGATCCATGGAACTCAGCACAATTCAACGCCAATTTGTCTTGCACTGGGGTGAGATGGGCTCGCGCTGGGGCGTGAACCGCACCGTGGCGCAAATCCACGCCCTGCTGTTCGTTCATGGCCAGCCACTCAACGCCGAGCAGCTCTGTGAAACACTCGGTGTAGCTCGCTCCAATGTGAGCAACAGCCTCAAGGAGCTGCAGGCCTGGAATCTGGTGCATACCACTCACGTGCTCGGCGATCGGCGTGACTTCTTTGAGACCAGCGTGGATGTCTGGGAGCTGTTTCGCACCATAGTGCGAGAGCGCAAAGAGCGTGAATTCGACCCCACCATCCGCATGCTCTCCACGCTGGTGCAAAGCCCCGAGTTCGACCGCGAAACTGCGGATGCACAAGACCGTATCCGCTCCACGCTCGATCTCATGAAAAAGCTCGGGGCGTGGGCCGATGAAATGTTGCGCCTTTCACCCGGCACGCTCGACAAGATACTGGGCCTGGGTGCCAGCGTGCAGCGCTTTGTACGCGGTAGCTCAGACACCAACCGCTGACGAGGAAATTCCACAGGCCCTCAAGCCCCTTCCCTTTAATTTTCCATACGGCAGGCTGCGCCCTGCCTCTTTTTGAAGATCATATTTCTGTTTATACAGAAATAACAAAACAAGGAGAGTCAAATGAAAGACGTCACGATCAAATTCCCGCTCACTCTCTACTACGACGCCAGTTGCCGTTTCTGCAATGCGGAGATGACCAACTTGATGCTGCGCAATACTGAAGGGCGGTTGCGATTCATCAACTGTGCGGATTCAGGCTTCATCGGCGGCCCGGCTCCGAGGGAAGCCTTGATGCGCGCAATTCATGGTGTGGATGCGCAGTAAGCGGTCAATAAACCCCGCCCTTGTGCTGTTTGAGGGATGTGTACCGTGCGCGGTTCACGGTGCGCCGAGGACGATGTTCCAAGGCAGAAGGGCTTCATAGTCATCGACGGTCTGGGCCAATGGAAGCTTCTTGAACAGCGCGGCGAGGTAACGGGAGGGCTCAATGTTGTTGGCCTTGGCCGTCTCGATGAGCGAGTACAGATTGGCGCTGGCATTGGCGCCCCCCACCGTGTCGGCGAACAACCAGGAGCGCCGCCCCACCACGAAGGGCCGGATGGCGTTCTCCACCGGGTTGGAATCGAGTGGCCAGGCGCCGTTGTCCAGGAACCGAATGAGCTTGGGCCACTGCCCGTGCAAGTAGTGCAGTGCCTCGCCCAGCAGACTTGAGGGAGTCACGCTGTGCAAGTTCGCGAGAAGCAAGCGTTCGATCTCTCGCACGACAGGGGCGCTGTAGCGCGAGCGCAGGCGTAACCGACGTGCAGGCTTCCAATCCCGGGCCAGTGACTCCGCCCGGTATAGCTTGCCGATGAGTTGCACGAAACGGGTGGCAACCTGATCGGGCGAACGCGCCGCCTTCGGTATGGCCTCCTCTGCCTTGATGAAAGGTCGACGTGCGTGCACCCAACACCCCAGATGCGTCAATCCATGGTCTGCGGCGATGCCGTCATAGACTTGGTAACCATCGCTCACGAGCGTGGTTCCAGGCCGGATACCCGCATACAGCTTCTTGGCATGCACCTCACCTCGGCCTGGGGCATAGGCGAACAGCCGCACCGGTGGCCCGGTGCCGGGGCCATTCATCTGCGCCCACATGTAGCTTTTGGTCTGCGCCTTGCGACCGGGCTCCTTGAGCACCTGGACCGTGGTCTCGTCGCCATAGATCAGGTCCGAGTCGAGCAGGTGGTCGCGCAGCAGATTGATCACGGGTTGCACGGCCTGGCCGATGCGCACAACGCCGGCGGCCAGGGTGTTGCTCGCGATATCGCCGCCAAAGCGGCGCAGCAACGCGGCCGTGCGGTACAGCGGCATGCCGAACTGGTACTTGCCGGTGATGACCCAGGCCTGCGCAGCTTCAGTGAGTAGCCCGCGCGGGATGACGCGCGCCGGCGTCGGTGCGACCTTCAAACTCTGATCGCAGCAAGGACAGGCGTACTTGATACGGTGGTGCTGCAGAACGCGCACCTGTTCGGGGATGACGTCGAGTTGCTCACTGACCTCCGCGCCAATCTCCACCAGCGTGTGCCCATCATGGGCGCACACGCGCTCGGCCTCGGGCAACTCGTGACGCACGACCTCACGTGGCAGTGCGGGGTCCAGCGGCTTGCGCCCACGCTTCTTGCGCTGGTGGCCTGCCACCGGTGTCGATGCCTCTTCATCGGTCTGTGCCGGCAGCGTCTGCACGGTGGGCGCGAGTGCCTCGGCCTCGTTGAGAAACAAGTCCTTCTGGTCGGTGCTGCGCGCCTCACTCTTGGCGGCGAACAGTTGGCGTTGAAACGCTTTGAGCCGCTCCAGCGCCAAATCCCGCTCGGTGGTGGCCACCCGCAGCGCGCCGGCAAGCGCATCACGTTCGGCGATGAGGGCGCTCAGTTCTTCAGCGGTGATGGAGACAAGCGATGACACGCCAACTTGGATCTGCATGCCCCATCATCGTTCCTTCACCATTGGGTCAAGCCACGCTGGTGTAGCGCAGATGGGGGTGGCGTTGCACCACCTCGATGTCGATGCCCTCCAGCAGCCAGTGCAACTGCTCGATGGTCAGCGTGGGCACGGCCTGTGCCGATGGCCAGATGAACCGGTCCTTCTCCAGCCGCTTGAGCAACAGCCAAAAGCCGTTGCGCTCCCACCCCAGAATCTTGATACGGTCGCGCCGACGGTTGCTGAACACATACACGCACGAGGCAAACGGATTCAGACCGAGCGCCTGCTCCACCAACACAGCCAGGCCATTGATGTTGAGCCGAAAGTCCACCGGTTCGCGGTGCAGGTAGACCTTCATGCCTTCGTCAAAGCGGAACACCGCAAGCTCCCCAAGACTCGAATCACTTCGCCAACGTTGCTCAGGTCCAGACCACGCATGTCGATCACCACGCCATTGGGCAAACGTGCCTGCATGTCCATCACAGGCGCAGGCGCAGGCATCGATACCGGTGGCAATGCAACTGGCACAAACGCCGCCGCCGTTGGGGCCACGTTGGCCACCGAATGCCGCGCACGGGCATCGCGTTCATGTTCACGAAGCCAGCGGCTGACCTGGTTGGCATTCACGCCGCACTCCCGCGCAAGGCGAGAAACTGATGCTCCTGGCTGTCGACACAAGGCCACCAGCTCAGCCTTCGCCCCTTCGTCGTACACGCTGCGCCCGTCGCTCTTGCGTCCCACCACCAGTCGGCGCCTGAGCTCACTCAATTCGTCTGTCATCTACGTTCCCACGTTGGTCTATGTGGGAACGTAGGCTCTCAGGTCACAAGCCTCTGTTCAAGGGCGGGGTTTATTGACCGCTTACG
>NZ_AUGX01000015.1 GCF_000422885.1 Ottowia thiooxydans DSM 14619 | reverse complement strand
TGGTTTGCCCATGCACAGCGACATCCAGATGGGCGCTTGCTACATCTACGCCAACAAATTGGGTAGCTTGTTGGATCTTCATCGTACAAAATACGAGTGCCGGGGTGGGCCCTGCTGTCGGCGTGAGCTTGCAAGAATTGGAGATCGAGACTGCATCATGCAGGTGACGTCGCCAGGTTCCTTATCGTCGCTCGGCGCAGGGATGGGGTGCTGACTCAGTAAGTCGGTCCATTGGGTCTAATGCAATGGCCGATGCCCGTCGATGTCCCTCCATCCCGGCTCCTCGCCCTTTCTTCATGGTTGGTTGATGGAAACCAAACCATACAAGCCTGTCGAAGCGTTGCGCAAGGTTTCGACAAGCTCAACCCGAACGGCATTTTTCTTCAACACCATTCACCGTTTGACCGAAACCATAGAACCTCAGGGTGAACGGTGGTGGGTTGATCGACATGAACTCCGAAAGCGTCAATAGGAACCTCGCTTCCCCAGCCACTTCCACTTCGTGCTTCAAATTTTTAGCGGCACAGCCCGGCTCTGGCCACGTTGAAACAAAGTTAGCAGCGGCCCGGTCATGAAGGTCGTCACAAGCGCCATGATCACCAGCATGGTGAAAATTCGCGGCGACAAAATTCCCAGGTCATAGCCGATGTTCAAGGCAATGAGCTCCATGAGACCTCGTGTGTTCATGAGCGCACCCAATTGCAAGGAATCTCGCCATCCCATGCCCGTCCAACGTGCGGCAAACGTAGTCGCACCCAGTTTCCCCACCGTTGCCAGCGCAATGATCGCCGCGCAGGTCAGCCAATCTCCCAGGCTGGATATCAGGCCGATCTCGGTGCGCAGCCCCGTGAACGCGAAAAACAGAGGCAACAGCATCACGCTGCTGAACCGCTCCACCCGGGTGCGGATGCGATCGCGGAAATCGTTCTCGTCCGGCATCACGACGCCTGCCAGAAAGGCGCCAAACAAGGCATGGATGCCAATAAGCTCCGTGGACAAGCTGGCCGCCACCATGACACACACCACAACGGCCAAGGCGCCAGAAGACGGCTCTTTCCCGGACGTGTCTACCCAACGAGGCATGAAGCGCTTGACTACAGTCAGCATGATCACCACAAACAGCAGTGCCAGAACAAGCGCCACGGCGGCTCCAGCCAAGTCGGCCGAGCGGGATATGGCCACGACAAAGGCCATGATGCTCCAGGCGGTGACGTCATCCACCGCTGCGCAGGCTATGGCGGTGGCCCCTAACGGGGTATGTGTCATACCCCGCTCTTGAAGAATGCGCGCGAGCACAGGAAATGCCGTGATGCTCAAAGAGATCCCGAGGAACAGCGCGAATGCACGAAAGCTCGCTTGCGGGCCGGCGAGCGGCTCGAACAACACGATCGCAAGAGCGGTGCCCAACAAGAACGGCACCACAATACTGGCATGGCTGACAGCCACCGCCGAGCGAACCTTGTGACGCAGATGGTCCGCCTTGAGCTCCATGCCCACCGTGAACATGAACAGGCAGATACCGATCTGACTGAAAAGGCGTAGGGCTCCCAGAGAGTCAGAAGGGAAGACAAACGCAAAGGCCTGTGGCCAGACGTGTCCAAGCAAGGAAGGGCCCAGCAATAGACCTGCGGTCATCTCCCCAACCACTGCGGGCAAGCCAAGCCTGACGAAAGCAGCACCGGCAAGACGTGCAGCTGCGATGATCACCAGCAACTGGACGAACAAGCGGCTGAGGGGGTGGGCC
This sequence comes from Ottowia thiooxydans DSM 14619, assembly GCF_000422885.1. Classification (GTDB taxonomy): domain Bacteria; phylum Pseudomonadota; class Gammaproteobacteria; order Burkholderiales; family Burkholderiaceae_C; genus Ottowia; species Ottowia thiooxydans. Next base: position 180,622 of record NZ_AUGX01000015.1, on the reverse strand, counting down.
ATGTTGTCCTGCATAGAGCCAAAAAGGCCCTTCGCGTCGGCGTCCGGTGCGGCTGCCACAGCAGGAGCCAGCGATGAACCGTAGTGCAAGATCCAACCGATCAGCGCCACGGCGAGTACTACAGAGATGGCGTAGATTAAAAACTGTCGAAGCCAAGATGCCATGGAATGCGTTCCTTTACGGCCGTGAGTCTAAGCGGAGCCTCTTTACTGACCTATGTCGCGCACTTTTTTTCTCAAACAGCGGGCTTGTCGCCTTTTCAACGTACATCCAGGCGATCCTTACCCACAAACCGCAACCCCACGCCGGGCTCCGTGACGATGTACCTGGGCGCCGAGGCATCGTCGCCCAGCTTATGACGCAGTTTCCCCACAAGAATCCGCAGGTAGTGGGCGTCTTCTTCATGGGTCGGACCCCAGACCTCCCTCAAAAGCTGGGGCTGGGGAACCAGCCGCCCTGACTGTTCAACGAGCAGCGCCAGCAGTGCAAACTCCTTGCGGGAGAGGATGACGGGCTGTCCCAGAACTTGCACCTCGCGTTGGGCGAGGTCAATGTGCAGATGTCCATCGTCAAAAACTGGCCCGGTCTCACTGCGCAAGCCACTCACTCGGAGAAGGGCACGGATACGTGCCATGAGTTCCTCAATCCCAAACGGCTTGGTCACATAGTCATTGGCACCGGCATCCAGCAACGCCACCTTTTCTTCTTCGCCTGAGCGCACGGTCAGCACAATGACGGGAACCCGCGACCACCGCCGCAGGTCCTTGAGAACGTCCTGCCCGTCACGATCAGGGAGCCCCAGATCGAGCACCACGATGTCGGCACCCTTTCCTGCGAGCAGGCTCAAGCCCTCCTGGCCGGTTGCTGCCAGCAAGGTGAGATAACCTTGGGATCGCAGGCTGATGTCAATGAGTTTGCGAATATGCGGCTCATCGTCAATGATGAGAACGCGCGGTGCGGGTGCGGAATCCAAGACTTGGCTCACGAGTTCAAACCTCTTTTCCAGGCTGCTCACCCCGTGGCAGGGTCAGCCGAATGGATGTACCTTGCCCTTGGGGCCCAGGCAAAGCCTCCACGGCCCCCATATGGGCGCCCACAATCCCCTGGACGATCGTCAGGCCAAGACCCGTTCCCTGCTTTCCCCGGTCTCCACGCTCCACACTGTAGAACATGTCGAATATTCTTCGCCGTTCGTGTGCAGGAATGCCAGGTCCGCGGTCCGAGATATCAATGCGCACGGTATTGCCTTCGGCGGCTTGGGCCTGCACCCTGATAGGCTCGCCCGGCGGAGAGAATTTAGCGGCGTTTTCCATGACATTGAAGATAGCTTGCTCGATCAACGCCGGATGGACGTGGATCAACCCTATCTCAGGGTCGATGTCATTTTCCACCTTCACCGTGGGCTCATAGCGCTGAAGACGCCGCGAGGCGGAGCCAATGAGCTCATCCACCCCAATCCAATCACGCGATAAGGTCAGGCCATCCTGGCCCAACCGGGTCATGTCCAGCAAATTCTGAATGTAGCGGTCCAGTCGCTCGCCCTCCACTCGAATGGTTTCCAATAAGCTCAGGCGATCCTCTGAGCTCATGTCTTTCCCATAACGGGCCAGGCTGTCAGCCGCACCGATCATGGATGACAGCGGCGAACGCAGATCATGAGAGACCGAAGACAGCAGCGCTGAGCGCAGCCGTTCTGTTTCGCCGGCCACTCGCGCCACCTCCAGCTCTGAGACTAGGCGAGCACGCAATGCAGCTTGCCCGATGTCTTCCGTCATGCTCTCCGCAAGTCTGCGCTGTTCGAATGACAGCCGCCCCATCCCTGGAGGAAACCGCAGCCCCACCACGCCCAGCGTGTCTTGATCAGCGCGGATGGGAAGAAACCACCAACTGGAGTTGGCCAGCGTGTCGGTGTAGCGGCCGCTGGCTTGTCCGTGTTGCTCCGACCAGTCTGCGGCCACCAGATCTTTCTCGGTGAACTCACTTTCAACTGCAGAAGGGCCTGACTCGCCGTTAATGCGCAGCCATGCCTGAGCGTTCAAGCTGGACTGGAGCACGGAAGAACTGGCAGAAATAACCTGACCCAGATCGGCCGCCTTGGACAATTGCCGAGCCAGGTTTTGAATGACCGTGGCATGGGTGTTGGCAGCACGCAAAGAGATCACTTGCATTCTCAGCCTAGACGCCAGACGCCCGGCAATCAAAGCTGCGGCCATGAACAGGAGCACGGTGGCCACGCCCCTTTGTGCGCTGATGAGAAAGGTATAACGCGGCTCGATGAACAGGAAGTCATACGCTAGAAAGCACAGTATCGCGGTGATGACCGCAGCGGCCATGCGAGTCCGGGAAGCCACCAGCAACACTGCAATCAGAAACACCGTGGATAGATCTTCCAACCCCACGAATCGCTCGGCGACGGCAGCCGCCGCGACGGCCCCTAAAGTGGCGAGCAGGATTAGTGACAGCTCGCCCTTGGCCAACCGCTCGCCCGCCAGATCGTGCAATCGCCGCGCACGCTGCCTTACCTGCGGGGTGCTGACGATGGTCAGTTCGTAGCGAGCACCTCTTTGCAAGAGCTGCTGAGTCAATGTGCGGTTGAAAATTCGCGCAATGGGGCGCTCGCGGGTACGTCCAATTACGATGGCACGGGCCCCTCGCAGGGCTGCGGCGTCCAGAAGCGCCTGCGTGATGTCCGTGTTGTGGATCATCTCTGTCTCCCCGCCCAGACTGCGCGCGAGAGCGAAAGCCTTGTCGATTTCGATCTGGCGCTGCTGCTCCACATAGGCCATCGAGTGGCGCTGAGACGCCGCATGTTCGAGATCTTCCGCATGAAGCGCCGCGTCAGCGGAGTGCCCTGTATCCACGGAAACAACCGACCAGGGTGCGCCGCGTCTCTCAGCAATCCGCGCGCCAGCTCGCACCAGGTATTCCGACTGGCCTTTGCCATCAATGGCAATCAGCACATGGCGTTGAATGACCATGCCAGCCAATCCGCGAGCTGTGCGCTTCTCACGCAGATCCGCATCCACGTGCTCAGCGACGGTCTGCATGGCCAGTTCGCGCAGCGCCGTGAGATTGGATGGGGAGAAGAATGCTTGCAGGGCCTGAGTGGCCTGTTCCGGCAGGTACACCTTACCCTGGTTCAGGCGCTCAATCAGTTCCCGCGCGGGCAAGTCCACCAGCCGAATGTCTCGCAGCCGCTCGAACACTGAATCGGGCACGGTCTCGCTCACGCGAATGCCGGTGATCTGATGCACGACATCGTTCAAACTCTCCAGATGCTGGATGTTGACTGTGGTGTAGACGTCAATGCCAGCATCGAGAAGCTCCTCCACGTCTTGCCATCGGCGCTCATGCCGACTACCCGGCGCGTTGCGATGGGCCAGCTCATCCACCAGCGCGATGGCAGGTTTGCGCGCCAAGAGGCCGTCGAGATCCATTTCATCAAGCAAGCGATCCTGGTACTCCACCTTCTTTCGTGGCAACTGGGGCAGGCCATCGGCCATGGCTTGTGTCTCGCCACGCCCGTGCGTCTCCACGATCGCTATCAACACATCAACCCCCTGGCGGTGTAGCTCACGCGCACGAGCCAGCATGGCGTAGGTTTTGCCTACCCCGGGCGCGGCACCAATAAAGACGGTCAGCCTCCCTGCCGCTTGGCGCCGCAGCTCACCGACAAGGGCGTCAGCTTGTTCTTTGTTTTCAGAGCCCATAGGTTTCTGTTGAGTTCACGGCGCGTTCTAACCGGTAGGTCGGAGCCAGGAGCGTGTTGATAATCTTATCGCTCGAAAGGATCCGTGCCAGTCGGTCCACTTAAAGCTTAGCCCGGTTTGCGTGAATCCAGGGCAAGATTGAGTTTCAAAACATTGACCCGCTCCTGCCCCAGGAAACCAAGCTGCTTAGCCTCGGTGTACTCAGCAACCATCGCTTGAACGATTTTCGGATCCAAGCCTCGTGCGCGGGCTACCCTGGCAATCTGAACCGCTGCACCTTCCGGACTGATGTGAGGATCAATCCCCCCGCCGGACTGCGTGATCAGATCGCCAGGCACGGCAGAGGGCTCTATATCCTCACGTTGCGCAACGGCCATGCGCGCCTCTTCCAACCGCTTGCGCATCTCCGGGTTGGTGCGTGCCTGGTTGCTGCCTGCCAGCGCCATGGTGTTGTATGCAGCTGCCGAGGGTCGCGGTTGAAAGTATTGATCGCTGCCGAAGGGCTGTGCCACCAGCTCGGAGCCAATCACTTTTCCATCACGCTCGACAATGCTGCCGTTCGCCGTCTTGGGGAACAGGGCTTGCCCAACACCCACACCGGCCAGGGAGTAGATGAAGCCGAAGCCGGCCAGAGAAAGAACCATCAGGCCGACGGCACCACGCCAAGCCCCCCGGTCCACCACCGGAGAATGCTCAAGGCCGGTTCTCCCAGCTTGAGCGGAATTGGAAGTGAGAGAAGAGTTAACGTTCATGGGAAACACCTCAAATGTGGAAGAGAACAGACAAAGTCATGTCGATGAACTTGATCGCAATGAACGGAAGCACCACACCCCCGACGCCGTAGATCAGCATGTTGTTGCGCAGCAGGTGGGTCGCGCTGGCTGGTTTGAAGCGAACGCCACGCAGGGCTAGTGGAATCAACGCGGGAATGATGAAAGCGTTGAAGATCAATGCTGACAACACGGCGCTGGACGGGCTCGACAGGTTCATCACATTGAGAGCAGCCATGGACGGTATGGCTGAAGCGAACAGTGCGGGCAGGATGGCGAAGTACTTGGACACATCATTCGCCAGTGAGAAGGTCGTCAGCGCACCGCGCGTGATGAGCTGCTGCTTGCCGATCTCCACCACGGCCAGGAGCTTGGCCGGATCAGAATCCAGGTCCACCATATTGCCGGCCTCTTTCGCAGCTTGCGTGCCAGAGTTCATGGCCAGCCCCACGTCAGCCTGAGCAAGTGCAGGCGCGTCGTTAGTGCCATCACCCACCATGGCCACCAAGCGCCCTCCAGCCTGTTCGGCACGAATGCGAGCGAGCTTGTCTTCGGGTGTAGCCTCGGCAATGTAGTCATCTACGCCGGCGTCTGCGGCAATGCTGGCGGCGGTCAACTTGTTGTCGCCAGTGATCATGACTGTCTTCACGCCCATCTCACGCAAGCGCGCAAAACGCTCCTTGATGCCGGGTTTGATCACGTCAGACAGTTCGATGATGCCAAGCACGTGGCGGCCATCGCTGACGACGAGAGGTGTGGCGCCTTTACGTGCGACATTATTGACGCGCACTTCCAGCTCAGCCAGAACGTGCCCATTCAGCGATTCAACATGCTTGATGATCGCGCTCATGGCGCCTTTTCGGATCACCCGGTTATCCGGCAAATCAACGCCAGACATGCGAGTCTGCGCAGTAAACGGCATAAAGTGAGCATGCGCCGGATCAACAAGCTGCTCGCCCTTCTCGCGGGCCAGTTTGACAATCGATTTGCCTTCCGGCGTGGGATCCGCCAGTGAAGCCAGCAATGCGGCCTGGCGAAGATGGCTGGCGTCCACACCAGCGAGCGCATAAAAAGCCGTGGCCTGGCGATCGCCGTAGGTGATCGTGCCGGTCTTGTCGAGCAGCAGCACATCTACGTCGCCCGCCACCTCCACCGCCTTACCGGACTTGGCCAGCACATTGGCCTTGAGCGCGCGGTTCATGCCCGCAATGCCAATGGCGGGCAACAGGCCGCCAATGGTGGTGGGAATGAGGCAAACCAGCAGCGCCACCAGCAGCACCACATTGATCTCAACGTTCACGAAGCCAGCAATGAAGGGCAGCGTGACCACCACAATCAGGAAAGTCAGGGTCATGACGGCGAGCACGATGCCCAAAGCGATCTCGTTGGGCGTTTTTTGCCGGTTCGAACCTTCCACGAGTGAGATCATGCGGTCCAGAAAACTGGCGCCTGGTTCGGCTGTCACGCGAACAATGATGCGATCAGACAGTACCTTGGTGCCGCCGATCACGCCTGAGCGGTCAGTCCCGGCTTCGCGCAGCACTGGCGCGGACTCTCCGGTCACTGCGGCCTCGTTGATGGTCGCCAAACCTTCAACGATCTCACCGTCTGCGGGTACGAGTTGGCCTTCTTCTACGACCACCAAGTCCCCGGGCCGCAACTCTGCTGCCGGCACAGTGGTTTCCTTGCCCGCCTTATCGACCCGGCGTGCGACCAGATCCTTGCGAGCTCGGCGCAAGGAAGCTGCCTGGCCGCGGCCACGTGCCTCAGCCACCGCTTCTGCGAAGTTGGCGAACAACACGGTTGCCAGCAGGATCAGCGTCACGGACCAGCCAAAACCGGCGGTGGTCCACCCAGCGATGGTAGCCACACCTGTTAGAACAGTGCCCAGCCAGACCACGGCCATCACGGGATTCTTAATGGCGTGCTGAGGGGCCAGCTTCTTGATCGAATCAATCAGCGCGGGCTTTAAGCTGTGCGCGTTGCTCACCGAGGATTGTGTATTTGTAGTCGTCATGTTTGAGATTCCTTCACCGAGCCAGCAACTCAGTCAGCAACAAATGGTCAGCTACGGGGCCAAGGACCAGCACGGGCATGAACTGCAAGAGCGTGAGAATGACGGCGATACCAATCAGCGTGAATGCGAACGTCGGCGTTTCGACCTGAAGCGTTCCTGAGCTTTCCGGGGAGCGGCGTTTGGCTGCCAGCATGGCGGAGATGGCCAGGGGGATCACCAGGGAAGGAAAGCGACCAAGTGCCAGCACAATGGCGCAACTGACGTTCCACCACACTGTGGCATCGCCCAAGCCCTCAAAACCTGATCCGTTATTGGCAAAGGCCGAGACATACTCGTAGAAGACCTGACTAATACCGTGGAAGCCCGGATTCGAATTGCCTGCCAGGTTGGGTACAGCCAACGTGACTGCGGTAAAGCCCAGGATCACCAACGGCTGGAGCAGCACCAGGATCGCCAATAGCTTGACTTCCGGCCCTTCGATTTTTCGACCAAATAGCTCCGGCGTACGCCCCGTCATGAGGCCTGCCAGGAAGACTGACAGCATCAGATAAACCAGGAATTGCATCAGGCCGCAACCCACCCCACCCCAGATGGCGTTGATCAGCATGTTGATCATGGACATCATTCCAGTCAGGGGAGCTGCAGAGTCGAGCATCGAATTAACGGAGCCGTTGTTGATCTGCGTCGTAGTGGCAGCCCACAGCGCCGAAGCTTCAGCCCCCAGTCGAACCTCTTTGCCCTCCATCAGCGCGGTATCCACAGTGGTTGCGGAATAGCTTTCTGACCACAGGCTGATGCCAGCCGAAAGAACAGACATGGCCAGCATGGTGCCGAACACCATGGTTCCGAACCTGCGCCGCCCCGTAAAAGGCGCCACCATGAACACAATGGATACAGGAATGATGGCAATGGCAAAGAGCTCGAGGAAGTTGCTGAGTGGCGTGGGGTTTTCCAGCGGCACCGAACTGTTCGGGCCGTACCATCCACCACCGTTGCTACCCAGTTGCTTGATGGCGACCATGGGCGCCACAGGGCCGAGCGGTATTTTTTGCTCCTTGAACTCTGCAGTGGCTTCTACGGGCGTTGCCACGGGGCCTGCCGAGAGGGTGGCTGGCACGCCCTGCCAAGTCAGCAATGCGGACCATACGAGACACAGCGGAAGCACAAAACGCAGCGTGGCGCGTATCACGTCGGCCCAATAGTTTCCTACGTCAATGGTGGCCTTGGTATCTGACGTAGTGGAGTGGCTCAGTTCCTGATTCATAGCCTGGCGGCCGCCGAACAGCCCACGCAATGTGGCCGCGACCATTGCCAAACCCATGACAGGCGTGACCACCTGGAGGCCCACAATGCCCGTCATCTGCGACAAGTAAGACAACTGGGCCTGGCCTGAGTAGTGCTGCTGGTTGGTGTTCGTGAGGAACGACACCATCGTGTGCAGCGCCAAGTCCCAACTCATATTCGGCACACCATCCGGATTGAGGGGCAGCCAAGCCTGCGTCATGAAGAGTACCCATACGGTGATGGCGAGCAACAGGTTGGACAACAAGAATGCGCCGACATACCCACGCCAGCTCATGCCCACTTGGGGCCGGGTGCCCAGCAATGCATAGAGAGGGCGTTCGGCCCAGGAAAACATCGCGTCGCTGCGCATAGGAGCGCCGCGCATGACCGCCGCGAGATAGCGACCGAATGGCCAGCCCACCAGAATGAGCAGCGCTAGTAGGAGAAGTGGTTCAAGCATGATTTGATACTCTGTGGATCCCAAAGAGGGGTGCGGTCACGAAAATGAACCGCTTAGAAAGACGCCTGAAGCGCAAACTCGACGCGTGAACCGCCCATGCCAGGGAAGAGCTGCTTGGTCGCTGAGTCGGTGCTGTGCACTGTCAGCCGAGCCTCGAAGGGCGCCTTGAACGCCCAGATGACGCCGAGAGACCCATGCGTGTAGCTCTTGGCGTATGCATGGTCCAGGAAGTAACGTGCCAGCGTTCCCTCTACTCGCCAGTCATCATTGATGGGGTAGCGCGTTCCGATGAGCGCGTAGGTACCGGTCGACTTGCTGGCCATTGCATTCGTGGAACGCCCGACTGATATCCAATAGTTGTCACGCCAGGTCACGGCGGCATTGATCTCATTCCAGTTGAGACTCGTATGCGCGCCTGGGTACTGGTAACGAAGGAAGTACACATCAAGCGCCCAGTCTGGAGCGACTTTTCCGTTCCATCCCAGCGCGATATCTAACTCAGCCGTCGCACCGTTGTCGGGCTTGAATTTGACGTTCGAACCCCACACCGATGCATAGAGCCCCGAGTCATGGGCGTATTTGACAGCGCCTTGAATAGCAGGCTTCTCGCGGGTTTGGGAAGAGCCACGCCATACGTAGTCAGAAGTCAGTGCCAGGCTACCAGTGAGTTGGGCGGCAGCCGCCGTGGGCCACGCGGCGACCGCAGCACCACCGCATAGCGCAGCGGTACCTGCGAGAGATTTGAAGAGCTTGAGACGCATATCCTTATCGGAATCGAACGGCGAAATTGCCATGCGTCAGTATTCGCTTTTACCTTCCGCGTCGTCATAACTTCTGCGTAAATTTCAAGCGAGCTCTTCTACGGAGAGCGCGGAAAAGCGTCCTTTCGAGGCCTGCTGAAACTCCGCACGGACGAGCGAGAATTTATGCGGAATTTACGACCTAAGGGGCCGCTTCAGCGTAAGGTTCAGCCACAAATTCAAGGGCCACTAGACGCCGCGAAATGCCTCAATTTCTCCAGGACATTGTTTTCGTACTTTCTGTGATTTCTGGGTTCATCACACTGTTTTGCGTGTTCAGTCGCATAGCGGCGTGGTATGAAACCAGACCTCAAATCAAGCAGTCCGGTCCGCATCACTTTGACTGATCTGCTGCACGTCCTGCTGGCGACGCTTGCCGTCATAGCTCCGCTGCTTTTCGCGTGGCTGCTCGTCGACCGATCCGCCCGACGCAAGCCGCATACGGACGTCTCAAAAGACAACTATTGATGCGGCCTTATAAAATTTGCATCCCGTTCTGCCTGAGAAGGCTATAAGCCCTTTGAAAAGCTCATAAGAACCGTTCGCGCTGAGCTTGTCGAAGCGTTGCGCAAGGTTTCGACAAGCTCAACCCGAACGGTAGTTTGTAGCTCAAACGATCTTTGCAACTTGACCGAAACCATAGAACCTCAGAAGGTGTGAACGGATACGGCGAGCTCCGGACCAGGGGGCTAGAGGCCCTCTAGGCGAGCAGAGGCAAAGAAGCTCAATCAGACCCGTCACTCTGCGTCAGTCGCAGGCTTCGCGTCTGCGCTAAGAAAGTGAAATCGCATCAGAGTTCGCTGACGCGCGCGGGCATGATCAACGATTGGAGCCGGATAGGTTTTGCCCAAATGAACGCCACACGCTTGCAGCTCCGCCGGCTTCATGCCAGCAGGAAAGTGAATATGCTTGTCTGGGACCTTCGCCAACTCAGGTACGTACCGACGAATAAATCGGCCATCAGGATCGAAGCGCTGCGATTGGGTTACAGGATTGAAGATGCGAAACCATGGTTGTGCATCGCAGCCCGTTGATGCCGCCCACTGCCACCCACCATTGTTGGCAGATAGGTCGTAATCATTGAGGTGCTCAGCAAAATGGCGTTCACCCCTGCGCCAGTCAATACCCAGGTCTTTGGTGAGAAAGCTGCCAACCACCATACGCAGGCGGTTGTGCATGTAGCCAGTCTGGTGCAGTTGCCGCATGGCAGCATCCACCAGTGGATAGCCGGTCTGGGCGTTGCACCAAGCCTGCCAAAGTTCAGGCGCGTCATCCCAGGCTACAAGGTCGTAAGCGGGGCGAAATGATTGGGTCACTACATGCGGGTGATAGTGCAAGATCATGAAGTAGAAATCACGCCAAGCCAGCTCTGAAAGCCAGGTCTGAGCGCCTGGGTCACCCTGCAGAGCGCGCTCTTGAGCCAGCGCAGCGAGTTGGCGAATCGAAACGGTGCCAAAGCGCAAATGCACTGAGAGGTATGAGACGCCTTTGCGGCCGGGGAAATCCCGATCTACGTCATACGCGCGCATGCGCGGCAAGAAGTCTTGCAGCAGTTGCTGCGCCCCTTTCATACCCAAAGGAATCCGCAAGTCCTTCAAGTTGGTCCGGGAGAAGCCAAGGTCTTCCAGAGTAGGCAGGCGCTCACCCCGTGGGAGTTCTGCCAGGTGCCTTGCATAGCGCTCTACCGGATAGGGCTTGAGCTGAAACGCGTCCAATTTTTGCAGCCAGGCGCGTTTGTAAGGCGTGAACACACTATATGGGCTTCCTTGCTGCGTAAGTACCTCATCCCTATCAAGCAGCACATGATCTTTGTAGTCGGTGAACGCAATACCCAGCGAACGCAGATCCTGCGCCACGCGCCGGTCTCGCTCCACTGCTTGAGGCTCATAGTCCCGGTTGGTCAGCACCTCCTGCACACCCAGTTTTTGCGCCAGTTCCACAATGCAGCTTGCCGCAGAACCAGTACGCACCATCACACCGCCGCCCGGAGCTCCGCTGCGCAGCGCCATGGCCTGCAAGGCCTCATGGAGTTCGAGCACGCTGGCGTGGATGAACTCCACGCGCCTGTCCTCCCTATTGGGCAGGACATCCAAAATATCGGTATCGAAGATAAAGGCACAATAAACACGCTCAAACCGACGCAGCGCCTGATAGAGGGCGGATTGATCGTAGCAACGCAGATCGCGCCGTAGCCATACCAGAGCAGAAGAGGTCATGCATGTATTCTCTGCTGTAAGTGCATTGACGCCACGGAAAATACTCATGAGCTTGATTCAGCCCCTTCCCAGCGGTCCGCTAGACATCGTTGGCGATATTCATGGTGAGTTCGAAGCCCTCGTTCAGTTGCTGAGCCATCTCGGCTACGACGATCAGGGCAACCACCCCGAGGGCCGCAAACTGGTGTTCGTGGGAGACTTCTGCGATCGCGGACCTGACAGCCCCGCCGTGCTGGAGTTGGCACAGCAGTGGGTGCAAACGGGTCGAGCCCTGGCCGTTCTGGGCAACCATGAGATCAACCTCCTGCGTGATGACGCCAAGGACGGATCGGGTTGGTTCTTCGATGCCCGCCTTGCACGGGACCAGAAAAAATACGCACCCTTTCGGCGGCCCACCCCGCAGCAGCGCCGCGATATTGTGGAATTCCTATCTGCCTTGCCCATTGGGCTGGAACGCACTGACTTGCGCGTGATTCATGCAGCCTGGCAAAACCCTCAAATTGATGCGGTGCGGCATCTGCCTCTGGGAAGCGTTCGAGACGAATACGACAAGTGGGAACACCTGGGTCAGCAGCAAGCTCGCGAATCCGCGTTGGAAGAACGCATGGCCAAGGAAATGGAGCATTGGGCGCATAGCCTGGAAAGTAACGAGCACCAGCCTCCTTTTCTGCACGCGCACGCAGAGTTCGAGGCGAACAAGCAGATGGTGAATCCGCTCAAGGTGCTCACCTCAGGGGTGGAGCAGAAAGGTGCCATCCCATTTTTCGCAGGCGGTAAGTGGCGATTCGTCTCGCGGGTTCCGTGGTGGGATATGTATGCCGAATCCACGCCTGTGGTGGTGGGCCACTACTGGCGCCGGCTGCGGGCTATTGATCGAACCCTCGTCGGCAAAGGGGACGTAGATCTTTTTGAGAACACTCACCCTCTTTCGTGGCATGGGGCTCGCGGGAATGTGTTTTGCGTTGATTTCTCAGCTGGTGGGCGCTGGCTGGAACGAAAGTCTGGTGGTGTCGTGGGGCATGATTTCAAACTTGCCGCCCTGCGCTGGCCAGAACGAACCCTGCAGTTCGATGATGGGCATGTGCAGCCCACCCAGGGATTTGGAGAAGTAGGCGGCTAAAGGCGGTATCCCTTGGATCACAAGGCGGCCAGTGGGCACTACGGCTTCCTGGCCGCACCGCTCAACTTCAAATGATGACGTAAACCTTGCGGATCCGGGTCTTGATCTCCCAAGTGCCCACAGTGTTTTCCGGGAAGTACAGGCTATCGCCCGCTCCGAAAGATATAGGCTCACCTTCATCTGGTTGGAACACGCAACTTCCCTCCAGCAAATGCATGACTTCGGCGCGAGCGACCTGCCTCCGGAAGCTACCTGGCTCGCACTCCCAGACCCCCGCCTCGGCAGAACCCTCTGGCAAAGTGAAATCTGCGCCGCTAAGTTTAGGAGCAGGCCCAATGGGCATAGACGGTACGCCCGCGTCTGCAAGTGCGGTGATAGAGCTCTGGCGAATGATTTGAATAGACATGGTTTCTTAGTTGTTTAACCTGCTCCGTACTGCACCCAATATGCCGCACTCCAGCCGGTCACTGAAGTGCCAGATCCGAGGTGCAATCCGGGAATAAAGGTGTGGTGCTAGCAGCGAAAATGCCGCAGCGTTTGCCTGTGCAGAGACGTCTTCATGGCCTTCCAAGGAGACCGACGACAGCACTGGTGCAAAAAGCCTCGTCGGAGCATACCAGCAGGGATTGGGCGCCATTCATCAGGCTATGAGATCTGACTGAGGCGCGCGACCGCTGCGGTACGGTTTCCCACCTTCAGCTTGCGCATCAGGTGTCCCACGTGAAAGCGCACGGTGGCATAGCTAATCCCAAGTTGGCGTGCAATCTCTTTATCGGCTGCGCCGCGCTGCAGCAGTCTCGCTACCTCGCATTCCCGAGAGTCGCCCTGGAGTTCTCAAAACTGGCAAATCAGGATGCGCCGCCTTTTGGCTTTAGGCTTCGCTTTGGAAAAACCCATCGGCGCCCTATCAGCTCCTCAGCTTTCGTCGCAATGACAAGGGGATTGGAGAGCCGCGCCTGACGACGCGACAAGACGAGAGAGGGATCAGCCGAGAGGCGGAGTGTTAGGTCCTGGGCTCTTCGGCGCGAGACTCAGGGCTTTTTCATCCGAGCCATCATCAACTCGGTATTGCTTTTTCGATCAGCATTGACCTTCTGCACCGTGGGCCGCTCCCCCAAGCGCTTGAGGTAATCTTTCACGGGCAGGCCGGCCAGCATATCTTGCCCATAGATGATTTTGCTGGCGCTGCTCACCAGGGGTAAGTGCACGGCAGCAGCGCAATCCGCCAGCGTGAAATTCTCGCCAGCAATGAAGGGCGAGAACTTGGCCAGTTGGCCAAACCCAGCGATATTCTTCTCCAGTTGGGGACGAATTTTTTCTTTCAGGTTCTCACTCACCTTGCCGCCAAAGAACGCCTCAGGATAGAGGTTGCGCGCGAGCAGTTCCAGGTGCAATTCAATGTAGCGCAGGATCTCACGCACCTTGGCCGCCTCATAGGGGCTGGCAGGCATGAGAGGCTTCTCAGGATAGGTGTCCTCGATGTACTCGAGGATGACCGTGGACTCGCTCAACGGCCCCTGGTCTGTGATGGCATAGGGCACCTTGCCGAGGGGGCTGGCTGCAGCGTCTGTTTGACCAAGCCACGCCAGTACCTCCTCGAAAGGCACGCCCTTTTCAAGCAATGCCAGTTTGACCTTGTTGTAGTAATTGCTGGCGGCAAATCCGCAGAGCTTCAACATGGGTTGTCTCCCTTTATTTTTTAGAACATCAAAACGTCGTTAGTGAATCAGCTGCTTGTTTTTCCGGCAGCGTGCACGAGCTTGCGAGCCATGCTCCAGCGATGGACTTCGCTGGGACCATCATAGACCCGGAACGCGCGCATATCGGTGAAGATCCGCATCACAGGTGATTCCGCCGTCACGCCCTGCCCGCCCAGCATTTGCACGCATCGATCCACCACACGCCACTCTGCTTCAGAGCAAGCCACCTTGGCCCGGCTGGATTCATAGTTGCACTTCTCGCCCTGATCAAGCAGCCACGCGGTGTGCCAGATATGCAGACGCGAAGTCTGAAGATCTATATCGTTATCTGCCAGCATGAAGCCGACGCCTTCGTGTTCCGCCAGTGGTTTGCCGAAAGCGTGGCGCCTGCTCACATAGTTGAGCGCGATATCGTGTGCGCGCCTGGCTTGCCCCAGCCAGCGCATACAGTGGGTAAGCCGTGCCGGTGCAAGACGAACCTGCGCATAGCGGAAACCTTTGCCGATTTCACCCAGTACATCACTCGCGGGTACCCTGAGGTTTTCGAAGCGCAAGACGCCATGGCCGCCCGTGAAGCACGCATCCATGGCGTCCATGTTGCGCTCCAGAGTGATGCCAGGGCGGTCCATATCAGAGAGGAACATGGTGGCGGAGCCATCTTCCATGCGCGCCATGATGATGATGTAATCAGCGCCATCAGCCCCGGTGATGAACCACTTTACGCCGTTGATCAGGTAATCATCACCATCACGCACTGCCGTGGTCGCAAGCATGGAGGGGTCAGCCCCCGCACCCGGGGAAGGCTCAGTCATGGCGAAACAGGAGCGGGTTTCCCCTGCCACTTGGGGACGCAACCAGCGCTCCTTCTGCTCCACAGTAGCCACTTCTTCCATGAGGTGGATGTTGCCCTCATCTGGTGCATGGATATTGAGTGCCGTGGGGCCTAACCAGGAATAGCCGGCTTCTTCGAACACTGCCGCTTTGGCGATATGGCTGAGGCCCAGGCCGCCCATTTCTTTGGAAGCATGGGGGGTGAGCAGGCCAACTGCCCGCGCACGCCCTACCAGTTCGCGGCGAAGCTCCTCGCTGGGGCCATGATGGGATTTGCGCTCGTCGTTTTCGAGGGGGATGATCTGATCGGCAATGAACTCGCGCGTCTTGTCGCGCAAGGCAATGATTTCCGGCGATAAGGAAAAATCCATGTGAGAGGCTCCTGCTTCTAGGGAAGTGGCGTTGGAATGTCAGGCTAGGTGCATCCTCTCACAGCGGATTCGCCTGAGATGTCACATGCCAGACATAGCAGGGATTTCGGCGGCCCGTCGCTCCCTTCACTCTCGCCATTCCCGGATGGCCGACTTTTACTCCAGCGTCAGGCGCCCGGCATCACCCGCCTGAGATGGCGCGCTCTTCTTTCAGCATGGATTTCGCCTGGGTCGTTAGAACGCCCAGGATGGAAAGAAGCTTCTCGCGATCGCTTTCCGGCAAGGTGGAAAGCAAATGGTCGTGTCGCTGGTGAGCATCTTCCATGCCCTCATGGAAGAGTTTGACGCCATGCTCGGTGAGCGACAGCACCACGCCCCTGCCATCTTCCTCACTGCGCTCGCTCACGATGGCGCCCTTATTGACAAGCGCAGTCACTGTACGGCTGGCGTAGCTCTTATCCAACCCGGTTCGTTGGGCCAGTTGCTTGAGCGATAAAGGACCGTAACTACCCAGGTGCCCCACCGCGCGCCACTCCAGCAAGGTCAGATTCAGCTTTCTACGCATCCGCAATGTGGTCACGGTGGCGGAAATTCCTGCCAACGCGTGAAGCCGCGTCGACAACAGCTCGCCAAACACAAGCTCGGCGGCCTTGGAGCCTTTTTGCTTCTTCATACAACTTTCATCTTCCAGTGCTGGCCCATTTTATCGATCTGATCTAGATCAATCCCGGCGTCAACAACCATTTGAGGAGTCTGCAATTAAGTTGACGATCTCAACTTGTTAGTTTACATTGTCCACAAATTATTGTGATTGCCAAGAGGCAATCCACGCTGAGAAAAGCTCCCGCCAATCGATAAACCCGCCCTAGAGAGACAAATCCATGAGTTCTGAGAAGCACCTTCTGATCGAAGATCACGGCGCGGTTCGTGTTTTGACCATGAACCGGCCAGAAAAGCACAACGCGCTGAATACCATCCTTACCCGCGAATTGCTGGAAGGTTTGCGTGCTGCGGACGCGGACCCAGCCATCAACGCGGTGGTTCTGATAGGGGCAGGAAAATCCTTCTGTGCAGGCGCGGACACCACCGAGTTCTCCGCTTTGCTCCCAGACGCGCCGCAAGCCGTGAATGCAAGAGCAGACCTCACAACATCGCTCCACCTGGTGTTCTCTCAGATGAACAAGCCAGTCGTAGCCGCCGTACGCGGCAATGCCCTGGGCGGCGGCGCGGGCTTGGCGATCGCTTGCGATCTGGTGGTGATCTCCGAAACCGCCCGTTTCGGATATCCCGAGTTGAAGCACGGCATCGTGGCGGCCGTGGTGCTTGCGAATTTGGTACGGCAACTGGGTAAGAAGCAAGCATTCGAGCTTGTTTCGATGGCAGAAGCGATCAATGGCCACGAGGTCAAGGCTCTGGGCCTGGCCAACCGGGTAGTCCCCGATCAGGATGTCTTTGACACCGCCATGCAAATGGCCTCCAAGATGGCGGCCTGGAGCCCTCTGGCCATGGCCACGACCAAGCGCACCTTTCATCGGGCCAGCGACCTCTCCCTGGGCGACGCGCTCGGCGTGGGCCGCGACGCCAACGTGATGATGCGAGGCTTCCGCTCGGCCAGCTCTTCTAGTGAGAAACACTGAGCATGCGACCACTGGAAGGCCTCACGATCCTGGATCTTTCGCGCGTGTTGGCATGCCCATTCGCATCGATGATTCTTGCCGAACTAGGAGCCGATGTCATCAAGGTGGAGCAGCCCGGCTCTGGAGACGAAACGCGCTCCTTCGAGCCGGTGGTGCACGGCAAAGAAGGCGATGTGTCTGCGTATTACCTGGCTTTCAATCGCAGCAAGAGATCCGTCACCGTCAATCTGCGTTCGCCTGAGGGGCAAGAGATCATTCGCCGGTTGGCAGCTAAATCAGATGTGCTGCTCGAAAACTTCCCCACGGGAACGCTTAAGCGCTATGGCCTGGACTATGAAACCCTGAAGCCACTCAACGACCGGCTCGTCTATGTGTCCTGCACCGGTTTCGGAATGACCGGCCCCTATGCACATCGCAAAGGGTACGACACCGTGTTCCAGGCGATGGGCGGCATCATGAGCCTCACTGGCGAGCGTGGTGGCGGCCCTGTGAAACCGGGACTACCAGTCGCTGATCTGACCTCTGGCTTGTGGGTGGCCATTGCCATTCTCTCGGCCATCAATGGCCGTCATAACAGCGGACACGGCAGCCATGTGGATTTCTCCATGTTTGATGGACAGGTCGGCCTGCTCTCGCTCGCAGCGGCTCGCTGGTTCACTCTGGGGGAAATCCCGGAGCGGCTGGGCACGGAACACCCAGGACGCATTCCCTCTGCCGCGTTTGAGTGCTCCGACGGGAATTGGGTCCAGATCACCGGTAGTGACCAGCACTGGAAGCCTCTGTGCGAGTTGCTCGGCCTGGAGGCTTGGGCCAACGATCCGACGCTGCTCAAAAACGCTGACAGGTTGGCCAGACGCGAGGAGGTCATGCAGGGCCTGGGCGACGCGATCAAGAAGCTCAGCCGGGATGAGCTTTGCAAGCGTTGCGACAAAGTGGGGGTGCCAGCCGGCCCCATCCTGAACGTTGAGGAAGTTCTCAGCAACGAACACGTCGCAGAACGCGAAATGGTGGTGAAGTACGACCACCCACACATCGGTGAATTCAAGGGTCTGCGGATTCCATTCCGCTTCGACGGCCTGGATGACCCCGAAACGCAGCGCCCCCCCCTGCTGGGCGAACACACCGAAGGCGTGCTCTCGGACCTGCTGGGACTCCAGCCCGCCGAGATTGATGCTCTACGCGCTCAGAACGCCATCTGATCCATCACTTCCTTCCGACCTCTTCCAAGAAAGTAGCCAACCATGCATATTTTCCCCAAACGACTGCTTGCCGGCCTTTTAGTCGCGGTAGCAGCCGTGGCCCAAGCCCAGGGTGACGCGTTCCCCACCAAACCGATCACCATGGTGAACCCCTACGCTGCCGGTGGTCCGGCAGATATTCTCGGCCGCGAGTTAGCCAAGCGATTGGGCGATGTTCTCGGCCAGCCAGTGATCGTGGACAACCGCCCCGGTGGCGGCGCGTCAGTGGGCGCAGCCTACGTCGCTCGGGCCCCAGCCGACGGCTATACGCTTCTGATGGGCACCGCCGCCGCGCACACTGTCACACCGCTGGCGACCAAAGTGCCCTATGACGGCATCAAGGATTTCGAGTTCGTAGGCATGATCGCCAACGTTCCAAACATCTTGACGGTGAACCCCGGGGTCAAAGCCGGCACTCTCAAAGAGTTCATCGCTCTCGTGAAGCCTCAACCCGGCAAGCTCAGCTACGCTTCTGCGGGCATGGGTAGCTCACCGCATATTGCCTTTGAGATGTTCAAGCACGCTGCGGACATTTCGCTGGTTCACATCCCCTATCGAGGCGCAGCGCCTGCCACCACCGACATGGTGGCAGGTACCGTACAGGCCGGCATGCTCAATGTCTCGGTGGTGGTGCCGTTCATCAAGGATGGGCGCCTGAAAGCGCTGGCTTACGGTGGCGCCAAGCGCTCCCCGGAACTGCCGACTGTGCCCACCTTTGCGGAGGCAGGCCTCAAGGGCATGGAGACCGGTAGCTGGTACAGCTTGGCGGCTCCCGCCAAAACGCCCCCTGCTGTCGTCGAGCGTTTGGCGCAGGCCCTTGAAAAAGTGAAAGCCTCGCCCGAATTCCGGGCTGCGCTGGACAAGCAGAACTCCGAGCTGCTTCCTCAAATGCGCACGCAGGCCAGAGATTTTGCTGCCTTGGATGGCAAGCGCCTCGAACAGCTGGTGAAAGACACCGGTATGAAGCTGCAGGAGTAACGAGTGATGAGCCAACCTGATTTCCAAGCCATTCAAGTGACCATCGCCGGGAGCATTGCGACTTTGCGTCTGGCTCGGCCAGACAGCCGCAATGCGCTGAATCTTCAGATGTGCCACGAGATCGTAGCCGCATGCGAAGTGCTGGACGCCGACGACAACGTCCGCGTGATCTTGCTGCGCGGAGAAGGCCCCGCCTTCTGTGCCGGCGCAGATCTTAAGGAGCGCCAAACCATGAGTGGTGCGGAGGCGCTGGCGCGACGAGTGGACGGTTTCACGGCCTACGCGGCGATGGAGCGTCTAAGCAAGCCCGTGATCGCCGTCGTGCACGGCCCGGCATACGGCTCAGGGTGTGAAATCGCGGGCGCATGCGATTTCGTCCTGGCGAGTACAGAGGCCGTATTCTGCTACCCCGAAGTGGGCTGGGGAACCATTGGCGCGACGCAGCGCCTGCCACGCATCGTGGGAAGACGCATGGCGAAGGAGCTGCTGTTTTCTGGAAGAAAAGTGGCAGCGGAAGAGGCTCGAGAACTCGGGCTGGTCAATCACGTGTACCCCACCGCCGAGTTGGACGCGCGCGTTCAAGAACTTGCGGAGCGCATCGCCAAAGCCAATCCCCTGACCGTCGCGCTGACCAAGCGCAGTATCGACACCGGACTGGAATCAACGCGCGAAGGTGCCATGGCCCAGGAGCTGCTCGCCATTCAGGAAAACCTGCGACACAGCGACTGGAAGAAGGCGATCTCCGGATTCGGCGGATCAGATGCCGCCGCCCCGGCCGCACAAGCTTCGGGAGCGCAGGGTGCTGCTTGATTCAAACCAGATTCCCCTGCCTAAAACGCTGGCCGATGTGCTTGCTTCCACCGTGGCTAGCCGCGGAGCACTGGAGGCGTACGTTGGCCCAGGTGAACGGCGAACGTGGTCCGAGCTTCAGGCATCGGGCACTCGAATGGCTCGGGCCCTCCTTCAATCAGGTGTGCGCCGCGGCGACCATGTAGGTATTTTGCTTGGCAATGAAAGCCTGTGGATTGAGGTTTTCTTTGGCTGCGCCATGATTGGCGCAGTCGCCGTGCCTGTGAACACCCGGTTCAAGCCAGATGAGCTCCAGTATTGCCTTCGGCAGGCCAACATCAAGTTGCTCATTTACGCGAGCAACTTTCTCGGCATTGATTTCCAGTCCATGCTGGCACAGGTGGAACCGGCTGTGCAGTCGAAGTTGCCCGGCACAGCCCTTCCGTCGCTTCAAATGGCGGTTCAGGTAGGCGGCAGCAACTTGCCGGGCAGCGCCATCAGCCTTCAGCAGTTTCTGGCCGCCGGTGAACTCGTCAGCCAAGCAGAGCTGGAAGCAGCCAAGAGTGTGGTGAGCCCCCAGGATATTCTGTTGATTCAGTACACCTCAGGCACCACCTCGTTTCCCAAGGGTGTGATGCTGACGCACTTGAACATGATCGGTGACGCCGCATCAGTGGCTCGCCGTATGGGCGTTCAGCCGACGGACCGCTACTTCAGCATTCGGCCATTCTTTCATGTGGCCGGCAGCACACTTTCGATTCTGGTCAGCCTGGTCTCGGGATGCTGCTTACTGAGCCTGCCCAAGTTTGATGTCGCCCAGGCACTGGACGTGCTTGATACCGAGCGCTGCACGCTAACTTCCGGGAACGACACGATCTTCCTGATGCTGATCGGTCACCCCGATTTCGACAAAGCCCGCATTCATCTGCGCGGAGGTTGGGCGGCGGCCGGACCAGAGGTCATGCTGAAGATCAGCGAACTGATGGGCGTGCCACACATGTGCAATGCCTATGGGCAATCCGAGGCATCACCGAACGTCTTGCTCTCTGATTGGGACGATAGCCTGGAAGACCGCAGGGATGGGTTCATGTTTCCCCACCCTGGCGTAGAGGTCCGGCTGGCGGATGCAGAAACCGGCGAAGCTCTCTCAGAGGCCGGAGCGCAAGGCGAGATTCAGGTGCGCGGCTGGAACGTGATGCGCGGCTATCACAATCAACCTGAGGCGACCGCCAAGGCTTTCACGCCAGAAGGCTGGCTCAAGACAGGCGATCTCGGAGAACGCAACGCGCAAGGGCGTTTTCGCATGGTCGGGCGTTTGAAAGACATGTTCCGGGTCGGTGGTGAGAACGTGGCCCCTGCCGAGGTTGAAGAGGTCTTTCACTCGCACCCTGCCATACAGCAAGCGCAGGTAATTGGCGTGCCGGATGCTCGTCTCGGCGAGGTCACCGCGGTCTTCATACTGCTGAAGGACGGCTGCACGGCAGAGCGGGGTGAACTGATTGCGTGGAGCAAACAGCGCTGTGCCAACTTCAAGGTTCCGCGTTACCTGGACGTAGTGGACACGTTCGAGCATATCGGCATGACCGGCAGCTCCAAGATTCAGAAAAACAAGCTCCGCGAGCATGCCACCCGGCTTTGGAACATCACCGCGACCACCATCGCGCCTTCGCCATGACACCCACCCCCATGAACAACCAGCTTGAGCGCGACGTCGTTCTATGCGAGTGCTTTCCCCGTGACGGCCTCCAGCATGAATCGGCGTTCCTGCCAACGCCCCAGAAGGTGGAGCTCATCAGCCGAATAGCCGATCTGGGCTTCGAGCGCGTCGAGGCCACGTCCTACTCGAACCCGAAGGTGATTCCACAGTTCGCCGATGCGAGTGAGGTCCTGCGTACCCTGCCACGCAAGGAGGGCGTTTTCTACAAAGCCACCTGTGCCAATGTAAGAGCCGTGGAGCGCGCACTGGTGGATGCTGATGCAGGTTATGGCGCGAACGAAATCAGCTTGCTGATTTCTGCCACGGACACCCACTCGAAGAAGAACCTGGCGCGGACCCGAGAAGAGCAATGGCGAAACATTGAAGAAATGATCGCTGCCGCGCAAGGCCGGTTCCGTCTGATTGGAACGATATCAATGGCCTTCGGCTGCTCGTTCGAAGGTTGGGTCGATCCCGCTCAGGTGGTCAAAGACTTAAAGCGCATGTTCGATCTTGGTGTGCATCACATCACTTTGGGCGACACCACCGGCACAGCCACTCCGCTGACCACCCGTGCTTTGTTCAATAGCGTGGCAGACGCCATTCCCGATGCCACACTCATCGCCCATTTCCATGATGCGCGAGGCACAGGCATTGCCAACTACGTAGCAGCCTATGAAGCAGGCGTTCGCTACT
This sequence comes from Ottowia thiooxydans DSM 14619, assembly GCF_000422885.1. Taxonomy (GTDB): domain Bacteria; phylum Pseudomonadota; class Gammaproteobacteria; order Burkholderiales; family Burkholderiaceae_C; genus Ottowia; species Ottowia thiooxydans. The sequence continues at coordinate 158,309 of NZ_AUGX01000015.1, read as the reverse complement.
TCGACTGCGCACTGGGCGGCGTGGGCGGGCATCCCAGCAAGGTCAAGTACGGCGGAGGTCACACGGGTAACGTGGCCTCGGAGGATTTGATCGATCTGTTCGAGAACATGGGAATACGCACCGGCATCGATCTGAACCGGCTTCTGGAAACGGTAGAGGCCTGCGAGGCGGCCTTGGGGCGCGAGCTCGACGGACGTGTGGCTCGAAGCGGTTTGAACCCTTTGCGAGAGGCTCATTCCCACGCTCGGCAGCAGAACGCAGCAAGCGGGAGACCGGGTTGAGCGCATCTTCCGAGATTCGCTTTGAGTGGGCGGAGCTTCGGCAACGCCAGCAAGACCCGACCTGGCGGTTTTCCCAAGGCCACATCGAGCACGTTCATGGTTGGCTGGTGTCAACCACCACCGCACAAGGCTTGACGGGTTACGGATACGTGCTGACCACACCCATCGGCAAGCCTAATCCGCCCCGCACATACGAGGCGCTGAAAGCCGGTGCCATGGCGCTTCGGGGCATCACGCTGTTCGAGACCGAGCGAATGCATCGCACGCTGTACGAAGCCTGTTCGGGAGTGGCGCCAGTGAGGGCTGGCATCGTTGGCGCAGTCTATGACTTGATGGCCAAACAGCATGGTGTTTCCTTGCACCAGATTCTCGGCGGAGCCATCACGCGCACGGCGCTTGCCGCACGCTTGCTTCCGATCAAAGAGCCCGAGGAGATGGCTCAAGCCGCACGGGAACTAACGGCGGAAGGTTATCGAATCCTGAAGATCAAGCTAAGTGGTGAATGGGAACTGGATACGCAGAGGGTTCAAGCGGTGAGGCAAGCGGCCGGCCCCACCGCCTTGCTGACCGTGGATGCCAACCAGGCCTACGAGACAGATGCTGCGGTGGAGTTGTGCAAGGTGCTCTCGGGTTTTGGCGTGAGCCTGGTGGAGCAACCTGTGGCTGGCACCGACTGGGAGGGCATGGCTCGGATCACGCGCGAATCCAGCATTGCTATCGAGGCAGATGAGAGCATCGCTGGATCACTACAGAACCTGCTCAAACTGATTGAGATGAAAGCGGCTCATTCGTTCAACCTGAAGGTTCCGTACTTCGGTGGCTTGCGCGATACCTTGCTAGCTGCCCAACTGTGCCAGACCGCGGGCATGCAGTGCCGGGTAGGAGCGATCTTCGGGCCACGCCTGGCATCGGCCCAAGCCGCCCACCTGGCGAGCATTCTTCCTGCACCCACTCTGGGGGTCGAGTTGGCTGAGTCCGAGCACATTCTCGACGACCCGTTCTCTGGATTCGACGTGAAGAACGGATCCATCACCGTGTCTGACGCCATAGGTACAGGCGTTGATTTCAATAGCTCGAACCCCGAGCAGCTTTCTATTACCTGGGAGACAACCACATGAGTTCTTTACACACCGGATCAACTTCAGCGTCTCGTAGAGCCATTCTTCAAGCCTTTGCAGGTGGCCTCGCGGCCATTTCAGTTGGCGTCCATGCCGAAGAGTTTCCGAGCCGCGTCATCAAGATCGTGGTGCCCTATCCCCCAGGCGCGATCAATGACGTGTTGGCACGAGCCATTGCCGATCAGATGACGCAATCCCTGAAGCAGTCTGTCATTGTGGAAAACCGCGCGGGAGGCAATACGCTGATTGGCACTCAAGCAGTGGCCACCGCCAAGCCCGACGGCTACACCTTGCTCCAGATGCCGGCCGCTCACGCCATCAATGCAAGCCTGGTTCCCAGCCTTCCCTACGATTCAGTCAAAAGCTTCACCCCCATCACGCTCGCCGCGAGCGCGCCCTTTCTGCTGCTGACACGCAAGGACTCTCCGGTTAAAAACGTGAGAGAGCTGGTGCAACTCGCCAAAGACAAGCCAGGCCACTACTCCTTCGGTTCTTCCGGTACGGGGGGCAATGCCCACCTTATGGGCGAGTTGCTGCAGGCCGTGGCGGGCATCAAGATGCTGCATGTGCCGTACAAAGGCACCGCGCCCGTCATCAACGATTTGATCGGCGGGCAACTGGATTACACCTTCAGCACCTACTCGGGAGCCGCCGCAGCGCTGAAGGCCGACCGCGTGAAGGTGCTTGCCATCACAAGCGCAGAACGCTCACCAGCCTTCAAAGACTACCCCACCATCGCGGAAGCGGGCTATCCCACCTACGACATTGAGGGCTGGTGGGCTTTTGCCGCTCCGGCCAACACGCCGCCAGCGATCGTGGAGCGATTGAACAAGGCTGTCGTCGATGCCGTCAAGGCGCCGGACCTTGCGCCCAAGCTGGCCATGGAAGGAATCCGCGTCAGGGGGACCACTCCCAAGGAATTCGAGACCTTCCTCAATAAGGAGATTGAAACCTGGAGAAAGATCATCAAGGACCGCGGCATCAAGCTTGACGCCTGATACGCTGTGACCTCAAACACATCCGCGCCGCTGGCCGGCATTCGCATCGTTGATCTGACTTCCGCCGTCGTAGGCCCCTATGCCACTCAGGTGTTGGGGGACTACGGTGCCGATGTGATCAAGGTGGAAGAGCGCTCCGGCGACGTCATTCGATGGATCTGCGGACGCTCGCCCACCCCTGGCATGCCAGGCAAGTTTCTGCATCTGAATGGCAACAAGCGCAGCCTCTGCCTGGATCTCAAGCAAGAGGAAGGCCGGCAAGCGCTGCTCAAGCTGGTCGATAGCGCGCATGTTTTCCTGCACAACATGAGACCAGCGGCGTTGGCGCGCCTGGGCCTGGATGCCGAAACCTTGTGCAAACGCCATCCCACGCTGGTTCATGCCTCGGTGGTTGGTTTTGGAAGCAAGGGGCGCTATGCCGGCAGGCCCGCCTACGACTCGATCTTGCAAGGCGGAACCGGACTGGCCAGCTTGTTCGCAAGCCATGGGGCAGAGCCGCGCTATGTGCCGTATGTGGTGGTCGATAGAACGGCAGGCCTCATTGTGTCCAACGCGGTGCTCGCCGCCCTCTTCGCCAGGCAGAGAGATGGCATGGGGCGGACGCTCGAAATTCCGATGTTCGAGAGTTTCGCAGCGCTGCTTCTCAGTGAACATATGTATGGACACACCTTCGACCCTCCCACCGGCCCACTAGGCGATCAGCGGCTGCTCGATGCCAATGCCAAGCCGGTGAAGACCAAGGACGGCTACGTCTGCATCACGACCAATACGGACTCCCAGGTCAAACGCCTGTTCGAAGCCCTGGGACGAAATGATTTGGCGGAAGACGCGCGTTACTCAAGCTCGCTGGCAAGGATAGAGCACGTATCGGAATTCTTCGCGGCCCGCGCGGATGTTGTGGGTCAATTCAGTACAGATGAACTGATGGAACGCCTGCTGAGCCATGACGTTCCCATCATGCCGTGCCATACCCTGGAAAGCCTTCTCGCAGACCCTCATCTGCGTGATGTGGGTCTGATTGAGGACGACACGCACCCTTCCCAAGGCCGCATCAAGCGGATCAATGTTCCTGTTTCGATGTCCGGCTTTGAAGCGAAGCTGCGGCATCACGCACCGCATATCGGCGAACAGACGGAGGAAGTTTTGCGTGAACTCGGTTACTCACCCACTCATATCGAAGACCTGATCACACGCGGGATCGCCCGGGCCCACCGCCCTGCCGATTCCCAGCGCCCCACTTAAAGAAATGATCCACATGCCTCATCTCAACCGCCGTGCATTCGCAGCGCTTGCCGCTTCCGCCCTTTCGAGCCCCGCGCTTTTGGCCCAACCCAAATGGCCTGTAAAACCTCCCAAGCTGGTCGTGGGTTTTGCCGCAGGCGGTGGAAGCGATTTCGTGGCGCGCGCGCTGGCCCAGGAAATCGGAGGGCCTCTTGGGCAATCGCTGATCATCGAAAACCGACCTGGCGCCGGCGGAATCATCGCCGCCCAGCAAGCGGCCTCCGCCGAGCCAGATGGCTATACCTTGCTGCTGGGAAGCGCCGCCACGTTCGTCATCAACCCCGTCTTGATGCCTAACCTGCCTTACGACCCGCAGAAGGATTTCGTGCCGGTGGGTGGCGTAGCGCGTTTCGCATACCTGCTGCTGGGCCGCCCCGGGCTTGAAACCAAGACTGTTCAAGAGCTCATAGCCTTCGCGCGCCAGAACCCCGGCAAGCTCACCATAGGCTCCGCAGGCAACGGCTCCAACACGCATCTGGCCGCTGCAGCCTTCCAGAGAGCGGCGGGCATCCAACTGAGACACATCCCGTACAAGGGGACCAACCCCGCGCTCACTGATTTGCGCTCAGGCACCATCGACCTGCTCTTTGATTCCGTGCCCACGGTGTTGGGGCAGGTCCGCGCCGGGGCCCTACAAGCCCTGGCCTCCAGCGGCAAATCCAGAGAACCGCTTTTTCCTGAAATTCCGACCATTGCGGAAAGTGGCGTGCCCAGTTTTTCTGCCAGCAACTGGTTCGCCGTGTTCGCTCCTGCAAGAACACCTCCTGCAGTGGTTGCCACGCTGAACGCTGCCATCCAACGCGCACTCGGCTCAGACAAGCTCAAGAACCAGTTTGCCTCTACCGGAAACATTGCACTTCCCGGCTCCAGCACTGATCTGGCCCAGTTGGTAGATGAGGAGCGCAACGCCTACGCTCGTCTGATCAAGGAATCCGGCATCCGGCTCGACTAATTTGCCCGTGCGCTCCGTAGGCGCTCAGGTTCTACGCTCCCCGTATCCCCTTTGAATTGAGAGCTTCAGATGAAGACAAGAATCACCGAAATGCTCGGAATCGAGCATCCGATCGTACAAGCCGGGATGAGCTGGGCCTCTTCCAGTGCGGCGCTACCCGCTACGGTTTCGAACGAAGGAGGTTTGGGCGTCATCGCTGCCGGGCCGATGTACGTCGAGGCGTTCAAAGGGGTCCTGGATGAGATGTCAGCCCTCACGAGCAAGCCGTTCGCGGTGAACATCCCTCTGTATCGGCCACAGGTGGATGACATCTTGAATGTGATGTATGAGCACCGGGTTCCCGTCATCATTGCGTCTCAAGGTGGGCCCAAGGCGCATCTGCCGCGCTTTCGCGAATATGGGGCCAAGTGGATCCACGTGGTCTCTACGCTTGAACATGCGCTCAAAGCTGAGGCCGCGGGAGTTGACGCGCTGGTCGTCGTGGGCGCGGAAGCAGGTGGGCATCCGCCTGTGAGCGGGGTCAGCACGCTAGTCACCGTGCGCCAAGTGCTGCGTGAGGTCTCCATTCCCGTCATTGCGGGCGGTGGAGTGGCCGATGGTTGGGGCATCGCCGCGCTCCTCGCGCTTGGCGCGGATGCCGTGCAACTGGGTACCCGTTTCCTCGTGACACCAGAAGCCACCGTGCATGCGGCTTACAAAGAGGCAGTTCTGAACGCCCGCGCAGCAGACGCCGTGTTGGTTGGCCGCCGCAGCCTGCCCGTACGAGCGCTGAACAATGCATTCACAGAGGCGATTTTCGATGCGGAGCAGCGCGACGTTAGCAAAGAGGAATACGAAGCTCTGTTCAAGAAAAGCACGCTCAAACAAGCCGCACTTGACGGAGATGTGGCGTGGGGGAAAGTCGAAGCCGGCCAATCTGCTGGGCTTGTGAAGACTTTGGAGCCTGCCGGCGAACTGATGAGAACTTTGGTTCGCGAGCTGGAGGACGCTTGCGGCCGGATGGAGGCCATGGCTCGAAGGACGGCTTTGGCGTAATGGACCGATCAATGGCCTGATTAATGGCCTGACTCTAAGACGCCCCTGGTGTCAGAGAACTCGCAAAGCCCGCTATGCATGTTGCATACGGGCTTTTTTTTGAGAATATTTAACACTGACCTACTCCACCTGCACGCCTGCCCGGCGGAGTGCCCCGTTATCCAGCTACTATTCGCAGATTAAGCACTGTCGCTCAAGCGCTACGTGATGTTCGGGTGACTGCGGAGCGCCCGTGCCGCGCGCCTGGGGCTGGTAGTCAGGAGCGCCATGTCGGCCCGCCATCGCGGCGAACAAACTTTCTCAAGGTTAATCTCATGTCTGTCGAAGGAAGCGCGGGCGATCTGATCAAGGTCGTAAGTTTGCTGGGCGCCGCCGTAGTGGCCGTCCCGCTGTTCAAGAAAATCGGCCTCGGTTCGGTGCTGGGGTATCTGGCCGCCGGCTTGGCGATCGGCCCGTTCGGGCTCCAGCTGTTCAATGATCCGCAAGCCATCTTGCACGTGGCCGAGCTGGGCGTGGTGATGTTCCTGTTCGTGATCGGGCTGGAAATGCAGCCCTCGCACCTGTGGAGCCTGAGACGCCAGATCTTTGGCCTGGGCAGCCTTCAGTGCCTGGTCTGCGGCATTCTGCTCACGCTGGTAGGCATAGGCTTCGGCTATTCGTTGGCTGTGTCCTTCGTGAGCGCGATGGGCTTTGTACTCACCTCGACGGCCATCGTCATGCAGTTGCTAGGTGAGCGCGGGGATATCGCCGCACCACGGGGGCAGCGTATGGTCTCCATCTTGCTGTTCGAAGACCTGCTGATCGTCCCGCTGCTGGCCATTGTGGCCTTCATCGCACCTCCAGCGCTCGACCCCACCGCAGTGGCTCCCTCACGCTGGGGCACGATAGGCTTGGCACTGGGTGCACTCGCCGCGCTGGTGGCAGCAGGCGTGTGGCTGCTGAACCCGTTCTTCCGTATCTTGGCGAACGCGAAAGCGCGTGAGGTGATGACGGCCGCTGCGCTGCTGGTGGTGTTGGGTGCTGCGCTGCTGATGCAACTGGGTGGCTTGTCCATGGCCATGGGCGCTTTCCTTGCCGGCGTGCTGCTGTCCGAGTCGACCTTCCGGCATCAACTGGAGGCTGACATCGAACCCTTCCGCGGTTTGCTGCTGGGGCTGTTTTTCCTGGGCGTGGGCATGTCGCTGGATCTCAGCGTGGTTGCCGCCAATTGGCAACTGATCGTGGCGGGCGTGCTGGCGCTGATGGCCACCAAAGCACTGTGCATCTACGGCGTCGCACGTTTGGCCAAGAGCTCGCACGCTGACGCGCTCGACCGGGCTGTACTGATGGCACAAGGTGGCGAATTCGCTTTTGTGCTGTTTGCTGCAGCCCTGGGCGCACGTGTGATCGACCCCACGGTCAATGCCAACATGACCGCCATCGTGGTGCTTTCGATGGCGCTGACGCCGTTGGTCGTGCTGGTGCACCGGCGATTCGGTCCACGCGCGGTGGTGTCCATGGAGGGCGTGGAAGCGGCGCATGATAGACAGGCCAGTGTGCTGGTGATCGGTTTCGGCCGTGTAGGCCAGATCGCTAGTCAAGGTGTGTTGGCGCGCGGCGCGACGCTGACCATCATTGACAACGACACACAGGTCATCCGAGACGCACATGCCTACCTGGGCTTCAAGGTCTACTACGGCGACGGCGGTCGGTCCGATGTTCTGCATGCCGCAGGCGCACACAATGCAAATGCCATCTTGGTCTGCGTGGATGACAAAGCCGCCGCAACCCGCATCGCTCAGAGTGTGAGGGAAGAATGCCCGCACGCCCGCGTGCTGGTACGCGCCTTCGATCGCGAACATGCGGTCGAACTGGTCAAGACCGATGGCGCTGATGTGGTGGTGCGCGAGACCTTCGAATCAGCCATGAAGATGAGCTACGAAGCCATGCTGGCCACCGGCGCCACCGAAGATGAAGCCGACGCCGTACTCTCAGATCTGCGCCGGCTCGATGGTGAACGCTTCGACTTGGAAGTTGCAGGGGACGCCTTTGCCGGCCGAGCCTTATTGAAGGCAGGACTGGCCAAGCGTGAGAACCGCGACACTGGAGCCCAAGCGCCCGCCTGAACGAAGCAGGCTTGGCCCAAAAGCAAAGCCCGCAGGAGTTAGCACTCTGGTCTTTAGGCTATAAAACTGCGGCAAGCCATAGCGCAGCACTGTGCCGCTCTCGCCTGAGTGAGCCAGCTCAGACAGCCATAGCCATCGACCGTCAAAAGCAAGGTGAGACCGAGGCGGTGAGACGAAGCCGGGCGCAGGTCAGTCTCACAAGTGGGCGCAGTGGGGGTTTCCATGGTGAACACCAACGTACGAATGCCGTCGGCGCATGTCGGGGGTTGAACGGTTTGCGGGCTAGCACCAAATAGTGGAGTTCCAGATATTTCAATATGTGGAACTTTTTTTCTTTATTCGTTCTGCCAGCCTCTGTTCGATCGACTTGGCGTGCGACTGCAGGATGCTCAGCACTTGCGGCAGCCGCCGCGGCCCCACGCGCTCCTTGATCGCGGCTACGCTCATCGAGGCGACGACCTTGCCATCCGGCCCCATGATGGGCACGGCGACTCCGCCCACACTTTCCACGACGAAGCCATTGCTCAGTGCATAGCCCTTTCGCTGAGCTTGCTCCACTGCAGCGCGAACCTGCGCCACCGTGACACGGTGAAGCGGCTTGAGATACTCATGCACGCGTTGGTAGGCAGCCTCACGCATCGTATCGTCGAGCGTACCCAGCAGAATGATTCCGCCAGCTCCCAAGCCCAGCGGGCGGCGCGAACCCACGTCCACCGTAAAGGCTTTAACAGGGTATGAGCCGGTTTGCCGGTCCAGGCAAACGGTGTCGAACCCCGAGCGAGCCATCAAGAAACTGGTGTCTCCAGTGCGATGGGCGACTTCCAACATGTGTTCACGGGCGAGTTCCACCAGATCTATACGCGAGGTGGCCACGCTGGCCGCCAACAGCGAGATCTCCGGCCCCAAGGCATACCGGCGGCTAGCAGGATCACGCGCGGCGAGGTCGTGATGGCACAGCGTATCAAGAATGCGATGCACCGTTGGCTTGGTCAAGCCTGTGGCAGCCTGCAGATCAACGAGCCGAGTCCCCTCAGGGGAGGCGGCGAGGAGGCGCAACAACGCGATAGCGCGGTCTAAGGTCTGAGTGGTCATAGTCAGCTGAGGTTCGCCATAAATGGTCCAAATTATGGACCATTCTCAAAACACTTGATCCAGGCATCCAGCGAAATGTAAATTTCCCGAATGAGTATTCCGCAGTGCGGACCATTCATTACCTCCCACCCCTACTTTTGACAACCGTTCTCTAAATCCGGCCTGGAGCAACCCCTCACATGTACCAAGTTTTCGACCTGCTCAATGGCGCCCGCATGACAGCCCCCTATGCCGAAGCCTGCCTAGCCAACGGTGTAACCGCCGTTCACATTACGCTGAACAATTTTCATGGCATCAATCCGGTACCCGACCTGCGCCATTCGCTCAATCAACTGGCCAACTACCGCAAGCACCTGAGGAGCTTGTCCTCGCAAGTCATGCTCGTGGAAGAGTTCGCAGACTTCGAACGCGCCAAGAAGGCCAACAAGCTGGCTATCGTGATGGGCTACCAGAACGTTCCAGGTGTCGAGCATGACCTCAACTTGATATCACTCTTCAAGGACCTGGGCGTGCGTGTGATACAGATTGCACACAATATTCGTAATCTCTATGGCGATGGCTGCGCGGAGCAAGCCAACGCGGGTTTGTCCTCGCTGGGACGTGAACTGGTGTCAGTTCTTAACGAGCTGGACATCGTGATCGACTTATCGCATGTTGGCGACCAGAGCGGACTGGATGCGATCAAGTACTCGAAGCAGCCAGTCGCGGTCACCCATGCAAACTGCTTCACCGTTTGCCCAAATGCCCGCAACAAAAGTGATGCCGTGCTGGACGCATTGAAAGTCAACCATGGTGTGCTCGGCATCACCTACCTTCCACCGGTCGTGCTTATGCCAGGCCAGAAGCCGGCCATGGCTGACGTGGTCACGCACATCAAATACGCGGTCGACCGCATCGGATACGAACATGTGGGTATCGGATCTGACTTCATACATGACCAACCCGCGGAGCGCTACCAGGAGTTTGGTCGCAAACCCGAGGTGTATGGCACCTGGCCATGGCTCTACCCGATCAACAGCATGGAAGAGCAACAACAAATGTTGTCCTCACTGAGTGGCCTCGGTCTGGATCAAAGCCAGATACAGACTGTGGCTTACGACAACTTCATGCGCCTTTTCCGCACGGTCATGGAACACTGAACCAAGTCTCCCGCACTACCCTATCCACGCCTAAAGTCCAATCGCCAATGTCAACAAAAGTCAGTGCCGGTCCCCATGCGAACATGATCCCGCTAAAGATCGTCAGCACACTGGCTACCCGCCGTGCGATCGAAATGGTGGTGGCCAATGCTGAAACTGCACAAAGGCATCCCGCGGTAGCCATCATTGGGGCAGGCTCGGTACTTGTGAAAACCTTGCGTGACAACAGCGGCGACTGGTTCCTGGGACCCGAAGGCCTGACGCAGCAGCTCATCGCGCAAGGCGTTTTGCGTGAGGGTACGACTGTGAACTTGTTGCGCTCGCCTACGGCCATGGCATGGACGGGCGGCCCTCCTCCCGAACTCGCTGACCGCCGCGACGTGCGAACGCTGCTGCTGTCAGTTCGGTCTGTGAGCTACAGCATGGCCGAGAGCGGGCGCCACTTCCTTCGGATAGCCGACGAGCTAGGCATCGGCGATGCGGTTCGTTCAAAAGCCGTGCTGCCTGCACCTGGGGAACTGGTGGGCGAGGTGCTGCGGACTGCTCGTGCCGAACTCGGCTTCCAACAACTCGCCGAACTGCTCGAATTCGACGAGCTGCACATTCTTGCGCTGCCTACCGAATTCAGCTCGAGCATCACTTACCAACTTACCCGTTTCAATGGATCTCGCGACGATGAAGCGGCCGCAGCCTGGTTAGGGCACCTTCGCTCGCCCACCTTGCACGCTACATGGCAACGCCAGGGTCTGAACCCTTTCTGCTGACGCAAGACTGCAGACAGCACTGCTGCGACACCAAAACCAACATCCACGATTGAAAACAACATGAAAACCGTCAAGCAATCCTTCGCAGCCCTACGAGGACTGTGCGTTACTCGCCACTTAGGACTGGCTCTCGCCATGACCGCGCTCGCACCTGGGCTCGTACAGGCGCAGGCCTACCCCGCACGCCCCGTCAAGATGGTGGTTCCATTTCCAGCGGGAGGCGCCACCGACAACCTTGCTCGCGTGATAGCGCCCAAGTTCGGAGAGATGCTGGGTCAGCCCGTCATCATAGAAAACAAAGCCGGAGCCAACACCATCGTTGGCGCGGATAGCGTGGCCAAAGCGCCGAATGACGGCTATACGCTGCTGATGACCACCGACTCCACACTGTCCATCAACCCCTGGCTGTACTCGAAACTGCCCTACGATTCCATCAAGGACTTCGCGCCCATCACCATGATTGCGGCGGTTCCGCAGGTGCTCGTCGTGCATCCCTCCGTCCCAGCCAATAGCCTCAAGGAATTGCTGGCGCTTGCCAAAGAAAAGCCCGGTAGTCTGAACTACGCGTCATACGGCGCGGGAAGTCCTCCGCAGCTGCTGACCGAGCTTCTCAAGGCATCGACCAAGACAGACTTCGTTCATATCCCCTACAAAGGCGGCGCCCCCGCCACCGCCGACCTGCTGGGCGGCCAAGTGCAAATGCTGTTTGGCAGCGTACCCACCAATCTGCCTCACATCAAGGCCGGCAAACTGCGAGCGCTCGGAGTCACCGGTAGCCAACGTTTCGCGGCCTTGCCCAATGTGCCGACGATCAGTGAGTCAGTTCCTGGCTACGATGTCACAGTGATGTTTGGCCTGCTCGCCCCAGCAGGTACCGCCAAGCCCATTCTGGAAAAGCTGAACGCGGCCATGGTTGCCACCCTCAAAGACCCGGAGATCGCTCGCAAGCTCCGTGAACAGGCATTTGAGCCCGCGGGGAGCACCCCCGAAGAGTTCGTGCGCATCGTTAGCAAGGACAGCGCCCGCTGGTCCAAGCTGATCAGTGACCTGGGCATCAAAGGTGAATGAAATGCACACTACAAATTCCAATGCGGTAGATCCCCTTGCCGAGCTTCGTGTACCCCACATTCGCCGTGAAGACGTGGACAGCGCCGAGTGGCAGGCTCGGGTCGACCTGGCTGCGGCCCACCGCATCATTGATATCTACGGCTGGACCAACCTCATCTATAACCACGCCACGTTGCGAGTACCCGGCCAGCCCGACTTCTTCCTCGTCAAGCCGCACAATTTGCTCTTCAATGAAGTCAAGGCATCGAACCTCCTGAAGCTTCGTATTGACGGGAAGATGACGACTGAAGCCGAGAACGTGAACACTGCAGGCTTCACCATCCACACGGCAGTGCTGCAGGCAAGAAGTGACTTGAACAGCACCGTACACGTACACACAGAGGTCGGTATGGCGATGTCAGCCCATGACAAAGGGTTGCTACCCATCAATCAGGGGGCAATGCGTTTTTACAACCGGCTGTCATATCACGCGTACGAGGGTATGTCCAAGGACTTGGACGAACGCGAAAGCATCGCGAGCGATCTCGGTCCCAGCAACAAAGCCATGATCATGTACAACCACGGCTTGCTCACCGGTGGAAGCACGATGGTGGAGGCGTTGACCTCCATGCTCTACCTCATCACATCCTGCCGCACCCAATTGCTGCTGGAAGCCACAGGTTCACCGATCCGCATTCCTTCACCGGAGATTTGCGAACACGCAGCACTTCAATGGGAGGCCATTGCCAATTTCGGTACCCGCGATGAATGGCCAGCTTATCTGCGCATGGCGGACCGAGTGGACACTTCATATCGCGACTGATTAACGCCCTCAGTGGTGGCCGTTCAATGAACGGCCTCTGACACGCACATCTCCCAGATCAATCGGCCAATCGATCTATTGGCGAAGTTGCAATTCTTCGCCTCGTACAGCGCTCGCGATCAGCCTCCATATAGATTGATGCGATTGACGGAACCAGTTGAGATGTCCCAGCGCGTCCAAACCATACGCGCGGGGGTTCACTTGCACCACCTCGCTTGGCGCGTGAGGGAGCGTGCGTAGCAGGTCGCTGACTGTGCTCGGGGTTGCGATGTCGTCATCATCGGCGTAAAGCAGCGTGAGTGGTGTCCGAACGCTTGCATGAAAGTCTTCTTCGGGCAATCGGCGTACGGCGTTGGTGGCATAGCCACCAGCCGCGCACCATTGGCCCCATTGGCGCCCAACTTCAGAAGGCAGGTTTTCACCGAGGCCTAAAGCAGATGTAGGAGCGTAGCCCTTCAGACGGATGCCAAGCGGCACCAATAGAAGCAAGCCCAAGCGTGCCTTCATGGAGAAGGCCAGCCGCATGCCCTTGAGCCAACCGGTGGAGGCCGACACCCCAACCAGCCGCGCGACTTTTTCGTGGTTCGGCAACAATCCGATCATCTGGCCGCCCGCGCTGTGTCCGATCAAAACAACTTTCGGGACGCCCGTACGCGCTACAAGCCAATCCACTGCCGCCACTTGGTCAAGCTGACCCCACTCCGCTAATGTGGCTCGGCAGTTCGCCAAAGGCCCGCGCAACGAAAGCCCTATGCCGCGATAGTCGAACACGAGCACATTGTGGCCTTGATCAGCCAACCAGCGCGCGAAGCGCAGATAGAAATGCTGCTTCACACCTGTGGCTGGAGACAGCAACACCGGCAACCCGCTTGCAACCGGCGACGCGCGAAGGAAGTGTCCGCACAGCAGTTGCCCATCAGCGCAGACGATCTCAACGACTTCAGCGTCTTGATTGGCGATATTCTTGAAGTTGGTCATTTGGGGCGATGCTCGGTTGCACTGGGGGGACTAGCGGAACTAGCGGAGATGGCGTCTATGCTCTTCACGTGCTCGAGCCATCGAACCACTGTCTGAAGTTCTGCCTCGCTAAAGCCGGCCGTCAATTGAGCGTTGATCCGGCCGAGGGCCTCGCGCAAGCTGGGCAACTGAGCGCTGCCCAGGGGTTGAATCCAGACCCGCTGTGTGCGGGCGTCTTTTACGCAAGGTCTGCGCCTGACCCATTCAAGCGCCTCCATTCGCTGCACCAATCCGGAAACGGCTGACGGCACCAGATCGAGCTCCTTGGCGAGCTCGCCCATCGTGGCGCCGTCATTTTTTAGCAGGACAAAAAGCACGCCACCTTGCGCCGGTGAAGGTGCCGGGCCATCCGCGGATGTATACCGATCCTGTTCTGATGCCGTCCACAGTTGCAGTCGACGCTGTGCGCTGTTGATCAAATGAAGGAGACGTGGTCGTGCTGGCATGACATTGGCTGCTTAAATTATTTCGCATGCGAAGTATATATCGCTTAGCCCTCCCATTCGATAACTAATTCAAACATGTAGACGGGCCGACCGCTCCATCTTTAACGAGTCAGCAGACCACGCTGAATACGAGCGTCTCTGAGAGGGGGTTTTCGCGAGCGGGACGCTCATTTGCCCGTGCGTCAGTCACACAGGAAGATGCAAGGCAACAAAAAACCCGCTATGCCTATGAAGCATGCGGGTTTCGGAAGGTTCTTTTGACTATTTTAGATAGTCAAATGGTGCCGCTTGTCGGATTCGAACTGACGACCTACCGCTTACAAGGCGGGTGCTCTACCAACTGAGCTAAAGCGGCGAACCAACTAGCATTCTAACCTGGAAATAGAGGGTAAATCTCTACTTGATGCGTTTTAGTGCAGGACGTTTGTGTTTTCCTGGCGACGCTGGAGCTGGCGGCTCCGGGTCTGTGTCTTGCGTGCCTTCAGGCTCCGGACTTGGCACCAGTTGAATCCCACCACGAGCGGGCTCTGGCGCGACGAGTGCAGTCACCGAGCCATCTGTTTCGCCGTTATCGCTGGCTGATTCTTCCACTGGCGCGGCACCCGGGGTTGCGATCGGGAACGCCATGCCTTGCCCATTTTCACGTGCATAGATAGCGATGATGCGGTCCATGGGCACGATGATTTCACGTGCCACTCCACCGAAGCGAGCTTTGAACTCAACAAAATCATTGCCCAGCTTAAGAGAGCTGGTGGCATCGAAGCTGATGTTCAGAACAATTTCGCCGTTTTGCACAAACTCACGCGGGACCTGCACTCTCTCATCGACCACTACGGCGATATAGGGAGTCAGGCCATTGTCAGTGCACCACTCGTACAGCGCCCGTATCAAGTACGGCCGCGTGGACGTGGAATCGAGCGCGCTCATCATCGGCAAAGTATCCTATCTGCGCATTACTTGCGCATGACCTTTTCGGAAGGCGTCAGCGCTTCAATGTACGCAGGGCGCGAGAAAATGCGCTCTGCATATTTGAGCAGCGGAGCCGCGTTCTTGGACAGATCAATGCCGTAGTAATCCAGGCGCCACAGCAGCGGCGCCAGAGCGACGTCGAGCATGGAGAAGTTGTCGCCCAGGATGTACTTGTTCTTGAGAAACACTGGCGCCATTTGCGTCAGGCGATCGCGGATATTCGAGCGTGCTTTTTCAAGCACTTTATCGTTGCCCTTGATGGCACGATTTTCCAGCGAACTGACATGCGCGAACAGTTCTTTCTCGAAGTTGAGCAAGAAGAGGCGAACGCGCGCGCGATCGACTGGATCGCCGGGCATCAACTGGGGATGAGGGAAGCGTTCGTCGATGTATTCGTTGATGATGTTCGATTCATACAGAATCAGATCACGTTCGACCAGGATTGGAACCTGACCATACGGATTCATCACGCCGATGTCTTCGGGCTTGTTATAAAGATCTACATCACGGATCTCGAAATCCATGCCTTTTTCGAACAAGACGAAACGGCAGCGATGCGAGAAGGGGCAGGTTGTTCCTGAATACAGCACCATCATGGTGAGAGGCTCCTTAAAACCAAAAGAGTGGAGAGGGTGCCGCTACCGGCGCCCCCCCACTCTGTGTCGAACCAGCCATGACAGCCGGTCGAAGAATGAAACTTACTTGACGTCTTTCCAGTACGCCGCGTTCAAGCGCCATGCAATGAAAGTGAACACAAGCAGGAACATCAGCACCCAAACGCCAATACTCACACGCTTGTTTTGACCTGGCTCACCCATCCATTGCAGGTAATTGACCAGATCGCCCACCGCCTTATCGTACTGCAGTGGCGTCATCGTGCCGGGAGTGACTTGCTCCCAGCGCCCGGTGAAAGCATGGACTTCATGACCGTGCTCTTGGCGGGTTTCAAAAATGGGCTTGCGCTCACCTTGCAATTCCCACAGGGGATGCGGCATACCGATATTCGGGAAAGCCAGATTGTTCCAGCCTGGAGGACGGCTGGAATCACGGTAGTAGCTGCGGAACAACGTGTAGATGTAATCAGCGCCAGTACCGCCAGAACCAGCACGCGAACGTGCGATCAAGGTCAGGTCTGGTGGATTGGAACCGAACCAGGCTTTGGCTTGGCGCGGATCAATGTTCGCCTTCATGGTGTCGCCCACTTTTTCGGTGGAAAACAGCAGGTTGTCCTTGATTTGCTGCTCGGTCAGACCGATGTCGGTCAGACGGTTGTAGCGCATGAAGGCCGCAGAGTGGCAGCTCAGGCAGTAGTTAACGAATAACTTCGCGCCATTTTGCAACGAGGCGGTGTCGTTTGTTTTACCAGGGGCTTTATCCCATGGGATGCCTGCCGATGCGGCATGTGCGCCGGCGACCAGGTTAACAGCGAGCAGCAGGCCGAAGACCAGTTTCTTGCAGAAGTTCATTTTTGGCGTCTCCAGCGGCTTCAGTGTGGGTTGAACGTAATACGTTCAGGCACAGGTTTAGGCTCGCCAATTTGGCTCCACCACGGCATGAGCAGGAAGAATCCAAAGTAGAAAATAGTTCCTACCATAGCGACCAGTTCGTTGGTCATCCAGCTGAGAGAAGGGGTGCTGAAGATGGGGCCGGGCGCCATGATTCCAAGGATCATGAGGACGATGAACCACACCACAAAAACGCCGTAGAGCACTTTGTGCCAATCAGGCCTGTAGCGGATGGAGCGGGCAGGACTGTGATCCAGCCATGGCAGGAAGAACAAGATAATGACCGCGCCGCCCATGACCACCACGCCCCAGAACTTGGCATCGAAGGTCTTGAGCAGGACGATAGCCACCAGAGCCACCACAGCGATGGCTATTTTTATGACCATCGAAGACTTGCTCTTGAGGAAAGTCAGTACTGCAGCCAGCGCAATGATGATGGAGAGCACATTGACCATCAGGTCAGTGGTGGCCCGCAGCATCGAATAGAACGGCGTGAAATACCACACAGGGGCAATGTGCGATGGTGTTACCAGCGGATCTGCCGGAATGAAGTTGTTGTACTCCAGGAAGTAGCCACCCATCTCTGGCGCGAAAAACACGACAGCGAAGAAGATCATCAGGAATACGCTCACGCCAACGATGTCGTGTACGGAGTAGTAAGGATGGAAAGGAACACCATCCGCAGGCGCATCAGGCGACCAGCGGTTGCCCTTGGGACCCGCCTTGATTTCAATGCCATCCGGGTTGTTGGAGCCCACATCATGCAGTGCCAACAAGTGAGCAACCACCAAGCCGATCAACACCAGCGGCACAGCGATGACGTGGAACGCGAAGAAGCGGTTCAGTGTGGCATCACCCACCACGTAATCTCCACGGATCAGCAGCGCCAGATCAGGGCCGATGAAAGGCACAGCGGAGAACAAGTTCACAATCACCTGCGCGCCCCAGTAGGACATCTGGCCCCATGGCAGCAAATAGCCCATGAAGGCCTCAGCCATCAGGCACAGGAAGATCGCGCAGCCGAAAATCCACACCAGTTCGCGTGGTTTACGGTAGCTGCCGTAGATCAAGCCACGGTACATGTGCAGGTAAACCACGACGAAGAACGCCGAAGCCCCTGTGGAGTGCATGTACCTGATGAGCCAGCCCCACGGTACATCACGCATGATGTACTCGACTGACTCAAATGCCTTGGCAGCATCTGGTTTGTAGTGCATCACCAGGAAAATGCCGGTGACGATCTGGATCACCAGCACCAACATGGCCAGTGAGCCGAAGAAGTACCAGAAGTTGAAGTTCTTCGGTGCGTAGTACTCCGACATGTGTTTGCGGTATTCCGCGAACGCCGTCGGAAAACGGTTGTTAAACCAGTTGCCCACTTTGGCGCCAATAGGCGCGTTGGGAGAGATTTCCTTGAATTCAGCCATGTCCCGCCTCTACCTTCTTCAAGCTTTTTTGTCTTCGCCAATTAACATCTTGGCGTCTGACAGGTACATGTACGGGGGCACTTCGAGATTATCTGGTGCCGGCTTGTTCTTGAATACACGGCCCGCCAAATCGAAGGTGGAACCATGGCAGGGGCAGAAAAAGCCGCCTTCCCAGTTGTCTGGCAACGAGGGCTGAGGGCCCGTTTGCAAGCGATCGACTGGCGAGCAGCCCAGGTGCGTGCAGATGCCCACCACCACAAGGAACTCTTCCTTGATGGAACGCCATTCGTTCTTGGCATATTCCGGCGTAGGAAAGGCTGTGCGATCCGAGTTGGGATCAGCCACCTCGCTGTCCGTCTTTTTGAGGTTGGCCAGCATCTCCGGTGTGCGCCGAAGAATCCAGACTGGCTTACCGCGCCATTCGACGGTCATTTTTTCGCCGGGCTTGATACTGCTGATATCAACTTCCACAGCGGCCCCGGCAGCCTTGGCTTTTTCCGAGGGCAGGATGCTGGATACGAAGGGCACGGCTGCAAAGCCAGCCCCCACGGCACCAGCACAACCCGAGGCGATCAACCACGTGCGCTTGCTGGCATCGAGGGGAACGGGGGTAAATGTGTTGGACGGAGCGTCACTCATGGCTGTCCTATGGGTATGTTCTTGGTATGTAATGTCGCGACACCAGCGTCTTTAAACTGGAAGTTGGCCGGGAAAAACTGCCTGAATCAGCCCCAGCCAATATACAAACCATAGCAATACTTACAAGCACTGCAAGGGTTTGAACGCTGCATGGCGCCGATTTTCGGCGGAATTGCTCCCATGAACTTCCAACTCATGACACTACGGTCAACGCGCGATTGTAGCGGAGCCAATCGAGGTCATGAACAGGAGGGAATGTCTGTGCCCGTTCTCGCACGCCGGGGTTGACAAGCATCAACGCCTGACAATACTTGCGCGATCATCAACTTTCACAGAAGAGGGCAATTATGGGAATGGTTTCGGAGTTCAAGGAATTCGCGGTCAAGGGCAACGCCATGGACTTGGCGGTGGGCGTCATCATTGGCGCAGCCTTCGGCAAAATCGTCGATTCGATCGTGGGCGACTTGATCATGCCCATCATCGGTAAGTTGATAGGGGGCTTGGACTTTTCCAACTACTACATCCCGTTGGCGGGTCAATCTACAGGCATGGCTTTGGCCGAAGCCAAGAAGCTGGGCGCCGTTTTCGCCTATGGTAATTTCATTACCATCCTGGTGAACTTCGTCATCCTGGCCTTTATCATTTTTCTGATGGTCAAGCAGATCAACCGTCTGAAAAACGAAGAACCCGCTGCCGCACCGGAAGCTCCCGCGGAAGAGGTTCAACTGCTGCGCGAGATTCGGGATAGTCTGAAACGCTAATTTTTTTCTCAGCGTTGCGCTACACACACGTAGCGCCGCCTTTCTGGCGAAACAGCGGAATCGGCTTTACGCCGCGGCGGCAGGGCATCCGAGATCCGCACTAGGCGAATTTATTCAGGGACGAGTTGGCGTGCCATGCGAATGGCGGCCATCAGGCTGGCAGGGTCTGCCCGGCCGCTGCCGGCGATATCGAACGCGGTTCCGTGGTCAGGGCTGGTACGCACGAAGGGCAAACCAAGCGTGACGTTCACGCCCTGCTCCACGCCCAGGTATTTCACCGGAATCAAGCCCTGGTCGTGGTACATGGCTACCACTACATCGAACTCGCCCGCGCGCTGGGAAGTGGAGCGAGCACGCATAAACACGGTATCGGGCGCGAAAGGCCCGAGTGCATCGATCCCCTCTGCCCGCGCCGCTGAGATGGCAGGGGCGATGATTTCGATTTCTTCACGCCCAAAAAGCCCGCCCTCCCCCGCGTGTGGATTCAGCCCCGCCACCCCGATGCGGGGTGGCCTCTGGAGCGCAGCACCCACAGATTGATGCGTGATGCGCAACGTTTGAAGAATATTTTCCAGGGTGACCTTTTCAATGGCGTCACGCAGGGACAGATGAATGCTGACCAGCACCGTGCGCAACTCATCATTGGCCAGCATCATGCGCACTGGCACGTCCTGGACGGGCTTACCCAGATGCGAGGCGGCTTCTGCCTGCAGCAGCTCGGTATGGCCAGGAAACCGCGTGTAAGGCTCGCCCGCCGCGGCCAGAGCCTCCTTGTGCAACGGTGCGGTGATGACAGCGGCCACCTCACCGCGGAGTGCCGCGCGCGCAGCCCAGAACACGCAATCACCGGCCAACTTTCCCGCAGCAGCGCTCACCTCGCCAAACAAGACCAATGGCGCTGGCTCCACGATCTGCAGCACAGGAATGCATCCCGGAGGAACGTTCCGAGCGTCAAGGGGTGCCTCTATAACGGCCACGGACAAGCTGGCTCCATGGTCCCCTTGCACGATGCGCGCCGCACGGCGCACAGTTGCGACGTCACCAGCCACAAAGCAGCCCTGCGTCAACTCAGGTGCTTCCTGGAAGGCTTTGGCGATGATCTCGGGCCCGATACCCGCAGCATCGCCCAAAGTGATGGCCAGGGGCAGCTCTCGTAGGTTCTTGGTCATTTGGTTTAGCGCACTTTCTCGCGCACGGAAAATCCAGGCGGGATCACGCGGGATTATCGATATCGATGAACTCGTGCGAAATACCCAATTGCGCCGCCACGTGGGCGCCCAGCGCTGGCGCTCCGTAGCGCTCGGTAGCATGGTGGCCGCACGCAAAGAAAGAGACACCGCACTCGCGCGCCAAGTGAGCCTGTGGCTCGGATATTTCGCCAGTGATGAAGGCTTGAGCGCCGGCCGCGATGGCCGCCTCGAAATAGCTCTGCGCTCCGCCAGTGCACCACGCCACTCTTTCGATGGCCTGGCGTTTGCCGTGAATGCCCACTACCGGGCGACCCAGGGCATGCTCCAGTTGCCAAGCCAGTACGTCGGCGTCGGCAAAAGTTTCGCCATCTGCCCGGCCACCAATGAAGCCCAGATCCTGTTCGCCGAAACGCCCGGTGGCCTGCAGGCCCAGAACCCTGCCCAATTGAGCGTTATTGCCCAGCACGGGATGTGCATCGAGCGGGAGGTGGTAGGCCAGCAGATTGATCTCGTTCGCCAGAAGCAGGCGCAGGCGTTCTTTCATCCAACCGGTGACCGTGCCGTTTTGCCCTCTCCAGAACAAACCGTGATGGACCAGAATGGCATCAGCGCCAGCCTCTACGGCGGCTTCAATGAGGGCTCGGCTGGCTGTCACACCGGACACCAGCTTTCCAATTTGAGCGCGTCCTTCCACCTGCAGGCCGTTGGGCCCGTAGTCCTTGAAGCGCTCAGGCTGCAGTTCGGCATCGCAGGCAGCCACCAGGGCGGTGCGGTCAGTAGGGAAAGTTTCAGACATGGAATCCATTGTCGGTGATCACGCCGGTCAAACGAGGTTCACTTGGCAGGTGTTCAAAAAGCTGTCAGCCTCAGCCTACAATTGTTTGCGCTCCGCATTCAATACGCCGTCATCAGGCTCTTCATGAAACGTCTTTGGCTTTTGTTCGCCCAAGTGGCCACTGTGCTGCTAGCCGCCTATTTTGTCGTTGGCACACTCAAGCCCCAGTGGCTGGGCCGTGCGGCGAACAGCGTGGGCACGGTTTCCATCCTGGAGGCGCCAGCCCCTGTCGCCGGCACCACAGCGGAAGGCAGTTTCAGCGCGGCAGTCAAACGCGCTGCACCTGCGGTGGTCAGCATCAACACCAGCAAGACTTCGCGCCATCCCAACGCGAAGGACCCGTGGTTTCGCTTTTTCTTCGGCGACCAGGGCGAACAACAGCAAGCCGGCTTAGGTTCAGGCGTCATCATGAGCCCGCAAGGCTATGTGCTAACCAACAACCATGTGGTCGAGGGCGCTGATGAGATTGAGGTACTGCTGGCCGATGCACGCCGCGCGCCGGCCAAGGTGATCGGTACCGACCCGGAATCCGATCTGGCCGTGCTGAAGGTCGATCTGGACAAGCTTCCGGTGATGGTCTTGGGCAGCTCAGACCACCTTCAGGTGGGCGACAGAGTCCTCGCCATTGGAAATCCCTTTGGGGTTGGACAGACCGTGACCAGCGGGATCGTCAGCGCCCTGGGGCGCAACCAGCTGGGGATCAATACCTTCGAGAACTTCATACAGACCGATGCCGCCATTAACCCGGGCAATTCAGGCGGAGCCCTTATCGACGTGAATGGAAATCTGATGGGGATTAATACCGCCATCTATTCACGTTCCGGCGGAAGCATGGGTATAGGCTTCGCCATCCCGGTTTCCACCGCTAAACAGGTGATGGAAAGCATTGTCAAAAATGGCCAGGTGGTGCGTGGCTGGATCGGCATAGAGCCAGGAGAGCTGACGCCCGAGCTGGCACAGACCTTTGGCGCCAACACCCTTCAAGGGGTGATCGTGACGGGTGTGCTCAATGGAGCACCCGCGTCGCAAGCAGGCCTGCGGCCGGGCGATGTGATCACCCAGGTGGGTGGAGAACCCGTACGCACGGTTTCTGAGCTGCTGACGCGCATCGCGGCACTCGTTCCGGGCCAAGCATCGGATTTCACGCTGCAGCGGCGTGGCGAGCAGGTCCAGGCCAGTGTGACCCCTACGCAGCGGCCACGGCCACGCCAGCAGCAAGGTCGTTGAGAGCTGCACTCTGAGGGGCCTCTGCCAAAGGAGCGGGGGCGGCTCTCAAAACAACTCAAAACATTTGTCCGTCAGACTGGCTCGCAACCTCCGAGCAAACAGTCTGTTTAGGAACGCCATGATGGATGTTCGCGGG
Organism: Ottowia thiooxydans DSM 14619; assembly: GCF_000422885.1. Taxonomy (GTDB): domain Bacteria; phylum Pseudomonadota; class Gammaproteobacteria; order Burkholderiales; family Burkholderiaceae_C; genus Ottowia; species Ottowia thiooxydans. Next base: position 135,522 of record NZ_AUGX01000015.1, on the reverse strand, counting down.
CTAGGCGCGGATCTAAAAAAATTGAACCGTTCACGCTGAGGTCGAAGTGCCGCGCAAGGCTTCGACAGGCCCGAACGGTATTTTTTTAAGCCACTTCTCGCTTGGGCTATACCCTGGAACCTCAGGACAGGCCGAGCTCGACCCCCATTAGCAGCTTGCCTATCAATTTAAGCAGAGGAGCCTTGGCCGAATACTGGACAAAAGCAGCCGGGCCTTCAGGCTCTCAATCTTGCTTCACCACATCAGCAGCCTTCTCGCCTTCCTCTGCGTCTTCAGGCTTTTTGGTATGCCGGATAAACAATTGCGCCGCCCAGATACCCACTTCGTACAGCAGGCACATTGGAATCGCCAGCGCCAACTGGGAAACCACATCGGGCGGCGTCACGACGGCAGCGATCACGAATGCCAAAACGATGAAATAGCCGCGGAACTGTTTCAACTGCGCAATGGTCACTACGCCAATGCGGGCCAGAACGACCACGGCGATCGGCACTTCAAACGACAGGCCGAATGCCAAAAACATCGTCATAACGAAGCTCAGGTACGCCTCAATATCTGGAGCCGCCGTGATGCTCTTGGGCGCAAATTGCTGGATGAAGGCAAATACCTTGCCAAACACGAAGAAGTAACAAAACGCCACCCCCGAAAAGAACAGCACGGTGCTGGAAACCACCAGTGGCAGCACCAGCTTCTTCTCATGCATATACAGGCCAGGTGCCACGAACGCCCACACCTGATAGAGCACGACCGGCAATGCAATCAGAAAGGCCGCCATGAGCAGAATCTTCAGCGGCACCATGAATGGCGAAATGACCGATGTGGCGATCATGGTCGCGCCCGCGGGCAAATTCGCTATCAGCGGCTGGGCGAGCAAGTCATAGAGCTCTCCAGGGCCTGGGTAGAACGCCAGAACCCCGGCCACCACCCCGACTGCCAGCAAAGCTTTGATAAGCCGATCGCGCAGCTCCATCAAATGCGTGACGAAAGGCTGCTCGGTGCCTGCGAGTTCGTCTTCGGATTCGGGCTTGGGGTTGGACATCTCGGTTTTTTACCTACAACAGATGACTTCGCCGCTTCACGGCGTCAATTACGAATGGAGATCGCGGGATCTACCGCCGGTCATTGACGCTTGGAAACGTAAATTCAACCGCCATTTTTCTACTATTTAATCTTGGGTCGATAGCGCGCCACACGCGCCGCCCCTGATTGCGCTTGGCGGCGCACACCATGACGCTGCTTGTACCACTGAGGCGTGGCACCTCGCTTCACACGCCACTTCTTGCCTGGATTTTTGTACGAAGGTGGAGGCGGCTCCCAGCTGTGGGTGCTGGCGCTACTGTCTGATCCTTCAGAATTTTCCAGGCCTGAGGTTGCGCTGGACCACTCTTTTTCAAAATCGGATTGGGTAGAGTGGATGCTTTTTTCGACCTCGCGGCCGGCATCTTCCACCGTTTCCTTCATTTTCTTGAGTTCATCTAGGTCCATGGCGCGATTGACCTCGGCCTTGACATCAGACACATAGCGCTGCGCTTTGCCCAACAAAGTGCCAACGGTACGCGCCACGCGTGGAAGCTTCTCCGGCCCGATGACGATCAACGCCACCGCGCCGATGAGCGCCATCTTGGAAATGCCGAGATCTAGCATACAGGTTTGATTTCAGCGTAAGGCAGCGAGCAGGCAGCGGGTTCGCTGCCAAAGCTCAGGCGCCGGAGCCTAAAAGGAAAGATCAGCTCTTTTCTTTGGCTTGCACGTCGATGGTGGTCTTCTCGGCCGCTGCGTTGGCGACTTGACCGGCTGGTGACTTCGTGCCATCAGCTTCGGTAGAGCCGTCTTTCATGCCGTCCTTGAAGCCTTTCACAGCACCGCCTAAGTCGGTGCCCATATTTTTCAGTTTTTTGGTGCCAAAGATCATGACCACGATCAGCAGCACGATCAGCCAATGCCAGATAGAAAAGGAACCCATTGCAAATTCTCCTTGCGAATCAGTAGATTTTAGACGCCGACAGACCCATTAGGGTTCCCCGAGGGCTCGATAGTCGTTTTAATTGAGGCATCTTCACCTCAAAAGCTTACCCGCGCAACCAGGGGCGCGGACCTCCCATCACGTGAACGTGCAGATGATGCACCTCTTGACCGCCTTCAGCGCCTGTGTTGGTGACGATACGAAACCCGCCTTCCGGATAGGGCCGGCAGCCCTGCTCCATCGCCAGCTTGGGCGCCAACACCATGAGCCGGCCCAGCAAAGCCTCATGTTCAGTGCCAACGTGCGCCATGGAGGGGATATGTGCCTTGGGCACAATCATGAAATGCACTGGCGCCCAGGGAGCAATGTCATGAAAGGCGAACAGTTCATCGTCTTCATAGACTTTTTTGGATGGAATCTGGCCGGCGATGATCTTGCAAAAGATGCAATTGGGGTCGTGAGGGGTGTTCATGATCGATGAGTGTGTTCCGCGCTGGATCGTACCCCGACGTCATGCAAGTGCTGCTTGATCCAGTTGTCGCCGGTGGTACGGCCAAGATCAAACAGCCGGCGTATGAAGGGCGCGTCGGCACGTGATTTGGAAGTAGAGCCGAATTCAGCCAGAGCAGCGCCGCCGTCTACCCGGTGCAACAGCACGTTCTTGTAGCGAGCGGGATCGATCCGGCCTTCGGCCAGAAGACGCCGCACAAACTCTATGGCGCGAATTTCAGCGAGAAGCGGCGCATTGAAGGTGATCTCATTGACCCGCTCTATGATCTCATGCGAAGTCGCGCCGGGCACGTAAGGCGTCTCAACGGGATTGATCTGCACGAGCACGACATCACATGACTCGGTTTCATAGATCAAAGGGTAGATCGCCGGATTCCCGGAATATCCCCCATCCCAGTAGTGCTCGCCGTCTATCTGCACAGCCTGGAATACGCTGGGCAGGCAAGCTGAGGCCATGACCGCATCTGCGGACAAACGCGCCCCACTAAAAATCTCTCCACGCCCCGTACGCACGTTGGTAGCGGTCACGAACACCTTGATGCGGCTGTGCCTGGCCAGAAGGTCGAAATCGACTTCGCGCTCAAGCAGATTGCGCAGCGGGTTGAGGCCAAGCGGATTGACCTGGGAGGGAGAGAACCACTGCGTGAACATACTGGCCATCGCTTGGGCGCCAGGCAAGGGCAAGCCGGCCATGAAGGTGCCCATCACCCCGACGCCATCCCAAAAGCGCGCGAGCGCTTGCCGAGCGGCTTCGCGCGCATCCTGACCCTCCAGGCCATCCAGCTCCGCCTTGGCGAACGCGTAAGCCAGCACGACCGCATTCATGGCACCCGCACTGGTGCCGCTGATGCCATCAAAATCGACGCGCCCGTCTTCCAAAAGCGCATCAAGCACGCCCCAGGTAAATGCGCCATGCGAGCCGCCCCCCTGGAGTGCCAAATTGACAGATTTGCTCTGGTGCCGATGCCGGCCACCGGCCGGCCGGGCCGGGCTGCCTTCAGGCATTGATCGCCTGATCGGCGTTCATACGCATCATCCCTTTAACGATGCGGTACAGGAACCACAAGGAAATGATGGCCCAGGCAATGGCTCCGGGAATATAGAGCAGCAAAAACAGTGGGAACGTCACGAGGTAGAGCACCCCAGCCCACAGCACCGAGCGGATACGCCAGCTGAAATGGCTTTCCTGCCAGCTTCCGGCAGCGTCGTCCTTTTTCACGAGATCAATGATCAGCGCGACGACCAAAAGCCCGATGCTGACCTGCGCGCCAGGCACCACGGCAGCCACGGCGACGATGAGATGCAGTATGTAGCTCACCCACCCCCAGGTCTTGAGCGACTGGTTGCGTTCGGAGCTGATCGCCTGCACATCGATGATGTCTTTACTCATGGCTTGGGTCCTTTTTCGTCGGCGTCCCGCGCAAGGGCCTTGCGCAAAGCTTTTTCCTCAATACCGCTGACACCTTCACGGCGCGCGAGCTCCTTCACCACGTCATCAGGTGAAAAACCATAGTGCGCGAGCGCGATCATGCTGTGAAACCAGAGATCGGCCACCTCATAGACGATTTTGGCAGGCTCGCCCCCGTGATCTGCATCCTTGGCAGCCATCACCACCTCTGTGGCTTCCTCTCCAATTTTCTTCAGGAAGGCGTCAGGGCCTTTGGCCAGCAGCCGAGCCACATAGCTGGAAGACGCGTCGCCCCCCGCCGTGGGCTTGCGGCTTTCGATGACGGCGGCTAAACGCGCCAGGGTGTCTTCTGAACTCATGCCCTTATTTGTAGATGGATGCGGGGTCTTTCAAGACCGGCTCGACCGAGACCCAGGCCTCTTTTTCATATTTCTGGAAAAAACAGCTATGGCGACCAGTGTGACAGGCTATACCAGGCTCATGACCGAGCTGAGTCACCTTGAGGAGCACGACGTCATTGTCACAATCCATGCGGATCTCATGCACAGTCTGCACATGGCCGGACTCCTCGCCCTTGGGCCAGAGTTTGCCGCGGGAGCGGCTGTAATACACGGCACGCCCCGTCTCGGCGGTCTTGGCAAGCGCCTCGCGGTTCATCCAGGCGAACATGAGTACGTCGCCTGAAGATTGCTCCTGTGCAATCACTGGCACAAGGCCCTGGGCATCCCAGCGGATTTCATCGAGCCAGTTCATGACACTCCAAAGACTTTTTGCTTAGTTTTTCAAGTAGTGCGCGCAAAGATCAGAGCACGCCTTGCGCCAGCATGGCGTCGGCGATCTTCACGAAGCCGGCCACGTTGGCACCTTCAACATAGTTGACACTGCCATCTGTCCGCTCGCCGTGGCGCACGCAGTTGCCATGAATGTCTTTCATGATCTCGTGCAGGCGCAAATCCACTTCGCTGTGCGACCATGAAAGGCGCATGGCGTTCTGGCTCATTTCGAGACCGGAAGTGGCCACGCCACCGGCGTTACTGGCCTTGCCAGGCGCATACAGCGTGCCAGCTTCCAGGAAGTGATCCACCGCATCCAATGTACTGGGCATGTTGGCACCTTCGGCCACACACACAACGCCGTTGGCGATGAGGTGCTTGGCATCGGCCCCGTCCAGTTCGTTTTGCGTAGCGCACGGCAACGCAATGTCGACGGGGACATGCCAAGGGCTCTTGTCAGCTTCGAAATTGAGTTTGTGCAGTTGGCAGAAGTCGCTCAAGCGGCCACGCTTGACGTTCTTCCATTCCATGATGTCTTCGAGCATGCCGGGAGTAAGACCGGCCTCGTGCACCAAGGTGCCACCAGAATCTGAAAGCGTGATGATCTTGGCGCCCAGCTCCATGGCCTTTTCTGCGGCGTACTGAGCCACGTTGCCAGAGCCGGAAATGCTGACGCTGCGGTTTTCAAAGCCCATCTGCTTGCGGCGCAGCATCTCCTGCGCAAAATACACCGTGCCGTAACCAGTGGCTTCCGGGCGCATCAGGCTCCCGCCAAAGGCAATGCCCTTGCCAGTGAAAACACTGCTGGCGTCATTTGCCAGCTTTTTCATCATGCCCGCCATAAAGCCAACTTCACGTGCGCCCACGCCGATGTCACCCGCAGGGACGTCAGTGTCGGGGCCGAGATGACGGTACAACTCAGTCATCAAAGCCTGGCAAAAACGCATGACTTCGCCGTCACTCTTGCCCTTGGGATCAAAATCAGAACCGCCTTTTCCACCGCCCATGGGCAGAGTCGTCAATGCGTTCTTGAAAGTTTGCTCGAAACCCAGGAATTTGAGAATCGACAGATTGACCGACGGGTGAAAGCGCATACCGCCCTTGTAGGGGCCAATGGCCATGCTGTGCTGCACGCGGAACGCACGATTGACCTGTGTCTGGCCTTTATCGTTCACCCAGCTCACTCGAAACTGTATGGCGCGGTCTGGCTCAACCAAGCGCTCCAATACGCCGTACTCGCGATACTTAGGATTTTTTTCCAGGAACGGCCAGAGGCTGACTACGACCTCTTTCACGGCTTGCAGAAACTCGGGCTGATGCGGATCGCGCTGTGTCACTGAATCCAGAAATTCCTGCATGCTCGCTGTCGTCAAAATGGTTCTCCTAGGTTTTTGTTTGCTTGATAAAAATCCAGCTCTTGCCGTCTTCACGAGCTTGCCGGCAGGCTAAAAACCTGCTCCAGATTGCCTCTAGTCGAACCTATGATCGAGTTCGAAGAAGCTCAAGCCTTCAGATGCGTACGGTAATGCCTCGCTCGTCCATGCGATGCTTGGCCTGGGCCACCGTAAACTCCCCGTAGTGGAAGATGCTGGCCGCCAGCACCGCGTCGGCGCCACCGATCTGAACGCCGTCGGCCAAGTGGTCGAGTGTACCCACGCCGCCGGAGGCGATCACAGGCACCGGAACGGCGTCAGCCACGGAGCGCGTCAATTCGAGATCGAAACCAGACTTGGTGCCATCCCTGTCCATGCTGGTGAGCAGGATTTCTCCGGCGCCGTACTCGGCCATCTTGCGAGCCCACTCTACGGCGTCCAGGCCCGTGTTCTTGCGACCGCCGTGGCTGTAGACGTCCCAGCCTGGACCGCGCTCGAGCAGGTCATCGCCTCCTCGCCGCTTGGCATCAATGGCAACGACGATGGCTTGGGCGCCATACTTTGCCGAAGCATCACGGATAACCTGCGGGTTCGCGATAGCCGCTGAATTGAAGCTGGTTTTGTCCGCACCGGCGTTTAAGAGCCGCCGCACGTCTTCCACCGTACGAACACCACCACCCACCGTGAGCGGGATGAATACCTGCGAAGCCACTGCCTCGATGATGTGCAAGATCAGATCACGCCCATCGCTGGTGGCGGTGATATCTAGAAACGTCAGTTCGTCTGCGCCCTGCTCGTTGTAACGAGCAGCAATTTCAACTGGGTCGCCAGCGTCTCGCAACTCGACGAAGTTGACACCTTTGACCACGCGGCCACCGGTGACGTCAAGGCAGGGGATGATGCGTTTAGCAAGCATTTATAGGCGCTTCAACCGTTGAGCTCGTCAGCCCGCTCCTGGGCCTTGGCAAAGTCGAGGTCACCGCTGTAGACGGCACGGCCACAGATGACCCCCTGAACGCCCTCACCCTCAACCGCGCACAAGGCTTCGATATCCGCCATGTTCGAGAGTCCGCCGGAGGCGATGACGGGAATGCTCAGGGCTTGCGCCAGCTTCACAGTGGCATCGATATTGATGCCACTCAACATGCCGTCGCGGCCGATGTCGGTGTAGATGATGCTCTCCACGCCCCAGTCTTCGAATTTTTTGGCGAGATCTATGACTTCATGGCCGGTCAGCTTGCTCCAGCCATCGGTGGCTACTTTTCCGTCTTTCGCATCCAGGCCAACGATGATGTGCCCGCCAAAGGCCGTGCATGCGTCTTTCAGGAAGCCGGGGTTCTTGACCGCTGCTGTGCCAATGATGACGTACGCCAAACCGGCATCTATGTAGCGCTCAATGGTGTCCAGATCGCGGATTCCGCCTCCCAGTTGCACTGGAATGTCATCGCCAACTTCCTTCAAAATGGATTTGATGGCATCCATATTCTGTGGCTTGCCAGCGAAAGCGCCATTCAGATCGACCAGATGCAGTCGGCGCGCGCCGCGTTCGAGCCACTTTGCGGCCATGGCTGCGGGGTCTTCGCTGAATGTAGTGGCCTGGTCCATATCGCCTTGTTTGAGGCGAACGCAGTGACCGTCTTTGAGATCGATGGCGGGAATCAGAAGCATGGCGAATAGATGGAGCGTTGCGTGGAGCCAGGAAGGACGCTCACGCCGAATGCGCAAGCGCCCAACCGGGCGGCCTTGAATTCAAGGTTCCCAGTGGAGGAAATTGCGGTAAAGGGCGAGCCCTTGAGCCGCACTTTTTTCAGGGTGAAACTGAGTCGCGAAAATATTATCGCGTGCGATGGCGGCGGCGAAACGTCCGCCATAGTCTGCCTGACCCGCGCAGTGGCGCGCCTCAGACGGCTGTGCGTAGTAGCTGTGGACGAAATAGAACCAGCTGCCATCCGGCACATCTTGCCACACGGCATGAGGCTGGGCTTGCGCCACACGGTTCCACCCCATTTGCGGCACCTTGTAACGGCTGCCATCGGGCGCGTTACGCCCCGCTAAATCGAATTTCACCACCTGACCGGGAATCAGCCCGAGTCCTGGAGTTCCTTCGGCGGTACGGCCTTCGGCGCTGTGATCTAGCAACATCTGCATACCCACGCAAACGCCGAACAGCGGCTTGCTACTCGCCGCCTCCAACACTGCCTCAAGCAGGCCAGAATCATTGAGCTGGCGCATGCAATCCGCCATGGCACCCTGCCCAGGCAGCACCACACGATGGGCGTCTCTCACCACGTTGGGGTCAGAGGTCACGACCGCCTTCACGCGCGTATCAGCCGTGGCATGCATGACCGCCTGCGCCACGGAGTGCAGGTTGCCCATGCCGTAATCGATTACCGCGACTGTCTGGTTAACTATAGGATTCATATTTCGTTGCGCGTTTTGAGTGCGCAGAGCGATGATTTTATTCAGTTTTTGGCTGCGGCCGGTTCGCGTGCCCAAGGACGGCCGGAGCTAATAGGGAGATCGCCCGAAAGTACAACCGGCCGCTGGATAACGAAAGCATCTGATGCCGTCAGCTCGTATCGTCTCATACAGAAAAATAACCGCTCTGTGGGTTACCATCATCTGCGTCATCTGGGCGAGATCGCCACCCAGGTAGTTCGGTGAGGATTTCAGGAGGCGGACAGCCCAAGACACGCCCCTCAGATGAGCCGCTCATTCAACGTTCAATGCGTTCATGCGTTCTTACGATTTCATCTTAAGGCCCACAGCCTGCACCATCACTTGCCTGATTCTTTCAGGTCTTTCGGGCTGCGGTGGTCCCAGCGCGCCTAGCCACGTTTTTTTCGGGGCTTATTTCCCTTCCTGGCTTCTGTTTGCGGTGCTCTGGGTATTGCTGGCGGTGGCGGTGCGCCTGCTCATGGTGTTGACGGGCTCCGGTACAAGCTGGCCATGGCCGCTTGCCCTTTGCCTGGCGAGCGGATTTCTGCTCGCATTGGCCTCCTGGTTTCTTATTGCAGGAGCACTGCCATGAAGGCTGCTGGCGAACATAGCCCGGCCGTCTGGCGGCGCGCCGTGGTGATCATTCTGGTGGCCGTGGCGGTGGGCGCCGGGGCATGGCTGGTGCATCAACAGGGCAAGGCGATTTCCTCGGATGATGCAACGCTGGATGCCGAGGTGGTGCACATTGCTTCAACGGTGGGCGGTCGTATCAGCCGCATCTCAGTCAAAGAGAACAGCAGCGTCCGTGCCGGTGAAGAGCTGTTCCAGATTGACCCGGAACCTTTGCAACTGGCCGTTAACCAAGCGGAAGCCGATCTGGCTCTTGCCCGTGCCACCCTGGCCACGCAGCAGCGTGGTGTAGCAACGCAACGCTCCGCGGTGTCACAAGCGGCGGATCAAACACGGCGAGCGGAGACAAATCTCGCCCTTGCTCGCCGCACGACAGAAAGGCTGCGCCCCCTGGCAGCCAAGGGCTACGTACCGCAGCAGCAGTTGGACCAAGCGGAAACCGCAGAGCGTGATGCGCAGACCACCCTGCGCCAGGCGCAGGAGCAAGCGCGCGCTTCCGTACAGGCGGTGGGAAACGAAGACGGCGGCCTGGCGACCGTCCGCGCCCGCGAGGCAGCTGTAGGGCTGGCCCGGCACGCGCTAGCCAGTGCGACGGTTCGTGCACCCCATGATGGCCGAGTGGCGGGGTTGACTGTTACCAGCGGGGAAATCGTGGCTCCCTCCCAATCGCTCTTCACTCTGGTGGTGTCCAAGGAGTGGTCGGCCGTCGCCAACCTGCGCGAGTCTGATCTCTCAAAAATAGCTGTGGGCGACTGCGCCACTGTGTATTCCATGATCGACCGGCGCACGGCCCTGCGAGGCACGGTACAGGGGATTGGGGCCGGTGTGCTCGATGCCGAACGCATTGCATTGCCCCGTAGCCTGCCTTATGTGCAGAAATCAATGAATTGGGTCCGTGTGGCTCAGCGGTTTCCGGTGCGCGTGGACATCCATCAGCCGCCCGATACTCTGATGCGGCTGGGCGCCAGCGCGGTGATAGAGATCCGCCATGGCAGCGCCTGCCCCTGAATCTTTGACGGCGCGGCCGATGCCCATGCCAAGTGCTCGCGCTTTGCTCGCCCTGCTCAGGCCAACCCCGGGCCGGCTTGAATTCGCTTTCCGGCTGACACTTGTCTGCACGCTCAGCGTAGCAGTGGCTGAGTGGTTCCACACGCCTGAGGTCGCATTAACGGCCTATGTGGGATTTTTCTTGTTACGCGCAGATCGCACCACCAGCATCGTGATGGGCATGGGAATGCTGGTGATGGCTTCTCTACTCATCGGGCTGGTTGCCTTGATAGCCAACGGCCTTATTGGCCGGCCAGCAGCCTTGCTGGCGAGCATGACGCTGATCGCCTTTGGATTGTTTTTCCTCACTTCAGCGAGCAAACTGGCGCCTGTGGGAGGCATCCTGGCCTTGATCACCACGTATGCGCTCTCGCTGATCGGAATGCTGCCGGTTGGAGAACTCGCGACACGCGCCCTGCTCTACGCCTGGCTCATGGTGGCGATCCCTGTGGGCGTATCCACCGTCGTCAACCTGCTGATAGGGCCCGCACCACGCCGCCTGGCCCAATCGGCGTTGGCACGCCGGCTGTGGGCCGCAGCCGGCGTACTTCGCTCCGGCGACGATGAAAGCCGCAGCGAACTGCGGCAACTGCGGATGGAAGGCACAGGCGACATCCAATCCTGGTTACGGCTGGCCAGTTTGGAGCACACGAGTCCGGCGAAAACGATCAATGCCTTGGGCCACGCCAATGAAGCCACCGCGCGGGTACTGGTCCTCGTGGATACGCTTGATCCGGTTCTGCCAGACGAAAACGCACGAAGCGCCATAGCGAACACGCTCGAAGAGATGGCACGCATCCTGGATCGCGGCGCGTACCCTGTAGAAGTGCAATTGCCGGCGCTCGCAGATGCATCGCTCTCCGAACAGGCCGGCCGGGCCCTGATGGCTTTGCGTCATGCGCTCACGGGCTTTACGGATGCGAATGAACCTGCACCGCCCAATCCGGACCCGCCTTCAGGCTTTTTCGCGGCCGACGCGTTTCGCAATCCCACGCACGTGCGGTTTGCGATTAAGGCCACCGGCGCGGCCATGTTTTGCTACCTTTTCTATCACGCGCTAGGTTGGAATGACATCCACACGGCGTTTATCACCTGCTTCATCGTGGCCCTGAGCACAACGGGTGAAACGGTTCAGAAACTCAGCCTTCGCATGACGGGCTGCCTGGTGGGTGCGGCCATTAGCCTGGCGGCGTTGCTGTGGGTGCTTCCGGCTATAGAAGGCCTCGCAGGCCTTTTGGCACTGATTTTTGTGGTGACCTTGGGGGCCACCTGGGTGGCCGCAGGAAGCTCGCGCATCTCCTACGCCGGCTTTCAGATCGCTTTCGCTTTTTACCTGTGCGTGCTTCAGGGAAACGGCCCCTCCTACGACTTCGGGGTTGCACGTGACCGAGTCATTGGCATCTTGATCGGTAATGCCGTCATGTACCTCGTTTTTACGCGCCTATGGCCAGTGAGTGTGGCTTCGCGGATCGACTCCGCGCTGGCATTGCTGCTGAGCCGACTGGCACGCATTGCCGAAGCTCCGGGATCTCGCCTGGCCAGCGTTCAGCTTGCAAGCTTGGAAAGTGGCCAATCTGCCGCCGCCGCCGACCTGGCTCTTTTGGCTTATGAGCCGGCTAGCGTGCGGCCCAGCCCGCAATGGATCGCTCAGCGCGAGCAGACCTTGCACACCACTTACGCACTCGCCGGCCCCCTGATACTCCAACCCGGCAACCCTAAGCTGGCCGGGGTGCTCAATACATGGGCCCGACAGCTTGAAACTGCAGTACCAACACCAGCGGTTCAGTTGCCAGCGCTCCCCTCCTGGCTGCGGCAACCCTTGCTCGCAGTGTCAGATGCCGTACAGAAGCAAACCGATGCCACTCTCCCCCCCACAGAGGCTCCGCATGCCGTGCGTTAGGCTCATCGTCTCTTGCATCGCACTTGGGCTGCTGGGCGCCTGCGCCGCCCCTACGCCCCAGTTGGCACCTCCCCGACCCGACGCCGCCTGGTATCCCAACGCCCCTCAGAAGGATTTCGTTCTACCTTCCCAGCCAGCTCTGGCTGAACTAGCCGCCACGCCGGACGTCGACCCCTCGCGCCTGTATTCACTTGCAGAGCTGATCGACCTCGCACAGCGCAACCATCCTGCGACCCGAATTGCATGGATCGCGGCGAAAAATGCGGCGACGACGGCCGGTATCGCTCAACGAAGCTGGTTGCCCAGGCTTTCAGCCACAGTGCTGGCAGGTGCGCGGCATCGGCAGGGAGATGCAGGGGGCCAATCCGTTTCCATTGAGAGCGAAAGAAATGGTCACGCGGCAGCCGGGGTGCTTTCCCTGCAATGGCTACTGTTCGACTTTGGAGAGCGCGCGGCTATTGCGCAAGGGGCTGAGCATGAGGCCATGGTCGCCAACATAGGGTTCACCGCGGCCCATCAGCAAATTATTGAAGCCGTGAGTCTGGCCTACTACTCTCATGGAGCTGCGCGAGCGCGCATAGGCGTGGCGCAAGGCGCGCTCGCCAATAGCCGCGAGATTCTCGAGGCTGCCCAGGCGCGCTTCAAACAGGGCATTGGCACAGTGATTGAAGTGGCTCATGCAAAGCAAGCGGTCGCTCAAGCGGAATTTGCAAGAGTGCAGGCCCAAGGAAGGGAGCGCGACACCTATCACTCATTGATTGCCGCCATGGGTATCTCTCCCCTGACCCCTCTGAAGCTGGCGGAGGCGCCTACACCTCGGCTTGGGCTGGCAGACAAGGAGCCCATCGAACGACTGGTGGCTGATGCCTTGGCTCGACGCCCGGATATTCAGGCCGCGTACGCAACACTTCAGGCCAGCCGCGCAGGGGCCAGGGCTTCGGAAGCCGCCCGGATGCCCAAAGTGTTCCTGGCAGCCTCGGCCTCCCGCAGCAGCGGCGCCAATGTGACCACTTTCCCAAGCGCTGGGCAAGACGGCCCCACGCTCAACCTGGCTGGCAGCGGCTCAGGCGTCGGCGCTTTCATTGGCGTTACGGTACCTCTTTGGGACGGGCAGACACGATCTTCCATGCAGATGCAGGCGCAGCAGCGCGTTGAAGCAGCCCAGGCACGACTTGATCGAGTACGTCAGCAAGCAGTGCAACAGATCGTCGTGGCACAAGACGCACTTTTCAGCGCGCTTGCCTCTGTGCAGGCGGCGACCGAACTGCGCCTGGCTGCTGGCGTGACCCAGGATGCGGCCTCAGACGCTTACCGCCACGGTGTAGGAACCGTGACCGCAGCCACCTTGGCGGAGACACAACTGATCGAGGCGGGTCAACTCCTCGCCGATGCACGTGCAGCCGCCCAATCAGCGGCGGTGACCCTGGCTCTAGCAACGGGCGCGCTGGGCTCAGCGCCAGCCCCCTAAGGTGTAGAAAGCGCCGCTTGCGGCGGCGCCTCACGCCCTAGAGCACGCCCTTGGTAGAAGGAATCTGCCCTTCTGAACGCGGGTCTAAGGTAAGGGCCATACGCAACGCACGGCCAAAGGCCTTGAAAACGGTCTCGGCCTGGTGATGCGCGTTGACGCCTTTGAGGTTGTCTAAATGCAGCGTCACAAAGGCGTGATTGACGAACCCCTGGAAAAACTCGTGGAAGAGCTGGGTGTCAAAGCTGCCAATCATGCCGCTGGTGAATTTCACATCGGCCACCAGCCCGGGGCGGCCAGAAAAATCGATCACCACACGTGAAAGTGCCTCATCCAGGGGCACATAACTGTGGCCGTAACGTGTGATGCCTTTTTTATCGCCCACGGCCTCCTTGACTGCCTGCCCGATGGCAATGCCCACGTCTTCCACGGAGTGGTGACCATCGATATGCAGATCGCCCTCGCATTGGACATCCAGATCAATCATGCCGTGGCGGGCAATTTGATCGAGCATGTGGTCAAAAAAGCCAATTCCTGTAGACAGGCGCGATTGCCCGCTGCCATCCAGGTTAAGGCGTACTTTGATTTTGGTCTCAGCGGTGTCGCGGGAGACTTCTGCGGTGCGTGGAGTATTCATAGGGATGCTTGCAGAGCGGCCAGCATCTGCTCATTTTCTCTCTCGGTGCCTACAGTCAGGCGTAGGCAATTGGCCAGTAAAGGATGCATTGTAGAAACGTTCTTCACCAACACCTTGCGCGCCTTCATTCCTTCAAAGGTTTTGGGGGCATCCGGCAAGCGCACCAGCAGCATATTGGCCTCACTGGAATAGGCGTGAACTCCTGGCAGAAGGTTCAGCGCAGACAGGAGTTTTTCCCGCTCCGCACGAATATCAACCGCCTGGGCCGCAAACACCTCGCGGTGCTCGAGCGCGAACAGCGCGCACTCTGCGTTCAGCACGCTCACGTTATAGGGGGGGCGCAGCTTATCGAGCTGCGCCACGATGCGCGCCGGGCCCATCAAATAGCCAAGACGCACGCCTGCCAAGCCGAATTTGCTGAGCGTTCGCATCACCAGCACGTGCCGATGGCGCTCAGGCGCAGCATGCACCGATTCGATCCAGCTGCGCGCAGCGAAGGGTTGATAGGCCTCATCCATAACCACCAGCCCTCCCTGCGCGCCCTGGGCATCTATCAGGCGCTCAATCACCCCTTGGTTCCACAGGGTGCCGGTGGGGTTGTTGGGGTAGGCCAGGTAAAGGACAGCGGGGCGATATTCATCGATGGCATTCAGCATCGCGGATTCGTCGAGCTCAAACTCGGCCGTGAGCGGTATACCACGAAAGGCGAGCCCCTGGAACTGCGCGCTCATGCCATACATCACGAATCCCGGCAGAGGTGCCAGGATGACCGCGGGCTCTGCAGAACCCGGGGTGTCGCAGGCCATGGCCAGCAAGCTAATGAGCTCGTCCGAGCCATTGCCCAGCATCAAGGACCAATCCGGGGGAAGGGCCGCGTAATGCGCCAGTGCTTGCTTCAAATCATGTACTCGCTCGCCCGGGTAGCGATTGATGGCCACCTCACCAAGCCTGCGGCCCAGTTCGGCACGCAATGCCGACGGCAGCCGGTGCGAGTTTTCCATCGCATCCAGCTTCAGCATGCCGGAAGAATCTTGCACGGCGTAGGCGTGCATGCCTTGTACATCCTGGCGGAGACGCGAGAGCGGATCGTGGGAGTGGGTTTCCGTATTCATGAAGGGGGCAATCGTGGAGCGGCTCATTCAACACAGCGCGCTCAGAACGTGTTGACGATCTATTCGGACTCCGAATAGATCGTCAACACGCTCCAAGCAGGACGCCCATGCTACAAGAACTCACCCGCACGTGCCTCGGAGGGCGTCATGCCATACCGCTCTCTGAAGTTGCGGTTGAAATAGGACAAATCACCAAAACCCGCGTCAAAAGCGAGCGTTTGGATAGCACAACCACTCAATCTCGGATCTACCAGCCGGCGGTACACCAGCGCCAGGCGCTGCTCCATGACCAACGAACTGAAGGAGAGTCCCTCCTGGGCCAGCAACATATGGAGGTAACGGGGCGTAATGCCATGCCGCCGGGCTACCGCACCTACAGACAGCGCTCCATCCGTGAAATGCGCTGTGATGTCGCGCTTGATAGCCAACAGGCGAGCCGCGCGCGCGCCACGACCTTGAGCTATGTGGGCCACGTCTCCCGTAGCGCCCGCGGCGAGGGCCGCGAGATCATGCAAGTGCACGGTGGCTGCACGGCGCAATTCGGGCGTGGTCAGATCGTCGTGATCGCGCAGCATGTACGCATAGCGCATCAACATCGAGACTACCGGATGCCCTCGTAGCGGCTGCAACATGGCGGAGTCCACATCGACCTGCATGGAGCTCAGCATTGAGCGGTTCAAAGTAACCTGGCACAAGTGCGTAGGGATGTACGTCACGACCGATTCCGGGTGGTGGGATCCAGCAAAAACCATATCCCCGCCGCCCAGACGACATTCACTGCCACGAACGCTTATGGAGCCACTTCCCTCATAGATCCCCATGAGCAAAACGCTGTCGTCGGGGACCATCGAAGCGGGGTGGGTACAGCGAGATGGCGAAGCCTCCCCGATCTGGATGGACACTTGCTCGAACCTGGTCACCGTGCCTTCAATAGCTAGCGGAGAACCGTTCAGCGGTTCGACATGAATTCCCCCAAGAAACGCCTCAAATTGCTCTTGAAACGCCTTCAGGCGACTCAGATCATGAATCGGTGGGCAGCTTAACCGCTGAGTAGGGGATTGATCGCTCGGCGGAGCTCCCATGTTGACCTCCTCTCCTTGCTTATCTTTGTTTCTTCGCTTCAGTATGGCTCAGTACAAAAAGTTACCTGGACCATTTCACTTTAGTCCGTGTCGATTTCGCTACAGCCCAAGGAGAAAGCACCACTTCGTTCTATCGTGCATTTTCAACAAATGAATTTGGGAGGAACTAAAGGTTACGGCGGCGGGGCTGCTTCAAGTCTCTGCCCTGGTCTTAGAGCGTTTCCATGATCTTTTCGAGAGTCCGAAAAAACACGAACACGTTCTCACACACCGATTTCGGACACACGGTTCGCTGGGGCAGCACATCATGCTTGCGCCGGTTTTTCACGCCCATCTTTGAACTTCCGCACTTGCTAGAAACGTTCTGTCATATGAAGCACAAAATCCTCGCCCTCGCCAGCCTGCTCCTGCCCTGGACACTCGCTCAGGCTCAAACCCCCGCCCAGGCCTACATAGCGCTTGACGGCTCCGTTAGCCAGATCCGCTGGCTTGATTTCGCTGGCATGGTGGGTGCGGGCCCCACCTATGCGCAGGACTTCCTGTTCGACGTACCCCCCTCCAGCGGTGTCGCCACCAAATTGGGGCTCCACATCGAACGCGGCTCGCTGCTGGCCACTTATCACGGAAATCTAAGCGCCCAGCCCCTGCCGGCCTATGTAGGCTCAGTGATAGGTCGCGGTTCCGCATTTGGTCTGCCTCTCCGTTACCAGCCCGACACCGCCGCACGCAAGCCGGCGCTGCGCAGCATGGGCGGAATCATGCGTTTGAATCTGAGCCAACTGGTGCTCAGAAACAGTGCCGGACACGATTTGCAATTCGAATTGTTCGCCGTGGATGCCGAGGAGACGACGCCCATTTCAGGTTCAGACTCCGAATCCATCTACTTCACCACCGATGGCGGAGACTGGGGCAACCCGGCTCAGCTCACGCCCGTCGCAGGAAACCTGCCCGCTACCGTACTGGCCGCCTACCCCGATCCGAAGCGCGTGGTCTTGCGAAGCAAGTTGCCCCTGCTTCCTACAGAGTACGCTGCGAGCGCCTGGATGCACTCAACCGTGAACCCAAGCTCAATCATCGCTGGCCTGGATACCGAACCTGGCTCCGCAGAGCAGTCCGAAGCGCAAGCGGTTGCATTCGGCATCATCCCATCCATTCCTGAAGTCAGCGTCAGCTGCGCACCCGCCACGCTGCTCGATGCGGCGGGCCAGACCGCCACCTGTACGGTCGGGGTGACGAACCCTCCCCGTTCGGCCTATGCCATTGCGCTAAGCTTGGCCGGCGATGCAACCCGTTTCAGCAGCGACTGTGCCAGCGTAAACTTCGCCGCATTCCAAAACGAGGCTTCCTGCACGATTACCGCCACCCCGAATACCACGCGTGGAGACGGTGCGGCACCTATCAGCGTATCAGCCAGTACAAATCCAGACGACCCAGCCTGGATCGTCAGGGGTGACCCGCAAACAGTGACTGTGCAGGACAATGACAATGGAGCTCCAGTGGCTGGCGTCACCGCCGTGCCAACGCTGAGCGAGTGGACGCTGATGGCACTGGGCCTGCTGTTAAGCGTATTGGGAGTGAGCCGGATGCGGCGCGGCTGAAGCCGGACTCTCTGAATACGTTTACGAGCGCATTCAGAGATCGTCAACACATTCTCAGGAAGACAGCCGCATTTCCGCTGCAGCCGCGTGTGCCTGCAGTCCTTCGCCCAGCGCAAGAACACGGGCGATTCGGCCGAGCGTTTGAGCGCCCGCCTGGCTCACCTCAATCAGGCTGCTGCGCTTTTGGAAATCGTAGACCGACAGCGGAGACGAGAAACGTGCCGTACCGCTGGTGGGAAGCACATGGTTGGGGCCAGCGCAGTAGTCACCCAAGGACTCACTGGTATAGGCACCCAGAAATATGGCGCCAGCGTGTTTGAGCAAGGGCTCCCAGCGGTGCGGATCATTGCTGCTGATCTCCAGATGTTCTGGAGCGATGCGGTTACTGATCTCGCACGCTTCTTCCATGCTTCGCGTGTGGATCAAGGCGCCGCGGCCTGAAAGGCTTTTGGCAATGATCTCAGCGCGAGGCATGGTGGGAAGAAGGCGGTCAATCTCCCGCTTGACGGCATCGATATACGCCGCATCCGGGCTGAGCAAAATGCTTTGCGCCAATTCGTCGTGCTCGGCCTGACTGAATAGATCCATGGCTACCCAGTCGGCAGGCGTACTGCCATCAGCCAGAACCAGAATCTCGCTCGGCCCGGCAATCATGTCGATGCCCACGGTACCAAACACGTGTTTCTTGGCACTGGCCACGTAAGCGTTGCCGGGGCCGGTGATCTTGTCCACCTTAGGCACCGTCGCCGTACCGTAGGCCAGCGCCGCAATGGCTTGCGCGCCGCCAATGGTGAAGGCGCGACTCACACCGGCGACGTGGGCGGCTGCCAGCACGAGCGGGTTTTTTTCGCCCCGCGGCGTGGGTACGACCATCACAATCTCACCCACACCGGCCACGTGGGCCGGCATGGCGTTCATCAGCAGGCTGCTCGGGTAGGCCGCTTTGCCACCGGGTACGTAGATACCTACCCGATCCAGCGGAGTGATCTTCTGCCCCAGCAAAGTGCCATCTTCATCGCGATAGGTCGCCGTTTCTCCGCCTTGGCGTTTTTGCCATTCGTGATAGCGCCTGATGCGAGCGGCCGCAACCTCCAGAGCTTCGCGCTGAACGGCAGGCAGGCTTTCAAAAGCTGCCTTCAACTCTTGCGGTGTCAGTTCAAGGCCACCCATGCTGGCAGCCGTGACGTGATCGAATCGTTCGGTGTATTCCAGCACCGCCGCATCGCCACGACTGCGCACATCAGCCAGGATGTCCCTCACCCGATGCTCGATGGCCGCATCCTGCTCAGCGCTCCAATGCAGGCGCGCTGCAAACTGCTGCTCAAAATCAGAACTGGCGGTGGATAAGCGGGCGGGTGTGGCTGTGAAGGTCATTGTTGGGAGGTTCCTCTCGGCTCCATCAGGCAGCTACTGGCACTGGGCCAACGGCTGCGGCGAAAGAATCGATGATGCGGCGAATGGGGGCGGTCTTGAGCTTCAGCGCGGCCTGGTTGACCACCAGGCGTGAGCTGATATCCATGATGTGCTCAACCTCCACCAGATTGTTCGCCTTAAGCGTCTTGCCGGTGCTCACCAGGTCGACGATGGCATCGGCCATGCCGGTGAGCGGGGCCAGCTCCATGCTGCCGTAAAGCTTGATGAGATCGACGTGCACGCCCTTTTCCGCGAAGAAATTGCGTGCAATGGCGGTGTACTTGGTGGCCACGGTGATGCGGCTGCCTTGGCGTATGGCGCGCATGTAATCAAAGCCCGCAGGTGCGGCCACGGCCATGTGGCATTTTGCAATCCGCAGATCCAGCGGCTGATACAGGCCTGCACCGCCATGCTCAATCAGCACGTCTTTACCGGTTACGCCAAGATCAGCTCCGCCGTACTCCACATAGGTGGGTACATCAGTAGCACGTACCAGGACCACACGAACACCTTCCTGGTTCGTGGGCAAGATGAGCTTTCTGGACTTTTCAGGGTCTTCGAGCACCTCAATGCCTGCAGCCGCCAGCAAGGGCAGCGTTTCTTCAAAGATGCGGCCCTTGGAGAGCGCGAGAGTAATCATGATGCAACCCTCTGAATATCTGCCCCAATCGCCCGCAGCTTCTCTTCCATCTGGTCGTAGCCGCGGTCGAGGTGATAGATGCGGTCAATCAAGGTTTCACCTTCGGCCACCAGCCCGGCGATGACCAGGCTGGCAGAAGCTCGTAAGTCGGTCGCCATGACGCTGGCACCGGACAAATTCTGCACACCATCGATCATGGCGACACGGCCGTCGATATGGATGCTTGCTCCCAGCCGTGTCATTTCATTGACGTGCATGAAGCGGTTTTCGAAGATAGTCTCAGTGACCATGCTGGAGCCGGAAGCTACGCAATTGAGCGCCATGAACTGCGCCTGCATGTCGGTCGGGAAACCCGGATACTCGCTGGTGCGAAAGCTCTGCGCTTTCAGCGCCCTGCCACCCAAGCTACGGATGGTGATGGAGTGAGCTTTGGGGCCGTCTTCGCAGTGTGGCCCTCCCTGGGCCTCAATCTCTGCGCCGGCGTCGCGGAGTTTCTCAATCACCGCATCGAGGTGGTGAGCGCACGCATTGCGCAAGGTGGCTTCGCCGCCGGTAGCAGCCACGGCGCACAGGAATGTGCCGGCTTCGATACGGTCGGCGACGACCTCATGCGTGCAACCGTGGAGCTGCTCCACCCCAATAATACGGATGCGGCTGGTGCCGTGGCCTTCAATGCGTGCACCCATTTTGATGAGCATCTCGGCCAGATCGGTGATCTCAGGCTCCTGCGCCGCGTTTTCCAGTACGGTCTCACCTTCGGCCAGGGTAGCGGCCATGAGGAAGTTTTCTGTGCCCGTGACCGTGACCATATCGGTGGTGATCCGCGCACCCTTCAAGCGAGTGCGGCCCTCCGGCAAGCGCGCCAGCATATAGCCGTGCTCCACATCGATTTCCGCACCCATGGCTTGCAGACCTTTGATGTGCTGGTCCACAGGCCGTGACCCGATAGCACAGCCACCGGGCAAGGAAACCTTGGCTCGGCCAAAGCGAGCCAGCAGAGGCCCCAACGCCAGAACTGAAGCGCGCATGGTCTTGACCAGCTCGTAAGGCGCTTCTGGCGTCAGAGACGCCGCCGCATGGAAGCTCATGCCGCCACGCTCGCCGTGCGTTTCTGTCACGCAGCCCATGTTGTCGAGCAATTTGCGCATGGTGCGCACGTCCTGAAGGCGTGGCACATTGGTGAGCACCACAGGCTCAGCCGTCAGAAGAGCCGCGCACATTTCAGGAAGTGCGGCATTTTTGGCGCCGGAAATGACGACCTCCCCCCGAAGCGGTCGGCCTCCGCGGATCAGTAGTTTGTCCATGTCATTCTGGATTTTTTTGATATTCGGCGGGCGTCAATGTCTTCATCGACAGCGCGTGCACTTCATCGGTCTTCATACGATCGCCGAGAGCAGCATACACGCGCTGATGCCGCGCGATGGGGCGCAGGCCCTCGAAGGCGGTCGAGACGATGGTGGCGAACCAGTGGCGCCCGTCGCCTTCGACGTTGAGGTGTTCGCACGGCAAGCCGGCGGCAATAATGGATTGAAGTTCTTGCGCAGTCATGTTTTGTTTGGAAGAGGTGGAAGGGTGGACAACCCGGCGAAGACACTTACCAAGTCTCTAACGCCAAGGTTCAGCCGCATCCTCAACCTCTTAATTTGTACCCGATCTTGAGGAGGTGTAGCGTCAAAACCGCCATGCCGAGGCAACTGCCTCCGGCCACCGCAAGACTCAACCAGGGAGAAACGTCGCTCACCCCGAAGAACCCGTATCTGAAACCGTCGATCATGTAGAAGAACGGATTGAAGTGGCTGAGCTGCTGCCAGACACCCGGCAAAGAATGGATGGAGTAGAAGACGCCCGCCAGGAAGGTCATGGGCATCACGACAAAGTTCTGAAATACCGCCATCTGGTCGAACTTATCGGCCCACAGACCTGCCAGCAAACCCAGCACGCCCATCATCGTGGTGCCCAGTAAAGCGAATACGAAGATCCAAACAGGAGCAGCCGCCTGCGCCGGCGCATAAAACAGGGTGATCACATACACCCCTGTGCCGACCAGAAGGCCCCGCAAAATTGCCGCGCCTACGTAAGCAATGAACCAGTGCCACGGCCCCAGTGGCGTCAGAAGCACAAACACCAGATTGCCCATGATTTTGCTTTGTACCAAACTCGATGCGCTGTTTGCAAAGGCATTTTGGAGCATGCTCATCATCACCAGGCCAGGCACCAGGAAGGCCACATAGCTCACCCCTGGATAAACCTGCACACGGTCACTCATCACGTGACCAAAGATCAACAGATAGAGCACGGCCGTGAGCACAGGCGCGGCGATGGTCTGGAAAGCCACGCGCCAAAACCGGAGCACCTCCTTTTTGAGGAGCATCTTCCAGCCATCGTTGGGTGCGGGCACAGCCTCCAAGCGCGGCGGAGTTTGGGCAATTTTGGGCATAGCCACGTTGGCGTCGGTCATACGGTGGCCACCTCCGCCAAGCCAGCTTCGGTAACGCCGACCTCCGGCGCTCCGTTCATCAACTCGATGAATACATCCTCAAGGTCAGCCTTGCGAATCTCCATATCCTCCGCAGTGACGCCAGCCTCGCGCAGCGCAGCGAGATGGCGCTCGATGGCTTCCGGACCATCTGCCGGCAGCTCCACGATCCGGCCAGTCACCCGTGCCAGCCGAGCCAAATGCTCCGGAAGGGCGCTATCAGTTTTGAAGTGAAGCACGTTCGAAGTCGCATTGCTCAACAGGGTGCTAGTTTTCTCAAGCGCAATGACCCGCCCTTTCTTGAGCATGGCCAGACGCGAGCACAGTGCCTCGGCTTCTTCCAGATAGTGGGTGGTCAGAAGCACGGTATGCCCACGCTTGTTGAGATCTGCAACGAACTGCCACAGTGTCTGACGCAACTCCACATCCACGCCCGCCGTGGGCTCGTCGAGCACGATGACAGGGGGCTTATGTACCAGAGCTTGAGCCACCAAGACACGACGTTTCATACCGCCCGAAAGCTGACGCATGTTGGCGCCTGCTTTATCGGACAATCCCAGGCCATGGAGCAATTCATCAATCCAGGCGTCATTTCGGTGAAGCCCGAAATAACCTGACTGGAACACCAGCGCCTCGCGCACGGTAAAAAATGGATCGAACACCAGCTCCTGCGGCACGATGCCCAGATGGCGGCGTGCCTGAACGAACTCATGTCTGACGTCGAAGCCGTGCACCTTGATGCTTCCAGTACTGGCCCGCGCGAGGCCAGCCAGGATGGAGATCAAGGTGGTTTTCCCGGCGCCATTGGGGCCGAGCAGGCCGAAAAATTCGCCCTCTTCGATATCGAAGCTGACGTTGTCGAGCGCTTTGAGAGGGGATGAGCCGGGCTTACCGGAGGTCTCGTAGACCTTCGAGACCGACTGAATTGAAATAGCGGGCATAGGCTTAACCCGCGATTTTACGTGTTTGGGACTAAGCGCGCACGATCAACCCGCTCTCAGTCTGCAATGTCGTGAACAGATCCTTAAAGATCACGCCAGTTTGTAGATCAGACTGCCTGTTTTCAACACCTGCACACCATTGAGTGTTGAAAAGCTGACTTCGTTCAGATCCCGGCCATGATTGACCGAGATTTTGACGGAAGGGCCAGCGCGGTCATCGGCGAGTGGGGTTAGTAGCTGATAACCCATATCCGCACCGCCGAACAGGATGTATCCCGGCAGTTCAGCCAGCGTGCTCACTGAGACCGTCATATCGTCAGTCACGGTCCACGAAACCGACTCTCGTGACTCGTTGGTTGGCGACCATTTTGATTTCAGCCTGGCCTGCCACGCCGCGGAGATCTTGGGCAATGGTGCCAATTGCTGGCCTATCGGCAAGGTGATTCTTCCAAGCCCTGCTCCAGGCACCACTCGCTGTATCAAATATCGGTAACGGTAGGCCTTGCCGGAGTCATCGGTACCCGATTCCTCCGTGAAACGAAAGCTTGGCAGGGAACCGTTGTCACTCCACCACCACCCGTCGCTTCGGAAATGGAACCGCGGCGCATCCTTATAGAGTGAAGCCCAGGCTTGGCCATCCCATTGATGAAGCGTCAGGCTGGCGTCTGCCCCAAACGCCACCTGCATGGGGGCCTTATAGTTTCCATAGATTCCGGCTGCAGCCGCCAAGTTGGCAGGGGTGGCCTGAGCAGGCACGGTATTCACCACCGTTGGAGGAAGTGCAGCAAGGGCACCTTCTTCCTGCAACGCGCGCAGCAAGATGCCCTCGGCAATCGCGAGCGCCTTGCCGCCGTATGCGGCGTTGCCAGTCAATAGCAGGCCCATTTGTGCATCTGGCAGCACAAAAAATTCCGTGGAGAAAAACGCGGTTCCGCCGTTTTTCTCCCAGGCGAAGATGTTTGCATGCGCTAACCCGGGCTGCCGGACGCTGTCCCAACCCAGACCCCAACGCCATTCGGGCGACGGGTTGATCTGCAGGTTCTTCGTCTGATCGGTGGCCATGGCCGCAATACCGGCGGCAGAGACAATTCGAACACCCTGGAATACCCCTGCGCCAAGGAACATGCGGGCGAGGTTCATCATGTCCGACGGTGTGGAGCTCAAACCACCCGTGGCAAACGCATTGACGAACTCCAATGGGGTTTGCTTCCCTTCGAAACGTGGATAGGCAAAGTCGCCTTCCGGGTTCGGGCTTCGCAGGAAGCTGGAATTCGTCATTTTCAGGGGCTTGAGAATGTTTTCTTCCACGAAATCCGGATAGTGCTGCCCCGTGACAGCCAGCACAACCTGCTCGAACATGGTGAACCCGTCATTGCAGTACACAGCGAGCTGTCCGGGTGAGTGCTTCAGATGGGCGTTAGCAAGTTCACCCTCAGTGTCTGCGGAGTAACCGGGTATGGGCGCAAAGGAGAAGAGGTTTCTGCCATTCGTGCCGGGCAGGCCAGAGGAGTGGGACAGCAGGTGTCTTGAAGTGATCCGTTCGTACTCCGGTGACAGCATCTTGAACGCCGGAAGATAGCGGGTGATCGGCGTATCAAGATCAATCAATTTCCGGTCTTGAAGAATCACCCCCGTAAGGCCGGCCAGCACCTTGGAAACGGAACCAATATTGAAGCGAGTCCGGGTGGTCGCGGGTTTGCTTCCCTTTGCAGAAGCCGTTCCGAAGGCCTGTTGCCAGACGATAGTGTCACGCTTGAGGAGCGCTACAGAAATGGCGGCCGCATCGACTTGCTCTCCCATGACCTGTGCGATGGCTTTTTTCGCCCAGTCTATGGTGTTTACATAGGAGGGCACCACACTGACAGAGCCGCCGCAGCCAGGCAGGTGCGTGGCCAGTAGCCCACCGCCGGCAACACCTAGAAGCTGGCGACGGCTGACGTGTGTGGAGTCAAGGAAGTCTCTACTCATGGTGGTGTGGCTCAAAAAGCTTGAATTGATGGGGGCTGGAAAATGCCGATGCGCCTGCGAGTTGATGCATCAACACGGCTCAATATTTCGCCGGGAAGAATTTTTCTGTCACCACTGCGTCGTAGTGCACGCCGGTCTGTTTCAACCAGACACCAGTTTCGAATTGCGCGAGATCAGTGCCGTCCATGGGCAGGAGATTTACGCCCGACGTCACAAGGATGTGCTGGTAGATTCCGTCTGCAAACGTTTCGAGGAAAAATGAATCGTCGACTTCCCCTGCGCCATCGACACCGTCCATGAGACTGTTGATGCCTACGGGAGAGTACAGGTTGAAATTAAAATTGGCAACGGTGCAATCGAAAAGCCCTTCAACACTGAATTTCTTGGCGAACGCGGTGGATGGTGCACATACTTCAGAGGCAGCCGCGTAGGCCGCTTTGATCGCGTCTTTGATCTTGAGGTCCCACCCTGTGTCGACGAGCTTTTGATAAAGCTCTTCTTTGCTCACACCGCGTTCCATCCAACGCTCTTCCTTAAGCTCAACCGCCAAGCATACGCGTAACATGCAAGATCCGTCGTCCGGAACTTTCACGTGTTTGGCTCTCAGGGGCATGCGCTCGAAATCCTTCGGAAGCTTGTGAACGCTCTCCAGATCAAAAGTGCCTTCCACGCTTGGGGGCCGCATCATCCACCAGAGAGGACGCCATTCAGATTGATCAAAAGCCTGGACCGCTTCTTTGACTGCAAGTGGAATCGCTGAGCCGTCTTTCTCGCCGGTTAACCGAGTGGCCGCCAGCAACAAAAGCTCTGGCTGCGCCCGAGCGTGAGACGAGATGAACCCGCTGGTGATGTCCATCAGCTTCTGAACCATCTCCCGAACTGAAGACATAAAATCGTCTGAGCCTTTCGCAAACCTGCTGGCCAGCAGTGATTTTGAGAATGCAGCAATGTCTCCGCTACCAGCGGCACAGTTAATCACGAACTCATAATCGTCGGGCTCGCCGGAATCCACAAATGCAGTCAGGCACTCCCCTACTGTGCGTTGAGTGCCTGCCACTTTGCCGTTGACATCTCCAGAAGGATGGCTCGCTGCTTGCAGCAAGCTATTGCAGATGTCTTGTTGAGCGCCCGAGCAGTTGTCAAAGCCGACGACAGCGCCCAGATAGGGGGCGGCACGGGAATTAGAAATAGGAAGGGCGCTCATCTGGGAACATCCTTGGAAGCTTTAGCTCGTGTCATTCCTCATGAGTAACGAGCAACCGCCAAAGGTTCCACGGATGCTGACACCGTAGATCATGGATGCCAAAAAAAGGGGGACCATGACCCCAGCGCTGACTTGTCTTATGCCCCCATCCGCGTGAGTGAAATCCCGATGACTTCCAAATGAACTCTCTGCGTGAGTTCAAAGTGCTGTCTCACAGTGGTGGACTGAGAGGATGGCGAACATTAAACGGCAAGCTGCGCACATCTCGCCCTTCAATCACCAGAAGATTGCCCCTCTCTAGGAGCTACGCATGCTCGGGTAGTAATGCCGATATGCCGTATAAGCCCGCCAATTCGCGCAAACGCGGGGCCAATCCCCGCACTGCAAACGTTTTTCCGTCATGGATACATTCACGCCGGCATTCCAGCAAGACCGCCAATGCCGATGAGTCGAATCGCGCGAGCGCCTTGGCGTCCACGAGTATTTCTGTGCCAGACTCCGCCCGCGCGGCTTTCAGCAACATGTTCAGGCAGGGCTCAGCCTGCACAGAAGTGAGTTCAGCAGGAAGAACCAGCAATTCGATGTCCTAGTTCAGGATATAAATAGTTGATCTATCAGTTCTTCGTGCTGGCATTGGCCTGATTGCGCTCAACCAAAGACGCGACCAAGCCGTCAATGCCATTGGCATTAATCTGCTGGGCGAATTGCGGACGGTAAGTATCGACGAGCCAAATGCCAGCCACGTTCAGATCGTATATCTTCCAGCCGGCGCCCTGCCCGGGTGTTTTTTCCAGACGGTAATCAAGCTGAACTGGCTCGCCCTTGCCTTTGACCAAGGTGCGAACCAGCACCTCCTTGTCGCTATCAGTAGAACGCATGGGGCGCACTTCAATGGCCTGGTCGCTCACCTGCCTCAGCGCGCCAGCGTAAGTGCGCACCAACAGGGTCTTGAACTCCTGCTGCAGCTTTTGTTGCTGCTCAGGCGTGGCCTTACGCCAACCAGGGCCGGTAGCCGAAGCGGTCATACGACGGAAGTTGACGTTCGGCATGATCTTGCTGTCGACCACGGCCATGACGCGCGCCACATTGCCGTCTTGCAGCGATTTATCCGAGCGAATGGTGTCGAGCACTTCGGCTGAAAGACGCCGAATCATGGCGTCCGGGGCCTCATCTGCGGCATGAACCCAGGGCGCGGCCGAAGCTAGGGTCAAAGCTCCAACGAGGACAGCCGAGCATTTGAGGAATGAGCGGCGAAACGGCTGATTCATATTATTTCTTTCTCGCAAAATGACGCAACGCACGTCACCTGAATTTTGAATACACCGAACAGCTCGAGGTTCCCCTATGCTGTTACAAGTTGTTCTGTGAACCGCTGGTTCACGACACTTGCCACGGTGAAGTCTTCTCAGCGCGCGACGCGTCCCTGAGCAGGCCTGGGCGCGCGAGGGGAAGCAGCAGGGGCTTTGGGCGCCGTGCCAGAATCGCCCTCGTCGAGGTCGTAGCGCTCCTCGTTCGCAGAGCTGTTCCCGTCGGAGATATCACTCTGCCGCTTTTGGAGGTAGACATCTCGCTTGAAGGTGTAAGGATCCAGTGCGGCTGCATCCAGAATATTGCCAAGTTCGAGCAAACGTGCGCGGACATCCACTATTCCAAGCGCGGAAAGTGAGTTACGCAAGCGAACATTGTCGGCATGCCGGAGAGGCTGGCCATAAGAGTCGACTGGCAGCGCGACGGAGTCACGCAGCGTGCTTGGACCGAGGATGGGCAGCACCACATAAGGGCCCGACGGCACACCCCAGCGCCCAAGCGTTTGGCCGAAATCTTCTCGGTGGCGCTCCAGCCGCATCTCGCTCGCTGGATCGAAAACCCCACCAATGCCGATCGATGTATTGATCACCACACGCCAAAGCGAATGCAGCGAGCCTTCTGGTTTGGCTTGCAGCACGTTATTGACAAATGACCAGACGTCACTCAAGTTACCAAAGAAATTACCTACGCCCGTACGTACCGGCCGTGGCAAGACTTCTTTATAGGCCGTGGCCACAGGCTTCAACACGGCGTCGTCTACCGCGTCGTTGAACGTGGTCATCGAGCGGTTATAGGGCTCCCAGGGATCACGAGGGTCAGCGTTTGGCGCACTGGCGCAGCCAACCAAAGCCATTGCCAGCATGACTGCGGCCAATCGGCCAGACAACCGGAACCATGCCGGCGCTTGCGTATTCATCGAGTACCTTATTCTTAATTCATGCGATCCAACCTCTCGGGAGGAACCGCTTTTCGCTTATTTTGACGGCTATAGCAGCGCTATTTCGAGCCGTTTTTCTGTGCTTCTGATGCACCGCCTGAAGAACCAGCCCCAGCCGCCCCATTGAAGAGGAACTGGCTAATCAGGCTCTCCAACACAATGGCAGACTGCGTGCTGGTGACATTATCACCGGCGGCCAGATTTTTCTCATCGGCACCGGGTTCAACCCCAATGTATTGCTCGCCCAGCAGTCCGCTTGTAAGAATTTTCAGCGAGCTGTCTTTGGGAAACGCAAAGCGGGGATCCATGTCGAGCGCAATGTGGGCCTGAAATTTCTTGTCGTCGAAACCAATCGAGACCACGCGCCCCACCACTACACCCGAACTTCTCACAGCGGCTTTGGGTTTAAGCCCCCCAATGTTGTCGAAGTCAGCCGTAATGCGGTAGCCGCGCTGGAAATTCAGGCTCAGCAGATTAGCCGATTGCAGCGCCAGGAATACCAGCGCCACCAGACCGATGAGCACGAACAGCCCTACCCAGAAATCGTTTTTTGAACGTCCCATGTCGCTTGCAGTCCTTTAAACCAAGCACTCAAAAACTAAACATCATGGCCGTGAGCAGGAAATCCAGCCCCAGTACCATCAGCGACGCCATCACCACCGTGCGAGTGGTGGCTCGCGCTACACCATCGGCCGTGGGTTTGGAACGGTAGCCCTGCAGTAGCGCCACGAAGCTTACCGTGACACCAAACACCAGGCTCTTGATCACGCCATTGCCCAAATCGGCCCAAACATCGACCCCGCCTTGCATCTGGCTCCAAAACGCACCTGGGTCGACGCCAATCATCGTCACACTGACCACCCATCCGCCCAGGATGCCCACCGCATTGAAGACTGCGGTCAAGAGCGGCAGCACAATCACACCCGCCCAGAACCGGGGCGCAATGATGCGGCGCACCGGATCCACCGCCATCATCTCCATGGCCGAAAACTGCTCACCCGACTTCATCAGTCCGATTTCCGCCGTGAGCGAGGTGCCCGCGCGCCCGGCGAACAAAAGCGCCGCCACCACGGGCCCCAGCTCTCGTAACAGGGAGAGCGCGACCATCAAGCCCACGGCCTCGGCAGAGCCGTAGCGTTGCAGAATGTTATAGCCCTGCAGAGCCAATACGAACCCCACAAACAAACCTGAGATGGCGATGATGGCCAGCGAATAGTTACCTAAAAAATGGATCTGGTCGCGAACCAGCGAAAAACGCCGGAAAGTTGGCCCTGCCAGTTTGACCAGGCGCCAGAAGAAACGTGTGGCGTAGCCCATGTCAGCCACACTGGAGCGCAACGCGAATCCGATGTCAGAAGGGCGCCACCAGCTCATCGAGCCACCTCGGACGCATCTGCACCAAAATCTTGCTCAATAGTGGGGCCGGGGTAATGGAAACGCACGGGCCCATCTGCATCCGCGCCCACAAACTGCCGCACCAGCGGATCGTTACTGGCGCGAATTTCCTCAGGAGTTCCCTGGGCCGCAATACCCCCATCCGCCAAGATAATGACTTGATCCGCGATACGGAAGGTCTCGTCCACGTCGTGAGAAACCACGATGCTGGTGATGCCCAGTGCATCGTTCAGTTGGCGAATCAAACGTGCTGTCGTGCCGAGCGAAATAGGATCGAGGCCGGCGAAAGGTTCGTCGTACATCACGAGCTCTGGATCCAGCGCAATCGCGCGCGCCAAAGCCACGCGGCGAGCCATACCGCCAGATACTTGCCCAGGCATGAGATCGCGCGCGCCCCGCAAGCCCACCGCGCCCAGCTTCATGAGCACGATGTCGCGAATCAGTGCCTCAGGCAAGCTGGTGTGCTCACGCAACGGAAACGCGACGTTCTCAAAGACGGAAAGATCGGTGAACAGCGCGCCAAACTGAAAGAGCATGCCCATACGCCGGCGAGCCGCATAAAGAGGCGCCTCTTCCATGGTGCCTATGTCTTTGCCATCAAGCAGGACCTCACCTTTTTGCGCCCGATATTGCCCACCAATCAGGCGCAGAACCGTGGTCTTGCCGCCACCGGATGCGCCCATGAGTGCCGTGACTCTCCCGCGTGGCACCACGAGAGAGAGATCCTTGAGTATCGGCCGCTCTTCGTAACCAAAGGTCACGCCGCGCAGCTCAACCAGGGCATCAGCAACAGGGGAAACGTCAAGCGTCAAGACAAAAATCGCCGGGCGAAGCCGGCGTAAAAATTCGTTGAAGTCATTGTACAGAGCGGGCGTAATGCCCTTCAGGCAGCGTGTGGCCTTTCACTCTGTGCGCAAGAAACGCCTCAGGCGCGCGTAAAGAGCCCGAGTCCGTTACCGCTATACACCTCCACCCATAGGGTACCGGCGGCCACATTGAAGCGCAGCAAAGAGACACTTCCCGGGGGCAGGCTTTCGCTAGAAGGATAGTAGACGAAATCGTCTCCGCTCCAATGGCGCATCGAATACCGCTGCGGAATGGGCCCCAATGCAAGTCTCAGCATTCCGTCTTCGCCAATGTCCACGTTAAAAGCACCGAAGTAGTCATTTTTGTAGCTGCCCACGTAACGATCAAGCGCTTTAGGCGGCACGGGGTTGGTAGGCAGGGGTTGGCCCACCAGACTCCCCAGGGGTGCCGAGAGCTCAGCCAGGCCTTCGCTGTACAGGGTCCACCAATCCCGGGTTTCACGTCCTTCCACAACCAGATCCAGAAATTGGCGGCAGAGCGTTTCGGGCACGCCAATGGGAGAGCTGTTGGTCAGCACAATAACGGCAACATCGTGCTCCGGAACCATCATGAAGCAAGTGGCAGCCCCCAACCCAAAAGCGCCGGAGTGACTCGCCGTGCGGGGTCCTCCCTGGCTCATGATGCCGACATTGAAGCCATAACCATAGGATCCGTCTGAAGAATGCGGAGACATGGCATCTTGCAACGGGCCGGACGCGACCAGGGAGCGGCCGTCCCAGCGTCCTTCAGCCAACAACAACGCCAGCCAGCGCGCCATGTCACGCACACTGCTGCTGGCGCCCCCCGCAGGCGATTGGGGATCAGCGTTTCTCACCGCGCCCGGAGTCCACCCGGTGCCGTCACGCACATGCCCTACCGCTCGATTGCTCTGTGCAGCAAATTCTGCATAGCGCGAGGTAGTGCGCGTCATACCCAAAGGCGCGTAGAGCGTTGTCTGTGAGAGTGTGGCCCAGTCCGTGCCGGCACGGCCCGCTACGCCAACGCCCGCCACCGTGGGGCCCAGGTTTGTATATTTGTTGTACTGGCGAAACGGTAGAAGCGGCAGAAGGCGCGCCCGCTTGAACTCCTCGTGCTGAGGCCAGCCCATTTCTTCCAGATCATCGCCCCCATGACCAGGCAAACCACTGCGGTGCGAATAGAGATCAGCCACCGTCAATTGTTCGGTAGTCTCTGCGTTGCTGAGCTCAAATCCGGGCAGTAGGTCGCGTATCCGCGTATTCCAGCTCACCAGACCCTCACCCACCTGACGCGCCACCACAGTAGCGCCCAGCGGTTTGGAAATCGAGGCTAGCTGAAACACGGTATCGGCATTCACCGTTTCGGGACGCCCGATCTGGCACACGCCATACCCTTCAGCGAGCAGAATTTCGCCCCTGTGGACCACCGCTAAAGCGAGGCCAGGTACACCAGTTTTCTTCAACAGTTCACGGGCCATGTGAGGCAACGCGGCGGCGGCAGAGACTGCCGCGCTATCACTACCGCAGGCGGGCAGCCCCACCCCTAAGCCTATTCCAGCGCCCATGAAAGCCGCCCTCTGGAGCAAAGCACGGCGTGCAATCCCCTGCGTCGCGGGTAGTTCAAGAGCCGTTGAACGGGTGCTGAAGCGTTTGACTTTCATCTTAGTTTCTATCCTTGGAAATCCTGTTTGCCGAAGACCTTGCGAGCGTGCACGCCTCGGCAGAAGCGTAGACACCACGTGGTGGAGCGTGGCGGAGAACGTTTGCTGGTTCCACGCACACACGGCGATTTACCAGATAGAACCGTACAGACGCCCGAACGCGCACCAGCGTAAGCATGACTCTTCCTATGACTCTTCGCATGAATTTACAGGAAATGCACCCATTTGTACTCAGCCCGAGTTCCAGGTGCGCAGGTGTACGCACCCCTGCGACCCGCTCAGAGCCTTCGCGAGGGGAACTGCGGGAACCGCTTGAAGCGAACAGTGGAGTGTTGAACACGCCCCGTGAGCCCGCCGCGGGACATTTAAAAAAATCATGGGTCGCCACAAGGGGCACAACTGCCGCTGACTTTATAAAAAGCAGCTGATTTGAATAGATATTCGGCGTCTATTCCCCACTTACTCAATTGGACTGGTTAAAATCCAGTTTTATGAATCCCTCTGGAGTTAACTATGCAAGGTGATAAAAAGGCCATTGAGTTCCTGCAAGCTCAGTTGAAAAACGAACTGACCGCCATCAACCAATACTTCCTGCACTATCGCATGTACAAGCATTGGGGGTTGGAGAAGCTGGCCAAGAAGGAGTATGAGGAATCCATCGGCGAGATGAAACACGCCGATAAGCTGATGGACCGAATCTTCTCCCTTGACGGCCTGCCCAACCTCCAGGACCTGGGTAAGCTCATGATAGGAGAAGATGTACCCGAAGCGTTGCGCAGCGATCTGAAGCTCGAACAGGGCGCTCAAGCCACCGTAAAGGATGGCATGGCCCACTGCGAAAGCGTTCGTGATTACGTTTCGCGCGATCTGTTGCAGGAAATCCTCAACGACACTGAAGAGCACATCGACTTTCTCGAAACCCAACTCGATCTAATCGAAAAAGTGGGTCTGCAAAACTACCTGCAAACCCAGATGGGCAGCTAATGCCCCTCAGAAATCGGAGTGCTTTGAAATAGAAACCCGAGAATGTAATCAAGAATTGTTTTCATTCTTATTATTATCTCGGTTAGTTTCATATTGAAAAAACACTTTACAGACAACACTGAACTCCGATTAAAGGGTAATAGAAGTACTTTCTCCGTGCCAGCGGTGTGCGCCGGCACCGGATGCAGCCAGTCGGTGCTGCGAGCCAGGCACGCAATGCGCCCTACGCCGAAACGCCGGCCTCGACACCGTGCATTCGGCGCGCTCGGACCAGAAGGCTGTCGGGCTTGGAAATCACCGGTCACAAGCGTCTCCTTTTTGCAACAACACGAATGCAAACGATTCTCACTTGAGTAGAATCGCAAAGTTTTCTGATTCATTGCAAGCAAGCGAAACGCGCCTCAGAGATGGGACGCTCATGTAGCCAGCTCCCTTTTCTCATCCACTGTCTGACTGGCCCATCCATGTCCTCTCCTTTCCACGACCTTGAGTCTCCCCTGGCCCGTGCCGCGCGCCAGGCGTCTAGCCCTGTCGCAAGCACGGCTGCTCCGGCTTTGCGCCCTCTGGGGGCGATGCTTCTTGCAGGTTCGTTGGCGGGTGGGGCGTGGGCCCAGACGCAAGCGCCTGCCGCTCCCCCGGCGGCTACGCTGGGCACGGTAACCATTCGGGATTCAGCGCTGAAAGACAGCGGCGCCACCAACAGCAAAAACGAGCTGCGTGCCACCCGTACCCAGATCGGCAAGGGTGATCAAGAACTTCGCGACATCCCGCAAAGCGTCACCGTGATGACAGAAAAGCTCATCAACGATAGAAATCTGGATGACTTCCGTGATGTGCTGCGCACTACTGCAGGCGTCACCTTCCAGGCTGGTGAAACCGGCGAGGAAGATGTCCGCCTGCGCGGCTTCTCGCTCGGCCAGGCTGGCGACATCTATCGTGACGGCATGCGCGATGCACCTTTGTATGAGCGCGACACCTTCAACGAAGACCGCATTGAAATCATCAAAGGATCTGCCTCGATGCTGTTCGGCAAGGGCTCTACCGGTGGGGTGATTAACCAGGTCAGCAAGCAACCGTTCCTGATGACCCAGCACGAGTTCAACGCCACGATCGGCAGTGGCAGTGAAAAGCGCGTCACAGGCGATCTGAACTTCCAGACTGGCGATGACTCCGCATTACGCCTGAATTTGCTGGGCCACGACGCTGAGAACTGGGGTGCCAAACAACGCAAGATCGGTATCGCGCCAACATTCCGCTGGGGCATCGGGACGCGCGATGAGTTTTCCGTCGGGGCCTACTATCTGGACGTGCAAGGGCGCACAAGCTACTCGCACCCATGGCTTCTGGATTCCGCTGGCAACATTATTCCAACGCTGCCTGCGAAGGGCTTCTACGGTTTGGCCGGCGACCATCAGGACACGTCCGCCAAATACCTCACCTTTGGCCACACCCACCGCTTTGACAATGGCGGCGAACTCAAAACACGTCTGCGCGCAGGCCAGTATGAACGTGATGTGCTGGGCAGCACCATTGGATTCGCAACCCCCCGCCCAACGGTGCTGAGCGACATCACCGACAGCACAGTGCTGACGCGTGGATCCAAGGGGCGTATTGGCAAGAGCGACGTCGTACAGCTGCAAAGCGATTACAGCCAGACCTTCAATCTGGGTGGCCGCAAACACACCCTGCTGACAGGCGTCGATATCTACGATGAGAAAGCCAAGCGCAACAACAACTACCCGCTGCCCAACACTCCAGCGCGGCCCAACACGACCGTAGGCACTCCCAACGACGGCGCGTCCGTGCCAGATATGCGTGCCACGCCGGTGCCCTACAACACCTTCACCTCGCGCAGTATCAGCCTCTATGCGCAAGACACCATGGAGCTCACCGAGACGCTCAAACTGGTGGGCGGCGTGCGATTCGACCACTTCCGTGCGTCCTATCACAACGCTGATGGCTCGCTCAGCAATGCGCGTAACGACAACCTCTTTAGCCCACGTCTGGGCCTCATCTATCAGCCCAACGACATCTCCTCGTACTATGCGTCGTATGGCACTTCGTTCAACACCTCGGGGGACGCCTACCAATATGGCGTGTCCGTGGGAACAGGTACAGCCAAGTCTTCCAACACCCCACCGGAGAAAAGCAGGAGCTTCGAAATCGGCGGCAAATGGGACCTGTTTGAAAAACGCGCTCTGGCTGGCGTAGCGCTCTTCTATAGCCAGAAGTACAACGAACGCAATACCGACCCGGACACTGCGTCTTCACAAGAACTGCTTTCCGGCAAACGCCATGCTGCAGGCATGGAATTTAACTTCGCCGGCCGCGTGACCCCAGCTTGGGAAGTCTTCTGGAACCACACCTGGATTCCTCGCGCCAAGATTGACAGCAGCAACGTCGCACTGGCAGCCAACGGTGGCGGAGCGCAAGTGCAGGGAGATCGCCCAGGCCTCACGCCCCGGCATTCCGGCAGCCTCTGGACCACATACCGCGTCATTCCTCAGCTGCGTTTTGGTGTAGGTGCCAACTACCGCAGCAGCCAGAATCCGGAAGGCTCACGTGCCGTCCGCGCGGCCAGCTTCGTCACGTTCGATGCGATGGCTGAGTATGCGTTCAGCGAAAAGATCACGCTCAAGCTCAACGTGAGCAACCTGACCAACAAGCTGTACGCTGACGCCTTGTATCGCGGGTTTTACGTGCCCGGCGCACCACGCAAAGTGCAGCTCACGCTCAAGGCATTGTTCTGATAGCTTCCTAGCGACGGCCGGTTGAAAGCGCTCGCTGCCCTCGTGGCGCGAGCGCTAGCTTCTCTGCGGTAGTATCCACCGAAAGTAAACAACCGGCTAATTACCGCTCCAGGTCAAATGCTGCTGCACCTCAAAGGCCTGCTCACCCCCGACGAAGTAGCGCAGGCGCGCGCCCTCTTGTTGGCGCCGGATACGCCTTGGATAGACGGGCGCACCAGTGCCGGCGCACAGGCCGTTCAACAAAAAAACAACCAGCAACTGGCGCAGGAAAGCTCTTGCGCCCGCGCATTGGGAGAAATGGTGCTGGGTGCCCTGCGGCGGGATCCGGTGATGCTGTCTGCAGCCTTGCCGCGCAGGATCTTCAACCCGCTCTTCAATCGTTATAGCGGCGATGCCAATCATTACGGCCCCCATGTAGACGGGGCGGTCATGCACTCCTCAGCCAGTGGCGAATGGGTACGCAGCGATCTCTCCTGTACGGTGTTTTTCTGCGATCCGGTGGACTACGAAGGCGGAGAGCTGGTAGTGCATGGCGGCCCTGGTGAACCCTCACGCGAAGTCAAACTGCCGGCCGGAGATGCAGTGTTGTATCTTGGCACCAGTGTGCACGAGGTGCGACCGGTGACGCGAGGCGAGCGCCTGGCAAGTTTCCTATGGATCGAAAGTATGGTGCGATCGCCTGAACAACGCGCCCTGCTGTTTGACATGGATATGTCACTGCTAGCGCTACGGCAGCGACACGGAGAAACTGCCGAAGCGCGAGCCCTCACCGGCACGTACCACAACCTGCTCCGCATGTGGGCCAACACCTGAACGCTTGGGAACGTGTTCACCGGTGCAGAGCCTGACCATGAACTAAGCTTCGCCATGGCTGTTTCGCACATCACGCCCCCTCTTCAACCGGTGACTTTGGCCGACTACGAAGCCCAATCGCGCGAAAAGCTGGAGCCCGGTATCTGGGCGTACTTCAGCGGAGGCGCAGCCGATGAACTGACGCTTCGCAGAAATACCGAAGCCTGGCAGAGCCTGGAGCTATGGCCGCGTGTTCTGAGGCCATTGACCGGAGGGCATACCAAGCTGCGACTGGCAGGGCGCGAACTGGCACACCCCATCTTGCTGGCGCCCGTAGCCCACCAGAAGCTGGCACATCCGGATGGCGAACTCGGCAGTGCACTGGCCGCCGCCGCCCAAGGCGCCGGATATGTGTTGAGCACCCAATCCAGCACACCTATGGAAGCGATTGCCAGTGCGGTGTTGGACGATCCTGGTCGCGGCCCGCTCTGGTTCCAACTGTACTGGCAGCATGACCGCGCCTTCAATCTTGCGCTTGCCCAACGCGCACAAGCCGCCGGCTATGAATCACTGGTATTAACCGCCGATGCGCCAGTGAGCGGCGCGCGTGACCGCGAACGACGCTCCGGCTTCACACTGCCCACAGGCATGGGCAGTGTGCATCTGCAAAACCTGCCCGCCCCTTCATACCAACCAAGCGAGACCTACTGCGCAGGCCTGCCTGCGCACGCCCCTTGCTGGGAAGACATCGCCTGGCTACAGGAGCGAACACCCTTGCCAATCTGGCTCAAGGGCGTACTGCATCCGCAAGACGCGCTGCAGGCCAAACGACTCGGCGTGGCCGGCCTGATTGTTAGCAACCATGGCGGAAGGACGCTCGATACCGCCCCCACCACCACGCGTGCCCTGCCGCTCATTGCCAGGGCGCTGGAAGGAGGCTTACCTCTCATCGTAGACGGAGGGATTCGCCGCGGCACCGATGTTCTCAAGGCCCTGGCGCTGGGTGCCAACGCCGTGCTGATCGGCCGGCCCGCTATGCACGGCCTGGCCGTGGACGGGGCCCTGGGTGTGGCGCGCGTCATACGGCTTTTGCGTGATGAGTTGGAAATAGCCATGGCGCTGACCGGTTGCCGCACGCTGGA
The DNA here is from genome assembly GCF_000422885.1 of Ottowia thiooxydans DSM 14619. Taxonomy (GTDB): domain Bacteria; phylum Pseudomonadota; class Gammaproteobacteria; order Burkholderiales; family Burkholderiaceae_C; genus Ottowia; species Ottowia thiooxydans. The sequence continues at coordinate 97,150 of NZ_AUGX01000015.1, read as the reverse complement.
TGAAGCCACGCCAGCGCTCCTCAGCCCCTCCTGATCGGGGCCCCGCTGCTCATTACTTTCCCCTATTGACGGCATAGCCATTGACAATGAGATTAATTCTCATTTATTATGGAGGTCAAGAATTCGCCTCCAAAGGTTATTTCATCATGATCGTTTGCGTTTGCAATCGGGTTTCAGATCGCGACATCACTCGTCATGCGCATGCGGGCATGAGCTTCGATGACATCCAGCTTGAGCTGGGTGTCGCGACGTGCTGCGGCGCCTGTGAGGGTTGCGCCCGGGACATCGTGAACCAATGCAGTGCGAGCCACCCCACCGCTGCTCTGCGCCAGGAAGGCGCAGCCAACGCGAGCGGCTTTAATAATTTCGCCGTCGCCTGACCTGGGTACCAGCAGATGAACGGTGGAGCTCTTCTGGCTTTCGGCGGTAGCTTGATCCTGGTGATCGGTGCGCTGCTGTGGGTACTGCGGCGCTAAAAATCTCTCCTTATTGAAACGCAAACCGCGGCCTTTTTTTCATTTCGTCCTGTATGGTCATGCAGCCGCAAGGGTTCCGCTGGCCGCCGCGATTACGATGTCCAACTCTTCTTCCTTGTCCCCTCAACAGACACGCACACTCCGCCTGAGCCGCAATACGGTCATTGTTGGCGGCGTACTGCTATTTCACGGTTTGGGATTGTGGGCACTTCAAAGCGGCTTGTTACGGCGCGCGGTAGAAGTGGTGGTTCCGGCTGAAATACTGGCCGAATTCATCACTCCCGCACCACCTGCGCCGGAACGCCCGCCCGTACCACCACCGCCGGCGCCCACCCCGCCGGTTCCTACACCTCCCAAACCGCGCCCCCAACCGGTTGAACGGCCACGCCCTGCGCCTGCGCCACAACCACTGGCGATCAACTCACCAGCCCCTGCGGTAGATAACGCGCCTGTCGTCACTGCGCCGGCGCCGGCGCCGGTTCCTGCGCCTCAACCGGCACCGGCGCCACCAGCTCCCCCTGCACCGCCCGCCCCACCCGCACCACCGAAAATGGTGCAACCGTCGAGCACTGCGGACTATTTGAACAACGCAGCTCCGCCCTACCCTGCCATGAGCCGCCGTCTGGGCGAAAGTGGTCGGGTTGTCGTACGGGTGTTGATCGGCCCTGACGGGCGCGCACAGGAAGCTCGAATTCAGCGTTCCAGTGGTTTTGAGCGGCTCGATCAAGTCGCTTTGGAAACCGCGCGCGACCGTTGGCGCTATAAGCCTGGCACCCGCGATGGCGTGGCGGAGGCGATGTGGTTCAACGTACCTCTTAATTTCGTTCTGGAGTAAGCATGGATTCTCAGTTTGGTCTTTATCACGTGTGGTCCCAGGGTGACTGGGTCACTCGCACGGTGTTCATCGCGTTGATTGGCATGTCGCTCGCGTCCTGGGTTGTGATCCTCATCAAGGCGCTGGATGTCATACGCGCCAAGAGCCTGGCCGCGAAAGTGGAAGGCTTCTGGCATTCCACGGACATGGCAGAAGGCTTGAACAAGCTTGGTACGTCAGACAGCAACCCTTTCCGTGAGCTGGCCATTGAAGGCCGCGAAGCAGCTGCCCACCACCGCGCTACGCAAGCCCAATTGCACGATTCGCTGGATGTGAGCGATTGGATCTCGCGCGCCCTGCGCAACAGCATCGATAACACCACCGGCAGACTGCAAGCCGGTTTGGCTATTTTGGCGTCTGTGGGCTCCACTGCTCCGTTCGTAGGTCTGTTTGGCACCGTGTGGGGTATTTATCACGCCCTGATGAGCATCGGTGCCGCCGGTCAAGCCACCATCGATAAAGTGGCCGGCCCCATCGGCGAAGCACTGATCATGACCGCGATGGGCCTGGCAGTCGCTATTCCTGCCGTGCTGGGCTACAACGCACTCGTGCGTGGCAACAAGCACATTCTGGCCAAGCTTGGTCGCTTTGCGCACGATCTTCATAGCTACTACGTCACGGGTGCCCGCGTCATTGCTGGTCCTGCAGATAGCCGCGTAGTGCCGATGAAGAAGGCATAAGATGAGTCGAGGAGCTAGATAATGGCCGGATTTATCGCCGACGATACCGACGAGGTGATGAGCGAGATCAATATGGTCCCGTTCATCGACGTGATGCTGGTGCTGCTGATCGTCTTCATCATCACCGTGCCTGTTATGAAACACGCCGTGAATGTGGAATTGCCTAACGTCTCGAACGAGAAAGAATTGATCAAGCCCGAGACGCTGAATCTTTCCGTGCAAGCCGATGGTAGCTATTTCCTGGGAGAGGAAAAGATTTCAGACGATGCACTGCCCGCACGCCTGACCGCCGAATCCGCGAAGGAGCCCCAACCAGAACTGCACATTCGTGGTGACAAGGAAGTTCGCTACGAGCGCGTGGCCATGGCCATGGCGGCGGCACAGCAGGCAGGCTTGAAGAAAATCGGTTTTATCACTGAACCCAAACGCTGAACGGGATTACCCATCATGCCAAGCGCCTCGGACATGCCCCAGCCGCATCCCTCCCAATCTGGGAAAGTGGCGGCAGCAGCCGAGCCGGCGGTTTCCCCCTCTCCACTACCTAGCAATCACCTGCTTCAAGGCCGCAAAACGATAGAGATCACTCACAACGGATCGGTCTATCGGTTGCAGGCCACCAAGCTGGGCAAACTGATCCTGACCAAGTAACAAGCCGGCATGCGGCAAGCGCCCGGCTCATAAAGCGGCCCTGTACGCTTTATCCCAGTCCAGCGGTCTATTCGCTTTGTTTCTTTCATCGTGGGAGGCGCCCGTCTGGCGCCATTGAAGAGCCTGCCAGCCGGCACCCTAGTGCTTGCCAGCGAGGCTCATTTTTTTCGTCCTCCCCCCGCCTCAGAGCAGACACGCTAAACTTCAGCGGTTACTACATCACATACAACCTGACAGCTACCGCTCTTAGCTTAACCATGCCGGAACCAGCCAAGTCCCAAGCTCATGAGCTGACCAAGCATCAGTCACTGGTGCTGGATGCGCTTGCGCGCGAAGAAACGCCATCCAGTGCGTACGCACTGTTGGACCAGCTGCGGGGTGAAGGGCTGCGTGCACCGCAACAGGTCTACCGCGCGCTGGACAAGTTGATGGAGTACGGCCTCGTGCATCGGGTGGAAAGCCTGAACTCTTTCGTGGCATGTGCGCACCCGCACGATCATGGACACGGACATGGGACCCACCTGGTTGTCTTTGCCATCTGCGACCAATGCGGACACGTGGACGAGTTCTCGGACACAGCAATCGATCGGCGCTTGAAAAGCTGGTCCCGCGAGAATTCTTTCAAATTGAACACGGCTGCAGTGGAAATGCACGGCATCTGCAGTGATTGCAGCCTCAAACCCAACTCATCGGAAGCGCCGGGCGGCCTGCACGGCACTGCGTAATTACGGACTCCCGCGACGCGTGATGAGGTGTGTGTGGCACGCCTCGCACGCGGCTCAATTGGGCAAGCTCGCAAGGAAACTGCCCCAGAGCCAGTCTTGCAGAGTGGCGCACTATGATCACCCCATGCCAACTTCTGACGACACCAACGACCGACTGACCGCACTGGAAATCAAGGCCAGCTATGGCGAAGACTTGCTCGACCAGCTCAATCTGACCATCTACCGGCAACAGCAACAGATTGATCGCCTCTTGATCGAGCTGGATGACTTGCGCAGACGGGTGCCCGAAGGTGGCTCACAAACCTCCACCAACGCACTCGACGAGAGACCACCGCACTATTGAGCCTACTGACGTTTTCGTCAATCGTGACAATCGACCTAGCCCGGTCACGTTGAGCCTAGCCTATCCTGAGCAGTCGAAGCGTCGAAGCGCCGCGCAAGGCTTCGACAGGCCCGAACGGGTATTGGTCATTATCTATAAAGTCTCAATGGGAGCCGCTTATAACGGCTTCGTCTACGCAGTCAATTTTTGAAGTTCAATCTCCAGCTCCCTGCTGACTGGTGTCATCGGCGCGCGCAGTTCATTGCGCATGCTCCCCAGTTGAGCAAGTGCAGCCTTCAACGGCCCGGGATTAGGTTCTGCAAAAGTGGCCTGTATGACCGGAACCAAGGCATGCCAGATCGGACGCGCTTCAGTGAGCTTCCCCTCCCGCAGCAAGCACGCCAGCGCAACGAACCGCTCAGGAAAAAGGTGCGCCGATGCCGCGATCGCTCCGCTGCCGCCCTCGCAAAGCACATTGAATAGATCGAGGTCTTCGCCGCAGAGCACTTCGAGGCGCCCATCGAGAATGAGAGACCGTGTCTTTTCAGGTGCGCCTCCACAGTCTTTAATGGCTGTGATTCGCTCATGCGCCGCGAGCTCCAGGAGTGTCTGCAATTCAAGCTCCACTCCAGTACGTGCCGGAATATCGTAGAGGATCACGGGAGCCTGGCTCGCGTCCGCGATTGCCGTGAAGTGGCCGATGATGCCTGCTTGCGATGGCTTGATGTAGTACGGCGCACTGACCAGTACCCCGGCAATGGGCCGGGCATTGAGTGCAGCCACACGGTCACAGACCTGTGCAGTATGGTTGCCGCTCACGCCCACCGCGACCGGCAGGCCGCCTGCTGCTGAGAGCACGGTGGCGAGCACAGCGTCTTGCTCGCGGTCATCCAGTGCAGCGGGCTCGCCCGTTGTGCCCAGGGCCACAAACCCGGAAATACCGGTGCGTGCGTAGCGCCGGACCAGCGCATCGAGCGCGATGAAATCGACGCTGCCCGCGTTGAACGGCGTCACGAGTGGAATCCAGATACCTGAAAAATGAGACATGTTTTTCCCTTGAACTCGACCGACTAAAAAGTCCGTTCAGAGGCGCGCTAGACAAGCGAGCCGGGAAAAAATGGGAGGGAGATGCCACCGGCCTGCTGTTCCGTCGCTCATCCGACGGAACAGCTGGCTCCGGTCAGATGAGCGACTGTTTCTTGGCTTTGGACTTCGCACTGACTGGCGCCGATGCGCGCTCGAGAACCACCATCGTGCAAGAAGCGACGAAGGCGTTGAGAGCGAATTGGCGAGGCAGAGAGCGAACCATGTCCCGGAGTATATCGATGATCAAGCCGCACTCCAATCCCTGCAGGGTGAGGTCAGCGCATCAGCCAGGGCCTGATAAATTTTCACCACACCATGGAGATGCTGGCTGCACCTACCCTGAACCAGCCGGCAGGGGGTGCGCCGTCTTCAGTCCGCCTTCTACTCTGCCTTGATAGCCAGCTTCTGGATCAGATCCCCCCAGCGCTTGTTCTCAGCCTTGATGAAGGCGGCAAACTCCTGCGGGGAGTTCACGCGCAGATTTCCCGAAATATTATCGAAGGCGGATTGGGCTTCGCCTGTCTTGGCACCCTCCGCCCAGGCATCGTGAAGCTTTTGCACGACAGCTGGCGGTGTCGCGGCAGGCGCCACCAGACCAAACCAAGTCTCCACCTCGAACCCAGGAAAGCCTGACTCCGCCACGGTGGGCACATCCGGCAAGGCCTTGGAGCGTTTGGCAGACGTCACGGCAAGAGCTTTCAACTTTCCAGCCTTGATGTGCTGCAAGGTGGTCGCCAGCGAGCTTTCCATACTGAGTTGAATCACTCCGGACAGCAAATCAGGAATGATCTGGCTGGAGCCTTTGTAGGGAATACTGGTGAGCTGAATACCGGCCACTGACTGCAGCAATTCGGCGGCCAGGTGGTTGCTGGTGCCAATGCCGGAAACGGCGTATTGCAGTTTGCCTGGATTGGCTTTTGCGTACGCCACCAAGCCCTTCAAATCACTGAACGGTGCCGAAGGATTGATCACAACAACGCAAGGCGTGGTGCCCACAAGAGAAATCGGCGCCAGATCCTTCTCGACGTTAAAAGGAAACTTGCTGTACAGGTGCGGACCTATCGCCAGGCTGCTGATGGCGGCCAGGGCAATGGTGTAGCCATCTGCCGCAGCCTTGGCGACCGCATCCGTGCCAATGTTGCCACCGGCGCCGGCTTTGTTTTCAACCACGAATTGCTGGCCCAGTTTGTCACCCATAGCCTTGGCAGCCGTGCGGCCCATGATGTCGGTGGGGCCGCCGGGCGGAAATGGGACGATCAGTTTCACCGGCTTGGCAGGGTACGCCGCTTGTCCCCATGCCAGGGTGGGCAGAGTACCGGTACTTGCTACTGCCGCTGCGGCGGCGATCAGATGGCGTCGTTTCATGAGGTCTCCTGATAAAAATGAGTTTTGAGTGAACTAAGAGCCAATTTCGAGTGAGCACGGCTTCCGGACGCCGGGCACTGAGCCGTGGGCGCACACCCGCGCGCCAACGCCCTCCCGCTTAAGGGGAAAGCGAGTTAAAGCCAGCAGGGTTCCCTATGACAACGCTGGAAAAATCTTGCGTGACCCTAGGGTTTGGAAAGACTACGGGGAAGCCTCGTACTGAAGCACGACCGCTCCTGAATCAAACGAATCGTGTTGAAACGCTGCCCATGCCTTGCACCCGCAGCGTGACGTTGTCGCCGGCCTTGACTGATACCGCCTCGGTGATCCCGCCAGAGAGCACCAAGCTTCCCGCCGGCAGGCTCTTGCCGCGCCGGCCCAGGTGATTGACCAGCATGGCCACTGCGGCAGCCGGATGACCCAGCACGGCAGCTCCGGCGCCAAGCGCCACCACTTCGCCATTCTTTTCCAGCACGATCCCGGTGGTACGCAAATCCACACTGCGCGCATCTACGGCATGGCCACCCACGACGAAACGTGAAGCGGATGTGTTGTCTGCCACCACGCTCTTCAAATCGAACTTGAAGTCGCGATAGCGGCTGTCGATGATCTCGATCCCAGGCAGGACGATGTCGCTCGCGGCGAGCACGTTGGCGATGCTGCAACCAGGGCCTTTCAGCTCCGCCTTGGTCACAAAACAGATTTCGGGTTCGACCTTGGGGTGAATCAACTCGCTGACTTTGATCTCAGCACCTTCGGCCACGATGTAGTCATCGACGAGGAAGCCGAACACGGGGTCGGTCACACCCATCTGCTTCATTTTGGCGTGTGAAGTCAGGCCCGCTTTGTAACCCGCCATGCGAGCGCCGCGTGCAAGCTTGGCGGCCAGGATACGGTCTTGAATAGCGTAGGCGTCATCCCAGTCCATGTCCGGGTGGGTGTCGGTCACCTTCAGTGTGTCTTTGCGTTCCAACTGGCAATTTTCCAGATGAAGTGCCAGTTGGTCGAGAGTTTGCTTATCAAGTGCCATGTTCGTTCGTCTCCAGTCAGGCAGCCTTGCGCGCTGCAGTTTCGCGTGCTTTGGCCAGGGTGAGTGCCGTGTCTTCGATCATGTCTTCCTGTCCACCAACCATGCCGCGGCGGCCCATCTCCACCAGGATCTCGCGCGCCGGCACGCCGTACTTCTTCTCCGCGCGCTTGGCAAACAGCAGGAACGATCCGTAGACGCCTGCATAGCCCAGCGTGAGCGCATCGCGATCACAGCGAATGGGGAAATCCATGATGGGCACCACAAGGTCTTCCGCCACATCCTGAATGGCGAAGACATCCACCCCGGTCTCAATACCCATGAGATCGCACACCGCAACCAGGATTTCCATGGGGGTGTTGCCCGCACCAGCGCCCAGACCTGCGGCGGCTGCGTCGATGCGGTTGGCGCCTGCTTCAATAGCGGCGATCGAGTTGGCCACGCCCATCGCGAGGTTGTGATGACCATGAAAGCCCAGTTCAGTTTCAGGCCGAAGTGCCTGGCGAACCCGGCTGAGCTTTTCCTTGGTATCTCCCGGCAGCATGTGGCCAGCCGAATCGGTGATGTAGATACAGTTGGCCCCGTAGCTCTCCATCAGCTTGGCCTGAGTGACCAGGCCTTCAGGGGTATGCATGTGGCTCATCATCAGGAAGCCGACGGTATCCATATCCATCTTGCGGGCCATGGAGATGTGCTGCTCGCTCACATCGGCCTCGGTGCAGTGGGTGGCTACGCGAATGGTGTGCACACCGAGCTCGCGCGCCATCTTCAGATGATCGACAGTGCCTATGCCGGGTAGTAGCAGCGCCGACACCTTGGCTTGCTTCATGAGCGGAATGACCGCGCCAAGATACTCTTCATCGGTATGCGCGGGAAATCCGTAGTTGACTGAACTGCCGCCGAGGCCATCGCCATGGGTGACTTCAATCAGCGGCACGCCGGAGGCATCCAGCCCCTGGGCAATGGTGGTCATCTGCTCCAGCGTCATCAGGTGGCGTTTGGGATGCATGCCATCGCGCAGCGTCATGTCGTGCACGGTGATTTTCCTGCCCTTCAGAGCGCCCGCGTTCGTTTGTCTGTTCATGTTCGCTTCTCCTTCAGGCGGCGACGGGTTGGAGCTTGAGAGTGCCGGCAAGGATCTCTTCGGCGAACATTTCAGCTGTTCGCGCAGCAGCGGCTGTCATGATGTCCAGGTTGCCTGCGTACTTGGGCAGGTAGTCCCCCAGGCCCTCGACTTCCAGGTAAATGGAAACCCGATTGCCATCGAACACGGGGCCATTGACCAGCCGGTAGCCCGGAACATATTTCTGCACTTCGCCAATCATGTCGTGGACACTTTTGGTGATCGCGGCCTGGTCAGGCTCATCAACGGTCAGGCAATGCACGGTGTCTCGCATGATCAGCGGCGGTTCTGCTGGATTGATGATGATGATGGCCTTGCCTTTTTGCGCGCCACCCACTTTCTCCACCGCCCCAGCCGTGGTGCGCGTGAACTCATCGATGTTTTTTCGCGTACCAGGGCCGACCGAACGGCTGGATACCGTGGCCACGATTTCGCCATAAGCCACAGCCTGCACTCGACTCACGGCCGCCACCATGGGGATAGTGGCCTGGCCACCGCAGGTGACCATGTTGACGTTCATCTCCGCCTTGCCTACGTGCTGCTTGAGATTGACGGGTGGCACGCAATAAGGACCGATAGCGGCGGGCGTCAGGTCGATCATCATGGCGCCCTCCGCATTGACCTTGCGCGAGTTCTCGGCATGAACGTAAGCGCTGGTAGCATCAAAGACAATTTGAACGCCGTCTTGCCTGATGTGAGGAATCAACCCGTCCACGCCATCAGCGGTGGTCTTGATGCCCATTTCACGGGCACGCTTCAGCCCGTCAGAGGCAGGATCAATGCCCACCATCCACACTGCTTCCAGCACCGGGCTGCGCTGGAGCTTGGCCAGCAAATCCGTACCGATGTTGCCAGGGCCGATCAAGGCACATTTGACTTTCTTGCTCATGAATTTTTCCTCGAAATCTCGATGACGTGAGGGATTGGTTCACACCTTCTCAGGTGAATCGCACGGAGCAGGAACCGATGCCGCCGATGCTCACGCGCAGGTTGTCGCCAGCCTTCACCGGAACCATGATCGCCAACGATCCGGACAACACCACCTCACCCGCCTCCAACGCAATTCCATGCGCACCAAGCGTATTGGCCAACCAGGCGACCGCGTTGGCCGGGTGCCCCAAGGCAGCGGCGCCAGCACCTGTGGCAACGATCTCGCCATTTTTCTCCAGCACCATGCCGCAGGTGGCGAGATCCACATCACGCACATCCACCAGCCGGTCGCCGAGTACGAACACCCCACAACTGGCGTTGTCCGCCACGGTGTCCTGGATCTTGATCTTCCAGTCCTGAATGCGCGAATCCACAATTTCAAAGCAAGCCATCACGCCTTCAGTGGCGGCCAGCACATCCGCTGCAGTCACCCCTGGGCCCTTCAGCGTTCGCTTGAGCACAAAGGCAATTTCACCTTCGGCCTTGGGCTGGATCAGCGTACTGGCCTCAATGGCCTCGCCTTCGTTGTAGACCATGCCGTCGGTCAGCCAGCCGAAATCAGGTTGATACACGCCCAGCATGTTCATGACCGCTTTCGAGGTCACGCCGATCTTCTTGCCCACCACTTTCTCGCCAGCATCGAGGCGGCGTTTCATCATCCGCTGCTGGATGGCGTAGGCGTCGTCGATGCTGATGTCAGGGTGGCGATTGGTCAACGGCTCTAGTGTGCGGCAGGCCTTGAGCGCTTCGTAGAGCTCATCGCCCAGTTGGTTGATATGTTCGTTTTTCATGTCACCTCAGCTTTTCTAATGACTTTCGGCACTCGAGCGGGGCGGTCATCCGCGGGCCGCGCGGCCCATAGGCTCACCGATGACCTAAGCGCTACGCCCTAAAACTTGACCATCACGTTGCGAAGATCTGTGTAGAACTCGAACGAATGCACACCGCCCTCGCGCCCGATGCCTGACTGCTTGGAACCGCCGAATGAGGTGCGCAGATCGCGCAAGAACCAGCTGTTGATCCAGCACAGCCCCACTTCAATGGATTGCGCCATGCGGTTGGCACGACCAATATCCTGGGAATAAATGGAAGTCGCCAGGCCGTAGGGGTTGTTATTGACCTTGGCCACCACCTCTTCTTCAGTGTCGAACGGCGAGATATGGCAGCAGGGACCGAAGATTTCGTCCGTGATGACGGCTGCGGTTTCCGGCAGGCCGGTCCAGATGGTGGGCTGCACCCAGCACCCATCTTTGAGCGATTCCGGCATGTCCGGCACACCGCCACCGGTGACCACCGTGGCCCCTTGATCCTTAGCTTTTTGATAGTAGGACAGTACCTTTTTCTGGTGTTCCTTGCTGATGACCGGACCGATCTTCGTGTCTTTCTCAAACGGCAGACCGGGCTTCATACCTTCTGCTTTAACTTTCAGCGCAGCCACGAACTTATCGAAGATGGGGCGCTCCACGTAGACGCGTTCCGTGCCCAGGCACACCTGGCCCGCATTCTCAAAGCAGGACCGGGTCACGGTATCTACAGCGGTCTGGAAATCACAATCAGCGAACACAACAGCGGCATTCTTGCCGCCCAGCTCCATCGACACCGGACGAACCCCTACCGCTGCGGCTTGCATGATGGCAGTGCCGGTACGTGTTTCACCAGTGAATGTGATGCCATTCACACCGGGATGCTTGGTTAGAAACTCACCGGCCGAGCCGGGGCCAAAACCTTGCACCACGTTGTACACCCCTTTGGGCATGCCTACGGCATTCATTACCTCGCCCAGCAACGTGGCGGTGGCGGGGGTGTCTTCAGAGGGTTTCACCACCACCGTGTTCCCGCACGCCAAGGCCGGGCCCACTTTCCAGGTCATGAGGAGAAGGGGCAGGTTCCAGGGGCAGACCACGGCGATCACACCACGCGGTACGCGCACGCCGTAGCTGAGCGCCGTCTTGCCATCTGGCGTGCGCATGTTGAATGATTCCGTCGACATGCTTTTGATGGTGTCGGCGAAAACCTGAAAGTTGGCCGCACCGCGTGGAATGTCCACGTGCGAAGCCAGATCGTATGGCTTGCCGGTGTCAGCGATCTCTGCCTGCAGGAAATCGTCGAACCGCCGGTTGATCTCATTGGCCACGGCGTCCAACAACTTGACCCGCTCGCCAATGGCGAGCCGGCCCCAATCGCCCTTGAGTGCCGCACGGGCAGCGATTACGGCGGCATCCACTTCTGCATGACCTGCTTCGAAGACGTTGCCGATGAGGCTGTTGTCCACCGGATTGCGGTTCTCGAAGGTCTTGCCGCTGGCGTTACGGACGTACTCGCCGTTGATGAAGTTAAGAAACTCTTTCATATCACCCCTGATTTCAGGCACTCTGGCGCGCCGTTGCTTGGATGGAGCCGATTCTAGAAGCGCATTCGTGCCGTGTCCACAAAAATATCGATAATTTATTGGATGCCTTAGATTTACCAGCAGCACATTCCAAATTATCGAAATATTTATCGATATTTAAGTGAAATCAGTCCTTTCCTGAAAACGAGCTACGCGCATGACTGCTATGCTCCGGCTACCGCGCCAACTCTTTCAGGACACCGCTCAGGCGCCCGCCAGCGCCGCGAACCCATGGTCAAACGATCCGCCCTTCCCACACCGCCTGCAGAAGGCTCTTTTCCGAGCGATGACACGACCACGCCGCGCACGCTGATCGAGCGCGCCTATACGCAGTTGCGTGACGACATCGTGGACGGCCGCATTGCACCGGGAGAGAAACTGCGGGTGGAGCATTTGCGGGCCCGCTACGATGTGAGCGCGGGCACCTTGCGTGAAGCACTTAATCGCTTGGTGAGCGATGCCTTGGTTGAGGCGGAAGGCCAGCGGGGCTTTCGGGTCGCACCCATCACGGTTCAGGATCTGGACGACCTGACGGATCTCCGGGTGCGCATTGAGATCGAGGCGCTCAGGCAATCCATACGGCACGCCGATGAAGCGTGGCGCCAGGAACTGCAGCAGGTCTACGCCCGGATGTCAGCCATTGAGCAACCGATTCTTCCGGAGCTTGTTCAGCGCTGGGAGGCCTTGAACACCCAATTCCACGAATTGCTGGTGGCCAACTGCGGTTCCGCCTGGACCGTGCGGCTGCTGCGCATACTGAATCGCCATAGCGAACGCTATCGACGCTACGCGATCGACCTGGGCCAGGGCAAGCGCAACGTGCACGAGGAACACCGCGGCATCTTTGAAGCCGCCATGGCCGGAAATGAATTCCGCGCGGCCCTGGAACTGGAGGCGCATATCCGCGCCACGCCGGAGTTGTTAAAGGCCGCAGCGCGGGAAGGCATAGATGTGTTCCGCGCTTCACCTGAATCAGCTGCACAGGCTCGCCCCGCTATCGCATGACTCAACGCTCGGCTTAACCTAAGCTATGGGCTGTTGCCCGCCTTCCGATCGGCGGAATCAATCTGCGGAAACACGCCACCATGCTCAATGAAACCGACCAGTACCAGGAAATTCGCGACGCTATCCGCCACCTATGCGGGCAATTCCCCGATGAGTATTTCCGCAAAGTAGACGAGCAACGAGGCTATCCGGAGGAGTTCGTTGATGCGCTCACGCGAGCGGGATGGATGGCCGCCTTGATTCCAGAGGAGTACGGTGGCTCCGGCCTTTCGATGGCCGAGGCGTCGGTCATCATGGAAGAGATCAACCGCTCCGGCGGAAACTCTGGCGCATGCCACGGCCAGATGTATGTGATGAACGCCATCGTCCGCAGCGGCTCCGAAAAGCAAAAGCGCGATCTCTTGCCTCGCATCGCCAGTGGTGACTTGCGTATCCAATCCATGGGGGTCACGGAGCCCACGACCGGCAGCGACACCACCAAGCTCAAGACCACGGCCATCAGGAAGGATGGCCGCTGGGTGATCAACGGTCAGAAAGTGTGGATTTCCCGCATCCAGCACAGCGACATGATGATCTTGCTGGCCCGCACAACGCCTCTGGCTGAAGTACAAAAACGCTCAGAGGGCTTGAGCTGCTTTCTGATCGATTTGAAGGAGGCTATGAGCCAGGGACTCACCGTACGCCCCATCCTCAACATGGTCAACCACGAGACCAACGAGCTGTTTTTCGACAATCTTGAGATCCCTGAAGAAAACTTGCTGGGGCCGGAGGGGAAAGGCTTCAAGACCTTGCTTGACGGACTCAATGCGGAGCGCACCTTGATCGCCGCTGAATGCATTGGTGATGGGTATTGGTTCATCGACAGGGCGACGCGCTACGCCAAGGAACGCGTGGTGTTCGGGCGCCAGATCGGCCAGAACCAGGGCATTCAGTTTCCCATTGCCGAATCACTCATAGAGCTCGAAGCCGCCAACCTCATGCGCTGGAAGGCTTGCGAGAAGATCGATGGGCACCAGAACGCGGGCGCAGCTGCCAATATGGCCAAGCACCTGGCGGCGAAAGCGAGTTGGGAGGCGGCGAATGTGTGCCTGCAAACACATGGGGGCTTTGGCTTCGCCTGTGAATACGATGTGGAACGAAAGTTTCGTGAAACCCGGCTTTATCAAGTGGCGCCTATTTCTACGAACATGATTTTCAGCTATGTGGCTGAGCATATTCTGGGGCTTCCGAAGTCGTATTGAGGTTCTGAGGGCTTGGTTTGCAGGGACTGCAGTGACAGTTCAACGGCTGCTGACCCTCACGCCGCAGCCGGCCGCCCCAACCCTCTCCCGCAAGCGGGAGAGGGGGTGAGACACCTCGCCGCGCGCGTTTCGTGCGAGGGGAGCAATTCAGAATCAGAAGGCCGCGGAGCTGGCTTTGCCAGGCCGCTGGCTGCGTCCCCCTCAGGGGGATGGCGCGTAAGCGACTCAGGGGGAGCCCTTGGTCAATACGTCTCGAGATGCAAGCGGCCTTCTTTCTTGAGCTTGCCGCCGACCTCTTCCCAGTTCAGACCGGCGTTTTGCGCCACGTCGCTGAGCGCCAGCACCACGCCTTCCTCCATGCTCTTCAAGCCGCAGACATAGATGAAGGTGTTTGGATCTTTCAGTAGCGCGACCAGATCAGCGGAGCGTTCGCGCATCAAATCTTGCACGTACTTTTTTGGCTGATTTGGCGTGCGGCTGAAAGCGAAACTGGTGTCGATGAAATCCTTGGGCAGGCTTTGCAGCGGCCCGAAGTAAGGCAACTCTTCCTTGGTGCGTGCACCGAAGAACAGCATCAGCTTGCCACCTTCGAATTTTCCTGACGCGCGCAAGCGCCGACGCCATTCGGTCATGGCACGCATGGGGGCTGACCCCGTGCCGGTGCAAATCATCACGATGTTCGATTTCGGATGGTTAGGCATCAGGAAGCTCGTGCCGAAAGGCCCGGTCACCTGCACCTGATCACCGACGTTCAGATCGCACATGTAGTTGCTGGCGACTCCGCGCACTGGGTTGCCCTGATAGTCTTCCAGCACACGTTTGATGGTCAGGCTGATGTTGTTGTAGCCTGGCCGTTCACCATTGCGGGGGCTGGCAATGCTGTATTGGCGTGGATGATTGGGTTTGCCGCGCGCGTCCAACCCAGGCGGTATGACGCCAATGCTCTGGCCTTCGAGTACAGGAAATGGCATGTTGCCGAAGTCCAGCACGATGTGGTGCGTGTCGTACTCTTTTCCTACTTCTGTGACTCGCACGTTCCCCACCACGGTGGCGGTCACGAATTTCTCAGCCGACTTGGGCCCATAGAGATTCGCGTACGCATGCGCAGCCGACCAGGGAGGCGTGGTCGCGCCATAGGCGGAGGAGTTGAACGGTGCCTCTCCAGTGGGATCCGAAGCCGGGGTGGCGGCTTGCTCTTGCACCAGAAGATCCGCAGCGGCGTCATCTCCACTGCCAACACCTTGCTCTGCCAATTGCTCCGCCGTGAGCTCCACGGGAAGGGAGTCCCAGCCCAGTTGCTCTTCAATGGTGTAGGGCTTGATGCGTGGCATCAGTCGCCAGTTGTCGATGCTTCCAGTGGGGCAAGGCGAGATGCAATCCATGCACCCGTTGCAGATATCTGCCTTCACCACGTAATTCATTGAATCGTGCGTGATGGCGCCGACGGGGCAGATAGCCTCGCAGGTGTTGCATCGGATACAGATCTCGGGATCGATCAGATGCTGTTTGAGGACGGAGGAATCGGTAGAGGTTTCCATGATGGCGGTTTTTTCGTGGGGCGCTAACTTTCAATCCCCTCCCACTCTGGGTAGGGCAAGGGCCGGCCAACCGGTGAGGCATGCAGCGCTACCCATGGAAAAGCCGCATGCCCCCTCCCCTGCCCTTCCCCAGCGGGGGAAGGAGCCCCTCACCTCTACCCGCTGGCGAGAGAAGGAGAAGTGCAAGGCTGCACAAGAATAACAAACACGCTCTTAGTTGAAACGCACGTACTCGAAATCCACTGGCTGGCGGTTCACGCCCATGACTGGCGGGGCAATCCAGTTGGCGAACTTACCGGGCTCCACAACCCGGCCCATGAGCGAGCCCACGTAGGCGCGGTCTTCGTCGCTCGGCAACCATTCGTTGACGCGTTTGCTCCACTCTTGCTCGCTCACGACACGGCCGTCTGGAGCGATCTTGGCACCAGAGAGAGCGCCAATGTTGCGGTGGAAGGCCTTGTGCGGAACCGTGAGCTTGACGGAGATGCCCGCCTTCTCGATCACGCGGTTCCAACGCTCGACACCGGCCCTGGAATCAGTGATGTAGTCGTCACGCAGCACTTCGTTGAGCGCATTGAGCATGGGGACTTCTTTTTCGACCAACTTGTCACCCACGACGTTCAGCACCTTGTAGGTCTGGCCTTTGAGCAGGTGATCATCCACGCGCTTGCCTTCTTCGTAGCGGCCTTTCAAGCCCGTGCTGTAGAAAGTGGCGGCGTTGCTAGACTCGTCTGCACCGAACAGATCAATGGTGACGCTGTAATGGAAGTTGATGTAGCGTTGGATCGTGGGCAGATCGATCACGCCCGCTGCGCGCAGCTTGGTCACGTCATCGGTCTTGAGCTCGTTCATGGCGTTGACCGTGCGCTGGATCACACGAGAGATTCCGGACTCACCCACGAACATGTGGTGGGCTTCTTCGGTCAGCATGAACTTGGTCGTGCGGGCCAGCGGATCGAAGCTGCTTTCGGCGAGTGCGCAGAGCTGGAACTTGCCGTCACGATCGGTGAAGTACGTGAACATGAAGAAGCTGAGCCAATCAGGCGTCTTCTCATTGAATGCCTGCAGGATACGTGGGTTGTCCGCGTTGCCGCTGTTACGCTCCAGCAGTGCCTCGGCTTCCTCGCGGCCATCACGGCCGAAGTAGCGGTGCAGCAGGTACACCATGGCCCACAGGTGGCGGCCCTCTTCCACGTTCACCTGGAACAGGTTGCGAAGGTCGTACTGACTAGGGCAGGTCAGGCCCAGGTGGCGTTGCTGCTCGACAGAAGCGGGCTCAGTGTCACCCTGCGTGACGATGATGCGGCGCAGATTGGCACGGTATTCGCCAGGCACATCTTGCCAGACGGCTTCGCCCTTGTGATCGCCGAAGTGAATCTTGCGGTCTTGCTCGCCAGGGTTCAGAAAGATGCCCCAACGGTAATCAGGCATCTTGACGTGACCAAACTGCGCCCATCCCTGCGGGTCTACGCTGATTGCGGTACGCAGGTATACGTCGAAGTTTTGCGAACCGTCCGGCCCCATATCGTTCCACCATTGCAGGTAGTTGGGCTGCCAGTGTTCCAGCGCGCGTTGCAGCGTGCGGTCTTCCGACAGATTGACGTTATTGGGGATCTTTTCGCTGTAATCGATGCTGCTCATGGTGGGACTCCTCTAGGAAAAGTAACGCGTTGGATGTGCGAGGCGTGGAGATTTAGACGCGGTTCAGATCGAACTGAGCCTTGTCGCCCTTGCCGTACACCTTGAGTGCACCCTTTTCGCCCACGGCGTTGGGGCGCTGGAAAATCCAGTTCTGCCAGGCGGTCAAGCGACCGAAGATGCGGGTGAGCATGTTCTCGCGCTGAGCGAAGCGCAGGTTGGCTTCCAGACCGGTGAGCGCGTCCGGGCTCATGGCGGCACGCTCTTCAAAAGCAATGCGGATCTCATCTGCATAGTCAATATCGTCTGGCGTGGCGGTAACCAGGCCCAGCGCCAAGGCATCTTTAGGCCCCAGAGCTTTACCTGCGGCGTCGCGGACTGCGTCCATGGCACTTTGCTCTTCATAGAAGCGGCGCGCCAGGCGCGACTGACCATTGACCATGGGCAGCAAACCGAAGTTGAACGAATCAAGCGTGATGCTGGCAGCTTGTTCGTCGTCAAGCATATAAGTGCGGTCTGCGCAGAAAGCCAGCTCCGCCAGGATGCCGGCGAAGCACGAGCCTGGCTCCACCAGCGCAAACAGTGAGCGCGATGTGACATCAAGGCGTGCGAAGGTACGACGCAGCATGCCAATGGTTTCGTTGACGAACCAATGGCTGCTGTTGGCTTCCAGCGCCGCGCCAACGGCCAGCACAGCAGCGGCTTCACCGGTGGTCTTGAGTACCCAGGTGCCAATGTCCAATTCATTGGTACGCATGTGCAGGATGGCGTCATCCAGTTCACGCGCCATGGCCAGCGGCCACCAAGCCACGCCTGCGGCTTCGATGCCTGCGATGTCTTTCGGTTGTACCGCTGCGGGCGCCTTGATGGTGAAGACGGCTTGGCGTTTGACACGGTCAATCGTCACCTCTACATGCGAGTAGCTAACTTTGTCGCCGTCCACTTGGCGCTCAAGGGGCGTCAGAGCCACGCCTTTGCCGCTGCCGCGGTGGCTGCTGGCAGACAACTCAGCCGCACGCTTGGCCACGGTTTCCTTGAACACCTGCGGCTTGGCAATGGCATCAACCAGGCGCCAATCGACAGCGCGCTGACCGCGCACACCCTCTACGCTGGTGCAGAAGATGTCTGCCAGATCATGGCGGACATGGCGTTTATCCGTGACGCGGGTCAAGCCGCCGGTGCCAGGCAGCACGCCCAGCAAAGGCACTTCGGGCAGGCTGACGGAAGAGTTGCGGTCATCCACCAGGATGATTTCATCGCAAGCGAGAGCCAGCTCATAGCCACCGCCGGCGCATGCGCCGTTGACCGCCGCGATGAATTTCAGGCCGCTGTGCTTGCTGCTGTCTTCCAGGCCGTTGCGCGTTTCGTTGGTGAATTTGCAGAAGTTCACCTTCCATGCATGGCTGGAAACGCCCAGCATGAAGATGTTGGCGCCAGAGCAGAACACTTTGTCCTTGGCGCTGGTCACGATGACGGACTTGACTTCTGGGTGCTCAAAGCGGATGCGCTGCACGGCATCGTGCAATTCAATATCTACCCCCAAGTCATAGCTATTGAGCTTTAGCTTGTAGCCAGGACGCAGGCCAGCGTTTTCATCAATATCGATCGCCAAATGCGCCGTGCTGCCCTCGAAGGAGAGCTTGAGGTGGTGGTATTGGCTTGGTTCAGTCCGGTAATCGACGGTCAGCTCTTGCGACATGGGAATCCTTTGGGCTAGATTTTTCTAGTGACGGCGCTGTGGCTGGCTTGTGAGATGAATCAAGATGCGCCGGAAAGCCAGTACATGAATAATAGTGCATGTTCAGATTGCCGTCAATGCATTTTATTGCAACAATCTATTCGAGGCAGGTTCAGGTGACTACGTTGGCGCGCACCAGGTCTCGCAACGCGTGGAACGCGGAATCCTCGTCCGGGTGGTGGCTGGTGTCAAAACGCAGATCCGCCTTGGCATAAAAGGCAGATCTGCCCGCCAGGATGCGCTTCAAATCCTCCATAGCCTCAGGACTGGCCGCCATGGGACGCATATCACCCTGCGCCGCCACTCGCGACATGTGATCTGTAGCGTCAGCCTGCAGCCACACTGTGGTGCAGTGCTGTAGCAGCAAGTTGAAATTAGCGGCATCCGCCACCAGACCACCAGGTGTGGCGATCACTACTTCGGGGTAGATTTGAATGGCTTCTTCCAGCGCTCGACGCTCATAGCGACGGTAGGCATTGGTGCCGTAGAGATTGTGGATTTCGTTGATGCTGCAACCAGCGAATTGCTCAATTTCCCGGCTGAGTTCGATAAAGGCATAGCCCAGATCAGCGGCCAGGCGCTGGCCTAGCGATGTTTTGCCCGCGCCGCGCAGGCCAATCAGCGCAATGCGAGCACCCTTGGCCCGGTCTGACCCGGCGTGATGAAACATCTCGCTGAGTGACTGACGCGCACGGCGCAAATCACTTTCTCCGCGGCGCTCCAGCAACTCACGGATCATCAACCATTCTGGCGATGACGTGGTCACATCGCCCAGCAACTCGGCAAGCTCGCATTGCAGCGCGTTCGCCACTTGCAAAAGCACCAATATAGATACGTTGCCGGTGCCGTATTCCAGGTTCGCCAGGTGCCGCTCCGACACTTCAGCCGACTTGGCGACGGCTTTACGCGTCATGCCGCGACGAAGGCGGAGTGTTCGCACCCGCTCGCCCAGGGCGACGAGGAAAGGGTGGCGCACGGCATCCGGCGCAGGGGACGCAGTGGCGGCCAGGGGGGACGCTTCTTCAATCTCCATGCTCATTCTCTGTTTTGATCGGCTTGACATGCACTTTACTGCATGTTAGGGTTGGCACAATAATGCATTTCACCACGGGGGCGCTGAAATATCAATTCCGAAAGGCTTTGATTTTTTGACGCCACAGGCGCGGACTTGTTCCGACAGCAGTCCACGAAGGACACTCGCCCCCGTCGTACGATTCGTTTAGAAAAAGCCAGCCATTACGCCAGCCCTTAATTGGAGACAAAACCCATGAGCACTCCTGCCGCACTGCCAGAGCGTTTCAATTTCGCGGAGCACCTGCTCGCACAAAACACAACCCACCCGGAAAAGCCGGCGTTCATCGACGACAGCGGCTCGCTCGCCTACGGAGTACTTGATGAACGCGTGCGCCGCATGGCCGCCGCCTTGCGCAGCTTGTTTCTGCGCCGGGAAGAACGTGTGCTGGTCTTGATGCACGATGGCAACGACTGGCCTGTGGCGTTCCTCGGCAGCGCCTTTGCTGGTTTGGTGCCCGTGGCCGTGAACACGCTGCTCACGGCAGACGACTACGCCTACATGCTGGAGCACTCGCGCGCCCAGGCTGTATTGGTATCCGGAGCGTTGCTGCCCACACTGAACGCCGCGTTGACCAAGAGCGATCATGAGGTTCAAAAGGTGGTGGTCTCGCACCCTCAGGCGCCACTTCACCCTTCGGAGATCGAATTCGAAGCTTTTCTGGCGGCGCATGCGCCTTTGGACAAGCCAGCACCCACCACACCGGATGACCCTGGCTTTTGGCTTTATTCGAGTGGTTCCACCGGACGCCCCAAGGGAACCGTGCACTCCCATGGAAATCCTTACTGGACTTGCGAGCTCTATGCGAAAGACGTGCTGGGCTTGAATGAAAGCGACATCTGCTTTTCCGCCGCCAAGTTATTTTTCGCCTATGGCCTGGGCAACGGCCTCACCTTCCCGATGAGCGTAGGTGCCACCACTCTTTTGATGGGTGAACGACCTACTCCCGAGGCCACCTTTAAGCGCTGGGTGGGCTTGGTGGGAGACGTCAAACCCACCGTGTTCTTTGGCGCGCCCACCGGGTTCGCAGGCATGCTCGCGCACCCCCAGTTGCCGGCGCGCGAACAGGTCGCGATGCGACTCGTTTCGTCAGCTGGTGAAGCCTTGCCGGCCGAACTAGGGGAGCGCTTCAAGGCCCACTTTGGCGTGGACATTGTGGATGGCATAGGCTCAACCGAGATGCTGCACATCTTTCTCTCCAACCGGCCTGACAGGGTTCGCTACGGCACCACCGGTTGGCCCGTCCCCGGCTACGAGGTAGAACTGCGCGGCGACGATGGCAAACCCGTCCCAGATGGCGAGCCGGGAGACCTTTTCATTCAAGGCCCATCCGCCGCCATGATGTACTGGGGCAATCGCCAAAAAACCCGCGATACCTTCCAGGGCGGCTGGACCAAAAGCGGCGACAAATACGTACGCAATGAAGATGGCAGCTATACGTACGGCGGCCGCAGCGACGACATGCTGAAGGTGAGCGGGATTTACGTGAGCCCGTTTGAGGTCGAAGCCACCTTGGTGCAGCACCCCGCTGTGTTGGAAGCAGCCGTCATTGGCAAGGAAGATGCTGAAGGGCTCACCAAGACCAAGGCGTTCGTGGTGCTCAAATCAGGCCAAAAGGCGACAGAAGATGAGCTCAAAGCGTTCGTGAAGGATAGGCTTGCACCTTACAAGTACCCACGTTTTATCGAGTTCGTGACCGACCTGCCAAAAACCGCCACGGGGAAAATACAGCGATTCAGGTTGCGGGAGCAAGAGCGCGGGTAAGGGCGCTCAAGGCTTGCAAGTCCAAAGGGAACCGGTCAGGACGGGTTTCGTCGGTCGCATCGAGCTAGTGCGTCAGTCATCCGCACCCGCCACCTGTGCCTCCAACGCCAAAAACGCCTCGGCAAACTCTTCTTTGAATGACTGAACTACTTGGGTAGCGCTCAGCACGTTTTCGACCAATCCGACGCCCTGACCCACGAAGTAACTCACAAGAGGCAGTGCGTGCTGGTTACCGCCCTCCACCGCTTTGTTGATCTTCTTGAAAGCTGCCTGAGACACCATGCCCATGAGAGGCATCGGCAGGGCGCCGGGACTGGAGTCACCGTCCCAGGCGTCATGCCAAGCGGAGCGAAGTTGGCGGGCGGGCTTGCCGGTGCGGCTTCTGGAGCGCACAGTATCACGTGAGCTGGCTCGTACAATTTTTTCGCGAATGGCTTCGGTGGTCTCGGCCTCGGTGGTAGAAAGCCATACCGATCCAGTCCAGGCGCCGTCGGCGCCCATCGCCATACAACCAGCCATTTGAGCTCCTGTCATGATGCCCCCCGCCGCCAGCACGGGAACGTCGCGCACCGCCTTGACAGCCCGGACCACCTCGGGAACGAGCACCAGCGTAGAAACTTCGCCGCAATGGCCTCCGGCTTCACCGCCCTGGGCCACAATAATGTCGACGCCCGCCTGCACCTGTCTTAGCGCATGCTCCTTTGCTCCGACAAGTGAAGCCACAGGAACTCCGTGTACCTTGGCCCGAGAAATCATGGAAGCAGGCGCAATACCCAACGCGTTGGCAATCAACCGAATCGGGTGCCGGAAAGCCACATCAAGAAGTTGTTCGCTAATCTGGGGTAGTAGGGTTGGCAGCATATCGCGCACGACCTCGTCTGGCGTCGCGGCAATACCGTGCTTGGCGAGCAGTTCGACGACAAAGCGCCGATGCTCCGGCGATATCTGGTCCATCAGTTGCTCTTTGGTCGTCTGAGTCAGTACGGCGGAGCCCATGTTCTCAGGGATGAGCACATCGACACCATACGGCTTTCCATCGACATGATCATCAATCCAGCGCAACTCAATATCAAGCTCCTCCGGCGTGCAACTGCTTGCGCCGAACACGCCGAAACCCCCAGCACGACTAACAGCAGCTACAACATCACGACAGTGACTGAACGCAAACAGCGGAAACTCGCAGCCTACAAGCTTGCAAACTCGGTTTTTCATACAACGTTCCTCACTGGATTTCATTTCACTGGAATATTGAGTTCGCGAATGATGCTTTGCCCTGTCTCCGTATCGGTTCTTATCAAGCTCATTAACTGTTCGCGGCTCATGTCCTTCCAGATCAGCGCATTGGACTGATAGAAGTCTTTCACTGCCTTGCTGTTCATGGCGGTGGCCACGTCTCGCGCGATACGAGACACTACACTGGGGTCCATTTGAGCAGGTCCCTGAAGATAGTTCCAAGGTGCAAAAACCACGTCTACTCCCTGCTCTTTGAGCGTAGCGATGTCCGGTGCGAACGGCACCCGTGTAGTCGAAACAACCGCAATGCCTTTAAGCTGCCCCCCTCGGATCATCGGAAGAGCCGAGCCTATGACGGGCATTCCCAACGGGATTTGCTTGCCGATCACGTCGGTGATCATCGGGCTGTCCCCTTTGTAAGGGATGTCCTGCAAGTCAACGCCGGTACTGCGCTTGATCTGAACGCCCGCCATGTGCGTCGTACCGCCGACTCCACTGGTCCCGTAGGACGGCTTCGCGCCTGTGCGCTTACTCCAGTCGACGAACTCCTTCCAGGTATTGAAAGGGCTCGACGACGCAGTGGCCAGAACCAATGGGTACTCAGACAGGAAGCTGATAGGCGTGGCTGCTTCCAGTGGAGCGTATCGTGAGCCATGAGCCAGTGGTAGCACACTCATAAATCCAGAGACCTGCATACCCAGGACGTGGCCATCGTTCGGTGCAGCCATCAGTGCTTGAAGAGCGATCAATCCTGTCCCGCCGGGTTTGTTGTCCACGATCACGGTTTGGCCCCAGGCTCGTGTCAATTCGGCAGCGAGTACCCGCAAGGTGCCATCGGTAATTCCGCCGGGCGGGCCCGGAGTAATGATGCGTATTGACTTGGAAGGAAATTGATCCGCTTGGACATTCGTCATGCAAAAGACAGAAGCAAAAGCCAGTATTCCGTAGCGCCGCAGGTTCAGTTTCGACATCATCGTCTCCTTAAAAAACTACTTATGACCGCCGCAACAAAGCCGGAGATCGTCTTATTCACATGCAATAAAGTGTTTTCTGAGATAGCGCACTCAGTTGAGGCGTTCGGCCTTGCGATTCAGGCCCAACCCGCGCGTAGCGATCAGATTCCGCTGGATCTCCTGCGTGCCACCGCCGATGGTGTACATCAGTGAATGGCGCAAGAGCTGCTCCAGCTCACCGTTAAGCAGGTTGCCTTCCGCCGACCATGCGAGCGTGGCTTGCATACCAAGCAGATCTAACGATGCTTCACCCAACTGCTGCATTAAATCGGCGGAATACACTTTGCTCATAGCTGCTGCATGAGCCGACTGGTCGGCAATGACATCTCCTTCGATGCTATTGGCCAGAAGCGCTCGTGCAGCTTCCACCTTCGCGGCTAACGCGCCAACGCGTGAGCGTAGGTCATCTTTGTTTGCCAAGTCAGACGTTTTCCTAATTTGCGCGACCATCGCGTCAAAAACTCGGCGGCAGCGAAATACCACGCTGCCCATCTGGATCCGTTCCTCTGCCAGTGCCCCAGTCAGAATCCTCCAGCCACCGTTGAGAGGTCCCACCAAAGCCTCGCGCGGCACGCGCACATTCTCGAATCGGATGGTGCTAAATGGCCGGCTGTACATAGCCATACCAGGACGAATAGATACACCGGGGTAGTCCTTCAGAGGAACGAGAAACATGCTGATCCCGGCATGCCGGGGTTTAGCCTGCGGGTCGGTGCGTACTGCCAGCCACACATAATCTGAAAAGGTGGCATGGGTGCTCCAGAGCTTTTCTCCATTGATGACCCATTCATCACCGTCGAGTACGGCGCTTGTGGTGAGCGCGGAAAGATCTGAGCCCGCACCTGCTTCGCTGTAACCCAGGCAGATGCGGATTTCACCCCGCAGCAGGCGTGGCAGATAGAAAATCTGTTGCTTGGTCGTACCCCAGCGCATCAAGGCTGGCGCCTGTAGAGACATGCGCTGTCCCGGGGCATCCGCGTACTCCAGCTCCTGAATATAAGCAAGCTGTTCTTGGGGGGTACGCGCTTGGCCGCCGTGCTCCTTCGGCCAGGCGATCCCCAACCAGCCCTCAGCGCCCAAGGCGCGTTCGAACTCGGGGTGGTGCGCACGCTCGAGGTAAGGCAGCTCATCATGCGCGGCCTTTCGCTCGGCACTCCAGTGCTGCTCAAGCCATTTCCGAACTTCACAGCGAAAGCGCTCACCAGACTCGCCCAGCGGCGTATCCGGTAGTGCGCTGCTTTGATCGATCAACCGGTCAGCCAACTCACGCTCGGCTCTACGCACACCGCCGTGTCGTGCCAAATCTGCATGTACCCGCCGAAAATGACGTGGAAGCTCGTGTGATTCGTCATAGCCTACAGCGCCGAGCACCTGGTGTGCATCAAGCGCAACCTGCCGCAACGTGGCGCCTGCAGCAGCCAGCGCGGACAGGGCCGCCATGCGCCAAACTGGCTGACCCGCATCGCGCCATTGACCTATGCCGCGCAGCATTGCGCTGATGGCTTCGAGCGTGATGTAGGCGTTTGCCAGCTTGTGCTGAACGGCCTGAAAGCTTCCGATAGGCTTACCAAACTGTTCCCGCAAACCTGCATGCTCTACAGCGAGATCGAACATCCGTCGTGCAGCCCCATAGGCGCGTGCCAATAGCAGCAAGCGCGCCGAGAGTCCAAGATCAGCAACGCGGTTCGAATCGACGTCTATGCGCGTGGCGCTCACCTCCTCGAAAGCGATTGCGCCCAACGGAGGTACGGCCAGCCCGGGCAAGGACGACACGGGCAAACCGTCAAGGATCACCACTACAGCGACAGTGGTATCCCCGTCCAGAGCCAGCACCACCAATTGGGTGGCGTCCAACAATGCCTCGACATAACGCAAGCTGCCCGAGACGGCTCTTCCTTCCCAGCAGGCACGACCAGCATCCGCGTCGCCGTCATGCGATCCCAGGCTGAACGCAGCTTGAACAGCGCCGCTGCGCATCACATCCAGCATGGGCTGAGCTACCTCGCAGGACGACAGAAGCTCGTTGGAAAGAGCCAGCGCGGCCATCGGTGCCGGACAGGCAGCGCGCCCAAGCTCCTCCATGGTTAGAAGTAGCTCTTGCCAGCCACCAGCGCTGGCGTCATCGAGGCTACCTAAAGTTCCTAAGCCTACCTCCAGCAGTGCACGCCACACCGCCTGACGCTGCTCAGGCGTACCGCCATTGCCCGCCATATCGGCCGACCAATGGCGCTCAAAGAGTCGACGTAGGCTCGTTCGAAGCAAGTCCAGTTCGGCATGTTTCTCGGCATCGGCGCGGGCCATACCTTTGCTAGTTGCAGCTGTCATCTTCATCTTTCCAGATCGCGAGTCCATCAAGGGCTTCCGCCCCATCGCTCCCTACGCGAAGAGGGTTGACTTCAAGTACAGAAAGCTTTGGCCCAAGCGCAAGCGCCGCGTCTCCTATGCAAGCGATGACTTTAGTCAGTGCATCCAGATCGGCTGCCGGTGCTCCGCGCCAACCGTGAAGCAGGCGTGCACCACGTAGCTCGCCGAGCATGTCGCGAACTTGCTCCGGAGTCACGGGCAACAAGCGCAATGCGCAATCGCGCAGCACTTCTATCCACACGCCACCTAGACCTAATGTCAATACCGGGCCCCACTGCGCGTCTGTCGTCACGCTGACGAAAAGCTCCAAGCCCGCATCGCGCATAGGCGAGACGATCACGCCTTCGAGCCGAGCGGAGGGTGCCTTGCTACGTACTTCCGCCACCAGCTCTTCGTAAACCTTAGCCACTTTCTGGGCAGTCACATTCAAGCGCACCCCTCCCACCTCCGTCTTGTGCGCGATGTCGGGCGAAAGGATCTTGAGCGCCACTGGCCCATTCAGGTCCCTTTGTGCTGCCAGAGCCTGTTCAGGTGACTGGACCACGATGGCAGGAATTACCGGCACTCCGTGATGAGACAGGTGGAGCAAAACATCGCGTTCGTGCACGAGTCTGGGCGACACCTGGGCACTAATCGCCATTCTCTGCATGACTGTCGCGGTTTGTCGAACGCGTGCTGACCACCACAGGGCCTTCTTGACCGCACGCAAGGTAGCGGCCAGACCACCGAAAGCTCCACGAATGCCATGTTCACGCAAGACCTCCAAGCCTGCCCCGGTATACGGACGCACTGCGGAGGAGGAAAGAATTCCTCGCGAGCCGAGCTCACGCAACCCCTCTCCGATAGCCGTCACGAGCGGGAGACGAGGAGTCAGGCGCGTCTCGTCGCTAAACAGGCTGTAGCCAGCAATCACCAGACCGATGGAAGGATCTGAACCAACCGCGCGCAAACAGGATACGAAAAGCTGCGGGTTGCGAATCGCGGCACCGGTGATGTCAAAGGGATTGAGCGTCGCAGCGAAATCAGGTAAGTCGCAGCGCAACTTCTGCACGGTTTCTGCTGAAAAGGCGGGCATGGGAATGCCCAGCTTGTCGGCGTAGTCTGCAACCACGCCGCAGCCGCCGCCCGACAGTGAAACCAAAGCCACCCCTGGTTTTTCGATTACGCCAGTGTGTGCCAACAAGCCTGCAGTAGTGACCAGATCTTCCACACTCTCCACGCGCACAATTGCGTGCCGTTCGCAAGCGGCATCGAACACCTGATCATTGCCCACCAGCGAGCCAGTGTGTGCTTGTGCGACCGCTGCGCCCATGTCGCTAGCACCCACCTTGAACACCACCACCGGCTTTGCCTTAAGTCGTGCGATTTCGGCAGCACGAGCGAAGTCGGCCGGGTTGCGGATCGATTCGACGAACAATGCGATGGAACGTGTGCTCGGGTCGTCCGCTAGTGCTTCAATCACAGCGGCGACATCCACCATGGCTTCATTGCCTACAGCGCAGATAAAACTCAGACCTATTCCCTGCTGAACAGCGTAGTCTGCAATCTCGGAGCAGATCGCTCCACTTTGCGAGATTACCGCGACGTGGCCACTCAGCAGCGGCTGCGGAGGAGGAAGCGCGGCCAGCGCCCATCGATTAGCGACATGAGCAAAGCCCAGGCTATTGGGGCCCATGAAGGTGATGTCACGGCGCCGTGCCACCTCGACAACCGCTTCCTGCAGAGCTTTACCTTCCTCTCCGACCTCGGAGAAGCCGGAACTGAGAATGACGACGGTGCGGATGCCGGCGTCAGCCAAGTCTTCCAGAGCACCGACGACTGCTGAAGATGGTACGAAAACATAGCCCATATCCACGGGCTCAGGGATAGCAAGTGCACTGGTAAACCCCGGCAGACCGTGTGCCGGTGCGCCACGCTGGTTAACTGCATATATCGGACCTTCAAAGCCGTAGGCGCGAATGGATGCAAAGATGGACCGTGACCACTGCGAGCTATCGGATGCCCCGTACATCACAATGGACCGTGGCGGTGTGAACAGCGCCGTCATGTCCGGCCTGGTGCTAGTTTTTGCAACTTCCGTCATGTCACCTCCTGTTGATCAATGGTGTTGACTCCACCGGACTGGCAACTCACCTCGATGCGCCGCCCGATCGGCTCGCCATGCAGCAAGGCTGCGATCAATGCACCATTCCCCTCTACTGTCGCAAGGCAGCGCGTTCCGTCATCGACCATCCGTGCCGCAGCGATGAACGCTGTGGGCTGGCCACCTTCATAGCGCGCGGTGAAGCTTTCGATCACTGCCGGCCCTTGAGGCCGAACTGCCCGTGAAGGCGCTGGTAGAGCGTCAATTTGATCCTGCATAGCCGTGCTGCTGCACTCATGCCATGGCGCAGGTCGGGCTGAGTAGATTCCGGCTGCATGCTTAGACAAATAACCGCCATTGGCACCAATAAAGCCATAAGCTTGCCTGTCCAAACGCAAACGACCCAAGAGTTCCGCTATCGCATGCATCGAGTAGTTATTCCCCGGCCCGCCAAAATATGGCAACCCTCCGGTGACCGTGAGTCCACGCTGGTCCTCGAATTCGAGGCCAAGACCGTCGCAGGCGATGCTGGAAACAGCGATTGGAAAACAACTGTAGAAGTCGAAATATTTGCATGACGTCACATCAATGCCCGCTTGCTCGATGGCCGCATGAGCAGTCATGCGGGCAGCTGGCGAGGCTCCAAGGTCTTGGCGCTCCATCACCTCGCGCTCAGCGAGTTGCGCGTAACCGTGTAAATAGATCCATCGCTCCGATGAGATGCCCAGCTCTGATGCAACCCTAGTGGAAGTGAGCAGCAGTGCTGCACCTTGGTTAACTTGATCCTTTGCAACCATGCTCAGAAGGTAAGGGTCGCACACTAGGCGGTTACGCGTGCTCCCGGTTGCAATCTGTTCCGGTGCCTGTTCCGTTTGCACAAAAGCGCTATAAGGATTGGCAGCGGCCACCTTGGTAAAGGGCGCCAAAAGCCGTCCCATCTGCAGCATGTAGTCCTCACGGGTGAAGCCGAGAGTGGCGCGCCTCGCATTCTCAAGCAGGCCATAGGTAAGCGGCGCGCCCAACAGCCCGTGCTTTCGGTTGTATTCGGTGATGAGGCTTCCAACCGCGGGGCCGTGGTCCTCGACGTCACCAGCGGGTGACTCGTTCCAATCGAGCCGGATTCCTTGTTTGAGCAAGTGGCGCACGGTAGAGATTGCCTCTCCGCCAGCTAGCAGAACCATGCGAGCATCTCGACGCGCGATGCGTTCGCAGAACTCATTGACCAGTGTTTGAGGCGTGTCACCGCCAGCTCTCTCCCATAAGCAAAGACGTGGTTTGAGTCCCAGTCGATCGGCCACGGAACGGGGGAAGTTTCTACTCCCACCAAATGGGGCCGGCAGCCCACGCGAGTCGTCGAAAGTGCGCGTGGTTGCCACGACATCAATGTGAGGAGCCAAACGCACTAACCCCAAGGCGTCATCCACCGCAGCGTGTGCTGCCATAGCGGCAATATCCACAGGTGACCTCTGACCGTAGTCGAGTTCGCCGATGCGTTCGCAGAACTGTCCAACTCCGACCAGGATAGGTTGATCTTGTGAGGTTGATTTCATTTCTCAACGCCCTGTCCAGACCGGTGCTCGCTTCTCCGCAAAAGCACGAGGGCCCTCGATGGCGTCCGCGCTGGCTCGATTGCGCGCTGCGCCTTCTGCGCTGATGCGCCACGCGTCGCCATCCGCCTCCAGGTCGGACATTAGCGAGCGATGGATAATGTCCTTGCTGGCTCGCACTGCGATGGGCGAGTTCTCGCAAATGCGCTGGGCTAATGCAAGTGCCGTAGCGACCACCTCCCCTGGCTCAACCACTTCGTTGATAAGCCCCCAGCGCAGTGCCTTCTCTGCACTCATCGGGTCGCCAGTCAGGATATGTTGCATGGCCACTTTCAAAGGGATCTGCCGCGGCAACCGTAGTAGGCCGCCAGCCGCAGCCACTAGACCGCGCTTGACCTCAGGTAATCCGAAGTTGGCGGTGCGTGAGGCAATGACTATGTCGCTAAACAGCGCCAACTCCGTCCCACCACCCAGTGCATGTCCATTAACTGCAGCAATGACCGGCTTGTCCGCATACTGTTTGACCAACCCGGCAAAACCCCAACGCTGCATCTGCTCCGTCTGCTGAAGAAGAACCCCTGACGCCACTTCCTTGAGGTCAGCCCCTGCACAAAAACATCGGTCACCGGCTCCCGTGAGTACTGCGGCCCATAAGTCTTCGTCGGCTACAAAGCGCTCAAACGCATTGCCTAGATCATTCCAAGCCTGCACGTTGATGGCAT
Organism: Ottowia thiooxydans DSM 14619; assembly: GCF_000422885.1. Lineage (GTDB taxonomy): Bacteria > Pseudomonadota > Gammaproteobacteria > Burkholderiales > Burkholderiaceae_C > Ottowia > Ottowia thiooxydans. The sequence continues at coordinate 66,547 of NZ_AUGX01000015.1, read as the reverse complement.
TCATGGCTTCGGGTCGGTTGATCGTGATCTTTGCGACTCGGCCAATGCGTTCGAACAAAATGGTCTGGTAAGTCATGAGCGCTCCATCTCAAAAGGAAGGCGGTTGTGGTGTTTGGAGAACGTGTTCCACCAGCACTTCGATACCAATGTGATCGAAGTGCAAATACACAGGCTCAACGCTAAGGGGGTAGAAGTCCCAGGGCGCCGTTCTAAGAGCGACGAGTTCTGACGAATAGAGTCGACGCTTTTTTTGCCAGAGCCAGACCCTACTCACCTTTGTGAGCTAGCGTGCGCGAGATGGCATGCGTCGTACCAAGTACAAAGCCCTGATAGTTGTTGCGTGCCACTTCGTCACAGTGCGCGCGGAACGCACCCACACCTCCCATGTAGGGGATGAACCCGCGCGGCTTGCCCGGTATGTTGGCCCCGGTGTACCAGGAAGAGGCTTGAGCCAGCAGCGAGCGACCAGCGACCTCGTTCACATGCTCACACCAAGCTTCTTGTGCCTCAGGTAACGCTTCGATGCAATGCAGACCAAGGGCTTGCATATGACCAAGGCAATCCGTGATCCATTCCACGTGCTGCTCGATAGAAACCACCACATTGCTAAGCACGGAAGGACTCCCGGGACCGGTCACCATGAAAAGATTGGGCAACCCTGCCACCATAAGGCCAAGATAGGCATGAGGCCCGTCCGCCCACAGTGATTTGAGCGTGGGGCCGTCTTCTACACCGATATCGATGGCCAGTAAAGTTCCGGTCATCGCATCGAAGCCCGTAGCGAACACCAGAGCATCGACCTCGTAGGTGGCGTCTTGTGTTTGCACGCTGGACGGCCCCATCGCGCTGATGGGTGAGCGGCGAATGTCGACCAGGGTGACGTTGTCTCGGTTGAAAGTCTGAAAGTAACCCGTGTCAGCGCACAGTCGTTTAGTGCCGATGGGGTAGGTCGGTGTCAGTGCATCAGCCACCTTCGGATCCTTGACCACCTCGCGCATTTTCCGCTTCACGTATTCGGAGGTGATTTGATTGGATTTGGCGTTAAACAACACATCGTTAAACGCACGCGTCAGGCCGATACCACCCCAGTTCCAGCGCCGCTCGAAAGCAGCGTCGCGCTCCTCGGGTTGAACTTCCAGCACGGATTGCGTGGGAACGTTGAATCCCGCAACACCAGAGGGGCTCTCCCGCGCTTGCTTGCGTAACGCGGTGTAGCGCCCTTTGGATTCTCGTTCAACGTTCGCGTCCTGCGGGCCATTGCGCAGCGGAATGCAGTAGTTGGCCGTCCGCTGGAAAACATAAAGATGCTGAGCTTGTTCGGCGATCCTGGGGATCACCTGGATACCGGTGGATCCAGTGCCCACCACGCCCACTCGCAGACCGGAGAAATCAACCGGATCTTTCGGCCACGCGCTGGTGTGAAACCACCGCCCCTGAAAACTCTCAATGCCTGGAATATTGGGAACGCTCGCCTTGGAAAGATTGCCGGTGGCCATAATGCAAAAGCGGGCCCGAAACTCCTCGCCAGCCTCGGTCTTCAGCGTCCACTCGTTCTTGGCCGGCGCGAAACGCGCGCTCGCCACACGGGTGTCAAACATCACGTCTCGACGCAAATTGAAGCGGTCAGCGACGTGTTGAAGGTAGCGAAGGATTTCGCCCTGGCCTGCATAGCGCTCAGACCATTTCCATTCTTGCTGAAGCTCCTCGGAAAACGAAAACGAGTACTCCAGGCTCTCCACGTCACAGCGTGCACCGGGGTAGCGATTCCAGTACCATGTGCCACCTACGTCATCGCCAGCTTCGAACACTTTCACTCGCATACCCAGCGCCCGCAAGCGGTGAAGCAAGTACAGACCTGCAAAACCCGCACCAACCACGAGCGCATCGTATTCCTGGATCTTCTTTTCTTCTGACATCATGGTTCTCTTTTGTCGAGCAGTTTCAGGCTTTACAGGCTGTAGCCATCGCGAGCGCGGCGCTCAGCACAGCGGTGCGCGCGGTATCAACCAGGTTGAAAAGACGCACGAAGCCATGCGTCAGGCCTTGTACACGGTGGAGCTCCACACGTATGCCGGCAACGCGTAAGCGTTCGGCATAAGCTTCACCTTCATCCCGTAGAACGTCATACTCGGCCGTCGCGATCCAGGTAGGGGGGGTACCCGCCACGACCCCACGCAACACCGATATGCGCGGATCGCTCCAGAGCGTCGGCGGCGCATAGTGCTCGAAGAACCAGCGCATATCACTGCTGAGCAGGGGCATACCTTCGCTGTAATTTTTATAGCTATGGCGCTCCAAGTCGCAGTCTGTGACCGGGTAAAAATAGGCCTGCAACGCTACATCGACACGCCCAATCGTCGCCCTGACTGCGGCGATGCCCAGGTTGCCACCCGCGCTATCTCCAGACACGATGAGCGGGACGCCCCGACCCAGCAGTTGCTGCATGCCGTCTCGCTGAATCCACAGCAACGCATCCTCGGAGTCTTCAAGCCCGGCCGGAAATGGATGCTCGGGTGCAAGCCGATAGTCGAGCATGAGCACGGTACAACCGCTCTCCTCGGCCAACAAGCGCGCCAGAGAATCAAAATCCTCCAGTGCACCGCAAACCCAACCACCGCCGTGCAGGTACAGCACCAGCCCCTGTGACTCAGCGCCGGGTTTGTAGCAACGAGCGGGCACCGAGCCAGCACGCGTGGGTACCTGCAGCTCCTCCATGCTTACGCCGACTGGACCAGGGCCCAGCGCGTCGCGCGAGGTCGCCAGCAAGGCGCGCGCATCGGCTGGCGTGCCGGCACCGAGAGCGGGGCGGCCGGAAGCGCGCGCGGCCTCCAGCATCTTATCTATGAAGGGGTGTAAGGCCATGGCCAAGTCCTCCGCTGAATTCAAGGTACCAGCACAACGCGGCCTACCACTCGCCCGGCGCGAAGGTCCTGCAGGGCCTGATCGGCCTCGGCCAGCGGACGACGATCCACGCGCACCGCGAGGCCACCGCTCTTGCGCACCAGCTCAATCAGCTCGCGCAACTCGGCGGGACTGCCGATGTAGCTCCCCTGAAGAGTGACCGCCCGCATGGGCAGCAGCGGCACGGAGAGCTCCATCGCGCCCCCAAACAAGCCCACCACGACCATCTTGCCCACGCGATCAAGAAGTTCATACCCCAGCGAAGCTGACTCGGCGCTGCCTACCAGATCCAGCACGAAGCTCACCGGATTTCCCAAAGCGTTGCGCACCTGTTGTGCAGCATCCGTGGCGCCGGGGTCAATGGCAGCCAAAGCGCCGGCTTCCAGCGCTGCCTGGCGCTTCTCAGCATTGGGCTCAACTACCACCGCTCCCGGTACGCCCAGAATGCGCAAGAGGTTCAATGCCATCAAACCCAGGCCACCTGCGCCAATCACCACGATGCGGTCTTGCTGCAGCACCGGACCGGCTTTCTTGAGCGCGCTATAGGTGGTGAGTCCGGAGCATACGAGGGGTGCAGCAGCCACAGGATCGAGGTCGCCGATATCGATCAGATAACGCCCGTCGGGCACCAGGATGTGGTCCGCATATCCGCCATCGCGGTTGACGCCCAAAAAGCGAGGTGCCACGCATAGGTGCTCATCACCAATCTTGCAGAAGCGGCAGTCGCCGCAGCCGATCCAGCTGCACACCGCGTATCTGGAGCCCAAGGAAACGCCTTGCGCCTGTGGGCCAAGACCCACCACTTCACCAGAGGTCTCGTGCCCCATCACCAAGGGAAACTTGATGCGCTCAGCCATGGACATGGTGCGTCCACCGCCGAGATCGTATTGACCTTCCCAGATGTGAGCATCGCTATGGCAGACGCCCGCACCAAGAACCTTGAGCAGCACTTCCGTGCCCGTGGGCACCGGGGTGGGTTTTTCAACCAATTGCAATAACGACCGGAATCCTTGCAGATGCACGCATTTCATTTTCATCTCCTTTTCTTTTGTGAGGCCTGACGGTTGCGCCGCACTCGAACCGTCGTCAGTGATAAACAGGGCATGAACAGTCGATTAGTTCGGCGACACCCCTTCGTCCGCGGTTCGTCCCGAAGCTTTCATCCGGGAGCGCTCGCGCAGGGCGCGGAACGTACCGGCTATACCGCGTGGCAGCACCAGAACAGCCAATACGAACACCGTTCCCTGTGCAACCGGCATCCACTGCGCGAGTCCCTGCAGAGAGCTTTGAAGCGTCAGCATGAAGGCGGCGCCAAGGAGCGGGCCAATCACTGTTCCGATGCCGCCAATAAGTGCCATGAGAATTACTTCACCAGAGGTGGTCCAGGAGACGTCAACCAGCGTCGCCAGCCGGAACACGAGCACCTTGAGTGCTCCGGCGAGGCCAGCTAACGAAGCGGAAAGCACGAAGGCCAAAAGCTTGTACCGCCCTACCTGGTAACCCAGGGAAACAGCCCGCGCTTCGTTATCCCGGATCGCCCTAAGCACCTGCCCGAACGGTGAATGCATGATGCGATAGACGACCAGAAATGAAGCAAAAAAGCAGACCAGAACGAAGTAGTAGAGAACACGATCGTTTGCAATGTCAATCACTGAGAACAGCGCACGCCGCGGCACCGAGCTGATGCCGTCATCGCCTCCAGTGGCCGGCGCCGCAACACAGATATAGAAGAACATCTGCGCCAGTGCCAGCGTGATCATTGCGAAGTAAATGCCGTGGCGCCGAATCGCTATCAAGCCCACGATCAATCCCATGAAAGTGGCAAATACAACGCCCAGCAAGATGGCCACTTCCGTGGGAAGATGCCATTCCTTGAGAGCGTAGGCGGCTACATAGGCCGAACCCCCAAAGAACATGGCGTGACCGAAGGAAAGCAACCCGGTTTGCCCCACTAACAGATTGAAGGCCATTGCGAATAGCGCGAAACACAGCAACTTGGTCATGAAGATCGGGTAGATCATCAAAGGTGCCACGATCAACACCAGCAGCAGTCCCGCGAACAGGGCAAACTCCCTCGGGCGGTGGCCGTTGTTCACACGTTGCTTCAGGATAGGCTCGGAATTTGTCATGCGTGCTTTCCGAACAAACCGGTGGGACGAGTCAGGATCACCAGCGTCATGATGAGAAAAATAACCATGCTGGAAGCGGGCGGGTAATACACCTTGGTCAATGCCTCAAGTAACCCCAGTGCAAAGCCAATCACAACCGAGCCGACAATCGAGCCCATCCCACCGATCACCACCACGGCGAACACGGTGATGATCATTCCCGATCCCATCGCGGGTTTGACCTGATCCATGGGTGCGGCCAGCACTCCCGCGAGAGCGGCCAAGGCAACGCCGAACCCGTATGTCAATGTGATCATGCGCGGCACGTTGATGCCAAAAGTGCGCACCAAGTGGGGGGACTCGGTGGCAGCGCGCAGATAAGCTCCAAGACGTGTTCGCTCGATAAGGAGCCACGTAGCCAGGCAGACCAGCAACGATGCGATGATGATCCATGCCCTGTAGTAGGGCAGGAACATGAACCCCAGATCGATCCCGCCCGGCATGGGGTTGTCGTATGGGAGGCCAGAGGAGCCATACAACACCGACAGAAGGCCTTCAATGATCAGAGCGAGCCCAAAGGTAAGCAACAGCTGGTAAAGCTCATCCATCCGATAGACACGACGCAGCAGCACGCGCTCTGTCAGCATGCCTAGCGCCGCCGTGATCAGAGGAACCAGTATTAGCGCGCCCCAGTAGGAAATTTGCAGGTACCGCATCGCAGCCCAAGCGCCGAAAGCACCCAAAGTGAACTGCGCGCCATGCGTAAAGTTGATCAACCGCAACATGCCGAAGATCACGGTCAGCCCCAAGCTGAGCATGGCATAGAAAGCCCCATTGATCAGGCCCAGCGTGAGCTGCCCAGCTAGAGCCGGAAAAGGAATTCCGAAGATGTCGGTCATAGCCTCACACGCCCAGGTAGGCTTGCAACTGGTCCGGGTCGGCCAGCAGCGAATCGTTGGAAAAAGCGTCTACCACCCGGCCATGCTCAACGACGTAATGGCGGTCCGCCACCGACATCGCGAAATCCAGGTTCTGCTCCACGAGCAGAATCGTGTAGCCGCGCTGCTTGAGGTTTTCGAGCACTTCGCCTATGTGTTCAACAATGACTGGTGCCAGCCCTTCGGTAGGTTCGTCCAGTAATAAAACGCGGGCACCTGTGCGCAGAATTCGGGCGATGGCCAGCATCTGTTGCTCGCCACCTGAAAGTTTGGTGCCCGGGCTGTTCGCTCGTTCGCCCAGTCTTGGAAACAGGGCCAATACTTCCTGAGAAGAAAGGCCACCGGGACTCAGAACTGGCGGCAGCATAAGGTTTTCCTGCACGCTGAGCGACGCAAAAATCCCACGCTCCTCCGGGCAGTAAGCCAGGCCCAGTGGTGCAATTTTTTCAGGAGGCAAGCCAATCGTTTCATGACCGTTGACGCGGACGCTACCGGTGCGCTGAGTGAGCAAACCGATCAACGCGCGCATGGTGGTGGTCTTTCCGGCGCCATTTCGGCCCAGCAGCGTCACGACCTGGCCGCTAGGTACATCGAAGGCCATTCCATGCAGTACGTGCGAAGGCCCGTAGTGGCCATGCAAGTCGCGTACGCACAAAGCTTGGTCGGCGTCCGCGACGTGCGCACCGCCCAAGGTGAGCTCAGGTTGCTGCATTTTTTTTCTTCCCGATATAGGCTGCACGTACACGCTCATCGCTCGAGACTTGGGCATAGGTACCCTCAGACAACACCTGCCCTTCAGCAAGCACCGTGATGCGGTCAGCGAGGTCAGCCACTACACCCAGGTTGTGTTCCACCATCAACACCGTGCGCCCTTCAGATACTCGTCGGATCAAAGAGGCGATCGCTTGCACATCCTCCAGGCCCATTCCCGCAGTGGGCTCGTCCAGTAGCAGCATCTTCGGCTCTAGCGCCAAGGTCGTGGCGATCTCCAGCGCGCGCTTTCGGCCATAGGGCAATTCACCCGCCACGCGCTCTGCCAACGACGCCAGTCCCACGTCAGTCAGCAAAGCCATAGCACGCTCATTCAATGAGGCGAGCACCCGGTCGGATTGCCAAAATTGCATGGAACGCCCCTGCCTGCGTTGCAGTGCCACGCGGACGTTGTCCTTCACGGTCAACGTGGGAAAGATCGCTGAAATCTGGAAGCTACGCACCATGCCTAATAGGGCTACTTTTGCAGGCGGCAGCTTCGTGATGTCACGACCGTCGTAGTGGATACTGCCGCCGCTCGGCTCCAGCGCCTTGGTCAATAGATTGAAGCAGGTGGTCTTGCCGGCCCCATTGGGGCCAATCAAGGCATGGATATGGCCCCGCTTCACCTGCAGATCGATGCTACGGACTGCCTGAAAATTGCCAAACTGTTTGCACAGCCCGCGCGTTTCGATCAAATACTCACTCATGATGCCCGCGCTGCTTACTTCACCAGCGAACACACGGACTTGTCCACCGGTGGGAATACTTCGAGTGCAGGTACGATGGACGTCTGCGAATACAGATCCCACTCGCCTTTGGACTCCGAAGGTTTCTTGATCCGGAAGATGTAGAAGTCGCGCATCATGCGGCCGTCCTCCCGGATCGACCCGTTCTTGGTCATGAAGTCATTGACTGGCGTACTCTTCATCTTGGCCAGCACAGCGGCCGTATCGTCCGTACCCGCAGCAGCGACCGCCTTCAGATAGTGTGAGACCGAGCTGTATGTGCCGGCCTGGATCATGTTGGGCATCTTGCCGAAGCGCTCTTTGTACTTATTCGCAAACTTCCGGGTCTGGTCGTTCTGATCCCAGTAGAACGCCTCTGTTACGAACAAGTCTTGTGTCGGTTTCAGGCCCAAGGCTTTGACGTCGTTGAGAACCAGACTCAACGGCGCCAGCTTCTGCCCGCGTGCCCGCACGCCGAACTCATCCGCCTGCTTGATCATGGCAGCGGCGTGAGCGGTGGTGGTGGCCAGGGCAATCACATCCGCCTTGGAGGCCTGAGCCTGCAACAGTTGGGACGAGAATTCAGTGCTGCTAAACGGGTGTGTGGTGGAACCAATGACCTTGCCGCCCCCTTTTTCAATAATGGCGGTGGCGTCGCGCTGCACGTTCTTGCCGTAGGTGTAGTCCACGGTAATGAAATACCAAGTTTTGCCACCAGCGGCCAGAGCGCCCTTGATTGCGCCGTAGGCCTGCGCATAGGAGTTATAGGTCCAATGGATGCCGTTAGGAGAGCAGTTTTTTCCGGTGAGATCGGAACTGGCTGAACTACCGTAGACAACGATGCGATTTTTCTCGCGAGCCAGATCCTGCATGCCCAATGCCACGGTGGTGATGCCGATGTCAAAGATGGCGCGCACATCGTTGTCATACCACTGGCGCGCCATTGTCAAGCCGGTGTCTGGTTTGTTGAGGTGATCACCTTGCAGCAGCTCAATGGGGCGGCCAAGTACCTTGCCGCCCGCGTCCTCGATCGCCATCTTGGCCGCCACCACTGAACCCGGCCCCGACAGGTCAACCACAATGCCCGACATATCGCTGAGCACGCCGATTTTTAGCGGTGCGGGTTGCTGCGCCATGGCGGCTAGCGGCGTAATGCCCAGGCCAAACGCAGCGGCCGCGAGCATTGCACGGCGCGCGAATTTCTCCAACAGAATCTTCTTCATACTTGTCTCCTTTAAGTAGTTCTTAGCGCTCCGGGATGGCGAATAGACGCCTCCGGCTTCTCTGACGTCACACGCTTTATGCGTGGTGCACGTATTTCTGGTGCATGTAGGCCTCCAGCCCTTCCGAGCCTCCTTCCAACCCATAGCCGCTGTCCTTGAGGCCACCGAAGGGCGCTTCAATATGAGAGACAGCGAACGAGTTGATGCCGATGCCGCCCGCGTGCAGGCCCTCCGCGACGGTCAACGCCGTTTCCGCGGAACGGGTGAAGGCATAGGCCGCCAGTCCATAAGGCGACTGGTTCGCACGGGTCAGGCCTTCTTCGAGAGTTTCGAAGGTGCTGACCAAAGCCAAGGGGCCAAAGGGTTCGACCTGCATTGCGCGCGCATTGCTCGGCACATCTGCCAAGAGCGTGGGCCTGAAGAAATTCCCGTGATCCGCGCAGCGCTGGCCGCCCGCAGCGACACGCGCGCCGGCGCTCACGGCGTCAGCCACCAACTCTTCCATGGCGGACAGGCGCCGGCGGTTGGCCAGTGGACCCATCTGGCTGGACGCATCGGTGCCATCACCTACCTTCAGAGCATCAAGGGCTTGCGCATAGGCGGCCACGAAGCGGTCGTGGATGCCGCGCTGTACGAGAAACCGGGTTGGCGACGTGCACACCTGTCCGGTGTTGCGCGTCTTTCCTTGTACGCATGTGGCAACGGTGCGGTCAAGATCGGCATCGTCAAAGATGAGCACTGGCGCGTGCCCTCCTAACTCCAGCGTACAGGGCTTAGGGGCTTCGGCCGCCAATCTGGCCAGCGCGCGGCCCACACCCGTGGAACCTGTGAATGTGATCTTGCGGATGATGGGCGAGGCAATGAGCAACTCGGAGATGTCTCGCGGCACGCCCAGCACCATGCTCAGCACACCAGCGGGCAAGCCCGCATCTGCCAATGCTTCAACCAACGCCAGAGCGGAAGCCGGTGTTTCCTCTGCCGGTTTCATGACCATCGTGCAGCCTGCCGCTAGTGCGGGTGCAATTTTTCGGGCGGGTAGCAGCGCTGGGAAATTCCACGGTGTGAACGCCGCCACAGGACCAAGCGGCTGCGGCAGCACCATCTGCCTGGCCCCACGGACTCTCGACGGCATCACGCGCCCGTTGGCGCGCAGGCCTTCGGCGGCGTACCACTCAAAGGTCTCCGCGCTTAACTCCACTTCCATGCGCGATTCAGCCAGCGTCTTGCCCTGCTCTAGCGTCATGAGCAAGGCGATGGAATCGGCCCGCTCGCGCAACAGCTGTGCAGCGCGGCGTAGCACAGCGCCACGCTGGTGCGCCGATGTGGAGCTCCATCCCCCGAACGCGCGCTCAGCGCCGGCTAGCGCGTCGTTCAGATCTTGACGGCTTGCTCCATGAATTTCGGCTAACACCACGTCGTTAGCGGGGTTGGTGACTACACCTACGGCGCCTGCGCCGCCGACACGCCATTGGCCGTCCACATACTGCCTGGGTGCTGGATAACTGAATAGGTCTTTTGATTTCATGATGTTGTCTCCTTTGGCACGCTGGGCGGCTCGTTTTTTCAGACGCTAGCTAGGGAAAGGCCAGCTTGCTGCGTAATAACCCCCTGACTCAGAAGGGCCTCGATCTCTTTGTCGTCGCAGCCTGCCTCGCGCAAAATCTCTGCGCTGTGCTCGCCGACCATCGGCGGCGGTTGGCGCTGCGGACAACGTTCGCCATCGAACCGCAAAGGTTGAGCAACCCCTTTCATCGGTCCAAAGTGCGTATGCTCATACTGCAGCAACATGCCAGATGCTTCCGTATGCGGATGGGCGGACATCTCTCCCAACGTATGCACGGGCGAGCAAGGAATCCCCACATCGTCCAGCAGGGACATCCAATAGCCGCGTTTGTGCTGCTTGAGTGCGCGATTCACCAATGCCTCGGTGGCTTCACGATGCTGAACACGCGCATCATTGGTGGCATAGAGCGGATCGCTCACCGCCGAATCCATGCCAGCGAGGACACAAAATTTCCGCCACAGTGAATCATTGGCAATGCCAACAATCAGCGGTTTGTCCGCCGTTTCGAAAACGCCATAAGGACACAGCGATCCATGACCCACGCCGACCTTGCGCGGTTCTCGCCCGGTAAGCCAGTGGTTCTGCAAAAAATAGCCAAGAAACGCGGCCGAGGTATCGAATAGCGAGGCCTCCACGCTGCAGCCCTCGCCAGTTCGTTCACGTCGCAGCAGCGCAGCCTGAATGCCGATTAGGGCATGCATGCCAGTAGCCTGATCCACCGGTGAGAACGGACTGCGCGTGGGCGGGCTGCCCTCTTCGCCGGTGATAGACAACATACCGCTGAAGGCCTGCAAGATCAGGTCATAACCTTTGCCGTGGCACATAGGCCCCACGCTGCCAAAGCCCGAGATGCTGCAATGAATGAGGCGGGAGTTGAGGCTGCGCAGCGTATCGGCGTCTACGCGCAGCCGTGCGGCCACCCCGGGCGCGAAGCTTTCAATCACCACATCCACCGAGCGTACAAGGCCATGAACGATGGCGAGCCCTGCTTCACTTTTGAGATCTAGCGCCAGACTGCGCTTGTTGCGATTGGCGCTCAGGAACGGACCCGAAGCACGTTGCCCATCCGCGGATACGCAGAAATCAGGCCATGAGCGCGTGTCATCACCTTCCCCTGGGGCTTCGACCTTAATCACGTCTGCGCCCATATCGCCAAGATATTGGCCGCACAGCGGTCCTGCCAAAACCCGCGATAGGTCAAGCACACGGATGCCGGAAAGCAATGCAGAGGTTGATGCGGAAGGTTGCGGTGAAGTCATTGGAGGCCATTGTGTGAATCACCTTTCCATCTGTAAAATTAAATAAATATCTACATGTAGTAATTTTTTTAATTCGCTCGCAAACCACCCATGCATATCTCCGACCATGTCCTGCGCTGTTTCCTCGCTTTGGCGGATTCAGGTCAGTTCACGCTGGCGGCGGAGCAATGCCACCTGACCCAATCCGCGCTCAGCCAGCTCATCTCTCGTCTTGAAGGACGGCTGGGGGTTCTGCTGTTCAACCGCGAGCCGCGCTCTGCCACCCTGACTAATGAGGGCCGGCGTCTGGCGGAGACTGCCCGACGCGTGCTGGCTGATCTTGGTCAGGTCGTGACTGAACTGCGCGATGTAGCCACCTTGCAAACCGGCCAAGTCTCCCTTGCGGCGGTTCCTTCTCTCTCAGTGATGTGGCTACCCAGTCTGTTGAAGCTCTTCGGTTCGCGTTACCCGGGCGTGAGACTCCGGTTGCACGATCAGTCCTCCGTCCGTTGCCTGGAACTGGTACGGCAGGGGGTCGTGGATTTCGCGCTCAACTCACAACCGGGTATGCCTCACGAAATGGATGCAGAGCTGCTGTTCGAGGAATCGCTTTACGTGGTTTGCGCGCCTGATCATCCTTTGAGCAAAGTGAAAGTAGTCACCCCGGCGGACCTGGCTGGCGTAAGGTTTCTCCACCTGCAGGGGACTGAGGACATGTTGGTACGCACTCCGACAGGTCTTAAAGGTGCCAGACACGTCTTTTCTCAAGCGGGAGTGGTCGATAGTGGCTTCGAAGTCACCAGCCTTGCCACCCTTGCGGGTTTGGTCTCCTCAGGTCTCGGGGTCGGCCTGGCTCCCGAAACCTCGCTGGATCAGTTTCGCCTTTTACCTACGCACGCCGCACGCATCAGTCCTCAAATGATGATGCGCCCCATCTACTTCATCTACCCGAAAGGCCGCGCGCTTACCAATGCGGCTCGCAGCATGCATGGGCTGCTGCTTGAAAGCTTGCCCAAATTGGCTCGGGTGTCCTAGGGCGTGTTCACGCACCATCGCGGGTGCCTTGTCAGGTAAACACCTGAAACGCGTAAGCCAACTTTGTCCATAAACGTGGGGAATTCACACCTTCGCGCAGAAGATGCGATTTGAGCCCATGTATCGTGAAGATAGGAACTGTTTGCACAGTTATCCTACGGGATTGTGTTTTACCTATCCCGATTACCCCATGCAGACTTCGTCTTCTAGACTGGCCCGACTGTCCTATTGGTGCGCGCTGGCTGCCGTTTCTGCAAGTTTGGCAGCCTGCGGCGGCGGCGGCGACGATGCGCCGCCTCCCGCGCCCACACCAGCGCCCACGCCAGGGCCTGCACCGACGCCCGAGCCTACTCCTGCGCCAGCCCCGACCCCGGCTCCCACTCCTGCGCCTACGCCGGCCCCCGCGCCTACCCCTGCACCCGCACCAACACCCGCGCCGCCACCCATGCCCGCGCCTGGGGAGCGCGGCGGCCTGCAGTCTGCTCAGCTCGTCAACACCTTGACCGCGACCCAGGTTCAAGCTGCCTTGGCCGGCAGTCGACTGGGCCCGACCACCACCGCTGTGGCGCGCTACGACGTGAGCAACTACCGCATCAACTACACCACTACCGACAAGGATGGGCAGCGGGTGGTGGCTTCCGGCCTGGTGAGCGTACCCGCCAAGGCTGTTGGCGCAGCCAGCCCAGTGCTCAGCTACCAGCACGCCACGATCTTCCGCAACGACGAGGCTCCGAGCGTTCGTACCGAAGCTGGCGAGCCGCCCATTGTGCTGGCCTCTCAGGGCTACATCGTGGTTTCTCCCGACTACGTGGGTTTTGGCAGTACCCAGGGTCTGGAGCACCCCTACCTGATTGCAGACGCTACTGCAAACTCCGTGGTGGACTTGCTGGTCGCTGCGCAATCCTGGCGCTGGCAACAAAGCGTCGCCGACAATGGACAGCTCTTCCTGGTGGGCTATTCCGAAGGCGGTTATGCCACCATGGCAGCCCACCGCGCCCTGCAAAGCGCGGGCGCCAATGGCTGGCTGATGCAACGTGTGGCGGCGTCTGTACCTGGCGCTGGGCCCTATGACGTTCAGTTCACGCTCGATCAGTTGCGCGAAGGCCTGCCCAATTGGCTACGCGCATTGTTCAATCCAGGCAACCTGAGCCGGGCACCAGAATCGGTCCGCAATGAGGTTCGCCGCTTGCTGGTGGGGCAACTGTTTCCCAGCGATGCAGATGTGGGGTATCAAACGCTGTTCATAGATCGCTATCTGGCGGACGACCGTGAAGCGATTGCCCGCGACCACAGCGTTCACCTGGGGTGGGGACCTCAAGCACCGGTCTACCTCTTTCATGGCAAGGACGACAAAACGGTGCCTTACGGTACCTCGGTCAATGCCTTGCAAGCGCTGCGTAACGCAGGCGGCACGAATGTGAGCTTGACCGACTGCAGTACAGCGGACCGCGGTCATCTGGGTTGCGTGCCGGAGTACTTTGAGTTCACGATGAACCGCCTGCGCCAATTGGCGCGGGACTTGTGAAGACCCTCTGGAAACATAGCCAGTAGATGCGCCCCGAGAACCCGGGGTCGCTCTGGCGCCAGCTCTTCCCCGAACCATTGGGCACCAACTGGGCGTGCAGGCCTCCAAAGATGCCGAGCAGGAGCTCGGCGGTCCTGGCAGCAAGCGCTTCACAGAACCAATCTCTTGCCAGGCAGGTCAACGCTTCCGTTTAAGCAGAGCGTCGGAGAAGGTGCGCACCGACTGCTGCCGGAAACAAGTCCGGAAACACCAAACTCCATTCGCCCAGTGAACCGAGTGCTCCTCATCCTCGACCCCCTGCCCTTGTGGGGGCAGGAAGTGGGAAATGGCCCCCTGAATTTCAAGCAGTTTTTCACACAACTGCGCTTTCCCAATACCTTCGCGCCAGTATCGTGGCTGGTTAATGGTTGCCAGCCACCGCACCGAGCGAAATAATGCGTTGCACGCAAAACAATTTTTATGATGAACGCATCATTCACTTACATGAGGCAAAAACACCATACGCCGAACGGCCCATAGCGGTTAGTGGAGCGTCACGCTATCCTTGGAACCCCATCGACGGTCTTTAAATGAGGCGATTAGACTTACTCGATGACTTCGCCATTTTGCTGGTGGACGATCATCCGCTATTCCGAGACGGTTTGACGGCTGCACTGCGCCATCATGTACCGGGGCTTCGAGTGCATGCGGTCGGAACGATGGCCAGCGCGCTGGAGATGTTGGGCTCGGCAGGCGACAAATTTGATCTAGTTCTTTTGGATTATCGGCTGCCCGGTACAGACGGCCTGTATTGCGCGGAATTACTGATTCAACAATACCCTGGGATAGCGGTGGGGCTGATGTCAGGCCTGGACGATCCCACGTTGCCCGAGCGCGCGCGCGAAGCGGGCCTGATCGCCTATTTGTCCAAATCGCTGGAGATTTCCTCGCTGATCGAGCACCTACGCCGGTTGGCCATGGGCGAGCCTGTCTTCAGTGCGCCCGATCCACCACAGCAAGCATTCGATGCCACTCGAGCGGACCCCATGAACCTGACGGCGCGCCAACTGGATGTGCTTCGCGCCATGGCCAGCGGCAGTAGCAACAAAGAGATCGCGCGCACCATGGGCATCTCACCCGCCACGGTCAAAAAACACCTTGAGGCGGTCTTCGCCAAGCTGGGAGCGACTAACCGCTTACAGGCCGCGATGCTGGCACGCACAGTGCTCGGCGATCCCCCGCCTTGAATATGGTCACCGACCGAATCCAAGCTGCGTATAGCCGACTCATGTTGACTGCCGACGGGATGGTTCCCGCTGGCGTAGACAACGACAAACGACTCCAGATCGAACGGCAGATGCTGGATATGCTGGCAGGGGGCATGCGCCAGGCCATGGCGACTTCGATCATCATCGGGCCCCTGCTGACGGCGTGGATGACAGAGCCCCACATTGGCACGCTCAAAGCCGTGATCCCTGTATTGCTTCTATGGGCTTTCGGGGTGGAACGAATGTTCTTCTTACGGCGCATGGCACGCGAGCGCGCCCTGCGCGACGATGCGCCGCGTCGCTGGGCTCGTGGGATTGGCTGGCGACTGGGGCTAGGCAGTCTCGTGGTGATTGTCTGGTTTCACTTCGTGGTGGAGTCCGAGAACCGCATCCTGATATCTCAGATGTTGGCGCTTTTTACCATCGTCACCGCTGGTGGAGCCGCCTTGTTTTCCAGTTGGCCCCCCGTCATGTGGGTGGTTGTCAGCACGCAGTTGCTGGGCATCGCCGTACAGTTGGCCAGGTTTGGCGACTCGGAACGCATGGTGGAAGCCGTGTTCTGCGTGGTGTTGTGGCTTGTATTGATCTTCGCCAGCCTGCGCTCAGCTCGCATCCTGCACAAAGAAGCCCTGACTCGACTACACAACGAAGATCTGGTGCGCGAGTTGCACGAGAAGCACGCCCAGGCGGAGGCAGCCACTGCGGCTAAATCCCGCTTTCTTGCCGCTGCGAGCCATGATCTGCGCCAGCCACTCCAGGCAATGGGGCTTTACCTCAGCGTGCTGCAACCCCGTATAGGCCAGCGCGATAACCATGACAGCGATACCCTGGTGCACATGCAGCAATGTATGACGGCACTTGATCAAATCCTGGAATCCCTGCTCGATCTCTCACGCATGGATTTCGGGCAGCTGACCCCAACACGCCAAGCCATTCCTCTGCAGGCATTGCTCGATAACCTGGCCGGAATGTACCAAGTCGGGGCACGACAGAGAAATTTGCAGTTGCGCGTGCACCCCACCAACGCCTGGGTGAATACAGACCCGGCTCTCTTGGAGCGCGCCCTCTCGAACTTGGTGAGCAACGCATTGCGCTACACCCTGAAAGGAGGCGTTCTTCTAGCCGCACGGCGGCGCGGTGAGTATGTCCGCCTGTGTGTGGTGGACACCGGCGTGGGCATTTCGGAGAGCGATCAAGCACTGATCTTTGAAGAGTTCGTTCAATTGAACAACCCTGGACGCGATTCAGACCCAGGCCATGGCCTGGGTTTGGCAACGGTCCAGCGGATTGCGGACCTGCTCGAACACCCCATCACTTTGCGCTCGCGCGTGGGACACGGCTCGAGCTTCATGATGGACGTGCCCGCGGCTCAGCCTCAGGACGCTCCCGTGACACTGCCCTCATCGGGCGTGTCCACCAAGCTGGCGGGCCGCATCCTGGTGGTTGAGGACAACCCCCGGGTTCGGGAAGCCCTGACTGGCCAACTAACGGACTGGGGACTGCAAGTGGATGCGGCGAGTGACGGGCAGGCGGCCTGCGAACTCATGGCGCTCAAGGTTTTCGACGCTGTCCTGAGTGACTGGCGCCTACCTGGATCCATGGACGGGGCAGCTATTCTGCGCGAGGCCAAGGCTCGGATACCAGGACTTAAATTCAGCCTGCTTCTCACTGGCGAAGATACACCCGTATTGCAGGAGCTCCAGCATGAATTTACCGTTCTGCGCAAACCTCTGCGCCCGCTCAGGCTCCGTACTCTGTTGGCACGGCATTTGAAGTCTGCTTGAAAGATCAGACGCGGTACATCACTGCTCAGAGCGCTGGGGTCAACTCAGCGCTACTTCCCCTGGAGACGCTCGGAAAAACTCTTGGTGCCCCAAGGTTTTCACAGGCCCAAGATGCCGAGCAGGAGCTCGGCGGTCCCAGGGGCTGGCGGGTTGCCAGGCGGAGAGCCAACGCCCAATCGCTCAAGTATCTTTCGATATCTTGATTGAAGGAAACTTGGATGAGAAATCCTTGGCTTTCTCTGCAATCTTCAGAGCTACCTGCCGCGCCACCGCTTTGTAGATCTCGGTGGCTTCGCCGTCGGGATCAGCCACTACAGTGGGTCGTCCGCTATCTGATTGCTCACGAATTGATAGCTTAAGTGGGAGCGCGCCCAGATAGTCGATACCTTTTTCAGCCGCATAACGCTTGCCGCCTTCGGCACCGAAGATGTGTTCCACATGGCCGCAGTTGGTACACACGTGCACCGCCATGTTCTCGACCAAGCCGAGAATAGGCACGCCCACCTTCTCGAACATCGCCACGCCCTTCTTCGCATCCGCCAAAGCGATATCCTGGGGAGTGGTGACGATCACGGCGCCGGTCATGGGCACGCGCTGGCTCAGTGTGAGCTGTATGTCCCCGGTACCGGGTGGAAGATCGACGATCAGGTAATCCAGATCGCGCCAGTTTGTTTGGCGCAGGAGTTGCTCCAGCGCCTGGGTGGCCATGGGGCCGCGCCAGATGGTGGCCTCATCCTGGTCCACGAGGAAGCCGATCGAATTGACCTGCACCCCGTAGTTTTCCAGGGGCTCCATGGTTTTGCCGTCGATGGACTCAGGACGGCCGCTGATGCCCATCATGATGGGCATGCTGGGGCCATAGATGTCTGCATCAAGAAGCCCCACGCTCGCGCCTTCGGCGGCCAATGCCAGCGCCAGGTTGGCCGCCGTGGTGCTTTTGCCCACACCGCCCTTACCCGAAGCCACGGCAATGATGTTCTTCACGTTGGGCATCAACTGCACGCCCCGCTGAACTGCATGCGCCGTGATTTTGCTAGATATATGAACAGACACGTTCTGCACGCCCGCAACGCTCCTGGCCGCAGCAATCAGAGCCTGGCGCAGGGCCGGAATCTGGCTTTTGGCGGGGTAGCCCAATTCGACTTCGAAGGCGACATCGCCGCCACCCGCCTGCAAGTTCTTTAATTGCTTGGTCGATACAAAGTCTCGGCCCGTGTTGGGATCGATCACATTTTTCAGCGCGGCTAACAGCGCGCTTTCATCAACTGCCATTTGGCTTTCTCCGAATATCCAGGCTTGTGGGAAGGCTCTGCCTAACTTCAACTCGAGTTACGCATAGCCGCCTTAAGTCTATAGTGAAAAAAGAGTCCCGCCGGCCGTTCACCAAGTCGCCACTATCCGGCGCAGCAGTATGGGATGGCTTCAAACGGCAAAAAACACGCAATCCTGACCAAATTACGCGTTGGGCACCGTCACGCATAAAATTGAGGGTTCCCCCTAGGGCATGTCATGAATTAAAAGACCCACGCATGACGCGTTTATCCATGACACGCCCTACACCCTAGAGAGCACCGAATGACCGCGCAGCGCCAGATCTTTGTTACCACTGCCTTGCCGTACGCCAACGGCACGTTCCACATCGGCCACATCATGGAATACATCCAGGCCGATATCTGGGTGCGCTTTCAAAGGATGCAGGGCCACGCGGTGAATTTCGTCGGTGCGGATGATGCCCATGGCGCGCCTATCATGATCGCTGCAGAAAAGGTGGGTAAGACGCCTGAGCAGTTCGTGGCCGACATTGCAGCCGGTCGCAAACAGTATCTGGATGGCTTTCACATCAGCCACGACAACTGGCACAGCACGCACAGCCCGGAAAACACCGAAATGGCCCAGGCCATTTACAAAGACCTGAAGTCCAACGGGTTGATCACGTCCCGCAGCATCGAGCAGTTTTTTGATCCACAGAAGGGCATGTTCCTTCCCGATCGCTTCATCAAGGGTGAGTGCCCCAACTGCCACGCCAAGGACCAATACGGCGACAACTGCGAAGTCTGCAGCGCGGTCTATTCGCCCACGGATCTGATCAACCCCTACTCAGCCCTCACAGGCGCCAAGCCAGAGCTGAAAAGCAGCGAACACTTCTTTTTCAAACTCTCGGACCCACGCTGCGTGGAGTTCCTGGAGCGCTGGACACAGGACGGACGCCTGCAAAGCGATGTAGCCAACAAGGTGCGCGAGTGGATCGCTCCTGGTGAAGACGGCAAGCCCAAGATGGGTGATTGGGACATTTCCCGCGATTCGCCGTACTTCGGTATTGAAATTCCTGATGCGCCGGGCAAGTACTTCTATGTCTGGCTGGATGCGCCCGTGGGCTACCTCGCCAGCCTGAAGAATCTGCTGGAAAAACGCGGCGAGAGTTACGACGCCTACATGGCTCAGCCGAACCTGGAGCAGTATCACTTCATCGGCAAGGACATCATCACATTCCACACGCTGTTCTGGCCGGCCATGCTGAAGTTCAGCGGTCGCAAAGTGCCTGACAACGTGTTCGTGCACGGTTTTCTCACGGTAAACAACGGCGAGAAAATGAGCAAGAGCCGCGGCACAGGACTCGATCCGCTCAAGTACCTGCAACTGGGGATGAACCCAGAATGGCTTCGCTACTACCTGGCTGCCAAACTTTCCGCGCGCAACGAAGATCTGGATTTCAACGCCGAAGATTTCATGCTGCGTGTAAACAGCGACCTGATCGGCAAATACATCAATATCGCCAGCCGCGCAGCGGGCTTCATCAGCAAGCGCTTTGATGGCCGGCTGGGCGAAATATCGGCCGATGGCGATGCCTTGCTCACGCACCTTCGCGATGCCAAGCCTCAGGTGACTGCGCTCTATGCCGAGCGCGAGTTTGGCAAGGTCGTGCGCGAGATCATGGCTCTGGCCGACAGGGTGAATGCCTATGTAGACCAGAACAAGCCCTGGGAGTTGGCCAAGCAGGAAGGCATGGACGGCCGCCTGCACGACGTTTGCACGGTGTGCATAGAAGCATTCCGCACGCTTACCATCTATCTGAAACCCATCTTGCCCAAACTGGCAGCCGATGTGGCGTTCTTCCTCATGCTGCCACCTGAGGACTTCGCCAGCGTGGAGCAGCCCCTGGGCGCGGGCGCGCAAATCGGCGAGTACAAGCACCTGATGCAGCGTGTGGATACGAAGCAGTTGGAAGCCCTGTTCGAGCCTCCCGCCTCTGCGCCCCAAGCCTTGGCAGCAAGCAATGGGCTGGCTCCCGCCAGCAGTGCCCCGGGCGGAGAGCCCATCGCGCCCACCATCACCATTGACGACTTCGCCAAGATCGACTTGCGCATTGCCAAGATCGTCGCCTGCGACAAAGTCGAGGGATCCACCAAGCTTCTGCGCCTGACGCTGGATGCAGGCGAAACCGCTGAAGACGGGCAGCCCAAGCTGCGCAACGTATTCAGCGGCATCGCCAGCGCCTACCAGCCCGAACAGTTGGTGGGCAAACTCACCGTTCTGGTTGCCAACCTGGCGCCCCGCAAAATGAAGTTTGGAATCAGCGAAGGCATGGTGCTTGCAGCAAGCCATGGCGATGAGAAGAAAAATCCAGGGATTTACGTGCTGGAACCGGGGAACGGTGCGCAGCCTGGGATGCGGGTAAGCTGATTCAGGACACGTTTTTTCGGGTCGGTGGGCCGCCCTGCGTGATGGCGGTACATTCTTCCTTATGAAGAAAGTTGTGCTGCCTCGCTTTCGACCGCGCCTGATAGACGCGCTTCAGGACTACGACAAGACTCGTTTCACGAAGGACGTGGCGGCGGGAGTGACCGTCGCCGTGGTGGCACTGCCACTGGCCATGGCGTTTGCGATCGCTTCGGGGCTGAAGCCAGAGGCTGGCATCTTCACCGCCATCATTGCGGGATTTCTCATCTCTGCATTGGGTGGAAGCCGTGTGCAGATCGGCGGACCGGCGGGCGCTTTCATCGTGATCGTCTACGGCATCGTGCAGCAGTATGGCGTGGCCAATCTGATCATCGCCACTGCGATGTCAGGTGTGCTGCTGTTCCTGATGGGCCTGTTCAAGCTGGGCACGCTGATCCGTTTCATTCCCATCTCCGTGGTGATCGGCTTCACCAACGGCATTGCGGTGCTGATCGGCCTCTCCCAGATCAAGGATTTTCTTGGCCTGAACGTGGCCAATATGCCGGGCGATTTTTTCGGTATTCTGGGCGCGCTTTGGGGTCACCTGGACACGCTCAACCCCTGGGCTCTGGGCGTAGCAACCGCCTCTCTGGCGATCATCATCGGCTGGCAGCGAGGCATTGCACGCATCCCGGCGATTAGACGTGCCCTGCCCTTTAGCCACAAGCTCTCAAGCGTGCCGGGCTCCATCGTGGCGCTGGTGCTGGCGACCTTGGTGGTGGGCCTTTTTGATCTGCCCGTGGAAACCATAGGCAGCAAATTTGGTGGTATTCCGGCAGCCTTGCCTGCGTTCGCACTTCCGAGCTTTAGTTGGGAATCCGCGCGATTTCTCCTGATGCCCACCATTACCTTGGCGCTTTTGGGCGCGATTGAATCCTTGCTCTGCGCACGCGTGGCTGACGGCATGATTGGTGATCGACACGACCCGAACCAGGAACTCATGGCCCAGGGTGTAGCCAACTTCGTGACGCCGTTTTTCGGCGGCATGCCCGCCACGGGCACCATTGCACGCACCGTGACGAACGTGAAAAGCGGCGCCAGCAGCCCGGTGTCCGGGATTGTGCATTCCATCGCCTTGTTGACGGTGATACTGATCGCAGCACCGATGGCGGGATCCATACCGCTGGCATGCCTGGCTGCCATTTTGATGTTCGTGGCCTGGAACATGGGGGAATGGCGCGAATTCGCCCGCCTTAAGACCTACCGGGTGCCTTACCGCATCACCTTGCTGGCGGTATTTTTCCTGACTGTGGTGTTCGATCTCACGGTGGCCGTTCAGTTTGGCATCTTCGCCGCGTGCATTACCTTCATCTACAGAATCTCGAGCCTGTCGCGTGCTGAGGAGCAGAGTGCCAACGATCATCCGGCCCTGGCCGGTCACGAGGGACAACTGCAAGTTTGGCGGCTCTATGGTGCCTTGTTTTTCGGTGCGACCAAACTGATAGAGGCCATGGAGGATCACTTGCCGCCAGGTGCACTGGTATTGGATTTGAAGAATGTGATCTACATTGACTCCACTGGCGCTGAAGCACTGCAAAATCTGCTGGAAACCTGCCATAAGCGTGAGGTGCGTCTGATCGTCAGCGGCTTGATGAACCAACCGCTTGATATTGCTCGGCGCACTGGGCTGCTGGAGCAGCTCCAATCGAATCCATCCAATCTGCAGCCTCATGTGGCAGCCGCTGTTCTGGAGGCTGTCAACGGGGAGTACGCGCGGGCACAACCCAGCCCCGGAGGTGTGGCGTGAGCTGGCATGCACGCGGGTTTCTGATCGAGCCCGCCCGTCCGGAGATCAACCTGACCACAGCGGTGGCATTGGCCTCAAAGTGAAACGTATTCGGCTGCCCTCCACCACCACGCTCGCAGCCTTCGAATGCGCAGCGCGGCATTTGAATTTTGGTCGGGCTGCGGCTGAGTTGCACCTGACACCGGGTGCGATCAGCCAGCAGGTGCGCCATCTGGAAGAGCAACTCGGTGTGGCGCTTTTCGCGCGCGTGCGTCAACGCGTGTTGCTCACCAGTGCCGGTGAGGGCTATCTTCGCGAAGTGCGGCGCATCCTTCGAGATCTGGGAGAAGTCACCCACCAGGCGATGGCCAGTGGAGACAAGGAAATCCTGAACCTCGCAGTGGTTCCCACATTCGCGGCCAAATGGCTGGTCCCTCGTCTGCCCGGTTTTTTTGCCAAGCACGCTCGCATCAATTTGAACCTCGTGTCGCGAAACGCGCCGTTCAATTTTGGCGCGGAACCCTTCGATGCAGCCATTCATTACGGCGAAGCTTCATGGCCCGGTGCGGTGTGTACGCACCTGCTTGATGACAACATGTGGCCGGTATGCAGTGCGCACTATCAGCGCTCGCTCAACCTTTATTCCCCAGCGGATCTGGAGCGCGCCACGTTACTGCAGCAGTTCACCCGCCCTTCCGCTTGGCAGGAGTGGTTTGCGCAGGCACAGATCGAACCATGGAATGCCTTCCAAGGGCCGCGATTCGATAGCTTCAATATGATTTTGGAAGCGCTGCAGGTGCACATGGGCGTGGGCCTGCTGCCAGACTTTCTAGTGGCAGAGGGTATCGCCCGGGGAGATCTGGTGCGCTTCTCCTCCCAAGGGCTGCCTAGCACACGAGGCTACTACCTCGTGTGCCCTGAGGCCAAGCAGGATGTACCTGCCGTGGCGGTACTTCGTGAATGGCTGCTCGAGGAAATAGCGAAATCGAGCGGCGGCCATTAGGCCGCCACCTCAGAAGGTGTGAACGGATCCCTCATACCCGCCTTGGCCACACCGGACTCATTCACACTTTCTCACTGCGTTTTAACCGTATCAACGGAGTTATTCAGTTTTTCTATTCAACTGGATACTAATCATCGCTTTTCTACAGAGAACGGGCTCCGGACAATACGCGCATTAAAACTGCTTGCGGAGATTGCGAATCATGTCCTTTCAGGCCCCTGACCGCCGCTGGAAAAACCCGCTCACGCCGTTCATTTTCAATCGCGACTTCGAACGCCCTGCGGCAGAGGATGTGGCAACGCTAGCCAGCGCGGAGGTCACTCGAGTCAGCGATCTGGCGGGGCGAATGTACACCTGCCATCCCGCCATTCATTCCCTCATCGCACCCGCGGTTCCGATGTGCGGCCCAGCCTTCACCGTCAAATGCCCACCGGGTGACAACCTGGGCGTGATGGCGGCAGTGCGCACGGTAGGACGCGGGGACGTGCTGGTGGTTGATGGGCTGGGCTTCACTCAGTGGTGCATGGGTGGGTTCGAACTTCTGAAGTACGCCCGCGACGAACGCGGCATGGCTGGCCTGCTCGTGCATGGCGCCTGGCGCGACGTGTTGGAGGCGCAAGCCGAAGGCCTTCCCGTCTACGGCCTTGGGATTTCTCCGCACTCAGGTCCAAAAATTGGACCGGCGGAAGTCAATGTCCCCGTATCTTGCGGCGGCGTAGTCATCAGCCCGGGCGATGTGATCTGCGCCAGTGCTGAGGGCGTGGCTGTCGTGCCGCGCGCCAGCGCGGCCGCGATTGCGCGGGAACTGCGTCACAAAACGAGCGGCCATGGCATCGAGAGTTTTTTGCAGGAAATGGACCAACACGTGGCCGCCTGGCTGCCAGACCAGCCCCAATGAATCCGCTCGGACTGACTCAGGCGCTGGCCACGTTCGTGGCCGATTTGCACGCCGATGGCATACCGCTGGCTGCCAAGCAGGAAGCACGCCGCGCCATCGCGGATTGTCTGGGCGGAGCGCTGGCCGGAGTCAGCGACCAGGTAACGCGCATAGCCTCCTCTGTGCAGGCGCGCCAAGGGGCTGCCTGCACGCTCTGGGGCAGCCTGGACCGTGCGGACGTCTCTGAGGCAGCTCTGATAAATGGCTGCGCCGCGCACGCCCACTCATTGGACGATACGCACGAATCCATGCGAGGCCACGCGTCTGCGCCGGTGGTGCCCGCCATCCTCGCGCTAGGTGAACTTCTGGACTCCAGTGGCGAAGATATCGTGACCGCCTACGTGGCTGGGGTGGAAGTGGCAGGCCGCCTGGGCCGCAGCATCAATGACAGGCATTCCCAATTGGGCTGGCACACCACCAGCACGCTTGGCACAGTAGGAGCCGCTGCAGCATGCGCGCGGCTTTTGAAATTGAACACCGAGCAGACTGCGCACGCCCTGGGTGTGGCCGCTTCCATGGCTGGGGGGCTCCGGGTCAACTTTGGCACCATGGGTAAGGCGTTGCAAGCTGGCTTGGCGGCTCAGCGAGGCGTACAGGCAGCCCGATTGGCCGCAGGCGGCATGGTGACCAGCCCTGTCGCTTTGGAAGGCTACGAAGGTTTCCTCCAATTATTTTGCGATAACGGTAGCCAGGACGTGGCCCGTGCTTTGAGCGGCCTGGGTGAAAGCCTGGAGGTGCTCACGCCCGGCATTGTCTACAAGCAATACCCTACTTGCTCGCTGATGCATGCCTTGATCGACATGGTGCTGGAGGCGCGAGCACAAGGGCTTCTGTCCGACATCGATGCACTGGACTCGCTGGAATTTCGCTGCGCCATCAGTGAGCGCCTGGATGCCGCGCGAGGAAAGACTTGGCCCATTAGCGGCTTGGCTGCCAAATTCCACGTGGAGTACTGCGTGGCCGTAGCAGCGTCACACGGCACCCAAGGTGTTTCTGATTTCACAGGCGATGCGCTGCACCGCCCCGGATTGAACGAAACGGCGCGGCAGGTTCAGATTTCTCTGGGACAGGATTTCCCTCCGGGCAACGGCGACTTTGCCGAACTGGTAATCCTGCGCGGTGGTCAGGAAATTTTCCGCCGACGACAGGCGAAGCCGCTTGGTCACCCCAGCATGCCGCTTTCGACGGTGCAGCACGAAACCAAGTTTATGGACTGCGCCACCCCGGCGTTGGGCCTTCAGCGCTCACGTTGGCTCCTCGAACGACTGCAGGGCCCTGTGCCTTGCTCGGCCCGTGAACTAGCGCTTGCTCTCTCCTCTGATTGAAAAAAAAGGATTTCCACCATGTTTTCACTTTCCCGCCGCCAACTTCTGATCAGCGCCGCCGCACCCCTGGCCGCTCACGCGGGCCTGGCCCATGCCCAGAGCAAGGACACCACCATCATCGTGGGTTATCCGCCCGGTGGCTCGCTCGATGCCATGGCGCGCGTGCTGGCTCAGCGATTGGCAGTGCTGCGCGGCAGCACCGTGATCGTGGACAACAAAGCTGGTTTCTCCGGCAATATTGGCGCCCAGTACGTGGCCAAGGCACCCGCCAATGGAAGCGTTCTGCTCATGACGGCCCTCACCACCTACGCCATCAATCAGAAACTGATGGGCGCCACCATGGGGTACGACTTGCTCAAGGACTTTCAGCATGTGGCGATCGTGGGCTATTTGCCTAATGTGCTCATCGTGCCAGCCAGCTTGCCAGTGAACAATCTGCAGGATTTCGTCAAAGCTGCCAAGGCCAAGCCTGGGGGCTTCTCCATCGCCACGACCGGCGTCGGATCCCTGGAGCACATCGCTGGGGAAATGTTCAAGCGCGCGACTGGAACTGACTTGCTGGCAATTCCCTACAAAGGCTCCACACCGGGCGTGACGGACCTGATCGGCGGGCAGATCCAAGCCATGTTCGTCAACACCTCCACGGCTATCAACAACCTGAAATCAGGCCGAATCAAGGCACTGGCCATTGCAGGGCCGAATCGCGTGGAGGCATTGCCTGGTGTTCCCACCCTGGTCGAGCAAGGTGTGAAGATGGGCAACGATGTGGTCTCCATCTTCGGGATTGCAGCTCCGGCAGCTACTCCGGCAGCAGTGGTCAATCAGCTCAATGCAGATTTGAATACGGTGCTTCGCGAACCTGAGGTCAGTGGCCGATTCTCAGGCCTGGGTGTGGAAGTGGTTACAGAGACCAGCACTTACGCCCGCAACCGCATCACGCAGGAAGTAGGCACCTGGGACAAGGTGATCCGCGAGACGGGTATTACGCTCTAGGAGTCAACGCAGTACGTCGATCAAAGCCCGGGAACGAATGAGTTGCAGCACGTTGCTTGCCCGATGTGGGCGAACCACCGGGCACTGAAGGCGGGGCAAGCATCAGCGCCTCAGGACGCTCAAAACGCAGCGACGTAGGGAGCGCGGAGGTTCGCGCCTCCGCTATGACGGGGCCGCACCTCGGCCGAACTGGGTAGGTGTGAGCAGATCCCTCATGCCCACCCGATTCATTCACACCTTCTGAGAACGTACGCAAAGCGATTGCACGATCTCCGTGAAGCGCTCCAAGTGCGGCTCCCAATGGGTGGGGCGCGCCACTCTCCGGAAGGAAGCGCGCTCGCGCCAACATTCCAACACCCAGTCGGCGGCATGATCGACGTCGTTGGTGACTTCGATGCCAAACTCACGGTGTGCGGGAATGTCAGAGGCCAGTGTCGGCAAGCCCATAGCCAGTGCCTGGCCTATCCCGAGGTTGTAGCCCTCCCAGCGCGAGAAATTCGCGTAGGCGTCGGCTGCCAGATAGATATCGATCAGTTGTGGATCACTCAAGTTGGCCATGGGCACCAGGCCAGCCGCACTCACGGCCTGCACATCAGCCCCTTGAGCCTTGCCGCATTGCACGAACACGATCTCGCCGGGGCTCGCTTGGCCGCGCTGCTGCACCGCAGCCAGTACGGCGCTATAGGTGTCCACCCCTTTGTAGCGGCGCTCAGCTTCATGAAAACGGCATACGTTCAGCACGATGAATCGATCCGACCAGCCAAGAGCCTTGCGAATGGCCTGCCGTCTCGCCAGCCGGTCATCACTCCATTGGCCGAGGTGCCCGTTGGCCAGAGGGAGCACACCTGTGACCGGTGTCCGACTTTCATCGGCCACGGCCTTGGAGTTCGCATACACAGCCATGGCAAGCCGCAGCGAACGATCTTTCTCCTCCAGTAGCTTGAGACGCTCCGCATGGTCGGAAAACCACTCAGCAGGGGGTTCTCCATGGTCATATGCCAGCACGGAACAAACTCGAGGTGCGTGCACCACGCTGTAAAACGGCGGTGTCAGCGCCACAATCAGATCGACGCCAAATCGTTCGGCCGCCAAAGCTGCATCTTCCGGAGCACTGAGATCAATCCGTGCGCAACCCGGATAGGAATAGTCCTTGCCACTGGCTGGCCCTGCAATGAACACCCCCATACCGCTGCGAACCAGCGCACCCGCTTGCAGCGCCAGCACCACGGCGACTCCTTGGCCGATAGCATGCGTACTCGAAGCCAGCATCACCCTCCATGGCCTTCCCACTTTCAAGGCCTGAGGCATCAACCACCGCCTTGCATTTCGGTGCTATCCATGTCCGGACCTGTTTCTGTACGGATCACACGGTATTCAGGATTGAAGACCACATGAAACATCTTCTTGGCGTTCTCGGAAGAATCCATGAAGCGCCACGACCAAACCACCTCGCGCTTGAGCGCATAGGGAATCTGCCGAGCCGGCTTGCCCAGCATCTGGCGCACTTCCTCAACGCCCATACCGGCCTGAACCCTGCGGAAGTTGTCGGGGTTGAGCACTTGCCGCAACGCACTCATCTTGCCGTCTGGGCCGATGCTGATCATGTAATTTTGCGTACCTGCGGGCTGGCGGTTGTACTCGAAGACGCGAGTCCCGCCAGAACCGTTCCAAACGCGCTCGGGTTGACCGAATCGCGCCACCACATCGGCCTCCGTAGAGAGGCCCTCTTCAAGCTCCTTGATGGCCTGCGGGTCACAAGCCGCGAGGCCCAACAGGCTTACCGCAAGCAGCACGCCCGCCAGCCGGCGGGATAAGAAT
Source organism: Ottowia thiooxydans DSM 14619 (assembly GCF_000422885.1). Lineage (GTDB taxonomy): Bacteria > Pseudomonadota > Gammaproteobacteria > Burkholderiales > Burkholderiaceae_C > Ottowia > Ottowia thiooxydans. The sequence goes on along the minus strand of NZ_AUGX01000015.1, from coordinate 37,987 downwards.
GGGGGTCGAAAGCTTTGCATAGTTGGGGTACCGGTAAAATCTATAGCCACCGCCTCTCCAAGAGGACGCCGGCTGGCTACAGGCTGCCAGCCAATCCCGAATAGCCACAGCAATAGTTTATGTCCATCGCCAACATTTTTCGCCGTCCCCACTACACCTCGGATACCACCGACTTCATCGCGCAGCTCAAGCACGAAAAACCGGGCCTGGATCAGGCTCAAGTGCAAGGCCGTGCATTGCTGTGGGACCGCAAGCAGGACAGGGATTTGCAATCCGAATTCAGCGCCGCGCGTGTTCCCCAGAAGCCTTATGTCTACCAAACCGCCTCTTAAATAGGTCAATAGTTCGTATTGAAGCGCGTGCAGCCGACTGTTGATGCCGCCGCCCTGCTGGTCCCCGCACCGGCAGAGGAAGTGGCGACTCCTCAAGTCATCGACCATGTGGCGGTGGCCCGTCTCTATGGCGAACCTTTGTTCGCCATGCCGCAGGATCTCTACATTCCCCCTGATGCGCTAGAGATTTTTCTTGAAGCCTTCGAAGGCCCGCTGGATCTGCTGCTCTACCTGATCCGCAAGCAGAACTTCAACATCCTCGACATCCCGATGGCTGGCGTCACGCGCCAATACCTCAGCTACGTCGAAGAAATCCGCTCCAGAAACCTGGAACTCGCCGCCGAATACCTCTTGATGGCAGCGATGCTGATCGAGATCAAGTCGCGCATGCTGCTGCCGCCTCGCAAAGTGGCAGAGGGCGAGGAGCCAGAAGATCCGCGTGCAGAGCTGGTGCGCCGCCTGCTGGAATACGAACGCATGAAACTCGCCGGCGCGCGCCTCTCAGAGGTGCCGCTATACGGCCGTGATTTCCTCAAAGCGCAGGTGTTTGTGGAGCAAAGCCTCGCACCGCGTTTTCCTGATGTCGAGCTATCCGATCTCCAGGCCGCTTGGCGCGACATCCTGGGACGTGCCAAGCTGGTGGCTCACCATAAGATCAGCCGCGAGGAACTCAGCGTACGTGAGCACATGACCTTGGTGCTGAAGAAGCTGCAAGGCCGTCGCTTTGCGCCCTTCGAAGAGCTTTTCGACATCGAACAAGGTGCGCCCGTGCTCGTCGTCACTCTGCTGGCACTCCTTGAACTGGGTAAGGAAACCTTGGTCGAGATTACCCAGGCAGAGGCGTTCGCGCCCATATACGTTCGTCTGGCTTATAGATCCCCCCCCTGAGGCGCTGGCGCGCCTTCCCCCCAGGGGGACGCAGCCAGCGGCCTGGCAAAGCCAGCTCCGCGGCTACCCTCGTATGGCCTGCTCCGCGGCCTTCTGACCTTGCTCCATTTCCGGCGATCGGCCTACCCCTGAGGCGCTGGCGCGCCTTCCCCCAGGGGGACGCAGCCAGCTCCGCGGCTACCCTCATATGGCCTGCTCTGCGGCCTTCCGATCTTGCTCCCTCTCCCGCAAGCGGGAGGGCTGGGGTGAGGGTAGGCATCCATGATGAAGGAGCTCCTTTTAGCGCGCATGATGTCCGAAATAATCCTGCCGATGTGGGCCTGAAAAGGATGGTGGTGCTTGAGACGCTGACCCTCACCCCTCCCTCTCCCGCCTGCGGGAGAGGGGGTAAGCCCTTCGCTTGCGACTGACAGTGCAGGGCCGAGCGTAGCAATGGCCCGAGTCAGGCTCCCCACCCCTCTGGCCGCGCTGAGAAGCGGAGGGCGAGGGGCGGGCAAGAGCACTGAAAGATGCTCTTGCTTCGTGAACTAGCTTGCAGCCGCTGTTTGAACGTAGAGAACGAAGTGAACGCAGTGAGTTCGGCTGCACCGCCCCTCGAACGAGCATCGCAGGCTGCCCGGAGCGCAGCGCAGGGACGCGTCCGGCGGGGTCGCCTTTCTTTGGCCTACATTTCTTTGGCGAGCAAAGAAACGTAGGTGCACTGCCGGGGGCATTCCCGGCCTCCGACCTCGGAAAAAGAACGAAGGGTAACTAGCAACCGCAGCGCTTCAATCGACCGCCGCTCGCCCTCACCCCCGCCCTCTCCCGCATGCGGGAGAGGGGGTAAAACCAGTCCACCGCCTCGGGTTCCGGGGCTCAAGCCGACAGGCGTGTTTGCATCAGGCTCTCCCGCAAGCGTGAGTTCAAATGGCGACCCATCTCCCGCTCATCAAAAACTCCCAAACACCGTCCCCAAAGCAATAACCACCGCCAACGCAATCAAGGGCGCCCCAATAGTCATCGCAGCCAGATTCAGATACGACTGCCTGTGCGTCAACTTGCAGATCGAAAGCAGCGTGATCACCGCGCCGCAATGCGGGAGCGAATCAAATACACCGGCTGACATCACAGCCACCCTATGCAGCAGATCCGGGCTGATGCCTGCTTCATTGGCCATGCGAAGGTAATCAGCCCCCAGGGTCTGCAATGCGATCGACAACCCTCCCGAGGATGAGCCGGTGATACCGGACAGCACGTTCATGGCGACAGCCTCTGAAATCAAGGGATTGGTGGAGACATTCAGTACCGCATCGCGGATAAGCGTGAAACCCGCCAGCCCGGCAATAACCGCGCCGTAACCTACTTCGGATGCAGTGTTGAAGATAGGCAGCATAGAACCCAGAACGCCCTTGTTGATGCTTTCCCGCAGATTGGCCCAGCGGCCAAAACCAGCGAACAGCAGCACGACGATGGAGGTAGCGAGCGCAATGATCAAGGCCCACATGCCTGCTTGCCGGGAGGGAGCGAGATGCGGAAAGCTCTGCTCCATGAAACTCCAATCCTTGCCCGGAAAAATGGCGTAGGTGAACAGCGCGTTGATGCCGATCACCAGCACCAATGGCAGCAGCGCCAGAAACAGCGGCATAGGACGGCCACTTTCTCCGCTCATGCCCACCACTTCAGCGGCGTTTGGCGGGATGGCCTCGTCCTCGTGCTGGCCATAGCCCTCACCGCCAGCGCGCGCCTTCCGCTCGCGTGAACGCAGCCACAGCATCCCCAGAGAGAACATGATCAAGCCGCCAATCAAGCCCAGGCCAGGTGCGGCGAAGGTATTGGTGCCGAAGTAAGGAATCGGCATGGCGTTCTGAATGGAAGGCGTTCCCGGCAAAGCCGTCATCGTGAAGGTAAACGAGCCCAGCGCGATGGCCGGCACGACCAAACGCTTGGGAATGTCGGCATCGCGGAACAATGACTTGGCAATGGGGTAGATGGCAAAAGCAACCACAAAGAGCGACACGCCGCCATAGGTCAAAATGGCGCATGCCAGCACCACAGTCAGACTGGCGTACTTGCTGCCGAGCGTGCGTTCAATCCATTTGGCGATCGCCATGGCGGCGCCGGAATCTGCCATGAGTTGGCCAAATAGCGCACCCAGCAGGAAAATGGGGAAGAACGCGAGCATATAGTTGCCCATCGCGCGCATGAAGGTTTCGGTGTAGATGGGCAATACCTGGGCCACATCACCGGACAGCAGCACTGCCAATATCGCCATGATGGGCGCCAAGAGCAGCACTGTGTAGCCGCGATAGGCAAAGAACATCAGCAGCAACAGGGATAAAACGATAGCAAAAGTGCTCATGAACAGCGATTTTCTCCAGCCAAACTCTTGATTATCCCGGGCAATTCACACTTCAAACTTACGAAAAACGTTCTCAATTTAATAAACGTGCAGCCCAGAAAATGGGCACGCCAGAACCGCTCCTGACCACACACACCGACTTTCATGCAAATCGTCCACTCCATCGCCGAACTACGCCACGCACTTCGCCACACCACCCGTCCATCGTTCGTACCCACCATGGGCAACCTGCACGCTGGTCATCTGGCGCTGGTGGAACAAGCGAAGCCGCTGGGCGATGCCACGGTGGCCAGCATCTTCGTCAATCGCCTTCAGTTCTTACCGCATGAAGATTTCGACAGCTACCCACGCACCTTCGGCGACGACAGCCAAAAGCTGGAGGTCGCAGGCTGTGACGTGCTGTTCGCGCCGCGCGAAAAGGATCTGTACCCCGAGCCGCAGGTCTTCAAGGTGCAACCCGATCCCGTTCTGGCCGATCTGCTGGAAGGCGAATTTCGCCCCGGGTTCTTCACCGGGGTGGCCACGGTCGTGATGAAGCTTTTCATGGCCGTTTTTGCAGGCAAGGCCCACGGCACAGCGGTCTTTGGCAAGAAGGACTACCAGCAACTCATGGTGATCCGCCATATGGTGCGTCAGTTTGCGCTACCGATTGACATCGTGGGCCATGAGATCGAACGCGCGGCCGATGGTCTGGCACTCAGCTCCCGCAATGGCTACCTGAGCGCCGCTGACCGTAGTCAAGCCCTGCAATTGCCGCAGGCGCTACAAGTCCTGGCCCTTGAGGCAGCCACAGCTTCAACTGCGCAACTATTAAAACTGGAAGCAGCCGCCATGCAAAATCTGGCAGCGCTTGGCTGGCAGCCCGACTACCTCACCGTCCGCCGCCGCAGCGATCTGCAGCCACCTCAGGCAGGAGATGGTGCAGGCGACCTGGTAGCCCTGGGCGCAGCGCGGATTGGCGCTACGCGCCTGATAGACAACCTGGAAATCTGATCAGCCGGGCATCTCGGCGGAAGGCTCTCAAAGCAGTTCGCCCTTAGGGTCGCGACCCATCAGCGCGGCCACCGCTTCCACCGGCTTGAGCTCTCCATCCAGCAGAGCCACCACATTTTCAGTAATGGGCATCTCCACACCCACATGGCGTGCCCGCTGCAACACGGTACGTGCGCAATAGACGCCTTCAGCCACATGCCCGAGCGACTTCACGGCCTCACCCACCGTCTTGCCTTCAGCCAGCAATAACCCCACCCGGCGATTGCGGCTCAGATCTCCGGTAGCCGTCAGCACCAGATCTCCCAGGCCAGACAGTCCCATGAATGTGTCTGCACGCCCACCAAGCGCTTGCCCCAGGCGGGACATTTCGGCCAGGCCGCGGGTGATGAGGGCAGCGCGCGCATTCAGACCCAGGTTCATGCCGTCAGCCAGGCCGGTGGCAATGGCCAACACATTCTTGACTGCCCCGCCCACTTCAACGCCTGGCAAATCATCATTGGCGTACACGCGCAAAGTCAGGCCGTGGAAAGCGGCAACCAGTGCGTCGCGCACCTCCGCATGCCGGCTGGTAGCCACCAGCGCCGTGGGCTGACCACGTGCGACTTCCTGCGCAAAGCTGGGGCCGCTGAGCGCTCCAGCGAGCAGTTCGGGCGCGGCTTGCCGCTGCACCTCGTGAGGCAACAAGCCAAAGGGATAGGGGGCGGCCTCGTCCTGCGCAGGCTCAAAGCCCTTACAGAGCCAGGCAATGGGCGCCCTGGTTCCTCGCAGCGAGGTGAGTACCTGCCGCAGCCCGGCCATTGGAGTGGCCACCACCACCAAGTCAACCCAGCCGCTATGGGCCGCCAGGGTGCCCGCATCACCCCCGCGCACCAGCAGTTCGTGGGGCAGTGGAATGCCAGGCAGATAACGCGCATTCTGGCGTTCGCTGTGCAAGACAGCGGCCTGGGATTCATCCCTCGCCCACAGCTCCACCGAGTGCCCGGCCGGATTCCGGCAAGCACTCACTGCGATGGCTGTACCAAAAGCCCCTGCGCCAATAATGACGATCTTCATGCCTGGACAAAAACCGTCAAGACTTGATTACTGAGTGACAACAGACGCGCCAGCGCCTTGTTGCTGTTGCTCATACATGGACTGGAAATTGATCTCAGCCAGATGCACGGGCGGGAAACCAGCGCGCGTAATCAGGTCTGCCACGTTGCCGCGCAGGTAGGGATAGACGATCTGCGGGCAGGCAATACCCACAACGGCACCCATCTGGTCTTCAGGAACGTCGCGGATTTCAAAAATGCCGGCTTGCTTGCATTCAGCCAGGAACACAGTCCTGTCCTGAATCTTGGTTTGCACGGTGGCACTCACACAGACCTCGAAGATGCCTTCAGTGACGTTCTCGACATTGACGCCAAGATTGATCTCTACGGATGGCTGCTCCGATTCCAGCAAGATGCCAGGTGAATTGGGTTGCTCCAGTGAAGCCTCTTTGAGGTACACGCGCTGGATGTTGAACACGGGATCAGCCATAAGGATTCTCGGTTGGTATTTGTAAATAAACGCGCTGCAGGGATGCCCGCTGCAGCACTGGCCTGAAAAGGCCCTTGGAACATGTTCGCCATCTATCCGGATACCCGTGACAAATGCTAAACAAGTTGATGCGCCTAGGAAGCGTACGGGAGCATTATCTCAGCAGCCGGTGACATGCTCGTCCTAGGAGGCTGTCGGACTTGGAAATCGCCGGCTGCAAATGGGCCGCAGCGGTCCATTTTCGCTATCGGCGCTCCAAGTCCCACAGCCTCCTAGTGCCCTCAAGAATTTACCGACCCGCCAGAAGGGGGTCCAGCCCTCCCCGTGCATCCAGTGCTACCAGATCATCATGCCCGCCCACATGCGTGCCACCGATAAAGATCTGCGGCACGGTACGCCGGCCAGTGATCTCGGCCATGACATTACGCTGCGAAGGATCGAGATCAACGCGGACCTCCTCGATCTGATCGACACCCTTGCTCTTCAGAATTTGCTTGGCACGGATGCAGTAAGGGCACGTGCCCGTGGAATACATTTTGACTATCTGCATGGCTTTAACTCTTTCAGGCTGCTGTGCGGTTGCCCATGATGCACCGAACAGAAAAACACTGGCGGCTACTGCGATTCGGATAAAAAAGGTACCTGACGCCGCTTGGAACTTCATGTCTCTACCGGCAAGTTAGCGTCACGCCAGGCCTTCATACCGCCACCCAGCGATTGCGCCTTCTCGTAGCCAAGCTTCCTGGCCACACCCACGGCGCGGGCAGAACGCGCACCCGAGGCGCACACCAAAATGAGCGGCAGCGTTTTGTTTTTGACCGTCGTGGGCAGTTTGGCCTCCAGTTCAGCCAACGGAATGTTCTTGGCGCCGGTCACATGGCCAGCGGCGTACTCAGCCGTCTCGCACACGTCGACCACCACAGCCTTCTCCCGGTTCATCAATTGCACTGCCGCGGTTGGCGTCAGCGCGCCCGCCGCACGGCCGCCGGAAATCAGGGGCCACGCCAGCAGACCGCCGGAAACGAGGGCCAGCAATATCAGCGTCCAGTTCGCGATCAAGAAATTCACTTAACTGTTCCTTTTAATAAAAAAACGGGCCGCATCAGCAGCACTCCAGGCGAGATTCTAGAATGTCGGGTTCATCCTCGAATGTTTTAGCCCTAATCGGCCCTCCCATGCACAAGCTTGTTCTGATACGCCACGGCGAATCCACCTGGAATTTAGAAAACCGCTTTACCGGCTGGACAGACGTCGATCTGACGCCCACCGGCATCGAACAGGCCAAGCAGGCCGGCCGGCTACTCAAGGCCGAGGGCTACGAATTCGATGTGGCCTACACCAGTGTGCTCAAGCGCGCTATACACACACTCTGGCATACGCTGGACGAAATGGACAGCGCTTGGCTGCCTACCGTCAAGCACTGGCGCCTCAATGAGCGCCACTACGGCGCCCTGCAGGGCCTGAACAAGGCAGACATGGCCAAACAGTACGGAGACGAGCAGGTACTCGTCTGGCGCCGAAGCTACGACACGCCTCCGCCTGCGCTGGAACCCACCGACCCCCGCAGCGAGCGGGGCGACGTTCGTTACGCCAAACTGAAAGCCGATGAAATTCCGCTCACCGAATGCCTGAAAGATACCGTGGCACGTGTGCTGCCGTTCTGGAACGAATCCATGGCGCCCGCCATATCGGCCGGCAAACGGCTACTGATTGCCGCTCACGGCAACTCAATCCGCGCACTGGTGAAATACCTGGACGACATCCCCGAGTCCGAGATCGTGGGACTGAACATCCCTAACGGCATCCCGCTGGTCTACGAACTTGACGCCAATTTAAAGCCTATTCGCCGCTATTACCTGGGCGACGCAGAAGCAGCCGCCAAGGCAGCAGCAGCAGTCGCCAGCCAAGGGAAAGCCTGAGAATACGGTCCGCGCTCCGTAAACCCCGCGAAAAGCCTGGGGAAACACGGAACTAAGCGGAGTCTGGCGTACCCCAAGACAAGCAAACATGTATATTGGATCGAGGCAGACCTCGATCAACCCAGGAACCGCAACGCCATGAGTCAAAAAGTCAAAATCGCCGGCTGGGTCGCTGCCGGGGCACTGGCCGGCGCGCTCGCCACCGTTTCGCTGCAGACCGTGGCACGTGGAACGCTGTCTCCCCTGCCGCTGGAGGAGTTGCAGCAACTGGCTGCGGTCTTCGGCATGATCAAAAGCGACTATGTCGAGCCGGTGGACGAGAAAAAACTCATCACTGACGCCATTTCCGGCATGGTCGCCAGCCTCGACCCCCATTCACAGTACTTCGACAAGAAATCCTACAAGGAGTTTCGAGAAGGCACCACCGGCCGTTTCGTAGGCGTGGGCATTGAGATCACCCAAGAAGATGGAGTGATCCGCATTGTTTCGCCTATTGAGGGTTCACCGGCTGACCGCGCAGGCCTGAAGCCGGGAGATCTGATCACCAAGATCGACGACACGGCCGTCAAGGGCCTGTCCATGAACGATGCTGTCAAGCGCATGCGGGGCGAGCCAGGCACCAAGGTGCTGCTCACGATTTTCCGCAAGGACGAGAGCCGCACCTTCCCGGTCACCATCACGCGTGAGGAAATCCGCACGCAGTCGGTCAAGGCCAAAGTGATTGAGCCTGGCTACGCTTGGCTGCGCCTCTCGCAGTTCCAGGAGCGAACCGTAGAAGACTTCGTCACCAAGATCGAAGACATCTACAAACGCGAGCCCAATCTCAAAGGCCTGGTGCTGGACCTGCGCAATGACCCGGGCGGCCTGCTTGATGCAGCGGTCGCAGTGTCTGCCGCTTTCCTGCCTGCCAATGTGACCGTGGTGTCCACTAATGGTCAGATCGAGGAAAGCAAGTCCATCTTCAAGGCCCGTCCAGAAGATTACATGCGCCGCCGTACGGCCGACCCTCTCCGGCGTCTGCCGGCTGCCCTCAAGACCGTCCCCCTGGTGGTGCTGGTCAATGAAGGCTCTGCTTCCGCAAGCGAAATTGTGGCCGGAGCGCTACAAGACCACAAACGCGCCACCATCATGGGCAGCCAGACCTTCGGCAAGGGCTCCGTGCAAACCGTTCGCCCTCTTGGGCCGGACACCGCACTGAAGATCACCACGGCACGCTACTACACACCGAGCGGCAAAACGATCCAAGCCAAGGGCATCGTGCCCGACATCATGATCGATGACACTGCAGAGGGCAGCCCTTACGCCGTGCTGCGCACGCGGGAAGCTGACCTTCAAAAGCACCTGGTGGTGGGCGGCGAGCCCGAGAAACCAGATCCCGCCCTGGAAAAAGAGCGCGAAGCAGCGCTGAAGAAGCTTGAGGAAGAATCACGCAAGCCAGCCGCACAGCGCAGGCCGCCTGAATACGGCAGCGACAAGGACTTCCCGCTGCTGCAGGGCTTGGCGCAGCTGAAAGGCCAACCGGTCAAGGTCAGCAAGACTCTGGTTGAGCGCAAGGATGAGCCCAAGACCGAGTAATGCAGAAGCGGCGGTTCGATGAATGATCGGCAACTGCTGCGCTATTCCCGCCACCTGCTCCTCGATGAACTAGGCATCGAGGGGCAGCAGAAGTTGCTGGAGGCGCACGCCTTGATCCTGGGCGCCGGAGGGCTTGGCTCTCCGGTGGCGATGTACTTGGCCAGTGCGGGTGTTGGTCGCCTGACTATCGTCGATGACGATAGCGTCGACCTGACCAACTTGCAGCGCCAGATTATTCACACTGAAGCGCGTGTGGGTCTTCCCAAGGTGGATTCTGCCAGGCAGACCATCGCCGCCCTCAATCCCGAGGTGATCGTGGAAACCATCGCCCGGCGAGTGGATGCACAACAGCTCACCGAACTGATGGGGCGGGCCGACATCGCCATCGACTGCACCGACAATTTCGCGACTCGGCAAGCACTCAATCATGCGTGCGTTGCAACACGAAAACCCCTGGTGTCCGGTGCGGCGATCAGCTTCGATGGCCAGATCTCCGTCTATGACTCGCGAGACCCCGTGTCGCCGTGCTATGCCTGTGTGTTTCCTCCCACGCAGGAGGTCGAGGAAGCGCGCTGCTCCACCATGGGTGTGTTCGCGCCTATCGTTGGGATGGTGGGCACGCTCCAGGCAGCCGAAGCACTGAAAGTACTCTGCGGAATCGGCTCTCCGCTAGTGGGACGATTGTTGCTGATCAACGCCCTGCGCACGGAGTTCAATGAAATGCGGCTGCTGCGTGATCCTGCGTGCCCAGTGTGTGGCCATACCGCTCATTCATAAGAACGTCGTTTCTCGAAGTATTCCAACTTACGCCACTTCGCAAGAAACGCGCCTTCGAGCACACACGCTCCAAACAAGGCCTTTTGTGCAACCTCACTCGCTGAAAGCGTAGGAAAAGTCCTACACGCGCAAGCTCTTGCTGCTGTCAGACCGGGCGGCGTAAGCCCCTTATATTCGATGTAAATCCTTACTGTTTGGGTTGATGACCCTTACAGTTCATTAGGTTTTATTTTCACCAACTTTCAAAATCTTACCTTTCAAAAGTTCTCCAAACCCCTTTTGTAGTTAAGTAGCATTCAGTGCGCGCATACATCGTCGAAGACAACCCCACCATACGAGAGAATTTAGTAGGTACTCTTGAGGAGTTGGCGGGGGTGAAATCCGTGGGATTTTCGGAAACCGAAAACCACGGCGCGCAGTGGTTACAGGATCACCGTGACCAATGGGACGTGGTCATCGTGGACCTTTTCCTTAAGCAAGGCAGCGGCTTGGGGGTGATAGAAGCCTGCCGTAACCGTGATCCGCAGCAGCGGGTCATTGTGCTGACCAATTACGCTACGCCTGACATTCGCAACCGGTGCTACCACCTGGGTGCTGATGCCGTATTTGATAAATCCACAGACATCGACTCGCTGATCGACTTCTGCGTGGGTTTAGGCGGCGTCAACTGAAGTGACGGCTCTCGCCCAGAGGCAACTCGGGCGAAAGCGCGCTCCGGGCCCCAAAGACACCCATGACACCGCAGAGGGCGACCTCCGCGGCATTCCTGCTGGATCAATCGATCAGCTTATTTTTAAGTGCGTAGTAGGTCAGATCGCTATTGGAATTCAATCCCATTTTCTCCATCAAGCGGGTGCGATAAGTGCTCACGGTTTTGACGCTGAGCGAAAGGGATTCGGCGATATCGCCGGCGGTTTCGCCTTTGGCCAGCTTGAGAAACACCTGGAATTCACGCTCCGACAACTGCTCGTGAGGAGGCGCATCCGTTTTGCGATTGAGTTGCTGCGCCAGCAATTCCGCCACGGACGCCGTGATGTAGCGCTTTCCCAAAGCGATGGTACGAATGGCCTCGACGATCTCCGAAGGCTCGCACTCCTTGTTCAGATAGCCACTGGCGCCCTGGCGGATCAGGTTCATCGCGTAATGCTCTTCCGGATAACCGGAGAGGATAAGAACACCCACATCTGGCGCCTTGGCGCGGATCATGCCAAGCGCATCGATGCCACTTTGACCAGGCATGGACAAATCCATGACCAGCACATCCAGCTCGGTTGTCCGCACGAGGTCGATGGCCTCACGGCCGGTGCTGGCCTCTCCTGCTACACGAAGATCTACGTGCTCGGAGAAGAACTGTTTGAGCCCGGAACGCACGATGGCGTGGTCGTCCACAATACCGATTCTGATCACGGTTTACCTTTCCGGGTTTTATTGACTACTGCACGCTAATGAACACCAATTCTAGTTCGCCAGGCGTCACAGCCCAGCCTATATCTGCATCCCCGGCATCGAAACGTCATTCCGTACGCAACTTGACAGCGATATGGATCTTCGCTGCTCTGTGTGCAGTTCTGGTCTGGTTTGTCAATGAAACCACACATCGAAAAACAAACGAAGTCATGGGCGAGATCCAGAATGCCCACCAAGTCCGCTGGACCATCAACTCATTGGTCCGCGCGCTGAGCGAAGCAGAATCTGGCCAACGAGGCTTCATCTTGACAGGTGACCGCCGGTACCTGGAGCCCTACGATAGCGCACTGGCGGACATTACCCGCCTGAGAAGAATGCTGGACACCCAACACACCAGTGCGCTCTTCGACACCGACAGAATCATGAGCTTTCGCGGCTTCATGTCGCAAAAAATGGCCGAGATGGCGCTCACGGTGCGTATGCGAGAAGACAACCGTCCGGAAGTAGTTGACTTCGTCGTTAGCAGCAACGTCGGGCTCGAACAAATGGCAGCGTTTCGCGCACAGAGCGACGCCCTGCTCGCCCAGAGTGAGACCTTCATAGAACAGAAACGGCTGGAACTCAGAAACCTGCTGAATGTCTCTCGTTTTGGTATGGCGCTGGGCGTGTTCGCGGCGCTCGTAGCCTTCTTTTTGCATGTCCGGCAGACCCGTGCACTCCATCGGGAGAGTGAAGCTCATCAGCGCGCCTTGGAGGCCGAGCGCGATGCCCTCGAATCCCAGGTGCGTGAACGAACCAAGCGGCTGGGTGAGCTGGCCACACATCTCCAGCAAGCGGTGGAAGACGAACGCGCGCACTTGGCGCGTGAGCTGCACGACGAACTGGGCGCTTTGCTAACCGCCGCCAAGCTTGATGTGGCTCGCCTGAAATCACGGCTACCCAAAGACACACCAGAATTTGGCGAACGGTTGCAACACCTGACCGAAACGCTGAATCAGGGCATTGCGCTCAAGCGACGCATCATCGAAGACCTGCGCCCATCCTCGCTGTCCAATCTGGGGCTGGTGGCCTCCCTGGAGATTCTCTCGCGCGAATTCTCCGAACGTTCCGGCATCCCCGTAGAAACGGCCCTGGAGCCGGTGGATCTCGACCCCGCCGCTGAATTGACGATTTATCGCACTGTGCAGGAGGCGCTGACCAATATCGGCAAGTACGCCGAGGCTCGCAGCATCAGGGTATCGCTTAAAAACTACGTCTATCACGCGGAGGTTTCCATCGTCGACGACGGCCGCGGCTTCGACCCCAGCGTGTTGCCACAGTCTTCCCATGGGCTCGTGGGTATGCGTCACCGCGTGGAAGGTGGTGGAGGCAGGCTGGACATCAACTCTGGCTCCGGTCGTGGGACCCGAATCACGGGTACGGTGCCCAGACATCAGGCCCGGGTTCAAAGTGAGCTGGCCTCCGCTTCGGGCGCCATGTCAGCGAATTCCTACGCGCCGGGCATCAAACCACCGACATCCGGCAGCGCACCCGGCTGATCGCATCCGCCGGGGCATCACGTAAGCTAAGTACCAAGCAACCGGAGCAGTACAGGCCCACGCCTCTTACCCCGATTGCGAATCTTGACTTCGCTGGATCACCAAAGGAATTCGACATGGGCAATAGAAACATCAGCTCGATAGACAAACTGGCCGACACCGCAAACACCGCGACTGACACACTGGCAGATAAAGCAGAGAGCACTGTGGATTCCGCGCGATCGTTCGCCAACGAAGCGTTGGACAAGGCGGATGCCAAAGTCCGTAGCCTGCGTGACGACATCAAACCCGCGATCGACGCCATTTCGGCTCGTGTGCAGGTTATGGCCGAACAGGGCAAAGCAGCGGCTTCCGATACAACCGCTCAAGCGCGGGAAAAATTCAATGATGTCGCTCACAAGACGAGTGCTTATGTCGCTGAGCAGCCGATGAAGTCCATGGCTATCGCGGCGGCGGCTGGAGCCGTCGTTGCCATGCTGCTGGGTCGCCGCCGCAAGTAAAGCGTTCGCGGAACACCAGACACGCGCGCATCTAATACAACAACAGGACATTCACCATGAAAACACTTCGCACAGTCGTCATTGCGGCCATGACTGGCCTTACCTTGGTAGCCACTGGTTGCTCCGTCTTCCGCGGTCAGGAAACGGTGGGAGCCTATGTGGACGACGCATCTATTACCACCGCCGTGAAAGCCAAATTCGTTTCCGACAAAACGGTAGATGCTGGCGCCATCAACGTGCAGACCTTGAATGGTGAGGTTTCACTGGCAGGCTTTGCCAAGAGCGCTGAAGAAAAATCCAAAGCCTCTGAAATTGCACGTGGTGTGAACGGCGTCAAAAGCGTTCGCAATAACCTGGCCGTTCGTTAAAAGAATCAGGGCTGATTCTTCAGCCCTCGACACGTCTAACCATCCCCGGGGCCTCAAGGCTACCGGGGATTTTTCTTTTAACCACGCTTGGAGCCTTTTCACAATCCAGAGATATGTCCGGCCGTCTGGCGTAGCATAGCGGCATGCGCATTTCCTGGTCCCGTCTGATCCCAGCCCTGAGCTGGCCGCGTCCTAATACCGAGATGCTGCGGGGTGAAGCCATGGCCGGCCTCACCGTCGGGCTGATGGTGATCCCGCAGGGTGTGGCGTATGCCGCTCTGGCGGGGATGCCGCTGGTCACGGGAATTTATGCATCCATGCTACCGGCGCTCTTTGCCGTGCTGTTTTCGGCATCAGCGCGATTGTCGGTAGGTCCTACCGCGTTAAGCGCACTGCTCATTCATGCATCGCTCATTGGGATGGCAGAGCCGGGAAGCGCGCAATGGGTCGAGCTGGCGGTATGGCTGGCGCTGCTGTCTGGAGCGATGCAGATGGTGCTGGGTTTCGCCCGTTTCGGGTGGCTGCTCAACGTAGTGAACGCTCCTGTACTAATGGCCTTTACACAGGCCGCGGCAGTTTTGATCATCGCCTCCCAGCTCCCCGCCTTGTTAGGCCTTCAGGGTGGGTGGACACAGTTGTCCGACTGGCATGGCATTTCCGCCATTTATGGAGTGATCGCACTCGCATTGCTGATGGGCGCACGGCGTTGGCGGCCCACCTTCCCTACCGTGCTGGTGGTGGTGCTCGCGGCAGCCGGCGTGAGTTGGCTGAGCGGTTTCGAGGGTTCGGGCGGCAAGGTGGTGGGCGAGCTGCCACAGGGCTTGCCGGAGCTCTACCTGCCAGGTTGGCCTGGTTGGGCCACCATGGGACAACTGGTCATGCCAGTACTGGTGATCACGCTGGTGAGTTTTCTTGAAACCGCCTCCAGTGCGAAGGTGGATAGCGAGCGCAAGAATACCCGCTGGGACCAAGACCAGGATTTAATCGGCCAGGGGGTGGGCAAGATTGTTTCAGGCCTTTCAGGCGCCTTCCCCACCAGCTCTTCGTTTTCCCGCTCGGCACTCAACCTGTACGCGGGCGCCCAATCAGGCTGGGCCACGGTATTTTCGGTGGTGGTGGTGCTGATCGCTCTGCTGACCTTCACTCCGGTACTGCGCTATGTACCGCAACCCGTGCTGGCGGCCATTGTGGTGGCGGCGGTGGTTGGACTGCTCAAACCCAGCGAATTCAAAAGGCTGTGGCGCATCTCACGCGTTGAGGCACTGATTGCCGCCGTAACCTTCGTGGTGACGATCCTGGCGGCCCCGGCGTTGTATTGGGGCGTGCTGGCGGGCGTGCTGATGATGCTTTCGCTGTTTCTCTACCAGCATTTGCATCCACGCATCATTGAAGTCGGTCTGCATCCTGATGGCAGCCTGCGCGACCGCCATCTATGGAACCTTCCTCCACTGGCATCTCATACGTATGCACTGCGCATGGATGCCCCGCTCGACTTCGCCGCGGCCAGCCAGTTTGAACGCACGCTCGTCGAGTACTTGGCAGATCACCGGGACACCCGGCACGTGTACCTTTTTGCGCAGCCCATCAACCGCATCGACGCCACGGGTGCAGAGGTGTTCACGCGCTTGCTGAGAATGCTGCAAGGCCATGGCATAGCCCTGCATATCAGCGGATTGAAGCTACCAGCAGAAAAAGTGTTGACCGCAGCAGGAGCCCTGACCGAGAGCCCTTTGCTGCATTTGTACAGGACCGAGGGAGAGGCGCTGGCTGGCCTCGCACGCCCTGAAGCGCCTGTGGGTGACTAGGGCGTGCTCACACCAAATTCGCCCCCGCGCCACTAAGAACACGTCACACTTAGCGAGCGTGGGTTCTTTACCGCTCGATCAGAAGCGCTCTATCAGGGGCGCCCGACCACGCTCGCAGTCGCCATCAGTTCGTCAATCAGAGCCATTGAAACCTTACCTGTGACCAAATAGGGATTCAGTTCGGCCTGCTCGCTGTATTTAAGCAGCGTGCTCGGATTGATGCGGCTGGTGTTGACCATTCCCATCGTCCAGCCTCCAAAACGCCGCTCTGTGATCTCTTCATAATGGAGCAGCACGACCTCCTTGTGGCGCGCATCCCGCTGGATCACGCCATAAAGGTCGCTGACGATCTGGCGGCCACCTTCCAGCACCTGCATGAAGATCCCACCGCCGTACACCAGCACACCAGTAACGCCCTGTTCAGCGTTGTGCTGCTGCGCACTGGCGCATATCGCATCAATGGCGGCCGGAGTGGTGTCGACGGCGCGGCTGGCGTAGAGCAATCGGACAAGCATTATTTAATCCTGAGTTCAGCGTGCACGTGGAATGAGTGCGAGAAATTCGCGCCGCAGGTTCACATCCTTGAGGAACACGCCGCGCATGACCGAATTGATCATCTTGCTGTCCATGTCCTTCACACCCCGCCATGCCATGCAGTAGTGCGTGGCTTCCATGACCAAGGCCAGGCCATCAGGTTTCGTCTTTTCCTGGATCAGATCGGCCAGCTGGACCACAGCTTCTTCCTGAATCTGCGGCCGGCCCATGATCCATTCAGCTAAACGGGCATATTTAGAAAGGCCAATGACATTGGTGCGCTCGTTGGGCATCACGCCTATCCACAACTTGCCCATGACCGGACAAAAATGGTGGCTACAGGCAGAACGCACAGTGATCGGGCCCACAATCATCAACTCGTTCAAGCGTTCCGCATTCGGGAACTCGGTGATCGTGGGCCCCTTGATGTAGCGCCCACTGAACACCTCGTTGATATACATCTTGGCCACCCGACGCGCGGTGTTGGCTGTATTGTGATCCGTAGCGGTGTCGATCACCATGCTGTCGAGCACGCCTTGCATCTTGTCCTGCACCTCGTCCAGAAGAAGCTCCAGCTCCCCCGGCTTGATGAATTCGGCAATATTGTCATTGGCGTTGAACCGGCGGCGCGCTTCCTTCAGGCGTTCACGGATCTTGACCGAAACGGGAGTACCGACATCGTCGGAAGCCACCTCGCTGGCGGATGAGAGTTCAGGCAGGGATTTCATGTCTGCCAGCATGGTAACAGCGCTGCTAAAGCCTTGCCTTCCAAGAAAGTGTTCCGGATCTTTTCGGGCGCCGGGCATTCGAGGCCCGAAAAGATCGGGAACACGTTCTCAGGCCCCTGCGCGCATCCTGAACTCAGCAATCAGCGGCAGGTGGTCCGACATCCGACTCCACGCGCGCCCGCGCGGCGCGGCGAGGCCAAGCGGCTCCATACCACGCGCGTAAATATGGTCAAGCTGCACCACCGGCAAACGGGAGGGATAGGTGAAGGTACGGGGCCCTTCAAACGAATGCAGCGCCTCGGCGCGGAGCAGTTTTTTAACCTGCGTCCCCCAATCGTTGAAATCTCCTGCGACGATCACAGGCGCATCGATTGGAACTTCGCGAGCAATGTAGCGCTGCAGCTGAGCCGTCTGCCGCAAACGGCTGGCCGGAATCAGCCCGAAGTGGACCACGATGGCATGAAGAGGGACTTCACCGATCAGAATCTCCACGTGCAGGAGGCCGCGCTGCTCGAAACGATGGTCAGACATGTCTTCATGACAGTGTTTGATGATCGGCCAGCGTGAAAGCAAGGCGTTGCCGTGCTCTCCATGCTTGGTCACGGCATTGGTAGAGTAAACCGCCTCGTAACCTTCCGGCGCCAGAAACTCCGCTTGGGGCACCTGCGGCCAGAGAGAGAAAAAATCAGCCTCCCTGCGGTTCACCATGCGAACTTCCTGCAGGCAAACGATATCTGCATCCAGCGTATCCACGGCCAATGCGAGGTTATGGATTTCCAGCCGCCTGGTGGGCCCAATGCCCTGCACGCCCTTATGAATGTTGTAGGTGGCGACGCGCAGCACCCCGTCGTCGTGTTCGGTGGAATCAGCAGAGGCGGACATGAGCGATCAGGAAACGAATCGGGGCAGCAGCAGGCAAGCCTCGGCATTGGACGGGGAAAAACAGCGATCGGCAGCGGCTTGCCAGGGTAGCCAGATCCAATCCGTATGCTCACGTGGATTGAGCTGCACTGGTGTGTCGGCTCCTACACGTAGCCCAAACACATGTTCGGTGTTCATGGTAATGCCCGGCGCATAACGATGGCGCCACCGAGGATAGATTTCGTAAACGTTCTCAAGTTCCCAATCTTGCAGCAGGCAAGAGGGATCACGGGCATTGATGCCTGTTTCCTCGAACACCTCCCGGACGGCGGTGTCTGCAAAGGGGTCTTGATCGCTGTCTTTGCTCCCGGTAACCGATTGCCAAAAGGCGTCTGAGGTGTCGGCTCGGCGAATCAGCAATATGTCAAGCGAGGCGGTATAGATCACCACCAACACAGACTTCGGAATCTTGTAGGAGCGTGGCAAGGCGGTGGCCTCAGCCATATGAATTTCTCAAAGAAACTGGCGCAGGAATGCGTTCGCCACAGGACGCACACGCTGAAACATCTGCCAGCCCGACCAAGCCCGTAAACCCAGTCCAACCATCGCCTTTGGCCGCGCAGCGGCGGCGCCCAGCAAAGCAGCCCCCACTACGGCGATCAGGGCAGGATTGGATTGCATCCACGACGCGCCTTCGCGCACCTTGTCAGCGGCACGAAACGCAGGCTGGATGACGCTGGAACGATGGGCCAGCTGTTCGCGCAGCTGGGCCGAGCGAAGCAGAAGCTGCTCGCGGCGCGCGGCAAGTTCGGCTCGTTGACTCATGAGCGAAGCCGCTCCTGATCGCGCTGCGCCTCATCCCTGGTGCCGGCGAACATCCGGAAACCTTCCTTGAAGCGCATCCAGGCCAAGCCGAACAAAGCCAGCCCACCACCTAGAAAAACGACCGTGCTGATGCCCAAAGCCAGCAAGCGGTGCGTGTCCCAAAACAGCACGGTGAGAAACACGGCCAGGAAAATCAGCCCAAAACTGAGAAACGTGACCGCGAATGCCCCAAACATCGCCATCTGAGCCAGGCGCAACAACTCTTCCCGTGCTTCGACGGTAAACAGCTCAAACCGCACCTGAGCCAACTCAAGCACATCGGCCAGGAGCGCGCCCACGCGCGCTGCCGTGCCGGGCTGTTCAGACGCCGAGGGTCGTGCCATGCTGGATTGGATGTTCTAGATCAAATGGAGATTACCGACGACCGAGCAACACACCTACCAAGATGCCCAGCGCTGCAGCAGCACCAATGGACGACCATGGGTTGTCGTGTACGTATTCGTCGGTAGCGGCGGCGGCATGGCGGGCACGAGCGCGCACAGCGGCATCGGCATCAGCCAATTTTTCACGGGCCAGGACCAGATTTTCCTTGGCACGGCTACGCAATTCGGCCATTTTGCTGTCGGTCTGACCCGCAGTTGCGGACAGCAGTTCCTCTGCATCAGCAATGACGCGGCGAAGATTGGCGACCAATTGATCTTTAGTTTCTACAGCGGAATCGACCATATCTGACATGATGAGCTCTCTCTCTATGTTTGAGGAACTCATCCTAGCAGAGCCCAAGCGGCGATGGCGTAGGACGGCATCGCCGCGCGGCCAAATCAGGCCGCAGGCGTGGTGTTACGCAGCCGGATATGCAACTCGCGAAGCTGCTTTTCTTCCACCGGGCTAGGCGCTTGCGTGAGCAAGCACTGCGCGCGCTGGGTCTTGGGAAAAGCGATCACATCACGGATCGAGTCTGCTTTGGTCATCAGAGTAACCAGGCGATCGAGGCCAAAGGCCAATCCACCGTGCGGCGGCGCGCCATATTGGAGCGCGTCCAGCAGGAAACCGAATTTCTGCTGCGCATCTTCACGCGAGATTTTGAGTGCATCGAACACCTTGGCCTGCACATCAGCGCGGTGGATACGCACTGAGCCTCCGCCCAGTTCCCAGCCGTTCAGAACCATGTCGTACGCTTTGGAGACGCACTTGCCCGGATCAGAATCCATGTAGTCTTCGTGGCCGTCTTTAGGCGCCGTGAACGGATGGTGCACCGCATTCCAGCGGTCTTCCTGATCGTCGTGTTCGAACATCGGGAAATCCACCACCCACAGCGGCGCCCAACGATCTTCGAATAGGCCAGTTTTACGGGAAAACTCCCCGAGCCCGATCTTCAGACGCAGCGCGCCAATGGCATCATTCACCACCTTGGCCTTGTCAGCGCCAAAGAACAGGATGTCGCCGTCCTGCGCACCGCTGCGCTCCAGGATTTGAGCGATTGCGGCATCGTGGAGGTTCTTGACGACAGGCGACTGCAGTCCATCCCGGCCCTTGGCCACTTCGTTGACCTTGATCCAGGCCAGCCCCTTTGCGCCATAGATCTTGACGAATTCAGTAAAGCCGTCGATTTCGCCGCGGCTCATCTCACTACCACCGGGCACGCGCAATGCAACCACGCGTCCGCCGGGGGTGGTCGCCGGACCGCTGAACACTTTGAAATCAACGTCGGTCATGACGTCTGTCAGCTCGGTGAATTCGAGTTTCACGCGCAGATCAGGCTTGTCAGAGCCGAAGCGATACATCGCTTCGGAATAAGGCATGACCGGGAACTCACCCAGATCCACATTCAGCGCATTCTTGAAAACCGTGGTGATCATTCCCTGGAACAGATCTCGGATCTCTTGCTCGTCCAGAAACGAGGTTTCGATATCGATCTGAGTGAATTCAGGCTGACGATCCGCCCGCAGGTCTTCGTCTCGGAAGCACTTGGTGATTTGGTAGTAGCGGTCGTAGCCGGACACCATGAGCAACTGCTTGAACAGTTGAGGTGATTGAGGCAGGGCGAAAAACATCCCGTCGTGCACGCGGCTGGGCACCAGGTAATCGCGCGCACCCTCTGGTGTGCTCTTGGTGAGCATGGGTGTTTCGATGTCGATGAAGCCGTGTGTATCCAGAAACTTGCGCGCCTCCATGGCAACCCGATAACGCAGCATCAGGTTGTTCTGCATGTAAGGCCGGCGCAGATCCAGCACTCGGTGCGTGAGGCGCGTGGTTTCGCTCAGGTTGTCGTCGTCGAGCTGAAACGGAGGCGTGACTGATGGGTTGAGTACCGTCAGCTCGTGACACAGCACTTCAATGCCGCCGCTCTTGAGGCCATCGTTCGTGGTGCCTGCCGGACGGGCGCGCACAACGCCCACCACCCGCACGCAAAACTCATTGCGCACATCTTCGGCAACCTTGAACATATCTGGGCGATCAGGATCGCACACCACTTGCACGTAGCCTTCGCGATCACGCAGATCGACAAAGATCACGCCACCGTGGTCGCGGCGGCGGTTGACCCAGCCGCACAGGCTAACGCTCTGGCCGATCAGTTCTTCGGTCACCAAGCCGCAGTAGTGGGAACGCATCGACATACCGTGTTTCGCTTTCAGGATTCGGATCTGGCGGCCCCATCGGCCACCGGTGTTGCAAGAGGGAGCACGTTCTGCTCCGCGGAAGTGGAATTGGGTTGCGCCAGCGGGGCAGTTGCCGGGGCAGGCACGGGCACAGAAGTGGGGGGCGACACGACCCCCATGGAGATCACGTACTTCAACGCTTCATCCACGCTCATCTTCAATTCGACCACATCAGCCCGCGGGACCATCAAGAAAAAACCTGAGGTTGGATTGGGCGTGGTAGGCACGTAAATGCTGATGTAGTCACCGTCCAGGTGGCGCGCCACCTCACCACCGGGCCGACCGGTCAGAAAGGCGATGGTCCAGGCGCCCTGACGGGGGTACTGCACCAGCACCGCCTTGGAAAAAGCCTGGCCAGAACCTGAAAAGAGAGTGTCAGAGACCTGCTTGACACTGCTGTAGATGCTGCGAACCACGGGGATCCGCGTCATGACCTTGTCCCACTGGCGCAGCCACCACTGGCCGAACATGTTGGCGACAAAAAGGCCCGTACCCAAAATGACGAGCGCCACCAGGATCACGCCTAACCCTGGAACATGGCGCAGCTTCCCGGCCAGGACACCGGCGTTGGGCAACATGGCTTCGGCGGCCGCAAGCACTCCGAGGAAGATGCCGTCGAGTATGCCGACGAGCCACATCAGCACCCAGACTGTGACGCCCATGGGCAGCCACACCAGCAAGCCGGTGATGAAGTATTGCCTGACGCGCTGCATCATGGTGGTGCGAGGGGTTGAATCAGAAATGGAAGGGCTCAGCTCTTGGAAGATGACCCGCTCGAGGCACCGCTGCTGGAAGCGGGAGCAGGCGCCGGCGCGGGAGCCGGGGCAGCAGCCGGCGCCGCAGCGGAGGCAGCTGCTGGAGCTGGCGCGGCGGCAGGCGCGCTGTCCGACTTGCCGCTATCGGAACTCTTGGAGCCCCCCTCTGACGAGGAAGCGGCTTGCGAGCCTCCACGAAAGTCCGTGACATACCATCCCGAGCCCTTCAGCTGAAAGCCGGCAGCAGTGACTTGTTTGCTGAAAGCCGAAGCGCCACACTCCGGGCAGACCGAAAGAGGCGTGTCAGACATTTTCTGCAACACATCCTTGGCGTAGCCACAGGAAGAGCATTTGTAGGCGTAGATAGGCATGGCAATCCAGCTCAGGGCGCGTGAGCCGAGGGCAAGTTGAGATAGGAAAAACCCTCAATTATAGGCTTGAGGAGAGACTTCGAGCTTATTTGCGGCGCCGAGTACAAAGTAAGCCAGGTGCGCCGCACAGCATTCAAATACACCGATGCCGTTTGCGCCCAAGCAAGGCTCGCTCAATCAGGCGCTTCCCCACTCCGCCCAGGGAGAAGTTCACGGGAGGCCCAGAAGGCCCAAAAGACCCTGAAGACCGATATCTCAGCCCAGGCCCTGCAACTTGTGGTGGGAGGCGCGCGTGTCGCGCACGACCTGGGGGCCAAGCGAGCCAATCAGCATCCCCACCACAGCGGCGAGTACGCCGGCAAGCTGCGCCGGGAACATCTCACCAGCTGGTGTGAGCAACAGCGACAACCAGGTGAGACATCCCAAGGCAATGGAAAGCACAGCGCCCTGAGTGGTGGCGCGCTTCCAGTACAGCCCGAATACGAGCGGTACGAATGCGCCCACCAGGGTGACTTGATACGCCCCCGAGACCATCTCATAGATCGACGTTCCCTGCATGCGGATCGAATACATCAGTACCAGCATACTGAACACGAGTACTGTGATGCGCATGGTCAAAAGCTCCTGACGATCACTCTGCCGGGGGCGGAACTGGCGCCAAATGTTTTCCACAAAGGTCACGCTCGGTGCCAGCATGGTGGCAGAAGCCGTGGATTTGATGGCTGAAAGCAACGCGCCAAAGAACACCACCTGCATGGCAAACGGCATCTGATCCATCACCAGGCGCGGCAACACTTTTTGCGGATCATCTTGCAACAACTGAGTGGCCTGCTCAGGCATGATGATCAGCGCGCTGGTGACCAGGAACATCGGGATGAACGCGAACACGATATAGAGAGAGCCACCGATGATGGAGCCCCGCGTGGCGGCTTTCTCGCTATTGGCCGACATCACGCGCTGGAAAACGTCTTGCTGGGGGATAGAGCCGAACATCATGGTGATCGCCGCTGCGATGAAAAAGCTGATGTCGCGCCACGTGGGTTCGGGAAAGAAGTTGAACATGTCACGGCTGACAGCCAAAGCCAGGACTTTGTCCGCACCACCCGCCTGCCCGCTGGCATACACCGCCAGGATGATGAGGCCGCTCACCAGAATGATCATCTGGAGAAAATCCGTGACGGCCACAGACCACATGCCACCAAACAGGGTGTAGGCCAGAATGGAAACCACACCAATCGTCATGCCCATCGGCACGCTGATGGCACCGGCTGAGAGCACGTTGAACACGAGCCCCAATGCGGTGACCTGAGCGGAAACCCAGCCCAGGTAGCTGACCATGATGAACAGCGAACACACCAGCTCAATCACGCGGCCGTAACGCTCGCGGTAGTAATCGCTGATGGTGAGCAGGTTCATCCGGTAGAGCCGGGCCGCGAAGAACACGCCCACCAGAATCAAGCAGAACCCGGCACCAAACGGATCCTCCACCACGCCGCCTAGCCCGTCCTTGACGAACTTGGCTGGAATCCCGAGCACGGTCTCAGAGCCGAACCACGTGGCGAATGTCGTGGTCACGATCATGATGAGCGGCAAATTGCGCCCTGCGATCGCGAAGTCGACCGTATTCTTGACCCGCTTGGCGGCGATGAGGCCGATGGCGATCGTGACCAATAGATAAGCGAAGACCAATGTCAGCAGCACGGCAAGCGCTCCAGAGGAAGGGGGTGGGAAGCCTTGGGGAAACGCGGATTTTAGTGTGACAAATCGCTAAAAAATTGCCGAGCGACGAGAAAGCCGCCGACCTCGCGCCGTCTGGAGCCTGCCACCTCTCGTTCAGCGCCTCTAAAACGATCGTATTCGGCTCATGCACCTGGAGCATTTGACGAGGCCTGTTCGCGCCCACGTATGCCTTTTCCACTCGATTCGCCCGATTCAAGAGCGCGCATCAACAAGCTTAGGAACACAATGCTGATCTGGATTCAAACCGACAGAAGCAAGCCATTCAGGCCCCAGTGGTGCAACATTTCGCGCACGATCACTAAACGCGCGGCGCTCGCACCGTCTACTGACAAATTGTCCTGTGCCGCAGGACGCCCCTCGGAGCGCGCCACCAGACGGTTGAAAACTTGTTCGACCGCCTCCACATCCCACCAGATTGGCGCACTTGGGAGCTCCGCCACATTAAGCTCGTCGGTCACCGACTCTCCACGGCCTCCGAGAGCCGCGGCAGCCAGCCCACGCAGCAGTGGATCAGCGCAAACCAATTGGAGCGAAGCAGGCAGCTGCGCACGGAGCGGCATGACCGCATCCTCCACCACCTCGATAGCTTGTTCGATTTCCAGCGGGTGAGGCGGTACATGGCGCAATACGTCACGAGCCAACGCGCCAGCGCCCACCGGTAAAGAGAGCACCACCTGCAAATCAGCTCCTGGCGCCGAGCGAACCCAGGTCAGCAGATCCTCGAACTGGAGCTGGAGCTGGAGAACAGCAGCGTCGACGTTCATGCCGACGCCCCTATGGAAAGGGCGAAAAATATTCGCTCGTTTGACCGGAGCCTGGGCGTCAAAAAATACGTCATGATCGATCCGAGTGCCTTATGGGTACACGAGGGCCCGACCCTCGCCATCTCTTGAGCCTGTAGCGCCAAGAAATGGTAACAGCGGAAAAACCAGGAGATTCGGGGGCCTGTGCATAGTTGAATTGACCGTCGCGTGGCAAAGGCTATTCCAGATGGAACTCACGGGCGCGCGGGGTGACTCACTCTGTACAGCACACTCTAAGCGAACTTCCAGATGCCTGCGCAGATCGACGGCCCAACTCACGCCACCCCCTTGCCTTTGGGGTTTGCGGTACCTGGTTTCTCGCCTTCGCCCGCCAGCAGATGCAGCGTAGGCGCCACTGATGTGGGCAACTCGCTCTCAAGTGGCCGCGATGAAAGCACACAAGACATCAACCACTCCCTCACGCAAGTAAGCGATAGTGAAGGAATCGTTGCCTCGGCCATCACCGCCGTACAACAGTTGATGACCGCTGCCGTCGGAGCACCTGCAAGCCTCTGGAATGTCCTCAGCAACTTCCCCTACAGAATCTTCGCTTTAGTCTTCCCTGAACACGCAGTCCACTCGCTGCTCAACGTGGCTTCAGAGGGCAAACTAGACGAAATGCGCGCATGGCTCCAGGCCGGCGTCCACCCCGATTCAAAATCAGCGTCGGGGCAAACCGCGTTGACGACCGCCGCTTATGAAGGGTTTGCAGACGCCGTGGAGCTCCTGCTGCAAGCGGGCGCCAGTGTCGACATCGCGGACACGGAAGGCCGCACCCCGCTGATGAATGCGGCTGAAGGAGATCACTGGGAGGTGATGAAAATTCTTCTGAACGCCAAGGCTGACGTCAACGCCCGCGATACAGATGGCTATTCACCACTGACGGTGGCCGCCAGTAGCGGGCTCACAGCCGCTGTAGACATACTGCTGAGCGAACATGCCGATATCGCCACCGTCGACATAGAGGGCTACACCCCACTCATGTTTGCGGCGCAAGGAAATTATCTGGGAGTGATGAAAGCCCTGCTCAGAGCTGGCGCCGCCGTTGATGCCCGCAACGTTCATGGCCATTCAGCACTGATGCTGGCCGCCAGGTGGGGAGGACTCGAAGCGGTCAACGTCCTGCGAGAAAGCGGCGCCAGCCTCCGTATCTTCGATCTATTCGGGTGCACTCCGCTGGCCAGCGCCGCTGAAGGAAATCAGTTGGAAGTGATTGAGACGTTGTTGTTGGGTGGAGCTGACGTCAATGACAATAGCGGTGGATGGCCTGCGCTGGGGAGGGCAGCCCGGGGCGGGCATGCCGAAGCCATGAATCTTCTTCTGGAAAATGGCGCCCATATCGACATCCGCGACAAGTTTGACCACACCCCGCTGATGTGGGCATGCCATACGAAGCATCTGGAATTGGCCGAAACGCTTCTGAAAAATGGAGCCGACCTCAACGCCGAAGATCGGAACGGCCATACAGCTCTGAGACATGCGGTGCACGCAGGAAATTTCGAGGTCATGGACTTCTTGCTGAAATGCGGCGCGCAGTTCAATGTGGAGTCCTACGGCCACACTTCCCTCCCCAGCCTGCAGACGGCGATTGAGAAAAAATGCTGGCATGTCGTGGATGCGCTCATCGCCCCCAGTGTCACAGCCTTCCAGAACGACTTGAAATTATTGGGTCTATGGCCGCTCACGCCTATAAGCCGTGCGGGCCTCACTCAGCAGCTGGTGTACGCGCTTGAGGCTGGGCACCACCAAATCACCACACTGCTGATCTCAGCGCTGGATACCCGCGGCGATGCTTTCGTTAAGAACGAGGATGCCTCTGGCGAAGGACTCTCCCACGTGGGGCCTCTCACCCTGCTGGAATTCGCGGCTAGGACAGCTCCAATCCCCATCGTGCTGGGTCTGCTGAGTGAGCTTCATCAAGAAAGGGTGTACACAGAGATCACCACAGACGAGAACCCCGAGAAGTGGGAGGCGAGCCCAGCAGTTCGCGCGATGCTGGAACAGCTGCAGTCAACGCCCCAGGGCAACGAAGCTGGCGCCAACGAAAGCAGCGGCTCACCAGCTCACGTCGGGCAGGCACCGAGATTAAACGCCAGAGTAGAGCTCAGGGGCGAACCAGGAAATTTGCCAATTTCGCGAGAGGATTGGTGTACGCCAGAACCGCGGCAGGCAGACTATACGGAGCATCTCAACCGCGCATTGGCGGCTGCCGTACACGCCAATCGCCGCGACGTGATCCAAGCCCTGATGGCGCTCGGCGCAGATCCTTACGCGCGCTTTGATGATCGGCTGCCGGCCATATCCGCCGCCAAGGCTAACGGAAATCTGGACACATTCCATACGCTGACAGGATCGTGAGCGAATCAAATGCATCTGCAGCAGGCCAGATCAGCTACCGACTCTTCTCAACCCTCCTGGAGCCAGGCGTTCCAGCCAAGCCAGCATGGAGTCGGCCGTCACGGTTTCAATGCGGTCGGAAAACCGCTGTGCGTTGGGATGATCGTCAAAAGCCACTTTGGCGGTGGTCGCCCTGCCACCCAACCTAGTGAGTGCGCGAATTTGCAGGGTATCAGGCCTGTAATCCCTCAACCGAAGCCACCCCTGTGCCTGCTGCCGAGTCAGCACGCCCGGCTCTGCAGCAAGTGCCAGCGTTTCAATGGCCCATTGATTGGATTGCTGATAGCGCGTGCCCCAGGCGTAGCTGACCATGCTGTAGAGCGGCTCGTGCAGCGCAGCCACGCGCGCCTTGTCTTGCAGCACATTCCATAGTTCGTCTTGCCAAGCGTGCGGAACTGTATGCCAGGCGGCCTCATAACGCCACAGGTCGTCCAGAAAGAAATCACCCAACCCTTGGCGCATGAGCATGGAACGATCGGTTCCGCACTCGTTCAGCTTGTGCACCAGCTGCCACCCGCCCTCAGGCAGGCGGTAGGCCCAGGCCACGTGGGACCAAGTTTGATGGTAACGCGTGAGATCCTGCCCTGCGCGTGCCAGCAGCACGACACGTGTGCCGCCCTCCGCGTAAGCCTTCTCAAGGGAATTGGCAGTACGCTGCGCCAGATTCAAGCTACGACCAATGAGCTCCGCGCTGGGTTTGGCCGCTGTACACACACGCCCCGCATGGGCGCCGCTGCAGCCCAAAGCGAGCACGAAGACAGCAAGGCCCGCTCGCAAAGATGAAGAGTATTTCATCAGCCGCTTAGATCAGTCGCTCGCTGTAGAGCAAGGCCTGTCCAGCGGAATTGGGGACGAATGCAATCGCCTCCCCACCCGCGGACAATATTGCTCCGCTGGCAATCACGGTCACTACCAAGGCAGTGCCCGCAATGGCTGATGCGCCGCCAAGCACGCCTGTGGTCATGAGCACACTGGCCGTGGCGCCATCGCCGGCGCGTTCCAGTAAATACACCGTGCCTTGCGCTGATGCCTGCACAGCTTTTACTGTGAGCACAGCGCCGCTCACCGCCAGAGCGGCGGGCACTTCCGCCAGCTTGCTCAATACGGCGCCGGCAAGAGAAGCGGGAACAACCACCGAAATGACCGGCAGCAAAGAGATTGCCGTGGATGTAGTGCTTTGAGCCCAAGCAGGGGTACTGGCCGCCATGAATACGGCGCCTGCGCACATCAGAGAGGTTCGAAAGCGAAACAGCCTCTGAAGCGCAATTGATGCAAGAGGCAGGAGGCGGCTCCGTACGGGCCGCGCCAATGGTTCAGGTATTAGATTGAGCATGGGCGCGGAGTGTGCGACCTGCTCCGTCACGGAAGGGCCCTCAACATGGCAAGTTGTCTTCCAGAGCCTGACCAGTATCGAAAATTGATACTTTTAAATTAATTCAAAAGTATTCTCACTATGCTCACCAGCCTAGGAGGCTGTCGGACTTGGAGCGCCGATAGCGAAAATGGGCCCCAGCGAGGACAGTTTTCACGGGATTTGCAGGCCCATAGCCTAGCTATGGGTCAAAAAGACCGTGAAAAATGGACCGCTGCGGCCCATTTGCAGCCGGCGATTTCCAAGTCCGACAGCCTCCTAGGGGCCTCTTCAAAACCCCTCACAGCCCGGATGGCCGGCCCACCAAGTGTGGTGTCAATCAAATCTGAAGGCGGAGATCACAGTGCGCATTACTTCGTCAGAAAACACCTTGCGCCCTGAGCCCTCCCCTGCGGCGCCGGCCACCACATGCAGAGGCAGCAGATGCTCTTCGGCGCGCGCTGGATGAGACAGGCGACCCGCCGGGCCGCTGGCTGTATCCCAGTGGCTCAACCGGTCATTGCGCTCCTGCGCTGGCAGCCCCACAGTGTCCGTCAACCAACGATCGAACTCGGCGCTGATTGGTGTGGAGCGCGGGTCTCCATAGCCGCGCATGTTGTGGTAACTCATGCCACTGCCAATAATCAGTACGCCTTCATCGCGGAGCGGCGCCAGCGCACGGCCATAGTTGACGTGGGCCCCTGCGTCGAGGCTGCCCAGGAGCGAGACTTGCAGCACGGGCACATCGGCGTCTGGAAAAGCCACTTTGAGCGGAATGAAGGTGCCGTGGTCGTAGCCTCGCTCCGCATCCACTGAGGAGGCAATATGAGCGCCAGCCAGCAAGCCTCGCACACGCTCGGCCAGTGCGGGTGCACCGGGGGCGGGGTAACGTAGTTCGTAAGTATGCGGAGGAAAACCGTAGTAATCAAACAACATGCCTGGCTGCGCCGCGCCGGTCAGTGTGACCTCTGGCGCCAGCCAGTGGGCCGTGACCAGCAAGATGGCTTTGGGCGGCGCTGGCAAGCTGCCAGGGATGCTGCGCAGGAAACCAGCGGTTTTGTCCCAGGCGTCAGCTGGATTCCAGTCCATGAAGAAGCAAGGCCCGGCTCCGTGGGGGATGTAGAAGGCGGGCATCCGGAGTGCAGATGCAGTTGAGGCGGAGGTGGTATTCATGATGGCTTCAAGTTTGCGCTTTGACGGCTGCTTTTCAAAGGGCCAGAATCGCCAATCAGTTTTAACCTGGAGTACGAAATGAAAGGCTTGCCGTGGATAGATTGAACAGCATGCGCGTGTTCACCCTGGCTGCTCAGTCTGGCACGCTTTCAAGTGCGGCGCGTGCCCTGGACATGTCACCCTCCATGGCCACCAAGCACGTGGATGCGCTGGAGGCACGCCTGGGCGTAAAGCTGCTGCACCGTTCTACGCGCAAGCTTGTGCTGACCGAGGCAGGCGAAGCCTATCTTGAAGCTGCGCTGCGCATTCTGGACGATGTGGATGACGCCGACGCAGCCGCCACCGCCCAGCGAACGCGCGCCACGGGCGTGCTGCGGCTGAACATGCCTCATTCATACGGGATGCGCCACATCGCCCCGCTCATTCCGGCGTTCAGTGAGGCTCATCCGGCGGTCAGCCTGGAGCTGGGCATGACAGACGCACCGGTAGACCTGGTGAGCGAGCGCTGGGATATGGCGGTACGCATTGGGCATCTGCACGACGATACCTTGCAGGCTCGCCGGCTGGGCGATTGCCGCATGATCCTGTGCGCCTCGCCCTCCTATCTCAAACGCCATGGTGCTCCAAAAACTGTGGCTGATCTGGCGCATCACAACTGCCTGGGTTACACACTGTCCATCACCAATACGCCCGCGCAGTGGCGATTTGGCGCCGATGGAAGCATCACCCAAGCCGTACAGGGCAATCTTCGCGCCAACAGTGGTGAAGCGCTATTGGCCGCCGCCCTGGGCGGCCAGGGTCTGATTTATCACCCCACCTTTATCCTGGACGCTTCCATAGCCAAGGGCGAGCTGGTCGCGTTGACGCTGGATCACCCCACACACGAGCTGGGTGGCATCTATGCGGTTTGGCCGGCGAATCGCCACCCGCCCGCCAAAGTGAGGGTGATGGTGGATTTTCTGGTGGCGAAACTGGGCCAGGCGCCCGGCTGATACCCACTTGCTGCCAGTAGGCACCAAGCAGGCCCCTAGAACCAGTTCATTCGGACAAATACGAAAGCCGCCACCAACGCCAGCAGGAAGCCAAGGAAGGCTAGCGCGATCACCTTGAGAAGGCTATTGGTGCGCTGCTGCTCGGCCACCAGGGCGAGCAACTCGCGCTTCAGGCCATCACTGGGCCTTTGCGAAAGGTAGCCGTGCAGCAAGCGTGGCATTTCCGGCAGCATCTTGGCCAGATACGGCGCTTGGTCCCGGATTTCCCGCCACAGACGCTTGGGCCCGATCTGATCAAGCATCCATTTCTCAAGAAACGGCTTGGCGGTGTGCCAGAGATCGAGGTCGGGATCAAGCTGGCGTCCCAGGCCTTCCACATTCAGCAAGGTTTTCTGCAATAGAACAAGCTGCGGTTGAATCACCACTTGAAAGCGACGCGATGTCTGGAACAGGCGCATAAGCACCATGCCGAGCGAAATTTCTTTCAACGGCCTATCGAAGTAGGGCTCACACACGCTGCGGATGGCCGCTTCCAGCTCGTCCACCCTGGTGCCCGGGGGAACCCAGCCACTTTCCAGGTGCAGCTCGGCCACGCGTTTGTAATCTCGCCTGAAGAACGCGGTGAAGTTCTGGGCAAGGTATTCCTTGTCGTATTGCGTGAGAGTGCCGACGATGCCGAAATCAAGCGAGATGTAGCGCCCGAAGGTCGCTGGCTCCACGCTCACCATGATGTTGCCCGGGTGCATGTCGGCATGGAAGAAGCCGTCGCGAAAGACCTGGGTAAAGAAGATCGTGACCCCATCGCGCGCCAGCTTCGGAATGTCCACGCCGGCCGCTCGCAAGCGTTCGACCTGGCCAATAGGAATGCCTTTCATGCGTTCCATCACCATGACGTCCGGCCGACAGTAATCCCAAAAAATCTCAGGGATCATGACCAGGTCCAGGCCAGCCATGTTGCGCCTGAGCTGAGCGGCACTCGCGGCCTCGCGCACGAGGTCCAACTCGTCGTGGAGGTACTTGTCAAACTCCGCGACCACCTCGCGGGGCTTCAAGCGCTTTCCGTCGGCGGAGATATTTTCTATCCACGCTGCCATGGTGCCGATCAGATTCAGATCCTTCTCGATCACCTTCTGCATGCCAGGACGCAGCACCTTGACGGCGACCTCACGCTCCCTCCCACTGGCATCGCGGAGGACAGCAAAGTGCACCTGGGCAATCGATGCACTGGCTACCGGCTCTCTCTCAAAACTGACGAATATCTTGTCTATGGGCTGGCGAAAAGCACGCTCTATCGTGGCGACAGCCACTTCAGCTGGAAAGGGCGGCACGCGATCCTGCAAAAGGGCCAACTCTTCCGCGATATCGGTGGCGAGCAAATCGCGCCGGGTGGAGAGCACCTGCCCAAACTTGACGAAGATAGGCCCCAGACGTTCAAGCGCCTCTCGCAAACGTTGCCCGCGCGGCGCTGAGAGATCCCGCCCAATTGAAGCGAAACGGGCGATCAGGCGCAGCCAGGGTTTTTGGAAACTGGTGAGGACCAGTTCATCCAGCCCATAACGCAGCGCCACCCAAGCGATGGTGGTGGCCCGCAGCACGCTCCTCATGAATCAGCCTTACCGCCAAAAGAGCCTGAGCCTGAACCGGGCGCAGAGGGCCCCGAAGTAGCCTTGCCTACGAACTGCCTCAAACTGGCGGCTGCGCTGCGCGCCACGTTGGCAATCGTATGGGCGGGTGCATCGCCTATGAAACGCGCGAGATCTTCCTCGGCGTCCCAGCGGACGTTGTCGACCAGCCAATTGACTTCAGCTGCGAATTGCACGTCGCCTTCAATGCGCACTGCCGGTCTTTCACCACGCAAGACACCCTGCGCCAATGTCAAAGGGGAAGCATCCGTTACGGTGAGCAGCAGATCGGGCGTGGCTTCAGGGGCTAGCTCCAAGAGCCCTGCAGGTGTGGCGGACAACTGCATCGCCAGATCTCGCCACTGCAGACGAACCACGCGACCTTGTTGTTTTAGAAGGCGGGCCTGAGCCTCTGGCTCCTGCATCAGCACATGGTTCAAAAACAGCACTGAACGGTGCTGCATCTCTTCTACCAGCCAAGTAGGTGCCGACAGTTTTTCGGTGAGCTTGCTGAAGGCTTCGGCCAGCAATGAAAATGGGGACTGTGTTGCCATAGTCCCCATTATCGGTCGAGTGGTGAGCAGTGAAGGGTCAGACCCTGCTACTTAGTCGCCCTTCGGCGCCTGAAGCAGGGCTGATCGCTCAGTTTCTCATCACTGGAGTGCCTGCACTCCAGCCACCAGCCAACCACCCCGGCCAGTACGTGATTTCGTCATGTTCCAAACTTCACGGAACGGGCTAGGACCGGCGGAGAGGTCTTCGCGGATCATGCCGCTGAACTCCACGCTCGCCATGTAAGCGTCATCAACTTCCTCGATTCCGAGCAGTTGGGCTTCCAGCATGACGACTTCGGTCTGGTTGGTTTGACCAGGGGCGGTGCGTTCACGCTCGGCCAATTGGCTCTGGATTTCAGTCAGCATGTCATCGGTCATCATGGCGCGCAGAGCCGCAATATCAGAGCGATCCCAGGCGTCTTGCAGGCTGATGAAATTGCGCTTGGCAGCGGCGGTGAAACCTGCAATATCAAAATCAGCAGGAACACCCCAGTTTTGCGAACCCGCGAGCCCTGCCCCAATCATGGAGCCACCAGCCACACCAGACGCCGCACCGGCAGCACCCGTATTGAAGCTGGCGGTCTGGCCCTCCCAAGGGCGGGCAGACGCATCATTGCCAACTTTTTCAGGGCTGTACTGACGCGGCGTGACCGGATTGGCCGCTCCGGCACCTTGATAGGCCAAGGGGCTGGAAGCGTTGCCGGCCGAGCGGCGGCGCAGCATGTTGAATACCACCACGGCGGCAACACCCAGCAGTACGATCAGCAAAATGTTGCCAAAAGCAGCGCCGAGGCCGAGCGAACTCGCCAGCCACGCGAGTCCCAAGCCGGCGGCGAGACCGCCCAGCATGGCGCCCCATGGCTTGCGGGTGGCAGCAGCTGCTGCACCAGCGGTACCGGCGGCGCCCGCTGCGGCAGTTTGGCTTGGCGTATTGGGTGCAGCCGCTGGCGGCGATGCATCACGCTGAGTGACGTTACTGGATTGGCGGCCCATGGACTTTCCACCGCCCATACGGCGCGCCTCGGCGTCGAATGTGAAAGCGCCAACCATGACCACTGCCAAAAGCAAGGTACAGAGGCGCGAAACAATGGCAGACAGGTTCATGTGGTCGTATCTCCTAGAAGTTAAATTTTTGTAGCCGGATCACCCAAAGACTACCCGCATTTGAGGCCAACGTGTAGGGAAACAACCCCAGCAGTCATGTTGTGATAATCCACGTGTCCAAACCCATTGACCTTCATTAGCGCTTTTAGTTCCGCCTGATTAGGGTGCATGCGAATGGATTCGGCCAAATACCGGTAACTGGCGTCGTCTCCTGCCACCAGTTTTCCCAGGCGCGGAAGCACCTTGAATGAGTACAGATCGTAGGCTTTTTGCAACGGTGCGGCCACACGCGAGAACTCGAGCACCAAAAGCTTGCCGCCAATTTTGAGGACGCGGGCCATTTCGCGCAGTGCAGCATCCTTGTGCGTCATGTTCCGCAGCCCAAAAGCGACGCTGACCACATCAAAATATCCGTCGGGGAAAGGCAGTTTTTCTGCATCGCACACGGTGGTGGGGAGGATCACGCCAGCATCCAGCAGGCGATCGCGCCCCGTGCGCAGCATGGCTTCGTTGATGTCCGTATGCACCACCTGGCCACTGGCACCTGCTTTTTTCGCGAACGCCAGCGCCAAGTCACCCGTGCCGCCGGCGATATCCAGCACACGATGCCCTTCTTTGACGTTGGCCACAGTCACGGTATAGGCCTTCCACACACGGTGCAAGCCCCCGGACATCAGATCGTTCATCAGGTCGTAACGAGAGGCTACGGAGTCAAATACGCCGCGCACGCGACGTGCCTTGTCTCGCTCATCAACGTCTTCGTAGCCGAAATGGGTGGTAGCCATACTAAATAGGATGCAATTAGTTAAGTCTGGAAGATTTGACGATACCGCGCTGGCTCAATGATGCCCACATGCGCCGCCGGTCTGCTGGCCCATCGGGGCGTCACGATCCGTGCCCGCCGTGACCAGGCGTTCTTCGTAGTCGCGCCACAACTCGTCCTGGCGCGAACCCAGAAAGTATAGATATTCCCATGTGAAGATACCGGTGTTGTGACCATCTGAAAACGCTGGTTGCACGGCGTAATTGCCTACGGGCTCCAATCCGGTGATCGTGACCTCGCGCTTTCCAGTCTGCAAGACCTCTTGCCCCGGTCCGTGGCCCTTCACTTCGGCGGAAGGCGAATACACGCGCATCAGCTCAAAGGGAATGCGAAAGTGCGCGCCGTCCGGCCAGGCCAGTTCAAGCACGCGTGATTTGGAATGCACGACCAGGGTCTCGGGAGCAGGGACGGGCGTGGCGGTAGGGCTGGGCATGGTTTGAATAATCCGGAGCTCGGGGAGTTACCCGATTGTGACCGCCCATCGCGTTGCTTGCGTCTATCCCCGGGCATCTCCTCAGGTTATAGTCGCTCCGCTATGAATACCCCTGCTTTGCAACGCATTGTTTTCCTGCTGCTCCTGGCTTTGATCACAATCGCTTTCGGGTGGGTGTTGATGCCTTTCTTTGGCGCCGTGTTCTGGGCCATGACGCTGGCTCTGATGTTCGACCCCATCTACCAGCGCCTGTGCGTCAAGCTGCGAGGACGTAGCAATACGGCAGCGCTGATCACACTGATGGCCTGCCTGGTGATCGTCATCTTGCCGATGGCGCTGATCACATCTACCCTGATCACAGAGGTGACGGGCGTGACGCAGCGCATCAAAGCCGGGGAAATTAATTTCCGTTCGTATTTTCAGCAGATCCTGAGCGCGCTGCCTAATTGGCTGCTCGACTGGCTGGATCGCTTTGGCTTGTCCAACCTGCAGGGCGTGCTAGACCGTGTCTCCAGCGGCCTGGCCCAAGGCGGCCAGATGTTGGCCTCCAATGCCTTGGCCATTGGTCAGAACACCTTCGACTTCCTGGTCAGCTTTGTGATCATGATGTATTTGCTGTTCTTCCTGCTCCGTGATGGCCGAGACCTGTCGAAGCTGGTGCGCGACTCGGTGCCCCTGGAGCGCGAACATACCCGCTACCTGCTTTCCAAATTCGCCACCGTGATTCGAGCCACCGTCAAAGGCAATGTCCTGGTTGCGTTGGCTCAAGGTGCACTGGGCGGATTGGCCTTTTGGGCCTTGGGTATCCACGCTGCCGTGTTCTGGGGGGTGGTGATGGCCTTGCTGTCGCTGCTTCCGGCCATTGGTGCTGCCTTGGTCTGGGCTCCCGTAGCCATCTACCTGATTTCCACTGGCTCGGTCTGGCCAGGCATTGGTCTGGTTTTGTGGGGCGTGCTGGCCATCGGCCTTTCGGACAACGTGTTGCGGCCTTTGCTGGTGGGCAAAGATACCAAGATGCCCGATTACCTGGTGCTGGTGAGCACCATTGGAGGCATGTCACTCTTCGGTATCAACGGCTTTGTGATTGGCCCCACCATCGCAGCGATGTTCATGGCTTTTTGGGCCCTGTTCAACCGTCGCGACGACGAGGCGATGCCAGAAGACCCAGAGGGCTGAACAAGCGCCCTCTTCCTGTCCGTGGGGAAGAGTTCATTCTCCATTATCGTAAAATGAATTCTTTTTACTACTTTTAATCATGAGAATTGCATGATTACGAAAAACGGATAGATGAAAAAGTTTAAATTCCCCCTTCTCAGCGCTTTGATCGTTGTTGCGCTGACCACTGGTTGCGCTTACCGCACCGATTCCAATATTCCCTCGGATCCATCGGATACCAGTGCGGCGGTGAGCACCGGCACCAATGCTGCCGGTAGCGCAGCTCAGAAAGCAGCTGCCGTCAAGACCGCTCGCAACAAGGTCCAGATTTCAGAAGACTCGTTGCCTGGCAAGAAATACGCGGAAATCGGGCTGATTGAGGTGAGCGTCAAGAAATTGACGGTTTTTCACAAAGATCCCACGAAGGATCAGGCGGATGAGGTTCTGAAGGAAAAGGCGGTTGCTATTGGGGCGGATGCGGTGGTCAATGTGATTTATAAGAGCGGGATTGGGTTTACTACTTGGGGGTATATGGATGCGGAAGGGACGGGGGTTAAGTTCTTGGAATAGGGTCCAAGCCTGCCCTTTGAAGGTCTTACGCGCCGGCGTTTTAACTCCCTCTCCCCCCTGGGGAGAGGGCTGGGGTGAGGGCAAGCGGCGGTTGATTAAGCGCTGCCGTTGCTAATTACCTTCTGCTCTTTTCTTTAGGTCGGAGGCCGGGAATTGCGCCCGGCGACGCACCTACTTGTTCTTTGCTTCGCCAAAGAAAAGTAGGCAAAAGAAAGGCGACCCCAAGTCCGTGTCCCTGCGCTGCGCTGCGGGCACCCTCCGGTGCTCGGTCAAGGGGCGGTGCGGCAGAACTCGCTTCGTTCGCTTCGCTCTCTACCCTCAAACAACTGCCGCAAGCTAGTTCACGAAGCAAGAGCATCTTTCAGTGCTCTTGCCCGCCCCTTGCCCTGCGCTCCTCGGCACGGCCTCAAGGGGTGGGAGCCATGCTCGGGCCATTGCTGCGCTCGGCCTTCGAGTGGCATGTCTTTCCCCTGCCGGGGAAAGATAAATTCAATCAGCGCCTGCGCAAGGTTTCAGCGAAAGCTCCATGCAATCCGAACCGCAAGCAGCCTCTGCCTTGGCCGCGGGTGCAGGCC
>NZ_AUGX01000014.1 GCF_000422885.1 Ottowia thiooxydans DSM 14619 | reverse complement strand
ACAATAGTGCTGTCCAGCGACACTGCCTCGATCTTGATGCGCACAACTTGGGCCTGCTGAAGCTCGGCAAACACACGATCGAGCACGCCACTCTTGGACCAGCGACTCATGCGCGTGTAGATGGTGTGCCAGTTGCCCAAGCGCGCGGGCAGGCCACGCCATTTGCACCCGTGCTCAGCAACATAAAGAATCGCATTCAACACGTCCAAATTCGAGACACCTACATTGCCGCGCTGTACAGGAAGGCAGTGCTCGATCTGGGCAAACTGGGCTGGTGTGATTTCCATGGATGAAGTATCTCTGGCCACCCAGGGGTAACTCAATTAGTGTTAACACGCCCTAGTTCACGAAACAAGAGCATCTTTCAGTGCTCTTGCCCGCCCCTTGCCCTGCGCTCCTCGGCACGGCCTCAAGGGGTGGGGAGCCTGAATCGGGCCATTGCTACGCTCGGCCCTCCAAATTAATCTTTTCCCTGCTGGGCAAAGATGAATTCAAGACCTTGAAAAGGCTGGAGTTTGGAGCTTGCTCGCACTGCCTATCAAGTTTGAACTTCACCCAGGAACCCGCCGCTCTGACGCGACCAAAGGCGAGCATAAATGCCCCCTTTAGCTAGAAGTTCGGCGTGAGAACCTTGCTCAACGATACCCCCTGCATCCAACACCACCAGACGGTCCAGGGCTGCAATGGTAGAGAGCCGGTGCGCAATGGCAATCACGGTCTTGCCTTGCATGAGCGTGTCAAGGCTCTGCTGAATGGCGGCTTCTACCTCGCTATCCAGTGCGCTTGTGGCTTCGTCAAGCAGCAAGATGGGGGCGTCCTTCAGCATGACGCGCGCAATCGCCACGCGTTGGCGCTGCCCGCCAGAGAGCTTCACACCACGTTCGCCTACCTGCGCATCGTAGCCACTACGCCCCTTCAGATCCGTGAGTTGGGCGATGAAATCTGATGCCTCGGCACGGTCAGCGGCGAGGCGCATGGCTTCCTCGGTGGCCGCTGGATTGCCGTAGAGAATGTTTTCGCGCATGGAACGGTGCAGCAAAGAGGTGTCTTGCGTCACCATACCGATGGCACCGCGCAAGCTGTCTTGCGTGACGGCACGGATGTCTTGCCCGTCAATAGTAATACGCCCTCCCTGCAGCTCATGAAAGCGCAGTAGCAGATTTACCAGCGTGGATTTACCCGCTCCAGAGCGGCCAATGAGCCCGATGCGCTCACCCGGGCGCACTGTGAGACTCAGATCATCCATCACTGCCCGGCCGTCTGCCTTATAAGCAAAGCGCACGTTCTCGAA
The DNA here is from genome assembly GCF_000422885.1 of Ottowia thiooxydans DSM 14619. Lineage (GTDB taxonomy): Bacteria > Pseudomonadota > Gammaproteobacteria > Burkholderiales > Burkholderiaceae_C > Ottowia > Ottowia thiooxydans. Next base: position 209,620 of record NZ_AUGX01000014.1, on the reverse strand, counting down.
CTCGATTTTTCCGTGCGTGACTTGCAAAGGCTTGGCATCTGGCTCATCCATGATGCTGCGCGGTTTGGCAAGCGTGGCTATCCCGTCCTGGATGGTGCCAACGTTCTCGAACAAACCTGTCATCTGCCACATGACCCAGTGTGAATACCCCATGACGCGCAATGCCATGGCAATCACTGCAGCCACGACGCCCGCCGAGACTTGACCATTCGACCACAACCACAGCGCCGTGCCCGAGCTGCCGAGCAGCAAAAGCGTGATCATCAAGTGGTTGGTGATCTCGAAGCTGGTCACCAGACGCATTTGTGCATAGCCGGTATTTTTGAATGCATCCATGGCACTTCGTGCGTACTCCGCCTCGCGACGTGTGTGAGCAAACAGCTTGACCGTGGCAATGTTGGAGTAAGCGTCTGTGACGCGGCCGGTCATCAAGGAGCGCGCATCGGCCTGCTGCTTGCCAATGCGGCCCAGCCTTGGTACGAAATAAAAGCACGCACCAACGTAGAAGATCAACCACAGACCAAAGGGCAAGACCAGCCGCCATTCGAAGCTGGCCGCCAGCACCAGAATGCCGATCATGTACACGCTCACACCCACCAGCACATCCACGACCAGGAAGACCACTTCACGCACGGACAAGGCCGTTTGCATGATCTTGGTCGTAATGCGGCCAGCGAATTCGTCCGCATAGAACGACATGCTTTGACCCAGCATCAACCGATGAAACACCCAGCGCAAGCGCATGGGAAAGTTGATGGCCAGCACCTGGTGCATCACCTGCGTGTGAAGCGCCAATAACGCTACGCTGGAGAGCAGGATGGCTGCAATCCCCAACGCGGTTCCGCGCTGAGCCTCCCAGAATCCGGCAGGCGGGACTGCAGCAAGCCAATCCACGACCCGGCCCATGATGGCGAACAGCACAGCCTCATAGACAGCCAGTAAGGCAGACGTAGCGGTAAGTAACAAAATCCACCCACGCATGCCCTGGGTGCAAACCCATATAAAGGCTAAAAATCCCCGCGGCGGTGGTACAGGATCAGTTCCGGGATACGGAGGAACACGATTTTCGAAAAAGGAAAAGAACACAGGCAAGAATCTCCAAGGGCACACATGTTAGTACGACCTCAAGACATTTTCAGAGAGGTGTCTCTCTAAAGCGTGTTGCTGCCAAAGTAGATTGGCGGGATTCGCAAAGTATGTGTCGCGAAGGCCAACTTGGACCGCTTGGAGGAACGCAGCAGGAGCCTGGAATAACGAAGGTAGCGCCAGACTGATTGCGACCGAAGACCGTGTTGTCGATCTCCCCCAAAATCCCGGAGCTCGTCAACGCGGCATCAAAGAAGCTGATTCGCCCATCCCGACTTGCTAGATCGACGCGACGGCCTTGCAAGGTGGCGCCAAAGGGGAAGCAGCAATTGCACACGCGTTCCTCTACCCTGGGCTGGCTCTATCAGGATGTGTCCTCCCAGTTTTTTTGCACGGCGAGCCATACCGAGCAAACCCCGTCCCCCGCTGCTGCTGTCTGTTGGGCGCGCCTGCAGAGTATCGGCTCGAAGCCCCGGCGGCAAGCCGACTCCGTTATCAACAATCTCCAGAACCAAGGCTCGCGTGGTTTTTGCATAGCCGCAGGCCACAACCACTTCGTCAGCCCCGGCGTGGCGCACCACATTGGCCAAAGCTTCTTGCGCCACGCGCAACACCTGCCTTGCTGCATCACCACGCAAACACTCCAGCACCTCCTCATCTGATATGTGCCAGCTCATCTGCAAACCAGCGGCCTTCAGCAGCGGCTGCAACCTGTAGCGAAGAGATGCCAGATGCTCAATCACACTGCCATCATGGCTTTGGCCATCGACCAGTACCTTCAACTCCAGCAGACAATGTTGAAGCGAAACAGCGGTGGCTCTTTGTTGTGGTGAACCAGTAGCCAGTGCAGCGATGATGCTGGCCAAGTGCGAACCAACACCATCGTGAAGATCCTGCGCCAGCTGTCCACGCTCTGACTCCTCGGCGGAATGCACGGACTTCCACGTGGAAGTCTCGATCCTTCGACTCAAAATCAGCCACAGGACAAGCAGCGCAGCGGCAAAGAAATAGTGGGAGACAGACCGCAATGCATCGCCCATTGCATGCGAGCTCACGTCTTCCGCCATCACGCCCAAACCGCCGGTCAAGACAAGCAACACCATCCAGCCCTCTGGCCTGGTGCTTCTCCAAGCCAGTTGAATCACTCGCACACTCAGCACTATGGCGAAGACAGCATTCGCGTATGACCACCCAAACTCGCCAATGTCTGATGACCAAGCCAGCGGCGTCATCGGCAGTGCCGCGAACCAGGCCCCGAGTAAGGCCTGGACCGCTAGCAACGCCGTTTGTGGCCAATGCAAAGCATCCATACCCTGAAGCAGAAACGCCGTGATGCCGAGAATCGCAATCTGATAGGCGATACGCACAACGCATGGGCCGTCATGTACAAACCAACCTCGCTCCGTGAGCAAGGTGACAGTAACCACAAGAGTCCACGGAAGCATGGCAGCGGCGTAGAGCAAGTCCAGCAAACACCCGCGACGCCAAAAAGCGTACACAGCATAGAGCGCTAAACAAAGCGCCACCACTATCATCACCAGCGAGGCCATCATGACTGATCCCCTCATACACTGCAGCTGACCGACTCAGAACATCAATAAAGCAGACCGTACATCGACGCTTGACTCACCGCCTGCGCTCGGGAGTGCACGTGCAATTTCCTGTAGATATTCCGAATGTGTGAGTTCACGGTTTGATCGCTGATGACCAAGCGCCGCCCGATCTCACCACTGGTGTAGCCCAACGCCACCATACGCAGGACCTCTCGCTCACGTTCAGACATCTGGTCGCTGCTATTGCGCCCTCCTGGCAAGCATGGAGGTTGACACTGACCTCGACGTGGCGCGCCGGAGGATTCAAGCCGGTGGAGCAGGCGCCGGGCCAAGTTCGGGGTAATAGACGCACCTCCATTGACCACTTGGAGTACTGCTTGTGCGAAGCTTCCGAACCACGAGTTCTTGATCAGATAGCCGGTCGCCCCGAGCTCGAACGCTTGAAGCGCCTTATCCTCGTCCTCCATCGCCGATACCACTACCGCTTCGGCTGCAGGGCGCATGCTTTTCATGTACTCAATGAGTTGAAAACCTGTGCCGTCGCCGAGGTTGAGATCGACCAGCATGACGTCCACTTCATTCGTTGCGATCATGCGCTTTCCCTCTCGGAAACTATCCGCCTGGCCGACCAAATGAATGCGAAGGTCTGCCAGCAGCTCCTGAGAGATCACACGCCGCATATGAGGATCGTCGTCAACCAGGATGACTCTGACGGGCTGATCAGGCTGACCCGCCATGAAATGTGGCCAGATGGAGGATGCGGCCTCAGAACCACTCATGACACCCGTGCCAGTAGTGGGTGCTGCGGATCCATTCGCTACCAAGCCTGGGGCGAGCGAGTTCATCTTTGTCTCCTCATCAAAGGGTGATGAGTAACGAGCAGAGCATGGACCTGACGTCTCCTGCATCAACCACCGCCAATCAGCGATCACCCCAGACACAAAAGCGGCTTAAAACGTTACGTAGCAAAGCGTAATCCACCCAAAAGCGCTTGTCGTGAGCATAGGCCTACATTTATCACTTAGTTACTTAATATACATATTGAAACTAATGTGTTCTGCGAGGATGTTTGCTATCACCCTTGAAGCACTTGACCCAAGTCAAGACACGTTGCGCGCGGCCAGTAGCCAAAAATACACAACCTGAGACACACCCTTTCCTGTCTACCTAATGGTAGCGATTGGTGCGGCCCGCTTCGACCCGGACACTGACATCCGACGACATCGCAATCCGGACAACCCAGACCAACTGGAAGACCCTGAGGGCGAAGGCGTCAAACCTCGGCAAGCCTGATCCCAGGAAGCCGAATCCCTGTCAGCAAATCGTTGGAGGATCTTCATCATGAAAAAGCTTGCCCTTTTCGCGTTGACTGTGATTGCAACCGCGACATACGCCGCGAGTCCTGTTCAGCCAGGCGCGATATCCATTACCGGCACATCCACCCAGGTCGCCAGCGTAAGCAGCGGATCTTCGGTGATGAACACCAGCAACGCTGGAACATACGCGGCCCAGAACCAAGCGTCCAACCAAGGCAACATCACCATCGGTGGAACCTCGACCCAGACGTCTGGCATCACTAACTCCTCGGTGCACAACACCGGGTACAACGGCGGCGATGTGGCCGTACAAAGCTTGGCCTCGAACGTAGGCAACGTCAAGATCACAGGCACCTCCACGCAAAAATCGGACGTCACCAACAGCACGATGTCCAATGAAGCCAAAGGTGACGGCTGTGACAATTGCAGCGCCGGAACTGCCACGGCCTACCAAAATGGTGCGACCAACTTCGGCGATGTCACTATCTCCGGAACGAGCACCCAAACGCTGGGCGTGAGCGGTGGCTCGACAGTCCGCAACAAGGCTGACGGCGGTGACGCAGTTGCTGTACAAAACTTGTCCTCGAACTATGGCAAGGTCACTATCAGTGGCACCTCAAGCCAGTCCACCTGGATCAGTGGCAACTCACTGGTCGCGAACTTGGCCCATGGCAACGGTAGCTCCGCCTACCAAAACCTCGCCTCGAACGACTATTGCCTGCCCCCACCGCCAGTTTGCTCTGGCGCCTCCTGCGGTCCCTTCTCGGTGGCGCGTCGTTGATGTGGTGCCTGCAAGCCTGAAACGCGGGCGACGCCAAGCTGCGGCTTCGCATAGCTAGGCATCTCCCGCGGCCATCAGGCCAATCAGGTAACCGGCCAGAGATAACCAAAGCGGAAGACCGGAGTTGGGTTGTGCATTGCAACCCAACTCATTTGGTAAGAAACAATGAGGTGATGCCATGTTGAACACAACACTTGCTCAAGTATCGACAGTTGGTGCCCTTTTGATCTTTGCGGTGACCGCGTTCGCACAAAACGCTCCCGGCGAAGATCCAGTGCTAATTCAATCTCGGGTGACCTACCAGATGGCCCCCAATCCCATCATCACCAAGTCTACTTCGATGAATATGCAGACGGGTATGTCGGGTGCGGACCAAGCCAAGATTGCCCGCTATACCGCCATGGCGTACTCCGCGACGCCGGGCGTGCTGACGGATAAGGATGTTGTTAACACTGTCCACACCAATGGCCTGAGTACCACTTGCACACAGAGCGTTGCCAGCAACATCGCTCCACCGTCGGGCGGAGCAAGCGTGATGGCTGCTCCGCAGGTTGTGGTGCTACGCGGCGATCTTGTGAACGTCTGCAACTGACGCGAGCACGCGCACCGAACCGCACCCTGGCGGATCGGTAGCGCTTCGCTATCGATTGGGACAGGGTAGCAGCGAGGGGACCCATCATGAAATCAGCAATTGGTACACGGACTTCCTGGGCTGAGCCCACTCCAAGTCTTGTAGCGAGCCGTGAGGGGTTCGCAATGGGAAAGCGCCTTATGTGGGCGGCAATGTCCGCCGCGGCGCTTTTCAGTGGCTGCGCTCAATTGGACCCTCGAAAGGACGCTGAATACCAGTCGTACGCTCCAACGGCCGACCGCCCTGTCGTACGCCCCGTACGATCTATTTCAAGTTTCAATGAATCTTTGGTGTGCATGGACTACATGCTCCGTGCTGCAGAGATCCCTACCACTCTGATCACTGCCAAGCAGTTTCCAGACTACTCCGGGAAAGTGCCAGCGGCCACCAAGGACATGATGATTACTGCGTTGTCCCGCATGTCGCGCGTGTCGAACGCCTTTCGCTATGTCGACTATGAGGTGAATCTGGTGACGCAAGACACCGTACAAAACCTCACCACGATCCTGCTAAACAACAACCAGATGCAGTTGCAGCGCCCGGCACTCTACATCTCAGGGGGGGTGTCGTTTGTGGATCAGAACGTGTTCACAAACACCCAGAGTTTTGGTACTGCCGCCAATCGTTTGAACACTGGATACAACCACAACCGCAGTGCCACCTTGCTCGGCCTGGAAATGCATCTGGGCGATTTCCGTACTCGGACTTTCCTGCCTGGCCTGGATTCGGCCAATGAAGTCGTGTTTGGAGGAGGCAGCGAAGGACTGGATGTGGCAGGCACCATCGGTATCTATGGCGTCAAGTTCACTCTGGGGCACGACTACACGCAAGGCACCGGCGGTGCTCTGCGTACGCTGGTTGACTTGGCGGCTGTTGAACTAGTGGGTAAATGGGCCCGCGTTCCGTATTGGCAATGTCTGATGCTTGAGCAGACAAACCCCAATTTTCTGAGACAAATGCGCGACTGGTATGACCAAAGTGGACCAACAGGTCAGTTGCGCCTTATCGAAAACTCGCTATTCAGCCAAGGATATCTGGCTAGCAGTGACCGGGGCCTTGCTGTCAACGACCCTCGCATGCGTGGTGCGCTGGCTAGATTTCAATCGGACAGCGGCATCATCGTCTCCGGTGTTCTGGATTTTCCAACCTATGAACGAGCCTTGCGCAACTTCGTCAAATTGAACGAAGACGGCGCGTTAGAACGTATAGGCTGGTCAACTAGTGGTCCAGTCGACTTGTTGGCCATGAGCCCTGCTCCATCGGAGGGCCTCCAGTCGGTCCGGCCGTGGATGATCGATATGCAGATAGAGAATCCGCAACCTGCGGGCGAACGACCCGCGTTCACGGAAGGCGAGCAGGTATTTCTCTCGGCCACACTTTCACGCGCGTCTTACCTTTACTGCTACTTCTCGGACGCCGCGGGCAATGTGATGCGTTTATTACCTAACGCCATATCGACCAACGCCCTGGTGTCAGCCGACCAGGCCATTCGCATCCCTGACTGGATGGCGGCAAACCCGGGATTCATTCTGGATGCTGGCAAGCCAGGCGTAGAGGCTGTGATCTGCGTGGCAACCGCCCAAGACCCTGCCTCGCGGCTACCGCCTGAAATGCAGCTTCCTGCACTGTCCAACATGAGAGGAGTACAGGGGATACAGGGTGTACAGCAAAGCTTTTCGGCCGCCCTGGGCAAAGCTGACTTTGTCACCCAAGTGCTGCAGTGGAACGTCATCGCCAAGAAGCCGACTCCACCCGCTCCTGCGCAGGCCGCGAAATAACGCACAACGAGAGCTCCTTCATCCACCCCGTTGAAACCCGAGGGCTCGATCATGCGTCTTCCGTTATCCACGCTTGCAATCCTTCTGACTGGGATGACGGCTTTGGCCCCCCCTACAAACGAAGCTCAGGCAGCAGCGCGCGCGATTGACGAAACGCGCACGCCTATCCCTCTGGTGCCCCCAAGCGCCATTGAAGTTGCACCTTCGTTCAGGCAGAGCATCACTGCGCCCCGAGTAGCTACGCCGAAAATAGAGTCCCGCAACGATGCCACGCCCCCCATCGTCGGCCCACCAGTCGCGACCAATACCCTGGCGGTACGTCCTCTGATCAGCCCTGAGGTGCAGCGCGAGCTACAGCGCCTGCAGCGGGTCGCAGAAACCACGCGCGGCTACGGCAGCTCAGCCGCTTCAGCTCAAGCGGCTTGGTTACTGGGTCTGATCTACCTCCATGGTGCGGGGGTGCGGAGAGACACCGTCACGGCCCACACCTGGTTTGAACGAGCTGCCAGGCTTGGCCGGGAACCATGGGCCTACGCTGGACAAGCCTGGTGTGCCATTGATGGCTGTCAAGGCCCCTCAGACCCGGTTCTCGCGCGACGTGCGATCGTGCAACTGCGAAGCGCACACCCTGCCCGCGCAGATTTTCTAGAGTGGGTGCTCCTGGCCCGCGAAGCGCCCTTGCAAGTCAGCCAACCGGGATTGGCACAAACCGAGATTTTGCAGCTGCCACAGCCGGAGCTATTGCGAAAAGCAGCAAGCGAAGGCGATATTCATGCGCTTATTGAGCTAGGACTGAATGCAGTAACCAACAACCAGTTGTCTGAGGCATTGGAGTATTTTCGTCGCGCCGAACCTGGTTCTCAGGCTGCCCAGGCGAACATCAGACAAATCGAATCACGCATGGACTCACGAAGGCTGAACCAGACTGCTATCTCCGGTGACGCCAGTGCGGCTGAACTACTTGCAGCGGCACGGAAATATCACAGGGGAATTGGTGTACCAGTCAATTATGTGGAGGCTGTCAGGCTATATCGCCAGGCTGAAGCAAAAGGTAGCTTGGAAGCAAAAAAAATGCTCGGTTTGATCTTCTCTCAGCCCTCACCCACGGGGGGGATCAGCATCGGATGGATGCAGCAATTGGCTTACGCTGATCCCACCACCACCATCCCTTCCGTAGGAATTCCCGGCAGCATAGACCTGCTCTACCGTGAACCCACCCCGCTGTTCGATTTACTGCCTCAGTTCTGGCGCAGGCAGATCACGCAAATGGCACGATAACCACGCCCCGTAGAGACTCAGCTCCTGAGCGCTGCGCGCAATTCTTTTCCAATCTCAGGCCGCTCAGCAAACGGGTCTGGAGGATTCTGGATACTCAGGATGGCCTCCATTCGTGAGGCCACATTTCCCAAGGCCTTCGGGTGGCTAAAGATATAGAACAGATCAGTGGCAATGCCGTCGAAAACCTTCTGAGCGACATCAGCCGCGGAAACCTTACCGCTCCCCACCGCTTTGTCTGTCATTGCTTGGCTGATACGTTGGCTAGGAGTCGGTTCAGCAGGCGGCAAGTCCGAGGAGCGGTTACGCTCACTTTTGCTGATGCCCGTAGGCACGAAATAAGGACAAAGGACACTGGCTGAAATTTGATCCGTGACCAATCTCAAATCCTGATAGAGCGTCTCCGTCAGCGAAACGACCGCATGCTTACTCACGTTGTAGATACCCATATTGGGTGGTGTAAGAAGGCCTGCCATGCTTGCGGTATTAACGATATGCCCTTCGTATTCAGCATCGGTCTTGGCTGCCTCGAGCATCATCGGGGTGAAACAGCGCACGCCGTTGATCACGCCCCATAGATTCACTCCCAAAACCCACTCCCAATCCTGGATTGAGTTCTCCCAGATCAAACCACCTGCGCCAACACCCGCGTTGTTGAACACGAAATGCGGCGCGCCAAATTCTTCACGAACGTCCCGTGCCAGCGACTCCATCTCAGTGGACTTGCTGACATCAACCTTGCGCGCCAGAGTGCGCACGCCCATCGATTCGAGCTCCGCTTGCGCAGATTCAAGCGCATCTTGTTGAATATCCAGCAACACCACATTCATACCGCGCAGGGCTGCCAAACGGGCGCATTCGAGGCCAAAACCTGAACCGGCGCCTGTCAACACGGCGGTCTTGCCTTTGAAATTCTTGATCATGATTTTTTCCTGTTAACCATCACCCAGGCATCACACCGGCATGGCACGGCGAATGATGGCGTCGCAATTAGCGTTAGCGGACAGCGTTCCGAATACATCGTGGCGTGAGGCCAAGCGCGAATCACAGAATGCGCCCACTACCTCAGGCGGCGAGGTTTGCGCCAGCAGCGCGCCCTGCACCGTGAGCGCCACATCGCGTGCGAGCTGGCGTGCTGTGGACTCCGTAGCGTGGCTGCTGATCAAAGCCGGCATGGCGTTGATCATGGCGTCTAGTGCCGCATGCGCACCGCGTGCAGGCGCCAATTCGTCTGCCAGGGCGGCGGCCACATCCCCTTTGCGTAAAGCGCGAAGCAAATCGAGCGCCATGATGTTGCCTGCACCTTCCCAGATGCTATTGAGGGGCATTTCACGGTAGATACGCGCAGGAATGCCTTCGCCACCCTCCTCCACGTAGCCGTTGCCGCCCAGGCATTCCATGGCTTCCTGAGCGAAGAGGCTGCCGCGTTTGCAGATCCAGAACTTGGCAATCGGCGTGAGCACCCGCGCCAGCAGCTTTTCGGCGGGATCGTCTTGTTTATCGAAGGCACGCGCCAAGCGCATCGACAACGCCGTGGCCGCTTCGCTTTCCAGCGCTAGATCAGCCAGCACGTTTTGCATCAGAGGATGCTCATTAAGGTACTTGCCGAACGCCCGGCGCTGGTTGGTGTGGTGCAAAGCGATAGAGAGCGACTGGCGCATCAGACCACTTGTACCCAGTGCGCAGTCAAGCCGCGTCATGGTGCCCATGGCCAGGATTTGGGGCACACCCCGGCCTGGCTCGCCCACCAGCCAAGCCAGTGTTTCATCAAACTCGACTTCCGAGCTCGCATTGGCCTTGTTGCCCAGCTTGTCCTTCAAGCGTTGTATGCGCAACGTGTTTCGTGATCCGTCAGGTAGCACGCGAGGCAGGAAGAAGCACGACAAGCCGCCCTCGCCCATGCCCTCCACGTAGGCCAGCACCAGGAAGGCATCACACATGGGTGCAGACATGAACCACTTGTGGCCGGTCAGGCGATAGCGCTCGCCCCATACATCTCGGCCATCAGGCACAGCACGCGTGCTATTGGCCCTGACGTCTGAACCGCCTTGCTTTTCCGTCATTCCCATGCCCATGGTGACGCCGGCTTTGTTTCGCCAGGGCTTCATTGCCGGGTCGTAGGCACGGCTGGTGAGCTGAGGCGCCCAGTCGCGATAGATGGCGGGGTTGTCTTTCAATGCGGGGGTCACCGCATAGGACATTGAAATCGGGCAGAGCGTGGATGGCTCCAACTCTGTAAACAGCATGAAACCCGCCGCTCTCAGTACATGCGGGCTCGCACCTGCTCCGCTGTCCTCCGCCCAGGGCGTTCCGTGCAGACCGGCGCCGGTGGCTGTAGTCATCAGGGCGTGGTAGCCAGGGTGAAACTCCACCTCATCCACCCGGTTGCCAAAACGATCATGCGTATGGAGTTCGGGTGTATGGACGTTGGCCAGCCGTGCATGCCTCTGCATTTCAGCGCTGCCCACCAGTGCGCCGAGCGAAGCTAGTGGCTCCACATTCAGGCCTGGTGCGTTGAATGTCAACGCGTCTCGCAGTGGCTGGTTGCCCTCGAACAGATTGACATCAGACAGGGGCGCCGCCTGGTTCAGTACATCGTGCGTCAAGGGCATGGAGCTCTCCTTCGTGAACCGGAATGATCAGATCAGTTTGACCAACTGCTTTCCAAAATTTTTCCCCTTGAGCAACCCGAGGAATGCCTCTGGGGCAGCTTCGAGACCTTGCGCAATGGTCTCCCGGGGCTTGAGCTTGCCTTGCGCCACCAGTGTGCCGAGTTCCTGCAAGGCCTTTGGCCACACCTCCATGTGCTCGCTCACGATAAAACCTTCAATCTTCAGGCGATTGACAAGAATGAGGGCTGGATTTTCCATCGGTAAAGGCTGGCCGTCATAGCCAGCAATCATGCCGCAAACAGCCACGCGAGCGAAGGCATTGGTGCGCAGCAGCACCGCGTCCAGAATGTAGCCGCCAACGTTTTCAAAGTATCCGTCAATGCCAGCAGGGCAGGCTTGCTTCAAGGCCTTGGACAAAGTCTTGACATCAGGGTGCGCGCGGTAATCAATGCAAACATCGAAATGCAGTTCATCCACTGCATACTTGCATTTCTCCGGACCGCCGGCAATACCCACCACCCGGCATCCCCGTGCCTTCGCCAATGCAGCGTAAGCACTGCCTACGGCTCCTGTGGCGGCGCTGACCACCACCGTTTCACCCGCCTTGGGCGCGATGATTTCATTCAACCCGTACCAGGCCGTTACGCCAGGCATTCCAACGGCGCCCAGGTAAAAAGACAGCGGGACATGCGTGGTATCCACCTTGCGCAGGAGGCCGGGTTCCGACGCATTCACCACGCTGTACTCCTGCCAGCCACCCATGCCCGCCACCTTATCCCCCGGAGCAAACTTTGGATGACGAGACTCGACGACCTCGCCCACCGTGCCGCCAATCATCACTTCACCCAAGGGGTGCGGCGTGGCGTAGCTCTTGCTATCGTTCATGCGTCCCCGCATGTAGGGGTCCAGACTCAGGTAATGGTGGTGTACCAATACTTGGCCGTCCTGAAGCGCAGGCGTGTCGGTGGTGACGAGCTTGAAGTTGCTGCTAGTGGCTTCGCCCTCGGGGCGGTTGTCGAGCACAATCTGGCGATTTGTAGGCATGGTCATTCCATTGCAAAGAAGTCAAAAAAAACGGGCGCCGCGCACGGAGCACAGGGCACCGGTGATCAAACGGGTTGAGCTTGAGGGACGAACTTGAAGGTTCCGTTGGCCGTTGCGCATAACTGACCTTCGGCATCATGAATGGTGGCTTCGACGAAAGCCATGTTGCGCGTGCGATGCAACAGTTTTCCTTTCCCCACCAACGGCTCGCCTTTGGACGACACGCTTGCCGGCCGCATGAAAGTCGTCTTCATTTCAATAGTAATGAGGCCGGTATCTGAGCTGCCACTGCTGCGCGCCGCCATGACCATGGTGACATCCATGAAGGTCATCAGCGCGCCGCCGTGTGCCACACCAAAGGAGTTGCAATGCTCCGGTTGAGGCGCATAGTGCAATCTGGACTCCCCGGCCTCGTATAGCTCAAGGGTAAAGCCCAGGTGGTTGACGAACGGGATGGTGGCACCAAACTCAAGACTCAAGGCAGTACCCCCATGTGAAAGACGAAATCCAAGGCATCACCTTAGTCACTTTTACGCTCTTAGCCGCCAGTGACCACGCTGACACCCCCATCCACGGCCAGCCACTGCCCGGTGATGTGCTTGCCGGCATCGCTGGCGTACAGCAGCGTCAGGCCCTTCAAGTCTTCGTCATCGCCCAGGCGACCCAACGGGGCATGAGCCGCAAGTTCTTCTTCACCCAGTGACTCCAGCGTGCCGCGTGTCATTTTGCTGGGGAAAAAGCCCGGGCAGATCGCATTGACCGTAATGCCGTAGCGCCCCCACTCACAAGCCAGTGCCCTGGTGAAGTTCACGACCGCGCCCTTACTGGTGTTGTAGGCAATGGTTTGCATCTCGGGCGGATTGCCGCCCAAGCCGGCGATGCTGGCAATATTGATGATGCGACCAGTTTTGCGCGCGATCATGCTGCGCTTGGCCACTTGCTGGCTCAAAATGAAATAGCCGCGAATGTTCAGGTTCATCACCTTGTCCCACGCGTCAATGGGATGATCTTCAGCCGGGGCGCCCCAGGCGGCACCGGCGTTGTTGACCAGAATATCAATATGGCCCAAGCGCTGCAGGGCTTCATCCACCAGGCGCCCAATATCTGCTTCGTCAGCGCAATTGGCTGCGACCCAGCGCGCATCTATACCGGCGTTTTGCAATTCCGCCACGGCTTCTTCCAGATCGCTGGCCTTGCGTGAGGTCAACATGATGCGCGCACCGGCCTCCCCCAAGGCATGTGCCATCTGAAGCCCCAGGCCGCGTGAAGCGCCTGTCACGATGGCCGTTTTTCCTTTGAGATCGAAAAGTTGCTGTGTGGTACGAGTCATGATCTTGGTTAAGAAAGGTTGTAGGGAGAGCCCGACCTCGTTAAAGGTTCACTTGCAAAGCTCACTCAAAAGGTCCAGCCGGAAAGAATTCTGGAAGAGCCCTTCGAATGCCGGTTTCATCAAAAAAATTGCTCTGGCATTTCAGCGCATGTCATATCGCGGGATTGCACCACGCGGAGCCAAGCATCCAGCTTTGGCAATTCATAGCGGTAAAAATAGGTCATGGCAGGAATGCAACCACGAGTAGAGTCCTGGTCCGGATCATCGCTGGTCAATGCCGCACACGACACGTCCAGCCAGACCCAAGCCAAAACCATATGGCCAAAGGCCTGCATATAGGGCACCGCATTGGCCAAAGCCTCCGCAGGCTGACCGGTAGCCCAGGCGGCCTTGGTAGAGGCACCCACGCGCGCGAGTGCCTCTGCGAGCGCATTGGCGTGCGCAGCCAATTCTGGCCGCTGTATGGCGGTTTCAATGGTGGCATTGATGCGCCCAGCCAGCAGCTTGAGGCCACGCCCACCTTCCATCAACACCTTGCGGCCGAGCAGATCCATGGCTTGGATACCATGGGTGCCTTCGTGGATCATGTTCAGTCGGTTGTCGCGCCAATACTGCTCCACGGGAAAATCACGTGTATAGCCATAGCCGCCATGGATCTGGATGGCGAGCGAATTAGCCTCCAGACAGTTTTCGCTTGGCCAGCTCTTGGCAATCGGGGTCAGCACCTCAAGCAGCAGACGCGCTTCGTCGGCGGCCTCAGGATTGCCGGTATGTTGCTCGTCTACGAGTCGTGCGCAATACAGAAGTAACGCCAGCGAACCCTCGCAATATGCTTTCTGTGTCAAAAGCATTCGCTTGATATCTGTGTGTTCGATCAGACGAACAGGCGCCTGGCTGGCATCCTTGCCGCCTGCGCCCACGGGCCGTCCCTGTGTACGAGTACGCGCATACTCAAGAGAAGCTTCGTAACCTGCCAAGCCGAGCATGGTGGCCGCCATACCAATAGCGATTCGTGCCTCATTCATCATATGGAACATGCACTTCAGGCCTTCGCCCGGCTGCCCCACCAGATAACCAACCGCCCCGGCCTTCCCATCTACCGGGAACTTGCCTTCACCGAAATTGAGCAAGGTGTTGGTAGTACCGCGCCATCCCAGTTTGTGGTTGAGCCCCGCCAACGCGACGTCATTTCGAACACCGGTCAGTTGGCCATCGGCTCCCACGAGCTTTTTGGGCACGATGAAAAGAGAGATGCCTTTGACGCCGTGCGGAAGCTTGCCATCAGCGCCCGGGATCTTGGCCAGCACCAAATGCACGATGTTTTCCGCAAGTTCGTTTTCACCACCCGATATCCACATCTTGTTGCCACGCAAGCGGTAGCGCGGGCCAAGAGGATCGCCCTCTTCTTCCAGCTCCGCGCGTGTGGCCACATCACTCAAGCTGGAGCCAGCCTGTGGCTCGCTCAGGCACATGGTGCCTGTCCAACGTCCGTTGAACTCATTGGCTGCAAACACCTCCTTTTGCAAAGGTGTGCCATGGGCCATCAGCAAGTTGGCATTGCCCACGGTGAGCAAGTTCGCCCCAATGCTGATGGATGCCTTGCCAAAAAAAGCGTTGGCTGCGGCTTCCACCAGGTAAGGCAGCTGCATACCGCCGTGTTCATAGTCTTGAGCTGCGGCCAGCATGCCACTATCGGCATATGCCACGCGTGCGTCATAGGTCGCCTGAGGCAGCACCACCTGCAAATCGCCGTTGGGCATTTGCTCAGTACGAGGTTCCTCGGAATCGACCAAGCGATTAAAAGGTGCGTACTTCTCACGTGCGATGCGTTCACAGGTATCCATCACCGCATCGAAGGTCTCACGCGAATGCTCGGCAAAACGCGGGCGCTGAGTAAGCGCCGGTGCATCGAGCCAGTTGTACAGCAGAAAATCGAGAGTAGTGCGCAGGCTCATGTGAAACAAAAAACGGCAGTTGAAGCGTTCTCACTCAATAGGTGAAAAACATCTAAGCAGCGCATACCAGTAGACATGCGCTTTTCCTGAAAATAGCAAGCGGTCAACTGCCGTTTTTAGGGTGTCAGGATCAGAGGACCTCGAATACGCCAGCGGCGCCCATACCGCCACCAATACACATCGTCACGCAGACCCTCTTGGCTCCACGGCGTTTGCCTTCAATAAGTGCGTGGCCGGTAAGGCGCTGCCCGCTCACACCATATGGGTGGCCCACAGCGATAGCGCCCCCGTTGACGTTCAGCAGCTCGGCGGGAATGCCCAGTTTGTCTCGGCAATAAAGCACCTGCACCGCGAAAGCTTCGTTCAACTCCCACAGGTCAATGTCGCTCACCTTCAAGCCCAGCCGGCTAAGAACTTTAGGCACGGCAAACACTGGGCCAATACCCATTTCGTCTGGCTCGCAGCCAGCAACCGCAAATCCCAGGAAGCGGCCCAGGGGCTTCAGGCCCTTTTTGCTCGCCATGCTTTCGTCCATCACCACACAAGCACCCGCGCCATCAGAGAACTGGCTGGCATTACCGGCAGAGATCACACCACCCGGAATAGCGGGTTTGATTCCGCTGATACCTTCCTTGGTGGTTCCTTCGCGGATACCCTCGTCCTTGGACACGGTGATCTGTTTGGTGCGCAGGCCCATCACGGGATCAGCAACGCCTGCAGTTACTGTAATCGCGGCGATTTCATCGTCAAACTTGCCTGCAGCCTGGGCTGCACTGGCTCTTTGCTGGCTGGCAGCGCCGTACTCATCCATCGCGTCGCGCCCAATGCCGTAGCGCTTGGCCACTTGCTCCGCGGTTTGGAGCATGTTCCAGTAAATTTCCGGTTTGATGCGCTCCAGAGCTGGGTCTTTGAGCATGTGCAGGTTCATTTCCTGCTGCACGCATGAGATGCTCTCCACACCACCGGCCACATAGGCGGAGCCCTCGCCGGCGATGATGCGCTGGGCAGCCAGCGCAATGGTCTGCAGGCCGGACGAGCAGAAGCGGTTCACCGTGAAGCCTGAAACAGTGACGGGGCAACCCGCCATCAATGCGATCTGGCGGGCGATGTTAGCGCCCGTGGCGCCTTCGGGGTTGGCGCAGCCCATGATCACGTCTTCGATCTCGGCGGCTTCTATGCCAGCGCGCCCGATGGCGTGCTGCACCGCGTGGCCACCAAGCGTTGCACCATGGGTCATGTTGAAGCCGCCTTTCCAGCTCTTGGCGAGCGGAGTGCGTGCAGTGGAAACGATGACGGCTTGGCTCATGTGACGACCTTTCTTGTGAAAACCTGAAACTATGGATTGGTGCTGGCTGGCAAGGAAGTGTTGCGCAGCAGCTGTACGTAAAAACGGATCAACTCGCCGAAATTAGCGATGCTCACGCGCTCATTGGTACCGTGAAAACGCGCCAAATCTTCTGGCTTGGCACGGACGGGCGAAAAGCGGTAGATATGCTGGCTCACTTCTGTGAAGTGACGTGAATCTGTGGCGGCAATCATCAAGCCTGGCGCCACCAGCGTATCTGGAAAGAGTGAACGCAGAGTGCGGTTCAGCAATTGATAGGAAGCCGAAGCTGTAGGTGAAATGGGAGAAGGCTCAGAGGCGCCTTTGAGAGTCTTCAACTCAAAACGCCCCTCGGGCTGCCCCCCCACAGCGTCACGTACATGCTTCAGCACGCTTTCCTGCGTGTCGCCAGGCAATAGACGGAAGTTGACCGTGGCTTTGGCTTCGCCAGGGATCACGTTGTCTTTGTTACCCGCTTCAAAAATAGTGGGTGCGGTGGTGGTTCGAAGCATGGCGTTGGTACTGGCGGCGCCCTCAAGCTGGCGTTGCACCAGTGGCCCAAACAGCCAAAGGTTAGAAAGCGCTACGCGGCCGAAACCATCCATCTCGGGCGCGATGGTGTCAAACATTTCCTGCGCCACGCCACGAATGTGCGCGGGCATCTGTTTGTCTTCCAGTCTTGTGAGCGCGGAGCTCAGCATGCCGATGGCGCCAGTTCCTGCGGGTGGAGGCATGGAAGAATGCCCGGGTGTCCCATGGGTATGCATTTCCACTGAAAGGTAACCCTTTTCAGCAATGCCAATCAGAGCGGCTGGCTTGCTAAGGCCCTTGAGAATGCCCTCTGTGATCAAAAGCCCTTCGTCGAGCACGAAATCAAGCTTCACGCCGCGAGAAGCCAGTAGTTCGGCCACTTTCTTTGCTCCGCGCAAGCCACCCACCTCTTCATCCGCACCCATGGCAAGATAAATAGTCTGGCGCGGTTTGAAACCCTCCGCGAGCAGCATCTCTACGGCTTCCATCTGGCCGATCAGATTGGCCTTGTTATCCCAAGCGCCACGACCCCAGACATAGCCCTCTTTGATCTCGCCGGCGAAAGGACTTGCTTGCCACTTCGCCTCTGTACTGGGCGCAATAGGCACGACATCCTGGTGCGCCAGCAATAAAACAGGTGGTGCCGAGGGATCTGTGCCCGGCCAGGTGTAGAGCAGCGTGAGCCCGCCAACCAGTTCGCGCTTGAGCGCCGCATGCGCTCTGGGGTAGCTGGCCTGCAGGTGCGCATGCAGTGCGGTGAATTGATCCGCATTGAGGTTCGAGTCTTCCAGACTCGAAATGGTCTTGAATTTAATGGCGACCGCCAACCTGCCCGCCGCCGCATCGGTATCAATAGTGAGCGCCGGTGCGGGTGGCACGCTCACCTGACGCGAGCCTTGGCGCCAGGTGTTGACCGCGACCGCCACAACCAGTGCAGCGATCAGCAGAGCAAAAGAAAGTATGGCTTTCTTCACCAGCTCAACCGTTGAAAGTTTTGCCTTCTTTGACCAATTTTTGCAGCAGAGGCGCCGGTTGCCAGAAAGCGGCATCGTCGGCAGGGTTGCGTGCGAAACGCTTCATGCTTTCCGCCACGTTGAAAAGCCCAACCTGGTCGGCGTACTGCATAGGGCCGCCGCGCCAGATTGGAAAGCCGTAGCCGGTGAGATAAACCACATCAATATCGCTGGCCTTGCTGGCAATGCCGTCTTCCAGGATACGAGCGCCTTCATTCACCAACGAATACACCAGACGCTGGACAATTTCTTCATCGCTAATCTTGCGCGGCGTGATGCCCACATCCTTGCGGTGCTTCTGGACCATTTCTTCCACCACCTTGGAGGCTATGGCATCACGCTTGCCGGGCACGTAGTCGTACCAACCTGCACCGGTTTTTTGGCCATAACGGCCCATCTCGCACAGCAGATCTGCGGTCTTGCTGTATTTCATATCTGGCTTTTCCTGATAGCGGCGCTTGCGGATAGCCCAGCCAATGTCGTTGCCGGCCATATCGCCCATGCGGAAAGGCCCCATGGCGAAACCGAACTTTTCGACTGCTTTGTCTACTTGCTGAGGCGTTGCGCCCTCTTCCAGCAGGAAACCGGCCTGGCGGCTGTATTGCTCGATCATGCGGTTGCCGATGAAGCCATCGCACACACCCGAGACCACAGCGGTTTTCTTGATTTTCTTGGCCACCGCCATGACCGTGGCCAGCACGTCCTTCGCGGTTTTCGCGCCTCGCACAACTTCCAGCAACTTCATCACGTTTGCCGGACTGAAGAAGTGCATGCCCACCACGTCTTGGGGGCGTTTGGTGAAAGCGGCGATCTGGTCCACATCCAGCGTGGAGGTGTTGGATGCCAGGATGGCACCAGGCTTCATGACTTCATCGAGCTTCTTGAAAACCGTCTCTTTCACGCCCATGTCTTCAAACACGGCCTCGATCACGAGATCAGCGTTCTTGAGTTCTTCGTAGTTCAGCGTGGTGGTCAGCAAAGCCATGCGCTGGTCGTACTTGTCTTGCTTGAGCTTGCCCTTCTTGACCTGCGCTTCATAGTTCTTGCGAATGATGGCAACACCGCGGTCAATAGCTTCCTGCTTCATCTCCAGCATGGTCACCGGGATGCCGACGTTCAGGAAGTTCATCCCGATGCCGCCGCCCATGGTGCCAGCGCCGATGATGGCCACACCCTTAATTTCGCGTGGAGTGATATCAGAGCCCACATCCGGGATCTTGGAAGCCGCGCGCTCAGCCTGGAAAATGTGGCGCAGTGCCTTGCACTCGGGCGTCAGCATGAGGTTCATGAACGTTTCACGTTCGAACGCCATGCCATCTTCAAATTTGCGTTTGGTGCTGGCTTCCACGGCATCTACGCATTTAGCGGGAGCGGGGAAATTCTTCGCCATTCCGTTAACCATATTGCGGGCAAACTGGAAGTAGGCATCACCCTGAGGGTGTTTGCACGGCAGGTTACGCACCAAAGGCATGGGCGAGCCGTCAGCGTGCTGGGCGGCCACCTTTTCTGCCAGAGCAACTGCTTCTTCCAGCAGGGATTCTGGCGAAGCTGAAAGCTGATCGAACAGCTTTTGACCTGGCAGACCAGCCAATACTTCGCTGTTGACGGGATCGCCTTTGACGATCATGTTCAATGCTGTTTCCACGCCCAGTACGCGCGGCAGACGCTGCGTGCCGCCAGCGCCGGGGATCAAACCAAGCTTGACTTCTGGCAGCGCAATCTTGGCGCCCGGTGCAGCAATGCGGTAATGGGCGCCAAGCGCCAATTCCAACCCACCGCCCATGGCCACACTGTGAACAGCAGCCACGACTGGTTTGATAGAGTTTTCCAGCGCTCGGATTACGCTGAGCAGGATGGGCTCTTGCATGGCTTTGGGAGAATTGAACTCCCGAATATCAGCGCCGCCTGAAAAAGCCTTGCCCGCACCTGTGATCACAATGGCTTTCACAGCCGGATCGGCATTGGCCTTCTCAAGCCCGTTAACAATGCCCACGCGCGTTTCGAAACCGAGACCGTTGACGGGGGGGTTGTTCAGGGAAATAACAGCAACGTTGCCGTGGAGCTTGTATTCAGCGGTCATGCGGGCCCTCAATGAAGATAAAAGAACGATCGTTCTGTTTCATTGTAGGAGTTGCATGTTGCAGCGCAATAGGGCTTGTCCCGAGCGCGACAACCCGGAAGCCCTGCGAATCTATGGTAGGGCGGCCGTTTTCACAAGCAAATTGCTTGATCCGAATCGGTTAGCGGATAAATGGGGTCTGCCCGTTAGTGTTAATAATTCGCGCATGAACCTGATCGAAAGCTTTCTGCCGCAATATCAGTTCGCTGAAGAGCACAGCCGGTATATTCCGGCCTCGCCTGCGCGCGTGCTCGACGTGCTTGAGCGCCCTGAAGTCGTGGACGACCCGATCGCGCGCGGGTTGATCGCCCTGCGCGAGACGCCCAACCGCCTTGCTGGCCGGCTGGGTTTTTCATCCAATCTACAGAACCGCCCTTCATTCAGTATTGCCAACTTCGTCTTGCTGGGACGAGATGGCAACCAGGAGATCGCGTATGGCTTGGCGGGCCGCTTCTGGCAATCAGACTACGGTCTTGTCGAGCTCCCAGACGCGCAAGCCTTCCGAGCCCTGGATCCCTCAGGAGTTGCGAAATTGGTGCTGAATTTTTCCGCCGAGGCCGAAGGCGCCGGCACTCGGCTGACAACCCGCACCCGCGTATGGTGCCGGGATGCGGAAGTACGGCGACGCTTTCAGCTGTACTGGTTGTTGATCAGACCGGCGAGCGGCTTTATACGCAGGCGTTTGCTAAAGCGCGCCCATGACGCGGCACTGGAATCTCAGTGACTAGTCCGTAGAACGTGGCGAAGACCTAAAAAGGTCGGCTACATTGAGCCTTCATCCCTTCGTTCTTCCACCGCTGATGCAACCCATGGCCATTCGAGAACTGGTTTCGCTGTTAAAACGATGTGCCCGCAAGGCATTGCTGGCAGCATGGATAGTTGGCTTTGCTTGCGTCGTACACGCGGACCCCGTGTTTCCCGAAGCAAGCTGGAACACGCCCACCCCGACGGGACAACCGAGCGGATGGTCGCAGGAGAAACTCAAGCTCGCCGACGAGTTCGCAGCATCTATCCGCTCTGATGCCTATCTTGTCATTCATCGCGGATCCTTGGTGCACGCCTATGGTGACATCAGCCAGCCGATGAACCTGGCATCTGTTCGCAAAAGCGTGCTGAGCATTCTGTATGGCATTTACGCTGACAGAGGGGTGATCGATCTGAATCAAACCTTGGGCGAACTCGGCATTACCGACAAAGGCGGGCTCAGCGATCTGGAACGTTCAGCCACAGTTCGGCAACTCCTGCAGTCAAGATCCGGGGTCTACCATTTGGCGGCATACGAGACGTCAGAGGCGAAAAAAGACCGCCCGGCCCGCGGGAGCCATGCCCCTGGGGAATTTTGGTACTACAACAATTGGGATTTCAACGCGCTCGGGACCATCTTTCAGCAGAAGACTGGCAAAAACGTCTTTGAAGCGTTCAAAGCGGAACTTGCAGACCCTCTTCAACTTGAAGATTTTCGCTACCCCGAAGACACGGAGTTTGTGCGCGAGAAAAGCTCCGATCATCCGGCCTACGTGATGAATCTCTCTGCGCGTGATCTTGCCCGCATCGGGCTTTTGGTGAGCCGCCATGGGCAATGGAAGAACCGGGAGATCGTCACTTCCAAATGGCTGCAGGAAAGCACCACTTCCTACAGCACAGTCGGCCAGGGTTGGAACGGATATGGCTACATGTGGTGGGTCCCCATGAAAGCCTTCCCGTTCTGGCGTCATTCGCCAAATCAGCTGGCTTTTGCCGTGGGCGTCGGAGGGCAGTTCATGCTGATCGACCGAGTGCGGGACATCGTTGTGGTTCACCGGGTGAACAACAGCAGGCTTTGGTTCAAACGCAATGAAGTCAGCGGTGAACAATTTGCCGGCCTTGCTGCCCGAATCATTGCTGCCGGGCCGCGCGAGTAGCTCCCTGACTCCTTAGAGCCTGTTCAAAGTCTCTTAGGGCACCCCAGGGCTAGACATTTTGCCGAGACCTAAATGGGTTCACGCTCTTCGCGGAACGCATTCCCTTAACCTGGGACGCTTCCTCTGTTCATGGCACTTTCGCCATCGGCGAGCACTGCGTATATTCAACTTCACGCTTAGAACGTACTCATGATCTAACGATGCTCTGTGCAGATCGTGCGGGTGAGCACGTATCATTTAGTTCTCCGGATGAGGAAATCACTATGACGAGTTTGAAATGGTCAGACAAGCAGCGCCTCGGGCTGCTAACCATGGGCCTGTTCGGCGCCGCCGGTCTGGTAGCCTGCGGAGGAAGCGATAGCTCCAGCAGCTCGGCCTACAGCGACCATCCCCCCGCACGGGTCGCCCCCGTGCTGGCGGACATCAGTATTCCTGCCACGCTGGTCCCCAGCCAATCGAAGGCAAAAGCTTCCAGCTTATTGACGGCTAAAGCCTCTGACCTCCCTGCCATTTCCACCGTGGATCCCGCTACGGTGCTAGGCGGTGGCTCAGTTACCAACCCCTTTCAGCCAGCCAATAAGAACTTCACCCTGGTGGAGGGCATGTCCGGCCGCCCGCTGCCCACGGGCAAATGGTACAAGTCGTTCTTCTACCAAAGCCCTCGCAATCTAGACGTGCCCCTGGGGATCCAGGGCGATGCGCGTGAGCAGTCCGTTTTCGCCTTTCCGAACCAGGCATGGCTCGATGACAGAATGGGCATGGTCAACGTGGCTTTTCCGCGTAAGCGCTACATCCCCAAACCGGGTGCGCTGCTGGACATGTCCAATCCGTATTACGTTGATGCAGCGCCGTACATCATGGTGCCATCGCCAAATCCGGATCTGCAACTGACCTATCTGCCCGCCAGTGGCGGACGGCTGACCCGCCGCATTGACCACAAGGATGAGCTGACCGTAGCAACCTCCTGGTATGGCAAAACAGCTAACGGTGCGGGCCTGCCCAGTATGCAGATCATCATGGCTGCCGGCTCGCCTTACATCACGGCAAAGTACCTCAATTTGCGCCCGCAGATCGGCCTGGGCCAAGGGCTTAGAGCACAAGAGGCCAAGGACCCTGTCACCCGCCTTCCCATCGACCCAGGAAAAGGCGACCCCAACAAATGGGAAGCCATCCCAGAAATCCATGCCGTGTCTGCAGATAACGGAGAGGTCAAGCCATTTGCCGAAAATGGCGGCGCCCCCACCACACCGGACCTCACCGGTAAGAAATTCCGCTTCGTTTATCGCACCTCTGACAATTCCGTCAGCAGCGACCCGAATTTGGCTTTCATGCAACGCGTGATGGTGGTGTACACCTCATCGCCGGTCACCTTGACCTGGGATATTCCTTCGCGCACCTACGTGTTCAGCCAGCCCTTTAACGGCACAGTGCGCACAGCGTTTGTGAACGAAGAGCCCATTGCATCTGCGCCTGCCCCCACCGTGGTGAGCTACGCGGCAGAGGAAGCCCTGCTCGACAAGCATTCGGTTGAGTACCCCGTCACCTCCTCTATCAACCTGCAGTACGCCGGCGGCAACGACTCCACCGTGCGCTATGGCTGGAGTACAGAAACCCTGGACGGCTCAACCGCCTCAGGCAATCGCCTGCTCATGATGGCGTTTGATCAACTCCACCTCAAATCCATGGCAAACGCCCCCACTGTGGCACTGAAGTACCGCTCCAACTTCGGCACCATGACGGGCGTCATCGGAAACTCCTGGACACAGACCCTGAAGATTCCAGAGGTTCTGCAGCATTCCTCCCAGGCGGAGCAACTCTGGCAAGGCGCGGGGACCATCAAACCCGCTGACCGCGCTCCGGTGCTGGCTTCGCTCCGCGCCGATGCTGCCAGCGTCAAGGGCTATATCGCGCACTGCAACTATGAGTCATACCTCTGCGGAAAATACGTGGGTAACATTGCGCGCCTCGTGCTCATCGCGGCCCAGCTAGGAGACGAAGGGCGCGATATCCGCAATGAGATGCTCGACTTCCTCAAGTCGACCCTCAACCCCTGGTTCGACGCGAAGGACGATGACGATCCAGAGTGGAGCGCAAAGCTCACCAAGAAAATGCAGGATTACTTCCGCTACGACGTCACCAACGGCGGCACGGTCACCAATCGACCCTTCCTGCAGAACGACTACGAACAGGATTTCTACAACGCCACGTACCTGGACCACATGTTCCACTACGGCTACTTCCTGTACGCCTCTGCCGTGCTGGGACGCTACGACACTCCCTGGCGTGACAAGTACAAGGAAGCGGTTAACACCCTGGCGCGGGACATTGCCAACTACAGCAGCGAAGACACCTATTTTCCGATTACCCGCACCTACGACTGGTTCCGCATGCAGAACGTGGCTGATGCCGGCCCGGACGCCAACGGTGGAAACACTGAATCATCCAGCGAAGCTATTCACGCCGACTACGGCCTGGTGCTGTGGGGAGCTGCCACCGGCAACCCTGAAATGCAGGCTATGGGCATGATCATGGCGGCTGGGGAAATTCGCTCCGCACAATCCATGTACCAGGTCACCCCGACCAACAGTGTGTTCCAGGATGTCACGCCCATCGAGATTCCCCTGAAAGGCGGCGGATCCGTGACGGCTGACCCCAACAAGCTCATCACGGTTGGCATCAAACGCTTCAACCTTACTGAAACGCAGGTGTTCTTCGGTCAACGCGAAACATACCGTGTAGGCATTCAAATCTTGCCAATCAGCCCGCTGTCCTCCTATATCTTGTCTCGTGAGTGGGCAAGCCACCATGCCAAGGCACTGCTCCAACTGGAGGCCAACGATACCGCTCTGTTTGACAAGCTGTTTGCGGGCTCGCCGGTAGGGGCTCAGTGCGGTACAACCGCCACGGGCGCTCCTTCGCTCATGCCGGCTGCCGACTGCGCTGGCCAGGCGCGGGTGCTGTACAGCTGGCGCCAGATCATCAACTCGGCCAACGGATTGAACGACCCTGCAGCAGCTTTCCAGCGCTATACCAGCTACATGGCCAAGCTGCCTCAGCAAACCACCAGCTTCATGGCCAACTCGGTAGGCACGCCCTTCTCCTACGTGGATTCCAACACCAAGGAAGTGGTCTCGGGCACCTATGCTGCACCAGGTGTAGATCCAGACATCCTGAAAGATGCCTCAACCCCGTCTAACAACACCAATGTGTTGTGGTGGCTGTCAACGCTGAAGCAATAGACCTTTGACTCAACTCACTTCAAGCGGCTCTGAGCCGCTTGAAGTGATCCAGGAGTGACCGAGTTCCCTGGAGATGCCTCCGCCAAATCAATTAAATTCAGTACCCACGCGTTGCGCAAGCGACTCACATCAGTAGACATCCCGCCTGTACCGGCCCTTAATGGTCAGTTGTTCTAGAAGGGTTTCGCCCAACGCCTGTCGCAGCGCTGCATCCACGCCGCTCGCCATGCCCTCGCGCTGACCACAGACATAAACGGCCGCGCCGTGGCTCACCCAATGCTGCAACAGGTCACGATAAAGGCCGATAAAGTCCTGTACGTAATGTGCAGACGCTTCTGCATCCCGGGAGAAAGCACGATTCAATCGCGTGAGCACGCCGGAGGCAAGCCAGCCTTCAAGTCTTTCACTGCACAGCGCATCAAATTGGCAAGTTCGTTCACCAAACAAGAGCCAGGCAGGCCCTATAGGCTGACCGAGCTGCTGCGCCAGCGCACGCGCCTCCAGGTGAGCGATCAGACCTGCCAAACCCGTGCCGTTACCGATCAGAATCAGCGGTATGGTGGCCTCCGGACCGTGGAATTCACGGTTGTAGCGAATCTCCATTCTGAGCTCACCGCCTATCGCCAGCCCGTGGCCCAGCCAACCAGATCCCAGACCCCGCTGACCATCTGGCCTCAAAACCTCCCGCACCATTAATTCCGCATAACCACTCTGCGGCAATGATGCCAGCGTGTAATCGCGGCTCATGGGCATATCGTCGGAATTATTGGGGATCCATACCCGCGCCACGTCTCCAGCCTGCCATTGCACAGCAGGCTCCTTTGGCCGCAGCACTATATGGTGAATGGGCGCACCAGGACTGCCGCTATTCAAGATCTCACGCCGAACCAGCACCCAACGCTGCGCGAGTACTGCCTGCCGAGAAGGCAACGGGTCAACCGCCAAGGTATGGTCAGTAAAACGTTCAACGGCTTGACGCCACATGTCCAAAGCGGCTGCGCGGGCGCCGTCGACCTCAATACGGCTGAAGGCCGGGATTGCACCGGCTGAGATCAACCAGGCGTCCAGCTCTCTGCCAAAGCGGCAAAAATTCGCATAGCTGCTGTCGCCCAAGGCCAAAAACCCGTAGCGTAGTTGCTGAAGATTGAGTGTGCCGCTCATCACGCGTGAAACGAACGCAGCGGCATTGTCAGGTGCGTCGCCCTCGCCCGTGGTGCTCACAATGAAAAGCATGCGATCTGCCTTGCTGATGTCGAGCGCGCTTAGGCTGTGCAAAGATCGAGCGTGCGCCGGGTGACCGCCCGCTGCCAGGTTGCGTGCCAAATCTTCAGCCAATAGGGCTGCGAAACCGCTCTGGCTCGCATAGCCAATCAGCAATGATGGAGCGTGTTCTTTAGTAGGGAGACGTCGAGCGATCCCGCGAGCGGGCTGCCAGGTGCCGAGCTTTTTACGCATCGGTCGGATCCACAAAGACAGCCACACAACACAGGCGAACGCCGCCCATATCCAACGGCTCGAGTCGACCGTCATTCTGATGAATCCAACATAGCCATCATGGCCGTACTGAGATGTTCCTCCACGCCTTCGTTAGTGCGTACCGTCAGCAGCGCGGCGAGTCCATACCGTTCAGCCCAGTCCATGGCCCGCTGAGGTTCCATGACAGTCAAGATCGTTGCGTGGACGTCTGCCTGCATGGCCTCGCGGTGCAACACGGTCACTGAAGCCGTGCCATGCGCGATGGGCCAACCGCTTTGGCCGTCCAAGGTATGCGCATATCGGCGCCCCTGATGGTTGAAATGATGATGGGTGTCGCCCGAGGTGGCCACTGCCATATCCACCAATGCCAACAAGCTTCGAGGGCCAGCGCCGCTATTTTGCAAAAGCACCCACCAGGGTTGCAGATCGTGTCTTAGCCCGCGGCTCTTGAGCTCCCCACCGATTTCGACCAAGTGCACGCAGGCCCCTTCGCGCACCAACCTGGAAGAAACTTGGTCAACCGCCCAGCCCTTGGCAATACCGCTGAAATCAAGTTGCAGGCCAGCGGGTTTATGCAGTGTTCGCCTTGTCGAATCCATTTGGACATTTCGCCATCCGCTAGCACGTAACCCCCTATCAATCTCATGCTGAGTCGGGAGAGGTGCCCGCTCCGGACGCGGCCCCTCCGGACCAAAACCCCACAAATTCACCAGCGCACCGAGCGTGGGATCGACCGCGCCACCGCTGGCATCCGCCCAGGCCAGGCTACTTTCCAGCAGAGCCCAACAGGGTGCGGAAAATTGCCAGTCGCCTGCAGGAGCCGCATTGAAGCGGGCTACCTCGCTGTCAGCCTGCCAGGTACTGAACAGTTCGATGGCCTGGGCCAATTCCTGCATGACGGCCATGCGTAAACGCTGGGGTTCCACATTCTTTGGCGCATAAGCTTGAACCGACCAGTGTGTTCCCATCGCTGTCCCCTCGAACCGGTGCATTGGGTAGCCGGCAGGCGGCACCGCAGGCTTGTTCTCACCAGAGTCAACCGGCAAGAACACGCGGTTGGGGCTAGTGTCTAGTTGCATGAGTCTGCGTTGCACCGAAAGGCCTCTGGCGCCCCGGCTGCAAGGCGCAACCCGCAGCCATAGCCGTAGCTATGGCGAGGAGTTGCAACACCGCAGCCGGGGATGCCGGGCGGGTTGAATGCAGCAGGATTTATGCAACTAGACACTAGTTTCAGCCATGGACGAAGAGTAAAGCTATCAAGACAGGCGCCAACAGGCTCAGACCTGTCAATGGCCAGGTAAGCGGCCGGGTGCGGCCATGCATCCACAAAAGTGCGAACCCTGTCAGCGTGAAGACCACGCAACTGACCGCCATGCAGTCGATGAACCACGACCAGGCGACGCCAGCGTTGCGACCTTTGTGCAAATCATTGAGGTAGGCCACCCACCCGCGCCTGGTGACTGTATAGGTCGCGTTGGCGGCGGCACGATCAATGACCAGGGCCCCTTCCCCACCGGGCATGGGAATCCCCACGAAAATCTCATCGGGACTGACCTCCGCAGAGAGGCTGGAGATATCGATAGCGAAGGTGTCGGCAGCCCAACTCGCGAGTTCAGGGGGTGTTGAATCAGTAGCGCTATCTGCAATGGCCTCAAGCACCGCCTGCAAGTCTGCCGGCAACGCTGCACGTTGCTCATGTTTGCTGGGGTGGGATGGCAGGCTGGCTGCGTGGTTGAGAGTGATGCCCGTGACGGCGAACATCAGCATTCCGGCCAAGCTGATGGCAGCGGAAATCCAGTGCCAAGTATGCAGTTGCCGAAGCCAGAAGCCTCGCTTGCCAACCTCTTTTGCCCGCATTAGAAAGCGATGCGCACCACGGCCTCGTTGCTGCCTCGTGCATCATTACGGCCGTTTTTAACCGTGACATAAAGTACGTTATTCCGACTGTCCAGCGCCATGCTGTTCGGATGGGTTGGCAGCGCGATCGTCTGCAGCAATTTGTCGCTGGACGTGTCAAACACGCTGAGACTACCTGCACCGCGGTTGGTGACATACAAGCGTTGGCGGGGCAAGTCCAACAGCGGTGCAATCGGGCCTTCGCCAGTCTGCAAACTGGTGGTGATTTTTCCACTGTTGGCATCAAATACCACGACGCGGTTGCCGGGGGTGGGCTTGAAACCGGGCTCAGCCTTCTGACGGCGTTCACTAATGCTGGTCAAGCCCTGGTCCGTGGCGAACAGTCGCCGGGCTTTGGAGTCGTAGGCCAGATTAAGCATCTGGTCTGCGGCCACGTTATAGCTCTTGCTGATAATCAGGCTACGCGTGTCGACTTCGTAAAGACCACCGCGCATGTTGGACACGAACAAGCGGTGGTTGTCTGCGTCCAAAGCGATGCCCGTCGCGACAGCCCCCAGCCCTGGCAGCTCCTTTTCGAGAGTGAGCGTGCGCGTGTTCATCACATACAGCGAACTGCCATCCGAGCTGAGACCCGGCGCAAAAAGACGAGCATTGGCCGTATCGAGCACCAACTCGCGGAAATGATGCGGATACTTTTCCTTGCCATCCGCACCTTTGACTTTTTTCATCAACGGGACAGTCTGCACCACCCGGTTGCTGGCTGTGTCCACCACGGTGACCGAACCTTCTGTCGTGTTCCCGACGTACAGCCTATTGGAAGCGTCATCCAGTACGACGCCAAATCCACGCAGCGGCAATTCGATCTCAGCCTGCACGGCGAGCGTCCTGGGATCGAGGCGCAACACTTTGCTGGGCCCGGCACTCTCACCGAAGCCTCCCGAAGAAGCTACAAACACAGCATTTTGGCGTGCGGAGAAGGCAACTTCGTACAGCGCTGGTGCGACGGCTGCGCGTTGAATTTGCGTGCTCTGTACGGGTTTGTAGACGACGGGCCCCGACACTGATTGGCCGACAGGCGCCTGTGTGCCGCAAGCGCTGATACAAGCCACGGTCAGCAGGGCTAATGAGCGAGAAAGAAACGATTTCATACTTGATATTTCCATTTTTGAATGGGCTGGAATGCAGAGGTTCTAGATACGCTTCAGGGCACGGCCACTACATTCACTTTTCCGAGTTCGGTACGTCCCTGCGCGTCGGCCTGACTGGCCGAACGACCCCAGGTGAAAGGCAGACGCAGCATCTCCCGTCCGCCGTTTTCGCGTGCGACTTCGATGGCCAGCTGATATTGCCCTGCAGGAAGCTTTGACAGTAGACCCTTGGCATCGCTGAATTGAAGCAGGTGCGTGCCGGCCGGACGAGTGGCGCCGCTAACGCCATCGGCAGGGAGCGCCATTTGCTCGCCACTACTGCGCCACCACGTACGCAGGTTGCGCAGCCAGCCCCTGCCACCGTTGTCTCGCAACCGTGTGTCATACCAAACTGCCAGAGTGCCAAGCACAGCCTTGTCTTCCTCGGCTTTCTCGACCCACGCTGCGAGATAGGGCCGGTAGTAAGACGCCGTATCAATGGCTGGCAGGGTGACCTGCAGCGTGAGAGTGCCTGCACCCGCTGGCGCTACCAGCAAGGTCAGGGCAGCGCCAGCCAACCAGTGATTTTTGTACTTTGCGGGCCTGGCTGCAACGCGTTGTGGCGCGCTCATCTGTTCCCGCTCGGCTGCTCACGTGGGCGCTGTGGATCTGCTGCAGACACGACGCCGTCACCGCTGGTATCCAGGTTGGCGAAGGTCTTTTCAGCAATCGCATTGTCTTCCGCACGCGTGAACTTGCCGTCCCGTGCCCGGTTGACGATGCCAAAGCGCACGTGCGCTTGCTTGATACTGTTCTCGTAAGCCTTGTCCGGCTGACGTCCAGCATCAAAGTACTGCCGCTTCAAACGGGACTCGAACTCTGCGACGTACTCATCTTCGCTGAGCGTGCCGTCACCATTGGTGTCAGCGGCTTGAAAGCGCTGTGCGCGGATCGCATCGAACTCGGCGCGCGTGACCTTACCGTCTCGGTCGGCATCGTAGCTGCCAAGGAAAGCTGCAATGCCATGCCCCCCTGCGGGGCGCGCGGGCTGGGAGGGTGTGGACTTGGATGCGGCGCTGTTGGGCGCTACGCCGCCGGCGCAGGCCGACAGAAATGCAGCCACAGCCAGTACGGCAAGAACCGGTTTTTTAGAGTGTTTCATATTGGGTCTCGGTGACTTTGGAGGAAATGCGAAAGTGCGTTCAGAAGTCCACGTTCAGGCTGATAGCCACTGTGCGGCCTGGCGCGGTGGAAAGCTCAATCTGTTGGCGATCCCGGGCGTTGGCTGGTTGCAGGCTGCGTGTGCTGCTGTAGGCCCAGTACCGCCTGTCAGTCAAGTTAAAGATGCCGAAGTTCAGGCGGGTATGTTTATTGATGCGCCAGTAGCCGGAAATGTCAAAACGCGCGAAACCGGGCACACGGAACAGCTCCGTTGACGAGTCAGTCAGTTCGGCACCGGGGTTGTTGCTATAAGACTGGCGATTCGTAGCGGTAGCCTGCTTGCCGCGAACGAATGTGCCCATCAGGTTCAAACCCCAGGCCTTTTGCGGTGCCTCATAACCTACGCCGATGATGGCTTTGCCAGGTTGCACGGAGTCCAGGTCCACGTTCTTGTCGCCCGCATAGTTTGACTTGGAGCTGCCTTTGCTGTACCCCACTGCCCAGGTGGTGTAGAGGCCGCGCAGAGCGGGCGTCCATGTACCGTGGTCCAGCCGAACGCTGAGTTCAGTGCCGTAGATATTCGCCTCATCGCGATTTTCGGCTTGGTAGAGAATGTTCAGGCTGTTCTGGATGTTGATGAACTTCTCAGGATTGCTCGCCCGCGTGTAGCGTGTGTAGGATATGAAGTCCTTGTATTTGGTATAGAAGAGCGAGCCCGCAAATTGCACCCCGGGCACCGGATTGCCCTTCAGGCCGACGTCGAAGGCGTTGCTGGACTCTGCCTTCAAATTGCGGTCACCAAGCAGCGCGTATGTGCCTCCGCCGCTATTCCAATAGCCGAAAATCTCACTGTTGGTGGGAGCGCGGCCGCCCCGCTTCCATTGCGCGTAGGCGGTCATGTTGGGCACCACGTCATAAAGTACGGCCAGGCTCGGACTGACGATGGTCGTCGTCGGTGCGTTGCCATACATCGCTTCCAACTCAGCTTGCGTGATGCGGTCATTGCCGAAGTTACCCGTATTTCGGATACTCGGTTCGATACGGTCCACACGCAAACCCGGCACGACTGCGAGCCGGCGGCCGCCGAACTGGAAGTCGATGGTGTCCTGTACAAATGCCCCCGAACGCACCGT
This sequence comes from Ottowia thiooxydans DSM 14619, assembly GCF_000422885.1. Lineage (GTDB taxonomy): Bacteria > Pseudomonadota > Gammaproteobacteria > Burkholderiales > Burkholderiaceae_C > Ottowia > Ottowia thiooxydans. Next base: position 177,378 of record NZ_AUGX01000014.1, on the reverse strand, counting down.
CAACGTGTCAGGAAACGGCTGACCAGCGCCGAACGCTTCACTGGATGTGAATGGGTGCTCGTTCTTGCTTCGCGAGTAGTTCACACCGAACTTGATCGCGTGGTTGGCAATGCGTTTGTCTGCCACGCTGGAAAAGCCGATCTGATGCGTGGTGTTCTGTGAAGCTTCTCGGACCGCTGCGCCTGTGGCGGTGGCGACCGTGTTGGTCACGTCGTCCATGTCAGTGTTTTGCAGGAACAGACGGGTGTTGACCTGGTCAATGGGACCACCTGCTCCAGGCGTCCAGGTGTGCGCGGCGTACACCGTGTCGCGCTTGGTACGGGCGTCTTGATTTGAAGTTCCGGTGACAGCCGTACCGGCGGCGTCCCAGCTTGCGAAGGTGGAACGGTTCTGTTTGCGGTAAAGGTCAGCGGCCAGCTCGAGTTTGTGTTCGGGATTCACACGAATCACCCCTTTGAGCAACAACGCGTCCGAATTCCAGCGCTCGGGGTATCTGGACATGGATTCGCTGTTGTTCTTGGACTCATGGCCATCACGGCGTGAGTAACCCATCAGCAGCCCAAGATCGCCGGTCTGCCCCGCCAACGTCACTCCCTTGGACCAGGCACGATCGGCTTGGCTATAGCCCAGTTTGGCTCCCGCATAGAACGGATTGCTGGCGCTCACATAGTCTTCTGGCGACTTGCTGCGGAAGCTCACGGCCCCGCCGATGCCTCCCGCAGAACGCTGAGAATTGGTGGTCCCTGACTGAATATCTACCGAGGAATACAGGTCAGGGTCGATAAAGTCTCGCCCCATACCGAAGGTACCGTCTTCCGAGCGTGCGGTCATCGGCGCACGGCTGACTGCGTCGGGCATTTCGATGCCGTCCACGTCCAATCCCACTCGGTTTCCTTCAACGCCACGGATGTTGTATCCGGTGGTGCCGCCGCGGTCGTAACGACTGGCGCCGCGCGTAGCTCCTTGCACCGTGCCCGGGGCTTCAACCAACGGCTGATAGCGAATCACGTCCGCAATGCTATTACCCCCTGTGCGCTCTACATCATCTTGAGTAAGCACCGTGCGGGTTCCCGCTTCGCGCCGAACTGCGTCTGCCGTCACCTTGACTTCGGCCAGGGCCACTTCGCCCTGCGCGGGCGTTGCGGTCGTCGCGACAGATGCGGAGTTCGATGGGGATGCGGCCGCCGACGCCGGTGACGACGCTTGACGCAATACCCAGACTCCGCGGCTGCGTTCATGCACTTCCAGCCCGGTGCCGGCCAACAACTGGGCGAATCCTTCACGCACGCCATACCGCCCTTGAAGCCCACTTGTTCGGCGACCCGAAACCAACCTGGCGTCCAGTTGCACAGTCACGCCCGCGCTGGCAGCGAAACTGGTCAATGCGTCATCGAGCGGCCCTGCAGGCACTGCATAGGCACTTGCCGGCGCGGGACCTTGGGCAACGGCAGTTGGCAACCAGCCTGCACCGGTGCTCAGCGCCATCATCAACATGGCTTGGCGCGCAGCTTTGGCGAGCGGGGCAGTTTTCGAGCGCGCAGGGGCGACTTTGGAGATGTGGTCGTGTCGAGGCATGCGGAGCTTTCCTTGGATGGATTGATTAGCTGGCTCCGCGACGCGGCTTGCTGGCGTTCTACAGGTATGACACGCGAAACGTCAAAAGGTGACACACAAAGTGTCAGATAGCTTTCAAGGGGTCGCTAGTGCAGTGAAACGGAGAAATCGCACAGCCGATTTCTCTGTTTCACGGGACTAACGGCCTGATCTCGACCCACCAACGTGTGCGATAGGCCATTCGGACCGGTAAGGTGTCTGGCAGTGCGGCAAGAATCTCGTCTGTGCTGTCCAAGCGGAATGCTCCGCTAATTCGAAGATCGGCAACCTCTGGCGCACAACGTACTATCCCTCTCCGATACCGCCCAAGTTCAGCCGCGAAGTCCGCCAAACGCTGGTTGCTGGCAAAGAGCATTCCGCGCACCCATGTGTCCTGCTGGGGATACTCCGGAGCTATGTCATGCGCGCCAGCAGCGTCAAAGCGAGTCTGCGAGCCAGCCTCAACACGGAAGGGCTGGTCACCTGAATTCGTCGGACGAACCTCGACCGCACTTTGCTGCACTGCCACCAGGGTCTTAGAGTCTGCTGGCGTCTGCCGCACCAGGAACCGCGTCCCCAGTGCCCGAATGCGGCCGTGGCGCGTTTGCACTTCAAACGGCCGGCGGGCGGGGTCCTGTGCGGTCTCTATCTGGAGCTCTCCAGAGTGAAGCTTGACTAGACGCAGTCCGTTCTTACCTGAGTCAAAGGAGACGTCAATATCTGTGGCCGTGTTGAGCTCAAGCCTTGTGCCATCGGCTAGTACCACTTTACGGCGTTCTCCCGTTGCAGTTCTATGACTGGCGGTCCAGGTAACCTGCTCATAGGAAATTCCACGCCAGACCGTGTAGACCACCGGTGCGGCCACCGCGAACACCGCCAAGCTCTGCAACGCTGCGCGGCGTCCGGCTTGGCGGCGAGCACGGCCTAGCACCTGCAGACTCACCAGCGGAGGCAAGCGCCCCAGTTGAGCGTTCAGACGCACAGCGCGCTGCCAGGCCAACTCGTGCAACTCATCTGCGCTTCGCCACCGCTCCAGGTCCTGCCGCTCGGCCGCCGTAGCTTCTCCCGAGTTCATGTGTGCCATCCACCTGGATGCTGCACGCAAGACCTCACGCGGCACCCCGGCAACTCTACCCTCGCCTGAACCTGTCATTCGATTTGCATCAAGCACTCTTCGAATGCTTGCGCCATATACCGTTTGACGGTGCGCTCCGCAATACCCATGTGTAAGGCGATCTCTGCATAGGTCAGCCCTTCGAGTTGTGCCAGCAAGAACGCGGTGCGCACTTTTGAAGGCAAAGCGTCGAGCATGGCGTCGATCTGGTGCAATGTTTGCAAGATGCTCAGGCGCTCCTCGGGAGAAATCGCAAATGATTCTGGATAAAGCGCCAGCGCCGCCAGCCAGGCTTTTTCAAGCGATGCCCTTCGAAAATGATTGGCGAGCACCCTCCCCGCCACGGTAGTGAGATATGCACGTGGCTCCCGCACGGAGTTCAGGGCCAATTCCTCAGTTCGGCAGGCTTCCAGGATACGCACAAAGGTATCGTGCATAAGATCTGCCGCCTGATGAGCATCCCCCAACTTACGGCGCAACCAGCTATGCAGCCACCCATGGTGTTGGCAATAGAGGACGTCGATCTGTTGTTCGGTTGATAAATCTAGACTGGAATCTGTCGCGATCACAAAGTTGCGTTCTGAAGGTACACCTCATTTAAATGTAAATGAGAATCATTCCCATAATACACGCTACACCTTCTCCTGACAGGCTTCTCACCCCCGTGGGAGGCAAATCAGGTGGGAGTGACACCGGATAGTTGTATTAGCCTCACACATGCCCCATAGGTAGTCTGGAATTCGAGCTTCTATCTGCTGTAGGCCCAAGTGAACTTGTGAAGCAAGTGGTTTGCGGAGCTTTAGTAACGGATGCTTATGCGCGTACAGAACTCAGCCAGGATGGCGCCTCGAGCATCTGTTGTCATGCCATCGTCGAATCCGTCGCGCTGAAAGGCATCTATATATAGATGGCCGTACTATGAAACGGAGGGTTCCAGTGTGAACAGGCCCTAGTCATCGTTCCGAAATGCGAAAGGATCCACCTGCGTGAGCAATTGATCTTCAAAAGTGTCGTGAATAAGCTCGTCAGACCTTACAGAAGAATGTCCCGAGCAAGGAGCCACGATGCCCGACACCCCACGCTTTTCCCCCGTCAATGTTGTTTCTGTTGGTGAGGCCACCATGCTGTTTGTCTCCGGAATTACCGCCGGGACTGCAGCGCCATACGACACAGAAGCCCAGACGCAGATCGTCTTCGACAAGATCCGCGCCCTCCTCCAGTCACACGGAGCAGATTGTCACGACATCCGGAAAATCACCGTCTTTCTTACGGACATCCGGGAGTACGCTCAATTCAGCCAGGTGCGCAACCAAGTGTTCGCGGACATGGAGTTGCCCCCCGCAAGCTCCGCCGTAGAAGCGCGGCTAGGCTCGCCTTCGGTCCGAGTGGAGATAGAAGCCATTGCTGTACGGCGCAACGTCTGAGCAAGCGAAGGAAATTGCCCATGACCACGCTTACCCCTCAATCCGAAGTCGCCTTCCCTGACTTCGTCGCCCAGTCCTGGGACGACATGCTTTCTGCCTGCACCCGCTGCGGCAAATGCGTAGAAGTCTGCCCAGTCGTGCCCTTTGCCCCCGGCATGGCTCAGGCTAACCCCGTGCAAGTAGTGACCGGTGTGCTCGACTTCATGCGTGACTCGACGCCCCTGCCCGACGCGTCTGCCACCTGGATCCGGCAATGCAACGGCTGCGGCGACTGCATCCCCGCCTGCCCGGAGGGTGTCAACCCGCGCAAGATGCTGATGATGAGTTGCTCCAAGGTCGCGGAGGTGCACAACCCCACGCCCCATGTGTTCCGAAAAATGGCGCGCGCCATTCGAATCATGGTGTCGATGCAGCTCGTGCCGGAAAACGTTGCACGCCTGCTCCGGCCTCCTCAGGCCCGCGATGTCGATGTGGTGTTCTATACCGGCTGCAACCCCATCCGCACACCGCACGTGCTGTTCAACGTGATGACCGTGCTGGACCATCTGGACATCGAGTACGAGGTGATGGGAGGGCCTTCCGCCTGCTGTGGCATCGTGTACAGCAAGTGGGAAGGCGATTTGAAGAAAGGTGGCCGCGTTTCGGAGCAAACCTTGCACCGCTTCGGGGAGTTCAAACCACAGAAGGTGCTGAGCTGGTGCCCGTCTTGCCAGATCCACTTGGGCGAGACCATCAAAGGTTACCGCGAGGTGAGTTTCGATTTGGACCACATCACCCAATTTCTGCTGGAGCACGAAGACGATCTCGTCGCCCGCTTCAATACACCGGTCAACAAACGCGTGGTGGTTCATACCCACCATGGCCTGCCCGAAGTAGGACAAGCAGTGCTGCGCCTGCTGCGCTCAATACCGGGCCTGACCATTGTCGAAGAAGCCGAGGAACCCGGGTATATGTGCGGCGCCTCCGGCTCCGATCGGTCCCCCGAGCTCAAGGCCCACGTTCGCAAAGACACCATTGCACTCTGTCAACGTGACGATGTGGACGCGCTCGTGTCGCTGTTTCACGGCTGCCACCTGCAACTGTCGAAGGAGGGTCAAACCCACGGCTTCCAGGTGATTAACTTCACCGAGTTGCTGGTAGCGGCCCTTGGCGAGCAGCCATGTCCCGACACGGTGGAGCCGTTCCGCCAGCTCAACGACTGGCGTGCCATGGTGCTGGAGGCCGGCCCCATGTTGAAAGCGAACGGTATCAATATGGACCCTGAAGAACTTGCCGCGGTGCTGCCCGAGGTGTTCACATCAGCAGAATTTCGGGGCGGGCTCTGCAGCTTTGCACCCCAGTAGCCGAACCTCCGGGGCAGCTACGCTGCCCCGTCAGGTGCGCCCTTCAAGCGAGGGTATACGCACCACGCGCCGCACAATAGCCTTTATGGCAGCACTCGTGCAGGTTGCCCGCAAGCTGTCTCTCGCAGACCGGGCAGCACGTCCGTGGGCTCCAGGCCACGGCTCAGGCGTAGAAGAGCATCGACCGCCACCACCCCATCGGCGCGCGCGATGAGAGGATTGATTTCCAATTCATCGAGGTCTGCGGCTAGCGCACAGGCTGCCTCAGAGATCGACGCAATGGCCTTCACCAGCGCGCCCTCGTTCACCTGCTCGGCGCCACGGAAACCTTCCAGCAACGGCCAGGCTTTGAGGCGCCGCAGCAGGGTTGAGGCGAGCTCAGCGCTCACCGGCAGCGGCGCGTGCACCACATCGCCAAACACCTCTGTCCACACGCCGCCCAGGCCCAGTGTCATCACAAGGCCAAAGACCGGATCGCGCACCACGCCCACCAGCAGTTCTGTGCCTGGCGCCTCCTGCTTCTGCACCAGCAGACCAGCCACCCTTGCCTGGGGTTCTCGCTCAGTCACTCTCTGCAGCACACTGGCACAAGCCGTCTGCACAGCACCGTCGTCGATCAGGTTCAGGCGCACCCCACCTACCTCGGATTTGTGGACGATGTCGGCACTCAGCACCTTCAGCACCACCGGGTAGCCGATGGCGCGCGCGGCCTCCACCGCCGTCGCCGGAGTCAGCGCTACGCGCTCTTCCGCTACGGGCACGCCGAACTCGGCCATCAATCGCTTGGCGCGGTGTTCGTCAATGGTCAGTTCGCCATCGCGGCGGGCCTCTCGAACGATTTCCTTAGCCACCGCAGGCAAGTTCGCGGGCGATGTGGCGCGAGGGCTGCCAGCGTAACGTCTGCGATTCTCGTGCCAATGGGCAAGACTGGCCAACGCGCGCACGGCGCGTGTCGTGTCGTCGAAGACCGGAACGCCGGCGGCCTCGAGCACCTCACGCGAGGCCACCTTGCCGGTGGAAATGGCCGCCACCAGACGACCTGTGGCCTTGGAAACCGCAGCCAGTCCTTCGGACATGCGGTCGATCAGGAAACCCGGCGCATAGATCACAGCGAAATCCACCTCGCCTGATGCGAAGAGCGTTTCAAGTGCCTGCGCTGCAAACTGGTGCCGATTGACGATGTTGCCCGTGAAATCTACCGGGTTGTGCACCATGCCGAAGCGCGGAATACCTTCGCGAAGCGCCTCGCGCACCGGCACACTCAGTTCAGGCAAGTCAATACCCGCCTGCGTAAAGGCATCGGCCAGCAACGCACCGATGGCGCCGGAGATGGTGAGCACAGCCACGCGCGGGCCGCTGGCGCGTTCACGAAAACGCCCCAGATAGGCCACATCTGCGGCATGCAGGATGTCGTGCGCGGACACCACGCACAGCCGCTCGAACATGGCGCGGTACACCGCACCGGAGCCTGCGAGCGCGGCGGTGTGGGACGCCGCCGCGAGCGCGCCCTTCTCCGTTTCGCCTGCCTTGAGCAGGGTCAGCAAACGGCCCTCGTCGCGCATGCGCGTCGCTACGCGCTCAAACCGTGCGCCATCACGCAGCCCTTCGATGTAGCCGACAATGGTCTCGGTGCCAGGGCGATCGGCCAGGTACTCCAGGTATTCTGAAAACTCGACGCAGGCCTCGTTGCCGGTGTTGATCACCACATTGAACCGCACGCCCAACTGGCGGCCGGCAGCGTAAATGGCCGAGCAGATGCTTCCGCTCTGCGTCACCAGCCCGGTATCGCGCGGTGAGGCGGGCGGCTCGACCGTGCGGAAGATGGCTGTGAAGGTGCTGTACGCGTGGCTGTCCAGGTTGCCAAAACCCATGCAGTTCGGGCCTGCAACCACCATACCCAATTCGCGGGCAACGTCAACCAGTTCGGCCTGCAGCGCCAGCCCTTCGCTGTCGTTTGCCTCCGCGAAACCAGCGGCGAACACTACCGCGGCGCGGATGCCGCGCGCGGCAGCCTGGCGCATCACGCCCACCACCTCAGGCGCCGCCACAGCGATCACGATCAGGTCGGCAGGTGCGGGAAGGGAGGCGATGTCAGGGTAGCAAGGCAGCCCTGCGATCTCCGTGTACTTGGGGTTGATGGGGTAGATGGCGCCCTTGAAACCACGTTCTGTGAGCAGGGCCACGGGCATGCCGCCCAGCCGTGTGAGATCGGCGGAGGCGCCGTACACAGCGATCGAGCGCGGATCGACAAGAGGCCGGAGGCGCGCCGCCCCTTCAGATAAGGAAGATGTCATGGAATTGAATTCAGATGGGCTTTGGATCAGAGGCGTGTTCAGCCAGGCCTCGCATGACCTGCCACAGACGAAGGTCGCGCTCGCGCTGCAACTCCAGCGTGGAGCGGCCGCCGTAGTCGTAGAAGCCGCTGCCACTTGCAACGCCCAGTTCGCCACGGGCCACGCGTTCTTGCAGCAATGCCGGGCTCCGGTTGACCGGCGCGTCGACGATGTCTGGATCGGCCAGGTTGCGCAGGCTCAGGTTGAGCCCCGTGTAGTCGTAGCGTTGCATGATGCCCAGGACCTGCATGCGCGGCGCCAAACTGGTGCGCACGGCCACATCGAGTTCGGCGATGGAGATGACGCCCGACTCAATCATGTCAAAGGACTCGCGCCCAAGCGCCCGCAGCAAACGATTAATGACAAAACCAGGGACGAATTTCTCCAGAACCACGGGCGCCTTGCCCAGCGCTCGTAGCAGCGCGACACTTTCCTCGCGAAGTGACTCTGGCACGGGGTCTTGGCAGACGACTTCTACCAGCGGCAGGATGTGGGGCGGCGCGAACCAATGCGCCACCAGCAGCCGAGGTGCCACTGCGGGGGGTGCGAGAGAAAACACATCCAGCGTGGAGGTGTTGCTCCAGACCACGGCGTGCGCGGGCGCTGTGTCAGCCACCTGTGTGTACACGGCGCGCTTGATCTCCCGGTCTTCCGGCACGGCTTCCACGATCAGATCCGCATGAGCGATGCCTTCAGCGATACCGATGCGCGGCGTCACGCGGGCAAGCGTAGCGCGCGCGCTTGCGGGATCACATACCTGCGCATGCACCTTGAGGTTCAAGGCGTCAGCCAGCGAGGCCATCCCGGCGTCCAGCGCGGGCTGCCGCACTTCACAGAGATCGACCTGATATCCGTACTCGGCAAAGACCAGCGCGATGCCCGGCCCCATCACGCCGGCGCCGAGTACCGCAACACGTGCTGAACCCGGCGTGAACCCGCGCCCGTTGAGTGTCAGGCCACCGGGCCTGGGTTGCTCCTGTGGTGCGGTCATGTCAGTACACCACCGCGATCGCTTCGACCTCAAGAAGAAGCTCTGGCCGAGCCAGGGACGATACACCCACCATGGTGCTGGCGGGTGGGCCGTCCGGGCGCAGGAAGCTTGCGCGCACCTCGCGGATAACCCGAGCCTTCTCGGTATCCAGGTCGCGCACGAAGAGCACAGTCTTGACGATATCGTCCGTGGACGCGCCCTGAGCCTGTAGTGCTTGCTGAATATTGAAGTAGACCTGACGCGTCTGCGCGGCCAGATCGCCCTCGCCCACCACGCTACCCGCGTTGTCATAGGCCACCTGCCCTGACACGTAGATCGTCGTCCCGCCCTGAGCGCGGGCGGTATGGGAAAACCCATTCGGCTTCGCAAGCGATGCCGGCTGCTGGAAGCTATTCATCTAAGCGCCTCCTAAAGCGAGTTCTTCATACCCAGGCGCGCAATGGTGCGTGCTTCATCGGCATAGGTTTTCTTCGCCCACTCGGCGTAATCGGCCGGGTTCATGTAGATCGTGGGCTGGTCGTAGCGATCAATCATCTCAACCACCTTCGGATCGGCCAGCCCCGTGCGGAAGGCATCATGCAGAACCTTGACCACGGCAGGGTCCATACCAGCGGGGCCAACGATGCCGAACGGTGAGTCGGAGGCCATATCAAAGCCCACCTCTCTCAGTGTAGGCACCTGAGGCCAGCGTTTGGTGCGCTGGCTGCCATACGTCACAAGCAGGCGCATCTTGCCGCTCTCCACATGCGGCGCCCAACCGGTGGTGTCGGTGCCCACCATCACATGCCCGCCCAGTAGCGCGGGCAGCATGTCGGCGCTGCCCTTGAATGGCACATGAACAATATCAATGCCGGCGCGAGAAGCGAACTCGTCCATGGCCAAGTGAGGGCCAGCGCCGATACCGGTGGAGCCGTAGGTGAGCTTGCCCGGGTTGGCCTTGGCGAAGGCCACGATGTCCTTCACGCTTTTGAATGGCGAGTCGGCACGCACCACCATTCCGAAGGTATAGCCAGTCAGGTTGATGATGTAGGTGAAGTCCTTCAGCGGATCGAAGGTCTGCACGCGCTGCATATGCGGCACACGGAACATGCCCATTGGGCACTGCGTGAGCGTATAGCCGTCGGGGCGGGCCGTACGCATGGTGGGCGCGGTCATGGTGCCGGCGGCACCAGGGCGGTTCTCCACCACCACCGGCTGCCCAAGCACACGGCCGGTCGCATCTGCCAAGGAGCGGAACATCAGATCAGTAGGCCCGGCTGCCGGAAACGGACAGTACAGGGTGATGGGCCTGGCCGGGAAGGTCTGGGCTGCAGCACCCAAGGGCAACGCGCCCAGAGCACCAGTGGCAAGAAGCAGATCACGACGTCGCATGGAAGACTCCTGTAAGTGGGATAGGACACCAGTGACAGCCCGGAGTCCAGAATGCTTTCTTTTAGTTCCGCTAAGCGGAATTTGATGCATCCTTAAATTTAGTTTACAGACGCCAACCCGCGCGGTAAACCGGGTTTTGCCTTGAACCAGGTTGTTTATGCGTCCCGAAAGGTTTCATTCACCGGCGCTTGTTTTCAGTTTTCGGAACGGATGGCTCGCTCCATTCGTGCGGCGGTATCCAGCAGGCGCGGAGCGATCTGCGCCAACCGCTGCGGCGTCATCATGCTGGCCGGCCCGCCACAATTGAGCCCAAAACGCTCCCGGCCGTCACCAGGGTCCAAAGTAACCGCAGCCGCGCCGATATCAGCCCCCGGAAGGGACAACACCACTCCCTGGCGCGCGTAGCTTTCGCGGGCCTGCTGCAGACCAACCTGTCCCTGCTCCCACTCCAGCGGCGCCTCTGCTCGAAGACTGGCGAGCGCTTTTTCGCTCGTGGAATCATCCAGCGAAAACAGAACTGCACGCCCTATGGCGGAGGTCGCCAGGGACAGGCGTGCCCCTACATCCAAACCCAGCGTGAGCGGTGCCCCCGAACGGCAGTGGGTCACGTACACGACCCAACCACCACTGCGTACGGCCAATGAAACGGCGGCCTGGGCCTCATCCGCCAAGGCTTGCATGAACGGCCGCACGATGCGCCCCAACTCAAAGTGCGAAAGCACCCTGAATCCCAGACCCAGCACCGGCAACCCGAGGGCATACATCTCACGCTCGGGTGAATGCTCCAGATAGCCGAGCGTGGTGAGCGTGTACGTCAGACGTGAAACAGTGGCCTTGGGTAAATTGGTGCGGCGTGCAATTTCCTGGTTGGGTAACCACCCGTCGGAGTTCTGGAAGCAGCGCAAGACATCCAGACCGCGCGCCAGGGCACTTACAAAGCGACGATCCTCCTCGGATTCGCTGCGAGGTGTTTTGATCGGTTTAACGGTTCGTCCCAAGGGTATCTTTCTAGTTTCGCTGTGCGGAATATAAATTTAAAGTGGATAGCGCGCAATGGGGCTCTTGGCTATACTGACCCGCCAACTACAACTAAAAAGACAACGATGAAAGCAGTGGTGTGCAGGCAATGGGGACTCCCCGAACTCCTCGTCGTGGACGAGATCTCGCCTCCCGTGCCGGGGCCCGGACAGGTTCTTATCGAGGTACACGCGGCTGGCGTCAACTTTCCCGACACCCTCATCATCCAGCGCAAGTACCAGGTGCAGCCCGAACTGCCCTTCTCGCCTGGTGGCGAGGTAGCGGGCCGTGTGAAGGCGCTGGGGCCTGGCGTCAGCGGCTGGAGCGTAGGCGATCGCGTGGTGGGTAGCGCCACCTTTGGCGGCTTCGCCCAGGAAGCGGTGATCGCGGCCGAGCGCGTCGTGCCTATACCCGAGGGCATGGATTATTCCGTAGCCGCCGCCTTTGTTTTGGCCTACGGCACCACCCTGCACGCACTGAAGGACCGGGGCCGGCTCGCAGCGAACGAAACCCTGCTGGTGCTGGGCGCGGGTGGAGGGGTCGGCATCGCGGCAGTCGAGATCGGCAAGGCCATGGGCGCACGTGTCATCGCCGCTGCATCAGACGCCGGCAAACTCGAACTCTGCACCACCCACGGTGCAGACGCCGTCATCAACTACACGACCGAAGACTTGCGCGAACGCATCAAGGAATTAGCGCCCAACGGCATTGACGTCATTTTCGACCCCGTTGGTGGTGAGCGGTCCGAAGCCGCGTTTCGCTGCATGGCATGGGAGGGACGACATCTGGTGGTGGGATTCGCCGCTGGCGAAGTTCCCCGGTTGGCACTCAACCTGCCGCTGCTCAAGGGTGCGTCGATTGTTGGCGTGTACTGGGGCAACTTCCTGCGTCGCGACGCCGAAACCACGCGGGCGCACATGAGAGATCTCTTCGCGCTGTACGCCTCAGGCTCCGTACACCCCCCCGTCACACGCAGCTACCGCATGGAAGAAGCCGGCCAGGCCCTGCGGGACGTCATGGAACGCCGCGTCAAGGGCAAGGTCGTCATCCTGACGCGCTGACATCAACCCCAGGAGCAACACCGTGCATCGCCTGAGTGAAGATATCTCGTCGCGCAAGCTGGAGGCCCTGGTGGCTTATCTGGAGTGCAAGACGCTCAACGCCGCCGCCGACGCACTCAACACCAGCGCCGTGAGCGTGCACCGCGCACTGCACTCCCTGGAAGACAGTGTGCGCTGCTCGCTATTTCGCCACGAGGGCCGGGGCCTGGTGCCCACAGAGGCCGCTCACACGCTGGCCGGCGTGGCCCGGGACGTACTCAGCAGGCTGGATCGGGGCATTGAGGCTACGCGCATTGCTGCCGGCTACGCGTCTGATCGGCTGAAAATAGGCTCGCTCTATTCCCTCACGAGTCATGTGCTACCCGAGCTCATCAAGTCCATGAATCAGCGCCGGCCCAACCTGCAGTGTGAGCTGATCCTGGGCAAGTCCCGCCACGAACTTCTGCCCCGCTTGAAACAGGGGCAGATCGACGCGGTGTTCGCCGAGATACTTCCCGGCGACTCGGACCTGGTGTCGCTGCCCATGTTTGAGGACGAGCCCTATTTCGCCGCCCCGCTGAGCTCGCCGCTCGCCGTGCACGAGACCATCGTACTCTCAGAGCACGTGGGCGAGAAGGTGGTTACTTTGGCCGAGGGGCCCTTCTCCGCAGTCCAACTGGCAGAGCGATTCAAGAATTTTCACCCATCCGTGGTGATGGAAGTACAGGACATCTTCACTCAAATGAACCTGGTTTCTAGCGGAGTAGCCTGCGCAGTGGTTCCCGGCCGCATCCGTGCGATGTATCAGCACCTGGTGCGGTTCATTCCGTTTGCTGAAAGCGAGGGCGCTAGCCAGACCATGGGATTGAGCATCATGAAAGCGCGCGAGCGCGACCCCAATCTGCTGGTCCTGACCTCGGTGGCGCGCATCTTCGTCAGGGAACGCGAGACTCGGCTGCCAAGCGTTTAAATCAAAACGGCGCGCGCCAGTTCATCGCTGAACGTAGCCCCTTTCGCAGCCGAAGGGCAACACCATACGGCTCCTATAGGCGGTCTAAAACACCCGCTCAAGCCAGCGCAGGATCGCTTGCACCAAAGGCGGCCTTGAGCTTCTCCGGGGCGCCGTCCCATGCCGAAGCATCATCTGGCGGTACGCCTTTGGCGGAAATTGGGCGCCATACAGATGCGTACTTGGCGTTGAACAGGGCCCAGCCACGCATGCCGTCGTCGACGTCGGGGCGAATCGCCCCGACCGGGCATTCGGGCGTGCACACACCACAGTCGATGCAGACCTCCGGGTTGATGACGAGCATCGTGTCCCCTTCGTGGAAACAATCGACGGGGCAGACGGCGACGCAGTCCATGTATTTGCATCGGATGCAGTTTTCGGTGACAACGTAGGCCATGGCAGAGCTTGGTAATTGGAAAGCCCTGAAGTTACCGACCTCGCCCGTTCCAAACAAACACAGCGCAGCGGTGTCTTTCCGCTTTGTGCAACGTTGGCCGCAGCGCACTTTACGTCAGCCCAGAATGAACAAAACCTCCGTTTTACAGGAGGCTTTGTCAGCGCGCTCAAACAGCCCGCAGGCTGCTTGATTGCAAAGGGGAAGCTACAGCGCTTACGCCGCTACTTCCTTGGCCACATTCGCATACTCTTCGATCTGATCGAAGTTCATATAGCGATAGACACTTGCCTTGTCTGCATCGATCACGCCCATTTCCTTGAGGTATTCCTCTTTGGTAGGCAGCTTGCCGATACGCGAAGCAATGGCAGCCAACTCGGCCGAGCCCAGATACACATTCGTGTTCTTGCCCAGACGGTTAGGGAAGTTACGGGTGCTGGTGGAAATCACCGTGGCGCCCTCACGCACTTGAGCCTGGTTACCCATGCACAGCGAGCAACCGGGGGATTCCGTGCGCGCACCTGCGGTACCAAAGGCAGAGTAATGCCCTTCCTTGATCAGCTCATCCTGGTCCATCTTGGTAGGCGGTGCCACCCACAGCTTGACCGGAATGTCCCGCTGGCCGCCCAACAGCTTGGCAGCTGCACGGAAATGGCCGATGTTGGTCATGCAAGAGCCGATGAAGGCTTCGTCGATCTTGGTACCGGCCACTTCTGACAGGAACTTCGCGTCATCAGGATCGTTGGGGCAGCAAACGATCGGCTCCTTGATGTCAGCCAGATCGATCTCGATCACTTCGGCGTACTCGGCATCCTTATCAGCTTCCAGCAGATCAGGTTTGGCGAGCCAGGCTTCCACTTTTTCGATGCGGCGTATCAAGGTTTTTGCGTCTGCATAGCCTTGGGCGATCATGTTCTTCATCAGAACGACGTTCGACTGCAGGTACTCCATGACTGGCTCTTTGTTGAGCTTGATCGTGCAGCCAGCAGCCGAGCGCTCAGCGGATGCATCTGACAACTCGAACGCTTGCTCAACCTTCAGATCTGGCAGGCCTTCGATCTCGAGAATGCGCCCAGAGAAGGCATTGATCTTGCCGGCCTTGGCTACGGTGAGCAAGCCTTTTTTGATGGCGTACAGAGGAATCGCGTGCACCAGATCACGCAAAGTGACGCCCGGTTGCAACTCGCCTTTGAAGCGCACCAGAATGGATTCGGGCATATCCAGTGGCATCACGCCAGTGGCTGCACCGAAGGCCACGAGGCCGGAACCAGCAGGGAAGGAAATGCCGATGGGGAAACGAGTATGCGAATCGCCGCCGGTACCCACGGTATCAGGGAGCAGCAAACGGTTGAGCCATGAGTGGATCACGCCATCGCCCGGACGCAGCGCCACGCCGCCCCGGTTGCTCATGAAGGCAGGAAGTTCACGGTGGGTTTTCACGTCCACTGGCTTTGGATACGCGGAGGTATGGCAGAACGATTGCATCACCATATCGGCGGAGAAGCCGAGGCAGGCCAGGTCTTTCAGCTCGTCACGCGTCATGGGACCAGTGGTGTCCTGGCTTCCTACGGTGGTCATGCGTGGCTCGCAGTACGTGCCCGGACGAACGCCCTGTCCTTCTGGCAGGCCACATGCGCGGCCAACCATTTTCTGAGCAACCGTGAAACCGGCTTTGGATTGAGCAGGTGCTACGGACAGACGGAACACGTTCGAGGCCGGAAGCCCCAAGGTCTCACGAGCCTTGGCTGTCAGCGAGCGGCCGATGATGAGGTTGATGCGGCCGCCGGCCTGCACTTCATCCAAAAGCAGATCGTTTTTGAGCTGGAAATCTGCGACCTTCTGGCCGTCCCGCTCGATCCTGCCTTCATAGGGGAAGATGTCCAGCACGTCGCCCATGTTGAAGTTGGTGACGTCCACCTCGATCGGCAACGCACCGGAATCCTCTTGCGTGTTGAAGAAGATAGGAGCGATTTTGCCACCCAGTGTGACACCGCCGAAACGCTTGTTTGGCACAAACGGAATGTCTACACCTGTCGCCCAAATCGTGCTGTTGGTAGCTGATTTACGGCTGGAACCGGTGCCGACCACATCGCCGACATAAGCCACCAGATGGCCTTTTTTCTTCAGGTCTTCGATGAACTTCATCGGGCCGCGCTTGCCATCTTCTTCTGGCACGAAGGCCGCGTCAGAACGAGTGTTCTTCAGCATGGCCAGGTAGTGCAGCGGGATGTCAGGGCGGCTCCAGGCATCAGGTGCAGGTGAAAGATCGTCGGTATTGGTTTCGCCGGGGACCTTGAACACCGTGACGGTGATCTTTTTAGCCACTTCAGGTCGGCTGGTGAACCACTCAGCATCAGCCCAGCTCTGCATGACTTCCTTGGCCTTGACATTGCCTGCCTTGACCTTGATAGCGACGTCGTTGAAGAAATCGAACATCAGCAGCGTCTTCTTCAGCGCATCCGCTGCCACGCCGGCCACTTCAGGGTCGTCCAGCAATTCGATCAACGGGTGTACGTTGTAGCCGCCGACCATTGTGCCGAGCAACTGCGTAGCTTTGGCCTTGCTGATAAGGGCAACTTGCAAATCGCCATGGGCCACGGCCGCCAGGAAGCTGGCTTTGACTTTAGCGGCGTCATCTACTCCCGGCGGAATGCGGTGCGTCAGCAAGTCGAGAAGGAAAGCATCTTCGCCTGCTGGCGGGTTCTTGATGAGTTCGATCAAATCTGCAGTTTGCTTGGCATCCAGCGGGAGCGGAGGAATACCAAGGGCAGCGCGTTCAGCAACGTGGGTACGGTAGTTATTTAACATTTTTTCTCCTGAAACTTGACTATTCACAACACTCGCCAATGCGGACGCATTTTTCGTGCCTTACTTTTTCGGGTCGTCCAACAGGCCGGGGGTTTTATTGACTTTCATGTGCTCGGCGACGAGGCGCTGAGCGTCCGTGGCGCATTCATCAGCCACTCGCTGGCCGGCTCGCTGATCCATCAGCATGGATTTGTTGCCCAACTGGAGCCACATGGCACCCGCACGGCCATCTTCCAGACGAATAGCGCCTGTGCGGCTTTCGACCGGGTACATGTAGTAACGACGCTTGCCAGTGCTGATATAGAAGAAACCACGGTTGGCTTCATCCGCTTTCACGGTGACGTCGGCGCCAAGCTCACACTGGATCTTGCCGGTATGAATAACGTCGGCAATGGCCAATTCCGCTTCTGTCAGGCGGCTGGAAAGAGGCACCACAGGGGTGTTGGCTTCCACCGCCTTAGCCGTTTTCACAGGTACCCGAGGTTTGGGAGCGGCTTTCTTGACTGGGGCTTTTTTCGCGGCCGGAGCCGCCTTCGTGGCTGCCGGCTTCTTGGCATTGTTGGCCGTTTGCGCCTGAACGACACCACTCGGCAGCGACAAGGCAGCAGTCAACGTAGCGAGGGCAATGAGCTTAATGGTCATGGGTAAGCCACCTTCTGGGTAAAAGCGAAAGAATACGAGAGGGAAATGACATTCAGACGCGGGTGCGTCACAC
Organism: Ottowia thiooxydans DSM 14619; assembly: GCF_000422885.1. Lineage (GTDB taxonomy): Bacteria > Pseudomonadota > Gammaproteobacteria > Burkholderiales > Burkholderiaceae_C > Ottowia > Ottowia thiooxydans. The sequence goes on along the minus strand of NZ_AUGX01000014.1, from coordinate 160,226 downwards.
GGTCAAAGTTCAAAACCATGGCATCACCTCCGAGGGAAGCGCTCGGCCAGTACCGTGTGCTCGTTCCAGCACATGCCAGAAATGCCGATAACTGGCACGGTCATGCAATGCACCGGCATAGCTGATGGGAGCCCAATCGGCTTTAACGGCTGCCAGCAAAATGGCAGCGGCCGTTTCTATCTGCCTTTCATCCGGGGCAAAGGCCTCCAGAATGGGGCGAATTTGGCTAGGGTGAATACTCCACATGCGGGTATAGCCAAACTCGCGCGCCGCGCGCCGCGCGGCTGTCTGCATGGCCTGCACATCATTGAATTCGGTCACCACACAATGCGAGGGAACCTTGCCAGATGCGTGTGCGGCCGAAGCAATTTCAAGTTTGGCACGCAATACCAGTGGATGCGTAAACTGGCCTTCAATGCCCATGCCATCTGCGGGAATCGCGCCTGCATGGGCAGACACAAAATCCATCAAACCGAAACTGAGCGATTGAACGCGCGGATGGGCTGCGATTTCAAAAGCACGGTGCACAGCCGCTGGCGACTCAATCAACACCTGTAAGGGCAGGCCGGCAGGATAGGCCGACAAAAGGGCTTTTTCTGCGAGCTCAACATCATTCACTGACTCCACCTTGGGAATCATGATGTGAGAAAGCCGGCCACCCGCCCTGCCAGCGATTTGCGCGATATCAGCTTCGAATGAGGGGTGATCGACCGGGTGCACCCGAACCCCGACCCTTGCATCCGCAGGGGCCGCGAGGGCCAGTTCAGTGACCAGCGCGGCATGTTCGGTCTCGCCACCCACCGGAGCACCATCTTCGCAATCGAGCGTGACATCGAAGACGCAGGTTCCGAACTCCTGAGTCATTTCAGCCTGCAGCTGCAGGCTCTTGCGCATACGCGCTTCGACGCCGCTGTAATGGTCACAAACCGGCAGCATGCCAGCTGTGGCTTGAGCGCCGAGAAGAATATCGCGAGGATGCTGCATGGTGGGAGGTGTGAAAAAGCGATTGGAGGGCTGATGCGCAGAGAGATTTCTCTTCCTTGTAGCAACATGCTCTAAGCACAGGCTTTTTTTCTTATCTGCGCCGCCGCCCTCCCCCCAAACCCGGCCTCACTCTCACCCCAAAAAAGGAGAGAGTGAGCCAAGTTGCATCAAAGCAGATGCTTGACGCCGTCTTTCTCGCCTTCGAGCTCTTCCAAGGTTTTGTTGATGCGCTCTTGGCTGAAAGCATCGATTGGCAGGCCTTCGATGATTTTGTATTCGCCGTTCTCGCAAGTCACGGGGAAGCCAAAAATCGTATCCTGAGGAATGCCATACCAGCCCTGCGATGGAATACCCATCGTGACCCACTCGCCATTGGTTCCCAGTGCCCAATCACGCATGTGATCGATAGCGGCATTGGCAGCGGAGGCAGCTGAGGACAAGCCACGTGCATCAATGATGGCGGCGCCACGCTTGCCGACGGTGGGCAGGAACACGTTGGCGTTCCACTCTTGATCGTTGATCATGTCCTTGACGGCTTCGCCATCAATGGTGGCAAAGCGGTAGTCAGCGTACATGGTGGGCGAGTGGTTGCCCCAAACTGTAAGCTTCCCGATAGCGGCCACAGGCTTGCCTGTTTTCGCTGCCACTTGGCTCAGAGCGCGGTTGTGGTCCAGACGCAGCATGGCGGTGAAGTTCTTAGCAGGCAGGCTAGGAGCGGATTTCATCGCGATGTAGGCGTTAGTGTTAGCAGGGTTGCCCACCACCAGCACCTTGACGTTGCGGCTGGCCACTTTGTCGAGCGCTTTGCCCTGTGCAGTGAAAATCTGCGCGTTGGCAGCCAGCAAATCGGCGCGCTCCATGCCAGGACCGCGAGGACGAGCACCCACCAGCAGTGCGTAATCGATATCCTTGAAGGCGGTCATGGGATCGCTGTGCGCTTCCATACCCACCAGCAGTGGGAATGCGCAATCTTGCAACTCCATCATCACGCCTGTAAGCGCCTTTTGCGCTTTTTCATCAGGGATTTCGAGCAACTGGAGGATGACCGGCTGATCCTTGCCCAGCATTTCGCCGGAAGCAATGCGAAACAGCAGGGCGTAACCAATTTGACCGGCGGCGCCGGTAACGGCGACGCGAACAGGCTTCTTGCTCATCGAAAAAACTCCAGTTGGTATTGAGAAAACGGTAACGGCCTATACGCCCCGATGCGGTCAAACCGCAAGCCAAGGAGCATGGCGATTAACCTGGGAGTGTATCCGGGAAATCCCCATACGGTCAATTTGTCTTGTGTCTTATATAAGATATGATTGCCCTGCCCCGACGGCGGCCAGGGAACCCGTGAAAAACTGGGGGTCCCCATGAAGGGCGCGCTTTTTCATTTCCTGCTTTCGCGCCGAAGACATCTACCCACCTATGGCCACCCCCGCCTTTTCTCTCTCAGATTCCGAGCCGCCGTTCTCTCCCGGCTTGCCCTCGGGTGGTGGAACCCCTGCATTCAGTCCGCTTTATCAGCAAATCAAGGGTTTGATCCTGCGCAGCCTGCAACAGGGCGAGTGGAAGCCTGGTGAGGTCATCCCCAGCGAATTCGACCTTGCAGCACGTTTTCGCGTCAGCCAGGGAACGGTACGCAAAGCCGTGGATGAACTGGCTTCTGAGAACTTACTGATGCGTCGGCAGGGCCGCGGCACGTTCGTGGCCACGCATGCCGAGCAGCACGTGCAGTACCGTTTCCTTCGCCTGGAGCCTGACAGCGGCACCACAGACAGCGAAGGCCCGGCCCAACGAGAAATCATTGAATGCAAGCGCCTGCGGGCAAGCGCTGAAATTGCGCGTGCGCTGGCATTGCGCACTGGAGACCCTGTTCTTCAGGCACGGCGCGTACTGACCTTCACCGGCGTTCCCACCATTTGCGAAGACCTCTGGCTTCCTGGCGGCCCATTCAAAGGCTTGACCGCCGAACGACTGGCTGCCTATCACGGCCCCATGTACGCGCTCTTTGAAGCTGAATTTGGAGTGCGCATGGTGCGCGCCGACGAGAAAATTAGGGCCGTTTTGCCGGATACAGCGCAAGCAGATTTGCTGGGAGTCACTCCGGCGACACCACTGCTCAGCGTAGAGCGTATTGCCTACACTTACAACGACGTTCCCATGGAGCTTCGCCGCGGCTTGTACCGCACTGATACGCACTACTATCGCAACCATCTCAGTTGAGTCTGCTGCATTGCAATAGAATTTACAAAATTTGCCCGCGAACTACGACCTTGTCGTTACACATTGAAGAAAGATCTCCCATGAGCGAAGTTGCCAAGAAACGGCCTGAGTTCCGCAACATCAACATCACCGACATAACCACCTACCGCATGCCGCCGGCGGCCATCGTGTCGATCCTTCACCGGATCAGTGGTGCCCTGATGTTCCTGTTGTTGCCGTTCATCATCTGGCTGTTCGACAAATCGGTTTCTTCGGAAGTTTCTTTTGGTCAGTTCACTGCGGCCTTCACCACCGGACTGTGGTTTTTCCCCGGCTGGTTCATCAAGTTGGTCGTGCTCGCGCTCATCTGGGCCTATCTGCACCACCTGATCGCAGGCTTGCGTCACCTCTACATGGATGCCACGCATAAGTTGAGCAAGGAATTTGGTAGAAGCACGGCCCTCACGACCCTGGTCCTGAGCGTGGCGCTCACCGTGATCTTGGGTGCCAAGCTGTTTGGTTTGTATTGAGAAGAAGGGGAAAGAAAATGGCAGTGAACTACGGTTCCAAGCGTCTTGTCGTAGGCGCGCACTATGGTCTGCGTGATTGGCTAAGCCAACGTTTCACAGGCGCGCTGATGGCCGTCTTCACCTTGATCGTGCTGGTCCAGGTGCTGGTCAACAAAGGCCCAATGGGCTATGACAAATGGGCGGGCATTTTTTCCTCGCAATGGATGAAGGTGTTGACGTTCTCCGTCATCGTGGGATTGGCCTGGCACGCCTGGGTTGGTATCCGCAACGTCTTTATGGATTACGTCAAACCAGTTGGTCTCAAACTGTTTCTGGACACCCTGACGCTTGTCTGGCTGGTGGGCTGCGCAGGATGGGCCGTGCAGGTGCTGTGGCGCCTCTGAGTTGCCGTTGATCTACTTGAAACGACATAAGAATTGAATCCACGATCATGAGTTATACAAAAGAGCAAGTAACCACTCGCAAGTTCGATGTGGTGATCGTTGGCGCAGGCGGATCTGGCATGCGCGCATCTCTACAACTGGCGCGTGCTGGCTTGAACGTTGCCGTGCTGTCAAAAGTCTTCCCAACCCGTTCGCACACGGTAGCTGCCCAAGGCGGCGTGGGCGCATCGCTCGGCAATATGAGCGAAGACAATTGGCACTATCACTTCTACGACACCATCAAGGGCAGTGATTGGCTGGGCGACCAGGATGCCATCGAATTCATGTGCCGCGAAGCACCCAAGGTGGTTTACGACCTTGAACACATGGGCATGCCGTTTGACCGCAATGCAGACGGCACCATCTACCAACGTCCATTCGGCGGCCACACAGCCAACTACGGCGAAAAGCCCGTGCAACGTGCCTGCGCTGCTGCAGACCGCACTGGCCACGCCATGTTGCACACCCTGTACCAACAGAACGTGAAAGCCAAGACCACCTTCTTCGTTGAATGGATGGCACTTGATCTGGTTCGCGACGACCAGGGCGATGTGGTGGGAGTCACTGCCCTCGAAATGGAAACGGGCGAGCTGTACGTGCTGCATGCCAAGACCGTCATGCTCGCCACTGGCGGCGCCGGACGCATCTTTGGCGCCAGTACCAACGCCTTCATCAACACAGGCGACGGCTTGGGAATGGCAGCCCGTTCGGGCATCCCTCTCCAAGACATGGAGTTCTGGCAGTTTCACCCCACCGGCGTTGCCGGTGCCGGCGTGTTGCTGACCGAGGGCTGCCGCGGAGAAGGCGCCATTTTGCTGAACAGCAACGGCGAGCGCTTCATGGAGCGTTACGCGCCTACGTTGAAAGACTTGGCTCCACGCGACTTCGTCTCCCGCTCCATGGATCAGGAGATCAAGGAAGGACGAGGCTGCGGTCCTAACAAGGACTACATCCTGCTCAAGCTGGATCACCTGGGTGCGGAAACCATCCATAAGCGCCTGCCCTCCGTGTATGAGATCGGCGTCAACTTCGCTAACGTCGACATCACCAAGGAACCTATTCCTGTGGTGCCCACCATCCACTACCAGATGGGCGGTATCCCGACGAACATCCACGGCCAGGTGGTTATGCCCACCGCGACGGATCCCAATGTGCCGGTGAACGGCCTCTACGCCGTAGGCGAATGCTCCTGCGTGAGCGTGCACGGTGCCAACCGCCTGGGCACAAACTCGCTGCTCGATCTGCTGGTATTCGGCAAAGCCGCCGGTAACCACATCATTGAGTTCAGCAAAAACACCACGCACAAAGATCTGCCGGCCAACGCTGCAGACGCTTCGCTTGAGCGCCTCAACCGCCTCGACAATGCGAACAACGGCGAATACTCCCAAACCGTCGCCAACGATATCCGCTCCGCCATGCAATTGCATGCGGGTGTGTTCCGCACGCAAGCCAGCATGGATGAAGGTGTCGTCAAGATTGCTGCCTTGCGCGAGCGCGCCAAGGGCATCGGTTTGCAAGACAACTCCAAAGTGTTCAATACAGCGCGCATCGAAGCACTGGAAGTTGAGAACTTGATCGAAGTTGCTCAGGCCACCATGGTCTCAGCCGCTGCACGCAAGGAATGCCGCGGCGCCCACACGGTGCTCGACTACGAACACCCCGCGGACCACCCTACCGCCCCACTTGGCCGCGACGACGCCAACTGGATGAAACACACGCTGTGGCATTCGGAAAACAACAGCCTGAGCTACAAGCCCGTGCGCATGCAACCGCTCACGGTCGAATCTGTGCCGCCTAAAGTGCGCACGTTCTAAGCAAAGAACAGAGGACTAGACGATGGAAAAACGCACATTCAAGATCTACCGGTACGATCCCGATAAAGATACCAAGCCCTACATGCAAACCATCGAGATCGAACTCGAAGGCCATGAGCGCATGTTGCTTGACGCACTGGTCAAGCTGAAAGAACAGGACCCTACCCTGTCGTTCCGCCGCTCCTGCCGTGAGGGTGTTTGTGGCTCGGATGCCATGAACATCAACGGCAAGAATGGCTTGGCGTGCCTGACCAATATGCGCACGCTCAAAGGCACGATCGTGCTCAAGCCCCTGCCCGGCCTGCCTGTGGTGCGGGATCTGATCGTCGACATGACGCTGTTCTTCAAACAGTACGATTCGATCAAGCCTTACCTCATCAACGAGGCGATCCCGCCCGAAAAAGAGCGCTTGCAGTCGCCTGAAGAGCGTGAAGAGCTGAACGGCCTTTACGAGTGCATTCTGTGCGCCAGCTGCTCCACTTCGTGCCCTAGCTTCTGGTGGAACCCTGACAAATTCGTAGGCCCAGCCGGTCTGCTGCAGGCTTACCGGTTCATCGCCGACAGCCGTGACCAAGCCACCGGTGAACGTCTCGACAACCTGGACGACCCCTATCGTCTGTTCCGCTGCACTTCGATCATGAACTGTGTCGATGTATGCCCCAAAGGCTTGAATCCAACCAAAGCCATTGGGAAGATCAAGGAATTGATGGTTCGTCGCGCTGCCTAAGAAATGAGTACCGACTGCATTGATGAACGTGCTCTGAGCAAGTTACGCTGGCGCTGCCGGCGTGGCTTGCTGGAGAATGATCTATTCATAGAGAAGTTCTTCGCCAGCCATGAGTCGTGCGTCACTCAATCACAGGCGCACGGTTTAACGCAGCTGATGGATCTTGCTGACAACGATTTGCTTGATCTGCTTCTGCGGCGGACCGAACCCAAAGATGACCTGGACACACCGGAAGTGCGCGAAGTATTGCAAGCCATGCGCCACTGAACGAACCGGTATTCGCAGCCATTCCAACTGATTTCAACCGCCAACTCATCAGGAATTAATCGATGAAAATTGCCGACAACAAAGCCACCCTGTCGTTCTCGAACGGCAGCCACGGAGTCGAACTGCCAATCTACGAGGGCACTATTGGGCCAGATGTCATTGACATCCGTAAGCTCTACGCTCAGACCGGCATGTTCACGTACGACCCTGGGTTCATGTCCACAGCGGCCTGCGAGTCGGCCATTACCTACATCGATGGCGACAAGGGCGAGTTGCTCTACCGCGGCTACCCGATTGAACAGCTGGCTGAAAAGTGCGACTACCTCGACACCTGTCATCTGCTGCTCAAAGGCGAATTGCCCAACACCACTGAGCGTGATGATTTCCACAAGCTCGTGATGAACCACACCATGGTTCATGAGCAGATGCAATTCTTCCTGCGTGGTTTCCGTCGTGATGCTCACCCCATGGCCGTATTGACCGGTTTGGTGGGTGGTATGTCCGCCTTCTATCACGACAGCACCGACATCCACAACCCCGAGCATCGCGATATCGCGGCTATCCGCCTGATCGCCAAAATGCCGACTCTGGTGGCCATGGCCTATAAGTACGGCGTTGGACAGCCATTCATGTACCCGCAGAACGATCTGTCATACGCAGGCAACTTCCTGCGCATGATGTTCGGCACACCTTGCGAAGAGTACAAGGTCAGCCCAGTGCTGGAAAAAGCGCTTGATCGCATTTTCATCTTGCACGCTGATCACGAGCAGAATGCCTCCACTTCTACTGTTCGCTTGTGCGGCAGCTCCGGAACCAACCCCTTCGCAGCCATTGCCGCAGGTGTGGCCTGCCTGTGGGGCCCTGCTCACGGTGGCGCCAACGAAGCCGCACTGACCATGCTGGAAGACATCCAGAAAATGGGTGGCGTAGCCAAAGTCGGCGAATTCGTAGCCAAGGTCAAAGACAAGAACTCGAACGTCAAACTGATGGGCTTCGGGCACCGCGTCTACAAAAACTACGATCCACGCGCCAAGCTCATGCAAGAAACCTGCGATGAGGTTCTGGCTGAACTGGGCCTGGAAAACGACCCGCTGTTCGCCTTGGCTAAAGCCTTGGAGAAAATTGCCCTGGAAGACGACTACTTCGTGCAGCGCAAGCTCTACCCGAACGTTGACTTCTATTCCGGCATCGTTCAGCGCGCCATCGGCATTCCAGTGAAGCTGTTCACCGGTATCTTCGCCCTCGCCCGCACCGTAGGCTGGATCGCCCAGCTTAACGAGATGATTGGTGATGCTGATTACAAAATCGGTCGCCCACGTCAGCTCTACACCGGCCCCGTGCGCCGCGACATCGCATAAATCACTGCCAAGCCAGTTGAAAGCCCCCCAACGCAGCCGCGTTGGGGGGCTTTTTTACTACCGCTCTCTGAGACTTTCATCCCCAGCCCGCTGGATAGGACTTAACAAGTATTCGATCACTCTTCGCTTTCCTGTCTTAATTTCGGCTGTGACATTCATTCCGGGCGCGAGCTTGACGGATCGACCATCTACATCGATGTGGCGTTGCTTTAGCTTTAACACCGCAGGGAACATGGCTCCCCCTTTTTCATCCATCACCGCGTCCTGCGTCAACTTGTCGACAATGGCATTCACGGTTCCATAGCGTGTAAACGGAAAGGTCTCCAGCTTGAGCGTGACTTCCTGACCTGGATAAACGAAACCGATGTCCTTGTTTTCCAGCGTGACTTCGGCGCTCACTTCTGCACTCTCTGGAACGATCACAAGCAAGGCTTGAGCTTCCGTGACCACTCCGCCTTCAGTGTGCATCGCCAGTTGCTGCACGGTGCCGGCTACAGGCGCTGTGAGCGTGGCTAGTTGCTCGCGCTGCGTCGCCTTGGTTAATTCCTGCGCGGTTTGATGGCGCTTGAGGTCTGCCTGTACCTGGCGATCTTTCAACGCTCTTCTGGTCTCGGCGAGATAGGCTGTGCGTGTTTGCCCTGCCTCGTGCAACGCTGCCTGCGCTTCGCGCCAGCGGGCCTGTTGGGTAAAAAGATCTCGCTCCAACTCGATTCGCTCCCGCATCCGGTCCTGGTTGGCATGGCCGGACATGAAGCCCTGGGCAGCTAGAGCCTGGAAATCTTGCTCTCGTTGGCGAGCAATGGGGAGCGTGGCTTCAATCTTGGCGAGCATGGCATGCACGGTGGATTGCTCTGCTTCGCGGCGTTGATATTCCGCCGCCAGGCGCCCCAAGCGGGCGGTGATGTCGTTCCACTCGGTGACGAGTTGTGCATTCGCTTCGAGCCGAGTGGAGGCGCTCCAACCCTCGGGGATGTCTTGGTTCTCCAACGCCGCTCTAAGGCTGGAAGGGTCTGAAAGCAAACTAAGCAGCGCACGCGCGCGCAGCCACTCCGATTGAGCAGCCCTGCCACTTTCGACCAGGCTGGATTTATCGGCCTGAGCTGTGGTGGGATCAAGTTCCACCAAGGGCTGCCCTGCCCTGACCTGATCGCCATCTTTGACCAGGATGCGCCGCACTACGCTGCGCTCCAGAGGCTGTACGACCTTGGTGCGGTCGTTCACGATGATTCGACCTGGCGCCACGGCCACGATATCTATGGAACCCAGAAGCGCCCACACCAGCGCCGCCAAGAAAAGCACCATGATGATCCACGCCAAGCGGCGCGACGCCGGGTGGACCGGGGTTTCCTGCAGGCTCAGCGCTGCAGGTAGAAAAGCGATTTCATCCGCCAGGCGCTTAGGTCCAGCCAGTTCGGAACGGTTGACCCACGCACCCTTGAAAACGGCACCGTACCGAGCCAGCAGCTCTATCACCGGATGGCGCAACGGGGATTCTGGGATGTTCGCACTCATACCAAGATCTCCGCCTTGCTCGGCTCAGGCATACCCGCTTGCCCTCCTTGCATGCGCCACAGGTGGGCATACAAGCCCTGCGGTTGCTGGATCAGGCTTTCATGCGGGCCCGCTTCCACGATGCGGCCCTTGTCCATCACGATGATCCGGTGGGCGTGGCGAACGGCGCTCAAACGGTGGGCAATGATGAGTACGGTGCGGCCACGGCAGATAGCGGCCATGTTGTGCTGGATGATGGCTTCGCTTTCGTAATCGAGGGCGCTGGTGGCTTCGTCCAGAATGAGGATGCGGGGATTGGTGAACAAAGCACGCGCAATGGCCACACGCTGGCGTTGACCACCTGAAAGGTTGCCGCCCTGCTCCCCGACGAGGGTGTCATAGCCCTCCGGCAACTCGCTGATGAAATCATGCGCACCGGCCATGCGGGCCACATTCATCACGGCCTCCAGAGGCGCGGCGGGGTCAGTGATAGCAATGTTTTCGCGCACGCTGCGGTTGAACAGCAGGTTTTCCTGCAGCACCACGCCCACCTGCTTTCGCAACTGTGCGGCATCTATAAGCCCGATGTCGATGCCATCCACCAGAATCCGGCCTTGCTCCGGGGTATACAGGCGCTGCACCAGCTTGGTTAAGGTGCTTTTGCCAGAACCGGAACGGCCCACGATGCCAATGACTTCTCCTGGGCGCACGTCGAGGCCCACGCCGCGTAAAACCGGATTGGCTTCCGGCCTGTAACGGAAGTGCACCCCATCCAGGGTGATGCGCCCCTTGATGGTTGGCAATTGAGCCGCACTACTGGGAGGCGCTTCGGTTCGAGTATTGAGTATGTCGCCCAGCCGCGCCATGGAGATTCCGGTTTGCTGGAAGTCTGTCCAAAGCTGCGCCATGCGCATGATGGGCTGGGCCACCCGCTGAGCAAACATATTGAAGGCAATGAATTGCCCCACCGTGAGTTGCCCTGCCATGACCAGATGCGCGCCGTACCAAAGAGTGGCCGCGTTGACCAGCTTGCCAATGAGGTTGACGCCTTCATTCGCCCAACTGGCGACGTTCTGCGCATGGAAGCTCGCGCTGACATAGGCGGCAAGCTGGCTGTCCCAACGGCGGGCGAAGCTGGGCTCCAGTGCACTGGCTTTCACCGTCTGGATGCCTGTGATGGTTTCGACCAACATGGCCTGGTTCTCCGCGCTCCGCGCAAACTTTTGATCCAGACGGCGGCGCAAGACGGGCACCACCAAAAGGCTCAAGCCGAAGTAAAGAGGAAGGCTGACCAGCACGATGAGGGTAAGCGGCACGCTGTAAAAAAGCATCACCGCCACAAAGATCACCGAGAACAGCACATCCAGCACCACGGTTAAGGCATTGCCTGTGAGAAAGCTCCGAATGCTTTCGAGTTCTCGCACCCGAGCCACCGAATCACCTACCCGCCGGGCCTGAAAATAGGCCAAGGGCAAACGCATGAGGTGACGAAACAGCCGGGCGCCTAGTTCGACATCAATACGGTTGGTGGTGTGGCTGAAAACGTAGGTGCGCAGCGCGTTCAGCACACTTTCGAACACCACGATGACCACCAGGCCAATCACAAGAACGTCCAGGGTGGTGACACCTCGGTGCACAAGCACCTTGTCCATGACCAATTGGAAAAACAGCGGGCTGACCAATGCGAAAAGCTGAAGCATGAGCGAGATGAACAGCACTTCGCCCAAGAGTTTGCGGTACTTGACAAGGCTGGGAACGAACCAGGAAAAGTCGAACTTGGCCAGTTCGCCAGTCAAACTGGCTCGGCTGGTGAGCAAAATAAGCTCGCCAGTCCAGTTTTGCGCAAAGGCCGCCAAAGACTCGACCACGGGGCGGCTAGCGGCGCCGGTTGCAACCGGGTCCTGGACCAACACCCGCTGCGCATCACATAGCGCCAGGACTACCGCACGCGTACCACTTCCTTCCGAGCGCACCAACGCCAATGCAGGCAAAGGGCACAACGGGAGTCGCTCCACGCTGGAGCGGGACAAGCTTGCCCTGAGGCCCAGGTGCTTGGCGGCCCTGAGCAAGTCATCCGTCCCTGCGGCCTCGCTCGGGCGCAGTCCCATTTGATGCGCCAGTGTGGCGGGATCGGCCGCCGTATGGTGCAGGCGAGCCAATGCGCACAGTGCCAGCAGACTCCGAGTGGCTTTGGAGGGCACTGCGCGGCTAACCTCATCGTTCAGACTGCCTCGACCATCCCCCTGCTCGCCCAGCTGCATATTCATGTGCCCCTATCCGTTATTCAAGTAATTTTGAACATTAAAGTAGTACTTTATTGAGTCGAACTATACCTAATCTTGATGCAGATAAGACATATAGAACTAATTTTGAAGCGCAACGTATCTGACAATTAGCACCAAAGGCAACGGCAAAAACGTGCCGATGAAGAACGGCGAAAGCTAAGGTCGCCAGCACGACCATCTCCAACGGAGATGGCGAACAGCTCCATCACATGGGAAAATAGCGACAAGTCATCTCCAGACGAGAAGACTATAAGAAATGAAACCCACAGAGCGCAGCTTCGTCCGCCGGATTGATCTCACCTCGCTTCAGCTTTTCGTAGCTGTGTGCGAGCTGGGTAGCATTGGGCGCACAGCTGAGCGCGAGTTCATCGCGGCATCGGCCATCAGCAAGCGCCTGGCAGATCTGGAAGAAGCCCTCGGCACCAGCTTGCTCTACCGCCACACTCGTGGCGTTGATCTCACCCCTGCTGGTGAAAACCTGCTCCACCACGCACGCAGCGTGTTGTTCAGCTTGGAAAAAATGCAGGGAGAGCTTTCGGAATATGCCGATGGCGTGCGCGGCCATGTGCGCATGCACGCCAGTATTTCTGCCATCGTTCAATTCCTGCCTGAAGACTTAGGCGCGTTTTCTCGCCGGCATCCGCAGGTCAAGATTGATCTTGAAGAACACCTCTCCAGCGAGGTGGTCCGTGCCGTACAAGAAGGCGCCGCTGATCTCGGCATCTGCAATGCCAGCGCACTCAGCCACGGCGGTGCCTTGCAGGCACGCCCTTACCGTGAAGACCATCTTTCTCTGATCGTGCCCAGCGGCCACCCGCTGGCTGAAAGAGAAACCATCGATTTCATGGAAACGCTGGACTTCGACCACGTTGGCCTGCACGCCAATTCATCCCTCTACCTGGCCATGCACCATGCCGCCGGAGATGCTGGCCGCTCCATACGGCTGCGTATCCGTATCACGAGCCTGGACGCCATGTGCCGCATGATCGACAACGGACTGGGCGTGGGTGTGATGCCCGAGAGGGCTTTTGGATTGATGCACGGCGTTGGCGATCTCCGCGGTGTGCCACTCACCAATGACTGGGCCGCGCGCCAGATCAGTTTGGTAGCCCGCGACTTCGACAGCCTGCCCGTGACTGCACGAGCCTTGGTAGATCACCTGACGGAGGCCTCCTCGGAGCTTGCCGTCGCCGCATAGAATTTGAATCCCCACGAGAGACCATCCATATGACTGCCCGCACCCTCTACGACAAACTCTGGGACGAACATGTCGTCCATACCGAAGAAGATGGCACCGCCATTCTCTACATTGACCGCCACCTGGTGCATGAGGTCACCAGCCCTCAAGCCTATGAAGGCCTGCGCCAAGCCGGTCGCAAGGTCTGGCGAGTGAGCTCGGTCGTTGCCACCGCTGACCACAACACCCCCACCACGGGCTGGGAGCGAGGCTACGACGGTATTGAAGACCCGATCAGCAAAGAGCAGATCACCACGCTGGATTCCAACATCAAGGCCTTCGGTGCGGCGGCATTTTTCCCGTTCCTGCACCAGCGCCAAGGCATCGTGCATGTCATTGGCCCTGAAAGCGGCGCCACTTTGCCCGGCATGACCGTGGTTTGCGGCGATAGCCACACCAGCACGCACGGCGCCTTTGGCGCGCTTGCACACGGCATTGGCACGAGCGAGGTCGAGCACGTGCTGGCCACGCAAACGCTTTTGGCCAAAAAAGCCAAGAACATGCTGATCAAGGTCGAAGGGCAATTGCGCCCGGGCATCACCGCCAAGGACATTGCGCTGGCCATCATCGGCAAGATTGGTACAGCGGGCGGAACCGGCTACACCATTGAGTTCGGCGGCAGTGCCATTCGTGCCTTGAGCATGGAAGGTCGCATGACCTTGTGCAATATGGCGATTGAAGCCGGCGCGCGCGCCGGGATGGTGGCCGTAGATGAGAAGACCATCGAGTATGTCAAAGGCCGCTTGTTGTCACCAGGCACGGACCCGGTATCCGGCAAATTCGTTGGGGGCCCTGAGTGGGACCAGGCCGCCGCATACTGGAAAACCTTGCACTCTGATGCTGGCGCGCAGTTCGATACGGTAGTTGAGCTTGACGGGTCCGGTATCGTGCCGCAGGTCACCTGGGGTACCAGCCCTGAAATGGTGCTGGGTGTTGATGCCCGCGTCCCTGATCCAGACAAGGAAAAGGATTCCAACAAGCGTGGCGCCATCGAGCGTGCCCTTGTCTATATGGGCCTGGAGCCCAATAAAGCGATGGAAGACATCCATATCGATAAGGTCTTTATCGGCTCATGCACCAACAGCCGGATTGAAGACATGCGCGAAGCGGCCGCAGTCGTCAAGAAGCTTGGCCAAAAGGTGGCTCGCAACGTCAAACTGGCCCTCGTGGTGCCAGGTTCCGGGTTGGTGAAGGCACAGGCAGAAGCTGAAGGCTTGGACAAAATTTTCACCGCTGCGGGTTTCGAGTGGCGTGAACCTGGCTGCAGCATGTGCCTGGCTATGAACGCCGACCGCCTGGAACCGGGCGAGCGCTGTGCCAGCACCAGCAACCGCAACTTCGAAGGCCGTCAAGGCGCCGGAGGCCGTACACATTTGGTCAGTCCTGCCATGGCAGCCGCTGCAGCAGTGCATGGTCATTTTGTCGATATCCGCCGTTTCTCCTGAGCAGTAAAGCTTTGTAGTTGATAAGCTTGTCATCCTTACTTACTTACTGAAACAACCGAAAGGAATCTCTCATGAAACAAACACTCGCCCTGACCCTCATCGTGGCCGCTGCTGCTCTGGCTGGTTGCAATACGTGGAGCGCCGCCAAGCAAGACGCCAAAGAAGTGGGCAGCACCGTGACCCACGCAGTCGGCACCGGTCTGGACAAAGCCGGGGAAGGCCTGAACACCGCTGGGGAAAAAGTAAAAGGCGTTGGCAAGTAAGCGTTCCGCAGCATCTTGATTGCGCGACCTATCGTCCGCGCCCCGAATTCATATCTTCAGCCCTCCTCAGCTGAAGAAAAAACGGGGAGCTGGCGGGAAAACGCGTCTTGTTCAAGCGGCTACCTGACTGTCGACCTCCAAGAGCGTGCTCAAAACACCTGTTTTAACTACTTAACTTATTGCCACCGTGGATAAATTCACCGTACACAAAGGCTTGGTCGCCCCGATGGACCGCGAGAACGTCGATACAGACGCCATCATTCCAAAGCAGTTTCTCAAGTCGATCAAGAAAACCGGCTTCGGCCCCAATCTTTTCGACGAATGGCGTTACCTGGACAAAGGCGAGCCCGGCCAAGATCCAAGCAAGCGCAAACCCAACCCCGACTTCGTGCTGAATCAGCCGCGCTACCAAGGTGCGAGCGTTCTTCTGGCACGTAAGAACTTCGGCTGCGGTTCAAGCCGCGAGCATGCGCCCTGGGCGTTGGAGCAGTACGGCTTTCGCAGCGTCATCGCGCCTAGCTTCGCTGATATTTTCTTCAACAACTGCTTCAAAAACGGCGTGCTGCCCATTGTGCTGCCCGAAGCTACCGTCGCAAGCCTGTTCGATGAACTCAAGGCCTTCCCAGGCTATGAACTCACCATCGACCTGGAGCGCCAGGTGGTGCTGAAACCTGACGGAAGCGAGATCGCCTTTGATGTACAGCCTTTCCGCAAGTATTGCTTGCTGAATGGTCTGGACGACATAGGCCTCACGCTGCGCCAAGCAGACAAAATCAAAACATTCGAAGCCCAGCGGCTCGCTGAGAAACCTTGGATATCGCACACGCACGTTTCTTAATCCTGGCAATCCGAGCTTCAATGTTGATAAGCTTTTTAGCTCGCAGCAGCATCGTGATTTTGGGGCTAGTAGGAGCGGTCTATACCGCTCACGCGCAACCGTCTGAATCCTCTCAAGCCTTAGCAGCTGCTCGTGCCATGGCTGACCAAGCAAAAGCACTTGCTAAATCACAGCGTGATGCGTCGGAGGAAAGGAGCGAAGAGCGCAATAAAAACGATCCAACATGGAATACGCGCTTAGAGTCCGCAAAAAAAATTATGGAGCACCCCGCTGTTCACAAAGCTTTGTTGCGTAGCCTTGGCGTTAGCATAGTTCGTTGCCATAGGGAAGTTGTCGGTTACCCCGACCTGGCGACCGAAAAGCATAGCCGTATAAGCCAGAAATTGACTGAGCAAATCAGTGGCGGCCCCCCCTTAGGTCAGTTAGTTGCCCCCGGCACGGTGGCTTTTCAGGAATCCGTGAATAAGCGCGCCGATTGGATTGCAACCTGGCACTCTGAGGAGACGCTAGTGCTTGGCGTACAGATGCTCGGAAACTCGGCTGGGCAGCCGATAGTGGTCGCGTGGGCGGCGTCCTACTTTAACCTCAATGTTTCCTGCCTCGGCAAAGTGAACACATGGGAGACAACTCCCGAAGATCGCATCTACATGGAAGTCAAACGTCAACTTGGCTTCTAATTTTTTAACAAGAAAGAATCATGAAAATCGCAGTTCTTCCCGGTGACGGCATTGGCACAGAAATCGTTGCAGAGGCAGTCAAAGTCCTCAATTCGCTCGATCTGAAATTCGAAATGGAAGAGGCGCCCGTGGGCGGCGCCGCTTACGATGCGCACGGCCATCCCTTGCCAGAGAGCACGCTCAAGCTAGCCCAGCAAGCTGACGCCATCTTGTTCGGCGCAGTGGGCGATTGGAAATACGACACGCTCGATCGTCCGCTGCGGCCAGAACAGGCCATTTTGGGCTTGCGCAAGCATCTGGGCCTTTTTGCCAATTTCCGCCCTGCGATCTGCTATGAAGAGCTCACGCACGCCAGCAGCCTGAAGCCAGAGCTGGTGGCTGGCCTGGACATCCTGATCATCCGCGAACTGACCGGTGACATTTACTTCGGCCAGCCGCGCGGCCGCCGCATCGCGCCCGATGGTCACTTCCCTGGTGCCGAAGAAGCCTTTGACACCATGCGCTACTCGCGCCCTGAAATCGAACGCATCGCCCGCGTTGCCTTTGAGGCCGCGCGTAAGCGCAGCAAGCGTTTGACCAGCGTTGATAAAGCCAACGTTCTGGAAACCTTCCAGCTGTGGAAAGACGTGGTCACGGATGTCCATAAAGAGTACCCCGACGTGGCGCTGGATCACATGTATGTGGACAACGCGGCCATGCAGCTTGTCAAAGAGCCGAAGCGCTTTGACGTTGTGGTCACGGGCAATATGTTTGGCGATATCCTGAGCGATGAGGCTTCGATGTTGACCGGCTCTATTGGCATGCTGCCCTCGGCGAGCCTGAACGATAAGAAGCAAGGTCTCTACGAACCCAGCCATGGCAGCGCTCCTGACATTGCAGGAAAAGGTGTGGCCAATCCGTTGGCGACTATCCTCAGCGCGGCCATGATGCTGCGTTTCTCGCTCAATAAGCCCGAGGCGGCGGACCGCATCGAAGGTGCGGTTAAGAAGGTGTTGGCGCAGGGGTTGCGCACGCCTGATATCTATAGCGAAGGCACGACCAAAGTCGGTACCCGCGAGATGGGTGAGGCAGTCGTCAAGGCACTGGGATGATGGCCTAAGGGCCGTGAGAACTTCTTACGGCACTACCCTCCCCTTTAAAGGCCGTCTGGAACGCACACGCGATCCAGACGGCCTTTGAATTTGGTGAATGTAGGCAGCAAACGGCGGATGCAGTCCTACAGCACTTAAGTTCAGTAGCACCTATGCTGGAGTTTAGAGAACTTAACTAACCAAGCGAGGAGCTGTCATGGCTGACGACACCCCCGAAGAATCAACGCCCAGAGCCACAGCCAGGGTGCTCTGGAAAGGTGCTATCAGCTTCGGCTTGGTGCATATTCCTGTGGCGCTCTACACCGCCACCGCCAGTTCTGGGGTGGACTTCGATTGGCTGGATCGCCGCACCATGGAGCCTGTGGGCTACAAACGCGTCAATAAAAAGACCGGCAAGGAGATTGCTGCGGCAGATATCGTCAAAGGCGTGGAAATTGAAGATGGGCACTACGTGGTGCTCACCCCTGCTGAGATCAAGGCAGCATTTCCCAAGACTACGCAGACGATAGAAATTGAATCGTTCATTGAGGCTTCCGAGATCCCCTTTATCTATCTCGAACGACCCTACTACCTTGCGCCACTTGCTCGTGGGGAAAAGGTATATGCGCTTTTGCGCGAAGCGCTTCTGAAGGCCGGGCGAGTGGGCGTGGCGCGAGTAGTGATCTCGTCCAAGCAACATTTGGCGGTATTGGTCCCATCAGGACAGGCGCTGGTGCTCAACCTGCTTCGCTGGGGGTCAGAGATCCGCTCTTGGCAGGATCTCAAACTACCTCCTGCAGGTGTGAAGGCTGCTGGCCTCAAAGAGGCCGAATTGAAAATGGCGGAAAAACTGATTGAGGAAATGTCTGCACCTTGGAACGCTGATGCGTTCCGTGATTCGTTCAAGGACGAAATCATGCGCTTGGTCCACCAAAAGGCCGAAGCCGGTGAGGTGCAGAGCATCGAGAAAATCGAGTCCAGCTCGAACACCAAGGGCAGCGCAGAAATTATCGATTTGACAGAACTTCTCAAGCGCAGCCTGCAGGGCGCGGGAGATCGCGATGGCAACAAAACGGCCACCCCGGGCGACAGCAAAGCGCGCACCCGCAAGCGCGCCTGAAGTGGCAGGCGCGTCAAACACGCGTTCCCGCAAGCAGCAACCACAAGCGTTGCAGGACTACCGTGCCCGACGCAATTTCTCCCTTACCCCGGAGCCTTCTGGTGGGGTTTCCGAAGCAGGCGAGCTCGCTGGTCTGAATAGATTCGTGATTCAGAAACATTGGGCCAGCAAACTCCACTACGATTTTCGGCTGGAGATAGGTGGCACCATGAAAAGCTGGGCTGTCCCTAAGGGGCCCAGCCTGGATCCGCAGGACAAACGGCTAGCGGTTCAGGTTGAAGACCACCCAGTCGAATACAACCAATTCGAAGGGCAAATTCCCACGGATCAATATGGCGGTGGTCGCGTGATCATTTGGGATAGGGGTACTTGGTCGCCTCTTTCGGGACACGATCCAGCTCATGGATTGGCCGCAGGAAACTTCAAGTTCAAACTGACTGGCGTCAAGCTAAACGGCAATTGGGCGCTAATACGCCTTAAGGGCGAAGACGACACCGCCAAAACGAACTGGCTGCTTATCAAAGAAAAAGACGATGAGGCACGTCCAGCCGCAGAGTTCAGCGTGACACACGCCCTACCCGACTCTGTGGGCCCTGCACCTGCCTTGGCGCCCGCAAAAGCGAAGAGATTAAAGAGTGTTGCGATCCCACCGGAGCGAGAGGTGGGCGGTCTCCACGCTCTGAAAGCCCCTCAGCCTGAAACCATGGCGCCGCAACTGGCCTCATTAGCCCAGGCGCCACCGGCAGACTCACTGGAGTGGCTTTGGGAATTGAAGTTTGATGGCTACCGCCTTCTGGCGCGCATGGCCGCAGGAAGAGTCAAACTCTATACGCGCAATGGTATCGACTGGACTTCGCGCATGCCAGAGATTGCGGCGGCTCTGGCCTCCGTACCAGTCAAGACTGCTTGGTTCGATGGAGAAGTCGTCGTTCTGAATGAGCAAGGCGTGCCAGACTTCGCTGCACTTCAGACTGCATTCGATGGTCGTCAGGCGAAGAACCTGGTTCTGTATCTGTTCGACCTGCTCTATCTGAACGGCGCAGATTTGCGTCAAATCCCACAGGAGCAGCGGCGCACTTGCCTGACAAAGCTGATGGAGGAAGCTCCCATGAGCCCCGTGTTGCGGGTGACGCAGTCATTCGAAACGGATCCGGGGAGCCTTCTGGACAGCGCCACCCGAATTGGAATGGAAGGAGTTATTGGCAAACGGCGCAAAGCTGCCTATCTCAGCGGGCGCTCGAACGACTGGATCAAACTAAAAACGCGCCAAAGCGATGAGTTCCTGATAGCGGGCTTCACTGACGGACGGGGTGCTCGCGCCGCGCAAGGAGACATTGGTGCTCTGGTATTGGCAGCCTATGACGAGATCGGATCTCTTCGCTATGCAGGCAACGTAGGTTCTGGCTTCGACTCGGTGACGCTGGCAACACTCAAGAAAAGGCTATCTCCGCTGCTTACAACGCACAAACCAATGTCCAAGGAAGACCTCGTAGCAGGCGCCGTGCACTGGGTTCGTCCGCAATTGGTCGTTCAGATTGCGCACGCGGGCATGACGCCCCAAGGGCGATTGCGCCAACCAGTTTATATGGGCTTGCGAGAAGACAAAGCGCGCGAAGACATCTTGCTACCTGGACTTAGCTCCGCAGGACATCCCATGAACGAAAAGAAGCCTGTGGGCAGCAAGGCGAAAACCTCATCGAAAGCGAAAGAAAAACCTGAGCCTGCTTTGGCTTCCACGGCCCCTGGGGTCCTGCTGGGACAGACCCTCACCCATCCCGAGCGCGTGGTGGACCCAAGCACCGGCGTCACTAAGCTAGACCTCGCCCGTTACTACGCTAGCGTGGCTCCCTTGCTCCTGCCTCACTTGGCTCAACGCCCCGTGGCGTTACTTCGAGCTCCCGGGGGTATCGATGAAGACGCTTTTTTCCAAAAGCATATGGAGGGCAGGCAGCTACCTGGCGTGACTGTGCTCGATACTCAACTCGACCCTGGCCATGCAGGTCTGCTCGAAATCAACAACGCTGCAGCCCTCCTCGGATCCGTACAAATGAATACGGTGGAGCTGCATACCTGGAACGCGACAAGCGACAAAATCGAACGCCCTGATCGCTTCACCCTGGATCTCGATCCCGGTGAGGGCGTGGCTTGGCTGGCGGTGCAGGAAGCCGCGCAACTGGCCTATACCCTTCTCACTGAACTAAAGCTGGTGCCTTTCCTGAAAACCAGCGGGGGGAAAGGATTACATGTCGTGGTCCCCATTAAGCGCTTACACGGATGGACCGAAGTCAAGGCCTTCAGTAAATTACTCACCGAGCACCTGGCGCGGTTGCTTCCTGACCGCTTCGTGGCCATTTCCGGCCCCAAGAACCGCGTGGGCAAAATTTATGTGGACTACCTGCGCAATGGCCGTGGCGCCACCACCGTGTCAGCCTGGTCTCTTCGTGCCAGGCCGGGCATGGGAATCTCGGTGCCCGTGGGCTGGGAGGAATTGCCAAACGTGGAAAGCGGTGCGCACTGGAACATCACCAACATCCAGGCCCGCCTGCGCTTGGGCAATCAACCTTGGCACGCCTACGCAGCATCCTCCCGATCCATTGGAGCGGCGGCACGGCAATTGAATGCCGCCATACCCAATAATGAATAACGCAAGATAAACCACACCAAACGCACTATGGCCGCCACACTCGCTATTCCGCCCAGAGTTCTTGTTTTCGACGTGTTTGGCACGGTCGTTGACTGGCATGGCTCCATCGTCGCCGAGATGGCGCACCTCTATCCAGATATTGACGGCGACGCTTTTGCGCTGGCTTGGCGTGAAGGGTATCGCCCCGCGATGGCTCGTGTCATGTCCGGCGAACTGGGGTGGACAAGAATCGATGATTTGCATCGCTTGATCCTTGACGAGATCCTCCCCAGGTTCGGACTCCAAGAGATGCCGAACGTGGAACGACGCGAACTTAACCGCGTCTGGCACCGCTTGGCACCCTGGCCAGATGTGGTGGAAGGCTTGTCGCAGCTCAAGCGCCGTCACACCATCTGCACGCTTTCCAACGGGAACATCGGCCTTTTGACCAATATGGCCAAGCAGGCAGGCCTGCCTTGGGATTGCGTACTCTCGGCTGAAGTATTTCGCGCTTATAAGCCTGACCCAGCCGTATACCGCGGCGCAGCCGAGGTATTTGATCTAGCTCCGGCCGAAGTCATGCTGGTGGCGGCCCATCAGGACGACCTGGCCGCTGGCCGCGCTTGCGGCCTGCAAACCGCGTATGTTGAAAGGCCGCTGGAATTTGGCGCCCGCCGGCCCAAAGATATTTCACCCGATCCCGCCAATACCTTGCACGCCACTGACCTTCTTGATCTCGCTAGGCTACTGGGGAAATGAAATATTTTTTCTACATTTCAGAATAACGCCGTCGTATCAACGCGACATTCCCCTCAGGGCCATCTGGATTTAAGTCCTGTCCACTCAGTGAACCCAGCGCGCTCTACTAAAATTGATCCACTATGAACGCGCGTGATCGCCTCGATCCCATCGCTTCGGTTTCCACACCGAACGCGTGCGCTGTCATTGCCTGTCTCTTTTCCATTACCACGATCACCAAAAAGGGCTGACCTCAGTCCCGGTTCGTCGTGCGCCCACCCTCCCGGAGCCAGACGAGCCGGGCAGGTCAGACAGATTAACTTTGTTTGAAAGGCGCGAAAGAAAATGAAAATCGGCAACACAGTTGGCCTGGTCGGCTGGCGCGGCATGGTCGGCTCGGTCCTGATGGATCGCATGCAGGCCGAAAAAGACTTCGATTTGATCGAACCTGTCTTCTTCTCCACCAGCAACGCCGGTGGCGCAGCACCTGCCCTCGCACGAAACGAGAAAACACTCAAGGATGCGCACGACATCAATGCACTGAAAAAGTGCGACATCATCATTACCTGCCAAGGTGGAGACTACACCTCGGAGGTGTTTCCAAAACTGCGTGCCGCAGGTTGGAACGGCCACTGGATTGATGCCGCCAGCACATTGCGCATGAATGATGATGCGGTGATTGTTCTGGACCCCGTAAACTTGCCTGTCATCAAAAATGCGTTAGCCAAAGGTGGCAACAACTGGGTTGGCGGCAATTGCACCGTCAGCTGCATGCTCATGGGTGTGGGTGCGCTCTACAAAGCCGGACTGGTCGAGTGGATGAGCACGCAAACCTACCAAGCCGCCAGCGGTGGTGGCGCCCAGCACATGCGCGAACTTCTCACGCAGTACGGCACCCTGTACGCTGAAGTGAAGCCGCTGCTGGATGACCCTAAAAGCGCCATTCTGGAAATCGATCGCAAGGTGATCGGGCGCCAGCGCAGCCTCAGCCCGGACGAGACCGCCAATTTCATTGTGCCCCTGGGCGGATCACTGATTCCCTGGATCGACAAGGATCTGGGTGACGGTTACTCCCGCGAAGAGTGGAAAGGCATGGCTGAAACCAACAAGATCATGGGGCTTGGCGAGGGCTTCGACACAGCAGCCATCCCTGTTGACGGGTTCTGCGTGCGCGTGGGTGCCATGCGCTGCCATAGCCAGGCACTCACCTTCAAGCTGAAAAAAGACGTGCCTCTTGCCGACATCGAAGCCATGATCGCGGCGGACAACGAATGGGTGAAGGTCGTTCCCAACAACAAGGAAGCCACTCTAGCTGATCTGACACCAGTGGCAGTTACAGGAACCATGACCATTCCAGTGGGCCGCATCCGCAAACTGGCCATGGGACCGGAATATCTAGGCGCCTTCACCATTGGCGATCAGTTGCTGTGGGGTGCTGCAGAGCCACTGCGGCGTATGCTGCGCGTCTTGCTGGACGCTTGAGTTTCACCGCGCGCCTCGGTTTTTTCGCTTCCGCGGAAAACCCGAGGTAGCCTGGATCAGGCATTGCGTTGTTTCTCTGAGTGACAAATGAGGCCTTTTCTCGTTGCGCCACGGCAACATCGTGAGTTTGATCACTACTCTGCCCTTGAGCATCACGCCAGGCCTCAGGAGTGGGCTCAGTTGGGCTATATCATTGGCACACTTACCAAACGGCGGTTGAATACGTTGGACTTCGTGCCAGCAAAAAGCAATCGCAGGCTGGTTCTCAGCTTGTCAGCCTAATTCGTTGATGTTAATGTCGATTTCCGTATCTCCTCGCGGTAGGCTCGGCCTGTCTAAAGAACTATGAAGAAAACTTCCAACGCTGCTCAACGGGGATCGGAGATTGCCGGCAACAGGTTCCCATCCTGGAAGAAGGCAACCCTTGCTTCAGCCGCCGCACTAGCCACCATGGGCGTATGCCTGGATGCCCAGGCCTTGGCGCTGGGTGCCATCACCGTGCGCTCTGCCCTTGGCGAGCCCCTGCGCGCTGAGATCGAAGTGCCGCAGATCTCCTCCGAGGAAGCCTCCTCCTTTCAAGCCCGCATTGCATCCCCGCAAGCATTCCGCTCGGTTGGTGTGGATTACACACAGGCATTGAGTGGTACTCGCCTCACGCTGGAGCGGCGCTCCAACGGGCAAGCGTATCTGCGGCTGGTGGGCGAACGCCCCATCAATGAGCCCTTCGTCGGAGTGGTGATCGAGGCCAACTGGGCGAACGGCCGCATGGTGCGCGACTACACCATGCTCGTCGATCCACCAGGGCGTGTACCGGCACCAGCGGCACCATTACCCGCTCCTCAAACTCAATTGCCCCTCGGCGCACAAGTACTTCAGGCGCCGCCACCAGCGCCAGTAGCTCGCCCCTCGGTAGCGGAACAGACCACCCCAGCGGCCTCCCCGCGTGCCGCGCAGAGAGCTAAGGCAGCTGAAGCCAGCCAAAGTGGCGGCAATGGGCAAGTGTCGGTTCGCCGTGGCGATACGGCCTACGGCATCGCTTCAGCCAACCTGCCTGCAGGCGTTTCGCTGGATCAAATGCTGATGGCCATGTTGCGCGCCAACCCCAAGGCCTTCGTCCGCGGCAACGTCAACTACATGAAGGCTGGCGCAGTCATTGACCTTCCCAGTTCGGAGCAGGCCGCGGCCATGTCCCGGACGGAAGCACGCCGTGCAGTGGTGGCGCAAAGCCGTGATTTCCAAGCGTTCCGCACCGGTTTGGCCCAAAGCGCGCCCAGCGCACAGGTTGAAGCAGCTGGAAGAAGCGCCTCTGGCCGTGTCTCCGCAAACGTGCGAGATGGCGCGCCCGCGCCGGCCAGCCCGGACCGCCTGACGCTGTCAAAAGGTGCCGCCAGCGCAGCTTCAGCCCCCACCAGCCAAGCAGAAACCGGCTTGGCGCGAACCCGGCAAGCTCAAGAGCAAGCTGATCGCATTGCTGAGTTGAACCGAAACATCGCAGAATTATCTCGCCTGCAGAAAACGCCTCCTGCACCGAAAACGGCACCAACCGCATCCGCAGCCGGAGCGGCCGCCGCAGTGCCCACGATCAATCTACCAACCGGCGCCGCCCAACCCGCCAGCGCTGCGCCAGCACCAGCACCAGCACCAGCACCAGCACCAGCACCAGCACCAGCGGTTGCTGCAGCACCTGTGATTGCTGCGGCATCTGCCGCGGCAGCCAGCCCAAGCACCCCCGCAGCCTCTGCCGCTGAGGCAGCCGCTCTCGCGGCCAGCAAAGCTGCTGCCGCAGCAGCGGCTACTGCTGCAGCTGCAAGTGCTCCCGCGTCCAAGCCACGGCCGGTGGTCAAGCCCGCGCCAATGCCAGTAGAAGAGCCATCACTACTCGATTCGCTCACAGAAAATCCGCTGCTTCCCGTTGCCGGTGGTGGCCTTCTGGCTCTGCTGCTCGGATACGGGTTGTATCGCTCCCGCCGGAAAAAGGACGTTGACGGCCAATTCGACAGCACGCTCACTGAAAGCCGCCCACAAGGTGACTCCTTCTTTGGTTCGAGCGGCGGCAGGCGTGTGGATACGAGTAACCGCACCTCGCACATGGGCAACCAGTCTTCCATGATTTACTCGCCAAGCCAGATCGACGCGGCGGGAGACGTGGATCCGGTTGCTGAGGCCGACGTGTATCTGGCTTATGGCCGCGACATGCAGGCAGAGGAAATCCTCAAGGAAGCGATGCGTGTTAACCCAACACGACTATCCATCCACCGCAAACTGGCGGAGATCTACCTCAAACGCCGCGACGCGCGCGCACTTGAAGCTATAGCCACAGAAGCCAACGCAATCTCCGGTGGAGCCGGCCCAGACTGGGCGTACATCCGCGGCCTGGGTGTGCAGATCGAAGCGGACAACCCGCTCTACTCGGTCGACGCCAGCCTGCTCGGGCCAGACGATGGACCAGATGCGCCCAAGCGCCCCTTCAGCAGCGATACTGGCCCCATGCCAACACGGCTGATTGATGAGAATGGCCTGCCCAGCAGCTTCTCCGCCCTGGATCTTGATTTGGAAAGTGCTCCCGTCAAGGCCCCCACGATCAAGCCATCAAAAGCTCCAGTAGCAGCCAGCCCAGCGCCGGTGGCTGCAGCTGTAGCGGCCGCGGCAGTTGCAGCGGCAGCACCAAAAGCGCCAGCGCCTGCCCCGCGGGTTGTGTCCGCAGCCGATATCCCTCCACTGGATTTCGATCTTGACCTGGATATTGGAGGCGGCGCAGTATTTGCGAGTTCCGCCCCAATGGAGCTCGATCTACCAACGCCCAAGCCTGCGGCACCGGTCGTTCGCGCAGCCCCAGCTCCGTCCCTGCCACCGCTGCCCGCGTCCCCCTCCATCGATACCGGAAACTCCGGCATGATTGAGTTCGATCTGGAAGCACTCTCCGTTAATCCGGATTCACGCTCTGGCGGAGAACTCAGCACAGAGCAACCTGATGCGGCAGACGATCTCGATGACAACCCTCTGAGCACCAAAATGGCTTTGGCTCAAGAGTTCCATGCTATTGGCGATACAGAAGGTGCCCGTAGTCTCATCACGGAGGTGGTGGCTGAAGCCACCGGGCCACTCAAGGCACGCGCAGAGCGCTTTCTGAATGAGCTGAGTTGAACCCATGAGGCTTGCGCTCGGCCTCAGCTACGATGGCCGCGCCTACCAGGGCTGGCAAAGCCAGTTGACCGGGCTCACGGTTCAGGACAAGCTGGAAGCCGCCCTGGCGGCCTTTACGACCCAACCGGTCACCACGCTCTGCGCTGGCCGCACTGATGCGGGCGTGCACGGGCTCATGCAGGTCGTGCACTTCGATATCGACATGAGCCGAGACATGTCTTCCTGGGTGCGTGGTACCAACCGGTACCTTCCCGCCAACATTGCGGTGCAATGGGCGAATGAAGTCACCCCGGAGTTTCATGCCCGTGGCAGCGCCCTCGCCCGCCGATACGCCTACATACTGCTCGAATCGGCCGTGCGGCCCAGCATTGACGCGGGGCGCGTGGGGTGGGTATTCCGCCCCTTGGATGAGCAGGCCATGCAAGCGGCAGCGCTTCATTTGATCGGGGAGCATGATTTCACCTCCTTCCGAGCTTCGGCGTGCCAGGCACTTTCGCCCGTAAAACACATTAAACGAGTAAGCATTACCCGCCGAGGTGCCTATTGGCGCTTCGATTTTGAAGCCAATGCGTTCTTACACCACATGATCCGGAACATCATGGGCTGCTTGATCGCGGTTGGCCATGGCGCACAAACACCTGATTGGCTGCGCGAAGTACTGCAAGCACGCGATCGAAAAGCGGCGGCACCCACCTTCGCGCCCGAAGGCCTGTATTTTCTTGGCCCGGTCTACGATCCGAAATGGGAATTGCCAGAGCGGACGCCCGCGTATGATTGGCTGCCATTATGAGTAGCAGAACCCGCATCAAGATCTGTGGTTTGACACGCGAAGAAGACGTGGATGCAGCCGTGGCTGCCGGGGTAGACGCCATAGGTTTCGTGCGCTATGCCAAAAGCCCGCGTCACGTCAGCGCGGAGCGCGCGGCCGAGTTGATCCGCAGGTTACCGCCCTTCGTCAGTTCAGTGCTGCTTTATGTGAATGCCACTGCGCAGCAGATTGCATCCGATTGCGCCCTTTGCGCACCGACCTTGCTCCAATTTCATGGCGACGAAACGCCAGCCGAATGCGAAGCCATCGCTCAAACCTGCGCTCGACCATGGGTTCGCGCAGCGCGTATTCCGCTCGGTACGGCAGCGCAGTTCGACTTGCTAGAATTCACCCAGGATTTTCATCACGCCCAAGCCATCTTGCTCGACGCTGAAGTCGAGGGTTATGGCGGCGGCGGCAAGGCATTTCAGTGGTCACTACTACCACCAAGCGTCAACGCTCACCTCGTCTTATCTGGTGGACTCACACCTGCAAACGTGGGAGACGGTGTGCGCGCGCTCCGCAAGCGGGGATTTTCACTCGCGGTTGACGTCAGTTCTGGCGTCGAAGCGGATGGCCCCGAAGGCAAGCCGCTTAAGGGCATCAAGGATGCTGGCAAGATCCAGCAATTCGTTGCCGCTGTGAAAGCCGCTGATTCCCATGGCGACTGACTCGCGCCGCTAGATTGCTGTTCAGTGCCCGATGACTGAACCCCAAACCCGGTTGCGGTCTGTTGTCCCTATTTGGAGAGACCGCCCTCACGGCGCGTCATTCGTGTTCATCTAAAAAAACCTTGTTTATCCCATGTCCACCTACCATCAACCCGATGCCTCCGGACACTTTGGTCCTTACGGCGGCAGCTTCGTCAGCGAAACGCTGACCTTCGCCATCAGTGAGTTGCGAGAGGCTTACGCCAAATTCCAGAACGACCCTGAGTTTCTGACCGAATTCCACTACGAGCTCGCCCATTACGTGGGCCGGCCCTCCCCCGTCTACCACGCGGCTCGCACCAGCCGGGAGCTAGGCGGTGCGCAGATCTACCTGAAGCGGGAGGATCTCAACCACACCGGCGCGCACAAGATCAACAACGTCATCGGTCAAGCCATGCTGGCCAAGCGCATGGGCAAGCCGCGCGTCATTGCGGAAACTGGTGCAGGCCAGCACGGCGTAGCCACTGCAACCATCTGCGCGCGCTACGGGCTCGAATGCGTGGTCTATATGGGTAGCGAAGACGTCAAGCGCCAAAGCCCGAACGTTTACCGCATGAAGCTCCTGGGCGCCACGGTGATTCCGGTTGAATCAGGCAGCAAAACGCTCAAAGACGCGCTGAACGAGGCCATGCGTGACTGGGTAGCCAATGTGGACAATACCTTCTACATCATCGGCACCGTCGCCGGCCCGCACCCCTACCCTGCCATGGTCCGAGACTTCCAAAGCGTGATCGGCAAGGAATGCCTGACCCAGATGCCTGAAATGCTGGCCGCACAGAACATTGCGGCCGAACAACCTGATGCAGTCATTGCCTGCGTAGGTGGTGGCAGTAACGCCATGGGCATCTTCTATCCCTATATCCCCTACGAAAAAACCCGCCTGATAGGCGTGGAAGCTGCTGGCGAAGGTTTGGAGAGCGGCAAACATTCCGCCAGCCTGCAGCGTGGCTCCAGTGGCGTGCTCCACGGCAATCGGACCTACATACTGCAAGACGACAACGGGCAGATCACTGAAACTCACAGTGTCAGCGCTGGCCTGGACTACCCGGGGGTGGGCCCTGAGCACGCATGGCTGAAAGACATTGGCCGCGCCGAATACGTAGGTGCGACTGATGTGGAGGCCCTGGCTGCCTTCCATCATCTGTGTCGAACTGAAGGCATCATCCCCGCACTCGAATCCAGCCACGCTTTCGCCTACGCCATGAAGCTCGCCCCCACGATGCGGCCAGACCAATCCATCCTGGTCAACCTTTCAGGACGTGGCGACAAAGACATTGGTACCGTGGCCGACCTCGACGGCGCAGAGTTCTATGATCGCCCCTCCATGCGTGGCCATGTCGTCAAAGGCATACCGACCGGCAAAGGAGGTAAATCATGAGCCGCATCGCCGCAACTTTCGAAAAGCTCCAGAAGGAAGGCCGTAAAGCGCTGATTCCGTACGTCACGGCTGGTTTTCCGTACGCCGACATCACGCCCGCCTTGATGCACGGAATGGTGACCGCTGGCGCGAATGTGATCGAACTCGGCGTGCCTTTCTCTGATCCCAGCGCCGACGGCCCGGTGATCCAGAAAGCGGGAGACCGCGCACTTTCGCTAGGAATTGGCCTGAAGCAGGTCCTGGCTATGGTCAAGGTCTTTCGCGAAAAAGACTCCACCACGCCGGTCGTACTGATGGGTTACGCCAACCCGATTGAACGCTACGACCAGAAAAACGGCACCGACGCCTTCATTCTCGACGCCGCAGCAGCAGGTGTTGATGGCGTGCTGGTGGTGGACTATCCACCTGAGGAATGCGAAGCCTTCGCCAGCAAGCTGAAAGACAACGGCATTGATCTCATCTTCCTGCTTGCACCCACCTCCACCGAGCAGCGCATGCTTGAAGTCGCTCAGGTCGCAAGCGGTTATGTTTACTACGTTTCGCTCAAGGGCGTCACTGGCTCGGGAACCCTGAACACG
Organism: Ottowia thiooxydans DSM 14619; assembly: GCF_000422885.1. Lineage (GTDB taxonomy): Bacteria > Pseudomonadota > Gammaproteobacteria > Burkholderiales > Burkholderiaceae_C > Ottowia > Ottowia thiooxydans. The sequence goes on along the minus strand of NZ_AUGX01000014.1, from coordinate 130,047 downwards.
GCGGAAGTGGAAAGCATGTTGCCGCGCATCCGCCAGCACGTGCATGTTCCCGTGGGTGTGGGCTTCGGAATCCGTGATGCGGAGACAGCCAGGGCCATTGGACGCATCGCGGACGCGGTGGTCATTGGCAGCCGGTTGATTCAACTTATAGAAGACCAACCCCACGAGCGCGTGATTGCGGTGGCGGCTGATTTCCTGCGCGGCATCCGTACCGCCCTGGACGCCTGATAATCACCCATCTCCTGCCCATTTTCGCTTTCGGCCCTTCAAGGCCGACAGTCTCCAAGGAACTTCCATGAGTTGGCTTGAAAAGCTTCTTCCTCCCAAGATCCAAAAATCCGACGTCGCTGATCGGCGGCAGATGCCCGAAGGCCTCTGGATCAAGTGCCCTCAGTGTGACACTGTGCTGTACAAAACCGATCTGGAACAAAACCAGAACGTCTGCCCTCATTGCAGCCACCACCACCGCCTGGGTGGGCGCGAGCGGCTGAATGTCTTTCTCGACAACGAAGGGCGTTACGAGATTGGCCAGGAAGTCGTGCCGGTAGATGCGCTCAAGTTCAAAGACAGCAGGAAGTATCCGGAGCGCATCAAGGAAGCGATGGAAAACACCGGGGAAACCGATGCGCTGGTGGTCATGGGCGGTGCCGTCCATTCGATCAACGTAGTGGCTGCCGCGTTCGAATTTGACTTCATGGGCGGCTCCATGGGCTCCGTGGTCGGTGAACGCTTCGTGCGCGGCGTTGAAACCGCCGTAGAGCAAAAAGTGCCCTTCATCTGCTTTACCGCCACAGGTGGCGCGCGAATGCAAGAAGGCTTGCTTTCATTGATGCAGATGGCCAAGACCAACGCCGCGCTGACGCGTTTGGCCAAGAAGGGCTTGCCATACATCAGCGTGCTCACCGACCCAACCATGGGTGGCGTTTCAGCCGGTTTTGCCTTCGTGGGTGATGTAGTGATCGCTGAGCCCAAAGCACTGATCGGCTTTGCCGGCCCCCGCGTGATCGAGAGCACGGTGCGTGTCACGCTGCCAGAGGGCTTTCAGCGAGCCGAATTCCTGCAAACCAAAGGTGCTGTCGATTTCATTTGCGATCGCCGCGAACTGCGCGAAAAGATCGCCAAGGTGCTTGCCATGTTGCAGCGTCAACCGACTGACGCGGTAAGCTGAACCTTCAAAAAGCCAGTCGGCCACCACCGAACGGACCACAACACGCCAACGGGCCCCGCGGGGCCCGTTGGCTATTGGATTTCCGCTTTCAGTCGAAGCGCTTCGGCGCAGTCAAAATTAAACCCCCAGCACCACGCCACCCAACAGACTCGCTTGGGCAGCCCCAAGCATGATGCTGGCAATCTGAAGCAGCACCAGCAACGCCAGTGGAGAAAGATCAATTCCACCGATGAGTGGAATGATCCGGCGCAGCGGTGCGAGCAAAGGCGCGCTCAAGCGGTCAAAGACGTCCCCTATCGGGCTGCGGCTCTGTGTCCATGACAGGAGTACGGAGACTAAAACCACCGAGGTAGCCACCGAAATGGCAAGTTTGAAGATACCGAGGAGCGCCAATACCGGGAGCACGGCCCATGAGTGGCCCCCTAAAAGAAGCATCATGACGATGAATTGGAGCAATTTGACCAACCAGGCCCCGAGCAGGCTGGCTGCATCCAGTGATCCGCGCGGCGGAAGCAGGCGCCGCAACGGAAGGACCAGCCAATCAGTGAGTGCCAGCACAAACCGGCCCACCGGGTTTTGCATGGACATTCGGCGCCACCCCATATACAGGCGCAGCAGACACGCGCCGCCCACTAAAGTGGCCGCAACTTCAAGCAGGAAAGAAATGATTTGGTAGAGCATCGGCTGCCGAATGAACGGCCAGAGGATTCATATGCGTGCGATCATAGCGACACCTATGGCTGACGAACCACTTACCCTCCATTGGCTGCCGTTATTTCCGCTGGGCACCGTGCTATTTCCAGGCGGAGAACTCCCGCTGCGTATTTTTGAAGTGCGCTATCTGGACCTTATGGACAAGTGCCAAAAAGCAGGCGCTCCCTTCGGCGTGGTCAATATACGCCAAGGCCATGAAGTTCAGGTTGCCGGCGCGCCTGATGAGCAGTTGCAAGCTGAAGGCACACTGGCACACATCGTGAAGCTGGAGCGACCTCAATCAGGCCTTTTCGTGGTGCAGTGTGAAGGCCGGCAACGCTTTCGCGTGGTTCGGCACGAGCGGCTCAAGCACGGGTTGTGGGTAGCAGATGTCGTATTGCTGGCCGATGATGCAGCTGTCAGCATCCCCGAAGACCTCCAACACACGGCCCAGGCGCTGCGTCAGCTGAGAAACTCACTTCGTGAACGCGGCGCTATTGCGTCGGATGATGCCGAAAGTGCCTATCAGGACTGCGGTTGGGTGGCTAACCGCTGGTGCGAATTGCTGCCGTTGTCCACTGAGATGAAGCAGCGCCTGATGACCCTTGACAACCCCCTGCTCCGCCTTGAGCTTGTGGCGGACATCTTGAGCCGCGAAGGCATATGACCAGGAAACGGCGACGACCACACTATGTACGTCGCGGCTGAAACCAAGTGTAGGAGATCACCCTCCGGGGCGGTATTCAGGCACGAATTGGCTCAGGAACCGCCGAACCTCAGGCCCGGACAGTCCTCCGCCAAGATCCGAGATACCTGCTTCTATTTCAATCAGCTTGCCAAGCTCAGATGACGCCACCTTGGCGACGCGCAACTTCGGGTGCGGCGTTGGCTCGGTGGTTTCATCGTCCGCAAGCAGCTCTTCATAAAGCTTTTCGCCAGGTCGCAGGCCCGTGTACACAATAGGTATCTCGGCTTCGGATTTTCCGGAAAGTCGGATCAACATGCGTGCCAGCTCAGCGATCTTGACGGGCTCACCCATGTCGAGCACGAAAATCTGGCCCGAACGCCCCATCAAACCGGCCTGAAGCACCAACTGCGCGGCTTCCGGGATCGTCATGAAGTAGCGCACGATATCCGGGTGCGTGACCGTCACCGGCCCTCCCTGCTCTATCTGTGCAGAGAAAAGCGGCACCACGGAGCCACTAGAACCCAGAACGTTTCCAAATCGAACCGAGACGAACTGCGTATCGGAGCACAGCGCCGCTACCTCCTGGACCACCTGCTCTGCCAAGCGCTTGCTGGCACCCATCACACTCGTAGGATTGACTGCTTTGTCCGTGGAGACCAGTACGAAACGCCGAGCCCCTACCTGACCAGCCACGCGCGCCGCGTGCAAGGTTCCGAGCACATTGGTACGCAGGGCTTCGACTTCATTGCCCCTCTCCATGAGTGGCACGTGTTTGTATGCCGCAGCGTGCAGCATCACAGCGGGCTGATAACGCGTGGCAATGGCCAGGAGGCGCTCCGGTTCACGCACACTCGCTGTCAGGTACACGCCCTGCATGTTTGGAAAGCTTTTTCGGAGTTCCTGCTCCAGTTGGTAGATGGCATATTCCGATTGGTCTACACACACCAGCCTGGCCACGCCAAAGCGCGCCACCTGGCGGCACAACTCCGAACCAATAGATCCTGCTGCGCCCGTCACCAGCACGGTCTGGCCCCCCAGCAAGCTTGACAGGCCGCGCGCATCCAGTTGTACCGGCGCACGCCCCAGGAGATCTTCAAGCTGGACCTCACGAGGCGCAATACCGCCGGGGCTCAGCCATTCGTCTGCGCTAGGCAGGGTGAGCAAGGTTAAGCCAGAGCCCGACCAACGCATGAGGACCTCGCGCCTGAGTTCGGCCCCCGCAGGGCTGGCCAGCAGAACGGTGCCTATGCCTCCGTCCTGTGCAAGCTTTGCCAACTGCTCAACCCCACCCGATACGGGCACGCCTTGCAGCGTGCGGCCGGTGTCCTGCACGTGGGGTGAAACGATTCCACTGACCTGCCAGCCGGCGACTCCTTTGAGTGTGCGCAAAGCCTGATCAGCCTCTTCCAATGTGCCGACGATCAACAAGGCCCGCGAACCAGGCGCACTGGATGCGGGCGCGTGGATCAATTCCATCAGCGTGCGCCAGGCAGCCCTGGCGCCGGCCAGAAAGACCAATGCCAAAAGCGCGCTGATCAGAAAGACGGAGCGTGGAAAGCCTTCGACGCGCAGCCCCATCACCACCGTGGTGGTCAGAAGCCCGCCCAGCGCTACTCCGGCCGCCAGACGCCGCAGATCGGCCAAGCTGACATACCGCCAGGATTGGCGAGGCACGTGCATCAGGGTGAGCCCACAGGCCATGCCCAGCAACGCAATGGGGGTGGTGAGCAAGGCGTCCTGCACGTAGCGCGCAGGCAAGCCCAGATTGAAGCGCAGCCAGAACGCGGCCCACCACGCCAGCGCAATTAAAGCCAGATCGGGCAGCCAGCTCTTGCTGACCAAGGTGCGCCGTAGTTCAGTCAGCATGGACCTATTTTCGCTATTTTTTGACGCTAATCCGACTACCTGGAAAAAACACTGGCCCTCTTTCCAACAGAGCGAGACTTCAGACCGGATTTACAACGGGGAGCGCGCGCAAATAGCCGTCGATCCCCGCACCACCAGCGACGGTGCGAACCGCGATGCATGCCCGGTTTGGCTGGGAACCAAAGTAGAACTGCCTTCAAAGCGCATCAACAAAAGGCTGGTTGCGTACCGGCCCATATCTTGCACGGGCAACTGCACCGTAGTGAGGCCATCACCAATCAGCTTGAACCAGACTGGGTCGCCGTAGCCTACAACCGAGATATCTTCGGGCCAGCGCAAGCGCAGGCCGCGCAGGGCCTCCAGCGCGCCGATCGTGAGGCTAGAGCTGCCCACTACCAAAGCGGTAGGCCGCTGGGTCCCACCTGCCAGCAGCGAAGTCACGGCATGTTGGGCAAACTCCGGCCGTGGGGGGCCAAGCGCTGCGTGAGATGCATCCAACCCATGCTCGGCCATCACCGTCCGGAACCCCTCATGCCGGTCCAGCCCGCAACTGATGTCAGGATGGGTGCCCACGTAGGCGATCCGGCGATGGCCGTAGTTGACCAGATGCCGGGTTGCAGAAGCCACTCCTGCGAAATCGTCGATCAGCACCGCCTCATGCGCAATCCCTGGGTGGTGGCGCACGAGTTGAGCCGCATTGACACCACGCAGCATGTCCAGGGTTTCTGCCCGTATGCCGCTACTGGGCGTGATGATGACCCCTGCCGCACGAGAGACGAGCAGCGCACGAACATCGCCCATCTCACGGTCTGGGTCGTCTTCAGTAATGCTGAGCGCAAGGTGAAAGCCGCGTGCCGCCGCAGCATCGGCCACGATCTGGGCCATGGAGGCGTAAAACTCGTTGCGGATGTCAGGGATGACCAGCCCCAGCACCGGCCCATGTGTGCCGCGCATGCTCTGCGCCAGCCCATTAGGCACGTAGCCCAATTCACGGGCACGTGCCTGCACCCTCAGTTTGGTCTCCGACTTGACGTTGGGGTGATCAGCGAGTGCGCGCGAGACCGTGGAATGCGACATGGCCAAGTCGTCCGCAATATTGCGGATGGTGACAGTGGCGTTGCCTGCGTGAATTGTGGCTTTCATTTTCGCCATCCTACCTGTCATGCCAACCACGGCATCCGAGCCAATTGCTGCTGCTGAAAAGCGGAAATACGATCCGCCTCGCGCTCTGTAAGGGCAATGTCGTCCAACCCCTTAAGCAGCGCCTGCCTGCGCCCGGCGTCCATGGTGAAGGGATAGACCACGCCATCAGGCCCGGTCACTTCATTGGTTCGAAGATCCACCCCACAACGCGCACCTGGGCTGGCCAGCAACTGCGCCATTAGTATGGCCACCTGGTCGGCCGGCAGCTCCACGGGCAGCAGGCCATTGTTCAGGCTATTGCCGTAGAAAATCGGGCCAAAGCTTGGCGCAATGACGGCGCGCACACCATAGTCCAGGTGCGCCCACACGGCGTGCTCACGCGATGAACCACAGCCGTAGTTAGCGCCGGCCACGATGATGCGAGCGCCTTGGTAGGCCGGTTGATTGAGGATGAAATCCGGCTGGTCGTGGCCATTGACATCGTATCGAAGGCTACCGAAAAGCCCTTCTCCCAGCCCGTGGCGCGAGACGGTCACCAACCAGCGCTGAGGAATGATGGCATCGGTATCGATGTTGGTTCGGTCCAGTGGCAGTGCGATGCCCTCAATCACTTCAAATTTCTGCATAAGGTGCTTTCAGCTCGCGGTGATCAATGATTCGGCCGGCAACCGCAGCCGCCGCAGCGCTCGCCGGACTAGCCAGATGGGTGCGCGCGCCCGGCCCCTGCCGCCCTTCAAAGTTGCGGTTGGAGGTGGAGACACAGCGCTGCCCGGGGGCCACCTTGTCCGCATTCATACCTACGCACATGGAACATCCCGGTTCACGCCATTCGAAACCGGCGTCCATGAAAATCTTATCGAGCCCAAGAGCCTCAGCCTCACGCCTGACGGCACTCGAGCCCGGCACGACCATGGCGTGCACGTGCGAAGCCACGCGGTACCCCTTGATAAGGGTAGCGGCCTCCTGCAGATCCGATAGTCGGCCATTGGTACACGAACCAATGAACACGCGGTCCACTGACTGCCCTTCCAGCGAAGTACCAGGCTCCAGCCCCATGTACTCATAAGAGCGCCGCCACTGGGCAGCTTCCTCCGCATCACGGGCCTCGCCAAGAAGCGGAAGGCGTTCCTGCGCAGCCAAAGCCTGCGCCGGGGTAATGCCCCAGGTGAACTGGGGTGAATGCAGCAAAACCTTGATCTCCAACTCTTCGGAGTATCTCGCACCCGCATCGCCGCGCCAGGTAGCCCACTGCGCGAGCGCCTGGTCCAGCTGTGGCAGCGCCTGGCATCGCTGACGCAGATACGACAAGGTGATCTCGTCTGGCGCGATCACCGCCGCACGCGCGCCTGCCTCAATCCCCATGTTGCACAAGGTGAAGCGTGCCTCCATGCTCAGCGCATCCACGACATTGCCGCACATTTCCACGAAACCTGCAGCCGCACCACGAACACCAATGCGCCGCAGCAAATACAGAGCCAGATCCTTGGCTGAAAGCCCTGGGGCAATTTCGCCGTTGAGGTGGATGCGCATCGCGTGAGGCATGTGTAGCGCAAGCGTCTGTGTAGCCAATACATGCTCCACTTCGGACGTGCCTATCCCCCACGCCCAGGCACCCAAGGCGCCCAGGGTGCACGTGTGGCTGTCGCCGCAAACCACCGTCATGCCCGGGTGCACCAGCCCCTGCTCCGGCGCAACAACATGCACGATGCCCTGCCCCGGGTCGCCCAGATCGAAATGGCGGATGCCAAACTGGCTGGCATTGCGGCGCAGCGCCACAATCATCTCCTCGCCACCAGGCACAGTGGCATCTCCTCTCCCCGTTTCTGTAGAAACGATGTGATCGGCCATGGCGAAAGTTCGCTCTGGGTTGCGCACTCTGCGGCCCGAAGCACGAAGTCCGTCGAACGCCTGAGGGCTGGAAAGATCGTGAACCAGGTGGCGATCCACATGGATCAGCATGCGCCCATCAGCCAGTTCGCCCACGCAATGGGCATCCCAGAGTTTGTCGAACAGGGTTCTCGGAGCGCCTGAGGCTTGCGTCATGGAAGTGGTTGATTAGCTTTGCACACGTAATCATTTTAAGCCTCCAACGAATACCATTCTTCCAATTTTTCAAAACCCATTGACAGCTAAAACTGTTTTAGCTAATCTCCAATCCGTTTTGCACACGTGTGCATTTTAAGAATCCGACTCACCCTCATGCGTATCACTGACATCCGCGAACTCACCGTCCCGCTCGAAGGCAATATTGCCAACGCTTTGGTCAACTTCTCCGAACACACCGTCTCGCTGGTCGCTGTTTTCACAGATGTGGTGCGTCAGGGCAAACCACTCGTAGGCTTGGCGTTCGACTCCATTGGCCGCTTCGCCCAAGGTGGCTTACTACGCGAACGATTCATTCCGCGCCTGTTGGCGGCGCCACCGGCGGATCTGCTCACGGACGATGGCACTGCGTTCGATGCAGCCCGCGCTCTGAAGGTGATGATGCGCAACGAGAAGCCCGGGGGCCACGGCGACCGCGCTGCAGCGGTTGGCGCACTCGAACTCGCGCTGTGGGACCTCAACGCCAAACTGCGCGATGAGCCGGCCTGCCACACCATTGCGCGCCACTTCGGCCGCACAGCCGCTGATGGCGTGCACGTGTATGCGGCCGGCGGCTACTACTACCCCGGTGAAGACAACGTACGACGGCTGTCTGACGAACTTGCAGGCTACCGCGATCAAGGCTTTAGCGCGTTCAAGATCAAGATAGGAGGCGCCTCACTCTCCCAGGATATGGAGCGAGTGCATGCTGCCTTGGAAATGGCAGGCGGTGGAAGCAATCTGGCGGTAGATGCCAATGGGCGGTTCGATTTACCCACCGCCCTTGAGTACGCGGAACAGCTCAAGCCCCTGGAGTTGCGCTGGTATGAGGAAGTCGGTGACCCACTGGACTTCGAACTCAATCGGTTGGTGATTGAGGGCTACGGCGGCAGAGTCGCCACTGGTGAAAACCTGTTCTCTACAGCAGACGTACGCAACCTTCTGCGCTTTGGCGGCATGCGCCGTGGCATTGATGTGTTTCAGATGGATGCCGGATTGGCCTATGGCTTAACCGAATACACAAACATGCTGGCACTGATGGAAGCGGCGGGCTACGACCGTGCTCAAGCCCATCCGCACGGGGGGCATCTGATCAATTTACACATTGCCACCGGTCTCGGGCTGGGAGGTTGCGAAGCCTACCCTGGCGTGTTTCAGCCTTTCGGTGGCTATCCACCTGGCTGCGCTGTAGGCGGCGGTTTGGTTCGCCCTACAGACGCGCCCGGTTTCGGCCTGGAAGCGAAGCAAGAGCTCGCACCTTCACTGCGTCAACTCCTGGCTTGAGCGAAAGAGGCTTCAAATGAAAATCGCAGTCATGGGATGTGGAGCCATGGGCTCGGTGTACGCCGGGCTTCTGGCGAGTGCGGGGAATGAATTACAGGTCATAGACCGTTGGCAGGAGCATGTGCAAACGATCCGTGACCAGGGTCTGCGTGTGGAAGGCGCCAGCGGCGACCGTACTGTGCGCATGGCGGCCGCTACGGAGGTCCCGCACGAACCCATGGACTTGGTGATCATCGCCACCAAGGCCTCGCAAACCGCACAAGCCGCGCGCGATGCACGTGCCATGCTGGCCCCGCACACCGTGGTGCTGACCATACAAAATGGCCTGGGAAGTGCAGATCTTGTTGCAGAGGAAGTGGGAGCCGATCGACTGCTTGTGGGGGTGGCGGCCGCCTTCGGCGCATCCCTGCGTGGCCCAGCCCACGCTCGGCATGAAGGCATGGCAGCAGTTCGCATGGGCGCTTATGCCGGCTTGCCTTTCGCGCAGGCAGATGGCGTCGCCAAGGTGTGGCGCAGCGCAGGATTCAATGCGGAAGCCGTAGCTGACGTGCTGGCCATGCAGTGGGAAAAACTGATCTGTAACGTGGCCTACAGCGCGCCCTGCGCACTGACGGGCATGACCGTCGGGCAGGTCATGGACGATCCTGGGATAGGTCCGGTGAGCCGAGCTGCCGCCGTGGAAGCATGGCATGTGGCCCGCGCGTGTGGCGTGGCCATTCAGGTTGAGGATGCCGTGGCGCACGTTAGGGCCTTCGGGGCCCGGGTGGCGGATGCCAAACCGTCCGTGCTGCTCGACCATGAAAAACGTCGCCATAGCGAAATTGACGTCATCAACGGCGCCATCCCGCGGCAAGCCGCCAGAGCCGGCCAGGAAGCCCCCGTCAATGCCACCCTCACAGCGCTAGTTAAGCAACGCGAGCGAGATTTTTAAACACGAGAACACACCACTCTTTGAGGAGACATGTATGAACTTACAACGCAGAAAAACAACCCAGGCTCTCGCCGCCGCCCTACTGCTTTCGCCATTTGCAGCACGTGCGCAGGCCTACCCATCCAAGCCAATACGGATGATCGTGCCGTTCTCGGCGGGCGGTACCACGGATGTGATGGGCCGGATCATTGCGCAGCATTTATCGCCTCTGCTCGGCCAGCAGATCGTGATCGACAACCGCCCTGGCGCCAACGGCAACATCGGTACGGACATGGCGGCCAAGTCCCCACCAGACGGCTACACCATGGTGATGAGCTTCGATGGCACCATGGCCATCAATCCCCACACCTACAAGAAGTTGCCGTTTGACCCTCAACGTGATCTGGCCCCCATCATCAACATCGGGCAAGCGGCACTGGTACTGGTGGTGCATCCTTCGGTTCAGGCCAACACCATTCAGGAATTCACAGCACTGGCCAAAGCAGCACCTTCGCCCTTGTTTTTCTCGTCCGCAGGCAATGGAAGCACGGGTCATTTGGCAGGAGAGTTGTATGCCGCGCGCGCAGGCACCCGCATGTCTCACGTCTCGTACAAAGGTGGCGCCCCAGCTCTGCAAGATCTGTTGGCAGGCCAGATCCAGATGCTGGTCACCGCACTCCCCACAGTGGAAGCGCTGATCGCCAATGGCAAGGTACGGGCCCTGGCCGTGACTTCAGCTAAGCGGCTCAGCTCCCTGAAAAACGTACCTACATTGGGCGAAATCTATCCCGGGTACGAGGTGGCTTCGTGGTACGGGCTGTTGGCCCCTGCCGGCACGCCAGCGCCCATCATGCAGACGCTCAACACTGAAATCAACAAAGTGCTTGCGCGAAAAGATGTGCAGGACCGCTTCGAAACGCTGGGCGTGGAACTGCTCGGTGGATCACCACAGCAGTTCGCCGCCACCATCAAGGCAGACACCGCAAAATGGGCAAAGGTGGTCAAGGATGCCAACATCCAACTTGACTGAATCCTGCGCCACCAACAACGAATTGGTGCTGGAGGTAGCTGTGCTTCGCATCCTGGAGGGCCAGGATGCAGCCTTTGAAGTTGCGTTTGGGCAAGCGCGCCTTTGTCTGGATGGCGCGCAAGGATACGTTTCGCACTCTCTGCACCGCAGCGTTGAAGAGCCAAATGTCTACCTGCTCTTCATTCAATGGCGGACGCTGGAGGACCATACGATTGCCTTCCGTGCATCTTCACAGCACGACGAATGGAAGCAATTGTTGGCGCCGTTCTATGACGGACGCCCACTTGTCAATCACTACACCCGCTGCTTCTAGATATTCCAGAAGCTTCTCAAAACCAGAAACCCGCGCATTCAATCACGATTGGACGCGCGGGTGTTGATCAGCTTTTTAATAGTGTCAAACATGATCCGAAGGTCACCAAGCACGGTGTGATGCTCAACGTAGCTCAGGTAGTAACCCTGTTTGATGGGCATGATCTGCTGCACATAGGTAGCCTCCGGGTCATCGCTGGCCGCCAACAGACGCTCTTCGTCCCGAAACTCAATCGCGGCTCTGTCAGTAATGCCCGGTCGCACAGACAGAATTCGGGCGCGCACATCTTCAGGGTACATCGCCATGTAGTGCGGCACCTCCGGGCGCGGGCCCACAAGGCTCATATCGCCCTTGAGCACATCAATCAACTGCGCTAGCTCATCCAGCTTGCTTTGCCTCAGCCAGCGTCCGGCACGGGTAATGCGCGCGTCTCCTGCGGCGGTCACCAGCGAACCTGTGCCCGCCTGATGCACGTGCATGGTGCGAAATTTGTGAATCCGAAACACACGCCCACTTCGGCCGGTGCGTTGTTGCCTGAAAAAAACTGGCCCGGGAGAATCCAGTTTGACCCATAGCGCAACGATAGCCATCAATGGCAGCGCCAATGGCATGGCGATCAAGGTGAGTCCCAGGTCTAGCGCCCGTTTGGCCGAAGCAGAACCTTTTGAGGTCATGCGATGTGAAAATGACTGCTTAGACACGCTGCCCTGCCGCCCGCTGAAGGCATCTTACGAATGGCAAGGCAGGCAAACCTCACCGCACTACAGACTTCAGTGCCGCAATGACCCGGGCTTGTTCGTCATCGCTCATCGCCGTGAACAACGGGATGCTGAACATGCGCTGATAGGCTTTTTCCACCACCGGAAACTGCTCAGGCGCCAGCCCATACCGATCACGCCAATAGGGCTGGCGATGCAGTGGCACATAGTGAACGCTGGTGGCCACGCCAGCGTCAGACAGGCCCTGAATGACTTCGTCTCGCGTCGCCTTGGCTTCGTCCGAGAGGCGCAGCACAAAAAGGTGCCAGGCATGCGTCTGGCCTTCAGGGGCCCTCGCTGGCAAGATAAGAGGCAAATCGCTCAGTTCCGCAAAGTAGCGCGCGGCCAGCATCTGACGGCGCCGCTCAAAATCCGGCAGCCTCCGCAACTGCACGCGGCCCAGCGCTCCGGCCATATCCGTCATGTTGTACTTGAAGCCCGGAGCCACGATCTCGTAATACCAGGATGGCGTTTTACTGGAAAACCGGTCGAATGCATCACGGCTGATCCCATGCAGCCGCATCACTTTCATGCGCGCCGCCAATGCCTCGTTTTTAGTCACCACCATGCCCCCCTCACCCGTGGTCATGGTTTTGTTTGCGTAGAAACTGAACACTGTGACGGCACTCTGCAACTGACCGATGAGCGATCCGTTGCAAGTTGCAGGCAAGGCATGAGCTGCATCTTCCACCACGTGTATTCCGTGCTTGTCCGCAATCTCCAGAATGCGGGTCATATCGCAAGCCAACCCGCCATAGTGAACAGGGATGATGGCTTTGGTTCGCGGCGTGATGGCTGCTTCGATCTTGTCGGCGTCGATATTCAGCGTCTCAGGATCGCTGTCCACGAGGACCGCGTCAGCCCCCAGGTAACGCGCAACTTCCACTGTGGCGGTAAAGGTAAGCGTTGGTGCAATCACTTCATCGCCCGGGCCAATACCAAGCGCTTCCAACGCCAGGTGCAAGCCGGCCGTCGCCGAGTTCACAGCAATCGCTTCCAATCCGCCGCCGAGATAAGAGGCAAACTCCTGTTCGAAGGCACGCGTTTCTGGCCCGGTGGTGACCCAGCCCGACCGCATGGCGCGCGCTACCGCATCGATTTCGGCCTCCCCTATATCTGGGCGAGCAAAAGGAATAAAGCTATCAGCGGTGGACATAGGTCAACGAACAAAAAGACAAAGAAGAAAGGGTCAACGGGTGATTTTCGCCGACGCGCCTGAAACTCGCCGGCCACGCACGATATCCATCAATCCGCGCCAGGTTCCTAGCCCGTAACCTATGTGAAAGCTGGCAATGGCCAGTGGCAGCCGAGCCAGAAGCGGCGCCATGCTGCGCCGTGCATCATCATTGGAAGACTTGCCCTGAATCTTGCCGGCACCCAGCGCCGCCGACCACGATGCCAGGGCCAGATACAAAGCGTAGCTGCCTGCCAGGGCTGTCACGGGGAGCAGGCTCCATGGCATTGCGGCAACGGACACCACCAAGGCAGCCACGAACAAAGCCGGCACCAATTGGCGCAGTGATCCGGGTTGGCCGTGCTTGCGCATCACAAATGGGCGCCAGTAACCATACTGGTACTGCTGCGCAAACAGTTTGGGCAATGAGCCCCGCGATTGATACCATGACCGGATCCGGCCGCTTTGCCAGATGCGCCCTCCGGAGAGGCGCAAACGAAGGTTGTGCTCATCGTCCTGGTTGCGCACCAGCTGCTCATCGAAACCGCCTATGCGTGTGAACACCGCTCGAGGCCAGCACCCCAGATAGACCGTGTCGACCGGGCCTTCATAGGCGGTATCACGCGAAAGAGCACCACCCACCACCCATCTGCACTGAAATGCGGCGGCAATGGCCTGGCTCATGGCGCCCTCGCCGCGCGCCACCCATGGGCCACCCACGTTATCCGCCCCGCTCTGCTTCAGAACCGCAATGCACTGAGCCACATAGTCGGGCGCGAAGGACGTATGAATATCCATCCGCACCACGATTTCCCCACGTGCACGCAGCAGGCAGGCATTCAACCCGGTTGAAACAATGCGGCCAGGGTTGTCCACCACGACCAAAGGGGCATCTTGCCCGGCACGCCTCTCCAGGCGTTCACGCGATCCATCGTCACTGCCGCCATCAGCCACCAGCAACTCCAGAGCCCATCCGGGCGGCAGTTGCTGCGCCAGAACCTGATCGCAAAAAGCATCTATATACGACCTTTCATTGCGGCAAGGCGCCATCACGCTCACCAGGTGTGCGGCACTGCGCTCGGTGTTTTCCGCATCATTCGCCATGGTGATCACGGCCTCCTTTGGCCAACAATTGGCGATAAAGCTGATCGACCGCATTCATCTGCGTTCGCCTGTCGCCTTCGAATGCAATGCGTTCCGCGTTGCGCAGCCCTAACTCCGCGGCATGCTCACCGTCTTGCATCAACGCCAGCCACCGCTCGGCCAACCGCCCGACATCGCCTGCCGGCACCAATGCGCTGGCGTCCAGCCAGTCTCTGTTGGCTGGTAGATCCGAAGCAATCACCGCCAAACCACATGCCATGCTTTCCAGGACAGAAACCGATGTGGCGTCACTCTCAGGAACGCTGATCGACAGCCTGCACCGAGCCAGCACTGCTGCCATGCCCGCGTCGTCCAGGCGTCCATGGAACTGCACGGCATCGCCTAGCCCAAGCGAAGCTGCTTGAGCGCGTAGCGCAGCCTCCTGTGACCCCCCTCCCAGCAGATGCAGGCGGACATCCGCGCGTTCGGCGCGCACCCGCGCCAAGGCTTGCAAAATGACGTCAATTCGGTAATTAGGCTCCCAACTGCGGAGGCTCACAGCGTCAAAGCCGGGTTTGGCTTCCCACGCCACTGGCGTGAACCGAGCCAGATCCACCCCCCAATGGATCAGCGCCGTACGCAATCCGTGTCGCAGCTTGACCGCAGCGGACAGAAGATCAGGTGAATCGCCCGTGATGAGGTCCGCCTGGCTCAAAGTCCAGGCTGTGAGCAAGCGCAGGGCAATGTTGCGCTGAGGTGTGAGCAGCAGATCACTACCCCACGCGGTCATGACCAAAGGCCGTCTTCCGCAGCGTGCAGCGAGATATCCGTAAGAGGTGATGTAGTGCGCATGCACGATATCGGGCTTTAATTGCTCCACCGCGCGGCGCGCTGCAGACACGCGCCAAAGCCAATCTACCGAGCGGGTAACTGGTGGCAGCACGATCTGCTCCACACCCGGTATGGGGTGCGGGCGCGCCGTGACCACCGAGATCCTCCAGCCACGCGCCAGCATTTCATTGGCCCACCGCTGCACATGCACGCTATTGGCATCGCCCAGTAAACATACGTGATGACTCATGGGCTCGAACCCCGGGAGACGAGCGCGGCCCGCCAACGCCCATAAGCGGCTTGTAAGGATGGGTTTCCCGCCAACCAGCGTTCATCAGCGTCGCGGGTATCGCCCACCAGTTTCGCCGGACTGCCAGCCAGCACCGCGAAATCCGGAAACACGCCGCGAACGCGGCTGTGCGCCGCAACCAAGGTGCCATGGCCGAGCGTGGTGCCAGCCTCTATGGTGCTGTGCGGGCCTATGAAAGAGCGCTCGCCAATGACAATGGGCGCGCGAATCACAGCCCCCGCCCCTTTACTTGGGTCCTGGCCGGAAAGCTCTGCCGCCACACGAACGCTGCGGTGCGTGCTGTGGCTGACAATGCTCACGAAATTGGTAATTTGTGTCCCACGTTCAATGGTGACGCCTGCACTGGCCTCAATGAAATTGAAGTGGCCAATGAACACATCGTCTCCCAGATTCAGTGACTGCTCGTGCTCTATGCACGTACTGGGTGAAATGCGGGTATTGGGCAGGTCCTGGCCTTGCAGGCGCTCGCCAAAGAGCATGCGAAAAAACAATCCATGCCACAGCCGTCTGCGGCACCGGTTGAGCCACGCGCGAAACCCGGTCATGAATGATCACCCTTGTGTTGTGAAGCGTCACGGGGAGCCGGGATAAGAGGCCACCGAGCCAGCCGATAAAAGTACCACCCAAAATAGGGCACCATCGCCGCGGACACCGCCCAGGCACCACCTTGCAGCCCACCAGCGCGCAAACCGAGCGCCAGCGCTAAAACAAACGCCACCTGCCCTACCAAGGCCCAGCGAAACGCCCACCGCTGAGCCTGCCAGGCCATGGTCACCACAGCGAGTGGAGCAGCTACGAAGTGAGTCGCAATATAGGGCGAAAGCGCGCGCGCCAACTCCCCTGCTTCGCGCCAGGTGGGGCCGAACACCAGCTCGAACAACCACGGCCCGGCCACGAGCAGCAGCCCCATCAATGCCAAACCGAGCACGGCTAGAAGCAACATTAATTGCCTCACCATAGCGCGTGCGGCATCAGGGGCCGCCCCGATCAGCCGGGGATATAGCGCCTGCGAGACCGCCGCGCCCACCAAAGTCGCAGGTGCTTTAAGGTAACGCAGTGCCAAACCCCAGAAGCCCGCCGCCGCTTCGCCGGTGTAAGCCACCAAGAGTGCGATGGCGATCGCATCCTGCAAGGTACCCAGGAACGCATGAGGGGTGTTAACCAACGCGAAATCCCGGTGCCGATGAGCGGTGGCATGCATGGCGATTCGCAGCGAGGCTGGCGTTGGCGGCAATACTGCGCGCCAACCACCCGTGGGGGCTGGCCGCAATAACCAAAGACTCGCCAAGGCCTGTGCAAGCAGAGTCGCCAAGACCAAGGCCCATGCGGAATCGGCTCCTAACGGCTTTCCTCCTGCACTACGCCAAAGCAGGTAACCCAGTGCCAGTTGCGCCACGGCAGCTCCGCCCCATTGAACGACTCGGCCAATGGCCAGCGCTTGAAAACGTTGCGCACGGGTCGCCCACATCATCAGCAGTTGCAGCAACGCTGAGAACGCCACCGCGACAGGCAGCAAAGCAGGCAGGGGAAGCAAACCAAGCACATGCAAACCCCAACTCAATGGAATGCACAGCAAGATCACCCCTGCCGCGATGCGCAAAGCGAGCGCTAGAAGCGCATTCGCTTCGTCATCATGCCGAGCCATGGGCAGCGCCCAGTCGTAGCGCAGGCAAGCCGCCACCGCCACGGAGGCGGCCACGGTACTGAACTGGGTGAAAAGCCCCATGGCCTCGGGGGTAAAAAGACGCGCAATGAAAGGCCCCAGCAGCAGCGGCAAAAGCTGCGCCAGCGCCCCGCCCGTCAGCAGCGTGAGTGTGGCTCTTAAAAGGCTGGATGATCGCGCCGTCATGCCGGAATTGCTTGCAGCCGTCTTCCCAAGCAAACGCAAGGAAAACTTGTAGCAATGCGGATAAAGTGAGCCGAGAACATGGGTGTGGCGGACGGCGCCTAAAATGAGGGGTTTGCCAAGCGGGGATTATCCCCGCGCATTTCCCCATCTCATTTCGTAGATCATGTCAGAACCCACCGCACTCAGCTCCGCCGCCCCCGAACAAGACGAGAACAAACTGATTGCGGAGCGGCGCGAGAAGCTCAAAGCCCTGCGTGAAACCCAGGCGCAGAACGGCGGAGTGACCTTCCCCAACGATTTCAAGCCAAAGGATCGGGCCGCTCAGTTGCATGAGGCCCATGGCGCGACGGAAAAGCCAGAGTTTGACGCAGACATTGCCGAAGGCAAGCAGATCAAAGCCAGCGTATCCGGCCGGATGATGCTCAAACGCGTGATGGGCAAGGCGAGCTTTGCTACTTTGCAAGATGCCTCAGGGCGTATACAGATTTACATCGCCAGGGACGATGTGGGCGAAGACATCTATACCGCCTTCAAACACTGGGATCTGGGAGACATCGTAGCTGCCGAGGGCTATCTGTTCAAGACCAAAACCGGTGAACTATCGATTCACGCTACCAGCATTCGCCTCTTGACCAAGAGCCTGCGCCCCCTGCCTGACAAATTCCATGGCATGCAGGACCAGGAAACGAAGTACCGCCAGCGCTATGTCGATCTCATCATGGATGAATCGGCGCGCAAACGTTTCGTGGCCCGTAGCCAGTCTTTGGCGGCCATGCGCGCCTTCATGACCGAAAGCGGGTTCATGGAGGTGGAAACGCCCATGCTGCACCCCATCCCCGGCGGTGCCAATGCCAAGCCCTTCGTCACCCATCACAATGCGCTGGAGCAGGAGATGTTCCTGCGCATTGCGCCTGAGTTGTACCTGAAACGCCTCATTGTGGGCGGTTTTGAACGCGTTTTTGAGATCAACCGGAGTTTCCGCAACGAAGGCATCAGCGTGCGGCACAACCCCGAGTTCACCATGATGGAGTTCTACGCCGCTTACTGGAACTATCTGGATTTGATGGACTTCACCGAGGCCCTCCTGCGCGACACCGCGCAGAAAGCCGTAGGTACGCTGCAATTGCAATACCAGGGGCGTAGCGTGGATCTTGGCCAGCCATTCAAGCGCATGACCATCCGTGAAGCGATCAACACCCATACGGACATTGGCGCGCAGGTGGATGATGCCGCCGAACTGATCAACCGCTTGAAAAAGCTGGGACTCTCAGAAGCCAAAGACAGGCTCTCCACCCGTAGCCTCCCTTCGCTGCAAGTCATGTACTTCGAAGAGTCTGTGGAAGACAAGCTGTGGGAACCCACCTTCATCATGGAGCACCCCACCGAGATCAGCCCCCTGGCACGCGCCAACGATCAGCGCCCCGAGGTGACCGAACGCTTTGAGCTCTACATCACCGGCCGCGAAATCGCTAACGGTTTCAGCGAACTGAACGACGCGGAAGATCAGGCCGCGCGCCTGCAAGCCCAGGTGGCCTCCAAGGACTCCGGTGATGATGAGGCCATGTTCTACGACGCTGACTTCGTACGCGCGCTCGAGTACGGTATGCCTCCCACAGGTGGGTGCGGTGTCGGCATTGACCGGTTGATGATGCTGCTCACGGATTCACCCAGCATTCGCGACGTGATCCTGTTTCCCGCTTTGCGGCGGGAAGCCTGAAGAGCGGCAGGTCAGCGTGGCCCGAACTGGCTTGCCAGTTCGGCAGCAAGCGCCTGCACGGCTTCACTCGGCATGTTTTTCAAGGCGTGAAAACGCTGAAGTTCCTCGTTGTCTTGAAACGCCTGAGTCCACTCATTACGGGAAGTTGAATCGTGGTGCAGGTGAACCAGCGGCGGTAAAAATGAGTGCCAGCGGACACCCAGCTGTGTGGCTCTAAACAGCAGTTCGTTATCTTCACCGCACCAACCCTCCATCCGCTCGTTGTAGCCCCCCACCCGGATGTACTCGCTGCGCTTGAACAACACCACACCGCCATTAGCGGAGGTGTAGAGCATGGTGACCTCTGGAGGGAGCGCGACTGGATCGAGTGCCCCAAAGGCGTCTACATTCCCCGTCTGCAAGATATCGTCCCTAAGTGAGCCCTCCACGTTGAGGACGGGGGAATAGGGGCAAATGGCATCCGACGCGGTGCCGTTTATCAGCGCATCCAGCGCACTGACCATTGAAGAAGGCTGGGCAATGGAGTCGGCGTCGTGAAAGCAAACGATGGCGCTATTGGATAGGCGCACCCCCATATTGCACAAGCGCGCCTTTGGAAAGGGACCGTCGTGCGAAATGAAGACGTGGCGAATTGACGCATCAGCAATACGGGACCAATCGAAGCGAGGCCGCGTATCCGCCTCCATCAGCCAGATGCGACAGTCTCGATAAGTCGTGACCAGATGCCGCAGCACTCCATAGAGGTTTTCGCGTCGCTCATCTGACGCCTCTCGATACGGCACGATCAGATCAATATGCTGGAGCGAAAGCTTTTCCACCTAACCACCTACCCGCCTGAAAAACGAAACCACGTCCGAGCTGTACGCGACAGACGCGCAAATAAGTATGAGCAGCTACGGGCGTCCGCTTTTCGCCAGAGCTCTCAGGGTACTTCCCGCCAAGAGACATCTTGCACTACGGCCGGCTCGCTGCCGCCGGCTGCACTGGTAGCGTCAGCGCGCGGAGTAGTTGCGGCAGCTTGCCGCTTTGGCCAGTGCTGGCGGGTCATTTCCCGGTAACGACGCCAAAGCAAGGTAACGGTAGCTGGGCGGCCGGTGACCAAGCTCATCACCAAGCTGGCGACCACGCCCACAGCCAACCAAATGAGCAGGCTAAGCGCAAAAACCAGGCCGACCAAGGCCAACGTCGCCCAAACCATCACGCCCAATACACGAGCGACGATGCGCTCCACAGTACTGGAACTGCGGGCGTAGGGTGGTGGTAATTGTTGGGAAAACATCTGGTTCATAGCAAATAGACAGTTTTTGAGCGCTGAAGTTCAATTCTGCGCTATTCCGAGCACACTCTAAAGCCCGTTGACGAGTGCCAGCGAGCGCAAATACTCTTGTGAGCGCATCAGTGCTTCCCAATTGAGGGCGCTTTGCCTGGGTAACAAGGCCTGTCTGCGTAATTCGCTGGCATTGCAAGGATTCCATTGGCCTGCCAGAAGTGCCTCCGCCAGGCCTTCTATTGCGTCGTCCAGCACCCTGCCCCCTTCCAGCGACTGGTTGCAGAGAAGTACCAGATCACAACCGGCGGTCAAAGCGGCCAAGATAGCCTCTACAGGGGTGACGGTTCGGCCATCGATGTGGCGTGCCGCTTCCATGCTGAGATCATCCGTGAAGATCGCCCCCTCAAATCCAAGCCGCCCGCGGAGCACCGCCTGCAACCAGCGCGCGGAATATCCAGCCGGCCTGGCATCTACTTTGGGATAAACCACGTGCGCCGCCATCACGGCATCCATAGCGGTTCCAAGCCAGCCATAAGGCGCGGCATCCTGAGCGAGGATGGGTTTTAATCCACGGTTGTCGCGCGGCAGGTGCGTGTGCGAATCAGCCGCGACAAAACCATGCCCGGGAAAATGTTTGCCACAATTACCCATACCCGCTCGCAACAGGCCGTGCATGACACTTTTGGCCAGCATGGTCACCACGCGTGCATCTGCATGAAAGGCGCGGTCGCCGATCACGCCTGAAGGCCCCCAGTCGAGGTCGAGCACCGGTGTGAAGGAAAAATCCACCCCACAGGCTCGCAACTCTGCCGCTAGCACATAACCGCAGGCTGTAGCAGCTTCCTGGGCACCCATCGCGTCTTTCATCCAGTGTTCACCCAGCGCGCGCATGGACGGCAGATGGGTAAATCCATCAGTACGAAAGCGCTGTACGCGGCCGCCTTCATGATCAACACAGATGAGAAGATCGGGCCGAAGCCGCTTGATGCTGGCCGTTAGCTGCGTGAGCTGCTCCCGGTTTTCCCAATTGCGGCTGAACAAAATCATGCCGCCAACCAGTGGGTTAGCTAGCCGGTGGCTATCGACGTCTGTGAGATTTTTACCCGCAATATCGATGATGAGGGGGGCGTGCTGCATGTGCTTCATCCGGCCTTGTTGCCCGCTTCAATGCAACGCAGGTACTCGCCCACCGTCGCAGCGTAGCCCAGCTCCAGCGCGTCTGCGATCAGCGCGTGGCCGATAGATACCTCCGCCACGCCCGGCACCTGCCGTAGAAACGGAGCAAGGTTGTCGCGATTCAAATCATGGCCCGCATTGACACCCATGCCAACATCCAGCGCGGCGCGCGCAGTGGCTGCGTAGCGCTGTAACTGCTCTTGAATGGAGCTTTCTACACCGCTAGCCCATGCTGCCGCATAGGGTTCAGTGTAGAGCTCAACGCGATCAGCTCCCAAAGCGCGTGCCGCAGCCATTTGCTCGGGAAGCGGATCCATGAACAGACTGACACGCACCCCCAAAGCCTTAGCCGCGCGAATCAGGGGTGCAAGGCGCTCCCGCGTGGCAGTGTCATCCAGATTCCAGCCATGGTCGCTGGTAAATTGATCTTCGCTATCAGGCACAAAGGTGCACTGGTCCGGCCGCACAGCGCCGAGAAAATCCATCAAGTTTTGAGTGGGATTGCCTTCGATGTTGTATTCGCGGCCCGGCCACTGCTTCATCAAGTCTGCCAGGTCATGCACGTCCTGTGCGCGAATATGGCGCTCATCAGGGCGCGGATGCACGGTGATCCCGTGCGCTCCAGCCCGCAGGCAGACTTGGGCAGCCTTCGTGACGCTGGGAATACCCAGGTGGCGCGTATTGCGCACCAAGGCGACCTTATTGACATTGACGGAGAGACTGGTGTTCACGATGTAAAGGATTGCAGATCAATCATCATCTGGCGGGTACGCAAAATGCCCCCCCCGCAATGGTAGTGCAGTAATTCCCGCAGTTGGTGGCGCAGGCTGGAACGTTGCTCGCCAGGCAAACCGGCGCAAACTGCCAAAGCCGTGGTGAATGGCGCTTCGTCGTCCAGTGCCGTAGCCAAGCTCAGCCAATGGCGCCCCAGCAGCCACGCGCCGCTTTGTTCTTCGTGCACGGTACGCAAACCACCTTCGGCGACCAGGCTATATCGCTCCTGCGGCATCAGCGGTGCAAAGGTGAGTGTCTGCACATCCAGCGCGGGCAAGTGTCCCGTTTCACGAAGCAACAGCAATTCAAAGGTTCGCAACGCGGCCGCATGAAGGGTTTCGCCTTTCTCCGCGGCGAGCACATGCACCAGAGCGGCGTAGATATCAAACAGGCGCGCATGACCGTCTTCCCGTGCCAGCAGGCGCATGAGCAGCTCGTTGGCGTAATAGCCCGACATGAGCGCATCGCCGGTCGGCATCACATGCCCTCCCGCCCATTCAGCGCTTTTAAGGGTACGAATTTCCGCATCACCGCCCCAACTCAACAGCAAGGGCTGTAGTGGCAGCAACACCGGACGAAAGTTGGAAGACGGGCGTTTGGCCCCTTTGGCCACCAAAGCCATCCTGCCGTACCCGCGAGTGAACGCCTCCACGATGACGCTGGTCTCACTCCAGTCATAGCGGTGCAGGACAAACCCGGGTTCGTGGCTAATGCGTTTCACAGTGCCGATGTTTGGTCGCTGAACAAGCAGCTTTTAATAGGGTGGAGGATTACCACCGCATTGGTGCTCATGGGTGCGCTGACCCTCACCCCTACCCTCTCCCGCCCACGGGAGAGGGAGTAAAAATCAGACGGCCGCGCAGCAGGCCAAGTCAATGGTTGCGCCCTTATCGAAAGATGGTGGAGCATGGCCGCACCCGTGCTCATGGAAGCGCCAACCCTCACCCCTACCCTCTCCCGCCTGCGGGAGAGGGAGTAAGACTCAGACGGCCGCGGAGCAGGCCAACCGGGGTGGTCGCGGAGCTGGCTTTGCCAGGCCGCTGACTGCGTCCCCCCCCAGGGGGGAAGGCGCGAAGCGACTCAGGGGGGAGCCTATTCATACCCAAAGCTACGCAATCTCGCTTCATCATCTGCCCACCCGGAACGCACTTTTACCCACAGCTCCAGGAAGACTTTGCAATCCATCAGCTTTTCAAGCTCTTGCCTGGCTTCAGTGCCAATGCGCTTGAGCCGTTCGCCTTTCTCACCGATGATCATGGCCTTGTGCCCGTCTCGCTCCACCACGATCGTGGCAGCGATGCGCACCATGCGGCCGTGCGCTTTGCTCTTTTCCTCATCGAACTTGTCCAGGATCACCGTAGAGGTGTAGGGCAATTCATCACCCGTGAGGCGAAACAGTTTTTCACGCACCACCTCACCAGCAAGAAATTTCTCGCTCTTGTCTGTGAGTTCGTCTTCCGAATACCACCAAGCCTGTTCGGGAAGATGGCGTTCGCAAATCGTGAGCAGGCGCGCCACATCCTTGGGGGCCTTGGCCGACATGGGCACAAACTCTGTGAACGCATGCCGCTTCTGCATATCTTTCAGCCATGGCGCAATTTCAGCCCGGCGGTGCACCGTATCAAGCTTGTTGGCCACCAACAGCGTCGGTGTACCCTCCTGAAGCAATGCCAGCACCTTGGCATCAGCCAGAGTAAAGCTCCCTGCTTCGACGACGAACAGCACCAGATCGACGCCATCTATCGCGCCCACCACCGTTTTGTTGAGCGATTTGTTCAGCGCCTTGCTGTGCACTGTCTGGAACCCTGGAGTGTCCACAAACACGAACTGCGTACCGCCGCCCGTCCCGTTTGGCAGCGTACGAATGCCTGTAATGCGGTGACGCGTGGTCTGAGCCTTCCGGCTTGTAATACTGATTTTCTGGCCCACCAGCGCATTCAACAGCGTGGATTTCCCGACGTTGGGCTTGCCCACGATGGCGATAAGCCCACAGCGCTGCCCCGCATCTGGCGTAACGGAGGAATCAATTTGGCCTTCGGCGTCCGGGGATTGCTCGCCCTCAGCCGTGCTATTTGTAGTTTCTGTCATGTTTGGTCTGGTTCAGGAGCTTCAGCATGGCTTGCGCAGCGGCTTGCTCGCCCGCCCGGCGTGAGGCGCCGCTTCCGATTTGCTGAAGATTCAATTCAACGATGGTGCACTGCACGTCAAAAGTCTGGCGATGTGCAGCACCGTGGACGCCCGCCACGGTGTACTGAGGCAATTGCATCTTGCGCCCCTGTAGCCATTCCTGCAAGGCAGTTTTCGGGTCTTTGACGGCGGCCTGCATACCTGGGTTGATCTCAACCTGATCGAACAGCCGACGTACCAAGGCCTGCGCGGCTGCGAAGCCGCTATCCAAGTAGACAGCCCCTATCAGGGCCTCGACCGCATCCGCCAAAATCGAAGGCCGCTTCTGCCCACCTGAACGCAACTCACCTTCACCCAAACGCAAGCGCTCAGAAAGGCCCAGGTCCAATGCAAGGCGATGCAAGGTGTCTTGCTTAACAAGATTGGCTCGGACGCGGGAGAGATCGCCCTCCGGTAGATCGGCCAGAGCCTCGTAGAGCAGGTGAGCCACGCAAAGGTTTAAAACCGAGTCGCCAAGAAACTCCAGCCGCTCATTGTGATCGGCCGAGAAACTGCGATGCGTGAGAGCCCGAGCCAGCAAAGCTGGCTCTTTAAAACGGTGCTGCAGGCGCGCCTGCAGAGTATCAAGCGCGGATTGCATAACGATACGAATACGGCTTCAGTTATATCCCCCGTCGGAGGAGCCTCGGTATTTGATCAGCAGGTAGGCTGGACCAAACAACGCAATTTCCTTCTCGTAGGCAAAATTGACCACCACCTTGTCGCCTTGTTTGGTGATATCAAGGTCTTTGCCGGAGATGGAACTGATGTAGTCCACCGATGCGGTCCGATCGAAAGCAGCGCGTACTGCGGGAACAGTGTCACCATCAGCCGCTGCTTTTTTGGCAGCCTTCTGGATAGACATGAACTCCGTTGCAGTGGGCACCACCTTGGCGCCAACAATCGCCAAAAAAGCGACGATCACGCCCAAAAACAGCAGGCCAATGAAAGAGATCCCTCGTTGCGAAGAGATTCGCCCGATGTTCATGCGCCTTCTGTTCATTTTAGTTTTTCGATCCATTGATTAATTAAATGCGCCTATGCGTTTCAGATTGCTGAAATTCATCCACACGAAGAACGCTCTGCCGACCACGTTGCCATCAGGCACGAAACCCCAATAGCGTGAATCCAGAGAATTGTCGCGATTGTCGCCCATCACGAAGTAATGGCCTTCAGGCACCTTGCAGCTCACGCCTTCAACACTGTAACGACAATTTTGCTTGTATTTGAAGTCGTCGACTCCGGGAATGAAGCTGGGTCGCTTCTCATCGACGATGATTCCGTGCTTTTTTGCTCCCAATTGCTCATCAAAGTACTTGAAGTACTCCATGACAGATTCATCAAAGAAATCTGAACCGGGGGTCTGCACCACTGGTTGGCCATTGATCGTGAGCTTCTTGTTCAAATAAGACACCTCATCGCCCGCCACACCCACCACACGCTTGATGTAATCAATACTCGGTTTGGGCGGATACCGAAACACCACCACATCGCCCCTTTGGACCGGGGTTCCTTCAGTGATGCGGGTGTTGAGTACGGGAAGCTTCAAGCCGTACGTAAACTTGTTCACCAAAATCAGATCACCGATGAGCAGCGTCGGGATCATGGACCCCGAAGGGATCTTGAACGGCTCGAACACGAAAGAGCGCAGCAGAAAGACGATCAAGATGACGGGAAACAAGCCCGCTGTCCAATCGAGCCACCAAGGTTGCGCCAGGATTCGCTCACGTGCGGTGGAGATATCTCCATCTACGTCCTGAATGCCTTGAGCGGCCAGATTGGCACGGCGGTGCTCATCATTGCCTTCCAATGTTTGTGCCACAGCGCGCCTGCGCGGCAAAAAAATGAAACGCTCAGCCAACCAGTACAACCCGGTCACCACGGTGGCTAGAAACAGCAGCAGCGCGAAGTTACCTTCGATCGAGCCGAAATACCAAGCTGCGCCGTATCCAACGAAGCCAGCCAGAACAATTGCGGTGAAAAACTGCATCATTCTTCCACCTGCAAAATAGCCAGAAACGCCTCTTGAGGAACTTCAACCGAACCAATCTGCTTCATTCTTTTCTTGCCCGCTTTCTGTTTTTCCAGGAGCTTGCGCTTGCGTGAAATATCGCCACCGTAGCATTTTGCCAAGACGTTCTTTCTCAGCGCTTTGATGTTCTCACGGGCGATGATGTTAGAGCCGATAGCCGCCTGGATCGCCACATCAAACTGCTGACGACTGATGATCTCGCGCATCTTCGCTGCTACAGCCCTTCCACGGTATTGCGATTGGCTTCTGTGCACGATGATGGAGAGTGCATCTACCTTCTCCGCGTTCAAGAGGATATCCACCTTCACTACGTCGGAAGGCCGATACTCTTTGAACTCATAGTCCATGCTGGCGTAGCCGCGGCTCACGCTCTTGAGCTTGTCGAAGAAATCGAGCACGATTTCACCCAGTGGCATCTCATAGGTGAGCATGACCTGGCGGCCATGGTAGGCCATGTTGAGCTGAACGCCGCGCTTCTGGTTGGCCAGCGTCATCACTGGCCCAACGTACTCCTGCGGCATATACAAGTGAACGGTCACGATGGGTTCGCGGATCTCATTGATCTGACCCGGCTCAGGCATCTTCGATGGGTTTTCGACCATCATGACTTGACCATCCGCACGCAGCACTTCGTACACCACACTAGGTGCGGTGGTGATCAGATCCTGATCGAATTCGCGTTCCAATCGCTCCTGCACAATTTCCATGTGCAGCAAGCCGAGAAAGCCGCATCGAAAACCGAAGCCCAGTGCCTGGGACACTTCGGGTTCAAAATGCAAAGAAGCATCGTTCAATTGCAATTTTTCCAGGCTGTCTCGCAGGGAGTCGTACTGGTTGGCCTCAGTAGGATAGAGGCCGGCAAAAACCTGCGGCTGAATTTCCTTGAACCCCGGCAGCGCCTTGTCGGCCGGCCCCAGGTTTCCTGGCAGCTTTTTATCCAAGGTGACGGTGTCTCCCACCTTGGCTACCTTCAGCTCCTTGATACCCGCAATGATGTAGCCCACCTCGCCCGCGGACAGAGCTTCACGCGGAAGTGGCGTGGGAGTGAAGACACCTAACGTGTTGGCCTCATAGGCCGCGCCGGTGGCCATCATCCTGAAACGCTCGCCCTTGTTCAAGCGGCCATCTACGACGCGCACGAGCATCACGACACCCACATAGGTATCGAACCAACTGTCGACGATCATGGCACGCAGTGGCGCGTTAGGTTCCCCACGCGGAGCCGGTACCTTGGCAACGATCTGCTCCAGCACATCGTCGATACCCATGCCCGTTTTCGCAGAGATGGCAATGGCCTCGCCGGCATCAATTCCAATCACGTCCTCGATCTCGGACTTGGCTGTTTCGGGATCAGCTTGCGGCAAGTCCATCTTGTTGAGAACGGGCAGCACCTCAACACCGAGTTCAAGCGCCGTGTAGCAGTTGGCTACCGTTTGCGCCTCGACGCCTTGAGATGCGTCCACAACAAGCAGTGCGCCTTCGCAAGCTGAGAGCGAGCGAGACACCTCATAAGAGAAATCCACGTGCCCCGGCGTGTCGATGAGGTTGAGGTTGTAGACCTGCCCGTCGCGTGCGGTGTAGTGCAGCGCTGCGGTCTGCGCTTTGATGGTTATCCCCCGCTCTTTCTCGATATCCATCGAGTCCAGCACCTGGGCTTGCATGTCACGGTCTGCAAGGCCTCCGCAGCGCTGGATCAACCGATCCGCCAGCGTGGATTTGCCATGATCAATGTGCGCGATGATCGAGAAATTTCTGATGTGGTCCATCAAGGAGTCGAGCCAAGTATTTGAAATAACGGGTAGTGCGCATGAAAAAAGGGCGCGCCAAAGATGTGACGCGCCCTCAACCAACAATCTATGGCAACTGCGATAGTTGGAAGCTTCATTGTAGGCAAAAAGCGCCTTTGTCGAAGCCTCTGATCACGAATCATCGGTCGTTGCGACGCAGCAACGGAATTTTATCAACAGCTTATCAACAGTCTGGGCGGAGTTCCCTTTGGACAAGCTGTGGTCTTTTTGTGGAATGCATGTAAAGTGGTGATGCCAATTTCCGCATGGTGGATTTAAGCACGATCCATATGCAGGTTCATCGGTCAATCGGTGCGTGATTCTATCTAAAACAATATGTAAGCCAAACGGGAACCTGTTGAAACAATTGGCGGCCGAAGCCTCCTGAATCTCATCGCTCAAAAAAGAGCGTCGCAAAAAAGCCCCAATCCCGACTGCGGGCTGGGGCTTTTTCAAGCTGTCACAGAACGCAAAACGCTGAGATCAACCCCTGACCCGACTCGCCCGGGCGCCTGACCCCTTGCTGGGAAAGCGCCTCCCCAGGTCCCTCCCCGGTAGCCCTTTTGTAGAGCAGGCGGGGCAGCCACTCAACGTTTGGCATTTCATGCACCGGGGTAGAACGTATCGAGGTCCCAAGGGCAGCCAAACGTGGCTGGCCCATCAGCGGGAAGGTTTGACAATCACGTATTGCACCAGGTCTCCGCGCAAAATCAGCACAGTAATGGGCTTGGCGCGATCAACCTTGGCTGCTGCCGCCTCGAACTCCTTCACGGAATTGACCTCAGTATTTCCTACCGAAAGAATCACATCGCCCTCGCGCAAGCCCGCACGGGCAGCGTTTTCAACGGCAGATTCAACACGCACGCCCCGCTTGACTTTCAGATCCTTGCGTTGAGCATCAGTGAGTGCGGTCACCGTCAGGCCAAGCGCCTGCACGGACGCCGGTGACTTAGGCGTATCACTGCTGCGCTCCGGTGTACGGAGAGTGCTCTTTTCTGCCTCCATCTCCGCCACGGTAATCGACAAATCGCGGCTGGCCCCGCGCCGGAATACCGTGATCGTGCCACGAGTACCTGGCTTGACGTTACCGACCTGGCGCGGCAAGTCTGAAGCTTTCTCAATCTGCTTGCCCTCGAACCGGGTGATGATGTCGCCCGCCTCGACGCCAGCTTTTTCCGCAGGCGAACCTGCTTCAACACTGCGTACCAACGCGCCCTGCGGTTTGCCCAAACCAATGGATTCGGCAACCTCTTTCGTGACCTGGTCGATCCGCACGCCAATACGGCCACGCGTCACCTTGCCGCTTGCGCGCAATTGCTCGCTCACACGCATGGCTTCGTCGATGGGGATGGCAAAGGAGATGCCCATGTAGCCACCCGAGCGCGAATAGATCTGGCTATTAATGCCCACCACCTCGCCGCGCATGTTGAGCAGAGGCCCGCCCGAATTGCCTGGATTCACGGCTACGTCGGTCTGGATCAACGGCAGGTAATCACCAGTATCTCGCTGTTTGGCACTCACGATCCCTGCGGTCACGGAGTTTTCCAACCCGAAGGGAGAACCGATGGCAACCACCCATTCACCCACTCGCAAGCGGTTTACATCGCCAATTTTCACGGATGGCAGGCCAGTGGCATCGATCTTGACCACCGCGACATCCGTGCGCTTATCAACGCCCACGATCTTCGCTTTGAATTCGCGCTTGTCAGGTAGCGTGACAATGACTTCATCCGCGCCATCCACCACATGCGCGTTGGTCATGACGTAGCCATCATTGGACAGGATGAACCCGGAGCCGACTCCGCGCGGTTGCTCCTGCTCAGGCTGAGGGCGATTTGGGCGTTGCGGTTGCCTTGGCGTAGGCACATTTGGCATGGGGATACCGAAGAAGCGCTTGAAGAACTCCTGCATTTCCTCGTCCATGGGCCCACCCGCACCATCGGATCCGGCGCGTACGCGTTCCATGGTTCGGATGTTCACCACCGCAGGCCCGACCTGCTCCACCAGGTCAGTGAAATCAGGCAATCCGCGAACCGATGTGGCCACTGGAGGCTGCGGGGCCTGAGCCCAGACCGAGCCTGAGAAGCCCACCATTCCGGCTGCCGCCAGCAACGGAGCAATCCACGCAGCCAAGGCCAGTTTCTTGAATTTCAGATTCACCATATCAGGATGCTCACTTCACATGAATATCAAAACGCGCAGCGGGCCAATCCAACCAACCCACGCAGACACGCAAAAAACGCACGTAGATGAACTGCATTGGCCCATTGGCGCTGTTGGCGCTCCAAGACCTGGGCAGTCTTCTAATTCTTTCGCTCCAGACTATCAGTAAAGGCCTTGAGCGTTATCGTTGGCACTTCGCCCACCGCGGTCACCCACCAGTCTCCAGCCTTATCGACCAAGCGCTTTGTCAGCGTATGTGTGGCACCCATGGAGGATTGGCCTTCACGTACGTGTCGCTCGCGACTAAAGGGCTCCATGAAAAGTGACACCGTAGCCAGACCGTCCGAGAAGATCCACTGCACCATCTGCGAGGAAGACGACGGTGGTTTACGGTAACAATTCTGACCACGAAATCCCGCGACAGGTGACTTCAACTGCCATCCTTCGGCAGCCGCAGTCGTTTTAACCTTGTCTGACTTCTCAAGTCGATAGCCGTCTGTTTGGGCCATCATCTGCTTGAGTTTGTCTATACGCACAGGGGCCTCGAGCTGCAGTTCCGAAAACGCCACTTGCTCAAGCACACGACCGTCGCTGCCGAGGGTCTGCATTTTCACTACAAGGCCGGTGCTTTTTTCACTCCAGATGCGATAACCAAAGCGCATGTCGTCGCGCGGCACGAGGTGCACGATGTCGGCATCAAAGCCTGCCACCCTTCCCTGCCCATGCTGGCGGGCGTTGTAGTACTCCGCTGTATCGAATTCTTCAGAAGAATTCAGCAGTGAGGGGAACGCTCCATTGGATTCGCGGCGCTCGTTTTGCATCACGCGCGCCTGCGGGAAAAATGTGACTACCGAATCATTGCGTCGGTATGTCAGGCGTGGCACCCCCGTGAGCGACTCCACACGTTCAATCTGCGTATCGCCTTCGCATATATGCCAGATGCGAGCGCTAGAGAGCGCTCCGGATGATGACGAAACAACAAACGTACCTGCATAGGACGGCACGCGCGAAGCCTGTTGCAAGCGCACCAGCCATTCAGCGACCGTGCGCTCTGGCGGCCCCACCAATTGCTGCCCACCAGGACCGAACTGGCCCATTGGTGAGTTCGAACGCTGAGCTCCGGGGAAAGGGGCTCCCCCGGGCCCAAACTGTCCCCCAGTTTGGGCGCAAGCCAGGCTCATTAGACCGCCAGCCCCAAAAGCAATTGCAGTGCGCAACAACCCACGCAACCAGGATCCAGTGCGGGAGTTACGGCTCACAAACGCGAGCGGGTACGGCGAGGGCGCCGCCAATTCGGTGCCGATCAACGCCCAGATCCTTCAAACGTGGCGTTGCGCAGGAATCCAGAGGCATTGCCCAAGGCAGATGCACCTGAAGCTTGCCTATGCTCGGACAGTAATTCGTCCAAGCGTGCATCGCGCAGCATGACAGGAGCCTCAGTTTCAGCCAGAGTCAACCCCGGTGTCGAGCTCTGTGCCATTTGAGGACCCGCAGCACGGGGCCCCAAGCTACCCAGCGTGCCCCAACCGATAGCTGCCACGGCGGCAAACGATGCCAAACCGGCCACCAGCTTCCAACGGAACACGCCATCGTTGGCAGCAGAGCGCCTAACGCGCTCCTCAACCACCACAGGAATTGGTATTTCCACGGCCACAGGCTTCACCGCAGCCGGCAGGGCAGCTTCCAGCTTCAAACGGCCACTCAGACGCTCCAAGAAGAGCGCATCACGCCGACAATCAGCCAACTCGGACGATCTAAGAACGTCGCCAATGACATGATAGGCGTGCCAACTCTCACGCATTTCGCCCAAAGAGGCGTTTTGCGCTGCGGCGTCGAATTCAGCGCCACTCAATTGACCATCCATCAGTGCTGAAACTTGTTCGCACAATTGGGTTTGTTCTTGCGTTTTCATATTGAACATCTTTAGCACTTCAGCATCAATTCCCGCCTCGTGAGCCATGTTTTCTGGTCGTTCTCAAAACTACCAGCGTTTGCCCATTTGATTACTCAGTAAAGGCTTGACCTTCACGGAAATCGCTTCACGCGCCCGAAAAATCCGGGAACGCACCGTACCAATAGGGCAATTCATAGCTTCCGCAATCTCTTCGTAACTCAAGCCCTCGATCTCGCGCAAAGTCACAGCTTGGCGCAAATCCTCAGGCAAGGCTTCCATCGCCGCATTGACCGCCGCGGCAATTTCGCGTGCTGCCAACTCCGTTTCAGGGGTCTCTTCAGAGGTTAGTTCGTTTTGTGGGCGGGAAGTTTCATCATCGTTATCCGCTGACAGTAAAGCTGCCTCGGACACAGTAGGATCGCGCTTCATTTCCAGCAGCGTTTTCTTGGCCGTATTGACCGCTATACGATAAAGCCAAGTGTAGAACTGAGCGTCTCCGCGGAATTGATGCAGGGCACGCCAGGCTCGAATAAAGGTCTCTTGCGCAATATCCTGGACCAGATCTACATCCCTCACCATACGGCCAATAAGGCGTTCAATACGGCGTTGGTACTTGATGACAAGAAGTTCAAACGCCCGCTGATCGCCCGCAGCGGCGCGCTCGACCAAACGTGCGTCGCTGTCGGCAGCGGAAACGGGAGGTTCAGAAGGTAGGGACAAGGATGAATTGGCCTGCGCTAAGCGCAGCTTGAAAGATCAGAGTTTGGGGGAGCCACCGACAGCCTCAGCTACCGGCCGGTTGGCGGGGGAATATAGCGCACAGCGCAGTAGATGCCAACGCGAAGGGACACTTGTCGACTCGGCCCACAGCCACTTTGCCCGTGTTGCGAACCCACTCCTTGCCTCCGGCCAACGCAAAAGCACTGCCCGCCGGGCATCGAGCACGACAGCTACACAGCCCTCTTCGTTGGGTAGCGGTTTCATATCTGGCCCATACAGCCACCATTGTCCTCCGTCGAAGACCAAACGGTGAGGAGTCTGGGCGCACCAAATCAGCAGCAACCCCAGGCCAGACACGAGTAAAACAACGAGCAACAGACTGAGGCGCCAAGCGAAAGAAGGCCGCCCAGACATTTGGCTGCCCCACCATGCGAGTACTACCATGGCACTCACGAACCAAAGCCCCAGCAGCGCCCATCCCAGCTGACGCGTGCGCCCGACTGGATAAACCACTAAAGGAACTTCGTTCATTTTCCATTAATAGGGAAACTTCGCCTCCCCTCCCCTGTAAGCCCAAGCAAACGTTCAGGCCCGAAGGAAAAGGTGCTATTTACAGGCAACGGCTTCGGGGCCGAGTGTTAGTGAGCCGTTATAGAGCAAAGTTCCCCAACCGATTGGCTGCCATCTCCAGGGAGATGGCCTACCGGGAAGGCGTTTGGTCACACGCGCTTGAATATCAATGACCCGTTAGTCCCGCCAAAACCGAAGTTGTTCTTGACCGCCACGTCAATTTTCATGTCGCGAGCGGTGTTGGCACAGTAATCGAGATCACACGCGGGATCTTGCTCGAAAATGTTGATGGTGGGTGGGCTCTTCTGGTGATGCACCGCCAGCACGGTGAACACGCTTTCGATACCGCCCGCACCACCCAACAAATGTCCGGTCATGCTCTTGGTGGAATTGACAACCACCCGTTTGGCATGATCTCCCAATGCGGCCTTGATGGCATTGGTTTCGTTGGCATCACCCAGAGGCGTTGAAGTGCCGTGAGCATTGATGTAATCCACCGCATCCACGTTGAGGCCTGCGTCGCGCAAGGCTGCTTGCATGGAGCGCTTGGGGCCGTCCACATCGGGTGCGGTGATATGAAAGGCGTCGCCACTCATGCCAAAGCCAATCAGCTCCGCATAAATTTTGGCGCCGCGTTTGACGGCATGCTCGTATTCTTCGAGCACCATCACGCCACCGCCCTCGCCCAGAACAAATCCATCGCGGTCCTTATCCCAAGGACGCGAGGCTGTTTTAGGGTCGTCATTGCGTGTAGACAAGGCCCTCGCCGCAGCGAACCCCCCTACACCCAACGGTGACACAGTAGATTCAGCTCCGCCAGCCACCATGACATCTGCGTCACCACATTGGATGAGCCTTGCGGACACCCCAATGGCATGCAGGCCTGTGGTACAGGCCGTGACGACGGCGATGTTAGGGCCTTTGAAGCCATTCTGAATAGAGACGTGACCGGAGATCATGTTGATGATCGAGGCCGGCACGAAAAAAGGCGAAACTCTGCGGGGGCCACGATTGACCAGTTCCCCATGGGTTGCCTCAATCATGGGCAGCCCACCGATACCGGAGCCAATATTGCAGCCAATCCGCTCTGCCAATTCTGGCGTCAGCGCATCTCCCGTGGGAAGCCCGGCATCGCGTATCGCCTGTGAGGCTGCAGCAATTCCGAGATGAATGAAGCGATCCATATGGCGCGCTTCTTTTTCGGGCATGTAATCAGTGACACTGAATCCCTTGACTTCGCCAGCGAACCTGCACGCGAACGCACTGGCATCGAACTGGGTAATGAAATCTATGCCCGAACGGCCCGCGAGCAAGTTTTCCCAGCTCTCAGCCACTGTGTTACCCACGGGGCTCACACAACCCAGACCTGTGACGACAACGCGGCGCCGGTTCATCGGAAAGCTCATCTCAGTACTTAGGCCTTCTTGGAAGTGGCGTAGTCGATCGCCGCTTGCACAGTGGTGATCTTCTCTGCGTCTTCGTCAGGGATTTCGATGCCGAATTCATCTTCCAATGCCATCACCAACTCCACGGTGTCCAGTGAGTCGGCACCCAGATCCGCTACGAAGGCTTTTTCATTGGTGACTTGTGACTCTTCCACGCCGAGTTGTTCGGCGATGATTTTCTTGACACGTGCTTCGATATCGCTCATGGATTCCCTCTAAGGGTTATAAAAAAAAGGATTTTACCCGCGCTTACAGAGCTACTGCCTGCGAAGCGCTGGAAGAAAAAAGTAAAGGGACTTCGATGTGAGTCGCTTGATGGGTGAAGAGGACTAGGAATGTATGGTTTTCAGGCTCAGAAGGTGTGAATGAATCCGGCGTGTCCGAAAGGACCGTCAAAAGCCGCCCGATCAAGGCGCAAAGCGCAGGCATAGCTTGGGCTATGGCGAGCATTTGCAACGCGGAGCGGGTGGTTTTTGACGGGCAAGGCGGGCATGAGGGATTCGTTCATACCTTCTTAGGCCATGAACATTCCGCCGTTGACATGCAACTCCTGCCCTGTGACATAACCAGCATCCGCGCTCGCCAAATAGGCTACTGCGTGTGCGATGTCTGCGGGCTGCCCAAGTCTACCTAGTGGGATCTGGCCAGTAAGGGCTTTTTGCTGTTCGTCGGTAAGGGCTGCCGTCATATCAGTAGAAATAAAGCCTGGAGCCACGCAATTGACCGTGATGTTACGGCTTCCCAATTCACGGGCAAGTGCGCGCGTCATGCCAGCCACGCCAGCCTTGGCTGCCGCATAGTTCGCCTGACCAGGATTGCCTGCCGCCCCCACCACACTGGTGATGTTGATGATGCGGCCATATCGCTGTTTCATCATGGGGCGTATTACAGCACGACTTGTGCGAAACACTGCTTTCAGATTGGTATCCAGTACGGCATCCCAGTCATCGTCTTTCAAACGCATTGCGAGCATGTCGCGAGTAATGCCGGCATTGTTCACCAGGACATGCAGTTCACCATGCTCCTTGACGGTGGCCTCAATCAGCGCCTCGCAGGCCGCTGCATCGTTCACATCAAGGCGGGCACCACGGCAGCCAGGATGAGCGGCAAGCGCAGCGCTGATTCCAGCGGCGCCTTCATCTGTGGTGGCTGTGCCTACCACTTTGAAGCCGCGTACGGCGAGCTCGCGCGCAATGGCTGCGCCTATTCCACGTGAGGCCCCTGTCACCAGAGCGACCTGGCCTGAAGTGCTTACCGACATTCAATCTCTCCCGGCCACGTTGGCCACCAACACTTTGGCTTGTTCAAGGGACGCTGGATCGTAGACCGCCAAGCCTTCCATGCCAGCATCGATTCTCTTTGTCATTCCGGCCAATACCTTACCCGGGCCGAATTCAACGAGTGTATCTATCCCCATTGCCTTGATCTTATGGACACATTCGACCCAGCGGACCGGGCCAAAAGCCTGGCGATACAAGGCATCGCGGATTCGATCAGCTTCATCCTCGATGGAAACGTCGATGTTATTGACCACCGGAATGCGCGGAACGCTCAGAGCGATTTCAGCTAATTTTTCTCGCAGTTTTTCGGCTGCAGGCTTCATCAGGGTCGAATGAAACGGAGCGGATACCGGCAACGGCAACGCGCGCCTGGCGCCCAAGCCCTTGAGTACTTCACAAGCTTTCTCAACCGCAGCTTTACTGCCTGCAATAACGGTCTGAGCAGGGTCATTGAAGTTAACAGCTTCCACGATTTCGGCATCCGAGCCCATCGCGAGGGTGGCTTCAGCGCAACCAAGGATGACCTTCTCGGCATCGAGCCCCAGAATGGCCGCCATGGCACCTGTGCCTACCGGGACCGCCTCCTGCATGGCCGCAGCGCGAAAACGCACCAGCGGCGCAGCCTGCGTGAGCGTCATCGCCCCGGCGGCGACAAGCGCGGAGTATTCGCCCAGAGAATGGCCAGCCAGCGCAGCGGGCATGTCCCCGCCTTCAGCAACCCAGGCTCGCCATGCGGCGACACCAGCCACCAGCATGACCGGCTGTGTATTGGTGGTCAGCGCCAAGGCTTCCTTGGGCCCGTTGTGAATCAGCGCCGCTATATCTTCGCCCAGGGCGTCAGAGGCTTCGGCCAGCGTTTGCAGCACCGCAGGATGATCACCCCAAGCGTCGAGCATGCCGACCGCTTGAGAACCCTGACCAGGAAAAACGAAAGCAACAGGTTTCATGAATGCAAGGATCCTTTTACCGGATCTTCTGAATCGAAAAATAGCTCGATGGAACTGTGAACAGGAGCTTGGAACATGCCGAAGTGCCGTTTTGGCACTCCAAGTGTCCGGCAGGTTTCCTGGGACGGGGTACTAAAACTCCATGAGGACAGCACCCCAGGTGAAGCCTCCGCCGACGCCTTCAAGCAGCAGTGTCTGGCCTTTGGAGATCTGCCCCGCACGTACTGCGTGATCAAGCGCCAGCGGGATCGATGCCGCCGATGTATTCCCGTGCTCATGCACGGTGACCACCATTTTCTCCGGAGGGAGATGCAGCTTTTTGGCGGTGCCCTGCATGATGCGGATATTGGCTTGATGAGGAATCAACCAATCGATGTCCGCCTCCGATTTCCCCGCTTTGGCGAGCACGGCGCGCGCAGCCTTGTCGAGCACGCCCACGGCGAGCTTGAAAACGGCCTGCCCATCCATGGTGAGCAACGGGCTACCCGTCACCTTGCCGCCAGACACATGCCCCGGCACGCAGAGAATCCCTACGTGTTTGCCATCGGCGTGCAAATCAGTAGCCAAAATCCCTGGCGTGGTACTGGCCTCCAGCACCACTGCCCCAGCACCGTCACCAAACAGCACGCAGGTGGTACGGTCGTTGAAATCCAGTAAACGCGAAAAGACCTCTGAGCCAATCACCAGCGCTCGATTAGCCGTACCGTTGGCAATCATGGCGTCTGCTACCGCGAGCGCATAGATAAATCCGCTGCAGACAGCTTGAACATCAAATACCGGGCAGCCAGCAATGCCAAGCTTGTGTTGCACGATCGCAGCGGTCGCAGGAAAAACCATGTCAGGCGTGGACGTGGCCACTACGATGAGATCAATATCAGAAGGCTGCAACCCCGCCGCCTGAATGGCCGCCTTTGCCGCCGGAACCGCCAGATCGCTGCATGCCATATCAGGATTGACAAAGTGGCGAGCCTTGATTCCGGTGCGCTCAACAATCCATTGATCGGAGCTTTCGATGCCTCGTTGCGCCAGTTCTGTCACCAAGTCTTCGTTGCTGACGCGGCGTGGCGGCAAATAACTGCCGGTACCTGTAATACGGGAATAGCGACGGGTCATGTCTACTTGTGGTCTTCAAACGAGGCG
Source organism: Ottowia thiooxydans DSM 14619 (assembly GCF_000422885.1). Taxonomy (GTDB): domain Bacteria; phylum Pseudomonadota; class Gammaproteobacteria; order Burkholderiales; family Burkholderiaceae_C; genus Ottowia; species Ottowia thiooxydans. Next base: position 91,784 of record NZ_AUGX01000014.1, on the reverse strand, counting down.
AAACAGCCTCTTTTTTATGCGGTGTCCGCCGCCCACGCTATACGTCCCAGAAGCAACGAACCACGCAAGCGTGGGACGCTATTTTGCCCTTAGAACGTAAACACGTTTAAGCAGCCGTGGGGGCCTGCGGCGCCTCGCTACCGGCAACCGCACCATTAGTGGACGCCATCAGCAAAGGAGCCGCTTGAGCGATACGCGCTTGCACACGACTCAGCAATTGGCGGCTAGCGGCATCATACGCGCGCTCCAGGGCTTGCTCGAACGCCACGGCATCCGCTGAACCGTGACTCTTGAAGACCAAACCACGCAGGCCAAGCAGAGCCGCGCCGTTATAGCGCCGGTGATCCATTCTCTTTTGAAGAGATTTAAGAACAGGATAGGCAAAGATCGCTGCAATTTTCGTAAAGATATTGCGCGAAAACTCTTCTTTCAAAAAGCTCACGATCATGCCCGCGAGCCCTTCACTCGTTTTCAGAGCGACGTTGCCAACGAAGCCGTCGCACACAACGATATCTACTGTGCCCTTGAAAATGTCATTGCCCTCGACATTTCCGAAGAAATTCAAATCATTGGATTTGCCAGCCGCTCGAAGCAAATCACCGGCACGCTTGATCTCATCACTCCCTTTGATCATCTCTTCGCCAATGTTGAGCAACCCAACACTAGGGTGTGGATCATTCTTGAGCACAGAGACAAGCGCGGAACCCATGACGGCAAATTGCAGCAGATGCTCGGCAGTGCAATCGACATTGGCGCCGAGATCCAGAACGGTGGTGGCCCCACCTTTCGCATTGGGCATCTGCGTGGCAATAGCAGGCCGCTCTATGCCTTCAAGGGTCTTGAGAAGATAGCGTGCGATAGCCATGAGCGCACCTGTATTGCCGGCTGAAATGGCAGCCTGCGCGGCGTTTTCCTTGACCTGCTGAACGGCAATGCGCATGGAAGAATCCTTCTTCCTGCGCAAGGCGATTTCAACGCTGTCGTCCATGGTGACGACCTCGCTGGCGGCAACCACTTGAGCCCGCGGGTGCTTGAATGACGCCAGCGCTTCAGGCTGACCAACCAGCAAAAGCTTGGCTTCGGGATGTTTTTCGAGGAATCGCTGGCAAGCCGGCATCGTGACCTTGGGGCCATGGTCACCACCCATGCAATCAACTGCCAAAACGATCATGCATTCCCCATGAAGCTCGGCGCCCCAATGCGCCGGATCCTTTGAATAAGATAAATGCCGTCCAAAAACAGCAAGGGCCCGACGCTACGTATGAGCGTAGACTCGGGCCCGGCAAGTATATGCAAGGAAATCAAGCCAGCGTTGCTGCCGACTTCCTATGCATACTTAGAAGTTCGACTTCAGGCTTCAGCCTTAGGCTTGATGACCTGGCGCCCACGGTAAAAACCATTGGGGCTGATGTGGTGACGCAGATGCGACTCACCTGTAGTAGCCTCTACGGCAGTACCCGGCACGTTAAGTGCGTTGTGCGAACGATGCATGCCGCGCTTGGACGGCGATTTTTTGTTTTGCTGTACGGCCATGGTGGCTCCTTCGAAGTCTAAGGCGGGCTCCAACCATAAGATCGCACGTTAACCGAACGTTCAAACAGCAGGGACCAAGTTGAAATGGTTTTCAAGGCGCTCAAGGCTTAAAGAAATACCCCTTTAGCGCACTAAGCCCGCGATTATAGCCTGAAAAAACAAAGGTTTGTTAGGTATCCTGTTTGTTTTGACAGTAGCACGGAATGTTAATGTCAATTCCCGCAGAAACCGCAGCATGCTCCGCCGTTATTTCGGTTTGGTGCCGATCTTGAGTGAAGCCAGCGCAGCAAATGGTTTGGGCTTGTCTTGCAGCGCGGTTTCGAAATCTGCATCCTGCACGGAACGCGGTAGCACCTCAGGGCACTCCTCATGACGCGGCACCAAGGGCAATGCCATGATCAACTCGTCTTCGATCAGCGCCTGCAAATCGAATTCCGCAGAGAGCGTGAGCACATCGTCGTCTTCCGAGGCGTCGTCCAGCGTGGCCGCCGCGTCTTCGCCTTCAACAAAGATGAAATGGCGATCCACCTCTAGAGGTTCAGCCAACTCGCCCATGCACAACTGACAAGTCAGTGGCACGAGAGCAGCCGCGTGCAAGTGCAAGGCCGGATAGGTAGCGCCATCGACCGCGCGCCGGTGCTCGCCTTCAACCCGCCATTCGATGGTCACTTCAGTTGCGGGCGCGCGCAACTCGTTTGACAGGCGTTCATAATCCTGCAGCGAATCGCGGCCGGACAACTGTGCGTTAGCTTGTGAGAATGCCGCGACGTCAAGCGATTGCGGACTGAAAGTTCTGCTCATCGGAGCAGTATAAGAGCGTGCTTATGATCCCGGCATCGACACCCGGCAAAAAACCAGGCAAGTCCGGCAGCCTCCAGGCATCCAGCCCCTTCAATTGGGTCCGATGGGCGGATATCCGCTCCCGAAATCATTAATTCGCTCTCGCAAAATCAAAGCTATGGCACCGATTTCCTCTACGCCCTCCACTTCCACGCCCACCACTCCGCCAAGCACCGTTCGACCGCTCATTCTGGGCTCCACTTCGCGCTATCGGCGCGAGTTGCTGGAGCGCCTTGGCCAAGACTTCAAAGTCGCTGCACCAAACGTCGATGAGACACCCCACCCGGGCGAAGCACCTCGCGCCTTGGCGGAGCGCCTCGCACTGGCGAAAGCACGCGAGGTGGCACTGCGCCACCCGCACGCGATCGTGATCGGCTCAGACCAAGTGGCTGATTTGCATGGCGAACCTCTAGGCAAGCCCGGAACGCATGAGCGCGCCGTGGAACAACTTCGGCGCATGAGCGGTCAAACTGTGATCTTCCAGACCGCTCTGGCAGTCGTGTGCATGGACACTGGGTTCGAGCGCAGCGATCTGGCCGCTGTTGAAGTGCAATTTCGCACGCTCGACGGCGCTGAAATCGAACGATATTTGCGTGCCGAAGAACCCTACGATTGTGCCGGCAGCGCCAAAAGCGAAGGCCTGGGCATTGCACTGCTGGAAGCCATCGTGAGCGATGATCCTACAGCGCTCGTGGGGCTGCCACTGATACGTACGGCTCGCCTGCTGCGCGCGGCAGGCAGGACACTCCCATGAGCTCAAAACCCATGCAAAAAGGCAAGCTTTACCTCGTACCCGTACCACTGGATCATGGCTGCGAGCAGCAGACGGCCGTCGATGAGGTGTTGCCTCTTGGGACAATCAAGCGCGCGGCGATCCTGAACCAATGGATCAGTGAAAACGCCAAATCTACGCGCGCCTTCCTCAAGCGGGTGAATGTGCTCACTCCACTGGCGCAGCCCATCCAAAACCTGCAGATCACCGAACTCCCGCGAGAAGTACATAAAAAGGGAGACCACGCAGGCGCGGGGACCCAATTCGATGCACGTCCACTGCTCGCGCCCGCGCTCAGCGGAATGGACATCGGCCTGGTCAGCGAAGCGGGTATGCCGGGTGTGGCTGATCCCGGAGGGTCTGTCGTGCGCGCAGCCCACGAACTGGATATAGAGGTGGTGCCGCTGGTTGGACCGGTCTCTATCTTGCTGGCTTTGGCCGCGAGCGGTTTAAATGGGCAAAATTTTGCCTTCGTAGGCTACCTGCCGCAGGACGCAGCAGCGCGCGCGCAACGCATAAGGGAGTTGGAAGCCCTTGCCTGGAAATCCGGCCAAACGCAGCTTTTCATTGAAACGCCCTATCGCAACCAAGCTCTGCTACAGGCTCTGGTGAGCACACTTCGGGAAGATACGCGCCTTGCCGTGGCAGGCGGCCTGACCCTGGAAAGCGCCAGGATCCGGATGCTCACTGCCCGCCAATGGAAACGGGCTGGCGCGGCAGCCATGGATGCGGAAACATCCTTGAAGCTGCCCTGCGTCTTTGCTATCGGGCCTTAAAGTAGTTTTCCAGCTCTTCGACCGCGCCTATGAATGCGCCTATTTAAAGGTGTAGTTGAACTGGAACATCAAGCCTGCGGTACCCAGCACGTTGACTTGTGCGGCCATCTCAGGCGTGAACTGCCAGCCGACGGCCGGAATCGCGGTGACGCCCCAACCGCTTCGCGAGTTGAACGGGATTTTCTTGTGAAACGGCTCTTTGTAGCCATGGATCACACCTGCGGTCACCTTGAGGAATAGCTTTGGCGCGGACGACAAGGGCTCAAAGCGCCATCCGTAGTAGAGATACTGCGTGGGCTGGCCAAACGAATTGCTGAACCATGCAAAACCAGCGAAGTTGCGTTCGCTGAGCCGCTTTTCAGCCGTCAGTAGCCACACGTAGGAATGTGGGACATCGGGCTCGAAGTCGTTCTCTTTCTTGGCTCGGTTGAAGTGATAGGTGTAGGGAGCAACGCTAAAGGTCCAGCCAGACAATGCCGAAGCAGGTCCCTCGGCCTTGTTTCCCTGCGCTGCGGCCGGGGCGGCGACCGAAGCAATGATCGCCAGCGGCAAAGCCGCTTTCCAGAAACCATGGCGCACTTGTAGAACCTTTCTATTTTTTGATTTTTACTTTTGCCGACGCTGCGGGATGTAAGCGCGGAAAATTCAACCCGGAATCATAATATGCAAGATCGTGTTTACAAATTTTCCTGGATCTCAGGACAAATCGTCAACAGGATCTCCAGCTGTGAATGCGCTTACCGCAGCTTTGGAAGCGTATGCAATGCGGCTCCAGCAGCGCCCTGCCCTATAGCGGCACCAAAGCGCTTGGCGAGGCGCTCGGCAATATTTTCTGTGTTGGAGTAGTCCACCAATTTTTCGGCCTTCACCACATCTCGAGCCACTGAATCCAGGCTTCCAAGGCTGTCGGCCAAACCCATGTCTACCGCCTGCTCACCGGTCCAAAACAAGCCGCTGAATGTTTCAGGGGTTTCCTTCAAGCGATCGCCGCGCCCCTTCTTGACCGCGGAGATGAACTGCTTGTGAATCCGCTCCAGCATGACCAGGGCATATTTTTTCTGCTCTTCAGATTGCGGACTGAACGGGTCAAGAAAGCCTTTGTTTTCTCCGGCGGTCAGAAGCCGGCGTTCCACGCCGAGTTTTTCCATGGTGCCCACAAACCCGAAACCATCCATCAATACGCCAATGCTGCCCACGATGCTGGCTTTATCGACGTAAATGCGGTCAGCAGCCGCAGCAATATAGTAGGCTGCGGAGGCGCAGGTTTCTTCAACCACAGCGTAGATTGGCTTGTTATGCAGTTTGCGAAGGCGCGTGATTTCATCATTGATCATGCCGGCCTGCACGGGGCTTCCGCCGGGTGAGTTGATCAGGAGAACCAAGGCCTTGGAACCTTCATCCTCCAATGCACCACGCATGGCGGACAACACGTTTTCCGCACTGGCCTCTCCGCCGTCGGATATCTCTCCCTTGATATTGACCAGAGCAGTGTGAGGACCGGTGGGAGCGGTGTTGGGTAAGCGATTGGATGCCACCACCCAGATCAGAGCACCGAACAACAACATCCACACCAGCCCTTTGAACATGCGCCACCGGCGCGCAGCCCTTCGTTCTCGAACATCGGCTAGCAAGAGCTTTTCAATGGCCTCACGTTCCCAGGAACTGGCTTCAGATTTCACCGCGACTTCACTTTCCATGACTAATGACTTGACTTTCCCGCAGGCTCAACGTTGCCTAATCCAAGAGCACGACGCTCTTAAGTTGACAACGAAAATTCGCGATGACTTAAAACACAAGGGGTTTGAGCAGGTACGAAGTATGCCAACACACCACGTTGTCTCGCTCCGATAGTTCAATTTTCACCAATCCGCCCCGGCACGGCCCGCCCGCACATTCGCCAGAGTCCGGAGCGTAGGCGGCACCGTGGGAGGCGCAAAGCAGCCATTGACCGCTGTCATCGAAGAATTTGCCTTCCTGATAATCCATCTCCATCGCCACATGCGTGCATCGATTCAGGTAAGCATGGACCCCGCCCTCGAAACGAATGGCGAAAGCGCGAGAAGTCTGCCCTCCGTAAATGAGATCAAAAGACACAGCCAGACCGCCTTCTTGCAGATCCGCGCTATTGCACAGGGGTATTGCTTGGGAGTCTTCGTCAACCATGTGAGGGCACTATTGATTTGTGAGAGCGCGAAAGACAACTTTCGTGCGCTTTAAGCATGCTCAGACAACCACTGATGCAGTTCGGCCACGGTATGGGCAACAAAGCGCGGGCCAAGAGCTTCAAAATCGGTGGGCTCGTGGGCGCCGTAACTGACGCCCACACTGGCGCAACCCGCATTGCGTGCCATTTGAAGATCGTGAGTGGTGTCACCAATCATCAGGGTGCGCTCAGGCTCTACGCCAAATTCACGCATTAGCTCGTGCAGCATGCGGGGGTCTGGCTTACCGGCAGTTTCATCGGCCGTACGGGAGCCATCAAACACCCCCTCCAGTTGGCGGGAGTGCAAAACATCATCCAGCCCTCTACGGCTTTTACCGGTTGCGACCGTCAACCAATGGTGACGCGCCTTCAACTCTGCCAACATGGGAAGGACTCCTGGGAACAGGGTTATCACATTTTGCTGCGCAATGTAATGATGACGATAGCGAGCCCCCAGTTCAGGGTACTTCTCCGGGGGCACATCAGGCGCGGCATGCGCCAGCGCAGGTGCCAGCGCCATGCCAATCACGTAGGCGGCGGCTTCGTCGCTCGGCCTCGCAGCGCCTACGTCCACCGCAGCTTGCTGGATGCAGCGCACGATGATCGCGGTGGAATCGAATAACGTTCCATCCCAGTCAAAGGCAATGAGATCAAATTGGCGCGGGCGGCTGGACATGATTTATGAAGGTTTGAAGTTCTGGCGGCAAAGGGGCTAACAACTCTACGCGTTCCCCACTGACCGGATGTGAGAACTGTAAACGCCAAGCGTGCAGAAACATGCGCTTGAGGCTCTGCTTTTGCAAAGCTTTGTTGCGATCAAAGTCGCCGTATTTATCATCACCCGCGATAGGGTGTCCGGCCGACTGCAGGTGCACACGAATCTGATGGGTGCGCCCGGTCTTGATCGTGACTTCAAGCAGCGAGAACCCTGGCAGACGCTCGCGCACCTTCACCAGCGTGATGGCCCGCATGCCGTCCGGGTCGTCTTTGGACACCACCTTGACTCGGCGCTCGCCATCGCTCTTTCCACCTTCGATCAGGTATTTGTGCAACGGCACATCAATGACCTTCAGGTTGGCAGGCCAGTCGCCCAATACCAGCGCCAGGTAGGTTTTACCTGTCTCGCGCTCGCGAAACTGCTCCTGCAGATGCTTCAGCGCGCTGCGCCGCTTGGCAATCAGCAAGATACCGCTGGTTTCTCTATCCAGCCTGTGTACGAGCTCCAGAAACCGAGCTCCGCCCACTTCTCCATAGTGCCGGGAGCTGCGCAATTGCTCAATCACGCCAAAGCTCACCCCGGATCCACCATGCACTGCCACCCCGGAGGGTTTGTCAATGGCCATCAGGTGCTCATCTTCCAGGAGGACCGGAAACTCCCGTGCCGGCCCTGGTCTTTCAGCTTTTTCGGCTATTCGATCTGAAACGCGTACCGGCGGTACGCGCACAGTGTCGCCCGCCTCTACCCTGGTATCAGCGCCGGCCCGCCCCTTGTTCACACGCACTTCGCCCGAGCGAATGATGCGATACACATGGGTTTTAGGCACGCCTTTGAGATGGCGGATCAGGAAATTGTCCAGGCGCTGGCCAGCGCTCTCGGTATCTACGGTCAGCCAACCTACCTCGGGTTTTCCCTGGGACGCGTTTGCCATGTCTTTGACACTTATAATTCTGTTCACTGGCAACCAGCTGTAAGGGGTTGAATTTGATAGGACTTACGCGAACGGGAATGCACAGAGGCCGATTCCACTGGAACAGCGCCTCGTTGGAGCCTTATGCGCGCAGGTCATGTCTGAAAATGGAAGTGAATTCCCTATCCGGGAGTTTAAAGCCACAGAACACCTAGGGAGCTTCTGCACGAATCGATCGGATTTTTGCAAAGGCTCCCTGGCTCATGCCAGTACAGGTCGATGCCGCCCTTGCACAAGAAAGCGCCCTGCCCCGAGCCAAACGCCGCGGCAGCTACGCCAAGAAAAGCGCAAGACGGGCCGACGCGATGAAACATGAATACGGAATACCCAAGGCGTGCAGATTGCTTCTCAGTAAGCCTTCTGCACAGCCGGATCGAAGCGAGACTTACGTCGTGTCTATGATGCTGCCGCCCGCCGAATGGCGCGGGTTTTTGTTCACGCCCTGCAAGGCAAGCAAAGTGCTTGTCGGCGTGAAGCATGGGCGTCAAGCTGCATACCGAGTCGCAACAAGGCCTTGCGCCACCGCTTTCTTCCACGCGCCCCCGCTCGATAAACCGCCACTCGGTCGCTGACAAACAGCGCACCCGCGGCTGCCCGAGCGCCCCGGCAGTTCCTTTCGTTTCACTGCGAATGCCTAGGCATCGTTGTGCCCCCAACAGGGCACACGAACGTGATAGATAACGAAAAGGAACGCATCATGAAGCGGATGCTGATCAATGCCACGCAGGCCGAAGAGCGCCGGTTGGCCATAGTTGACGGGCAAAAACTGCTCGACTACGAAATCGAAGTTGAAGGGCGCGAGCAGCGCAAGGGCAACATCTACAAGGCGGTTGTGACACGAGTGGAGCCTTCGCTGGAAGCTTGCTTCGTGGATTACGGCGAGGAACGCCACGGCTTCCTGCCATTCAAGGAAATCTCCCGCCAGTACTTCGCAGAGGGCGTGTCAGTCAGCCAGGCGCGCATCAACGACGTCATCCGGGAAGGCCAGGAACTGCTGGTCCAGGTGGAAAAAGAAGAGCGTGGCAACAAAGGTGCCGCGCTGACCACTTTTGTGAGCCTGGCCGGCCGCTACGTGGTGTTGATGCCAAATAACCCTCGCGGCGGTGGCGTGAGCCGTCGCATCGAAGGCGATGACCGCGCTGAGCTGAAAGAGGCCATGGATCAGCTCGAATACCCCAAGGGTATGAGCATCATCGCCCGCACGGCAGGGATAGGCCGGACTGCACCTGAACTGCAGTGGGACCTGAATTACCTCCTCAAACTGTGGGAAGCCATCGACGGCGCTTCCACAGGTGGGAAAGGCGCTTACCTGATTTACCAGGAAAGCAACTTGGTGATTCGCGCCATTCGCGACTATTTCAACAACGACATTGGCGACATCCTGATCGACACCGACGACGTGTACGATCAAGCGCACCAATTCATGAGCCACGTGATGCCCGAGCACGCGGCCCGCGTGAAGCGCTATCGCGACAACGCGCCGCTATTCTCGCGTTTCCAGATTGAGCATCAGATCGAATCGGCCTATAGCCGTACGGTTCAGTTGCCCTCCGGCGGCGCGATCGTGATCGATCACGCTGAAGCGCTGGTCGCCATTGACGTCAACTCGGCCCGTGCCATCAAAGGCGGCGACATCGAGGAAACCGCTACCCGCACCAACCTGGAAGCCGCCGATGAAGTGGCGCGCCAGATGCGTTTGCGCGATCTGGGCGGCCTGATCGTGATCGATTTCATCGACATGGAAGAGGCGAAGAATCGCCGTGAGGTTGAAAATCGCTTGCGCGATGCGCTGCGGCAAGACCGCGCACGTGTTCAGTTCGGCAGCATCAGCAAGTTTGGTCTGCTTGAAATGAGCCGTCAGCGCCTGAAGCCAGCGCTCTCCGAAGGCGCCTCCATCCCCTGCCCTCGCTGCGGTGGCTCCGGCCATGTACGCGATACAGAGAGCAGCGCGTTGCAGATCCTGCGCATCATTCAAGAAGAATCGATGAAGGACAACACGGCAGCTGTCAACGTGCAGGTGCCCGTGGAAGTCGCCAGCTTCCTGCTGAACGAGAAACGCCCTGAGATCGCCAAGATCGAGCTGAAACAGCGCGTGAACGTCACGCTCGTGCCCAACAAGACCCTGGAGACGCCGCACTACAAGCTCGACCGCTTGAAGCACGACGATCCTCGTCTGGACGACGTCGATGCCAGCTACAAGATGGCAGAGGAGTTCGAGGACCCCACTACCGTCACCCGTCGCAGCCAGGAACCCACAAACCGGCAGACACCGGTCATCAAAGGCGTTCTGCCAGATGCGCCAGCCCCTCAGGCGGTGCCCAAGCCCGAGCCGGTCAAAGCGGCCGCTCCGCCTGCTGTAGCAGTCACACCCGTACCAACACCAGCGCCTGCTGGTCTGGTGGGTTGGCTGAAAAATCTGTTCGGCGTGGCTCCTCCACCGGCACCTGTCGTGGCACCTGCTCCGGCCGTTCCAGCACCTGAAGAGAAGCGTGAATCGCGCGGTGGCCGTGATGGCGAACGCCGTGGTAGCCGCGGTGGACGCGGACGCGGCGAGGGTCGCTCCAGTAACGGCGAAGGCCGCTCCAGCAACGGAGAAGGTCGTCGCAGCGAAAATGGCGAAGCTCGTCGCAACGAACCTCGCGGGGAAGTTCAGGGCGAAAGCCGAAACGCCGGTCGCGACGGAAGCCGCCGCGGCGGCGCTGAACGTGGCGAACGTGGCGAACGCGGAGAACGCGGTGAGCGTGGCGATCGCCAAGGCTCACGCGAGAGACGCGATGCCCTCGGCGCCCCCGATGCCGGTAACAACGCGCCTTCCGAAATAGCCAACACGCAAGACGCGGCACAGCCGTCGCGTCCTGAACGCGGTGAGCGTGGTGAGCGCAACGAAAATCGACGCGGCAGAGGCGAACGCGGTGAAGGCAATCGCCGCGAGCGCGGTGAGCGCAGTGAGCGCTCCGCTGAACCTCGTTCAGAGCAATCGACTGAGAACGCAGAAGTAAGGGTCTTGGGCACCGAAGCGCCTGAAACACCGGAAAACGCCAACGGCGCACAAGGCGAAGAACGCCGCGAACGCAGGTCGAGGGATCGTTATGGGCGTGACCGCAAGGACCGCCCAGAACGCAACTCCGAGCAGCGTGCTGAGCAACAAAACGGCGAAGCCGAATTCAGCGCACCTGAAATGGTGCCTGAAGCCGCAGTGGCTCATCCCGCAGGACGTTCATACTTCGACCGTGCCAATGGCGCGTCCGAAGCTGAAACGCCGGCACGGGCAGTCGTTGCCTCAGCGCCATCTACGGAGCAGATTGCAGCCCCTGCGGTTGCACCAGCACCTGTTGCAGCGCCGGTAGCGGCACCTGTAGCCACGGCTGCAGTTGCACCTGCGGCAGCACCTGTACCGGCACCTGCCGTACGGGAGCCAGCTCCCGCAGCGGCTTCTACTCCAAGCGCTTCGGTTTCCAGCCCGGTTGGCCTGCCAAAAGTGCAGCCTTTCACACTGTCACTGCCTGACTTAGTCCGAGTGGCCAATGATGCAGGCTTGCAATGGGTGAATTCGGATGCTGACAAGGTAGCCGCTGTGCAGGCAAGCATCAACGCCGAGCCGCGCCCCATCCACGTGCCACGCACGCGTCCTGAGTTGGTTGAAATCAACGACGGCCCGCTGGTTCTGGTGGAAACGCGCAAAGACCTGCGTGAGATGAAGCTGCCTTTCGAACAGCAAACGCACTGATAGCTCCTGTAAAATAGTAGCGTCCAAAGCCGGGCCCGACAGGGCCCGGCTTTTTTATTGCCCCAGGCCGTCCGAAAAAAGAAAAGCCCGTCATGGGGCAGCAGGCCTGGCGAAACGGGGGCGTGGAGGCCATTTAATTGGCATTCGCACTTGATCGATTCTTCACTCCCCTGGACCGAGCGGCATAGTTGCAGCAACAAACGAAACGGCTAAATAACAGTAGCGTCCCGCCCCTGCCATGGTTCTGATGTAAGCTGATGGAAGCGAATGCGTGTCGTCTGGCTTTGCGTTGGCCATGCCTCTCATGGGGTGGGTTCTATCAGCTCCATAGCCACAGACTAATGATAGGTTAGGCAAAATGAATCAAGAATTCAATAGCCTACGCCTATAATTCATCCATCGCCAAATCATTTCCTCACTCATCACTAACTCAAGGAGAAAACATGTCCCTTATCAATACCAAAGTTCAGCCTTTCAAGACACAGGCTTTCCATAACGGCCAATTTGAAGAAGTTACCGAGCAGACTCTGTCGAACGGTAAAAACTGGTCTGTCGTGATTTTCATGCCAGCCGCTTTCACGTTCAACTGCCCTACAGAGATCGAAGACGCTGCTGACAACTACGCTGACTTCCAAAAGGCCAACGCCGAGGTCTACATCGTCACCACCGACACGCATTTCTCGCACAAAGTGTGGCATGAGACCAGCGATGCCGTGGGCAAAGCCAAATTCTTCCTGGTGGGCGATCCAACTCACGCACTGACCAACGCTTTCGACGTGCATATTCCTGAAGAAGGTCTGGCACTGCGCGGCACTTTCGTGATCGATCCTAGCGGCACGATCAAAACCATGGAAGTGCATTCCAACGAAATCGCCCGTGACGTGAAAGAGACCGTGCGCAAGCTGAAGGCTGCTCAGTACACCGCTGCCCATCCAGGCGAAGTGTGCCCTGCCAAGTGGAAAGAAGGCGAAAAAACTCTGAAGCCTTCCATCGACCTGGTCGGCAAGATCTAAGCGGATTTCCCCGCCTTCGCGTCGGCCTCACAGCCAGCGCATGACAGCCGAACGCGACGGGGATCGCATGCCCCGCCGTTCGGCTTTTTATTTACTCAAAATTCTGCCTGGCAGCACCAGTTAAGGTATTGCCAGCAACCAAGCAAGGAGCCATCACCATGTTGGACGACGACATCAAGCAACAACTGACCGCCTATCTCGAGCGCGTGAAAGAACCGTTCGAGATGGTGGCCTCCCTGAATAGCAGCGAAAAAGCCACTGAAATGCGCGAGCTGCTGGAAGAAATCGTGGCCGCTCGCCCGGACATGATCAGCCTGCGCACCGATGGCAATGACGCACGCAAGCCTTCGTTCACTTTGCAGCGCAAAGGCACTGACACCAAGCTTCGCTTTGCGGCCATCCCTATGGGCCACGAATTCACTTCACTCATCCTGGCCCTGCTCTGGACAGGCGGCCATCCGCCGAAAGTTGAAGCCGATACGCTTGAGCAAATCAAGGCTCTGGATGCTGATCTCACGTTCGAGATCTACATGAGCCTGTCTTGCCACAACTGCCCAGATGTGGTGCAGGCACTCTCACTGATGGCCATCTACAACCCGCGCATCAATGTGACGATCATTGATGGGGGTCTCTACCAGAACGAGATCGAAGAACGCGAAATCATGGGCGTTCCCACGGTTTTCCTCAATGGCGAGTTCTTTGCGAACGGCCGGATGAGTGTGGAAGAAATCGTTCAGAAGGTCGACACGGGCGCCGCCAAACGCGACGCTGAAAAGCTGAGTGCCAAGGCTCCTTATGAAGTGCTGATCATCGGTGGCGGCCCAGCAGGCGCGGCTGCAGCGATCTACGCTTCGCGCAAGGGCATCCGTACAGGTGTGGTGAGCGAGCGCTTCGGCGGGCAGGTCAATGACACGATGGAGATTGCCAACTACCCAGGCATCCCGGAAACCAATGGCCCGGCATACGCGGCAGCCCTGGAACAGCACGTGCGCGGCTATGAGGTTGACATCATGAACACGCAGCGCGTGGCTGCGGTGACGCCGGCTGCAGTTCCTGGCGGTCTGATCACAGTCACGCTGGACAATGGTGGCACGCTTAAAAGCCGCACCGTCATTCTGGCAACTGGCGCGCGCTGGCGCAACGTCAATGTGCCAGGTGAACAAGAGTACAAAACCAAGGGTGTGGCCTACTGCCCCCACTGCGATGGCCCCTTGTTCAAAGGCAAAGACGTGGCCGTCATTGGCGGCGGAAACTCAGGCGTAGAGGCAGCCATTGACCTGGCCGGCTTGGTCAAACACGTGACGGTGATCGAATTCATGCCTGAAATGAAAGCCGATGCCGTCTTGATCAAGAAGCTCAAAAGCTTGCCGAACGTAACGGTACACACCAATGCCCAAACCACCGAAATCACCGGTGCGAGTGGCAAGGTCAATGGTCTGAAGTTCAAGAACCGTGGTGACGGAACGGATGCCAGTGTTGATCTGGAAGGTGTTTTTGTGCAGATCGGCTTGGTGCCCAACACCGAATGGCTAGGCACTACCGTGGAGCGCAGCAAGTTTGGTGAGATCGTGGTCGATGCGCGAGGCGCTACCAACGTGCCGGGCGTATTCGCTGCAGGCGATTGCACTACGGTGCCGTACAAGCAGATCGTAGTGGCTGCCGGTGCGGGCTCAACCGCAGCACTGAGCGCATTCGACTACCTCATCCGGACACCGGAACCCGAAGCCGCGTCGGAGGAAAACAAGGAAGCCGTGGCCGCCTGAAGTCAGCAGCCCTCCTGTTTCCGAGCCCGCTCTAGTAGCGGGCTTTTTTTTGGTTTTCTAGCCTTCGATATAATGGTTGCACTCGTCATTGGGGAGTAGCTGTCCTGCGCAATGCAGGAGCTCGCGTCAACATACTTGGCTGATTGGCCATGGCGCGCGCAGCTTGAGGCATCTGCCTCTTGCCTGGCAAGACCTTTGACCATACCGCTTCCGGATTTGGGCCGGAGAAGTGGTGTGGTCTTGTGTCTGTCCGGCCCCTATAAAAATTCCCACATCATGGAAGCATTCTTCGTATCACTCGGCGTCGTGGCGCTGGGAGAAATGGGCGATAAAACCCAATTGCTTGCGATCATTCTGGCCGCAACATTTCGTAAACCCTGGCAAATTGTGGCGGGCATCTTCGTCGCTACCGTGGTCAATCATGCCGTTGCGGGGGCTGTAGGCGGCTGGGTAGCGCAGGCGCTAGGACCAGACCTTATGCGCTGGATCATTGGGGTCTCTTTTCTGGCCATGGCCGTCTGGATGTTGATTCCGGACAAGATTGATGACGACTCAACGACAACGAAGCACGCTTACGGTGCCTTCGGTACCACCGTGGTTACCTTCTTCCTGGCTGAAATGGGAGATAAGACCCAGATCGCCACTGTGGCCCTGGCTGCACGCTACCCAGAACTGGTGCAGGTTGTCGTGGGAACCACGCTGGGCATGATGCTAGCCAACGTGCCGGCTGTTTTTCTGGGAGACAAAATTGCTCAGAAGGTGTCAATGAAGCTGGTTCACTCTGTGGCTGCCGCCATCTTTGCTGTTCTTGGCGTGCTCACGCTCCTGAACGTGGGCAATTTCTTCTAACAGCTGAGGCAGCAAATGCGCAGGATCATCGAGCGTCGGTTCAACGCGACGCCCGTTGATCACCCCTGGGCTGCACGCTTCCAAGCATCCGAAGCTGCCGCCACATCGCCTTTTTGTTCCGCCAATTCAGCAAGCGCGCGCCAGGCGCTACGGCGTAGATCTCCGTCACGCAACTGGCGTGCCGCCTGGGACAACAGCAAATGGGCTCGACCCCACAATTGCCGCTGCAGGCATGCCATGCCAGCGAGGTATTGCAAGGTGGGATCGCGGGGATTGGCCTGCTGCGCGGCTTCGATGCGGGCGAGCCAGTCTCGCTCACCCGGCTCATCCTGATCCAACCCGGCTTCGAGCACACGAATCAGGCGCGCGCCGTGAGCTTCAGCAAAACCTTCAGGTAAGGCCAACATCTGCTCCCATACGGGCTGCAGCCATTCACGCACGACCCCACTCTCACCACCCAGAGTCATCATGCGCTGAGCAGCACGCAGGGCAAGTTCTGGCATGGCGCGCTCATTAGGGTCCAGCGATGCCCAAATGGCTTTCAATTGAGCTGGATCGCGCGCTGTGTCTATCAACTCGCTTGCCAAGCTGCGCAGCAGGCTGCGCGCGGCATCAGGCGAGAAGGCTCGGTGTTTGGCCAGCAAGCGCGCTGTTTCCAGTGCAGCGGAGCTTTGCCGCGCCTGGCGAGCAGCCTTGAGCTTGATGCGCAAGGCCAGCGTGCGCCGGCTGGCGCCTTGTGGAAGCCCTTCGAGCCAATTGAGCGAGGCGGAAGGGTCATGGTCATCCAAGGCCCAACGCGCTGCACGCATGAGTATGCCTTCACGCAACTCCTGCGGCGCGGCGCCGCCCGCAGCGGCTTCCAGCGCCTGCTGCAGATGCGAATCCCGCAAAGCATGGTCTTGTAGTGAATGGGCGCTTGCGGCTACGGAGAGATGCGCGAGTGCTCGCACCGTGGCACCCTGAGGTAACCTCTCGCCAGATGAAGCCATGGACTGCTCCCGGGCCAATGCGTCTTCAGCCGCCTTACGCGCACGAAGGTAACGCCCCGCCGAGAGCTGAACCATGCTGTCCAGAAGCTGTGCATTCGCGGCGCGTTCGCGCTGCTGGGCTCGCCAACGGCGCGCCTGACGCGGCAGCTCCAGCACGGCAGCAAGCGCACGCAAAGCGGCGTAGATCAGCACAAACACCAGCACCAGACAAACCAGCACCAGATTGGCCGACAAATCCACGCGATGGGGAGGCCAGAAGATGGTGACTGTTCCCTGGTTGTCGCCCGCAAACAAGGCAAGAGCCACGGCGGCCGCAAACAAACCTACCAGCCAAAGTGCTGCGCGCATAGCGTTCTACTTGGCCCCAGAAATATGGTTAGTGGCCGTAGCCGAAACCGCAGCGCCCAGGGCCAGCAAAGTCTCGTCCACTCGGGGTAGATCCGCTGCTTTGGTCGCCGCCTGGATCTGCTGCAACAAGGTAGCCGCAGCCTGAGTGCGCCGCGATGCGGGATCAAAGTAAGCCCCCAGGGCGAACTGCGCAGCCGACAGGTTGGAACGGGCGGCTTCGTATTGGCGAGCCAAAATGGCCAGATGCGCCCCTTGCAGACGCAACTTCAGATTCTCTCTCAGGAAAAACACCTGTTCAGGACTCATCATGCTTGCGTCTGGCCGCTCAATCCGGCTCACGCTAAGCAGTTTTCTGGCTTCGTTCAACACCGCCTGACTCATGCGCGCCCACCATCCAGTGGCAGGCTCGCGGGCCGCATCAACGGGTTGTTTTTCTGTTCGGGAACGCCCGACGTCATTCGAGGCA
Source organism: Ottowia thiooxydans DSM 14619 (assembly GCF_000422885.1). Taxonomy (GTDB): domain Bacteria; phylum Pseudomonadota; class Gammaproteobacteria; order Burkholderiales; family Burkholderiaceae_C; genus Ottowia; species Ottowia thiooxydans. Next base: position 74,817 of record NZ_AUGX01000014.1, on the reverse strand, counting down.
GGCAACTCGTCAATTTGACGTAGCAATTGATCAAGACGTGACAGCAAACCTGCGGTGTCGGGAATGCTGGCCGACTTGACGCGTTCCAGATCGCGGGCCACTGCTCGGCCCACCGGGATCAGACGAGGGTCGCCAGAACGCGCGACTCGCCGCTCAGCGGTGCGTAGTGCAGCCAGCAGAGGCTCGATACGACCGGTCAGCTGTGTCTGGTCCTGGGCGACGTTCAGTGCAGCTTCCAGATCGACGGCCAGATTTTCATCGCGCGTACGAGCTACGCTCTGCACGGCTTCATCGAGTTGGGCCCGGTAGGCGGACAGATCGGCAATACGGGTGTCCAGGATAGCCACCTTGGCTGCTGTTTCGCGCACGGTTTCTTCAGCCTGTCGTGCCAGTGTGCGGGCCTCTACGGAACGGGCGCCGGATTCTCCACTCTGCCGTGCCAGTTGCTCCTGCATGGCAGACACTTTTTGCCACAGCATCAGACTGGCCGCGAGAGCGGCTGCGGCAAGCGCCCAGGCAACGATCAACCCGGGCCGCACTACGGTGCGGCGCGCACGCATGTAGCTTGGCGGAGGCGGTGAAGGGGGTGGCGTTGCAGGTGCTGCAGGTGCCGCTGGTGCCCCACTCTGGGGAATCTCCACAGCAGGAGCAGACACCGATGGAGTAGGTGTGGGCCCCGGCGGAGGTGTCGGCAAGGCAAGCGGTTGCTCGTCGTTCATTCCGTGGATTCTATCGAGGCGGCCACAGCATCCAGTGTTGGTCGTGTCTGGGTGACTCGCCCAAAGCCCGCTTGGCGTGCCGTTTGTGCAATACGCTCATGGGTAGCCAGCGCACGCGCATGGGACCAGTCCTGCGCGGGTAGCAGGGCACAAAGATTGGCAATGGCCTCTGAGCTGCTGAATAGCCACACGCTGCCATCTGCGGCCGCCGCTTCGGCTAGCGTGCGCTGCGCCGCGCCCAGCACCGGCAATGCACGGCGATAGGCAGCCACTTCTTCGACCGTCACTCCCGCTGCACGTAATTGGGTAGCCAGCCACGCGCGCCCAGCCACCTGGCCCTGTGCATCAGCACCACGCACGATCAACACACGCTTGCCCGCTGACGCCTGCGCTTGCACCTCGTCCCAAAGCGATTCGGAGTCAAACTGCGGAGCATCAGGGCTGGGTGCATCGATGGCGGAGGCTGGCCAGCCGGATTCCAGCAACGCGCGTGTAGTGCCGGGACCTGGAGACCATGCCCTGGGGCCCATGGCCAGTGACTCCATCTCAAGCGCCCCGCCCTGCCCTGACGCCTGCATGAACCCGCTCACAGCATTGACGCTGACAAACATCACGGCGGCGTAGCTATCAAGCTTGGATCTCGCCTGGTGGAGCGGCGCGGTCTCGAGCGGCGGCTCAATACCGATCAGAGCCAGCGCGTGCGCCTCCAGGCCTCTCGCTGCAAGCTCAAAAACCCAGCGTTCGGCTTCTTTCGCAGGGCGGGTAACGATCACGCGCGGCATGGTTTTCGAATTTCTTCCGTTCCACGCTTTGAAGTCACTGCGGTCAATGCGCGCCGCCAGCACGGAGCTCGCCTGCAACCCGCGCGCCCAAGGCCTCAGCGACGGCAAAGTCACCGGCGGGGGCAAAGCCTTCTGCGGTGACCAACGTGGGGTCACCTGCGGGATCGCCCCAGGCCGCACGCAAATGAATTTGACCGCCGGCAAGCGTTGCGTGGGCCGCCAAGGGCATGGAGCAACTCCCTCCCATGGCCCGACTGACCGCTCGCTCGGCTGCCACCGCCAACCAGGTAGTTTGATCTGCCAATGGCGCGAGGGCTTGCACGAGCTCAGGGCGCAATGACCGTGTCTCAATGCCCAGGGCACCTTGGCCGGCAGCCGGCAGCATTTCTTCAGGACTGAAGATATGACGAATACGATCACCCATGTTGAGCCTTTTCAGCCCCGCTGCCGCCAGCACAATGCCCGCGTATTGCCCCTCATCAAACTTGCGCAGCCGGGTATCGAGATTGCCGCGCAGCGGTTCGATGCGGACGTCTGTGCGGCCTGCTGCGGACAGCATGGCACGAAGCAGCACCGTGCGGCGCAGGCTTGAGGTGCCAATCACCGCATCCTGAGGAAGATCTGCTGGGGTAGCGCAACTGGCGGAGACCCATGCATCCCGCGGGTCTTCACGCTCCATCACGCAGGCGAGATCGAATCCTTCGGGCAAATCCATGGGTACATCCTTGAGGGAATGCACGGCGATGTCGGCGCGGCCTTCTTCGAGCGCAGCCTCCAGCTCCTTCACGAATAGACCCTTTCCACCTACTTTGCTCAGCGTACGGTCGAGAATTTGGTCTCCCCGAGTGGTCATGCCCAGCAGTTGAACCGCATGGCCGCGTGCCTCCAGCAGCGTTTTGACATGCTCGGCCTGCCACATGGCCAATCGGCTTTCACGGGTGGCAATGGTGATGGGTAAGGCTACGGACATACTCAAATCAGAATGAAATCGGGGAAAGGGAGATGCTATCGCATGCGAGGCACGCCTTTCGGTTACTCGCCCAGGGCTTCTCGTACTGCTGCCACCTGCCTTCGTGACACCACGAGCAGCTCTTCGGCATCTGCCAGGCGCACCGCCCAGCCTTCGGCCTCTTCACCCTCCTCGCCTTGATGGCGCATGAGCTCGCGAATAGCGCTGCGAGCCACCAAGGTGTTGCGGTGGATACGCAAGAAACGGCCCGGGTGTCTTTCTTCCAGCTGGCTCAGGCTGCCATCAAAAAGATGGCTCGCGTGCGGAGTTCGTACAGTGACATACTTCAGTTCAGCCTTGAGGTAACGCACCTCAGACAGCGGGATACGCACCGTACGCCCTCGCTCGGCAATGAGCAGCCACTCGGGCCCGGAGTCTGCCTGCGGCACCTGAGACAGGTTGCCCATGCGCTGCGCCTTATGAAGCGCCGCCTGCAATCGCTCCAGCCGAACGGGCTTGGTCAGGTAATCCACCGCGTCGAGTTCGAAGGCGTTAACGGCGTACCCGGCGTGGGCCGTGACAAAAATCACCATGGGTGGCTCGGGCAGTTGCCGCAGCGCTTCAGCCAGTTGGATGCCATCAGCACCCGGCATCTGGACATCAAGCAAGACCACATCGAATGTTTGGTGTTGCACCAGTGCAAGCGCCTGAGAGGCATTGGCGGCCTCCCCCGCCACCAGCGCGTCTGGTTGGCGGCAATCCCCCAGCAGTGTGCGCAGGCGCGAACGTGCCAACGCCTCGTCGTCCACGATCAGCACCTTGAGCGCCATCAAACGCCCCATCCAGGCATAGGCACCTCTATGCGAGCCAGATACACCTCGCCGTCCATGGCCGCATGAAAGCTGCTTTCGATATCGTGCAGCAGATTGAGGCGATCGCGGACATTGGCCAGAGCGATTCCGTGCCCACGGCGCCCCTCGCCGGCGGGCATGGTGTTGGAAATCTCGATGATGGCCATTTGGCCTTTCAATTCAGTAGAAATACGCAGCTCCGCCCCTGTGGCACTGGGCTCCACCCCATGCTTGACAGCATTTTCAACCAGGGGCTGCAATATGAGCGGCGGCAAACGCGCGCCATGAGCACGCTCGTCCAGCGCCCATTCAATGCGCAGGCGCTCACCAAAGCGCACTTGTTCTATCTCAAGATAGCGCCGCGCCAGCGTAAGCTCTTGATCCAGCGTGGAATTGCCCTCGTGCTCTATGAGGGCGTGGCGAAACAACTCGGCCAGATCCTCCAGCACCATCTCAGCTTTGGCTGGCTCCTGCCTGACCAGGGCAATGGCCGTATTGAGCGTATTGAAGAGGAAATGAGGCCTGATGCTGGACTGAAGCTGCGCCAATCGGGCCTTGGTGGTGGCCGGTAACTGGCCGCGCACCCGCCAGGCCAGTGCCGCCACCAGTCCAGCAGCGAGCGCAGCGCCTGTAAAGGCACTGGCCAGCCAGCGGGCTTGGTCGAAAAGCCCGGCCAAGCTCAGCATGCCGCAGGCATATAACCCCGCCAGTGCCCCCAGCGCCATGCCCGCCGCATACTGCCCGGCCAAGGGAAGCCGGGCGATCTGGCGCTTGGCAGCGCAGCCGATCACCAGCCAGAGCAGCGTAGCAGGCAGCGCCCCGCCTGTAACAATGGCCACCAGGGCCATCCATTCAGAGAAATCGGAGGCCGCATACATCAGCGCGACAGCGAGCACCGTCTCTACATAAAGTACTGCGCGCAGGATCACGCTGACCTGGCAGGCATCGAAAACCAGAGGCCGCGTGGCCGCATCCGCCCCGTGAGTCGGGCCCGGGCCTTGGAAGATCGATAGAATTTGCGGATCTTTCATGAAGCAATCTCTACAGTGTAGAGGCGCTTTGCCTGCTTTCACCCATCCGCGGCGCTCCCGGCCTGTCACGGCACACGTTCCCTATATATGTCTATCAATCAATTCGATAAGAAATCCCAGGCCTGGTCGGCGCTGTTCTCAGAGCCCATGAGCGAGCTGGTTCAACGCTACACCGCCAGCGTGGATTTCGACCAACGCCTGTGGCGCGCGGACATTGCCGGTAGCTTGGCTCACGCGGGCATGCTCGCCACTCAGGGCGTGATCTCAGAACAAGACCGCGCCGAAATCGAGCGCGGCATGGGCCAAATTTCCAAAGAGATAGAAAGCGGCGCGTTCGAATGGAAGCTGGCGCTGGAAGACGTGCATTTGAATATCGAGGCGCGCCTTACCCAACTGATTGGTGACGCGGGCAAACGCCTGCACACGGGTCGCAGCCGCAACGATCAGGTAGCCACCGATATTCGCTTGTGGCTGCGTGAGGAAATCGACCTTATTGCAGACCTGCTACGCGAAATGCAGGGCGCACTGGTTGAGGTGGCTGAAAAGAATGTCGAGGTCATCCTGCCCGGCTTCACCCATTTGCAAGTGGCTCAGCCGGTCAGCTTCGCGCACCATCTGCTGGCCTATGTGGAGATGTTTTCACGCGATGAGGCCCGCATGGCGGACGTACGCAAGCGTGTGAACCAGTTACCACTGGGCTCCGCAGCTCTGGCTGGTACCACCTACCCGCTTGATCGCGAGCTGGTCGCCAGAACCCTGGGAATGGAAGGTGTTTGCCAGAACAGCCTGGATGCCGTGAGCGACCGGGATTTTGCGATTGAATTCACTGCCGCCTCCTCGCTCATCATGGTGCACATCAGCCGCTTGTCGGAAGAGCTGATCTTGTGGATGAGCCAGAACTTCGGTTTTATCAAGATCGCCGACCGGTTCACCACCGGCTCGTCCATCATGCCGCAGAAGAAAAACCCGGACGTACCGGAGCTCGCCAGAGGCAAGACCGGCCGCGTGGTGGGCCATTTGATGGGCCTGATCACGCTCATGAAAGGGCAGCCGCTGGCCTACAACAAGGACAACCAGGAAGATAAGGAGCCCTTGTTCGACACGGTGGACACGGTACGCGACACGCTGCGCATCTTCGTTGAAATGATTGCAGGCCAGGCTGACGCACAGACTGGTGTCCGCCAGGGCGGTATCACCGTCAACGCTCCGGCAATGGAGCAGGCCGCGCTGAAAGGCTACGCCACAGCGACCGATCTGGCCGATTACCTGGTCAAGAAAGGACTGCCTTTCCGCGATGCACATGAGACCGTAGCCCACGCGGTCAAGGCCGCACAATCACACAACTGCGATCTCTCAGAGTTGCCACTTACCGTTTTGCAAGGTTTTCATCCAAGCATAGAAAAAGACGTTTATGAAGTGCTTTCTCTGCGCGGCAGTTTGAACGCACGCAATACGCTGGGTGGCACAGCGCCAGCTCAGGTGCGCACGCAGATTGCCCGACACAAGACGAGGTTGAGCACAGCGCACTGATTAATACGTAATACTGCGTTCCTGCAACGACATGACATGGAACGCAAAATCAGGGTCTCACAGTGAAACGCTCCCGGTTTTTTGCCCTGAACTACCGGCGATACATTGGCATTTGCTACCCTATTAGCGCTGAACGCCCTCCCTGGAGCTCCACATGCAATTTCACACTCATTTTCGCCAAGCCGGACGGGCATTTGCGCTGTCTGCGGCGTTTTGGGCTCTGGGCGCACAAGCGCTCACCATTACCAGTGTGTCGCCACAGGGAGAGGTGGCCAAGGTCAGGCAATTGGTGGCCAAATTCAGTGAGAACGCTGTCAATTTTGGTGACCCCAAGGCCCCCTCCCCTCTAAAACTCACTTGTGATGACGCCACCGCCTCACGCGGCCAGGGCCGATGGAACAGCGCCCGTGAATGGGTGTATGAATTTGAAAGCGATCTTCCACCGGGCGTTCGCTGCCGCGCTGAGGCGGTCGCAGGCTTCAAAACGAGTTCAGGATCGGCGCTGACGGGTACCACCCAGTTTCAGTTCAATACCGGCGGCCCTTTTGTCCAACAAATCAGCCCGTCAACCCCGGGCCCGATTGAGGAAGAACAGGTTTTCATACTTCGCTTGAATGGTGATGCCACGGCAGATAGCGTGCGCAGCAACGTTTGGTGTGCCATAGACGGTGTAGGCGAGCATGTGCCGGTGCGCTTGATAGAAGGCACAGAGAGAACGGGTTTGCTGAAAGCCATTGGCAACGAGCAGGAAGCCACCAAGACGCCACAGCGCTATCACGCCCTGGTGTGCAACCGGCGGCTCACGCCAGCCACGCGAGTGCAACTGGTGTATGGCAAAGGCGTGGCCACTCCCAGCGGCATCGCCAACACGCAAGAGCGGCGCTTTACCTACAAAGTGCGCGAACCCTTTACGGCCAGCATGAGCTGCGAGCGTGAAAACGCCCAAGCTGCGTGCATGCCTATCCGGCCGGTCACCCTCAATTTCACCGCACCCGTATCGCGGCGCATACTGGAGACGGTACGCCTGCGCTCCAGCAAGAACGAGTTCAAGCCCAGCTTTGATGAAGGTGATGCTGACGCGCTGGTTGACCGCATCCAGTTCAACGGCCCGCTTCCAGAACGCACGCCCCTCACCCTGGCACTACCACCAGACCTCAAGGATGCCAGCGGTCGCGCCTTGAGCAACGCCTCCACTTTCCCGCTCCAATTTGCCACCGCGCCGATGCCGCCACTGGCCAAATTTGCGGCCCAACCCTTTGGCATCGTCGAGCGCTTTGCGGATGGCCCTGAGAGCCAGCCCCTGTTTCCGGTGACCCTGCGCCGGGTCGAATCCAACCTCAACGCCAGCGGCGTTCAGGTCAGCGGCCTGCGGCCCCAGAGTGATCCAGACATCATTGACTGGTTCCGGCGCATTCAGCGCTACGACGGCTTCTACATCTCGCGCAAGCTCGCAACCAAGGATTTACGCCGTGGCCTGCCTCCAGTGGTCGATGCGGAAAGCAAAGAGACGGTGCAGTCGCGCATGGTGTCATTGCTGGCAGGCGTGAACGGTGTGCAGACCCTGCACGTTCCACCTTCAAATGATGGCCAGAATGCCCGTCCATTCGAAGTGGTGGGCATCCCTCTCGTCCCGGGCTTTCATGTGCTGGAGATTTCCTCTCAGCTCTTGGGCGCATCCTTGCTGGACGAAAAATTCGGACCCTCCCGCACGATGTACGTGCGCAGTTCGGCGCTGGTCACCAATCTTGGTGTGCACTTCAAGCTTGGGCGAGACAACTCCCTGGCCTGGGTCACCTCGCTTGACAAAGGCCAACCGGTGGCAGGCGCCACGGTTCGCGTCTCCGATTGCAGGGGCCGTGAGCTGGCCAAGGCCACCACAGACATCGAGGGCATTGCGCGCTTCAAGGGGCTATCTCCTGCAGCGCCTGTTTGCCAGGCAGAGAGAGACGATTACAGCGACTACCCTGGCGGCTATTTCGTTAGCGCCCGCACCACGCGGGACACCGTGGATGACTTGGCCTTCACCTGGTCGTCCTGGCAAAAAGGCATTGAACCATGGCGTTTCAATGTCCCGACGAGCAACGATGTTCGCCCGGATGAGCGCGCGCACACCGTGTTCGATCGCACTTTGCTGCGTGCAGGTGAAACCGTCTCCATGAAACACCTGCTGCGCTCGGAAACGAGTGCTGGCTTTGGATTGCCTCAGGAGAGCCCGGACACCCTGGTCGTCACGCACGTGGGCAGCGGGCAGGAATACACCCAGCCACTCGCCTGGCGCCGCACCAAAACCGGCGGGCGCAGCACGGAAAGCACCTTTGCCATTCCCCAAGCCGCCAAGCTTGGTGTTTACCAGGTCACGCTGCGGCAAACCAGCCAAGGCAAAAATGCTGGTGAGGGAAGCCGCAGCTTCGAAACGGGGCAGTTCCGCGTCGAAGAATTCCGCTTGCCCGTCTTTCAGGGCCGCGTGAGTACCGTGAGCAAGGAGCCCTTGATAGCCGCCACCAACGTTCCTGTGAACGTGCAGGTCAACTATGTGGCCGGCGGTGCCGCCGGAAATCTTCCGGTGCGCATTTCAGCGCTCACGCGCGCCAAGGATCTGCGCTTTACGGACTACGATGATTTCAAGTTCGATCCACCTCGTACGCGCAGCGAGCAGGAAAGCGGCAGCGAGGGCGAGGAAGAAGCAACCTCGCGTGAAGATCAGCGGGTGGTGGCCGACAAGCTGGCCGTGACGCTCGATCGCAATGGCAGCGGAACAGTCGCCATAGATAAATTAGCCGTTCCCACCCGCCCTCAGGATCTGCTGATCGAAGCCACCTACGCAGATCCCAACGGAGAAATCCAGACCCTGCGCGGCAACGGCACGCTGTGGCCAGCCGGTGTGGTGGTAGGGATCAAGACCGAGGGCTGGGTTTCCGCCAGCCAGGCGGTTCAGATGCAGGCCCTGGCGCTTGACCTGGCAGGCAAACCCAAAGCAGGCGTCACGCTGGATGTAAAAGCCATTGCACGGATCACCACCACCAGTCGCAAGCGGATGGTGGGCGGCTTCTACACCTACGACAACCGAACCGAAACCAAGGATCTGGGTACCGTCTGTACCGGCTCCAGCGACTCGCGTGGCTTACTGACCTGCAGCATCAAAATGAACCAGCCGGGAGAAATTGAGCTGGTGGTCACTGCGCGTGATGACAAGGGCCGTACCGTCAACGCTGCCAGCTCGGTGTGGGTCACCAAGCAAGGCGAGTTGTGGTTTGGCGGAGAGAACCATGACCGCATGGACCTCGTGCCTGAGAAAAAGCTCTACCAGCCCGGTGAAACTGCCCGCTTCCAGGTACGCATGCCCTTCCGCTATGCCACGGCCCTGGTGGCCGTCGAACGCGAGGGCGTCATGCACACACAACTGGTGCAGTTGCGTGGTGACGACCCCACCGTGAGCCTGAAAATTGAAGAGGCTTGGGGCCCGAACGCCTATGTCAGCGTACTGGCCTTGCGCGGCCGGTTGCGTGATGTGCCTTGGTACAGCTTCTTCAGCTGGGGCTACAAAGCGCCGCGTGAATGGTGGCAAGCCTTCTGGCATGACAGCAAAGACTACGTAGCGCCCACCGCCATGGTGGACCTCAGCAAACCCGCGTTCCGCCTGGGCATGACGGAGATCCGCATAGGCACCGGAGCACACCGCATTGATGTGTCCGTGAAAGCTGATAAGGAAAGCTACACCGTCCGCGGCAAAGCCAAGGTCACCATTACGGCCAAGCTTCCCAATGGCCAACCCGCGGCAGATGCGGAGGTGGCACTCGCCGCCGTGGACCAGGCCCTGTTGGAACTCATGCCTAACGGCAGTTGGAACCTGCTCGATGCCATGATGCAACGCAGAGCCTGGGGCGTGGAAACTTCCACCGCGCAAATGGAAATCATCGGCAGGCGCCACTATGGCCGCAAGGCGGTTCCCACGGGCGGTGATGGCGGCGGCAGAAACCCCACACGAGAGCTTCTAGATACGCTTCTTTTATGGAATCCGCGCGTGCAACTCGATGCACAGGGCCAAGCTGTGGTGGAAGTGCCTCTGAACGATGCGCTCACCACGTTCCAGATCGTTGCCGTGGCTGATTCAGGTACGGGGCTCTTTGGCACTGGACAGACCGCCATCAAAGCCACGCAAGATCTCCAGATCATCAGCGGCCTGCCGCCACTGGTGCGCGAAGGAGATCAGTTCAAAGCCATGCTGACCTTGCGCAACACGACACAAAAAGCCATGAAGGTGGAAGTGTCCCCACGCGCCACACTGCTCGAATTGAAGCCGCAGACCATTGAAATACCCGCAGGTGAAGCCCGTGAGTTGCAATGGGACGTAACCGCACCAGCGCAATTGGCTGCCACCCGTGCAGAAGCATTGATGTGGGAGATTGAGGCCAAGGACAGCGCCGGCACCGCTCGCGATGCACTGAAAGTGAGCCAGCGCATCATCCCTGCTGTGCCACTCACCGTGCAGCAAGCCACCCTGGAGCAGCTCAATGGCTCCCTGACGCTTGATGTCGCCCCTCCGGCGGATGCACTACCACTTGGTAGCGAAAAGCGCGGTGGTGTCCGCATATCCTTACAGCCTCGGTTGTCAGAAGGTCTACCCGGCGTGCGTGACTGGTTCGCGCGCTACCCCTACTCCTGCCTGGAGCAGAAGACGAGCAAATCCATTGGCCTGCGCGATGAAAAGCTCTGGCAACAGACCGTGGCGCAATTACCAGCCTATCTGGATAGCGATGGTCTGGCCAGCTACTTCCCGCCAAACAACGGAGAGTCCAATCGTGGGAGCGATACTCTGACCGCCTGGCTGCTGGCAGCCACGCACGCAGCCGGCCAGATCAATACGGCGTTTACGCTGCCGGATGAGCCCCGAGCCCGCATGATTGCTGGCCTGACGCAATTCGTGGAAGGCAAGATTGAGCGCAAATTCTGGTCGCCTCGCAACGACCTGGATGTACGCAAGCTGGCGGCCATTGAAGCCTTGTCTCGCTACGAGGCCGCCAAGCCCGCCATGCTCAGCAGCTTGACGATTGCGCCCAACCAGTGGCCCACCAGCGCCGTGATCGATTGGATCAGCATCCTGAAGCGCTTGCCTACTGTGCCGAACAAGGCGGCGCAACTGGCGCAAGCCGAACAGGTTCTGCGCGCTCGTCTGACCACCCAAGGCACGCGGCTGGCCTTCAGTACCGAACAAGACGATTACTGGTGGTGGCTGATGGCCGGCGGCGACGTGAACAGTGCCCGCCTGCTGCTGCTGGTCATGAATGATCCCGCCTGGAAGGATGATCTTGGCCGCCTGGTAACCGGCTTCATCGCTCGCCAACAAGGTGGCGCATGGAACACCACTACCGCCAACCTTTGGGGAGGCTTGGCTTTGGAGCAATTCTCGAAGCAGCACGAGTCCACGCCTGTAGCGGGGAAAACCACCGCTACCCTGGGTGCGTCCTCTGCTGAAATCGAGTGGTCCAAGGTCACACGCCTGACGAGTAGCGACAGCCTAGGCGCTGCGCACCAAACCAGCATTTTTGGTGCGCCCTCCTCGCCTGGCCAGTTGACCAACAACACCGCCCTGCTCTCTTGGGGAGATGCCAAGCCCGGCACCAAACAACCGCTCGTAGTCACTCAGGTCGGAACAGGCAAACCGTGGGTCACTCTGCAGTCGCTGGCAGCAGTAGACCTGAAAGCGCCTTTCAACTCTGGCTATCAGATCAAGAAGACTGTCACGCCTGTAGAGCAAGCGAACAAGTCTCTACCTTCAGGGCAGTACACCCGCGGCGACATCCTCCGAGTGACGCTGGAAGTCACCGGCAATAGCGATATGACCTGGGTGGCAGTGACTGACCCCGTGCCCGCGGGCGCCACCATTCTGGGCGGTGGCCTGGGGCGCGATTCGCAGATCGCCACTCAAGGCGAGCAGCGCAGCGGTGCAGGATGGCCGGCTTTCGAGGAGCGCAGCTTCGAAGCTTTCCGCAGCTACTACGAGTACCTGCCTAAAGGCACCGTGAAGGTGGAATACACCGTTCGCCTGAACAATGCCGGCGCATTCAGCCTGCCCCCTAGCCGGGTGGAAGCCTTGTATGCGCCCGAAATGTTTGGGGAAATACCGAACGCGCGGGTCACGGTGCAAGCGCCGTAGCAAAGTCATAACAACTCACGGGGGCTGGCCCCCCTGTGTAAACGTAGCCACCCGAACTTTCTCTGATCAAGATCGGCAAAAAACCCATGGATCTCAAGCAGGAACTGGAAGAATTTAACCAATCGATTGAAGAGATCGATCCAGATTTTTTCAATTTCCATATTCTGCGGTTTGACGCTCCATCCACTGATGAGCAACTTGGGTTGCTTCAGGAGCGCTGCAATATTTCAATTCCGGAAGACTTGAAAGACTTCTACCTGCAATATGGAGGTCTTGAACGGAATGAAAAATACAGTGAGTGCTATTTGGAAATTCCAGGTGTTTCCAAAGTCTTGAAGTTGCTCAATAGCATCGGGGAGCTAGCTAGCCTGGGGCTGATTGACGGAATCAAGCATTCCTGGGGAAATGATCGTTGGGAGTTCGAGGAAGATGAGTTTTTCTCATCTGCAGAACTCCAATCATTGAATGACAAATACAAATTCTTCGGCCTCTACAGACCAGACCTAGAGCGAGCACATTATTTGTATTTCGATCAACAGGGAAATTTCGGCGAACTATTCTACGACCAAGATTTATTTGACGATGCCGAGACCGAACTGAGATCCATGCTTCTAAAAAGCCCTGCGTCCCTGGATTTCCATTCACTGTTGAAAAACGGTTTGCAAGCCTTGCTGGAGTTCAGACGGGACGCTGCAGAGTAACCCCTCGGCAAAGCCGGCGGCTTTCGACACGTGAGTTGGGCAGCACAGCTAAACGGGGCCACTTACGTCGCCCCCACTCTTGGGCAGCCTGCTAAGGCCGTTCTCCGTAGCCCCTACTTTTTTGCTCAACTCGATTGTTCGCCGGCGACCGCCCGGTTAATTCCGGGGTCATAGCTACCGCATCAATCCGCCTTGATCCCGCGTGCTTTCACGATAGGCCCGAACAGCGCGCTTTCCGCCTTCACCATGGCAGTAAGTTCTGCAGGTGACAACGCAACTGGCTCCGCGCCAACGTCCGCGAACCGAGCCTTGATGGCCGGCTGCATCAGTAGCTTGTTGAGTTCACGGTTGAAATGTGCCACGTTCGCCGCCGGCATGGCTGCGGGTGCATAGACCGCGAACGGTGTATCTACATAAACCGGGCCAAAGCCTAACTCGTTCACAGTGGGCGCTGCGGTGTAGTAAGACGCTCGTTGACGGCTAGCCACGGCCAGCAACTTGAGTTTGCCGGCCTTCACGCTGGGAAACACGGTACCCGGCACGAAGGCGTAATCGATCTGCCCGGCCATCACATCCTGGATGGCTGGTGCCATACCCCGGTACGGAATGTGCGTTGCGAAGATGCCCGCCGTCTGTTTGAACAGCTCGCCGCCCACATGTGGCGTCGTGCCATTACCGGCTGAGCCATAACTTAGCTTACCGGGGTTGGCGCGCGCGTAAGCCACAAACTCGGCCAGCGTGTTAGATACGAGCGTGGGTCGCGTGACGAGGAATAACTGAGTGTTGGCCAGCAGTGCGACGTGCTGCAGCTCTTTGGCCGGGTCCAGCGGCATGCGCCCGAACATGAGGGGGTTCACCGACTCCAGTGTCGTCACGTTCACGAGCAGCGTATGGCCATCCCCGCCATTGCGCGCCACTTCCACCCCTGCCACGTTTCCACTGGCACCTCCCCGGTTGTCGATCACCACGGGCTGGCCAAGCACCTCAGTAAGCTGCGGCACCAGCATGCGAATCAACACATCGGCTAAGCCACCGGGGGGAAAGGCCACCACGATGCGTAGCGGCCGGCTGGGCCAGGGCGCGGGCTGGGCTGACACGTTTGTGGCGGCCAATCCGGCGGCAAGGCCGAGCAAGTGTCTACGCGTAAGAGCAAGGTGTGATGCGTGCATTGAACTTCTTCCGGAAGAAAAATTAGAGCGCCTGGCAGTCAACAATGGTCGCGCTAGCGTGCAAGCCTAGGTCCGTCCCGCAACCATTGGCCGCAGTAGCAATGCACGCAACAGCGCGTGACCTACCGACCGATTCCCTTCCACGTTTGGAAGGAGATAAGTCAATGAAATCCATGATTTTGGATTGATTGTATTGACGAAGAACAAAAAGTAAATACATCCATATTCATGGATTTCCCTAAGAGACAATAGCCAAATCCGGCGCGCAATGTGCTTTCGTAGAAGGCATGAAGCAAGTCGATCTGGCGCAGAAGCGGACCATGGAGCGAACGAGAGTTTCTCGACGAGATGAAGGGTGTGGCACCGTGGACGGCATTGGTCGATCTGACCAAGCCCCATGCAGACGAAAGCAAGCAGCGCACGGTTCCTGGGCGCATGCTTGTTGCAGGCAAAAAATCCCGCGCTACAGCCGGCCCACGACGATGAGCTGGAGCTTGATGGCCGAGCGGATGCGTTTGAACTAGCGGGCTTGGGCGTCACGTCCGGCCTTGAGAGTCAGCTCTTGGCCTTCCTTGGGAAAGCGTTGCTTGAACGCGATGCCCACGTCTTTGGCAGCCTCCATCAGCTCGGTGCGCGCTGTCCCCAGCAAGCAGCTATCGGTGGGGTGGGCAATCGCTTAGTGTTGCACCGGCCTATGGACTATGGCCTGGGCAAGCTCCTGCAACTTGATCAGCTTGAGATCTAGGGCCACGAAAATGGTAGGGCAATGCAGTTAGCTCCACAATCTGCACATAAGGTCGCGACCGGAAGCTTGCCTCATGCAGGCGGCGTATCCGAAGGGGCGGCAAGCCCCAATTTATGAGAATTGATTAAATGTCTCGAAAACTCAACTACAGCAGCAGTGCTCACGACAGAGCGTACTTCTCTCCAGCCTCAGAAGAGAAAATTAAGATCTTTTGCTCAGATTTCGATATCGTTCTACCTAAAGACTATTTTGGGTTTCTAAAAAAATACAATGGCGGGAGCTTTATTGAAAGTCACTTACCAAAAACCACCCTTGGCGAATTAACAGTATCGCGCTTCTACACATTAACGGATAGTGAAAATTACTCAATCACAAATTCAATAGGAAATTTGGAGGGCTATGTACCGATCAAATTTATTCCAATCGCAGATGACCCCGGTGGGAATTTATATCTGCTTGCACTAGATGAAAAACACTACAGCGAAGTTTATTTTTGGAATCACGAAGCTCCATTATTCAGCCAGGACGGGGATTTTGATGAATTTGAAAATCTAACAAAACTATTTAATTCTTTTGAAGAATTTATAGAATCCCTTGAAAAATCAATTTAATACAATTACAGACCCATGGCCAGGTGCTATTTTTTCAAAAACGGCATTACCACCGTAAAAAACTCCTATCACACGCCGGCCCGGACCATAAGGGTATTTAAAATCTCCCCGAGCTATTCGATCTCAGGGAACTCTCAAGGGGAGATTATTTAGTCAATTGCACCTTCGCCGCGAACGCCTTGGTGTCTTCGTATTCGAACTTTATCTTTTTAGCGAAGTCCGCTCCGTTCACACCGGTAATGGGAGACATACCCGCTGAGCTGAACTGTGTGCGCAACTTGGGATCCTCCATGGCGGTTGCTACAGCGTCAACCAGCGTTTTGGTGATCTCGGCAGGTAGTCCCTTGGGAGCCACTATGCCGTACCAAGGACGCATGTTGAGATCCTTGTAACCCAATTCATCCAGCGTGGGCACGTTAGGCAGGGACTTCAACCGAGAGGGCCACATGACGGCGATTGGCTTAGCTTTGTTGGTTGTGATCAACGGAATGATCAACTGCTCTACGTCGAACATGAGGCTGAGATTTTTTCCCATGAAATCGGTGACGGCTGGCGCGGAGCCTTGATAAGGCACGTTCCGGATCTTTGTGCCGAGGCGGTGGTTGATTTTTTCGACAATCATGTGCCCCAGAGAACAAATACCCGGAGTGCCTTGGGTAAGTTGCGCGGGTTCTTTCTTGGCGGTCTCAACCACGTCTTTGAAGTCTTTCTCGGGCATGCTGGGCTGCATGACCCAAACCATTGGCATGTCCGCGACTTGAGCAATAGGGGTGAAATCATTGACGGGGTCATACCCCGCGTTGCTATTGCACACCGGATTCACCACATGCGTGGACACAGCAGCCACGGCCAAGGTGTAACCATCTGCTGGAGCGCGCACAAGCTGGCCCGTTCCAACGCCTCCTCCGGCGCCTGCCTTGTTCTCCACGAACACCGTCTTTCCCAGCGCTCTCGACATGGAATCAGCCAGGCTCCGAGCGACCACGTCAGTAGGCCCGCCTGCCGCGAATGGAACAATGAGACGAATAGGTTTCTCTGGGTAGGCAGCGTTCGATGCCGCCGCTGCGAACAAGCCGACAGCGGCAACGATAGAGGTGATCTTTGAATTCATCATGGATGCTTTATGTCTTTGAATATTATGGTTTACAGAACTCGTCAGCGCTGAACGATCTGACATTCAACTGATCCTGAAATACCGAGTTTTTCCATTCAGGCAAAAAATAACTACCGACGGTTTTACCGTGAGCCCTCACTGTGCTCACCACCGAAGCCAATCGATCTGGCCAAGCGGAAACATCCCTCCAATCCTCGATTCGAAAATCTTTCGAAAGGTCCACGAGTCCAAAGTGAAAACCAAACACATTGGGCATTTTGGCTATAGATTCGATTAATGAGAAATCGGCACGCGACTCCAACATGACATATATCCCTGTCTTGGTTTCACCGTGATCTGTTAAAGAAGAAGAAATGTATTCAATGAACTCAAGGGTGTAGCCCCCCGAAATCAGATAGTTGCGCCCCCCAAACTTCTTTATCTTGTCAAACAAGTAAGCACCGTTCGGCGGAATTCTAAAAATCGGATTCAAGACACCGTGCTGCTCAAGCATGGTCATCGCCTGGAGATAGCGCTCGTCCACGCAACCACCTTCACAGTCAACTTGAAAATGAGACCAACCCACCTTCTTCAGCTTGTTCACAAGATTCAAATCCCATGAGATCGGATTTATCCAGTCCATGGAACTCAGTGATTTTTGGTTGAATACTTGGCCAAGCCCACGGGCCTGTCCTCTTGAGGATCAATGCCTTGCCGGCCTTGCGGGTTTTGGTAGACCAGCATCTCCTTGCACATAGGCCGCGAAGGAAAGTCCTGGAGCCAAAGCCGATAGAGCAAGCGGCCATTCGATAGGTCGTCCGGATTCACGAACGAGCGTCGGGCGTGCAGGATCTGGTAGTTGTTCATCCACGCCATATCTCCTGTTTGCAGCTGATAGTCGAAAGCCACTTCGGGCCTGTTTGCCACTTCATCAAAGTAGTCCAAGGCCTCTTTCTCAGTGCCTTCCAGAGGCTTGCCCAGATCACGGTACGCCACTTCGATGATTTCACGAACATACCTGCAGCTGACCAGGCCGTTGGTCGTGGAGAAAACCGGAATTCTGTAAGGGGTGACGGGTTCTGCGTCAGGAGGCTCCTCCCCACGACGGTGGTAGGGGTAGCCCGCCTCAAGCACCTTAAGAAGATCGGGGCGCTCAACCGCAATGATGTCGCGAATCTTCAAAGAACTGGCGAATACGCTTTCTCCCCCACTGGTGCTTCGGCGAATGCACATCAGACAGATGATCTCAGCGGAGTCCGTATGCAAATCCAACTGGCGGTCGCTGGTGTAGCCGCGGGCGCTTGTCTTGTCGCGCACAGCCACATGTCCTAGCAAATCTCCATATGAGCTTTGAGATACGGCATTGCCAAAGTGCAAGCCCAATCCCATGTACATAATCTCCAATTCTTGTGGAGTATATTTTTCCGCATCGACTCCACGTGCCACCAACAAACCGGCCCCTCTGCGAATATCTTCCAGAATGCTGCTCATCGTTTCCACAATTGAGGGAGACGAGAAATCGTCTTTGACAACGGATTCGATTGTTTTGCCGGCGGCTTTGCATGCGCTCATGCAATCATCCAGCTCTTTTAAGAACTGCGGCGATAGATGTTTCACCATTTCAGTGGAATCAATAAATTCCGAACCCCATCCACTGGGGTATTTTTCCTGCGACCACTGAACATCGGGGCGTTTTGTATCTGTTCTCAGCATCATTTTTCCTTTCAAGACGAAGGTGACTTTAAGAACCTTGACCGCAGTCAAGCAATGCGAGATTTTTTATGCCCTATGCAAGACTTTTGAATGGCTGGGGCGAACACACCAAGCAGGTGCGGTACACGCGGGAAAACCCTGACAAAAAAGGCATATGCAAGATACCGATCAATCGACTTTCCAGGGGCACACTGCTCTTTTGATAAACGAGTTCAGGCATCATCGCGAACATGAACACACTTGCATCCTGCTGGCGGCATCCCCCGAACCGGTAAGCGACTAGTCACCGAGACGGCATCGGTTCACCAATGACTATGTGCATACACCGCATCTTGAGATGACACTCCATCTAAACGTGAACTGGTACGAGCAACAAGTCCGAAACGCATCTCGACGTTTTTCATGACCGCGCTGAAGCCACTGCAAAGCACCCGGCGGCGACAGGAATCGACGGCACTTAACAAGTCGTTCAAGAAGAAACTGCAATCCCCATGAAATTTCGTTAGCATGAAAATTACTAGAAATAGAGGGTTACCTCCAATCTCCAACATCGAATCTTTTATTAAGGTCGTTGAGCTTGGAAGTGTGAGCGCTGCAGCTGACGATTTATCACTTACTCAGAGCGCTGTAAGCAGGCATGTCATTGATTTTGAAAGATTCATCAATAAATCGCTATTGACACGGGGCGCTACAGGCTTGGTAATTAATGACGAAGCAAAGCAACTCGCCGCCAAGCTTTCCCTGGTGCTTGGTGATTTGAATTCCTTACTTTCTGGCGTAGAAAGTGGAAATTCTGAAAAAACCATTAGAATTTCAGCACCGCCTATCTTTTGCATCCACCTGTTTTCCAAGTATTGCGACCAAATTCAGTCACTTTTTGGTGCAAATGTTGAAATAACTTCCAAACTGGGAACACCAGACCTCATTGAAGACGATATTGATATCGCCATTATCAATACACCTACGTCTCCAGCAAACTATGTAGGTGAGCTCTTAATGACCACCGAATACTTTCCATATGTCTCCAGAAAACTACTTGGGAACCGATCTCCAGATAGCCTGGATGTTTTCCTGACAGAAAACCTTATCGATCAGCGATCACTGAATGACGCATGGACGGTTTATTTTCGCGAAAAAGGAATTGGGCGGCCGCCTGGGATCAGAACGACCTTCTCAATCATAGACGCGGCTTTGGCAGCCGTAGTAAATAATCAAGGACTGGCATTTATCCCTGAATTTGCGGCCAAGGATTTTGTGGCAAACGGCACTATTATTCGGCTTGGCGCTACATCCTACCAATCTGCACGCAGCCGATATTACTTGGTTGCATCACGTTCTTTTTCAGCCGATCCGCGGTATGCACAATTTCACGAATGGCTTAAAGTGATTATGACCAAGACGCAAGCCTGAAGCAAAGTAGTCACCTCAGGTTTAGCAAAGCTCAATCTTTCAGCAATGAAAGCGTTGTAACGGTCAACGCGGAGCGGAGCAGTTGGCCCTGCCTAGCGTCCCAGCTGAGTGCGGCGCCCTGGCCGCAGCGAAGCTCAACTTAACCTTCCATTCGATGCATCTTCGCGCGCTCCCAAGCAGCCCGCACTGCAGGGCTCGCTTCTTTCCAATCCAGGCGCGAGTCGCCACGGAAAACGGCCCAGTCATGCGCCAAAGTACTCTCATGCTCTTCGTACGGATGATCTGGGTGTTTGGCTATCAGATCCAGGCCAGCGGTGTACGCGGGGCCGTAGTCCTCGTAGGTATAGCCTTCGATGTAATACGCTTCGCCTTGGTATTTTTCCTGCCAGTACGAAAGGTGCACTCGCGGATCGAGGGGGCTTGCAGATTTGTCTCTTGGGCTTGTTGACATGACTGTCTCTCCTAATCGCCGTCCATGGCGTAGAGCTAAGACTATGCTCATCGGATGAGCTCTGCTGTAGGACAAGGCAGAATTCGTCCATGATGTTGTTGCTTCGTTTTACCGAAACCAGACGCGTGTGGATAACACGCGTGGCAGCTTTGGCATTTCTGATCGGGTTGGCTGGGGCGGCACAGGCGATCACCTTTGATGAGGTGCGCCGCTCGCATCAACCATCCGAAACCTTGCTTCTGGACCGCCACGGCGAGCTGCTGCAACGTGTGCGCACGGACCTCACAGTACGCCGCGGGCCCTGGATCCCCTTGAATAGCGTCTCCCCCTCATTGCGCACAGCGCTGGTCCTGTCCGAGGACAAGCGTTTTTACGAGCATTCCGGGGTCGACTGGCGAGCCGTTTCCTCAGCGGCCTGGGCCAACCTGTGGAACACCCGCACGCGCGGCGCTTCCACTTTGACCATGCAACTGGCGGGCCTGCTGGATGAAGATCTGCGTCTGGGTGGCAGCCGCAATCTGCGGCAGAAAATCGGCCAGGCGGTAATGGCGACGCGCCTGGAATCCAGCTGGCGCAAAGACCAGGTTCTGGAGGCCTACCTCAACCTCGTGCCTTTCAGGGGAGAGCTGGTGGGCATAGACGCCCTCTCACGCACATTGTTTGATAAAGCGTCTCATGGCCTGAACGAGAGCGAAGCAGCCCTCGCTGCAGCTTTGGTGCGCGCGCCCAATGCACGGCCTCCCGCTGTTGCGGCACGTGCATGCGGAGTGCTCAAAGCTATGCGCGGAGCGCGCGAGAAAACCGATTGCCTAGCGCTTGAGATGCAGGCTGAAATCATGCTGTCCCGGCGCGCTTATGCCGCCAGCGAAGGTATTGCGCCCCATCTTTCACGCCGACTGCTCGCCAATGCCAAGAATGGCGATGCAAGCGAAAAACCCGCAGCGCCTGGAAAGGCTCCTGAGCTGTCCTTGCGCAGCACGCTGGATGCCCGCATACAACGCGTGGCATTGGAAAGCCTTGTTCAGCATGTGAAGGAAATGCGTGGCCGCAACGTGGAAGACGGCGCGGTTGTCGTGCTGGATAACGCCAGCGGCGAGGTGCTGGCGTGGGTGGGCTCCACAGGCAGTTTGAGTGCCGCAGCGGAAGTAGACGGCGTATTGGCCCAGCGCCAGCCCGGCAGCACGTTAAAGCCCTTCCTCTACGCCCAAGCCATCGCAGAACGCAGACTGACCGCCGCCTCGCTGCTTGATGATTCGCCCGCTTACCTGCCCACAACGAGTGGCCTGTACATCCCGCAAAACTACGATAGGCAGTTCAAGGGTTGGGTTTCAGCGCGCACGGCGCTGGCGTCTTCGCTGAACGTGCCCGCTGTGCGCACTCTGGTCATGGTCTCGCCTGCCGCGTTCGCGCGGCAATTGGGAGCTTTGGGTATCGCCCTGGGTCAACCGGGATACTACTACGGGTATAGCTTGGCGCTAGGAAGCGCGGAGGTGTCTCTGCTGCAACTCACCAACGCCTACCGCACGATGGCCAACGGCGGGCGTTACAGCCCCGTGGCGTATCAGCCTCGCCTTCCCTCCGCCCGGCCCGTTGAGTTCACTCCGGCCTTGGACCCTGCCGCCAGCTTTGTCATTTCAGACATTCTGAGTGATGGAAACGCACGCGCCCGTACATTTGGCACCGATTCCATTCTCGCCACCCGCTTTTGGACCGCAGTAAAAACAGGCACCAGCAAGGATATGCGGGACAACTGGGCTGTGGGCTACAGCCAGCGCTACACCATTGGCGTATGGATAGGCAATGCCAGTGGCAAGGCCATGTGGGATGTCAGCGGAACCAGCGGCGCGGCGCCGGTATGGGCTGCACTGATGCGTGAACTCCACGCCCGTACGCCCTCCACTGCTCCACGCGCGCCGGCAGGTGTGGTTAAAACTGCCGTCAGCTTTGGAGAGCAGCTCGAAGCAGCCCGCAGCGAGTGGTTTCTGGCTGGCACGGAGCAGCCTCTTTTCGCGGTCAGCACCGCTCCTTCTGTTGCAGATTCAAAGGCACGCGCCAACGCGAGCAACGACGGACGCGCTGCGGTGCCCTCCCGCATCCTGAGCCCCGCGAATGGCACCATTTTGGCGCTGGACCCTGATATCCCCCCCGCTCGCCAGCGCCTCACGCTGCTCGCCGATGCCGGAACGAATTCAGCCTCCTCCTTGCGCTGGTTCATAGGGACTCGCGAAATCGGTCGTGGCCTGCGCGCTCAATGGTTGCCTTGGCCTGGCCGGCACAAGGTACAGCTTCGCGATGCCAAAGGTGAGGTTCAAGATGAACTGAGCGTGGAAGTGCGTGGCGCGGGCGTCAAGGCGGCTGTTGCCAAACGGTAGGAAAAGTCTAGTGTCGTGAGTTGGACGTTCGCTGAAGATACAAATCTGTCGAAATCAGAGTCAGGCAAGGAGCAAACCGCCGCCGGCATTGCCGGGGCCGTGATCTTCCGGGCCGGCTTTTTGCTTCGGGAGATGGCGCCTTTGTTTGCCGGCGTATGGAACCCCCATGCAATCTTCTCCCCCTTTCCCCCCACGCACATAGGTATCTATACATCTCCCGGTTCTCCGCTTCGTCATCCCCGGATGGCACGGGAAGAGGTGTGTAGATACCTATGCACCATTGTCACGAGTAGATTTTTGAGCGCCCATCATGCATAACTTGACGATGCTGCACGCAATAGAAGCGCGCCACCATTTTCGCTACCCGGAGCTCTACTACAGGCTCTGCACGCAGGGTCTGTTGAACGAATCCTCATCGCACTTTCTAGAATGGGGCGAGGACTTCGAGGCACTTCCGGTCGAAGACATCGAAGCGTCTATACATAGGCTGTATGAACGCGGCGGTATGTTTGACTGCGCACCAGAACATCGATTTATTCCGTTTGGCTGCACAGGTGCCGGCGACTACTACTGTTTCCAACTGGACAGTCGCCAGGACGGGGCAATGGACGCAGATTGGCCGGTACTACTTGTCTGGCACGATAACGGGGGCTTTGCAGATCATGTATCCGCCAATCTGCACGATTTCATTTTTAAGCAGCTCCTGGGCGCTGTGGCAAATCCGTGGCAATGGAATCGTGAACTTGAGGACGGTGTTGCCGCAATGTGGGCAGATCACGCATGCTTGCTCAAACCTGAGCACCAAGCCGTTGTGAGTGAAATTTACGCACGGCCCGCTTTCGAATATGAAATCCCCTACCCCAATAAGCAGGGATTCGCGCTAGCCAAGGGTCGCTTGACAGGTGATGAATACGAAGCCCTGATCGACACACACACTCGATATGCGCTGGCGTGGAAACGATTTTCTTATGCCCGGCCTCAACCGGTGGTTCAAGTGACCGAAGCCAACGTACGACGAGTTGGCACGCTCACGTTAACGCTTCACGGTTACAGCCGCATCAGGGAGGCCATCGCACCAGCCTTGAAGGCGCTGAACTGGCGAAAGAATGAATCGAGCGTGGATGATCGCTGCATACTCACACGCAAAAACCACGTTTTTCTGGGTCCCCCATTGTTCGAAGAATTAGACGCGGCACTACGGCTCAGATTGCAAGCTGTTTTGCAACATTCAACTACCATGGAGATACGTTTCACTACCGAGGGCGAAGGGGAATGGACGCTGTGAAACGCGCCCAGCGAGATCACGCTGCTGCGCCTGGTGGCGGCGCACTGCATCAGCCTAACCAACCGGCTCCAGGGAGGGTCTGGGAGAAACGGCACCCGCTGCAAGACCCGTCGTAGATGCCGGGCGCTGGCATCTGGGTAGGTATTGCAGAGGATCCCTATAAGTACTATATTGAAATACAGAAATTGATTTCCAATATACAGAATAAGAAATGAATCAGCCTCAAACTTTGATCCCGACTATTGATTGCGATTTGACGATTGCCCACTGGGGGGCCTACGAGATCACGCGTCAGCTTGAGAAGCCAGCACTCAATCACTGGAGGGAAGATCCGTTCCCTTCGGAAATTGGTCTTTCGATGCTGGACGCCTACCGCTCAAACCTGCGCGTAAAACGCCCTGCGGTACGCGAGGGCTGGCTCAAAGATCGCCGAAAAAGCGGCCGTGGATCTGACAAGTTCGTAGAAGTTAGCTGGGATACCGCACTCGATCTGGTCGCGGAGGAAGTGCAGCGCGTCAAAGGGGCGCACGGCAATAGCGCGATCTTTGGCGGCTCCTACGGCTGGGCCAGTGCCGGCCGCTTCCACCATGCTCAGAGCCAGGTCCACCGATTTCTGAACGCCGCCGGTGGGTATGTGAGACATACCGACTCCTACAGTCTGGGCGCCGGGCGCGTGGTGATGCCGCACATCGTGGCAGAGATGGATTACCTGAAGGATTCGCACACCAGCTGGGATGTGCTGGCGCAGCACACTCGCGTATTTCTCACATTCGGCGGCGTAGTCACCAAGAACGCTCAGGTGAATGCTGGCGGTGTCATGACGCACCACGCGCCTGGTGGCCTGGCGGCGCTGGCCGCCAATGGATGCCGCTTCGTTCATATAGGCCCGGTTCGTGGCGACCTGCCCTTGCCGGATGAGTCAGTTGAATGGATTCCGATCCGCCCCAATACAGACACCGCCGTACTCCTGGCCCTTTCCTATGAATTGATCGTCAACGGCCTTCACGACGACGATTTTTTGCGCAAGTACACCCACGGCTTTGAGAATTGGAAACCCTACGTTCTGGGAGAGACCGATGGAACGCCCAAGACACCTGACTGGGCCGCTGCGATCTCTGGCATGCCGGCTGCGCGAATTGCAAGCCTGGCGCGCGAGCTTGCGGCGCAGCGTAGCCTCATTAACCTGGCGTGGTCACTACAGCGCGCAGATCACGGGGAGCAACCCTTCTGGGCAGGCATTGCTTTGGCGTCAGTGCTGGGGCAGATAGGCCTGCCTGGCGGTGGCTTCGGCGTAGGTTACGGGCCAGCCAATGTCATGGGGAGTCCCTTCGAAAAACTGCCGGGGCCCACCTTCTCCCAAGGAAAAAATCCGATCAGCGCATTTATTCCGTGCGCCCGCATTGCTGATCTGCTTTTACATCCTGGCGAAAAATTTGACTACAACGGTGCCAACCACACCTACCCAGATATTCGGATGGTGTACTGGGCTGGCGGCAACCCCTTCCACCATCATCAGGATCTGCACCGCTTAG
Organism: Ottowia thiooxydans DSM 14619; assembly: GCF_000422885.1. GTDB lineage: Bacteria > Pseudomonadota > Gammaproteobacteria > Burkholderiales > Burkholderiaceae_C > Ottowia > Ottowia thiooxydans. Next base: position 49,719 of record NZ_AUGX01000014.1, on the reverse strand, counting down.
TCCGTGCCTGGGAGAAGCCAGAGACGATCATCGTGCATGAACAGGTCTGGAACTACCATTCCAAAATGGCCGACATCGTGCTGCCCGCCACCAGCACGCTGGAGCGCAACGATCTGGGTTTTTCCTCGCGAGAACCGCTGCTGGTGGCCATGCGCCAATTCGAAACCCCTCCGGGTGAAGCGCGGGATGACTACGACATCTTCGCCGGCATTTCGCGGCGCCTGGGTACGGAGCAAACCTTCACTGAGGGCCGTAGTTCAGACCAATGGCTACGCCAGATGTACGACTCCTGGGCGGATGTAATGCGCCAGCGCGGCCATGATTTAGTGGATTACGACGAGTTCTGGCAGGCGGGCGCTCTGCGCTTTCCACTACCCAAGCGGCCCCCCGTGATGCTTCAGGATTTCCGTGAAGACCCGGATGCTCACGCACTGAAAACACCCAGCGGCCGAATCGAAATATTCAACGACAAAGTGGCCGCGTTCGGCTATGACGACTGCCCTGGGTATGCACGCTGGTATCCGCCTGCCGAGTGGCTGGGCTCTGAGAAAGCGAGCGAGTATCCGCTGCACATGTTGTCAGACCAACCGCTGACCAAGCTGCACAGCCAACTGGATTTTTCCGCCTACAGCCTGTCGAAGAAAATTCAAGGGCGCGAACCCATCGTGCTTTCCACCCAGGATGCGCTGGCCCGAGGCATCGCAGACGGCGACATTGTGCGTGTCTTCAATGACCGGGGTGCCTGCCTGGCCGGTGCGGTAGTGACAGACGGCATCATGCCCGGCGTGGTGAAGCTGTCCACTGGCGCCTGGTGGGACCCGGCACGCCCAGGCCAGCCTGAGGAGCTAGACCGGCATGGCAACCCGAACACACTGACACGCGATGCCGGGGCCTCGCGCCTCTCTCAAGGCTGCACTGCCCAGACTTGTCTGGTGCAGCTGGAAAAATTCGAAGGCAAGGTGCCCCCGATGCGGGCCTTCGAATTGCCTGAATTCACATCCAGCGGGGGCGCCGAATCTCCAAACCCGAACGCCTGATCGGCCAGTGGCGCCACCCAAACTCCCACAGGTGCATTGCTATCATCCAGACTCCTCGACGATGAGGAGTGGAAAACAAGAATGAACAACACACTTATCAAGGGGTTGCAGCTGCTAGAGCATCTCGCCCGCAGCGAAACGGCTCTGGGCGTCACGGAACTCGCTGTGGCGCTCGATCTCGGTAAGAGCAACGTGCACCGGCTGCTGCAGGCGCTGGTCGAGTTAGGCTATATACAAAAAAATGAAGCTCGCGGGACTTACCGGGCCACGCTCAAACTCTGGGAATTGGGCACGGCGCTTGAAGCGCGCCTGACCATCAAGAGTGCGGCGCGCGAAGCCATGGAACACCTGCTAAAGACCACTCGCGAAACGGTGCATCTTTCCTTGCTCGACGGCGACGAAGTGGTCTACATCCACAAGCTCGACAGCCCGGAGCCGGTGCGTGCGTACTCAGAAATCGGCGGCCGGGCACCTGCCCATTGCGTGGCCACGGGCAAGGCCATCCTCGCCTGGCAGAAAGAGTCGTATCTTGAAGATCTGTCCCAACGTTTGGTGCAGCACACGGGTAAAACCATTACCAAGCCAGAGGAGTTCCTCCAGGAACTTGAACGTATCCGCAGCACCGGATACGCGGTCAATCGCGGGGAATGGCGCGAGACCGTATGGGGTGTGGCCTCGCCTATTCTGAACAGCGAAGGCACCGTGCTGGCAGCCATTGGCGTTTCGGGGCCCGCTGTGCGTATCAAGCAGCCCGTAATCAAACGACTGGCTGCGGAAGTTCAGTTAGCTGCCGAAACCATTTCTGCCAAATTGGCACGCAGCTAAAACGTTCTTAATTGAAGTAATCAGCGAGGCTGGTTACAGCCTACCCTCGCCTTCTCTTCACTGCTTCGTCTCCGTGTTCACTGCACTCATGGGCAGCCACCCGCGGGAAAGACACCTGTGCGGTGCCCCCGCGACGCGCGCCCGTAGCTGAAACACTCTCTCGCCGTGTCGAGCGATTTCGGTATCCGCATCCCAGACACGCTAAAGGCGTTGGCAAGCGCGGCCAATAGCGCCCCCACGAAGATCCAGCCACTTCTGATCTAGCTTTATCCGCTCACTCGATGGCATGTTTACTCCATCGAGAAAGAAATTCCTGGTGCAACGGACTCGTGTTCGTAGCACCACGGTTGACACCACTCCCTACTTAACGCTAGTATTTTCATCTATATAGAATACCTGTTCTATTTTATGGAACTATAAAAGTCATCATAGGAGACATCTTCAAGCTGACCTCTACTGATCGCAATGCTGCGGCTCGCAGTGGCGCTCACATCCAGGCAAAGATCCGCGCGTCAGTCACCCTGATGACTCCAGACATGCCGGTCGCATCGACATGAACACCAAGCTATTTATGCGGCCTTATGAAGTTTGGATTCCATTCGCCTTGGGAAGGGTCTAAGCCCTTCGACAAGCTCAGGACGAACGGTTATTAAGTTCCCGTGCCCGATCTAGTGCAAGTGGCTCCTTCTCAGGCAGCGGACACACGAACTCGGAACAGCGGGCTTGTTCGCATATATAGAAAGATTTATTTAGGATATAGAACTAGGTAGCATCTGCGCAAATACATGAAAACTCAAACTACCCCCAGTACGCCCACCTCGGATCGCCCTTTAGCTGGTGTCAAGGTCATCGAATTCTGCCAAGTAGCCGCTGGGCCTTTTTGCGGCATGCTGCTGGCCGATTACGGCGCAGATGTCATCAAGATCGAACCTCTTGAGGGGGACACTCTGCGCCAATGGCCACCTATCAAAAATGGTGATTCTGAAAACTTTGCCTCGCTCAACCGCTCCAAGCGCTCCATCGCGCTTGATCTGAAGAAAGCATCTGATCTGGAATTGGCGCGCCGATTGGTCATGGAAGCCGATGTACTGGTGGAAAACAACCGGGCGGGCGCCATGGAGCGCCTGGGCCTGGGCTGGTCCTGGTTCAAGGAACACAAACCAACACTCATCTACTGCTCTATCTCGGCCTATGGCCAAGACGGCCCCCGCTCAGGCGAAGGCGGTTTTGATCTGACCATGCAGGCAGCAGCCGGTGTGATGAGCGTGACGGGCGAAGCTGATGGTGCGCCAGTGAAATGCGGTGTGCCCATTGCCGACTTCACCGCCGGCCTCTATGCCGCGTTTTCGATCAGTTCGGCCTTGGCACGTTTGCGCGGTGGCGGCGAAAACGCCCAGGGTTGCCATATAGACGTACCGATGTTCGCCACCACCATTGCCGTGGGCGCGCTCCAAACCAGCGAATATTTCGGCACAGACCGCAATCCGCGCCGCCTGGGCTCTGCCCATCCTCGCAATGCCCCGTATCAGGCATTCAAATGCGCTGATGGCTGGTTCGCGATTGCTGCGGGTAACAACAAGCTCTGGCGCTCAGTCTGCGAGGTCGCGGACACACCGGAGCTGCTGCAAGACGAACGCTTTGCCACACCGGGCCTGCGAGCGGCCAATCAAGAGCAACTGAAAGACTTGTTGGAAATCAAGTTTGCGCACGCCAGCATCAATGACTGGGTCAGCCGCTTTGCTGCGGCGGGCGTGCCTTCAGCCCCTATCAACGGATTCGCTGAAGCGCTGGCTGACCCCCAATCCGAACACCTGCAACTGGTGCACCCCCAGACCTTGCCTGGCGGCACTCAAACACGTACCGTCGGTTGCCCTGTGCGCTTTGACGGCGATGTGATTGAAGTCAATACACGCCCTCCTGCTCTCAATGAACATGGCGAGGCGCTTCGAAGCGCGTATGAGACTACAACTACAGCGATGGAAAGGTAAGAAATGAACACTTCCACAGAACCCCGGATCGATCCGCTGGCGCAGGCCCAATCGCTCGCACCGCTGCGCGAATTCATAGCCACCACAACCCGGATCGTGGAGCAGGACCAGCCTGAACACGAACGTGTGGAAGCCGTTCGTGTGGCGCTGGCCAAGCTGATTTCCAGCGACACTTGGCTGCCTGAGTCAGCGGCAGTACCGCATCCAGACTATTACCAACAGCACCTGCTCCATTGCGATCCACTGGAACGTTTCAGTGTGGTCAGCTTCGTGTGGGGCCCAGGCCAGCGCACGCCAGTGCATGACCACATGGTGTGGGGACTGATAGGCATGCTTCGAGGCAGTGAAACCGGGCAGAGCTTCAAGCGAGACGCTGCGGGCGCACTGATTGTTGACGGGCCAGCCGCCACGCTTGCTCCCGGTGACATAGAAATGGTGTCCCCTCGTACGGGGGATATCCACCAAGTGTCCAACGTCTACGATGACCGTGTTTCCATCAGCATTCACGTGTACGGCGGCAACATTGGTGCGGTGGCGCGGCATGTTTTTGATCCACAAACCGGCGCAGCCAAATCCTTCGTTTCAGGCTATTCATCGCCCCAAACTCCCAATCTTTGGGATCTCTCGCACATCGTGCGCGACCGCCTCCAGCGGGAGGCTGCGTGATCGAGTTCGCCTGCACCGACCAAGTCGCGGTGGCCACACTGGCACAACCTGCGCGTGGCAATGCACTTTCCGAATCTATGGTGGAAAATCTGATCGCCTGGATTACCGAGAGCGTGGCCGATGAATCCATTCATACGCTTGTACTGACTTCCACAGGATCGCACTTCTGCACGGGCTTTGACCTCGGAACCCAGCCTACTGATACCTGCGATGAAGGCGTGGTCAGCCGGGCGGCCTCAGATGGCCCTCTTCTTTGGCGCTTCGCCCGGATTGAACACCTGCTCTCACTGCTGTGGAATGCGCCTCTTCGCACGGTAGCCGTGGCACGCGGGCGCACATGGGGTGCGGGTGCCGACCTCTTTGCTGCTTGCGACTTACGCTATGCGAGCGCTCAAACCGAATGGCGCTTTCCAGGCGCGGGCTTCGGGCTGGTGCTCGGCACGCGCAGGCTCGCCAGCCTGGTGGGCCAAGCGCGCGCGATGGATTGGGTAGCCCATGGCCGCCGAATCGACTCAGGAGATGCCATCTCTGCTGGCTTGGCCACAGCTCTTGTGAACGAGCCCGATCACTGGCAGGAGCAACTCCCCAAGCTGGCTGTTGACCGCTCAACCTATGCGCAACTCAAGGCAGCCACACGGCCTGACCTTGGCCAAGCCGACCTCGCTGCGCTGGTGCGGTCCGCCGCACTGCCCGGCTTGGCTGACCGCCTTGAAAAGTACAAGAACAGCAGCAAGCCTCGCAAATAGTTTCGATCCCGGAGACAACTTTTTTATAAAGGAAAGATCATGAGCAAACCACAACGCCTACGCCTGCTGGCCCCCCTGGCCGTCATGTTCCCTTCCTTGCTGGTGGGCACGAAAGCCTCCGCGCAAGCCAGTTGGCCGTCTACGCCCATTCGCATGGTGGTGCCCTTCCCGCCCGGCGGATCGTCAGACATCCTCACCCGGTTGGTGGCAGAGCACATGAGCAAGCTCCTGGGTGCCAACATCTTCATCGACAACAAGCCCGGCGGCACTACGCAGGTGGGGACCGAGTTCGTAGCCAACTCGCCTGCCGACGGCAACACACTGCTGATGGCTGCGTCGAGTAGCTTCACTCAGCTACCGAACTTGCGCAAGCTCAACTACAGCTTTAACAGCTTTGAAACCGCAGGTGGCGTGGCCGACTACATCGCCGTGATGGCCGTGCGCAAGACACTGCCCATCAAGACCATGAAGGAATTTATTGCTTACGCCAAGGCGAATCCTGGCAAGCTCTCCTTCGGCTCTGCAGGCGAGGCTTCTGCGGGTCACGTGTTTGGCCTGACGCTCGCACACGACACCGGTATCAAGGTGCTGCACGTACCCTATAAAGGTTCGGTAGCCGCCGTAAACGACCTGGTGGCGGGCCAGATTGACTTCATCATCGACGGCGCGGCCACTCCCATGGTCAAGGCAGACCGCATCCAGCCGCTTTCAGTGTTCTACAAAAAACGCCACCCTGATCTTCCTGATGTGCCCACACTGCAGGAAACCGGCTACGACATCAACCTGGCAAGGGGTGCTGGCTGGGGCTTGATGGCGCCAAAAGGCACGCCCAAGGCCATCATGGACAAGCTTTCCAGTGCGCTGCAAAAATCCCTTGAAACCAAGGAATTGCAAGACGCCATGGTTCGCGCCAACACCATTGCGGCCTGGACACCACCTGAAGAGTTCAAAAAAGCGATCGCTGCCGATGAAAAAATGCTTGGCACTCTGCTGCCCGCCATTGGCATCCGCGGTAACTGATTGACCTTAATTCTCCAATGACGACACCCGTTTCCGATCAGATGAGCTCGCCTGTGACTCCCAACCAAACTGTACGACAAATCCTGCATCCAACCGGAGTGGCCATCGTCGGCGCTTCCGGCGACGAAACCAAGTGGGGTGGCCGCCTGCTGCGCTACATGATGAAGCATCAGCACAACGGGCCTATCTACCCAATCAATGCGCGTGCCACAGAATTGTTGGGCCTGCCGGCCTATCAATCGGTCAAGGATTGCCCCGGCCCCGTTGATCTCGCCATCCTTTTGCTGCCCCGTGAGCACATCAAGGCGGCCCTTGAAGACTGCGTGGCCAAGAAGGTAGGCTGCGCACTCTGCATCACGGCTGGGTTCGCCGAAACAGGCCCGGAAGGTCGCGCAGAAGAGGAAGAATTGGTCGCCATCGCCCGCGCCGGCGGCGTGCGGCTGATTGGCCCCAACTGCATGGGCCTGATGAACGCGCATCACAACCTTTGTGCCACCACCGGTGTCGTCATGGGCACTGTGGAAAAGCTGCCCGCAGGCGGCATCGGCATGGCCAGCCAGAGCGGCGCCCTCATGGGTGCCATGATCTCGCGCGGCGTGGATGTGGGTGCGGGTTTCTCATCCACCATTTCAGTGGGTAACCAAGCCGATCTGGATCTGAACGATTTCTTCGAGTATTTGATTGATGACCCGATGACGGAAGTCATCACGCTCTACATCGAAGGCATCAAAGACCCGCAGCGCTTTACCGCCCTGCTGGAACGCGCTGCGGCCGTAGGGAAACCCGTTTGCGTGGCGAAATCTGGCCGCAGTGAAGCAGGCGCCCGCGCCGCTGCATCGCACACCGCTAGCCTGGCTGGCGCCTGGCCCTCTTTTGAGGCCACATGCAGGCGCTGGGGTGTTTACCTCTTTGAGTCCATCTACGATTTGCTGCAAGGTGCGCAGATGCTGCAGCTGGGAAAACGCAGCACATCGAACAACGTTGCCGTGTTCTCAGGCTCCGGCGGCGGCGGTGCTTTGCTGGTCGACGGGTTGGAAGCGCACGGCCTTGAATTGCCACACCTGTCTGATGCCACCGTGCAAGCCGTTTCGTCTGTGTTGCCGGCGACCCACCGTCAGTTGCCCTTCGACTTCGGCATGCTCAACCATCAAGCTACGCCGGACCCTGAAGTGGCTGGCGGCTCGATCGGTATCGCGCTGGACCGCGCCATGTCTGATCCTGGTGTCGGCGCAGGTTTGCTACTGCTCACCACCCAGCCAGGGCAAGAACTCGTTGTGAAGGCGGCCATTTCCGCAGCTACACGTTCGAACAAACCGCTGGCTTTCGTCCAAGGCGCTGGCAATCACGGGGAAATTGCGCGCCGCATGATGCGTGAAGCACGCTTGGGCTACTTTGACAGCCTGCACGATGCGCTCAAGGTACTTGCGGTGCTGGCCCACCGTACGGAGCCGCAACCGGCTGTGAAACCCCTGGCCGACAGCGGTATTCCCAAAGATCTTCCAAGCGGCTTTTTGACTGAACCCGATGCACGCCGCCTGCTCGAAGCCAACGGCATTCCCACCACGCGCTGGTCGTTTGCAGTAGATGCTGAGGCAGCGGTCAAGGCAGCACAGGAGATTGGTAGTGCGGTTGCCATCAAGGCTGTCAGCGCGCAGATTGTGCATAAGAGTGACATCGGCGGAGTGCGCCTTGGAGTCCAAGGTGATGCTGCCGTGCGCGAGGCTTGCCAAGCTATCGCTGATGCCGCAAGAACCGCTGGCGTGAACAATCTTGATGGCTATCTGGTCACAGAGATGTGGCGCGCTGATGCGGAGCTGATCCTCGGCATCCAGAACGATCCTGAGTTTGGCCCGCTGGTCATGGTGGGTGCAGGCGGTGTGCTGGTGGAGCTGATGAAAGACGTACAGCTTTGGCCAGCACCGCTTTCTCATGCCATGGCTCGCTCCATGCTGGACAGATTGCGCAGCCGCGCCCTGCTCACCGGCTTCCGCGGCCGCCCGCCTGCCAACCTGGATGCCATTGCAGATGTGCTGGTGCGCCTGGGTTCGCTAGCGGCCACCTCCAACGGCCGCTTGCGTGAGCTCGACATCAACCCACTATTCGTTGCAGGCGATCGCATCGTGGCCGCTGACGCCAGAGCCACCCTGGCTTAACGTCTCTAGCGCTTAATTTTCTCGAAAACCAATTCAATCACACACAGGAGACTATTCATGTCAGAAATCACATACGAAAGCGTTGACGGCGTTGCACGCATCACCATCAATCGCCCCGAAGCACGCAACTCCATCAACAATGCCGTCGTACAGGGACTGAACGCCGCATGGCGCCGTTTTGCAGATAGTGATGACCGCGTGGCCGTTTTGGGTGCCGCCGGTGACCAGGCGTTTTCTGCTGGCGCCGACTTGAAAGACATGCCACGCGATGTGTGGATCTGCATGCCCAATCTCTCCGTGCCTTGCGACAAACCCATCATCTGCGCCGTCAATGGCTTTGCAGTGGGTGCGGGTTCCACCATGGTCATGCTCGCCGATATGGCTGTGGCCGAAGAGCAGGCGCAATTCATCTACCCTGAAGCCAAGATTGGCGCTTTCGCCGGCATCATGGCGGGTTTTCCTCCCCGCATGCAGTACAAGGCTGGCCTGGAATGGCTGATGACCGGTGACCCGATGACGGCTCAACGCGCCTATGAAATCGGCCTGGTCAACCGCGTGGTGCCCAAGGGGCAGGCCATGACAGTGGCACTGGAACTTGCAGCAAAAATCGCTCGCAATGCCCCGCTGGTCGTTCAAGCCATGAAGTCCATCGCCTCGGGCACCCTGCCCGTTTCACCCTCCGCGCAGCACTACCCGCAGCGCGCCATGCTGGAGCGCATTGCGACCAGCCATGATGTCAAGGAAGGCGTGGCCTCATTCAAGGAAAAGCGCGCCCCGAAATTCACCGGCAGCTGATTTCAGCGAGCTCAATGCAAGGAGACTTCATGATTCAAAAAAGACGCCTCATCACCCTGATGGCGCTGGCTACACTGCCTGCAGCCTTCACTTCGGCCATGGCCCAATCCGCTCCGGCGAACTGGCCCAACAAGCCGATTCACTTCGTCACGCCTTACCCTCCCGGTGGCTCTTCTGACATCATCACGCGCTTCATTGGCGATCGCCTTTCCAAAGCGCTGGGTCAACCGATCATCGTGGAGAACAAGCCGGGCGCGGGTGCCATTCTAGGAACCGAATACGCCTCCAAGGCAGCGCCTGATGGCTACAACTTCTTTGTCGGCCCCACGGCTACGGTAGCCGTTGCCCCCTATTTGCGCAAGACCAGCTACACATGGGAAAGCTTCGCCCCTGTGGCCAAGCTCAGCTCATCCTACGGCCTGGTTTCTGCCCGAAAAGATGCTCCGTTTTCCAACTACAAGGAGTTCGTTGCGGCGGCCAAGGCCAATCCGAACAAGTACAACTTCGCCTCTAATGGCGTAGGCTCCATTGTTCACCTGACGGGCGTGTTGCTGCATAAGCAAACCGGCATTCAAGTCACGCATATTCCGTACAAAGGCGCGGTGGAGTCCATGAGCGACATGATCGGCGGCCGCATCGACGTGATGTATGACCCCGTACCTGCGCCCCGCGTCAAAGCAGGAGAACTCAAGGGCTTGGCCACCGCGAGTGACGAACGCAATCCACAATTGCCCGACGTACCCACGCTGAAGGAACAAGGCTTTGATGTCAACGTTCCAAGCTGGTTTGGATTGTTTGCACCCAAAGGCACCCCACCAGCCATTGTGGCGCGTATGGCCGAGGAAACACGCAAGGTTCTGGCTTCTCCAGGCGTGCGTGAGCAGTTGCTGCTCTCTGCCATGTACCCTGATTTTGAAGGGCCGGCGGATTTCGGTAAGCGCGTTCAGCAAGATGCCAACTATCTGAAAGAAGTGATTCAGAAAGAAAGCATCAAGGCTGATTAAGGCGATTGCGGGAATCTGCACCGTGGCTGTCGCCTCAGCAAAGCCTCAGACGTCCGACGACAGCTAACGACGGATCGCTTTAGCTAAACCCAGCTCTTCAGCAACCTAAAGCCAAGTGATTCAAGTCTCTTGGCTTTTTCGCTTCACCCTTTGGAACTCACTTTGCTCACGAACCCGCGACCAGGCTGTGAAAACCACCCACCACGAAGAGAGAAACGCTGCTCGCCAACTGAGTGACTTCTGACGACTGGAATTGCATTTCCGAAAGCCGCTCAATGCGGCCAGGTCGTGCGCAAACGGCAAGCATCACGGCGATCATAAAGAAGAACGCCTGAAGGACCTTCTCTGAGTCGGCGTTGGGGTATGAGCGCTGAAGTTCCTTGACGTAAGCCCGAGCGCCGTCATCGTAGTGCTTGCTGATCAGGTTGCCCCATTGCGCGGCGTTGGCCAGATTGGCGACCAAGGTGGCGTAGTTTCGCCATCCAGCGTCGTTGCGCGATGGCCGTGCAAGAAAGCAGGCGGCGAAACCATCAAACAGTTCTCCGACGGGAATCGGCTGCGCACCGTAGCGCTTGCGTGCCTCTTCGAGAAAGGCCATGCGCTCACCGTAACAAACAGTGGCCCGCCGGGCAAGGACGCTGTCCAGCAAATCCTCCTTTGAGCCAAAGTGGTAGCCCACCAAGGCAAGCTGCACATCTGACAAAGCTGCAATGTCTCGAATGGACGTGCCGTGAAACCCGTGCTCGGCAAATAGCTTTTCGGCGCAATCAAGAATTTTTGCCCTTAACTGCTCAGATTCACCCTTCGGCCGGGGCCCGCGGCGTTTCGGTGGCGAGGCAGGTGCCACTGGTGCCACCGATGGCGTTTTCTGAGTTTTTTTGGATACGGTCATAAGAGGACTGTAGCTTTAATGGTGCTCGGGTATTCACCTATTTAGACATACGTATAAATAAATAAGATTGCTATCCAGATTAGTTCATTTGTCGGCCGTTCCCAAACGTCTGACTAAAAACCAGATAGCAAGAATGCATCCCAACGACCCAACATTGCGATCATTTCTCGAAGTGCCCTCCGAGTCGCACTTCCCGATTCAAAACCTGCCCTTCGGAATTTTCAGCCCCGCCGGCGGCAGCCCCCGTGCAGGTGTGGCGATTGGCGACACGGTGCTGGACCTGGAAGCCCTTGAAACGGCCGGATTGCTAAAGATTTCGGAGCTTCCCGCAGGCGCCAGCCTGTTTGCGCGCCCTGTGCTTAATGACTTCATTGCATTGGGCCGTGAAGCTACCACGGCCGTGCGCACACGCGTGAGCCAACTGCTGCGCCATGACAACCCCATCCTTCGCGACGATGCGGCGCTGCGCGCAAAAGTATTCCATACCATGTCGTCCGTGAAGTTGCACATGCCCGTCACCGTGGGCGGTTTCAGTGACTTCATGCTCTCACGTGAGCATTCGCTCAATTGCGTTGACATCGTGGGTGGCGCTGCGGCGGGGCAACTCTGGCGCAACTGGACCTACCTGCCCATGGCTTACAACGGCCGCGCGAGCTCTGTGGTGGTGAGCGGTACACCCGTCAAGCGGCCGCGTGGGCAGGTGCTGAGCGAAGGCCAGACGGCGCCGGCCTACCAGCCGACAGCCAAACTCGACTTCGAACTTGAAGCCGCCATCGTGGTTGGGCGCGGCAACGAACTAGGCAGCACGGTGGGCATAGCCGATGCAGATGCACACATGTTTGGCGTGGTTCTGCTGAACGACTGGAGCACTCGCGACGTTCAGGCCTGGGAGGCGCAACCCTTGGGCGTATTCGTATCCAAGAGCCATCGAACCAGCATATCGCCGTGGATAGTGACCTTCGATGCACTGGAGCCATTCCGCACCGACGGCCCAGAACAGACGCCACCGCCGCTGGCCTACCTCGACCAAAAGGGGCCGCGCAACTTCAACGTTCACATGGAAGCATCCATCAAGCCCAAGGACCACACCAAAGCATCCGTGGTTTGCCGCAGCAACCTCCAGGCCCTCTACTGGAGCTTTGCGCAGCAAGTGGCGCACCACACCAGCACCGGCTGCAACCTGATGCCAGGCGACCTGCTGGCCACCGGAACGGTGAGTGCCAGCGGCCCGAACGCGCAGGGTTGTCTCTATGAAGCCACCCGCGACGGAAGGCAGGCCATCACCCTCGAACAAGGCGGCACCCGCCTGTATCTGGAAGACGGCGACGAAGTGGCATTGACAGCCTGGGCGCAGGGCAAGGGCTACCGCGTGGGTTTCGGCCATTGCACGGGTCTGATAACGCCGGTAGACAGCAACAAAAACGGAGCAGCATCATGAAACCCAGCAATCCCCTGCGCGGCTGGCAGGTAGACCGTGAAGCCATCAGCTGGACCGGTCACGATCTTCAGCGCCCCGAATGCATCCTGGCCGAACGCGACGGCACTCTATGGTCTGCTGACGCACGGGGCGGCGTGATGCGCATAGACCCGAACGGCACACAACAACTCATCGCCCCCAAGGCAGACAAGCACTTTGACCTGAGTGCCGATGCCCAAACCAGCCTGTTGCAGGGAACCCTGCCAAACGGGCTGGCGTTTGCTGAAAACGGCGACATCCTGATCTCCAATTTTGGCACCGATGCGCTGGAGCTGATGACACGCCAGGGTGAATACAAGCTGCTCTTCAACAGCCTGGATGGCAAGCCGATGGGCAAGGTCAATTTCGTGCTGCGTGATTCGCGCAACCGCATCTGGATCACCGTATCCACACGCATCAACCCCTGGAGCGACGCGCTGCGCTCCACTTTGCAAGACGGCTACATCTGCCTGCTGGACGAGAAAGGGCTGCGAGTTGTGGCCGATGGCTTTTCGTTTACTAACGAGATCCGGCTGGACGCGAAGGAAGAGTTTCTTTACGTGGCAGAGACCACCGCCAAACGCGTCAGCCGCCTGCGTGTGCAAGCTGACGGCTCACTCACAGACCGCGAGGTCTATGGCCCTGGCAACCTGGGCACCGGGCTGATCGACGGGATCACCTTTGACAGCTTTGGCAACCTCTGGTGCACCATGATTTTTGCGGACAGGCTGGTAGCCATCACACCCGAAGGCGATGCGCTCACACTGCTTGATGACGGTGACCCGGCCACAACAGCCCAATTTGAGGCTGATTTTGCTACCGGAAAACCCATGCCGTTTTCAACGCTGGAGAAAACCGGCGGCAAGATCGCACCCTGGTTGGCGAGTGTGACCTTCGGCGGGCCAGACCTTAAAACCGCCTACCTCGGTCACTTGCGTGGTTCGCGCATCCCAAGCTTCCAGTCGCCCGTGGCAGGCCTGCCGATGGTTCACTGGAAATAAGCCCCGAACACCCAGGCACGAGACAACCATGAACCTCACAGGCAAAAAGCTCATCGTCACCGGAGCCGCCAGCGGCATCGGCTATGGCGCTGCGAAAGCGTTCCGCCAGGCGGGCGCAATGGTGTTTTTGGCCGACCTGGAGGGGCCTTCGCTTCACAAGGCAGGCAAAGACGTTGGCGCTGCAGGCGTTGCCGCCTGCGATGTGACTTTAGAAGCCGACTGCGAAGCGTTGGCCGCGTCCGCTGAACGCAGCATGAACGGCCTTGATGGCATGTTTCATTGCGCAGGGGTGGCTGACCAAGTTGCCAAAGCACTGGACATCGACATCGACACCTGGCAAAAAATCGTTGACACCAACCTGCGCGGCACCTTCCTGGCTTGCCGTGCTGTGGGGCGCATTCTGGTGGCACAGCGTTCCGGCGCTATCGTCAATGTGTCATCGATCCAAGGCTTAAGTGCTGCGCCACGCCGGCATGCCTATGGCCCGGCCAAAGCGGCGGTTGCCCACCTGACGCGCACCCTTGCATGCGAGTGGGGCGGCTCATCAGTACGTGTGAATGCCATCGCACCCGCCTACATTGACACCCCCATGGTTGCGCAACTCAAGGCCGATAAAAAGATTGATGTCGCACGACTGGAAGGCCGCACGCCTTTGGCCCGTTTCGGCAAGGTCCATGAGGTAACCGCTGCTGCCAGCTTCCTGCTGTCAGACGCCGCCAGCTACGTCACCGGCGTCGTCCTGCCTGTAGATGGTGGCTGGTCCGCCTATGGCGGCGCTGGCGAAGTGGCGTCTGCCTAAGCAGGTGTGATCCACATCCGTTCCTTACCCCTTTTTTCCACATAGCGCTACTACAGGAGACACGTATGAAATCAGTCAAGACTTCGAAGTTCGCCGCATTCACCTCAAACCGGCGTTCTGCCCTTGCGATGATCGCGGGGCTGGCCGTTGCTGGCGCAAGCTGGGCACAAGGCGCCTTCCCGGACAGGCCAATCCGCGTCGTCGTGCCCTTTGGCGCCGGCAGCTCGCCTGATGTGATTTCCCGCGTGTGGGGAGAGCAGCTTTCGAAGGCCGTTGGCCAGCCGGTCGTCATTGACAACAAACCGGGCGCCGCCACCATCATCGGCACACAGGCCGTACTGGCCGCGCCGGCTGATGGCTACACCCTGCTGTATACGGTGTCCAACACCACTTCCATCAACCCGTATATCTACAAGAGCCTTCCCTATAAGGCTGAAGATTTGATGCCTGTCAGTCGCATCCTGTCTGTGCCGCTGGTGATGGTGGTGTCCGCCAATTCGCCTATCAAGTCAGTTCAGCAGTTGGTGCAAGCCGGCAAGGACAAGCCAGGCAAGATGAACTACGCCAGCTATGGCATAGGCATCTCCACCCATGTGGCGATGGCGCGCTTCTTGAGTTCCGCCGGAATCAGCATGACCCACGTGCCCTACAAGGATGGCGGCCTGATCGATGTGATGAACGGCAATGTGGATGTATCGTTTGAACCGAGCACCACGGCTATGGGCCAGCTCAAGGCCGGCAAGCTGCGCGCACTTGGCGTGTCTTCGCTGAAAAGCGTGGCAGCCCTTCCAGGCGTGCCGCCGATTGCAGACGTGTACCCAGGCTTTGTGGGTGACTCCTGGCATGGCATCCTGGCTGCCAAAGGCACCCCCGCTGCGGCGATCAACAAGATTGCAGGCATCTCTCAGCAGATCATAGATTCCGAAGAATTCCGCAAGCGCCTGACCGACCTGGGTTTGGTCCCTGCGGGTGGCTCCATCCGCGAATTCCAGGCTTTTCTTGCGGAAGATGCGAAAGCTTGGGCCAAGGTGGTCAAGGATTACGACATCAAGGCTGAATAAGCGCGTCGCGCTCTATTAATACGACCTATGAAGTTTGAGTTTCGGTCGCCCTGAGAAGGGTCTAAGCCCTTGGATAGGTTCAAAAAATCCGTTCGCGCTGAGCTTGTCGAAGCGTTGCGCAAGGTTTCGACAAGCTCAACCCGAACGGTATTTTTGTTTCAACGCCACTCACAGTTTGACCGAAACCATAGAACCTCAGGGCGAACGGTTATTACATCAACGTGTCGGACCAATAACTGGTCAATTGAATTATTTTTCTCTGCGGAGGGGCTGGTTGAGCGGCCTTCAATGAACGGCCGCTTGACTTGCCTCTATCGAGAGCTAAAGAAAGCCTCCCATGGACCCTCGGTTAATGAAACCACGTTTTGTCGATCTCTCTATCTTTCTTGAAAACGATGTGGTCTCTGACCCGCCCGCCTACGCGCCGAAGATCAACTACCTGACCCACAAAGACACACTGGACGAGGCCACCGCATTTTTTCCCGGCCTGCAGCCTGGTGATCTGCCTGATGGAGAGGGTTGGGCGTTGGAAAAAATATCGCTCACCACTCACAACGGCACGCATCTTGACGCGCCCTACCATTTTCATTCCACCATGGACGGCAAGCTCGGCGAAAGCCAACCGTCAATGACCATCCATGAGGTACCGCTGGAGTGGTGCTTCCAACCGGGTGTGAAACTGGACTTTCGCCACTTCGCGGACGGGTATGTGGTGCAGGCCGCGGATGTTGAAGCCGAACTGAAGCGCATAGGTCATACCCTCAGCCCCATGGAGATCGTGGTGATCAACACCCGGGCGGGCATGCGTTATGGCCATCCGGATTACGTGACCTCCGGGTGTGGCATGGGCTATGAAGCGACTATGTATTTGCTGGAGCGCGGCATCCGCGTGACAGGCACAGATGGCTGGAGCTGGGACGCACCCTTTGTCTACACTGCGGAAAAATATGCGGCCTCAAAAGACGCTAGCGTGATTTGGGAAGGCCATAAGGCTGGTCGGGACATCGGCTATTGCCATCTTGAGAAACTGCACAACCTGGAAGCCCTGCCAGCGAGCGGCTTTCATATCTCCTGCTTTCCACACAAGATACGCGCCGCCTCAGCCGGGTGGACACGAGCCGTGGCGATCTTCTTTGGTGAGTGATTGCGCCCTAGTACGTCGCCCGTCCCCCGGACAAGTCAAATACTGCGCCAGTACTGAAGCTGCACTCGCTGGACGATAGCCATAAAAGCATGGTGGCCAGTTCATCCACCTGGCCGAAACGACCCATTGGAATCTTCTCCAGCAGCTTCTGCGTGCGTTCGGGTGCGATTTCAATATTGCGGCGTGTCATGGGGGTATCGAGAACGGTGGGTGCGACGCAGTTCACCAGCACGCCCTGCTTGGCGAACTCCTTGGCCAAGCTCTTCGTCATGGCCATCACCCCGGCCTTGGCGGCGGAATAGGCGGGCGTGAAGGGGTTACCTTCCTTGCCCGAGGTAGAGCCAATGTTGACCACGCGGCCATAGCCCACCTCTGCCATATGCGGTATGACCGCTTGGCAGCACAAGAAGGTGCCGGTCAGGTTGATGTCCAGCACGTCTTGCCAGTCCTTCAGCGAGACTTCTGCCAGTACGCTGGGGGGGCGGATGATGCCGGCGTTGTTGATGAGGATGTCGATACGAGCCCAACGCTTCAGAACCTCGCGGGTGGCCACAAGGATGCTTTCCTTCTGGCAGACATCGACCACACGGGTGTCAACCCGATCGCCGCTGCCCAGTTCTTGCGCGGCCCGTGACAGGGCAGCAGCGTCAATGTCCCAAAGGCTTATGCGCGCGCCGCTATCGTGCAGGCGCCGGGCAGTATGCAAGCCTACGCCGCTGGCGGCCCCGGTAATAATGGCCGTCTGGCCGGAGAAATCGTACTGAATCATGGAGTGACTGGCGTTGGATCGAGAAAGAATGGGGCGCTCACGAATCGGCCTTGATACCGGCATCGCTTGCCAGCTTTCGGTAGAGCTGGCGTTCCTTTTCCAGGAAAGCGAGGAAGTGTTCCGGGGTGGCATCAGCTGGCACACCGGCGTTCTCCAGCACTTTGTCGCGTACAGCGGGTTCAGCAAGACTGCGCCGGATAGCGGAGCTCAGCACATCAATGCGCTCTCGCGGTGTACGTGAGGGCACTAAATAGCCCTGCCATGCCGAGATGTCCATGCCGGCTACGCCTGCTTCAGCCATGGTCGGTATGTTCGGTGCGAGCGCTGCGCGGGCGCGCCCGGTGACCGCGAGAATTCTCAACTCGCCACTGCGGTGGCGCGGAAACACGGAGTTCATGTCGGAGAAGACCAGTTGCACCTGGCCTCCGAGCACATCGATGATGGCCGGGCCAAGACCTCGATAAGGCACATGCAATAGCTTTGTGCGCGTTAGAACCTGAAATAGCTCTCCCGCGAAATGGGGTTGGCTGCCCATGCCCGAGGACGCATACGTCACCTGACCGGGCGCCCGGCGGGCCAGCGTCAGCAGATCTTCAATAGTGCGAATGTCTGATGTGCCATTCACCGCCACACAATATGGCGCCGTGAACATCAAGCTCACAGGTGCCAGCGAGGAGAACAAATCAATCCCCGTGCGTTGTAGCGCAGTGCCCCTTTGCTGCAGTAGCACCCCGCTCGTAACGTAGCTGCCGGTAGCCACGTAAATGGTTTGGCCGTCGGGATCAGAGCGAGCCACCGCTTCGGCCGCCAGCGTTGTCCCAGCCCCTGGCCGGTTCTCCAGCACGATGGGTTGCCGCAAATGCGACTCCAGGCTTCTGAAGAGCACGCGCGAAAGCGCGTCCGCCCCCCCTCCTGCGCTCAATCCGAGTAAGGCCTTGACTGGTTTGTCGGGATAGGCCTGAGCCCTCGCCGGTACGACGGCGGCACCCGCAACAGAGGCGAGGCCCCCTATAAAAATTCGGCGTTTCATCATTTTGTCTCCTTTGGAATGTGCAAAGAGGGACCGGAGTCAGTTCCGGTTTATAAACATGGCCGAGATCCTTTCAGCGGCCATCATCACTGGTAGATTGGTGTTGGCACGCGGAACCGCTGGCAGCGCAGACGCATCCGCGACGTGCAACCCGATCACGCCGTGAACGCTTCCGTTGGGCGCGGTCACCGAGTCGAACTCCGATGTACCCATTGCGCAGGTACCAACCTGGTGGTATTGCAGAGCCAGCGCAGAGCGCAGCGCAGCGCACGCGCCTGCGTCGTCTACTCCCGCAAGGAACGGCAGAGGTAGCGGTTTGAGTGCGAGCGGATGCAGAGGACGAAGCAGCCTGGGAGAGACCCACGCGGCCGAGCCCAATGCCCCGCTGGCCGCACGGGTCCAAGGTGTTCGCATGCCCATCCACGAAGCAGCCCGCCCCATTTTTACCAAGCCAACCTCATCGCGAATGGCCCGGACTGAGGCGCTATCCAGAAAGTCCAAGGCCTTGCGTACAGCCAAGGCGAGGCGGCGCACATCACTCGGGTGGTCCAACATGTTGAAGTTCACCACGGGTGCCTGCGCCGGGTCTGCGCTGCTCAAGGTGACAGATCCCGCTGACAACGGCCGGTGCAGCACCACATTGAGTACGGCAATGTGCCCGCCGGCGGCATGCCATGCGGCCCGGTCCCAGACGGAGAAGTAGGTATCCCCCGATGAAGGATGCTCTCCAGAAGAAAGGCGCAGGGCCGCGTGGGCCGTTGGCAGATGGGGCGGTAAGGTGGTACGGCCGCGCAGAGACACGCCTAAAGGAATAGCTCCATGGTTCTGCAAGTTGCGGCCCACGGCCGGCAGAGGCGCCGCGATTCGAATACCCAACCGCTGAAGCGTCGCAGCGTCACCCACACCCGATCGCAAAAGTATGGCGGGTGTCTGCAAGGCCCCTGCGCACAGAAACACCTGGGGAGCGGCGACTTCGCGCAACTCGCCATTCACTTCGATGTCTACCCCTTGGACACGTGTGCCCTCCAACTTCACGCGCAGGCAGCGGGCACCCGGCAGCACCTCCAGGTTGCGACGCGCACGCGTGTGCTCTCCCAGGTAGGCCCGGTTGGCCGAACAGCGCCCCAAGGCATCGATTGACATGGGTTGGATGAAGCAGCCATCTCGAAAGTCAGAATTCGGGTCCTCAATGCGTTGCCATCCCGCCTCGCCCCAAGTTTGTAGCAAAGCGTTGCTAAGGGGTCGGTCCGTACTGCGCGGTTGTCGTGCCACCGCGATCGAACCGGCGTCGTCGCAGTGCCCTGCTGGCTGCGCCGATTCCAGTTTGCGAAAGGCAGGCTCCACATCTTCCCACGCCCAGCCGCTGGCTCCTGCGGCATGCCACTCGTCATAGTCGGCGGCTACGCCACGCATGGCCACCATTGCATTGATGGCAGACGACCCTCCCACCAAGCGCCCCTGAGGAATGCGTGCCACGCGATGGTCAGGACCATCGACCACCCTGCCCTTCAACCCAGGCCACTGAAGCGAAGCATCGTAGGCAGAGAGTGGATAGGGGTGTCGGATGTCTGGGGTCTCCAGAGGTCCGGGATCCGTACCTGCTTCAAGCAGCAATACACGGCAATGGAGGTTCTCTGATAACCGCCGGGCGACGATGCAGCCCGCCGATCCGGCGCCAACCACAATCACGTCAAAACTTTTTTGCATGTACGGAACGATACGGACATGCACTCTATCTTGATCACCTAAAAAGAGATTTTGGCTATCTGAAATAGAGGTATCCAGGAGGGGGCAAATGATATGCTGATGGGATGTCATCTCCCCTTTTGAGCACAGAGAGTGCTCGCCACTTTGTGGCTGTGGCTAACACGCGCAGTTTTTCGCGCGCAGCATTGGCGCTGGACACAACTCAGTCGAACGTTTCAGCGCACATAGCCCAACTTGAGGCGAAAGCCGGCGTGGTCTTGCTGCGCCGACACAACCGCGGTGTGAGTCTCACCGGCGCAGGGGAAGCCCTGCTACCGGGCTGTCGCGACCTGTTGCGCGTAGCCGCCCAAGCCATCGCGGCGATTCAGCAGGATGTACATGGGCGCCCCCTTTTGCGCGTTGGAGCCTTCCATACCTCGACTGCCAATCTGGTGCCCCGTCTGCTCTCCGGGTTCATTCGAGAAAACCGCGGCGTTTGTCTTACGGTGCGCACGGGCACGAGCGAGGAAGTAAAGAATCTGCTGATAGAGGAAGAGGTTGACTGCGCCTTTCTCGCTGGGGCCGCGGCCGATGGCACGATGACACTCCATGCCCGCTTCAACGAACCGCTGGGTTGGGTGACCAAGGCGGGTACGGTCAAGCCTGGTGGGCGCGCGCTGTTAGCGGTGCTGGCGGAGTTGCCGATCTACTCAGTGCGGCGTGGTTCGCTCTACGAGGGATCTGTGCGGCAACTTTTCCAGGACGCTGGCGTACTCCCTGCGATGCCTCTGCTCCACGAGGCGGGATCCACTGAAATTTTGCGCGCAATGCTGGCCGTTGGGGGTTGTTTCACCCTGGCCAGCCGCAGTGTGTTCGAAAAGGACATTCAGGCAGGCGTGCTTGAATTTCATCCGGTGCTGGGGTCGCCGCCCCGTCTTCAGCCCGTACTGGTCAGTAAGCGTGGGCGTGCCCTTGATGACATACCGGCCAGCTTCGTTCGTTTCACACGCGGCCAAGTGGGCTAGGCTCTGTCAGTGTTTCTCTAGAAAAGGTGTGCAGGTATTGCCGCATGGTGCGCAAAGCTCGCCCGGCGAGTTGTTCCGCATTTCGGGTGATCTCACCGTATTCGCCTGCGCCAGATGCCAAGCGAATGCCCACCTGCCCCTCCGCGGCGAAGGGTGAAAGTCCGCGGGCGATGAGAAGACTCCGGTACTCGTCTGCAGGCATATCCCGAGCTGTGATCTTTCGCCCCCATGCCTCGGATGCCAGATCGGCTACTTCAAAGAGATCCAAGGCTTCAGGCCCAGACAGCTCGTACGATGCTTCTACCTGGCTCAAGGCAAGCGCCCCCGCCGTTGCGGCAGCCACGTCTTGGCGTGCGATATAGGCGACCTTCCCTCTCGCACCAGGAAGCGAAAGTTCACCGGAAGTGTGAGCGCGCTGCAATGCAGTTTCCAGATTCTCGGCGTAGTGGTTGTTGCGCAGGAACGTGTACCTTAGACCGCTCGCGCGGGCGTGCGCTTCACTCGCTTCATGCACTTTGGCGAACGGGAACAAACTAGCTTTAGTGGGGTTGGTGAAGCTCGTGTAGTAGATGCGCCCGGTGCTGCAACGCTTGGCGGCGTCTATGGCGTCCATGTGCTGGCGTATGCGGGTTTCATTGCTACCGTGACCGCAGATCAACAACATCGCGGCAGCGCCCCGGAATGCCTCTTCCACGGAACTTGGCTCGTCAAAATTTACCGGCATCACGCGGTAGCCAGAAGCCCCAAAAGCTTGCAGACTTTCCGGCGAGCGCGTGCCCAGGGTGACGAGAGACACTGGCACACGACTAGCCAGTTCCTCGGAGATCGCGCGCCCCAATTTGCCAGAGGCTCCAGTGATAGTGATCGTATGGCCTGTCATTCAGTGGCTTCTTGCTTGTATTGATCTCGAAGAATGTTCTTCTGGATCTTGCCGATGGCGGTTCTTGGAAAATCGTCCCCCAGTTTCACAGTACGCGGGCGTTTGAATCTTGCAAGACGGGTAGTGCAGTACTCAATTAGCGCTTCTGCGCTGACGCTGGTACCAGGCTTTAATTGCACATGGGCCACGGGCAATTCCCCCCATGTCTTATCCGGCACACCAAACACCGCACATTCAGCCACCGCCTCGTGCTCATAGAGCACGATCTCAATTTCTTTGGGATAGATGTTTTCCCCGCCAGAGATAATCATGTCCTTGGAACGATCTACCAACGACAGGTAGCCATCCTTATCGAACGTAGCCAGATCTCCGCTCCACGCCCATCCGTGAGCCCTGAATTTCTCCGTTTGCACGGGGTCTCGGTAGTACTCGAGCATCACGTTCTCACCACGCGCGCAGATCTCTCCTACTTCACCCTGCGAAACGGGCTTGCCGTTGGTATCCAGCAGCGCGAGATCGGCGTTAAAAGCTTGCCGCCCTACGCTGCCCAGCCTGCCAGGAAGGTCCTCGTGCTTCATGACGGCAACAATGCCCATCTCGGATTGGCCGTAAAACTGAGTCAGGCGAACCTTGGATAAACGCTCCAACATGGCCTGCTGTACCCAATCAGGCATGGGCGCGCCAGAAAAATTGAGCTTTGCCCAACTTGCGTAGTCCGCAGCATTGAAGTCAGCGTCTGAAAGCACCATGGCCACCTGTGTAGGCACCATGAAGGCGGCGGTCACCGCGTGATCACGTACGCATTCGGAAAAAGCACGCACATCCCACTTAGGCAGGAGCACGACTGTCGCCCCAACCAAAATGGCAGGTTGGAGCATGATGTTGAGCGCCGCCACATGGAAAAGCGGCGTCACGATCGCAACCACATCCGATTCGTCGAGCTTGCTCTCCACCACCACCGTATGCGCCGTGACTGATCGTGCCCGGTGGTTGGCAAGCACGCCTTTCGGCCGCCCCGTGGTCCCCCCCGTGTAGGTGATGCAAAAGGGATCCGCGTCGCCGATCGAAACACGTGGAGGTGTTTCCGGGAAGCCCTTCAGCAGGCTAAAGAAAGATGGCAGCCCGGACTGCGCCTCACCAATGACGTAGCTGTGCCGAATGCGTGGGAGCAGAGGAAGAACTGCAAGAACACGTTCAGCGAAGGCGTCTTCGAAGAGCAGCACTTCAGCCTCGGCCTGCTCCAGAACGTATTGAAGCTCCTCGGGTGAATAGAGCACCGACACATTCACAAACACCACATCACTACGGGCAGCCCCGAAGAACGCTGAGGCGTACTCGGGCCTGTTGCGGCACAGAATGGCCACTTTGGCGCCCGGTGCAAGACCAAGGCTGCCAAGTGCATTGGCAAACTGATTGGACTGCGCCTCCAGTTGCCCATACGTGATCTGAACGTCTTGCCAGATCACCGCAGTTTTCTCAGGAAAGCGCTCCGCAGCGCGGCGCAACATGTCGCCAGTCAGCACGGCAGTTCCTTCTCTCTAATCAACCGTTGCGTGCCAGCGCGTGCCCGATGCGCATTTTCATCAGCTCATTGGGGCCATCCACCAACTGCGTGACCTTGGCATCGCGCAGCAGGCGCTCCACGTGGTTACTCCGGTAATTGCCATAGGCACCGAACATCTGCACTGCCTCGATCGTGACCTTCAAAGCCATATCGGAACAATGAGACTTCACCATGGCGCAGTACTTGCCGACCTCAGCAGTGGTGATGTCATCCAGCGTGTCCATCCATTGAGCCACCTGGTAGACGAATGCACGTGAGGTCTCGATCTGAGTCTGCATCTCTGCCAGTTTGAACTGCAGGGCCTGATGTTCGATCAATGGCTTGCCAAAAGTGTTGCGTTCCTTGGCCCGGGTCAGTGCCAGATCAAACGCCCCTTGCGCAATGCCCAAGGCTTGTGTACCGCCACCAAGACGCCCCACATTCAGCGCTTGCGCAAATATCTTGAGACCACCGCCCTCCTCTCCAAGGAGCTGAACTCCCGGCACGCGAACATCTTTCAAAAACACATCTGCAGGCGGAAGCTGCCGGTAGCCCATCACGTCATCGACTTCACCGGCGCGAATACCTGGGGTGTCACCATGAATGAGAAATGCGGAAATTCCCTTGGTGCCCTTGCTTCGATCCGTGATGGCAAAGACCAGGTACATTCCCGCCGCTGCTGCCAACGACGCCACACGTTTGTGCCCGTTGATGATCCAGCCATCACCGTCACGGCGCGCTTCGGTTTGCATGCGGGCTAGATCAGCACCGGTGTTGGGCTCAGTGATGGCGATACAGGTGAGCACACCTTC
The DNA here is from genome assembly GCF_000422885.1 of Ottowia thiooxydans DSM 14619. Classification (GTDB taxonomy): domain Bacteria; phylum Pseudomonadota; class Gammaproteobacteria; order Burkholderiales; family Burkholderiaceae_C; genus Ottowia; species Ottowia thiooxydans. The sequence goes on along the minus strand of NZ_AUGX01000014.1, from coordinate 25,387 downwards.
TTGCATGCGTTTCAGGCAGTTATCCCGCAACGCTGCATCCCGAGCGTTGGTGAAGATCAGGTAAGAACAGGCTTCATGCGAAACGATGTTGGCAAAGCCGCCATCAACCTTGGCAATCTCTTCCTCAGCGAGCACCACTGTGAACAGGCCGTGGCCTCCACCCCCGAGCTCCTTGGGCATATGGAGCTTCAGCATTCCTTCCTTCTCCAGAAGGTGAATGGCATCCCACCATTCTTTGGAGTGCCCGGTCTGGCGATCGATGTCGATGATGGTTTCGGATATCTTGCGTGCCACTGCTGCAGCGGAGTCTCGGACAGCAGCTTGTTCGGGGGTGAGGGTGTAGAGCATCGTTCTTCCTTGCAATAACTAGATAGTGAGAATGTGAATGGCTGTCGCGGCTGACTCACCTGCCAAGGTGCCGCCCGCGTTGTGCGCGAGCGCTGCCCGCGGATTGATAACCTGGCGATCCCCCGCCTGTTGACGCAGCTGCCATGTGAGCTCGCAGATCTGGGCCACGCCTGTGGCACCGACCGGATGGCCCCGTGCGATGAGACCGCCACTCGTGTTGACCGGAAGACGCCCCCCCAGACTGGGGCCACCTTCGTCTACGTAGGCGGGTGCTTCGTTTTTCTTGCAGAAGCGAAGGCGCTCATAGAGCATGAGTTCGCTGGCTGCAGTGGTGTCGTGAACCTCCGCAAGGGAGATGTCTTCAGGCCCCAGGCCAGCCATGTTGTATGCAGCATCGGCTGCATCGTCGACAGAACGACCTGCGAGTGGACCGGGAGTCCCGCCAGAGCGCAACACGGAAGCTGCAATGCGCACGACTTTCAATGAGCGCTCACGGCGGAATTTTTCCGAACAAATCACTACCGCTGCAGCGCCATCGCTGATGGGTGAGCACATGAGGCGAGTCAAGGGAGGGGCTGCCACTGGCGAGGCCAGGATTTCATCCACCGTATAGGTTTCGCGGTAGTGCGCCAGCGGATTAAGCGAGGCATGCCTGCGGCTTTTGGCCGCAACTTCCGCTACGTGGCGCAGAGTCGCGCCCGAGTCCTGCATATAGTTAGCAAGCCGCCTGCTTGACTCGGCAAGAAAACTGCTTTGCTGTGACTGGCCAGAGGAAAGCTCGACATCTGTAGCAGACGCCAAGGCTCGCATCGATACCAGACGGTCTTCGTGATAGAGCTTTTCGACTCCCAGCACCAACACCGAATCGTACAAACCCGCAGCCACACTCATCCAAGCCTGGTGAACGGCTGTTGCGCCGCTCGCGCAAGCGTTTTCGACGTTGACCACGGGAACTCCTGTGATGCCCATGGCATTCAGAACTACCTGGCCGCGAATGGACTCTTGCCCGGTCACGATGCCGGCCATGGAGTTTGCGCAGTACACCGCCTGTATGTCTTGCTGCGCTACGGAGGCATCCGCCAGGGCATTCGTGATCGCCTCTCGCGCAAGGTCCTTCATGGAGCGTTGCGGATGGCGGGCAAACGGCGTCATCCCTACGCCGCAGATATATGCTTTTTCCATTAGTGCGTCCTCTGTGGGGGATGCCATTTCATGACACGCCGCTCCACGAATTTCATCGCTTCGTTCAGCACAACCGCAAGGACTGCCAGCACGATGATGATGGCGAAGACCTGCGCGGTATCGAACATGTTGGCGGCTTTGGAGATCATCTGGCCCAGCCCATACTGGCCAGCAATCATCTCGCCCACAATCGTTCCGATCAGCGCGAGGCCAATGCTGACGCGCAGGCCCGCGAAGATAAAGGTCATGGAAGCCGGCAGGAGAATCCGGCGGGCTATGAGCCCATTGCTGGCCCCCATGGTCCGCGCGGCATTCACCAGGTTTTGATCGATCTCGCGCACCCCGGTATGGGTGTTGAGCAACATCACAAAGAAGACCAACGATGCGGCCAACGCCACCTTGGAGCCTTCTCCAATGCCAAACCACACCAGAAACAAAGGTGCAAGCGCAACTCTTGGCAAGCTGTACAGCGCCATGATGAAGGGCTCCAGCAGCCTGAATGCCCCGTTCCAGTGGGCCAGTGCAAACCCACCCGCCACACCGAGCACACAGCCCACCAGCAATCCCAGCAAGGTTTCGCGAACAGTCACACCCACGTTGACCCAGAAGAATCCACTCACGATGGCTTCAGACAACCAGGCAAAGATCTTGCTGGGCCGGCTCATTACGAAATCCTGAACAAGGCCCAGGCGGGCGATAAGCTCCCACAGCGCCAGGATGACGGCAAGGAACAATATTCGATACAGAACGAGTTTCATTCGAGGACGATCTCTTCCTTAAGGGACTGCCAGACACGCACAAACAACTCGTTGTAGGCGGGGTCACTCACAATGGTTTCAATCGCACGCGGGCGCCCTATTTCCACCTGGTATTCCTCCTTGATACGCCCTGGCCTGGCACTGAACAACATCACACGGTCTGACAGACCGATAGCTTCTGAAAGGTCATGAGTGACAAAAAGAACCGTGAGCCCGGTCGACTCCCAAAGCCGCAAAAGCTCCTCCTGCATCAGCAAGCGCGTCTGCGCATCAAGTGCACCAAATGGCTCATCCATCAGAAGCACTTTGGGTTGCTGCGCAAGCAGACGCGCGAGCTGTACGCGCTTGCGCATGCCACCTGAGAGTTGCCAGGGATAGGCATCCGCGAACTGGCCGACACCCACTTTCTTGAGCAGCGACATGCAAAGCCCGTCATCGGTACGCCCTGCAGCCATCAATGGAAATCGCACGTTCTCCAGTGCAGTGGCCCAGGGCAACAAGGTGTCTGACTGGAACATATAGCCGACAGCCGGATCGCCCAGGGAGATAGGCTTTCCGTCCAGCTCACATGTGCCAGAGTCAGGCTTCACCAAGCCGGAAATCACGGATAGCAAGGTACTCTTGCCACAGCCTGATGGCCCGACGATGGAGCAGAACTCACCCTCACGAATGGCGAGATTGACCTTGCCCAATACGGAGACACGAGATCCGCGAGGTGCAGGGAAAGACAGAGACACATCCCGAACGACCAGCTTTGGCGTTGTAGTGGGCACTGGCACAGTGTTGTTGCGCGATCCTTCGATCGCATCCAGACTGCTGATTCGCATTACTTCCATTCGGCAGCCAACCGTGGATCGACTATGTCTGCGTAGGCAACATCGCTCTTGGTAAGCCCCGCTCCCCTATACACCTTGCTCATATGGTCTATCGCCTCTTTGGTGATGAGCGGGCTGAACGCGGGTGCTTCCACACGTGCAATTTCGGTCAAAAGATCTGGAGACAACGAAGGGAACATGCGCTGCAGCGTGGGGACCATCAGATCCGGCTTATCATTGATAGCGCGGCTCGCCTTCGTGATGGCCCTGGCAGCAGCCTGGGCCTTGGCGAGATTGCTTGGGGTTGAAAGCCATTTGTCCGTGGCCTGCAACGAACTACCCAACAGGTTCTGAAGTGGTGCGGGCACATCATCGCCACGCAAATCCAGCAATACCGTTGCGGCCTTCTCCTTGCGGGTTAAGGTAACGGTAGAGGGCTCCCAGGTCATCTGGGCATCCACTCGCCCCGTTTGAAGTGCGGGCAAGTGAGCCGCCAGACCACCCGTGGCGACCACGGTGAGGTCCTTATCTGGATCCAAGCCAGCATCACGCAGCGCGATGCGCAGGAAAAGATCGCTCAGGCTTCCCGGTGAGCTCACACCTACCGTCTTGCCTTTCAATCCCTTCAGATCGCCTGGCTTGAGGTTGGCGCGATTGGAGGCAACCAAAGTGAAGATAGGCTTCTTCTGCAGAAGCACCACGTTCTTGGCCTTGATGCCCTGGTTGGCCATGAGGAGCGTGGTGCCTACACCGCCACCGCCCATATCCACCGCACCGGCCACCATGGCGCGCTCGGCCTCTGCTCCACTCGCAAACTCGGTGATCTTCACCTCAAGACCTTCTCGCTCGAAGAAGCCTTCGTCGCGCGCCACGTAGAGCACCACTGCGCTGGTGGAGGGCACCACCGAAATGGTGGAGCTGCCTAATTTTTGTTGTGCATAAGACGTTTGCACTGCACCAAAGGCGCAGAGCGCGAGAGCCGCTACGCGAAAAAGTGATCGCCGGGATGAAGTCATAGAACCTCCACAGGAGTCCAAGTTTCTGATCGTTCGTGTATAACGAACGGCGTTCGTTGAAATGTTATTATGCTTACTCTGCGAAATGACGCAACCTTTCGTACGTACGGAATTACCCTTAAACGAATCGAGAATTGAATGAGTTCAGAGACGCCTTCCAGACAGGTAGCTTCGGTATCGCGCGCATTGCAGATACTTGAACTGCTCATTGCCGCGCCTCTGCACGAGCTGGGTGTGAGTGAAATCGCGCGGGGAATTGGCGTGGTGAAAAGCTCGGCGCATCAACTGTTATCCACGCTGGCATTTCATGGCTTCGTGGAAACCAGTGCCGGGTCAGGCCGCTACCGTCTGGGGGTTGGCCTCATGGAGGCTGGTGCAGTGGCGTCCCAGCAGCTCGGGCTCGGTCAGGCGGTGTTGCCAATGCTGGAAGCACTGGTTTCCGAGGTAGGCGAGACCTGTTCACTGGGCGTACTTGTGGGCACCAACATCTCACTGCTTCAACGCGTGGAGGCACAATCGGTTCTTCGAGTGGATCTAAAAGTGGGTACCCGGTTTCCGGCACAAACCTCGGCGATCGGACGCGTTATCCTTAGCGAAATGCCCCAGGAACAGCGCGATCAGGTGCTGGAGCAAATGAACCTGCCGTCTGAAGAGCTTCAGGAATTCCTTCAGGAGCTGGACAAGGTACGCCGAGACGGCTGCTCCATCGTGAACAATATTCCCGTGGAGGGCATCGGTGCCATCGCTGTGGCGGTGCGCACATCAGTGCAAGGCCCTGTCGCTGGGCTAGTGGTCGCAGCACCTGCTTTCCGGTTCAACCCTGAGGCTTGGCGCGGTCCGCTTCAACGAACAGCTGCGATGATTGCTGCGCGAGGCAATCGGAAATATTGACGATCCCAACCGCTTTGGAGAACAGGTATGCAACGTCGATCTCTGCTGAGGTATTTGTCTCTGACGATGTTCCCCATCATTTCGCTTGAAGCAAGAGCCCAGGGAAATCCTCCGACCCTTGCCCTGCATACGACGGCAAAACAAGGCGATGTCGCGGCGGTGCGCAAATTACTGGCTGAGGGAGCTGGTCTTGAGGCGCGTGACAACACCGGCGCTACGGCGCTACTGGTAGCGACGCACGCCAACCAGATCGAAGCAGCCAAGGCGCTAATCGATGCTGGCGCCAATGTGAATGCCAAGGATCAGATCAGCGACAGCCCCTACCTCTACGCTGGTGCGCGCGGGCACCTCGAGATTCTCAAGATGACACTTGCGCATGGTGCCGACTTGAAGAGCACCAACCGCTATGGCGGCACCGCCCTGATCCCGGCCGCCGAGCGAGGGCACGTCGAAACAGTGCGAACGCTCATCGAGGCTGGCGTGAACGTGGATCATGTGAACAGTCTGGGGTGGACGGCACTCCTGGAGGCCATCATTCTCAGCGACGGCGGCGAGAGACACCAGCAGATTGTCCGTTTGCTGGTGAACGCGGGAGCCAACGTAAACCTCCCGGATGGCGCCGGCGTGACGCCACTCCAGCACGTGCGCGAGCGCGGTATCAGCTATCAGGCGATCGAGGCCATTCTCACTGCTGCCCATGCGCGCTGACGGGAGCATGGGCTCAATAGATGCCCCTGCGCTTCACGCTCCTAGCGTGAAACGAGCTCAAAACCGCTCTGCTCCGCGGATATGGATTTGCAGGTACCGCTATCCTTCTTTTCAATCATTCTCATGTCGCGGATAACCGCTCGCTTGGACACATCAATCTCCCAAGCCACCGTGCCTTCGTTCAAGCTGACTTTGTCTGCTGAAAATGTCGCCTTCGATGTTCTTTCGCTCCCGGTACTCGGCACAAAGACCCCCAGCGTGCTTGCAGACTCATCAAGCGCGAAATTGAAAACCTGAGGTTTTCCAGACGGATGTTTGAACTCACAAGAAAGATATACGGGCGCCGCCGCCACAGTTCCTGCGAATGACAACATGACGATGCTGGCGGTTACCACTTTTGTAGCTATTTTCATTATGTGATTTCTAGACTGCAGAGAATTTGGACGATTCTCAGGGATAGATCGCTGCGTTCTGTTTCAGTAGCTGCGACAAACTTAAAACTTCGGCAGTTTTAGCTGATGGCACCACTGAAAGCGGGTAGCAGTCACCATCGATTTCAAGGAAAAGCAACTCAAGGGAATGATTGCGCAGCTCCTTGGCTGCGATCAGCAATATCTGAGCACCAACTTCCGTACTATTTCTTAATGAAGAAAGCTGGATATTTCTAGACTTGCATGGATGAAGTTTTTCTAGCTGAAACGCCAGTTCATTTGGATCGAGCTTCCAGTCCATTTCACAGGCATAACCGCGAGAAATCAGACCATCGACAAGCGCCAACCACGGCCGAACAAATGAAGGTTCTTCTATCCCTCTTTCCCAGAGAGCGTCATCGAACTTTTCCAAGTAGCTTTGTGGATTTTCAATCGACAATTTGACGTCTTGGCGTAGGGAATCATCACCGGGGCATAAATGCTCACAGATGTCGTTCCAATAATGCTCTTGATCCATAGTTGCTCTATGTGAGGCTGCGGTGGTGAACCCAGCGGTGAGGTATTTCAGCAGTGCTAGCTCCAGTCCGCGCTGAATAGCTGGAAAGGCATCCAAATTTTAGTGCTGGCTCCCGGAGAGACCAGGAACTTGTTCACGATCCAAAGACCTCAGGCCTTGCGTAAGACGATCGCGACCACGATGAACGCGGCCATTCGCGGGACCAATCATCCTGATCGGCCAAGGGTAGCGCGAGACTTATCTAAAAAAAGACCGTCGCCGCACTTGTATTTGCCCTAGTGCCTACACTTGAGAGGTGTCCATTGATTTTTTGAGAGGCCGCTATGGCTGAGTTTGATTTCGACCTCTTTGTCATCGGCGGTGGGTCTGGGGGTGTCCGCGCAGCGCGTATGGCCGCCCAGCGAGGCGCGCGCATTGGAATGGCAGAAAGTGGCCCCATGGGGGGTACCTGCGTCAACGTGGGCTGCATTCCCAAGAAACTCTATAGCTATGGCGCCCACTTTCACGAAGCTTTTGAAGAGTCTCGCGGCTTCGGCTGGCAGCTTCCTGGAACGCCCGTGCTTGACTGGGAAATCCTCAAAGCCAACCGCGCCAGAGAAATCACCCGTTTGAACGGCATCTACGATGGCTTGATGATCAATGGAGGGGTGGAGCGCCTGCAAGGCCACGGACGGCTGGTGGATGCGCACACGGTGGAGGTCTCTCACCCTGATGGCCAGACCACCCGCCACACCAGCAAGAACATCTTGATCGCTACCGGTGGTGTGCCGTTTGTGCCGGAGTTTCCCGGGCGCGAATTGGCGGTTACTTCCGACGACATGTTCGACTTGCCCCAGTTTCCCAAACGCCTCGTGGTAGTGGGCGGTGGCTATATCGCCTGCGAGATGGCGAGCATCTTCCATGGGCTGGGCGCCGAAGTCACTTTGCTCTACAGGGGTGAGCAGATTTTGCGTAGCTTCGACGACGAAGTGCGCGCCTTCACAGCCAGTGAAATGCGCAAGGCGGGTGTTGATATCCGGTTGCATAGCGAGGTCTCTCGCATCGAAGCGGCAGGTGCCGCGCGCAAGGTGCATCTCAAGGATGGCCAAGTGCTCGATGCCGATGTCGTGCTTTACGCCACTGGACGCAAACCCCGGGTGGACAACCTGGGTTTAGCGGAATTGGGCGTGCAGCAGGAGGAGAACGGCAGTATCCGGGTGGATGAGCACTTCACCACCAGTGTCCCCAGTGTTTTTGCGCTGGGCGATGTCGTAGGCCGCTTGGAACTAACACCAGTGGCGCTCGCTGAAGGCATGGCATTGGTTGACCACCTTTTCGGCGCCGCTCCGGGCAAACCGGCGCGTACCGTGGATTACGAGCTGATCCCCACGGCGGTGTTCACCCACCCACCTATCGGTACCGTGGGTCTTTCGGAAGAAAAGGCGCGCACAAAATACGGCGCGATTCGAGTGTTTCGCAGCGATTTCAAATCTCTGAAACACACGCTTTCTGGAAGCAGCGAGCGCACGCTGGTGAAGATGGTGGTGGATGCCGCCACTGACCGCGTAGTGGGCCTGCACATGGTGGGCGCAGACGCGGGCGAAATCGTGCAAGGGTTTGCTGTCGCCCTCAAGTGCGGCGCTACCAAGGCGCAGTTCGACTCTACGATTGGCATTCACCCCACGAGCGCTGAAGAGTTCGTGACGATGCGGGAAGTCTCACGCACCTAAGGCCATGCTTGATTACAGCAGTCCGTTCGCGCTGAGCTTCGCCTGTCCAGCCCGTCGAAGGGTCGAAGCGTTGCGCAAGGCTTCGACAAGCTCAGCCCGAACGGTGTTAAATAATCAAATGCAATTCGGGAAACAGATGGTGGGCATCGTGCGCCGAGGTTGTCCATCACCGCCTCCCTCAATCTGCTCGTGATCTACTCACGAATATTGGCATCACGCACGATACGTTCGTAACGAGCTTGTTCGTTCTTGACGAAGGTGCCAAATTGGGCCGCCGTGCCGCTGCCCGGCACGATGGCCAGCTCGGCGAACTTGGCGCGCACCTCAGGCAGCTGCATCACCTTGTTCATCTCCAGGTTGAGTTTTTCAACCACGGCTGATGCGGTCTTGGCAGGTGCGAACACGCCTATCCAGGAATTGATGGCCAAGTCTTTGAAGCCTTGCACCTCGGTGATCGAAGGTACGTCCGGCAGCGCCGCGAGCCTATGGGCATCCGTAACGATCAAACCCTTCGCTTTTTTAGCAGTGATTTGAGGAATGGCCGAACCCGAAGGCAAGATGGCCATATCCACCTGGTTTCCAATCAAATCAGTGATTGCCTGAGCGCCTCCGCGATAAGGTACGTGCAGCAGTTTGATGCCTGCCTGCTGCTGGTAACGCTCCATGGCGAGGTGAAGAATGGTGCCGATGCCGGAAGTGGCATAGCTCAGCTTGCTGGGTTCTGCTTTGGCCTGTGCGATCACGTCTTTGAACGAATTGGCTGCCAAACCAGGCCGGCCCATGATGACCAGAGGCTGAATGGCGAGCATGCCCACAGGGGCAAAATCTCGCTGAGTGTCGTACTTCACGGCATCCGGATTTACAAACTGGGCAATGGCCGCCGGGCTATCTACCGCCATGAGGATGGTGTAGCCATCAGGCGTGGCCTTGGCGGCTTTTTGCGTACCAATGGCGCCGCCCCCTCCTCCCACGTTATCGACCACCACCGACTGACCAATCTGCTCACCCAATTTCTGAGCAAAAAGGCGTGCAATCCCATCAGTGGCGCCGCCTGCAGTAAAGGGCACGATCAATGTAATGGGTTTGGCGGTGGGCCAAGCGGCTTGGGCGTGGGCGCCAGTCGCGCTGGCCACAAGGGCGGCAGCCAGAAGTGTGCGGCGAAGGATGACGGTCATGAAGAAACTCCGGAAAAAAGCGCGATGGAAAAATGATCAGAGCGCCGGGGTGCTTGGAAAATACTCTTGCAGTAATTGATCAAAGCGGGCGTCCCATTCGGTGCGCCAGGCTTCACGGCGACCGGTTTCGATCCAGGCGCCATCGAGCCCGTTGTGCATGAGCGCGCGCAGCTCCGCTGGCGCGCAACCAAACTGCTCCACCATCATGGCCCATGCTTGGGTAGGGGTGATGTTGTGCAAAGTGGGATCGTCGCTGTTGGGATGGATCTTCAGGCCCAATGCGAGCATGCGCCGAATGGGGTGATCCAGCGCCCAGCGCTCAGGCGCCAACGTGCGCAGATAGTAGGAATTGGCGGGAACGACCGTGAACACCATGCCGCGCTTACGCAAGCGCTCGGTGAGTTCGGGGTTGTCAATCGCTGTATAACCATGATCGATGCGGTCTACCTGCAGGGTGTCGAGCGCAGTCTTCACGTTAGTCCATGGCAATCCAAACTCACCTGCGTGCGCAGTGGTCTTCAAGCCAGCCGCGCGAGCATCTGCGTAAGCTTGTGTAAACAGCTCAGGTGCACCGAGGCCTTCACGGTAATCAATGCCAATGCCGGGGACTTCTTCGCGGCGGGCTGCAGCCATCCAGCCCACCATCTCCACAGCGGCCTGCGGCGGCGCCTCCCGATCAATGGCTGGAACCAGACGGCCAACAATTCCCAGATCCCGCTCGGCATCTAGCGCGGCCTGAACGATGGCATCTTGAAGCACGGCGTAAGACAAGCCTGAATGTTGCACCACGCCTGTGGGGTTCCAGAAAAACTCCGTATAGAGCACGTTGTGCGCGCGGGCATCTTCAAGGTATTCGCGCGTCAGCCGGTACAAATCATCTGGGCGGCGCAATACGTGGTTTTCCAGCGCTCGCAAGCCTGGAATTGCCCCTTGGCGCTTTTCACCATGCGCGAACAAGCCATCGATCTGCTCCGTGCTGATACCACCGGAGCGCCGGGCCAATTCATGAAAGGTGTCTTGGCGAATAGCGCCCAGCAAATGGCAGTGAATTTCCACCTTGGGCAAGGCGTGGCAAAAGGCATGCACGGCCGACCCTTGCGCGAGGGCGTCCGCGGAGGGAACAAAAGTACTAGTCATGAACCTGAACCGGATGAAACTGTAGATGAATGCGCGGAGACGTTGGAATTAGCGGTCATTCGGTTTCCTGCCTATTATCGGCGTCCTTGCCACCAGCGAAACGCTCCGTATAGCAGGCCCGCAGCGAACAAACCCAGAGCCAGCCACTTTTCAAGGTGGTGCATATGTCCTAGAGTGCGTTGGGCGGCTTCCCCAAAGAACCATCCCAGACTGGTGAAGAGGCTGGCCCAGAGCAACGCGCCCAGGGCGTTAAACATGACAAACGCAGGCACTGGCGTGCTCGACATGCCGATCACCACAGGCCCGGCGATCCGGAAACCGTAGGTGAAACGCACTGCGATGATCACCGCCGCGCGGTAACGCCCAATCCAGCCATCCACCTTTTCTCTCTGGCGCGCCAACGAAGGCCACCGCGCGAGCAAGGCCGGACCGTGGCGCCGCCCCAACCAAAAGAAAAACAAATCGCCGGCAAAGCCTGCCACTGTGGCCACTGCGACCACTCCGGCGAAATCCAAATAGGCCCGGTGTGCAGCAAAACCAGCTAAAAGCAGCACCGCTTCGCCTTCCAGCAAGCAGCCTATGGCTACCGCGCCATAGCCATAGCGGGCGATCAGTTCAAATAAATCCATGGCTAGATGTTAAGACGCCGTGCCGGTATTGCATGAAATGGACTTACGATCCAACAAGAGGAGAGCGAAACCATGACCGATTTAAGCAAAATCACCTGCATAGAGGATCTGCGCCGGATCGCGCAGCGCCGCGTACCCCGTATGTTCTACGACTACGCGGACTCTGGCAGTTGGACAGAAAGCACCTACCGCGCCAACGAATCTGATTTTCAGACCATGCTGCTGCGCCAGCGTGTGGCGGTCAATATGGAGGGGCGCTCCACTGCGACCACCATGATCGGGCAACCTGTCACGATGCCGGTAGCCCTCGCGCCTACTGGCCTCACTGGCATGCAGCACGCGGATGGCGAAATTGCAGCCGCCCGGGCAGCCAAAAAATTCGGTGTGCCGTTCACCCTCTCAACCATGAGCATCTGCTCTATCGAAGACGTGGCACAGCATGCAGGCCCCGGATTCTGGTTCCAGCTCTACATGATGCGCGACCGCGATTTCATTGAACGCCTGATTGACCGCGCAAAACTGGCCGGCTGCGGCGCACTGGTGATCACGCTGGATCTGCAGATCATGGGCCAGCGACACAAGGACATCAAGAATGGACTCTCCACACCCCCAAAGCCAACGCTGGCTAACCTGATCAATCTGGCTACGAAGCCGAGGTGGTGCCTTGGCATGCTGCAAACACCGCGGCGCAAGTTCGGCAACATCCATGGCCACGTGAAAGGTGTCACGGACATGGCCAATCTTGGCGCATGGACCGCCGATCAGTTCGACCCCCGGCTCAATTGGGGCGACGTGGAATGGATCAAAAAGCGCTGGGGAGGCAAGATCATCATCAAGGGCATCATGGAAGCGGAAGACGCTCGCCTTGCGGTGGATAGCGGCGCTGATGCACTGATCGTGAGCAACCACGGCGGCCGCCAGTTAGACGGAGCGCCTTCCACCATCACTGCCCTGCCCGCCATCGTGGATGCGGTGGGCTCGCAGATCGAGGTGCATATGGATTCCGGCATCCGCAGTGGGCAAGATGTACTGAAAGCCCGAGCATTGGGTGCACACGGAACCTATATTGGCCGGGCTTTTCTTTACGGCCTTGGTGCCGCGGGCGAAGCCGGCGTCACCAAAGCTCTGCAGATCATCCATAAGGAGCTGGATATCACGATGGCCTTCAGCGGCCACACGAGCATTGAAACGGTAGACAAGACGATCTTCCGTCCGGGGACGTATCCGGTCGCTTGAGTGATCTCGCCGGAGGCGGCGAGATCACCCTTTCGATGGTTATTGGCGGCGGCGTACGCCCCGCACACCCAAGCCGGCAGCGAGTAGACCGAGCAAGAGCACGCCCCACTCCCCCATGGTGGGCACTGCTACGGGTTGCACGCCCCCCCCACTAGCGCCGCCACCGGTGCCGGTACCGCTCAAAGCAAGAGGACCGCTCACCGGCACGTTGGCCGTGACAGTGATGGATTGGCTCGCCGCTCCCGGCGCCGTGGGAGAGAACACGTAGCTCAGGGTACATGAAGCTCCCCCCAGCAGCATGAAGGGTGGCGTGCCGCACGAACCGCCTGACAGGGCAAAAGGTCCGGTAGCTGCTGTCAACGCGGTCACCGTCAGGACTTCATCTCCGGTATTGGTCAGCGTGACGGTTTGCGCACCACTGCTGCCGCCTACGGGCATTGAGGCAAACGCTATGGTCGATGGCGAAATACCCAACATGCCCGGAGCCAACAAATTGGTGGTGTCGGTCGCGCTGTTGTTCTCCAGATCAGGATCAGTGACACCGCCTGTCGACGCAACCGTAGCCGTATTGGATAGGACGCCTGTGGCGGAAGCGCTGATTGAGCATACTGCCGAATACGTGACGCTGGCGCCCACAGGAAGGTTCACGCTATCCGAAATGGCGCCTGAGCCGCTGGTTGAGCAGGTGCCGCTGCCGCTGGCAGTACAAGTCCAGTTCACGGTGGTGCAAGCAGCCGGGAAGGTATCGCTCACCAAAGCTGTTGTTGGAGCCGGACCGGCCATATTGCTGGCCACAATGGTGTAGGTTACGTTGCTGCCTGCCACCGCAGACGGTACGCCATCGGACTTGGTGATGGAGAGGTCAGCACCTAGCCCAAATGTGCCAAATTCATCTCGAGCCGACACCCCACCGATGCCGTCGAAAGGCAAGCCTTCGGCTATCACGACGAAACGGTACGGTAATGCGGTGTCGGCCGTATTCACGCCCAGATTGAATTCCACCGCCACCGACGCGCCGCTAGCCAACGGAGCCGTCGTGGTAATGACTCCTGCGGTGAGGCTCGAATTGAGCCCCCCGCCCAGCGTCTGCGCAGCAGGAGTTTGCAATGCCAGAGCAGCCAGTGACCGTGTACTGGAATCCGTCAGCGTTACCGTCTGAACCGGTGAGCCGAGCACCCTTAGATCCAGGCCCCCTAAAGGCGGCGCGCCCCCTGCTTGCGTACTGATGTCCACGATCCTGAATCGCAGAGCGAGCAGATTCTTACTTGAGTCATTGCGATAAACGCGTCGGATCTTCAAAGTCCCACTGCTGCCGTTGGCGACAGGCGTGGGATCAAACACCATGTTCGGTCCCGTTGTTGGCGTTTGAGCAGGATCCAACACCAGCGGCGTCAACGCCAGTGAACCATGCATAGGGGCAGCAGTGGTGGTGAATGCCGTTGCGGTATGGCCGCGCTGGGGGCCGGGGGCACCCAGAACGGCTGGCACGCCATCGAGCGTTCTACCCAACGTGTCCACCAGTACAAAGTCGGTGGCATTGTTGCCGGTGTCGCTTGGAAAGCCTGAGGCCTCGCGGCGTACCCAGCTATGCTGGCCAGCCGTGGTGATGGGCGTCAGCCCCGTACCTTCCTTGTAATCCGCTGCGGTAACGCCGGTCGAACCCACCGAATCCAGGCGACGCGCCGAATCTGCTGCTGCCGTTGAAAAGATGGCTATGCCTGCATCGTCCGGTAAAAACCCATTCGCCGATGCAGGATTGATGACGATATTTCCGGAGCCACTGGAGGTGATGCCAGTACCAGTAGGATAGGTGGATAGGCTATAGGTATTACCCGCTGGGCTGGGCGCCGTAGGTTGACTCGAAAACAGAAAATAGCTGCGCGGCGCAATCGCCAAGGGGCCTGTCGTGCCGATAGTTTGCGAGATCACCACGAAATCATTTTCCGCCGCGCCTTGAGCAACGCCGATGCGCCAACCGGCCCCAGCCACGGAGGTCGGATCCGCACCGGGAATGGCATCTATGAGCGTAATAGATTGATCCGTGTTGTTGTACAGCTCAATGAATTCGTCCACGGAACCATCAGACCCTGGTGGCGTGGTGCCCGCCCCTCGTGTGCGGAATTCAGAGATCAGGATATCCCCAGCTGCGGGCGGCGCAGGCCTGGAGTCAAAGGTAATCGACCATCCACCGCTTAGTGAACCGCCGTCGAGATTGGCGTCGTCAACGATGTACAGATTCCACGTGCCATTAGGACTGTCACCGTTGAATGCTGACAGGGTGTAGGTGTACGGGGCCGCTGGAGCAGGTCCGGGAAAGGCATCCGTCGCGCCCGAGTTGGCTGGCCGGTAGTTGCCAGTGGTAAATGGAAAACCTGTGTTGCCGGTGACGACTGAGGGAATGGGCCGCTCGGCATAGTCGTCCAAGGTGACGTTGATGTTCGATACCCCAGGACCTCCTGCTCCAAAATCGGACATGAGGACTGATTTGCGGCCGCTGGGTGAGACAAGCAAAAAGTCAGTGTCAGATGGAAATGCGTGGCTGAAACCGTTCAACGTGATCGACACCCGCTCCACTACGCCGGTGACGCCCGACACGGTGATTGGTGATGGATATAACGACGCCGCCTGTCCGGGTGAAGCACAAGGATTGGGACAATCTGTGATGGTGATCGCCGTAGAATTTGTGAATGTGACAGGAGCTGCCTGGGCGACTTGCATAAGTGCGCACAAAGACAGCCCAACCACGCTCACCATCATCGCCATGTGGCGGCCCCAACGGCCACCCTGCGTAGCGAATTTTTGTACTTGCCCCATACCTTCTCCCTAACCGTGACACGTCACCATTGATCTCCTACTAATGTAATCATTTATTACATTTTTAGGTGGATACTTTTACTTATCCATTACTCTTGACGCGTTATCCGATTGTCGTGAGTTAGGAGTCAGGTGGAAATCTTGAGTTACCTGCCGACGAATCTGGCCTGCCCAGGGCGCGCAGATCAGTCACACGGTGCTCGTTTGACGAGGTCCTTGTACGGTCATACGATCTCAGACGCGGCGAACAAGAACCTCCTCACCCTGCTCTTTTTTGAGGTTGGAGTTTCCCTAGACATCTGCGATGTGCTCTGTGCGCACCAGATAGGTGTCCACCGCGAAGTGACAGATACAGATACGCCTAAAAATGAAGGACCCCGCTATGCCCAACACGATCCGACTGCACCGCGTTATTACAGCCAAACCGGAAAAACTCTTCCGCGCATTCGTGGAACCTGACGCCATAGCAAGCTGGCTGCCGCCGTTTGGCTTCACCTGCACGGTTCATGAACTGGATGCCACGGTCGGTGGAAAGCACAGAATGTCGTTCAGGAACTTCACTACTGGCCACAGCCATTCATTTGGTGGCACCTATCTGGAGTTCACCCCAGGGCAACGCCTGGTCTACACGGACAAGTTTGACGACCCCAACATGCCTGGCGAGATGACAGTCACCGTGGAGTTGAAAGCTGTACTGGTAGGAACCGAAATGAACATCGAGCAGAAAGGCATCCCTGACTTCATTCCCCCTGAAGCGTGCTATCTGGGATGGCAGGAATCTCTGCGGAAACTGGCGAAACTAGTGGAGCCTGAAATCAACCAATAGGCGCTCGAAGGAAGAAGCGCAAGAAGGCATTTCCCTGGCTCAGCTCTATTCCGGGCGAAGTGAAACTTGCGCCACCCTTTCGCCAATCGCCAGGCTGCTTGTAAGCCCGGGTGACTCGATGCCGAAAAGATTGACCAAGCCGGGCACCCCATGCTGACCCGGCCCTTGAATAAGAAAATCAGCCGCAGGCTCCCCGGGGCCGCTGATCTTGGGACGAATTCCAGCGTAGCCAGCCTGCAGCGCGCCCTCTGGCAGGCCCGGCCAATACTTGCGAACTTCGGCATAGAAGGCGTCTCCACGAGCAGGATTCACCTGAAGATCATCGGCCGTTTCCACCCATTGCACATCTGGGCCAAACTTGGCCTGTCCGCCCAGATCGAGCGTGAGATGCACACCTAGGCCTCCTGCCTCAGGCACCGGATAGATCAACCGGGTAAAAGGCGCCCTGCCCGCCAGGGTGAAATAGTTGCCCTTCGCGAAGCTCGCTTTGGGCACGTGGCGGGCATCCAGACCTTGGAAGCGCCTTGCAAGATCAGGAGCCTGTAGGCCAGCAGCGTTGACGAGCTGCCGAACTTCCAGCTCGGTTCCGTCAGCCATCGTCAGAACATGGCCTTCCCGCGCCGGCCCCGCATTGAGCCCAACAGTCACCAGTTCTGAGTTGAGTGCGATCAAGCCACCTGCCTGCTCCACATCCGCAAGCAGGGACAACATCAACCCATGGCTGTCCACAATCCCTGTGGAAGGTGAATGCAAGGCTGCGATGCATTCGAGTGTGGGCTCCAGCGTGCGCGCCTCGTCACGGGTGAGCAGCACCAGATCATGAACGCCGCTAGCAACCGCGCGCTCACGGATGGTTTGCAAAGCGGGTAGTTCAGACTCACTGGTCGCGACGATGAGTTTGCCGCAGCGACGATGAGCCACGCTGCGCTGTTCGCAATACTCGTAAAGCAAGTGTTTTCCCCGCACGCAGAGCGCTGCCTTCAGGGAACCAGGTGGGTAATAGATGCCCGCGTGAATCACCTCACTATTGCGGGAGCTGATGCCGCTGCCGATCGCGCCCGCAGCTTCAAGAATGAGCACTTCTTGCCCCTGGAGCGCCAGTGCACGCGCGACAGCGAGCCCCACCACTCCGGCACCCACTATTGCGGTATCTATCTGATCCATCGTTGCCCCTCTAGAAACGCCTGCGTATCTCAGGCTGGTTTGCGTTAACCAATCCGGGCTCCATGGCCTTCGAACTCTTCGTAGTCCTTGACCGACGCCGCATCGTCGCCAGCGCTTACTACCTAGGTTCGCATACCGGCATAAAGTTCTTTCACGGTACTTTTCACCGAGACATGAAGAAGGAGTTCACATGAAATTTTCACCCGCTCTGATGGCTATGGTCGCATCCAGCTTGTTTGCCACGAGCAGCTTTGCACTCACTCAGGCTGAGTACAAAACTGAAAAAGACCAAATCGCTGCTTCATACAAGTCTGCCAAAGCGCAGTGTGACACGATGAAAGACAACGCAAAAGACGTTTGCAAGAAGCAAGCGGAAGGTGCGGAAAAAGTAGCCAAGGCGGATCTGGAGGCGCGTAAGAGTCCCACCGAACGCAATCATCACAAGGCCCGCTTGGCCAAAGCGGATGCCGACTACGAAGTAGCCAAGGAAAAATGTGACGACCAAGCCGGCAATGCCAAGGACGTTTGTAAAAAAGACGCCACCACAGCCCACGTGACAGCCAAGGAAAATGCCAAGGTTGCCAAAGCTATAGAGACACCAGCTCGCACTCCAGCTGTTCACAACGCCAACGTCTCGGAAGCTCGCCAAGATGCGGCTGTCGAGAAAAACGAAGCGAACTACAAAGCTGCTGCCGAGCGTTGCGACACACTGTCAGGCGCTGTCAAAGACAAATGCGTGGCCGATGCCAAACTGAAGTTTGGTCAGAAGTAATCAGTTGGAACCATGCGCTGAAGCCTCCTAACCTGGTCGCTTCTGCAAGGGGGATGGCGCAAATCCGTGATTTAACGGACCTACGCCCTCCCCCGTTTTCACGTCTGCGCCAGAGATCAAGGCCTGACGAACGTAGTCCAGCCCGGCTTCCACAGCCTGCATGAGTGGCAAGCCCAGGGCCATATGAGATGCGATGGCTGAGGATAAAGTGCAACCCGCGCCGTGGAGATTGTGCGAGTGAATGCGTTTAGCCCGCATCTCATGCAAAACCGGCTCATTCGAGTTGCCCGGCATGACCAGCAAATCATGCACCTCTTCCCCTGCGAGATGCCCCCCCTTTAGCAGCACCGCATGAGCGCCCAGGCCCAGCAAAGCGAGGGCAGCCGGAGTCAAGTCTGCAACCTCCTTAATAGGTTTACCAAGTAATAGCGCAGCTTCGTCCACATTAGGAGTAATGATGGCGGCGCGCGGAAACAGCTCTCGCACCAGGGCCTGCACTGCGGGTGTTTCTATGAGCTGGGCACCGTTAGCTGAGACCATGACCGGATCAAGCACCACATGTGGCAACGCGTGACGGTCAATAGCCCGGGCGACGGCACCCACGATCTCCACGCTGTGCAGCATGCCGATCTTGACTGCGTGCGCGCCAATATCGCCCATGACGGCGTCAATCTGCTGGGTGAGGAATTCTGCGGGCGCTGAATGTATGGCAGTGACACCTTGCGTGTTCTGTGCCGTCAATGCTGTGATCGCGCTCATGCCGAAGCAACCCAGCGCGGCCATGGTTTTCAGGTCCGCCTGAATGCCAGCGCCGCCGCCGGAATCTGATCCCGCGATGGTCAGCACGCGTACGTATTGGTACTTCAATGAACCGCTCATGGAATGTTCAGCCCTATGCATCAAGAGACGGATGCGGCATATTGGGAATTGGCAGCGCTTGCGCGGCTCGGCCTTGTTCAAGGGCGGCTTGCCATACCGGAATCGTCATGCTTGGGTTATCGCCAATGCCCCGCACCACACATACTCCACTTGCCCCGCTGCTTGCGGCTTGCGAAAGTTGGGCAGGCTCCAGAATGCCGCCAATGGCAACCACAGGCACGCCGGCCATTTGAACCCACCAAGCGAGGTTGTCCAATCCTTGTGCATGCCAAGGCATGTCTTTGGTCAATGTGGGCCAGACAGGACCACAAGCCACATAGAGTGGACTCAATGTGCGGGCTCGGGCAAGCTCCCACAGACTGTGGCTGCTGATGCCCACTCGCACCCCGGTACGTGCAAGGGCTGCGCGCCCTGCTTCGCCCAACGCCAGCAGATCTTCTTGCCCTACGTGCACAGCGCTTGCGCCTAGATCGTGGGCTAGCTGCCAATGGTCGTTGACGATCAGCAAGGCGCCGGCAGCATGGCACGCCGCTACGGATTTTTTAATGGCCTCGCGAAGCGCCGCACGCCAAGCGTCATCAGGCGTGGGGGGTTCCTTCACGCGTAGTTGCACCGTCTTAACCCCGGTTGCCACCACCTGCGCCACGCGCTCGGCGGAATCGACAATGGCGTACAAATCCAGAGCGGCCAAGAAAGGCGATGAACCAGACAAAGGCTCCGCTGAAAAATCTATGTTCTCGCCCCAGGACATCCAGGGCATAAGTTCCGGCTCTGTGGCGAAACCGGCTTGCGCGGCCACCGGACCGGCGCCCTGTCCAGCCGCGTAGCCATTTCGCAAAGCCTGCGTGGTGGCCATTTTGGCCAGCACCAGAGCATCTGCAACCACGAACCCCAAAGCCATCGCCGCCGCCGCACTGGTGGCAAAAGTGCAGCCTGTACCGTGATTGTTCGGTGTGTCAACGCGCGGCAGGGTCAGCCAGCCCGCGGCGTGAGGGGTGTCTATCCAGTCGACCGATTGACCGGAGAAGGACGATGAGTCGCCACAGGTGATCGCAACGGCTGCGGAGCCGAGAGCCCGCAAGGTTCGAGCGATGGTGGGAATGGATTCAGTAGTTGAGATGGAGGCGCCGCCGACCCTCACCCCCGCCCTCTCCCCCTCGGGGAGAGGGAGTAAATCCGCCGGCATGAGCTCTGCTGCATTGCTTCCTCTCCCCTCGGGGGAGAGGGTTGGGGCGCCCGGCTTCGGGGTGAGGGCTAGCGAGGCATCTCGACCATCAGCGGCCAACCTCCTCGCCTCACTCCCGCCCCCTACGAGCGAGGCATTGCTCCCTCTCCCCTCGGGGGAGAGGGTTGGGGCGCACGGCTTCGGGGTGAGGGCTGGCGAGGCATCTTGACCATCAGCGGCCAACCTCCTCGCCTCACTCTCATTGGGGGTGATCAGCGTTGCGCGCGGCAAAAGCCACTCGCGATACGCTTGAAGCATCTCGCCATTGGCGAACGAAGCCCCTGTGCTTGCACCCATCACGGGATCAATCACCAATGAAACCGGGCCCTGTGCGCGTAGCTTGTCGACCCAGCGCGCTACGACCATCACATTGCCGACACTGCCCAGCATGCCAGTCTTGATCACAGTAGGAGGCATGTCTTCGGCCAACGCGGCCAACTGCGCCTCCAGCATCTCGGAGGCGACTGCTTCTATGCGCGTCACGCCCACAGAGCTTTGCGCCGTAATAGCCGCCACCACCGGGCACAGGTGCACGCCAAAAGCAACCGCTGCGCGTTGATCAGCAGAGAGCCCAGCGCCCCCGCCGCTGTCGTTGCCAGCAATGCTCCAGACAAGGGGAGGTCTTGTGGACGGCACTTCAGTCTCCAATCAGAAACGGATTGCCAGCCACCGGTGTGGTGGCTACCGCAAAATCTTGCCGCGCCATGACGCCGGCAAGGTACGCCGTGCGCCCCGCAGCAATGGCTTGACCAAAAGCAGATGCCATGCGCGTGGGGTCACTAGCCTGGCTCACGGCGGAATTGAGCAACACTGCGTCGAACCCCATTTCCATAGCCTGAGCAGCGTGGCTGGGCGCACCAATGCCGGCGTCTACGATGAGCACCACGCCGGGCAAGCGGGCGCGCAAGGTTTTCAGAGCAAATGGATTGAGCAAACCCTGACCCGAACCTATAGGAGCGCCCCAGGGCATGAGCAGAGGGCAGCCGGCATCCAGCAGGCGTTTGGCCGTGACAAGATCATCAGTGCAATAGGGAAACACGGTAAAGCCATCTCTGGCGAGTTGGCGCGCGGCTTCCACCAACTCAAGCGGGTCTGGCTGCAAGGTGTATTCATCACCCACCACTTCCAGCTTGATCCAGGGCGTGTCATAAAGCTCGCGAGCCATGTGGGCCAACTGGATCGCCTCGCGCGCCGTCGTGCAGCCGGCGGTGTTCGGGAGCAAGCGCGCGCCGTGCTGAGTCATGGCACTGCGGATCATCTCCACAAAGCCATTGTCTCCGGCCGCCGCGAGTTGCCGCTTGAGACCGACAGTAATGATCTGTGAACCCGACGCTGCGATAGCGTCACCCAAGACCTTGGGTGAGGGATACCCGGCAGTGCCAAGCAAAAACCGGCTCGTAAGCGTTATATCGCCTACTGCCCACTGATCTGCTTGATGATCTGATTGGTCGCGTTGATCTCTTTGCACGGTCATTCTCTTTTCCACATAGGTGAATGGGACTTCGCCTATTCTTTTATAAATGCAGCCACCCCTGGCGAAGCCCCAAAGCGGCCACAATTGCGGCCGCCAACACCATTAAAAACACAGGCCATTCGCCACGCGTAAAGAGCGCGGTGCCTTGGCTTCGGCGTGTCCAGGCATAGAGCAGCGCTCCTGGCGTGTACAACAATGCAGACAGCAACAGATACTTCATGCCGCCTGCATACAGCAACCATAGGGCATACAGCACGGCCACGGCGGCAATAGCCATGTCGCGCATCCGCAAAGTCCTGTCGGCCGATCTGTAGCTCTCGCCTCGCCATGCCAGGCGCAGGCCGAAAAGCGCCGCCCACATATAGGGCAGCAAGATCATCGATGTTCCCAGATTCACCAATGACAAATAGGTGGAACTGCTCATCAGGGTGATTAACAGAAAAGTTTGCACAAAACCGCTGGTAAGCCACATGGCACTCACCGGGACTCCATGCGCGTTCTCCTTGGCCAGCCAGTCCGGCGCCGAGCCGTCACGCGCGGCCATAAAAAGCGTCTCGCTGGAAAGGAGCAACCAGGAGAGCAACGCTCCCGAAAGCGAGACCAGCAGGCCCACGCTGATCAATGCCGCACCCCAGGGGCCCACGACGTGAGCGAGGACATGCGCCATGGAGGGGTTCTTCAGCTTGGCCAACTCTGGTTGCGCCATCACTCCAAGCGAAAGCAGGCTCACTGCCACCATCAGCGCCAGGGTGAAAAGAAAACCCAAAAGCGTCGCGGTGCCCACCTCAGCCCGGCGTGCCGCGCGAGCCGAATACACGCTAGCACCCTCCACGCCCACAAACACCCAGGCGGTGACGAGCATCATGCCGCGCACCTGATGCGACACAGTTCCCAGTTCAGGGGTAGCACTTCCCCAGATATCCTGCGAAAAAATCCCCGGCTGGAACGCCAGCGCCACCAGCACCACGAACAGCAATAGAGGCACCAGCTTGGCGACCGTGGTCAACTGATTGATAAACGCCGCCTCCTTGATTCCGCGCAGCACCAATGCGTGCATTCCCCACAGCAACGCAGAAGCGCACGCGACTGCAACGGGCGTGTTGCCTTCGCCAAACACCGGGAGGTAGTGGCCCAGAGTGCTGAAAAGGAGTACGTAATAGCCCACGTTACCCAGCACCGCCATGAACCAGTAGCCCCAGGCCGAACTGAAGCCCAGAAAGGGGCCAAACGCCGCGCGTGCGTAGGCATAGACCCCTGAGTCAAGGTTCGGTTGGCGTAATGTGAGATTCACAAATACGAAGGCCAGCGCCAACATGCCCAGGCCCGTAATGCCCCAGGCCAGCACCGTCGCACCCGCGGCCGCACTGGCGGCCGTGTTCTGAGGAATCGAGAAAATCCCCCCGCCTATCATCGAACCGACGACGAGAGCGGTAAGCGGGCCGAGATTGAGTTTTCTGGATGCGTTCGTGACTGAGTTGGTCACACTAGCCGCCCACAATGGGTTGGAACAGCAGAACGGCGTCGCCCTCACTCAAAACATAGTGGCGCAAGGTACGCGCGACGAAATCGCCATTGACCGCCGTGCTGACGGCCTTCTCATCATGGCCGAGCGATGCCACCAACTGTGCCAGCGTACTGCCATTGGGCACCTTGCGTGCCTGGCCATCGAGTTGGATAGTGATAACGGACGCCCCTGGCACAGGCTCTTCGAGGTGAGAATTCAGAATACTTGTCATTTTTATAACTGGGGCACCAAGGAACCATTTACGGTTAAAGCACTGAAAGGCTTCAACTCCGCAGCTCGCGCGCCTTCGGCCGAGAAAGCCTGTTCGATGAGCGCCGGTGCCAGCAACCAGCCGTGTCTAAACAATCCATTGATGGTAAGGCGGCGCCCTGCCCATTCGATAAGCGGGTTATTGTCAGGCAAAGCGGGGCGCAAATTGACATCGAGCTTCAGAATGCGTGCTTCTGCCAACCCCGGCACCACACTATGGGCTGCAGCCATCAACTCCGTGGCACTGCGCAAGCTGACTGGCGAGCGATCTTCGCTTTCGATCTCGCTGGCGCCCACCAGCACGTCGCGGGCAGAGCGAGGAACTATGTAGACGCGGTGGCGAGGGTGGAGCAGGCGAACCGGGCGCGTTAGCCCGTGGCCCGGGCTATCCAGCCAGATTACCTCACCGCGCACGCCGCGCACGGCCCCTGCTCCGGCTCCCACTCCCATTGGGGGAGTAGCTGAAGAGAGGCGGTCGGCCTTGGCGCCAACGCCTCGCACATCTATCACCACGTCAAAGGCAAGCGTCCGGCCATCTTGCAGGCGCAGCGTTCCGCCGCCCTCGCCCGCCTCCACAGCCAAAACACGCTGGCCCCAGTGGAAATCTGCCTGTTTCGCGCTCACGTGCAAAGCAGCCATCGCGGCCACGCTATCGATGAAACCCTCGCCGGGCAGCAGCCAAGCGTGTGCTGGGCCCTGGATGGAAGGCTCAAGCGCCTGCAACGCAGCAGCATCAAGCGGTTGCACGTTCTCACTGGGACTTGCTGATTTCCACTCCGTCGTGGCCGTAGCCGCCCGCAGGCGATCAAGCACTCTTTGCGCCGAGCCCAGATCAGCGCGGTGGGCCACCAGGAGGCTGCCGCGCGCCTGCACCAGATCTGCCTTGCCAAGTGCTGCTGCGATCTGCGTCCACATGGCCAATGAGCGCCAACCCAGCGCTGCCACCGCCGGCTCGGCGTTGTCCAGCTCGGCGAGGGGGCTGAGCATGCCGGCTGCAGTGAAGCCTGCCGCAGTCGGCACGTAAACCTCTCCGGCCTGACTGCGTGGCACGGGCGCGGGACTGTGGGAAGGGTCGAATACTGAGACGCGGTGGCCGGCGCGGGTCAGGTGCCACGCCAAAAGGCGGCCAAGCAAGCCTGCTCCGGCAATACCGATGTTTTTGGATTCAGACATGTACAAATTCGTGAGAGCGAGCCGGTTCGCTTTGGCAGGAACATAGGGACCTCCCACAAAACCCCTCGCGGCGGCGGATCGTTGGCGTCGGGCGGTCTGCGGCGTTGATTTTTTTGCCAATAGCGCCAGCTATTGGCTGCAAAACTCGCCTTGCATACCATCCCGACGCCAGCGCCCGGCATCCACGATGGGTTTTGCAGGAGGTCCCTGGAAGAATGTGCAGATTATTCACCTCAGTTGTCTTCACTTCTTTTCCCGGTTGTATGGGGCTGATTATTTAGAGTTCCGTGACTCATGCATGCGCCGCATTCCCTCAGCCTGCCCTGCTCCACGGCCGTCTGATTGTCCCCCTCTCCCGCTTGCGGGAGAGGGAGGGGTGAGGGTCGGCATGTGCTGGTCTAATTTCGAAAGACATCCCGATAAGGGAAATCAATGTCTCACAGGAATAGAAATGACCAAAGCCAAGACTAGGCGATCGTTCGACGCGGCGTTTAAGCTGCAGATCGTCAAGATGATTCGAGAGCAGCACCTGAGCGTGTCTCAGGTCTGCCGTGATATGGAGCTGACTGATAGCGCCGTCAGGCGCTGGCTCGATCAATATGAAGCGGAACTGTCGGGCCAGCGCGGCATTGGTAAGCCGCTGACGCCCGAGCAACAGCGTATCCGGGAGCTCGAAGCGCAGAATCTTCAACTTCGCCAGGACAACGACTTCCTAAAAAAAGCATCGGCCTTCT
>NZ_AUGX01000013.1 GCF_000422885.1 Ottowia thiooxydans DSM 14619 | reverse complement strand
CCCCTACGCCAGTGCTCGATCTCCTACCGTCACTTTTGACAACGAAAACAAATCGACCCCGAAGATTGCGCCCACCAGGCTGGAGAGCATCAACTTGCGGGGTGTGTTTCGCTTCCCGGTTGACCGCTATGCTGACCAAATCCTGCCTTCGCGGCCAAATGCATCGATAACTGGCACCAATGGATGAAACCGACCACGGTTTGACGCCACGAATCGCAGATTTGAAAGTGAACAGGAAAGTCAATGAAATCAACGATCTACCAACACCACCTCCGCGCCAGTGCTAGCTTTTCGTACCGTCACTTATTGCACTGAAAACGAGGAGACCCCTCATAGAACTGGCTGCCGATCTGCCGGTCAAGCTGGCGCACGCTCCAGCCGCCACGCAGCGCCTCGGTTTCGTAGAACCGGCGGGCATGGTCGTCCTTGAGCACCAGCAGCCGGACATAAGCTGACCACGGCAGAGTGAACACCTGCGCCAGCTCGGCGAGGCTCAATTTCCCAGACACCGTCTGGGATTTCTGGCCGGGCGGCTCGTTTCCCAATTTCCCAGACAGTGTCTGGGAAATCTCGGAAACAGGGTATGCGAGGAAGAACCGCCGCATGTTCTCGAGGTTGTTGACGCCAAAGCCCCGCCCGAACCGCGCGGTCAGGTCGGCGGACAACCGGGCCATCAACTGTTCGCCGTACCCCGCGCGCCGCTTGCCCTGTTGTTCGGCCTCCACGATGCGGCGGCCAATCTCCCAGTAGCTGGCCGTCATCAGCGCATTGACGCTACGCGCTGCTGCCTGGCGCGCGGCATCGAGCAGTTCCACGATGCCGCCGTGGGTGCCGGCGTAGCCGGCAGGTACGGCGGCGGGTGCGGCTCCCACCGCCGCAGGCGTCTTCCTGGTCATGCGACCACCCCCGCAGGCCGCTGCGCCTCGGTGATTGTCTTGCGCCGGTTCGCCATCAACTCGGCGGCCTTGCGCACCGGGTCGTCCTCGGTGTGGACGTAGCGCATGAACATCGCCACGGTCTTGTGCGCCGTCAGCGCCATGCCGACCTTGACAGGGATGCCCGAGTTGGCAATGTCCGTGGCCGAGCGATGGCGGATGCCGTGCGTGCCCACATGGGCCGCGCCCGCCGCCTTGAGGGCGCGGCTCCAGCCCCCGTAGTACTCGCCCGTGGTCAGATGCTTGCCGGGATGGCTTGGGGACGGCAGCACGTAGGGAATGCCTTCCTGCCGTGGCGCCGCCGAGAGCAGCCGATAGGCTTCCTCGCTCATGGGCTTGGACATGCCGCCCGTCTTGCTGTCTGGCCAGACCACGCGGCGGTTGTCCAGGTCCACCCAAGCCCATTGGAGCGTCACGATTTCGGAGCGGCTGCCGGCGAACTCGAACTGCAGGCGAATCGCTAGCGGGATGACGTAGTTCTCCAGGCCCTCGGCCTCGATGTACTCCAGTCGCCGAAACAGCTTGCCCATGTCCTCGTCGCTGATGAGGTGGGTGGCCTTGCCGTTGGGGTACATCGGGACGTGGCGGCAGGGGTTGGTGCCATCGGGCCGATGGCCCACACCTCGGCCAGATTGAGCATCTTGCGCATCACGCTGAAAGCGCGGTTAGCCTCGGCCGGCTTGTGGGCCATCTTCTTCATCGCCGTGGTCACGTCCGGCCGCTTTACGTCCTGAACCTTCAAACGGCCCAGCATCGGAACGATGCAGCGGTCGATGACGGCCTGATACCCACGCAGGGTGCTGGGCTTGCTGCGCTGTTTGGAGTAGTCCTCCATGAACTTGGTGCACAGTTCCTTGACCGTGGGGGCTGAACGGGCGGCGGCCTTGGCCGCGCTGGGGTCGCCGCCCCGGCGTACCTCGGCCAGCCATTCCTGTGCCAGCGAGCGGGCCTGTTCGACCGTCAGTTCCCCGTACAGGCCCAGGGCGGGCTTGCGCCGCTCGCCGGCGTTCGTGCGGTACTGGAGCATGAAGACCTTGTGGCCCGCTGGTGTAATCTTGCACAGGAAGCCGGGCACCAGCGTGTCCCGGAGTTCGACGGCCTGCGCCTGGGGTTGTGCCGCATCGACTGCGGACTTGGTGAGCTTGAGTTTTTCCACGATGACTCCTCGGAAAGACCCGATTCCCAAGAGCCATGTAGGGGCCAGCAGAGGGGAAGCCGGGTCAGGTTTCGGAAAGCACCGGCAATGTTGGACTCGCCTAAGTTATTGATAAACCTGCTGTATCGGGCTTCGGCGTAGTCCAGCGAAGTTCGGTGCTGGAGTCATGGTGAAATGAAAAAAGCCCGCACATGGCGGGCTAAAAATTGTCCCCTTGGAGAGACCTGCTCGGCGCGAACCTTGCGCCGAGCTTGAGCAATTACCGGTTGTAAGCAGTTTCGCCGTGACTGCTGATGTCGAGACCTTGGCGTTCCTGCTCTTCAGTGACACGCAGACCCACCACCATATCGACGATCTTGTAGGCGATGAACGAGACCACGCCAGACCACACGATGGTCAGCAGCACGCTCTTGATCTGGATCCATACTTGAGTACCCATGGCATAGGTGTCAGGTGTCAGACCGCCCGTGCCGCCCAGACCTTGCGAGGCAAATACACCAGTCAAGATGGCACCGATGATGCCGCCTACGCCGTGAACGCCGAAGACATCGAAGGAATCATCCGCACGAAGCATGCGCTTCAGGCCACTCACGCCCCAGAGGCATACGAAGCCAGCGATGGCACCGATCACGATGGCGCCCATAGGGCCAACGAAGCCAGCTGCCGGCGTCACCGCCACCAGACCAGCCACCGCACCGGAGGCTGCGCCGAGCATGGAAGCCATGCCTTTGTGAAGCGCCTCGCCCAGGCACCATGCCAGGGTAGCGGCTGCGGTTGCCAGAACGGTGTTGATGAATGCCAAGCCAGCGTTGGCATTGGCGGCACCAGCGGAGCCAGCGTTGAAGCCGAACCAGCCAACCCACAGAAGCGAGGCACCCACCATGGTGAGCGTGAGCGAATGTGGCGTGAACGCTTCACGTCCGAACCCAAGCCGCTTGCCCAGCATGTAGGCACCTACCAAGCCAGCGATACCGGCGTTGATGTGCACCACGGTACCACCCGCAAAGTCGAGCGCTCCATCCTTGCCCAGCAAACCACCGCCCCAAACCATGTGAGCGATTGGAATGTAGCTGAACGTGAACCACAGCACAGCGAACAACAGCACAGCGCTGAACTTGATGCGCTCGGCAAAAGAGCCGACGATCAGGGCCACGGTGATGGCTGCAAAGGTGCCTTGGAAAGAGATAAACACGTACTCAGGAATGGTGGCCAGCGCACCAAAGGTTTCCTGCGACACGCCCTTGAGGAAGATCTTTTCAAGGCCGCCGAAGAAATTGCCTTCTCCGCTGAACGTCAGGCTGTAGCCATAGATAGCCCACAGCAGGCTGATCAAGGAAAAGATCACGAACACTTGCATCAGAACACTCAGCATGTTCTTGCTGCGAGCCAGGCCGCCATAGAACAACGCGAGGCCTGGAAGGGTCATCAAGATCACCAGCAAGGTAGAGGTCAGCATCCAGGCGGTGTCGCCTGAATCAACTTTCGGCACGACAGCCGCAGGCGCTGCCGCTTCAGCGGGCGCAACTACTGCTGACACCAGGAGAATCTCCACTGCCCGAGCTTCGTCTGGGCTGCCCGCCTTGGCTGTTTCCTCGGGCTTCTTCAGCTCGATGGCAGCTTCTGGCACGCCAGCACCTTTGAGTGCATCACGCACCGCGAAGGCGCGGTTCTTGGCCAACTCCGCATTGGCTGCGGGATCACCAGAGGTGTCGGTGTAGCCCGAAACCAGGAGTTTGGCACCGCTGTTCGCTGCCACGTAGGCTGCAGCGCCCTTGACGGCTTCCTGACCCTGTGGGCCCACGTCAACCGCGCCGGTTTCAAACAGTACCTTGGAGGCGGGGAAATCCGCTGCCATGGCTGGCACGCTCGCGAACAAGGCTAGCGCAAATACGAAAAATGAAAATATGCGTTTCATGATGCTGTCGCTCCAGATAATCACAGCGCGTCGACGCCGGTTTCGCCAGTGCGGATACGCACGACTTGCTCAATGTCGGTGACGAAAATCTTTCCGTCTCCGATTTTTCCGGTGCGCGCCGATGACTCGATGGCTTCGATTGCACGCTCCACGATGGAGGCGTCAACCGCGGCTTCGATCTTCACTTTGGGCAGGAAATCGATGACATATTCAGCACCGCGATACAGCTCGGTGTGGCCCTTCTGGCGGCCGAATCCCTTGACTTCCGTCACGGTGATTCCTTGTACGCCCAGTGACGAGAGCGCCTCTCGCACCTCGTCCAGCTTGAACGGCTTGATGATGGCTGTGATCATTTTCATGATGCTTTTCTCCTTGTGAATGCCGCTGTGAGATCAGAAGGTGTACTTGATGCCCACGACCAACCCAGTGCGGCCAGTGAAGCGGCCAGAAGGCGTGGCGTAGAGCGACTTGCTGGCGTCAGTACCGACAATGGCAGCACTGGCAGTGAAGCCGCTGCCGAGGTCTTTACCTACGGTGAGTGAATAGTCTGTGTAGGAAGCAGCGCCATTGTTCTTAATCCATTGACGGCCCACGTGCGGCGTCAGCGACCAGCCATTGCCGAGATCGAAGGCAGCAGACACGTCGAGGTAGCCGCTGTTCTTGCTGTTATCAAAACCGAACAGGTTAGTCACCGAGTGAGAGTATTTCACTGTGACCATCTCCCACGTCACAGCACCATAGATCTCAGTGGTGTTAGGGCTAACGCCCAGTTTGTTGCTGGGATACATATAGCGCAGCACACCGACGTCGTAGCCGATCGGGCCGGCTGTGCCCTTGTAGCCGCCGTAGACGTCCCACTCAGCCGAGGTATCTCCGCCTGCATCCTTGATCCATTGGATAGAGCTGAGCCAGGTGCCTACATAAAAGCCGCTGGAATGCGCGTAGTCAACGCCGCCGGAAAGTGCGGGGTTAAGCCGGCTTTGCGAAATGCCGCGATAGCGGTAGTCGCTGATCAGACCTACGTTGAAGGACAGCGGGCTGGCTGGTGCGGCTGCGGCAGGTGCGCTCTCAGCGGGCGGCGTAGCGGTCTGCGCCGACGCACTCATAGCTGCTGCCAGCAAAGCCATGCCAGCGATAAGTTGATGCGATTTGTTGAATGCGGTGGTCATGCTTGCTCCATAGGTTGACGGGACTTCGTCATTACCTAAGCAGGGAGCATGCCAATTTCGTTTTAGAGGCAGAACCGGGGATTGAGCGAGCTTGAAACTCGATTTTTGCACCAAAAAAGTGCAGATAGAGTTTGCAGTGCACACCGTTTAGGGGCATTAATTCAGAAACGGTGATTAACCACTCGTTACCTAATGCCCCATAAAGGTGTGGCCCCAAGGGGCCACACGGATACAGCTTGTCGGTCCCAGGTGACCCCTGCGCCACGGAATTTTTCACACTGCGTCAGCTAGGGTTGGGCAACGCACACGCCCAGGCCCAGGCCAACCAATCTCTTCTCAGATTGGATTGACCTTTAAGTTCTTAGTCGATCGTGATTTTGGCGATGCGCACGATCCGCGTGTATTTCTCCACATCCTTCTGAATGTGAGCCACAAACTCGGCGGAGGTATTGCCCACCGGAATGAGGCCCTGCGCCGCAAACGAATTGCGCATGGCCGGCACCTGCAAGGCCCGGACACTCTCCGTGCGTAATTTTTCAATCACGGCCGGTGGGGTGCCCGTGGGCGCAAACAAGCCAAACCAGGCGCTGGCCTCATACCCTTTGACGCCTGCTTCATCCAGCGTGGGGATATCTGGCAACGAGGGCGCACGCGTGGCGCCTGAGGTGGCCAGAGCCTTCAGCTTGCCACCTTTCAGTAGTGGCTGGACCGTGGGGATATTGATGATCATGGCGGCAACGTGGCCGGCTGCCACATCCGTCAGTGCAGGCGTGGCGCCTTTATAGGGCACATGCACCATATCGATATCCGCCATGTTCTTGAACATTTCCGCCGCCAGGTGCGAAAGGCTGCCGTTCCCGGCAGAGGCGATGTTGAGCTTTCCAGGGCGGGCTTTGGCGTAGGCGATGAATTCAGCCACCGTGTTCACAGGAAGCTCGCTGCCCACCACCAAGACGTTTGGCGCGGTCGCAACCAGTACAACCGGTGCGAAATCCTTCTGCGGAGAGTACGTGAGTTTCGTATAAAGCGCAGGCACCACGGCGTGAGAGCTGGCGTTGCCTAGCAGCAGCGTGTAGCCATCTGGTTTTGATTTGGCTGCCCTGTCTGACGCCAGGATACCGCCAGCTCCAGGCCGGTTGTCGACCGTGAAGGGCTGCTTCAGGCTGGTGCTGAGTTCTTGCGCAAGAAGGCGTCCGAGCACATCGGAGCCGTCACCGGGCGGAGAAGGCACCACGAGGGTCACCGCACGGTTGGGATAGTCGGTAGCTTGCGCATGCAGCGCGCCGGTGAACCCGGCGCCGCAAAGCAATGCGGTGGTGAAGATCGCTGCGCGCCGGGTGAAGTCGAATCTCATCATGTCTTACTTCCTTGCTTAAGATTTTCTCGATAGCGGAATATCAATTCAGAATGTCAGCTCAGGCCGAAGAACCGGCGTGCGTTGCCTGCCAGGATATCTTCACGCTGTGAAACTGAAAGAAACTCTGCGTCGGCGACGAGCTGGCCGATCTGCTGTTCGCCGAGCGGAAACGGATAGTCTGACCCCATCATCACGCGTTCCGTGCCCATCACGTCTGTCAGCAAGCGCAGAGCGCGCGGTTCAAACACCGCGCTGTCCACGCTGAACCGGTCCACATAGGACGATGGAATATTGGGGCAATCCTGGCGCACGATGTCACGATGCTTCCAGGCGTTATCCACCCGGCCCAGGACAAAGGCAAAGGCACCCCCACCATGGGCAAAGCACAGCTTCAACGAGCGAGGAATACGCTCAAACGCGCCAGACAAGATCAAGGACAAGATACCGAGCTGTGTTTCCGCCGGCATGGCAACCAGCCAAGGAAGCATCCACTTCTTCATGCGCTCGCCGCCCATCATGTCCCATGGGTGCGCCAGAACGGCGATGTCATTGTTCGCGCAGTGCACCAGGAAATTGACGAGATGGGGATCATCCATATCGCGATCGCCCAGGTGGTTGCCAATCTGCACGCCCACGTGGCCACTGGCCTTGGCGCGGCTGGCTTCAGCACATGCCAGATCAAGATCTTGTAAAGGCACCTGGGCCAACACCTTGAGGCGTGCGGGATTGGCGCTGGCAAACTGCAAGGCATGGTCGTTCATGCGTTGTGCCCAGTCCGCCGCCACTTTAGGCGGCGCGCTGTAGCCAAACATGATGGGCGTGGCGCAGCTGATCTGAATATCCACGCCTTGCTCGTCCATCTCAGCCAGGCGGGCATGTGCATCCCACAGCACTCGGTTCACGGGGCGGAACGCCTTGTCACCGGCCATGATCTGGCCGCGCTCACCATCAGGGTCTATGCGCAGCCACGGACCTGTTTCCGCATTCAATATGGCCGCTTCAGCCTGCGTGAGTTGTGGGAAGTGGTGGGCATGAATATCTATTTTCTCGGGCATCTTCTCGCCTTAAAGTGTGGGGTTCGCCGCATGAAGACTCTGGTGCCAGGTCTTGAAGTCACGCCCGGTATGCTGCTCGCCGCACTGGGGGCAGATACGCTCAGCGTCGCTGGTGGCGTAGAAGGCGTCGTAGACGGGTGGCAGATCTGTCACGATGCTGTTCAGCTGCATTTCGTAGCGCTTGACCACCGTTCCGCAACTCGCGCAGCTCCACTGCAATGCGTCAAATTCTCCCTTGGGGCGTTGACGTTCAATCACCAGGCACAGGCTGCCTGGTTCGGGACGCTGAGGCGAGTGGAGGGTGTGAGGTGCCATCAGGAAGATATCGCCTTCCTTGAGCTCAATCTTGTCATACTGCCCGCGATCCCAGATGAGCAGGTAGGCGTTGCCTTTGAATTGATGGAAATACTCCTCAACCGGATCGTCGTGAAAGTCGGTCCTCTGGTTGGGGCCACCCACCACGGTGACCATGAAGTCGCTGTCTTTCCAGATTTGCTTGTTGTTGACCGGAGGCTTGAGCAAATGGGCGTTGTCGTCCAGCCAGCGCTGGAAGTTGAGAGAGCGGCCGTACTTGTACGTCATGGAATTTCCTCGTGCGGGAAGGGAGGGTTCAGATGGCGGCTGACAAGGGCTTGTAAGCCACAGCCTTGATTTCGATCAGCAGGTGCGGGTGGGGCAACTGGTGCACCGCCACCGTCGTACGGGTAGGTCCGCTCTCGTCGAAAAACTCGGCATAGACTGCGTTGTAGCCGCCAAAATCGTTCATGTTCACCAGGTAGGCGCTAATTTCCACCAAGTCGGAAAGGCTGGCGCCGGCGCTGGTCAGGATGTCGCCAATGTTCTGGATGACGGCGCGGGTCTGCACACGGATGTCTAGCGCGGTGGTGCCCATTTCGTCCACCTGCACCCCCGCGAAACTGTTGTCAGGCAGGCGGGAGCTGGTACCTGAGACGAAGATGAAGTCGCCCGCGCGTTTGTAGTGCGGGAATCGTCCGCGCGGTTTTGCTTTGCCTGGAACGACCTGGCCATGGGTAGCTTGATTCATGATGCAGCTCCGGTAAAGAATTCGACCCTGTCCAGGCCATTGATATCGCAGCGAATATGGGAACCGGGCGTCAGCGCATGCGCCGCGGTGGCAGCACCGGCCATGACCAGCGAGCCTGCCGGCAGAGTGCGCTCGCATGCACTCAGCAATCTTGATGCTTGCACCAGCGTGCGCAGTGGGTGGCCCAAGATGGCAGCGGTAGAGCCTGACAACACCAGACGCCCATTGACCGTGACGCCCACGCCCGCATTGCCCAAGCCGTCAAACCGGCGTGACCAGGGACCAACCACCAAGCCTGCGGAGGAGCAGTTGTCGGCCACCACGTCTTCCAGGGTGAACTTGAAGTTGCGGTAGCGCGAGTCAATGATTTCCAGCGCGGGGGCTACAGCCTCCACGTAATCAGCAGCCTCCAGCGCCGTGATAGGTCGGTCTATGGTGCGGCGAGTGAGAAAGCACACCTCTGGCTCCACCCTGGGGTGGATGTAGCGAGCTAGGTCGACGAAGCCGCCTTCTTCCTCGATCATGGTCTCCGTCAGCCATCCCCAGATCAGGCTGTCTACGCCCATCTGGATCATCTTGGCGCGGCTGGTAAACCCCAGCTTGATGCCTCTGATGCCATCGCCACGTGCCACACGCCGCTGAATCGATGCCCGTTGAATGCGGTAGGCGTCGGCAAGGTCAAAACTGCCCGGGGCAAACTGATCCACAGCCTGAGCGTTGAAGGCCGCATCGTCCAGCAATGCGGCGGCGTTGGTGATGATGTTCCCGCTCATGCTGCAGTTCCTTCTGTTCCTTGCTTGCGTGCCTTGAGCATGTCCAGCGCCACATCCACGATCATGTCTTCCTGTCCGCCCACCATACGGCGGCGCCCCAGTTCGCAAAGAATGTCGAAGGCCGGAATGCCGTACTTCTCTGCAGCCGCTTCACTGTGTCTCAGGAAGCTGGAGTACACCCCCGCATACCCCAGTGCCAGCGTTTCACGGTCTACCCGCACAGGACGTTCTTGCAGGGGACGCACAATGTCTTCGGCTGCGTCGATCAGCTTTTTCACATCGCAACCGTGGTTCAGCCCCATGCGATCCACAGCGGCTATGAAAACCTCCAGCGGAGCGTTGCCTGCGCCTGCGCCCATGCCAGTGAGACTGGCATCAATGCGATCGCAGCCGTGCTCCAGTGCCACCAGACTGTTGGCAACGCCCAGACTCAGGTTATGGTGGGCATGCATGCCGGTCTCGGTCGTGGACTTCAGCACATCCTTGAAGGCCTTGAAGCGGTCGGCGATCTCATACATATTCATCGCCCCACCGGAGTCCACCACGTACACGCACTGGGCGCCGTAGCTTTCCATCAGCTTGGCCTGTTCAGCCAAGCCCTGTGGCGTGTTCATGTGGCTCATCATGAGAAAACCCGTGGCGTTCATGCCGAGCTTGCGGGCGTACTCGATGTGCTGCCGCGAGATGTCGGCTTCAGTGCAATGGGTCGCGACACGTACGATGCGAGCGCCCGCATCATACGCGGCGTGCAAGTCATGAATGGTGCCAATACCGGGCAGCAGCAAAGTGGCTACTTGTGCATGCTTGAGCACACCGGCCACGGCCTCAATCCACTCGAGGTCTGTGTGGGCTCCAAAACCATAGTTGAAACTGGATCCTCGCAGACCATCGCCATGGGCCACCTCGATGCTGTCGACCTTCGCCTCGTCCAGCGCGCGGGCAATGTCCACCGCGTTCTGCAAGGAATACTGGTGACGGATGGCGTGCATGCCATCGCGCAGCGTCACGTCTGAAACGTAAATCTTCTTGCTTTTGTCAAACATAGGGAATCCTCAGACCGTGGCATTCAGGGCGGCGAGCATGCGGACAGCTTGCTGCTCCGCTGCGGCCAGTGCGGCGCTGGTCATGATGTCCAGGTTGCCGGCATACGCGGGAAGGTAGTGCGCTGCGCCTTCCACTTCCAGAAAGATGCTGACCTTCAAGCCCGGCAACAGGCCTAAGCCAGGGACGTTAAGAGGGTTGCGTGCGTCAAAGCGCTCGAACTGCACCTCTTGCTTCAAGCGATAGCCCGGCACATAAGCCGCGACATCCTGCGCCATGCGCTGCACTGAATCGGCAATCGCCTCCTGATCAGCGTTCACATCCGCAAAGCAGTACACGGTGTCGCGCATGATCAAAGGAGGCTCAGCGGGATTGAGCACGATGATGGCCTTTCCGCTTTGGGCGCCGCCCACGTCCACGATGGCTTTGGAGGTGGTCTCAGTGAACTCGTCGATGTTGGCACGGGTGCCTGGGCCAGCTGATTTGCTGGCGATCGAGGCCACGATTTCGGCGTAATGCACCTTCGCTACCCGGGAAACCGCGCGCACCATGGGAATAGTGGCCTGGCCACCGCACGTCACCATGTTGATGTTCGGTGCATCCAGATGGTCTTCAAGGTTCACCACAGGCACCACATAAGGACCGATGGCAGCCGGCGTCAGGTCGATGACCTTGATTCCGTGCGGCTGAAGCAGGGCGTTATGCCGTGAGTGGGCGCCCGCGCTGGTGGCATCGAATGCGATACGGATCTCAGAAAACCCTGGCAGCGCCAGCAAGCCTTGTATGCCATCGGAGACAGCAGGTACGCCCATTCGAGCGGCGCGTGCCAGGCCTTCGGATTGGGCATCAATGCCCACCATGGCCCCCATGCTCAGGTGCCGCGCGTTGCGCAGCACCTTGATCATCAGATCGGTGCCGATGTTGCCCGAGCCAATGATGGCAACAGGGATTTTTTTGTCAGATGTATTCACGTTGATAACTCGCTTTGCTAGCCTCAGACGGCGGGGCTGAACATGGCGTCCACCGAGCCCAGGCCTTCGATGTGTGCGCTGAAAACATCCCCGGGCTGGGCCACCACCATGGGCCCAAGGGCGCCGGTCATGACCACGTCGCCCGCGCGCAATGGCGCACCCAGTGCGGCCATCGTGTTGGCCAACCAGACTGCAGCGTTGAGCGGATTCCCAAGGCAGGCAGCGCCGATGCCGGTGGACACCGGATCCCCGCGCCGCTCCATGGACATACCGCAGCGGATCAGATCGAAATCGGACAGCTTCACAGGCCGGGAACCCAGAACAAACAAGCCCGACGACGCGTTGTCAGCCACCGTGTCGGTCAGACGGATGTCCCAGTTGGCGATGCGGCTGCCCACAACCTCAATGGCAGGCAGGGCATACGCCGTGGCCGAGATGATGTCAGCCACGGTATGGCGTGTATGAGGCAGATCACGCTCCAGTACCAGCGCGATCTCGGCCTCCACCTTGGGTTGCATGAGCCGATGGGAAGCGATTTCCTCGCCATGGCCTACCGCCATGCTGGCAAAGAGTGCACCGAAATCGGGAGAGTCCACGCCAAGCTGCTTTTGCACAGCCAGAGAGGTCAGACCAATTTTTCGCCCCACCAGACGCTCACCTGCGGCCAGGCGGCGCTGAGTGTTGGTGGTCTGCACTGCATAGGCGGCTGCCAGCGCGTCGGCGGCCGTACTACCGGACGCTGCGGCGGCTATTGCCTCGCGCAGAGGGGCCACGGGTGTGCCGGTCTGCTCGGCCTGCCACAGGGCGTCGGCAATCTGTTGGATGCTTAGTGTCATGTCTCTTATGCTTTGGCGGACGGGGTTTTATAGAACGAGAACTCAATCTCTACGGCGGCACCCAGCGGCAAGGCCTGGACCCCCAGGGAAGTGCGAGCAGGCGCTGGAACCCCTGCCAGTATGGCTTCCCAGATAGCGTTGATCTCCGGGAACGCGGCGAAATCAGTGGTGTAGATTCTGGCAAGCACCATGTCTTGCAGGCTCAGGCCGTAGTCAGGCAGCGCGAGCAGCAAGTTGTCGAAGATGCGCTGTGTTTGCGCTGCAGTCCCTCCAGCCACCAGCTGCCCCGTGGCAGGGTCCAGCCCCACCATGCCAGATACGCTGTAATGCGCACCCGCTTGCACGCAAGGGGTGTAATGGAACTTGGGCGCCGGGATGGCCGATGAGCTGAAGCGTTTCATGAAAGGCGGATGCAAATATTGCTAATTTCTGAGTAGAAGTCCAGCGAATGCCGCCCGCCTTCGCGGCCCAGGCCCGACAGCTTGGCTCCCCCAAACGGAGTGCGCAGATCGCGCAGGAACCAGGTGTTCACCCAGGCGATCCCAACGCGGAACTGGCGTGAAACGTTGTGGGCACGCTTCAGATTAGTGGTCCAGACGCAGGCAGCCAAGCCATAGGGGCTGTCGTTGACACGAGCAATCACTTCCTCTTCTGTGTCGAACGGGGCAATGTGGCACACCGGGCCAAAGACCTCCTCACGCACGCAACGAGCCGTGTCCGGCAAGCCCGTCCAGATGGTGGGCTGCACGAAAGCGCCGTTGTCGCGTTCGTCGCCAAACTGAGGGACGCCGCCGCCAGTCACCACCGTGGCACCTTCCTCGACCGCGAGCTTGAAATACGACAGCACCTTGTCGCGGTGTCCATGGGAGATGAGCGAGCCCATGTTCACCCCACTCTCATCCGGAAAGCCGATCTTCAGCGCCTCAGTCTTTTCCTTCAGGGCAGCGACGAAGCGGTCAAAAATCGGGCGCTCCACGTAGACACGCTCAGAGCAGAGACAAACCTGGCCTGAGTTGGTGAACGATGAGCGGATCACGCCTGCGACGGCTTCATCAAAATCCGCATCCGCGAACACCACGGCGGCGTTCTTGCCACCCAGCTCGAAAGACACCTCACGCACGCCCTCCGCCGCAGCCTTCATGATGGTGCTGCCCGTGCGGGATTCACCCGTGAAAGTGATGGCATCCAGCTCAGGGTGACGCGTCAGGAATTCGCCAGCCGAATCCGGGCCAAAGCCATGCAGCAGATTGAACACACCAGGCGGAACGCCAGCTTCGTGCATTACTTCTGCCAGCAAGGTAGCAGATGAAGGCGTCTCTTCCGAAGGCTTGACCACCACCGTATTGCCGCATGCCAGCGCTGGCGCCACCTTCCACGTGAGCAGCAGCAGCGGAAGATTCCACGGCGAGATGATGCCGACCACCCCGTGCGGCTTGCGCACGGTGTAGTTCATGATGTCCTGGCCATCGGCGGTGCGCATGTCGAAGGTTTCTCCGCCCGCCAGCCGAACGAGATCCGCGAAGGTCCGGAAATTGGCAACACCCCGATAAACGTCCAGAGTGCGGGCCTGCGCTACAGGGCGCCCGGTGTCGGCCACCTCTGCTGCCACGAAATCCTCAAAGCGGCGCTCAATGCCATCGGCCACTTTATGCAGCACAGCAGCTCGCTCTGCCGGAGACATGCTGCCCCAAGGACCGTTTAGAGCTTTGCGTGCCGCCTGAACTGCGCGGTCCACCAAGCCAGCATCTGCCTCGTGAACATCGGCCAGCTTGACGCCGTTGATCGGGCAGATATTAGGGAAGGTTTTAGCCGTCGTGGCGAAAGCGCCGTCCACGTAGTTGCGCGTGGGCGATAGAGAGGCAGGCCAAGGAACAAGGTGCGGCAAGGTGGGGCTCCCGAAAAGTCCATCGATAGGGTGAACGCATCAAAGCGTCTTCTGCGACTGGACTTTAGGGAGAAAACACCGGCTTGGATAATGAAAGAGCCGGCTGTATGTATAACTAGCAGGAATAGTTTCCTAGGCTTGCACCTCTGCTCGCACTCCTATCGGCGGATGGCAACGAAATTTGCTGCACCGCAGCAACCGCAACAAGTACAACCAAACAATCTCAGCTGACCGTGCTCGGGCTGTTTTCAATCAGCTGCAACCGCACGCTTTCACCCACTTCGTGCAGCGTCTGCAGCAGCCGTTGCGTGGCGGCCGTGGGCGTGCGTGCAGCGTATAAGGTGTAGCCCACCTTGCCGAAACTGCTGACCAATTGCAGCGGCAGGATGCTGATGAGGCCGGAACGCACGAATTGCTCTGCCACTGCATGCGGCATGAGCGCCACCATGGACGATTCCAGCAAAAGACCCAAGTTGGTCAGAACGGACACCGACTCCACCAGGCGCTTGGGAACCGTGAGCCCAGCAGACTCGAAGAACGACTGCGCTGAACGCCAGGCAGCAGATTCCGGGGTGGGAACAATCCAACCCAGACCTTCGAGCTGATGGGCGTCGATAGTGGTGCTGCTGGCCAGGGGGTGGTGGCGTGCGACCACCGCGCACAGTGTCTCGTCATACAAGGGAACGTGGGTCAGATTGGCCAGCGGAGGTTCCGCACTATCACCCGGTAAAAGCCCCACCACCACATCCACCACGCCACGCGCGAGCTCTGGAAAGAGCACATCGTTGGAGCCCACACGCACAGTCACCACCACGTTGGGTGCTGTTTCGTGCAGGAGCACCACTGCGCGGGGCAGCAATCGGGCCGATGCTGAAAGCAGCACACCCACCACCACCTGCCCAGAAACGCCGTTGCTCCACGCATTCACGTCATCTGCCAGGAAACGCAAATCGGCCAGCAGCGACTGCGCATGGCGCTGCAGCATCACCCCAAACTCCGTGAGCTTCACGCCCCGCTTTCCCCTGGTGAAAACCAACTGCCCGAACTGACTTTCCAGTTCGTGGATCGATTTGCTCACTGCAGGCTGGGTCATGTGCAGCTCACGCGAAGCGGCAAGGATGGACCCGGTCTCCACCACCTTTTCGAAGATGGCCAGTTGCTGCAGCTTGAGTCGGCGCGCCAGGGAGAGCTTGGAGTGTTCCATGGAGCAACGATAGCGCATCGCAAAGGATGGGCGAATCCGTGCCGGTGGTCTGAGAAGGGCCCTTGATTTTCCTCTTCGCGCGCAGGGACCAAAAATCTAGGGCGTCGTGGGTAGTGCGTTGATGGAACGCAGAACACCGCGCGTAATGCTCTGACGCTTCGCCAGATCACCAAGCCGGTTAGGGGTGTCTATGTTCAAAGCGAAGAAGACAGGGCCATCGGGCCACTCCACCCAGCCTACCCACCAGCCAATTTTCCCCGTCCACCCCGTTTTGGCGCGCAATATCCAGTCAGCGCCCGCTTCACTGATCATCACGTCCTTCACGATCCGCTGGTGCTCAACTTGAAAGGGTAGTTGATTGCGGTAGAGCCGCTGCAAAAACGCAATCTGCTCGAACGATGAAATGGCGAGATCGCCTTCAACCCAAAATGGCTTTTCACCTGTAACAACCGCATTGCCATACCCCACCTTTTGCATGTAGGCGGTCTCGCTTGCATCGCCGAGTTCTTTCGCGAAACGCTCATACACCCAGACGGTGGAATTTCTCATCGCGGAACGCAGGTTCTGGTCTGCGTTCCAAGGCGCCGAAGAGCGTTTCACCCCGTCCCAGGGGATAACCTGGAATTCATCGCGCAGCAGCCCGGCATCCAGCGCAAAAAGGCTGTGAGGGATCTTGAAAGTAGAGGCGGGCGAATAACGCTTCTCAGCCCGCAACACGTTATAGACGTGGGTAGTTTCGGACTTACCCCGGGCGTCGAGTACGACGACGCTGCCTACGGCACCGGCCTCAGCAAAAAAACGAGACCACTCAGCCTTCTCCTGGCGCTGCTGGGCAACCACCGCCGCTGGTAAAAAGCCGGCGGCAATGGCCGACACCACTAAATTTCTTCGATTCATATCGATAGTTTAAAGAGAGCTGGAGGCGCCTTCTTTCGCTCTGCAACCCGGTCGAGGCAATTTCAGACCCGGTATTTTCTATATGAACGGAAGAGCTCCACCGATGCGACGCACATCGTCTGCGTACACACTGTCGAAGTGCTCAAGCAACATCGCTTCCCCATCCGACTTGCGCAATGCATAGAAAGCAGGGATGGCGGCGAGCGCTGCCCTCCCAGCTGAAAGCACCGCTTAGTGTCAGGTCGTTGCTGACTAGAGCGTGTTCACGCCCTAACCCAACCGGGGTGGCGAAATGGCCGCCCGGCCGTTGCCCAGCACCGCATCAAGCATCTCCAGGCGGTCCTGGCCCCAGAAGGGCTCATCACGGTAGAAATAAAACGGTGCGCCGAAGAGCTGGCGATCCACCGCTTCGCGGGTGAGTGCAGCTTCGCGCTCAGACAAAGCTGCACCACCATCGCCCGTGGCGCGGCGCAGCAGGGCTGGGCCGTCAAGCCCGCTAGCCGCCGCCAACTGCACCAGCGTGGTTGGATCTGCGATGTCCAACTCATCGGCCCAAACGGCTTTCAAACACAGGTGCACGAAACTCGCCACGTCGCGCCCCTCATCCAGCGCGGCCAGCAGCATCCGGTGACCCAGGGATGGGTCGGCAGGATAGTGGCGGGGGTGCAGCACCAGTTCAATGCCACGGATCTGAGCCCAGCGCTGCATCTCCACCAGGCGGTAAGCCTGGCGCTGGAGCGGGCGCTCACGCACTGGCTTGCCACCGCCCGCCGCGAACACCTGCAGCAGATTGATCGGTTTGTATTCGACCTGAACGCCACGGCGCTTTACCAGGTCCTGAAACACCAGGCTCCCCACATAAGACCAGAGCGAGATGAAGCTGAAGTAGTAGTCGATACGGGGAGCGGTGGTGTTCATGGTGTAACTGTGCCGATGTAGGCCTCAAGAATGGCCGGATCCGATGCGATGGTGGCGGCGCTGCCGTGGCTGACGGTTCGGCCCTGGTCGACGATGTAGACCTCATCGGCCATCTCCAGCGCAATGCCTACGTCTTGCTCCACCACCAGCAGGCAGGTGCCGTCAGAACGCACCTGCGCGAGCGTTTCGATGAGCTGGTCGACGACAGCGGGTGCGAGGCCTAGCGACAGCTCGTCGATCATGAGCAGCCGGGGCGCAGCCATCAAACCACGGGCAATAGCGCACATCTGCTGCTCACCGCCAGACATGGTGGTGGCGTCCTGCCGGCGCCGTTGCGCCAAGCGCGGGAACAGTGCGTACATGCGCTCAAGGTCGGCCTGAACGGCGCCACGCCCGTCCCGGCGGCAGTAAGCACCAAGCATCAGGTTGTCGTGCACCGTGAGCCCGGCGAACAGGCGCCGGCCTTCGGGTACGTGGGCAATGCGGTGCGCCACGAAGTCCGGTGGCGCCGCACCCGCAAGTTCGTGGCCGTCCATGAGGATGCTGCCCGATAGCGGAGTGATCAGACCTGAAAGGGTGCGCAGAAGAGTGCTCTTGCCGGCGCCGTTCGAGCCGATCAGCGCGGTGGTGGTGCCCGTGTGCAAGCGCAAGTCTGCGCCCCACACCACTTGCACGTCTCCGTAGCCAGCCTGCAGTCCGCGAACTTCGAGAAGAGTCGATTTCATTGTGCTTGCTCCGCCAGTCGCTGTGCGTAACGGCGGCCCAAGTAGGCTTCGACCACCGCCTCGTCGGCCAGCACTTCTGCCACCGGGCCGTCAGCCAGCAAGCGGCCGTGGTGCAACACCACCAAGCGCTGCGCTGTACGGGTGACCACCTTCATCAGGTGCTCAATCAGCAACACGGTAATGCCGCGAGCAGCGATGGCGGCGATCAGCTCCAGTGCATGGTCGATCTCCGCTGGGTTCAGCCCGGCATTGACCTCGTCGAGCAGCAGCACTTTAGGCCGCAGCGCCAGGCTCTTGGCCAGTTCCAGCCGCTTGCGGCCGGCAAGTGTCAACGTCGCCGCCGGCTTGTGCGACTGGCTGGCGAGGCCGCAGAATTCGAGTTGTTCCGCGGCCGCTTCGCGCGCCCGTGCAATGGTTCCCGCACCACCCGCGAACAGTGCTGCGGCAGTGACGTTTTCCAGCACCGTCATGGCCGGAAAGGGCTGAACCACCTGAAAAGTCCTGGCGATGCCCAGCCGGGCAATCTGGTCGGGCCGCTGGCGGGTGATTTCACGGTCGCCGAACAGCACCGCACCGGCGTCGGCGCGATGCACGCCAGTCATCACGTTGACCAGCGTGGTCTTGCCCGCGCCGTTAGGCCCAATCACCCCGATGATCTCGCCCGCCTTCAGACTCAGGCTCACATCATCAAGCGCCAGCAGCCCCCTGAAACGCTTGCTGACACCGCGGACCTCCAACAGCGCTGTCATGGCGCCCGCCTCGCCCATCGCAGCAGGCGCGGCCAACTGACACCGCGAACTTGGCCAAGCCCCTGCGGCAGAAACAACACCAACAGCACCACCATGAGGCCGAGTACACCCGCGTGGAATTCGAGGATGTTGCGCCAAAGCAGCTCCTCAAGACCCAAGTAGGCCAGCGTTCCAAACAACGGGCCCCAGAGCGTGCCCACGCCACCGAGCAACACCATCAGGATCGGCTTGACAGACAGTGCGCCATCGAACACGTCGGTGGGATCGATGTAGGTCACCCACGAGGCATAGACCCCACCGGCGCAACCCACGAATACGCTGGAGAGTACAAATGCCGCGGTCTTGGCCCGCCGGGTATCGACTCCCAGGATCTGCGCAGCATCCTCATTCTGTGCAATGCAGCGCAAGGCCAT
The DNA here is from genome assembly GCF_000422885.1 of Ottowia thiooxydans DSM 14619. GTDB lineage: Bacteria > Pseudomonadota > Gammaproteobacteria > Burkholderiales > Burkholderiaceae_C > Ottowia > Ottowia thiooxydans. The sequence continues at coordinate 241,535 of NZ_AUGX01000013.1, read as the reverse complement.
GCCCAGGCGCGATTGGTGAAGCCATAGCGTGACAGCGATGGTGGTCGCGGCGATCAGTAGCATGGCTGCCAAGTAGATCTGCGCCTGCCCGAATGTGCTGCCACCAACCAGTGGCAGGTTGATGCCCATGCCGCCGCCCGTGACAGCGGTCCAGGAATTGGTGAGCTGACGCAACACCTCGGCTATCACCAGGCTCGCGATAGCGAAGTACCTCCCGCGCAAATGCAAGATGGCCAAGCCCAGCAGGCTGGAGAAAGCTGATGCCACCAGACCAGCCAACACCACTGCCCAAGCCAACGAGAGGCCCTGACTCTGCGCTACTGCCGTGACATAGGCACCCAGGCCAAAGAACGCTGCGGTAGCGAAGGAGGGATAGCCCGCAAAACCTCCGATCACATTCCACGAGAAGGCCAGCGTGACGTACATGCCGAAGGTGGTGGCCAACCGGAGCAGGTAGGCATCGGTCTGGCTCAGCAGCGCGAATGCCAGGGCCGCTCCTGCGAATGGAAGCCACAGCTGCGTCCTCATGCGAAACCTCTGCGACCCAGCAATCCGGAAGGCCGCACCGCCAGCAACAGAACCAGCACCGCGAAAGCAAGGGTCAGGGCGTGCTCCGGCCCCAGGAACCAGGCACCAAAACTCTCGATGATGCCCAGCGCGAATCCGCCCAACACGGCGCCGGGAATACTGCCCAGCCCACCCAGCACACAAATGACAAAGGCCTTCCCCAGGTAGTCTGCCGACGCTACCGGAGAAATCGGGAAAATAGCGCTTAGCAATGCCCCGGCGCTTCCAGCCATGAAGGCACCCAGGCCAAAGGCGATGGCATAGGTACGCCGTACCGGGATGCCCAGCAGGGCTGCCGCCTCCCTATCCATACGGACAGCGACAATGGCCCGGCCCAACTGCGTGAACCGCATCAGCGCCGCCAATGCACCAATCAGCACCAGGCCGACCAGCGTGGCATAGACACGGTCAGCCGGCACCACCAGCGAGCCCAACTCGAAAACCCCGGGGCTAGGGTCAAGGATGACCTTGCGGTAGTTCGCGCTGAACAACCAGAGCATCGAGTTGTCCAGGAAAAGATTCAACCCGAAAGTCAGCAACAGGGTGATCAGAAACGGCCGCGCCATGACGTGGTTGATCACGAGCGATTGGATCGAAACGCCCAATATGAAAAGCGCCAGGCCAGCCACCGGCGCAAACAGGAAGGGATTTACCCCCGCATACTGGTTGGCAAAAAAGGCGAGGTAACCGCCGAGGATGATGAAAGAGCCGTGCAGAATATTGACCACATTCAACACCCCCCACACCACCGAGAAGCCCACCGCGATGCAGGCATAGAGCCCGCCCACGGCCAAGCCGTTAAGCAATATCTGAAGCCACAACATAGCTGGTTCCGGTACCGGCGGCGCCTCAATGGCGCTGCCGGTGCGCCCTGTCAGCGGCGCTGTCCGGTGCGAAACGGCGCGGTGGAGATTTCCGCAGGAAACACCACTTCCACCTTACCGTTCTGGATCTGCAGAACCGGCGGCACATAGGAATCAGCAATACCGATCTTTGAGAAAGTGATCGGGCCGAAGAAGGTCTTGAAGCCACCCTTTTGCAGCTCTGCACGCACCTTGCCATGATCGGTCGAGCCCGCGCGTTCGATAGCAGTCTGCAGCACGACGCCGACGGCAGCACCAGAAGCCTGCGTGAAGTCAGGCTCGGAACCGTACTTCTGCTTGAACAATTCAACAAAATTCCTGGACGAGCCGAATACGTCCTCGCTCTGGTACTTCACAACCGGATGGAACCAACTCGCGGTGGTGACGTTTTCAGCCAGCGGGCCCACCGCCTTGATCCACTCCTGATAGGCCGGGCCATTGATCAGTGTGAACACTTCGCCGCCCACCTTCAGATCCGAGGCCTGCTTGCGGATGGTGATCAGGTCGTTGATGTAGCCAGTGACGATCACCCAATCCGGCTTGGCAGCACGCAACTGAGTCAAGGCCGAGGCATGGTCAAGCGTGCCGATGGCGTATTTTTCAAAGTACACCACTTCAAAGCCGCGTTTGCGTGCGCTTTTCTCGAACTCGTTGGCCAGCGACAGCGGATAAAGATCGTTGCGGGCCAGGATGGCGACGCGCTTTGCGTTCGGCAGCTTGGTTTTCACAAGTTCAGCAATCGGCTCGCTGAACGTGCTGTTGTCCGTATAAATGCCGAAGATGTTTTTGTAGCCTTGGTCAAACACTTCCACCGAAGAAGCGGAAGACGCCAGCATCGGCACGCCGTATTTTTCAGAAACCGCACTCACCGCCTTGGCGGCGCCCGAGCCGAATGGCGAAAACAGAAAATCAACCTTGTCATCGGTGATCAGTTTTTCAGCCAGCTGTATGGCGCGCGGGGTTTGTGACTGGTAATCGTAATAACGAATATCCACCTTGAGCCGGCTATTGCCCACCTTGACACCGCCAGCCGCATTGACCTTTTCCTGCCAGAGCTCATAGCCCTGCTTGAGTTTGGCACCTTCGGGTGCGAGCGCTCCGGTAATGGGCAAAGGCGCCCCAATGGTGAGCTTGTCCTGCGCCAAGCTAGCTGTGACACTGACCGCCATCAAAAGGCCAAAGAGCGATTTTCTTAATTGGATTTTCATAGATTACCTAAGTCAATCTTGAATCTATCCCCTTGAAATCAATCGAACAAATAGGAAATGCGCATAAGGTTATTTGCTTTGAAATGCCATCTCCACCGTCAGCCCCATGCCAAGTTCATGTGGCTCGATGCACGCGCTTGTAGTGCTGACTTCCAGCTCAAAGCGCCCTGGCAATCAACGCCATTCGTCCAATACCTTCCTCTACACTCGGCCAATGGACGCCTTACCCACCCCCATGTCAGAGTCCCAGTTTTGGGAACTTGTGACGCAGATAGATCACCCTCTCCTGTTGTCCGGGCAAGACACCGAAAGTCTGCGTCCATTGCAGATAGCGCTAAGCGGTTTACCTCCCGACGAAATCATGGCCTTTGCGCTGCGATTAGCTGACCGATTGGGAGTGCTTCTCAACGCCTCGCGCGCAAGACAAGGGCCATTCGGTGATGACGCCCTGCTGTATGCCGCCTGCCACTCCATTGCACGTGGGCAAGCCTGGTTCGAGGCGTCACGGCATTGGCCAGGAATATTCGACCAACAAGGTGCGGATTCGGAGATGGCTTGGTGCGAGGCCCTGCTGTATGTGGGGCGCAAAGCGTGGAGTAGGGCGACGGGGCTTACGGAAGATGATTTTCCAGTTTGGACACTCGAAGAAGGTTTAAACCCCTTCGTGACCAAGCTACCTACGGCACAGCGCCTCGCTGAAGACCATTCCCGCGCCGCCGCTACTTGGCTCAGCCCCTTCACTGTCTATGCTCACTTCGAGCAACATCCAGGCCTTGAACGCACCGTGGAGCCTGATGCGCATGTCCCCGTCACGCTTGCCGAAGTTATGGCTGACTATTTCTGGTGCTTGCTGGATCTAGGCGACTATCTTGGCTTCATTGATGAGGATGGAAACAGCTTTCAGATCTTGTACGACGCCAGCAAAAATCTATATTGGGCTGAAGTCCCCAACGAAGCGGAGCGCATTTCCTACGGACAAGAATTTTCGAGGGAAGCCATCTTGGCTCTTCTTCACCAATTGCCCAAGCGCTTCAGTCCGACCATGTTCGAATCCCCACAGGCGCTGGCGTGGGATGAGTAGCGGTCAAAGACGAACCTGAGAGTTCGAGCGCCCGCCTCTTTTCAAGTACCTAGTCGGATCTGATCAACATCACATCCAGCGCGCGCACGCAGCGCCGCCCCTCCACGGGCTATGTCAAGAAAACCCCGGAGAGGGCGATCCTCCGAAAGCCTGAGAAATCTTTGCCGCTGCGGAGACTAATTGAGCAGCCATGTCGGGCCTTGCCGGAGCGGGCAAAAAGTGGATGGAGCCCACAATCGCCAATGAGCCGAACAATTGATTGCCGTTGCGAAAAAGAGGCGCGGCCAACGCATTGACCCCCATGAAAAGCTCTTCGGGCGCTTCGGCCCAACCCTTCTGGCGAATGTCTTCGAACTCTTCACGCAAAGTGTCCGCATCCAAGATGGTGTGCGGTGTGCAGCCTTCCAATGGGCGGCCGAGCGCGTGAGCGGTGTTCTGCTGATCGCCGAAGGCCAGAATGACTTTGCCCTGCGCAGAGGCATGCAGCATGTATTCCGTACCCGGCCTCAGGAAGATCTCCAGTGGAGTGCGCCCTCGTACCAGGTCAAGCACCACAACATGCTTTTCGTTGTATGTCGTGATGACAATGGTGTGCCCGACCAGATCACGAAGCTCTTGCATCACAGGTCGGGCCATGGCGACGACGTCGAAGCTCTTGACTAGCTTTTGCCCCAATAGGAACAGTCGCCAGCCAATCCGGTAGCGGCTGGTTTTTTCAGACTGCGTGACATAGCCGTCTTTGCGCAGCGCGGTCAGGTGCCGATGCACCCTAGCCTTGGGAATGCCTAGCACCGCCGCCAGTTGTGTCACACCCATTTCCTCTTCCGCGTCCGCCAATGCCTCCATGAGAGCCAGAGACACCAACGAGGTCGAGGCGCTGGCTTCTGAATCAGCCCCTGCGAGATCTTCGGCCATAGGATGAACCGCTTCGACACGGGCCTCGCTTTGAGCTGTAACGGACTTGGGGGAGCGGGGCATCATATTTTTGAGCAAGGGGTGTGCAATTATCTAATGGATAAAGCGCTCCCCAAACACGTGGTACTGCTGCGTCTTGGCCTTGGCGGCGTCTTCCGGCAACACATAGCGAATCGAGCTGCGGCCACGACAACTGCGCGGTAGCAAGAAGCAACGGATGAAGGTGGTGGGCGAGCTCGGCGTCGTAGGAGCAAGCACCGGCGCGTGGCCCAGCTCGAACCAGGCCTGGCCGACGGGATGCGTGTGTTCGGCCCCAAGGGTATCGATCGTGATCTCTCCCGACAACACGCACCGAATGCCCGGGCCCTGGTGCACGTGTGTCAGCGCCACGCCACCAGGCGGGAAGTCTACGCGGTCGCAACGCATGAGCCAATCCGTGCGCGAGTCCAACTCCACAACCTGCTCCAACTTGAGGGTGGAAGTTGTGCCTGGCGCTGAGCGGAGCTCAACCGGCAGCGGCTGCTGGGGGTCATGGAGTTCCCAGCGCCAAGTACGGACCGCTTCGCTACCGGCGAGCAGCGTGGCTTCACTATCGCCAAGCCACGCCGTCTGGGATGGAACGTGCTGTGCTCCCTCCGGAAACTCCACCGTGATACCGCCTTCGACGATGTAGAGCGCGCGGCTTGCTCTGGGCAGATAGATCGGCGCGTGGCCGGCGGGAATGCGATCTTCAACCAACCTCATCAGCAATTGACTCATGGAGACTCCTTAGAAAGTAAAAGTATCGCTGATCGATACACATAGATCTAGTAATGGTTTTTCCTAATGGATATCAGCAAAATTCTGTCAAACTCGCATCATTGATGATTATTCATGTATCGATCATCGAGACATTTTAATAATGAACGGAGATTCGGATGAAGACCACGCGTAGACAAGTTCTGGGGTTTGGAGCCGCTGTCGCCACCTTGGCCAGCAGTTCAGCCCTTTGGGCGCAAACGCTTTCGCAAAAGCCTGTCACGTTGATCGTGGGCTTCCCGCCGGGCGGGAATATCGACACGGTGGCGCGCAGCCTGTCGATCCCGTTGGCCAAGCTCCTTGGCACTACCGTTTTGGTCGACTACAAGGCCGGCGCAGGCGGCGCCATCGGGGCCACGCATGTGTCCAAATCTGCACCTGACGGACATACGCTGCTCGTCGGCATCCCAGAGCAGGTGACCACTCTGCCCCACATGTTCAAGACGAGCTACAAGCTCAGCAACTTTCAGCCATTAAGTCTGGCCAGCCGCACTTCGCTGGTCATGGTCGCGCGCAAGGCAGATACCCGGTTCAAGACCTACGAAGACGTGGTGGCCTATGCAAAAGCCAAGCCCGGTGCGCTCAACGTGGGGCATGCCGGACCAGGCACAACGAATCACCTGGGCATCCTTCAATTCGAGGATGCCACGAAGCTCAAGCTCAACACCATCGCCTACAAAGGTGCTGCGCCAGCCATCGTCGACTTGATTGGTGGCCAGGTGGACGTCGTCTTCGACCAGGTGACGACCTCCATGCCGCACATCAAGGCCGGTGCGCTTCAGCCCTTGGCGGTCATGGGAACCAGGCCAGACCCCGCGCTGCCAGGCGTGCCCACGATCCGCCAGCTAGGTTTGAAGGAATTTGACAGCACCACCTATGTAGGAGTGCTCGCGCCAGCAGGCACACCGGCGCCCTTGGTCGCGCTGCTCACCAAGGCCATACAGCAAGCCTTGACCGACGAGAAGATGGGTGCAACGTTGCGCGACCTGGGCAGCAGTGTCTATGGAGGAGAGGCTGATGAGTTCAACCGCATTCTCCGCACGGGAGATGCATTGGCCGCCACGATGGTTCAAGAGGCTCGCCTTCGCAGCGAATGATTTCGCGGGCGGGCTTCCAGCGGTAGCGGGTCTTGAGGTGTCCAAACTGGCGTTTGATAACCCGAAATGAGTGTTCGACCTTGGCGCGGATGGTGGCTTTGATCTTCTCGAGATTGTCGATCAAAACATCCTTGGCGTTTGCTTTGTCTAGCGCTCGGAGCTTGCCCGGGCGCATAGCAATGTGCCAAGTCAGCCCAGCATTTGCGTCTGCTCTTTTGCCTGGTATCCCGCATCGCCAAAGGCATCCGTCTCCTTGCTATGCAGCAGTGTAGTGGCCCACCACATCACTGACGTTGCCACTGGTGCCTCTGACGGTGTGCACTAGCCCTGAGTCTGCAGTCATGCCAATATGGCACTTCATGCCGGAATAGTACTGTTGGCCCTTCTTGCTCTGGCACATCTCGGGGTCTCGCTGGCCGTCTTTGTTCTTGGTTGAACTCGGCGCGGCGATCAGCGTGGCGTCTACCGCTGTGCCTTCGCGCAGTAACAAACCCTTGCTTTGCAACATTTCGTTGACTACAGACAGCATCTTCTCGGCCAGTTTGTAGCGCTCCAGTCGGTGGCGAAACCGCGGAATCGTGCTCTCTTCGGGCAGCCGAGTTTGACCATCAAGACCAGCGAACTGGCGGTACAGCGGTACATCGAACAGCGCCTCTTCCATCGCTTGGTCCGACAAGTTGAACCACTGCTGGATGAAGTGCAGCCTCCGCATGCTCTGCAGTGCAAACGGAGGGCGGCCAGTGCGACCTTCGCCGTAGTAAGGCGCGATCAACTCCTCTAGCGCCGTCCAGGCCACTACCTGCTCCATCTCCTGCAGGAACAACCGCTTGCGCGTCTTCTTCCTGCTTAAATCCAGATCAAGGCCCGATTGCTTCATGGACAGGGAGCATGCCTGAGAAAAATGACGCAGAGCACACAGTCGTGGGAGTTTTGCAGGATGTCCTTGGGCGTGACAAGAAATTCTTGAAGCTTTTGTTGAGCCTGTTGATAATCAGATTGGCCCATGAATCCGTATAGGGCACGTGTGCGCCTCTGAACCAGACCAATCCATATGACCTCTGTAAAAGTCAAAAACACACTTGCAATGATCTTCCTGCTGCATGCCAGCCTAGCGTTCTCGCAGCCAAAACTGGAGCCTGACTACAGAGAAGCCACCCGTGAGGACTACTTCGAGAACTACTGCATGGTGTTCACGATGACACCCAAGAACCTGATAGGCAGCTTGATTCAGAAGTTCGAGAAGTCGCCGTACACGCCAGAAGAATACTTTTTACATTCGAAGTGTCAGCCAACAGGTTACTCGTGGGCGGTGAAAAGCCCGATGGTCCACTACGTGATTGAGAAGCCTGAATCACGGGCAGAGTTTTTGAACAGTATCCGGCTCTACTACGACAAAAAAAGAAAGCAGCCGGAGATCTTCACTGAAATACTCAATGTCAAAAACACCAAGGGCGAGACCATGCTGGACTATATGGAGACATTGAGGCAGAGGGGTACGAATGTGCACCCTGATCTGCAGCTTCCCGTGGCAAACATGATTTCGTATATCTGCTCTTATGGCGGGAGGTATGCCGTTTACAACAAGAGCTGCCCTTGAGACGGGGCGATTGGCTTTGTTGCACAAAGCCGTGGCGTGGTCCTGATAGGCTGCGCGCATGAATGAAGCCAAGGGAGCCAGAGGTCGCTACAAGGCCGCCAACTGGGCTGCGCACAACGCGGCACTGAAGGCACGAGGGTCGCTGACGATTTGGCTAGACAAAGACATGCGGTGGTACGCCTCGGCCAGTGGTCACAGAGGTCGCCAACGGGTCTTCTCCGACGCCGCTCTTGTTCATCGCGATGACAAAGCTCGGGCCAAGCCTGAACCAGCTTGAGCGATGCAGTGCTCAATAAAGTTCAGACTGCTGGTTGAAGCGTGCGATGCAAGGTATGCGATGTCGATGGTTATGTCCAAGAGGCGTGACTTCCCGGCGATTGGCACACGAGCAAGCCCTCGGTGATTGCCTGCTGCCGAGCCTGGCACCAGTGCGACCCCGAAGTTCCCCGCCACCAAGGACTGAATCGTAAAGATATGGGCAGCCTCCTGGACGATGCGCGGTTGAAAACCAACCTCCAGGCATGCGCCGACGATTCGCTGCGAGAACGCAGGTACCCGGTCTGCCGAGAACGACACAAAGCGTTCCTGCGCAAGTGCAGACAACGGAATGCTCTTGCGCGAAGCCAATGGATGCTTGGCAGGAAGAATCGCGACGAGACGATCCGCGTGCACGGTTTGACAATCCATCGGAGTTGAAAAATTAACGGGTGGGCTCAAGAAACCTATATCTGCTTTCCCGGTTGAAAGAAGGTCCGCCACCTCCACAGATACCGCTTCCACCAGTCGCAGGCGCACTTCGGGGTAGCGCTCGGAGAACGTGGCGAGTACGTCAGGCAGGAAACTAACCATTGCTGAGGTAATGAAAGCGACACGGATCTCTCCTGCCAGACCAGCCGCCGTAGCCCGGGTCAACTCGATGGCGCGGTTCGCATGAGAAAGCAATGCCGTCGCTTCCCGCTCCAAGACCTTGCCTGCGTCGGTGAGCACGATGCCTGCCGCGGTTCTCTCAAAGAGCCGAGCTCCGATGTGGGCCTCCAAATTCCGCATCGCTACGCTCAATGGCGGCTGAGACATATTGAGTCGCTCAGCGGCTTGCCGGAGGCTGGTTGAAGTGGCCACCACGGAAAACTGCCGCAGAACCCGAAGTTCTGGCATGTGAAAGGGGGTATTCATAACGTATCACTCCTTACACCAATGATATTGGACGCGAAACCCGCACGCTTCTATATTTCGCCTACCCCCTCAATGCCAAGGCCCAAACCGTGAGCAACCTCCTCTGCCTCAGCGCCGCCATCGGCGGCGCATTACTCACCCTGTCTGTGTCCGCTCAAGCGCAGAACTACCCTGAGCGCCCTATCCGCATCGTCGTCGCCACACCTGCCGGGTCAACGCCCGACCTCGGCGCGCGTCTGGTGGGTGCGTTTGTATCGGCGGATTTGAAGCAGCCCGTCGTGATTGACAACCGCCCAGGGGTCAACGGCACGCTGGCGGCACGCGAAGTACTCAAGGCTGCTGCAGACGGATACACCTTCCTGATGGCGCCGCAGAGCACCATGTCGATCACGCCGCACGTGTATCCCAAGCAGGCCGGATCGTTTCTTACGGATTTCTATGCAGTCAGCCAGATCTACAGGACAGACTTCAGCCTGGTGGTGAATTCCGCGTCGAACCTGCACAGCGTCAACGACGTCATCGCAGCCGCCAAAAAGTCTCCGGGAAAACTCACTGCCGCCTATGCAGCTATTGGCAGCGCTTCCCATGCCTCTATCGAACTCTTCAAGCAAACGGCACGCGTTGACATCTACGCGGTGCCCTTCAACGGCAGCCCGGCCGCAGCTCTTGGTGTGGCGTCAGGTGAGGCGGACCTGCTGTTCGAATCCATTCCATCGACCGAATCCGTGGTGGCCAGCGGCAGAGTTCGCCGGATCGCAGTCACTGGTAGCAAGAGATTCCCGCTGGCGCCTGCGATCCCCACCGTTGCCGAGTCGGGATTGCCGAACTTTGCAGTGACGACGTGGGCGGGCCTCTTCGCAAGCAAGGACGTGCCCAGAGACAGAGCGGAAAAAATTGCGAGCGCTGTTGCACGCGCCTTTGCCAATCCCGAGCTGGTCAAGAAGCTGTCGGACGCAGGGTTCCTGCCCGGTGACAGCTCACTAGCGGCCTTTCAGAGATTCTGGCAATCCGAATCCGAGGTCTGGAAAACGACGGTTGCACACGCACCCGCACTACAACAGGAGCGTTGAACATGGATTTAGGCATCAACAAGAAAACGGCCCTCGTGATGGCCGGCGGCGGCGGCCTGGGAGGAGCGATTGCCCATGCACTCAGCAAAGAGGGATGCAATGTTGCAGTTGCCGACGTCAACCTGGAAGCAGCGGAGTCCATAGCCGCCGGGATCCGGGCGTCTGGAGGGAACGCAAGCGCGATGCAATGGGACCTTGCCATAACGGAGCATCACGCCGAAAGACTGGCCACCCTTGAGAAGAATTTCGGCCCAGTCGACATCCTCATCAACAACTCTGGCGGGCCTCGACCTGCCTCCACAGATCAGGTCTCGGACGAGCAGTGGCGCGGCTATTTCGATTCCATGGTTCTTTCTCTCATCTCTCTCACACGGCCTATCGCGCAAGGAATGCAAAACCGCGGATGGGGCCGAATCATCACCTCGACTTCGTCAGGGGTGGTCGCGCCTATTCCCAATCTCGCGGCTTCAAATGCGCTGCGTTTGGCCTTGGTCGGCTGGTCTAAAACGTTGGCAGCAGAGGTCGCCAGGCACGGGGTGACTGTCAACGTGACGGTGCCAGGCCGGATCGCGACTCAGCGAATAGTCAACCTCGACCATGCAAAAGCCACGGCGGCGGGGTCGACGCCGGAAGAAGTCTCGGCCAATAGCGTGGCAAGCATCCCGATCGGACGCTATGGCAACCCGAATGAATACGCGGACGCGATCACTTTCCTGGCGAGCGCACGCGCTAGCTACATCACCGGCACTGTTGTCCGAGTGGACGGCGGCCTGATTTCCAGCATCTGAAAGAGCAAACAATGCAATTGACTAGCCAACAGCGACGCGAGATCCGTGAGCGATTCTTAAACGTAGATACCGCCAACGTGGCGGATGTCCTCGACGAGATGGGCTTTCTGAACCAGGGCCTGGCGCCGGAGTTTCAACAGCTCAGCGGGACCGACCGCTTGGCCGGGTGGGCATTTACGATTCGGGGGCAAATGGTGCCCGGTCCGCAGGGTGGTGATCCCAAGAAAATGCTTGCGTGCAGCGAGATCAAGGAAGATGAGATCAGCGTGTGGTCCGGCGATGGGCAGGGTATCTGCTATTTCGGAGAACTGATCGCGATCGGAATGAGAGAGAAAGGCAGCGTGGGGGCACTGATCGACGGCGGCATCCGCGATCTTCTTTGGCTAGGGAAGATGAACTTTCCCATCTTCGCGCGCTATCGCACGCCGGTTCAGTCCATAGGCCGCTGGCAGGTAACGGGATGGCAGGAGCCGGTGTTTCTAGCGGGCGCCACTACAAAAACCGTTCAAGTCAGCCCTGGCGACTTTATTCTGGCCGACCTGGACGGCGCCATTGTCATTCCGGCTGCACAGGTGGAGGTCGTTCTGGCTGAGGCGGAAAGATTGACTCAGAAGGAAGCAGAGATTCGCAAAGAGCTTGCCGCCGGGTTGAGCTTGGCAGATGCTCTCAACAAGTATGGCCACGTCTGACGTGGGCATCAACGAACAGCAACCGTCTCGCAGTCGGGTTGAGCCCTCGAGCACCCAGGAGCTGTACGCTTTTCGCATTGCTCACTTCACGGCACATGCGTTCATTGCCCCTTCCGAGAGGGTCGTTTCGTCCTTCGGAGCGAGAAGCGAACGGGGAGCCCTTCTGGTCTCCTTGACCGACGAAAACGGTTGTACCGGTTGGGGCGAGGTGTGGTGCGGAATGCCTGCTGCAGGGGCTCTGCATCGATTCAACCTGCTGCGTGAGTTCGTTGCACCAGCGCTCGTAGGTTGCCATGTCACCGACATTTCCAGCGTCATCGGCCATCTGCAGGCGGCCCTCATGCCTTTGATTACCCTGGCAGGTGAACCGGGGCCTGTCTCGCAAGTGCTAGCTGGTGTGGACTGCGCGCTCTGGGACCTGCGAGCCCGCATCGCCGGGCAGCCGCTGTTCAAGCTCCTCGGTAGCCGCACCAACACCATGCGGTGCTATGCCAGCGGACTTGCTCCCGACATGCCCGCCGCAGGTCTTGATGCCCTCAGATCTCAGGGGCATCGTGCGTTCAAGTTCAAGGCGGGGTTTGACGACGCAAAGACGCTTACGTCGATCCTTGACCAAGGAAGCCGGCTGGCCCCATCTGAGCGAATGATGGTCGATGCCAATTGTGGTTGGACCATGGATGAAGCCCTGGATGCGGTAGCGGAGCTGAATCAGATTTCGCTGGAGTGGATTGAAGAGCCTATGTCGCCGCATCGGTCCGAAGACGACTGGGAGCGTTTGGCACGCGCATCGGTTGCTCCTTTGGCTGGCGGTGAAAACCTGCTGTCTGAAGGAGCATTCCGCGAGGCATGTCGTTGGCTGGGAGTGATCCAGCCAGATGTGGCAAAGTGGGGCGGCGTCAGCAGTTGCCACCCAATGGGCGTCGGCACTGAGAACGCGGGCCGTCTGTTTTGCCCCCATTCATTCGGAACGCACATTGCCGCCGCCACCTCTGCACACGTACTTGCCGCGACGGGTGGGCGTGGATACGCCGAAATCGACGTTAACCCTAATCCGCTCCGAGACTCCAGCAGCTATGCGTCATGGATTGACGATGGATTTCTTCGTCTGCCGACGACTCCTGGCATAGGCGTTGTGCCCCATCTAGCTCGGATCGACTGTTTTCTTCGCGATCGATTCGAGCTGTCGTATGGTGGACGGTCAAGGTGACCCAAATGCCGTGTCTTGACCTTAAGCGTACGAAGAAAGGCAGTCGCCGATATTCCCGGCTCCGCAACCGTCCGTCCATAGCCGTTCATGCGCCTATCAGTCCGCCTTGATGCTCGCGTCCTTGATGACTTTCGACCAACGTCCGACGCTCGACAAGAACATTGGCAGATGATTGAAGCGCTACGTGCCGGAAATCGAGCGGCACTGGTCAATTTGTGTGCCGAGTATCTTTTGCCGTCGCGCGATGCTTACCTCAACGCCCAACGGCAACGTATCTAGTGTCGTGAGTTGGAAGTTCGCTGTCTGCGGCGAGCCAAAATACACATTGGAGCGCCCAATTTCCAACTATCTGGGGTTAGCGCTTGGCCCTACACCTGTCTGCGGCACGGGATCACAGAGAGAAAGTATCCCCTGCTTCAGCCTGCGCCCGCAACCAGGGAAACAGTTGCTCTGCGTTTGACACGATGGGACTGAACACAGTGCTTTCGTCATGCGACCAGTAGTACACCACGCCCATGTGAGGGTCATCAGTGCGCAGCAGGAAGCAGTCGGACGACTGCTCATCGCCCACGATAGGCAGCATGCGCATCGGGTCGATGCCGTCATCGGCAATGGCCTGGCGGATCTCGGAAGCCAGCTCTGGTGAGCTGTCGTCGTGCAGGCTGAGCCAGTCCATCATGTCCGCATGCTTCTCCAGAGCCTGCGCTATGCTGAACAATTGATAGGCTTGGCGGTACTCACCATCTATTACGGTGAGTTGATGTGGCTGGTCCGGCGAGCTAACCCATTGCACATAGGCCGCGCAGGCAGCGTTCTTCATGGCGGCGGGAAAGTGCTGGCGGAGCAGATCGAGGTCCACAGCTGTGGCGCTTTGGCCCGGTGCGTATTCAAATTTCAACGCGTCGATGCGCAGGCGCTCGGATTCGTTGGCCTGCGCCGTTTCGCCCGCCACGAAGGCCTGGTAGGCGGGGTCATTCAGCACTTTAGGCATGCGCAGGCTCCATTTTCGATGGCATGCATGCGCCTCGTCGTTTCGACCCAGTTGAAGCAGAGCAGTGACGCGGTACTGCTCTATCTGCGTTGTGCCGCTGCTGGTGCTATCGGCCAAGGCAATGGCTTGTAACGCCTGCTCCGGCTGATCAGCAACACACAGTGCGTACTCGGCCATCGTCTGAGCAGCAGCAGCCAACTGCGAAGGGGCGCCCCCGTAGCTGTCGCCGAAATAGTAACTACTGCTGCCTGTGTGCATGTAGAACGGGTTGGTCTTTTGCTCCTCCGCGCTGGAGACGATGGCGATGCAGTGATTGAGCGCGGCGGTCCAGTCATCATCCGCATCAGGGCCGGGATTTGCGCGTGCGCGGTTGGCATGCGCTCGCCGTGCGGCTGTATGCAAGTACCACGCACCTTCGCTGTTTTGGCACTGCAGTAGCTGCGCCAACGCGCCATCGTTATCGCCGCATTCGGTGTGCAGCGCCGCCAGATCCATCCGACATTCATCCTGGGTCTTGGGCCTGTGGCCGGCGATGCTGCCAGGCCCGTACACCTTGTCCGGTGCAACCACCTCTTGAAAGCCACTGCCAGCCAGCGTACTGCGCAATTCGATGAAGCGCTGCAGCACCACCTGCGGCCCCACGTCGGCAGCAAAGGTGAGATCCTCCACCATCTTGAACCGCTCTGCCGAGGTGCGCGCCTCCTGCCGCTTCCAATAGGCCTGCCCGTCGTAGCCATTGGGGTGCAACGTGAGTTGGATGAGCAGCGGAGCGCTACTCTTGCGTTTGGGTGCGGTTTCGATCCAGTGGCAGGTGTAGGCAGTCATGCAAAGTCTCAGAGCTCGGGCAGGAGAAAGCGGATGTGGAAGCGCCGGCAAACTCCGATGGATGCAGCGTTGGCAATGCATTTCACAGCGGCTCGCGCCATTATAAAAACGAGGCAGCTTGCATCCCTCGCTTAGTGAATAGATACTCGGTTTTGCGGAGCTTCTCCAGCTCGCCTGACTCGTCTTCAACCACTCGATTGCCTGACTCAAACGGATGTGCGGCGATCTTCGACTAGGAGCAAACCATGAGCTACATCGACGGATTTGTGGTCCCCGTACCTTCCGACAAGCGCGACGAGTACATCGAACTGAGCAAGACGTTTTACGAGAAAGCCAAGAAACTCGGCGCCCTGCGACAGGTCGAATGCTGGGGAGACGATGTGCCCGACGGCAAGGTCACCGACTTCAAGCGTGCGGTTGATGCGAAGGTGGGCGAGACCGTAGTCTTCTCATGGATCGAGTGGCCATCAAAACAGGTGCGTGACGCCGCCAACAAGAAGATGATGGAAGATCCAGATATGCAAAACATGGATATGCCGTTTGATGGCAAACGCATGATCTTCGGTGGTTTCGTTCCCATGCTTGACATGGGCGAGTCCAAAGACTGACGTACGGCTGCGAGCCGTTAGGTCGAGTCAAAGAAATCGATTGAACGGCCGGCGACGGCCCTTCCTCTATCCGAAGTGCGTAATTATTAAAACTTATTTACTAAGTTTTTCTCAACTTCGCAGACAATAGAGTCCTGCGGCATCAGACCCACCCCAAGTTCGGGCTTGGTGCTGCCACCTACTGCGTTCGCTCCTGTGGATAGTTCGCGATCCAGGGAGTGTTTTCTCAGGGAGCATGCCCACTAAAGATTCGCAGAGTGAAAAAGCTCCAAGCGAACAGGCAGACACTTAGCGTGTGCCGCACCATCCGCGTGCGGAACACGCTTGGTGCATCACCCGTTTCTGATTGTTCATGAAAAGAAAAAATTCGGTATGGGCTTGAGTCTAGTTGCCAGCCGCGCGCTGATGGGTTTGGCGGCGCCACAAGTCACAGTGGAAGTTCATCTGGCCAACGGCCTGCCAAGCTTCACGCTGGTGGGGCTGGCTGATGTGGAGGTGAAGGAAGCGCGAGAGCGCGTGCGCAGCGCTCTGCAAAACAGCGGCCTTGAGTTTCCGCACAACCAGCGTATTACCGTGAACCTGGCACCGGCCGACCTGCCCAAGGATTCAGGCCGTTTTGATCTGCCCATCGCGCTCGGAATTCTGGCCGCCAGCGGTCAGATCAACGGCCAGCGCCTGGAAGGCTGGGAGTTTGCTGGGGAATTGTCGCTCTCGGGTGAGCTGCGGCCTGTTCGCGGTGCGTTGGCCATGGGGGTGGCGCTGCATCAACAAGGCGTCGGTGCTCAACTGGTACTGCCGCCCGGCAGTGCAGAAGAAGCGGCTCTGGTGCCCGGCATGGCTGTATACCGCGCGCGTCATCTGCTGGATGTGGTGGCCCAGTTCCTGCCCGCCGCCGAGCGATCGCAAGGGGAGGCAACCGACACGCCAGCCGACGGTTGGTCGCGCGTAGAGCCGGCGCCACGCTCAAGCATTCCGCGCTATGCGGATCTCGCTGACGTGAAAGGCCAGGCAGCAGCCAAGCGAGCGTTGGAGATCGCCGCCGCCGGAGCTCATTCGCTACTCATGATGGGCCCTCCTGGTACCGGAAAATCCATGTTGGCGCAGCGGTTTGCTGGTTTGCTGCCACCCATGGCGGTGAGCGAAGCCTTACAAAGCGCAGCCATTGCAAGCCTGGGCGGCACCTTCAAACTCGATCACTGGTGCCAACGACCCACGCGCGCGCCGCATCACTCTGCCAGCGCCGTGGCCCTTGTGGGAGGCGGCTCACCGCCGAGGCCAGGCGAGATTTCCATGGCACATGAAGGTGTGCTATTTCTGGACGAACTGCCTGAATTCCCACGGGCCGCACTGGAAGCCTTGCGCGAACCACTTGAAAGTGGGCAGATCACGATCTCCCGTGCGGCGCAGCGGGCCGATTTTCCCGCTCGCTTCCAACTTATTGCAGCCATGAACCCGTGCCCTTGCGGGTACCTGGGTTCTCGGGTGCGTGCCTGCCGCTGCACTCCTGATCAGGTTTCTCGCTACCAAGGCAAGCTCTCGGGCCCGTTGATCGACCGTATCGATCTACACGTGGAGATTGGCTCGCTCTCCACGGATGAGCTACTCGCCGCTCCTCTAGGCGAATCCACCGCCACATTGCGCGAGCGCTGCACGGTCGCTCGTGAGCGCGCCATGGCCCGACAAGGCCACGCCAATCAGGCATTACACGGGCAGGCCATCGACCAACACGTACAACTGGCCCCCAACGCTGCCAGCTTCCTGACCACAGCCGCTGCCCGGCTTGGCTGGAGTGCGCGCGCGACTCATCGCGCCATGAAAGTGGCGCGCACAGTAGCTGATCTGGAGGGCTGCGAAGACGTTGCGGTCAGCCACGTAGCGGAGGCCGTGCAGTACCGGAGGGGCTTGCAGGGGCGCTCCTGAAAGGCAACAACCTGGCGCCATGAGAGCGTGTTCACACCAAATTCACCCCCAGGCCGAAGGGTGGATTTAGTGCGAACACGCCCTGGTTCAGCACGCCCAGCTTTGAGTTGAGGGACTATCAACAGAGTGGAAGTTACAGATCACGAACACCGTATTTTTCGAGATAAGTTACCCGAAGCTCCTGCTCATTCACATCGCCGCCGAACTTGTACGCAGGTGAAAACAGTGGGCTTGCATCCGTCACTTCAACAGAGATGACTTCATGAACAGGATATTGCTTGCCATTCACTTCCCAGACCCACTCGGCAACAGATGCATAACCAGGATCTACAGGCGTCAGGATGGAAGCCTTTCCGGAAAATCTATAGCCCCGACGCGAGAAGATATCAACCACATTGATGGCAATTGCAGGATTTCTCTTCAAGTTCTCAACAGTGTGCGGAGACGCCATGTTCGCAAAGCAAAGTGCGTTCTCACGGACGGTCAAAGAGGCCTTGGGAGAAAGGTTCGGCGTCCCGTCCTCGTTGACAGTGGCAAAGAACGCCAGCTTCGCGCGGGCTATGACCGCCACCATATCTTCTGTAATAGTCATGATGTGATCCTTAAGGTGTAACCCGGCCACCGTTCACATGGATAACCTGCCCGGTAATGAATGCAGCGCTGGGACCTGCAAGGAACAGTACTGGACCGACCACGTCCTCAACTTGGGCAATTCGTCCCATTGGAATGGTCGGAACGTATTTGGTCATGTTCCTCAGCCATGCATCCCCGCCCGCCGCTGCAGCTGTTGCGCCTCGCTCACCGCCTCCCCCAGCAAGGAATGGCGTGTCGATCGCACTGGGTGCCACCAGGTTGGCTCGAATCTTCGGCGCGTTTTCTATGGCCAGCGACTTGGTAAGTGCCACCAAGCCCGCTTTTGCGGCAGCATATGGCGCTACTCCGGGCAGAGGGTTGTACGCGAGACTTGAACCCACATTCACAATACTGGGGCTTTCGGCTGCCCTCAACATCGGCAGCAACGCCCGACTGACAAGATACGCAGCCCGCAGGTTGCCCATGGCCACGCTGTCCCATTCCGCTGGGTCAATTTCGTCAACAGGGCGTGGTGGCACGGTCATGAACCCCACCAGGAACACCAGAGTGTCGAGGGAGTCCCAGTGACCCTGAAGCGATTTCACGCCTTCGGCTACTGACGCCTCATCCGCAACATCCACAGCAATGGATATCACCCCTTCAGGCGGTGGATTGGCCTTCAAAGAACGTGGAAGCGCGAAAACCGCGACTTCAAGCTTCATACGCACGCACTCAGAGACGAGCAACCGACCTATCGCACCGCACCCACCCACAACCAGTATTCGGTTGCCTGGAAGCGGAGCCAAACGAGAGAAATCTATAGCGGATGCTGAAGCTGTCATTGAGGTTCCTTGTTGTATTGCGCAAAGTATCTGCAAGCTGCTTTAATACGTCCAATATGATTTTTTATAGACTTTGATCTGATTTCCCTATCATGGATTTCCGCCAGATTCGCTATTTCATTGCCGTTGCCGAGGAGCGGCATTTCCGTCGTGCGGCGGAAAAATTGCATATCTCGCAGCCACCTTTGAGTCAACAAATTCAAGCTCTGGAAAAAGAACTGGGCACGGTCCTCCTGGCACGTAACCGACGATCTGTGGAACTTACCGCTGCGGGGGAGGCTTTTTTACGCCGCGCTCGGGCGCTTGTTGAGCAAGCGGCCAGTGCCGCCACAGAAGCCCGTCAAATTGGAAGAGGTGACGCGGGACGGCTGAAAGTGGGCTTCATGAGCTCAGCAATGCTCAGCCGCTTTGCGCCACTGCTGAGCGCGATTCGTGGCGAAAGTCCAAACACGACCATCGACCTTATTCAGTTGCCACCAAAGGAGCAGATCGAAGCGATTGCGGCGGGGGCGATTGACATAGGTTTTCTCGCCATTGAACCTTCGCTCGCCCCCTTCCCTGAACCTCAGGCTCGGCTAAATGTGTCGCAGATTTGGGAAGAGGAACTCGTCGCGGCAGTGCCCATGGGTCATCATCTCGCGGGCAAACCGGCCATACCACTGAGCGCCCTGGCATCAGAGCAATTCATCACTCTGTTGAGGTCTCCGGAAACGGGGCACTATGACCAGGTCACGAAGTTGTGCGAGCAAAGGGGAGGATTCCGCGTCAAGATTGGCCAGGAAGTTGAACAACTACCTGCAGCTCTGGCGCTCGTTGCAGCTGGATATGGTGTGAGCCTGATGCCAGCTTGCGTAACGAACGATTGGATTGGGCTAGTGGCCTTTGTGAGATTGAAGGAGCGCCCACGCATACCGGTCACTATCGTCTGGCGTATAGACAATGCGTCACCTGTCTTGGACGCATTCAGGCGCGTTCTTCTTAAAAAGGCAACGGCCAAGTTCTATCCTGCACTTTTACTGAAGAAGTAGAAACCAGGCAGCATGCTCAGTCCCATTCGCGCCCAGTCTGCGACAAAAACTGAGGTTGAACACAAACGCAAAAAACTCATGTCGTGACCGGCACGCCCAAAGCAGCATCGTCGCACAACACCATGGCCTCAGGCACCTTGTATTCTTCGGCTCGCGGTGGGTATTGCAGGCACAGAACTTCCAGACCATTGAGACCTGCGGTCACGGTGTAAGGTGCTTCATCCTCTGTGACGAAGATGTGCTCCCAGTCCAGCATCTCTACGCCGTCATGCACCATGCTGCCCGCCAGCACGACATAAAATTGCCCCCCCGATCCACCAGGGCTGCGCCCGGTGATGGACATCCCCGCAGGCAGTCGGGTGATGCTGGCGGCCAACTTATCAGGCTGCAGCGGAATCGGCTCGCTGGTCTCGATCTGCGTCAGATTTTCTAAGTACGCCGGGTCGGTTGCCGGTAACGATTCACTGGTGACCATGCGCTTGGGGCCGCGAACCATCTTGTCCCTGTTCTCGGGCATCAGCAGGGCGCCCTGCTCATACACAGGCCGCATTGTGAAATAGCCCAACCCTTCGGGGCCGGCCACCAGCGGCCCATAACCCGTGAAGGCGCCAGCGTAATGCACCGTGACCGGGCTGAGCTTCTGTTTGCCAATGGACCCATTACCGGTGAGGAAAAGCTGGAACTGATTGTTCCTGTGAAAGTGCGGGTTCACCGTCGAATCAGGGTCCATTTCCACCAGGAAAACCGTGGGAGAAGACTGACCATCACGCCCGGTATCCATCCACTCGCTCTTGTGATACGGCTTCATGCCCGTGATTTGCAGGCGGCGGCGTGTTTGCCGTGCGCGTTCAGCTGTGCCTTTGTAAATCATGGTGTCTCCAGTGCGCCGGTCAGAACCAGCAAAGTGTTGTGAATGAAAGTTTCATACTCTGAAGGCTTAGCCAGCTACGGCGGCCACGAGCCGGACAGGGACCGTGTGAGGCAATCCCGCACGTACGGATCCGGGCGGGGGTGTTGGGTGACTGGCATTCCCACTCTGATTTTCGTGGTTGTGAACAGCGTGTTATTGCACAGCAAGTTTGGCAGTCACCACGTAACCTCGCCACTTCACGCGCTCAGACCTGTTCAACTCAACACACTCCTGCAGGCTCATGGGCCGCGGTAAAAAAGACAGGCTTTCCAGTTTGGCCTTGACAGCTTCATCCGTCGTCGCCTCGTTGATCATCTTGTTCAATGATTCCTTCACCGCCAGCGGGGTAGCAGCTGGCACGGCAACTCCAAGAAAGCTGACCATCTCAAAGCCAGGGTACGTCTCCGCGATAGTCGGGATGTTGGGGTCACGAGGCAGGCGTTTTGTATGAGTCACTGCCAGGGCCCGCAACTGCCCTGAAGCAACATACGCTTCGGATGCAACTGTATCGATAAACATCATTTGCGTCTGCCCACCAAGCAGGTCAGTCACCGCGGTACCAATCTGCTTGTATGGCACGCCAGTCATCTCAATCCCTGCGCGTTCGGATAGCAATGCGGCAGGCACTGCGCTGGCAGCGCTGAACTGGCCGAAATTGATTCGGCCGGGCTTCGCCTTCGCCTGTGCCACAAAGTCGGCCAGTGTCTTCCAAGGGGCATCGGCACGTACCAGCAGATAGCTACCACCTACACCCAGAATACCCACGACGGTAAAGTCCTTTTCGGGGTCATAAGGCAGCTTTCTGAAAAGGCTCGGGTTAGCACCTTGCGTACCCGACGACACCACCACCAGCGTGCGACCATCTGCAGGCGCGAGCTTGCCGGCCTCCATGCCGATAATGCCGCTGGCGCCGGGCCGGTTGTCGATAACCGCAGATAGGCCGCTTTTCTCAGTCATGTAGTGCGCCACTAGCCGCGCCACAATGTCAGCTGAGCCCCCTGGGCCAAAGGGCACGATGATCTGCGTTGCTGCGCTGTTCCGCTGGGCAAACAAATGCGTCACAGATGACAGCAAACCTGCCCCTGCAAGGACGTGCACGATTTGTCGACGTTTCAAGTTTTTTCTCCTCAATGCTCAGGTGTATGCAAAGAGTTGCACCCTGCAAGAGATTATTTAGACCGCCACGTCAACCAGCAACGCATTAATTTCAATAACTGAAATTATTCAAAGTGGTACCGCCTCGATTCTTGCTCGCCACGTTTCAAGAATCTGCTCCTTCAACCGGAGCAGCATCTGCGCGTAACGTTTGACCTGTGCTGAGTTTTCCGCCTCCTTCTCGCCGATTGGGAAACTGATATTCAGCGCATACAAGGTCTGGTCGGGCGCGGGCAACGGCGCAGCAATAGCGATCACCCCGGTTTGCCAACTCGCCTGACAATAACCATTTTTCTTTATATGCATCACTCCGCGGTTTATTTCAGCCAGCAGCGCCGGCCAACCCTTATCGTGTTGCTGCGCAATGCGCCCCAGCAGTTGCTGACGCTCTGGCTTCGGAAGCCCTGAAAGATATGCTCGCCCCAAAGATGTCAGCTCAATCGGTATGCGCGAGCCCGCTGACAGGCGCCTGAATATCCCCATTCGGCTTTCGCGCGCTGACTCAAGGTAAACCATTTCCAACTGGTCGGGCACCGCCAGTCCCACGTTAATCTGCTCGCCCTCGGCCACCTTGCGCATCAGCGGCAGCGCTACTTCCAGCACCGGCAATCCATACCTGAAGGCTTGCGACAAACTCAGGGTCACTGCACCCAGCCGGTAAGCCTGCAGTTGCAGGTCGTATGACAAAAAGCCGGCATCGACCAGCGAGCGTGTGAGTCTGCTGACGGTCGGGCGCGGCAAGCCTGTGCGCCTGGCCAGCTCAGCATTAGTCAACTCCCCAATGCCAAGCCGAAAGGCGCGCAGTATCTGCAACCCGCGCTCCAGGGACTGGCTGCCCGGCGTCACACGCGTAAAGCGGCCTACCTCCTTCGTTAAGCGCCGGCTTGAAAGCACTTCCTTCGTCATGTGTGATTTTTCATAATTTCGTTTTCTGAAATCTTACGCTACTGCGATTGGCGCAATCACCGAATAATCAAGGCCATCTAAAGCCCGCTAGCGCGCACCGGCTGGCAATACCAAGAGACATGAACTATCAGCAGCTCCAGTACGAAGTGCGGGACAAGGTCGCCGTCATCACCTTCAACCGGCCTGATCGGCTGAATGCCTGGACAGCTGTACTCAAGGGCGAACTGCGCAACGCGGTCATGGCAGCCGATAGCGATGGCGCCGTTAACTGTATCGTGCTGACAGGCGCCGGCCGGGCTTTCTGCGCCGGCATGGATATGGAGGTGCTGGGCAGCATGCGTGGACAGTCCGCGGACACGTCTGACCCTACCGAGCGTTACAGCTATTTGATGGCCGTCAACAAGCCATTGATTGCTGCCATCAACGGAGCCGTGTCTGGCGTTGGCCTGTGTGTGGCCTTGTATTGCGACATCCGTTTCATGGCCAGTGGCACCAAGCTCAGTGCGCCCTACGCACGCCGAGGTCTGGCGGCGGAGCATGGCAGCGCTTGGCTGTTGCCGCGCCTGATTGGCCCCATGCATGCGGCAGATCTGCTGCTTTCTGGCCGCACCGTACTGGCTGAAGAGGCGGCCTACATGGGCCTCGTCAATCTGCTGCCGGCAGAAAGTTTTCGCGAGGCTGTTCAGCAGCGTGCTTCGGACATTGCCAACCTTGGATCGCCACGCTCAGTTCGCATCATGAAGCGACAAATGCTGCTTGCACAACAACAGTCGATTGAAGCGGCCATCGAACTGGCTGACGCAGAAATCGTTGCCTGCCGCACTACCAGCGACTTCAAGGAAGGCATTGCCCACTTCATGGAAAAGCGCGCCCCGAAATTCTCCGCACAGTAAGGCAAACGAGATGAACAAAGACAGCATGCAGAAACTGGCGCAATCACTGCCACTCAAAGGCATTCGCGTTGTAGAGCTCGGGCAAAACCTGGCTGGCCCCTACGCGAGCGCAGTGTTGGGATCGCTGGGGGCCGACATCGTCAAGGTCGAGCGACCGGGTTGCGGCGACGACGCTCGCGGCTGGGGGCCGCCCTTTTGGCGTGGAACCGCCACTACCTTCCAGGCCATGAACCATGGCAAACGCAGCCTGGCCGTCGATTTGAAAGACCCCGAATCCATTGCCTGGTTCAAGCTATACCTTGCTGAATGCGATGTACTGATTCAGAACCTGCGCCCCGGTGTGATGGACGAGCTTGGCCTTGGCGCCGAAGAGCTCTGCCAAGCCAACCCGCGTCTGATCTATTGCTCACTGGGCGCCTTCGGTCACATGGGCCCCATGAACATGAAGCCAGGGTATGAGCCCATCATTCAGGCCTTTTCCGGCATGTTCTCGATGAATGGCTCAGAAGACGCTCCCGGCGCTCGGGTCGGCATGCAAGTGCTGGACCTGGGCACCGGCATCTGGGCCGTCGTGGGCTGCCTTGCAGCCCTGTTCCAGCGCACCACTACGGGCAAGGGCTGCGTCATCGATACCTCGTTGCTCGAAACCGCCATGGGCTGGATGCAAGTTTTGTTGGCGGGCTTTAACGCCAGCGGTAAACAGCCGCCACGACATCGCAGCGGCAATCCAGCCGTGGTGGTCTTCCAGGCCTTCGATACGCAGGACGGCGAAATCTTGATCGCCGCCGCCAACGACCGTCTTTTTGCAAAGCTCTGTGTGGCGCTCGACCACCCTGAATGGGCGGCCGACGAGCGCTTGAAAACCAACGCCCTACGGGTAGAGCACAAACCATTCATCCTGCCCGTGCTGCAGGACGCATTGATTACTCGGGGCACCGATTACTGGATAGAAAAACTCGAAGCCGCCGGCGTTCCGTGCGCGCCCATCCTTGACCTAAAGCAGGCGTTGGCGCAGCCTCAAATCGAAGCCATCGGCATTTTGCAAGAGATTCCGGGACTTGATCTACGCATCGTTGGTCTACCGATTTCATTTAACGGGGAGCGCCCCCCAATTCGCCATCGCGCACCGGAGGTCGGTGAGCACACCGAAGAAATCTATCCATCGAAGCCACAAGCAACGACTAGCGTAGAAGCACCTACCTGAGCTGTACAGTTATCTTGAGGCACGTAGTCAGCCTTAGACAAACTCCTCACTTCCTCACTTCCTCAACGATCACAAGGCGCTCATGTCCGTAGAAACTGTAACCGTCATACATACCGGCCACGTAGCCACCATCGTCCTTAATCGCCCACCGCACAACTTTGCTGACGCTGACCTGCTGCGGGAGTTGGCCGAGCAACTTGAAGTGCTAGACGCTGATGCAAATTGCCGCGCCGTAGTGCTAGCCTCAGATGGGAAAACATTCTGTGCGGGTGCTGACTTCAGCAGTTCCGGTGCAACGGAACTAGCCTCGTTCTATACACATGCGATGCGGCTCTTTCGAACGAAAAAGCCCATCGTTGCTGCAGTACATGGTGCTGCTATCGGCGCGGGTCTGGGCCTGGCGCTGGTAGCGGATTTCCGCGTGACCTGCGAATCAGCGCGCTACAGCGCCAGCTTCACGCGACTTGGCTTTCACCCTGGTTTTGGCTTGACGGTCACCTTGCCTCATTTGATTGGCGAACAAAAAGCCGCACTGCTTTTCTACACCGGTCGCCGGATCGATGGTGCTCAGGCATTTGCCATGGGCCTGGCCGACGAGCTGGTGCCCGAAGCTGATGTACGCGCACGCGCCATGGCTTTGGCGCAAGAAATTGCAATAGGCGCTCCGCTAGCCATCATCTCGACCCGCTCCGAGATTCGCCGTGGGCTGGCAGATAGGGTCACCGAAGCCAACCTGCGCGAGCGTGGCCATCAGGAGTTGCAGTTTGCGACCGCCGACTTCAAAGAGGGCGTGACCGCGATGGCCGAGCGGCGCGCGCCCGTTTTTTCTGGGAAGTGAACGAGTCATGGATGCACGCAAGGCTATAGATGCATCATTCGAAACGTATGACATAGCGCAATCAGGTATCCGGTCGTGACGACGATGTGGAAGAACGCTGAATGATCGATGCAATGCGGCATGCTCTGGATCGGCTTATCGCCAGAAAGCAACTGTTGGAACAGGCTCATTGATGACGGGTTCGATTGAAGTAAAAGTAACCTGCAAGACAGAAGAAGCGACCGACATCGCGAGTTTCGAGCTAGCCCGGCTGGACGGCGCGCCGCTGCCTCGGTTCAGCGCCGGTTCCCACATCGACGTGCACATTCCCGGAGGTCTGACCCGCCAGTACTCGCTGTGCAACGACTCCACCGAGCAGCACCGTTATCGGATCGCCGTGCTACGCGATCCGGCCTCGCGCGGCGGCTCCACCGCCATGCACGACACGGTGAAGGAGGGCGATGTGATTCGAATCAGCACACCAAGAAATCACTTCCCGCTGCAACACGCCAAACGCTCGCTGCTGTTTGCTGGCGGCATCGGAGTCACCCCTTTGCTGTGCATGGCCCAGCGGCTGGCCGCGATCGATGCGGACTTCACACTGCACTATTGCACCCGCTCAGAAGATCGCACGGCCTTCATAAAGGAAATCGAGGCATCGGATTTTTCGAAGCGCGTCAAGCTCCATTTCGACGCGGGCCCGCCGATAAATAGGCTGGACATTGTCGAAACACTCGCAGAACCCGCCGCGGACAAACATCTCTATGTATGTGGGCCGGGCGGCTTTATCGACTTCGTGATCAATAGCGCGAAAAACAACGGCTGGGGCCACGAGCAGATCCACCTGGAGTATTTCGCCAACACGCCGCAAGACACGTCCGGCAACGGCAAGTTTGAAGTGAGGATTGCCAGCACCGGCAAGACCTATAGCGTTGAGGCCGGCCAGAGCATCACCAGGGTGCTACAGGATAACGGCATTGACGTACTCACCTCATGTGAGCAAGGCGTTTGCGGCACTTGCATTACCCGTGTGCTAGAAGGCGAGCCAGATCACCGTGACCTCTACTTCACAGACGAGGAAAAAGCTAAGAACGACCAATTCACGCCCTGCTGCTCGCGTTCAAAAAGCAAGCTGCTGGTGCTGGATTTGTAGTCCTTCCGTAAGCGCGCGGGCAATCCATCTTCACCGCATGTCATGGTCGTATTTTTGAGGCTTCTTTGTCAGTCCAGCTAGACAAAGAATTCAGCGGCGTGCCAGACAGATTGATGCCAGTACGCCTTGTTCAGGCACTTAAGCCAAACCAGCCTTGTCCAAGCCCCAGGCCTTGTCATGAGTACCAGGTACGTTGCGGAATGCGATGTTGGCGCGGTTCCACCCATTGATGGCCATCACGCGGTAGGTCAGGTCAGACAACTCTTTTTCAGAAAACTGCTCTCGCACCTCAGCGTAGAGTTCATCTGAAACGCCTGTGGGTGCAATCTGGGTCAAAGCCTCAGTCCAAGCCAACGCAGCGCGCTCGCGCGGGGTGAACAGGGGCGACTCGCGCCAAATCGCCACGTGATGCAGGCGTAACTCGCGCTCCTGATGGATTTTGGCCTGCTTGATATGCATATCCAGGCAGAAAGCACAGCCATTGAGTTGCGAAGCTCGAATATCGATCAGGTACGACAGGCTGGTCTCGATGCCCGCTGCACTGATCGCGTTGCTGAATTCAAAGAACTTCTTGAACAGCTCAGGCGATTGCTGCATGTAGTTCAGGCGGGGGATATGGGTTTGCTGGCTCATGGTCTTCGGCTCCTGTTGATGAAGGGATGTAATTGATGGCTACACCCTGAAGACGTACAAGCCTGGCCATTTGTGACAGCTCAAGAGAAAAAAATGCGACGTCGAGAAAACTATGCAGCGTCGTTGCCATCTCCATCGCTGTGACGGTTAGCAAAAATCATGGCGATGCGGGCCAACTTGTCCGGATTGCGCTGTACGTGCAAGCGCAAGATCCTTTCACCATCCGTCTCGAAGGCCTGAACCGACTCCAGCTCGCCATCAATGAAGCGCAGCAGGCTCCACTGCCCGTTGATGACAGCCATTTCAATGCGCTGCACTGCACCGTGGCGCATATGCGTGGCCAGGAACAGTTGGGCAATACGCTTGCCGCCAAGCAACACTTTGCCAAAGCTGGGCACCTTACCGCCACCATCTCCGATTAGCTCGGCGTCTTCCACCAACAAGGCTTGCATGGCTGCGAAGTCGCCACGCCGTGCGGCATCTGCAAAGCCGCTGAGCAGACGGAAATGCTGATCTGACGACACCGTATGCCGCGGTCGCGCATCCTTCAACTGAAGTTTGGCGCGCGAGACAATCTGTCGGCACGCGGTCTCGCTTTTGCCGAGAGCCTTCGCCACCTCCGAATACTCCGCGTCGAAAATCTCGCGCAACAAAAAGGCTGCGCGTGCCTCTGGTGTCAGCCGCTCCAGCAAGGCCAGAAAGGCCACTGAGATATCGTCAGCTCGCTCCAATAGCTGCTCGGGACTGGCCGGCGAGCTGTGTATATCGCCTTCATCGAGCTGAGGTTCTGGCAACCAAAACCCAGGGTAATGTATGCGTTGCTGCTTGGCCGCGCGCAGCCGATCAATGGCCAGCCGTGTGGTCACGGTGACCAGCCAGGCTTCGGGGTTGTCCAGCTCGGCCTGGTCGGCACCGTGCCAACGGAGCCAAGCGTCTTGCACAACCTCCTCAGCCTCAGCCACTGACCCAAGCATGCGGTAGGCAATGCCCTGCAGGCGCGGGCGCAGGAGATCGAAGCTGAAAGGTGTCAGATGGGAGGTGTGGGTGTCGTCCATGAAAGCCTAGACGTAGGGCGCTCTATTTTGTGACATTCCGCCCCCTATGCCAATGGGCGCGGCCTCGTCCGGAGCCAAGCATACGCCGGAGTCTTGTGAGCGATAGCCCAACCGCTCCTCACGCCGCCAACCCACTCACCCCCGGCGCTTACGGCTCAGGCGGCGCAATGCTCGCACATCGGCCTGCACCGCAGCCAGCGAGGTGTTCAACGCTCGCTCAGCTTGTATGCGCCGCCACTTGGTAACCAGGCCTGCCGCCGCAAATCCCCAGGAGGCCCACTTGGCAGGAACATGGCGTACTGTTGCTGCGGCGTGCAGCACGCGCGCTCCGGTAGCCGCCACCGCAGGCAAGGCCGCCGCTCGCCGCGGCGGCGGCGGCGGTGGTGGTGGCGGCACCCGGTTCACTTTTGATTGGGGCAGCAAAACGGCAGGTTTTTCGTATTTCCCGGCAAATCGCTTAGAAACCATGTACCCGCCAACCGCCGCGAGCGCTGCCCACAAACCTAGGGCAGGAGAGACTCCAGCGGGCTCAGGCAGCCAGCTCCCTTTTTCCCGGAACTCGGCGGCCGATGGCAGTAGAGCGCCAACTGGCTCCTGACCGCGCCTGGTCACCGTAGCAACAGCGCGCTCTCCTTGCGTCCGCATTGGAGTACCCCTCGACTGCGCAGTCTCGGCATTGACTGCTGCAGCCTCAGCCGCGGCGGGCGGAATGGCGGCGCGAGAGAAATCGCCTTCCTGTTCGGCCAGTACGCGTGCGCAACTCGCAGAATACAAAAGCACTGCCGAGGCAAAATATATCCACATCAGAAGCACGACCAGGGACCCTGCGGCGCCATAAGCCGACACGACGGCAGCCGTGGAGAGGTACAAGGCTAAGGCGTACTTGCCCAAGCCGAACAGCACCGCCCCCACCGCCGCCCCTACGACCAGATGCCGCATGCGAGGCTGCGGCCCCGCACTCATGCGCATCAAGGCAACAAATAGCGCCGCGATGATGACCACTGAGACCGCCTGATTGACGACTGCAAGCAATTCCTGCGAACCCATGTATGCGCCACCCCAGCGCTCCAGCATTCCCAATAAACTCGAGATCACGAGCGACACCAGCATGAGAAACCCGATCGCGAGGACATAGGCCACCCCGCGCAAACGCAAAGTCGCGCTGTGCCACCAATCGTCCTTCACCTTCAGATCAGAGCCTTGAGTCCACAGGCGCTCGAACGCGGATTGAAGCTCGGCAAATACCCCGGTCGCGCCCATCAGTAACAAGCCAGAAGCCAAAATGGACGCCAAGATGCCCTGCTGGGGTTCTCTGGCGCTCTCCAGCGCAGCGCTCACCACTTCTGCTCCGCGGCTGCCCACTAACTGACGGATCTGCTCTGTGAGCGAACCAACAAGCATCTCTCGATCCAGCCACCATCCTATGCCCGCCACAATCAACACCAACAGGGGCGCGAGACTCAGAATGCCGTAGAACGACATAGCCGCACTCATGCGTAAGCCATCGGCTTCAGACCAGAGTTCAAACGAACGG
The DNA here is from genome assembly GCF_000422885.1 of Ottowia thiooxydans DSM 14619. Lineage (GTDB taxonomy): Bacteria > Pseudomonadota > Gammaproteobacteria > Burkholderiales > Burkholderiaceae_C > Ottowia > Ottowia thiooxydans. The sequence continues at coordinate 211,435 of NZ_AUGX01000013.1, read as the reverse complement.
TACAGCGGATAGAGAGCCTTAAGGCGCCCCCGGAAAACTGCCGGCACCGCGGCACCGGTGGGGGACACGGCGGATGAGGCTCGTGCAAATGGAGTGGAAGGCGTCATCAACGCACTTTAGCGCGACATTCCTCAATTGAAAGCAGATAGCGCCGTGATCGCTTGTCAGCAAAATCTGATTCTTGAAGCGCGCCATGGTCGAAGCGACCGGTTTCACTCCATCTGAATGCCCGCAGTCTTGATCACCTTCGCCCAAGTGTTGCGCTCGCTCAGCAACCGCTCAGCCACTTTGGCGGGTTGTGTCGACGGGTATGACAGCAAGTTCTTCGAGTGCAGTTGCTCCTGGAACTCAGCGGAGGCCAATGCGCGGTTAATTTCCGCGTTGATCTCGGTCACGACGTTCCGAGGCGTGCCTACAGGCGCCAGAAGCACCGTACGCGAGGTCACCTCGTAATCGGAGAGCTCTTTCACGCCTTGCTCCATCAGCGTAGGGATGTTGGGGGTGAAACGGGAGCGCTCGCGCGAACTCACGCCAAACGCGCGCAGCCGGTTGGCCTGGAGAAAGGCGTTAGCGGTGGAAATGCCGGTCAACATTAGCGACACCTGCCCACCCACAAGGTCAGCCTCCGCCTGACTCGGGCCTCGATAAGGCACATGGTTAACAGACACGCCGAGGGACTGTTTGAACATCTCCATCGCAATGTGGGCGTAACTACCCACGCCGCTGGACGCGTAAGCGTAGTGGCCGGGGCGTTTACGCAGTTCCGCAATCAACTCTGGCAAGGTCTGAGCCGGGAACGAAGGATGGCTCACCAGCACCACCGGAATCCAAGCCAGGTCCGCAATGGGCGTGAAATCCTTGACGATGTCGTAGCCAAGGTCCTTCTTCAGCGACGGACTGATCACCAGCGGCCCACCTGTCGTGAGCAGCAGCGTATACCCATCAGGAGCGGAGCGAGCCACATGCAGCGTGCCGACTTCGCCACCGCCGCCAGGACGGTTGTCGATCACGAAGGGCTGCTTGAAGCGCATGCCGAGCCGCTCAACCAAGATGCGACCCACCATGTCGGCCGTGCTGCCCGCACTGTAGGGCACGACCAACCGCACCGGCTTGGTCGGCCACGTCGGTTCGTTCGCATGGCCCTGCAAACCGAACAGCGCCAGTGCCAGTGAGGCCACCAGCTTTCCCAATGATCTGACGCGCATTGTTGTCTCCTTTAATAATGTCCGACATTATGATTTAACCTTGCCTAGCAAAGTCAAATAGGTGGATACCCTTATTTTGATTGACGTAAATGAAAAATTTCGACTTCGGCGGGTTACTTCAATCTAAGAATCTCGCCATAATGTCAGACATTAATTCAAAAAACACATGATCTCCATTTCTATGGCTGCGGACATTCCGTCTGCACACCCCCGAGTTTTCCATTTCCGTTCACTAGCGCAGCGCTTGTCCGATGCAGGGATCTACTGCGAACTGCTGCTAGACGGCGATCGTTTTGCTGGCGCACGCAGCATGGCATCGCTGGCCCTTGGCGAGGTGGATGGGGTGTGGGTGAATGCGTCGCATCTCGAGATGCTCGCCTCGCCGCTGTCGGTTTTGCACGAACCCTTTGGGCCTGGCGATAAGCAATGGCAAGTGCCAGGACGTGCCCAGGCCTTGGTGGAGTGGGTGGACAGCCATACCGCGCGCGCAGGCATCCGCACCCTAGCCGTGATGCGCGGTGCTGACCAATTGTTCGCGTCGGCCCGAGCTCCTATCAGCGACCTCGCGCAGCTCCAGGGCCAACGCGTGCGCGTTGCGGGCTCGGGCATGTACCAGTCGCTCATGCGCGAACTCGGAGCCGAGCCGGTCGTCATGCCGATTCCGGAGATTCCCAACGCATTCACCGGCCAAAAACTCGACCACGTGTTCACCTCGCCCGGTGCCTGGCAAACCCAGCTCGGTGATCAGGCCCCCTTCGCCACCTGGGTACCTGGCCTGATGTTCATCACCTACTTTTTTCTCTGCCGCACCGATTGGCTTGCAGCACTGCCCGCCGCGGTACGAGCAGAACTCGAACGGGCCGCGCAGTGCCACGTCACCGAAGCCTGGGGACAGATGCAGACAGACGATGCGCTAGCGTTGAAGCAGGCTGTGGAACGCGGCGCCGAGGTGCGGACGATCGACGACACCGCGCACTGGCGCGAACGCACGCAGGCGCTGCGCCAGGCACTGAAGGCTCGCCATTCCGAAGCCTATGCACAGCTGGAGGTCATCGCAAATGGGCGTTGAGGTTAGCGCATTGTTCAAGGAGCATACGCAGGCCCAGGACTGGCCGTCCTTGCACCGCTACCTCGAAACCAGGGGGCATGATCTGGACTGGCAAGCACATCCGCCTCGCCAGTTCTCAGGTGGGCTGGGCAACTGGAACTTCCTCGTGCAGGTGGATGGGCAGGCATATGTGTTGCGTCGACCGCCAAGCGGCCCGGTGCCGGTAGGCGCTAACGACATGGCGCGCGAGTACCGCGTGCTGAGTGGCCTCCATCCTCACTTCCCGCTGGCGCCGCGCGCCCTCCTTCACTGCGCGGATGCTGCCGTACTCGGCGCGCCTTTTGTGCTAATCGAATACCGCGCAGGAACGGTGCTGCGCGAAGCGCTGCCACCGGGCTTGTGTCAACCCGCGCAAGCCGCGCAGGAGTTGACGCAGAATCTGGTTCGCACACTGGTGCGATTGCATGCGCTCGATCCAGGTGAGATGGGCCTACAGACACTAGGCCGCCCCGAAGGCATGGTGGCACGCCAAGCGCGCAATTGGACGCTGCGTGCAGCAGCCGCGTTTGACGGTGGCATGCCCCTGCCGTTACGCCGGGTGGCCGAATGGCTTCAGCGGCCGCCACCGACGCCCGAGCGCACCAGTCTGTTGCACTCCGACTTCAAGCTTGACAACTTGATCTTGCATCCCACCACCTTGTCGCCAGTAGCCTTGATCGACTGGGACATGGGCACCCTGGGCGACCCATTGTTCGATCTGGCCACCTTGCTGAGCTACTGGACCGAGCCCGACGACCACCCCGCGATGCACGCCCTGGCGCAAATGCCCACCGCTGCCCCCGGCTTCGCGCGCCGCGCAGAGGTACTCCAGCAATACGCCGTGAGCACAGGATTGTCGATTTCCCACTTTTCCTACTACCGCGTACTCGCGCTGTTCAAGCTGGTGGTGGTGTTTCAGCAACTGTACCGGCGCGCTACGGTCGACGCACCTGATGGTCCACGCGCCCGGAGTTTCGCCGCGCTGGTTCCCTTGCTCATTGATTTCTCACAACATTGTCTGGCCCAGGAAAGGTACTGAATGTTCCCCCACGCTTCAACACCGTCGCTCGAAGACGAGGCCCTTGCCGCGAAAGTGCGTGCCTTCGTTCTTGAGAAAGTCATCCCCTACGAAAAAGACTCGCGCAACGGCGCACACGGCCCCACCGATTCGCTGCGGCGAGAACTCAACACACTGGCACGCGAAGCGGGCATCCTCTCACCGCATGTGTCCCGAGAATACGGCGGTCTGGCGCTCACGCACCAGCAGCGTGCGATGGTGTTCGAGGCGGCGGGCTATTCGCCGCTGGGCCCCATTGCGTTGCATTGCGCCGCACCCGACGAAGGCAATATGCACCTGCTGGAGAAAGTGGCCTCCGAGGTGCAAAAAGAGCGTTTCCTGCGACCGCTGGCGCAGGCCGAACAACGCTCTTGCTTCGCTATGACCGAGCCACCGCCCGGCGCCGGTTCCGACCCATCGCTGCTCGCCACCACAGCAGAAGGCGACGGTCAGCGCTTCGTCGTGAATGGCCGTAAGTGGCTCATAACCGGTGCACCCCACGCCGGCTTCATGATCCTGATGGCGCGTACCCTGATACGAGGTGAAGACCGGGGTGCCACCATGTTCATGGTGTCGCTGCCCAATCCAGCGGTGCACATCACGCGTTTGCTGGATTCTCTGGATTCGTCGTTCACCGAGGGCCATGCCGAGGTAGCCATTGAGAACCTCGAGGTCACGGCGAATGATGTACTCGGCGAGATTGGCCAGGGCTTTCGGTACGCCCAAGTGCGACTGGCGCCCGCACGCCTAACGCACTGCATGCGCTGGCTCGGCGCGGCCGAACGCGCGCAGGACATTGCCAAGGCCCACGCACGTACTCGGCAAGCGTTCGGCTCGGCCATTGGGCACCACGAAGGCGTGTCCTACCAGATCTCGGATAACGATATGGATCTGCACATGTCACGGTTGGTCACACGTCACGCGGCGTGGACGCTGGACCAAGGCGATTCGGGTGGCTTTGTATCCAGCCGCGCAAAAGTAATGGTCTCGGAAGCGGTCTATCGTGTGGCGGACCGCTGCGTACAGATTCTGGGTGGACTAGGGCTCACCGCCGACACTATCGTCGTGCAGATCTTCCGTGAGGTGCGCGCGTTTCGCATCTACGACGGTCCTTCAGAAGTGCACCGCTGGTCCATGGGACGTAAGTTGCTGCGCGCGGACAAGCAGGAGAAGGCATGAGCGCCAGCGACCTGTTTTCCGTAAAGGGGTTGCGTGTGATTGTCACCGGCAGCACACGAGGCATTGGTCTGGCGATCGCGCAGGCGTTTGCGACCCATGGCGCGCGCGTTTGCATCACCGGCCGCGACGGCGTCACTGCCTCGCGGCTGGCCCGTGATCTGAGCGCCGAAGCAGTCGGCCTGGCAATGGATGTTGCGTCGGAAGCATCGGTGCAATCCGTCGCTGCACAGTTGCAGTCTCTATGGGGCGGACTGGACGTGCTGGTCAACAACGCCGGCATCGATCCTCATTACGCCTCGATGGAGTCCACCGAGAGTGCGCAGTGGCACGAAGTGCTAAAGACCAATCTGGACGGATGCTTCTTTTCCTGCAAACATTTGGGAGCGTTGATGTTACCTTCGGGCCGCGGGAACATCATCAACATCTCCTCTGTCGCAGGACAGACTGGCCTGCGCCGCCAGGTGCCCTACTGCGCCAGCAAAGGCGGTGTCGAACAACTCACACGCGCGTTGGCGCTCGACTGGGCGGACAAAGGTATTCGGGTGAACGCGATCGGCTATGGCTTCATTCGCACAGCGCTGACTGCTGGCATGACGGCGCACCCACACATCGCGCCACGCCTGCTGGCGCGAACGCCTATGGGTCGGTTTGGTGAAGTATCAGAAGTCGCAGGAGCCGCCTTGTTTCTCGCTTCACCGGGCGCCTCCTATGTGACGGGCCACAGCCTGATGGTCGACGGCGGATGGAGCGCTGCATGAGTTCCGAACCGAACGCCACACCTTCTAGCACCTCTAAGAAAAGGCACGCATTACAGGGCACCAAGGTGCTCGATCTCACACGACTTCTGCCCGGTGCCACATGCACCATGCTGATGGCCGACCTGGGTGCCGACGTACTCAAGATCGAGCAGCCCGGCATTGGCGATTACAACCGCAGCTTCGAGCCCATCGCCCGCAAGGAATCTGGCTCGTTCCTCCTGCTGAACCGCAACAAGCGCAGCATGACTCTCAACCTCAAATCGGCTGCGGGACGCGAGGTGTTTCTCCGCCTGGTGCGCGAGGCCGACGTCGTGGTGGAAGGCTTCCGGCCCGGGGTAATGGACCGCCTGGGCCTGAGCTACGAAAAGTTGCACGCGGTCAACCCACGTCTTGTCGTATGCGCGATCTCCGGCTTCGGGCAAACTGGTCCGCTGCGCGAGGCCTCCGGCCACGACCTAAACTACATGGCGCTTTCGGGTGCATTGCAACTGTTCGGCACGCCCGAGACTGGGCCTATTGTGCCGGGGCTCTCGATCGCCGATGTGGGTGGTGGTTCGTTAATGGCTGTCTACGGCATCCTCGCCGCCTTGCTCGCGCGCCAAGGCACAGGAGAAGGGCAGTACGTCGATGTGTCGATGTTCGATGGCGTGATGACCTGGTTGGCGTATCACGGCGCTGATACCCTGTTTGCCGGCATCGAGCCAAGGGGGGGGGAACGCCCCTTCATTGGGTCCGCGCCTTGCTACAACGTCTACCGTTGCGGCGACGGCCGCCACCTGTCGCTGGGCATCATCGAAGCCCATTTCTGGGAGCGCCTGTGCGAGATGGTGGCTCGGCCCGAATGGAAGACCGACCAATGGCCTCAGGGAGCGGCCGCCGCCGAGCAATTCCGCGAACTGTCGGCACTCTTCGCGTCCCTGCCGTTGGCACACTGGGTAGATCGTCTCGCACGGGCTGATATCCCGGCCGCACCGGTGAATGGCATTGCAGAGGCATTCGACCATCCGCAAGCACGGGCCAGGCAATTGCTCTACGAATGCGAACACCCGGTAGAGGGCATCATCCCGCAACTGGGCTTCCCGGTGAAGTTCTCCGGCACGCCCGCTGAACACCGCCTACCGCCCCCACTGCTGGGCCAGCACACCTCGCAGGTCCTGGCATCTCTGGGATACGACGGCGAATCGATCGCAGAAATGGAACGCGACGGCGTTGTCTGAACTAACGCCCCGAACACAAGGAGACCCCATGCAGATCCCAACGATGCACGACTATCGCCGCACCGTGGAACAGTTCCGTTGGGAACTGCCATCCCACTTCAACTTCGGACGCGATGTGGTCGACCATTTCGCGGCCGGCGAAGACCGACTCGCTCTGATCGCGTCACGAGACGACGGTACGGTGAGCCGTTACCGTTTCTCCGATATTGCTCGGGCTAGCGCACAGATCGCATCGGTGCTACGCCGTGGTGGTGTGGTCGCCGGTGACCGCGTGCTGGTGCAGTTACCCCGCATTGCGCAGTGGCACATGGTGATGACGGCTTGCGCCAAGCTCGGCGCTGTGCCGGTTCCTTGTGTGGAGATGCTCACTGAGAAAGATGTGGCCTACCGCATTCAGCATGCCGGTGCAGTGGCAGCCGTGACCACGCCGAACAACGTGCACAAGTACGCGACTGGTTGTGAACGCCTGCAATTACGCCTGTGCACCGAGCCTGCCCCGGGCTGGCTGTCGTTGGGTGACGAGATGGCCCGCGAGTCCACCGACTTCGCCTGCCACAACACACCCATCGAAGCGCCCGCCATCATCTACTACACCTCGGGCTCCAGCGGCATGCCCAAAGGCGTGACGCATGCCGCTCGTGGGCTTTTCGCGTGGCGCCTATCGGCGGCGTATTGGCAGGAGCTGTCACCGGGCGATGTGAACTGGTGCACCGCCGACACAGGATGGGCGAAATCCGGCACCGGTGTGCTCTACGCTCCCTGGAGCCGGGGTGCGACGGTAGTGATTCATGATGGGGCGTTTGATCCGGTGAGCCGTTTGCAGAACATGGCCAAGCTGGGCGTCACGGTGTTTTGCGCAGCTGCCACCGAGTTCCGTCATTTCCTGCAATGCGATCTGGGTGCACACAATCTTTCCCAGCTGCGCCTGTGCGTATCAGCTGGCGAGTCGGTCAACCCTGAGGTGATTCAGCGCTGGCGTGCCGGCACCGGTGTACCTTTGCTCGACGGTTACGGGCAAACGGAGACCTTGATGACCATCCTGAACTACAGCTGTCTGCCCGTAAAGCCCGGCTCGATGGGCAAGCCGATCCCTGGCACCACGTTCGACGTGCTGGACGAGCACAATAGCCCTGTGCCGATGGGCGAGGTGGGCCGCATAGCCATGAAGCTGCCAAATCCGCAGTTCATGCTTGGCTACTGGGACGACCCGATGCGCACGCAGGAGGGCATTGCAAAGGTGGACGGTGCTGACTACTGGATTACCGGCGACCTGGGCTACTGTGATAAGGATGGCTATTTTTTCTACACTGGCCGAGACGACGACATCATCAAGTCCTCCGGCTACCGGATCGGCCCCATGGAAGTGGAGAATGCGCTCATGGAACATCCCGCGGTATTGGAGACAGCAGTGATTGGCGTGCCCGACGCGGAGCGCGGCGCCATCGTCAAGGCATTCGTGGTGCTGCGAGCGGAAGAACGGGGTTCTCCTGAACTGGCGGCGGAGCTGCAGGCCTACGTCAAGCGAGTGACCGCACCCTACAAATACCCGCGTGAGATCGCTTTTTGCGAGACTCTGCCCAAAAGCGCGGCGGGTAAGGTGCTACGCCGGGTACTGCGCGACCAAGAGGCGCAACGCCACGCCGGCGACATGGAACAAAAAGGAAACAACAGTGGCCGATAGTCTGGACGGACGAAATCAGAAGCAGGGCGCAGAGCCAACTTACAAGGTGCTCTCGCAAAGCATCATCGATCAGATCCTGCGGGGCCATCTGAAGCCCGGCGACGCCCTTCCCACAGAAGCGGCGCTGTGCGAGAAGTTCGGAGTCAACCGCTCTACCGTACGCGAAGGGGTACGACTACTCGAAGAAACCGGCATGCTGCGACGGGTGAACGCCAAGCGCCTGGTGATCAGCCGGCCCAGCACCAATGAAATGGCGCAACAGTTGGAGCGCGCGATGCGCCTGCACGAGGTCACCTTCTTCGAGCTGTGGGAAACCGCCATGGTGCTTGAGCCAAAAACAGCGGCCCTGGCGGCCACCCAGCTCAATGCCCAGGATCTTGAGGCGCTGGAGCAGAACTTGGAGAAGACTGCTAAAAGTCTGGACGATCCCGAAACGCTGGCGGCGCTGGACGTCGACTTTCACACCCTGGTCGCACGCGGTGTCCACAACCGGGTGTTGCTCATGACCCGCGAGCCGATGGCCCGCATGTTCTACCCGGCCTTTGAGGCGGTCCTCTCCCGCGTCGGCGAAGCTGGGCCGCGCTTGTACAAGGCTCACCAGGCCATATACACCGCGCTGCGCGCAGGCCGGTCGGAGGAAGCCGCGCAGTGGATGGAAAAACACATCAAGGATTTCCGCGTGGGCTTTGAGCTGGCGTCTCTGGACTTCCAGAGCAATGCCATTTCGGAGCGTTCGGCGACTTGGAACGACTAGGACATGTCCTCATCAAATTGGTAGTTGCAATGTCTGCCAAACCTCGTGCCAGCTGAATCAGGGCGCAAGTCCAGCGGATGCCCCTCAGGAAGTGACAACGGTCTTGACAATCTGCGTAGCCATGGTTCTATGCAAGGGGCCACATGTCGAGAACGCGTTCCGGAGCAAAGTGAGCACAATTGCCTCCAAGCTCAATCAATTGCGGACTTGTCCGACACTTGGCCCAGGGCGCGCTTGGCACAATAGAGTCATTGTTTCGTGTCACGGGAGGATTCATCATGAGGCGTTGGACATTCGCCAGCTTGGCAGCAGCTGGACTCCTATGCATAGGCTGTGCCAGCACCACAACCGGAAGCGTGACCACGGGCGGCCAGGGCCGTTCACAGCTCTTGCTCGTGTCGCAGCAGGAAGTGATGCAGGAATCACTGAAGTACTACGACGCGCAAAACAAAGAGGCGCGTTCAGAGGGCGTGCTGGTCACCAGCGGAGCGGAATTCAATCGCGTGAACGCCGTGATGCAGCGCCTGGTGCCGCAAGTGGGGGTATTTCGTCCGGATGCGGCGAAATGGCCTTGGCAGTTGGTGCTGATCAACGAAGACACCGTCAACGCCCACGTGATGGCAGGCGGGAAGATCACTTTTTACACCGGCATTGTGCGCAAGCTGAAACTCACCGACGATGAAATCGCTGCTGTCATGGGTCATGAGATGGCTCATGCGCTGCGAGAGCACACGCGCGAGAAAATGTCGCAAAGCACCGCCAGCGATCTGGTGCTGAGCATTGGTGGGGCGCTGTTGGGTGTAGGCCAAGGTGTGACTCAGCTTGCCGGAATGGGTAAGCAAATTGCACTCGATCTGCCCTTCTCGCGCCATATGGAAAGCGAAGCTGATCTATACGGGCTCGAGCTATCCGCGCGTGCTGGCTACGATCCGCAGGCAGCCGTCACGCTTTGGCAGAAGATGGCCACCGTGGGCGGTGGTGGTGGCCCCCAATTCCTCTCCACTCATCCTTCGTCGGGTGATCGCATGGCGGCGTTGCAGGCAGCTATTCCTAGGGTGATGCCGCTGTACCAGGCTGCGCGGTCAGGGCGTCCCTAAGAGCCATCCTCAGGGGCTTGAGTCGATCTTTCCCCAGTGGGGGAAACTGGCAAGCGGAAGGCCAAGCGCAGCAATGGCCCGAATGAGGCTCCCCACCCCTCTGGCCGCGCTGAGAAGCGCAGGGTGAGGGGCGGGCAAGAGCACTGAAAGATGCCCTTGCTTCGTGATCTAGCTTGCCGCCGCTGTTTGAACGTAGAGAGCGAAGTGAACGCAGTGAGTTCGGCGGCACCGCCCCTCACACGAGCATCGCAGGCTGCCCGGAGCGCAGCGCAGGGACGCGTCCGGTGGGGCCGCCTTTCTTTGGCCTACATTTCTTGGGCCGGCCATCCGGTGGCGGGCAAAGAAACGTAGGTGCACTGCCGGGGGCAATCCCGGCCTCCGACCTTGAGAAAAGAGCAGAAGGTAGCTTTCCACTACAGCCGTTAATCCACCGCCGCTTGCCCTCACCGGTTGGCCGGCCCCGCCCAGCCCTCTCCCAGAGGGAGAGGGAGAGGAGAAAGGGAGCGCACTTAGCCGCGCGCTTCCTGCAACTGCGCCCGGGTCACCTGCGCAGCAGCACGCGCTTTCTCTGCGAAATCACGCCCGTTGCCCGCATACAAAATGGCGCGGGAGCTGTTAACGATGATGGGCCCGGTGGTTTGGCCACCCACACCCCGCAACCCCGCCCGAACCGTAGCCGCAGCATCACCGCCCTGAGCGCCAACCCCAGGAATCAACAAAGGCACCGTGGGTGCCAATTCACGCACGCGCTCAATTTCCTGAGGGTAGGTGGCACCCACCACCAACCCAAGCTGCCCGTTCAAGTTCCAGGGCCCCTGCGCCAGTTGAGCAACATGCTCATAAAGCAGCGGCTGCCCAGGAACAGACGCCAGGCGCTGGTTCTGCAAATCATCACCACCCGGATTGGACGTTCGGCACAGCAGAAATGCCCCTTTGCCAGGGTACTTGAGATAGGGCGCTACTGAGTCAAAACCCATGAAAGGCGACAGCGTGACCGCATCGGCTTCATAGCGCTCGAACGCCTCGCGAGCGTATTGCTCTGCAGTAGAGCCGATGTCTCCCCGCTTGGCATCCAGAATGATGGGCACGCGTGGCGCGACGGCCCGCATATGCGCCATCAGGCGTTCAAGCTGGGCTTCAGCGCGATGCGCGGCGAAATAGGCGATCTGCGGCTTGAATGCAATTACCAGGTCGGCCGTGGCCTCCACGATGGCAGCGCAAAAATCATAAATACCCTCGGCATCCTGGGCCATGCCCTCCGGAAACCGGGCTGGTTCGGGGTCGAGCCCCACGCACAGCATCGAGGCGTTGGCGATTTCAGCATTGCGCAGTTGGTCGAGAAAGTTCATTCACCCATTTTAAATAGGTGTTAGGGAAACCCTAGAATGTTCGATTGCTCCTTTTTGTCACAAAGCCCGAGATGCAAAAACCCCAGACCAAACCCCGGATTTCCAACTTCTCTTCGGGGCCCTGCGCCAAGCGGCCAGGCTACGACGTTGCCCAACTGGATGTGTCCAGCCTCGGGCGCTCCCACCGCTCCGCGCTTGGCAAAAAACTGCTAGGCGCCTGTTGCACCGAGACAGCCCGCATCCTGGGCTTGCCAGCCGGCTATCGCGTAGCTGTGGTGCCCGCTTCAGACACCGGCGCCGTAGAAATGGTGATGTGGTCGATGTTGGGTGCCCGCGGCGTCGACATGCTCGCATGGGAATCCTTTGGCTCCGGCTGGGTGACCGATGTCGTGAAGCAGCTCAAGCTGCCAAATGCACGCAAACTTGAAGCCGGCTATGGCGAAATCGTCGATTTCAGCCAAGTTAATTTCGACAACGACGTGGTCTTTACCTGGAACGGAACCACCAGCGGAGTCCGTGTACCCAATGGAGACTGGATTCCCGACGACCGTAAAGGCCTGACGATCTGTGACGCCACCAGCGCCGTGTTCGCCATGGACATGCCCTGGGAAAAACTGGACGTGATTACTTACTCCTGGCAGAAGGTGCTCGGCGGTGAAGGCGCCCACGGCATGCTGATTCTGGGACCTCGTGCGGTGGAGCGTCTGGAATCCTACAGCCCTCCATGGCCACTTCCCAAGATTTTCCGCATGACCAGCGGTGGGAAACTGACTGAGGGCCTGTTCAAGGGCGAGACGATCAACACGCCTTCCATGCTGTGCGTGGCCGATTACCTGGACGCGCTGAAGTGGTGCGAGAGCGTAGGCGGCGTGCAAGGCACCATCGCACGCAGTCAAGCCAACCTGAAGGTCCTTGAGAACTTCGTGGCCGCGCAGCCCTGGGTCAGCTTTCTTGCCAAGACGCCAGAAACCCGCTCTAACACCAGCGTCTGCCTGCTGCTTGATCTGCCGGAAGACAAGGTCAAGGCCTTGGTGAAACTGCTGGAGTCTGAAGGCGTAGCCTATGACATCGGTGCTTATAAAGACGCTCCTGCCGGCATCCGCATCTGGTGCGGCGCCACGGTGGAAACCAGCGATCTGGAAGCGCTGGTGCCTTGGTTAACCTGGGGTTATGAGCAGGTGAAATAACTATTGATTCGGCCTTGTGAAGTTGGAATTGCGTTCGCACTGCGAAGGGTCTAAGCCCTTCGACAAGCTCAGGGCGAACGGTTAATACATCACTAAACCGGATCAATAGGAGGCTGCCGGACTCGGGAAGCGCCGGCTGCAAATGGACCGCTGTGGCCCATCTGCAGCCCGCGACTTACGATTCCGACAGCCTCTCAGGTGACAGGGGTTACGCCCCTGTCACGGCATGGATGATGAATAACGGACCGGGTTTCTATCCGCACGCACCGCCGTGATGAATCGAGAGCACTGGTCAACGAGAGACAACGATGTTCAAGATCAAGACCTATAACGCCATCTCACCCAAAGGGCTGGTGCGCTTTAACCCTGCCGCATACGAGGTCGGCAGCTCCGTCAACCTGGCAGACGCTTACCTCTTGCGCAGCCAAAAGCTGCAGGGTGAGCCGGTTCCCGATTCCCTGCTCGCGGTGGCCCGGGCTGGTGCGGGGGTGAACAATATCCCTGTGGCTGAGTACGGACAAAAGGGCATTGTTGTATTCAACACCCCAGGCGCCAATGCCAATGCGGTCAAGGAACTGGTGTTGGCAGGCATGCTGCTGACCACGCGCGGCATTCTGCCGGGCATCGACTATGCACGCTCGCTCGGAACCATGACCGACTCCGCCGAGATGCACAAACTGCTCGAGAAAGAAAAGTCAAAGTTCGCAGGCACCGAGTTGCGTGGCAAGACCTTGGGCATCATCGGTCTGGGGGCCATTGGTTCGATGGTGGCGGATACCGCGCTCGCCCTGGGTATGAAAGTGCTGGGCTTTGACCCCGCGCTGTCGATTGATGCCGCATGGCGTCTCTCCAATGCTGTTCAGCGCATGGAGAATATGCAGTCTCTCCTGGCGCGCTCTGATTTTGTGAGCTTGCACGTGCCAGCGTTGGACAGTACCCGCCACATGATCGACGCTGCGGCGCTGGCCACAATCAAGCCAGGCGCGGTACTCTTGAACTTCGCGCGGGAAACCATCGTCGACCCTGCCGCCATTCTGGAAAGCCTGAACGCCGGTCACTTGGGCCGCTATGTGAGCGATTTTCCGGAGCCGGGGCTGTCTGCCCATGACAAAGCGATCGCCATGCCGCACATTGGTGCAAGCACGGAAGAGTCAGAAGAAAATTGCGCGGTGATGGCCGCTGATCAGCTGATGGATTTCCTGGAGCATGGGCACATCGTGAATTCGGTGAACTACCCTGCTGTCCGCATGGACCGCACGTCAGGCGCCACACGTTTGGCCATCGCCAACGAAAACGTGGCGGGGGTTCTGGGCAGCGTGCTCTCGGTGCTGGCAGATGCGCAACTGAACGTGATCGACATGATTAACCGCAGCCGGGATGCGCTGGCCTATAACCTTATCGATCTCGCCTCAGCGCCTGATGAAGCGGCGATCAAGGCCATTGGCAATGTGGCGCATGTGATTCGCCTGCGCGTGATCTAAAAGACAAAAGCACAGTGGCGGTAAAAACCGCTCGCTGTGCTCTGGCCTTGGCTGCAAAAATTTGCTGATAGCGAGATATGCTCAACCGAGAAAACCGTTCTGGTTGAGCTTGTCGAAACCTTGCGCAACGCTTCGACAGGCGCGAACGGTGGTTAACTATCAACCGCGAATAGATAGCACGCCTTCTGGCGTGGCCAACGAGATCACATCTTGATGTCGTATGTCTTGATCATGTCGCTCATGATGGGGAAGCCGTTTTCAATCAGCTTGCCGAATTCTGCGCTGGTAGCAGGATAGGCCTTGATCCCATACTCGTTAGCCAGGTAGTTCTTGTACTCATCGCTTGAAGCCACCTTATGAACGGCTTTTTCAAGCTTGGCTCTGATGTCGGCTGGGACGCCTTTTGGTGTGGCGACTCCGATTTTCCCTGTGATGGAAATATCGAAGCCCTGTTCCTTGATGGTGGGTGAATTGGGGAACCATGGCAGACGGGCATCGCTTGCGGAAGAGATGAATTTCAACTTCCCGGCCTTCACCAATGCCGCGTACTCTGATGGGCCTTGCAGGGCCACATCGACCTGCTTGCCAACCACCGCATGGATGGATTCAGCAGAGGATTTGTACGTCACCTGATCAAATTTTCCACCTGTCAGTTTCTGCAACTGCAAGAACGGGAAATTGTTAGGCGCCCCAGTGACGGCAAAGAACACGCCTTTCGGTGTCTTCGACTGCGCCACCAAGTCTTTGACGTTATTGATTGGAGAGTCTGGCGAGGCCACGATGCCGTAGACGAACTCTGCCACGCCACCGATCAGATCGAAGTCTTCCCTCTTGTAGGGCACTTTCATCAGCTGGGATGTGAACGTGGCCGTGCTGTATGAATACATCCCGATGGTGTAGCCGTCTGGTTTTGCACGAGACAAGTTACCCAGCTGCAGGGTACCGGCGGCGCCAGGTTGATTCAGAATGATCACGGACTGCTTCAGTTCGGACTCGAGCAGGTTTGCAAACTTCCTGGTGATGCCGTCTGTGGATCCACCCGCGCCATAAGGCACAGTCAGCGTCACCGAACGCTGCGGGTACTCAGACCCTTGTGCATAGGCACCGCAAGCGGCCACCAGCAAGGAGGCACACGTAAATAGTTTGTTGAGTTTCATAGTTGATCCCGATAAGAATAATGAGCTGAGTCACTTGCCCGTGGCAAGCACCCTGAAAAAAATGGGCTCAGATGTTGGTCAAAGTGATCCCGCCATCCACCAGCAGCGCCTGCGAAGTCACAAACCCAGCGTCGTCACTTGCGAGAAAGCAGATCGTGCGGGCGATGTCTTCAACCGTGCCCAAACGCCCCAGCGGTGTGCGCGCAACGCGATTGGCATCGCGCTCTGCGTTTCGGTTGCGTACCGTGCCTTCAGTCATCACGGCAGACGGGCAGACGGCGTTCACCCGAATATTGCGTGCACCCAACTCAGCCGCTGCAGCGCGCGTAATCCCCAAGATGCCAGACTTGATGGCGGAATAAACAACAGAATTGGCAGCAGAGCGCCAGGCTGCAGCAGAAGAGACGTTCACGATGGAGCCGCCACGTTCGGGGTCCATAACCTTCACAGCTTCCTGCAAACTCCATATGACAGACTTGAAGCCGATATCAATCATGCGGTCCAGGGTCTCCGGCATGATCTCTGGAATGGATTGGTAGCGCACCCAGGCAGCGTTGTTCACCAGAATGTCAAAGCGTTTTCCGTGCTCATGCGCACGGCGGATGGCCTCTTGAATGCCTTCCCGGCTTGCCACGTTAAGCGTGATGCCATGGGCCTTGCCGCCTCGCGATTCGATCTCGGCCACCACCGGGGCCACAAACTCTTCTTTCAAATCGTTCACGCAGACCACTGCACCTCTGGCCGCCATCTGCAGGGCAGTTTCACGCCCGATGCCAGCGCCACCACCTGTGATCAGGGCAACGCGTCCCGCTAGATCTTGATTCATTCCATGCTCCACTTTTTCAAACAGACTCAATGAAGTCCGCACCGACCTGCTGGGCTAACTGGCCCGAACCGAATGCGGCGTCAAACTTTCTAATTTCACGCAACGAGTAATGCAGTGGCACTTCCCAAGTGAAGCCCATGCCACCGTGCAAATGAATTGACTTTTCCAATACGAAGGCCGCACTGTTCAGTGCGTTGGTCAGTGCTGGTCTGGTATCACGCGAATCACCCTGCTCGTTCTGACGCAGCACCCGCTGAATGCTGGCGCTGCTCGCCTCTTGAAGCAACCGCATCTTGGCCAGCTGATGCCGCACCGCTTGCTTGGCCGTAAGCGGACGCCCGAACTGCACCCGGCCAGAGAGGTAAGTGGAGGTAGAGAGCAGCGCGCTTTCTGCTGCTCCATTGACCAGCCCCGCAATGAGGATGTCGCCTTCACGCTGAAGTTCAGAGAAGGCTTCAGCATCCAACTCAGCCACTATCTTCGCGCCTTCAAGGTGTATCCATGACTGGGGGAAGTCAGGGTCGAGCGCAGCGTCCAACGTCAAACGGACAGACTTGATATCCACCAGGGCTGCCTCCCCATTGCCTTTGGCCACAAGCACCCAATCAGCCAGCTCGGCATGGCGAGCGTGACCTGCCACGCCCGCGGATAAGCTGCCCTGAAGTGCCCAGGTTGCCGCGCGCTCTCCACTGCACAACTGCGCAGCCAGGGGAGAACTTCCCAAGGCTTTGGCAATGACCATGGTTTCCAGCAAGGGCCATTGCAACTGCAGCTTGCCGGCTTCCGCAATGATGGGCAAGGCGTACTCCACACCGAGGCCCAGGCCCCCCACTTCTTCCGCAGCACCCACGCCGCATAGCCCACCGCCTGCCAGGACTTCACCAGCCTCGCGCGCAGGTCGTGTTTGTGCTTCGGCGATCACCGCGGCAGCGGCCTGGCCAAACTCTTCAGGTCTGAGATCTTGATCAGTAGTCATCTCAAAGGTCCTTAGGCAATTCCATGATGCGCTGGGCAATGATGTCGAGTTGCACCTCCGTGACGCCGGCGTAGATGGTCTCTGCGCGGGCAAAGAGATACGCTGTCGTGAAGTGGTCTCGTGCACGTCTGGCCAAGGGGCTGGACAGCGGGTTCACATGCGAAACCAAGGCCAATGCAAGGCCCATGAAGGCTTGATGGCATTCAGACCAATAGAGTTTGGTTAATGAGCCTTGAGCGCCTATTTTTTCACCTGACACCATTTTTTCAACGGTGCGCTCCACCAGGCCCTTGTGCGCATCAATCTCACCAACCAGGTCACCTATCCGCCGTTGGTAGTAACCATCTTGAAGAAGCTTCGCGAGCTTGGGGTCAGACTTGCATGCGGCCACAAGTTGCCTCAGCTCACACTCGAAGCGCCAGGGTCGGTACATGCGGTTGGTCGCCCGCTCGATGGAAAGCACGCGAATGGCTGCATTCCAGCCTTCATCAGGTGCGCCCAAGCGTGCGGAATCAGGAACCACCACGTTGTCAAAGAAGACCTCTGCGAACGATTCCTTTCCATCAATCGATTTGATGGGAACCACTCGAATCCCGGGTGTGTTCATTGGCACGGCAAACATCAGCAATCCGCGGTGCTTGTCTGCCACGGTGCCGGTGCGGGTCAACAGAAGGCAGTAGTGCGCCTTGGCTGCTCCGCTGGTCCAGATTTTCTGGCCATTGATGCGCCAGTGATCTCCCTCCTGCGTCGCCTTGGTACGAAGACGCACAAGATCTGAACCAGCATCTGGCTCGGAAAAGCCTTGGCACCAGAAATCACCCATAGAAAGGATGCGTGGCAAGAACTGCTGCTTTTGCGCTTCTGTACCCACGGTCTGGATGATGGGTCCGGCCAGCTCTTTGCCGATGGAGCTCACGCTCTCAGGCATGGCCAAGGCGCCAACTTCCTTGTTCACCACCAGATGCTCACGCAACGTGAGGCCCAAGCCGCCGTAGGCCTTAGGCCATGTCATTCCGGCCAGACCGGCGCTATACATGGACGCTTCCCACGTACGGCATTCCTCCAGCGTGGGCGAGCGGTAGTCCAGTGTGTCCCAGCGCATGTGCGCTGGCAAGTTGCTGGCCAACCAGTTGCGGGCATACCGCCGATAGGCCGGAGGGCCGGCAGAGATGGCCTCCAGGGCCTGTGTTTGTTCGGTTTGCATATGCGTTGATCAACCTGCTGAGGCTGAGCGTGAAAGCGGAATCATCAAAGCGTCAAGAACCTCGACACCCTCACCGAGCGGCTTGACCAGAACGGGGTTCATATCAATCTCGCCCACGTTGCCCGCGTATTTGCACGCGAACTCGGAAAGCAAGGCCACAGTTCTCGCCGCGGCGGCGACATCAGCCTTAGGTTGCCCGCGCGCGCCATCAAGCAGCGGGAACATCTTCAGGGCTTGGAGCATGCGAAGGGCTTCGGCTTCGGATACCGGTGCCACCTGCACCGAAACATCCTTGAGAATTTCTGCGTAGACGCCGCCAATCCCCACCATGACCACAGGACCAAACACCGGATCGCGCGACACACCTGCGATCAACTCGACACCGCCTTGAGCCATGGGAGCCACCAGCACGCCGTCAACGCGCGCATTGGGCGCACGCTCGCGGACCTTGGTCATGATGCGTGTATACGCTTGGCGCACATCTTCGTCGCTTCGCAGGTTCAGAGCCACGCCTCCGATCTCGGTCTTGTGCGGAATATCTTCGGATGCAATTTTCAGCACGACCGGATAGCCAGTCGTTCGCGCGCAGGCCACAGCAGCTTCTTCGGAGGACACAATGTCTTCGCGCGGAACAGAGATTCCGAACTCACGCAAGGCCTTTTTCGCGTGAAACTCATTGCGAAAAGCCAGCTCATCGATGTTCTCTACAGCGCCGCTGTATGCCGGAGCAATTGAGATACGGTTCAACTGACCGAGCTTGAAGAGTCCCGCCATTCCGGCTGCCGCAGCCGGAATGCTTGGAAACACGGGGATGCCGAGCGCATTGATCTGAGCAACAGCTTCGCGCGGCCCTTGACTGATCATGACCATGAGTCGATCCGGATGGCTGGCGCGAATCTTGGTCAGAGCCTCGAGGTAGACATCCTTCAAGCGAGGGTTGTAGAGCGAGAGTGCGAGGAGCAGCACCAAGGTGCTGCCGGACTCATCGTTTTGCAACGCCGTCAACATCTTCAAGAGAATGTCAGGCCGCGCAGACATTTGCGCAGAAGCATCGACTGGATTGTTGGTGCCTGCCGTTGGCACCGCTTCGCGTATCTGGGCTTTGGTGGACTCTGCCAACTGCGGCAGCGTCATGCCTGCTTGCACCATGGAATCCGCCATCATGATGCCGAAGCCGCCGGATGCGGCGACCAGTGTCACTGCATCAGTTGTGGGCAGGCGCTGCGAACCCAATAGCGCCGCCGCATGTCCGAGATCGAGCAGTTCCTCAAACGAGTGCACGCGCAGTACGCCATAGCGCCGGAAGACGGCGTCAAACACCGCGTCAGACCCCATCATGGCGCCTGTGTGCGAAGCCGCAGCAGCCTGGCCCTGCTCCGTGGAGCCAATCTTGAGAGCAATCACGGGCTTGTTGGCCTTGCGCGCCATGTCCAACGCGGAGATCAAGCGCTCGGCATGCCGGCAGGTTTCCATGCAGCAGAGGATGATGTGCGTGTTCGGGTCTTGCGCGAGAGCTGCAATGCCGTCTGAAACATCAACGTCTGCTTCATTGCCGGTAGCGATGAAGCGACTCACCCCAAGGCCACGGTCGGCCATGTTGCGCATGGTGAAGCTGCCGATATTGCCCGATTGAGAAACGATGCCCACCTTGCCGGCAGGAGGCAAGCTTTGCTCCAGTGCAATCGAGAATGTTCCAATCAGCTTAGATTCAATATTGATAGCACCCAGGCAGTTTGGGCCCAGAAGGCGCATACCCTTGCTGCGTGCCACCCGAACCAACTCCTCCTGCAAGGCAACCCCTTCGGGGCCAGACTCGCCGAAGCCTGAAGACAACACAATCACGCCGCGTACGCCGCGGTTCGCACAGTCTGTCACGGCCTGTAGCGAGGCCTGCGCGGGAACCGCCAGTATGGCCAGCTCAGGCGCTTTCGGTGTATCGAGAATGGAAGGGTAGGCCTGGAGGCCCTGGATGATTCCACCCTTTGGATTGATGGGATAGATCGCGCCCGCGTAACCGTACTTGAGCAAAAGCTGTACCGGCCGGCCGCCAATCTTGGTGGGATCGTCGGATGCACCGATGATCGCAACACTGTCAGCAGAGAAAAAGGCATCTAACCCCTCGCCGGGGACGATGTGGTCGAGAGCGCTCATGTGATCAACGGCCCTTGAAAACGGGGGCGCGTTTTTCCAGGAATGCCATGCGCGCTTCCCGCGCATCCTCGGTCCTCGAGAGCGCCACAGTGAATTCCTGCTCAAAGCGGTACGCATCCCGCTGGGGCATCAAATCCACCATATTGGCGGCACGCTTGGCGTAGATCGTGGCCAGCGGTGCTTTTGAAGCGATCTCGCGTGCCAGCGCCATCGTGACTGGGAGCAGGTCTTTCTCAGCCACCACATCTTCAATGACGTTGCGCTTCAAAAGCTCTTGTGCCGTCAGTCGCTGTCCGGTGAAAAACATTCTGCGGAGAGTCGAACGTCCAAAGAGTGTCTTGAGCATGGAGGCCCCGCCTGCCAAGCCCACGTTGATCTCAGGCATTCCCACCGTAACGTTCTCAGAGGCGTAAAGAATGTCGCAGGCTGCAGCCAAACCTAGCCCGGCGCCCAATGCGGTACCGTTAATAGCGGCGATCACCGGCTTGGAGCACTCACGAATCGAATTGCCTGTCTCGCGTGTGATGCGGTTGTGGTCGAGAAAATCACCTGCGACCTCGCTGTCAGGCCTGTCCTTCAAATCAGCACCAGCGCAGAACACGTTGCCGGTAGCCGTCAATACTGCACAGCGAATGTCGTCGCGGTCAGAGATGGCATCGAAGGTGGCCACCAATTGGCGGCGCATCTCACGGTTCAATGCGTTGACGGGCTTGCGGTCCATGGTGACCAATGCAACGCCGTCGGTGACTTCGAGATGGACAAATTTTTCACTCATGATTTCAACTCCAATGGATGTGCTTCGTTAAGTTAAAGAGCCGGCCAAGGCCTCATACCCAGTTGCGCTTCCTCCATAAACACCGTTCGGTTTATGTTTTTGAAAGCAAATCGGTATGGACGCCTTGATCAACCCCGGAAAAATCCAAGTTCTATTCAGTGGGCCTGGAGGTCAAACGGAGTCGAGAAATCCGTTCAATGCATTGGCCACCGGCCCGGGCGCCTGGACATGCATGAAATGCCCAGCATCCAGTTCCAGATACCTGGCCCCCGAAATTTTTGACGCCACTTCCTTCGACAAAGCGACGGGCCGCAAAGGGTCATGGCGCCCGGCCACCACCAACACAGGGCAAACTACCTGATCGAATGCTGCGCGGATATCAAGGTCGGCGAGCATCCGGTATTGATAGGCAAAGCTGGTCGGATCGTTGGCCAGCCAACGGGCCCGAAACTCTTGGAAGACCGCTTGGTCATCTACAAGCTCAGCGGCATAGCTCGTCGCCAGGGAGGCGTCCACCATGGTGCGCAAACCATTGCGCTCCATCCGATCACCGACATCCAGAAGACTCAGCCGCCGCGCCACAGCCACCTCGGTCACCGGACTCATGGCAACGATCGCCGACACACGCTGAGGATGGCGGGCAGCGCACGTCAAAGCGACCGCGCTTCCAGTAGCGCACCCTGCAAGCGCAATGGGTTGGGTCATCCCCAGCATATCGAGCAGATGCACCAAATCATCCGCCAGCTCGTCCATGGTGGGCACATCACGCAACTTCTCGGACATACCGGAGCCGCGCGTGTCATAACGAAGTACCGGACGCGTGATCTCCGGCCGTGTGAGCAAACGATCCCAGCTGTTGAGGCTGCCGCCCATTTCATGAATGAACACCACTGGATCGCCAGACCCCTCCCGAAACTCGTATCGGATAGTCGTGCCGGCTACATCTGCCCACTTCATTTTTTTGTCTCCTGGTTCAGCGGATCGGAGCGGCTTCAGCGATCTAAGCAGTGCCCATGCAATAGACGCGCGCCACACCCCAAACAGCCCGACTTCTTCATCATTTGAAAGCTGCGTGGATTGGACATAGGCCCTATCGCCCGTTCCACGCTCTGGCCTTTCGTGAAGTTTATGGAGTGAGTGCGCGTCAATCCATAGTCGCGATCAACTATCGGATATTCGATCCCTCTATAGTTCGGGGGATGGACTTTAGCCAACTGAAGCATTTCGTTTGCATTGCACAGCTTGGAGGTTTTAGCAAAGCTGAGAGGGCGCTTGACATCTCTCAGCCCTCGCTGAGTCGGCAGATTCGCCTCCTGGAGGAGGATCTCAACACCAAGCTGTTTCTCCGCACGGGTCGCGGAGTTGCCCTCACGCCCACCGGGGAGGCGTTCTTGCCGCATGCACAGGCCATTCTTGAAGCCATTGCGAGCGGAAGGGAAGCGCTCCGAAGCGCGAGCTCCGATCTCACTGGGAAGATCTCCGTCGGGCTCGTTCCTCGCCTGGCACGGGTTCTGACCCCTCCTTTGGTCAAAGCGTTTCGGACTCGGTTTCCCAACGCAACGATCTCCATCATCGAGAACAAAACCCCGATGTTGGTCACCGCGCTCAACCAGGGGCACGTGGAAGTGGCCGTGCTATTCAATCTGGAGGAGCTCGACGATCTGGTGGTCGAACCCCTGACGGAGGAGCACTATGTGCTCATAGGATTGCGCGCGGGCGGCCAGGAACTCCCTCCGGCCATTCCATTCGAGGAGCTAGCGCGCTTTCCTCTGATTCTTCCGTCGCTCTCCAATTCCATTAGAGCGAACCTGGAATTGACCAGGCGCCGTACCAATACGCCATTGAACGTTGTGGTGGAGGCAGACACCATGCTGGCCGTGTTTGATCTGATCCGGCTGGGAATTGGCTACAGCGTTGTAGGCCATGGAGAAGCCAAGCTGGCGCAATCCAGCAAGGAATTCACCAGCGCGCGCATTGCAGGCATGGGCTCGCGCAACATCAGCTATTTGGCGCGATCACGGCGCCTGCCCTCCACTTACTTGGGCGAAGCCGTGGCTGAGCTCATTCGGGAGTTGAACCTTGCCGCACTGATTGGTGCCGATCCTGTGCAACCGGACAATGGAAGCCACGGCTAAGCACGTGTTCGCGATCTTTTCGGGCGCGCTGACTACCGAGCCCCCATCCGTACCAGCCGCGCCGCCTCTTCCGCCCGCGCATCGTCCACCTCGCGCAGCACGGACCCCACATCCACGGATCTTTTGGAGCGCTCAAACCGGCCGGTCAGCACCGACTCCACCGACAGCATGCCGCTGTGATAAAGGCTCCAGATTTCTTCGCCATAGCGTGTTCTCAGAAGCGCAGGGGCAAACTGGCCGAAGAAATTCTTGAGGTTGTCCACGTCGCGAAGCAGCATGCGCTGGGCGTGGTTATTGCCTGCGGCATCAATGGCCTGGGGCAGGTCAATTACGACGGGGCCGTCGGCGGCGAGCAGGATGTTGAACTCGGATAAATCGCCATGCACCACACCGGCACACAGCATGCGCACCACCTCCTTGATCAGCGTGGCGTGGTGGCGCAGCGCCTCGTCAGGGGTGAACACCACATCATTCAGGCGCGGCGCGGCGTCGCCATCCGCGTCCGTTACCAACTCCATCAGCAAAACACCGTCGCAGAAGTTGTAGGGCGTGGGCACCCGCACACCTGCCGCGGCCAGCCGGTAGAGCGCGTCAACCTCGGCGCTTTGCCAGGCTGCTTCCTGCTCCTGGCGACCAAACTTGCTGCCTTTGGCCATGGCGCGGGCCGATCGTGAATTCTTGACTTTGCGGTTTTCGGTGTAGTCCACGGCCTGGCGAAAGCTGCGATGGGTCGCTTCCTTGTAGATCTTGGCGCAGATGGTGTCGTCCCCCAGGCGCACGACATAGACCATGGCCTCCTTGCCGCTCATCAGTTGGCGCACCACGGTGTCGATCAGGCCTTCTTCGACCAGAGGTTGCAGTCTTGGTGGTGTTTTCATGGGGGGTATTTTGCGCTACAGGCTGAGGGCGATGAAGCGGCTAACTCCCTATGAACTCCTAACCTCATGATCGTGGCTCTAAAAACCTGGTCAAGGTCTTTAGTATGTTGCGATGGAAGCAAGGCTCATACAGGTGACTCACTCGATGTGGAAGTTCCTGCAAGCCATCAACCCCTTCCTTTAGCTGTTTCGTAGACGTCACTCGGTTACGAGAGACTCCCGATCCTTTAAAGATCGAATACTGAGAACTACATCGCTGAGCGTCGCTTATGAACGTAAGTTTCAACCCAAAATTCTGACGCCTAGGGTCCACCTCCTCACAGGCTCCACTCAGAGCCGCCAATCCATCCGTCTCTCGCGGCTTCTGCGCATTCCGTGCTCCTTGCGTACAGAAAATGCTTCAGTCTTCGAAAAAGCACCCCAGCTTCTCCAGCTTTGCGCGATAGCTGGCTGCATTATTGTCGGTGATGCCAATCGCAGCGAAAGTGTCGGTTTCGTGCTTGAACTTGGCTGCTGCTTTTGAATGCACGCTTGCCACTTCGGCCTGAGGAACACACACCAGCCCATCTTCGTCTCCAACGATCAAATCGCCCGGCATGACGACCATGCCACCTAGCGAGACCGGAACATTGATTTCGCCGGGGCCATTCTTGTAAGGCCCACGATGGGTCACTCCTACGGCATAGACCGGAAAGTCGTGTTGTCTGATCCACCCCATGTCGCGGATAGCGCCGTTGATGATGATGCCGGCGAATTTCTTGGCAATGCAATACGCCAGCATGCGCTCGCCGATGATGGCATTGGTAACCGCACCGTCCGCGTCAACCACGATCACGTCGCCTTCCACACCCATATTCAGCGCCATGTGTGTCATCAGGTTATCCCCCGGACAGGTCTTGACGGTAAGCGCAGGGCCACAGACGACGCCGCCGGAGTGCATCGGTCGAAGTGTTGAGCCTGCTCCCGACAGCCGTGACATCGAATCGCTGATATTGGCCACAGGAATGCCCTTGAATTTTTCAACCCATTTGAGGTCGACCGCGCTACGGCGCTTGAGGACCTGAAAGCCTGCTTGCATAACGAGTTCTTTCGGATAGAAAAGTGTGTGATGAAAGTTATAGTCGTGGTGGCGAATACGCGAGGCACCAACTCGTCAGGCAGGAAGTGGTGGGACACTCACCGCCGCTTGCTGCCAAGCGCTTGGAAGCCCTGGGAAACGGGTCCGTACGGTGTAGAGCGTGTCGTGCGCGCAGACGAACATGGTCTTCATATCCTCTCCACCAAAGGCCATATTGACCGCCGGCTTTGCAAATCCGAGTGTTGCCAGGTGTGTACCATCCGGCGCAAAAACCCAGATACCCCCTGCCCCGGTGCAGTACACATTGCCAGCAATGTCCACTTTGATGCCATCGGGGACGCCCGCGCTCGAACCGCCGCTCATGTCGGCAAAGATGCGTCGACCCACGACCGCGCCGGAGGCGTCGAGGTCAATGGCATGAATGTATTGCTGGAAGCGCGTGTTGGCGACATAAAGCCGTCTCTCGTCTGGAGAGAACGCCAGGCCGTTCGGGTATTCGCAATAGGCCACCAACTCCACGCTACCCTCAGGCCGAATTCGCCAGACTGCCGCGTCCAAGTCTCGTGCTTCCATCGGCACGCGCTGGCCCGGGTCAGTGAAGTAGAGCGTTCCATCACGCGCGCAAATGACGTCATTGGGTCGATTCAAGCGCTTGCCGTCGAGTTGATCGAGCACCACACTTTCCGTATCAGTTGCAGGGTCCCAGCGAGTCAATCGACGCGTGTCGCCCTCACACTGGACCAGTTTTCCGGTCAAATCAAAAGTGAGGCCGTTGCCGTTTTTCGTCCGCCGGACAAACGATGGAGCATCGCCAGGAACCACTCGATGCAGTTCGTCGCGACGGACATCGGCGAAATAGAAGAAACCCTGGGGATCCCAAAGCGGGCCTTCCGCGAAGGCGAACCCGTCAGCCACCAGGGTGATGCTCTCCACGTCAAAGATGGATCTGTCGTCATTCATACGCTGACCTGATTCAAGACACGCATTCTTGAGAGGCTGCCTCCGCGCATGACAGAGCCCGGTAGAGGATGCCCAACAATGCGCTCCGCCAAGCGAGCTGCGTCAATCAGGGCGTCCAGATCCAGCCCCGTGGAAATCCCCATTTCTTCGCACATAAACGCGAAATCTTCAGTGCAGAGATTGCCCGACGCACCCTTATGGGCAGCAAAGGGACATCCACCTAGACCACCAATGGACGTGTCGAATTCCGTCACGCCCATTTCAAGGCCGGCTAGCGCGTTGGCAACCGCCATTCCGCGTGTGTTGTGAAGGTGCAGCGAGATGTCTACATCAGGGTAGGTCTCCCGCAACGCATGAAGGGCGTGACGAATCTTGTTCGGCGTAGCCCAGGCCATGGTGTCTGAGAGGCCTAGCGATTCGATCTTCACATCGAACTCCTGCGCCAACTCAAAAACGTCCCGGGCTGTGTCCAGCAATGCAGGAATGCCGATGTCTCCCTGGAAGTTGCATCCAAATGCCGCGCTAATGTTGCCTACATTGGCAGGAGCAATGCCGCGCTCCTGCATCAGCCGCACCATGGCGCGTTTGCTCTCCTTCTGTTTCTCCACGCTGGCGTTGGCATTGCGAGCCAGGAACGCCGGCGAGGCACTCAATCCAAAGCTTGCTCGCGGCGAAAGCCTCCCAGTAGCAAGCGCACGCTCGAGCCCGCGTTCGTTCATGAAGAGCGCGGTGTATTCGACATCGGCTCGCATGCTGATGCCGGCGACGACAGCTTCAGCGTCAGCCATGCTGGGTACGCGCTTTGGGTGCACAAACGACGCGACCTGAATGGACTTCAGTCCGGTCTGCGATAGCGCGTCGATCAGTTCAATCTTGTCCTGCGAAGGGATGTCTGCTCTCTCGATCTGAAACCCTTCGCGCGGGCCATCTTCATTGATGCGCACACTGTTTGGGTAGTCCGCCATGGCTTGCCTCTCGTTTTACTGGTAGGAAAAATCAGTTGCCGGCACAGCCTCCACCTTGCCAGTGTGAATGACTCGAGCCTCTTCAAGTGCCTTACGCTCGTCTGGCGACATGGCAATCCAGCTGGTGACTTCTTCGTTGTGCTCACCAATGCGTGGCGCGGGACGGAAGAATTGCGCCGGCGTTCCGCTGAGTTTGTTGACAAACCCATACATAGGCACCATTCCCATGTCTTCATCAGGCAGCTCGACCACCGTTTCGGCCTCCTGGAAGTGGGGATCATCCAGAATTTGCCCAATGTCAAACACCGGAGCAACCGTCACTTCCTTCGCGTCGAAATACGCCACCACTTCGTCTTGCGTCATGTCCGCCATGAAGTCCTGAATCCACCCGCGAATCTCTTCCCCATGGTTGGCGCGTCCTGCCACACCGCGGTACTCTGCAATGAGGTTGTATTCGCCCTTTCCGATCGCCTCCAGCATGCGCTGAGGCATGGGCTCCATGGACGCGGTGTAGGTCACATACTTGCCATCGCCCGTCTGATAGAGATTGCTGTTGCTGTTTCGCGGCCGTTTTTTTCCGGTAGCACGGTAATTGGCCGCCTGAGCGCCCAGCGCCACGAACAGAGGGTTGAACAACGATTGGTCAATGACCTGTCCCCTGCCGCCATTGATTTCCACTTCGCGCAGCGCTGCCAGGGTGGCAATAGCCCCGCAGTAACCCGCGCAGGTATCGGCGAGTGGCCCTGGAGGGAGCACAGGCCCCCTGTCCGAGAATCCGGTGGCATCAGCCAGACCGCACATGCCTTCAATCAGCGTACCGAATCCAGGACGATGGCGATATGGGCCTGTCTGTCCGAAACCGCTGATACGCGCTATGACGAGTTTCGGATTCAACTCGTGAAGCACGTCAGGACCAATCCCCATTTTTTCCAGAGTCCCGGGTCTGAAGTTCTCCACCACAACTTGCACGTCGCGAACCAGGCGCTTGAAAAGCTCAAGCCCGGCCGGCTGACGCATGTCGATGCCCAGGCTTTTCTTGTTGCGAGCTAGCGACTTCCAATCAGTGGCAACCCCCCCTTTGATCCACGCACGGAGGTTGTCGCCCGAAGGCGATTCAATCTTCACCACCTCGGCCCCCAGGTCGGCCAACACCAATGTCAGGGTGTTTCCTGAGACCAGCCGACTCAGGTCGAGTACCCGTACCCCCTTCAGGGCACCAGTGGCTTCAGGCTGGAATTTTTTTTGATGGATAGCCATAGCTTCCTCTGTGATGTCGAGTCGATCAAATGGTGGGAGACAAACGTCAGGCTTACTGCGGTTCGATGCCTGCCGCCTTCATCCAAGGACCCCAGCGCTCAGGCAAAGCCTTGACGGCGTCCGTGAATTGCTGAGGTGTCATGTTCACTGGCAGGTAGCCCAGCTTCTGCATCTGAGCGCGAAAGGCTGGCTGCGCCTGGGCCTTGGCGATCGATTTCGCCAACTGGTCAACCACGGCTTTCGGCGTACCCTTTGGGGCGGACAGGCCGTAGAAGCCCCCGAACACTAGGCCGTCATACATGCTGGATAGCGTCGGGACATCTGGCCACAGCGGAAATGGCCGCGTGCCAGTGTCGGCAATGGGCACTAGCGTGGACGCGCCAATGGCCGCAGCAGCGCTACCGTAATCAAGAAATGCAAAACTAATCTGACCACCCATCAGATCAGTGGTGATCTGCGTGATGTTCTTGTAGGGGACACCCAGAATATCAACCCCCGCGCGCGCCTTGAGGACCTCAGCCGGAATCCTTGATGACGATGCGTAGTAACCGAACGAGACCTTGCCTGGGTTCTCGCGTGCATGGGCAATCAGTGCGGGAAGGCTTTTCATCGAA
Organism: Ottowia thiooxydans DSM 14619; assembly: GCF_000422885.1. Classification (GTDB taxonomy): domain Bacteria; phylum Pseudomonadota; class Gammaproteobacteria; order Burkholderiales; family Burkholderiaceae_C; genus Ottowia; species Ottowia thiooxydans. The sequence goes on along the minus strand of NZ_AUGX01000013.1, from coordinate 182,407 downwards.
CTTTTAGCCGAAACCAGTGCAACGGATCCGGACGCCGCGATCATGCCGATGTGCGTGAAATCGGCCACCGGGTCGTATGTCAGAGACTTGTAGAGAAACAGGTTAGCCCCCAGGATCGACGTATTGGTGATGAAAAGCGTGTGCCCGTCCGGTACCGTGCTTTTGACGCTTTGCGCAGCCAACACTCCCCCAGCCCCGGGCTTGTAGTCCATCACGATGGGCTGAGTCAGGTCCCCCTGGATCTGATTGACGTAGAGCCTCGCTAATGTGTCTGCTCCTCCACCGGGCGCTGATGGCACCACCAGTTTGATAGGGCGGCTAGGCCAATCCGCGGCATTGGCTGCCAAAGCCGCCGCACCGAGTGACAGAGCGCAAAGCACACTGCGAAGGTCAAATCTCCAGTCTGTTCGTTTCATCCGTTTGTCTCCAATCTGCGAAAAACCTGTCGAGTGCCAGGGATGGACGCAAGTATGCCGCATGGTTAACCAGATTGTCAACAATTTGGTTTTCTATTTAGGAGGCTATATCTTTCCCAAGATCGTTGAGAATCGCTTTGATCACTACCAAGAACCACCGCAGTACACGAGAAGCTATGGCCACCAAGAAAACACCCGACGAGTACGGTCTGCTGAAAAGCATGATCTTGAGAGGGGAGGTCATGCCCAATGAGCGCCTCGTTGAAGCGGACTACGCACTGCGACTAGGCACCAACCGCGCCAACATCCGCAAGGCGCTGGCACGCCTAGAACAAGACGGCCTGGTGGTCAGTGAGCCGTTTAAAGGCACACACGTTCGACGCATCACGGAAGCTGAGGCGATCGAGATATTTCAGGTCCGTGGCGCTCTGGAAGCCATGATGGTGCCATTCACGGTGGAAAAGATGACTGCCGCACATCGCGTAACCCTCAAGGCACTCGCGCAGCATATGCGCGTTGCTTTGTCGCATGACGATGCCTTAGCGGTAGGCCGCGCCTCGCGCGCGGTCCGAGAGCAGATGTGGCAGATCTCGGAGCACAGTACAGGTACGCGTGTACTCAGCATGCTCAATTCGCAACTGGTCAGGGTATGGTTCCAGGCCATCATGATGCCGGGCCGAGCATCGTCAATCGTGTCCGAATTGGAAGCCGTGGTCGATGCGGTTGTTGCGGGATCAACCGACGCAGCGGTCAGCGCTATCCGCAAATACCACGAGTCCTCGATCACCGCATTGAAGAAGGCGATCGCAAACCGGTCTGCCAGCGGCTAGATCATTCGCCTCGCGCTGCCCTGGGATGATCGGAACTGGGAAACGATCACCCTCAGAAGGTGTGAACGCGCACAAAGCGATACCGGCCCATTCGCAGACGGCGTTCGACTGCCTTCCGAGACCTTCAACCCACTGCAACGGGGCCGCTCTCAGCCACAGCGTCTGTACGCAAGCAACGTGCCCAGTGCTGCGAAGACATATGCACTGGGGCAGGCTGAGCGCGACGGCAGCGCTCCTCAGCCCAGTTGCATCGCTCAGCAAAGGCACAACCCGCAGGCAAGGCCGCAAGATCAGGTGGCGCTCCGCCAATGGTTTCGAGCCGGCTGCCTGGTGCCAAGGCACCATGGGCGCGGCTCTTGAGCAAGGCCACTGTGTATGGATGGCGTGGTGCTCGGATCAGCTCGCGTGCGGTGCCCTCTTCGACAATGCGCCCGGCATACATCACGGCAATGCGATCAGCCACTTCGACCGCCGCTCCAATGTCATGCGTAACAAACAAGACCGACAGGCCAAGATCCCTTTGGAGTTCACGCAGCAGGAGCAGAATCTGAATTTGCACCGTGGCGTCAAGCGCAGTAGTGGGTTCATCGGCCAGCAGCACCTGCGGCCGGCAAGCCAGGGCAAGCGCAATCATGGCGCGTTGGCGCATGCCGCCGGACATCTCGTGCGGATAGGCTTGCAGCCTGCGTTCAGGGCTGGGAATGCGCACACGCTCGAACAGTTCCAGCGCACGCCGCTGCGCTTCAGCCTTGGAAACGGGTTCGTGCCGGCGGATGGTTTCGGTGATCTGCGCGCCAACGGTGTAGACCGGATCCAGTGCCAACAGCGGCTCCTGGAAAATCATGGAGACGAATTTGCCCCGGTAGTCGGCCAGCTCACGACCCGACATGGCCAGTACATCCCGGCCGGCCACGCGCACCTCACCGGTGACCTGGCTACGCCGGGGCGGATGCAGACGCAAAAGGGTGCGCATGGTCACGCTTTTGCCGGAGCCCGACTCGCCTATCAGGGCGACAACTTCGCCCTGGCGGACGTTGAGGCTGACGCCGTTGACGGCATGTACGGGTTTTCGCCCACCCGTGAACGTGACGTGTAAATCACTCAGGCGGATGAGAGGTTCTGTTTCGGTATTCAAGGACACACCTTCCGCATTCATGCCGGTAGCGCTTGTGGGTGGCCGCTACCCCGTTGGTGGATCAAGCAGGCAACCGACTGCTGTGCGCGCAGCACACGTGGGGGCTCGATCGTGGAGCAGACCGCCGCCGCATGCGAGCAACGTGGGTGAAATCGACAACCGCTAGGGGGATCGATGGGGTTGGGTGGATCGCCAGACAACGGCACTTCTTCGGTGCGGTGGTCAGGATCCATGGACGGCATGGAGGACAGCAATGCACTCGTGTAGGGATGTGCGGGTTGATCGAACAGAGCTTCTGACGGGCCGACCTCTGCAACCTTGCCCAGGTACATGACCATCACACGGTCACTGATGAAACGCACCACATTGAGATCATGGCTGATGAACACATAGGTCAGCCCGAAGTCGGACTTGAGATCCAGCAACAGGTTGAGCACCTGTGCTTCGACCGACTTGTCGAGCGCGGACACAGCCTCGTCCAGGATCACCATGCGTGGCTGCAGCGCGAGTGCGCGGGCGATGTTTACGCGTTGACGTTGGCCGCCTGAGAGCTCGTGAGGGTAGCGTTCGGCGAAGCGATCCGGTTGCAAGCCCACTCGCGCCAGCAGGTCACGCGCTCGCGCCGTGGCCTCGCGCGCCGACACACCATGTACACGCGGGCCGAAGGCAATCGAATCCTCTATCGTCAGCCGGGGGTTCAAAGAAGCGTAACTGTCCTGGAACACCATCTGCACCTGGCGCCTGAATTCCTTTAGCGGCAATTCGCGGCTGCCCACTACGCGGCCGTCGAACACCACTTCTCCGGCACTTGGCTCAATCAATTGCATCAGCAAACGGGCCGTGGTCGATTTGCCGCAACCGGATTCGCCAACCACACCCAGCGTCTCGCCTTTCATGACTTCGAAGTCCACGCCGTCGACAGCGCGCACCACCTTGCGCTGCCCGCCAAACAAGGAAGTCCCCTTGGTCAGCGCAAAGTGTTTCTTCAGTCCACCGACCTTCAGCAGTGGTTCCGCTTGAGGACCTGAGTTGTCACCGCGGGGATTCTGAGCCATGTTGGGCATTGATTCCATCGACATACGGACTAGCCCTTGTTGTCCATGGCCGCTCGCAGGCCGTCGGACAGAAGATTGAACGAGATCGACGTGATGAAGATCATCAGGCCCGGCAGTGCAGCGATCCAGGGTTGCACATAGATCGCCGTGCGCAAAGTATTGAGCATCAGGCCCCACTCGGGTTCGGGCGGCTTGACGCCCATGCCAAGAAAGGACAAGCCAGAGGCCAGAATCATCGACACAGCGATAAGGCTGGTGGAGTAAACGAAGATCGGCCCCAGCACGTTGCCCAGCACATGCTCGCGCACGATCAGAAAAGGCCCTGCACCCGTGGCGCGCGCGGCCTCCACATAGTCTCGTCCGCGCACCTGGGTGGTGACGGTCTCGGCAATGCGTGCGATTTGCGGAATGAAGACGATGGTCAGCGAAATCAGTGAGTTCAGAACCCCGGCACCCAGCGCGCCAGACAGCGCAATGGCCAGCAGCACGGAAGGAAAAGCGTAGAACACGTCGACCGTGCGCATGATCACGCTATTGACCGCGCCGCCCGCATAACCGGCAGCTATACCAATAGCCGAGCCGATCACGAATGCGCACAGCACCGGTGTGATGCCAATGAATAGCGACAGCCGCGCACCCACGATCAAGCGTGACAGCATGTCTCGACCCAGTTCATCGGTGCCCAGAAGGTGCCCTTCCGTGCCAATCGGTTTGAGCCGTTTGAGCATGGAGGCTTGATAAGGATCGGCTGGCGCGAGCCAAGGCCCGAACACAGCCAAGGCAATCAGCAGCAGCACTGCGATGGCAGCGCCTATGGCCACCGGGTCGCGCCGCAGCCGAAGCCAGACCGATGCCCAATAGCCGCGTGAGCGCTGAACCGGCGGCGCTTGCACGGTAGCGGGAGACGAGAGCATGGTGTCCATGTCCATGTGCTCCTTCAATGTAGTGACTAGGCCCGCTCGATCCGAGGATCGAGCAGGGTTTGCAGGATGTCCACCAGCAGGTTGAGCACCACGAAAAACATGGCCAGTACCAGGATGGTGCCTTGCAGCAGCGGCAGATCGCGCTGGAAGATGGCTGAATTGAGGAGGAAGCCGGTTCCAGGCCAGTTGAAGACGGTCTCGATCAGGATGGAACCGCCCAGCAGGTAACCTAGTTGCAGGCCCATGACAGCCAGCGCGGTGGGTGCGGCGTTCTTGACGATGTGGCGGAAGACGCCAAAGTGCGTGAGCCCTTTGGCTCGCAAGCCCAATACAAACTCCTGCTCAAGAATGTCAGCGACCAAGGCACGCACGGTGCGCGCCACAATGCCCATGGGGATCACGGCCATGGTCACCGCCGGCAGGATCATGAACTTCATCTGTTCAAAGCTCCAACGCGATTCGCCGGCTTCGCTGGAGCCCGCGCCCGAAGCCGGTAACCAGCCCAATAGCGAGGAGAACACAATCACCATCACCATGCCTAACCAGTAGTGCGGCACTGACACGCCCAGCACCGACACCACAGACGCCGCCCGATCGACCCAAGAATTGCGGAAGTAGCCCGCTACGAAGCCGAACAGGCAACCCAGGATGAAGCCAATGGCCATCGCGACCACAGCCAGGCGCAGTGTATGACCAACAGCCGTCATGACTTCATCCACCACTGGCCGGCTGGTGGCGATGGAAGTCCCGAGATCGCCTTGCAACGCGCGCCAGATCCAGCTGAAGAACTGCTCGGGCAGGCTGCGGTTGAAGCCGTAGAGCTCGCGCAGTTGTGCTTGCAGTTCAGCCGTAGCGTCCGGCGGGAGAACCGCTACCAATGGATCGCCCGGTGCCAGGTGCACCAGCGCGAAGCAGACCAGCGCGACGCCCAGAATGGTGGGCATGGCATGAAGGAGACGGCGCAGGATATAGGCGAGCATGGGCTGAGATGATGGACCAGAGGAAGGGCGGGAGCGGAGATACCTTGGAGGAGATCGCCGCAGCGCCGCCTTCTGCTTTGGGCTTTAGTCTTTTGTCATTGTGGCGATGTCGATATACCAGCTGCGCGGCTGCACGACGTTCTTGACCTTGGAGGACATCGCGCGCGGACCTACGTCGTGGGCGACGAAGATGAACGGTGCGTCTTCCACCATGCGCGCATGGAGCTTGCCCAGCGCGGCATCACGGGATTTGTCGTCGAACGAGGTTCGCGCATCAGCCACCAGCTTGTCGACCTCCGCGTTACCGTAGTAACCCCAGTTGTTCGAAAGTGGTGGGAAAGTCTTGGTAGACGAGAAACGCACCAAGCCAAAGAACGGATCCATAGCCGAGAAGCTGACGTTGGTAGCGTTCGCGCCGTGGGCCGATGTATCCTTAGGACCGAGGCGCCAGTTGGTGGACAAAGTGTTCCACTCGACCACGTCGAACTCGACATCAAAGTAGCACTGCTTGAGCGATTGTTGAACGGCTTCGTTCATCGGCAGCGGTTGCATCTGGCCAGACCCGGAAGCCGAGATCTGCACCTTGACCTTCAGCGGCTTGGCGGCGGAATGGCCTGCCTGCTGCATCAAGGCTTGCGCGGCCTTGATGTCGTACTTGATATCAAACTTCGGATTACCCCACCATGGGTGGCCAGGTGGAACCACACCTTTTGGTTCTGCCATCATGCCGCCCAACATGGATTTCATACCTGCGCGATCCACGCACAGGTTGGCCGCATGCCGTACCCGCTTGTCCGCCCAAGGAGATCCCGGGAGCATGGATAGCTGCCAAGGCCACACGTGCGGCTGCGCGTTCGAGTGAATGACGAAACCACGTTGCTTGATGACCGGCATGGAATCCGGCGCTGGGGCCTCAATCCAATCAACCTGATTTCCCAGGAGTGCTGCGGTGCGCGCATTGGCCTCAGGCATGGGCAACAGCACCACCTTGTCGAGCTTGGGCGTACGCTTCGGATCCCAGTAAGCCTTGTTGGCGACCAGTTCCAGCCGTTCGCGCGGAACCAGGCGTGTCATCTTGAATGGTCCGGTGCCCGACGCGTCTGCCGCGAAGGCGCTCCAAGCTTGCTTGGCGCGCTCAGCCGGATCTTTCACGCTGGCCGGCACAGCTTTCAGCTTGGCCTCCCAGTGCGAAGGTGATGCCATGAACAGGTTGATCAGGTTCATCGGCAAGAAGGAATCAGGCTCGGTGGTGGTCAACTCCACCGTGAGGTCGTCGATCTTGCGGGCCGACACCAGAGTGGGTATGCGTGACGTCGTCACCCCGACTTGGCTGGCATCAAAATGAGGTGCGGATTTGTCCAGGACTTTCTGAACGTTCCAGACCACTGCGTCGGCGTTGAAGGCAGCGCCGTCATGAAACTTAACCCCGGGGCGAAGCTTGAACACCCACTTGGTCTTGTCTTTCGCATCAACCTGCCAATTCGTGGACAGAGCGGGGATCAACAAGCTGGGGCCGTCGGCTTTGGACAGGTCCCACTGCGTGAGAGCGTCGTACATAGGAATGCCGGTGAAACGCGTTCCTTCCAGCCCCTGATCTGGTTGACCATGGGTGCGCGGAATGTCGCCAACGGTCATGGCAATGCGCAACGTCTTCTCCTGCGCGTGCGCTGTGTTCAATAGCGACAGCAAGCTGATCGCGGCGCCGGCGGCGACAGATTTCAGGGCTAGATGGCGAGGAATACAGTTCATGGGAATGCTCCTGGAGGACATGGAAGAAATGGATGGGGCTCTGACGTATGGAAGGAGAAAAAACCGACTCAACCGGAGCGCAGCTTGTCTTGCAATTGCTGTGCCAATCCAAGCAAAAGAGAGTCGCTCCCGGCGTTCATGCTGAGTGAAATACCCACAGGCAATCCGTTGGTCGCTTGGCCTGCTGGCAGGCTGAGCGTGGGCATATTGAGGTAGCTGCCCAGCATGGTGTTCTGCAGTACACGCGCGTTGCAGGCGGCGAACCAGGCGGCATCTTCATCAAGTGGAGCGATCTCAGGGGCCGTCATGCAGACCGTGGGGTATAGCAGCACTTCGCCTGCCGGCAAATCTGCTTGCGACCGCGCGAGCAGAGACACCCGCTGACCTTTCACCTGCGCCGATGCAGACTCGCTCAACTGTGCACCCAGTTTCATCCGTGCAGCTACCCGTGGGTCGACCAAATTGAGAGCTTCGCTTTGCAGTAGTTCGCGATGCACCTGTGTGGCTTCAACGGCGACAAGCGTGCCATGCTGATCGAATAGATCTCGCGTTTTCTCGAACACATCAAAGACACGTTCTACGACCTTCACACCTTGCCTGCACAGGAGCTCCAACACGCCTTCAAAGACGGTTTGTACTTCTTGCGTGTTGACTGCCAATGCGCGCCCTTTGGGAACGACGAAGGTCCAGTCGCTTAGCTCAATGGTTGGTGCGGACGCGCCTGTCAGCACGGCATCCAGCAAGCTGGCGTCACGGACATCGCGCACCAGCGGACCGGCTGTATCTAGCGACGGGGCTAGAGGAAACATGCCGCCCGTCGCATATCTAGCGTGGCTGGGCTTGAACCCCACGAGACCTGTGAACGCTGCCGGGACCCTGAGAGAGCCGGAAGTGTCCGACCCCATTGCGCACGGAACCCAGCCACGGATCACTGCGGCAGCACTGCCCGAGGAGGACCCTCCGACGATACGTGGCGTTTTCGGATCCCAGGGATTGACTGGCGTTCCGGCGAATGGATTGATGCCCAAGCCAGAGTAAGCGAATTCGCTAAGCCCTGTCTTGGCCACGCTGAGCACACCGCTGGCCTCCAGTTGGCGCACCAACGCAGCATCCTCGGTGCTTGTGCTCGCGTTCTTCCTGACGGCAGAACCACATTTAGTGACCTGGCCTGACATGTCAAACACGTCTTTCCAAACCATTGGGATGCCATCCATTGCGCTCAGCGGCTGCCCCTTGCGCCAGCGCTGCGCACTTGCACGCGCTGATTCACGTGCTCGCTCGAAGGTGAGCGATGCAATCACACCGACAGCACCTGCGCTCTCCTCCTGGATGCGATGAATGCAGGCTTCCAGCACCTCGATCGGATCCGTCCTTCGGGAGAGATACGCGCTGGAAACTCCCGCGATGGTGGTGATGGTCATGCGCGGACCTCCGCGGACGCAGCGTCCACGCAATGTGCGGTAGCCCAACTAGCCAACGCATTCGCGAACGCCGCTTCAGCGCCCATATACCAATGGTTGCCTGCCAAGATGAGACTATCGAAGGAGGGGGCACGCACGGCGCGCTTTTTCAACAGTGCCAACGCCGATGCCGTGCCGCTTTCGCCAACGATTTCTCCGTGCTGCCCGTACACCGCCAGAATGGGCACGGTGACTTGCTCCAGCGCAAGAAAGGCTTTGGTGGATTCCCGGCCGAAGAAATCGAACGTGTCCGCTGTGCTGGTGTCCTCAAAGCGATCCAGCAGCGTCTGCGCTGACACCCGTTGGCGCAGCAAGCCAATGACGCAGTCTTCACCCATTAGGCTGCGGCCCTGGTCTTGTGCGACCTTGCTGCGTGCTTCGGCCATGAACTCCTCGAACCGCTGCAGGCCATGCAAAGCTATAAATGCTCCCTTCAGATCCGGCGCGGAGGCCAGCACAAGGCCTTTCACACGCGCATCCCTGCGCTGAGCCAGGTAGTGGGTCACCTTCGAGGCGCCGAGGGAGTGGCCCAAAAGAATGATGGGCCCTGAGGTGCACTGTGCGGCGTAGTCGACCCAGGCCGCCAGGTCTCCCACGCTTTCCTCGAAGCGTTCATAGGCCGACCCACCCAATCGGTATTCAAGCAACTGGCCTTGGCGTGCCATGGAAATGTTGCCCTGCCCGCTGGAGGCGATGGAGAGCACATGAAATGCGCTCAAAGGAGAACGGGTTTTGAAGAACTCGAAGACAAAGCTGGTGTCCAGGTGACCGCTCAAGCCATGCAGGCAAAGCAGCACGGGCGCGTCGCTTCCGCCAGGCGTATGAAAGCCGCTCATCTCCACCCCGGCAGGGGAGATGACTCGAACCAGATGCCCTGCTCGGTCCCAAGTTACCGCTGTACTGTTGCTCATCGCTTTCCGTGCCGCCTGTTTTACTTATAGTCTCGAATTTCGGAACTATACTATCGATATTCGGAACTATTATGTTTTCTTGTCACAAGGCCGTCAAGAAAAACTTGCAGGTGTCCTTGCAAGACAGCCCAGGCCTTGTGCTTCAATCAACCATGGAAACATCGACTGACCCCAAATCGCCAGCTGTCCTGGAGAGACAACTGTTGATCCTGGAATTACTCAGCCAACATCCCGAGGGGCTGGTGTTCAGCAAGATGCGGGAGACCCTGGGGCTTCCGAAAGCCACGCTGCATCGTTTGCTGAGCGGCCTGCTTCACGCTGGGTGCCTGGAAACCGATCCCCCGCCCAGCGAAGGCGATGAGGGCTCTTCGGCACGGCGCATCTATTGGTTGGGGCCGCGCATTGGGCGCTTGCTGGGAGCTGCTGCATCTCCCAATCGCCTGGCCACCCTCTCCCAAGGCATCTTGCGTGAGCTGGCCGAGCAGTTCCATGAAACCGCTTTCCTCAGTATGCTGCGCGGCACGAAGATCGAGAGCATCATGATGATGACGCCGCCAAGAGATTGGTATGGCTACGTCAACCCAGGGCATCTCATGCCTCCGCATGCTGCGGCATCGGCCAAGGCCATCCTCGCCTTTCAGCCCGACGAATTGGTTCGGCAGATCTGCACGGAACCGCTCCCCGCGCTGACGCCTAGAACGCTGACTTCATTGGATGCGCTGCGAGCCGAGCTGGAGAAGGTTCGACGCACCGGCATCGCGTGGTGCATGGAGGAAATTGACCGCGGACTCATCGCGGTGGCTGCCCCGGTTCCCCTGGCCCAGGTGGGCGTGATCCTTTCAGTCTCTCTGGTGGGGCCCACGGACCGCATGAAACACAGCGACAAGGCCGCCATGACCCAGGCACTGAAGACGGCCGCCAGCCGCCTGGCCACCCTTTATGCCGGACAACTCAGTTCGGAAGTCTCGTGACTCCAGAGGTGTGGACGGCAAAACGAGCGCTGGCTGCCCACACTCCTGGGCTCCCGCTCAACTATCGTTTTTAGGATCATGATGCAATCGATCGCCCTCATTGGATATGGCGGCACCGCCCAGACCGTCGTGCAAGAGCTCACGAAGGCTGCAGGCAACGCAGGGCCAGACATTCATGTTGTCGTCCGGCCTGGCAAGGTGGAGCAGTACAGGAACATGGTCCCACCTATGGTGCAGGTCATCGACAACCTGGCTTGCCTGCCGGAGAACGTTGGGCTTGTGATCGAGACCGCCGGGCACTCAGCCGTCTCCATGTATGGGCACCAAGTACTGTCTAGTGGGCGAGATTTCGGTTTGATCTCATCAGGCGCGTTGGCCGATGAAACGCTGTTGGAACAACTCCGGGCCGCCGCCTTGGAAAGCGGCAAGCACCTTCTTGTGTTCAATGGCGCAGTGGCCGCCATCGATGCCATCACGAGTGCCAAAGCCGCCGGCTTGCAGTCACTTTGCTACACGGGCATCAAGCCGGCCACGGCGTGGGAAGGAACGCCTGCCGCTGAACAGTTCGATCTCGGTTCTCTGACGGCACCCACCGTCATCTTTGAAGGCAGCGCCCGCGAAGTGGCCCTGGCCTACCCCAAGAACGCCAATGTGGCCGCTACCGTGGCCTTGGCGGGGGTAGGAATGGAGAACACCTCGGTTCGACTTATCGCGGACCCGCATGCCACGGTCAATCGCCATCGCTTGGATGGGACCAGCGCCCTGGGTCGCTTCGAGTTCGAGACGGAAGCACGCCCATCGGCTTCCAACCCCAAGACTTCCAGCAGCACGGCCTTCAGCATCCTGGCCTACCTTCGCGGCGGGCCGAACGCACTGCGCCTGACCTGAAACCTGGGCTCTTAGCCAGTCAGGCGTTCCATAGCCTCGCGGTATTTGCCCGCGGTGCCTTCAATCACTGCTTGCGGCAACGTAGGTGCTGGTGGTGATTTTGCCCAGGGCTTGCCGTCCACTTGCGCCTGCTCCAGCCAATCCCGCAGGAATTGCTTGTCGAAGCTAGGTGGATTGCTACCTTCTTGATAGCTATCGGCAGGCCAGTAGCGGGAGGAATCCGGTGTCAGCACTTCGTCCATCAACACCAACTCACCAGCATCGTCCAAGCCGAATTCGAACTTGGTGTCTGCAATGATGATGCCTCGCTTCAAAGCAACTGCGGCAGCGCGCTCGTAGAGCTGGATGCTGATGTCACGTATCTTCCCTGCCAACTCAGGGCCAATCATCTCGACCGTGCGCTCGAAGGTGATGTTCTCGTCGTGCTCGCCCACTTCCGCTTTGGCGGCGGGTGTGTAGATGGAATGCGGGAGCTTGCTGGCGTTTTTCAAACCCTCTGGGAGCGGCACACCGCAGACAGCCCGGTTTTCCTGATATTCCTTCCAGCCACTACCGGCCAGGTAACCGCGCACCACCGCTTCCACAGGAATGGGCTTCAGGCGTTTCACCAACATGCTGCGCCCAGTAACTTGCGCCACCTCATCAGCCGACACCACGCTCTCAGGCGCATCGCCGGTTAAGTGGTTGGGCACAATGCCATCCAGCTGTTCGAACCACCACAGCGCCATTTGCGTGAGCAACTCGCCCTTGCCCGGGATGGGCTCACCCATGATGACATCAAAGGCGCTGATGCGATCACTGGCGACCATCAAGATACGGTCGTTGCCCACAGCATAGTTATCGCGCACCTTGCCGCGCGCGAGCAGTGGCAGGCTATGCAGGGTGCTGGTATGCAGAGAGGTGGCGGTAGTCATTCAGATCGTCCTCGGGATTGGATTGACAGGACCTGGGAGTCGTCATTCCCGCCTGCACGCGGGGCCGGCCATCCGGGAATGACGAAGCTACCTGGCGTACGTCCTGATCAAAAAAAGCTGCGGGCACTTCATAGAAGCACCAGCAGCTATCGCATTGAGCAGTTCTTAATTCACCTGCTGGGCCAACTCACCCTTGGCGTATTTGTCAGCCATCACTGAAAGCGACATGCCTTTGACCTTCGCGCCCTGGCCTTCGCATCCGAATTCCAGGTAGCGCTGCTTACAGATGGCCTTGGCAGCTTCACGTGCGGGCTTCATCCATTCACGCATGTCGAACTTGTCAGGGTTTTGAGCCTGGAACTGGCGTACCGCCGCGGTCATGGCCAAGCGGACGTCTGTATCGATGTTGATCTTGCGCACACCATGTTTGATGGCTTCTTGAATCTCAGACACCGGCACCCCGTAGGTTTCTTTCATCTTGCCGCCGTACTGGTTGATCAGGGCAAGCAGATCCTGCGGTACAGAGGACGAGCCGTGCATCACCAAGTGGGTGTTAGGAATGCGCGAATGGATTTCCTTGACGCGGGCAATGGCCAACACGTCACCCGTGGGTGGGCGCGTGAATTTATACGCGCCGTGGCTGGTACCAATGGCAATGGCCAGTGCATCGAGCTGGGTAGCCTTGACGAACTGAGCGGCTTCCTCAGGATCGGTCAGCATCTGGTCATGGGTCAATTTCCCTGCTGCGCCGACGCCGTCTTCTTCACCGGCTTCACCCGTTTCCAGGCTTCCCAGGCACCCAAGTTCGCCTTCCACTGTGGCGCCCAGCTTATGGGCCATGGCCACGACCTGGCGCGTGACTTCAACGTTGTAATCAAAATCTGCAGGCGTTTTGCCATCCGCCCTGAGCGACCCATCCATCATGACCGAGCCAAAGCCCAATGCGAGAGCGCCTTGGCAAATTTCCGGGCTGGTGCCGTGATCCTGGTGCATGACCAGAGGAATGTGCGGGTAGGCTTCTGCGGCGGCGGCGATCAAATGCTTGATGAAGCTCTCGCCCGCGTACTTGCGCGCCCCTGCGCTGGCCTGAAGAATGACTGGCGCGCCCACCTCGTCAGCGGCGGACATCACTGCCTGCACCTGCTCCAGGTTGTTCACGTTGAAGGCAGGGATGCCGTAAGTGTTAGCTGCTGCGTGATCGAGCAGTTCGCGCATGGAGACGAGAGGCATGGTGGGATTCGTCGAGGAAAAGATGGAGAAAGGGCTAGGACAACATCAAACCCTGCGGAACTTGGCATTTTACCTTCCGTATAGATGGGCTTGGTCATGCACCCTGCGACCTCGCCGGAAGCCAGCCGCCGAAGGCCCCGTATCCTCCGCCGCACCAAGCTTCTCTCAGTTTTTGACGGAGTGGGTGCCTCAATGGATCGAGACGAAGACACAAGGCCACCTTGTACACCCGGCGGGATTTCCGTCCAGGGCCTCTGGCTTAGAGGATGAGCTTGAGACATTTTTCACACTCTGCACTATTCATGGTTGTTAGCAGAGAGAAGTGACGGCAATTTGTAAAGAACTCACTGATAATAGGTTAGATATGTGATTTAATGTTACATGACGCTGAAGTTGAAGACATCACAGCACGACTTTGACTGAGGCGCGCCCCCAGAGTAACGGCCTCTCAATGCAGTAGGAGGTGCCGGGTAGATAGTTCGGTTGCGCATTGCCGCTGACGGAGGTTCTACCGTTTACACCGCCCGATTTATATGGGTACGCAGGTGAGGGGCTCCATATCAACCGGTAGGCTGCGCAATCAGGAGCGGATTGCGCGCCAGCCCCAGGACAGCAGCCCCATTAGACGGGTCTAACAAGGAGAGTGGGAATGCGCGGATTCCGGTTAATAAATATTTTTTCGATAATTCGAAAAATTCATCTCAGCCATAGAGCTTTCTACAGCGCTGTTCTAGCTACCCTGCTATTTAGCAGTGGCCTTGCACATGCGGCGGTAGGCTCGATTTCGGTTCAGCAAGTGACGGCTGTCACACAAGAAACCGGACGCACTTTTACCTACTCCGTTAATTTCACCTGCAGCCAGGGAAGTAGTAGCGACCCAAGTTGCAACAACTTGGTCATCTCCATACCTTTGGCAACTCCCGTATCAGATTGGGTAAGGACCTTCACCTCACTGCCCAGCGGCAGCACCACCAGTTATGTGGGGGGAAATCTGGTCATCACGCTACCCCCTTCGGTCAACACATCTGGTTCATCAGTTGCCTTCTTGCTCAACCTGACTCCACCGAGCAATACCACTCCCAACAACACCTCCTGGAATATACAAGCCAGTATGACTGGCTCTAATATCACACCAGTCATATCTGAAACCAGGTCATCGACAGCGACTGCCTCTTTGCTGTTTCAGCTTCTAAAGCATACCAATGGCAATGTTACCGGCACTGCAGCGCGCATTGGCGATACTATTACATTCTCTATCACGGCGTATTGCGATATCCGAGGCACAACCTATGGGGATTTGTATCTGGATCAATTTCAGATCGTTGACACGCTTCCCAATACCGTAAGTTACGTTTCATCGAACCCACCAGGCCAGTACGACCCGGTGACGCGCAGAGTGACCTGGAATGCGTCCGTTCCCCCATCAGTCAGCCACCCGCTGAACTCGTCATTTCCCGCCAATTGCCAAGCTGCAGGTGGAGGAATTACAGTCAACCCCGCAAGCGTTTACACGATCACGGCGAGAATTAATGACGGAACCGAATTACCGCCAGGAACGGTCGTGCCGGCTCCTTCAGGGCTTATAACAAATAATGTCACCGCAAACTACAGCGCTATCGATAGTGCGGCTACTGAAACTAAAAATGCAAGCTCCAGCCTGACCGCCTATTACGATCCACCGCCAGTTGGCAATATCTTAAGTAAAATCGCCTCAGTCCCACTCCCGGGAGCCCCCAATTACACATACCCCGGAAATTGGAATACTGGCGCGCCGAGCAGTCTGGCTTCGGAAGCGTTCTACGTCATCAGTACCAATGTAGCTAGCTTGCCCGTTGGTTATCAGTATGAAATTTATGATCCGATGCCATGCCTTAGCAATTACAACAGCAGCATCGGACGTTATTCATCTCTTCCCATAGCAAATTTAGCGGCCAATCCATTCTCTAATATCTGTACAAGCCCCGCATTTCATCCTGAAATGTTCACTGTCAGGCCGAGAAATATTGCAGGTTATCCCACTTACGGTTATGGCGTGGCGTATGCCGCAGGTTGGCGCCCCATTGCGGTCTTAACCAACGGTACGCAAGTTCCATTGAATAGCAGCAATCCGGCTGGGTTCGGCCTGGAACTGGAATTTCCAATTCCAGCGGGTATTGCCGGAACGGTGGCCATGATTGTTTACCCCAAACACCCAGCCATCTCCTCTTTCCCAGAGCTATCCAGCCTGGGTCTTATTCAGTATCAATCCTGGATCTATGGTTACGCTGACGCCCTGACCGCAAACAACCTGCTCCCTAACCCGGGAGGATTCAGCCGTGTCACAGTGTTGAACAGCGCCAATCTCCGCGCTTTTTGGCAGAACGAAACCACCGCTCGTCAACAAACAAGCCCTGCCAATGCCAATTTCGCCGTTCAACGGCCTGAGAAGCAGATTGGGATATTCAAAAGCTTTACTGGCGCCTCTGGATCGAACAGCCCTATTGGCCTACATGACCCTGCGGGTGCCAATGGCGGCCCCTACACAGGGCTCTCACTCAATGCTTCGGTCCTGTCCCCTGAGCCGATCAACAGCGAAATCATCATTACAGACTTGCTGCCCTTGGGCATGTCGGTCCCGGATTTTTATAGAACCAATCCCGCTGATCCTGGCAGTGCATTCAAGCCAACCATACGCGTTCGCATTAACCAAGGTATTACCACTTTCCTGGTACACCACCTGGAAGCGCCATGGACCGTGATTGACGACTACCTGGGCACAGGCCGGCAGTTGATACGCATCACGGTGCCTCCAAACCGGCCCGGCATGCCTTCTCCGGGCCCGACTTTTCCAGTGGGGATTGCTCAGTTCACGGTGCTCACTGACCTGACATCGCGCCCCTTGGGCACGCCTGCGCCTAACAACAGTAATAACACCACACCGATTTACTTGCGAACTGTGGTTCAACCAGGGAGCTATGAAAACACGGCCAAAATACATGCGCCTGGCCTGGAAAATCTTTCGACAACCTGCCGTCATCTCTCCAATGTGACGAATACCTACAGCGCAACGGACCCTCTCAACGAAAGTGGCGCCGGTACCAGTACGCCCAATTGCCAAGTGTCCATTAGCGTCCCACGTCCGGGTACAGGTGCGGGTTCATACGACATCGACAAACAAGTTCGCGGCAACCTTGACGCCATCTATCAAAATTTTGGCGATTCCGGTCACCTGTCGCTCACCGGCGGTTCCGCTCGTTATCGCATTCGCTGGACCAACACAGGCGGCACAGGCTTGCAAAACGTTGTCTTCTACGACGTTTTGCCTGATCTAGGTGACTCGCGCACGGCCAGCAGCGTAGCTCGAAACAGCCAATTCCCGGTGATTTTCGCTGGCATGGTCACTCCGTTGCCAACGGGTGTGACGGTGCAATACTCGGGATCAAGCAACGCTTGCAGAGCAGATGTCTATCCCACTCAGCCCGGAGGATGCGTCAATAACTGGGTTACCAACCCGGCATCAGTGGCTGGTGGGATCGCCGGTGTGAAAGCGATCAAGGTCACTTCCACTCAGCTCTACACCGCAGGCAGCTCGTTTGCGGTGGAGTTCGACGTCACGACCGGAACGCGCAGCCGCGGACAGATGGCCTACAACAACGCAGCCGCCGTCGCCGCCTATACCAGCGGTGACAGCATGCTGCCCGTGGACGGGCGTCCGGTGGGATTGCGCGCCACGGATGACAGCCAGCTCACCATCAGCAAGCTGGTTGATCGAGCTAGAGCATCTCGTGGCAACACATTGACTTACAGCATCACCGTAAGCAATTCCGGCCCTCTACCCGCGATTGGTTTGCCCGTCTCGGATACGCTCCCCGCTGGTTCGGTGTTTGTGTCAGCCAGCGATAGCGGGGTTCACGATGCTTCAGCGGCGGGTGGAAACGTCAGCTGGGTGCTCAATTTGGCTGCAGGTGCCAGCAAAACCTTGACGGTGACCGCTACAGTCGCGGATACCGCTGCCCTCAACGCGGCCTTGATCAACTCGGTAGGGCTGACTAATCCTTCAGCGGGTTTCCAGGCCCCTGTCGTAGGGAGCCCATGCCAGGCAGACGCCAACCGCTCCTGTGCCACAACCATGATCGAGCAGTTGGTCGATGTCTCTGGGCGTGTTTATGCCGAATCCAGTGCACCACCCAATACCGTCGATGATGGCTCCGCTGTTGATCCTGGTGTGCCGGCGCAGACCGTCACCCTGACCTGCACGGTTCCCGATGTCGGCCCGCTCACAACCAGCACAGACAGCAGCGGCAACTTCACTTTCGCCAACGTGCCGGCCCAGGCATCTTGCCGCCTCGTCACCACGCCACTCGCGGGCTATCAAGCAAGATACACACAGACAGGGCAGACAGGTGATCCCGCAAGTGCAGGCCCGCTCAACACCACAGTCGCAGGAAGTACCAGCGCTTTGAACGTCGATATCGTGGTGCCGCTTGCCGGCTCCGCAGGCAATCTCTTTGCATTGACAGCGGTGGCGGACATGACCAGCGCAACCACTTGTTCACCTTCCGTAGCCTTCTTCGGTAGAACTGTGAGCTGTACCGTAACCTGCACCAATACAAGCGACAGCACGACGGCCACCAACGCTTTCTGCAGTGTGCCCAATGTCAGCAGCCTGCCTGGGAACCCATCGCCGAATTGCAGTGCGCCGACCAATCTCGCACCGCTTGGCAGCCTGACTTGCACTGTCGTCTTTACGATGCCAGTCGGAAACACAGACAGCATCAGCGTCGTGGGTGGTACTGGCGCAGACAACGACAGCAACGGCGGCACAGATCCAGCGGCTGGTAATAATCCATCCAATGTGTCGGTCACATCCGGCGGCCCATCCACCGTGGAGCCAGTTCCGGGCTTGGATAGGCACGGCCTGCTGCTGCTGTTGAGTGCGATGATCTTCGTGCTGTACCGCCAGCGGCGGCACTTGGGGCATCGTCAATAAACTGAACCGTGAGAATTTGGGCGCCCTCGAATGCTGGTTGGCCAAGCGATGGCTGACCCCACACCATCCTGCTCCAGAGGGTTTGCCGAAGCAGGCCTGCGCCTGCCCTAACTGACGAATTCGACAGGAGCTTACAGCCTGCGCTGGCGTGTCGGTCACGCACGGCGGGCCCCCTTTACCGGGTCATGCTGGCGACTCTCCTCTGCCGTCGGCGCGCGCATGGCTCGAATCAAGCAAAGGCACGATTGGTGTCCCACAGAGGCTCTGCTCCAGAAGCCACTCTCTGAAGCGTACGATCTTATCGTCGTTGACTGTTTCTACCGGGCAAACGAGGTGATAGCCGCCCGGGCGGTCGAGGGTAAACGGATAAGGCACAACCAGCCGTCCCTCTGCGAGATCCCGCTCGACGTACTTGACCTGTACAAGGGCGACGCCGAGCCCTTCCAGAGCACATTGGTACATGATGGTGACATCTTCAAAATACATATCGTTTTCTGAGGGCTTGCGTGTCGCGTCCATTGCACGCAGCCAATCCTCCCACTGAGCTCGTCGTCTCGAATGCAACATGGGCAGGCTCAACATGTCCTCCAGCGAACACGGCTTACCGAGTTTTGCGGCCAATTTGGGTGACACCACGGGGATCAAGGCATCGGCAAAGATCAGATCATTCCTGCATCTCTCCCACGGACCGAGCCCATACACGATGCCCAAATCGACGTTGTCGCGGGTGAACTCCACCGCCTCCACGTGGGTCGTCAGACGGATCTTGATATCCCTGTTTTTTTCCTGGAAGTCCGAGATCCTTGGAATGAGCCATCGCACGAAGAACGTACCGTAGCCGCGCAGATTCAATACCTGATGCGAGCCGGTCGTCATCACATCTTGCGTGGCTTGCAAGATTTTCCCCATAGCTGTACCCAGCGCCGCGGAGTAAATTTTGCCGCCGGGCGTCAGCAACAGCCGCTGCCCGTGCCGCTCGAATAATGAGAATCCGAGCCACCCCTCCAGGCCCTTGACCTGATGACTAACGGCGCTCTGGGTGATGTTCAGCTCTTCGGCTGCTTGCGTGAAGCTCAGATGACGCGCCGCGCATTCGAAAACACGCAGCGCATTGAGTGGAGGCAGGGTTGTCGGCATGTCGTAACGGAGGCTCCGACGATATTAGTTTTTCTCATCCTAGCCTGAAAAATGATCGCTGTATAGCAAGGGCCCCCCGGGCTACGATTTGCGCATGCCCCCTGACGAGCACGCTCACCGTCGCAGCCCTACCGGCTATCGCGGCGTCGGTCAGATGGCCGCCATCAATACAGGAAAAGAACTTGTCAAGCTATTCAACAGATTTCAAATGTGTGCGCGACGACGTCAGCCCGGAGGAATGGCAGACACGAGTCGAGCTGGCCGCCTGCTACCGGCTGGTCGACAGGTTTGGAATGACAGATCTGATCTACAACCACATCACAGCAAGGATTCCGGGCACCGAGCATTTGCTGATCAATCTGTATGGATTGCTCTACAAGGAAATCACGGCATCGAGCCTGGTCAAGATCGAACTTGCTGGAAACATTCTTGCAAAGCCTGACACCGACTACGGTATCAACCGCTCTGGCTATGTGATCCATGGCGCCATTCACGAGGCACGTCCCCAGGTCCAATGTGTGATCCACACACATACCCGGGCCGGGATGGCCGTGGCAAGCATGAAATGCGGACTGCTGCCACTGACACAGACATCGATGCGCTTCGTCGGTCATATCGGCTATCACGACTTCGAGGGACCGGCGATCGACCTGGAGGAGCGCGTGCGCCTGGTGCGCGACCTGGGTTCGCACGATGCCATGATCCTTCGCAACCACGGCTTGCTCACCTGCGGTGCAACTATTCAGCAGGCGTTCAACACCCTCTACCAGTTGGAGATGTCCTGCCGCGCGCAGGTCGACACCATGGCCGCGGGTACCGAAATAACGCTTCCCGCCCAAGAGGTACTAGAGCTCACCGCGCATCTGTATCAGCCAGGGACCCGGCGCCCCTACGGGGTGCTTGAATGGCCGGCAATGATCCGCCTGCTCAATGCGGAAGGCCGAAGTTCCGGTTTTCCGCCCTACGACGCATAACAAAAAAAACCAGGAGACAAGCATGCATAACCAGCCTAGAAGGCGCAGCAGGCGCATCCTTGCCCACAGCGCCATATTCAGCCTTGCATTCCTGGTGGCAGGACCAGCCGCCGCACAGGAAGCCTATCCCACCAAACCCGTCAAGATCATGGTGGGCTACGGCCCGGGCGGCACCGGCGATCTCACCGTTCGCCTGGTTGCGCAAAAGCTCGCTGACAAAACGGGGCAAGCATTCGTGATTGAGAACCGTCCCGGCGCTGGTGGCATTGTGGCCTCACAAATCGCACAACAGTCAGCGCCTGACGGCTATACGCTGAACTTTATTGCGGCCGGCAATTTCGCCATGACGCCTTCGTTGTTCAAGTCCCTGCCCTTTGACCCGGTCAGGGATTTCGAGATGGTGTCGCTCATCGGCACCTTCGGCTTTGCGCTTGCCGTCGACAGCAATTCCAAAATAAATGATGCAAGAGACCTGATCGCCCAGGCCAGGGCCAACCCCGGCAAACTTTCGATCGGGACCATTTCGGTTGGCAGCGCCCAATTCCTGGCGGCGGAAGTGTTCAAGTCGATGGCGGCAATCGACGTCACCATCGTTCCGTACAAGACATCGGCCGATGTCATCCGCGCGGTGCGCGCCGGCGACGTTCATGCCGTTTTCGAAACCATTGCGCCGGTCATTCCACAAGTCAAGGCGGGGGTGATGCGCGTCCTTGGCGTAACGGAGGAGCAGCGCTTCTCGGGTCTGCCCAACGTACCCACGATTGCAGAAAGCGGTCTGCCGAACTACGCGATTACTGGTTGGAACGGCATTGCCGCTCCTGGCAAAACGCCGCGTGAGGTCATCATGAAATTGAACGCGGAAATCAATAACGCCGTCGCGCGACCCGATATCAAACAGAAATTTATCGAACTGGGGGTGACCGCCAGGGGCAACACACCGGAACAGATGCAGGCTCTGCTGAAGAAGGACATCGCCTGGTGGCGTGACGTGATCGGGAAGGCCAAGCTTGAGAAGCAGTAAGAACGTGTTCTAAGAGGCCACCTCCCACATCATCACCTTCACCTCACCCATGAAAATCTACATTCTTGACGCCTTCCATGAAGCCGGCATTGCACTAGCCAGACAACACGCCGAGGTCGTCTGCTGGCCAGACCCGGCTATCAGGAACTGGCCCGAAGACGCCGACGGGGTGATGGTGCGCATGACACCCATCACCGCTGAAGAAATTGCCCGAGCTAAACACGTCAAGGTGATATGCAAGCAAGGCGTAGGGGTTGACACGATCGCATTGGATGCGGCCAAAAAGCATGGCATCCCTGTTTGCCGCACACCCGGGGTGAACAGCGAGGCCGTAGCGGAAATGGGTTTTGCCCTGGCACTGTCGGTGACGCGCCGCGTGACACGCTTCGACCGCATGCTGCGGGCCGGCGACGAGATCGTGCGCCCGCAAAATCTGGGCATTGAAATGTATGGCAAGACCGTTGGCATTGTCGGCATGGGAAATATCGGCTCGCGTACCGCCCGCAAATGGCTGGGCGCCTTTGATACAAAAATTCTTGCCTACGACCCGCATGCCCCGGCTGACAGCTGGAGCGATATCGCGCACACCCGGGTAAGCAGCCTGCAGGAATTGCTTCCCCATGTAGACCTGCTCACTCTGCACCTGCCATTAACGGAGGAAAGCCGCCACCTGATCAGCCGCGACGAACTGGCGATGATGAAGCCAGACGCGGTGCTGATCAACGTCTCGCGCGGCGGCATCATCGATGAGCAGGCCCTCTATGAGTCGCTAAAAAAGGGCCACCTGTTTGGCGTCGGTCTCGACGTATTTGAGGTCGAGCCTCCGCCCGCGGACTATCCATTGCTGTCCCTGCCGAACGTAGTGGCCACGCCGCACGCCGCCGGCGGCACACACGACACCCAGAGGATAAGTTCTCTACAGGTCGCGCAACAGGTGCTCGATGTATTCAACGGCAAGCCACCACCCAACCGCGTGGTCTGAAGGCTGCTAGCGCCCCCGCTATCGGACTCCAACAAGGAAAACACATGAGCATTGAAGCAAAAAACATCCTGCGCAACAACGTCCGCGAAAAACTCAAGCGTGGCGAGGTGGTTTCCTCCCTGACCGTGCGCCTGACACGCGGCATTGAAATCGCCCGAATTGCCAAGACGGCTGGCTTTGACACGATCTACATCGACATGGAGCACAGCAGCTTCTCGCTCGACACGACCGGACAGATCTGCATGGCGGCCATGAGCTTGGGCATTGCCCCTTTCGTGAGGGTGCCGGCCAACCATCCGGAATGGATCTCCCGCGTGCTGGATGGCGGCGCGCTCGGCATCATCGCGCCGCATGTCTGCTCAGCCGAAGAGGCGAGAAAGGTAGTAGCTGCAGCCAAGTTCGCGCCCCTGGGCGATCGCTCGGCAGCGGGCGGCCTGCCCCATCTGGAATACCGTGCATTTCCCGCTAGCGAGGCCTATCCGGTCCTGAACGAAGCCACTATGGTGATGGTTCAGTTCGAGAATGTGGCCGCGCTTGAAAAAGCCGATGAAATCATGGCCGTCGACGGCGTCGACATGGTGATGATAGGCACCAACGACCTGACGGCGGACATGGGAATTCCCGGCCAGTATGACCACCCTCAGGTACGCGAAGCTTTTGCCCACACGATTGCTACCTGCCGTAAGTATGGCAAGCATGCCGGCGTAGGGGGCCTGTCTTCGCGCCCCGACCTCGTGGCCGAGTTTGTAAGGATGGGAGCGCGCTACGTTTCCACCGGAACCGACATCGCGTTCCTGCTCGCGGCCTGTACCGCACGAGCCAAGCAGGTCAGCGACATTCAGTTGTGAATGCACCTGCCGTGATCCACGGAATAACGCACGACCCCGTGCATTTCACAGTGCCAGCGCAGGCCTGCGATTGCCACACCCACGTGTTTGGTCCTGCGCAGAGGTATCCGTTTGCAGCAGGACGGCTCTACACCCCTGGTGAGGCCTCAGTGGCTGACTTGCTGGCACTCCAGCGGCATTTGCAATTCGAGCGGGTGGTCGTCGTGCATCCAAGCCCCTACGCTGCCGACAATACCTGCACCGTGGATGCCCTGCGGGCCCTCGGAGAACGCGCGCGGGGTGTGGCCGTCATCGACGGAACAACGACCGATGCCCAGTTGCAGGATATGCATGACGCCGGCGTGCGTGGCGTTCGTATCAACCTGGAAACTGGAAGCGTCAGCGATACGGTCTACGCGGCAAACCAATTGAAGTGGGCCAGCGCACGCGTCACACCGTTGGGCTGGCACCTGCAAATTTACACCAACCTGGCGATGCTTGCCGCCTTGCAGGACGTGATCCGCACACTGCCGAACCCTCTGGTCGTGGATCATTTCTGTCGAGCCCAGGCAGCGCTTGGTACCAGACAGCCGCACTTTGAGGGATTGCTCGATCTTGTTCGCGAAGGAAAGGTCTGGGTCAAGCTGTCTGCCCCGCAACGCATATCTAGCGCGCCGAATTGCGAAGATATCGCCCCCATTGCGCGAGCGCTGATCGCCGCAAATCCGGACCGCATGCTGTGGGGCAGCGACTGGCCGCACCCGGGCGCGCGTCCGGGCGTATTACGCAAGGTTGAGGAAATCGAACCTTTCAACCCGATCAACGATGGTCAGGCGATCAACCGCTTGGCCGAGTGGGTCGGTGACGAAGCTACGTTGCACAAGATTCTTGTCGACAACCCGGCGATTCTCTACGGCTTCAAAAATTAAAACTAAACCCATCACAACAGGAGACAACAATCATGACTGGCAACTTCTCAGCCGCACGCAGGACCTTCGCCACGACCCTGGCCGCGTCCATCTCTCTGGCGCTTGCATTTCCCATGACAGCCGCCCAGGCGCAGGACACGTCCAAACCGATTCGCATCATTGTGCCGTTCGCGACCGGTGGCAGTAACGACATCGTCGGCCGGGCAATAGCGCAGCAGTTGTCGACACGCCTCAAGCGCAACGTCTACGTGGAAAACCGCGCTGGAGGTGGCGGTACGCTTGGCTCGGAAATAGCGGCACGCGGCGAACCTGACGGCACCACCCTTCTGCTGATTTCCTCCACCTTCACGATGAACGCGTCCATCATGAAGCTCAGCTACGATCCTGTGAAGTCCTTTACTCCGGTTGCCATGCTGGGCATGGGGCCGAGCGTGATCGCGGTGTCCTCCAGCTTGCCGGTCAACTCAATCAAGGAGCTGGTTGACTATTCGAAGAAAAATCCGGGCACGGTCAATTTCGGCTCGTCCGGCGTGGCAAGCTTTCAGCATTTCGCCATCGAGCTATTCAAGGCGCGCACCGGCGCGGACTTGACGATCGTGCACTACAAGGGTGGCAGCCCGGCCCTCGTCGATCTGGCCGCAGGGCACGTTCAGGTGTCTTTGGGAAGTCTGATCCAGATGCAGCCCTTCCTCAAATCCGGCCGCATCAAGCTGCTCGCTGTTGCAGGCCCGAAGCGCGTTGAGATGATCCAGAACGTGCCAACACTCAAAGAATCCGGCATCGACGTTGATGCAAGCAACTGGTGGGCACTGCTGGCACCGGCAGGCACGCCGGCCGCTATCGTCGACCAGTTGCATCGCGAAACCAATGCGGTGCTCACCGATCCAGAAATCAAAACTCGCTTTGCCAGAGAAGGCGCGGACGCGATGCCCATGACCCGCCCCGAATTCGAGAAACTTATCGCCACCGAAACCCGCAAATGGGCCGAGGTTGCAAAAGAAACTGGCATCAAGCCCGAATAACACGGACGGGAAAACGAAATCCGTGGCACTGACAATCAATCCGATCAATGGCATGCTTGGCGTGGAAATCTCTGGCATCGACTTGAGCCGGCCGGTCGATACGGAAACGAAACAGGAACTGAACGCCCTGTTTTCCAGATATGCGGTGCTGGTCTTCCGCGACCAGCCGCTGTCACCGCCTCAGTTCATGAAGGCTGCGGAAGTCTTCGGCGAACTGATGGATCAACAGATCAAGCAGTTCGTGCTGCCCGATTACCCATTGGTAGGCGCCAACTCGACCAAGGATTTACCACGCAAGAATGGAAAATTGCAGGTGCGCGGTGAAAATTACCATACCGACCATTCCAATCATCTGAAACCTCCCAAAGCCACCAGTCTGGTCGCGGTGGAAATACCGTCCTACGGCGGTGACACGCAATTTGTCGACGTGCGACGGGCTTATGCAGATCTTCCCGAAGCAGTAAAGCAGAAAATCGCCACATTGCGCTCGATGCATGTCCACCAGAGCAGCCATAGCCCGCGCAGTTTCGCGAAACTGAGTCCAGAGGAAATGGCGAACATTCCGCACGTCTTACAGCCGCTCGTGATTCGCCATCCGGTCAGTGGCGAGCCGGCGCTGTACCTCAATACCGGGCGAATGGAAGGCATCCAAGGCATGAGCCCGGAAGAGGGCTTCGCACTGATCGCTGAGTTGTACGCGCATGCAACCCAGTCCATATATGAGTACCGTCACAAATGGCGCGCTGGCGACATGGTGATCTGGGATAACCGCAGTGTCATGCATCAGGCGAACGCCGACTACGACCCGGAGGAATACCGGTATCTGTACCGCGTGATGCTCAACGGGGAGGCGTTAATACCCGCGTTCGAATAGAAAGCCTGTCGGGAGCGGAACAGTCCCGTTGGTGCTTTAACTCCCTCTATGAAGGCGGGTGCTTTAACTCCCTCTCCCTTTGGGAGAGGGTAGGAGTGAGGGCAAGCGGCGGTTGATTGAAGCGCTGCGGTTGCTAGTACCTTCTGTGCTTTTCTTTAGGTCGGAGGCCGGGAATAGCGCCCGGCTGCGCAGTCACCTTCTTTTGCGTCGCCACAAAAAACTTAACCCAAGAAAAGGCGGCCCACCGCGTCCCTGCGCTGCGCTCCGGGAAACTTGCGATGCTCGGTCGAAGGGCAGCCAGAGGGGTGGGATACCCATTCGGGCCATTGCTACGCTCGGCCCTCTGAGTGCTCGTCTTCCTAATCGGGAAAGAAAAATTCAAGGCCTTGAAGTGCCTAGCCCACGCGGCAAATCTTCAGCATGTTGGTGCCCCCGGGCGCTCCCATGGGTTCACCGCAGGTGATGGCATAGACATCGCCCGTTTCCACAACGCCCTGACGTTTGAGATGGCCTTCGGCTTGCGCCAAGGCTTCATCGCGGTTGGCGCTGGTGTCCATGAGCATGGGGCGCACATTGCGGTACAGGGCCATCTTGCGCTGGGTGCCAATCTTGGGCGTGAGGGCGTAGATGGGAATGCGCACGCGGTGGCGGCTCATCCACAGGGCAGTGGAGCCAGAATCTGTGAGCGCGACGATGGCTTTGGCTCCCAGATGGTAGGCCGTGAACAGCGCGCCCATGGCGATGGATTGATCTATGCGGGAGAAGGTCTGACCGGTGAAGTCGGCATCGAGCTCCATGGAATCGTGCGCCTCAGCAGCCTCGCAGATCTGAGCCATTTGCTGCACCGTTTCCAGGGGGTATTTTCCGGCTGCGGTTTCGGCGCTCAGCATCACGGCGTCGGTGCCGTCGAGTACGGCGTTGGCTACGTCGCTCACCTCCGCGCGGGTGGGCACGGGGTTGGTGATCATGCTCTCCATCATTTGCGTGGCCGTGATCACCAGCTTATCTGCGGCGCGGGCCATGCGGATCATCATCTTTTGCAAAGCCGGCACCGCGGCATTGCCGACTTCCACCGCCAGATCACCACGCGCAACCATGATGCCGTCGCTGGCGGCGAGGATTTCCGCGAGCCTGGGAATGGCCTCGGCGCGCTCGATCTTGGCAATGAGATAGGGCTTGTGGCGATACTCTGTTGCAGCCACGGTGCATAGCTGGCGCGCCATTTCCATGTCGGTGGCATTCTTGGGAAAGCTCACTGCCACGTAGTCGGCCTGGAAGCTCATGGCGGTCTTGATGTCCTCCATGTCTTTGCCGGTGAGTGCAGGCGCCGTTAAACCGCCACCTTGCTTGTTGATGCCTTTATTGTTGGAAAGCTCGCCGCCCATCTTGACGATGGTGTGCACTGCATCGCCCCGCACCGCATCAACGGTGAGCACAATCAGGCCGTCGTTGAGTAGCAGCGTGTCGCCCGCTTTCACATCACGCGGCAGCTCTTTGTAGTCAAGTCCAACGCCGCCCAGATCGCCCAGTTCATTACGGCTAGCGTCGAGCACGAAGGGAGCGCCGGGCTCCAGCATGACCTTGCCCTCGGCAAATTTGCCAACGCGGATTTTTGGGCCCTGAAGATCCGCCATGATCGCGACTTCACGCCCTGCGCGCTCTGAGACTTCACGCACCAGGCGTGCGCGCTCAATGTGGTCTTCGGCCTTGCCGTGGCTGAAATTCAGGCGCACTACATTGACCCCGGCGCGAATCATTTCCTCCAGAAGCACTGGGTCGCTAGAGGCAGGGCCAAGCGTGGCAACGATTTTGGTGGCGCGATAGGTCATGTATGGCTTTTCCTTGAGTGGATATGCATTCTGGCACGTCGCCGGTGTCAGAGCGATGTCGAATGAGAGGTAGCCAATTACCGCCAACGCCGCCCGGAATGGGCAACCACCAAGAACGTGTGGTGTTCTTGGTGTCTAGTTACCCGATCCGAAAGTGAGCTCCTTAGCCGCCCGAGGCTCTTTTGGTCAGGATTTCAAACGCTGGTAAGGTCTTGCCTTCCAGCACTTCCAGGAACGCTCCGCCGCCGGTGGAGATGTAGCCCACATCTTTCTCAATACCGTATTTGGCAATGGCGGCCAAGGTGTCGCCACCACCGGCGATGCTGAAGGCTGAGCTCTCTGCAATCGCGCGTGCAATGGTTTTCGTGCCGTTCTCGAAAGATGCCATCTCGAACACACCTACCGGGCCGTTCCAGACAATAGTGCCTGCCGCCTTCAATTGCTGAGCCAAGCGCTCTGCAGTTTCTGGGCCGATGTCGAGGATCATGTCGTCAGGCGCTACCTGATCAGACTTCTTGGTCTGGGCAAGCGCATCGGCCTTGAATTCCTTGGCAGTCACCACGTCTGTGGGGATAGGCACTTCAGCCCCGCGCTGCTTCATGGCTTCGATCACGGTCTTTGCCTGGTCAATCAGATCGGGCTCGGCCAGTGATTTGCCGATGGGCAGGCCCGCAGCCAGCATGAAGGTGTTGGCAATTCCGCCGCCGACAATCAGCTGATCGACCTTGGAGGCCAGCGCCTGCAAGATGGTGAGCTTGGTGCTGACCTTGCTGCCAGCCACAATGGCCACCAGCGGTCGCTTGGGGTGGGCCAGGGCTTTCTGCAATGCATCGAGTTCGGCAGCCAGTAAGGGGCCGGCGCTGGCGATGGGCGCAAACTGGGCAATGCCGTAAGTGGTGGCCTCGGCGCGATGCGCAGTACCGAAGGCATCATTCACGTAAATATCGCAAAGTGCCGCCATTTTCCGCGAAAGCACTTCATCGTTCTTCTTTTCGCCTTTGTTGCACCGGCAATTCTCCAGCAAGACCACCTGGCCTGGAGCTACCTGGACGCCATCCGTCCAATCGCTTACCAGCGAAACGGGGCTACCCAACAGCTCACCGAGGCGCTGGGCCACGGGTGCCAAGGAGTCTTCTGGTGTGACCGTGCCCTCGGTGGGGCGACCCAGATGACTGGTGACCATCACGGCGGCGCCGGCTTCCAAGGCCATGCGAATGCAAGGCACACTGGCTCGGATACGGGTGTCTTCTGTAATGGCGCCAGCATCATCCTGCGGAACATTGAGATCGGCACGTATAAAGACGCGCTGGCCTTTGGCCTTGCCTTGGGCACACAGGTCGGAGAAGCGGATGACGTTCATGCTGGAAATCGAGGGAGTTGTTGAAATGGCGAATCCCTAGATTCTAGAGACCGCAGAACATCACACCTTCAATCAAGACACCCGTGTGACAGATCAATGCGCGCGATTACGATCTCTGCGCGAAGGCCATCGTCTTCGAAAGCAGTGGCGGCAAGGCGTACCTCGGGCTACGGCGGGCATTTGCGCGGCCTGCATAGGCAAGGCCGAGCGGGTGGTCTTGGACGGTCATGGTGGGCATGACGGATTCCTTCACACCTCTTCAGCTTGTCCTCACCATCCCAACCCCAGACGCAAAGGCAAGTACACCGCCATGCCGAAAGCGATGGTCGCGGGTAGCACCAGGCTGAATCGGCGGCGCCAGAAATAGAACAAGGCCGCTGCAATGGCCGCCAGCACCCGGGCATCTCGCCATGGAGCGGTGAGTTCTCCGTCCAGCATGACGATATCGGGGGTGATCACGGCCATGAGCGCCGCAATGGGTGCATATTGCAGGCCTCGCTGCGCCCAATAAGGCAACTTCCAGGCCCGCTCGGATATAAAGAAAAAGCTTCGTGCGACCACGCTGATCACCATCAGGCCGATGATCACCAACACGGTCCAGCCGTCAGTTTCAGCCATGATGTTCGCCTCCTGCAGGTGTTTTGGCGGGCGGTCGGCGCGGGGGCACGCGGCTGTACGGCTCTAATAAAAGGCAAGCCGCCACAGCAACCATGATGGCGGCTACGATGTTCAGCCGGTAGGGAATACCAAACATCGCCACAGCAGCAGCGCCCGCGACGACGGCGGAAAAAACCCGTAAACGCGTACTGGCCAGAGAGCAGGCCATAGCCAGCAAGGCCAATGTGCCGGCGAACTCCAACCCCCAGCGCGCCGGGAAGGCATTGCCCACAAAAATCCCCAGCAGGCTCATGGTTTGCCAAGCCATCCAGTTGGTGACGTTGCCGCCCCAGAGATAGGCCATCTGCGCGCGCTTCTGGGTATCAGTCTGCGCCGGATGCGGGAAGCGGCTGGTAAACAGCACGTAGGTGACGTCACCGGTGAAATAGCCCAGATACATGCGCCTTGCCCGAGGCAGGAACATGAAGTAATCACGCAGATGCAGGCTGAACACCACGAAGCGCAGATTCACGCAAAACGCGGTGGCCAAAATCACCCACATCGGGGCGCCGGCGGCAATCAGAGGGATGGCGGCCAACTGCGCGCTGCCCGCATACACCAGCAGTGTCATGAGCACGGCCTCAGTGAGCGACATGCCAGACTTGACCATCGCCACGCCCGTCATGAACGACCACGCCGTCAAGCCCACAGAGACGCCCGCCATCTCGCGCGCACCTACCCAATAGAGCGGATGGCGTGCGATACGGGAAAACGCATCAACCCGGTGCGACAGCCAGGAGCCCACGCGGCCACGCGGCTTCATACCGGGAGGTAGAGGCATATTCATGCCGCCGCAGGGCCGCCCAGCGTCTCGCCCACCGTCAGCGGGAAGCCGCGCAGAAAGTCAGCTGCGGGCAGGCGTTTACCGCCGGGGCGCTGCAATTCGGTCAGGCGAAGCGCGCCGGTGCCGCACTGAACCACGATCCCAGACCCGTCGATAGACAGGATGCGCCCGGCGCCAAGGCTCAAGGTGCCAGCCTCAGCCGGCGCAAGCCCTTCGGATGCGTGCGGCGAAAGGCCACCTGCCCCCTCCAAGCTTGCGGCCCAGACTTTGAGTGGTGCACCGTTCGCCACAGTGCCCGCTCCGGGAAACGGATCGAAGGCACGGATACGGCGCTCTATGGTCTCTGCCGGGAGCGACCAATCAATCGCAGCCTCGTGTTTTTCAATCTTGTGGGCGTAGGTGATGCCTGCCTCAGGCTGCGGTGTGGGTTTCAGGCCCCCGCAAGCAGCCAGCCCCAGTGCCTCCAAGAGGAGCCTGCCACCCATCACGGCCAGCTTGTCGTGCAGGGTGCCCGTGGTGTCATGCGGATCGATAGGCAGTTTTTCCATCAGCAGCATGTCGCCTGTATCCAGGCCAGCATCCATCTGCATGATGGTGACACCGGTTTGCTCGTCCCCGGCTTCGATCGCTCGGTGGATGGGCGCAGCACCACGCCAGCGAGGCAGCAGGCTGGCATGGATATTCAGGCACCCAAGCCAGGACGCGCCGGCCTCGCGCCGGCCAGGCGTGCCATCAAGCACCCACTGCGGAAGAATCAGACCGTAGGCCGCAACCACCAGCAGGTCGGCATCAGCCGCCTCCAGAGCGGCACGCGCCTCCTGGGCGTCTTGCGGGTACTTGCCATCCAGCCGCAGGCTGCGCGGCTGCGCCACCGCAATCCCATGATCCAGGGCGAACTGTTTGACTGGCGAGGCCTGAAGTTTCATGCCTCGGCCGGCGGGCCGATCAGGCTGCGTCAATACGAGGGGAACCGCAAAACCGGCCGCGTGCAAGCGCGCAAGTGCCACGCTGGCAAACTCAGGTGTGCCGGCAAAGGCAACTTTTATTGGGGAAGACATTCGAGGAACAAGAGCTTTTTCGATGGAGGCCAGAGACAGGACCGCAAGATGCTCAGCTTCACGCAAGCATCGACTGATCAATCAAGGCGCGCGGTCTTCAGGTTGCGGGTCATCACCCATGCTGAAACCGCGCACCACGCCTTGCGGATCGACGTCGATGAACAGCAAACGCCAGGTAATGCCGTCTACGTAGCGCCAGACCCAAATGTCACCCTTGAAATTGTGCACGCCTTGGATACGGGCAGGCCGACCATATTCATACAACACATCTTCGCGCGTCCAGCGGTCAGGCAGGATTCGCTCGCCGAACAAGGTTTCGTTCAGAGCCTGCTGCGCCCGTATCAGGCGTCCACCGGCATCCAGATCGAAGTTGTAGACGGTCTGCCCAGACGGCTGCATAGAGTATTGCAGGCGCTCGTGCACCCCGCTTTTAGGATCGGGCTGATAACGTGCGGTAGGCTGCCCCAGAGTCTGCAACAGCTCAGCGCGCGGCGTACCTACGGCTATTTGCTCAGGCAGGGTGACACAACCTCCCAGCGCCAACGCCAAGGCCACCAGCACAGGGGCACTCAGGGCACGCCATGCCGAAGCCATCAGATGTTCTCCTGGCGATCCTGCTTTTCCTGTTTTTCCTGCTTGAGCAATTTCGTCTTGATCCGATTTTGCTTAAGTGGCGAGAGGTACTGCACGAACACTTTGCCCATCAGGTGATCCATCTCATGCTGAATACAGACAGCCAGTAGATCATCAGCCTCAATCTCGCGGGAGCGGCCCTCAGCGTCCAGGGCTCGCACCTTGATACGTTCCGAGCGTTCCACGCCATCGTAGATCCCGGGAACAGACAGGCACCCTTCGTCCCCCTTGAGATGCTCTTCACTGGCCCAGATGACTTCAGGGTTGATCAGCACCATGGGTTCATTGCGCTCTTCCGAGACGTCAATCACGATCAGACGCTCATGCACGTCTACCTGAGTGGCGGCCAAGCCGATGCCCTTGGCCTCGTACATGGTCTCGAACATATCTGTGATCAAAGCCCGGATGCGCGCATCAACAGCCTGCACGGGCTTGGCAACCTTGTGCAAACGAGCATCGGGATAGCGGAGAATGGAGAGCTGGGCCATGGGCAATGCGAATAAAGATGTAGCTATTTTCGCAATTTTTCGAGTTCTGCGCTCGTGACACTGCCCTTTTTCGTTGCTTGAACAAGGACTTGAGTGCAAGAATGTCCAGTGGTTTGTGAAGTCTAGCCTTAAAAAATGAAATACAACTTTACGCCGACCCTCGGCCTACGCAGTGCATTGGCCCTGGGATGGCTAGCCCTGCTGTCGCCAGTCGGGGCCATGGCCCAGCAAACCCCGCGCTATCCTGTGACGGCTGAGCAACGCGGCATGGCCACACAGGTCGCTCAGGCCGGTGTGGCGCTGACCGAACTCGCGCCGGATGCTCCAGAAGAGTACACAGTCCGCCGTGGCGACACGCTCTGGGGAGTTTCTCGCCAATTCCTGCGCTCGCCATGGCGTTGGCCAGCCCTGTGGGGAATGAACCTCCAGGAAATCCGCAATCCCCACCTTATTTACCCCGGCCAACAGCTTTACCTGGATCGCACAGGGGGTCAGGCTCGCCTGCGCTTGCGTGGCAGCCAGGATGGCGGCGTGGGCGCCACGGTGCGCGTTTCGCCGCGCAACCGCAGTGAATTGCTCGGTGGAGGGCCGCTACCTACCTTGCAACCCCACCTGATTGAACCTTTCCTTTCCGAACCGTTGGTGGTGGATGACGATAGCTTCGAGCGCGCGCCTCGCATCGTCGCGACCAACAGCGAGCGCCGCGTGCTCCTGGCTAAAGGTGATCGCGCCTACGCACGTGGCCCCAAGGATGCACCGATGCTGCTGGCACCGGGCTTGCCAACCAAGTTTCGAATTTTCCGCAACGCCACGCCTCTGAAAGACCCCGTAACGGGTGAAATTCTGGGTTATGAAGGCCAGTACATGGGTAGCGCCGAGCTGGTGCGCGGCGAATCCGAGATCGAGGAAGCTCCCGAAACCAGGCTGGCTCCACCACCCGCTTCCCACGCTATGCCAGCGCCAGGCGAGCACGTTCCTGAACCCGTCATCACCAGCCGCCCCGAGGCGCTGCCCGTACCCGCCACCATCAGCATCCTCAGCAACAAAGAGGAAATGCGCACGGGTGACCGCCTGCTGCCAGAGCCGCCTCGCGACTTCCGCAATTACACCCCTCACGCGCCCAACGTGCCGGTGGATGCCCGCGTGGTGTCAGTCTACGGTAGCGCTGTGCGGTACGCCGCGCAAAATCAGGTCGTGGTGATCAACAAGGGCCTGCGCGATGGCATTGAGAAAGGCCATGTGCTTTCGCTGTTGTCTACCGGCGCCCGCATACTGGACAAGAGCGTTCAGGAACGGGGCGAGCTGATCAAGTTGCCTGACGAGCGCAACGGCGTGGCACTGGTGTTCCTGCCGTTTGAGCGCGTCTCCTATGCCTTGGTGATGGAGATCGAAGATCCCGTGCAGGTGGGCGACAAGCTGGTCAATCCGCGCTGAATGCCGGACACCACCTCTCTCTCTCCCTCCTCCACCCCCGCCGCGCGAGCCACCATGGAGCGCGAGGAACTGGCTGCCTGGCTTCGGCTGGAGATGACCTCAGGGGTGGGCAACGACAGCGCCCGCCGGCTACTGGCGGCCTTTGGCCTACCCCAAGCCATCTTCGAGCAAAGCAAGGCTGTCCTGGGGCAGTTCGTCAGTGCGGCGCAAGCCAGCGCCCTGACGCAGGAACCGCCGCAGCTGGCCGAGCAAGTGCAAACCACGCTGGATTGGTTGGCTGGGGCTGAAGACGGTCCGCCACGGCGAGTGGTAACACTGGGGGATGCCGACTACCCGGACAGCCTGCTCACGATCGAAGATCCGCCCTTGATGCTGTACCTGCTGGGGCAGGTAGCGGATTGGCCCCTGCGTGCGCTCGCTATGGTTGGCACCCGTAATCCCACGCCGCAGGGCAGCCTGAACGCGCAGCAGTTCGCGCACGCCTTTGGCCGTGCGGGGCTAACCATTGTGTCGGGTCTCGCGCTAGGTGTGGACGGGGCCGCTCACACGGGCGCCTTGGAGGGCCACCAAGCTTCACCCGAAGCGCATGCTTTAGCCACCATTGCCATTGTCGGCACCGGGCTGGATCGCGTTTACCCACGCCAGCACCGTGATCTGGCGCATCGTATTGCGCGCCAAGGTCTGATCGTCAGTGAGTATCGGCTGGGCACGCCGCCTTTGCCAGCCAACTTCCCCAAGCGCAATCGACT
This sequence comes from Ottowia thiooxydans DSM 14619, assembly GCF_000422885.1. Taxonomy (GTDB): domain Bacteria; phylum Pseudomonadota; class Gammaproteobacteria; order Burkholderiales; family Burkholderiaceae_C; genus Ottowia; species Ottowia thiooxydans. The sequence goes on along the minus strand of NZ_AUGX01000013.1, from coordinate 147,218 downwards.
GATCTCCGGTCTCACGCGAGGCACCCTGGTGGTGGAGGCCGCACTGCGCTCAGGCTCACTTATCACCGCGCGGTTAGCCAGCGAGCAGGGTAAGGAAGTTTTCGCTATTCCTGGATCGATTCACGGGACTCAATCACGCGGCTGCCATTCCTTGATCAAGCAAGGAGCCAAGCTGGTGGAAAGCGCGCAGGATGTGCTGGAAGAGCTGCATTGGCCGGTGCCCAAGCTTCCCCGTGTGGCACAGGAAGCGACGCCGGTCTCAGGAAGCAATGAAGATGGGCTACTGCAAGCGCTCGGCGCCGATCCGGCCAGCCTGGATGCCTTGCAGGCCCGCACGGGGTTTTCGACGTCCTTGCTGCAGACGCGGCTGCTCGAATTGGAGCTTGATGGGCGCGTTGGGCGCTTGCCTGGCGGCTTGTTTCAGCGGCTGGGGCAGGCTTAGGACAAAAGGGGTTAAAGGCGCAGCAAGATGCGCCGGCGCCTGATGAACGGCCGCTTGCCCCCATCCCAACCTTCCCCCAGAGGGGGAAGGAGTAAGGCCAGCGCTCAGTCACAGCCTCGGGTGCTGGGGCTCAAGTCAGCAGGCGCGCCTGCATCAGGCTCTCTCAGAGATCGGCGGGAAAAATGTCCTGCCCCCTCTGTCGCCAACCGGAGTCACATTCAAAAGGCCGCGGAGCAGGCCATGCAAGTGTGGCCGCGGAGCTGGCTTTGCCAGGCCGCTGGCTGCGTCCCCCTTGGGGGAAGGCGCGACAGCGACTCAGGGGGTGTACTATCTCGTTATGTATGAATTGCTCGCGTTCGTGTATGAGAACTGCTGGGGCGGAGATGCTTACCCTGGGCGTGAACAACTCGGTCGCAAACTGAGCACAGCGGGCTTTGAACGCGAAGATATCCAGCAGGCATTGGCTTGGCTGGATGGCCTGCACATTGCAGCGCTTGGGCTGCTCCCACCGCAAAGTAGTGAGCGAGACATCAGTGGTGCAGGATGTGAGCTGCCCCCTAGTTGGCCGGCAGCGCCAAATAGCTTGCGCGTGTACTCCACACAGGAAATGACTCATCTGGGCTCCGAGTGCATAGCCTGCATTCGCTTTCTGGAAGGTGCCGGCGCGCTGCCACCCGAGCTGCGCGAGGTAGTGATTGATCGCGCCTTGGCCATACCGGAGTCTCCGCTCGATCCAGACGACCTCAAACTCATCGTGTTGATGGTGTACTGGCGCGTCGGCACCGAGCCAGACGTTTTGATCCTTGACGAACTGTGCGACGACGTGGTGGGTCGCTGGAAGAATTGATCAGTCGCTATTGAAACAAGGGGCTGGGAACACGCGGCAGCAGCATCGCAGGCTGCAAACGAGCAGCAATAGTCCGTTTTCGTTGTCCGCGCTTCAAATCCGAAAGCCGCCTGGGTGTAATTCCAGGACTATGGGCGGGAGAATTACCCCAGCAACCGCTTCGGATCGGCGTCGAGTTTGGCCAAGGCTACGCGAGTCGCGCGGACTGTGAGCGCCTCATCCTCCACCGGCACCAACAGACCTCCTTGCAGGTACGAGGCCAGGCGACGCGTCTGCACCAGGTAGCTTTTGCCGGCGCTGGATGTGAACAGATGGAGCTGACCTCGATGGCTGCGCCATACGTACTGCACCTGAATCATGACGCTGCTGCGTTCAAGCACAAACCATGAACCCAGATCGAGCTCTTCTGCCCAACCCAAAACAGATTTGCTGGGATTGGTACCTCCACTGGCAATCACTTCGAGCATGGCCGCGTCAACGCCAGACATCAGCTCGATCAAACCAGGGTCGAGCATCACATCGCCATCGGCGTCATTCGTGACCACGCCTTCCAAACCGGCCAAACCACGCACCAAGCCCTCGAGCATGTCTGGAGAGATGCCCTCCGTACGCGAGACGAAGGCCTGCATCACGGCGTCGTTGATCACCTTGATGTGCCCATCCTGGACACTGGTAGGCATGGCAAGGGAATTCATGCCCTCGCGCAGGCTTTGCAGTAAACCCGGCAATTGCTGGACTACGCGGCTGCGTTCAGCGCGCGTGGACTTGGCGCTCACGGACCAAAGTAGATCCGCCGCCGCCTGTTTGTACCGAAGCGTCTGCTCATGCTGAGGCCCGCGTCGAACGGCGGCCATCGCCAACACTTCAGCCCAAATGCGGAACAGGAACTCGCGCACCTCCTAACGCACCGGCAGCGACGACAGCATCTTGCGAAGCTCGATTGTGTATTGGATGGACAGCGCGTCCTTCTGTTCCACCTGCTGCGCAAGTGTGGCCGCCTGGAGCGTAGGCCCGCTCCGGGTCAATGAGCGGCCGAGAAATTTCTTGAACTCCTCGAAGACGAGTTGGTAAACGCGCCTTCCGGTTTCCGGATACTGCTCGATCACCTGAACGATGCGCTTGATCTCCCGCTCAAGCTGACTCCCGGCTATGTTGCCCACATCGAAGCCAAGAGCACAGGCGCCCATGCGGTCGATCAGTTGGCGCGCCGGATGCTCTACGGACGCGAAGAAATCCCGTTCCGCCAGCGCCAGGCGCAACACCGGAATCTGCAAACGCGCAAACCAGACACGCACGGTGGCCGGAATACGCTCCTCAGCCAGGATGGCTTGGAACATAAGCGCCACAATCTCAATGGTGGCTTTTTCGCTGGACTTTTCCGCCTTGGCTTTCAGCTCAACCGCCCGCTCTCGCAGCCTCTGTGCAGCCACTTCCACGGTCACAGGCATGACGGAGGTAGCTACTGGAGCCGGTCCGTCGCCGTGCCTCATCAATTCGGTGGGGGCAAACGGGTCACGGCGCTCAAGCAAGGCGCGCGCCAGGGGTGGGGAGGGAGGCCCCGCGGAATCGGTGATCTCGGAAGAATCCAGAGAGGCGCCTTCAGTAAAACGTTCGCCCAGCAAGCGACGCACCTGGCCCAGTACATCCCAGGCCCGCTGCCGAGCACGTGCCAGCGGAGTGCTCGCAGTCATGCTTCGCGTTTCCTGGGCCTCGCGCGCAAAACCTGAAGAGGACATCCCGCCTGGACCACTGTTCGCAAGCATTGAGTCACTCGCGATTCGGGTGGTGAGGGGGCCCTGAGAAGAACGAGGAGGGGGTGCGCCTGGTTCGGCGGGCTTGCCAACGGCACGCCCACCACCTGCGCCAGATGCAGACGCGCCACCCGCATTTTCGGTGCGCCTGACCATGGACTTCAGGTCGATCTCGGCCGTGCCGCCTTGCTGGATCAGCAACTCATTGACTTCCCGGTAGGCCTTGGTCATGCGGTCAGCCAGATCGGCATGAACGCTGTCGTGCACCAGCGCCCACATCTGACGCGTCATGCCTTGGTCAGCCCAACCCTGAAGCAACAGACGGGCCATCACCTCGGGGCGGAAAATATCGCCATTAGCCAGTTCGCGGCTACTTTCCAGGCGCTGAATGCGCAAGCGCAAATCGTTGAGCTCCCAATGGGCCCGGTCCTGAATGGCCAAACTGAGGCGGGAAACCAGGATTTCTTGCTCCACCACCTCGTGATCGAGCAGGCCAAGCGCCCCTGATGGCTCTCCGATGATGGAAGCTGCCGCACTCCCCTGAAGAGCGGCACGCCAGCCCCTGAAAACGCCTTCAGCCCAGCGCCGGTATTGCTTTCCGAACAACGCCGCTGCATCCATCGCCAATTGCACATCGGCAATCGGAGCCCCGCTACCGCCCTGCGCGAGGTTCGCCAATCGGTGTCGAATGACGGGCACCAAAGCGGCAATAGAAGGCTCAAGGGCTTTGGCAAACCCTTCTCTCGCCTGTTGAGACAGGCGGCGATCAGGCGCTAGCTGCTGCGACGAAGTGACCATGGAACGCTGTGCGGGAAGGTTTCAGTATCGCACGCGGCACGGAGTTGTGGATATTAGGCCGAACGTGGGGGCTTACACCACTGCGCCGGCGTTCGGGTCATTCGCGTCGCCATCGCGGCGGCCGGTAGGTTTGATCAGGTCCTCCCGCTTGACGCCAAGCCACATCGCGATCGCAGCCGCCACAAACACAGAGGAATAGATACCAAACAGAATGCCGATGGTCAGCGCCATAGCGAAGTAATGCAGGGTTTCGCCGCCGAAAATCAGCATTGACAGCACCATGAGCTGGGTCGAGCCGTGCGTAATGATCGTGCGGCTGATGTTGGCGGTAATACCGTGATCAATGACCTCGATAGGCGTCATTTTTCGGAAACGCCGGAACGCCTCGCGAATACGGTCAAAGATCACCACCGACTCGTTGACCGAGTAACCCAGAACCGCCAGGATGGCCGCCAACACAGCGAGAGAAAACTCCCACTGAAAAAACGCAAAGAACCCCATGATGATGATCACATCATGCAAGTTGGCAATGATGGCGGCTACGGCGTATTTCCACTCGAAACGCACGGCCAGATAGACCATGATCCCGATAATCACGAACGCCAGCGCCTTCAATCCGTCCAGGGCCAGCTCCTGACCAACCTGCGGCCCTACGAACTCGGTACGACGCATCTCAACGTCTGGCGAAGCCTTCTTCAGGGCGTCCAGCACCACCGCGCTTTGCTGCGCCGAGGTTTGGTCTTTTTGCACCGGCAGCCTGATCATGACGTCGCGCGAAGTACCGAAGTTCTGCACCAGCACGTCGCTGTAACCCAGTGACGATACGGTGCCGCGCACCTTGGTCAGATCAGCCGGCTGGCTGTAGGCCACTTCCATGACCGTACCGCCAGTGAACTCCACCGACAAGTGCAACCCGCGCGTGATCAGGAAAAACACGGCCAGCGCGAAGGTAAGAAAAGACACCACGTTGAAAATCAACGCATGCTTCATGAACGGGATGTCCCGTTTGATCTTGAAAAATTCCATGAGCTTTGCCTCTTTTTACGCTATCTTGCCCGGCTCGTCTGCCGTGGGCTCTGGCTTCCAAACCGTGCCAATGGACACCGTTTTGAGCTTTTTCTTGTTCCCGTACCACAGGTTGACCAACCCGCGCGAGAAAAACACCGCCGAGAACATGGAGGTGAGAATACCGAGGCAGTGCACCACGGCAAACCCACGCACGGGGCCAGAACCGAAGGCCAGCAGAGCCAAGCCCGCAATCAGCGACGTGACGTTCGAGTCCAGAATAGTGGCCCACGCCCGGTCGTAGCCGGCATGGATGGCCGCCTGCGCCGACGCGCCCGCACGCAACTCCTCTCGTACACGCTCGGCGATCAGCACGTTGGCGTCAATCGCCATACCCAGTGCCAAGGCCATAGCCGCCATACCAGGCAAAGTCAGCGTGGCTTGCAACATCGACAAGATCGCCACCAGCAACAGCAAGTTGAACGACAGGGCAATGGCAGAAAACACGCCAAACAGCATGTAGTAGGCCGACATGAACAATGCGATCACTACGAAGCCCCACATCACGCTGTGGAACCCCTTGGTGATGTTTTCGGCACCCAGGCTAGGGCCGATGGTTCGCTCTTCGATGATTTCCATAGGCGCGGCCAGCGAACCAGCGCGCAGCAGCAGCGCCAGATCGTTAGCTTCGGGGATGGTCATCGATCCGGAAATCTGGAAACGGTTACCCAATTCGCTCTGGATCACCGGAGCTGTCAACACCTGGCCCTTGCCCTTTTCGAACAAGATGATGGCCATGCGTTTCTTCACGTTCTCCCGGCTGGTGTCGCGCATGAGGCGGCCACCTTTGGCATCCACGGTCAAATCAACCTTGGGCTGCTGGGTTTGTGAATCGAAGCCAGGTTGAGCATCAGTCAGGCTGTCACCCGTCAGGATGACCTGGCGCTTGACGATGACAGAACGGCCATCAGCCTGCGGAAAACGCTCAGCGCCGAAAGGCACCGGGCCTCTGCCCGCTTCGGCAGCATGGCCTTCTGCGCTTTCATCGACCAACCGCATTTCAAGCGTGGCGGTGCGGCCCAGAATATCTTTGGCCTTGGCAACGTCCTGCACACCAGGCAGTTGCACCACGACACGATCAGCCCCTTGCTGCTGAATGACGGGTTCGGCTACGCCGAGTTCATTGACCCGGTTGTGCAGCGTGGTGATGTTCTGTTTGATGGCCTGGTCCTGCACTTTGCGCAGGGCCTCGGGCTTGAAGGTGGCCACGAGCGTGGGCTCTGGGCCGGTGCCAGGGGTCAGCTGCAGATCGGGCAAGGTGTCGGCAATGAGGCGGCGTGCTGCCTCTTGCATGGCAGCATCGCGCGCGCGGATCTCTATGCGCTGGCCTTCGCGGCTGATGCCGCCGTGGCGAATATCTTTTTCCCGCAGCGCTAGGCGGATGTCGCTGGACAAGGTGTCCAGCCGCTTGGTCAATGCCGCGCTCATGTCCACTTGCAGCATGAAGTGCACGCCGCCGCGCAAGTCAAGCCCCAGATACATAGGCTTGGCGTGCAGAGCCGTCAGCCAGGCGGGCGAACGAGATACCAGGTTAAGCGCGACGATATAGGAAGCATCCGACGGGTCAGGGATCAGTGCGCGCTCTAGCGCGTCCTTGGCTTTCAGCTGTTCATCCGGGGTCGCAAAGCGCGCACGTACCGAACCAGCATCCAGCGTGAGCATGCTCGGCTCGACGCCTGCGGATTTCAACGCCTGCTCGACACGCTCCTGAGTGGAGATGTCGATTTTCGTCGTGGTCTTACCGGCCGAAACCTGTACCGCCGGCGCTTCGCCGAACAAATTGGGTAGCGCGTAGATCACCGCTACCAGCAGCGCGACGACGATGACGGCGTATTTCCATAACGGATAACGATTCATGGGGAAAGACTCGATCGATTGGCAGCCAAGGCGGCGGCCATTTCAGGCTACCGGGAAAGCGGGTGAGATTCCGCAGCTTACTTAATGGTTCCCTTGGGCAACACTTGCACCACCGCGCTGCGTTGCATCTGCACTTCAACACCATTGGCGATCTGCAGAGTCAGGCTGCCTTCGGAGATAGCCGTCACACGGCCCATCAGGCCACCAGCGGTGGCCACTTCGTCGCCTTTAGCCAGGGCATCAATCATGGCGCGGTGCTCTTTTTGCTTGCGCATCTGAGGGCGGATCATGATGAAGTAAAGCACTGCGAACATCAACAGCAGCGGCAACATGCTCATCAGTGAAGAAGTCATGCCTCCCTCAGCAGCGGCGGCGGGGGCGGTCTGGGCGAAAGCGGAGGAAATGAACACCAGCAAGCTCCTGAAAAAAATGCGGAAGAAGGGCGCGGGCAAAAAAGCCGCACGCATAAACACACCCTCTGCGGGCGCGCGGAGAACCTTATATTGTAGTGGGCTAGCTCGCGGCTCTCGAATAAGCGCTTTTTTCTCCCTCTTTTCAACAAAAAAGAGAGCGCGCCCCGACGAATGTCAGACAGGCGTCAGCTTGTATACACCGCACTCATATCCACACCGGCGGGATCTCACCGCTGCACTAAAACCGTGCCGCCGTGTGTACCCGCCAGCCACAGAGACATTTTGCGAGCTTAATGCTACGCTGCCTTTTGCGCGCCTTGTGGATGCCGGTAAGCCACCTTCAGCTCTTCCCAGCGAATGCGCGCAGCCTTCAGGTTGCGCTCCTTGACGTGCCCGTAGCCCTTGATCTGCTCAGGAATGCGGGCAATCTCAACCGCCGTGGCGTGATTATTAGCATCCAGGGTTTTGAGCACTTCTTCGACACTGGCACGGTACTGCTGGATCAAAGCGCGCTCAGTCTGGCGCTCCTCGGTTTTGCCAAAAACGTCGAAGGCGGTACCGCGCAAGCCCTTGAGTTTGGCCAGCCAACGGAAATTGCGCAGCATGCTGGGCCCATATTTTTTCTTCTGTAGCTCGCCACGTTCGTTACGGGGCGCCGTCATGGGAGGGGCCAGATGGTAGTTGAAGGTGAAGTCGCCCTCGAACATTCCCTTGACCCGCTCCACGAATGCCGGGTCGCTGTGCAGGCGCGCCACTTCGTATTCGTCTTTGTACGCCATGAGCTTGAATAGATAGCGGGCCACGGCTTCGCTCAAGGCAGTTTTTCCCAAAGCAAGCTCTTGCTTCTCTACGCGAGCCACAAACTCCCGGTACTGCGCTGCATAGGCTGCATTTTGGTAGTCCGTCAAAAACTCAACGCGGCGGCTGATCATGGAATCCAGCGTTTCGCGCTTCTTGAACTCGATCACTTGAGCACCGCCTGAGCCACCAAGTAGCTTCTCAACGCGCGCCCAATCGTGCGCCGCCTGACGGCCCCATTCGAATGCGGTCTTGTTGTTTTCCACCTGAACCGCGTTCAACTCAATAGCGCGCATCAGTGATTCATAGCGCAGAGGCACCCAGCCTTTTTGCCACGCGTACCCCAGGATCATGGGGTTGACGTAAATGGTATCGCTCATCAAACGGGTGGCCATGGCATCCGCATCGAAGCCACTCAAACCCTGTGGCCCGGCGGCCCGGGCGATATCGACGGCGCACTGCTCCGCTGGATTGCGCCAGGAGCCATCGCGCACAAACGCGGCTGTAGGCGTGCCATGCACATTCAGCGCAACGTGCGTACGCCCTTCGCGCATCCGCAGCACGGTTTCCTTGCCTGCCGTGACGATGGGATCGCAGCCGATGACCAGATCGGCTGCAGCCATGCCCACGCGGGTGGTGCGAATATCTTCCTGTGTATTGCCTATGAGCACGTGGCTCCAGGTGGCGCCGCCTTTTTGTGCCAATCCCGCCGCATCCTGGGTGACGATGCCTTTGCCCTCGATGTGCGCTGCCATCCCGAGCAACTGCCCGATGGTGATGACGCCCGTACCGCCTACGCCAGCCACCACGATGCCGTAGGCCGTAGGCATGACAGGCAGCTGAGGCTCAGGCAGTGCGCCCAGTTCAAAAGGCGAGGTGCCGGATTTTTCCTTCGCCTTTTTCTTCAGGTTGCCACCTTCCACGGTGATGAAACTAGGGCAGAAGCCTTTCAGGCACGAGTAGTCCTTGTTGCAGGTGCTCTGATTGATGGTGCGTTTGCGTCCGAATTCGGTTTCCAGTGGCTCCACGCTGAGGCAGTTACTCTGCACGCTGCAATCGCCGCAGCCCTCACAGACCAGGTCATTGATGATGACGCGCTTGGCCGGGTCTTCCATGGATCCGCGCTTGCGGCGGCGGCGCTTTTCGGTGGCGCAGGTCTGGTCATAGATGATGACCGTGGTGCCGGTAATCTCCCGGAATTCGCGTTGCACGGCATCAAGCTTGTCTCGGTGCTGAATCTCAATGCCATCGGGCAGGCCGTGCTCGCGGGCATTCTTGTATTTTTCTGGTTCGTCAGTGACGATGGTGATCTTGACCGCACCTTCGGCGCGCATGTTCTGGGCAATCTGGATCACCGAGAGGCCTTCGGGCCGCTCGCCGATCTGCTGGCCACCGGTCATGGCCACCGCATCGTTGTAGAGAATCTTGTAGGTGATGTTGACCCCCGAAGCGATGCTCTGGCGGACCGCCAGAATGCCGCTGTGAAAATAGGTGCCATCGCCCAGATTGGCGAACATGTGTTTATCGTTGCTGAATGGCTGCTGCCCGACCCAGGGCACGCCCTCACCGCCCATCTGCGTAAACCCCACGGTCGCCCTGTCCATCCAGATGGTCATGAAATGGCAGCCAATGCCCGCCATAGCGCGCGAGCCTTCCGGAACGCGTGTACTGGTGTTGTGCGGGCAGCCGGAGCAGAACCAGGGCTGGCGCTCAGCGCCCGTGCCACCAAGCTCCAATGCCTTCATATTGCGGTCGGAGGCATCAAGAATGGCGAGCTGGCGGTCGATGCGCGCAGTCATGTCGGCGTCGATGCCGAGCTTCTTCAACCGCTGCGCGATGGCGCGTGCAATCAGCGCGGGCGATAGATCGGCCGTGGCGCGCAGCAATTCATTGGCCGTAGGATTAGCGCGCGACCACTCGCCGCCCGAGAAGTCGCCCTCAGCGCCCTCATGGAATTTACCGACCACATTGGGGCGCACATCAGCGCGCCAGTTGTACAGCTCTTCCTTGATCTGGTATTCAATGACCTGGCGCTTTTCTTCCACCACCAGAATTTCGCGCAGGCCAGTGGCAAATTCCCGGGTGGCCGTGGCCTCCAGCGGCCACACCACGGCCACCTTGTGCAAGCGAATGCCGAGGTGGCGGCAGGCCGCATCATCCAGCCCCAGATCGATCAGGGCCTGGCGCGTGTCGTTGTAAGCCTTACCGCTGGCGATCAGGCCCAGGCGGTCGTTCGGCCCTTCAATGACATTGTGGTTAAGCCGGTTGGCACGGATGTAGGCCAGCGCGGCATACCACTTGTAGTTGTACAGGCGCTCTTCCTGCACCAGCGCCGCATCTGGCCAGCGGATGTGCAGACCCCCAGGAGGCATTTCGAAGTCAGTAGGGATGCGCACCTGCACGCGCTCGGGATCGATCATGGCCGTGGCGCTGGACTCCACGATCTCCTGGATCGTCTTCATGCTTGTCCAGACCCCGGCATAACGGCTCATGGCAAACGCATGCACGCCCTGATCCAGGATTTCCTGCACCGAGGTTGGAAAAAACACGGGCAGCCCGCATGCCTTGAAGATGTGATCGCTCTGATGGGCGGCCGTGCTGCTTTTGGCCACGTGGTCATCGCCGGCCACAGCGATCGCACCACCCCAGGGCGTGGTGCCAGCCATATTGGCGTGCTTGAACACATCAGAGCAGCGGTCTACACCCGGGCCTTTTCCATACCAGATGCCAAACACGCCATCAAACTTGTTCGATCCTGGTGGTGCAAAGCCCAACTGCTGCGTGCCCCAGAGTGCAGTGGCGGCGAGCTCTTCATTGACGCCAGGCTGAAACACGATGTTCTGCGCCTGCAGATACTTCTTCGCCTTCCACAGGGCCTGGTCATACCCCCCTAAAGGCGAACCCCGGTAACCACTGACGAAGCCTGCCGTGTTCTTGCCAACCAGGGCATCCCGCTGGCGCTGGAGCATGGGAAGCTTGACCAAGGCCTGGACACCGCTCATGAAGGCGCGGCCGTAATCCAGGCTGTATTTGTCGTCTAGCGTGACGGCTTCGAGTGCCTTGCGGATGTGCTCGGGCAGAGGGGCGTTCATCGTGAGTGTCTCCTTATGGTTCGCGGCCTCATGGGCTGCGTTGGCCAGCTCCGCTGGTAAGCCAAGCGTGCGCCGTTTGAAAGCAAAGTGTATGCGGCCTCGTGCGATAGGTGTATTCTTTAAGTTCCCTTTCAAACCCATTTCTGGAAATATTCTTTCTCAAATCAAGCTTTTATGGAAACACTTGATTCCTACGACCTAGCTATCCTGCAGCATCTGCAGGCCGATGGGCGCCTCACCAATATCGAACTGGCGCAGCGCGTAGGACTCTCCGCAGCGCCTTGCTGGCGGCGTGTTCGCGCGCTGGAAGAGGCTGGCTTCATCCGCGGCTACCGCGCAGAAATCGATCGCCAAAAGATCGGCTTGGGCGTACTTGCCTTCGTGCGGCTGGATGCAGAGCGCAATGCCGGCAGCGTGACCAGGGAGCTGGAGGAACACATCAAGCGCCTGCCGGAGGTGGTTTCCTGTCACTACATCAGCGGCAGCGGCACCTTCGAGCTACAGGTAGTCAGCCGGGATCTGGACACCTTCAGCCAGTTCGCGCGCGACGTGCTGCTCAACCTTCCCGGAGTCAAAGATCTGCACACGAGCTTTTCGCTCGGCGAGGTGAAAGCCGTCGGCGTGCTGCCGCTGGGTCACCTGACGCAAAAAAAAGTGCGATGAGCTTCAGATGGTCTCACCGGTTCATGGCAGCGCCCCAACGGCTGTAAGCACATAGCAATAAGCGCACGCCCATGAACACCCTCCAGGAACGTGTTCATGGTCTTTCCGGAGCCGGCGCCATGCCTGCCTTGGCCTGAAATGCCGCGAGGTGTTGAGCAAATGGCTCGAGCACCAGTGTGTCGTCGCGTGGGCGCTCGCAGGTCATACGCAGCGGGATCTGATGGCGCGCCAGTAGCTGCTGAATGCCTTGCGGCGTGATCAGCCCATTGGCCACCAGTGCATCCACCAGCTCCGTAAACAGGACGCGGTGCTGCGCCAGCAGCGTACAGGCATGCTGGTATTGGGCCTGCAACAAGGCTTCGATGGCTGCATTGCTGGGCTCCACATCGGTATTGATGCCCTGATCTGCCTCCACGGTGGTGTCGGTACGGCAGAGTCGGTCACCAAAACCATGGTGGCGGATGAAGCTGGCAGCAGCAGCGGTGGCTTGCTGCAGGTCGTGCTGGGCGCCGGTAGTGCAGGCAGCGTCGCCAAACACCAGCGCCTCGGCAGCCCGGCCTGCCAGGCCCACGCAAAGCATATCGAGCATGTTCTGGCGGGTGGTGGCCTTCAGGCCTGTAAAGCTGTTGTAGCCGCCCTCGAAGGACACGATGTTGATCTTGACCTCTTGTGGCGCCACCCGGACCAATAAGCAATAGATCAGGGCGTGTCCGGCCTCGTGCACCGCCAACAGGGCGCGGAAGTCAGCATTGGTACGCTGCTTGATGCGGCTAAGTTCCAGCGCGACAGGAAAGCGGGTCTGCGCCGTTCCGCGGAGTCCGGCCCCCTCCACCTGCAGGCTCTGCCCGTCAGCGCCCATAGAGATAGGAAAAATTTGGCCCAGGGGAAGCCCGCCCTCCAGCACCCACAGCGCCGCGTGGACCAGGTTGGCGCTTAGGATGGCGTGGATAGATGAGAACAGCGGCCGGGTGCCCTGAGCAGGAAACACCGCATTGGCATACAAGGCGTCGTGCACGTCCTGATTGATAGCAAAACGCACGCCGCACTGGCTTGAGATGTTGTCCACATACTGCTGGCACAGATTGCGGATCAGGGCTTCATAAGTGGCCTTGCTGAACGAAGGGTAGACCACATGGGTGTTACCCAACCGGGCGATCTGTTCGGGCTTGAAGCGCGATCCCAGCGCTTTCTTCACGTCGATCAAGGACAAGCGACTGGTCAGGCGGTGAAAGATATCAGCGTCAGTGTCGCAGTCTTCCACACGCTCCGCAGTCTCGTGGTACATCTCGTCGAGGTTGCCGCAAACGAAGATCAGCAGTTTGCTGTAATCGGTTTCCCACTGGTCGCTGGCTTGCTGAAATCGTGCCAACAAGGCTTCAACCTGAGCGGCTGACCACTGCATGATCTCGCCCAGCGGTTCCATGAGTTTCAGAGTGCGCTGCAAATCCTGGGCATCCCAGGCATCGAGACGGAAGCGGTGGCGCGTTTTGCCGGCGGCCTCATCTTCGTCACTGCCCTCCCGTTCGGCCTCGTACTGTGATTCAGCCAGCTTGCGTTCGATTATCCCCAAGGCGTTCAACGCGGGCGGCAACCGACCATCTGAGAGCAAGGTCCAGACATCGTGATAGCGCTCCAGCTTCACGTCATCACCGTGCTTGTCCTTGGTACGAAAGCGCTGAAACTCATCCAGCACCAACATGCCCGGCATGCCCTCCCTCACGCCCGAATCATTCAGCATGTCTGAAATGGTGGTGCTGCGGCGTGATGCGCCGTTGCTGAAGCCGTCCATCTGGACTTCCACAAAGCGGTCATAAAAACCCAGCAACTGCGCCAACCGGCGGGTGAGCTGGGTCTTCCCGGTGCCGGTCAGCCCCCAGAGGCAAACGATCACCGGACGGGTGACCAACCCAGGCAACACATACCAGGCGCGAATGGCGTTGATGACGCGGTCAATAACATCGTCAATACCTAGCAGCTCAGTTTTGAGCTGCTCTGCGACCAGTGAAAGCGTTTGCTGACGAGTTGCCAACCCGACGGTGAATGATGGTGCATCGTCATTGGCGCAAGCGGTATGCGGGTGATAGAGCGAATGCGGTTCTAGCACCGCGTGATGGGGTGCTGTTTGAGGATAAATATTTCCGGTAGTCATGTCAGTCCATGTCCTTGTGCTTGTGCTTGTGGCTGCGCAGAGCCTGCTGCAGCGCCACGCGGTCTGCGCGGCGCTGGGCGCCCTGGCTGCGAATGTGCCGGCCCGCTGCGGCCGAAACGCTGCGCCGAGCGAGGGCAGCGGCCACGGGGTTGCGCGGGGTGGCGCTGGCGGGCAGATGCAGCGTGATCGGCTGCTTCATGCGGCGCAAAGCCTTGACCCGGCCTTCTGCGAAGGCGCGGGAACGTTGTTGAGCACTCATCTGTGCGGTTCCAAATGCAAAAAGCCCCGGCTGCAGAGCCAGGGCTTTCATGGCGTGCCATCGCATAGGGATGGCGTCGCTTCAAGCCGAGGCTGAACGGTGTGAGACACGGTTCAGCCGGGGCGGAGAACCGTGTTCAGGAAAAAGTGTTGAACAAGTACAAGGACATAAATGAGCTCCGGAAAAGTGCCATAACAAGGTTGCTCGTTGTCATGGCGATGAAGCGAATTACGGATTCTCGCGGCACTGCGTGCACGAGGACAAGTAGGAAATGCAGGCAAGCGCACTGAACGTTGCGCGCACCCAACGACAGATGCGACCGAAAAAAAGCCGCCCACCATTTCTAGTGAGCGGCTCGCCGCCTCAGCGGATTCAGTTGACTCGGCTTTTAGCTGTGTCCCATCATCCGCGGCGGCGCTGCTGACGATAAGCGAAGCCCGCCAACAACAGGCCCATCAGTACGAGAGCCAATTCACCCAGCGTCGGAACGGGCGCGATGATCAACGCTGTCACAGCGTCGGCCGACGGATTATTGCCTTCAGCGGGAGGGGTCCCGCCATTGGAATCGTTGTCGGCGCCAGTTCCACCGCGAACCGCAATATCACCAGCGACGGTGGACAACGCAAAGCTCACGGTGCAGCTGAGCGACTCTCCGGCTCCCAGCAGCGCTTGCGGTGAATTTGCACACACTGGAGCCGGAGCACCTGGCAGACCAGGAGCATTGAGCACAGAACAGAACGCGTTTTCTGCGCTATTGGGCCCCGCGTTGGTACAAGTGACCGTGCAGCTCACCAGGGTGCCCGGTGTGCCACTACGTGGCGTGCAGACTGTGCTGCTGCTCATGTCTGCCAGACGGATCTCCGCGAAGTTGTTGGATGGCGAACCTGCGGTCGGCACGATGATGCCTGTAATCACGCTATCGCCTGCACGACCGTACTCACTCGCATTCAAAGGCCCAGGCACGCCTGGCTCACCGGTCAGGCCGGTTTGTGTGTAGGCATTGCTGTAGTCCACTGGTTGCGTCTCAGTGATAGTGCACTCAGCGCCCGGCAACATGCCCGTGAAGCTATAGGCACCATCCGCACCAGTCGTCATGCTGTTGGAATAAGCTGCAGCGTCCAGAGGCCCTGTGCAGGTAATAGCCACGTTGGTCACCATGCCTGGATCGATGGCGTTGCCATCGTCAGTTTGGTTGTTCCCGGTCTCGATATAAACGCGGCCTGACACATTGGTGATCCCATGCGGATACTCGCCAAAGTCGTAACCCGCCTCGTTTGTCTCAGGGCGCACCGTGATGCCTGCTATGACCTCAGTGGTTCCACCCAGTACGTCTGGCGCCCCACCTGCGGTCCCTGCCTTGTTTCCGGTGGATGTGTGATCGCTAGGCTGCGTCTTGCGGACGCTGTAGTCCTCACCCGCAGGCAAGTTACAGAACAGGTACTGGCCTATGGCCAAACCACCGGCTGGCACGGTACAGCTCACGGGGGCGCCATTGACCGTATTCGGGAACGCATCGCCAGGCGCCAGATCAGTAGATGTGGTGACTGCGGCAGCGATCACGGTGCCGTTGCGCGGCAACTCCATGGTGATGCCGCCGAGGCCGGTATCAGCAGCCGGCACGAAACCAGTGGTGCCACCGTTCAAGTCCGGGTCGATGAAGACCGTACCGCGCAACGTGCTGGCGAAACCCACCAACTCATCGCGCGCCTGACTCAGGTCAATAAAGCTGCTGGCGCTGAAATTGCTCGGCCCATTTACGTAGGTATCGGCCACCATGACGGTCACCGGCACAGTGATGGTACAACTCGCATTGGTACCCACATCGCCACCTGTGATGGAGACCGAATCGGTGCCTTCCACGGCGGTCAGCACGCCGTTGCCGCAAGTGTGCGAGGACGCGCCAGCGGCCACAGTCATTCCTGAGGGAAGCGTGTCAGTCAGCGCGAAATCGGTGCGAGCCTCGGTGTTCACGTTGACGACTGTCAGTGTCATCGTGCTGGGCGAGCCCACTTCGACCCGTTTGGGATTGAACTGCTTTTGCAGCGACGTGTTGGCCAAGGCTGACAAGGTTGCCGAGGTTGGATTCGCGTTGCTGGAACCCATGTCGGTGCCGATGGCGCCTTTAGGGATGGTGTTGGTCTTGTTGCCCGTGGTGGTCAAGATCACATTGAGCGAAAGCTCGCAACTATTGTGTGGCACCGCACCGTTGCTATAAGCCGCGAAACGGAAGCCTGAAATAGTGAAATTGTTGCGGGCAGGTGGGATCGTCACATCGGCTGGATCGCCATTTTGCTTTTGGCAAGTGGTCGCAATATTGGCGTTGGGAGCCACCTCCATGCCAGCAGGCAAGTTGTCCGTCAACGTGATCAAGTCCTGCGCCACCGTACTGACACTCGTGGTGGTGAAGTTCAAGGTCAGTTTGACGGCACGGCCTCCGAGCGCTTGACTCTCCGCGAAGACCTTGTTGACGCCAACGCCCAGACTGCCCTTGGTCAGATTTGCAGTGATGGCTTCCGTGTTGCCCTGATTCTGATCATTCGTGATGCCGTTGGTCGTGATCGTGTTGGTGATAGAGCCTGGATCGCCGTTACCCCCGGTGTGCAGCAAATCCACGGAGAGCGAACAAGTGCTAGCGGCAGCAACCGTACCGCCACTGATAGAGACAGTGCTCGATCCAGCCGCAGCAGTGACAACACCTGCGCAGGTGTTGCTCACGTTAGGCGGCGAGGCTACCGTCAACGCACCAAAGGCTGTGCTCGAAGGCAGGTTATCGGTCGCACTTAGATTAGTCAGCGCGACGGATCCGTTCTTGTTGTTGAAGCTGATGGTCAAGCGCGTCTTCGCACCACCCGCCGCTCCGATGGTGGCGGGACTAAACGATTTGGAAGCATCCAGATCGGAACGAACGATAACTCGGGCTGAGACCCCACTTGGGTTGGTCACTTCTTGTGCACCAGCGAAAGCGCTCACCGTGTTGGCACCGATGGTGTTGATGTAATCGCCACCGGCCGGGGAAAGCACAGAATCGCTTACCAATTGAATGGCGTAGAAGCAGCCCTGGTTCTTGGCCGCAGTGTTGTTGGCACCCGCCCCGCTGTGTAATGTCCAGCCGCTGTAGGTGACGACATCCTGATTGCCCACAGTAGCCACACTCACCGTTCCGTCCGTTGGATCCGAGCTAGCAACTTGATTTCCGCAACCCTCCGGAAGGGACTGGTTGCCTGTGGGTGGGTTTTGCAGCAAACGCACAGCCAAGGGCATCACCACCTTCAATCCCAAAGGAAGCGTGTCCACCACAGTGCCATTGGTATAGGGCGTGTCATAAACGGTGTTGCGTACTGCCACACGCATCCAGAAGGGCTGGCCCTTTTCGACTCGGATAGGCGTGGTTCCGGTCTGATTGGTGCCATCAGGGTGATAGAAGCGTTTTTCCACCGTGACGGTGCCTGCACCGCCAGGCCCGCTCGCGCCTGTGGCACTCATCGTCGCCGATGTCGAAGCTTCAATGTTATTGGAATTGACGCCGGTGAAACTGATGTTCGATGTACTGAGCGCATTCGTATTGTTTGAGAATGTCGCGGTGGCCTTGACCCAAAATTCCACGTAGCAACTACCGAGCGCGCCTGTTCCCAAATTGGCGGCCGGAACGCTGAAGCTGTTGGCACCGCCAAAAGCGACCGAGGTAGCGCCAACTGGAATGGTCGGAGGCGTACTTACCCAAGCGCAGGTACCGCCTACCGCGCCACCCACTGTGACAATGTTGTTAGGTAATGCGTCGGTCAGGTTCCCACCGGTGAGCACTGAACCCGACGGGTTGCTGAAATACACCCGCACCGGCACTGGCTGGTTGACCATGGCCGATGCCTCGCCCTGAGTAAAACCTGTGCCATAGAGATTGCCAGGTGTCGGCAAGGTATCCGTGCGCCACTGGTTGTTGGCAGGGCTCTGGATGGCCTTGGTCATCTTGATCGTATCGCGTACGTTCAGCGTACCGTTGGCATCGATGGTGTTGCTGTAGCCAGTGGCCGTTACCCCTCCAACAGGGATGGTGTTAAGCAGCGGACCAGCACCAATCGCCGTCACCGGTATCGTGATGGTGCAGGTCGCCCTCGCTGCGATCGTGCCTCCCGTCATGACCACCGTGGTGGCGCCGGATATCGTCGCGCTGGTGGGCGCGCCACACCCGGCAAAGGACGGGATTCCGGCCGCGGTCACGCCGTTGGGCAGGTTATCGATAAAGGCCACGTTATTGGCCACCGCCGCCGGATTGGTGTTGTTATTGATCGTGATCTGAAGCGAGGAAGTTCCGCCCGAAGGGACCAATGCCGGGGTGAAGGACTTGGCCGTCACCAACGGGTTCACTGGCGCCCTGATGAGCAGAGACGCGGCAAAGGCGTCTGATGGGAACACATTGCTGTTCGCATCGCTTGCACTGGCAACACCTTGCGCCACGCTGTTGGTCACGTTGCTGTCAGTGCCAACACTGCCAATATGCACCGGCACGGTGACTTGGCAGTTAGGCGTTAGCAGCCCTGCGGGTTGCGAGGGCACCGCAGCACCCGTGATGGTGACCGTTTGTGCCTTGGTGTTCGCCGGGGCGTCCAGAAAATCGGAGAACGTCAACGTACCAGTGGTACAGCCCACCACACCGGCCACGGTGGGGGTGTCGCTCACGTCAAACCACATTTGGCCAGCGGGAGAAGTGTTAGGCAGCCGATCTTGCAAACCCGCACTCAGCGTTTCGGAACGCGAGTTGAACAAGTCGAAGGTCAGACCCACAGTGTTGCCAGAGAAGGCTTCAGTGGCGCTAAATTTCTTGTTGGCCAGGAAACTCTGGGCAGAGACGCTGGAGGCGCCAACGAGCGCCGCGAGCAGGAGCCCTCCGCGAACCCACCGACTCCATCCGGAGACAGCGCCGACTTGGGCGGGCCATCGATTTGCTCTTTGGGGTGAGGCCGGTGAATCGGGCAAAGGAAGAGTAAGCAATCGTTGTTGCATGGGTGCCTTTTTTGGAAATTCTCAAGAACCCGCAACCCTCCCAGGCACGCGTGGATTCCGGACAAAAAAAATAGGCGGCATGTCGCGCGCCTTTGTCCGGTAATCTATTGAGCATGCCAATTCCATGCCACATTCAGTTACTCACAAGCACTCACCATTCGTGAACTAATTCACAGTTTCGCTCCGTAATAGGAACTAAAGTAACCGAGATAAATGTTGACAACTGCATTTAGTTGTTACGCAGCTCTCGGAGTGTTGAGTTTCTGGCGCTGCAATTCATAGCGAACGCGTGGAACAACTCGGGGGGCAAGGCAACACCTGCACAGGCCACCTGGAAACCGCGTTCAAGGCAAGAAGACCAAGCCTTTACCAAACACCGCCCGCACCGGCAGCGCGAGCCCGGTGGCATCGAGCGTTTTGCGTCGCAAACGCGTCAATTGCGATTCGATGCGGTGGAAGCCGTCTTCCATATCATCCGTTCCCATCGCGTGGAGCAACGCATGCTTGGTCACAAGTCCACCCTGGCTGGCGATAAGGGCGCTCACCAAATCAAACTCTCGCGTAGTGAGCGAAACAACCTGTTGATTCGGCGCGACCAATAGGGCCCTCCCGGCGTCCAAGCGCCAAGGCACTGCTTGCCCCGGTTTAGGAGCAACGCCGTTTCCGGAGCGGCGTAGCTGTGAGCGGATACCGGCGACCAATTCGTTCAGATCGGCAGGCTTCACAAAATATTGCAACGCGCCAGCGTTCAGACCGGCGATACGGCTTTCGAGCTCGCCACGAGCTGTGAGCACGATCACCGGTACGTTCTGCTCGGTCAAACGCGCTACGAGGCTCAAGCCGCTTTCGCCCGGCAGGCCCAGGTCGACGATGATGAGGTCGGCCCTGTCGCTCAGCAACCGTACATAGAAATCCTCAGCGGATTCTGCACCCCAAGCCCGCAAGCCACTTTTATTGAGAAAGCCGCAAACGTTGGCGCGAATATCTTCGTCATCTTCGACGACCGCGACGACATGTTGAGCAGGAAGGGGAAATTGCATGATGAAATTGAATTTCGATTGTCACGAAACGCGCAGATGCCAGCCATGATCAAGAACTCACAAATACACACGAAACCATTTAAATAGAGTGTTTCTTGAAAATTTGGGTCTTTTTACTCCAAAATTTTTACGACACGCCTTATTTTTTGATGGTTTTTACATACAAGATTTCCACACTCATATCACTGGCACCAGCTTAGAACCGAAAATCAGCACGCTCTTTCTACACCTGCAAATAAAAATAGGACAAGGAGTGTGCACCATAATAGTGCATACAAAAAACTGGGCCCACATTGATCACCGCTCCGCTTGCGAGGCCCTAAGCCGCCTCAAGCTGACTGCACCGAAAATGGCTTTTTTTGGGTTCCTGTCGAACAGAAATACTGATTGCGATATGAATAGATGTGGTTGCCCCTTGGAAACCGCCAGCCCCGTCTTATCCCCTTTTTTTGAAGCAGACCATGAAGCGATACGAAAGTTTCGGCCCGACCGCCATTGGGGGTTTTCTATGTTGGGTCATCGTATCGTTAGGCTTGGTCGCGCTATGCCTTTTCGGCCCGGTTCGATTGTGGCCGCAGGCCACGGGAACACGACTGGGCAATGACATTCCCATGCAATTGCTGGAAGATCCTGGCGGCCGACTAACCGCCGCTGAAGTGGCCGCCCTGCCCAACACCGCGTTCGAGCCCCTGCATGGCCCTCTCAACAAGGGCTACAACCACAGCACCTACTGGCTGCGTGCAAGCGCACTCAGTTTGCCGGGCGATTCACAAGACCCGCTATGGCTGACGGTGACACCGAGTTATCTGGATCACGTCGCACTCTTCCAGCCCGGTGATGACGCCACTACATGGCGAGCCCGCAGAAGTGGCGACGCCGTTCCCATGACGGAACGTGTACGTGTCAGGCAGTTGGTGTTTCCGCTCCAGGAAGGAAAACCGCTGCTGCTGCGCGTACAAACGTCAAGCGCTACCCATGCGTACGCAGTCGTGTGGCGCAGCTCTGAGCTGATGGCCCAGCTCGCCGCCATGGAGTGGGCCTCTGGCGCTTTCCTCGGCATCAGCTTGTTGTTGGCTTTATTACTGGGGGGCGCCGCCCTGGCCTTGCGGATGCGTGTGATCACTGCAATGGCTTTGTTCGCAGCAATTGGTTTCTTGCACGGCATCAACGTGAGAGGCTACGCCCAACTGTGGTTGCCTGAAGATCTATCGAGGTGGGCGAACCCTCTCGTCAGCATGGGTGTTTTTCTGCTGCCAGCCTCGTTCGCATGGCTGGCCCGTCAGTTGCTGACACGTGACAGCCCCTGGAGCCTGCTGGACAAGGTACTGCAGTGCTTGACCGTGGCGCTTTTGGTGGGGCTGCTCAGCGTGGGAGGAGCGTGGTTCACTCCCCTGGCCGCGTTCGCCATCTCAACGCCCTGGTTGGTCAGCATCTTGGCCACCTGGATTGGCTGGTCTAACATGCGCCGCGATGGGCCCTCCATCCCATCCTTGCTGGTCATCACCCCGTATGCCATTTACGCAGTGTTGGGCGCCTACGTGAGCGCGACCACCATTGGGGTATTGCCTTCTGATGTCTTCACGGGAATTTACTGGCAGTTCATGGTGCTGCTTTTCAACACCACAATCGCAGTAGCCGTGGGTCTGCGCCTGGTCCAGCGGTTCCGCGCCTCGGTCCTGCGCCAGGCGCATTTGGTGAAGTCATTGGAGCAATCCGAACATTCGCTGGAAGCGCGCGTGCGCCATCGCACCGGAGAGCTGCTGCATGCACAAAATGCGCTTCAGGCGGCGTTGGAAAGCGAACGAGCCTCGAGGCTGGAGCAGCGCCAGTTCTTCGATATGGTCAATCACGAGTTCCGCACCCCTCTGACCGTCATCGACAGTGCGGCAACCGAGCAGGCTACCTTTCCCTCGCCCGACCTTCCCACGCAGGTGGGACGTGCCACACAGATCCGCCGCGCCTGCCGGCGATTGACAGCCTTGGTTGAAAACTGTCTGGTCAGCGAGAGGTTGGACGCGCCAAGCTTTGGCTTGCGTATCAGCAAAGCCTCGATTCCAACTCTGGTGGAAGACGCAGCGCAACTCGTGCGTTGGTCAACCCGCCACCGCTTGCGCCTGATGACAGATGATGCGCCATCCACTTGGCCATGCGACCCCACATTGGTTCATATGGCGCTGTCGAACCTGGTGGACAACGCAGTGAAGTACGCCAGCGCAGGTGAAATCACGGTGGCCGCCCGACAGAGTTCCCATGGCCAGCTTGAATTCTCTGTGTCTGACGAAGGGCCCGGCATGCCTCCGGAAGTGGTCCAACGGATTTTCGATCGTTTTGAGCGGGGCGGCCGGGTCGACGAGGCGCGCGGGTTCGGATTGGGGTTGTGGGTAGCACGACGCGTGGCACGGCTGCACGGCGGTGATGTGCGCGTAGAGCCCGCGCGGGGTGGTGGCACTTGCTTCACGCTGGTCCTGCAGGGCACCACGTGAAATCACATGGTTTGTCATTTATGAAATGACGGCCGACCAGCAGTTGCCGTCAACGCGCTGCTTTCGACCTCATCACGATGGCCTTCCATTGCAAACACTGGAAAATTATGAATACTTTATAAGACAATTATTGTCCCGAAATATTCAAAAATAACATGTTTGCTCTCTTGAAGGAAACCCACCCCAGCCATCTCCAAAGAACGGAGCAGACCACCCCTGATTCGCGCACCATGGTCCCCACACCAACCAATCACGAGCGCGATTTTCTCGCCAGCACGGATGGTGTGGACTCACACCATGACGAAGCTCCAACGCACCGCGCGCATGAAGTCTGCTTTGCCATGGCGTTCAAGGCCTCCGCCCTATCCCTGGCCGTGACCGATGCAATTGGTCAGCGAGATCTGGATGCGCTGCTTGAATTGCTGCAAGCAGGCGCGGACTTACCCCGTGCCGGCATCGCTGCATTGACGCTGGCGGTGGGCGAGAACGAGCTCGAAAAGGTGGCGGATCTGCTTCGAATGCTTGAGCAAGCGGGCGTGGACATCAACACCTTCGGCCCGCACGGTGACACTGCACTGGCAGTGGCTGCTCTCGCTGGTCATCAGCATGTGGTGGACCTGCTGGTTCAGAGCTTGCTGAGAACCGGAGGCGATCTCAATGCCCCCAACAAACAAGGCTTCACCCCACTGGCGGAGGCCGCTTACAAGGGACACAAGGAGGCCACAGCCGTACTGATCAAGGGACTGCTGCAGTCCGGCGAGGACTTGAACCTCGCCAACGAATACGGCTTCACTCCGCTGACGCGAGCGGCCTATATGGGGCGCTGGGAAGTGGTCGCGCTGTTGGCAAATGCGCTTGCGCAGTCTGGGGGCGATCTCAACGTCTTCACGCCAGGATGCGGAACCGCACTGACGCTGGCCGCTGAAGCCCAGAATCTGCAGGCTATGAACCAACTCTTGAGAGCCGGCGCAGTGGCCTCCGAAGACGATCTACAAGACGCTGCCCGGTTACTAGGATTTCAGGCGTCTCATGCCGATGATGTTGATGTGCGGGCTCGGGCCACTGATATGGGGTTGGATGGCATCGCCAATGCGTTTACCCGGACGCTTGTGCTGCCATAGAGCCTGTTGTGTGAATTTAACCCCCATCAATGGGGCCCTGGCCCGTTTGAATGTTGGTTTGGACCGGTGCGTTGGGATCAGGTGGCGGAGGCGGGGGCTTGGGGCCTTCGCGCTCTGCCGCCTGCACAGATGTGTTTTCGCCCGGCGCAAGAACTCGCTCGCAATACACAGGCTCAGGAATGCTGGTGTAGTTCAGTAGCGCCAGGCGCCCGTCCACACCCAGCCCGAAGCTGGCGCGGACGGTTTCGTCGGCATAGACAGAGGCGGTAGCCGCGGAGTCTTCGCCGGTTCTGCGCGCCAGAACCGCATGCCCTCTCAAGCCTTCAAGGATAGCCATGTCTTGGTAGAGGCGAGCCTCGAAGCGTAGATCATTGGGGCAACGGTAGGACAATCGAGGCGCATCGCGCAAAGTCGCGCAAGCGGTCAGCGTGAGCGCCAGCGCAACCACCAGAAAGCAGGCGGACGAGCGCTTGAGAAACGCCCCTGCCGCGCGGGTTTGTGGCAATTGGCCCCGCGGCATCATGGGCCTCATTTAGGCCAAAGCACCCATAGACGCAGGTTTTGCTTCATACGGCCAGCGAAATCACCCGCTTCCTGGCCCCAACCTGCGAAATAGTCCGCGCGTACGGCGCCCACAATGGCACTGCCTGTGTCCTGTGCCAGCACCAGCCTCTGCAAGGTGGCAACCGGGCCTTGTGAGGCCAGCCAGACCGGCGTGCCATACGGAATGCTCTGCGGATCAACCGCGATCGAACGCCCGGGAGTCAGCGGCACACCTTGAGCACCGCGTGGGCCAAACTGCGCGTCAAGCGGCGACAAGGGTTCCTCCCGGAAAAACACCATGCGCGGGTTGCTCCAGAGAAAATCCTGCTGCCGCTGAGGATTAGCCAACAACACATTGCGAATGCCTGGCCAGGTGGCATCTCCACGCAACAAACCTTGGTCGATCAGCCATTTTCCAGGGCTGCGATAGGGATGGTCGTTGGTGCCGGCAAAAGCAAGGCGAACCATACGCTGGCTACCGTCAGCCTCCTGTACGCGCACCCGGCCGGAACCCTGGATCTGCAAGATCAAAGCATCCAGAGGGTCAGCAAGCCAGACCAGTTCCTGACCAGCCAATTGCGCGCGCGCCTCCGGCAGCATGTCCATTTCCTGCCTTGTGAACCAGGGTTTGCGCTGACCCAGAGTGGGGGGCATGCGGTAAATAGGAACGCCGAAGCCCGGGCGAGGAATGCGTGATGCGTCGTAAACAGGTTCGAAGTAGCTGGTCAAAAGGCCTTCAGCGCCCGGAGCTGAAGGACCACCCAGAGGCTCAACACGGTACGGTTGCAGCCTGGCACGCAGCCACAGGCGCTGCTCCTCGGTGGTACTGAGGGAGAGCCGGCGCACCTCACTGCACAAGCGCGCGAAAGTAGTGCCCGGGCGCTCGCAGCTCTTGATGAAAGCGTTCCAGGCTTCGTCCAGAGAGTCTTGTTCGAACCCGGGAAGCTCGGCCCAACGCACCGGGACCCAGCGGCTGCGCGTGGTTTGGCGGGCGGCCGGCAAAGGTGCCATGTCGCCAGGATCGACCAACGGCGGCATTCCGGCGTCGGGCTGCGAAGAGGGAGGTGGCGTTGGCGAGGGGGCCGGCTGCGGAGGCGGCCGGGTGGCGCAACTCGCCAGCATTCCTACAATGCAGGCTGCGCAAAATAACCGGAACAATCGATTCATGACCGTGATTCTGCTGGAAGCACTTGGGGCGTTATTAATACTCGCGCTGATCGTATGGTGGACGATGTTCGCCGGCCGCAACAAAGGTGAGTTGCCAGGCCATCACGATCAGGCGGATGAGAAACACGAAAAGCAAGGCGAAGCCTCGCAGGAGAACCCACCACCAAAAAGTTAATTATGAGGTACGCGAATGGTCACGCCGGCCGAGCTCTATATTTTTTGTAGCGAATTGGCCAATTCGACCGCGGATTTGACATCCATTTTTTCGAACACACGGGCGCGGTGCACTTCCACGGTTCGCACGCTGATCCCGAGCTCATCGGCGATCAGCTTGTTGGGCCGCCCATTCGCCACGAGCCGCATGACGCCCTGTTCGCGTTCCGTGAGCTCTGCAACACGGGCCTGAACGGCCTTCCGTTCTACGAAGTGCGCGACGCGTTCGGCAGACTCCGCCAGCGCCTGCTCCACCCGATCCACCAGTCCGTTGTCAGAAAACGGTTTCTCGCAAAAATCGAAGGCTCCGCGCTTGACCGCATCCACGGCGGTAGGCACGTCTGCGTGCCCGGTCAAAAAGATCACTGGCCACACCTTGGAGATGCCGCGCTCGGCCAGCCTGTCGAACAGAGCGAGCCCGCTCATGCCGGGCATGCGCACATCAAGCAGAACGCAACCCGGGTGAGTCAGCCGTGAGGTGCCGCGCGTGGGATCGTCCAGCATGCGCTCGAAAGCCTCCGCGCTGTCGAATGATTCAGACAACAACCTTCGGGAACGCAGCAGCCACGCCATGGCCTCGCGGACGATGGCGTCGTCATCGATGATGTAAACAGTGGCGTCACTTAGGCGCGTCATGCGCCGATTTTAGGCCTTTGCCCGAAGTGTGTTCACCGACTCGATGGAAAGCTGAACATGGCCCCTTCACGCACACCGGCCGAAGGCCAGCGCTGGGTGATGGTTTTCCTCTTGGTATAGAAACGCACCGCATCAGGGCCGTAGGCATGAAGATCGCCAAACAGGCTGCGCTTCCAACCGCCAAAAGAGTGGTAAGCCACTGGCACTGGCAATGGAACGTTCACGCCCACCATGCCAACCTGGATGTGATCCGTAAAGTATCGAGCGGCCTCTCCATCACGGGTGAAAATGCAAGTGCCATTTCCGTATTCGTGGTCGTTGATGAGCTTCATGCCTTCATCCAGAGTCTTCACGCGAACGATGCCCAGCACCGGGCCGAAGATCTCTTCCTGATAGATCCGCATGTTGGGCTTCACGCGATCAAACAGGCAAGGACCCAGGAAATAGCCATCCTCGTGGCCCGCCACCTTCAAACCACGCCCATCGATCAACAGCTCCGCGCCTTCGGCAACGCCTTGATCCACGTAGCCTTTGACCTTCTCAAAATGCGGCTTGGTCACCAGCGGACCCATGTCGTTGCTGTTGTCGCTACCAGGGCCGACCTTCATCTTGGCGATCTCGGTCTTCAGACCCGCGAGCATTTTGTCGGCCACTTCGTCGCCCACGCAAACAATCAGGGGCACCGCCATGCAGCGTTCACCGCAGCTGCCATAGGCAGCGCCCATCATGGCCGTGACGGCATTGGTGACATCGGCGTCTGGCATGACCACCGCATGGTTCTTGGCACCGCCCAAGGCCTGCACACGCTTGCCGGCCTTGCAACCTTCGGAATAGATGTATTCAGCGATAGGAGTTGAGCCGACAAAGCTGACAGCCTTCACGCGGGTGTCGTGCAAAAGCGTGTCTACCGCCTCCTTATCACCGTTGACCACGTTCAGAACACCTGGTGGCAATCCGGCCTGAAGAGCCAGCTCCGCAATGAACAGCGCGCTGCTTGGATCGCGTTCCGATGGCTTCAGCACGAAGGTGTTGCCACAGGCAACGGCCATGGGCCACATCCAAAGCGGCACCATGGCCGGAAAATTGAAAGGCGTGATACCTGCAGCGACTCCGAGCGCCTGGTGCTCGGCCCACGAATCGATTCCGGGGCCAGCATTGCGCGAGTGTTCACCCTTGAGCAGTTCAGGCGCGTAGCTGGCGTATTCCACGTTTTCAATGCCGCGCTGCAATTCGCCATGGGCGTCATTCAGCACTTTGCCGTGTTCAGCGGTGATCAGTTGCGCAATCTTGTCGGCGTTTTCCTCCAAGAGCACCTTCAGGCGGCTCATCACCCGAGCCCGCTTCAGAGGTGGCGTGTTGCGCCACTCAGGAAAGGCGCGCTCTGCAGAAGCAATAGCCTGCTCCACGGTGGCCTTGGAAGCCAGCGCCACGTGACCGTTGATCTGGCCAGTAGCGGGATTGAAAATAGGCTGCGTGCGTGCGGCGTCGCTGACGATTTTTCCGTCAATGAGGTGGCCGACGGTGGAAGTGACAGGTTGTTCGCGGTTCATGGATGGTTCGCAAGAAAGAGAAGGAAATCAGAGAAGGAGCCCCGGTCACAGCAAAAAGGCGTATTCGCTCGACTCAGGACGTCATGGCTATCTACACTTCGTCTGGTGCTACTTTTCGTCATCCTCGCGCAGGCGGGGATGACGGAAAAAGAGACGACTAGATCTCTATTCGGAGGCCTCAGGCTGTCGCATTCAGCGCATCGCCGAGCACGCTCACCATGCGCTCGATCTCAGCTTTTTCGCTGATGAAAGGTGGCGCGAGTTGGATGGTGTCGCCGCCGTAGCGCACATAGAAGCCGTTTTTCCAGCAATGCATGGCGATTTCATAGGGCCGTTTGGCCGGTTCGCCGGGGAAGGAAGCTATGGACAAACCAGCTGCTAGCCCGTAGTTGCGGATGTCCAGAACGTGCTTGGCGCCTTTGAGGCTATGAACGGCAGCTTCGAAATGCGGGGCCAGGGCTCTCACGCGCGCCGGACCATCTTCTGATTCCAGCAGATCGAGCGCAGCCAACCCGGCGGCGCACGCCACGGGGTGTGCACTGTAGGTATAGCCGTGGGCGAACTCGACCATATAGTCCGGACCTCCCGCGGCCATGAACGTGTCATAGATGTGCTTGCTGGCCACTACACCGCCCAGCGGCTGAACGCCGTTGGTGATTTGTTTGGCGAAGGTCATGATGTCAGGCGTCACACCGAAAGCGTCCGCCCCGGTCATGGCGCCGCAGCGGCCAAAAGCCGTGATGACTTCATCAAAAATCAGCAGGATGTCGTGCTGGGTGCAAATCTCGCGCAGGCGCTGCAGGTAACCCACAGGCGGCACCACTACGCCACCCGAGCCACTGAAAGGCTCCACGATCACAGCCGCAATATTGCTGGCATCGTGCAGCGCGATCACATCCAGCAACTTATCCGCCAAGGCTTTGCCGCCTTCGGTGGGTTGGCCTTTGATAAAACTACCCATGGGTGGCTGGGTGTGGGGAATGTGGTCAGCAGGTACGGCTTGTCCGTAGAGCTTGCGGTTACCCACCATGCCGCCCACGGAGATGCCGCCAAAGTTCACGCCGTGGTAGCCCTTCTCGCGGCCCACCAGCAATTGCTTGCCGCCCTGGCCTTTCAGGCGCCAGTAAGCGCGTGCCATTTTCAGCGCGGTATCCGCAGCCTCAGAGCCGCTGGCGGTGAAAAACACGTAGTCAAGGCCATCAGGTGTGAGCGCCTTCATCCGATTGGCCAGCTCGAAAGACAGTGAATGACCAAACTGGAAACCAGGTGAGTAATCGAGCTTGACCGCTTGTTTCCCAATCGCCTCCGCAATCTCGCGCCGGCCATGGCCCAGGCCCGTGCACCACAGGCCAGACAGGCCGTCGAACACCTTGCGCCCCTCGGAGTCTGTGAAGTAAGCACCTTGCGCGGATTCGATCATGCGCGGGTCTTGTTTGAACTGGCGGTTGCCGGTGAAGGGCATCCAGTGGGCCTCTAGCCACGCGGCGTCCTGACGGGTGCTGGCAGTTTGGGGGGATGTGATCACGCTCATGGAGTGCCTCTTCTAAACAAGTCGATGTGAAGGCATTGTCAACGCGTGATTTAGTCGGTTAAATATGCAAATATTCCAGTTTAGTTGCCAATTTATGCAAGTAATAGACAAGACACCCCGGGCTCGCGCCTTGCTGGGCCAAGTGAGCGATATGGACCTGCGCCTTTTGCGGGTGTTC
The DNA here is from genome assembly GCF_000422885.1 of Ottowia thiooxydans DSM 14619. Classification (GTDB taxonomy): domain Bacteria; phylum Pseudomonadota; class Gammaproteobacteria; order Burkholderiales; family Burkholderiaceae_C; genus Ottowia; species Ottowia thiooxydans. The sequence continues at coordinate 117,624 of NZ_AUGX01000013.1, read as the reverse complement.
AAGACGGTCGTGGAGTGCGGCGGGCTTTCTGCCGCTGAGCTGGAGCTGAATATTGGCACCAGCACGGTCAGCCGCCACGTGAAGGACCTGGAGACCCGCTTGGGGCTCAACTTGTGCCGCCGGGGACGGGCGGGTTTCGCGCTCACCCCGGAGGGACAACGGGTCTATGACGAAACCTTGCGCATGCTGGCAGCCGTCGATGGATTTCGTGCCGGTGTGGACGATATTCACCAGCGCATGAGTGGCGCGCTGCCGGTAGCCATGTTCGATAAAACTGCCAGCAACCCCGAGGCACGCATCCATGCCGCCATCGCCAACTTCGCGGCCCAGGCGCCGGATGTCAAGCTGGAGTTGCATGTGCGCAGCATCCAGGCGATTGAGCGCGGAGTGATGGACGGCAGTTTCGCCGTCGGCATCATTCCCTCGCATCGCGCCTCAGCCACTCTGCGGTACGACTCCCTATTCGGTGAAACCATGTATCTCTACTGCGGCCTGGGTCATCCGCTTTTCAAGGCCATGCAGGACACCATGGACTGGGAATCCCTGCGTAATCGGAGCGATTTTGCAGGTTTGGGCTACCACTCGCCCAACATGGAGCTCGCGCACGGCCAACGCTTGCAGCGGGGTGCCACAGCGTTCGAACAGGAAGCCATCGCCACCCTGATCCTCTCCGGTCGCTTTTTAGGTTTTCTGCCTGACCATTACGCAGACGCCTTCGTACAACGCGGTCAAATGCGCTCCATATGCCCCCAACTGTTGCGCTACCGCTGTGATTTTCTCAGTGTGCTGCGCCGCTCACCGGCGCCTTCGCGCGCTGCGCTGGCGTTCCATGAATGCCTGTTAGCGGCGCATGCGTCACGTTAAACGCCACCTTGAGTGTCGCCAACACATCTCCCTACTCCCCTCGTGAACCGCCCGGCAGCGCTATCATTCCCTTTTCCCTGATTGATTCATGTCGCCGCCTCGCATTGCCACGCCCGCCGCGTTCTCGGCCTCCGAATTTCGCACTGCGCTTGGCATGTTCGCCACGGGCGTCACCATCGTGACTGCGCGCGGCGATGACGGTGCGCCGATCGGACTGACGGCAAATTCCTTCAATTCCGTATCGCTCGACCCACCCCTGGTGTTATGGAGTTTGGCCCTGCGCTCCTTGTCGTTACCCGTTTTTCGCGCAGGCACTCATTACGCCATCAACGTGCTGGCGTCCGATCAGCACGAGCTGGCCTTGCGCTTTGCCAAATCTTCAGACAACCGCTGGAAAGATGTGCCCTGGAAGCCCGGCATAGCTGGCGCACCGCTGCTTGAGGGAGCCGCAGCATGCTTCGAGTGCTTCAACAGAAGCCGCTATGACGAAGGCGACCATGTGATTTTTGTCGGTCAGGTAGAACACTGCGAACACCGGGCCGGCGCCTCACCTCTGCTGTTTCATGGCGGGCGGTTCTATACCGAACATCCCCTATGAGCGTGGTACGCCAAGTCAATCTTGACGGCCGAGCCGCCACTCTGTTGCTGTTGTGCTGCGCCTTCTGGGGCTTTCAGCAAGTTCTGGTGAAGGCCACCCTGCCTGAACTGGCACCCATGTTCCAGGCGGGGATCCGCTTCGTGGGCGCTACGCTGATCTTATTGCTGTGGTGTCACTGGCGCAAAGTGGACCTGCGGGGGCCCAAAGGTTCGCTCGCGCCGGGCTTGCTGGTTGGCCTGTTGTTCGCCGGCGAATTCGCCTGCATGTTTCTAGGCCTGCAATACACCACGGCCTCCCGCTTGACGGTGTTTCTGTATACCTCCCCATTCTGGGTGGCCCTGCTGGTGCCATTTTTCGTGCCCACTGAGCGCTTGCGGCCACCGCAGTGGGTTGGCTTGGCCTGTGCCTTTGCCGCCATCGTCTTTGCTTTGTGGGACAGTTTCGCCCATGGCCGCGCACAAGAGACTTGGCAGGGTGATCTTTTTGGGCTGGCCGCAGGATTGTTCTGGGGTTTGACAACCGTCGTGATACGCGGCACCCGCCTTGCCAACGCCAAACCTGAGCCGCTTCTGATGTACCAGGTGGGTGTGAGCGCAGTTGCGTTGCCTCTGTTGTCCCTGGTGCTGGGCGAAACCTGGCACTGGAACTGGAGCTCTTTCGCCGTCACATCGATGGTGCTGCAAACCGTGATTGGTGCCTTCGTGAGCTACCTTGCCTGGATGTGGCTGCTTTCTCGCTATCCCGCCACAAAAATCTCCGCTTTCGTGTTTCTCACGCCGCTCTTCGCTTTGCTGTTTGGCGCGCTGTGGCTGGGAGAGCCCATCACGGTCAATCTACTGGCTGCCATGGCATTGGTGGGCTTCGGCATCGTGCTGGTGAACCGGAAAGCCCCTATTCGCAGCTGAACCTGGGAACCGCCGCTCCCAGGTGGAGAACTCGCCGCCCAAAAGCCTGACTTTCCTCTACCATGGCGGCTATGGAGTTCAAGGATTACTATCAAATCCTCGGCGTTGGCAAGAGCGCCAGCGCCGACGAGATCAAGAAAGCGTACCGGAAGCTGGCGCGCAAATACCACCCGGATGTCAGCAAAGAGCCCGACGCCTCCAAGCGAATGGCGGAGGTGAACGAAGCCCATGAGGTCCTGGGCGATACGGAAAAACGTGCGGCCTACGATAGCGTAGGCGCGCAAGCTTGGGCGCGCGGGGCACGCTCAGGAGATGACGTACGCCCACCTCCAGGCTGGGATACCGGCTTCGACTTCAGCGGACGAGGCGCGGGCAGGGGCGCTGAAGCCGACCACAGCGAGTTCTTCGAGAATCTTTTTGGTCGCGGCCGAGGGCAGCACGCTGGAGGCCGAGGCGGCGCCCACAGATCGAGCGCGCAGATGCGTGGAAATGATCATCACGCCAAGATCGAACTGGACCTGATCGACGCGTACCTGGGCGCAGAACGCACCATCCGCCTGCAAAGCTCACGCGTAGACGACAGTGGCCGCGTAGTGCCCGAGGAACGTGCGCTGCAAGTCAAAATCCCGAAAGGCGTGAAGGAGGGCCAATTGATCCGCCTGGCGGGGCAGGGTAGCCCCGGCTTCGGAGGCGGCTCGGCGGGCGATCTCATGCTGGAAGTGCATTTCAGTCCTGACCCCCGTTGGCGAATCGATGGCCGGGACGTCACGCATAAGCTGCGCATCTCGCCCTGGGAAGCGGCATTAGGGGCAGGTGTGCAAGTGGACACTCCAGATGGATCCACGGTTGAGGTGACCGTGCCCGCCGGTTCTGGTGCAGGACGCAAGCTGCGCTTGAAAGGGCGGGGCATCCCTTCACCCACTGCGCCCGGAGATCTATATCTGGAACTGGAGCCTGCTATCCCCAGCGCCGTGACGCAAGCACAGCGCAGCGCATGGCAAGCGCTTTCAGAGGCCTATCCCGGGTTTGATCCGCGCAGCGCCTGAGAAGGTGTGAACGAATCCCTCATGCCCGCCTTGCCCATGCTCTAAAAACGTGTTTCCGAGCTAAAGAACAGGAGCCCGAACGTATGAGTCCAACCCCAATCTCTGTGCATCTGGTGGAAGTGCTGGAAGATGAAGCGCTCACTGTGCAAGACATTGCCCATGGCGTCAGAATGGAACCTGAGTGGGTGATCACTCACGTGGAAGCCGGTGTGTTTCAACCTTGTGCTGGTCAAGTCACTGCAGAGTGGCGATTTGCCAGCACCACCTTGCGGCGAGCTCGCCGCATCGCACAGTTGGAGCACAGCTTCGATGCTGACCCTCAGCTGGCCGCGTTGGCGGCTGATCTGATGGAAGAGGTTGCTGACCTGCGCCAACGCCTGCGGGCGCCCGCACCATAGCCAACCACGCCGCGGCACAGCCTGTGGACCTTTCCGGCATCAGCGCTTACGCGCTGATGCTGCGGCCAGAAGCTAGAGAGCTATGGCGTCCACTGCAGCCATCTTGGCTTCGGTGCCGAGAGCACCGGCTTCAGCACGATGACTGAACTGGAAGCTTCGGTATCCATCCTTGGTCGCGAGCGCACAAAGTTCTGCGTATTTCGCAAAACCACCCGTGAACAAAGTGAGGCCTTGGGGCTTTCCCGCGACATTCGCACCTACATACCAAGTCTTCGCTTTGGATAGCAGGGTCCGCTGCGAGAGTTCGTAGACCAAGTCCATCCATTCCTGTTCCGCCTCGGGCGTAGGCTCCATCGCAGTCAGGTGATGCGCATCCATATATTGCATGGCGGTGGCGATCCAATCCACGTCATGCTCACTGATGCGAATGATGTTCGCCAGGGCAGCAGGACCTGTTGGCCCTGTGGTCATGAACAGATTCGGGAAACCTTCGAGCATGATGCCCAGATGCGACCTGGCGCCATCACTCCACTTGTCGTTGATCGTCCTGCCATCACGGCCCGTGACATCAAAAGCCTTCAGTGCGCCGGTGAGGCCGTCGTAGCCCGTGGCAAGGATCAGCAAGTCGAGTTCCGTTTCGCCAGACTCCGTTCTGATACCTTTTTCCGTGAACTCGATGATCTTGTCGTTGATGCAGTCGATCAAATGCACGTGGGGCAGGTTGTAGGTCTCGTAATAGCTCGAATCCAGACACGGCCGGCGAGCGAAAATGGGGTACCCACGCGGCTTGAGAGCCTCAGCTGTACGGGGATCCTTGACCATCTCTCCGATCTTGCCGCGAACGAACTCGGCAACGTGTTCGTTGGCCTCAGCGTTTTGAAGCAAATCGCTGAAGGTGCCCAGCATGGACAAACCGCCCTGTTTCCAGGCGTCTTCCAACAGCACTTGTCGCTGATTGGGCGTGACACTGAAAAATGCACGTGTGGATTGGGGCCTGGTTCCGCCCACAGCGCTGTTGCGCGCCGAGTTGCGAATGCCTGCGTAGTTTCGTTTGACTTCAGCCACATACTCCGGCGTCAGGTTCTCGTTGCGCATGGGCATCGTAAAGCTGGGGGTTCGCTGAAACACAAATAGCTCGCCTGCTTGCGGGCCCACATCCTGAACGATCTGGATCCCCGTAGAGCCAGTGCCGATGACACCCACTCGAAGCCCCGTGAAACTGACGGGTTCGTGAGGCCAACGACCTGCTCGAATGATGCGGCCTTTGAAACGCTCAAGGCCAGGGATGTCCGGATCCCGCGGAACCGAAAGCGGTCCAGTCGCCATGATGCAATAGGTGGCTTCGAACACTGCTCCTCGGTCGGTTTTTACTACCCAAAGCTTGCGCTCTTCGTCCCAGGACGCACTGGTCACCCGGGTATTGAACTGGTAGTGCTTGCGCAACTCCAGCCGGTTGGCCACGAAATCGATGTAGCGAAGAAGTTCGGGTTGGGCAGCGAACTGCTCAGACCAGGTCCATTCCTGCTCAACTTCTGGCGAAAACGAAAAACTGTAGTCAATGCTGGGCAGATCCACACGTGCGCCTGGATAACGGTTCCAGTACCAGACGCCACCGAGGTCTCCACCGGCCTCGATAGATTGGATCTTCAAGCCCATTTCGCGGAACTTGTAGGTGGCACACATGCCGCCAAAACCACCACCCACGACCACGACGTCGAGGCGAATGGGGGACGAATTCTCGGAACTTGAGTTGGATTGGTTCATGGCTATGTCTCCTGTACGCATGCAATGGCTTGAACGCGCTAACCGTGGCGCTCGCACTGCACGAAACCTTGAGAACAATAATGCCTACCGAACGGCAAGTAATCAATCGGTAATTAGCCTGTGCTTTTCAATATTTCATATGTGTTTTTCGAGAGGCGGCGCCCATGGCGTTCAAGTGCCCCACCTCTCCCATCATGGTTCAACCACATTGAACATAGGGTCGAACTCATCGAGCGCCTCGATGAACTGGCGAAACAGCGCCGCATCACCTTTCACCCGAAGATCTCCTGCCTCCAGCCCGGCCAGCAATGCCTCGCGCCCCGCGGAGAGCGTGGAGAGCTTGTCTCTGTCCATGTCGATCACGGCGTGGGCTTGATCCCCATGGGTACCCGGCAAGTGATTGAGGGCACCGTTTGAAACCATCAGGCGATGTGAATCCACTCCCGCCGAATCTGTCAGGCACCAATCGAAGCGCGCTTCGATATCCTGCGCTTTCGGGCCATTAAGGCGGATGCCCAGATACTCCAGAAAATTGCCGAAAGGCAAAATCGCGACGACATCGGGACTGATCCCCACACCCTTGGGTGCCGAGGCCTTTGAACTGCTGCGCAGCTCTCGTGCCGCCAAAAGGTACGCATTGCGCCAGGTCGCCGACTCCGACTGATAGCCAAGCTGCTCCATCGCATCTGCCGCGAGCTCACGAGCGGGCCGATGACCCGGATCTGCGAAGACCACATGATTGAGCGCTTCCACCACCCAACGGAAGTGGCCTGCTTCATAGTCGCCTCTTGCTTTTTGCACGACGGCATCTGCGCCCCCCATGTACTCCACGTACTTCGCGCCGGCCTGCACAGGCGGCAGAGGATTCAGATGAGTGGGATTGCCATCGTAGGGGCCCATGTAGTGAGCGTAGACCGCATTCACGTTATGCGCCACCGCGCCGTAATAGCCGCGCGCGAACCACTGCCGGGACAGCTTGCTGGGCATCATCAGTTCGTCCGCGATCTCTTTGGGCGTGCGGCCGTGACTCATGAGCCGCAGCGTCTGATCGTGAAGATAACGGTACATGTCGCGCTGACCAGCCACATAGCCGCGGATATTTTCTTGCCCCCAGACCGGCCAATGGTGCTGCACCACCAGCGCGTCAACCTGGGGCACGAAGCGGTCCAGAGCCTGGTTCAGATAGTGCGCCCAGGCCAACGCGTCACGCGTCTTCGCGCCACGGATGGGGCACAAGTTGTGCATGGTTTGGCAGGCGTTCTCGGCCAGGTTCAGCACACGCAGGCCCGGATAGAGCATGTTCATATCCGCTGGCGCCTCGGTTCCCGGCGTCAGATGGAACACGATCTCCACGCCGTCCACCTTGCGGCGCTCCACGGGCTGAGTGATGAGCGTGGTGGGTGCGATGAAGCCGTCGCCGCCGCGTCCCACCGCCTTGCCAAGGCCGCTGTCGACATGCGCCATCTCACCTGGCTCCAGCGACCAGCCAAACTGAAACAACGCACGGCGCCTCATGGGAACGCCGGCCAAAATCGACTCTGAAAAGGACTCTTCAGTGAACCCGAAGGGAGCGATCACCTCCACTCCATTCTTCACATCTTCCGGACTGATGACGCCGCGCACGCCGCCATAGTGATCACGGTGGCTGTGCGTATAGATCACCGCCACAACTGGCCGCTCCCCGCGATGCTTGCGATACAGCGCAAGGGCGGCTCTCGCATGCTCTGTAAACTGCAGCGGATCGACAATGATCACGCCAGAATCACCCTCGACGAAGGTGACATTGGCCAGCGAAAAACCACGCACCTGATAGACGCGATCGCTGACTTTGAAGAGGCCATGGATCGCATTCAGCTTCGCCATGCGCCATAGGCTGGGGTTGACTGTGTCTGGCGTTTTCCCCGCCAAGAACCCATACGGTTTCATGGACCAGGAGACCCCACCGGAGTCGGCCTCTATGTGCGCGTCGGGCAGCGTGTCAATGAAGCCGCGTCTGGCAGCTTCGAAGTCTCGCTGATCCGTGAAATCGAGTTCATCAATGAGTTTGGCGTTCGCTGCGAGCGTACTGGAGTGTGCAGGCTTCATGGTGTGGATCCTTTAGAGTCTTCTTACCGTCTATCAATTCTTGGCATTGCGGCGCTGCCTTCGCGCAGTTCATCACGCGGCATATATGTTCGCAGCGAGATCTGGAACGGGCCGTCTGGTGTGGGCAGCCAGTTGGCGCGCAGTCGCGGGTCACTGGGCTCATCACGCTGCATGGGGATATCCATACTCCCATCTTCGTTCCAAACAATCCCATGGGTACGGTTACCGATGGAATAGCGGCGGATGGTGTTCTCCACAAAAAAGCGCTGACTGTCCGCAGTGGGTTCGTACATCGAGAAAGACCAGAAGGAATCTGTCGGGATTCCCGTCGGCGGAATACGGAGCACATACCTTTGCCGACCGTCGAGAAGTTGCTTTTCGTCGTCATGGAAACGCACGAAATACATCGCCTCCACAGGTGGCAGCGCCCCCAAACCGCCTAGTGCAACCGAAGCACGCAGGGGATAGTTCTGGCCAAAATCACCCATGTCTTTCGCGGACGCAAACCAGCCCTGAATCTCACGCCGCCCACTCGCCGATGCCTGTCTCAGCTTGTCATGCAAGGGCCCTATGCTGGCCTTCCAGAGTTCGCGCGTGGCGTCACCAAGCCTCTCCCAGGCCTCAGTGTCTCCGGGACGCAGGCCAATGTCTGCCCACTCCGCGAGCAAGGCTCGCTCGCCTTCGGGCGGTGGATTGCGACCCAACAGCTCATTGGCTACCGCGAGAAAGTTGCGAGGATCACGAGACGATGTGGGCACTACACGCGCCCCATAGATTGCATCCGGCGGCGCCACGATGTCAATCCGTTCCTGCATGGCGTGTGCGTTGGGTAGATCATCTTGACCATCCACAAGGCAACGTATGAACAACCATGCGTCACGGCCCGGAGCTCGAACTTCGCGCCCTCCGCAAATGGGTTCCTGCTCGTCTGGCCCGCTCACTCGCAAGTCAACCGGGCCTGCACCTTCCAGCCGCTGGCCAACGATCGCAAAGTGATTTGTGAACACATCCATGAACGCCAGCGACCAGTAGCGTCCAGCGGGCATCTTGTCTAGCCGTATCTGCACGGGACCCGATGAAAGGTCCAGCCAGGCATTGGAGTACAGCGTGTCGTTGTTAGGCGCGGTGATCCAGCGCGAGGTGTGATCACTGAGATGGCGCTCATGCCGCACCGTATTGGGCGCATGGCGCTGCGCATTGACCTCATCTTCCAATGCGCGATACCGGGTGCGCGCCATTTCAAACAACGGAAAAGCGTATTCAAAGGCAGCCGCGATCTTTGATTCCTGCATGCGGTTTCCTGATCTTGGTAGATAAACGGTTTGGACTTTAAAAATAACTTACCGACAGGTAAACAAACTACTACTCAAAATCTCTGCACATCCGAAGACATTACTCACTTTCACTTAAAAGTCGAAAAAATTCAGCCGTATGTAGAGCCACTTTTTCGTAAATACCCCCATGATGCCTCGCGATCAGTTAGTTCAATCATGGCATTTGCCATGATTGACAACATGCCGTGCGGCAAGTAAGTTACGGACAAATAGATGGTTTGACGCCAATACCTTTCTTTGGTGTTCATTCGAAATTACATGTCAAGGAGACATCACGTGGTCCATGTCCTCACGCGCCGCCGCGCCCTACTCGCATCCGCAGCGTGCATGGCTGCTCCGGCAGCCTTCGCCCAAGCCAACTGGCCGAACCGCCCCATCAAGATGATCGTCCCCGGCCCGCCCGGAGGCGCCATGGATAACCTGCTGCGCATCATCCAGTTGCCGCTCCAGGAAGCTCTCAAGCAATCGATGGTGATGGACTTCAAACCTGGCGCCAACAGCATCATTGGCATGGACGCGGTAGCGAAAGCGCAGCCTGACGGCTACACCTTCCTGATCACCCCATCTTCCGCGGTTGCCATCAATCCCATCATCCTGGAGAAGATGCCTTTCGACGCCCAGAAGGATCTGGCGCCCGTGGCACAGTTCGGCACAGGGGGCATCCTGCTGGTCGCCAACCCTGCGGCCAACTTCAAGAACCTGCAGGACATGGTGAAGTACGCCCAGGCCAATCCAGGCAAGCTCTCCTATGGGTCTTGGGGTAACGGCTCTACCGGCCATCTGGTGATGGAAGGCATCAAGAAGCAGTTCGGCGTTTCCATATCGCACATTCCCTATAAAACCACTGCTCAGGAAATAACCGACCTGATCGCTGGCACGCTACCAGTAGGGTTCACGGACATTGCATCGCCGCTGCCTCATATCAAGGCTGGCAAGTTGACGGCTCTCGGTGTTTCGGGATCCATACGCGCCCCCGCCTTGCCCAACCTGCCCACCTTAAGTGAACAAGGCTTCAAATTCGAATCAGACGGTTGGTTCGGAATCTTCGCTCCTGCTGGCACGCCGGCTGAGATCGTGAATCGGATGAACGAAGAGATCGGCAAGATCCTTGCCCGTGAAGACATCAAACAGAAGTTTGCCGCACAGAACATGACCTTGCCAGCCTACAAGACCGCTGCGCAATTCGCGGCTACCGTCAAAAGCGATAGCAGTGCCTGGCAGCAAATGGCCAAGGGAGCGAATCTGAAGATGGATTAATTCTCACCAGATCGCGTGAAACGGGTTCAAGCCCAGAACTGGCTCTTGACCCGGCACGAGGAAGCGGCCAGTACTCATCGCTCTGCGCCTTCGATACAGCCGCTGACACCGCGCACCTCACGCCACTCGGTCTGAGCAGCATGCACTTCGTCTCTTCGACCTCAAAGCGCCCGCTCTGCGACGCCGGCAATGCGGGCTATCAGCTGCGGCCACAAGGCCTTGGGCATGGTATGGCCCATGCCCTCCACGATCATCATTTCAGCACCGGGGACGCATTGAGCCGTTTCAAGTCCCGCTGCAAGTGGAACCAGCGGATCAAGATCGCCGTGAATGACAAGGGTAGGCACCACCACTTGTCTCAGGGCGTTTTTCCTGCTTCCGGAGGCCAGGATGGCGACCAGGTGACGAGCACCTCCTGCAGAATTAATGCCGCGACTGTGGTTTCGCGCCGCACGGATGCGGTCACGCTCCTCCTCTTCAGGAAAATGACCCAGGCGCAGCACGCGATAGGTGTCGACATAGCGCTCCACATAATCTTCCAGCTTGCTAGGCATAGGCCGCATCACCGCGGTTGTGGCAGTGGGATGAGGCTTGGGCAGATCCGGATCGCCGGTGGTCGACATGATCGAAGTCATAGACAGCATGCGCTCGGGATGCCGGATGCTCATGACTTGCGCAATGGTTCCCCCCATCGAAGCGCCAACGACATGGGCCCGCTCAATACCGAGAGCGTCCATCAGACCGATGACGTCGAGTGCCATGTCGTCAAGCACATAGGGCGCCGTCACAGGCCAGCGCATCCAGGCACGCATCATGGCCCGGGTGACATCGGGAACGCCTGCGCCATGGAGCCAAGTGGACTTGCCGACATCACGGTTGTCAAAGCGAATAACCCGAAAACCACGCGAAGCCAACTGCGCGCAGAACTCGTCGTCCCACCCCACCATCTGTGCCCCCATGCCCATGATCAGTATCAGGGCGGGATGGGTACGGTCGCCAAAGCTATCCCAGCAAAGTTGGATGCCATTGGCCTCTACGAAATCCTCTGCCGTGTGGGCAACGCGCAGATCTTGGTTCTTCCGGACAGTAGTGGCGTTTGGCATATCGCTGAGAGAGTTGTTGCAGTGCAGTATAGAGAAACCAAGGTCACGAGCAAGTCAGCAAATCCCCTAACTGAACATGAAAAATGCGCACTTTCCATAGTTTCGAATGCATGGGTCTCACGCCCTGATCGCCACTTCATATCCACATCAACTTCAAGAAAATTCAGGAGACAAAAAAATGGCCGGATTACATGCCCTCGATCGATTCATCGGAGATGAATGGCCCAGCTTCGCGACAGAAGCTGATGTCCGGGCCTTCGAGGCGGTTCCCTACGAAAACCGCATTCTCGCGAAGAGCACATATGAAGCCCTGAAGCTAGGTGCCGCCCGCAATCCGCAAACACCCGCGCTGCTGTGGCTCGCCAACGCAAACGCAGAGGAAGAGCCCGTACGCCTGAGTCATGCGCAGTTCCTGGCCCGCGTCACTCAGGTCGCCAATGCCCTGCACTCGCTAGGTGTTGGCCCCACAGATGTAGTGAGCATGATGTTGCCACTCATTCCCCAGACCTTCTACGCACTTTGGGGCGCACAAGCGGCGGGCATCGTGAACCCGGTCAATACCTACCTTGAGCCCGGCCACATCGCTCATATCTTGAGGGCAGCGAAGACCAAGGTGCTGATTGCACTTGGACCTGCTGAAGGTTTTGACATCTGGCAGAAGGTCACGCAAATCCGGGACGAGCTGCCGGACTTGAAAGCGATCCTGGTAGTGGAGCCCTGGGGCCCACCCCCCGAGGGCACGCTTTCGTTCGACCACACCATTGCTGCACAACCCGACGATCACCTGATAAGCGGGCGCCAGATCCAAACCGACGACATCGCCGCCTACTACCATACGGGTGGCACGACTGGCTTGCCCCAACTGGTTCCTCTGACGCATGGAAACCAGGTTTATCAAGCGTGGGGCATGGCGTTGATGTTCCGCACTCGAGCTGCATCCAACCTGTTCATGGCCTTGCCATTGTTCCACGTTGGGGGCTCACTCACCCACTGCCTTCAACAACTGTCCGCCGGGGGAACGCTGGTTGTGCTCTCGTCTTCGGGATGGCGCAACAAGAGTGCCATGCCTAACTTCTGGAAACTGGTGGACCGCTACAAGCCGGAAATTTTTGCCGCCGTTCCCACGGTCGTTGGTGCCGTGCTGAACGTGTCGATGGCAGGCTCCGACGTGTCCAGCATCCGCTTGGTCACTGGCGGTGGTTCCGCGATTCCCGTTCCGGTGGCGGAAACCTACAAGCACCGCTTTGGCCTTGCAATCCTGGAGACCTATGGCATGACCGAAGCGTCTAGTTGCCACACCATCTCTTTCCCGGATCGTCCGGTCTACCTCGGTTCCGTAGGACACGCATTGCCCTACAGCCACGTCCGGGTCGTGGAAGTGGACGAGCGCGGTAAAACGGTACGCGAGTGTGCAACCGGCAAAATTGGCGTGGTGACCATGCACGGCCCCGGCGTATTCAAAGGTTACGCCACGGGCTCTCCAGATGCGCCGTTCGTGGATCCAGGCTGGGTCAACAGCGGAGACCTGGGTCGCGTGGATGCCAACGGTTACCTGTGGATCACGGGTCGAGCCAAGGACCTCATCATCCGGGGCGGACACAACATCGATCCGCTCGGTGTGGAGGAAGTTCTCTACGACCACCCCTCTGTGGAGGTGGCTGCATTGGTGGGAGAGCCTGATGCCTACGCCGGCGAACTGCCAGTAGCCTACGTGCAGCTCAAGGCAGGCACGCAAGCAGAGGCAGCCGACCTCATCGATTGGGCAGCCGCTCGCACTCCGGAACGCGCTGCAGTTCCGGTGCAGGTCTATATCGTCGACAAGCTCCCGTTGACCGCCGTGGGCAAGGTATTCAAGCCGGAACTACGCACCGACGCCGCTGCCCGTGCCATCCGACGAATGCTTGCTCCCGTACTCAAGCCCAGTGGCAGCACGGTCGACGTGCGGGTCGCGGCACATCCGAAGTTCGGCTCACTGGCCACGGTGCGCATCAGCGGCCCGGCAGAGGCCCGCGACCAGGTGCTGCCCAAAGTCAAGGAGAAGCTGGACCCATTGACATTGAAACACGAGGCCGAATGGTCTGATATCAAAGAGGAAACTGAATGAACAAGAGCAACTCTAGCCTGGACCCGCTCAAGACATGGCGTGAATGGTTCGTGAAGAACGAACGTGAATGGAGCGAATCGATCACCAAGGTCATGAAGGATGATGCTGTCGCCCAGTCATTAGGTCAGGAGATCAATGCCGCGATCCATCGCCAGCAGATGTTCACACAAGGCCTGGCGGGACCGATGGCCTCCATGAACATCCCCAGTCGTGCAGACGTGGCGGCTTTGGGCGAACGCATTGGGCAGTTGGAAGATTCGGTGGCTCGCGTGGAGGCAGCGCTGGTGCGCATCGAAGCGCGAAGCAAAGATAGCCCACCGAGAACCCGAGGCGTCGATGCCGCCGCCAAGGCAAACACGCCCCAGGCCACTTCAGTGAAGGCGCCCTCGCCCAAGGCGAGCCGCTCACAGCCGCCCGCCAAGCGCGCGAGCCGCGCATGATGGCGCCGAATCCATTGCTCGATGAGCACAGCGCCGAGTTCGCGGCGCTCGTGCAAGAGATGGTGGCTGAGACGGCCGTTACGCCCAAGGAGCTCGTCTTCGCCCAAGGCTCCATGCGGCTCTACCATTACCTGCCACAGACCGACGACGTTTACCGCGTTCCCATGCTGTTGGTCATGTCCATGGTGAGCAAGCCCTATATCTTCGATCTTTCGCCTGGCCAGAGCTTCATCGAATACCTGGTTGCACAGGGGTTCGACGTCTACCTCGTCGATTGGGGCGTGGCGCGCTCCGAGCACAAGGACTTTGGCGTGGCTGATTACCTTGACGGGATCTCGGCCTGCATCGGCGAGGTGCAGCGCCATAGCGGGGAATCGCAACTCACCCTGCTGGGGTACTGCCTGGGTGGGGTGCTGACGGCATTACATGCCGCACTTGACACTACGCAAGCCATCAAAAATCTGCTGCAAGTCGCAACCCCCATCCACGGTCCCGGGATGGCCTTACAGCACAAGTTGCTAACTTCGCAGGGACTGGACCCTGATCTCCTTGTCGAGACCTTTGGCGTCGTTCCTTCCCACATGATTGAGGGGGCGTTCCAGGTCCTTCGCCCCCTTCAGAAAGCTTCCGGTCAGGCCTTGCTACTGAACAACACGGACAACCGCGAGTTTGTGAAGGCGCACTTGCGGCTTGTTCGCTGGGGAGAGGACGCTCTACCGTTCCCAGGTAAAGCATTTCGCGAATTGGTGCACGACCTGGTGGTGCAAGACAAGGTGGTTAAAGGCGAATTCGAAGTGCATGGCCGCAAAGCTGACCTGAACTTGATCTCCATGCCTGTCTTGCACGTTCTGGCTGAGCATGACCACGTGGTGCCATTTGCATCTTCACATCCCCTGGTTGAACTCGTTTCCAGCCGCGACAAGGAGGAATGGGTGATCAAAGGAGGCCACGTGAGCCTGGTGGCTGGCGTAGGTGCCGTCACACGCACATGGCCTCGCATGGTCGAATGGCTGAAGCCTCGATCACTCTAGGCGAGCGATAGGTACCGGGGAAGACCGTCCCGTTCAGGTCAGGTCGGCCCGGACGGCAGCCCCCTTGATGCCTCTAAATTTGGGGGATCACCTTATTGATATTTTACCTGTCGGCAGGTATATTGAAATATTCTTATTGGAGACATCACATGCCTTTCATCCGAACAGAAATTCAAGACCATATCGCGGTCGTCACTCTGGATTCACCTCCCGTGAATGCAGTCAACGCGGACTTCATGCGCGAGCTGATTGCCACCTTCGACCGCTTCAATGATCTTGACGACGTGCGTGTGGTCATTCTCACCGGCGCTGGAAAGGCTTTTTGCGCGGGGGCAGATATCAAAGCCCGCGCTGGCAAGGTATTTGAGCCTGGTGAGCGCTGGGAACACAACCGCCTGGCTCGCGAAGTGAGCTACAGCATTATGGAATGCAAAAAGCCAGTGATTGCTGCCGTGAACGGCCCCGCCCTGGGCGCCGGGATGGGCATCGTGGCGTCCTGCGACATCCTGATGTGTGCTGACACGGCGGTGTTCGGCCTGCCCGAAGTCGATGTCGGCCTGATGGGCGGTGGTCGCCATACCCAGCGCATCTGTGGCCTATCTCTCACTCGCCGCATGATGATCACCGGAGACCGCATTTCCGGTGCCGAGTTCTACCGCCGCGGCATCGTGGAAGCCTGCGTGCCGCTGGAGCAACTCATGCCCACAGCCATGGAAATGGCCCGTCGCATCGCCAGCAAGAGCCCGCTGGCCAGCCGCACTGCGAAACAAGCCGCCTCCACCATTGAATTCATGGCGCTGCGGGACGGCTATCGCCATGAGCAGAACATGACTGCCGAGCTGAGCAAATCAGACGACTCGCGCGAAGCTATGCGTGCCTTCGCTGAAAAACGTCCACCGGTTTTCACGGGTAGTTGACCGGTGGTTGAGGGGCGTGATTGCGGTGGAACTTGAACGCTGGTCCTCACGCCGCAGCCGGCCGTCCCAACCATCACCCGCATGCGGGAGAGACTGATGCAGGAGTGCCTGCTGACTTGAGCCCCGGAACCCGAGGCTGTGGGATGGTTTTACTCCTTCCCCCGCTGGGGGAAGGTGGGGATGGGGGCAGGCGGCGGTCGATTGAAACGCTGCGATTGCTAGCAACCTTCTGCTCTTCTTTTTAGGGCGGAGGCCGGGATTGCGCCCGGCTGCGCAGTCCCTTTCTTTGCTCGCCCAAAGTAAGGAACCAAAGAAAAGGCGCCCCACCGGACGCGTCCCTGCGCTGCGCTCCGGGCAACTTGCGATGCTCGGTCAAGGGGCGGTGCCGCGGAACTCACTGCGTTCACTTCGCTCTCTACGTTCAAACAGCCGCGGCAAGCTAGTCAACGAAGCAAGAGCATCTTTCAGTGCTCTTGCCTGCCCCTTGCCCTGCGCTTCTCAGCGCGGCCAGAGGGGTGGGATACCCACTCGGGCCATCGCTGCGCTGGGCCCTGCACTGTCAGTCGCAAGCGATTAGTTTTACTCCCTCTCCCGCATACGGGAGAGGGGACGAAAACCTCAAGTTCGACTGACAGGTTCAAGGCCTAGCGCAAAAGGTCCGGCGTGCAACTCTCCGCTCGCCGGAATCGGCGATCACTTCTGCGAACCGTCTCGTCCCAGGAACGCATAGAGCGGGTCCAGAGGATGTTGTCCGCCCACAGGCTGCCGAGGACCAAAGGCTTCAGGTGTCAGCGCCTGCGTCGTGAGGACATGGCGCATCCTGTCGTAAACGACCGTGCGCGCAATGATTCGCCACTCACCGTTCCTGCGCTCAAAGCGGTCGAGGTAGCGGCCACTGAGCAAGGCTTCCACAGGTAGGCCCTCAGCATTCAGCTCTTCCTGAATGGCATCAAAGTAGGACTCCACCAGCGCCTGATCGCCTTGCAATTCAATCAAGGGATTGGAGATACGGTGAACAATTCGCGAATCACTGGCCTTGAGTTTCCCAAGCGCCCAGTCAATAAATCCTGTAGCACTGCCTTGGTAAGGGCCATGCCGGTCGGTGGCATCAGGCCAGTAGGCTGAGCGCAAGGCCTCTTCGTCACGACGGTCTATGCCGCGGCAATACCGGTATAGGCAGTCCCGAATGGCTTCACGGTCCAGGAGAGCCTGCAAGGCTTCAGAGTTGATCAAGGTCATTCGAGCTATTCTGATGTGAGGCGAAGTTGAGATTCAAGCGGTACGTTTGACGATCACCGCATCAAGGCAGACGGCGCCTTTTTCTCGCACTACGAGCGGGTTGATGTCTATGCTCTCCAACTCGCTGGCGTGGGCAAGTGCAAACTCCGACAATCGGCAGATGGCGTCCACCAGAGCCTGTTCGTCTGCAGGTTTTGCACCGCGCCAGCCACGCAAAAGCGCTGAAGAACGCACCCGATTCACCAGCGCTTGCGCACCGGCAACATCCAGTGGGGCCGACGCAAAGGCGACGTCGCGATACAGCTCCACGGCCGTGCCGCCCGCGCCATACATCACCATGGGGCCAAAGGTCGGGTCCATGTGTACGCCGAGAATCGTCTCCACCCCTCCCTTGAGCATGGGGGCCATCAACACGCCGTCGATACGTGCGTTCGGGGCGGCAGCGCGCGCACGCTGCAGCAAGGTGGCATGTGCGGCGCTCACTGCCTCGGCATCTTGCAAGTGCAAGATGACGCCACCGATCTCCGTCTTGTGCTGGATGTCCGGCGAAGAAATCTTGGCAACCACCGGGTAGCCCATGCCATCGGCCGCAGCGACCGCTTCCGCAGCCGTGGCACAAAGACGCTCGGGCAGCATGGGAAGTCCTGCTTCACCCAGAACGCGCTTGGCGGTAGCTTCAGTGCTCACATCACCCAGAGCTTGCGCGGCCTCGCTTGCTTCAGGCAGGCGATAGAGCGTTTTCCGCCGTTCCACCATTTTTGCAGCGCCCGCCAGAGCCAGCACGGCGCGGCTCGGATCCCCAAACACGGGGATGCCAAGCGCCTCAAGACGACGATCAACTTCTGGCGCAGACGCCATCACCATGACCATGTCTTTGCCGGGATGCTTCTCGCGAAGTGCCGCCAGGGAAGCAATGGTGGACTCGAAACGCTGCGGAGACAGTCCAGCGCTGGCCAGGTAAGCAAATACGGTGGCGTAAGGGCCATGCGTCAGCATCAAGTCAACACTGCGAGCGGTTCCATCGCTCACCGCGGTGATTTGAGCCGTGACGTCCAGCGGGTTGGCAGCGACGGCAAAGGGCAGCAACTCGAGAGCGGCCTTGACGCCAGATTCCGGCAGGGGTGACATGGAAAGCCCCCAGTCGCCCGCGTGATCCGCCATCAGCACGCCGATACCGCCTGATGAGGTCATCACACCCATGTCGCCATTGCTCGGCAACCGACCCGTCACAGAGCAGAAATAGGCGATATCGAGCATCTCCTCGATGGATTGCGGCCGATAGGCACCGCACTCCGCAAACACCGTATCGAAGACGGCATCATTGCCAGCGAAGGAGCCGGTATGCGTGCTGGCGGCGGCCGCCCCGAGTTCCGTACGGCCAACCTTCATGATGAGCACCGGTTTGCCTGCGGCGGCGGCCTTGAGCAAAGCCCGGCGCAGTCGGTCGCCGTCGCGACAGGACTCCAAGGCTGCGCAGATCACACGTGTGGAAGGATCTTCAGCCAGGTAGTCTATGCATTCGGCGACGTCCACATCGGCTTCATTCCCAGTGGCCACGATCTTGCTGAACCCCAAGCCACGCAACGACGCCATGGCATAGGTGCAGGAGCCGAAAGCGCCGCTTTGCGTCGCCAGCGAGATTGGACCCGGCTTGGGTTGCAGGCCGTTGAGCGCGACGGAGAAGGTCGCGAAATAGCGCGTCTCCACATTTAGCAAGCCGAGCGAGTTGGGGCCTATCATGCGAACGCCTGCCGCGTGGCACATCGCCACCAACTTGTCCTGCTGAGCGCGGCCTTCGGGACCGAGCTCTGCGAAACCTGAGGTCAGCACCAGCACGCCCTTGACGCCCTTTGCAATGCACTCTTGTAGAGCAGACTCGACACCGGCCGCAGGCACCACAATCACTGCCTGGTCCAGGGTGCCAGGGATAGCACTCACACTGGGGTAGGCCGGCAAGCCCTGGACTTCGGCGGAGCCGCTTTTGTTGACTGGATAAATCTGGCCTTTATAGCCAGCCTCCACCAGGAAGCGCAGCACGCGGCCCCCGATGCGTTCGGCGTCGGAGGAGGCGCCAAGAATAGCGACTGAAGTAGGTTCGAATAGGGCAGTGAGACTGTGCATGGTGTCGAAGCTCAAATGGACTTTACGCCCGGACGCACGGAGCGTCTCGGGTCTTGGGTTGATCAGGCAGCCACGGCATCGGCCATGGAACGGGCGGTGAGCCAATCCAGGCACTGCGCCTGGTCTCCGTACTGGAGGCTCCCCATCAGCGTATGAACGGCCAGGCGGGCCGCAAGAGTCTCGCACGTCATCCCCATGCCGCCGTGTAGCTGAATGGCGGACTCGGACCAGGTGCGGCTGGCGTCTCCTACGCAAAGTTTTGACAGAGAGATCGCACCCGCTTCGCCAGGATCTTCGCGCGTCGCCTGCGTGACGAGAGGACGAACCATGCCTGCCGCGTTCTCATAGGCCACATACATCTCCACCGCGCGATGACGCAATGCCTGGAAGGTGGACAGGTGAACGCCAAACTGCATACGCGTGTTGAGATATTCGATCGTCTGTTCGATCATGGCGCCCGCGGCGCCCACGGTCTGTACGCACGTGAATAGACTTCCGAACTTCTGAGCACCCTCCACAGCATCCAACACGGCAGACCCGCGCGCCAGGATCTGCGACGCTTGCACCGCTTGCCCTTCAAGCGAGAAGTCAGCGGTCACTCGCCCATCCATGCCTTCGAAATAGCGCGCGTGTGCTTGCAGTTGCTCAATCGGCAACAGAAGTAACGTTGGTTCAAGCGTGGCTTCGTCGATCACGTTGAACGCCACATGGGAAGCAGGTTCGGTGAGATCGACACCCTTGAGTGTTCCGCGCAGGACGTTTCCCGCGCTTAAACGTAACCCACTCGCATTGGAGGGCATGCGCTCGCGAGCATCCAACACGGTGGCGACGGATGCCTCACCCAAGGTTAACGCCTCAAGCAGATCGCGCACGACAGGCTGATCCGCCAATGGTGACAAAAGAACGGGAGCTACGGCGCAGCGGTCGATCAGTGGAACCGCGATGGCGTGGCGCGCAGCCGCTTCGATGATTTCAGCCAGATCTGTGGGCTGGCCGTCGACGCCGCCTGCAGCCTCCGGCACCAGGACCCCCTGCCAACCCAGTGTCAGCATCTGCCGCCATGCATCGCTTGGAATGTTGCTTTGAGCAGAAGCAGCCGAGTTGGTTTTGGCGACAGCGGCCAGGCGCAGGCTGGTGTCATGGAGATCGCCAGGGAATAGGGGAGTAGCGCTGAATGACATGGGTCAGGCTCCAAAGATCGCACGAGCAATCACGTTTTTCTGCACTTCGCTGGTGCCGCCAGCGATGCTGCGTGATCGATAGAAAAGGTAGGTATGCACGAGTTGACGACCCATCTCCAGATTGTCAGAACCATCTGCGCTCAGTGGCTTTGGTAACAACCGGGCGCCATATTCTCCTGCCGTCAGGTCATAGGCCAGGCTTGAAATGTCCTGCGACAACTCGGAACAATGCAACTTCAACGCCGATGATTTAGACGCAGCCAAGGTGCCGTTCATTTCTTCCTGAATCGCGCTAAGCAGCATTTCGCGAGCGCCCAGAGCCGCCCCTTGTGCTTGATAGAGGCGCTTTAGTGCGGCGTAAAGATGAGGTGTAGCGCCCTCTTGACGGATGCGATCCTGTATAAGTTCCGACACCTGCTCCAACTGGCGAGCAAGACGTGGCACGGTGGCAGGCGACAGACGTTCACGGTCCAGCAGGAATTTTGCGCACTTCCAGCCTTCACCTTCATCTCCAAGCCGATTGGCGACAGGTACACGCACGTCGTTCAGGAACACCTCATTGACATGGTGCCATTGGTCAATAGTGTGAATGGGCCGCACTTCGATGCCCGGTGTATTGACGGGCACCACCAGCAGCGTGATACCTGCTTGTTTCCGCCCTTCCTTGGAGGTGCGAACAAGCGTGTACATCAGATCCGCTTCTTGCGCATGCGAAGTCCAGATCTTCTGCCCATTGATCACGTATTCATCGCCTTCACGGACCGCTGCTGTCTTGAGCGACGCCAGATCCGAGCCAGCCCCCGGTTCAGAATACCCTTGGCACCACCATTCGGAGCCTTCCACAATCGGAGGAAGGTAGCGGGCCTTTTGCTCTTCGGTTCCGAAATGCATGATCACTGGACCGATGTGACCCAGACCATGGTGATAGAGCGGCGGGCAATCCAGTTGCGCACTGACTTCCTCGAACAGGTAGCGCTGTTGTAGATCCCAGCCGGTCCCACCTTCCGCTTTTATCCAGTTCGGGGCCCCCCATCCATGAGCGAACAGAATCTTCTGCCAGCGCGACATTTCCTCGCGGCCCAGCTTCTGGTTGGTGCGCACTTTTTCACGCAGATCCGCTGGACATTGCGTGCTCATGAAGTCGTGCAGCTCCTGCCGGAAACGTTCGTAGAAGGCTTCGTCGCGAACGGACGTGTCATCTAACGCGAAGTCGGTAGTACTCATGTCGGGAGGTTCTCAAAAAACAATCCAGGAAAACAGATACCCGGCGGCCAGATCTGGCCCTTCGGTATTAGTCGGCGCGGATATTGCGGCTGCGGATCACAGGCCCCCAGCGATCCATCTCGTGCTGAAGATAGGCAGTGAACTCAGCCCGCGTCATGAGACGTGGATCTACCCCTGCTTTGGATAGCGCTTCTTGCGTGCCCGGTTGCTCCAGCACCGCGCGGATGTCGGTATACAGGCGCTGTTGCAGCGCTTCCGGGGTACTGCTGGGCAGGAAGAAGCCGAACCACCCACCCGCTTCGAAGCCGGACAACCCGGGAACGCCCGATTTGCTGATGGGGGGTACGCCCGGCAGGCGGGGATTCGGGTTCGCATAACCATGTCCCAACACGCGGAGTCTGCCGGCAGTGACATAGGACATGGTGGCCGGGGAATCAAACAATGCGTCCACTTGTCCGCCCACCAGATCCGTAATGGCCGGGCCATTTCCGCGATAGGGCACGTGAATAATCTCTATCCCGGCCATACCCGCAAACATCTCTGCGGCAATATGCGGGCTGGATCCGTTACCCGAGGATGCGATGGTGATCTTGCCTGGGTTGGCCTTGCCATACGCCACAAACTCCGCCAAGGTTTTCACCGGAAGACGTGGAGAGATATAGAGCACGCTGGGGCTGTCTGATGTGTTGGTGAGCGGTGTCAACGCCTTCACGTCATAGGGCAACTTGGGCAACATCAGCTGATTGCCGATATATCCGAAGGCTGTCAGGAGCAAGGTATAGCCATCTCCAGGCGCGCGAGACACAAAACCAGTGCCAATCGTCGTACCACCACCGGGCTTGTTGTCGATCAGAACCGGTTTGCCCCATTTTTCCGCCAGGCGCGGCGCAAGAGCCCGCCCGATGATGTCCGTCAGTCCACCTGCCACGTAGGGAATCACGATGGTGATCGCTCGCGAAGGAAACGCCTCTGACGATTGGGACCAGGCTGGAGCTGCAACTCCAAGAGAGGCCACTGAGAGGCTCGAAAGCGCGAACTGACGTCGATTCAACATGCGGTGTCTCCTTACTATCTCAGAAGTCTACTAAACGACAGGTAGAATTCGTATAAGTAGCAACCCTAGGAACGCAACCGGAAATAGGGGGAGGGAAGCCAATCGATGAGCAGACCTGGGCAGAAGCTCCATCGTGCGCCGACCGAATGCTTGTGTGCTGACCCCGCACTGGCGCGAGAACCCACCGCCTCGACGGTGGATACAGCAGACCCTGATAGACGCGCCCCAGCCAGTGCGAAGCTTCCCGCTGCTACCTCATAGGCTCATGGTGAAAAAAGACATGCCAGTCGATCAACGGCGTGTCTTCAGGCCCTAGGAGTCTGCGATGCTGCAGTCTTGCGGGTGCTGGCTGAGCCGGCGGGTTTTGCTCGCATACCGACCATCAAAATATCAAGAAACTGCTCCACAACCTGACGGGCATTCAGCGGTCCACCCGCCTTGTGCCATCGCCACATGCTGTTGATGGACGACAAAAGCAAACGACCGGCTATGGCAGGATCGACGTCGCGAAACTCACCGGAGTTAACGCCCTGCTGGATGCAATGGCGCAGATGCTTTTCGTATTGGTCACGGAAGAGGACACCCTTGGTCCGCGAGATCGATTCCTGAGTGGTGTGAAACGCGTTTGAGCCGGTAATCCAGGCATCGCGGTTATTGGTGTAGTAGTCGGCCGTGGACAACATGAACGCGCGCACTTTATCCACCGCTGTGGTTTCCTGCGCCGTCGCTGACATGACGTACTCAAGCAGCATCTCCAACCCGTGAAGAACAATCCGCTCGTACAGTGCTTCCTTGTTCGGGAAGTGATAGTACAAAGCTGCCTTGGTAATCTTCGCTTCTTCAGCAATCTCACGCAGTGAAGTGCCTTGAAATCCGTGTTTGGCGAACAGCCGGCCAGCAATATCGAGTAACTGCCCCTGGCGGTCTTCCACGCGGGCACCCGCTCGTGCGGTGGTCTTCTTGTCCAGGGCCATGGGTGTTCCTCTAATAACGTCGGTTCTCGAAGACGCCAGTCCAACAACGGCTGACATCTCTGGCGCATCTACACCTTCGGAAGATGTCCACGATCTAAGAGTTTACATGCCGACAGTTCAGCGACCGGTATAGACCGGCGCGCGCTTTTCAAGAAACGCACGCTGCGCTTCTTTCGTATCCTCGGTCTTGGACAGGGCAACGGTATTGTTTTGCTCGTAGCGATAGGCATCGCGCGATGGCATCAAGGCGGTCATGCGAGCGGCTTCCTTAGCCAAGCGCAGAGCTGTTGGGCTCTTGGAGGCCATTTCACGTGCCATCTCCAGCGCGTAGGGCATCAACTCCTCAGCAGGCAAGCAGGCTTCGACCAGACCGAGACGATACATTTCCTTGGCGTCCACCTTCATGCCGGTGTAGAACATGCGGCGCGCACGCGATTGGCTGAAGAATTTCTGCAAATAGGTCATGCCGCCTGCCAGCCCCACATTGATCTCGGGCATGGAAACGTAAGCATTCTCAGACGCCACCCAGATGTCACTGGCAATGACCAATCCGAACCCGGCGCCCATCGCCGGGCCATTGATCGCGCAGATGATGGGTTTGGTGCATTCGACAACGGCGTTGAAGGCTTCGCGCACCAACCGGTTGTGGCGGCTATAGGCACCCGTGGTGGCCGCCAGGTTAGGCCTCTCGCGGATATCCGCACCCGCAGAAAAAACCTTGCCTGCACCCGTCAGAATCACGACCATGACGTCGTCCCGGTCTGACAACTCGTCAAAGACTTCGGTGAGTTCCGCGCGCAGTTCAGCGTTCTGCGCATTCACCGGTGGCCTGTTCAGCGTCACGGTGGCAATACGATCTTCTACGGTCAATAGCAGTTGCTTGTAAGTCACGAGCCTGGTCTCCTTAGGATTGATAAAAAGGGGCAACAAGAAAAATATGCCTGCCACACGAAACTTACCGGTTGGCAGGTTATTTGCAAGTATCTTCAGTCTTATAGGGGACACTTACTCAAAGTCGGACATTTGCAAAACAGATCTCACTATGGGTTCGCTTGCATGGCCCCTGCCGATCAACGCGATCAACGCGATCAACGCACACAAGTCTCGGCCAAGCGCACGATAAGCACTCTATGATTCGAACATGGTCCACGACATAGCCTCGTTGAACGGTGGAGGGTTAGCATGAGCATCTCGCCGGTAAAGTCTGCAGTGCGCGTATTGGAGGTATTCGATTACTTCCGGCGCGAACGCCGCGCGCGCCAACTCAAGGAAATCTGCGAGGCCTTGAACTACCCGCAGTCCAGCGGGACGGCGTTGCTGAAGAATCTGGTGACCCTGGGCTATCTCAGCTATGACCGCACCACGCGCAATTACTTCCCCACATTGAAGATTGCAGCCTTGGGCGACTGGCTGGAGCAGGCGCTTTTTGGTCAGAGCCAGATCTTCGAGGTCATGCGTGACCTGCATAGCGCAAGTGGCGAAGCAGTTTCCGTGGCTCTGCAAAATGACGTGTACATGCAGTACATCCATGTCATTCAATCTATTCACCCGCTGCGCTTTCATACAGAAGAAGGCAGCATGCGCCCACTGACGCTGTCGGCAACGGGCTGGGTGCTGATGTCTGCCCACCCAGACCGCGAAGTAGATCGATTGATCCGTCGTGCCAACATTGCCACACAACCCGTTGCAGACCGCCAACCTATGGATTTGATGATGCAGCGCGTGCGAGAGGCGCGGGCCGCAGGTCATGCTTATGCAGAGAATTTACCTCTGCTGGGAGGAGCCACGCTCTGCGTCATGCTGCCGCTCAAAGTACAGGGCCGCTCCGTCGTGCTGGGCATGGGGGGAGCGCTGGAACGCATCCGCCCGCGCCGGCAGGAGTATCTGCAGCTCATGCAAGATCTGGTTTCTTCATTGAACGAGTCCGCTTCAATCCCAGAGGCTTGACCACCAAAAACTTGCAGCCGGCGCGATGCGGATAGGGCGTGTTCACGCCCTGAGAATCAGACGGCTAAATACCCGCCATCCACCGCGAGCGTTACGCCATTGACATAACTCGCCATATCGGATGCCAGAAACACGGCAGGCCGGGCAATCTCCTCGGGCTTTCCCAAGCGGCCCGAAGGGATGCGTGCCAAAAATCGCTCCAGCCGCTCTGGATTGGAACGTGTGGCATCGGTCATGGGTGTCACGATGACACCCGGCGCAATCACATTGACGCGGACACCGCTGCCTGCGAGATCGGCCACCATGGACTGAGACAGCAGGCGTACCGCAGCCTTCGACGCTGAATACCCCACGGCTTTTGGCTGGCCGTGAAAAGATGCTCCTGAGGAAATATTGATCACGTTGCCGCGCGTGCGGCGCAGCGCGGGCAGGAAGGCGTGCATGACATTGAAGACGCCGATCACGTTGACGTCCATTACCTTGCGCACGGCGGCGTGGGCGTTAGGGCTATCCAGCCCTTCGCGCAAGATCACGCCTGCGTTGTTTACCAAAACGTCAATAGGGCCGATGTCGCCCTCCACCTGCGCTGCCAATTTCACCACCGCCTCATTGTCAGTGACGTCCAAAGCGTAAACCCAACCCTGACCACCAACAGCCTGAACCTGGGCCAAGGTATCCGCGCAACTGGCAGCGTCTCGATCTGTGATGATCACACGGGCCCCGGCCTGAGCGTAGGCTACAGCAATAGCCTGACCAATGCCCCCAGCAGCACCGGTCACGAGGCTAAGGCGACCCTGAAGCAGGTTGGCGTTCGAGTTCGACATGCTATTCATCCAGAGCAGCAATCAACGGGCTTGCACAGACGCCGCTTTGCGCAGTGTGCGCTCGCGCCATTTGAACTGAATCTGACCGACGATGCCTTTTCGGAACAACATGACGACCACCACAAACACCACGCCTTGGATGATCAGAACCCATTCAGCGAACCCGGCCAGATAGTGCTCCATGGAAATGATGATCAGCGAGCCCACGACAGGGCCCAGAAGGGTCTGCAGTCCGCCGACGATGCAAATCAGAAGCGCTTCCCCTGAAGTGGTCCAGCTCACATCAGCCAAACTGGCCAGTTGAAAGGCCATGACCTTGGTCGCGCCTGCCAGGCCCGCAAGTGCGGCAGAAAGGGTGAAGGCCACCAGTTTGTAGCGGTTGACCTGGTAGCCCAGTGAGAGCGCACGCTGTTCGTTGTCGCGGATGGAGCGCAGAACCTGGCCGAACGGAGAGTAAACCGTGCGGTAGATCAGCCAGAACCCAAACCCCACCAAAGCCAAGGCCACGTAGTACATCGCCAGGTTATCTTCTGTGGAAATCACACCTAGGAACGTGGGGCGTGGTACCGATTGCAGGCCATCTTCTCCGCCCGTAAAGGGAAGGCGCAATGCCAGGAAAAACACCAATTGGGCAAACGCCAACGTGATCATCGAGAAGTAGATACCGTGACGACGGATCGCCAGCAGACCAGACAGGAAACCCAGCAAAGCAGCGACGCTCACTCCAGCGAGCACCCCAAAGATGCCGTCGACACCCCAGGCTTTGAGCACATAGCCTGCGATATAGCTCGATGTGCCATAGAACATGGCATGACCGAATGACAACAGTCCCACGTATCCGATCAGCAAGTTCAATGATGCGGCCAGCAAGGCGAAGCACATCAGTTTGATCAGAAACAGCGGATAGACCGCAAAAGGCGCCAGGCACAGCAGCACGATGCCCACGATCAAAAGATTTCGTTGCAGAGAACTCATGATTCGGCCCCCTCAATCATTGCGGCCAAACAGGCCATTGGGCCGGAAGGCCAGAGTCAAAATCATGACCACAAAGATCACCACACTGGCGCCTTCTGGGTAGAACACCTTGGTCAGCCCTTCGATCACGCCCAGGCCAAATCCCGTGATGATGGACCCCATGATCGAGCCCATGCCACCAATCACCACCACCGCAAACACGACGATGATCAGGTTAGAACCCATCAACGGACTCACCTGGTAGATAGGTGCAGCCATCACACCCGCAAAGCCGGCCAGCCCTACGGCCAACCCATAAGTCAACATCAACATTCGGGGCACGTTGATACCAAAGCTGCGCACCAGCGTGGGGTTTTCATTGGCAGCTCGCAGGTAGGCTCCGAGCTTGGTACGTTCGATGAAGTACCAGGTACCCACGCACACGGCCAGCGCCACGCCTATGACCCACAGGCGATACCAGGGTATGAAGGTGAATGAGAGATCCAGACCACCTTCCAGGGGATTGGGGTAGGGCTGCCCACTTGCGCCGAACTTATAGCGGAAAGCGCCTTCCACGAGTAACGCCACACCAAAAGTCAACAGCAGCGCGTAAACATGGTCCACGTGATAGAGATGGCGCAGGAACAGGCGCTCCATCAACACACCAAAAAGCGCCACCAGCAGGGGGGCCAGGATCAAGGCCCACCAATAACTGAGGCCAAAATATTCAAGCAGCCCCCACGCGACGAACGCGCCCATCATGTACTGCGCGCCATGGGCGAAGTTC
Organism: Ottowia thiooxydans DSM 14619; assembly: GCF_000422885.1. Lineage (GTDB taxonomy): Bacteria > Pseudomonadota > Gammaproteobacteria > Burkholderiales > Burkholderiaceae_C > Ottowia > Ottowia thiooxydans. The sequence continues at coordinate 89,473 of NZ_AUGX01000013.1, read as the reverse complement.
ACCACATGCAGCAGGCCGAAGATGATGGACAGGCCCAAGCTCATCAGCGCGTAGAACGCGCCATTGATGAGCCCTACGATCAGCTGCCCTACGAATGCCGACACCGGCACACCAAATATCGAATCCATTCGTCTTGTCTCCTTGTTCTACGGCTTCCAGGCGGGCACTCACAAGCCCAGCAAGGCTTCGATGCGTGCGCGGTTGGGCTCTATGTCGGCTTGCGCGAACTTGTCCTTCACCATGCCTTCTTCGATCACGTAGAAGCGATCAGCCAATTGCGAGGCAAAGCGGAAGTTCTGCTCCACCATGAGTACCGTAAAGCCTCTGCTGCGCAGCATGCTGACGGTCTGGCCAATCTTTTCAATGATCACGGGGGCCAAGCCCTCCGTACACTCGTCCAGCAGCAGTAACTTGGCCCCGGTGCGCAAGATGCGACCAATTGCCAGCATTTGCTGTTCACCGCCAGACAGCTTGGTGCCCGGGCTGGTGCGGCGCGTCTTCAGGTTGGGAAACAGCGTGTAGATCTCCTCCACACTCAATCCTCCAGGACGAAGCACTGGGGGGAGCATGAGGTTTTCTTCAGTGGTGAGACTGGCGAAAATTCCACGCTCTTCAGGGCAGTACGCCAGACCCAGATGAGCGATGGCTTCTGGCGGAAGACCAGTGGTGGACTGGCCATTGACTTCGATCTCACCGCCACGCTTTTGCAGCATACCCATGATGGCACGCAGCGTCGTCGTCTTGCCGGCACCGTTGCGGCCCAGCAGGCAGACGATCTCGCCTTCCCGGACCTCAAGGCTGATGTCATGCAAAGCTTGCGTCTCACCGTAATGCGCTGTCAGGTGAGATACGCGCAGGAAAGGTGCTGCTTCAGGCATGAGCGCCTCCTACGTAGGCTTCGATCACACGGGGATCGGTTGACACCTGTGCGTAAGTACCTTCTGCCAGGACCTGGCCTGACTGCAACACCGTTACCTGATCACACAGTTCTGCAATCACTTTCATGTTGTGCTCCACCATCAAAACCGTGCGCCCTTTGGCCACGCGTTGAATCATTTGCATGACCGGTTCAATGTCTTCATGACCCAGTCCGGCCATGGGTTCATCCAGCAAGATGAGCTCAGGCTCCAAAGCAATCGTGGTGACCAATTCCAGCACCCGCTTGCGTCCGTAGGACAGATCACCTGCTGGCGCATCAGCCCAGCGTGTCAAACCCACCATATCGAGCAACTCACGCGCACGATCGTCAAGCACGTGAAGGATGTTCTGGTTGCGCCAGAAGGCATAGTTCCATCGTGTCTTACGCTGCAGCGCCACCCGCACGTTCTCCAGCACCGTCATCTGGCTGAATACCGCAGATATCTGAAAGGAGCGCACGAGACCGCTGTCTGCAACCGTGGCTGGGTCGCTGCGTTCTATATGGCGGCCATTGAAAACGATGGTGCCCTCTGTGGGCTTCAGAAACGTCGTGAGCAAATTGAAGCAGGTCGTCTTACCCGCACCATTGGGTCCAATCAGCGCGTGGATGGAATGCCTGCGTACCCGCAGATTCACACCTTTGACTGCATAGAAACCGCGAAACTGTTTGCTCAGCCCTGTGGCCTGAAGGATGTAGTCGTCCTCGTTCTTTTTCATGCTTTGTCTCCCGGTTTTATCGGCCGTCTGCGCGTTCAGAGGAAAGCGTGTGTCACACCACCATCCACCTTGATGCACTCGCCCGTCACCCAACTGCTTTGGTCACTTGCAAGGAATGCCACGGCCGAAGAAATATCCTCCACCTCACCCAGGCGCCGCAGCGGCGTTTTGGCCAGGCGGAGCTTGACCTTTTCCGGGTCCACATTGATCTTGACGCCTTCGGTGGCCACGGAACCTGGGCCAATCGCGTTGACGCGAATTCCACGTGGGCCAAGGTCAACGGCAGCTGAGCGTGTAAGCCCAAGCACACCGGCCTTGACGCCGCAGTAGATCGTGGCTTGAGGAATCCCGAGGAAGGCCGCTGCAGAGGCAATATTGATGACGCTTCCACCTTGCTCCATGTAAGCCGATGCCGCCTGAATTCCCCAGACGACGGAATTGAATCCAGTTCCAACCATGCGCCCTACGGCTTCTGGCGTGAGGTCGTCAATCGGCCCGTAACGCACCCACATGGCATTGCTGACGAGCACGTCGAGCCGGCCGAATTTTTCCTTGAGCGCAGCTGCCGCATTCATCACCGTGTCGCGTTGAGCGACATCACCCCCGAAGGCAATGGCTTGGTGACCGGCTGCGCGCAAGGCTGTGGCGGCCTCCTCGGCCAGCTCCAGTTTCAGATCGAGCACACCAATGGCGGCGCCATCGGCAGCCAGGCGCTCCACGATGGCCCGCCCGATGCCTCGCGCGCCACCTGTCACCAGGGCCACGCGTCCTTGTAATGCTTGTGCTTGTGTCATGCTGTCGTCGTTACCGGAATAGTCATCAAAGGGAGCGATCTTCCGATCGTTCCTCTGGCAAGCCGCGTGAATCTATGAAGAACGCTGTGACGTGCACGCGGCCAGTTTGTTCGCGCTGATTACTTCTTGAGGAAGTCGCACGGGTTTTCATTGAGCGGGCGGAAGATCTGGTCCGGAGCGATCTCACCTCTGATGGTGTAGAGGTCGTTCTTGCCCTTGGATTCGGCAGGCGTCTTGACTTGCACCATGTAGACCGGACGCATGACCTGGCCGTCTTCGCGAATGGACACGTTCTTCATCTCGAAGTCGTTGATCGGCGTGGATTTCATCTTGGCCACGACAGCCTTGCCTTCATCCGTACCAGCCGCTTGCACTGCCTTGAGGTAATGCATCGTCGCGCTGTAGGAACCCGCCATGATGTATGTGGGAGGAACGCCTTTGTTGCGCTCGAGGAACCGCTTGGCCCAAGCACGCGAATCGGCATCGCGGTCCCAGTAGAACGGCGTGTTGATTTGCAATCCCTGACCCACGGGCAAGCCCATGGCGATGACAGTGTTGATGGTGGCACCGGTGGTTGTGACAATCTGACCGTTCTTGGTCAGGCGGTATTCGCTGGCCTGTTTGATGGCATTGCTCAGATCCGCCCCGGCGCTCAGAAACACCACGGCCTGCGCTTTGCTGGCCTGCGCCTGCAACAGGTAGGAGGAGAAGTCTGTAGTACCCAATGGATGCTTGACAGCGCCGGCCACCTTGCCGCCGCCAGCCTCGATGAACTTGGTGGCTTCGGCCTGCAATGCGGCGCCGAAAGCGTAGTCAACCGTCACGAAGAAAAATGACTTGACGCCTTGCTTCATCAAGCTTTGCACGGTGGCCTTTGGCATGGCGTAGGTGTCAAGCAGGAACTGCATATTCATGGGCGAGCAGGACTTGCCAGTCAGATCCGCGGTGGTGGTTCCGGAAATCAAGTACGGCTTGTTGTGCTGCTTCATCATGGTGCTCACACTCAGCGCGATAGCTGAAGTGGAGTTGCTGATGATGGTGTCGACCTTATCGCGCTCAATCCATTGGCGCGCGATGTTGGTGCCCACATCAGGTTTGTTCTGATCGTCTGCCACGACCACTTCAATCGTCTTGCCGTTGAGCTTGCCGCCAAAGTCTTCCACGGCCATGCGCACAGCCAACACTTGCCCTGGGCCGCCGTTACCGGAGTACGGGCCGGTCTGGTCACCCATGACACCGATGCGCACGACGTCATCGGAGATTTGCGCTTGGGAGGCGCCACCAAGTGCAAGCAGCGCTGCGGCAATGAGAGTGGTCTTGTATTTCGTAGTCATCGTTTGTCTCCGTGAAATGTTCAACATGTAAAAGGGCAGAAATGAATCTCTTATCGGGTATGGAAAGCTAAATTCTGGCGCTCGCTGCCAGCGAAACGTCAATCCACATCGGTCACGAGTCGGTGTTTTTTGAATTGTTCGCGCAGTTGCATTTTTAGTATCTTGCCGGTGGCGGTGTGCGGCAGCTCCTCCATGAATACGACTTCATCGGGCAGCCACCACCGAACCACCTTGTCTTTCATATAAGACAGAATTTCTTCACTGGTGGGCGCCTCACCGGGCTGCGGCACCACGATCAGGAGCGGCCGCTCCTGCCACTTGCTGTGGTTCACACCGATCACGGCGGCTTCGCGTACCTTGGCGTGTCCCAGCGCCGTGTTCTCCAGATCGATGGAAGATATCCATTCACCACCGGACTTGATCACGTCTTTGCTGCGATCGGTGATCTGCACATAGCCATCAGGATCTATACAAGCGACATCACCCGTACTGAACCAGCCCTCTTCATCAATGGCCGTTCCTGCCGCATTGCCGTAGTAAGCTGATACCACCCAGGGGCCGCGCACGCGCAGCTCCCCTACGTGTTTTCCATCGTGCGGTAGAGCTTCGTTCTCTGCATTGAACACACCCACCTCTAGCCCAAATATGGCACGCCCCTGCCGACACTGCACATCGAAGCGCTGCTCCAGGGACTGCCCTTCGTGGTGCGGCAAAAGATTGCCAACGGTTGCCAGCGGGCCGGTCTCAGTCATGCCCCAGGCCTGGATCACATAGGCGCCGAATTCATGCTCGAACCGTTCGATGATGGGCCGCGGTGCGGCTGAGCCGCCCACGACCACCCGTTGAAGACGAATGTCTTTCAGATTCAGCGTGGCGCGGTGCTGGTCGATGTACTGAAAAAATCCCAGCCATACCGTGGGCACGCCCAGGGAGAAGGTGCAAGCTTCATCACGCATCAACGCGTAAAGACGCTCACCTGTCACCCCGGCACCGGGAAGAACCAACTTGGCACCACACATCGCCGCAGCGTAGGGCACGCCCCACGCGTTCACATGGAACATAGGTACTGCCAGCAAGACGCTGTCTCGCGCGTTCAGTGCCAGCCCGTCTACGGCGCAGGCTGCATAGCTGTGCAATACCGTCGAGCGGTGGCTGTAGAGCACGCCTTTGGGATTGCCCGTGGTGCCCGAGGTGTAGCACATGGACGAAGCAAGGTCTTCGTCAAACTTGGGCCAGACGTAGTCGTTGCGGCCGGTGGCTAAAAGCGCCTCGTATGCGCACAAACCCGGTAGATCCAGTTTGGGCAGCTGCTCCTGGTGGCACAGCGCTACGTACCGCTTCACTTTGGACAACTGCGGCGCAAGCTGCACAACCAGATCTGCAAAATCCAGATCAAAGAACAATGTTTCGCCTTCGGCGTGTTCGATGATGTAGCGAATCTGCTCAGGAAACAGGCGGGGGTTCACGGTGTGCAAGACAGACCCCATGCCCGCCACAGCGTAGTACAGCTCCAGATGGCGGTCGGTGTTCCACGCCAGCGTGACCACCCGCTTCGAGGGCTTGAGCCCTCCGGCCTGCAACGCGCTGGCCAGTTGGCGAGCTCGGCTTTCGACAGTACGCCAGTTGCTGCGGCGCTGCTCACCTGCGTGCAACTGTGACACGATCTCCACGCTTCCATGGTGGATGGCCGCGTGCCTGATCAGGCCCGATATCAGCAGCTGGCTCGGTTGCATCAACCCCTGCAAACTCATGTTGTCTCCGTATCTGGCCCTTGGCTGGGTCAGAAATTTTTATCATGAGGCCTCATGGAATTTACATGCCGGCCGGTAAGTAATCGCATGCTAGCAGCACTGCCGCAAATAAACAATCGGCAGGTAAATTTCCAAGCTAAGTATTTACCCGAGTATGCGGCGAGACATTTTGAAGAACGAGCGGGCAACCCCCATCCGCGCTGGCGTTGGATTGACTTCAGATATGAATTCGAAAGGCTTATGTGCGCCAAGCTCTGCGATCTGAAGCTTCCGATCCCGCCCAAGGGCCAACACCCTAAGGCGTGTTCGAGGGAGCCATCATTCACTCTGTAGTGAACATGCTTCAACCCGATACCGGCCGGCCTACGGCAAAATGGCGCTTTATCAGCGCAGCTTTGCAGCACACTCGCTTCATCGCGGCTGGAACAAGTTAAAGATTTTTCATGCTGACCAACCTCACCCCGTTTCTAGTCCAGTGGGCCATTACTGCTCTCGCGCTCTGGGTCGCCAGTTACATCTTCAAGGGTGTGAAATTCGACAGTACCGGGGCGCTGATTGTCTCGGCGCTGCTACTTGGCTTTGCCAATGCCATCGTGAAGCCGCTGCTGGTCATCCTGACTCTGCCACTCACCGTTATCACCTTCGGCCTGTTTTTACTGGTGGTCAATGCCTTGGTCATTCTGCTGGTGTCCGCCCTGGTTAAGGGCTTTCGCCTTTCAGGCTTCTGGACCGCCTTGTTCGCCAGCCTGTTCGTTTCGGTGCTCAGCTTTCTCATCGGCGCCCTGGTCACGGGAGATGATCCGAGCATGAACATCCAGATGCCACCGGGCGCCGAAACCTGGCTCTAGGACGTACTTAGGGCGTGTTAACGCCCTAATCCAGTTTGGTCGCACCTTCCAACCCCAGCACCAGGGGTTGTTTGGTGTCGCCGGCGTTGTGCAAGCCGGATGGCGTCAGCTTGAGGTTGCGCGCCGTGAAATGCACAAAGCCATTGGCCTGAGCCACTGTCACGCTGCCCGTGGCATGGTTGGAACTCCACTCCAGGATCTTCTGATTGGCGACATCAGCGTAGACCACTCGCACCTTGCGCCCGGCAGCATCAGGTTTGGCGGCAAGCTGATAGACACCCGCAGCGGGACGCGGCGTACCGAAATCCAGGGTGAGCACCTGCAACTGGTTGCTGGATGCCAGCACAAATGCCTGAGGTGTAGCCAGATAGTTCAGCCCAGCCTTCTGGGCATAGCGCTTGGCACCTGCTTCGGCCCGTAACTCGCCAAAGTTGTACCAGCCGTTAGGTCCCGCATAGAGCTTGCTCTTGGGATTGGTAAAGCGGTCATCCGAGGCCTGAGGCACATTGCTCCAGACATCGGCAGCGGGCTGCGCATTTGCCAAAGAGGCCAACATCAACGCGGAACAGAACAAGAGAGCGCGCACGGCAGAACTCCTCAAGACGAGTGGAGCGCCAAGATATCACATGGCTTTGCAAATTCGCAGCTAGAAACCGATTCCGAAGCCCACATGTGAGCCCCAGTGGCGATGGCCACCCCAGCCGCGGCCGACTGAAAGCGAGACACCCACAGGAGTGGAGTAAACCGGAGCAGGCACATACACCGGCGCCGGTGCGGGCACGTAAATGACCTGCGGCGGTGCAACCGGATAGGTCTGCTGGTATTGCGGCGGGTAGGGCTGCGGATATGCAGGGGCCGTCACGACCGCACCAGGCGGTAAACGGTTGGCCCCAGGGTATGACGGGTAGCCATTGGGCAATGGATAAGCCCCTGCCGGCGGCTGCGGCGCCACCGGGTAGCTTTGAACCTGCGACTCGTTATAGGCGCCATAGACGTTATCCGGCGCAGGAACCTGCACCCAACCGCCGGGATCACCCGCCATACGGGTCTGATAGTGCCGCCCGCCAATCTCGTAGCTGACATCGTAAGCCGTGACCCGGTTTTCATAGCGCGTAGCGCATCCACCGCCATAACCCTGTTGGGCCTCGGCCGTATTCCCCAACGCAGCGCCTCCCAGCACGCCCGCAGCCGTGGCCAGGGCCCGGCCATCACCACCACCAAATGAGTTGCCAATCACACCACCGATCACGGCACCCAACACGGCTCCCACGCCGGATGGTGCGCGGTAAGCCCCGGGCGCGCACCCTTGCACAGGCACAGCTTCCCATACCGGGGCCGACGAAACGACGCGCGCCGTGACCATGGGCTGCGCACTGGCAGCCGCGGCCATCAGCGCCACGGACGCCGTGGCAAGTAATTTAGGGGTCAGGGCAAATCGTGTCATGGCTTCTCCGCAACCGATGGGGAAAACTACAGTCTGCATTTTGCAGGCTGTTGTTGCTAAAACGCCGATTCGTGATGTCAGGCCGACTACCTTTACATCCTGTTCACGAAATTAATGTGGTCCTTGCCGCCGTGTACTAGGGCGTGTTCACACTAAATTCACCCTCGCGTGAGGCTCTGGCGAGCCGCAATCAAGGCGCAAACCGCAGCCGGGTTGGACACCCGGCGAGGGTTTGCGCGGCCGGCGTCGGCAACGCCGAGTGCGGTTTGCCAGAGCCTCACCCTTCGGGCCGGGGTTTGCCGGGCCGCATTGCCACGCTGCGCCTCTTGCAAAGGATCGCACCTTGGCGGCACGGCGCGCCTTGCACTGCAGCCCGGCAAACCCCGGCGCGAGGGTGAATTTAGTGTGAACACGCCCTACGTCATTTGCCGCTGTTTCGCGAGGTCCACATACCAATCCAGGCTTTGCGGATTGGCCATGGCCTCGCGGTTCACCACTTTCTCGAGCGGTTGCCCCAGGAGCAGCTTCTTGATGGGCAACTCCTGCTTCTTGCCTGACAGGGTTCTAGGGATCTCGGACACCTGGAAAATGTCGTCCGGCACGAAGCGCGGGCTCAAGGATTGCCGAATAGCCGCATTAATGCGCCCCTTTAGCGCTTCGTCCAGCGTCATCCCCGGGCGCAACACCACGAACAGCGGCATATAACTGTCGCGCCCCAGATATTCCAGATCGACCACCATGGAATCGATCACCTCGGCAATGCCTTCAACCGCGCTGTAGATCTCGCTGGTGCCCATGCGCAAGCCATGGCGATTAATGGTGGCGTCGCTGCGACCATAGATCACACACCAATCGCCTTGACCCTGCTCATCGCCCACCCGCAGCCAGTCCCCGTGCCGCCACACACTGCCAGCCGATGCATCCAGGTCTCCGCCACCCGGACGACGGCCATGGCCCGGCGGGTACATCTCGAAATAGCTCGCCCTGTAGCGCGCACCTTCCGGATCGTTCACCAGGTACAAGGGCATGGAGGGCATCGGTTGCGTACAGATCAGCTCTCCCACCTGGCCGGTCACCGGCTCACCAGCCTCGTTCCAGGCCTCTACTGCGGCACCTAGCAAGCGGCATTGCATGTCACCCGGCGACTGAGGTAGTTCCCGACTGCCCCCAATGAATGCACCCGCAAAATCCGTGCCCCCGGAAATGTTGCACCACCAGATGTTTTCTTGCTCTGCGGTGCTGGCAATGCGCCTGAACTGGTCCGAACCCCACTGCTGCACATCCGGTGCAAGCGGTGACCCTGTTGAACCCAGAGCCCGGACGCGGGACAAATCCCCACAGTCAGCCAGATCCACAGATGCTTTCATGCAACTGGAATAAAACGCAGCGCCTGCACCAAAAAAACTGGCCTGATGGCGGGCAGCAAACCGCCACAGCACCGTCCAATCTGGCGCCTCCTTGCTTCCTCCGGGGCTGCCATCGAAGATGACGCAGGTCGTACCAGAAAGCAGCCCGGCGACTTGAGCATTCCACATCACCCAGCCGGTGGAGCTGTACCAATGAAAGCGCTCGCCGAGCGTTTCCGGCTCATAGCTGCAGCCCACATCATCGTGCAGGCGCAGCTGCATCATCATGACCATGATCATGCCGCCATGTCCGTGCACGATGGGCTTGGGCAACCCGGTGGTCCCGCTGGAATACACCACCCAGACCGGATGATCAAAAGGCACCCACACCGGCTCGAACGCTGTGGTCTGTGCATCGTCGCGAGCGATCGCCTCATCGAAATCACACACTCCTTCGATCAGGTGGGTGCTTTTCAGGTTACGGTAGACCAGCGTGTGGGTCACGGAGGGCAGCGCCTTGCGCAGTTGCTGCACCACCTCCGTACGATCAATGTCCCGCCCGGCCCAAGTCACGCCATCACAGGCAATCAACACCTTGGGCTCAATCTGCGTAAAGCGGTCAAGGACCGCGTTGGTTCCCATATCCGGGGCACATACGCTCCACACCGCACCGATGCTCGCAGTAGCGAGGAATGCGATAGCGGTCTCTGGAATATTGGGTAAGTAGGCCGCCACGCAATCACCGGGCTGGACACCTTGGGCGCGCAAATGCAGCGCCAGCGCCGCCACTTGGCGACTCAACTCTGGCCACGACAACTGACGCGCTTCGCCCTTTTCGTTATCGCTGATGAGAGCAAGCTGGCCTGCAGCGTGCGCAGGCTCCGCGTGCCGGAGTACCTGGCGCGCATAGTTCGTCTGCGCGCCAGGAAACCACTTGGCGCCAGGCATCACATTGCGCTCCAGCACCGCGGTATGAGCTGTGGGCGATTGCAGATCCAGGTAATCCCAGATGCTTTGCCAAAAGGCATCCAGATCGGTGGTCGACCAGCGCCAGAGGTCGTGATAACTCTCAAATGAGAGGCCGTGCTTTTCGTGCAACCAGTTCTGATAGCGCCGGATTTCAGGAACACGGGCGGAGGCGACAGGGGTGCGTGTACTGGGGCTGACGATGCTCATGCGTTGGATTATTGAGGCGGCGGGGCGAATTCGCCAAGAGCAACATGGGAGCCTTCGGGTTTGTACGAATGTTCAAAAATCTTGTACACCTGTTCAATCACCCCATGTCTCCAGCCTCGCTCGCCCACCTCGCTTCGCCCGTTCGGCGTGCAGGCGGTGCCGCACGCAAGACAACTTCATCAGAGCGCCGGGACCGCCGGGCCGATATCCTCCTGGCGGCAGAGAAGCTTTTTGCCCAGCATGGCTATCACGCTGTTCCGCTGCGAAAAATTGCGAGTGAAGCCGGCGTGCCACTGGCTCTGGTGGGTTACTACTTCGGTGCCAAGCACGAGCTGTTTCACGCCATTTTTGAACGCTGGCAGCCCACCATTGAAGCCCGCCTGGCCCTGCTGCGCGCAGTCATGCCTGAGATCACGGCACAGCCTTCCGCGCTGCAACCCATCGTGAGCGCGTTCGTGGAGCCCGTGCTGCAAATGCGGACCAGCCCCGAGGGTGAGTTCTATGCCTTGCTGGTCAGCCGCGAACTCTCATACGCCCGCGAAGAAACTGACCGGGTACTGCGTGACTTTTTCGATCCCCTGGCCCACGCCTTCATCGATGCGTTGCATGCCGCACGCCCGCAGGCCACTCGCGCGCAAGCGGCATGGGGCTACCAGTTCGCGCTGGGCGCTCTGCTGCATCACATCAGTGACCAACGTGTGGAGCGCCTGTCGCACGGAATCAACCCTCCCAACGACACCGCTGCCGAACCCCTTCTGATCAGCTTCATCGCCGCCGGCATGGACGCTGTACTTCAAACAAACCAAAGGAGACCCTGATGAAACGCCGTAACACCCTGCAAGCTCTGGCCGCGCTGGCCGCCGTTGGCTTGGCCCGCCCAGCCTTCAGCCAAACGACCAAAATCGTTTTTGGCTATACGGCAGTGACAGACTTCACCTCGGTCTTTGTGGCTGCGGAACAAGGCTATTTCAAAAAACGCGGTCTTGATGTGGAGTTGAAGTTCATTCCGCTCAACTCCACTATTCCCGCGGCCGTTCAGGCAGATTCGCTGCACATAGGCGGCCCCACACCCAGCGTGTACTTGCAATCGGTGGATGGCGGGCTCGATCAGGTGGTGGTGGCCGGCGGCGGCGTCACTTCCAAGTCGATCACCGGTTTCGGCCTGGTGGCACGCGCAGGCAGCGGCATCAAGACTGCAGCCGATTGCGTGGGCAAGAAAATCGGCGTGCCAGGCCTTGGCGCGTTCCTGCACGTGACCTTCCGCGCCTGGCTTAAGAGCCAGGGCGTTGATTACAAAAAGGTCACTTTCCTTGAAGCTGCGTTCCCTCAGCACGGAGACATGCTGCGCGGTGGCTCGGTTGATGCAGTGGTCAGCGCAGATCCATTCATGAGCCGCATCACGGACACCGGCGCAGGCTATGTGGCCTCCTACTATTCCACCTTCCTTCCAGAAGGCCAGCCCACCATCATCCACGTGGCTCGTCGGGATTGGGCACAAAAGAACGCGGCTGCGGTGCGCGCCTTCCAGCAGGCTGTGCAGGAAGGTGCCACGTTCATGCAAAACCCCAAGAACAACGATGCCGTGCGAGCCACCGTCGGCAAGTACATCAAGCTGCCGCCTGAAGTGCTGGCAAAAATGCAGATCTCGCCTCCTGGCCCCGTTGTCACGACCAAGCAATTGGACTACTGGGTTTCACTGATGAAAGACCAGGACATGCTCAAGACCTCGCCCAACGTCAGCTCACTGATTTTCAAGTAACTTGCCCATGACGGATAGCCTCCTAACGTTCGACCGTGTTGCCATCCATCTGGGTGGGCGTGAGATTCTCTCGCCCACCAGCGTGCACATCAAACGTGGCGAGTTCGTCTGCATCATCGGGCCCTCAGGCTGCGGCAAGACGACCTTGCTGCGGGCCGCGGCCGGTTTCGTCACACCAAGCAGCGGGCAGGTCACTCGCCATGGCCAACAGGTGACGGGGCCTTCGCGCGAAGTGGCGTTTGTGTTTCAGGACTATGGCCGCGCGCTTCTGCCGTGGCGCACGGTGGCACGCAACGTCGCTCTGGCGCTGGAAGCCGCACGCGTGCCTCAAGCTGAGCAGGCGGAGCGCATTGAGCGCGTGCTGGCCACAGTGGGCCTCAGCGCACATGCGCACAAGTTCCCCGCGCAACTTTCCGGTGGCATGCAGCAGCGCGTGCAGATTGCACGCTGTCTGGCGCAATCGCCCGAAGTGATGCTGATGGATGAACCTTTCGGTGCCCTCGACGCCATGACGCGTGAAAGCCTGCAAGACGAAGTAGCGCGGCTAGTGCGCGAGCAAGGCCTGACCGTTCTTTTCGTGACCCACGATCTCGAAGAGGCGCTGTATCTGGGTGATCGGGTACTGGCCTTGCGCGCTAACCCCACGCCCGAGCAGCCCAGCCTCGCGGCGCTGATTGACGTTCCGCTGCCCAAACCGCGTGAGCAACTCTCCACCAAAGAGCATCCTGAGTTCCTGCGGTTGCGGCGTGAGTTGTACCAATACCTGGGGCACACATGAGGAGTACTGCGTTTCACCAAAAAGCTGACATGAAATCGCGTCTTTGCCCACCATGCAGCGTTACAAATCCTCGCGATAGCTACGGCTATCGCTGTGGTTTGCGCCTTGCCTGCCGAACAAATCCATCAATTTCATTGAGTCAGCCTTTTGATGAAACGCAGTACTAGTTGGCTACGGCCGTTCGTATTCCCTGCGCTGCTACTGGCGGGACTGGAGCTGTGGGCGCGCACCATTGGTGCCAGCAGCGACTCGGTTGCACCGCCCAGTGCCGCATTGCGCGCCTTCGGCGGAGCGCTGGCCGACGGATCCCTGCTCACTGCCACGGCTTTTACCCTCGGCAGTGCGGCGCTCGGCCTGTTGATCGGGGGTGGCCTGGGCGTCGCGCTAGGCACGCTTTTAGGCTTGTCAGCTCGCGCTGCACGCCTTTCTTTCATCAGCGTGGAAGTGTTGCGCCCGGTGCCTTCAGTCGCTTTGATTCCCTTGGCCATGCTGATCTTCGGCTTTGGGCTGCGTATGGAAATCAGTGTGGTGGCCTTCGCCTGCCTATGGCCTATGGCACTGCTGGCGCAAGCTGCCGCGCAACAAGTGGAGCCGCGCTTGCTGGAAGTCGCGCGTGCACTCCAGATGAACGCCTGGCAGCGCTTTGCCTGGATCGTGGGGCCCGCCATAGTGCCGCGCTTGTTCGTGGCCCTGCGCCTGGGCGTAGCGATCGCGTTGGTGGTGGCCGTCACCGTAGAAATTGCCGCCAACCCGAACGGCATGGGCTACGCCATGATGATCGCACAGCAAAGCCTTGATCCCGCCTTGATGCTGGCCTGGTTGTTGTGGATCGGCCTGGTGGGGTTTGCCATCAACGCTGGCGCCTTATGGTTGCAGCGCAGCGTGGCTCGGCGCATGGGTGAGGTCATCGCATGAATCGGCGCTTGACCCCTGCGGAACTCTGCGGCTCCCTGGCTGTGTTGGCCGGTTTGCTGGCGATGTGGTGGATGGCCAGCCACGCGGGCTGGATCAGCAAAGTGTTCTTGCCCACTCCTGAAGCCACACTCTCCAGCCTGCGCGAGGGGTTGGTCGATGGCGAGTTGACCGCTTTCACCGGAGCCACCGTGGGCCGCATGCTGGCCGGCTGGGGTTTGGCCAGTGTGGCCGGTATCGCCTTGGGCGCACTGGTGGGCAGCAGCGCTGCGGCACGTGCCTGGATCGGACCAACGCTCGAATTCATTCGCCCGTTGCCAGCCTCAGCGGTGATTCCGCTGGCGATCGCCATCTTTGGCCTCTCTGGTGGCATGGTGCTGGCGGTGGTCGCCTTCGGTGCCATGTGGCCGGTGTTGCTGGCCACTGTGCACGGCTTGGCTGGCGTACACGTGCGTTTGCGGGAGGTAGCGACCGCGTTGCAGCTCAATCGTAGCGAGTTTCTCTGGAAGATCGGCTTGCCTAATGCGCTGCCTGACATCGTGGCCGGCATGCGGCTTTCAATGACAGTCTCATTGATCGTCAGTGTGGTGGGTGAAATGATCGCTTCACAACCGGGTCTGGGCCAAGCCATCTTGCTGGCCGCGCGTTCCTTTCGCGCGAGCGAGCTGTTTGCGGGTATCGTCTTGCTGGGTGCCATCGGCTTTGTAAGCAACGCGTTTCTAGCGATGCTGGAGCGGCGCCTTCTGCGTTGGCAACATCCTTGAACTTCTCGTATGACACCTGAAAATCCCTCAGCAGCGATGCGACAAATCGTCAAAGACTATGGGGCCATCGTCCCTCTCAAGACTTTCACCCTGATGCCAGACGGTGGGTCCCTGGCCGACAAAAACATCATTTTCAATAGCGTGACCGACGTCTCAGCCCCGATTTCGGTGCTGGACATCGGCTTTGGCGTGGGTGGGATGGGCCACCTGATCAAAGGGCATTCACAAACCGCCCACTGGAACATTGACGGCTTGGACGCCTGGGAACCCAATTGCCATAACCAAGCCCTCATCTCGCAGCGTGTCTACAGGAACGTGTGGCACGGTCTGGTACAGCAACTGGACGAAGCCCAGCTACGTCAATACGACGTCATCTGCCTGATGGATGTGATCGAGCACCTGGACGTGCCCACCGCCAAGGCGGTTCTGACCAAGGTGTTGACCCACATGCGAGAGGATGCACGCTTCGTGATGAGCACGCCCTTGTGGTTTTTTCCGCAAGATGAAATTCAGAGCGGCGATTTTGAGAAACACCTTATCTGCGTCCCCGCGACTGCGGTCCTTGGCCTGCTGCCCTTGATCTACTCGATCACGCCCATGTTGATTGGCAACTTTGTATTCGGCAAGAAAAGCCTCGACACCATTTCGCTTTTCCAACCGGTTGAAGACCAGAGCATCACTTTCGACAAAGGCTGGGCCATCGTCCGGGCCCTGCGTCTTCCGCATGAGCCGGGCGTCGCCTATTCGCTGCCGGCTTGAACATTCATTTATTTTCTGGAGACTTCCATGGCGCGCCGCTTCATCGACCTGTCCATTTACCTTGAGAACGACGTCATCTCTGATCCACCAGCGTTCGCGCCGAAGATCCAGTACTTCAATCATGAGAACTCGTTCGAGCAAATGGGGCCGTTTTTCCCCGGCCTGAAAAAGGAAGACCTGCCTGATGGCGAAGTGTGGGCAGTGGAGATGATCCAGCTCTCCACCCACAATGGCACGCACCTCGACGCCCCCTATCATTTTCATAGCACGATGGATAAGGCGCTGGGCGATAAGAAGAAGGCCTGGACTATCGACGAAGTTCCACTCGAATGGTGCTTCCAGCCTGGCGTGAAGCTTGACTTCCGCCACTTCGCAGACGGCTACGTGGTCACCGCCGTTGACGTCGAAGCCGAGCTCAAGCGCATTGGCCACGAACTGCAGCCCCTGGAAATCGTCGTCGTCAACACCCGCGCTGGCAGCCGCTATGGCCACAATGATTTCGTGGCAGCAGGTTGCGGCATGGGCTACGAAGCCACGATGTACCTTCTTGAGCGCGGCGTACGCCTGACCGGCACAGACGCATGGAGCTGGGACGCGCCCTTCATCTACACCGCTGAAAAATATGCCGAAACCCACGACCCCAGCTTGATATGGGAAGGCCACAAGGCCGGTCGCGACATCGGCTACTGCCACCTTGAAAAGCTGCACAACCTGGAGGCACTGCCCGCTTCCGGTTTCTACATCTCTTGCTTCCCGCACAAGATTCGCGGCGCCTCTGCCGGCTGGACGCGTGCCGTGGCGATTTTCGATGAAGCGCTGATGGCTTCAACGCCCTAAGCGGTTCAAGATTCACCCGCAGGCACCTGCCCAATGGCGGGTGGCCCCTCGGCTCATCAAAGCGCATCGCACCGCCCAATAGGCGAGGCGCCGTCCTTCGACATGCTCAATTGAATTACCTCTGGACCCCACCATGACGCAGCTTGATCACACCCACAACCCCGCAGCACGCAGCTGGCTCGCTTCTGCCAATACTGCCGGCGGCGATTTTCCGATCCAGAATTTGCCTTTTGGGGTGATTCGACGCCGTGGCAGCAACGAGGCTTTTCGCGGGGCCGTGGCCATTGGTGACCAAGTGATCGATCTTTCGGTGTTTGCTGACAAGGGCGTCGTCACCGGCGCCGCTTCCGATGCCCTGCGCCTGACCGCGCAAGACTCGCTCAATGATTTCATGGCAGCTGGCCCGGCTGCCTGGCGTGCCTTGCGGCATGCACTGTTCGAGGCGCTGGCAGAAGGCGCGGCCGCGCAAGAAGCTGTGCAAGCCAGCCTCATCGCTCAGGCCGACGTAGAACATCGCCTGCCATCACGCATTGGCGACTACACCGATTTCTACACCTCCATCCACCACGCGCGCAACGTTGGCCGCGTGATCCGGCCTGATGATCCGCTGAGCCCCAATTTCCAATGGCTACCCATCGCCTATCACGGGCGCGCCAGCAGCGTGGTGATCAGCGGAACCGATTACCACCGACCTCATGGCCAAGCCATGCCGCCAGGCGCCAAGGCGCCCGTGTACAACGCCTGCACGCGACTCGATTTCGAACTGGAGATGGGCTTTTTCGTCGGCCCCGGCAACCCCATGGGCCGGCCTGTGCCACTGGCGGAGGCCGAGCAGCATATCTTCGGCATGTGCTTGCTGAATGACTGGTCAGCGCGTGATCATCAGTTCTGGGAGATGAACCCCCTGGGCCCCTTCCTTGGGAAGAACTTCTGCACCAGCATTTCGCCCTGGATCGTCACCATGGAGGCCTTGGCACCTTTCCGTGTGCCCTTTGAGCGCCCTGCAGACGAACCTCAGCCGCTGGCCTACCTTGACGAGGCAGCCAACCGCGCCTCTGGCGGCGTGGATGTTCAACTCGCCGTAGGCCTTGAGTCTGAGCAGCACCGCGCGAAAGGCCTCGCACCTGCGGAGATCACCCGCACCAGCTTCCGCCACCAGTACTGGACGATTGCGCAAATGCTCGCGCAGCACACCGTGGGTGGCTGCAACCTGCAACCCGGCGACCTGTGCGGTACCGGCACCATCAGCGGCCCCACGGCCGGAGAAGCAGGCGCTATCGTCGAGCTGAGCCAGGGCGGCACCAAACCGATCACCTTATCCGGTACCGGCGAGCAGCGAACTTTCCTGCTGGACGGGGATGCCGTGATCCTGCGCGGCTGGTGCGAACGCGAAGGTGCTGCACGGATTGGCTTTGGCGAGTGCCGAGGCATGGTGCTACCAGCCGTTTGAAATGAGGTGAGCTTGAGCGCTGTCCGCTGCTGCGCCTATGCAGGCCTATGGCGACTCGCGATTGATATATAGTTCGGTTAATAGGAAAACTATCCGATTAACCGGACAGCGCCGTTGCGTGACTGGGTTCGCCATAAAGCAGCCATTGGCATCAGATCTTCCTGCAAGACAACAGGAGCTTCGCCGCCCGGGGCACATGTGAGTTCACCACGCCGCCCGCGTCATCCAAGCAGCGCAAACAAAGCCATGATCAACCGACGCATCGTGCTCGCCGCCCGCCCGCAGGGCGTGCCCCGCCCGGAAGACTTCCGAATCGAAAGCGCCCCTGTGCCTCGACCAGAGGCAGGGGAAGTGCTCCTGCGACACACCTGCCTGGGTCTTGCACCCGCCGCCCGGTTGCGCATGGGTGAACAAGCGTCATACAGGGAGCCCATGGCGCTAGGGGACGTCGTCTATGGGCAGGCCATCGGCCGCGTTGTCGAGTCTCGTGATCCAGGCCTGCCCGTGGGCACCTCCGTCATGTCTGTGAGTGGTAGCTGGCAGGAATACTCCACAGCCCCTGGCTCCAATCTGGTCAAGGTCGATGAAACCATCGCCCCGCCGAGTGTCTGGCTAGGCGCCTTGGGCACCTCCGGGATGACGGCATACGTTGGGCTGCTCGATTTAGGCCAACCACGCGAGGGCGACACCGTGGTGGTCTCCGCAGCCAGCGGCGGCGTAGGTTCCAACGTGGGGCAAATTGCCAGGCAAATGGGATGCCGCGTGGTCGGCATCGCCGGAGGCGCAGCCAAGGTGGCGCATGTGACCGCGCAACTCGGGTTCGACGCCGCAGTGGACTATCGGTGCGCTGATTTCGCCGAACAGCTGAGGGCGGCCTGTCCGTCAGGCGTAGATGTCTACTTCGACAACGTGGGAGGCGCTGTCCGTGACGCCGTTTGGCCGCTGATGAACCAGGGCGGACGAATCGCGGTGTGCGGTTTGATCGCCGAATACAACGATAACCGCCAGGACGGTCCCGGCTGGTTCCAGATTCTTTCAAAGCGGCTGAAGATCCACGGCTTCATCATGAGCGATCACCTCCATCGGCGAGCAGACTTCCTGCGCGACATGGCATCGTGGTACCGGGCAGGCCACATTCACGTACAAGAAGATATCAGCGATGGCCTGGAGAGCGTGGTTCCCGCCTTCATTCGCATGCTGACCGGTGAGAACTTCGGTAAGACCATCGTCAGGATTTGAACGCGTCGGAGCGTGCCCGGCCGAAGCAAGGCCGAAAAGCCTCAAGAGTTCATTACCATTGGCGGGCACTTTCTTTAAAGACATGCCCCGTTTCCACGTTCCAACCGATCTCACCAGCGGCGCTGAATTGCTGCTGCCGCCCGGCGCCGCGCGCCATGTACAGGTGCTGCGCCTGCAGCCTGGCGACCCCATCACATTATTTGACGGCCGGGGCGGCGAGTGGGATGCCCAGGTGCTTCGCATGGGGCGCAGTGATGTCCAGGTGGCCGTGGGAGCGCACCACGCCATTGAGCGCGAGGCCGTGCGCAGCGTGCATCTGATCAGCGGCCTCATGGCGAGTGATCGTATGGATTGGTTGGTCGAGAAAGCCACGGAACTTGGGGCCGCCAGTTTCACACCCGTCCTCGCTGAACGCAGTACCTTGCGGCTGAACGGAGAACGAGCCGAGAAGAAGCGGGCCCACTGGCAAGCCGTCGCCATTGCAGCGTGCGAGCAAAGCGGCCGCAATCGGGTTCCGATCGTGCAGCCACAACTCGCCTTTGAGGCACAGATGCAATCAGCCCACCCCCACCCGGGCGGACAACGCTTGCTTTTGTCTCTCGCCCAAGACGCCACCCCCTTGCGCCAAGCCCTGCTGCCCGGAAACGAGGCCGTGACCTTTCTTTCCGGCCCTGAGGGCGGCCTTAGCCCGAAAGAGGAAACCGCTGCTCGAGCCGCCGGCTTCATACCGGTCAGCCTGGGCACGCGTGTGTTGCGCGCTGAAACCGCCCCCCTGGCCGCGCTTGCGGTCATCCTGGTGTGAGGGCTGACTACCCCAGTACGCCCTGCGCACGCAGCGCCGACAGCGCTTCTCCCGAGAGGCCTAGCTCGCCCCCCAGCACCGCATCCGTATCTGCGCCCAGCAGAGGCGGCGCTTTCATCTGAACCGGCGTTTCAGAAAAGCGAAAAGGACTGCGCAGCACCGGCAAAGTACCCAACACGGGGTGCTCTACCTCTGCCCGCAATCCGCGGTGCTTCACCTGCTCGTGCTCAAACGTCTCGTTGATGTTGTTCACAGGGCCACAAGGCACGCCGGCCTCGCCCAGCGCCTGCGTCAACTTACTGCGCTGCAAGGTACGCGTCACGGCCCTCACTTCTTCATTGAGCTCTGCGGCATGCCGCACCCGTTCCGAGTTTGAACTGAAGCGAGGATCTGAAAGCCAGATCTCCCGGTCCAGCGCCTTGCACAGCTTGACCCATTGCCCGTCATTGCCAATTTGAATCAACAAAGGGCCATCGGCGCAGGGAAAAGAGTTGGAAGGCGCGAACAGATGGCTTCCATTGCCCGCACGACGTGGCGTGGCACCCGTGCTGAGGTAGTTCTGCGCCATGTAGTTAGTCGCCGTGACGGCCACATCAAGCAGCGCGACGTCGATATGTTGGCCTTGGCCCGTGTTGCGGCGATGCAGAAGCGCCGCCAATATGGCGGAGGTGGAGATCATGCCGGTCATCACATCGACCAGCGGCACCATGGAACGCATGGGGCCACCGCCCGGTTGGTCATCCGGCAGGCCACAGGTGCTCATGATGCCGGAAACAGCCTGCAGCACTGGATCGTAGCCCGGCCATGACGCGTAAGGACCGTCTTGGCCATAGCCGGTAATGGAGCAATAAACAATGCCTGGATTGACTGCACGCACGGATTCGTAGTCCAGCCCATAGCGCTTGAGATCTCCCACTTTGAAATTCTCGGCCAGCACATCGCACTGCGCGGCAAGCTCGAGAATCAATTTGCGGCCCGCCTCCTTGGTGAAATCCACTGCCAGCGAGCGCTTTCCGCGGTTGACCGCCACATACGAGGGCGTTTCCCGAGTCGGGTTGCCCTGCGGATCTTTCAAAAACGGCGGAGAGTGCCTCATTTCATCGCCCACGCCGGGGCGCTCAATCTTGTAGACGTCAGCGCCCATGTCGGCCAGCGCCTGGGTGCACCACGGGCCAGCCAGCACGCGGGTCAGGTCCAGCACCTTGGTGCCAGCGAGGATTTGGTTCTGCATAGCGGAAGAAGCCATTCAAGTTGAATCTTGGGAATTCGCACTCTAAATGCCGCCACTCAAAACAAAAAGCGAGTTTTTCTTGGCGATTCACAAGCAAATCGATATAAATTCAATGGGATGCAAGTCAAAATCCGCCAATTGCGCGCCCTGGATGCCGCCGTGCGTCTGGGCAGCTTTGCCGAGGCAGCACGAGCCCTGCACGTCACACCAGCCGCTCTCAGTCTGGCAATACGAGAACTGGAAGACATCCTGGGCTTTCGGGTGCTTGAACGAACCACGCGGCGCTTGCGCCTGACCGAGCCCGGCCGAGGCTACCTGGCTCATGCGCAGCGCACCCTGGCAGCTCTGGAAGAAGCGGACCGTTTCGCCAGCCATGTGCGCGCCAACCATGAGGTCGTGCGCGTTGCCACGACGCAAACCATCATTGCCACTTTGCTGACCCATGTATTGCCCGCCGTGCATGAGCGATTCGAGCGCGTGCGCCTGCAGCCGGTAGACGTGGCAGCGGCCGGCATCGCTGAATCGCTTTTGGATGGCCAGGCTGACATCGCCATTGGGGTGAATCTCTCGAAACACGAAAGCTTTGAGACCCGCCCGCTGTTCAGCTCCCGTTGGTTCGCCTTCATGAGTCCACGCCACCCCCTGGCTCACCGCGAGCAGCTTTCCTGGGCAGACATCGCCAATGCGCCGCTGTTCATGACCAAGTCCGGCAACTACCTGCGCATCTGCGCGGCGCTGGGCAAGGAAGTCACACTGGCCGACGTTCAGGAAGCCACCACTGCCATAGCCGGCCTTGCCATGGCCTCTGCGGGCGCAGGAATAACCGTATTCCCAGCCTATGTGCTGCCCTTGGCGCATGTGCTCGGAGTTCATGGACTCCCCTTGGACCAACCGGACCTTCCCCATGAACTGGAGATTGCCGTCCGCGCTGATTCGAAACCATCCTCCCAAGTGCACGCTATGCGTGCGCTCGTCATGGAGATGATCGCGGCAAAGTGCGATCACTTGCGGTAAGACTCGTCATCCTTGAGTCAGCCCTGCCGGAATGAAGCATTTGCCCCCAATTGGCGCACGTTGATCCAGCCATAGGGAGGGTTTGCGTGGCCCACTGCAGGCCGCCCTCCCGGTACACTGCCCACATGAACCGCCACCTGCTCTTGCTCACCCTTTGCCAAGGGCTGTTTCTGGTCAATAACATCACGTTCATCGCCATCAACGGGCTGGTTGGACTGCAACTGGCTCCCTTCGGCTGGATGGCCACACTGCCAGTGATGGGCTACGTCGTAGGCGGTGCGATGGCAGCTCCGCTGGTCGCGCGCTCTCAAAAGCGTTTTGGCCGCCGCGGCTCTTTTCAGATAGGTTTGTTAGTGGCCTTGGGTTCTGCCTTGCTGTGCGCCTGGGCCGTTTACTCACGTCAGTTCTGGCTGCTGGTGTTGGCCACCGTGATAGCCGGCTACTACAACGCCAATGGTCAGCTCTACCGCTTTGCAGCGGCCGAACTGGTGGCACCCGCCTGGCGCGAGAAGGCCGTCTCGCTGGTATTGGCCGGCGGCCTGTTAGGCGCCGTGGTCGGCCCCAACCTGGCCGTGTGGACACGCACTCTGCTGCCTACGCCGTTCGCCGGCGCCTACCTAGCTCTGGCGGTGGTCGCAGTGATCGCCATGGGTGTGATGGCCCTGGTGCGCTTTCCTCCTGCGCCTCCCCGGCAGGCCGCTCAAGACGCGGGCCGGCCCCTCAGCCAGATCATGCGTCAGCCCGAGTTCGTGGTCGCCACCGTCGCCGCCGCTCTGGGCTACGGGGTGATGAACCTGCTCATGGCCGCTACCCCGTTAGCCATGCAAGTGTGCGGCTTCGATTTTGGCGACACCGCCCATGTACTGCAATGGCACGTGATCGGCATGTTCGCGCCAGGGTTTTTCACCGGCCACCTGATCCGGCGCTTTGGCACGCTGTCAATAATGGGTGTGGGGGTTGCGCTTAACCTGGCTTGCGTCGTTGTGGCGCTGTCGGGAGTGGAGTTGCGGCAGTTCGAGATTGCCTTGTTCCTGCTGGGAGTGGGTTGGAACTTCCTCTTCACGGGGAGCACCACACTGTCGCTCAAAGCCTACAGGCCTGAGGAAAAAGACCGCGCACAGGCAGCTATTAATTTTTGCGTGTTTTCCTTTATGGCCCTCACTTCGTTTGCATCAGGGGCACTGGTAACAACCCAAGGCTGGGCCTTGCTCAACCTGGGATCGGTTCCACCTCTGTTGCTCACTGGAGCCGCTCTGTTTTGGCTGGCAATGCGGTATCGCCGGCAACAACAACCCGGCAGAATGTAGTTTTTACCTAAGGGGTCCTTCATGGGTCTACTCGATTCGGTTCTCGGTTCGGTGCTGGCGGGCCAGCAACAACGACAAGGCGGTGCTGGCGGCCTGGGCGATTTGCTCGGCGGCTTGCTGGGTGGCGGGGGCCAGGGCGCGGGTGCCCAAGGCGGCGGCCTGGGCAACATCCTGGGCGACATGCTCGGAGGCGGCCAGCCGCAATCGCAGCAAGGCAACGCAGGGGGTTTCAACATCAACCCTGCATTGATCGCCGCGTTACTGCCCATCCTGATGAACATGCTGTCCAACAGCAACTCTGGTTCTGGTGGCGGCTTGGGCGGTCTGCTCAACAAATTCAACCAGGCAGGCCACGGAGACGTCGCCAATTCCTGGGTTGGTGCCGGGGACAACATTCCCGTATCTGGCGCCCAGGTAAGCGACGCCTTTGGCCAAGGCACGATCAGCGATATCGCTGCTCAACTGGGCATTGACCAAGGCGCAGCTGCCGGCGGCATTGCCGCCATCCTGCCGGAACTGATCGACAAGCTCACGCCACAAGGCCAAGCCCCGGCTGGCGGTTTGGGCAGCGCCGATGACATCGTCGGCATGCTGGGCCGGATGCTTCAAAAGTAAGGGCATCGAGCGAGGGCGAGGCTTACCTCGCCTTCCAGGCTTGAAGCGACGGGCTACATCTTCGTCCGGGCGCTAACTACCTACTGGCCCCTGATACGAGCGGTCATCAAACCACTCGCGCAATCACCTCTGCCACCGCCGCCGTGAGCTTCTTGGCATAAGGCACATGCAGAAACTCGTTCGGCCCATGCGCGTTGCTCTTGGGGCCAAGCACCCCACACACCATCATCTGAGCACTAGGAAATCCCTCACTCAGCATGTTCATTAACGGGATGGTGCCTCCCTGCCCGATGTACCCGCAAGGCGCCCCGAAATGCGCTTGCGAGGCGTGGTCCAGGGCTTGCGCGAACCACGGCGCTACATCCGGCGCATTCCACCCTGTGGCGCCGCCACCGCCTTGGAAAGTCACCTTGGCTTGGTAGGGCGCGTTATCTTCCAGCAAGGCCTTCATCTCTTGCACTGCACTCGCCGCGTCTACCAGGGGTGGCAGGCGCAGGCTGAGCTTGAACGCGGTGTAGGGGCGCAGCACGTTTCCTGCATCCTTTAGCGCAGGAAAGCCCTCAGCGCCCACTACGCTAAGCGTGGGACGCCAGGTCCGGTTGAGTAGAGCCTCTGTGGGGTCGCCCGTCATGGGCAATACCGATTGCTCTCGCCCACCGCAGTCGTAATGCGCAAACGGGTAGTTTTTGAACAACTGATCACCCAGAATGGCAGCGGTAGCACGTGCCTGCTCGATGCGTTCAGCTGGGATGGCGCAGTGGAAGCTGGCCGGTAGAAGGCGCCCGGTGGCGGAGTCTTCCAGCCGATCAAGCACCTGCCGCATGATGCGGAAACTGCTGGGCACCAGGCCGGAAGCGTCACCCGAGTGAATACCTTCCGTCAGCACCTCCACCTTGAGCGTGCCCCCAGCCATACCGCGCAGGCTGGTGGTGAGCCACAGCTGATCGTAGTTGCCGGCCCCTGAGTCCAGGCACACCACAAGACCCACATCACCCAGGCGGGAGCGCAGGGCATCGATGTAGGGCAGCAGATCGGACGAACCGCTTTCCTCACTGGTTTCGATCAGGCCTACGATACGCGGGTGCGCCACGTTCTGACTCTTCAGTGCCTGCACGGCGGCGATAGCGGCGTAGACGGCGTAACCATCGTCAGCGCCACCACGGCCGTAAAGCTTGCCGTCTTCGTACTTGGGCGTCCAGGGCCCCAGATCATTGCGCCAGCCAGTGAATTCGGGTTGCTTGTCCAAGTGGCCGTACATGAGCACGGTTTGCCCCGTACCCCGCGCCTCACCGGTCCGCGTCGAATCCACCTCAAAAAAGATCACCGGCGTGCGGCCTTCTATCCGGATCACTTCAAGCTTCAGCCCGGGCACCTTCTGCGCGGTCACCCAATCGGCTGCCTGTTGCACCACGGCGTCAATGAAACCGTGAGCGACCCAATCAGCGTCGAAGCCAGGTGACTTGGCAGGAACGGCAATGTAGTCCGTCAGACGACCCACAATATCGCTGTCCCATTGGGCATCGATCTGCCGGGCAGCGGCTGGGGAATTCAGTGTGGGGATTTCTCGGTGTAGTGGAGCATTCATGGCCAAACCCTCGGGCAATGTTCGAGTATTGCACTGTACGCCCAAGAGGCCAGCGCTGTCATTGCACCCATGATGACAAGGTCAGCGGCGCAGGCGTATATTGGTGTTTATGAACTCGATCAGCTCCTACCCCATCACCCGTAAATGGCCGGCCCTTCATCCCGATCGCTTACAGCTTTATTCATTGCCCACGCCCAATGGCGTGAAAGTCTCGATCATGCTGGAGGAAACTGGGTTGCCCTATGAGGCCCACCGGGTCGATTTCGCCACGAACGACCAACTGTCTCCAGAATTCATCTCGCTCAACCCGAACAACAAAATCCCGGCCATCCTGGATCCGAACGGCCCGGATGGCAAGCCACTGGCGCTGTTTGAGTCAGGCGCCATCCTGATGTACTTGGCCGGTAAAACAGGGCAGTTGCTCCCTGCTGATACAGCGGCCCGCTACGAAACGCTTCAATGGCTGATGTTCCAGATGGGGGGAATCGGCCCCATGTTCGGCCAGCTTGGGTTCTTTCACAAGTTCGCCGGCAAGGAATACGAGGACAAGCGCCCACGGGATCGCTATGTAGCCGAGAGCTCACGTCTGCTGGGGGTGCTGGATGCACACCTGAAGGGCCGCCGCTGGATCATGGGCAACGAATACACCCTTGCGGACATCGCCATCTTTCCATGGGTACGCAACCTGATTGGCTTCTATGAGGCCAGCGAACTGGTGAATTTCAAGCGTTTCAAACAGGTGAAGCGGGTGCTCGACACCTTTGTGGCAAGGCCGGCGGTTCAGCGCGGTTTGCTCATACCTGCGGCGAGTTAGAGCCGCCATCGAATCGCGAGCTTGTACAGCAAGGCCATGACCCCGCCTGAACAAGCTCAGCCGACACGCCTTTGCTCCTTGCCCTGGGAGAGCTTCACTGTGCGCCTCGTTGACGGCTTGGCATGCTCCCCCTGCCGGCATTTTCCGCCGGTGTGGGATGCACAGGATCTGGATGCGGTGGATGCAGGCTTGCGGGAGGTGCGGCACGCCCTCCTGCATGCCAAGCTGCCTCCACCTTGCCAAAGCTGCCCGGAAATGCCCTTGGGAACGCCAGAGGCCTTGCAAGCGATGCTGGCCCAGAAGCACTTGGTGGAGGGCAACCAGCAAACCACGGCCATTCGGGCCGCCGTAAGTAGCAAAAAACCGCTCCCTCCACCTGAGTTGATGTATCGCGTCATTCACAGCCGCAACGGATATGACTTTGTAGGCAGTGGCGTGGTCAATCTAGCGGAGATCCTGCCGCATCTCTTGCCCCACCTTCCTGCGGGGTCACCGCGTCTGCTCGATTTCGGATGCGGTTGCGGCCGCTTTGCGCGGCTTTTACTGGAGAACCCGCTTTTTGGTGACTACACTGGCTGCGATATCGACGCAGAAGCGATCAATTGGTGCAGGGAATTTCTCCCCCGTGGCCGGTTTCAAACCATCTTGCCTGATGCACCGCTCAGCATGCGCGATGGCAGCTTCACCGCCGTCATCGGCTATTCCGTGATGACGCATCTAACCCGGGATTTTCAGGATTTCTGGCTGGCAGAGCTGCATCGCGTCACTGCACAAGGCGCCATCCTGGCCTTGACCATTCACGGCGAGACGGCTGCCAAGAAAAACGGCCTGGAGGCACGTCTGGCCGGTGAAGGCATCATCGACGACATCGTGGACGATACGCTGCAAGGGATCGCACCCGCCGGGTACTACCGCGCGACGTTTCAAAACCCCGCTCACGTGAAACGGGTCTGGGGCAAGCGGTTTGATGTACTGGAACACATCGACGGAGCCATGATGGGCTATCAGGATCTGGTGATTTTGCGCCGCAGGTAGGCTGATGAATTCACCTCGATTCGCCATCTTCCCCGTGGGGACACCATTCATCCGGCCTCCGAGAAGCGAATGCGTGGGATTTGAACCAGAGGTTTTCCTCTGAAAGGTGTGAATGATGAAATCCGGTCGAACTTCAGGCCATGTACGTGTAGGCATTGGCGGCTGGAACTTCGCCGGCTGGCGCGCAGGTGTGTTTTACCCGCCCGGATTGCCACAAACCAAAGAACTTGAGTTTGCGAGCCGCGCGCTGAGCAGCATCGAGATCAACTCCACCTTCTACACTGCCCAAAAGCCTGCAGTCTATGCCCGCTGGCGTGACGAAACGCCAGATGGGTTTCAGTTCTCGCTCAAGGCACATCGCTTGGCCACCCAGCGCCGCCATTTACGCGAAGGCACCGAAAGCGCGGTGCGTTTTCTGGAAAGTGGTATTACCGAACTAGGCGCCAAGCTGGGTCCTATCGTCTGGCAGCTCTCTCCGTTCTACCGCTTCGATGCGGTTGATCTGGAGTACTTCTTCGCTGTACTGCCCGACACGCTGGATGGCCTGCCTCTGCGCCACGTACTGGAGCCACGGCATGAAAGCTTTGCCTGCGCGGACTACGTGCGCCTGGCACGCGAGTATGGCGTCGCCACGGTCTATACCGATTCGCCGGACTATCCCAACATTGCAGACATCACAAGCAGCTTCGTTTATGCACGGCTGATGCGCTCACAAGCCGATGAGCCAGCCGGCTATACGCCTTCGGATCTTGACCATTGGGCTGAACGCGCTCAGGCTTGGCAGCGTGGGCAAGCGCCTCGTGATCTGACCTTGGTTGATGCGGACAGCGCGGCCGAGGCTAACCGCGCACCGCGCGACTTATTCATCTACTTCATCTCCGCTGCAAAAGCACGTAACCCGGCTGCAGCACAGGCGCTCATTACACGGATTGTCTCCGGGTAACGCATGCCCATGATCTGACCAGGCTTACGCAATTACCTTGGCGTTGCGTCGGGCACTGGCGTGAGAAATGCCAGCCTCGCCCCCTCGTCGTATCATTGGAGGGCGACGGCGCATTCCAATGCATCGTCGACAAGCGTTCTCAGGGCGGGGTGTAAGTCCCCACCGGCGGTATCTGTTTCGAAAGAAGCAGGAGCCCGCGAGCGCTCCGGCGGTCCCCGCCGGAGGTCAGCAGACCTGGTGAGATGCCAGGGCCGACGGTCATAGTCCGGATGAAAGAGAGCGCGCGAAGCCGCCTGCCGTGCGGCGTCGTGGCTTGTGCCTGCCGTTATGGCCGGGTGATTCTTAGCCGCGCGCTGGCGGGAGCGGTTTCGTGTGCGCCCTGATTCCTGGTCCTTCAGTTTTCAAGGAGCTTTCCATGAATCAGTCAATACCTAGTTCCAACCCCCGCATTGCCTTCATTCGTGCAAACTGGCATGCCGATATCGTCTCTCGTGCGCTCGAAGGCTTCACCGCCGAAATGAGCCAGTTGGTCCCCGGCCAAACCCCTCCTATTGACGAGCACAATGTGCCCGGCGCGTTCGAAATTCCCCTGCTGGCCCAGGCCTTGGTACGGAGCGGCAAATACACCGCCATCGTGGCCTGCGCCCTCGTGGTGGATGGCGGGATCTACCGCCACGATTTTGTGGCCGGCGCCGTGATCGACGGCCTGATGCGGGTTCAGCTGGACAGTGGCATTCCGGTTTTCTCGGTGGTGCTCACCCCCAAGGATTTTCACGAGCATGCCACGCACCACGAGTTCTTCTCCGGGCACTTTGTTGGCAAAGGCGCTGAAGCCGCTCGCGCCTGCGTGCAAACATTGGCAGCGCATGGGGTCACGCTTTAAGCGAACAGCCAAGCGCTCTGCACAGCTGATAGAACTTTCCTGCAGACGGCGTTTGCCCTGATAGCGCGCCCGTTCGGGTTTGGGCATGATGGATTGGTTATCCACCTTGCCCTTCGCTATTCATGCTCACCGGAGATATGCTGCGCCGCTCCGCCGCGCGGTTTCCTGACAAACCCGCCATCATTTTCCGAGGCCCAGAAGGCGCACGCCGCGTCCTGGCCTACCGCGAACTCGATGCACTAGCCAACCAACTTGCGCACGCGCTGCTGGCGCTGGGGCTACCCAAAGGCACCAAGGTGTCCATGCTTTCGCGCAACTTGCCGGAGTATGGGGTGGTGTTCTTCGGGACCGCGCGCACAGGGCTGGTGCTGAACAACGTCTCCATCCTCTACGCGGCTGACGAGCTGGCTTGGGTGCTGAACAAGTCAGACACAGAAGTATTGATCATCGATGCGCAGTTTGCAGACAAGCTGGCCCACGTGCGCCAGCAATGTCCCCGCATCCAAACGGTGGTGCTCATCGGGAGCCAAGAGGCGCCCGAGACCGTTCGCTTCAACGATTTCATCGCCCGACATCCCACTACGCCGCCGGATGTTTCGCTCAGTGAGTTTGATGCCTTCTGCATGACCTACACCGGGGGCACCACAGGGCGCCCCAAAGGTGTGCTCATGCACCACCGCGCACGAGACGTCACGGCGCACACGGTCGTAGTGGAGGAACGGCTGACACCAGAAGATGTGGTGGGCATTGTGACCCCGCTTTTTCACGTAGCGGCTCTCAACATCATGTTCCAGCCAGCGGTACTCATTGGCGCCACCAGCGTGTTTGTGGCGCCGTGGTCGCCCGATGGGTTCATGGATGCATGCGAAGCGGAGGGCATCACGGCGGCCTTCATGGTGCCCACGCAAGCCAATACGCTGGTCACACATCCACGGTTTGCACCGGCGCGGCTTGGGAGCTGGGCCAAACTGTCCTTCGCCGGCGCCCCCATGCCAGACTGGGTGCAGCTCGAACTGATAGCCAAGTTGCCACAACTGAAGCTCACCCAAATCTATGGCCAGAGTGAAATGGGCGTGATCGCCGCCTTGCCCGCACATCTTCTGCCAGCCAAGCTGGGCAGCGTGGGTCGGCAACCCTACAACGTAGACATGGCGGTGCTACGGCCTGATGGCACCCCGGTCGCGGTGGGCGAGATCGGTGAAGTGGCCACGCGCGGCGACAACGTCATGATTGGCTACTACGACGAACCCGAACAGACCGAGGCTTTCTTCAAGCTCGGCCATGGTTGGGGCTTGTCTGGCGATGTGGCCACCATGGATGCCGATGGCTGCATCATCCTCGTAGACCGCGCCAAAGATATGTTGATCTCAGGCGGCGAAAACGTCTATCCGAAAGAAATCGAAGATGCCATCTACGGCCTGCCCCAAGTGGCTGAGGTGGCCGTGTTCGGCGTGCCTGACCCGAAATTCGGCGAGGTACCTGCGGCCTACATCTTGCTCAAGCCTGGCGCAGAACTGACTGAAGCGCAGGTGCTGGCCCAGTGCGAAGCGAAGCTGGCCCGGCTGAAACGCCCGCGCTTGATCAAATTCGTGGAAAGCTTTCCAAAGACGGCCATCGGCAAGATCCAGAAGAACTTGCTGAAGGAGCCTTACTGGGAAGGGCGCAAGCGGATTTGAATAGCTGGAGAGGCATCGGGGGAATGCGGCTTTTCACCCGCGCGCACTCATCAACCGCTGCGGCCCCTCACCCTAGCCCTCTCCCTTAGTCGGGCCCGCCTGCAGGAGAGGGAACAAGACCATCAGGTGTTTCCCCCAATACCGTCAACCGGTCGATGCGAGCGAGCATTGAGTTCGTATCGAATTACTACATCACTCATCAGGAAGGCAAGTACATGACCCGATCCAACGCCCTGTCCCGCCGCGTGCTGCTTGCGCATGGCGGCGCCGCTCTCGTCGGCGCCTCCGCGCTCACGCTGCCTCGCCTTGGGCGCGCCCAGACAGGCAAGATCAAGATCGGCCTGATGCTGCCGTATACCGGTACCTTTGCGCAGATTGGCAATGCCATTGAGGCCGGCTTCCGGCTGGCGCTGCAGGAACAGGGCAACAAGTTGGGCGGGCGAGAGGTAGAGATCGTCAAACTTGACGATGAGTCTGATCCCTCCAAGGGCGTGGAGAACGCCAGTAAGCTGGTGCAGCGCGATAAGGTTGACGTCATCGTGGGCACGGTTCACTCCGGCGTGCAGATGGGCATTCAGAAAGTTGCGCGCGAATCCGGCGTGCTGTGTCTGATTCCCAACGCCGGCGTGCTCGCGGCCACCCGCGCGCTGTGCGCACCTAACGTATTTCGTACCTCGTTCTCGAATTCACAACCCACATTGGCATTGGGCAAACCAATGATGGATAAGGGCTTGAAGAAGGTAGTCTGGATTTCCTGGAAGTACGCCGCGGGCGAAGAAGCCTTCGATGGCTTCAAGGAAAGCTATACCAAGGCTGGTGGCACCATCATCAAAGACCTGTGGCTGCCGTTCCCCAACGTTGAATTCCAGGCGCTTCTGACCGAAATCGCTTCGCTCAAGCCTGACGCCGTGGCCTGCATGTTCGCAGGTGCCGGGGCTGGAAAATTCATCTCCGACTATGCCGCCGCTGGCCTGAAGGGGAAAATTCCGCTCTGGGGTTCGGGCTTCTTGACCGAAGGGGTTCTGGAGGCTGCGGGCCCCGCCGCCGACGGCATCATGACCACCTTGCACTACAGCGACTCGCTCGCCACTCCGCGCAACCGGCAGTTCCGTACGGAGTACGCCAAGGCCTTCAAATCCCAGCCTGATGTGTACTCAGTACAGGGGTATGACGCCGGCTTGCTGCTGGTGCAGGGTGCCAAGGCGGTCAATGGCGATCTGAATGCCAAGCCCGCACTCTACAAGGCCATGGAATCCGCCGTCATCGATAGCCCTCGCGGTAAATGGACCATGAGCCGTGCGCACAACCCCGTGCAGGATTTTTATCTGCGCGTGGTGGAAAAAGGCGAGAACAAGGTGCTGGGCGTGGCGGCCAAAGCACTTTCAGATTCAGGCGCGGGCTGCAAGATGGCTTGAAGCCAGGTTCAAGACACGCGAAGGGCTGGCGACAACTCCACACTCAGCCCTTTGCGTGTCGCGCGCACATTTTTAACTGAAAGCCCAGGCCATTCATCATGGCCTGAGGTTCGGGGCATGGGTTTCAAGCGCCGCCGCAAACCTCAGCGATCTGCGCGGCTGCATACATCAGCACCGGTACCATTTCCTGCATCTTTTCTGTGTTCAATCGCTCCGATGGACCGCTGATGCCGATGGCGGCGATGGATTGCCGATCAGCATTCAGGATGGGTACGGCCACTGAGTTCACATTGGTACGCCAGCCACTTAGCGTGATGGCGTAGCCCTGGTTACGCACCTGCTTCAGCTCTTCCTGAAACGATTTGAGCTTGATGTTGGTAGCTTCTGGCCGACTGGCGATGATTTCCCGTGTGATGGCTTCGGCATCTGATCGGAATGCCAATTGCGCCCTGCCCGTTGCAGTGAAGATGGAGGGCACCCGCGCGCCCGGCGACGCAGTAGGCCGCAGGGGGTACATCGAGAGCAATGTGTCGAGATACAGCACATCGGTGCCCACCAGCAAGGAAAGATTCACGCTCTCCTGGAACTGCTGGTTCAGGCTGCGCATGTGGGGTTGAGCCGCGCGCTTGATCGCGCTCCGGCCGACGACCCGCATACCCAACTCCCACGTCTTCAAACTGAGCTCGTAGCGGCTGGTCTCAGCGTTCTGACGCACATAGCCAAGCGCCTTGAAAGTGGTCAACAGACGGTGCGCATTGCTCCTCTGCCAATTGAAGTGCTGCGCTATCACCGAAACCGCCTGCGGCTGATCTTGCGCCGCAAGGAATTCGATCAACGCCATTCCCTTGACGACGGTGCCATCAAGGCGGGGGGTTGATTCGCTTTCAACTTTTGTGGTCTCTGCCACAAGGGAAGGTACGGAAGGATCGGTCACTACTGCACCAAAAACAGATATACGCCGGCCGTTGGGCACGCCTCCGCCGTAAACAGAACATCGGCAGATTATGCCCCTTCAGCGCATAAAGAGACCCTTGCAATGCATGGCTCATGCCACCTCTACCCCGCGCACCCCAGCATTCGAGCGAACGCAAGCGCACTGGATGGACCAAGGGAAAACCCCTATTCGAAGCCGAAGCCGCATACATAAAATAAACATCATTCTAAATATTGGAATCATGTTCTACTCAAATTGAATGTGGTTTCTGGCCTTTGAGCCAACGCCGGTTCCCCGTTGTCTCAGCGCAATTCCTCTCTATGACCCAGCATTTGATTCCCCCGCCGCTTTCTGGCGTTACCGTCATTGACCTCACGCAGATCTATAACGGCCCCTATGCCACCTTTCTGATGGCCCAGGCCGGAGCGACGGTGATCAAGGTCGAGTCCCCCTCCGGGGAACACCTGCGCAAGAGAGAGCGGGCCAGCGGTGTGGCACAGCCTTTCGGCGTGCTCAATCCAAACAAGAAGAACGTCGTGCTGGATCTACAGGCCAGTGCGGGGCGAGAAACTCTCCTTGAAATGGCCAAGCAGGCCGACGTGATCGTCTACAACTTCGCTCCCGGCGCCATGGACCGGCTCGGCCTGGGCGTAGACACACTTCGTCAGGCCAACCCTCAGTTAATCGTTGCGTCCAGCACAGGCTATGGCAGTACAGGCCCTTATCGGGACTACCCGGCTATGGATCTCACGGTGCAAGCCATGTCCGGCGTGATGAGCATCACCGGCGGCCCGGACACACCCCCATTCAAGGCTGGCCCGGCACTGTGCGACTTCTTCGCCGGTGTGCACTTGTATGGCGCCATCACCACTGCACTGTACGAGCGCGCCATGACTGGACACGCCTCAAACATTGAGGTCTCCATGCTCAGTTCGGTATTTCCCAGTCTGCTGTCGAGCCTGGGCTTGCACCAGCGCGGCGACCAGAGCTGCAAGCGGACGGGCAATCGCCATGGTGGCCTCACGATGTGCCCGTACAACGTCTACCCCACCTCTGACGGAGCCATCGCGATCCTGACTGTGGCCGACACCCACTGGGTGGCGCTTGCACGAGTCCTTGATCGTGTCGAATGGTTGGAAGACCCGCGTTTCGCCACTCGGGCGTCTCGGCTGGTGCATATGGAAGAGGTGGATGCGGCCATAGAAGCGGTGACCCGCCACCTCAAGAAAGGCGACTTGTTTGACGCCCTGGTGGAATCACGTGTGCCGTCCGCTCCAGTGAGAGAACTGGACGAGGTGGTGAACGATCCCCATCTGCACGAGACCGGCATGCTCAGCTGGGTAGACCATCCGCTGTATGGCGAGATGCTGGCGCATGGAAGCCCATTGACGTTCGCGGATCACAGCACCCCGGGCTACGTGCCCAGCGGCCAACTGGGCCAAGACACCGAGCAGATCGTGAAGGGTCTGCTGAATCTGAACGACGACCAATACCACGCGCTAGTCAGCCGCGGTGCATTCGGTGAGCACCCCTAAGGCGTGTTGACACTTCCTGATCACACCGCCCTTCAATCCTCTTCTCCTACACACCTCTGGGAATTCCTATGAATGAACACGACGCAGGTCTCTCTGAAGACCTTATTCAGATCCGCGAGACGACCCGACGCTTCATGCAAAAAGACGTCAAGGCCGCAGAAGACCAGGTCGCACACGACGCCTTCGAGTTGCCCGAGCATCTGCTCAAGCCCTTGTCTGAAAAAGCCAAGTCCATGGGCTTGTGGGCCGCTCGAGCGCCGGAGGAGTTTGGTGGTGGTGGATTGAGTCTGCTGGCCGCTGCTGTGGTGGCCGAAGAAACAGCCAAGTGCCGCATGGGAGCCTACATACCTGCTTGCGGTACGACAGGTTCCAACCCGCCCGCGCCCGTGCTGCTAGGAACGCGTGAACAGATTGAGCGCTTCGCAGTCCCCGCCATACGGGACGGCAAGAAAGCCTTCGTCGCCATCAGCGAGGCCTCCGGTGGCTCTGACCCGGCACGATCCATCCGCACCCGCGCCGTCCGCAAAGGAGACAAATACATCTTGAACGGAGCCAAGATGTGGATCACAGGCGCCGCCTCCGCTACCTGGGGTCTGGTATTTGCACGCACGGGCGAACAGGGCGAGCGTGGAGGGGTCACCTGCTTCATCATCGAAGGCAAACCCAAAGGCCTGACCTGTCGCGAGATCCCCGTTATCCGCTCGTGGTCCCCCTATGAGTTGATTCTGGAAGACGTGGAAGTCCCGGTGGAAAACCGATTAGGTGAAGAAGGCCAGGGCTTCGCACTGTGCGAAAAATGGCTTGTAGAAGGCCGCGTTCCCTACGCATCTGGAACCATCGGCATTGCCCAGGCCGCGCTCCAGATAGCCATCGACTGGGCGCGCGAGCGTGAAGTCTTCAAATCCAAACTTGCGGACAAGCAAGCCATCCAATGGATGATTGCAGACAGCGAGATGGAACTTCGTGCGGCCCGGTTGCTGGTGTATGAAGCAGCACGGCGTGGAGATGCGGGCCTCAACTTCAAGACCGAGGCATCAATTGCCAAAGTGGTGGCCACTGAAACAGCGGGCCGGGTCGTGGACCGTTGCATTCAAATTCTAGGCGGAATGGGCGTGTCCAAGGAAATGCCGCTGGAACGGTGGTACCGCGAGTTGCGCATCAAGCGCATTGGAGAAGGTCCTTCAGAGGTGCACCGAATGGTGCTTTCCCGCGAACTTCTCAGCACGCGCGCTTGAAGGAAAGTCTCCATGTCCATCGATCTCCATGTCAATGAAGAAGGCGTCGCGCTCATCACCATCAATCGGCCAGAGCGCAGGAACGCATTCGATCTCGAACACTACCAATTGATTTCCGAAGCCTGGGAGCAGGTGCGTGACGACCCCGCCATCCGCGTGTCTGTCATTACTGGCGCAGGTGACAAAGCCTTCAGCTCTGGAGCGGATCTAAAGTCCTACATCGGGCGGCCAACCACCATGTCTGACTTCTGGCTCACCCAGAAAGACCAGTTGCTCAACCGCGGCCTGGAAGTCTGGAAACCGGTGATTGCGGCCGTCAACGGGTACTGCGTGGGCGGCGGCATGACGCTGATGCTGGCCACTGACATCCGCATTGCCGTCCCGCACGCCACATTCTCGCTGGCCGAAGTCAAGCGCGGCATCATCGCGAGCAACGGTGGCACGCAGCGGTGCATCAGCCAATTGCCGTACGCGATCGCGATGGAAATGCTGCTCACGGGAGACTCGATTGATGCCGTGACAGCGGAGCGCTGGGGGCTCGTGAACAAGGTGGTCCCACCCGAACAGCTGCTGGACGAGGCCATGCGCTATGCGAAGCGGATTGCGGCCAATGCGCCACTGGCTGTACAGGCTGCCAAGGAATTGGCGGTCAAGGCCCCCACGATGGGGCTGGCCACCGGGCTGCGGATGGAGCAGTTCACCAACCGCTTGCTGTCCGGCACCGCCGATGCCAAGGAAGGCGCCCTGGCGTTCCAGGAAAAGCGTACACCCCGCTTCACGGCAAGCTGATAGCGGAGAACCTCCTATGCGTGGCAAGTACGTGATCGCCGGAATCGGACACACCGACTACGGCAACCTGGGCCTGGACACCGTCACTCTCAACGCGGCGGCATGCCGAGCTGCGCTCGCGGACGCGGGTATTGAAAAAGGCGCTGTGGATGGACTCTTCGTCAAAGTCCCGACATCAGGCCGCGAGATCCTCTATGGACAGAAGGTGTGCGAAGCACTGGGCATTCAACCCCGCTGGGGAGGCGCTTGGGATCAAGGTGGCGCGGCCAACATTACCCTGATCGATATGGCGATGATGGCCATCGAGACCGGCCAGTGTGAGGTTGCGCTCGTGAGCTACGCCGACAACCCTCGCAGCGGTTCACGCCAAGCCTATGCGCGTCCGCGTGGCAACGACGCAGCTTATGGGTGGTTCTCCACCGCCGCAGGCTACGCGATGATCCATCAAGCTCACGTGGCCGAGTACCAGACACCCCCTGAAGCTTTTGGCGCCGTGGCACTTGCGGCACGCAAGCATGGGGCTTCGAACCCCAAGGCACAGCTTCGCAAAGCGATCTCGATGGAAGACTACATGAAGTCGCCCTGGGTGGTAGAACCCCTGCGACGCGACGACTGCTGCCTGGTCTCCGATGGCGGCGCTGCCGTCGTGGTGATGAGCGCGAAGCGTGCGCACTCTCTTGGGGTCAACGCCCCTGTGTCGATTCTGGGCATTGGCGGCGGCCAGACCTCCTACGACGTTCACCTGCGCGAATCCCTGACTTCGACCCTGGCGAAGCGTTCAGGCCAACTGGCCTTCGACATGGCCGGCCTGAAGCCGCAGGACATCGATGTGGCTCAAATCTACGACTGCTTCACCATCACCGTACTCATGACTTTGGAAGATTACGGTTTCTGCAGGAAGGGTGAAGTACATGAGTTCGTACGCGACGGACAGATTGAGTTTGGCGGACGCTTGCCGCTCAACACCTCAGGAGGTCTTCTCTCTGAAACGGGACTACCGGGTATGCAACTGATCCACGAAGGTGTACGGCAGGTGCGCGGTACAGCGACCTTGCAGGTGCCAGGTGTCCGCCATAGCCTGGTCAGCAACCAGGGAGGCACCATGCACACCCATTCAACCCTGATCCTGGGAGCGTGACATGACAAGCTCCATCGTCATAGACATCGACGCGCAAAACGAGCCTTATTGGACTGGCCTACGCGAAGGGTGCTTGAAGTTCCAGGCGTGTTCGTGTGGTCATACCTGGCTACCTGCACGAGCACTCTGTCCGGCTTGCCTTGGCCACGCATGGCAGTGGAAAGACGCCTGTGGCAACGGTGTCATCAAGAGCTGGGTGGTGTATCACGTGGCATACCACCCCGAATTCAAGGATCGCCTGCCCTACAACGTGGCCATCGTGAAACTGCAAGAAGGCCCGCAACTCATCACCAACATTGTCGCGCCTCATTCGCAGTTGCACATCGGCGCGAAAGTCCGTTTCAAGGCAACTGAGGATGCCGAACAACCATTGGCGATCTTTGAATTACTAGAAGACCAACCCGTACCGCCTGAGCAGGAGCAAAACCAACTTCCACGGCTGTCCGCTTCCAACTGATCACTCTTTCATTCACAACATCTGGCCGGCGCAGACCGGCACATGGGAACAAAAAATGAGACGCTCCAAATTCCTTAGATCCGCACTGATAGCCAGCGCAATCTGCACCACCTTCGGGATGGCTGCTCCCGTGCTTGCACAAGGCAGCTACCCCAGCAAGCCCATCAAATTCATCGTTCCGTATCCACCAGGTGCTTCCACTGACAACATGGCACGCGCCTTCGCTCAGGAGCTAGGCAAAGAACTCAAAACGACTGTGGTGATCGAGAACCGCCCGGGTGGCGGAACTTCTATTGGTGCCTTGGCGGTGAAGGGGCAACCAGCAGATGGACACACGCTGTTTTTTCACACTGGTGAGCTTGCTGCCAGCAAGTTGGCCAATCCTGGCCTGGC
The DNA here is from genome assembly GCF_000422885.1 of Ottowia thiooxydans DSM 14619. Lineage (GTDB taxonomy): Bacteria > Pseudomonadota > Gammaproteobacteria > Burkholderiales > Burkholderiaceae_C > Ottowia > Ottowia thiooxydans. Next base: position 50,846 of record NZ_AUGX01000013.1, on the reverse strand, counting down.
GTATGTCCCGAGCGACTTCGAGGTCATCACGCCCTTGGCCAAAACCGCATTCACCCTGATCGTGCCCACTCAGTTCAATATCAAGACAATGGATGATCTGAAAGCACACGCGGCCAAGAAACAGGGTGAACTGAACTTCGGCACACTGGGTCTTGGGGCCAACCAATACTCGATGCTCAGCAGAACACTGAGTCAGCACCTGGGTGTGACTGCGACCATGATTCCGTACAAAGGGGGCATGGAAGGTGTTACCGCAACCATGACCGGTGAAATCGACGCCTACTATGCCACTGTCGGCTTAACGCGGGGACAGAAAGACAACAACCGGATTCACGTGCTCGCCACGACTGGCGACGGGCCAAACAAATTCCTTCCAGGCGTGAAGTCATTCAAGGAGTTGGGCGTCAAGGACATGGTGTACTACAGCCTCTACGGTGTGGCCGTGCGCGCGGATACCCCGGAGCCCATCAAGGCAGTGCTCAAGGATGTGACGCGCCGCGTGACCGATTCCGATGAACTGAAGAAAGTCCGCCAACAGATCTCGCTGGAAGACTTCGCGGGCACCACAGATGATTTCAAGATGGAATCGCAGAAAAACTTCTTGATGCTCAAAGCTGCTTACGACCAGGAAACCAAGAAGTAGACCAACGCAGAAACAACAGGATTCGCACTAGCGTGCGAGCCTGCCGTGTTTTTCCATGAACTCAAAGAAATAGAGCCCTGTATACCTTCGTGGCGACGTCACTAGAAATCCTCTGCATGACTCGATCGGAAAGCTGCCAGGTTAAGTCGGGAGGGGATACAAGGCGAAAACCGCATTGATAGCCGTAGCTATCGCGAGGATTTTTGCGGCCGGCGTAAGCAACGCCGCAGACTGCCCCAGTCCGCGCTAGCTAAGCATCGTTCGGCGTATGCAGAGGGTCCCTGGATACGGCTGGACCCTCGCGTGTGATCAACGCATTTCACCGCTTTTGACTCGATAGCCCAGTGCAATGGCTTCACGGGTCTGCTCACGAACTTCGGCACGGCTCGTGGTGCTAGTGGCATTTGCGTTGAATTGCATGAGAGGGCGGTCACCAGCAACAGGCGGCATGATCAAGGCTTGATTTTTCACTTCAGCCCGACTGAGGCTGCTAGTGACAACGCCGTCTTGAAACAACGAAAACTGCGGACCTTCTCCAGACACAGGCTGGGCGGCAAAGGCGCTGCCTGCAAAAGATGCGGCGAGTACGGTAGCGAGGGCGATGGTCTTGGCTTGCATGATTCTTTCCTTTTCAATCGGTTTGAGCTTCGGGTTCTAGTGAGAAGCGGCACTTTGGCTGCCCCTCTGCCTTGAATACGCGTCAAACTCTTGTTTGGATTCAACTCTGCGGAAATTTTCTTTTTTAAGGCCCTGGAAGGGCCGGCAACAACTCCACGCGCAAGCCTTCGCGCGTCACGCGCACCTCGCCCACCCTATAGCCCAGGCCATTGACCAGGGCCAGCTGGTCCGGTTTGATTTCCTGTAGCACCATGCCATTCAGCAGTTGCTCCACCATGCGGGGCGCGGCGCGAGCGAAAAGTGGTTGGTACTGCTGCGGAACAGATGGAAAGTCGACCTTGCCGACCCGCACGTCGACCATGCGAATGCTGCCGTCTGCGGCATCGAAGCGGATGCCGTAGTCCAGATCCACTCTCCCCTCATAGCGCGTACCCAGAAGCATCTCTGCGGCGGTCAGGTCAATAGAAGTGCCTAGCCGGTTGGTTTCAGGCAATAGCTGCAGGCGAGGGCGCTGCAAGGTGACATCAATCAGGCCTGAAAGACGCCGCTGTTGCGGGAATTTCTTGCCGATCAGTTCTTCCAGTTGCGCTCTTGGCAAGGTGTAGGAGCGCGTACCGTCCGCACCGGCAGACAAGCGGTTCGCGCAAGCAGGCAGGGTGATCAACAGGCCGGCCAGCGCGATACCGGCCAAAGCGCCCAGGCCTTGCCGGCGCGTGATCAATCGAATATGAGGTGAATTAGGCACGCCTCATTGTGCATCGTCTGACAATCGGGAACATCTGCAGATGTGACGCCCCGTTGCTCCGCCTTCGCCCTTCGAGGGAGGAAACCGGGATCGACGGGTAGCGGAATCCTGTTCAGCAAGCAGCGCATTCAGGTAGGCCGACCGCCTAGCGGGAGCTCGGTGGTCCCAGCGAACATCCGGGGGCCGGCCTCCGGATGTTTGGCGAGTCACACCCCTGGATTCAAGTTTGGCGTCTGCGTGTACAAGCCACACCCTCGGCAATAGCGGTCTGAATGTCCTGGGCTGACAACCCCTGTTCGGCCAGCACGTCTTCGGTATGCTGGCCCACCTCAGGACAGCTCGAAAGCGCCCCAAACGCTTCAGCGGGAAACGCCCCCGGCACATTGGGTACAGGCACGGGGCTGGGCAGATCCGGGTGGTTCAACCAGGTCAGATGACCGGCCTTCACACTCTCTGGGTCACTCAAGAGGTCACTATAGGAGCGTATCTTCGCGTGGAGTATGCCGGCCTGGCTCAGCAGGACGCTCCATTCTTCAGAGGTGCGCTCCAAGAGCTTTTCGCGCACAACGGCATTGATCGCGTCGGCATGGCGCACACGATCGGCACGCGCCACGTAGCGAGGGTCATGCGCAATATCAGGCCGGCCAAGGACTTCGAAGAAGATCGCAAAATGCGCGTCCCGGTTGACGGACAGGCTCAGAAATGAATCCTTGGTGGCATACACACCCAGGGGTACATACATGATCTCCGGGTTGCCCCCTTCCAGATGGAATTCCAGCAAGCGCGGAGCTTGAAGGGCCGTGGCGCACTGCATCAGATTGCAGTCTATGTATTGGCCTTTTCCAAAACGGAACATTCTGAGCAAGGCCGCCATGATCGCCTGCGCGCCATAGATTCCAGACACCACGTCAATCAGGATCATGGGAAACCGCTGCGGCACACCCTGGGCATCTCTATTCAGCGACATGAGGCCGGAATAGCCTTGAATGATCGCATCCGTAGCAGGAAGATCCGCGTTCGGGCCACTCTGGCCAAAACCTGTCACGGCCAGATACACCAGCTTGGGGTTTCGCTCAAACAGCTTGGCCGGGTCCAGGCCCAGGCGTGCCATCACACCTGGGCGAAAAGACTCCACCACCACATCTGCCGTGGCCGCGATCTCAAAGGCAATCTCGCGTGCCCTGGCCTGCTTGAGATCCAGCGCAAGCGATCTTTTGCCCCGGTTGTAGTAGACCGAAAACGCACTGAAATTTCCGAACCGCTTGCCGAGATTGCGCCCCCAGTCACCTTCCGGGGGCTCGATCTTGATCACCTCTGCCCCCTGGTTAGCAAGCAGAAACGACGCGTGAGGGCCAGCAACGCCCTGCGAGAAATCGGCCACCTTGATACCCGCAAGCGGCAGGGGACTGGAAGACATTGGCAAAGTCATGCGGATACAAAGAATCTTGAAGGGAAAGTGGCTTACTCGGGCTTGATGCCCACAGCGTTGATACTGGTAGACCAACGTTCGCGATCCTTGCGCAGGTATTCGGCAAACTCTGCGGGGGAAGAATGAATGAACCGCCCGGCACAGCAGGCGTCAATTCGCGCAATCATCTCCGGCTTGCGCAAGGCCTTTATGAGCGTGGCGTTGAGCAGCTTAACGATGTGTTCTGGTGTCCCCGTAGGCGCGAACACCCCGATGAATGCCGATGCCCGAAACCCTGGGACACCGGCTTCCGCGCCGGTAGGCACATCAGGCAATTGTGGAACCCGTTCCGGCGAGCTCACCATGAGTGCCTTCAGGCGGCCGCTCTTCAAGACTTGCAAGCCGGAGGTCACGCCCTGCACCGTAAAGCTGAGCTGTCCGCCAATCAGGTCGGTGGTGACCTGAGGGCTGCTCTTGTAGGGAACACCAGTGGCCGTGGCCCCCACTTCTTTCAGGAAGGTGGCCCCCGCAATCTGTGCCACAGCGGCGCCCCAGCCATAACTGGCCTTGTCCGGGTTCGCTTTGAGCCAGGCCACGAACTCGGCAACATTGTTCACGGGCATGCTTTGAGGCACCGCGAGCACGTAGTACTGCTCGTTGATGGGGCCGATAGGTACGAAATCTTTCACAGGGTCGTAGGGCAGTTTCTTGAATAGAAACTGGTTATTGGTCTGTGTGGTGTTCGATGTGATGAATAAGGTGTAGCCGTCGGCGGGCGCTCGGGCGACGGCTTCTGCAGCGATGAAACCGTTGGCACCGGCGCGGTTGTCCACGATGAAAGGCTGGCCCAGTTCAGAGCGAAACTCCTCAGCCACCGCGCGCGCCACGATGTCGGTGGCGCTCCCCGGCCCGAATGGAAGAATCACCCTGACGGGCTTGGTAGGCCAGGCCTGCTGGGCAGTTGCGCTGATCGAGGCCAGCGCTGCCGAGCCCAGCAGCAGGCCGGTGAGCACGCCTTTCAGCATGCGGCCTAGGCCGCGTGAATGGTTCAAGGAATTCTTCATGTTTGTCTCCTTCAGTGAAAATCTATACGAGGGAAGCTGCCTGCGCCATGCTGGGCATAGCGCAGGCTTGCACGTATTCGCGGCGCAAGCGCCGCACTAGCTCGGATACCGTGGGGATGTCTTTGATCAGCCCCACACCCTGCCCGGCACTCCACACGTTTTTCCAGGGACGCACCTCAGGGGGCAAGTGGTCCGCTCCGGGCTGCGCTGGCCTCTGCATAGCCGGGTCAATTCCATGGCTGCGCAGTGAAGGCAATAGCCAGTTCGCGGGCACACCATTGACGGCCGGTGTGTAGGCGAGATCTGAAATGCCGGAATCCACCAGCATGCGCTTGTAGTCATCAGGCGCATCTGATTCCTGCGTGGCGATAAAGCGTGTTCCCAGGTAGGCGAGATCAGCACCCAGAACTTCAGCCGCGCGAATGGCGGCGCCGTTGGAAACGGCGCCAGCCATCACGATGGTGCCTTCGAACATGGCCCGGATCTGGGGAATCAATGTGAGCGGAGTGACTTGCCCGGAGTGACCGCCCCCACCCGCCGCAATGGCGATGATGCCGTCAGCTCCGGCGCGGATGGCTTTCTCAGCAAATCTCAAAGAGGTGGCGTCGTGCCACACCACGCCGCCGTGCTCATGCACTTGCTCGATCAGGCGGGTAGGGTCACCCCGCACGGATACCACGATATCCACGCGCGCGGCTTTGCAAATACGAAGGTAATGGGCCATCTCCTCACCGCTGGCCCGAAGGTTCAGATTGGTGGCGAGCGGCCCCAGGCGTGCCTCAGGGTGCTCAGCCTGAAACTCATCCAGTTCACGCCGCAATGCCAGCATGTCTTGTTCGAACGCCTGCACGCTGGGCCAATTGCGCGGATTGGTTCCCGCAATGATCCCGGCTTTACAAGCTGCCGCCAGCAACGGCCTTCCACTCACCAGGTACATGGGCGCGCAAAACGCTGGCAACACCAGCCGCGCGCGTAGTCGAGGATCAAGTGCCATGGCGTGTAGTCCTCAACGTCCAATGAACACGGGCGCTCGTTTTTCCGTGAAGGCTTTTCGGCCTTCCTCATGGTCTACGCTTTGCCTCAGGCTCTGCTGCAGGTCGGCTTCCATTTGCAAAAGGTCGTTCAAGGAATCTGGCGCACGCGCCAGCACCGCCTTGACCGCAGCCGCTGAGCGCGGAGCCACCACGGCGTATTCGGCACATTTTTTCAGTGCAGCGGCAAGTGCCTGGCCAGGGGACACAAGCTCGTTCACCATGCCGAGCGTCTTCGCTTGCGAAGCGTCCAGCACGCGCGCCGTGAGCAACACATCACGGGCGGCAGCTTCGCCCACCCGGCGCGGCAAGGTCCAGAGCAAGCCGCAGTCAGGCATCAGGCCCACCTTACCGAACGCAGCGCCAAACCTGGCATCTTCCGCAGCCACCACCCAGTCGCAAGCCATCGCAAACGACATGCCGGCCCCAAAGGCGACGCCTTCCACCGCTGCCACCACTGGTTTAGGCCCACCCACCAACAAGCGAATGCAATCGTGCAGGATCGCCAGACGGCGCCCGCCTCCCACGATGTCACGCGGTTGACCAGGAGCAGCCATCTGGCTCACATCGCCACCCGAGCAAAAATGCCCCCCGGCACCCGTGAGCACCAGCGCATGAACCTGGTCGTTATCACCCAGTAGCCTGAGCTGTGCGAGCAACTCGTGGCGCATGTCCGTGGATATGGCATTGCGGCGCTCTGGTGCCGACAGAGTCAGAATCGCCACGCTGCCTTCGATGCGAACGTGAAGAGGGGAATCGTTCATCAGTACTCCTGGAGTCATCTGTGGCTGAAGTGATCTCTATGGCGTAGCCCGTCAGGCCATGGCTTCACGTTGCGCCATCCGTGAGAGGTGATGGCGCGTGTCGCCAAGCAGGATGTCAATGGCCAACAGGCGTTTCATGAAATGGCCAATCTGCAGCTCATCCGTCACGCCTATGCCGCCATGCAATTGCACAGCGCTTTCGCCTATGAAGCGGCCCGCCGACCCAATCTGAGCTTTGGCAGCCGCTGCCACGCGCATGCGTCGAGCGGGCGAGTCATTCAAGGAGAACGCGCAAAGCATCGCCAGAGAGCGAGACTGCTCCAGCGCCATCACCATGTCCGCCACCCGGTGGCGCAACACCTGGAACTGCGCTAGCGGACGGCCGAACTGCTGGCGGGTTTTGAGGTATTGCACCGTGGCCTCTACGGCGCTGGACATCACACCCACCGCCTCGGCGCACAGTGCGGCAATTCCATGGTCTATGGTCTGCTCCACCACACCAGCTGCGGCGCCCTCAATGCCTATCAGTTCGGCCTTCACACCGTCCAGAACCATGTCACTGGCGCGGCGCTCATCCACGGTTCGGAAGTCGCGGCGCTTGAGGCCAGGCGCATCGGAGTGAACCCAGAACAACGACAAACCCGCGGCATCGCCAGGTTTTCCGCCAGTGCGAGCCACCACCACCAGGTGATCTGCATGCGGTGCGTCGAGCACGGCCAGCTTCTGTCCGTTCAGCACCCAGGCTTCGTCCTTCTTGCGGGCCTCGCAAGCCAAAGCGGACCAGTCATAGCGTGTGCCTTGTTCCAGCAGTGCGAACGCACCGCGAACCGAGCCATCCGCGATACGCGGAAGCCACAACGACTTCTGCGTTGGCGTTCCAGCCAGGCTCAGCGTTTGAGCGCACACCACGGCACTGCTCCAATAGGGCTCCAGCACCAGGCCCTCTCCGAAGGATTCCATGATGATCGCTTGCGCATCCGGGCCCAGCCCCAAGCCACCATAGGCTTCGGGCACTGCCACGGCCGTCCAGCCCATGCTGGCCATCTGTCGCCAGGTTTCGGCATCAAAGCCATTTAGCTGCCTTGCGCACCGGCGCCAGGCGCTGAAGGTATAGCGATCGCGCACAAAACGCGTGGCGGCGTTACGCAGCTGTTGCTGCTCATCTGTCAAGGTAAATTGCATCGCAGGGCGCCTTGCTTCAATCACCAAAGGCCAGCTTGGCGATGATGTTGCGTTGGATTTCACTGGAGCCGCCGGCGATGGTGAGAGAGCGGAACACCATGTACTCAGGAACACGGCCCGTGGCGTAGGAAGGCAGGGGATCGTCTTCATGCGGACCTCTGCTTGCTTCTTCGATATCGAAGTGCAAGGCATGAGGCCCGAGCGCCTCCACCGCCAGACGCGTGAGCCGCTGCGTGATCTCGGAGCCCCGCAGTTTCAGCACGGACGAGAGCGCCGGTGCAGCATGGCTTTCCTGAAGCCTGAGCGTGGTGGCTTCAGCTGCCATGATCTCCACTTCCAGTTGGGCAAGCTGCGACATGAACTCCGCGTCGCCCCGCAGCCTCGCTCCGGCGATCGCTGGGTCTGCGACGATGCGGTGTATGCGTTCAAACCGCTCTCGCGCCCGTCCAAGCTCAGCAATACCGCTGCGTTCGTGCGCGAGCAAGGCCTTGGCATAAGTCCATCCCCGGCCTTCTTCTCCAATGCGGTTTTCCACCGGCACCCGTACTTCGTTCAGGAATACTTCGTTGGTGTGATGCGCCAGGTCCAACGTATGGATAGGGCGAACTTCTACGCCGGGCGAACGCATATCGATGAGCAAGAAGGTGATGCCCTCCTGCTTGCGCGCTGCGACCTCCGTGCGCACCAGGCAGAACATCCAGTCAGAAAAATGCGCGAAGGAAGTCCAGACTTTCTGGCCGGTGACCACGTAATGATCGCCGTCACGTTCAGCGCGGGTGGAGATCGCCGCCAGATCGGAGCCTGCGCCAGGCTCGGAATAGCCCTGACACCACCACTCGTCGCCTTTCAGAATTGGAGGAAGAAAGCGCGCCTGCTGCTCCGGTGTGCCGTGCGCACAGAGGATAGGGCCAATCATTTTCACCATCTGGGGCTGTGTGCGCGGTGCACCCAAGCGCGCGCACTCATCGTCAAAAATCTGGCGATGTGCGGCAGTCCAGCCAGCGCCGCCATGCTCCATGGGCCAACTTGGCGCACCCCAGCCGCGTTCATACAAGCACCTCTGCCAAAAGACATAGTCAGCCTTTTCCAGCTGTGAATAGCCACGCATCACACGTTCGCGCAGCTCCTCCGACAAGCTCGCGCGGATGAAGGCCCGCACTTCATCCCGGAACTCGCGCAGATCTGCAGTCATGCGCCAGCTTTCTGCGCTTGTTCACGCTTGACGACCGGAGCGATGGGGGGAACGCCATTCAGCAGGGCGCGGGGCAGGCACTCTTCCAGCTCCTCCAGTGTGAACAAACCGTCACCCACTTTGAACATCGAATTGCGATCTTCGCCAAAGTAATAGGTATTGATAACGCCCTTCTCCACATGGAATGTCTGTCCGTTTATGAAGTCTGCGTCCTCCAGGCAGAGGTAGGCTGCCAAAGGAGCCACGTATTCCGGCCCTTTGGCCTGCATCGCGGCGTCGTACTGTGCCTGGGTGATCAACCCACTTTCGAGCTTGCGTTTGCGGTTGGCCGCCACCTCAGGCGTGGCGGTCATGCGGGTGTCGGCCACCGGGCACAGCGCGTTGGCGGTGATTCCAAACTTGGCTGTTTCCTTGGCTATGGAACGCGTCAGGCCAATGATGCCGGCTTTGGCCGCAGCGTAGTTGCACTGCCCGAAGGTTCCTTTGAACGCGTCTGAGGACAAACTGACAATGCGCCCGAACCCCTGCGTCCGCATGTAGCGAATGGCGTGGTGAGACATGTTCCACATGCCCTTGAGGTGCACACCGATGACCGTGTCGAACTCATCCTCGGTCATATTCCAGATCATGCGTTCTCGCACCACACCGGCAGAGTTGATGAGAATGTCGATACTGCCGAAACTGTCTATGCACTGCTGCACCATCTGCCCGGCCTTTTGATGATCCGAGACAGATTCATGGTTGGCCACCGCGCGCCCACCCGCCTGAACGATTTCAGCCACCACTTCATCTGCGGGCCTCTCCGTGGTGAGCTCGCCACTGCGGCCCAGACCTGGGTCATTGACGACCACCGCAGCGCCCTGACGAGCCAGTTCAAGCGCAATGGCGCGACCGATACCTCGCCCACCACCGGTCACGATGGCAGATTTTCCTTTTAGCTTCATAGTTCTTTCTCCTTTGAGCGGGTACAGCTTCACTGCTGTGGAAGCTTGTGTTGCTTGAATTCCTGAATGGTCTGCACAAGCGCAGCATTCATACTGGTTTCGAACTCGGCAAGGCTTGCCGTGTAAGTCGACATCTGGATGCGCTGACGCACCACCTTCATCTCCTCCGAAGCACTGACTTCCCGGAAAGCCGTGCGCAGCGTGTCGAGAATGGGTTGGGGAATATCGGAGCGCGCGAACAAGGCGATCCAGAGGTCATCCGTCATCTGCGGAATGCCCGCTTCCTTGAAGGTGGGCACGGCAGGCAGGAATTCCGAGCGGACTTCGCTGGCGATTCCAATCAATCTCAGGTTCGAAGACTGCGCGTGTGGGTGGGCCAATGCCACCGACGCAAAATACCCATCAATGTGGCGGCCCAGCACGGCGTTCACTCCGTCAGCCCCGCCCTTGTAAGGAATGTCCTGCCACTTGAAGCCAGCTCGCGTCGCAAATTCTTCCGCCAGGATGTGGGTTCGCCCGCCACGCCCCAAAGTGCCATAGGAGAGATCGTTGCGGCCTTTCGCGTACTCAACGAACTCCTTGATGTCGCGTGCCGGCCCCTTGGTCGAAATCATGAGCACATAAGAAGATTTCCCCAGTACCGCCACCGGCTTGAAGTCAGCCATGGCGTAGCCCGGTTCCTTGAAGGCATGCAGGTTGCTGACGAACCCGTTGGACTGCAGCAAAAGCGTGTAGCCGTCAGCCTCTGCGGCTTTCACACCCCGCGTGGCAATCAGGGTGCCTGCTCCAGGCCGGCTCTCGATGATCATCGCCTGCCCAAGTTTCTTTCCCACCAGTTCCGCAGCGGCGCGTGTGAGCAGATCCGTGGAGCCCCCTGGCGCGTAAGGCGAGACGATCTTGATGGTCTTGTTGGGGTAGCCTGTGGCTTGGGCATAGGCTGAGACGTAGCCCGTCAAGGCCAGCGCCGCGCATAGCAAGATTCGCAGTTGAGTCTTCATGTTCTTGTCTCCTTTTCCTGGGTTTTTAGTCATCTACGGTGTGAGAAAAAGTCGCCTCGTCAGGCCCTTCGAACACGGCACATACCGTTGTCCAGAACCACCTTGTCACGCGCCTCTACGCTGCAGCGGAAAGACACCACATCGCCATCGATCCACGCCTGGGTCGTGATGCGCTCTCCGGGGTAGACCGGTGAGGTGAAGCGAACGTTGAACTCTTCAATGGCCGTCTGGTCGTACTCACAAACCTGAGCCAAAATCTCCCGGCAAGCCACTCCATAGGTGCACAAGCCATGCAGGATTGGCGCCTTGAACCCCACGCGCGCAGCCAATTCAGGGTCGGCATGCAGCGGGTTCATATCGCCGTTAAGCCGGTACAGCAAAGCCTGATCCGCACGCGTATCGGAAGCCGCTACGAGGTCCGGCTTGCGGGTGGGCATGACATGAGGATGCGGTGCGGGTCCGAGATCTCCGCCCATACCGCCATCACCACGCGCGAAGGTCCCTTGTCGTAGCGCATACAACGGTTCGCCCGTGGCAGCATCCCTGACCTCTGTATCCACATAGATCAGAACGCCCTTGCCCTCACCCTTGTCATGCACAGCACTCACGCGAGACGACGCCAGGAGATCCGCCGCCGGAGGTAAAGGGCGGAATAGCTTCAGGACCTGCTCACCATGGACGATCTTGGTACGATCCAGACCCGCATTCAGCAGCAGATTGGTGCGTGAGACCACACACGCTAGCGAGGGTACGACCTTTAGCGGTTCCTTCTCAAAGACGTATTTCAACTCCTGCCTATCCAGCGGATCGCGACCCATGCCGACGCTCAGCGCATACAGCATCACGTCCTTGGGTCGGTACGAGAAGCTCATGTCGTCCACACGGAGCGCTTTCAGTTTTTCGTAAGTCGTGGGCATGGCGACTCCTTAAAGCGTTTCTTCTGTACCGAAGATCAGCGTGGCCTGGCTCGACAAAGTGCCCCCATTCCCATGTGCAAGTGCGACCTTGGCTCCCTGGACCTGACGTGCGCCGGTATCACCACGCAATTGGCGCACCGCTTCAACCATGGTGAAAAGGCCATACATCCCGGGGTGCGTGCACGAGAGCCCACCGCCATTGGTGTTCACCGGCAACGCACCGCCCGGCGCTATGCGCCCGCCCTCCACGAACGCTCCGCCTTCGCCTTTCTTGCAAAACCCCAGGTCTTCCAGAAAGAGAATGGGGTTGATCGTGAAAGCGTCATAGAGCTGGAGTACATCGACATCCGCTGGTTGGAGGCCGGCATACTCGAAAGCCCGGCGCCCAGAATCTGCCGCGCCTGTCACGGTCAGGTCATCCATGGCCATGATGTTTCGGTGTGTGGTGGCTGCAGCTCCTCCCAGCAGGTGCACGGGTGCATGCGTCGTGTGGCGCGCACGGTCGGCACGCGTCATCACGACGGCAGAGGCGCCATCAGTCACCAGGCAGCAATCACGCACGCTCAAAGGGTCGGACACCATGCGCGAGGCCAGCACTTCATCAATGGTGAGTGGATCACGCGCGAATGCCTCGGGGTTGAGTTGCGCCCAGGCACGTGCAGCTACGGCCACCTCGGCAAACTGACGGCGGGTCGTTCCGTACTGGTACATGTGTCGTGCAGCCGACAGCGCGTAGGCTGATATCGGATAAGTCGGCTTGTACGGGCCTTCATATGGGAAAGGCCGAGTCGGTGTGACCAGCCTGCCTGCGGCGCTGCGCTGGTTGCTTCCGTAGGCGATCAGTGCCACATTGCATAGACCAGCCTCCAGTGCCAGGGCGGCCACGATGGCGTGGGTTTGAAACGACGAGCCGCCCACACGGTTGTTGTCTGTGATGGCAGGGTGGATACCGAAATATTCTGACAGGCTCAACCCCGAAAATTGATCTTCCGGGAGCGCGACGAACAGGCCATCGACATCCTTCAAAGCCAGGCCTGCATCGTCCAGAGCGGCCAAGCTCGCCCCGGCGGCAAGCTCCAACGCTGTGAATCCGGGCGCTTCACCGAGACCATAGGTCGCGGCGCCCACTACGGCTGTCTTGCCTCTTGGAAATTTGCTCATACCGAGCTCCCTTCCATCGGAAAGAACACAACTAGGGGCTTATCACCCTCTTGCACAATGCGTGCCGTCACGCGCATGCCTATCTGTACCGCATCGGCGGCCATGCCGTCCACACGCGACATCATCCGAGGCCCCTCTTCCAGATCAATCAGGCAAACGTTGTAAGGCTGCGCCGGAGCGCGAGGGCGGATCACCGTGGCGGAGTAGACCGTGCCATTGCCTGAGGCGTTGACCCATTCGAGATCCATAGCCCCCGTCACAGGTTCTGCAATGCGGGGATAGAACACATACGCACCACTGCTGGCGCTGCGCTGGATCATGAAGCGGCCCTCGCGCAGAAACTGCTCGTAGTCCAGATCTGGCGACCTGACAGGCGATGAAGGAGAAGTCGGGTTCATCAATGTTCTTTCTTGGATGAGCAGTCAATGAGATCTGGGGTCCGTTCCGGCTGAATCTGCTTAAGCCCTTCGACAGGCTCAGGGCGAACGGCTAAGGCGTTACGGTGCGGGATCACCAGGTAGTCCACTGCGCACACACTGCTTGCGTAAACCAGCACCGGGTTGAGATCGATTTCTTCAATAGCGTCTGGATGCTCAGCTGCGAGACGCGCCAGGCCGCTGGCCAACAGCGCGAGGGCCCGCACATCGCCAGGCTCCCCACCGCGCCAGCCCTCCAGGAGCGAAAAACCTTTGAGCGAGCGAATCAAATCCTCGGCCTGGTCCGGCGAGACGGGTACGGGCGAGAACGCCACATCACGAAGCAGCTCAACGAACACGCCGCCCAGTCCCACCATGAGCAGATGCCCGAAATCTGGATCCCGGGTGATGCCCAAGACCATCTCCAACCCGGGCGGCATCATCTTCTGGATCTGCATGCCCTCAATGCGTGCCTGCGGAGCAGCACGTGCGACGTTGGTCAGTACCTGCTCATAGGCGCTTTCCAGATCCTCATCACTGCGCACATCCAGAGCCAGGCCGCCTACCTCCGTTTTGTGCTGAACCTGAGCGGACACGATCTTGAGCGCCACGGGGTAACCCATACCGTGCGCGGCAAGAAGTGCCTCTTTCTTGGATGCCACCACGGCCTCAGGGGGTAAGGCAATGCCATAGGCGCGAAGCAGTTGTGCCTGCTTGCCTTGGTCCAGCATTTCCCGGCATGCCTGCTCCGACACGAGGGGCGCACTGGCAACCGATTCAATGCACGCTTTCTGCGAGCTCCACGTCCGCCGAAATGCCCCATAGTCACTCAAGGTCTTGAGCGCAAAGGCGGTGTCGCGCATACCCAAGGCCAAGCCCCCCATCCGGGACAGCGCATCCAGGTTATCCTGGGTCGCGTAGGCCTGGGAATGAATGATGACTGGAAGCGATGTAGATGCGAGAAATGGCTCAAGCGCAGGCTGCATCTGCTTGATGCGATCCTTCGCAGCCAGAGACATCGCAATGACCACCGCATCCATGTAGTTGGCCTCAGTCATCACGCGCAGTGCTTCTGCCAGCACCTCGCCCTGGCCTTCAATCACGCTCGCGCTCATGTCCACCGGATTCGCAATGCCACCAATGGCGGGAATCACTTTCGCAAGGCGAGCGTGCAGCGCCTCATCTGGCACCGGAAATTCCAACCCCATGGCGGAACAGGCGTCCGCCAGCCACACGCCCGTTCCGCCCGAAGTAGACAGCACGGCAACCCGGTTTCCACGCGCCGGGGACAGGCAAGCCAACACCCTGGTTGCCGTCAACGCCTGATCTGAATCCAGCGCGCTCACGACACCGTAACGTCTAAAGGTAGCCTCATACGCGGTCATGGCCCCAGTGAGGTGGGCAGTGTGTGAAGCCGCCGCCCTGGCTCCGGCAATCGAGTTGCCGACTTTGCAGAACACCAGAGGCACTTCATGGTCGGCAGCCAGCTTCGCCACCCGGGCAAAGCGCTGGCCATCTTTCAACCCTTCGACGAACAAAAGGATAGGACCGCTGCCACCCTCCCTGACGATGTGCTCCACAAAATCCAGGCACTCCAGGTCAGCTTCGTTGCCTGTGGTGACCAGATGCCGGCAGATCAGGCCTTGCTGCTTCAACTGAGTAAAGAGCCCAAATCCGACAGCACCACTTTGCGAGACGATGCTGATGGGCCGTTGCAGTCCGCCTTGTATGTGCAGCGGCGCTGCAAGGTGAATGGACGGGCTGAAGTTTCCCGCGACGTTGTCGCGCACATTAAAGAAGCCTTCACAGTTTGGCCCCAGCACGCGCATACCGGTTTCCAGGGCTACCGCGGACATACGGGAGACCAGTTGCCGTTCCGCTTCAGTGCCATGCGCTGCACCAGCTGTGAAGACCACCGCGTTCATGATCCCAGCACCAGCGCATTCGCGCAGCACATCACACACGGCCTCTGCCGGGGTGGCAATCAGCGCCATATCCGCGCGCTGCGGTAACGCTGAAATGCTTGGATATGCAGGCAAACCCTGCACCGTGGCGTGCGACGGATTGACCGGAAGCAAGACACCGTCATAGCCGCTTTCGATCAGGATGCGCAGCATCCGTCCGCGTATTTTGGAGACGTCTTGCGACGCACCAATCACGGCAATACTCCTGGGATTTAGGAATGTCTCCAGCATGTGGCCTTCTCAAAAACCAGAGCACTGACATCAGCGCTCCAACACGTCTTGTGATTTCGTGCGGTCGATTGTGGGAAGGCCTTCGCTGATTGCCTAGAGGGATTTGGTGGCTTGGTTTTACAATGTAAAAGTCTTGTTTAGCCACCATTTTTCTCAAGACCCCGGAGCTACCCCCAGCAAGTGCGGGGTCATTTCTTCTTCAAGACTCACATGCCCACCACTGAACCCAGACGCTCCGGTACGCAAAGCATCGAACGTGCCCTGGCTGTCATCCGTGATGTTGCAGCGCACCATCAGTTTGGTGCGCGCTTGACTGACATCGCGGAGCGCTGCGGCATGGACATGGGCACCACCTGCCGCGTACTGGCCTGCCTGGTACGCGAGCACGTGGTGGAGCAGAGGGCTTCCGACAAGCGCTACTTGCCGGGCCAAGGACTGTTTGAACTTGGGCTCACCGTGCCCGCATACCGTTCGTTGCAGGAGGCGTGCCGCCAGCCTATGGAGCGGGTGGCCCGGCGCTTCAAGGGCGCAAGCTTTGTTTACCTTCGCAGCGGCACAGATGTCGTGTGCATCGCCCGATCCGACCACGTGCTCATTCATAGTGCATGGGGGCAACCCGGCACGCGACGCCCTATGCCGGCGCTGGCAGCCGGGCTTGCCGTGCTTTCACAGCTACCTGAAGTGGAAGCCGACGCCATCGTCAAGGCCTACTTCAAGCAACTCGCACAGCAGAAACGGGTCAACGCCCTTGAACGCCGAAGAATGGTGCAGCGCTCTCGCAAGCTCGGCTATGGCTTCAACGATGGCAACGTGGCGCGAGGCCTGGTGTCGGTCGCGGTGCCTATTCAAGACCCTGAGGGCGTCCCGTTCGCATCACTTTCTGTTGTGAATATCGACAACCCGAGCTTCGCCCAAAGAGCGGATGAGATCGCGGAGTCTTTGCGCAAGGACTCCTTGCTCATCACACAGCGCCTGGCCATGCAGATGGACTCGAATCATTTGATTCAGGACGACTAGAACCAGCTTGCCTTCATAAGGCTCAAACCCTTCGGGCTGAGCGTCTGAGGATTTTGTTTAGCGGTGGGTGGGCGGCACGGTCACCGCAGCTTGTTACGATGCCCGCTTCCCCACATTTAAAAATACCATGCTCTACGCCACCCTCAAACTCGTCCACATCCTGTCCCTCATCGTGTGGATCGGCGGCATGGTGTTTGCCCATTTCTTTCTGCGCCCTGCAATCCAAACGCTGGAGCCCGCCGCGCGAGTACGTCTGATGGCGGACGTGTTGCAACGCTTCTTCAACGCGGTGCTGGTGGCCATCTTGCTGGTGTTGGGCTCGGGCCTGTGGATGATCGGTCGCGTAGCCAAACAGACGGTGCAGTCCGGTGGCAGTTTTTCCATGCCCCTGTCGTGGACCATCATGGCCACGCTGGGTCTGGTGATGATGGCTATCTTCGGCCACATCCGTTTTGCGCTGTTCAAGCGCCTGCAACGCGCCGTGGTGGCCGCCGACTGGGCCGCTGGAGGCAAGGCGCTAGCCAGCATCCGCACATGGGTGGGCGTGAACCTGGCCATCGGGGTCCTGGTGGTGGTGATCACACTGTTGGCATGAAGAACTAACACAGGTCGAGCCACCTTGCTGACACACGGCTTCCAGCGTGTGGTGACAATCGGGGGGTATGCATTCCTCCCGTTTCTTCAAAATGGCCCTGATTCTGGGCCTGCTCTCCGCGATTGGTCCCTTTGCCATCGACATGTACCTGCCCGCTCTGCCCGCCATTGGCCAGAGTCTGGGTGCCGACGTTAGCGCCGTTCAACTGAGCCTCACGGCTTTCTTCCTGTCGCTGGGTGTGGGTCAACTCTTGTATGGCCCGGTGTCGGACATGCTGGGCCGCAAGCCACCGCTGTACTTCGGCCTGATTGTGTTTACTGTTGCCAGCGTCGGCTGTGCGATGGCCACCAACATCGAGACATTGATCGTTCTGCGGTTTATCCAGGGTCTGGGTGCAGCTGCGGGCATGGCGATTCCGCGCGCAGTCGTGCGCGACCTGCACACCGGCAACGAAGCTGCCCGGCTGATGTCACTGCTGATGCTGGTGTTCAGCGTGTCGCCCATCCTGGCGCCACTGGCAGGAAGCGGGGTGATTGCCGTCACAGGTTGGCGTGGTGTTTTCTGGGCGGTCACACTGGTGGGATTGGCCGGGGTGGTGCTGATCTACACGATGCTGGACGAAACCCGCCCTGTGTCCGAGCGGGTGGAAAGCAACCTGGGCAGTGCGCTGCGCGCCTACGGCGTGCTGCTGCGCGACACCCATTATCTCGGCCTGGTCTTCATTGGCAGTTCCGCCATGGCGGGTTTCTTCGTCTACCTCGCAGGCTCGCCCTTCGTGCTCATCAACCACTACGGGCTGACCCCCACGATGTACAGCCTGGGGTTCTCCGTCAACGCTGTGGCCTTTATCGGGGCGGCGCAGTTCACCGGTGCACTAGGTGAGCGCTTCGGGCTGGCTCGTGTAGTGAAGATGGCGGCCACGGCATCGGGTGTGGTCATGTTGGCTCTGCTGGCCTACTACCTGGCCGGGGGCGACCAGCTCGCGGTGCTGATGGTGCTTTACTTCATTGCCAGCGCCTTCATGGGCCTGGTGATCCCCACCACTTCGGTGCTCGCGCTTGAAAAACACGGCGCCATTGCAGGTACCGCATCGGCCTTGCTGGGCACGCTACAGATGCTGACGGGTGCGGCGGCAATGGGTGTGGTGGGCCTGTTCTCGACTGGCAAACCGTTGCCCATGGTGGTGGGTATGGCCACCGGTGCCTTGATAGGTGTGGCGCTCACGTGGGGCACGCTGGGCGGCAGTCCCTCCAGCGTCCCGAAGCAGCAACACTGCTGAACCCGGCTCACCAAGCCAGTTCCTTCCAAGACGCCTTGAAAGGGCTGGCTTTTAGGACGCGCGCCACCCACGAAGCCAGTCCAAACCACGCGAGGTACCTCCCGGCGTGGCCCCTTGAGCCGGCTTGTATTCGCATCCCACCCAACCAGACCATCCTGTCTGTGCCGCTAACTCGTCGATCAATCGAAACAGATAGGGATAGTTCAACTCGCCCACATCGGGCTCGTGCCGCTCTGGCACGCCCGCGATCTGGATATGCCCGACGCTACCCGCAGACAGGTAGTGGCGAAGCTTGGAGGCCACGTCGCCTTCCACAATCTGGCAGTGATAGAGATCCATCTGCACTTTAAGGTTGGACGCGCCCACATCCTGAACCACCGCCTGCGCCTCATCCTGCCGGTTCAAGAAGAAGCCAGGCATGTCGCGTGGATTGATGGGTTCAATCAATACTTCACATCCACTCTTGGCGGCCTCTGCTGCTGCCCAGCGCAGGTTGTTCGTGTAAGTGACGCGAGCCTCCTCGCGCGCCATGCCCTCAGGCAACAGGCCGGCCATACAGTGAATACGCGGGCATTGAAGTGCTTGCGCATAACGCAGAGCCAACTGCACACCGGCGCGAAATTCCGCCTCTCGACCCGGTAAACAAGCGGTGCCGCGTGCACCTTCATTCCACGCACGCTCTACAGCGGGAGCATCAAGCCCCCCTGGTGGGGCGTTGAACAATACCTGCTGCAACCCACATGCCTCAAGCCGCTCGGCCAGAAGCTGTGGCTCGAAAGCATAAGGGAAGAGATATTCGACGCCCTCGAAGCCATCACGCGCGGCGGCTTCAAAGCGTTCAAGGAACGGCAACTCTGGGTAGAGAAAGCTCAGGTTGGCAGCAAAGCGTGGCATAGGTGCAAATGAGGTGTGGGCGAGGTTCGCCCTCGAGCGCGCCAAGGCGGCAGCGCTGGTGTGAATTTTAGGAACTTGGCCGGCAGGAGGAGCAAAGAGCCAACGGATTTTCTAGCAAGCCCTTGAAAATTTGATAACGTAGGCCCTATGCAAGATACGCCTACCGCCGCCCATCTGGCCGCCACCGAAGCCATTGATGCCCATCACCCCCTGGTTGCTGAGTTCGCTCGTTCGCATGCGCACGGGGCTACTGACCGCGAACGCGCGGTGGCCCTGACTCATGCGGTGCGTGACAGTTTCCTCTATGACCCCTACCGCATCGACCTCGCTCCTGTCGGAATGCGTGCCAGTACGGTAATCGAAAACGGATACGGCTGGTGCGTGCCCAAGGCCGCATTGCTGACAGCGGTGTGCCGCGCCGCCGGCATCCCGGCGCGCCTGGGCTTTGCAGACGTGCGCAACCACATGTCCACGGAGCGTATGCGCCAGACAATGAAGACCGATATGTTCATCTGGCATGGCTACGCAGACATCTGGATCGATGGCGCCTGGCGCAAAGCCACCCCTGCCTTCAACCTGAGTCTGTGCGAAAAGTTCGGCTTGCACCCACTGGATTTCGATGGTGTGCAAGACTCCATCTACCACGCATTCGACAAGGCCGGTAACCGGCACATGGAGTACACCAACGACCGCGGCCGCTTTGACGATCTACCTCTGGAGCTCATCGACGCGGACTTTCGAACCACCTACCCGAACTGGTTGCACAAAGCAGGCCTTCAGAGCGAGTTGGCGAAAAGCGACTTTCTCGCCGATGTGGATCAAGAAATCAAATCAGGTCGATAAGGCCTGAGGAGTCCCTGCAAAGCCCATAGCGGATACAGGGCACAGTCCATGGAAGGGCATACGCGGCAGTGAGCGCATGCCCTCTGCCAAGTCCGAGAACATGCCAGCGTTCTCGGACTTGATCCTTCAGCCTCGACGCCGTTGTTGATGCAACGCAACCGCCGCCATCAACATGGCCATCAGCCATAGTGCCCATTGGCCCAGCGTGGGCACTGGTGCCACAACACCCACAGCACCTGGGCTTGCGAGCGGCACGCCGATCACTGCGGGGTCCATGATACTGCCGTTGATGCTCAGGTCAGCATCTCCATTGGCCCCATCGGTCAAGGTGAAGGTGACGGTTTGGCCGCTGATCGTGGCAGGCACGGTGTACCAGTGATTGCTCGCGTCTTCGTGGGTCGGGCCCCATTTCCAGAGTTTGGCCCCCGCCGGCAAGGCCTGCGGGTAGGTGAGGGTCAGGGTCAAGCTGCCGCCCTCACCACAGCCCGTGGCGGTGAAGGAAAGCACGTCTGAGAACATCTGCCAACCTACGGGTGCAGTTGCGGGCAAGGCTCCGGTCAGCACAGGCACACCAGCCAGGCGGCATGTGGTTTGACTGAATTGGCCTGCCAGATCCCCTGATGCACCTGAGAGCGGAAGCGTGAACTGCTCGGGAGGTAGAGCGCCCAGATTCAGGCCGATCATCATCGGGTTATGGTCGCTGGAGCGGTACTGATCTGCCGCGTAGAAGCTCTCTTGTTGCGAGGTGCTTTTGAACTCCAGGTTGTAGTCCAGGATCACTGGCTCTTCTGCGTTGATGTTCCATTTGTAGACCCCAGCGATCTGGCCGCTGGTAGCCAGCGCGTTGCTGGCAAAAATGTGATCAAGCGAACCCCACAAGCCGTCGAACGAATAGGAGTAACCGCCCGACACTTTCTGGAAGCCACCGGCCACCAGATCACTCACCGTTTTTTCCGCGCTGTAGGCGTTGAAATCCCCCACCATCAGAACGTCAGCGTCAGCATCGCCCGTAGGATGTGTGGCCAGCCATTGCAACAATTGCTGAGCCGCTTTTTCACGTGAGAGAAAGCTATGACCCTGGCCATCGCCAGTGTCTTGACCTTGCAATGCCGTGCCGCTGCCTTTGGACTTCAGGTGATTCACCACAACCGTGAATTTCTCGCCGTCAGCCTGCGAAGCAAAAGTCTGCGCCAGCGGAATCCGGTTCCCATAAGTGGTGCCCACAAATGCATCGTAAGTGGCAGTGTCTGGAGTGGCAGCAGCACCTACCGGTGTCACCTTGGCGGGCTTATAGATCACGGCGACCATGATGGCGTCCGTACCCGTATTGGCTTGCTTGACGAAAGCGAAGGTGTTAGGCCCGGCTACCGCATTGAGCGCATCCACCAGCGACTGGATCGCACTCTTGCCGTTGTGGGCCGTGCCGTCTGTGGGAGCGTCGAAACCATTGTTCTGGATTTCCATGAGGCCGTAAACGTCCGCATCCAGTCCCAGCAACTGAACCACCAACTTATCCAACTGACGTTTGTACTCTGTGGCGTTGCTGGCGCCACGGCCCGCCATGCTGCCACCGCCGTTCGTGACAAAGCTCGTAGTGCCCAGCGTGCTGAAAAAGTTCAGTACGTTAGTCGCAGCGACCTTGACCTCTGCGCTCCGAATGAGCGCTGGAATATCAGCACTCGTAGGCCGCGGCTGGGCGGTAAAGTTGGGAGCCACGCCGGTGATCGGCTGAATGCGGTAGTTGGTCTCATGAGCTGCAGGCGCCGGCTGAGCGTTGGTTCCGCTATTGGTATCGCTGCTGCTTTGCCACACAAACTGATCCAGGATGCCAACGACCTTATCCGTGTAATCGCCAGCGCGCAAAGGGTTGCTGGCCGAAAGTGGCTGGCCACCGCGCCCTACCAAGCCTCCCGCGGGGTTCTGCCCTCCGGCTGCATCGTCAAGAAGAATCTGGCTAAGCTTGAGCTGTTCGTTGTAGGCATCAAAACCCGCTTTGCCAGGCGCATTGGTTTCCGTAAACAGCACCTGCAGATTGTCTGGAGAGAGCGTTACCTGGCCGTATCGGCCCAGGTTGTAGTTGTCAGAAACGACCAGTTTTCCGTTGGGAGTGGCAGAAGACACCTCGACGATCATGCCCTCATAGCGCTCCCACACGTCTTGGCTCGCGACGGGCAGCGTGATCTTGACCGGGGCCGGCAAAGTGCCGCCCGAATAGACCACGGTATAGCTATGCGGGTTGGTGAGCTCTGTCTGACCTCGATACTCCGTCACACGGCCGGTCACTTGGAAAGTGGTGCCCACAGGGCAGGCCCCGCCGCTCATGAAGCCCGGCAAATTGGCAGGGAGCGTGCCGTAGTAGACGAACAGGCCTTCAGAGGTAGCAGGATCGCTATCCATTTCCTCAGCTCGTGTAGCCTGCAACATGAAGCCACTCAGCCCAGGTTGGCAAGCCGTCAACATGCCCTGGATGAGATAGGAATTGCTATTTCCCGCCAGTGCACTCGAAGCGCCACTGCCTTGAATGGCAGAAATCTTGGTGAAGCTGCCACTGGGGTCATCATTGCGGATCACACCGCCAGCCGCCGGCGTCGTCAAGCTCCCCGCGCTAGGGTTGCTGAGGGTGACCGTGAATGCTTCGTCCGGTTCGCTGACGGTATCGCCCACCACGGAGATTGGGATGGTCTTGCTTGTTTCATTCGCCGCAAAGCTGAGGGTGCCGGCGGGCAATGCGCCCCCGAAATCGCTCGCATCTGCAGGGTTGGCACCGGTCCCGGTGACGGCATAGTTCACCGTCGCAGCTTGTGTGGTGTCACCACCTCGCGTTACGGTAAAAGTAAATGACGTGCTGCCACTGTGGCCTTCATTCAGATCGGCCGCCTGCGCGGCAATGGAGAACATCGGTCCGGTTGGTGGGGCACCGCCTTCCATCTGGAAGTCGTCTATTGCCAAGCCATGGTCGTTGCCACTGTCATTCGCCTCAATCCAGCGCAACCACAAAGTCTGTCCTGCCTGCCAGTTCAGGCCAGTCAAGCTCCCGCTAACGGGTACGCGCCCAGCTGCATTGCCATCAACCGCAGCAGCGCTCGCGCCGGTGACGGGTGACTCCCACGACAAGGAATTGGTCCAATTCGTCACGCCGCCTATGCTGGCGTCGGCACTGATGCCATATTGCATGGTCATCGGCTGCTTGTTGGTATTGCCACCATTGCGCCACTGCTCACCATTGAAGGTGATGTTCAGCGTATTGACGGTTGCGCCTGACGTATTCGTAGCGGCCAGTGCAACGTAGCCACTCGCAGACCCGGAGCCCACGCCCCCGAAGGCACGATCCGAATTAGCGCCGGTGCCGAAACTGTAGAAAGCTCCGTTGTTGGCTGCGCCGTCACTCGCTCGGTAGGTGGCAATCGCGCCAAGCGCATTGTCGTAAAGGTACCAGCCTTCCAGCGTGGTCCCTTGAGACCAGGCGTTGGCGGTGCCTGTCGCGCTGAGCGCGTTGAAATTCTGTGTGTAGCTGCCGCTGAACGCCACAGGCCCGGCATGCGCCGGTGCCACCATGCCCAGCAAGGCGGCCAGAGCCAATGCGCCAGCAGCGCGCGGCATCACTTCGGAAAGGGTGCGTGTGTACATGAAATGGTCCTCCTCCTCGGCCACCACGGCATAAAACACCGTGGCGCTCGATGAAGCGCCATTTGTCGCATCCCGGCGTGAAACGCCCGTGTCATGTTCACGGCAAATGCGTGACAGGCATTCCCTACGAGGAACATCCACTGCCAACGCCCAAAACCGTGGGCGACCATCCATCTTTCTTTATGAGAATAATTCGCATTCTCTATAATTGGCCGATTTTTAGCGCCCCCGTCACCTGATCCACTTCGCCGCACCTGGCATGCACACCGAATCTGCGTCATCTTCGGCCGTCATGGTGGCTTTGGAACGCCACTATGAAGAACTGGTGGAATACGTGCGTCGGCGCTTCGCAAGCCGTGGTTTCGCACGCGAGGTCATCCACGATGTTTGCGTGGAGCTCATGGAGAAGCCGCCCGAGGAGCCCGTACGGGTTCCACTGTCACTGTTGCGCCGGATGTCCAGCAATCGCGCCATTGACCGGGCACGTGCGGATGACTCACGAGGTGCGCTGTTCGAATCAACACCCGAGTTGCCCGATGTGCTTGGGCACCTTGAAGACGGCGCGTACGCGCTGGAATTCAAACAGCATCTGATACAGCTCGTACAGATCGTTGAGGCTCTGCCACCACGAGCGCGACAGGTCTTTCTGCTCAACCGGATTCACCGCATGCAGCAGCAGGAAATTGCTGATGCACTAGGCATTTCACGCAATATGGTCACGCAGCACCTTAGCCGTGCAATGCGCTCAATCGAGACCGAGTGGGAGCCGGCACGCGCCCTGGTGCGTGAGCGTATGCGATGAGTGATCCGCAGAGCCAAACACCCAAGCGTGCCCTCAAGCACGCGTCACGCGCTGGTACACCCTCCGACGCGCTGGCCGGCTATGAAGACGCCTTGAGGCAACACTTCCCTTCAAAGGAAAGCATCCTCGCTGAAGGCCGCGCCATGACCGCTGAAAAGCGCAGCAGGCGCAAGCGCGCTGTGCAGTTGAGTGCTCTAGGCTTTGCGGTAGCTGCGCTCTGGATCGTGGATCCAGCATGGCGCTCCGAAGAAATCACGACCGCCGTGGGTGAGCGCGGCAGCTGGACGATGGCCGACGCCACGCAATTGGAACTCAACACAGGCACGCGCCTCGTGATCGAAACGCGGCTGCGCTCCCGCCGCGTGAGGCTGGAGGCTGGCGAGGCCTTGTTCGAGGTGACGCACGGGTGGCGGCCTTTCATCGTCCAGGCTGGCGAAACCCGCATCCGGGACATCGGGACGGTATTTAATGTCCGGCGCTTTGCCCATGAGGAAATTCAAGTTTCTGTTTTGCAAGGCGCCGTGGAAGTACAGCACGGTCCCTCGTTGCAGATTCTGGAGGCTTCTCAGGAAGCCAAGGTGAAGAACGGAAATCTTTCGCCTGTTCGCAAGGTGGATGTGGATGCCGTGCGCGATTGGCAGCGAGGGCGTCTGCAATTCACCGGAACACCGTTGGCCGATGCTGTGGCCGAACTGCAGCGCTATAGACGAGCGCCCATAGTGCTGCAAGACGCTGAGGCGGGCAGTCTCCGGCTTTCGGGTGTTTACGATGTCCAGAGCATCGAACCCTTATTGGACACCTTGCCAAAGATTCTCCCTGTGACTCTCAAGCGCCAGCCAGATGGCCAAGTGTTGATCGCCAGCCGAGCGACCCCACCCCGAGCCAAGCCGTAAGCGCATGCTGATGACCGGGATCAACACAATATGTTACACATTGATTGTCAGCCGACCTCAACAAACAGGTTCGCTCGCACGCCAAGCCTATAGGAGCGTGCTCAAAGTCTTCTCGCAAAGACTTTGAGCACATTCCCAGGCGTCCTGAATATCGGGCGCCGCGAACTAATAAGGGATTGTTGCGTGCCATTTCCAACCATAGAGATCAATGCTGCAGGGCGGCGCCAGAGAAAGACATTACGCATCGGCCAACTGGCTTTGCTGACGGTCAACATGCTCGCCTGCGCTGTGTTCGCTCAGTCGGCCAGCGTGGCCATAGACATTCCCGCTCAGTCGTTAGATAAAGCATTGACCACGTTTGCCCGCCAGACGGGCGCTCGTATCGTGTTTTCCACGGACCTCGCAGAGCGCCTGACATCCCCACCGGTCAGAGGCACGCTCACCACACGTGAAGCACTTGAACGCCTGCTGGCTGGCTCGCCACTACAGCCACGCGAAACCCCCGACGGAGGCTTTGCCATCGTGCCGCGTGCAGAAGGCAGCAGCAAAGCGGGCACCGAAGGTGGAGACGTTGCAACACTCCCCACAGTGAAAGTCACCGCAGGCGCCATACAAGAGTCTGCCTTCGGGCCTGGTGAAGGTTACCTGGCCAGACGAAGTGCCACCGCCACCAAGACAGACACGCTCTTGATTGAGACGCCACAGAGCATATCGGTGGTCACAAGCGAGCAGATGCAGACCCAGAAGGCCAACACGCTTCAAGAAGCCCTGGCCTACAGCTCGGGACTGGCCTCGGGCGTCGTCGGCATGAACCCGGCCGTTTCAGACTCCTTCTTCATCCGTGGATTTCAGGCGGATGCCCAGTACGGCAGCTTCTACCGTGATGGCATGAAGTACATGGCCAACATCTACAACGGACAGCAGGAGACCTACGGTCTGGAGCGCGTAGAGGTGCTCAAGGGGCCTTCATCGGTTTTATATGGCGCAGCGGCGCCTGGCGGCGTCATCAACACGGTGAGCAAGCGGCCACAACCCATTGCCTCGCGTGAAGTCAACCTCGAGCTTGGCCGCTACGGCCGCCGTCAATTGTCGGCGGACCTGACCGGGCCCATCGACGAGCGTGGCGAGTGGTCCTACCGCTTGACGGCCTTGGCGCGCAAGAGCGATACGTTCAAAGACTTCGGAAAAGACGATCGTATATACGTGGCGCCCGCGCTCACCTGGCGGCCATCAAAAGACACCTCACTCACGCTGCTGGCCAGCTACCAGAAAACCGATGCATCGGACCCCGGCACCCTCCCGGCAATCGGCACGCTGCTTCCCAACCCCAATGGCGTTATCCCCGTCAATCGCTACCTGGGGGAGCCCACCGACAACAACTTCGATACTCAGACCCGCACCT
This sequence comes from Ottowia thiooxydans DSM 14619, assembly GCF_000422885.1. Classification (GTDB taxonomy): domain Bacteria; phylum Pseudomonadota; class Gammaproteobacteria; order Burkholderiales; family Burkholderiaceae_C; genus Ottowia; species Ottowia thiooxydans. The sequence continues at coordinate 24,216 of NZ_AUGX01000013.1, read as the reverse complement.
TCAGCTACCTGTTTGAGCACGCATTTTCTGACGCGGTCACGCTTAGGCACGGGCTGCGCCAGTACAACTCTGATCTGGACTACCGCTATTTCCTCATGTCCGGCTACGTGAACGGAACAAATCAGCGCCTGCTGGGCCGGCAAGCACGCTGGTTTGCCGACAGCACCTCCATACTCACCTCAGACTCCCATCTTCAGTTCAAGTTTGGCGAAGATAAAGTTCAGCACACCGTGCTCGCTGGAATCGACTATTCACGTTCGCGCCACGCCTCCGATCGTGAGCGCGGATCGCTCGCCTCCATCGACGTTTTCAATCCAACGTATGGCGCGGCATTCGCCACCACCCCTTGGAGGCAATTCCGCACCAATGAAAACAAGACGGGCCTTTACCTGCAGGATCAGGTGAAGATTAACCGTCAGTGGGTTTTGCTCGTGGGGGGACGCTACGACCGCACACGCACAGAATCTCTGGCCTTGCACGATCCAGGGTCAGATGCCAACGAAACCCAAAGTGCCTTCACTGGGCGCGCAGGTCTTGTCTATCTGGCCGACAACGGCCTGGCCCCCTATGTAAGCTTCAGCCAGTCGTTTGAACCCACCGGCGGGCTCGACCGCTTCGCGCAGCGGTTGAAACCCACCAAGGGCACTCAGTATGAGGTGGGTATTCGCTATCAGCCACCAGGAAGCCGTACGTTGCTGAGCGCCGCGATTTATCAACTCACACGCACGAATGTCACCACGCCAGACCCGGTGGACCCTTCATATCAAGCCCAGACTGGCGAAGTACGTTCACGCGGGCTTGAGCTTGAAGCCCGGAGCAAAGTAGGCCGTCATGTGGAGTTGATAGCTGCGTACTCCTATACGGATGCCAACATCACGCGCTCGAACATCCCTGCTGAATTGGGCACACGCTTTTACGCGGCCCCATTGCACGTGGCATCCGCCTGGATCGACTACGAGTTAGCTGGAATAGGCCTGCAAGGCTGGGTGCTAGGCGGAGGGGTGCGCTATGTCTCTCAACGCCCGGGTAGCAAGTCCAGCAATATCCTTGGAACACCCGCTTATACCTTGGCAGATCTGCGCGTCAGCTACCAACGCGGCCCATGGCGTTACGCGGTCAACGTCAGCAACGTGACCGACAAGCGCTACATTCCGTCGACCTGCCTGAATGGTGTGATCGGGTGCGACTACGGCGCACCACGTGGGGTGATCCTGACCGCCAGCTATCGCTGGTAAGAGTTACCCCATGCGCCACGCCCTGGTGGTGTTGCACCGCTGGGTGGGCCTCGGCACGGCGATCTTTCTCGCCGTGGCGGCTCTCACCGGCAGCGCGCTGACTTACAAGGAAGAGCTGGAAGCGTTCATCAATCCGCACTGGTTCCTGGCCACGCCTTCAGTCGGCACGGAACCTCGCCTGCTTGATCCCTTCCAGGTCCGCGAGAAGGTGGAACGGGCCTTTCCGCAAGCCCGTGTTTTGCACATGTCGTTCCCGCAGGCAGGACACACCACGATGTTCTACCTGTTCGCACGCGACAACCCAGACACAGGGCAACCGGGCGTGTTGGAGGTCGACCAGGTGTTCGTTAACCCGTACACCGGTGAGATCGCAGGCAGCCGCAAATGGGGCGCACTACTGTCTCAAGGGGAATGGCAGCGCGAGAACATCGTGCCCTTCGTCTGGCGGCTGCACGAAGCCCTGGCTTTGCCACATCCATGGGGCAAGGTATTCATGGGATTGGTGGCGCTGCTGTGGACCATAGACTGCTTCATCGGGGTTGCGTTGACCTGGCCGAGAGGTCGTCCCTTCTTCAAGAAATGGGCCCCTGCCTGGAAGATCAAGCGTCCGTCTTCAAGCTTTCGCAAGAACCTGGATATACATCGCGCGGCAGGCCTTTGGCTTTGGCTTGCGTTGCTGGTGTTTGCATGGTCGAGCGTCATGCTGAATCTCAGGCAGGAGGTCTATCAGCCCGTGATGTCGTCCGTGTTGACGTTCGACCATGTGATGCCAAAGCGCACCCCACTCAAGGGAGCGCCGGTGATCAGTTGGCAGGAGGCTCGAACGCTCGGAAAACAGGCCGTAGAAGATGCCGTGATGCGCGAGGGCGGCGCCATTGTTCGAGAAGAAAGTCTTTGGCTGAGAGAAAAGCAGGGTGCCTGGATGTATAGGGCGGAGACCAGTCTTGACGTGCGTAACCGGGGTGGCGGCACACAGGCATGGATCGATGCACGCACTGGTGAAGTTTTTGCACTGCGGATGCGCGGCAGCATGGCCTCCACTGGCGAGCAAAGCGGTCACTTAGTGAGCGAATGGCTACAGGCTTTGCATGTGGCGCAGATAGGTGGCGAACCCTACCGGGTGTTCGTCGCGCTCCTGGGAATCTTGATCGCGGTGCTATCGATCACCGGGGTCGTGATCTGGTGGCACAAGCGGCGCGCAAGGCGGCTAGCCACCACGCGAACACGTCCCACATTCACCCCCTGATTGGGATTCGACCAGGCACCTTCCAGGCTACGTATGCTTGGGCAAGGTTTCGCGGGTAATGCGGCGTGCCGTGAATTCCTTGCCGAGCAGCGCCGCCGTCGCACGCAGTGCGGCGATGACCTTGGGCTCATGCGCCTCTAGTGCGGGCACGTAAGTCTGAACCGCAATGCCGCATGAAACATGCCCGTTTTCATCGAATATGGGCAGGGCGTAGCTTCCAATGCCCACGTACTGCTCAGACGCCGTACGCGCCAAGCCATCTCGCCTTATTTTCTTCAGCGCTTCCGACAGGCCAGCAAGCGTCGTTTCCGTATGGGGTGTGAAGGCTTCATAAGGCTCAACACCCAGCCAATAAGACCAGCTGTCTTCAGGTTCATAGGCCACCAGCAACCGACCTAGCGCTCTTGAGTGAATGGCCAGTGGTGTGCCCAGCTGCACGTCATAACGAACCGAACCACCCGCGTCGTAGCGGTCTCCGTAGACCAATGTTCTGGCGGCTCTATCAAGGTACCCAAAAGCCACTGTCATCTTCAGTTCTTCACTGACCTGGCGAAGCCCATCTCGAATCAACCGACTCACTGAATCCATGGACATCAACTGAAGTCCCAAGCGGAACGAGCGCGAGCCCAACTCAAACCCACTGCCCACCCGGCGCACATAGCCCAGGCACACCAACTCATTGAGCAGCGCCAACGCACTCGGCTTAGGAGTGCCCAGCAAAGTGCTTAACCGAGCCAGGGAATAGGGCGCCTCTGGGCTGGCCAGTGTCTGCAACAGGCTCAGCACGCGATTGACGGCCATGGGGCCGGTACGGGCAGTCTTGCTGCTGCTCACTTCACTGGTTTGTTCGCTGGACGTTCGCATATGTGAATATTAGATCAGTTTTCTAAGCCTATTTAAAGCAGTCGTTGATACTATTTTTAGAGGATATTTAAGTGTTTTCCCTGAGTACGATCGGCAACAGACCGCTATAAGCTCCTATTTCCAAAACGGAACCGTCATTCACATATGGGTATGAACATGAATGTTGCCAGCATGAGGCTCTCAGCCAGCCTGGCATTAACAGGAGCGCACACAGGTTGGCCCCTCTGTGCGCAGCGCGGTTGTTCGCGATGAATGCACTTGAGGTCACCCCTATCAGTGAGACTTTCGGCACTCGCGTGCGCGGCCAGCAGCTCCAGAACCTGCGCGCCCACCCCAAGGATGTTGAAACCATCCAGCATTTGCTGGTTCACCGCGGCGTGGTGGTCCTGTCAGATGTGAATATTGATGCCGATCAGTTCGTAGATCTGGGTCAATTGTTTGGAGAGGTCAGGCCCGCTCGAATTAAAGACAAGTCCTTGTCGCCGCCAGCGAGTGAATATGTATTCGTGGGGCGGCGAACTTCAGACAACATCCCCAGTAAGTTGACGCGCGCGGATGTAGCTCACATCTGGCACGCGGACTACAGCACCGCCGGGCCCATCCCCAAGTTGGCCGCGCAGTACACAGTGAATGTGAACGACGGGGGAGGTTGGTTGAGTTTCGCGGACATGAGAAAGGCCTACGCCACACTGCCGCCTGCAACCCAGGCGCAACTGCGCGGGCTGGGCGCCGTTCACTACGAACACCCGGTAGGCGTCGATGTGGAGCCACCTGGTCAAGCCGCAGCCCTGTCCTGGGAAGAGCGCCACAAAGGCGCCATACACCCCCTGGTGATGATCTCTGAATCTGGCATTCCGCAGCTCTGCCTGCCCGCTCGCCCAGACAGCCCCGTTCAGGGCATGGATGAAAAGCAAAGCGCTGCGTTTCTTGAACTCCTGTGGTCACACGCTCTGTCCAACGGAGAACCCTGGGACATCGAACCGAAAACCGGCGACATCGTCATTTGGAACAACCACGCCATCGCGCACAAACGCTCGGAATGGCCACTGGATAAAGAAAGACTCGTATGGTTTATAACGACCCACTGAATTTGAAGCCTCTGGCCCGTGCTGAGGACACCCTTCCTGAGATGAATCGGAGAAGCGTCATGGGATGGATGGCCGCTGCGGGCACCTCCATGGCACTCATGCCTGGAACTTCCCTTGCTCAAATGAGCGGCGATGTCTTCACGCTTCTCGTACCGTTCGCACCAGGTTCACCGCCTGATGTGTTCAGTCGCCTTTTTGCCGATAAGCTGTCCAAGCGCATGGGCCGGCCTGTTGTGGTGTCGCTCAAGCCTGGCGCAAGTACCACCATTGGCACCACACTCGCATCGCGGTCAAAACCGGATGGCCAGATGATGCTGTACGCCACCAATTCCTCCATCACGGCGGCGCCCGGGCTATTCAAGAAACTGCAGTACGACCCAGAGAAGGATTTTTCTGCCGTCACAGTCATGCTTGAATCCGTTTTCTGTATTCTGGTACGTCCAGAAGACGCTCGCCTTGGAGTGGAAGGCTTGGCCAAGCGTATCCGTGCCAACCCGCCTGACAACGGGATGGGCGGCGGTAGCACGACGGCAGAAGTCGCACACAGGCTCTTCGAGAAAGCCATCGGCGTCTCCTATCCCTATGCCAGGTACAACTCCAACACGCTCTACACGGATCTGATGGGCAAGGTGCTTCACGCCGCCTGGTGCCCCATGAGCACGGCGCTGAATTTTGGCCAAAAGAACAACCTGCACATCATGGCTATCACGGGCGGCAAGCGCTTGCCTCAGTTTCCCAACATACCCACCATTGCAGAGACATTCCCCACTGTCGCGGTGGACAGCTGGAGTGGATTCTTCGTTCCCTCTGGCACACCACGTCCCATCGTGGACAAACTCTGGGAAGACGTCCATGCCGTTCTGTTGGACCCTGAAATTGTTGAACGCGGGAAATCCGAGGGCAACCGCGCACTCAATCTCAACCCTCAACAATCAGACGAATATGTGAAGAAAGACTTTCCGAAATGGCGCGCGCTGTTTAAGTCCGCGAACATCGAACCGGCTTGAGAAGCGATCTACGCGCTGCCAACTTGGTCTAACCTCTCCGTGGCCGCTCACCCTGGCCAGGAGGAGTCAGCGAATGGGCGAGGCCCGCCTGGTCAATGAGTGGGCTCAAAACCATCTTCGCTCCGTTGCAGCACGTCCTAGCGGCAGCAACTGTGGCATGCTCCGGCCATGTCGACGGATCGCATACTTGAACTGACCGCCCTGGTGCGTTCGGTGGAGCTAGGCAGCTTCACCAGCGCGGCTCGCGAGCTCGGCCTCACCGCATCGGCCCTGAGCAAGATCATCACGAAGCTCGAGTCGCGGCTAGGCGTGCGGCTGCTGCATCGCACATCTAGATCACTGGCATTGACGCCCGAAGGCGATACCTTTGTGGCCGGCGCCCGGCGAGTACTCGAAGCCCTTTCCGACGCTGAGGGCCAAGTCAGCATCTCGCTGTCGCGCCCGCAAGGCAAGATCCGCATCTACTCGCTGCCCGCTTTTGCCTATAGGCTGGCGCCCATTCTTTCTGATTTCCTGATTCTGTACCCCGAATTGACGGTGGATCTACAGCTTGGCACCGACAGGTTGGACCTGATCAAGTACGGGTTCGATCTGGCCATTCGCATCGGGGCGCTGGAAGACAGCGGTGCGTTTTCGCGAAAACTTTGCGAGACCGAATGGATCGTATGCGCATCTCCGGACTACCTGGCTCAACGTGGGACACCCATGGAGCCATCCGATCTGTCCAAGCACAACTGCCTGAATTTTTCGGTACACACGCACACTATTCCGTGGCAGTTCCGGGATGAGCCGGATGCAGGCCGACCTTCGATCAGCGGCAATTTACTTTCCAACCACGCCGAGCTGTTGCGCCTAATGGCGGTACGCGGCGTGGGCATCATCCGCGTGGCCGACCATGTCATCGCTGAAGATCTTGCCGCAGGCAGGTTGATACCGGTTCTACCGGGCCAACTAGCATCGCAGCGCGAGCCGGTATGGGCCGTGCACCGCAATCACGAGCACATGATGAGCTTGCGCGTGCGGGTATTCCTTGACTACATCACCGAACGGCTTGGCGGGTAAACCCCCACCCACTCCCCCTAAGACCCCGGATTCGCACGCATGTGTGCCTGCGGGGCATGCATGGAGTTCCTGACATGAGGTTGTTGCAGCGGGCCCCTGCTTCTACGATCCCGGCACCTACAACGCCAGGAGACAAGCCCCATGCGCACACTTCGCACATCGACCGATTCGTCCACCACCCGCCGTAAAGTCCTGGGCCTGCTGGGCGCAAGCGCCGCTGCGATCGCCCTGCCAGCACGTGCGCAGTCCTACCCAAACAAAGCGATCGAGTTGATCGTCTGCTACGGCCCGGGGGGAACCAGTGACATCTACTACCGAGGCCTGGGGCTGCTCATGTCCAGGCAACTGGGGCAGTCGATCGTGATCGTGAACAAACCCGGCGCGGGTAGTGCTGTCGGGACGGCCTACATCAAGAACGCGGCACCGGACGGCTACACCATAGGCAACCTCACGGAAGTGATGATGCGCGAACGCGTCCTGGGCAACAACCTGTACGACCCGGCAAGTGATTTCAAGTACATCGGCGTCGGTGCCACTGTTCCGTTCGGCTGGGCCGTCAAGGCCGACTCGCCTATCAAGACACTCAACCAGCTGGTGACCGAGGGCAAGCAATCGCCCGGCAAATTGAGCTACGGCGCAGCGGGTTCACCAAAGCTGCCGTCATGGGCGATGAAGGTGCTGGAAAGCCAGACCGGCGCGAGCTACCTGGGCGTTCCCTACCCCAGCAGCGCGGCCATCATCACTGCGGCGCTCGGCGGGCAGATCGACGTGATCTGTGATGCGGTCGGTGCCATGGCCGGTACCGTGAGCGGTGGCCGCCTTCGCATGCTGGCCGTTTCTTCCGAACAGCGCCTGACGCAGTGGCCCGACGTGCCCACTGCGCGCGAACTAGGCATTGATGCCACTACCACCTTGCCTTACGGACTTGGCGGGCCCGCCGGAACGCCTCCTGCCGTGGTCGCTCGACTGGAAGACGCCTTACAAAAGGCGGTGGCTGATCCAGAACATCAACAACTGGTGAACCGGCTGAACATGGCGCAATGGGTACGCATCGGCAAGCCTTTCGATGACTACATGCGCAGCCAATACGCCGCCATGCCGGCCCAACTGAAAGCTTTTGGAGCGCTATAAGGTGCAAGGCATTTCCGACAACAAGCGCTACCTCGTCGCCGTCGATACCGGTGGTACCTTCACCGATCTGGCGGTCTACGACACCCACACCGGTCAGGCCCACTTTGGCAAAACGCTAACCACATCATCTGACTTGGTAATTGGTGCCATGCAGGGGCTGGCCGACACGGGTGTCTCGGTGGCCGAAGCGCGGTTTTTTACGCATGGGACCACACACGTCATCAACTCGTTGATCGAGCGTCGCGGTGGACGCACGGCCCTGGTCACCACGCGTGGCTTTCGTGACGTGCTTGAAATCGGCCGTGGGAACCGGGCCGAACCGTTCAACCTGCGCTACCGGCGTGACCCGCCGCTGATCAACCGCGAGCTGCGCCTGGAAGTCACCGAGCGCATCAGCGGGCAAGGTGAGGTCATCACGCCGCTGGCCGAAGACGAGCTGGCGCAGTTGGCCGAACAACTAACCACGGCCGGTGTGCAAGCGGTGGCGGTGTCATTCCTCAACGCCTACCGCAACCCGGCGCACGAAGAGGCCGCAGCCACGCTGCTGCGTACCCTTCTGCCGGGTGTATTCGTCAGCACAGGGTCGAGCCTGACCCGCGAGCTCATGGAATATGAGCGCACGGCCACGGTCGCAGCCAATGCCTTTGTAGGCGCTCGCATGACCAGCTATATCGATAGTTTCGGCACAGAATTGGACAAACGCGGTTTCACCGGCAACTTCTACCTGATGGGCTCCAATGGTGGCGTGATGTCAGCACCGTCTGCCACGCGTGCACCCATCGCACTGGTCGAATCAGGCCCGGTAGGGGGGTGCATAGGCGCAGCCGCGTACGCCAAGGCGCTCGGATTGGATCGTGTGGTGGCGTTCGACATGGGCGGCACCACGGCCAAATGCGCGCTGATCGAAGGCGCATCGTTCGACGTAGTCAACACCTATTTCGTCAACGGTTATGAGCGCGGTTTCCCGGTTCGCACGCCGGTGCTGGACATCGTAGAGATCGGTGCAGGCGGCGGATCGCTGGCCTGGCTAGACGAGAACCACCGCATGCGGATCGGGCCGCGCAGCGCGGGTTCAGAACCCGGGCCCATCGCCTTTGGCCGAGGCGGCACTCAACCCACGGTCACGGATGCCAACGTGGTGCTCGGCCGAATCGGTTCGGGTAGCTTCATGGACGGAAAACTGCCACTGGATGTGGAGGCCGCCATCCTTGGTGTACGCAAGGAACTGGCCACACCGCTGGGTATGGAAGGCGAAGCCGGGGTAGACCGCGCGGCGCAGGGCATCCTGGATCTGGCCTGCGTGGCCATGGCCAATGTGGTCAAGGAAATCACGATTGAGCGCGGACGTGATGTGCGCGAATACAAACTGATTGCCTTCGGCGGCGGTGGCCCCATCTTCGCGTCGGAGCTGGCGCGCAGCCTGGGCATCCGCGACGTGGTGATCCCACCCAACCCTGGCGCCTTTTCTTCTTTTGGCATGCTGTTGGCACCCGTGCGTCGTGACGTCTCGGCAGCCTTCATGGAAAAGCTGGACACCGCCGCACTGGAGCGAGCTGGCGCCCAGTTCGCCCAGTTGGAGCGCGAAGGCCAAGCCGCACTGATGGCCGAGATGGAGATGGACTCGGCGAGCCTGCGGTTTCGCCGCGAGGCCGACATGAGCTACGCCGGACAGAGCCACAGTGTGAAAGTGGCCTTCCCAAGCGATGCTAGCGTGGCGTCAGTACGTGAAGCGTTCGAGGCCGCCTATCGCGCCCGTTACGGCCACCTCAACGAAGACTCCCCCATCAGCGTAGTGGTGCTGCGCGTGGTGTGCGAAGTCCCGATTCCCGGACCAGACCTGTCCGCCGGCATCGACACCTCCAGCAGGGGCTCCGCAGCGCAACCACAGCCGGTCGGCACGCGCGCGGTTTACTTCGCATCGTCTGGCCGCGTCGCCACGGCGGTGTACCGCCGCAACGAGTTAGCGCCCGGCATCTGCATCGAAGGTCCGGCTGTGATCGAGGAGTTCAGTTCCACGACCTTGCTCGCTCCAGGTGACCGGTTGACGGTTGGCGTCTTGGGCGAACTGAATGTCAGCTGCCATAGCGCGGCCTCCCCCGCTTCCGAATGAGCACAGCCAGCATGAACGCACATCATTTCGCAGAAACCAGGAGTGCCCACGCGAGCAAACTCCTCGACCCTATCCAGCTACAGGTCGTCAAGCAGCGCATCGTGGCTGTACCGAACCTGATCGAGAAAAACGTGGAGCGCACCGCATTCAGCGTACTGGTGCAGGAATACAAAGACTACGCAGTCGGTTTTGTCGATCCCACTGGCCGCCTGGTGGCTCAATCTCGCCACAGCCTGCCGGCCTTCGTTGCCAACGCTTTGGGCTTGGCCGTCCGCGCGGGTCTGCGCGAGATCGGCGAAGACGACATGCACTCCGGCGACATCATGATCGTCAGCGAGGCCGCTGTGTTGGGCAAGCACATCAACGACGTAGTGGCCTATACACCGGTACGGGCACAGGGCCGCTTGTTGGGCTTCTTTGCGGTGTTGGTGCACTGGATTGACGTGGGTGGCGCGGTCACAGGCTCTTGCTTCTCACCCAGCACCACGGACGTATTCCAGGAAGGTACGCAGTTCCCCACTGTCAAACTGGTGTCGCGCGGCAAGCGGGTGCGCGATATCTTCCGCATCATCGAAACCAACACCCGCTTCCCCAAATTGCTCATGGGTGATCTGGAGGCGCAACTGGGCGGATGCCTGATGGGTCACGACATGGTGCAGGAAATCGTGGTGCAGTATGGGCCCGATATGTTGATGGCCGCCGTCGACGAAATGTTCACCGATGCTGACCGTGCGATGGAGCGAGCCCTCTCGGCGCTGCCGCCCGGGACTTACAAAGCTTCTTCATTCATGGACGACGATGGCGTGCGCATTGGCGAGCCGATCCGTATCGACGTCAGCGTCACCATTGGCGATGGCCAAATGACCGTGGATCTTTCAGGCCTGAGCGAGCAGCTGGCCGGGCCCTTCAACGCCGGGCGTGATGGCGGTGCTGTGGCCGTGGCACGCATGGCCGCCAAGATTCTCTTTGCCGGCGATACGCCGGTGAATGAGGGCGATTTCATGCGGGTGCATGTGGATATCCCGGATGGCAAGTTCCTCAGCGCCCGTCCGGACGCGCCAGTAGGAGGCGCCGGCAACACCTCGGCTACCGTAGTGGACACCATCATCAGCGCCCTGGCACCTGCCATGGCAGGGCAGGTGCCAGCCGGTCACCATGGCATCTACGGAACCCACACCATTTCCGGACGGCTGCCATCCGGCGAACGCTACCTGAGCCTGGACGCCATGTCCGGTGGCTGGGGCGCGTTTGCGACAGCCGACGGACCAGGGCCCTACCGTTCGCTCACCCATGGTGACGTGCGCGACGTTCCGGTCGAGCTGCAGGAAGCCTACTATCCGTACCGGATAGAGGCCAAGCAGTTGCGGGCGGACAGCGGGGGTGCAGGCCGGCATAGGGGCGGGCTAGGTATCGAAAAAGTCTACCGCTTCCTGCAGGACTGCACGCTTCTGGCGAAAGTGGAACGCACCGGTTGCCCGCCCTGGGGCTTGAGCGGCGGCATGCCTGGAAGCTGCCCCGCAGGCCACGTAGACCACCAGGATGGGCGCCAACTTGAGATGAAAAAGGGGCAATGGCCCATGAAAGCGGGCGACTCAGCGCGCATCCTGAGCGGCGGCGGCGGCGGCTACGGCCACCCGCATGAGCGCGACCCGCGCAGCGTAGCCGAGGACGTGCGCCAAGGCTACGTGACCGCCGAGGCCGCTACGCTTGATTACGGCGTGGTGGTGGCCCCGAATGGCGGCGTCGATGCCGTGCGCACTGCTGTGCTGCGTGGCGCCGTGTCGGCCGATACTGGTGCGTTGTTTGGCGAAGGGCAAGACCTTTACCTGGTAATGACCCGCCCGGTTGACGGCCAGGACAGGCTGTTCAACCACTGGTACTCGGCCACCCACGTGCACGACCTGCTGGCGATCCCAGGCATTGCAGCAGCGCAGCGCTTCCGATTGCACGGCGCGGCGGGCCAGTCGCACGACGGTCCTCCCTATCTGGCCATCTATGCCTTGGCAGAAACGCAGCGCGCTATTGACGGCATTGTGGCGCGCCGCGGCACATCGCTCATGCCATCTACCTCCGCGCTCGACCGATCTGCCAGCGTAGCCGTGGTTTACAGCCCGGCAGGCCAGCCGTTGCGCGTGCGGGAGCCCGAGGGCGGTGGTGCCATGCTGATGCTGGGTTTGAACACTGCAGAGCGAGATACAAGCCTGGACGAAGCGCTACAAAACCAATGGCAGCCCGCACTGGCCGCGCTCCCAGGGATCAACGCCGTTCGTTGGTACCGGGCAAGCGACTTCCAGACCAAGCCCGAACTGCCGCGCTACCACCGCGTCCTGTATGCGCATGTGGACGACTCAGCCGCCCTGCGTGCCGCGCTCGATAGTGGCGCACTCGATGCCTTGCTGGCCAGCATTTCCAACGCCGGTGGTGTGGCCTCTGTAATCCGTTGCGACGCCCTCACTGCAGCTGTCACGCCTGTCCAGCAGGACCAGTAAGACCACGAACGAAAGAGACACCATGTACCGCGATATCGAGTTCCTCTCCGACAACGTCACCATCCGCGGCAGGCTCTACTTGCCGCCCCAGGCTGATGGCCCACTCCCTACCGTCATCATGGCTCCCGGCTTTGGTGGGCTGATCCAGCATTCGGCGCAGCAATACGCCGAAGCCTTTGCGCAGGGCGGATTGGCCGCCTTGATCTATGACCATCCACGCTTCGGCATCAGCGACGGAACGCCCCGGCAAGATGTAGATCCAGTACTGCAACGCCGCACCTACCGCGACGCCATCAGCTTTGCCGAGACCCTGCCTGAGCTAGCTTCCGACCGGATTGGACTTTGGGGCTCCAGCTACGGCGGCGGCCATGTGATCGAAGTCGCAGCGCAAGACCGTCGCGTGCGCTGTGTGGTGTCACAAGTGCCTACGATCAGCGGCTTCCAGCAGGCACGGCGGCGCATGACAGGCGATGCCATGAAAGCGATGCGGGTACGCTTTGACGCTGATCGCGCCGGCCGGCTGCAAGGAAAGCCTCCAACCGTGTTGCCGCTGGTGTCCATCGACCCTGCCAAGCCGGGCTACTTCAACACCCAGGCGGCGTATGACAACTACATGCTGCCCGGTTTCGTCAACGAGATCACACTGCGCAGCCTGGAAATGGGATGGGAGAACGAGCCCGCCATCAACATCGCGCGGATCAGCCCAACCCCGCTCCTGATGATCGTGGCAGACGAGGACGAAGCCACGCCCTCAGACCTGGCACTGGGCGCGTACAGCCAGGCCCTGGAGCCCAAGAAACTGCTGATCGTCAAAGGTGGCCACTTCTCGCCCTACAAGCTGCATTTCAGCATCACAAGCGGCGCGGCGCTGGAATGGTTCCAACAGCATTTGGGGACCTGAGCATGCACCGTGAGGACCACCTGCGCGTCGACTCATTGATCATCGGTGCTGGCTTTGCCGGCATGTACGCCATCCACAAACTGCGCAAAATCGGCTTGCAGCCACTGGCCTTTGAGGCCGGCAACGATGTCGGCGGCACCTGGTACTGGAACCGCTATCCCGGCGCCCGCTGCGACGTGGAAAGCATGGAGTACTCCTACTCGTTCGACAACGATCTGCAGCAGGAATGGCAATGGAGCGAGCGTTATGCCAGCCAGGCAGAGATCTTGCGATATGCCAGCCATGTCGCTGACCGCTTCGACTTGCGGCGCAGCATCCGCTTTTCCACCCGGGTGGTGGCAGCCGAATTCGATCTCGCCACCGATCTGTGGACAGTCAAGACTGACCGTGGTGACGTAGTGCAGGCCCGCTTCGTCATCATGGCTGGTGGCTGTCTCTCTCTGCCCCGCATGCCAGATTTCCCCGGTCGGGATAGCTTTACCGGCAAGCTTTACCACACAGGAAGTTGGCCACACGAGAGTGTTGACTTCAGCGGACTGCGCGTGGGCGTCATCGGCACGGGCTCATCGGGCATCCAGGTGATTCCGCAGTTGGCCCGCGATGCAGCGCACCTGACAGTCTTCCAGCGCACCCCCAATTTCAGCCTGCCGGCCTTCAATCGAACCTCCGACCCCAAGGCACAGGCCTGGCACAAGCGCCACTACGCGCAGCGGCGAGAAAGGGCCCGTTACAGTGCGGGCGGCATTGCCGGCCACCCACTGGCGCAGCGCAACGCACTGGATGTATCCCCCAGAGAACGAGAAAATGAATACGAGGCCGCTTGGCACCGGGGTAGCACCGGCTTCATCCGCCTGTACAAGGATCTGCTGGTGAACCACGACGCGAACGAGACCGCAGCAGCCTTCGTGCGCCGCAAGATTCAGGAGATCGTGCAAGACCCGGCCATGGCTGAACGCCTGACCCCGAAAGACCACCCCATCGGCACCAAGCGCCTGTGCCTGGATACGGACTACTACGACACCTACAACCGCCCGAACGTCACATTGGTGGATGTGAGATCCGACCCCATCGAGGCCATGGTTGCCGAAGGCTTGCGCACCCGCGACGCACTGCACCAACTGGATGCCATCGTATTCGCCACCGGCTACGATGCAGTCACCGGTGCCGTGTTGGCGATAAATTTCTGTGTGCGTGGTGGCGAAAGGCTTGCAACCAAATGGGCGCATGGACCCCGCACCTACCTCGGCTTGATGACTGCTGGCTTCCCCAACCTGTTCCTGGTCACTGGGCCGGGTAGCCCCTCCGTACTGACGAACGTGATCGCGGCCATAGAGCAGCACGTGGAGTGGATCGCCGATTGCATTTCACATCTTCAGGAAACCGGTGTGCAGCGCATCGAGGCAGACCCAGCTTTTGAAGACGATTGGGTCGCCCACGTGAACGAGCTTGCCGCAAGCATGCTGGTCATGAAAGCGAACTCTTGGTACATGGGTGCCAACGTGCCTGGCAAGCCGCGCGTATTCATGCCGTATCCGGGAGGGCTCGGCACTTACCGAATGAAGTGCGCTGACGTGGCTTTCAAAGGGTATGAAGGCTTCGCCCTCTCAGGACAACGAACCGTCAACCCTGAATTGATAGTCAGTGTCTAGCGAGCAGGATCTGCTCAGTCGCCAAGCCCAACGCCAGAATCTCGCGGTCCCTACCACCTGCGCCCGCAAGCATCAGGCCCACGGGCGGCTCACCTTTGGCATGACAAGGCAATGAGAGCGCGCAGCCATCCAGGAAGTTGATCAGCGTAGGATTGCGCAGGATCAGCCCATTGGCAGCTGCGTAGGCCTCATCGCTCGATTGCAGCTCAGCGATCGGTGGGGCGATCACTGGCACCGTGGGGAGTAGCAGCGCATCAAAGCCCGCAATGCGCGCCTCGACCTGGGTGATCCAGCGCTTGCGTGCTTGAATCAAATCGATGTAATCGGCAGCGCCCATCTTTTCGCCCGCACGAATACGCCCGCTTACGCGCGGGTCGTACTCGGCGCCGCGCTCGGTCAACAACGTGCGATGCCAAGCCCAAGCCTCGGCATTGGCCAATGTGCCCCGCGCATGCAGGCGGCCCATTTCTGAGAATTCTGGAATGGCTAGGCGGGTGATCAGCGCGCCAGCGGACTGTAAGCGGGCGCAGGCGGCTTCGAAAGCTGCCGCCACCACAGCATCCACACCGTCAAACACAACGGTCTCTGGGACGGCAAATCTCGCGCCCGCGAGCGATCGAGGCAATGGTGCCAAAGGCGCTTCACCAGCCAGGATGGCGTCCACGATGGCGCAGCAATGCACGCTGGCAGCCAAGGGACCAATGGAATCCAGTGAGGTGGACAGCGGCAGCGCGCCTTCGGTGGGCACGCGTCTTTGGGTCGGCTTGAACCCTGTCAGTCCGCACAGCGCCGATGGAATACGCACGGAGCCGCCGGTATCTGAGCCAATACCCACCACCGCCATCCCGTCAGCCACTGAGACCGCCGCACCTGAAGACGAGCCACCGGGAATGCGCCCTGTGGCGCGATCCCAAGGGTTCTTAGGGGTTCCGTAGTGCGGGTTGAGCCCCAGGCCGGAGAAGGCAAATTCGGTCATGCTCGTACGGCCTACGATCACCGCACCGGCCGCGACCAGGCGTTCAATCACGGGCGCACTGTGCGTGGCAGGGGTGCCTCCTCGGAGCACCGCTGAGCCAGCCGTGGTCACCTCACCTGCCACATCGAACAGATCTTTCACCGACACCGGCAGCCCCTCCAGCGGAGAGCGCACGATGCCGGCAGTACGCAGCAGATCGGAAGCGCGGGCCGCAGCCAGGGCGCGCTCTGCACTCAGAGCGACAAAGGTTTTCGCACCCTCTCCTTGCGGATCACTTGCCCGCGCCAGAGCGGCTTCAGTCAGTTGGACAGAAGTTGTCCTGCCAGCGGCCAGCTCCTTGGACAGCTGTTCTATGGTGGGTAGATCAGTCATATGAGAATAAGGTGGGTGGCGTAGGGGTTGATCGAAGCGCTCAGCGCTGCAGCGTGAACACCGCTGTACTCGCCCGCATATTGGGCAGCCAGCGCACCTCCTGCCCGTCTTGCACGCCAAAAGCATCCAGAATCTTCAGGCCATTCTTGCGCGCAAGGGCCTCAAAATCCATGTAGGTGCCCACACGGATGTTGGGGGTGTCATACCACTGATAAGGCAGGCGCCGTGTGACCGGCATGCGCCCGCGCAGCACCTGTAATCGGTTGGGCCAATGGGCGAAATTGGGGAAGGCCACAATGCCCATGCGTCCCACCCGGGCGGTCTCGCGCAACATGATCTCGGCGTTGTGCAAGTGCTGCAAGGTGTCAATCTGCAGCACCACATCAAAGCTCTGGTCTTGAAAGGCTTTGAGCCCCTGATGGAGGTTGAGCTGCAACACGTTCACGCCGCGCCGTACACAGGCCAGTACGTTGGAATCGTCAATCTCGATTCCATAGCCGGTGCACTTGCGCTCGCGTATCAGGTGCTCCAGCAACGCGCCGTCGCCGCAACCCAGGTCAAGCACGTGCGAGCCTTGCGGAACCAGGCGAGCAATGAGTTGGTGAATACTGGCTTCGCTCATGCTTTCACCCCGCTTGCAATACTTTCAAAATAAGAGCGAACCACACTCAGGTAACGAGAATCTTCCAGCAAGAAAGCATCGTGGCCGTGGGGTGCATCAATCTCCGCGTAGCTCACGGACCGGCGGTTTTCCAGTAACGATTTAACGATTTCTCGCGAACGTGAGGGCGGGAAACGCCAGTCGGTTGTGAAGCTGGCCAGCAGGAATTTGGCCTGCGTTTGCGCCAGAGCCCTGGTCAGATCGCCGCCGAATGCGAGCGCCGGATCAAAGTAATCCAGTGCCCGGGTGATCAGCAGATAGGTGTTGGCATCAAAGTATTCGCTGAACTTGTCGCCCTGATAGCGCAGGTAGCTTTCTATCTGAAACTCGACATCTTGGGTGGAATACCGGTAGCCGCTGGCGTGCTTGGTGACGACTTCGCGCAATTCGCGGCCGAACTTCTCGTTCATCACATCGTCGCTCAAGTAGGTGATGTGACCAATCATGCGCGCAATGCGCAAGCCGCGCTGCGGCACGACACCATGGCGATAGAAGTGCCCTCCGTGAAAATCCGGATCAGTCACGATGGCGCGCCGGGCGACCTCGTTGAAGGCAATGTTCTCTGCAGACAGATTAGGCGCACTGGCGATCACTACCGCGTGGCGCACGCGGTCTGGATATTGAAGCGTCCAGGAAAGCGCCTGCATACCGCCCAGGCTGCCGCCCATGACCGCCGCCAATTGCCGGATGCCCAGCGCATCCAGCAGGCGCGCTTGCGCGTCTACCCAGTCTTCAACGGTCACCACCGGGAAATCGGCCCCATAGATTTGCCCGCTATCCGGATTGATATGCATGGGCCCGGTAGATCCGAAGCAAGATCCCAGGTTGTTGATACCAATGACGAAGAACCGATCTGTATCTACCGGCTTGCCGGGGCCTACCATGTTGTCCCACCAGCCCTCGCTGCGCTCTTGGCCTTCATAAACACCCGCCACGTGATGGGAGGCGTTCAGCGCGTGGCAAATCAAAACCGCATTGCTGCGATCGGCGTTGAGGCGGCCATAGCATTCGTAGGTCAGGTCATATCCACGGATGGACGCGCCGCTTTGAAGAGGTAGCGGCGCCTCGAAATGCATGGTCTGCGGTGTAGCGATGAGCGGCATGGCAACAAATATAAGGGCCCCCACGTTCCCCCGCTTCGCGAGGTGCGCTGCCCCCAAAAAGGGAGCATTTTTATTTTGGGAACGGCCCGGAAATAAAAAAACCCGGTCCGCCAAAATCGAAACCGGGTGTGGTGCGCAGGCTCGAATTTAGCGGAATTTATTGAGCGCCCGCAAGCAGAGGCAAATCGGCGCTGTTCGAGCCAGTATAGCGCGAAGGGGCATCGCCAATTGCATCCACCTGTGCTCATAATTCGCCATCCCTGATCTGATCCGAGGAAAACACATGAACGAGACTTTTAGTAAGTCCACGGCTGCGATTCTGTCCAGCGTGGTGGCGAGTTCACTGCTTTTAGCGGGTGCGTCTGTCTCAGCGCAGACCCCGGATACGTTCCCATCCAAGCCTGTGCGCATCATGTATCCCTTCTCACCCGGGGGGGGCATGGAAGTGGTGCTGCGTGTGATGGCCGAGGGCATGCAGAAGTCCATGGGCCAGCCCGTGATTGTGGACAACCGGACAGGCGCAGGTGGCGCTATTGCCGCCAACGCTGCCGCCACTGCGCCAGCCGACGGCTACACCCTGTTCGTCGGCCCCGTCGGTATTGCGGCCATCACACCGCACCTGCGAAAACTGCCTTACGACCCGCAAAAAGACCTGGTGCCTGTGGCGAAGTTGTCGGAGTTCTACCCCGCCTACACCATCTCCACCAATCTCCCGGTCAAAAATCTTCCAGAATTCATTGCGTACGCCAAGGCCCACCCAGGAGAGGTGAGCTACGCCACTTCAGGCGTTGGCTCGCAAGGCCATCTGGGCGGAGAGATCCTGCAGAAGGCCTGGGGCATCAAGATGACCCATGTGCCCTACAAGGGCGCGGCTGAAATCACCACCGACCTGATCGCCGGCCGGGTGAACATGAGCAGCGACGTCACGATGCTGCAGTACGCCAAGCAAGGCAAGGTGAATTTTCTGGCCACGCAGTCACCCAAACGGCTGGCTGACTTCCCCGATGTGCCCATGGTGTCTGAGGCCGGGGTACCTGAGCCGGGCACCACAGGCACTTGGTTCGGAGCGTTCGCACCCAAAGGAACGCCTCAGCCAGTGATTGACCGGCTGGCAGCCGAGTTTGAAAAAGCGCTCAAGCAGCCTGATGTGGCCGTGCGCATGGCCCCGTACGCCATGGTGCCTGCTTTCGCTGGCCCAGCCCCATTCCGCAAGCAATGGGAGCAAGACTACGTACTCTATGGCCGCGCCATCAAGGAACTGGGCCTGAAGCTCGAGAACTAACCCCCTGAGTCGCTTACGCGCCTTCCCCCCCAAGGGGGACGCACCTGGCGGCCTGGCAAAGCCAGCTCCGCGGGTGCCACGCATGGCCTGCTCCGCGGCATTTGGGCTCATTCGTTGCATATGGGTGCTGTCGAACGATGCATCCAGGGACTAAGGACCGCCAAGAGGAGCGCCCCAGGAGGCCTATGGTTGAGAAGCTCTATGGGTGCAACGCACTGCCTCTTGCTCCGCCCTTGGGCTCTTTCGTTTCACGTGTCGCCGTTGCGATGCAACATGAAAAAATGAATTGATGATGGAAGTCACTTTGCAAGCCTCGCCAATATCTTCGCTGCAGGCCGTACAGACGGCTCTGAACCCCAGAGCGATTGCCATTCTGGGCGCATCAGATGATCTGGTGAAATGGGGCGGCAGCATGCTGAATCTGCTGCGCAAGTTTCATTGGGATGGGGCAATCTACCCAGTCAACCCGCGTGCCACCATGGTGCAGGGGCTGAAGTCGTATCCGAGTGTGAGCGCCATCGGTCAGGCGGTTGATGTAGCGCTGATCGCCGTGCCGCAAGAACGCACTGAGGCTGCGTTCGAGGATTGCGCCGCAGCCGGGGTTAAGGTCATCTTGATGGTCACTTCCCAGTTCGCGGAAAGCGGGCCGGAGGGCGCCCTGCTCCAGGAGCGGCTGCTTGCCATTGCCGGGCGTGCGGGCATGCGGGTGATTGGCCCCAATTGCATGGGCTATTTCCACAGCCATGCCAATATGAACCTGCTCAACTCCCAGGCGCTCATGCGCAATGAGGTGTTGGTCAAAGGGGAGATCGCACTCATCAGCCAGAGCGGCGCACTGGCGGGCGCGATGCTCTCACGTGCCTACGATCTGGGCACGGGCTTCTCCATCTGCGTCTCGCTGGGTAATCAAGCTGACCTGGAGGTGTCTGATTTCCTCGAATACGCGATCAACGACGAACACTCGAAGGTGATTGCGCTGTATGTGGAAGGCATCCGGGACGGTGCACGCTTCCTGACACTGCTGAGCCAGGCCCGCGCGGCGGGCAAGCCGGTATTGATCGTGAAAGCAGGGCGCACGGCGCTTGGGCAGATAGCGGTGCAGTCCCATACCGCCAGCCTGGCCGGCGAGTACCGGGTCTTCGAATCGGTAGTGAAGGCCGCAGGGGCAGTGCTGGTCGACGATTTTCTGGAACTGGTGGCACAAGCCGCTGCTTGGACTCGCCTGCCCGCACCCAGTGGCCCGCAGGTAGCGGTGATGTCAGGCTCCGGCGGCGGCGGTGCAGTGGCAAGCGATCTCGTGGGAGAAACTGGATTGCAGGCCGCCACACTGGGCCCGGAGACGATACAAAGCCTGCTGCCTTTGATGCCTGAATCCGGCGCCCGCCTGCCGTTTGACTTGGGTGCCATCCCTGGCCCTATGCGCGCCAGCGACCCACAATGGCTGCGTAAAGTCATGGACACCATGCTGACCGATCCCGATGTGGGCGCGGGCCTGTTTCTCATGACCACCATGCCTGAAATGGTGCAGGCGGCCGACACCGTGGTGGAGATCAATCGAGGCAACCGCAAGCCGATGGCCTTCGTCAACGCGGCGGGCAGCGCCGGCGCGGAAGCTGGCGCGCGGCTTAAAGAAGCTGGCCTGGTGAACTTCGCCAACATCAAGGAGGCGCTGGGCTATCTTCGCAACCGCCTGGCGTGGCAGACCTGGGTGCCCCCCGAGGTCGTGCCTGCTGACACCACCTCGGCGGCTGCGATTGAGAAAGTCGCTGCCACGCTGGCGCCCGGCCTGATCACCGAGCACGAGACCAAACGCCTGCTGGCAGCGGCCGGAATCCCTGTGACCCACGGCGATGTGGCCGTTTCCGCAGACCAGGCCATACAGATTGCGGGCTCGATTGGATACCCCGTCGTGATGAAGCTTGTCTCTGCGCAGATCTCGCACAAAAGCGATGTGGGCGGGGTGGTGCTGGGCGTGGCCGACGACGCGTCTGTGCGGCGGCATTTCCAGGCACTGCAAGAGGCCACCAACAAAGTGCCGGGTGCGGTTTTTGAAGGGGCGTTGGTACAACAGCAGGCGCGCGCAGATGCTGAAGTGCTGGTCGGCACCAAATGGGATGCTCAGTTTGGCCCCATGCTCATGATTGGCATCGGAGGCACGCTCGTCGAGCTTCTGCAAGACACTGCGCTGCTGCCTGCCAAGGCTGATGCCAATGCGATCAGGCACGCCATCAAGGGCCTGCGCCTGTTTCCTCTGCTCGATGGCTACCGCGGCAAGCCCAAAGTAAAGCTGGAAGCGGTAGTCGATGTGGCGTTGCGATTCGGGCGTTTGGCCACTCAGTTAGGCGAGCGCCTCGCAGAATGCGAAGCCAATCCGGTGATGGTCAGTGGCGATCAGGTCATTGTGGCGGACGCTCGAGCGGTGGTTTGGAATGCCCCCTGAGTCGCTTCGCCCCTTCCCCCGTGGGTGCCCTCGCTTTGACCTGCTCCGCGGCTACTTGGCTCTTTTGGTTCCCGTGCCGTCGGGCGGACGTTGCCTGACCCGCTCCACTTTCTCTTAACGCTGAAGAACTCATATGAACGCTCCCGTCACCTACGAAGTCCAGGGCCACATTGCTCTCATCACCTTGCGTCGGCCGGAGCGCCGCAACGCATTGAACACCCAGATGAGCGCACTGCTGAGCGAATACTGGCACCGCTTTGCCAATGGTCCTGAACGCGTGGCGTTGCTATCAGCGGAAGGTGATCACTTCTGTGCTGGTGTGGACGTCACGGATGCCTCCAAGGAAGCTTGGCGAGGCGTTCCCAACGTGGGCGCCAAGATTGATAAGCCGCTCATCAGCGCCGTGCAGGGCTGGGCGGTGGGCGCAGGATTCACGCTGACAATGATGAGCGATCTTTGCGTGGTGGATGACACTGCTCAGTTCATGTTCCCTGAGGCCAAACTGGGCCTGTTCGGTGGCATTACCGCCAGCCTGGTCTCGCGGATTCCGCACAAAGTGGCGGTGGAGTTTCTCATGCTGGGTGATCCCCTGCCTGCTCAACGCGCCTATGAAGTGGGCCTGGTGAAC
This sequence comes from Ottowia thiooxydans DSM 14619, assembly GCF_000422885.1. Classification (GTDB taxonomy): domain Bacteria; phylum Pseudomonadota; class Gammaproteobacteria; order Burkholderiales; family Burkholderiaceae_C; genus Ottowia; species Ottowia thiooxydans. Next base: position 1,972 of record NZ_AUGX01000013.1, on the reverse strand, counting down.
CGCGTGACGGAAAAGGGAAAGGCCTATGAAACCGCACTGGACATGGCCCAGCGGCTGGCCGATGCTGCCCCGCTGGTTTTGCAGACGATCAAGCGGGCCACGCTCGAAACCTTGCCCAAATCGCCTGCCGAGTTGGCCTACCCGCAGATGGGATATTTGACGGCCATTGCCCAGAGTGAAGACTTCAAGGAAGGTGTGGCCGCCTTCAAGGAAAAACGCAAGGCTGAGTTCAAAGGTACCTAAGAAGCTTAAAACGTGTTCATGGTCGTGGGGTACCGGGATAACTGTTCCCGGAATTCAACCGCGCAACCTCCTCTCAAATAACCATACACCCAAGTAAGGATTAAAAGGGTTGCTTGACTTTCCTTATTCTGACGCATAATTCACAAGCGCCTATTTTGAACGGGCGCGTAGTATGCGGTGAAAAGGTCAGTGTCGCTTCCCCCTCGGTGTTTTTTGCCAGGTCTGATTGAAGGCGTTTTGCGGACTCCATCGCTTTTTATTCGTTATTGAGGAGTCCCTTTAATGGGCAATAAACTTTACGTCGGCAATCTTCCTTACTCGGTGCGCGACGGTGATCTGGAACAGGCATTCGGCCAATTTGGCTCTGTAACCAGCGCCAAAGTGATGATGGAACGCGATACTGGCCGCTCAAAAGGCTTCGGCTTTGTCGAGATGGGCAGCGACCCAGAAGCGCAAGCAGCTATTAACGGCATGAACGGCCAACCGTTGGGCGGCCGCAACGTCGTCGTTAACGAAGCACGTCCCATGGAAGCACGTCCCCCACGCACTGGTGGCGGCGGCGGCTACGGTGGTGGCGGCGGCGGTGGCTACGGTGGTGGTGGCGGCGGCGGCTACGGTGGTGGCGGCGGTGGCGGCGGCTACGGTGGTGGTGGTGGCGGCGGTCGTCGTGAAGGCGGCGGCGGTGGCTACGGTGGCGGCGGCCGTGAAGGCGGTGGCGGCGGCTACGGTGGTGGCGGCGGCGGTCGTCGTGAAGGCGGCGGCGGTGGCGACAGCGGTTTCCGCAGCCCCTACGGCTCCGGTCCTCGTGGCGGTGGCGGCGGCGGTGGCCGTCGTGACGGCGGTGGCGGCGGCTACGGCGGCGGCGGCGACGACTATTGATCTGCTGCGCTAATGCACCAGGTATCCTGGCGCTTCGCAAATAAAAAGGCTCCGAAAGGAGCCTTTTTTGTTGCTACGCTTTCTTGGGAGATTTGGAGAGCGCGAAGCAAGACAGCGTAACGCCGAACTCCTGGGCAAGATCGCCCCGGAAGGCAGCAAGATGTTCATACGCAGTCAAAGTAAAAACACTCATATAGTTGCATAGCTAACTGAAATCAACTATCCTGGCACCCATGTTTGACCATTGCTTATATTTCAACACCACCGCTTTGGCGCGCCGCGTTGAGCGTGAATGGACGCAAGCATTCGCGGTATTTGAATTGTCACCACCCCAAGCGTTCATGCTTCGGGTGATATTGGCCAAGCCTGGTTTGCTCCAGCGAGAACTGGCGGCTGAGCTCTCTATAGCCAGGCCCACCGCCACTCGCGCATTGGATTTCCTGCAAACCAAAGGATTAATAGAAAGACAAGGACGCGATGGCGATGGACGAGAGGTTTGTATTCAACCCACAAAAGATGCCATTGCAATCCATTCGGCATTAAATGGGGTCGATTTGTTTTCGTTGTCAAAAGTGACGGTAGGAGATCGAGCACTGGCGTAGGGGTGGCCTGCCAAGCCATTGATTTCATTGGGTTTCCTGTTGATTTTTTTGATCGCCGTTTGAGGGCGCAAAAGCGTGCTCGGTTTCAACCGCCGGTCCCGGTTTTCGGCGTGGTCTGTGACGGCAGGATTTCACTGGCATAACGCTCCACTGGAAAGCGGAATACGCCCCTCAAATTGATACCTTGCAGCCGCGTCGGCGCAATTTTCCCCGTGAGCTCCGCCGGGATGACCTGACGCCGGTTGGCC
>NZ_AUGX01000012.1 GCF_000422885.1 Ottowia thiooxydans DSM 14619 | reverse complement strand
CACCCTCGGTGAATGGGCTATGTTCTTCCTCAGTCTCTGTATGGTCGGCCTGGCAAGGCGGCGGAATTTTCTACGCTGAGAAACTAGGCTAGGGCGTGTTCACACTAAATTCACCCCCGCGTGAGGTTCTGGCGAGCCGCAATCAAGGCGCAAACCGCAGCCGGGTTGGACACCCGGCGAGGGTTTGCGCGGCCGGCGTCGGCAACGCCGAGTGCGGTTTGCCAGAGCCTCACCCTTCGGGCCGGGGCTTGCCGGGCCGCATTGCCGCGTTGCGCCTCTTGCCAAGGATCGCTACCTTGGCGGCACGGCGCGCCTTGCACTGCAGCCGGGCAAACCCCGGCGCGGGGGCGAATTTAGTGTGAACACGCCCTAGTAGTGAATCCTTCTGGAGAAGGCTTGGCCGTCTCCAGCTGGAATGAGTAGATGATTGATGGCTCAGTGCTCTTCAGCGGGAAGATTTGGCACGGCGCGAGTGCGTAGAACGGTGGCCGCCATTGCGCTGGAGATGACCAGTGCCATACCGGCCCAGCCCATAAGAGGGATGCTGTCGCCAAAGAGTATCAAGCCATAGAGAGCGGCGAACACGATGCTGGTGTACTGCAGATTTGCCACCACGATGGCGGGGCCGCGCGTGTACGCCCGCGTCATGCATAGTTGGCCTAAGGCCGCCAAAATGCCCATGGGTAGCAGCCACAAGGCTTCCACGCGAGCCAGATTGCTCGCACCCTGAATCAGCATACCAGCCGCCCCGGCCACGGCGCCACCAAGAGAGAAGTAAAACACTGTGCGAGTTTCAGACTCTCCCACGCGTCCGAGCGCAGCTACCTGAATGTAGGCCATGGCGCCTAACAAGCCGGATAACATCCCCACCAAGCCGGCAAAAAGTTGATCTTGATCCAGCGTGGGGCGCAGCAGCATGATCACACCAGCGAACGCGGTCAGCACGGTCAGAACCAAAGGACCTTGGCGACGAATCTCCGTCAGGCGTCCCATGACAAAGGTGCCAGCGATCAGGAAAGTGGCCACCCACACGCCGCTCATATAGTTGAGCGTCATGGCTGTTGCCAACGGCAAGTGGGCCAGCGCGTAGAACGAGGCTGCCATGGCTGTGACACCCATGACGTTGCGCCATATATGCATCATGGGAACGGTAGTGCGCAGCGATATCTTGCGCGAGCGCGCCAGAATGGCCATGAAAACAAGCCCGATCACGCCTCTGTAAAACACGTTCTCCAGCGTGCTGAAATGGGGCGAGGCAAATTTAACGCAGACACTCATGCTGGCAAAAAAGAACGAGCCAGCGATCATCCAGACGGCATGCATGAGCGTATTCCAGGAAAAAGCGCACGTCCAGAACGTGCGCGAAGGGAGTGGCTGACGGGTGATTGACCTCGAGAGAGATCAGGTAGTGAGCTTCGCTCCCATGGCGCGCCTATACCATTCATGAAAGTGCTGCATGCCGTCTTCCATGGGGCTTTGATAGGGGCCAACCTCGTTGTCACCGCGCATAAAGAGGGCTTTGCGGCCAGCATCCATGCGCTCCGCGATCTCATCGTCTTCAATGCACGTTTCCATGTAGGCGGCGCGCTGTGCTTCTACGAACTCGCGCTCGAAGGCGGCGATATCCTCTGGGTAGTAAAACTCCACCATGTTCAATGTCTTGTCTACGCTGATGGGGTGCAGCGTGGACACAGTGAGAACGTGCGGGTACCACTCCACCATGATGTGGGGGTAGTAGGTTAACCAGATGGCCCCATGAGAGGGCATTTTGCCCTCTCGGTATTTGAGCAACTCACGGTGCCAGCGCTCATAAGCAGGGCTGCCGGGCTTGCTCAGCTGGCCAGCTACACCTACGGTTTGTACCGAATATTCGCGCCCAAATTCCCACTGCAGATCATCACAGGTGACGAACTGTCCCAGGCCAGGGTGGAAAGGGCCGACGTGGTAGTCCTCGAGGTAGACCTCAATAAAGGTCTTCCAGTTGTAATTGCACTCGTGCAATTCCACGTGATCAAGCACGTAGCCGTCAAAGGAGAGCGCCTGGCGCGGGCCCATGCCAGCGAGGTCCGCGGTGATGTCGCGACCGTTGTCCTCAAACAGCAGGCCGTTCCATTCCCGCAACTTGTAGTTATTCAAGTTCAGGCAGGGGTCGTTCTGGAAATGCGGCGCTCCCAGCAGTTCCCCTTTTGGGGAATAGGTCCAGCGGTGCACCGGGCATACGATGTTGCCGCCCGCATGTCCCTTGCCTTGGCTTTGCAGAGAGCCGCGGCCCTTGAGCATGATGGCCTGGCGATGGCGGCAGACGTTGGAGACCAGTTCCACGCCACCATTGGCGTTGCGAACCAGGGCGCGGCCTTCCGCTTCTTGCGGCAGGGCAAAGTAATCGCCCGCATGCGGAACGGCAAGTTCGTGGCCCACGTAGCGAGGGCCTTGCTGGAAGATGAGTTCTACCTCACGCTGAAACAGCGCCTGGTTGAAATAACTGGAGACGGGAAGTTGGCTTGCCGCCTGCTGGAATTGAAGACTCAAATCAGACATGGTGTTCCGATCTAGACTCCCCCTATTAAGGGGCAGGAAGAAAGCGCTTGAGCATCCGAAGAGCGTGGGCGCATGACGATCCCCAAGCTTCAATCCTGCGTCAGACATTGGAGTAAACCAACAACTCTTCAGAATTAGCGAAGGGAACTTTCGATTGTAACCCAAGCCGGCCTACGCTAGAGCTTGCACCGCCGCCGGACTGCAATGCAGCTCTGGGGCCTGTGTCCAGACCGGGTGGGCGATGGCTCTTTCCGGGCTTATAGCTGCGGACTTGCACGGTCTGCTGCCTTGGGCCCCTGAAGCTTCGCCACCCATGACATTGGCCTGCCTCGCACTTCCCGTTAGGATTTGGAACAATCTTAGAGTGCATGAGACCTAAAATAGCAGATTGCCCCCTTATCCTTCGATGCCAAAAAATTCAAACGTCAGCGGAAGTCCGCCCGAACCCGCCAGCTACGGCGAAGCGGTGCAGCAGCTCGAACAACTCATTACCGGGTTGGAGTCTGGGCAATTGCCGCTAGAAGATCTGCTGGCCCACTATCAGCAGGGTACAGCCTTGCTCTCCTACTGCCGCGATCGGCTGCAAGCGGTAGAAGACCAGGTGCGGTTACTGGAAGATGGGGTGCTCAAGGCATGGACTCCGGAATGACGTTCTCATCGCTTGATTTCGATACCTGGGTGGGGAGTCAGTTGGCCCTGGTGGAGCAGGCACTGTCGCAGTGGGTCTCCGCTGATGCGCCAGCCGGTTTGGGTGAGTCCATGCGCTATGCCGTGCTTGATGGCGGCAAGCGGCTGCGGCCGCTGCTGGTGCTTGCGGCGTGTGAGGCGGCGGGTGGTCATGGGCCGGCCGCGCTTCGAGCGGCTTGTGCAGTGGAATTGATCCACGCCTATTCCCTTGTGCACGATGACATGCCGTGCATGGACAACGATGTACTGCGTCGTGGCAAACCCACCGTGCACGTGCAGTTTGGCGAGGCGCTTGCCTTGCTCGCCGGTGATGCCTTGCAAGCATTGGCGTTCGAGCTTCTCACCCCGAACGATGGTTCTGTTCCGCCCGCCATGCAGGCTGATTTATGTCGCCTTTTGGCGGGGGCGGCCGGGGGCAATGGCATGGCCGGGGGGCAGGCCATTGATCTGGCGAGTGTGGGCCACGCACTTTCGGAGCCGGAGTTGCGAGCCATGCACAAGCTCAAGACGGGCCGGTTGCTGCAAGCCAGCGTACTCATGGGCGTGGCTTGTGCGCGCCAACCCATCCCGCCGGCGGCGCAAGCAGCACTGGCCGAGTACGGCGGCGCCATAGGCCTAGCGTTTCAGGTGGTGGACGATATTCTCGATGTCACGGCGGACTCGTCGGTGCTTGGCAAGACCGCCGGTAAAGACGCTGCTGCTGAAAAACCGACCTACGTATCACTCATGGGACTCGCCAACTCAGAGGCGCTGGCCGATGAATTGTTGGTCCAAGCGCAGCGTGCGTTACTGGAAAGCGGCTTGCCCGGCGTTTCTCGGCTACGCTCTTTGGCAGAGTTGGTGGTAAAACGGAAGAAATGAGCCTCTTGCCGAGGCGCTTTGCGCCTTTCCCCATGGAGCCGCGCGGTTTGCGACTATTTCACAGTCGCTCCGTGGCCCCACCCAAATGGCCTGCTTCATGGCCATTTGCAGGGTCTGTGCGACACAATGAATCACAAACATGAGTTACCCGCTTCTCGATACCATCCATAGCCCGGCCGATTTGAGGCGTATTCCGCGCGGGCAATTGAAAAGTGTGGCCGACGAGGTGCGCGACTGCGTGTTGCAGAGCGTGTCCCGCACAGGCGGACATCTCAGCTCCAACCTCGGCACTGTAGAGCTTACGGTGGCGTTGCACTACGTCTTCAATACACCCGATGACCGGTTGGTGTGGGATGTAGGTCACCAGACCTACCCCCACAAAATCCTGACCGGCCGGCGCGGTCGCCTGCCTACGCTGCGCCAGTTGGGCGGGCTTTCGGGGTTTCCTCAGCGCGCTGAAAGCGAATACGACACCTTTGGAACAGCCCATTCTTCCACCAGCATCTCTGCTGCTTTGGGCATGGCCTTGGCAGCGCGGCAGAAGGGTGAAGACCGGCACGCGGTGGCCATCATCGGCGATGGCGCCATGACCGCTGGCATGGCCTTCGAAGCGCTGAATAACGCGGGGGTTGAGAACTGCAAATTGCTGGTGGTGTTGAATGACAACGATATGTCCATCAGCCCCCCAGTGGGCGCACTTAACCGGTACCTGGCTCAGTTGATGAGTGGGCAGTTCTATGCGGCCGCCAAGAACGTGGGCAAGAATGTTCTTAAAGTAGCGCCGCCGCTGTTTGAATTGGCACGCCGCCTGGAGCAGCAAGCCAAGGGCATGGTGGTGCCCGCCACTTTGTTCGAGAAGTTTGGCTTCAACTATGTCGGCCCTATAGATGGGCACGATCTTGAATCACTCATCCCGACGCTGGAAAACATCCGACAACTCGAAGGCCCGCAGTTTCTGCACGTGGTCACCAAGAAAGGCCACGGTTACAAGCTGGCTGAGGCAGATCCGGTGGCCTACCATGGTCCAGGAAAATTTGATCCAGCCGTAGGTCTGGTTCACCCCGCGACGCAGCCCAAGCAGACCTTTACACAGGTGTTTGGGCAGTGGCTGTGTGATATGGCCGAAAAAGATAAGCGTCTGGTCGGGATCACACCTGCCATGCGCGAGGGCTCTGGCATGGTGGAGTTTCACCGCCGGTTTCCGGATCGCTATTACGACGTGGGCATTGCTGAGCAGCATGCCGTAACGTTCGCAGCGGGGCTTGCGTGCGAGGGGCTCAAGCCAGTGGTGGCGATTTACTCCACCTTTCTGCAGCGCGCCTATGACCAACTGATTCACGATGTCGCGATCCAGAAATTGCCGGTGGTTTTCGCGCTCGATCGCGCAGGCCTTGTTGGCGCAGACGGCGCCACGCATGCAGGCAACTACGATATTGCCTACCTTCGTACCGTCCCGAACGTCAGCCTGGCCTGCCCAGCTGACGAGCGCGAATGCCGGCAACTGCTGACAACCGCCTACGAACAAGATCACCCCGTCGCGGTACGTTATCCGCGCGGTGCGGGCGTAGGTGTTCAACCTTTGCCGAGCCTCGATTCGCTGCCCCTGGGTAAGGGCGAGATACGGCGTGAAGGTGCCAGGGTTGCCATATTGGCCTTTGGCAGCCTGCTGTATCCAGCACTGGAAGCCGCGGAGCGACTGGGCGCCACAGTGGTCAATATGCGCTGGGTCAAACCGCTGGATACCGAACTGCTCAATCAGGTTGCGGCGAACCACGATGCATTGGTCACAGTGGAAGAGGGCGCTGTCATGGGCGGCGCTGGTAGCGCTGTGGGCGAAGCTCTACAGGCAGCAGGTGTTGTAAAACCGTTACTCCAGTTGGGGTTGCCCGACATATTTATTGAGCACGGGGACCCAGTCAAACTGTTGTCCCTGCAAGGCCTCGACGCCAAGGGCATTGAGGCTTCAGTGCGTACCCGCTTCGGCGACCTGCTGGCTGCCCCTGCGCCCTCGTTGAAGTCGGTCGCCTAAGCCACTCTCCTATCGGTTCAACGTCGTACCGTTCTCGGTATGAACAAGCATCCGAAGCCCTAGGGAACCTCTGCAAACCCTCACACCGCAGCCGGCCACCCCAACCCTCTCCCGCCTGCGGGAGAGCGAGTAACAGCCAGAAGGCCGCAGAGCAGGCCATACGAGGGTAGCCGCGGAGCTGGCTTTGCCAGGCCGCTGGCTGCGTCCCCCTCAGGGGGAAGGCGCGTAAGCGACTCAGGGGGAGCTCTATCTAGCAGGTGAATCCCTAATGGCTGTTGTCCATAGGCGCACCTACACTGTAATTCTCAAAAATTTGTTACTTTTCGCCCAAAGAGGAGATTATTCAAAATGGATCGTCGTTCACTGATCGCAAAATCCAGTGTTGCCGGGTTGGCAGGCTTGCTCGCTGCGTGCGGCAAGACTGAGGCTCCCGCCCCCGCTGCGGCGCCTGCTGCAGCTCCTGCAGCGCCAGCCGCACCAGCAGTTCAAACTGGTCAAACCATTCGCTGGCGCCTGGCTTCCAGCTTTCCCAAATCGCTAGACACTATTTACGGTACCGCTGAGGTCTTCTCGAAAAAGGTCAGCGACATGACCGGCGGCAAGTTTCAGATTTCTGTACATGCCGGTGGCGAACTGATGCCCGCATTCGGCGTGGTGGATGGAGTGGAAAAAGCGTCCGTCGAAATGGCCCATACGGCGCCTTACTATTTCTACGGCAAGGACCCTACTTTCTGCCTGGGTTGCGCAATTCCTTTCGGTTTCAACTCACGTCAAATGACCTCGTGGATGTATGAGGGCAATGGCCTCAAGCTGATGCGCGAGTTCTATGCCAAGTACAACATCGTCAATCTGCCAGGCGGGAACACCGGCGCGCAGATGGGTGGTTGGTTCCGCAAGGAAGTGAAGTCCGTGGCGGACCTTAAGGGCCTTAAATTCCGTACCAACCCCTTCGCCGGTAAGGTGCTTGAGCCTTTTGGCGTGATTCCGCAGTCGATCCCAGGTGCGGATCTGTATCCAGCGCTTGAAAAAGGCACTATCGACGCGTTGGAGTGGGTGGGTCCTTACGATGACCAGAAGCTGGGCTTCAACAAGATTGCTCCCTTCTACTACTACCCCGGTTGGTGGGAAGGTGGTCCTCAGCTGGATTTCTACATCAACAGCAAGGCCTGGGAAGGTCTGTCATCGGAATACAAGGCTGTGGTTGAGGCTGCTGCTTCGCATGCCCATATCACCTTGCAGGCAAGGTACGATGCCAAGAACCCCATCGCGATCAAAGAACTGGTTGGTGCTGGCACTAAGCTGAGGGGTTTCACCCCTGATGTGATGAGCGCCGCTTTTAAATCCGCACAGCAGATTTATAGCGATCTGAACAACAGCAACCCAGAGTGGAAGAAAATCTACCCTGATTACTCCAAATTCCTGGCTGATTCGAACGTATGGTTCCGCTACGCCGAGGGTGGATTCGACCGCTTCATGCAGATGCAAAAACTCTAAGAACAAGAAGCCTTCAGGGCTTCTGTTCTCTCACACCGCCGGCTTAGCGCCGGCGGTTTTTTTTGCCCGCCCCAAAGATGAAAACGCTACCCCCTCGGGGGGCAGCGGACTACGCAAAGCTGGGGAGCGTGGGGCCCCTATTTCACTAGCCACTAGCCGATAAACCTTTGTGGCTTAGTCCTTGCGGGCCATAAAAGCGCTAGGAGTGGCTACTTGTTCAGCGAAGTTGGAAAGCAGGCGGGCATCGGCGGAGTGAAACCAGAGCGTGGTTCCGTTGCGTCGGCGGACCAATAATCGGGGCGCCATGATGCGCTCCAGCCATGGCAGGTGAACCAGCTTCAATTGCGCGACGTCATTCGTGCGCACACGCTTATTCCAGATCCAGGTCTGAGACAGTTCCCCCTCATGCAGGCGGGTGCGGCTGCGGACAATCCACCAGCCCACCCACAGCATCATCACTGCTGCTGCGCCCCACAATACCAAGCCGCTTGTAGTCCAGTCTGCATCGCGGAACCTGGGCCACATCCAGATGGACCAGACCACCAGATCGAACATGATCACCGCGGCAACGATGCGCAGAAATTTCGGGAAGGCCGGACTTTCAGCCGGGGCCTCATCAGGGGTTGAATGATCTATAGGCGAGTCTGGCAGCGTCATGGCTTTTCGGCCGGCTCTGCTGCCGAAGCTGGCTCACCGGGTGTGTCGAACGGGTTCTCCATATTGGGCGGCGTGTCTCCACCGGGTTGTTGCATCTCTTCGGGCATTTCAAGCGTGACCTTGTTGATGTCCACAACCACTTTCTTATCCAGAAAAACGGTGACCGTTTGCGGGACGAATATCACAATCACCACCAACAGCAATTGCATGAACACCCACGGGATGGCTCCGAGATAGATGTCTCGCGATTCCACCTTACGAGGCAGTACCTTGTTCTTGAAGAGAGTGTCTGCAATGCCTCTAAGGTAGAACAAGGCAAAGCCGAATGGCGGATGCATGAAAGAGGTCTGCATGTTCACGCACAGCAACACACCGAACCAGACCATGTCGATGCCCAGCTTGGCCGCCACGGGGCCCAGCATAGGCAAGATGATGAAGGCGATTTCAAAGAAATCCAGGAAGAACGCCAGGAAGAAGACGAACAGGTTGACGACAAGCAAGAAGCCGATCTGGCCACCGGGAAGACCTGTGAGCATGTGCTCAATCCAGACGGCGCCGTCTACACCCTGGAATACCAAGGAAAACACCCGCGATCCGATCAAAATGAAGACCACCATAGCGGTCATGCGCATGGTGCCTTCCATGGCTCCGCGCAGCAACTCCCAATTCAACCGCCTATGAACTGCGGCCAAAATCAGGGAGCCCACCGCGCCCATGGCGCCCGCTTCAGTCGGTGTGGCAATAGCGTGGCTTTGGAACGGCAAGCCGCCCATGCTGCCCAGCACCGCGAAGATGAGGATCGCAGATGGGATGATGCCGCGTAGGCACTTGCCCCACAGCGCCCAGCCATGAAGAGTTCGCGCTTCGGGCGGGAGAGCCGGTACGTAATCTGGCCGTATGCGTGTGACCAGGAACGTATACGCGGCAAAGATCAGCACTTGCAAGATCGAAGGACCCCAGGCGCCTTTGTACATTTGGCCTACGTCCGTACCCAATTGGTCGGCCATCACGATCAGCACCAGGGATGGCGGCACCAATTGCGTAATGGTTCCGGAGGCGGCCAACACGCCCGTGGCGTAGCGCATGTTGTAGCCGTAGCGCATCATGATGGGCAGCGAAATCATCGCCATCGCGATCACCTGGCCAGCCACGGTACCCGTAATGGCGCCCAGAATGAAACCTACGATGATGACTGAGTAGCCCAAGCCCCCACGGGCAGGGCCAAACAACTGGCCCATGGAATCAAGCATGTCCTCTGCCAGGCCGCACTTCTCCAGTATGGCGCCCATCAGGGTGAAAAATGGGATGGCAAGAAGGGTTTCGTTAGAAAGAATGCCAAAAACGTTGAGCGGCAGGTTGGCCATGAAGTTGGCCGGAAACCAGCCCATTTCGATGGCGAAGAAGCCGGAAAACAGGCCTAGGGCAGCCAATGAAAACGCGACTGGAAACCCTATCAGCATGATCACCACTAGTCCGGCGAACATGATCGGGGCGAAATTCTCCATATGCATGGTGATGCTCGTTCGTTTTTGTTGTGTGAGGGGGCGGGGAGAAGGGCTTACTGCACCGGCTTTTCGTAGTGCGTTTCCATCGTGATCAGGCCCCGTAAATAGGCGACCCGCTTGATGATTTCGGCCACTCCTTGCAGGAACATGGTGCCAAAGCCTATGGGCATGAGAATGGCTGCAGGCCAGCGTATCAAGCCTCCAATGTTGCCTGAGCGCTCACCGGTCTGGTACATATTCCAGAAGAAGGGGGCCGTGAGCCAGAACATCAGGGCCATCACGGGCAAGAGGAAAAAGATCAACCCGAACAGATCCACATAGACTGGACCATTGCGCTTGAGCTTGCCGTAGAGGATGTCCACGCGCACATGCTCGTTGTACTTGAGAACGATGGGCGCACCCAGCATCACAGTGGCAGCGAACAAATACCACTGGATTTCAAGCCAGGCATTGGAGCTGAGGTCCAGCCCGTAGCGTGTGATCGCGTTACCTGCTGAAATAAGCGCGGCAGCCAGCACGGCCCAGGCGGCGAACCGGCTAAGGCGTGAGGAAATCCAATCAACTAAATAGGCGAACTTGAGCAGAATTTGCATACGGTCATACTCGAAACATGAAGGCAATGAGGGCAGGTATGCCGTGGTTGCGCCGAATTTTGAGCTCTAAAGCATGCTAGAAGTCTCTGCGGGGAGATTTTGAGCAAGCTCTTGGAGCGCCAGACGATGTCTGCAATTGTAGTGAGCCTGTTTGGAGGCTTGGCAGGGGGTCATCCCTGATGTCCTGACCACACGCTCAGAGCGAATCTGCCCTAGTTCAGAACCGCCACCGCCTTGATCTGTGCGAAAACAGTCTGTCCAACCGCGAGATGAAGGATGTCGGCCGATTTGCGGGTAACACGTGCCAGCAAGGTCGTACCACCAGCATCCAGGGTGACGAGCGCTTGTGCGGAGCCGTCGGGCGTAATTGCGCGGACGGTGGCGGGCAATACGTTGAGGACACTGGTGTCATGCGCTGGTGTCAGCGCGAGGCTGACATCACGTGCCAGTACGCGCACGCGCAGGCGGGCGCCGATAGGGCGTGGCCGACTATCGGCTGCATGAACGCATTGCAGCATGCCACCAGTAAAACGAATTTGCAGAAGATCCCATGCAATGTCCAGGCCGGTGACTTCCCCCTCAATCACCGCGCTGGCGTTATCGCCATGCGCCAACGGCAGGTCAAGCCTTGTGAGGAGCTCGGAGGTGGCGCCGGTGGCTTGAACGCGGCCATTGCTCAACAAGACCAAGTGCGTGGCCAGGCGAGCAACCTCGTCCAGTGAATGGCTGACATAGAGGATGGGGAGCGCCAGCTCGCGTTGCAGCCTCTCGAAGTAGGGCAACAACTCCGCTTTTCGGGCTGCATCGAGTGCTGCCAACGGCTCATCCATCAGGAGCAGGCGCGGGCTGGTGGCAAGTGCACGGGCGATCGCCACGCGCTGCCGTTCGCCTCCCGATAGTTGGGCTGGTCGGCGAGACAGAAGATGACCAATTCCCAACAGTTCAATGGCCTGATCGAGTGCGATGCGGCGTTCACCGGCGGGCACGCGCTTTAATCCAAAATCCAGGTTGCCTTGCACCGAAAGATGTGAAAAAAGGCTGGCTTCCTGGAATACATAACCCAAAGGGCGTTGATGGGTAGGCAGCCAAGTGTTTGCATCGTCGTCCTGCCAGGTATCGCCGCTGACCTTGATCCGCCCCGGGTTCGGGCGTTCCAGGCCGGCTACGGCGCGCAGCAGGGTAGTCTTGCCGCAACCAGAGGGGCCGAAGAAGGCTGTCACACCATGGCCGGGGAGTGCTAAATCAACATCCAGCGTGAAGGCCTCTGCAGCAACGCCGAAGCTCACGCGAGCTTGAATTTCCAAAGGGTGTGCCGTCTGGGGCGCAGCGGCGTAACTCATGCTCGCTGCCTTTGCTGTGGTTGTACCCAGTGCAAGGCCAGCAGCACTATGAACGAGAACACGAGCATGCCCCCTGCCAGCCAGTGCGCCTGGGTGTATTCCAGGCCCTCCACATGGTCGTAGATTTGCACTGAGATCACACGAGTCTTGTCAGGAATGTTCCCACCGATCATCAAGACCACGCCGAATTCGCCAAGTGTGTGCGCGAAGCCCATGACGGCTCCGGTCAGGTAGCCAGGACGCGCCAGGGGTAAGGCCACATGCCAAAAGCGGTCCAGCGGGCCGGCGCGTAGCGTGGCAGCTGCTTCGAGTGGCCGGTCGCCGAAGGATTCGAAGGCGTTGATGAGCGGCTGCACCACGAACGGCAGTGAATACACCATGGAGCCTAACAGCAGGCCCCAGAAGGTAAAGGAGAGCAGGCCCCAACCCAGTGCCTGGGTTAGTTGGCCCAAGGGGCCATTGCTCCCCAGTCCCACCAGGAGGTAAAAACCCAAGACTGAAGGTGGTAACACCAACGGCAGCGCCACCAGGGAGCGCACCGGCAAACGCCAGCGCGAGCGCCCCCGTGCGATCCACCAGGCCAAAGGGGTGCCGACCACCAGCAAAATTGCTGTTGTCAGAATCGACAGCTCAATAGAAAGCCGAATGGCGGCGATGCTGGTGGAGTCAAGCATGCGCCTGATGATGCCTCACCTGAATATCTCTCCCCGGTCCTCTGTTCTTTTGATAACGCTTTATTTCACCTCGTAGCCGTAGCTTCGAATGAAATCTTTGGTGCGTGGAGAGCGCAGAAGCTCCATCCAGGCCTTGGCTGCGGGATTGGCGGCTGCGCGCTTGAGGATGACAGCGTCTTGCACGATAGGGGCGTGATACTTCGCAGGCACAACCCACACTGAGCCGTTTTTCAGTTTTCCGCCGTCAAGCACTTGCGCCAGTGCCACGAAGCCCAACTCCGCGTTGCCGGTGGCGATGAAGTTATAAGTCTGGCCTATGCTTTCGCCGGTAACCAGTTTGGGCTGTAGCGCTGCTGTGAGGCCCAACTTTTCCATCGTTTCAACGGCAGCCGCGCCGTAAGGGGCTAGCTTGGGGTTGGCGATTGCGATCTTGTTGAACTGGCCGTTCTTGAGCACAGCACCCTCACCATCCACGAAACCAGTCTTGGACGACCAAAGCGCTAGTTGACCAATGGCGTAAGTAAAGCGGGAGCCCGCGACCGTGTCACCTTCTTTCTCAAGCCTGCCTGGGCGCTCGTCATCGGCAGCCAGGAAAACGTCAAAGGGTGCGCCGTTCTTGATCTGGGTGTAGAAAGCACCAGTGGCTCCAAAGGACAGCTTGGCCTCATGCCCGGTCGTTTTGGCGAAAATCTCGGCCAGTGCTTTTGCCGGAGCGGTGAAGTTGGCTGCCACGGCGACCTGAACGGACTCTGCGTGGGCGAAAGCGGAGAAGGCCAGCGCGGCGCTCAAGGTAAGCAGGCGGCGGAGATGGGATCGCATGTTGACTCCTCAGACAGATAGATGGGTAAGCGATACGAATAACGTGACCTGGGTAATCGCTATTCAATGTTGGAATAGCGAGTGTAATCGACCAATCATTTGGAAAACGGATCTGAAAACCGGGGGTTGTTCAACGCCGAGGTGTCCGTCAGCGTCTTGAGAAAAGCCACGAGGTCGGATTTGTCTTGTTCAGTAATCTGTATCTTGTTGATCAGAGGGTCCTTGTAGGGGTTGGCACGACCATCGCCAGCGTACGGACCATTGCCTACCTCGCGGCCACCAGCCGCGTGGATGTCGAGCACGGCTTCCAGCGTGGCGGCACTGCCGTCGTGGAGATAGGGCGCTGTCAGTTCGATGTTGCGCAAGCTCGGAGGACGAAATTTCCCCATGTCTTCGAGGCGCTTTGTGAACTCGAACAAGCCGCGGTTCGGTTCAGGATAGGCGCCCGTGCCGCCCATGTTGAACAGACCAATGTTGTAGAACGTCGCTGAGCCGCTGATTCCATTTGTGGCAGCGAAGGCACCACCCCCTAGATTGGGGCCAGCATGGCATTGCGCGCACAGCGCACGTTCTCCGAAAAACAGCTGTTGTCCGCGTTGCTCTGTGGCGCTGAGTGAGCTTGTGCCGGCGCGCGCTTGATCGTAGCGGCTGTTGGCAGAAATGATGGTGCGCTCAAATGCGGCGATGGCCTTGATGACATTGTCCCAATGAATGGGAGTGGACTCTTTCGCGAAGGCGGCGGCAAAGCGCGCCGGATACTGCGAATCGTCCTTCAAGCGCTGCAGCACTTGTTCCCGATTGGAATCGTTGATACCCAATTCGATGGGGCTGGTATTGAAGACTGGCCCGTGCATTTGTGCTTCAAGCGTACGAGGCGCGGGATTCGCCCAGTCCAGGGTGAGGTTGTAGGCCACGTTGATCAAGCCCGGCGAGTTCCTGGGGTGGTTTTGGCTGGTGGCGCCGCGACCCAGGGCGCGATTGTCAGAAAACGCCAGGTTCGAGGCGTGGCAACCAGCACATGAGAGGGTGCCGTTGACAGATAGACGGGGCTCATGAAATAGATGGCGACCCAGCTCGACCTTGGCCTCGCTCATGGGGTTGTTTTCTGGCACGACTGGTGGAGAAAATCCCTCCGGCAAAGACCACGCCCAGGTGTCAGGCACTGGTGCCGGCGGTGCCTCGGCAGAGGAACCGCCACCACAAGCGGAGCAGGCGGCGGCCAGAATCAGTGTCAAGGCTGTGGTGGCAGGGAGGGTGAGGAAGGAGAACTGCATCGTGGATCCTGATGACTCGTTTTTGTACCGTTATTCAATAATAGAATAGCGAATCGATATTCAACCACAACCCGAGGGAGACGGAAATTGAACACAATGGCTTTTAATTCGATGGAACGGAGAGGTTCCTTGAGCCGCTTCGCGCGTGTCTTGCTTGGTGGCGCTATGGCCGCGGTGCTTTCGCTTACCGCGTGTGGCGGCGACGATGACGTTGATCGTGGCCCAACCACCATTTCCATCAACGCAAAGCTCAACGGCTTGTACTGGGATTCCACAGAATCCAAGCTCTATCTCACAGACGATGGCACCAACACCCTCAAGGTCTGGGATGGTGATAAAACTTTCAGCACGTTTGCAACTTTGCCGACCGCACCTACCAGCGGGGCAACGCTAGGTCAGTTGACACGTGGCACCGATGGCACGCTCTACACAACTCGCTTTGGTTTTGGTACGGATGGCACAGTGGTCGCAGTACCCAAGTCAGGTGCGCCATTCAATGTGAGTGGGCTGGATGCGCTGCGCAGGCGCATTGGCATCACCACCGCGCCTGACGGCGCACTGGTGGATGGATGGTTCATCAGAGGTGGTACGGGCAGCGTCAGCCAACTGGCGGTGAGTGCTGGGCAGGGGACTGAGAAAGAACTGGTCACGGGTCTGGGCAAACCCGTAGGGCTGGCAGTCGTTGGGGACAGGCTCATCGTGTCAGACCAGAATACCGCGAGGATCGGCGTGTATTCGCTGTCTGCTGCTCGGGCGAAAGCGGTCACGGCCGAGAGCGGCCAGACTCTGGCTACGTTCACCACTTTGGACGGCCTGGACCTGATGGCGGCCGGCCCGGATGGCACCGTCTACGTGGGCGGAAGCGGCGGCAAGCTCTATCAGATTGGCGCAAACGGTGCCATGAAAGTGCTGGCAACTGGTTGGCCTGGAATCCGCGGCATCGCTGTGGACAGTAAAAACAGCCGGCTGTTCGCTGCCGTGGTGGGTGCTCAGACTGGAGATCCTTCTTCGATCCGGATCGTGCCGCTGGATTGACTGCAAAGAAGCAGCTAAGCACCTCGCCCTCCAGGAATTTCTTGTGGGGGCGCTTTCGCTCGTGTTCTTGTCATTAGTCAATGCAAAATACGACGCATGAAAACCAAGCCACTATCTGCTTTCTCACTGGGTTATGCCCGCGCTGACAAGCGCATTGAGATCCTGCACCTGGTGGGTCTGCACGGATCCATTTCTCAGGCTTCTCGCTCAGCGGGCGTTAGCTACAAAGCGGCTTGGCAGGCCGTTCATACGCTCACCAACCTGGCTGGCGAGCCCTTGGTGGACAGCAGCGTCGGTGGATCCGGTGGCGGTGGCGCGCGGCTGACACCCGCTGGAGCGCGTTTACTGGAAGCAGCAGGGCAGATGGATGCCGCGCGTCGCGATGTGCTGGACCGAATCAATTCGCCTTCAATTGGCGTGTTGACAGGCCCGCGTACCAGCATGCGCAACCATTTGCCTTGCGTGGTGGCGCGGCTGGAGAGCGCCGGAGCTCGCGATCCAATGGTGCGCGCCGTAGTAGCGTTACCGGGAGGCCATGAGCTGACCTCATTCGTGACGCGTGAAAGCATTGAGCTTTTGGAGCTAAAGCCAGGGCAGCCCATATTGGCGCTGTGCAAGGCAACGGCGGTCCGTATTGAGCCTGGTGATTCTGATGTCCCTGATGCCTCCGGTGAGTCCGGTAATTGCCTGCCGGGCAGGGTACTGCGAGTTGCTCGCGGCACCAGTACAGATGAGTTGGTGTTGACGTTGGCGTCTGGGCAGCAGTTGGTCGGGTTTGCAGCGCGCCCCAATCGATTGCGTGCGGGCAGTAAAGCGCAGGCGCATGTAGAGGGGAGTGCCGTGGTGCTGGCACTTGCCTGATACTTTATGCACCATGAATCTGTCAATTTTTGATTTGAAGGAGTTTTGCTATGAAAACGAGTGCACGTAATCAGTTCGATGGAACCGTCACCGGGGTGAAGCCTGGAGCTGTCAATGACGAGGTGGAGATCACGACCCCTAGCGGCTTGAAGGTCGTCGCCGTTCTCACACACGAAAGCGTAGTGAACTTGGGGCTGGAGCCAGGGAAGGCGGCGTTCGCCTTGGTGAAGGCCTCGTCGGTCATCGTCGTCACCGACGAGGCGGGCGCCCGCTTTTCCACCCGCAATCGCTTCTCTGGTACCTTGACTCAAGTACAACAAGGTGCCGTCAATGCCGAAGTGGTGATCGATCTGCCTGGTGGCTCCCGCGTCGCGGCCATCGTGACACAAGAAAGTGCGAACAGGCTGGGCCTCGTACCAGGCCAGCCAGCCACGGCGCTTTTCAAAGCATCCAGCGTGATCGTGGGCGTGCCGGGCTGATCTCTCGGTTGGCTCAAGCTCTATAGCGGTCAACAGTGCCAGCTCGCCCTGTCGTCGCAGGCTCAGGGTGTTACCTCGCAATGATCAGGTACGCTGATCTGATTCCGGCAATGGTCATCAGCAGCGATCCAACCAGGTGCAGGGCCACAGTGCCCAGGGCTTGTGGGTAGCGTTGCTGCATTAGCATGTCGACCACCTCAGCGCTGAAGCTGGAAAACGTGGTTAGTGCGCCTAGAAATCCCGTGATCAGTGCCAGACGCCAAACTGGATCCAGTTCCGGGTGATGGTGAAAAACCGCCACGCAGATGCCGATCAGATAACCACCAATCAGGTTGGCCGCCAAGGTGCCCCAGGGCATCCAGGCGCCAGGCTGGTTCATCCAGATTCCAAGCTGCCAACGCGCTAGAGACCCCACGCAGGCTCCAAGGCAGATGGCGATGACGGCATGCATGAGGTGTATCCGTTTCTGGAGTGCGATCAAAGTCTCTACGAAGATACCTTGATCATGCGCTTAGCTCAAAAAGGTGGGTCCTCATCGTCTGCTACCGGTGCGGCGGACTCTTGAGGGGCTTTGGCGGGCACTGCAGGGGCATTGACATCCAGAGCGCCGGGTTCGGCTTCCCCGCCCAGGGCTTCGATCAGATCCGGTATCAACGCGCCCAACTCACCAGTAGACAAGGCGACGTCGGCATCGAAGCGGTCTTCGTCCTTGTCTTTGGTGCCTTCCTCGAAAACGCCTTCCTGGAAGGCTATCTTTTTCAGCTGGAGCGTCTGCGTGAGCGTGAAGCCCACCCGGCCTTGCCAGCCCAGCGCCAACCGGGTGGGAAGCTTGCCTTCCCGGATGTGCTGGCGCACCTCGTCGGTAGCAAGGTCATGTCGGCTGAATTTGACGACCGATGGCTCTTCTCCGCTGCCCTTGAGTTCGCATTCGCGCTCCACGTGAAAAGCTTCCGGGAGTTCTTCTTCCGACTCCGCGGCCAGCCACGCGGACATGGCCGCCTGTGGGGAAAGCTTGGTTTGCAGCAGACTCACGGTAAAACCCTGGCCTGAAACGCGAGACAGGCTGGAGATGATCTCGTCCGCCTTGCCTTGCGCGCTGGCGTCGAGCACCAGCCAGCGGTTTTCGGGATCGATCCAAAGCGTGATGTGGCCTAGCCGTGGAAAGGCTTGAGGCAGCAGGGACTGAAGGGCGTCGTCACGCAGATCCCGCGTTTCCTTCTTGCCAGGCTTGCGACCGGTGGTTTTTTCAATGTGTTCGATGGCTTCCTGCGTCTTGCGCCTGACGGCTTCGCCCGGCACTGCTTTGGTTTCGATCGCCAGCCGCGCGATCCATTGGCCAGCGACTGTTTCAACCAGCGCGCCGTGCTCCTCGCCGCGGGGCGGGACCCAGCCACTGGATTTTTGCTGCGAAGCGCCGCATTCGACGAAAGGCTCTGCAGCCAACGCCTCTTCGAGTTGCGCTGCCGTCGCGGGCCAAATGGGACCAAGACGGTACAGCATCAGATTCTTGAACACGAGAACTCAACCTGTCATGAACGGCCCTAAAGGGCCCGGACCGGCATCTTAGCCACAATATGGGTCGGACAAAGGAGAAATATGTCCTCTAAGCAGGCTCTCGCTTCTCATCGGTGGCAATTTTGGATCGATAGAGGTGGCACTTTCACCGATCTGGTCGCCCGTCGACCCGACGGCGGCATCGTTACGCACAAGCTTTTATCGGAGAACCCGGAGCAGTATGCGGATGCGGCTGTGGCTGGCATTCGGCATTTGCTGGGCCTGGAAAATGGGCAAGCCATCACGCCGGAACTGGTGGAGTGCGTGAAGATGGGCACCACTGTGGCTACCAACGCGCTACTGGAGAGAAGGGGGGAGCCCACGCTGCTCGTCACTACGCGCGGCCTCAAGGATGGCTTACGCATCGCCTACCAAAACCGCCCCCGGCTGTTTGATCGCCACGTTGTGCTGCCTGAGTTGCTCTATTGCGCCGTGGTGGAGGCGGACGAGCGAGTAGGCGCACGGGGTGAATTGCATAGACCCCTGGATGAGCCTCTTTTGCGAAAAGACCTGCTGGAGCACTACCAACGGGGCCTACGCTCAGTGGCCATCGTGTTCATGCACGGTTACCGTCATGGCGAGCATGAGCAAATCGCAGCTGCAATGGCGCGCGAGATCGGATTTACTCAAGTCAGCACCAGCCACGAAACCAGCTCGATGATGAAGTTCGTCAGCCGGGGCGACACGACCGTAGCCGATGCCTATCTTTCGCCTGTCTTGCGCCGATATGTGGAACAAGTAGCGGGTGAAATGCCTGGCGTCAAACTACTCTTCATGCAATCGTCAGGGGGACTGACGGATGCGCACGCATTTCAGGGCAAAGATGCCATCCTTTCAGGCCCGGCAGGCGGTATTGTGGGCATGGCCCGTACAGCGGAGCTGGCATACCCGCATTTTTCCCCGCAGACGGATGTCGCCCCACGAGTGATCGGCTTCGACATGGGGGGCACCAGCACGGATGTGAGCCACTACGCTGGTCAATTCGAGCGGGAGTTTGAAACACAGGTGGCAGGCGTGCGCATGCGCGCGCCGATGATGAGCATCCACACCGTGGCGGCAGGCGGAGGATCTATCCTGCAATTTGATGGTGCGCGCTTTCGTGTGGGCCCGCAGAGCGCTGGTGCCAACCCCGGTCCAGCCAGCTACCGGCGGGGCGGGCCATTGGCCGTAACCGATGCCAACGTCATGGTTGGCAAGCTACAGCCTGCGCATTTTCCCAAGGTATTTGGAGTGAGCGCAGACCAGGCGCTCGATGCCGATGTGGTGCGCGAGCGGTTCACCGAGATGGCGGAGTCTGCCGGTCGCTCTGCTGAAGATGTGGCGCACGGTTTCATCAAGATCGCTGTGCAGCAGATGGCCGGCGCCATCAAAAAAATCAGTGTGGCACGCGGTTATGACGTGACGCGTTACACACTTCAATGCTTCGGCGGTGCCGGTGGTCAGCATGCTTGCGCAGTAGCTGATGCCCTTGGCATGAAAAGGGTGCTGGTGCACCCGTTGGCTGGTGTGTTGTCTGCTTATGGCATGGGCCTGGCCGATCAAAATGTCATGCGCGAGACAGCCATTGAGCAGCGGCTGGAGCCCGAATCTATTTCCACCCTTCGGGATGTCCTTGGTCAATTGGCTCTGACCGCTCAGGGCGAGCTTGAGCGACAGCAGGGCAGCCGTGGAGACATCACCATTCACCGGCGCGTGCACGTACGCTATGAAGGCACAGATTCCGCGCTTATCTTGCCGTTTCCGCATCTTCAGGGTGGGCAGACATCTGATGATGCCGTGATGCAAGAAATTACCGTGGCGTTCGAGACGGCGTACCGTCAGCGCTTTGCCTTTTTGATGCACGGCAAGGCATTGGTAGCTGAGGCCGTGTCGGTAGAAGCAGTGGTGGCGGGTACGGCACCTTCCGAAGAGGCGCAGCCCTTGCACCCACCACGGGAGGTGCCGCGCCGAGACACCGTACGCATCTACACCTCCGGTTTGGATGGCCAACCGCAATGGATGGAGGCTGCACTGATCGATCGAGATGATCTGCGCCCGGGTGACGTATTTCCGGGGCCTGCCATCATTGCAGAGCAGAATGCCACCACGGTGCTTGAGCCAGGCTGGGAAGCCCGCCTGACGGCTCTCAATCACATTGTGTTGGAGCGGCGTACTGACCGGGTGCTTCAGTTCGCGGCAGGCACTTCCGTGGACCCAGTTCTGCTGGAGGTTTTCAACAACCTCTTCATGAACATAGCGGAGCAAATGGGGCTGCAGTTGCAAAACACGGCCTACTCGGTGAACATCAAGGAGCGACTCGATTTTTCCTGTGCTCTGTTCGATGCACAGGGCAACCTGATCGCCAACGCTCCTCATATGCCCGTGCATCTGGGCAGCATGGGAGAGAGCATCAAGACCGTCATCCGGGAAAACCAAGGCACTACGCAACGCGGAGACGTTTTTGTATTGAATGATCCCTATCACGGTGGAACCCACCTACCGGATATCACGGTCATCACGCCAGTCTATGCTGCGGGCGAGGCCCTGATTCCTGCAGCATTGCGTGAAAGCGGTGATGCCCAGGCGGAACACTCCGCGGCCGCTGAACAGCCTCTTTTCTATGTGGGAAGCAGAGGCCATCACGCCGATATTGGAGGTATTTCACCCGGCTCTATGCCTCCCTTTTCAACCCGCATAGAAGAAGAGGGTGTGCAAATCGACAATGTCAAGCTGGTTGATCGAGGCCATTTGCGAGAAAAAGAAATGCTCGATTTACTGGCCTCCGGCGAGTACCCGAGCCGCAACCCGCAGCAGAACATGGCGGATCTGCGAGCGCAGATTGCAGCCAACGAGAAAGGGGTTCAGGAATTGCGCAAGATGCTCGATCAATTCGGGCTCGATGTGGTGCAGGCCTACATGCAGCATGTGCAAGATAACGCGGAGGAATCGGTGCGCCGCGCCATCACTAGACTGGCAGCTCGGCTGAAGGCCGGAAGCTTTACGCTCACCATGGACAACGCCGCGCAGATTCAGGTGGCAGTGACGATCGACGCTGAATCCCGCACCGCCAAAGTAGATTTCACAGGCACATCACTGCAGCAAAGCAATAACTTCAATGCGCCCACTGCAGTGTGTATGGCGGCGGTACTTTACGTCTTTCGCATGCTGGTCGATGACGACATCCCGCTCAATGCCGGTTGCCTGAAACCAATTGAGATCATCATTCCAGAAGGCTGCATGCTGAAGCCCCAACCGCCGGCCTCTGTAGTGGCCGGCAATGTGGAAACCTCCACCTGCATCACCAACGCGCTCATTGGCGCCCTGGGATTGATGGGGGCCAGCCAGTGCACCATGAACAATTTCACTTTTGGCAACGGTGCCATTCAGTACTACGAAACCATCTCCGGTGGCTCTGGAGCTGGTGGCATCTTCGACAGCCAGGGGCAGCTCTCAGGAGGTTTTCCGGGCACAAGCGTGGTGCAGACGCACATGACCAATTCACGGATGACAGATCCAGAGGTGCTCGAATGGCGTTTCCCCGTCCAGTTGGAAAGCTATGAAATACGCCCTGATTCTGGCGGCAAGGGCCGCTGGCCAGGCGGCAATGGGGGCATACGGCGGGTACGCTTCCTGGCACCGATGACCGTGAGCATTCTCAGCAATGGGCGCCTGCAGGGCGCGTTTGGTATGGCTGGTGGCGGTGCGGGCGCGGTGGGAATTAACCGCGTGGTGAGAGCTGACGGGCGCATAGAAGAGCTTGGCCACATCGGCAGTACAGAAATGCAGCCAGGGGATGTCTTTGAGATTCACACCCCTGGTGGAGGAGGTTTTGGAACTCCGGTGTGAACTACCGCAGTGGCCGTAACGAGAGCCTAGCCGTAACCGAATTCAGGTTCTCACAACTCTTCCACGCGGCGCGGTGGAAAGCTGTCCCAGGCCTGGCAGCCGGGGCATTGCCAGAAATAAGCCTGTGCCTCAAAACCGCAGGCGGCGCAGCGGTAGCGAGCGAGCGGGCGCGCTGCATGGTCAAGCGATTTCTGCACCACAGGATGCGCCTGTTCATTGGCGAAAGGCTCGTGTGCTAGCCAGCGTGCCGCAACGATCAGCGAGGGCTCCTGCTGCATGTGCCGAACATACCATTGGCGCGCTTCTTCGGCAGGGGTGCCGCCGGCTATCTCAGCCTGAACGATTGCTTCGGCGACATCCAGCGAGGGCGATTCCGCGTGGCTTTGAGTGAGCAGGGTGATCGCACGCGTGATCTGCCCACTGGCTTGTGCCGTACGGAGTAACTCTGCCGCTACCAGCGGCAAAGCCTGAGGAGCATTTTGTTGCAGGCTCTCCAGCATTTCGAATGCACTGGCTTGATCACCTTGCGTCGTTAACAGGGCAGCCAGCTGAATGCGCGGGCGGGCAGCCTGAGGGGCGTCCTGAATGGCTTTTTCCAAAAGGGTGCGTGCATTGGCCGGGTCCTTGGCGCGTACAAGCGCTGTGGCCGCTTGCTCACACAGATAGTGGGCCAGCCGACTGGCGAAATCACCGTGTCCGGCCTGCTGCAAGCGTTGGGCCGTTTCGGCTGCTTGCGGCCACTCCCGGGAGCGTTCATAAATGGCCAGCAGGGTAAGCCATGCTTGCTCCTGAAAGCGTGTGCCGTCCAGCTTGCGCAGAGCGTCTTCGGCGCGATCAAGCAAGCCCGCTTTCAGAAAATCGAGAGAAAGGGCGTGCTGTGCGCGTTCGCGGTCGCCTTTTGCAAGATCTGCCCGCGAGAGCAGGTGCTCATGGACGCGCACGGCGCGTTCATAGTCGCCACGGCGGCGAAACAGGTTGCCCAGCGCGAAATGCAGCTCGGATGTGTCAGGGTCGTTCTGAACGGCCTCAATGAACGAGTCAATGGCCTGATCCTGCTGCTCATTGAGCAGGTAATTCAGTCCCTTGAAATAGGCCTTTGGGGCTTGTCTATTTTCGATGCGAAGCTGGCGTAAATCCAGGCGCGAGGCTAGCCACCCGAGCGCGAAAGCGATCGGCAAGCCCAGCAAGATCCAGCTAATATCAAATTCCATGCGGTGGAGAAGGTAGCGGTGAACCGTCAGTCCGTGTGGAAGCACCTGTGGGAGGTATAGGAGCGGGCGACGACGGCGTACGGCGTTTCCACCAACCGGGCAGCATCCCCAAGACGCCCACGACTACACCAAGCGCAAACGCAGCCAGCACGATCAGCATCATGGGGCCCCGCCACTGGTGGCCAAACAGCAGGTGCACAGTTGCATCGTGCTGGTTATTCAGCGCGAATGCGAAGAGGGCAAAAAAAATGGCTGCCTTCAGTATCCACTTCAGCAGCCGGGTGAGCCTGGTCATGTCTTTTCTTCCCGAGCGGGAAAGATTTTATGCCATGACAAATAACAGTCTACAAGTCACAGCGCAAAGCGCAGTCGTTGTAGAGCCTTGAAGCCATTTGTCATAAAAATGCGGATCAACCTTAAACGGTCTCTTCAATATCGACGGATTGCGCACCAATGGTTTCACGCAAGGCTTTGCCTGGCTTGAAATGCGGTACACGCCGTTCTGGAATCTGCACGCTTTCACCGGTACGCGGATTGCGTCCTAGACGTGGCGCGCGGCGATTGATAGAGAAACTGCCAAAACCACGGACCTCGATGCGGTGGCCGCGCGTTAGTGCGTCACTCATCGTATCCAAAATGGTCTTCACGGCCGCTTCTGCGTCGCGATGGGTTAACTGGCCAAAACGCTCGGCCAGCAATTCAACGAGATCTGATCGAGTCATGTGAGATTCAGCGTCAGGATGCGTTATCGCCCCCTGGGTGAATCAGCTCCCCGTTCCTTCAAAGAACCCCTGTGGCCCCAGCTTTTTGAGTTGGGATTGCACAGGGTGGCCCGTGAAGAAAGCGCCCCAAAGAGGCGCTTCGGGGGAGGCTGATTACTTGTCGCTGGAGTCCAGTTTTGCGCGCAACAGAGCGCCCAGGCTGGTGGTGCCTGCATGCTCGCGTGACGATTGCTGGCTCAGCGATTGGATGGCTTCTTGCTGATCAACAGCATCCTTGGCCTTCACAGACAACTGGATGTTGCGCGTTTTGCGATCAACGTTAACCACCACAGCGGTCACTTCGTCGCCGACTTTCAGCACTTGGCTGGCATCTTCCACGCGATCGCGGCTGATCTCGGAAACACGCAGGTAACCCAGGATGTCGTTGCCCAGATCGATCTCTGCGCCACGAGCGTCCACGGTCTTGACCTTGCCAGAAACGATCTGGCCTTTGTCGTTCACGGTCACGAAAGTGGTGAACGGGTCTTGGTCGAGCTGTTTGATGCCCAAGCTGATGCGTTCGCGGTCCACATCGACGGCCAGAACGATAGCTTCGACTTCCTGGCCCTTCTTGTAGTTGCGAACAGCGGCTTCACCCGTTTCGTTCCAGGACAGATCGGACAGGTGCACCAGGCCATCGATACCGGCAGCCAAGCCAACGAACACGCCGAAGTCGGTGATCGATTTGATCGGGCCTTTGACGCGGTCACCGCGCTTGGTGTTTTGCGCGAACTCTTGCCATGGGTTGGCACGGCACTGTTTCATGCCCAGGGAGATACGGCGCTTGTCTTCGTCGATCTCCAGAACCATGATTTCGACTTCGTCGCCCAGCGAAACGATCTTGGAAGGTGCAACGTTCTTGTTCGTCCAGTCCATTTCGGACACGTGCACCAAACCTTCGATGCCTGGCTCCAGCTCAACAAACGCGCCGTAATCGGCGATATTGGTGACTTTGCCGAACATGCGGGTACCTTGTGGGTAGCGGCGGCTGACGCCCATCCATGGGTCGTCGCCCATTTGCTTGAGACCCAGGCTGACACGGTTTTTCTCGGTGTCGAACTTGAGGATCTTGGCGGTGATTTCTTGACCGGCAGTGACCACCTCGGAAGGGTGGCGTACACGGCGCCAGGCCATGTCGGTGATGTGCAGCAGGCCGTCGATGCCACCCAGGTCGACGAATGCGCCGTACTCGGTGATGTTCTTGACCACGCCGTGAACGATGGCGCCTTCTTTCAGCGTTTCCATCAGCTTGGCGCGCTCTTCGCCCATGCTGGCTTCGACCACAGCACGGCGTGACAGCACGACGTTGTTGCGCTTGCGGTCCAGCTTGATGACCTTGAACTCCAGCGTTTTGTTTTCGTACGGAGTCAGGTCCTTGGTTGGACGTGTGTCGACCAGCGAGCCTGGCAGGAAGGCACGGATGCCATTGACCAGCACAGTGAGGCCGCCCTTGACTTTGCCGCTGGTGGTACCGGTAACGAAATCGCCGGATTCCAGTGCTTTCTCAAGTGCCAGCCAAGAGGCCAGGCGCTTGGCCGTGTCACGGCTCAGAATGGTGTCGCCGTAGCCGTTTTCGATGGAGCCGATGGCCACAGGTACGAATGCACCTGGCTCGACTTCAACTTCGCCCTGGTCGTTCTTGAATTCTTCGATTGGAATGTAGGCTTCGGATTTCAGCCCAGCATTGACGACGACAAAGTTGTGTTCGACACGCACCACCTCAGCGGTGATGACTTCGCCTGGGCGCATTTCCGTGCGTTGCAGGGATTCTTCGAACAGGGCGGCAAAAGATTCAGACATTAAGTTTTCCTGAGATCCACGAAGTAGGTTGCACGGCGGCGAAATTGCCATCGTTTGTAAAGGCTACCTGCGGATGGGGTACAGCAAAAAGCTGCGGTTAGGTTGAAAAAACCACTGAAACGGAAGCCGCCCGATGTGCGGCAAATACGCCAGTGATACTGAAAAATGCATGGTTTGAACTTTCGTTCGCCTACACCACACATTGCGTGACGCGTTTTTCACGCGTACCTAGCGGCTAACCGAACAGCCTTGATTCAGGCTGAAAATGGCTGCCGCTCTTGCCACCACTCAAAAACCTGATTGACCGAAGCTTCTATGGTCAATTGGGAGTTATCGAGCAGCAATGCGTCCTGCGCTGGCTTCAAGGGCGCGGCGGTGCGGTTTTTATCCTGCTCGTCGCGCGCCTCCAAATCGGCGCGAAGGGTCGAAATTTTAACCGAAATTCCCTTCGAAATCAATTGCTTATGGCGCCGCTCCGCGCGCTGAGAAGCATCGGCGGTGAGATACACCTTCAAGGGAGCTGCCGGGAAGATAACGGTGCCCATGTCCCTGCCATCGGCCACCAGACCGGGCAAGCGGGCGAAACTTTGCTGCAAATCTAATAGCGCTCGTCGTACGTCCGGTAAGGCTGAAACGCGTGAGGCATCCATTCCAGCGGCCTCCGTCCGGATGGCTTCCGAGACGTCTTCTCCTGCGAGCCAGATGGATCCCGAAACGAAGCGCACCGGTAACTGGCGCGCCATATCGGCAATTCGCCCCTCATGAGCCGCATCCAGTTCCAGGTTTTTTTGACGGGCTGCGAACGCTGTCAGGCGATAAAGCGCCCCGGAGTCGAGATAGTGGTAACCCAATCGTTTGGCCAGTTCTCCCGCCAGAGTACCTTTGCCCGAGGCCGTCGGGCCGTCAACGCAGATCACCGGCACAGGAACGGCTGGCTGGGCGACTCCGAACAGCGTTTCGAAGTAGTCAGGAAAGGTCTTGGCAACGCATTTTGGGTCTTCAATCCGCACCGGCAGCCGCTCAGGGTTGAACGCCGCCAATGACCCGCACATCGCCATGCGGTGGTCGTCGTAGGTGTGCAGGCTGGCCGCCCGCCAGACTGCGGGAGGGGAGATGCGAATGAAGTCAGCGCCTTCTTCGACCTCGGCACCGAGCTTGCGCAGCTCTGTGGCCATGGCGGCAATGCGATCGGTTTCCTTGACACGCCAACTGGCAATGTTGCGCAGCAGGCTGGGGCCGTCGGCATACAGGGCCATGATCGCAAGCGTCATGGCGGCGTCGGGGATGTGGTTGCAATCGATGTCGATGGCCTTCAAAGGCCAGGCTCCGCGCGAGATTTCGAGCCAGTTGGGCCCGCTTTTCGTCTGGGCGCCCATCAGCGCGGCGGCTTCCACGAAACGGATATCGCCTTGAATCGAATCTTGGCCCACGCCTTCTATACGCAATCCGGCCTGGCCGCCGCTGGCGTCGGAGGCAATGGCCCCCATGGCGATGAAATAGCTGGCGGATGACGCGTCAGCCTCAATGTGGATCTGGCCTGGAGACTTATAGCGGCTACCGGCCGGAATGACAAAGCGCTCCCAGCCCTCGCGCTGCACCTCTATGCCGAAGCGCGCCATGAGTTTGAGTGTGATTTCCACGTAAGGGCGAGAGATCAACTCTCCCACCACTTTAATGACGATGTCGGAGGCGCCTGGCCGGCCGGCAGCCAATGGGAGCGCCATGAGCAGCGCGGTCAGGAATTGGCTGGAAACATCGCCGCGTACAGGTACGGGCGCGTCAAGTTTCAGTGCGGGCTCACCGATGTGAAGGGGCGGAAAGCCCGGTTGTCCGGTGTATTCGATGTTGCAGCCGAGTGCGCGCAGCGCATCGACGAGGTCACCAATGGGGCGCTCGTGCATGCGGGCAATGCCGCTCAAGTCGTAGTCGCCGCCAAGTACCGCCAGTGCGGCCGTCAGCGGGCGCATGGCTGTACCTGCGTTGCCGAGCAAGAGCTTGGCCTGCCGATTGGGCGATTTGCCGCCTATGCCTTCAATGACAGCACGGCTCCCGCTTTGATCCACTCCGCAACCAAGTTGGCGCAAGGCCTGGAGCATGACGCGGGTGTCATCTGATTCGAGCAGATCGTGAACCACGGTACTGCCTTGGCAAAGTGCGGCCAGCAGCAGAACGCGGTTGGAAATGCTCTTGGAGCCGGGCAGGCGCACGGCGCCGCTTGCCGCCGCAAGGGCGGGAATATCGAGGAACTCGGTGTCGAACACGGTGAGGAAACGAGAGGTATTAATTCAGAAAGTGTGAATGAGTCCGGCGTGCCCAAGGGCTTCGTTCACACCTTCTCAGTCCGAAGCGCCAGAGGCGAGTTGCCAATTGGCGCGGGCGTGGCTGGCGCGGGTGATCAAGCGCTGCAACTCGTCCGTCTGACCGTGGTCGATGACCCTTTGGAGATCACTCAGTGCGTGTTGGAAGTGGCTTAGCTGCGCAGAGAGCTCTTCCCGGTTGGCAACGAGAACATCGCGCCACATCTCGGGATCACCGGCGGCGATGCGGCTGAAGTCACGGAAGCCAGGCCCAGCCAGGGAGAGGAATTTCGCGCCCTGATCCTGAGCAGTGATGGAGTTCATCAGCGCAAATGCAAGCAAGTGGGGGAGGTGGCTGATGGCGGCAAATGCTGCGTCGTGTGTTTCGGGCGACATCCGCACCACCGGGCAACCGAGCGCGCGCCACAAAGCCTCAGCTTGCTCCAACTGCACTGTGCGGGTGCGTTCGATCGGCGTTAGAACAACCTGTTTACCTGTATAGAGGTCTGCATCGGCGTTTTCCACGCCAGATACCTCGCGCCCCGTGGCAGGGTGGCAAGGCACAAAGACACCAACGTCTTGCTTGAGCACACGGCGCGCAGCATCAACGACATCGCGCTTGGTGGAGCCCACATCCATGATCAGGACATTCGGGGCGATCAGATGGCGAATGGCCTTCAGCGTGGATTCTGTGGCGGCCACAGGTACGGCCAGAAGGACCAGGTCGGCACCTGATACCGCTAATAAAGCGGAGGGCGCCTCAACATCAATCACCCCAAGCTGGCGGGCGCGCTCAGTGGTGGAGGGTGATTTGCTGTAGCCCACGACTCGGCGCACCAAGCCCGCGCGCTTCATGGCAAGGGCGAACGAGCCCCCCATGAGGCCGCACCCAATCAACCCCAACTGTTCAAACATCTTGACCCAGCGGATAAGCGCCCAGCACCTTGTAGAACGCGCACAGCTGCTGTAGTTCGGCCAACGCAGCGGCCACGTGAGGCTGCGATGGATGGCCTGCGAGGTCGATGTAGAAATAGTATTCCCACTGGCCGGACTTCGCGGGGCGGGATTCGAAACGGGTCATGCTGACACCGTGTTTTTTCAGCGGCGTCAGCATATCGTGCACGGAGCCCGGTGTATTAGGCACCGAAACCACGATGCTCGTGCAGTCCTTGCTCGTGGCCTCAGGCATACCCAGGGTCTGCGGCAGGCAGATCACAGCGAAGCGCGTGCGGTTGTAGGCCTCATCCTGAACCGCATGCGTCACGATGTGCAGGCCGAACTGCGCGGCAGCGCGCTCGCTTGCCAGCGCAGCCCAGGCTGGGTTGCCGGCGGCCAGGCGCGCGCCTTCTGCATTGCTGGAGACAGCGCGGCGCTCTGCATTGGGTAGATGCGCTGCAAGCCAACCCTGACACTGCATCAGCGCCTGCGGGTGCGCCATGACTACTTCAATGCCCTCCAGCCCGGTGGTCTGACGCAGCAGATTGTGGCGCACCAACAGGCTGACTTCACCCACGATATGAACCGGCGTATGCCTGAACAAGTCGAACGTGCGTGCCACAACACCTTCCGTGGAGTTTTCTACTGCCACAACGCCGAACTGGGCTGTGCCAGCAGCAGTGGCGTGGAATACCTCATCAAAGCTGGCGCAATGAATCAAGTTGGCAGCACTGCCAAAAAATTCGACCGCTGCTTGCTCGGTAAAAGTCCCCTCAGGTCCCAGCACCGCGACGCGATGAGGTACTTCGAGCGCGAGACACGCGGACATGATCTCGCGCCATATGGCTCCCACATGCTGGTTTAGCAGCGGTCCGGTATTAGCGTGCTGGATCTTGGCGATGACCTGTGCAACCCGGTCAGGCCGGAAAAAAGGCGTGCCCTCACGGCGTTTAAGTTCACCGACTTCTTCGGTCACCTTGGCTCGCTGGTTCAGCAGCGAGAGCAACTGCGAATCCAGACTATCGATCTGTACACGAAGGTGGGCGAGGGCGTCTGATTGCACGGGGGTCGAATTCATATCGCTTGAAGCAAGGAGAGCTGAAACTGGGCCGATCGTACACGGCAACGCCGCGCGAGCGTGCAAAACGCTGGCGCGGCGCCCTAGCAAGTCTGGTACTTACTTCTTGGTGCCGGCAGCAGGGGCGCCAGGTGCACCAACGATCCGGTTTGCGGCGGCATCGAATGATTTGGCCGCATTTTCAACCGACGTACGAGTGTTATCAATCACTTTCTTTGCCCAGGCGTTGGTAGCATCAGAGCCCAAAGCTTGGAATTTCGCAGCCGCTGAGGACTCGAGATAGGTCACGATGGTTTTCAACTCGTCTTCCGAGAGTTTTTCCATCAGCATGGGCACCAAGGTGGCGTCGGCCGCCTTGGCAGTTTGGCTTTCAATCGCTTTTTGCGTGGTTTCAGCGAATTTCTTCAGCTCCACATCCAGGCGGTCGCGCACTTCTTTTTGACGTGCTGGCGGGACGGTTTCGTCCAGGCGTTGCGACCAGGCAGCAATCACAGGCTGAACTGCGCTGGCCGTCAATTGCTCGGCCATCGCTCCGCTATCGGATTTTTGCTGAATCTGCGAGATTTTGGTGGCCAAGGTGCGCTTGGCGTCGGCGCCCTGAGCAGCTGCTGGCATTGCCACTGCGCACGACAGCGCAAAAATGACAGCTAAAGGAAGTTGTGCCATGGTTTTTTTCAAGTTTTACTCCGGAGTGTTATCTGTGGATTCGTCGCTAGCGGCTTCTTGAGCATCGTTTTCAACGATACGTTGCAGGCCGATGAGTTGGGTGCCTTCGTCAAGCGAAATTAGCGTAACGCCTTGGGTCGCACGGCCCATCTCGCGAATTTCGGCAACTCGGGTGCGTACGAGCACACCCTTGTCTGTGATCAACATGATCTCGTCGTCCACACCAACCAACGTGGCAGCTACCACTTTGCCGTTGCGTTCGCTTTGTTGGATGGCGATCATGCCTTTTGTGCCACGACCGTGGCGTGTGTACTCTGTAATGTTGGTGCGTTTTCCGTAACCGTTCTCGGTGGCAGTTAGGACGCTGGTTCGCGAAGAAGGTTCCCCATTTTCGCCATCTGGTTCACTTTCAGCCACCAGCATCGCAATGGCGCGCTGGGTTTCATCCAGTTGCATTCCCCGCACGCCTCGCGCATTGCGCCCCATGGGACGCACGTCGTTTTCGTCGAAGCGCACCGCTTTGCCGCCGTCTGAAAACAGCATCACGTCGTGTGCGCCATCTGTGAGGGCCGCGCCTATGAGGAAGTCGCCTTCATCCAGATCGACGGCGATGATACCGGCTTTGCGCGGATTGCTGAACTCGGAGAGCGCCGTCTTCTTGACAGTGCCCATCGAAGTGGCCATGAATATGTAGCGGTCATCGGGGAAGCTGCGCGCTTCACCGGTGAGTGGCAGCACCACGTTGATCTTTTCGCCTTCGGCCAGCGGGAACATGTTGACGATTGGACGTCCGCGTGAGCCGCGGGAGCCCGATGGCACTTCCCACACCTTGAGCCAGTACATCCGTCCGCGATTGGAAAAGCACAAAATATAGTCGTGCGTATTGGCGATGAAGAGCTGGTCGATCCAGTCGTCTTCTTTGGTGGCCGTAGCCTGCTTGCCGCGGCCGCCGCGCTTCTGAGCCCGATATTCGCTGAGCGGCTGACTCTTGATATAGCCGGTGTGGCTGAGCGTCACCACCATGTCGGTGGGCGTGATCAGGTCTTCGGTGGCCAGATCTTGCGCGTTGTGCTCAATCAGGGAGCGCCGTGCGCCTTCCTTCGTTTGGCCGAACTCGGTTTTCAGCGCCGTGAGTTCGTCCGTGATGATGATGGAAACGCGGCCAGGCTTGGCAAGAATGTCGAGCAAATCCTCAATGACACTCATCACGTCCTTGTATTCGACAACGATTTTGTCCTGCTCCAGGCCCGTGAGGCGCTGCAAGCGCATCTGAAGGATCTCTTGCGCCTGTGTGTCGGAGAGGCGGTACAACCCGTCCGTCTGCAGGCCAAAGTCGCGCTCCAGTCCTTCGGGGCGGTAATCGTCAGCACTGATGGTGGCGCCATCCTCACGCGTGCGGGTGAGCATTTCGCGCACCAGCTTGCTGTCCCAGCTGCGAGTCATCAGCTCGGCTTTCGCAACGGGGGGGGTGGGGGCGTTACGGATGATGCGGATGAATTCGTCGATGTTGCCCAGCGCGACTGCGAGGCCTTCGAGCACATGGCCGCGTTCTCGTGCCTTGCGCAGATCGAACACGGTCCGGCGCGTGACCACTTCTCTTCGGTGTTGCAGGAACACCTGCAGCAGCTCCTTCAGGTTGCACAGCCTGGGTTGGCCCTCAACCAGCGCCACCATGTTGATGCCAAAGGTGTCTTGTAGCGAAGTCTGCTTATATAAATTGTTCAGTACCACCTCGGGTACTTCGCCGCGCTTGAGCTCGATCACCAGCCGCATGCCGGACTTGTCGGACTCGTCCTGGATGTGGCTGATGCCTTCGAGTTTTTTCTCATGCACCAGCTCTGCCATGCGTTCCTGCAGTGTCTTTTTATTGACCTGGTAAGGAAGCTCGTCCACGACGATGCACTGCCGCTGACCTTTGTCGAGGTCTTCAAAGTGAGCCTTCGCCCGCATGACCACTCGGCCGCGGCCGGTACGGTAGCCGTCCTTGACGCCCTGCATGCCGTAGATGATGCCGCCGGTAGGGAAATCAGGCGCGGGCACGATTTCCATCAGTTCGTCGATCGTTGCCTCGGGGTTGCGCAGCAGATGCAGGCAGGCATCCACCACTTCATTCAGGTTGTGCGGAGGAATGTTCGTCGCCATACCCACGGCGATGCCCCCGGAGCCGTTGATCAGCAGCGCAGGCAAACGCGTAGGTAAAACCGTGGGTTCCAGCTCCTTGCCGTCATAGTTAGGCACCATGTCGACAGTCTGTTTGTCGATGTCGGCCAGGATCTCGGAAGCAATTTTTTCCAATCGGCATTCCGTATAACGGTAGGCCGCCGCGTTATCGCCATCTACCGAACCGAAATTGCCCTGGCCATCTATCAGAGGGTGGCGCATGGAGAAGTCCTGCGCCATACGCACCAGCGCCTCATAAGTGGCGGAGTCGCCATGAGGGTGGAAGCGGCCCAGAACGTCTCCCACAACCCGAGCGCATTTAACGTAAGGCCGATTCCACACGTTATTGGCTTCGTGCATGGAAAAGAGCACCCGCCGGTGTACGGGTTTCAGGCCATCACGTGCATCTGGCAGAGCCCGGCCCACGATCACGCTCATAGCGTAATCGAGGTAGCTTCGCCTCATCTCCTCTTCCAGGCTTATAGGGAGTGTTTCTTTGG
Source organism: Ottowia thiooxydans DSM 14619 (assembly GCF_000422885.1). Classification (GTDB taxonomy): domain Bacteria; phylum Pseudomonadota; class Gammaproteobacteria; order Burkholderiales; family Burkholderiaceae_C; genus Ottowia; species Ottowia thiooxydans. Next base: position 229,974 of record NZ_AUGX01000012.1, on the reverse strand, counting down.
CGAATGAGGTCATATTTAATAGAGCGGCCGGGCGATGGGCGAAAGGCGTTGATTCTAGGCCCATTATGCTGTCGCACCAAAGCAACATATCGCTTGAAATCCGCGTGTGTCTGGCCGCTCAGGGGCTGGTTCTGGGGCGTTTGCGCGATCTCGTGTGGCACAATCGTCTCAACGTTTTTGGTGGTGGTCACTTGAAGCGTCCGATTTTTCGCAGCCCGGCTGCGGTTTTTTTCCCATGAGGAGAACCATGAAGAAACTGAACAAAGTAGCGATCATGTTCGCTGTTGCAACCGTGGCTGGTTCCGCCTTTGCTGCCGGCTCTACGATCAACTCAGCCAACTGGCGTAATGCCCACGGCAATTTGGTCTGGAAGAACGGCACGAACGAACTGTGCTGGCGTGATGCCAACTGGACACCTGCTACCGCTGCCCCTGGCTGCGATGGCGCTCTGCAACCTGCTGCAGCTCCAGCTCCAGCACCTGCTGCGGCTCCTGCTCCAGCACCTGGTGCAGCTCCAGCTCCTGCTGCTACACCAGCACCTGCTGCAGCACCTGCTCCAGCTCCAGTGGCTGCCAGCAAAGTTACGTACGCTGCTGACGCCTTCTTTGACTTCGACAAGTCAGTGCTCAAACCAGAAGGCCGCGCCAAACTGGATGACCTGATCGGTAAAGTTAAAGGCATCAACCTGGAAGTCATTATCGCTGTCGGTCACACCGACTCCGTTGGCTCCAACGCCTACAACCAGCGCCTGTCGGTGCGTCGTGCTGAAGCTGTGAAGGCCTACTTGGTCTCTAAAGGCATCGAGCGCAACCGCATCTACACCGAAGGCAAAGGCAAGACTCAGCCAGTGGCTGACAACCGCACCGCCGAAGGCCGCGCTAAAAACCGTCGCGTGGAAATCGAAGTTGTGGGTACACGCCCTAACTAATCTCTAAGAACGGCTCGCCGTTCTGAGTAGATTTCAAAAAAAGCCTTGGGAGCTTATGCTCCCGGGGCTTTTTTTTTGGGAAATTTGAGATTTAGATATTCATCGCTCTAAATCTGGCCATGCAGTGTGAGATTAAACTGCCGTTCGATTGATGAGACAGTCAGTAAAAGGCTATGGCGCTCAGTAGTCTTCTTTTTTGGGGATCTTCCGTACTTGCGGCTCAAACTGCCGCTGCCGCTGGCGCTTGCGTGCAGTCGGAGTTTCCCCAAGATTTGAAGGATCAAACTACCGTCATGATGGTGCTTTCCCCTCGCATGCCATATGCAATCAAAGAGTGGCAGCGTATGAAAAAAGTCGCCGAAGATGCTGGCTACAAGGTCGTGGGTCTTCGCGATCCACGTGTACCCTTCACCGAGTGGGTTGAGGCGGTTCAAGCCGCTGATGACGCCGAACTCATACGAATGCCAGCGATTAACGAAGACCAGGCTGCCGCGCTTGGCGCTCTCAACCATATGCCCGCGAGCTTAGTGGTGCGTTCTGCCCTAGGAGGCTGTCGGACTTGGAGCGCCGATAGCGAAAATGGGCCCCAGCGAGGACAGTTTTCGCGGGATTTGCAGGCCCATAGCCAAGCTATGGGTCAAAAAGACGGTGAAAAATGGACCGCTGCGGCCCATTTGCAGCCGGCGATTTCCAAGTCCGACAGCCTCCTACTGCACCCCTGGCCTATCCTTGGCGTCATGCCAGATTCCGCCTGGCTTTTGGTCTTGCGCGCGCGTGAAGCTCAACTGGAGCCTGTAACATGCCGCTAATCAAGGCGATGCGGCGGGGTTTCAGCACACTTTTTCCGGCCTTTATGGCAGTTTGGATGCCAACCGTGTTCGCGCAGGAAGCGCCAGTGTGCGTTTCTTCGGTGGCTTACCTTCCTCTCGATGCGAGCGAGGTGGGCGCAGACGCCAACGGAATCCCGGCTTTGGGAACCTACGAACGCATCAGCCCCGATGGACGCTTCATTCTGAGATCGTATTCAGGTGCTCAGCTGGGTAAGGTGAGTCTGATGGAGTTGCCCGCAGCGGAAAAAGGTGCCGTCAAAGCTTATCGAACCCCATTCTCGAACGAAGCTTTTCCGGTGCAAGGTAGCTGGCGCTATCTTGTGGATGTCTCAGGCGAACATTACCGCTTCGCAGATGTACTGACAAAGCAGGCGCAGGCACGTCCGTTGTTCAAAGCAGGTATGACCGGTTTCTATGCTGCCGCTTCAGAGATGCCCTCTCGCGCGGGCAGGTTCATAGCTGAAGGTGATTTTGGCACTATCCATATACGTTCTTTGAGTTGGCCGCAGAATGCCAACGCTGACAATCAAGGCGTGGGCCCCTTGCAGATGACCACTATAGAAGTCAAAGATGATGGTCACTCAGCTCGGGTGGTGAGCTCCACAGGTTCGCAATTCATATGCCAAAGCCGGCGACCTGTCGATGGCAGTGTTTACGCGTTGCCTATGCTTTCTGTCGATGGCACCGAGTTTTCGGCAATACCACAGATACCCGAGGCAGGCCAGCCCTCAATGCGGGTCTATGGGCTTTCGAAAGACCCAAAAAGCAAGGAGCAAGCTTGCGATTTGCGCGCTGATCTCGGTTTTTCGCCGAGCAAGGCCGTCTTTGGGTTTCCAGAAAAGGAGACCAGGCCCGCATGGCTTACTTACAGCGATGTGGGGCACGTCTATGTATTCGATCGAGAGTTGCGTCTGACCATACCGCTTGATCATGGTCGCCACCGCGTGCTGGCGAGTGCTTTTCCGGGCCTCACTCGCGATGGCAGGGTCATCTACGGAGCGACCTGGCGCGAGTGCCCTGATGCGGCCAAATGCCCTGAAAAAGCTGGTTATGTAGTGGCTGATCCCTATCAAAGCCAAGCATATAAAGCCTATTGGAGCGCTCGCCAAGAGCAACCCCCAAAAGCCTGCATTACCCGGCAAGACGTGGATCGGGAGCGCGCGGAGTTCGCCCGCTTGCATCGGCTTTTGCCTTGAGAGCCTTGTTCGCATTCCACACAGGTTATCGGGCAATCGCTGCATGGGACAATTGCCCACATGACTCAAGCAAACGTTGATCCAGCCGAGTTGGCCAAATTTTCTTCGCTAGCGCATCGCTGGTGGGACCTTGAGGGGGAGTTTGCCCCACTCCACCAGATCAATCCGCTACGGCTGGGCTGGATTGATGCTTTGCGCCCTCTAAGCGGTGCGAGAGTCGTGGATGTGGGCTGCGGTGGCGGTATCCTGGCTGATTCAATGGCTCGCAAAGGGGCCAACGTGCTGGGGATTGATCTGGCTGAAAAATCCCTCAAGGTAGCGCAATTGCACGCGCTTGAAGCGCAGACACCCAACCTGGAGTATCGAAACGTCGCGGCCGAGGCACTAGCAGCTGAAAGCCCCGCTCAATTCGACGTGGTCACCTGCATGGAAATGCTGGAACACGTGCCAGACCCTGAATCCATCGTGCGCGCGTGCACGGCACTGGTCAAACCCGGAGGATGGGTGTTCTTTTCCACTATCAACCGTAACGCCAAGTCTTTCCTCATGGCCATTATTGGCGCGGAGTACGTGCTGAACCTCGTACCCCGCGGCACCCATGAATACGCCAGGTTGATCCGCCCAAACGAGCTTTCTCGCTATTGCCGTGATGCCGGGCTTGACACTTTGAGCAGTCGAGGCCTGGGGTACACCCCCATCCCCCGCCGCTATGCGCTTTCCGCTGACACCAGTGTGAATTACATGCTGGCTACTCGCCGTTCGGGTGGAGGGCAGTAAGCATGGCGGTATTTGATGGAATTCGCTGTGTGCTGTTCGATCTCGACGGAACGCTCATTGATAGCGCGCCCGACCTTGGTCTAGCGGCTGATGAAATGCGGGTAGCCCGGGGCTTGCCTTCCTTGCCCTTGGCGCAGTATCGTAGTGTGGCGGGGTCCGGAGCCCGGGGCATGCTGAGCGTCGCCTTCGGACTGACCCCCGCAGACCAGGAGTATGGCGTTTTACGTGAGGAATTCCTGAACAACTACGAACGCCGTATGACCTACAACACGGAGATCTTCTCCGGGGTGAAGGAGCTGCTGAGCTCCCTTGGGGCTCGCGGCTTGACCTGGGGCGTGGTCACCAACAAAGGGGAGCGCTTCACGTATCCCCTCACGGCCACCATGCCGCTTTTTACGGGAGCGGTGACCATAGTCTGCGGTGACACCACGCCGCATGCCAAACCACACCCCGCGCCCATTCTCGAAGCCATGCGCCGCGCTGGTTTTCCGCCGGATCAGTGCATTTATGTGGGTGATGACGAGCGAGATATTGTGGCGGGCAAGGCCGCTGGAGTTGGCACTGTGGCCGCCAACTATGGCTATTTGGGTGCCGAGGCGGATGTCGCTTCCTGGCAAGCCGATGCCGTCATCACGCATCCAGGCGATCTATTGACCTTGCTCTCTTGAAATTTCGGGATTGGGCTTAAAATAGGTCCTACACGGGGCTGCATTGGTTTCGACGTGGGTTGGAATCGCAGTGGTGCATGTCGAGCTGAATGCGCTCGTAAAACAGATTCAAACAAACTAACTGCAAACGACGAACGTTTCGCACTCGCCGCTTAATTAGCGACGAGCCTCGCAACAGCAGGCCGATGGGCTGGGCAAGGGGGTCGAAAGACCTCCCGGCTGCGAGGATAATTACATTGGCTGGCTTGTATCCGGGTGCCTTGGATGCAGGTAAGACTCAAGGGTACTGGCCGTTCGGATAGCGTGCGCCTGCGCGATCCGAATAGTGAGATTTAAATCAGAACGCTAAACATGTAGATCTGCGCGAGGAAGGTTTGCGGACGGGGGTTCAAATCCCCCCAGCTCCACCATCAAAGACGGTCAACGCCAATGAGAACCCCCTCTAGCGTTGACCAAGGAAACGTCAGAAATTGGCGTTGAATGTCGTTCGATTCGCACGTGATTCGCACGCAAGTGCGATCCGATTCGCACGTGACGAAAATGAAAAAGGCCACCCTTGGCCCAATGCCAGTCAGTTAAGCCCCAAGGCCAGCTGATCCAGTAAAAAGGGAACGTGTTCAACACGTTCCCTTTTTTGCTTGATGAGCCTGTTTGAGAGCGCCCTGCGCGAGACCCTTCCCCGAGTCCCCGATCGGCTCGACGAACTCAGTGTGTTGATAGCCCCGGCCTGGATTGCGCAGGCACTTGCGGCCAGCGGCAAGGCCTCGATCCGGCGACGCAAGTTGCCTGCCGAGCATGCGGTATGGCTGGTCATCGGACTGGCGCTGTTTCGAGATCGGCCGCTTTGGCAGGTGGTGCAGCAGCTCGATTTGAGCCTAGACGGACAAGCGCTGCCCGCGCCGAGTGCCAGCGTACAGGCCCGTCAGCGCCTGGGCGAAGAGCCCTTGGCCGAACTATTCGGCCTGCTGACCCAGGCCTGGAGCCGAACAGCAGCGGATGCACAGCGGCCACTGCGCGTGCTGGCCGTGGACGGCGTGGTCTGGTCGGCACCGGACACTCCGGAGAATCGAGCCGAACTGGGCAGCTGCAGCAATCAGCACGGTCCCTCGCCCTGGCCTCAGATCCGCGCCACCTGCCTGATGGACACCCATAACCACGAGTTGCTCGACGCCAAACTCGGCGCCATGGACTGCGGCGAATTGAGCCTGGCCGCGCAGTTGCGGGGCGAAGATCACTCGGTGACCCTGTTCGACCGAGCGTACTTCTCGGCCGCGTTCCTGCTGGACTGGCAGGCTGCGGGCACGCAGCGCCACTGGCTGATGCGGGCACGGGACAATCTGCGCCACGAACTCGTCGAGCAGCTTGCACCCGGCGATGCGCTCATCCGCATGCCCGTGTCGCCACAAGCGCGCAAGGCCCGTCCGGAGCTGCCCAGCCACTGGCAGGCACGCCTGATCGAGGTGCGCGTGGGTGGTCGGCTGCGGCGCTTCATCACCTCGTTGTCCGATCCCCGCATGCATCCGGCACATGACCTAGCCGAGCTCTATCGCCAGCGTTGGGAGATCGAGTTGGGGTTGCGCGAGATCAAGCAGTCACTGCAGGAGGGTGCGCCGGTGCTGCGCAGCAAGCAGCCCGCGCTGGTGCGCCAAGAGCTGTGGGGCGTGTTGATCGCCTACACGCTGATGCGACGTTGGATGCGCGAGATGGCCGCTCATGTCAAGGTCGAACCCCAGCGCATCAGCTTCCACACGGCCAGCTATGCCATCGTGAACTTGCTGGCAGTCCCCAGCCTGGACTCCGCGGGCACCTTGCCCAGGCAGTTGGCAGCCCTGTTGGCGCAGTCCCGACACTTCGTGCTACCGCCTCGCCGCACCACGCGCAGCTTCCCCCGTGTCGTCAAAAAACGTGCTTCCAAATTCCCAACGAAAAAATGCCACTCAGCGTTAACTGACTGGCATTGACCCTTGGGTGGCCTTTTTTTGCCTAGTCGACGCTCAGACGACTTTCAGGTTCGGCTGCCTGGTCGGCTTCTGGTAGTCCTCGTGGATGAACTTCCCGTACGTCGAGAAGACGAGCGACACATCTGCATGGCCAAGCTGCTCGCCGACGTACCAGGGATTCTCCCCGGCTGTCAGGAGGCTTGATGCGTACGTGTGCCGCACCTGATAGGGGTTGCGGTATTCGATCCCGGCGCGAGGACACAGCGGGACCCAGAGCGTTTTTCGCATCTGATCCGCCGTTTCCCAAAACTGTCCCTTGCGCGGGTTATGCCACACGTGATCGTTTGCCAGAAGGGTAATCGGTTTTTGCGCCTCAAGCGCTGCGATGGCCTCAGGGCTCAGATCTACCCATCGTGTTCCTGCCGCTGTTTTTGTGAACTCCTGCTCCTTTTTCTCGACTTGCACGATGTCGACCAGCAGCCGCTTGCCAGGCAGGTCGATACGCGACCACCTCAGCGCATGCAGCTCGCTGGGTCGCAACCCAGTTTCGAACCAGAACGCCACCAGCGGTCGCTCATCGGGCCGACAGGCTTCGATCAGCTTTACACGCTCCTCCCTACTGAATGGATCGATCTTGTACTCGCTGTCGCGAGCAGTCTGCTTGAGCAGCTGTGGGAGAGCAATACGACTGAAGGGGTCGAGCGTGATTCGGTCATCATTCAACGCATCTCGCATGATCGAGCGCATCGGAGTGATGAAGTTTTTGGCCGTTTTCGCTGTGACATTGAATGCCGCGATCCACGCCCGAATCTCGCTTGGCGCCACATCACTCACGTCGCGATCACGCCACTGCTTCATCTTCTCGCTTTTGAGGGCCTTCACATACGCGGCGACAGTAGAGGCGGACATCTTTTTGTTGGCCTCCTGCCGCTCGTAGATCGCCGCCTGGGCGTCCATCAGCTTCCCGAGGTTCACCACCTTCTTGCCCGAGCCACTTTCAAACTTGGCGAGCTTGGAGCTGTTCGGGAAGTAGTCTCTGAAAACGAAGTCCCCGTTTTCGACCTTCCGCTGGATCTCCATTCGCAGGCCGCCAGCGAGCTGCACGGCCGTTTTGGTGATCTTCTGCGGGGGAAGCAGTTCGCGGCACTCGACGCCGCGGTACGAAAAAGCAACTTGAATTCGCTCTTCCGTCTTGAATGCCCGTACGCTCACGCCGCGCGGCATTTGAAACTCTGGTTTTCGATCCATTGGTTGTACTCCTGAGGATTTACATAAAGATTTCCGTCTGGGCCAATCTGGCAGTGCACGCCGTCAATCCAGACCCTCTTTCGCCGGCGGGCATGAACAGCATCAGGCGTGTCCCCGGTGTCTTCGCAGTGCTTGCCAAGGCGAACCCACCGGTAATTGCTGTCGGCGCTCACTGTGCGGCACCATTCGCCAAAGCAACTTCGATCGCCTGACTCTGTCGGCCCAAGGCCATGTTGCTTCCGTCTCCGTGTTTCAGCGCTTGATCTGTGCAACCTTCCCACTGTCGATAGGAATTTGGCATTTTTTCTCTCCGGATGCGATCTGCTTTTGTGGCGGTATTTGTGTTTTGCCGGCTTGCATGTGCTGAAGAAGTCCAATCAATACTGTAGTTGCTCTTGGAAAATTGACCAAACTCGTGCTCTGATTTTCCGGTGCCGTGCCTGATCATCATCGCGATCTCTTTTTTATCCGTCGGTTTTAGTTGAACCCGTGGCAAAGAACGTAAACGAAATTTTTTGTTATGCATGGTTTCTCTCTTTGGTAATGACAAGTTTTCTTGAAAAGAGCCCAAGTTCGAGCATGGGCCTTTCCTATCGGCTCTTAATGCTTTCGGTCGAGTTAATCGGACCACATATTTTTCTTCGCCTCTGTGAGGTCAGTAGCAAGTTGGTCTAGGCGTGACCATTTCACGCTGCACGTTGCGTTAAGCAATTGCCACAGAAGGCGTCGGTTGCTCTGATCCAAGCGATCAAAATTCTGCAAGTTACAGGCGGATCCTTTCGTGTAACTGAGCAAGGCTTCGATCAGAAATTGGCTGCCACTACCTCCTCTCGTCGCAGCTTCCTTGAAGGTGTCGACGAGGCTTTGAAAAGATTGGGTTGCGATGGAATCAAATGTTTTCATCATGGGTAACCTAGTTATCTAAAGAATCAAGATTTGTTTAAAACTTGCTGTGTTGGAACAAGTTTTAATGGAGGTGCTGATGTCGAGACGCCGCTGAATGTTTATCGACGGTTGTCTGAGTTGAGCGGCTATGCAGTCGCCTTTGCGAAGGCCATCGAGTCGATTTCCTGCAGCCCAGATGCAGCTTCCTCGACCGTAATTCGAAACTCCCGCAGCACTGCTCGAATCACCAACGTCTTCTGTCGTGACGTAAGCGATAGCACTTCTTTGCGGATCTGGCCTGGCCAAGTCGGGACTCGCTCTGCCGCAGTCATAAACCATCCGCTCGCGCGACGCTCAATGCGAAGAAGGGTGCCCGTTTGCTTGTACCCGTAGGCCTTGGCGTATGGGCCTTCCGGGACAACTACGAACGTGCTGCCAGCTCGGTAGCTCCGGGCAATCTGAGCGGACTCAAGAAGCCGTTCAGCCTCCTTCGCGAATTCGATGACTTCCAAGGCAATCAGAACGTTTGCATGTGCCTTCCCCTGGATGTCATCCAAGATTTTCTGTATCTCACTGCCGGTTTCGTCGCAAATTTTGATGGGAAGAGAGGTAAGATTTCTGTTCAAGATAAACTCCTAAATGTGTTGAAGAAGGTCCTGATAATCCATGAACGTACACATTAAAAGTAGCGGACTTAAAGCATCAGAGGTTGCTAGTTCCACAGGAAAACTGAGGCGAGATGTAGTAAAGGAACCGACGGTTTGGTGGGAAGACAGGGACATCAGTCTCATGCCGTTTTACAACTTCTACATTCTTGTTGTTCAGTATCAAATACATCATGAGCTGTCGGACTCGCGCCTTGCAGAGGAAATCGGTGTCAGCCCTCAAGCGCTTGTTTCGTGGAGAAAAGCCATCAAATCGCATGGTGTGTTAGACGGATTGAATGGCGTGATGATGGAAAAATACGCTGACTTGGCTTCGAAAGAAAATAAAAAGAGTAGGGAGTTGGATTGGGACTTGGAATTGGGCCTAGACTTGGACTGGGACTGGACCTCAGACTCGATGCCGAAACTCATGCTGCGTCTTAAAGAAAACTTAAAGGTGCAGCGCGACGCAATCGATCGCACCAAAATTCCCTTAAATCGAGATGACTTTGGCCGTCCACGTGACATCTTTCCGCTGCCAATGCCGGACCTGCGAAAGGAAACACAAGAGGGGATTTTGAAGCCACTTCACTTTGCAGTGAAAGGAGGCCCGGGCTCGACGCCAAGCATTGGTCGGTTAAAAGCGCTGGTATTGAGATTGAACTCGGCACATTTGGAGGAGCCTCCCACAGACCCTCAAATCGCCCGCGATAATTTGATGAGAAGCTTGGAAAACGCAGGTGCTCTTCAGGCCAAATTGCGATTTAGTCAAAAGTTCTTTCCTCACGAATCCCGAGAAAAAATCTCAACGGAACTGATGGAAGCAATCTCTCTTTTGAGACGGTCAGCACACCGATTTTTCACTGAGGTTGCGCTTCGTTCTATGAATGAAGGATGGTGGTGGGATTCGGTTGGGATTGCAGATTTGCACAAAGACGAATCGTTTTCGGACATCGCCAAGCCTTTTTCCACAATTGAATCATTGCCTAAGGCGGAGCAGCTTCTTGTAGCTTTCACATTTAAAAAGATCGAAAAATTTGCTTCCAGTCTTGAGGTTGCAGAGCCGAGCTTGCCATCTCCTCGACGAAATAATTCAAAGAAGAAGAGTGTGTAAACGAGAATGATGACCAAGAAGCGAAGAGTCACGACCGCTCGGAGTACCGGGGGCCAACTGCCCGGAAAGAGCTTTAACTTTCGCGCCTCACAGAGCCAACGAGACGCGTTAGAAGCTTGGGCAGACGAGGCCGGCATCAGCATGACTGCGGTGTTCTGTAATCTGCTGGACCAGGAGATTGCGAGACGTAAGCTAGCTTCACCCTCGATGACGGGCAGGGTTTCGGTTGATAAAGCTCAGCTTGTTCAGCTTAGTAACGTCGTCATGGAGTTGGGTTTTGTGCTGGAAGAGATTCAGATTCGTGCCACGAAGCGTCGCCGCGGAAAGGCCAAAGAGCTTTTCGGTGATGCGCTCCAAGGCCTGCAATTTTTGCGCGAAGACTTGTTGTGTACGTGAAATTTGGCCGGTGGACTGGCCAACGAGAGCAACGGCCAGGAGATTTGCGAATCGATCTGGAGTACCTTTTAAGTCCGAAACATTCCGAAGTCATCGGGGTGAAGAGTTCTCGTTTGGCTGGCCCACCTGAGACTCGCGGATTAATCCAGTCTGTTGCCCCCTGGGCGCCAACGGTGCGCGACGCGGCGCAGGATCTTGCGACGCAAATGGACAAATTCAGGCGTACAGTATTTCGTGTCCAGCCCACTCCTAAACAGTGGTATGTCAAAACTCTGATTAGTTTTGATCCGCGAGCGACCCAACTGCTTGCACAGCCTTCAGATCACCTTGAAATACCGAGGAAGAATGGCTCAATTCACAAAAACGCACTACGTATTGCACATGATGTCCTTGATGCCTTGGGTTGTGCGGAGGACCATGTTGGCATCTTTGTTGTCCATACCGACAGGCCACATGTGCACGTGCATGGACTGGTAGTTCTTGCGCAAGCCGGCGGACGTTGCTGGAATCCATTTGAATTGACGAAGCCCCATCTTCGGCAAGTGTCCGAAGTAGCGACAGAAGTCTTCGGGCACCCAGCGGTAGAGATTGATTTGATCGCGAGGAGGGCCGATCTTTAGAGCCCCTGATCTTGCTGTCCAAGCCTGTCTTCTGCGGAGCCACTTTCACTCAATTTGGGGAACTGCACGCATCATTGATTTTTATGGATTCCTCGCCGCGTATTCCAGGTATTCGATGTGCGGAGCCCGGCCCGCGTCCCACCTGCCGCCAAAGCCCTCCGGTCGCGCGCGATGGTGTGCGACTGCCAAGTACAGGCGGCGCTTTGCACGCGAAATTCCTACGAAATACGCAGCCCGTTCCTCGGCGGGTTTGCCCCAGAACGTTTGTGCCCCTACTCCCAGAATAACCACCGAGTCGAACTCAAGACCCTGGCACTTGTGAATGGACATGATCCGCACGGCGCCATCGCCGGAAACCCGGCCCCGCCAATGGATGGTCGAGATTGGCCTTCACATCCTGCAAGGTTGGACGGCAGGAGTTCAGACGCTTGACGCAAACCGCCAGAGGAATGATGTCGCCTTTGGGATCTGGGTTGCTCTTCATGCCGAGCACTTGCGCCTGCCAGTTTTGGATGGTGCCTGGAAGCCGCCGATGACGTAGCGAGCGACTTCGAATCTTCGGTGGCGTGACTCCCCGGCATACTGGCACCCAAGGAATGACATGAAAGCAAAAGCACCCCGCCGGAGCGAGTCCTGGGACAACTTCGAGCGCCAACGACTCGATTGCGAACGTGTCACCGAACTCGAGATTTTGCAGATCGTGAGTCGCTGCGAGGGCGGTCAGGCGCGATCATCGGACTTGCTGAAGTACCTTTACCCGAACCAAGATTCTGGTTTTTGAGAGAACCAGACCATCAACGCTCAATGGGCATTCGTGCGCGTTGCGCAAAAAAATCTGCTCTACATGACTCTGCTTCAAGACGTGCAAATGAAGAAAGGTCTGCTGCAGCCGGACCCGGTGTGGTACCTCAGTGAAGCCGGTCGGCACAACTTGATGACCCGGTCCACTGGCGCCACGGCGCGCGCCATCCTTGACAAAATCGAGGACGAAAAATGAACGACTTTGAATCTGCGGTCGCGGAAGCCCATAACGACCTCGTGCTGGCAGGCTACTCCTGGGCCAGCCGCGGGAATTGACGGAATTGGAAAAGTTCGACGCCGCAAAGCTGCCAGTGGAGTGGATTTCAGCGCGAGCGGAAAAGGCGAGGGTGGATCAGCGCCTGGTGCGCATCAGGCGCATCGATCACCTGGCCGTCAGGTTTGCTTCGCTTGCGATGATGCGGGGTGGGGCTTGAGCAGCCCATCGATCTCGATCTCCCCGTTGACGTAACGCTGGGCAGGGCTTCCAGATCTTTCGTGATCGTGAAACCTTCGAGACCGATGTTTCTGCGGGCGAAGTCGACAGCCTTGCACCGGCGTGCTCGTTCGTAGTCGGAGAGTGCGACCAAATCAAACTTTCGGGGCAGGCCTCGAACCTAGCCTAACCACCTTCAGCGGCACCGGCTTGCCATTTGGCAGAGTTTTGATTGGTTCCACCAGGTGCATCTGCCGATCGTTCTCCGACAGCTCCAGCTCCTGGATGCGCATGGCCTCCATGCCGATGCGCAGGGCATTGTTTCGCACGCCCCTGTCGTTGGAGATGATCAGCTTGGCACCGAGCGACTTGCCCGTGGCCACCAGCTGGCGATCCGTCTTGATCTTCTGCCAGTTCTCTTCCGACTCGTCCTTCTTGTCGCCGGCGCCGATCGCTGCTCGGTCGATCTGCGCCAGCTCGTACGCAGCGGCCATGTTGAAGTCGGCCATCACAATGCAGGCCTTCTTCTCCAGCGTCTTCAAGAATTCGATGCCGGCCAGCTCCGCGCCCACCAAGAATTCCGCGATGCAGACCATCGGGAAGACCACCTTCGATTTCGCTTTCTCAGCTCGTTCGATGAAGTAGTTGATCCGTGCCCGGTCATCCGGCGGTGTGGTGCTCGAGCAGTACGCAACGATAAAGTTTGCGTCCACGACGATGACTTTGGGCAAGATCTTCAATGGATACCCCGAATGTTTTCCCAGTGAGTCATCGGGTCCTTCATCTCGGACCAGCCGTTGCCAGGCACGCGTGCGGCCGCAGCGAGCACCTCTCCCAGCGGCGTGTCGTCCAGGGCCTCGAAACTGAGCACCAGGCACTTGCTCGCCTCCGGTGCCCAACCGTTGTCGTTGCGCATCCAGGGGCCACGAACCCGTAGGCGGATGGTGCCGGCGCGGAAATGGCTCAGGATCTGTCTGGCCATCGCGTCATCGCGCACGATGAGGCGGAGATCGCGGTCGAAGTGGTCGCGCACGTAGAGGTGCATCGAGTCATCGGCGCCAACGAGGCCGGTGACCCATCCGTCGACGACTCCCTCCTGGTACAGGCGCTCGTTAGTGGAAACTGGCTCAGGCTGGATGCCGAAGATGGTGTGAATGACCAAGCCGTCTTGGTCGAGGATCTGAGCCTGCTTGATCGAGTCTTGGCCCATCAGGGTCTCGATTGCGCGCAGGTGCCGGCCAGGCTTGCTGGATTCGTCGTTCTTCGCCTGCGTGATCCTTGCGCGACTCAGGTGGACGCGCTCGACGGGTACGGCAGCCATGCAGCCAATGCTCGCCTTCTTGATGCCCTTGAAGACCGGCTTGTTCTCTTCGCCGAGCAACCCGGCGAACTCCTGCAGGTACTCACCCAGATGCGCCAACGGCACCCGATCGGGATTCCGATCGAGTAGGCGGAGCATGAAGCTGAATTTTATCGCGGCCATGCATCAAATGTACCCGTCCTGGCCCTTGGTCGGCAGGGGTCGACGGTTACAAATTTTCAGTAGAGCTGGAAAACTACTGCTGGCCTGGAAACCGGTCTAAGGTGAATGGCACTTACTTTAGCGATCTGCTAACGGAGATGCCTGTAAGTTCTTGATTCCAAAGGAGGTTGGCTGACCCAGGATCGATAGGATGGTTGGTACCAAACACCCAAGCCATCTCTGCGAAGGCCAGCCAGCATGAATCGTAATGCCCGAAGCGCTTTGCATCAACGTCGCCGCAACATCGACAGACGAGCCAAGTCGACCCAGGCGGTGGAGTTCTTCAACGTGCTGACCAGCCCGCAGTGGCTGGACACAATGGAGGCGCAGTTGCCCGAGCACCGCGAACGGCTGTATCCGCCCACGGTGACGTTGTCGATGTTCATGCGCCAGGTGCTGGACGCCGATGGCTCGTGCCAGAACGCGGTCAACGGCTGGGCCGCACAGCGCGCCGCCGACGGTCTGAGCGCGTGCAGCGTGCGCACCGGTGGGTACTGCAGGGCGCGTCAGCGCCTGCCGTTGGAGATGGTCGGTGCGCTTGTGCGCCAGACCGGCCAGGCGCTGAGCAGCCAGGCGCCAACACCGTGGCTGTGGCGCGGACGCGCGGTCAAGCTGGTGGACGGCACCGGCCTGTCGATGCCCGATACCGCACAGAACCAGACGCGCTATCCCCAACCCAGCACCCAGGCCAACGGAGTCGGCTTTCCGCTGGCGCGGCTGGTCGTGGTGATGTGCCTGGCCACCGGTGCTGCACTGGATGCGGCCATCGGACCCCATCAAGGCAAAGGCAGTGGCGAACTGAGCCTGGTGCGCAGCCTGCTGGGCAACTTCTCAACAGGCGATGTGATGTTGGCCGATGCCCTGTACTGCAACTACTTCCTGATCGCCTCGCTGATGGCCGCAGGCGTGGATGTGCTGATGGCGCAGAACGGCTCGCGCACCACCGACTTTCGTCGTGGCAAGTCGCTGGGAACGAGAGACCACATCGTGTCCTGGCCCAAGCCGGCAACGCGGCCTGAGTGGATGACGCCTGAGCAGTATGCGCAGGCCCCCGAGGAGATTGTGCTGCGCGAAGTCAAGGTAGGCCACCGGGTGCTGGTCACCACGCTGGTCAACCATCGGGGGGTCAGCAAGAGCGATCTGTCGGCTCTGTACGCGCGTCGCTGGAACATCGAGCTGGACCTGCGCAACCTGAAGACCACCTGCGCCATGGACGTGCTGCGCTGCCAGACACCGCAGATGAACGACAAGCAGCTGTGGGTTCATCTGCTGGCCTACAACGTGATCCGGTTGCTGATGGCACGCGCTGCCCGCCACGCAGGCGTGGAGCCGCGAAGTCTGAGCTTCAAGCACACGGTGCAACTGTGGGGGCAGTGGACTTCGCGAGGGATGTCGGCGCACACCGACGACGTGCAACTACTCACACTGATTGCCCAATGCAAGGTGGGCCAACGACCCGGGCGCATCGAGCCGCGCATGCGAAAGCGACGGCCCAAACCCTTCCCTTGGTTGAAGATGCAACGTGCCGAAGCTCGCCGACACGTCGAACGCTACGGTCATGCGAAGAAGCCAAAGTAAGTGCCATTCGGTCTAAGGTCCGGATTCCTGTGTGCTGACAATGACTTGAGTTCATCGCCAAATTCTATTTTCAGTACATCTAATGAATTGGCTGTCGGGCTTGTTACATGAAACGGGTCACTTCCCGACAAGGAAGAGCAGCGCCACGTAGATCAGTCCAGAAACACTTCAAAGACTCGCGGAACGTCTCTACTTGGCGGTGTGAGGCACGACTGCGGCAGCCACGATGGGCGACTGAAGTCGGCGCGCCAGGCGTAGCTGAGCGTCGACTCCGCGCACGCGGCGCGGATTCGCAGTCGTGAGAGCAAATTAACACAGCGGACCGAGCCCGGAAATTCCCTCGCTGGCAGGGGTGGCACTGCCGCATGGCTTGGCAGAAAAAGATATTTAAGTTATCATTTCTATGAGTAACCTTCATCATCCCATTGGAGTTGAAATGTCCACAGTCCGTGACTTCGCCGCCTTTTCCACAGTGGTGGGAACGCCCGCCCAGGTTCGCAAGACCCTTTCCGTGTTGCCTGCAGGTGACCAACTCATCGTGCTGACACTTACCAACAGGAGCCGCGAGCAAGCCGAGCGCATGAGCGAGGCGGCGATGCGGATCCTCAAGGTGCTCGACAAGACTCTGCTTGAATCCAGCGACGTGGCATTGGAGAACTTCGTTCAGGCATCGGTGACGAGGCAGGCAGTCACGCCCGCGCAGATGATGGAAGCGACCATGAAAAGGGACGCCAAGAACCATGTGCTCAAGTCGGGAGATTGGGTGACGCCTGGCCAGATTGCCCAGATCGCAGGTCTGAGCACGACGAACCCCAGCGCCCAGCCCAACAAGTGGAAGCGTGAGGGCCGGATCTTCGCGATCAATCACAACAACAACGACTACTTCCCCATCTTTGGACTGGACCCGGAGCATGGATACCGCCCCGTCAAGGCCATGCGGACGGTGCTAGAGGCTTTCGGGAAGAGCAAGAGCGCCTGGGGTCTGGCCTACTGGTTCGCGGGCGTGAATGGCTTCTTGGGAGGCAAGCGGCCGCAAGACATTCTGTCTGTCGATCCCGAGCGCGTCGTTGCCGCTGCCGAGGATGAAGTGATGGGCGTAGTTCATGGCTAAGGCGAAGAAGCCCGCGTCATCGCCGCCGACGGCCGCGGCTCCACCGCCACCGCCACCGGGCGTGGCATCGCCTGCTCAGGCCAGCGCGCGCAAGCGCGCCATGCCAAAGCCGCACGCTGATCTTGACGTCACGACTTGCAAGCTACACAAAGCTGACGTGATGCATCGGGTTCACCAGGAAAAATTCGCAGCGGACCAGTTCAACCCTATGGCCGTCGGCAACGCACGGTTCAGTCCCATTTCGGACGTGGACGGCAAGGTGATCCCGACGATCTACGCTGCAACTACGTTTGATGGTGCGGCCATGGAAACGGTGTTTCATGACGTGCCCTTTGAGCCGGGGTTCAAACCGGTGGACAAGGCCAAGCTCAAGCATCAATCGCACTCGACAATTCAGGTTACGAGCGACCTGCTGCTTGCCGATCTGGGAACGGTGTGGCTTCGCAAGCTTGGCGTTGCCAAGACCGAGCTAATTGAAAGCGACAAGGAACAATACCCAGACACGCGCAAATGGGCCGAGGCCATCCACGCTCAACGCAAGGACATCCAGGGACTGAGCTGGATGTCGCGGCAGGACGACAGGTCGCGCGCTGTGGTTCTTTTCGGAGACCGCATAGAAGCGGGGGTGTTGCAGCAAACAGGTGCGTCGCGCAGCCTGTTGGGCGATCCTGTTGCGCACGAGGAAATTTTGGCTCTCGCCCGCAGCATCGGCGTGACCATCGTCGACGGCACGTAGCTGGGCAGTCAGTCAGTACGACGCCGGCGACTTGATTCGCGGGCACCCCGCACTTGGGCGTTGCGGCGCTCCACGATGTGGCAGTGGTGCGTGAGCCGGCCGAGCAAGGCGGTTGGCCATCGTCGTCGTACCCGCAAACGATGGGGATGAACTTGATCTGCTTGACTTTGCCGTAGAGCTCTTGGGAGATGATCTGCGACTCGGTGCCGACGCCGCCGGCTCGGTTGTTCGCCTTCTCCTGGTACTTGCGGTCGCAAAGGACGAGGACCTTGAGCACTTCAGTGTCGACAACCATCGACTCAATGAAGACGTACTTGTCTTGACCGGGCTTGAGGCCCCACTTGTCCAGGATTGCGTCGACACCATGATTGCGCAGTGACGTAGCCAGGTCCATGACGAACTGCTCGTGCTCGACGCTTGTCCAGCTGTATTAACCGCCCCGGGGCGATTCATTACTATTTGGTGCACATGTGTACTAAACCTCATTGTGATTTTAGTTAATGCTTGGTACGATTCCTGCCTCTCCCATTAGGTGCTCAAGTGCACCAAATCCCCCTACCTTCCCTGCTCCCGTCACCACACCTTCTTTGATGGGGCTTCCTCCTTCAAAAGCGATCTTTCTGCATCCAACGCAGAATGAATTGCAAGCGATGCAGAATTTGTGGCGTTGGATGCAGAATCTATAGCGTTGGAAGTAGAAAGATCCGCTCTGGAAGCAGAATTCACGTCTAGAAGTCGATGTTGGGCGGTGCGAACCATCGGTCCCACGCAGCCTGCCCCGCGTCGTCTAAAAGCTCCCGCGCACCGGGGTCCCTGCGCGGATCGACGTCGAGCGCCATCAAGCTTTTGTCCGGTATCACGCAGTCACCTTCGTCGCGAATCCGCACGACCCAGCGGTGCCCAACGGACTCCTTGATGTCGAATGGCCACAGCACCCGGACCACCTTCCCGGCCTCCGTCTCGGGCCCGAAGATGAGTGCGAGGTTGCTTGCTTGCACGTTCATTTGCATCCATCTTTCATGCCGAAAAAGTTACCATTAAACTTTCCAAGTGGTAACTCAATAAACTACCAGGGGTAGTTACCATTAACAAAGGCATAGGGACATTTTTTTGACGTCGAATGAAGCGATTCAGACTGTTTATTTACATCGCTGAGCGTGTCACTTTCAGCCGAGCGATTGCCGCAGATCGACGAGCCTATGAGCGGCATCCGATACACCTGCCGCCCAACCCTGGGAAGGCTCTGCAAGAGCTTTCCCAGGGCTTTGAAGCCATTGACAGGCATCTGGACAGACGACGTGGGTTGGACCTGAGGAGCAGCACCAGGAAGCTCTTGCGCTGGTTGACGGGCACCTGAAAGCCGGGAAACAAACGAATCCCAGGACGACTGCAGCAGCCATTCGAATGCAGTGCCTGACAAGCCCCCGATGACGCATTTTTCCGAACACGAAGATTTTCGCGATCGATAATCTCCCTCGACATCGGAATTTTCAGAAATCAGAAATGCATTTTCGTGTGCGAGCCCCGGCGAATTATCTTCGTCACCGTAAATGCATTCTCGTTGGCGATTATTTGTCGTCATCCGTAATCATTTAGCGGTTGCGCAGCGATTCGGCCGAGGCGTTGGGATCCGGCCCGCGGATCAGCTCCAGCGACGCGAAGTCGACGAAGGTGAAATGCCCCTCGCCAACCATCCAGCCGCCGGTGTCGATGTAGAAAACGTTGCCTCGCTGTTGCGCCACGGCAAGAGTCAGGTGCCCGTGAATCAGCGCCCTGACGTTTCGCACCAGAGCCGGGGAGGTTTGAGCGAAGCGCCTGGTCGATCACAGGCAACCTTCGATCTCGTCTTCGGTCAACGGCATGTCGATCACTCGCCAGTCGTCACCGGGGAAATCGCCATGGACAAGTCCGACCGGTCCGCCGGACGTCTCAACCTCGATTGCCAGCGGCAGAGCTGGCAGACGCTGCGCGATACAGCTCAGTTCCCGGTCTGGCATGTCAAGCAGCCAAGCGTGGTCGGGATGCAGTTGCTTCGGCCATGCATGTGGTTTCATCAGAGCGTATTCGCACACTAACTCTTCGTGATTGCCCCGTGTTGAGAAGAACCAGGGCTTGTCGAGCCAGTCGATGACCAGATGAGACCCCGAGCCGCGATCAACGAGATCTCCAGCACAGAACAGACGGTCAGTCGCAGGTGAGAAGCCAATCGAGTTGAGGGCGGTCTGCAAAGCCGAGAAGCAGGCGTGGATGTCGCCGACGGCGAAATCGCGACCGTGAAGGTTGCGATCGAAGCGAAGGATCTGAGGGGCGACTTTGTTGCCAGCGGTGATCATCGGGCTGACGCCGGCAGTTCGATGACGAGCGAGGGGTCGAAGTGCTCGTTCTCGGGTGTCTGAGGGCGGGATCCCAGCATGTAGCCGCGCGGGTTGGAGATCACGCGGCACCGGCCCACCCTGTAGTCGAAGCTCGTATGCGTGTGTCCGTGTACCCAAAGTACCGGCACCTGGAAGAACTCCAGGGGCAACTCGCTCACGAACGCGCCGGAGACCCAATCGGCCGCGTACCGGGCTGCCAAGGAGTCGCGATGCGGCGCGTGATGGGTCACCACCACCGTAGGGCCATCGAATGGTTCTTGCAGCTTTGCCCAAAGCCACGCGCGGTGCGCGTGATGCAAGTCCATCGAATCCTGCGGTGTGAACGGCCGCTGGGCGCTTATGCGCTGCCCGTTCGAATTGCCGGCCTCATCGTTTTCCGAAACACGAATGGCTCTAAAGTCCGCGATAACAAGCCCGGACTCCCGGGCTGAGCGCTCTGGATCGCTGTGCGCACCTTCGGGCGTGTCGATGCGCAACGTAAAGTCGGTCCAGAGCGTGCAGCCCAAAAAGCGAACACCACCGAGAACGACCTCGCCGCAATCGAGCATGTGGAAGTTGGTTTCCTGCGAAGCCCGCCGCAAGTCCGTCAGAGTGCTCGACATCACCCCGTCGTAGAACTCGTGATTGCCGAGGACAAAGACGATAGGCGTCGACTCCCCAAAATTGGTCGCACGACACGCCCAGAACGGCACCTTGCTCGCCGGGACCGCGATGTCACCCGCGAGAATGACCACGTCGAAGTCGATCTCCGGCACACGGAATTGCCCGAACTCGAGATGAAGATCGGAAAGAACAAGCAGCTTCATGTCGGCGTTTTCGGCGGCCACGCAAGGAAGTCACCCTTGTCGACGCCATGGACCAGAAAGAGAGAATCACCAGTGATGAGGCCGGCCCTGAGGTAATCGGTCGACTCGTGGTGATGACCATGCACCACCAGCTTGGCCCCCAGACTGATGGCCAGTTCGTCGATGGCCATAAATCCATGAACATGGGCCGACGGCGCCTCATGCGTCACGAGAATGTCCGCCCTGAGCCTGCCAAGCCTTTGGTAGACATCCGGAAAAATGCTCGAATGGTGCTTGCGCAGGATCCCCCCGCGCCACGTCAACCGCAGATCCACTTCGGTGCCAGACCGGCCCCTGCGCGAATACGCCGCCATCTTCTGCGCTGATCCGAAAGCGGCCTGCTCCAACGGCACAGCCGGGTTCCAGACCTTGTCCCGGAAAACTCCACCCAAGCCGGCGACTCGGTACCCCGCAATGACCTGCACCAGACCGTCCAAGTTGCGATCGCCAAGCTCGGAGTGAAACAGGTGATCGAAGTCCTCGTCACTGTCGGTGTCGTGGTTGCCGTGGATGAACCAGATGTCTGTCTTGCTTCGGATCGGCGCGAGCTCCATGTGCAGAGGTCGCTGCGCTTGCAGGTCGCCCAACATGATGATGGCTTCTGGCCGTATGCGTTCGACAGCTTCAAGCACAGGCGCGAAGTCGCCATGCGGATCCCCGAAGAAGAGGATTTTGGGCGGACTGTATGAAGCCTTCGGCGCGGACCAGCGCGCCGAGGATGCAGGCTGTTGTCGTTTGATGCTGGCCATCAGAGTACCGAAACCTGCCGTAAGAGGTTCAGACGTTTGGATTGCTGCCTGTGCCGGGCTGGCTTGTACTGAGCATCAGGTCCAACGCGTGCCGGTTCAGTTCAGGCACCAGCCGTTGCCCCTGAACTTGTTTGATAGCCCCTTGCACCAGCATAACCGGCAAGGAAATCAGGAAGCCCACAATCAGTCCACCGAAGACATACTCCATGTCTAAGCCGTTGAAAAGACTCAACAGAAAGCCAACCGTCGCACCGATGATCAGGCCCAATTTCATAAGCTTTCGGTGGAATTTTGGCGGAAGATAGAGCCCAAAAGGTCTCAACCGATCACAGTGAATGGACTTGTCAAAGTTGTGCTTGCCGGTTGTCATGTTCCTCGCAGCAAAGAACTCGCCCTCCTCGACGCCCTCGGCAGCACCATAGACCAAAGCCAAAGAGTGACCCGGTCGCAAGTCCACCGGAAAATCGCTCAGGTCATGCGCCGATTCCTGTCCATCGGCCTGCCGTATCCAGACTTTTTGGATTGACACCACCTCAGAGCTGATGTGGCCGGGGCGGAGGATGGCGGTACCGCCAATAATCTGAGTTTGATCCCGCCCCTGCGTAACAACTGCAACGGACGAGTTGGATGCATCGATGACGACACCTTGTTTGACCTCAAGCCAGATTCGCCTGGGGCCGGGAAGAACGACTGTGGTTGACATTACTGTGCCTTGTCTGCGTAGTTACCGGCCCAAGGACCAACCGTCAGAGCCCTTAACAAATCGAAATGACGCCGGCCCCTTGGCTCGACTGCCATACTGCGTGATGTCGATCTCGACATCACAGCGCCAGGACACGTCAGTGTCAGATTTGCATCCCAGCTTCTTGACGTCGTGAATCTCGCCAAGACTGCTTTTTGATCCAGTGAGATTTTGTATCTGAGCCTGACTTTGCGACATGTAGTTGCGCACCGTCTTGTCGATGTCGCCCGCGGAGGGCTCGCCGCTGCAACCTGTCAAGGCGGCTCCCAAAATGGTCAGTGAAATGACGGCAAAGCCGCGATGCATTTTGGACAGTGAAGTGTGGTGTTTCATAAAGTAGCTACTTTGTTGACTGATGAATACAAGGGGTGTGACGACGTGGCGTGCGCTGGCAAAGGACATGTGTATGTCGCCCTGCCAAGTCGATGAACATCATTCAGAAATCACGCACGTGCGGGCACCGCGAAGCGCCTGCAGTTGAGCCTCGGTCGGAGCGACGGCAAGCGGGCCGACCACAGGCATGCTGGCCGCGCCCGCGGTCTGGAAAACGAGGTAGATGGGAGCGCCCGGTTTCACCCCTTTGGGGTTGCCTTGCGAGTCGCTGATGTACACGGACTCAAGTGCACCGATGTCGCGCTTTGGACAACCCTTCAAGCCCTTGCCTTGCTCGACTGCTTGCTCGAATGTCATGGCCCGAGGGGCTGCTTGGCTGTGGAGGCAGAACCCCAACAGGATTAACGCAAACAGATTGCTAAAGCGGCAGATGCGACTATTCATGGTGACTCCTTGATCAACACGCTGTGGTTGATGGTTTGGTTGACTCGATCTATTGAACTTATCGACACCGGGAATGGCGCCGGTGTCATGAACCACGGTTGGCCCATCTCTCTACAACCCCGGCTTGTTCGCCCGAGCCGCCCCCTGCATCTTGCTTGCAGCCTCAGCCGCCAGCGCCTGTTGCCGCGCCTGCAAAGCCAGCGAATCCCGCTCCGCCGCCTGGTGGTCCATCATCCAAGTCTCAAACGTCTTATACGTGTCTGGACCCATCGGCTCTGAGAACCGCGCCTCAACGGACAATCCACAGCCCCGGCTTTGCCCACCCGGAGCACTCTCCCATTCAAATCCCCGGTGACTACACTGGGCATTCGGTTGTCCCTTGGCATCCAACATCCGCCGGTAAAAGCGGTAGGACCCCTGAGACAATTCTCCCGATCCGTACTTCTTCGTCAGCTGCGCCTCCAACTCACTGGCCGACACCCCTACCTGCTTGTTGAACACCTGCCGGTACACCGCATAGACACGCCCCTCCGTGGCCGAGAAATACACCATCACCGCCTCAGGCCTTGAATACCGGCGCGAGGTATTGATCCGGTCCGTCGGCCCGTCAGGCAGCGCTGCACCGAGCTTCCCAATCGCATTGCTGGCCTTGCCATCGGCACCACGCCAGAACACTTTGACGAACTTGTAGTCCGGGTTACGGGCCTTTAAAACAGCCTCAGCCTCATCGGGCGTCATCCCAAGCGTGACCCCCACCACATCGCGGCCTCCCTGCTGCGCCGCCGCAGGTGTTGAAAGGACCACCCCGCCCAGCAGGGCAGTCAACAAAACAGCCAGGCACCGGCGCAGCAGCCCACGCAGAAAAAACATCGACAGCGGTTTGTGAGTCATAGAAAAGTCTCCAAAGTGAATTGATTGAGTGAGTGAAGAAAAGGGAGAGTGGCGACGGGAGAAAGCACAGCCCCAAAGGCGCACGTTGATCGCACCACCCGGGCAGTGCCGGAGCAGGGCAGAAACCCCGTGGCTACCAGTTCATAAGCTGGCGGTAGCCCTCATAACCTTGCCTTGGTGCCTGGGCTGTTCGTGATTTGTCGGGCGTGATGAACTTGTCGACCGCAATCACATGTTTGACGTACACCTGCGCAGGACTCTCGCCCGTGAACACCCAGAGCGATGGCAACACCAGCACCGCGTACAGAACAGCCAGCACGACGCCCAGGGCCATGAACTGCAAACACAGGGCCGGCATCCGCATGCCGACCACGCCCCAGCTGATCGCCGCCACCAGCAGGCACAGACGTTCCGCCCAACCCACATAGCGCAGGTTGATGAAGGATTCGGGCACCACCAGTCCACCCAGCACAAACCCCGTTGCCCCCAAGGCCAGGGCAAACAGCCCCATGGCAGCCGCTGGCGTCAGTGCATTTGCACCGGTTGCGATGCCCCCTGAAAGGTCATCCACATGGCGATTGCCTGAGGAGATGGGTGCCGACACCCATGGCGTCGCCCGCTCATGCATGCCTGGGGCATCCCAGGCCAGGCGCGGTAAAGCCGAAGCCAGCATGAAAGCCAAGAGCACTGACGCAGCTGTGTAGCCCAGCAGCCGCCAGAACTGGTGTCCTGACTGGCGTTCGTGCAGTTTGATGGCCTCGAGCTTGGTCGCCTGGTTCCAGGCCTGCTGCCCCCATTTCCCATCCGTCACTGGGAACAACAAGTGCACCTTCGTGACCTTCACTGATCCTGCTGTAGACCGGTTCGGCGTCGTGTAAGACACCGTACAAAGGTAGCCAGCAGTCTCCGCCCCCGTGACCGGCACGCAACCCTCTTTGTTGACGTCCCGGGCACCGTGCACCGCGGCGACCGGAGTGCTAGCGCTGTTCCACTTGAAACCATTGAAGGCCTGCTCGACATTCGCTTGGCTGGGTTCTGGGTCGAAATACCGCACCAGCATGAAAGCTCCTGCGACCAGGAGCACAAGAATGGGTGTCAGGCGTGACCAGAACAACAGGCGGGGAATGACGCGGAAGCAAATGTCGAACATAACGTTCTCCAAACAATTTAACGCGCGAAAGGACGATCCCTCAGCACAACCGCAGATGCGGAAAACCACATCGCAAGCGGCAGGCTGCCTTGGGGTGTGCGAGAACACCAACCCCGAAGGTCGCTACGAGAAAAGTGAAAGACGGAAGAATCCGTCGGGGTCAAGGAGAAGAGGGGGACTTCGTTCTCTCGGGAGCCAGTGAGAGGGCCGGACTGGCCATGCATGCGGCGCGGATCTGTGAGATGGCGGCGGCCGATTCCAACGGTCCACCAATCGCAGTCAGAGCTTGGTTCAGAGACTCGGCATAGGTTCGATCCGCGCCATCGCCAGCCCGATCCGCACCTCCGATCAGGACAGAGCAGTGCGTCGGGCTGGCGAGGAAGGCTGCCACGCTCGGTGGCGTTTGACCGGTCACTTCGGCATAGACACCTTGCGCGCCGAGGATGAGTGCAACACAAGCAACTGAAAGCGGTAATTTCACTTTTTTCTCCTGATGGTTGTGAGACCGACGGGTCACGAGCGACGGTGATCTTCGTCAAAAATCTGTATGAATTTATCGTAACCTCGGTAAAATTATCGCATTATGGAGAAGGGTAAAAGTCAATTGATTGAGAAAATTCGTGGATGTCCTCCGCCCACAACCCTGCCGCCTTCGGCGCACGCTTTCGACAAGCGATGCGGCGCGCGGGCCATGGGGACCTTGGCGCAACCGAGCTTGCCGATAGGCTGGCGACGGAATTCCCGGAAGGGCTGTCGATCCAGAGCGTTCACAAGTGGCTGGCCGGAACAGCCATTCCCCGCGATGAGCGGCTCGCGATCTTGGCGAAATGGTTGAGCGTGTCGGAACACTGGCTGCGTTTTGGTCCTGATCCAGACGCCTCGAAAAAGTCGATCGGGGGCATTGACAGGTCCCTGAGCGCGAAAGAATTGGCACGTCGAATCCAGGCTCTTTCTGAAGCCCAACGGGAAATCGTGGAAGCGCTGCTGGTGGAGTTCGAGAGGATTCCGCCAGAGTGACGCGGCGCGGTTAGAGGTGGGCGGGCAGCTTCTTTCAAGGTCGTTCGACATCTCATGAATACCGCGGCGGCGACACGCGCATCACGTGGCATTGGTTCAAGATTTCCGGAGGGACGTGGTCGATGTCGGTGCACGACAGGAACCACCTGACGAACGATGCGTCGAAGTGAACGTCAGGGACCTCGGGGTCTTGTGCCATCTGAGCGTCTTCGACGTTCAATAACCTGGCGAGGTACTCCGCCGATTGCAGTTCTGACTGTGTGAACAGCAGCCCCAGATGCGCCAAGCCCACCGGGTTCGCCACGCCTGCGTGCGAGTCCGTACCGAACGCCAACGTTGTGAGCACCGTTGAGGGCTGGTTGTATGCCGAACCGGCCACCGCAGCGACGTCAAATTGAAAGAAGGCCACATCCAGCGCCCCCGCGACAGCGCGCACGAAAGTGGCTACCTCTTGGGCTGTTGTACCCGTCAACAGCAGAGGGGTCGGCCGAGGCAGGGCTCCGAGCGTCGCGGCTCGCAGCGACGGGCCAATGCCAGATTCGACAACTTCTTCGTACCCCGGAAAAACATGGGACAGCCATTCCAGGTTAGCCTTCCATGCCGGGCCAAGCGGCATCATTGGGCGACATGAGCCGGCAGCACACAGCCGAGCCATGAAAGTCCCCGACGCAGATTCCACGAACCCGTGTGCAGAGTAACGAGCAGCGTCCAGCTCTGTTTCGTCAAAGATTTGAAGTTGACGCCGATCCAACTTGCCCAGGCGGGCATCGGAGGGCAAAGATGTCTGCGATCCCTGTCGTAATTTTTCTTGATTTTGAGCCATGGCAGCCACTTTCTTCGAAAGAAGGACTGCCGAGTTGTCCGTTGCTGCTGTATCGTAGACAGTTCTTGACGTGACATCGTTGGACGTGCGGAAGAATCTCGAGGACCCTCATGACGCGCAACTCTTCTTTCCCACAGCAGAAAAAGACGAAATTGACCAGTTCAGAAGAATTGCTCAGTTCCGGTGCGGTGCATCAACACGGTCAGTGGCTTGAGCAGGCCGTTTCTCTCGATCTGCTCGCGTGGCTTGATCCCGTCCAAGGCGGTCGAGATGATCGAATTTCGACCCAAGTCCATCGAAAAATCCTTGCCGCATGCCGTCGGCTGAAGGCGAATCCACCGAGCACACCTGCTTCGAAGCGCACCTTGCACCGAGACAGGCTGGCTTTTCGCCGCGAACTGATCCTGGCCATCAACCGGGCATCGGAGTGCATTCCAAAGCGGGCACTCGCGGCATTGAGGTCCGCACAGCAGGCAAACGTGCGGTACGCATCGGAGGGGCCTTTTGGGCCCGACGGCGAATGGACTACAACGGACTTCGCGTTCGTTGAGATCGTGTTCGGAAACCCTGAGTGGGCTTTGGAAGCCATGGTGATGCTCAGGAAGCACACCTTGCAGGCGCAGTGCCAGGCCATGCAGTTGCTCGCCGCAATGGGGGCTGATCAGCAAAGCGCTCACAGCATGTTCAACGAAACCGTTCCGAAGCGAGTTCGGCAACGTTGGGCTCGACAAGCGGGCTCTGAGCTGCTCAAGTCGGCCGCTTCAACGGACGAGGCATTGCCCCCCTTAGTGGATGCGGTTTGGCACGGTATGCAGTGCGGTTCCGGGGTTGCACCGTTGGCGGTCGCTCTGCCGGGCGATGCGTCTAACGATGTTTTGTTTCAGGCGGCCGAGGGTTATCGTGTCTTGCGATGGTGCTTGCAAGAGAATCTCGTCAAGAATCCTGTGGGCGACGATCTCGAATGCCGGCGCGCACGTCGGGCATGGACTGCTTACGGTGACTGTGCCTTGGCTTGCAGGGTGATCGCTTCCTGGCTTTCTGCACTGGGCGCAGCAGGGCCTGGTTCACGCTGCGAACTTTGCTATCGTCATCGGGTGACGCGCCGACGGTGCCGCGTACACACAGTGCCTGAATCCGTGACACCAGAGGCACGGCTGGGTCAGGTGCTGGCGAAGCCGTTCGTACTGCGAGTCCAAACCCTGACCGCGATCCCCGAAATTCGGATCGCCTTGGCTGCGGACCTGGCTCCTCACGCTTTGGATCTTGGTGCGATGCTTGCTCAAGCGCAACTCGCCCAAGTGCCAGCTTCGCTACAGCATCAAGCTGCGGTGCTTGCGTCCCAGCTCCGAACGCTTTGGCCCGTTCTCGGAAACCGGCTGGCGCACGAAGTCGAAATGCTCTTCGCTGCCATGGTGACTTCCGTCAAGGCGTGCCACGGAGAGACTGGTGCGAAGTCGTTGCGGCAGGATGCGGGTTTCAGGGCGCAGAGAAAGCGTTCCGCTGAGATGTTGAACTTGAGGGGATTCTTGATGCTTTGGTGGGGAAGCGGTGAGCCATTCCTACCGTTGAAGCTCGAAGGTCGGGGACATGATCCTGCACACCCGCGCCAGCGGTCCAGCATCATCGATTCATCGGTTGCCCATGCGTTTCTTCGGCAACGGGCCTGGCTCGAGGCCGAAGACGAATTTGCGACGTCCACGACCGTGAACCTTGATCGGGCAATCGCATTGCAGGCCGAAGGCAAGTCGTTGCGTGAAATGGCGGTGCTGCTTGGCTGTTCGCACGAAAAAGTCCGGAAACTGCTCAAAGGGACGGTCGGCAAGCCGAGGAAACGCGCAGTTTTGAGCCCATACCTCGGCGCTAATCTTGAGCTGGGCAATTAGCAAGCTACTCCAGCTGCCTGCTGGTTGGCCTGAAACAGAAACCTCTCTGTGCATGAACCCGGCGAAGCGGTACGAGCTTCTGAACACAGAGTAGGACAAGTTTATGGCCACTACCAGCCTCAAGCAAGATCCGCCACCGTTCCCTCCCAGGATGCTCGCGAAAATGAAGAAGTGCGGTTGAAATCGGCCACAGTCAGTGGCTGTGGCTCTAATGGTTGTTCGGTAGTGCCGGTGTCGTGAGCAGGGATGCGATGTCGCTGGCTGCACTTCTATTGCCATGTACCTTCGGACCTGAGTCGCAGCAGCAACTTCATCAATTCCTTGGCTTGGCGATCCGTTGGAAGCCATTTTGGATTCGATGCCACACGCAGAAGCCCATCTTCGCTAGGCGTCGTGACCTTTGCGGCGACGGAATGCTGCCGCAGCTTCGTCCAGTTGTCGGTACCGAAGGCCATCACTTCCCGTAGTGCATCCAGGCCAGCATCGATTCTGGCCTCGGACTTGGCCGAACGTCGTGCCGAAACCGCTTCCTCCGAGGCAACCAGCTCGCCTTCGAAGTCGGCGGTGAAAGACACGTGCGTTGACTTCATCCTTTGCCATGCAAGCTCCTTCTTGCACCATTCCGTCACGTTCTGTATGCCAGCTTCCGGGCGAATAATCACTCCATACGCCGCCCTCGCGATCAAGCGGAGCTGTTCTAAAAGTACCGTCGAAATTTCCTGGGCTTTCCATGTCTTCTGGAAATTGAACTTAGAGGCGTCGGCGCGATTCTCGACCATGTGGGCGAACTTGGCTAACGAGAAGGTGACAATGTTTGCGCGGTAACCACCGTCGTACCAATCCTCTTTCGGAACGATCCTCTCGAGGGCTCGGAACATCAGCGCCTTGACGACGAGCTGTCGGAAATACTCATCATGAAAGAGTTCGGGATCTCGTTCCCACTCGGCCGTGATGTGTTCGGCAAAGCGGATGAAGTTCTTCTGCGCGCCGCGGCTGACCTCATGGGGAAGTTGACGCCAGGAGTTCTCAAATTTCGCCAGATCTGTCTTTGTGATGATCTGCTCGCGTGGAGATTCGATCTCAAAGCGCCTCCGTTCTCCAACGGAAAGCCGTCCCAATTCAACTGCATACTGACCACGCGCCCGCTCATAGAACCAAAAGCTTTCGACTTGAGTTGCCTTTTTTGCGGGAGCCCTCAGTCGACGTGAGATCTTCTCAATCCGTCGATGAAATTCGTGATTGGCGAAGAAGTCTGCGTCCGATACCTTGTTCTGGGAATTCGAGAAACGCGAAATGAGCGGAATGAAAGTGCCAGCGCGTTCGTCATCCACAACGGACAGCTTCATCTGAACCAGCACGTCGGATAGATCAAGATCACCTTTACGCCTGGCGTAGGACATCGATGCCGTCGTCTGCCCCCCGTTGACGATCTGAAAATCCGCAGCCGAGACGACGCGCTGACCGTGTGTTGTTTCGCTGATCAAGACGCTGGACGCTGTCGCTGCGATGCCATTGTTGTAAGCAAAGAACATTTCAGGCTCGCGCTGCAGCGTCTGCTGGATGCCCTTATTGACCTTCCCTGTGGTGCTCAGGAACGCTCGCACGTTACCTTCCAGAAGCCGGCTCCCATGCTTGTCATAGATGTCGGCAAGTGCGGTGCCTGGTATGACGCATAGATACCCTTCGTACGAATCGGAACTCATGCTCGCAGGAAGGCATGGCAGTCCGCCAAAGGGCAAGCTGCTGAAATCGATGACGAGCTCGTCTCTGCCTGAACGGGACAGGTGAGCTCTGTGAAAGCGCGAGAGGTCCCAGATGTGAAATTCGACGGTGCGACCTCCTATCACTCCCGCCGGCCAGTCCTTGATCGTGGTGCTGAGTGGGCGGTCGCTGGCAAGGTACAGCCTGTAACGCGACGTCTCTGCTGCCCGCGCACGGAGATCTCGTGCAAGCCCATGTTCCGGAGAGCTCTCTTCCGACATCTCGGCAACGGTACCTGCAAGCGATTCCTCGACGAAGGCCTGCAGCTCCGAAAAAAGCTTCCGAGCCTCAACCCCAGTGAGGTTGCCAGGGACTTCCTCTCCGGAGAAGTCCGCGACCATCATGCGTGCTGACTGATCTGCCTCATCGAAAGCGTATCCATCCACTGACAGCTTTCTGGATCCGGACTTCGAATGGCGGAAGAAGCACGGTGTGAAGTCGCTGAACTCCTCGGCTTCTTCCAGAAGCTCTCCGCAGAGTTCGACAAATGCCGCGTATCCGAGATTTTTGTCGGCGCTTGCACGTACAGTTGCGCGGGCCAGCAACTCGCGGCGGAAGTCCTCTAGTGAATCCATGGCTAAGGTTCCCAGGAAGTTTCGAAAGGTTCGAGGCTGTCGAGCAGCAATCGGTACTTGCCGTCCGATACTGCCTTAGGTAGCCTGCTGCGCTGCAGCCGGGGAAATTCAGCGGTCACTGAAAGCCAGCGGGTGCGAAGGAGACGGAGCTCCTCCTGAGCGTACTCGGTGCGATCAGTGAAGCCTGCCTGACGCAGCAACCCTTCAAAGCTGTCGGCGGCTTCGACCTGATCAACGACGCGTTCTCGTACCACGGAGACAAGCGATGCAAGGCTGTGTCCCCCCGTTCCCGCAGAGCATGGAGCAAACTCGCAGATCGCCAGCGTCAGCGCAGCGGAGGAGATGTCGAGTTGCTCGAGCGAACTGATTCGTATCTCGGTCGAGCCGTTGCGGATCGCCTTGACTTCTAAAAATCCGCTGGGAAGCAGAAAGTCCTGCGGTGCGTCGAGAGGACCGAGCCAACCCGCCACTGCCTTCTGGGGTCCGAAGCGATCGATGGCTTTCGACAGCACCGTCAGTTCTCCCAGCAGTCCCAACTGTGCTTCCGCTGACAGCAAGCCGTCCGGCCCGAGTGCCAAGAGTCTCTGCCATCGTGCGAGAAGTTGAAGAACGAAGCCGCCAGCCTGCGTTCCAGCTTTTGCCTTCATGCCCTCCTGCACGATCTCATTGCACATCGCTGCGAACATTGGCCGCAGGATGGGTTGCTTCAGGGAGATCGATGTGGCCCATTTCCCGTCCTCTCGCAGACCCACGCTGACATCCACTGCAGCATAGGTGGGCACCGTGCCTGGGGACTCTTCGCAAATGGCGAGTAGACCAACTCTTTCCTGAAAATCCAGTTGGGCAAACAGATCAAGAGGGTGATGGGGGGAAACTCGGCGATGGACGGGCAGGGGTAATGCGCCCGCCAATTCGGCCCATTGGCTCTCAATCATCGAGGTCTTCTCCATCGACTTCGACTTCGTCGTCGTCTTCATCGATGGCGTGATCGCGCAGCCAAGTGGTGTTGACGCGATAGGCGACCGTCTTCGTCAGCGTCTTGTCATCAAACTGAGGAAAGCTCAGGCCATACGCCATAAACAGGTCGTCTTCGGCTAGGCCTTGCCAGACCTTTCCATCACCAGCGTGATGAGGAACGACAGCATAGATCAGAAGCAGGGGTCGCTCACGCCGCGATCGAAGCATGTGATCGGCAACGTTTTTGCCCTTGGCCTTTGCTTCCGCGACCAGTTCATCCACAACGTCCTTCGAGATTCCCTCACGCTCTACGCCTCGTGAGCCAACGCGGGCCTTTGCTCCGGAGATGAGCACGGTCTGGTCACTGTCGGACGTGGTGACAACACGCCGTACTGGATTCAGCTCGATGCCGCTGCCCAGAAAATTCCTTGTTTCCTGCTCTCCCTGCGGAAAGACTACGTCCCAGAACTGGAGCGAATCTTCGCCAGTCTCGGCAATGAACTTTCCCAGTCCGAAGTCGGCCTTCTCGTCGTCGGCCACGTAGAGTTTGAAGTTGTGCGGATGAACTTCGAACGAGTCAATGAACTTGGCAATCACTTCCTTGGGGACGTTCCGAGCGATCGGATTTCCCCACTCGGACTTCGTGACTGGAATTTCATGGTCATCCAGGGCCCTGATCAAGGCCTGCGTGGTACGTCTGTTCGCGCCATTCGACCTTGCACGGAGCTTGGTGGTCTCGGCACCTTCGGCGCTCCAGGAGATCTGCTTGATCACCGTTTGCGATTTGCGCATCTTGTTGCGTGCTGTGACGATCAGAGTATCCGGATGCGAGCGAACCTTCAGCCCGAAATCCTTCGGCGTCAGATCGAGGCGGCACATTCGGCGGACCTCGTCCCTCAGTTCCTCGGTAGCTGAGGCTACATGCGAGTACCACTGCTGCGCATCGGCAGTGATCCACAGTCGGCAGAGGTCGTCGTATCCCTTGCGATAACCGAACCACCGGCCCATCTGAAGCAATGTGTCATAGGCTTGCGGGTTCCTGTGGAAGTAACTGACGCACAAGCCCTCGAGCGTCAGGCCGCGAGAAAGACTGTTGCCACCGACTGCAATGACGCGCAAGCCTGTATCCTCATGCTTGGCATAGTCAAGACTGGCCGCGCCGGACTTCTGGTTGACCGACCTGACGGCAATGGGGGCCGTGGCCTCGAACAGCGTCGTGCGCACCTTCTCCCATGTGTAGCCGCAGTCCGCGTACTCGGCGGCGAAGAGTTCGCACAGATCGTTCAGCACCGAACTCTGTTTCCAAGCATCGTCATCGAGCCTGCTGAAGTTGCGGATGTGCTGCTTTGCGTGCTCCGTCACCGCGTCGACCATGTCTCGAACGCCATCTTGGATGGCCGTGAATCGGCTGACATTGATGAGCATCGATCGGTGCGCTGTCATGTCGCCGCGCAGGTCCCGGACCGCGTTCGCGATGAGGAACTGCAGAATCGCCGTATGCAGGCTGTCCGGCAACCGGTCGAACGGCAGACTGCTCTTGTGCTTCAGCGGAAATACTTCCTCTGCATCCTCGAGGTTCTTGATGAGTCCAGAATCGACGTCTTCGCCGAAGATGCGACTCGCCCCAACATAATTCGTGGGGGCATCGAGGGCGTAGATGAAATCCCTTGGAAAAAGCTCCTCCTTGTGAAAGTCATCATCCGACGTATCCGGATCGATGAAGACGTTGGCGAATGGAGTTGCCGTGAAACCGACGTATGTACTGCGTGTGAAGATGTTGAGAAGGCCCCGGATGCTCCGGTTGATTGCGGTCGGATCCTTGTCTTCATCGTTGGTGTTGACCGAAGCATTGTCGGCCTCGTCATCGATGAGCAGCAAGCTCTCCCTGATCCTGCCACTGGTGTCGGCGTTGTAAGCCTGCAGCCATGTCGCAAGGTTCTCGATGATGCTCTTGTGTTTCTTCACAACGAAGAGAACAGGCTCTTTTACCGCGCTCAGTGTCAGCTGGCGTGAGTTGAGGACATCCTTGTTGAAATCACGGGTTCTTGAAGTGAAAACAGCGGCAAATCGCTTCTGGTTGTCCAGCCCGGCTCCCACGGCGCGCGACTTCCAGCCGTCCTTGCCCTTGGTCGGCAGGAACTCCGAACTGTCCAGACCCGCGAATCCTTCATCCATTCGTTTCTGTGTCTGACGCCTGAGGCTTTCCAGACTACCCGCGAGCAAGACGATGACTTGGTAGCCGGCGTCCGCTGCCTTGCAACAGAGGGCGGTGTAGGTCGCCGTCTTGCCTGACTGCACGTCTCCGATCACCAGCCCGCGGCGCTTCCACTGATCTTCCGGTGCTGCGGGGTTGCCACACAGATCGAGGATCGCGTCGGTAACCTTGTCGAAATTACGGAGGACCGGAGATGGCCACTCTTTCTGGAGGTGGTTGCTGAAACGGGTCCAGTAGAAAGGATCGATAGTTGCGCGCCGGGAATCTAGCCATGGCTTCAGATCTTCCGCCTTCAGTCCCGCTCCGACGTCCATGCTGACGCGCAACCGTGCCAGCAATTCCTTGAGGACGTCGTCCTGCTCGCCGATCGTCGCGCCCTGTCCAATGGTCTGCAGAAACGGAGCGAGCTGTGCCATTCGCTCCCTCAGTTGTGGTTCCGTCGGCACGACGTCGTCTTGAAACGACCTGACAACGTAGTCCGCCAGCACCTGGGCGTTGCGCGAAAGTTTCATCTGAGCTTTTCCTTGATCTTTGTCGTCATTTCGGGATGTTTGTTGAACGGCTCCAGCAAGTGAAGCCGTTCAAGCATGGCGTTTCTGGCTTCTGGAGAACTGGCCAGAACGGCAAGCAGATGCCCGGCGATTTCCAGCAGGCGATCCTCGACTTCGTCGGCCTTATCCAGAGGGGCCGTGCGTCGGTCTGAAGCCATGTCGGCGTAAACGGAGTCGAAGGGAAACGATTCCTCGATCATTTGTACGAAACGTTCGAGCAAGGGGGCCGCATGCTCCGGCACTTCCTTTCGAAGGGCACCGAAAAGGTCGTGTTGACGATTGACTTCGTACCGAACGTTCCTGTCGCGCAACTCAAGCCTTTTCCATGCAGGGACGAGATCAGTATCCCATCCGCGGTTGCCCCTGAAGGTGTAGACGCGCCGACTGCGGTCCGCAATGCGCTCGACGATCCTAGAAAGTCCCTGCCGCACTTTTTCGGGAGGATGGGCCGCAGACTTCTTGACATCGAGCGACCATAGATGGTCAAGAGAATTTGGAATGTCGACCATCACCCGTGCAAGCTTGGTCATCTCTTCTTGCTTCGCGAGTCTGAACCAAGTCCCCCAGGTGATGAGACGTCGATTTCTGTAGACGTAGAAGCCCTGGTTGCGCCTCAGACCCTCCTCGCCTCCGGCGAGTGCAATCTCTTGAGTGCTCAACTTCGAGACGTGGGGCAGGATGTGTGCTTCGACACGCACCGCATCGTGTTCCACTTGAAGCATCTCGGGCGGCAGGGTCTGTCTGCCTTTCGCATTCATGAGAAACGGATCAAGAGCCCGCACGGGGAGGCCGTTGATCGTGATCTTGAGCGCGGGGGATGTGCCTTGAAGGAAGCGATGGAACACGAGTGCGAGATGGTCTCGTGCTCGATCCATCAGGCCCATCAGCGCATTCTCTGAATTCGACTCGCCTGCCAGGGCCCTGTCCAAGTTTCGCCAGACTACCAAGGTTCCCGATTTCTGCTTCTGAAGGGCCACGACGTGCGGCACGGCGTCGATGTCCTGAGAATCCAGTTCGAGGAGCATCCAGTCTGCACAGTCGTCGAGATCCCATGCGGCACCCGTGATCTGACCCTGGGACAGGGATACAACCGTCATGCGACGACATTGGGAGAGACTGGCTGTCTTCAGACCCAAGCCGAACCTTCCCAAATCGTCGCTGTGACGTTCTTGCTGGGGATTGCGACTGCCATGTCTCATCGCAGCGAACACTTGTTCGGCATCCATTCCAGTGCCGTTGTCACTGATGGCGACGTACGCGGCGGACGCGGCAGAGAACATCACGTCGACTCTCGTGGCCGCAGCCGCGATGCTGTTGTCGACGATGTCCGCCAGCGCGGTCTCGAATGAGTAGCCAATGGCCCGCATGGCCTCGAGCAGCGTCGGTGCCAGCGGAGGTGTGTACCGCTTCTTCAAAAAGTCTCCTCCTCTTCTTGCCATAACGTAACACAATTGTTACCGCTGCCCCGAAGTTCTCTCACTTCGTGTATCGAAATTGGTCGTGCTACCAAGGGCTACTGGTCTGCGATCATGTGCGCATGCATGTTTCAACAACTCCACAGCGCAGTCGGATGATGGCGAGCATTCGCGGCAAGAACACGCGTCCTGAACTTTCGCTTCGCTCTGCGATGTTTGCTGCCGGATTTCGCTACAGACTGCACGTGCGGGGTCTGCCCGGATCCCCCGACTTGGTATTCCCGAAATACCGAGCAGTGCTTTTCGTTCATGGTTGCTTCTGGCATCGTCATGACGGCTGCCGGTACACTACGTCCCCGAAATCGAATGAAGATTTCTGGTCCCTGAAGTTCGAAGGCAACGCCAGCAGGGACGCACGCAATGTCGCTCTGTTGAAGGAACAGGGTTGGCGTGTCGCCATCGTCTGGGAATGTGAACTGAAGCGCTCGGTAGACGAGGCCGCCCAAGCGGCAGGAGAATGGTTGCGAGGGAACGGTGCCACGCTGATCATCGAGTGACTATTTCGCCTGAACCAAATCAAGCTGAGCCTGACGCCCGCTTGGGATCATCTGGTCACGTGGATCCACGTTTCGCTCCGGAAGCGGACTTCGCTTTCCGTCTGTTTCCGCGATTCAACCCAGCAAGCAGACCACGCACGGTCTTTGCCAGCTTGTTTGCGAGTAGCGGGGGGACTGCATTGCCGACCTGGGTGTACTGTTCGGTCCGGTTTCCAGCGAAAAAGTAGTTGTCCGGAAAAGTCTGCAGCCTTGCTGCTTCCCTGACCGTGAGGCTCCGGCACTGGGTCGGATCGTAGTGGATGTAGTAGTGACCATCCTTGGCGATGTGCGAGACGATCGTGGTGGCCGGGTCCCTTGCACATTGCACCCGAAATCTGTCCTTGAAGGGAATGACGTCAGTGTCCTTGTCCTTCGTCACGTTGATGTGGTTCGGCAGAAGTTTCGGAGGGAAAACATCGAGCCGTGGCGAATACCGGTAGGACTGGGCGAAGCACGCTGCGAACAGGTAACGGGCCAGATCGGAAGGCATGTGTGATCGCGCTTCATGCTGGCAGATGCCGTTCAGACTTTTGTCATGCACCCACCGTTGTAGTTCCGACTGATCCTTGAGCTTCGGCTTCCTTCCAGGCTTCTGTGCGAATGGTTTCCCCACCCCAACGCTGAGTGCAGCCTGCGCCGAGACGCGCATCAACTCCGTCATGGCCTCTTCGCTTTCCGTTCCCCAGCCCTTGACATACGAGGGGCCTGCGAGCACGGCTTCGCGCCATGCCTCCAGGGAGTCGTTTCGTGAAAGCCTGCTGCGGATCTTGGGAAGATCATCGATGGCCTGCTTCACGGTCACCGGTTTCGAGACCACCTGCAGCAGATCATGGCGAGGCGCACCTGCATCCTTTCTTACTCCAAGAAGGATCACGCGGTGTCGACATTGTGGAATGCCATGGTTTTCGGCCTGAACGACGAAATCGCCCGGCACGAGGGTTTTGCCTTCCCCTTTCTGCACGAAGGAACGAATCTCGTATTCGAGCCCAGGAACAGGCGCCGAAAGGTCGCCAAGGATCCTTTCGAACATCGGACTGCCTGAGTGCTGAGAGGACAGCAGCCCCTTGACGTTCTCCATGACGAAGATAGTCGGTCGATGCACTTGAATGATCCGCAGGTATTCCCTGTAAAGGAAGTGCTTCTCGTCCTCATGGAACTTCTTGTCGTTCGCTCGGCGGGACCTGCCCGCCAACGAGTACGCCTGGCAGGGTGGGCCACCGATGAGTACCCACGTTTCTCTGCTCTGCAGCGCTGCGCGGATGTCGGCGTCGATGCTTTCCTCATCGGCCTTGCCCAGCTCAAGACACTGAGCCTCCTTCGCTGCATGAGCGAAGGCGTCCGCAACAGCGGGAACCTTTTTGAAAGCGGCTTCATCCATCTCATTTCGGATGTAGGCGTAGTAGTGCTGGATGTATTTGGTACCTCTCAGCCGCCGGTATACCGCCCGTAGCATCAGGGTTCTGTGCGCCACGGGGTCCTTTTCGATGGAGAGACCGATCTCGAACACTGGCTCGTGACTGTGGTTTCGAAGGGAGGAAAAACCCTCTCCCAGCCCGCCAGGACCAGCAAAGAGGTCAATTATTGGAATCGGCATTGGTTACTTGACTCTGTTCCGAAATTTTTGTTTGCCGACGCTTCTGTAGTGGTGCGGTGGTTCGCTGCACTCATGCTGCAATGCTTTCCATGTAGGGCCGCATCACATTCGATACGCGGTCGATGCATGCGTAATGGAAAAGCTCGTCCATGGTCACCCTGCGCTGTGTCCATCCTTCGCGCAGCGCCTCAAGAGCAACATCGATGCCAATCTTGTTTCGGTATTTGAAGCAGTCGGCGATGGTCTTGGCCGCGTTGAAAACCGGCACCTCCAAACCGTCGATCCGAACGGGCTCGATCCCCTCGGTCAACGCTGCTCCCGACATGCGTACAGCGCGCAACGGTGGCGTACGGACGCGGGGTGTGGGCGAGTTTTGAGGGATTGCTATCCAGACCTGATGAGGTGCCTGTGTTCCGAGCCCGTGTACCCGCAGGGCCGAGAGCAGGCAGATGACTCCTCTTGGAACTCGAAGCGAAACCTCCGCGAGAGAGCGGTTTTCGCTCAAAGGTTGATCCGGAAGGGCATAGACGCCACGAGCGACTCGCTGCAACCTGCCGTCCCGGACCAGACGGCTGAGAATGACGGTCGGCAGCGAGCGGACAGCCACGTCTTTGGCGCGAAGAAGGGGGCTACTGCTGGCCAAGGACAGTACCTGTTCCTCCTGCGTTGGATAAGTTGCAAGGCTTGCTCTTGAATGTTGCATTATTTAGTTATTATTTTACATCTCAATAAAGATCGCACAGCCAGAGGCCGGTTGACACCGGCGCCTTTAAGGATGGTCTGAACAATCCGAATGCGCGAGTGGTATGCCCCGCAGTTCAACTGCCACACTCAAGTTTTCATTGATCCGGAGCAAATGCAGGCACTTCCTGCCCCATTTCGCTGCCCCTGAAGCCGCATTTGCGGCCTTTTCACGGGTTTCCGGCGCACTCATCCCCATGCCCCCATCAACGTGTGGCGCAACCATCCACAGGTTGGATGGCGCAAACAACGTCTTGAGTTGCAGCGTGTTCTTCTTCAACCCCCGGTAGTGCACTTTGGTGTAGCCAAACTGGCGCTTGATCACCCGGAATGGATGCTCCACCTT
Source organism: Ottowia thiooxydans DSM 14619 (assembly GCF_000422885.1). Lineage (GTDB taxonomy): Bacteria > Pseudomonadota > Gammaproteobacteria > Burkholderiales > Burkholderiaceae_C > Ottowia > Ottowia thiooxydans. The sequence goes on along the minus strand of NZ_AUGX01000012.1, from coordinate 190,544 downwards.
GGCCCGGATCTGGGCCAAGAAGCGCTGCTTCAGTTCGTTGAGCTGCTCCAGTTCTTTGTCCATTTTTAGAACCCCATTTTTCGTTTTGAGGCCTGCGCTTGAACAGAAAAATCCTCGATCCGTGGTTGAAAGTCACCGCGTGCCAGGGCACGGCCAACAGCCATCTGCGACAGCCGCTTGAACTCCCGCGGCGGCAAATCAGCAGCGCGTTCCAACACGGCGTCGGGCATCACGTCAACGAACTCCCGAAGCCGCATTTCTCGAACGGCGCCAGCGAAGATCCGTTCCGCCAGCGCGATTCTTTCCGCGCGCGTTGGCTCTTCGATTTCGATGATGTGCATGCGAGAAAGAATCGGCGACGGAATGCCGTTGGTGCTGTTTGCCGTGGCCACCCACCTGATTTCACTGGTGTTGAACACGACGCCGGGGATGCTTTCGTCTTCGAACTCGCGTGCGCTTTCTTCTTCTAAAAGCGCGTGCAGAGGGCCGAGCGGGTCGAACCTGCGGTCTCCCGAGCACTTGTCGAGCTCGTCGAGAAGGATTAGCGGATTGGCCACTGCCAGGTGGCCTGGCTTGCCGAATGCGAGTGTTTTGAACACTGTTCCTGGCGAGCTGTTTGCCCAGTGAATGCCGAGCCCGGAGAGGCTGGCGCCAGAGGTCATGGTGCTCATGTCTTGCTTGATCAGCGGCACAGCCAACACTCTCGCGAGCGACGTCAGGAAGAAGGTCTTTCCGATGCCAGGAGGGCCGACGAGCAACACCGGCGCCGGCCGGGCAGTGCCGCCAGCGGCCAGGATCGCAAGCGATGGGACTACGACTTCGGAGATCACGCGCGCGAAAGCTGGAAACGCCAGCGCGAGTTCTTCGAGTTCGGCTTCGTAGGACGGACTCGGCAACGCTAGCGGGCGTGTTTCTTCGAGCTGCAGTAGCTGCGCGAGCGTGAGTTCGATCCGTCGGCGATCGCCGCTGTCTCCGGTGATCGCGTCTTTGCTTTCCGCGATTTTTAGCAGCTGATCGTAATCGAACACTTTGATCATGCGATGCGATCCTGGCGGCGGCTGAAGCGTCGCCCGGTCCTTTTTCAACTTCAGCCGCGGCGAAATCATTTTGGCTTCGTCATCTGTGAGCTGATTGCCGCACTTTTCGCATGCCCAGTTCCAGCCGCCTTTTTTCACAACTCGCTGAGCGTCTTTGCAAAAGCAAGACTTGCAGATCCAGAAGATGACTTCAGTGTGCGTTTGCGAGCGCATTGGATCGTCGATTGCGTCTTCGAGGGTCTCAGAGAATGCGAGTTCGGCTTGTTTTTCTATGCCGAGGCGACGTTCAATTTCTGCAGCGCGTGCTTTTGAAAGCTCGCGCAGAAGCTGAATTGATGTTTCATCAAGCCTGCGCGAATCGCAAGATTTGTCGCGAACGAGATCGTGCTGACGAATCTTTTCTTCTACTTGCGCGAGGCGCGCTTTTCCAGCGGCGGCCTGAGCGTCCGCTTGCTCATCATGAAGGCTGAGATCTATTTGCAAATTCTTGCGTATCTGCTTTTCTATTTCACGACTGTTTGCTTTTGCGGCAAGGAATGTCGGCTGATTGAAGGGGTCGCGGCTTGCCGGGTCCACTGTTGACTTGTTTTTTGAGTTCGTCATGCCGCGACTCCGGTTACTTCGATTTCGCGCAGTTATCGAGCGTGTAGAAGTGACCGCCCTCGGCTTCTTCGTGCAGCGTGATCGTTGCAGTCACGTTGCCGCCATTGAAGTTCGGCGCCGATGTTGCGCAGATGAAGCCGATCATGTCTGCTCGGCGGACATAGAAGTCAGGCGATCCATTGCCGAACTTTTTCAGATCGAGCTGGACTTTCTTGAGCAAGACCTTGTTCGACACAACGCGCTCAGAGCCCTCGAGCTTGTCGTAACGACGGGCTTCTTTGACGATGTCGAGGTACGTTAGCGGGGCGGTTTGGGCGAGGGCCTGGCCGACGGTGACGATGGAGGCCAGGGCGGCGATTGTGAATGCGATTTTCATTTCAGACTTTCAGTAGGTAGGACGTGGAACCACAAACCCCCGAATGGGAGTAAACAAAAGTGGTTGCACGGCGTCCGGTACCGGCTGAAAAATTGTCTGATGGACCCTGTGTACGCTTCACAGGTAGCGTCCGCGGATTGCACGACAAGCGTCGTGGTCTGCGTCTCTGGCATCAAAAAGGCTCGTGACCTGATCGAATTTTCGACCCCCCGATTGTAGTGAAAGTTGACCGTTTTGACTAATTTTTTTGGGGCTGCGGCCACAGGTAGACCGCTGTTTCGTCACGTGGCCGGAGCACAACTCGACAAAGGTATCTGACGCCAGCGATGACGAAGAAAACCGACCACGGCGGCGCTGGGCGACTTCCGTAGTCGCTCTCGTCTTCGATGCACAGCACGTCGTCGCGCTCAAGACTTCGAAAAAACATCGTTGCAAGCACGCTGTCGAAATGATCGACGATTGCTGTTGCGCACTTCGCTTCGTCGTCGAAGCTGCAGCGAATCTCAAGATCAGGCAGAGAACTGCCTGTGTGCTTCATACGTGTGTGAGTGTCGGCGGTCATGTAGCATCGTATCTCCGGCCTTGAACCGTCGTCCGCATCCCTGCCTTCTGGCCTCCGCTACCATTCCTCCTTGGAGTTGGATTCCTTGGGCGGCTCTCTTATTAGAGGTGGTCAAAAAGCCCCTGGTAGAATTCGCACGTGATTCGCACGCAAGGGCCTGTAAGCCGCGCCAGGCTTGGAGCGGACGGGGGTTCAAATCCCCCCAGCTCCACCACTCAAGACACCGCCACACACTGAGACAACAAGGTGTGTGGCGGTTTTTTCTTGCCTGTGGTGTCGTGTGGTGGCTGGAAATTCGCACCGAAATCGCACCGATCAGGAATTTCCCACCATGCGCAATTCAGGCTTGGGCTTTTGGTAGTCCTCGCGTATGAACTTGCCGTAGGTGCTAAATACCAGTTCGACATTTTCATGACCCAGTTGAGCGGCCACTGCCCAAGGGTTGTGCCCATCGGTTAGAAGTGTTGAGGCGAAGGTGTGACGGACCTGATAAGGGTTCCGGTAATCGACGCCCGCTCTCTTCGTCAAAGGTAGCCAGAACGTTTTGCGCAACTGTGCATCCGTTTCCCAAGGTTCGCTTGTGCGTGGGTTGAGCCAGATCCTTAGCCCCTTGGCTTGCGAGTATGGGCGCTGCGCTTTAAGCGCCTCTAGGGCATCTGAATTCAAATCCACATCTCGCAGGCCTGCGGCGGTTTTGGGGGCCTTCCTCTGACTGATGAGCGCATGAGTGCCGCCACATTTCAGGCTCGTCAATTCGAATGGCTGGCGAGCATCGAAGGCTTTAAGGCAACCCTGCTCCATGATCATCAGGTGCTTTTGCAATCAGTGAGAGGTGAGGGATATCGCTGGTGCCCTCCAGGCGAGCAGACCCAAGCAGCAACTCGAGAGTTTGAACGTGATGCAGGCAGGGCCTTCAGAATGGCGGGCGCGAGGCTACGCAATGTGCGGCAGGGCGAGCTAACGGATGATCAGCGGCGCGACAATGTAGACGCAATGGCAAAGATTTTGCACCTGAGAGGGACGGTGCGCAAGCAACTTCGATGACGTAGCTGCAAACCCTTTATGAGAGGGTTTGAGGATGCGAGAGCATCGCATGGCCAGGTCGGGTGCGGCATGGTTAGGCGTGGCTCGGCATGGTATGCCGCGGTCGGCTGCGGCGAGGTCGGGTATGGGCTGTCAACAGCAGGTAGCGTCTTCTTCCGAGGGCGTTTCCTGATGCGATCAGCATCTTCGGTCCGGCATGGCATGGTTAGATTCGCTGTGCCAGGGCGTGGTTCGGTCCGGTATGACATGGGCCGTAAACGGCAGACAAGGGCGATCTTCGGGTCGCCCTTTTTCTTTGTGCGCCCAGCATGGGCGCACACCTGCGGGTGCAAGTCCCGCCGTAAGTTGATCACAACGAACGAAGTGAAACGCAACTGCATGAGGGCGACCGAATGTGGGAAGGAAGCGTGGAGCGTAAATCGCGAGCCGATGAACAAAAACCACATAGAAGGCGCTACTGAGCAGGGCGAGCGGGCAAAGAACCGCGAAGCTCTCGTGATCAAGGCGAGGCGGCGTAGATGCGGCGGTTGTGCGATGAAGGTGTGCGCTCTTACCTGGGGAGATCTCGCCTTGTGGGTGAAAGCTCGACGGCTTTGCCTTGGGGCCAAAAGTCGAGAGGTCGATGAAGGGCGTAGAGACGGCAGCAGTTCAAGCGGGGAAAGGTGTCGGCTCCATCGGCGCAAACGACGCCAAAGGCTTGGATGAGGTGGCAAAGGCGGGTGATGGTCAGCGAATCCTGCCAGTTCGGAGTAGAGATCGAGCCGGGGCTGCCTACTTAGTGCGAGAAATCATCATCGATTCCAAACACTGTATTAATGCGCAGTATGAATCCGTGAACGCCCTGGTAAAACATCTGGGTAAACGCTATGTTTTCCTATAAAAAGAATACGATATGATTACTTTTTTAGGAGACTTACGATGAGCAAAATTTCCAATGAGACAGCGCACCAAGCAACCCAGGAGCTGATTACGCGACTACGTGGCAAGCTCACAGTCAAGATTACGGAAGAGTGGATCAAGGCAGACCATGACCGCAAGTACCTTGAAGGCCTTCGCGCTGAGCGTGATAACCTGATGTTGCAGCGCGAGATGCTGGATCTCAAAGCATCATCAGAAATCAAAAAGCTGATGGACTCGATTGCTCGAAGGATTCAGGCGCTGGATTGAGTCGGTACAGCGGCATAGGCCAAGCAGAGCTTTAGGCCCTCATGGTCAGCGTCGGGTGGGCAAACACTCGGCGCTTGAGGACTTCCTCACGGGAAAGCTTCTGGCCGTATTGGAAGAGGGGAGAGATGCGGCAGAGCATGGCAAATAAGGTGGAAAGCCCCGATCAGAAATGACCGGGGCTTTTTTACATTCTCATTTTTCTTCGGTATTTGGGTTAAGCCCAGTCCAGTTTCGATTCATCCAGGGTGAACTCGATATTTAGAACTTTATATTTATATAAATGTCATTTTTTTGTAGGACGCTTAACTATTTCATCCTTCTGATCGGGTAAGTACCTGCACGTAAGGTTTTTTTAAGGAACCGTTTCTCCCCTGCTGTGACTTATTGAGTAGGAACCGCGAGCTGATGACGAAGCAACAGCTTATGGATTTCATTCATTCAACGCTTAACAGGGAAAAAAATGAGTCTCTATACCGAAGTGCTTGAGGACTACGCACGCCATGCGGGTCTTTCCGCGAAAGAATTGCTGTCCAGCCACGAAGTGGTCATTGCCGACATCTCTATCGGCATCAGTCCAGAAATCGATCAAAACACAGGTGATTTGATCTTTTTTTCCACACTCGGTCGCCCTTCTGCGCAAGTGAAGCACGAAAAACTTATGCAACTGATGCTGGAGGCCAATGGGCTGTGGGTAGGCACCGGCGGTTGCACGCTGGGACTGCAGGCGGGGACTGGTGTGGTTCTGTTGTGCGCGCGGTTACCGCTGACCACTATCAATGGGGCTTCGCTCTCTCAAGCGCTACAAGCGTTCACCAACGTTGCCTTACTTTGGCGCGAGGTAGTGCGAGGCAAAGTGAGCGCCGAATTGCCACAGACGATTAACTGAATTCTGGAGAATAGACATGGGAAATATCGCAATCAACACCCAACCACTGAATACCACCAATCCTTCCCAGGATGCTCAGAGTAAAGCAGCTGGCCCAAAAACTGGCGAAGGTGGACTTGACGGTCGACAAATCGAAGTGAGGAATGATCAAACGAAAGAGAGCTTGATCCTTTCGAGAGATCAAGATGCCCGGGAACTCGAGGAACCTAGCTTTTCTGGGGATTCCAGTTCTGACTCAAAATACTATTCCCTCGAAAGCTCTGACGAATCTTCTCTGGATGAATATCTTTCTGATGACGAATTTCTGAGTTCCGGGAAACTCCAGAATATAGCGACTAGTGTGCGAGCCGACGATGTGTTCGCCGCCCTGAGTAAAGATGAACAAGACGCTGTCTTGAGCACCAACCCGTTTGATGTACTGGTTGCAGCAAAAAACCGGGCAGAAAAGCAAAACATCCCGTTTGACGTGATGGGGGCCGCCAGAAGAGTTGGTGATATGGGCCACAACCCCTTCGATGAGGTGGTCGCAGGCGCCAATCTGATCACTTTCCCAGGCGAAGTGCCACTTGACGACGCGAATGGGGCTGCGAAGTTCGATGCCGTGCGCGGCCATTCCAAAAGTATCAATGTCTCAGACGATCAAAGGGAAAAAGTTGGATCCAGCTACAACCCTTTCAGCTCTGCCGGAGTGGAGGCTTCTGAAAGCGAACCCAGCTCTGCCAGGCCTCTTGGGCAGGCTGTAGTGGCTGATGGTGTAGTTCGTAACGCGACCATGAGTTTCTCGCAGCGCGTCCAGGCGGCGTTCCGGGAATTTTTCGAAGCTGCGATCGACGTCATGAGCAAAGCTCTAGATTCCACTGAAAAGGTGCTGCGTCCAATCGCTCAGTTTTTGGCGTTCGTAGAAGACGTGAACTATGTATTCGCGGGAGGTAATAAGCCGCTTCACCATCATTACGTGATCCACAACGCAATCTTTCCTTAGAAGACGTGGTTCGTATGGCTGGGATCAACAGCTTGGCTATGGATGGTTAGGGCGATTAGGTACGGCTGCAACCAGCCACTATGCTTCACGACTCTGTTCTCAGTTCACTCGGATAGCTGGGGTGGCTTGGCACAATCTCATTTGAAGTCGCGGCTAAGGATCTACCCATTCGATCCCATCGCCATCACTGCGAAACGTTGCTCGACTTGGGGTGCAGCGGAGTTAAAGTCCAGCTTCCGTTCCCTTGCTCCCCAGCAAAGACCGAAAGAGGGGCGTAAGGGGCATAGCGGTGAACGCCCTTCTTTTTAGGTCAATCGTGATGTGACGCGCTTTGGTCCGGAATGGAATGGGTTCGGTGTTTGTAGGCTTATGCTGACGCCACCTGTCGACTGTCTCCGGCGGCCGCGTGCAGGCTTAAAGCGTAATCTTGGTTCATGCAAAGCGATCCCGCTACGCATATCAGACAACCGAAGGAGCAACATGAATACCGATCAAATCAAAGGCGCTTTGAAAGAAGTGGCTGGTAAAGTGCAGCAGAAGACCGGTGAGGTCCTCAACAGCCCGGAGCAGCAAGTCAAGGGTGTGGCTAAGCAGGTCGAGGGCAATGTCCAAAAGAACTATGGCGACGCGAAAGAAAAAATCAAAGATGCGACTAAGTAAGGTTGCAGGCGGGAATTTCTCGCTGCAGCCTTAAAGGCCCCGATCAGAAATGGTCGGGGCCTTTTTGCGCTGCGCGCTTCACTGTCGGAATGCGGCGTGTAATTAACCCGGGTCGGCACTCAGCACCATGTGTTGGCGCGATGGAATCTCAACCTGAGAACCGGTGGCCGTCGCGGCGATTACCCCTGATGCATCTCATCCCGGATACGGCGCTTGGCGATGCGTAGGGCCATCCCATCAGCCTCTGCCCTGCTTGCATAGTGCTCGTCGTGTGAAACATTTTCCAAAGTCTTGCTGCCAGGCGCGACCACCAAAGAAGCATGTGGCCACCATACGCCAGGAAGCTCATTGCGTTCGAATGAATCAAGCGTAATGCTCACGCCCATGAAAAAGGTGGTGGTCATAACAATCTTCAGAAGCACCCAGCTATCTCGCAGTAACGACGCGGCCGGAGTTTAGTTTTTCGGCGACAACTACTCTAAAAACTAGTCGTGGCTTAGGGTGGAGTTTGGGCTCGACTATCGCTGAGTTCATACGTTTCAGGGCTCTGCGAACTTAACTAAATGACATGCGCGTTCGCCCACCGCTACGCTCAGAAAATTAGTGTAGCTTGGCCCTGTCTCAATTGAAACTACTGCTCAGGATCACCCATTCGATCCCATCGCCGTCTCCGCCTACATCGTCGCGCGTGGCAATATTGATGGCGAGTTCGGGGCAGTCCTGGCCATCGCCCAACCACTGGGTGTCGCGCAACGTCAGTCGCTTGGCCTTGAACTGGCGTTTGATCTTGGCGAACGTGGTGTTGCGGTGCAGGTCGATGCCTTGGTACTTGAGGTCTCCGGCTAGAAACTCGATGTCACTCACCTTGCCACTTTCATATCGCACACGGATGAAGGTGGATTTGTCTGCGGTGAGAAAATCATCTTCGTCGGGGTAGCGGCCATGCTTGGGTGGGAGAAAGGCCGCTGCCACCATCGCCTTGCGCAGCGCTTCGCGCTCCTGCCCTAGGGACACCTGCAGGTCGCGGCAAGTAATGCCTTGGCGAGGGACTAATTGCCAACTGGACTGAGTCATGGTTTTTCTGTTGCAGGCATCAAGGGGTTGAGACATCACGCTGCCGCCTAGCAGCGCAACCCAACACACAAAGGCTTTCAGGAGCCGGATCATAGACACGTCAAGGCCTCGCTTTGTTCTGGGAATTGCATAGGGTGTCCACTCGCCGTTAGCAGCGGCACCCAAGGCTTTGCTGCGCGGCTTCGATGCGGTAGCTGAATCAGCTAGACCTCACGTTGTAGGCTCTGGCCAGTCGTACCCATCCAAAGAGTGCAAACAGACCCGCCATCAAGAACAGCGTCCATTGGGATAGCGTGGGCACTGGGACAACGCTATCCATTGCAGCGGTGTCCAGATAGCCAGGTCCCCCTGCATCGACAATGACGCCGTTCGCTGTGAGGTCATCGTCACCAAGGCCTCCGTCCGTAATTCTCAGGCGCACTGTATTGCCTTCGATGACCGCGTCAGGGAATGCATACCAATGCGGTGCTGCACAAGCTGCTGTACTGCTACAGCCATGGCCTATAGGGCTGGGCCCGAATTTCCAATACGTTGCTCCTGCGGGTAGCTCGGTGGAATAAGTTATCGTCAACTCAGCCGTGCTGCCCGGAGCTCCGCCCTCGAGCACAAAGTCAAATAGGCCATGCGGAAAACTGACATTCCTTAGTGGAGTGCTCACGGTCGATGCGGCAATAAACTGAGCAGAGCGGAAGACCCAGCTTGGGGCTACATCTGCGGTTGCCGTGCCCGAAGACATTGGTGTGGCTGCCCAGTTTGCGGAGCACGCGGCTGGTTGGGCATTGCCCACTTGGCATGACCAGCTGTACACGCCGGTGGAGGAGACCACGCTAGACGCTGCCCCCACAGCGCACAGGTTGGTGCGTGGCAATATTGCAGTGGCAACACCTTGCGCACTGCCGCATTGCGCGCCTACCGGCGTAATGTTGATGGAGGCGGAAGACGGCTCGCCGGTACCCACACTGTTGCGCGCTGACACCGTACAGTTGACTGACACACCGTTGACCAGACCCGAAACGACGACTGGTGAAGCCGCCGTACTGACACTTCTCGCGCCGCAGGTTGCGATGTATTCCAGTATGTCCAAATGGCCGAGGTTGTTGGCAGGGGTGAACTCCACCTCAACCTGCCCGTCACCCCCGGTCACGGCGGAGATAGTCGGTGCGGCAGGTACCAGCGTCGCCTTCGCCACTTGCTGTAGTGCGACTGCATGGGCAGCAGATATACCCAGATCAACTGCGGCGAGTTCACCTGCGCCCAGGCTTGTCGGATCAATGCCCGAAATCCTTCCAAAGTGAACCAGAGCACTTAGGTAAGAGCCGTATTTGCTGGGATGGAAATAATCGGTGTACCAGAGGTTGAGCTTGCTGGCATCGGGGACATAAGGGTCACGCATTGCCACGCCAGTTGCCACGGCGCGCAAAAACGCGTCACCGACCGGGGATACCCCTTTGAAACCTGGATTGGCGGCGGCGCGGCCAAAGTAGCCCGCGTGGAAATCTGCGGTCATCAACTCCAGGCCTTCATTGGCCGCGTAAGTCGTGCCGTTGACATTGGAGCCGTTGGGTGCGATCAGATCCGGGCGCGCCCAGGTTTGGTACAGATAGATGTCTGCCTGCGAGTTGGCGTTCAGATTGGACTCTGGAACATTGCGCTGCGCATCGCATGTCGCCTGAGACGCACCGGTGATCGTGCTGCAATTGGCGCCAAACAATTGCGTCTCTGTGAATGAGCCGCCCGCGCCTTCATGAATCCATTTCTGAAACTTGTCTGCGTAGGCATTGAAGTAGGGCAAGTTGGCGTTGTGACTGCGCCCGGGAGGCAACGGTTCGTCACTCAAATCCTGCAGCACCACAGTGGTCCATTTCTGTGAGGCTGCATTGCCTCGCAAGTCCCAGCCTGCGGGATTGGAGTTCAGAAAGTGGCCGCGCAAAGAGGCGGCATTGCGTGCAGAGATGGAAACGTCATAGTCCAGGCCTGCCTGATCGCTCAGTTTCTTGAATACGCCAGGAATGCCGCCCCATGGATGGGGTTCGTCGGGATTCGAGCCCGTGGCATCACGTTGCCACATAGCCATGGTCAAGTCGGTGACGTTATCCGTGTTGTAGCTCATCACCGGATCAATTCGACCAAAGGTGTAGCTGTTGCCGAGAAAGAGAATAACTTTCTTCGCAAAACTCACGTCCACAGTGCAAGATTGGGTGATCGGCTTGGTTGTGTAGATATTGCCTTGCAACTGACCACCGCACGTACCACGTACCGCCACCGCGTAACCAGCATCTGGTGTGACGGTGAAGCTTGCTGTCTGCCCCTGCACCACATTCTGCGGCGTAGCGGCCATCACGCTGCCGTGGCCCTTACTGGTCGGTGTGACGCTGAAGACGGGCAATGCGGGGAAAGACGCGGTGACCGTACAGTTTCCCGTGATTGCATTGGTTGTGTAGGTCGTGCCTACCAATGCGCCACCGCAGGTTCCCCCCACCGATGCCGAGTAGCCTGCTTGTGGCACCACCGTAAATACGGCGGTGCTGCCATAGTTACGGACTTGTGGCGTTGCTGGATTGATGGAGCCATTCACGCCAGCGCTCGGCGCGACGGTGAAGTTCTGCAAGGCAAAACTGGCTGCAACGCTGCAATTACCAGAGACGGCTGAGGTCGTGTATGTCGTGCCACTCAGTGTTCCACCGCAAGTTCCCCCAACGCTGGCCACATAGCCTGCTTGCGGTTCCACAGCGAACGTTGCCGTGCTGCCTGCAATCACCGTTAACGGCAATGCTGGAGTGATGGAGCCACCGGTGCCAGCAGATGGCGTCACGGTGTGGGTAACTTGCTGCGTGAACGTCACACTGACCGAGCAATCCGCTGTAAGGGCTTGTGTGGTGTAGCTTCCCCCTGCCATTGTTCCACCGCAGGAGCCACCTACCACGGCGGTATATCCTGGATTGGGGGAGACGTTGAATGTCGTCGTTTCACCGTAAAAGACTGTCCTGCTAGGAGGCGTGATGGTGCCGTTGGGACCAGCCGACGCGTTGGCGGTCACGCTGACCTCGGGAGCCAACGCTACACCACGAAATGCCTGATTGGTACCCGCAGTAGCTATCTCAACCGGAGTCGCCACGAACTGACCACCATAGCCACTGGAGTCGACTATGGACACCAGTTGATTGGTGCCTCGGGTTGCATACAGAGTCACGGTAGTGCCTGATACCGTAGCGGTCAGGCCTTGGTAGGCATCGCTTGCCGCGCCCACCGTACCTTTGGCAACCCACGATCCTGACTCCAGAGAAAACTTGGTAACGCCCTTGGTATCGTCCGCGATATACAGCGTGTCTGATCCAGGTGTGGCGTTGAGATCTGCAAACACAAAAGCGTATGGGCTGGGCGTCAACGCATCCGTCAAACCTGGCAAACGGGTTGAAGATGTGCTGCTCGTAGGTGTACCGGAGCCAACGCGATTTACACCCTTGTACGTGTTGTTTCCGGTATTGGATGAAATGTAGAGTTGGCCATCAACGACTGCAACTGCACGCCCACCTGCTGGTGTCACGGAAACCGATGTTGAGCTGATTGCCCCGATCGTTGTAGTACGTGTCCCGTCAAGGCTGCTGGTGACCCACAAGGTGGCGCAGTCAGTGCTGGCTGCACCACGAAAATTATTGGCTCCTGATGCCAAGTCTATGAGCGTGGTTGATGTATCGATCTCACCTGCACGGGTGACCACCCCGACGACACGCGAAACGCCGATTGCACTTACTAGATTTCCGCTCGTGATCGAAGGATCGCGTCCGTAGCCGGGCACTAAAAGGCAGCGCTTGTCTTGTGAACGTGTAAGCCACCCCTCCGAGGCCGCCGTTCCACCGCCAGCGAACGGCGCGTGAGCGCCGTTTCCCACCTTTGGCATCGGGATAGATTGCACCAATCCGACACCTGGCCGGTATTCATCCAGAAACACCGGATTGCCGGTAGAGGCCAAGGCCCTGCTCCCATCTCCCACCCGAAAAATCACTACGTTTCCAGGTGTGAACGCAGCTGATAGTGCGGGCTGACTCCATACGCTGAGCAAGATGAACATCAGCGAAAGGGCTGCCCGCCAGCTGAAGATTGGTCGCATGGTTGTCTCTTTTTATGATTCTTGCCACACCGATTTAGCGCGGCTAAGAATCATTTTAGAAGCGACTCTTCTAAATTTGCAGGTATATCTAATACATGAACTTAGTATGTAATTGGCGTTGGCCTTATTGAATTAGCAAAGTAACGCTATTGATTGACTTGGCATAGGTGGGGGCGTAGAGCGATGCTGTTCAGCGCGTTGATGCATGGGGCCTTTTCAAGCGGTCTCGACCATGGCTCAGGCATTTCGCGAGAGTCGTTTAGGGGGCGTTAACGGCTCTGTATACGCATCCTTGCTAAGGCTAAGTAGGCCCAACCCCGTCGTCAGTGGCGCCCCTGAATGATGTGACTATCAACCCCCGGGCGGAACCCGAAAGCTTTCCATCACTTTCTTTTCTGCTCGCTCCAACGCGCAACGCAATTGATCAAACCATTCTGCGAATCGTGTGCGTGGTTTCGGAACTGATCCCTCATAGCGTGGCATCTGCCCCGACAGGTCGTTTTGAGCCTCGATTGCCTTGATTTTGGGCTTGTGGTTTTTCATCACCAGATGCTCGCGCCCGCACGATGTTCTGTAAAGTTGACTTATGTGAACGTAAAATTCAGAAATTCTGATGCGTAACTTGAATCTGGATCAGCTGCAGACACTCATTGCCATCGCGGACCTGGGCACGTTTGCGGCTGCGGCGCAGGCACTTCATCTCGCGCCACCCACTGTGAGTCTGCACATCAAGGAGCTTGAATCGCGTATGGAGGCGATGCTGGTGGTGCGCGGGCGAAGGCAGGCGGAACTCACCCCGGTGGGCGAAGTGCTGGTTCAGGAAGGGCGGAAGCTGCTTTCAGCCAGTGATGAGCTGATCGACCTCGTTCAGCGCCGCGCCAGCGGGCGCGAAGGCATCGTGAAGGTGGGCGTTTCGGCTGGTGTGAGCACCCGGCTGTTGCCCATGGTGCTTGAAGTGTTGAGCCGTGAGAATCCCGGGGTCGAGGTGAAGTTGGAAGCCGTGGGGTCTGCCGACGCGATGCACCGCTTGAAGACCGCCACTCTGGATATAGCCATCGTCGCAAGCCCCCAGCCGCTGATGGCAGAAGTCCACATGACGCCTTGGCGTAACGATCCCATGGTGGCTCTCCTGCCCGCCTCATGGGAGGCCCCTGAGACCGTCACTCCGGAGTGGCTAGCCGGTCGGCGCTGGGCTTCTTTTGCGCCTGCTACCCAAATGCACGGCCTCGTATCGTCATGGTTCGGGCAAGCGGGGTTCAACCCACGGCCATTTCTCACCCTGAGTTATCCCGGCGCGCTGAAAAGTCTTGCGGCCGCAAGCCAGAGCGCGGTGCTTCTCCCACTAGAGGAGGTGCAGGACCAAATGAATTCGCCGGATGTCCATGTACGGCATTTACAGCCTTCGCTTATGCGCCCAATGGCTGTAGCGCACAGGCGTTTGTCCACCCCTGACTTGGCTGTGACTGCGGTGCTGAATGTTTTGGCTGGGTTTGCGAACTGAGCAAGAGCATAGGCGGTGCCCCGGTCGAGTTTGAAGTTGGCCTAAGGCCTCTGTTCAGTCTGATTTGGGCGGCCTGCGCAGGTCATGGCTCATTTCTGTCTCTATCCGACTCGTCATCCCTGAGCATCCAGCCCCAGATGACCGGGAATCTGCCCGTTCGTACCCTGCGCGAACTGACGTGCAACGGGGGCTTGAATGCGCCGCCAAGGAACAGGTGAGGCCAACACCGCCACAGCGTGACGCAGACCGATCAAGTGATCCGTGCGCCATTGAAAAACGCCATCAATAACAGGGGCGCCAATCATTACGCCGGAAAAATCTCGGAAATTAATCGACATTTAATATTAAAGCCGTAATTTTTGATTGTGTGCGGTCACTGGGATTCGCCGTATTGGCGTAGTTTTTAAAACTTATTGATGAAGATTAATCGTTTTTTCGTTATGTAACATATCGCACACCGAGATACAGTGGTTACATGGTTGAGGAGTACTAAAGATACGAGTAGTATTTGCACCTCTTCATGATAATGCTTTGTATTTAAATATATATAAAAATATAAATAAAATTAGCTCATTTTTATGGTGAATTCTAACATCTAGTGACTTACATAGAAGATTGAATATCTGCTGTTCCGGCTGATGAAATTATCTTGAAAACCAAAAAATAATCACGCTAATCGTCTTTGGTTAAGAGTGTCAGCAAGGCTTTTGCCATTATTGTTAATGCGCGGTTCTCGGAAGATTGTTAATTGAAATAGTCGTTTAGTTATTGTTTTTGGTTGTTCGAGAGCTTTTTTATTACGGCTGACCATGGCCGGGGAAAGTTCGGGTACAGGGGTTTGAGTGTCTATCTATACACAAAGAAATAGAGGCACTGTCGTTGCGGGGTGTGAAGTTGCACTTGCCAAGGCAGTGCCGAGCTGTCTCGCCAGCGCCGTGCGGGGTTGTCTGCCGATCGTCTGCGTGCTCACCTTCGGTGCTGGCATTGCTTCGTTCGCAGACGCCGCCATCGCTGAAACGCCTTCCGGTTATGGCGAAGCGCTCGCCTATGACCTGCAATCGCACGACGCTTTGATCGCGGCCCGTCGCGACGGCCGAATGACCGCAGCGCGAGCTTTGCAGCAGCTGCGCCAATGGATGGCGGCACCGCTGGATAGCCCACAGCGCCGTCGGGTGGCATCTGACGCCATCGTGATCGCCGTGGCTGACGGCCGGTTCACTGATGCCGTGGAGTTGGGGCATCAGATGCCTGCTGCCGAGCTTAGCGACTACGCGTTGGAGCCGTTGGCGGTTGCCGCCCGGAGGATGGGCGATCTGGCTCAGCAAGGCGACACCATCAAAGTCTGGAAGGTGCGCCAGCCAGAGTCTCGTGTGCCACGCGTTCACGAAGCCTTCTGGCGACTTGCTGAAAATGACACCATGGGTGCGCAGGCCATCTACCGCGCACTGGCGCAGCCGGCACCCTCGGCGGTCTCCGACCGCGTCGCGCTGCTCGACCTGCAAGCGGCACTGGCGCGTGCCCTGGGCGAACCCTACCTAGCGTTAGCGGCCTACCAAAACATCATCAAGCTGCAACCCGAGCGCTATGACGCCGTACGTGAGGCTAGCTTTCTGCTGGCAGAGCAGGGCGGCGCTTCTGCCGCCTTCGACGATGCGCTGGCCTTTCAGCGCGCCCACCCGGGAGCACTCTCGGCATTGGCGTTGAGCACCCTCGAACACCAGGCCCTGGCGCAGCGGCTGCGCTGGGCCGTGAAGGCACGTGATCAACGGGTTGGTTCGGCGCGTGTGGTTGAGATTGACCGAGTTCTGGCTGATCAGATCTCTGCTCAGGAACGGCTCGACGCAGGAGCGGCGCAAACTACCCCGCAGGACGCTGACAACTGGCGCATCTTGCGTGCGCGCCTGCAGTCTGATCGCATGCTGGCGTTGCTGGAGCGTGGCCGTCCTGCCGACACCATCTCTCAGTACGAGACGCTGCTTGCCAGCGGCGCTGAACTACCTGCCTACGCGCTGGGCGTGGTGGCCCGTGCGATGGCGCAGGTGCGCCGGTCGGCTGACGCTGTTCCGCTCTTTGAGAAGGCCTTGGCTGATCTGCCGGTGTCAGACGATCTGACTTTCGGCCTGGTTTATGCGTATCTGGATACCGGTCGCTTTGACGACGCCGAAGCGCTGATGAGACGCATGGAGGATGACACTCCAGCCACGATGCGGCTCGCGCCGGAAGCCGGGCGTCCCAATGATCAGTACTCGTCCGTGGTTGGTATGGACTCACTGCTGCAGCTCTACGGTGACCGGCCGAAGATTGCACAACCACGCTTTGCGGCCTTGACGGGCGAGGCGCCGCTCAACGCTGGCTTCGTCTCCGGGGCCGCGCTCACCGAGCGGTTTCGAGAGCACCCCGAGGCCGCCGTTGCGCGCTTTGAGGCACTGGCAACCAATCACCCCGACAACCTGAGCGCCCGTATTGGTCATATAGAGGCTCTGCTCAATGCCGGCGAATTCCGTGAAGCCCGGCAGCGCGCCGAAGCGGTTGAAGCTGATGCGTCCGATACAAATCAGGTCCGCGAGATGACCCGCAAACGCCGTTCGCTGGTGGGCGCGCAACTTGAAATCGGCGCCGAAGGCTCGCGAGGCGGCACCGCGTTGGCGGGCCGTGAATGGCGCGCTGACAGCCGGCTCAGCTCCGGCTTGATTGACGACGCCTGGCGCGTGTTCTATGCCCAGACTCTGGGGCGCGGAGACACCTTTGAGGGCAGCGCCAGGTTGGCGCGCGCCGGGCTGGGCCTGAGCTGGCAACAAGGTCGCTGGCTGGCCGAGGGTGTTTTGCAGCATGCCAATGCCGGCCCATATCGAAACAGCGTGGCTGGCCGGGTGGCCTACCGCGCCAGTGACGCCTGGCGGCTGTCGGCGAGCTACGACGGTGACAGCAAGGACCTGCCATGGAAGGCACGCGCCGTGCCCACCGGCGCGCAGTCCATCGGTGCGCGCGACTTCGGCGCCAGTGTGACCTACCTGCGCGATGAGTCACGCCGCTTCGACCTGCAATGGCGCAGGCTTGATTTCAGCGACGGCAACCTGCGCAACAGCTTCGATATCGGCTGGCGTGAGCGCTGGATCAGCACCCCGAGCTTCCAATTCGAAACCCGCCTGGGCGCAGACACCAGCCGCAACCGACTGCAGGACGTGCGCTACTTCAGCCCCTCGCGCGACGCCAGCGTAACGCTTGCCGTGCGCGGGCAGTGGCTTACCTGGAAGCGAGATAACCAGCAGTTCATCCAGGTGGTCGAGATCGCCGGTGGCAGCTACCACCAGGCCGACTATGGAAGAGGCCCGCTTTGGAGTCTGCGTTACGAGCACATCTGGGCCCTGGGTCAGAAGCTCAGGCTGCGTTACGGCGTGAGCTTGGGTAGCCATCCATACGACGGCGTAAGCGAACGACAGCACGGCGTGTTCCTGAACCTTTCGATGCCATTGCAGTGAAAAGAGTCCACTCCTTCCTCTCCCAATGGCTGCGCGTCGTGCTGCTCGGCTTGCTTGTGACATCCGCATGGCCCGCCTTGGCGCAGCGACTGCCTCCTGCCGATCCCGACGACGGGACGAGCTTTCGCGTGCTCGCGTTTCACGACATACGCTCTAACGTGCGCGCCAGCTTCGAGGTCTCGCCCGACGACACCGCCCTTGATGAGCGCACGCTCACCGAGGTGTTCACCTGGTTGCAACACAGCGGCTACCACCCGGTCAGTCTGCAGCAGATCCTGGACTCGCGCTCCGGCGGCAAACCGCTGCCAGCGAAATCGGTCTTGCTCACCTTCGACGATGGCTATCGCAGCGACTACACCAAGGTGTTTCCGCTGCTCCAGCGTTTCAATTACCCGGCGCTCTTCGCGTTGGTGACGAGTTGGCTGGAGGTGCCCGAAGGCCAACTGGTGCACTGGGGCGACAAGCCCGTACCTCGCGAGAATTTCCTGCTGTGGAGCGAGGCCGCCGAGATGGCGCGTTCGCCGCTGGTCGAGTTCGCCACTCACACTGACGCGATGCACACCGGCATTCAGGGCAATCCGCAGGGTAACTTGCTGCCGGCTGCGGTAACGCACCGCTACGACCCCGAAACCGGCAGCTACGAGAGCGAAGCGGCCTATTTGCAACGCGTCGAGGCTGATCTGCGTCGTAGCCGCACCCTGATTGAACAACGCACTGGCGCGAAAGTGCGCGCCACCGTTTGGCCCTACGGAAGCTATAACGCTCCGGTGATCGATGCCTCGGCGCGCGCGGGCATGCCCATCACTTTGACGCTTGACCCTGGCCCCAACTCGCCAGATGTTCCGTTAACGCGCATCCGCCGCGGCTTGGCTACCTACGATGCTTCGGCGCCCGATTACGTGTACACGCTGCGCAGCCCGGCCGGCGGCGAAATCCGGCCGATCAATCGCGTGATGCACGTCGATCTTGATTACGTCTACGACCCTGACCCAGCCCGGCAGGAGCGAAACCTCTCCGCGCTGATAGAGCGCGTGGCCGCCGTGCGACCTCGCTCGGTGTTTCTGCAAGCCTACGCCGACCCGGATGGTGATGGTGTGGCCAGCGAGCTGTACTTCCCCAACCGCTACCTGCCGATGCGCGCCGACCTGTTTACCCGCGCTGCCTGGCAACTGCGCACCCGCGCTCGCGTGAAGGTCTACGCGTGGATGCCGGTGACTGCCTTCCGCTTGCCGGCGTCGAACCCGCTCGCGACGCACACCGTCCGCACGATGAAGGGTGATGCGCCCGCTGACCGTTACCACCGGCTCTCACCCTTCGACCCCGAGGTTCGTGAGCTGGTCGGAAACATCTACGAAGACCTTGGCCGCCAGGCCGCCTTCGACGGTCTGTTGTTTCACGACGACGCCATGCTCTCTGACGACGAAGATGCGAGCCCCGCTGCGCTCGAGGTGTATCGCCGCTGGGGCATGCCGGCAGACGTGGCCACACTGCGCGCAGATCCCGTATTGATGGAGCGTTGGAGCACCGCGAAGACCCGACACCTGATCGACTTTACTAAGGAGCTGGCGGCGCGCGTACGAATTTGGCGCCCAGGCCTGGAGACCGCGCGCAACCTTTACGCGCGACCAGTACTTGAACCTGCCGCAGAGCAATGGTTTGCGCAGAACTACGAAGCTTCGCTCGCAGCCTACGACTACGTTGGCCTGATGGCGATGCCGCGTATGGAGCAGGAGGCCCGAACCGCTGCCGAAAGCGACGCCTGGCTAGGCCGCCTCGCGCGCCGCGCCGCAGGCACGCCGCGTGGCCTGGATGGCACGGTGTTCGAACTGCAGGCACGCGACTGGCGTACCGGCCAGCCCGTATCTGACGACGAGCTGACCCGCCAGTGGACGCTCTTGCAGCGCGCTGGCGTGCGCCACCTTGGCTACTACCCCGACGATTTCCTGAACAACCAACCCTCGTTGGAGGTGGTTCGCCGAGCCATCTCGGTACGCGCCTTACTGCCGCGCGCCATGCCCCGTACCCCCAGCACTGCAATCGTGCCATCTGATACAGGAGCCGCCCCGTGAACGCGCTGGCCCTCTTGGTCAACTCGCTCCCGCCGGTGCTGTTCGGCTTCGTTTTCTACTACCCCTTCTTCATGGCGTGGGTGTGGATGGCGGGCGGTGTCTCGCATGCATGGTCATTCGAGAGCAAGCGTGATGTTGAAGTCGACCCACTGACGCTGCTGACCTCGTTTCCGCTGGTCACCGTGGTGGTGCCCTGCTTCAATGAGGAGCCGCACCTGCGCGAGGTGATTGAGCAGCTCATGCGCACGCGTTACCCCAACTACGAGGTGATTGCCGTCAACGACGGCAGCAGCGACGGTACCGGCCCGCTTCTCGACGCCATGACGCTGGAGTTCGACCGCTTGCGCGTGATTCACAATGCCAGCAACCAGGGCAAGGCTGTGGGCCTGAACACGGCCAGTCAGCTTGCCCTGGGTGAGTACATTCTGGGCATAGACGGCGATGCGCTGGTCGATGTCAACGCCATCGCCTGGCTGCTCACGCGCATGCTGGCCTCGGAAAACATCGGCGCGGTCACGGGCAATCCGCGCATACGCACCCGCACCACACTGCTGGGGCGCATGCAGGTGGGTGAGTTCTCGTCGATCATCGGTCTTATCAAACGCTCGCAGCAACTCATTGGCACCTTGTTCACCGTGTCGGGGGTGCTCGCCATGTTTCGTCGCCGCGCGGTGATCGACGTGGGTTTCTGGAGCACCGATGTGCTCACCGAAGACATTGATATGAGTTGGAAGCTCCAGCTCGCCGGCTGGCGGCTGCGCTTCGAACCGCGCGCGCTGTGCTGGATTCTCATGCCCGAGACTCTAAGGGGTTTGTGGAAGCAGCGGTTGCGCTGGGCCGAAGGCGGCATTCAAACCATGTTACGCATCACGCCGCGAATCTTCAATTTGCGCAGCTGGCGTCTGTGGCTCATCTATGCAGAGTACATGACGAGCGTGGTGTGGGCCTATGCGATGGCGTTGGTGCTGTTGATCAGCTTTATTCGTCCCTTTCTGCCCCAGGAGTCGAGTTGGCACTCGGCGTTGCTGCCCCAATGGCAGGGCACGCTATTGGCCATGACCTGCATCCTGCAGATCTTGGTGAGTCTGTGGATCGATCGTCGCTACGACCGCGACCTGTTGCGCTATTTCGCCGGAACGATTTGGTACCCGATTGCGTTCTGGACTATCACGATGGCCACTACGGTCGTCGCCCTTCCCAAGGCTCTGATGCGCGGTCGCGGTAAGCGCGCGGTGTGGACGAGCCCCGACAGAGGAGTTACTGATGTACCACGACAATGATTCCCGCAACGTCACGTCCATTCGCACCTCACCGCCACCCGCACGCCAACGCTCGTGGGGCCAGCCCGAGGGGGATGAACCCATCATCGATGCGGCACGCATCCCTCTGAGCGCCTTCGGTACCGGGCGTTCACCGCAGCGCGCGCTCGCGATGTTTTTGTGGCTGCGCCTGCTGCGTCCCGCCTTCACACTCGCCATCTGGTTCTGTGCGATCTGGTATGCCTGGCCTTACGTGCTGGGCGCTCGCTCACAGCCCGAGGTAAGACAACTGCTAGGGCTATATGCCATCGTGATTGTGGTGATACTTCTCTCCATGCTCGTGATGGGACCGCTGCGCCGCCTGCAGCACCAACGCGAGGCGCCGTCGAAACATGAGCATTCGTCGTTGTCTGCTTTAGCTTCCTACATTGCCGTGCCGCCTGCGCGGCTGTCCGCCTGGCAACGTACCCGGCAACTGCTCGCGCACCATGATCGCAACGGCCAACTACGCGACGCCATCGACAGCGCTCCGGCGCCACTCCAAGACGAGGGATTGGTGCAGGAGCGAAAACTCTATTCACGTCGCTGAGACTGGAGCCTTTTCATCGCTCACCGCGCAGGCTTTGAACTTGGCATTCAATGAGCGGCGCGATAGAGCAGGGACTTGGGGTGCAGCGCGAGGAGCAGCGGCATAAGCCGTCGTGGGTCTCAATTTTCCTGCTTGTTTCAAGCTATGGCACGCGAAGGTGACCTGAGCAGCCGTGGTTATGCTGAAGACCTGCCGCTGGGCATTGCCACTCAAGTGGCCGACAATGCGAACGCTCCAATCACTAAAAAAGGCACAAATGCAGATAGTGCTGGCGCGCTGCCTCAGAAACCTCAGAAACCTCAGAAGCCTCAGAAACAGAGGAGGGTGTTCATGAAGATGGTCCCCGGGCTTGGAGCACAGAAAGTCTTCGGTGTTGCATGGTTTTTGCCAACTTGGCTTCGCGCTTTTCTGTTGACGCTTTTGGTGGCAACGGCATCAGCCGCACTAGCGCAAAAGAGTTCCAGTGCTACAGCGGCTTCGCACGCCGAATGGCCGCAGCTCTCGCCGGGGAAGGCTGCAAAGGCGTTGCAACTGTTCGGCGGTTTGGCAACGCGAATAGAAAGCCAGTACACGGACGTTCGCAGTGTAGTGGTCGTTCAGGATGGTCAACTCACGTTTGAGTATTACCGAAGGGGCATCGCAGCCGATACGCTTCAAGATACACAATCGGTCACGAAAAGCGTTCTCGCGTTGCTGGTGGGGCAGGCGCTTAAGTCCGGCCAGATCAAACGAGTCGATCAATTGGTAGCAGAACTTGTGCCCGAATTGGCACGTGCTCACCCCGACCCTCGTGCAAGCCAGTTGCGCATTGCACACCTTCTGACCATGACGGCCGGTTGGCCTGGCGCGCAGTTCAGCCAGAGAGACTTGGACGACAACGTGGCGTGGATCACACGCCGACCTTTTGTGGCATCGCCAGGCAATCAGTTCAACTATGACAATGGCGCCGCCAACCTGTTGGCGATTGCGCTTTCTCGTGCAGTCGGCAAGCCCGTATCCGAGTTTGCGCGTGAACAGCTTTTTACGCCGCTCGGCATCAGGCATTTCTCATGGGCCAAGGGAGCCAATGGCTATGATCTCGGCGCCCTGGGCTTGCGCCTTGGCACCCGCGATATGGCTCGGTTGGGTGAGCTTGCATTGGGGCAGGGAAAGTGGGGATCGAACACACTGGTGCCCTCGGAATTCATGCGCGCCGCCACTTCAACCCGTAATTCCGGTGGTCCGCCATTGGGTACACCATACGGTTATCTCTGGTGGGTAGCCAACAGTGCCCCTGATCGCGGTGCGACGCACAAACCATTCGTGGCGAGTGGCCACGGCGGCCAGTGGATTTGGGTGTACCCGGAGTTGAACCTGGTGGTCGCCGCAACCTCGAACACCTCGCCGCAGAGCATGGCGCGGGGGCAGGCCATCACCCTCATTCGCACTCAAATCCTTCAAGCGTCCCGCGCTCTGGTGAAGTAGAGATGCAGACACCTTCAATCCCTGGAGACTCAACTACAACTGAGATTTGAGCGGTAGCACGAAGCGCTCGATCAGTTTTTCCTTCAGGGGGCGTGCCGCCCACCTGTTGTAAGTGTAGAGACGCCCGTGCTTGAGGTCTGCCTCGAACATACGCGTCATTTTTTCTGCGAAGGAAGTGTCGTAGACGTTCAGGCTGGCTTCGTCGTTGAGCCGGAACGACCGAACGTCGAAGTTGGTGGATCCCACAGACACCATCTCCTTATCCACGATCAGCACTTTGTTGTGCATCATGGTGGGTTCATATTCATATATTTCGATCCCGGCTTGCAACATGGGTCCCCATGACGCCTTTGATGCGAGGCGAACGGTGTCGGAGTCAATATGCTCACCCGGCACCAAAATCCGGATCTTCACGCCACGCTCACCTGCTTCGGAAAGCGCTTTGATGATGAGTTCGTCCGGGACGAAATACGATGCTTGGAGGTCTATGCTTCTGGCCGCAGCAGCAATGCTCAGCAGGTACATGAGATGCATGCTCTCGCTGCCACCAGCTGGTGAACTGATGAAAAGGTGGGCGTCTGCGTCCCCTGCCGGTGCAAGGCGCGGGAAGAACTCTTCGCCATGGAGCACTTCGCCGGTGGTCTTGATCCAGTTGTCGTTGAACGCCGCTTGAAATTGAGCTGCCGCAGGTCCGTCGAGCCGAAAGTGCACATCGCGCCAGTGATCTGGATCCTGGGCACTCCCCTCCCATTGATCAGCGATGCCAACCCCACCTGTAAAGGCAATCCTGCCGTCTACCACCAACAGCTTGCGGTGCGTGCGATTGTTCATGCGGCCCAGGTTGTACCACTTGAGCGGGCGGTAGCGGTGCACCACGACACCAGCTTTTTGCATGCCCTCGATGAGTTCGTTTTCCATCTTCAAGCTACCTACCCAGTCCAACAGCACCCGAACTTTCACGCCAGCGCGGGCTTTCTCTGAAAGTGCCGCGGTCATCTTCTTTCCGATATCACCAGACCAGTAGATGTACGTCTCGAACGTGATGGTTTTCTGAGCCTCTCCTATGGCTTCCAGCATGGCGGGAAAAATCTCCTCGCCGTTCTGAAGATCTCTCACACGGTTGCCTGGAAGAATGGCTGGGCCGAGCATGACACCCAACTCTCGTCTGAACTGAGGGTCGCTCAATGCGTAGCGGTGTTCAATCTTGCGCTCGAGCTTTTTTTCGGGCGTGGCGAAGTTCATGGCCAACGCGACCGCAAGCACTGTAAGGAGCGCAGTGATGACGATGAGCTTCAGCATTTTTCTAATTTTTTCTAAAGTTCGCGTTAAGTTCCGATGGAGCCTGCGGCAGTCTAGCCTTGGGCTGGAAATAATTCCGTAGGACGGCATCGCCTGATGAATGGGGAAATGGGGCATCGCCGTGGTGAGGGCTCTGTGAACAATGCTGTTCGCTCTCACGGAGCGCCGAGCGTCAGAATTTGCGTCGCAGCCTTTGCACTAATCCGAATCCGTCAGAATCCGGGCTATGCAAGCTTTGTTGGACGCC
Source organism: Ottowia thiooxydans DSM 14619 (assembly GCF_000422885.1). GTDB lineage: Bacteria > Pseudomonadota > Gammaproteobacteria > Burkholderiales > Burkholderiaceae_C > Ottowia > Ottowia thiooxydans. The sequence goes on along the minus strand of NZ_AUGX01000012.1, from coordinate 166,138 downwards.
ATCGAAACCATGACCCCCGGCGGGGATGCTCGCCGGATTTTTCACGGACGCGGGGGGCGCTACCCCGGTTGTGAACACTGGGTACTGGATGCCTTTCCGCCCGTCTGGGTTTTAACCAGCTTTCGGAGCATCAATGAAGACGATCTGGCCACCATTGGCGCGGCGCTACAGGCCCGTTGGGAACGCATCGCTTCGCAAGCAGAACCGTTGAACTGGGTTTACCAGTGCCGCGCCACCGGCGCAGTCGAAACGCGGCTGATGAGCGGTGCCGTTCCCGAACCTCACGAAGTCACTGAAGGAGGCCTTGGGTACCTGGTGCACGTACTGAAAGGTCAAAACCATGGCCTGTTTCTCGACATGGCCGAAGGACGGCGTTGGGTACATGAGTACATCACGCAGTCACTATCCACTCAAGGCACCAGACCCAAGGTGCTCAATCTCTTCGCCTATACCTGCGCGTTCTCGTTGGTCGCCTTGCATGCCGGGGCCGAACAGGTCGTGAACATGGATATGAGCAAAGGTGCGCTGGAGATCGGTCGGCAAAACCACCGGCGCAACGATCTGGCGGCAGGGGCGAGTTTTTTTGCGCATGACATTTTTAGCTCATGGGGCAAGTTGACTCGAAACGGCCCATATGACCTCGTTATCGTCGACCCCCCAAGCTACCAGAAAGGCAGCTTTATCGCCACGAAGGACTACGCACGTCTGATGCGCCGCCTGCCCAGTTTGCTGGCACCAGGTGGCCATGTGCTGCTGTGTCTGAATGCACCTGAATTGGGGCTAGAGTTTCTTTTGGGCAGTATGCGCGAGCATGCGCCTGACCTGACCTATGTAGCACGTGTTGCCAACCCTCTAGTGTTCAGCGATACAGACGAAGATCGATCTCTGAAAGTTCTGGTGTATCGCCAAGACTAGGCGGGATGTGCGTTCAAGTGGGTGAATCAGGTTCATCCACTTGCAAATTACATTAATTCGAAGAGTCCGTTAGAAAACCACTGGTAGCCGGGGGCGGCGGTGATGTTCATGGCGTCTCCCTAAACTTGAACTGCTCAAATTTCAGCCAAGCTGCGGCGCACGGATCCGTAGTAGTGATGTGATTCAGGCGGAGCTATTTTCTAGCCACTCAAATATCGCTCAGGATTGCCTAAAAAAAACAGCGTGCGGGAGATACGTTTTCACGCATCCCTCACGCGCTGCCATGACTGTAGTTCCTCTCCATGAGGTGGGCCCGTTCGGCATGGTTGGTCTAGGGCGTGTTCACACTAAATTCACCCCCGCGTGAGGTTCTGGCGAGCCGCAATCAAGGCGCAAACCGCAGCCGGGTTGGGCACCCGGGGAGGATTTGCAACGCCGAGTGCGGCTCGCCAGAGCCTCACCCTTCGGGCCGGGGTTTGCCGGGCCGCATTGCCGCGTTGCGCCTCTTGCCAAGGATCGCACCTTGGCGGCACGGCGCGCCTTGCACTACAGCGCGGCCGGCTTCGGTACGGCAAACCCCGGCGCGGGGGTGAATTTAGTGTGACCACGCCCTATTACCTTCACCGTGCCATCACGCGCGCCCATCTGTCTGCTTATTGTTCTCCGGCGATTTCCAATTCCACTCGGCGATTCGGCTGCAGGCACTGCACCAAAGCCGTGGTCTTCTCTGAGCCTGCGCACTCTGATACTGGCTGGCGCTTGCCCATGCCTGTGGTGCGGATCACTTTGCGGTCAATGCCGTTTTGCACCAGTAGCTCTCGCACAGTGTTGGCACGTGCTTGTGACAGCACTTCGTTGTAGGCGTCCGAACCCAGCCGATCCGTGTGGCCGGTGACCAGCACGTAGTGCACCGACTTGAAATTGCCGCGTATGTCCTGCGCCAACCGTACCAGCTTGTTGCGTCCTTCGGGCAGCAGATCATCCATGGACGAACCATTGAACTTGAACAGGCCGTCTGCTCCCAGCGTGACCTTCTGTGCAGGGCGAGCCACGGGTGGAGGCGGTGGCACCACGGCTACAGGGCGTACCTGCGGTGGGTTCAACAGAAGCTCGCAGTCTGGTCCCTTCCAGTACATCCCTTCCGTGAGCATATCTCCATTGAAACGCACCATGTATTGGCAGGTCACAAACTCCGCACCTTTACCCGTGCGGAAATGAAAGATGTAGTTCCAGGTGCTGACGCCCCACAGACCTTCACTGAAGTGTGGCCAGCCTAGCAGTTGGCGCACCTGATCTTTGCCCATGCCGGTACGCATCTGGCGCAGGTTGTCCAGGTTAGCGAAGTCACCTTGCTTCCAGACTGCCTTGTCCAGAGCCGGGAAATCTTCAGGCTTGGGCGCTACGGGCTGTGCCTTGGCTGCTTTGGCATGGGCTTCGGGTGTGATGGTGTAGCTGGGGTTGGCGCAGCCCTGCACAAGCAGAGCCAGGGCGCACGCGGCTACTGCCGTCATGCTGCGGCAAGCCAGGCCAAATCCTGGGGTTTCACGCATTGGGTTTGCAAATTGTGTGTTCATCATTTTGGTCCTCAGTCCTGCCATCAGTTCAATATCCACTCGACACCCACCGTGGCTGCAGCGCCGCCTCGGCCCAAACCGACACCGCCGGTCACGCTCCAGGCGTTGTTTTCCGCCGTACGACGGAAGCTGACACCCACCGCAGGTTGGCCCTTGTAGACCGCTGTGCCCATACGCATTACTGTCTTGCCCGGCACATAGCTCGCAGGCATCTGCACCGCCATTGACGCAGCCACACCGGCATAGGCGTTCTTGGCCACATCGTCGATACGCTGGTTCAGCGTGTTCACGGCACCGTTGAGCTGGTTGACGTTGACCGCATCCGTGCCTCTCGTGCCCGGCGCAACATTGGTCACCTGCCGCTCGGCTCCCAAGGAGCCTACGGACACCACGTTCTCACGTCCGCCGTCATTGGAGTTGTTGCCCAAGGCCACGGAGTTGGTGCCCGTGCTCGTGGCACCCGAGCCCACAGCCGTGGAGTCCTTGCCGGTCGCTACAGGTGCCACATAGGTGGTTGGGTTACCGGTGACCCACTTGTTGCTGGCGGTGTTCAACTGGTTCACGTTTACCGCGTCGTTGCCATTGACACCGGGGGCCACATTGGTGATGGTGGTGGGCCCTGTACCACCGGGGTTCAGGGTCACGCTGTTGTAGTTAATGGTGCCGTCTTCGTTGATGGTGTAGGTCACTGGTCCCTTCACACCCGGCCCTGTAGCGCCTGTGGGACCTGCAGGCCCAGGGGTACCACCGGAACCGCCTGTTGCACCTGTAGCGCCAGTGGCACCGGTTGCTCCCGTGGCTCCTGTTGTACCGCCACCTGCACCTCCGCTGCCAGAGCCTGTGACGCCGGTTGCACCCGTGGCTCCCGTGAGGCCCGTAGCACCTGTCGCTCCGGTTGCGCCTGTAGCACCTGCTGGGCCTGTGGCTCCGCCGCCGGAACCTGTCGCGCCAGTGGCACCGGTTGCCCCGGTGGCGCCAGTTGCGCCTGCGGGCCCAGTAGCTCCACCGCCTGGGCCTGTAGCACCTGTCGCACCTGTGGCTCCGGCAATGCCCGTCGCTCCCGTCGCTCCTGTTGCACCCGCAGCGCCGTCAGCCCCGGTCGCGCCTGTCGCACCCGCTGGGCCAGGGGCTCCGCCGCCAGGACCCGTGGCTCCTGTAGCACCGGTTGCGCCGGTTGCACCCTTGTTCTGATCAATTTGCTTTTGCAGTTCACTGGTCACCGCGTACAGCTGGCTGCCATTGATCGCGTCGGTGCTGTTGGCACTGATCTCACCTGGCGCCACATTCACAATCTGGCGTTCTGCCCCATGAGAACCCACACTGACCACGCCAACTGCCGTGCCGGCGAAACCGCTGTAGTTCAGAGTAATGCCTCCGCCCACCACGGTGGCGGTATTCACTTGTACAAAGCCCTTGTCTACGCTGCCTGAGCCCAGTGCGACGTTGTTGGTGATCGTGGCTGTGGCGTCTTTGCCGATGGCGACGGCGTTGTCTGCACTGGCATTTGCTGTGTTGCCAATGCTGATGGTGTCATTGGCGGAGATGCTTTGACCGGCGTTGGTACCGCTGGCGATGTTGTTGCTGCCCGAAACATTATCTCCAGCGTTAGTTCCTATCGCAGAGTTGCTATCGCCCGTGACGTTGGTCGACGCGCTGTAGCCCATGGCAACGTTGGAGGATCCACTTACAGAATTCCCCGCTTGCTGGCCCACTGCACTGTTGGAGTTGCCGTTCACACTGCGACCAGAGTCGGAGCCTTGCGTGTTATTGGAGTTGCCGGAAACAGCTCTGCCAGCACCTGTACCAATCGCTGAGTTGCTTTCGCCGGTAACGCTTTGCCCGGTCAAATACCCCTGAGCGATGTTGTAGTTGCCCGAAACAACCTGTCCCGCACTCGCACCGGTGGCGATGTTGTTTCCCCCAGAAACGGTTTGACCCGCATTCGTACCGCTGGCGATGTTGTTGACACCTGTGACACTTGAGCCGGCGCTTACACCACTGGCGATGTTGTAGTTACCGCTGACGTTGTTCCCTGCAGCTGAGCCAGACGCTTGGTTGGATTGACCCGTCACGTTTTGGCCAGCATTGGTCCCCAGGGCAGTGTTGAAGACGCCTGAAACGGTTCGTCCAGAGTTCGCACCAATTCCGATGTTGTTGGAGCCCGTCACATTCTGGCCAGCGTTGGAACTGATGGCTGTATTACTTTCTCCAGAAACCCTTTGACCAGCATTGGACCCATTCGCGACGTTCTGGTGGCCAGTAACGTTTTGACCAGCTGAAGGTCCCGTTGCCTGATTCCCGTCACCGCTGATAGCCTGCCCGGCGCTCGACCCAGCCGCGATATTGTTGTTGCCCGTAACACTACGTCCGGCAAGCATGCCTGTTGCAGTGTTATTGCTCCCAGAAACATATTGACCCGCACCATAGCCGGTAGAGACGTTCTGGTTACCTGTGACATACGCGCCCGCTGATTGTCCCGAGGCGAGGTTGCGGTCACCCGAGACACTTACACCTGCAGCAGTGCCTAATGCGGCGTTGGCGTTCCCAGTTACTTCGCGGCCAGCACCAGCGCCGAGTGCGCTATTGTTTTCACCACTGATCATGCGGCCGGAATCGCTGCCCACCGCGGTGTTGAATCCTCCCGTGACTGAGAACCCCGTCTCGTTTCCGATGGCGACGTTCTCGGCGCCTGTCACATAGTTGCCGGTGCCATAGGTGCCCATCGAAATGTTGGCAGTGCCGCTCACGCTGCGGCCAGCTCCGGTACCGGTAGCGATGTTAAGGTTACCCGTGACGCTCTGGCCGGCGCTTGACCCGTTAGCCAAATTGTTATCGCCCGTGACGACCTGTCCAGCGCTATGCCCAACCGCTAGATTGCTAGTGCCAGACACTCGCTGCCCCGCATGCTGCCCTACGCCAGTATTGTTATTGCCCGAAACGTTAAACCCAGAGCCCGTGCCAAGGTGCGTGTTGGTGTTGCCCGACACCTGCGAACCCGCGTTTTGACCTAATCCGACGTTCTGGCTACCCGTGACGTTCAAGCCGGCTGCCGTGCCCGTTGCTGAGTTGTGGGAACCAGAAACGGAGACACCTGCGTCATGACCCGTTGCTGTGTTGTCGTTACCCACAACATTGGACCCCGCATTTGTGCCGGTGGCTACGTTGTTGCCGCCAGCAACACCGGTAGCCGCACCCGTTCCTGCGAAAGTATTGCCGTTGGCATCCACGGTGTGCGCCAACGCGCCGTTACCAATGGCCATCATCGTGCTGACGGCCATTGCCACGGCTGCCAGCTTGATCGATCCCGAGCGTTTGCCGCGCCCGGGTGAGATTTCAGATGCGGCGACCCACGCTCCCAGGCGTTCGTTGTAGATGGATCTGTATGTCTTGTTCATGCAAACTCCTGTTGATGCGTTGGCCACGTGCACGTAGGTAGGCCGGTGTTTCTCTGTGTGGTGAGGTGTGTGGGCGGCCCTTTGGCGCCCTGCGGTGTGCTGCGCGCTACCGGCCAGGCGTGGGGGGCCATCCCCGACAGGCGCAAATGTGCCGTGCATGCCGAATCATTGCGAGGATTTGCGACAATTTGTCAGAATTGGGCGGTGCGAACATGGCCGGATGGGCAATAGTTGGCAGTGATTTGGCACGCTGCGCCACATCTGCCAGATTGAGGAAAGTCACAGGGAAAGAGGAGGCGCTTCAATGCGAGAATTTTTCAGATTTCAGTGCGGCTGGTGGCCGGAAAATAGAGCCCTCTTTGCTGTTACAAAATAAGCCCGCGCTTTTCGCTCAAATGTGCTTGTTTTGCCCCTCGGCTTCATTGGCCTTTTTACTTGGTGCACGCGAGGTGTGTACCAAATTTGGAAAGATTTTTTGCCTCCATGCGTATTGCCATCCTTGAAGACGATCCGGTGCAGCAAACCCATTTGGTGCACATTCTTGAAACTCAGTTGGCGCTACACGACGATGTGGTGAGCTGCGCTGTGTTTTCGCAAGGTGAGGCCTTGCGAAGGGCGCTGCGCTATGAGACTTTTGATGCTCTGGTGCTGGATTGGAACGTGCCTGATCTGGATGGCATTGATCTGCTGCAGTGGCTGCGCTCGTTCCAGGGTGATGAAGTACCGGTGCTGATGCTGAGCTCACGGAGCTCGGAGCGTGATGTGTCAGTGGCCTTGGGTGTAGGGGCGGATGACTACATCATCAAGCCGTTTCGCCCGCTGGAGCTGTGCGCCAGGTTGCAGCGGCTGCTGCGCCGCCGCGCAGGGGTGCAGGTGTCAGAGTCGCTGGTGTTCGGGGCTTGGCGTTTTGACCGGGCGACTTTGTCGGTGGTGTTCACAAACCCTGCACCTCAAAAACCGAATGTGCACCAACTGACGGACCGTGAGTTTCGCCTGGCGCTGGCCCTGTTTCGATACATGGGCCAGTTGGTGTCGCGTGCGCATCTGCTGGAAAGCTCTGGCTACAGCAGCGAGGAGCTGCTTTCCCGCACTTTGGACAGCCATATTTACCGCTTGCGCAACAAGCTGAATCTCACGATGACGCGAGGCCTGCGTTTGCAGACGGTGTACGGCAAGGGCTATAGGCTGGAGGCCATGGTGCCAGAGCAGGCGGAGGGCACTGCTGCTGAGGCGCAGCCCACCAACGGGGTATAAATCTGCCATGCATGTGTCTTTGACTTCCCGTTTTTTTAGTCCCTGGGTCAGACCTGCCTGGTGGGCAGGGCTGTTGGTGGGATTTTTGCCTCTGCTGGTGGTGGCACAGTCGCATGTGGTGCGGCCTGGAGACACTTTGTGGGGGGTGGCGCGCAGCCATTTGCAAGAGCCGTTGCGATGGGTGGAGCTGCAGCAACGCAATGGTCTGGCGAACCCGCATATGCTGCGGCCGGGCACGGTGCTCGATCTTGGTGGTGCACCGGTACAGGGCACCCTGGTGGCTGAGGTACAGGGCCAGGCCTGGCTGCGGCGCGCAGGTCAACCTCCGCAGGAGCAACGCGTGCTGGAGGTAGGTGTGGCGGTGGCACCAGGCGATGTGCTGCTCACGGAGGCGAAGGCGTTTGTGCGTTTGCGCATGGCAGATGGCAGCCATGTAGTGCTGCCTTCTAGTAGTGCATTGCAACTGGAAGATGTGGCAGGCCCTGTGATGCGGTTGCGGCTTTTGCAGGGGCGGGTGGAGTCTCATGTCGAGAAGCAGGGCGGCAAGCGGGGGTTTGAGGTGCGCACGCGCTCTGTGGGCTTGGGCGTGCGGGGCACGTATTTCCGGGTGCGCGACGAAGACGGTGTGGTGGGCAGCGAAGTGCTGGAAGGTGCGGTGCTGGCAAGTGCACCGGCACAACCCGGCGCGGCAGCACGCTCACAGGCCTTGGTGGCTGGGCAGGGCGCCACGCTGGCGGGACCGCAAGCATTTGTGCCTCAGGCGTTGCTGCCGGCTCCGGTATTGGAGTCAGGAGTCACCACGGCTGCCGGTGTGCCATCTCGGCGTTTGCACGTGAGCCCGGTGGCTGGTGCGGTGGCTTACCGTTTGCAACTAGCCCGGGACGAGCGGTTTTTTTCGCTGGTGCATGAGCAGCGCAGCGAGTCGCCGGTTTTTGTGTTGCCAGACGAGCTTGTCAGCGATTTTTACCAAGTGCGATTCACGGCCATAGATGGGTTGGGGCTGGAGGGAATACCTGGCGACAGCCTGGTCGGGGTGCCTCCCGCGGCAGGGGCAGTGGCTTCAGGCAAGGTGTCTGTAGTGCCTCTGGCGGATGGCCGCTTCGAGATCAGATGGCCTGGAGTGGCTGGCCAGATTTATCGCTTTTCTTTGTCGCGCAACGCTGACATGGTGCCGGTGCTGGCAGAAGATGCTGCAGTGGCCACGCCAGGGATGGTCGTGGGGCCATTTTCGTTGCCTGGTCGCTACTTTTGGCGGGTGGAGGCGGCGCACGACGCGGCGGCTCAGGCTCTGAGTGGTAGCTTTGAGGTGCCTGCGGCGGCGCGCTAGTCGCCGCTCTGGGAACGCGGTGACGCTCTAGTGCAATGAAGGGTTCTCTATCCAGAGTACTGGCGAAGGGGCGCCACAAGCGTTTTGTGCTGGAGTGCGGGCTGTTGGCGCTGCTCTTGCCTCCGTTGTTGCTCTGGCTGAGCGGCCTTCCTGGGCTCTGGCATGCGGATGCGCAGTCTTATGACAGGCTGTTGCCACTGGCACGGCACGCCCCGTCTTCAGATATTTTGGTGGTGGCTGTGGACGAGCGCAGCCTGCAAGCATTGGGCCGGTGGCCATGGCCGCGTGAAGTGCATGGTGAGCTTTTGGAGGCATTGGCTCCCCACCAGCCGCGCGCAGTGATGCTGGATATGTTCTTTACGGAGCCAAGTGAAGAGCCGCGTGATGACCAGGCGCTCGTCAGGGGCATGGCGAAGGTTCCGACCTATCTGCCATTGCTATTGGCACCTCTTGGCTGGACCGAGAGCGCGGCTCAGCAGCAGCCTTCTGGTTCAGCGTATGTCGGCACAGCCAGGCCTGGTTTTGTGAGCCCGGTGCCCCGGCTGGCACAGGCAGCGCGTGGCATGGGTCATGTGAACGTGACGCCAGATGCGGATGGTGTGCTGCGTACGCTGTTTTTGGAAGAAGGCCCCACTGGTCATATGCAGCCATATGTGGGCAAGTTGATGCAAGGAGCTACCAACAAGGCGGTTGAAGCCGCTCCGCAGGTGGTTGGCTCATGGTCGCGCCGCACCGCGCTGCGCCTGCCGTTTGCAGGACCGGCGGGTACCTACCAGACGGTACCCTATATCAGTGTCCTGCAAGGCGAGGTGCCACCCGAGTTGATACGGGGCCGGACGGTGTTGGTGGGAGCGATGGACACCATGGGTCTGGGGGATCAGGTGCAAGTGCCCGGTGGCGTGCTGGCTGGAGTAGAGGTGCATGCCAATGCACTCGATGCCATTTTCCATGGCTACCGCATTGGTGTACCCACCCGTTGGCAGCATGGTTCCTGGATAGCCGCAGTGGTGGTGCTGGCGCTGTTCTTGTTCGGAAAATTCTCACGCCATGCGCTTGCTTGCGCCACAGGTATTGCTATATTTACAATAGCAATCAGCATGGCGGCGATGGCGTTGAGCGCTTTCTGGCTGCCGTTGGCGGGGCCATTGCTGGGCGTGGTGCTGGCGTACATCTTGTGGAGTTGGCGCCGGCAGCACGCCTTGGCCAGGTTTATTCAGCAGCGCATTGCGGCGCTGGACGCGGTGGTGCAGGTTGTGCCGGAGAGCACGGCTATCAAGGCCCGCGTGGCGGCCACAGGCATTGACTTTCAGACACGCGCGCTGGATCAGGCGATCAATGATTTGATGGCCTTGCGTGCGCAGGAGCAAGTGACGCGCCGGCAGCGTGAAGAGTGGTTGCGTTTTTTGTCACACGATTTGCGCAGCCCTCAGGTGAGTATCTTGAGCCTGCTGGAGTTGTGGCGTGGCAAAGCGCATGGAATGGACGAAGCCACGCTGGCCGATGGTGTGCGGCGGGAGGCAAAGCGGACTTTGGCCTTGGCTGAGGGCTTCATCGACATGACCACTGCAGAGTCCGGGCAGTACCAATGTGCCGATTGTCTGGCGGGCAGTTTGGTGATGGATGCCTTGGACCAAGTATGGCCCTACGCCAGTTCACGCAGTGTGCAACTGCAGCACGACTTGCCGGGTGAGGAATGCCTGTTGCATGCTGACGCGCACATGGTGACCCGCGCCATGGTCAATTTACTGAACAATGCTATCCGTCACAGCCCTGCGGGGGGCGTGGTATTGGTCCGACTGGAACAACGCATCTACCCTGAAGGCGCAGATGGCGTGGCGGCACGGCCAGCCGAGGTGGTTTTGAAGGTGCAAGACCATGGCGATGGCATGGACGAGAATCAACTGCTCGCAGTGCTGGATCCGGTGTCACAGGAAGCCGGCGCCAGTCCTTTGCGGATTCGCGGTATGGGCGTGGGGTTGGCCGTGGTTCGTGCGGTGGTGGCGCGCCACGGAGGCTGGTTGCATGCGATCAGCACGCTCGGCGAGGGAACGGAATTTCTTATAGGACTGCCTACAAAAGCCTCCTATCCCGACGATCTTCATCAGGTGGGCGTTGAATGAGGTTGCACCGCCTGAAGCGCATGACTCTTAGCCCGAGATTGGTGCCAGACCAAACTGCGTTCAAGCATATGAACCCGTTTGTCGATTGAGCACAATTCGGGACTAGATATTTTTATCCATTGATTTTTTCCAGTGCCATGACCACTACAACCATTCGCTCTTCCCGTCCGCGTGTTTGTCTGAACATGATCGTCAAAAACGAGGCTGCTTTGATTGAGCGCTGTCTTTCATCGGTGCTGCCCCTGATCGACAGTTGGGTGATTTTCGACACAGGCTCAACCGATGGCACCCAGGCGTTGATCCAGAAGTCATTGGCGCATTTGCCTGGTGAGTTGCATGAACGGCCTTGGGTGAATTTCGGCCACAACCGAACCGAAGCGGTGGTGCGGGCCCAGTCTTTCAGTCGGGAGAAATGTCCTGCGGATTACGTGCTTTTCTTCGACGCCGATGATGTGATGCATGTTCCCCAGGGCTTTAAGTGGCCGGCACTTAACACCGATGCGTGCTATCTGTGGCTGCAATTGGGTGATACGCGTTACACCCGCGTGATGATGGTGAGCACACGGTTGCAATGGAAATGGGTAGGTGTTTTGCACGAGTACCCAGAAGCCACACCGCCTTCGCAAACCTTGTGCACAGTGGAGGGCCCTTGGGTGGCTGCGAGCACAGAGGGCGCGCGCTCTGCTGACCCTCGCAAGTACCACAAGGACGCTGAGGTGCTAATGCGAGCACTGGAAATGGAGCCTGACAGCACCCGCTATCGGTTTTATCTGGCGCAAAGCTTGCGTGATGCGGGTGAGCCTGAGGCTGCGCTGCAGGCCTATTTGAGGCGTGCAGAGCTGGAAGGTTTTTCCGAGGAAAGGTGGTACGCCTTGTACCAGGCGGCGCTACTCAGCGAGCGTTTGCAAAAGCCTTGGCCTGAAGTGGTACAGCGCTATCTGGAGGCCTATGAGGCCAGGCCTCAACGGGCTGAGGCCTTGGTGGAGCTGGCTCGCGCAGAACGGTTGCAAGGGCATTTTTCAAGGGCTTATCTGTTTGCAAGCCAAGCTTGTCGTACCCCACGGCCTGCTGATATTTTGTTTGTTGATGAATCGGCGTATGCTTGGCGTGCTGCAGATGAGTTGTCGATTTCGGCCTACTGGACTGGACGGTATGAGGAGTCACTCAGCTTGTGTGAAGCTTTGCTGAAGCAGCCGGCGACGCCCGCTGAACATCGAGAGCGAATCCACGCCAATTTGGAGCATGCCAAACGCATGCTGCGCGAGCGCAGCGGGCAGGTGTGAACGGATTGGTATTCTTGAAACTAAGCTGATCTCAACTTTGCCGCAATGCGGATGCTGCCCGCGCGGCTTCTGCTACCAGTGCCAGGTTGAACGCCGGGTCGTTGTACATCTTGAACTGTCTATAAACCTTGAACCAGGCGCGCCCGGCCTGTGTGTCTGCGAGCAGGCCGTCCAGTGCGTCAGCCAGGTCTTGTTGTTGGGTTTGAAGACGCATGAGCCGCTCAGCACTGACGGCGCGATGGGCTTCACTGGCATCGGCACGCTGAGTTTGCTCGGCCATAGCCCGGCATTTGAGCGCCAGGATGGACAGCCTGTCTGCCATGCTTCCAGCGGTTTCGCTATGTAGTCTTGCGCCCAGTTGAGCAGGTGCTGCCACCGGAGTGTCGCTTCGGGCGCTTTCGGGTGTGACCAGCCGCAAAGCCACCAGAAGTAGCTCGTCCACTCGCTCGGTGGCGTCGTTGCGCGCCTGGTTGTGGCGGTCTATGGCGCGTTTGTTGGCAACGATTTCGGCGTCAGCTACGGTGGTGCGGCGGGCAAGATCTTCTTCACCCCACAGTTGGGAGTTGTGCCAGTGGTTGCGCTCTATCCAATACCAAACGTCGCTGGTTTGTGCCGGAGTGGGCGCCGTACTGGTAACCACATGCCAATCCTCTTGCGCCAGACGTTGCGCATGGAACTCCAGGATCTGGGAGCCTCTTGGAATTGCTTTGGGGCTGGTGGTGTCAATGTCTTGCATGGATGAGAAATCAGTTGAATGTGGGGGCCGGTGTGCGGGCACGCACGCATGCGCGCAGCCGGGATTCGATCTCGGTCAATACGGGAGCCCAATCTCCGTCTGTTGTTTGCCTGAACAGCTCCACCTGCGAATACCAAACTGTGTCGCGGCGCTGCCAACCCCAGCGCCAGTCGGCGTTGCGCCGCAAGGGCAACCACACGGGTAGCCCTAACGCGCCACAAAGGTGTGCGTAAGAGGTGTCTACGCTGATGATGAGGTCAAGCTGTGAGGCGAGCGCTGCGAGGTCGGCGAAGTCGTCTGTGTGGGCGCTCATGTCGACCAGACGCAAAGCTGGAAGCTGTTGCGCCTGGTGTGCGTACTGGCGTCCCTGCAGGCTTACCCATTGCACGCCAGGAATAGTGGCCCATTGGTGCAGCCATTCGATAGGCAGGCTCTTGGCTTGGCCATGCGGGTTGTCCAGGTTGCCACACCAGGCCAGGCCCACACGCATGGCGGGGTTGCCAGGGGCTGCGGCTTCGAGGATGTGACGCATGGCTTGTACGCGGGCGGGTTCGGTGCGCAGATAAGGCTCGAGCACGAACTGGGAGGCATCGCGTCGCAGTTGGCGCGCCAGGCTACCTAGTGGTGCCTGGTAATCTGGTGTGATTCCGTGTTGCGCCAGCGTGGCGGCCCAGTCTGGAAGGTGCTCCCCAGATTGACTTTTTTGCCAAGTCTTCATTTGCGCAGGCCCACGCGGGTGTGGCAACACCAGTGCATCGGCAAACGCATGCTGCATCACTGCCACCAGGTTTGGCATGCAGGCGAGCACCACTCGCGCCCCCATAGCCTGAAGATCCGGCACCATGGATGCATACATGATTTCATCGCCCACGCCTTGCTCTGCATGGATCAGCAGGGTGCGACCGTCTAACGGCTGCCCTTGCCACTGGGGCCAGGGCAGCGGGCAAAGGCGCAGCACTTCGCCGTCAAACAGGTGCAGGCGCTCTTCGTAGTAGTCCCAGCCTCTGCTCCAGACTCCTTCGGTAAGCAGCTCCATGGCAAATTCCCACCGCACAGCGGGGCTATCGTTTGAGGAGGCAAGAGCTTGCTCGAAAGCCGCGCGCGAAGCGCTCAGTTCACGTTTTTCCAATAGCGTCAGGGCGCGGCCCAGCGCCAGACCTTGCATGCCAGGCTGCAAGGCCGCAGCCCAATCGAGGTGCATCAGCGCCTCGTCTGGTGCGCACTGGCGCAAGGCCATGCCTAGTTGCGTGTGCAGGTGCGCATGGTTGCTCTGAGTCCTCAGAGCGGACTTGAGCAAGGCAACGCCGTAAGCGGAGCGCCCCGCTTCCAGGTGCGCTTGTGCTGCCAGACCTATATCTGCGCTGTCCGCATTGGGCATCGTCCGGGAGCTTGTAGTTCGTGCTGTCATTCGCCCGTACCTGCCTGGGCCAGCCGTTGTTGCAGAGCTTGTGCCAAAGCATCGGATACGGCACGCCAGTCGCCGGGATCGCTCTGACGAAAGTAGCGGGTGTGGGGGTACCAGAGGCTGTGATCGCGCGTAAGCCCATGCCGCCAATCACAGCGGTGCATGAGCGGCACCCAGGTTTCTTTGTTGAGTGCGCCCGCCAGGTGCGAGACAGATGTGTCCACGCTGATCACGAGGTCCAGGTTATCGATGAGTGCCGCAGTTTCGAAAAAGTCGCTCTGCATGGCGCTCATGTCGAAGATGTCCAGCTCGGGCGCCAGGGCGGCTTCGGCACCGCGCTCACCGTTTTGAAGGCTGACAAAACGCACCTTTGGGACCGCAGCAGCCAGCGCACCCATTTGAGTCAATGGAATGCTGCGTTGCGCCGACCAGCGCATGAAACTGGTACTGACCGCAGCAGGATTGCTCCCCCACATCAATCCCACCCGCAGCACAGGCGCGGGCGCTCCGGGTGGCTCCAGCAAGGCCAGTTGCCGCGCATACCAAGCGCTTCGTTGGGGATCAGCCCGCAGGTAGCCATGAGGGGTGTTGGAAAAATCCCCAGCGCTGCGCCGGTAGAAGGCCATCAGGTCACCCATGGGCAACTGCCAGTCGATGGGGCCTATATCTTTCAGATCCGCAACGCTATCACCCACGCGATGGGCTCGGACGATGGCGCTGGGAAAGCTCGCCGCAAACAGGCGGACCAGGGGTGGTTTGACAGCCAGCACCACCTGCATTCCGGTGCGCGCGGCTTCATCCAGCAATTCGGGCACGACGGAGGCGAACATCAGCTCATCGCCTAAGCCCTGCTCGCCGTGCACCAGCAATACGCCGCTCGTCGTGCTGCCGGGGCCTGGCCACAAGGGAAGCCCGAAATCATGGCAGTAGACGCTATTGCGCCCACCGGTAGTGAAGCGCTGCCGGTATTGATCGAAGCCCGCCGCAAACTCTTCGCGTGACAAGAGAAAGAGGGCATATTCCCAGCGGGTCAGGGCATCCGAGGTGCTGTTGAGTTCACGCTCAAACCGCAGGCGCGCCTGGTCATCTAGCCTAAGGGCGGAGCAGCACACGGCCATCCTGTGGTGTAGTGCCGCATAGTGGCCACCGACGGCTTCGAAACGCTCGAAGTGTTGCAGGGCCAGCGCAAACTGCTCGTCAAGCCGCAGCATCTCACCGTAGTTCCACAACGCATCACGGTGCTGTGGTTGTTGGCGCAGGCAAGCTCGGTATTCAAGCCGCGCCGCTTGTTCGTAGCCGGCTGCTTGTAGCGTCACTGCCAGGTTATAGCGGTATTGCGGGTGGGCGGGATCCAGCTCCACGGCACGTTGCAACAGTGCCAATCCCAGAGTCTGCTGCCCGAGTTGCCCCGCCACATGCCCCGCGAGGTGATGCGCTTCAGCGTTCAAAGGGTCTAGTGCCAATGCGTTTTGGCAAGCTGCATCGGCTTGCTCCCATTGCCCAGAGCCAATACAGGCCAGTGCTTGCACAAGCCGGTCTTGCAATGTTTCGCCTTGGGTCATGGCGGGAACCATCACGGTTTGCGAACCCGCAGCAAGAACCGTGTCTGTGTAATCACATTGCTTTGATGCAGCGCTGCATCTTGCAGTTGTGACTCGCTTATTTCACCGCTGTGCAGACGCCGCAACCAGCGGTCTTCAAAATCGTGTTGAATCTGTTCGCTGACGAAGTCTATGCCGCAATACAAGGCCAAGGGGGTGTTGGCATAACCCCCTGCAACCCAGGCTTCGCATTGGGCACGATCAAAAAGAGAAAGGCCCAGCGGGGTGACTGGGCGCACATGCGTGGGATCAGAGTAAAAATTGTCATGCCGGTGGTGCGGCACGATGATATGCACCGCCGCGCCCGGCGCGCATACCCGCCACAGTTCTTTCATTACCCCCAGGTAGGTTTGGGGCTCACGGCCCAAATGCTCCAGCACGTGGATCAGTTGAACTTCGTCCACGCTATCGTTTGCCCAGGGCCAGGGGAATTGCTCCAGATCTACGACCTGGTCAGGCTGGCAATCAGGCACTGAGTCTACGTTGAGGTAACCCGGAAGGCGCTTGAAGCCACAGCCGAGGTTGAGCTTGAGCGGGATAGCAGAGGCAGGCTGCATGGCATGTTTTCCAGAAATGGTACTGAACCCGTGCGTAGGTACAGTCAGTCATGCCACCTGGCGCATCAACGACCTACAAGGTGAAGAATGTTACCAAGCACCTTGAACGGAAATCGATACAAAATTCACGCGAACGAGGCAAAAACAGGCGTGTCAGATTTGTTCAGATTCTCGCCTTGCCTATGGGGGCCTGACCTCGTGCTTTTCTGATCAGGCTTGTTGTTTTGCAGGCCGCGAAGGCGTCTAAGTGGTTCGTGTATCTACAGGCTTGAAACCTTGCTGAGACTACAAACGTCCTTCTTCAACCGCATGGCATGCCACCTGCACGCCGTTCAGTGCCTGAAGCTTCGGGCGCTCAGCCGAGCACCGGGCGTTGGCATGCGGGCAGCGCGGGTGGAACGCGCAGCCCGTGGGTGGGTTCAGCGGGTTGGGCACCTCGCCTTGCACGGGTGTGCGGGCGCGGCCGGTGTGTTTCATCTGTGGAATGGCGTCCAGCAGCATGCGGGTGTAGGGGTGCTGTGGTGTGGCAAACAGCGCCTGCTTGTCTGCCACTTCGATCAGGCGCCCCAGGTACATCACACCCACCTGATCGGCCACATGGCGCACCACGGCCAGGTTGTGGCTGATGAAGAGGTAGGTCAGGCCTTGCTGGCGCTGCAAGTCTTTCATGATGTTGAGCACCTGCGCCTGCACACTCACATCGAGGGCCGATGTGGGCTCGTCGCACACCAGAAATTCGGGTTCGGTGGCGAGCGCCCGCGCAATGGAGATGCGCTGGCGCTGGCCGCCAGAAAACTGGTGCGGGTACTTGCCCATGTCCAGCGGCGACAGGCCTACGGACTGCAGTAGCTCCCCCACGCGTTGCTTCAAAGCAGCCTTGTCAGTCAGGATGCCATGTTCGCGCAGAGGTTCGCCCACGATGTCCTGCACGATCCAGCGGGGGTTCAGGCTGGCGTACGGGTCCTGGAAGATCATCTGAATGCGGCGGCGCAGCTTGCGGCCTTCAGATGTTTTGAACGCAGCGTGGGCGTCTTGCCCGTCGAACTGAAAACCACCACGGGTGGGCCCATACAGTCCCACCAGCAAGCGCGCTACAGTGCTTTTGCCGCAGCCAGACTCACCCACCAGCGCCAGTGTCTTGCCGCGCTCAATGCTGAAGCTGACGCCGTCCACTGCATGCAGCAGTACGCGGGGCTTGCGTTCCAGCACGCGGTTGAGCCAGGGGGGTGACACGTCAAAAGTACGTGCCAGGTCGTTAGCAACCACCAATGGCGCGCCTTGCGCGGAATGCACAGTAGTCTCAGGGGAACTCATCACGGCGGTGTTCATCGGGCCGTCTCCAGGGTGGCAGGCTCATGTAACCAGCAGGCTGCGCGGGTGGCGCCGGCGGGCATCAGTTCGGGTCGCTCCTGAAGGCAGCGGTCGAAACGCTGTGTACAGCGCGGGTTGTAGGCACAACCGGTAGGAATGGCGTTCAGCCTCGGCATGGCGCCGTCGATCTGGTTCAAGCGCTCGCGATCACTTGTCATGTCCGGGATGGCAGCCATCAAGCCCGCGGTGTAGGGGTGTGCGGGCTGGTGGATAACCTCGTGCACCGGGCCGATCTCGGCCACGCGACCAGCGTACAGCACAGCCACGCGGTCGCAGGTCTCGGCGATCACACCCATGTCGTGGGTGATGAGCATCACAGCCGCGCCGCGTTCTTTACACACTTTTTTCAGCAGCTGGATGATCTGCGCCTGGATAGATACGTCCAACGCCGTGGTGGGCTCGTCGGCCACAATGAGCTTAGGCTCCGCCGCCAGTGCCAGGGCGATCACCACCCGCTGGCGCATACCTCCCGAGAACTGGTGCGGAAAGTGGTCTATGCGCTGTTCTGCTGCTGGAATACCTGTGTCCTGAAGCAGGCTGATGGCGCGGCGGCGGGCCTCGGCCTCGGTCACCGGTAAATGGGCGCGGATGGTCTCGGTGAGCTGCCTGCCTATGGTGTACAGAGGGTTCAGCGAGGTGAGCGGGTCCTGGAAGATCGCGCCGATCTTGCGGCCCCGAATATGGCGCATGGCATCGAAAGGAAGCTTGTCGATGCGCTGACCTTCCAACACGATTTCGCCGCCTGCAATTCGGCCGGGTGGCTCAAGCAGGCCGATGATGGCCGCACCGGTGAGCGACTTGCCCGCACCGGATTCACCCACCACGCCCAGAATTTCTCCGGGGGCGATATCGAAGGAGATGTGGTCCAGTGCCCGCAGTGTGCCGTGGCGATGCGGAAACTCAACCACCAGGTCTTTGACTTGTAAAAGGCTCATGGGGTGGGTTCCTTAGCGCAAACGGGGGTTCAAGGCATCACGCAGCCAGTCGCCCAGCAGGTTCACGCTCAGCGCAATCAGCACCAGCATGGCGCCAGGGAACACAGTGATCCACCACTCGCCCGAAAAAATATAGTCGTTGCCCACGCGGATGAGGGTACCCAGAGACGGCGATGTGGGCGGCACCCCCACACCCAGGAAGGATAGAGTGGCCTCGGTGATGATGGCTGTCGCCACCTGGATGGTGGCCAGCACCATAACAGGGCCGGTGACGTTGGGCAGTACGTGGCGCAGCATGATGCGGCTGGGAGCCACACCAGTGACGCGTGCCGCCTGCACGTATTCCTTGTTGCGCTCCACCAGGGTAGAGCCACGCACCGTACGGGCGTACTGCACCCAGCCGGTCAGCGTAATCGAGATGATCAGCACGCCGAAGGCCACAGTTTCATGGGCATTGGGGAACATGGCCCGCCCCACGCCGGCGATCAACAAAGCGACCAGGATGGGGGGGAAGGACAACATCACGTCGCACACCCGCATCAGGAAGGCATCAAGCCAGCCGCCGAAGAACCCGGCCAGCAGGCCAAACACCACACCGACCACCACTGACAGCACCACGGAAACCGCGCCCACCACCAGAGAAATGCGAGCGCCATAGATCAAGGCAGAGAGGATGTCTCGCCCCTGATCGTCGGTGCCCAGCAGATACTTGGTGGTGCCGTCGGCATGCCACGCTGGCGGCAGGCGGGCATCGCCCAGTTCCAGCGCGGCCAGGTTGAACGGGTTGTGAGGTGCCACCCAACCCGCAAAAAGCGCACAGAACACACAGACCAAGGCAATCAGTGCTGCGCCCATGGCGACAGGTGAGCTGCGGAAGCTGTGTCCGACATCGCTGTCAAGCCAGCGGCTAATTGTTTTTTTCATCGTAGGAAATTGCTCAAACGGTACCGAGGGCTGGGGTCAATGTCCGCCGGCTTTGCCAACGCGCAGGCGGGGGTCCACCACAAAATAAAGCAAATCCACCACCAGATTGATCACTACAAAAATCAGCGCCACCAGACATAGATAGGCGGCCATGACCGGGATGTCGGCAAAGGTCACGGCCTGGATAAAGAGCAGGCCCATACCAGGCCACTGGAAAACCGATTCGGTGATGATGGCGAAGGCGATCAGGCCGCCCAGTTGCAGACCGGTGATGGTCATCACCGGCACTAACGTGTTCTTGAGTGCGTGGCCAAAATGGATGGCCCGGTTGGAGAGCCCGCGTGCGCGTGCAAACTTGATGTAGTCGGTGCGCAGCACTTCCAACATTTCGGCGCGTACCAGTCGCATGATGAGCGTGAGCTGGAAGATGGCCAATGTGATGGCGGGCAGCACAATGTGGTGCCAGCCGTCCACCGTGAGCAGCCCGGTGCTCCACCAGCCCAGTTGAACCGTATCGCCCCGACCGAAACTGGGGAACCAGCCCAGGCCTACGGCAAACACCAAAATCAGCAAAATGCCGATGAGGAAAGTAGGCAGGGACACACCCAACAGCGAAATACCCATGAACACCTGGCTCATGAAGCTGCCACGGCGCAAGGCGGTATAGACGCCCATCGGGATGCCAATCACCAGCGCCAGCAGGGCAGCGACGAGAGCCAGTTCCAGGGTGGCAGGAAAGCGTTCACCAATCAGACCTGACACCTTGGCCGCTTGCCGCAGGCTCATGCCGAAATCGCCCTGCACAGCATTGCCCAGAAAGTGCCAAAACTGCACGAAAAATGGTTGGTCGAGCCCGAGCGCTGAGCGCATTTCGCGGATCTCTTCCGGCGTGGCGTCCTGGCCCAGCAGAAAAGAGACGGGGTCTCCCACATACTGAAAGAGCAGGAACGAGATGAACGCCACCGCGATCATGACGATCACGGACTGGATCAGGCGGCGCAAAACAAAGGCGATCATTGGCTGACTGAAAAAATGGAAGACAGGCCTAGGCCCTGGGCCTGCACAGAAACACAACGGCCCGCCTATGCCACTCTTGCCAGGCGGGCCGCAGCCACATGAGGAATTACTTGACCTGAATCAGGCGCCAGTCCAGCCGGTTGTCAGCGCGGTGGATAACCTCCACGTTTTTGCGCATCGCCCATGGGATGACCTGGTTGTGCAACGGCAGGTAGGCCACGTCTTCATTGGCCATGACCAGCGCTTTTTCGATCAGCTCGTTGCGCACCTTGAGGTCGGTCTCCACCTTGACCCGTTCGATCAGCGCGTCCACCTGCGGGTTGGAGTAGCGGCCCACGTTGTAGTTGCCGTCACCACCTGCACCCACGCTGCGCAGCAGCGATTGCAGCGAATACAGTGCATCAAAGGTAGGCACGCCCCAGCCCAGCATGTAAATGCTGGCTTCGTAGCGCTGGATCATTGGGAAATAGGTCACCAGAGGCTGAGTGCGAAGCTTGGCCTTGACGCCAATGCGTGCCCACATGGCAGTTACAGCCTGGCAGATGGCTTCGTCGTTGATGTAGCGGTTGTTCGGGCAGGCAAAGTCCACCTCGAAGCCTTGCGGATAACCGGCGTCAGCCAGGAGCTTCTGGGCCGCAGCCACGTTATAGGGGAAACGGGCATCAGCCTTCTTGGTCCAGCCGTTGACCTGTGGCGCAATCAGCGTGCCGGTGTTTTGCGACAGGTCACGCATGGTGACGCGCTTGATCGCGCCCATGTCGATCGCCTGATAGAGCGCCTTGCGCACTCGCTGGTCTTTCAGCGGGTTCTTGCCCTTCACATTGGAGCCAGGCAACTCGTCGCGGTGCTGGTCCATGCCCAGGAACATGGTGCGTGCTTCGATGCCGTCCATCACGTTGATGGCACTATTGCTGCGCAGCCGGGCCAAGTCCTGTGTGCTGGGGTCCAGCACAAAGTCGGTTTCACCGGAGAGCAGGGCCGCGATGCGCGTGGGGGCAGACTTGATCGGCGTGTAGACGATTTCGGTCACGTTGGTGGGGTTTTTGCCTGAATAGTGGGGGTTGGTCACCAGCACCAGGCGCTGATCGGGCTGCCATTCCTTGACCATGTACTGGCCGGTGCCCATGGCATTGCGGTGAGCGAAGCTTTCTTCGGACGTTTTGATGTCCTTGGGCTCAGTCGATTTGTTCTTCTCAGACCAGGCCTTGCTCATGATGCGCAGCTCGGTCAACTGGTTCAGCAGCACCGGGTTGGGGCTCTTGAGCATGATGTCGATCGTGTTGGCATCTACCTTCACGACTTTGTCGATGCCTTGGGCGTACACGGCGTAGTTGGACGTCTTGGCCATGGAACGATTGATCGAGAAGATCACGTCCTCAGGCGTCAGGGTGGAGCCATCACTGAATTTGACGCCGCTGCGCAGCGTGAAACGCATTTGCGTAGGGTTGATCAGCTTCCAGCTGGTGGCCAGTTGTGGCTCAGGCTTGAAGGTTTTGCTGTTGTAGTACACCAGCGACTCATAGATGGACGCGTGTATGCCATTGCCCAGTGCATTGTTCTGCGAATGGATGTCCAGCGTAGGGATATCGCTGGCGCTGGACCATTTGAAGGTCTTGGCATGAATGGCAGGAGCCATCAAGGTCGCTGCAGCGACGAACACAGCGGTCCAGGCAAAACGGGTCGTTGTCATAGGGCCTCTCATGAAAAGATCAAAAGGCAGACTATGCAATACCCGTACCAGGAGGCGCAACAGGGTAAGCACCAGAACAGGGATTCTCCCGGGAGAGGGAAATCCCCGAGAAGCACGGGGCCTAAGCGGGGTGTAAATGCTGCTAGTGGGCGTTGATCGCCGGCTCCCTACCGGAACGGTGGGTTTTCCTGGGTGAGCGTTCCGCAATGGTCTCGCAGCCAATGGTGGTCTGGGCACCTCCATAGATCGCACTGAAAAGGAGCGCTCTACACGGCAATGCAGTGATTTAGACCATAAATCGCTTTTCTGTCACCTGTAGAAGCTAGGGCAAACTACCTTCGGCAACTCGGTAGTCAGCTTGTTCCACGGCTGGTCTGACTACGATCATCAGGATCAGCGGCCACTCCAGCCACGCATGAAGGCCGGCAGCTACCGCATATAGGCGGCGGGCCTCGTTGAAATCAGCCAGGAAGTAGACGGATAGCAAACCGCAGGCCAGCCAGGCCATGGGCCGCGGCAGATTGGCTGCACCTCCTCCAGGCATGGCGTGAGGAATCAGGTAGATGACAGACAGGTAGTGAAGGCATTGAGCCCAGACCAGTGCCGGGATGGCCGCCGTCAGGATGCGGGGCGATCCTGCCCAAAGGCCACTCAGCTCGGGTGGCGTGATGGAAGTTGGCGAAAAATCGGGAGGTTCCAACAGGAGCAGTGCTACAAACAAGAGAAAGGGCGCGGCGAACAAGGCCAGCAGTACCTTTCGCGCTGGCCAGGGCCCCAGCCTCAGATACTGTGGTGCCAACGCGACCGGCGTGAAATTGTGCGCGATGGCCAGGGCGGCCAGTATCAGCAGCACGGCTGGTGTATCCGCCACGGAGACCAGGAGCGCGGGCATGCCTAGCGCCAGAAGCACGAGTAGCGGGCGGCGACGAAGCGGCACGCGAGGCCACAGCGCAATCATCGACATCAGCGCGAGTGCCAGAGACACGGCATCGCACAGCGCAGCCACATCGATGTCCACGCGGCCCTGCCACTGTGCCAGGCGGGACAGCACCTGAATCAACAAGGCCAGGCCCAGGAAGATCAGGCTGCTCTTGGGCACCGCCTTGCCCCAGGCTTTCCAGACCCACGCCAGCTCGCACAGCACATGGGGAAGTCCAAAAAGTGCCAATGCGATCACATAGAGTTGTGCGGGTATCAGCAGGGCAGCTACACCCAGGCCTGCTGCCACGCAGGGCCACCCTGCGGCTTTTATCGGCAGGCTCACAGCAGCATCCCCAGGGCAGCTGATGCTGCATTGGCCGCCACGGCCACACACAGAGATCGCACCAGCGACTGTCGCGTGATCAGCCAGAGCAGGGCGGTTTCAGCCAAGACGACCAGGGCTTCGACCAGCAGCAGGCCGGTGCTGTAATCATGTGCGCCGAAGTTGGCCATGGAGCGCCACGCGAACGGGTGGGTCAACACGGTGGGAAGCAGTGAAGCCACGGCCAGTCTTGCAGCGGTCACAGTACGCCGGCCGGCTATCCAGACGATGGGCGCCTCTATGCTCAGCGACAACGCCAGCGCCGTACCTCCGTCCATGGCTTATTGCACCAGTTTGCGCCAGGCGTTGACAGGTTCCAGCGGACTGGCGGTCAGCGGCAAGGGTGATTGGCACTGAAGCACCGGCCTGGTGAGTGATTTTCGGCCTTGGTGGTAGATGCTTTTGGATTCAGTTTTTCGCTGACAGACACCGTCAAAGTTGCTGACCGTGGCGCCGGCAGTCACGCTCAGGGTGCATGCCTGGTCTTCGGTGAGACCGGTACAGAAGCGGTCAGTTGCCAAAGCTGGTTCCTCGCAGCTCCAGCCCATGGTCTGCATCTGGCTCAGTTGGGCGGCATCGCGCGGCGGGCTACCGGGCGGGCCGCAGTAGCCGGCCCAGGCCTGCCAGGGGCCTGAGGGCAATCCGCGTTCGATGACCGGCCTGACGTTCAAGCTGCATGTCAGGTCGATGTAGCGGTAGCTGCGGTCCATGGATCGTTTGCACTGACCGCTGCCGCCGCCCTGCAAGGTGTTGCCGGGTATGGTGCAGGCTTCGTTGACGGTGAGGCTTTTGCACCAGGGGTCTACTCTGTCATAGGCCTGTGGATTCTCTGCGAAGCGCTGCTGCAGCGGGGCGGCCTGAGGGGGCAGTAGATCGGCATGCGCAATATTGATGCCGAACACAAGCAAGCTTAGTAAAAAAAGGAAAAGGCCAGCGCGCAGTTTCATGATCGGACCTTCATGCGGTGAGTGTCGGGCGATTGCCCGACAGGAAATCATAACGAGCGCTTTTGGCTCGGTCGTTGTGATTCCGGATGTCGTCGAAAGAACGCCGCTTGTTTTCAGTGTGCAGCTTCCCGCGTTTGACGAGCTTACTACTGTAGCGCTGGTCCATAAAGCTTTCTCGTCTGCTTCTCAAGGCTGTATTTGTTTAGCGCAACGGCACTCGCGTATGGCTGCAGCAAGCAAAAAATACGTATTCGAGGGATAGACTAGGCAAGCGTGTTGTGCTTAGTTGAGCTACCGCTATGAAACGACCCGTGACCGCCGTCCCGCACTCGTCATCATCACAAAAAAGAGCGTAGTCGTTGCATGAATTTTCAGGAGCACAACTTGGCTCAAAAATATCCCGGAGTCTGTATGCCTAGCCCATTTCGTCGCCTCATGGTCAAGACTTTTCTGATCGCTGCTCAACTCGTCAGCCTGACCCTGATGTCTTCAACCGCGGTTGCCCAAAATGGAGTCATCCGTGTGGTGGTGCCGCAAGCTCGCCTGCCGGTACAAATCACGCGGGTCAGCAGCGACACCGAGGTCGTTGGTCGGATCGCGCGGACACGGGTGGAGCTGGAGGTGCGCAATCCGAACGCGTTGGAACTTGAAGGCGAGCTGCAGTTCCCATTGGAGCCAGGGCAGGAGGTTTTAGGGTTCGCATTGGATATAGGCGGTCACCTGAGGCCGGCGGTCGCCGTGGAGAAAGCCAAGGGCCGGCAGGTCTTCGACGACGTCACTCGGGCCCGCGTAGACCCCGCGTTACTGGAGTCGACCGGTGGCACCAACTACAAGCTGCGCGTTTACCCCTTGCCTGCAAGCGGATCACGGCGCGTGGTGCTGGATATTGCAAGCCAGTTGCCTCGGGTACAGGCGCGTGGCGCGGAAAGCTTGCAGTTGCGTCTGCCTCTTCAGTTCGGCCGGGCTGTGCAGCAGATGGATGTACGTGTGCGTATCGCTGGCGTGGCGCCCTCACGGGTGACGGCGCAGAGGGGCGCGGCACGCTACAAGCCGGTGGCGGATGGGCGCCAAGGTACGGTTCTGGCACTGCCCCGTAGCAGCACCAATGCGGGTGGCCACGCCCAGGGCCTGCTGGTCACTATCCGCCACGCAGCGGGGGAAGCCAATCCAGGCGCTGTGCCGGCAGTTACCACCAACGTATTCAAGGGCAAGACCTACTTCTACGCCGATGCATGGCTACCTACACAGACCCAGGCCAGACCCACACCCCGCCGGGTAAGCCTTCTCTGGGATGCGTCCGGTTCTGGCGGCCAGCGCAATCACGCCGCGTCGTTTGCCTTGCTTGATGCCTGGTTCCGATCCGTGGGCAGGGTCACCGTGGCCGTGCAGCTGTTGCGCGACGTACCGCAGGAACTCAAGTCCTTCGAGATAGTGGGTGGTGACTGGCGTGAACTGCGCTCGGCGCTGGAAGCGGTGGTGTATGACGGTGCGACCCGACTGGGCGCTGCCCGCATACCCGTCGATGCGCAGGAAGTCCTGCTGTTCAGCGATGGCCTGGACAACTACGGCGCGGCTTCGCTGGCTCCGCCAGCAGTACCCCTGCACGCCATAGGATCGGGTGCGGGCAGTGATGCGCGCCGCCTGCGGCAACTGGCCGAGGCCAGTGGAGGAAGCTATGTGGACACCTCCCTGCTGGCTGCGGATAAAGCGGTGGAGATGATGAAGACTGCGCATACCCGCGTCGTCGGTTTGCGCTCCACAGGCGCAGCGGATCTGCTGGCTGCGTCCGCTTACCCGGAAGCTGGAAGACTGGCAGTGGCCGGTGTCCTGACCGCGCCGGAAGCCATGATCGAAATAGATCTGGAGTCCCCGAATGGTCAGCGCAGTACCCGCCGGATTGCGGTGGCGGCGCCGGCCACGGCTTCTGCATCGCCGTCACTGGCCAGTTGGCAATGGGCTGCCCTGGCCATCGAAAAGCTGGAAGCAGACGCAGACCGCAACAGCGCTGCTATTTTGCGGCTCGGCATGCACTTTTCACTGGCTACGCGCGCCACGTCGCTGATCGTCCTGGACAGTGTGAATGATTACGCTCGATATGAAATCGAGCCACCGGAGTCGCTGCGAGCCGACTACGAACGGCTGATGGCACAGGCCAGAGACAAGACCAGTGCAACGCGTGCGGCCCATCTCAAGCGAGTGACCCAAAGCTTCAAGGCCAAGGCGGATTGGTGGGCAAAGGATTTCCCCAAAGACATGCCCCCGAAGCCTGTGAACCCGCAAGCCACGTCCGATACCGGGGCTGTTCCGGCTCGCGTCCGTTCTTCGGTGGCCGCAGTGGCACCGTCGCCCGCCATGCGTGCACCGCCAGCACCCGCACCCGCACCGGCGGCCGCACCCTCTGCTGGTCCAAGCGCCAGTGCGCAGCAGGCGGGCCAGGCGCCAGCCACGATACGGCTGCAGAAGTGGCAACCCGACGAGCCTTACGCACGGCGCCTGCGTGCCGCCTCTGGCGACCAGATGTATGCCGTTTACCTGGATGAGCGGCCCTCGCATGCGTCCAGCACCGCTTTCCATATCGATGCGGCAGACCTGTTCATCGAGCGCGGGCAGCGCGAGCTGGGCCTGCGCATTCTTTCCAACCTCGCAGAGATGGACCTGGAGAACCGGCACATCCTGCGCATCCTTGGTTATCGCCTGATGCAAGCTTCGGCGTGGGACGAGGCCATACCGGTATTGCGCAAGGTCCATCGCCTGAGCCCAGACGAGCCGCAGTCGTGGCGCGATCTGGCACTGGCTTTGGATGCAGCGGGACAAGGCCAGGAGGCTGTGAACCTTCTCTGGCATGTGGCCAGCCACCCTTGGAACCAGCGCTTTCCAGACATAGAGCTGATTGCGCTGGCCGAGATGAATGCCATCATCGCGCGCCATACGGCGGCCGGGGGCAAGGCACTGGACCTCTCGTCAATAGACCCCGCTCTGACGATCAATATGCCGCTGGACCTCAGGGCCGTGCTGACATGGGACGCCGACAACACCGACATCGATCTGCATGTGATCGATCCGAATGGAGAAGAGGTGAGTTTCGCCCGCACGCTGAGTTACCAGGGCGGCCGGATTTCCAAAGATTTTGTGGGTGGTTACGGGCCTGAAGAGTTTTCGCTGCGGAACGCAAAAGCCGGCACCTACACGGTGAAGGCAAGGTTCTACGGACACCGGCAGCAGATCGTGGCGCCTGCCACCACACTCATGTTGAACCTGAGCACGGGCTTCGGCACACCCGGTCAGAAAGACCAGTCCACAGTGTTGAGGCTTTCAGGCGCCGGAGATCTGGTGACTGTGGGCACCTTCACGGTGGAGACGGCGCGATAGGTCGGCAGACTTCGTTTTTCACGAAATCGGACCGCCGATGAAGCGCTGCGCCGGCGGCTGCTAAGTGAGCGGGTGCAGCGGCCTGTTAATCGTCATTTCGCAGGTATGCCCGATCACTTTGCACGCCCAGAGATGGGCTGGCAAGAACCTCAACCCGATATCTTTCAAAGCGTCAGCTGCAGGCGCCATAGTGCTAAACCCCTTGCCGGCGAGATTCACATGCTCTCCTTGGTGGTGCCTCCAACGGCCTATCTTTTGCGTATTGGGCCTGTCAAGACGCGAGCGCAGATGACAAACGTAAGGAGGGCAGGCCCCAGCGCTAACAGGATTTCGGCACCCACAAACAAGCCTTGCAACATGAGCAAGGGCAGTACGCCCAGCCCGGCTCCGACGAGCAAAAGCCAGGCCGCAAGGACCTGCCCCTTGCGATCGCGAGACACCTCTCCGCGGCCGCGCGCGGCAAGCCACAAAGCCACGGCAAGCGAAGCGAGGAGAACCTGCCAGCCAACTAGTCCGAGGACTTCGTTCATGCGCCTAACGTGAAGTTGAACGGACGGTGCATGCGGTCCGATCGACTGGGATGGTGGACCTCATTTTCCATAGCAGTAGGTGTTTTCCAGCGTATAGAAAAACTAGGCGGCGAGCTGCGGAAAAATCTGATGTGCCAACGACCAGTTCACGGCGGGCTGCCCGCGACCTGCGGACAATGGCCAAACTGGGTCTGCACGATGAGGCATTTGAGAAAATGCCTCATTCTCCATCTCTATACGTTGCAAATAGCTGTAGAAGTGAAATGCACCCGAGTATTTAGGCACTTTGGCATTCGTAACGACGCCAAGCTCTGCGAGTATCCGCAGGCACCAGATCCGTGCTGCCAGATTGCTTTTGGGCATCAATTTTGTCGCTGATACCTGCTTTTGAAGCTCTGTGGTTGATAAGGTTACCGGAACGGACTCAATCACTTTCAATAGCGCACGCAGCACTTCAACATGCTCAGTCTGATACGCCAGCGTGATATTGGGCACATCCTCCAGGTCGATCAAATGGCTGTAATCCGGCGTCATGGAGCAGCGCCCAGCGCGGTCGAAGTCGGCAATCTGTTCTGCTCTGTCGAAGAACCCATAGTTGCTAAAGTCACGCCCTGCGGGAGAACGATGGAAAATGCCGCATATGGCGCAGGGAATATCGGCATCGAATCGGATGAGACGATTGTGTGCCGAAAAATCGAATCGCTCCCATGTGTGATCTGGCAAATTGCACGCCGAGTAGTAAGCCATGATGGGCGTCATCGCCCGGCGTACGCCTGTAGCAATGCTGGCGATGAACAACTCTGTAACTCTGTCGCGCAGCATGTGACTTGCGGCCAACGTGCGCAGTTTTTGCACGGTAGTGTCGCGCTCAAAAGTTTCGACTGCCATGAATGGAAACCCTGTGTGGATGTGGAGACTCTAGCGCAACGTAGACCTTGTCATCTCCGCAGACTTTGATGACCAGCGAGATGGTTAGTCGCCTCTGCGGGGCAGTTTTTCTCCAAGTGGCGTACGCCCCTCACTAGTTACCTAAAGTTGTTCAGGGACCTGCGTTCGGACTAGCGCACAGTCCTCGTCAATCTCACAGGATTGGAAAGTAGAGTCCATGAGATCGCAGTCTTCAAGCATGACGGCTGACCCGCCAGTATCAGTCGCGGTGGCTTGGGTGCCCAGGAAGCGGACCGAGCGAAACGAGCTTGCAAATTGGCAGCGTACAAAACGCGTCGAGGCAAGCTCAAGCGTCTGAAATTTGCAAGTGACGAAGTGGCATTGCTCGTGCAGAGCATCATGACCGAACAACCGTCGTGATCTGCCTTTGGGTTTGAAGCGGCATGCGATGAATTGACAGGATTTGTAGAAGCCGTCTACGCCGAGTTGACCACCCAGGAATTCGCACTTCTCAAAGCTGCACTCGATAAACTCGCAGTTCCACATTCTGACCTCTGTGAAGTCACACTCATTGAACTTGCAGTTCTTGAATGAGGGCGTCATGAGACTGCAATGGGAGAAGTCGCTGCCGGAGAAATCGCAGCTTTCAAATACCATCTTCTCCAGAGAAACGCGAGCGCCACTCCAACTGCCCGAGTTGAAGAGAAAGCCGCGGCAGTCTTTAAGCCCGTCTGTAGTCTCGCCGAAAATAGTGGCCAATTGGGTCAGGTCGGACAGTAGCTCCTCGCGCCTGTCATGCCATCTTGTTCTGAGGTTGATCAAAGGAGCGTTTCGGGTCATATGTCCTCTCGGCTGACGGGCTGGAGCGCATTACGAGGCGAGCAGGCGTGCGCATAGTTACCACTCCCGCCAGTCATCAACGCGTTGAATCAAGGTGGGGGTTTTTGTCACTATCGCTATCAGCTCGAGGGCCTCAATGAGGTCTTCGCTATGCGTAGTTTGAATGAGTGATTCCTCGGCATTCAGTTGGTTGAGGGATGCCACGAATTGCCGAACTCGGCTGAGGATCTGCGATTTGGATGTTTTTTGAAGCGCCAGCAAGTCTTCGAGCAAGTTCAGCATCATGGCCTTGGCTTGTTGCTGAAGTGGCTGTTCCCAGTCATCGTTCCAATGTGAGAACCAGTCTCTTGAAGACAAGCTGTCAAGGGTTGTGGACTCAAGTATTTGAGCCTGCTTCTCCATATACAAACGCGCCCGTTCTGCGACCTCTTGTGCCTCACGCTCTTCTTCGGCTAGCAGGTTACTTCGATCATGGTCCCAACGCCATTGCGCCAGGCTCTGCGCACCAAGGCTTTCCCAGGAGCTACCGTAGCTGGAAGAATCAAGTTTCAGATCCTCTTGCGTGATCGGGATTGACCCCATCGATTTCATACCGGGAGGTAGAGGTTCGGAAATCCAATGCGCTTGCAATACAGACTTCCAAGAATGATGGGTGAGAAACAGCCATCGACGTAGTTCAGAGTCGGAGGGCAGTTTTGGCTCGTCCGAAACCCAGGCCGATGTGACCACCAGCACCCTGGTTGTGCTGACCGTGCGCCTGGCAGTTGACTGGGTTGGATCGATCCCGGTGGTCGCTTTGATAACGACCGCTGCTGAAAATTTTTGACCTGCCAGCGGCAGCAGCACGACGCTGCCCGGGGCGGGGAGCTCAGTGGCGCCGGTGGTGAGTAATTTCGACATGATCAGTTGAAATCCAGAGAGCCCTGGCTCTTGTGTTCTTGGTTCTCGATATTCGCGACGGCAGTCGACTCCCGCCGCTGTCTCAGGAGGCATCTCATTGGGCGCCTCTACTGCCTTTGAGCTCAAACGCAATATGTACCGCACCGCGCTGAAGGCCTACTCTGGCACCTGCTGTCCATCTTGACACGACAAAGGGGAGCGCACCCGCTTCAAGCCAAGGCCTTGCAAGGCAATGTACCGCATGCAAAAACAGCAAGCGGGATTTCCGCAACGGTCAGTGATCAGACGGGGGGGGGGGGGAGCTTACAGGCGGCTCCGAAAAGGAGCGCTGTATGAGACAAGTGGATGATGGGGTCCGGTGAAATCACCGGAAAACCTTTTTAAATCATCAACACTTAGAGAATTTGGGGTGACTGATGGGGCTCGAACCCACGACAACCAGAATCACAATCTGGGACTCTACCAACTGAGCTACAGTCACCGCGAACTTCGAATTATAGCCGCTAGAAATCATGTTTCGGCTACGAGGAGCGCTGAATTGTGAATACAGGCGAAAACTCGATGGTACACAAGCAAAAAAAGGGTCCCATGTGGGACCCTTTTTTGGTGGCCGTTGAGGCTGATTAGTCGTTGCTGCCGCTGGTGAGGCCCAAGATAGCCAGCAAGCTCTGGAACACGTTGAAGACGTCCAGATACAAGGCCAGTGTGGCGCTGATGTAGTTGGTTTCGCCGCCATCGATGATGCGTTTCAGGTCATACAGCATGAACAAGCTGAATACGCCGATCGCCAGCGTGCTGATCACCAGCATGCCCGTGGTGGAACCCACAAACACGTTCACGATGCCGCCCACCATGATCGCCAGCGCACCCACGAAGAGCCATTTGCCCAGACCGGAGATGTCGCGCTTGATCACGCTGGCGAGACTGGCCATGACGAAGAACACGCCTGCCGTGCCGCCCATGGCGGTCATTACCAATTCAGAACCGTTCTTGAAACCCAGCACCATCGCGATCATGCGCGAGAGCATCAGGCCCATGAAGAAGGTGAAAGCCAGCAGAACAGGTACGCCCGCAGCGGAGTTCTTGGTTTTCTCAATGGCGTACATGAAGCCGAAGGCACCCGCCAGAAAAACGACGAGACCCACGCCACCCGTCAGGCTTCTTGTAATACCTGTGGACACGCCAATCCAGGCGCCCAACACAGTAGGAATCAGGCTGAGGGCCAGCAGTAAGTAGGTGTTGCGCAATACCTTATTGCGCTCTTCCGGAGTAGCTACCCCACCGCGTGCGGCGTCAGCATAGCCAAAAGTTTGAATGCGGTCGCTCATAAGTCAGTTCTCCTCTAGGTGGCGGATAAATGTGCGCCGCTCGGGCGGCTTGACGTTCATTGTACGTATGAGTAGCAAAGAACGTAAAAATTCCCTTAGAAATCAAAAAGATGCGTGTGCAGCCGTGCGATGGGCTCTCATCATGCAAAATTTCCTCAAGTAGATGCTTGGCTGCGATCGCGCGGCCCCTCTGATTTTTTTGCTACTTAGGCCCTATGTGGAGATCAAATTATGAAAACCAAATACATCCTCGAACATTCTGAGGTCAAGGCGATTGCTGCCGCAGCAGAGGCCGAGGCTTTGAGGAACGATTGGGCTGTCGCGATTGCCATCGTGGATGAGGGGGGTCACCTGTTACATTTTCAGCGCTTGGATGGCACTCCGCCCGTGAGTGCGCATGTCGCACCAGCCAAAGCACGCACGTCGGCACTCGGGCGGCGCGAGAGCAAGGTCTACGAAGACATGATCAACGGTGGCCGCTATTCCTTCCTGTCTGCACCGTTCATAGAAGGCATGCTGGAGGGGGGCGTTCCCATCATGAAAGACGGCCAGTGCCTGGGCGCGGTGGGCGTGAGCGGCGTCAAATCAGCGAACGATGCCCAAATTGCTCGCGCCGGTATTGCCGCGATAGGTCTGTAGTTGTTTTTTAGCTCACCCCGCCAAAAGGCGTTTGGCTTAGTAACTCAAGCGTTCGGGGCGCAGTTCCTGCAAGATCGTGGTGGCAATCTCCTCGATCGACTTGGTCGTTGTTGAAAGCCAACGGATGCCGGAGCGTCGCATCATGCTTTCCGCTTCTGCCACTTCCATACGGCAGTTTGCCAAACTTGCATATTGTGAGTTTGGACGGCGCTCCGAGCGGATTTCAGACAGGCGTTCGGGCGAGATGGTCAAGCCAAACAGCTTTTTGCGATGCGTCACCAGCGCAGGAGGAAGCTGACGGCGATCGAAATCTTCTGGAATAAGGGGGTAGTTGGCCGCTTTGAGGCCGTGCTGCATCGCCAGATACAGGCTGGTGGGCGTTTTGCCACTCCGGCTGACGCCAATAAGGATCACGTCAGCGCCGGCCAGATCCCTGTTGCTTTGGCCGTCATCGTGCGCCAGGCTGTAATTGATGGCCTCGATGCGGTCGTGATAAGCCTGACTCTTGCTGATATCTGAAAACCT
Source organism: Ottowia thiooxydans DSM 14619 (assembly GCF_000422885.1). Taxonomy (GTDB): domain Bacteria; phylum Pseudomonadota; class Gammaproteobacteria; order Burkholderiales; family Burkholderiaceae_C; genus Ottowia; species Ottowia thiooxydans. The sequence continues at coordinate 132,765 of NZ_AUGX01000012.1, read as the reverse complement.
TCCCACGCGGTGGTGGCTCTTGATGCCCAGTTCAAGCTCCAAGGGCTGCACGAAGGTACCGAACATGTCCATCAGCATGCCCTTACAGCCGGTGCGGATAATGCCTAACACTTCCATATCCACCAAAGTGGTGAAAACTAGAGGTCTTTTCCCTTCTAACTCCCCCACATGGTTGATTTCGCGCACCGCTTGGTGGGCCTTGTCGGCAGAATCGACGAAAGGTATGCGAACACGATGCGGTACGAAGTCAAACTGAGCCAAAATGGCGTTGCCAAAGGTCTCGGCGGTGATGCCGGTGCCATCGGAGACAAAAAAGACAGTGCGCTCTGGCATGGACTAGGTTCCTGTGGGCTGGCTTAAAAACATAGAATCCCCCTCATTATGCGAATTCAACCCGCACGCGTGGAAAGTGGCACACAAGCACAACTCCAAAGTCCGTCTGCGCGAGTGGGTAGCGTGCGTGTTCGTTCTCTCTCTGAACGACGCGCCAGACCGGTTTTAACTTCTGGAGCTTCCCCATGTCTGCATTGTTTGATCCGACCTCCCTGGTCGTACCGTTTGAAAAACTGAGAATGACTGACGTCGATTCGGTGGGCGGTAAAAACGCCAGCCTCGGCGAGATGATTTCCCAATTGCCTACTGAAGGTCCTGAAGGCGTTCGCGTTCCTACCGGTTTTGCTACCACGGCGCATGCGTTTCGCGAATTCCTGGCGCACGGCGGCCTGGATGCACGTATTCAGGCTCGGCTGGATACGCTGGATACCGAGGATGTCCGTGAGTTGGCGGTCGCGGGTGCAGAAATTCGTGGATGGGTAGAGGCGCAACCCTTCCCGGCAGACTTGGAAAAATCCATTCGGGAAGCGTTTGTCACGCTCAGCGCTGGCAACACTCAGGCCAGCTTCGCGGTGCGTTCTTCCGCCACTGCAGAGGATTTGCCTGATGCATCCTTTGCGGGCCAGCAAGAGACCTTCTTGAACGTGACCGGCATCGAGGCCGTGCTGCACAAAATGAAAGAGGTGTTTGCCAGCCTCTATAACGACCGTGCCATCAGCTACCGCGTGCACAAGGGTTTCGCGCACGCTGGCGTAGCGCTCTCAGCGGGCGTTCAGCGTATGGTCCGAAGCGATCTGGGCGCTGCCGGCGTCATGTTCACCATTGATACGGAAAGCGGGTTCGAGGATGTGGTGTTCATCACCAGCAGCCATGGCCTGGGCGAGACCGTGGTGCAGGGCGCTGTGAACCCGGATGAGTTCTATGTGCACAAGCCCACTCTCCAGGCTGGCAAGCACGCGGTAATCCGTCGCAACCTGGGATCGAAACTTATTCAGATGGTGTTTTCCACTCCGGAGGAAAAAGCCGCCAGTGGCCAACTGGTGAAAACCATTGACGTTCCCACTGAACTTCGCAACCGCTACTCCCTCACGGATGAAGATGTTTTGCAGCTGGCGCGCTACGCGCTGGTGATCGAAAAACACTATGGCCGTCCCATGGACATTGAGTGGGGCAAGGACGGTACAGACGGCGGACTCTACATCCTGCAGGCACGGCCAGAAACCGTAAAAAGCCAGCAGAAGGGCAAGACAGAACAACGCTACAGGCTGAAAGGCACGGGCACTGTGCTGGCCGAAGGCCGAGCCATTGGCCAGAAAATTGGCACCGGACCAGTGCGCATGGTGCACAACATCTCCCAGATGGACCAGGTGCAGGCCGGCGATGTGCTCGTGACCGATATGACTGATCCCAACTGGGAGCCGGTGATGAAACGCGCCAGCGCCATCGTGACCAACCGGGGCGGGCGCACCTGCCATGCGGCCATCATCGCGCGCGAGTTGGGCATTCCCGCCATTGTGGGCTGCGGCGACGCCACTGAAAAACTCAAGAACGGCACGCTGGTGACGGTGAGCTGCGCGGAGGGCGATACCGGCCACGTCTACGACGGTCTGCTCGAAACCGAAATCACCGAAGTCAAGCGCGGCGCCATGCCGCCGATCTCCACCAAGATCATGATGAACGTAGGCAACCCGCAGTTGGCCTTCGACTTCGCGCAGTTGCCCAATGAAGGCGTGGGTTTGGCCCGCCTGGAATTCATCATCAACAACAACATCGGCGTGCACCCCAAGGCTATCCTGGACTATCCGCAAGTTGATGGAGATCTGAAAAAAGCCGTGGAATCGGTGGCGCGCGGACACGCCTCACCGCGTGCGTTCTATGTGGACAAGGTCGCTGAAGGTGTGGCCACTATCGCCGCCGCTTTCTGGCCCAAACCAGTGATCGTGCGTCTTTCTGACTTCAAGAGCAACGAATACCGCAAGCTGATTGGTGGCAGCCGGTATGAGCCCGAAGAAGAGAACCCGATGCTCGGCTTCCGTGGCGCGGCGCGCTACATCAGCGCTGATTTCCGCGAAGCCTTTGCCATGGAGTGCGAAGCACTCAAGCGGGTGCGCGAAGACATGGGCCTGACCAATGTGCAGGTGATGGTGCCGTTTGTGCGCACTCTGGGTCAGGCTGAGCGCGTGACGCAGTTGTTGGCTGACCATGGTTTGCAGCGCGGCGTGAACGATCTGAAAGTCGTGATGATGTGCGAGGTACCCAGCAACGCCATCCTGGCCGAGCGCTTCCTCGAATATTTCGATGGCTTCTCAATTGGCTCCAACGATCTCACACAGCTCACGCTTGGCCTTGATCGCGATTCAGGCATGCCGTTGCTGGCTGCCGATTTCGATGAGCGAGATCCTGCCGTTAAAGCCTTGCTCCAGCGTGCCATTAGCGCTTGTTTGGCAGCGGGTAAGTACGTGGGTATTTGCGGGCAGGGCCCCAGCGACCACCCGGACTTTGCCCACTGGCTTGCCAAGGAAGGCATTTCTTCGATCTCGCTCAATCCTGATAGCGTGATCGATACATGGACCCTGCTCGCGAGCTGACCAGTCGCAGCGCCTTATTCGCTCCGGAGATGGGACACCTCAAAGATGCGGAGCATTTGGAGAGGATGGAGGCGTTGTCCGAAACCCCACACTACGGCTTTGACCGGTTGAAGGTGGTCCTTCTCGTGGTGTGGGCGGCCGCGTCTTTTGGCGTCAGCTGGTTTGCCCGGGATCTGCGGCAGGTGGTGGCGGGTTGGCCGGTCAATTTCTGGTTTGTGGCCCAAGGCGCCGTACTGGTGTTTCTGGGCATTGTGGTGGTCTACGCCACGATCAGGAATCGCCAGGAGCGCGCTCATGTGGGCGCGGGCGCTGCGGATGAAAACGCCTGAAGTTGCGCGTTACGAATCACGCCTGCACCGGGCGTTATTTTTGTTTGTGGTCGGATTTCTGGCGTTCCTGGCCCTCATGGCCTGGGCTGAGCAAGCCGGACTTTCCCGCGCCTGGATTGGGCCGATTTTTCTCTTTGCAACTGTCATGCTCTATGCCGGAATTGGCATCTGGGGCCGAACGACTGATCCGGAAGAGTTCTATGTAGCAGGCCGGCGCATTCCGCCCATGTACAACGGCATGGCGACTGCGGCAGACTGGATGAGCGCCGCATCGTTCATCAGTCTTTCGGGGGCGCTCTATCTTCAAGGCTTTTCTGGCACTGCTGCGCAACCCGGCGGCTTGGCTTACGTGTTGGGTTGGACCGGGGGGTTCTGCCTGGTGGCGCTTCTGATTGCGCCAAGGCTGCGCGCCATGCGCCTCTACACCGTGCCGGATTTCTTTGCGGTGCGGTTCGGCGGTTATTGGCCACGTTTGTTGGCTGCTGCGGGGGCTGTGGGCTGCTCGTTCATGTACGTGGTGGCTCAGATTTATGGCATTGGGTTGATCGCCTCGCGGCTGACGGGAGTGCAGTTCGAGATTGGCATTCTGCTGGGTCTGGGCGGCGTGCTGCTGTGCTCCTTTCTCGGAGGCATGCGCGCCATCACCTGGACCCAGGTCTCACAGTACGTTGTGCTGCTGTTGGCATTTTTGATCCCCGTTTCGTGGCTGGCTTACAAGCAACTGGGAACGCCGCTTGCGGTAGTGGCCTATGGCGCGCAACTGCCCAAAATTGAGAAACTTGAGCAGGCGTTGATAGATTCCTCAGCGGAACAAGCCGTGAGCGCCATCTACCAGGAGCGGGCGCGGGACTACGCCGAACGCCTGCGAGATCCGGCAGCGGCCTTGGCCCGTGACCGCTCCCAGCTTGAGGAGCGCATCCGCATGCTCAAAGCTCAGGGCGTGGATTTTTCTCTCATCATGCAAGCACGGCGTGAACTGGCCGCCCTGCCGCGTAACGAGGCGAGCGCCATAGATCGCTGGACGCGTGCCATGAAAGAATCCATAGAGCGCAGCAAGCCCCTTGGCGGCTTGCCACGCCACGGGCAGGCCTTCTCTGGCGACCCTGAGGGTTCGGTGGCCGACCGGGAGGAGTTCGACGCTTCCCGTATGAATTTCTTGGCACTGATGTTCTGCCTCATGGTGGGCACTGCCAGTTTGCCTCACCTTTTAACCCGCTTCTACACCACCTCCAGCGTCGCTGACACGCGCAATTCGGTGGCTTGGTCGCTAGGGTTCATCGCCTTGCTCTACTTGGCCACGCCAGCGCTGGCGGTGTTGGTGAAGTACGAGATCATGCAGGGGTTGGTAGGCAGCAGTTTCGATGCCCTGCCCAATTGGATTGCGCAATGGGGCAGGGTGGATCCCGGTCTGGTTTCGGTGGCTGACGTGAACGGAGATCGCATTCTGCAGTTCGGTGAGATCAGGCTGGGCGCCGACATGATCATGCTGGCGACCCCTGAGCTGGGTGGCCTGCCTTACGTGATTTCCGGCTTGGTGGCGGCGGGTGGTTTGGCCGCAGCTCTTTCCACTGCTGACGGCCTGTTGCTCACCATCAGCAATGCACTGGTGCACGATACAGCGCCCACTGGCCCGGATGGCATGGTGCGTGTTTCGGAAAACCACGTCATTCTTTCGAAGTTTGCACTCCTGGCCACGGCCATGCTGGCTGCGTTTGTTGCGGTGCTCAAGCCCGCAGAAATTATCTCCCTCGTGACTGCATCGTTCTCGCTGGCAGCATCCACCTTTTTCCCTGGCCTGGTCATGGGAATTTTCTGGCGCGGTGCCACCAGGCGCGGCGTCGTGGCGGGCATGTTGGCTGGCGTTGGCGTGACAGTGGGCTACATGCTCATCGCCAACCCCACACTGCGTGCCTGGTGGGGGGCTGCACCTGGCGGACTGTGGGGTGGCATCTTGCCCATGTCGGCAGGCGTCTTCGGCGTACCGGTGGGGTTTGCGGTGATCGCCTTGGTTTCGCTCTTGCCTGCGGGCGGCAAGAAGGCGTCGTGAGCCGGAAATAGATGGAGCTTTCGCTCCATCTATTTAATCAAAAAGCCGGCACCAGCGAACCGTTGAACTTGGTTTGAATGAAGGTTTTGACCTCTGCCGACTGGTAAGCCTGCACCAGGCTCCTGGCCCATGGTGTGTCCTTGTCGGCACGGCGTACCGCAATCAAATTGGCGTATGGGCTCTTAGGCGACTCTTTGATCACGGCGTCTTTGTCTAAAGACAAGCCAGCCTTTTCGGCGTAGTCGTTGTTGATGGAGGCAATCGTGAGGTCATCCAGCGAGCGCGGAAGCTGCGCGGCGTCCAGTGCAATCAGCTTCAGTTTCTTGGGGTTGGAGACCACATCCAGCGGCGTTGCGGTGTTGTTCTTCACCGCCTCGGGTTTAAGCGTGATCAGCTTGGCTTCCTGCAGCAGGAGCAGGGAGCGGTTGCCGTTTGACGGGTCGTTTTGAATACCCACAGTGGCGCCATCGGGCAGTGCATCAAGGCTCTTGATTTTTCGTGAGTAAAAGCCCAGCGGTGCTGTAACGGTCAAGCCCACAGGCACGATGTCAAAGCCACGTGCCTTGTTCTGGTTGTCCAGGAATGGCTGATGCTGGAAGGCGTTGGCATCCAGGTCACCGGCTGCTAACGCGGCGTTGGGCAACTGGTAATCATTGAATACGATGACCTCGATGGGCAAGCCGTTGCGTGCAGCGACTTTTTTGACAACCTCAAAAATCTGCTCTGCATTTCCCACGGAGACGCCTACTTTGAGCGTCTTTTTCTCTTGCGCATGAAGCGTGCCGTGAGCAGACAGGAAAGCAGTGGCAGCGAGCGAGATCGCAGCGATGACGGCGGTGCGGCGGCGGGGTGTGTTCGTCATGGTGGGCAGCATCAAAAATGTGAAAAGAGATACGCACTGTGTCTGCTCCTCTCGTTTTTCCAAACGAAGGAAAGTGCGAAACCTTATGTGCTTATTGATGTGAAATTACCTGTGAGTTATACAAATTAGTAATAAGGAGCGAACTATTAATTCGTTCCCTATTCGGCCCGTAGTTCCCATACTCGCGTCATTCAATGTTTTTTCGAACGCCGCAGGAACGCTCGGTTTGCGAGCATTCCTTCGGTATGACGCCCCTAATGACTACTGTTTTGCCTATTCGTTTTCCTCCACCGGAGACCGCGTCAGATGCGCCTCCGGTGATCCAGCTCGAATCCGTTCGCAAGTCGTTCAAACTTCCGAATGGAGAAAATTTCGACGCCGTGCGTTCGCTCTCGCTGGATATCTACGCTGGCGACATCTTTGGCCTGATTGGTAAGAGTGGCGCGGGCAAATCCACACTGCTTCGACTGATCAACCTGCTTGAACGCCCTGACGCGGGCCAAGTGATTGTGGAAGGCCGTGATCTGACCAAGCTCTCGCGTCGCGAACTACGGGACACGCGCCAGAGCCTTGGGATGATCTTCCAGCAGTTCAATCTGATCCAGAACGCCACGGTGGCAGATAACGTGGCCTTCCCGCTAAAAATCCACGGACGCCACACACGGGCTGAGATCAAAGCGCGTGTACAAGAGTGCTTGAAGTTGGTGGGCCTGGAGGAAAAAAGCGAAAGCTACCCTGCCCAACTGTCCGGCGGGCAAAAGCAGCGTGTAGCCATTGCGCGTGCGTTGGCTCCCCGCCCTAAGGTGCTGCTATGCGATGAGCCGACATCAGCCCTGGACAGCGAGACCACGCACGAGCTGCTGGCGACGCTGCGCGACATCAATCAGAAGCTTGGCGTGACCATTGTGATCGTCACGCATGAGCTGCAAGTCGTCGAACTGTTATGCAGAAAAGTAGCCATTCTTGAACAGGGCGAGCTGATCGAGCAGTTCGCCATTGATGGCCCTACTGGCCCCCGCTTGACGGTACTGGGCCGGGAGATTGACGCACTGGTGCGTCGCCGTGCCCGAGAGGCAGCAGAGTCGTTGCAATCAGGCGCAGGGCTTGGTGAAGGCAGCTCGCAGCGCCGTACCCAGATCCAGGGAGTGGCTTATGCCTGAGAACATTGTTGCCATCTTGCCCGAGCTGGGCATTGCAATCGGCCAGACATTTTTGATGTTGGCCATAGGGCTGAGCGCGGCTCTGCTAATCGGCGGGCCGCTGGGGATTTTGTTGTTCTTGCTGAGCCCCGGGCAGTCGCTGGAGAACAAGCCTGTGCACTTGGTGCTGAACTGGATTGTGAACACCGTACGTTCGTTTCCCTTCATCATTCTGCTGGTGGCGCTGGTGCCCTTCACGCGGGTGATTGCGGGCACTTCCATTGGCCCATTAGCCGCTGCGGTTCCGCTGTCTGTGGCCGCGATCCCGTACCTGGCCCGCCTGGTGGATCAGTGTTTGCGTGAGGTTCCGCGAGGCGTCATTGAAGCGGCCCACGCCATGGGCGCCACAGAGCTTCAGATCATCTGGCGCGTGCTGATCGTGGAAGCCCGCTCCGGCCTGGTGCTGGCGTTCACTGTGCTTGCGGTGAGCTTCCTATCGTATTCGGCTATTGCCGGCGTCGTTGGCGGTGGCGGTATCGGTGATCTCGCCATCCGCTACGGCTATTACCGTTTCCAGACAGACGTGATGGTGATGACCGTCGCCCTGCTCGTGGTACTGGTTCAGATCATTCAGTTTGCAGGTACCACGAGCGCACGTCGTCTGGACAAGCGTTGAATATTTTCGTTTCTTTTCTTAACTCCAACCTATCGTCATCATGAAACACACACCTCTGCGCCGTTCCGTTCTCGCCCTGGCTTTTGCCGCTGTCTCGCTTGGAGGCTTGTCTTTGCAAGCCAGCGCGCAAAGCGCCAAAAAGGAGCTCACCATCGGCGGTACTGCCGGCTCCAACATAGACCAGCTCAAGCAGGGCATCGTCCCTATCCTGGAGAAGAAGGGCTACAAGGTCAAGCTGGTGGAATTCAACGACTACGTGCAGCCCAATCTGGCGCTGGCACAAGGATCGCTTGATGCCAACTTCTTCCAGCATCTGGTCTACCTCAAGAAATTCGCTACAGACCAGAAGCTTGATATTGTGGAGCTGGTGCAAGGTCCGATTGCGCCGCTGGGTGTCTATTCGACCAAACGCAAGACCTTGGCTGAAGCCAAGGAAGGCGACCGCTTCACCTTGCCGAATGACCCAAGCAATCTGGCACGTGCGCTCGTTCTGCTGGAGCAGGCCAAATTGGTGACGCTCAAAAGCGGTATTGATCCCCTGCGCGCCTCCGAGAAGGATATCGACCAGAACACTCGGAAGCTGAAGTTCATTCCGCTTGAAGCTGCGCAACTGCCGCGTTCGCTGGGCGACACAGAATACGCCATCATCAACGGCAATTTTGCAATCTCTTCAGGCCTGAAACTGACAGAGGCGGTGTCGCTCGAAAAAACGCCTGACCACTATCTCAATGTGGTTGCCGTCAAGCGTGCAGATAAAGACGCGGCCTGGGCGAAGGATCTGACAGAAGCCTACCGCTCTAAAGAGTTCCAGACCGTGGTGGACAGCAAATTCAAGGGCTACGCCAAGCCTGCGTTCTTGCAATAAACCATGCGCCAGGCTTGATGGGCGGGCGCGCTTAGGCGCGAACCGCCCGTTTGTAGAAGAACACAGCGATCCCGATGAAGCCCAGCAGGCCTAACCACATCGCTGGCGCAAATCCTTCCGCCACCAGCGCGAGTGGCGCGTCTTTGCCGCTGAAGCCTATCAGCGACGCAATCACCAGGCCCATCAGGCTTTCGCCTACGATCAAACCTGAAGCTAAAAGCAACCCGCGTTCTTCGGCCGCTGCGGCCCATGCCTTGCCGGCATGTTTGGCGCGCGCGTCAATGGCGCGTTTGATGAGATAGCCCAGTACAGCGCCTGCGGTGAGGGTCAGGCCAATGGTGGGTGGCAAGTAAATTCCCAGGCCTACCGCCAGCGGTGGCAATGCCCCCTTGCCAGAGCGCCGCAGCGTGACATCCGCAATGATCACCGCAATACCGATCGCAATGCCTAAACCAAGCATGCTCCAGTCCAACGAACCGCTGAAGATGCCCGTGGCAATCTGGTTCATCAAAGTCGCTTGCGGTGCAGCCAGGGCTTGAGTCGCGTCCATGCCTTCTCGCGGCATTGATCCTGCAAAGCCATAAGCGTTGTAAAGCAGATTGAGCACAGGAGGAATGACGGCACCTCCAACCAGGCAGCCAATAATGAGCACCACCTGTTGGCGCCGGGGTGTCGCACCTACGATGTATCCGGTTTTCAAGTCCTGAAGGTTGTCATTGGAAATGGCAGCCATGGCCAGGATGATCGCCACCATAAACAGCACCAGCCCCACACCGAGCTTCCCCGAGACGCTGGCCTCAAACCCAGGTACCAGCGAATGCAAACCCAGCAATGAAAGCCCCATGAGAATGGTGGCAATGATGCCAATGCCTGATATAGGGCTGGCAGATGAACCCACCAGCCCGGCCATGTAGCCGCAAGCGGCTGCAACCAGAAACCCAAAAACCGAAGCGAAGAGCACGCACAAACCTGCGAGGCTGTAGAGCGCGGCACTGCTCAGCTCTGGCATGTAATCCTGAATGAAACTGGTGACGACTCCAAAGAGCACTGCCAGCGCCGCCAGGCCGATGATCAGCATCCAGCTGCGAGGCATGTCTTCATCGGTTTCATCGCGGGGGGTGCCAGCAGCCACCTCTGCCCGTGCAGGCTGGCTGCGGATGGCGCGGATGATCGGGCGCGCTAATGTACCCACAGTCCAGAGCGCCGAGATGCCAATCACTCCTGCGCCAAGAAAGCGCGCCTTGCTGGCCCACAATTGATTGGCGAGATCGCTCACAGCTTGTCCCGCTAATGGCGTGGCCTCTGCGGTCAGCCAAGGCACCACCACGCCCCAGCACAACACCAAACCCAGCAGCACCGAAATCCCCGCCGCCATGCCCATGAGGTAGCCAGCGGCCAATAACGCTGGCGAAAAGCCTGCCGCCACGCGGAATGCCACGTTGCCCACGGGAATCCAGGCGCTGAATGATTCGCCCAGAACGCGCAGGCCGCTGCTCATGAAGCCGAACAGGGCTGCAAGGCCCGCACTCCAGCCGAGGTCGTGGAGACTGGAGTTCTTTGAACCAGTATGGGCACCAGTCTCATCCTGGTGGCGCTTTTGGTCTCCCACGCGCAGTACTTCTGCTGCTGCGACCCCCTCAGGGTAAGGCAAGTTTGATTGCACCACCATGACTCGGCGCAGGGGCACCGTATAGAGCACGCCCAACGTACCGCCGGCAGCGCAGATCAGCGACGTTTGCCAGAACGGGAAGCCTGACCAAAGCCCCAGCATCAGCAAGGCCGGCAGCGCGAAGATCACGGATGAAAGTGTTCCCGATGCAGACGCCTGGGTCTGCACCAGATTGTTTTCAAGGATGTTGGAATCCTTGAAGCGGTAAAGGAGTGCCATGGAAATCACGGCTGCCGGGATTGCGGAAGCGAAGGTCAACCCAACCTTCAATCCCAGATACACGTTGGCCGCCGTGAAGGCCAGAGTGATCAGCGCACCCAAAAGAACGCCGCGCACGGTGAATTCACGCGAGAAATTGTCTTTTTTCATAGTTTGAGTCGTTATAGGCTCCGGTCATAACGCTTGAATCTGGCGCCGTCAGAGCGGGGAGCCACCCTTCCCTCGGGTGTATCGGCGGATTGTGCACCGATCTCAGGCCATATTCTGGCTTTTATTAGAACAAAAATACTCTTTTTTAAGGTAAAGACCTCAAAGTAGTACAAGTATTTCCAGCGATTTGGCAACGAGAGGGGTTTTGCAGAGGTTCCCTAGAGCGCTCGGGCATTCTCAATTTCCAGGCGATGCTTGCTGGTCTTATCTAGAGCGAAGCAGAATGAGCGGGGTAGAGCGAAGCAGAATGAGCGGGGAATTCGATACGCGTGTCGCGCGTGAGGCAATTGGCCTGCTGAGCATCTGATTGCACGCCCCGGCGGTCAGACTGCAATGTGATCGAGAGTCATGGCCCATTCACCCCTACCTTGGACTGAAAATGCTTAGAACCAATCAAACCGTAGAGAAATTCCTGGAACGTCAAAAAGGCACACTGCCGGGCACCTTCGGCTTGCGGCCGCTCGCCATTTCAGAAGGTCGGATGACCATGGAGCTCACCATCGCGCCTTGGATGATGGCCCCCAATGGATTTCTCCATGCCGCCACACTGATTCTGCTGGCGGACACTTGCGCAGGCTACGCCACTGTGGCGCACTTACCGGAGGGGGCGAAAGGATTTACCACGCTGGAGTTGAAGTCCAACTTTCTGAGCACGGCCAAAGAAGGCGTATTGAGCGTGGAAGCCGTGGCAGATCACATGGGCCGGACCACCCAGATCTGGTCTGCCACCGTGGTGAATGAAACTGGCCGCAAATTGGCGCTGTTCCGTTGCTCCCAGGTCATTCTGTGGTGAGCGCGGCAAAGGCGTGAGGATGGGGCGCTTGATAGAAACGCCAGCAGGACAAATTAGACCTCGATGACGACTTTGCCGGTATCAATGAATTCATTGAATTCAACAAGCGGAATGGCGGCATTCATTGGCTGCCCATCTTCCTGCCAGCTCACCACCATACTTTGCTCAGCGCGCTCCAACTCAAGGGCGTAGTCAGGCTCTATGGCAATTAGCGGCCCATCTCCCGCGCGGAACTCCAGGCGCGAACGCACACGAGCTCTCGCACGATCTCCAGGAGCCATTCCGTCTTGGCCCTGGGTGTAGTCGATCGGGGAAGCGGGGGTAACAGCATTCATACGGGACTCCAGGTTGAACGATAAAAGAGTGCGTGTTGATTCTTAATCGTGTGTGATCGTTGCTTCGTCGGACGAAGGCGCATCCACTTGAAATCAAGTGAGAGGTTTGAGGAGAAAGCAGCGATGATTTGCCGAAGCAAATCATCGCTGGAAAACCGCAGCTCGAGGAGGAAGGGAGGAGGAGAAAGAGCTGCGGCTAGAGACGGCTTTGGCGATCAGGAGCAATTGCGCAAAATACTTCCCCCACTTGCAATGGCCGGAAGCATTTGTTGGCATTGCTCCAAAGTGGCAAACCTGAAGTTGAACTCGGTCCCACCGGCATCTGCTACGCGGGCCTTGGCGGGCAGGCTTGCTTCGGCTGATTCCGAGGAACAACGCAGTGCCCCAGCACCGTGGGAGCTATTTCTTCGCAGGTTCTGAAGATGAGTCGCACAAGTGGTGGAATCGTGCCCGTCGTACTCAGCAATCACCTTGCCCTCGGTAGATGCGTACTGAAAAAAACGCCCGTGATCACTGACGGAAACAGATGTACATCCCGAGATAAAAGAAATCGCGCCCACGCATGCCGTGGTGGCGAGTGAGGTGCGAAGTAAAGGGATCATTCGGGTTATGGCCTGAAATGGGTATGCACTCATTGTGAACGTCCTTGTCATGCCCTGCCGTCGTCTATAGGCCTGGTTGCGTGTCAGACAACGCCCACAGGCCGCTTTCGTAACTGAAGCTCCGTAAAGCTCGCGAGAGGGCCGGGAGCCTAAGAGCCTGTTCAAAGTCTCCTCGCGGTCCTATTGCGCTCGAAAAACAGCGTCTGCGGCGTTAAAAATACTCGCGATACCACGAGGTATCCCTGCGTTTTTCGTCGCATGGGCGCACCCCTTGCATCCACAGTCTTTCGAACACAATAGCCCTCGCGCAGAGACTTTGAACAGGCTCTAAAACCGCCGACTCAGGAACCGAGATCCCCGCAACCCAAAGCGCCAAGGCAAATCGACCGCCTTGGAGATGCCGATGCGCGGGCCAGCTAACACCTGCACCGGAGGATGGGTGGCGGGAACAGCCAGTACTTCGAACGGAGGCTCGTCCAGCCGCAAACCGTAATGCGCCAAGCTGATGCCCAGAGCTTGGCCTACGCGACCAGGCCCCGCACAGAGCAGGCGCTCGTCTTGGAGTCCTCGCCTTTCACGCATGCGGTCCAAGCCTTGCATAGGCTCCAGCGCCCTGATCAGCACCCCGGCGCCGTGATGCTCCTCACGACACACAAAATTCAAGCACCAATGGATGCCATAGCTTCGGTAGACATAGGCTCGGCCAGGAGGGCCAAACATGGCCTGGTTGCGTGGTGTGGGCCCGGGGTAGCAGTGAGAGGCTGGTTCAGAGCGGTCATAGGCCTCGGTCTCTACGATGATTCCACCCACCCCATCCACCAGCAGGGTGGCACCGATCAAAGCGTGCGCCAGGGAAGGTGCGTCCTTCTCGAAATCGCGAGGATGGAGGCGACGGGGCATAGCGGATGCAGGGGGCGGGGTTGAGATCAGGATCAGAACACCATATCCACGGTGTAGCCACGCGCTTTCAGCAGCGCAGGCAGGCCCGCCGCGCCAAACATATGCAGGGCGCCTACTGCACCGAATACCGGGGCACTGGCAGCATGCAGTTCATCGATTCGGGAGGCAAGGGTGAGGTTGCGCTCATCGAGCAAGCGCCGCGCCATGGCGCGTTCGGCTTGCGAATTCATGCAGTCGCACCATTGCTCATAGTTTTGGAGGGTTGTGGCATCACTCCCCGCCCAGGCTCGGGCCAGTTTGACCAGCACCTGGGTCGCGGCGCCGCTTTCAAGGTCGCTCAAGCTCTCTGCCATCATCTCCGTCAGTTCGGCGAGGTTGCTGGCGCGCAGTGCGCTGAGCTGCTCATCAACGGTTTCCAAAGCACGAAGCGGTTTTTTCTGGTGCTTTGCCATTGCGGTCAACATGGTTTCAGCACCATACGCTGGCTCCAACCGGTGGCGGCGCGCGGCGGCTACCAGGACAGTGCTGAGCTGAAACTCAGTGCGCAGGCCTTCGAGCGGCTTCCAATCAATGCATTCTGACTCTGCCTGCTGGCGTAATCGCGCCGTTAATTCAGGTGCAAGGCGTGAATCGCCAGCTTGAGCACGCATCCCCTGCATAAGCTGGGTCACGGTGGCTGTATCGCTCAGGTCCATCTCCAGAGCCAAAACCCTGCTGTCATCCATGGCAGCTTGTACCTTGGGCCCGGGCGCCCACCACTCCAGCCGGCCAAGGTGTATGGTGCCGTACAAATAGGAATGCTTTCCAGCCTTGCTGATCTTCCAGAGAAAGCCCCGGTCTTGGGCTTGCTGTGCCGCGGCAGACAGGGCTGCCTCGGTGGGAGGAACGAAGGCTTGCAAGCATTCTTTACCCCATGCTCCTGGCGCGAGCAGCGTTGCCAGGAGACCGGAGGCGGTAACAACCCATTGGCGAAGCGTTGATGTCATGAAGAGCGTTAAAAGGTGAGGGGGTGGGGATCTCAAAGTCTTGTTTCATTCTCGCTGATCGCACGGTGGGTTTTGTGAGTGGACATTGCACGCAGGTCACAATTGCGAGCCCATGCCTCAATCCATTGATCACTACGAAAATTTCCCCGTGGCCTCCTGGTTGTGCCCGCCTCATCTGCGGCCACCTATCGCGGCGATCTACCATTTCGCCCGAACGGCCGACGATATCGCCGACGAAGGCCACGCCAGCGCGAACGAGCGTTTGGCAGACCTGGCGGCGTACCGTGCAGATTTGCACGCGGTGGTGAAAAAGCGGGCGCCTTCGAATCGCTGGCGGCCCGTGTTTGAGCCATTGGCCTCCCAAATGGCGGCATTTGATCTGCCCCCCCAGCCTCTGGATGACCTGCTCTCAGCCTTTACTCAAGACGTCACCATGACGCGCGATGGCAGCGCGTATGCAGACATGACTGACCTGCTCGACTACTGCAGCCGCTCAGCCAGCCCTGTAGGCCGCTTGTTGCTGCACCTATACGGCGTGAGGGGTGAAGAGCGCTACGCCGAGAGCGACGCCATATGCTCCGCACTACAGCTGATCAATTTCTGGCAGGATTTGAGTGTGGATATCCCGCGAGGCCGCTATTACCTGCCCTTGGCCGACTGCGCGGCGCACGGGTTCATCATCAGCGATCCCGCACGCCAGTTTCCTGAAATGCAGCAGAGCGGGGAAAGCACACTTCTCATAAAAGCCTGTGTGGAGGATGCACGAGCCAGAATGCTGAGCGGCGCCCAGCTCGTGCACCGTATTCCCGGCCGCGCCGGCTGGGAATTGCGTGCAGTAGTGCAGGGCGGTCTGCGCATTCTGGACAAGATCGCCGCCACTGGCTACGGCACTCTTCGGGGGCGCCCCACCGTAGGAAAGGCAGACGCGCCCATCATTTTTTGGCGCATGCTGCGCATGTAATTCTGGCCTCGGCCCCGACCGATGGGACAATCAACCCTGTGAGCACTACCCCGCAAGACTACGTTCAACAAAAAGCCGCTGCCTCGGGCAGCAGCTTCTATTACGCCTTTCTTTTTCTGCCAGCGCCGCGCCGCGCCGCCATTACGGCCTTCTACGCCTTCTGCCGAGAGGTGGATGACGTGGTGGACGAGGTGAGCGATCCCGGCGTGGCAGCCACTAAACTGGCTTGGTGGCAGTCTGAAGTAGGCCGCGCCTATTCAGGCCAACCCACCCATCCGGCCATGCAAGCGCTGATGCCGCATACTGCCGAATACGGCATAGAAGCGCGCCATTTGCTCGCCGTGATCGAAGGCTGCCAGATGGACTTGACGCAGTCTCGCTACCTGGATTTTGCTGCGCTGCAACGCTACTGCCATCTCGTTGCCGGCGTGGTGGGCGAGGTTTCAGCCAAGATCTTTGGCCAGAGCGTGCCACAGACCACGGAATACGCCCACACCCTGGGCCTGGCGTTTCAGCTCACTAACATCATTCGAGATGTCGGCGAAGACGCACGGCGCGATCGCATCTACCTCCCAGTGAGCGAGCTGCAGCAGTTCGACGTCAAGGCGCACGAGGTCGTCAAGGGCGAATACTCTGATCGCTTCGTGAAGCTCATGAAATTCCAGACCGAGCGCGCGCACGCCCTGTATGACAAGGCGCTGGCCCTGCTACCTGCCCAAGATCGCCATAGCCAAAAGCCGGGCCTGATGATGGCCAGCATCTATCGCACTCTGCTGCGCGAGATAGAAGCCGATGATTTCAAGGTGCTGCACCAGCGCATCGCCCTTACGCCGCTGCGCAAACTATGGCTCGCCTGGAAGATGCAGGCACTGGGCCGGTTCTAGGAATGAGCGTTCGCTCGACGAGTTTTTGTCGTTTTGCGTGGCCGGGTTGTCGCGGCACCACGGACTCTCGCGCCAATGGCACAGAAGGCTGAAATGACGAGTCCGCAACGAATCGCCATCATCGGTGCTGGCTGGGCGGGAATGGCCGCTGCAGCACGGGCGGTACAAGAAGGCCATCAAGTCACACTGTTGGAAGCTGCACGCACGCTCGGCGGCCGGGCAAGAGGCGTACCGCTCACTTTGCCTGATGGCGGTGAAATCTGGGTAGATAACGGCCAGCACATTCTCATCGGCGCCTATGCCGAATCCCTGCGGTTGATGCGCATGGTGGGCGTGGATCCGGAGCAAACCCTGCTGCGTTTTCCTATGGCGTTGACGTTTCCGGATGGCACAGGCCTTTCGCTGCCGGATCTACCTACCCCACTGGATGCGCTAGCTGGCATCGTAGGTGCGCGCGGCTGGCCGTGGCGATCCAAACTGGCGCTGCTCAGGGTAGCTAGCCGCTGGCAGCTAGCCGGGTTCCGTTGCGCCCCGAGCGCCAGCGTGGCTGATCTCTGCGCCGGATTGCCGCCCACGCTGATGAAGGAATTTATCGAACCTCTGTGTGTGTCGGCACTCAATACGCCGGTAAAGCAATCCAGCGGTACGGTCTTTCTGCGTGTTCTGAAAGATGGCTTGTTCAGCCAACGCGGTGGCTCCAACTTCTTGTTGCCGCGCTGCGATCTGAGTGCACTATTTCCTGTTCCTGCCGCGCGTTGGATCGAGGAAAAAGGTGCGCGGGTGCTGACCGGCCAGCGAATCGATGGGGTGGAAAGAAAAGCAGATCAGTGGTGGATAGATGGTGAGTCGTTTGACCTGGTGGCGTTGGCCGTTTCCGCCTCAGAAGCCGCTCGCATCCTGAACGTATCGTCACAGGTTGCTGAAGGCTCTTTGCACGAACTGATGAAGATGTGGTCTGCGCAAGCTGCCGCACTGGAATTTCAGGCCATTGCTACGGTCTACGCTCAGGCTAATTCATCCGGCACAGCTTCGCTGCTGCAGCGCCCCATGCTCGCTCTGCGTGCAGATGATCAGCATCCCGCGCAGTTCGTGTTCGACAGAGATCAAATCAGCGTACCCCAACATCCCACAGGGCTGCTCGCATTTGTGATCAGCGCCAGCCAGGGTGAACGCACGAAGCTGGAGGCTGCTGTAGTCGCTCAAGCCCAGAGCCAACTGGGATTGGCCGTGAAGCCTCTCCTCACCATCATCGAAAAACGCGCCACCTTCGCGTGCACACCTGCATTGGTCCGCCCGCCGACTCAAATCGCTCCTGGTTTGGCCGCTTGCGGTGACTACATTGAAGGGCCGTATCCGGCCACGTTGGAGGGCGCGATTAGAAGCGGTTGGGGCGTGTTCGACCAACTTCGTTAACGCCAGGCTCCCTGCCGACCTGGCGTTCAATGGTTGAAGCTTCGCGCAGGATAGAGCACAGAGAAGGCAAGAAATGCTACGGCTATTGATCCGGCATGGCGATGCATTAACCGTTCGCCCTGAGCTTGTCGAAGGGCTTAAACCCTTTCCAGGACGAACGAGATTCAAACTTCATAAGGCAGCATTAACTGCCTGCTTCATCAGGCTTCACAAACCCTGATTCGACCAACACGGGGCGAGCAATAAGTGCGGCGGAGACAGCCGCTGGTGTCCCTGCATAGAAGGCCAAATGGGTGATGAGCTCCGTTAGCTCCACCGGCGTCACGCCGTTATCCAATGCCTTTTCCATATGCGAGCGCATTTGATCAGTCGCTCTCATGGCAATCAATGCCGACACCGTGATCAGACTGCGATCACGTTTGGAGAGCTCGGGGCGTTCCCAGATGTCCCCGTATATCGTCGTGTCGATGAATTCCACGAGCTTTGGCACCGTGTCTTTGATCTTGCCTTTTGAAGACGAAGGGTTCCCCATGTTCTGCTTTCGGTTGAAAAGTCACCCCATATTGCACTAGTCTGAGTGGGCTGCGGTGATCACGTTCCAAGGTCCTTTCATACGACATTGGCCTGCCCAAACCGAGTCGATTGGAGCCTGCTCGAAAAGCTCCGCTAGAATCGGGGCCGCACGCGGGTGTAGTTCAATGGTAGAACACTTGCTTCCCAAGCAAATTACGAGGGTTCGATTCCCTTCACCCGCTCCATTTGTGACCTTGATATAGCGTCATGAACGGGCAAAGCATGTTGGCAGCACTTGTTCATGCTGCTTCGATCGCCAACCAATAGCGTGTCGACTTGCGCTCCCCGGACCTTCGAAGTGCGCCCTTGTTGACCAGATCGGCCAGATCACGCGTGGTTGTGGCTGGGGGCGCACCGGTGATGGCAGCGTAGTTTCCGGCGCTCAGGCCGCCTGTAAATCCGTCGGGCCCTTCCCGGAACAGGCGCAGCAGGGCTTTCTCCTGCCGCGGATTGAGCTGACCAGATAGCCGCGTGAGCAGAGCCGCCTTGTCTATAAGAAATCGTACGAACCGGTCGGCCTCCAACTGAGCCTCCAGCGCACGCTGGGAAAACCAATGCAGCCATTCGTCGATGTCGAGTCTGACACTATGGCGCTTGAGCTGCTCGTAATATTCTTTTCGGTGGCTATACAGCACGGCGGACATACCGGTAAAACATGGCGTGCTGGTCGCCTGTGCCAGAGCCATCTCAGCGATAGCCCGGCCGATGCGGCCATTGCCATCTTCTAACGGATGTATGCACTCGAACCACAGGTGTGCCACCGCTGCCCGCGTGATCGCGGGCAGGGCATCGGCCGCACCGGGTGCCGTGCCGGCAAACCAAACAAGAAATGCCTCCATTTCAGCCATCACCTGGGCTGACGGCGGAGCTTCGTAGTGCACTCGCTCGTCTCCAATCTGGCCGGAGACGATTTGCATGGGCGATACATGCTCCCGGTAGTGTCCTATCTGCCCCAAGTCGCGCCGGCCGTGCATAAGCATGTGGTGCCATGCAAAGAGGCGTTCGTGGGTCAATGCGGCGTCTGGCTCTCTATATAGGTCGGCCATCATCTCGGCGAGCCCATCTTCCCTGGGCTTGCCGCGTGAAAGCTGGGGCGAGGTATCAGATAAGCCCAGGTGCTTACGCAGTGAAGACTGCACACTGGCGCGGTCCAGCACTTCACCCTCGATAGCCGATGTGCCGAGCGCGTCACGCTCCAACAGTGCGATGGTCAGACTCTCGCGTTCGCCGGCGGCCAGGTGGCGCAGGCTACCAATGGTCACCGACACACCCTCGGCAAAGCGCCGCTCCTCTCTATCCAGAAGACCGTTTTGCCAGCTAAAGCTGGGCCATTCCTTGAGTTGCCAGATCCACGGCATGATTGATAAGACTCCTATTTATCGATCATTATGTAGAAAATTATGATTGATAAAAAGAAACTTATCGATCAACCTCAATCGTTGAGCCTGTTTGCTGGACGAGCGGCTGATCGGTGGCAAATCCTGTAAGTCGCGTACTTCTGATGCTTTGAAGCCCCACTGACCTCGAGGTAGAGACGCATCAACGGCTTAGGGATATCGCCTGCAGATCACGTCGCCCGAACTTCTTTCAGCATCGATTCGACGATTTTGTTCGCGGAAAGGACCGAGTCTGTAAGCCCAAGATGCCCATGGCCGACTGTCATATGCAGGCCCGGTAGTCCTGTGCTGCCAATCTTGGGGACCGAATCTGGCATGCAGGGGCGGTGACCCATCCAGTGGGTGGTAGCCATCCCTTCCAGCTCAGGAAATAGATCGCGCGCCATACCTTCAAGAATCAGTGACCTTTTTGCATTCGGTGGGCTCTGAAGCCCAGCGATTTCAACTGTGCCTCCTATCCTCAGCCCGGTTTCCATAGGAGCGAGAAACACTTTTTTGTCCGTGAGAAGAATGGATCGAGAGATGAGCGATCCCCCGCCAATGAACTGAACGTGATAGCCGCGCTGGCTTTCTATGGGCACGTGTATTCCTGCGGTGTGGAGCAACTGCTTAGACCAAGCTCCTGCGGCCACCACCAATTGAGAAAAGTCTTCAGGACCCCGTTCTGAGTGAATGCACCAACCCGCGCTTTCTTTGCGCTCCAGGCGGTGCACTTCTCGCTTCCAAACCTGCCCTCCAGCAGAAACAAAAGCTGCCACGATAGCTTGAACGTATCGCAACGGATTAAGGATGGTCGCGTCGTCGTTCAGAAAAATCCCGACTGGATAGCGAAATCCCATGCGAGGTTCCATCTCTGCGATATCCGCAGCATCGAGCTCTCGAAACTTCAAGCCGTGCTGATGACGCAGCTTCCAGGCGGCTGAGTCGCCTTCCAGAGCAGCTTTTGACGGATAAAGGTGGATTTGACCTCGGTGGACGAGGAGCTCAGGAACACCGATTTCTTTGGTGAGATCCGCGTGTGCTTGAACCGCTCCTGCATGGAGCTTTACCAGCTCAGCAGAGTTTCGGGCCACCACACTTGGGCGGGCGGACATCACAAAGCGCGCAAGCCACGGCGCCGCTTTAGGAAGATAGCGAAGCGGCAAAAACAGCGGGCTGTTGGGGTCACTCAGCATGGACGGCGCAGATTTGATCACGCCAGGCGTTGCCAGCGGCACGATGGAGCTCATGCTGATCGCTCCAAGATTGCCGAAGCTGCAGCCTTCCCCGGGCTCGCCTTTATCAATCAAGACGACGTCAAATCCGCGCTTGTGCAAGGCGTAAGCGGTGCACGCGCCCACGACCCCAGCTCCTATGACGCCGACGCGGGTCATAGGGGGGAGAACTGAATCGCTCATGATCTACTGGCTGAATTCGCGAAGCACACGCATATAGTTGCCGCCAATGATCTTCACCACCACATCCTCAGGCATACCGCGCTGCAGCAGCGCCGCTGTCAGGTTTGGCCACTGATCCCATGTTTCCATACCGTAGGTTTGGGCATTGGGGTCGAACCGATCTTCCGGACGCCAACCGATCCAATTGAATCCTCGTTGCGGTTTCACCATTTCGGGGGTCCAAGTGAGTGCGTTGTAGTACGGCTTGCCCCAGTCTGTGCCAACACCCACATGATCAGTGCCCATCACATTCACCAGGTGAAGGATGTGGTCTACCACCACATCCAAGGTTGCCCAGGAGCGTGGCTTTCCTGCCCTCTCTGCGTTGTCATTGCCATTGGCTCCCACAATGAAAGCTGGAAGAATTACAACGCCGGCATAACCTCCTGTGTCTGAGATGCCTTTGAGCACCTCGTCCCAAAGGCCTCTTCGGTGACCACTGATGTTGCGCGCTGCCGTGTGTGATGCGATGACAGGCCTGCGCGACGCAGCCACTGCATCTTTCGCCGTTCCGGCGCTGGCGTGCGAGAGATCGACTATGATGCCTGTGGAATTCATCTTTTCAATAAGAGCCTCACCAAATCGACTCAGGCCACCATCGTTGGTTTCCAGGCAACCATCTCCAAAACGCGTTCGCAGGTTGTAGGTCAGTTGCATGCTCCGTACTCCAAGCTCGTGCAGCTTGTCGACACGATCCAGATCACTGCCCACCGGCTCTGCGCTTTGCAGATTGAACATGACGACGTGGTGCCGCGCTTTGTAAGCGGCTTCCACCTCGTTGGCCGTGTTGGCAACACTCAGCTCGCCGTTGAAGAGCTGGGCAAATTGCTGGGCTTGCTGCGCGGCTCTCAAGGTCGCTTCATAGGCGGTGTCTGGAGGTCCCGAAGCGTAAAGCGTGTAGTTGCCTGCCGTTACCCCCGCACGATCCCAGTAATCTAGGTACTCCCTGCGGGTCTCATTGTCCTGTGTGCACTGCTCGATCAAGCGGCGTGCCATGGCTTCCTTTATGGCTGGGCGGGTGCCTCCCTTTGCCTGGACCTCTAACCCCACTTCGCGCATGGATGGTGTGACTAACCATTCATCAATGAACCCAGGGGCCAGAGAATCAAAAACAATATTGTTCTTGTGCAAGTCACGTGCATGCTGAACGTATTCATCAGAAGGAATAAACGAATGTTCCATAGATTTCATTGCACCCTTGCGTACTCTTTTAACTATTGCTTTTCGATTCGCGCTACCTTGGCTAAATCGTCAAAAGCGGTGACGTCCTGGCGGATCAGTGTGGCAAACTCTTCCGGTGAGTTGGCCATGACCCTCGCGCCGGAGGCTTGAAGCTTTTGAATGAGGCCGGGGTTTTTCAGTACTTCGGCGAGCTCCTTGCCGAGCTTGTCTACTACTGGCTTGGGCGTACGGGCTGGAGCCAGTATTCCTTGCCAGCTTCGAACCGAATAGCCGCTGAGCCCACTTTCATCGCACGTGGGTACGTTGGGCAACAGGGCTGCACGGCTGGTGTCCCCCACACATAGCGCAAGTAGTGCTCCATCCTTCAGGTAGGGCAAGTACACCGTGGCGGCGTCTACCGTAGATTTGATCTGCCCGGAAATGATGTCTCTGACGACTTCGTTGGTGCCTTTATAGGGCACTTGATTGACCGCAATCCCCGCCATGGTGTTGAACTGCACCTGGGCCATATGCCCTGACGATCCAATGCCAGGTGATCCCATGGTCACGGTACCCGGGTTTGCTTTGACATATTTAATGAAGTCGGCTGTGGTGCGCGCCGGTACTGACGGATGCACCACCAATGCATTCAATGTCTTGGTTGTGGAGCCAATCGGAGAAAAATCTGCAACAGGGTCGAATGGAAGCTTGTTGTAGAGCGCCGAGTTGATGGCCAGAGCGGCCGAGGTGTAGAGCAGGGTGTAGCCATCTGGTTGCGACTTGGCTACTGCGCCTGCTGCAATACTGCCCCCGGCGCCCGGTCTGTTCTCAATGATGACGGTTTGACCCAACCTCTCGGAGAGCAGCTGCGCAATGAGGCGGGCCTGCACATCCGTAGCTCCACCTGCCGAAAATCCGACCAACATCCGAATGGGCCGTACGGGAAAATCGTCTGCGGCATGGGCTGGAATCTGAGAGGTAAAGGCGCATACGGCCAGAAAAATAAGCAGCTTAAGAGTCGACACTTGGCCCATGGATTAACTCCTGCGTTACGCTTGAATCATTTGACGCCGATGCTATCGAGATCACGGCACCTCATCCAATCCTATTTTTCTTTGACCTCATAAGTACAAGATATGGTTTACAGGAACGCTCTGTGTGAGCGATGTGTGCTGTTCACAGGAAATCTCAGAAAGTGAGAGTTGGATGATTAAGTTAAGACAGCTCGAAGCTTTTCATGCGGTGATGCTTACAGGTACTGTGACCGCAGCGGCTGGAAAATTGAAGATTTCACAACCGGCTATTAGCGATCTTGTAGCTCAGCTGGAAGAACAATTGGGTTTCCCGCTTTTCTCCAGAGAGAAAAACCGCCTCCACCCGACCGATGAAGCGCGCTACCTCCATGCATCAGTGGCCAACGCCCTGGATGGTTTGAATGGGGTTGAACGCCTCGCGGAAGACATTCGCAACGCCAATGCCGGAACACTCCGGATAGCGGCCATGCCGATGTTGGCGCTCAATTTTCTTCCGCGTGTTGCATCGGCATTCTTGGCGCGGCATGAAGACGTGAATGTCGTGCTTCAAGCGCGCAGCTCACCCACTGTTGTCAGGCTGATCGCCACGCAACAGTTTGATATTGGATTCGCTGAAGGCGATTTCGACACAGAATGGATGGACGCCCGCCGAATGCGCATGCCTTGCGTTTGCATCCTTCCTGGCGACAGCCCACTTGCCGGAAAATCCGTCATTCAGCCTGAAGATCTCAATGGCCTTCCAGCGGTCATGGCACCGCGGGAACATCTCCGTACCGAGAGTTTGCGGAAAATATTCTCAGAGCGTGGATGTCATCTGAATTTGAAGGTGGAAACACCGCTGTTCACCTCGATGTGCGCATTTGTGGCTGGTGGATATGGCTACAGCATTGTTGATGCAGTAACGGCTCAGACTGCATCTAAGGAAGGTGTTGTGATCAGGGAATTTTCTCCCGGTTTTTTCAATGATTTCGCGGTGCTGTTTCCCAATGGGAAGCCGAAGTCAATCACAGCTCAAAGCTTTATGGGCAGTGTGATGGCTGAGCTCGCCAAGCTGTGCGTGACCGCAGATTGAGAAGTGCATCAGTTCGACTTTGATGTGAAGGCGAACCGACAGTCGGATAACCTCAAGAGCATGAAAAATCCAATTTTCTTTCATACTCCACTGGACTTTCGCTCATGGCTAACCGCGAACAGAGCTACTGCGCTGGAGCTGACCGTGGGTTTTCACAAGGTCGCGACTAATACACCCTGCATGACTTGGTCGGAGTCCGTCGACGAGGCGCTTTGTTTCGGTTGGATAGACGGTGTCCGAAGGCGTATTGATGATCTGAGCTACTCTATCCGTTTTACACCCCGCAAACCAGGCTCCATCTGGAGCGCTGTGAACATGGCCAAGATGGCTCGGCTTGAAGCCGAAGGTCGGATCACAGCCGCAGGGGCTGCTGCGTATGCAAGGCGAACAGCGGCGAAGTCTGCCGTCTATTCCCACGAACAGGAATCGATTGCGGAACTGCGCCCAGGGGAGCTGGCGGCGTTTCGGCGCAACCAAGCGGGATGGACCTTCTTCGAAACCACGCCGGCTGGGTATCGCATGCGCGTATTGCACTGGGTCACTACTGCGAAGAGGGACGATACCCGAGACGGACGGCTTGCCAAACTGATGGAAGCGTGTGCGCAGGGCGCCCGTTTGCCGCAGTTCAAATGAGGTATCTGCAGGTTCCCTGAGTTGTATCTCCGAGCAGTGGGGTACCGGCCAACGCGGGTCAGACGGAGATGAGTCAGAATTCAGACATCAAGCAGGCGTTCGCGCTATCTGAGGAGCCACGTTGGATAGTTTGATTTTGGAGCGGTTGCTCGCGCCGACGCATTTAGGCGCGCAGATTTCACGGCAAATGAAACTGGACGGGGCGCTGCTGCTATCGGCGAGGCCCGAGGACATCGATGCATCGGGTTATCTATCCGACTTGGTCGGAGTCACGTTGATATGGAGCGAGCCGATCGGTGCGCCCACCCGTGCTGTGATGAAGATCTCGCATGCCGGGTTTGGACAGCCCGAGTTGCCTTTTTACGAGAGCATCGCAAGTCACCTGAATTGCAATGTGATTCCTGAGTTTTACGCTGGTGGAGTCGACGAGACCACGGGGCGAACCTGGCTCCTGATGGAAGACCTCTCAAGCACCCATGAGCGCCCCAGTGATGAGCCGCTACCGCCTACGTTTTCGCGGAACGCGAGCATCGTGGAAGCCTTGGCGAAGTTCCACGCTGCTGGTTGGAATAGAAATGATTGGCACGACGTGGGTCCCACGTTGTGGGACCGGCTTCGTTCTTCAGATTGGCTCGAAGAAGCATGTCATTGCTTGTTCGCTCAGGCCGGAGATGCGTTGGACGACCGCGATCGAGACGCGTATGCACGTTTCCTGCGTGGATTTCCAGTACTCATTGAACGAGCCGACCGTATGCAGGGAAGGACCCTCATTCATGGCGATGCGCACGTCTGGAACTGGATGTTGCCTCGGAACGGCATAGCGCATTCGCCGAAACTCATCGATTGGGATGGCTGGCATTTGGGCGTGGGCGTTTGGGACCTAGCCTACATGATGGCCACGCAATGGGATCGCGATGTACGCCAACGGTTCGAGATTCCGTTACTGGAACGCTATCACGCAGCGCTCATCGATGCCGGTGTGACTGCTTATTCGCGGGAGGCGCTTCAGAACGACTACAGGCTCGCGGTGCTACTGCACATGCGAACGCCGATTGCGCGATTTGCACGGAACATGTCGGCTTTCGTGTGGTGGCCGCAGCTTACGCGCATCCAGCACGCAGTGGAGGACCTTCAGTGTCTCGATTTACTAGACTGAGTTGGGTACTTTTTGGGCAGATCAATTTGATGGTGGCTCCCCGTGAAATCGAACGATAAGCTGTGGGGCTGAATTATCTGTTTGTGAGCATCCGCGGGTAAGCCAAAATTAAAAAAAAATTTAAAGTAGTCAACGTACTATTGAGGTGAGGATGAAAACGGAGGAGTGGATGAACGCAAGAGCCTGGATATCCGGCGCAACGTTGATGGCGTTATTCGCCAATACAGGAACGGCGCAGGTGTACCGATGCGAAGTAAACGGAAAGGCGAGTTATTCGGACGAACCTTGTTTGGGCGCCAAACGTGTGGATGTGACACCTACTCGGGGGTTGGACAAGCTTTCCGGGAAGAGCCAGAAGAGCCAGGAGGTTCGCAGGGAAGAGCTCAATAAAGACATGGCTGCTGTCGAGCGACCGCTCCTGCGGCAGACCCCGGAAGAACGCGCGACATGGCGCAGACGCGCCCGCAACCATCTCACTCCTGAGGAAATGGCGGAATGCTACGTGAGAGATCCCCGCATTGAAGGCCTTGAAAAGCAGGAGAAGACTGCGAAAGGGGTTGAACTTCAGCAGGTGCAACAGCAGCTTTTGAAGGAGCGTCAGCGCCAGCGAAAGCTAAAGTGTTGAAAGATACTGAGCGCTGATTTTCCTGCGGAACTTGCGCTCAGCGTGCTGACCATGATTCCCGGGCTTGTGACAGGTGTTGCGCAAGCGGAGAAGCCGCGTCTCAGTCGGGAGTTTTTGAGCTCACCTTTTGCTTCCTCAACCTCTTTTGTGCGTGATAGGTAAGAGATGCACCAATACAAAATGCCAACTCATCCGTGGGCAAATTGTCGGAGATGTTGAACACCAACGCCCGGTTACCTTCAAACTTGAAATCGTCGGGAAACAGAGTGCGAAATGTGTCAACGAGGTTTGTATTGCAATTGAAGTAGAGCGCAAATTGTTCAGGTTGCTTGTTCTTCCAATCCATGCGGATGGTGCTGCCACTCCTGGTTGCAGCCGTCACATAAGCAGGCTCCCCCCATTTGAGGGTTTCCTGGATTTCGCCAACGCCATCCGTCGCTGCCGCCACTTTGAAAATCAGGTTTCGAAGAGACCGCATTTTCTGGCGCACATGCGGTGGATAGGCGTTAAAACGAGCTTCAACGTCAGGGTCTGCAAAGGCTTTCATAAAACCTCCTCAATGCGCCAATCGCTGGCGTATTCTGAGTTTAAACAAGGCTTCGTTGATTGACCACTTGCGAAAGGGCGTGAGCGTCAGTTCGTGAATCTGATGTCAAGCAAGCGAATGCTTCAGGCTGCGGTTCAGGAATTCCAAAGTGCGGGCATCTGCCAGCTCGGCCGATTCGGTGTGGAATTCACTTCGATCGCGGTTCGCAAATCCGTGATCCGCATCTGGGTACACGATGACCTCTGCGTTGTCGAGGCCTGCCAGAGCTTCGCGTAGCGCACGGCGGAACTCTGGTTTGGTGCGATCGTCATGGTAGGCGAGGTGGATTTGCTGCGGTATGCCGACAGTGCTTGCCGTGTCTATTCCGCTAGGGAGGTTGCCTGGGTAGTAGGAGACGATGGCGGAAGCCTTCGCTTGGTTGGCCGCCTGGTACGCATACAACCCACCCCAGCCCAGCGCGACGATGGCCAGTGGCAAGCTGTCGCCTTGAGGAATGTGGGCGCGCAGGGAGTTGGCTGTTTGAGCGATATCTGAGCCGATCAACTCGGACTGCAATTGGCCGATGGCTTTGCGAGCGTTGTCGCGGTCTGCGTACTCAAAGTCCAGGTTGGGCGAAACACGCCAGAGCAGGTCTGGGGCTACGGCGGCGTAGCCTGCCTTCGCAAGCCAATCTGCCACACGGCGCACTTCCTTGTTCACGCCGTAGATTTCCTGCGTGACCACGATCAGGCCTTTGGCGTGGCCTTCGGGCAACGCGAGGTAGCCGCTAAAGCTGCCTTGTTCGGTTTCGATTTTCAATGTCATTTGGTGGGTGTCCTTCGTGCTTTGGAGTGGATCAGTTCGTCATGGCTTCTTCAACGGCAGGTTTTGCGTCTGGGTCTGAGTCTGTGGGCGAGTCAGGCTCAGCAGCGAGCAAGAAGGCATTCACCTTGGTCCAGTCCTGACCAGGTTCTAAAAACAAAGCGCAAGACCGGATGCGGGCATAGTCGATGTTCGCCGCGTCCTGCAAACCCCATGGGGCCTCACCACGTTGAACCGCATCTGCTGCCCTCAGTAGCTGTCGCCTGACGTGGATGATGGTCTTGTCGCTCTGGCTCAGGTATTCACGTGTGCGGTCGACAATAGCCCCCATGGACTCCTGAACGATCATGTCTTCTTCGAAGAAGTGGCGATCTGGAAACCCGCTGAAGTGACCTGCCTTCATGGCCACGCGATCTTGCCCCCACATATCGTCTGGGCCGCTGGTGGGGTTGAGGAAATTGTCGGGGTCAGGGTTGGCATGGCGCCAGAAGTCTTCTATCTCACCAGGCTCGAATGCAGCGTCTGTTCGGTAATTGAGCACCCACTGCGTGCAGGTCTCATCGTCTATGGGAACAGACATAACCAGCTTGCGCCGAGTGGGCTTGCCTGGGAAGCCAGGAAGAAACGAGCAATAGGGTGCCACGAACTCGCGAATCTTGGCGAAGCGGCGGCCATCTCCAAAATCACGGATGGCACCTTCGCGAAAACCGTAGGGCTTTTCGAGAATTTCGAATGTGGGTGAAGAGACGGAAGTGGTCGCGGTGAAGTTGGCTCGCATGCCTTCAGACATGGGAGTTTCGCTCACGGGCCGGCTGAACAGCACTCCGCTATGGAGAAAACTTAGGTGTGCTGAGTCGAGTACCGATTCAAGCAGTTGCAGCCAGTTGCTTTTGATGATGCCCAGGCGCACGTCGATCTGGTCATCTTCCAGGTTGACGAACTCGAACGCCGGGAAGGGCGGTGCTGCATTCTCTTTGTCGATGTGCACCCACACGATCCCCCCCGCTTCACGCACGGTGTAGTGCTTGAGTGGCACCTTCTTTGCGAAGGCTTCTCGGCGTTCGGGTTGCTCTGTGGGAACATCTACCGTCTTGCCGCTGACATCAAACTTCCACCCATGGTAGAGGCAACGCAGGCCGTTGCCTTCGTTGCGTGCCAACGCCAGCGAGGCGCATCTGTGTGGGCAAGCCTCATCGAAGAAGCCCACGCGCCCATCGGTGGCGCGGAAGACGACAAAATTCTGTCCAAGCAGGCGTATGCGCAATGGCGCTCCATCTCGCTCCAAGCGGGCTGATCGCGCAACTGGGTGCCAGTAGCGGCGCAGTGTCTTGCCCATGGGCGTGTTGGGCCCTACCCGGCATAGCTTTTCATTGTCTTCGTGGGTAAGCATCTGGTCTGGCTCCTATGGCGACGCAGGCGTCAGTTGACGCAGGCGCGGTAGAACACGCGAGCTTGTTTGGCGAAATCGCCAATACCGCGGTGCTGTACGGTACGGTTGTCCCAGAGCACCAGGGTGCCGGGCGTCCAACTGAATCGTCCTTGAACCTCGGGTGACTTGATCGCTTCGAACAAGATCGTGAGCAGGCTCTGGCTTACCGTGCGGCTGACGCCTTTGATGTAGGTGGTGTAGGACTCGTTGACGAAGAGCTGCTTCTGGCCGGTTTCGGGATGCACACGCACGATCGATGTTTCGATAGGTGCGTTCAGAGCGCGCTGGCGGGCGTACTCTTGCTTGTCCAGAAAACGGTCGGACATGTGTCCGGTGGCATCCCAGTAGTGCGCTGCTGTCAGTGTTTCCAGGTACGCTGCAAACAAGGGGTCTAGCCGTTCGTAGGCGAGGACCGCGTTGCTGAAAAGCGTGTCACCACCGAACTCCGGAACGGCCTTGCCAAACAGCGCGGTGTAGTTGGGCGGGTTGGGCCGGAAAGCCTGGTCTATATGCCAGATGTAGTTTCGAGCCACTCTTTTATCGGTGGAGTCGACGATGTTGGCTTGGGTCTCTGCGGACACTGCGGGAGTTTGTGGGCCGCTATAGAGTACGACCTCTCCAAAGGCCTCCAGAAACTCCGTAAAGTTCTGCCCGGTTACCGTGCCTGGTTCGAACGAAAGCAGCCCATGCGTGAGCAGCGCTTGTTTCAAAGCGGCTCGAGAGGCCTCCGGTAGCTTGCCGCCGCTGTAGCGCAATCCTTTGACGACAGACCCCACAGCGGGCTGCCAAGGTGTGATTGTGAAGCCCAACGCGGAATCGCTTAACGCGGGAGGGCTTTCTAGAAGTTCGGCTTCAGCAACGGACACGGTGAGCTCCGGAACAGATAGTTGGAAGAGAGCGAAATCGGCTAGTGCCTGAGCACTGCGAAAACAGATTCATTTTTGGTCTCATTGACGTATTTGCGAAGGACGCAGTTCGTTTATGAATAGATGAAATCCGTGCTTTGGGGAGGGAGACGTCGCCTCTATTCTTTGTCGTTCTCTCTTTATTTCACGATGGAGTTTTGATGACACACAGCAAGTTTTCCGCTGTTGGGCTTTGGGCGCGCACAGCAAAAGCTGTTTCTCGTATGGCGCTCATACTTGGGTTGGTTGTGGCCGCCACGACCTCGTTTGCACAGACCAAGATCAAGTTCGGCTTGATCGGGACCAATGAGTCACAGCTTCCCATTTGGGTGGCGGTGAATGAGGGTTTGTTCAAAGCAGAGAAGATCGAGATAGACCCGATCTCGTTTCGCGGGGGTGGCGTTGCAGTGCAGGCGTTGGTGGGTGGCTCGATCGATCTCGCGGCCTTCGCCACTGACCACGTGCTTCGCTTGAACAATAGAGGCGTGGAAGCGCGCTACCTGATAGGTATCGACCGTTTCATTACGCACATCCTGGTGATTCCAGCAAACAAGGAGTACAAGAGTCTCCGGGATCTAAAGGGCAAGAAAATTGTGGTCTCAGCACCAGGCAGTTATTCCGACAACGTACTGCGATGGTCCATTAAAGAGTTGGGCCTTGATCCAGACAAGGACTTCACCATCCTCGGTACGGGCGGTGCCACAGCGGGCCGGGCGGGCTTGGATTCGGGGCAGGTCGACGCGCTCATGTCAACCACGCCTGACTTCATCAATGATGAGCTGGAATCCCCAGGCAAGTATCGAATCCTGTATGACTGGCGCACCATCCCGCATTCTGGCCAGGCGGTCGTTGGCAAAAAGGACTGGATTGATAAGAACCCCGAGGTTGCCAAAGGCGTCGCACGCGCGATCTACAAGGCAGAGCAGTTGATTCAGACAGACCCAGCGGTGACGCAGCGCGGGGTGAAGAAACTTTTTCCTGAGCGCAGTGATGAGTTTGTGAAGCGCTTCGCCACGGTGGCGCCGAAGATTTTGTCGACCGATGGCAAGATATCTTCGCCCGGGTTCTTGAAAATGATCGACATCTTGCGTTCGGTGGAGCCTGATCTCAAGCCTATCAAACAGGCCGATGTGGACTTGACGGACAAGCTCTTGGGACGTTGATCGGGGCAGTCCGTTTGCTCCGGAAATGCCAAGCGCAAGCTTGGCATTTTTTTGCGTTGGTGGATGGGTCGTCATGCCGAACTCATGCTCGGCACTGCCGCGCTTGAAGAGACTTCTGTGAACCGATCTGGAACTGGGTGGCGCCCGGCGTCCGACCAGGTCGCCCGCACCGAAAAGTCGTGCTCGCTGTCTCAGGCGATTGAAGATAAGCTTGTTTGAGCCAGCTGGGTGCGCGCTCAATGGCCTGGGCTGATCTGATGAAGTTGTGTGCCTGAAAGCGGCCTACTACCCGCTGCACATCAACGGGAACGCATCGAGAAGAGGGCCAACTTCATAGCCCGCGTTCGGTGGCGCATCGCGCGTATGGTTCAGCGCTCGCGCTAATTTTGGTTCAGTGTCCTGGTCGCCAACTGGTCGCGCTGGTTCCCCTGATCGGGGTCTGCGCTCCAGGTACGACAGCGGCTTAGCTGGCTCGCACGGTTTCGGTCATGATGTCGTTCCAGATAGCATCGACATACTGATGGAACGCAGGCAGCTTGCGCACGTTGCGTGAATCACGTGGGCGCGGCAGGTCGATTTTGTATTCAGATTTGATGCGGCCGGGGCGCCCGGTCATGACCACTACTCGGTCAGACATGCCGACTGCCTCTTCGATGTCGTGCGTCACAAAGATGATGCCCTTGCGGAAGCGGCTCCAAAGGCTCAGCAGTTCCTGCCCCATGAGAAGCTTCGTCTGCGCGTCCAATGCGCCAAAGGGTTCATCCATCAGGTAGATGTCTGGTGAGTACGCCAGGAGGCGGCACAAAGCTACGCGCTGGCGCATGCCTCCCGATAGGGCGCGTGGATAGTAAGCGCCAAATTGTTCCAGGCCAATGAGGGCCAGCAGTTCGTCGATGCGCTGCTCCCGGTCCTTGGCCGGGTAACCAGCGCATTCCAGTCCGACAGCGATGTTCTCGCGCACGGTGGCCCATGGCAGCAGCACGTCGCGCTGAAACATGAAGCCGATACCTGGCGGTGTCCCCCTGACGGGCTGGCCACGCACTAGAACCTCGCCAGCGGCAGGTTCGGCGAGTCCAGAGATTAGCTTCAACAAAGTGGACTTGCCGCATCCGCTGGGCCCAACGATGGACAGGAATTCACCTTCCTTCAAGCTGAGGCTGACGTCCGTGAGGGCCAGCACTGTGCCGCCGTAATCCATGGCGACGTTCTTGATCTCCACCGCAGGTGCGAGGGAGTTCGCGGCGGCTTGCCGCAAAAGTTCGGGGTCGGAAACAATGGCGTTCATGGCGTCAAATCCAAAGGAATCAGTAGCGGTTGCGTATCAGGCGGACTTCAGCCAGCTTGACCAGCTCGTTCAACACAATGCCGACCACCATCAAGATGACCAATCCGGTGAAGACGCCAATGACGTCTATTCGCCCAGCGGCATGCTCCACATACCAACCCAGCCCTCGGTTGGAGCCCAGCAGTTCTCCCACTACCGAGCCAATCAATGCCAGACCCACGCCTACGCGGATAGAAGCAAAAATCCACGGCACGATGGATGGCAGCGTGACCTTGCGAAAGATGTAGGCACGTGAGGCACGCATGGCCTTGAGCATGTCGACGAGGTCTTTATCTACACCGCGCATGCCTTCGTAGGTGTTGAGGATGACCACGAACACCACGAGCGAGAATGCCATGACAATCTTCGACATCGGGCCTATGCCGAACCACAGGATGAAGAGCGGTGCGAGCGCGATACGCGGAATGCTGTAGAGACCCAGGAAAAAAGGCTCCAGCACGCGCTCAACGAACTTGCTGTAGGCAAACAGCAAGCCCACGGGAACGCCCACCACCAAGCTGAGCACAAGCCCGGCGGCTGCCTGGGTGACCGTGGGTGTCATATGCCAGAGAAGATCGTTGGAAACGATCAGGCCCCACAGCCGTTGAGCTACTTTGCTGGGCTGACCGATCCAGAATGGATCCATGAACCAGCGTGCCGCAGCTTCCCACAAAAGCACGAACACCACTGCGAAAATGATACGGGCAATGATGACGCGTCGGTTCTCCTGGCTCGCCTTGGATTTCACGGATGGAGGCGCCGCAGCGGGGGCAGGAGTTGATGGGTTTGGCTGTCCTTGCTCAGGTAGAGGGTCCAGTGGCTTCGCTCGGAAGATGAAAGTTGGCGCGGTGCTCATGCCTTGGCCGCCACTGCTTGCGCGGAAGACGCCGTGGGCGCTTGGTTGCGAACAGGTCGTTCCACCGGGAGGTCCTCACGGTTTCCCCACTCGCCCCAGGAACCGGTGTAGTTGCGCGGTGTAGGGTAGCCCGCAATCTTCAGCGCGAAATACGTGTGCGCCGCGCGCACGCCGCCTCCGCAGTAAACCGCGACTTCACGCTCTGGTTGCAGGCCCAGACTTGAGAAAGCCGCTCGCAGATCGGAGGCCGGTTTGAAGCGACCAGACACATCGATGTTGTCTACATAGTCGAGGTGTGACGCGCCGGGTATGGCGCCTGCCCGGTTCGCACGAATTTCCTCACCGAAGTATTCCGTGGCACGGCGGGTGTCGAGAATTTGCAGCTTGGAATCATCGCGGCGGGTCAGGATTTCAGCGTGACCAATTACCGCTTGTGCCACCGGCGTCGCCTTGAAGCGGAATGGTGCATAGGCGGGAGCTTCGGTTGTGAGCGCTGTTTGGCGCAAGGCTGACAAACCGCCGTCTAATATGGAGACCGCTTCATGTCCAAGATACTCCAGCAGCCAGGCTCCACGCGCCGCGCGCGAATCGGAGCGGTTCTCGTAGAACACGACGCGTTGGTCCCGCGAGACGCCCAGTAAAGAGAAGATCCATTCATACTGGGAGACCAGAGACGTCAGCCCAGCGGGGGAGGTGTCATAGTGGGAGAACAGGCTGGTGTCCAGGTGGCGCGCACCAGGAAGATGGCCTTGCCAGTAGTCGTTTGCGGACCGCGTGTCGATCAGCACCACGCCGGGGTCGGACAAGTGGCTTGAGAGCCATTGCTCATCGACCAAAAACAGATCGAGATCGCCTGAAGCGCCTTCGTTCTTGAAATTTACTGTGCTCACGCGGGCTACTCCTGAAACATTGAAGCTGAAAGGGCGTTCAATGAGAATAGGATTTAGCGAGACGCGTAAAAAGGACTATTTCCGTATATCTTTATTTCAAACGGGATTGGTGATGGGGCTTTGAGACGCGTCGGCGCTCTCTGAGACTGTCCTGGAAGTCGGCATAGGTGCCAGGCCACTGATGTTTAGATTCAGCGCACGGGCTTGCGCAGGGCCTGAATGGTGTTGTGCTTGCGAATCGGACTGGACAATACCAACGAGGTCGTCACCGAGCCGTATACGGCCAAGGCGTCCACTACGCGCTCCAAGTCGGCAGGTTCTGCAATGGCGCAGCGCACTACAAAGCAGTCTTGCCCCGTCACGCGATCGACCTCCAGCACTTCGGGCATGGTTTCGAACAACTTCAAATAGGGCGCTATACCTTTGTGATCGGTTTCGATGCGGATGATGGCGTTCAGGCTCACGCCGATCTTGCTCAGGTTCACGCGTGCGCTGTAACCTGCGATCACGCCCGCTTCTTCCAGTTTTCGCACGCGTTCGCTCATCGCCGGCTGTGACAGGCCAATGAGCTTTCCCAGTGCGGCCATACTCTGCCGCGCATCTAGTTGCAGCGCCTGAACAATCAGCCAGTCTTTCTTGTCGAGTTGCATGGATTCAAAAGGCAATTGGTGTGCTGCTGTCAAAGGAGGCCGATGATTTATCGGTATGCAAGGCATGTTTCCGATGTCTTGCCCTGTCCTAACCAAGCTTCGCCGCCTATCGTACAAGCCAGGAGACCACTCCTGCCCACTCTATTGGAAAACTTCAATGCAACTCATCGGTATGCTCGACTCACCCTACGTTCGCCGCGTGGCCATCTCTCTGCATTTGCTGAAATTGCCGTTTGAGCACCGACCGCTCTCTGTTTTCAGCACCTTCGAGCAATTCAGCCAAATCAACCCAGTCGTGAAAGCGCCTACGCTGGTAACCGATGATGGCACGGTGCTGATGGATTCAACACTGATCGTGCAGTGGGCCGAGTCACTCTCTGGACATCGGCTCGAGCCAGTCGACTCGCGAGAGCGGCTGCGCGACCTGCGGCGTATCGGGCTGGCTCTTGCCGCGTGTGAAAAGGCCGTGCAAATGGTCTATGAGCGCCAATTGCGGCCCTCCGAAAAACAGCACCAGCCGTGGCTGGATCGTGTGGGCCGCCAGTTGGATGCGGCGTATGCAGCTCTGGAGGCAGAGGTTTTGGCTAGTTCAGAGGGAATCGAATCTCACCAAGTGACGCACGGCCAGATTGCCACGGCTGTGGCTTGGAGTTTCACTCAACTGGTGCTGCCTGGGCGTGTATTAGCGTCGGCTCACCCTGCAATTGCCCAATTCACCGCCGCAGCCGAAGAATTACCCGCCTTCCGTGCCTGTCCTCAAGTGGAGTCCGCTTCATAACCTCAGGAGCCGAGGAAAACGTCGATACCCTCAAGACTCAGTTTTGCAACCGCATGGGTCCATCTGCTGGTTTGGAAGAGATTCTGTTTTGACCGATATGGGGTTTCGAGCCATTGGGGAGACTGCAGGAACAGCGGATAGGGTCGAGATAGCGCTTTCAGCGCACCTCATCCACGAGAGCTCGAAACTCGTCAATATCCTCGAAGCTCCGGTACACACTTGCAAAGCGTACGTAAGCGACTTTGTCCAGCTTCTTCAACTCCCGCATCACTAGCTCGCCAATGCGAGAGGAGGGCAACTCGCGCGCTGCGGCGGACAAGAGCTTTTCCTCTATGCGCTCAATCGCGCTATCTTGCTGTTCCGTACTGACCGGGCGTTTGCGCAGCGCGAGGTCAAGCGAAGCTTGTAGTTTTGCGCGGGCATAGGGTACGCGCCGGCCGTCTTTCTTGACGATGCTCGGGAAGCTGACGTCAGGCCGCTCGTAAGTGGTGAAACGTTTGGCGCAGTGCGCGCATTGGCGGCGCCGGCGGATGAAGTCACCATCGTCAGAGACGCGCGTGTCCGCCACTTGCGTCTCGTTGTGGGCACAAAAAGGGCACTTCATCTGTTTGATCAGTAATGACCGGCGCTACCGGCGTCACCGCCGATGGAAAACGACGGATAGGCCATGGTAGCGCTCATTGGTCATCAATGCCAAGCAGCGGGGAAGCTGCCGGTTAGCCGCGGTACACCGGGAAGCGACGTGTCAGTTCAGCCACCTTGGCGCGCACGGCGGTCAGGTTGGCTTCGTCACGCGGATTGTCCAGAACGTCGGCCACCAGATTCGCCGTGGCGCGAGCTTCTTCCTCTTTGAAGCCACGTGTGGTCATGGCGGGCGTACCCACGCGCACGCCGCTGGTCACCATTGGCTTTTCAGGGTCGTTGGGGATGGCGTTTTTGTTGATCGTCATGTGCGCCGCGCCAAGAACGGCTTCGGCTTCTTTGCCGGTAATGCCTTTGGGGCGCAGATCGACCAACATCACGTGGCTTTCGGTTCCGCCGCTCACGATGCGCAAGCCGCGCTGGGTCAGCGTTTCGGCGACGACCTGTGCATTTTTGCGAACCTGAAGGGCGTACTGCTTGAACTCAGGTGCCAGCGCTTCTTTAAAAGCGATCGCTTTGGCTGCAATGATGTGCATCAGCGGGCCGCCCTGCAGGCCAGGGAATACCGCGCTGTTGATTGCTTTTTCGTGCTGAGCCTTCATCAGGATGAAGCCCGAACGAGGCCCGCGCAAGCTCTTGTGCGTGGTGCTGGTCACGATATCGGCATGCGGCACCGGATTGGGGTACTGGCCGCCGGCGATCAGGCCCGCGTAATGAGCCATGTCCACCATGAAGATGGCGCCCACATCCTTGGCCACTTTGGCGAAGCGTTCGAAATCGATAGCTAAGGAGTAGGCGCTGGCACCTGCCACGATCAGTTTGGGCCTGTGCTCATGCGCCTTTTTTTCCATCGCGTCGTAGTCGATGGCTTCTTGCGCGTTCAGGCCGTAGCTGACGACGTTGAACCACTTGCCGCTCATATTGAGTGGCATGCCGTGTGTCAAATGGCCGCCTTCTGCCAGGCTCATGCCCATGATGGTGTCGCCGGGCTTCAGGAAAGCGAGAAACACGGCTTCGTTGGCTGAAGCGCCGCAATGTGGCTGCACGTTGGCGGCATCGGCGCCAAAGAGCTGCTTCACGCGGTCGATCGCCAATTGTTCCACGACGTCAACGTGCTCGCAGCCGCCGTAGTAGCGCCGGCCTGGGTAGCCCTCTGCGTATTTATTAGTCAATTGCGTGCCAGCGGCTTCCAGCACGGCGGGGGACGCGTAGTTTTCGCTGGCGATCAGCTCGATGTGATCTTCCTGGCGCTGGTGCTCAGCCTGAATGGCGGCCCATACTTCAGGATCGGTTTGTGCGGTGAGATTTTTGCGGTCGTACATGATGTGGCAGTCCTTCAGTAGAAGGGAACGTCCCGGGGACGCGATTGATTAAAAGCGTCCCTTGCGGGCTGCCCAGGCGAACGGCTGAAACGCCAGCATGAAGTGCCAGCGGTGCGCTTCCCAGTGGTGTTCGGAAGGCAAATGCTCCGGATCCACGTCAGCGGCCTGAAGGTCGCCTATCGCCAGTTGCGCACGTTGATAAGTTTATCCGACAGCGATGCCCATAGGCAGTCGAGTGTCGTTTTTTGTCTGTGCGCTATCACTTCACGTGAGGCGTGTCATTTTGTTCATGCTATATTAGAATGAGAATGACTTTCATTGTCATTTGCATTGGTGTTCGTATTCAATGCTTGGCTACCATCAAAAATATCACCCCACCTGTCATGCCTGTTTCTTCTTTTCGCTCCGCGCGTTGGCTGCTCCCTTGGCTAGCGGTGGCCTCCGCCCAGGCGCAGTCGCAGCCACAAGAAGTGGAGCCGGTTACCTTGAAGCCTGTCGTGGTGACTGCCACGCGCACTGAACGCGACATAGACGAAGCGCCAGTGCGTACCGAGGTTGTGACGAGAGAGGAAATCGAAAACACCAATGCTCGCACGCTCAAGCAAGCCCTGGAAAACGTGCCAGGCCTGCAGTTGCGCGAGGTTTTGGGCAAGTCGGGCTATGAGCTGTCTCTGCAAGGGTTGAGCGCAGACCAGGTGCTGGTGCTGATCGATGGATTGCCCATCACAGCGAGCACCAGCTCCACCGTCGATCTAAGCCAGTACCTTCTGGATGAGGTGGAACGTGTAGAGGTGGTGAAGGGGGCGAGCTCAGCTCAGTATGGAAGTTCAGCCATGGGTGGCGTGGTCAACGTCATTACGCGGCGGCAGGCTGCGGGGTTTGGTGGTACGGCTTCGGTTGACGCAGGCAGTTACGGCAGCCAAAACGATAGTGGGCGTTCACTTAATGCGAACAATCGCAACGCCCGCTTTAGTCTGGGCGGGGGCGGCGAGAAGTGGCGCATGTCTGTTTCGGGCGAGCGGCTGGATAACGCCGGCTTTGGCATCAATCCCAGCAGCTATCCACGTCAGGGCGACGCCAATCTGCGTCAGCAGTTCGCGGCTCGGGGTGAGTGGATGCCCAGCAAAGATGGGCGCGCCTGGCTTGAGGCATCGCATTACTCGGAAGACGATACACAGCGCTACAACCTGTTTGTGCCGCCCAATCAGGTGCCGCAGCGCAAATTGGAGAGCATCACTCGCGACCGCGTGAGCGGCGGAGTGGATTGGCGCTTTGCTAACGGCATGCGGGCCCAGGTTAAAGGGGTGAATGAGCGCTACGACAGCCATTCTCCCGGCTATTCCAACGAGGTATTGGCTACTGACCGCCGGTCAAGCCAGCGCATGCAGCACTTGAGCACGCAGCTTGAATTGCCGGCCTGGGGGCGCCAGCTCTGGATGGTGGGCACGGATTGGCACCACGAAACTCTGTCGCAGACCAGCAATGGCTCTTCGGAGCTGGGCACTTTGGGCAATGCCAAGCGCACCAACGCGGAAGTGTTCGTGCAAAACGACATCATCCTGAATGACGCCTGGGAAGTGTTGTTTGGTCTGCGCGGCCAGAATGATTCCGACTTCGGCAGCCACTGGGCGCCCAAGGTCAGTGTGCGGGCCAACCTTTTGAATGGTGCCGAATGGAAGGGCGTGTTTCGCGCCAGCCTGGGACAAGGCTACCGTGTTCCCAATCTGAAGGAGCGGCATTACCTGTTTGACCACAGCGCCCTGGGCTACAAGGTGGTCGGCAATCCCAATCTCAAGCCAGAGTCTTCTACCAGCCTGCAGTTGGGCGCTACCTTTAAGCGGGGATCGCGTTTGACGATTGACGTCAATGGTTTCTACAACCGCGTGCGTGATCTCATTCAGACCGATGAGGCCAATACCTCCGTCGTAGATGGCATTACCCAATATACCTACGCCAACATAGCGCGTGCGCGCACCAGCGGCCTGGATACCAACCTGGTTTGGCGTGCGAACTCGGTGCTTTCGCTCAACGCCGCGCACACCTACACCTCCACGCGCAACGAAACCACTGGCCAAGAACTTACGCGCCGCCCGCAACAGATCGTGCGTCTGGGGGCTGACTGGCGCGTCCAGCCGAACACGATGCTGGGCCTGCGCGTGCGGCACCAAAGCAGCGAACTGGTGGACACCGCCACGCGCGCTCGCTCGCCAGGTTGGACCACATTGGATTTCAGCCTGAATCATCGCATTGGCCGTGAGGTGACGCTGTTCTTCGGTATCAACAACATCACCAATCGTCAGCGCGACTTCGTCAACACCAACGATTTCGGGCCCATTGCTGGCCGCTACATCTATCTCGGTGCCCGGTTTGCATTTGGCAACGCCATTAAGTAACACATCAACAGTAAGGAGCTAGTCATCATGAAATCCTCATACCTGAAATACGTTCCCGCGGCTTTGGCCGTTTTGGCTCTTACCGCGTGCGGCGGTGGCGGAGATGATTCTCCTGCTCCGGCACCAACTCCTGCACCAACCCCAGCGCCAACTCCCGCACCTACACCGGCGCCAACGCCTGTGCCCACGAGCAAATTCACGCAAACCGCCACTTGGGCTGTCGTTTTGCCTGCCACTGGCCAGTCCGTTTGCTATGACTTCGACGCCAAGGCAGAGGCCGCTTGCAGCGGCGCCGCTTGGGATGTCAAGCTGGTGAGCGGCGGCCGTTCGGCCAGTATCTTCACCAACAGCGGCCCTAGCGGCAGTGGCACGGGCGGCGCATTTGGTAGCCCGTTCACCCACAAATGGTCTGACCTGCAAAAGTGGAACGATGCGTTGGCCGATCCTGCAGGTGGTGCTATTCCTGCCACGCTGTACGCAGCTGACACGGCCAAGAGCGCTTTCTCCGGCACCAATGAAATCCAGGCTGCGGCGTTTGAGTATGACCTCTCCGGTACACATCAGCTGCACCCTAATTTCCGTGTCTTCCTGGCTACTACGAACAGTGCATCCGCAGACATCACGGGTACGGCCGGTGCCGTGTTTGCGTTGCAAATGACGGGCTACTACGGAGGCGCTACCGGTACAGCTTCCGGCTGGCCTTCGTTCCGTTGGGTCAATACGGCCAATCCATCCGTGGTGAACACCGCCAGTGTGGATGCAAGCGCTGGCTGGGTTTACTACGACTTGGCTACGAAGAGCGTTTCCACTCAGGCCGGTACATGGCACGTTGCGTTCAATCGGTATAACGTCAAACTCAATGGTGGTACCTCCGGCAGCAGCAAGGTGGCTGGCTTCCTGAGCAAAACCCCAGCGGGCTTCTACGCAGCCGACGGCAAGACACCAGTGGTCGCGAAGTTCAATTCCACCACCAACCTGGCCGATACCCTGGCGGACCTCACCGGTGCATTGACAGGCCCAACGGCAGCTTCGGGCTGGGTGGTGGATTCCATTGGTTCGCAGCTCTCGCCAACCTACACCGGCACTTATCCAAATGCGCTGAACTACGGCTGGTTCAGCTACTACCCCACTGACGCTGCAGCGGCTACCGTAGGCTTGACTCAGCACATGCTGAAGGCAGACCCCGAAGCGGCTTCACTGGTCAAGTCCAGCACGGGTAACAGCTATGCGCGCATGCATCTGGCCAGCATTGCGTATGCAGCGGCTACGCCGGCCTACGCCGGTGCGCAAACCTGGACCTTCGAGTTCGGTATTCAGCCAGCTACGCCTTGATTTTTTGCTCCGCAAGCACCCGGGCCGTATGCGGCCAGGGTGCTTGGCAGTCATTCAAACTCTAACTATCCCATCCCATGAACGTAGACATATTGAGAACTCGTTTCGCGCAAGCCCGCGCTGCAGGCAAGCGAGCCCGTGACGCCGCCGAATCGATCGGTGTGAGCGAAGGCGAAGCCGTGGCGGCCCACGCCGGAAACCACGAAGGCCCTTTGAAGGCCGTTCCGCTGGGCAAATCCTGGCTGGAAATACTGAAGGCCCTCGGCGAGTGTGGTCCCGTTCTCGCGCTGACGCGCAATGAAACCACTGTGCATGAGAAAACCGGGGTTTATGAAAACGTCTCAGCCGCTGGCCCTGTGGTGGGCTTGGCGCTGGGTGGCCCCATCGATCTGCGTTTGTTCTTCATGCACTGGCATGCCGGCTTTGCTGTCACGGAAGCGGCTGCTCAGCCTAACGTGCCGGCCTCGCTGAGTTTGCAGTTCTATGACGCGAGCGGTCTGGCCGTGCACAAGGTGTTTTGCCGTGAAGCAACGAACAGAGCTGCCTTTGAGGCGCTGATGCAGCGCTTTGCCGATGCTTCCCTCAGCCCTGAGTTCAAGCCAAAGGCACCAGCTCCTGCTATTCAGGACGACGAAGCCATTGATGCTGATGGCCTGCTGGAAGCCTGGGGCGGCATGAAAGACACCCATGACTTCTACGAAATTCTGAAGAAATTCGGCGTAGAACGTCAGCAGAGCTTCCGTTTGGCCGATGGGCGTTTTGCACGCCGCGCTTCACCGAGTGTGGCTCGTCAATTGTTGCAAGAGGCTGCATTTGACGGCGCGCCCATCATGGTGTTCGTCGGTAGCTTGGGCTGCATTCAGATTCACTCCGGTCCGGTGACTCGCATAGAACCTATGGAGATTCGCGGGGTTCAGTGGCTCAACGTGCTCGACCCAGATTTCAACCTGCACATGCAGGAAGACTCCATCGCGAATGCCTGGGTGGTGGAAAAGCCCACAAGTGACGGCATCGTGACCTCCGTCGAATTGTTTGACGCCAAGGGCGAGCTGATGGCCATGTTCTTTGGCGAGCGCAAACCGGGCAATCCGGAGCGTGAAGATTGGCGCGCCATTGTGCGCAAGGCAGCGCCGACTTCGGCTGTGGCTGCGTAAAGGTGGGAGCGGGACGGCCCATGTTTTCAACTCCTTCGCGCCGTCAAGTGCTGGGCGCGGCTCTTGCCGCGGGCCTGCCGCTGGCGGTGAAAGCTCAGCCTGCAGGGGCCCGCCTGCCGCGTCTGGTTACTATCAACGGCGCCATCACTGAAGTGGTTTATCTACTGGGCGCAGAAGCCCAGTTGGTAGGTACGGACACCACCAGCCTTTTTCCGTCTGCGGCACAGAAAACGCCCAAAGTCGGTTATTTGCGCCAGCTCTCAGCGGAAGGTGTGCTTTCGCTGAAGCCTGATGCTGTGATCGCTACCTCGGATGCCGGCCCTCCGGTAGTGCTGGATCAGCTGCGCAGTGCTGGTGTTCAGGTGGAATTGGTGAAGTCCGAATACACCTGGAACGACGTGAGCAGCAAAGTCCAAGCCGTAGGGCGTGCGGGCCGTCGAGAAACCGCTGCGCGTGAGCTGCAGGCACGGCTGGATGTGGAGTGGGCTCAGGTTAACCGCCAGGTGGCAGGTGCGAGCCGGGCCAAGCCGCGTGTGCTGTTCATTCTTTCGCATGGGCCGTCGCCGCAGGTCGCAGGGCAGGGTACCGCAGCGGAAGCCATGATTCGTTTCGCGGGTGGAGTGAACGCGCTCTCTGGTTTCCAGGGTTACCGGCCCATGACGGCCGAAGCCATGGCAAGCGCCGCGCCGGATGTCATTCTTTCCACAGATCAAGGCATCGAAGCGTTGGGCGGTATCGACAAGCTCTGGCAGCGGCCGGAGTTGGCGCTTACGCCAGCTTATCGCCGGCGCGCTTTGGTGTCTCAAGACGCTCTTTTGCTGCTGGGTTTCGGCCCACGCCTGCCCCAGGCTGTGCGCGAACTCCATAGCCGGTTTCACGCGTGAGTGGCCTGGTTTCGCCAGCAAGGCTGGCGCCTCGCAGCGCACTGACGCTGGGGTTGCTGCTGGTCGCGTTGGCCTTCCTGGCGGGCAGTGCAAGTGGGGCCTATCACATCTCGCCCGCGCAGCTGCTGCGGCTGCTCGGTGAGGCTCTGTCTGGCAGCATTACAGATTCGCCAGAGCACCTGGTGTTTCTTAATATCCGCCTGCCGCGTCTGGTGTTGGCTGTGGCAGCGGGTGCGGGCTTGGCTATGGCCGGGGCACTGATGCAGGGGATGTTTCGCAATCCTCTTGCAGACCCAGGGCTTATTGGCATCAGCAGTGGCGCCGCACTGGCCGCAGGGGTGGCTATC
Organism: Ottowia thiooxydans DSM 14619; assembly: GCF_000422885.1. Lineage (GTDB taxonomy): Bacteria > Pseudomonadota > Gammaproteobacteria > Burkholderiales > Burkholderiaceae_C > Ottowia > Ottowia thiooxydans. The sequence continues at coordinate 88,450 of NZ_AUGX01000012.1, read as the reverse complement.
GTGCTGGGCCAGAAATGGTTTCCTGAGCTTCCGCATTCGCTAGGTAGCTGGACCCTGATGCTCGCGGCCTTCATTGGTGGCCTCCTGGTCACGTTATGCATTTACCTTTTCGCGCAAGGGCCTTCAGGTACCCACATTGGGGTCATGCTGCTGGCGGGTGTGGCCGTGAATGCTTTGGCTGGAGCGGGGCTGGGGTATCTCAACTTCGTTGCCACAGACGAGCAATTGCGCAATATTCAATTTTGGTTGCTGGGGAGCCTGGGCGGCGCGCGATGGAGCGCGGTGGCGCTGGTCGCTGCAGTGGTGGCGGCGTCCTGCGCAGCGGCTATGGCGTTGGCTCGGCCACTCAACGCCATCGCACTGGGTGAGGCGCAGGCGGAGTTGCTGGGAGTCAATGTAGAACGTACCAAACGGGCGGTGGTGGTTATCACCGCGTTGGCAGTAGGAGCCGTGACCGCCACGACGGGCATCATCAGCTTCGTTGGGCTGATTGCGCCGCATTGGGTGCGTCTGATGGCTGGGCCTGATCACCGTGTGGTCTTGCCCGGGTCCGCGTTGCTGGGCGCGGCGCTTGTATTGGCAGCCGATGCTGTGGCTCGCACAATAGTGCAACCGGCCGAAATGCCTCTGGGTGTCCTCACAGCCTTCATTGGTGGACCCATGTTCCTATTGATGCTGCGTCGGTTCAGGGGGCGGGTATGACACTGCAGTGTATTGATGCCCGGGTAAGTCTGAATGGCCGTACTTTGCTGGAAGGGGCCTCGGCTACGCTCCACCCAGGGCGATTCACCGTCATTCTGGGGCCGAACGGCGCCGGAAAATCCACGCTTCTTTCATTGTTGTCGGCACAGCGCCGGCCCGAGGCCGGAAAAGTACTGCTTGATGGCCAACCGTTGGCATCGATGTCCGCGCGCACGCTAGCCTTGCGACGTGCGGTGATGCCGCAGGAAAGTGCGGTGGCTTTCGATTTCACGGTACGCGAAGTGGTGGAGTTGGGCCGCTACCCCCACCGCCAACATCCTGACGCCAACGAGGCGGGGATTGTTTCGAAGGCTCTCGAGGCGACTGATGTGGCTTCACTGGCTCCGCGGATTTTCAATACGCTATCCGGCGGTGAAAAAGCGCGAGTGCATCTTGCCCGTGCCCTGACCCAGGTCTGGTCTCCTAGGCCTGATGGCGCGGCACGTTGGCTGTTATTGGACGAGCCCACTGCCGCCCTGGATCTGTCGCACCAGCACCAGGCGTTGGGGTTATTACAGGATCGGGCTCGGGAGGACGGGATTGGCGTCATCGCCGTTCTGCATGATCTCAACTTGGCGCTGAGGTATGCTGACGATGCCCTCCTTCTGGCGAATGGAGAGGTCGCCGGGTTCGGCCCGGTAGCCGAAGTGCTCACTCCGGAGCGAATGGCACACATCTGGGGTGTTGTTTGTACGCCAGTAAACAACGCTCAGGGCTTGTTACAGTACCTTTTCGAACCTGCGTCTCGTTGACAACCGTGCACGAAACCTTTAATCGGGATATACTTCATCATCGACCTAAGGCGTGTTCGCTGCCTTGGGTCAGTGTTTGACCTTACGGAAGCCCTTGCTTCTGTCGCTTGGTGATTCATCCCCAAGCCAAAGACCGTCATCCCCCGCTTTTGGCGAGCTTCACTCGTTTCGTAGAAACGTCTACGGATCGATCCCTCCTGACCCACAGCAAGCGCCTTTCGGCCCGGGTTCTCAAGAACCGCTGTGCACGCGTCGGGCTCCTTATTAGAAAGTTAAATGGTTACCACAACAGCCCACAGTATTGGGCGGTACCTTGTCACGCCGATTACCCGTCGCACAGATTCTGGTCTTTACCAGGCGTCGGTATCGATCCGTCGTGGCATGCATGATCGGATTTTTCGTTTCATTCCGCAGTTTTGCAGTGATAGCGGTGCCCAAGTCTATGCAATGGCCCAAGCCCGCAGCATGCTGCTGAACCAGCAAATCGGCTGAACCGCCTTCTCCATTCCCCAATTTTAAAAGGACATTAATGGCCAAAGAAGAACTCATCGAGATGCAAGGGAAGGTAGACGAGGTTCTGCCGGATTCGCGTTTTCGCGTTACGCTGGAAAACGGTCACACACTCGTCTGCTATGCAGGCGGGAAAATGCGCAAGCACCGCATCCGCGTGCTGGCGGGCGATCGTGTATCCCTCGAAATGTCGCCTTACGACCTGAATAAGGGACGCCTTACCTTCCGCCATCTTGAGCCGAGAAATAACTCTTCGAGCAATTCTCGGCCGGCCGGGCCGCGCCGCTGATCTTCATTGCCCCATTTTTAGCAATCCTTTCAACCTAGATTTTTCCCGAGGACTTTTATGAACAACAAACTTTACGTCGGTAACCTTTCCTACAACACCCGTGACGAAGACCTGCAACAGGCGTTTTCGTCTTTTGGTACTGTCAACTCTGCCAAAGTCATCATGGAGCGCGACACTGGCCGCTCTAAAGGCTTTGCATTCGTTGAAATGGGTAGCGACGATGATGCTCGTGCAGCCATCGAAGGCATGAACGGCAAAAGCGTTGACGGCCGTGCCGTGACCGTGAACGTTGCTCGCCCAATGGAGCCACGTAGCAACGACCGCTCCGGCGGCGGCGGCTACGGTGGTGGCGGTGGTGGCGGCTACGGCGGCGGCGCTGGCGGCGGTCGTAACCGTTATTGATTTTTAGTCGCCCGAGTATCGGGCGCGAAAAAGGCCTCTGCGGCCAATGCAGCTCAGTTAAGTCAGAGCAGCGTGGCCGCAGAGGCCTTTTTTCGTTAACGGCTCATGCGTCTTCTGGAACCCCAGCCCATCAGGGCAACCAGCAAACTCATGAGCATCAGACCAAGCTCAGATACCGAAGGTACAGGCTCCACGCGTGATGATCCCCCACCCCCGGTAAGTGATGTGCGCACACATAACGGGTCTCCTGCTGTGCACTGTGCCGCCGGAGTGCAGGTGGATCCACTGCAGTTCGGTGGGGTGGGTGGTGCTTCACACGTGGCTCCGGTGCAGCTGGCAGGTGCCGTGGCAGCGTTCACGATCTGCGACAGGCTTGCTGGCACAGACGCCAACACCTGGAAGGTCACCGTCACAGAAACGCTGGCACCTGCAGAAACCACAGGGAAGCTGATGTTGCAGAGCGTGCCAGCAGTAGCGCCCGCAGCACAAGCCGAGGTGCCGCCACTGACTGATACCCAACGCGTACCGGTCGGTACGACTTCGTTCATGCTGTATCCGGTGACGGGGGTGCCGCCCGTGTTGGTGGCTGTGAGCACGTAACTGACGGTTTGGTTCAGCGTCAAGGGCACCGCAGTTCCCGGTGCCAGCGTTTTGCTGGCTGTGACGCTCGCGCCTGCGGGTACGGCAATGAGCAACTCTGCGCAATGTCCAGGGGCGGCCGGGTCGAGCGTGGTGCAGGCACTTCCAGGCGCCGGCGTGACGCTGTTGTTGAACGGATCTCCTCCACCAGCCACAGACGCTTGGCTAGGTGCTGCGGTTGCCAAAGGAGCCGTGATGCTCATTGGCAAGGGGATACTGCTGGTGGCCCCGTTTGCCAAAGCGGTAGTGGAAGTACAGCTGACGGTCTGCCCAGCCGCTGTACAGCTCCAGTTCCCGAAAGTCTGTGTGCCTGTCCAGCCAGGAACGATCCCTGCTGGCAGGGTGTTGAGAACCGTCATGGTGCCTGTGGTGCTTGCTGCCCCAACGTTGTTCACTGTGAGTGTTAGCACAGCGCCGGTTTGGCCAATGGTCCATGGACCGTTAGCGCTGTTCGTGATCTGCAGTTGCGGTGCGTTAACGTCTCTGACCACGGTGCTGGTGCAGTTGACCGCGTTCGGGCAAACCGGATCGCCTCCGCCCAGAACCGTGGCCGTGTTGCTCACGCTTGGCGCTGCAGCAGCTGTGGGCGTCACGGGAATGGTGAAACTGACGCTTCCTCGTTGTGCCAGGCTAGCTGTTTGGGTGCAGGTGACCTGCTGACCGCTGCGCACGCAACCGGAGGGCAGGGTGCCGATGGTCAAGCTGGCAGGTATGACGTCGATCACGGAAATATCGCCCACCGTCGCAGCGCTTCCTGTGTTTTCAACCCGCAAAACGTAGCTGCCCGCGACGCCAACCGCGAAGTTATCGCTTGCAGTCTTGGTCAGCGTGAGCTGCGGTGCACTGATGGGGGTCGTGACCGAGCCTTGGCAGCGGGCAGGCAGTGAAGCGAGTGGTGTCCCTACGGGGCAGCCAGGATCGCCTCCGCCTGTAGCCGAGGCGGTGTTCTGTATGGATTGACCGTTGATGGAGTTCTGCGCCGTCACGGGGATGGTAAAGCTGGTCGTGCCGTTGATCGCGAGGCTACTGATGGTGCAACTCACGGTTTGCCCGGTGGCGCCGCAACCGGACGGCATGCTGCCAAGCGTCAAGCCTGTGGGTACCACGTCGCTGACGGTGATGGCCGCATTGGTTGCCGCGCCGCCGTTGTTGGAGATGGTCAGAATGTAGTTCGCGCTTTGGCCTACGACCAAGGTGCTGGGCTCAGCGCGTTTGGTGATCAGCAACTGTGGGGCGGTGATGGTGCCGCTGGAGTTGCCTGAGCAGTTGGTGCCGGTGGGGCAGGCTGGATCGCCACCACCTGTCACGGTTGCGGTGTTGTTGGCCGCTTGGCCTACGGCGCTGGACAAGGGCGTGACAGGCAAGGTGTAGCTGACCTGCCCTCCGGTGAGTACGCCAGCAGGCACATCGCAGCGCACCCCTTGCCCGCCCGTGCTGAGGCAACCTGCAGGGAGGGTGCCAATAGCAAGCGTAGAAGGGACCACGTCATCGATAAAGCCAGCCAAAGTAGCGGCTTGGCCGTTGTTGGTGGCCGTGATCACATACGCATTGGGAACGTCTGCCACGAGGGCGCTGTTCTGGAGCGTCTTGCTAACATTGAAACTAGGTGCGTTCACTGGGGTGACCACGGTGCCCTGGCAATGCGGTGCAAGCGTTCCGGTGACCGGGCATTGCGCGTCTCCACCGCCCCTGACGACAGCGGTGTTGGTGGCAGGCGAGCTGACTACTGCAGCAATGCTCACAGGGATTGAGATACTTGGCGCAGACGTGCTGAACAGCAATGCTGCTGTCCGCGTGCAAGTGATGGCAGTGGTCGTGCTGGTACTGCAGTCCCAGCCCGTGCCAGTGGGTAGGCCGGTCGCCGTGATCCCTGGTGGGAGCGTGTCGGTCACGGTGATGGTCCCGCTGGTAATGCTCGTGCCTGTATTGCTCACCAGGAGCGTGTAGAAACCGGTCTGGCCCACCGCAAACGCCGTGGGCGTTGCTGCTTTTGTGATCGTCAGTTGCGGGGTTCCCGCATTGGTATTGGTGACGGTGGCGGATTTCTCGCACGGGACCGTCGTGCAGCTCGTGGTGGCTGGTGGCGTCGCAGTGACCGAATTGACGATGTCGCCCAAGGCAGATGGGGATGCCGTGCCAGTGACGATGATGGCGATTGCAGAACCAGCGGGCAGCGTCACGTTGCCGAGGCTGATGTTGTTACCGGTGCCGTTGGAGTTGACCGTAGCGCCGTTGCAAGCGCCGCCTGCGTTGCCAGCGCAGGTCCATGTGCTGACGTTGACGTTCGCTGGAACGTTGTCGGAAACGTTGACGCCTGCGAGATCGCTGGGGCCGTTGTTCTGCACCGTGACGGTGTAGTTGAGCGCCTGGCCGGGCAGGTAAGTGCCATCAGTGGGTTGCGTGGCCGCTTTAGTCACCACCAGGTCGGCTCTGGGCAAAAAGCTGTTGCTGTCTTGGGCGCTGACGCTGCTACCTCCTGCGGGCGTCGCAGAGGCGGTGTTGACAAGGGGATTCGTGCTCAGCGTGGATGCAAAGCGAACGGGCAGGGAATAGGTCAGCGCATTGCCCGACCCGGCCGTAATGCTGGCCCCCGTAGCTCCGAATGAACTGCCACCCGTTGCGCCCGAGATGGTTCCGCAAATCGCTGAACCTGTAGGGGTGCAAGTGGGCGTTCCAGTCAACGTGACGCCTGAAGGCAGCGTGTCTGTGACGGCGATTCCCGTCGAATCGCTGAGGCCGATACTATTGACGGTGATGACATAGGTTCCCGTGTCCCCGGGCGCGTAGGTCGTGCGGTTGTCGGTCTTGGTAATCGACAGCCGCGAATCCACGATCACCGTGTCGGTGTCCGGGGCAGTGTTGTTGGCGGGATTGGGGTCTACCACCGTGCTGGGAGGAAAAACGGTGGCTGTGTTGGTTATGGTGCCCGTTGCGCTACTTGCGATTTGCGCGTTGACCGTGAAAGTGACGGTGCCCACACTGGCGGGAAGCGTTACCAGGCCTGATATGGGGCCGCTACCACTTGGTGCGGGGCACAATGCGCCTCCGGAAGGGACACATGTCCAACTGGTGAAGGTCATGCCGGCAGGGGGCGTGTCGGTGAACTGGGCGCCAGCCACACTGCTGGGGCCTGCGTTTCGCACGACTACGGTATAGACCGTGGTGCCGCCTGCTGTGACCTGCGAGACACCATTAGTCTTGGTTACGCTCAGATCACCGCTACCAGTGGCTGACAATGTTGCAGACACGGGGTTTAGGTTGCTCGGCCCCTGATTGGAGGTGAGGCTGCCGGCTGGAATGTTGTTGATGAGGTTGCCAGCATCGTTGGCCCGAACATTCACAGTGAGCGTACATACGCTGCCAGCCGTGATGCTCGCGCCGGCGCCTATCAGAGCGACCGTGCCGCTTCCCGCTACAGCGCTGATCGTTGCCGCTGCGGCCGTACAGCCAACGCCGGTGAAAGAGGCGGCGGGTGGTGTAGCGACCACCATGCCGCTGGGCAGCGTGTCGGTGAGTCGAACGCCAGTCAGATTGATGGCGCCAAGGCTGTTGTTAAGAATTTGCAGCTCGAGTTGTGCCACACCGCCCATGGCCACGATGGTGGGGTCGAAGCCCTTGGCCAGGTTGACCGACGGATCCCTGGCAACCAGGACGGCTGAGGCAGCTGCCTCGTTCCTGACGGTTTCGTTGCTGGAAGTGACGGAGCCCACCGCTAATGTATTGGTGGCAGAACCATTGGACAGCGCGGGTGCCGTGACGGGCACTGTGACAGTGCACGAAGTCTGGGCACCGCCCACTCCCGCAGGCAGCACGGCGCCACTCAAGCTCACGCTGCCACCTCCCATAGGTGCTGTGACGGTGCCACTCGCACATGTGGTGGAAGCTGCACCGGCCACCACCATGGTGTAGGGGGCTGTCGGAAGCAAATCAGTGAACGCGAGATTGGTCAGCGCCGTGGCGCCTGCAGCCCGAGTCAAGGTAATGGTGAGAGTAGAGTTTTGCAGGCCGGAAGCGATCGGGCTGACTGAGAACGACTTGGCGACGGTCAGGGCACGGGCCACGGTGATGGCAGCGGTAGCGCTCGAGGTGGTGTTACCCAATGTGGTTACCAACGCGCCGTTGGCTATGGTGTTGGTGCGAGTGGTCAGCGCGGCATTGCCTGCTATGCGCACCGGTACTGTGATGGTGCACGTGCTCGCGGCCGGTATGGTGCCACCGGTCATGGAGATCAGGGTAGCTCCCACTGTGGCGTTTAGCGTACCTCCGCAGGTGGTGCTCGGGGGTGGGGTGATGCCTATGCTGATCCCGGCGCCCATGGTGTTCAGATTGTCGGAGAATGATGTAATCCCGGCGGGCGTGGCGCTGCCGTTTCTCAACGTGATGGTCAGTGTCACGGTGCCGGTTTGTACTGGCGTACCGGAAAATACCTTGCTGGCATACACGTTCCCTACGGGGTTGATCAGCACCGAGGCCGCCACGACGGTGGGTGTTACGACGCCGAAATCCACACCGCTGAACTGAGCTGCTCCGTTGGTGCTGGTGACGGCTGCCCCGCCAGGGTTGTTGGCGGTGTAGTTCACAGTCAGCACACAGTTGGTAGACCCGGAGCCTGCTGGCGCTGCGTTCACGCTGCCACCCGTCAGTGAGACTGCACTGCCCGAAATACTGGGTGTTCCACCGCAAGTGTTGCTGGCAATACCGGTGGGCACAACACCTGCCGGTAGCGTGTCAGTGAAATTGATCGGCATCGCCGCACCGACGTTAAAGTTCTGGATGGTGATGGTCAGCGTGGAAGCGGTGCCGTGAAATACCGGGCTGGCGGCGAAACCCTTGACGATGCGGGCTCCCGTTTGAACTGCGACATTGGCGCTGAATGGTGCGTCATTGCTGGCAGCTGGGCCTTCAGCAGTGGTCACGGCCGCCAGTGGAATGGTGTTGGTGGCCGTAACGCTTTGATAGGTATTGGAGGTGGTAGGCCGCACTTGTACCGTGACTGTGCAACTTGAATTAGGTGCAATCGTGCCTCCTGTCATGGAGACTGAAGTGGCATCGGCAACGGCCGTAACCACTGCACCACAAGTGGTGGTGGGATTGGGCAGCGCTGCGAGTCTCAGTTGCGTAGGCAAATTGTCGGTAAACGCAACGTTGTTGAGTGCAATCGTATTGTTGTTGCGCAAGGTGATCGTGAGTGTGCTTGTGCCGTTGCCATGCGCGACAGTTGGCGAGAACGCCTTGCTCCCTATGACTGGTACGACGCCCATGACAGTCAAACTGGCATCTGCTGCCTGTGCGTTCGCGCCTTCAGAAGAGGTGAGTGCCCCTATGGGAATCTCGTTGAGATAGGTTCCGCCGGATGCCGCAACTACATTGACAGTGAAGGAGCAGACTCCAGGCCCTGTGGACGAGGGCGGTACGGTGGCTCCGCTCAATGCAACAGAGTTACTTCCTGCCACAGCGGTCACCGTCCCTCCCGCACACGTTGTACTGGCGTTGGGTGGGTTGGCGATCAACAAGCCCGGAGGCAATGAATCGACCATGGCAGCGCCGGTTGCCGCGACGGTATTCGAGTTGAAGAGAGAGACCGTCAGCGTGGAGGGTTCGTTGACCGCTGTCGATATGGGGTCGAAGCTCTTATTGACCCCGACGGCTGAGTGTGCGGGGCCGAAAAAAATGAGAGCCAAGCTGAAGGCAAGGAATCTGGGTGATAGTGCTTTCGCGGAAACACGGAACATTCTTGCTCACTCCTGCCATGGGTTTGAGAGATTGACGACCTACGACAGACTCATTAATTCTGTAGAGAGATGAATTAAGAAAATAATCTGGCAGGCGACCACTTTGCTTTAAATCAGATTTCTTTGATTTAATTAATATTTGTGATTTATATGCAGGCCCTATTAATTTTTTAATACGACTTAGCACATGCCAAATTGATTTTAGGTACAAGCTCTTTCAAAGCAAAAATTTTGATACAGAATCTATGACTAACCGTGACTTTGTTCTCGCTAAACGTTTGAGCTTGAGCGCGCAAGTCAATTTACTCGCAGGAATAGCCGCGAGCACGTGTTAGTAGAAACCGAGGGGTAGAGCGGGCCGCTTGGGTGGGCTGGTGTGCACGACACCATGGCGGCGGTGGACAGCTTTTAGCTTGTCGCAGGCGCGGTAGCGCTAAGATTTGATTTAATTCCAATCAAGCCAACTTGCTGTTGGAGTGGAAGAAAATTTAATATACCAACCGAGTTTTTATTCAAAGATGAATTAATACTTTCATGCTCAGAAATGAGGTGCTGAGCAATCGAAATTACAGCGGTAATTTGGGTTTTATGTGCTGCGGCAAGAAACCAAGAAAACGCTGCGCAACCTATAACCGCTATGGGATGCCGATTACCCTGTCAATCATGATTGATTTCAGCGTTCTCGGAATTCGCGATGTAGACTTTGGTGGTGCTTGCAAAGCTTCGCTTAAAGGGAAAGCGAAAACAGCGGGGCGCTGCTCATGGCGCCCCTCCGAGGTAGGTCAGCAAGCCCGGGGCAATCCGCCAGCGCACTGGCTCTCAGGAGAGCGAGGCGACCTTGGTATCCGTGGTATTTGTGGCGTCGACTGGCGGCGTTGCAGGCATTTGCGTGCGCGGCGGTGCGATAACTGCCCGCAAACCGGGTGTGTTGTTTGGCAACGGACGGCCTTTTGCTACCTGATACAAGCGTGAGTGCTCCTGAAGTACCTTCTGAGCGTAGCCACCATCGCTTGGCAAATTGGCTGCTCCCACGTAATAGCGCAGTCCGCCCTCGACCGAGCCGGCACGCGCGATGTAGTCCTGCAGAATCTTAACCCCAACGCGTAAGTTGGTCTTGGGGTCGAAGGCAGCGTATTGGCCGCCGTAATGCATGTACTTGTCAGAATGGATTTCGGTCATGACCTGCATCAGTCCTTGCGCCCCGACCGAGCTTTGTGCAAATGGATTGAAACTGGACTCGACCGCCATCACGGCCAGGATCAGTGTGGGGTCCACCTGGCTACTGCGACCCACGTCATAAGCCTCTGCAACGAGGGCCGCCAGGGGTTCAGGAGCTATACGGTACTTCTTGGCGATCCAGAAGGCCACATTGGCTTGCTCACGCGGCAGCTCGCCCGGATTGGCCGCTGTAGCGCGGTCGATGGCACCAGGCTCGGGCCGGATGCCCGTGGCTGCCACTTTGCGCTCGGTCAGCCACGTGGTGAGGCGTTCCTCGCCCTGTGCACGCAAATCGGGCCGGGTGCTCAGCATGACAATGCCGAACACCACAGCCAAGCCTACCAACGCGAAACCGTTGTGCATGATTTCGAAGAAGCCTTCGGCTACGTCACCGCAGAATGTGCGTATGCCGCGCGCCATGCGGCTGGAACCAGATGCGTTCATAGCATTCCTTATCTTGCCGTCAACGCATCGCCCGAGCCCTGGCGCTTCATCTAAGTGGCCAAGGGGGCGGTGCTCGTTGACGGAGTCGCTTAAGAGGGTGCCCGTACGCGCGCGCCGGAAAAATGACCGGCGCTGCTTGCGTTCTATCTTTTGAACGGGCCTGCCAGGATTGGCAGCAGACCAGGGTATTCCTGGGTTTTGATCGAATGGCGCGATTCTAGAAGCGGTACATATACTCAGTCAATAATAAAGACTTGAGTAAAACCTCTAAATTCGGTATAAAAAAGTCTCAAATTGTGTCCGGAAGCCGCTTGCTGAGGCTCTTTTGGGCATTGAAACCTTCAATCGCTTCCCCCTGCAGATTGATACTTTCATTTGACTGTTTACGGCCTGGAGGTTTAAAGTGAAGTCGTTCGATGCTCTCGGACACTCTAGGCACAAAGGAGCCGTCTGCTGTAGACGATACATCGGAATAGCTACCTTGAGCCAACCCCTGAAGGCAATACCTTGCCTTCTACCGCCTTCCAGGAACATCAAGCTTCCAGGAAGCGGAAAACGGTGGTATTTGACGCTTTTGTCACACCGCCTAAAGGCCCGGCGCTCTCGACTTCAGGTTGAGTCGCTGGGCCTTCTGCCTTAAATTTTTCCTAAAGTTGCACTTGGTATAGCTTTATTTCACATGAGGCGCTCCTGGATGCATGGACAATCCAGCCCTAATGGAAGAAAACGGCTCTAACGACATTTCCCCGCCCAAGGCCCAAGGATTTCTTGCGAACCGCTGGGTTCGCCGAGGGGCTTACACGCTGGGATCCCTGCTGGCTCTTTGGGTCCTGGCCTGGTTGGCCGTGCCACCGCTGGCCAAGTGGCAAGGAGAAAAGATCGCCAGCGAACAACTGGGCCGCCGGGTCAGCATTGGCGCCATAGATTTCAAGCCCTGGACGCTGGAGCTCACCCTACGAGATGTGGCGTTGGCCAGCGCTGACGGAAAAACCCAGCAGCTCACGGTGAAGCGTTTGTACGCAGACGGGGAGCTGGAGTCGCTGTGGAGGCTCGCGCCGGTGGTGGATGCCATCCAGATCGAGGAACCCGTGCTGCATGTGACCCATCAGGGCGATGGCCGCTACGATTTCGATGACATCCTCTCGCGCCTGGCTGCAAAGCCGAAAAAGGAAGATGACGGCAAACCGGCGCGCTTTGCGCTTTACAACCTCGACTTAAAGGGGGGCTCGGTCGATTTCGATGATCAAGCTGTAGGCCATAAGCACGAGGTCCGCGATCTGCAACTGGCCTTGCCCTTCATTAGCAACTTGCCATCCCAGCGTGAGATCAAGGTTTTGCCGCATCTCGCCTTTGTGGCTAACGGCAGTCGCTTCGACTCGACCGCACAGACCTTGCCTTTTACAGATTCTCGCAAGACCGACGCCGTCATGCGTCTCGCGAAACTGGATCTGGCTCCTTATCTTGGCTACATCCCAGCCGGCCTGCCTGTGTCGCTGCGGCTGAAGGCGGCCGTTGTTGATGCTGATCTGAGCTTGGGATTCGAGCAAACACCACAGCCGTCGCTGCGCCTGGGTGGAAGCTTCGAAGTCAGTGGATTGAAAACCGTAGACGGGCAAGGAGCAGATGCGCTCTCGTTCGACACCTTAAAGGTCGAGCTGGCGGATGTACGTCCCCTGGAGCAACGAGTGCATTTGGCATCCGTTGAGTTGAATGGGCCAAACCTGGCTGTGCACCGAGATAAGCAGGGGCGGATTAACCTTCTGGTGGCCACTAACGAGGAAGCTGGATCAAAGGCGATTGCCAAGGCAGAAGTTCCCGCGAGTGCCGCAGCGCCAAACGACAAACCCGCAGCTGGCTGGCAAGTTTCGATCGACAAGTTGGCAGTGCACGGCGGTAAGGCAGGCTTTACTGATGAAATGCCAGTAGAAGGGAACGGGCCCACAGCCAAGTTCCAGCTCGATCAGTTCGAGTTGGCAGTGGATTCAATAGGTTATCCGTTTACCAAGCCGCTTTCCTTCAAGGGCTCTGCCGCACTGGTCGGCGCAGAAGGGCTAACGCCTTTGCTGTCGTCACCGGTACCTGCGCCGCCTGCAACGGGGCGGCGCCAGTCCAAGCCGCCTGTGACGCAAGTGGTTCGCGGAGCGCCCGCGCTGGCGTTCGAGGGCACAGCGACTGACAAGGTGGCTGAAGTTTCGGCCAGCATCGATCGCGTGCCCTTGGCACTGGCGGCTCCTTACCTTGCGCAAGCCATCCATCCCCGCTTAACCGGCAACCTCGATGCCAAAGTGGCCTTGCAATGGGCGGCGCCCAAGACACCTGAGTTGCCGGCGGAGATCAAACTGAAAGCAGAGCGAGTGGCGCTCAGCGATCTGATGTTGACTGACACCAGTGCGGCCGGGCAAGCCGTAAAAAATACAAATGCGGAAAGCCGAAGGCAGTCGCGTGCAACGTCCAGACGAGGCGCTCTGGCCTCGGTGCGCCAGATTGAAGTGGTTGATGCCCAAGTGGATTTGTCTGCCAGAGTCGCCAACCTCGGCAAGCTCACTATTTCCGAGCCTAACGCGGACGTGGAGCGCGATTCTGCCAAGCGCTGGATGTACGAATCCTGGCTGCGCAAGCCTGTTGAAGCGGCGCCTGCACCTACTCCGGACGCGAAGCCGCAAGGAGGCTCGCAAGCTGATGCGCCGTGGAAATTCGCAATCGACGAGTTCGCTCTGAGCGGCGGCACGATCGGTTGGCGTGATGCAGCCACCGCGCGGACGGTGAGGGCTGAGCTGAGCCGCCTCAAACTGGAAGTGCGGCAGCTCAACCTTGACTCTGGCAAACCCATGCCGGTTGCACTGTCCGCTGCATTGGGTGCTGGCCGGGCTGAGCCTGGTCTTATTTCGTGGCGGGGCACTGTAGGCTTGGCGCCGCTCACTGCAAAGGGTGACGTGGAGGCGCAGCGCCTGCCTGTGCACGCGTTTGAGCCTTATTTCGATGATGCAGTCAATATAGACATTCTGCGAGCTGATGCCAGTTTCAAAGGGCAGGTCGCTTTTAGCGATTCGCCGCAGGGACCTCGTCTAAAGCTAAGCGGCGATGCGCAACTGGAAGAGTTGCGAACCCATAGCCGACCTATCTCCACAGCGGGCACTGGCGTTGCGCAGCAGGGCGAGGCGGAGCCCTCAATTCGTTCTGTGGGCGCCAGCGCGGTGGCCGCAGCCGCACAGCCGTCATCCAGCACCCGAGCAGAGACGCGCCCGCAGGTGGGTGGGGTTTCAGCATCACAGGCCTTGGTCGCGCCGTCTGCGCCTGGCGCCGGCACGGCTTCGGCCGGTGGCAGAGGCCTGGGCGAAGAGTTGCTGAGCTGGAAGCTGCTCAAGCTCGCAGGGCTCGACGTGGCGCTGGAGCCAGGGCAGCCGCCTAGAGTGGAAGTTAAAAACACTCTGCTGTCGGACTTTTACGCCCGGCTCATCATTGACCCGAGCGGTCGCATCAATCTGCAAGATCTGCTGAAGTCAGGAAAGAACGACGCTGCCACTTCCGCTAGCACGCCTTTGGCTACGGTGAGCGCCGGTTCAGGAGCCAATGGCATGCCGGCGGCGGGGGAATCTTCGGCTGGGGCTGGGGGGGCGGTTGCCGCATCGGCTCCCGCCTCGGCGCCCGTGGCCAGTGATCCCAATGCCCCGGTGATTCTTTTTGGACCAGTTCAGCTGGTCAACGGAAAAGTGTTGTTTTCAGACCGCTTTGTCCGTCCGAACTACTCGGCTGACCTGACCGAACTGAACGGCAGCTTGAGCGCGTTCTCTTCAATCGCTCCCGCTGGAGCGCCGCAAATGGCTGATCTCAAGATCGTCGGGCGAGCCGAAGGAAGTGCGGCGCTCGAAGTGACCGGTAAGCTCAATCCGCTGGCCAAACCATTGGCATTGGATATCAAAGGTAAAGTGACCGATCTGGAGTTGCCGCCCCTGACACCCTATTCCGTCAAGTACGCAGGACACGGCATTGAGCGGGGCAAGCTCAGCGTGGACGTGTCCTATGCCGTGCAGCCTGATGGTCGCCTTACCGCTACCAACCGTTTGGTGTTGAATCAACTCCAGTTCGGTGAACCGGTAGCCGGGGCGCCTGCAAGTCTTCCGGTGAAGCTGGCTACGGCGCTGCTAGCCGACAGCAATGGCGTGATCGACCTTGATCTGCCGATCAGCGGCTCCTTGAATGATCCTCAGTTCAGCCTCGGACCTATTATTTTCAAGGCCGTGATCAACCTGATTGGGCGAGCCATCACTGCCCCATTCACGCTTTTGGCACGCGCACTGGGTGGCGGCGCAGGCGGCGATGATTTGGCGCAGGTCCCGTTTGCCCCCGGCAGCGCCGCTTTGAGCACGGATACGCGCGAACGACTGGACAAAATTGCCAAGGCGCTTAACGATCGTCCGGCCTTGAAGCTTACGGTGGTTGGCACCGCCAACCTGCCTGTAGAAGCTGACGCCTGGCGACGGGAGCGGCTGAAAGCCTTGGTGGCAGCGGAAAAGCGCAGCGAGGGCAGTGCGGGTGTTGCGGGTGTTGCGGGTGTGGCTAGCCGGCCAGTGGAGGCGAGTTCCTTGCCGAGTGCCGCCTCTGCGCCGTTACCGGCCGCGAGCGCGGCCCAAGGTACGGCTACAAGCGTAGCGTCTGCCTTGGGTGAGGCCGACTACCCGGCACTGCTCAGGCGCGTGTACCGGCGCGCGGATTTGCCGAACAAACCGCGCAATGCCGTGGGTTTGACCAAGGATGTTCCTGTGGCCGAGATGGAAGCGCTTTTGCTGGCCCATATAGATGTGGGCGAAGATGCCATGCGCCAGCTTGCCGTTCAGCGCGGCGTGGCTGTGAAGGACTACTTGGCGAGCAAGAAACTGCCGACGGAGCGCTTGTTTCTGGGGGCTGCGCGGACCGGTGGGACCGCTCCAGAAGGTGCTGCAGCGCCCGCGAGTGCGGCAGGCGGGTCAGGCGAGGTGGCCAAGTGGTCTCCCCATGCCGAGCTGAACTTGAGCGCGAAGTGATCAGCCTTGCGCGCGTGTCTGGAAGTTGTCACGGCCGACGCGCCATGCTCGGCAAGGCCAGCTCGATGCGATGAAAACATCCAATGAAAGTACTCTTTAAAGTGGTCGAAGAAGGCATCTGCCTAATGCCCTTGTTGGCAATGTTCAATAATTGATCCACTTTCCGTATGGGAATGCGCGATGGAGCGGTGAGAAAATGCCGCGTTGACTGCGCTCTCCTGCCCGTGAATTCCACTCCAGCAGCGATGTTGAATGGGTGGTTTCTCACCGCCAGTTTTACTGTTTTAGCCAGGGTTTGTGCAATCCGGCGAAAATAGCGTGTTCGAGCCGCTTCGGCTCCTCTTTTTTTTAGACCTATGTTTCCCTTTTCTCGCGATCACAAAGAACAGCCAGAAGAACCGCAGGCTGCCCCCAAGCCAGCGCCGGAGGTGCATCCGCTTGATGCGCTCACTGGTGGCGTTTTCTCCGCCGCTACTTCGGGTGAGCGCGCTCAGCGCGTGCGCGAGTGGCTGACGACTGAGCCCTCTGCCGATCAGATGCAGGAGGTTTTCAAGGAGCTTTCTGGCAAAGACAAGGGCGCCGCCAAGGCACTGCGTGAAAAGCTCGATGAGCTGCGCCGGGCCAAAGGTCAGGAGGCCGTGGCTGCAGAATGGGCGAGCAAGGCAGAGGCCTTGCTGAAATCCTCACGCCTGAACATTGCTGACGCTCTGGCGTGGCAGCGCGATGCCGCCAAGGCTGGCGCGCCGCTTTCGCGTGAGCCCCTGTCGCTGCTGCGCGCCGAATTGGTCGAGCGCATCAAGACGGTGGAAGATCTTCAGCAGCGCGTGATGGTTCAGCGTGAAGCAGCCATGCTGATGGCTCAGCGCATCGAATTGCTCTCCACCAAGCCATGGCGTGACGCCCAGGCTGCCCAGCCCACGCTCGAAGCAGACGTGGCGCGTTGGCTTGGTGAGGCGCGTGCGCTTCCGCAAGATTCCCAGTGGCTTAGCGTTGATGTGCGCTTTCCGCCGCAACTGGAATCTGCACAAAGCCAGTTGAATGCTGTGTGGGAGGCTTTCAGCGCTGTGCTTGCGCAAGCTGTGATGGCTGCGCAGGACAAGAGTGCTCCGCTGCCCGCCGTACCCGTCTGGGCCGACGAATTGCGTGCAGACCGCGGCGAGTCCGCCGCCCCTGCCGCAAGCGACAAACCCGAACGCCCGGCAAAACCCGCCGTGGCACCAGAGCAGCGCGCAGCAGCCAGCAAGGCTGTAGAAGCTGGCGTCATGCTGCTGGAGCAGGCCGTAAGCAGCGGCAACACCAAAAATACGCACAGCGCCACCGCGGCCCTGCGTCAATCACTGAAGGCCCATGGCCGTTTGATAGACGATGCCCTGGAAGCCCGTGTGCATGGCGCGCTGGTGTCAGCGGGCGAGCTGGAAGGTTGGCAACGTTGGAGCGCAGATAAGGTGCGCGAGCAACTGGTGGCCAAGGCGGAAGCCTTGTTGGTCAAGCGCAAGTTGAAAGGGCCGCGTCCTGCGGCCCCTGAATTGCCAGTTCCTGAAGCGGCTTCCGAGCCAGCCACTGAGCAGGCTCATGAGCCTGCGGCTGAAGTTGCGGCAGAGGCGCCCGCCGCAGAGCTAGCCGCTCCGTCCGAAGCAGCAACCGCAGACGCGGAATCCGCTCCCGCGCAAGCTGACGCGGAAAACACTGCGTCTGCTGATGAAGCGGCCCCTTCAAACGTAGAAAAAGCAGACGAAAAGCAAGCGGCAGCCGCTGCTGAAGCGTACGAAATCGTGCCGGCCATGGGCGGGCGCAAGCTGCAGGAAACCATTCGCAAGCTCCGTGAGGAGTGGAAAGCGACCGATCAGGGTGGCGCGCCCAACCACGGCCTGTGGAAGCGCTTCGACCGTGCATGCAGCGAAGCCCACAAGTTCGTCGAACAATGGCTGTCTACCGTGCGCGCGGAGGCTGCAGCGCATAGAGCTGAGCGCCTGGCTTTGATTGAAGAGGTCAAGGCTTGGGGCGCTAAAAACGCCAGCGCTGGAGAAGGCGCTGATTGGAAATCTGTTAATCGCCATTTGCACCAGTTCTCCGAACGTTGGCGCAATGCGGGCCACTTGGCCGAAAAAGCGTTTGCCGAATTGCAACCCCAGTGGAAAGACGCCATTCACACGGCGGCAGCTCCCCTGGAAGCCGCTCAAAAGTCCAGCACCGAGCGCCGCCAGGCCATGATTGCCGAAGCCGAAGCACTGGGCGCCGCACCAATGCTGCGCATTGACGCTGTCAAGGCGCTGCAGCAACGGTGGCAGGCTGAGGCGCAGACCGTGCCTCTGGATCGGCGTTTCGAGCAAAAGCTCTGGGATGCGTTCCGCAAACCGATTGATGAAGCATTCAACCGCAAAACTCAGCAGCGTGAGCAAGTCAGTGCGGCGATGAGCGCCCATGACCGGGCCGTACTCGACGCCGCCAAGGCCCTGGAAGCGGCCAACGCCAGCGGCGATGGTCAGCGTATCCGTGCTGCCCTGGCGCAGTTAGAGGCTGCCACGCGTGGGGAAGCCGTGGTGACCCCGGACGCTGGCCCTAAAGCCGCTCCTGAGCAAGCTGCCGTCGCCACCGAATCCGCACCAGCGGCTGACGGGCAGGCGGGTGACGCACCGGCGGGCGATGCTCCTGCAGACGACGCTGCAGCGGAATCCGCTCCAGTGGCGGCCGCTCCGGTTGCACCGCCAAAACCGGCCAAGCCTTTGGTCGCCATGCGTGGTGATGACCGTCCTGGCGCTCGGAAAATCGAACCGGCCGCTCCGGCGCGTGGTGGCAAGTTCGGTGATCGCCGAGATGGCCGCCCGGGAGATCGGCGCGATGGTCCAGCGAAAGGTGGCTTTGGCCGCGATTCGCGCGGCCCTGGTGCTCCAGGCGGTCCTGGCGGCTTTGGCGATCGTGGTGGTCGTTTCAATGACCGTCCCGAGCGTGGTCCACGCTTGGGAGATGCTGCTTTCCGTGCGCAACGGGACGCCATGGACCATGCACAGGCCCAACTCCGTAAACTGGCAGCGCAAGCGCACGGTGAGACCCTCACGCAACTGCTGGGCGCCTGGGCTGCACGCCAGCCTGAGCAACTGCCGAGTGCGCAGGAGCTGGGCCGTGGCGTAAGTGGCGGTGCGCGCAGTACCTGGGTTCAAGCCCTGCAAGCTGCGCCGCAAGGCAGCACTTCAGAGCCGTTGCTGCGTCTGGAGATGGCCGCTGAGGTGCCAACACCCGCCGAACAACTCGATGCTCGCCGTGCATTGCAACTGCAGCTTCTGACACGTCGTAATGAGCCAGGTCCTGCGGACACATGGGCAGCTGACGCCGGTAAGGTGCTGGCCGCTCCGCATGATGAAGCTGCGGCGCGGCGTTTGCAGAATGCGTTGAAAGTGTTGATGCGCAAGTAAGCAAGAGCAGGGGGGAAGTTAAAAACTTCCTCGTGCCCTGGAAGCAAAAAGCCCGGCGAGTTGCCGGGCTTTTTGCTTTTCTGATCCCGCGAAATTGACTGTTCCGTGGGGCTTCTGAGCGTCAGTTTGGCGTACTAGAGGGGTTCCGAGCGTCGCAGTCGTCGCCCTTGCTGCCGTCCACGCTTCTAGAGCTCGTTCAACATCAGAACGCTCACCTCTTCGCCCGCCGCTACATCACGCTGCCCATGTGCCAGCACGATCAGGCCGTTAGCTTGCACCATGGATGAAAGCACCCCGGAGCCTTGGTTGCCTGTGGTTCGCACGCTCAAGTGACCATCGGCGCGTTGGCTCACGACGCAGCGCTGGTATTCGGTACGGCCGGGTTTCTTGCGGATGGTTTGTTCGCTTGCGGCCCGAAGCAACACAGAGGCTTCGGGCTTGGCGCCCATCATGCGCAGCAGGGCAGGGCGCACGAAGGCGATGAACGTCACCATGACAGCGACCGGATTTCCGGGAAGACCAAAAAGCACCGCGCTTGAAGGTGAAGGAATTTGGCCTACTCCATCTGCTTGTCTGTCTTCACAGCCTGTAGAGATGTGTCCCACGGCCATTGGGCGACCGGGTCGCATGGCTATGCGCCAGAAAGCGACGTCGCCAAGTTTTTTCATCATGGCGCGTGTGTGATCGGCTTCGCCGGTACTAACACCGCCGCTGGTGATCACGGCGTCGGCGCGGGCCGCAACCTGAGTAAACGCAGCTTCGAGCAGAGCGGGGTCGTCTCGGACAACTCCAAGATCGATCACCTCGCAGCCCAGTTGCTTGAGCATGCCAAAGACGGTGTATCGATTGCTGTCGTATACAGCACCTTCGCGCGGTGCGTCTCCTGCGGAGAGGATCTCGTCACCAGTGGAGAAGTAGGCGACACGTACGCGCCTATGAACCCGTACGTTGCGTAGCCCCAAGCTGGCCAGCAGCCCCAGCGCTGCAGGGCCCAGGCGCTCGCCTTGCTGGAGGGCCGCCTTGCCGGCCATGAGGTCCTCACCGCGAAGGCGGCGATTATCGCCAGCCTTGAGAAGGTCAGCAGGAATGCTGATGGTGTGGCCTTCAGTCCGCGTGAATTCCTGGGGCACCACGGTATCCAGGCCCGGCGGCATGACAGCGCCAGTCATGATTTTCACGCATTCCCCAACGTGAACTGTGCCTTGCCAAACCTTTCCGGCCAAGGCGGTGCCCACTATGCAAAGATTCAGAGGCAGGCCGGGTTGCAACTCCGAGCCGTGGAAGGCGAACCCATCCATGGCGGAATTGTCGTGCGGAGGCACACTCAGGGGGGAAATGATGTCTTCGGCCAGCACGCGGCCGAGGGCGTCGAACAACTCTACTTGCTCCGTCTCCAAGACGGGCTCCACCAATTCGCTCAAAAACGTGCTCACGCGTTCGGTGGTCAGCGCGTGCGGGTCGTAACCCTGTAGTTCCGCCGCGATTTGCGAAATGCTCTTGCTCAAGGCATCTTCTCCCACCACTGCAACTCTGCCAGCGTATGGCCGGGCACAAGCACACGCCCGGAGATATTTTTAGCGATAGGCGCGGCAGAGTCAGGCAAGCCGGGTTTACTCATAGAAAGGAAAGGAGAGCTCATGGGATCACCAACTGCCAGCAGCCGCTTCGAGGCTTAACCGCCGATATAGCTCATCTCCACTCGCCGAGAGCTTTTCTGCGGTGATTTTTCCGGCAGACTGGCCCGCAACTCGCTGTAGCGGTCGGTGCGTCCTTGCCAGATGGCTGAAATAGCCTCTTGAATTTCATCGTCGCTTGCGCCGCCGCGCAGCATGGAACGCAGGTCGTATCCCTGGCCAGCGAAGAGGCAGAGGTACACGCTTCCTTCGGTCGAAAGCCGGGCGCGGTTGCAGTCACCGCAAAAAGCATGGGTGACACTGCTGATCACGCCAATCTCTCCTAGAGCTGGGTCGTATTTGCCATCCAAGCCAGCGTATCCCCAGCGTTCCGCGGTCTCGCCAGTGGTAGTGGGCTCCAGAGGGATCAACGCAAATTCTGATTGAAGTTGGCGCACCACCTCCGACGAAGGCAGCACCTCATCCATTCGCCAGCCATTGGTGGCGCCGACGTCCATGTACTCTATAAAGCGCAGCGTGATGCCCGTGCCGCGAAAGTGCCGTGCCATGGGCAAAATCTGGTGATCATTGGTGCCGCGCTTGACCACCATGTTCACCTTGATCCGATCAAGGCCTGCCGCGCTGGCTGCGTCGATCCCGGCCAACACATCGGCCACTGGAAAATCGACGTCATTCATGCGGCGGAACACAGTGTCATCCAACGCATCGAGGCTAATGGTGACCCGGTTCAGGCCAGCTGCCTTCAGGGCCTTGGCTTTGCGCTGTAGGAGGGCGCCGTTGGTGGTCAGCGTGATGTCGAGAGGATCCCCCTCGAGTGTTTGCAATGTGGCCAACTGCTCGATAAGCGCTTCCAGGCCTTTGCGCAGAAGCGGCTCGCCGCCGGTTAGCCGCAGCTTTCGTACACCCTGGCCAATGAATAGCCGTGCCAGGCGAGTGATTTCTTCGAAAGTGAGCAGGCTGGCATGCGGCAGGTATTGGTGGTTCTTGTCGAACACCTCCTTAGGCATGCAATAGCTACAGCGGAAGTTGCAGCGGTCTGTCACGCTGATGCGCAGATCGCGCAGTGGACGGCCTCGAGTGTCGACCAAATGCCCGGGTGCAAGAAACGGCTGTGCCGCGCGCGGCACATCAAGAGGCCGGCTGCGCTGGTCTATCAGTGGGATCACGCGTTCAGCCATACAGACTCAATTATCCCCGACTACGCATTGACCCGTGATGAACTAGGTCAAGTTGCGCGTCGGCGGTACTATTGCCCTAGTTGACCATCCTGAAGATTGCCATGCCTTTATCTCGCCGCCGCTTTGTTCAAGGAGCCTGTCTCGCTGCGCCATCGCTCGCGGTGCAAGGGCAGAAGCCGGTAGCGGCTCCCATGCCCGCGACGGGTACGGTGCTCCGCCTAGGGGCTGTGCCCTTGCTGGATGGTGGGCGCTTTGAGCCTGCGCAGGCACAGGGGAAGGTACTGGTCTTGTATTGGTGGGCCAGTTGGTGCCCGTTCTGCGCTATGCAGAGTCCAGAGATGCAAAAACTTTGGGATGCGCAGCGGGGGCGTGGCTTGCAGATACTCGCTTTGTCGATCGACAAAAAGCCTGAAGAGGCTACTGCTTACCTGAAGAAAAAGGGCTATACCTTTCCGGCGGCTTGGTTGAGTCCAGCGGATGCTCGCCTGTACCCTAAGCCCGAGGGTCTGCCGGTGACTATCGTGGTTGGGAAGGATGGTCGGGTGGCGCAGACGGAGAAGGGGCAGTTGTTTCCGGAGGATGTGGAGCAGCTGGCGCGTTGGATTTGATTTTTATTGCATTCAGGGTGGTTTACTTCCTCCCCCTCTGGGAGAGGCCGATGCAGGCGCGCCTGCCGACGTGAGTCTCAGAACCCGAGGCTGTGAGCTGGTTTACACCTTCCCCCGCTGGGGGAAGGTGGGGATGGGGGCAAGCGGCGGTGGTTTGTTCGAGGCGCTTGATTACTGTCTTCTGCTCATGGGATGGCCGGCCCCTCGATCTTCGCTTGTCAGCGCGGTCAGAGGGGTGGGATACCCGTTCGGGCCATAGCTGCGCTCGGCCTTTGGGTATTATTCTTTCCCTATTGGGAAAGAATAAATTCAAGACTCTGAATGGCTTGGCTTTACACGCAACGCGCGCCATCCACCTCAATGCACACGCCGCTAATAAACGCAGCCTCATCGCTCGCGAGATAGAGTGCCGCATTCGCCACATCCAGCGCCGTGGAGAAGCGCCCTAGAGGAATAGTCGACAGGAATTTGCCCCGCCGAGCTTCATCCAGAGGCCCACCAGCAAACTCGGCTGAAAGCCCGGTATTGGGGTTGAACACGGGGTTGATGCAATTGACGCGAATGTTGTCCGGGCCCAGCTCAGCGGCCATCGATTTTGATGTAACGATCACAGCCGCCTTGCTGCCGTTGTACCAGGTAAGGCCTGGGCGTGGCCTGACTCCCGCAGTGCTCGCAATATTGATGAAGCTGCCACCACCGGTCTTTTTCATCGCTGGCACGGCATGGATGGCACTCCAATAAATGCTCTTCATGTTGACGGCATAGACCTTGTCGAAATCGGCTTCGCTCACCTCCAGCATAGGGCGGTTGCGATGGGTCCAGCCGGCGTTGTTGATCATGGCATCAAGCTTGCTATTGAGCTGGAGCGTGGCAGCTATCAGCGCCTGCATCTGTGCGCCTTGGGTCACGTCAGCAGCCACGAATGCGGCTTGACCCCCTGCGGCACGGATGGCCGCGGCGACTTGCTCGCCTAGTTGGGCATCGATGTCATTAACGATCAGGCTTGCACCTTCCTCAGCCAGCCGCTCGGCAATGCCCCTGCCAATGCCGCTACCTGCTCCTGTGACGATGATGGATTTTCCTGAAACGCGCACGATGTGGACCTCGTTGAAAAAGGGATGGAATGCGGGGTGGGGTGCTGCAAACGCCTTGGGCGTTCACACCGTCTCAGTTTATGAATTCGTTTTCAGAACTAATCATGCTTGATGGCCACGGTTTTCAGAGTGGTGAACCCATGGAGCGCTTCCAGTCCCTTCTCGCGTCCATACCCGGATGATTTAACGCCGCCAAAAGGCAGTTCCACCCCACCACCAGCGCCGTAGTTGTTGATGAACACTTGGCCGCTTCGCACCTTGCGTGCCATGCGAAATTGGCGCCCACCGTCTGCTGTCCATACGCCGGCCACGAGGCCAAAACGGGTTGCATTCGCCAGCTCCACTGCATGACTTTCGTCCTTGAATGACATGGCTGAAAGCACGGGGCCGAACACTTCTTCTTGCGCCAGCCTATGCGTGACCGGTACATCGGCCAGCAGAACGGGTGCCTGATAAAACCCCGATTCAGGCGCCTGCTCCACGACTACGCCCTGCGCCACCAGCGGAATGCCCGCAGCTTGGGCATCGCTTAGAAAATCCCATACGCGTTGCTGTTGGGTCTGACGGATCAGCGGGCCCACGTCTAAATCCATCGCTGCCGGGCCCACTCGCAGCGCTTCAAATGCCTGGCACAAGCGGCCGAGCACTTTTTCATAGATGGCTTGTTCGATCAGCACGCGGGAACCGGCCGAGCATGTCTGCCCGGCGTTTTGCACGATCGCATTGATAACCACCGGGATGGCGGCGTCCAGATCGGCATCGGCGAAGATGATCTGGGGGCTCTTGCCCCCAAGCTCCAGCGTCACCGGGCAGTGCCTTTCAGCGGCTGCCTGCTGGATAAGGGTACCCACGCTGGGGCTCCCGGTAAAGCTGATGTGGTCTATTCCCGGATGACGCGCCAGCGCATTGCCCACCTCATGCCCATAGCCAGTAACTATATTGATCGCGCCAGCAGGGAAGCCTACCTCGGCGGCCAGTTGTGCCACCCGGATGACGCTCAGGCATGCGTCCTCTGATGGTTTGACCACGCAGCAATTGCCCGCCGCCAGCGCACCGCCCACGCTGCGCCCGAAGATCTGCATCGGGTAATTCCAGGGGATGATGTGCCCCGTGACCCCATGCGGTTCGCGCCAGGTGAAAACGCTGTAGCCCGCTTGGTAGGGCAGAGTTTCGCCGTGCAGCTTGTCGCAAGCACCTGCATAGAACTCAAAGTAACGGGCCAGGGCGGTGGCGTCTGCACGAGCCTGAGTGGTGGGTTTTCCGCAGTCGCGTTGCTCAAGTGCCGCCAGCTCTTCGACATTTTCCAGGATCTTGTTTGAAAGCGCTGTCAGCAGGCGCCCGCGTGCGGCTGCAGACAGGGCGCTCCAGGGTCCCTCGAAGCATTGGCGTGCGGCGCGTACAGCTGCGTCAACGTCGCGTTCATCGCTGCGCTGAATCTCATCGAAGGGCTGACCATCCGATGGATCGATCACCTGCAGGGTTTGGCCCGAAAGCGAGGCGATGGCGCTGTTATGAATGAAGTTGAGCTGCATGTCAGCCATTGTGCGCTGGATGCTCTCGCGTGTTTCAGACCTTTGGAAAGTGCTTGGAGAATATTTACCTCCTCCACGCTCCCAGCCATCCTAGTGCGCGGCGGTGGCTGCTCCCAAACGGGTAGGGCCCACACGTGCCTCGATCTCTTCCTGCAGCTGGCGACGGAAACCGAGGAGAAACAACAATTCGGCGGCAACGAACAGGGGGCCAATCACCAAGCCCATGATGTCGTCGACAAAAGCGGGTTTGCGCCCTTCATAGATATGGCCTACGAACTGGATCACCCAACCCACAAGAAACAAGCCCACGCCAATCCAGAGCCACGTAGCGGTGCTCTGGCGGGCGGCTGCTTCTGCCACCAGCAAACCAATGAATAGGCAGCCAGCCATGAGCAATCCCAGGGGCTTGTCGAGTCGGAGGTAATACAGCGCAGTCAGAACGCTGGCCGCAAAGGCAAGCGTCAGCGGCAGAGGGCCCAGCATCAAAGTAGGGCGTGCCAGCAACACCTGCACGGCTAAAACGATCATGGGAATGCCCACGAAATGGGTGGCAATGTTGCGGCGCTCCCGGTGATAGGCGGCGTAGTTTGCCAATTGATCGACCAAGGTTTTCATGTGGCGCTTCCCTGTTTGAGTGGGTGCTTAGACACTAGGGCGTGTTCACACTAAATTCACCCCCGCGCCGGGGTGAATTTAGTGTGAACACGCCCTAGCATCCTAAGACGGAATCCGCACACGTTCAACCGGGTGATTCCCAAGGTCTGAGATCCAGGAAGCGTTGCCAAAGCTTCAGCCATGGCGCCCATTGGTGACCGCCTGGGGTCACGAACACCCGCTCGGTAGGCAGACCGGCCGCCAAAAGGCGGTGGCTGAAGGCGAATCGGTCGCTCTCTCCATAGCCCAGGTAGAGAGGCATGCGCTCACCTGGAGACGATGCATACGCTCGCAACCAGCGCCAAAGCGCCAGGTCATGCGCATCGGCATTGGGCATCTGCGCATCCCAGGCGGCCAATCCGCCCGCGCTATGAATGGCTGCTGGCAAGTCTCGCCGGCCCAGGAATGGCGCCATGACGAACACGCCATTGATCATGGCGGTGTGTTCGAGGGCAAACAGCAACGAGCCGTAACCACCCAGGGAAATGCCCGCCATCCAGATCCGTTTGTAACCCAGTGCGCGAGCCGGTGCGATCACCTCATTTTGCAGGCGTTGCACGATTTGCTGAGCGGTGTAGTACCCCGTGTGCGCATCTACCAGTTGTAGATCAACCAAGATCTTTCGTTCGCGCACGGCCTGTACGAAGCCCTGATCCACGAAGTCCTGGGGCGCGTCGTACGCGCCGGGTAGTACAACGATCAGCGTATCGGAACGGCGTGCGGGGTCTGCCCGCTCCATCATGCTTTCCATAGGTGTTTTGAGCGGACGTGGCAGCAGGGCGCAGGCAGGAAGGCATGTCAAAACGCTTCCTAGCGCTAGCGCGGCGGTCAATCTTCGCCGGTTCGAGCAAGGGAGAGCTTCAGTGCCGCCAGTCATCATGGTGCCTGGTAAGTGGGCCTAAAGCGGTTTGCGAGCCCGGTATTCCGAGAAAATGCCCAGCTCCACATACCGATTCACCTCCGCCAACCCGGCGGTGCTCATGGTTTCCATGATCCGTGGGGGCGGTGCGCAGGCTTCGATGCTGTCCCAGTAGTAGCGCCAAATGCGAGGCGTGTGAGCGCCGGCTCCACGCAGCTTGGCTACCAGGGGCACCCATCCACGCATGTAGCCTTTCAGGAGCACCGTGCCCAAACCACTTTCCGGTTTGGTGATCTCCAGAACGCACAGACGCCCACCTGGTTTCAGCACGCGGTGAAATTCGCTGAACGCCGCGCTCAGGTCACTGATGTGGCGTAGCGCATAGCCCATGCTGATGAAATCGGCACTGGCATCTGGAAGTGGAATGCTTTCGGCTTTGCCTTCGACCAGCTTGACCTTTGAAGCCAGGGGGCTGGCGCCCATCATGGCCGGGCTGGGGTCTACGCCAGTCAGCAGGTCGGGGCTGCCGATGATGCTGATGGCCTGAGTGGCTACCAAACCTGTTCCAAACCCTACATCTACTACCCGCATGCCTGGCTGTAATCCGGCGCGTTCGAGCGCTCGGCGCCTGTACCAGGGGCCACTACCCAGAGCCAGGGTGCGTTCTACGCGGTCGTAGTCGGCTGCGGTGCTATCGAATATTTCGCGCAAAAAGCCCGCACGCTCCTCCTCAGTGCGGTAGTAGCCTTCTATGGGCTGATGCGGTGCGCGCACTGGATCTGCGGATTCTTTTGAAGCGCTCATGAAAGGGTACCGGTTGTGTGTTTGGGTGACTGCAGCACGAAAGCCAATCAACCTATCTTGCCATGGCGGTTGATCCGAGCTGGAAAAACGCGAAGGCCGCGTGATTCCGCTGGAGCCACGCCAGCGGGGAGTGCGGGTGCGCTGCGATCATTTTGGCGTCTGCGTGGCACGCCGCTGTACGCACGCCACATAGGCGTTTCCATCGGGTGCCTGGCGGCGGCTTTGCGCGTCGGCCAGCATCTGGCCCAGGCATTCCATCACCTCATGATGAGCATCATGCAAGCTACCTCGCTTGGCGGCCAGCAGCTCTACCGCTTGCCGTATGCCCCTGGGCTGATCGATGCTGCACTGCTCGCTGATCGCCAGGTGCATGGACAAATGCAGAAATGGATTACCACCTACGGCGCCGTCCCCGTATTCACGGGCTACAGCGGCCTCGGCATCGGCGAAATCAGGGTGCCATTCAGGGTGCTCGGCCATCCAGCCGGCAGCCAGCGTTTCAATGGCTTCCAACGGTTGGCCTGCTTGTGATTTGGCCCAGGCGCCGCAAAAAAAACGGCGAACATCGGCTTGGCTGGGGTTGAACATGGGCGGCAAGCGTAGCACGCGGCGACAACGCTCTTATGCACAATCGCATAACATCGTCGGTAGATACGCTAGTTAACCGTTCCAAAGAGGAGAAATTTTCCGTGAAACAAGCCTTCATCTGCGACGCTATTCGTACCCCTTTTGGCCGTTATGGCGGCTCGCTCAGCGGCGTGCGTACTGACGACTTGGGCGCTGTCCCCCTCCGAGCACTGATGGCCCGCAACCCCAATGTAGATTGGCAGGCCGTGCAGGATGTGATCTATGGCTGTGCAAACCAGGCCGGGGAAGACAACCGCAACGTGGCCCACATGAGCAGCTTGCTCGCTGGCCTGCCTATCGAGGTTCCAGGCGCCACCATCAACCGCCTGTGCGGCTCGGGCCTTGACGCTGTGGGTACTGCAGCACGGGCCATCAAGGCCGGAGAGGCGCTGATGATGATCGCCGGCGGTGTGGAAAGCATGAGCCGCGCGCCTTTCGTCATGCCGAAGGCCGAGAGTGCATTCAGCCGGGCCAATGCGGTCTATGACACCACCATAGGCTGGCGCTTTGTCAACAAGCTCATGAAGGCTCAATATGGCGTGGACTCCATGCCCGAAACGGCGGAAAACGTAGCC
Organism: Ottowia thiooxydans DSM 14619; assembly: GCF_000422885.1. Lineage (GTDB taxonomy): Bacteria > Pseudomonadota > Gammaproteobacteria > Burkholderiales > Burkholderiaceae_C > Ottowia > Ottowia thiooxydans. Next base: position 59,727 of record NZ_AUGX01000012.1, on the reverse strand, counting down.
ACTGACTACAAAATTGAGCGTGAAGCCCAAGACAAAATGGCCATGAACAGCCAGTTGCGTGCTGTGGCAGCCCAAAAGGCCGGCCACCTGGCACGGGAAATCACACCGGTCAGCATCGCCCAGAAAAAAGGCGACCCATTGATCGTGGACAAAGATGAGCACCCCCGTGAAACCAGCCTCGAAAAGTTGGGAGCTCTGAAGGGCGTGGTTCGGCCAGACGGCACCGTGACCGCTGGCAATGCCAGCGGCGTGAATGACGGCGCCTGCGCCCTCCTGCTGGCTGATGAAGCCAGCGCTGCTAAATACGGTCTGACACCTAAGGCACGCGTGGTCGGCATGGCGACGGCGGGCGTTGCTCCCCGTGTCATGGGTATTGGCCCCGCGCCGGCGACCGAAAAAGTGCTGGCCCTTACCGGCCTGACACTTGATCAGCTCGATGTGATTGAGCTCAACGAAGCCTTCGCCGCGCAAGGGCTGGCCGTGCTGCGCATGCTGGGTCTGAAAGACGACGACGAGCGCGTTAACGCCTGGGGCGGCGCGATTGCACTTGGCCATCCGCTGGGTGCTTCAGGTGCGCGTTTGGCTACTACCGCCGTTAACCGGTTGCACACGCAAGGTGGGCGTTATGCGTTGTGCACTATGTGCATTGGGGTGGGACAAGGTATTGCACTGATTCTCGAGAAGGTGTGAGAGCAGGGCTTCCGCGCGGTAGTAACTGCGCGGAAGCCCCTGTCCTTCGCGATGTGCCGGGAATCGTGACATCTCCTTTAGGGGGAAAAGAATGAGTACCGAGAAGCGTTTGAATATTCTATTCACCAATAATACACTTGATATTAGAGGTGGATCAGAGATGGTTATCCTCGATTTGGCGAAAGAATTTCGCCGTCGAGGCCATTTTCCTGTCGCTTTCAGCACAAAGATCGGGCAGATCGAGAAAGAGCTCAAGCAGGCGTGCGTACCGGTAGTGTCAAATCTGGATAATATAGGAGATGTTCCAGACATTATTCACGGCCAGCATCATCTGGAAGCTATGGCCGCGATGACGTATTTTCATAATACGCCTGCTGTTTATGTGTGCCACGGGTGGTTTCCCTGGATGGAAAAGCCGCCCATATTTTCAAATATAAAAAAATACGTAGCCGTTGGGGAGCTGACGCGCGAGAATATTTCAAACAATTGCGCGGTTAAGCGAGAAGATGTTTCGATTATTTCTAATTTCGTGGATTTAGAGAAATTCAGTCTCAAGGAGAAGGTAAATAAAATTCCCGTCTCTGCCGCGATATTTGGAAATAGTATTGGGAAAAATAGTACCCTGGTGCAATTCGTCGCTGAGGCGTGCAACCGGATGGGCTTGAAACGACTGGATTTGTTCGGGTTGCGAAACGGAAACCCCATCAATAATCCGCAAGATGTGTTGCCGCAGTACGATATTGTTTTCTCGGCTGGGCGATGCGCGATCGAGGCAATGTCAGTGGGTAGTGCGGTCATCGTCTGCGATGAAACTGGCGTCGCTGAGATGATTCGTCCGGAAAACATGACCAGCATGTTTGGGCGGTTTGGCTCCAGCTCTGTCAGCAAGGAGCGGCTGAATATTGATTTTCTCTGTGGGGAAATCAGAAAGTACGATGCTGCGGGGGTCAGGCAGGTGGCCGAATGGATTCGAGGAAAGGTTGATCTTCGCCATGCTGCTGACCGCTACGAAGGCGTTTATCGCGAAGCCATAGAACTCTCAAAAGCTGAAGCCAGAGGAGACTTTTTGGAGAAGGATCAGCGTTTTGTTGATGTGGGTAAGTATCTGGCTTCGCTCGCTTCGACGATAAAAGGCTATGAAGCGGAAAGCTACAGGCTGAACCAGTTGGTTGAGGAGTTGCAAGCCAAGCGCACTTGAAACGGTTGATCAACTGCGCCAAACCGGCAATTGCCAGCCATAGCGCACGGACAACATACGCAGCCCGGCCGTGACCGAGACCGTCACGGTGAGCGCGATCCAGGCCGGAATTCCAAAGGTGAGCATCAACACATGCAGCCAGCCCCCCACGAATGCCCAAAGTGCATAGGGGCGGTGATCTCCCAGTGCCCGGGGAATTTCGTTGCAAAGGATGTCGCGCAACACCCCGCCAAATACGCTGGTGGTCACCCCCATCAGCACCCCAATCAGTGCCGGTTGCTGGAGGCTCATGCTCAGATCAACCCCTACGGCGGTAAATAACCCCAATCCGATGGCGTCAGGCCACAAAATAGCCCGCTCGGTCAGTTGGAGGTGGCGCTGGCGCATGAAAAACATGGCGAGCACGCACAAAGCCAGTGTGGCCCATAGAAACTCAATGTGCCGTACCCAGAAGAATGGGCGCTGATCCAGCAGTAAATCGCGCAGCGTACCGCCCCCAAAGGCCGCAGCGAATGCAAGTACGCACACGCCCACGGCATCCAGTCGCTTGCGCGCCGCCTCAATGACGCCCGAAAGCGCGAATGCCAGCGTAGCGGCAAATTCCAGCGCTATGCGCAGATTGGAGCCCCAAATGGGCAGTGGCTGGTCCGGGAAGTTCATGGGCAGCTATTGTGCCCATGAACCCGCTTATTTCCGAATGAGCCCTAAGCTGCGCACAAAGTCTGGAGCGCGTACAGTGGCGCCTCCTTGGGTGCGCTACCCACGGTCAGAGGAAAGCTTTTTTTGAATCTTCCACTTATCACTGATTGGCATTTCTACGTTGTGGCTGTTCCGGCGGTTGTGCTACTGGGTATAGGCAAGAGCGGCTTCGGTGCGGGCTTTGGCTCCTTGGCGGTGCCGCTCATGGCCCTGGCCGTGAGCGTGCCTCAGGCGGCGGCGATTTTGATGCCCGTTCTTTTGCTCATGGATCTGCTGGGCCTTGCTGCGTTTCGCAAGGATTTTGATCGAACTCTGCTCAAGTTTCTCTTGCCCTGGGCCTTGGTCGGCACCGTCATTGGCACGTTTTCATTCAAATTGCTCGAACCGCGTTGGGTGGCCGGCCTGGTGGGCGTGTTCACGCTCCTGTTCCTGGCACAACGCCTGTTGTTCAAGCCCAAGGCGGATGGCCGTCCTCCTCCGCGTTGGGTAGGGGCCATACTGGCATCCGTTTCTGGTTTTACGAGTTTTGTCGCCCACTCGGGAGGGCCTCCAATGAACGCCTATGTGATTCCTTTGGGACTCAAGCCGGTGGTGTTCACCGGAACCATGGCGTATTTGTTTTTCGTCGTCAACTTATCCAAGTGGGTTCCATACGCCTGGCTTGGCTTGCTGGATTGGCGCAACATGATCACCTCACTCGTGCTTTTGCCGCTGGCACCGTTGGGGGTGTGGCTGGGCATTCGCATTGCTCGCCGAATAGATCAGAAGCTTTTCTACCGGTTGATCTATTCGGGGATGTTTCTCACGGGCGTGAAGCTGGTGTGGGATATGTTTTAGGGCTTGGCTTCAAGGCTTGGTTTCAGGGCCTGTTTCCGGGGAAGCTTTGAAAGCGGTCCACGTGAATCAAGCCGCACCTTGAGTGGGAGGGGGCGATGGCACCTTCTCAGCGGTATCTTCCGTTTTTTCCTTGGCCGCATTGGCAACCCGCGTAGAACGGTCAGCCGCCATTTGGTCTTGCAATTCGCGCCGGCCACGCCGGTTGAGCGCGAGTACTGCTTCTTCGTCCCGGTAGACCGGGTGGGTAAGTTCCAGATGGCGCAGGTTGTGCTCCCGGAAGCTGCGTACGCGGTCATCGGCCTCTTCATCGTCCATGCCAAGCGCTTGCATGACATCCCGGGCAGACCGCAGACTGCTCTCAAAAACCTCGCGTTGCACGTAGCTCACGCCTCTGTCCCGGATTTCGTGCCACTGAGTCACGTCACGAGCACGGGCCACGATTTGCAACTGCGGAAACTGCTCCTGGGCTAATTCAATGATCTTTAAAGCCTGCTCCGTATCATCCACAGCCACCACGAGCACCTTGGCCGTGGCCGCGCCCGCAGTGCGCAGCAAATCCAGGCGGGTGGCATCGCCATAGAACGTTCTATAGTCGAAACGGCGGGTTTGCTGAACCAGTTCGGCATCATGGTCAAGCACGGTGACTTTCAGCCCATTGGCAAGCAGCGTGCGGCCAACGATCTGGCCATAGCGCCCGAAGCCAGCAATGATGACCGACGCCGATTGCTGCTCAGACAACTCCTCCAGTGAGCCAGGGGGCCGTGCCAGGCGCGGCAGTACCAGCCGATCGACCAGCAGCAGAAGAACCGGAGTGAGCAACATGGACAGCACCACGGCGCCCGTGAGCAATGAGGCGGTGGCCTGAGGGAATACATGGACTCCAACGGCGGTCTGAAACACCACGAAGGCAAACTCGCCCCCCTGCGCCAGGAGTAACGCGAAGATAGGCCGCTCCTCGCGTGGCAAGCGCATCACGCGTGCCAGTAGCGTGATGAACACCATCTTGGTGAGCATGAACCCGGCCAGAATGCCAAGCACCTTGAGCGGCGCTGCCAGCAGCACCTGAAGATCCAGGCTCATACCCACGGCCATGAAAAACAAGCCGAGCAGCAGCCCTTTGAAAGGCTCTATATCGGTTTCCAGCTCGTGGCGGTATTCGCTGTCTGCCAACACCACTCCCGCCAGAAAAGCACCCAGCGCCATGGAGAGACCCACTGCTGACATAAACGCTGAGACGCCCACCACAAACAACAAGGCCGTGGCCGTGAACATCTCCTGCGTGCGGCTGCGGGCGATCCAGCGCAAGAGTGGCTTGAGCAGCAGGCGCCCACTGACCAAGATAGCCACCACAGCAGCCACAGCGCGCAGCGCTTCCCACCATCCATCGCCATTTTGAGTAGGGGCACTTCCCAGGAGCGGTAAAAGCGCCAGAATGGGGATTGCCGCCACGTCTTGAAAGAGCAAAATGGCAAAACCCGCCTCTCCACTGGTGGTTCGCATCAGGTTTCGCTCTTGCATGACCTGCAGCGCGCTGGCTGTGGATGACAAAGCCAGGCCCAACGCCGCAGCCAGTGAAATTTGCCAGCGCACGCCGAAGATCAGCGTCGCAGCACTGGCAATTACTACGGCGCAGCCCACCACCTGGATCGATCCCCAGCCAAAAATGGGGCGCCGCATGGCCCACAGGCGCCGCGGGTCCAACTCAAGCCCCACCAGAAAAAGCATCATCACCACGCCGAATTCCGCAAAGTGCAGCGTGTCTTCGACATCACCCACCAGGGCCAGAGCATGTGGCCCGATCACGATTCCGGCGGCCAGATACCCCATGATCGAGCCCAACCCGAGGCGTGCGAATATGGGAACAGCTATGACCGCAGCGCCCAGAAAAACGAGGCTGAAAAGCATCCAGCTGGCAGTGTGGTCCATGCCGCTAACATACCGGAAACGGATGCGGGTGTGCAAAATCCCGCTTAACCATTTCTAGAAAGCACGCCAATGCCGGTGATAGTTATCGCCAATCCCAAGGGTGGTGTGGGTAAATCCACACTCGCAACCAATGTCGCGGGCTATTTCGCCGCGCAGGGTCACTCGGTCATGCTGGGTGATATTGATAAACAGCAATCGTCTCGACTATGGCTTGGTTTGCGCCCGCCGGGGGCCGCTCCCATTGCCGCCTGGGAGTTGGCGCACGGTGAGGTAGTGCGCCCGCCCAAGGGCACTACCCACGTGGTTCTTGACACACCAGCGGGTTTGCATGGCAGGCGCCTGAAGGACGTATTGCGGCTTGCAGACCGGGTGTTGGTGCCGCTTCAGGCCAGTATTTTTGATATTTATGCCACGCGTGAGTTTCTGGATCACGTCATGGTGGAGCGCAAAAATGGCGAGCCGGCCCTCGGCATTGTCGGCATGCGGGTCGATGAGCGCACCATCGCTTCCGAGCAATTGCAGCAGTTCGTTGCAGGCCTGGGCTTGCCCGTGGTGGGAACCCTGCGGCAAACGCAGAACTATGTACACCTGGCTGCCCGTGGGCTGACTCTGTTCGACGTGGCGCCTGGCCGCGTGGCGCGCGATCTGGAGCAGTGGCAGGGCATCTGCGATTGGCTTGGCGCGAAGGGCTAGCGCCTTGGCCTTTGTACCCCGGTGTTCAGAGGCAAATTTTCAAATTAACAGCCCCCTCAAGGCTTAAGCTCTTTCTATGAAAACCTTTGACACTCTCGATGAACTGGTCGCTTGCGTAGGGCAAGACATCACAACCACTGACTGGTTCACCGTCTCGCAGCAACACATAGATCAATTCGCAGAGGCCACTGGTGATCATCAGTGGATCCACGTCGATCCAGAACGCGCCAAGTCTGGCCCCTTTGGTACCACCATTGTGCACGGCTATCTCACGCTTTCGTTGCTGGCGGGGTTCTTTGATCGCTCCATCGCCATCAAGGATGTTCGCATGGGGATCAACTACGGGCTTAACAAGGTTCGTTTCATGGCGCCCGTTCCTTCCGGTAGCCGATTGCGTGCGCAGGTCAAGCTGCTGAGCAGCTCGCCCATCGAAGGCGGTGTGCAGATGGCTTGGCAGTGCACGATTGAGTGTGAAGGCTCAGATAAGCCGGTGTGCGTGGCTGAGCCGCTTTCGCGCTATTACCGGTAGGCTATAGCCTAGCCGCGCAGACTCCTAGGCAAACCCAACCTGCCTCCAAGCCTCGAAAACCGTCACGGCCACGGCATTGGAGAGGTTCAGGCTACGCTGGCCCGCGCGCATGGGTAGCCGCAAGCGTTGATCTGGGGCGAATGACTCGCGCAGGGCAGGGCTGAGGCCGCGGGTCTCTGACCCAAAGACCAGGGTGTCGCCCGTCTGAAAACGCGTGTCATGCACCGTTCGCTCACCTTTAGTGGTGAGTGCGAACATGCGTAGCGGATCGGGGCTCAGCGCGTTCATGAAGGCGGCCCAGTCGGAGTGGCGTTGCACCTGCGCGTATTCGTGGTAATCCAGGCCGGCGCGGCGCATGTGCTTGTCTTCCATTGAAAAACCCAAAGGTTCTATCAGGTGAAGCGTGCAGCCCGTATTGGCCGCCAGGCGGATCACATTGCCGGTATTTGGGGGAATTTCGGGCTCTACGAGAACGATGTGGAACATGGGAGTCCGTCAATTTGGAAGCTTGGGTGGGGCCTGGTGTGAACGCCCTAGTCGCCGGTGCGCGCTACCACCAACGCGGTGATATGAGATGCACCGGCCTCGCGGAGCGCGCCAGCGGCAGCCCGCAGGGTAGCGCCTGTGGTCATCACGTCATCAATCAGCACCACGCGGCGACCACGAAGTTCGCTGTATTTTGAAGGATCCACCGTGAAAGCGCCCAACAGGCTTTTCAGGCGCTGTTCGCGGGTCATGGCGTGTTGAGGTGCCGTGTGGCGGGTGCGCGCCAGCAAATCCGCTCGGACGCCCTTGGAAGTCAGCCGGTGTGCCAGTAAAAGCGCCTGGTTGTATCCCCGTTCAGAAAGCCTCTGCGCCGAAAGCGGCAGTGGCACCACCGCGTCTGCCTTGGCCAGTGCCGCCCCCACGCCCTCGGTGCGCAGCAGCACGCTGGCGAGCGTGCCGGCAAGCCCCGTGTCTTGCCTGAACTTGAAACGCGCAAGGCATTCAGTCCATGGCCACTGGTAAGTTACCGCGCACAGACAGGCTTCCATCGGTGGTGGTTCGCGCAAGCAGGCGCCACATACCTTCGCCCCGCCAGCCAATGGCAGCGCACAGCGTTCGCAGCGCGGCTCTGAGCGCGCAAACTGGGTAATACAGTCTTCGCACAGCGGTGAGGCGGGCCAGGCGTGGCATACCTGGCATTGGCTGGGCAGCCAACTTTCCAGGCGCGCTGCTCGGCGGCTGTTCGTAGGGGTAATGCTCGGGCGAGTCAGTAGGGTCATGGGGCGCTCAATATACTGCCCCGATTTGCCGCACTTCACCATTTCGCGGCAGCGCGACCCCGAATAGATCGTAAACACGTTCTTCGTTCCTATGTCTGACTTTCTGCCCCCCAGTATTGATTCAACGGCCGCCGCGCGCTGGGCTGGCCTCGCCTCTGGCTCCTCTGCCGCACCCTGGCTTCACGAAGAGGTGGCGCAGCGCATGGCTGAGCGCCTGCGTTTTATTCGCCTGCCAGTAAGCCGCTGGGCTGATTGGGAGCCTGATCGCGGGGGCATGCAGGGGCACGCTCTGGTGGAAGCTCACTATCCAGAGGCGGAAAATTTCCTGGTTCGTGCATCCGCTGCGCAGGCCACGCCTGAGGCTGAAGGTGCGCCACTGAAATGGTGGCAGCGGATCGGGCGCACGCGCTTGGCGTCAAAAACAGGAGTGGCACCACCCGAAGGCGCCATGCAGATGGTGTGGGCCAACATGCTTGCTCACCAAGTGGCAGATCCGGCCGCTTTACTGGGGAGCTGGCACAAAGCGCTCGCCACCAATGGTTTCGTCATGTTTTCCTGCCTGGGCCCAGATACCCTGCGTGAATTGCGTGATCTGTACGCCCGCCTGGGCTGGCCTTCGCCTACGCAGGATTTCACAGACATGCATGATCTGGGGGATCTGCTCGTGGGCGCCGGTTTTGCCGAACCGGTCATGGATATGGAGCGGATCACGCTGACCTTTGACACGCCAGAGCGTTTGTTGCAGGAACTTCGAGGTCTGGGTCGCAACCTCCATGTGGGCCGGTTTCCCGCGTTGCGCGGGCGCAAATGGCTCGCACGGCTCAAAGCAGAACTAAGCCAATATTTGCGCGGCGGGGCGTCAGAGGGGCCATTGGCGCTCAGTTTTGAGGTGATTTACGGGCATGCGCTCAAACCCGCGCCGCGCCTGCCTGTGGCCGCTCAAACTGAAATCAGCTTGGACGATATGAGGTCAACCCTGCGCGAGCGCAAGAAGCCAATAGCGGGTAAGTGAATGTGCAAAGCCCGAGCACGAGAGTGAAATAAGTTCATAAGCTCTTAGCGAGGGGTTACGAGTCGGTTAAACTCGCCGGCATTACGCGCGGGGAGAAATCCGTGCCTCTGGCCTATGCGCGGCAGATGGCTTAACGGCATTGGCGTGCGAAATACGGCCTAGGTGCGCAAGGCGCCAAGGGAATCCATCGGGCCGGCCTGCTCTGGCCGGTGGTGAATTGTGTGGTTGAGACTCAAGAAAACGTGAACACGATGAAGAGCATTTCAAACAGGTTGGCCGGTGTGCCGCGTCATGCGGCCATCTGGGCTGCAGCTTCGGTCACGACGGCCGTTCAGGCACAGGTCAAAGATTTGCCGGGCGGTCCAGGCGTCAATCAGCTCAACCTGACCCCAGGTGTTACACGCATCGCCGCGGAGCAGTACAGCTTGCATTGGATGATGCTCATCCTTTGCGCGGTCATCTTCGTCGCGGTTTTCTCCGTGATGTTTTATTCCATCTGGAAGCACCGTAAATCGCAAGGCGCGAAACCGGCCAAGTTCCATGAATCGGTCACGGTAGAAATTATCTGGACCATTGTTCCTTTCATCATCGTCATCGCGATGGCGCTGCCCGCTACCAAGCTGGTGGTGGCGCAGAAAGACACCTCTAACGCGGATCTGACCATCAAGGCCACGGGTTACCAGTGGAAATGGGGTTACGAATACCTTACCGGCGAAGGCGAGGGCATCTCCTTCCTTTCCACGCTCGATCCTAACCAGCGCGCCATGTCTGATGCCGGCAAACCTGCAGGCGATGACTACCTGCTGAAGGTTGATCACCCCATGGTGGTCCCTGTTGGTAAGAAAGTTCGTATCATCACCACCGCCAATGACGTCATCCACGCCTGGATGGTGCCTGCTTTTGGCGTCAAGCAAGATGCCATCCCCGGCTTTGTGCGAGACACCTGGTTCAAAGCCGAGCAAGTCGGTGATTTCTACGGCCAGTGCGCAGAACTGTGCGGTAAAGAACACGCTTACATGCCTATTCACGTGAAAGTGCTGTCGGCGGCGGACTACACCGTTTGGGTGGATGGCGAGAAAAAACGCCTGCAAGCCCTGTCTGATGACCCAACCAAAGTCTGGACTTTGCCTGACCTGGTGGCTCGTGGAGAGAAAGTCTACGCCGCCAACTGCGCAGCATGCCACTTGGATAACGGTAAAGGCGGCGGCGCTATTAAAGCGCTGGATGGCAGCCCGGTTGTCCTGGGTAAGCTGGCTGATCAAATGCACGTCTTGCTGGAAGGTCGTAATAACGGCGCCATGCCTGCATGGAAGCAGCTCTCCGACACCGAACTTGCAGCAGTGGCCACCTTCACCAAGAACCACTGGTCCAACAAATCTGGTCAACTCGTACAGCCTTCTGAATTCAAGGCCGCACGAGAAGGCAAATTCCCCGGCTAAGCTGGCTGATTGCAGTCCTGGTCAGTATCACGAAATAAGAGAACAGTCTCCCGGAGCAGTCATATGAGCGCCGTACTTCCAAATTCGCACACCGATCATCACGACCATGACCATGGACATGATGATCACCACCACGAAGCTCCTACTGGGTGGCGTCGCTGGGTTTATGCCACCAACCACAAGGACATCGGTACGCTGTACATGCTGTTCTCGTTCGCCATGCTTATGGTGGGCGGGATACTTGCACTGCTGATCCGCGCCGAGCTGTTCCAGCCGGGCCTTCAGTTGGTCAACCCGGAGTTGTTCAACCAGCTCACCACCATGCACGGCCTCATCATGGTGTTCGGCGCCATCATGCCGGCCTTCGTGGGCTTCGCCAACTGGATGATCCCGCTGCAGATTGGCGCGAGCGACATGGCTTTCGCCCGCATGAACAACTTCAGCTTCTGGCTGTTGATTCCTGCAGGTTTGATGCTGGTGGGCTCGTTCTTCATGCCTGGTGGTGCTCCGGCAGCCGGCTGGACGCTCTATGCGCCACTCACGCTCCAGATGGGCCCTTCCATGGATGCGGGCATTTTTGCGATGCACATCATGGGCGCGAGCTCCATCATGGGCGCCATCAACATCATCGTCACCATTCTGAACATGCGCGCTCCCGGCATGACGCTGATGAAGATGCCCATGTTCTGCTGGACATGGCTGATCACCGCTTACCTGCTGATCGCCGTGATGCCTGTGCTGGCCGGCGCCATCACCATGACGCTGACTGACCGCCACTTCGGCACCAGCTTCTTCAATCCCGCTGGCGGCGGCGACCCAGTGATGTATCAACACATCTTCTGGTTCTTCGGCCACCCTGAGGTGTACATCATGATCTTGCCGGCTTTCGGCATCGTCAGCCAGGTGATCCCTACCTTCGCCCGCAAGAGGTTGTTCGGCTATGCCTCCATGGTGTATGCCACTTCCGCCATTGCCATCTTGTCGTTCATCGTCTGGGCGCACCATATGTTCACCACCGGCATGCCGGTGACTGGCCAGCTGTTCTTCATGTACGCCACCATGCTGATCGCGGTGCCTACTGCTGTGAAGATCTTCAACTGGATCGCCACCATGTGGCGCGGTTCGATGACCTTCGAAACGCCTATGTTGTTTGCTGTGGGCTTTGTGTTCGTGTTCACCTTGGGCGGCTTCACGGGTTTGATTCCCGCCGTGGCGCCTATTGATACGCAGATCCAGGATACGTACTACATCGTGGCTCACTTCCACTACGTGCTGGTGGCCGGCTCACTGTTTGCTCTGTTCTCTGGCTACTACTTCTGGGCTCCCAAGTGGACCGGGGTCATGTACAACGAAACGCGCGGCAAGATCCACTTCTGGTGGTCGCTGATCTCGTTCAACGTCACCTTCTTCCCTATGCACTTCCTGGGCTTGGCTGGTATGCCGCGCCGCTACGCTGATTACCCCATGCAGTTCGCTGATTTCAACATGGTGGCCTCAGTGGGTGCATTCTTCTTCGGCTTCGCGCAGGTCTACTTCTTCCTGTTCATCGTGGTTCCCACGATGCGCGGCAAGGGTGAGAAAGCTGCCCAACGTCCTTGGGAAGCTGCAGAAGGCCTGGAGTGGGAAGTTCCATCACCAGCGCCGTTCCATACCTATGAGAACCCGCCCAAACTGGATGCCACCGCTACGCGCGTGATCGGCTGATTGGCTAAATGGACGGAACGCACGTTATGACGACGCCTGAGCAAAAAAAGAGTAATCGCCGCCTGGGCCTGATCCTCGGGTCAGTAGCGCTTATCTTTTGTCTTGGGTTCGTTGCTCGAATGATCATCGTCGGTCACTAGGGATTGCAGTTAAATCCATGGGAATTCGAAACGATAACGCCAAGATGGTGGGCAAGCTGGCCATTGTGGCCGCTGGCATGTTTGGGTTTGGCTATGCCATGATCCCAATCTATAAAGCCATCTGTGATGTCACCGGCGTCAATATCCTGACGCTCGTTGAACGGCAAGTGCCGGGCAACGGGGGCATTGGGCGCCCAACGAATACGCAGGTCGACAAGACCCGCACCATCACCGTAGAGTTTGACGCCAACTCGCGTGGGCCCTGGCACTTCAAACCTGCCCAGCGCACCATGACAGTGCACCCTGGCGAATTGTCTACGGTCATGTATGAGTTTCAGAATGTCCAGGATCGCAGCATGTCTGCGCAGGCCATTCCTAGTTATGCACCACGGCAGGCAGGCGCTTACTTCAACAAGCTTGAATGCTTCTGCTTTAACCAGTACACGCTTCAACCTGGTGAAAAGAAAGAATGGCCGGTGGCGTTCATCATTGATCCGCGGCTGTCCAAAGACGTGACTACCATCACGCTTTCCTACACCTTCTTTGAAGTGGGCGCCAAGCCACCGCCAACACCGAGTTCCGCGAGTGCCGTCACCATCGTGCCGGGAGGAGTGGGGGCGTGAGCGATATTCGCTCCTCTGCTGCAGAGGTGCCTGAAGCACCCAAGTCTTCATTCTGGCGCTCGATGCGTATCGTCGCCTGGGGATTTTTGGGTGTTAGAAAAAATAGCAGCTATCGCGAAGATCTGGGTCAAGCCAACCCGTTTCACCTGATCATCGCGGCATTGCTGGGTGTTTTATTATTCATAGGCGTGTTGTTGCTTGCAGTCAGATGGGCTGTAGCAAGCGCCTGAAGTTAGATAATTCGAGCGGTATCTGCCGCTCAAGCAGTTAATGGATTAGAGAGTACAGGAGCCACGACAAAATGAGTACCACCGCCCCCGGCAAAACGCCGTACTACTTCGTTCCGGGACCATCGCGTCACCCGGTGATGGCGGCCATCGGTCTGTTCATGGTCATTTTCGGCGCCGCTGAATGGATCAATGGAGCTGACTGGGCCAAATACGTGCTCTTGTTTGGCATGTTGTGGTGGCTTTTCGTGCTTTACCAATGGTTTGGTGAGGCCGTGGGCGAAAGCGAAGGCGGGCTCTACGGTCGTAAGATCGATTTGTCCTTCCGCTGGAGCATGAGCTGGTTCATCTTCTCGGAAGTCATGTTCTTCGGTGCCTTCTTTACCGCACTGTGGTGGGCTCGTTCCCACTCGCTGCCGGCACTGGGAAGTCTTGAAAACGCGCTGCTGTGGCCGGATTTCAAGGCCGTCTGGCCTAGCCTTTCCGCTGGTTCCACGGGTTCCCCCGCTGGCATCATCGAGCCGTTCCAGACCATGGGCCCGTTCTGGTTGCCCACCATCAACACGGCGCTGCTGCTCACTTCCGGTGTCACGCTCACCATTGCCCACCACGCACTGCAAGTGGGTAACCGTGCACGCACCATCGCTTTCATGTGGATGACCGTGGTACTGGGCATCATCTTCCTGTTCGTGCAAGGCTATGAGTACTACCATGCCTATACCGATCTGAACCTCAAACTCAGCTCCGGTGCCTTCGGTTCCACCTTCTTCATGCTGACCGGCTTCCACGGCCTGCACGTGTTCGTGGGTATGCTGATGTTGCTTTTCATCACCCTGCGTTTGATGAAAGGCCACTTCACGCCAACCAGCCATTTTGGCTTTGAAGGCGCGGCTTGGTACTGGCACTTCGTGGACGTGGTGTGGCTTGGCCTGTATATCCTTGTGTATTGGATGTGATCGGTTCAGGTAATAAAAAAAGCGCCTGTGGGCGCTTTTTTTATTCGTTTTGGAGAGTTTTACTTCATTGATTGTGAGGCGCTGCGTCAAAGACGAGCGATTTACGCGCCTTGGGGAATTCCTGTGGGTCGGAGGTATCCAAACTTCCATGCAATCAGCACGCAGATAAACAGCAGCACAGAGATCCCCACGCGAAACGCCAGGGCGCGTACCATGCGGCCAGCGCGCTTGGAGTCATCATCTTCACCGGACTTGTCCCCGCGCATCATGAAAATCAGCGCTGAAACCATGCTTCCAACGATGCCCGCAAACGCTAACCCAACAATTATTTGCTTCATAAGCTGATTATCCTGTGAGTGCAACTTCGCGTACTTGGCGGTTCTGGCTCGTGCTGGTGGGCACGGTGATCGGCATGGCCGTTACCTTCTCGCTCGGGAGCTGGCAATTGGCACGCGCCACGCAGAAAGAAGCCCTGCAAGCAGCTATTGTGAGCCGTGAGCAGCAACCTGCGCTCAATGCCTCGGCTGTCATTGGATCATTTACACCCACTCAGGCGCAAGAGCTGCTTCACCGCAGTATCGTGCTGCGCGGTGTTTGGGTGCCAGATCGTACCGTCTATCTAGACAACCGGCAGATGAATGGTCGCCAGGGCTTCGATGTGCTCACCCCATTGCGCCTTTCAGGCGCAGACGGGGTGGTGCTGGTTCAACGGGGGTGGGCTCCAAGAAATTTTGGCGATCGCATGGCTTTGCCGCCTGTAGAAACCCCCGCTGGCGAAGTCACCATCACGGGCCGGATTGCATTGTCTCCGGCACGGCTATACGCGCTCGGCGAGGACGGGCGCGGCGCTATCCGGCAAAATCTCGACCTTGAAGCCTTTCGGAGCGAAACAGGCCTGCCCTTGGCCCGTGTTTCCGTGCTGCAGGTCGGCTCGCCTTCTGAAGGCCTATCGCGTGATTGGGCCCAGCCGAACACCGGGGTCGACAAACACCATGGCTACGCCTTTCAGTGGTTTGGCCTGGGTGCGTTGATCGGCCTGCTTTTTCTTTGGTTCCAAATTGTCAGACCCTTCTACCTTTCCCGCCGTGCCTGATCAACGTCCTACACAGGATGAGCCCTTGGGTCTCACCGTTCACTCCATACCCACACCTGCCGAAGCGGGTGCGGAAAATGCGCGCAGCAGCCGTAGAGGCCGCTGGACTATGCTGGCACTGGCGCTTGTATGCGCCACGCCGGTGATCGCGTCGTACTTCAGCTACTACGTTATTCGTCCGGAAGGCCGCCGCAACTTTGGCGAGCTGATCGAGCCGCAACGCCTCGTGCCCACTGTGGCCGCCACCGATATGAGTGGCAAACCGGTGGAGCTCGCCTCCCTGAAAGGGCAATGGCTGCTGGTGAGCGTGGGCAGTGGGGCGTGTGAGAGCAACTGCCAGCAGCACCTGTATTTGCAGCGCCAACTGCGTGAGAGCCTGGGCAGAGAAAAAGATCGCCTTGATTGGGTATGGCTGGTGAGTGATGACGCCCCCATCAAGGAAGAACTGCGCCCCGTGGTCGGTGTGGCTACGGTGCTGCGCGTGCCGCCCAATGAGCTCGCCAAATGGCTGGTCCCCGCAGCCGGGCATCAAGCCTCCGAGCATTTGTATGTGGTTGACCCCATGGGCAACTGGATGATGCGTTTCCCTGCCAATATGGATATGGCCGGCGCCGCCAAAGCCAAGCGCGATCTTGAGCGCTTGCTGCGAGCCTCCGTGAGCTGGGATAACGCCGGTCGTTAGAACCATGGACACTCCCGCTCTCTATAACTTGGCGCCTGCCCTGCGCCTCATGGGCATGGGTGCGGTCATCGCGCTTGGGCCGCTGGCTTGGGTGTGGTTGCGCAGTCGCCGAGCGGCCCCTGATCAGCGCCTGCGTTCACTGACGCTGCTCACCTTATTCCTCACCTTCGATCTGGTGCTGTTTGGCGCCTTTACGCGTTTGACGGATTCAGGCTTGGGCTGCCCTGATTGGCCCGGCTGTTACGGCCATGCCAGCCCCGTGGGTGCTAAAGAACATATTGCCTCTGCCCAAGCGATGATGCCCACCGGGCCCGTGACCCATGGCAAGGCCTGGGTCGAGATGGTCCACCGCTACCTGGCCACGGGCGTAGGCGTGCTCATCATCGTGTTGGCGCTCACCACCTGGATGCAATGGCGTAAGCAGCGCCAGGGCCTGAACCCCTGGTGGCCCACCTTCACATTGGTCTGGGTTTGCGCCCAGGGCGCGTTTGGTGCACTTACCGTCACAATGAAATTGTTTCCAGCTATAGTCACCCTGCATCTTTTGGGTGGGGTAGGGCTGCTGGTGCTGCTGGCTGTGCAGGCTGAGCAATACCGCCAGGCGGCTGGCGGCGTGCGTGAGGTGCTAGCTGGAGCGTTGCGCCCGCTGCTTTGGCTATCCACCATTCTGGTCACCATTCAGATCGCACTCGGTGGCTGGGTCAGCACCAATTACGCCGTTCTGGCCTGCAATACCTTTCCTCAGTGTCAGGGCGGCTGGTGGCCAGAGATGGATTTCGCTCAAGGGTTTGAGTTATGGCGGCCACTGGGTTTCTCTGGTGATGGCACGGGTCTGGAGTTCATCGCGCTTACGGCCATCCACTACACGCATCGATTGTTCGCCTATGGTGTGTTCATCGTGGTGGCTCTCTTGGTGTGGCGCCTTTACCGCGCCGGCGTGCTGGCAGCGCAAAGGCGCTGGATAGGCGCGCTCACCTTGCTTCAGTTGATTACCGGCCTATCGAACGTGGTGCTGGATTGGCCACTTGTGGCGGCTGTGGCCCATACCGGAGGCGCCGCCGCACTGGCTACGGTGCTGGCGTGGGCCTTGTGTGCAAGCCGTTCTGAATCGGACAACCGCGTTAAAAATGTGACCCCCCGCGGTGCGGTCCAAGGGAGTTTGCAATGAATACTCGTGCACCTGCTGCACCCCCTCCCATGAGTGCGGATCCGGCCCCCGAATCCGCCGTGGTTCCCTCCATGCCGGTGTGGCGTCAGTACTATGTACTCACCAAACCGCGCGTGGTGCAACTGATCGTCTTTTGCGCGCTCATCGGCATGGTAGTGGCGGTTCCTGGCATCCCCAGAGGGGAAGCGCTGGCCCGCATGGCCATTGCGTGTCTGGGCATTTGGCTGGTGGCTGGCGCAGCCGCTGCCTTCAACTGCCTGATCGAAAAATCCATCGATGCGAGGATGAAGCGCACCTCATGGCGCCCCACCGCGCGTGGAGAACTCTCAGACAAGCAGGCGCTTACCTTCTCGGCAGTGCTATGCGCCGTGGGGTCGGCCATTCTGTACATCTGGGTCAACCCGCTCACCATGTGGCTGACCTTCGCCACGTTTGTGGGTTATGCGGTGGTCTACACCGTGATCTTGAAGCCGCTCACGCCGCAAAACATTGTGATCGGTGGGGCTTCGGGTGCCATGCCTCCTGTGCTGGGTTGGGCTGCCATCACTAATCATGTGGGCCCCGAGGCCATGATCATGTTCCTGATCATTTTCCTGTGGACCCCACCGCACTTCTGGGCGTTGGCGCTCTATCGCGTGGAAGATTACCGTAAGAGCGGCTTGCCCATGTTGCCAGTCACGCACGGCAATGAGTTCACGCGCTTGCAAGTGCTGCTCTACACCATCATCTTGCTGCCGGCCTGCTTGCTGCCCTTCATTTATGGAATGAGCAGTTGGTTTTATCTGGTGGCGGCGATTCTGCTGAACGCTGGCTTCATCTGGTATGCCTTCAAGCTTTGGAGGAATTACTCCGATGCGCTGGCCCGCAAGACCTTCCGCTTTTCGTTGATCCATCTCTCGCTGCTGTTCGCGGCGCTGCTGGTCGACCACTATTTCATCTAAAGACGTGTTGATGTACACGTTCTAACTACCCCACAAAACGGGGAAATGCTTTGCCAGCGTCCGCACCCAGACACCGGCAGAAAACTGAGGAATTTTTATGCAACGCCGATTCACATTGAAAACCATGGCCGCCGCAAGCACGCTGGCCGCGCTGGGCCTGCTGAGCGCCTGCTCTGACTCCAAGGTGGTGCAGTTCCACTCTGTAGACATCACTGGTGCAGATTACGCCAAGAATTTTCAGCTGACCGATTTCAATGGAAAGCCTCGCACCATGGAGGATTTCAAGGGCAAGGCTGTGGTGATCTTTTTCGGCTTTGCGCAATGCCCCGATGTTTGCCCCACCACCTTGGCTGAGTTGGCCGAAGCCAAAAAACTCCTTGGCGCTGATGGCGACAAACTGCAAGGCCTGTTCGTGAGCGTAGACCCCGAACGCGATACCCCAGAAGTCCTTAAAGCCTATATGGCTGCTTTCGATCCTAGCTTTGTAGCCCTGTACGCATCTTCCCCAGAAAAGCTCGCCGAAACCACCAAAGACTTCAAGATTTACTTCAAGAAGGTGGACGGCAAAACCCCCGGCAGCTACACCATAGACCACACCGCCGCCAGCTACATCTACGACCCTTCCGGCCGCCTGCGCCTCTATTCCCGCTACGGCGCCGGGGCCAAACCCCTGGCCGACGACGTTGCCCTGCTGCTTAAAGGCGCTTAACAGCGGTTTGCGTTTAGCCGATAGAGGCCGTTCGGGCCGAGCTAATGCAGAACCGAAACGACCCTTCGCGTTGAGGTGATGCTACAAAAAAATGACCGTTCGGGTTGAGCTCGGCCTGTCCTGAGCTCGTCGAAGGGTCGAAACCTCGCGCCCCGTTTCACCCTCTTCGCCAAGCTCACCGCAGTAGTCTCCCGCCGGGACCGCCGAGCTCCCGCGCGGCATTCAGCGCCTCCAGCGTAAACAGCTCACCAAGCTAAACCTGGCCTTTGCCGGTACCGCCCATAAAAAAACCGCCCGGCGCAAGCAGCGGGCGGTTTCATCAAGTCAAGCTAAAAGCTCAGGCGTATTCCGCCAACGCAGCCTTCATCTTCTTCATGGCGGCCACTTCAATCTGGCGGATACGCTCAGCACTGACCCCATATTCCCCAGCCAGGTCATGCAGCGTCATCCCACCGGATCCATCGTCACGCACGTTCAACCAACGCTCCGTCACAATCCGGCGGCTACGCTCATCCAGCCCTTTCAGAGCATTGGCGATGCCTTCAGTAGCCAGCGCATCCCGCTGAGCTGATTCAATCATGGCCGTGGGCTCATGATTAGCGTCAGCCAGATAGGCGATAGGCCCAAAAGCCTGCTCGCCGTCATCCGAAGGTGATGGATCAAGCAGCACATCGCCACCAGACAGGCGCATCTCCATCTCGCGCACCTCATCCGCCTTGACGTTCAGCTCACGAGCTACCACGTCAATCTGGGCGTCTGACAAGTTGTCACGGAAAGTGATCTCTTGTTCCGCATCCTTGGACTTGAAACCCTGTTTCATAGACCGCAGATTGAAGAACAGCTTGCGCTGGGCTTTGGTGGTAGCCACCTTCACCAGGCGCCAGTTCTTCAGAATGTATTCATGGATCTCAGCTTTGATCCAGTGAAGGGCGTAACTTACCAGGCGCACGCCCTGATCAGGGTCAAAGCGCTTCACGGCTTTCATCAAGCCCACGTTGCCTTCCTGGATCAGGTCTGCGTGGGGCAGACCATAGCCAAGGTATTGGCGAGAAGTAGAAACGACCAGGCGCAGGTGCGAAAGCACCAGCTTGCCAGCTGATTCCAGGCTCCCCGTGTCACGCAGCTCCCGGGCAAAGCGTTGTTCTTCCTCGTGCGTCAGCATCGGCATCCGGTTGACGGCCGTAATGTAAGCGTCGAGGTTGCCCAGGGACGGGACGACGGACCATGGATTAGCCAGCGCCACCGCAGTGGTAGGGGCAGAAACCGCAGTACTCATCTTGGAATGTCCTTTAGTCATAGTCGGGAATTTTAGCACTCTGTTGGAGTGAGTGCTAAGACGAAAAGTTCATTCCTATATGCAGCTTTTTACAGGGTTCTCGCCATGGAATGGACGAAAAGCTTGCGGCCACTAAAAATTTGTACGCTTTTTATTTAATTTTGTACTTTTTTAGGTGACACAAGAAAACCAAGCAGGCCGGATGCCTTCACCCCGAGCTCTATTGATAACTTTGGAAGTAGTTCATCTAGATTTGGTCGCTGATTGCATTAACAACTTTTCCGGAGGGGCCGAGAGGAGGCGCCACTAACGTAACTGAGCCTGGGAGCCTGTTTCAGGCGGATTGCAGTTGAAGGCGCCTGTCTCGGCCAGCAACAGACCTTCCCGCAAGCTTCTCAATTTAACCAAACCACAACATGGCTTCCGTCTAGGGCATTGATAGCTCTTGCCTGCCAATTGATTCGGCCCCGTCGCAACCTTACGCAGGCAGAGTCAACTTCAACCGGACAGTGCGGACCTCGCGCGCGGGCGACATGCCAAACAAGCGACCATAGTCGCGGGTGAACTGTGGAATGCTCTCATATCCCACGCTGTGCGCTGCGTGGGCCACCATCAGCCCCTCCGATAACAATCGCCGACGCGCTTCGATAAGCCGGAAGCGCTTCTGCAGTTGAATCGGCGTCAGCGAGGTGATCGAGCGAAAGTGTTCGTGAAACGTCGAGATGCTCATGCCGGCAATCGCCGCGAGTTGTTCGACATCTAGAACCTGGGCATAGTCTTCGCGGATGCGAGCTACAGCCCGGCCAATGCGCTGGGCATGGCTGTCGACCACGCCAAGCGCCCTGATAGCACCAGCGTGCTCGCCCGTGAGCAGCCAGTAATGCAATTCACGCAACAACTGCGTCTGTAGCACCCCGAGTGAAGCCGGACGTTCGAGCAAGGCCATCAGCCGACGGGCGCAGTCTGCCACATCCGGCCCCGTCGGGTCCACCCGCACAGCTTGACCGATGGCCCAAGGCGCTGCCCCCATCTCCACCACCAAGCTTTCAAGAATGGTGATGTCCAGGTCAAGCACGATGGAGACATAGGGCGCTGCTGCACTGGCGGCGGTGATTTCGCTGACGGTCGGCACATCGGTGGTGATGAGCAGAGATTCACCGGCACCGAACTCAAACGTTGTGTGCCCCATAACCACACGTTTTCGACCTTGCAGTACCAGAGCAACCAGAGGTCGGTTGATGGCGAATTGCAGTGCACCCGGAGCCGTTTCGAGTATCACGGTCACTCCGGGGATAGGTGTACGGGCGACGCCATTGCGGTCGGCATGCGACTCGGCGAAGCGAAAAGCCATTTCAAAAAGCCTTTGAGTCATCTGGGCAGTCTATGCCAAGGGTTTCGGCCACGCCCACATGTCGGACTTTTGAGCAAGAACTAGCGATTTAAGCGCAACTTTTCTGAAGCCGTCGGGCGAAAAATCAATGGCTTCAACATGCACTTTCGAGGAATCAACATGAATAGCATTTCTTTGGTCACCGGCGGTAGCCGCGGTCTGGGTCGTAACACCGCATTGAGCATCGCGCGGCAAGGCGGCGACGTCATCTTGACCTACCGCAGCGGAGCCGACGATGCGCAAGCCGTCGTGGCCGAAATCGAGCGCATAGGCCGCAAAGCTATCGCTCTCCAGCTCGACGTTTCTACAATTTCTACCTTTCCGAGTTTTGCTCATGAGGTTCGAGCCGCCCTGAAGGCGCGCTGGGAGCGTTCGAGCTTTAACCACCTCATCAACAACGCCGGCCACGGAGAAATGGCCAGTCTGGCGGAAACGACGGAGGCACAATTTGACGGCTTGTTCAATGTCCATGTGAAGGGAGTTTTCTTCTTGACCCAGACCTTGCTGCCGTTGCTGGCCGAGAAGGGGCGTATCGTCAATTTCTCCTCCGGCCTGACCCGTGTGTCTTTCCCCGGTTTCTCTGCGTATTCCGCCGCTAAAGGGGCAGTGGAAATCCTGACGTTGTACATGGCAAAGGAGTTGGGAAGTCGCGGCATCACCGTCAATACGGTGGCACCCGGCGCTATCGAAACCGACTTTCTGGGAGGTGCCGTGCGCGACACCCCCGGCTACAACGAAGCTTTCTCCACCATCACTGCACTGGGCCGGGTGGGGCTTCCC
The DNA here is from genome assembly GCF_000422885.1 of Ottowia thiooxydans DSM 14619. Taxonomy (GTDB): domain Bacteria; phylum Pseudomonadota; class Gammaproteobacteria; order Burkholderiales; family Burkholderiaceae_C; genus Ottowia; species Ottowia thiooxydans. Next base: position 37,750 of record NZ_AUGX01000012.1, on the reverse strand, counting down.
GATGACATCGGCCCTATGGTGGCCAGCTTGCTGCGGCCCGACAACCATTGGGTGACTGCACAGCGCATCGAGGTTTCGGGCGGACAAAGCATCTAATAGCGACGGGTCCAGCTATCGCTGCGCTTCGAGCAAGTCTTTTCCTCACCTATTACCCACCCTGGACATGAAGCATTTCACGGCAGCAGCGGTTCCCTATCTGCGATTATTCCAGGCGTCTTTTGGCCGTCGTGGCTCGAGGAATTGAAGAGGACAGCACCATTTATGGCGTCGCGATCGAACGCGTATTGCTGGCCCTCGTGCGTCCTGCTGTCGCAAAGTTCAGCGACAGCTTTGTCGCTATTGGCGCGAGTTCAACCACCCGCAACGACGGACTCCAACCGCTGCAAAGCCGTCCCTGTCGATAGGTGCTTCAGGCTGATTGCTGCCACTCAATGTGCTCGAGCGAATGGGTGCTATCTGCCAATTCTTGCTGCAGCAGCAGGTGCTGGAGTGGTTATCCGAAGACCTGCTGCAAGCCGAACAGGCAGTGCGGGCGCCCATGAAACGGCAACTCACTAAGAAAGCATCGCCAAAAGCAAATACGACACATTGGGACTCGAAGCCGCCTACCTGGCCACCGGCCAAGCCAAATCAGTAAGCGCCTGCGGGCTCGATTTGTAGGCTCATGCCAAATCTTTGTCTAACAGGCAGTTGATGAAGGCACCCAGCAGGGCTGGGCGGTACTGCCTGTTAGGGTAGTAGAGAAACAGTCCGGGCCGCGAGATCGACCAGTCCGCGAGGACCTGGACCAGCCGTCCCTCCGCCAAGAGTTCACCCACGCCGTCCCGCTCGAAGTGATAAGCAATGCCCAGCCCATTGAGCGCAGCAGCGACACCGATGTCAACGTGGTTGGTGACAACAGGGCCGTCCACGGGCACTTCGAGACGTATCCCCCTTTTCTCAAACTCCCAGCGATAGTGCCTGCCGTCCATCTGGAGTCGCCAGTTGATGCACGCGTGGTGATGCAAATCTTCGGGCTTTTTGGGTGTGCCTCGACGCGCGAGGTAGTCGGGCGACGCGACGGCAACCATGTTTAGATCAGGTGTGAGGCGCACGGCAATCATGTCTTTTTCGAGCCGCCCGCCCACTCGAATGCCGGCGTCGAACCGGCCAACGACGATGTCGGCCAGCGCGTCATCGACCACGATGTCGAGAACCACGTCAGGGTATGCCTGATGAAAGCGTGAAAGCCTGGGCGCAATGATGGTTCGGGCCGCGATCCCCAGCGTGTTGATGCGCAGCGTCCCACTGGTCTGGCCGGCAGCCTCGCTGGCCTCGGCGACCGCGGCCGTCATCTCGCGGAACAACGGCGCGATGCGCCGGTAAAGCAGTTCGCCACTGGCCGAGGGGGCGACGCTTCGCGTCGTGCGATTTAACAGGCGTGCACCGATCCGGCTTTCGAGTTGCCGGATGGTTTGGCTGAGCGCGGAAGGCGACAAGCCTAGATGCTCTGCCGCCCGAGCAAAGCTCGCCCGCTCAACCACGGCGGCAAAAGCCTTCAGTTCGGCGAATTCGGACCCGCGCATTATGTATTCCTTTCTACATAGCTCATCTGAATTTTAGGGTATTCACTAAATTCACCGCGACGCGCATCCTCAGGTCTTCATTCACCACATGGAGCCCTCAACATGAGCAACTTGAATCTTCCTGAGCCGATTGCCGCGTACTTCGCGGCCGAGCACAAACCTGAAGCCCTGGCGCATTGCTTTACCTCGCGAGCCGTCATGAAGGACGACGGCCACACCTACACAGGCGTCGATGCCATCAAGGCCTTTATGGCCGAGGCGTCCGCTAAATACAGCGCCACGAGCATGCCGTTCGCATTGGCGCGTGAGGATGGCTTTCAGATCGTCCGCGCCAAGGTCACCGGCAACTTCCCCAGCAGCCCCATCGACCTGTCGTACCGCTTTCGCCTGGAACGCGGTCTGATCGCAACGCTGGAGATCACGGTATGAATTTCGACCTCCAACTGCAAGGGCAGCGTGCCCTGGTCACGGGCGGCACCAAGGGTCTTGGTGCTGCACTTGTCAAGAGCCTCCGTGAAGTCGGCGTGCAGGTCATGACCACTGCGCGGGCTGCACCAGCGAATCCGCTGGAAGGTGTGACATACGTACAGACCGACCTCGCGACCGCGGAAGGTGTGTCCGAACTGGCGCGCGCGGTGAAAGAGCATTGGGGCGGTGTCGATATCCTGATCAACTCCCTGGGCGGCTCCAGCGCGCCGGCAGGTGGATTTGCGGCACTCGATGACGCGGTGTGGTTCAACGAGTTGAACCTGAACTTCATGTCCGCAGTTCGTCTTGACCGTGCGCTGTTGCCCGCAATGCTGGCCAAGGGTACAGGCGTAGTACTGCACGTGACCTCAATCCAGCGTGTACTTCCGCTCCCGGAATCGACCACCGCCTACGCTGCCGCCAAGGGCGCCTTATCGACCTACAGCAAGTCATTGTCGAAGGAGGTTACGCCGAAAGGTGTCCGCGTTGTGCGCGTCTCACCGGGCTGGATTGAAACAGAGGCGTCGGTTGCGTTCGCCCAACGAATGGGTGCCGAAGCAGGCACGGACTATGAAGGTGGGAAGAAGGTGGTCATGGACTGGCTTGGCGGAATTCCTGTGGGGCGGCCCGCCACGCCCAAAGAGGTCGCAGACCTGATCACCTTCCTGGTATCGCCGCGCGCGGCATCGGTGTCGGGCTCGGAACACGTGATCGATGGAGGAACGGTTCCGACTGTCTAAGGCGTTCGTTCGTCCTTGTCGGCGTGCGTTTAAAGCGGCAACGCCGTCGGCCAGGGAACCTCGCACTTTTGCCTTTTCATTGGTCACTGACTATCGACAATGTTCGATTTTCGATAGTCAATGTGAACTACTACGCCCGCTAAGCTTGGTGTGTGCGACCGCGAGACTAACCACCTCCTGCCTGCTGCACCTAGTCAAAGTCGGCAGATATGACCCCGAAGACGGCCGCTAGAGGCTGGTTGCCGAAATTCAACGTAGACAGTTTGAGGACGACTCTACGCCGATAGTGTTGAAAAACTTAACTCAAATCCTGTCCGCGCTGGCGATCACACAGGATTCGTAATCGAGTTCGCGACACGAGAGCGTGCAACAGACCTCCCGGCCCTCCTTACGCAATCTTCAATGCCGTATCTGCTTCGGTTGGCATCAGCCACTTTGCCATTCTTCTGAGGTTCTGAGCCGTTGCAGCCATCAGGAACTCGTCTCTTGCACCGCTGAGCCCCCGTAGCCGGAGTCGATCAAGCTTCATGATGCACTTGAGGTACGCGAACAGCATCTCCACCTTCCTTCGCTCCCTGCGCGACTGCCCGTACTCCGGTGTCTGCGCAATCGATCGTGCCACCTCACGCGCGCGTTCATGAATGAAGTGGTGCTATCGACCCCAAGTTGCCGTTAGATGCTTCGAAAAGCGATCAGTCGATATCGCCGACTAAGCGAAATGTCAAACCGCCGGTGACCCGCCGCGCAAGCACTACGTCATCCTGGGCTGCCCTCTCTTCAAGCAAGTCGTTCTCGGCAAGAAATCGCCGGGCGTGGCTGAGATCTCTGACGGCTAAGGTCAGCGACTGAATGCGGTCGTGACTCCCAGGAAACAGCGAAAGCTCAATGTCGTCCGCCACCATGATGGATGTCCTTTGCGACCCTGTCAGTCGCCTCCACTTTTCTACCGCCGCCGGCACGTCTCGACTCGTTAATGCCATTCGCCTCAAACCCACGATGCCAAGGCGGCCCCCACGGCAAGCGTTCAGTGCTTCCCGCTCGACCGCTCGCCGCTGTGGAGTTGTCAAACCCGGCGTCCAGGGCGCGATGGGCGCGCGGTCGCCCCACTCGCAGATGAAGACGCAGCAGGCGTCGTTGGAAAGGTCAAGTATTACGGAGTTGGTGAAGTTAGTGTGAACTACTCCGTTCTGATCCTTTGATGCATAGGGTCGCGGAGCCTTGCAGGCCAAGCCTGTAGCTTGGATGCCGGCAATCGTCTCGTCAAGTTGGGTTGGCGCGAGGGCAATTTGGTGGAACAGGGGTAACACGCAGTCTGCGGGCAGGTCTGAGTTATCTGCTGCCTCCCAGATTTCCAGATTAGTGTTGCCTAGGCCTATCCAGCCGAAAGTGGCAAAAGCAGCCCTCTGTAAAGGCCAAGTTATCGGAAGCCCCAGTTGGCCGCCAAAGAGTTCGTAGAGCGCCTCAGCTTCAACGGTGCGAATGACAACATGGTCAATTGCTTGATATGGACGCGCTGTCACTTGCTTGCACTCCAACGCTGACTTACTGAATGTCGGCATTGTGGCGTGAATCCTGCTCTCACGACGAGTTTCCGCAACTGGATCGGATCGCTCATCGTAAGCATCGCTGGGGCAACTCGGTACTGCGGTGGAGCCATCCAGTTGCTTGGCGGGTCTCTGCACCATGGGCCGACTAAGTGCCTGTAAGGGAGCCAATCGTGCGCGCATGTGCGATGTGCGCTGCTGAAGCTGAGCAAAAAGCATTTTTACCTTCAGCGTCGTAACGCGCAGCAGCTTCGTTGCCGTCCAAATCTTCCAGCAGCAAAAGGCCGGATTTGAGGAGAAGCTCGTTCAAACTTCGCGGGGTAAAGCCAGAGAGGAAAGCCTCCCCCGCTTTGGAAACCTCAGTCTTGAGCTTGTGGAAGCCTTCATCGGGCGTATGGCTTGAATCGAAAACAGCTTCATCCACATAGGTGAAGACCAACTCGCTGCCTGAAAACGAGCATTTGGAGACCGATTGAAGAGTGTTCAGATTGGCCTCTCGCGTGAGGTACATGGTGACACCCAACCAAGAAAAGAAGGCAGGGCTATCCGCCCGAAATGAGGATCTTGCCAGAGCTGCTTCCAGTGTCTCCAACGAGAGATCGGCCTCAACGAATTCCACGGAACTGGGTACTGAAACGCCACACGCGGTCATACGCTCGCGCTTCAACTGCTGCGTCGTAGGGTGATCTACTTCAATGATTGTCAGCCCCTCTGCCCAAGCAGGGCGCCGGAGAATGAAGCTGTCGAACCCGGCGCCAATGAGCACGCATTGGGTCATGCCACGCGATACCGCCTGCTTCAGCGCATCCTCTGTGTATCGAGACCGCAGGATGACATCCGCGTACGCTGCATTGGCCCGAAGGGCGTGGTCAAGGGTTTGGCCGACATCCGGGGTTGAACTCGATTTAGCTGGGCTTGCCCGATCGATCGCAAGCTGCCGCAGAGCGGCTTTTACCGGTTCCGGAACCAGGCGATCGCCCCATGTGTCGCTTAAGAGTGGCGCGGGGTCGCTGCGCGAGTGAACAGCGCGCATGAGCGAAGTGGCGAGTGCAGTGCGGCTGGCGGTCGATGGGGTCAAAGGCGGCTCCAAGTAGGTAGACACAAGCTAATGGACGCAAGTTGCGCTTGCGCCATCGGGGAGAAGGTGTCTGCGAAAGAAGGCGGACCGCTATCCTGAACCGGGGTTCAGGTGGGCAAGGTCAGCCGCACATCGGGATCGTCTGACGAAGAGACGTTCACGCCCGTGCGGCAATGTTCCAAGCCCGAGCTTTTTTTGCGTTGGTCAAGGAATATCGCAATCCATCCATCGATCGCAGACAACGCGAGTTTCAAACATAGAGTAAATTCTGTACAGTGCATTGTTTGAAGTGAATAGCTGCATAGGATGAATGTATGGATTTCAATCTTCTTGTAGCCTTGGATGCCTTGCTGAGTACGGGTAGCGTCAACGGCGCCGCCCAAAAGATGCACCTGAGCGCCCCGGCCATGAGCCATACCTTGGGAAGAATTCGAGATGCCCTTGGGGATCCCATCCTCGTTCGTGCTGGTCGCAAGCTGGTCCCTACGCCACGAGCCAACGCGATGCGTGAATCGGTGCGGCGAATCGTGGCCGAAGCCACCGACTTGATGCGGCCAGACAGTGGTGTGCCATTGGCCATGATCGACCGAGAATTTACGATACGTGCACCTGAAGGGATGGGTATCGTCTACGGTGCGACCTTGCTCGAGGCAATGCACGAGAAAATTCCGCTAGCTAGACTTCGTTTTGTTCCTGAGAGCGAGGGCAATGCTTCTGCGCTGCGCGATGGGCACATTGACTTGGACGTGGGAGCTTTGGTCGACCGTGGGCCTGAAATCCAGACTGATGTGCTGTACGAGCAGAAGATTGTGGGTGTCGCGAAAGCCGGCCATCCGTTGTTCAAAACGCGTGTGACGTTAAAGCAGTTCTCGTCGCAATTGCATGTCGCCATCACCCAGCGGGGGCGAGCGCGCGGATCGATCGATACTTTGCTGGACCAAGCAGGCGTCTCCCGCAATCCGGTGTTGACGGTCCCAAGCTCATATGGTGCGCTGATGGCCGCTGCACGATCTTCCATGGTCGCGTGTGTGCCCGAGCCGTTGGCGCGTGCCGTTGCGCCAGCACTTGGGTTGGAGATTTTCAAGCTGCCCGTGGATGTTCCTTCTGAAAGGATTGTTCAGGCGTGGCATCCGAGGGACGAGGTGGATCCGGCCCATAGACGTTTGCGAGAGAGCGTGGCGACCGTCTACACGCAGGTCACGTTCGGGCCGCTTGGCCGTCGTGCACTGGCAGCGCATCGTGCGTTGTTGAGCTGACAGGCTAAGGTGATGCGTGCTCATCACAAAACGGCGCCGATCACTTCGCTCACGGTTATGTTCCAGCAACAACCGATCAGAACGGGTTCTGTGGTTTGACAATTTGTTGAAACCTCAGACAGTGGGAAGCAGCGCCGACAGCTGCTCGGCCAGCGGGGTAGGCACGCGGTTCGTGATCAAGTGCACTTCGAGCTTCAGCACAAAGCCCTTGGGAAGCGGAATTAGACGAACTCCGGGCGGAGCAATTCGTTTGAGGCTTGCCTGTGCAATGGCAAGTCCCAAGCCACAAGCGACTAGCTCGAGCGCCACTGAGGGATCAGCCGCCTCGTGGCGAAGCGATGGCTCGAAGCCCGCTAACTGACAGGCGGCTAGCATTTGCGCATGGCCCGCTGGCGCGAGGTGCTGAGGCAGGAAAATGAAATCCTCGCCGTCTAAGGCTTTCGCAGTGGAAGATGCCTCAGAGGCAAGCCTGTGACCAACAGGGACCGCCAGAAGATACGGCTCCTCAAAGATTCGTCGACTTTCGAGGTTGGCGACCATGCCGTGCGCCCGATGCGCGAATCCAACATCAAGCGCACCCTGGCGAATGGCATCAAACTGATCAGCCGTCCTCAATGCCTGAAGCTGTATCCCAGCAGCCGGACAGCGTCGCTTGAGCGCGAGCATGCCCCTCCGAAATACACCCGCATGCATAGCGCTCTCGACATAGCCGATGGTTAAGTTTCCAGCGAGACCCTTTGATTCATCGCCAGCGCGTGCCTCCAGTCGTTGCGCAGCGGACAACAAGGCTTTGCTCTCAGCGAGGAACCTTCTTCCGGCTAGATTGAGGTTCAGGCGCTTTCCGCTTCGCTCAAACAAGGAAAACCCGATGCGCGTTTCCAACGCGATGATCTGTCGGCTCAACGGGGACTGGGAAATGTGCAAGCGCTCGGCGGCGCGCGCGATGCTCTCGAGTTCGGCGACGGCAACGAAATAGTGCAACTGTTGTAGATCGAGCATAAGACCTTTTCAGTCCGATATAAGGCAATAACGGACGTAGACTAGCATACGCTTTGTGCGGATGATCCGGAGCACTAACAACCCTTTGGAGCAACTCATGCCTCTCGCGCGCTTTGGATTCATCGTTACCGGCGCTGGCCTGAACCCAAGTCAACATCGATGTGTGATGGCGTCAGACCGCTTCCAGATGATTGCCGTCGGCGTTCCCACGGCGGCAGCTGGCGTTGACGTTGCGCGCGCCTTGGTCGCAGAAGGCGTGCAATTGATCGAGCTGTGTGGGGGCTTCGGCCCGGGGGGCACGGCCGCAGTGCTGGAGGCAGTGGGCGGTGCTGTGCCGATCGGCTCGGTCGGATATGGCCCCGAGTCGATCGACGCGCTCGCTCGACTGTTCGCTGCCTGACGCCTGACGCTTGACCATTGACCCAGTCATCGAGCGTCAGCTCGTGTGAGGTTCCAATGCCGACGAAGAGCCCGTCGGCGCTGTTTGGTTGGCACGACTGCAGTCGCTGAAAAGCCCTGTTTTGTAGCCTTCCCCGGGCCTACATTGCGGAAGGCAAGTTATGCTGTCTTGATTCCAAAGCGGTTCAAATATCTATTCAATACATCGGCACCACTTCTGCCGTCGTAGACGAAAGAAGGAAGCCCGGCGCGGCGAGCGGCAGCTACGTTTTCAGAGCAGATAGCATGCTTGCTCAATACCAGGGTGGACGTGGCCAATGCCCCCTCACTTCACCCAGCGCCTACGAACCGCCAAAGTGGCGATGCCCATCAGCGCCAGAGACAGCAGCAGCTTCTCCCACGGCCCATCAAACAAAGGCACAGGAACGACGGTGCCGATGGCGGCTGCGTCCACCGTGATGCTGAAGGTCTGCTCCAGTGTGGGCACCGTAGGCCCCGCCTTTAGCATGAACGTCTGAGGCACCGTACTGTCAGAGATAGACACAGTGAATGTTTGCGTCTCGGGCTGCGTGGGTGTGCCGCTGATCACGATGGAAGCGCCGTCCTGTGACAGGACCGCACTCAAGCCCGCAGGCAACTGGCCTGAAGTGATCGTGAAACGGTACGGTGCGGCGCCCCCTGAGGGTGTAATGCCCGAGCTGTAGCTCTGGCCCACCTGGCCGTTGGGCAAGCTGCCATCGCCTGGCACGTTCACGCTGGCCACCGGCGCCACTGGGGCTGAGGTGGAGGCACTGGCCCCGGGGCCATCGGTGGTGATCACCTGTACGGTGAAGCTGTACGGCGTGCCATTGGTCAGGTCTGCGATGGTGCAGGTCGTGACCGGCGCAGCAGGGGGCGTGGCAGACGTGCTGCAGGTGCCAGCAACCTGCGGCGGCACCTCCGTGGTGTAGGCCGTCACGGTATAGCCGGTGATGGCATGACCGAGGACATTGGCGGGTGCCGTCCAACTGAGGGTGACCTGCCCATCACCCGTGACGGCCACCAGCGCGGTGGGCGCATCGGCCGTGGCGTAGGGTGTGACCGGTGCGGTCAATGGTGAAGCAGCGCCTGCGCCCACTCCATTCACGGCCTGCACGCTGAACACATAGGCCGTGCCATTGGCCAATCCAGTGACCGCACACTGAAGACTGGTGCAAGACTGCTGAGCCACCGGCGTAGTGGTGTCGCTGGCCGCATAGGCCTTGATCAGATACTCCGTCGCAGTCATGCCGCCATCCTCCGCAGGGGCCGTAAAACCCACGAGCGCCGCCGCATTACCTGCCGTGGGCAGCACGTTGCCAGGGGCTTTTGGTACCTGGGGGCCTTGCACCAGAACGGCGTTGGACTCTATGCCATTCACAAAGGCGGTCAGCGAATACCAACCCGCATGGGCTTGCAAAGGCTGCGTTGGCAAAGCGGTAGAGGTGTAGGAAGTGGCCGTCGAGCTTGTAGGGCTTAACCAACTCACGGCACCACTGTCGAGTCGGCGCAACTGCACCACGGGCAGATTGCTGGCGGAGTTTGATGTGCCACCACCACTCGCTTCACTGTCGCCTTGCAGCAGGGTGCCGGTAAGTGTGACGCTGGCGCCCGGTCGCAGCAACGTGTTTACCGGGGCGGCAAGCACAGGCGCACGTGCTGGATCCACATCGGCTGCATTTGAAAAAACTTCCGCAGTCGCCAGAACACCGCCGTTCCCCCCTCCCGCGATCAGCACCTTGCCATTGGGCAGCAGCGTCGCTGTGTGAAGGTACCGAGCCCCCGCCATACTGCTCTGGGCGCCCCAGGAATTGCTGGCCGGGTCATACACCTGAGCACTCGCCAGAGCACCGCCGTTGTCCCCCCCCGTGGCCAGCACCTTGCCATCGGGCAGCAGCGTCACTGTGTGGTAGTGCCGAGCCGCCGCCATGCTGCTTTGTGCGCCCCAGGAATTGCTGGCCGGGTCATACACCTGCGCACTCGCCAGATAACCGCTGCTACCGAGCCCTCCCGCGATCAGCACCTTGCCATTGGGCAGCAACGTCGCTGTGTGTGAGTGCCGAGCCTCCACCATACTGCTCTCTAGGCCCCAGGAATTGCTGGCCGGGTCATACACCTGCGCGCTCGCCAGAGAACTGCCGCCGTTCCACCCCCCCGCGATCAGCACCTTGCCATTGGGCAGCAGCGTCGCCGTGTGTTGGTTCCGACCCGTCGTCATGTTGGTCGCATCGCTCCAGGTATTGCTGGCCGGGTCGTATACCTGCGCACTCGCCAGATAAGCGCTGCTATCGACCCCCCCTGCGATCAGCACCGTGCCATTGGGCAGCAGCGTCGCCGTGTGACCGTACCGAGCCGTCGTCATGTTGGCCGCATCGCTCCAGGAATTGCTGGCCGGGTCATACACCTGCGCACTCGCCAGAGAATCGCTGCCGTTCCACCCCCCCGCGATCAGCACCTTGCCATTGGGCAGTAGCGTCGCCGTGTGATGGTACCGAGCCGCCACCATGCTGATCTGTGCGCCCCAGGAATTGCTGGCCGGGTCATACACCTGCGCACTCGCCAGAGAATCGCTGCCGTTCCACCCCCCCGCGATCAGCACCTTGCCATTGGGCAGTAGCGTCGCCGTGTGATGGTACCGAGCCGCCACCATGCTGATCTGTGCGCCCCAGGAATTGCTGGCCGGGTCATACACCTGCGCACTCGCCAGAGCATTGTTGTTCCACCCCCCAGCGATCAGCACCTTGCCATTGGGCAGCAGCGTCGCTGTGTGAAGGTACCGAGCCGTCGCCATGCTGCTCACTAGGCCCCAGGAATTGCTGGCTGGGCCCCGGTCATACACCTGAACACTCGCCAGAGCAAGGGTGCTGACTCCTCCCGCGATCAGCACCTTGCCATTGGACAGCAGGGTGGCCGTGTGCCGGCTCCGACTCGTCATGCCGGCTGCGGAGGTCTTGTTACCGTTGACCGGGTCATACACCTCCGCGCCCGCCCCCCAGGTTATCAGCACCTTGCCATTGGGCAGCAGGGTGGCCGTGTGCAAGGACCAAGCCGTCGTCATGCCGGCCGCATCGCTCCAGTTACCGTTGGCCGGGTCATACACCTGCGCACTCACCGGAGCACCGCCGCTGCCGCTGCCCCCCGCGACCAGCACCTTGCCATCGGGCAGCAGCGTCGCTGTGTGACTGTATCGCGCCGTCGGCAGGGGGCTCGCATTGCTCCAGCTACCGTTGGCCGGGTCATACACCTCCGCACTCGCCAGAGCACCGGCGTTGTTCCCCCCCGCGATCAACACCTTGCCATTGGGCAGCAGGGTGGCCGTGTGAGAGGACCGAGCCGTGATGGTGCCCGCATCGCTCCAGCTATTGCTGGCCGGGTCATACACCTGCGCACTCGCCAGAGCGCTGTTGCCCCGCCCCCCTGCGATCAGCACCTTGCCATTGGGTAGCAGAGTAGCCGTGTGAGAGGACCGAGCCGTGATGGTGCCCGCATCGCTCCAAGTATTGCTGGCCGGGTCATATACTTGCGCACTCGCCAGAGAGTTGGTGCCGTTATGGCCCCCCGCGATCAGCACCTTGCCATTGGGCAGCAGCGTCGCTGTGTGAGTGTGCCGAGCCGCCACCATGCTGCTCTCTACGCCCCAGGTATTGCTGGCCGGGTCATACACCTGCGCACTCGCCAGAGCGCCGCTGCGCCACCCCCCCGCGATCAGTACCTTGCCATTGGGCAGCAGGGTTGATGTGTGATCGTACCGAGCCGTCGTCATGCTCGCCGCATCGCTCCAGTCCTGCGCTTGGGCCTGCACCGTCCCCAGTGCGCAGCACGCTAGAAGGAGCGTGTGGAGAATGCGCCTGCTCAGCAACCCGACTCCGCTCAACGCCTGTAAAAACCGCGCGGGCCAACTGAGGAGTTGCCGGATAGCCATACAAGCAGAACGGTGTGTGGGCGGGGAAGCCTCACCTACTTTGGAGAAACCAGGTGGGGACATAGGTCTCAAATCCAAGAAAAATTTGAATCTGCAATATAAGTGAATAGTTGTTACAAAAGCAAATTATTCTTGCATAGACGGCCAGTATCCTGAGTCGGGAATTCATTGAGCTAACTTGGCGTATCTTGTTCAATCGTGTGGTGTTGCAACACCGCCTGGTGAGCAGGAGAGGCAGATCCAAGGCAGAACTGGCGCTCAGAGATGCGGAGCGCGAGCAACTCACGGCCTTGACGCTGCGGCGCAAGATCGCGCAGGCCATGGCATTGCGAGCACGACGCTGTTGACGTTCATTACGTGGATCCCTTCGAAATGGTGTCCCCGGGGCGAATCACCTTGTCAGGCGATTCGCCATAAGGCGGGCTGTAAATTACCAGCAGCTTCACCGGGGTGTCACTGGTCACAGTGAACAGATGCATCTGGTCGGCGGGAAAAAAGCAGGTGTCCCCTGGCACCATTTCGAAAGACTGGCCGGCCACCTCGACGTGGGCGGTGCCTTCCAGCAGATAGCATGCTTGTTCAATACCAGGGTGGGCGTGGGGTAGGGCGCCGCCACCTTTGTGCAGCGTTCCCATTAATACTTCCATCTGCTTGGCGCCAACGGTCTCCGGGCCAATCAGTCGTTGATTGTGGGTGTGATGGTGATTGGCGGGCTGATAGGTTGGCACATCGGCGGTGCGAACCAGGTAACTTGGTGGCATATTGGATTTCCTTTCAGGTGTCGGGGCGGTAGGCTCGCCTGGGTGAGCAGTTCTTCCAGACTGTTCATCGGCATCACAGATGTCAAGTTCAGAATCTTCACGCCTGCCAGCGGACCGGAGGCGGAAGCCGAATGCGGAGCGGTCTACCTACTCCGGACGAATCCCTGCCTGCTTGATGAGGGCGCGCCAGTGAGCCAGTTGGTCTGCCACGTACTTGGCAAACTCCTCTGGGGTCTTGCTCGGCCAGGTTTCGAAGCCCAACTGGCCCAGTGCCGCTTGCACTTCTTTGTCGGCCAGAACCTCTTGCAGTTCCAGGTTCAGCTTGTCCACCACGGGCTTGGGCATGCCTGCAGGGCCGAAGATTCCGTTCCAGGACGTCAAGTCAAATCCTGGGACTTCCTTGGCGATAGGCACGGCGTCGGGCATCGATTTCAGCGGCGCTTTCGTGGTGACACCCAGAACTCTGACACTCCCCGCGTTGATCATGCCCATGCCGGAGCCCAGATCCACTACATACATCTGTATAGACCCGCCGATCAAATCAGTAAGGGCCTGCGGGCTCGACTTGTAGGGGATGGCAACTATATCCAGACCAGCAATCTGCTTGATGGTTTCCGAGGCCACCAGTGAAGTGCTGTTGGGCGTGGCGTAAGAGTATTTGCCGGGATTGGCCTTGACCTGCTCAATCCACCCTTTTAGCGACTTGGCGGGATCGCTTTTTTGTACCACCAACGCGAACGGAAGTTCGCCCACACGGGCGACCGGCGTGAAGTCCTTGATCGGGTCGTACTTCAGATTGACGACGAGGCTGGGGTTAGCAGAGTGCGACGTATTGGTCGTCATGAACAAGGTGTACCCATCAGGCTTGGCCTTGGCTACAAACTGAGCACCAATCTGGGCGTTTGCGCCTGCCCGGTTATCGATCAGCACAGGTTGCTTCAGGCGCTCACCGAGCTTCTTGGCAACAATGCGCGCCACGGAATCAGTGCCGCTGCCGGCAGCGAATGGCACAACCATGGTGACCGGCGCAGAGGGATAGGTCTGACTCACGGCCGCGCAAGCACCCAGCAAGCCAATCGCCAGGGTCAAGGCGCGAGGAATAATCTTCATGAAGCGTCTCCGGTTGTAATTTGAATTGCACCGTCTTATTAAGCGATGTGTCGCTATCTTCATGGTTCCAATGATTTTCGTCCAATCCTGTTTTAGGTTGGAACGATTTCTTTTATGAATCGTTGAGGGAACTGACCAGCAACTTCAGAGCGACCAGGATGCTCACCACCCAGGTAATGGTTTTGATGAACCGATCGCCGAGCACTTGGGTTGCCCTGGCGCCCAGGAGACCACCCGCGGCGCAACCAATGCCTAGCGGAATGGTCACTGACCATGGCACCACACCATTCCACATGAACACGGCCACCGATGCGGTTGAGATGACCAGGCTCAAACGCGTACCTAGCGCTGCGGCGCTCGATGGCGAGTGGCCGTGTAAGGCAACTAACGCCCAAATGAGAAAAACGCCAAAGCCAGCGCCGAAGAAGCCAGAGTAGATGGCCAGAGCCAGCATCGCCAGGAAACCCGTCGCTCGTTGTGCTCTCGTTGGCGCGGCGCTTATTCCGGCCTTATGTCTTGTGGCGTGGAACGTGCCCGCAATGGAGACGATGAGCAAGGTCAAGACAAGGCCGTTCATGCGCTCCGGATTCAACGCGGCCAACACCTGGGCGCCAGCAACTGCACCGAGCAAGCACATGGGCCATATCCACCATGGCATGGCGACTGCCAGCGCGGGTTGCTTTTTTGCGTGCGCGATCGAGCCCGTGAGGAAGGAGGCCCACAACGCCACCTTGACTGCGATGACGCTTACTGTCGCTGGTACACCCAGGAGCATAAGCAGCGGGACACCAATCGTGACACCGCCACCTGCGGTCACAGCCACGACACCGCAGAGGACCCCCAGCGTGGTCATGAGCGCTGCATGCGGAAATCCTATGTCCATCAGAAAGCCTCCCAGCTCGTTTTCATTGCAGTGTTCTCTCCATGCAATTTTCTGGAGAGTGTCCACGAGATCAAGGTGACAATAGTCACATTGTCATGAGTACATTGAAGCTCTACGAGCACCTCGCTAACGAACTGTCCAAAGCGATAGGGGATGGTCTCCTTCCGGGCGGCAGCGCTTTGCCTACTCATCGCGAGTTTGCAAGAGAGCAACGCATCGGCCTGAGCACCGCAACGCGCGTCTATGCAGAGCTGCAACGTCGTGGCCTGATCATCGGGGAGGTTGGGCGTGGGACGTTCGTGCGAGAACGTCCCATCGGGGCCGGTGCTCTATCAGAGGCCGTGCGCTATACGACCATGGCACGGACCGCGGAGTCTATAGACGCCCCAACGCTGCGGCGTGCTTTGAGAAGCTTATCGGCGTTACCTAATATCGAACGGCTGGCGGCACAAGTTAGCTCTCTTGGAAGCCCATCCATCAGGCGGGGGCTGGCAATGCACCTTGAGCGCGCAGGACTCACGATTGATCCTGCGCAGATCGCGACCGCAGGTGGCGGCATGGCTGCAATGCGGTTGGCAGCGCTCGTTGCGCTGAAGCGCGGACAGCGAGTTGCCGTGGATGAGATCACATACCCCGGATGGCGGTTGGTGAGTGAACAGCTGGGCCTCGATGTCGTGCCGGTCCCGGTTGACCAGCATGGCCCGGTGCCGGAAGCCCTCGAACAGTTATTTCGCCGCAAACGTATCACTGCCTTGCACTGCATGCCCACCGCCCACCTTCCGCTTGGCTGGGTTGTACCAGCGCAGCGGCGGCGCGACATTGCTGCGCTGGCGTGTGAACACGAGGTGGTTCTCCTCGAAGATGTCACCTACAACCATCTTGCTCCCACCGCTCCGCGGACGTTTGCGCAGCTTGCGCCTGAGCGAACGGGGCTCATAGGCAGCCTTTCAGGCGTCATGGGAGATGGGCTGCGTTTCGGGTACCTCGTCGCACCCAGACCGCTGGGGGCAACAACGGAGCGGGAGGCACTTTCATGGGGGCTGGCTACGCCACCACTGGTTGCGGAGCTTGCCCATCTTTGGCTTGGCGAGGGCTTGCTTGCTTCCTTACAGAGCGCTCAGCTTGAGCACGCAAAGCAGCTATGGGATGCGATCTCGGGCGCAGGACTCAAGCCAAAGAGTCCGTCCCGCGCTGGTTGGACGCTCTGGTTGCCGTTGCCGAGCGGTGGGCGGTGCGAGGAGGTCGCCTTGCAGCTTCGTCAGCAAGGAATTGATGCGCTTTCCAGCGAACCCTTTGCCACTGCAGCACGCAAACCGAACGCTATCGTGGTTCGGATGCGTTCGATGACTGCAATACGGCTGAGAGAGATTGCCCCCACGATCCTGTCAGTTTGCGGCTTTTCTCGTCATCGTTGACCAGTACTTTGGCGCCATTGCCGATAAGCACTGGCCCCGAGTTCAAAAGCTGCCGCAGGCCGGGTAAATTCAAGTCAGTTGCAGTTGTGCGCGAACCTGCTGGGCCGTGGATGCCGGGAGGGCCACATAGCCGAGGTTGCGGGCGCTACTCTGCCCATTGGCAAGCGCCCATGCCAGGAAGTTGCGCGCACGCCGGTCGCCGCCTTTTGCGGGTAGCTGGTTCAAGACAGCCAACACCGTGGCAGCAATGGGGTAGCTTGCGCTGCCGGGCGCATTCACGTAGGTAGGCAGCTCGTCCTGGCCTGGCTCAGCGCGCCAGGGCGGAGAAGACCGTGCAGCCGCTTCGATGGCCGCCGTGTTTGGGACAACGAAATGCCCCGCAGCATTTTTGAGCTGAACCACGCTCAAGCGTGCCGCAGACGCTTGTACGGCGTCCAGATAACCGATAGCGCCGGAAGTGGCGCTAACGGTGCGTGCCATTCCGCTGCTGCCGCGCGCAGAAACATTCCCGGGCCAGCCCACTACGGCATCCACACCGACCGCATCGCGCCATTCGGTATCTTGAGTAGATAAATAGCGGGTCAGTGTGTAGGTGGTGCCCGATCCTTCGATACGGTGCACCGGCACAATGGCCAGGGCGGGCAGGGTGGCACCCGGGTTCAGCGCCGCTATGGCTGGATCGTTCCAGCTCTTGATACGGTTGCGGTAGATGGCGGCGAGGGTTGCACCATCAAGGCGCAGCGGGGCCTTCAGGCCAGGCACGTGGGCGACGATGGCCACGCCACCCAGCACGATGGGAGCTTGCAGCAGCCCCTGCGCGCTCAGCGCTCGGCCGGACAGCGGTAATTCGCTAAAAGCGAAGTCCACGGCCTTGGCCTGTAGGCGTTGCAATCCTGCCAACGAGCCGATGGCTTCGTAGTCCAGCGCGGCGCGGCCAAGCATGTCGCCGTCTAGCCCGGCATTGCCCGCTGCGTGGTGAGCGCCCAACTGGCCGTCACGGTATTGCTTGATCCATTGCTGGATCAGCGGTTGTACGAAGGTTGAACCAGCACCCTTGAGCAGTGCTTGTCCATATTCGTCCTGTGCGAACGCCAGCGGCGCTGCAAAACCGGCCAGAGCGCCGGTACCTGCCAGTTGCAGGAGCCGTCGGCGCGCCGTGAAATAGGTGGGCTTCGTAGGCATGCCTGTCCTTAGGCCGGGACGGCAAGTGGGCCGGGGAGTGTTTGATCTGCAGTGGGCGCGCGGCCAGCGTCCAGTTCGCGCGAGACGGACTGGCGTTCGTCAGCAATGCGCTGAACCAGATTCAATGCACGCTCAGCGCTACCCAGCAGCGTCAGGATGGCACCACGCTCATCCCAGTTCAGTTTTTGCGCGGCGTCGAGGCTGCGTTCGCGCAAAGCGGCAATTTGGCCGGAATGCACTTGTGGCAGGTAAACGCCTTGTGGGCCATTCTTGACGGCGGGCTCCACGATATCCAGTACGGCCGAGACGATAGCCTGGCCGTTGGCGGAAAAGAGCTGGCGTTCGATGCGGCGGGTAATCTGCGAGAGAGTCTCCGTCAGGCTGGCGCTGAAGTCTTCTTCTTCGATCAAGCTGGCGAGCAGGTTGGTTTGGTGCGGCGTCAGGTCGTTCTTGAACAGTTGTGCTGTATAGCCGCGGATTTCCTTGCTCAGGGTATCCAAAGCGAGCTCATGATCGCCGACGTTCTTCAGTGCCGTTTCGTCGCCTCGGGCGGCAGTCATCAATAAGCTGGTACCTTGGGTGTAACGCCCCAGTTCTCTGCTCACGTTGGCCACGCCTGCGTTGAAGTCTCCCAGGGCGCCACGGTCCAGAAAGCGTGGCAAGGAGTAGTCTTCCTCGTCATCCCGGCTTGAGCCGATGCGCGAGAGCACTCGGTCGAACACACCGATGAACGGGAACATGAGTACGGTGTTGAAGATGTTGAAGCCTATGGAATACAGCCCGACCGCCAGCGGCACCAACGGGAATGTTTCCTTGCCATCCACCACTACGGACTTGGCGACATCCATGCCGAACATGCTCATCACCCACTGCAATAGATCCATGGAAAGAAAGAACAGTGGGAACATCACGGCCACGCCGATGAAGTTGAACGAGATATGGGCGTAGGCAGCGCGTTTGGCTGTCTTTGACAGGTTCAACGAAGCCATCCATGAGGTGATGGTGGTGCCCAGGTCTGCACCGAGCGAGAACGCTACAGCGGTCTGCCAATCCAGAATGCCCGCGGCACCCAAGCCCATCACGATACCGATGGTGGCGGAGGACGAATGGATCATGGCAGTGATGCCGGCAGCCGTCAGTACGCAGATGGCCAGGCCAGTGAAGCTGTCGGCCCGCAGGCTCGAAATAGCAGACATCACTTCAGGCATGTTCCGCAACGGCTTGAGACCGCCCGTCAACAGATTCAGGCCATAGAAGATCAACGAGAAGCCAATCACGGCGAGGGCGATGTTGCGCGTCTTGGCAGTTTTTCCAAACACGTACACCAGACCAAACAGGCCAGCACTAATGAGCCCCAGTGGCCCCAGCGGCAACGCAATCAGTCCATTGCCCAATGTGGTGCCTATGTTGGCCCCCATGATCACACTGATGGCTGGCCGCAGCCCCACCACACCGGCGTTGACCAATCCCACGACCATCACTGTCATCGCTGTGCTCGACTGAAGCACGCCTGTGATCAATGTACCCGCGGCCAGGCCTTTGACGGGTGTGCCCGCCAGTTTGGCTAGCCAAGCCCGCATCTTGTTGGCGGCCAGGTTGTTGATGCCGTCGGACATGAATTCAAGTCCGAGCAAAAATATGCCTAACCCGCCGATGACAGGCACCAGCAATTCTTTAAAGATATCGATTTCCATGGATTTGGTGTTTGGTTGTGGCCCGCTTTTTTGAAGGCGGATGACCTTGGGTCCAGGATGCAGAGATCCGCACCTCCCTGGCACGGCCGTGGGGAGTCTATGGCTCTTAAGTGACAAGATGATGACCAGGGTGTAGCGGCTTTGTGACGGATATACCCTGAGGAGAAATAGCGTCATTTCTTCGACATGAAGCGCTCATAGCATGGCCAGTTATCTAGACAACTCTTGAATATTCGCCATGAACGATCGCATAGAGATTCCCCATCACGAGCAGGTAATTCGCAACATCAGCCGCGATCTGGTGGACAGCTACGACGAGGAACTTGAGCAGGAAATCGACGACGCTGGCCTGGGTGACCCCAGCGTCCTCGAAGCGCTGGGTATCAGCGACGATGCCCCCGAAGGCCAACTTGGCCGGCGCACCTATTTCAGTGAGTTGCTGCGCCTGCAGGGCGAGCTCGTCAAGCTGCAGGACTGGGTACAGCACAGCAAGGAAAAGGTGGTCGTGATCTTTGAAGGCCGTGACTCCGCAGGCAAGGGCGGCGTCATCAAGCGCATTACCCAGCGACTGAATCCGCGTGTGTGCCGTGTTGCTGCACTGCCTGCACCTAACGATCGCGAACGCACGCAGTGGTACTTTCAGCGCTACGCTACACACCTGCCTGCTGGCGGGGAAATTGTGCTGTTTGATCGCAGTTGGTACAACCGGGCGGGTGTAGAGCGTGTGATGGGTTTTTGCTCTGAAGATCAGTACGAAGAGTTCTTCCGTTCCGTGCCTGAGTTCGAACGCATGCTGGTACGTTCAGGCATTCGCCTCATCAAGTATTGGTTCTCCATCACAGATGAGGAGCAGGAGTCCCGCTTCCTGGCTCGCATTCATGATCCGCTCAAGCAGTGGAAGCTCAGCCCCATGGACGTAGAGGCACGCAGCCGCTGGGAAGACTATACGAAGACCAAGGAGACCATGCTGGAGCGCACCCACATCCCGGAAGCTCCATGGTGGATCGTACAAGCCGTGGACAAGAAAAAGGCACGCTTGAACTGCATCAGCCACTTCCTCGAACAGATCCCGTACCAACCTGTGGTGCACGACGAAGTGGTGTTGCCGGAGCGCGTGTACCACGCGGACTACACGCGCCACCCTGTACCTGCGGATATGTACGTGCCGGAACGCTATTGAGGGCTGAAGCGCTTTCGGGGGCAGAAGGCCGCAAGGCGCACGCTGCCTCTTTGGTTCAGCACTTGGGTTGGAGGTTTTCAAGCTGCCTGGCGAGTTCAAGGCGCTGCGGCTGATCACTCCAAAGCTGGAAGCCGATCCGGGTTCTGCGGCAAACTGAAAGGCTGAGCATTGGCTTTAGCGACTGCTCAGCCGGGTCTTCGCCCTTCAGCGCCGGCAGGCGAATTTGTGCTCTCGACCCCAAACCGACCTAGGCTGCCTTTTCAGCGTTACGTGAGATTCAATCCACCATCAGAAAGCAAAATGTCGCCCGTCAAATAGTTGGACTCAATGAGCATTGACACCGCTTGTGCAATATCTTCAGGGCTTGCTGCCCGCCGCATGGGTGCACGCTCTCTCCACATCTGCTGGGCCTGCGTCCAGTCAGCGGTCAACGGCGTATCCACAAGCCCAGGAGCGACAGCATTTACACGAATATCTGGAGCCAATGAGATCGCCAGCAAGCGCGTGACATGATTCAGCGCCGCTTTCGTTGCGGCGTAGGGGATAGAAGCCCCTTTTGGGCGAACACCCGCATGCGAACTCACATTAATCACGCAAGCAGGCGTTCCAGCAGCTGCAGACGCCCGCAGTGCGGCTTCCGCTTCTGCAACGATACGAAACGGCGCAATCACATTGACCTCATGCAGCTCGTGCCATATGTCAGGAGTAGCAGCCGCCATATCGGCATGTGCAATCACGCGGCTGATTCCGGCATTGTTCACTACGACGTCTAAACGCCCCCATTGCGCGACGGCCTCTTGCACCAGTCGTATCCGGTCAGCGTCAACAGCGAGGTCTGCTTGCACATAAATAGCCTCACCCAGCTCACGCGCCATAGAGATGCCCACCTCCACAGAACTGCGTGAATGCAAAACGACAGCGAAGCCCTCTTTAGAAAGCCGGCGCGCTATCGCCTCTCCAATACCTGAAGTGGATCCCGTCACAAGAGCAACACGCTGCGGTTGGCGCATAGAGAATTTGAATGGAGTTAAAAGATATGTACTTTACATACAGTGAATGATGCTGCATGTTCAGGAGATGCCTGTCGAAGTTGGCACCTCCGGCTCATAAAGGTAACCCGCTCTAATTGTCTTAACGTCAGGTTCTGGCCGCTATTGCCCGTTCGCAAGCCAGCCTGAAAGCAGTCGAAACATCCGCATGTCGCATCAAGGCAATGTAGGCCTGCTCTGCTTGCGTTCCGATGAAGCTGTCCGATGAACGCTGATCCACCCCGCAAAAATTAACCCGAGAGACAGCACACCCAGGCCCCATGGCGACACCGCAGGCACTGGTACCGGGGCAACTGATGGCCTCGCTGCTCCCAAGAGATTCGGTGTGGTGAATCGAAGCGTCATGACTGGTGTTGGCAAGAAGCTGCCGCTCGCGGTAGCAGAAAAGTAGAGTGCGTAGGCTGTTCCGGGCTGCAGCCCCGTCACGGAGAAAACCTCATCCTGCTTCTCATTGAGAACCATTCTCTGGCCGCTTTGCATCAGCGCACCTGAGCTGGGTGCGCCGGTGGTGGCTGGCCATACTTCCCAGTAACCTCTGCCATCCCGATCTGAAGTCACCTGAACGTTGGCCGAGGCTCCTCCTCGCTCTGGTGTCACCACGAGCCCCGAGATCTCTGGCATTTGCTTGGAGCGCACAAGACGAACTGGGAGCGAGAGGGTTTTGAAAGTTTCGCGCATTCCTCCGCTGGCTTTTGCTTCAAGCGCCCAGGCCATCAAGGAGTTGCTTTCGTCGTTACTCCAATACTTGCGCACGGAAGGTTGAGGGAAGAATGTCTCGTCGATCTGGTAGTTGACGGTGCCGCGGTACAGATCGGTCAGTTCGCGCCGGGTTGGAACGCGCCAGGCCATGTGATGGCCGCAGCGGCTGTAGTTGGCGGCCACGGTGTTGGCTGAGACCCAACTCGCGGGCAAGACTTCACTTGACCAGATCAGTTGGGTACCGGTGTCTAGCACGCAGGCATGACTGCCTGCGGAGGTCATGGTGACTCCCTGGGCATCTAACGGAACGAACCAACTAGGCGCTGCACTGGCCGGTGCCCATAGCAAAGCAATAGACAGCACCCACGCCACCCGCATGGTGGTGCTCAGGAACATGGGAGTCGGGAATGTTGCCGCGATGTCCCGGAGAGTTCTTGCAAAAGGGAAATTGATGGGGATCACTTTTTACCTAAATCAATAGGTGTAAAAGTGTAATCCTCGTCGTCGTTGCGGGACTCTGGAACGCCAGGAATTGGATTTTTTGAATACTTTAGATCCACATTTTTTGACTGGGCCGTAGATGCCTTACCGCCAGCCTGATCGCCACGTACGATGAGTACCCTGCGCACCTACTTGCCTGAGCTATTCAGCGTGATGCTCCCGTGGAAGGGCTGCTAGCGAGCTGTATTGCCACCCGTGTATCGTAAAAATGGTACAAATGTACTAATATTGCCGCTCGAAAAATATACGCTGCGTCTTGATAATGTCCTGGGATTGAGATCTACAAGAAGGCAAAAGGAGACCCCGATGACTACCCCCAACGGTTCCGAACTGCGCATCCTTGTGCATGCGCCTACTGCCGGCGCGGCGCGTGTTTGTGTCAACGCCGAAGCGGTAGTGGCCATGTTGGATGCACGTGATGTAGCCGCGGACGCGAATACGATCGCGATCGCCGGAAGCCAATGTGAAGGAGGTCGTTATGTTCGGGCGTGAGTGGCGCTTGGCGCCGATGCTCATGGCAGGGGCTATTGCTGTGAGTCATGCTCCGGCGCTGGCGCAGCAGGCCACCGTACCTCAGGGGCGGCAGATCACTACCCAGAGCACGCCACCCGGCGTGGCGGCCTGCATCGCTTGCCACGGCGCGCAAGGCGAAGGCAGCGCGGCCTTTCCGCGGTTGGCCGGCACAGGGCAGGCCTATTTGCAGAGACAACTCGACGCCTTCGCCGATGGGAGCCGAAAGAACGCCATCATGCAGCCTCTTGTGGAGAAGCTTTCGTCCACTGAGCGCACCGCGCTGGCGGTGTATTACAGCCAGTTAAAGCCTCCGTTCCTGGCGGATGACATGGCGTCGCCTACGCCAGACAACACTGGGGCGTGGCTCGCCACGCGCGGACGCTGGGCAGATCAGCTACCCGCATGCGCACAATGCCATGGGTATGGGGGCAGCGGTGTTGGCACCCAGTTCCCGCCGCTTGTGGGGCTGCCCGTTGCTTACATCACAGAGCAGCTTCAAGCCTGGAAGTCAGGCACACGGACACCCGGGCCGCTGGGCTTGATGTCGGCGGTGGCGGAAAAGCTGTCCAACAATGACGTCGACGCTGTCGCGGTCTACTATGCCGGACTCACCGCGGCACCCGCGGTCAGCCAGGAGGCAGCGAAGGCCACGACCAAAACCGTCCAACCTACTAGCAAGGGGCGCCAGCCATGAGCACACCATCGTCTGGTAACGGCACAAAGAAGCCACGCTTCAATGGTCTGGCCCTCTTCGCTGGCGGCGCTGTCGTGATCGCGCTGGGAGTGGTGATTGGCGGGAACATCATCCTCGATCGATCTCTTAACGCACTCGAGACTCCACAGACAAAGCAGACAGCGCAGAATGCCGCAACATCCATAACCATGGCAGCATCTTCGGCGCAGGCCACGCCCGTCGCCGCCGCCAAGGCTCCGGTTGTCAGCACCGCGTTTTCTCCACCGCCGGAAAGCGCTATGCCTGGCGGTGACTACGGCAAGGTCGTTCGCCTGGGCGAGCAGATCTTCATGCAGACTGGCAAGTACGCCGCCCGCTACGTCGGCAATGACCTCAACTGCGCCAGTTGCCACCTCGATGCGGGTCGCAAGCCTGATGCAGCGCCAATGTGGGCGGCATTCGTCCGCTACCCCGCTTTCCGCACCAAGACTGGCAAGGTTGACACACTGGCCGCACGCATCCAGGGTTGTTTTGAGTTCAGCATGAACGGCAAGGCGCCGCCGCTGGACGACGAGATCATTACAGCGCTACAGACCTATGCGTTCTGGCTCGCCAAGGGGGCACCGGTGGGCGCAACCCTGCCGGGCAGCGGTTTCCCCAAACTCAAGGCACCCGCTCTGCCGCCTGACTACGCGCGCGGGGAGAAGGTTTATGCCCAGAATTGCGCGCTGTGCCACGGTGCGGATGGCCTGGGCCAGCGTGCCGGTGATCATCAAGTGTTCCCGCCGCTATGGGGGCCGAGGTCTTTCAATTGGGGCGCGGGCATGCATCAACTTGGCAATGCGGCGGGCTTCATTCAGGCCAATATGCCGCTGGGTAAGGGCGGCACACTGAGCGAGCAGGATGCGTGGGATGTGGCGATATTCATGAACAGCCACGAGCGTCCGCAAGATCCGCGCTTCCTGGGCACAGTGGAGGCTACACGCAAGAAGTACCATGACGACCCGGCAGATTCGATGTATGGCAGCACAGTCAACGGACACGTACTGGGATCGCAGTAACCCGCTCATGCGCGGCGGAATCCCACACGACCTCAGCGCCAGCCGAGTTCGCCCTGTAAAAATTGCGCAGCTTCGGTAGGCAGCGGTTCACCTTCAAAAAACTCCTGGACCGGTCTCTGCACAATGAGCTGGCCACCCTGGAGATAAGCCACGCGTGTGGCCAGTCGTTTGGCTTGCCCCAGGTTGTGCGTGCTCATCACAATGGTCACGCCCGTGGCGGCCACTTCTTCTATCAGGCGTTCAATTTCTGCTTTAGCGCTGGGGTCCAGACTCGCCGTGGGTTCATCCAGAAAAAGAATGTCGGGCTGCAAGGCCCAGGCGCGAGCAAGTCCAAGGCGTTGCTGCTGGCCGCCCGAAAGCTGGCGGGCAGGGCGCTCTGCATGCTCCAGCAGGCCTACGCGGGCCAGGGCTCGTTGGCAACGTTCACGGCGCTCGTTTGATGGCACACCGTAAAGCCAGAGGCCGAGCCAGATGTTGCGCTTCACGGAGAGGCTGAGAAGGAACGGGCGCTGAAACAGCATGGAGGCGCGGGGCAGCCGGCCTTCAGGTTGAAGCGGCAGATGTTCGCAGCGGCCTGCATCACAGGGCAGCAAGCCGTGCATCAGGCGCAGCAGCGTGGTTTTTCCGGAGCCGTTGGCGCCTACCAAAATCAGGCGATCAGCGCGGTTCAGCGTGAGCGTTGCTTTACTCAATGCGACCACCTGACTGAAGCGCACGGTGGCTTGGTCGATCACTATAAGGGGCGAGGGTGCAGCGGTGATCAGGTCTGGGGTGGAGTTGGCGGGCTGTGTGGGCGCGGTGGGCAATGGCACATTGGCCACTTGGAGTTTGTGCTGCTGGCGATTGCTAAGCCATTGCATCAAGCCGATGGCACCGTTGACCACGCCCACCACCGCTAGCAGCACAAAGCCCAAGGCGAGCGCCAAGGCAAGATCGCCCTTGCTGGTTTCAAGTGCGATGGTGGTGGTCATCACGCGGGTAACGCCAGCGATATTTCCACCCACAATCATGACGGCCCCGACCTCCGCAATGGCTCTGGCGAATGCGGTAAGCAGCACGGTGACCACGCCCATGCGGTCATGCACGAGCATCAGCAAGGATGCGGTGAGTGGGCGTGCTCCCAGGGATTGCAACTGGCTGCCGCCTTCGGCCAGTGCTGAGAGCACCAGGCGGCGAGACAGTGCGGCAATCAGCGGGGTGACCAACACGCTTTGTGCCACCACCATGGCGGGCGGTGTGAACAGAATGCCCAGCTCGCCCAGGGGGCCGGATCTTGATAGTAGCAAGTACACCAGCAGACCGACCACCACCGCAGGAAGCGCTAGCAGTGTGTTGACCAGCCAGACGAGCAGGCCATGTCCCGGGAACCTGGCCACTGCAAGCCACGCACCCAGCAACAGGCCGATCAGGGAACCGACGAGGCAGGCCGTCGCACTGACCTGCAGCGAAAGCAGGGTGATGTGAACGAGCTCAGAATCGGCTTGGGTGATGAGTTGCCAAGCCAGCGCCCAGCTGTTGGTCATGGTGTTCATTTGCCACGGGTTTTACCATGGCCGGTGCCGGCGCTGGAACTCAGTCCGCGATAGCGTGCACTTCTGGCTGTTGCTGTGCTTCGGGCTGCAACTCGGGTTCGGCGTCGAACCGGTCGAAGCCGGTGTAGCAAAGAAAGTGGCGATTGGCGGCGCGGCCAAAGAGTGTCATGCCCAGCTGCGATGCAAGATCGTGCCCCATGGCGGTGACGCCGTTGCGCGAAACGACGATGGGCACGCCCATCTGTGCGGCCTTGATGACCATTTCACTGGTCAGTCGGCCGGTGGTGAAGAACACCTTGTTAGCCCCCGTAACGCCGTGCATGAGCATCCAGCCTGCGATGGTGTCAATGGCGTTGTGGCGGCCCACGTCTTCTACAAAGACCAGCATGCGCTTGCCTTCGAACAGTGCGCAGCCGTGAACTGAACCCGCACGGCGATGCACGCTGTCGCGCTGGCGCAAGGTGTCTAGCAGGCCGTAGAGCTGGGTTTGGGTGATGCGTGCAGAGCGCGCGTTTGGCAATTGAATATCACCCAGCGCGGTCATGGCGTCGCCAAACACGGTGCCCTGGCCGCAGCCTGTGGTCACGGTGCGGTGCGCGGTGCGCGCTTCCAGATCGGCAATGCCCGCGCTGGTAGTTACGGCGGCGGCGTTCACTTCCCAATCGACGGTGATGGAGGTCACATCTGTCAACCGGGTAATCAGGCGCTGGTTGAGCAGATAGCCCAGCACCAGAAGCTCGGGGCGCACACCCAGGGTCATCAGGGTGACGAGCTCGCGCTTGTCAATGAACACGGTGAGCGGGCGTTCCGCGGGAATCTGGATGCTGCGCCGCACGCCATGCTGGTCAAGAATTTCGATGTCGCGTAGGAGAGCGACACCGGCATGGGTCATGCGCGGCGCTGAGGGCAGGGGAGCGAGCGTGGGCGTTGATGTTTCAAAACCTAGCGCGCTCTCCGCCGCTGGAAGCGAAAGGGGGATCAGGGTTTGTTTCCGGTTGGTGCGGCGGTGGGTTGGCCTGTACTGGGGGGCGTGGCCGCAGTCGCAGGAGGCGAATGTGCACCAGAGGCTTCAATGGGTTTGGGCTCGGGCGGGGTGTAGCTGAAAGGGCCGGGGTCCGCGCAAGGTGGTGTGGTCACGGGTTGCACGGTCTTGCCGGCAGCGCGAGCCTGCGTAAGGTAGCTCGCCGCCACGCGATCCTGGGATTGGCACAGTTGGTAGCCGGCGATCTTGTCGCTCCAGGCAGTTTTGGCGGCGGCTTCAGCCGCCTTGGCCTTGGCTTCGTCAGACAGGGCTGGCAGTTTGGCCATGGCGCTGCCAGCGGTCAGAGCCAGAGCCATCAGCGCGATGTGGGCTTTCATGTGGAGTCTCCGTATGCTTGGGCGTTGCGTGCTTCAGGCTTCGCGGGTGGTGGGCAGTGGCGCGGCGCCGCCGGAGGAAGCTTTGCCGGAGCGTTGTGCCGGGATCTTGCCTGCCTTGACGTCGTCGTACCATAGCTCGTGGTGTTCCTTGGCCCAGCCTTCGCTGACATAGCCGGTACGCATGGCTTTGTATGCGCCATGCATGCCCACAGTGCCCAGATAGATATGGCCGAAGATGATGCACAGCATCAGCACGGCGGCAACGGCATGGAACATATGGGCCACTTGCATCTGGCCACGGGTGTAGAGCATGTTTGGGATCAGGTGATCCAGAACGAGCCCGGACGCCACAATGGTGATGCCCAGCACAAACGCGCCCATCCAGAAAACACCTTTTTCACCCGCGTTGAACCGGTGTGAAGGTACTTCCTGGCCAGAAAAAAGGCCGCCAGCTTTTTTGAGCCATGCCACATCCCATGCACGGGGGAGATTGTCTTTAAGGAAGGTGGCAATGATGACCAGCAATGTCACGGCAAACAGCGGGCCGACGAAGTTGTGCAGGGTCTTCAAACCGAAGGTGATCCACCCGAAGAGCGTGTGGCCCATCCACGGCAACAGCAAGAATTTTCCAAATGCCATGACCAGACCGGAAATGCCCAGCAGCACAAACGCAATGGCGTTAAGCCAATGGGCAGAGCGCTCAAACGGAGTGAAACGCTCAATTCGTTTGCCTTCGTCTGCATGCTTGTGGCCTATGGTGCCACGCGTAGCGTAGAAGATCCCAATGGCCACCAACACGACCAGCATCAGCGAGCCGCCGTAAGGAATGATGATGCGATTACGCACTTGCCGCCATGCTTCACCCGCCGTGGCGTAGCTCGCGCCAGGGTAGTTTTCAAAGCGCTGGATCAACACGCCTGTTTCCACACCCTTGATATTCGTGATGCCGGACACTTCGCCGGAATTACGTACGCCGCGCCAGAAAGGTGCATTGTTGCCGGGTTGCGATTTACCGCGCGCTGCGTTGCTGTCATCCGCCTTGGGTTCGGCAGGTGCGACAAAACCAGCAGGCGGGCCTTTGGCTGCATCTACAGCTACGGCAGCCGCAGGGGTTGCCTGGGTTGATGCGTCGGTCGGGGTCGCGGCCGGCGCCGCGGTTGCGGCAGCTTGTGCCACCGGCTGCGCAGCAGGAGATGGCTGCGCCTGTGCCAACGCACTGGCGGCGCCGAGCAGGCCTACAGCCAACCAGCGAGAGAACACCGTTTTCATCGTGGGAGCCTCCGCTTTGGGTTTACGGCGCCATGCGCACGTATTCGTTTTGGCTGCGGTTGCGCTGTTTGATCTGCGCTTCCCAACTGGCCTTGTCGCCGGGCGTCCAGCCGGGGGCGTCGAAAGCTTTCTTGCCGCCGTTCCATGGCTTATCGTCAGCGGATGAATGCGTGGTGCCCGCGGTCTGCGGTTTTTCACTGCAGGCGGCCAGAAGCACGGTCATGGCCGCTGCAACCAAAACCAGTCGCAATTTTGGATTTTGAGCTTGGTTGTGCTTCATGATTTTGGCTTCCCGTAAGCAGTACCCCAACCCCAGACTTCGCTGCCCTTGCCGCGGTGGAGCACACGGGTGCGGAAGATGTCGGCTACGACGTCGCCGTCGCCAGCCAGCAAGGCCTTGGTAGAGCACATTTCTGCGCAGGCGGGCAGCTTGCCTTCGGAGAGGCGGTTGCGGCCGTATTTTTCGTTTTCTGCAGCGCTGCCGGTTTCTTCCGGGCCGCCATTGCAGAACGTGCATTTGTCCATCTTGCCGCGCATGCCAAAGGCCCCATTGCTGGGGAACTGCGGCGCGCCAAACGGGCAGGCGTAACTGCAGTACCCGCAGCCAATGCACACATCCTTGTCATGCAGAACCACACCTTCATCGGTGCGATAAAAGCAATCTACCGGGCACACTGCCATGCAGGGTGCATCGCTGCAGTGCATGCAGGCCACTGAAATGCTTTTCTCGCCCGGCTGGCCATCGCCCATGGTGACCACACGGCGGCGGTTTACACCCCACGGGACATCGTTCTCGGCCTTGCAGGCGGTCACGCAGCCATTGCATTCAATACAGCGCTCGGAGTCGCATATGAACTTCATTCTTGCCATGTTGTTCTCCTTATGCGGCTTTTTCGATTTGGCACACGGTGGTCTTGGTTTCTTGCATCATCGTGACGCTGTCGTAACCATAGGTAGTGGCGGTATTGACCGCTTCGCCGCGCACGACGGGCATGGCGCCTTCTGGGTAGTACTTGGCCAGGTCCATGCCGCCCCAGCGGCCGGAGAAGTGGAAGGGCAGGAACACGGTGCCTGCGTCTACACGCTCGGTGACCAGGGCTTTGACCTTCAGGCCCTTGAACTCAGGCACCGCAGCCATCGGCGGGGTCTTTACCCACACGTCATCGCCGTCACGTATGCCACGGTCATTGGCTGCACGCGGGTTGATCTCAACGAACATGTCTTGCTGCAATTCAGCCAGCCAAGGGTTGGAACGGGTTTCTTCGCCGCCGCCTTCGTACTCGACCAGACGGCCTGAGGTCATGATGAGCGGGAAAGTCTTGCCGATGTCTTTGTTCTTCTCCTGCACGCTCTTGTAGAGAGTGGGCAGACGCCAGAAGGCCTTCTTGTCGTCGTGCGTGGGGTACTTGTCTATCAGGTCAGCGCGCGTGCTGTACAGCGGTTCGCGGTGCTGCGGAATAGGATCTGGGAAGTTCCACACCACGGCCCTTGCCTTGGCATTGCCAAAAGGGTGGCAGCCATGGTTTTTCATGGTCACGCGGATGATCGCGCCCGTGGGGTCAGTCTTCCAGTTCTTTCCTTCGGCGGCCTTTTGCTCGGCTTCGCTCAGCTCGCCCCACCAGCCCAGCTTCTTGAGAAGCAGGTGATCGAACTCTGGGTAGCCAGTGGTCAGGTCAGCGCCCTTGCTGTGCGAGCCATCAGCCGCCAGCAGCGAAACCCCTTCGCGCTCCACTCCAAAGTTGGCGCGGAAGTTCCCGCCGCCATCCATCACGTGTGCGCTGGTGTCGTACAGATTGGCGGTGCCTGGGTGTTTCAGCTCAGGAGTGCCCCAGCACGGCCAAGGCAGGCCGAAGAAATCTCCATCCAGCTTGTAGCCGGTTTCCTTATCAATTCCGCCCTTGGCGCGCAGCGTCTTCACATCGAAGACGTTCATGTTGCGCATGTGGGCTTTCAGGCGTTCCGGGCTTTGGCCGGTGTAGCCAATAGTCCAGACGCACTTGTTGATTTCGCGCAAGATGTCCTCAGGCACGGGCTCGTCCATGCCCTTGACCTTTTGCATCTTGTAGTTCTTGACCAGTTCTTTGCCAAAGCCCAGCTTCTCGGCCAGCTGGTACATGATCATGTGGTCGGTGCGGCTCTCCCACAGAGGCTCAATCACCTTCTCGCGCCACTGCAGGGAGCGGTTGGAGGCCGTGCAGGAACCACTGGTCTCGAACTGCGTGCAGGCCGGGAGCAGGTAGGTGGCGCGGTTAGGGTTCAGCTCACCGGGCTTGCCAGGCATGGCGGCCATGGCCGCCGTGGCGCTAGGGAAGGGGTCAATGACCACCAGAAGATCAAGCTTGTCTAACGCGGTCTTCATCTCCAGACCGCGGGTCTGCGAGTTGGGTGCATGGCCCCAGAAGAAAAGACCACGCAGGTTGCTGTCTTGGTCGATCAGCTCATTTTTCTCAAGCACGCCGTCAACCCAGCGTGACACAGTCATGCCGGACTTGGTCATCATGCCTGGCGCATACTGCTTTTTGATCCACTCAAAGTCCACGCCCCAGGTGTTGGCGAAGTGCTTGAAAGCGCCTTCGGCCAAACCATAGTAGCCAGGCAAGGAGTCAGGGTTGGGGCCCACATCGGTGGCGCCTTGCACGTTGTCGTGGCCGCGGAAGATGTTGGCGCCACCGCCTGATTTACCGATGTTGCCCAGAGCCAACTGCAAGATGCAAGAGGCTCGGACCATGGCGTTGCCAATGCTGTGCTGCGTTTGGCCCATGCACCACACCAGCGTGCTGGGGCGGTTTTCGGCCATGATCTTGGCTACTTTGTAGGTGGTGGCTTCATCTACGCCGCAAACTTCTTGCACCTTGTCTGGTGTCCACTTGGCCAAGACGTCTTCACGCACTTTATCCATGCCGTAAACACGGTTCTCGATGTATTTTTTGTCTTCCCAGCCGTTCTTGAACACCTGGTAGAGCACACCGAAGAGGAAGGCAATGTCGGTACCGGAGCGAATGCGCACGTATTCGTCAGCCTTGGCGGCCGTGCGGGTGAAACGGGGGTCCACCACGATCATCTTGCAACCCGTTTCCTTGGCATGCAGCATGTGCAGCATGGACACCGGGTGCGCCTCAGCGGCATTGGAGCCAATATAGAGCGCCGCCTTGGCGTTCTGCATGTCGTTGTAGGAGTTGGTCATGGCACCATAACCCCAGGTGTTTGCCACCCCAGCCACTGTGGTGCTGTGGCAGATGCGAGCCTGGTGATCGGTGTTGTTGCTGCCCCAGAAGGACATCCATTTACGCAGCAGGTAAGCCTGCTCGTTGTTGTGCTTGGAGGAGCCCACGATGAAGATGGAATCCGGGCCACTGGCTTTTTTCAGCTCCAGCATCTTGGCCGTGATCTCGGTCAGCGCCGTGTCCCAAGTGATGCGCTCGTACTTGCCGTTGACGAGCTTCATGGGGTATTTCAGACGAAACTCACCATGGCCGTGCTCGCGCAGTGCGGCGCCCTTGGCGCAGTGAGCACCCAGGTTAATGGGGGAGTCGAACACCGGTTCCTGGCGCACCCAGACGCCGTTTTCCACCACGGCATCCACCGCGCAGCCCACGGAGCAGTGGCCGCATACCGTGCGTTTGACTTCGACCTTGCCGGTGCCATTGCCGGCCTTGGCTGTATCAGCGGCATCGGCTTTCTTGACCAGCGTCAATTGTGAGGCTGCAATGCCGGCGCCTACACCCAGGCCAGAGCGGCGCAGGAAAGCGCGGCGGTCAATGGTGGGTACGGCGTGCGCGAGGCCTCGTGCGAGGTTGGCGACCATGCCCGAATGCGCAGGGCGACCGAGGGCGGAGCTGTTTTTACGGGTGAGTTGCATGTGCTGTTCCTCCCGCTCAGACCTTGGCGGTCCGGTAGTAATGCTTCACATGTTCGGTGAGCTGATAACCCTCGGTGGACGCTGGGGTTACTTTGGCGGCAGCAACTGAAGCAGACTGCTGAACAACACCGGGAAGCACAGCAGCTGCGGCTGCGGCGGCACCTACGACACCCGCACCGGCGAATACGGTACGGCGTGAAAGGGCATGCTTGCGCTCATCGCGCGAGGGGTCTGGCTTAGACATTTGGCTGAACCTCTTGTGGCTTTATCGCGGGGACTGCGACCATATTACCCTATAAGCATATGCTCTAGACCTCACAACTTGACTAGGGTTAGTACTTGGGAGTGTGGAAATGAGTGGCTGGGCTAAACTGTTTCTAAGACATCATCAAAAGACGCCTTGAAGCGTCAAACCACGGTATTTCCATAGTGTTCGTCAACGACAATCCCCCAACCCTGCGCGCTGCGGTGCGTATAGACCGCGTGCGGCAACCCTCCCGCTGGGAAGAATGGCGCTTTACGGTAGCTGAGGTGGTGATTGACGACGGCGGTTTTGGTGAGGAGCATCGGGTGCTGCGTGATGACGGAACATCAGCCCAATGGTTGTTTCCCAACCTGCCCGTCACCCTGTACCGTGATGAAGCCGAAGGCTATTACCTGAACCTCACTTCCGGCTCGCCTGTGTGGTTTGTGATGTGGCGTATTGACCATGCAGACCCATCTCAGGCTTGGCCTGAAAGCGTGAGCCTGTCGTACAACGAATGCGGTCGCTGGCTTGATGCGCAAGAGCGTGTCGACAACTGCCCGCTTGATGAAGGCGTGCGCGCTGCACTGCAGGAATATGTAGATATTCACTACCGTCCGGAGCCTAAAAAGCGCAAGCGTCCTGCTTCGTTTGTTGATCCGGAAAAGCGGCTCTGAACGCTATGGCAGAAAACGACGGCTTTCTTTCGCGCTGGTCCCAGCGCAAGGTGCGGGCCAGGCAAAACGATGCGCCTGCTGCTGAACCCACGTCTGAAGTGGCAGTTCCTGGGGCCTTGCCGACAGAAGTTTCGCCAAGCCTTGGGTTGCAGACGAGCGATGCACAAACCAAGCCCGCACCGCCCACTTTGGATGATGTGGCCGCACTTCATAAAGAGTCTGATTTCACGCGTTTTGTGACGCCGGAAGTCAGCGGTGATGTGCGCAATGCGGCGCTCAAAAAGCTGTTCACCGATCCTCATTTCAATGTGATGGATGGGCTGGACACCTATATTGAAGATTACAACACGCCTGATCCGCTGCCGGCATCCATGCTCAAGAAAATGGCTCAGGCGGCGTACCTGGGTCTGGTTGAACCCGAAGAAGTGTCAACCGAGGCCAGTGCGCAAGAAGCATTGCGCGCGCCCACAGGTCACCAAGAAGAAATTCCCCACGAATGCGCTGCCGGCAATGTACCGGAGGCCATTTCACACGCCGCAAATCCCGATGCGGCTGCGATGAAAGCACACGATGAAGACCCTGATCTGCGATTGCAATCGCACCATGACCCTGGACCGCCCGGCCCTGGCTCGGGCGCTGGAGGCAACACCCAAGGCTAGCGCTGCAGGTGTTTCCGATGTTCACTCCGTGCTCTGCCGGCGCGAAGCGCCAGCGTTTCAGCGCGCCGCCAAGTTGGGCGAAGAACTGCTGGTGGCCTGCACGCAGGAGAGCCGTCTGTTCCAGGAACTGGCTGAGCAAACGGAGGGCGCGCCCGGTCTTGCCGAGCGGCCCATCCGCTTCGTCAACGTGCGCGAAACCGGCGGCTGGTCGCGTGATGGCGCTGCCTCTACTGCCAAGCTGGCGGCGTTGATCGCTGCGGCGCAACTACCGCCGCCCGAACCGGTCTCTACCGTCAGCTATCGCTCTGCAGGGCGCTGCCTCGTTATTGGCAATGGTCCTCGCGCTGAAGCTGCCGCAACGATGCTGGAGGGCCCACTGGACGTCACGCTGCTGGTAGATGGAGGCGAGCTGCCTCAACAACACGAGCGCGTGGTCATGCGAGGACGTCTGAGTCGTCTGACAGGTTGGTTAGGCGCGTTTGATGCCTCATGGGAGAGTTCCAACCCTATCGATCTGGATTTGTGTACGCGCTGTAATGCCTGCATTTCGGCATGCCCTGAAGGCGCTATTGACTTCAGCTACCAGGTGGATCTGTCTCGTTGCACGTCTCACCGAGACTGCGTAACCGCCTGCCAGGCGGCCGGTGCCATTGACTTCAATCGCAGCGCACGCACCGATGAAGGGCGCTTTGATCTGGTGCTGGATTTGCAAGCAACACCGGCTTTCACCATGCACGAGCCACCGCAGGGCTATTTCCACGCGGCGGGCGATGATGAGCTGATTCGCGTGGTGATGGAGCTGCGTGAAATGGTGGGCGAGTTTGAAAAGCCCAAATACTTTCACTACGAGCAGCGGCTGTGCGCGCACAGCCGCAACCAGCAAATCGGCTGTTCGGCGTGCATTGATGTGTGCTCCACCCAGGCTATCCGTTCTGACGCTTTGCTCAAGGGAAAGACCGCTGGCCGCACGCGCGGCGTGGCGGCACCCCTGACTGCAGGTATTGTGGTTGAGCCCCATCTGTGTATGGGCTGTGGTGCTTGCAGCACCGTCTGCCCCACAGGTGCACTGAGTTTTTCTTATCCCGGCCCTGTGGATTTGGGCCGGCGCATTCACACGATGCTGAGCGCCTATTCCGCGGCTGGTGGTCGCCAGGCTGCGTTGCTGCTGCACAGCCAGAAAGAAGGCACTGAGCGCATCAATGCTCTGGGCCGGGCAGCCAGTACGGGCCGCGCTCACGGCGTACCCGCACGTGTGCTGCCATTGGCCTTGTGGCACAACGCCAGCGTGGGCCTGGATGTATGGCTGGCGGCCTTTGCGCAAGGGGCCAATCAGGTGTGGGTGCTGGTGGGTGATACCGAGGCCCCGCAATACCTGCAAGCCCTGAACGAGCAGATGGCACAGGCCCAGGCGATTGTGAGCGGTTTGGGTTTTGCCGGTGAGCATTTCAGGTTGATTACGGCCTCTGCGATCAGCGCGCTGGATGCCGCGCTGCAAGTGCCTGCCGCGCAGGGTGTTTCCAAACCTTCCGCATTCAACATTCTTTCGGACAAACGTGGCACGCTGGAGATGGCCATATCGCATTTGCTCTCGCACATGCCCACTCCTGCGGTAGTGCCCGATGTGATTGCGCTTCCCAGAGCCGGTGCGCTTTACGGCAGCTTGAAAGTGGACGCCAGCAAATGCACGCTGTGCCTGTCTTGCGTGGGCGCATGCCCTTCCAGCGCGCTGGCTGACAATCCCGATCATCCGCAGATCAAGTTCATAGAGAAAAACTGCGTGCAATGCGGTCTTTGCGAGACCACCTGCCCTGAGAATGCCATTGAACTGGAACCGCGTCTCTTGCTGGCTGATGGTGGCCGCACGAGGATTCAATCCCGCGTATTGCACGAAGCGCAGCCTTTTCATTGCGTGCGCTGTGCCAAGCCCTTTGGTACGCGGCTCGGCATTGAAAACATGATTGCCAAGCTTGCAGGTCATGCGGCGTTTCAGGGCGCTGCTGCTTCGCGGCTCAAGATGTGCTCGGATTGCCGAGTCATTGACATGTATTCCAATTCCAACGAACAACGCATTACTGAACTGTGACTACCCAGCCCATCAGCACTGAGCCTTTCAGCGAAGAAATCGCCCGCGCCGAACTCTACGGCTTGCTTGCGCGCCTATGGTTTGCACCACCGGACGCGGCCCTGTTCGAGCAGTTCAGCGTCGCCGTGACTGAAGCCCCGGAAGCCGGTGGATATCTTGAAGCGCCCTGGCAGGCGCTGGTGGCCACGTTCCGAGAAATGACTGTGGAATCTGCCGCACAAGAGTTTGCCGCGTTGTTTCAGGGTGTGGGCAAGCCTGAGGTGTTTGCCTACGGGTCATACTTTCTAGCCGGCTTTATGAACGAGAAGCCGCTCGCGCAGTTGAGGACTGATCTGGCCGCGTTGGGCCTGACGCGCGATTCCGCTCAATTCGAAACTGAAGACCACATTGCCTACGTGTTCGAAGTGATGCGCTACCTCATCGCCGGAGACGATGCCGGCGTGAGCAACCTCGAGCAGCAGCGTCGTTTTTTCCGCAACCATGTGCAGACCTGGGTCGAGCAACTGTGTGATGCCGTAGACGAGCAGCCGGGTGCGCGGCTGTGGCGAGCCATTGCCGCAATGACGCGGGCTTTTATGTTGGTGGAAGCGCAGGCCTTTGACCTGCTGGAAACGTGAGTGGAAAAGACATGAGCGGCAACATCATTCGCAAAGAAGACATCACTGGCCTGGTGCTGGCAGGCGGCAGGGGCAGCCGCATGGGCGGGGTGGATAAGGGCTTGCAAAACCACCGCGGGGTGCCCTTGGCGCTGCACGCCTTGTTGCGTTTGCAGCCGCAGGTGGGAGCCACCATGATCAGCGCCAATCGCAATCTCTCGGCCTACGAAGCCATGGCGCCTGTCTGGCCTGATTCCGTCGAAGGCTATGCTGGCCCGCTGGCCGGTTTGCTCACTGGAATGGAACGGGCCGAATCCCCTTGGCTGGTAACGGTGCCGTGCGATACGCCGGAGTTTCCGGAGGACTTTGTCGAACGTTTGGCTACGGCCGCGGCAGAT
Source organism: Ottowia thiooxydans DSM 14619 (assembly GCF_000422885.1). Lineage (GTDB taxonomy): Bacteria > Pseudomonadota > Gammaproteobacteria > Burkholderiales > Burkholderiaceae_C > Ottowia > Ottowia thiooxydans. The sequence goes on along the minus strand of NZ_AUGX01000012.1, from coordinate 364 downwards.
CAGGGCGCAGACATCGCGATGGTGTCTACGCTGGAAGAAGGCGAAGTGCGAAGGCAGCCGGTGTTTTGCCTGCTGCGCACCGATCTGATGGATAGCCTGGTCGCCTATCTGCACTCAGGCGAACGCAAGTTCGACAAATGGACCGCACAGCACCGCGTGATTGAAGTTGTGTTTGAAGAAGCTGATGCGTTTTTCAACGCCAACACCAGGGAAGAGCTGCAGCAATTGCAGAAGTTGAAGTAGTTTCAGGTGGGACAGGAGCGGGGCAGATGCAGCCTATCTAGCGTGGCAATGCCCGGCCTGCCCTCAGCGTTTGACTTCAGCTCCCTCCCCCGCTGGGGGAGGGTTGGGGAGGGGGCACGCG
>NZ_AUGX01000011.1 GCF_000422885.1 Ottowia thiooxydans DSM 14619 | reverse complement strand
CCGCTCAGGCTGCCACCACACGTGCCGCCCATGCTCACTGTGAAGCCCGGTGTCACCGTGACAGTACAAGTAGCTGTATTGCCATATTGCACAGAATCGGGTGTGCAGGCAACGCTGCCACCCGCAGCCGGAAGTGCGCTTGTGGTGATGGTGTGGTAGGAGTCCACAGTGCTGAAGTTCAGCGTGGTGGCGTCTGCAATCCCCGCATAAGGATTGCCTGCCACATCAAGGATCACGCCAGCAGCCATTTGCACGTGATACTGGCTATTAGCCAACAGGCCTCCCGTTGGACTCACGGTCACCGTGCTGCCCGCTATCGTGACTTGGGCCGCATCACCAATGCTGATGCTGCGGGTGTCACCAGCATTGCCCGTATTGGTCAGCACAATCTGCCCAACGCCCGCCTTGACCGCTTCGCTAAAGCTCAGTACTAGCTGACTTGCGACCGCCACACCACTCGTGTTATCCGCCGGGCTGCTTCCGCTCAGCGTGGGAGCGGTCGTGTCAATCACAATGTTCTTGTTCGCTCCCAGCGAGCCGGCGGTGCCAGGTGCCTGCAGTAAAAGAAAGGCATCGGATCCGCCTATACTTTGGATCGTGCCGCCGTTGAGTGTCAATGCATTGATACTCACGTAATCCAAATCAGCGCCGTTGTCGCCCGCTTGCACCGTGTAGGCAAAACTTAGCGTGTTGGTTCCTGTTCCCCCGCTGTAAGAAGCCACCTGACCCGCACCGCCCGTGGCCAAAGCCAACTGGGGAACGCCGCTCACTGTGACAGTTTCACTGAAGGTGATTTGAATGCTAATGGTGTCGCCCGCTTTGTACGCACCATCCAGAGTACTGGAGCTCACTCCGGAGATCTTGGGCACACCATACAGATCTGCCTCTGCGGCTGGGGTAGTGCCATTAGTCCCGCCCAAGCCGCTACCAGCAGCATTACCACTCGAACTCGCAGGACCAGGCCCCCTCACGGCGCCATCATTCCACAGACCTCCCACTGCACGGCCACCCGATCGCGCAGCCGAACCACCGCCCCCTGCGGCCAGGTTATGGCTCAGGACCACTTGAGCTTCCAGCGTGAGCACAGCGCCTGCAGCGTTATAAATGCCTGCGGCTGCTGCACCGCCATTGCCGCCAATCCCATCGAAATCGCCAGAACTACCGCCGCCTCCGCCTAGCCAGATGCCACCTGCACTGGCATAACCGCCGCCGCCGCCGTCGAAGCCGCTGTGGCCGGTCTGGCCACTCCCGCCTGAACCACCGTTGCCGCCGCCAGAGCCAGCGCCAGCGCCACCGCTAATACCGCCGGTAGCGCCACTACCAGAGGTAGGGTAGGCATCCCCGCCCCCACCGCCAAAGCCTCCCCCACCGCCGCCAGCACCATCGTAGCCTGACCCCCCGCCTCCGCCACCAGCCCAACCTCCGCCTCCGCCTCCTGCATTGTCATACCACCCACTGCCTCCGCCAGCACCACCACCCTGACTGCCGGCACCCCCACTAGCGCCCAAGGCGGAACCAGACCGCCCACCGCCGCCGCCTGTAGGTTCCTCAATGGCTCCAAGCCCGCCTACGGCGGTGTATCCATCACTGCCCCAAGCGTTGTACCCAGTACCACCGTCACCACCTGCGCCCTTGAGGTCTGTCCCGCCTGGGCCCGCGCCAGGCACTCGCACTCCGCTGCCGCCTCCACCTCCACCGTCTCGCTGAAAATTGTTCCTATGCCCTCCCGCACCGCCTCCTGTGGCGTAGTTGCGCGTGATGGTGCTGTTCGCGAGCGTCAGCTGGCCTGCGTTGTAAATGCCAGCCCCTAGCGATGGCAGTGCCGAGGGTGTAAGCCCTCCGTTGCCCCCTTTGCCTGCCAGCAGCCCGTGTTGAATCGTCAGACCTTCCAGCCTGACCTCCGTGCCGCTTGCTACTTCCAGGACACGGCCTTTAAGCTGACCATCCAGCGTGACTCCCACCCCTTGCACCGTCACAGTGCCCGAAATGTCTTGAACAATCAGCGGGCTGTTCAGAAGTACATGGGTAATCCCCGGAGCAAACGTAATGAGATCGTTGCCAGCGTTGCCAGCGGCCTGCACCAACGCTGCGCGCAAACTACCCGCGCCGCTATCTGCAGCATTGGTCACGGTAAACGTGGCTGCCTGCACCATACCAGCGGTCAGCAGTAGTGCCCATGGCGCGATCAGCTTGCCCAGCCCTCTCAGTGAACAGCCCTGCTCGGTCGTCCTGATCCGCCCTGTCCGCCCCGATGATCCGGCTACAACAGACGCACTCCGCTGATAGTTTTGCTCAAGATTGGTGTCCACGTTGCTTCCCTTCTGCCTGTTCTTATCGCCCTGCAATTTGATACAGAACTCTCTCAAAACAGTCTAGCGGGATCCAAGCAAAATGTATGTCGCCCGAATGGGCTACAGGAAACCCCTATGTAGCGGGTAGTTCGCTGTATTTCTGTCGAAGGGTCGAAGCGCAATGCGAGGTTTCGACAAGCTCAACCCGAACGGTAATATTGTTTCAACGGCACTCACCGATAGACAGAAACCATAGAACCTCAGCCCGAACGGTGTTCAGTGACTAGACGCAACTCGTTCTAGACGCGCTCCACCAGGGATCCCTCAAGAAAGCGCCGCACCGGTGCTGGCAATCCTTTGGCTTGCCATTGCCGTTCATCGAACCACTCGATTGCCTCGACCGAGAGTCCATCTAATGCGGCAGAGTCAAGATGAGCGGTCACCACATGCAGGTGCAAATCACGGTGCGTCAGCACGTGAACAAATGGCGTGTGCTCAATCGCATGCCCCTGCACCGCCAACGGCAACTGGCTCATCAGCTCTTCAAGCGATGCAGATACCGGCAAACAGTGCAAGCCGGCCCAGATGCCTGGTGCAGGCCGCTGAGCCAGTCCTACGCGTCCTTCCGGATCCAGCACGTGCAACAACCACAGATCCATACGAGAGCGTTTCACGCGCCGAGTTTTGACAGGGTAGCGTTCGGGCTTACCTTCGTGCGCAGCTACGCAGTCCGCAGACAAGGGGCACACCAGGCAAACGGGCCGGCGTAAAGTGCAAACTGTAGCCCCCAGATCCATCAAACCCTGGGTGTAGATGGGCATGGTTTGGTGCGTACTGGCCTCTGGAAGCAACTCTTCGGCTCGCAGCCAAAGGGCTCGCTCATTCGCTGATACAGCCAAGTCGTCAGCTATCCCCAAGTAGCGGGTCAGGACCCGTTTGACATTGCCATCCAGAATGGCTGCGCGCTCACCAAAGCAAAACGCGGCAATGGCGGCCGCAGTTGAGCGCCCAATACCTGGCAAGCTTTGCAGCAGCTCGGCGCTACTCGGGAATTGGCCACCGAATCTCGAGACCACCTCTTGTGCGCAGCGATGCAGATTGCGAGCACGTGAGTAATAACCCAAGCCACTCCACAGCGCCATGACTTCATTCTCAGACGCTGCCGCGAGCGCGGCTACATCGGCAAATTGCGCCAGGAAGCGTGGGTAATAGTCCAGCACCGTCGACACCTGAGTCTGCTGCAGCATGATTTCTGACAGCCAGACGCGGTACGGGTCACGGGTAGCCTGCCACGGCAAACCGTGGCGCCCATGGCTGCCCTGCCAGACGATGATGCGATCAGAAAAAGCTTTCCCAGCGCCCTTCACGCCGGAACAACCTCAGGCGCCGCGCTTGACAGGGGCACGAGCCTGGCTTGGCGTAATTCACGGGTTAGCTGGGCCAAGCGGCTATCCAGGCTATTGAGAGTCACTTCTTGCTGCTCAATTTCGCCAAGACGCTGATCCAGCCCACCAGCGGCCTCCTGAATTCGCTCGATGGCTTCGATACGTCTGGCAAAACCCTGCTGACGTTCACGCAACTGCACATCGAGCTGCGCAGAGGCTGACTTGTTCCATAGTTCAATCTCGCCAAGCACGGCATCAAAAATGGAGCGCACCCGTGCAAACAATGCACGCGCCAACCTTTCAGCAAACTCCGGGCGAGATAGCTGAAGCATATTGCCAATTCCCAGGTATTGCAGGTGACTGCGCTCAACCACCTTCAGATCAGTTTCAAAACGCCCAAGCTCAGGTACTGGCTGGAGTTGCAGAGCAAAGCCGTAGTCGGCATTAAGTTGGCGGAATGCCACTGCCAGCATCGACTCGATCTCAGCTTCCAGAGAGCGCGCCTGCCGTATCACATCATGCAGATTGCCAAAGCCTTCTGCGTAGGCTCTCTTGATGCCCATCTTCATGCCAGGCTCGCGGAGCATGGACGTCAGGGGCACCAACTGCTTCTTGGTGGATGTATTGCCAAGAAGCTTGAACACATCGCGCAGCAGCTTGGTATGCACCGACCGAACGGCCACTACGTTGGAGGCGCCGCGATCGAATTCAGCTTTTTCCTGCTCCACACGCAAACGCATCTGGCGTATCACGGTACGATTTTTACCGCGCAGACCTCTCAGCTCCTGCATCTGCTCGAACAGCTCTCGCCGGCGGACGCCCAGCGTGCGTTGCGCTTGTGCCTGAAGCTCGTTCACGCCCTGCAAAATTGCCCCTTCCAGTAGTCGCTGGCGTGCGCCCAGCATGTCGCGCCCCAGCACCTGTTCAAAGGCCGGCAAACGACTCTGCTCGAGCAAGGCTTCATCCCCGCGCACCTTGGCCAGCAAGCCTTTCTGTGCGGACAATGCCTGCACCCTGGAGGGTTCCAGAGAAAGTATCTGAGCTGCCTGCAGCCGCTGCTGTTCGATCTGCTCCTCAATCACCCGGGGAGAATTGAGGCCATCCCACAGCGTGTCTATTTTGTTGAGCAGCGCAAAACGCATGCCCGGGCCATCATCCGCAGGTGCCAGATGCTCCCGCCATATGGCGAGATCGGATTTGGTAACGCCCGTATCTGCCGCCAAAATAAACACCACGGCTTGCGCCTGTGGAATCAGGTTCACGGTCAGTTCGGGTTCTGCGCCAATAGCGTTGAGGCCAGGCGTATCCAGCACAACCAGGCCCTGTTTGAGCAAAGGGTGAGCCATATTCACGAGCGCATGGCGCCAACGCGGGATGCTCACCATTCCGTCAGGGCTGATGGGCGGGTTGTCCTCAGTGCGATCGTCATGCCAGAAACCCAGCGCACTCGCCATTTCCTTGCTGACAGACCGCGTTTCTGACACTTTTTCCATCGCACCGGCCAGCTGCGCTGGGTTACTCATGTCCAGATCGAGGTGCGTCCAACGCTCGGGCAGCATGCGCCAGTCGAGCAACGACTGCGGCTGCAAACGCGTTTCAATGGGAAGCAGGCGCAAGCACGGAGGTAAAAGCGAGTCATACCCCAGCTCGGTTGGGCACATGGTGGTGCGGCCAGCTCTGGCGGGCATGATGCGACGACCATAGCCGGGGAAAAACACGGCGTTGATCAGCTCAGATTTACCCCGGGAAAATTCGGCCACGAAGGCCACCATAACCTTGTCGGTTCTCAGCTGCTCGGCCAGGCCCTTCACACGCTCTTGCGAGCCTGCATCCAGCAATTCGACCTCTTCCAGCCAATCGGTCAAATTTTTCAGGCGCAGCCCCGCCTCCTTGCGCCAGGCACCATAGCGATCGAACTGTGCGTGAAATCCAGTCACCGTGACCCCTCGTTTTGACCGGGTCATATTACACCGCGAAGCTTCCGCACTAGTCCCTTTTGCTAGGCTCCATGCGGCTAAACGTGAACAAGTAGGACTTATTGACCACTTCAGGCCGAAATAGCCCAGGGCGGCCGAGTCACGTCTGGCAGGCAGGGCAGAAAAACGTGGAGCGCTGCCCTTGGCGAATCAAGCGAATGGGAGTCCCGCACTGATGGCAGGGCTGGGCTGCGCGGGCATAGACCGCCACTTCAAGCTGAAAATGGCCCGTATCCCCCGTGGCACTGGAAAAATCGCGCAATGTACTGCCCCCGCGCTCCACGGCGCGTGCCAGCACCTGGCGAATAGCGGCATGCAGGCGATCGGAGCGAATCCTGGACAAGCGGCTGGCCCGTACCGTGGGTCGAATGCCCGCTAGAAAAAGCGCCTCTGAGGCATAAATATTGCCTACGCCAACCACTACGTCCCCCGCCAGGAGCACCTGCTTGATAGGCGCTCGCCGGGGCTTGAGCCCGGCGTGAAAGCGTGTTGGATCGAACTCTTCGCCAAGTGGCTCCACACCAAGACCTGCCAGCAGTTTGCGCGCCGGATCAACATCCTGGCTTTCAGACCACACCACGGCTCCAAAACGGCGCGGGTCGTGCAGCCGGAGCGTGCCGGCCGTAGTTACCAGATCGAAGTGATCATGAGGCCCCGGCGCCCCTGGATAAGGAGAAAAAGCCAAGCTACCCGACATGCCCAGATGCATCAGCAAAACGCCTTCGTCTAGCTCCAGCAGCAAATATTTTCCGCGCCGACCCACCTCGCGTACGGTTTGGCCGGCAAGCACTTCGGGCGCCACACCTAGCGGCCAGCGCAGAGGTTTTCCAGGCGTAGCCGAAAGAATACGAGCTCCGCGGATTCTTTCTGCGAAGCTGCGGCGGGTTACTTCGACTTCAGGAAGCTCTGGCATGGGCAAACATCTATTTCAGGCATGGATTATTATGATTGCATGCAGCATTTCTTCCGTTTTTTTCCGCTGATCACACTGATTCCGGGGTTGGCAATTGCTCAGGCAACTGCCCCCGCTCAGCCCGCATCAGCTCCAGCCGCCCAGGCGTCCGCTGCCGCACCAGCCCCAACACCTGGGCCATCCGCTCTCACAGCGCGGCTCCTTTATGAGTTGCTGATAGGAGAAATCAGCTTCCGGGAGGGCTCAACGCAGGGAATCGAGCTGATGCTTGATGCCGCACGGCGTACAGCTGACCCCGCGCTCTACAAACGAGCCGTGGAGATGGCGATCCAATCGCGCTCAGGCACGATGGCTTTAGATGCTGTGCGCGCATGGCGCCGGGCTGAACCTCAATCGGTGGATGCCAACCGAATGGAGCTGCAGGTTCTGGTGGCACTAGGCCGAATTGAAGAGTCCGATGTCCCGTTGGCCGCCACACTGGCCGCGTTGCCAGCGAACGAACAAGAAGCCTTCATTACGGCTGTTCCTTCGCTCTACGCGCGCGTTCCCAATAAAGGTGGGGCGCTACAGGTGGTCGAACGCGGCTTCGCAGCTGCCTTGAAAAACAATGCCTTGGCGCCCGCGGCCTGGACTTCCATTGGACGCATGCGGCTGGCCGTTGGCGACAACGCAGGGGCGGTCTCGGCCGCCACCCTGGGGCAAGCAGCCAATGCCGGTTCAGAGTGGCCGGCATTGCTCGGGCTTCAACTCATGGGAGGCGCCGGTCAAACAGGAGCCGAAGCCCTCGTTCAGCGATACCTGCGCGAAGCTTCACCCAAGCCTGAAGTGCAGATTGGCTATGCCCGCGCACTCCTTGACTCCGGCCGGGGGCAACAAGCGCGGGAACAGCTGGCAGACCTCACGCGTCGGCAGCCCAATTACCCGGAGGGCTGGCTAGCTCAGGGCTTGCTACTGGCCGAGGGTCGCTATGACAAAGAGGCCGAAACATCCCTCAACCGCTACTTGCAACTGGCCGAAAAAACGCCAGAGGACGAACGCACAGACCGCGCCAATGGCCTCAATCAAGCTCGCCTGAGCTTGGCCCAGATCGCGGAGCGAAAAGGCAACTTCGCTGAGGCGGAGAGCCTGCTTGCCGGCATCACCGCTGCTGACGAAAAGATGACCGTGCAGTTGCGCCGGGCCTCCATCATCGCGAAGCAGGGCCGCCTTGAGGAAGCACGGCAACTGGTGCGCAGCATCCCTGTCACCCGCCCTGAAGACGAGCGCATGAAACTGGCTGCCGAAGCGCAGCTTCTACGGGACAACAAGCAACCGCAGCAAGCCTACGAGCTGTTGAAGGGCGAATTGGCGAAAAAACCCGAAGATGAAGATCTGCTTTATGACACCGCCATGGCCGCTGAAAGAGTGGGGCTGGTGGATGAAATGGAGCGCCTGCTGCGCAAGGTCATAGAGCTCAAGCCCGATTCCCAAAGTGCTTACAACGCGCTCGGCTATACGCTCGCCGAGCGAAATATGCGGCTACCGGAAGCCAAGCAGCTGATCGAGACCGCCGTAAAGCTGGCCCCTGATGATCCGTTCATCCAGGACAGCCTGGCTTGGGTGGAATTCCGCCTTGGGCGGCACGCGGAGGCACTTCGCATCCTAACGGCAGCGTTTGCCAAGCGGCCTGATGCAGAGATTGCAGCTCATTTGGGTGAAGTCCTCTGGACCATGGGCCGCCAGGACGAGGCCAAATCCGTTTGGCAAGAGGGCCTGCGATTGGCTGCTGACAACGAAACCTTGCAGGAAACCCTCAAGCGGCTGCAGGTCAGCCTGTGAGTTCAACGCACGCCCTCAACCGCCCTTCGACCCACTCCCGCCGCAAGGCGGTGCAGGCTTTGGCGCTGGCGGCGGCAGCCCTCGCCACTGGGTGTGCCAGCACCAAGAGGGAAACCGGAGCTATTGATAAAGACAGATCGGAGTGGTCAGGCCGGTTGGGCTTGATCATTGACTCCGAGCCACCCCAATCATTTTCTACAAGCTTTTCCCTTGGCGGCAGCGCGGAGACTGGCGAACTCACTCTGACTTCACCACTGGGTAGTACGCTGGCAGTCATGAAGTGGCAACCTGGCAACGCCGTGATCAACCAAGGCGGGAAAGAGCAGCGCTTTAACTCGCTGGAACAACTTGTTGCCCAGACCAGTGGCACCCCCATTCCCATACGCGCGCTGTTCGCATGGCTGCGCGGCGAGCCCGAAATCGTGGAAGGCTGGCAGGCCGACCTCAGCTCCCTGGGCGATGGCCGCTTGCTTGCAAAGCGCTTGCAGCCCTTTCCTGCGGTAGAACTGCGGTTGGTATTTGATCGCTAAGAACGTGTTCTAACTACGATGCGCGCCATCTTCGACGTGCCGGCACCGGCCAAGCTCAACCTTTTCCTGCACATCAATGGGCGCCGCCCAGATGGATACCACTTGTTGCAATCAGTATTCATGCTGATCGACTGGTGCGACACACTTCATTTTGAACTCCGCTCTGATGGTGCGGTTTCCCGGGAAGACCTGAGCGGGCCTGCCCTGCCTGCAGATGATCTGTGTACAAGGGCTGCGCGCGCGCTGAAAGCGGCCACTGGCTGCACGGACGGTGTTCACATCGGGTTGCACAAGCGCCTTCCGGCCCAGGCCGGTCTGGGTGGCGGCTCCTCGGATGCAGCCACAACGCTACTGGCACTCAACCGCCTGTGGAATCTTGGACTGAACCGAGGGCAACTGGAAGCCATAGGCCTCTCGCTGGGTGCAGATGTGCCCTTTTTTCTGCGTGGGCGAAACGCCTGGGTGGAGGGTGTGGGTGAGCGCATCACCCCCATAGAATTACCCGCTGCATCCTTTCTGGTGATCAAACCACCAGTCGGGCTCGAAACAAAAGCAATTTTTTCTGACGAGTATTTGAAGCGCGATACAAACCTTGCTATACTCGCAGGCTTCGCTGCAAACCCCTGGGGCTTTGGCCACAATGATCTGCAGCCGGTTGCTGAGCGGCTTTGTCCGCTCATCGCCGAAGGCCTTGCCACTTTAAGTGAGCACGGACTTCAAGGCAGAATGACTGGCTCAGGCAGCGCTTTATTTGCCCGTTCAAGTAACGGTGTGCCAGCTAAATTGGTACATTTATTAGAATCGGCAAATTGGCAAATCAGGGACTGTAGCAATATGGCAATTCATCCACTGGTTGGTTGGGTTGCCAGCGACAATTGAAGGCAGTCACCTCCTACTTCGGAGGTGGTGGCCAGTGTAGGGGAGTCGCCAAGTTGGTAAAGGCACCGGATTTTGATTCCGGCATGCGAGGGTTCGAGTCCTTCCTCCCCTGCCAAACCATTATCGTTATAGAAGATACCGAGCACGCGCCGAAAGGCGCCACTCGGTTGCCAGTTCGATAAAAAAGAAGTTTGCCGTCCAGCGCAACCACCGGAAAGCTCATGCAGCCGTCATCCTCTCCCGACTTTCTGGTGTTCACTGGCAACGCCAATCCCGCACTGGCCGCTGAAATAGCGAGCAACCTAGGCCTTTCGCTCGGCGCTGCCGATGTCGGCCGCTTCTCAGATGGAGAAGTCACGGTCGAGATCAAGCAGAACGTTCGCGCTCGCGATGTGTTCGTGGTGCAGTCCACCTGCCAGCCTACGAACGAAAACCTGATGGAATTGCTGATCATGGTCGATGCGCTCAAACGCGCCTCGGCTGAGCGCATCAGCGCGGTCATTCCTTATTTCGGCTATGCGCGTCAAGATCGCCGCCCTCGTTCCACGCGGGTACCGATTTCAGCCAAAGTTGTGGCGAACATGCTGCAGGCCGTGGGTGTGAACGCCGTGCTCACCATGGATCTCCACGCAGACCAGATCCAGGGCTTCTTCGACATCCCCGTAGACAACATCTACGCCTCGCCTGTGTTGCTGGGCGATCTGCGGCAGAAAAACTATGAAGACCTGCTGGTCGTCAGCCCAGACGTCGGTGGCGTGGTGCGTGCACGCGCACTGGCTAAACAGCTAGGTTGTGATCTCGCGATCATCGACAAGCGTCGGCCAAAGGCCAACGTGAGCGAAGTGATGCACGTCATCGGCGACATCGAAGGCCGCAATTGCGTCATCATGGATGACATGATTGATACCGCAGGCACGCTGGTGAAAGCCGCTGAAGTGCTCAAGGAGCGCGGTGCCAAGAAGGTATACGCTTACTGCACACACCCCATTTTTTCTGGCCCTGCCATCGAGCGTATCGCTCAAGGCGGCGCACTTGATGAAGTCGTGGTCACCAACACCATTCCTTTGTCCGACAGCGCTGCTGCCTGCGGCAAGATTCGCCAGCTTTCCGTGGCCCCACTGATTGCGCAGACTATCCAGCGCATTGCACGTGGTGAATCGGTAATGAGTTTGTTCTCGGAACAGGACAACCTGTTTTAAGAACTCAGATGGCTTGCGCCCATTGATCGGTGCGCAGCCTTTTTTAAACGGAAGCTGTACTGGTCGCGGTCGGCTTCATCCAAGGAGTTAGTTATGAAATTTGTCGCTTTTGAGCGCGCTAAGCAGGGTACGGGTGCGAGCCGCCGTCTCCGCAACGCCGGCAAAGTGCCCGGTATTGTTTACGGTGGCGAGGGCGAGCCCCAGCTGATCGAGCTCGACCACAATGCATTGTGGCAAGCCATCAAAAAAGAAGCTTTCCACTCGTCCGTGCTCGACATGGACCTGGACGGCAAGACCAGCCCGGTGCTGCTGCGTGATCTGCAGATCCACCCGTTCAAACAACTCATTCTGCACATCGATTTCCAACGCGTGTCTGCCAAGACCAAGCTTCACACCAAAGTGCCATTGCACTACTCCGGTGAAGAAGAGTCGAACGCCGTCAAGCTCGACAAGTGCCTGGTTAACCACGTTCTGACCGAACTCGAAGTGTCCTGCCTGCCTTCCGACTTGCCTGAGGCGATCAACATCGACCTCTCCAAGCTGGAAAAAGGCGCCACCCTGACGCTGAACGATGTCACGCTGCCTAAAGGCGTGAAAGCCGTTCTGCACGGTAAAGCCAACCCTGTGTTGGTGTCGGTGGTGAATCCTGCGGCCGAAGAAGCTGCTCCTGAAGCCGCTGCGGCTCCTGCTGCCCCAGAGAAGAAGTAATTTCTTCCGACTTCTGCCGACTTCTTTGTCGACACGCCCCGCAGGCTAAGTATTTAGCCTGCGATCGGCGAAAAAAATGCCCCGCTCACGCGGGGCATTTTTTTTGGATAGATGCAAGCTCATCAATGCCCGCCCGGGCTCCACCCCCATCGTTTCTCGGATAGCGTGGCGACCTCAACCCCTTGCCAGCGCACGCGCCTGATTTATGCCGTGCACGTGTCACCTACAAAAGGGCTTTGTGCGGGGGCGCCCCTGGTTTTGCGGTAAGGTTGAGACATGAACTCAGCGTCAACCGCGTCCATTCTCGTCGTCAAAAATTTGAGCTTCGCTTACGCACACAGGCCTGCGCTTTTATCTGCTTGGAGCGTTCACGTCGGTACCGGGCTAACCCAGCTCTATGGTGGCGACGGGAGTGGAAAGTCGACCATCCTCCGGTTATTTGCAGGAAACCTTCGCGGCGAAGGTCAGCTAAACGTTGCCGGGGCGGGCCTACACGAAGACCCCGAAGCCTATCGGCAGAACGTGTTCTTTGTTGAACCAGCGACCGACGCATTCGATCAGATCTCGGCGACGGAGTGCACGTTGTCCTTGAGTGCGGGAGATTCGCGCTTCGACGCGCAGATGTGGCAATCACTTGTAGAGGGCTTCTCTCTAACTCCGCATCTCGACAAGCCAATGTACATGCTCTCCACCGGGTCGAAGCGAAAAGTCTGGCTGGCGGCTGCGCTTGCGTCAGGACGCGCGCTCACATTACTCGATGAACCAACCTCAGCGCTCGATGCCAATTCGATTCGTTTCTTGTGGCGAGTCCTCTCCGATGTCGCTGGTCAACCCGGCCGCGCGATCGTGATTGCAAGCGCTGAGCGAATCGATTCTGTACCGCTATCAGGTTTGATTGAGCTACCGTCACCGTCAGAATGAGATAGCCTTTGGTGCCCGACGCAGATGCGGCTTTGAGCTCCGTGAGCAGTCGGCCTAAAAGCACAGGTGGGCACAGCCAAGGCCAGCACGCCAAGAGAACGCTCGCCGCCAGCGGAGCCACTGGCACAGAGATACATGGCGCCCGCGTCCAGGCGCCGGTTTGAGCAGTTTCAGGGCAAACGCGGAAACACCAGCAATCGGTTGCCATCCCCATCTCGCATCAGGCGAGCACTACCGTTTGCCCGCTCGCCCTTGAATCCGGCAGCCTCAAGCCGGCGTGCCACGAGCTCTACATCTGTTGCTGCGAAGCCGGTCGCAATCACGCCGGGGTCTGCAAGGCCTAGGCGCCGTGTGCCGGCTTGCCCCAAATAGGTGAAAACTTCCAGCGTAGGCCCGCCGGTACTGTAGCCATCCAGGGCCAGATGGCGACCATGGACGCGCGCGCCTGGCACGCCGGTGAGGGTGCCAATAAAATCACCATCGTAAGCCCGCTGTACGCCCGTGGGCTTGCCGATTCCGCCAGCTTCATACTGATCCAGCGTCCGCTTCCAATCAGGGGTGTTGATGTTGACGTGCAGGAACCTGACGCGGTTCTCCGGCACGCCGAGTTGCAAATACGTCTTAGCCATCGCGCGGACGGCCCGCACCACCGTACCCGGTGTGAGTGGCGACGGCAGGGGCACATGAACCTCGATGGTGTTGCCATCAGGGTCAGTAGCGTAGATGACCGGCGCCCGGGCCGGTTTGTCGAAGCGGCTCGAAACCTTGCCGCCATGAGCCTCTATCAAGGCAACAACCGCTGCCACATCGTCGGCCTCAAAGCACAGGTGGGCATAGCCAAGGTCCTGCGGGCCAAGAGGACGGTCGCCTCCTGTGGGTCGAGAGATGAAGGCGAGAGCGGGCGCCTGCCCGGCATAACCTGGCGTGCGCACGCGGATCACCGGGTCGGTGGCACCGAGAAGGCTGGCATGCGTCGATTGCGCCGTCTCCGGCGTCCCCCCGAATACCTTGGCGTAGAAGTTGGCCGCGCGTTGTGCATCGGGCGTGTTGAGGTAGACGTCGGCCAAGCGTGCATCGCCCGAATCATCAGCTACGTGCATCGGCTGCGTATCGACTACCAGCGACCACGCCAGCAAACCAACGATCACTCCCGCTACCCCAACCGCGCTCCAGCGCAAGACGCGGCGCGCTATAGAGCGCAGAGCCATGCTAGCTATCCCCCAGAGGGTTCTTAATCCGCACAATCCCGCGTTGCTTGCTTGAGAACGGCGCCATGTAGACATAACCGTCAGGCCCTGGCAAGGCAGAGGCGTTGTGCACGAGCTTGGCACCGGTGTACCAAGCGCTATACAGCGGTTTGGCGGCGTCGGGGCTCAACACCAGGACACCGGTGGTCCTAGGCTGGGGCATCAAGTTGAGGGGTAGACGCAGTAGCACCTCCTTGGCCCAAGGCTTGCCATGCAGCCAGGTCATGAGGGGAGAGCGCTGAGCATACATACCGCACCATATGCGACCTGCGGCGTCACGATCCATGCCGTCACACATGCCCGCAAGGCCGTTTTGCACAAGCTCGATACGCCCTGCTTTCGGTCCGCTCACGTGGACACGCGCGATCTGAAAGCTGGTCGTCAGGCTGGTGAGAATAGACTGTTCCTGGTCTTGGCCGGGGTGGAGGTCCACCAATAGTCCGTCGGGGAAGTGCACGCCTTGGGCAACCAAGCGCGTTTGCCCCGTGACGACCTCGTGCATCCAGATCCGGCCGTTGCCGCGAAAGGCCACCGCCTCTGGCACCGCCCCTCCGCCCATGGAAGCGCCCGCATAAGCGAAAGGCTCCGAGAAGTAAATGCGCTTGCCGTCGGCCGACACCTCCAGATCATTGCAGAAGGCGAGCGGGCGTTGTTTGCCGCTTGCAACGCCACGTACGGACTGCGGCGCGCCGGCATCGGCAAGACCCCAGGCCCTCTGGCCGTCGATGACCGTGTCCGGCACATCCAGCACCAGCGGCTCGATCTTCCTTGTCGACACCGAGAGGCGATACAGGCCAACGCGTTCGCCTTCTGGATAGGTGCTGCCCCACAGCCGAGAGGCGCAAAAATACACCGTGTCATGGTCCGTGGGCGACTCATGCAGGCCGGCCGCCATCAGCGGCGTGTCGACGAATGGCTCTGCCTTGCGCGCCGCCGGGTCGTACGACCAGATGCGTCCGTCCATCGCAGACAGCAGCCAGCGCTTACCTTGATCGAGGAACACAACGTCGTCGTATCCCGGGACCGCAGCCTCCAGCACTTCCAGTCCCGTGGCGAAGTCGGCGGATTTGTCTACGGCGAGCGCTGCGCGCTCAGCCTCGCCGTCAATGGCCAGCGCGACCGCGGGCGAATAGTGCGACGCCGGGGCGGCAGCCACCCACCAACCGGCAATGACCACTATGGCGGCAATGGCGAAGATGCGTACTTTTTTCACGAGGCGGCCCTCCGGCCATTTCGCACATGAGGTACGTCATCGTCCAGCCAATAGCAGCGCTTTTCCTCCACCACCAGGATTTCCTCGAACTTGCATCCCCCACCCGGCCAGCCAATGTGCGGCTCTATTGCCCACAACCCCAGCTTGCGTCCCACGTGCTCGGGCGACAGCGCCGCCGATGGCCCAAGCCGCAGGAATGCGAGGTTGGTGTCCAGCGAAAACCAGCCGAAGGCGCGGAAACCCACTCGGGCCGAGCTTCCCTTGCGCACCTTCATCCGGAAAACCCGGTGGCCCAGCACACAGTGCGGGTACTTGGCATGGACAGTGTCATAACCGGCACCGATGATGCGTCTGTTCACCGTATGCCAGATCTCAGCCGGTGTCATTGCGCTGGCGAACATCGCAGGAATCTCGCTGCGCAAGACCAGCATGAATTCACGCGCCTTCTCCAGCTCGGGATTCGGCCCAACAGACACGGCATAGCCTACGTCTCCGATGTAGCCGTCGAGGATGGGCGATACGTCGAGGATGGCCGTTGCACCCTGCTCCAGCGGCGTGTCACTGGGGTGGTAGTCGCCATAACCCGAATACCCATCGAACCGCGCGTGGTCACCAAACCATGCAAACGGGCGGTGCAGGAAGCGTTCGGTGCCGTGCTCTCGCAGATAGTCGGCAAGCAGATCAGCGGCCTCGCGCTCGGTTATTCCCGGCACTAGTTGGGCAGCCACATGCTCAACTGCGTCATAGGCTAGGCGCTGTGCGCGGCGAAAGCCCTTTAATGCCTCGGCCGTAGCCTGGCGGTCGGCCCCGCCAGCCATCCGGTGCGAGGCGTAACGTGAGATGCTGCGGTAGAGCCGGTCGAGAGGTCCCGTAGGTTCGGGCGTATAGCCAAGAGGCATGCATGTCTCCTCATATTTTTGTGTCCCGAACTCTAGGTGGAAGCGAGCGGGGCGTATTGACCAATCTGCGGGAGAATTGACCGAACTGCCCATGGACAAACTCGCAAATCACGCCCCACCGCACCAACCAGCGCCACCCGGTGAGGGGTTTTCCGTGGCCGTGCACTTCTTTCAACTGCTGGCGGACTACACCGAGCGCAAAGGTTTGGCCATGCCTGCGCTCCTGGCGCGCGCGGGCCTGCCGGCTTCTGCCACGCAAGGCGATGCCAATGGCCGCGTACCCTTTGACGTGTTTCGCACGCTGTGCGATGCGGCGGCAGAGCTGCTTGGCGACCCCTCACTAGGCCTCCACCTGGGCGCCTCGATCCGGCCGGGCCACCTCGGTTCACACGGCTATGCACTCATGAACTGCACCGATGCCCTGGATCTGGCGCGGCAGTCGGCGCGCTACTCGGCTCTCACCATAGACGCCTGCCGCAACGTCATCGAGCAACGCGGCGACGAGTTCGTGCGAACTATCCATAGCAACCTGCCCGGCAACGCGCCGCTAGGGCGCATCTGCGAAGACCTGCAGCACGCGATTGCCGTCACCTTTGGCCGCTGGATCACGAACCGGGAAGACGCCACTCCGCTCTGGGCGTCGTTTCGCTATCCGCCACCCGAGGATTCCGCAGAGTATGAAGCCCTGTTTCGTTGCCCGCTGCGCTTTGGCGAGGATACACAGGCCATCGCCTTCGATGCCCGCATAGCCAGCCTGGCGCTGCCGCACGCCGACCCGCAGGTGCGGCGGATGATGGAAGAGCTGTGTGCCAAGCTGATGCAACAGCTCGCCAGCGCATTCGAGCCCGCCTGGCTGGAGCCCGCCCGCCGCGCCACTCTGGATGCGTTCAAGAGTGGCGGCCCCGAACCAAGCAGGATAGCCGCCGCTATAGGGGTCACGCCCGACGACTTCAAAGCATTGCTCGCACAACACAATCTGAGCTTTCGCGCCTTTGTCGATGACTTGCGCCAGGCGATGGCGCTCAGCTACATACGCGACACGCGGCTATCCCTGGTAGACATTGCATTCCTTCTCGGCTTCTCGGAGCAGAGCGCTTTCCAGCGCGCCTTCAAGCGCTGGACGGGCGAGACACCTGGGCAGTGGCGCAGAGGCGCGCCCTTGCCGAACCATTCCATGGAGGGTGCGTAGCCACGGAGCCCCCAGGGCAGTCCGCTCACGCAGGTATCGTATTGCAATAGGGCCCCCAACGACCACGATTCACTCATCGCCCGATAATCCCCACATGCGATGCCTAAGCCTGGACCGCCTCCACCGGCGTAGAGAATAGCGGGCGTTTATGTGCTGACCAATAGGCTTCTCTGATTGAACGGAAAACAGTTCCGCCAGATCCAGGCAATGCGCCCCCGTCGGAGACCTGTCGCACCGGCATGACACCGCCAGCTGACGAGCTGATGAAAACTTCGTCTGCGCTCTGCAAGTCAGACCTCGATACCGGGCCGATCGAATGCGGGACACCGAGTTCGGCACATAATTCCAAGATCGTCTTGCGAGTGATGCCAGGTAATGCACCTCGGTCCGGTGTGACCAGCCGGCCTTCCTTTACCACGAACACATTAAACCCGGGCCCTTCAGTGACGAACCCTTCAGCATCACAAAGAACTGCTGTCTCATAGCCGTGGTCGTGCGCCTCGAAAAGTGCCGAGGTCAGATCACTCCACTGATAGTTTTTGACAGCAGGGTCTACAGACGCATCGGGTACTCGCGGATGCTCGGAAATCCAGAGCGTGGCCCCTGTTTCCTGCATCTCTTTGGAAATCACATCGACCCATGGCACGGCGTAGGCAACTAGGTGGTTAGTGCAATCTTCAGGCCGCCTCGAGCCGACGACCCTCGGACGTCCCCGCAGCGCCACCATGGCAACGTAAGCACTCGACAGACCTGAAAGCGCGACCACGCGGTGTAGCACGACTTCGATTTCTTGAGTGCTCAGACCGACGTCAATGCGTCGTTTTTTCATCGAAGCTTCGAAGCGCTCCACGTGGTCCTTCAAGCGAAAGAACCGGTAGTCATCAACGTGCACGACGTCATACACGGCGTCGGACCGGGTGAAACCCCAGTCGGCTACTGAAATCGCAGCCTCGCTGAAAGGTACAAATTTACCACCCACATAGGCTGCGCCATTCCTGAATTTTTCCGTATCCATTTATCAGTCCTTTTTCTGTTCTACGGTCCCTGCCATCACGCTTACGTACTTCGGTATATGGCCTCTTCGCTGTCATCCAGGGGATAAAACGGACGCTGACAGCTTTCCCACTCGAGCTTGGTCAGGTCCGCGCGACCCGCGCCGGGCGTGTCGAGCCCGAATCGCTTCGGAGCCCAGGCATACACCTGTTGAAAATTCATCGGGTTCTTGACCACTACGTACTGGAACTCGCGCACGTTCAGCCCGGCTGCGGCATATTGCTCGTCTGCGTACTCGTAGGCCGGCCTGTCGGTGACCAGGATCGTGATGTTTCGCGCACGGATGACGGCGGACGGGCCAACCGTGGCGCGGATACCGCTCATGAGCCCGCCTGAGTAAGTAAACGCGCCATCGAAGAAACTCAATACTTCCGCAGTCAATTCAACCGGCTCACCATATCGGTTCTCTACCTTGTTGCCGATCACACAAGAAATGCGGCTCCCGACGCCGTACCGCCGGGCAAGGGCACTGACCTCCGGATCCACGATCTGAATGAGCACTGGCGTTTGCACTGCGGAGTGCTTGAATTTTTCCAGGATGTATGCGCTGTCGCCCGCTGCGCCCGCGCCAACTGCGTCTGACATCTCACTGACAATCACCGGGCCTGCGATGTCGTGGGCAGTCAGGGAGATTACGTCTTCCAGCAGGTGAACGTCAGGCTGAAACCTGGACCGGGAACGCCACAAAACCGTGCACAGTTTTTCGAGATGGGTTTCGACGTCTACCGCTGTGCCATCGGTTACCACGACGAAAGCGGTGCCACCATCGGGACGCTCGGCCCATGGGGTCGAGGGAAAATAACTCACCGCGAGAATCCCGGGCAGGCCTTCGAGGCTACGGCACTGCCGGTACATCTCGCGCATCGGCGTCGGCAGCCGGGTGCCCGCCGTCGTTGGCGGTACCAGGAGTGAGAGTTTACGCATGCGGCTGGTCAGCCGGGCTCTGCCACCCAGGGACTGCAGCAGAAGGCTCGCACCCCTTACCCCGGTTTCGAAGGCATCGTCGTGAGGGTAGTGCTGGTAGCCGACGATCGCATCGCACAGTGAGAGCAACTTGGGTGTGATGTGTGCATGAAGGTCAAGCGTCACGACGATGGGTACCGAACCTACTAGCTCCCTGATGCGTTGCATGAGCGCCACCTCAGGTTCGGGTTCGTCAGCGCACACCATCGCGCCATGCAGGGCCAAGTAAACGCCATCGACGTCACAGTCCATCCGGCTCAACAACCTGGAGCAAAGTTCTTCAAAGCATCCGGCTACCAACTTACCGCCGCACCCTCCGTGCGTTGCAATGAGCGGCACGATGGTTGCCCCGGACGCCTGCAGCACTTTCAATGCACCAGACACCTCGACGTCACCATCAATGAGCCGCTCCAGTATCTCCGCTCCCTCAAAGAGGTAATTGCTTTGGAACGCGGCCAGGCCAGTCTCTCCTCTCGCAAACGTATTTCCCTCGTACAACATTGCACCAACTGCAATTTTCATGGTGTCTCTCCAGAATTACTTGGCAAAAATTGTGTGCCTCGAAGCCGGCCCACGACGCCGTTCGGGATGAAGTAGACGGCGAGCACGAACAAAACACCTAACCAGAGGAGCCAGCGGTCCGGTGAAAAGAGGTCATGCAGGAACGGGATGCCCTGCAGGGCCTTGCTAGTAACCGCCAGCAGGTCCTGGAGGTAGTTCTGCGCGATTAGGAACATCACAGATCCAACCACTGCCCCGTAGATCGATCCCATACCGCCGATCACGACGATCAGCAGGACATCGATCATCACTTCGAAACTCAGCGTTGTATCTGGACCGGTGTAGCGTAGCCAGATTGCTAACATAGCACCGGCAATGGTGGCGAACAGTGCAGACAGCACGGCTGCCGTGGTTCGGTAAACAACGACGCGGTAACCAATGGCTTCGGCGCGAAACTCGTTCTCCCGGATTGCCTGTAAAACCCGACCAAAAGGAGAATTGACAATTCGCAGCAGAGCCAGGACCAACACTACAGCCGTCAAGAAAAGCAGGTAGTAGCACAAGAGGCGCCCGTTAAGCGAGACACCCAGGAAGGGCTGATCCGAAAACTCAAGGCCCGGGGAGAGCAGCTGGGGCAACTTGAACGTGAGCCCGTCCTCGCCACCCGTGATGTCCGACAGCTGCGATGCCAACGTCTGAAAGGCCGACGCTACCGCCAGCGTGATCATGGCAAAGAAGACTGCGCGCACGCGCAGCGAAAACAAGCCAATGGCCAGTGCCAACACGGTCGATATCACCAACGCGCCGGCAAGTCCCACGAAGATCGAATTCCAGCCCGCGCCGAGTCGACTTGCTGAGATCGCGATGCCGTACGCACCGATGCCAAAAAACATGGTGTGAGCAAAACTGACAATGCCGGTATAGCCAAGCAAGAGGTCAAAACTCGCCACCAAGACGATGAAGACGAGGATTTTTGCGGCCACGCTTAGGGCCTTCATGCCTGGGAACAGGAAGGGTGCAAAAGTTAGGCTGATCAGCACCAGTGCCAAAAGAACAGCCAGCGTACGACTACGCGGAAAATCGCCGGAAAGGATTCGGGTGAGCATGTGATGACTTTTCAACGGCTGGATGCCACAGGGTAGAGGCCTTGCGGTCGCCACAACAGCACTACGACCATCAGGAAAATGCTCGAGAACTGAGTCAGCGTCGGCGCCAGGAAACCCACGTAGTTCGTCATCAGCCCAACGAGCAACGAGCCAATAAGGGCTCCTGCAGTAGAGCCAAGGCCACCGATGATGATGACGATAAAGATAATGATGTTGACTTGCGCGCCCATCTGGGGAACCAAGTTTTGCTGGAATAGCCCCCACATCACACCCCCCAGACCGGCCAATGCGCTGCCGACGACAAACACGCCGACAAAGAGGCGGCTTATGCGATAGCCTAGTGACTCGACCATCTCTCGATCCTGCACACCTGCGCGAATCAACAAACCGATCTTGGTGCGGCTCAATGTCCATGCCAGTATGGCGAAGACCGCACAGCCAACGATGACCGCCAGTAACCGGTACTTGCTGACCGCAGCATCACCGATCAGCACGGATCCGCGCAATGCTTCGGGCAACGGAAGCGGAATCTGAGCCGGTCCCCACACGACCTTGATCAGCTCCTCGCCGATGATCATCCCGCCCATCGTAATCAGGATCTGCTTGAGGTGATCGCCATACACCGGCCGAACGAGATACCGTTCGAACGCCAGGCCAATGGCGGCAGCCACGAGCATCGCAACCAACATGGCAGGAAGGACAGCCACAACGTTGCGCAATAACTCGGCAGAACCCGTCCAGTCGGCCATGCCACCCAGAACGCTGCTAGCCACGAAAGCGCCAAGCGCGATGAACACGCCGTGACCGAAGTTCAGCACGTCCATCAAGCCGAAAATTAGGGTCAGCCCCGATGCAATGATGAAGATGATCATGCCCATGGCTAGACCTGCCACCGTCAGCGTCATCCAGGTTGAAAGAGATCCGGTGGGCGGTACGGCTGCGAATGCCAAAGCGGGCACCAGCGCGATCGGCCTCCAGTCGAGTTGGGGTTTCATAATGCAAGTCCAAGCAGCGACTGCTGCAGTTGTTCGTCAGCCGCGAAGGCGGCCATGTCGCCGCTGTGCACTACGCGACCGTTGTCCATCACAGCCACCGTGTCGCCAAGCTTCTGGGCGAAATTGAAGTTTTGTTCGACAAGCAGGATCGTCACTCCGCTCGACTTCAGCTGGGAGAACGCCTCTATCAGACTGTTGATCATGACGGGGGCCAGTCCCTTGCTGGGCTCGTCGATCACCAGTAACTCGCGCGGCTCCACGATGGCACGCGAGACGGCGAGCATCTGCTTTTGTCCACCCGAGAGCTTTCCAGCTGGGTGGTTCCAGAAGCGCTCCACGGCAGGGAACAATTGAAATATCCACTTCAGCCGTTTCTGATCAAAACCTTCGTGGCTTCTCGCGGACCGTGCTGCAAGTAGCATGTTTTCCCTGACTGTCAGATCGGAAAAAATGCCCATCGTTTCGGGAACGTACGCGATGCCCTTGCCGGCGATATCGGGCGTTCGCATCGATGTGATTTCTTGGCCGGAAAACCACACATTTCCCTGGCTGGCGTTGACCAGACCCATGATGGTCCGCAAAGTCGTCGTCTTGCCTGCACCATTGCGGCCCAGCAACATTGTGAGTTGGCCCTTAGGCACCGCCAAGTCAACACCATGCAGTATGTGATAGGCGCCAATGTGGCTGTGCACGCCATGAAGTTCAAGCAGATTCATGCAGCCTCCGCAGCAACGCCCAGGTAAGCTTCCTGGACAACACTTGAAGCGATAACCGCAGACGGCTCTCCATCTGCAACCAGTGTTCCGTTGTGCAGTACGATGATCCTGTCTGCCAGCTCCCGCACCACATCCATCTTGTGCTCCACGAGAAGGATGGCTTTTGTCCTGTCCTGCTTCAGGTTACGGATCAGGTCAAGGATCACAGGCGCCTCCGCGGCCGTCATTCCCGCTGTCGGCTCGTCGAACATGAACACCTGTGGCTCCAGAGCCATGAGCAGCGCAACCTCTAGCTTTCGCTGGTCGCCGTGGGGCAAGCTTGCGACGTCGGCGTTTTGCTTGTAGTCAAGCCTGGTTTGCAACAGAAGATCTCTGGCACGATCAGTCAAGGCCGCGTGGTCGCTCCACACACTCCAGAGGTTGTGCCCGTGGCGATGTTTTCCTTGTCGCGTAGCTTGCACGGCGAGGCGTACGTTCTCCAGTACCGACAGATTCGGGAAGAGGTTAGTGAGCTGGAACGCTCTGCCCAGACCAGCCCGCGTGCGGGCGGATGCAGGAAGGTCTCCGAGTTTTCGCCCGTGGAGTTCTACCTCTCCTGCGGTCGCCTTGAGTTGGCCCGAGATCAGGTTGAAGTAGGTCGTCTTGCCCGCCCCGTTGGGGCCGACGATGGCCGTCAGTGTCCCGGGCAAAAACTTGCATGACACTGCGTTGACGGCAGTATGCCCACCAAACCGCACGGTTAGATTTCGCGTTTCAAGCATCGGGATAGTGTTTTGGAAGACGATGACATGCGCAGGCTCACCGGCGCCTCGATCACCACAGTCGTGAAAACATGAAGGCGAGCCGAAAATCAGGCCCACCCACAGCAGGCAAGCACTTATCGCTTGTTGGCAACCGGGATGGCCATCTCTTCCGGCTTGATTTCCTTGACAAGCTCGGGTACCCCCCAGGCAAGTGCCGGGTCGACCTTGATCTTGAAGTGGTACATCGACTGCATTGCCTGATGATCTTCCTTGCGGAAAGTCATCGTCCCTTTCGGCGACTCGAAACTCATGCCCTCCATGGCTTCGATGAGTTTGGCGCTGCCCGTTTCTCCACCGGTTTTCCGTAGCGCCGTCACAGCGGCTACGCCTGCGGAGAATCCGCCGGCGGTGAAAGTGTCAGGCGGGATGCCGTGGCGCTTTTGGTGCTCAGCGACAAGGTAATCATTTACTTTGTTTTGGGGTAAGCCGAAGTAATAGGTGCTGGCGCCTTGCATTCCCGGCAAGTTTTTATATGCCGCCATTGCAGCGAACGTATTGCCGAATGACGCTACCTCGATACCGTAGCGCTTGAGGTCCATATCGATGATCTTGTAGGGATTTCCGGCACCGGACCAGAGTATCCAGATGACCTTGCGGCCCGGACGGTCCTTCAGCTTGTCAATGATGCGTTGCGCGCTCGCCGTGAAATCACTGGTCGTCGGCGGTGCGTACTCCTCGTGCACAACCGTTCCCTTCTTGATCGCCGCCTTCAGGGCCCGCACGCCGTCCTTGCCAAAGGCATAGTCCTGGGCCAGCGTAGCAATAGAAACTCCCGGGCCATCGATGGCCGCCGCATTGGCAACTGCATCCTGGGTACTGTTTCGACCGGTCCGAAATATATAGCGGTTCCATTTATCGCCGGTAATCGAGTCAGCAACTGCCGGTTCGACGATCAGGACCTTTTTGTATTCTTCGGCGACTGGCAGCATTGCCAGCGCGACATTCGACATAGTGGGGCCGATGGCAATATCAGCTTTGTCGTCGGAGTACGCGGCAGCCAGCAGGGCTTTGCCCACATCCGGCTTACCCTGGTCATCCTTCTCGATCAGGACGATCTTTTTCCCGTGCAGCATCCGAGTGCCGTTGGTCGCATAGTCGAGGCCAATCTGCAGTCCCAGCCTCGTTTGTCGGCCCAGATCCTCTTGCGGTCCGGTCATGCTGTGAATATGTACGATTCGAATTTCACCAGCTTGTGCGAACACCGAACTGGACAGGCTAAATGTGGCAAGCATCAGCAAAAACTGATATTTTTTATTCATACCGAATTTCCTTGGTTTGTGCGCTGCACCCAGGTATGCAGCTGGCAGAACCACAGTTTAGGTATGCACCCTCCCGCTGGTAAGTCCTCTAAAAGACAACACCGTGGTGACTCAAAGTTTCCACAAGAAGCCTTTCACGCAGTGGTATCAGGGCGCCGTTCAGGTCTGTCTGGCCTCGTCGAGACTCGCATGAAGCCATTCGACAAACCGTTTGACCACCGGGTCGGCGTAGCGTTCGGGGGTCGTCACCAAGCGATAGGCATCGACCCGCGGCGAGTCGTCGACCACCGGCTGCAACACCCCGCGCGTCAAAGGTTGATCTACGAAAATCTGGGCAAAAACTCCTGGTCCCTGATGCATGTGCACCGCCTCGAGCACCGTGGTCAGGGCTCCTACACGCGGACCTGCCAAGCGTCCCGGGACTAGGTCCAACGCCTCGAACCAGGCACGCCAAACATCGGTCAAGCGTTCATGAATCAACGATACGTGCATCAGGTCAGAGGCATTCCGAACTTCCGGATGGCTATCGATCCAGGCGGGCGATGCAAGCACTCTCATCCGAGGGCGGATCAGTTCGATGTTGATCAGTGCGTTGCCCTCCCTGTCGCCGTAGGCAATCTCCACATCGAAGCTATTTGGGTCGAAGCGGTGGGCCTCGAAGGGAATGATCTCGAAAGCAACGGATGGTAGTTGCCGCTGGATCTCGTGAAGGCGGGGAAGTATCCAGAACGTGGCAAATCCCGGCGGCGCGCAAATGCGCAATTCCCTGGTCTGTCCCGGCGGGCGGATTTCAGCGGTCGCATCAGAGATGATCTTGAAGGCACTTTGCAGCGAGTTGTGAAACCGCAGCCCTTGGGCATTCAGGCTGGTTCCAGTTGAAGTCGTTTCGATCAAGGATGCGCCCAGCCAGGACTCCAGGATTCGGACTTGACGAATGACTGCGGTATGGGTGACGTCGAGTTCTGCGGCGGCCTTGCGAATACTCTTGTGTCGCCCCAAGGCAAAAAAAGACCTAACGGCGGTCAGTGGAGGAATACGCAGCGAATCATTTTCCATTGGCAAATTGTCTGTCATCGTGCTCCCGGCTCATATCGTTGAAAAATAGAAGCAAGTTGTTTGCAAGCCATATTGATTCCTCAGTTCAAATAATGGATGGTTGATTCTCGGGAATAGATCGCAGTACGAATCACGATCACGGGCGTGCACTTCGTTTCTGTGACGCTGCGGGCTTAACAGGCTGCTGAAATACTGTCGCGACGACTGGCACCCAACGAGAGTGACCTCGTAAAACGGCTTATAAGCGATTTTTTTAGGTGGTTGATCGGTTAGGCACCCCAAGCGCAACCAATTTCCGGACCTTCGGGGAGTATTTCAGCAACGTGTTAAGGCCTGCGCATGGTTATCGCGGGTGAGGAGAGGCACCAAATTGGCGTGTAAAAAAGAGCGTCACCGTCGACGACACCTCAATACACATAATTCTCGCTCTGAAGAAGTTTCGGCACATACTGGACTCATGTCGTTCTCATCGGCATGAGTGCTCAATCGTGTCGAAGAATCTCCTTTTCAAGAACGGTAAGCCCCGTTCCAACGCTCCAAAAGCTGGCAAGAAGGCAACCAGCGGCCGCGCCTCACAGACCACCCGATAATCCCCACATGATCAAGCTGTTCGTAGGCCTCGGCAACCCAGGCCCTGAGTATGAAGATACCCGGCATAACGCCGGGTTTTGGTGGATTGACGCCGTGGCACGCTCACTGGGCGCCAATCTGGTGATGGAGCGCGGATACCACGGAAAAGTGGCACGCACGAATGTACAGGGGCGCACTCTCTGGCTGCTGGAACCCCAGACTTTCATGAATTTGTCTGGCAAATCGGTGGCGGCACTGGCGCGTTTTTACAAAATTGCTCCAGAAGAGATTCTGGTCGCGCACGACGAACTTGATCTTCCACCTGGACAGGTCAAGCTAAAAAAAGGCGGCGGGCACGCCGGCCACAATGGCCTGCGGGATATCCATGCACAGCTGGGCTCTTCCGATTACTGGCGGCTGAGGCTGGGCGTTGGCCACCCGGGCGACAAATCGCAGGTGGTGGGCTGGGTGCTGAAAAAACCACCGGCAGATGAACTCATCGCTGTGGAGGAGGCCGTGGCTCGATCTGCAAAAGCCCTCCCCCTGCTGGCTGCTGGCGAGATAGCCCCCGCGACCGTGCTGATTCACACCTCAAAACCGCCGAGGGAAAAACCACCCCGCCGAGAAGCTGCGGGAGCAGCGAAAGAAGATTCGGCCAAGCCTGAGTCGGCGTTGGGTCGCCCTGAGTAGACCTGCGGAGATCTGCGCGTTTACTTGGCGCTGGCAGTTCCCTGCAGGCGCCTGTATTTTTCCCAAAGCGTCTCTTTATCCTCTGACCATTCAGGGTTCAGAGGAATGCACTCCACCGGGCAGACCTGCACGCACTGGGGTTCATCGAAGTGACCAACGCATTCTGTGCACTTCCCAGGCTCGATTTCATAGATATCCTGTCCCATGAAAATGGCGTCATTCGGGCACTCAGGCTCGCAGACGTCGCAATTGATGCATTCGTCAGTGATCATCAGTGCCATGAGGCAACTCCCGGGGACCAAACAGATTTCATAAGCGAATTATCCGCTTCGCGCCCTCCCTCGGCCCAAGTGATTGGCAAAACCGCTACCCTTTGTGTTGATAATGCGGCGCAACCATGAGCTTCTTCCTCTTAAAACGCGTCCTGACCCTGCTCGCCACCCTGGCGGCCACATCGGTCATCGTGTTTTCCGTACTTGAAATCCTGCCCGGCAACGCGGCCCAGGTGCTCATGGGGCCAGATGCCGACCCCGCAGCGGTAATCGCCAAGTCGATTGAACTAGGTCTTGATCAGCCAGCGCTAGAGCGCTATTTCCATTGGATCAGTGGATTGGTTCGTGGCGACATGGGCCTCTCCTATGTCTACGGCTCCCCCGTATCTGAACTTATCGCCGAGCGCCTTGCCCTCACGGTACCGCTCGCGCTCATGGCCATGCTGCTGACCACCGTCCTGGCGCTGGTGGTGGGTATCTACGCAGCCTCCAACCACAATCGTGCGGGCGATATAGGCCTCATGACGCTTGCGCAGATAGGCATTGCCATTCCCAACTTCTGGTTCGCGATTCTGCTGATCCTGCTTTTTTCGGTGAAGTTGCAGTGGTTCTCGGCTGGAGGCTTTGACGGTTGGTATTTCGAAGACGGTTTCTGGCTAGGTCTCTGGGAAGGGTTCAAGGCCCTTATTCTTCCCGCCACTGCCTTGGCGGTGGTTCAGGCCGCCATATTGGCCCGGTTTTGCCGTTCAGCGGTGCTGGAGGTGCTGCGTGAAGATTTTGTGCGAACCGCTCGCGCCAAGGGCTTATCGCAGCGCGCCACACTTTGGGGCCATGTGCTTCGCAACGCCATGATCCCTGTCATTACGGTCATGGGCATGCAATTTTCAGAATTGCTGGCGGGCACTATTGTGGTGGAGAGTGTGTTTTACCTTCCAGGGCTTGGCCGGCTGATTTTTCAGAGCATCGCCAATCGTGATCTGATCGTGGTGCGCAATTGCGTCATGCTGTTGGCCGCCATGGTGGTGGTGGTGAACTTCCTCGTCGATCTGTTGTATGCAGAAATCGACCCGCGGGTCAGGGCCAGCGAAGTATGACGAGCTCTGCTTTCGCGCTTTCCGGCGCCGCACCAAGCTTCTGGCACCGTGCCCGCCGGCACCCGGGGTTCGTCATCGGTGGCGCACTCGCCCTGTGGCTTCTGCTGGCCGCCCTGCTTTCCTATTTCTGGACACCCTACTCCGTGTTTGAAATCGACATGGATGCCAAGCTCCTGCCTCCAAGCGTGAAGCACTGGCTAGGCACCGATGCGTTCGGGCGCGACGTGGGCTCGCTGCTACTGGTGGGCGCGCGTGCCTCCATACTCGTTGGCGTGATCGCCGTCAGCATTGGTCTGGTGGTGGGCACCGCTCTAGGCCTGCTGGCCTCCGCGAGACGCGGGTGGGTGGAGGAGCTGATCATGCGCGTATGCGATTTCGGCCTGGCCTTTCCGGCCATCCTCACCGCCATCATGCTGACCGCCGTGTACGGACCGGGAATCGTCAACGCCATCATTGCCATCGGCATCTACAACATTCCCACCTTCGCACGCATCACGCGAGCCTCAGCCAATGCCATTTGGACCAGAGACTACGTGCTAGCTGCCCGCGCCTGCGGCAAAGGCGCCTGGGCCATCACCTGGCAGCACGTGCTGCCCAATATCCTTGCGGTGCTGATCGTACAAGCCACTATTCGCTTTGCCATCGCCATCCTCGCCGAAGCGGCCTTGTCGTATCTGGGTCTGGGCACCCAGCCACCTCAGCCAAGCTGGGGCAGGATGTTGGCCGAGGCCCAGACGTTGATGTTCCAAACCCCGATGCTGGCCGTGTGGCCAGGGTTGGCGATTGCCCTTGCGGTATTGGGGCTCAATCTTATGGGAGATGGATTGCGCGATTTGCTCGATAAGAGGCTCGCGTAGGCTCTCGAAGCTTCACACAATTATTGAGCAGTGAATATGGATGTCCCCTTGGTTCGATCATGATTGAACAAGCCAACACAAAAAACTGATGCCTTTACTCGAAGCCTCTCGACTGCGTGTCGATTTGCGCACCCACCGTGGCACCGCAACGGCGGTTCGCGACACGAACTTCACGTTGGATCGTGGTGAAACGCTGGGGCTGGTCGGCGAGTCCGGCTGTGGGAAATCGATGACCGCGCTCGCTTTGATGGGATTAGCGCCAGGCAATGGAACGGTGAATGGCAGCATCCGGTTAAACGGTGAGGAACTGGTGGGATTGCGTGATAGCGCCTGGCGGGCTCTGCGTGGCCGGCGCATGGCGATGATCTTCCAGGAACCCATGACGGCGCTGAATCCTGTGCACCGCGTAGGCATTCAGATTGCCGAACCTATGCGCCTGCACCTGGGAATGGACGCAGATGCTGCTCGCCGAAAAACCATGGGACTGATGGAGCGCGTGGGCATTCCGGAACCAGCCAAACGGATTGACAGTTTCCCGCATCAGTTCTCAGGTGGGCAGCGTCAGCGCATCATGATTGCCATGGCCCTGGCTGCAGACCCGGATGTGCTGATTGCCGATGAGCCCACCACGGCGTTGGATGTCACCGTGCAAAAACAGGTTCTGCGGTTGATTGCGGAACTGGTCGCTGAACGCGGGATGGCGCTCATTCTGATTTCACACGATTTGGGCGTTATCGCGCAGAACGTGCAACGTGTGCTGGTGATGTATGCGGGCCACGTCATTGAGAGCGGCCCAACTGCGGAAATCTTTACCCGCCCGGCTCACCCCTATTCGCGCGGACTTCTGGCCGCACGCCCAAGTCTTGCTCACAGGCTGGTAGCGCACCGCAGTGCACGCCTTCCCACGATCCCGGGCTCCGTACCCGATCTCTTTCATATGCCCACAGGCTGCGCTTTCGCGGCACGCTGCACGTTCGCTCAACCTGCTTGCCACACTGAAGCGCCACCTGAAATAGCGCTTTCAGACCGTCATCGCGTACGCTGCGGAGTAGCTGAGGCGATGAAACCAAGCGCTTTCACGAGAGGCTGAGGGCATGGCAGACATAAGTAAACCTCCCGGACTGCTTGAGATGACGGACCTCACCCGCAGCTACACCCTGCCAAGAGAGTCACTGTTCAAGCCTCAAAGAGCCGTACAAGCGCTGCGAGGCGTCTCACTCAACATTCAAGCCGGCCGCAGCATGGGCATTGTGGGGGAATCAGGCTCTGGCAAGAGCACGCTGGCGCGCCTGGCCATGGCGCTGGAGCGGCCTGACAGCGGAACGGTTCGCTTTGAAGGGCGTGATTTGAATGCCCTGTCTGCCAGCGATTTACGTGTGGCGCGGCGCGACTTCCAGATGATTTTCCAAGATCCATACGGTTCACTGGATCCACGTCTGACGGTATGGCGTACCGTGACGGAGCCACTATCCGCAACGGAGCGGCTAACCCAGGCACAGCAACGGGAGCGCGCCGCCACCGCGCTCGAATCTGTGGGCCTTCGCGCTGATATGCTGGATCTGTATCCGCACCAGTTTTCTGGGGGCCAGCGCCAGCGCATCGCCATCGCTCGCGCCATCGTGACGCAGCCCAAACTAATCGTTGCCGACGAAGCCGTCAGCGCTCTGGATGTTTCCGTGCAAGCACAGGTGCTCAACCTGATGGCGGATCTGCGCGACCAGCAAGGGGTAACTTTCCTCTTCATCAGCCATGACCTGGCAGTGGTGAGCCATCTCTGTGCAGACGTGGCCGTAATGAAGGACGGCCTGATCGTAGAACAAGGCCCGGTACGACAAGTTCTGAGTGAACCCAAACATCAATACACCCAAACTTTGCTGGAGTCTGTGCCGGATCTTTCAACCGGCGAATTCGCACTCCGATAGGCTACGATGCGCCCGTAGAACGACCCCGGATAGATCGTCCACACAGTTTTACTCTCACGCCAGATCAGGAGACTCACGAAGATGAAACGCCGCGCATTTGCCTTGTCTATCCCCGCTGTCGCGCTTGTAGGCCAGCCTGCCTTCGCTCAGGCCAACAAGAATTCGGTGGTCATGGGCATCACACTTGAGCCGCCAGGCCTGGATCCCACAGCTGGCGCTGCTTCGGCTATTGCCGAGATCGTGCAATACAACATTCTGGAAACGCTCACCAAGATCAATGCCAACGGCAGCGTCACGCCTTTGCTGGCCGAGCGTTGGGAAGTTTCGCCCGATCTGCGCACCTATACGTTTTACCTGCGCAAGGGAGTGAAATTCAGTAACGGAGAACCCCTCAACGCGTCTACCGTGAAATTCAGCTTTGAGCGCGCGGGTGGCGAGAAAAGCACCAACAAGGACAAGCGCACTTTCGCTTCCATGGAAAGTGTCCGCGTGGTCGATGAACACACGCTGGTCATCATCAACAAGGAGCCCGATCCGGATTTCCTGTTCTATATGGGCCAGGCAACGTCTGTCATCGTTGAGCCCAAGAGCGTTACTACGAACAATGCAACCCCGGTCGGCACGGGCCCTTACGTTCTGGATCGCTGGAGCAAAGGCTCGTCAATTAGTTTGCGCGCCTCACCCACCTACCGCAATCCCGGCGCCATCCGGATCAAGCGCGCTACGTTTCGCTTCATCAGCGATCCAGCGGCCCAGGTGGCCTCTGTGCTGTCAGGTGATGTAGACGCCTTTGTGCGCGTAACGCCGCGGGGCGCCGCTCAGTTCAAAGCGAATTCGCGTCTGCAAACCATTGTGAGCGGCTCGCGCGCCAAGACCGTACTGGCCCTTAACAACGCGAAGAAACCCTTGAGTGACGTGCGCGTGCGGCGCGCCATTGCAGCTGCCATTGACCGCAAAGCGGTGATCTCCGGCGCGGGTGATGGTTTTGGTGTAGCCATAGGCAGCCACTATGCACCGGGCGCTGCAGGTTATATAGACACCACGGGCATCAACCCCTACAACCCGGAAAAAGCTCGTGCACTGCTAAAGGAAGCGGGCATCACCACGCCGCTGGAGTTGAGTCTGGTGCTGCCCCCTCCCCCTTACGCGCGTCAGGGCGGTGAAGTCATCGTGGCGCAGTTGGCCAAGATAGGCATCACCGCCAAGGTGCAGAACGTGGAATGGGCGCAGTGGCTTGCCAACACCTATGGGGGGTCGCATAACTACGACATGACCATCATCAGCCACGTGGAGCCGTTTGACTTGGTCAATTTCACCAAATCAGATTACTACTGGGGCTACAACAATCCCAAATTCAACACGCTGTTCGACAAAATAAAAACCACGCCCAATCTGGCCGAACGCAACAAGCTTCTGGGTGATGCTCAGAAGATGCTGGCAGACGACTCCGTGCTGACCTGGCTCTATCAGCCACAATGGTTGACGGTGGCCAACCGCCGCTTGACAGGCCTTTGGAAAGACATGCCTGTGTTCGTCAACGATCTGGCAGCACTTAGCTGGACCTGACAAAAAAGGGACTCCCTCGCATGGCCTTGCATGAACTCTCCGCCCATGAACTGATCGCGGGCTACAAGGCCGGGGAGTTTTCCCCGGTCGAGGTGACGCAGTCAGTACTGGGGCAGATCGAACGCTGGGAGCCGCAGCTTGCGGCCACCTTCCTGCTGCGGCAAGACGCAGCACTCGAACAAGCTCGAATCTCGGAAGCGCGCTGGCTCAAGGGAGAACCGTGCGGCGCTCTGGACGGGGTGCCGATTACGATCAAGGACAACATTGCCACCCGGGGCGATCCCATGCCGCTGGGTACCAAAGCCGTGACGCTGACCCCCGCGCCAGAAGACGCACCACCAGCCGCTAGGGTGCGTGAGGCCGGTGCAGTCATCGTCTGCAAGACCACCATGCCCGATTACGGCATGCTGTCCTCCGGGCTCTCCACCTTCCACGCCATTGCGCGCAACCCCTGGGACATGACACGCACACCCGGGGGCTCCAGCGCAGGCGCCGGCACGGCAGCCGCAGCGGGGTACGGCCCTCTGCACCTGGGCACGGACATAGGCGGCTCCATCAGGCTTCCCGCCGGGTGGTGCGGTATTGTCGGGCTGAAGCCAAGCTTGGGTCGCGTACCCATCGATCCCCCCTACATGGGGCGCGCTGCCGGCCCCATGACCCGCACGGTCGCCGACGCGGCTTTGCTGATGCAGGTGCTGAGTCGCCCAGACGCTAGAGATTGCATGGCCTTGCCTGCCCAAGCCATAGACTGGTCGCTGGTATGGCGGCAAGAAAAATCGCTGGCGGGGGTGCGCATCGGCCTATGGCTGGACGCCGGCTGCGGCCTGCCCGTGGAGCCAGCCATCCGCGCAGCCGTCGAACATGCCGCGCATCTTTTCGAGGAAAAAGGTGCGGTAGTCACGCGCATGAGGCCGATCATGACGCCTGAACTCCTCTCAGGCCTGGACCATTTTTGGCGCATGCGTTCGATGCTCGATCTCGATGCACTGACCCCTGAAACCCGGGCGGCCGCCTTGCCCGTCATCCGCGAATGGGCTGAGAGTGCGCGCGGCATGAGCGGCCCCGACGTTTTCCGCGCTTTCAGCGCCACCCACGCCACGCGGGTAGCCACTCAAGCAGCGCTCCAGGAATTTGATTATGTGTTGTCACCGACCTCACCAGTGGGCCCGGCACCATTCGATTGGGCATCTCCCACCAACGACCCGCTGCACGGTTTGGAGCACATAGGCTTCACGGTGCCTTTCAACATGGGCGAGCAGCCGGCTATCTCAGTCAACTGCGGATATGCCGACTCAGCTACGGGCGATGGCAAGCTTTGGCCGATCGGCTTGCAGATCGCTGGCCAGCGCTTTGATGACCTCGGTGTGCTCCAAATAGCACGGGCTTTCGAGCAATTGCGTGGACCCCAGCAGGATTGGCCATTAACGTGAGAACACGTTCAAAGGTGCAGACTCATAGAATGGAGCTGTGACTCTTCAAATTAACGCCGACCTCCATTGCCATTCCACCGTCTCCGACGGCACCCTTGAACCCGAGGTTCTGGCCGCCAGAGCCAAAGCCAATGGGGTAGAGCTATGGGCATTGACCGACCATGATGAAATTGGTGGCCAGCAGCGGGCGCTGGAGGCTGCTCAGGCTGAAGGGTTGAAATACCTCACCGGGGTAGAGATTTCAGTGACTTTTGCGGACACCACGGTACATATCGTGGGCCTGGGCTTTGATCACACCAATCCGCGTATGGTTGAAGGCTTGGCGGATACACGCGATGGCCGTGGGCCTCGCGCGCTGGAAATGAGCAATCAACTGGCCAAAGTGGGTATCCATGGTGCCTATGAAGGCGCTCTCAAGCACGCAGGAAATCCAAAGCTGATCTCACGCACGCATTTCGCCCGGTTTCTGGTTGAAACCGGCGTATGTCGCGACACCTCCGAAGTATTTCGTAAATATCTCACTGAGGGCAAACCGGGCTATGTAGAGCATCGCTGGGCCAAACTGGGCGATGCCGTCCAGTGGATCACCCAGGGTGGCGGCATTGCAGTCATCGCACATCCTGCCCGCTACCATTTCTCGCCCACGGTTGAATACGCATTGTTTTCTGAGTTCAAACAGCACGGCGGGCTGGGCGTGGAGGTGGTCACAGGAAGCCATTCATCTGCCGAGGCACTGCGGTATGCAGATATGGCACGCGAAATGGATTTACTGGCCTCGCGTGGCAGCGATTTTCATAGCCCCACCGAGAGCCATGTCGATCTTGGCAAACTTCCCCCATTACCCGCGGGGCTCACTCCCGTATGGTCGCAACTCAGCGACCGCGTACATTGATTCATAGCCGTGGCACAGTATTTCAGCGTTCATCCCGCCAACCCGCAACCTCGCTTGCTCAAGCAGGCCGCCGAATTGCTGCGGCAAGGGGGCATTTTGGCCATCCCCACGGACTCCAGCTATGCGCTTGTCTGCCAGCTCGACGATAAGGCCGCCGCAGAGTCACTCAGGCGCATCCGGGGGCTGGATGACAAGCATCAGCTTTCCCTCATTTGCCGTGACTTAAGCGAGTTGGCCAACTACGCGCGAGTGGATAACACCCAGTTTCGCCTGCTCAAGCTCGGCACTCCCGGGCCGTTCACTTTCGTGCTGGAAGCCAGTAAGGAAGTACCTCGCCGCCTCAGCCATCCTCAGCGCAAGACCATTGGGCTGCGCGTACCAGATCACCGCGTGGTGCTTGATCTGATTGAGCACCATGGCGGGCCGCTCCTGGCCACCACGCTGATTCTTCCGGGTGAAACTGACCCCCTTAACGATCCAGAGTTGATCCGTGACCGCCTGGAGCGCCAGATCGCAGGCGTGATTGATGCGGGTGGCTGCCCTTCAGAGCCCACCACGGTGATCAACCTCTCGGAAAGCCCTCCAGAAGTACTGCGCCAAGGGCGCGGTGACTTGGCCATACTGGGTCTTTGACGCACGCTCAAGCCTTAGAACGTGTTCTCACAGCCCGGGAGCTGACAGGCTCCCCACTGAACAACGCACGCCTACCCCCTCCCCCGCTCTGAGACAATCCGCCTGTGGACATCGCCAATATCATCCAAACCATCGCCATCTACGCCCTGCCGGTGCTTTTTGCAATCACCGTGCATGAGGCTGCCCATGGGTACATCGCGCGTTACTTCGGCGACGACACCGCCGCCGTGATGGGCAGGGTCACGCTGAACCCCCTCAAGCACATCGACCCTATCGGCACCATCGCCATGCCGCTGTTTCTCTACATCGCCACGGGTGGGTCTTTCCTTTTCGGCTATGCCAAACCGGTACCCGTTAACTTTGGACGATTGAAGAACCCGCGCCGGGACACGATCTGGGTGGCCCTAGCCGGGCCAGTCTCCAATTTGCTACAGGCGCTGGGCTGGGGTGTTGGCCTGTATCTCTTGCGTGGAGCGGACGTGGAAGAGCGCTTCTTCCTCGAAATGTGCCGCGCCGGTATTTTGGTCAACGTGGTGATGTTCGTCTTCAACCTGTTTCCTCTGCCGCCGCTGGATGGCGGGCGCGTGGTGACCAGCCTGCTGCCAACCAGGCTCGCTATCCCGTTCAGCCGCCTGGAGCCCTGGGGCTTTTTCATCGTTATGGCTCTGGTCGTGGCTGGCGTCATCAGCAACCTGTGGATGAGGCCGCTGATGTCACTGACCTTCAATTTTCTTGATCTGGTGCTCTCCCCGTTGGGCGCCCTGATTCGCTAGTTTTGTCTGCGCCACTCATGACTGTTAAAGACCTCGTACGCTCTCTCACCGGCATCACCACAACCGGCACCCCCCACCTTGGCAACTATGTCGGAGCTATTCGCCCCGCAGTGCGCGCAAGCCGCGAGCCAGGGCTGGAGAACTTCTATTTTCTGGCTGATTTCCATGCACTCATCAAGTGTGATGAGCCTGAGCGCATACAGCGCTCCACGCTCGAAATAGCGGCCAGTTGGCTGGCGGCGGGGCTTGACCCGGAAAAAGTCACCTTCTACCGCCAGAGCGATATTCCAGAGATTCCTGAGCTCACCTGGCTGCTGACCTGTGTCACGGGCAAGGGCATTCTGAACCGCGCTCACGCCTACAAAGCTGCTCTTGACAAAAATGAGGCTGCCGGCCAAGACGCCGACTTCGATGTGACAGCCGGCCTGTTCATGTACCCCGTGCTCATGGCAGCAGACATCCTGATGTTCAAAGCGCACAGGGTACCTGTGGGGCGCGATCAGGTGCAACACATTGAAATGGCGCGCGATATCGCGCAGCGCTTTAACCACCTGTACGGAGAACTGCTGGTTCTGCCAGATGCAGTGATTGACGAAAACGTAGCCCTGCTCCCAGGCCTGGATGGCCGCAAGATGAGCAAAAGCTATGACAACACCATTCCACTGTTCGGGCCCCGCGAGCAGTTGCGCAAGCAGATCATGGGTATCGTCACAGATTCCCGTGCGCCCGGAGAGCCCAAAGAGACTGCGGGATCTTCACTCTTTTCTATCTTTCGTGCGTTCGCAAGCGATGAAGAGACCAAGGCATTTGCCCAAGCCTTCGCGGACGGGATTGGCTGGGCAGACGCCAAGCAGCAGTTGTTCGAGCGCATTGAACGCGAAATCGGGCCCATGCGCGAGCGCTACCAGCATCTGATTGACAACCCGGCCGAAGTTCAGGCTATTTTGCTGGCGGGCGCCGAAAAAGCCAGAGCCATCGCCGCGCCCTTTCTACGTGACCTGCGTTCTGCTGTCGGCCTGCGAGCGCTTGGTGCCCAGAGCACCCCAGGCAAGGACAAGAGTCAGCCAAAAGGCTCCCTGCCGCAGTTCAAGCAGTACCGTGAAAAGGACGGCCGCTTTTACTTCAAATTCACGGAAGCCAACGGTGAGGTATTACTGCAGAGCGTGGGGTTTGAGTCTCCGCGCGAGGCGGGGCAAGCTGTAAAAAGACTGCAGACAGAGGGCTCTGCAGCGCTTGCAGATCTCAATCTTTTGCTGGAGCCCTTGACGAATGTCAAGTTAGAGCTGGTCACAGATGCATTAAAACGTCTGCTTGATGAAACAGGAGCGTGAAATACGCCCACCTTGTGAGGTTTTGATAGAGGTTTGAGAGAGAAATCTTTAGAACTAAGAACCGAATAGGCCAAAATAACTCATCAAATTAGAACAACACCTGTTCGGGAGTACATCTTGGCTATCTATGTAATCGACGACCACCCGCTGATGCGCGATGCCATTGTGATGGTGTTGCGTCGGGTACGGCCGGGCTCCGAAGTAGTGGAGCTTTCGCAATTATCAGATCTGGACGAAGCCGTCGCCCTTCGTGGCGCACCAGAAATTTTTTGCCTTGACCTGAAGCTGCCTGATACGGTAGGCATTTCCGGTGTCAAAGTATTGAAGGCCACCTATCCTGCCGTGCCCCTGGCGGTGATATCAGCCACGCCAGCGGCAGACGTTGAAGAGTGGTGCCGGGAAGCTGGCGCTGATGTCTACATCGAAAAATCCAGCGGGGCAGGCGAAATTGCGGCCACTCTGCGCGCGATGATGCAGCCCGAAGGTCAAGACGGTGAGTCAGAAGATGGCGAAGCCGGCGGCCCCACCAAGCTGACCAAACGGCAAAAACAGCTCATCATCATGCTGGATGAGGGTCTGTCCAATCGTGATATCGCTGAACGCTTAGGTATCAGCGAACATACCGTCAAGGTGCATCTGTGGCGCCTGTTCCGGCGCCTGGGCGTCAAGAGCCGTACACAGACCCTGCACTTCGCACGCTTGAACGGCATGCTCGGTTTTTAAGAGTCTGTTCACGATCTAAAGGGGCTGCATGCCAGACAGGCATGCAGCCCCTTTGTCTTTTACTCATCAGCCTCCACCAGCGGCACACGTACACAGAACACGGAGCCACGGTGCTGGCGCGAGCGAACGCTCACGCTGTAGCCCATAAGGTCTGACAACCGCTTCACAATGGCCAAACCCAGGCCAAACCCCTCTTCAGTGCCGGCAGTCTCTACCTTGTAGAACTCGCCGAATATGCGCGAAAGCTCCTCTGGGCGCATACCAATACCTGTATCCCACACCTCAAACCGCAAGGCCTGCGGTTCACGGCGTACAGCCAACAGGATGCCGCCCTGGCGCGTATAGCGAATGGCATTAGCCAGCAAATTCCCCAGAATACGTTGCAATATGGCTGGGTCGCTTCGAAACGTTGCCACGGGCGATGGCCGTATGCGCAGCTTAAGTTTGCGCTGAGAAGCCATGGGGTGGAATTGAGCCTCCAGATCCGACAGCAGCCTTGGGACATTGACCTGCTGCTGCTCAATTCGAAACTGCCCCGCATCGAGTTTGACAAAATCGAACATCGAGTCGAACAGCGTATTGATGGCGGTCGTCGCCTGGAGGATCTTGGGGCTGATTTCGGGGCTCAGCTCAGGCTCTTTGCTGAGCCATTCCGCGTAGATACCGAGCGCATTGACAGGTTGTTTGAGATCATGCGCAGCGCCTGCCAGGAACCGGTCCTTGAATTTAATCGCTTCCTGCAAGGCACTCGCCTGCTGGCGCAGCGAATAGATCAAGCGCGCGTTCTGATAGCTCAGCTCAATTCTGCTCGCAAACACCTTGTGCTGTTTGTTGGCAACGTGCAGCAGCGTCAACAGAAAAATCAGAAGGAGGCCGGAAAACCAGAAACTGCCTTCGCTATGAACCGCATGCCAATCGAACAGATGGTGAAGGCCTATGCTCACGGCCAGGCACACAATGGCCGCAAATACGAACAGCCGAGCCGTCTTCAGATGGGCAGACATCCACAAGACGCCCGCCCCGCAAACACCTGCCACCAGCATCCAGCAAACGGCCTCCAATCTGGGTGGTAAGCGCTCCAGCAGCAGCAACGCACAGCTGATCCAGGTGGCGCCATATAAAGGCCAAATCCAGTTGTAGCGCCGCACAAAGTCCAACTGGACTTCTATGGAATGCGTTTCAGCGAGCTTGGCGAAATGGCGGCAAAAAACGTGCCTGAAAGCCGATACCGTCAGGGCGGCTGTGGCCCATAGAACGAGCTGCCAAACGGGTACATACCAATACAGCAAGGCGCACAGCAAGCCGATCACCAGCAGGGCGGCCGCTTGCGTGGTGCGCCCCCCTTCGACGAGCATGCCGTATTCCGCCGCCTCAACCCATTGCGCCTCTGAAGGCAGAACCAGGGTATCGGCTAGGCTCATTGGCGCTGAAGCCTTCGCTGGATGCGAGTTACTCAAAACCCGCAGGCACAACGACATCACCGCATTGAGCGCGCTGACGCAAGGCATGCTCCATCACCACCAGCGCGAGCAGCGCCTGGGCAATCGGTGTGGCGCGGATGCCCACACAAGGATCGTGTCGCCCCTTGGTAATCAGCTCTACGGGTTGCCCGGAAGTGTTGATGGATTGGCGTGGCACCAGGATTGAGCTGGTGGGCTTGATGGCAATGGCCACCTCCAGGTTTTGGCCGGTGCTGATACCGCCAAGCACACCGCCATCATGGTTGGAGGCAAAGCCGCCGCCAGGCATCAGTGAATCGCCGTGCATGCTGCCCCGGTGAGCGACGCTGGCAAAGCCATCTCCGATTTCCACGCCCTTCACGGCATTCAAGCCCATCATGGCCTTGCCGATGTCCGCATCCAACCTGTCATAAAGCGGCTCTCCCAGGCCAACGGGCACTTTTTCAGCCATCACGCGCAGCCGTGCGCCGCAGGAATCGCCGGATTTTCGCAGGACGTTCATGTATTCCTCGATGGAGGAAACATCAGCCACCGGAGCAAAAAACGGATTGTTTTCGACGTGCGCCCAATCCTCGAAACCGATCGTCAAATCTCCGACCTGAGTCATGCAGCCACGAAATACGGTGCCGTATTTCTCGTACAGCCACTTTTTAGCCACCGCGCCAGCGGCCACCGTAGGCGCAGTCAACCGAGCGGATGAGCGCCCACCGCCACGAGGGTCTCGAACGCCATATTTGCGCCAATAGGTGTAATCCGCATGGCCTGGGCGGAAAGTCTGGGCGATCTCGCCGTAATCCTTGCTGCGCTGATCAGTATTGCGAATCAGCAAGCAAATAGGTGTGCCCGTAGTCAGGCCTTCGTAAACGCCAGAAAGGATTTCAACCGTATCCGCCTCGTTGCGTTGGGTCACGAACTTGGAGGTGCCGGGCCGGCGTCGATCGAGATCCGGCTGGATATCACTCTCCGCCAGCGCCATGCCGGGCGGACAGCCATCTATCACGCATCCAATGGCCGGGCCATGGGATTCACCGAAGTTTGTAACTGCGAAAAGGGAGCCGAAGGTATTGCCACTCATAGGTGGCGATTATCTCGCGTGTAACGACGTCTTGATGGAACCAGGGCCCATCTTGCCGAAAACTCGCCTTTCAGAAGGTGTTCATTGACCTTAGGAGCACCTTCTTAGACCGAATCACCTCAAGGACGGGCTGCGTCCTCTGGCCAATCGCGGATATACGCCTTGAGCATCTGATTCTCGAAATTCTGGCTGTCCACCACGGCCTTGGCGACGTCGTAGAAGCTGATCACGCCCATCAGCATTTTTTTGTCCATCACAGGCATATAGCGTGCGTGACGGTCGAGCATCATGCGGCGCACCTCGTCCATGTCTGTTTCCAGC
The DNA here is from genome assembly GCF_000422885.1 of Ottowia thiooxydans DSM 14619. Lineage (GTDB taxonomy): Bacteria > Pseudomonadota > Gammaproteobacteria > Burkholderiales > Burkholderiaceae_C > Ottowia > Ottowia thiooxydans. The sequence continues at coordinate 276,439 of NZ_AUGX01000011.1, read as the reverse complement.
GTGCACGTGAGCGGATGGTCGTCCATGCTGGTGCGCACGGGAAGATCGCCCAGATGCCCATTGGTTCTGGCCAATGCCAGGATGATCTCCCGGAAGGTGAGCATGCCCACCAAATCGCCATGCTCCATCACCACCAGCGAGCCAATGTCTTTTTCTGACATCACACTGATTGCATTGGCCAAAGGCTCGTCGGGCGTGACGGTATACAACGCGCCGCCCTTTACGCGCAAGATGTCGCTGACTCTCATGCTCTTCTCCTTCCAGCACCAATGATCACGTTTGAACAAATATAGCCCACAATGACGCACGGCCACCAGCGGCCGGTAACAAAATTCAGCAGGAGAGCTTTGCATGCCCGGCTACGCCGATCCCGGCTTCGATACCCTCGCCATTCACGCCGGTGCCGCACCCGATGCGGCCACAGGCGCGCGCGCGGTACCGATCCACCTCACCACTTCCTTCGTTTTCGAATCCAGCGACCATGCGGCGGCGCTGTTCAACCTCGAACGCTCGGGCCACGTCTACAGCCGCCTTAGCAACCCAACGAACGCGGTGCTTGAGCAACGCGTCGCGGCGCTCGAAGGCGGTATAGGCGCCATCACCACCTCCAGCGGCCAGGCGGCGTTGCACCTGACCATCGCCACGCTGATGGGCGCCGGTAGCCATATCGTGGCCAGTACGGCGCTCTACGGAGGAAGCCAGAACCTGCTGCATTTCACAATGCGGCGCTTCGGCATCGAAACCACCTTCGTCAAACCAGGCGATATGGACGGCTGGAAAGCCGCCATCCGGCCCAATACCAAACTTCTGTTTGGCGAAACCGTGGGCAACCCCGGTCTGGATGTGCTCGACATCCCTACCGTCTCTGCCATCGCACATGAGGCCGGCGTCCCCCTTCTGGTGGACTCCACGTTCACAACGCCCTACCTGCTCAAACCGTTCGATCACGGCGCGGACCTGGTCTACCACTCCGCCACCAAATTCCTGAGCGGCCATGGCACTGTGATCGGCGGCATCGTCGTAGATGGCGGCTCTTTCGACTGGGACGCCAGCGGGAAATTCGCAGAACTCACGGCCCCCTATGACGGTTTTCACAACATGGTGTTCACCGAAGAGAGCACCGTGGGCGCCTTCCTTCTGCGAGCGCGGCGTGAAGGTCTGCGTGATTTCGGCGCGTGCCTCAGCCCCCATTCGGCCTGGCTGATCCTGCAAGGCATCGAAACCCTGCCGCTTCGCATGGAAAAGCACCTGTCCAACACAGAGAAAGTGGTGCAATTTCTGTCCGAGCATCCTTTCGTCTCCACCGTTCGCCATCCTATGCTCGCATCGCACCCGAGCCACGCATTGGCTGAGCGGCTGCTCAAGCATGGTGCCAAAGGCGCGGGCAGCGTCTTCAGCTTCGATATCAAGGGTTCAAGGGAGCAAGGCAAGCGCTTCATCGAGCAACTCAAAATCTTCAGCCATCTGGCCAACGTAGGCGACTGCCGCAGCTTGGTCATCCACCCTGCCAGCACCACGCACTTCAGGATGAGCGACGACGCCCTGGCAGGCGCAGGCATCGGCCCCGGCACGATCCGGCTTTCTATTGGGCTCGAAGACGCTGATGACCTGATAGAAGACTTGAAACGCGCTCTAAAAACATGACCCCCCTGAGTCGCTGTCGCGCCTTCCCCCAAGGGGGACGCAGCCAGCGGCCTGGCAAAGCCAGCTCCGCGGCTACACCCGCATGGTCTGCTCCGCGACCTTCCGATTTTTACGCCCTTTCTTGCTCGCGCGGTAGGGGTACGACTGGATCACATTTCATGCGCTGCAGTTGGCTTCTGCTCCCGCTCCCTCTCCCGCCTGCGGGAGAGGGCTGGGGTGAGGGTCGGCAGCGCATCTAAGGGCGCTTGGCGCTGGAGAAAATTGATATGTTTCTAACCGTCAACGGACACAAAATCTACGCTTACACAGGTGGCAAGGCGTTCAACGCCGCGCAGCCCACGGTTGTTTTCATCCATGGGGTGCTGAACGATCACAGCGTCTGGATCCTGCAAAGCCGATATATGGCCAATCATGGCTGGAACGTGCTGGCCATCGATCTGCCGGGCCAGGGTAAAAGCGGTGGCGAGCCACCCACCACGGTGGAGGAAGCTGCCGACACCATCATTGCCCTGCTTGCAGCGGCGGGCCTCAACCAGGCGGCACTGGTGGGTCACAGCTTCGGCTCGCTGATTGCGCTGGAAACAGCGGCACGTGCCCCTGCTCACGTCAGCCATCTGGTCATGGCCGGCGCAGCCTGCCCAATGAAGGTCTCGCCTGCTCTGCTGGAAAGCTCTGTGAAGGCACCGGAAAAGGCGATTGCCATGGTCAATCAGTTTTCGCACTCAATGCTGGCGCCACCCCCCTCAGCCTTCGGCCCCGGCTCATGGCTGTACGGCGGCTCTCGCGCCCTGATGCGGCGAATGCTGGCCAGCAACTCTAAGACCAATGTGTTCTACACGGGCTTCAAGGCATGCGACAGCTATTCCGGTGGCGAGCAGGCCATGGCGGCGGTGCACTGCCCTACCCTTTTTCTGATTGGCCGGAACGATCAGATGACACCACCCAAGTCCGCCAAGGCGCTGGCCGCCCATGCAAGGCTGGCCAAGATCACAGAGGTGAATGCCGGGCATTCGCTCATGACTGAAGCGCCGGATGAGGTGCTGTTCGCGCTGCGGGAATTTCTGTTGGAGTGACTCCCATCAAAAACGTGGAAACCGCGGTTGGCAGGAGTTAGCGACTTCTCGACCCTGCCACCGGGTGATGGAATCTTCTGAACGGTATTTGCACTCCGCGTATCACGAATGCGTAGACATGGCCTTCTGATGACTGCGCGCAGAGGCCGCCATATCCGCCAAGTAACCGGCCGCCTGAGGTCGCATCAGTTCAGCAAGGAGCCTAATCACGACCTGGTCTCCAGTGGTCCAACGTTCCCGTGTACCGAGCACATTGAAGGTCGCGAAGCAACTGCCATCCTGCCGCACCAAAGGTACATTCATGACTGCCCGCAGACCCATGGATGTAATCAATTGAGCGTCATCGAAAACGTCTTGCAGCGCACCCAGGCCCTCGCCGATGAAAAGCTCGCCACGCAGCAGCAGTTGCCGAGTCCAGTTCGTCATGGACTTGAGCTTCGTTCCACCGACAGGATATTCCTGGGGCCTGGAAGACCAGATACGCTGCAAAAGCACATCTCGCTCCGAAGCCGCATGAACGCGATTAACTGTCATCAGCCCGTCGCCTAACACCGTTTGACGAAAGCGCTCTGCAAGGCCCATGGAGTCATCAAAACCTTCAGCTCTGGGCAAGCGCTCGCACAAGACAGAGAATGCGTCTGCAGGCAGACTAACAAGGACTTCACCTCGTTCAGAGTCACTCATTCTTGATCCCGAGCTCGCGAATAATCTTGCCGTAACGGTCGGCATCGCTACGCAAAGTGGCAGCAAACTCCGCAGCCGTCGCGTTAGTCACCTCCACGCCCATGCTGTCCATCCGGACTTTCACATTCGGATCTGCCATGGCAGCGTTTGCTGCGGCGTTGAGGCGATCGACCAGATCTTTAGGCATGCGTGCCGGGCCGAAGAAGCCATACCAAACTCCGAGCTCATAGCCCGGTAATGTTTCAGCCACAGTGGGTATTTCCGGCAGCAGAACGGAACGCTTGGCCTCCGTCACAGCGAGCAGCTTGAGTTTTCCAGCCTTGACGTGGGGAAGCGTTTGGGTGCCTGCGGAGAACAGCACTTGAGTCTGGTCGGCCACGGTATCCACTACAGCCGGAGCACCCCCCTTATAAGGAATGTGGGTCATGCGCACGCCGGCAGCGCGTTCAAAAAACACGGCGCTGAGGTGATTCGTTGAGCCGGCACCGGCGCTGGCGTAATTGAGCTTTCCGGGGTTGGCCTTGGCGTAGGCGATGAGTTCGCGGACGTTCTTCGCCGGCACGGAGTTGCTCACGACGAATGTGTTGACGACGTTTGCCAGTTGAGCGATCGGCGTGAAGTCCTCAACACCCTTGAAGGGCATGCTCTCCATCAATGCCGGGTTCATCGCGTGCGTGCTCATTGACCCCACCAACAACGTGTAGCCGTCAGGACGCGCTTTGGCCACCATGTTTGAGCCGATGTTGCCAGACGCACCGGCCCGGTTGTCGACAATCACAGGTTGACCAAGCGATTTGGCGAGCTGTTCGGCGAGTGCGCGCGCAAGAATGTCCGTGGATCCGCCCGGCGCCCAGGGAACTATGAGAGTAATGGGCTTTTCAGGATACGCTGCTGTTGCGATGCTGGCAGCTCCGAGCAGCAAAGCACCGAGGAAATGTCTCAGGCGGATGAAAGTCATGGGTTTACTCCAAGGAAAAAAACGGTTCAACGCCCTACGGCATAGCCCTGCATGCCACGCGGATTAGCCGCAGCACGCAACAGAAGGCGGCCACGCGAGTCACGCTCTCTGCTGCATGCAGACATGCGGCTCTCTGACCAGTCCGGGCCAACCTTGACCTCATGCCCAGCTCGCCGGAGCTCATCGATTTCCGAGGGCATGAACCGTGATTCGAGCGTCAGTTGGTTCAAGCGAGTTTGTCGCGGCCAGAATGAAGCGGGGAAATGATCGACGTGCCAGGCGGGCGCATCAATAGCCTCCTGGAGATTCATGCCGTGAACGGCATGACGAAGAAAGAATGCGGGCGACCACTGATCCTGCTGATCGCCTCCAGGTGTGCCAAAGACCATGTAAGGCTCGCCGTCTCGCAGCGCCAGCGACGGTGACAAGGTCGTGCAAGGGGCGACCCCTGGCGTCAGGCTGTTGGGCAGACCATCGTCCATCCAGGTCATTTGCAGCCGCGTGTTGATCGCAAACCCCAAAGCCGGCACCGTTGGACTGGAGGAAAGCCATCCGCCCGAAGGTGTGGCAGCGGCCATGTTGCCATGCCGGTCGATCACGTCTATGTGACAGGTGTCCCCGACGAACACTTCGCGCTCTGCCCATTGAGAGACAGGTGGCAGCGTCGCGAATGTGGGCTCGCCAATGCCGAATCGGGTGTCAGCGGTCAGCAATGTGCGGCGAGCTACGTCCAGGTCGGGCAACCGAGCGCTCCGGCCGAGCGGATTACCAGGACGCAGTTCGTTAGAGGCTATTTCGCCAATTTCGGCCCAGCGTGCACTTAAATACTCGTCCGACAGCAGCGCCATCTGCACTTCAGTGTTCGCGCCGGGCGCCACGCCATACCAAGCCAAGCGGTCGGCCATGGCGAGTTTGGCGGCCTCGGCGATGCGGTGGACAAAACCTGCGGTGCCAGGTGCAAACTGTTCCAAGCCCGCGTGACGCAGCATTCCAATCTGCTGAAGAAAGGCAGGCCCCTGGCTCCAGTACCCACACTTGGCCAGCGTATAGCGGCCAAAGTCAACCGTCAGAGGTGACTCCACTGTTGGGGACCATGCAGCCATGTCCTCGTAGCGCAGCAGACCACCGTGGAGCTCGCCACTGGTGTCTTGCACTTTGGCGCTCCGGTAGTAAAGATCTATCTCCCGCGCTACGAAGCCCCGGTACCAAATTTCGATCGCTGCGTCGATTTGGGTGGTCCGATCTTCGCTGCTTGCCTGCGCCTCTTGAACGATGCGTTCATAGGTTTTTGCCAATTGAGGCATCTGGAAAAGCTCCCCAGGCACGGGTACGCGGCCGCCCGGCAACCATGTATCGGCTGAGCTGGTCCATTGCGTGCGAAAAAGCTCCTGGACTGCATAGATGGCTTGCACTGCGCGCGGAATCAGCGGAAACCCGTCCCGTGCATATCGAATGGCAGGAGCCAATACGTCGGCCAAAGACCACGTCCCGTGCTCACGCAGCAAAGTCATCCAGGCACCGAATGCGCCGGGCACAGTAGCAGGCAATAAACCGATGCCTGGCACTTGCTCAAACCCCATGCGCCGAAAAACCTCAACCGTAGCCTCCATCGGAGCCACGCCCTGACCATTGATCGCCAGCGTTTTGCCCAAACGTTCGCTCCAAAGCAAGATAGGGACTTCGCCGCCTGGGCCGTTCAAATGAGGTTCCACAACCTGCAACACAAACCCACCGGCAACGGCCGCGTCATAGGCGTTGCCCCCACGTTCAAGAACACCCATGGCCGCCTGCGAGGCGAGCCAATGAGTTGAAGATACGACGCCGAAGGTGCCGGAAATCTCCGGCCGTGTGGTGAATTCGCTCATTTGATGCCAGTAAGTGGCTGGTCCTTTTGTCCTTCAACTGTACGCTTTTGAAATAGACTAATGGCAATGAATTCGCATCGACTCATACACTAAGTGCTATTTCACAGTCGTGGATAACCCTAGCCTCCTCATACAAAACGCAGTTGAGTCGCGTATCAAGGTTCGCCACTACCGTCTCCTGGTCGCCCTTGATCAGCTCCGATCCGTCACTCGTGTGGCCGAGACCCTGGGTATCAGCCAGCCGTCGGTGACGCGCTCACTTGCAGACATTGAAGCTGTCTTTCGAACTCCGCTTTTTTTCCGCACTGGCAGAGGTTTGGAGCCCACGGCAGCGGGTAAAGTGGTCATAGCCCGGGCAGCGCACGCGATCTCGGAAAGTCAGGCGCTGTTAGGTGAGCTTGAGAGCGTGCAAGCTGGGTTCCAGGGCAGGCTACGCCTGGGTTTTATTCCTTATGCCTCCACCCGTGTGCTTGACGCAGCGTGGGCGCATCTGTTGTCGCTGCGTCCACGGGTCAGCATGACCGCTACCGAAGATGTGACCGGGCCACTGCTGGCGGCGCTACGCGCCCGCACTCTGGATTGCGCCATATGCCGCTTCTCGCCGGACAGCGGTGATTCCGGTGACGATATTGAGCATGTGCTGCTCTATCACCAGCGGGCTCGTCTGGTGGTGGCGCGTCAAAGTGCGGCCTTACTCACGCGGTATTCGGAATTGGACGTTGCACGGCTACATGAAATGGACTGGATTTTTCCACCCGCTGGAACACCGATCGGCCACATGATCGAAGCCATTTTTACTGCCGCAGGCCGCAAACTGCCGGTTCCAGCATTGGAAGCGTACGCAGTACGCACGGTGGCTTCAGCCTTGCGCACACTCCCGCGAGGCATCACGATTCTTCCGGACGATATCGCGCAAGCGGTTTGCGTTGGTGGCGCCGCTGAGATATTGCCGTATGTATTGCCCTCTTCATTGCCGCCTGTGGGATTGGCCTGGCTCAGAGGCTCCCCAAAGTCTGATCGCATTGTCGCGCTACGGGACGCCCTGTTGGCGGTCTTGCAAGCAGGGTGAACGGTGCCCCCACGAGGTAGTGATCTAGTGGAACCCGTTTAACTTTTTCGGAATTGCTTTCGCAGAAAAGGTTTGTGGCGCGCAATGTGCTCCATATGCGGCGCGGCAATCGTGCCGCCGAGGTCCACCCCGTCGCCATTGAGGACCTCGTTGGCAAAGGTCATGGCCCGCGCCACCACCTCGGCCTCGCTCACGCCCTGCTGCTCCGCCAGGTCCAACGCCACGCGCCGCATCGCACGTTGCGACAACATCCACATCGCGCTGTAAGCATCCCAGGCTGCTGCAGCCTCCTTCGACTTGTCCGTGTCGGCAAGGATTTCGTTCAAAGGTTTGGCGAGGATGGCCTGCAGACCCTCCAGCTGCTCCTGTAGCTCTTCCACGCGGACTTCCAGCTGCTCCGATGTGGGAGGAACGGGTACCGCTTCGTCGGCGTTCAACAGGATCATAGTGATGGGAGAGATGGTGAAGAGGATGGCATGGATACGTCCAGGAAGCCGCAAATGATAAGGCTCTAAACTTGCGTCACGTCACTTTGCATGGCTCCTGCCCGCCACACCAAGGTCTTTTTTTTACTGCTTGGTCATCTGGCTCGTGGCGACTAATATCATCGGTTTTCTGGCTGATCGTGCCGTAGACGACCCTCTGTGGTTCTACTGGTTCACACGTTTTCGAGCTACCTGTTCTACGCCATTTGGCAGCTTATTTTTGCCTGGATTGTTTGCCTTGGGATGCGGAACATCGTGAGAGAAACGCGTCTTTCTCAGCCCCTGGAAACGCGGGCGTGTTCACACTAAACGGCAAACACGCAAATTTATCTGGCGGGTGGTGACTGGAGAATGTCGTTCAACGTCAGGGCAGCGACACCCTCATTGCACCACCAGGATTTAAGTCCCTCGTCGGGCACCAGCAACAGGCGCTCCATGAGCGGCGCAAGTGGGGTGCGCTCTGGATTGGCAAGCAGCACATAGCGAGGCTCCTCGTTCTCTCTCAGCGTCGCGAGCGCGCCCACCCAGTCGAGTGATTGCAATGCTTCAAGCACGGGGCTGAGTTGCAGGGTGTCCACCCTCAGGCTCTGAGCTAGTTGCGGCAGAGTCATTCCCTTTGCACTTAAGTCTCGCGCTCCGTGTAGCGCCCTGAGCACCTCGCAGCCCAGCTGAAACTCCCAACCGGGCCCGCCGCCACGCCTCGCCACGCCTGAGATAAGGCTTGGCAAATAGGCGGCGATGACCGCACCGAACAAAACAATTAACCAGCACAGGTAAATCCACAGCAGCAAAATTGGCACCGCGGCGAAGGTGCCGTAGATCAACGAATAGGTGGGTATGCGGGACAAATACCAACCCATAATTTGCTTGACCAAACCAATGCACACGGCCACGAACAGGCCCCCAGCCAAGGCATGTTTCCATTTCACCGGGGTATTGGGAACGAACCGATAAAGAAGCGCCAGGCCGCCGGCCATCAGGAAAAACTGAGCGCTATCAAGCAAGAAATTCAGGCCACCTGGCAGGTCGGGCAAGACCCCTCGCGAACGAGTGACCACGTAGGAGGTGATCGCCAGGCTTCCGCCCATCACCAGCGGGGCTAAGGTGAGCACAGCCCAGTACACCAGCACGCGTTGGCCCAACGGCCTGTGACTGGTCACCCGCCAGATGTCATTCAAGGTGTGGTCTATCGTGAGCACCAGCATGAGCGCGGTGATAAGAAAACCTATACCACCTGCTACACCCAGCTCACTCGCCTTGCCCGCAAACTGCGTGAGATAGTCCATCACGTTGCTGGCGATGCTCGCCGGAATCAGGCTCTCGATCAGCCACTGCTCCAAGGCGGCCTTGAGCTCCGCGAACAGCGGAAACGCGGTGAAGACCGAAAGCACGATGGCGAAAAACGGTACCAACGCAAGCGTAGAAGTGAAAGTAAGCGAACTGGCCGTAAGACCCAGCCTGTCCTGCTGAAAGCGCTGCCACAAGGTGGCGGCCGTGGGAAGCACCGGAAAATCGGTGATCCCCGTAATAAATTCGTGCGCGCGCGCTCTCAAAGCCTGCAACTTCATACCAGTATCATCCTAGAAACGGAAGTTGACCGCTTGTGATCTTCATGAAAGTCACGCGAAGCCTCAATTGAGCTCTTCGCTGACCTTCGATTGACAGAGGAGAGCGCTATATGCCCCGGTCTGACCGCCCACTCTCCTAAGATCTCCTGGATGTCACCGCCCATGCCTATCTCTCCCCCTGCTTCCTCGCCAGCTCAGGCGCCTCCTGACGTCCGCTGGACAAGGGTGATCGCTGTATCCACCCTGTTAGCGTTGATTGTGCTCGTACTGGCCTGGGAACTCTGGTTGGCACCGCTGCGCCCCGGAGGTTCCTGGCTGGTGCTGAAGGCATTGCCGCTGGTCTTGCCTTTGCCGGGTTTACTGCGAAACCGCATGTATACCTATCGCTGGACATCTCTCTTCGTATGGCTCTACATGACCGAAGGGATCGTGCGCGCCAGTGGAGATCGCCCACCTGGAGATAAGCTGGCGCTGTTGCAAGTGCTGCTTTGCGCCGCACTGTTCACAGCCTGCACGCTGCACGTACGCTTGCGGCAAAAGCACGCTAAACGCGCCGCCTCCGCCGCCGCAAGCTCATGATTAAAAGAGACACCGCAATGAACTATTCCGATCTTCTAAAGACCCTGCGTGACATCGTTGGCGCTGCGCATGTGTTGACCGATGGTGACCTGAGCGCTTACACGCGCGATTGGCGCAAGCGCGCAGAAGGTAACGCCCTGGCGGTGGTTCGCCCAGCTGATACCGAGCAGGTGGCAGCCGTGGTGCGTGCCTGCGCAAAGCATGGCGCCAGCATCGTGCCCCAGGGAGGAAACACGGGGCTGGCAGTGGGTGCGGTGCCAGACACGAGCGGATCACAAGTGGTGCTCAGCTTGAGGCGCCTGGATAAGGTTCGCGCCATGGATCCAGCCAACCTGACCATCACCGTAGAAGCCGGCTGCATCCTGCAAAACCTTCAGACTACCGCAGAAGCCGCCGGCTTCCTGTTCCCCTTGAGCCTGGCTGCGGAAGGCAGCTGCACCATCGGTGGCAACCTGGGCACCAACGCTGGCGGCACCCAGGTGGTTCGCTACGGCAATGCGCGCGAGCTATGCCTTGGCCTTGAAGTAGTCACAGCCCAGGGCGAAATATGGAACGGCCTCACTGGCTTGCGCAAAGACAACACGGGCTATGACCTGCGCGATCTGTTCATCGGCAGCGAAGGCACCCTGGGCATCATCACTGCGGCCACCATGAAGCTGTACCCTCTGCCAGCGGCACGCCTTACCGCGTGGGCGGCGGTGCCTTCGATGCAGGCAGCGGTGGATCTACTAGGACTGGCGCACAAGCACCTGGGCGCAGGCTTGACGGGTTTTGAGGTGATGAACCAGTTCGCCTTGAGCCTGGTCGACAAGCACCTCCCCCAATTGCGCGTACCTTTTTGGCGCGAATACCCCTGGTGCGTGCTGGTGGAAAACTCCGATCACGAGAGCGAGGAACATGCCCGCACGCAGTTTGAAGGCCTGCTCGAAGCAGCGCTGGAGGCTGGCTGCGTTGCCGATGCCATAGTTGCAGAAAGCTTGGCTCAAGCCAGCACCCTTCGGCATATCCGCGAGAGCATTCCGATGGCGCAGGCCGAAGAAGGTCTGAATATCAAGCAGGACATCAGCGTACCTATATCGCGCATTCCTGCCTTCGTGGAGGAGACCGATGCAGCGCTGATGCGCGAAATTCCTGGAGTACGCCTGGTCGATTTCGGCCACCTGGGCGATGGCAATCTGCACTACAACGTGCAAACACCCGAAGGCGGTGATGCACGAGAGTTCCTGCTCAAATATGAAGATCGAATCAACACCGTGGTGTTCGATTCCGTGGCGAAGCATGAAGGCTCCATCAGCGCCGAGCACGGCATTGGCAGCTTGAAAGTTGAGAAACTGCCCGACTACAAATCACCCGTAGCCCTGAACATGATGCACGCCATCAAAAAGGCCCTGGACCCTGACTCCATCATGAATCCGGGACGGGTGCTCAGTACTCGTATCTAAGGTTTTCGCTGCCGTACTGGCTTTAGCCTTAGGGATTCGTGCACAAGCCATTTCAGCTCAAAAAGAGAAGTTAATCGGCCTTAAACAAATATATATGTTGGTATTTCATTAGATGATCTAACATATATATCATGCCAAAACGCTCTCCAGCCATTGATGCTATGCCCTCTGCCGTGCTGACTCATTTACGCGCGCTGGGGGAGAACCTCAGCATTGCGCGCAAACGCCGGCGCGAGCCGCTCGCCTCGTGGGCCCAGCGCATTGGCGTATCCGAGCCCACGCTCATGCGCATGGAAAAGGGCGATCCCAGTGTCTCCATGGGTGTCTACGCCACCGCCCTGTGGCTGATGGGCCGCGCGCAGGCTTTGCCGGAGTGCGCTTCTCCCGAATTCGACTTGGGTGCGCTGGAAGATTCAGTGCGCGCAGCGAAAACACGTTCGGTACGCAAGCGGCCATCGCTTTATGCCACTGTGGCAGCCCAGGACGCAGACAGCGAGAACGGCAAGCCATGACCCCCTTCGACCTCAGGCATTACCAGCCCGGCGACGTGCTTTACCTATGGTGGCTGGCCAATCCCTCTGCCCCCCGCCTCATCGGCGAACTACGAACGGCGCGCTCGCGCAAGGGTGTGTCACTGGTCTATGCGCCGCAGTGGCTTACATCCGGCTTCCCACTAAGCGAAGATCTTCCCCTGGTTGAGGGGGAATTTTTTCCTCATGAAAAAGAAACCGCAGCGGGAGCAGTCGATGACGCGCGTCCAGACCGTTGGGGCGAGCGCGTCATCCGCGCACTGGACAAGCCACCACGTCTGGCGGTGCTGGATTTCCTTTTTTTTGCTGGAGACCAGCGCTTCGGCGCCCTGGGAGTGTCCGTCTCCGCCAGCAAATACTTGGCACGCGATACCGGCCCGCTGCCCCAGCTTGCACAGGCGGGAGAGGTGGAGGCACTAGTTCACCAGATCCTTTCGGGCGAGCCCGTGGAAGAAGCCAAGCGCAGACTCATCACTCCCGGAACCACGCTGGGCGGCGCCCGCCCTAAGGCCTTGCTGGAGTTGGATGGCCATCCCTGGGTATTGAAATTCAACGAACCCGGCGAACCTATCGACACTCCGCTGGTAGAACACGCCGCGATGACGCTAGCCGTGCAAGCCGGCATTCGCGCCGCACGTACGCTGCCCGTGAAACTGAGCCACGGCCACGCAGTCGCCGTCCAGCGCTTCGACCGCGAGGCGGGTGGCCTGCGCAGGCACGCGCTTTCAGCCAACGTAGCGCTCAAGGCTGCCGGTGAGTCTCTAGGATATCCAGAGCTGGGACAATGGCTGCGTCGGCGCGGGATCACGACGGGTGGGCTGCACCTCGCACAAATGCGCGAACTATTTCGGCGCATGGTCTTCAACATTTTGATCGACAACACCGACGACCACGAGAAGAACCACGCACTGCTGATGGCAGACAGCGGCGAATACGAACTCTCGCCCGCTTTCGACGTATTGCCGTCAGGCCAAGCGCTGGGCTACCAGCAAATGCGGGTGGGTGCGCATGCGGCGGATGCGACTCTGGAAAACGCGCTATCGGAGTACAGGCAGTTCGGCTTGAAGCGGGATGAAGCCATAGCAGAGGTGCGTCAAGTCAGCGCGGCCGTAGCAGGGTGGAAAGAACACTTCGCGCTCGTGGGCGTGGCGGCGGCAGACATTGAATCCCTGGCCGGCCAGATCGATCGGCCGTTCCTGCTCCAGCAACGGAAGGCGTTCACGTCTTAAAAATGTTGGGCATCATACAGAATTCGCCATGATCATTTCCGGAGCTCAAGCGCTCGTCATAGGCGCAGCACTCAGCGCCGCAGCGGCAGTTGCTCACCTGGCCTGCATCCTATGGGGTGCGCCAGCGTATCGCTTCATGGGCGCAGGCGAGAAGATGGCGCGCGCCGTGGAGGCTGGGAAACTTCGGCCTACTCTCGTCACTCTGGGCGTCACAGCTGTGCTCCTGGTCTGGTCTGCCTACGCGTTGGCAGGAGCTGGCATCATGGGTGGCTTACCACTCGTCAAGTTTGTGCTCCTCGCCATCAGCACGGTGTACTTATCCCGCGCAGTCGCATTTCCACTCCTCAAGCCGGCCTTTCCCGAGAACTCTCAAGTCTTCTGGCTTGTGTCTTCTGGCATATGCCTTGTTATTGGGCTGGTTCACATCTACGGCCTTGTCTTGCAATGGCCGGTACTGTGACGTCTAACCCGCCATTCAGCGCTCTGTCCTGTGGTGAACGCCGGGCTGCACCTCAACGCTAACAATGGGCAATTGCTCTCTGGTAGCCAGAGCAGCGTCGCAAGGTTCACAACAGACGCAGCCTACTAGCAAAAGTCGACATCATTGAGCCGTTAGCTCGCACAGAAACATCCACCATGCCCATCCCAACTCACGTACAGACCATGTGGTCCGCATTCGCCGCGGAAGCTGGAGGCATTGAAGAAGACCGGTTCTATGAGGCTTTCGGGTTTGGAGACTCGCCTTCAATGGTCGATGATCTTGGACAACTCGTGCTGGCAGGCATCAAGCGAGCGACTGCAGGATCAGTCTGGTCGTACGAGTCATCAGGTCAAGGCGTGCCGAAGCCGGGTGACCTCAGCGTCGTAACCGACTCAAACAATGTACCGCTGTGCATTATCGAAACGGTACAAGTCGATATCGTCCCATTCGATGATGTCACAGAAGAGTTCGCGGCAACTGAGGGAGAAGGCGATGGCTCTCTGGACTACTGGCGGGAGGCGCACCTTAATTATTTCACCAGGGAGTGCGAGCGCTCCGGGCGCAAATTCAGTGGTGAGATGCTGCTCGCCTGTGAACGGTTTCGGGTCGTCTATCCTCCCGATGTGCGCAGTGCGGCCTAACCCATCGCTCAAGCGGAGCGCTTGGCGTGGTCACCCGCTCAGCTCTACGGTTAAGCGCGCCTACTTTGGAATTCACTCACGGACCGCTGTTAGCCCGTGGCCGCCGCACAGCATTCTGAATAGTGGCCGCTCTGGCGTGCCGCTCAATCAGTTCCTTCCAGCGAACTCAGGAATCTTTGCTCGGCTCGGCGAGCGGCGGTGACCTCTTAGTATTGTTTGATCTCAGGTGTCTGGCCAACCCCACTCCCCCAGCTTCACCGGATAAAGCCACCTGAGAACTGGAGCTCGTACACCTTGGTGCCAGCGAGCATGACTTGCTCGCGCCCACCGAAACGATCCAAGGAACCTTGAATCTCACAAGCATAGGCAAAGTCTGCGACTTGGAAGGCGCCGGGACCACGAACCGGTAGATCGGGTGGACATTTGCATAGAGCGTTCCTCAGAAATCTGTAGATCTCGGGAGCCGATGCACCGATCTCTGCCGTGAGGCCTCCAGCATAGGCCATTGACCAGACTGGGCGTTTGAGGTCGTAGACAAGCTCCTGTCCGACGAAAAATCCCATGCCAGCGTAGATATCTCGATACAGAAAGTCTCCCTCCGCGAACTCGAATTGCTTGGTTGATGGAAGAAGAGGCTCGACGGACGCGGAGTTATCCTGCCCAGCATAAGTGACCAGCTTAGCAGCGTGTAGAAACTGGGTAAGAGAGCTTGGCATCGTGTTTTCCTAGTGCCTTAACGTGAGGTTGACCGAATCGCCACGCAGATCATGTCTGGCGCTCGCGACTCACATTAGCGATGCTACAGTCGGCCAGAAGCTGCCTTCCCTGGTGGCCATTTTGACAGGCGTAAAAGCCGGTTTGGAAGTGTTTTCAACTAAAAGTTGTGTTGTGATTTCTATTCGACCAACAGAACCGAATGAATGGCGAACCTATCGGGATGTGCGCCTTCAGGCACTGCTTGATTCTCCGAATGCCTTTGGCAGTACCTATGAAGAAGAGGTCGATAGAACGGACGCCATCTGGGCGGCCAGGATCGCTGCAGCGGCGTCCTCAGGTCAGGACTGCGTTCTTTTTGCACGCCATCGCGAGAACGTTTGTGGTCTCGTGTGGTGCAAGTTGTCGGCCGGCGAGCCGATGGTTGCGAACGTATTCCAGATGTGGGTTGATCCCGCATCGCGCGGAAAAGGAGCGGGACGCGCCCTACTAAAAGCGGCCATCGATTGGGCCGAACGCGTCGGCGCGCGTCGGGTTTGTTTGTGTGTCACCTCAGCAGAAACACCAGCGATGGGCTTGTATCTGGCATGTGGCTTTCGCCCCGCCGGAGCTACGGAGCCGCTGCGTGAAAGCTCTAGCCTCTTGGTACAGCCGATGAGCCTCACTGTTGGGTCTGCCTCACCCTAAGCCCGATCTAGTGGTACGAACCAATCAGGCATGAAGCGAAATATGTTGAGCGGCAGTACCCATCCAAATTTTCAGCGCCAAGCCTAGACCGCATAGCATGCGGGTCTATATTTTGCGTTAGGCCGCGCATGTCATCTTCCTCTATCTGAAAATTTTCAATGCAAGTTGAACACCGAATCGTAATCGCTGCGCCCCCGGAAACAATCTTCCGGATATACGAGAATGTCCAAAACTGGCACACGTGGGACCCTGACACGAAGCAAGCCTTTCTTGACGGTCCATTTCGTGTCGGCTGCCGCGGCCGAATCACACCCCCCAAAGGCATGGCCGTTCCAATGGTTCTGACTCAAGTGGTGCCCGGAAGGTGCTTCACGGTCGATTCGAAGATTCCGCTGTTTCGTATGAAATTCGAGCACGAACTCATCCCAGTGTCAGGAGCGACAGAGGTCGTCCACAGAGTTACATTCTCAGGTTTGCTGTCCTTTGTTCTAGGTTCAATGCTGGCCAAGCAACTGAACTCAGGCCTTCCGGTCACGCTCCGCAACCTGAAGGCACTCGCCGAGGGGACGAATGCTGCTTAAGCCCTCGGTCCAGGAGACGGCCCAAAGATGCGCTTTGGACTACTGGCGAGAGTCGCACCTCAACTACTTCACCAGAGGGAGTGCGAGCGGTCTGGGCGCAAGTTCAGTAGCGAGATGCTGCTCGCCCGTGAACGATTTCGGGTCGTCTATCACACTGATGTGCGCAGTGCGGTCTAAAAACATGTTCATGAATTTTTTGGACTTGGGTATCTTGAGACAGCATCTCGGCTAAAACGAGCATTCAACCCATGAAGCCATTTGAGATCTACACCCCATCGGTCGAGGAAGTTCGCTCGGGTGAGTTGGGGCGCCGGATGCGCCAATTCAACTATCAGTTCGTGGGCGAATACGGTGAAGTGCAGCCTATCTGGGTTAGCGCGAAGAGCAGCGGGGGCGACTTGATTGGTGGGCTGCGCGGATTCGTTTTTCTGGACTGGTTTCGCATCGACCTGCTGTTCGTAGATGACAGCGTGCGACAAATCGGCGTGGGCTCTAGCCTGCTTGAATCAGCTGAAACCAAGGCGAGAGATATTGGCGCCAAATGCGCCGCGCTAGAGACATTTGAATGGCAAGCCCGCGATTTCTATCTCAAGCAGGGCTACGAAGAGTATGCGCGTCTCGATGACTACATCAAAGGCTTCGGTTTGATTCACATGAAGAAGACATTGGCCGCACCAAGCCTTTAGGCGACTGGTTTGTAGCCGATCCGATCCTCGCCTAAGAACTGATGGCGGATACCCAGAAGCTTAGAGGCACAATGGACGCACGCCAAGCAGCAATCTTCAGCGTGCGGCTTACTCGCTCGGAAGGTCTCCATGTTCCCTTTTGACATTCTCATCGCGTACTTTGCTGCTGTCCTGCTGGTCGTGGCAGCCCCTGGCCCCGACAATATCTTGGCTATCAGCCGTGGCCTCAGCCAAGGCTGGTCTGCAGCGGCCGCTTCGTCGGTCGGTGCGGGTCTTGGAATCATGGTGCATTCAATAGCCGCTACGCTCGGATTGGCCTTGGTGCTGCAGTCATCTCCCTTGGCGTTCTGGTTGATCAAAGTGGCCGGTGCCGCGTATCTGTTGTGGTTGGGTTACAAAGCCATCACTGCTCGCAGTCTTATCTCGTTGAGCCCTTCTGACCGCCAGCCCCTCAGCCGCGTTTTCATGACAGGGTTGCTGTCGAACGTTCTAAACCCAAAGCCGGGGTTGTTCGTGGTGGCCTTTATTCCGCAATTCGTTTCAGCCTCGCGTGGGTCCGTGCAAACGCAGATGCTCGTTTACGGCGCCATCTTTGCCGTCGTCACTGCCGTGGTTTTCACAGTGTTGGGCGGGTTGGCGACAAAACTCTCTGCATGGCTTGAGCGCCGGCCCAAGGCTATAGCGGCGGCCAACGTCGGTGCAGGAATCACATTCTTCGCTGCTGGCCTTTCCATTCTTGCGCTGGGTCGCAAGCAGTAAGACCTAGCCTGTCGGGTAAAAGCTTGGGTCTACTTCCGGCTGCGCCTCCACATCTTCTCCACACTCGATTGCGTTCATGTAGCTACGTCGAGCCACAATGGATCGGACTGCATTCAGTCAGGCCGCGATAGGTTCGCTTCGCTCTCCGTGATCAGCTCGCGAAAGGAGTCGCACCTCACTGCTGCGACTCTGCTGGATGCACAAAAAAAGCGGGAGCACTTTCGTGCTCCCGCTTTTTTAATCAGCGCTGGTCTGATTAGCGTGGTGAATATGGCTTTGCAGTGCGCGCTGCAGGTGCACCATGGCCGCGAGGCGCGGCAGGTTTGCGGTTCTGGCCAAACGTTGTGGCCTTCACGCGTGCCATAGGCTGACCATGAGCTGGCTTGCCGAAGTTACCGCCGCCCTCAGCGCGGCGGGGAGCTGCACCGCGCTCGCTGCGATCGAATGTACCTTCAGGCTTGAATTGGCGCGGACCGCGGGAGTCACCTCCACGTGGGCCACCAAAGCCTTCACGGCCACCACCACCGCCAAAGCCTTCGCGGCCACCGCCGCCAAAGCTGTCACGGCCACCGAAGCTTTCACGGCCGCCAGGACGACGACCCCGACCAGCTGGCTTGCCACCACGGCCGTATTCTTTCGGGCCGGTCACGGCAGGGAAGGACTTGGTTGGCTCCAGTCCGTCGATCGTGAGAGGACGGAAAGGTTGTTGCGTATAGGCCTCGATATCGGCCAAGCGACGACGATCACGAATCTCCGCCAAAGTGATAGCCAAGCCATCACGGCCAGCGCGTCCGGTACGGCCGATACGGTGGGTGTAATCCTCTGCCTTCATGGGCAGGCCAAAGTTGAACACGTGCGTCACGGTAGGTACGTCAATACCGCGTGCGGCTACGTCAGTGGCCACCAGGATTTGTACCCGGCCATCGCGCAGGGCGCTCAGGCGGCGGTTGCGAACAGCCTGGCTCAGGGCGCCATGCAGGGAAACCGCTGCAAAGTTAGCTTGTTGCAGCTCTTCAGCCAATTGCTCGCATTCAATTTGCGTGCAGGCAAAGACGATGGCTTGGTTGATGCCAGGATCGCGCAGCCAGTAGTCAAGCAGGCGACGCTTGTGCTCAGGGCTATCTGCCCAGTACAGTTCCTGACGAATATTGGCATGTGCTTCGCGCGGAGAATCAATCTGAATGCGCTGCAGGCGTGAACCGCCGTCATGCATCACGCGCATGGCCAGTTGCTGGATGCGCGGCGCAAACGTGGCCGAGAACATCATGGTCTGCTGGCGCTGGGCAGTCAGATTGTTGACTTCAGCAAGATCGTCCGAGAAGCCGAGATCCAACATGCGGTCAGCTTCGTCGACCACCAGGAAGCGCACTTCATCAAGCTTGATCTGGCCGGAGCGTTGCAGATCCAGAAGACGGCCAGGGGTCGCTACCACGAGGTCAGCGTTTTGCAGCTTGGCAATCTGCAGTTGGTAAGGCATACCGCCCACAATGTTGGCCACACGCAGGCCACGGCAATGGCGAACCAGGTCAATGGCATCAGCGCACACTTGTTGCGCCAGTTCACGCGTGGGGCAAAGAATCAGCGCGCCGGGTACAGCGGGCTTGAAGTTACGCGAGCTGGTAGGGTCTTTACGACGCGCACGTTTGGGAGCAGGCTCCCCACGCTCCAGGGCTTCAGCCACTTTGGCATCCCAATCGGCTTTTTCGCGCTCGTACTCGCTTTGCTGAGCAGTAAGCAGTGTATGCAGCACTGGCAGCAGAAAAGCTGCAGTCTTGCCGCTGCCGGTCTGGCTGGAAACCATCAGATCGGCGATGTTTTTAGCATCCGTTGGAAGCGCGAGCGGAATGGCGCGAGCTTGTACGGTAGTGGGTTCAGTGAAGCCCATGTCGGTGACAGCTTGCACCAACTCTGGTGCAAGGCCCATGGCCGCAAAAGCGTTCACTTTAGGAACGGCTGGCGTAGAAGCAGACGCGTCAACTTCCGAAACCACGGGCTGCTGAGTCAGCAACGCAATCAGTTCCGAAGCTGTAGTCTCTTGGGACGGCAGTGCCGTCAAATGATCAAAGGAGTCCATCATGTTTCTTTCCGGCATGCAGCAGCGGAACCGGCCTGGCGATTAAAGCTCTGGCAGGGTCGCGCCAACGCGCATGTCAAATGGTCGGGCAAAAAATACGCCCGGGGTTTAAAAAACACCAACCATCCAACAACGCGGCAAGCAAAAGAAACGGCGTAACGCCGGGTGAGAAACAAAAGAGACGGCTTTTGAAATTTTCAGCCGAATCCCGATTCTTCACCTTTGAGTCAACTCGGCCTGATAGGCCCGTGACAGCGTGCGAGAGGGGAGATGTATCTACAACGCGTTGCCAAAAGGTCAACCGCGAAGCCCTCTATTATCACTGTAAATTGCAATTGCTGCAATGCACCACAAAAATTGCTTGAAATAAAGGCTTTCGGAGCAGGGTATTCCCGCCCTCACGAAAGAACGAGCCTCCTTCAGCGGCGCGGGTGAAATCCGCATTGCTCATGAATGCCCTGTGAACCGACACCGATAACTGGGGCGGGTACCATCCTCACCATCTCGAATTTTCTTGCGCTCAGGAGGCTTCATGGCAAAAATCAACGAAACGCACGACCCCGCCCTCACCAGCTGGGTTCTATCAGCGAACGACGGCAGGACGGATTTTCCAATCCAGAATCTTCCATTTGCCGTGTTCCGCCGCCAAGGAACACAAGAAGCCTGGCGGGGTGGCGTCGCCATTGGCGATCAGATCGTGGATATGGCCGCCGCCCTTCAGGCGGGGATTTTCGAGGGCGATGCGCTCCCAGCGGCTCAAGCCGCCGCTGAACCCACGCTCAATCACCTGATGGCGCTAGGCGCCGGGAAGGTTTCGCACCTGCGCAAAGCCCTTTCAAAGGCCTTGCGAGCCGGCTCCAAAGACGAAGCCGCGATCAAGGCCGGGTTGGTTCCCCAATCCCAGGCGGAATATGCGCTGCCGGCAAGCATTGGCGACTACACCGATTTCTACACCTCAATCCATCACGCGACCAATATCGGCAAGCAGTTCCGCCCAGACAACCCGCTGCTGCCAAATTACAAATGGGTGCCGATTGGCTACCACGGACGCTCGTCCAGCATCGGCATCTCGGGACAGTCCTTCAAGCGACCTCGCGGACAGCTCAAATCACCAGATGCCGATGCGCCGCAAGTCAAGCCATGCGCACGCTTGGACATTGAACTTGAAATGGGCATCTTTGTAGGTCAAGGCAACGAATTGGGCGAATCCGTTCCTATTGAACAGGCTGAGTCACATATCTTTGGTTTGGTTTTGTTCAACGACTGGTCAGCAAGGGACATTCAGGCTTGGGAGTATCAGCCGCTCGGCCCTTTCCTTTCCAAGAGCTTCGCTTCGACCATCTCGCCCTGGATCGTGACGATGGAAGCACTGGCGCCCTTCCGTACGTCGTTCGCGCACCCCGCTGATGACCCGCAACCCTTGCCCTACCTCAGCGGCGCTGCCAACAGCGCGGAGGGCGGCCTGGACATCCAGCTTGAAGCCCTGATAGAAACATCTCAGATGCGCAATGCGAAGGCTGCGCCCGCCCGCCTCACGCTCACCAACTACCGCCATGCTTATTGGACCGCAGGCCAATTGGTGACACACCACACTGTGAACGGCTGTAACCTGCAACCCGGCGATCTGCTTGGTACGGGCACCCTGTCCGGCCCTACCCTGGACCAGGCCTGCGCGCTGATCGAGCTGACCTCAGGCGGCAAGAACCCTGTTCAACTATCCAACGGCGAGAGCCGGACCTGGTTGGAAGATGGCGACACTGTGATCCTGCGCGGCTGGTGTGAAAAACCCGGCACAGTGCGGATTGGTTTTGGCGAATGCGTTGGGACCGTGCTGCCATCAGCCTGAGCCCCATTCTGGATTCACGGGAGCAAACCGTGCCGCCAGCGCCTTCCCGCCGTATTGCCCATCTCGACATGGACGCGTTCTACGCGTCCGTTGAATGGCTGCGCTATCCGCAGCTCAGGGGCTTGCCTATGGTGATTGGCGGTGGGCGGCGGCGCGAAGATGACCTCATTGCACGGCTGAGTGAAGTGCACCCGGAGCGCGAATGGACGTCCGAGCATCTCGCTGAAATTCCTCTCGATTTCTTTCCGCTGCTGCGCGATTACGTGGGCCGCGGCGTGATCACCACCGCCACCTACCCCGCACGCCAGTTCGGCATTGGCTCGGCCATGGGAATGATGAAAGCGGCCCGACTGTGTCCGCAAGCGATCCTTTTGCCCGTCGACTTTGAGCAATATCGCAAGTATTCGCGCCTCTTCAAGGAAACCATTCGGGACATTGCCCCCCTGATGGAAGACCGCGGCGTAGATGAGGTGTACATCGATTTCACTGACGTGCCGGGCGGCCAGCGCGAAGGTGGGCGCGTGCTCGCGCGCTTGATTCAAAAACGCATCGCTGAAGTCACAGGGTTGACCTGCTCCATTGGCGTGGCGCCAAACAAGCTCATCGCCAAGATGGCAAGCGAGTTCAACAAGCCGAATGGCATCAGCATCGTGCAGGAAAGCGATCTTGAATCGATGATCTGGCCCCTGCCCTGCCGCAAGATCAACGGCATTGGCCCCAAGGCAGATGCTCGCCTGCAAAGCCATGGCATACACACGATTGGCGAGTTGGCAACACGCGATCTCCCATGGCTCATGGCGACTTTTGGCAAGGTTTATGGAGCCTGGCTTCATCACGCCGCTCATGGCCGAGACAACCGTCCCGTGGTAACCGAGAGCGAGCCCGTGAGCATGAGCCGGGAGACCACGTTCGAACGAGATCTCCATGCAGTGAACGATCGTGCGGCCTTGGGCGCCATTTTCACCAGGCTCTGCGAACAAGTCGCCGGGGATCTGGCCAGGAAGGGCTACGTGGGCAAGACCATTGGCATCAAGCTGCGTTTCGACGATTTCAAAATCGTCACGCGAGACCAGAGCATCGACAGCCATACCGCTGATCCCAAGCTGATCCGCCGCGTGGCGGGCCTGTGCCTCAAGCGCGCCGATCTCTCTCGCCGCCTGCGCCTCCTGGGTGTGAGGGTAGGCTCACTGATGAAGATTGATTCCACGGGTCAGTCTGTACAAAATCCATCAGTAACCGGTACCGACGTGTCAGCACCTGCGCTCAGAGCAGCAAGCCACGATACGCTCACTGGAGAACTCTTTTAATAACCATGGAGACATTGCCATGCCCCTGCAACTGACCTGCTTCTCGCTGACCACAGTCAACCACGTTGCGCACCTGGTGCTCAATCGTCCCGATGAGCTGAACACGATGAACCCTGCATTCTGGCGCGAGCTGGACGAGGTTTTAACGCACCTGCAGCAAGGAGGGGACGCACGAGCACTGGTGATTTCCAGTACAGGCAAGCACTTTTCAGCCGGCATGGCACTCGATGTATTCGGTGGTGCTATTCAGATGGATGACAAGAGCGCAGAAGGCCGAGCGGCGATCTTCGATCTCTTGACGAATATGCAGGCTACCTTCACCAGGATGGAGTCACTGCGCATTCCTGTGATCGCCGCTCTGCACGGGGGCTGCATAGGTGGCGCAGTAGATATGGTGACCGCGGCCTGTATCCGCTATGCCAGCGCCGAAGCGTTCTTTTGCATACAGGAGATCAACATTGGCATGGTGGCAGATGTGGGCACGTTGCAGCGGCTGCCTAAGCTGATTCCGCTGGCAGTCGTCAAGGAATTGGCCTACACCGGCCGCCGGCTGGGGGCGCAGAAGGCAATGCAGTACGGCCTGGTCAACGAAGTGTTCGAAACGCAAGAAGCCACGCTCGCGGCGGCCATGCAATGCGCTGCGGAAATTGCTGCCAAACCGCCAGTGGCCGTATGGGGCACCAAGCAGGCAGTGAACTACGCGCGGGACCACTCAGTGGAGGACAGTCTGCGCCAAATGGGGTGGCTG
Organism: Ottowia thiooxydans DSM 14619; assembly: GCF_000422885.1. GTDB lineage: Bacteria > Pseudomonadota > Gammaproteobacteria > Burkholderiales > Burkholderiaceae_C > Ottowia > Ottowia thiooxydans. Next base: position 252,789 of record NZ_AUGX01000011.1, on the reverse strand, counting down.
CAAGGGGCTATCTGGAGTAATGCGCATGTGCGTGAAGCTGTGACGGCTATGAAAGAGAAACGCGCTGGGGAGTTTCCTTCTCTTGCACAGCTGAAGAATTTCAGCGAGTTCAGCTGAGATGGGGATGTGAGAGCGTGGGGGTGTTACTCCCCCTGGGAGGGCGGCTACTCTTACTCCCTCTCCCCCTGGGAGAGGGTTGGGGTGAGGGCAAGCGGCGGTTGATTAAGCGCGGTGGTTGCTAATGGCCTTCTACTCTTCTCTTGAGGTCGGAGGCCGGGATTGCGCCCGGCGGCGCAGTCCCTTTCTTTGCTCGCACAAAGCAAGGAACCAAAGAAATGCGACCCCAAGTCCGTGTCCCTACGCTGCGCTCCGGGCACCCTCCGGTGCTCGGGCAAGGGGCGGTGCGGCAGAACTCACTTCTTTCGCTTCGCTCTCTACGTTCAAACAGCTGCCGCAAGCTAGTTCACGAAGCAAGAGCATCTTTCAGTGCTCTTGCCCACCCCTTGCCCTGCGCTCCTCGGCACGGCCTCAAGGGGTTGGGGACTCACTCGGGCCATTGCTTCGCTCGGCCTTCCAGATATTAGTCCCCTAGCGGGGATAAGACTAATTCACGACCACGAAGGGCTAGCTCCGGACTCATTGACGAGCAGTACGGATGCTCGCCGGCATAGGACCCGGATGGCTGGTGCGCCAGGGGTTGATGTCCAACCCACCACGGCGTGTGTAACGCGCATAAACCGATAGCTTCGTGGGGTGACACCGCGCCCAGATATCAGTGAACATGCGCTCCACGCAATGCTCATGAAAATCATCGTGACCACGGAAGCTCACGATGTACTTGAGCAAGCCCTCCTGGTCAATCTGCGGACCTGCATAACGAATCTGCACACTGCCCCAATCGGGCTGACCGGTCACCGGGCAATTGCTCTTCAGCAATCGGCTGGTCAAGGTTTCTTCCACGGGCTTCTCTTCTACCGCAGATGAAAGCAGCTCGGGGGCGGGGTGAAAATGCTCGCATTCAATATCCAGGCGATCCAGGCTCAAACCGTCTAGCTCATGCAAGGGTGCATTGTCGAAGTCGTCCGCCAATACGAGCTTGACACCTGCCGTTGCTCGCTTCTCGCCGCCCGACCACATGGCACTGCTTACATCCTGGCTGATCCGTTGGCGCACTTCTTCCGCATCGGCAATACGTGTGCCGCTGAAGCTGCCGAGATACAGCTTGAACGACTTGCTCTCAATGATGTGGGTACTCTCTGCCGGCACCATGATTTGAGCAATCGCTACCTGAGGCTTGCCACGCAGGTTTAGCCAGGAAAGCTCGTAGGCCGTCCATAGATCAGCGCCAAAGAACATTGGCTGGCCATGAATGCCCATGGCGGCACGTTGCGGCGCACGCGCTATCGGATACAACAGGCTGGCGTCGTACTGATCCACATAGGTAGTTGATTTTCCTAGCGGCGAATCCGCTGTGTCTGGTGAATGACTCATGTTTCAGCTTGTGCGATGGTGACTTCAGGCTTCAGGGGCGGCTGGAAGATCTAAGGGATGTTCAGCAAGGAAAGGCAATAAAACGGCGAAGACGCGACGCAACACCTCAGGGTGAACGGCAGGCGCTAAATCGTGGGCCATATCGGCAATCATTTCCAGGCGAGCGCCAGGAATACGGCGCGCCGTATCCGCTCCGCAAGCAGGTGGCACCAAGGGATCTTCCGCGCCATGTATGACGAGGGTGGGATTCGAAATGCCCGCCAGCAACTTGGCTCTGCGCCCGTCGGCGAGTATGGCGGCCAGTTGCCGAGCCGTGGCCGCCGCATCCGGACTGTGCCGCTTGGCGGTGCGTTCAAACACTTCCAAAAATGCCTCCTCTGATGGGGGCAGTGTGGGGCTGGAGATGGCCTGCAAAAAACGCACGTAATAGCGTGCGAGCGCTGCGGCATCAGCTTGCCCCCCAGGCTTGCCGGCACCTGCGCGCAATACCGCTGCCGTGGGTTTCATGAGGCCGCGCGCGCCGCTGCTACCCATGATGCACGTGAGGCTTGCCACTCGGCCGGGCGCGGCCAGTGCGACGCGTTGGGCAATCATGGCGCCCATACTCAGGCCAATGACATGGGCACGGCTTACGTTGAAAGCGTCCAGCACCCCTCGCGCGTCGGTGGCCATGTCAGCCAGTGAGTACGGAAGACGGGGCTTCAGGCCCAGCCAGGACTGGGTGGCAATCCACGGTATGTTCGGCGCGGATTTCCCGGGGAAATGCGTGGAAAGGCCTGCGTCACGGTTATCGAAGCGCAGCACGCGATAGCCGGCATCGAGCAGGCCTTGTACGAAGCTAGCGGGCCAGTGGATCAATTGTCCACCTAGGCCCATGATTAGAAGTATGGGGGGGCCGGAGCCGCCGGAATCTTCGGCTTCTATGGTGATGCCGTTGATGGAGAGTTTCATGGTGCGATCGGCCTTGCCTGCGTGCGTCGGGCCTGAGCAACGCGACTCGGAGACATGGGTTTATATGTCTTGCGCGCGGACGGTTTTACTCGCTCTCCCGCCTGCGGGAGAGGGCGGGGGCGGTCGGCTGCGGCGTGAGGGCAAGCGGCGGTTGTCTTAACTCCCTCTCCCTCTGGGAGAGGGCGGGGGTGAGGGCAAGCGGCGGTTGATTTAAGCGCTGCGGTTGTAAATTGCCTTCTGCTCTTCTCTTGAGGTCGGAGGCCGGGAATTGCGCCCGGCGGCGCACCTACTCTTTTTTGTTTCGCCAAAAAACAGTAGGCACAAAAAAGGCGACCCCACTTGCCGTGTCCCTGCGCTGCGCTCCGGGCAACCTGCGGTGCTCGGTCAAAGGGCGGTGCGGCAGAACTCACTTTGTTCGCTTCGCTCTCTACGTTCAAACAGCTGCCGCAAGCTAGTTCACGAAGCAAGAGCATCTTGCAGTGCTCTTGCCCGCCCTTTGCCCTGCGCTCCTCGGCACAGCCAGAGGGGTGGGGAGCCTCACTCGGGCCATCGCTTCGCTCGGCCTTCGGGGTACTCGTCTTTCCCCTTCCGGGGAAAGATGAAGTCGGAAGTCTGTGCTGCTTGCTGCCGAGCACCTTCAAAGAAACTCGCCTTCGCGCAACCATTTCGTAGCAATCCACTTCTCCCCCTCAATCACGGGCGCTCCGCCATGCAGCGTTCCTGTGGAAGGGTGCGGGCGCTCATAGCTGAAAAACACGGCATTCCCTCGCTTTGGCGCGACCTCGAAATGCACCCCCGGGAAGGTTGTACCGCCGCCCTTCTCGGGCTCATTGAGATACATCACCACCGTGCCAACGCGCTGGCCACCGCGCTTCAAAATGGTGGGCGTGCCAGGCTCGCTGGGATCGAAGTAGTCGTAATGCGGTCTGTATTCGGTGCCAGGCACATACTGAAGCACCTGGAGCCCCTCGCCATTCTCGACCGGCCAGTTCAGCAGCTTTGCCAGCCGGGCTTCGATCTTCGATACGAGTCCGTTTTCACCACGCTGGAAGAACATGCCCTGACTGGTGCGGTCGGCATGCACCTCCTCGCCACCGGTTTGGGTTGCCACCGTCAGCGAACGGCTCAAACGCGGCGTTGCTAACGCGATCAGCTCATCGCATTCTTCGTCTGAGAGCAAGCCCCCCAATACCACCAGGCGCGGAAGTGCCATGGAACCGAGCACCGCCACACGGCGATCGCCCCCGTCGAGATACAGTGGTGAATCATCCAGGGCCGGCTCGGGCACCGGCACAGAAGGAGGCAGCCCCTTGGCAACGGCTTCGGTCTCCAGATGATCGCGCAGCGTGGACTCCATGGCGTCAGTCGCTACGTCCTCATCCCAGCCGGAAGCCTTCATTGACTCCAGGACCGATTCAAGGCTATGGCCTGCCTGGGCCTGGGAAACAATCCATTGTCGAAGTTCGGGAGTGATGTGCTGAGTCATGGCATATCAGTCAAATGAGGAGGAGACCTTAGAGCTTCCGGCGAAACACAAGGCGATCGGGTTCGGAAACGGATGCATCGAAAGCATAACCTTCAAGATCGAATCCTTCCAGCTTCTTTGGGGTGGTCACCCGCCGCTGCACAGCGTAACGCGCCATCAAGCCGCGTGCCCGCTTGGCCAGAAAGCTGATGATCTTGTACTGGCCGGATTTGTAGTCTTCAAATACGCACTCAATCACACGCGCCTTGAGAACTTTTCGGTCGACCGATTTGAAATACTCTTGAGAAGCCAGATTGACCACGACGGGCGATTTCTCACCTGCTTGCTGCTCGTTCAGGTACTCGGCGATTGCGCTTCCCCAGAACTGATACAGGTTGCTACCCTTTTCTGTCAGTAGTCGCGTGCCCATCTCCAGCCGATAGGGCTGCATGCGATCCAGTGGGCGTAGAACCCCATAGAGACCACTCAGGATGCGAATGTGCTCCTGCGCCCAGCCCAGTTCAACCGTAGTAAGGCTTGCTGCCTGAAGGCCGCCGTATACATCGCCATTGAAGGCCAATGCGGCTTGTTTGGAGTTTCGGGCCGTGAAACGGGGCGACCAAGCCTCGTAACGGGCCACGTTCAGCGTTGACAGCGCGTCGCTGAGATGCATCAACTGAGCAATCTGAGCTGGCGTTTTCTCGCGCAGCACTTTGATCAACTCAGCGGATTGACGGGCAAACAGCGGCTGTGTATGAGGTACATCAGCCGGCACGGGGGTATCGTAATCGAGCGCTTTCGCGGGGGACAGTAGAAACAGCATGCGCCCGATTTTCTACTATCTTCAAAGACGAGGCCGGTAGGCCTCGTTCACCTCAAGGCCCTAACCCGATCACAGCGGCGATCACTGGGCCGTCCAGCCGCCATCCGATGCCCATGCCTGACCACGCACGTTGTCTGCCGCGGGTGAGCAGAAAAACACTGCCATACCGCCCAGTTGCTCGGGCGTAGTGAACTGAAGCGATGGCTCTTTTTCCTGCAGCAGGTCTTTGGTGGCCTGCGCTACCGTGATCTTCTCGCGTGCTGCGCGGTCATCAATCTGCTTTTGAACCAGGGCAGTGAGTACCCAGCCTGGGCAAATGGCGTTGACGGTAATTCCCGTGGTGGCGGTTTCCAGAGCGACCGATTTGGTCATGCCCACGAGGCCGTGCTTGGCCGTCACATAGGCGCTTTTGCCCGCCGAAGCGACCAAACCATGTGCCGAAGCGATGTTGATGATGCGGCCCCAGTTCTTTTGCCGCATGTACGGAATAGCCAGGCGCGTGGTGTGAAAAGCCGAATTCAGGTTGATGGCGATGATGGCGTCCCACCGGTCCGTTGGAAAATCTTCCACGTTGGCGACGTACTGGATGCCGGCGTTATTGACCAGAATGTCGACACCGCCAAATTTTTCAGCCGCAAACTTCATCATGGCTTCAATCTCGGCGGGCTTGCTCATGTCCGCGCCGTGGTACTCCACTTTGACGCCCGTAGCCGAGATCTGGGCCTTTGGGCCCTCCACATCGCCGAACCCGTTCATGACGATGTTGACGCCCTGCTTGGCCAGCTCGATGGCAATGCCAAGCCCGATGCCGCTGGTGGACCCTGTGACGAGAGCGGTTTTACCTTTGAGATTCATAACTTGTTCTCCTGAAACTGAAACGAAAAAAGCAGGGCAGCGTGGTTAAACGCTCCCTGCTCTTAGATGCTTTGATACACGTGAACGCCTGCTTACTTCAGCAGCGTCACTCCGGTCTTGGACTGCGCTTCTTCAAAAGTCACGCCGTCGGCCAGTTCGGTTACTTTCAAGCCTTGCTCGGTGACGTCAAACACGCCCAGGTCCGTGATGATGCGATCCACGACGCCAACGCCCGTTAGCGGCAAATTGCATTTGGCCAGGATTTTCATATCCGTAGTGCCGTCTTTTTTCTTGGCAACGTGCTCCATCAACACGATGACACGCTTTACGCCCGCCACCAGATCCATCGCACCGCCCATGCCCTTGACCATCTTGCCGGGAATCATCCAGTTGGCCAGATCGCCGCTTTCGCTCACCTGCATAGCGCCCAGGATGCTCAGGTTGATCTTGCCGCCACGGATCATGGCAAAGCTATCGTGGCTGCCGAAAATACTGCTGCCTTTGATGGTGGTGACGGTCTGCTTACCCGCATTGATGAGATCGGCGTCAACCTCAGCCTCAGTCGGGAAAGGACCGATGCCGAGCATGCCGTTCTCGCTTTGCAGCCAGACTTCCTTGTCAGCCGGTACGTGATTGGCCACCAGCGTGGGAATCCCAATACCTAGATTGACGTAAAAGCCGTCTTCCAACTCCTGCGCCGCACGCGCAGCCATTTGATCTTGCGTCCAAGCCATGTCTTGTGCTCCTACTTGCTGTCGCGCAGCGTGCGCTTTTCAATGCGTTTTTCGGGATTGGGGTTGTGCACGATGCGGTGCACGTAGATGCCCGGCAAGTGGATGTCGTCTGGGGCCAATTCACCAGTGGCCACGATGCGTTCTACCTCAACAATGCAGAGCTTGCCTGCCATGGCAGCTGCCGGGTTGAAATTGCGCGCGGTCAGATTGAAACGCAGATTACCCGCGTGGTCAGCGACTTCAGCCTTGACCAGAGCCACATCAACCACCAAAGAGCGCTCCATGACATAGGTTTCGCCATCGAATTCGCGCAATTCCTTGCCTTCGGCCACCAGCGTGCCGACGCCCGTCTTGGTGAAAAAGGCTGGAATCCCGGCGCCGCCAGCACGAAGCTTCTCAGCCAGAGTGCCTTGAGGGGTAAATTCCAGTTCCAGCTCGCCAGCCAGATATTGGCGCTCGAACTCCTTGTTCTCACCCACGTAGCTGGCGATCATTTTCTTGATCTGCCGAGTCTCCAGAAGCTTGCCCAAGCCAAAGCCATCTACCCCGGCGTTATTCGACACGCAGGTGAGATCCTTGACTCCGGAGTCATGGAGCGCCTGAATCAAGGCCTCTGGGATCCCGCAAAGGCCGAAACCGCCGACAGCCAGCATCTGACCGTCCTTGACGACCCCTTTGAGGGCCTCATCGGCCGAAGGAAATAACTTTTTCAATTGAAAGCCTCCAACAATATTTGCCACCGCGGGACATTCTAAGGGTTCGTTCGGGAATAGGTTGTGCATTGGGGCCGAGAAGTCGGGATGAGCTACGAGGCGCAAAGCGCGTGGTGTAGCCCAGCTACACAAGCGATTTGCAACGCCGCAGCCCGCCCGAATCCGATGGCGCCAATGTGCAAGTTAGTTCCAAATGAGCCCTAAGCGGCGTCGATCACCTCGGCTGCGCTGCGAAAAGCATCGACCGCCGTGGGAAGCCCGCAATAAATACTGGCGTGCAGCAACACCTCCTGGATTTCGGCCGCCGTGGCTCCGTTGTTGAGTGCCCCCCGTACATGGCCTTTTAGTTCATGCTGCTTCCCTAAAGCCGTGAGCATGGCCACCGTGATCAGACTGCGCGTTTTCATGTCCAAACCAGGCCGCTGCCACACATCTCCCCATGCGTTTCGAGTAATGAAGTGCTGTATGGGAAGGCTGAATTCAGTGGCACCCGCAAAAGCGCGGTCCACGAAGTCATCTCCCATGACTTCGCGGCGTGTCTTCAGGCCATCTTGAAAATCTTTGTCATCAGGATGATTCATGGTTCTTGCTCCGCTGTTTAAAAGGAATCAGCATAATCGTCTGACACCCCTCCTGCCACCCCTTGTCCCGAAAGGCATCCATGAGCCGCTATCCGCTCGCCGATATCAACACGCTACCCGAAGACCTCAAGGCCAAGGTGCTGGAAGTCCAGGCCAAGGCGGGCTTTGTACCCAACGTATTTCTCAGCCTGGCGCGCCGCCCCGCAGAGTGGCGTGCGTTCTTTGCCTATCACGATGCGTTGATGGATCCGGAAAGCACAGGCCGCTCAAGCAGCCTCAGCAAAGGGGACCGTGAAATGATCGTCACCACCACCAGTGCGGCCAATCAGTGCCTGTACTGCGTGGTGGCGCATGGTGCGCTGCTTCGCATCTATGAGAAAAAGCCGAATGTGGCTGACCAGGTAGCCGTGAACTACCGCAAGGCGACGGACATCAGCCCGCGCCAGAGGGCCATGCTCGATTTCGCGATGAAGGTGTGCCAGCGCTCCCATGAAGTCGATGATGCGGATTTCGAAACGCTGCACAGCCACGGATTCGACGACGAGGATATCTGGGACATCACCGCCATCACGGCGTTCTTCGGTTTATCCAACCGTTTGGCGAGCGTCACCGGCATGCAACCGAACACGGAGTTTTATCTGATGGGGCGTATACCGAAGGAAAAGAAGGCTTAGCAGGCGACCCCTCGTTCCTGAAGACCTAAGCGATCAAGGGCGTCCACCATTCAATTGACTTCAGGAACCGACACTCTTGTTGAGATTCCGGTGCGTCTTCTGGCTTCCGGGTTCTGAAGAATGCCATGGCAACTGGCGGCCGAACATGTTGTACCTGATGTGAGACAAGTGGTCAAACATCAACTTGGCAGCCTCAACTCCGTCTCTGCGCCTAACGGCTTCAACGATGGTGACATGCTCCTGAAAATGCGCCTCCTTCAGTTGGTCGGTGAGGGTGCGCTTTTTCAACTCGCCCCATTGGGCCTCCAGACGCACAGACCCGATCAACGCGTAGATTGCGATGTACATCGGATTACGTGAGGCCGCGGCAAAGCTCCGATGCAGCATGTCGTCCCAGTGCTCAAACTCTTCCAACGTGGCGGCGCGCTTGGCACGATCCAGGCATTTGTCCATTTCTTCGAGGTCGGCTGGACTGGCCCGCAAAACGGCTTCTGCGATCACGGCAGGCTCCAGCACCAACCGAAGATCCATCACGTCCGTAGGACTCGCCAGCCGGGGCAATCCCGCCAGTTCCTTCAGCATCGGCACGTGGGAGCCAGTGTCCGCCCCTGACGGCGCAGTCCCAATGGGTAGGGAACGGACAAAGGTTCCACGTCCTACCTCGCGCGCCAGGATGCCCTCCGTCTCGAGAAGAGCCAGGGTTCGCCGCACGGTGGCGCGGCTGCTCCCGAACAACTCGGTCATTTCGCGTTCCGTGGGAAGTTGGTCGCCCTTCCTCAGTTCACCGGAATTCAAGCGCACCAGAATGTACTGGCGCAGTGCCTCAGCGGCATCATGTGATCGTCTACGAATATTCATGGCAGGAAGTCGATTTTAGGAGTTGACCTCGCACGCGAGTATTGGTTTAATTGATCATCAATTGGTCATTAATTGGTACAGCATAACAGGAGACAGCCATGCCACAAGTACGCCCGCAAGCCGGGCCTTCGCGCCGATTGTTTGTAACTGGGGCGCTTGCGTCGACAGTGCCCGCCTGGGCGCAAACCGACACAAGCAATCGGCCTGTTAGTCTAGTCGTGCCGCTCGCGCCGGGAGGCATTGCAGACATCACCGCCCGGCCGTTTGCCATACCGCTAGCGAAAGAGCTTGGATCTACCGTGCTCGTGGAGAACCGCATCGGTGCCGGCGGTGCAGTAGGCATAGCCCACGTGGCGCGTCAGAAGCCAGACGGCCAGAACCTGCTACTAGCGTTGTCGAGCATCGTGCTCATCCCTGAGTCAGACCGGGTTTCCGGCCGACCCCCACGCTACACGATGAAGCAGTTCTCGCCTATTGCATTACTCACCGCTGATCCGACCGTACTGGTAGTACGTGCAGACAGCCCCTATCGCACGATCGATGACGTCATGAAGGATGCGAAGGCGCGCCCCGGTATGGTGTCGTTCAGTTCCTCGGGTATCTACGGCACGACACACATCTGCCAATCGATGTTATGGCAAGCCGCAGGCGTCAACCTCCTCCACGTCCCCTACAACGGGGGCGCACCGTCGTTGACGGCGTTGCTCGGGAACCAAGTCGCACTGACGGCGCAAGCCCCAGGAACAGTGGCGCCCCATTTGAAGTCAGGTGCGGTACGCATTCTCGGAACTTGGGGCGCTAAGAGGCTGAGCGCGTTGCCCGACGTGAAGACATTTCGGGAACAAGGGTACGACGTAGAGTTTTACATCTGGACGGGGTTGTTCGCACCGGCGGGACTGAGCGACACGAAGCTCACACAGCTTCGCTCCGCTGCGCGCAAGAGCGTGCAAGATCCGCAATTCATGGCCGCCATGTCGTCGATGGACACGCCCATCCATCACCTCGAAGGGGCTGCGCTCGAAAGCTTCCTGGAGCTAGACCAGCAGCGCCTTGCAGCAGTGGTCCAGAAGCTCGGCAAACTCGAATAACTTCACAGAGAGAACACGGATCATGAAATACGTTCGATTCCTAGTCCCCGGAACCACGGCACCACGCCTGGGCCGCCTGCACGATGACCGCATCGACGAACTGTCCGGTTGGGACGGCGATATGACAGCGCTGATCTCGGATACCGACAATGCTCGGACCGCCGCCACCGTCGCGCAACACGCATTGCCCGACGTTCGCCTGCTTGCGCCCTTCATGCCTACGACGATACTGTGTTCAGGCAGCAACTACCACGCACACAACCGCGAGAAGGCCTCCTCCCCACTCTCGGGAAAAGAACCCGAGTTCTTCATTAAGACATCGGATTGCGTGATTGGTCCGGATGATGAAGTGCCGTTCGATCCGATCCTCACGAAGAAGCTGGATTGCGAGACCGAGTTGGCCATCGTCATCGGCAAGCCTGGTCGCCACATCCCCCTGGAGCATGCACTGGACCATGTCTTCGGCTATTCGATTGTCAACGACGTGACTGCGCGCGACCGACAGGTGCGCTTCCGCTCCGACGGAAGCGCGTTCTACGAATTGGGGCGCGGAAAGGTTTTCGACGGGTCGGCGCCCTTCGGTCCTTGCGTCGTGACCGCCGACGAAATCCCAGATCCGCAGCGGCTGCGATTGAGGACACGCATCAACGGCGAGCTTCGGCAATCGGGGCATACGAGCGACATGCTTTGGAGCTGCGCACACTTAATCCACATTTTTTCGATCAACTTGACCTTGCGACCAGGGATGGTCATCATCACCGGAACACCGGCCGGAACTGCGTGGTCCGTAGACAAGGAGCTTGGCGGTAACTGGATACCACCGGAGGATGGTGAACCGGTGGTGCCTGCCCGCGGGTACAACCAACCAGGTGATGTTGTCGAGTCCGAAATTGAAGGGATCGGGACACTACGTGTGCGCGTCTCTTCGAAAAATAATTGAGGCCGGTACTACAGGTAATATCAAGCCATCGTGTCTGCAGAGGGGTTATTTGGATCCCATTTGCCCCTTCACAACGAGCCCGCCGGCCTCGCTTTCTGCCCATACGGACCAAGCACGCTCCTCGCCCGGCGTGGCGCACAGCGTCAACGGGCGCCCACAGAGCGCCATACCCATATGGCGCAAGGACAGGAAATCGAGCATGGGCTCGCATTGAGCTCTATAGAACTCCAGGAGCAACAAGGTGCTGACCGAGGCATTCACCACCAGCCCTGAATACCCTTCCTGAACGGTTGCGTAGGGCAGGTCGTAGTGAATCCGATGCGCATTGAACATGACAGCAGCCACCCGAAAGAGCAGCAATTCATCAGGGGTGACTGTGCTGCGTCGCACCTGTGCCAGCGATTCAGCGGGCACGGACTCCCGCATCGGTTGTGTGGTCGCCAAGGACGGCCCGTTGACTGGCGCCGCCTCACGCATGATGAGGTCATGCTGCTCCGACACCACGGGACTTTGCTGACCCTGCAAGAAAATATCGTGCTGCGCAGTCACCACAGCGCTGCGGCCGCTTCGACCGTTTTTTTCTTCTACGGACACCAGCCGGCTTTGGCGAAGCAAATGCGCACCAATGGGAATGTCGCCATGAAAGTGGATGCGTCGACCACCGAAAACCAAGCGGGGAAGCCCAAGATCCGGTAGCCCGAAATCGAAGCTGGCCACACCGTCTGTCCGCAACACGGACTGCGGTGTGTCCCGGGAGAACAGCGCTAGATGCCATCCTCTTGGCAGCGGATCACCTTCTTTCCACCGGGAAGGCTCGTAATCCAGCGCCGCACCAAGGCGCCGCACCAGGGGTAGCGCACAGACATCGTCGCTTTCATGAACTTGGTTGGTCTCACGTTGGCTCATGAGAGTTGCCCCGCATAGCGCTCGCGCAGTTCGCGTTTCTGCACCTTTCCGGTCGCGTTGTGGGGCAAGCTCTCCGAGAAGATGACCTTGTCTGGAATCCACCATTTGGCAGCCTTGCCTTCAAAGAAATGAAGTACATCGTTCTCGGAAACGCTGGCACCCGGGCGCGCCACGGCAATGAGGAGCGGACGCTCCCCCCACTTCGGGTGCTCCGCCGCAATGCAGGCTGCTTCCAGCAGGTCCGGATGCGCCATGGCAATGCTCTCGACATCGATCGAGCTGATCCACTCACCGCCGGATTTGATAATGTCCTTGGTTCTATCCATGATTTGCATCGCTCCGTTCGAGTCAATAGTAGCGACATCACCGGTCGCGAACCAGCCATCTTCTCCCACGGGATGGTCTGCGCCGTAGTAGCGTTCCAGCACCCAGGGCCCCCGAACCATCAGATCACCGAAGCTGCTGCCGTCCCACGGCAACTCCGTTCCGTTGCCGTTTACGATTTTCATGTCAATGCCAAAAAGCGCATGGCCTTGCTTTTGCAGGATACGCCGCCTTTCTTCCAAAGGCAGGTCAGTGCGGCGAGGATTCAGACGCGACAGGCACCCAAGCGGTGAGGTCTCCGTCATACCCCAGCCATGCACCACGTCCACGCCAAGTGCATGGAAGCGATCAACCATGGAGGCCGGGCACGCGGAGCCTCCAATGGCGGCTTCCTGCAAAGACGCAAATTTCGCGGAGTTCTGTTCTACATGCTCCAGAAGCGATAGCCAGATGGTGGGAACGCCAGCGGCGAAAGTCACGCCTTCAGCTTCTATGAGGTTATAGAGCGAGGCACCATCGAGCATGCGACCCGGCAGCACCAGTTTTGCGCCGTTCAGTGGCGCGGCGTACGGAATGCCCCACGCATTGACATGGAACATCGGTACCACAGGCAACACAACGCTATGCGAGGCCAGGTTCATAGCGTTAGGCAATGATGCAGCATAGGCATGAAGGACCGTGGATCGGTTCGCATACAGGACCCCTTTGGGTTGGCCGGTAGTGCCTGACGTGTAGCACAGGCCACAGGCCGCAGACTCATCAAACACCGGCCACTCATAGTCTTCGCTGCCAGTTGCCAGCAGGGCTTCGTAGCTTTCGAGAGACGGCATCGACTGGGCGGGCATCTCGTGCGTGCCACACAACGCCACCCAATTCCGTACTTCCGGGCAGAGAGGAGCGATCTGGGCAATCAGTCCGGTGAACTCCACATCGAAGAAGACCATTTGGTCTGCGGCATCGCGAATGATGTAGGCGATCTGGTCCGGGTGCAATCTGGGATTGATGGTGTGACAGACCGAGCCCATCCCTCCAACCCCGAAGTACAGCTCAAGGTGACGGAAGCCATTCCACGCAATGGTGGCGATGCGCGTGCCCTGCTGCACTCCGGCAAGTTCCAGCGCTGAAGCCAGACGCATGGCACGACGCCGGCAGTCGGGATATCGGTAACGATGCAAGCTGCCATCGCCCAGACGGGAGACGATCTCGCCATTTCGGTGGTGCCGCGCCGCGTGGTCGATCAGGGAGGACACCAACAAAGGGGCGCTGGTCATAAGACCTGGAATGGTCTGCGTCATGGCGTAGATTCTTCAGAGGTTTTCAGGATTCTTGAGGAGGCGGATTCGAACTCGACCTGCGGAAGATGCACGCCGCCGCGCTCTTCGAAGTACAGGCGTACGCGGCTGCCGATCTCAATGTCCTCGGAGGCTCCGCGAAGGTTGGCCATGATCCGAGGCCCCTCGTCGAGGTCCACCAGGACCAAGCTATAAGGCACGTCTGTGTCAAAGGCCGGACCAGGGCCGCGATACACCACGGTGTAGCTGTGAACACGGCCCCCCCCACCGGCAGCTCGCCAGCTCAGGTCAGTGCGATGACACTGTGTGCACAACGGACGTGGATAGAACTGCACATGCCCACAGTGATCGCAGTGCTGGAGCAGAAAGAGCCCCTGCGCGCAGCCCTCCCAGAAGGCCTCAGTCTCCGGGGTGGGAACCGGCACCGGTTTGGTAGAAGTTTCTTGTTGCACGATCAATCCCTCCCAAGGACAAGAGAGCAGTGCGCGGAGAGAATTCCGCCGTCACCATGCACAAAGGCAAGGCGAGCGTCATCGATCTGACGCGCCCCGGCTTGCCCGCGTAGCTGCTGCACGGCTTCCACGACATGGAACATGCCGCCGGCCGCTCCAGAATGCCCGTACGACAACAAGCCGCCGTGGGTATTGCAAGGCAGCCGCCCCGTAGGCCCCAGTTCGCCCGCCAGAGCAGCTGGCCCAGCTTCCCCGCGTTCGAAGAACCCCATGGACTCCAGCTCCACGAGCAGCGTGATGGTGAATGAGTCATAGATCTGTGCGACATCGATCTCACCTGGGCGAACTCCCGCTCGGGCGAATGCGGTCTCTGCCGCTTGATGGCAGCCGAAATCAGTTAACGAAGGAGCCGCTACGAGATGCTCGTGTGTATGGCCCTGCCCTGCCCCCAGCAAGCGCACGCCCGGCGCGCGGCAATCCCTCATTGCGGCGGCACTGCTAACGATAACGGCTGCCGCGCCATCGGAAACCGGGCAGCAGTCATACAGCCGTAATGGCGAGGCCACATACCGAGCGGCCAGCGCCTGCTCCATGCTGAGCGGCGCAGTGAAGTGCGCGTTCGGGTGTGCGGCGGCATAGCGCCGCTGCGTCACCGCAACTGCTGCCAGATGTTCTTCCGTGACACCATATTCGTGCATATACCGGCGAGCAACAAGCGCATACGCTGCCGGCACAGACAACCCATACGGTTGCTCGAACTGCTGCAAGGTACCGCCCGCCAGCATGGTCTGCGCAGCCCGGCCCATTCCGGAAAGCCGGTTGTCCCCCGCCACCACGAGTACGTGCCGGCAGTAGCCCTGCTGCACGAGCGCTGCCGCAGTCATGACGAGAATGGCGGAGGTGGCGCCCCCCATAGACACTGAACTCATGAAACCAGGCCGGATACCCATATATTCCGCCATGACGGAAGACAGCATCATGTGCGGCTCTGTCGTCGAGTAGGCGCAGAGCAAGCCATCGATGTCGTTCAGCGACAACCCGGCATCCGCCACAGCAGCCTGACTCGCTTGCAGGTGCAGCGATTTACAACTGCTTCCTGGCAAACGGCCAACGGGAGTGCTGGCAACGCCAGTCAGTGCAGCATTCATATCTATAACTCCCTATAGTTCCCAGTTGGGGCAAGGTGATCAGCGGCAGATTGAATCGTCATTGCGGTTGAATCCCCGCTTCTTCGTATCGTTTTTTCCAGAATTGCGTGTCCGTGCCAAGGAAGTCCCTGAATCGATCCGGAGGCAGGTACTCCTCCGCCATGCCGAGTGAATGGGCTTTTTCCTTGACCGAAGCCTGCTCAAGCGCGCTTTTCACCGCCTCGCCCAATACCCGGATGATGGGTTGAGGTGTACCTGCTGGTGCAAAGAAGCCTAGCCAAGTTCGCAGTTCCGTGTCCGTCAATCCGGACTCGATGAGCGTCGGCACGCCTGACAGCAAAGGCAGACGAGCGCGGGAAGAAACCGCCAACGGGCGAACGCGTTGCGAATCGATGAGCGGCTTAGCCGCGACAGGCTCATAAAAACCAAACGCTGTGACGCCACCCACCAGATCGGTCAATGCGGCGACAGGCGACACATAAGGTACGCCCAAAGCGCTGGCCTGGATGCGCTTCAGATACAGGTGGGCTGCGATCTGGCTGCCACCGTTGTGATGGCTATGGCTGGCTGTCTTGGGATTGGCCTGAATCCAGCTGCGCAGTTCAGCCTCCGTCTTGATGGAACTCTCGCTCTTGACCACGAGAACCTGAGGTGAGCTGAATGCCAGAGCGATAGGCGCGAAATCATTGATGGGGTGAAACGGCATGGTCTTGAAGACTGCGTGCCCCCCTGCATGTACGGTGCTTCCACTGAACCCGATGGTGTAGCCATCCGGTGCAGCCTTGGCCAGTTGCGCCGCACCCACGAGTCCGTTGCCACCAGGGCGGTTTTCAATGACCACCGGCGTCTTGAGCGTCTTGCTCATTTCCTCGCTAATGAGTCGTGCTGCAATGTCGCCCCCACCTCCTGCTGCGAAGGGCACCAACACTTTAATAGGACGATTAGGGTAGGTTGAGGAGTTAGGCTGTGCCGTTGCTGCACTGGCAATGAGCAGCACAAACAAGGCGGCGGGAACGGCGGATATCAATCGCATGATGTCTCCTCTATCGGAAAAGCTTGGCTTGTTGCGCGTGAGAGCCGCGCGCTTTACTGCGGCGCTATGCCCGCTTCTTCGTATCGCTTTTTCCAGAACTGAGCATCCGTTCCAAGGAACTCACGGAATCGGTCCGGCGGCAAGTACTCCACCGCCATGCCAAGGGAGTGGGCCTTATCTCTAACTGAAGCTTGTTCAAGCGCATTTTTAACCGCCTCGCCCAATGCACGGATGATGGGTTGCGGTGTACCCGCGGGCGCAAAGAAGCCGGCCCATGTGCGCAGCTCGGTGTCTGGCAAACCAGATTCGATGAGCGTCGGCACGCCAGGCAGCAGCGGCAAGCGGGCACTGGAGGTGACCGCCAAGGCACGCACGCGTTGCGAGTCGATGAGCGGCTTCGCTGCAACGGGTTCGTAGAAGCCAAACACCGTGACGCCGCCCACTACATCGGTCAACGCAGCTACGGGAGACACATAGGGCACAGCCAAGCCGCTGGCCTGAATGCGTTTCAAATATAGATTCGCCGAGATCTGGCTGCCACCGTTGTGATAGCTATAACTGGCCGTCTTGGGATTGGCCTGAATCCAGCTGCGAAGTTCTGCTTCGGTCTTGGCTGGGTTGTCGTTTTTCACCACCAGGACCTGGGGCGAGCTGAAGGTCAAAGCGATCGGTGTGAAATCATTCACCGGATGAAATGGCAAGGTCTTGAAGACAGCCAGGCCACCAGCGTGGACAGTGTTGGTGCTGTATCCGATGGTGTAACCATCCGGCACCGCCTTGGCCAGGTAGCTGGCCCCCACCAGCCCATTGCCGCCAGGGCGGTTTTCAATGACCACCGGAGTCTTGAGTGTCTTGCCGATTTCCTCGGTAATGATTCGCGCCGCGATGTCCCCCGCGCCGCCAGCGGCGAAAGGAACCACCACTTTGATCGGCCGATTGGGATAGGCTGCGGAGCCGGACTGTGCCATAGTTGGACTGGCGGCGAACAGCGCAAAAAGGGCTGCCGGGATGGCGGATTTCAATCTCATGATGTCTCCTTTATTGGGAAGTCGTGGCTGGTCAGCCAAGAAGAAAATGCAGAGCGTTACTGCGGCGCGATGCCCGCGTCGCTGAATTGCTTTTTCCAGAATTGCGTTTCCGCAGCGATGAACTCGCGGAATCGATCCGGCGGCAAATACTCAACCGCCATCCCGAGCGAATGGGCTTTTTCTTTCACCGCAGCTCTTTCCAGCGCTTGCTTTATCGCTTGGCTGAGCGTGGCGATGACATCTTCAGGCGTGCCAGCGGGAGCGAAGCAACCGGTCCAAGCGCGCAGGTGAACATCCACACCACTTTCCTTCAGGGTGGGCACTTCAGGCAGCATCGGGAGCCGAACGTCCGAAGTGACGGCCAGCGCACGGATGCGCTGCGCATCCATCAGCCCCTTGACCGTGATGGGCTCATAGAAACCAAAGGCCGTAGTACCGCCCGCCACGTCCGTCAGCGCTGCCACAGGAGACACGTAAGGCACTGCCAGAGCGCTTGTTCTAACTCGTTGCAGGTAAAGATGGGCGGCCACCCGGCTGCTACCGTTGTGATAGCTATAGGTAGCTTCCTTGGGATGGGCTTGCACCCAGGCGAGAAGCTCACTGGGAGAACTTGCGGGCATCTGAGGCCCTGCCACCAGCACGTAGGGAGAACTGAAAGTCAAAGCGATGGGCGCGAAGTCATTGATCGGGTGAAACGGCATAGCTTTGAACACTGCGTGGCCCCCTGCGTGCACCGTGTTTCCGTTGAATCCGATGGTGTAGCCATCCGGTGCAGCCTTGGCCAATTGCGCTGCGCCCACGAGGCCGTTGCCACCTGGCCGGTTCTCGACCACAACCGGTACTTGAAGAATCTTGCGCAGTTCCTCACTGACCAGCCGGGCAGAAATATCGCCAGCGCCCCCAGCTGCAAAAGGCACCACGACTTTGATGGGTCGATCAGGGTAAGCAGCGACCGCCGGCAACGCCACCATTGTCAAAGCAACGAGCAACAACACACGGCGCGGAACGTGCGTCTGAGTCTTGAAGAGCATGAAATCTCCGTTTTTTTGGATAAGTCGCGACGCTCAGCCTTCAGACGCTACAGCTCGCTCGGGGCCACATGGT
Organism: Ottowia thiooxydans DSM 14619; assembly: GCF_000422885.1. Classification (GTDB taxonomy): domain Bacteria; phylum Pseudomonadota; class Gammaproteobacteria; order Burkholderiales; family Burkholderiaceae_C; genus Ottowia; species Ottowia thiooxydans. The sequence goes on along the minus strand of NZ_AUGX01000011.1, from coordinate 234,329 downwards.
CAGAGGGCTCCTGCTGACCGCAAATCACCGACGGCAGTCGCGCCAAGCCCCAGTATTTCCTGCAGCACCTGCTCCGTGTGCTCTCCAACCTCCGGCCGCCGGACCGTAGGCGGAAGCGGAACGCCATGCAATCGGAGCGGAGTGGAAGGTACGGTGATCGTGCCAAGCAAGGGGTCTTCGATACGCTCCAGCATGCCGCGCTCCAGCATCTGCGGGTCCGCCATGACCTCCTTCAGATCGCGGACCGGAGCCACAGGGACACGTGCGAGGGACAAGCGCTCCGCTATTTCATATTTGCCGATGGCTGAAGTCCATTCGCCAACGAGTCCGTCGACTTCTTCCATCCGCTTACAGCGCTCCGCCGTGTGGCGAAAGCGCTCATCCTGTGCAAGCTCAGGACGATTCATTGCACGGGCCAGCGCCTGCCAATGGGTATCGGTGACCGCCGCGATGGCAACCCAGCCATCGCTTGCCGGATACACAGAATAGGGACACAGAGCAAGGCCACCGTGGCGGTTGCCAGTAGCCGGCGGAGGCTCACCTGTCTCATATAAAACACCGAGGCTGGAGGCCAGTGCGGGCACCATGGCTTCCTGCATCGCCACTTCCACCAACCCCCCTTCGCCCGTGCGTGCACGGCGCAACAACGCTGTCATGGTCGCCGCGTACAAGTGAATGCCGGATAGAAAGTCAGCCAGCGCTGGACCGGCTTTCATCGGAGGGCCTTCAGGGGCTCCCGTAATGCTCATGACCCCGGAGAAGGCCTGAATGCAGACGTCCATCGCTTGGCGGTCGCGCCCTTCCCCGCTTAATCCAAAACCGGTGCCACTGGCGTACACGAGCCGTGGATTGATCGTGCGCAATACTTCCCAGCCCACACCCAGCCGATCCATCACGCCGGGCGCGAAGTTCTCTATCACCACATCCGCTTCTAGCACCAGCTTTAAAAACAGCGCGCGACCCTCCTCAGACTTGAGGTTCAAGGTCATGCTGCGTTTATTCGTGTTGATCAGCGCGAATGGCAAGGTGGCGCCAGGATTCACAGCTGAACGCAGCCGTGTGATCTCTCCACCGGGAGGCTCGACCTTGATCACCTCAGCCCCAGCCTTGGCCATGAGAAAGGTAGCGTAAGGGCCAAGATAAGCCTGCGTCAGGTCCAACACCCGCATGCCGGCCAAGGGCATATCCGATGGACTCATTTTCTCTGGTGCCATGGGATGCTCCTTAACGGTTACGCCAGACTGGCTTGCGCTTTTCAGCGAATGCAAGCGGACCTTCGATGAAGTCCTCGCTTTGCATCAACTCCATCACTACCGGGTACTGGGTGCGAAAGGCCGATTCGAGATCCGTAGCCGACAAACCCTGCAAAGCAGCGGTCTTGGTGGTCCGGATTGAAACGGGTGAGCACTCCAGAATTTGAGCGGCCCAGCGCCTGGCGCCCTCCATAGCCTGCCCCGCTGGGACCACCTCGTTCACGAAGCCCAACTGGAGGCCTTCTTGCGGCGTCACACGGCGTCCCGTGAGCAAAATTCCCATTGCGGCCTGCAACGGCAGTTGTCGCACCAGGCGATGCATGCCGCCACCGAGCGCAGCCAGGCCCACCTTGGGCTCAGACAAGGCGAAGAACGCGTTTTCGGAGGCAATGATCAGATCGCAAGCCAACGCCAGCTCAAAGCCACCGCCCATGGCAATACCGTTGACCGCGGCGATCACCGGCTTCTGGAGATTGAAGCGCGAAACCAGACCACCAAATCCATCAGGCACGTATTCACGCTTGACGCCGGCTGCAGTGGCCTTCAGATCATTTCCGGCACTGAATGCTCGCTCGCCAGCGCCAGTCACTATGGCAACCCAGAGCTCAGGGTCGGACGCATAAGCATCCCACACCCGGCTCAACTCAAAGTGTGCTGGTGAGTACAGCGCGTTCATAACCTCCGGGCGATTCAGCGTGACCTCGAGGATCCGGCCGTTTCGAACAACCCGGCAATATTGAAGATTTTCAAAATCCATTGTTGTATTGAGTGAAACATCGTTGCAATGAAAGATATGATAATTCTTTGATCTGATCTTGCAAGCGCTGAAAGAGGGGGTTTTCCCTTGCTTCAAGGTAATTACTTCCCATCGGTGATCTAAGTCGGGAATCAAAAAATGCGCTGGGTTCAGATACGCGAGCAGGGCTTAGACTCACCCTTAAACACTTCATGAAACGCTGTTGCGGTACCCCGAGGCGCAAGTTGAGAAAGCAAATATGGGAATAAAGGGCAAGGTAGAAATCGAAGACACAGAAGACGCTGATCGGCCGCGAATGGACTCGGTGATCGCGAAGGTCGTGGCGTCGCTGGAGATCCTGAGCCGATCGGATACGCCCGTGGGGGTAAGTGCGGTGGCGCGCGCGCTGGATCTGGACAAGAGCAATGTCCATCGCATCTTCAATACGCTGCTGGATCTGGGGTACGTACAGAAGGACGACGACACAGGCCGCTACTCCGCCACCCTCAAACTCTGGGAGCAGGGCTCAGCCATCATTGCGCGGCATCCGATCAAACGGGCCGGCCAGCCGATACTGCGCATACTGCGGCAACAGACCAATGAAAGCCCGTATCTATCCATGCTGCACGACCTGGAAGTGCTGTATCTCGACCGTCTCGACTCGCCCTATCCACTGGTAGCGCAGGTCTCCGTAGGCCGAAGAGCGCCCGCCTACAAAACGGCCTCTGGAAAAGCCATGCTTGCCTTCCAGCCCGATCCTCCAGCGTTACTCAATCAATTGCCAGCCGCGGTGCGGGATTCGCTCGATGTGCCCGCGCTCCTGGAAGAGTTCGCGCACATTCGCAAGCGTGGTTTTGCCGTGTCCACCAACGCAGCCGTCGCGGGCATGACTGCGGTTGCCGCCCCTGTCCAGCGAAGGAGTGGGGCCCCTTACATCGCCGTGGGCGTGGGCGGCCTGTCGGACAGGTTTGGGGATGAATATATCGAGGAAATGGGCAGGGCCGTGCTCAACGCCGCCGTCAACATATCGGAAATAGTTGGCGACGCTTGAGCATCTCGCGGAAAGGCCAGCAGCTTGCTTACCAAGCTCCTGATCAACCCGTTGCTTCGATGGAGGCGCCGCAGTGCCGCAAGAAGTCGAGAATGGCCTGCCCCTGTTGCTTGCGGCGGTGAAGCACGATGCTGAGGCGCCGCTTGGCTTTGGGTAGATCCGCGTGCACAAGGGCCAGGCGCCCATCCTTGAGAGATTGCTCCACAGCGTACCTGGAAAGGCAAGATATGCCATCACCAAAGGCCACGACACGCTTGATAGCCTCTGTGCTCCCCAGTTCCATGGCCACCCTCACCTGCTTAAGGTGATTGAGAAGCCACTCATCCGCGACCTGCCGAGTACCCGAACCCGATTCTCGTAGCACCCAGTGCGATTGCGCCAACTGCTGCTGCGTGGCAATGCGCCCCGCCAGGGGATGGTTAGGCGCCGCGATGATGACCAGTTCGTCATCAAGCCAAGGGTGAATGATGACCTCCGTGTGCGTTTGTGGCCCCTCCACAAAGCCGACATCTACATCCAGATCAGCAACCGCTTCGATCACTTCCTTGGTGTTCCCAACGCGAACCTGAATCAAGCTCTTGGGCCAGGCCTGAACCCAGGCAGCAATCCTGTCAGGAAGCAAGTATTCGCCAATGGTGAAACTCGCCGCCACACGGATGTGCGCGCCTCTTTCTGTGGTGAAAAGGGATTGGATATCGCTTGCCTGCTCAAGTACAGCTTGCGCAGGCGCGAGCAACGCCCGGCCATTCGCATTGAGCACCAGCCGCCGCCCCACCCTATCAAACAAGGCTGCGCCGAGCGCCTCTTCCAACTCCGCCAATGAGGCGCTCGCCGCGGACTGGGAGCGCGACATCTGCGCCGCAGCCGCGTGGGTCGTGCCTGTACGAGCCATGGCCACAAAGATGCTGAGTTGCCTAAGCGTGAGCTTCAGAGGTGTCATGGCGATTTCATTGACCTGATTTATCGATCATCTTGAGCGTAATTATCCGCTTTTGTTCTTTATGACTCTGGCATACGATGTACAAAAATATTAGTTATAAGCCCACGAGGAGCCCCGCCATGAGCAGTTCCGAGACATCTCCGTTACATAACCCGCTGGCACCGCCATTGCCGGGCGCCACTACGGAAGTCAAAACCACCACCTGCTATATGTGCGCCTGCCGCTGCGGCATCCGCGTGCATCTGCGAGACGGTGGCAACGGCCCCGAAGTCCGGTACATAGAAGGCAACCCGGAACACCCCTTGAACAAGGGCATTTTGTGTGCCAAAGGCTCTTCGGGCATCATGAAGCAGTACTCGCCGGCGCGCTTGACGCAGCCACTTCGCCGCAAGGCCGGCAGCGAGCGGGGCTCAGGCGAATTCGAACCAATCTCATGGGAAGAAACATTCAAGATTCTTGAAGACCGCCTGGCCCATCTGCGCGAGACGGATCCCAAGCGCTTCGCACTGTTTACCGGACGCGATCAGATGCAAGCCCTCACAGGCCTGTTTGCACGCCAATTCGGCACGCCCAACTATGCGGCTCACGGCGGCTTCTGTTCGGTGAACATGGCCGCCGGCATGATCTACACCATCGGTGGTTCATTCTGGGAGTTTGGCGGCCCCGATCTGGAGCGCGCCAAGCTCTTCGTGATGATTGGCACGGCCGAAGACCATCACAGCAACCCCATGAAGGCTTCGCTCTCGAAGTTCAAGCGAGCAGGTGGGCGCTTTGTTGCCATCAATCCGGTACGCACGGGCTATGCGGCGATCGCCGATGAGTGGATACCTATCCGCCCAGGAACCGATGGCGCACTGTTCATGGCCCTGATCCGCGAACTGATCGCACTGGGCCTTTATGACCGGGATTTCGTCGCCCGCTACACCAACGCCGGGCAGTTGGTCAATCGCGACGAAGCCAGCGACGATTTCGGCATGATGCTGCGCAACGAGGAAGGCGATGTCGTCAACCCACTGCGGCCACACAACTTCTGGTGGTGGGACCGCCATGGAAACCAGGCGGTACCCGATCATGCAGAGGGTGCGGACCCGGCCCTCTTTGGTGAGTACAGCATGCCCGACGGCACGCCTGCAGTGCCCGCCTTCCAACTCCTAGAAGAACGCGTTCGCGATTGCACGCCCGAATGGGCGTCTGAGATCACAGGCATTCCCCCTGAAACCATCCGGCGCCTGGCCCATGAGATGGGCGTGACCGCGCGGGACCAGACCGTTGAATTGCCCATACCCTGGACGGACTGGTGGGGACGCAAGCACGCCAGCGTCAAGGGCAACCCGGTGGCTTTTCACGCCATGCGCGGGCTGGCCGCACACAGCAATGGCTTTCACTCCATTCGCTCGCTTGCCATCCTTATGTCATTGCTGGGCACGATTGACCGGCCGGGGGGATTTCGCCACAAGGCACCCTATCCGCGCGCCGTACCGCCCAATGCACGGCCACCCAAGGGACCACAATCGGTTCAGCCAGGTAAACCGCTTGATGCACCGCCGCTAGGATGGATCGAATCGCCAGAAGACCTGTTCGTGGACGAAGCCGGTGAAGCGATTCGCATCGACAAGGGATTCTCCTGGGAGTACCCGTTCTCTGCGCACGGCCTGATGCACAACGTGATCACCAACGCGTGGCGCGGCGAGCCGTACCCTGTTGACACGCTCATGCTGTTCATGGCCAACATGGCCTGGAATTCCAGCATGAATACATCCCAGGTGAGGGAGATGCTGACAGACAAGCGTGAGGGCACTGAGGAATATCGCATTCCGTTCATCGTGGTGTGCGATGCATTCCAATCAGAAATGACGGCCTTTGCCGATCTGATCCTGCCTGACACCACTTATCTCGAGCGACACGATGTGATGTCCATGCTCGATCGCCCCATCAGCGAGTTCGACGGGCCGTGTGATTCCGTACGGGTGCCGGTGCTACCGCCACGAGGCGAATGCAAGCCCTTTCAGGAAGTGCTTATCGAGCTGGGCGGCAGGCTGAAACTGCCGGCCTTCACCCACGCCGATGGCTCCCGTAAATACAAGGACTACCCTGACTTCATCGTCAACTATGAAACCGCGCCTGGCTCCGGCATAGGCTTTCTCATTGGCTGGCGCGGCGAAGACGGCAAGCAATCTCTGCGGGGCAAGCCCAACGCTGATCAGTGGGAAAAATACGCTGCCAACAATTGCGTGCACCACGTCACCATGCCGCTGGAATACCAGTACATGCGCAACTGGAACCGTGGCTATCTTGAATGGGCTCAGAAAGTTGGGATACGACGGGATCTTGATCCCATCGTGATCCACATCTACTCTGAATTCATGCAACGCTTTCGCTTAGCGGCCGAGGGCAAAGGCACAGGGAGAAAGCCACCCGAGCGCCTGCGCAAACGAGTCGCTACTTATTTCGACCCTCTGCCCATCTGGTATGCCCCGCTGGAGCTGCAGACCACCGACTTGAAAAGTTACCCACTCGCGGCGATCACTCAGCGCCCGATGGCGATGTATCACTCGTGGGACTCCCAAAACGCATGGCTCAGGCAGATTCACGCGCACAACTATCTATTCGTCAACCCCGTGACGGCTCGCGCCGAGGGCATTGAGGATGGCGATTGGATGTGGGTGGAATCGATGTGGGGCAAGGTGCGCTGCATGTGCCGCCACAGTGAGGCTGTTGAGCCCGGCACCGTGTGGACATGGAACGCCATCGGAAAGGCCAAATCGGCATGGGCACTCTCTGACAAGGCAAACGAATCACAGCTTGGCTTCCTGCTGAATCACCTCATCAGCGAAGAGCTGCCGCCAGACGCTAACGGCCAGCGCTCGTCGAATTCCGACCCTGTCACCGGGCAAGCCGGCTGGTACGACGTGCGTGTGCGAATCCGCAAGGCGGGCGCAGATGAACCGAAGCAGACCTGGCCTCAATTCAATGCAGTGCCAGCCCCGCCCGGGCGTGCGGCCGTCCCGCGATGGCGTGCATGGTTCGCAGGCCGAGTTGAAAAACAGGGAGACAAGCCATGAGCCAACTGGCCCTTGTGATCGATCTGAATGTGTGCGTGGGCTGCCATGCCTGCGTAACCAGCTGCAAGCAGTGGAACACCTCCGGTAGCGCGGGTGCCTTGGTGGATGAGAACCCCTATGACTCCGACCCCACCGGCACTTTCTTCAACCGCGTGCAAACCTTTGAGGTGGGGGAGTTTCCTAACACCCAGACCGTGCATTTCCCCAAAAGCTGCCTGCATTGCGAGGAGCCGCCCTGCGTACCGGTGTGCCCCACGGGTGCCAGCTACAAGCGCAAGGAAGACGGCATCGTTCTGGTCGATTACGACAAATGCATAGGCTGCAAATACTGCGCCTGGGCATGTCCTTACGGCGTACGAGAGTTGGACGAGAAGCGCCAGGTCATGACCAAGTGCACGCTGTGCGTGGACCGCATCTATGACGAGAAGTTGCCCGAAGCCGAGCGCAAGCCGGCTTGCGTGATGGCATGCCCCACCAATGCACGCTTGTTCGGTGATGTGCATGACCCGGATTCGGAAGTCTCCACGGCCATCCGAGAGCGCGGGGGTTACCCTTTGATGCCGGAACAAGGCACCCTGCCAGCCAATCATTACCTGCCCCGCCGTAAGGCTGAGCTGCGTATAGATCCGGCGCAGATCGTCCGGGAACAAAACCCATTGCGCGTAGAAGGCAGGGAGCCCAAATACGACGCTGGCGGGCCACTCGAAGCAGATTGGGAACACTAGTGTGGGGCTCCCCCTGAGTCGCTTGCGCGCCTTCCCCCTGGGGGACACCACTGGCGGCCTGGCAAAGCCAGCTCCGCGGTGGCACTGGCTTGGCTTGCTCCGCAGCCTTCGGTTTTTTCTTTCCTCGTCCGCTGGGGTGCCCCCTGAACCTTCATCATTTTTGTATGCTGCGGGTAGAGCGCAGCGTTATGGGTAACTGATATGCATCCTCCGTTCTCAATGATCTTCTTCACTACCTTGGCGGGCGCCGCGCAGGGATTGCTGCTGGTGCTGGTGGGGATTCAGTTTTCAGTGCAATGGCGTTTGGCGCAAGCGCCACAGGCGCTCTTCACTGTGGGCGCCGCCGTGATTCTGGTGCTCTCGGCAATTGGTCTTGTGGCCGCCACTTTCCACCTGGGCCGGCCAATGCGCGCCTGGCGCTCCGCAGCCATGTGGCGGACTTCCTGGCTTTCGCGTGAAGTGATTGTGCTGCCCACTTTCATGGCCGCAGTCGCGGTATGGGGCGGGCTTCATTGGCTGGGTACGCCAAGTACAGCCGCAGCGATCATCGCCGCGGTACTGGCGCTGCTGCTGTATTTATGCACCGGCATGATCTACGCTGCGGTGAAAGCCATCAAGGAATGGGCCACCCCGATGACACCGGTTAACTACGCCCTGCTCGGACTTTCCTCCGGCTTGCTGCTCTCTACTGCGCTGACAGCATGGCTGGCACCGCACTTCACTCCCCTGCTTGCCAAACTCACCCTCGGGGCCATCGTTGTCAGCGCCGCCACTCGAGGGGCGACCTTATGGCGCAATCTTCGCCTTGTGCCCACCACGACCACACAAACCGCCATTGGCGTGCGCCACCCAAAAATCAACCAAAAAGCGCAGGGCGCTATGGGGGGCTCTTTCAATACCCGCGAGTTTTTCCACGGTAAAACGCCGCAGGCAGTACAGACCATCCGCTGGAGTGCTGTTGTTCTCGGGTTCGCCATTCCGGCTTCCGTTCTGTTGATCACACACGGCGCGTCATCCGCCATCTTGCTGGCGCTGCTGTTTATCGTTCAGTGGATTGGATTGCTGGCTGAGCGCTGGAGCTTCTTCGCAGAAGGACAGCACCCTCAGAATTTGTATTACAGAAGCCGCTCCTGAAACCCCATCAGTGCAGCTTCACCAAAGCCGTGCTGCGCTTCACAAGCGCCCTGGCAATGGCCAAGCCCACGGTTCTGCCTAAGCCCAAAATAGCCTTGTGGTGCATCAAATGAAGGCTTATGTAGAGCCAACGCGCAAACAAGCCATCAACGAACAAAGTCCCACCGGTTAAAGACCCCATCAAACTCCCAACGCTTGTCTGGGTGCCTATTGAAACCAGGGAGCCATGATCTTGATAGCGGTACGGATTTTTGGCCGGCTCCCGCCCCTCTGCGGCGCGAACAATAGCCTCGTAGACGTAATCGGCTTGTTGGTGCGCGGCTTGCGCTCTGGGAGGCACCGGCTTCCCATCAGCTTGAATGCATGAAGCGCAATCGCCAATCGCATAAATATGATCATGGCCTTTGACATTCAGCCTGTCGGTCACTTCCAGTTGCCCCAACCTATTGATTGGCAACCCCAGGGACGAGAGAAACGCTGGCGCCTTGATCCCTGCCGCCCAAACGCAGATATTGAAGTTGTGCTTTCTGCCTTCACTGTCTTGAAGCGAGTCCTGATCTATCTGGCTGACACGGCAATTCGTCACCACTTCCACATGTCTTTTCCCGAGAAGATGTGTGGCTCCGTTGGAAATCCTCTCGCTCAGAGGCGCAAGAATGCGGTCGGAGCCTTCCAGCAGAGTGATCTTCAAATCTGTATCAGGGCGGAAGTGCTCAAACCCGTAGTTTGCGTAGATTCCACTGGCTTCGCGCAGTTCAGCAGCCAGCTCTACACCGGTCGCCCCGCCTCCGATGATGACCACCTCCACAGCACCAAGGCCGCCCTCTGATTTACTCTGTTCCGCGCGGATCATCTGATTCATCATCGCCACCCGGAAACGCTCTGCGTCACTGGTGGCGTTCAAGGAAATCGTGTTCTCTGCGGCGCCAGGCGTGTTGTAGTAGTTCGAGGTGCTACCAACAGCTATGCAAAGCTTGGAAAACTTAACGCGGCGTTCGGGATAAACCACCCGCCCGCCCATCGCTTCCGATGCAGAAACGACGACTTCATTCGTCTCATGATCAATAGCTGAGAACGCCCCATATACGAAGGTGAAATTATTCTCGTAGGCCAGCATGGAGTATGACAAGCCCTCTTGATTCATATCCAGCGTACCGGCAGCCACCTCGTGCAGCGTGGGCTTCCAGATGTGGTTCAGATCCCTCTCGACAAGAACCACTCTTCCTTTGCCCAGCTTTCTCCCCAGCTTGCAGGCGAGTTCAAGGCCGCCCGCACCGCCGCCCACAATCACGACTCTTTCGTTCTCGACATCTTTCATTCTGATCCTCTGGAGTTGGCCCCATCAAAATGCATGATGCCATTCTGCGCTACTCGAGGGGAGTCCAGATTCCAGAGGTCAGGTGCCGTCCTTGCCGGGCCAGCGAAACTTGGGAGGCTGCTTGCTGGCAAAACGTTTCGCCGCGTCCGTGTGAAACTCGGTGTTCAATGCGATTGCCGCGCCTTCCGCTTCCAGATTCAGCATGGCCTGCAAGTCGCTACGCAATGACTGATTCAAAGCCCGCTTGGAAATACTGAGAACCGTGCCGGAAGCATTCACCATGGCGGTGGCCATGGCACGAGCGCGTGCCATCAATTGCTCAGGCGGGTGCAACTCCAGGGCAATGCCGAGTTGAAGCGCTTCCTGGGCATTCACTTCGCGCGCTGAAAAAACGAGCTCCTTGGCTCGCTGCAAACCCACCGCCCTCGGCAGGGTGTAGAAGGTCCCCAGATCAGGCACCGCCCCGACTCGCCCAAACGCTGCGCAAAAGCGGGCATTGGTCGCGGCCAAAACCAGATCGGCTGTCAGTGCCAAGCCAAACCCAGCTCCGGCAGCCACCCCCTGAACCGCCGCAATCACCGGGCGATCGAAGTTCACAAGCATGTGAACGATAGGATGGAGGTTCAACATGCGCTGACGCCGCGCTTCAATGTTTTCAGCTCCTGTCTCAGCCACGACACTCATATCACGGACATCACCGCCCGAACAAAAGTTGCCGCCGGCTCCGGAAAGGATCAGTACTTTCAGGCTTAGGTCCGCGCACAAACGCTCAAGCAGGCGGCGAAGCTCATTCCGCGTAGCAATATCAATCGCATTCATTCGATGCGGCCGATTGATCGTAATGACTCCAATGCCGTCGACCTGCTCATACAGCAAGTTGGACACGGTATCCGCCTGATTCATATTGTCTCCATCGCTGACGATCTAAGCTCCCGGCGCAAGATTCAATTCACGGATCAGCGGTGGCCAGATGCCCTGCTCTTCCTTCATCTTTTTGTCGAGATCTTCCGGCGACCCGCCCATAGGGGTCATGCCAATCTTGGCGAGCTCCTGAGTCACCTCAGGTGTACGAAGCCCTTCAGTCAAAGCATGATTAAGCCTATCGATCACCGCCTTCGGTGTCTTGGCAGGCGCCAACAGGGCTAACCATACACCAGAGTTTGCAAGGCTTTTAATCCCCTGCTCACTGACAGTTGGTGCTGAGGGGAAATCAGGCAGACGGGCATTTGAAGTCACCCCCAGGAGTTTGGCCTTGCCAGCCTTCACAAAAGCCGCAGCCGCAGAAGGCGTGACCAGCGTGAGATCGACGTGACCGCCCATGACATCGGTCAGCGCAGGAGCCGTGCCTTTGAAATGCACGACTTGAACATCAACCCCCTCCTCCTTCTTTAGCTTCTCCATCATCAAGTGCTGCGGCGTGGCAGGCCCGGGCGATCCCATGGACAGAGGCTTGCCGGATTTCTTACTTTGCTCGATCAAAGATTTGAAGCTATCAGCCCCGATATCAGGTCGAGCCACAATCAAATAAGGCGATTCTGAAATGAGTCCGATCGATGTGAAATCCTTGATGGGATCAAAAGATAACTTGGGAAACAAAGCGCTTGTCATGGGATGGGAATTGAACACGAGCAAGATCGTTTGCCCATCTGGCGCAGCCCGGGCCACAGCTTCAGCGGCAATGTTGCCACTCGCTCCCGCGCGGTTCTCCACAATGAAGGTCTGCCCCAAAGCCGCACCCAGCTTTGGCGCAATCAGTCTGGCTACGATGTCGGTTGCGCCGCCTGGCTGGTTGCCCACCACAAGACGGCTCGCCTTAGTCTGCGCCGATGCGGCGACCGACCCCAGCGTGACGAGTGCGACAAGCCCCATTTTGAAGATGGCGCCAAGGAACATGTCTCTTTTCATGATCTGCTTTCCTTTTCGATGAATTCATTCCACCGCGTGAAGTGGTGGCTCGTACCGAAGTGCGTTCAATTGATAAACACCGTTCGGGCTGAGCCTGTCGAAGCCTCGCGCGGCGCTTCGACAGGCTCAGCGTGAACGGACTCATGTTGGTTTTGAAACGAAGTGGGTGTCCGGTGTCTTCGTGATGCCAGCTTCCAGCATCGCGTCAATTTTTTCAGCTTCATAACCCAGCTCTTGCAGGATTTCAACGCTTTGCTCGCCAATCAAGGGGGCATGCCGCCAGATCGAAACATCGGCATTGCTCCAGGTCGTGGTGGGGCGCATTTGACGAATTCGCCCCACCGTGGGGTGATCGGAAATCTCAAAAAGCTCCACCTGCTCAAGGTGCGGGTCAGCAACCAGATCCGTGATGCTGCTAACCGCAGCCGAAGGAATCGCCGCGTCATTTAGAAGCTTGGCCCAATCCTTGGCTGATTTACCAAGAAAGGCGTCTGAGAGCAATTCGTAAATGGCTGGCCAGTTTTTCTGGCGCACCTCTAGTGATGCAAATATGGGAAGTTGCCGGGTGGCCTCCGGTACCTCCAGTAAGTCAAACAAGGCGCTGAACTGCTTGTCGTTATAGGGCGTGACCACAATGAACCCCTCGGCGGTGCGATAGGGTTTTCTTCCCGGGCTAAGCAGCCTCGAATACCCCGCTGGACCTACCTGAGGCTCATAAGCCAGCCCGCCCAGATGATCGCCCAGCACCATTTGCGCGACGGTTTCGAACATGGGAACTTCAATGAACTGCCCTTCGCCGGTTCTGGCTCTGAGCAAAAGCGCAGCCAGTGTGGCATGAACCGCGGTGGTTCCCGTGAGACGATCAGCCGCATTCCATGGCACGAAGATCGGCTGCGGCAGACCTTGTTCGAAGAACAGCCCGGCAAGCCCTGTGGCACCCTGGATGATGTCGTCAAACGCGGGCCGGTTGGCATAGCATCCCCCGCTTCCAAACCCCACAAGAGCGACATAAATTAACCGGGGATTGATCGCACGAAGATCCTCGTAGTCAAGGCCTGCGCGCCGCATCCCTTCGGGCCTGACGTTGTGGATGAAAACATCTGCATTGCGGCAAAGATCAAGCAGGGCCTCCTTGCCTTGCGGAGCTTTGACATCCAGAACAATGCTCCGCTTGTTGCGCCCGCTGGCCAGGTACATGGAGCCCATCGCAGGAACTTTGCAGGTTCCGGCGTGTCGGGCAACATCTCCCTCAGGCGGCTCCACCTTGATGACATCGGCTCCGTAGTCACCAAAAATCTGGGTCGCCAACGGTCCCATCAACACGGTGGACATATCGACCACCCGTATTCCGTCCAGCGGGCGAGGTGCCGCTTGGGCCGGTTCATTTTTCCCACTCATGAATTAAATATACATGAGCAAGAACAAAAAACACAAGCTAGCCGAGGGTTTTCACCAGCCCCTCAGAACCTAGGTGTTTTTCAATGATGGTCCTCCCCTGACTGGCTATCTGAGCCAGGCAGTGCTCGATTCGTTGCTGAGCACCGGCAATCAGCACCGCGTAGCTTCGCCCATGCACGAACACAGGAAAAGCGACAGCCACCATCCCCACCGAGTATTCCTGGTGCCCTTCGAACCAACCTCGCTCCAGGGATTTTTGAATCTCGGCCTCCACTGCCTCAGGGCTCATTAAAGAGGTGGGTGTGTAGGCTTTGTACCGAGCTTTCTTCAGCAGGACCGACCTCTCCTTGAGCGGTCGCTGTGCAAGCAGCGCCCGCCCGGTGGCGGCACTGACCAATGGAACCAGTTTCCCTTTTGGGGCGGTATAGCGCATCGCGTGGGCGGACTCTGCAGAGGCTAGAAAAACCACGTCCTGGCCTGATTGGGCGGCCAGCACTGCGGTCTCCCCGGACATTTCGGAGAGTTCAGCCAGGAGTGCATTGGTCTCTGGCGGCACGAACTGCCCTGAAGTGATCTTGAGAGTCAAGTCCTCCAGCATCGGGGTGGGGTAGTAACCAGCTCGAGGACGGGGTTCATAGATAAAGCCTCGCCCAGCCAAGGTCGTGAGCAGGTTAAAGGTGCTGGAACGAGGCCAACCAAGGTCTTCAGATATTTCTGACAAAGTGGCGGGCTGGCGCCGCTTGGCAAAGTACTCAAGCAGATCGAGCACCTGGGCTGCTTGCTTTACGGTCATGACTTGGACAAAAGATTCATGGCGGAGCTTGAATTATGGCGTTGTAGTCCGTCCCGCTTTCAGGGATCAATCGCCGACGCCCCTGTGGTTTGAAGCGTTGACAGAAAAGCCTGCGCGGCAGAGGAGAGAGAACGCTGCTGGCGGGTCAGAACCCCAATCTCACGTGTCGCCGTAGGAGCATGCAGAGCCACGCTTTGCAAGCGATCCCTATCCATCAAGCGCAACGCCAACTCGGGAACAGCTGCGATGCCCACCCCCGCGGCGACCATCGCGCCGACGACTGAAATATTGTCTGCCACGAACTGGGCATCCAGTGTTTGCCCTGTAGCCACAAACACCTGATCAGTCACGAGCCGGATGCTGCTGGCGGGCCCGCTCGCCACAAATGGACGGCTGGCGAAGACGCTCCAATCAACGCGCCGCCTTTTCGCCAAGGGATCACCGCGAGGACAGATCATCACGAAATTCTCAGTGAGGAGTGGATCGAATTGAATCCCGCCTGGTGAATCCGGCACCGCCACCGAAAGGCCGAAATCTGCCCCGCCATCCGCCACGGCCTGCGTGACCTGGCGAGCGGAAGCTGACTGGATCAAGAGCCTCACCTTGGGGTGGGTCCGCTGAAAAGCCCGTGCTGCAGGCGGCAACAGCGCCGCTGCAATGGAAGGCAATGCCCACACCGTCAAGCTCCCCCGGCGCCCAGCAATGAACTCGGAAAGATCGCTAAGCGAATGCCGGAACTCGGACAGCATGCGCTGCGCGATGGGAACCAACTCCGCCCCGGCGTCGGTCAATGCAACGCTGTGCTTGGTGCGATCAAAAAGCCTGGCGTTGATTTTCTGTTCGGCAGCTTGAACGCGGCGGCTCAAGGCGGGTTGCGAAATAAACGCACGTTCGGCCGCCATACGGAAGTTGCGCGTTTCTGCTACCAGCAGTACGGCCTCCAGCTCTGGAATAGACAGGGTTTGTTGTGCGCTCGTCATCGTAATGCGATTTTATTATCACGGAGATGAAAATTTAACATTTTGAGCATTGCGACAATCGCTCGATACTGCGCTTCGCAACTCATGAAACGAAGCATGGACAGGCAAAAGAACAGATTACGTATTGGCGTTGGCGCTGGCATGGCAGACGACCGCATTGGCCCAGCGCTCAAACTCCTAGAGCAATGCGACTTGGACTACCTCGTGTGCGAATGCCTGGCTGAACGCACCATTGCACGAGAAGCGCTCACTCTTCGCAACGACCCAAGCAAAGGCTTCAATCCCATGCTCGGGGAGCGCATGCGCGCCTTCCTCCCTTTGTGCAAGGAAAAGGGCGTGCGCCTGGTTTCCAACATGGGGGCAGCCAATCCCATAGGCGCTGCAAAGGCAGCCCAGGAGATTGGGAACTCGCTCGGATGGGAAGGTTTGAAATGCGCCGCAGTGGTGGGCGATGACGTGCTTGAGCGCGTACGCATGCACCCTGAACTTCAGTTAATGGATCGCCAACTTCCCTTGGAGGAGATCCTGCCGAAAATCGCGTCCGCGAATGCCTATCTGGGGGCGGATGTCGTCAGAGACGCATTGGCCACCGGCGCGCATGTGGTGATGACCGGCCGTGTCGCAGATCCCTCTCTGTTTCTCGGGGTGGCTTTGCATCACCATGGCTGGAGCTACGACGATCTACCCAAGCTGGCCTCCGGGATCATCATGGGCCATCTGCTGGAATGTTCGGCACAGATCACAGGTGGCTACTTCGCTGACCCCGGTAAGAAAGACGTCCCCCGTCTGGCAGAGCTCCCCTATCCGTTCGCAGATATCTTTCCAAACGGTGAGTTGTTCATAGGGAAGCCCGATGGATCGGGTGGCCGATTGGATCGCATGACCTGCAGCGAACAAGCCCTGTATGAGATCCATGACCCCAATGCCTACATCACTCCGGACTGCGTTCTCTCATTGAATCGGCTGCAGTTCGAGGAAGTCAATCCTGACCGCGTGGCGGTGCGGGTTTCCAGTGCCGCCAAACGCACTGACAGCTACAAGGTGGTGGTGGGCTATTTCGATGGGTGGATTGGAAGCGGAGAAGTCGCTTATGCAGGCCCCAATGCGGTGGCACGTGCCCAACTCGCAGCGGACATCGTAAAAGAACGATTTCGGCTGGACGGAGGTCAAGCCAGTGAGATCCAGGTGGACCTGATTGGGATGAACAGCTTGCATGGCAGCCACGCCAAAGCGATGTCCGGCGAACCGTATGAAGTTCGCCTGCGTGTCGCCGCCAGGTGTCCTGACAAGAAAAGCGCCAACCTGATCGGAGACCACGTTCGGCAACTGAACATGCAGGGGCCCTATGGCGCTGGAGGCCCCCTCAACCACGGTGCGAAAGAAATCATCGCCGTGGATGGTTTGCTGATTCCGCGCCACTGGGTTAGCCCGGAAATCATCACCGTGGGAGCGTAAAGATGGGAATTCTTGTACACGAACTGGCCCATGCCCGCGCGGGCGACAAAGGCAATACATCGAACATAGCCGTGTTCGCCTACAACGATTCGGCTTGGGAAAGGTTGCGCCGAGAGCTCACGGTAGAACGTGTGGCAAACGCTTTTTCT
Organism: Ottowia thiooxydans DSM 14619; assembly: GCF_000422885.1. Lineage (GTDB taxonomy): Bacteria > Pseudomonadota > Gammaproteobacteria > Burkholderiales > Burkholderiaceae_C > Ottowia > Ottowia thiooxydans. The sequence continues at coordinate 217,430 of NZ_AUGX01000011.1, read as the reverse complement.
CATCTGGGCGCTGGCGCGGTTCGAAGGTATGAGGTTGAAAGCCTCAAAGCCTTGAACTTCGTCATTCCCAATGTGTTGGCCGGTGGCGTCACACGATCACTCCGATTGGACCCTCACGGCAAAACGCTCAGCGCCCTGATGCTCGGCATCGAGCTCTCTGATCAATAAGGCACCGCATGTACCCTCCAGCCGAAATCCTGCAGACCGAAATCTTCGCGCAACTGCCCGAATCACTTCATTTAACCGATCAGTCATCCACATGGTTGGACGCCCGCCATACGAAGATGCATTCCTTCCTGGAGGGCCCTGCCTTTGACCGCAGTGGCAACCTCTGGTGCGTCGACCTGGCACACGGACGCATCTTGCGCGTAAGCCCTGCCGGCGAGTTTGAGGTGGTGGTGAGCTACGCGGGTGAGCCCAACGGTTTGAAGATCCATCGTGATGGGCGAATTTTTGTGGCGGACCACTTGCATGGCTTGATGCTGCTGGATCCAGTGGCCAAAACCATTCAGCCCTATCTTCAACATGTGAAACGCGAAGGCCTGAGGGGTTTGAACGACCTCTTCTTTGCGTCCAACGGCGACTTGTATTTCACCGACCAGGGCGAGAGCTCCCTGGACAACCCGACAGGCCGGGTTTTCCGGCTCCGTGCGGACGGAAAAACAGTAGACCTCCTGATGGACGGTTTACCTGGCCCCAATGGTTTGGTGATGAACAAGGCGGAGAACGTGTTGTATGTCGCCTTGACCCATGACAACGCCATCTATGCCCTGCGCATAGAGCCCAACGGGGCTAGAGGCAAGGTCAGCCGCTTCATTCAACTCTCGGGCAGCACCGCAGGGCCCGATGGCCTGGCCATGGATGAGGCGTGCAATCTCGCCGTGGTTCATGCGCAAGCCGGAACTGTCTGGATCTTCAGCCCCATTGGTGAGCCCCTCTACCGCATCAGATCCTGTACTGGCCTGCGCACCACCAACGTGGCATTTGGCGGACCCGATCGCCGCACGCTCTTCATCACGGAAGCTGAAAGAGGTGCCATTTTGCAAGCTCACTTGCCTCATCCCGGCCGCGTGATGTTTTCTCATACCTAATCATTTTTTCCAGGAGACAAAGACATGAAATTTCATCACCTCATCGCGGGCTTGGGCTTGGGCCTATGCTCCGTTCTGGCGACCGCGCAAACCGCTGCGTACCCAAGCAAGCCCATCAAACTGATTGCCACCTACGGCCCTGGCAGCTCCATTGACATCATCGCCCGCTTGATTGCCAAGCCCCTGTCAGAGCAACTCGGACAACCCGTGATTGTGGACAACAAGCCTGGCGCCGGCGGCGATCTGGGCACCAACTTCGTTGCCAAGGCAGAAAAAGATGGCTACACGATTGGTTTCGCCTCAGCAGGCCCAATCACCGTCAATCCCAATGTCCGCAAGAAAATGCCGTACGACTCCATGGTGGATCTGGTGCCCGTGGCGCTGATCGCCACAGGCCCTAATGTGATCCTGGCAAATCCCTCACAGCCTTTCAAAGATCTGCGAGAGTTGATCGCCTACGCCAAAGCCAATCCGGAAAAAGTCAGTTATGCCTCAGCAGGTATGGGCACCAGCGGGCATATTGCGGGCGAGATGTTCCAGCATCTTTCCAAAGCCAAGGTACTGCATGTGCCGTACAAGGGTAATAGCGAAGCCATCACTGACACCCTTGGCGGACGCACTCAGTTGGTCATCAGCGGCGTCCCCCCTATTCTTCCCTTCGTGAAATCAGGCCAACTGCGCGCACTGGCCGTGGCTGACACCAAACGCTCCGCTCTCTTGCCAGACGTTCCTACCGTGGCGGAAGCTGGCTTGCCAGGTGCTGAAAGTGCGGCCTGGTATGGCCTCGTTGCGCCTGCAGGAACACCTCCAGAAATCCTTGCTCGCCTGAGCGAAGAGATCAGCAAGGCCGTGCGCAACCCGGAAGTGCAGGAGAGGTTTAGCGCCTTGGGAATCGCTGCCGGCACCGAGAGCCGCCAGGAGTTTGGCAAGCGCATGAGCACGGAACACGCACGTTTCAAGGAGCTCTTCAAATCCATCAACCTGCAAATGGATTGATCACCTCAATGACTCAGACTGTTCTTATCGCAGGGGCTAGCGGGCTCGTTGGCACTGCTGCTGTAGATTCATTTCTCAACGCCGGCTGGGAGGTCATCGCCGTCTCCCGGCGGCGGCCGGAAGTCAGCAGCGCCAAGCCTTTCAGGCATTTGCCTGTAGACCTGCAAAACGCAGATGAGTGCCTCAAGGCATTCGGAGCTCTGCCCGAGGTCAGTCACCTGGTGTATGCCGCGGTTTTTGAAAAGCCGGGGTTGATACAAGGTTGGCAAGACATGGATCAGATGGATACCAATCTGAAAATGATCCAGAACATAGTGGAGCCTCTGAGCCGTGGAACAAAGCTGCAGCACGTGTCACTGTTGCAGGGAACCAAGGCCTACGGTGTTCACTTGCACCCCATTCGCATACCCGCCAGGGAGCGTTACGCCCGCGACGACCATCCCAACTCATACTGGTTCCAAGAAGACTACATCAAAGAAAAAGCAAGCGAGATCGGCTTTGGTTGGAATATTTTCAGGCCAACGATTGTGGTGGGCCCTAATGTAGGAGTCGCCATGAACACCATCCCCGTGATTGGTGTTTACGCTGCGTTGTGTCGGGAACTGGGTCAAGTATTCTCATACACAGGCCATGTCTCCTACCCTCGCGAGGCTGTAGACACGCGCTTGATTGGAGATGCCTGCGTCTGGGCGGCGGGCAACCGACAAGCCTGGAACGAACATTTCAATCTAACCAACGGAGAAGTGTTCAGCTGGAAGGACCTCTGGCCTGCATTGGCGGACTTCCTGCAAGTGAAGCTCGGGCCTGACCAGCCTCAAAAACTGGCGGAGTATCTGCCCTCCCAATCAGCGGTCTGGCAGAACATCGTGGCGAACCAAGATCTGCGTCCGTTAACAATGGCGCAAATACTTGGTGAATCTCACTTCTCAGCAGACGCCAGATTCGGGTACGGGTTGAAAGCCGCTCCCGCGCCAGCTTTCGTGAGCACCGTAAAAATCAAGAATGCTGGCTTCCACCAGGTCTACGACACGGAATCCTGCGTCAAGCACTGGCTGACGGTTTTGGCAGACAGGAAGATTCTTCCTGACCCGGCAAAGCACGTCCCGGTCCGTTGATCACTCCAAGCTCCCAGATTTGGCTGGGTTAAAGGAGCCTCTACCCAGGTTCGTTGGCATCGGCGAGGAACCTGGGGTTAGCCATCCATCACAAAATCAAGCAACCCTCTCCACATGCCCCTGCCGCGTGTAGAGAAAATCAATCACCGCCTTACGCGCTTGCAGATAGCGCGGATCTTCAGCCAGCGCCACGCGCTTGCGCGGACGCTCGATGTCGACACGCAGGACTTCGCCAATTGTCGCGGCGGGGCCATTGGTCATCATCACGATCTTGTCTGACAAGAGCACCGCCTCGTCCACATCGTGGGTCACCATGACGACGGTGCTTCGCGTACGAGCGACGATCTCCAGTAGTTCGTCCTGCAGCTTGGCGCGCGTCAGTGCATCAAGTGCACCAAAGGGTTCGTCCATCAACAGCACCTGAGGCTCCATCGACAACGCACGCGCAATGCCCACGCGCTGCTTCATCCCGCCAGATATCTCACCAGGGCGCTTGTGTGCGGCGTGACTCAGGCCCACCATGTCCAGGGCTGCGGCGGTGCGCTCTTTCAAGCGCGCTTTGCTTTCCTTGGCGCCAAATACCCGCTCTACCGCCAGGTAGACATTGCCTTCGCAGGTCAGCCAAGGCAGCAGCGAATGGTTCTGAAACACAACGGCCCGCTCAGGACCAGGGCCATTGATTTCCTTGTTGCCACAAAGAAGCACTCCCGCCGTTGGAGTGGTCAGGCCTGCGATCAAGTTCAGCAACGTGCTCTTGCCGCAACCCGAGTGACCAATGAGCGCCACGAATTCGCCTTTGGCAATATTCAGATCAATGTCGCGCAGCGCAGGGAACAAACCCTTGGCGGTCTTGAACGTTTGTTCTACGCCTTGGACTTCAATGAACTTGGCATCGCTCATGATTTCACCTCTTCGAAAGTAAACGCGGTGGCTATCTTGACCAGCGCCATCTCCAGCACCAAGCCCACAATGCCAATCACGAAAATGGCCACAATGATGTTCTTCACATTCAGGTTGTTCCACTCGTCCCATACCCAGAAGCCGATGCCCACGCCCCCCGTGAGCATCTCGGCAGCCACGATGACCAACCATGCAGTGCCCACAGCCAGCCGCACGCCGGTCAGCATATAGGGCAAGACCGCCGGAAACAGAACGGTGGTGGCGATTTTCCATTCGCTTAAGTTCAGCACACGCGCCACGTTCATGTAATCCTGCGGCACACGCTGTACGCCCACGGCGGTGTTGATGATCATGGGCCAGATAGAGCAGATAAAAATGGTCCAGATGGCTGCCGGGTTCGCCCCTTTGAAGACCAACAAACCAATGGGCAACCAAGCCAACGGCGATACGGGCCGGAGCAGGCTGATCAGTGGGTTGAACATACGAGAAAGGAAGTCAAACCTGCCGATGACGAAACCTGCGGGAATGCCCACCAAGGCCGCCAGTCCAAAGCCTATCGCCACCCGCTGAAGCGAAGCCAGCACGTTCCAGCCCACGCCTTGGTCGTTGGGTCCGTTGTGATAGAACGGATCTCGGAACACCTCCACCGCCTGGTGCCACGTCTCCACAGGCCCCGGCACGGTATTGCCTGTGGCAGATGAAACGATGGCCCAAATCAATACAAGCAAACCCAGGCCACAGGCCGGTGGCAGCACAGCAGAAACCAGCGACCCCACCAAAGCGCCCAGGCGCCGCCCTCTGACTGTCTCCTTCTGGGGGCGCCCGGCATAGGGGACGGCTGGGATGGGGGCAGGCTGCGTATCCAGAAGGGGTGCTTGTGATGCTCCCGCTGACGAGGGATGGGAAACCGCAAGGCCTGCATGTGAAGACGCGGCTTGCCCGTTCGGCGTATGTGTGCTTTGAAAAGCTGGAATGAGTTCGCTGGTATTCATGGTCACGCCTTGATCTTGAAGCCGTCTGCATATTTGGCTGGATCTTTGCCATCCCACACCACGCCGTCGATGAGCTTGCTGGTGCGCATGACATCTTTGGGCACGCTTATCTTCATGGCGCTGGCCACGGAGCGGTACAGGTCGATCTGGTTCACCTGCTTGGCGACAGCCAGGTAGTCAGGGTGCTGCTTAAGCAGGCCCCACCGTTTGTGCTGAGTAAGGAACCACATACCGTCTGAGAGGAATGGGAAATTCACCAAGCCGTCGTTGAAGAACTTCATGTGATTCGCGTCGTCCCAGCTCTTGCCACGACCGTTTTGGTAACGGCCCAAGATGCGCTGGTTGATCGCGTCCACGCTGGTGTTCACATACGCTTTGCCTGCAATGGTCTCGGCCATCTTCATCTTGTTGGAAAGACTGGCATCAATCCATTGCCCAGCCTCGATCACGGCCATCATCACGGCGCGCGTGGTGTTGGGATACTTCTTCATGAAATCCGCCGAGGTGCCCAAGACCTTCTCAGGATGATCTTTCCAGATCTCCTGCGTGGTGTTGGCCGTGATACCTATGCCATCCATGATGGCGCGTTGGTTCCATGGCTCACCGACGCAAAAGCCGTCCATATTGCCCACACGCATGTTCGCCACCATTTGTGGAGGCGGTACAGTGATGAGCTTGGCGCCGCTCAAAGGGTTTATGCCTGCGGCAGCCAACCAGTAGTGCATCCACATGGCGTGCGTGCCGGTGGGGAACGTACCCGCGAATGTGTATTCACGCTTTTCCTTGGCCATGAGCGCTGCGAGCGAAGGGCCATCAACCGCGCCTTTGTCGGCCAACGTCTTCGAGAGCGTAATGGCCTGCCCGTTGTGATTCAAGCCCATGAGCACGGCCATGTCTTTCTTGGGGCCACTCACACCCAGGTGCACGCCATAGATCAGCCCATAGAGCACATGGGCCATATCCAGCTCACCGTTGACCAGCTTGTCGCGCACGCCGGCCCAACTGGCTTCCTTGCTGAGCACAATCTTCACGCCGTACTTTTTGTCCAGGCCCAGCACGGAGGCCATGACCACGCTCGCGCAATCGGTGAGAGGAATAAAGCCTATCTTCACCTCCTCTTTTTCAGGCTTGTCTGACCCTGCGGCCCAAGCTCCTCCACTAACGCTGAATGCTGCACCAGCAGCGAGGGTAAGGAAATCGCGACGTTGAACGGTAGAGGGCGACATATGAACTCCTTCAAACGTAAAAACAAAAACGGCGTCCGGCCTCTACCCACGAGTGGGCGTAGAGGAGGACACCGTTGTCTGCTAACGCCCCGCCGCCATTGGAGGGACTTTGCTGCCTGAGGTGAACGCATGAAGCGTGCCAGCTAGTGGTTCGGGTTGAAAAGCCTCCAACAAAGCGAACTGATCGACAGCGTTGTCAAGCACCAGGAAAGCGCAGCTATACAGAGTGAAACGCGAAGACCTCTGGTGTCCTCGAACGTCAAAACTCGACCGAGTCGCCACGCATCCAGAACGTCCTTCCCCTCAAGCGGACGCAACACTTTGGAGCTCTACCGCACCGCACCGCACCAGCCTGGTGCTGCACCGCAGCATAAAGATTCAATGCGGTGCAGGAGGCAGCAGATCAGCCATGGCTAGAACGGCCTCAGCTACCTCAGACAATTTGCGCCCTTGGTTCATGGCCGTCTGGCGAAGGAGCTTATGCGCCTCACCCTCGCTAAATTGCCGCCTCGCCATCAACAAGCCCTTGGCGCGCTCCACCAACTTGCGCTCTTGAAGCGCCGCACGCGTAGTTTCCAACTCGGCTTGCATGGCTTGCAGGCGCTGCGATTGATCCTGGACCAATTCCAGCACCGAGCGGTTCAACTGCGGTCCCAGACTGGCGGCTGGTGCAGGAAAACTATCGAAGAAGTCCGCATTGGCGTCGGCCACTGGCAGAGGCTGGCGCGCTTCAGCGATCCGGCATTCACATTGGTACAGCACTTCGGCTGCGAGTTGGGTTTCAATGGCATGAAGCGCGTCCATCCGGGATGTGGCCACATCAAACCAAGTCTGGCGAAGATCGGCGCCAGACTCGTTATTGGCAGCGGAAGTACACCCAACTCTGCGCAAGCGCTCCAGTGCGGCGTCCTCTGCACGCCACTGGGGCAACAACGTGGGTGGTGCGAACTCAGCAAAAACCTGAAAACACCGTTCCTGAGCCTCAATCAGATGCAACCAATTCTGCTGACGCTGTTCACTGCCCGCACCAAACGCCGCTACGCCAGCTGCGCGCTCCTGTCCCGCGAGCTCCTTTCCCTGCATGAAGTGAAACAGAGCCACGAGCAAACGGGAGATATTCGGGTCGGCGGCACCGTCAGCGGCCTCAAACACCACGGCCAGCAAACCCGTCACCAGCTTGGTGAGAGCTGCCGCTGAGGTCTCGGGCGTCTTCTGGCGTGCCTGAATGCGCTCACGCAACGCCGGCAGTGCATCCAATCCTTGGAGCACATAGGCAATGCGACTAAAAAGACGAGCCCCTTGCGCCGGACTAGACAAATCGTCAAAGCCCGCTCGAGCCGTATCGGCCAACTGTTCGCACTCCTTGATCTGAGCGGCCAGTTCGGTCGGCGCGGCGCGGCCCGTCAGGTAAACCGTGCTCAGACCGCGTTCTTTTTGCAGCGCATGGATCAAGCGCCCGAGTGTGTCGACGAGTGCACTGGTGCGCTGAAGCAATTCCAGTTCAGTGATTTCGCACTGACGAGCGAGCTGAAGGAAATGCAGAGCGGAGGTCATGACTTCTCTGTGCAATTCCCGTGCCGAGGGAAAACGCACCAACCCAGTGCGCAATGCTTGGCACGTTGATTGCTTAATCCATGGCACGGGTGCGGCGCAAAGGCGCGGCGCACCAGACAAAGGCGTCTTTCATGAGCGTTGGCAAAGCCACGCAGCATGAAGACGCCTTTTTGCGTTGAATCAAAAGGAGTCCACGATGAAAAAACCCAGACTCGTCATGGTAGGCAACGGCATGGCCGGCGTACGCACGCTGGAAGAGCTGCTCAAGATCGCACCAGATTTATATGACATCACCGTGTTCGGTGCGGAGCCTCATCCCAACTACAACCGCATTCTTCTGTCTCCCGTTCTAGCGGGCGAGCAGACCTTGGAAGAAATCGTACTCAATGATTGGGCCTGGTACGAGCAGAACGGGATAACACTGCACACCGGCAGCATGGTGACTGAGGTCGACCGCAGACTACGCGTGGTACATGGCGTCAATGGCGTCAGCGCGGAGTATGACCGGCTGATTCTCGCCACAGGTTCCAACCCCTTCATGCTGCCAATTCCCGGCAAGGACCTGGACGGTGTGCTGGCCTACCGCGATATCGCAGATACGCAAGCCATGATCGATGCGGCAGCCAAATACAAGGACGCGGTCGTCATAGGTGGCGGGTTGTTGGGGTTGGAGGCTGCCAACGGGCTGATGAAGCGCGGCATGAAAGTCACCGTGGTGCATGCCGGCGAATGGCTAATGGAGCGCCAACTGGATGATGTGGCCGGAAGGCTGCTGCAGAAATCGCTGGTTGAGCGGGGGATGCAATTCCTCATGAATGCGCAAACACAGGAGCTTCTGGGCGAGGAGGACAACGGAAAAATAGGCCGTGTTCGGGCAGTGAAGTTCAAAGACGGCAGCGAGGTACCCGCTCAGTTGGTGGTGATGGCGGTGGGCATACGCCCGAACACTGCGTTAGCCGAAAAAATGCACCTGCACGTCAACCGCGGCATCGTGGTGAGTGACACCTTGCAAACCACCACCGACGCTCGTATCTATGCGGTGGGCGAATGTGCCGCACACCGAGGCATTGCCTACGGCTTGGTTGCCCCATTGTTCGAGCAAGGCAAAGTGCTCGCCAACCACCTGGCTGAGTTCGGTATAGGGCGCTATCAAGGCTCATTGACCTCCACCAAACTCAAGGTCACAGGCATCGACCTGTTCAGCGCGGGAAACTTCCAAGGCGGCGCGGACACAGAAGAGATTGTGCTCAGCGATCCTTTTGCAGGCGTCTACAAGAAGCTCGTCCTCAAGGACGACAAGCTGGTAGGTGCATGCCTGTATGGCGACACGGTGGATGGAGGCTGGTACTTCAAGCTCCTGCGCGAAGGCCGAGCCGTCAAGGACATTCGAGACAAACTCATGTTCGGGGAATCCAATATTGGCGACGCCGGACATGAAGGCCACAGCAAGGCAGCCGCCATGCAAGACAGCGATGAAGTCTGCGGATGCAATGGCGTGACCAAAGGCGCGATCTGCAAGGCCATCAAGGAAAAAGGCCTGTTCACGCTCGACGAGGTGCGCAAACACACCAAGGCCAGTGCCAGCTGCGGCTCCTGCACAGGCTTGGTCGAACAGATCATCATGTTCACTGCGGGCGGTGATTTCTCGACAACGCCAAAAACCAAACCTATATGTGGCTGCACTGAACATGGGCATCAGGCGATACGCGAGGCCATTACCAAGAACCATCTGCTCACCGTGGCGCAGGTCCAGCACTTCATGGAATGGCGTACACCCAATGGCTGCGCCACCTGCCGCCCTGCCCTGAACTACTACCTGCTCAGCACTTGGCCCAAGGAAGCCAAGGATGATCCGCAAAGCCGTCTGATCAATGAACGCAGCCACGCCAACATCCAGAAAGACGGTACCTATAGCGTGGTGCCTCGCATGTGGGGCGGGGAAACCACGGCATCTGAACTCAGGCGCATTGCCGACGCGGTAGACAAATACAAAATCCCCACCGTCAAAGTGACCGGCGGCCAACGTATCGACCTGCTGGGGGTGAAGAAGGAAGACCTGCAAGCCGTATGGCGCGACATTGGCATGCCCAGTGGCCATGCTTACGCCAAAGCCCTCCGCACGGTGAAGACCTGCGTGGGCAGCGAGTGGTGCCGCATGGGAACACAGGACAGCACGCAACTGGGCAAGGACCTTGAGCACGCTTTCGTCGGCATGAATGCGCCGCACAAAGTGAAGTTCGCTGTCAGTGGTTGCCCACGCAATTGCGCCGAAAGCGGCATCAAGGACGTTGGCGTAATAGGCGTAGACAGCGGCTGGGAAATGCACATCGCCGGCAACGGCGGCATCAAGACCGAAGTGGGTCAGTTCTTCGTCAAGCTGAAAACGGCGGAGGAGGTACTTGAATACACAGGCGCGTTCATGCAGCTTTATCGGCTGGAGGCTTGGTACCTGGAGCGCACCGTGCACTACGTGAACCGCGTGGGCATGGATTATGTGAAGCGGCGCATTCTCGAAGACGCTGAAGGCCGCAAAGCCATGTGGGCCCAGTTGCAATACGCGCTGGATGGTGAGCCCGATCCCTGGTTTGAGTTCGACAAGGCAGGCGTGGACCAACGCCAGTTCGTACCCATTGCAGCCCCCATCACTACGCCCACCGTGGCGCAAGAGGCTTAAGTCATGACCAAATGGACTTCTATTTGCCGCACTGATGAGATTCCCGAACTCGGTGCTCGCCGCGTCGCACGCGAGCGCGGCCTTGATGTGGCCTTGTTTCGAACCAGCGCCGGGACCATCCACGCGCTGCTCGATCGCTGCCCGCACAAGGGGGGCCCGCTGTCACAAGGGCTTGTGTTCGGCACCAGCGTGGCCTGCCCCTTGCATAACTGGACCATCCAACTGGTGGACGGCCACGCCACAGCTCCCGACGAAGGCTCCACACCTTGCTTTTCAGTGAAGGTGGAAGATGGTGAAGTTTTTCTGGATGCAGATGAACTAGAGCATCACGCGACCGACCTTTCCCGCCCAACGGCAGGGCCCTGCCGCCATTCTTGCCACTCCTAAAGTCATGGCAGAAACGCGATCCACCTGTCCTTATTGCGGCGTGGGCTGCGGCGTGCTCATAAAGACAGAGGGCACGCGCATCACCGATGTCCGCGGAGATCCGGAGCACCCCGCCAACTTCGGAAGGCTGTGCTCCAAAGGAAGCACGCTGCACCTTACGGCGACAGACGCGCTAAGGGCGCAGACTCGTCTGCTGCGTCCGCAACAGCGCTCGCATCGAGGCGCATCGCCAGAAGCTGTGGAATGGGACAGCGCCTTGAACATGGCTGCCGACCGGTTCGCCCACATCATCACGCAGCACGGCCCGGATGCCGTGGGCTTCTACGTGAGCGGGCAATTGCTCACCGAAGACTACTATGTCTTCAACAAACTCGCGAAGGGATTGGTAGGTACTAATAACATCGACACCAACTCCCGCCTGTGCATGAGCAGCGCGGTGGCGGGCTACAAACTCACACTTGGTGCCGACGCCCCACCCACCTGCTACGACGATGTGAACCACGCAGGTTGCTTGTTCTTCGCAGGCAGCAACACGGCGTGGGCCCACCCCGTGCTTTTCCGCCGTATCGAGGAAGCACGCGCGGCCAACCCCGCAATGAAGGTGATCGTGGCTGACCCCCGGCGCACTGAAACTGCGGCGATGGCCGATTTGTTTCTGCCCCTGCAGCCAGGCACGGACGTGATGCTGTTTCACGGCATGCTGCACACCATGCTTTGGGAAGGTTGGGTCAACACCGAATATATAGACCGCCACACGACAGGCTTTCCTGAACTCAAGGCCTTGGTACGCGAGGCTACCCCCGAGCACACGGCCCAGATCTGTGGCTTGCGCAAGGAAGATATCCGTCAGGCCGCACAGTGGTTCGCGCAGTCGGGGCCCACCTTAAGCTTGTATTGCCAAGGCCTGAATCAAAGCGTCAATGGCACCGCCAAGAATGCCGCGCTCATCAACCTCCATCTGGCCACCGGCCAGATCGGCAAGCCAGGTGCTGGCCCCTTCTCTCTCACCGGGCAACCCAATGCGATGGGCGGACGAGAAGTAGGTGGCCTGGCCAATCTGCTCTCGGCTCATCGCGACTTGAGCAGTCCAACACATCGCGCTGAAGTCGCCGCGCTATGGGGCCTGGAGTCAGTGCCAGCTCAACCCGGGAAGACTGCAGTGGAAATGTTCCAGGCTGCCGCCGACGGGGAAATCAAAGCATTGTGGATTGCTTGCACCAACCCGGCTCAAAGCCTTCCTAATCAGTCCATGGTTCGCCGTGCGCTGGAGCGAGCAGAGTTCGTCGTAGTACAGGAGGCCTTCGCCACCACAGCCACCTGCGCCTTTGCCGATCTCTTGCTGCCCGCCACGACCTGGGGAGAAAAGGAAGGCACCGTGACCAATAGCGAACGCCGCATTTCTCGCGTTCGCCCTGCAGTGCCGCCACCAGGCGACACCCGGCATGATTGGCTGATCGCCATGCAGTTCGCGCAGCGGCTTGAAAAGCTGTTGCACCCCGGTCGCCCCACCCTATTTCCTTACGAACATGCCGAGCAAATCTGGGGCGAACACCGCGAATCCACCCGTGGGCGCGATCTGGACATCACGGGACTCTCATGGGCCATGCTGGACGAAAGCGGTCCTCAACAATGGCCACTAAAAGAGGGTTCGCCCACAGGCCTCGCCCGCCTCTACGAAGACGGCCAATTTCCCACTCCTGACGGCCGCGCACGCTTCAGCGCCCTGCCCTGGCAACCCGTGGCCGAGCCCCGCGATGCCCGCCACCCCTTCAGTCTGACCACAGGTCGCCTGCGCGATCAGTGGCACGGCATGAGTCGCACCGGCCAAATAGGCCGCCTGTTTGGCCACGTGCCCGAGCCCTGCCTGCAAATGCACCCCCAGGACATGGCGCGCCGTGCACTGAGCGAAGGCGATCTCGTTCATATCACCAACCGGCGTGGCGCCATCATTGCACCTGTGCAAGCCGACGAGGGCTTGGCGTTATCTCAGGTGTTCATGGCTATGCACTGGGGTGGCGAATATCTCTCAGGAAAATCGTCCATCGGCGAGCGTTTGGCAGGCGTCAACACGCTCACCACGCCCGCGTTTTGCCCTCAGTCCAAACAGCCTGAGTTCAAGCACACGTCCGTCAAGTTACTCAAGGCTGAGCTTCCCTGGACATTGCTAGGCATGGCGTGGCTGCCGGAGGCTCAAGCCACGCGCGAAGCGATGGCGGCCTTGATGTCGCAATTTGACTTTGCATCCTGTGTGCCGTTTTCCAGCCAAACCACTTTAGAAGATGCCCACCAGGCACGTCATGGTGTGCTGCTGCGCGCGGCCGCTTATGAGGCACCGGACGCCGCACTGGTGCAGCGCATCGAAGCCTTGCTCGGCCTATCAGGCCCAGAGGTGCTCCGGTACGCCGACAAACGCCGCCAGCAAAGCCGTTCTGTACGTCTTGCATGGCAGGGCAAAAGCGCCTCCTTGGAAGCCTTACTGCTGGCAGGCGACGCAAGCGCAGGCTCATGGCTCACGACTCTGCTCAAGGAAAGCCTGCCTGCGCAAACGTATGGGCGCCTTTTGCTCATGCCCGGGAATCAACTACCGGCAGCCATGGCTTCGCGAGGAAAACAAATCTGTACCTGCTTCAACGTGGATGAACCCGCCATCACTTCAGCGCTCTCCCAGATTGAAGGCGATGACACGGCTCGCCTGCAACAACTGCAAGCTCAACTGCGTTGCGGCACCAATTGCGGCTCATGCGTTCCAGCCTTAAAACAACTTATAACTAAAAGTGCTAAACAAAGCGCAACAATATAGCCACTGGGCGTATAAAAACTCCCAACCAAAAAAACTTTCCCCACGGAAATCATGACTAAATCTTCAGGAACCTGCACTCTTGTGGGCGCTGGCCCAGGCGACCCGGAATTGCTCACCATCAAGGCGTTCAAGGCTATTCAGTCGGCCACGGTGCTCTTCGTAGATGATTTGGTGAGCGATGCCATCGTGGCCTACGCTTCACCGACCGCACGTGTAGTGCATGTGGGCAAACGGGGCGGATGCACGAGCACTCCGCAAGCCTTCATTGAAAAACTGATGCTGCAAGCTGTGTCGGAAGGCGAGCAGGTAGTGCGCCTGAAAGGGGGTGATCCCTTCATCTTTGGCCGTGGCGGCGAGGAAATGGAGCACCTTCGCGCTGCGGGAGTAAACGTTCAGGTGATCAACGGCATCACGGCGGGCCTAGCCGGAATCACTGCGCTGGACGCTCCACTCACCCATCGTGACCACGCGCATGGTGTGATCTTCCTGACAGGCCACGCCAAACCGGGTAGAGACACCACGGATTGGCATCAAATTGCGACCACAGCGCGTGACGGCAAACTCACATTGGTGATCTACATGGGTGTACGTGGCGCGGCCCACATTCAGGCCAATTTGCTGCAAGGCCTGCCGGCCTCAACACCCGCAGTCATCATCCAACATGCCAGCTTGCCGCAGCAACGCCATGCGGTCACTACCTTGGGCGAGTTGCACGCCACCATCGTCAGAGAGGGGCTGGGCAGCCCTTCCGTGATGGTGATTGGAGATGTGGTGCGCGGGGTGGCGGCCATGGGCCAGGAACCTCTGCGGCTACAAGCCTGAGCCGGAGATTTCGCCCAACAGGATCAGATGTCCTGGCCATTACAGGCTAATGCACACCAGGACCAAACCCAGCAACATCAGCAACATCCCCAGCTTCTCACTGCGTCGCATCGGCTCACGAAACAAGCGACGTGAGACCAGGTAGCTAAATACCACCTCCACCATCCCCAGAGTGCGCACCTCGGCCGCGCCCTGCATGGCATAGGCGGTAAACCAGGCAAGCGATGCAGCGGCGCCCATACTCCCGGCGAGGAAGGAAACGCGCCACGCCTTGAACAAGGGGCGCAGACCGCCCTCGTTGCGTAGCGCCACCCAGGCGCCAAGGCAGATAGACTGAAATGTCTGCGCCCACAACACACCCCAGGCACCCGACAACCAGGGCGAGGGCTCCTGTAGAACCAGCGCAGCGCCGCGAAATCCCACCGAAGCGATGGCGAAGCAGGCGCCGCACAACAGCCCATACATGGCAGAACGGCTGGCCCAGGCTGCCAGCGATGCCCGGCTGCCGCTCGCAGGCAGAGACAGGATCAGCACCCCCACTGTGGCTAGCACCATGGCCAGCAAAGAAAGTGCAGTAGGCAACTCGTGGAGAAAAATGCTGGCAAACAAGGCCACCTGCAGCACTTCGGTCTTCGACAAAGTGACTGCCACCGCAAAGTTGCGCCCTTTCATAGCCAGCAGCAGAGCGGCTGTCGCGGCGATCTGGAACGCGGCGCCCACGGCGATCCAGCCGAAATACGTCCACGAGAACTTAGGCATCGCGTGGCTGCCCGGAAATAGCGCGTACAGCGCCAGCAGATACACCAGCGCGAACGGCAAGCCAAACAGAAATCGCGCCAAAGTGGCAGGCAAGGTACCGTGTTCGGCAATCAATGAACGTTGCGCCGCGTTACGCACAGTTTGAGCCATCGCGGCGAACAGGACGACGGGCATCCAAATCCAGGAAACTTCACTCATGGGTAACAGCAAGAAGGGAAAGGGTCCACGCAAGCAGGTGCACATGCTCCATGGGTAAAGTAGCACGGGAAAGCGCTAGGAGTCTGCGCGGCAGAAGGCGCCGAAGCGAAACGAGCGAAAAACGAGGACAGTGTGGTGATACCGAGAAGCCCATAGCAGGGCTATGGGTGCAGGAGGTAGTGCCGCAATGGACCGTTTTCTCGCGCGTTGCAGCCGGCGATCCTTCTGCCGCGCAGACTTCTAGGGCTTTGGCAAGGCCGCACCCAAGCCAGCATAAACGCCTTCGGACCAGGCCGGGGGCAACCCTTGGAGAGGGCCCACGCAGCCGTTGGCGATGTCTACGCCGCCCGATTCAAGGCGGGTCACATATTGATGAGAGCGCCAGGAGTGCGCCTGAAACCAGTGCTGAGGCTGCAAACCGAGGCTAGAACCGCCAGCATTTTCACCCAATCAGCACAAACTTAAGCACGCTCCATCAACTTGGCGCCAGAGCACTTGCGTATTCAGGATTCTCAGAGAGGCTTCATGCCGGAGTAAACATGGGAACGGCAGGGCCACCATCACTGGGCTTGAACACCACCTTCACCTTGTCACCAATGCGGACCGAATCCAGATCGCAGTCCACGATATTGGTCATCATCGTCACACCCTCGTCCAGGGTAACGTAGGCAATAGCATAAGCAATGGGCCCTGCTCGACGTGTCACGCTCAGTGAATAGATGGTGCCGGTTCCTGGAGACTCGCGAAACTCGGTTTTGTCGCTGCCGCAAAACGGGCATAGCGGCCGTGGATACCAATGCGGCTGATTGCAGGCAGTGCAATGTTTGACGAGGAATCGGCCTTCATCGGCTGCATCCCAGAAGGGTTTGTTGTCTGGGTAGACAATGGGGGCCGGGATCTTGCGGTCTTGATAGGGGGTAGCCATGTCACTGCCTTTCGAGAATGAGTGTGGCGCTGGCGTGCCGTGAACCCAATGCGCCACCCGTGCCCTGAGCAAGCGCCAAACCGCAGTTCTTGACTTGAACTGCAGGATGGGCCTCGCCGCGGAGCTGGCGAACAGCTTCGATAATTTTAGTGATGCCGCCGCGGTTGGCGGGGTGGTTGTTGCATAACCCACCACCATCGGTATTGAAGGGGAGTTTGCCGACGCCGGAGATCAAGTTGCCATCAGCGACAAACTTTCCGCCCTCACCTTTCTTGCAGAAGCCCAGGTCTTCCAGCTGCATGATCACCGTGATGGTAAAACTGTCATAGATGGAGGCGTACTGAATATCCGACGGTTGCACGCCCGCCTCTGCGAAACACGTGGCCCCCGAGTGCCTGGCAGCGGAGTACGAAAGATCGTGCTTGCCTCCGTTGGTATTTTTCAATGCCTCACCTGCACCCAGCACATTCACGATAGGACGATTGAGCGATCGAGCGATCTCGGGCCTGACCACAATCAACGCACCACCTCCGTCTGAAACAACGCAGCAATCCATACGGTGGAGCGGATCAGACACCATGGGTGAGTTGACCACGTCTTCTACCGTGACCACATCACGCAACATGGCATTAGGGTTGTGCTGAGCATGATGCGATGCAGCCACTTTGACCCAAGCCAGTTGTTCTGCCGTGGTGCCAAACTCATACATATGGCGCGCCGCGACCATGGCGTAGTTATTGACCGTCACGCCTCCGTAGGGGAGTTCGAAGGGAACATCTGGCAAGTTCGCGCCATAGCTTCGCGGCTGCAGGCCGCTTGAAGCCTCCGAACGCGGACGACCTGCCAGGGTGATAAGAGCGATGTCGCACTTGCCAGCCATGATGGCCTGTGTAGCGTGTGAAACGTGAGCCAGATAAGAGGAGCCGCCGACATCCGTGGCATCGAAATGGCGTGGCTTCAAGCCCATGTATTCAGCCATGTTCATAGGGCCCAGACCCGGAGCGTCACCCGCACAGAAATAGCCGTCGACATCCGACAATTTCAACCCGGCATCTGCCAGCGCACCCATCGCGCTTTCAAAATGAAGTTGCGGAACAGTTTTATCTGGGGCCTTGCGCGTGGGGTGTTCGAATGCCCCTGCTATGCAGGCTCTACGCTTGATAGTCATCTATACACATCCCTCGTTAAAAAAGTAAGCATGCCACGGTTCGGTCTTGGACGCTGACAACTTTGTGACCGTCGCCCATTCGCTTCCGGCTGCGGGCAGATGAGCACCCTGGCGCGTTAACTGCTTACTTTCCACCACCCTGGAAGCAACGCTCGCACCTCTCTTCTTCGGTAGCGATCATCGATCAAGACCACCACCCCACGGTCTTCCTCACTGCGGATCACGCGTCCTGCCGCCTGCACCACCTTACGCAATCCCGGGTAAAGGTAGGTGTAGTCGTAGCCTTTGTCTTTTCCAAAAACCCTATCCATCACACGCTTCATCTGCTCATTGACAGCATTGACCTGCGGCAGGCCCAAAGTCGCCACAAAGGCGCCAATCAAGCGCTGGCCGGGAAGATCCACCCCTTCCGAGAACGCGCCACCCAGGACAGCAAAACCGACGCCCTGCCCCTGCTCGGTGAAGCGCGAGAGGAAGGCGGTTCGGCTGGCATCGTCCATGGAAGGGGTCTGAAGCCAGATAGGCAAGTCTGGATGGACCTGCCTCACACTTTCCGCCACGCGTTGAAGGTAGTCAAAGCTACTAAAAAAGCACAGATAGTTGCCCGGTTGCCGCAAGTACTGCTCGGCCACGAGGTCTGCAATAGGCTGCAGCGAACGCTTCCTATCGTGGTAGCGCGTGGAAATATGAGTGGTTGCTCTAACAGTTAACTGCTCGGGTTTGAAAGGGGACTCCACATCGATCCAGCGCGTGTCCTCTGGCAGACCCAGCGTATCCATATAAAAATTGGGCGGGCTGAGGGTTCCAGAGAAAAGCACGCTGGACTGAGCTGCCGCATGACGGTCCTGAAGATACGGCGCGGGAATCACATTACGAATACACAGGGTGGAAACGGGCGTGCGTGCTCGTCCCTCCATCCCGGGATGAACTGATTGGCTCAAGTCGAACAGCGCATGCACACCGAACTCTTCAGCCAGCGTCACAAAATGCTGTGCCTCCCAGTAAAAACCCAACACCGGGTCTCCGGGCATCATGGGCTTGTCTGCTTGAGCGTCAGCAATGGCACTCACCGTGCGTTGCAAGGCACCAACCAAGGATGCGGGCACGACATCGTAGGCCTTGAAGTCCTCTTCCTGTGAGTTGTTCAGGGCGTTCCATACGCGATGCAAGCGATCCAGCGCGTTGCGCACCGGCTTTTCTTGCGGAGAAGCGCCCACCCGCTTGCGGGCATCGATCAGTGCAAACTGCGAAAGTTCGGCCGTGTACATACGGCGCGCCCGCTCCAGCAAATTGTGTGCTTCATCTACCAGCACACCCACCTTCCACTGCTGTGCCTGAGTCAATGCGTAGAGCATGGCAGAGGTGTCATAGAAATAGTGGTAATCCGCCACCACCACATCGCTCCAGCGCACCAATTCCTGCGCCAGGTAGTAGGGGCAGACCTGCTGCTCCAGCCCCACTGCACGCAGCGTCTGGGCATCCCAGGGCTGTGATTGCTCAAGCGCAGCCGCCCGAGCGGCCGGGAGCCGGTCATAGAAGCCACGAGCCAGTGGGCAAGAATCGCCATGGCAGGCACTCTCTGGATATTCGCAGACCTTGTCGCGCGCTTGAATATCGAGCACACGTAAGCGGCCAGGCAGGCTCTGCCCCCCTAGTTGACTGTTCAGCGTGTCCAGCGCCTGCAAAGCCAATGCATGCCCTGTTCCCTTGGCCGTCAGGAAAAACAGCTTGTCCAGCCCCTCGGTTTCATCGGCCGAGGGCGCTGCCTTGAGCATGGGGAATATGGTGCCCAATGTCTTACCGATGCCGGTAGAGGCCTGCGCCATCAGGCACTGCCCACTTGCATCCGCACGCGCTGACCGATACACCGCCACAGCCAGCTCTCGTTGCCCCGTGCGAAAACGCTCCATGGGAAACTGCAATTCCGTGAGGGCGGCGTTCCGTTCCTGGCGGTGTGCAGCCTCACTGTGTGCCCATGACAGAAAGCGCGAGCACTGGTCTTCAAAAAACGTTCGCAATTCAGCCGATTCCAGCATGTCGCTGAATACGGTTTCCTCCCCAGTGCCTATGTTGAAGTACACAAGCGCCACACGAATCTGTGTCAGACCGCGCGCCTCGCACATCAAATGGCCGTAGATCTTGGCTTGCGCCAGGTGCAACGCGCGGTGGTGTTCACGAACGCCCTCGATCTTGCCGCGATAGGTCTTGATCTCCTCCAACTGCCCTGCCTGAGGATCAAAGCCGTCGGCGCGGCCCCGCACCAGCAAATCCTCGTATTGCCCCAGTAGTTGGACCTCGGTCTCGTATTCCTTGCTGCGGCGAGATTGAACCAGCAGGTGCCCCGCCATGCCTTCCAGCGCGCTGGGCGCCGGTGTGTAACGCAAATCCAGATCGCCCGTTCGCGCAGTGAACTCGCACAACGCTCGAACCGCCACGCTATAGCTCACGGAGCGCCCTCAGATTCCACCCGCCAATGCACATGGCAAACACGCACCGGCAATCCGTGTCCGGCGCAATACTGCAACCAGCGGATCTGGTTGTCTTGCAGCCTGTCCCCCGGAGCTTTAACCTCAACCAGTTCATAGCGACGTTCTGAAGGCCAAAACCGAACAAGATCCGGAAATCCGCTGCGGTTGGCCTGTACATCCAACATCAAACGCGTGAAAAACAGCTTCAAGTGAGCTGTAGGGATGCAATCCAGCGCCAGCGACAGAAGCTCCTCGCTCAAAGTGCCCCAAAAAACGAACGGTGATTGCACGCCGTGCTTATCTTCAAAACGCTGGCGGATCACCTCTCGATAACTGCCATCCTCCAGATGTGCCAGGCAGGCGCCAAACAAGGTCAAACGGCGCTGCACGAAATCTGGAGCGCCGAAATCCGATGGGCCACTTTGGAATGGATGAAAGAACGCACCCGGTAAGGGCGCAAATACAGCTGGCCAGCAGAGCAACCCGAAAAGCGAGTTGATCAGTGCATTCTCTACATAAAAAGCGGGCGCCTCATCACTATGCCAATGAGCGCGCAAAACATACTCCACCGAAGTGGGCTCGTCAGGCAGATCGAGTTCGATATCTGTACGCAGTTGGGCCACTGTGGCCTGTGGATTCGCAGGCCGGGTATTCACCCCCTGGCCCAGCTTGCGCTGCAATCGGGGCACCATACGCGCAACTCGCTGGCTCTCCTCATCGCTCTCTGGCTTAGCCTGAGACTCCAAAGCTAAAGCCATCGCTTCGGAGAAACGCCCCATACGTTCGTACACCCGCATGCGTCTATGGCGTGCGCCGGGGTAACTGCATTGTGCGTACGCTTGCTCCGCGCGGCCCCAGTCCTCTGCACGTTCGCAAGACTGGCCCATACGAAGCAGGAGTTTGGCACGGCGCTTTTCGATCCATGGGTTGTCGCTTGTACGCGCGGACACGGCCTGAAGCAGCACATCCAATTCCTCGCGCTTCTCTAGCGCCTCGCGACACTCGTGCAAAAAGAGATAGTGGTCCACATCACTTCTCGACTGGAATGCACGAGAAGTCTTATCGAAAACCACGGCCTCGTAACGGAATACACCCAGGTCAGCCAGCACAAACTCCGACCAATCCTGATGCAGATTGCCAAAGAACATTAACCTGAAGCGCTCGCAAAGCTCGCCCACCGTCACGCGCCAAGCGGCATCCCCCGTCTGCGGGTTCCAATCCGCGTAAGTTCGCGGTGCTTCGTGCAGGGCCAGCAAGATCTTGAAGAGCTCGGGTTTACGGATGTCTGCGCGAACAGGGATCTCAGCAAAAATCCGCCGCAGTTCTGGTTTGGTATGCAATGCAAACAGCTCATCCAAACCCATGCCACAGCCTGCATCCAGCCAGCCGAGCGCCAGCAGCGGTTCTGCCGCACGACTGATCTCCGGGATCTCTTCATACCGGAGCTTCTCAGCCAGGAACCACGGGCCCCGGCGCATCAGCAAGCGCACCATGAGCGCTTGCGAAGCCTGGCTCAGCTCAGAAAATTGCGAAAGGAACTGTTGCTCGCGCTCATCCAGCAAATCTTCATAGCGCTCACCAATCCAGCTCAAAGCTTGCTGGAAATTGTGGAGGTAGTAGAAGCGGTGGGGCGAAAGTGTGGGCTCGGACACAGAAACACCCGAGAAACTGATGTTTTATACAGCCATGATAGCAAATCCCCGTGGTCCTCCACAGGCGAGGTCATGCAGTGCAACAAGCAAAGCGATGCGGTATAAGCACGCATCTCCAAGAACGTGTTCACGTTCTTGGGCCCATTCGCCAGATCCGCGTGTGGGATGCAGGTCAGATGCCGCCAACACCGCCGACACCACGAATACAAGTGAACTCAGAAGCCTTCCGCTATCGCATCGTTCCATTAATCGTGGCATGTCCCTTGTTCCTTCAGAACCTGGATACCTCGGTGATGGCCACCGCGCTTCCCTCCATCGCGGAATCGATGCAGGTCCCGGTACTGGATCTCAATCTGGCCATCGCTTCCTACGTGATCAGCCTCGCCATTTTTCTGCCGGCAAGCGCCTGGCTTTCCGGTCGCTTTGGCGCACGCCGCGTGTTTTGCGCCGCGGTCATCGTCTTTTCGCTGGGATCAGCGCTTTGCGGTATGGCTCAAACGCTAACGCAGTTGATCGTGTTCCGCTTGCTACAGGGCGCTGGAGGTTCGATGATGGTGCCGGTGGGCCGAAGCATCCTCTTGCGCTGCATTCCCCCTGACCGAATGGTCACTGCGATGGTCTGGTTCACCATACCCGGGGCCATTGGGCGCATGATGGGGCCCTTCTTCGGGGGTGCCATCGTCACGGTTGCCTCTTGGCATTGGATCTTCCTGGTGAACATCCCATTCGGGATCTTGGGCGTCGTGCTTGCGATGATGTTCATCGAGGCAGACGAAAAGCTTCCACCTGAAGCCGCGGTCAGCATGGATTTCCTGGGCCTTGCCATGCTCGGCACCGCGCTGCTGGGTCTGTTGGGTGGTCTGGAGCTGTCTGGCAAACACCTTTTACCGCCTGCATTGGTGACTGGAATGATCCTTGTGGGCACCATTGCCCTCTGGCTCTATGCCGCCCATTGCCGTCGGCATTCCAATCCGATCCTCGACTTCTCAGTGATGCGCTTTCCCATTTTTAGAGTGTCTGTTCTGGGGGGCTTTCCTGTCCGGGTAGCGGTCATTGGCGCGGTGCCATTCCTGCTGCCCTTGCTGTTTCAGATTGGCCTGGGCATGTCGCCTTTGAAATCGGGGCTCATCACGATGTGCATTGCCTTGGGTAGCCTCACCACCCGGGCCGTGATGGCCTATGTGATTGAGCGCTACGGGTTTCGAACACTTCTCATCGCGGCATCGTTGACCATGGCTTGCCTGATCGCCAGCTATGGTCTGTTCGCGGCCAACACACCGGTCTGGTTGATCTGTGGCCTGTTGTTCCTGGGCGGATTGGCGACCTCCATGGTCATGGTGACACTCAATACCGTGGCCTATTCGGATGTACCTCGAGAACGTGCAGGGCACGCCACGGCTATGGCCTCCATGGGCCAGCAAGTTGCCATTGCATTGGGCGTAGTCGTAGGAGCATGGGCCGTTTCTTTCTCCGGCCAATTGCGCCACCCCGCGGTAGAAGGCTTGCAAGCCAATGACTTTGGTATTGTGTTCGTGAGCGTAGCACTGCTGAGTGCGTGGTCTGCCATCGCGTTTAAGACGCTGAAGAGTGACGACGGAAGCGAGCTAAGGCAGCAGCGAAAAGGTTCATAGAACCTGTTCAGGATCTCAGCAACTCTCATTCACTCATCGCGGATGGAGTAGCCCAATTTTTCGGAAAGCCTGCGGCTAACCCTGCGGACGGCGTTGGCCATCGCGCCCTTGGGCGAAGCGTCGAATCCTTGGAGTAGGCCAAGCACTGTCATGACACCAGCCAGGTTCCCTTCGCGGTCAAACACGGGGGCAGCCACAGCGCTTACTTCCGCAAGCATGCTCCCACGGGTGGTTCCACATGCCATGTGGCGTGCCTCCTCTGTCCGCACTCTGCACGCCACACGCTCAGCCGCCCGTTCCTCAGGTGGAAGTTGAAGCAATGCTCTTTCCACCGCCTCTGCTACGGTGGCCCCCTGCCCCCACGCGCAATAGACCTGCCCGGTCGCTGACCTCAGCAAGGGCATCACCGTACCAAGGCGTGCAAAGACCGTAAGCGGCCGCATACCTTGCTCCCAACGAACAATAACCGGCCCAGCCGGTGACCAAATGCTGAAGAACGAGGCCTCTCCCGTCTCAGTACTGAGTTCATGCAGAAACGGCGCGCTGAAGTGCTGAATCTCAAGCCGGTCCACGGCCGTGAGGCCCAGGCGAATGGCAAACGGACCTAAACCGTAGCGAACGGGAGACTCTTCCTTGTGCACGAGGCCTGTCTTCAAGAGGCTCACGAGGTAATGATGTACGCGCGCCGGTGCGAACCCGCTCGCTTTCGCGATGGACGTCACGCCAAGGGGCACTTGGGCTTTATGCAATACGTCGAGAATTGCGGCAGCACTCTCCACGGCCGCAACGCCTCGTTGTTGAGGCTCAGCGGTAACCGGGCCCAGCGCTCCTGAACGTTTCTTGGACATTTAACATCAATGATGCCAGACGTTTTTGAGCTCGGAGATGTCAGTCCGCCAGGGAGGCAGCTATGGGGCCAGTTTCCATTTTCCACTCTCGATCCGGACGATGTAGCGCGATCGTTTATCGAGACCCACATGATCAGAGGCCGTCATGTTGTAGTAGCCCTGAGATCCTGCGAACTCCTTTGTACTTTCCAGGGCGTCTCTCAGAGCGGAACGGAACTCTGGCGTACCTGGCTTGGCCTTCTTCACGGCGATTCGAACTGCCGAATCCAGCAAGAGATAGGGGTCATACGCGTTGGAGATGAAGGTTGTGCGACTGCCTTCGCCGTGCTTCTGTTCGTAGCGCTTGATCACGTCCCGGCCAATCTTTCCGACTGCGCTATCGGCAGGCAGTTGATCAGCGACCAAAAGCGGTCCCACGGGAAGATACGTACCTTCTGCGCTGGCTCCGGCAACTCGAAGGAAGTCGTTGTTCGCAACGCCGTGCGTTTGATAAATCACTCCTTTGTAGCCTCTTTCCTTCAGGCTGATTTGCGGGAGTGCAGCGGGCGAGCCAGATGCAGCGATCAACACCGCATCAGGATTCGCGCTGGCGATCTTCAGCGCTTGCGCTGTCACGCTGTTATCCCCCCGTCCATAGCGTTCGTTCGCCACAATCTTCAGTCCATTGGCATCAGCCTGTGATTTGAGCCTGGTCCAGTAGCCTTCGCCGGTGGCGTCTGCAAATCCAATGTAGCCAACGGTCTTGACGCCCTTCTTGACCATATGCTCCACAATGGCGTCGACCATCATCCCATCGTTGTGCACAGCCTTGAAGGCCCAACGTCTACGTGCATCCATAGGTTCAACAATCGCGGCTCCGGCACCCATGGCGATCATTGGCGTGCCAAATTCTGCCGCCACGTCGAGCATGGCGAGGCTGTTCGGTGTGGTCGTTGACCCGATCAGCGCATCCACCTTATCTTCACTGGTCAGCCTGCGGGCATTGCGCACGGCGGCTGTAGTGTCAGATGCATCGTCAAGAATGATGTACTCCACCTTTTCTCCTCCCAGCGTATCGGGTAGAAGTTGAAGAGTTCTCTTCTCAACGATTCCCAGAGACGCTGCGGGGCCGGTCTCTGATACCGTCACGCCAATTTTTACCTGTGAGAAAGCCAAAGTGGCCGTGGCGGTCAAGGTCAAGCCAAAGACAAGCTGAACCCAATACTTGTTGCTCGCGTGTTTCATCGTGGTCTCCTTTTTATCGTGGGTAGGACGCGTGGGGGTCAATTGGCGGTGTCTCTTGCCTTGAGACGCTCAAATACACGTTGGTACCGAACCGGGCCGGCATCAACCTCGAGCAACATGGGCTTGACAGCCTCTTCTCCGCCAGCACGTTCAATCTCCTTTTGCTGCGCCAGCATCATGGGTTCGTCCTGCTGCTCGAATGCATAGCGGCGAAGGTCCGCAAGAGTTTGTTGAATCTGCGCTTCTTGTCCTGCAGGAAAGGGCAGCGGGTTTTGCCGGGCCGCGGCAAAGTGGTAGTACGTGCTGGTCTGGGTTTCGGGCGTCAGGAAGTGAGTACCAAAAATCCCGGTGCCACTTTCACGCGGAGCGTTGGGGGAACGGACAGAAACGTCGTTCAGGAAGTTACCTGGTGCGTTGCAGCGGATCTCGTTCCATAAGTCAACGGCTGCTCCGTTCCTCTGAAAAAGCATATCGAACAGCGCGGGAGGCGGAACGTTCTTGTTCTCCCGACGCACATAAATGGTGTCGCCCCGCTCCTCCACAGCGATCTCAGCAGCCGCCGTTTGCTCGTTGCCAAGAATCCCCTTGTGAAGGAATGCGGCATGGCTCAGATCCAGGAGGTTGTTAATGATGAGGCCGAACCCCACTTCCATCTTGATGCAATCTCGTTTGCTGACCGGCAAGGAGCTATCTGCATCTAGCACATGGAAGTCCGGAATCAAGGATTCATCCGCAGGCTTGTCTCCCATCCATATCCAGATCAACGAGTGTTTCTCGACCAAGGGATAGCTCTTCACCTTCGCCTGCGAGGGAATACGGCCGCTGCGATGCGGGTTATGAACGCATTGCCCCGTTTGATCGAACTGCAGGCCGTGGTAGCCGCATTCGATTCGCCCACCCGCACAAAGCTTGCCCATGTGCAAAGGCACGAGGCGGTGAGGACAACGGTCAAAAAGTGCTACGGGCTGGCCTTCTTCATTGCGGAAGAAAACCACCGGCTCTTCAAGGAGAACTCGGTGTTCGAGGCTGCCTTGGCCGAGGTTCTCTGACCACATGGCCACATACCAAACATTCCTTAGAAATGTCATTTTCTGTCTCCTTCGGCTCGTACAATTTTTCAGCACCAAGCCGCCATTGAAGTTTTATTTTTTGCCCGACAAAACGTCCAGTAATTTCACGAAGCAGCCGTCACGCTGGTCGCCGCTTCCCTTTGCAATGCCTGGCTCATCAGCCAGCGAAATTGGCCCAAGGCTGCATCTGCGACTATCGCCGCCATGGTCCATTTCCCTGCCTGCTCAAGATTCCTGGCCTGGGCTTCAATCATGACCCGATCCTCTTCGAAGGCATCCACAATGTCTTGAAAAATGGTGTCTGTTATGTGCTGATCTTCTATAGAAAAATTGCGAGGCACAGCGTAGAAGTAATGCGAACTGCTTTCAGATTCAGGCGTCACTGCCTGACAGCTTCTGAATTCCAAAGCATCCTTGATATGTCCTTCAGGCGCTCCTGTCCCGGTCGCCTGGACACCCGAATACATCACGAGAACGCCCGGGACATGAAAGTCGTAGAAGTGCCAACGATCCACCAAGCCTGAAAAGCTGGCTACCTTCGTATGGAACGGCGCAGGAACCTCGTTGGTCAACCATCGCTCCACACGAACAACGCCATCACCACGGGTGACAGTTGGGCGCTTTTGCGCAATGTTCTCTGTTCCGCCCAGCGTTGTGGGGTGCACATAGCCGAGGTGCGAGAAATCCAGCAGGTTGTCGCATATGAGCATGTGGGGCGCTGCATAGCGGTAGTAGCCGGGCTTGTAGGCCCACTCGGCGCTCCCCAAAGACCACGTGGGAGGAATCCGCGCGGGATCTGCATTTTCTGCGTCGCCCATCCATATCCAGATCCAGTTGTCGCGCTCAATGACCGGATAGCTTCGAACGCAAGCTTGTGGCGGAATGCGGTCCTGCCCCGGGATTTCATGGCACCGGCCGGTACTGTCGAACTTCAAGCCGTGGTACATGCATCTGACCGAATCGCCCTCAATCCGGCCCTTCGATAAAGGAGCGCCCCTGTGAGCGCATCGATCAGCAAGCGCGACAACTTCTCCAAGCGAGTTCCGGAAAAAACATACCGGATCGCCAAGCAAGGTTCTGCTGAAAAGCTGCTCAGCAACTTCGTGACTCCACGCAGCCACGTACCAGCAATTGCGCACCAACATATTTACCAATGTCATCCTTGTCACCTTTACGGCATCCGAGAATGAACTGTAGAAATGGCGGTGGACTTACGCTAGAAGCGTTTACACATCGTAAATACCATCTGAAACGCCGGGACACTACCGTTGCTCCAATCGCAGGGCCCGGACAATTTGCATCCGTTACTTGACTTCACACTTAAATCTTGTAAGTTGCACCTTTTTTACTACAAGGGTATAGAGTGTATTTTCTTGTCTGAAGCGCTCTAGCAACACGCTTTTGATTTTCAGTGATCACTGCGCTCTGCGCAGAGAACGAAAGCAAAGCATGGAACTCAATCTGCTAGAAGCCGTTGATTGCGCAACAGACGCGCTTATCTTGCGCGATGAAGAACAGATAAGTTTGTTCACGTCCTTATTTAGCCAAGGCCTTGTCACCGGGACTCTCTACGCCCCTGAAGGTGCTCCACCTCACGCGGTGGTTCTCGGACTCACAGCCGATGGACGATCATTGCTTGCCATAAAACGGTGTCAGCGCGAGCGGGGCTCAGAAATGCATTCGTCGTTGACTTCCTGAGATTTCCGTGAGGACTTGAGGTGCAGTAGCTCACGGCGGTGTCAGCTACTGCCTGTTCTACCCTCGAAAAAAGGGATCCGCGATCAATTCGGTCCTGTCGCCCTCGTCCAATCCTCGGCCTGGCTTGCCAGCACAAAAGACGCCAGGGCTCGCTGGTTTGAGCACCCAAAGCCCACACGAAGTCCAAGAATTTAGATCGCAATTTGGTCAAAGGGCGCGGGGGAAAACGCTGCCCAAGACGAGCGAGGTCACAAACTCGGCGGGTGCAAAGCTCAACCGCAGATCGTCAGAAACTCTCCCTGCGAAAACGTCTACTTCTGCCTACACAGTGGGTGGTGACGTTCCTACCAACGCTCATGTGGGGGCGATCCAAAGTAATACAGCGCGTTCGGATGGCAGTTCATAAAGGGACCCCCGGAGCACATCCCAAGAGGCATGAGTGCACTCACAGGATCGTTGACAGCCGTGACTATTACTTGGAGAACCTGATGGTCAAACCACGATATGACGAGAAGCAATTAAAAGATTTATTACTTCAAATGATGGAGACCGAATTGGGCGGTGAACAGGTCTACCTTGCAGCGCTCTCGTGCGCAATCAATGAGGACTTGAAGGAAGAATGGCAAGGCTATTTGAAGGAAACAAAAAACCACCAGAACGTTGTTCGGACCACGTGCGAACAACTCGGGATTGACGCCGATGAAGCCGCCCCCTCCCGTACGGTAGTGAAACACATCGGCGCGTCTCTGGTGAAGGCCATGGAATTAGCCAAATCCAGTGGAGACGCTGCAGCAGCACAACTCGTCGCCTGTGAATGCGTGGTGCACGCAGAAACCAAGGATCACGCCAACTGGGAGCTTCTAGGCAAGGTTGCCGAAGCCGCGTCAGGAGCCACCGCCAAGATCCTCAAGGAAGCCTACGACCGGGTAGAAAAGGATGAGGACCACCATCTGTATCACACACAGGGTTGGTGCCGAGAGCTTTCAATTCGAGCCTTGGGCATGCCAGCGGTGTTGCCCCCTCCGGAGGAAGTGAAGCAGGTCGAAACGGCTATCGGCGCATCACGAGCCGAGCAACAGCGCGACGCCATGCTCTGAACTCCAGAGACCCTGGCCGGCATTAAAAACTCACTGAGGCGGGATCGAAGCATTGAAGGGTGACGTTAGCCGTCAGGACGTCACTTCGCCCCCATGCTTAAAAGTGCGCGAAACACTCACCCTTTCCACACCGAATCGCCGCAGCGCGAAATTGGGCAGAACCAACGCTACCTACATTTCTAGAAGATCTAATCATGGCAACCGCAAAGAAAACAACTCGCCGTAATCCAGGTCCAAAACGAAGCACGGCCCAAGCCACCGCTCGGAATACGGATAGCGCCGCTTCCAAAGCATCGGGCGCAGACGATCCGGCTACAGCCCAAGCCATGCAGGTCGAACAGATGGTTAGAAGTATGCCGTTCAACCCCAACAAGGCAGGCGAGCATGGGTTTGACAACGGACTGCTTGTAGAGCCGGGGGCGACTGTCGCCGAACCTTCGCGCCTCGCGACTGGCAGCACGTTGTCGGAAGACAACCCTACAGAGAAAACCGGCCGGGGCGCATTGAAGGGCGCCAACCGCACCATCGAATCTTTGGATCGCGTCCGAGTCGATTCTTCCGGCCAGATGCTCACCACCAATCAGGGCGTACCGATTGCAGACAACCAGAACTCGCTCAAACTCGGAGTGCGAGGCCCGGCCCTTCTGGAAGATTTCGTTTTGCGCGAGAAGCTCACGCATTTCGATCATGAGCGCATCCCTGAGCGGATCGTACACGCGCGAGGATCTGGCGCGCACGGCTACTTCGAATGTTACGAAGCCTTAACGGACATTACCCGCGCAGCGCCCTTCAAAGAGACTGGGAAGATCACCCCTGTGTTCGTACGATTCTCCACCGTGCAGGGTGAACGCGGTTCAAAGGACACGGCACGCGACGTCCGTGGCTTTGCAGTGAAGTTCTACACCGATGAAGGCAATTGGGACCTGGTGGGCAACAATATGCCCGTCTTCTTCATCCAGGACGCGATGAAATTTCCTGACCTAGTGCACGCGGTCAAGCCTGAACCGCACCACCAAATGCCTCAGGCAGCAAGCGCACATGACACGTTTTGGGACTTTGTATCGCTTATGCCAGAGTCTACTCACATGTTGATGTGGGTGATGTCGGACCGAGGCATTCCGCGCAGCTACGCCACCATGCAAGGCTTTGGTGTGCACACCTTCCGCATGGTGAATGAGCAAGGTCAATCAGTATTCGTCAAATTCCACTGGAACCCGATATATGGCACCCATTCCCTGGTGTGGGATGAGGCAGTAAAAATATCCGGCGCGGATCCGGATTACCACCGCCGAGACTTATGGGAGCGGATAGAAGCAGGTGCATTTCCTGAATGGGAGTTAGCTATCCAGGTCTTCACGGAAGAAGAGGCTGAAGCATTCAGCTTTGACATACTGGACGCCACCAAACTCATCCCGGAAGAGCTCGTCCCCTTGCGAAAGGTGGGCCGCATGGTGCTCAATCGCAATCCAGACAACTTCTTCGCAGAGACTGAACAGGTGGCGTTTTGCACAGCGCACGTAGTGCCCGGTCTGGATTTTTCCAATGACCCTCTCTTGGCTGGTCGCATTCATTCCTACGTAGACACGCAGATCAGCCGGCTGGGAGGTCCTAACTTCCATGAGATCCCTATCAACGCGCCCTTAGCCCCAGTGCACAACAATCAACGGGATGGTATGCACCGCCAAGCCATACACCGTGGCCGCGTGAACTACGAACCCAACTCACTTGGAGGGGGATGCCCCTTCCAGGCAGGCTCTGGGCATGGCTTCATGTCGGTTCCTGCTCGTGCGCAGGCGAAGGAAGAACAAGGCAAAGTCCGTGCAAAACCTGAGAAATTCGCGGACCACTACACCCAGGCGAGATTGTTTTTCGAGAGCCAAACGGAGGTCGAGCAGAATCACATTGCGGCCGCCTTCCGGTTTGAGCTGTCCAAGGTGACCGTGCCCGCCATCCGGGAGCGCATGGTGGCCTCGCTGCGCAATGCGTCGGAAGCTTTAGCCCAGCGGGTCGCCGCCGGCTTGGGCATGAAAAAGGTCCCCTCCCCCATGCCCAGGGTGCTTGAAAAGGTACCGAAGCCCGAAGTGACTTATTCGCCCGCCTTATCGCTCATGGCGCGTCCCGGTGAAGGCTCTATAAAAGGCCGAAAAATTGCCCTGTTGGTGGCTAATGGCATCGTGGGACAGAGCGCCATGAACCTCCACGCCGCGCTCTTTGCCCAAGGCGCCGTGGCTCGTTTCGTTGGGCCTCGCATTGGCCCCGTGAATACAAACGATCATGTGCGCATTGACGCGGATGCGTCGATGGAAAATGAGCCCGGTTTTCTGTTCGATGCTCTTGCTCTGCCAGATGGAGATGAAGGTGTCAAAACACTTGCAGCAGACGGGCACACATCCGAATTCATCAAGGACCAATACCGCCACTGCAAAGCCATCTTTGTCCCGCCCGCAGCGAAGATGCTTTTGGAATCCGAAGGCATCAGTCTCGTTTTGCCAAACGGCGAACTAGATCCCGGCATCGTTGCGGACCAAGACACGAACTCGTTCATTGAAGCCGTGGCTCGCCATCGTCATCCAGAAAGGGAAACCGATCCACCAGCCGTGTAGGCGACCGCGGTGCGTCATCCTACTTGCTTGCAAGTGGGATGACGCACTTCATTTGTGCTAGAAGAGGGTAGCATCTTGCAAGCTGCATTACCCTCTTCAATACTGCACCTATGTCACGTCTGAATCTGCCTCGTCTGCACCACAGCGTTTGGGAATTCCCCGTCCACTACATGCGAGGTGGCACCTCAACCGGGCTGCTTATCTGGGAGCCCATGGCTCCCGCAGAGGAAGTCCTGAGAGAAGAACTGCTCGGCCACATGATGGGCGTGGCAACCAGTGGCACCTCCCTGGGTAACAAGCAAATCACGGGGCTGGGACGAGGAAGCGCCACGAGTAACAAGGTCTTCTTCGCAGATGTAGAACCTGCTCAAGGCGGCACACGGTTGGTGAGCACCCTTGCCCAGTTGGCAGCAGACCATAGCCGAGTTGACTGGAGCGTCAACTGCGGGAACATGTCTTCAGCGCTTCAGCTTTGGGCGCTTCATACGGGCCTCCTGGAGACTCCCACGCCCGGGCTTCATTCTGTCGAGATCCGCAATACGAATACCGGCGTTCTCACGACCTCTCGCATGGCTGTGGGTGCAGACCATCAGTTTCTGCAAGCTGAAATTCCTGGTGTCATGGGGCACCACCCTGCAGTGGACCTTTTCTTGCACAGGCCCGCAGGCGCCAAAACCGGCTTGCTGCTGCCCACCGGGAATCCGGTAGACATCATTGACAGCATTCGGGTGAGCTGTGTGGATGTAGCGGTACCTATGGTGATCGCACGCGCACAAGATTTTGGAAAGACTGGCCACGAGTCCATCAACGAGCTCGCGCAAGATAGCGACTTCATGGCCCGTCTGAAACGAGTCTGGGTGGAAGCCGGGCTCAGGATGAAGTTGCGCCGCAAGAATGGTGAGCTTATGTCGGAGTCTGACATTCAGAGCAGCGAAACCATACCCAAGGTATGCATCATCAGCGCTGCTCGCATGGGCGCTGATTTGTCAGCGCGGTATTTCACGCCACAAACCGGGCATGCGTCTCTCGCGGTGTCCGGAGGGTGCTGTCTCGCCGTTGCCACCCTCATCCCCGGTTCGGTAGCGCATGAGTTGGCGCCCAAGCGTGTCACAGCCGAGCGCAATGAAATTTCCGTCAACATTGAGAATCCAGCTGGCATTCTGTCTACCAAGGTAGTGGCATCTTTGGATGATGGCAATGGGCTTTTGATTGAATCCGCCGCCTATCAACGCAGCGCTCAAATCCTCCTTTCTGGCTACGTACCGCTTTACAACGCATCCTTAGCGCTACGAGATAGCCTTGAGAAAATTGCTGCTAAGCAATTGGCCGCTGCAACGGCGCGCTAGTTGGTTCCAGCAACGCCCTGGCTTTTCGACTTAGTCGCCTAGCACCACAAATTCCGTTCATGTCCATGGAAACCACGTCATCCCTCATCTTCCGGCGTGCCACACGCCAAGATCTGCCTCAAATCGTCTCTCTGCTGTCTGACGATGAGCTTGGCCGCACCCGCGAAGCTGCACCGGATGGCTCACTGGCTGCGTATGAAGAGGCTTGGACACTCATGGATCAAGACGCAGCAAACTGGATACTGATTGCCGCAGTTGGGCAAGAAGTGCTCGGGGTACTTCAGTTGACGCTGATCGCCGGGCTGTCGAGATCAGGAACGCGTCGAGCGCAGATTGAAGGAGTAAGAGTTAAATCGACCACGCGGGGACAAGCCATCGGCCGCGAGTTGATGACCTACGCCATCGATATAGCGAAGGAACACAAGTGCGGGCTGATCCAACTTACGACGGACAAACGCAGAACCGATGCCAAACGGTTCTACGAGTCCATGGGTTTTTCAGCGACCCACGAAGGGATGAAATTAGACGTCGCCCCGTCAGGCGCTTGAGCGGAGTGACATGTGAAACGAGTCCCCGTTCCGCTGAATCCGCTGCGGTCTTTTGAAGCCGCAGCGCGGTTATTGAGTTTCACGGCCGCCGGCGAAGAACTCAGCGTGACACAAACGGCCATCAGCCGTCAGGTTCGCGTGTTGGAGCAATACCTTGGCGAGAAGCTATTCTTGCGTCACGCGCAAACCATCGAATTAACGCCCGCTGGTGCACGCCTGTATCCTGCGATAAGCCGGGCACTGGACGACCTCAGCATTGCCACATCGCAAGCCAGTCGCCGTCGAAGGCAAGAAGTTTTATCCATCCAGGCTTACAGCACGTTTGCGCAGTGTTGGCTGATCCGCATGTTGTCGGAGTTTCAGGCGCTGCACAGCGATATCGATGTACACCTGTCGGCCTCGTCGACTCGCGTGAACTTCGAGCAGCAGGATATCGATGCAGCAATTTATTCCGGCATCGTTGAAGAAAGAGGAGTACAGGCTGACTTCTTGACGCCTATCGAACTCATCCCCGTCATGAGTCCGGCATTGCTCGAACGACAGCCGAATCGCCAGGTCAACCTTTCGCAGGTGAAACTGCTTCATTCGCTGTCTCGTCCCAACAGCTGGAATGATTGGCTCCATGGCGCGGGCATGGGCGGCATTGACGGCAACAAGGGACACAAATTCGAAAGCTCCGCCATGGCATTCGAGGCAGCCATCCAAGGCACTGGCGTCGCTTTGGGCGTCAAGGTACTGGTGGAGCATTTCCTCGCATCCGGTGCACTCATCGCTCCGTTTGATCACGTGCACGTCATTCCAGGGGGCTACTACCTGGTGAGCCCCACCTCACGACCCACCTCACGCGCCTTGAGGGCATTCAGAAGCTGGTTGCTCGATTCCCTTTCCGCCACGGGAAGACCCGTCTCTTGAGTCCCTAGCGGGAGGAGCTCATAGCCCAACAAAAAGTTGGGCTTCCCCGCCCAAATTCTCGTTTGTTCTAAGCAGCGTCTGTCATCAGAATTCGGTCACTTAACGACCGAGCATGTCGCTGCATCACGTGAGCACAACACCTCAAAATTTCTCTGCTGACTTCTCCGAAAGCACCTTGCCAGCGCAAGCCACGCCAGTTCGTGAGGTGCAGCCGCTTGACGCGGCTCGGCGTTTCGCCCCCGCTTTGCGCCGCATGCTATCGCTGCGTGACTTTGAGCTGGCGGCAGCGCGGCACCTGCCTCACCCCTTGTTCGCGTATGTCTCCGGTGGAGTCGAAGACAACCGCTCATTACAAGAAAACCTGAACTCCTTCAACGAGTATGAGTTCTCGCCTCGCGTTCTGAGAGACGTGTCTCGCCGCAGCATGGCGACGACGTTGTTTGGTGTGCGCCACGAGGCCCCCTTTGGCCTGGGCCCTATGGGCATCTCTGCGTTGGTGGCGTACGACGCGGACCGAGTCCTGGCTCGCGTGGCGGCCGCAGCCGGCATTCCAATGGTGTTAAGCGGCGCCGCCTTGACTCGAATGGAAGACGTTGCAGCCGCTGCGCCAGGCAATTCGTGGTTTCAGGCCTATCTGCCGGGAGAAAGCGAACTCATCAAAGCGATGGCAGCAAGGGCACACAACGCCGGCTACAAAACCCTAGTGCTCACTGTGGACACTGCAGCACGTGCCAACCGGGAAAACAATATTCGTGCCGGATTCTCGACACCGTTGCGTCCAAGCTTGAGGCTGGCCTGGGACGGCATAACGCATCCCGCATGGCTGGTGCGGACGTTCGCACGAACGCTGTACAAAACAGGCGTACCGCGTTTCGAGAACGCCGGACTCGACAGAGGTGTTCCGATCATCTCGCGGCATGCCGCGCGCCAGTTCAATCGTGATTCACTCAACTGGGAACACGTCCGTGTGATGCGAGATGCGTGGCCGGGGAACTTGGTGCTCAAGGGCATCCTACATCCGGAAGATGCACGAAAGGCGGCAAGCCTCGGCGTTGATGCTGTCATCGTTTCAAACCATGGTGGGCGCCAGCTGGATGGTGCCGTAGCGCCCTTGAAAGTGCTTTCGTCTGTGGCCGCAGCGGCAGGCGCCATGAAGGTGCTCTACGACGGCGGCATTCGACGCGGCGGGGACGTGATCAAGGCCTTGGCACTGGGAGCTGATTTCGTGCTCGTGGCAAGACCGGTTCTCTACGCCGCCGCTGTCGGAGGTGAAGCAGGTGCCACTCACTGCATTTCGCTTCTCAAAGAGGAAGTGAAACGGAACATGGCCTCACTGGGCCTTTGCAGCATCGACGAAATCGGACCTGAGTGCCTTTGTCCGAAAGCTTAGCGCCATAGCGCAACCATTTAACTAATCCAACGGAGACAACATGAACATCCATCGACGCGAATCTCTTCAAGCTATGTTGGCGACCACGGCCGGCCTGCTCTTGCCGGCAGGACGCGCATTAGCCGCTGCGTACCCTGATCGTCCAGTGCGTCTTATCGCTCCGTATGCATCAGGAGGGACGACCGACTTCATCACCCGTCTCATTGCACAGAATCTGCAAGAGGAACTGGGGCAGAACTTTATCGTGGAAAACAAAGGCGGCGCGGGTGGAAACATTGGCAGCAACCTGGTCGTCAAATCGCCTCCAGATGGCTACACCCTTCTTGCGGGGTCGCTCTCCACTTTCGCGTTGAATGCGGCTGTTTACCCGAATCTGGGACACAACCCCCTGACCGATCTGGTACCTGTTGCCGTCACGACCATCGTGCCCGGAGCCGTAGTGGTGTCACCGTCGTTAGGTGTGCGTGATCTCAAAGGCCTGGTGGCCTTGATGAAAGCAAACCCAGGAAAGTACAACTACGGCTCTGCTGGAAATGGAACATCGAGCCACATCGCACTGAGCCTGCTGCTTGAGCAGACAGGAACACAAGCAGTCCATGTGCCATACAAGGGTGTTTCGGCAGCCGTCGTGGATCTTCTTGCCGGCAATATCTCGATCCTGTTCACGTCTCCGACCACGGTGCTGGAGTTCCTGAAAGACGGTCGGTTGATAGCGCTCGCCTCTGTTTCCCCGAAACGACTCAAAGCACTACCGGACGTACCGACAGCAGCCGAAGCAGGCTTTCCGAAGTTTGATGCCTATTCCTGGAACTGCCTGTTCGCACCTAAAGGCACACCACGCCCCATCACGGATGCGCTGTTCGGTGCAGTCGATCGCAGCCTGAAAAAACCCGCCGTCATAGCGAAACTGGAAGATCAAGGAATGCTGCCCGTCTCGGGGCAAACACCTGAATCAACGTTGCGCTACACGCGCGCTGAGTTTGAGCGCTGGGTTCCTTTCGTTCGAAAAATGAAGATTCAAGTCAACTGAACTGAGTACTTCGCACCCCGCACCTCGCAGCTCCATTCAAACTCATGAACACCATCAGCGCATCAAGCCCGCGCGTCTCCGAGGTCTCCGATGCAACCCCGGAGACACTCGCGCTGCGCACACTGCTCGGCCGTTACGCCAACACAGCAGCCCTCAAAGACGGTGTGGTTGGTTCCAATTGGTTGACACTCGATTTCGACCCCGCGGCAAAGCCCGCTCATGCGTTCAAACGGGTTGTCAGAGACATCGAGTTCGATGTGGCAGAGTTGTCTGTGGTGACCTATCTAATCGCGAAGTCGATGGGTCGCCCAATCGCGCTCCTGCCGGCAGTGATGTTCAGCCGGATGCAGCACCCCTACCTGGTTTATGACTCTCAGCGTGGTGTCATGAGGCCGCAGGACCTGGCGGGAAAGCGAATCGGCGTGGCGTACTACACCACAGCCACGTCGACCTGGCTACGCGAAATTCTCGCTACGGACTACGGTGTAGACATCGGGAAGATTTCCTGGCTAGCTCAGGAAGACCCTCATGTTGCAGGTTTTGTGGACCCACCCAACGTGCGCCGGATTCCGCAAAACTCCGATCTCTTGGCGATGCTATTTTCAGGAGAGCTAGATGCCTTGATCATGACGCCAGTCCCTGAGCATCCGAGATTGAAGCCAGTCATCGACGAACCTGGTCCAGCCGCCGCGGCCTGGTACGCCCGGCACGGCCATCTGCAACTCAATCACATGATTGTGGTGAAGTCCCAGCTAGTTGCCGAACGACCAGATGCAGTGAAAGAGCTTTGGCGTATGCTGGTGAAAGCCAAACAGATGGGCTCCAATGAGCCAACAGCCAGCAAGCAGCCTGACTCAGTACCCTATGGATTACAGGCGGTGGCACCGCATCTTGAGCTTGCGATTGATTGCATATTCCGGCAAGGTCTTATTCCCCGTCGTTTTGATGTGCATGAACTCTTTAGTGAAACAACCGCCGGTCTTGGTGCCGTCTGACACCATGGCTCTCAGGATCTGGAGCCGCCTCTAGTGTAGAAACGCGAGGCTAGCCAGCAGGTTTGTTCACGCCTCATCCATGCTTCCTCTTGTTAAGGAATGCTTGCATGATCAGCCCCGGTTCGTCTGACTCGTAAGCTGCCCCAAAAATCTCGATGCTATGTTGCATGCATCCGTCCAGATGAGGTGCTTCGCTGGTTCTGAGGACTCGCTTCTGCGCGCGCACGCCGTGGGGTGACAACTCGGAAAGCGACACTGCCATTCGTTCAACCGCACCATCAAGCTCGTCCAACGCAATCACCTCAGTGACCAAGCCCCATTGCTCTGCCTTACGCGCATCAATGGCCTCACCGCTCAGCATCATCCAGCGCGCACGCCCTTCACCCAGGATTCGGGAAAGAAAGGCCCCCTGAATCACAGACGGTATGCCAATCTTCACCTCCGGCATAACGAACTGAGCGTTGTCGGCAGCGATGCGTATGTCGCACGACGCCGCCAGCTCCAAGCCAACACCTATGCACCATCCAGGCAGTGCACAGATGCTTGGCACCGGAAGGTCTCGGGCCGCCTCGCACATTGAGTGAAGTGCTGCAATGAAGTGACGAGCGCTGTCTGGGTGCAAGGCCGCCAGTTCCTTGATATCGGCACCGCCAATAAAAGTTTTTTTCCCGCTTCCCGATAACACCACGACGCGAATAGCAGGGTCCTTGGCCAGATCGCGAAGTAGCGCCGCAACACCCAGGGCTGTCTGGCTGTTGATGATGTTCAAGGGGCCTCCGGAGTCAATCACGACGTGGGCGATGCCGTTCACGTCCATCTCGACGCGGGCCCCGTACTGAGATTCAAGATGGCTACGCTCAACCTGCATGGCTTACCGTCTCCTCGAAGCACTGCGTTGATCTGTTCATTTTCTGTCTCCATGAATAGCGCTTGGCGCCAAAGTGGCATGAATGATCACGTAGTTGAACGTTCCAGGCAATCAACTTAATTTCATGAAGTCAGTGAGCTTGGGAATGAGTTACCGTTCAACGCGGCTGCGACGCGCCCTCTCTGGTCATCCGCACCCGTGCCGCCATAATTGCTGCCAAACAAGCCGTGGCTGGATGAGGTGGCTTGCAGCACAAAAGCGATGCATTATGAGAATGAACATTACACTTCGGCAGCTACGGGTGTTCTGCGCTGTCTACGAGAGGCGCAGCTTTACCTTGGCGGCCGAAGACATGCATATGACACAGTCGGCCGTCAGCAAGCTGTGTGCCGAACTGGAAGCAGAAATCGGGCTATCCCTTTTTGAGCGCACAACCCGGCGCATAGTACCTTGCGACGGTGCAGCGGACCTCTACGAATACGCGCAGGAGGTGCTCAACACCATGCGCATAGCGGGCCGCCGTCTTTCGGCTCTTAGAACGCTGGACCGCGGTTCAGTGAGCATCGCCGCATCCCCTATGGTTTCCTATGGCCTGCTTACGCCGGTCATCGAGCGCTTTCATACGGCTCACCCGGGTGTCACCCTGAACTTGCACGAACTCACAACCGATGAGAGCCTCGACTACGTCCGGACAGGGAAATGCGATCTAGGCCTGATCTCCGTTTCAACTGACGACCCACAACTGTTGACGAAAGTCGTCTATGCGGAACCGTTGTACTTGGCTTGCCCTGCTCAGCACACGCTCGTGCAACAACGATCTGTGAACTGGGAAGACATTGCAAGCCTCACGCATGTGACGCTGCGCAACGTCTACAGCACACGCAGAACCATAGAGCGGATATTGAAGGCAAGAGGACTTGAGCTTCACACTGCAATTCAAGCCGGCACCTTGGCGACCGCGTTGAAGCTCGTTCAAGGCAACCTGGGCGTGACCTTGATCCCGTCCTATGCCAAAGATTTTGCCGCCGAACTTGGACTCAAAGTCTTGGAGATCGAGGGGGGACAGAATGAACTTCACGAGATTTCGCTGGTCAGTCGCCGTGGACTCAAGCTTTCGATCGCAGCACTGGCCTTCATCGAAGCACTTGAGAGCCGCCTGAGTGCCCTTCAGGCGACTTGATCTGACACCTTGCTGAAAGGCCTCAAATAGGGGCTATTCAAAGGTTCGGAGCCGTCTACCGTTTGATCATACTTTCCACAAAAGCCTCAGAAAATTTCGATGAGACCGGCAGCGCCCATGCCGCCACCGACGCACATGGTGACCACCCCCCACTTCGCCTTGCGCCGGCGTCCCTCGAGCAACAAGTGACCCACCAGCCGCGCACCCGTCACACCAAAAGGATGACCGATCGCGATGCCACCACCGTTCACATTCAGGCGATCCATCGGAATACCCAGCTTGCGCTGGCAGTACAAGGCCTGGGAAGCGAAAGCCTCGTTCAACTCCCACAGGTCTATGTCTTGCACCGTCAAGCCGTGCTGCGCGAGGAGCTTAGGTACGGCAAGCACCGGGCCAATTCCCATCTCTTCCGGTGAACAGCCGGCGACGGCCATGCCACGGAAGGCGCCCAGGACTTCGAGGTTCTCGCGCGCGGCAGACTGTGCCTCCATAAGCACACAGGCGGCCGCACCATCTGCCAACTGGGACGCGTTTCCCGCGGTCACAAAGTTTCCAGCGCCACGCACAGGGGCCAAGCTTGCCAAGCGATCCAGAGTGGTGCCTGCCCGGTTGCAGGTATCACGCGTTACCGTCACTTCCGTCCAGGTTACTTCGGTGGCCTGTTTTTCCGTAACTGCCATCATTGTGG
Source organism: Ottowia thiooxydans DSM 14619 (assembly GCF_000422885.1). Lineage (GTDB taxonomy): Bacteria > Pseudomonadota > Gammaproteobacteria > Burkholderiales > Burkholderiaceae_C > Ottowia > Ottowia thiooxydans. The sequence goes on along the minus strand of NZ_AUGX01000011.1, from coordinate 176,575 downwards.
TGACGGGGACAATCTCCGCGTCATACCGGCCAGCTTCTTGCGCCTGCGCGGTTAGCTGCTGGCTCCGCAGAGCAAACGCGTCCTGATCTTCTCTGCCAATGCCATAGCGTCTTGCCACAATGTCAGCGGTCTCTATCATCGGCATATAGATTTCTGGCGCATTCTCCTTGATCCAGCAATCCACACCGATGGTGGGGTCGTCGCGTGTGCGAAGCATTGAGCAACTCTCTACTCCACCCGCAACCGTGGCGATGCTGCCTCCCAGAATAATGCGCGATGCCGCATCGGCCACGGCCTGCAGGCCAGATGCACAAAACCGATTGACCGTAACGCCTGCCACCGCCTGCGACAACCCGGAGCGAAAAACAGACTGGCGCGCCACGTTTCGGCCTGTAGTCCCCTCAGGATAGCCACAACCCAGAACCAGGTCATCGATCAAAGCAGGATCAATTCCTGATCTCTCCACCGCAGCGCGGATTGCATTCGCGGCCAGCGTCGGACCTTGCGTTGCATTGAGCTCCCCCCATCTCGACTTGGTGATTGGTGTCCTGGCTGTTCCCACGAAAACTGCTTCACGCATGTTTCTTCTCCTTCCGATTCAGATCTTCAAAACATTTCCCTTCCTCCACCAGGAAAAGCAGCAGCGGCGCCGGCTTCCAGAAGAGGGGATCATCGGTAGCGAAAGTACGGATGTTCTTGAGAATCCCAGGAAGACCCTCCATATCTGCATACTTCAGTGGCCCACCCTTCCAACGTGGAAACCCGTAGCCCAACACCATGGTCACGTCGATATCGGACGGACGCAAGGCAATGCCATCATCAAGAATCTTCGCCGCCTCATTCACCATGGCCGCAAGGTACCGGTCAACGATTTCCTGACCCGAAAAGCGTCGAGCTCGAACTCCGCGCTCCTTGCGCTCGCGCTCTATGATTTCTAGGACATCTGGATCACAAAGGCCGCGTCCTGGCTCGTCGTACCGGTAGTAACCGCGGCCGGCCTTCTGCCCAAACCAGCCTCGTTCGCAAAGAGCATCGGCAATCCGTACATACCGAGCATGTGGATCTCGATTAGCAGCCTTGCGTTGGCGGGTAGCCCAACCGATATCTCCTCCTGTGAGGTCTGCAGTACGAAACGGACCCATCGCGAAGCCAAACTCCTCCAGTGCTTCGTCGATCTCGTACGGAGACGCGCCGTCCTCCATCAGGAAGTTGGCAGCCTCACGAAACACGTAAAGAATCCGGTTTCCAATGAAGCCATCACACACTCCAGCAAGAACCGGCGTCTTGCCGAGCTTCTTCGCAAGTTCAAAGCCAGTAGCTATGACGTCTGGAGCCGTCGCCTCTGCGGCGACCACTTCAAGCAACTTCATGACATGCGCGGGCGAAAAAAAATGCAAACCGATGACATCACTCGAACGACACACGGAAGCAGCAATCTCATTGACGTCCAGGTAGGAGGTGTTGGTTGCAAGGATTGCCCCTTGTTTGCATACCCTATCCAACTCGCTGAAGATCGCCTTCTTGACATTCATGTCTTCGAAGGCCGCCTCTATCACCAAGTCGGCTGTGGCAATATCTGAATAGCACGTACTTCCAGCAAATCGGCGCAGCGCACAAGCTACGCCAGTCTCGTCCAATCTCCCGGATTTGATCGAGCGTTGAAAAATCGCCGACACCCGCTCCTTGCCAGCTGCAAGGCTAGTCTCGTCCCGCTCCATCATCATGACCTCGAATCCGGCATTGAGCAGCGCGGCGACAATGCCCGAGCCCATGGTCCCACCGCCAATCACGGCGACAGAGCGAATATCTCGACCCGGAGCATTGACAGGAGAGTGCGTGGCGCGCTTCTCAGCGAGGAAAGCGTGAATCAGCCCTTGTCTCTGCGGACTCGCCATACATTCCGCAAAGCCGACGGCCTCCACGGCCAGGCCATCATCCAACGAATGAAGTGCAGCCGCACGGACCGCATCGGCAATGCGTGCCGGAGCGACCTGCCTCTTCGCCTTACCCTCAAGCTTCTTCCAGACTTCGTCTACTTGCTTCAGACTAGCCGCTGTGTCTGAAAGAGCCGTTGCGTCACATGTACGCCGCAGTATGCCCGCAGCAGCCATTTTTCGCACCTGCTCCTTTGCTCGATCCACAAGCGTCCCCTTATCGGAAATAGCATCGACAAGGCCTATCTCCGCAGCATCTCCGGCTGATATGGAGTCCCCTGACATCATCATCCGAACGGCTTGGCCTGCCCCCACCAACCGCGGAAGACGCTGTGTACCGCCACCTCCCGGAAGAAGGCCAAGGCGAACTTCTGGCAGGGCGAACCTGGCGCTGGGCTCCGTGATTCGATAGTGTGCGCCCAAGGCAATCTCGAGACCTCCGCCCAATGCGTGTCCGTGGATAGCCACTACAACAGGCTTTGTACTGGTTTCGATAGTGGTCGCGACTTCACCCGTCCACGGATGGGTGCGCTCACCGCCGAGTTCCCGGATGTCTGCACCAGCGCTGAAGCATTTCCCCGCGCCTGTGATGACGATGCCAGCGACAGCGTGCTCACTCCTTGCTGCCAAAACGGCTGCTTGAAGTTGCGTGCGCACAGCGTTTGAAAGTGCATTGACTGGAGGATTATTGATGGTCAGGACAAGCACTTCGCCGTCCAGAACTGAGCTCACTACTTCGTCGCGCATCTCTGGTTTTTCTCTAATGACTCTGGACTCAAGTAAGAGGGCCTTCTCAATGGAGCCCTCTTCTTGAGATATCTTGATTCGCAGGCATTGCCGGCGAACACCGCATCCTGTGGCCTTCGAGCCACGAGGATCCTCGAAGGCACCAGCAAACTGGGCAGCGCGATCTTGTGGCACTTCTTCTGGATTCGCAATCGACAAAATTTCATGAGTTGATTCCCATTTGGAATCCTTACACCACAAGAGCTCCGGTATATCGATTTCGCATACCGGCCAACACAAAACTGTATTGGCCTGACACCGCAGCGCTGCATAGCATCGGGACCTTCACAAACAAGGAGACATCGCCATGAGTCACGAGGCAGGTTCGGCGATCCGCTGGCGAACAAGGCCGGAGGGATCCAACTGGGGAGATTTCGGCGTCAATGACGAAGTCGGAAGATTGAATCTTCTAACGGCTTCCGCGCGTCTCGAAGGAATCGCCGAAGCTCGTACGGGAAAGGCGTTCAACTTGAGTCTTCCACTGGACTTTCCAGGAGGAAACGTCCTGCACAAGCAGCGGCACGCGCCGCTCTTCAGCTTTGCCGAACGTGGAGACTCGTTTAACTACAACTACAGGTTAAGCGCTGCCTGTGCGTGCTTTACGGATGTCGTCTGCGATGAGGCCGTTACGCTCTATACCCAGTACTCGACGCAATGGGATGGGCTTGCCCACTATGGGTCCATGTTCGATGTGGAAGGCAACGGGCAACCAGTTCCGGTCTATTACAACGGCTTCAGGGCAGGCTTGGACATCGTTGGCCCTTCTGAAAGGCAGGACGACCTCGGGGCCGCACGGTTGGGCATCGAGAACATGTCCCGAACCGGTGTACAGGGCCGCGCGGTTCTCGTCGACCTTCATTCCATCTATGGTGAGGAGCGCATTCTCGTCGGATACGACAGACTGATGAGAGCGCTGGATGATCAGAAAATTTCCTTCGGATCCGCAGATTTCCTTTGCATCTACACAGGATTCTCTGACCTTCTTCTGCGCATGAATCGAAAGCCCGACGCTCTTCAACTCGAGAATGCGTGCGCGGCGCTTGATGGCCGTGATCAGCGGCTCCTCCACTGGATAAGTGACAGTTCTCTGGTCGCGATCTGCGCGGACAACCTGGCCGTCGAGGCCTATCCCGCCGCGCCGAGTTTTACAAAAAAGTATCCAGCGTTACCTCTTCATGAACATTGCTTGTTCAAGTTGGGAATGCACTTGGGTGAACTTTGGTACTTCAAGGATCTGGCTGATGCTCTGCGCAGAGAGTCCCGTTCCTCATTCCTTCTGACGGCCCCACCGCTGCACCTTCCGCGAGCGGCCGGCTCGCCTGCCACCCCCATAGCAACTATTTGAAATGATAGGAGACCCCATGAAACGTCGCACATTCAATCTCGGCCTTCTGGCCCCGGTTCTAGCCCCGTCCCTTGCGCTTGCCCAAGGAGGCGACTATCCCACCAAACCGGTCAAGCTGGTGGTTCCGTTCCCCGCAGGAGGTGCCACGGACCTTATCGCGAGGACAGTGTGCCAGGGTCTTCAGGAGCGTTTAGGCCAGACTTTCGTAGTGGAAAACCGAGACGGTGCGGCCACGATGATAGGTACAAGTGCCGTTCAGCAGGCACAAGCGGATGGTCATACCCTCCTTTTCACGACGCCGACGACGTTTTCGCTCAACCCGTTCATGTTCCAGAAGGTCAATTACAAGCTGGAAGACTTCGAACCTGTGGGCGCTGTGACCAGTGTCGACTACGCCTTCGTGGTCCGCAACGATTTTCCGGCAAAGACCTTTCAGGAGTATGTCGAGTACGCCAGGAAAAACCCCGGGAAACTCAACCACGCCACTACAGGCGAGGGCACCATGGCTCATCTGGCCGCAGCACGAATAGCCCAACGCCTGGGGCTGGACATCACCTTCATCCACTACCGTGGCGCTTCGCCTGCGACCACGGCGGTTATGGCTGGCCAGGTAGACAGCAATGTCGAGAGCGTCAGCGTCGCGGCTGGCAATGCGCTGGCGGGCAAGTATCGGATTCTTTCGTTCATGGAATCGCGGATGAAGAAACTACCGAGCGTACCGACGATCACTGAGATCGGATACCCCGAACTCGCCGGCGGAAGCTGGTTCTCCATGTTCGCGCCGGCAGGAACGCCTGCTGCTGCCATCGCAAAGCTCAACGGCGCACTCAACAGCCTCCTTAGTTCGCCAGCATTCGTTTCGCGTGCAGAAGAGATGGGGATGATCGCTTTGCCCGGAACCCCGGCTGCGATGAAGACCCGAACAATCAAAGAGCGCGAATCATGGGGCCCGGTCATAGAAAAACTCAAGATCGGAATCTATGCGGGTAAAAAATCATGATTCTCTGGGAACCCAAACTGGACGAAGCGGCAGCGGCGTGGAAAGCGACGGCGGCTAACTCGGCGGAGACTTTCTTTGGCCCGTCCGCCAGCCAAAATGACTTAAACCAGGAGTATTCACATACCAACGTAGAAGAACTGGTGAAGAGTGGCCTGGCGGCTATGTTCGTGCCGAAGAAGTACGGCGGGCGCGGCGCGAGTCTGACTGCCACGATTGCTGCGATAGAGGAGGTCTCAGCGTGTTGCGCCTCGACAGCCGCCATCATGGGTGTCTACCAACTTGGCGCGTTCCCTATCCTGCTTGCGGGATCCGAGTCCCAGAAGCACCACTATCTTGGTGAACTGGCAGAAGGTCGAGCCACCAGCTTTGCCCTCTCCGAACGCGGTGCGGGGTCAGATGCCGCAGGAATTGAGACCACAGCAACCGAAGAAAACAACGGTTGGCGTATTCGAGGCGAGAAATACTGGATCGGAAACGGTGGCGTCTCCAAATACTACGTTGTATTCGCTAAGCACCTGGAGGGCCAGGGCATCAGCGCATTCCTGGTAGAGGGCCATCAGCCCGGGGTAGCTGTCACCGAAGTCGTAGACAAAATGGGGCTGCGCGCCACCCAAACTTCCAATCTCGAACTCGATGTGTGGGTGCCGCCAGATGCACTCATAGGCGAACGAGGCAAGGGCTTGCGGCTGGCCTCCCAAACATTGAACGTTGGCCGATTGACAGTGTCGGCACAGGCCACCGGTTTGGCCCGAACCGCCTATTTTGAAGCCAGCCGTCGAGCCGTAGAGCGCAATGCGTTCGGCAAACCACTCATTAACCATCAAGGAACTGGGTTCAAGTTGGCGGATGCGGCCACTCAGCTCAGTGCCGCGCGGCTCATGCTGTACGAAGCGGCAGCGGCGTATGACCGTGGAGACTCAATTGAGGCACTGGCAGCGATGACCAAGCTGTTCGCATCAGAGGTATCGCACGACGTTGTGGATTCCGCCGTTCAGATCTGGGGCGGCCAAGGCTACTGTTGGCCAACCCCTGTCGAACGGTTGTACCGCGACCAGCGAATTATCGAGATCTACGAAGGATCCTCGGAGATCCAACGCATGGTTCTGACCCGGATGATCAATCGTCAAACCATTCAACACCTTTCAACCATCGCTGTTGACAAAGCATGAAGATGTACGCCCCCTACTCCTCCGACTACTGGCATCAGGCCGAGACCTTGCCTCGCGAGCAGATCGAGAAGCATCAACTCGCGCTTCTCAAATCCCAACTCGCTTATGTAGAGAAGCACAGTCTTTACTATCAGCGCGTATTTCGCCAAGCCGGATTCAATGCCGGAGACCTGTCGAGCTTCACCGACCTCCGCAAGCTGCCCGTCACGCGCAAGCCGGACTATGTCGAAGCGCTCAACATCAATGCGCCTTACGGTGAGCTCTGTGCGGCATCTTCCGACGACATCGTGCGAGTCCATTTTTCCTCAGGCACGACGGGAAAACCCACCCCTGTTTACTGGACCGCCGGCGACGTGAATACATGGGCTGACCTGTACGCACGATCGCTCTACGCCCAGGGCATGCGACGAGGCGACGTGTTCCAGTGCATGTACAACTATGCATGGTTCGTCGCAGGTCTAGGCGCGACTTATGCTGCGGAGAGGATAGGCGCCATGGTGATTCCAGCTTCGGCGGGCGACACCTCACGGCAAATTCTGACAATGCGCGATTTTGACTCGAACATCCTAGCCGCAACACCCTCTTTCCTGGCTCATCTTGCTGAGACGGCCCAGGGAATGGGCATTGATCCCCGCTCCTTGAACGTTCGATCGCTCGCCGTAGGCGGCGAGCCAGGAGGCTCTATTCCCTCTACTCGCAAGCGCCTGGAGGAGCTTTGGGGAGCCAACATGTACGATTGCTACGGCGCGCTCGAATGCCAGCCCATTGCATGGGAATCCGAGTGCAAGGAAGGCCCGGTGATTGCCGAGGACTTCGTTTACGCGGAGGTTCTGGACCCAGAAACCGAACAACCTGTAGAGGATGGGAAGTCTGGTGTACTGGTCATTACCCAGCTTCGCAAAGAGGCCTGCCCGCTCGTCAGATGGTGGACGGGCGATATCGTCATCAAGGACTCACGTCCGGCCAGCGACGGCCGGACACACGCGCGTCTCGCCGGTGGCGTTCTAGGGCGAGCGGATGACATGCTCATCGTCCGCGGCGTGAATGTATTTCCTTCCGCTATCGAGAACGTCATTCGCGGACTTCCTGGTGCTGGCGAGGAGTTCACCATTGATATCACGCGCAGCCCGCGCGGAGCAACGCACGGCTTCCTCGAAGGCCTGCATGTCAGCATTGAGTCGGGCTCCGATGAGCCGGGAGCATTCCAGGAGCAAGCTGAAATTGCTCTGCGTCAACAACTGAACGTGCGCTTCAAAGTGGAAATCGCAGCCCCTGGATCTCTGCCGCGATTCACCCATAAGGCCAAGCGCGTCGTCCGTGGCAATGAGGAGAAACTATGAGTCAGGATTGGGTTCTCATTACGGGCGCCTCAAAGGGCATTGGCTTGGCGGTGGCTAAGAAGTGCACGGAATTGGGGTACCGTGCCATCGGCATGGCCCGTTCCGCACCAACAGAAAGCGCGTCTTTCGCTGAGTTTCTGTGCGTAGATCTTTCTGACCCACGAGCCACGGCTACCGCACTGGCGAAAATCTCCAATCTGCCCATCACACGCTTGGTGAACAACATGGGATATACCCACTCGGCGGCCTTGGAAGACGTGACCTTCGAGGACCTGAACAGGCTCGTGAACCTGAACCTTCGCACCACGATCCAGGTAACGCAGGCCTCCCTTCCTGCCATGCGGGCCGCGCACTTCGGTCGCATTGTGAACATTTCCAGCCGTGCGGCCATGGGTAAATCGCATCGCACTGTGTATGCGGCGGTCAAGTCAGGACTCCACGGACTCAGTCGGACCTGGGCACTCGAGCTGGCACCTCACATCACAGTGAACTGCGTCGCACCGGGGCCTATTGAAACTGAGATGTTCCGCAGCGTCAACGCGGAAGAATCCGAAACGACGCAGAGAATCCTGCAAACCGTACCGATGCAGCGGTTCGGGCAACCAAGAGAGATTGCGCATGCGGTGACACAGTTCCTGGATAAAGACGCTGGATTCACAACAGGTCAGCTCATGCACGTGTGCGGTGGTCTGACTGTCGGCCTTGCCGGCTGAAACTCCAGATCGTGTTCATGATCGATTCAAGGCTGCGAAGAAATTGTGAACACGCTCCAGGAATCTGGTAACGATCTAAAGCTCATCAGCGGTCAACCGGCCACCGAGTGACCGCACTAACCGCCGCGAGGCACTGCCAGTGACTCCAGCTCTTCCTGAATGAGTGCCCGGATTTCCATCACGGCTCTCGACGCTGGCTTTATCAAGGACTGGAAAACATACAGAGGCCGGTCCGCTATGACTCCTTCGATCCGCGCACCTGACAGACTGCGTTCTTGCAAAGCAACGTCCGCCGTGGTCGAGGTCAGTATGGTGAATGCGCTCCCTGATCTGGCGGCTTCGAGCATCAGCAGCAGCGAGTCAGCCTCCCCGACCAGGTTGATTGTCAAGCCTCGTTTGAGAGCAAGATCTTGCAGGTAGTCCCGGTGCCATTGCCCTCGAGGCCCCAGCACGAGCGGTAATGCGAAGGACTCCTCCAAGGTAATTGAAGGCTGAGCCAGTGCCCGTTTGCCACGCCCCCCAACAGGAAACGAACCGGCGCAGCCTACTGCAAACATACTGACCGGAGCCACAAGCCGCGTACTTGTCTCGATGGCAGCGGCAGGCGTATAGGTCACTGCCAGATCGACCACACCCTTTTCTACCATGCCAGGAAGATTGGAAAGGCCGGCCTCGTGGAATGCGAGTGAAACGTTGGGAAATCGTTCTCTCGTTCGCCGAAAAAGAAGTGCAGAAATCCGCATACCTAGCGACTGTGGAAGACCAATGTGCACGGTGCCAACCGCCTCGGAAGCCAGTTGTCTTGCCTGTGCGAGCGCATATTCAACATCGAACACAATGCGCCGCGCATGCCCCAGGAGCAACTCGCCGGCGGCCGTGGGCTTCACGCCTCGCGGATGCCGGACCAGCAGGGGTACACCTATTTCCTCTTCCAGTCTGCGGATGTGCTGACTTAACGCCGGCTGGGCGATGTGCAGGTCACGAGCGGCCTGAGTGAAAGACCCAGCCTGCGCAATAGTGGCGAAGTAGCGGAGCGATCGAATGTCCATGATGAACAATAACATCCGCCGGCTTTTCCATAGACCGAGCACTTCCCTTATTGGAAATAAGTGAAGGCGTGAGCCCAAATCAACCGTGACTGCGCGCCCCCTCGACCAAAGGCAAAGGTCTAAGCCGCGAGCTCCATCAGCATGGCGCGCAACAAACCATCGGTTTGGCAAAGACTTTGCAAAACCATGAAATGGTCGTCTTCCGCAGATTCGGCGTGCCGGCACTCACCCACGGCTCGCCATGCATCAGCGATGGCCAGATTCTGTCGCTTGAAGGATCTGGTCTCCCCTCCCCCGACGACAAAGGCTCCTCGTGGAACACGCGCCGGCAAGCGATGCAGAGGTGAAACCAAGCGAGCGGACTCCAGAGTGAGCTGGAGATTTTTGTTGAGCGTGGTGCCTACCAGTTCCGTCAGGTCATATATGCCGCTGATCGCAAGAACGCCATCGATCGGTCCGGCGGCTTGTGGGTGCAGAGCGATCTCCACCGCAAGGTGCCCACCCGCCGAATGGCCAGCGACGACCAACGGCTTCTGAATCTGATTCACTGCTGACAAGGCTCTAACCGCAGGTGGGATCCGGCAAACCGAATGGATGATGTCTTGAACAGAAACTTCAGGACAAAGCGGGTAGTTGGCCAGCACCACGTGGAAACCAGCATCGTTGAGCCCTGGCACCAGAAAGCAAAACTGCGACTTGTCCCGCGACTGCCAATAGCCCGCGTGAAGATAGATCAGCGTTCCACGGTGCTCGCCCTTCGCAGGGCGAAAATCGAAGGTTTCACGCGGGTGCTCGCCATATTTGGTATCCCAGAGCCAACCACCCAAAGCTTCAGCTGCAGAGCTCAGAACGCGGTACTCTTCCAGCAATGCCGGGAAACTGGCTCTGGCCTGTCCGGTGACATATTGGTATTCCCAATCGTCCTCACGAGGAGCGCCTGCTCTGGAAGCGTGCGTCGCTTTGGCAGGGCTGCTCATGGTGTCAAACGACCGCCATTGAGGTGCAACACTTGTCCTGTCATATATTTAGAACCAGCTCCTGTGAGAAAGAAGATGGGGCCTGTCACATCAGAGGGTTCAGCGACACGCCCCAGGGGAATCGACGAGACGTATTTTGCAGCCATATCGTCGAACCATCCGCGATCCACTGTCGATTCCCTGCCGCGGCCTCCTCCCAGGAACTCAGTGTCTACCGCGCCAGGAGCCACGACATTCGCTCTCACGTGCGGAGCACACTCCATGGCCAATGCCTTGGTGAGGCTGATCAACGCCCCCTTGGAAGCAGCGTAAGCCCCCATGCCAGGCATGACTTGATACGCCAAACTCGAAGCGACGGTCACGATGGCTGCCTGATCGCTTTTTCGAAGTAAAGGTAGCAAGCCGCCGGCAAGCAGATAGGCGGATGTGAGATTAACCTCCATCAGCTCATGCCACGCCGAGAGCGGCACCTCTGCGAGAGGTCTGCGCGGCAAGATGGGGTAACCACAGAGAAAGACGAAGCTGTCTACGCGATCTGCTCTCTCAGAGACTGCTCTGACCGCCTCGGAGATCGATTCAGCGTTTCGGGCATCGAAGTCAATGTAATCAACCCCGGCAATATCAGGTAGAGCCGCTCTGGACTGTGCGAGATCGAGCACGGTTACCCGGAGCCCTCTGTCCACAGCCTCCCGCACGAGTTCCACGCCTATTCCCCCGCAGCCTCCTGCAACCACCATGTGGGAGCCGGGGGCTGGGCCGAGCCAGTTGTCTGCCATGGTCTTATTGCTCCTCATCAATACCGTACTTGCCGGGACTGATCACGCCATTCGGATCCAGTGCCCTCTTGAGGCTGCTGTAGACATTTTTCAGGCTAGGCAGCATCTGGTCCATATGGAAGTCGTAATAGTCCGCTGGTGCACGCCCGACACCAACGCCTCGTTTCGCAAACTCTGTACTCAGCTCCCGATAACATGCGTCTGCACGGCGATTCTCATCTGGGTCATCCTTGTTCCATGAGAGAACATGCAAGCCACGTGCGAACCGAGCGGAGGCTACATGCATGACGATGTAGTCCATTCCGTGTTTCTCATAGATAGCTCGCCCGAGACGATCAAGCTCAAGCGCCTGCGCCCCCACCATCGGGGTACCAGGCAGAAACCAGGCGTTACCGCTCCCCGGGCGCCATTTCAGCATGCCTAGTTCAGACGCACTGGGCCTACCCGTCATTGAGTCAATCGCGACCTTCAAAGCAGGAATGCTCAAAGCTTCGTCGTGGCTGATGAAACGGGCTTTTCCGCTTCGCTCGAAATGCCCACGCACGCGCTGGATCAGCGGTTCAATGGCCGCATCTGAAGCACCATAGAACATGCCAGAGACTTGCCATGCGCCCAGGCCGTGACGCTTCTGCAACGCCTGCCGCCCCTCCTTGCTGATGGCCCGCTTCACGCCAGGCGCGTACTCCGCATTCACTTCGTCCGGAGCCATGGCATACAAATCATTCGCCACGCGAAACAGGGAAGGCACGAAGTTGGATAACTTCATGGGACGGCAAAGCTCAATTATCTCTGCAATATCCTCATCGTCAGGGAAGGCAAAATGAAATGATCGAGCAGCCGGAGGCCTTGGCATCAGCCAGACGCCTACCCGGGTCACAATGCCGTAGTTGGATTGTGAAAACAGCCCATCAAGGGCTGGGCCGAAGGAAAACTTCGACACATGCCAGTTCACCAGCTCATCAGAATCCAGGCTGCCGTCTCCGGTTCGGATGACATCGCCATTGCCCAGTACGACCTCCATGCCGCAAAGCATGCCGAAGTGGTCAAAGTAAGGCCCGTAGCCGGCGCCTCGGTCCATAGCGTTGCCCATGACACCCCCGTGCGGAGGCCCCGATGTGGCGGACAGCATGAGTTTCCCGCCCCGGCGCTCCAGTTCATCGTGAAGCATGGTGAAGCTCACCCCTGGCTGCAGCTCGGCATAGCAGGTTTCCTCGTTGACTTCGAGGATGCGGTTCATCCTGTGGCCAAGGTCAAGCACGACCTGCCCTGCTCGAGCCGGGGCTCGCGAGCCCAGGCCAATGTTGTTGCCTGTGCTCACGGGAAATAGCGCCACGCGGTGTTCGTTCGCGGCCAGCACGATCTCTCGCACCTCCGCAGTAGACGCTGGAAACACCACCGCCGCAGGCACGCGCGCCTCCGCGGGTAAGGTGTGCTCGCCGTAACGCGCGAGTGTTTCCTGCCGGGTATCCACCCATTGAGACCCTATTTTTTGGCTAACTTGTTGCAGAAAACCGTCTAGATTTGTCATCTCAATTTCCTTTCAAAATTGAATTACCAGATTCCGACATCAGGTGGTCCCTTTGCCTGAGGTTTGTCCGGTGGCGGGACAAAAGACACCACATGTTCGCTAACCAAAACCTTCTCGGCAGCCATCTCGGAAGCTTGCACTTCCGGAAGGCTTATTCCTCGTAAAGCCAGTGGCACAGGCCCACCGTGCGCCCAATCAAGCAACTCCACGGTGTGCGTGATGGGCGTCTGGCTATACAGGCCGATTTGAGTGATGCAGCCAATGTTCCCCGCCGCGACGATCTGCGGCTCCGTGCCGGCGATATTGGCGGCCTTTCGCTGACCAAGCTGGGCAGCTATGACTGGCTGCAGAATGTTGTAGGTGCCTGCGGAGCCGCAGCAGAAATGCGACTCCGGTACATCTTTCACAACAAAACCTGCCTCTTTCAACAATTTGCGCGGTTCAGCCGTGACGTGTTGTACGTTTTTAAGAGAACAGGCATCGTGGTAAGCCACGCGATATCGCCTGGGGTGCTGTGGCAGCGGAAGGCGCATGTGCAGGATCCACTCGGACACGTCGCGCGCCAAGGCTGCAATCTTTGCGGCGCTCTCAGCTATTTCGGGGTCATCGCTTAGCAGATGCGCGTAGTCTTTAACCGTGGTGCCGCAACCCGAAGCATTGGTGACAATGGCATCCAGGCCTTCGTCAAGCAAGCGTGCCCAGGCATTCACGTTGACCCGAGCGAATGAACGTGCGGCGGCGGTCTTACCCATATGAAGATTCAGGGAGCCGCAACAGCCGGCTTCCTTGGGCACCACCACTTCGCATCCAAAGCGGGTGAGCAATCGGATCGTGGCGGCGTTGATCTGCGGCGCCATCTCAGGCTGCACGCACCCTGAAAGCAACGCCACCCGCCAGCGCCTGGAGCCTTCCGCAGGAAACACTTCACCTACGAGCTCGTCCTCACTAGCGGGAGGTGTCTTGGGAAGTAGATCCAGCGCAGGTTTAAACCTGGTTGGCACCAGGAAACTCGCCCTTGATGCCAAACGGCCTGCGCCTAGTGCAGCCCGGAACCATGGCCGGCGAGGAAGTACGTAAGACAAGATATCTCGTGTCCATCGTTCTGCCCATGGCCGGCGATAGTGGGTTTCTATATATTGCCTTGCGGTGTCTGCGAGGTGCATATAGTCCACCTTCACTGCGCAGGTGGTCATGCAAGACATGCAGGAAAGGCACCGATCGATGTGCCCCACGGTCTTTTCCGAAGGAGCGCCCCCTGACTCCAGCATGTCCTTGATCAAGTCGATCCGTCCACGGGGACTGTCGTTTTCATCGTGCAAAAGCACGTAAGTGGGGCATCCTGAAGTGCAGAACCCAAAGTGCTGGCAGCTCTTGAGGATGGTGTCAGCCTCCGCGATTTGGGGATCTGCGAGCTGCGCTTCGCTGAAATTCGTCTTCATGATGGGCCGTGATGTGGTGGCTCATTCTGTGAGGGCCAGAGGCTTTCGTCTTGGGCTTTTGTGCATTCCAGTTCCGTAAGCGCGCTGATCGCGCCACCCTCCCTCCCAGGAATGCCCTGTGGACAGGTTCTCGCTCCTGCGGTATATCTCTATCTGATCCGTTTGTTGGTCAAGGCTTGGGATATCGGAGGAGTGCTGTGGAAATCGTGAAAGTAGACATGGGCGCGCTGGGCAAGCAGGAACGACGCGACTCATGGCGGTCCATCTGCAGCAAGATGATTCATACGGTGGAGGTTTCAGGCACCGTTTTGGACTCTTTCTCAGCAGAAATGACCGTGAGAAAGCACGACACCATGTCTTGCGGCTTGTTCTGGAGCCAACCACACAGAGTGCGCTGGGGCCGTGCGCGGTTGTCAGACCCTTGTGACCCAAGTTATCTTGTGAGCTGGCAGATTGAAGGCGAAGCTCACATAGAGCATGGCAACCAGCGACTGATTCAACCGGCAGGCAGTGTGGCCATCGTGGATACCCGGCACCCGACGAGTGTCACGTTTCCTGTGGAGGTGCGGCGCATCGTAGCCAGGCTGCCGGCTAGAACACTTGAACTGAGAATGCCTCAGTTGCTGACATCCCACCTGGAAGTGTTCCAGCCCGCTGGCCCCTTCGCCCCTACGCTTTTGTCTTATCTCAACGAGCTATCACGGGACGCCCTCGCCGTTTCACCATCAGATGTGGAAGCGCTGGTAGAGAACGTCTGCAATTTGTTGAAAGTCACGCACGGGCCAACCAATGCGCCTTGCGACGCACGAGAGCTAAGACGCCAAGCCCTGGTGAGCTACCTGAGAAAGCATGCTTGCGATCCAGCCCTCTCGCTGGACTTGACAGCCGCCCAGCTCAATATGTCTCGGCGCCTCGTGCAGCAGCTTCTGCAAGGCATGAATACGAGTTTTACACAGTTCATCATTGAACAAAGACTGGGCTCCGTTGAGTCGCAACTCGCGCGCGCCGAGAGTGCTTCAATTTCTCAAATCGCCTACAGCAACGGATTCAACGACATCTCTCACTTCAATTATCTGTTCAAGCGGAAGTTCGGAGTGGCCCCTTCCGAGTACCGCGATCTCTCACGCGAAACAAAGCGATCTTGAATGAAGGTCGTGCCCTGTTCGAGCTGTGCGCCGCTGCCCTCGGGGGTGCGCTGCGCGTGCGTTGAATACTGTTGATTGAGCGACTTCTCGGCAAGCACCGACAACCTGAGCGCTACCGAATCAGGTCAACCAGCGCGCCAGGTTTTTCTGAACAAAGCTGTCGTCACTCAGGTCACCGTGCTGAAGGTAGACACGGTCAATTTCATTCAACTGGCCATTTCCAAGCCCTTCTTCGGGGTCCAGGCACCAGATGCCTTCGAGCAGTCCTTGGCGGCGAAGCACTTCGTGACAGCCTGCGATGCAACCATGGAAGTTGTTTTTTACGTCGAAAAAGGCAGAGTTGCAGTCGGTGACGCGGGCATCGAGTGCCAGAAGTTCGTTGCTCACGCCATCAGGCTGCTGGGATAAAGCCTGCTGAATGCGGGCAAATTGCTGCACGGCGCTGGCGGTCCAAACCGACCAATGCCCCAACAACCCCCCTCTAAAGCGCACAGTGACGGCGCGTCCGTTGCGCATCGCCGTAAACGGCAAGGTGAGATCTAAAACGATATGGTCATCGTTGCCGGTATACAGAAAGACGCGATCCTCCGCGCCCGCATCAACCACACCGCGCACCACATCCATCGACCGGTAGCGATTGAACGGTGCCACCTTGATGGCCAGTGCGTTGGGAATGAGTGCAAAACGGCGCCAGAAATCACTGGTGACCACGGGCCCACCCACCACCGTTTGCAGGTAGAAGCCGACGATAGGCATCTCTTCAGCCACAGCTTCACAGTGCGCGATGAGCTCGTCTTCGGAGCGGTCAGCCAACGCCGCCAGGCTCAGGAGGCCGGCGTGATAGCCCAATCCCACCGCGGTACGAGCCTCTGCCACGGCTTGCGGTGTGTCGCCACACAGGCCTGCGACCATGACCATCGGACGATCGGACCACGCTTGTCGGTCTTCTGCGGCGCAACGCAGCACCGTTTCATACAGTCCACGTTCGCGGATGGCAAACTGAGTGGTGTGTACCCCCACCGCCAGGCCGCCCACACCTGAGTCGATGTAGTAGCGCGTCAGCGCACGTTGGCGGCGACGATCGAATACGCGATTTTCATCGAGTGCCAGCGGATGGGCTGGAATGACCGTGCCGTTCGACAACAGATCGAGGACAGCGGTCGGGAGGTCGGAGCGTTTCAATGGCATGGCATCAATCCTTGAGCACAGTGGGGCGCGGGGCCGGCCGGGCATGGCATGTTTCGCTCGTCAGGCGAACTCGGGGCCGGCGATGGCGTGAATGAAATGAGGTTGGCCTTGCGGCAAGGTTCGCCCGGGCGGAACCCAGGCCATCCGCGTAAAGTCACGTTGAGGCACAAAGCCCGCCGCCTGAAGAGCCGCTGTGAGCACCGGTCGTTGTTGTGGTGCATCGATCAGTACGGGGGTTTCCAAGGCATCTACCGCCTGCTGGAGCAACTCGAGCGCACGGCCTTCGTCCTCAGCAAGCAAAGGACCAATGTGATGTGCGGTGCGGCCCGCGCGAACCAGCGTGAAGCCGTGCGAGCTGCTCACACAATGCGTTGTAGGCCGGCCTTGAAGGCTATTGATCAGCGCGCTCCTGCCAAAGCCCAGCGCACGGGCATCCAACGCCACAAACTGATCCAAGTCTGCCTGCGGCGCAGGTGCGCTGGAAGCGCGAGCACCTCTCGCTTCACGCCGCCACCGAGTAATGTGCGAGAGCGGCACAAAACCGAATTGGGTGTACAGCGGTTCGCCTTGGGGCGTTGCATCAAGCATGGGCAAGTAGTCCGCCGCTTGCGCGCTGCGCAGGCAGGCTTCGAACACGCGTCGTCCCAGGCCCTGCCCACGAACCTCCGGCAAGACCAGGATCATGCTGATCCACGCCACGCGGTGGCCATTTGTATCGGCGTCCATGGGTAGCACCGCACCGCTGGCGATGATGCGGGACTCCGCGTTACGCACCACCAGCACATGACCATGCTCGAAGAAGAAGTGCCAGTCAGCGGGCAACTGATTCCAATGGCTCTCCATTACCAAGCGGTTGAGCATATCGAGATCGCCAGGGGTCAACGCGGCAAGCCTCTCGGCCAAGTGGTCGCTTGACAGCGCGTTGGGCTCAGTATTTGCCATCGCGGGCTTCGAACTTGGTCGGCTTGCCGAACGAGCGCTGTGCGCGCGAAACCCAATCCGCAACCCAGCCGATCTGGCGCTGCAATGGCACGTGAGGGTAGCCAAAGAGACCCTCAGCCTGCCCGGTGTTCATCAGCCACGCGGTAGGTGCTTCTTCACCCGTGATCTGTGCGGGCTTATTGAAACGCCGCGCAAATTCCTCTGCGAGCCAACGGATGGAGGTGGTCTCCGGGCCGCTGATGTTGATGGGTGAGGTAGGCACCGTGGCCTCCGCCAGACAGCGCAAGGCCTGGGCATTCGCATCTCCTTGCCAGATGACGTTGACGTGCCCCATCGTCACATCAACGGGCTCGCCCTGCCAAACCTTGTTCGCCACGTCAGCCAGCACGCCATAGCGCAAATCGATGGCGTAGCTCAGCCGGAACAAGCGCCCCGGGGTGCCGTGTTGCTGAGAGAAGTATTCGAACATGCGCTCTCGACCAACGCATGAGTTCGCGTACTCACCGGGCGGGTCTGGAGGCAACTGCTCTCCCGCCCCCTGGCTGTTGACCGGTACAAAGGGATAAACGCAAGCCGTGGAGAACACCACGATGCGCGAAGCCGGGAAGGCTTGCGCGACCATAGCTGGGACATGAGTGTTCATAGCCCAGGTCAGCGCGTGGTTGGCATCGGCACCGAACTTGCGACCGGCCATGAACACCACATTGCGGCATGCGGGCAACGCGGCGATAGCGGCTGGGTCCAACAGATCGCAAGCAATGGTTTCGATGCCTTGCGACTCCAAGGACTCGCGCATACCCGGCTCGCTGAATCGGGCCACCGCGATCACACGCCGCCCTGGCATGGCGTTGCGCGCCAGGCGCGCCAGCGTGGGGCCCATCTTGCCTCCAACGCCCAGGATCATGAGGTCACCATCC
This sequence comes from Ottowia thiooxydans DSM 14619, assembly GCF_000422885.1. Classification (GTDB taxonomy): domain Bacteria; phylum Pseudomonadota; class Gammaproteobacteria; order Burkholderiales; family Burkholderiaceae_C; genus Ottowia; species Ottowia thiooxydans. The sequence continues at coordinate 158,327 of NZ_AUGX01000011.1, read as the reverse complement.
ACAGCCTCCATATGACGCAACAACGCCCTCGATGGTGTAGCCAGGTAATTCTCCAGAGCTTCTTCACTTTCGAAGGCTACAGGAAACGGCATCTCGTCGAGGAGGGGTCCGGAAAACGTGGTATTCGAGTTCATGGATATGGCTAAGAAAGCTGACGTGTCGGCATGATAGAAGCGACATTCATCGATGTCAACCAAATAGTTGATTTTTCAGAATGGCGTGTGTTGGAGCACATGACGGAGCAAATGAAGAGCAGCTTCAGCACTCGATGACATTGACCGCGAGACCTCCTCGGGAGGTCTCCTTGTATCGTGTCTTCATGTCAGCGCCGGTCTCGCGCATGGTCTTGATGACTTGATCCAGCGAGACGAAATGCTGACCATCGCCGCGCAATGCCATGCGGGCGGCGTGAATGGCTTTCACGGCCCCCATGGAGTTGCGCTCAATGCATGGCATCTGGACCCGCCCACCCACCGGGTCACAGGTGAGGCCCAGGTTGTGTTCCATGCCGATCTCTGCGGCGTTCTCCACCTGTGCAGGCGATGCACCAAGCACCTCCGCCAGCCCTGCGGCCGCCATGGAGCAGGCAACTCCGACCTCGCCTTGGCAACCCACTTCCGCACCTGACAAAGAAGCGTTTTCTTTGTACAACTGCGCGATGGCCGTGGCCGTAAAGAAAAATCGTTCGACTCCCTCAAGGTCTGCACCGGGTACGAATCGTATGTAGTAATGCAGGACGGCGGGCACAATGCCGGCAGCCCCATTGGTGGGCGCGGTCACCACGCGCCCGCCAGCGGCATTCTCTTCGTTAACGGCCAGGGCGTACAAGCTCACCCAGTCCAGCGCGGCCAGCACATCGGTCGATTTGGAAGTGCCTTCACCTTGGAGTTGGCGCCACAAATCTGGCGCGCGGCGTCTCACCCGGAGCGGGCCCGGTAGAACACCTTCATTCGCGCAACCCGCGCGCACGCAGGCCTGCATGACCTCCCAGATCCCGGTAACCGATAGACGGGTGTCCTTCGGTGCGCGCAGTGCAGCCTCATTAGTGCGTACTAGATCGCTGATACCGGAACCAAGTTGTCGGCACAGCGCCAGCAACTCGGCGCCAGTGCGAAACGGGTACGGGCATGGTGCATGGGTTGCCATGGTGTGTGGCGTAGCGCCTTCGGTCACGAACCCGCCGCCAACCGAGTAGTAGTCTCGCTGCAGCAGCACCTCGCCATCATGAGTGCAGGCAAAGAATTTCATGCCATTGGGATGAAACGGCAGTGACTTGCGATGGTAGGTCAGGTGCTGAGAAGCCACGAACCGCACCGCGTGCTTTCCCAGGACAAGGATTTTCTGGTCCCGGGTGATCTCTTCGATCCGTGCATCCACCCGGCCCGTGTCCACACGATCGGGTTCTTCGCCTTCCAGGCCCAACAGCACCGCTTTACCGGAGCCATGCCCCTTGCCCGTAGCACCGAGAGAGCCGTGCAGCTCCACACGAACATGGTCCGTCTGCATCAACACATGCTCGCGGGAAAGCGCCAGCGCGAACTGGTGAGCAGCGCGCATGGGCCCCACCGTGTGGGAACTGGAAGGACCAATGCCAATTTTGAATACCTCCAGCACGCTCAGCATGTGATCCTCGAATTCTCGTGAAGCGGTTCGATGCACAAGGCGTGCATTGCGAACATGACCACATGGCTTCTGCGTGCAGCCAACGCCGCGCGCGTAAGCAAAGACTTGCTGAAGATGGCTGACAGCGTGTGGTTGTTGGAGAAGTAGAAATAGGACAAGGCGGCAATCGAGATGTAGACCTGGATCGGGTCGCTATGGGGTCGGAAGACCCCGCTGCGCACCCCACGCGCCAATGTGGTGCCCATCATGTCGATCAGTGGGGAATGCATCTTCCTGAAGCGCTTGGAAGTCTTCACGTGACTGCCCAAATGGCGGTTCTCATCCGCCAGCAGCGCAATGAACTCGGGGTGTTGTTGCAGGTGGTCGAACGAAAATCCAACCAGCTTCTCCATCGCCTCGCGGGGCTCCAGCGCATCCAGCGATAAGGTGCGCTCCCTGTCGCGAATTTCGGTGTAAACCTTTTCCAACGCAGCTTCGTACAGATCCTGCTTGCTCCCGAAGTAGTGGTAGACCAGTTGCTTGTTGACGCCTGCTTCCTTGGCGATCTCATCCACGCGGGCGCCAGCAAATCCCTTGCGGGAGAACTCCGCGACCGCCGCCATCACGAGCGCACCTCGTGCGCCCAGGTGTTCATCGATTTTCATGGTGTCTCTCAAAAATCAACCATACAGTTGATGTTTCATTCTAGCCCCGGTTCTCTCAACAGGTTCAGCGCTTTGCCCCCGGGAAAGCCACTAGACCCAAATTTCAACTAAATAGTTGACTTTTGATAATCGGCCTCATAAACTGGCTTTCAGGGTCGAGGAACGAGCCTTGGTCTTCTGAGGGTGTCGCATGGCGCCACCTCTGAAAAGCTGAACGAGCCGAACAGGAGAAAAGCAAATGAACTGGTCGTTGAAGATGGGCAAGCGGTACATGCCCACCGTTTTGATATTCGCTTTCCTGCTCCTGGCCTGGCAGTTGGTAGTGAGCGTGTTCGGCGTGCGTGAGTACATCCTGCCAAGCCCTGCCTCCGTACTGAACGCCATCACCAGCAGCGATATCCCTTGGGGTCGTCATATGCTGGTCACAGCCACTGAGGTGGTGGGCGGCTTCATGTTGGCGGCGGTAGTGGGTGTTCTGCTGGGCACCGCCATCGCATGGTCCGACACCGCAGCGCGCGCATTGATGCCGTTCCTAGTGTTCGTCAACACCTTGCCCAAGGTGGCGATCGCCCCACTCATCCTGCTGTGGTTCGGCTACGGCATCGTGCCCAACCTCTTGATAGGCGCCTTGATCGGCTTCTTCTCGGTCGTGATCAACACCGCTGCAGGCTTGAGCCAGATTGATCAGGACATGCTTGATCTAGGCCGCGTGTTCAACGCGCCCAAGTGGCGAGTATTCGTGAAGATCCGCATTCCCAATGCCTATCCGTACATCCTGAGTGCGCTCAAGATCACAGCCACCTCCGCCGTGGTGGGTGCGATCCTGGGCGAGTTTGTGGCTTCTCAAGCCGGACTCGGCTACGTGATCATCACTTCGCAAAGCAGCATGAATACGCCGGTGGCCTTTGCTGCCATTGCATTCGTCTCAGTCATTGGCCTGTCCCTCTTTGGCATCGTTTCCCTGTTAGCCCGTGTGCTCGCACCCTGGGCGATCGACGGCGGCCGCTGAACTTCTCGCGTTCCAAACCCACCCCGAAGGAGATCTCTTGAAAGACCTTGTCAAACCCCGGTTCACGATGCGTTGGCTAGCACTGGCCCTTTCATCCCTCTTGCCCTTGATAGGTGCATCGGCAGCGGCACAAACGGCCAAGACACCGCTCAAGCTCGCGATCAACTGGTTCCCTACCGGCGACCACGGCGCCTATTACGTAGCCCAGGAAAAAGGTTACTTTGACAAGCACGGCCTGGTCGTGTCCATCGAAAACTCCAAAGGTTCGGGTGACGCCCTGGCCAAGGCCGACACCGATCGGGCGGATGTGGCCATTGCCGACACCTCAGTGGTGCTGGCAGCCATTGCGCGTGGTGCCAAGGTGAAGATCGTCGGCATGATTTTCGACGAGACACCGCAGAACATCTTCAGCCGTAAGGACGCACCATTGCGCGAACCGAAAGACATGGTCGGCAAATCAATTGGCGCGCCTCCGGGCGATGGCCAGCGCATGGCTTGGCCTGCGTTCGCGCGCAAGAACGGTATTGACCCTGCCTCGGTCACCTGGATCAACATCGAACCCACAGCCAAGGTAGCGGCGCTCGCTGCCAAGCGCGTGGATGGCGTGGCCGACTTCATCACCGGCAAGCCGAACTACGAAAAGGCTATGGGCGCTGACGACGTGGTGGAAATGCCCTGGGCGAAGTTTGGGTACAACATGTACAGCATGGCTTTCGTGGTGAGCGAGAAGACGCTGGCCGAACGACCTGAAGCCATCCGTAAGTTTCTGCAAGCCGCATACACCGGCTGGAGCGATGTCATGGCAGAGCGTGAGCCTTCGCTGGAGATCTACAAAAAGCGCGTGCCAGAGCTAGATGTGGCTTATGTCCGTCGCAACATGGCCATGGGCATCGACCTCATGCGCACCCAGCGGTACAAAGACAACGGACTGGGCTGGATAGACGAAAAGAAAATGTGCGAATCCACCGACATCGCCAACACCTACATGGGACTAGCCCGTAAAGTTGATTGCACCACCGTCTACACCAACAAGCTCCTGCCCAAGGTTGCGCTGCCTCTGTCCGTCAAATGAACCACACGAGCACCCCGTCCCCCTTCATCGAGATCGATGACGTCCACATGGTCTACCAGGCTGACAGCGGCCCCGTGGAAGCCCTGCGAGGCATCAACCTGTCGATCAACCGGGGGGAGTTTGTTTCACTGGTCGGGCCCAGCGGCTGTGGAAAGTCCACACTGCTGCGGTGCATTGCGGGGCTGCGGCCAGTGACGGGGGGCCGCATCGTCGTGGACGGCGCGCCTGTGGTTAAACCGATTCCAAAGGTCGGCATGGTGTTTCAGACTGCCATCATGCTGAAGTGGCGCACTGTTCTGGACAACGTTCTGCTGCCCACAGAGTTGTACGGGCTGAAGCCGGCCGACTACCGCGACCGTGCACACGACCTGCTCAAACTCGTGGGCCTCGCCGACTTCGCCAAGAAACGACCTGGAGAGTTGTCTGGAGGCATGCAGCAGCGGGCTTCGCTGTGCCGAGCGTTGATCCTGGACCCACCCATCTTGCTGATGGACGAACCCTTCGGCGCGCTGGATGCCATGACGCGCGATGAAATGAACTTGGAGTTACTGCGCATCTGGGGCGAACAGCGCATCAACGAAGGCGGTGCAGAGCGCAAGACCGTGATCTTCGTGACGCATTCGATTCCCGAAGCATGCTTCCTGTCAGACCGGGTTGTGGTGATGTCGCCGCGTCCAGGCCGTGTGGCCTCCATCAAGCCAGTGCAGATGCCCCGGCCGCGGACGGTGGCCACGCGCGTCTCGCCCGAGCTGGGCCGCATGACACTCGAGCTCTACAACGACTTGACCCAGAAGAACCTGGAAACCATGCCGCAAACGGTGTCGTGATGGTCAGCCAAAGCGCTGCGCCGAGTTTCTCAGGGCCTCAAGCCGGCGATCGCAAACTCCACCACATGCTTGCGGTAGGCCTCCTCCACTTCCTTGCTCGAAAGATCTCGTCCGAAGTTCGAAGACAAGGTGGCGCGGTTGGAGAAAAAGAAATAGGACATCCCCGCAATGGAGATGTAGAGGTTCAAGGGATCGATTCCCTTGCGAAACTTCTGCTGGGCCACACCGCGTTTCAGCGCCAGGCGGATCAGCTCAATCAGCGGGGAGTTCATGCCCTGTATGGTTTTAGAGGCCTGGACGTGCTGCGCACCGATCGCGTTCTCGTGATTGAGCATACCGATGAATTCGGGGTGCAGGGCCAGGTAGTCAAACGAGAAGGACACCAGCGAGCGCATAGCCGATTCAGGTTCCTCCTCCTCAAGATGCAGGCTCTTCTCCAGCTCACGGATGTCGCTGTATACAGCCTCCAGAGCAGCAGCGTAGAGACCTTCCTTATTACCGAAGTAGTAATAGATCAGCTGCTTGTTAACCCCGGAGCGCTCTGCAATCTCATTGACCCGGGCGCCAGCGGCGCCCTTGCTCGAGAACTCCTGCCGCGCGGCAGCGAGGATAGCGTTCTTGGCCGACGCCGGGTCGGCATCCGCCTTGCGGGAGTCGACCGTGCGCCGGGCGGAAGGTTCGCGTTTGACGTTGCGTTGGGTTGCCATTCAAGGCGATTATGCCGCCAGTATCGGCACAAAAGAAACCATCTGGTTGAATTTCGGGCAAGTCATTTCCGCCCACGAAGGAAACGCACATGAACCCTGAAATCCGGCTGCGCGTGCACGAGGTGGAGGTACGGGAGTGGCCGTATCGCCTGCGCTTACCCTTCCGCTTTGGTAGCGTCACCAAAACCCATGGTCGGCAGGTGGTGCTGCGCGCCCGGGTGTCAATCGGCGGGCGCAGTGCCTGGGGATGCGCGGCCGAGTCTTTGAGCGCGAAGTGGTTCGACAAGAATCCCAGCCTCTCTGACGACGACAACCACGACCAATTGCGCTGGGCCATCGAGTCCGCCGTGCGGCACTACACCGCCCAAGGGGAGAACACCGCGTTTGGCCACGCCATGGCGGCCCACGGCAGCCTGATCGAAGAGGCCAGTCGCCACTCGCTGGGGCCACTGATCGCAGGCTATGGCGCGGCGCTACTGGACCGCTGCGTCATCGGTGCCTTGGGCAAGTTGCAAGGCCAGCCGTTCTGGGCGTTGATGCAGAGCAATCTGGTGGGCATGCAGACCACGCAGTGGGCGAGCGATCTGGCGGGCACAGATCTTGGTCGTTTTCTCAGCACCTTGTCGCCGCAGCGAGAGCTTCTTCTACGCCACACGGTCGGGTTGGTTGATGCCATCACGCCTCTTGATCAGGCGCCTGGCAGCGCGGTAAACGATGGCCTCCCGGAAACCTTGGAGGCCGTAGTCGCGACCTACCGGCAGCGCTATTTCAAGATCAAAGTCGGCGGGCAATTGAAGCCAGACCTGGAGCGACTCGAGGCCATCGCTGCGGTGCTGGACACCCTGCCGCAGGCCTACTACGTGACTCTTGATGGCAACGAGCAGTTCCATGCCGTCGAACCCGTCGTGGAATTCTTGTCCGCCATGTCCAAGGCTCCCGGCCTGCGTCGCTTCTGTCAATCGCTACTGTGGATCGAACAACCTTTGGCCCGGCATGTGGCCCTGCAGTCAAGCGTGAAGCCCATAGACGCCATATGCCCGGTGATCATCGACGAGTCCGATGTAGATTTGCAGGCGTTTCCGGCAGCCATTGCATTGGGCTACCGTGGGGTGTCCAGCAAGATTTGCAAAGGGCTCTACAAATCGCTCATCAACCGGGCTCGTTGTGAAGTGCGTAACGCGGCTGACTTGCCAGGCAAGCTCTTCATGTCGGCCGAGGATCTGACCACGCTCCCGGGCATTTCTCTGCAACAGGATCTTGCGCTGGTGAGCTTATTAGGCCTAGGCCATGTAGAAAAGAACGCCCACCATTTTGTAGATGGCATGCGTGGGCGCCCTGAAGCAGAACAGCGCCGCTTCGTGCAAGCCCACCCTGATCTCTATCGGTTCGACACTCTGCCCAACGGTGAGCACGTCGCGCGATTGAATCTGAGCGGAGGGGTGGTGCAGCTGAGCTCTCTGGACTGCTCTGGCTTTGCCTGCGCCGCCGAGCCAGATTGGGACAAGCTCCCACCGTCACCCCCTTCTCGTTGGCCCGATATCCTGAAAGAAACCCATGCCCGATGATTCGAGTGCCATCGACAGCGCCGCCCTGCCATGGTTGTCTGCGGGTGAGTTGATAGCCCAGTACCGCTCCCACAGGCTGTCGCCGGTGGAGGTGACGCGCTGCATACTGGATCGCGCCGAACGCTCTCAGACCTCGCTGAATGCTTTTTGCCTGCTGGATGCGCCCGCAGCACTTGAAGCTGCAGCAGCCTCCGAACAACGATGGCAACGCAACGAACCCATGGGACTGCTCGATGGCGTACCGGTCTCCGTTAAAGACATCGTTTTCACAAAAAACTGGCCTACGCTGCGCGGCTCGCGCACAGTGTCTCCAACGCAAGCTTGGCTGGAGGATGCCCCCTCGGTGGCGCGGCTGCGCGAACATGGTGCAGTGCTGTTCGGCAAGACCACCACGCCGGAGTTCGCTGTAGGCGCAGTGACGCGCAGCCCGCTGACTGGTGTCACACGCAGCCCTTGGGGCTCTGGGTACACGCCAGGTGGAAGCAGCGGTGGCGCAGGAGCCGCTGTGGCGGCGGGCATCGGACCATTGGCCGTGGCGACTGATGCGGGAGGATCCATCCGGGTGCCTTCCAGTTTTTGCGGCGTTTTCGGTTTCAAGCCCAGCGGGGGCCGTGTACCCGCCTACCCGCCAACCCCCTACGCCAGCTTGGCCAGCATCGGCCCGATGAGCCGCACCGTAGAAGACGCAGCGCTGATGATGACCGTGGTCAGCGAAGCCGATCCACGTGACTGGAGTGCCCTCCCCCACGACCCGGTGCCATATCACACGTCGCTAGAACGTCCACTCGATGGACTTCGCGTAGCGTGGAGTCCCACGCTGGGCTATGCGCGAGTAGACCCCGAGGTTCAAGCCATGTGTGAGCGGGCCGCCTCGGTGTTCCGTGAACTGGGCGCGCAAGTCATCACGGTAGACACCGTGTTCGAAAATCCCCTCCCCCTGATCGAACGTTTCAAGGACGCGCTGACCCATTTCGCATTCCAGTCGTTCGACGAAGACCGCCTGTCGCTGATGGACGAGCGCATAGTGCGCACTATCCGGCACAGCCGGAACACGGTGTCAGTGACGGATCATCTCGCGATCGAAACGCAGCGCGCGGCTTTTGGCGCGCGCATGAACGCGTTTCATCAGTCCTACGATTTGCTGCTCACACCGACGGTGGCGGTGGCACCTTTTTCGGCCGAGCTGAGCCAGCCGCCCGGCTACGCGGACTCCCCCGAGTGGTACCCCTTCACTTCGCCCTTTAATTTCACACGACAACCTGCGGCCAGCGTGCCCTGTGGTTTCACTCGCGCAGGCCTGCCCGTGGGCCTGCAGATCGTGGGTCCGGCCCACGCCGATCTGCTGGTGCTTCAAACTGCACGCGGGTTTGAACGTGCACGCCCCTGGCGTCAGGCACGCCCCGCTGGGTGGGTTGCATGAAGCTCGCGATTTGCAACGAAGTGCTGGCCCATCTGCCCTTCGAGCAACAATGCGCGCTGGCCGCTTCGTTGGGTTACCAAGGCCTGGAGATTGCGCCTTTCACCCTGGCGCCCGATCCAGCGACTATCGAGCCCGCCACCGCGCAAGCATGGGCCCGAACGGCGGCCGATCACGGACTGCTGATCTGCGGCTTGCACTGGCTGCTAGCGCGTCCGGAAGGCATGTCGATCACCACCACCAATGAACAGGTGCGCCGCCGCACTTTTGGCTTTCTGGAACGCATGATTGAGATAGGTGCCGCATGCGGTGCGCAAGTGCTGGTGCATGGATCACCGCGCCAGCGAGCACCCGAGCCCGGTCAGTCGGTGGACGATGCAACCGCGCGCGCAGCAGATCTGTGGGCTTCACTGGCTGAACGCGCGAGCACCGCAGGCTTGATCTATTGCATCGAGCCACTGGCACCAGCCACCACCCCAGTGGTCAACACACTGGCACAGGCCGCCGCCATCGTAGATGCCGTAGGCTCGCCCGCACTGCGCACCATGCTTGATCTGGGCGCCAGCGAGCAAGCAGAGGCGCAAGCACCCGAGCAAGTACTGCGACACCATCTGGCGCTAGGGCACATTGCCCATGTGCAGTTGAATGACCGCAATCGGCGTGGTCCCGGTCAGGGAGACACGTCGGTCGCACCGGTGCTGCAAGCCTTGCGCGATGGGGGCTATGCGGGCTGGGTGTCGATCGAACCCTTTGATTTTTACCCCTCTCCCGAGGCGTGCGCTGCGTTCAGCAGCGGCTATGTGCGGGGCCTGTGGCAGGCTGTTGAAGAGCCACGCGTGATGTAGACGGCTGGAGGCACAAATGTGCCTCTCTCCTGGAGCCACTGTGAGCGGCGCCACCTGCAGGCTTACGCGATCTATGCACCCAGACGTCTGACTGGCTCAGATGGGAAATCGGGCAAGGGATAAGGAAACCAATAGTCAGGCGGGACCCTTTTGGAGCCTGGTCCGTGGCGGCTCAACTCCATCACCACCTTCAGCGGGCCATCGGTCTGCACGTAAACGAAGTCAATATCCCGCTCCTTCATTCGCCCTTCCATCAAGGGAGGACAGCCTCTCTTGCGGAACTCCTCCACCGCAGCATCGAAATCCCGGCCATCGTAATCAATCAAGACGTGGTGGACACCTTCACCATGCTCTTCCAGAAATTCGCGGTAGATGGACCTGCCTTCCAGCGGCTGGATGACCTCCCACCTAAACCCTTTAGTCCACGCGATCGCCAGCCGCATGCTGTAAGGCGTTTCAACACCCCTGACCCGCATATTGCTCAAATTGTGCGGGCCATAGGTCCATACCGCCCAAGGCCCAATCCCCGATTTTTCTACAAAATTCCTGATCGTTTCGTCACAATTTTCGACGACCATACAAACCTGCTGAATGCCTGTGGCGAGTGGATCGATTTTCATCTTGAATGAGCTTGAATGGAAAGGGAACGTAAACCACGCGTTGAGGTCAACCAAACCGCTCAAGGGCTTCTACCGGCCATCACACCACCGTCAATGAGATAGCTGGCACCGGTGATAAACGAGGCTTGGTCACTGGCCAGGAACGTCACCAACTGAGCCACCTCGGCTGGAGAACCATATCGTTTGAGCGGAATTCCAGAGACGTTTCTCGCCCGGATGTCTGAAGCCACGCCAGAGTTTTCCTCAATCTCCCGGATCATCGCGGTGTCTATGGTTCCCGGGTTGACGGTGTTCACGCGAATCCCGTGCTTGGCGCCCTCCAAAGCGGCACTTTTCATCAAGCCTATGACTGCATGTTTGCTTGCCACATAGGGCGACAAGCCAACGCTCCCCCGCACCCCACCAGTGGACGAGGTAATCACAATGGAGCCCCCAGCGCCTGCTTGCATGATGCGCATAGAATGCTTCAGGCAAACAAAGACGCTCCTGAGATTGACCGCCATCACCCGATCAAAGGTATCCAGGGACTGATCTACGATGGGCGACACCTTGCCCACCGTTCCCGCATTCAAAAATGCGGCGTCCAACCGACCGAATCTGGTGTTGATGTCGGCGAAAGCAGCATCCAGGCGATTTTCATCTGCAATGTCAAAAGCGTAATAGGCAGCAGGCGCCCTCAAGGTTTGAGCTTGTTTCATCAACCCCTGCTCATCCTGATCCATCAGAATCAGGGTGGCACCGAGCGCATCAAACCTTTCGGCAGTCGCGTGCCCGATTCCACCGACTGAACCTGTGATCAACACATGCTTGCCGGCAAATGAGTCCGTATTCATAGGGTTCATGGCAAGGCTCACGACAGCTCCGCGGGGACATCACAGACGACATGCCGGGCACCAATGTTGAAGCCAGGGTAGTTTTGCTGGGCGACTTGCTCACAGATTTCACGATATTTACCGACACCGCCGGAATAGAGCATGAATCTCCTGGGCGACGAGCCGCTTTCAGGCGACGCCATGTACCAGGAGTTGGCACGCAAGAATGGCATGGTCTCCGCGAGACTATTCGCATCGTCCATCCACTTGGACTCTGCCGCTTCGTCTGGATCAATGTAGTCATTTCCTTGTCGCCGCATGGACTCCACGCAAGCCGTGATCCATTCGATATGCTGCTCAATAGAGACCATCATGTTGGTCAATACGGATGGGCTGCCCGGCCCGGTTACCAGAAATAAATTGGGGAATCCCGCTACCATCAGACCCAGGTAGGTTCCCGGCCCGTTCTTCCACTTCTCCCTGAGTGTTCTTCCCGCAAGGCCCTTGATGTCAATTTTCATCAACGAGCCCACAATCACATCGAACCCCGTGGCAAAAACAATGCAGTCAAGGTCGAGCTTTCTCTTCTTTGTCGAGAGGCCGTTCTCTTCAATGCCCTTGATCGGGTCATTGCGGATATCAATGAGATCTACGTTTTCGCGGTTGAAGGTTTCGAAGTAACCCGTATCGACGCAGATTCTTTTTGATCCAACAGGCAACGTGGTCGCCGGTGTGAGCAAGCTTCGTTTCTCAGGATCCTTCACGATGTCGGCAATCTTGGCGCGGATGAAATCCCCTGCGGCTTTGTTGGCGATCTGACTGGAAGATATGTCGCTGAACGCACGCAGAAACCCGGGCCCACCCTTTGCCCATCGCTTTTCGAACTCGTCCGTTTGATCCTGGAGCGGCGTCTCTTCTGCCTTCCTCTCGCCAAACTCGTAGAGAGTTCCCGATGGCGCGTACCGAGCTGTCTCTCGTAGCTGAGCGTAATTTTCCTTCCACGCCCTCTTTTCAGTTTCATCCAGCATGCGATTTCTCGCGGGGACACTGTAGGTAGCCGTGCGTTGCAGCACTGTCAGACTGTTGGCAGTCTTGGCAATCATGGGAATGGCCTGAATGCCAGACGAACCGGTACCTATGACTGCGACATTTTTACCGGTGAAGTCGTATCCAGACTTGGGCCAATGGCCGGTATGCAGGATGTCGCCCTTGAATTTTTCCTTGCCAGGAAACTCTGGCATTCTGGCGGCGGACAGGCAACCGGTCGCCATGATGCAGAAACGGGCCCTGATTTCTTGGCCTTCGTTCGTTTGAATTTGCCAGGCGTTTTCATGCGCCTGGTAGGTAGCCGAGACGACTCTGGTGTTGAGCTGAATATGCCGGTTCAGATCGAATCGATCAGCCACGTGTTCTATATAGCGCAAGATCTCGGGTTGGGTGGCATAGCGTTCACTCCATTCCCACGTTTGCTGAAGCTCCTCTGAAAACGAGTACGAATACTGCATGCTTTCAACATCGCATCTCGCGCCGGGGTAACGATTCCAATTCCATACGCCCCCAATACTCTCCGAGGCTTCCAGCGCAAGTACAGTGAATCCGGCTTGCCTCAACTTATAGAGGGCCAGCAAGCCTGCAAAACCGGCACCGACAATCAGGGCATCGACATCAACCTCTGGCGCTGGGCTCTCTTCAGCAGCCTTGGACTTTTCAATCATTTCAACAATTTCCATCTAATCTAGTGGTTTCCTAAAGCAAGGAGCGGTTCTCTTTGCATTGAGGAATAGGTATTCCACTGGCACGTCCGAAAGAACGTTCCATTGAAGATTTCTCCGCTGAGTTTTTGGGGGGCGCTGGACCGGGCAACTCAGATGAGTTCAAAGACATCCGTATCACCCATCGCGCCCGCGTTTCTATTCGGCTTGAATGCCTGCGGCTGCGATCGTTTTGGAGATCCGAGCCCGGTCATCCATCATGAAAGCGACAAGCTCTTTGGATGGCATAGGGTTGGGCACCGCATTTCGCTCGCTGATGGCTTGCCTCATTTCCGGTTTCGCCAATAGTTTGAGCACCTGTTCTTCCAGTGCGGCCAACTCCGTTCGCGGCGTATTCTTGGGTGCAAAAATCCCCTGGTAGTCCACCTCAAGATATCCTGGCAGGACTTCCTTGATAGTGGGCACATCCGGGAATTCCGCCAAACGACTCTCGGCGTTGACGGCCATGATTTTCAACTTTCCACCCCGCACCAAAGGGAGTCCGGCTGTGAACGAATTGGTCATCAAATCCACCGTTCCGGCGATCACGTCGGTGACCGCACTGCCACCTTTGTAGGGAATGCGCAGAAGCTCAATTTTCGCCGCACTGGTCAATGCCGTGATTCCCAAATCACCGTAGTAGACGAATGAATATTTTCCAGGAGCTTTCTTAGCCAACTCAATCAACTCACGCAAGTTGTTGGCTGGAAAATTGACAGACGTCGAGATGATGCTGGGTATGAAGCAGGTTCTCGCCACCGGGGCCAAGGACTCAAGAACCTTGAATCCGTTTCTCATCATGAATTCCTGATTGATCAGCAGGTTGCCCTGTGAATACAGAAGCGTTCGGCCATCCGCAGGGGCTTGAGCCACATATTGAGCCCCAATGGTGCCGTTGGCACCAGCACGGTTTTCAACGACCACCGATTCACCCAATTGGGCCGCCAGACCTTGGGCAATGACACGCCCAATGACATCGTTAGAGCCCCCCGGCGGATAGGGGACCACCAGGGTCATCTGCCGCTTGGAATTCTGCGCCTTTGCAATTGCTGGGAAAGCGAGTGCAGATACACCGGACTGCTGTAGAAAAATTCTTCTTGTTGGCATGTTGTCTCCTGTTATTTCACTACGCGAAGTCGCAGTCTAGAAGAGCGGGCTCATCAGGTCCATGCCGTTTTTTCAATGGATTTATGCGGATTTTCCGAACCGTCAGGCTGCAGCCAGGCGCCCACCGTCTGCCACGAATACGGCTCCATTGCTGAAGGACGCTCTCGAAGAACTCAGCCAGACCACCAGTTCAGCGATTTCTTCCATCGTTCCCAGACGATTCATCGGATTCATACGGGGTAGGTCCGGGTTAAGGTTGGACGATTTCATGATGAGCGGCGTCAATATGTGGCCGGGGCATACCGCATTGACTCTGACGTTGACGTCTCCATACTCGATGGCCGCGCTCTTGGTCAGCCCTATCACGCCATGCTTGGTTGCGGTGTACGCAGCAGCGTTTCGAAGGGCCTGCAGGCCGCCAATGGACGCGTTGTTGACGATGCTCCCCCCTCTCTCGCCCATCGCCAGTAATTCGTATTTCATGCAAAGGAAAACACCCGTCAGATTCACATCCAGCATTCGCTGCCAATCCGCAAGATCTAGTTGCGCGAGCGACTTGCCACGGCTGTTTGACTCCACGGTTCCTATGCCCGCATTGTTGAAATAGCAGTCCACATGCCCGAATTCGTCCGCCGCTTCAGAGATCATGGCCTTGACGTCTTTCTCAACCGCTACATCTGCCCGTACCGCGAGAGCTCTGCCGTTCTGTCGCCGGATTTCGTCTACTGTTTCCTGGGCCGCCTCGATGTTCCTATCGACAACGCAGACAGATGCCCCCTCACGCGCAAATGCCAGGGAGGTCGCCCGGCCAATGCCGGAGCCTCCACCAGTCACCAGGGCAGTTTTTTCTTCAAGAAGTTTTTTCACAGGTCTTGTCTCAACGATAGGGGCACGTTCAGAAGGCTATGAGCGATATCAAGCCAGCTTTCCGTGCGTGGCCTTGGTCCAGGGATCTGGTCACAAACCACGGTGTTTAACCCGGTCGTGACCATTGGTGTTGATTGGCGAGCTTGCTCTAACGGCTCTCAATGAACAGCTTTTCATTCTGTTTTAAATGCGGTAGGACTCACAACCAACCGTTTGGGCTGAGCCTGTCGAAGCGTTGTGCAAGGCTTCGACAGGCTCGGCCCGAACGGATACTGGAGCGAGAATCTCCTTACAACTTACAGTTCGCTGCGCGATCCACTCGCCTCTCGCCGCCACGGGACCCTGAATACACGCTCAAGCCGAATAGGCTTTAGCGAGTGTATTTATCTAGCGCCGTGTGGTCTACGCGCTTTTTCCGATCGTTGTATGCTGCTTTTACGATCTATCGGCCTTTTACCATCCATGCAGCGTTACGAGGGTAGAATTTTTCATGAGCACCCTGCCCGTTGATCTACTGCAGCTTCGAACTTTTGTGGTCGTCGCTGAAGAACGCCACCTAACAAGAGGTGCCGAGCGACTGAATATGAGTCAGTCGTCGGCCAGTGCGCATGTCAAGGCCATTGAGGAGCGGCTCGATACGCAGCTATTTATACGCGCCAATCGCCGTCTCGAGCTAACCGAATCAGGTCAACACTTGTTTCCCAAGGCCAAGGCGCTTTTGAACGAAGCTGCCGTGTTTACAGCCTTTGCGCGCGAGTTGCGCGGTGAAGTGAAAGGCAGTTTGGCTATAGGCGTCAGCGGAGACCCTTCCTCCACCCGCATAGCTGAAGTAGCTGCAAGGCTGCGCAGAGAGCATTCCTTGATAGACATGCATCTGGATGCCAGACCCTCGTCAGGTGTCCGGCAAGGCCTGGAGAATGGCGAGCTGGACGTTGGCCTGAGTCTGGCACAGCCCACCCATCCGGATTTTCAATACCATCTCCTTCAGAACGTACGCTTCAGGATTGCGGGCCCCATAGCCTGGAAAGACATGCTCGAGGGCGCATCTGACATGGCAGAGTTAGCGGATTTGCCCTGGGTTGTCCCTTCCAGCAACGACATGGCGGGCGCGATCATCCAGGATCGCATCTTTGCTGCTCGTGGGCTGAAGGTCAACGCCATGATTCATTTCAACAACGCGACGCTGGCACACGCCATGATGCGTGAAGGGGTTGGCCTGATGCTCATGCGCGAAGAATTTGCCCTGCGCGGAAAGGCAGAGGGTTATTTGGCCTTGTCTTCCATTGAGCCCGACCAGATGCCGTTGACCCTCGCTCATCTTTCAAGCCGCCGTGGAGACCCGCTGATCGTTGCATTTTTAGACGCTGCACAACACATCTGGCCAGATATGAAATCCTTTCCAGCAGCGACATTGCACACGGCCTGAAAGTTGCCTTCACTTGCCTGATTTTCAGGGCGCCATTGGCAACTTCTCAACCACTTCGTCAGTCAATGGTTCTTCATGACGAGAGGCTCTGTGGGTTCAGAACGTTCTTTGGGGTACCCGCAAAAAAATCAACGACGTTGCGGAATGCTGAACCAAAGTAGAGCTCGTACCCTTTTTGTTCGACATAGCCAAGGTGGGGCGTCGCGATCACGTTATCGGCCTGCAAGCCGAGCGCTTCGGTGCTTGCGGGTTCCGTCTCGAAGACATCAAACGCGCCGTACCCTGGGCGACCGGAAGCCAATGCCTGCTGAAGCGCTCCCGGCCCCACCAATTCAGCTCGGCTCGTGTTGACCAGCAACGAAGTAGGTTTCATCAACGCCAGATCGGCCACGCCCACGATACCCTTCGTCGCATCATTCAGCCGCAGATGAAGGGTTAAGACATCCGCTTGAGAAAAGAACTGCTCCTTCGTCTCAGCCGCTTGATATCCATCCTGCACGGCCTGCACTCGGCTCGGCTCTCGCCCCCACACCAGAACGTGCATACCAAACACTTTGCCGTAGCTCGCAATCAAGCGACCGATTTTTCCATAACCCCAGATACCCAGTGTGTCGCCTTTGAGTGTCCGGCCAATGCGGTCATACTGAGCGTCATCGGACGAATGTTGCCAGCGGCCAGCCTTCATCTGTTGCGCGTACTGGGGAATCCGGCGATAGGCCGCCATGATCAATGCCCACGTCAACTCAGCGGGAGCGGTAGGGTCCCCCACACCCTCCACAATCGCAACGCCTCGGCTGGTGGCGGCGTCGACATCCACATGGCCGCTAACCTTGCCGGTCTGCGAGATGAGCTTTAGATCGGGTAACCGGCTAAGAAGCCCAGCGGAAATGGTTGTGCGCTCACGAATGAGCACAATGGCCTGGAAGCCGCGTAAGGCCTCTACTAGCGCGTCTTCGCCCATAGATTCGGTGAAGACGTGGACTTCGTGATCCGCGAGCAGCTTGTAGCATTCAAGCGTAGGTACCGCGCGTTGGAAGTCGTCAAGAATCGCAATTTTCATAAATCCCTCAGGCGTTTTCAATAGCAGGTCGTCTTGAGCTGGGTGGCTGTCAAATACTGATCAAGACCCGAAATCCACGAGCAGCATAGTAAGACTGAACGCCGTTGTGATAAGTGAAGACCCTGCCGTAGCGCCGGTCTCCAAACAGGGCACCACCGTTCTTCCTGACTTCGGCTGGAGTGGCCAGCCAGCTCGATGTCTTCAAATCAAACTCACCAAACTGCTGCAACTCCTGGTACTGCGCCTCGGTCAATAGAGAGGCTCCCATGGAGACAGCTATCTCGCACGCGCTACCGGCAGGCTTGTTTTCCTTACGAGCTGCCAAGGCTTCCGCGTCATAACAAAGACTTCTGCGGCCCTGAGGGCTTTCGGCCACGCAGTCGAAGAACCGATAGGCGCCATCATGCTCCGGTCCACCAACCACGTCGGGCTCACCGCCCGTACGTTCCATCTCGGACAAAGTCATTATCTTGGCTGGATGAGCATTCAATCGTGCCAAAACGCTGGCCCACTTCACCTTCGGATGACGGGGGTGATGCGCCTCGAAGCGGTTTTCCAGGATACGGACAAGATGTGCGTGTTGTGTCATGAGCGAGGTCGAATTCGTCATCGGAATGCGTCTGGGTACGTGCATTGGAAGGGCTTCGCCCAATCGAGCGAGTAAGGCCTATCTGGCGCCACTGGTCCCGCCCGCCACTTTGGGTACGGTGAAAACTCAGCTCCCCGTCACAAACAGAGGATAAACCACTAAGGCCAGGCTCTGAAAAGAAAAGCGCCGCCAACGAATATTCGTTGCGGCGCTTGCGAGCGCTGAGTAAATAGACCGAATCTCGTTCAAGAAATCGAGCCCATCGCCCTCAATCAATGGTGTGCTTTCTATATTTCGCTAAAACTTCGTCGAAGCGCAGTAGTTAGTAGCGTCCAGGCGTATCGCGGACGGGACGGAGTTGTGCCCTTTCAGTCGGCGGCTGAACGCGCCAGAGCAGCGTCTTCTTCGGGCGTCCCGCCGGACACCCCGAGCGCGCCAGCTAGCACACCATCTTCATCAAATAACGGAAGGCCTCCGCCCATCAACAACAAACCGCCCGCATGGATATGGTCGAAATGTGCCACAGACTGGCCCACCTGCAACGGCGCGTTCAACACTTCGCTCGGCATCTGAAACATCACTGATGTGCGCGCCTTCGCCATAGCCAGCTCGTTCGATGCCAGCCACGCGCCATCCATACGCGAGAACGCTACAAGGTTGGCGCCGGTATCAAGAATCGCGAAGACGGCTTTCAAGCCATTTTTTTCGGCGGCCTCGCGCCCTTGCGCCACAATATGCAAGGCTTTGTCCAGCGAGACATTAGGCATTTTGCGACCACTCCGTGGCTTGCCATTGCTTGGCCGCATCAATCGTCGCGAGTGGCCGCATGGTTCGATACAAGTGGTCCTTGGCGGGAATGATGTCCACCATAGCGTCGACCATCTCCTGCGGATCAGCCTGATCGACTAAGCTTCCGCTGAAGTCGGGCATTGGAACGATCGCGGTGGCGGCGTCATACCACTGCACGTAGCTCTCTGCGCCCGTGTCGTTGAAGCCAGTCCCGAAGACGCCGGGATTAACAGTCGCGACCTTGACACCAAAGGGCGCAAGCTCGGCCCTCATGGAGCCAGCGATGGCCTCAATGGCGTGCTTCGTTGCACAATATGCACCTAGAAATGGCACCACCAAAATGCCCCCCATTGAGGAGGTCCACACAATCTTGCCTGCCTTGCGGGCCACCATCTTCGGCGCGATGGCTTGAACCAGTTCCAGATGGCCGAACACATTAATGTCGAACGACTCACGCACGCGTTGCATCGGGATGTCGACGACAGAGCCTCCTTCCATTACACCGGCGTTGAGCACCAATACGTCCGGGTCGAAAGACCCTGCGCGGGCAATGTCGATCTTGTCGAGCAGGTTCAACTTGATCACTTCCAGGGTGACGCCCGCGGCAGCGGCGTCGGCGCGTAGCGTCCGTACCTGCGGCCAAGTCTCTGCAGTCGCCACGACTCTGTGGCCGAGACGCGCAAGCTCGAGAGCGGCACCGCGGCCAAAGCCAGAACTGGCGCCGGTAATCAAAATTTCCTGTGACATGTTGAGTCCTTGGGTTGCTGTTGTGGCGAGTCTATATATCGCCTAATATCAAAACAATCCCATCAATTCTTTATATAAAGATGAAAGATGCTCACCAATCAAGGGCCAGCGACTTCCTGGCGCTGAGCGTGTTTCTCGCCGTGGCCGCGCACCGCAGCTTTCGGGGAGCGGCCATCGAACTCGACGTGACGCCGTCAGCGATCAGCCATTCAATCAAGGTTCTAGAGCAGCGTCTGGCAGTCAGACTATTCAATAGAACTACGCGCAGCGTATCTTTGACGGATGCTGGCGAGCGACTTGCCGTCAAACTGCGTCCTGCAATGTCCTCCATCTCCGAAGCAATGCGAGAAGTTGACGAGTTCCGCGCAACGCCCAGCGGAACGGTGCGAATCAATGCCAGCGAGGGCGCGATTCGCTGGGTTATCTGGCCTGTGCTGATGCGATTCCTGCACGATCACCCATTGGTACATTTGGACATCGTGTCTGACGGAAAGCTCAGCGACATCGTGGCCGGCGGGTTCGATGCCGGCATACGCCTCGCAGAGGCCGTCCCGCAGGACATGGTAGCGATCCGCTTGACGGGTGACGTACGATTTGCAGCGGTGGCGGCACCGAGTTATTTCAAAGCACGGGGTCGCCCCGCTGTTCCACAAGATCTTCACGCCCACGACTGCATTCGGTTCCGCTTCGACAGCGGCGCCATGTATCGCTGGGAGTTCGAGCGGCATGGAACGGCCGAATCGATCAATGTCTCTGGGAGGATCACACTCACCGATCAACCGCTCATGGTAGACGCAGCAATCGATGGCGCGGGAATCGCCTTCGTGCCTGAGCACCTTGTTGAGGCACCGCTACGAGACGGTCGGCTGGAACGCGTACTGACGGAATGGTGCCCGGCGTATCCTGGCCTACGTCTTTACTACCCGAGCCATCGACACGTCTCCAGCGGACTACGTGCGCTGATCTCTGCGATTCGCCTGGACGAAGCCAATCCCATCGAGTCTATGGCCTTATAGGGTTGGGTGGCTGGCAGGAGTTCCTGGAAAATCGACGGGCTGAGTTCGAATTTTGATCACTGGCCTGCTCCTCATCCCGCTCGTATCGTGAGCTGCAACGGTTGCATGGCACAGGGGGACGGCTGTGTAGATTGATCTGATCGTTCTACTGGATCTCTTTACCGAGCGGCGTGGCTAAGCGTACCTGGCCGGAGTGACTGCGAAAGCATGGTCGATGCATAGCAGTTCCATGATCAACCCCAGCGCTCGCTGCCCATGTGTGGAACCCCGAAGTCAGGCCGCGTATTGAAGCATTGCCCGCGAACCGCGAGGAACGAGTGCGGTTGGACGGCGCGGGGAGTTTCCCTTCTGGTAAACGATCAATCGTTCCGTATAGATTTTCTCAACGAAACGTCGATCGAATTTGAATTGTGAAGCGATCGCCCTTTCCGTATTCTTGGGCTGTGAAACTCCATAGGTCGTCGCTTCAATATGCACCAAGAAGAATCCACCATCCAGAATTTCCGAGCACGCGTTTATCCCTTGAAAATCTACTCGGGCTCGAACGCGCTGGCAGCGTTGCCCAATGAGCTACAGGGCCGCAGGATTTCGCGCGCGCTGATCGTTTGTGGGCGCAGTGTGCATGAACGAACCAATCTGACGCAGCGAATCGAGTCCCTGGCTAGCGGGCGTATCGTAGGCGTCTTTGCAGGAATCTCCGAAGGCGCCCCCGCTGAATGCGTTGAGGCCGCCGCAGCAATGGCACGCGAGACCGGTGCGGATGCACTTATCGCAGTGGGCGCGGGGAGCGTGATCAAGGGGGTCAGGGTGGTGGCGATGCTGCTCGGCGAGAAGCGGACTCTTCTCGACATGGCAACCGTCCATCGCGACGGCAAGCCGCCGACGAGTCAGCGTCTCTTTGCCCCAAAGATGCCGATCTTCAACGTGTTGACTTCACCAACGTCCGCCCAGAATCGCGGCGGCTCGGCGGTGCGCTACACCGGGTCTGCGCATCACCTGGAATTCTTCGACCCAAAGACTCGTCCTCAGGCTGTTTTCTGGGATTCCGAAGCGCTCGCGACGGCACCACTCTCGTTGGCGCGTTCTACAAGTTTCGAGATCTATTGGTGGTCACTGATGTGCATGGGTGCACTCACCACCGCGAATCCACTCGTGAAGGGCAGCCGGCTTCAGGCTTGGCACCTTGCCCGAACAGCCTATCCACGGCTGAGCACTCACACCGACGCAGCCGACCTGATCGATCTATGTGCCGCAGGCTTGCTGCAGAACCGCGACGAGGAAGATGGTGGTCGGCCGTGGTCTTGCCAGTTGCTGGCGCGTGCGGCCTACGCGTGCGCGGTCGCCGTTTTCAACCACTACGAAGGGGTGACGCAGTCCCGGGGCTATGCGGCATTTGCGCCCGCCATGATTAGAGGACTCGGTGCGTCAGTTCCCGATGTAACCCTGGCTCTGGGCGAGGCGCTGGGTTTAAAACTATCGGGCGCAGACCTCAACCTCGCCGACTTGGTTGCCCGACAGGTGGAGCGCGATTTCCAGACGCTGGGATGGCGTCCCGATCTGCACGATTGCGGTATCCCGGTAGTTGACGCAGCCAAGATCCTCGAACTTGGATTGCGGAACTTCAACGCGAACCATGATCGCCAGCTAGATCACCACCGCGATGCGATGCTGGCTAGCATCGCCCGCACCATCTCGCCGCATTGAAGGTTAATTCGCTCCTCGACCCACCTCCTGCCTCACCCACTGCAAAAAGGACTGGAAGGCCGGCGACTTGCTCCGAGAGGTCGACCAGACCAAGTAGTAGCCGTTGTCGCCTTGCCCAATCAAATCGAAAGGCGCCACCAGAGCGCCGACCTTCAAAGGCTCCTTGACATATGCACACTGAACCATCGCAACGCCAAGTCCATCAATGGCCGCCTGGATTGCAAGCGAGGAGTTTTCAAACGATAAGCTGCGTTGAGGTCGCAATTGCGGCGCGCCGGCCAAGCTCAGCCAGCGCGGCCAGTCGTCCATGCGACGTACGGAGTGCAGCAGCGTTGCCTCCGCCAAGTCGGCCGTTTCGGTGAGTTGGCAGTTATCGCGCAGGTATGCCGGGCTGCACACTGGCTGAAAAGCGTCGTCGAACAGCCGCAAGCCCTCCAGGCCATCGGGCAAATCCTTACCCATGAAGGACGCCATATCGACATCCTCCGCCTCGAAACGTATCTCGCGAAAGCTGGTCATGAGTTGAATGTCGAGATGCGAGTGAGAGCCATGGAAGCGGGACAGACGCGGCACCAACCATTTCTCAGCGAGGGTTGGCAGCAGGCATAACTTCAACGTATCGTGGCGAGAGCCGCGGGCAATCACGTTGAGCGTCAGCTCAATGGTCTGAAAAGCTTGAGTAAGCGCAGGGCACAACACCTGCCCTGCATCCGTCAATTCGACGGAACGCCCCTTTCTCCTCAGCAGCGGCACCCCCACTAAATCCTCAAGTAATTTCACCTGCTGGCTGACGGCTCCCGGTGTGACACACAGTTCTGCGGCGGCGTGGGAAACGCTTAGATGCCGCGCCGTGGCTTCGAATGCCCGCAATCCAAGCAAGGGGAGGCGCCTACGGTTCATTAATTTAGATTGGCTAAAAAGTCAGAGGTGAAAAACTGCCTTGTTTCCATTGAGCGTCCGTTCATACACTGGACTCTAGTCAATCTAACACATCGAGGCAATCCATGGAAATCAAAAAGTACCCGGATACGCACTTTCGAGCCGATGCAACCGGCTTAACGTTGATGGCGGCGCGAAACCCCGATTCGGGAGAAATGCGGTTCCCACCGCCCGAATTTCTTCATGGCGGACAAGCTGCTGAGCCCACCCCAATGGGTGTGGCCGGCAGCCTCTATACCTTCACCACCGTCCATCCGGGGAAGGCACCTTCCTACTCGCTTGGCATGGTGGATTTCGAGAACGGCTTGAGAGTATTCGGTCGACTGGTGTGGCCGAGCGATGCGACGCCGGCGATTGGCGACGTCGTTAGAGCGGTTGCGTTCACGCTAGCAGACGGCACTGCAGACTATGCGTTCGAACCGGTGCAAGGAGTGTCAAAATGAAGGAAGCTCTGATCGCGGGTGTAGGGATTTCCGACTTCGGGCGCTTTCCCGACCTTACCGAAGAGGCGCTTGCCCAATCGGCCATCCTCGATTCCCTAAGGGATGCAGGCGTTACCCTGCGCGACGTGCAGGCGTTCTACTGCGGCAATGCTCTGGGCGGCCATCTCCCCGGCCAACGCGCTCTGCGTGAATTAGGAACGGGCGGCGAGGCGGTCTACAACATCGATAACGCCTGCTCAAGCGGCGCTACTGCCTTTCATCTGGCGCTGCAGGCGCTCCGGGCCGGCCAATACGACACCGTGCTGGTCTTCGGCATGGATCACCTGAGTGGCCTCGGCGGCGGCGCCTTGCCATTGAACGAGAAAGATTGGAACAACCGCCGCGGGATGATCATGCCTGCGTTGTATGCCATGCGTGCGAAACGCTACCTGCATGAGCACGGCATCTCCGGCAACGTACTCGCCGACGTGTCCGTTAAGAACCGCCGCCATGGAATGCTCAACCCGATTGCGAAGTTCTGCCGCGAAGTGACTCGTGAAGAGGTCCTCGCCTCCCGCATGGTGGCCGACCCGCTGACGTTGTTGCAATGCTGCCCGGGCGTGGTGGACGGTGCCGCGGCGATGGTACTCACCACGCGCGAGACACGGGGCGTTGCCAAGCCGGTCCGTGTATTGGCTTCAGTGGTCAAGTCTGGCCTTTTCGAAGTTCATCAGGTCGACATGACCGAAGCCGAAATAACGGGCCGCGCGGCACGGCTGGCCTATGAGCAGGCGGGGATCGGCGCGAGCGATCTGGACCTCATCGAACTGCACGACGCCTTCACCATCTCCGAGCTGCTGTACTACGAAGCGCTCGGCCTTTGCGAACGCGGCGGAGCGGCCCAATTGTTGGCTAGCGGCGCGACAACCCTGGGCGGACGCATTCCGGTCAACGCCAGCGGTGGCCTCATCGCCAAAGGCCACCCCCCGGGCGCCACCGGCGTCGCTCAGATTGTTGAACTTTGCGAACAGTTGCAACAGCGTGCCGGCAAGCGTCAGGTCTCCGGAGCCCGCATCGGCTTGAGCCAAGTCACCGGCGGAGGTATCTGGGGTGTTGATCACGCTGCGTGCTCCATTCATATCCTCGCAGTCTGAAAGAGAATTTACTCATGACAGACTACGCTACTTCTACCGGGTTGACCGGGCTCACAGCCATCGTGACCGGGGGCGCAAAGGGTATTGGCCTGGGCATCGCGCACGGGCTCGCAGCAGCAGGTTGCCGTATTGCGCTGTGGGATGTCGACGAGCAAGCGCTGCAAGTTGCGGCAGCTGAGCTTCGCGGTGCCGGCGCTGACGTTTCAGCACGCCAGGTCAGTGTGACCTCAATGGAAGAGGTGCAAGCGGCAACCGCAGAAATCCTCGCGCGCAACGGCCGAATCGACGTGCTGGTCAACAATGCCGGCATCGGTGGTGACAAGCTTGTGATGAAGATGGAGCTGGACTTCTGGCAGCGTGTCATAGAGACGAATCTGACATCCCAGTTCATCTGTTGTAAGGCAGTGGTACCAGTGATGCTGGAACAGAAGTTCGGCCGAATCATCAATATCTCTTCACGCGCCTGGCTTGGAAATCGAGGGCAAACCAGCTACTCCGCATCTAAGGGTGGTGTCGTCAGCTTGACGAGAAGTCTGGCGCTAGAGTTTGCGCGCAACGGAATCACCGCCAATGCCATCGCCCCGGGAATTGTCGAAACACCCCTGTTTGACACGTTGACTCCAGGGACGAAAGAAGCGCTTAAACAAACCGTGCCCATGCAGCGCATCGGGCAGGCTGAAGACATCGCGAACGCGGTGCGGTTCTTCGCATCGCCAGACTCAGGCTATGTCACCGGGCAAGTAATGTACGTCTGCGGTGGGCGTAGCTTGAGCAGTGCCTCTGTCTGATATCCAATATTCAGGAGACATCCCATGAAAAGAAGAGAATTCTCAATGGCCGCTGCGGCGGCAATGTTTGCGCCACTCAGCCCCGCGTTGGCAGACAGCTACCCTGTGCGGCCAGTACGGGTCATCGTCCCTTATCCTCCGGGCGGCGGAACCGACACCGTAGCGCGTGCGGTGTTTGAACGGGTTGCCACGTCAATGGGACAACCCTTCGTGATCGATAACAAGGCAGGTGCAGGCACGACCATTGGCCTTGCCGAGCTGGCTCGCTCTCGCCCAGACGGCTACACAGTCGGAGTAGGTGGAAGCAGTGACCCCACGCTCCCATTGCTGTACGAAAAGCTCCCGTTCAACCCGAACACGGATCTATCCTTTGTTGCCACGCTGGCGACAGTTCCGATCGTACTGGCAGCGGGTCCGAGCCTGTCTGCCAAGACGATGCGAGAGTTACTTGCCATTGCTCAAACCAAAGGCGCGGCGCCAATCAACTATGCATCACCTGGTACTGCCTCCCCACATCACCTGGCAGGCATCTACTTGGCCGAAAAGACCGGCATCTCACTGGTGCATGTTCCGTACAAGGGTACTTCTCAAGCGCTGACCGATCTGATTGGCGGCCACGTGCCGCTGGCAATATTGGGCCTGCCATCCGCCTTGGCGTTTGCTCGTCAAGGCAAGCTGAAAATCCTTGGTGTCGCCAGTGCCCAGCGCTCCGCGCTGGCACCCGAAATCCCGACCATCAGCGAGAGTGGTGTGCCAGGCTTTAGCGCTGGTTATTGGTGGCATGTCACCGTACCGACGGGGACCCCTCAACCGATCATCGACCAGTTGCGCGTCGCGATCGACAAGACGCTGCGTACGCCGGCGCTGACCGAATCCTTCCTCAAGAGTGGTTTTGAACCTCTGCTTCTGTCGCCGGCAGAGGCGCAGCGTGCACTGACGGAAGACACGGCGAAGTGGACGAAGGTGATCCGCGAGAACAATCTCCGCGGCGGCTGAGGGGACAACAACATGCTTCGGAGCTCTCTTTCCGGAATGCGGGTCGTCGATTTCACGCAAGTCGCGGCCGGACCACTTTGCACTCAGACGCTTGCTGACCTCGGCGCCGATGTCGTGAAAATAGAAGCTCCACAAGGGGAGCTGTGCCGCGCGCTGGCCCCCTTCGTGGAAGGGCAGAGCCTGGGCTTTATGGCGCTCAACGGAAACAAGCGCAGCATCGCACTTGACCTGAAAGACCCGCAGCATCGAGCAGCTGCCCTTCAGCTGGCCGCCGAAGCGGACATAGTCGTTGAAAGCTTTCGACCAGGCGTAATGCAACGGCTCGGGCTTGGCTACGAAGACGTTCGTCAACGCAATGCGAGCGTCATCTATTGCTCTATCTCTGCTTACGGTCAAGAGGGTGCATGGAAGCACAAGCCCGGTGTCGATGGCGTCCTGCAAGCCGTCTCGGGCCTGATGAGTGTGACGGGTCTTCCTGGCTCGCCGCCTTGCAAGGTGCAGGTTCCTATCGTAGATATGGTGACCGGCTACATCGCCAGCATTGGCGTGCTTGGAGCGCTGGCACGACGCAATCTCGACGGGTCCGGACAATGGATCGACATCGGCATGTTCGCCTCCGCCGTCGCTATGCAACAGATGGCATTCGCCACCTATTTCGCTGATGGCGTCACGCCAGAACGCATAGGAAGCGCCGCACCCTACGCTTCACCAAATGAAGCGGTCCGCTGCGAGGACGGCTGGGTCATGCTCGCGGCCTATCACCCCTCGCGGTGGGAAGCACTGTGCAAGGTGCTTGAGCGTACAGATCTTCTTGTCGACTCCCGCTTCCTCGATCTTTCGGGAAGGATCGCACACCGCCAGGAGTTGATCCAGCTCCTGGAAGAGCGCATGACTCAGCGCCCGCGAAGCGATTGGCTGACTCTTTTTGAAGCAGCTGACATTATTTGCGCGCCAATCAACGACTACTCGGAAGTAGTCAACTCGCCGGCTTTCATCAGCGCCAATCTGCGGGAAACGGTGCGGCATCCGGAGGCCGGAGATTTGATGTTTGCACGAACGCCCTTGAGAGCTGTGGGCGAGGTAACGCCACCACGTCGACCTGCGCCCCTGGTCGGAGAGCACACACACGAAATATTGGTAGAAGCGGGAATTTCATTGGATCGTTTTCCTGGCGAATCACTGCCAGCGGCCCGAGAGGAGAAATGACATGCCGGTAAGCATCGAAATACAGGATTTCATCGCAACCGTGACGCTGAATCGCCCCGAAGCGATGAATGCTATCGATCCGGAGTCTGCACAGCAATTGCACGATGCATGGTGCGAGATCTCGGCACGCAAGGATGTGCGGGTGGGCATTCTCACGGGTACGGGGGAGCGGGCTTTTTGCACGGGTGCTGATCTTAAGAAAACCATGCCCCCACAGGAGAGTTTCGCTGAACTCCACTTTGGACCCCAAACCGGCATTCCAGTCGTTTCAACGCTACAGACGCAAAAACCGATGATCGCAGCTATCAATGGTTTTGCGCTGGGCGGCGGGCTCGAACTGGCCATGCTTTGCGACATTCGCATCGCCTCAAGCAACGCAATGTTCGGGTTGCCGGAAGTCTGCATTGGCAGCATTCCCGGTGGCGGCGGTACGCAACGCATCGTACGTGCGATTGGACAGTCCGACGCCATGTGGATGCTGTTGACAGGCGAGCGGATAGATGCCTCGGAAGCCCTTCGCATCGGCCTAATAAGCAAGGTGGTCGAACCTCAGGACCTGTTGAACGTCGCGCGCTCCATGGCCGGCAAGATTGCCGCGAATGCACCGCTCGCCGTTGTAGCCGTGAAGAAGCTTGCGCAGGTTGGAGGCCAATTACCGCTTGCTGCCGGACTCGAACTAGAACAGCAAACTTTCGGCGTCCTGCGCAACTCCGAGGACCGGATTGAAGGGCGCCGTGCATTCGCAGAAAAGCGCCAACCGCGTTTTGAAGGCCGTTGAACATCGCAGACCTCACTTTCGGGGCCCCTGCCACTGCTCCCTCGACAAAAATCCGAACACCCGAAATCACTCATCCTCGAACGTGTAGCAATACACGTGATCAGTGTGCCCCTTAGGATCATCCGCGGAAGCGTGCTTCAGCCGACCCGCGTTAGGTGCAGGAAAATGCGCGGGCATCAGTAGCGTACCTTCGTTCGCGCAACGCTCCATGACCGCTTGGCGGGTGGCTCGGGACTCCTCCGGCGCGAGGCAGAACCGGGTGTTCCAGTGGGGATAACAACATTGCAGCGGGTGGTGGAACAGATCCGCTGTAAGGAACGCATCTTTGAGCGTGCCTTCGACTGCGATGCCAACGTGCCCCGGTGTGTGGCCGGGCAGCGGCACCAAGCGCACGCCAGGGATGATTTCGTGATCCATGGGCACGAGATCGGCCACGCCGGCGTGGAACAGCGGCCAGACTGAGTCTCCGATGTAGTCGCCCGAGCGCACGAGCGCTGGGTGCCCCTCGTTGTTTTTCCAGTACTCCCATTCGGGGTGGGTGAACAGATAGCGGGCGTTTGGGAAAGTCGGCACCCAGCGATCGCCTTCGAGGCGGGTGTGACAACCCACATGGTCCACGTGGAGGTGCGTGGACACCGCTATGTCGATCTGCTCTGGCGATACGCCAGCGCTGCGCAATCCATCTAGCCAACCCCAGCTCTGCTGGTGAAAATCGGATCGCGCGCGATCCTTGCAATCACCGACACAGGTATCGACCAGGATCCGCCGGCCCTCGGTCTCCAGAAGAAACGACTGAATGCTGATGATCAGGCGATCCGTCTGCGCGTCGTAGAAACGGGGTACCAGCCAATCGAGATTGGCCTGGATGATTTCCGGGGTCGAATCGGGAAAGATCTCTGCGGGGCGCAGCAACGGCCCCTCGGATTCCACCACACGGGTGATCCGCACTCCCCCTAGGTCGATAACGCGATGCTCCATGGCGCAGATCCTCCAGGGTTTATTCTAGTGAGAAGTCACCCCATACTACCGCGTCGAACACACCGTCTTGATTGTCAACGGGGTAGTTCAGCGCTCTGCATTCAATTGGCTGAGATGTTCATAGACTTCAGCAGGGTTGCCCAGCGCTGAGTTTCGTCTCCAACGAATTTCGCAAACTCTTCAGGGGAGCTTGGTTTGGGGTCCATCCCTTGCGCAATGAGTTTTGATCGGATCTCCGGATTGTTCAAGGTCTTGAGCAGTGCCTCATTGAGCTTCTTTTGAATGTCCGCAGGTAAATTGGCCGGGGCAATCAGCCCGTACCAAGTAGACATGTCATATGCGGGCAGTCCTGACTCCGCAATGGTGGGGATGTCAGGTGCTGCTGCGCTGCGCTTGTTCATAGTGATGCCTAGAGCGCGCAGCTGGCCTCTCTTCACCAGAGGAACTGCCGTTGGCAGATTGGGAAACGCGAGCGACACGTTACCGGAAATCAGATCAGGCATGAGGTTTCCAGATCCCTTGTAAGGGATGTGCATCATGTCAATCTTGGCGTAGTACTTGAACATCTCACCGGAAAGATGCACGGAGGCACCCACACCCGAGGAGGCAAAGTTCAGCTTCCCAGGATTTTCCTTTGCAAAATTGATCAGGTCCTGAACCGTCTTGAACGGCGAGTTGGCCGGAACCACGAGAACGTTAGGCGCACTCAGCACTTGACCGATTGGCGTGAAATCCTTGACGGGGTCGTAGCGAGCGTCTTTGTACAACGATGGATTGGTTGCGTGACCAATGGACGTGTAGAAAAGCGTATAGCCATCAGGCTCTGCGCGCCGCACCATGTCGGTTGCAAGGTTTCCATTCGCTCCTGCCCTGTTCTCCACGATAAACGATTGGCCCATGATCGTACTGAAGGACTGCGCAATGAGGCGCGCTACGGCATCACCGCTTCCACCCGGTGTGAATCCGACCACGATACGCACGGGCCGAGTTGGGTAGTCTGCGGCCTTCGCCGACAGCGGTACGCTCAGTGCGGCTCCGGCCAAAGTGATTGAGATCGCACGCAAAAATAGCTGACGGGTTACGCGGTTGCTCATGCTTCATGTCTCCATTAGATTTAGTTGGGAAATTTCTTCAAGTTCTGAATGCGACAGACCGGGTACCCGGTCTAAGACTCTCAGTCCGTGGGGAGTCACCTCAAGGGTGGCCAGATCGGTGTAGATCCGGTCGACCACACCGACACCGGTCAACGGATACGAGCAGCGCTCCACGAGCTTGGATTCGCCTCGTTTGGTGCGGTGCTCCATCATGACGAACACTTGCTTTGCGCCTCTGGCAAGGTCCATCGCCCCCCCAACCGCAGGGATAGCGTCGCGATCAAGCGTTCGCCAGTTCGCGAGATCTCCGCGGCTGGAAACCTGGAATGCGCCCAGTACGCAAATATCCAGGTGGCCACCCCGAATCATTGAGAATGAATCACCGTGGTGGAAGATGGCTCCACCCGGAAGCAATGTCACGTTCTGCTTGCCAGCATTGACAAGCTCGGTATCTACCTCATCACCCTGCGCAAGTGGACCCATGCCCAAAATTCCGTTCTCGCTTTGGATGATGATTTCTCGATCGGCGGGAAGGCAGTTGGCAATCATCATCGGCAAGCCGATTCCCAAATTGACGTACGCGCCTTCAGGGATATCTTTAACTATGGCCTCAGCGATCTGAGCGGATGTTCTAGGGGTGTACGTGAATGCTGAGGTCATGCTTTTCTACCTTCGACGTGCACTACCCTTTGCACATAGATTCCTGGGGTGATGACCGCCTCGGGATCAATTCCGCCCAGTTCCACCAGTTGCGATGCCTGCGCGATCGTGCAGCGTGCGGCTGCAGCCATGAGCGGGCCGAAGTTGCGTCCTGATCTTCTGTAGGTGAGATTTCCCCACCTGTCAGCCATGTCTGCTTTGATCAGCGCGAAGTCGGCATGAATCGGATATTCGAGAAGAAATTCTTCGCCGTTGATCACTTTGCTTTCCTTCCCCTGAGCGAGTTCAGTTCCCACGCCAGTGGGGGTGTAGAACCCAGCGATGCCAGCACCGGCTGCTCGAATACGCTCTGCAAGAGTGCCTTGCGGTACAAGCTCAAGGGCCAGCTTGCCAGCACGGTATAAGTCGTCGAACGCGTTGGACCCGGGCTGACGCGGAAAGGAACAAACGACCTTGCTAACCAGTCCTCCAAGCACCAGGTTGCTTATTCCTTTGCCTTGACTGCCTGCGTTGTTGCTCACAATGGTGAGATCGCGTGGTCCACGTTCGAGCAAGCCGTTCACCAGCTCGAAGGGAAGGCCGGCGCCACCGAACCCGGAGATCATGATGACGGCGCCATCGCCAATGCCGTCAAGAGCAGATTCCAGATTCGGAAAAATCTTATTGATCATGCAGAGCGCTCCTTAAGGGTTGACGCCACATATGGAGCAAATACTGGAATTGGATAGTCGCCATCTGTCGCCTGGAACTGCACTTGCACTTCGTCACCAATGCTCCATGCGTCAGGGTCCTTACCAACCAAATGGGTCAGCATCGACGGTCCCTCTGACAACGTCACATATGCCAATACAAACGGATGACTTGCGTGCCGCGTCACGGTGTAGGAGTACACCTTCGCCAAACCCGTGGATGGTTCCAGCGTCACATCGCTACCCATGCAGTGGGGACAAATGGCGCGTGGATACCAATGCGCACGCTCACACGTTCGGCAACGCGGCACGAGGAAAACGCCTTCACGGGCAGTGGTCCAAAAACTTTCGGTCTCGGGCGTGGGAATCGGGGAAGGTGCTAAATATTTGGTGGGTTCAGACATCTGGAGATCACTCCCGTTCCAAAATTAGGGTGGCGCTACCGTGCCGCGTGGCTAACATACCCCCCGTACCCTGGGCTAACGCAAGAGAACAGTTCGCCACTTGAACAGCAGGATGGGCTTCACCCCGAAGTTGACGAACTGCCTCAATCACTTTCGTCATGCCTCCGCGGTTGCCAGGATGGTTGTTGCATAGTCCCCCACCATCGGTGTTGACCGGAAGGCGCCCTACGCCGGAAATCAGGTTGCCATCTGCGACGAAATCCCCCCCTTTGCCTGTAGCACAAAAACCCAAATCTTCTAGCTGCATCAACACGGTGATGGTGAAGCTGTCATAGATCGACGCGTACTGAATGTCCTGCGGTGTGACACCGGCCTCAGCGAAGGCTCGGGCGCCCGACCACTTCGCCCCCGAGTACGTGAGATCAATGTCCCCTCCATTGGTGTGTTTTACGGTCTCGCCAGTCCCAAGAATCTTCACCCGCGGGCGATTCAACTTCCTCGCAATCTCGGGCCTGGCTATGACGAGAGCGCCTCCACCATCACTCACAACACAGCAATCCAAACGGTGCAAGGGGTCTGCCACCATTGGTGATTGAAGTACCTCGTCAACCGTCACCAACTTGCGAAGCATCGCGTTCGGGTTGTGTTGCGCATGATGTGATGCGGCCACCTTGATCCAGGCAAGCTGCTCACTCGTTGTGCCGTACTCATACATGTGTCGCCGGGCGCACAAGGCGTACCCGTTGGCATTGGCAATGCCGTATGGAAACTCCCACTGGAAGTCGGGCTGGGAGGGATTTCTCACCCGGGGAGTCGTGCCTGTCGCGACTCCTTCGCTACGAGGGCGCCCTGCCAAAGTGATCAGCGCGACGTTGCATTTCCCCGCAGCGATAGCCTGGGCCGCATGGGATACCAATGTGATGTAGGACGCTCCGCCAATGTCTGTCGAGTCGACATGACGAGGTCGAAGGTTAAGGTATTCGACCATGGAGGTCGGCCCCATGCCGGGGGCATCTGCCGAGCAAAAGTACCCGTCTACGTCGTCCTTCGTCAACCCGGCATCCACCAGCGCGCCGTGTGCGACTTCCGCGTGCAGCTGAGCCACCGACGTGTGCGGCGCCTTGCGGGTGGGATGCTCAAAGGCGCCCACGATGTACGCCCTTCCATGTATGCTCATCTCATTCCTCAAATAAATAGAAGAGGTTTCTATTTTTTTGAGTATTAGAATTTCATATCAATCCGATGTCAACCACTAAAACGCTCACACGATGACAAAAAGCGTCAAACCCGAAAAGGCCGAAGGTGTCGCTGCAGTCAACCGCGCGCTGGCAGTGCTGCAGGCATTCGAGCACGCACCGGAGGGCCAATCTCTGGCTGTCCTGGCAACGACCACAGGGCTCTACGAGAGCACTATCTTGCGATTGCTGGATTCTTTGATCGCCGCTGGATTCGTAAAGCGCCTCTCTGATGGGCGTTACGTGGTTGGCCCCAAGGTGCTTCCACTTGCGGAGATGTATCGCCAGTCGTTTCGCCTGGCTGATTTCGCGTTGCCGCTACTGCGACAACTCGCTGCGGATTCGCAGGAATGCGCGGGGCTGTATGTTCGGGAGGGAGACCGGCGCGTGTGCTTGCATCATGTGCAGCCGCAGCGCACTGTGAGAACACATGTGCTGGAGGGTGAAATGTTCCCGCTCGACAAGGGCGCGGCAGGCCGGGTGATTCTCGCGTTGGATGAGGCGATGACAGGCAAGCCCTACGACCAGATCCGCAAGCAAGGGTACGCGGTGACCAGCAAGGAACGGGATCCTGAAAGCGCAGCGATTGCGTGCCCGGTTTTTGCACGCGGAACCAGGCTTCTGGGCGCTATCTCGCTGGTGATTCCCTTGTACCGGTTTTCGCCAGCCGCAGTGGAACGCTTATTGCCCATGGTGCAGCGTCAAGCGCTGGCCCTTACGCATGACCTCGGCGGCATCTCCCCATACGCCGACCGTGAGCTTGGATGAGTTGGCTTAAAAAGCAACCGAATTCAGCGCGCTATGGGGTGCAAGTTCAGGCTGGAGATCTTGCTACGCGGCTCCGCTAGGCGCTGTGCTCAAGCGAGATGGGGCGGGTTTCTCCGGTTTCCACCAGCGTCCGACTCGCGTTCATCGACCCGTAAATCCACAGTATCTTCATGGGGTTTGTCGATGACGCATTCCGAAATCTATGAGGAACGTTTGGCGGAATGAAGGTGACATCGCCTTGCTTGACGGGGATGGACTGGCCGTCAATATCAAAAATGGCATCGCCTGCAATGAGAACCACACTCTCTTCTGTATTGTGGTGGTGAAAGGGGATCTCCGCGCCTCCGTTGAACTCTGTGTATCCGGTGATAAATGCTGTGGCACCGATCGATTTCCCAACCAAGGGGGTCGTTCTAGCGCCACCGCCACGGTCGTGAGATTTGATGGTGTCGGGTTGAAGAAGAACAGAGTTTGAACTAGTAGTGATCATGTGTGGGTGCTCCTATTGAAGGTTGTTTTCGAGATCGTCACTGCTGTGCGGGGCCTATCCAGAGTGTTTTGATGTTGCTGAACTCACGTATCCCAAACTCGCCCAATTCACGTCCGTAGCCAGATTGCTTGACGCCCCCAAAAGGAAGTCGCGGATCCGAGGCTACAAGTCCGTTGACAAACACTGCCCCAGCTTCTATTTGCAGAGCCAGTTGCACGCCATGCTCCACGTTTGAAGTCCAGATCGATGCACCCAGGCCAAACTCTGTGTTGTTGGCTAGAGCGACTGCGTCATCCGCACTCCGAACTCGCATCACTGCTGCAACCGGCCCGAAAGTCTCCTCGGTCGCGGCGGGCATGGAGTCAGAAACATGATCCAGCACAGTTGGCTCGTAGAAGAACCCAGGCCCTTCCACGAAATGGCCACCCTGAGCCAAGACAGCGCCAGCCTCAAGAGTGCGCGAGACCTGAGCATGCAGCTCTTCTCTCAAACTTGCTCGCGCCATGGGCCCGACTGTGGTCTCCCGGCTGAGAGGATCCCCCACTTTCAGCTTTCGAACTCCTTCGCAGAAAAGTTCTACGAAGCGGTCCGCGACGTCTTCTTGCACGATGAAGCGCTTTGCAGAGATGCAGCTTTGGCCCGTGTTGGAAAAACGCGCTTTGACAGCTGCCGCGGCCGCCGCTTCAAGGTCGGCATCTGCCAACACGATGAAGGGATCGGACCCACCGAGTTCCAACACCTGCTTTTTCATGAGGCTTGCTGCTTGCGACGCAACTAGTTTGCCTACAGCCGTTGACCCGGTCAATGTAACTGCTGCAACGCGGCTATCTGACAAGACGGAGCTAACCGTTGAGGCATCAATGAGAAGCGCACTGACCAAACCTTCGGCAGCGCCCGCTTCGCGAAAAACTGCCTCCAACGCTAGAGCACATTGCGGAACGTTGTTCGCGTGCTTAAGCAAAGTGGCGTTTCCGGCGGCAAGCGCCGGTGCGGCAAAACGAATGAACTGCCAGAAGGGGTAGTTCCAGGGCATAACAGCGAGAACCACGCCCAGCGGGGAGAAGACCACCCTGCTTTCGCTCGCATTGCTCTTGACGGGTATGTCTGCCAAATAGGCTAGCGCGGCTTCTGCGTAGAAATCACAGGTCCAGGCGCACTTCTCTATTTCAGCTTCAGCCTCGACGATTGGCTTACCCATCTCTTGCGTGATCAGGTTCGCAAAGTGATGCTTATTTTTCCGGAGCGCAATAGCCACACTTGTGAGCAGCCGAGTGCGTTCCTGAATGGGAACTTTTGCCCAATTCCGTTGCGCTAAAAATGCAGCGGAGAGCGTGGCCTCCAGCGCCTCTGTAGTTTGCTCACTGTACTCGCCGAGAGGCTGGCCAGTTGCGGGGTTCAGGGTGGTGATCATTTTTCAGCTAGCAGATAGACGTGAGAATGAAATAAATTTCGAAACAACACGTCCTAGTCAATTGAGATCACCTTCTGACGGATCAATTCTCCCAAGATATCCGAGTCCTTCTTGAGCCGTGCAGCAAACAATTCCGGAGTGCTGTTCACAACGTCAAACGCATTCTCAGAAAAGCGTTTGACAATCTCTGGGTCGCGCAAGACCTCTTGTGTTGCTTTGATAATCTTGTTGCGCACTTCAGGGGGCATGCCTATTGGCGCGGACAATCCAACCCAAGTGGGATACTCAAGCCCTGGAATGAATTCGCTCAAGGTGGGGATATCTGGAAGCAGGCCTGAGCGCTTTGATGAGCCAACGGCGATCGCTCGAACTTTCCCTGAATTGATATGCGGTAGCAATACAGATACCCCGGCAAACGCAAAGTCAATATGGCCGCCCAACAGGTCGACGATCATTGGAGCCGCACCTTTATAGGGGACGTGCGTTGTCTGCAGTTTGCGCGCCAATGCCATCTGTGCACTGTTGACATGACCTGCGGAAGCGATTCCAGAAGTCCCGTATGTCGCTCCTGGATGACTCCGAAGGTAAGTGATGAGCCCCTCAAAGTTCTTGACAGGCAAGTCTTGGCGCACCACCAGAATCTGTGGTGTTGTCACCATCAAGTTCAAGTAATCGAAAGACTTGAACGTGTCATACCGCAGCCCTTTGATCGTCTGATGGTTACCGGCCTGGGTATCCAATGTCAACATCAACGTGGTGCCGTCCGGCTTAGCCCGCACCAGTTCGGCCGCAGCAAGTGACCCACCTGCACCTGGTTTATTTTCAACAACAATGGTCTGCCCTAGCTTTTCACCCAGTGCGTTGCTAATGGTGCGTGCGGTCTGATCCACAGCGCCGCCAGGGGCAAAAGGAACGAGCAGTCTGATCGGCATTGGCTGCGCACCAATCGTGCTTGTGACGCCTATGCAAGAAGCGATTAGAAGAGCACCAAAGGTGCGAGGATTGAGTTTCATTTTTGTCTCCAACGATTTCAAATTTGTACACGCCCACCCTCTCTGAAGATCTGGTGGCGATGACTTCGGGACGGCAAGAGTGTCAGGGCGTACTGGCGATCAGCCCCCCATCGACAACGATTTCTGTGCCCGTCACGTAGCGGCTTTCAT
Organism: Ottowia thiooxydans DSM 14619; assembly: GCF_000422885.1. Classification (GTDB taxonomy): domain Bacteria; phylum Pseudomonadota; class Gammaproteobacteria; order Burkholderiales; family Burkholderiaceae_C; genus Ottowia; species Ottowia thiooxydans. The sequence continues at coordinate 120,955 of NZ_AUGX01000011.1, read as the reverse complement.
CGGCGGCCAGGAAAAGGGCTGCATGCGCCGTGTCCCAGGCATCTCCCATGTATTTCATAGGGATCTGGTTGTTGCGCCGGGCCAAAAATCCTTCCGGGTCACCTTGCGAATATTTCGCCACCAAAGACTCCAACAGAGGCGTGTGCATCAGGCCTGGCACCACGCAGTTCAGGCGAATCCCATCTGCCGCATGAATGACGGCGGTGGTCTTTGTGAATTGAATCAAGGCCGCCTTGGCGGCGGCATAGGCCACTTGAGGTTTGCCCACGTAACGCAGGCCTGCCACCGAAGAAACACTGATGATCGATCCTGAGCGATTTTTCTGCATGATCGGAATCACATGCTTGCAAGCAAGGAATGCTCCCTTTAGATTGACTTGCATCTGAGCATCCCAAACCTCTTCTGTCATATCGACCGGGCCGCCCGGTTGCGAGAGGCCAACATTGTTCACAAGAATGTCAATGCGGCCATGAACTTCCATGCAGGCTTGGACGGCCCGTTGCACATCATCTGCCTTGGTTGAATCGCATTGAGCAACGTCAATATGAAAGCCCTCTTCGTGCATTCTCGTTCTAGTGTCATCGGCATTTTCCAAACGCAGATCCGTGCCGAAGATAGAAGCACCCTGGCGCGCCATGAGCACAGCCATCGTTCGCCCGTTTCCCCAGCCTGGCGCCACTGAGCCACATCCCATGATGAGTGCCACTTTGTTCGTAAGCTTCAACAATTCTCTCTCCTTGCTTGCACTGATCTTTTTCTCGGCGACCAGTGTTTTGTTTGATGGCCAGAATGTATGCGGGCACAATTGATTGGTGAAATTCTTTTTTTTGATCCATTGATAGAGGTAGTGCATGAATGTCACTCCACGCCAGTTACGCATCTTTCTGGCTCTTGCCGAGTCTTTGAACTTCAGTCGAACCGCCGAGAAATTCTTCGTGACGCAACCGTCTCTGAGCAAAGCGGTGAAGGATCTGGAGGACGAGCTTGGAATCACGCTCTTCGAACGATCGACTCGTTCAGTACGTCTGACGGCGGCAGGCGGGCGCCTTACGGCTATTGCACGACGCGTGGTGGGCGAGTTCGACAGCGGTATAGAAAGGCTTCAAAGCCAAGCTGAGCATGAATTCCATCAACTTGCCATTGCAGCGTTGCCTTCGGTTGCCAATAGCTTGCTCCCCACCGTTTGTGCTCGACTAGAAGAGAAATTCGGCAACCCAAAGTTCACTATCTATGACGGAACCAACGCCTCCAGCATTCAGCGTTTGCTGACGTATGAGGTGGATTTCGCATTGGCGTCTGCTGCTCCTTCACACGCGGAACTTGAGTACGAGGAAATCCTGCGCGACCGCTTTGTTCTTTTGGCTCCTGAAACGTGGAAACACGTCAAAGCCCGTACTCGGATGGAGGACCTCGTTAACCTGCCTCTAATTAGTGGAACCGACGCGAGCACGGCCAAAGAATATGTGAAGGCGGCGTTGCTTCAGCGCGGGCTGGTGTTCGAACCAAAACTCTCTTTGGACCAAGTGGGGACCGCGGCCGGATTCGTGCGCGAAGGCTTGGGCATCATTGTTCAGCCGTATCTTGGAATACTGCCCTTGCTAGACCTCAAGGGCATGCGCATGTGCCGAATCATTGATGGGCCTATCCGCTCTGTGGGAATCGTTCGCAGAAAGGCATCACCCTTGTCATCCATTGCGGAGCAAGGGGTTGCGGAAGCCAGGCAAGCTGCTCAGAAACTAATTCGGCAATTTCCTGCCTGGATTCTCTCGCCGTGACATGGCACCAGGGATGTGCGCCCCAACACCAATGAGCGCCCCGGCTGTGGAGCGCTCACGGTGCCGCGTCAAGTGCAAACCTTATCGCTTACTTGACCGTCTGGGCGAGCTTCTTGAGAGCGTCGCGCTCGCCGTTGTATATCTGGCGCGCGTAGTCGGTGTAGGCAGCTTGATTCATGTGCTGGGGCACTAAGCCCATCTTCTTGATCGCGGCCTGGAATTCAGGGTCGGCATGGGTGGCCGTGATGGCGTCGTCGAATCGCTTGACTACCGCTTTGTCCATTCCTTTGGGACCCGCGAAGCCCACCGGTGACGTGTGAACCACCGCGTAGCCTTGTTCCTTGAGAGTCCGTACATCTGGCAGATCCGCCGTTCGCTGATCTCCGAGCGCAGCCAACACACGCATCTGGCCAGCAGCCACATAGGGCAGAACGGTACTAGCGCTCACGATGGCCTGCACATGGTTGCCCAACAGGGCGGCGATCGAATCGGCATCGCCCTTGTAGGGAATGTGGGTCCAGTCCGCGCGTGCCAGCTCGCCTAGTTGCGCCATCGCGATATGCTGGCTGCTGTAGGCCCCTGGCGTGCCGTACGAGACGGGCCCTGTCTTGCGACGGGCATACTCGATCAACTCGTCCAACGACTTCCACGGGGACGAGGCATTGACGACGATGTAGAAGTTGAAACCAACAAGGCTGCCAAGATAGGTCAGATCCTTCATGGGATCGTAGGGTGTTCCGGTGATATGGGGCATGCGGAAGACACCGATGGGCACCATGGTGATGGTCTGGCCGGCTGGGTCGGTGCTCAGCATCTGCACGGCGCCCAGGGTGCCGTTGGCGCCAGGCTTGTTCTCTACGACCATAGGCTGGCCAAGTTTCTTGCCGACCGATTCTGCAAAGGCCCGACCATACTGGTCAGTGACGCCACCAGCCGAATAAGGCACGATGAGCTTAATGGCTCGCGCCGGCTGACTTTGCGCTAGCGCCGGTGCGCCAGCCATCGTCAGCCCGAGGGCGGCAAGAACGCCAATCAACATTCGCTTCATGTTCTAGTCTCCTTGAATACCGGCAACATGGGCCGGTCCATTTTTATGAAAGAGCGTGGACCGTTCAACCCACAACAGTCCCTCGGCATTCGCCGAAGCCTATCGAGACGAATCCATCACGCCGGCACTCACCCCGCATGACAACCTCGTCCCCGTCCTCCAGGAATGCGCGAACCTCGCCATTAGGCAAATGGATCGGCCTGCGCCCGCCTTCAGTCATTTCCAGCAGACACCCACAGTCCTTTCCTTGCGCCATAGAGATCGTGCCGGTACCCAACAGGTCACCGGGTCGCAGGTTGCATCCGCCGACAGTGTGGTGAGTGACCATCTGGGCCGGCGTCCACCACAGCGCGGTCGAACGCCCCTCTGACAGCAGGCAGGCCTCAGCACCTTGCTCACGCATGGCACGTGTGAGCAGATACACGCGAAGGGCGATGTCGATACCCCCACGACTCTCGTCCTCGTCATCGTGCAGATATGCCAACGGTCGAGGATCTTGCGCGTCACGAGGCATCCGGGGGGAGCGAAACGGCACCATCGCATCGCTGGTCACCACCCAGGGTGAAAGTGATGTCATGAAGTTTTTCCCCTGGAACGGTCCCAGTGGAAGCGACTCCCAGGCTTGTATATCGCGCGCAGACCAATCATTAAGCAGTCCGTAGCCGGCGACATGTCCTGCGGCGTCGCGAATGTCGATGGACTGCGCCAGGTCATTGCCAGGGCCGATCCACAACGCCAGTTCCATCTCGTAGTCCAGCCGGCTGGTGTGCTGCAGGCGGGGACGCGGTTCGTGTGCTGACTCGTCGCGCACCTGGCTGCGAGGTCGTCGGACCGGCGTGCCCGAAGGTCGCAGCGTTGAGGCCCGGCCGTGGTAGGCCACCGGCAAGTGCTTGTAGTTCGGCTGCAGCGGCTGCTCTGGGCGGAAGATCATCCCGCAGTTCATAGCGTGATGAATGCCAGCGTAGAAGTCCGTGTAGTCACCCACCTCGGCGGGCAACAACATCTCGACCTTTTCTTGCTGTCGCAACAGTGAGGCACGCGCGGCACGGGCGCCGTGACCAGCTTCGCTGCTCGCGCTCAACAGGTCCGAGACGATGGCACGCAGCTGAGTGCGCGCACTGGCGGGCAACGCCATCCAATCGTTGAGCGTAGTGGCCCGGGCAGCCTGCTGAGCTCTCTCCGGCAACTGCGCCAGAAAGCCGGCGTCCGCAGCAGCGCGCAGATCCACCAACTCGTCGCCAATGGCCACTGCAATCCGTGTGCGCCCATCTTCTGAGAACACACCCATCGGGAGGTTCTGGATCGGAAATGCACCGTGGCCTACGGAAGATTCCACCCAACTGCTGAGTACGGGGTCATGCGTTTGATCACATGCGTCAATGCGTTTAGACATAGCGTCCTGCTTGTATGTAAATGCTCAGAGCGCGGTCGTTCCGCCGTCCATGGTCCATGCGGCACCACGCACCTCCTGCGCCTGCTCGCCGCACAGGAAAGCCACCATTGCCGCTAAATCCTCCGTGCGAACGAAGCGCCCGGAAGGTTGGCGCAGGCTTATCAGCATGCGAGTGGCGGCCTCGACGTCGATCTGCTCCCGCTGCGCCAACGCCTCCACCTGGCGCTGCACGAGCGCTGTGTGCGCCCAACCCGGGCAGATCGCATTGCAGGTGATGGCAGTGTCCGCTGTCTCCAACGCCACCGCTTTGGTCAGGCCAATCAAGCCATGCTTGGTTGCGTTGTAGGCGCTCTTTCCGGCACGCCCGCGTAACCCACTGATCGAAGCCACGTTGACGATCCGCCCCCAACCTCGCGCGCGCATGGCGGGCAGGCAGAGGCGGATGGTATGAAAACTCGCCGAAAGATTGACCGCCACCATATCGTTCCATATGTCGACGGGAAAGCTCTCGATCGCGCTGGTGTGCTGCATGCCGGCGTTGTTGACGAGGATGTCGATCGCGCCGCCGCCGTGCTGCTCGGCCTGCCGGATCAGTTGCTCGATCTCGGCCGGAACACGCATGTCGGCGCGCAGATAGCGTGCCACCACACCATGAGTGGCGGCGAGCTGGGCGGAGGCAGCGTTGCCCTCGTCCTGCGCAACGATGCCGCTGAGAAGGATGCCCGCACCCTCTCGAGCCAGACGCTGGGCGATCGCCAAACCGATGCCACTATTTCCGCCCGTTACCAGCACGGTGCGTCCCTTCAGATCCGCCATAAGTCTCCGTCGATGAACGCAGAGGGCGTTCGTTGAGGCGCGATTCTAGGTAGCGTTGTTTATGCTGTCCAATATAGAATTTCGCATCAATTCATATCACAGCGGTCTTAATTGGAAACGCCCTCTACGCTATGGAACTACGACACCTACGGAGCTTCCTCACCGTTGCGCAGGAGCTCAGCTTCACCCGAGCCGCCGAGCGGTTGCACATGGCCCAGCCGCCCTTGAGCCAGCGCATCCGGCAACTCGAGGAGGAACTGGGCGTTCAGCTATTCGAGCGCCACACCCGCCGCGTTACCCTGACCCACGCTGGCCAGACGTTCTACGCTGAGGTCGAAGGTCTCCTGGGTCAACTGAACCGAGCCGTAGACGCTTGCCAGCGGGCACATCGCGGTGAGATCGGTCAGTTGCGCCTGGGTTATAGCGGCCGTGCGAGCCACCTGCTGCTACCGAGGCTGCTACTCGCCTTTCGTACCCGGTTTCCAGAAGTAGCACTCGACCTTATCGGGCCACTACCCAGCGGTGCGCTCAGGACGAAGCTGCTGGAGGATCAGCTCGACGTCGCACTGTGCTTCCTGCCGCTCTCGCACCCAGCCATTGCCACGCGCAGCTTTGCCGACATCGAGTTCGTTCTGGCGTTGCCCGCCACGCACCCTTTGGCGCAGCAAGAGAGGATCGAACTATCCGCACTGGCGAATGAACCTTTTGTGGCCTATCCCTCTAACCAAGGGTTCTTGCTGCGCAGCAGCATGGACGCGGAATGCGCGCGCGCAGGATTTACGCCCCGCGTCGTCCGGGAGAGCGAAACCTCGCAAGTTCTGCTGTGCCTGGTCGCCGCTGGCACGGGCGTGTCCATCATTCCGCGCGAGCTGCAATACCAGGAGGAAATCGGGGGCATCGTCTTCAAGCCGCTCGGGCCCGGCGCGCTCCGACTCGCACATGGCATGGCATGGTTGCAAGACAACACCCATCCCGCGCTGAGCAACCTGCTCTCGCTTGACCTGCCTGAGCCAACCCAGCGGAACCTCGCTTAAGCCAGTGAGAGGTGGGCAGGCGGATGTCGATCACGGCGCCCAAACCGGAAACACCGCTGATGACCGTGGCCAACACTTCCGCAAGGCTCCTCTCGCGAGCCCGCGCTAGAGCGAGTCTTGCACGCGTTTCATGCTCTCCACGCCGTCGGAAGGGCTCTCCGGGATGTTGCCCGCGCCCTAAAGGTATCGCGGGAGTTCACGCGCCACCTTTTCCATAAACTGAAACTCTTCGTCGGTGACTTGCATCGGCGAGAAATCAAAGTGGCAGAACGTTCCAAGCAAGTCGACTCCATTTTTCATCAGAGGCAAGCCAACGTAGGCGTTCACGACGCCTTTGTAGGGATGGCCCAGGAGGCGCGAATCGTCAGACCCATCGTGGTTGAAGACGCCATCGCGCAGGACGAACTGGCAGAAGCTACTGCCAAGCGGCACAGCGAGAAGGTGTTCAGGCACTACTTCGCCCAATTTGTCGACGATCGCGACGTTCTTAAGCATGTCGCCCTCGAGGCGATAAACCGCTGTGAACCGATGAAGAACTCGCAGATTAAGCTGCTCCAGGCCTGCAGACAGCCCCCCTCTGAGCAGGGTGGCGCGTAGGCTTTGAAGGGCATTTTCCATACTTGAATGATATGCGTCTGTCACTGATTCGTGCGGTGCGGGCCAAATTAGTTTTTGGGCTGAATTCCAGGACATACCCGCAACTACGGTGCAATGAAAGCCCAAATGTGACGCCGTCGTTGGCGCCTTCACCACTGACGGATGCGCAAACGGGAAAAATCTACGACAGCCCCATCTATCGCGGTAATGCCGGCATTGCGCCAAGATTGCAGTCGACGCCATTTTCTCAACTCGACTGGCAATTCAGTGGCAATACCCGGGCCTGTCGAACCTGCACTCGATCACATAGCCATGGCGCTCCTGATACTGGTAACCACTGCGCAATGCAGTCAGGTTCAGGGATGCCTATTCCGTTTGGATCGCACGGCAAAGTTATTGTGGGCGCGCCGGCGGAAACTCACGAGAAGCAAGCTGGCGAAACCTGCTTGCGGCCGGGTTCTCCGTCTCGGCCATATAGGCCAACGCCAGCCCGATGGATGCGGCCGCTGGAAAGTCCACAAAAGGGCGATACACGATCTTGCTGCTGACATAGCGCTGCATGACCGAGGGCACAAGCGCCACACCCAGCCCGCTTTCCACCAATGCCAAGACTGTCTGAATCTGAATGGCTTGTTGTGTGACGCGGGGGATGAACCCAGCGTGCTGGCAAGCGAGCATGGCCGTGCTGTGCAGACCAGAGGCATGATCGGGGGCATACATGACGAACGACTCGCCGGCCATATCCGACAGTTTCAGCAACCTTTTGCCTGCCAAGGCATTGCCGCGTGGCAGCGCTGCGATGTATTCGTCGCGCTCAAGCTGCACCAGCGTCGCCCTGGATGTCTGCAGCAATGGCACACGGACGAGGCCAATATCGAGTGCATTGTCTTGAAGCTGCTGCATGATGGCCACCGACGTTGCTTCGCGCAGGATCAATTCAACGCCAGGATATTCCGCACGGAACAGGGGCAGCAGTTTTTGCAGCATCCCGTAGGTCGACGAGCCAACAAAGCCAATCTGCAGTATTCCTCCCGTTCCTTCCAGCGTTCCCTTGGCCGTTTCAAGGAGTTGACTTCCGTGAAACAACAGATTCTTCGCTTCCACCAGTACCGCCCGTCCGCTGGCCGTCAGCGTGACCCCCGTGGATTCGCGGGCGAATAGCTTGACGCCCAGCTCCGCCTCCAGTTTCTGAATCGAAACCGTCAGCGGCGGCTGCGCCATGTGCAGGCGCTCTGCCGCACGACGAAAATTAAGCGTCTCGGCAAGCGTGACAAAGTGGCGTATACGTCGCAGATCCATAGGTTTGGCGGTGTCGTTGCCGTCAAGCATAACGGAGCATCCTGCTACCACCACCTTGCCTGCACGCACCTCAGCCCTTGAAAACCGGGGGGCGCTTGGCCAAAAAGGCCGAGACAGCCTCCTTGTGATCATCCGTCTGATGCGACATCGCCTGAAAGGCCGAGGCCATTTCCAGCAGCGTATCGAGGCGCGTGTGCATGGCTTCTCGCAGCAGCCGCTTGGTCAGGCGCACGGCATGAGGTGGGTTGGCTGCAATACGCAAGGCCAGTTCATTCGCCATGGTCAGCAGTTTATCGGCTGGCACCACGCGTGACACCAGGCCCCAGTTCGCTGCAAGGTCCGGTCCAATGACATCCCCCGTGAAAGACATCTCGGACGCACGCGACATACCGATGATGCGGGGCAGCAACCAGGCGCCGCCGTCGCCCGGAATGATCCCCAATTTGACAAAACTCTCGGCGAATTTGGCATGCTCCGAGGCAATCCGGATATCACACATGCAGGCCAGGTCCAGCCCCGCGCCTATGGCCGCGCCATTGACCGCGGCAATCACAGGAACTTCGAGGTTGAACAAGGCCAGCGGCAGCCGCTGGATGCCGGTGCGGTATTCCTGGCGAATCTGCATGCCGCTGACTTCCCCCGAAGCCTGCCGCTCCATATCGCGGATGTCGCCGCCGGAGGAGAAAGCCGTGCCGGCACCGGTCAGGATGACGGCGCGCACGCTCCGGTCGTTGTGAATGCGATCTATCGCGGCCAAGAAGTCCGGCACGGCCGTATTGCCCGTCAGCGGATTGCGGCGTTCGGGCTCGTTCATCGTCAGCGTGACCACGTGGTCTTGCTGTTCGTACAAAAGAAAGTCAGACATGGGATGGGCCTCCTCAGGCTGTGTCATAGACCTCCAGCGTAGAGGATTTCAAAATCAACGTCCAATATCGTTATCAAACAAATCGATACCAAATTAGTATCGACTGAATTGTCAAAATTCTTAAATTGAGCTTGACTTATTGACATCCGATACCAAAACAATATCAATATTCAATTATTAAATATTGGACGGTATCAACCACTCCTCCTATTCTTGGCGTATAGAAATGGACAGGAGTTCCCCATGAAAACGGCGTTAAGGCACCTCGATGCACTCGATTTGACCCGCATCCTTGCCGGCCCGTGGGCCGCGCTTGATGGAGGAGACTATTCATGACTGAGATCCGACCCGAGCAGGAATTCTTCGCACACCTGGCACGAGGAAAATTCATGCTCCAGCGTTCACGCAGCAGCGGCAAGTGCTGTTTTTATCCCCGTGTGGCCGAACCCGTCACGGGGGCGCGCGATCTCGAATGGGTGGAGGCCTCGGGCCGCGGCACCGTTCATGCCACGACCGTGGTGCGCGTCAAACCACCACAACAAGCTTACAACGTGGTGCTGGTGGACTTGGAAGAAGGTCCACGCGTGATGAGCCGTGTCGAAGGGTTGGCCCCTGAAGCGGTCTACATCGGCATGAAGGTGCAAGCCCGTATCGGGTCGCAGGACGAGCGCCCTCTCCTGTTGTTCGACATGGCCGCAGACACAGGAAACAAGTGATGAAAGAAGACAAATTCCCGCGCGGAAAATCGGCCATCGTGGCAGCCGCCACCTATGGCATAGGCGAGTCCTCGGGCCGCAGTTCCATGGACCTCGCGGTGTCGGCCAGTTTGAATGCGCTCGATCAGGTTGGTCTCAAACCCGCCGATGTGGACGGCCTGTTCATTGGTCTGCCCGATGACTTCCTGTCGGGCCTGACCTTTGCCGAATACTTGGGGCTACAGCCCCGGCTGACCGAAAACAACCGCACCGGAGGCTCGGCCTTTCTGACACATGCCATGTGGGCAGCTCTGGCCATCGAGGCCGGACAATGCGACGTGGCGCTGATTGCCTACGGCAGCAACCAGCGCACCGCGGCAGGCGGACTGGTCAGCGCGATGCGGCCGTCGGCCTATGAAGCGCCTTTCAAACTCGGACGCCCGGTAGGCGCCTATGCGCTGGCGACTTCGCGTTATATGCACGAATATGGTTTGAAACGCGAACAACTCGGCGAGGTCGCCCTGGCCGCGCGGCGCTGGGCTCAGCTCAACCCCGATGCCTTCATGCGTGACCCGCTCACGATGGAGGATTACCTCAAGGCTCGCATGGTGTCGGACCCCATCAGCGTGCGCGACTGCTGCCTGGTAACCGACGGTGCAGCGGCTGTGGTCATGGTGAGTGCCGAGCGTGCCAAACACCTGGCCAGACGGCCGGTCTACCTGCTGGGCGCCGCCGCAGCCACCGACCACCGCGACATCACCTCCATGCCCGACCTGACCACCACGGCAGCGGTCTCCTCCGGCGCACGCGCCTTTGCCCAGGCTGGTGTCAAACCTGCCGATATTGACGTGGTCGAGGTCTATGACGCCTTCACCATCAACACCATTCTGTTCCTGGAAGACCTGGGCTTTTGCAAAAAGGGCGAAGGCGGTGCTTTTGTGGAAAACGGTCGTATTGCCCCGGGCGGCGCTCTGCCCGTGAACACCAATGGCGGCGGCCTGTCGTGTGTTCATCCAGGCATGTACGGACTGTTCACCATGGTCGAAGCGACACAGCAACTGATGGGGCAAGCCGGCGAGCGCCAGGTGAAAGACGCACAACTGGCCGTGGCCCACGGCAACGGCGGCGAACTCTCCAGCCAGGCCACGTTGGTACTGGGCACCGAAGAGACACTTTAAGAAAGAACTGTCATGAATGACGAATCCCTCTCACTGAAAGACAAAAGCATTGTGGTGACTGGCGCCGCCCAGGGTATTGGGCGTGCTATTGCCGATCTGGCCTTGAAGCTGGGCGCCACGGTGACGGCGGTAGACCTCAACGCCGGCGCGCTGGAGGCCTTCCGCGACGAAGCCGGCAAAGACCGCGTGTTGCCCATGATTGGGAGTGTGGCCGAAATTGAATTTGCACAACGCACCGTGGACGAAGCGGTCACCAAGTTCGGCGCCGTCCATGGTCTGGTCAACAACGCTGGCATCACCCGGCCCGCCATGATTGAAAAAATGCGTGTCGAAGAGTGGCAACAGGTTATCGACGTCCATCTGTCAGGCTCCTTCTATTTTTTACAGGCCGTGGGCCGTCACATGCTGACGCGTTCACGCGCTGGCGACAAGGCTGCAGGCTCCATCATCAATATCTCGTCCGACGCCGGCCGGCGCGGCACCATAGGCCAGATCAACTACGGGGCTGCCAAGGCCGGCTTGCTAGGCCTGACCATGTGTGCCGCACGCGAGTGGGCCAAGTACAACGTGCGCGTGAACACCGTAGGTTTTGGCGTGGTGGAGACGCCCATGACCGAAACCATACGCAGCGAAAAATTTGCCGACACCTACCTCGCACAAATCCCACTCGGGCGCTGGGCCGAAGCGGTGGAAGTGGCCCGTCCGGTCTGCTTCCTGCTGTCGGATGCCGCGTCCTACATCACAGGTCAACATTTATCGGCCAACGGTGGTTACACCATCGGCGTCTGATCCCCGCAGGAGAATTCCTTGAGCAACCTGTTATCGGCGTTCCGGCTCGCCGCACTCCCCGCTGCTGCTGAGGCGTTTCGCGCCGAGGTGAAAGCATTTCTCGCATCCAGTTTTGAGACCACACCACCAGACATCCGGGCTCGCTCATGGATGGGATTTGATGCCGCCTTCAGCAAAAAACTGGCGGCACGCGGCTGGGTAGGTGTGACCCTGCCCGCCCAATACGGTGGTGCCAGTCTGGATGCCTATTCGCGTTTCGTTCTGGTCGAAGAACTGCTGACCGCCGGCGCACCAGTATCAGCCCACTGGATAGCCGATCGCCAGAGCGGCCCCCTGATCCTCAAGTTCGGTACGGAAGCGCAGCGCCAGTTCTATTTACCAAAGATATGTGCCGCAGAGGCCTTTTTTTGCATAGGTATGAGTGAGCCCAACGCCGGCTCGGACCTCGCCAGCGTTGGCACGCGTGCAACCCGCGGCGAAAGCGGCTGGCGCTTGAACGGTCGAAAAATCTGGACGACCAATGCGCAACACTGCCACTACATGATTGCCCTGGTGCGTTCCTCCGGCGAAGCGCAGGACAGACAACAAGGTTTGTCTCAATTTATTATCGACCTGAGCTTGCCGGGTGTGACGATACGACCCATCCATGACCTGGCAGGGGATGCCCATTTTTCCGAGGTCTTTTTTGACGACGTATTGCTGGCCGACGATGCCTTGATCGGCCAGGAAGGCAGCGGTTGGGCCCAAGTCAACGCCGAGCTCGCCTTCGAGCGCAGTGGCCCAGAACGTATTTACTCCAGCATCGTGCTGCTGGAACACTGGATTCGGTGCTTGCGCCGTATGCCGGGCGCCGCTGTCCACGCCGAGACTATCGGGCGTTTCGCCACACACTTGACGACCTTGCGCAATATGTCCATCGCCGTCACCAGCAAACTGGTCAATGGTGAAAGTCCCATCGTTGAAGCGGCGCTGATCAAGGACATAGGCACCGAGTTTGAGCAAAACATCCCGGCCGTTCTAGAGGCCGCCATCGCCATGGACCCCAATGCGCCCGTGGACGCCGACCTCTACCGCACCGTGGCTTATGTGAGCCAGATTGCACCCACGTACTCGCTGCGTGGCGGCACGCGCGAGATCCTGCGCGGCATGATCGCGCGTGGTCTGGGCTTGCGCTAAGAAAGAAAAACCATGTTTGCAGAAGCCATAGAAGACATTCTCAAGAACCAGTGCACGCCGGCCGCCGTGCGGGTCATCGAAGCCGGCGGCTCACCCACGGCATTGTGGGAAGCGGTCGCGGGCGCAGGATTTCTAGAGCTGCTGGCAGCTGAAGTTGACGGCGGAGCCGCCCTGTCCCTAGCCGAGCTGTTTCCGGTTCTGAGCTGTTTGGGACGTTACGCGGTTCCGCTGCCGCTGGCGCAAACGATTGTGGCCCGCGCCCTGTTGGATGCCCAGTTGCCGGCGCCCGCCGGCATGATCACGCTGGCCGCCGCCTTTCGCCGCGAAGCGGATGGCGCCATCACTTGCACATTGACGCCCTACGGCATGCTGGCCGACTTCGTGCTCGCCAGCGACGGCGACGCCCTGCTGCTGCTGCCTTGCGCAGCGGGCCAGCGCCAAGGCACGGGCGTCAAACACAACCTGACGGCCACGCTAACCTGGCCCGATGCCAGCAGTGCCATGCGCGCGCCACGCGGCGGCAGCATGCTGGCTGCCTTCGGGGCGGCCTTACATGCGGCCTTGCTCAGCGGCGCGATGAACCGCGTCTTCGACATGACGCTGCAGTACTGCAACGACCGTGTTCAGTTCGGAAAATCGCTCGGGAAATTTCAGGCCGTGCAACACCAGTTGAGCGTGATGGCGGAGCATACCGCTGCCGCCTCGATCGCAGCCGAAGCCGGCTTTCAGGGAAATGGAAAGACCCCCTCGCTGCTGGCCAGTGCCATCGCCAAGTCACGCACAAGTGAAGCGGCCGCGCTGGTAGCCGCAACCGCCCATGCCTTGCATGGCGCCATCGGGGTGACCCAAGAATACGACCTCCAGCTGTTAACCCGTCGCCTGCACGAATGGCGCATGGCCCATGGATCAGAGGCTTACTGGAACACGCTGGTTGGCCAACATGTACTCGCCAGCGAGTCGTCGCTCTCTGACTTTGTCCGCACCATCTAAGTTTTTACTGGCGAGGCCGCTGTGCCGGGCTCCGCCGCCTATATGTGCGTAGGCACCATGGTGCCCACCAAAAATACTCAGCGCTTCCGGCCTCGGCCCAACAAGTTCATGGTGCCGGAATCCTTGAAAGCCTGCTCGATTTCTGCTGCTGTCCTGATCAGCAGCGGCGCGATCGTTTCGGTGATGTGTTTGGGCGTCAGCTGTTTGGCCGAACCGCCGCAGGTCAGGACCATGGTACGGCCAAAGTCCTTCAGGTAAAGCGGAACCGCAACACCAGTGACACCTTCGCGCCATTCATGGATGGAGGTGCAATAACCCTGCTCGCGGTATTCTTCCACCGCTTTGGCGGTGGCACCCCCCAGCTCTTGCGCATCACGCTTCTTGCTTTTGCTCAAGTGGTGGATGATCTTTTTCTGTTCCGAGACGCTGCAGGAAGCCAGGTAGGCCCGGCCCATGGCAGTGGTGTCCAGGGCCATATGTGCCCCGACCTCCATAGGTTTGGCCAGGGTATTGCGGCCCATCACAGTCTCGACAATCAACATGCCGTAATCCTCACAGGCCGCCAGCGCCACCAGACTGTTGGCGCGTTCCGCCAGTTCCTTCATATGCGGAAGAATCAGCGGACGCATCGCCATGCCACCCAACATGGCATAGCTCAGCGACAACACTTTCGGTCCCAAGCGGTAAGCCGCATGGCGGCTGTCGTATTCGAGATATCCCAGTTTGACTAGCGTATGGGTCAGGCGTGACACCGAAGAGCGCGGCAACTCGCTGTACTCCGCGAGTTGGCCATTAGTCAAAAGCGGCCGGCTGACCCGGAAACATGCAAGGATCAGCAGCCCGCGTGACAGCGCGTTGACCAGTTGTCGATCAGGGGTGCTTACGGGTGCCGAGTCATTCATATCTCAGCGACGGTGATCGCTAAATGATTTTTTTCTCACGCAAGGTTAGCAGAGTTTCCGGGGGCAATCCCAGCAATTCACCCAACACTTCGTCAGTGTGCTGACCCAGACGCGGCGGGGCCATGTCGGTGCGAACAGGTGTCTCGGACAAACGAATCGGGCTGGTGACTGTCGACACCACATGCCCGTCCGGATGGGCGATATCGGTCTTTAATTGCCGGGCCTGGACCTGCGGATCGGCAAACACTTGCGAGTAGTCATTGATAGGTGCGCAGGACACGCCGTGCTCCTCGAGCAAAACCAGCAGTTCATCCCGTTTCCAGCGCAGCAGCGCCTGGGCAACCTGGGGAATCAGCCGCTCACGATGGACCAGGCGCTGCGGCGTGGTCAGGAAGGATTCATCACGCCCCAGCTCCGGCAGGTTCATCGCGCGGCAGAATTTTTGCCACTGCCCATCGTTGGCAATCGCCAGAATGATTTGCCCGTCGCTGGTAGAAAACACGCCATAAGGCACGGCATTGGCATGGGCGTTTCCATAACGATGCGGCAACTTGCCGGTGGCGAAAAATCCCGCGATCTGGTTCGATCCAAAGGCGACAATGCAGTCGAGCAACGCTGTATCGATGTATTGACCAACACCGGTTTCGGCCCTGTGCACCAACGCGCCCAACACAGCCACTGTGGCGTACATACCGGTGGTGATGTCCGCCACGGCAATACCGACTTTCTGCGGCCCACCGCCCGGCAATTCGTCCTTCTCGCCAGTGATGCTCATCAGACCGCCCATGCCCTGAAAAACAAAGTCGTAGCCGGGGCGATGGGAATACGGTCCATCCTGGCCAAAACCTGTGATGGAGCAATAAATCAAGGCTGGATTCACCTTTTTCAGGCTTTCATAATCCAGGCCATAACGCTTCAAATCACCGACCTTGTAGTTTTCAACCACCACATCACAGCTCTCGGCCAGGGTGCGAATCAACTGCTGGCCGGCGTCCGTTGCGATGTCGACGGTGATGGATTTTTTTCCACGATTGGCTGAGGAGAAATAGGTGGAGTCCGGCAGGTTGCCGCCCCGGCCATCCGCCAGCCAGGGTGGTCCCCAGGTCCGTGTGTCGTCGCCCACACCGGGGCGCTCCACCTTGATCACCTCGGCGCCCAGATCCGCGAGATTTTGCGTACACCACGGGCCCGCCAGGATGCGGGTCAGGTCAAGGACGCGAATATGAGAAAGAGCACCTTGCATGGTCGGCTTCGCTAAAGGTTGAGGAACTGGAACGGCTCATAGTGTGCGTGCAGTGTCTGAAAAATCAACGCCCCTTTCCGCTGTGCGGAATGCTCCTTGCGCTTTCAAGCCGTCTGCCTAGACTGGCTCCCAACAGGCTTCTAGGCCTCGAGCCATGAGCCCATCTCCCCCTACTGACCACCGATAAGGACGATGACGTGACCTCTGTATTTAGTTCTCCCAAGGCGCCGGCGCTCGACAGGGCGGGCGCAGTTTCCGCGGAAACACTGGTCGCCCCTGACTGTCGTGGCCTGAACTTCCATACGCTTGATCCAGCCCTCTCCGAGCTGCTGGCGCTGCGTTTGCCCAGCGAGGTGCTGGACTTCATCACCCCTCACCTGCACAAGCTGGGGCAAGTCGCGGGCAGCCGACTGGACGAGCTGGCCATGGCCGCCGACAAGAACAAACCCGTGCTCCGCCCCCGCACCCGCTTTGGCGCCGACGAGGACTGGGTCGACTACCACCCGGCTTACCGCGAGATGGAAAAAATCGGCTACACCGATTTCGGCATCCATGCCATGTCACGCGCCAAAGGAGTGCTGGGCTGGCCAACACGTTACCTGCCGCTGGCGAAATACGCCTTCCAGTATGTGTTTGTGCAGGCTGAATTTGGCCTGATGTGCCCAATCAGCGTGACCGACAGTTCGACCTTTCTGATCGAGCGGTATGGCGACGAAGAACTCAAGGCGCGTTTCCTGCCGGGTATGACCAGCACCGACCCCAGCAAGATCCTCAAGGGCACGCAGTTCATGACGGAGCGCACCGGCGGCTCGGACATTGGCACCAACCGGCTGCAGGCGGCGCATGATGGCCAGCACTGGCGCCTGACAGGCGACAAATGGTTTTGCTCGGCGGTGGATGCCGACGTGGCCTTGGTGCTGGCCAGGCCGGCGGACGGCCCGGACGGCACCAAGGGACTGGCACTGTTTGCCGTGCCACGCCACCTCGACGACGGCAGCCGCAACACCTACCGCATCGCACGCCTGAAAGACAAAATGGGCACACGTTCCATGCCCAGCGGGGAGGTGCTGTTCGAGGGTGCCGTGGCCTATCTGGTCGGAGATGTCCACCAGGGCCTCAAACAGATGCTGGACCAGGTCAACTTGTCGCGCCTGTCGCACGGCGTGCGCGCGGCGGCGATGATGCGCCGCTGCTGGAACGAGGCCATGGTGGTGTCCAACTACCGCATCGCGTTTCGCCGCCGCCTGATCGACCACCCCCTGCACCGCCGCCAACTGATGAAGCTGCTGCTGCCCACGGAACAGGCTTTGTCCATGTTTGTACATGCCGCCGACGTCATGCATCGCGCAGACAGCGGAGACCTGCGCGCGCAACTGGAGTTGCGCATGCTCACGCCGCTGTTCAAGTTCCGCGCCTGCCGGGACAACGTAAAGGTGGCGACTGGCGCGATGGAAGTTCGTGGCGGAAACGGCTACATCGAGGATTTTGTCAACGAACGCCTAGTTCGCGACTCGCACATTGGGGTGTTGTGGGAAGGCACCAGCAACATCAACGCGCTTGACGCAGTGCAACGCGCTGCAGGCAAGGAAGGCGCTCATAACGCCCTGGCGGAATCGATGGCCGACTGGCTGCGGCTGTCACTCGGCATTCCGGCTCCGTTGCTGAACCTCCTCAGCGCCGCGATCGAAGAAGCGCGGGCATTGATGGACCAGAGCGCGGCAACCCTGGAGGGTGAAGTGGACAGCCGCGAGGCCGCCTCACGCATGTACCACGCTGTCACCGCCGCCCTGCTGGCGGGTGAAGGTGCCCGTATCGGCCAACAAGGCGGCGACGCACGCCGCCTGTTGATCAGCCGGCAAGTTTTGCTGCACCGCCTGCAAAGTGGTGTCAAAGACGTCCAACGCGACAACGAAATAGAAAAGCTGCTGCTGCAGTCCGACCCCGTGTCGCTGGCACTGGCCCAGTCCCTGGTCAGCTGAGCGCCGCGCAAGCGGCAGATGACAACAATAACCCTTCATGGAGACACTGATGACACCCCTGACATTTCGCAAGATGCGCCGCCTTTTGTGCGTGACCGGCCTCGCCGCGCTCGCGCTGCCTTTCGCCCACGCACAGACCGACACCTACCCCAACCGCGTGATCCGGCTGGTTGTGCCTTATGCCAGCGGTGGTCCAACCGACCAGCTGGCGCGCTCACTGGGCCAGCGCATGCAGGAGAGCCTGGGCCAGCCTGTCATCATTGAAAACAAACCGGGGGCCGGCAGCATTCTGGGTGTGGACTATGTCGCCAAGTCGCCGGCGGACGGCTACACCCTGCTGTTTACCGCCAGCGCAGCCCTGGTCGTCAACCCATCCCTCAATCCCAAGTTGCCATATCAGGTCAAGGACTTCGCACCTGTCTCCAGCGCCGGCTCCTACACCATGTTTCTGGCGGTCAACCCAAAGTTGCCGTTCAACTCCGTTAGCGAACTGATCAGTTATGCCAAACGCAACCCCGGCAAACTCTCCTTCGGTTCGGCCGGCAACGGCACCTCCAATCATTTGTCTGGCGAGCTGCTAAAGAAAATGGCAGGCATTGACCTCATGCATGTGCCCTACAAAGGCAATGCGGCAGCGATGACGGATGTGATGGGCGGGAATATCTCGATGATGTTTGATCTCCCGGCCACTACGTTGCCCCACGCCCGTGCCAGCAACATCAAGCTGCTGGGCACTACCGGCCTGGACAAGAGCCCGCTGGCTCCCCAGGTCCCCACCATTGCGAGCAGCGGTGTTCCGGGTTACGACGTCACCTCCTGGTTCGGTGTCCTGGCACCGGCCAAAACCCCGCCAGAGATTGTCCAAAAGCTCAGCAGCCTGATCGTCACCATTCTGAAAGATCCTGACATCAGCGCCAAGCTGGCCGGCCAGGGTTACGAAGTTTTCGGCAGCACGCCCAAAAAACTGGCGGACATGATCGCGGTAGATACCAAACTCTGGGCCGATCTGGTCCGGGAGGCGAACATCAAACTGGAATAATAAGTGAGTGAGCTTAGGGAACGCATGGACGTAACTCAAGACGTTCTCGGCTATCCTGATCGCATTAATCGATCAGAGGATGAAGCATGACACTCCAGCAGCTGAAGGCCTTTGTCGAAGTTCTTGATCACGGGAGCTTCAGAAGGGCTTCTGCGCAACTTGGCGTTTCCCAGGCGGGCCTCACTGGGAGTCTCCAGGCACTTGAATCCGGACTCGGTGTACAACTCATAGAACGATCGACCCGCGGTTTGCGCCTCACTCCTCATGGCGAGAAGCTACTTCCACGTGCGCGCATGATCCTACGGGAAGCCGCTATTGCTGAATCAGAGCTCCGGGTGTCCAGCGATAACATCGACGGCCCGCTGTACGTTGGACTTGGGCCCACTCCGACCGCAGTATTTCTTCCACTAGTCGCACCGCATTTTCACCGCGCCCTTCCCTCCGTGAGACTGCATCTGCGGATCGGCTTTCATCAGCAACTGCAACCAGCACTTCAGCGGAGCGAAATTGAGATCGCAATCACTGCAGTGCCAGACCAAGGGGTCGCACCGGGTCTGATAATGAGGCATCTTTTCGATAGCCAGTTGCAGGTAGTCTGTCGGAACGAACATCCCCTGGCCGAGGCCACATCGCTAAAGGAACTCACGAGTGCAGAATGGATTCTCCTGGGACCACCTGGTGGACCTGGAAGCTCCATCATGCGAGTCTATGATGAGAATGAGCTCGCGGCCCCTGCCGTTGCTGCAACATGCGAATCGTTCACTCAACTTGCTGCGCTTGTAGGCTCCACAGATTGGTTGGCATTGGCACCCTCCAGACTTGTTGAAAAGGGGCTTTTGGGCAGCAACATCCGCGCCATGGACATCCAGGAACGTTTTCACGGATCGTCCAACGCACTCATCTATCGCGCCGATTTGCCCCTTTCAAGACCAGCGTCAGCTTTTGCCGCCATGTGCGAGTCGATGTCACGAGTCCTAATGCGTGATTAGTGCTGACGGTTTGCTGCGCGCTGAAGGGTCAGGAAACGTGGCCGCGGCTGTCACCGATCGATGACAGGGCAAGGACTAGAGATTCAGGACGATCTCGCCGTCGGCTGTGGCTGCTCGGGAGCAGCACGTAATCATCTTCACCTTGCGCTGCTCCTTGCTAAGAACAAAATCGCGATGATCTACATCGCCTGAGAGATAGGGAACTGCGCAGACGCCGCAGAGACCATCACTGCATTTCACGTCTACTTGAAGGCCCGCGCTAGCGAGCGCCTGCACGGCGTTTTGCGTAGCGCTCACAGGAATGATTTGGCCTGTGCTGCCCAGACGCAGCTTGAACGGGAGCTTTTCCCGCTCGTCCATCTCAGGCACGGAGAAGTACTCTCGATGCAAGGAGCTTTCGTCCCATCCGAAGGTGGTAGCCGTGTCAAACACAGCATCCATAAATGCAGCTGGACCACAGGTGTAGACGTGATCGCCAGGAACATACTCGCGCAGCACATCTGCAATATCCAACCGCCGCTCATCGCTGAAGTGAAAGTGGACGCGATTCGACCATGCTACTGACTCGAGTTCCTGAATGAAAGCGGCCTGTGCTCGTGTCTTCGCTTTGTAGTACAGGACAAAGTCTTTACCGGCGGTATAGAGTTCATGCCCCATCGCAATCAGCGGAGTGACCCCAATTCCCCCGGCCAGAAGAAGATGCCGGCGTGCCTCCCGCATCACCGGGAAATGGTTTCTGGGCGTGGAGACGACTACTGGAACCCCAGGTCGAAGCATCTGGTGGATTTTCAAGGAGCCACCCCGGCCTTGATCCTCCCTCAGAATGCCAAGTACATACTTGGTGCGATCAGCGGGATCTCCGGCCAGGCTGAACTGCCGAATGAACTCGGGCGTAATCGTCACGTCGACGTGCGCGCCTGCATCGAACTTTGGCAACGGCAATCCGTGCGCAGAGACAATCTCGAAGAGGTCAATTTTTCCATCTTTCGAGCTTGCCCAGCGTCGACTGACTTTTGCGACGACGACAGGTGGCTCTTCGGTAAGGCGCCGCAAACCTGGAACCAAATTGTCCGTGTCACCGGAAGCGATGCGCGCTTTGTACGCGTCTGGTGTCGGGAGATTCTTGTACGCCTCTATACCTGCTTCGCGATCAACTCTGCTCGGCATGGGCAATGGCAGAGGAGCGAGGGGGGCCGGGTAGGCGGCGAGCGTCTGGTCTTCATACTTCAGCCGAATATGCTTGTTGAGGCCCCGGACGTTCACTTCCTTCGCGGCGACCACGCTACCGTTGCGCTCGGTCGTGATGTCCCACCACCATTTTTTCCTGGGATTGATCTCCCCCCGATTGAGGTAGTCGTCAAGCTTTGCCAGCCACTGGGCGGCCACGGGAATATGCATCGCAGCCCACCTAAAGGGCTTTTCCTGAACAAGTCCGGCAAGATT
Organism: Ottowia thiooxydans DSM 14619; assembly: GCF_000422885.1. GTDB lineage: Bacteria > Pseudomonadota > Gammaproteobacteria > Burkholderiales > Burkholderiaceae_C > Ottowia > Ottowia thiooxydans. Next base: position 99,705 of record NZ_AUGX01000011.1, on the reverse strand, counting down.
CCATGGGCAAGCTTTCATGCATCGACCGCACATTGAGCCTGCCAGATTCGTCATCCGGTACCGCGTACATTTCTCGACGTCGGCCTTCCAGATCTCGTAGCCGTTGAACATCACTTTCGGTCCGGCCGAGATGGCGCCTGAGGGACACTCGCGCGCACACTTGTTGCAAGATTCGCAGAAATTCTGCAGCCCAAAGTCGATGGCCTTGTCCGGCTCGATGGGGAAATCCGTGGTCATGACCCCCGTCTTGCTTCTTGGACCAAGGAACGGATTGAGGATGGTCTCGCCGATCCGGCTCACCTCTCCAAGGCCCGCCAGCAGAACGAGTGGTGTCTGTATAACGTCACTGTCTGCCGCAGAATGAGCCGTGGCGTCGTATCCAAGGCGTCTAAGGTGATCGGCAAGAACGCTACACACCAAGCCCGCACGCATGTAGGTTCGCATGGATTGCGCGCTTGAAATCCAGTCGTCACCGGACGCGCCTTCCATGGTATCGAAGCCCTGGTCAATCATCACCGTAGCTGCAAAGGGATGCGCCACCGGCATCTCCGTGCCGTCCTGGCGATGCGAATACCAGACCCAATCGGGTGCGCGCGAAACGCCCGCAATGTCCGCGCCAAGAAAGTGCAGGGTTGCCTTGACCAAGTCCGCATTGTTCTTGCGATCTGGAAACGCAAGCTTGCGCTTCGCGGGCTCGCCTCGCTGAAGCACCGAATAGACGTTCAGTGCAAGTCTTAGAGCCGCCGCCAGGGGTGCCTTAGCTACGGAATAGCCGTCCTTTGAGGCTTCCTGGGGAGCTTTTCCGAGATCGCCAAACGCCGCACGCAGGAAGAATTCGCTGCTTTTCGGAACGCGCGGAATGCGCGCCTCGTCGATAAAGGTCGTTGTCTCCTCGACCCGCTTGAGGGTTTCGACCGGAAAGCGGCTGTTCCGATATTCCCGCGCGCCAAACTCACGGAAATTCCACTTATTCTTTGGGCTCGACGAGCCCAGCCACCAGCTCGGACCCTTCGCCCTAAAGGACTCCAGAAAGGATGGCGGAGCCAGCGGCAGGTCCGGATCAAGTGCCATATCCGTCGTCACTGCTGCGAGCGCGAATCTGTCACCCACAAACGGGTTCAAGATACGTCCTTGTTCGGAACGCGCCAGACCGGACGACACCGCGAGCCTGAGCAGGTTCACGTCGGTCGTTGTCGCCGTGTGGCTCCTGGCGCTAAAGCCGAGAATGCGAATGTAGTTGGCCAGGACCGCGGCTGTTTCAGCTGCCCTCAGCGCGGCGCGCCATTGCTGCATTCCCACGATCCAGTCTGCTCCTGGCTCCCCGGCCTGGGGATCGCGAGGAAACTCGACCATCAAAACAAGCGCGTGCGTGTGATGCTCGACGCCCTGCTCGCACAGGTCCATCGACCGCTTCATCTGTCGCAAAACGGCGTTCGGGTTGAAGCGAAGCCGGAGCTTGGTCTCGGATTGCTCGTATGTTGCCGTGCGAAACGTGGGATGCTCGATACGGAGATCGAGCAAATGCTCGCGTTTGAGTTCGCTGACGCCGGCAATTGAAGTGTCGAGGAAGTACGCAGCTGACTTCAGATGGCGTGCGCGTTCCATTGCATCCGATGGAATTTCACCTAGTTCCTTGTTGTGGTCTCCTTCCCTCACTTGGTCGAGAGCGCACATGAATCTGCTGACGGAATCTGCCAGCGTGAATTCCAATTCGTTTGACGCGGGGGGTTGCAGGGCGCCCGTCTCTCGGATCGGTGGCTGGGTGCTTGAGCCCGCTCTGCGCGAAAGCCGTTCACTGGGGTATGCACCGTCATGCACGGCGCGTTGTGTGTGGGAAAAAATTCGCATCTGCAGCTTTCGTGGCTATTCCTTGATCCCACGAAGCTTCACGATCTCGGCGTAGCGGGCGCTATCGCGGCGCAGCTGATCTGCGAGCTCCGCGGGGCTGAGAGGAGTCGGCTCGGCGCCAAGATTTCGAATGATCTTGGTGACGTGAGGACTTGCCAACAGCGTGTTGATTTCCGCGTTCATGCGCTCCACGATCTCTACCGGCGTTTTTGCCGGAGCGTAGATCGCATGGGTAGTTCCGGAGTCGAATCCATTCAGTCCGAGTTCCTGCAGCGTGGGTGTGCCGGGGAACAACGGTGATCGCTTCGTGCTGCCAACAGCCAGTAAGCGAAGCTTTCCCGCCCTGACATGCTCGAGAGCAATTCCGGGGTCAAAAGCAAACTGGACGCTCCCTCCAAGCAGGTCCTGAAGCGCAGGCGACGCGCCGCGATATGGAATATGCACGGCGGTCATGCCCGATTGAGCCTTCATCATCTCCGCCGCCACATGAGGTGCACTGCCGTTGCCAGGACTGGCATACGAAAGGCTGCCGGGCCGCGCCTTTGCCGTCGCCACAAGCTCAGCAAAGGACTTGAATTCCTGCCGTGCGTCGCTCACCAGGAAAAGCTCGATTCGAGCGGTGCTCGCCACGGGCACGAGATCTTTCGAGGGATCGATCGGCACTTTCGCAAGCGTGTGCACCGAAATCGTCACGGAGCTACCTGAGGTCATGAGAAAGGTGTAGCCATCTGCCGGTGATCGGGCGACGAACTCGGCGGCGATCATTCCCGTGACGCCCGTTCTGTTTTCCACGACAACGGGTTGTTTCAGGGCTTCCGCCAATCCGGGGGCGAGAGCACGCCCGATAACATCCGGTGAACTCCCAGGCGGGAACGCGACAATCAGCTTGATCGGCTTGGATGGCCAGTCGCCGGACGCCCAAGCCGTGGCGTGCCATGCGTGCATTGACAGCGGAACCAAGCATGCGATCAAAACGCGACGGCTGATACTGGGGTAGGGAACGGTCATGACTTGTCTCCGGTGTTCTTGTGGTGTTCGCTATTCCATTAGCGTCCTGGCGACGCCGGATTCTTGGCGTCCTCCAGAACGAGAAGCCCGTAGGCCGTGTTGGACGCCGGGACGTGATAGAACCGATGGTGGACATCCACATCCTCATTCAGTGCTCCGCGCATGACGAGCCACATGACGCACTCCAGCCCCTCTGAGCCCGCTTCTCTCAACACCTCGAGATGGGACATGGACGCGACCGTGGCCGGACGGTCTACAAACGCATCCAGCCACGCGTTGTCGAACTCCACATTGATCAGGCCCGCACGCTCGCCCTGCAGTTGATGCGACAACCCACCCGTGCCGAGGACTGCTACCTTCAACTCCTCCGGGAAGCTTTCCAGCGCGGACCTGATGGCCTTTCCCAGGTTCAGGCATCGATTTCCTGTCGGCGGCGGGTACTGAATGACATTCACGCACAACGGAATGACGCGGCACGGCCATTCGGCTGGTTGGCCAAACAGCACCGACAGCGGCACCGTCAGTCCATGGTCCACCGTCATTTCAGAAACGATGGTGATGTCGAACTCACTCAGGATGAGTTGCTCGGCAAGGTGCCAGGCCAGATCGGGTGCGCCTCTCACCACGGGCACGGGCCGCGGACCGTAGCCCTCGTCGTGCGGCTGGAAGCTCTCGGCGACGCCGAGCGCGAAGGTCGGCGTCAGGTTCAACGAAAAGCAGGACGCGTGGTCGTTGTACACGATGATGCAGACGTCGGGTTTGACCTCGGCGATCCAATCGCGCGCCGCCTGCATCCCGTCAAAGACTGGTTTCCAGTAGGGATCGCCTGTCCTGCCGCCATCGACGGCTGCGCCGATGGCGGGTACGTGAGAGGTACCAACTCCACCGACAACCTTAGCCATGGTCCCGCGCCCTGTTCTCGCGCCGACTGCGCATCCCATCGATCGGCCTGCCGCCCATCACCATCATCGAGCGGAACTCCTCAACGGTCATCTTGCTTCCATTCATCGCTGCACCTACGTGCTGCATCGACAACCCGTCGAAGATGGCGAGCTTGAAGGTGTAGTAGATATTGCCCCCCAGCCGGAGCATGGCCAGCCAGTCTCTTTCTCGAACGGCTTCGCGTTGCTCAGGCGTCATCGGAAATTTCTCAACGTATGTCGCCGGGTTCGCCCTGAACGCGTCTCTGTTTCCTGCGTGGTCAAGCGACTTGCAGAAGGTATTCAACCAGTAGCCGCGGCGCTGATGCAGGCCGTCGAAGACGTACGTTCCCGGGATATCGTTGTAGTCCCTGAGTGGTTGATTCATTTCAGTTCCTCCAGTGGAAGGCCAGCGTACTGCTCCGCCAGAGCCGCTTGCGCGCTCGCTGACGATCTGAGGAATTCGAGCTCGTACTCCTGTGCTTTTTGGTCAAATTGGTTCGCAGTAGGGAATCGGTGCAACAAGTTCGTCAGGTACCAGGAGGTACGCACTGAATGCCACACCCGCCGCAACGCCGTCGCGCTGTATTCATCCAGCAACGCTTCATTGCCCGTCTTGTAGAAGGAGGTCAGCGCACGACTCAGATAAAACACGTCCGAGACTGCGAGATTGAGACCTTTCGCCCCAGTCGGGGGAACGATGTGAGCCGAGTCACCAGCGAGGAAAAGGCTTCCGTAGCTCATAGGTTCGGCCACATAGCTGCGAAGGGGTGCAATCGACTTCTCAATCGATGGGCCTTCAACAATAGCTCGCGCCATCTCCGGCGGAAATCGAGACCTGAGCTCTTCCCAGAATCTCTCATCGGTCCATTCGACGAGCTGTGCATCGAGCGGTACCTGGATGTAATAGCGACTCAAGGTGGGACTTCTCATGGATGCCAGAGCGAATCCACGCGGATGGTTCGCATAGACGATGTCCGGCAACGGGGGCCGCTCTGTCAAGATACCAAGCCACCCGAACGGATAGACCTTCTCGTACTCCTTCAGTACGTCGTGTGGGATGGCTTGGCGAGACACACCATGGAAGCCGTCGCATCCCGCGATGAAGTCTGTTTCTATGCTCACCCTTTCACCGTTGCTGAAGAAGCTCACAGACGGCTTCTTCGACTGAACGTCGTGTAGCTTCACATCCTCAGCATTGAAGACGATTCGCGCATCGCGCCGGTTCGCTGCGGCGAAAAGGTCCTCCTGGATGCTTGTTTGGCCATAGGCCACAAACTGCTTGTCGACGTGTTTTTTGACGTCGATGAAGAAGCTCTCCTTTCCTGCCCAGACAATCTTCATCCCATCATGGACATGCCCCTCACTATCCAGCCGATCGGCTAGCCCGTTCTCACGCAGCACGTCCACTGTGGTTTGTTCAAGGACGCCGGCGCGGATCCTGGATTTGACATAGTCCCGACTTTGCCTCTCGACGACGATGCTGTCGATCTTTTGTCGTGCGAGGATTTCGGAGAGCAACATGCCGGCTGGCCCCGCGCCGATGATCGTCACTAGGGTTTTCATTTGCAGCGGTTTCCGTGTAGATAGTTGCCATCCTAGGGACAACAACGACCTTTGAGGAGCCAGCGATCAGCTATCCTGATCGCTCGCTGCTATCAGGTTTTTGCGGCTGACTCAGGCTCTGATGGCGCCCGTGGTGCCGCCGGCCGTTGTCACGCAACATTCGGCCAATCTACGAAGGCATAGATACAGTAGCCGCGTAGCGGCGCGGGGGGGCTTCTGTTCACTCCCCGGTGATCTTGCCCAGCAGCCGGATTAATTCAGCAGTCTCTGCATCGGAGAGCGCGCCGCGCAACGCCTCCTCGTGCTCGCGCACAATGCGCGAGGCGCGGCTCCAGCACTTGCGCCCTTCGGGCGTGAGCTTCAGGTGCACCATGCGTCGGTCGTGCTCCTGGCGGGTGCGGTCGATCAGGCCACGCTCGGCCAGCTTGTCCGCCAGCGGCACCATAGACGGGTTGGTCAGCCCCACGCCCCGCGCCAATTGTCCCTGCGCCAACTCCACATGGCAACTCAACAACTCCAGCACGCCATACATGGCGGTCGTCAGTTGCAGCTTGCCCAGCGCGAGGTCCAACCGGCGTAGCGCCTGATTGTGGGCTTTTCGGAGGTGGTACCCGATATATGAGTCGAGCGCGGGAGAAGAAGGAGGGGTGAAATCAGACATTGGCAGCTGGCAGGATAGCACGCACCCCCACATGCATCTCCATCTATTAGTTTGACATCGAACTATTTGATAACTACACTTTGACGCAACATCATTCAGGAGACCGCATGTTCGTCGTCGACAACCACATTCACCTGGGTCAGCCCGGTGTTCACGTCTCGCAGCACATCTACAACGAGCTGCGCAAGAACTGGAGCGATCGCGGGTTTCGCTACCACAGCAGCGAGGTGAAGTCCGAACGTCGCGACGGCGAAATGCTCGTTCAGGTCATGGACGATGTGGGCATCGACGTGTGCTGCGTACTGGCCGGCAACTGGAACCGCGTGCTGCCGCCCGAACAGCGCCCCTATAACGTGCCCAACGAGTTCGTAGCCCAACAGGTCAAGGCCTCCAACGGCCGGCTCATCGGTATCTGCAGCGCAGACCCAATCATTGACCCATGGGGCGCGGCCGACGAACTGGAACGCTGCGTGCGCGACCACGACTTCCGAGGCATCAAGCTCTACCCCACCTACGCACACTTCGACCCACGCGACAAGACCTGCGAGCCGCTGTACGAAGCCGCCACGGCGCTCGGCGTGCCGGTGCACTTCCACATGGGGTTCACCCCCGTCTGCGGCGCAGACATGAAACTACAGCAACCTTGGCTGCTCGACGAAGTGGGCCAGCGCTTTCCCAAGATGAAGGTCGTCATTTGCCACCTGGGCTACCCCTATGCGGCCGAGGCCATGGGTGTGGTTGCGCGCAACCCCAACTTTCACGCCGATCTCAGTGCGCTGGGCTTTTACCATCCGCGTACCGTCTATCAGCTGATCCACGACTTCGGTTGCGTCAACCCCTGGGAGCGTCTGCTCTACGGTTCGGAAAACCCCTTCATGTGGACCTTCCACAAGACCGTGCAGAACATCAACGAACACGCCCGCGCGCTGGACATGCCCGAGATCCCCGACCACGCGCTGGAACTCATCCTTGGCGGCAACGCCACACGCCTCTACCGCATCGACCAGAGCAAGCAGCACCGCACCGCGACGCCCACCAAGGCCGCCGCCTGAGCACCCCGGTGCCCAACTACAACACCCGGAGACAAGACACCATGAAGATCGCCCGCCGTTCCCTGCTGGCCGCCGCTCTGGCGCCGGCCCTGAGCACCCTCGCCCCGCTGACCAGCGCACAAGGCGCGTTCCCCTCTCGTCGCATCTCCGTTGTGGTGCCCTTCCCGGCCGGAGGCCCGGCCGACATGGTGGCTCGCGTCATGCAACCGCTGATGCAGAAGGCCCTGGGCGAGACCGTGATCGTCGAAAACTTCGCCGGTGTCGGCGGCGCCATAGGCGTGGGCAAGGTGCTGGCTGCGCCGGCCGACGGCCACACCATGCTGCTCACCACCGTCGCCGAGCCCATCCTGCCGCCGTTGACCATGCCCAGTGTGCGCTACAAACCCGAGGACCTTGTGCTGGTCTCGCAGCTCTCGTACACCCACATCGCGCTCGTCGTTCGGCCCAGCCTGCAGATCCATTCGGCGCAGGCGCTGCTGGATTACCTGAAAAACCCAGCCAGCAAGCCCCTTAGCTACGCCACGCCAGGCAGCGGCACGCTCTACCACCTCATGGGCGAGCACTTCAAGTCTCTGACCGGCGCACAGTTGATCCACGTGCCCTACAAAGGCCTGGCACCGGCCGTCAACGACCTGATCGGTGGTCAGGTTGACCTGGCCTTCCTGCCCATGGCCGGCAGCACCGCAAAGCAGATCGAAGCTGGCACGCTGCGCGCCCTGGCCCATACCGCCGACACCCCAATGGTCGGCCTTCCGCGCCTGAGCGAACTGAGCGGCCTGAAGGACTTCGTATACACCGTGTGGACCGGCGTGTTCCTGCCTCGTCAGACGCCCACCGAGGTGGTGGCGGCGGTGCACAAAGCCATCGACACCGCCTTGCAAGGGCCTGAGTTCGGCGCCTACACACGCGACGCGGGTGGCGTGGCCCTCACGCGCGCCATGCCCCTTAAACAAGCGCAGACCTTCTACAACGCCGAAGCGCAGCGGCTGCAGCGAGTGTTTCAAGCGGTCAAGCTAAAGGCGGACTGAGCGCGCCGGCGACTCCCTCAGTTCGGACCAAGATGACTCAGATCCAACGCGCACGCGAAGATCAGCTTCCCAGCATTCGCAAGAACACAAATGGGTCACGGGTTCGGGCGATGGTGAACATCATGACGAAGCAGGTCAAAGCCGCAGCGAATGCCAGCGCTTTCCCTGAAAGGGTTGGCGCCCGCCGCAGGGCCAGCGTGCCGAACACGATATAAGCCACCAACAGCATCAGCTTGGCCAACAGCCACGGCGTAGCGAAGGGATTGAGCTGCAGCGTCATCAGCAATAGCAAAGCCGCCGCAAGCAAAGCGGTATCGATCACCTGGCTCAAGCGACGTACAGGCGTGGACATGGGCATCGTTGCGCCCAGCAACACTCCCAAGCCCCGGCCCAAAAATAGACCACCGCTCAGCATCACCAGCAAGACGTGTGAGAGCTTGATAAGTGGATATAACTCAATTAGCGCCATCGCAGCCAAAAGGTGAAGTAGGGAGAAAGACAGCCTGGTTCATTGCACGCGCTTACGTTCCAGCTTAATGCCCTGCCCCTCTCTCACTGGTAAATCAGTGCCAGGTAGCAAATCCGCTAGCGAGAAATCATCCAGGTGCGCCATGAAACTGCTCAACGCCCCTTCCAGCACGTTCGCGAGGCGACACTGCCCGATCAGGACGCAATGGTTTCCGGTGGAGAAGCATTCGACCAATGCGAAGTCTGGCTCGATGCTGCGCACAACAGCGCCCAGATTGATGTCGCGCGGCGAATGCGCCAGGCGCATGCCGCCACCCTTGCCGCGTAGGGTCTTGATCCAGCCATGCAAACCGAGCTGGTGCGTGACCTTCATCAGGTGAGCTTCCGAAATCTTGTGGGCCTGCGCCACTTCCGAGATGGTGCATAGGCGATCAGGCCGCTGCGCTACGTACATCAGAAGGCGCAACGCGTAGTCAGTCATCGTGGTCAGGTGCATAAGCAGACTCTAGTCATTGCAGCGTACGCGCCTGCGGCATGGCGTGCCCCACTTGTTCGAACTGCAGCCATTCAACCATGCCTCTCACTCATGAGTCAGCTCGGTAGGCATGGCATCTGGAACACGGCTCATCTGGTAGCCCATCCACAGGCTTTGTGCGATGCGCTCAGCCATCGCACAGGCTTGCTGGGCCATGGCCTGATTGGGCTGGGATGCCGCGTTCTCCCGGAACAGCTTCAGCCAACGCTGGAACAGCTCGGCAGACAGACCAGGCAACACCGCATGCTTGGGCATGGGTGCGCCGGAGAACCGATTGGTACGCCGAAGAATGGCCGACCAAAAATCCACTAACTTGGCCAGGTGGTGATCCCAGTCATCAATGTGTGATTCGAATATGGGGCCCAGAACCTCATCCTCACGGACTTGTGCATAGAACGTATGCACTAGGTTCGTGACATCGGCTTCGGTGCAGAAGTCGCTTCCAGGCACTTGGCCCGCGGCTATTGGTGGTGCGGCATTGTTCATAAGATCTATTACAAATATATCTTATTTTCACCTCAAACTGTCAAAGGCCGCGTTGCGGCTCTCCTCCCCTTGATCTTCATCAAATGCAAAGCGTTCACGAGGCCCACCGTGAACGCCATGATGCTCAGTTCAGGTCGATCTTGGCGCCCTGGTTCACAAGGTTTTGCAACCGGGTCGCCTCCTGGTTCAGGAATTGCCCAAAGGCCTCAGACGAGGTGATCCCGATGCTCGCACCGGTTTTCACCATCTGCGCTTTCACCTCTTCGTCCTGCAAGGCAAGTTGCATGTCGGCATTGATCTTTGCGACAACGCTGTCTGGCGTTCCGGCTGGTGCCAGCATGCCGAACCAGGAGCCCGCGACAAAATCGACTCCCAGCTCCTTGAAGGTTGGGATCTCTGGCGCGTCGGGATGCCGCTGCGGCGCAGCAATTGCCACGGCACCGACATAACCACTCTTGACGTGCGAATACGAAGACATGCCGTCGAACATGGCGTCCACCACCCCTGCGGTCAGATCGACCATGGCCGGTCCTTGCCCCTTGTAGGGAACGTGCGTGTAGGTAGTGCCGGTCAGCTTGGAGAAGAACTCTGCCGCGATGTGTGGGCTGGAGCCCAAACCGGACGAGCTGATCGACAGACCACCGGACTGGGTCTTGGAATTCGCAATCAGCTCTTTGAGCGACTTGTCCTTCAGACGATTGGTCACCATCAGCACGTTGTACCCGGTGGCCACCCTTGCGACCGGACGAAACGCGTTGCTGGCGTAAGGCAAGTTCTTGCGCAGCACCGAGTTGGCCGTGAAGCCGTAGGAGGTGAATAGCAAGGTGTAGCCATCGGCTGGGGCCTTGCTAACCAATTGCGTGCCAATGATGGTCCCCCCGCCAGCGCGGTTTTCTATGACTACAGCCTGCCCCCAAATTTTTGACAATTTGAGACCCAACACCCGCGCCAGGTGGTCGGTGGCCCCGCTCGCGGCGAAAGGAACCACGAAGGTCACCGTGCGCTTGGGAAAGCTCTCTTGAGCTTGCAGGCAGGTGGTAGAAAGTACCGCAGCGGTGGCGACACAGAGGGCTTTGGCGATATTCATGGTGTTCCTTTGGGGGAGTAATAGAGATTGCGAGACTTTTTCTAGATCACACCCGCTTCGCGCAATCCCCGCAGGTCCTGCGCGGTCAGGCCAAGATCGCCGTAAACCTCTTCATTGTGTTGACCGGTGTCAGGCCCCACGGAAAGCCGCTGGGACTCGCGTCCCACAAACCTCGGCACGGGTGCCGGCGCTGGTACGGCGCCCAACTGCGGGTCAACCAGGTCAATGAACGCGCCGCGCGACAGCATTTGCGGGTCGCGGAGACTGTCCGCGATCGAATACACCTTGCTGTGTGGTACATCGTGGCGGTCGAGCAGAACCTCAAGTTCGGCAAACGGCAGGCCTTTGCACCACGCTGCAATGCGTGCATCCAATTGCTCCAGGTTTTGCATGCGTTGTTCGTTAGTTGCGAACTGCGGATCCTCGGCCAGCTCGGCACACCCCATGGCGCGACAAATGCGGGCGAACATCGCATCACCGGTACCCACGAGCGTGCACCAGATGCCATCCGCAGTTTGGTATACGTTCGACGGCGATGTATAGGTTGCGCGCGACCCCGCCCGCTCCCGAACAATGCCACCGATTCGGTACTCGGCAGCGAGTGGATCGAGCAGGCGCATCATGGCCTCGGTGGCGGAGAGGTCAATCTCGACACCCAGCCGCTCTGCAGGAATTTTTGAGTTGCGCTCAGCCAGTGCGGCGCAGATGGAAAAAGCGCCGAACAACCCCGCGGTGACATCTCCCAGAGGGTAGTTCATGTGTTGCGGCGGACCCCCGGGCTCACCGGTCAAATGAGTAAAGCCGCTCATGGCCTCGAAGATCCGTGCAAATCCTGGCCGGCGTGCGTAAGGGCCGGTCTGGCCGAAGCCCGTTAGCCGCAAAACGATGAGCCCTGGATTGTGGGCATGCAAGGTTTCGAGGCTCAGGCCCCACTGGTCCATCGTGTCGGTGCGAAAGTTCTCCACCAGCACATCGAAGTCACCGATCAACTTCAGAAACAGCTCGCGCCCTTCAGCCTTTCGAACGTCCAGTGAGATGCCTTTCTTTCCGCGGTTGGTGGTCTTCCAGAAAAGGGCGTGTCCTTCATGCACAGGAGCCAGGCTTCGAAGAGGGTCGTTGCCTATGGGAAGCTCGAGCTTGACGACTTCGGCGCCCATATCACCGCACAGCGTGGCGGCGAACGGCGCGGCAATAACTGTTGCCATGTCCAGGATTCGAACGCCCTTTAACGGGTAGCCAGCAGTGTTCATGGGCGCGCCTGTTGGAGATCGCGCAACGTGAGCTTGGCAATGTTGAGCTGGTGTATCTGGCTGGTACCTTCGTACAAGCGGAACAACCGAACGTCGCGGTAGTAGCGCTCGATGGAACTGAAATCGGCAACATAGCCTGAGCCGCCAAACATCTGCACGCAACGATCGGCCACACGGCCGCACATCTCGGAAGCAAAGTATTTGCACATGGAAGCAGCGAGCGCCACGTCTTCGCCCCGGTCCCGCGCGCGGGCCGCTTCCAGGATCATGGAGCGCGCGGCGAAGATTTCGGTTTGGCAGTCCGCGATCATGGCCTGCACCAGCTGAAAATTGGCCACGGGTTGCCCGAACTGGCTGCGAGCACGCGTATGGCTCAAGGCCAGATCCAGCATGCGAATGGCCGGCCCGGTGCACAGGGCCGCCAGGTGCAGGCGCTGCTTATTCAGCACCTTCATGACCGTGTGAAAACCAACACCCTCGCGCTCGCTAATGATGTGGGTTGCCGGTACGCGGCAGTCCTCCAGGATGACGTCGGACACGGGCGAGCCCGCCTGGCCCATCTTGCGGTAGGGCTCACCGGTACGCAGTCCGGGAGTACCGCGTTCGACCAAAAACGCGGTAAGGCCGGCACTGCCGCGCGAGCCCTCTTCGGTGCGCGCGATCACAGTGAAGACATCGGCCAGCGGCGCGTTGGTTATAAAGCGCTTGACGCCGTTCAGCACGTAGTCGTCGCCATCTCGGCGGGCCGTGGTCTGTATGTTGCTTGCCTCGGAGCCCGCGTCGGGCTCGGTGAGAGCCAGGCACGCCGTGAGCTCTCCGCTGGCCATTCGAGGAAGCCACCGGGCCTTCTGCGCCTCCGTACCGTCTGCCACCAGAGCCTCTGACCCTATGCCTGTGTTGGTTCCTACGCGGGCGCGCAGCGCCACCGAAGCTTGCGACAACTCCATCGCACACAGCACCAGTTCTTCTGCCGTCAGTCCGAGCCCGCCATAGGCTTCAGGAATGCTCCAGCCAAAATAGCCCTCCCGGCGAAGCCTTTCGACCACATCCTGCGGAATGGTGGAAGTGCGATCAACTTCATCTTCCAGCGGATGCCAGCACTCGCGCACAAAGACGCGAATCCCATAAATAAGGTTTTCCAAGCGTGCGGCGTTTCGAATCATGTGCGCACTCTAGGCGGCACCGCTCGCATTAGTCGAATAGAGTTTCAACTATTGGAACGACGATTTGCCAGTGCACCACGCTGCCTTCAGAATGGTGCATGCCAGAACACCGAGCCCTGCACCAAATCAAAACCCGGACGGACCTGCAAAAGGTGCGCGACGACGACCCCTATTTTTCGGGCACCCTGGCGAAGGGCCTCATGATCTTGCAGTGCTTTGTGCACGACCCTCGCGCACACGCCAACAGCGAGTTTGCGGAACGCCTGGGCCTACCCCGCCCCACGGTCAGCCGCCTTTGTCGAAGTCTGCAAGCGATGGGCTTCCTGGATCATGACGATCGCCTGGACCGCTATTTCATCGGCCCCGCCGCATTGACATTGGGTTACCCCTATGTCGTCAACATGCCTTTGATCACGCAACTGAGGCCCGCCATGCAGTCAATGGCAGAGCGCTTCGAAGGCGCCGTGTCCGTCGGCGTGGCGATGGACCTCGACGTGGTCTACGTGGAGTCATGCGCGCACGAGCGCGGCACGCTGATGCGACCGGCCGTCGGCGCCGTGCGGGGAATCGTGGAGACGGCAATGGGACGCAGCTGGTTGTCTCAGCACACCGCATCACAACGTACCGGGTTTCTCGCGCGCGCAAAGCAGGAGCGACCAGATGAGTTCAGCCGATCCTCCGAGGGTCTCAAGGACAGCTTCTCTCAATACCCAAAGCGAGGTTTTGCGATCAACCTGGGGGATGCGGGCATGGGGATACTGGCAGTGGGCGTTGCGTCAACGATCCAGTACGGCCCGCGGAATTTGCTGTTCAACTGTGCCGTGCCGGGATACCGCGCAAACCAGACGGACCTCTTGAAGAGCATCGGGCCTGCACTTGTGCAACTCGTGAATATGGCGAACCGCCAAGTCAATCTACGGTAGATGGCACGTTGGCTCGGACATGCGAACGAAAACTTGGGCGACCAATATGCTGGCCGTGGTTGACTCTAACCATGGCGCTCATTACCCATTGCTCTCTGTCTCGGTGATATCGAGAGAGCCTCGGACTCGGAGCGTAGGACCAGTCCAAGCTTTTACCTTCACATGGAACTAGGCGGGACGGAGGTCCTCCTCAGTTTAAGGCTCGGCTAATTTTGCTTGGCTTACAGCAGTTAAGTAAGAACTATTGCGTGGTCAGTTCTCATCATGCAAAATTTCGCCAACCTATGGAATTGCAGATGAACAAACCATTCAACTTTAAGAAACTTGCTGCACTGTCGCTCACGCTCCTAATGTTCGCGACTGCCACATCTGCGGAAACTGAACCCACACAAGAAGACTACATCGAAAAATATTGCATGAAATTTGACCAGACTCCAAAAGAGTTGGTGGGGAGCCTGATTAAAGAGTTCGAGCAATCCCCGTTTCCCGCTGACGAGTATTTTTTTCACAATAAGTGCCAGTCAGAGAACTATTCCCGCGCCGTGAAAAGTCCGATGATTCACTCAATCGCAGATGCTCCTGAATCTCGTGCTGACTTCCTTCATAGCATCTGGCTGTATTACTCACGGAAGAGAAAAGAGCCGCAGATCTTTCCAAAGATTCTCAACATGCCAAACACAAAGGGCGAGACACTTCTGGACTACATCGAGACATTACGAGTTAAGGGGAAAAACAGTCACCCAGGACTGCTATTGCCCATTAAGAACCTCATTCTCTATACTTGTCTGCGGGGTGGCGTGTACTCTGTGCACAAGGATAAATCTTGCCCATAGTCTGACCACTACATGGCCGACCGGGCTTTAAGCCTGCAGTACTGACCTACCAAGGGCAGTGCACGCCGGACAAGCTGAATTCGGACACCGACGCCCACGGGATAGGCCAAAGGTCTCACCAAGAAGTCATATTCCAAACTTTGGAATAGAAATTAAAAAGCCTTGCAGATCATTGACCTGCAAGGCTTTCAAACTATGGCGGAGCGGACGGGGCTCGAACCCGCGACCCCCGGCGTGACAGGCCGGTATTCTAACCAACTGAACTACCACTCCGCGTGGTGGCTACGTTGCAACTCTTACGAGTTCAAGTGCAGCCAAACTTGGCGACCCTACGGGGATTCGAACCCCGGTACTCACCGTGAAAGGGTGATGTCCTAGGCCTCTAGACGATAGGGTCATCAAACGAACACATTCTTACCCAAAAATCATGGATAAGAAATGCCCTGCCGCTAATTTCTTAGCAACAGGGCATTATAAGTTGGCGGAGCGGACGGGGCTCGAACCCGCGACCCCCGGCGTGACAGGCCGGTATTCTAACCAACTGAACTACCACTCCGCGTTGGTAGCTGCGTTGTAACTCTTTCGAGTTCAAGTGCAGCCAAACTTGGCGACCCTACGGGGATTCGAACCCCGGTACTCACCGTGAAAGGGTGATGTCCTAGGCCTCTAGACGATAGGGTCAAAACCTTGGAACTAACCAATTCGACACTTTGGTGGAGGTAAGCGGGATCGAACCGCTGACCTCTTGCATGCCATGCAAGCGCTCTCCCAGCTGAGCTATAC
Source organism: Ottowia thiooxydans DSM 14619 (assembly GCF_000422885.1). Taxonomy (GTDB): domain Bacteria; phylum Pseudomonadota; class Gammaproteobacteria; order Burkholderiales; family Burkholderiaceae_C; genus Ottowia; species Ottowia thiooxydans. Next base: position 84,094 of record NZ_AUGX01000011.1, on the reverse strand, counting down.
CCCCGTTGGGTGTCGAGCCTCGAAGTATACGATGAAAATCAGCCCTTACGCAAACTGTCCAAAACTTTTTTGGAATTTTGCAGTGCGAGCACGGCATCCACCGAGGGAGTTTGCGGTGTACCCATGATCAGTACACGAACAGGCATAGCCAGTTGGGGCATCTTGAGGCTGTGCGTCGATAGAGTCTGCTTGATGGCAGCCGCGATGGAAGCTTTGTCCCAGGTGGCTTTCTCCAGGAGATCGGCCAGGGTAGTCAGCGCGGGCCTGATAGCGTCCGTGACATGCGTAGCCAAGTCGTCCGCGCTTGGTTGCAGGTCTGTATAGAAAGCCTGCGCCCAATCGGTCAGGGCAACGGTAGTCTCGCACCGGTCTTTGAACAGGCCGCAGATGGCCACCAAGCGATCGTCCGGGGTAATGCCCCGCTGCTGTAGCTGCGTGGCTACCAATGCGGCAAGGGCCGTATCGTCCATGGCTTTCAGGTGCTGCGCATTGACCCAACGAAGCTTGGCTTCGTCAAATTGCGCAGCGCTCCTGCCCAGGTGATCGAGGTTGAACCATTCGAGAAACTGCTGACGGCTGAAGAGCTCATCATCGCCATGGCTCCAACCCAGGCGCGCAAGGTAGTTGACCATGGCATCTGCCAGGAAGCCTTCGTCACGGTATTGCGTAACGGGCTTCGCACCGTTGCGCTTGCTCATCTTCTCGCCCTGCTCGTTCAGCACGGTGGGCAAATGCGCGTAGATGGGAATTTCGTGGCCCAGGGCCTGGAAGATGTTGATCTGCCGTGGCGTGTTGTTGACGTGGTCGTCGCCGCGAATCACATGGGTGATGCGCATGTCAATATCGTCCACGACCACGCAGAAGTTATAGGTGGGCGTACCATCAGGGCGCGCAATCACCAGATCATCCAGTTCGGCGTTGGCAATTTCGATGCGGCCTTTGACCTTGTCGTCCCAGGCCACGATGCCGTCCAAGGGATTGCGGAAGCGCAGTACCGGCTGCACGCCTTCAGGCACAGGCGGCAACGTCTTTCCTGGCTCGGGGCGCCAAGTGCCATCGTAGCGAGGCTTTTGCTTGGCGGCCATTTGGCGTTCACGCAGGGCGTCTAGCTCAGCCACGCTGGTGTAGCAGGGGTAAACATGGCCGGCGGCTTGCAATTGGGCAAGCACTTCCTTGTACCGATCAATGCGCTGCATCTGGTAGAAGGGCCCCTCGTCATGATCGAGTCCGAGCCAGGCCATGCCTTCGACAATGACATCAACGGCTGCCTGAGTAGAGCGCTCCAGATCCGTGTCTTCTATGCGCAGGATGAAATCACCCCCCTGCGAGCGTGCAAAAGCCCAGGGATACAACGCCGAGCGGATATTTCCCAGGTGAATGAAACCCGTTGGCGAAGGCGCAAAGCGAGTACGCACGCGCTGGGAAGTAGAAGACGGTTTTTCTGACATTTTTCAATCGTTTATGCCGCAAAGGCACAAGGAGCTAGCGCTCAAGTAAGTGGGAATCAGGCTATGGCCAGGCAACTGTCCAGGCCACGTGCCAGGTCGGTCTGAATATCAGGAACGTGTTCAAGGCCAACAGCCAAACGGATCAAACCTTGCACCACACCAGCTGCCTGCCTTTGTTCTTCCGTCAGGCGGCCATGAGATGTGCTGGCAGGATGGCTAATCAGCGTTTTAACATCGCCCAGGTTGGTGGCAATGCTGCATACGCGAGCGCTGTCGATCACGTGGAATGCACGCGCCCTGGTTTGCTCCGGTGAATCACCCCGCACACTGAAAGCGATCACCGCACCACCGATACCGGACTGCTGGGCCATCGCGAGCGCATGCTGGGGATGGGAAGGCAGCCCGGGGTAGAAAACGCGCTCAATGGCGGGGTGTTGCTCCAGCCAACTGGCGATTTGCAGGGCATTCGCGCTTTGCGCCTTGACACGCAGAGACAGTGTTTCGAGCCCCTTGGTGACCACCCAGGCATTGAAGGGTGACAGCACCATGCCGGCTGATCGGATCAAGGGAGCAAATATCTGGTCGACATACTTGCTTGGCCCGCAGATGGCGCCAGCCATCACACGGCCCTGGCCATCCAGGAACTTGGTACCGGAATGGATCACGAGATCGGCGCCCATTGAAAGGGGGCGCTGCAGAACGGGGGTGGCGAAACAGTTGTCCACAGCCAAGAGTGCACCCGCATCGTGTGCAATGGCCGCAAGTGCGGCGATGTCGCACACCTCGGTCAAAGGGTTGGTGGGTGTTTCGGCGAACAGCAGCCGCGTGTTGGGCTTGACCGCAGCCTGCCATGCGGCAGGGTCAGTCTGAGAAACGAATGAGGTTTCTACGCCGAATTTTGCAAAATCGGTTCCAAACATCTTGATGGTGGAGCCGAACATGGACTGCGAGCAGATCACGTGGTCACCATTCTTGAGCAAACCCATGCCCATCAGCAGAATGGCAGACATGCCGCTGGCAGTGGCCACGGCACTCTCAGCCCCTTCGAGCGCTGCCAACCGACGCTCGAAGCTGGTCACAGAAGGGTTACCAGTACGCGTGTAGGTGTAGCCCTCTTCCTGGCTGGCAAACCGGCGCGCAGACGTTTCCGCATCCGGCTGCACGAAGCAGCTGGTGAGGTATACCGCCTCGGAGTGCTCCCCATACTGACTGCGAGGCACGGTCACACGCACGGCCAGAGTGTCAGGGTGCAGACCTTCGGGTAGATCAGGAGAGGGTTTGGAACCTGTATTCATCGAATGCTCGCCTTCAAACCGGGGTGGCGTTTGGCAAGGACAGGCGCGAGGTATCTTCCTCACCCTCCTGCTGAGGAACCACGCGCTGCTCGTTCAAGCGGGCGATATCGCCATCAGTGATGTCGCCGGTGACGTAGACGCCATCGAAGCACGACGCATCGAAATCGCCAATGCTTGAATTGAGCGCGCCGACCGCGTGCTTCATAGCATCAACGTCCTGGTAGATCAAGGCATCTGCACCGATCAGTTGGCGCACTTCCTCTTGTGTACGGCCGTGAGCCACCAACTCTTCTTTGGTGGGCATATCGATGCCGTAGACATTAGGGTGGCGTACAGGAGGCGCTGCGCTCGCCAGGTAAACCTTGCGAGCGCCGGCCTCGCGTGCCATCTGGACGATTTCGCGAGAAGTGGTACCACGCACGATGGAATCATCTACCAGCAGCACATTGCGGCCTTCGAATTCGCTGGCGATCGCGTTGAGCTTCTGGCGCACTGAACGCGCGCGCACAGACTGACCGGGCATGATGAAGGTGCGGCCCACGTAGCGATTTTTCACGAAACCTTCGCGGTAAGGCTTGCCCAGCCAATGGGCCAGTTCGGTAGCGCTTGGGCGGCTGGATTCCGGAATGGGGATCACCACATCGATTTCATCAGGCGGCACCATGGAGACCACGCGTTTGGCCAAGGTTTTGCCGAGGTTCAGCCGCGCTTGATAGACAGATATGCCATCCAGCACGGAATCAGGCCGGGCCAGGTACACGAACTCGAAGATACAAGGCGACAGTTGCGAATGATCGGAACAGCTTTGGGCGTGGACCGTACCATCCAGGGCGACAAACACGGCTTCGCCAGGAGCGACATCCCGCTCAAAAACGTGGCCCGTGCCCTCAAGCGCGACCGATTCGCTGGCGAGCATGACGGTGCCATCGCTGCTGCGACCCATACATAGAGGCCGGATGCCATAGGGATCACGGAAAGCGAGCAGGCCATGCCCGGCAATCTGAGCAATGACCGCGTAGGAGCCCCGCACACGGCGATGCACTCCGGCCACGGCGGTAAATACTTCAGCGGCGCTCAAGTGGGTGCCACGCGTGGCTTTCTCGAGTTCATGCGCCAGCACGTTCAGCAGTACTTCGGAATCGCTATCGGTGTTGGTATGCCGATGGTCGGTGTTGAAAAGCTCCGCTTTCTGGGCGTGGGCGTTGGTCAGGTTGCCGTTGTGCACCAGCACGATGCCAAAAGGTGCATTCACATAGAAGGGCTGCGCCTCTTCCTCGCTAGCGGCATTGCCTGCGGTGGGATAGCGCACCTGCCCCAACCCCGAAGCGCCGGGGAGCGCACGCATGTTGCGGGTACGAAACACGTCCCGCACCATGCCTTTGGCTTTGTGCATGAAGAATTTGCGCTCATGCTGCGTCACGATGCCTGCGGCATCTTGCCCGCGGTGCTGCAATAGCAACAGGGCGTCGTAGATAAGCTGATTGACTGGTGCGTTGCTGACAACGCCGACGATGCCGCACATTGGGTGCTGCTCCTAGGGTAAGGGTGAAAGGTCGAAACTCCGATTGTCAGGCCGAAGCCATGGTTCAAGCGGCGAGATTTTTAAACAATGGCGGCGCGCAAGGGCTATTTCAAGCTGACCGCCAGGGCAGTAGGGGCTATTTGCGATCACCTTGCTCCCCCAATGATGGTGGGAAATACTTTCCGACAGGCTCGGGCAGCATGGGATGAAGCGCACCCAGGGTGGCTTCCAGCCAGTGGGCACTAACTGACTCCTGCCACCAAAGCGCTTCGCGCGCCGGGGTCATGCCGATGATGGCCGCACCTACCAAGAGCAGGGCCAGACCGCGCGCAGCGCCAAATACAGCCCCAAACACGCGGTCTACAGGGCGCACGCCCAAAGCCGTGGCGCCGCGGCGCGCTGCCCATGCCAGCATGCCGCCCAGAAAAGCTGCCGAGATGAACACTAACGCGAAACCGGCGGCATAGCGGACGCCTTCGGGGGATTCGCCCATAGGCAGCCAAAGGCCCACTACGGGCGCAGCCCAGCGCGCGGCAAAAAAAGCAAATACCCAGCTGCCGAGCGCCAGCACCTCGTATAGGAAGCCCCGCCAAGCGCCCAGAAGCAGCGAGGCGACGGCCACGGTGAGGCAAATCCAGTCGACGCCGCTCAAAGCGAGAGGATTGAGGCCGGCAAGCCGGATTTCTTGATCGCGGCAGCGGCTTTGTCAGCCTCTTCTCGGCTGGAGTAGGGGCCGACCCGCACGCGAATGCGTTTGCCCTGCGGCGTATCGACTTCCTGTGTGTAAGTTTTGACGCCAGCGCGCTCGGCCTTGCTGCGCGCTTCGCGAGCGGAACTGGCATCCGCAAACGCGCCCACCTGAACAATGAAGCGACCGGCGCCTGCAGCCGCTGAGGGCTTGGCCTCGGGCCGTGCCGCAGTGGCCCGGTCGGGGCTGCGACCTTCTAGCAAAGCACGAGCGCGAGCTGCATCATCGGTGCGTGCACGTGGTTCAGCCGAGTTGCGATCAGTACTTTCGCGCGAAGGCGCATCGCTGGTGCGAGGTGTTACGGGCGTGGGAGTGGGTTTGCGCTCGGGAGGTTTTTCCGCTGGCTTCTCGGCCGGTTTTTCCGCAGGTTTTTCAGCCGGCTTCTCCACTGGCTTTGCTGGTGGCTTTTCGGCGGGCTTCTCCGAGACACGCTCAGGGGTGCGCTCAACGGGCTTTTCCACGCGAGGGGCCACTGGGGCTACATGCGGTGGCGTGGGCGAACGAGCAGTGGAGTTCTCCGCCACCATTTCCTCGCGGGCATCCAAACTTGCCGCGGCGGTAACCTGTCCGGTACGCCCTGGCGTGCCAGGCGGCGTAAGAGGGGCCACTCGCTCGCGATCTGGAATGGTGATGGGTACATCCAACGCCACTGGGCGCGGCTGGGTATCAAACAGCAAGGGAAACGCGATCACGGCAATGCCCACCAAAACGGCGGCGCCAATGAGGCGGTACCGCGCTCGGCGCCGCAGCGTTTCTACGGTTTCCGTTGGCGCGGCTGCGCTCTTGGAAGACCCGCGTCTTGTTGGGGGGATCGAATCAGCGGGCTGCCCGCGCAGCCGGAACTTGAAGAACGCCATTTATTAGTCGCCAGCGCGGCCAGCATGAAGGCGGGGCACGCCGTGCCTCAGCACATCTCCCACCGTGTAGAACGAACCGAAGACGACGATTCTATCAGCGGGGGTAGAAGCCCCCGCAGCGGCCTGCAGAGCGCTTTGCGGATCCGCATAAACGCTCGCAGATGCATCCTTGCGACGCGTCATGTTTTGCCAGGCGGCCTGCAGAGCAGAACCGGCCGCAGCACGGGGCGTAGGCAGATCGGTGAAATACCAGCGATCAATGATCGGGTCCATGCGCTCCAGCATGGGAGCAAGATCCTTGTCTGCCATGGCACCAAAGACGGCGTGGGTGGTGGGAAAGAACCCCATGGCATCCAGATTGAGGGCCAGCGCGGCAACGGAATGTGGGTTGTGCGCCACATCCAGTACCAGCGCCGGCTGGCCGGGCACCACCTGGAAGCGCCCCGGCAACTGCACCAGCGCCAATCCGCTGCGCACAGCCTGAGCGGTCACGGGCAGGCGGGAGCGCATGGCCTCCACCGCCGCCAGCACACCAGAAGCATTGAGGAGCTGGTTAGCGCCTCGCAGTGCAGGGTAAGCCATGCCGGCGTAACGCCTTCCACGCCCGGCCCAGCCCCATTGCTGGGGATCACCGTTGTAATTGAAGTCGCGGCCCAGCAACCAAAGATCCGCTCCGATCTCGCGGGCGCGGTCAATCACGCTCTGCGGAGGCACTGGATCGCTGATGATGGCCGGGCGGCCCGTGCGCAGGATGCCAGCCTTTTCTGCCCCGATTTTCTCGCGCGTATCACCCAGTAACTCGGCGTGATCGATATCAATACTGGTGATGATGGCGCAATCGGTATCGATGATGTTTACCGCATCCAGACGCCCACCCAGGCCCACTTCCAGAATCACCGCGTCCAGGCCTGCACTGGCCAAGGCATGGAGAATCGCCAACGTAGTGAACTCAAAGTAACTAAGGGTAATTTCTCCCCGAGCCGACTCCACTCGTTCAAAGGACGCGATCAGCGCCTCCGCCTTGATGGGTTCACCATGGAGCCGGCAACGCTCTTCAAAGTGCACCAGGTGCGGCGAGGTAAAAACCCCGGTACGCCAGCCGGCGCGCTCCAGGACGGATTCGAGCATGGCGCAGGTGGACCCCTTGCCATTGGTGCCCGCCACGGTGAACACCGGGCAGGAAAAGCCGAGCGCCATGCGTTCGGCCACAGCGCGCACCCGGTCCAGGCCCATGTCGATGGCCTTGGGATGCAACCGCTCAGCGTGTGCGAGCCAGTCTTCAAGAGTATTCATATAAGAGGATTCTCGCCGAGGCGTGGCATCATCGCCGCTATGACCACTTCCTTGACGCTTTACGGCATTCCCAATTGCGACACCGTGAAAAAATCACGCACCTGGTTGGCCGCGCACGATGTTACCCATCGCTTTCACGATTTCAAGAAAGATGGGGTGCCGCCAGCTCAGCTTCAGCGGTGGATACAAGCTGTGGGATGGGAGAAATTACTCAATCGTCAGGGCACGACCTGGCGCAAACTGACACCAGCAGAACAGGCCGCAATTCACGATGCCAAAAGCGCCGCCACCTTGATGCTGGCACAGCCCAGCGTGATCAAACGACCGGTGGTGGAATGGACGCCAGTGGCTGAGGATGTGACGGTGGGATTCAACGCGGATGTTTGGGCCAATCAGCTGGCTCGATAACTAAGTCGCCGCCGGAAAATGAACCTGTCCGAATGGACGATCGCTGGCCACGCCTGGACCTACTGGCTCGGGTGGATATGGACGCTATCAAGCCTTGTGCTGACGACCTGGATCGTGATGCAGCGCCGCGCACCGGTGTCCACTTTGGCGTGGATCATCACGCTGAACCTCCTGCCCGTTGTGGGCTTGGCGGTTTACGCGTATTTTGGCCCGCAGCGTGTCAAGCGGCAGCGACTCAAACGCTGGCACAAGCGGGCGGCGTTGATGTCCCAGGAAGATCTAAAAACCCTGCGCAAAGACCGGCCTGAACCTCCCATCTGGGCGCTTCAGCATGCTGAATTGATCGAGCGCAGCTGTGGCCTTCAACTGGCGAGTTGCCAGGAAGTCAAACTCTTACCCAGCGGAGCCACCACGCTGGATACGCTGCTGCAAGAGATCTCTGCCGCGCAAAAGCATATCCACCTGGAATACTACATTTTTGAGCCTGATATTACGGGGCAGGCCGTGCTACAGGCGCTGGCTACCAAGGCGCGAGAAGGTGTACGGGTACGGCTGTTGGTTGATGCGATCGGCTCGTCAAGACTTTGCTCGCGCAGCGGGAACAGGTTTTTGGCTGATTACCTCAAGGCGGGCGGGCAGTTCGCGATCTTCCACCCACGTAAGCTGGACCGTCTTAGACCCCTGGTCAACCTGCGCACGCACCGCAAGATCGCCATCATTGACGGGCGCGCAGGCCTGCTGGGCGGCATCAACATTACAGATGACGAGAACGAACGTGTGCGCCCCAAAGAGGCCTACCGCGACACTCATCTTCTGCTGCGCGGCGGCGCCGTAAGGTGGCTGCAATACCTGTTCCTGCAAGACTGGGGTTATGCAGGAGGCCGGCAGATCACGGATGAGGACATGCTGCCCGATGACAAACCTGGCTCGGTGCACGTGCATATCGTGGCCTCCGGGCCCGACAACGACAGTGAAGCCATCCACCGCGCCATGATCGATGCCATCCATATGGCAAGGGAACGGATATGGCTTGCCACGCCCTATTTCGTGCCCACGGAGTCTGCACTGATGGCGCTGACCAACGCAGCGCTAAGGGGAGTTTCGGTCAAGCTGATGGTGCCCGAGAAAAGCGATTCAAGGGTAGTCACCGCAGCTGCGCGCTCGTATTTCGAGGAACTTCAAAATGCGGGTGTATTGGTGTTTGAATACACAGGGCGCATGTTCCACGCCAAGACATTATTGATTGACCAGTATTACGGCATGGTGGGATCCGCCAACTTCGACAACCGCAGCTTCAGGCTCAACTTCGAAGTAGCGGCTGCCGTGTTCGGCGCTGATTTCAACCAACAATTGGCAGCGATGTTCGAACAGGACCTCTCGGACTGCAAACGGGTGCATCCGCAGCGCCGCGCACCTGCACCACAGCGGCTCTTTGAAGCTGTGGCGCGGCTGGCCTCGCCATTGCTGTAGACGTCGCTATCGCTTGCTACCCCTGCCTAAAATCGCCTCAAGACATTTTTGAAAGACCCCATGACCGTCAAACCCAACCCCCTCGCTCTACTCAAGGACCCCAGCCTTCTCAAGACCGATGGCCTTGTCAACGGCAAGTGGATCAAGGGCAAGAAGCGCTTCGAAGTGACAGATCCAGCCACTGGCCAAGTGCTGGCTGATGTGGCCGATCTAGAGCCCAAAGATGTCAAAAATGCCATTACTGCCGCAAACGCAGCTTGGCCGGCTTGGCGCGCACAAACGGGTAAGCAGCGCCATGCCATCATGATGAAATGGTTTCAGCTACTGATGGACAATCAGGATGATCTGGGCCGAATCATGACGGCCGAGCAGGGCAAGCCCTTTGCCGAGGCCAGGGGTGAAGTCACCTACGGGGCGAGCTTTGTCGAGTGGTTCGCTGAAGAAGCCAAACGTGTGGGCGGTGAAACACTGGCCACCTCTGACCCCACAAAACGACTTTCGGTGCTGCGCCAGCCCATAGGCGTGTGCGCTGCCATCACCCCCTGGAATTTTCCTCTCGCCATGATCACGCGCAAGGTGGCACCAGCGCTCGCCGCGGGCTGTCCGGTGGTCATCAAGCCAGCTGAACTCACCCCACTCACGGCGCTGGCCGCCGCAGAGCTGGCATTGCGTGCAGGTATTCCTGCAGGTGTATTGAATGTGATCACCGGAACAGATAGCGCCGCCTACGGCAAGGTTCTTTGCGAGAGCGACATCGTTCGCCACCTCTCCTTCACAGGGTCCACTGAAGTCGGGCGTATCCTGATGGCGCAATGCGCTTCTACCGTCAAAAAGCTCGGGCTCGAGTTGGGCGGCAACGCGCCCTTCATTGTGTTTGACGATGCTGACATTGACGCCGCTGTGGAGGGCGCCATTGCCAGCAAATACCGCAACGCCGGCCAGACCTGCGTCTGCGCCAACCGCCTTTACGTGCAAGACCGCGTCTACGACCAGTTTGTCAAAAAGTTGGCCGCCAAAGTGGCGAAGATGAAAGTCGGTAACGGCTTTGAAGAAGGCGTCACCATAGGTCCGCTGATCGAAGATGCGGCTGTGAAAAAAGTCGCCAGGCACGTGGCTGATGCAGTCAAGAAAGGCGGCAAGGTAGTCACGGGCGGTCAAAAGCTTGCCGGGCAGTTCTACCCGCCCACGGTCATCGCCAATGCCTCGGCGAAGATGCTCGTGGCAAGCGAGGAAACGTTCGGCCCGCTGGCACCCGTTTTCCGCTTCAAGACGGAGCAGGAAGCCATTGATGCCGCCAACGCCACCATCTTCGGGCTGGCCAGCTATTTCTATGCACGCGACATCGGCCGCATTACGCGCGTTTCAGAAGCACTGGAATACGGCATTGTGGGCATCAATGCCGGCATCATTTCAGTGGAGCAGGCGCCTTTTGGCGGAGTCAAACAATCCGGCTTGGGCCGAGAGGGCTCACGACACGGTATTGATGAGTACCTGGAGATGAAGTATCTATGCGTGGGAGTTGCATAGTCAGTTCATTGGATTAGTAATAAAGAATTCATTTTTATCATCAGGGCTTGCCGCGCGAGCCTCTGATGTTGTAGTGTTTTTCACCGAAATCGCCCGTACCTCGCGCCGTATTAGGGCGCGGCTTAGGCTGAGCTGCAGCCTGCCTGGATAACCAAAGAACGTGATCGCTCACTCACAGAGCAGGCGATCCCGCGCGCCTTTTTATATGGTCTAAAAGCTTACACGGGTTTCCCCACTCCCAGGTTCAGTGATTCATAGGCTAATATCTCTGCCGTAACTAAAGAATTACTTTTGCCCATCTGAGGAGTACAACAGCTATGCAACGAAACCTTTGGACTTTGCCGGTACTGGCCGCTTGTGCAATTTTGGCCGCCTGTGGTGGCGGTGGTACAGAGCCGGCGGGCAATCCGGCGGGCATCAAGACCGTCAAGGTCATGGGCGATAGCCTGGCTGACAACGGCACCTTTGCAGGCATTCCGGGTATGTCCCGCACATTCACCGTTCAGGGCAGCAGCAGCGAACCCAATGTGATCTGGACTGAGCGTGTGGCAGCCAACGTGGGCGCGTCTCCCATGTGCGCTTATTACCGCTTCAACGGCAGCGGATTCACGCCCACTCCAGGCTGCACCAGCTTCGCCATTGGTGGAGGCCGCATCAACGCCTTCACGCAACCGGGCGGACAGCAAAGCCCCCTGTCGGTGGTCAAACAGATCACTGATGCTGCCAAGGCCGGCACCGGTTTCCAGAAAAGCGATCTTGTTCTGATTGATGGCGGCGGCAACGATGCAGCTGACCTGATCGGCGCCTACATTGGAGCCGCAAGGGATGGGGGCGCAGCCTATGCAGCGTTGCTCGGCTCGCTATTGCCACAAGCCACTCTACAAGCGCTAATGGCCCAGCCTCAGGGTGCTGAAAAAGCAGGCGGCGCTTACATGACCGCGCTGGCTGACCTGCTCTACGGCACCATCAAGTCGCAAGCACTTGATCAGGGCGCCGAACACGTGGCCGTTCTGAACATGCCGCCTGTCACGCTCACCCCCCGCTTCCAGATGGTTCTGAAAGCCATTGCGGCTGCGCAAGGCGAAGCAGCCAGCGCACAGGCAGGAGCTCTGTTTGATGTGTGGGTTCAAACCTTCAACGCTCGCCTGGCACAAGAGGTGGGTGCAGAAAAGCGCGTGATCGTGGTCGACTTCTACACGAATTTCGTCAACGAAATGAAGAACCCCGCACAATACGGCCTCACCAACGTAACCACGCCAGCTTGCCCACCTAGCGGCGTTGGAAGCGATGGCTTGCCTACATACAGCTTCGCCACCTGTACGGCCGCTTCCCTGTCTGCCATGACACCTCCCGCAGGGAGCACTGGCGGTACCAACTGGTGGACGACGTATGCCTTTGCGGATAGCTTCCACCCCACTCCGTACGGATATCAGTTGATGGCCCAGATGGTCACCGTTGATCTGGCCAAGGCCGGCTGGCTGTGATGGCTCGGCGTCATAAATTTGAATAAGAAGCCCATCATGAAAACCTTCCGCAAGATTTCACATTCCCTCATGGCTGTGGTGGCAGTTACCGCAGCGGGTGGCGCGTTCGCTCAAAGTGCAGGCACCTTTCAGGTTCGCTTGGGAGCTATCCACATTGCCCCTTCAGTCTCAAGTGGCGACCTGACCGCTCCGAGCTTGCCAGGCTCCAAGATCGATGTGGAATCTGCCACGCAACTCGGCGGTGGCATTACCTACATGGTGACTGACAACATCGCGGTCGACGTTCCCCTGGCCTTGCCCTTCAAACACAAGATCGTGGGCGCTGGCGCCGTAGGAGGTGCCGGAGAGCTTGGACACACCAAGAGCTTGCCGATATCCGTTTTTGGACAGTATCGGTTCGGTGCAGCGAACGCCAAATTTCGTCCGTACATTGGCGGCGGCCTGACCTACGCCAAGTTCTTCAAGGAGACTGCCAGCAATACGCTCAGCTCGATTACCGGTGGATCACCCAGCGTTCCTACGAGCATAAGCATTCAGTCCAAGCTCGCGCCCACGGTGATCATCGGCATGGTGTATTCCATCAATGAGCGCTGGTTCATTGAGGCGATGATTGGCAAGACCTTCATCAAGACCACCACGACCTTATCGAGCGGGCAAACCATAGACGCTCGGTTAAACCCGACCACTGCGGCGTTGTCTGTAGGCTATAGGTTCTGATTCGCCTGGCTTCCGCAGACTTCAGAGCTTAGTTTCTGAACATGCAAAAAAGAGCGCTTTATGCGCTCCTTTTTGTTTGATGCGTCCCCATTTTTGCTAACTGGTTTCGCGTGCCACTATTCACGCGGGCGCTTCGACACCAGAAATGACCTCTGGCGTCTCTCGATCTCGCTCTTGCCTCAGGCCGCCTTCGTTTCCATCGCAAGTACCCCCCGAGCCGCTCGCACGCCACTGGCCATGCACGCTGTCAGCAGATAGCCGCCTGTAGGGGCCTCCCAATCCAGCATCTCACCGGCGCAGAACACCCCGGGGACACGTTTGATCTGCAATGCTTCATCAAGCGCTTCAAAGCGCACTCCACCTGCCGTACTGATAGCCTCCTCAATGGGGCGTGGCGCAGCCAAAATCACCGGCAGGGCTTTAATGGCGCGGGCGAGCAAATCGTGATCTCGCAGCGATTCGCGCGGCAATAACTCGTGCAGCAGCGCCGTTTTTACGCCATCAAGCCGCAGGCGACGACGCAGGTGATTGGCCAGGCTTTGGCCGTCACGTGGTGCTTGCACAGCGGAGAGCACCTGCGTAGAGGTATGCGCGGGCAGCAAGTCCAGTAGCATCGTGGCCGATCCCCGTGCCGCCAACTCATCACGCAGCAGCGCAGAAGCCGCATAGACCAAGCTGCCTTCAACACCGGTGGTAGTTACCACGAATTCCCCGCGCCGATAAAAAGCTGGAGCGTCATCATCGCCCTGAACAGTGATGGCGACAGATTTAAGCGGCTGCCCTGCGAAACGCTGGCGAAAATAGGCTGACCAGCCCCCCTCTTGCGGCTGAGCGGCCTCATTCGCGTGAGGCTCAGTCTGCTCGGTTCGACGGGCCGCCGTAAGAGCTACGTCGAAGCCACAATTGGCTGGGATCAGTGGCGCTACATCGATGCCATGCTTGGCCAGCCAGGGTGCCCAGGCGCCATCAGATCCGAGCCGAGGCCAACTGGCACCTCCCAGGGCTAACACCGCGACGTTTGCCTGTACGCACACCTCACCCGCTGGAGTCTGAAAGCGAAAATCCCCACCACCGCCCTCAGCAACCGGCGCCCAGTCGACCAGACGGTGCCGCATATGAAAACGCACCGGCACGCCGCCCATTCCAGGGTGACGCAAGCGCTGCAACCATGAACGTAACAGGGGCGCGGCTTTCATTTCCTTGGGGAACACGCGCCCGGAGGTGCCGATAAAGGTCTCCACCCCTAATTCAGTGGCCCAGGCGCGCAACGCATCAGCACCAAAGTCTTGCAAAAGTGGAGCGATGTTTGACTGGCGCGCACCGTAGCGGGAGACGAATGCTTCGTAGGGTTCGGAATGGGTCAAGTTCAGCCCGCCACGGCCTGCCAGCAGGAACTTGCGGCCAACAGACGGCATGGCATCGAACAGGTCGACCTGCAGGCCGGCTTCAGAAAGGACCTGTGCGGCCATGAGGCCGGCAGGTCCGGCGCCGATGATGGCAATGGAAACGGGTGGGATCAGCAAAGCTTGGCTCAATCAGAAAACGTTCATTCGAACACCTGAGGTTACCAAGCTTGGCGGTTGCTGGTTGGACCAGCAACCGCCAAGCTTGTGTGCGCTGCCTGCGATGTGGCCTCAAACGCGTTGCGTAGTTTCACGAATGAGGGGCAGGCACGCGTCAAGGGATAATGTTTCATGCCCTCTCCCAACCAAACAACCCAGAGCAAACAGGATTCCGAACTGTTGTTCAAGGGTGTTATTTGCGCCCTCATCGGCTTAGTCATTCTGATTGGGCCACATTTTGCGCGCTCGCCCGACATGGCAGAAATCCTGCGCCAAGCCTACTTGCCTGGTTGGTTCGCTTTGGTACTGGGCTGCGCATTCCTGATCCGCTACGGCCTCAACCGTTGGCGGGCTCAGCGTCTCGGCTGATTCGGCGTTTTTCTCCTCAATTACTTTTGGAGAGTTTCCGCCGTTCGCGCCGTACGTCAACCCGGGCGACGTTATGCTGAGAGCGTGAAGCCGCTCTTACATGCGAATGCCCAGTTGCTTGACCAGTGGCTCAATCACTTTGCGATCGCCTTCAATGACGCTTCGCATCTGCGCTGCAGTCGAGGCCACCGGCACCATCGCCATGCCTTCCAGCCGCTCGCGCAGGGACGCATGCTGCATAACCTCTTTCAAATCCTGCTGAACCTTGGCCAGAATGGCTGCCGGCGCGCCTTTAGGTGCGGCCATGGCAAACCAGGGATCACTGGAGAAGCCAGGTAGGCCCTGCTCGGCCAGAGTGGGAACGTCGGGAAGCATGGGCAGGCGTTTGGAGCTGGTCACAGCCAGTGCCCGAACTCGACCTGTTTCGATCAGACCCTTGGCGCTGGACGGCGCGTCCAGGGCAATGTCCAGCAATCCCCCAATCAAATCCATCTGAGTCTTCCCGGCGGTGGGCGAGGCTGCATAGACGGCCTTGATGCCGGCGGCGTGGGCCGTTTGCGCCCAAGTCAAATGGAACGCAGTACCAACGGAATAAGAGCCCACCGTCGTGTCTTTCTGACGAGCCAGTTTGACATAGTCCTGCCAGGTTTGCAGTGGACTTTCCTTCGCGACCATATAGACAAATGGGGTGCGCGCCACCAGGCTCACCGCATCCAGCGCGGTAAGCGGATCCATCTCCATCTGCTCCACGGCAAATGGCAAGGTGGTGTAGATGGCGCCAAACAAGGTGCCGAAGGTGTAGCCGTCTGGTTTGGCACGCGCGAGTGTGCGCAAGGCCACCAAGCCCGAACCGCCTACTCGGTTGTCGATCACCACTGCCTGCCCCCATTTGGCTTCCAGTTCCTTGGCCACCAGACGTATGGCCACGTCAACCGGTGCACCGGCAGCATTGGCCACCATCATGGTCACAGGCCTTTGAGGCCATGCTTCCTGGGCAAAAACCGATGCCGGAGCGCCCACCACCACAGCCCCCGCAGCAGCGCGCTGCAACAAGTCGCGGCGGGTAAGGGGTCTCGGCGCTTTTGACGATGAAAACATATGAGCTCCAGAGGGTTCGAAAGGGGTTCAGAAATGACTAGCGATCAGTGCGCGGCATCCACGTTATGGACGCCGCCCTGGCGTTCTGGCCAAAGCGGGTCGCCTTGAATGACAAAACTCTGCAAAGCGCCACGCCACCGGCGCGACAAGGCGTCCATCTGGGCAGCATGGCCTCCCACAAGCATTGGGGCCTCAGAAAACGCAGGCAAAGTGCCAAACGTGAATGGCAACTCAATGCAATGGCAGGCCCCATAGCGCGGGTTGGGACCAAACTGGAACTCGTAGCGCCAGCATTTTTGGCCAGCGGCTTCGGCCTCGCGTTGCCACCGTTCGGCGCCAGCGTTGAATATCCGGCGACCAATGGCCAAATCCGAATCCACGCGCTGCATGTCCGGAAACGCGGTCATCTCATCCGTCGTGGCGCCCACGATGCTCGGTACCCGTGCGGCTGACTTTAGATAGCGCTCGCGGCCTTCGGCGTTCACGTGAAAGTCGTCTGCCACCACCATGTAGGCTTGGCCCGCAATGCCGAGTGCTTTCATTTGCGCCATCACGGCGGGATTGGACTGGCCTTTGAGCAAGGCATCCAAGGGCAACTGCTGAATTTGATTCAGGTTGCTCGCGCCCCACTGCTGCATCACCACTTGGCGAATCGCGTGCGCCTCTTCCAGCGTGCGCAGCTCCCTGCCAAGAGGAGCGCTCTGTAAAACGGCTTGCTGGAAGAGCAACGAGCGGCGCGATTGCATGAGCGCACCGATGTTGTCGCCTCCGGCCGACTGCCCCATGACGGTCACGCGGCTGGGATCGCCGCCAAAGGCGCCAATATGTTCAGCCACCCACTGCAGCGCCATTTGGCTATCTTGCAAACCCAGGTTGTTCTGTTCGGCGTCATCTCCCGCCAGCCAGCCCAACGCACCCAATCGATAGTTGACACCAACCACGACGATGCCGGCCTCTCGCGCCCACTGGGTGCCGTCGTACCAGGAAATCCCCCCTCCCCCGGTAATCCAGGCACCACCATGCAGCCAGACCAGCACGGGGCGGGTCGGCTGACTACCCAGTGCTTCAAGAGGCGACCAGATGTTCAGACGCAGACAGTCTTCCTGTTGCGTTCCTGCGAAGCTGCCGAGTACGTCTTCCAGCCGCGAAGGCAGTTGCGGCGCCACGATGGGATCGGGAGAGCGCGCATCCACCTGGGTAGATTGATTGCCGGATTTGGGAAGTGGCTGAGGTGGAGAAAAGCGAAGGGGTCCCACCGGCGCGCGGGCATAGGGCACATTCATCCAGCACCCTGCTTGGCCTAAGGCATCGTCAGGCTTGCCAAGCACACGCCCGACGATCTCCCCTGCCCGGGTGCGCACTTTCACGGTGTTGCCGTCTTGATCGATGCTCTTGAATTCGTGCATTGTCATCTCCATGGAGTTCAAAGTATCCGCCTTTGACGTCATATCCGGTAGTAGCAAGCTACGCATCTGCCGCAACCACCATACGCCCGTCCGCGCTCAGGAAGGCGGCAAACACCACCTGCTCCGGGTGAACCATTTGAACTGCCGTGCGGTACCGTGCCAGTTGCGCGAGCAGCAGAGGATCGTTCTCAGGTCTGGCTGCGCTTTTGTAATCAAGCACCCACCAGGCTTGCGGCCCATGCGGGCCTGCGCGGCGACGCACAAGTCGGTCCATGCGAAGCAGTTGGCCTTCGTGGAGCAATTCGACCTCATTGAAATGCTCCATGACGTGGTCGGTGTTCCACGCCCAGGCACCCTCACCCTCCAATATTCGGCGAGCGAGCGCTTCAGCGCGAGCCACCTGTTCTGCGCTGACATCAAATCGCTGAATAGCCTGGCCTACCCGCTCGGGCCGCCAGCCAAGCGGGGTATCGGCCGCGTGCTCCAACAGCCAATGCATGGCTTGGCCCAAGCGGGAAGCCTCACTGGCCTCTGGTTCAGGCGCGATGGTCGCTACAACGACATCGCCCCCCCCGGGGAGTGCTTGCAGTCCCGCTAGCGGAGGCACCTCGAGCAACTCAAATGAGGCCTGCTCCACCAACTCATCCGAATATTCAGCGCTGGGAGCCTCTTCTGCTTGCGCCAGTTTTTCAATGCGCTGCCACCAGCTGTTGGCCGGTTGCGTATGAGGCGTCACACTGGACAGCACCAGGCGTTCGCGAGCCCGGGTCATGGCGACGTAGAGCGCGTTGAGCTCCTCGCGGGCAGCGTCAAAACGATCTGTTGACGCGAGATCGAAAGCGCTGGGGGGCATTTCCTTCTCACTCTCCACGAAAATAAACTGGTGCGGCGCGGGCGACTCACCAGGCCATTCGATCAACACGCCCATGCTCTTGGCCCGTGGCGGAGCGGCTTGGGAATCAAGCAGCAGCACGGTATTGGCCTCCAGCCCCTTGGCACCATGCACTGTCAGCAAGCGCACGGCATCAGGGTTGGCTTGGCGCGGCGCGGCGACGCGCTGGCGGCGCAAGGCGCGAACCAGTTGGTAGGCCGTCAGGTAACGCCCACCACCTACTTGCAATGCGGCGGCGAGCAGCGCGCGCAACTCCACTAACTGGTGGTCTCGCTCGGATGCAGGTGCGGCGGCGGCGTAGCGCGCCAGAACGTCGCCGTGGCTATAGATGGCTTGCAAGGCGTCATGCGGAGGCAAGCTTGTGAGCCAGCGCTGATATTGCGTTAAAGCGGCATGCAAGGCGGCTCCGTCGGCAGCATCAAGCGCCACGTGGGGCAGCAAATCAAGCCAATTGAGGCCTCTGTGGGCATCAGCACGCGCAGCCACCGCCATACGCACCAGATCATCATCGCCCAAACCGAATAAAGGTGACTTGAGCGCGCGCGCCAGCGACAGGTTGTGATCAGGAGAAATCAGCGCGTCGACCAAGGCGAGCACATCCTGCACGACAGGCAGCTCTCCAAGAATTTGCTCTTCTGGTTGCTCGCAGGCAATCCCGATGCGTCGAAGCTCGGCCTGCAAAATTCCCAGTGGCTCCCGCTTACGCGCCAGAACCATGATTTCCCGCAAGGCGACACCGGCCTGCACTTGCGCAGCGATCCATTGCGCCGCCTGGCGGCATTCCAGCGTGCGCAGCGTGTCTTCCAACACCGTGCGCGGAGCGTTCAGGCTGTCGCGCCAGAAAAGCGGATCAGCATCTGCAGTGCCCGTACGTGTCGGGCGTGGAATGGCCGGCAGGGCCTTTATCTCACCTTGAATATTGGATTCCGTGGTGTGCGCGCGATAACCCGTGAACTCACCTGCGTCCTGCGCAGCCAGCATCACGGTATTGACCGTCTCCAGCACCCCGGGGGCGTTGCGTCGGGTGTGATCGCACGCCAGCAGATCACCACCCAAAGCGTTCTTCACGAATTCCCTGGCGGCGACAAACACCTGCGGATCTGCACGCCGAAAACGATAGATGCTTTGTTTGGGATCGCCCACAATAAATACGCTCGGAGCGGTGTTTCCGCCACCCGAACCAGCGTAACCTGAGAGCCATGAATTCAGGGCTTGCCACTGCAGCGGATTAGTGTCTTGAAACTCATCGATCAGCAGGTGGCGAACACGTGCATCCAGGCGCTCTTGCACCCAACCCGAGAGAACCGGATCGCTCAGCATGGTGAGCGCCGCGCGTTCGATGTCGCCCATGTCGATCCAGCCTCGCTCGCGTTTCAGCTTCGCGAACTCATCAATCAAACAGCGCGACAGCCTCACCAGCCTCTGTTGATGCAATCGACCGCGATACTGGCAGGCGGCAAGCAGCAGACGCTGCAGCTCAGCCTCAGCCGCTTGAGCGGCATCAAATTTTTTCAGGTGCTGCGTCAAGCGGTCTTCACTGGCGACGAAAAAGGCCTTGCGCAACGCAGCCAGGCGGGCAGGAAGATCGGTTAAGTCAAACGCATCGATGATGGCGTTCGCTGCTTTCTGTGGGGTCTTGTTGGACTGCCCACCCAAGGAGGCTGCACGCTCCAGCCAGCGTGCCCGCGCGGACTCCGAGGCGAGCGAATCGGCAGGTTGAGACAAGCCCGCCAATTCGGGAACCACCGCTTCAAATGGGGGTACCGCTTCATCAAGTACACCCGCCGCCTCTGCCATGTTGAACTCAACTCGCCGAGAAAGCGCAGCGTGCAACGCCTGGTGAGCCTGGTGGCGCCCATGCGCTGACACCAGCGCCGAGTAGTCCGCACGTAGCACCTCATCGACTGCCACAGTGCGCAGGTAACGGCGCCACACTTCAGCCACCGCGTCTTGATCGTCTTCAAGCAGCTCGTAGGCCGAAGGCAAATTCAAATCATCGAGTACCTGCAAGGGTGCCGTGCGCAGCAGCGCTGCGAACCAGCTATGAAAGGTGCGGATCTGTACCGGCCGAGCCTGCTCAAGGACTGAGCGATAAAGGCCCTGCAGGCGTTCAGCTTGCGCGCCCACGGCCGCGGGCTGAACACCTCGTGCAATCAGCTCTTTCCGTAAACGGTCTGCCCACTCTGCTTGGGTCTCGGCAGGTTTCGCCTGACCAAAGTCAGCGAGCCATTCCTGCAGGCGCTGGCGCATTTCGCCAGCGGCCTTCTTGGTAAAGGTGATGGCAAGAATCTCGTGCGGCGCTGCACCATCTATCAAAGCCCTGAGGATGCGCGAAACCAGCATCCAGGTCTTGCCGGCCCCTGCGCACGCTTCGACCGCCGCACTTCGGCGAGGGTCGCAGGCAATGGCATAAAAGGCCTCGCGGGAGCAGGGTTGGCCGTTGTGTTCGTAAGCTGGGTTCATGCCGTCACATCCATTAACCAAGCTTCAGCATTCAATTTCATGCAATCGCTGTGTCTGCGAATAAACGGGAAATATGGAAATACCCGGTTCATTCTCCACTCCAAAAATCCTTGCGACATAAGCCTCGCACCTCGCACCACTCGCACACAGCGCCCTCTCCCAAGGCGAGCAAAGGCTCGCCCGCCGATATCCGGTCAATATCACTTTGCATACCTTCGTACAACTGCTCGGCCAGCAAAAGCAGATCGGCCGGCTCATGCAGGCTCGTGCCTTCCCGCTCACTCACATTCACATAAGCCGCCCGCGGCGCATCAGCGCCAGAGAGTAAGGCGTAGAAAGGCAGCTGAGTATCTTCATTGCCCGCCTTCAAGCGATCCGTGGTGCGCTTGAGAGCCTCGGTCTTGTAGTCCAGGACCAGTGGGGCGCCATCGGGCAAGCGATCCACACGATCAAGGCGTCCTCGCAGTTGCAAAGTACCCAGCGTTACCCGAGCATCTTTCTCTGAGGCTTCGAACACGGCGCCGGTGGCTTCGTGCTCCGTCAACCACCGCAAATAGCCATCGCGCAGCCCCTGCCACCCTACACCAAACGGCAGAAACTCACCCTCGTCCAGAGCTTGCGTTTGGGTAGCTTCGCGGGCGGCGGTATCCAGCAAAGCCACGCGGTCAGCATCGGGGCTGGCTTTCAGGGCTTCGTGAAAGCGACTCAACGCCAGGTGCACCCAATTTCCGAAGTCGCGCTTGTCCACATCGACGTCCAGCTCCCCTTCATCTTGCAAGCCCAACTGGCGCAAGGCGAAAAAGCGATAGGGACAAGAGCGCAGCATGTCGTAACTGCTGGCAGACAGCGGCATGGCAGGCAGAGCATCACCGCGCGGCTGCGGCGAAAACACGGGCTGCGGCACCACGGTACGTGGCGCTCTGGGGTCGCTCCCCTGCTCACCTTCACCGCGCAAGCGAAGTGCCTGTACCAAGGGAGAAGGTAGTAGAGACTCCCCGCTGTCATCACTGCAACGCCACAGCACATCCACCACCGGGGTTTGCAGCGCCACGCGCCAAGCCTCACGCTGGGCGGTTTCGAGCAAGGTGCGCGTGGGCAGGCGCATGGCTATGCGCTGAGCGGTGCTCCACGATCCCGGTGGCTCTGGCGCGGCAGGCAGGCGCTGTTCATCTGCACCTGGCAAAACCAGTGCGGGAAAAGGCCTGCCCAGCAACTGACTCATGGGCAAAATGACGGCCTGTGCC
The DNA here is from genome assembly GCF_000422885.1 of Ottowia thiooxydans DSM 14619. Lineage (GTDB taxonomy): Bacteria > Pseudomonadota > Gammaproteobacteria > Burkholderiales > Burkholderiaceae_C > Ottowia > Ottowia thiooxydans. The sequence continues at coordinate 62,291 of NZ_AUGX01000011.1, read as the reverse complement.
TCGCCATACGCCAGGGGCCGGAAGTTCACGGCTTCCAGCGCAGCACCCGCCCATGCCGTGAACTCAGACAGCGACATCCGGCGCTGGGCAGCGGGCCATGCATGCAGCTCAGCTTGCTTGCCTTCGTGCAATCCCAAGGCAGCGATCACAGCCTCGCCCGCGGTATCTGTCGTCAGGCTTTGCCAAAGGCCCGACACCTCCAACAGTGAACGAGTCGCAGCCAGCCAATCAGGCAAACGACGGGGATCGCGCAGTGTTTCCCTGATGAGCTCTATGCGGTCCATGAGGGAGCCATGATCTGGCAAGCCGGCGGCGCTCGCCCAGTCCCTCACAGAGCCGCGGCGCAAGGCCCGCTCCAGCGCCTGCAGCGCAGGTTTTTCTGCAACAGAAAAAAGAGGGGTGAGCTTGAGCCAATCGATCACGGTATCGGTCGATGCATGGTGCGCGCAAGCACGCAATCCACTCATCAATTGCGCTGCCGCGTGGGTGGTGGATAACTTCCATCCGGTCTCGTCACGCAGGCGCACCCCCTTGGCTGCAAGCATGGCGCTGATGCGCCGCGTCAACAGACGATCGCCAGACACCAGCGCCACAGGCAGGCGTCCGGCAGCGATGTGGTGCAGCACGCAAGCCGCTGCGCGCTGAGCCTCATCTTCGCCGTCTCGCGTGGCGTGCAATGCAATGGTTCCTGGCGGCCCACCGGCGTCAGGAGTGAGCACCGAGGAACAATCAGAGAAATGATCGACCAGAGACGATGTCAGCTCGTCAGGTTGCAAGCCATTGACGACCAGCAAAGCATCCAACTCGCGCGCGATGCGCGGCTCGAAGAGCACATCAGTCGCGTAATCGGAAGTGGCTGCCCAGGCGACGGCGATGCGCGCCACGGCGGCTTCCAGCTCAAGTGGCCCCCCAGCGGCTAAAGGCAGTTCGGCGTACGCCTGCGCAGCCCAATCCGGGCGCAGCGCGGAAGGCACGCTGGCAGCTAGCGGCGCCAACTGGAGAGCCTGTTCCACCAAAGGACCCGCTAGAAGCCCGCGCCGCGCGCCAAATCCAGCCCCATCCAGCAATGATGCGGCAGTGAGCAGATCCCGGCCGTGATCGAACGCGATGTCGTTCGGGCCGGAAGCAAAAATGCCCACACGCGCAGCCCAGCTTCGCGTGGTCTCGAAACGCGGAGCAAAGCCGTTGGGAAATCTTTCTGCCCACAAACGGTTGGCAAGCGGCACGAGCTGGGCAAACGGCAGCAGCACCACACTGCGCGCCGGATGCGCGGCATCGCTTGCCAGATGCTCTTGCACCTGAGTGAGTAATAGGCGCCAGGTTTCTAAGTACGGCCCATGAAAATCCGCCCCGCTTCGGGCGGTAGCTTGTCCGATATGGGTGGGAGGGATGAAAACGCCGGGAGCACCTGTGTCTTCGGGAGAGCCATCGGGGGCGCAAGGAAATAGGGTTTCTGTCACAATGAATCAACTTTATCTGCTTATCCGGCGTTTTTCCGAGGATTTTCATGGCCAGCGATTTGATCAAGCATGTGAGCGACAGCTCTTTCGAAACCGATGTTCTGCAGTCCAGCAAGCCCGTGCTGGTGGACTTCTGGGCCGAATGGTGCGGCCCTTGCAAAGCCATTGCCCCAGCTCTTGATGAGTTGGCAGGCACTTACGGCGACAAACTCCAGATCGCCAAGGTGAATGTGGATGAGAACCGCGCTATACCGGCAAAGTACGGCATTCGCGGCATCCCTACGCTGATGGTGTTCAAAGATGGCCAACTCGCCGCTTCCAAAGTGGGCGCGATGACGAAGGCGCAGATGGCCCAGTTCATTGACCAGCAACTGGCCTGAAATTCGGCCCGTTTTTTCGGTCTGAAGCCACTCGTTTTTTGAGTTCTCTCACGCCGGCAATGCATTGCCACGCAAAGCCGGCCATTTTCCTGTCATAATCTTTCCTCATTGCTGGCGCGCAAGTGAACGTCAGCCCCGGTGCCCTGAAGTCCAGGGCACCCGAGATCAGGCCTTCTGCCTGAGCCTCCCTCCACTCCCCTCTTTCTTTTTTTAGCTTCAGTTTTTTTCTGGTCGCGCATCCGGGTGGCCTCATTGCAGGACAAGCATTCATGCATCTGAACGAACTCAAGGCACTCCACGTGTCTGAAGTACTCAAGCAGGCCGAGGCCCTTGAGATCGAAAACGTTGGCCGTATGCGCAAGCAAGAGCTGATGTTCGCCATCATCAAGAAACGCGCCAGGGCGGGCGAGCAAGTGTTCGCAGACGGCGTGCTCGAAATATTGCCTGACGGCTTTGGTTTCTTGCGCAGCCCCGACACCAGCTACACCGCCAGCACCGACGACATCTACATCAGCCCCAGCCAGGTACGACGCTTCAACCTGCACACGGGTGACATGATCGAGGGCGAAGTACGCATCCCCAAGGATGGCGAGCGTTATTTCGCGCTGACCAAGTTGGATGCCGTCAACGGCGGGCAACCTGAGCAAAACAAGCACAAGGTGATGTTCGAGAACTTGACGCCGCTGTTCCCACGTGAACAAATGCGTCTGGAGCGCGACGCCTTCAAGGGCGAGGAAAACATCACTGGCCGCGTGATCGACGTCATTGCCCCTATCGGCAAAGGCCAGCGCGCCCTGATCGTGGCCCCGCCCAAGAGCGGTAAAACGGTGATGATGCAAACCATTGCCCACGCCATCGCCGCCAACTACCCTGACGCTCACATGATGATGCTCCTCGTGGACGAACGTCCCGAGGAAGTGACCGAGATGCAGCGCTCTGTGAAAGCAGAAGTGATTGCCTCCACGTTCGACGAGCCCGCCGCGCGCCACGTGCACGTGGCCGAAATGGTGATCGAACGTGCCAAGCGCCTGGTTGAGCTCAAAAAGGACGTGGTGATCCTGCTGGACTCCATTACCCGCCTGGCTCGCGCCTACAACAACGTGGTGCCTTCATCCGGCAAGGTTCTGACCGGTGGTGTGGATTCCAACGCACTGCATCGGCCCAAGCGGTTCCTGGGCGCGGCGCGCAATGTGGAAGAAGGCGGAAGCCTGACCATCATCGCCACCGCCCTGATCGACACCGGCAGCCGCATGGACGAAGTGATCTTCGAGGAATTCAAGGGCACCGGCAACAGCGAGATCCACCTGGATCGCCGCCTGTACGAAAAACGCGTGTTCCCCTCGATCCAGCTCAACCGCAGTGGCACCCGCCGTGAAGAATTGCTGTTGGCGCCTGAAGTGCTGCAAAAAACCCGCATCCTGCGTCAGTTCATGTACAACATGGATGAAGTTGAATCGATGGAAATGGTCTTGAAGAGCATGAAGGCTACCAAGACCAATTCCGAGTTCTTCGACATGATGCGTAGAGGCGGCTAACACCCTGATGCTCGGGGCTTGGGCCCTTGAGCAGCTTAGTTCGCTTCGGCGGGTGGTTGGGATTGAGCAAAGCCGGATTTTCGGTTTTGCGGTGTTTTACACCCTGCCTCCGGCCTATCGCCTATAATGCGAGGTTTCTCGGAAAGTACGTCAGGCTGGCTGGCGCGGCTCCCGCAACGCAACTCAAGGATTTTTATCATGCGTGAAGGCATTCACCCTAACTACCGCGAAGTCTGCTTCATGGACCTGTCAAACGGCTTCAAGTTCGTGACACGTTCGTGCTCTCCTACCAAGGAAACTGTGAAGATGGAAGACGGCCGCGAGCTGCCCCTCTTCAAGCTTGATACTTCCAGCGAATCGCACCCCTTCTACACCGGCACGCAAAAATCCGTGGACACCATGGGTGGCCGCGTTGAGAAATTCCGCAACCGCTTCGGTAAAGTCGCGCGCTAAGCACTCGCTCGCAAAATACCCAAAAGGGGTAGTACGGTCATCCGTGCTACCCTTTTTTTTCGTCCTGAACATCCAAACTACGTCCATCCTGAGCACTTGCGCGGTCTGCCTCAATCACTGCTGATAACCCCAGCCCAGCATGCGACCCGACGTCTTCGAACACGCCCTAGCTTCCAACTCCACTGCGGAACGCTTCAACTACATCGAGGAATGCGCGCATCACCGGCGAGCGATCGTCGGACCTGTAGAGGCAGGCGAGTTCGGCATCACGCAGAGTACGAGACTTCAGCGGTTTGTACACCATGTGAGGGAGCCCAAGATTCATGGCCGGCGCAGTGGTGATACAGACACCGAAACCTGCTGATACCAATGCAATGCAGGTTAATACGTCCTCAACTTCCTGCTCAACGCGCATGCGTACGTTCTCTCGCTGAAATGCAGAACTGATTTCCTGAGCCAACCCCGCGATGGGCTGGTTAGGGTAGAGGATCATCGGCTCATCTTCCAGGTCTCGAAGTGTGATCTCCCGCTTCGCGCAAAGCGGGTGATTTTCGTGGAGACCGACCACAAATTTTTCGCGCAACACTACATCCACCGCGATATCGGTTGAGGCGGGCACGAATCGATTGAATCCAACGTGGATGCGACGCTCACGCAATGCTTCGAGCTGCTCAATCTTCGTCATCGTGCGCAAGCCGATTTGAACGTCCGGTCGCTCCGAATGGAAGCGAGCAAGCAGCGAGGGGATGACGTCGAGCACGCTTGCTGTGAAGATGCCCACTTCCAGCTTGCCAGTGAGACCTTGTCCGGCGCGCAAGGTGCGCTCTTCGGCCCGCCGGGCCAGCGACAAGAGATTGGGAACCTCTTTGAGCAGTGTTTGCCCGGCTTCAGTCAGGTCTACACCTTTGGAGGTGCGGGTAAATAACTGCACCCCGATATCTTCTTCAAGTGCACGGATCTGACGCGTTAATGGAGGCTGAGTCATGTGCAACCTGACGGCGGCGCGCGCGAAGTTGCGCTCTTGTGCCAGCGCCAGGAAGTAGCGCATTTTGCGCAAATCCATATATCGTCCTAAGGTAAGTTTCCCATACCTATATGGTATTGCAATCGAAGAAAATGGTATTGGATTGGATCGCTTAGGGCGCGCATCATTGCGTCACCATGAGCACTTCCACCCCAAAACCATTCGACCCCGCTCTACTTCAGCGGGTCATCGGCCCGTACCTCGAAGGCCAGCCCAGCGTCGAGGAACGCGGCGAAATCTACCAGGAGCTGCTTGGCTTCGTACCCCCGCGCATTCGGTCTCGCTTTCATGTCACCGGCGCACTTGACACCAAGATGCTCGATCTTCAGGAGCAGGCTCGCACCCATGCCATGTATCCGGAAGGCATGGACCAAAAGACGGTTCAACTGCTACTGTTCGGCATGCTCTTGATGGACATGAGCGACGCCGCCACGGTACATGGGTTGGCTGCTCGCCGTGCGGGTGCCAGTTGGGCAGAACTGCAGGCAGTGATCAGTCTGTGCTATCTGTTTCGTGGCTTGCCTGCTGCCAATCGCGGCGCGGACATTCTTGCCGACTTGGCAGCCCGTGAAGACGCGGCAGCCACGGCAGCGTCGAAAGCGTCATGAGCAGTTCAACCGAGAGCCTGGTAGCTCCGCCTTGTCAGGGACCGGATCGCGCTCTGCGCCGTCCCCATTTCCAGATGCCACGCAACGCAGTCGACTGCCATGCTCACGTGTTTGGTCCACGGGCCCGTTATCCTTTTTCTGAAGAGCGCAACTACACCCCTGAAGACTGCACCGTCGAGCAATACCACGAGCTTCTGGAAATGCTGGGTATTGACCGTTGCGTGCTGGTGCATGGCGGTGCGAACGGGACCAACAATCAAGTCACGCTTGATGCGATTCGTGCACTCGGTCCACGCGCGCGTGGCGTCGCGGTCATTCGTCCTGGCTTAGGACGCGCTGCCTTGGAGGCTATGCACGCCGGAGGTATGCGGGGTTGCCGAATTTCGAGCGTAGTGCGCGGTGGAGCCAGCTTTGACGACCTCGAGTCGCTCGCCGATGAGGTGGGCGAGTTTGGGTGGCATGTGCTGCTTCATCTGAAGAGTTCAAACGAACTACGGGCGCTGGTGCCACGGCTGAAGGGCATATCCAACGCGTTTGTGCTCGACCATCTGGGGCACGTGCGAGGAAATGAAGGGTTGACGTCAGACGGATTTGCGGCAGTCATGGAGCTGCTGGAAACGGATCGTTGCTGGGTCAAGCTGGCTAGCCTCTATCGCTCTTCAAGTGAGCCGTATCCGCATGTCGACATGCTGCCGCTGATACACGCGGTGGTTCGTGCGCGCCCGGATCGCGTGATCTGGGGCAGCAACTGGCCGCACCCCATTTACGCTGGTGCGATGCCCAACGACGCCGACCTGGTGGACTTGATCCCTCTGTGGGTACCAGACATTGAGGTGCAGCACCAGATGCTGGTGAGTAACCCGTCAAGCCTGTACGGCTTCGACTAAATCATTAAAAAAAGGAGACATATCTTGAAAAACTTTCTTTCTTCAAACCGTCGCGTGGCTTGCCTGGCGATAGGTTGCGCTGTGCTGGCCCTAGGCATGAATGCACAGGGCGCAGACTTTGATCGCCCGCTGACCATCGTTGTGCCATTTCCTCCGGGAGGCACAACTGACATTGTGGCGCGCGCAGTAGCGGAGGGTATGAGCCGCGAACTCAAACAAACCGTGGTCGTCGAAAACCGCGCTGGTGCTGGTGGCAACGTGGGCGCAGAAGTTGTCTCACGGGCCAAGCCCGACGGACACACGCTATTGGTCTCCACGGCAGGCCCGCTGAGCATCAACAAGCATCTCTACAAGAAGCTTGGCTATGACCCTGAGCGAGACTTCGCACCTGTGAGCATGCTGGCGTCGGTACCGATCATGCTGGTCTCCAACCCACAGGCACCATTCAAGAGCTTGCAGGAAATGATCAGTTTTGCGAAAGCCAATCCTGGAAAGCTCTCTTACGGTTCGCAAGGCAACGGTACCACCAGCCACCTGACCATGGAGCTACTGAAATCGCAAGCAGGCATCAGCCTCGTGCATGTACCCTACCGCGGTAGTGCACCTGCGGCCAATGACCTCATGGGTGGTGTTATCCAGGTGATGTTTGACAACTCGCCCTCGACTCTCCCTTTTGTTGAGGGAGGCCGCATGAGAGGCCTGGCAGTAGCAAGCGCTGAGCGCGTTCCGGCAATGAAGACCTTGCCGTCGATTAGCGAAGCGGTCAAAGGCTTTGAGTCGGTGGCATGGTTCGCTCTTGTGGCGCCTGCGAACACTCCACCAGATGTCGTTCGGCAGCTGAACTCGGCTGTCAATGCCACGCTGAATCGCGACGATCTCCGTGAGCGATTCGGCGCGTCGGGCGTGACACTGAAGGGTGGCTCGCCTCAGGATCTCGCTCTTCTCATCAAGGACGAAAGCCGGAAATGGGCGCAGGTGGTCAAGTCAGTCGGCGTCAATCTCGATTGATCCTCAGCCCAGCATCCGCAGAAAGACAGGAAACCAATATGCCAATCGTACATATCGAGATGATCGCCGGCCGCGATGCCGACACCATCAAGAACTGCCTGCAGGAGATTGCCCGGGTCGTTCACAAGACACTGGGCGCGCCATTGAGCACGATCCGTGTGATTGCCAGCGAGGTGCCTTCGACGCACTGGGCCATTGGAGATCGAACGCGAGACGAGATCGATGCAGAGAATGCTCGGGCAGCCCTCCAACCGACGGAACAGACACGTTCGAACACGTCAACGAAACCCTGAATGCGGCGGTTTCGCCGGGGCCAAGCCGGCGCACGAAATCATCCGAATATCAAACTTTGAAAAGTATTTCATGACACCCGAAGAGCTTTCGGCGGCTGCGCAGTCCCTGCGCAACGCAGCGCGCACCGGCGCGTTCATCGCGCCATTGCGTGACACCTATCCTGGCATCAACGCCAATGACGCCTATGCCATTCAACGCATAAACACCGAAGCTCGCGTCTCTGAAGGGCGCCGCATCGTTGGCTGCAAGATCGGCCTCACTGCGCGTGCGGTGCAGGCCCAACTTGGTGTGGACCAACCAGACTTCGGCATACTCTTCGACGACATGGGCTATGGAGATGGCGAACCCATCCCCACCTCCGTGCTCCAGCAGCCCAAGATCGAAGCCGAGATAGCCTTCGTGCTCGGACGGGATCTGAACGCAGATCACCTGACTCAGGTCGATGTCATGAATGCCATCGACTATGCGCTGCCCGCGTTAGAGATCGTTGGAAGCCGAATTTCCAACTGGAACATCAAGTTCGTCGACACAGTGGCCGACAACGCGTCCTCCAGTGTCTATGTGCTCGGCAGCACGCCCCGCAAGCTCTCGGAGTTCGACTTGCGCCTGTGCGGTATGGCTATGACTCGTCGTGGAGAGCCCGTCTCGGTTGGAGCAGGCGCGGCATGCCTGGGTAATCCACTCAACGCGGTAGTCTGGCTGGCTCGAACCATGGCCGCATTGGGTCAACCGCTGAGAGCCGGCGACCTCATTCTCTCAGGGGCACTGGGACCGATGGTCGCCGTCACCCCAGGAGACATTTTCGACACACGCATCAACGGTCTGGGCAACGTCAAGGCCGTGTTCGACACCGCACCAGGAACACAGAAGTGAGCCAAATCCTCGAATATGCTCGCCTCCTCGATGAGGCAGCTTTCAATGCGAAGGCCGTAGGCCAGATCGATCCTCAGGGTGAACTGTCATTGAGCGATGCCTACGCTGTTCAGTCGGCATCGATCCAGCGCCGCGTAGAACGAGGCGAACGGCGCATCGGAGTAAAGATGGGCTTCACCAGCCGCGCCAAGATGATCCAGATGGGCATCGACGATGTCATTTGGGGGCGTCTCTCCGACCAGATGCAATACGAAGAAGGCTCATCCGTACCGTTCGAACGCTTTGTCCATCCGCGCGTGGAGCCTGAACTGGCCTTCGTTCTCAAGAAGCCTCTTTCCGGCAACGTCACCGCCGTTGAAGCCCTGGCCGCAGTAGAAGCCATCGCGCCGGCATTAGAGATCATCGACTCGCGCTATGACGACTTCAAATTCAGTCTGTCAGATGTGATTGCTGACAACGCCTCGTCGAGCGGCTTTGTGATCGGTGCGTGGAACGACCCGCAGCAGGACTTCAGCAACCTTGGCCTCACTCTGAACATTGACGGCCGCACAGTACAAGTGGGCTCCACAGCGGCCATCCTCGGCCACCCACTTCGCTCCTTGGTGGCAGCTGCGCGCTTGTCGGCAGCCGCAGGCGAGCCGCTGCAGGCAGGTTGGGTTGTGATGGCGGGCGGCGCCACGTCAGCCGAGTGGATCAAGCCGGGGCAGTACGTATCGATCGAAATGGAGCGCCTCGGCGTGGCAGGCTTCCATGTGAAAGGCTGAACGCTGCCCTCTGGGTCATCTGGGTCATCTGGGTCGATCGTGAAAACTGCCTTGGAAGAATTTGCTCATACCTGGAGCAAGCCGAAGTTTTCCTCCTCCTAAAGGAATGCATGTGAACAAGAAAAAACTAAAAGTAGCCATCATCGGCTCCGGCAACATCGGCACCGACTTGATGATCAAGGTCATGCGCAACAGCCAGCATCTCGAAATGGGTGCGATGGTGGGCGTTGATCCAAATTCCGACGGGCTTGCACGTGCCGCGCGTCTGGGCATCGCGACCACCGCCGGTGGTCTTGACGGCCTGCTCGCTCTAGATGTGTTCGCCGATATCGACATTGTCTTCGACGCTACTTCAGCGGGAGCGCACAAGCACCACAACGATATCCTGCAACGCCACGGTGTACAGGTCATCGATCTCACGCCTGCGGCCATAGGGCCTTATGTCATCCCGGCCATCAACCTTGAGGCCGAAAACTCCAGCAACATGAATATGGTGACGTGTGGCGGCCAGGCCACCATTCCCATAGTCGCCGCGGTCTCTCGCGTAGCCAAGGTCCACTACGCAGAGATTGTGGCGTCGATTGCGAGTAAGAGTGCTGGCCCAGGTACGCGCGCCAATATCGATGAATTCACCGAAACCACTCGTGCTGCCATCGAAAAACTCGGCGGTGCGGAGCGCGGCAAGGCAATCATCGTGCTCAACCCCGCTGAGCCCCCACTGATCATGCGCGATACGGTCTTCGTGTTGTCCGAGCTTGTGGATGAATCCGTCGTGGAAGCCAGCGTCAATGCCATGGTGGCGAGCGTTCAGGCGTACGTGCCAGGCTATCGACTCAAGCAGCGCGTGCAATTCGACGTCATCGCGCCTGACCAACCGCTCAACGTACCCGGTCTCGGCATGCGCCACGGCCTCAAGACCTCCGTTTTCCTTGAGGTCGAGGGTGCTGCTCACTACTTGCCTGCTTATGCCGGTAATCTCGACATCATGACCTCGGCCGCGCTTGCCTGCGCTGACATGATGGCTCAACGACGCATTGCCAGCGGCATCGCCCGTGGGTTGAAGGAGGTGGTATGAATCCGCAGAAAAAACTCTACATCAGCGACGTGACGCTGCGTGACGGTAGTCATGCCATTCGCCACCAATACAGCATTGCCAATGTCAAATCGATCTCGGCAGCTCTTGATGCTGCAGGTGTCGATAGCATCGAGGTAGCGCACGGCGACGGCCTGCAAGGCTCCAGCTTCAACTATGGCTTTGGTGCGCGTACCGATGTGGAGTGGATTGCAGCTGCCGCTGAAACCGTGAAGTCAGCAAAAATTGCGACACTGCTGCTACCCGGCATCGGTACCACCCATGACCTGCGAAATGCCTACGACGCCGGAGCGCGGATTGTGCGCGTTGCCACGCATTGCACTGAGGCTGATGTGTCACGGCAGCATCTGGAATACGCACGCGAACTCGGCATGGACGCAGTTGGTTTTCTGATGATGAGCCACATGACGACGCCGCAGAAGCTGGCCGAACAAGCCCTCCTGATGGAGAGTTACGGCGCCAGCTGCATCTATGTCGTTGATTCTGGCGGAGCGCTTGGCATGACGGACGTACGAGAACGTTTCCGCGCATTAAAGGATGTTCTGAAAACCGACACCCAAACCGGCATTCACGCCCACCACAATTTGAGCCTTGGCGTAGCCAACTCTATCGTGGCGGTCGAGGAAGGGTGCGATCGCATCGACGCCAGCTTGGCAGGCATGGGCGCCGGTGCCGGTAACGCGCCGCTCGAGGTGTTCATCGCGGCGGCGGCCCGTTTGGGCTGGAATCACGGCACCGATCTCTATGCGCTCATGGATGCGGCCGACGATCTTGTAAGGCCGTTGCAGGACCGTCCAGTGCGCGTCGATCGAGAAACGCTGGCGCTCGGCTATGCAGGAGTTTACTCAAGCTTTCTTCGTCACGCTGAAGCCGCGGCAAAGAAATACGACCTCAAGACGGTAGACATCCTGGTTGAGCTGGGAGCCCGAAAAATGGTTGGAGGCCAGGAAGACATGATCGTGGACGTTGCCTTGGATCTGCTGTCGTCTCAGCAGGCCTAGGGAAACGCTGACCTGATAGCCAAACGCAAGGGCACAGTAGCGTAGGCTACGCACCCTTGGATCATGCCGACTGGATGTTGGCTTGCAGAGCCACCTTCTTGTACGCCGTGGCGTCGTCAGCGATGGTCTTGTCCACGTCGCCGGAGGTGCCAGCGGCCAGATTGAAACCAAGGTCTTCGAGTTGCGCCGTGATGTCGGGCCGGCGCAGCACGCCGACTATGTCACGGTTGAGCTGCGCAATCAGGGCTGGCGGCGTGGCGGCTGGCGCTAGCAGGCCCTGCCAGCTTTCGACCACGTAGCCGGCGACGCCCAGCTCCTGGAGCGTGGGCACGTTCGGTAGCGCCTTGGAACGCGTCGGTGTAGTTACAGCCAACGCAACCAGTTTGCCCAAGCGCACGTTCTGCGTGGCCGCCGCCAGCGTGATCAGCATGGTGTCGATGTGCCCGCCCAGCACGTCCAGCGTAGCTGGCCCACCTCCGGGGTAGGGAATGTTATTGGTGCGCAGGCCCAGGCGAGCATTCAGCATCTCCACCGCCAGGTGCTGCAGGCTGCCTTTGCCGCCCGGTAGCGCCAGCGTGACCTCACCAGGCCGCTTCTTCAGAAGCTCGACATAGCCAGCAAAGTCCTTCACGCCCAGACTAGGCCGGGCCACCAGCAACTGAGGATTGACGACTGCTTTGACGATGCCCTTCAGATCCTTGCGTGCGTCGTAGGCCAGTGGGGTACCGATCGCCAGGCTGACTGCCAGCTGGTCTCCGCCCAGCAGCAGCGTGTGGCCATCAGCCGGTGCGCGCACCACCTGGAGCGTGCCGATAGCACCGCTGGCACCCGGTACGTTCTCAACCACCACCGAATGCTTCCATTGCTCGCTGAGCTGCTGGGCCAGGATTCGGGACAGCTTGTCAGCGCTTCCGCCCGCTGCGACCGGCACCACAATGCGTACGTTGCGCGTGGGGTAGGTTTGCGCCCATGCACCACCGCCGGCTATCGCCGGCAGGGCCAGTGCCGTGGCATGGAGGAAGGAACGTCGTTTCATGGCGGAACTCCTGCTGATGAAAAAATATGAGAGGTTGGCGGTGCGTCGCCAAAGGCGAAGCGTCCGTGTAAGAAGCAGGATTACTGCGGTGCCCCTTCGGGCGTGTCGAATGCGGTGAACGGTTGGCCGGCGATCAGGCGCGAGGGCGTTCCGTCGATGCCTACCGGCACATCGCCTTCCAGCGTGATGCGGTAGAGCACGCGCTCGGTGTCGAGGTAAGCAAAGTCACCCGGCCCCTGATGAGCGGAGGCGCGGTTGTCCCAAAACGCCAGGCTGCCCGGCTCCCAGCGAAAGCGCACCTGGTACTCAGGGCGTGCGATCTCCTCAAACAGCAGGTTCAGCAGGTGGCGGCTCTCGGTCTCGGCCACATCGTTGATGCGGCGCGTAAAGCCGGGGTTGACGAACAACACGCGCTCGCCAGTCTCGGGATGCACGCGAACCACCGCATGGTCCGCCGCATTGGGGTTGGAGCGCACCTTGCTGGCATAGATTGAAGCGTTATCCAGATCGCCGTTGTAGCCGCCGAACTGGTGCCGGGCCCACAGCCCATCGACCAAGGTGCGAAACGGCGCAGACAGGTGTTGGTAAGCGGCTGCGAGATTGGTGAACAGCGTGTCCCCACCATAAGGCGGCACCTTGCCGGCACGCAGGATGGAGCCAGCCGGCGGGTTGATGACACCGGTGACGTCGGTGTGCCACCGGTCGCCACGGCGACCGGTGGTGGATTTCGACGAGATGGTGCGGATCTGCGGGAAGCCCTCTGGCGGATGGCCGTCGTAGGGGTGTGCGGCCGTAGGCTTGCCAAAACGCCGGGCGAAAGCCAGGTGCTGGGCGTGGCTGATGTGCTGGTCTCGGAAAAAAATCACCTTCCAGCGCAGCAGCGCTGCACGGATATCCGCAGTGGTGTCATCATCCAGCGGTTCGCGCAGATCCACGCCATGGATTTCGGCGCCGGTGAAGACGGAGAGCGGGCGGATGTCGAGTCGGGTGCGTTCGAGTACGGTCATGGGAGTCCTAATTGCTTCAAACGAAGTATGAGAACTCGTCGCCAAAATGAGAAAGAAGGCTTGCGAATATGCAAGCCCGGTTGCCGCATATACAGAGTGGTGCTTGGGCACGCACCCCGGGCATTGTTTCGGTGCGGCGAGGCTTCAGACGTTCAGCAAACGCGCTATGCCACGCCTGCGCAACCGGGTGTCAAGTCACGGATCGACCCGAGTAATCGCTCCCCCCGAACCTGCCCCGATGATACGAAGACACCTGCGGCACGGATGTCTTCGTAATCATTCTCAGCTCGCCTTGACCTTCACGTAGCGCCCCGGCGCTGGCTCGATGGTGGGGTACTTCTTATGACCCAGCGCATGCGGGGCGGCGACTTTCTTTCCGGTATGCGGAGACAGCCATTCAAACCAATGGCTCCACCAACTCCCTGGCGTCTCCTGGCTGGTCTCAAGCCATTGCGCACAATCGCCGTTTAGTTTGCCCCCTGACCGGTAGCTGCGCTTATTCTTCGACGCTGGATTGATGACACCGGCAATGTGACCGCTGGCCCCCAACACAAATTGGGTGCGTCCACCAAGCAGCTGTGTGCTCCTATAAGCCGCGCGCCAGGGAACAATGTGGTCTTCCTGCGTTGCCAGCACATAGCTGGGCATGTCGATGCGGCCCAGGTCCACTCGCGTCTCACAGACAACCAGCTTGTCCGGCACCACCAAATTGTTCTCCAGGTACATGTTGCGCAGGTACCAGGCGTACATCGGTCCCGGGAGATTCGTCGCGTCAGCGTTCCAGTACAAGAGGTCAAAGGCCGGAGGCGACTTTCCCTTGAGGTAGTTGTCGACCACATAGGGCCAGATCAGATCGTTCGCACGCATGGCCTGAAACACGAAGCCCAATTCACCACCTGGGTAGATGCCACCTTGGCCAATAGTCTGTTCACGCTGACGCACATTCTCTTCGTCAATGAAAACGCCAAGATCGCCAGGCTCCTCAAAATCCAGCATGGTGGTTAACAGCGTCAAGCTAGCGGCCGGTTCCTCTCCCCGAGCACGCGCGACGGCGAGCGCTGTCGACAAGATGGTGCCTCCCACGCACCAGCCCAGCGCATTGACCTGGTCCGCACCACTGATCGTACGCGCCACTTCAAGGGCCTGTAGGGCGCCTTGCTCCACGTAGTCGTCCCAGCGCAGATGCCCCTGCGCAGACTCCGGGTTGCGCCAGGACACGAGGAACACCGTGAGTCCGTTCTCCACTGCATGGCGCACAAAGGAATTCTCAGGCTGCAGATCCAGGATGTAGAACTTGTTGATGCAAGGTGGCACGATGACCAAGGGCCTCGCCGCCACCTGCTTGGTCGACGGCGCATACTGGATCAGCTGCAGCAAGTCGTTCTCAAACACCACGGCGCCCGGCGACACAGCGACGTTCACACCAATCTCAAACGCATCACGGTCCGTGATTGAAATGCGCTTGTGCTGCAGGTCTTCAATCAGATTGGAAAGACCGGCTCGCAGGCTTTCACCATTGCTGTCCATGGCTTGGCGCGCGACATCGGGGTTGGTAGCGGCAAAGTTGGCCGGGCTTAGCGCGTTGACCAACTGGGCCGTGAAAAACTCCAGCTTGTGCTTTTCCTTACGCGGCAGTGGCGCGGCGACGGCGAGGCTGGTCAGCAACTGCGCATGTACAAGGTATTGCTGCTGAAGCGATCGGTACCAGGGATGACTCTTCCATGCTTCGCCGTGGAAGCGCCGATCGCCACGCACCGCTTCAGCCACGGGCTCAGCGGGTTGGCCCAGCGCCTGTCCCCATAGTGCCATCTGCTGCTGCCAGTACTTCTGCTGAGCAGCCGCGATATTTTTCCCGTCCGCGATGCCACCAGCCTCAGATGATCCGGAGAGAAGACTGCTCCAATACGCTTGCCCCGCCTTGGCAAAACCTTCGATGAATTCTTCAGGAATTTGAAACGCCATGGCCCACTCCCTCAGTGCGCTTGGCGTGAAGTCGGCATAACCAGCGCATCCCCCTCAATGACCACCTTGTCGCCCACCGTGCAGACGGTGGTGAGCATCACCCTCTTCTTCTCGTACGACAACTCCTTGACAGTCACCGTCGCATGGACCGTGTCACCAGGCCTTACCGGCGCCTTGAAGCGCAAGTTCTGTCCCAGATACACCGTACCAGGCCCCGGTAGCTGCCCGGCTATGGCGGCAGAAATAACGCTGGCGCTAAGCATTCCGTGCGCGATGCGCCCTTTGAACTGGGTCGTCTGAGCGAATACCTCGTTGATGTGCATCGCGTTGTAGTCACCCGATGCAGCGGCGAACATGACGATATCCGCTTCCGTAATGGTCTTGGCAAACGTGGCGTGCATGCCCGGTTGCAGGTCTTCGAAGTCGTAGCCGTTGAGAGTATTCATGGATCGATGTCTCCTGAGTGATGGAATATCAAGCCGAGAGGTGCTCGGCTTGCAACTGCTCCGCAGCGTCGCGGACAGGTCGCCGTGCCGTTGGCGGCTCGCGAAATGCCTGTAATCTCAGGGCGCGCACCGCTTCTGCCTGAGCCATGCTTTTCTCCTTCACATGGCCGTAGCCGCGGATGGCGTCGGGCACACAGGCCAGCCGCACGGCTGCTTCATGGTTGTTCGCGTTCAGCTTCGTCACCACTTCGTCGAGCATGTGCTCGTACTCGGTGATGAGTTGACGTTCCGCACGGCGCTCCTCGGACTTGCCAAACAAGTCCAGCGCCCCACCGCGCAAGCCTTTGAGCCGCGACAACCAGGAGAACGCGTTGCGCATCCATGGGCCGAACTTCTGCTTGATCAGGTGACCTGTGACCGGATCGCGCTTGGAGATCGTGGGCGGCGCCAAGTGGTATTTCACTGAGTAGCCATTCGGAAACTGCGCATCGAGCTGAGCCAGGAACGCCGGATCGTTGTGCAACCGGGCCACCTCATACTCGTCCTTGTAGGCCATCAGCTTGTAGAGGTAGCGTGCGGTAGCCTCGGCCAATGCGCTTTGGCCTGGAGCGGCTTTCTGCTCAGCTGCCGACACTCGCTGTACCTGAGCGGCATAGTGGCGCGCATAGGCTGCGTCCTGGAAGGCCATCAGTTCAGGGACCCTCACCTGCAGCAGGCGCTTGAGCTCTCCTGTAGCACCTGTACCGTCGACAATGCTCGCGGCTTCAGTGCTGAGCGGTGCAACGGCGCGCGTTGTACCCTTTGCCCTATCAGCCTCAGCCACCACGAAGGCGCGGTCCACTACAGCCATGCGCCCCCACCTGAACGCGGCGATGCCCTGCTCCACACCCACGCCGGCATTGCGGATGGCGGCTTCAATCGACTCAGCCTTCAGCGGGATCGCACCGGCCTGGAACGCCACACCAACCATAAACGTATTGGTTGCCATGGGATCACCGAACAGGCCCTCAGCCAAGGCCTGGCCATCCAGGAACACGTTGTCTGCCTTGCGTGTGACCTTATCAATACCCGAGGTCAGCACGCGTGTCGACGGAAAAAGAACGTTCCGGTTGGCCACCATCTGGCCAGTTGGCGTCTGCGTAGTGGACACCACGGCGATCGTGCGCTCAGGGTGACACTTGTCAAGGTTCTTTGGATCGGTCGCATTCAGGATATCGAAGCCCAGGTAAAGGTCACTGCGACCATCCGAGACCTTGTTGGAGCCGTTGAACGGCGCGGTAGTAACTTTGATGTCAGAGATCACGGCGCCACCCTTTTGCGCCAGGCCAGTCTGATCCAAACCAATCACGTGCTTTCCCTCAAGCCGGGCGGCCTGGGCGATAGTCGATGCGACGGTGACAGAGCCGGTGCCACCGATGCCCATCAGGTGCACAGAGAACCCAAATTTGCCGTCGATCTTGGCTTCCGGATCTGGCAGTGCGCGCTCCAGGGCCGGAATTCGGCCTTTCTTCCTTTTCTTGCCGTCGGCCTCGGCTGGTGCTGGATTCGGTATGACGGTGAGGAACGAAGGGCAAAAGCCCTTGACGCATGAGAAATCCTTGTTGCATGAGCCTTGATGGATGCGTGTCTTGCGGCCAAATTCCGTGGACACAGGCTCCACGCTCATGCAGTTGCTCTTCTCGCCGCAGTCACCGCAGCCTTCGCAGACGCGTTCGTTGATGACGACCACCTCAACCGGCTCTTCAGCTTTGCCGCGGCTACGAGCGCGGCGCAGCTCTGCCGCGCACTCCTGGTCGTGCAGCAATACAGTCGTGCCGGGGGTATCGGCCAGCAGGCGCTGCGCTTCGTCAAGCCGGTCACGGTGCCAGGCTTGGGTGCCTCCGGCCAGGTTCAACCCCTTGTATTGCTCCAGGTTATCCGTGGTCACGATGACCTTCTTCACGCCGTTGGCCAGCAGGTCAGCCACCATGGCAGCGACCGGGTGTGCGCCCATGATGGCCTGTCCGCCAGTCATCGAGGTATGGGCATTGCGCAGGATCTTGAATGTGATGTTGGTATTGTTGGCTGCGGCATAGCGGATCGCCAAGCTTCCCGAATGAGCGTAAGTGCCATCTCCCATGTTCTGGAAGATGTGCTTGGTGTCGGTGAACGGCGCCATGCCGATCCACTGCGCACCCTCTGCACCCATGTGCGTGCCCATGACCACGTTGCGGTCCATCCACATGGCCATGGTATGACAGCCAATGCCGGCCGAGACAATCGATCCGTCTGGCGCCTGAGTGGAACTGTTGTGCGGGCAGCCTGAGCAGAACCAGGCGGTACGGCCAGCCGTTTCGGTCAATTTACCGCGTGCATGGATCTCATCCAACCGCTGCAACCAGGCTTCGGCCGACTCCACTCTCGCTTTCTTGGACAGCCGAGCTGTCAGCGCACGGCCGATCGCATCTGACTCGAACTCACCGTAGTGCGGCAGCAACTCCTTTTCCTGCTCATCAAACTTGCCAACGATGCGCGGCGCGTTGGCCATGCCGTAGAGCACGTTCTTGGCGAACATCTCCAGAAAGGGGCGCTTTTCCTCAATAACGAAGATCTCTTCCAGACCACGCGCAAAATCGCGCACCACCTGCGGCTCCATGGGAAACAGCATGCCCATCTTGAGAATTCGGATGCCGTAGCGGCGCAGCGCCGCGTCGTCCAATCCCAGTTCGAGGAAGCACTGCCGCAGATCGTTATAGGTTTTTCCAGCAGTAATGATCCCCAACCAGGCATCAGGATTTTCAAAGACGACATCATTCAGTCGGTTGGCTGCGGCGTAGCGCTTGGCCACTTCAAGCCGGCGCGTGTAGAGCGATTGCTCCATCTCCAGCGCCTGGGCACGCACGTTCATGCCCAAGTTCATGCTGGGGGAAAAACGCTGGCCGTCAAACTCGAGGTCAGACTCCATGAAGCGCATGCGATCAGGCGAGATGTTGGCTGTACCGGTGCCGTCCGCGACGTTGGTCACGATCTTCATGCCGACCCACAGACCCGCCAAGCGAGACATCTGATAGCCATGCAGGCCGTAGTCCAGAATCTCTTGCACGTTGGCCGGGTACAAGCTCGGAATCCCCACGTGCATCAGCATGGGTTCAGATTGGCTACACAGCGAACTGCTTTTGCAGCTGGGGTCGTCGCCTGCAATTGCCAGCACACCACCGTTCTTGCCGATGCCGGTGTAGTTAGCGTGCTTGAGAGCGTCGCCCGAGCGGTCGACGCCTGGGGCCTTTCCATACCAAAGGCCTGTCACGCCGTCGAACTTCTGCTTGCCCACGGTGTGCAGCATCTGCGTGCCCCACACAGCCGTGGCGGCCAAGTCTTCGTTCAAGCCATCCACAAAGTGAATGTGCTTGGACAGCAGCAGCTTCTGCTGCTTGATCAAGGCGGCATCCAGCATACCCACGGGCGAACCACGGTAGCCACTGACGAACATGCCGGTCTTGAGCCCTCGGCGTTCATCGGCACGCACCTGATCGAGCGTCAAGCGCACGATGGCGTCGATGCCGCCAAGATTGATCTGGCCTTCTTCCTGCGTGAAGTTATTAGGGACGTTCGCTTTGTCGGATTTCTTGTCTGCCATGGCGGGCCTCGTGTGGTCGTTCTTCTTATTTCAGGGCACACACATCCAAGCCCATGCGGCAAACCGCCTGGGTTAATCATGTGGCGTGGATGGTGCAGCGGGCTATAGGAGCGTGTTCAAAGCGTGCTCTACGGCGCTCAAACAAACCGCATCGAAACCGTGCCAAGGTCCTGGAAGCGCACGGCAACGTGGTCTCCAGCGCTTACCGAGATGGCTTCCGTCACACCGCCGGTCATGATGAAGCTGCCCGCCGGAATCTCCTGGCCGCGCTCACCCAGATGATTCGCCAGCATCGCAACCGCCGCGAGTGGATGGCCCAGAACGGCTGCACCGGCCGCCATGCTGACGACCTCCCCATTGATCTCCAACACCACACCGAGCGTGCGGAGATCGAGCTCGGCTAGATCGCGCATACGACCGCCGATGACGAAACGCGAGGCCGAGGTGTTGTCTGCGATCACGCTCTTTAGATCGAACTTGAAGTCGCGGTAACGTGAGTCAATCACTTCGACGGCGGGTATTACGAAATCAGTCGCGGCCATCACTGCCGCCACATGGCAGCCCGGCCCCTTGAGCGGTGCCTTGGTGACGATGCAGATCTCGGCTTCAACCTTTGGGTGGATGAGCTGCGAGGTTTCGATCTCTCCGCCGTCTGGCCGCGCCATGTAGTCGGCCACGAATCCAAACACAGGGCTGGTGACGCCCATCTGCTTCATTTTCGCGAAAGAGGTCAGACCCGCCTTGAGGCCGACGACCTTGTGGCCACGATCTTCCTTCAGACGGCGGATCTCGTCCTGGATATCGTAGGCATCCTCCCAGTCCATCCCTGGGTTGTCGTCAGTGATCTTGGTCACGTCGTGCGCCTGCAGTTCGGCCGTTTCCAGCAACACGGCCAACCGGCCGATATCGCTCTTGCTGAGTGTGGTCATGAAGATATTCCTTGGCTATCAGATGAATCGCACCGAAGTGCTGCCCAGCCCACCGACACTGCAGTAGAGGCTGTCGCCCGCCTTCACCGGCACCAGCGGCGATTGCGAACCAGAAAGAATGATTTCGCCGGCTTTGAGCCCGATGCCGAGCCGGCCCAGGGTGTTCGCAAGCCAAGCCACCGCATTAACCGGGGAGCCCTGTACAGACGCACCCGTGGAAGTGCTGACCAATTCGCCGTTCTTCTCCAGCACCATCCCCGCAAGGGCAAGGTCAAGATCGCGCGGGCTGCGGCGTTGTCCACCGAGCGTGAGCACGCCACAGGAGGCGTTATCAGCCACGGTGTCCTGGATCTTGATTTTCCAATCCTTGATGCGCGAATCAACGATCTCAAAGCATGGCATCACGCATTCGGTGGCGCGTAGTACATCGGCCGCGGTGACCCCAGGGCCAGTAAGATCGCGTTTGAGAAGGAAAGCGACTTCAGCCTCCGCCTTGGGCGCAATGAGGCCACCCACCTGAATCGGCTCACCCTCGTTGAAGACCATGCCTGAGAGCATCTGGCCGAAATCCGGCTGGTTCACGCCGAGCATCTGCATGACCACCTGGCTGGTCACGCCGATTTTCTTGCCCACCACCGTCTCGCCGCGTTCAATGCGGCGCTGGATCATGCGCAGCTGGATCTGGTAGGCATCCTCGATGGTGATGCCGGGTTCGCTGTCGGTCAGTGGCTCGATGGGCCGGCTGTTGATGAAGGCGTCGTAGAGCGTGTCGCCCCAGCCCTGGATCTTTTGCTTATCCATTCTTGCTTCCTCAGTACTTGACCATCACGTTGCGCAAATCGGTGTAGAACTCCAACGAATGCACACCACCTTCCCGGCCAATGCCTGACTGCTTGGAACCACCGAACGACGTGCGCAGATCGCGCAGGAACCAGCTATTGACCCAGCACAGACCAACCTCGATCGCATTGGCCAGGCGCATCGCACGGCTGATGTCCTGCGTATGAATGGAGGTGGCCAGTCCGTACCGGTTGTTATTGACCATCGCCAGCACCTCTTCCTCTGTGTCGAAGGGCTGAATGTGGCAGCAGGGGCCAAAGATTTCTTCGGTCACCACGGTGGCGGTTTCCGGTAATCCGGTCCAGATCGTGGGCTGCACCCAGCAGCCGCCCTTGAGCTCTTCTGGCATATCTGGAATGCCGCCCCCGGTGACAATGGTCGCGCCCTCCTCCTTGGCCTTGGCGTACAAACCCAGTACCTTCTTCTGATGCACCTTGCTGACCAGCGGGCCAATCTTGGTGTCCTTGTCAAAAGGGCGGCCCGGCTTCATGGCCTCTGCCTGTACCTTCAACGCCTGTACGAACTTGTCGAAGATCGGCCGCTGCACGTAGACACGCTCGGTACCTAGGCAAACCTGGCCTGCATTTTCAAAGCAGGAGCGGGCAACGGTAGCCACCGCGTTGTTGAAATCGCAGTCGGCGAAGACCAGCGCCGCGTTCTTGCCACCAAGTTCCAGTGATACCGGGCGGATGCCTTCGGCGGCAGCCTTCATGATCGCGGTGCCGGTCTTGGTCTCTCCGGTGAACGTAATGCCGTCAACGCCTGGATGCGAGGTCAGGAAAGAGCCGGCCGAATCCACACCGAAGCCGTTGACCACGTTGTACACGCCCTTCGGTATGCCCACCTTGTTCATAACCTCACCCAGCAATGTCGCCGTGCTAGGCGTGACCTCCGACGGCTTGATCACCACGGTATTGCCGCAGGCCAGCGCAGGGCCCGCCTTCCACGTCATCAGCAGTAGCGGCAGGTTCCATGGGCAGATGACCGCGATCACGCCGCGCGGCACGCGCACGCCGTAGCTTCGCGCTATCTTTCCATCCGGCGTACGCATCTCGAAGGACTCTGTCGAGACGTTCTTAATGGTGTCGGTAAAGGCCTGGAAGTTGGCCGCACCGCGCGGAATATCCACGTGCGAGGCCAGGTGCGCGGGCTTGCCAGTGTCGGCAATCTCAGCCTGCAGAAAGTCGTCGAAACGTTGATTGATCTCGTGGACCAGACCGTCGAGCAGGTCGCAACGCTCCACTACTGACAGCTTGCTCCATGGGCCATGCAGCGCGGCGCGGGCCGCAGCCACGGCAGCATCTACCTCGGGCTTGCCGGCCTCATGCACCATACCGACCAGCGAATCGTCGACCGGGTTACGCTTCTCGTACGTCTTACCGCTCACGTTCTTGACATATTCGCCGTTGATGAAATTCAAGATATCTTTGCTCATACTGGTTCCTTGTGTGTCTCAAACAGGCCGGTCGCAGCCAAGCTGACTCGGGCGCAGACCACGTCCTAGAGTTCAGAGCCGCCCGGAGTGCGCGAACGCAGGGATAGCCCCTCGCGCACAGCCGAAAAGGGATCGACTAGCGCGCCATCAATTCATTGCCCGGCATTGCGCCACCGTGCGCGTCAGGTGAACACCGACAGAAAGGCTTCGTTCAACTTGCGGTCGTGATAGAAGATCGCTGGTCCCAACTCCTCGGCGTGCCAAGTGATGGTTGGCTTGTCTGGGTAGTAGGAGTAGCCGCCGGCAAATACCTCGTTGCGGTTACCCGAGGGATCGAAGAAGTAGATAGTTTCGCCACGTGTGATGCCGTGTCGCGTGGGGCCAATATCGATTGAAGTCTTGGTGCGCGACAAAATATCGCCTGCCCGCAGCACCTGCTCCCAACTACCCAGCAGGAAGCTGATGTGGTGCAACTTGCCCTTGACCGGTTGCCGGATGAAAGCCACGTCATGCGCTTTGTTCGAGCAACTCAGGAAGGCGCCAATCATGTCCGGCCCAGCCATGACTTGTTCAGCAACTCCGAAGCCCAGAACTTCGCAGAACAGCTTGACCGTGCCATCGAGGTCATCGCCATACAGCAGGCAGTGGTCAAAGCGCGAGGGAGAGATCCCCTTGAGCCCATCGGGCCATGGGTCGGGATTCACATCATCACCCGCTGTGCCGCAGTTGTTGCCGAGCATCTCACGCTCAGCGTACAACTCCATCACATGGCCGGTTGGAATGGTGAAACGAAAGCGCCGGCCAGTTTCCGGTTGCTCTCCCGCATCAATCCAGCACAACTCTGTACACAGAGCTGACTTCTCGATGTCGCCAGCCAACCTTTCCAGCGTGGCTGGAGAATCGACCTTCCATCCCATGTAGTCGATGCCCGCTTCGTCGGCCTCGCGCAGAATCACACTATGGTGGTCGTGCTCGTCCCAGGCCTTGAGGAAGACGCGGCCACTTTTCTGGTCTCGCGCGGTTTCGCGCAGACCCAGGATGTCCACGTAGTGCCTCAGGGCTGGTGCCAACTCCAACACGCGGATTTGCACGTGCCCAGGGCGCAGTACGCCGGTAATTGCCATGTCTATGTCTCCTGACGGTTTTTGGAAAGGGGTCTCTTGAACTCGAAATCAAAGCCGCTAGGCCTCGGTGCGCACACAGCACGCGCCATGGCACCAACAATCTCCACGACCAATGCGCTATCCGGAAAGGTCTTGCAAGCAAGCGTGCAACCACTGTCTTGCTCACCCAGACTCAGCACCGCACGACTCATCTTGGCCATGCGGAAACTGCCTTCACGTACACGCACCTTGCATACGCCACACCCACCATTGCGACAGCCCACGGGAATTCCCTTTCGGCCCAATCGCTCCATCGCAGACAAAAGACTCTGTTCGGCTGTACAGCCGAAGCTCTCTCCTGTGTTGGCGATGGTGATGTCGTAGTGCATGCAAATCTCTGACCGCATGTTATGAACGCAGTAGCAGGCCCGATAGCCGTTTCTTGCAGGGGCCTGGGTGGGATGTGTCCGGTTTCTGCTGCTCCCTTAAGCGGGCACTTCCACAGCGGGTTGTGGGCCACGATTTGGGTGTGGCGCGATGCCGTTCGCACCTACCGAAACGCGCGTGGCGGTACCCCGGAAGGCCCCTGTAGGCGTCCTGGACGACATGGCGAAGCCGTTGTTTCGTGCGAAATCCGAATCATCCGATTTCGGCAATCCGGGTGAATTTTTTGGCCGATTCTTGCAATTAACCTACAGCTTCGGTCAAAAACAGCATTCATCGTCTTTTTTCATCGGGTAAGTTCCTAGGCGATCCCGACGCGTACCCGGGAGAATCTGCGTCAGGCAGGTCCGGGAGTACGTTTCGCATAAATGGGGCCCGCCAATACAAATAGCCGGCAGGTCCACGCCGCCGGCCACGATGAAGGAAACCGGCATGCTGCTTCGAAGAGGCTCAGAAGCCTTGCTACCCATTTACCAGAACCGTGTCTTCCATTCGGAGGAGCGGTCTCTCTCGCATTGGCAAGTTGCGCAAGAACTGGCTGAACACACGATCGCCTGGAAGCGTGGCGCCGTGGACGCAGCCATGTACAAAGGCCGCGTACGGCGCCTGGAAGCCTACGTGTTGCGCTACGGCGCAGAAGTGGAAATCACACCGCGCCCGTTCGAGGACTTTGTGCTCGTGCATATGTCGCTGCGCGGAGCTGCCGAAGTGGAGTCCGATGGCCAACGAATCGAAGTCGCTGAAGGACGGGCGGCATTGATCGCACCCAAGCACGCCATTCAACTGCGCTGGCACGCTGGCACCGAACAATTGATCCTGAAGCTGCCTCACGCGCTGGTCCATGAGGTGCTTGAACGCCTGGGTCGAGACAAGCTGGACTTCGCACCAGGCTGCCTGATTCCCTCCGCGCTCACGCCGCAGTGGGAGGTGTTGATGCAATCGGTACTGGGAGTGATGCGCCTGCCTACAGACGCAGGATTGAGCTCCCTTTGGCTGGACGATCTGGAACGCAACGTGGCCTTGTTCGCGCTGGCGCACCAGGGCCGCGACTCGCTCGCGACCAGTCCGCTTACCCCGGCGCCCGATCATGACCGTGCCGGCATGAGCGAGGAGGCTCGTCGCATAGACGGAGCGCTGCGTTTCATGCAGGAGAATATGTCAGCCCCGCTGTCCCTGGCTGACATTGCAGCAGCAGCGGGTGTCAGCGTACGTACACTCAACTCGCTCAGTAACCGGCACCTTGGAACCACACCCATGGATGCGCTGCGCAACCTCCGGCTGGACTCCGTGCGCCACAAACTGCGGTTGAACCCTCAGGCCGGCGTGACCGAAACGGCACTGGAGGCTGGATTCGGCAATCTGGGCCGCTTCGCCTCTTACTACCTGGAGCGGTTCGGCGAGCTGCCACGCCATACGGCAGGGCAGCGCGACGATTGAGCATTAGCGTGCCCCCGACCACATAAAAGAGAGGGGCGGTGCGCACTACAGCGCACCGCCCCTTGCCTATTCTCCCCCCGTTCTCTCTCGCTATTTGTGCGCGCCGGCAGGTTGCCCCATGGGAATTCGGGCCTCGCCTTGCCCTGACGCTTGCTGTTGCCGCACAAGGTCGGAGCGACTATGGTTGACCAGCAAGATGGTGAGAACAGCGATCGCAGCCGGGATCGAGATGGCCATGAAGTTCTGCTCTAACGGCAGTTTCATACCCACGATGATGCCAATCGCGATGGGTGCGAGAATCGCGCCGGCCCTGCCCACGCCCAGCATCAGACCAATGCCGGTGGAGCGGCAGGCCATTGGGTAGAACTGACCGCAGTAGGCGCAAATCACGATCTGCGTGCCGATGGTGGTGGCACCGGCCACTCCAACAATCAGGAATAGCACGCCGGTTGACATCGGGTAGCCCAGCAGTGTGATCGCGACGGCCGCCAGTGCGAACATGAAAGCCAGAACGTACTTGATGTGGAATCGATCGGCAAGCCAGCCTCCGCCAATCGCACCGATCATGGCGCCGAAATTCAACACCAGCACGAAGGTCAAGGCCGAACCCAGGCTGTAACCGGCCTGGGCCATGAGCTTGGTCAGCCAGGAGCTGAGCGCATAGACCATGAACAGACACATGAAACAACTGAGCCAAAGCATGAGCGTCGAAAAGCCACGGCCATCAGCGAACAGCGCGCCGAACGAGGATTGGTTCTCCGCTTTTGGCTTGCCCACTGCATTGAATACGAACTGGTCGTCGGCCTGTGGCACATAGCCGGGTGACAGGCGCGCAATCGTGCGCTTCAGCTCTTCAATGCGGCCTTTGCGATGCAGAAAGGCCATGGACTCAGGCATCTGCTTGAGCACCAACGGCAGCAGCACCACGGGCGCCACCGCCGCAATGAACACAGCCTGCCAGCCATAGACTTCGATCAGTCCTTTGCCCAACAAGGCTGCGAGCATGCCGCCGACTGAATAGCCCGAGAACATCAAAGTCACCAGTGTGGCGCGCATCTTGAGCGGCGAGTATTCGGTCATTTGCGCGATGACGTTCGGCATCACCCCCCCGATACCCACACCGGCCAGGAAACGCATGGCTGAGAAGCTGATGGGCTCCGTCATCAAACCCGCAGCGGCCGTGAAAACGCTGAACATCAAGATACACAGCACAATGACCAGGCGGCGGCCAATGCGGTCGGCCACTGCACCGAAGATGATGTTGCCAAACATCATGCCGAACAGTGCTGAGCTGACCATGAAACCCGCTTGCGTCGCGTCTACGCCCATTCCCTTCATGATGGAAGGAAGCGCAATTCCGGCCACAGCCAGATCGTAGCCATCGAAAATGATGACCATGGCGCACCAGAACAGCACCAGCCCATGAAAGCGGTTGAACTTGGCTTCATCGGCCAGTTTGTTGACATCAATCTGTCGCATGACTTGTCTCCTACTTTTCTTTTTGTCGGTCAGACGTGATAGAAGTCCAGCACCGAATCGATGGTGTCGTTCATCAGGATCACGTGCTTTTTCAGGATGGTCCAGCTGCCACCGGCTGGTTTGAGCTTGTAGTTGACATCACCAAAAAACATGCTGGCTTCGCCGAAGCGGTAGATGTGTGTAGTCCATTTGCAGCTGACTTCCAGCTGTGAATCCGACACCTCACGAACCAGCACGTTATTGACTGCATGCAAGGTTCGCGGCATAGGTGTTGAGGCCGCCGACTTTCCTGTGCCCAGGCGGAAAACGCGGTCTTCCAAGCCTGCACGATTTGGGTAGTACATCAGCGACATCCCGCGTTTTGGGTCGGTGGTGTAGACATGCTCGGAGTCCCACTGAGGAATGTGGAACTCTGACTCCTCATCGAACAGTTCCAGGTAGTCCACCCACTGCCGCCGGTCACATAGATCCGCCTTGCGGTAGAGGAATCGTTCCACGGAGAGTTGTAGATCACCGCTCATCATTTAGCTCCTTCGCTTTGTTTGATCTTCTGATCCAGCCCACGCAGCAACGAATCTCGCCAAGCGGAGTGCTGGTTCACGTATAGACCTTCATGGGTCAACTCGCCCCCGGTCAGCACCGGCTGAATACCCAGCACTTCGGCGTTCGGCGTAGTGCCTTTGATCCATTTATCGCAACCACGGGAGATATCGTTCCAGCGTTCCATACGGCCCTGGAACCCTCGCTGCGCTTCGCGGAATTCGGTCAGGTCGTCTGGGGTGCCCATGCCCGAGACGTTGAAGAAATCCTCGAACTGACGGATGCGGTTCTCGCGGTCCTTGTCCGACTCGCCTTTGACGCCAATACACTGGCTGAGGATTTCTGTTTTGTTGTGAGCAACGGGCCGGATGATGCGCAGCTGCGAGCTGATCTGATCCATGAAGAACAGGCTGGGGTAGACGTTGAGGTTACGCAGCCTCTGCATCATCCACGCAGCTTTCTTTTCACCGTACTCCTTGACCAGGCGCGGCATGATGGTCGCGTAGCCGGGTCGCACCTCAGGGTTGGGCATTTCGCTGAACAGCACGCTGTGACCGTGCTTGAATGAGAACCAACCGTCGTCAGTCTGCGAATCCCCAGCGCCGAGCTTGCGGTAGTCCAGGGTGTTGGGCACTTCGGCACCCTTCTTGGCGTTGATCTCCAAGCGGTGCTGCACTGTGGCCACGTAGTTGTAATGCACGGTACTGACGTGATAGCCGTCCAGACCATTCTCGTTTTGCAGCTTCCAATTACCTGCGAAGGTGTAGCGCCCCTTGCCCGGCAGCACCTCCAACTCACCTGTGGGTGACTGGGCGACCATCAAGTCCAGGAAAACCTTGGCGTCACCAAGATAGTCCTCCAGAGAAACTGTGCCCTCGGTGTCCAGGTTCACGAACACGAAGCCCTTGTAGCTGGCCACGCGCGCCTTCTTCAGGTTGCGATTGGAAAGATCGAACCCCTCAGGGTATTCGCTCGGGGCCTTGACCTTGAGAAGCTTGCCATCGGAGCGAAATGTCCAGGCGTGGAACGAGCAGACAAAGGTGCTCTGGTGGCCGCGTGAAACACGCGTCAGCGTAGCGCCACGGTGCGCGCAGGCATTGACCAGCGCATTCAGATTGCCATCACCGCCGCGCGTGATGATGATGGGCTGACGACCTGCCTGCATGGTGATGTAGTCATGCGGCTGGCTGACCTCACTCTCGTGGCAGGCATAGATCCAGTTCTTCTCAAAGATGAGTTCCATCTCCAGGTCAAACAGATCCGGCTCAGTGAACATTTGACGCGAGACGCGGTAGGCGCGATCCTCAGGCCGAAAATCCAGGCTATCAGTAACGAAGCTGCGCCAATCCTGCGCGCTTCTGGCGATCGTGGTCATGGGAGTCTCCCTTTCACAGTGGTTGAGTTTTTTGAGGGGTGCGGATCATGCGGAAGGGGCCAGCGCGCGCAGGTCGCGTCGCAGTACCACGGGTGCGCCGCCCAATGTCTTGCGGGCAACCCAGATAGCAAGGGCTGAATCCATTTGTTCGGCGTGGCCCGGGAACCAGTCAACCAGTGCCTGAGCGAGTTCACGTCCAATCTCCATGTCGCCCGCCGCAACCAGTGCCTGTACCTCGCGCACCGAAGCACGCACTTTGGCATGCTCTTCGGCATGGCAAGCACCGGCGGGAAAGCGGTGTTCGTCGATCAGCCGTTCTTCCAACGCGAAGTGCTCGGCCAAGTGCTCGGCCATGGCCTGCAGTGCTTCCGCGAAGTGGGCATCACCTGCAGTCAACATGGCATTGACACAGCGCGTGAATGCCTGATGCTCGCAGTCCATGGCAGGGTGACCTACCAGGAGGCTATCGCTCCAGTCCATCGGCTGGGTACTCGTGTGCATACGTGCTCCTCTCAGCTGATGCTGGCGTTGAACTTCTCAAAATGGAATGAGACCGACTTCACGTCGACATCACGCAAGTGCTGCGCCACGGCTTCGACCATGGGAGGCGGTCCGCACAGATAGATATCGACGTTGCCTTCGTTCAAATGCTCAGACGTGATGTGGTGTGTGACATAGCCCTTCTTGGGCTGCTCACTATTGGCATCGACCACAACAATTGAATAGGTGAAATTTGGCAGGCGGTTTGTGAAGTCATCCAGCGTGTCTTGCTCGACGATGTCGCGGTCCGTGTTGACGCCGTAGATCAGGTGAGTCGGATGAGCCAAACCACCATTGCTCGCAAGCTTGTCCAACATCGCAAGAAACGGAGCCAGGCCAGTGCCGCCCGCCAACATCAATACTGGTCGCTCCAACTTGCGCAGGTAGAAGCTTCCGAACGGGCCTGTCATGGTCAACGTCGCGCCCACTTGGGCACGCTCCTTCAGATAACCGCTCATCAGCCCTCCAGGCACATTGCGAATCAAAAAGCGTGCGCGCCCTTCGTCAGCACCCATGCTGCTGAACGAATACGAGCGGTGATGTCCACCTTCACCCGGAACGTCGAGATTGGCGTATTGCCCAGGCAGGAAATTCAGCGACTTCAGCCCCTCACCCTGCAGCTCCAATGCGAAAGTGCTGTCAGACAGCCGACGCACCTCAGTGATGCTGGTGGTAAAAACTTCTTGCTTGGTGCTGCACGCCGCTGAACTGGATCCGACCAACACGACGCAATCTGTCTTGGGGCGCATCTGGCAGGCCAGCGCATAACCGCGATCGGCTTCGTCTTGACTCAGCGCATCCTCGATGTAGTCACCAAGAAGGTACTCACCAGACTCCACACGGCACTTGCAGGTAGAACAGGCGCCTTCCCGGCAGTCCATCGGGATATTGATTCCCTGGCGGTAAGCTGCGTCTACGACGGACTCATGACCGCCGCATTCGACGAAGCGGGTGACGCCGTCCTCGAAGTTGAGCGCGATGTTGTAGCTCATTGATGTTGTCTCCAGTTTTTCTAACGGAAAGAGCGCCGCAGCGCGTCCGGGCATCAAAGTGGAAGGAACTTAATCCGACCTTCATGGGGTATTTAGAGTGTGGCGATGAGAACGCTCGCGCACTATCCGAAACCTGCAAAACAACGTTGCTCAGTCGTCCGGTTTTGGTAGAAGCCTGCCCTGCACGCCATGCAGATGAGCACTACCTTGTTAGCGCTTGGCCAGCGCAAAGCCTCATCCTTGAATGAATGCGGTCAACTTGTGATTTGCGCCCTCGCAAGGACCAGGCTAGGAGCCTTCTGCAGCGAAGATTCCTGGATATCTACCGCGCCCTGGCTTCAATCTCGGTGATGGCTTGTTCGTGTGCGGCAGAGGCCATCCTGGAGAGATCACTCATCCTCTCGGCAGCACGCTCATCCTCTTCTCGCGTCTCCGGCAATTCGTCACCAGAGACGCGTGACGAGACAAGGACTGCCTCGACTTTCATCAGGGGTTTCAAGCAAATCGCGGGATTGTTCACGAGCCCTCCGGTGTGTGGTTTGACCTACTCATCAGACCGCCTTGCTTGGGGCAAGACAGTCAGCCAAATGGAAATGGCCTCTGATGCAATTCCCACTACACACCGTAACTTCAATGCGCTGCCCGAGCCATCCCAATCTTGCATTTCTGGCTCGGAAGAAAATCCGAAAAATGCAATTCACCCGGGCACCCGAAGAAGGGCAATCGCTCAAATAAAACGTAGGCTAGGGCGTGGCCCCAGGCCTACGCCGAACGCGCTGTATAAGAATGCACGTTCGTATTTTTCAAGGCCGAACCCCCACCAGCTTGAGTAGCGTGCCGCTACCCACTTGCTCACGTGCGGCCGGTGAAAGCTGAGCCAGGAAATTTTGCACACTCGCAAACTTCATCGCATCTGCTGACGCCGAGCGATTGCTCGCGTCGGTACCCACCATGAAGCGCTGTGGCATCGCTTCAATCAAACGCAACCACTCGGGCCAGACCTGCTGACCATCGCGCAGGATGGTGTAGTCTGGCGAGCGTGGGTGGTGCGGCCAGGTGCGGGCGCTCAGTTCATAGTACAAATTGGGGTGGCGTTCGAGCATGCGGCGCGCCAGAAAAAGCGGCGTGTACCCGCCATGGGCCCAGATCACCGGCACATCAGGAAAGCGCGCCAGCAATTGGCCAAGTTCTGCCATATGGGTGCTCTCCACGTGCAACATCACGGGCACCTTGTACTTACGTGCCAACTCCAAAATACCCGTGACCATAGGACCCAACAGACTGAAATCGGTCTCATCGAAGCCGGTTGACGGAAAATGTACGGCAGAGATCTCACCAATACCCTTGAACGAACCCGTGGCTAGCAAAGCATCGAGCTGCTTGAGCAACCCATCGTCGAACTGAACCCAAGCTGGTCGGTAAGCCGTGCGTTCCGGTGAGATCGACGCGAAGGGTATCAATTGACCAGGAAAGGCCCGCGCAGCCTCCGCGACCGATTCATTGCTGCTGCGCCCACCCCAGAACACCACCGCATGGCTGGCGCCCCAGCGCTTCATCAGCTCCAGCTGCATGGCGGGATCGTTGAGGTGCGCGTGTGCATCAACGAACGGAATGAGGGTGGCGGGTGGCGTTACACCCGTCCCGGCAGATACCTGGGCAGACGATATTTGTGACATCGATCTGCGCAACTGGCGCTCGGCTCCAGGACTATCTACCTGCGCCCAAGCCGCCAGCGAAAACAAGGCCAAACAGGCCGACAATAGGAATGGCGCCATACTCCGGTTAACGAAGTATCATGCGCTCCCGTTGACCGGCAACGCACGCCCTGGCTCGCTCCGCAGACACCCTCGAGCCAATCCGGCAAAATCGCTCGGTTTCCCTTCCGAACATTTCACTTGAACCAGCCTAGTCCCGCCCTCGTTACGCAAGACGCCGTGCGCCGCCTGCCGCGCTGGGCCTTGTTGCTGCTGTGCGTGGTTTACGTGCTGCCCGGCTATATTGGCCGTGAACCCTGGAAAAACGCTGACATTGCATCATTCGGGTACATGCTCGAAATGCTGGGGTCGCAGCAATGGCAGACTTGGCTGAATCCCACCCTGATGGGTATTCCCGCTGACACCTCCGCCTTGCTGCCCTATTGGATTGGCGCGTGGGCCATGCAACTGGCCCCCGCCTGGGTGGCGCCTGATTTTGCGGCCCGGGTTCCGTTCGGACTGATGCTGAGCCTCACGCTGGCGGCTACCTGGTATGCGGTGTACTACTTGGCGCGAACCCCAGGTGCGCAGCCGGTCGCCTTTGCTTTTGGGGGTGAAGCCGAACCTACCGACTACGCCCGGGCGCTGGCCGATGGGAGTCTCCTGGCCTTAATTGCCACTCTAGGCCTTGCACAGTTGTCTCACGAGACAACACCCGCCCTGACACAGCTTTGCTTCACAGCCATTGTGTTCTATGGGTTTGCGGTCATCCCGTTTCGCCCATTGAGTTCAACGATTGCCCTCCTTGTGGGCCTGCCGGGCCTCACCCTTTCCGGGGCGCCCGCCATTGCCCTTATATATGGCGTGGTCAGCCTACTCGGGCTGCTGAACGCACGCGTGATGCACCTGGAGGCGCAGATTCGCCGGCGGGCCTTGATCATCGTTCTGATCAGCACCCTTGTCAGCATCGCTCTGGCCCTGCGTTTCAATCTGTTCCTCTGGAGCCTCGATCTCTCCCTGGCCAACTGGGACCGGTGGCGCATTCTTGGGCGTCTGTTCCTATGGTTTACGTGGCCAGTCTGGCCTCTGGTGCTCTGGACACTCTGGCGTTGGCGCTATCAGTTGCTTGACATGCAGCAACACCGTCATCTGGGCCTGCCTTTCTTCATGGCTTTGGTGCCGGTGGCCGGTACGATTGCCACACACGCCGGAGATCGCTCGCTTTTGCTTGCGTTGCCCGCGTTGGCCGCCTTGGCAGCGTTCGCATTACCTACCTTCAAGCGCAGTGCATCCGCTTTCATCGATTGGTTCACAGTGCTCTTTTTCAGCGCGTGGGCGATTGTGATCTGGGGTGTTTGGCTCTCACTGCAAACTGGCATACCTCCAAAGCCGGCGGCTAACGTCGCCCGGCTGGCTCCCGGTTTCGAGCCAGTATTCCAATGGGTGGCGTTGGCTGCTGCACTGGCTGGCACGCTCGCCTGGGGATTGCTCGCCCGCTGGCGCACTGGCCGCCATCGCACGGCCTTGTGGAAGAGCCTCGTACTCCCTGCAGCAGGTGCCACCCTGTGCTGGCTACTTTTGATGACTTTGTGGCTCCCAGCCCTGGACTACGCCCGCAGTTTCGCACCGCAGATGCGAGAGGTACGCAGGATCATCGGGGATGCACCATGCGTCCAAGTGTATGGATTCAGCTCGCCCCAAGTGGCGGCCGTGCGTTTTCATGGGGGCTGGACACCACGTCCACTCAGCGATACCGACGGTTGCCCCTGGTTGTTGGTGGATGTGAATGCTGAGAAGGAGCTTCAATATGCATTCACTCCCTCGCAATGGTCACTGACGAACCGAGTGCCTCGACCCACGGACATCAGCGACACACTCCTGCTTTTCAAGCGCACTGAGCCTTCTCGCTAATAGATATCGAGATTTAGCCAATAGAAATAGATGATTGACCGCATCTGCGCCTGGGGCGCGCTCGCCTTTTCCATTTCAGCACCTTTTTCCTCCCCCTATTCGGCGCAAACCCATGAGTGACGGACTCAAGCCTACCCCTACGGCAGGAAGACTGGCGGAGCTCAAACAAATTTCGCAACATGCTGGCGTCGTCTTGGTGGGCCAGTTAGCAGTCATGGCTTTCGGCGTGACCGACACGGTGGTCGCCGGGCGTTATTCCGAGACTGCACTGGCAGCACTTTCCGTGGGCTCCGCGGTCTACATCAGTGTCTATGTAGGTTTGATGGGCATCATTCAAGCCTTGCTGCCGGTCTGGGCGGAATTGCACGGAGGCCAGCGGCAGGGGGAAGTCGGCCCTTCGGTGCGGCAGGCTCTTTACTTGTGCGTGCTCACCATCTTCGTCGGTATGGTGGTATTACTCTCACCCGGGCCCATGCTGCGCGCCACGGGCGTGCCTGCGGAACTGCAGGTGGAAGCGAGCAGGTACCTGGCTATTTTGGCCTGGGCTTTACCCCCCGCCTTACTGTTCAGGCTTTTCAGCACGCTCAACCAGAGCCTGGGACAGCCGAGATTGGTGTCGTCATTGCAGATCGGCGCCTTGCTACCGAAGATACTGCTGTCCATCTGGTTCACCTTTGGCGGGGCCGGGCTGGCACCGCAAGGTGCGGCTGGCTGTGCCTGGGCCACGCTGCTGGTCAACTACGCGCTTTTGGTAGTGGCTGTGTATTTGCTGCGCAAACAGCGCCTTTATCGTCCTTACGGTATCTGGAGCCGTATGGAACGCCCGGATTGGAGCCAGATTGCCAGGTTTGCTCGCCTGGGCATTCCTGCGGGCTTAGCGGTCATGGTGGAGGTCACTTCTTTCACCTTGATGGCGCTGTTCATTGCGCGCTTGGGCACTTTGGCCGCCGCCAGCCATCAAATCGCTTCCAACGTCGCGGCCATTCTCTACATGGTGCCCCTTGCGCTGGGAATTGCCGCCAGCGCCCGGGTAAGTTTTTGGCTGGGCGCCGGCGATGAGATGAAAGCCCGCCGTGCCGCCTTCCTGGGTATATGGGTAGCAGGCGCCATCGCCCTCTGCCTGGCCACTGGCGTAGCGCTTCTCGCCCGGCCTCTTGCAGCGCTGTATGTTGACCAGCCCGCCATCATCGCCATGACTTCCGGGTTGCTCACTTTGGTGGCGCTCTACCACCTTGGGGACGCCATCCAGGCCGTGAGCGTTTTCGTGCTGCGCAGCTACCGCATGGTCCTGGCGCCGCTACTGATCTATTGCCTGTTTCTCTGGGGACTAGGCCTCGTGGGAGGCTATTACCTGGCTTTCAACGGCTTGGGGCCATGGTCAGCCATGTCTGCGCCGAGCGCATTCTGGATGGCCAGCGCAGGCGCCACGGCCCTGGTAGCGACTATTTTCCTTGGGCTATTGCGGCGCGTGACCCAGCGGTCAGTTAGGGCTTGATGAAGCCTGCACTTCGCGAACGCGCTGAGCTGGAAAAACTAATGCAAAGCAGGAGCCTTTGCCCAATTGGCTGGTGATCTGCAATTCTCCGCCGTGGCGCTGCGCCACGTGCTTGGTGATGGCCAGCCCCAGCCCGGTCCCCCCTGATTCGCGCGAGCGGCTCCGGTCCACGCGATAAAAACGCTCAGCCAACCTGGGCAAATGCTCCGGGGCAATGCCAGGGCCAGAATCTGTAATGGCCAGCCGTACCCGATTATCTGGCAAGCGTTCCCAGCGCACGTCGATAGTGCCTCCGCCGGGGGTATAGCGCACCGCGTTGTTGATGAGATTCGAGGCTGCGCTGCGCAACTCACTCACCGAACCTGCCAGCATGAAATCTGGCGCTGGAGCAAACTGCAGCGTCTGAGGCCGCTTGTCCGGTGGATGCAGCAGCCGGGAAAGCCCGCGCGCTTCGGTCTCGCTTTGAGCCATCAGTGAGCTCAGATCCACCATTTCGCCAGCCCCCGGGAGCGGGCTGCCCTCCAGTTGCGAAAGCGTGAGCAGATCGTTAACCAAGGTCTCCATGCGCCCGGACTGGGATGCCATGAGCGCCAAATACGTGGACCGCTCAGCTTCTGACAACGGCAGGCTTTGCATAGTCTCCACGAACCCCGCCAGCACGGTGAGCGGAGTGCGAATCTCGTGAGAGACGTTCGCCACGAAATCGCGGCGCATGGCCTCGGCTTGCGCCAGCGCGGTGACATCTCGCGAGAGCAGGAGCTTGTAGCCATCGCCATAGGGGTGCAATTGCGCTGACAACTTCACGGGATGTGTGGCGCTGTCCCCGTTGCCTATCAGCTTGACGTCCCGTTCGTAGGTCTTGGCCGCATAGTAGGCCGCAAAGGCGGGTTGGCGCACGAGATTGCCAATGTGCTGCAGCCGGTCGCGCTCAGCGTCGAAGCCAAAATGCTCCGCAGCCGCTTCATTGCACCATTCAATGCGGCCTTCCGGGTCCAACAGCACCACACCATTGGGAGAAGCCTGAATGGCCTCCAGGAACTCTTCTAGCCGCCGGTTGCTGTCATGCGCATTCTTTTCCAGCCCGCGCAGTGCGCGGCGCGCACGGTAGGCCGCCTCCCCCCACAGGCCATGCAGCATGGGCGGTTTCGAGGTATCAGGCTCCGTGATCCAGCGAATGAAAAGTTGAGCGCGTAGTGAATCGGCAATGAATACGCCCGTCGAGGCAATCACCATGCCCATGAGAGCGCCCGGCCAACCGCCCAG
The DNA here is from genome assembly GCF_000422885.1 of Ottowia thiooxydans DSM 14619. Classification (GTDB taxonomy): domain Bacteria; phylum Pseudomonadota; class Gammaproteobacteria; order Burkholderiales; family Burkholderiaceae_C; genus Ottowia; species Ottowia thiooxydans. The sequence continues at coordinate 25,367 of NZ_AUGX01000011.1, read as the reverse complement.
GAACCAGCCCAGCACGCCGCCCAGCAACTGGGCAACGAAGAACATGCAAAGCCGGAAAATCATCTCGGGCGCGCACTCCCACATTCCTGCACAGGCATACGCAGGATGGAGAAAATTTTTGCAATCAGCATGAACCTGACAGAACTCAAGAAGGTGTGGCCGTCTGTGGACTTTGAATCTGGATCAACGGTTGAGCGGTCAGGCGGTAGCCAGCCCCGCGCACGGTTTCTATCAAGATGCCTGCAACACCCAGTGCTTCGCGCAAGCGCTTGACATGTACATCCACTGTACGCTCTTCAATGAAGACATGGTCTCCCCACACCTTGTCCAGCAGCTGGCCACGGCTGTGCACCCGCTCTGCATTTTTCATCAGATAGTGCAGCAGCTTGAATTCAGTGGGTCCCATCTTGAGCATCTGCCCATCATAGGACACGCGGTGAGTGGCAGCATCCAGCAGCAACCCGCCAATGGCCACCGAGCCACCCGCCTGCTCCGGCGCCCGGCGTCGCAGCACGGCACGTATGCGCGCCAGCATTTCCTTGGTGGAAAACGGCTTGATGATGTAGTCATCCGCGCCCGCATCGAGCCCGGCTACACGGTCCGCTTCGTCGCCACGAGCGGTCAGCATGAGGATGGGCACGCTCTTGGTTCGTGCATCCTTGCGCCACTTTTTGGCCAAAGACAATCCGCTTTCGCCGGGCAACATCCAGTCAAGCAAGATGACATCGGGCAGCACGGCATCAAGTTCTCTCTGGGCCGTTTCGCTGTCCATGGCCCACGTGGGCTGGAACCCGTTGTGGCGCAAGTTCACCGCGATCAACTCCGCGATCGCGGCCTCGTCCTCGACGATTAGTACACGGGGCATAGTTCTCATAACGTAGTGACCGCAGTGTTCATCTGGCGGCTGACTCCACCTCTTCCATCGAAGCGTGGCGTACGTCGGCACCTTTGACGATGTAGATGATGAACTCAGCGATATTTTTCGCGTGGTCGCCAATGCGCTCAATCGCCTTGGCCAGGAACAGCAGATCCAGGCTCGCCGAAATGGTACGCGGGTCTTCCATCATGTAGGTGATGAGCTTGCGCACAAAACCATCAAACTCCCGGTCGAGGTAATCGTCTTCCTTGAGAATGGACACTGCAGCTACCACGTCCAGGCGGGCAAATGCGTCCAGTGCCTTGCGCAGTTGGGAAGCGGCCATATCTGCGGCTACCCGCAGCTCACCCGCTGGAAGCGAGCGCGCAGCCCCTGCATCAATGATGGATTTGACCATGCGTGCAATTTTGCTCGCCTCGTCACCCACACGCTCCAGGTTAGCCGTGGTCTTGGAGATCGCCAGCAACAGCCGGAGATCTACCGCAGTGGGCTGCCGGCGGGCAATGATGCTGGAGAGTTCGCGGTCAATTTCCAATTCCATGGAGTTGACGCGAATTTCCGTTTCCAACACCTGGTCTGCGACCTCGGTACTGAACTCAGACAGCGCGTAGATCGCTTGCCGAATTTGTGATTCAACCAAGCCCCCCAACTCCAGCACCCGTGTAGACACGCGGTTGAGGTCACTATCGAATTGACTGGAAAGATGCTTTTCGTGCATGAATACTTCTCCTGAGAATTGCCACGTTGCCTAGGGGTCTTGCGCCGTGCGGGCGCTTAACCGAAACGGCCCGTGATGTAGTCCTCGGTCTCTTTACGCTTGGGCTTGAAGAACATCTGTTCGGTTTCACCGAATTCGATCAAATCACCCAGGTACATGTAGGCTGTGTAGTCGCTCACACGGGCAGCCTGTTGCATGTTGTGGGTAACGATGGCCACGGTGTACTCGTCCTTCAGCTCTGTGATCAACTCTTCCACCTTCCCGGTGGAGATTGGATCCAGTGCCGAGCAAGGCTCATCCAACAGAAGCACTTCAGGCTTGATGGCAACGCCGCGCGCAATGCACAAACGTTGTTGCTGGCCGCCGGAGAGGCTGCTGCCGTTCTGGCCAAGCTTTTCCTTGACTTCGTTCCACAGCGCGGCCTTGCGGAGCGCCCATTCAACGCGGTCGTCCATATCGCCCTTGTTCAATTTCTCGAACAGACGAACACCGAACGCGATGTTGTCGTAGATCGACATGGGAAATGGCGTGGGCTTCTGGAACACCATGCCCACTTTGGCGCGCACCAGCGCTACATCGACTTTCTTGTCCAGCAGATCGTTGCCATCGAGCATGATCTGCCCTTCAGCGCGCTGCTCCGGATAGAGCTCGAACATGCGGTTAAAAATGCGCAACAGCGTGGATTTTCCGCAGCCCGAAGGGCCGATGAACGCTGTCACCTTTTTCTCGGGGATATCAAGGTTGATGTTTTTGAGTGCGTGGAATTTTCCATAATAGAAATTCAGGTTACGCACCGATATCTTCGGTTTGGACATATTTGCCGAGGCAATAGTGCCTCCAGCAACAACAGGAGCTTCAAGGACGGCGGACATTCTAGGAACCTCTCGATTTCAATTCTTGCTACCGGACAGCGAGCGCGCAAGGATGTTCAAGCCAAGCACAGCCATCGTGATAAGGAGCACACCGGTCCAGGCCAGGTGTTGCCAGTTTTCGTAAGGGCTCATCGCGAACTGATAGATCACTACCGGCAAGCTGGCCATGGGTGAAGACAGATCAGCGGACCAGAACTGGTTCGACAGAGCGGTAAACAGAAGCGGTGCGGTCTCACCAGCGATACGGGCTACCGCCAACAGGATACCGGTGATAACACCAGCCCGGGCAGCACGCAACGTAATGCTCAGAATCACCTTCCATTTAGGCGTACCGAGTGCATAGGCCGCTTCGCGCAAGCCTGGTGGGATCAGGCGCAGCATGTTTTCCGTGGTTCGGATCACCACAGGAACGACGATCAACGCGAGGGCAATGGATCCGGCCCATCCGGAGAAACCACCGAAGGGTCGCACTGCAGCCTCAAACACAAAAAGGCCAATCACGATGGAAGGTGCCGACAACAGAATGTCGTTCACAAAACGAGTCACGGTGCCCAGCCAGCTTCCACGGTTGTATTCAACCAGATAGATGCCGGCCAGGATACCGATGGGCGTACCCACCAGCGTTGCCACACCCACCATCATGAGAGAACCGTAAATCGCATTGATCAGGCCGCCCTCTGCATTGGGCGGAGGTGTTGCTTGAGAAAAAGTGGACCAGCTAAGCCCTGACAGACCCAGACGCAGCGTTTCCCACAAAATCCAGGTCAGCCAGAACAGGCCGAAGGCCATGGCCGCCAAAGAGAGCGTGAGAGCGATCTTGTTGACCATCTGACGCTTGCGATAGATCGCCAGGCGGCTTTGGGAGGCGAGAGCGGTACTCATGTTTTGGTTCCTTCACCTTTGGCCAGCTTGGACAAAAGCACCTTGGAGAGCGCCAACACCACAAAGGTGATGAAGAACAGGACCAAGCCCAGATAGAGCAACGAAGCCTGATGCAAACCGGGGCCCGCTTCAGCGAACTCGTTGGCAAGTGCCGAGGTAATGGAGTTGGCTGCTTCGAACACACTCAGTGAATTCAGCTGGTTCATATTACCGATCACGAAGGTGACCGCCATGGTCTCCCCCAAGGCACGCCCCAAGCCCAGCATGATGCCGCCAATGGCACCCGCCTTGGTGTAAGGCAACACCACCTTGTAGACAACCTCCCAGGTAGTGGCACCCAGGCCGTAAGCAGACTCTTTGAGCAGCGCAGGAGTGACCTCGAAGACATCTCGCATCACCGAAGCGATGTAGGGGATGATCATGATGGCCAAAATAATGCCCGCAGACAAGATACCGATACCGACAGGTGGCCCCGAAAACAGGGTACCCAGCACCGGCCAGTCACCAAACCAGCGCTGCAAAGGCTGCTGCACATAGGTCGAGAGGATGGGGGCGAACACCAGCAAGCCCCACATGCCGTAAACAATGGAAGGAATCGCGGCCAACAATTCGACGGCAGTTCCCAATGGACGCTTAAGCCAGCTGGGTGCCAACTCGGTCAGGAACAACGCAATGCCGAAACTCACTGGAACAGCGATCAGCAGCGCGATGAACGAAGTGACCAGCGTACCGTAAATCATCACCAGGCCGCCGAACTCCTGCTGCACTGGATCCCATTTCGCGCTCGTCAAAAAACCGAGCCCGAAATGCGTGATGGCCGGCCAGGCGCCCACCACCAGCGAAGCCATGATGGCGATCAGCACAAACAAGGTGAGCAGTGCTGCACCTTTGGTAAGGAAGGCGAACACCAGATCGGTGCCTGCGCCAGTTCGAGCCTTGCGCTCAGGGGGCGGATTGGTCATGGTAGCCCCGGGCCGTTGGTTTGGTCTGGCAAAGCCATCGGCGCCGACAGGAAGAGTGGAAGACACGACGTTATACCCAAACTTATAAAAGAGCCGGAACTAAGTCCGGCTCGTGAGTGGATTGGTACCCGTTGGCTTATTTTTTATTTGTAAGCTACGGCTTTACCGGAAGCGTCTTTGATCTCGCCCCATGCACGCTGGCGGATCAAATCCTTCACGCTGGCTGGCATGGGCACGTAGTCCAGTTCAGCGGCTGTTTTGTCAGCCTGGACGTAAACCCACTCAAAAAACTTCAGCACTTCCGCAGCTTGGGCGGGCTTGTCCTGAGTCTTGTGCATGATGATGTAAGTAGCGGTAGTGATAGGCCACGAAGCATCACCCGGCTTGTTGTTCAGCACCTGGTTGAACGATTTAGCCCAATCGGCTCCTGCAGCAGCAGCCTTGAAAGCTGAGTCATCTGGATTCACATACTTGCCAGCAGCATTTTTCAGCTGCACGTAAGTCATCTTGTTTTGCTTGACATACGCATATTCCACGTAGCCAATGGAGTTTGGCAGGCGACCGACGAAAGCGGCCACGCCCTCATTGCCTTTACCACCCGCGCCGGTAGGCCAGTTCACTGCCGTGCCCTCGCCAACCTTGCTCTTCCAATCTGGGCTGACTTGGCTCAGGTAGTTGGTAAAAGCGAAGGTGGTGCCGGAACCGTCTGCACGACGCACAGGAGCGATGGCAGAGTCAGGCAGCTTCACGCCGGGGTTCAGCGCAGTGATGGCTGGGTCATTCCATTTGGTAATTTTACCCAGGAAAATATCACCCAGTACACGGCCGTCGAGCTTCATCTCGCCGGGCTTGACGCCAACAATGTTGACCACTGGAATGACGCCACCCACCACAGTGGGGAACTGAACCAGGCCTTTCTTGGCCAGGTCTTCATCGGTCAGGGGAGCATCAGAAGCACCGAAATCAACCGTCTTGGCTTCGATCTGGCGCATGCCAGCACTGGAGCCCACCGATTGGTAGTTCACGCGCACGTTCGTGGCTTTGTTGTAATCAGCAGCCCATTTGGAATAAAGGGGGGCAGGAAAGCTGGCGCCAGCGCCTGTTACGCTTTGAGCGAAAGCGGTGGCCGACAGGCCGAACATAGCCAAGCCAGCCAGGCTGCTGAGTACGAATGTGCGAGAGTTGTTCATGTGAATCAAACCTTTGGGGTTGTGGAATGAATCGAACTGTACGACCGCTGTGTGACATAACCGTGACAGACACGCCATCAAAATGTCATGGCGGCAAGGCCGTTAGCCCAGCAATTTCCCGCCGCTTCATATGACAAATAGTGCCGCAAATGGCACGTGGCAGACTCATCTGTCATGACGGATAAAAAATTGAAACGTACAGCGAGTACCATGCGGGGCGCCTAACTTAGCTCGGATCATGCAAACTGGTACTCGTCTCGCCGCCGTGGATCTCGGCTCCAATAGCTTCCGCCTCGAAATCGCCCGCTTGGAGCTGGGCCAGATCCAGCCTATGGAATACCACAAGGAAACGGTACGTCAGGGAAATGGGCTGGATGCTGATCGAAGGCTCTCACAGGAAGCCATGCAACGTGGCTGGAATTGTCTGGCACGCTTCGGGGAACGCCTCGCCGGCTTCACGCCCGGCCAGGTGCGCGCCGTGGCCACGCAGACCTTGCGTGAGGCGCGCAACAGGGAAGAATTCCTCGTTGTGGCGCAGCAGATTCTTGGCTTTCCAATCGATGTCATCTCCGGACGCGAAGAAGCACGCCTGATTTATCAGGGTGTGGCACACCTTTTGCCTCAATCCGATGAAAAAAGACTGGTCATCGATATTGGTGGCCGCTCCACTGAAATGATCCTTGGCCAAGGCTATGCTGCCGAAACCATGGAGTCCTACCGCATTGGGAGCGTCGCCTGGTCGATGCGCTATTTCCCCGATGGAGCACTCTCGACGCGCTCATTCGAAATCGCGGAAATTGCAGCCAAAGCGGTGCTGGACGACGCGCTCACCGCATATTCACGCAACCACTGGGAAGCCGCCTACGGCTCATCAGGGACCATAGGGGCCGTGGCGGACGTCCTGCAGCAAGCCGGCCGCACCCCCGCTGAGGGTGTCATCACCCGGGAAGGGCTGGATTGGCTGCGAGACAGGCTGGTGAAAGCACAGCGCGCGGATGCCATTCGCATCGAGGGCATCAAGGATGAGCGCAAGCCCGTCATTGCCGGGGGTTTGGCGGTTTTGCGTGCGGTTTTCGACCTGCTTGGCATTGATTCCATGCAGCACGCCCACGGTGCTTTGCGCCACGGTGCGCTGTACGACCTTCTGGACAGAGAAGAAAACCACACCGACGTACGCTCGTCGTCCATCGAGCGCCTGGCCTCCAAATTCAACGCAGATTCGGCACAGGCCTCACGCGTGGGCCGCGCTGCGGTCCATCTTTTGGGCCAATTACTCCCGCGCACGAAAAAAGCTGAGCGCCAGGCAAGCGAGCGGCATATTGAATGGGCGGCACGGCTGCACGAAATTGGTTCGCGCATCTCCCACGCGGACTATCACAAGCACAGTGCCTACATTCTGGACAACGCCGATGTGCCAGGCTTTTCGATGCATGAGATGCATGACTTAAGCCAATTGGTCCTGGGCCACCGCGGCAAACTGCGCAAGCTGGAAACCCGCTTTGGTGATGAGCTTTTCATGCGCCAATTGATGGCACTTCGATTGGCCGTGATCTTCTGCCACGCACGGCAAGACCCGGACATACAAGACATAGGCATCGTCGCCGATCCAGGGCCAGCCCCTGGTTTCACGCTGACCTTCCGCTCAGGCTGGGCTGACGCCTGGCCACAATCAGCGCATTTATTGCGCGAAGAAGTACTGGCCTGGCAAAAAACCCCTTGGGGTTTGGGGCTGGTGCAGGCCGCGCGCTAGATGGGAATTCCGCCGAGCAAACAGCTCGGCGGAATTGAGCGCCAGGCAACGAGCAAACCGCGGGGCTACCTTTTGGTCTTGCGCTTGATTTGGCGGGCGGTTGGCGCGGAGTTGTGGCGCCGCATGGCGCCCATGCGATGGGTATTTTTACCGCGCTTTTTCGCTCACATTACAAGCAAAAATGCATGGTTCACAAACGCCTTCAATAACTCGTCCAACAGGTTCCATGGATCGCCCAACCGCATCACCTTGAGCGATGCCCCTTGCCTGGGATTGGCGCCCATCGCAGCCCATTGCGGCCTATTGCAGCCTCCGCGCAGGCATGAACCTAGGTCGCGATCAACTCCATGACCTCAGAACACGTGCCCAGGATGAAATGGGCACGATCTATCAGCGGACGCCTTCTGGCGAAACCAGATACAGCTCTTTTAGCCGCGTACGCTCCCGATCTCCGACGCCGAGCTCATCCGCCAGGTAAGCCTTCACTCCGCCGTAGTCTGCATCAACCGCCTGCATGGCGGCATCAAGAAATGCCTCCTGTACTCGCCACAGCACATTCAACACCTCTTGCGGTGTTCGGCCAGCGCTCACATGCGGCATACGGTAGAGCTCATTGGTGAGGAGATAGTCTTGCATCACCACATCACGCGGCACATCCAGCGCCAGCAAGATAAGGGCAGCTGCGAAGCCTGTGCGGTCTTTGCCCGCAGTGCAATGGAACACAAGGGGCGAATCGCTTTGCAGTAAGTGTTCAAACAAGCTGCCAAAGCGCGCCGCGTTGTCGTGCACAAAGGCCTGATAGGTTTGCTGCATGAGCGCTACGGTATCTGCGGGAGTGATCTCATGCCCGGCATCCAGCAGGTCTTTCATGCGCTGAACCACCGTTGGTTCGATGGGCAGCGAATGCTGTGCCATGCCGGCCAAGTTGTACGGTACCGCTGCACGTTCGCCCACGCCACGAAAATCGAAAACACGAGCCACGCCTAGCGATGCGAGAGATTGCTCATCTTCAGGGGTAAGCGCAGCCAGGTGATCTGAGCGAAACAATCGCCGCCACCGCACCGCTTGGCCATCTGCCCCCGTGTAACCGCCAAGATCACGAAAATTGCTGGCACCAGTGAGTTTCAGGGAGCGATCAGGGTGAAAAAGCATGGCGGTTCAAAGTAAAGTGATTGAATAACATTCTCGCCCGGCACGTGACAGCGTCGTGGCGGCTATTGCCACGGTGGTCCAATCAGGGTTGGGATCGTTGCCGAGGCAGTCTCCAACAGGAGCGACTATTGGCCAGGACACTGCCGACGCGGTCACCGCAACAGCTATCAGGGACTTGTCCTACAGTGCCTTATTGCCGGTGCCGATGACAATGTATGCATATTAAACGGAGTGCGCCCCATGGCGGCTGATACGCAGGGAGCAAAAGGGGGTATGAAGGCACCTTCGGGTGTGGAACATGCTCGGGAGCCTCGCTTGGGCGTACCTGCGTTGCAGGGGCTGCCGTGGAGCGAAGGCGCTGATGAGGATTTTCCAAGCCCTGAATCCCCCTATGCCGGCGCGGCTCGCGCGCCGGTGATGAACGCGCTGGTCAGCCTGGCCATCATTACGGCAGCTTTGTATTTCGGGCAGGATCTGCTCGTTCCTCTGGCTTTCGCCATCTTGATCAGCTTTGTGCTTGATCCGCTGGTGACCTGGCTTAAACGCGTGGGCGTTCCCCGCGCTGCCGCCGTGACTTTGGTGGTCGCCGCCACACTGAGCTTGATTGTCGCCACGGGCTTGTTCGCATTCACCCAGCTCCGCCAGATCGGCAACAACCTGCCGACCTACGAAACCAACATCACCAAGAAGTTGCGAGACTTTGGCCGTGATCTGCGCAAGCCTGGTGTGGTGGATCAGTTTTCACGCGTGTTCGGCAAAGTGGAGAAGGAAATTGGCGCCGTTCAGGCTTCGCCTGGGCCTCGCCCCGCGGCGCCTACACAAGTGGAGGTGGTAAGCGACGCCAAACCAATGGCCAGGCTCATGGGCTGGGCGGAAACATTCGTGCCTACGATTGCTTCTGCGGGCATCGTCATAGTTTTTGTCTTCTTGATATTGCTTGACCGCGGCGATCTGCGCGATCGATTACTTCGCCTTATGGGAGGGAGTCTTCATCGCGCCACAGATGCGCTCACCGAGGCCGGCGAACGGGTCAGCAAGTACCTGACCATGCAGCTCATCGTCAACGCAGCGTATGGTCTGCCCATGACCCTTGGCTTACTCGTGATTGGCGTGCCTGGCGCGTTGGTCTGGGGGCTGCTGGCCGCTCTGCTGCGCTTTGTGCCGTATGCGGGTCCACTGATCTCGGCAGTGTTTCCGCTCACGCTGGCCTTTGCCATAGACCCAGGGTGGGACATGGTGCTTTGGACTCTCGCCTTGATTTTGGTGCTGGAACTCATCAGCAACAACATCGTCGAGCCCTGGCTATATGGCTCCAGCACGGGGCTCTCCACGCTCTCGCTCATCCTGGCGGCCATGTTCTGGACAACGCTGTGGGGCCCCATGGGCTTGATTCTTTCCACGCCCATCACGGTGGTCCTGCTGGTGGCGGGGCGCTATCTTCCGGCCTTGCATTTTCTTGAAGTGCTTCTGGGTAATTCGCGCGCACTTGATGAGCCCACGCGGCTATACCAACGCCTGCTGGCTGGCGATACAGAGGAAGCGGTGGAACTATCAGTGGAGCATGCCGAAAAATCCTCCCCTGAAGATTTCTACGCCCGCGTTGGCCTGGACACGCTCCGCCTGGCCACCAACGCCCACGGGACAGTGGCCACCGCGCAGCATAGGCATCGTGTGGTTTCAGGAATGGAACAAGTCATTGAGGAGATGCGCGAACAATATCCGCCTGAGCCTGAATTGCCCGTGCGAGTGGCTTGCATCGGGGGCCGTTGGGCAGTTGATGCCCTGGCCGCTGAAATGGCGGCGCATGTGCTGTCTCTCAGGGGCTACGGGAGCCGGGTGGTGCAAGTGGGCATCATCTCGGCAGAGCAGTTCGCCCAGCTCGACCTGGATGGCGTCAGCGTGGTGTGCCTTTGCTACTTCTCGCCCTCCCCCACCACGCACGCCAGGTTCTTCGTGAGGCGACTCAAGCGCCGGTGGCCGAACATACAGGTCGTCTTGGCGGCGTGGAACCATTCCCCCAATGAGCAAGAGCCCAATCCGGTAGAGCAAATTGGCGCCGACGCTCTGGTCACCTCGCTGGATGAATTGCTGGTGCAGGCTGAAAGCCGGCTAGGGGAAGCAGCTCCCTATGTGCCGGCGCCGCTTCCTGACAACGAGCCAGATCGCCTGAGTGCACTGCATTCCAGCGGGCTGTTGGCCGAAACCATGCGTGAGCGGCTGGACTCTTATGCCCGCCACGCTGCAGATGCGTTTGATTGCGCCATTGCGCAGGTTTCGCTGGTGGATGAGCAATGGCAGTTGGTGCATGGCGCCGCTGGCAACGGCGGCAGCCTTGAGGGCAGTACACCTCAACGCGCCACTCCTCGTGATCAGGCTTTGTGTTCTCACGTCGTCGCCCTTCGCAAAACTCTGGTGGTGCCGGATGTCCGGCGAGACGCTCGCTTTGCAGGCAATGAATTGCTCATGGAACGAGGAATCCGCTTTTACGCCGGGGCCCCGCTGCGTGATTCAGACGGCATGATCCTGGGAACGCTGTGCCTGCTGGACACCGAACCGCGCTCGCTCACCTCGCGGGACATCTTGTTGCTCGAATCGATGGCGGCTGATTTGATGCAAATGGTCAAGCGCAGCCGCGCGACCCCCGAACCAGCTCCTACGTCCTCCAGCGGACTGGCCGGTGGGCTCACCTGACGTTCTGAGACCGGAGAGTGTGGTTCAATGGCAAAGGATGATCAGTCCGGAGCCAGGATGAACGATGCGGCGCCTACGCCGGCCCAGCAACCAGATGCGGCTGCAACCAATTCGGCCTTGCCCCCGCAGGAGGTGCAAGATGTTGCGCGCTCGAACATCAATTTCAAGCTGCGCCAGCTTGCACTTCTGACGGCGCTTGCGGACACGGGCACGCTCCGGGGTGCGGCCGAACGAATTCACGTATCCCAACCCGGCGCAACGCGGCTGCTGCAGGAGCTCGAAGAGACCGTTGGTGAGCCCCTGTTCATACGCAACAAGGGCAAGATGCAGGTCACTCCTGCCGGCGAGATGATGATCTCGCATGCGATCTCGCTCCAGAACAGAATGCTCAATGCCTATCTCGATACGAAGCGCGCGGCGACAGGCAACGCCGGCGTGCTGCGGTTGGGAATTTTTGGCTCTCTTGACCCAGACTTCCTCTCCAGAAGCATAGAGATGCTTCAGAAGAGGCTACCCAAGCTACAGGTGTCGCTGAGCGAGGCCCCTCAGGAGTTTCTTCCGGGAGCCGTGCGTCGAGGCGAACTCGATGCGGCCGTTGGGCGTCTGATCACATCCGAGGTCGAGTCCGGCCTGAAGCGGCACGTCCTCTATCGTGAACGTTTTTCGGTTGTCTGCAGCGTGAACAATGAACTTGCGAGAGGAACGGGCGCGCCTTCGCTGGATTTGCTGATGGACAAGCGTTGGGTGTTGCCCGCGCGCAGCTCATTTCTTAGGCAGAAGCTGGACGCCCATTTCGCCGAAACCTGCGGGCGGGCGCCGGGCGTCGCGATCGAGTCCTCGCTTTCGATGCTGTCGTGCCTCTCGCTGCTCAAGGAAACCTTCGATGTCTGCGTGCTCGCCTCAGGTGTTGCGACGTTTCTCGCCCAGTCGGGCCTGGTGACGGTCTTGGTAGACAGCATTGGTGACATCGAGAGTGCTGTCGCCTTGATGACGGACGCGGACGCGCCCTCGCGTCCATCCACCCAGGTGCTCCTTGACGTCATGATGCAGAACGTCCCGCAGAGGCCGCCCCTGTCCCGTTAGGACATAAATATCTACATATCCCGGACCCCCTTGATTTTTGGTGAGGCTGCTACAAGCAGCTACCCTTTGGGTATCACTCCAGGGTGATCTTGGCCGACTGGACTACGGATTTCCAGTGAGCAGTTTCGACAGCCAGACGCTGTTTGAACGCAGCTGCGGCGAGCGGTGACGGGTCCAGGCCGCGCTTCTTCAGCTCGCTGGTGATCTCTGGACGGTTCACCACCTTCGTGATCTCGGTGGTCAGCAGCTCCACGATGTCGGCAGGCGTGCCGGCCTTGGCGAAGATAGCGTTCCAGGCGCGAACCTTGACGCTCGGCCAGCCCAGTTGGGCCGTAGTCGGTGCGTCAGGCAGCAGCGAATTTCGCTGTTCATCAGGGACCGCGAGCGCTCTGAGCCGCCCGTCGCGGATTTGGGGGAGAGACGAAGAAACGCCATCAATCAGGAGATCGGCGTGGCCCCCCATGACGTCGGTCATGGCGGGCCCGATGCCGCGATAGGGAATGTGAACGAGCGGTGCGTTCGCCGCCAAACGAAGCATCTCGCCGCCCAGGTGCGACAGGGTTCCCGCGCCGGGAGATGCCAGTCGGATCGGCTTTCCTGACTTCTTCGCGCTTTCAATCAGTGACTTCAGATCCGTGTGTTCGGCTGAGACGAACACAAGCGAGGACTCGATCGGAGGCGACAGCGGAATGAGGTCCTGCGCTGGATCGAACGTCGCGGCTTTATAGAGATGCGGCGCCGTGACGAGGTATGCGGCACCAATCAGCAATGTGTAGCCATCTGAGGGGCCGACAAGCACCTTGCGCGTGCCGACAAGGCCACCTGCACCGGTCACGTTGTCGACAAGCACGGGCTGCTTCAGCGCGTCCTTCAGCGATTCGGCGATGATGCGGCCCACAATGTCATTGGGCCCACCCGCTACGAATGGCGAAACAAGTGTGATGGTGCGAGCAGGATACGCCGCGGCCAGCGCTCGGATCGGATACGAGAGCGCACCGGCCGCCAGTGCGGCAGCAATGAGGTCGCGACGGCCGGGGTTCTGGATTGAGCGAGCTGAGGTCATGGCTGAAGGGGTTACCGATTGATGAACGGTGGCATGGCGAGCTGCCTGCGATTTCAGTCTAGAACGGCCACCACCAATTGGGAAGTGAGAAAAGTGGAAGACCCGATCAGCAACATGAATGTCGTGGTGGACTAGGGCGTGTTCACACTAAATCCACCCCCGCGAATTTAGTGTGAACACGCCCTAGGATTGGCTGCCCGAAGCATCGATACCCGAGAGGCGCGCGATCAGTTTGTCGATGGTGAGAACGAACTCGGCCAGTTGCGACGGTTCCATATCGAATACCGCATCGCAAGCTTCATTCATTGCCACCGTCAATAGCTCGAAGTGCTTGCGCCCTTCTGGCGTGAGTTCCACACGGGAGATTCTTCGGTCGTTCTCGTTCCGTGCGTTCCTTACGAGCCCCCGCTCGTCCATTTGTGCAATCGACCGGCTGAGAGACGATTGCGGCAGCAGAGTGAAATCGGCGATGCCGTTGAGGTGCATAGGCCCGAGCTTGGTCAGGCAGAGATAAACCCGCCATTGCGCTATGGTCACGCCGCTCTTGCCCAGTGCCGAAGCGAGCAAGCCTTGCGTGAGTCTTGAAACGACAGACAGCTTGTACGGAAGGAAAGTTTCCAGATCAAATGGATGCTCCGCCTTGTGCAGAGGATTCTTCATGGATGGCATTCGTGTGGTCCGATGCAATGCGCAGCCGAGGCGCTACTTCTTGAAAACCGGTGAGATGTTGGTCCACGCACGCGGCGGCAGTGATTTGTCCCATGCTTGATAGCGAGCCAGCAGATCGTGGAACACAGCGGGCTGGAGTGCTTTCAGGTCCACCTTCTCACCCGGATCGGCTTCGAGGTGGAATAGATTCGCCACCCCATTCTTTGGCTCCAGGTAAAGCTTCCAGTTGCCGACTCTCACCGCCGAATACGCGGCAAGCTTCCAGAACAACGCTTCGTGCGGCGCACCCTTTGCCTCCGACTTCAGGTAGGGCAGCAAGTTGACGCCGTCCAGCGGCTGCGTTCCTGCGGTGGTCACTCCACAGGCGGCCGCAGCCGTTGGCAGGATGTCGAGCGTGCTCACAGGCTGCTCGTAGATTTGACCCGGCTGGATATGCCCCGGCCACTTCATCATGTACGGCATACGGATGCCGCCTTCGTATGTGCTGTATTTCCCGCCCGAGAAAGGTGCGTTGCTACCGGGGCGGCTCAGGGCGTTGCCGTTGTCGCTCACGAAGATCACCAACGTGTCGTCTTCAAGGCCATGGCGGCGAAGCGCCTCGAGCACAGATCCGACGACCTCGTCCTGAGCCAACAACATGGCGTTGTAGGCGCGCTGGTTGATGTTGGGTATGCGGTCGCGCAGCTTATCGAAGTAGGCCTTGGGCACTTGCAACGGCGGCACGGGCGAATTGACCGGAAAGTACAGGAGGAAGGGTTCGTCCTTGTTCCGGTCAATGAACTTCACGACTTCGTCGCGAAAGAAAAACATCAGGTACTGATCAACATCGATCTTATGTCCGTTGCGGAACACTGAATTCAACCCGTCACGCGTCCACGCGGTGTCTTTGGCTTCATCGTGAAAGTCGACACGAACGCTGATCAGATCGGGATCGTCCGGACGCGTCGACTGCAGGCTGGTGTTGCCATAGAACACGACGGACTCGTCGAACCCGCGATTTTGGGGAAGAAATTCGGGTGCATGGCCCAGGTGCCACTTGCCGAAGACACCGGTTCGATACCCGCCTGCCTTGAACACTTCGCCGACGTTCTTCTCCGTCGTAGGGATGCCGCGGCGCAGGAACTCCGCCTCGCCCTGCATGGGCGCCAGGCTGCCGTCTTCGTTACGGACTTCGCGCTGCTCCGGGAACGCGCCGGACGAGACCTGCTGCTCAAAGCCGAAGCGCTGCTGGTAGCGGCCTGTAATGAGGCCGGCACGCGACGGACTGCACAGCGGTGCTGAGCTGTAGCCCGCGGTGAAGCGCACACCATCGCGCCCTACGCTGTCGATGTTGCGGGTCTCGACGAGCTCGCTGCCATAGGAGGACAGGTCGCCGTAGCCCATGTCGTCGGCGAGGATGATGACGACATTGGGTCGCCGGGGCGTTTGGGAATTTGCCATTGTCGTCATAGTAAAAATAGGTGGTTGAGAGTCTGTTCGGGTGGTCACATGGTATCGTATGCACAAGCATATGCAAGTGGAATTGATATGAAAGAGATGACATACCCCGGCATGATCCTGATCGACGGCGGTGAGTTTTCGAAGGGATCGGCCCGGTTTTATGAGGAGGAACGCCCTGTCAAGCGGGTACGAGTGAACTCGTTCTGGATCGACGAGACGCCGGTAACAAACAAGGTCTTTGCCAGGTTTGTTGACGAAACCGGGTACGTGACGCTTGCAGAGCGGATCGCCGAGGGAATGTCAGTCGCCAGAATGCCGGCCGCCGGATCTTCCGTCTTCGCGCGTCCAGAGCATCCGGTGGACCTCGGTGACCCATCCCAGTGGTGGGAGTTCAGGGCAAGTGCGTGTTGGCGTCATCCTCTGGGCCAGCACAGCACGACTGCAGGCCTTGAAGAGCATCCAGTGGTTCATGTCGCCTACGAAGATGCCACTGCCTTCGCAAGTTGGGCGGGTAAGGAATTGCCCGCAGAAGCGGAATGGGAATTCGCTGCCCGCGGTGGACTCGACGGCGAGGACTACGCGTGGGGCAACTCTCTAGCTCCGGATGGACTGATGCTCGGCAACTACTGGCAGGGCGAATTTCCTATGCAAAACACGTTGGCCGATGGATGGGAGCGGACATCGCCCGTGCGGAGCTATCCTGGAAACGGCTACGGACTCTTCGACATGATCGGCAACGTTTGGGAGTGGACGTCGGACCTCTGGACGGTGTCAAACGCGGCGCAAGGCGGCAAGCCCTCATGCTGCTCGACAAAACGTCCGGAACAAGAGTCATCGTTGGTGCTCAAGGGCGGCTCACACCTCTGTGCCCAAAACTACTGCCAACGCTACCGGCCAGCCGCCAGGCATGCACAGCCGGCCCGGGAAACCACTGGTCACATTGGCTTCCGCTGCATCGTGCGCGTTTGATCACCTCAAACTTAAGGCAGAGGCTCTGTATCGACTTCCCGGGCGCTTTGCTCGCTGTAGCGATTTCCTGAAACCGTGCGCTGATTGATCAGGTTGTTCAAACGCTCGATCACCTCGTTCGAAAGAACGATATCTGCAGCGGCCAAGTTCTCGCGCACATGGATTTCGCTGGCTGTGCCGGGAATAGGCAGAATGTCTTTTCCTTGGTGCAACAGCCAAGCCAGCGCCAGTTGCGCCGGCGTGCATCGCACTTCCTCTGCAATCTTTTTGTAGGGGGTCAGCAGGGCCAGGTTCTTTGGATAGTTCTCAGGCGAAAAACGCGGCATGGCGCGGCGAATGTCTTTCTCTGGCAGCGCAGCGATGCTAGGCAGCACATCGCACAAGAATCCGCGCGCAACCGGGCTGAAGGCGACAAAGCTCACGCCCAGTTCACGGCATGCAGCCAACACCGCAATCTCAGGGTTGCGGGTCCACAGGGAATATTCTGTCTGCACCGCAGAGATGGGGTGCACCGCATGCGCTTTTCGCAAGGTGGTGGCAGATACCTCGGACAAGCCTATGGTTCGAATCTTGCCTTCTCGCACCAGATCAGCCAAAGCGCCCACACTTTCCTCAATCGGAACGCTCTTGTCAAAGCGGTGCAGGTAGTACAGATCGATCACATCGGTCTTCAGGCGCTTGAGCGAACCTTCGCACGTGGCACGCAAAGTGGCAGGGCGCCCGTCGATCACACGGCCCGTTCTGACGCGATTGCCCTCTTCTTCTACCGTCATCCCGCATTTGCTGGCCAAGGTGAATTGCTGGCGATAAGGCCCAAGCACCTCCCCAACCATTTTTTCACTGACACCAAAGCCATAGAGCGCCGCAGTATCGAAGTGGGTTACACCCGCATCCAGTGCGGTGCGAAGCACACGCTCACCTTGCTCCTTGGACACAGGATCGCCATAGGCATGGCAGATATTCATGCAGCCCAGACCGATGGCGCTGACAGTGTAAGGACCCAATTGGCGCTGTTGCATCCGTAATGCTCCTATTTCAGTTTCCCAAAACCATGATGCTGCGCCCTCACTGCGAATCAAACGCAAAATCTCGAAGGGCGCAGGACAAGTGATCCAAGAGCCGCTTCGAAGCGGCCTTGCCACAGCCGCTGATGAAATCTTGCCGTAGCGCTTGAGAACGTGAACACGCTCTCAAGTGAGGCTCATCGCAGTTGCTGCTCCAGATTGTGCAGCACTTCATAGCAAGGCATCACTTGCGCGATGCTGGAATTAGGTTCACGGCCTTCACGAATGGCAGCGAAGAACTCACGGTCTTGCAGCTCGATGCCGTTCATGCTCACATCGACCTTGCTGACATCCACCGCTTCTTCGCCACCTTTGCTGCTCGATTTCACCAGATCATCGTAGCGGGCGATGTAAGTGGCGTTGTCACCGATGTAGCGGAAGAAGGTGCCTAGAGGGCCATCGTTATTGAAGCTCAAAGAGAGCGTACAAATCGCGCCATTGGCTGCTTGGAGCTGAATGCTCATGTCCATGGCGATACCCAGCTCAGGATGGATAGGGCCTTGCACCGCATTGGCCTTCACGATGGGCGAGCCGGCCTGATACGCAAACAGATCCACCGTGTGCGCAGCGTGGTGCCACAGCAGGTGGTCTGTCCAGCTGCGGGGCTGGCCCAACGCATTCATATTAGTACGCCGGAAGAAATACGTCTGTACATCCATCTGCTGAATGTTGAACTCGCCCGCCTTGATTTTCTTGTGCAGGTATTGGTGGCTGGGGTTGAAGCGGCGTGTGTGGCCGCACATGGCCACCAGGCCAGATTTTTTCTGGGCTTCCAGCACCCGCAGGCCGTCTTCCAGGCTGTCACACAGCGGAATTTCCACCTGCACGTGCTTGCCAGCCTGAAGGCATTGCACGGTCTGGTCTGCATGCATCTGCGTGGGTGTGCACAGAATGACGGCATCTACCTCTGGCAAGGCCAGGCTCTCAGCCAAATCAGTAGCAACGTGTTTGATGCCATATTTGTCAGCCACTTCCTGGGTCTGGTCTTTACGACGTCCCACGAGTGAAACAACTTCCACGCCGTCAATGTTTTTGATGCCGTCCAGGTGTTTGATGCCGAAGGCTCCGGCGCCCGCCAGGGCCACCTTGATCGTCTTGCTCATTTATTCGTTCTCCAGAATAAGGTGCCCAACCGCCGTGTTCGACGCCGGGACATGAAAGAAGCGGTGTGCCACCTTGGGCGCGGGGCCACCTTTGACATCCGCCATGGCGCCCCGGGCAATCAGCCACATGACCAACTCTATCCCTTCGCTACCCGCTTCACGGACGTAGTCGATGTGGGGCATGGTGGAGAGATCCGCTGGGTCCGCAATCATGCGGTCAAGGAAGCGGTTGTCCCAATCGGCATTGATCAAACCAGCGCGTGGCCCCTGCAACTGGTGGCTCATGCCGCCGGTGCCCCAGATCTGCACATTGAGTGGCTTGTCAAAGCTTTCTATGGCACGGCGTATGGCCTGCCCCAGCGCAAAACAGCGCGCGCCCGAAGGCACGGGATACTGCACGACGTTCACATGAAACGGGATCACCTTGCAGGGCCACTCAGCGGGCGAGCCGAACATGAGGTTCAGGGGCACGGTCAGGCCATGATCCACCTTCAGCTTGTTCACAATCGTCAGATCGAAATCCTGCTGAATCACCGACTGCGCAATATGTGAGGCCAACTCAGGATAGCCTTTCACCACAGGCACCGGGCGCGGGCCGTAGCCTTCATCGGCCGGTTCAAAATCTTCCGCTGTGCCAATGGCGAAAGTGGGGATCACCCCCAGATCGAAGTTGGTAGCGTGGTCGTTGTAGACGAGGAAAATGACATCAGGCAAGTTCTCCTTCATCCACTGCTTGCTGAATTCATAGCCTTTGAAAAGGGGCTGCCAATAGGGCTCTTCTGTCTTGCCATGATCGATGGCCGCGCCAATGGCGGGCACATGCGATGTATAGACCGAAGCCGAAATGCGCGCCTGGCCCACTTCCTTGCCCTTAGCCGCATCGTGTGCCTGCACAGCCGCCGCAAGCTCATCTTGCGCCTTCGCGTCCCATGCCTTGCCGGCGTCCGAGAGGGCTGCCGGGCCTTGCGCATTGCCGCCCTCACCCAGCACGCGATTTCCTTCGGCGGAGCGGCCACCAGCGATCATCATGTCGCGGTATTGCTGCTCGGTCATGCCGGTCATGCTGCCGGCCATCTGCTGAAAGCTGAGCCCGTCTGTAGCGCCCAGCTTGGCAAGGAAATAGATGTTGCCTCCCGTGCGCATGGCCCAGTTGAGGTCACGTGCGCGCACTGCCGCACGTTGCTCCGCGGTCATGGGCCACTCGGCCAGATAAGCGTCTTCGTCTGCCTTGAAGCGAACACGGTTCTCTGCCTGCATCAGCGACATGCAGAACTGATTGAGCCAGTAGCCTTTACGGCTTTGTTCGGCATCAAAAATGGTCGTGCCCGGTACATCCAGGTAGGGCTTGTCAAGCGACATTCATCGTCTCCGTTCAGGCCTCTTCGGGCCAATATAGCCGCATGGGGTTGTCCACCAGCAGCTTCTGCTGCAATTCGGGCGTGGTCGCAATATGCGGAATGAAGTCGACCAGCAGACCATCGTCTGGCATGTGGCCTTTCAGATTGGGGTGCGGCCAGTCGGTACCCCACAGCACGCGGTCAGGGAAGGTTTCAACAATCCGGCGCGCGAACGGCACCACATCGCGGTAAGCGTTTTGCTCCCCTGCCAGGGCTTGGGGCCCGCTCACGGAAAGCCGCTCCGGGCAGCTGACCTTGCTCCAGACATTGGGGTGCTCGCGCATGAACTTGACGAACAGCTCGAACTCGGGGCCGTCCAGGGGTTGGTTCACATCCGGCCGGCCCATGTGGTCAACCACCACGGTGGTGGGCAAGGCGGTGAAAAAGTCCCACAGCTCAGGCAGATCCACCGCTTCGAAATAGATGACCACATGCCAGCCCAGCTTGGCAATGCGGCCCGCGATTTCCATCAACTCGTCTCGCGGAGTGAAGTCCACCAGTCGCTTGACGAAGTTAAAGCGCACGCCACGCACACCCGCATCATGCAGGCTCTGAAGCTCTGCATCTGTCACGCTGCGTTTGACGGTAGCTACCCCGCGCGCGCGACCACCGGCGGCCTGCAACGCATCCACCAGGGCGCGATTGTCCGCACCATGGCAGGTGGCTTGCACCACGACGTTACGCTCAAAACCGAGATGGTCTCGCAAAGCAAATAATTGCTCCCGGCTGGCATCACAAGGGGTGTACTTACGCTCGGGGGCATAAGGGAATGCCTCGCCCGGACCAAAAACGTGGCAGTGTGAATCCACACTGCCCGGTGGCGCCTGGAATGTGGGCTTGGAGGGGCCTGCGTACCAGTCTAGCCAACCGGGTGTTTTTTCGAAAGGACCTGTAGTGGGTTTACTCATATCGAAGCAATGATCAATCGATGGAGATATTGGCCTTGCGGATCACCTGGCCAATATTCTTGGAGTCTTCTTTCACGAACTCATTGAACTGGGCGCGCGTGACAGGGAAAGCCTCATAGCCGAAGGTCTTGAATCTTTCCGCCACATCGGGGCCACTGAGTGCTTGCAGGATGTCGGTGCGGATCTTTTCCGCCACGCCTGCGGGAAGGCCAGGAGGAACGGCAATGGCGTTCCAGCCCATCACGGCGAAGTCTTTGGGACCGCCTGATTCAGCGACCGTAGGCACATCTGGGTAATCGGTAGAGCGTTTGGGGCCAGCATAGGCCAGCAGGCGCAACTTGCCTGCACGGTAAAGCGGGCCTGCCGTGGCAGCGCTACCCAGCGCAAACTGAATATCACCAGTAGAAACCGAGGTGTAGAGCTGCGATGTTTCCTTGAAGATCACATGCTCCATCTGCGTGCCGGTCATGCTTTTGAACAGCTCTGAGCCCAGGTGCACTGGATTACCGATAGACCACGAGCCGTAGTTCAATTTGCCAGGGTTGGCCTTGGCATCAGCAATTAGATCGCCAACGGTCTTGTAGGGGCTGTTGACCGGTACGGTAAAGAAAAAGTGTGTGCGAAACAGCGGCAGCAAGGTGTCGAAATCCTTGGCGGCGTCGTAAGGCAGTTTCTTGAACAGGAAGGGGTAGGCTGTCAGGTGCACGTTGTCGAGCAACAGCAGGTCTGTGCCATCCTTGGCACCACGCTTCCAGGCATCAATAGCGATGAAGCCATTGCCGCCCGGGCGGTTTTCCACGGTGACAGGCTGGCCCCAGATGCGAGAGAGTTTTTCAGCTACCAGCCGGGACAGGCCATCAGGGCCACCGCCTACGGGAAACGGGTTGATGATGCGCACTGCCTTGTTCGGAAACTGCGCTGCGGCATTCTGGGCATTCGCTGGCAGTGCGGTTGAAAACGCTGCAGCGACACAGGCGCCTAACAGCGCGCGGCGAGCAATGGAGGATTGACGCATGGTGTTGTCTCCTGGTTGTTTTTTAAGGGCGAGGGAAATCAATCTACGTAGCGAAGGCCGGCTTTTTGCAGCGGCTCGCGCATCTGGTACATATCAAGGCCCAACACGCCACTGGCCAGCTTTTGCCGCTTGGCACCTTCGTTGGCTTCGCGAGCGGCAGCAGCCTCCAATGTCTTGGCAGCCAAGGCGCTTGGCACACAGACCACGCCATCGTCATCAGCCACGATGACATCACCAGGGGTAATCAGCATGCCGGCGCACACAATGGGAATATTGACGGAGCCCAGCGTTGCCTTGATGGTGCCTTTGCTGGAAATCGCTTTGCTCCAGACGGGGAAATCCATTTCTTTCAGGGTCTTCACGTCCCTCACGCCGGCATCGATGATCAGCGCCCGCGCGCCACGGGCCTGAAAGCTCGTGGCCAGTAGATCACCAAAGTAGCCATCCGTGCACTCCGCAGTGACGGCAGCCACCACCACATCACCCGGCTGAATTTGCTCGGCAGCCACATGCATCATCCAGTTGTCGCCGGGCTGCAGTAGCACGGTCACGGCGTTACCGCTGATCTGGCTGCCTGGGTAGATAGGGCGCATATAGGGCTTGAGCAAGCCTACTCGGCCCATGGCCTCATGCACGGTGGCGCTGCCGAACTTGGCCAGCTCATCGGTGGCGGCGCGATCAGCACGATTGATGTTCCTGTAGACAACTCCGAGTTCGTACATGCTTACTTCCCCTTCTTCTTCAGAGCCGCATCCAGCCGCGGATAAACGCGGCGCGCATTGGCCTCATACACTTTGTGTCTGTCGTCTCCCACCACAATGGTGGAAGCTTCTATGTAGCGCTTGGTATCGTCGTAGTAGTTGCCGGTCTCTGGATCAATGCCTCGTACGGCGCCGATCATTTCGCTGGCAAACAAGATGTTTTCCACCGGAATCACCTTGGTGAGCAGATCAATGCCCGGCTGGTGATAGACGCAGGTGTCAAAGAAAATGTTCTTGAGCAGGTGATCCTTCAGCAAAGGCTTTTTCATTTCCTGCGCCAAGCCGCGGAATCGGCCCCAGTGATAGGGCACAGCGCCGCCGCCATGGGGAATCACGAATTTCAGCGTGGGGAAATCCTTGAACAGATCGCCCTGCAGGCACTGCATGAAAGCCGTGGTGTCTGCATTCAGATAGTGCGCACCCGTGGTGTGAAAACACGCGTTGCAGCTGGTGCTCACATGGACCATGGCGGGAATATCCCATTCCACCATCTTTTCGTAGATGGGATACCAGTGGCGATCCGTGAGGGGCGGGCTTGTCCAGTGGCCACCGGAGGGATCTGGGTTCAGATTCAGGCCAACGAAGCCATATTCCTTGACGCACTTTTCCAGTTCAGGGATGCAGCTCGCAGGGTCAACGCCAGGCGATTGCGGCAGCATGGCTGCGCCAATGAAGTAATCAGGAAACAGCTCGCTCACCCGGAAGCACAGCTCATTACAGATCGCAGCCCAGGTGCTGCTCACCTCGAAATCGCCAATATGGTGGGCCATGAAGCTGGCGCGAGGGCTGAAGATGGTGAGATCGCTGCCGCGTTCTTTCATGAGCCGCAGCTGGTTGGTCTCAATGGACTCGCGCAACTCGTCATCGCTGATCTTCAGATCGGCCACTCTAGGCTTGGCGGCCGGCTCCTTGATGCCCGCAATTTGCTGGTTGCGCCAGTCTTCCAGCGCCTTGGGCGCCGTGGTGTAGTGGCCGTGGCAATCGATAATCATGAACTCTCCTCTTTTATGGGCAAACCCGCCGAATCACCGGCGATCGCTAACCGGTCATTTTGGCGCCTGGATGCCGGTGATGCCAGCCACCACAGGCACTAGCAGTTATAAAATTTTGTTATAACTCATCACTCGTCATGCCGCCATCAGCACTTCCTGGAGTTTTCCTATGGATCTCAAGCAACTGGAATACTTCGTTCGCGTCGCGGAGCTTGGCAGTTTCACGCGCGCGGCCACGGCGATGGGGGTCGCCCAGCCGGCGCTCAGCCGCCAGGTACGCTTGCTGGAAGTGGAACTGCGCCAACCCCTGCTCACGCGCAATGGCCGTGGTGCGGTGCCTACCGAGGCGGGCACTTTGCTGCTCGAACACGCCCGCGGCATTCTTCATCAGGTAGAGCGCACACGGGAGGAACTGGCGCGCATGCGGGGGAGCCTTGCAGGGCGTGTGGCACTGGGCCTTCCGCCAAGCGTGGCACGCGCACTGGCGGTGCCACTCACCCAGGCTTTTCGCGCGCAACTACCCGAGGCTCGACTTGCCATCACCGAAGGGCTTTCGGCCAGCATGCAGGAAGCGCTACTAAGTGGCCGGCTCGATATAGCCGTGCTCTACAACGCCAGGCCGCGAGCAGGTTTGGACATCGAGCCGCTTGCGGTGGAGGAGCTATTGCTGGTGCAAGCGGCATCCGATCGACCTGCTGGTGAACCCAGGCCCGCCACCCTGCGTGAAATCTCAGCGCTGCCCCTCATCATCCCAAGCCACCCTAATGCCATTCGCATGCATGTAGACGCTGCACTAGCCTCTGCAGGCTGCACGCCACGTGTCGAGTTGGAAATAGATGGGGTACCAGCCATCCTGGATCTGGTGGCAGGAGGTGCAGGCTGCGCTATTTTGTCGCGCAACGCTGTAGCAAGCGCGCCGCGTCCGGAGGCTTTCAGCGTACGGCGAATCGAGACACGTCATGCGCCTGCGCTCCGCATTGAACTCTTTACGGCCGTCAGCGCCCTGCGCCCCGCCACGCGTACTCAGCAAGCCGCCCTGGCCTTGGTGAAAGCCAGCGCCCTCGAACGGCTTGACGCGGCCAGTTGATCTCGCTCGGTGATGTATCGAGCTTAGTATTTTCTGGGGCCGCCGAGCTCCTGCGCGGCATCTGCATTTGTTCCAGCGTCGAAGATGCCGAGCAGGAGCTCGGCGGTCCCAGGTAAACAGCCCGAGCCAAAGGAATTCACGATTCATAAGGCCGAACAGATAAGCACGTGTTCACGGCCTACATGATTGAGCCGAAAAGAGCATTCAAACAGCCGCGAAGACCCTGATTGCGCGCTCTCAAATCAGCTTGCCTGCCGCAGCCTGCGCATCCCCAGCCCCGCTGCCAGCAACCCCAGCAGCATCAAACCCCATTCGCCCAGAGTCGGCACAGGTGTCACAACCAACGGGGGTATGGACTCAGTTGGACCAGTCGGGTCAACAATCTCCCCATTGACCTGCCAGTCATCATCACCCAACTGCCCATCCTGCACCGTGAAGCTCACCGTGTGCCCACTGACCATCAAGCCCTCTGGCACAAAGTAGCTCTCTGCTGCTCCTGCACTGGCCTTGCCGTGTTTGGTGTAGCCGCTCACCTCCTGAGGCCAGGTCACACTCATCTGCACCGGTGTCTCATCGCATCCAATCAGCTTGAACCTGAACATGCCTTGTGGCAAACGCTGGCCCACAGGGGGCGCTGCAGGAGACGCCACAAATCCAGCACTCTCGAAGCGGCAGCTCGCACCGCCTCCGGTGAAGCTTGCACTCGCGGGGCCAGGTGTGCC
>NZ_AUGX01000010.1 GCF_000422885.1 Ottowia thiooxydans DSM 14619 | reverse complement strand
CAGCGCCTGACGGCGCTATCAGTCAGCTCCATATCACGGCAGACCTGAGACACGCTCAGGTGCTGCTCTCGAATCATCTTGACGATCTGCAGCTTGAACGCCGCGTCGAACGATCGCCTGGTCTTGGCTTTGATCATTTCTATTCCTGTGAGACATTGATTTCCCTTATCGGGATGTCTTTCGAAATTAGACCAGCACATTTGTCCATTGCACGGGCATTGCTGCGTGAACCGCGTCTGCTGATATTCGATGAAGCCACCTCGGCGCTGGATTCACTCACCGAGCAACAGGTCACCGAAACGGTGCGTGCGCTATCGAACAGCCACTCGTGGATCAGCATCATGATTGCCCACCGCCTCTCCACCATCATGCACGCAGACACCATCCATGTGCTGGAGCGTGGCCGCATCGTGGAAAGCGGAAGCCATGGGGAGTTGGTGGAGCAAAAGGGCTTGTACTACGCCATGTGGCGGCAGCAAATTGGGGAACGGGAAAGCATCGCCCCCGTCCAGCCGCTTGAGATAACCGATAACTTTGAGTTCAACTCTTCTTTAGAGGCTTGAAGCAGGCATCCTCGCGTCCTCGCATGGCCTGCTCCGCGGCTGTCGGATTTTTCTCCCTCTCTTGCATGCGGGCGCCCGGCCAGGGGAGAGGGCGGGGTGAGGGGAGGCGCATCCATCCCAAATAAGTCTCCATTGGCACGCATGATTTGCCCCCACAGGCGGGAGAGATTAATGCAGGCACGCCAGCTGACTCACGGAAAACCTACTGCGTACGCCCCAGACCTCCGAGTTGCCCATTTTCCAGTGCCTCCGGGCTCAGGCGTGCGTCTCGCTTCACACCATTTTCCTTGGCGCCATGCAATTCCGTGCCCCGCCAAAGCAGCCAACCGCCAACCAGACTCAATAGCCACCCCATTACCAAGCCAGCCACATGGACGGGTGTGGAATCAGGCAACAGGCGAATCACCAGGGCATTGACCGCGAGGATCACCGGGTAGTGGATCAGAAAGACCGAATATGAAATCTTGGCCAGCCATTCCATCAAGGGATTGATCGGTGATCGGATCAAAGCCCAGCGCCCCGGTTGCCAAAGCAAGACAATCGCGGTCAGCCCTGCCAGGGCAATGCGGTCACGCCATTGAAGCGCCAGTGCAATCGCTAGAAGCGCGCCAATCAACAACGTAGAGCCAAACTTGTGGCCGGGCAAAGACTTGTTTGTACCCCAGGCCGCCAGCACACCCAAGGCATAAGCGCCAAAGAAATAGGGCGCCCAGATATCGCCCCTGCGGTTCAGATTGAATACGCACAGCGACGTAAGCGCAGCGCTCACTAGAAGAATGACCGGTATATACGCCGCAATCGACAGGCGAGGTGTCGAGTTGCCTGTCTGCAGGCTGGTTTTTTTCGGGACCAAACTGGCTAGCAACGCCAGTAAAGCGAATAGCTGTAGATCCATGGCGACGTACCAGACGCCAGCGCTAAGCGCTGGCTGATTCAGTATGTCTTGCAGCATCAGCGCGTGCGCCACGGCTTGCGCCACGTTAGGGGCGGCAGGGGTGTCGGCGTCATTCATCAACCCGCGTGCCAGGGCGGAGCAAAGCACCACTACCACCAAGGCAGCGAGATAAGGCGGCGCCAGCCGCCGATAGCGTGCCCATACCCTTTGGGGCCATTCAGAGAGCACCACGCCGGGAGCGTCCGGCCTTGGCCAGAGGCTCTTGGTGGCCAGAAAGCCGGCAATGACCAGAAATACCTGAACTGCCATGAGCGCCTGGGTATCAAGCCAGCGGACGAAATCCGGCGCTACACGCTCTGCTCGTTCTACCAAGGGTCCGTAGTGCACCAGATGGTGCCAGACGATCAGTTGCGAGGCACCTGCTTTACCCCAGGTAATCCAGGGTAGTGGGGCTGGGCGAGCAGGTATGGGCATGGTTTGAATCTGAAGCGGGCAATTAAGCTAGAAACAGCGCCGGATCCACCATAACTCGATTCAGGCTGATGGACCAGTGAAGGTGCGGACCAGTCACGCGCCCTGTGGCTCCGACAGCGGCGACGCGCTGCCCGGCCGCGATCTTATCGCCAGGTTTCACATCAATGCGGCTCAAATGACACATCATGCTGAGCAGGCCGCCTCCGTGATCCAGCCAGACAGTGTTCCCATTGAAGAAGTAGTCGCCCCTGTCGATCACCGTAGCTGGTAGAGGCGAAACCACGGGCGTTCCGGTTGGCGCTGCGATGTCCATTCCGCTGTGCGGATTTCGCGGTTGGCCGTTGAAGACGCGGCGCAGTCCGAACGAACCGCTCCGCCGGCCGGGTGTGGGCTGTTGCATCTTGAAGGCGCCCGGCAGTGGCTCAGTGAAGGTGGCAATCACCCCCACCTGATGAGCGCGCTCACGTTCGTGGCGGCTCAAGTCTTCGGGCGAAAGATCTACCGTTCTGGGGGATACCTTCAGTCGCTGTTCGCTATACCGTTTGTTTTCAATGGTGTAGGCCAATGAACGGGCAGTGCCGGTATGAACATCGATTTGGGCTGTGCCTGGTTCCGCAGAGAGCGGAATGCCTACGAGCGCCGTCCAGACGATGGGGTCGCCCACTACGAGTAGCGGCACGCCACCAGAGGTTGCTCGGGGGCGCTCCATTGCCGGCCCCAGATCGATCCGCGCCACACCGCCGGGAACGGCAGAGGCACGCGGCCAGATCTGTGGGTCAGCTGCGCGCACGGAGCACGGCAGGCTGATGGCCACGCCGCCCAGCAAGAGGAGGCGACGCATCGAATTGGAGCAAAAATCCTGGGGCGAGTTCATCCTCCGATCTTATGACCTTTGAACATCCCCGCTTCAAGTCCTGGCTGGTACACCCCGTTCGCCAGACCTTGACATGAGTCAAAACGTTCTCGTTGTTGCGGCTTGATACTCAGACCCATCTTAAAAATAAGGTTGGCGTTATGGGTATTCTTCATTGGGTTCCAGAACTGGACACTGGCATCTCGGAAATCGATGTTCAGCACAAACGGATCGTGGACTACATCAACAAGCTGCACGAACTTAAAGACACCCATGACCGTGAGCTGCTGGGTGAAGTGATTGCCGAGACGGTGGACTACACCATCTCTCATTTCGCATTTGAAGAAAGCATGATCGAGAACGCGGGGTACATGTTTGCTGGCCCGCACAAGAAAGTGCATGAGCTTTTCACTCGCAAAGTGGCCGAAATGCAGAGCCGTTTCGACGGTGGCGAAGATGTCACCAACGAACTGCACGGAATGCTGTCGCGTTGGCTTTTCAACCATATCCGCAACGAAGACCACGGCTATATTGATTCGGTGAATACCTATCTGCGCATGGTGACCCATAAGCGAGATATGGAAAAGGAGCGGATACGCGCTGAGGTTTTGCAGGAACTAAGCGGGCAAAAAAAGAAGGGTTGGCTAGCGCGCTTGTTCAGTGCATAGGGTGTGTTCACGCCTTAGAGCACTTTCGTGTACAGCGGCGGCTTGCCGCTCGGCTCCCTAATTGGCGGCTTCCAGCCCACCCTGCATATGTGTGCGCATGCAGGCTGCGGCTCTTGCACCGTCGCGAGCGGCCAGCGCCGCCATCAGTTCGCGGTGTTCTGCAAGCGATTGCTCGGGTCTGCCAGCCTTTTGCAGTGAATTCTGACGGTGCAGTTTCATCACCTTGCGAAGGTCCTGGACCATCTGCAGTTGCCATTGGTTGTCAGCCAATTCGAGCATACGGATATGAAACGCCTCGTTCAAGGTGAAAAAGCGCGCGGTATCTGGCAGGCTCGCTTCTAATTCCCGGTGCAGGGCGGCTAACTCCGCCAAACCTGCATCCGTGGCTTGCCGAGCCACCGTCTCTGCCGCATCCGTTTCCAGCAAGGCCAGCAGGTGATAGACATCGGCAAGATCCTTGGGTGTGGCTTCGGTCACGTAAGCGCCGCGCCGCACTTTCATCGTGATCAAGCCCTCTGTAGCCAGCACTTTGAGCGCTTCGCGCAAAGGCGTGCGGCTGATTCCGTATTCTTCGGCAATTTTCAGCTCATCTATCCAGTCGCCCGGCTTCAAATGACCGCTGAAAATGCGCTGGCGTAGCAATTCCGCCACTTCTTCATAGAGAGCTCGGGGGGATAGGCGGGCGGATGCTGAGGTCATGTAGAGATCATTTTTTGACGATTGTAAGCATAAGACCCGGTTTTGCATTAATAATTACGGATGGGCGAAGACACCCAATGGTGGGAGTTCGAGCCGGTCATCAGGCAATTTGCCTTCCGTTCATTTGTCCGCTTCTGGATCTGCCATGAGTTCCAACACACCCTCGTTCAAACCCGCCAGCATCTCTGACTGGGACAAAGCCGCTGCGAAATCTGCACCTGCTGGCAACGTCGAAGCGCTCAGCTGGCGTACACCTGACGGCATCACCGTTAAGCCGCTCTATACCGCCGAGGATGTGAAAGACCTGCCGTACACCAATACGCTGCCGGGCTTTGAGCCGTTCTTGCGCGGACCGCAAGCGACGATGTATGCGGTCAGACCATGGACCATTCGCCAGTACGCTGGGTTCTCCACCGCAGAAGAGAGCAACGCCTTCTACCGAAAAGCGCTGGCAGCGGGTGGACAGGGTGTGAGTGTCGCGTTCGATCTGGCTACCCATCGCGGCTATGACAGTGATCACCCCCGTGTCACGGGCGATGTAGGCAAGGCCGGGGTGGCCATCGATAGCGTGGAAGACATGAAAATCTTGTTCAACGGTATTCCGCTGGACAAGGTGAGCGTATCCATGACCATGAACGGCGCGGTGCTGCCCATCCTGGCGGGTTACGTGGTGGCAGCGGAAGAGCAGGGTGTTCCTCAAGACCAGCTCGCAGGCACGATCCAGAACGACATCCTGAAGGAGTTCATGGTTCGCAATACCTACATCTACCCTCCAGAGCCCAGCATCCGGATCATTGGCGACATCATCGAGTACACGGCGCAGAACATGCCCAAGTTCAACTCGATCTCCATTTCTGGCTATCACATGCAAGAAGCTGGCGCCAATCAGGCGCTGGAAATGGCTTTTACGCTGGCTGATGGCAAGGAGTACGTCAAGACCGCGCTCGCCAAAGGTATGGATGTAGACGCTTTCGCCGGGCGGCTGTCGTTCTTCTGGGCGGTCGGGATGAACTTCTACCTGGAAATTGCCAAGATGCGTGCAGCGCGCCTGCTGTGGTGCCGCATCATGAAAGAGTTCAACCCCAAGAACCCCAAGAGTTTGATGCTGCGCACGCACAGCCAGACAAGCGGCTGGAGCCTGACTGAGCAAGATCCCTACAACAACGTGGTGCGTACCACCATCGAAGCCATGGCGGCTGTGTTTGGCGGTACGCAATCGCTGCACACCAATAGCTTTGATGAGGCGATTGCTTTACCTACGGAGTTTTCTGCCCGCATTGCGCGCAACACGCAGCTCATCATTCAGGAAGAAACGCACATCACCAATGTGGTTGATCCCTGGGCCGGCAGCTACATGATGGAAAAACTCACCCAGGACATGGCAGACGCCGCCTGGACCATCATTGAGGAAGTAGATGCCATGGGAGGCATGACCAAGGCGGTTGATTCCGGCTGGGCCAAACTCAAGATTGAGGCTGCCGCCGCAGAAAAGCAGGCGCGGATCGATTCTGGCAAAGACGTGATTGTGGGTGTCAATAAATACAAATTGGCCAAGGAAGACCCCATCGAAACCCTGGAGGTGGACAACGTCAAGGTGCGCGATTCGCAAATCGAACGCTTGAACTCCATCAAGAAGGAGCGCGACTCCGAACGCGTGAACCAAGCGCTTGAAACCATCACCAAAATTGCGGAAACAGGGCAGGGTAACTTGCTGGCTGCTGCCATTGATGCCATCCGTGCTCGGGCTACCGTAGGAGAAGTGTCTGACGCCATGGAGAAAATCTTTGGGCGCCATCGCGCTGACACGCAAAAGGTCACGGGAGTTTATGCCGCGGCTTACGACAGCGCCGAAGGCTGGGACAAACTCAAGCAGGAGATCAGCGATTTCGCTGAAGCTGAGGGCCGCCGCCCGCGCGTGATGATCGCCAAACTCGGCCAGGATGGCCATGATCGTGGCGCCAAGGTTGTCGCCACGGCCTTCGCCGATCTGGGCTTCGACGTCGATATCGGCAGCCTGTTTCAGACTCCGGAGGAATGCGCCCGCCAGGCGATCGAAAACGATGTACACGCCGTAGGCGTGAGCACTCTGGCTGCCGGCCATAAGACACTGGTCCCCGCCATCATTGCTGAGCTGAGAAAACAAGGCGCTGACGACATCATCGTCTTCGTTGGCGGCGTGATTCCCCGGCAGGATTACGGTTTCCTGTACGAAGCTGGCGTGAAAGGCATCTATGGCCCAGGCACGCCCATACCGGCCAGTGCCAAGGATGTGCTGGAGCAGATTCGAGGAGCGATCAAGGCATGACGCTGGCGTGCGCATACGACCGTGAAGGCCCTTTGGCGGTCGTCAATTTCCGTGCCTGCCCCTCTATGCATGCAGCGCAATCAGGCGCTGCACTTCGCTTTGGCGTTGACCATGGTCTCCCCACGCCCTGAGTCACGTCTGGAGAACAGTTGTGATTGAAGCCATCGTCCATGGTGAAGCCGTCGCGCAGCGCCGGGCTATTGCCAAGGCCATCACCTTGCTCGAATCGACCCGGGCGGATCACCGCACCAAAGGCGATGAGCTGCTCACTGCCCTGTTGCCGCATACGGGCAAGGCTTTGCGCCTGGGTATCAGCGGCGTGCCTGGCGTGGGGAAAAGCACCTTCATTGAAACGCTGGGTGTCTACCTGATCGAACGCGGTCACCGCGTGGCGGTGCTGGCTGTCGATCCATCCTCCACGGTGTCAGGCGGCTCAATTCTTGGCGACAAAACCCGCATGGAACGCCTCTCATTGCTGGACGGCGCCTACATCCGCCCCAGTCCCAGCAGCGGCACCCTAGGCGGTGTGGCAGAGAAAACGCGTGAAGCCATGTTGATATGCGAAGCCGCTGGCTACGACGTCGTACTGGTCGAAACCGTGGGCGTCGGCCAGAGCGAGACCGCTGTGAGCGGCATGACAGATATGTTCGTTCTGCTTCAGTTGCCCAACGCTGGCGATGATCTGCAGGCTATCAAAAAGGGCGTGATGGAGCTGGCTGACCTGGTGGTCATCAACAAGGCAGACATCGACCCTGCAGCCGCTACGCGCGCCCGTGCACAAATCCAATCAGCGCTGCGTCTGCTCGGTATGCACGGCAACCCGGATCATGACCACCACGATACGCAGGTGTGGCACCCGAGCGTCATCCAGATCAGCGGCCTGAAGGGTCAAGGGCTAGATGACTTTTGGACTGCCGTGACTGAATTCAAGACTTTGCAGACAGCCAACGGACGCCTGGAGCAGCGCCGTCAGCAACAGGCTTTGGCGTGGATGTGGGAGCGCATTAACGCTGGTTTGAAAGCTGCTTTCCGCCAACATGCTGGCGTGCGCGAAGCGCTGTCTGACACCACGCAGGCTGTGGCCCAGGGACAACTGGCTCCATCCACCGCCGCGCGGCGTCTGTTAGATCTGGCGGCATTGCCTGCCAACCCAGTTTGAACGATCAAGACCGATCAACATAGGAAGTGAACACCGGACCATGAAACCGATCCTTGAACAACTCGAGCAAAAGCGCGCAGCGGCCCGTCTTGGTGGCGGCACCAAGCGCATTGAAGCGCAGCACGGCAAAGGCAAACTCACCGCGCGCGAACGCATAGAGGTTCTGCTTGATGCAGGCAGCTTCGAAGAATGGGACATGTTCGTCGAACACCGCTGTGCTGATTTCGGCATGGATGAAAGCCACATTCCGGGTGATGGCGTGGTCACCGGCTACGGCACCATCAACGGCCGCCTGGTCTTCGTCTTCAGCCAGGATTTCACCGTGTTCGGTGGCGCCTTGAGCGAAGCCCATGCCGAGAAAATCTGCAAGGTGATGGATCAGGCCATGAAGGTGGGCGCACCGGTGATCGGTCTCAACGATTCAGGCGGCGCGCGTATCCAGGAAGGCGTGGCGTCACTGGGCGGCTACGCAGATGTTTTCCAGCGCAACGTGATGGCCAGCGGAGTCATCCCGCAGATCAGCATGATCATGGGTCCCTGCGCCGGCGGTGCTGTGTACAGCCCGGCCATGACGGACTTCATCTTCATGGTGAAAGACACCAGCTACATGTTCGTCACCGGCCCCGAGGTGGTGAAAACCGTGACGCACGAGAGCGTGACCGCAGAGGAGTTGGGCGGCGCGCTGACGCACAACACCCGCAGCGGCGTGGCCG
The DNA here is from genome assembly GCF_000422885.1 of Ottowia thiooxydans DSM 14619. Taxonomy (GTDB): domain Bacteria; phylum Pseudomonadota; class Gammaproteobacteria; order Burkholderiales; family Burkholderiaceae_C; genus Ottowia; species Ottowia thiooxydans. Next base: position 378,750 of record NZ_AUGX01000010.1, on the reverse strand, counting down.
ATCTGGCCTTCGAAAATGATGTGGAGGCGCTGCTCATGCTGCGGCGCTTCTTTAACTATATTCCCGCCAGCAACCGTGAGAAAGCGCCGTCTCGTCCTTCTCAAGACCCCGCTGACCGGATCGACATGAGCCTGGACACGCTGGTGCCAGATAACCCGAACCAACCCTACGACATCAAGGAGGCCATCTCCAAGGTGGTCGATGATGGCGAGTTCTTCGAACTGCAGCCTGATTACGCTGCCAACATCGTGATTGGTATGGCCCGCATGGATGGGCAGGTCGTGGGTATAGTCGCCAACCAGCCGCTGGTGCTGGCCGGTTGCCTGGATATCAAGAGCAGCATCAAGGCAGCACGCTTTGTACGCTTTTGCGATGCGTTCAATATTCCTGTGATCACCTTCGTGGATGTACCCGGCTTCATGCCTGGTACGGCGCAGGAATACGGCGGCATCATCAAACACGGCGCCAAACTTCTCTACGCCTACGCAGAGTGCACGGTGCCAAAAATCACCGTCATTACGCGCAAAGCCTACGGCGGTGCTTACGACGTCATGAGTTCCAAGCACCTGCGCGGCGACGTCAACCTCGCCTGGCCGAACGCCGAGATCGCGGTGATGGGCGCCAAGGGCGCGGTGGAGATCATTTTCCGCCAGGATAAGAATGACCCCGCGAAACTGGCCGCGCGCGAAGCCGAATACAAAGCCCGCTTTGCCAACCCCTTCGTAGCCGGTAGCCGAGGCTTCATTGACGATGTGATCCTTCCGCACGAAACACGCAAGCGCATCTGCCGTAGCTTGGCCATGCTGAAAGACAAGAAGCTGGAAAACCCTTGGCGCAAACACGGGAACATCCCCCTCTGAGGCACGACGTGTTTCGCTCCAAGGTCGATCCATGGCTTGCCGCAGTGATCCTGATCAGCGCGTTATTCGTGCTGGGGTCAGTCGCAGTCGTTTGGCCGCGTGCCGCATGGCTTCCAGGCAAATTCGTGATGGTGGCTGTGGTGCTGCTCGGATCGGGATTGCCCCTCTGGCTGCTCGTGAGCACCGTTTATCGCGTGGACGAGACGAACCTGACGATCCAAAGTGGTCCCCTGCGTTGGCGCATCCCGCTTCAAAGCATTCGTGCTGTGGAGCCTTCGAGAAGCTGGATTTCATCCCCGGCGCTATCTCTAGACCGACTGTGCATTCACCATGGCCGTGTAGGGCAGGCGCTTGTCTCGCCCAAACAGAAGCAGGCCTTTATTCAAGCGCTTCAGCAGCGCAACCCTCAAATTCGAGTTCAAGGTTTCTGACCGAATTCTTAGGCGATATCTTCGTGCCCAACCAAATTCACTCAGCCCGTAGATTCGGCGAAGCCATTGCACTGACTCAGGAGACACTGAGCCGCAGCGCGGGCTTGTTTGCCTTAGAACGTTTGCTTGTGCCTTATTCAAAGTCAACGCTATGAAATCGAGTTTTCTAGCCTGTGGTGCATTGCTGTGTTCACTCAGCGCTTTGACTCATGCCGCCCCACTAAAGGACCCCACTAGCGGCTGCGGTGTGGTGGCCCAGCGCTACCTTGGCAGCAACGATTACATATTCCATTACCAAGGTGGCTGCAAGGACGGTCTGGCTCAGGGCGCGGGCAAGGCCACATGGACATTGCGTTATGCCCCTTCGGCCAAGCCCGTGGTGTGGGAGGGGCAATTCGATCATGGTGTGTATTTGCCGCCGCCCAAAGGCGTGGTGCGTGCCCGCGAGTGGCAACCCGAGCGTGGTTCCGGTACCGTTCTGTTTGATCTGGGCCCTTTGCCGGCACTGGCTGGCATTGCAGCGGCGCGGGTGCAGGTGGAAGCCACATCGTCCCTCACCGATTTCCCTGAACCGTGCATGCCGCGCCGTCTGTGGGTGACTAACGCACCTACCGCCGCCATGGCCTCCGACGATGTGGCCAAGGCGCTGCTGTTGTCGGCCGGTGACAAACTCAAAGCCCATTGCAGCAACGCGGTGCGCCAGACCGGCAAACGAGAAGTGGAACGGCCACTGGTGGAAGTGCGTGCCGTCAGCACGCCGGAGCTGGAATCCGACCAGTATGGGAACCCCGGCTCAGTGGTGGCGTCTGCTTTTGCGCCAATGCAGGCCGGCGCGGCCATCGAGCGGTATTCCAACCAGGCTGCTTCGCAGCAGCGCGCACAGCAACAGCGAGCGCAAGACAGCGGCGATCGTCAAGCTAACTTGCAGAAGCTGCAAGCCTTTTTTAAAGCCCACCAGGCCCAGGGTTGGGCGCATCTGGGAGACATTGCGCAGAACCCTTTCCGCTATGCGGACCGCGTGGTGGTCACAGCAGTTTATTTAAATGAAGTGCTCTCTCCCACGCGCGCTCTGGTGGAGGCGCGGGTTGGGAGTTACGGCCGAGCGGATGTGGTCATCGACGCTACAGCGGCGCAAGGCATCAGCCAGTGGACTGCGGGTCCGCGACTGGTGGCTGTGCGGGTGAAAGGGCGTATCGAGGAAGAAAATCTGAAGGGCCTGGCCCGTTTGCAACTGGTCGGAAGCGAGGCCTGTACCCAGCGCGACTGCAGCGACCGGCTGCGCCTGCCCAGCCCTTTACAAGACGGGCAGACGCCCTAAGTGGGGTGGTCTCAAGATGTTTGATTTTTCCCAAATCGATGAAAACCGAGGACAAGGCGCCCCGTGTGTTTACCAATTTGGTGTGAATGAAGTATTAGAAAAAACGGCGCCGGACGAATTGAGTCCCGGCATCCATAGTCAACCTGCTTAGCTTGATTGAAAGTCCTTATGTTCAAAAAAATCCTCATTGCCAATCGCGGCGAGATCGCCTGCCGTGTTATTGCCACCGCCAAGAGAATGGGAATCGCCACTGTGGCGGTGTACTCTGACGCGGATGCGCAGGCGCGCTTCGTGCAACTGGCGGATGAAGCCGTGCGCCTGGGGCCGCCACCTTCGCGGGAGTCTTATCTGTTGGGTGACAAGATCATCGAAGCAGCCAAGCAAACCGGCGCCGAAGCCATTCATCCGGGCTACGGATTTTTGAGTGAGAACGAAGCGTTTGCGCGCAAAGTAGAAGAGCAGGGCTTGGTTTTCATCGGGCCTAAGCATGCTGCCATTGCCGCCATGGGCGACAAAATTGCTTCCAAGAAGCTGGCCAATGCAGCCAAGGTCAATACTATTCCTGGCTACAACGATCCCATCGAAACTGCCGAGAGTGCGGTTGAGATAGCCAAAGGCATTGGTTATCCCGTGATGATCAAGGCTAGCGCTGGCGGTGGCGGCAAGGGCTTGCGCGTGGCTTTCAATGACAAGGAAGCCCATGAGGGCTTCGATTCATGCCGCAACGAAGCGCGTAACTCGTTTGGTGATGATCGCGTTTTCATTGAAAAATTCGTCGAACAACCGCGCCACATTGAAATCCAGGTGTTGGGGGATGGCTTTGGCAATGTGCTGTACCTGAACGAGCGTGAGTGCTCCATTCAGCGCCGCCATCAAAAGGTGATTGAAGAAGCGCCGTCTCCCTTCATCAGCGACGCCACTCGCAAAGCCATGGGTGAACAGGCAGTGGCCTTGGCCAAAGCGGTGAACTACCAGAGCGCGGGCACGGTGGAGTTTGTGGTCGGCAAGGACCAGGATTTTTACTTCCTGGAGATGAACACGCGTCTGCAGGTAGAGCACCCGGTCACTGAGCTCATTACTGGCCTGGATCTGGTGGAGCAGATGATCAGAGTCGCTGCCGGCGAGAAGCTCAGCTTCACGCAAGCTGATGTGAAGAAAATCGGCTGGGCCATGGAGTGCCGTATTAACGCGGAAGATCCGTTCCGCAACTTCCTGCCCTCAACTGGCCGCTTGGTGCGATTTGATCCACCGGCGCAGCAGCTATTCCAGGGCCAAGCTACAACGCAAGAGGGCGTGCGCGTGGATACCGGTGTGGTGGATGGTGGTGAGATCCCCATGCACTACGACTCCATGATTGCCAAACTCATTGTGCATGGCAAGGATCGGATGGACGCGATTGCCCGTATGCGTGAGGCACTGAATGGCTTCGTCATCAAAGGCGTGCAGAGCAACATCCCATTTCAAGCTGCTCTATTGGCACATCCCAAGTTCGTCAGTGGCGATTTCAATACCGGGTTCATTGCTGAGCACTACTCGAAAGGTTTCCGCGCCGAAGACGTGCCGCATCAGGATCCTCATTTCCTGGTGGCCCTTGTTGCCAGCCTGCACATGCGCTATCGCGACCGGGCTCAGGGGCTTGGGGGCCAATTTTGGGAAGGTTTCAAACGCGTGCATAAGCGCGACTTCACCGTTTGCATTTTGGGTAAGGAAGGCGCTAACGAGTATGTGAACGCCAGCGTAGGAGACGCTGTTCCAGAGCAACCCATGGTCGTGACAGTGCAAACCGCGGAAGGCGAGCGGGTTTACAAGCTTGCCGTTGAAAAAGATATAGGCGATGCCCGAGTGGTCGGAAGCGTGAATGGTGAACCGTTCACCGCCCAGATGGAGCGCGGAAAGAACCGCAATCCGCTGGTGACTCGTGTGGTTCACAACGGTACCCAGGTGGATGCGATCGTCATGCATCCAGATACGGCCGCGCTTCACAAGCTCATGCCATACAAAGCACCACCTGACATGAGCAAGTATGTGCTCTCACCCATGCCTGGTCTGCTGGTCCAGGTGGCCGTGCAGACCGGTCAAGAGGTCAAGGCGGGGGAGCGCGTGGCCGTGATCGAAGCCATGAAAATGGAGAACGTTTTGTTTGCCACTGCGGATGGCGTTGTCAAAGAGATCAAAGCACAACAAGGCGACAGTCTTGCCGTTGATCAGGCCATTGTGGAGTTCGAATAGTCTCAGAGCCGCGTGGGCGGCTGGAGTTGGGCGTTAGGCGTGAAAACGCCTAGCGGCGCTTATCCATGCGCTTACTTGGTTGCATGTCCTACGAGCTGAAACTTTCTATTCATGCAGTGCCGGGCGCCAAGCGCACACAAGCTGGGGGTGCCCACGCTGAGGCGCTGCGTGTACGGCTGGCTGCTCCTCCGGTGGACGGCAAGGCCAATGCAGCGCTTATTGAATGGGCTGCGAATGCATTCTCAGTTCCAAAGCGTAGAGTCCAGTTGCTGCACGGCGAAACAAGCCGACAAAAACTTCTTGGAATTGATTTTGAAACCAAGGCCGAACTGGTCGCAGCTCAGACCCTATTGGCTCTGTGGATGGCGGAATGAAGTTCCAGGGGGCGACTTCAGTAAGATGGTGATTCAATACATCATCGAGAGATGAGGGTCAACTTCAGATTCCAAAATGCGCTTAATCGATAAACACCGTTCGGGCTGAAGTTCTATGGTTTCGATCAAGCATTAAAGCCGTTCGGGCTGAGCTTGTCGAAGCTTTGCGCGACACTTCGACAAGCTCAGCGCGAACGGATTTTTGAGCCTGTCCAAGCCTCGCGCAAAGCTTCGACTGGCTCAGCGGGAACGGTGTTTTGAGGTTCCGTCGCACATCTTTCCAGTCAAGGCATGAATTCCAACACTGCACTACTTATCGTCGACGTTCAGTACGGTTTCATGCCAGGCGGAGGCTTGGCCGTTGCCGATGGTGATGCGGTCGTTCCGGTTATCAATCGTGTGGCGTCGCTTTTCAAAAACGCAGTATTCACACAAGATTGGCACCCGGCCAATCATGTTTCATTTTCTTCGAACCACCCGGGGCGCCAGCCTTTCGAGACAATCTCCTTGCACTACGGCGAGCAGATCCTATGGCCCACGCACTGCGTGCAGGGAACCCGCGATGCTGACCTGCATGATGATCTGCTAGTACCGCAAGCGCAGCTGATCATTCGTAAGGGGTTCCACAGGGATGTAGATAGCTATTCGGCCTTCATGGAGGCTGATCGAAAAACTTCCACCGGCCTGGCTGCCTACCTAAAGGCGCGGGGCATCACCTCCGTGTATCTGTGTGGATTAGCCACTGACTATTGCGTGGCCTGGAGCGCATTGGATGCCCGCTCCGCAGGCTTTGAAGCTGCTGTGATTGAAGACGCATGCCGGGCCATTGATCTGAACGGTTCGCTTCAAAAAGCCTGGCACGCCATGACCGAAGCGGGAGTAGGGCGCATCACCTCAGCCCAGCTTTTGGCAAGTTAAGCGCCCGCAGCGCGCCCTTAACTATTGCATTTTCTGCAGATTGCCAATACGCACCAGCATCTCGGTAAACATCTGCATATCGGCTTGTAGATCGGGCAACTCCTTGTATTCCAGCGCGTTGTGCGCGGTGTACTTCTTGCCCGGCATCGCAGGGCCGAAGTTGATGGCATTGGGCATCAACTTCGCGGTAGTGCTGCCTGCAGTGGGCACCGGTTGCGCATCGAGGCCAGTGGTGTCGCCAAAAATATTCAACAAGGTAGTGAGCCACGCCCCCTTGGGATCGCGTGCCATCCAGTTGCCTTGGGTGTAGTCAATTTTCACAGGAATCTGGGCAGCGGCACTCCAGCTGGCGATCCCCTTTTCTATTTCTGCTTTTAGTTGCTCTGGCGATTTTCCACGTGGCATGCGGGCGTTGGCTGTCACTTCCAGCTGGCCATTCCCGGCTTTAATGAAGTTGGGCGAAATCGTCAATGGCCCCATGAAATTATCGGCATAGGCAACGTTCAGACCCTTGCCAAAATAATCCAGCCCGTAAACGCCATTGATGTAGCGAAGGGCCTGGCTGTACTGATTGGTCTGCACCAAGGGCTGGCTCCCATCCAGTTGCAGGGCCTGCTGCAGAAACAGGCTAAGCCGCGGCACAGGGTTTACGCCTTCTTCCGGTCGCGATCCATGGGCGGAGCTACCTGTCACCTTGATTTCAATCCTGCCTGCGCCCGGCAGAATATCGATGCTGAACTTGCCAGAACCCAGGTTCTTTGCCACAAAGTCGTCTTTGGCTGCCTGAAGCTTCTGTGCCAGGGCTGCCAGCATGGCTGCGTCGCCCGCCTCGATGGAAGCGGTGGCGGTCTGTGCAATCGCGTTGGACGATGCGGCGCCAGCCATCGCGGTGATCGCGGGCCGCTGCGCATCCGTCTTCACGTCGGTAAAAAATGCCTTGATGGCGCCAGCACCCTTTTCGGCCACTACGGCAGGGTATTTGCTGTCCAGCACGATGTTGTATTCAGGCAGTTGGGTCTTGCCACGGTAGTACTTCATCGCATCGCCACCGGTTTCCTCCGTCGTTTCTATCATCAGACGGATGCTCCGCTGCACAGGCAGCTTGGCTTCCTTTACGGCCTTCATTGCATACAGCACGGTGGCAATTGAACCCTTGTCATCGATGGTGCCGCGGCCATAGAGCTTGTCTCCCACGCGGGTGACTTTGAAGGGGTCAAGCTGCTGGCCTTCCAACACCCATTCGGAGGGTACTACCGGCACCACATCAGCGTGCGTCAGGATGCCGAATTCATCGGCACCCGTACCTGGTAGCGTGACTTCGAAAATTCGGTTGTCCACGTTGCGGTACTGCAGGCCGAAGTCTTTGGCCATTTTTTCCACCATCACGCCAAAGTCGATGATGGCTTTGTGCTCGTAGGGTGGAATTTTGGCGTCGCGCACCGTGGGTAAAGCAACCATCTCGGTGATGCTGCGCAGTACCTGGGTCTCTTGCGTCAGCCGGGTGTACAGGCCCAGTAAACGCGCCACATTCGTCAGGTCATCGCCCTTCAGTGCCTCTCCCGCCGCATATCGCTTGACGGCGCCTTCCACGCTAGATTCCTGTTTGGCGACGTTCTGCAAGAACTGCGGGAAGGTCACGGACGCATTGATCGCCTGGGAAGCAATCGCGTCGAGTGCTGGCTTTTTCAGCGTGTCTGCCTGGGCGGTTGCAAAGGCCAGCGCCATGCTGATGGCAAGCACGGTGTGGTGGAGTTTGGCTTTCATGGACGCGATCTCTTATTTTTTGCAAAACTAAAAGAATAGTCGTTTACCGTAGCCAAAGGGCCGAATGGCTTGGTTTTTTCGTATCAAATCGCCCTCAACTCAACGGCGAATCAATTGGATCGCGAAGACCTCCGAGCACGTTCGAATACGCGGACGCACGGCAGCGAGGGTGTTTCCGCGCAATGCAGCTTATGAAAGCTTGAGTGTGATCATTCCCAGCACGATCACTAGGATCCCAGACCAGCCCATTCGGCTCAAGCGTTGCTTGAAGAGAACGCGTGCCGCTGATGCAGTGAAGATGATCCCTGTACCTCCCCAAAGTGCATAAGCAATGGAAAGGTCGATCCCCTTCACGGCTTGCGATAGCGCTGTGAACGAGGCCAGGATGGAGACGATGCCCATCACGCCGATGCTGCGTTTGCGGAATCCATCTGAGTATTTGATGAAAAGGTTCGCGGCGACCTCAAGGCCTATGGCGATAGCCATGAATACGTAGTGACTCAATTCAGCGTTTTGCATACTTATCCTTCGAGCTTTGGTGCGCCACTATCCGTACCTTCTGTGTCGGAAGGAGCAGGGCTGAAGTTAAGCATTAGAACGCCGGCTATCAGGGCTGATACGCCGAGCAATCTTTGCGGGGTCAGGTGCTCTCCGAAAAACTGAAACCCTATAGCAGTGATGCTGAGAAGGCCAAGCGTTTCCCAAGTAGCGTAAGCCAAAGCCAGTGGCAAGCGCCTGACGGCCACCGAAAAGAAGCAGAAAGACAAGCCGATCAGCGTGTACATGAAAAGCAGCGCGAAGAGCGAGTCGGATTCAGACGCGATCTTCATCACGGTGAGCCCGGCCACCTCAGAGGTGATAGCGGCTGAGAGAAATATCCAGGAACGTTGCATTAATTCTTCTTGAAACAGGTGTTGGTGGATTTTCAAGCTGAAGTATTGATTTATAAAGTTGATATCTATCTAATTTATTGATAGATTAGCTCATGCAATGGAATCTTGATCAACTTCGCCAATTTGTGGCGGCCGCTGAAGAGGGGTCAATCAGTGCTGCCGCCCGGCGCATTGGAAAAGCGCAATCAGCCGTGAGCACGGCCGTTGCGCTGCTGGAGGCGGATCTGGGTTTGGAGCTGTTTGATCGTTCGAAGCACAAGGCGACCTTGTCAGATGCGGGGCAGCTCATGCTTCTTGAAGCCAGAGAGCTTCTTCGGCAGGCCCACGCGCTGGATCAACGCGCTCAGTCCTTAGCCATGGGGGGCGAAGCGAAGTTGAGTGTGGCCCTGGATGAGGCATTGCCATACAGCGCCATCAAATCATTGATTCGCGATATTTCGAAAAACTTCCCGGACCTTGAGCTAACCCTGCTCAATGGCACCGCCACGGAAGTGGCAGATTACGTGCGTCAGGAACGCGCTAATCTCGCCTTCCACCTGGACCGTGGGCCGCTCGGAGACAGCTTTGACCAACGCCATGTGGGGGTCTTGGCTCAAGGAGTTTTCGTACCTCTCGGGCATCCGCTGTTGGAAAAAGCCGTGGTTCGGCGCACTGACCTTGCACGCTATCGCCAACTGGTTCTGCGCGCGGAAGACATTCAAGAGATTGTGCTGGCCACCAAGGTGTGGCGCTCTGACAGTTTCTACACGATCGCCGAGATGGTTGCGGACGACCTCGGCTGGGCCATCTTGCCCGTCAACGTTGCGGCAGATGGCTATGCCACACCATTGAAGCAAGTCGTCTGTCCGTCACTGGCGTTACCGCTGCTTTCGGTGCGCATGCTCTGGTCACAAGGGCGCTCGTTGGGGAGGGCTGCAGGGTGGGTGGAAAACCGTTTGAGGGAGTTGCTGCAAGAGCTGGCTTAACGGGCATTTCATCGGGATAGGGGGGAGCCATTGGCTCGGCCCTGTCCCAATGTGAACAGCCCGGTTCCCGTCGGCGTTAAAGTTAGCAAAGTGTGAATATTCAACAGTCGAATTCAAGGAGATTTAATGACTCGTCCTTTCAAGGTTTTAGGTATCCAGCAAGTTGCCATCGGTGGCCCAGACAAAATCAAGCTTCAGCGCTTGTGGGTAGACATGCTGGGCCTTGAGAAGACCGGTACTTTCAGGAGCGAGCGCGAGAACGTGGACGAGGACATTTGCGCCATGGGCTCCGGCCCCTTCAAGGTGGAAGTTGATCTGATGCAGCCACTAGACCCGGAAAAGAAACCCGCCGTACACACCACTCCGCTCAACCACATCGGTTTGTGGATAGATGACCTGCCCAAGGCCGTGGAATGGCTCACGGCCCAGGGTGTGCGATTCGCACCCGGTGGCATACGCCAGGGTGCGGCAGGCTACGACATCACTTTCCTGCATCCAAAGGCCAACGAAGAATTTCCCATAGCGGGCGAGGGCGTTCTGATCGAACTCGTGCAGGCGCCGCGTGAAGTTATTGACGCGTTCGCTGTGATCGGGCAACACTGAGAGGACACTCTGCGAGGTCTGCTCTGAGGGATTTCCCTCAATCGTCTCCTGTCTAGCCTGGATTGCGAATTCTTAGGCGTAGACTATGTCTTGCTCCGCCAATATAGACCGCGCTAACGCGGCAATTCCCACGGGGCTAGGAGACAAGACTTGCAGCCAACGAATACTGCTGATCCGGCCTATTTTCACAAGGTCGTTGATTGTCAATGGGCGTGCCCTGCGCACACTCCCGTTCCTGAATACATCCGCCTGATTGCCCAGGGCCGCTACGGCGATGCCTACATGGTCAATTGGGTGTCGAACGTATTTCCAGGCATCCTGGGCCGCACTTGCGACCGCCCCTGCGAGCCGGCTTGCCGGCGCGGCCGGGTCGAAGAGCAGAACGCGGAGAAGCCTGAGCCCGTGGCCATTTGTCGCTTGAAGCGCGTGGCAGCCGATCTCAAGGAAGATGTGGTGCCTCGCATGCCGCGGCCCCTTGCATCGAACGGTAGGCGAATAGCCTGCGTGGGCGCTGGCCCTGCATCGCTCACCGTGGCGCGGGATCTGGCTCCGCTGGGCTACGAGGTCACGGTGTTTGATAGCCGCAACAAGGCTGGCGGTTTCATGCACCAGCAGATCCCTCGTTTTCGCTTGCCTGAGAGCGTGATCGATGAAGAAACCGGCTACATCTTCGCGCTCGGAGTTGAGTTCAAGGCAGGCTATCGCATCGAATCCATGAAGGCGCTGATGGCTGAAGGCTACGACGCCATCGTCGTGGGCAGCGGTGCACCGCGTGGACGTGATCTTGAACTTCCTGGCCGGCAGGAAGCTGCGGAGAATATTCACATTGGCATTGATTGGCTGGCGTCAGTCTCCTTCGGTCACGTGAGCAAGGTCGGCAAGCGCGTGATCGTCCTGGGAGGTGGCAATACCGCCATGGATTGCTGCCGGTCTGCCCGGCGTCTGGGCGGCGAGGATGTGAAAGTCATCGTGCGCTCCGGCTTTGAGGAGATGAAGGCCTCTCCCTGGGAGAAGGAAGATGCCCAGCATGAAGACATCCCTATCATCAACATGCATGTGCCCAAAGCCTTTGTGCACGAAGACGGCAAGCTGACGGGGATGACATTCGATGTCGTGCGCGCCGAACACGACGACAAGGGCCGCCGCCAACTGGTGTCTACTGGCGAGCCTGAGGTTTTCTTTGCCTGCGATGAAGTGCTCATCGCCGTAGGCCAGGAAAATGCATTTCCCTGGATCGAGTCTGATTGCGGCATCGAGTTCGACAAATGGGGCTTGCCCGTGCTTGGCGAAGGCACCTTTCAGTCTTCGCAGTCCAAGGTATTCTTCGTAGGCGATGCGGCCTTTGGCCCCAAGAACATCATCACTGCCGTGGCGCAGGGGCATGAAACGGCGGTCTCGATCGATCTGATGCTGAATGGCGAAGACGTGAACGCGCGCCCTGGGCCCCGCACCAACCTCATCTCTCAAAAGATGGGTATTCACGAGTGGAGCTACGACCAAGATCCCTCGAATGACCTGCGCTACAAAGTGCCATGGGCCAATGCAGCAAAGGCGCTTTCCAGCATCAAGATCGAAGTGGAGCTGGGATTCGACGCACGCACTGCGCTCAAGGAAGCCAGCCGCTGCCTCAACTGCGATGTGCAGACCGTTTTCGCACCAAAGCTATGCATTGAATGCGATGCCTGCGTAGACATCTGCCCCATGGATTGCATTACCTTTACCGGTAATGCCGATGAACCGCAATTGCGCCAACAACTGAACGCCCAGGCAAATAACCTCGATCAGGATCTCTTCGTTTCCACTGAACTGAAGACCCAGAGGGTGATGGTCAAGGACGAAGATGTGTGCCTGCATTGCGGTCTTTGCGCTGAACGTTGCCCCACGGGCGCCTGGGATATGCAGAAATTCCTGCTGACCACGGCGAAGGCTGGAAGCCAGCTCAACCCTATCTCCGCTTCGGCAGAAAGGATGCCGGTATGAAGCAGGTAGAAGCCACGAACGACTTTGTGATCAAGTTCGCCAACGTCAATGGTTCGGGTTCGGCCAGCGCGAATGAGCTGTTCGCCAAGGTGATCTTGCGCATGGGCGTTCCCGTGAGCCCAAGAAATATTTTCCCGAGCAACATCCAGGGCTTGCCCACCTGGTATGAGGTGCGGGTGAGCGAGAAAGGTTATCTTGGCCGGCGCGGTGGAATTGATCTGATGGTGGCCATGAATCCGCAGACCTGGGCGGCAGATCTGGAAGAAATCGAGCCTGGTGGCTATCTCTTCTACGACAGCACCCGCCCGCGGCCCCCTGCGGAGTTTCGCGATGACATCACCGTCATCGGCATGCCGCTCACCGAGATCTGCAACGCGGTCTATAGCGATCCGCGCCAGCGTCAACTCTTCAAGAACATCATGTACGTGGGCGCGCTTTCCGTGCTGCTGGAAATGGATGCGCAGGTCATTGAAGATTTACTGGCGGAGCAATACAAGGGCAAGGAAAAGCTTCTTGCCTCCAATGTGCAGGCGCTCAATCTTGGGCGTGATTTCGCCAAGGAGCATCTTAAACACCCGTTGCCCATCAGAGTGGCGAAAGCCCACCGCGTGGGTGAGAAGATCTTTGTTGACGGCAATACCGCTGCGGGTCTGGGGGCGGTGTATGGCGGAGCCACGGTGTGCGCCTGGTACCCCATTACACCGTCTACTTCGGTGGCCGAGGCCTTCATGGCGTACTGCGCCAAGTTCCGTGTAGATGCACAGGGCCAACACAACTACGCCATCGTGCAGGGTGAAGACGAGCTGGCCTCCATAGGTATGGTGGTGGGCGCCGGCTGGAATGGCTCCCGCGCCTTCACGGCCACCTCTGGCCCTGGCATTTCGCTGATGACCGAGTTCATTGGCCTAGCCTATTTTGCCGAGATACCCATCACCATCGTCAACGTGCAGCGCGGCGGCCCCTCCACCGGCATGCCTACGCGCACTCAGCAGGCCGATATCGCCGCATGCGCCTACGCCTCGCATGGTGACACCAAGCACGTGCTGTTGCTACCCGAAGATCCGCGTGAATGCTTTGAGCACACGGCGATGGCGCTCAATTTGGCTGATCGGCTCCAAACACCGGTGTTTGTGATGACCGATTTGGACGTCGGCATGAACCAGCGGCTGTGTGAGCCACTGACGTGGGATGACAGCCAAAGCTACGATCGCGGCAAAGTGATGACCGCTGAAGATCTGGAGCAAAAGGATTTTGGCCGGTACAAAGATGTCGATGGCGATGGCATTCCCTGGAGAACGCTGCCTGGAACGCACCCTACACGTGGCAGCTATTTCACCCGGGGCACCACGCGGGATGCCTATGCAAGGTATTCAGAACGAGGGCAGGATTACATCTACAACGTGCAGCGCCTGCTACACAAGTTTGCCACTGCCGCCACACTCGTTCCGCAGCCGGTTCCGCGCCCAGCGGCCAAGCGCACGCGGTTTGGGGTGATTTTCTTTGGCTCCACCAGCCCCGCTATGCATGAGGCGCTGGACGTTCTGGCTGTTCAAGGAATTCATGTAGATGCGCTGCGCCTGCGCGCATTCCCATTCCCGGCTTCAGTGAAAGAGTTCATAGACGCGCATGAGCTGGTGTTCGTGGTGGAGCAGAACCGCGATGCGCAGATGCGCTCCATGCTCGTCAATGAGTTGGAGATCAACCCAGCCAAGCTCCAGAAGGTGCTGCATTACGACGGCACGCCAATCACCGCCCGCTTCATTACCACACGCATCACCGATCACGTGCACGAAGCCGTTGTGGCGCCTCAGGAGGTAAAACCTTGAAACGGCAGTTGACCGCTCGATGTCGTTATCAAGATCGGATGAGAACGGGCTCTCTCTACATTGCTGACGTTCACTACTTGAGTGACAGCGCTACGCACTCGGAAGCGCCGCGTTCGCCGCGCGATGCTGCGTTGCTCGTTCTAACAGGCATCAGCCTGCCGCGTCCTCACGCCTTGCCTAGCGCGCCGATCACGGCACTTACGAGCGCGTTCAACTACCGTTTCAAGGTTCAGCTATGACCTACATTGCCAAGCCACGTCTGCACCATCCCTCGCTCACGCGCAACAAGGTGGGCTACACCCGGCGCGACTACGAGGGTAAGGTGTCTACTCTGTGCGCCGGTTGCGGACACGACTCTATTTCAGCGGCCATCATTCAGGCCTGCTGGGAGCTGGACATAGAACCGCACCGCGTCGCCAAGCTTTCCGGCATTGGCTGCTCTTCAAAAACGCCGGATTATTTTCTGGGCGCGAGCCACGGTTTCAACACCGTGCATGGCCGTATGCCCAGCGTGCTCACAGGTGCCAACCTGGCCAACCGCGACCTGCTGTACCTTGGAGTCTCTGGCGATGGTGATTCCGCCTCCATCGGTCTGGGCCAGTTTGCGCACGCCATGCGGCGCAACGTGAACATGGTCTACATCGTGGAGAACAACGGCGTCTACGGCTTGACCAAAGGCCAGTTCTCCGCCACTGCAGACAAGGGAAGCAAGAGCAAGAAAGGCGTGGTCAATAACGACAGCCCGGTCGATCTGGTGGGCCTGGCCATGCAACTGGGCGCCAGCTTCGTGGCCCGCAGTTTTTCTGGCGACAAAGCACAGATGGTGCCCCTCATCAAAGCTGCGATCGGCCATGGCGGCGCTGCTTTCATAGACATCATCAGCCCCTGCGTCACCTTCAATAATCATGCCGGGTCCACCCGCAGCTACGATTGGGTACGCGAGCACAACGAGGCCGTTAGCCGCATAGACTTCATCACCGGACGTGAAGAAATCACCGCCACCATAGCCCCGGGTGAAGTCAGAGATGTGGAGCAGCACGACGGCACAGTACTGCGCTTGCGCAAACTGCATGCCGACTACGATCCCACCGATCGATTGAGCGCCATGAGCTACATGAACGCCCGGGCCGCAGAGGGCGAACTACTGACGGGCCTGCTGTTCATAGAAGGCGAGACAGACGATCTGCATGTGTCCCTGAACACCTCCACCAAGCCCCTCAACACTTTGGGGACCGCCGATTTGTGCCCAGGTGCCGCCGCCCTGGAGAAGATCAACGTAGGGTTCCGTTAGAGCGTCTCTCGCAATATTGGCTGGCCCTTATTGGCTAGCTCACGGATGGGTGATCACGATGGCCAGCGCCCGGTTGGCTTCATGGAGCCTATGCTGCGCGAACCTGGGGCCGCCGAGCTCCCGGTTGTCGTTCGGGACACCCGTTCGCGCTGGGGTCCTATGGTTTCGGTCAATTATTAAAAACCGTTCGGGCTGAGCTTGTCGAAGCCTTGCGCGGCGCGTTTCGGCATCAAGCCTGCTATGTGGGTTTGGACCTCTTCCATCTCGCCCCGCTTACTCACTTTGAAACCGCCCTAGAACGAGGCGTGCAAAAGGTCTTGGTTATTGGTGCAGACACAGGTTCCTCTGCCACTCTGCCCCAAAGCACGCCTGGAGTTGCGTTCCTGTGTCCCTGAGTGCCGATCATCGATGGCTCTCAGCAGGTGAAAAATATTTGGAACTCTTTTATATTCATTGTTACTCAATCATCTAGGGCTGATTTCAATAAAATTACTTTAAAAGTTTTTAAAAAATGAAATGAAAGAGCGGCTTCTTCTTAAGTAGATCAAAAGTACCCCTCTCTCCTTTCATTTTGAATTCCAGAAGCTGTCCCGATACCGCCAGTCAGTGGATAAATCCCAAGGCACGGTCAAATCAACCGCTAGCCGCGTTCATCCGGTTTTTGGCGATAGCTTGCGTCATCACGCCAGCGTTGGCCCAAGAGTTGCCGCCTCTGCCACCCGCTCGGCTCATTGAAGAAGGCTTGCGGCGGGAGACTCAGCGCCTGCAGGAACAAGCCAGCGAGCCGGTGCGCGATGCACTGCGCCCTGCGGAGGCGGAAGCGGTTCCTAACGAGATTCCTCAGGAGACACCGTGTTTTGATGTTCAGCGCATCCAGTTGCAGGGCTCCATGGCCAAGGAGTTCGACTGGTTGTACAGCCGCGTCAAGCCATGGATGAATCATTGCCTGGGCGTAAAAGGTTTAGGCCAGCTCACCTCGGCCTTGGATGCCGCTCTGCTGGAGGCCGGTTTTGTCACCAGCAAAGTGACCTTGCCGCCGCAAAACATGGCAGACGGTAGCTTGCAAATCAACTTGCATGCGGGGCGTATTGGTGTCGTCGAAAGCACGCCCGGCCTGCTGTGGGCGGGCGCGTTCCCCGTGGCTGCTGGTGATCTGCTCAACGTTCGAGACCTCGACCAAGGCGTAGAGCAGATGAACAGGCTGCCCAGCCGCACGGTGCAGACCCAGCTGGAGCCAGGCACTGAGCCGGACACCAGCATTGTCCGAATTCAAAGCAAACCTACCGGTTCCCGATTGCGAGGCGGCGTCACCCTGGATAACTCTGGTTCTCCTGCCTTGGGTCGGCCCCAGTTAAGCACCCACCTGGCCTTCGATGACCCAACAGGCTTGAATGATCTCATCAGCGCCAGCATCAACACCAATCTGAAGGATTTGGCCGCTGATCACCGCAGCCAATCGCTGGCGTTGAATTACAGCATTCCCTGGGGATACAACCTCTTCACACTCAGTGCGAATACCACCCGATTCGCGCAGCAGATTCAGCTCACCACGGCAGCCGTGGTTTCAAGCGGCCGCAGCCAAGGTCTGGATCTGCGCTGGGACCACACGATCTGGCGCAACCAATCCAGCAAGATGGGCGTGTTCGCCGGTGCGTCGATTCGGCGCTCAAACAGCTTCTTGGGCGACGTTGAGCTGGTCGTGCAGAAACGCCGAAACAGCTTTGCCAATCTGGGCGTCCACTACAAACACCTCTTCAGGCGCGCTAGCCTGGATGTAGAGCTTTCCTTGCGCAAAGGCTTGGGGTGGTTTGGCGCTGAACCTGATTTCGACTCCGTGGTTTCTCAGGGCCTGACCTTGCGTCCACAGATCTGGAATGCCAGTATTGCCCTTGATGTTCCGGACCTATTCAATCGGCGCGCACGAACCCAACCCGGGCAAATAGTGCGCGCTATAGGTCTGCGCAGCAGCGTGCGGCTCCAGCACACCAAAGACACCACGCTCACGATCGACCAATTCAGCATAGGCAGCCGAGGCTCTGTGCGCGGCTTTGATGGCGCCAGCTCTCTGCTCGCTGAAAACGGTGTTGTTTGGCGTAACGAATTGATGATGCCGATGCAAATCGGCAGCTTGCCTGCCTTGGGATATTTGGCAGTCGATATCGGCCGGGTCTGGGGGCCTTCCAGCGGCCAACTCATCGGTAAGCGCCTGGCTGGAGCCGCGCTAGGCGTACGCTCGCAATGGCGCCAGCTTCAATTTGATGCTGCCCTGGCCATGCCGCTTTCCAAGCCTTCAGGATTTCGAAGCGCCCGCCTGTCTCCCTACCTATCTCTGTCGTACGTGTTCTGAGTTGAGCAGCACCCGTGCTGCGTTTCGTTTTTATCTCAACGATCTTTGTATATTTGGTATTGAATTTCCACTAATTCCGCCTATCGAAGTATTCCAGACCACTGCAAGCGCCGCAGCGCCAAGCTGGAATTTAGCGACCCGAGCGAGACTCCCGAGTGCTTCCGGATTGCTATCGGGCGCGTCCAATTGCAGCGGCGTTTGAAGATTTCAACCCAGGTTTTTGTCTGTAGATGCACGCTCCTTCACAAGGGTGCTAGTGCGGGCAATCAATATTTGAATTAGATTGTGTTGGCTTATGGACACCAATCTTTCTCCCGACGTGGCGGCGCTTCCTTTCAGGCTCAAGTTCAGGCACATGGTGCTGCTGGACGCATTGGGGGAATCGCTGTCTTTGCGAAAGGCCGCTCAGGTAGCCAATCTCACGCAGCCGGCGGCCACGCGAGCTATAGCGGAGTTGGAGTCTGCCTTCGGAGTTCTTCTCTTTGAGCGCTCACATCGTGGCATGGCACCGACCTTGTTCGGAGAGGCATTGATTCGGCATGCACGCCAGCTTCTATTTGACGTTCAGCGCGCGCATGAGGAAATTCAGGCGCTACGATCAGGCTCGCATGGGCTTGTGAGAGTGGGGGTGTTGCTATCGTCTGCGGTGAAGTTGTTGCCCATGGCCATTGGCGAGGTCAAGCGGCAGCACCCCAATTTACGCATTTCGCTGGAGCAACTACCGCAGCCTCCCTTGATTACCAGATTGAGGGAGGGGAGCCTTGATGTCATCTTGTGCCGCGTGGTGACCAATGAGAGCGTGGCCGAACAACTGGTGCAGACGGTGTTGTTCGACGATGACTTTGTTCTGGTTTGTGGTCGTACGAATAAGCTGGCGAAGGCGAAGAGCATCGTCTGGGATGACATCATGGATGTGCCGTGGGTATTGCCCCATTCGGGTAGCGCTCTGTATGAACATGTTCGTGCAGTGTTTCTGACTCACGCAGGGCGGCTACCTTCTAACGTGGTGGAATCGACGACTTCACTGGCCACCAACCTGATGCTGATTGAGCAATACGGGTATTTGAATTTCATGCAACGCACGGTGGCTCAAACGTATGAGCAGCGGCGTGTGCTGCGCATTCTTCCCCTTTCGCTGGGCAGCCCCTTGGGTCCGCACGTGGTGGCAGTGCGCAAGGACACGAGCCATCCGCCTGCAATGATGGCCTTTTTGGAAACACTAAAGCGGCTTGTGGGGCAGGCGGCACCGTAGGGGTGAGTAGCTCCCCCTCTTTATTCAGCAAACACTTCTTGCAGGGTTTTTAAGATGCCGCTCAAAGTTTTGGCGTTAACCGCTCCTGTTTTCTTAGCCAACCGGGCTTTGTCGACCGTGCGCAGCTGATCAAGAACGATCAAACCCTTCGTGCCACCATGCGTTACTGGTACACGGAAGGGAGCAGAAAAACCTTGGGAGGTCATTGGGGCCACGATGACGGTACGCAGGTTGTCATTCAGCTCAGCGGGTGACACCACTACGCAGGGGCGGGTCTTTTGGATTTCGCTTGCAACTGTCGGATCAAGGTTGACCAACCAAATTTCGCCACGCTTCACCAAGTGTTTCCTTGATCGTCGGCGTTTCCGAACTCACCCATCAGTAACTCTTCGTCGCCGTTGGCCGCGATAGCGGCTGCCGCTGCCGCCCAACTCTCGCGCACGGGGTTCTCGGGCTTTCTGAGCACGATGGATCCGTTTTCAACGGCGACAGCGGCAAATGCCACATCACCCAGCCCAGCCTGGGCTAGCATCGCTTTGGGAATTACGATGCCTTTGCTGTTTCCAATGCTTCGAATAGCTATTTGCATCACAACCTCATTTAGTTGCCACAATGTTATTACATGGTGGGAGGATGCCAAGTTGGTGTGTCAACTTTGAAACGTTTTCTCATTCAACGGCAAGCATCTATGGATGCGCCGCTTGCCCCCATCCCAGCCTTCCCCCAGCGGGGGAAGGAGTAAAACCAACTCACGGCTCACGGCTCACGGGTCACGGCGTCGGGTGCGGAGGGCACCAGTCGGGCGATGCGCCCGCCTCAGACTTTCCCAGAAATCGAGGGAGAGGAAGCTTTGCGTTGAAGGCGATGAGGGACGGCTTGACGATAGGAGAGTGTTTTCCCTAGTGATCCATTTTTGGCATATGGATCGCAAAAAATAGCATTATGGTGATTCAGCGTGACAGGCATAAGCTGTGGCATTCGTGTTGCAGAGTAGTCTTTCTAAAGCCATGAGCGCATACCCATTTGAATGCATCAACCCCAAGGAGCTGGGCGCTCCGCTCGGGCCCTATTCCCAGGCCGTGATCGTGCCCGCGGGGAGGCAACTGCTACAACTCTCCGGGCAAACGCCGCTCAGGGAAGATGGCTCCATACCGGAAGGCATGGAGGCTCAGGCTGAGCTGGTCTGGCAGCGGATAGGGATTGTGCTCAGGGAGGCTGGGCTCGATTACATCAACATATTCCGCGTGGTCACCTACCTGGTTGATCCCGCCGAAGCTCCCGCCCACGCAAAGGTTCGCGCCAAGTATCTCGGCAACGCCAGGCCTGCATCCACCGGGCTTGTTGTCTCCAAGTTGTTCAATCCAGCCTATCGGCTTGAAGTGGACATTTCTGCGCTTTGGCCGGCATGAGCCGGTCAGTGCGAGCTCGTTTGCCCCTACCTACTGGAAGAGAGAAAACATGAAGAGCGGAAAAAACCTGTTGGTTCATCGGCGCACATGGGTCAAACAGGCTTCTGCAATTGCAGCAGCCCTTACCTTCGCGCCCATGGTTCGAGCACAACCGGGCACAGGAAAAGTAGTGAAGATTGTGGTGCCTACAGCACCCGGCGGTTCGGTGGATTCGAGTGCGCGCATGCTCGCGGATGCCCTGAACAAGGTACAGAACGATCGCTTCATTGTGGAAAACCGCGCGGGAGCTGGCGGTGCGATTGGGGTTCAATCCGTTGTGAAAAGCCAGCCGGATGGCCAGACCCTGGTACTGGGGATTGCGGCAACCATCTCTGTGCAGACCGCCGTGAATCCGAACTTGCAATACAACCCTCTGAAGGATCTGGCTCCCATTGCCGTGTTCGCGCAAGGTGGTTTGGTCGTGGCTGTGGCAGCCAATAGCCCCTGCCGCACGATCAAGGATCTCATCCCTCTGGCCAAGGAAAAGCAGGAGCTGACCTTTGGAACCGGAGGCCAAGGTACCTTCGGCCATTTGACAGGCGAAATCCTGAAGGCCGAGCTGGGGGTGCCCATGCGGCATATCCCTTACCGGGGGTCGGCACCAGCCGTCACGGATCTCATTGGTGGGCAGCTCGATTTTTGTGTGGTGGATGCCTTTTCCATGGCGCCTCACGTGCAGGCCGGTAAAGCGAGAGTGCTTGCCACGGCTGCGCCCATGCGCCACCCCACGTTCCCGCAAGTACCCACCTTGTCTGAATCTGGGGTGCCATTTCACCAAGGCACGTGGCTGGGGCTGTTCGCGCCGGCTGAAGTGAATCCCGAGGTGGTGAGGAGCCTCAGCAAAACTATTGAAACCTTGGCCGCATCACCGGACTTCCGCAAGCACTTGAACCAGTTGGGCTTCATTCCCGCTTATCTGGGGCCGCAAGAAACGCAAAAACTGGTGAGCGCAGATATAGACGCCTGGAAGCGGATCGTGAAAAGCGCGAACGTGAAGGTGGAGTGATGGCAAGCTCGCCAGAAACAAGCGGCCTTACCGGCTCGCCAGCCGTTCGCAGAGCGGCCGCTGTAGAACGAACGATTGAGCAGGTGAGGGCGTTGGTGTCAGATTGCCAGGACGTCGGTATCGCCACCTCGCAAGGCATCTGCGATTTGATGGGGCGGCTAGCGGCCGATTCGGATCTTTGGGTGGGTGGTGATTTTCCCGTGCCTGAAGACAAGCTTTGGCAAGCCTACCAGTTGCACGAAGACCCGGATGGCTCGTATGCGATGTATGCGGTGGCTATGAAACCTGGTCACCAGCAGCCTCCTCATAACCATACGACCTGGGCTGCGATCGCAGGCGTAAGGGGAAGCGAGCGGAACACGCTGTATGTACGTGAGCCAGCGGAGCCTCATCCTCGAGTGCGGCACTTGATCGACATCAATGTTGATCAGGGCAGGGTGATCGCCATGGGCCCGGACGACGTTCATTCCATAGAGGTGCTGGGCCCTGATGAGGCCTTGCATCTTCATCTGTACGGGAAGGGCTTTGCCCATTTGAACGACAGAAGAATTTTTGATCTGGAATCGGGGGAGGGCAGGCCGTTCCCCACTATCCAGGGCATCAAGTAGGCATTCAAGCCGGCGTGAATCGGAGCCCCGGATAGGGCATCTGTTCCGCCTTGTTGCGACAGGTTTAACTTTTTAATGGGGACACCAAATGACAAATTCAATCATTAATCAACACAGTGACGGATACGCACAAGCTGGCGCATTGAAGCTGCATTACGAACAATGGGGCAATGGCCCCAAGACTGTGGTTGCCTTGCATGGAACATCGCTTCAGGGAAGGGTTTGGTACTGGCTTGCGCAAGCTTTGCCGCAGGAGTACCGCTTGATTGGCCTGGACCAGCGTTCCCACGGAGACTCTGATCGGGCTAAACCGGGCGAGTACACGGTCGACTATTACTGCGCTGATCTGGAGGCGTTTGCCGACAGCATGAAGCTGGATCACTTCTCTATCGTTGGCTCTTCACTGGGATCGCGAGTGGCCTTGTTGTATGCGGCCAAGCACCCGGAGCGTGTGGATTCAATGGGCTTGCTCGACCTCAGTTTCGAGATGCCCACAGCCGCATCGGAGCACATGGTGCATGCGCATGTCACGCGCCCGCGTACCTTTGCCAACTTCGAGGAAGCCGTTGCGTTTTCCAAAACTCTGCCTCAGCGCCTTCGGTTTACGGATGAGATCCATCGTCGTACTTTGGAAGGTGATCTGAAGCAGCATGCCAATGGCACCTGGGAGTGGCGCTACGAGAAGGACGCAGCCATTGAAACCCTGCGCTGCGCTGCGCGCGATATGTGGGATTCCGTTCGGGCTGTGCGTACGCCCACTACGATCTTGCGCGGCGCAGATAGCGATGTGTTGATCGCGTCTACCGTGGAGCGCTTGAAGAAAGAGTTTCGCGGCGTCCGCATTGTGGACGTGCCCAATGCGGGGCACTCGATCTGGGGGGACAACCCAGAGTTCACGGCGAAAGCATTGGTAGAGATGCTGGATTCGGTGGGCGAACCGGCTTAAATGCCTCGGCGCTTATGGTTGCCTGCAAACGCGTGTGAGCGGCTAACGCTGGAGCCGCCGAGGTCCTGCTCGGTAGCTTGAGCTCTTCCAACACGGCTATGCAGAGCGAGAGCTCGGTGGTCCCGGGTGAATACCGAGTTTGCTCAATTCCCCGCCACCGAGTTTCGAATCACAACAGAACGTAGACTTTGCGGACCGTTTCCTGAATGTCCCAGATACCCGTTGTGTTTGGGGAGAAGAACAAGGTGTCACCTGCTGCGATGGTGATTTGAGGACCGTCATCCGGGGCGAAGGTGCAGCGCCCTGACAGGATGTGCATGAACTCCCCGGCCACCACTTGCCGACGATAGCGGCCGGGCGAGCATTCCCAGATTCCTGTGTCGGTAGCTTCTTTTCCTGGGATTTCAAACTTCTCGCCTTGCAGTTGGCATGCAGGCTCGCTGAGAGGCAGGCCGACGGCCCCCATCCTTTTAAGCCCTCTTGTGATGGTGTTGGAAACTTGCTGGATGGTCATGGTGTGGTGGAAGTTGGGGGCGCACTGGAGCCCAAGGCGGAGCGAATGGCGGTGGCCAATGCGTCAAACGTAGCGCTTGCTCCTGGGCTCACGAAACGGGCCCGAAGGAATCCATGGATGGATTTGGGAACCAGGTGAAACTCGGTTGGAATGCCAGCTTCCCGGAGCAGGCGTGTGTATTCAACTGATTCGTCGTGCAAGGGGTCATATTCACCAACCGCGATGAAGGCCGGAGGCAGGCCGTCGAAGCGGGTGGCGCGTATGGGCGCCGCAATGGGGTCCAGGGTATGGCGCTGCCCGGGGAGGTAGGCATCCCAGAAATAATCCATCATGTCTGCGCGCAACATGGGGTCTGCTTCGCGTTTATGTGAGGGGCGGTTCTTAATGGGGTCTATGCCCGGATAAAGCAGTGCTTGCAGGAGCAGTGGAGGCCCTCCGCGATCGCGGGTTTGCATGGTCAGCGCAGCTGCAAGGCAGCCGCCCGCGCTGTCGCCCACCACTGCCATCCGGGAAACGTCTGCGTCAAGCCAATCGCCATTGCGATGAACCCACTGAAGCACCCCAAAGCAATCGTCTGGCGCTGCGGGGTAGGGGTTCTCAGGAGCGCGGCGGTAATGAACGCTCACCACAATAGCCCCGGTGGCCTCCGCAAGTCCCCAGGTAATGGTGTCATGGGTGTCATAGCTGCTGGCGACAAAGCCACCCCCGTGCAGATAGATCACTACGGGGGCTGGGCCCTTCACGTCCTTGCGGCGGTAGATGCGGATGGGCACTTCACGCCCGGGCAAATTCACCCACCAGTTCACGATATCTATGGTGTCTGGTGCAGGGCGACGCCATACCGAGTGCGTGCGGTCTGTGTTGCGCCGCCGCTCTTCGATATTGCGGGGAGTGGGGTGAATGGCTACCGTTTCGCGGATCTTGTCCAGATAGGCCTGGATGCCTGGTTCGAATTCAACGCTCATGGTGCTCAATCCAACTTGATGTTCAAGGGTTCGATGACTTTGCGAAGCATCTCCGTATCTTTCGCCACGTAATCTGTCATTTGCTGCGGAGTTAGCGTGCCCACCGGGGTCTCGCCGCCAGCCAGAAGGCGATCTCTGATGGGCTGGCTGGTAAAGAATGCATTCAGCTCTTTGTTCATGAGGCTGATGACTGAAGCGGGTGTTCCCGTGGGCGCCAGCAATCCGTACCACACGCCGGTCACAATGCCGCTGAAACCTGCTTCAGCGAGCGTGGGCACATCCGGCAATGCGGGCGTTCGTACGTCGTTTGAGACGCCCAAGGGGCGAACCTTTTTCTGTTGCAACAGAGGCTTGGCGGTGGCGATGGCTGAGAAGGCGAAATCAACCTCTTGCGTGGCGACCGCCATGGACGCTGGGGCTGCGCCTTTGTAGTGCACGGGCGTAGCGCGGATACCCGCCAGCGATGAAAACAACTCGCCCGTAATGTGCGTGGCGCCGCCAGCACCCGTGGTGGAGTAGTTGAGCTTGCCAGGGTTCTTCTTGGCAAACTCAACCAGTTGCTCCGCCGTTTGCAGCGGGGAAGATACTGGCACGATCAATACTGAAGTCGAGCGGAACGCCAACCCGACTGCAGTGAGGTCCTCCATCTTGTAAGGCAACTGTGCCCGGAAGAACTTGTTCGTATAAACGTTGCTGACACAGAAGCAAAGCGTATAGCCATCAGCCGGAGCCTTGGCCACGAACTGCGTGCCAATGATGGTGGCAGCACCCGGCTTGTTATCCACGATGACGGGCTGGCCCAGTTTGGTCTGCAGATGGGCGGCGAACAAGCGGGCGTAAATGTCAGTCAGGCCCCCAGGCTCAAAGCCTACGACGATACGTACCGCCTTGTTGGGATAGGAGTCTTGCGCGTGCGACGGCATGGCCGCGATGCTCAGGAATGTGACTGTGAGCAAGGCGCGCAGTAAGCCCTTCTGGATGCTGAATGGCATGGCATTTCTTTGTGGGTGCAGGTGAAATTCAGTCTAGCAGAATTTCATGAAAACGACGTATATTTTTCATGTAGGTGAAAGCGATAATGGAGATATGGCTATCAACCAAAATTTGGAAATCACTTTGGGCCCCCGCTTGAGGGCGCTTCGTCAACAACGAAAAATTTCGTTGATGGATCTCGCCAAGGCCAGCGGGAAATCTGTGGGCTACGTCAGCCAGGTAGAGCGGGGCATCTCATCACCTACGCTGAAAGAGTTGAGTCTGTTTTCAGAAGTTCTGGGCGTGGACATGGTGTCATTTCTGGCAGATGCCCCTTCGCCGGATCCTCAACCCCCCGTACGCCGGGATGCGGATCGCAGCTTCATTCCTTTTCGTGGGGAGCAAACGCGCAAGCGTGTTCTGACCCCTCGAAACGAGGGCGGTCTGAAGATGTATGTGATGCAGATCGAACCGGGTGGATCTTCCGGTGATGCGCTCTATACCCACGAAGGCGAAGAAGCCGGCTATGTTTTGGTGGGGGCCATCGTGCTTCGTATTGCAGACACTGAATATCAACTTGAGGTGGGAGATAGCTTCCGCTTCTCCAGCTCTATCCCACACGCATTCCGAAACGTTGGAAAAATTCCTGCTGAGGTTGTTTGGGTGAACGTGGGGTGAGGTTCTGGCATTGCATTGAACGGCTCGGTTAGCAAGACTGGCCGTTGCCCGGAGAGAGTAACTTGGGCACTCCAGGCCCCGTCGCTGGGATCGCCGAGCTCCCGCGCGGCATCTTCTTCTCTTTCATGGTCACCATGTCGAGGAGGAGCTTGGGGGCTCCAGGTGAAATTTGGCGCAAGAAGTGCCAAAAAGCGCCTCCAACAAAATCCCTCGGTCCCCAAATTTCCGGGAAAACCCCTTGTTTAAACAGTGCCATTACAAACACTGCTTTGACAATGTTTGCATAGGCAAATAAATTAGCGGCAAATATCTCAATGCCGCTCGGGCCTCCAAATGACTACTCCCATACCCCCGCCCACGGACGCTAAGTCCGATGGGCTTTCCGCCGTTGACTCACCTGCGGAGGAGCGTGAGTTACCTGAAAGCGGAACGAGGACGGACGAGAAACCAGGTTTCTTCTCGCCAGAGACCTACGAGCCTCAGGAAAGTCTGCTTTACATGCTCCGCCGCGCCATGATTGGCATCAATCAAGCGGTCAACGAGCAAACCGATCTGGGCGGAACCAGTCTTCCGCAGTGGGTGCCGCTGCACAAGGTGCACCTGGGCCATGCCAATACCGTGGCTGACCTGGCACGCAAGTGCACACAGGATGCGGGCGCCATGACACGCTTGCTGGATCGGCTGGAGGCCAAAGGCTTGTGTCGCAGGGTGCGCTCTGAGAGCGACCGCCGCGTGGTGCATATCGAACTCACGCCTGAAGGCGTGACGGCCGCCGAGCAAGTGCCGGTGGTTCTCAGCCGTGTGTACAACGCTGCGCTGCAAGGTTTCAGCGAAGACGAGTGGAAAACATTTCAGCACTTGCTTGGGCGCTTGATTGGAAATGCTGAGGGATTGAGCGGCAAGACCGCGAAGGAGCGCGCCGAATGAAAACAACACTCACCGTATTAACCGTGGCCGCATTGCTGTTGGCCGGCTGCGCGGATATGAAAAACATAGGCCCTGGCGCCGAGCTGCGTGGAGCCAGTGAATTGGGTTTACCGGCAGTTGCAGATCCACAAGCCTTGAGCCCAGCCGCAGATTGGTGGACTAACTTCGGAGATCCCCAACTCGACCGCCTCGTGGCTGAGGCATTGGCCGGCAACCCCAACCTTCGGGTGGCTGCAGCCCGGGTTAATAAAGCCCAGGCAGGCGTTGCTTTCGCGCGCTCAGCCGATTGGCCGCAGGTCAATGGCGAGCTGAGTTTGAATCGGCAGAAATTTTCTTCCAATTACATCTACCCCGCACCATTGGGCGGCTCGGTCCAGAACATAGGCAACCTTCAGGCAGGCATGGGCTGGGAGCTTGATTTCTTTGGGAAGCACAGTGGAGAGTTATTGGCTGCGCTGGGGCAGGTGCGGGCGGCAGAAGCTGAGCGCGACGCTGCTCGCGTACTGCTGACTTCCAACGTGGTGCGCGCCTATTTGCAATGGGCACGGCTGCTCGGTCAGCGAGAAGTGGCTGAGCGTACGCTGACGCAGCGCCAGCAGATGCTGGGCCTGGTGCAAGACCGCGTCAAGGCGGGTCTGGACAACCAACTCGAAGTGCGGCAAAGCGAGACGGGCCGTGCAGACACTCGCACCAGCATTGCTGTGCTGAACCAGCAGATCGATGCCAGCCGCAACGCGCTGGCCGCCTTGATGGGGCAGCCGCGGCTTCCAGACGGCATAGCGCCCCCAAAGCTGACTCAGTTCAAACCTATGGCGATTCCGGGGGAGCTTTCTGCAGATTGGCTCGGGCGCAGGGCAGACATCGTTGCTGCCCGCTGGCGCGTGGAAGCCGCGCGCGGCGAGGTGCAGGTGGCGCGTGCGCAGTTCTACCCCAACATTAATTTAGCGGCCTTCGTGGGCGTTCAGAGCATCGGCTTTGACAACCTGTTGAAGTCAGGCAGCATGCAGTGGGGTGTGGGGCCTGCCATCAAGCTGCCAATCTTTGAAGCGGGTCGGTTGCGTGCCAATTTGCGCGGCAAAAGCGCAGATGTAGACAGTGCCATCGAGAGCTACAACGCCACTGTGATCGACGCCATGCGCGACGTTTCTGATCAATCGCAAGGTGTGAGAGCCGTTGCCTTGCAACAAAGCGAGCAAGTTCGTGCCTTGCGCGCTGCCGAAGGCGCCTACGACATTGCCCAACAACGCTACAAAGCGGGGCTGGGCACCTACCTCCACGTGCTTTCAGCCGAAACCTCCGTGTTGGCGCAGCGTCGCCAGCAGGTGGATCTGGAAGTGCAGGCCTTGCTTGGCCAGGTGGGCCTGGCCCAAGCCATGGGCGGTGGCTGGCAGCCTAGCCCTGAGCACGCGGTGCTGCAGAGCCAAGTTAACGCCCACTGAATTCATCTCAAAGACTTTTTTCCAGGACACATCCATGGCCGATCACAATCAGGCACAGGGCAACCCCTCGCCAACGGCTTCTGCCGCATCTTCTTCGCTAGAGAACGCACCACAAGCGGGTTCGGCGAATTCCAAACGCAAGCCAGCGCTGATAGCGGTGGCGAGCATCGTCGTACTTGCCGGTTTGGCCTGGGGGACCTACGACTGGCTGGTGCTCAGCCATTTTGAAGAAACTGACAACGCCTACGTGCAGGGCAACGTGATTCAGATCACGCCTCAAGTAGGCGGCACCGTGACTGCCATCCTGGCCGATGAAACTGACCGTGTTCAGTCAGGCCAGGCGCTCATCAGGCTGGATCCGCAAGATGCCAACGTGGCGCTGGCGCAGGCGGAGGCAGCTTTGGGGCAGGCGGTTCGGCAAGTGCGCACTTTGTATGTGAACAATTCTTCACTTGGCGCGCAGATCACGCTTCGGGAGTCTGATGTGTCCAAGGCGCGCTCACAGTTGACGACGGCGCAGCAAGATCTTGCACGCCGCCAGGGACTGGTTGCAGGCGGTGCGGTGTCTGGCGAAGAGCTTAGCCACGCCAACGCACAGGTCGTGGCGGCGCAAAGCATGCTCCAGGGAGCCAACGCTGCAGTTTCCGCAGCCCGAGAGCAACTCAATAGCAACCAGGCACTGACCGATGGAACGCCTGTGGACCAGCACCCAAGCGTGTTGGCAGCTGCCGGAAAGGTGCGTGAGGCCTGGATTGCTGCACACCGCATGGCTTTGCCAGCGCCGGTGAGTGGGTATGTCAGCAAACGGAATGTGCAGCTAGGCCAACGCGTGGCGCCAGGCACCCCATTGATGACCGTGGTGCCGCTCGATCAGCTGTGGGTAGATGCCAACTTCAAGGAAAACCAGCTGCGCAATATCCGCGTGGGCCAGCCTGTCACGCTGACGGCTGATGCCTATGGCAGCAAGGTGAAATTCGAGGGCAAGGTGGCCGGTTTGGGAATCGCTACAGGGTCTGCCTCAGCGCTTTTGCCGGCACAAAATGCCACTGGTAACTGGATCAAGGTGGTGCAGCGCGTGCCTGTGCGAATTGCACTGAATGCAGAGCAAGTCAAAGCGCATCCGCTGCGTGTTGGCTTGTCTATGGAAGCTGAAGTGGATGTGGCCGATAAGAGCGGCCTCTCTCTGGCTGAAGCCACACGTGCCGAGCCTTTTGCGCAGACCCAGGTGTATGGGCAGGCCGACGAAGGCGCTGAGGATCAGGTTAGAAAAATCATCGCGAAGAACATGGGAAGGCCAATGCCCGTTGCCAACTCAAACGGTGCATCCGCCGCGGCGGTAAAAGGCCGTGGTCAACAGGTTAACCCTGAGCATCATGTGCAGATGAAGCCAGCTCGCAAGGCAGCCTGAAAAGGGCGTAGGGCAGCCTCGGCAATTTTATGAGCTCCTCATCTGCTCCAGTGGCTCATCCGCCACTATCCGGTAGTGCCCGCGTGCTTGGCACGCTGGCGCTTTCCGCTGCTACGTTCATGAACGTGCTCGACACCTCGATCGCGAACGTCTCACTGCCTGCGATCGCCGGCGATCTGGGCGTAAGCCCTGTTCAAGGCACGTGGGTCATTACCAGTTTCGCGGTTGCCAATGCGATTTCTGTGCCGCTCACGGGCTGGTTGACGCAGCGAGTTGGGCAGGTTCGGCTCTTCATGGCCAGCGTGCTTCTGTTCGTGCTCACCTCATGGTTGTGCGGCCTGGCGCCGAGCATGGGAATGCTCATTGCGTTTCGCGCTCTGCAAGGTTTTGTCGCCGGGCCCTTGATTCCGCTTTCTCAGACCTTGCTGCTGTCAAGCTATCCGCCTGCCAAAGCGGGGTTGGCCATGGCCATGTGGTCTATCACCACGCTGGTGGCGCCGATCATGGGCCCATTGCTGGGCGGGTGGATTACAGACAACGTGAGCTGGCCGTGGATTTTCTATATCAACGTGCCGGTGGGCTTGCTGGCCGCAGCAGCCACCTGGGCCCTCTATCGCGAACGCGAAACCATGACCAGGAAGGTACCTATAGACGCTGTTGGTTTGTCTTTGTTGGTCATATGGGTAGGTGCGCTGCAGCTGATGCTGGACAAAGGCAAGGAGCTCGATTGGTTCCACTCTGGCCAGATCATTGCCTTTGCAGTGGTCGCGTTAGTGGGCTTTGTCTTCTTCTTGATATGGGAGCTAACTGAAGAGCACCCGATCGTTGATTTGTCGCTTTTCAAGCGGCGCAATTTTTGGTCGGCCGCTTTAGCTACGGCGGTGGGTTACGGCGTGTTCTTCGGCAACGTGGTGATCTTGCCGCTTTGGTTACAGCAGTTCATGGGCTACACCGCCACGCAGGCCGGGATGATCATGGCGCCAGTGGGCTTGTTTGCCATTGTCCTCTCGCCCATCGTTGGCCTCACGCTGCACAAGGTGGATCCACGCAGGTACGCCACTTTCTCCTTCCTGGTGTTCGCGTTGATTCTCTGGATGCGCTCGCACTTCACCACGCAAACGGATTTCGGCACCATCATGATTCCAACCCTGATTCAGGGTGTTGCGATGGCGTTCTTTTTCATTCCGCTGGTGACCATCACGCTTTCAGGGATTGAGCCTTCACGGCTTCCTGCAGCTTCGGGCCTGTCTAACTTCATGAGGATTACTGCGGGGGCCATTGGCACCTCAGTGGCAACCACCATGTGGGAAGACCGTGCTGCCATGCACCATGCCAATCTGGCTGAGAGTATTAGCCACAGCAACCAAACGGCTATGGCTACTCTGGAGGGGTTGCAGGCCAGAGGGATGAGCCATGATCAAGCGCTGAGTTACATCAACGGCCTGACGACGCAGCAGGCCTACATGCTCTCTACGCAGGAAATTTTCTACGGCTCAGCGTTCTTGTTCCTGCTGCTGATTCCGCTTGTTTGGTTGGCAAAACGGCCTAAAGGCGGGGCTTCGGCGGATGCGGCAGGAGCGCACTGAGGCTTGAGATATAGGTTGGATATTTAGATAAACCGTTCACTCTGAGCCTGTCGAAGCACCGCGCAAAGCTTCGACAAGCTTGAACGGTGTTGAGTATTCGACGTAACTCAACGCCTGAAAGTAACTATAGAACCCAAGGCTGGCCGGTTGATTCATCTCCAGTCCACATCAACAAGATTGCAAGAGCCTCACCGTATAGGTGTGTTCCTGACCGCCATGACTTCGCGCCCAAGATCAATCACTGCCATGGCGTAGTAACTGCTCCAGTTGTAGCGTGTGATGGTGTAGAAATTATCTGTTCCCGCCACAAAGGTGGGCTCAGCACTGCCGTTTTGAAGCTCAATGAGTGCGAGCGGCCCCACGTGATCCAGTGCCGCACCACTCAGTACAGCGCCTTTGGCCGCAAAGCTGGCCTGGCTGAAGGAAGGAAGGATGTCTGGCGCCAGCAGTGCATCCATATCTGCTTCTGGAGCCAGCCGCACCGGGTAGTGCGTGGGCATGCCAGGCTTCCAGCCGAAACCCTGGAAATAGCTGGCAACGGAGCCAATGACGTCCGCAGGGCTGTTCCATAGATCTACTCGGCCATCGCCGTCAAAATCAATGGCGTACTTCACCCAGCTAGATGGCATGAACTGCGGCATTCCCATGGCGCCTGCGTAGCTTCCCAGCGGCACGACGGGATCCATGCCGGTGCGATCACACAGGCTTAGAAATTGCTCCAGCTCATCCTGGAAGAACGCTTGCCGCGCTTGGGCGCGTGGGTGTTGAGCGGGGAAGTCGAAGGTCAGTGTGGCGAGCGCGTCTATCACGCGAAAGCTCCCCATGTTTTGACCATAGATGGTTTCCACCCCGATGATGCCAACAATGATCTCAGGCGGAACGCCAAACTGCTCTTGAGCACGGGCCAGGGTGCTGCTATTGGCTGCCCAGAAACGCACGCCGGCGCGGATACGTACCGGATCAATGAATCGGCTGCGGTAAACAGCCCAATTCTTTGCAGTGCCGCGCGGAGGAGGCAGCATCAATCTTGGGATGGAGCGGATAAACAGCGCCTGGCCAATTTTGCTTCTGACCCACTGGCGATCCAGCCCGCGCCGCTCTGCGAGGTCATCGGCAAACCGCATAGCGTCTTCGCGCAAGAGGTAGGGGCGCGCGGGATCCTCGTTGGCTTCAGTGCGTCGGCTTTTTTGCTGACGCTGGGCTGCGGATGTAATGCTTGGGTTGCCGGCAGTGAGCAGCGCGGCCACTGAAGACAGGATGAACGGACGTCGATGCATGTGCGTGCGTTTTGGAGTTTGCTCAGGACATGCGAGTGAATCCGGAATGTTGGATTCACCCACGCTATCTCAGGCGGGTCGGGGTGGGGCAGGGCGCGGCCAGGCGATCTGCTTGAATTGACTTTGCAGTTTAGCGATCTGCGCGGGCATGCTGCCCGGGTTGGGGGCATATCTTGCCCGCTCCAAGGCCAAAAGCCACTCTTGCAGGGCATTTTTTAACGGTTCAGGCAACTGCTCGCTGGCTTGGGCAAGGCGTGCCAACTCACGTGGCGGCGCGTTGGGTGGTAATTGCACCCCTGCTTTCAACAAGCGTTTGCGCGCCTGCCCCAGCAAACGTTGCCACGGATCGTGCTGGCCGCGCTCCCAAATAGCCCAGGCCGAACCGGCCAAGGCGGCCAGTGTCAGCAAGCCGGCGAGCACCTTGCCCAGATCTTCCCAGCTTGGGTTGTCGAAGCCCAGGTTCTTCAGCAGATCCAGTTGCCGGCTTTGTGTGTAGTTGAGCACCCATTGGTTCCACCCGTTGTTGATGGCTTCCCAGGTGGCACGCAGCTGAACCAGAAGTGTGGGGCTGAACGCACCAATGGCGCCGGCCATCATGCCGTCTGGGGGGCGCAGGCGCTGGAATTGGCCCACTCGGCCAGGGGCCACGGAGGCGGTGGGGTCAACGCGCACCCAACCGCGATCCGCCAGCCACACCTCCGCCCAGGCATGGGCGTCGGCGTTGCGCACGGTCCAGTAGCCGTCTACGCTGTTGACCTCGCCGCCTTGAAAACCGGTGACTATGCGCGATGGAACTCCCGCTGCGCGCATCAGGATTACGAAAGCCGAAGCAATGTGCTCGCAAAAACCGGCTTTGGTGTCGAACCAAAATTCATCTGCGCTATGAAGCCCCGTTACCCCGGGCTCCAGTGTGTATTGGTAACCCCCGGTGCGTAGCCGCCCCAGCGCGGCCTGAACGAGGCCTTCCGGGGCGCTCTCTGGCACCTCAGCTTTAAGTTCTTTGGCAAGCGCCAGTGTGCGCGGGTTGAAGTCCGGGGGGAGCCGCAGGTATTCACCAAAATCTTTGCGCGGTTGACCATTGGCGGCCATCAGGCCGTAGCGAAATTGCGGGTAGCTTTCGGCACGGTATCTAAGCAAATCTGTGATGGGCCGGGAGGCCAACCATTGCAGATCCGAAGTCAAACGCGCATTGACTGAAGACGGGAGTTCTGGGGCGTTAGGCGCGGCATCGAGTGTGAGCAACCATGGGCGGCTGTTGGGCTCCAGGGTGGTTTCATAACGTACCGGTTGGCCGCTGACGATGAGGTCGGACGCTGGTGAAGGGCCAAAGGCGCTGTCGGGGATGGTCCATTCGCTTCCGTCAAATTGGCTAAGAACCGGCCCACGAAAATACAGCGCGCTTTGCGGTGGCGGTGCGCCTTCAAAACGAACGCGCATCGCGACCCGGTCATCCAACACCAAAGCTGCTATGGCGCCCACCTTCATGGAGCCCGAAAGCCCGCTGCGGCCGGCTGTGGCATCACTAGGTAAACCCCAGAGCGGTGCAAAGCGTGGAAACAGCATAAACAGCGCCAGCATGATGGGCGCACCCAGTAGCGCCATCTTTCCGGCGAGCACTGCGGATTCAGTCAAGGTGGGGTGCCCCACCGGACGATGGGCGTTGATCAACGCAGTGAGCAGGCCCAGCAGCGCCACCAGCATCACGATGGCTGTGATCAGCGATTGCGATTGAAAGAACCCGGTGAGCAGGGTGAAAAAACCAAGGAAGAAGATCACCAGTGCGTCGCGCCGGGCACGCAACTCAAGGGTTTTGAGCGTAAGCAGCACAATGATCAGGGTGACACCGGCATCACGCCCCAATAAGGTGCGGTGGCTCAAGAAGGTGGCCACTACGGTAATGATCAGCAGCGCGAGCAGCCACCACCGGTTGGGCAGTGGGTGACCTTTGAGCGCAATTCGGCCCCGCCAGATCAGCACGCCGGCAGCAAACGCGGTGCACCAGATGGGCAAATGCGTGACCTGCGGCATGATGACCCAAGCGATCACCGCCAATAGGAACAAGGTGTCGCGTGCGTCACGCGGCAGGTGTTTGAAATCTATCAATCTCATCACGCTAGCGCCAGTGCCCGCAAGCAGCGAAGGCGCTGCGCTGAGCCGCCATCAGGTTTGATCTCACCGCCCGGCAGGCGCAGGCCGTACTGAAGTCCTTGCGCATCTGCGGCCATCACCCAGGCCGCCAAACGAGAAAGTCGGCCTTCGGTATCGAGCGAGCCAGCGCGGGCGAAGTCCAGCCATAGTTCGTAGCGTTGTGTCTGGCTGGAGTCACGGCTGACCAACTCGCCCGCCTTTGCGAATTTTTTCCAGACCACCAGTTTCATAGGGTCGCCGCGTTGATAAGCGCGCACGCCATCAAATTCCCCGGCGGATCTGGCACTGGCCATGGCGCCAGCGCCTGATATGGGGTCACCTTGCGGGAGCGGAGGGGGCATGGCTTCTGGCGCCGGATACACCATGACTTGCGCGGCAGGCCGCCAGATGGTCCATACGCGGAAGGTGCCCAGTGGGAAACGCGTCTCCGAAGTCAAGACCGGTACGCGGTGCAAGCCGCGGCGCTCTGGCCTGAAACTGATCTGTACCGCCGATTCGCCCTGCGCCGGGACATCCGCCCAGGCCCAATGCTTGGTGCCCTGTACCGCCATTCCCAACGCGTATCTCGGGGTGCGTCGTGCGTTGATCAGCTTGATGTCAAGCACGGAAAGCCCGCCAAGGAACAGCGGTTGCGGTGGCAATAAATGGAGTGTCAGCCCGCGCAGCGTGTTGTGGCACACCACCATGCTCACCACGGCGCAGCCCATCAGAAGAAACGTGAGCAGGTAGCCCAGATTGAGTTGGTAGTTGATTGAGGCTACCAACAGCACAATCAGCGTAACGGCCAGCATCCATCCGGCGCGTGTGGGCAGGATGTAGACATTGCGCTGAGTGAGCGTGAATGTGTCGGTTAGCGAAAGCCGGGAAAGCCACCATTGCCGCACGCGGGGGCGCACATGCCACCAGGGCAAGCTCCCGCCGGGGTCTGCTTGCAGCTCGCGGGAAGATTTCATGGAAGGGGAACGGCGTCGATCATGGCGCGCACTTGCTCAATCGCGCCGCGCCCGGCGTCTCCCACTGGCACCATGCGATGAGCTATGCACTGCGGCAAGATAGCCTGCACATCGTCTGGTGCCACGTAATCGCGTCCGGCAATCAAGGCCTGCGCCCGTGCAGCGCGCATTAGCGCAATGCCCGCGCGTGGGGAAAGGCCTTGCATGAACCATTGGCCCGATCGAGTGGCGGTGATCAGATCTTGCACGTAATCAAGCAGCGGCTCCGCCGCGTGAATCCGGCCCACGGCATGCTGCAAGGCTGCTAACTCTGTTTCCGTCAACACAGCGGGGAGTGTGGAGAGCAGGTCCCGGCGGTCACTGCCGGTGAGCAGTTGGCGTTCTGCCTGCCGCTCCGGGTAGCCCAAAGAGATTCGCATCAGGAAGCGGTCCAGTTGCGATTCTGGCAGGGCGTAGGTGCCGAGCTGGTCAAACGGGTTTTGCGTGGCGATCACGAAAAATGGGGAAGGCAGGGGGCGCGTCTGGCCTTCCACGGACACCTGCTTTTCTTCCATGGCTTCCAGTAGCGCACTTTGCGTTTTGGGGCTGGCGCGGTTGATTTCATCAGCCAGAAGGATCTGGGAGAAAACCGGCCCGGGGTGGAAAACGAAAGCCTCCTTTTGCCGTTCGTACACAGCCACGCCCGAGAGATCGCCGGGCATCAGATCTGCGGTGAACTGCACACGTGAAAACTGCAAGCCAAAAGTGCGTGCAAGCGCATGGGCCAGAGTGGTTTTACCCACACCCGGCACGTCTTCAATAAGGAGGTGGCCTCCTGCCAACAGGCACGCCACGCTGTCTTGAACCTGACTGTTTTTGCCTATCAGCACCGTGTTAAGCTGATCGAGAACCGATTTGATTTTTGTCGCAATATCCATAGTTCGACGTTACATGAAAAATTGAATGAGCTTAAGGAAGCTCTGCACAAATCGAGCAATAAGTGGGAGATGTAGGCGCCACTCGATTTATATAGAGCTTCCTGAAGGAAATCGGTTCAAGCAGAGGTAGAAAAACATGGGGCAGACAGGTTTTTTCAGACACGATGATTGTCGTAAGCATGATATGGGGGCTGGGCATCCAGAGTGCCCGCAGCGGCTTGACGCCATAGAAGACCGTCTTCTGATTACCGGCGTGGGCGATGCGCTTGATCGGCGCGACGCCACACCCGCTGGCATGAGCGAACTCCTATTGGCCCATGGGCGCCGCCACGTGGCTGCTCTGCGCGGGCTCAATGAGATCTTGGTCGAAGAGATGGCAGCTGGTGGCCCGGATCACTATTCGCTGGACACCGACACCGTGATGAACAGCCACACCTACCGTGCGGCCTTGCTCTCTGCGGGCGCCGCCATTGACGCGGTTAACGCGGTGGTGAGTGGTGAGCTGGAGAACGCGTTCTGCTGCACCCGCCCGCCCGGCCATCACGCTACCCGCAACCAGGCCATGGGTTTTTGCTTTTTCAGCAATGTCGCGGTTGCAGCCAAATATGCCTGCGAGAGA
Source organism: Ottowia thiooxydans DSM 14619 (assembly GCF_000422885.1). Classification (GTDB taxonomy): domain Bacteria; phylum Pseudomonadota; class Gammaproteobacteria; order Burkholderiales; family Burkholderiaceae_C; genus Ottowia; species Ottowia thiooxydans. Next base: position 341,288 of record NZ_AUGX01000010.1, on the reverse strand, counting down.
CTTGGCCTCAAGCGCGTGGCCATTGTCGATTTTGATGTGCACCACGGCAATGGCACGGAAGACATCGTTGCCGGTGATGACCGCATTCTCATGGTGAGCTTCTTTCAGCATCCGTTCTATCCCGAAGGCGGGGCGAAGAGGACCGATGCTAATTTGGTCAATTGCCCCGTGGCTGCCTACACCCGGGGGATGGATATCCGCGAGCTGGTAGAGATCATGTGGATTCCACGCCTGGAAGCGCACAAACCAGAATTGATCCTGATCAGCGCCGGTTTTGATGCCCATCGAGATGACGACATGGGCCAACTGGGTCTGGTGGATCAGGATTACGCGTGGATCACTCAGCGTGTTAAGGATGTGGCGGATCGCTATGCCGGCGGCCGTATCGTCAGTTGCCTGGAGGGCGGCTACAACCTGGGAGCCCTGGCGCGCAGCGTTGAGGCGCACATTCGGGTGCTTGCTGGCTTGTAGGTAATGAAATAGATCTCATGCGCCGGCTGCCCAGGCCGGCACTGCGTCTTTTTTCTAAGTAGACTGGCCTTTGGCCGCAAATCATTCCTGGCTCAAGCTGCGGAGCACTTCGCGCTATGCTTTGCCTTGCATTTTTCGTGAAACCATGACCAGCCACCCTGAACCCATATTGCTTCACCGCTGCGATGCGCGTGGGGTGCACGTGCTGACGCTCAATCAGCCCAAATCCTTCAACGTTCTCAGCGAGGCGATGCTCGATGAGCTACAGCGCCACTTAAGCATCATTGCGTCAGACGAGAAGGCAAGGGCGCTGGTCATTGCCGCAGAAGGCAAAGCTTTTTGCGCTGGGCATGATCTGAAACAGATGAAAGCGAACCCGCGGCTCGACTACTACCAGAGCCTGTTTTCCAAGTGCAGCAAGGTGATGCTCTCCATCATGAAGCTGCCGGTGCCCGTCATCGCCCGAGTGCAAGGGCTGGCCACGGCAGCGGGTTGCCAATTGGTGGCGCAATGCGACCTGGCGGTCACGGCGGACACGGCGCGCTTCGGTGTCAATGGCATTGATGTCGGTCTGTTTTGCGCCACCCCCAGCGTACCGCTGGTACGAAACCTGCCTGCCAAACAGGCCATGGAGATGTTGCTCACTGGCGGCTTCATAGAGGCATCGGAAGCGCTTGCTCGTGGCCTTGTTAACCGCGTGGTGCCAGCAGGCGACATAGATGCGGAAATTGATGAGCTTTTAGGTGCCATATGCGCCAAGCCGCGAGAGGCAGTGGCCATGGGCAAGCAGCTTTTCTATCAACAACGAGAGCTTGGAATAGAGGCCGCGTATCAGCTCGCGGGCCAGACCATGGCTTGCAACATGATGCTTGATGTGGCGCAAGAGGGCGTACAGGCATTCATCGAAAAACGGGAACCTACATGGCGGGCATAAGCGCAGGATTGACCGACGCCTCCGGGCTACGCATCAACGATTGGACCGCCTGGTGGGTCAGCGTGAGCCAGCGCGGGGTGCTGATCGAGATAGCCCTTGTCGTCTGCTGCGGCCTGATCGCATGGGCATTGGCGAGTGCTGCGCGGCGCGCCTGGCCGCAGATTCCTGACAAACCATCCATCCTCACCGGCGTGCGCGCCTTTGATGGCGTCCTTTTTCCGCTGTTGTGGCTGGGGCTCACCTATTTGGTTCGCCTGGAGTTGGCTCGCTGGCAAGCCGTGCCGTTTTTGCGGGTGGTGCTACCCGCTCTGGTGGCCTTGGTGGTCATCCGCATAGGGGTGAAGGTATTACAGGCGGCGTTCCCGAAAGCCGCGCCCGTGCGAGCGCTGGAGCGTTCAATCTCCTGGGGTGTGTGGCTTTGTTTTGTCTTGTGGGTTACGGGGCTGTTGCCCTTGCTCATGGATGAATTGGACGATGTGACATGGCAGATGGGTGGTGCCAAGCTGTCGGTGGCCATGCTGCTGCGCGGAGCAGTCACTGTGGGCGCGGTGGTCATGCTGGCGCTTTGGCTTTCTGCCGCGATCGAGGCGCGGCTGCTGCGGGCCGCCAGTGGCGCCAGCCTTTCTGTGCGTATTGCCATTGCCAATGCCGTGCGGGCTTTGCTGCTGTTCGTCGGTGTGCTGATGGCCTTGTCCACCGTTGGTATCAACCTCACTGCGCTTTCTGTGCTTGGCGGCGCCATTGGTGTGGGTATTGGCTTGGGCCTGCAGAAACTGGCGGCCAACTATGTCAGCGGATTTGTCGTCCTGGCCGAGCGCGCCATTCGCATAGGAGATGTGGTGCGCGTAGATGGCTATGAGGGGCAGGTGACTGACATCCGAACGCGCTACACCGTCATTCGCGCGGTCAACGGAGGCGAATCCATCGTGCCCAATGAAATGATGGTGACGCAGCGCGTGGAAAATTTGTCGTTAGCGGATAGGCGGGTGTCCAGGTCCACCGTGGTTTCGGTTGGTTATGACAGTGATGTCGACCTCGTCATCCGCTTGTTGCGTGAGGCGGCGCTATCAAGCTCGCGGGTGCTGAGGGAGCCAGCGCCGTCTGTATCTCTTTCAGCCTTTGGTGCAGATGGCCTGGAGTTCACGGTGGGCTTCTGGGTGGATCAGCCTGAATCAGGCCAGATGGGCCTGCGCTCTGAGGTCAACCTCGCTATTTTGCGAACCTTGCGCGCCCACAACATTGATATTCCGTACCCACAGCGGGTGGTGCATACGGTGTCTGATTCGGCAGGGAAACCTGCAGGTGAGCCAGCCTCTTCGGAGCCCGCTCCGGGTTCTGCCCCTGACGCAAAAGTGACGTAATCGGGCAATTTGTAAAAATAAAAGAACGATCGTTCGAATTTCGCTTAATATGCGTTCAAGATGCCTACGGGGTTGAGTCGCGAACGTGTCCTGAGATTAGGACACGCTCAAAAAGCGAGCCAAGCTCTGAACTAGAATGTTTGATTAAGGCCGGTGGGGGCGTCTCATAGAGCGCGCCCGGTCACGTATTTCAAAACCAGCAGGAGATGTCTTAAATGAAAGCACTCGTCGCCGTCAAGCGCGTGGTGGACTACAACGTGAAAGTGCGTGTCAAGAATGACGGCACAGGTGTAGACATTGCGAACGTGAAGATGAGTATGAACCCCTTTGACGAAATTGCCGTCGAAGAGGCTGTTCGCCTGAAAGAAAAGGGCGTGGTCACGGAAATCATTGCGGTCTCCTGTGGCGATGCCAAGTGCCAGGAAACCTTGCGCACAGCCATGGCCATTGGCGCTGATCGCGGCATTCTGGTCGAAACTGATGCGGAGCTGCAGCCCCTGGCCGTTGCCAAGCTGCTCAAGGCCTTGGTCGACAAAGAACAACCCCAACTCATCATTCTGGGCAAACAAGCCATTGATGATGATGCCAACCAAACCGGCCAGATGCTCGCCGCTCTGGCGGATCTGCCCCAGGCCACTTTCGCCAGCAAGGTAGAGATCGAAGGCGACAAAGCCAGCGTCACCCGCGAGGTAGACGGCGGCCTTGAAACCATCTCCATCAGCCTGCCAGCCGTCATCACGACCGACTTGCGTCTGAACGAGCCACGCTACGTCACTTTGCCCAACATCATGAAGGCCAAGAAGAAGCAGCTCGACGTGTTCAAGCCCGATGACCTGGGTGTTGATGTCGCTCCTCGCCTGAAAACCCTGAAAGTGGCTGAGCCTCCCAAGCGCGGCGCCGGCATCAAGGTGCCAGATGTTGCCACCCTGGTGGACAAGCTCAGGAATGAAGCCAAGGTGATCTGATGCGACTCTGCCAGCATTTGGCGTTGAGCGTTCAACGCCAGAAGCCGGCAGATCCCACAGAACACTGAAAGCCCAATGCCCAACTCAAGGATTTGAAGACATGACCACTCTCGTCATTGCTGAACACGATAACGCCAGCATCAAAAGCGCCACTCTCAACGCCGTTACCGCCGCAGTAGCCTGCGGAGGCGATGTGCACGTGCTGGTCGCTGGCCACAACGCCCAGGGCGCTGCTGATGCAGCCTCCAAAGTAGCAGGCGTCGCTAAAGTACTGCTCGCTGATAGCGCTGCGTTTGGCCACAGCCTGGCAGAAAACGTGGCCGCCCAGGTGCTCGCCATCGCTGGCGACTATTCGCACATTCTTTTCCCAGCTACCGCCAGCGGCAAGAACGTGGCTCCACGCGTGGCTGCCAAGCTGGATGTGGCTCAGATCAGCGACATCATCAAGGTTGACAGCCCAGACACCTTCGAGCGTCCTATTTACGCCGGTAACGCCATTGCCACCGTTCAAAGCGGTGACAAGGTCAAAGTGATCACCGTGCGTACCACCGGCTTCGATGCTGCAGCCACCAGCGGCGGCAGTGCGGCTGTCGAAACCGTGGCTGCTGCTGCAGACGCAGGCAAGAGCACCTTTGTGAAAGCAGAGCTGGCCAAGAACGACCGTCCTGAACTGACCGCAGCCAAGATCGTCGTTTCCGGCGGCCGGGCGCTTGGCAGTGCTGAGAAATTCCAGGAAGTGATGACTCCGCTGGCTGACAAGCTGGGCGCTGCCATCGGTGCCAGCCGCGCTGCGGTGGATGCGGGTTATGCGCCCAATGACCTTCAAGTCGGCCAAACCGGCAAGATCGTTGCTCCTCAGCTGTACGTGGCTGCAGGCATCTCCGGTGCCATCCAGCATTTGGCCGGCATGAAAGACTCCAAAGTGATCGTGGCCATCAACAAAGATGAAGAAGCCCCGATTTTCAGCGTAGCCGACTACGGTCTCGTGGCTGATTTGTTCACCGCAGTACCCGAACTCGCCAAAGCACTCTGATCCTTCTAGGGGTAACTAACATTGCTCCTAGGCCAAGCGGCGTTCAGCAGTTGTGCGGACGCCGTTTTTTTTGCTTCGGGATTTTGCCGAGGCATGAATCGCTCCCTATGGCGATGATTGAGAATTGAAATTACGGAGACAACATGAGTTTCAAAGCACCCGTCAAGGACATGCTGTTCAACATCGAGCATCTGGCACGGATAGACCAGATTGCCTTGATCCCCGGCTTCGAGGATGCAGGCCTGGAAACGGCGCAAGCAGTTCTTGAAGAGTGCGCGCGCTTCAACGAAGGCGTTACAGCACCCCTCAACGTGGAAGGCGATCTTGCTCCTTCTTCACTCAAGGACGGCGTGGTAACCACCACCCCCGGATTCAAGGAAGCCTTCAAGCAGTATGCGGAAGGCGGCTGGCAGGGCCTGCAGCATCCTGGAGAATTCGGCGGGCAAGGCTTGCCCAAGACCATTGGTGCGGCATGCGGAGAAATCCTCAATTCCGCCAACCTCAGCTTCGCCCTGTGCCCTCTTCTGACAGACGGCGCCATTGAGGCTCTGCTCACAGCCGGGAGCGACGAGCTGAAAAGCGTCTACCTGGAAAAACTGGTCGCTGGTCAATGGACCGGCACCATGAACCTGACCGAGCCTCAGGCGGGTAGCGATCTGGCTCTGGTGCGCACCCGCGCCGAGCCAAAGCCTGACGGCACGTACAGAATCTTCGGCACCAAGATTTTCATCACCTATGGTGAGCATGATATGGCCGAGAACATCGTCCATTTGACGCTCGCACGCGTGGCAGGCGCTCCTGAGGGCGTTAAAGGCATCAGTCTGTTCGTGGTGCCCAAGTTCCTGGTGAAGCCAGATGGCTCGCCTGGCGCCCGCAATGACGTTCACTGCGTCAGCATCGAACATAAGATGGGTATCAAGGCCAGCCCCACTGCAGTGCTGCAGTTCGGAGATGGCATTGGTGAGGCCTCAGAACCCGGAGCAGTAGGCTACCTGGTTGGCGAAGAGAACCGAGGCCTTGAATACATGTTCATCATGATGAACGCCGCCCGCTATGCAGTGGGCGTGCAAGGTATTGCCGTGGCGGAAAGGGCCTATCAAAAAGCTGCCGCCTTCGCCAAGGAGCGCGTACAAAGCCGCCCGGTTGACGGAAGCGTGAAAGGCAGCGCAACCATCATTCACCACCCGGACGTGCGCCGTATGTTGATGACCATGCGCGCTTTGACTGAGGGCAGCCGCGCCATGGCCAGCGTGGCCGCCGCAGCCTACGATGCCGCGCACCAGCACCCCGATGCAGAAGTGCGCCGCGAAAACCAGACTTTCTACGAATTCCTGGTGCCCCTGGTTAAAGGCTACAGCACTGAGATGAGCCTGGAAGCCACCAATCTTGGCGTGCAAGTGCACGGCGGCATGGGTTTCATAGAGGAAACCGGCGCTGCGCAGTACTACCGCGATGCCAAAATCCTGACCATCTACGAAGGCACCACCGCCATTCAGGCCAATGACCTGGTCGGGCGCAAAACAGCGCGTGATGGCGGGCAGACCGCCTTGGGCCTGGCTGCGCAGATTGAGGTCACTGAGAAAGAACTGGCTGCCGGCAGCGCTGATGCCCAGGCCGTAGGCAAACGCCTGGCCGCCGCTAGAAACGCCTTTACGGACGTGGTGAACTACATAGCTGCACAGGCCAAGAGTGATCCGAATGCTGCCTACGCCGGTAGCGTTTCCTACCTCATGCTGGCCGGCAATCTGGTGGCTGGCTGGCAGATGGGCCGCGCCTTGCTGGTGGCTGAACAGCAGTTGGCCAAAGGCCATGAAAAAGTGTTCATGCAAGCCAAAATCACCACCGCACGGTTCTACGCTGATCACATCCTCACACGCGCGCCAGGTCTTCGCGATGCCATTGTTGAGGGCGCGCAAAGCGTGTCCGCGCTGGCGATCGACGAGTTCTGACCATTTGAAACCCAGATCTCTGCGTATTCCTATCCCTGTTTCGCTGATTCCGAAGGGGTGATCCTGCCAATACTAGGCGGGTCATCTCCGAAAAGCCTAAGGGTTCGTTCGGGAGTAGGTTGTGCATTTGGACCGAGGAGTCGGGATGAGCTGCAAGGCGCAAAGCGTGCGGTGTAGCCCAACTACACAAACGATTTGCAACGCTGCAGATCGCCCGAATCCGATGAATCAAATGTGCAAGTTATTTCCGAATGAGCCCTTCATCCCCTAGTGTCGTCAATCGGAGGCTCGCAGAGCCATCTGATCGAGACTAGATCCTAAATTCATTCACTAAAAAAGAGCGTCCTCATGTCAAAACTGCCTCCGGTGCTTGCCAAGTTGAAGTTCCCTGTGATCGGTTCACCATTGTTCATCGTCAGCAATCCCCAGCTGGTGATCGCCCAATGCACCTCTGGCGTTGTTGGTTCCATGCCTGCGCTCAATGCCCGCCCGGCCGCGCAGCTGGATGAATGGCTGGCGGAAATCACAGAAGCGCTTGCCGCCTGGGACAAAGCCAACCCAGACAATCTGGCCGCGCCTTTTGCCATCAACCAGATCGTGCACAAAAGCAATGATCGGTTGGAGGAAGACATGGCCTTGTGCGCCAAGTACAAGGTTCCAGTCATCATTACCAGCCTGGGTGCTCGTGAAGACGTGAACCAGGCAGTGCATTCATGGGGCGGTGTGGTGATGCATGACGTGATCAGCAACGTCTTTGCTCGCAAGGCTATTGAAAAAGGCGCAGACGGCCTGATCGCCGTGGCAGCAGGTGCAGGCGGCCATGCCAGCACCAAGAGCCCATTCGCCATGATCCAGGAAATTCGCCAATGGTTTGACGGCCCCTTGGCCCTGTCTGGCTCCATCGCTTCAGGCGGCGCCGTTCTGGCGGCGCAGGCCATGGGTGCAGATTTTGCCTACATCGGTTCCGCCTACATTGCCACGCACGAAGCGCGCGCAGTAGAGGACTACAAGAAGATGATCTGCGAAAGCAACTCAGACGACATCGTCTACAGCAATTTCTACACCGGTGTGCTGGGTAACTACCTGAAAGGCAGCATCCGCAATGCCGGCATGGACCCAGAGAATCTGCCACAAAGCGACCCCAGCAAAATGAATTTCGCCGGCGGCGGCTCGGCCAAAGCCTGGAAAGACATCTGGGGCTGCGGCCAAGGCATTGGCGCGATCAAGGAAGTGGTGAGCGCTGCTGAATTGACCGCCCGCTTGAAGCGCGAGTACCAGGAAGCCAAGGCCAGGCTGCTGGCATAAAGTCGTTTCGACGATTGAGGCGTGAGACCTATCTATTTCACGCTCTCTTGCGTAGCATTTTTACCTCTCTCCCTCGGAGAGCGATTAATGATGACGCGCCTGCCGGCTTGAGCTCCAGAACCCCAGACTATGAGCTGGTTTTACTCCTTCCCCCGCTGGGGGCGCCCGGCGTAGGGGAAGGTGGGGAAGGGGGCAAGCGGCGTGTCCATGGTGGCGCTTAGCGTGCCCCCTCCGATTGACCGGCTGCGCGCAGCCCGCCCCTAATGGGAGGGGGATCAAGGTCATCAGAAAGACAACGATCACAAGATCTTGTGATCGGCTCAGGATAATTGGATGTCGCAGGTGACATGGTTGACGAAGTTGACAAACTTCGCTACATTGAAAGCTTCAAAAGGAGCCGCCGCATGCCCACCTCAGCCCGAGCACTTGTCAAGAAAAAAATCGACATTCCCGCGTTTGTCGACCACATTCGCGAGGTCAACAAAGAGGCCGCGCGTATCTTCAACGCGCCTTTGGGCAGCGGCAAGAGCGCAAAGCTGTACTTTCGCCAGGAGTTGGCGAGTGTTTTAGACGAGTTGGAGCAAACCGTCAAAGTCTTGCGAGTGGTCACTGTCAGCGCACCCTCGGCCCCGCCTCGAATGCCGACATCCGACGTGGCCAAACTTGCGGACCCAGCTGCAACCCATCAGAAAGACGTTAAAACGGTCTGGGATCTGGACACCACCGAAGCCATGATCAACAAGGGGCAACTGCTGACGCCCGTCGAATTCCAGAACTTGATGGGCTGGGCTAGCCGGCAGGCGGTTTGGAAGGCAGCGGAAGGCCATCGTGTTTTTTATCTGACCCACAAAGCGGAGCGTTACTTCCCTGCGTTCTATGGTGATTCACGCTACGACCGCAAACACCTGGAAGCTGTGACCAAAGTGCTTGGCGAGCTGCCAGGAGGCTCCAAGCTGCAGTTTTTCCTGACCCGCAAGGGATCCCTGGGTGGAGACACACCGCTTCAGGCGCTGGCCGCTGGCCGCGTTGCCAAGGTCAAGGACGTCGCCGCCGCCTTCGCTGAAGTACCGACCCCGGCCTGAGTTTCATGCCGCTTCAACCACCAGCCACCGACTTCTCTGATCTCCCTCTGCACATCAAGGAAATCGCCGTCACGTCGCTCAAGAGAATTGGCCGGCGAAACACCGATGAGCCGTACTTTGGAAGGCACGCAGCCTACCGGTTTGACGATCCCAAGAAACACTTCGGGACATGCTACTGCGGCCAGCAGTTGGACACGGCCCTCGCAGAAACTGTCCTGCACGATGAGGTGTTGCTGGTCAAAGACACCGTTACCTCGGCAGGTGGAAGCACCACAGAAGTATTGGTGCCCAAGGTATACCTGCGTCGGCCGGAACGCCCGCAGGCACTCTGGTAGCTGGCAGCCATGCCACCCCTCCCATCGCTACGGAGTAATTGACGGCAAAGTTGCAGTGAGCACTTTCAGGTCAAGTTTCAAAAAAAAACATAGCCGTAACGCATTGCTAAAGTCTGGCGAGCAAGAGCTGAGCCGTCGCATTTTTTGACTCATATCAATTTGCGATTTCAAAAGACGCATCCTCCGCATCGCGGGAGTGTGCATTACTCCCTTAACACTCGTTGAATTCTTCAGACGCTGAGCTCAAAGCGTCTATTTGGCGCTACGTGCGCTTACAGTTTTTTCAATCGTGTCGAATCAAGTATTCACGCGCATTGATCTCGGTATGAGCTAACTAATAAAAAATTATTCGGTAAAGGAGAGGGTGTGGCGAGGAAGGTGGGTCAGCTTGCGTTAGGTGGGTTAGGTGCGTTATTGCGGTTCTGGGCGATGGTTAGCGTTGTTGCGCCCGTTGCTGCGCAGAATGCGCCGCCAGTTGCCCCTGCGCGAATCATTGAGGAGGGCTTGAGGCGAGAAACCCAGCGCTTGCAGGAGCAACCCAGCGAGCCCGCGCGCGATGCCCTGCAGCCGCCCGGCCCTAAGGCGGTTGTTGGTGAAATTCCACGCGAGACACCTTGCTTTGATATCCAGCGCATCGAGCTGTCGGGGCCGATGGTTGAGAAGTTCGAATGGTTGCGCGATGCCGCCAAACCTTGGCTGCAATCGTGCCTGGGCGTGCAAGGAATACGTCAACTTGCCTCGGCACTGGATGGCGCCTTGTTGGAGGCCGGTTATGCCACCAGCAAAGTCACTTTGCCACCGCAGAACCTGACCGACGGCACGTTGCACATCCAACTGCATGCAGGGCGCATTGCTGCCGTAGAAGGTGAGAGGGGCCTGTTTTGGGAGGGCGCATTTCCCATCGCCTCAGGTGATCTGCTGAATGTTCGGAATCTTGATCAGGGGGTCGAGCAAATGAACCGGCTATCTAGTCGGGTGGTTCAAACTCAGCTTGAACCCGGTCAAGAGCCGGATACCAGCGTGGTCCGTATTGTGAGCAAGCCCACAGGCTCCCGGTTGCGTGGCGGGCTCACACTGGATAACTCAGGCAGTCCCGCTCTGGGGCGTCCCCAATTGAGCGCCAACGTCGCGTTCGACAACCCCACCGGCTTGAATGACCTCATCAGCGCCAGCGTCAACACGAACCTGAAAAACCCCGGCGCAGACCATCGCAGCCAATCTTTGGGCTTGAGCTACAGCATCCCCTGGGGATACAACCTGTTTACGCTAAGCGCCAATGCCACCAGGTTTGCACAGCAGGTGCAACTCACCACGGCATCGGTGACTTCAAGCGGGCGCAGCCACGGTATCGATCTGCGCTGGGACCGCACCGTCTGGCGTAACCAGTCGAGCAAAATGGGCTTGTTTGGTGGGGTTTCGATTCGGCGCGCGCGCAGCTTCATAGATGACGTTGAGTTGGTCGTGCAAAACCGGCGTAACAGCTTCGCCAATCTGGGCCTCAACTACAAGCACCTCTTCAGGCGCGCTAGCCTGGATGCTGAACTCTCTTTTCGCAAGGGCATGGGATGGTTTGGCGCAGAGCCTGATTACGACCGGCAAATTTCGCTGGGCCTTACCTTGCGCCCTCAGATCTGGAATGCCAGTGTGGCGCTTGATGTACCCGATCTGCTCAATCGTCGTGCAAGCGCACAGCCCGGGCAGGCGGTTCGTCCGATAGGCCTGCGCAGCAGTGTGAGGCTCCAATACACCAAGGACACCACGCTCACGCTGGACCAATTCAGCATTGGCAGTCGAGGCACTGTGCGCGGCTTCGACGGTACCTCCACGCTTCTCGCCGAAAGCGGCTTTGCGTGGCGTAACGAATTAACCATGCCACTGCAGATCGGCAGCTTGCCTGCAATGGGCTATCTAGCGGTGGATATAGGTCGTGTTTGGGGACCTTCCAGCGCGCAACTTATCGGCCGACACCTCGCGGGTGTTGCGCTGGGCGTGCGTTCGCAATGGCGCCAGATTCACCTTGATCTCGTGCTCGCCATGCCGATTGCCAAGCCCTCGGGCTTTCGCAGCGCCAGGGTGTCTCCCTACATGTCGCTCACCTATGCGTTTTGAACTGAGCAGCACGCTGTACTCAAAAAAAGAGAATGTCTATGAAACACGCCCGTGAACAAAAACCGCGTCAAACGTGGCTAAAGCGCTTCGCTCGCGGCTTCACCTTGCTGTTCGCAGTGCAAACCGCACTCAGTGCCGTACCGGCCTATGCCCAGCTCGCTGCTTCGCCCACGGCGGATGTGGGTGCCAAGCCCATCATCGATCAGGCGCGCAACGGCACTGGCATCGTTCACATTGCTCCGCCGAACGCGGGAGGTATCAGCCGCAATCAGTACGAGCAGTTCAATGTCGGCAGCAACGGCCTGATTCTCAACAATAGCGCGCAGAACACCAACACTGTCCTGGGCGGGTGGATCGCGGGCAATCCGCAGCTTGGCGCTGTCACGCAACCAGCGCGGATCATTCTGAATGAAGTCACTTCCGCCAATCCAAGTGCCTTGCGTGGCACGATAGAAGTTGGCGGCCAGCGTGCCGACATCATTGTGGCCAACCCGAACGGCATACAGTGCGATGGCTGTGGTTTCCTCAATGCCGGGCGGGCAGTACTCACCACGGGAAGCACACAACTCAACGCCGATGGCTCGGTGCACGGGTTCAGTGTCGAGCGAGGCTCCATTGGCGTTGGGCCTGCTGGTCTTGATGCACGCGGCCTGGAGCAGCTAGACCTGCTGGCGCGTGGTTTGGTGATAGAGGGTGCCATAGCCGGGGACAAGATCAACGCCATTGCTGGGGCCAACCGGGTGCTTTATGGCGATGTCAGGGCCATCACCAACCAGGCCGGTACCGGCCAAGCGCCTAAATTTGCGATTGACATCCGGGACGTCGGGGGCATGTACGCCAATCAGGTCTACATGGTTGCCACTGACAAAGGCGTAGGCGTTAACAGCAGTGGGCGCTTGGCGGCGCTCGAAGGTAGTCTCACGCTGAGCGCCGATGGCGATTTGCGGGTGGGCAATGCCTACGGTAAACAGGGCGTGCAACTCGCTTCCGCCGGCGGCAACGCGGAGGTGCGTGGCAACGTGGTGTCCGAGGCTGATGTCAGGATCACCAGTGCGCGCGAGGTACGTAACGAAGGCACCATACAAGCCGCGCAACGTGTTCGGCTGGATGCCCCTGTTATCGACAACCGTGGGGTTATTCATCAGGCCTCCACCACTGAAGATCTCGTTCTTTCCCCTGTAGAGCGACTCTCCAACCGCGGGCAGATCTATAGCGCGGCCGGCCTGCGCATTTCGGCTCAAACCGTGACGGGTGAAGGGGATGGAAAAACAAGCTCTATTTCCTCAGAGAAAGATCTGTCGATTCAAGCAGATACCGTGGCGCTGTCCGGTCAAACCTTGTCCTCCAACCAGAGCTTGCATCTGAGTGGCAACCAAGTGAGCATCACCTCCAGCACCGTTCAGGCGGTGGGAGAGGTGACGGCGCAGGCATCTGGCACGCTTGACCTGAGTGGTAGCCAGATCTCATCTAACAACAGGGTCAATGCCACGGGCGATTCTGTTCGCCTTGTGGGTACCGGTGTTCGCTCATCTGGTGCTTTGCTCATCAACGGGAATAAAGACATTGATGCACAGAGTGCGCTTCTGCAAGCGGGTACTGAGGCACACCTGAGTGCCCAGCACGTGAGCACGCGCGGGGCCACGGTGGTCAGTGAGCAGGTCAGCGTTGCCAGTACAGGCAGCCCGCTCGACAACGTTGGCGGCCAGTTGGTTGGCACGCGCACGCTAAGTGTGAGCGGCATTGGTATAGACAACACCGGTGGCGCTCTGCAATCCAACGGGAATCTGAACCTGAGCGTTGGCGGTGGCGTTTTGAGCAACAACCAGGGCACCATCTCGGCGGCGACTGTCACTCTGTCTGGTGTTGGCCAACTGAGCAACCGTGGTGGCTACCTTGTGACACAGAGCGATCTGAGTTTGAGTGGCCCTCTGGATAACCAGGGCGGTACGCTGGGTACCGCCGGGTCCCTTACGGTTCTGACTGGTGGTGGCGAGCTTAACAACCAACAAGGCAATATCGGCGCGGGCAGAGGCGTTTCTATAGCAACCTCGGGTGGCGGCCTCAACAACCAAGGCGGCGCTATACATGCTGGAGGCGCATTGGCGCTCGATACAGGCGCACTCGACAACACTGCAGGTTCGATTGGTGCGGTAAGTGGCGCCACCGTACGGGCAACTACCATCCATACTGCTGGCGGCACCGTAGCCGCTGGTGCAGGTTTGCGAATAGATGCCGACGCGCTCGAAGCCAGCCAAGCTCGCATAGGGGCAGGTTCCGATCTGACACTGAACATTGCCCGCGATGCCTCGCTGAATGGCGCTACCTTGAGCGCCGGCAGCAACCTGGGTCTGAGCGCGCAAACCATTCAATCCCAGGGCACCACTGCCACAGCCGGCGCCAATTTGAATCTTGTGGGCCAGAGCTTGACCGGTGGAACTTGGTCTGCTGCAGGGAACTCCACCGTAGCCATGCGCGGCCCGTTGGACATCAGCGGCGGAGCGCTATTGGCCGGTGGTCAATTGGCTGCCAGCGGCAACGGCATCACCACCGATGGCGCCAAGGTCGTCGGCTCACAGGTGTCGCTTGATGCCGGGGAGGGTGAACTCAGTAACGTTGGCGGCCAGATCGTTGCAACCGGTGCGCAGGCGGACGCATTGTCCATCCAGGCCCGTGGCGTAAACAACCAGAGCGGCTCCATAGCCAGCGCAGGCGGTGCGTGGATTGATGCGCGGGGTGCAGCGTTCGACAACCGCGGTGGTAGCGTCGAAGTCATTGGCGATCTCGCACTCACCAATGCCCAGGTGCTCAATCAGGGCGGCTCCATGTCGACCAAATCGGACCTGACCCTCATCGGCCAGGCCATCGACAACCGTGGCGGCCGCTTGCAGACCGGCGGCAATCTGACCATAGACACCAAGGGCCAACGCTTGGACATCAGCCAAGGCGTTCTGCTGGCAGAGAAAGAGGCTGACATCCGTGCTGGTGAATTGACTGCATCTGGGGCCACCATTGCCGGCGGCACCGGTCTCACCGTGCGTGCGGACCAGATGAATCTGAACGGCGCACGCGTCATCAGCGGCGGCGCCGCAGACGTGCAGGCCAACGGTACGTTGCTTGCGCAGGGCAGCCAATGGGCAGCCGAAGACGCCTTGAGCATCAGTGCCAAAGATATCGATGCAACGCGCGCCAACATCGTCTCCAATGAATCGGTTTCGTTGCATGCAGATCGCAAGCTGAACCTCGACAACGCCCTGGTAGCGGCCCAGGGGCCTCAATCCAGCGAAATTCGTATCCAGGGTGGCGAGGTAACTGCCAACAGCCTGCGCGCTACGACTGACGGCCAACTGGTGATCCGCTCAGCGGGGAACCTGGCAATGAATGGCGCCCAACTGCTGGTCGGAAAAAATACCGAACTCGAGGCTGTCGGCCAGATGGGCCTGAAAGACGCCACTGTTCAGACTGCGAAAGAACTGAGCATTAATGCGGCCTCATTGACCGCTTCGGTCGCTCGTTTGTCTGCAGGTGGCTCATTGCAAGCTACGGCAGCAGAAGGCCTGCTGGATCTCGATCGCGCCCGGGTCGTCGCTGGTGGGCAAATGAATCTCTCTGGCCAGAGCGGTATTCGCGCCAGCGAGGCCAAAATCAGCGCTGTAGATGATGTTCGCATGGTGTCGAGCGCGGGCGACTTCGTTGCTCAGGGCGCCACGGTACAAAGCGACGCTGGTGGCGTGACCGTGCAGGCGCGAAGCATTAACTTGCAGGCCCCACTCAATGCTACCGGGCAGCCCACCAGTGGTGTGTTGGCGGTGGGTGACATTGAATTGAAGGCCAGCCAGGATGTTCTTCTTGGCGGCACTGTTATAGCTTCTGAGAAAGCCATAGGCATTCAAACCCAGGGCGCGGTATCCACCGCAGGGGCCACTGTGGTGGCTGGCACCGATGCCAGCCTGCAAGGCAGCACGCTCAATAACGAGGGTGGCCGCATTGATGCAACCGGTGCTTTGAATATCGCTCTCAGCGGCGACACCTTGAACAACCGTCGAGGTCGCCTCAGTGGGCAGACCAGCCTGTCTATCACCTCGGAAGCAGGCAGCTTCACCCAGTTTGACAACAGCGCAGGTTCGATCCAGACCCAAGGTGCACTTTCCTTGGCCACGACGTCCCTGAACAACCGTGCCGGCCAGATCGTCGCCGAGCAATCGCTCACATTGCAAGGTGGTGCAATTGACAGCACTGACGGCATGCTTGCATCCACAGGAGACGTGCGTATTGACACCGGCGGTGCCGCATTCACTGCTGATCGCGCCCGCGTGCTCAGCCAAGGCGGCCGTGTTGATCTTGTCGCTGGTGATCTGCTGCTTGCGAAGGCTACCGTGGCTTCCGGTCAGGCCGTGGAAGTGCATGGGTCTTCCGTGCGCGCGAACGACTTGGTCATGGGCGCCAAGTTAGGCGATGCAGTGCTGGATGTGGGCCAAGGTGAGGCCGATTTGCAAGGCGCCACCCTTCAGGCGGCAGGTGATGTACGCCTGATCGCTGGCCAGACCAATCTCTCGCAGGCCGGCCTGTCAGCGGGTGGGGCCATTGATGCACAGACCAGTTCACTGCAAGCCGATGGCAGTCAATGGCAGGCGCAGAAGAGCCTGAATGTTTCCGCCAGCCAAGGCGCCATTCGTGCTTCCGGGGCGAAATGGGTGGCCGGTGAAAACGTGGGTATGCAGGCCGCTAACGGCATTGATATTTCCAACGGGCTTGTGGCGGGGGAGCAGGTGGCCTTGGATGCGGGCACAGGTCTTTTGAACAACCAGGACGGCACCCTTATTGCCAGCAGTGCAGGCACACCCGGAACAGCCTCTCTGGTTCTGCGTGGGCAAGGCCTGAACAACCAAGCCGGCCGCATTGAATCAGCGGGAGATCTGCAGGCTATCGCCGGTACCGGCGCGCTGAACAACCAGCAGGGCAGCTTGCTCGCAGCCGGAGCCATGGCACTGGAAAGCCAGGGCTTGGACAACCGCCAAGGCACCGTGGCTTCCAATGGTGATCTGACGATCGCTGCACGCCAGGGCAGTGCAGACCCTCTTGCGACCCAGCTCGACAACACCGGCGGCACCCTGCGCAGCGTGCAAGGCGCGCTCAACGTGCAGGCCGGCAACATTTTGAACCCAGGCAGTGCGAACCCAGGCGGCAGTTCCAGCGTTATTGCAGCAGCCACGGATATCACCCTGAATGCCAGTGGGCGCATCAGCAACAGCGCCAATGACATCGTGGCTGGCAACAACCTGAGCGTGACCGCCGTTGGGGCGGTGGACAACGCCTCCGGCAGGCTGCTTGCGATTGGCACCGCCAGTGTGCAAGGCTCCAGTATCAACAACGCGGGAGGCCAGATCGCAGCCAATGAGCGTGCTGACGTCACGGCCAATTCAGGCGGTATCGACAATACCGCTGGCTCGCTCCAGGCCGGTGGGGATTTGAGCGTTCATTCTGCCGGCGATCTCACCAGCACCGGGGGCCAGATTCACTCCGGTGGCGAGCTCCAACTGCAAGCCGCCGCCATGAGCTTCACGCAAGGCAAGCTCTCCGCGCAAGACGGTGCTTCGCTCGTCGTTAGCAGCTTCGACGGAGCGGGTAGCCAATTATCCAGCGGCGGGGTGCTTAACCTACAAGCTGGTTCCGGTGCGGTTCAACTTGACCAGGCCCAACTCTCCGCAGTGGGCACCCTTGACGTGCAGGGTGGAAGCACCCGCATGGCCGATGCCATCTTGCAAAGCGGCGGTAGCCAAACGCTGGTCGTGCAAAGCCTCACGGCGCCGCGCGCCCGCTTGGAAAGCGGCGGTGTACTGGAGGTCCGTTCCACCGGCGCTGTAGATCTCAACGCTGGCCAATTGCTTGCCACTGGTGATGTCAGGGTACAGGGCACAGATCTCAAACTCCGGCAGGCCCAGGTAGCCACGGGCCGAGATGCTCGCATCACAGGGCAGAACATCGATGCGCATCAGATCGAAATCAGCGCCACGCGTGACGCTGCTCTCGTGGCCGCGCAGGCCCTGGATTTTGGTGGAAGCACCATCGCAGCCGGGCAAGACTTGCGCGTGGGCGGCACGCAAAACGTGGTCTCCGGCGGTGCCTCCTTGCAAGCAGCGCGTGACATCGACGTCAGCGTTAGCGGCCTGCTTACGCTGGGCCAAGCCAATTTCCAATACCAAGCTGGCCGAGATCTGGCCCTGAGCGCTGACAGCATTGACGTGGCTGGTCAGAGCCTAAGCGCCCGCAACCTCAGCGTCGTCGCCCGCACAGGTGAATTGAACAATGAAGGCGGCTCACTCACTGCAGCAGGAGAACTCATAGCCAGAGGGCAGGGCGTACGCAACACGGCGGGCACGCTCGCCGCCAATGGTGTCGCCACTGTGGATGCTGGCAGCGGCACCCTGGACAACCGCTCCGGCACCATCTACAGCGCCGAGAGCAGCGTCAGCGTGGCGGGCCAACACATAGATAACCGTGGAGGCACGCTGGCAGCCGCTACCAACATTGGCATCAGCGGTGGCTCCCTGGACAACCGCGGCACCACCATTGCCGCCAATGAAACCTTGGATATTCGCCTCTCCGGCCAGTTAAACAACAGCTCGGGCGGCCAACTGCAAGCTTACGGTGCAGGTTCCAGCACCGTTTCTGCCGGGCAAGGTATCGATAACCAGGGCGGCCAGATCTCCACTCAGCAGAGCCTGAGCGTGGATGCCGGCACGGGAAACCTGGTGAACTCGGATGGTTCAATCCAATCTTTGGCAGCCTTGAGCGTCGCCGGTTGGGACATACGCAACCGCAACGGCAGCATCATTGGCCGTGAAAGCCTGAGTGCCATAGCCAGCGGTACGCTCGACCACGCGGCCGGCGCCACCATGGGCAGCGAGTCAGGCGCTGTGCACATTACGGCTGGCACCTTAGACAACACCGGTAACACCCTCCAGTCGGCCACCGATCTGAGCATCAGCGCGGGGAGCATCCAAAACGGCAGCAGCGGCACGCTGTCTGCCACCAATCAACTGGCTATCACCCTACAGGGCGGCACTCTGGACAACCGCAGCGGCTTGATCGCCGGGCGCGACGTTTCCATACAAGGCCAAGGCGGCATCCAGAACCAAGGCAGCGTGATCAGTGGTCTGAACAGCGTCAATCTGGCCGCGGGATCCGTGAACAACACCAGTGGCGTGATTGAGTCCGGCATTGGCGGCATTCGCATCGACACCGGTGACGGGGTGCTTACCAACACCGCCAGCGGCACCACGCGAGGCATCGTCAGCGAAGGTGGCATACAGATCACTACCGGCACCTTGAACAATGCCGGCGGCTATGTGGGTGCCAATGGTCAACTTGGCATTGATGCCAGCAGCGGTATCGACAACCGCTTAGGCACATTGCTTGGCCTGGCAGGTGGCGCCATAAGCACAGGCGGTACGCTGGACAACACCTCCGGCAGCATTACCAGCGCCGGCAACCTTTCCGTGAACGCGGCTCAGTTGAGCAACACCGGCACCAGCGCCATCTATGCCGCCGGTGACTTGAGCGTGACCGCAACCAGCATAGACAACAGCGGCACCCATGACGGCAGCTACGCTTACGGCCTGCTCGCAGGCGGCAAGTTGAATGCCAATGCCACCAGCATCAACAATGCGGGCGGTGCCATTGTGGCTTTGGGCGATGTAGACATTCGCGCTTCCACTGAACTGGACAACCGCAATGGAAAAATCGCTGGCGACAACGTCAGTGTGAATACCGCTCGCCTCGTGAACACAGGTGGCCGCATCGACGCCACCAAGATGCTCAGCCTCGAAGCGCCTGATTTCAGCGCCGATGGCGTAGTAGCAGGCGGCGCGGGCCTCACGCTCCGCACCCAGGGGGATTACACCAACACCGGTACGGTGGCCACCAACGGCAACCTGAACATCGAGACCACGGGCAACTACACCAACCAGGGAACAGTAAGCGCCACCAATCATTTGGATTTGCGGGCTGCCAACCTGGATAACCAGGCTGGCGCCTCCATCATTGCCGCCAGCACAAGCATCGGCGTTACCGGCACCGTTAACAACGCCGGGTTGATCAACGCCAGCAGCGGCGCCACTACCATTGAGGCGGCCACCGTGAATAACCAGGTCGGCGGGCGCATCTACGGCGGTAGTGTCAGCATCACGGCTGGGGAGATCAATAACGAATCTACCTCCGTCATTGCCTCGCGCAGCGGCGATCTCACCCTGACTGGCGCGGTGAACAACGAGCCCGATGCCTTGTTGTTGAGCTTGAACCACCTCAACGTGAACGGCTCGCTGCGTAATGTGGGCGGCAAAGTCAACGCTTGGGGCAACATCACCGTCAGCGGCCAGGTCACCAATGAAAACGCTGGCCTCCAAACAGAGCAGCAGAGCAGTACCACCGCACTGAACAAGGTCTTCTACGCACCTTCCACCAGCCCTGGTACACGCTATGCCCAGGAAGATATCCGCTTCGTTTACTGGGGTGATCCACAGGCTGTTGTAGTACCCAGCCAGAATTATCCATTCGATCGTTACGGTGCTGAGCCGTACAAGCCCACCTATGTAGTTCCCTGCTTGGACTGCGATGACACCAGAACGCCGTACTACGCAGACAACCATGCTGTTTGGGCCACCTTTAATGTAGCCGCGCCAGATTTCAGCGACCTCACTGCGCCCACCATGCCGCTTACCGGCCCGGGCGCGAACGGAACCTGCCTGGGTTCAGACGGAGAGCGCAGCGGAATGGGCGTGTGCGCAGCGTACTGGACCACCAAAGACATCTACGACGCTGAGGTGAACAGGCGCCGCACGGCCCAGTTGGCTCAACTACAAACCGAGCTCGATGCCTTCAACGCTGATCTGGTTTCGCGCAGGTTTGAAGATTATTTCGTGACCACCGTCACCAGCCAGGAGGTCACCAAGGACGTCGTCATTGCCAGCAAGCCCGGCCAAATCGTGGCAGGTGGTGCGGTCAACTTCAATGGCGGCGGTGTCAACAAAGACAGCTGGATCATTGCAGGCGGGCAGTTTGTCAGCGATGGTGCCCTTATCAACCAGGCCAGCACAGGGCAGAGCACCACCGTCGATCTTGGCAATGTCTATTTAAGCCGCCAGGAACACTGCGGTGCCTTCGGTACCAGCGTTTGCCGTCGTAATGATGCAGCCCTGCCGCTGCCCAGCATCGCCACTTCAAGCGAATTCAATCTGGATGTGCGGCCTGTCACTCCGCCTGCTAACAACGGTGCCCCTGAGAACCAGAGTGCTGGTGCGGGCGCTGTTACGGAAGGCTACGCTGTATCTGGCGTGGTGGGCGGTACACGTCCGAAGCCACTGCCAGTCAGCTCTTCAGGTACGGCGGCCGGCAGCGGCCCTTCCGGTAACGCCAGCACAGGCAGCGGGGTGTCAGACAACTCACAGGCCGGCCAAGGGGTGAATGCCCCTTCCGTTGCTGGTGTGTCCGCGCCAGGCACCTCCGGAGCGGTCAGCGGTGGTGGAACAGGGAGCACGGTTTCCGTTAATGCGGGCGCTGGGCCGCAAGGCCCTAATGTGTCGCTCGCTGGCGTGCAGACAGGGCCAGCGGCAGACCAGCCCCTGCGAGGCAGCGTTATAGCTGACGGCGTGCGCGCCGGCCAGTCTAAAGCCATTGATGCGGTGAAGATGCAGTTCAGCCAAAGCGCTGCTGCTCGCCCACTGCCTCCTATCGCAGTGCCGCCATCCGGCGCGCTCAACCCCAGTGTGCCGCCCCTGCCCATCCGCGGTGACGGCTACACCACCGCTGTGTACGACGGCCAGCTGCAAGTGCCTGGCAGCGCGATGTTCAACGTGAAAGGGGAGCCCAACGCCCCTTACCTCGTGGAAACCGATCCAGCCTTCACGGATCGGCAGAATTTCGTCAGCTCTGACTACTACTTCGACCGGTTGAACCTGGATGGCAGCCGCCTGCTCAAGCGCTACGGCGATGGTTTTGCTGAAGCGCAGCTGATAGATGATCAGATCATGGGCCTCACCGGCAGGCGCTTCATCGGCGGTTATGGTGACAGCCAAAGCCAGTTCAAAGCCCTCATGGATGCGGGCGTGAGCGTAGCCGAACAGTACCAGCTCACCCCGGGTGCAGAGCTGAGCGAAGCGCAGATGCAGCAGCTCACCAGCGATGTGGTGTTGCTGGTCAAAGACACCGTCACCTTGGCAGATGGAAGCACCACAGAAGTATTGGTGCCCAAGGTATATCTGCGACGGCCCCAATCCGGAGACTTAACGCCCCAAGGCAGTCTGGTGGCTGGCAGCGATGTCATCATTCGCGCCCCGGGGCAGAACGTAGTCAATAGCGGCACACTCTATGCCCATGGCGGCAGCACCGGCACGGCCGGCACTGTGAGCATCGAAGGCCGGAACGTTACCAACAGCGGTACCGTGGCTGGCAACCAGATTGGGATCAAGGCCGAGCAAGACATCCTGAACTTGGGTGGCCGCATCACCGGCCTGGGCCAGGAGAGCAAACCTTCCGTGATCGCCTTGCAGGCGGGCCGCAACATTGAGTTGCGTACTGTCACGCAGAACCTTACCTACACCCAAGGCTCGGCCACCGCCACGGCCACCCTCGGCACCCGCGTAGCCACACTGGCCGGAGACAAAATCAGCCTTGAGGCCGGGCAAGATCTTATTGCCCAGGGTGCAAGAGTGAGGGCAGGAGACATCTTGGTGGCCAGCGCCGGCCGCAACATCGATATTGGCGCCGTGCTTGAAACCCGGGCCGTTGATGTTCAACCCGGCACCGTAGGCTACAAGGGCCGAGAAACCTACTGGAAGCAAAGTGAAACCACAGCCCTGGGCAGCAGCTTCGAAGGCGGCAAAGCGGTTGAAATCAAAGCCGTAGACAAACTCACCGTTACCGGAAGCCAGATTGCCAGCAGCGATGGCAATGTGCGGCTGGAAGGCCAGAGCGTGGATATTCTGGCTGCGGTGACTGACCAGCGCATAGACGTGCAAAGCGTAGGAAACAAACGCTTCCTGCACACAGATACGAAAGCCCAAACCGTCACCGCAAGCGAGATCCGGGCTGGCAACAACGTTGCAATCATTGCCAAAGACGACATCCGGGTGGCAGGCAGCACGGTGGATGCCACCAAGGGGCAAGCCAGCCTCATTGCAGATAAAGACATCTCTATCGAAGCAGTGCGCACGGAGCACAGCCATGCGGTTGAAGGTGCATCCAAAGGCGGCTGGGCACTCTCATCGGTCAAGGGGGAATCGAACAGCACTACCGCCAGCAAGCAGGTCACTGGCAGTGCGGTAGGAGGTAACACCGTACTCATCGATGCTGGCCGAGATGTGAAGGTCAGTGCATCCAGCGTCAGCAGCACGGAAGACCTGGCCATCGTCGCCAAGCGTGACATCACCATTACGGGCGAGCAGAACCTCCACACCGCAAACAGTGCTTATAAAGATCAACGCAGCGGATTCTTCGGCTCCGGTGGAAATCTTGCGGTGGGCAACCAAAGGATGGAAGGCCAAGCGCAAAGCACGGCTACCGTCACAGAGCGCGCCATCGTCGGCTCGCTCGCTGGCAACGTCAGCATCAATGCTGGGGGAACTTATACCCAGAAAAGCAGCGATGTACTGGCTGCTGGCGATGTCACCATCAAAGCCAAAGACATCCAAATACTGGCGGATGTAGACAGTACAAGCCAGGCGCAACAGTTCAAGTCCAGCCAGAGTGCCATCACCCTGGGCATGGGCGCAGGCGGCATCATCAGCCAAGGGGCCAGTGTCATGCAAAACGCAGATGCTGCTGTCCAAACCGACAGTGACAGGGCGGGCACGCTGCGGGCCGTGGCTGCTGGGCGAGGCCTGTACGACATGAGCCAAAAGTTCAAACCCGGAGCAGATGGTGTGTCTGGATCAGGCGATCAGCAGGGTTTTACGGGCGGCATCCGCCTGGGCGTGGAATCAAGCCGAAGCGAAAGCAGCTTCGCAGCGCACAGTGAGACCGTGCAAAACTCCACCATCACCGGTGGGGGCAAGGTTACGCTGCAAGCAGATAGCGAAAGCGGCAGCATCGTCTCGCGCGCGGCCACGGTGCAAGGCAAGGAAGTGAGCCTGAGTGCCCACACCATCGATCTGGGCGCGCAGCAAACCCAAGCGAGCAACAGCAGTAGCAATCAAAGCAGTGGCTGGACAGCCGGCGTGACCTACAACGGCGGCTGGAGCTTTGATGCCAGTGCCAGCAGCAGTAAGGGCCAAGCTGAAGGTCAAAGCACCCAACAAGCTAACACCCACATTCGGGCTCAGCAAGGCGTGAGCTTCACCAGCACAGGCGACACCAGCTTGAGAGGTGCACGCATTGAAGGCGAAACGGTCACCGGCAAAGTAGGGGGTAACCTCACCATTGAAAGCCTGCAGGACACGGCTGTGGCCAGTGCTCAGCAAAGCTCCAACAGTGTCAGTTTTGGCTACGGCGGTTCAGGCTCGGGTAGCTATGAAGGAACTCGCGGAGGCATTGGTCTGAGCAGTGGCAACGCCAGCGGTAACTATGCTGGCGTTACCGAGCAAAGTGGCATCGCAGCGGGTAAAGGTGGTTTCGATGTAGAAGTAGCGGGCACTACGCACCTGAAGGGTGGGCTGATCGATAGCTTGGCCGGGGCAGACAAGAACAGCCTAACCACTGGCCGGCTCGTAACAGAAGACATAGCTAACCACAGTCAGTTCAACAGCAGCACCTTTGGGCTGACAGCCAGCTATAGCAGCAATGCCAATGCCAGCGGTAACCTGGGCAATGGCTTGAATGCGCTGCCAGACATTCCGCAGTTTGATAGCAGTAATGATCACAGCAGCACGCGCAGTGCCATCGCAGCAGGCAACATCAATCTCACGCAGGGCACCCAGAAAGAAAACGACCAGCAGATCGCCAGCCTGAACCGGGATGTGGAAGCTGAGCGGAACAAGAAGGCTCTGGATCCACTGCCCGATCTGGGGCGCACGTTGCAGAGCCAGGCTGATACCGCTATGGCTATCCGAGTGGCTGGCCCTGCGCTGTACAACATCGTAGGAGACATCGCTGAGAGCCGCTTCAGTCAAGCCGCAGTGGACTATGAGCGGGCTAAAGCTATGGGTGACACGGCAGGCATGCAGTCGGCGCGGCAGGAGATGGATGCCTGGAGCGAGGGAGGTGTAGGCAAAGTTGTTCTGCACGGGGCAGCTGGTGCCATGCTGGGCAACGTACCTGGAATGGTGAGCGCGGCGGCAAACCAAACGCTGACTCCCTACCTGCAGCAGCAAGCGGAGGCGAAGTTCCCGTATCCAGAAGGCGCCAGTCCTGAAACTAAGAAGGAAATTGACCGCCAGAGAAGCGACTACATGCTGCTGGGCTCCACAGTGGTGGGGGCTATCACGGGAGGTGCGGCTGGGGCCAATGTGACGACTACAGCTACACAGAACAACTACCTGCGGCATACGGAGCAAATTCAACGTTACCGGGCGGACGCTGCATGCCGGGGAGGGGACGATGCAGGGTGCAAGACAAGAGATGCGCTTGATCAAAGAAGCCAGCAACGCCAGGAAGAGATGGTGTCGAACTGCATTGGGGGTGATGCAGCGACATGCCGGGCCAACGTCGCGCAGGCAAGTAGAGATCTCTATGAATTGCACCTCTATGGCATAGAACTGGACAAACAGATAGCGAACGCCACGGATCCCAAAGTGGCGGCCGAACTCAAGGGCATCAAAGCCCAGAATGAAGTTCAAATGAGGCAGGCGGGTAGCATCATCAAGACCGACCTGGGCGAGATTGAGCAAAACAAAGGTGGTCTGACAGCGGGAGAGAGAAATGTCTATTCAGGCCTGAATGCAGGATCAACGCAGGACGGGCTGGACATTCTTTTCACAGGTGGAGCGGCTGCATTGGGCCAGCGTAAGCCTGCGGGGGGGGCAACGAGAGTCAAGACAGCTGAAGAAGTCAAGGCCAACACGGCCGCAGGTGCTCCTGAACGTACCGCAACAGAAGGTCAGACCACAAATACTGGGGCGGGCAACGGTGAAGCAGTTTTTCTTGGCACAAAACTTGGTAATGATGATGCTACCGTGAAGGCAGCAAAGTGGTTGAAGCCTCAAGATGGTTACTATGATGTGGTCATACACGGAGCCCCGGATACTGTCGCCGTTCGCGTCGACGATGGTTGGCAGTTAATTGATCAGCGATCACTATCAGCTTATATTAAGAAACAGCCTGACTATAACGGTGACGCTATCCGGCTAGCTTCTTGTCAAACTGGTGCTTGTGATACTGGATTTGCTCAAAATCTGGCAAATAAGATGGGCGTCCCGGTCATGGCGCCGACTGATACACTATTTGTTTTTCCAAACGGAAAAGCCGTGATTGGACCAAATCAATATACTAATTCAGGGGTATGGAAGATTTTTTATCCTGGAAAGACAAATTAGTAAAAATGAATAAATCACATTTTTTTGGGTTATGGAGAGAGCACTGCCATGGTAAATTTCCATCCATACTGAATGAGCCTCGGAATATTCTTTCTCCAGTTGAGGCGCAAAAAATTTCTGCATATCTGGAAAATTGCCCGATATGGGTTGCATCACCCGGATTGGAAAAATCAAAAATCTGCCCATCCGAAATAGCAGGAACTCTCTCAATAAAGACAGATGGGAAATGGGCTTGGCAAGACACAATGGCTTATTATGTCCGAAAGCTGCGAATTAGCCCGCCGCTAGAATTCGTGAGTCACTTTAATGAAAAAAATGGTCATTGGCCATCAGAAAGTGAGGTTGATGTTTTGTTGTTGGAGTTTCCAGATTTTGAATAAATTCGACGCTGATTTAGTCGGGTTTTTTGACGAAAACTGGGGCAGAGTGTGTCAGACCAATCCAGCAAAGTGCGATCAGGTTGCCATCAATTCGGCATTGTGAGTGGGCACGTTGGTGGGCGGGGCAGCTAGCGCCCCAGCGATTGCCGCAGGAGTAGGACGAGCCGCAGCGGCGGCAGGTGTAGCGGTGGAAACCTGCGTGGCCAACATAGTGTTGTGTGCCAACAGGGCAGGTATGGCAGTCGCCGACATACTTGCCGGCGAGGCCTTGGGGTCTGGAACGGTTGCGGGCGGGACGGCCGCGGCGACTGTAGGGCGGATGGCCGCGAACAAAATTGACCTAATCCCGCCACCGAACACCTACGTAGTCTATCCACGGGGCATTGGAGCTGCGGACGGCCCATTGCCAGAAGGTTATACAACCGTGTCGCGTTGGGTCTCCCCAGGGGAGGCTTCTCTGTGGGTACAAAATCAAGAAACCGCCATTCCAGTAGCGATACCGCGAAACGGAACGCCTCAACTTTATGTTACGGAAGCCGGAGCATCTTATCCACCTGGAGCGATTGGCACCGTTCGCATCTATTTCGCAGTGCCGGATACGATGCTAAGAAAGGGAAATTCGATAAGTAATTATGTAATCCTTCAACCATCTTCAAGCACGCAATCTATAACGTAAAAATTCATGTCCCGGATGGTACAACGCTGCCTCAGGCACGGTAAAAGAGGTTTTCAATGAATGTATCGAAAGATTTCGGAATTGTCCTTAGAAAGGATGCCGTGGAGAAAAAGTCAATAAATTTGAATTCAATTATGAAGGAGTTTGATTTTGAAAAATATCTCGATGAATCTAATGATTTAATATCTCTGGGTCCGTTCTTTGGAGGCGATAATGCAGATGAATGTATGAGATCGCTTGAGTTGCTGGGTTTGGTTTATATTGATGATTTTTTATCTTAGAAGGATATTTTCCTGATTGGTGCAGGGTTGAAATATTTGGTGATATTAGTGATTAGGTTTTTCACTAAAACCTGTTGTATCTGAAGGAGTGAAGGCCGGCGCTTCGCTGTACACCAAGGCGGTTGACCATACGCGGGATGCCGTTGCGCTTGAACAAGGTATCACATCGATCCCTGTAACTTTGCATCTGCCTACGGATCTTCGACCGACGAGTATGGCAGGTAGATTTGAAAGCGCTACGACGTGTGGTAAAGCTGCTGCGTATCGAGCGGAAAATCAAAGACCGCCACTTCCTGCCGATGGAACGCCAACTCCACCAAAATTGCCTGCACCAAAAAAGTAGGAGTTATGAGAATGGAAAATGACTTGACTATGCCGGTGGGTTACCAGTGGCTAATTGACCGTGACTTGGTCGGCTTTGAACCGTTTACGCAATTGCAACCATGGCATTACATGCCGGCTGAGCAATGCTTTTGGGCCACAGAGCGATGGCCCGATGTAACCACGAAGCGACTGTTTGTGTTTGCTAGGCGACAAGACAATGACGACTTGGCGTGTGTGTCTTTCGATGAAAATAGAATCGCAAATGGGGTGCTGCAAATACAAGGTTGGACAGATTCTGGATTTGATGTTGTCCAGGAGTTTCCTGATTTTTGGTTGTGGATGCAGCAAGTTATTCAGGATGTTTCAGAGTGGGTTGCGCTTGCATAGGATTCAAAGCTAGGCGCTGCGCGCAGCGCATCAAAGACAGGCCGATCCGGGCATCGAGCCCGCCCCACCCTGGCAGGGTCTGCGGGGTAAATCGCTTCGCGCTTTAACATAACGGTCTTTGTGAAAGTAGCAGCAGCCACTGCGCTAAAGCTCAGTTTGTGTGGCTACCGCCGCGGCCACGGGTCTTGCGCCCTTGCGCAAGCTGGCATCGATCCGGCCGTCCCAGCGTGGGCAGCGTAGCGCCCGGCCGCTTATTAAACGTGTGTGTTGGGTGCAGAAAACAACTGCGCGATCTGACCCATGGGCAGATACATGCGCAGCGGTGTTGTCTTGAAAGGCAGGAAGTTGAAATGCCTATAAAAACGCTCAGCGTGCTGGTCCTTCGCATCGACGATGACCGCCATCGCGCCGATTTGTCGCGCCTTCCAGCGCTGCGGAGCAAGGCATCGACCGTCTCCGCGGTTCAATGGACTTTATGACTTTAATTGGCCGCCAGCACGTCAAGCAACTCTTGCTCGATTTCCAACTGCGTTTTGTTGTGCTGCAATTGGGTGCCCTGCAGCAAGAAGGTGTCTTCCACACGTTCGCCCAGGGTCGTAATTTTGGCCAGCTCTACGCTGATCTCATGGGCGCCCAGCACGTGCGCCACACCATAGAGCAGGCCGGCGCGGTCGCTGGCAGACACGCTGAGCAGCCAGCGCTGGGCTTTTTCATCTGGCCGCAGATCAATGCGCGGGGTAATGGGAAAACTCTTCACCCGGCGGGACACTCTTCCCAGGCGCGGGGCGGGCAGGGCGGCCTCGCTCTTGATGGCCAGGGGCAGTTCGGCTTCCACCAGGTTGACGAACTCACGGTAGTGGTTGGGGATCATCGCGCTGACGACCTGAAAGGTGTCTAGCGCGTGGCCATCTCGCGTGGTGTGGATCTTGGCATCCAGAATGGAAAAGCCTGCCCGCTCAAAGTAACCACAGATGCGTGCAAACAGGTCTGGTCGATCATTGGCATAAACCAATACTTGCAAGCCTTCACCAATAGGTGAAACGCGGGCGCGCACTATGGTTTTGCCGGGCTGGGGGGGTTCTGCGCCGCGTGGCACGTGGCGGGAAAGCTGCTTGGCGTGCCAGGCAATTTCGCCCGCATCATGGCGCATGAAATAGCTGACATCCAGCGTGTCCCAGAGCGCTTTGTGCGCTTCATGCGGCTCGGAAGCCAGGGCCAGCTGAACCAGTGCCTCGCGCTTGCGGGATTCGATGACGGCATCTGCATCAGGTGCGCGGCCACCGAGTGCGCGAACGGTGAGCTTGTACAAGTCTTCCAGCAGCTTGCTCTTCCAGGCGTTCCATACCTTGGGGCTGGTGCCACGAATATCTGCCACGGTGAGCAGGTAGAGTGCAGTCAGGTAGCGCTCGTTGCCCACGCGGGCTGCAAAGCTGGCGATGACGTCCGGGTCGCTCAAATCAGCTTTCTGCGCGATCTGGCTCATGGCAAGGTGCTCGCGCACCAGGAATTCAATCAGTTTGGTGTCTTGGGATTCAATGCCGTGTTGTTGGCAAAAACGAAGCACTTCCTGGGCACCCAGCTCAGAGTGATCTCCCCCACGGCCTTTGGCTATGTCATGGAACAGGGCGGCCAGGAAGAGCACCCAGGGCTTGTCCCAGCCCGCAGCCAATTGTGAGCAGAACGGGTATTCATGGGCATGCTCTGCCATGAAAAACCGCCGCACATTGCGCAAGACCATCAAGATGTGCTGATCTACCGTATAGACATGGAACAGGTCGTGCTGCATCTGCCCTACGATGCGCCGGAATATCCAGAGGTAGCGGCCCAGCACGGAGGTCTGGTTCATCAAGCGCATGGCATGCGTAATGCCTTGCGGTTGTTTCATGATGGAAAGAAACGTGGCGCGGTTGACGGGGTCCGTGCGGAATGCATGGTTCATCAGCGTGCGTGCGTTGTAGAGCGCGCGCAGCGTTCGCATAGATAAGCCCTTGGCGCCGGGGGTCTGGGCGTAAAGGAGGAAGGTTTCCAAAATGGCGTGCGGATCGTTCTCGTAGAGATCGTCGCTGGCCACTTCTATCATGCCGGCCTTGTCGAAGAAGCGCTCATTGATGGGCAGCAGTTCAGGCAATGGCTCGCCCTGGGCTCTGCGCAAATATTCTTCAATCCCTTGCAGCAGGATTTGATTGAGCTGGGTTACAGCTTTGGCTGCCCAGTAGTAGCGCCGCATCAGCACTTCACTGGCGCGCGTGACGATGCGTCCGTCTTCTGAAAAACTGTTGGCAAACCCGAAGGATTCAGCCACGGAGGTTTGCAAATCGAAAACCAGCCGGTCTTCACGGCGCCCGGCGATCAGGTGCAGGCGTGCGCGGATGAGGGATAGCACCGCTTCGTTGTGCCGCAGTTGGCGCAATTCATGGGGTGTGGCCAGGCCAGCGCGGGCCAGGTCTTCCCATTTGCCGCCAATGCCGGCAGCGCGCGCTGCCCAGAGAATGATTTGCAGATCTCGCAGGCCACCGGGCGACTCTTTGCAATTGGGTTCCAGCGCGTAGGGCGTGTCTTCGTACTTGGCATGGCGCTGGCGCATCTCCAGCCGCTTGGCGGTGTAGAAGGCTAGGGGATCGAGCTGCGCGGAAAAGCGCTCCTGAAATTCCTTGAAAAGCTCACGATTACCAACGATCAGGCGCCCCTCCAGCAATGCGGTTTGCACAGTGACATCGTGCTCGGCCAAGGAAAGGCATTCTTCGATGGTGCGAACGCTGGAGCCGATTTCCAGGCCGGCATCCCAGCAGCTTCCTATGAACTGTTCTATGCGCTGGCGAAGCAGCTCATCAGTGGCTAGGGCCGCCTCCGGCGGAAGCAACAGCAGAACATCTATATCTGAGTAGGGGAACAGCTCGCCTCTGCCATAACCGCCCACGGCCGCGAGTGTGAAACGCTTGTCAAAGCCGGCTGCCTGCCATAACCCCCTCAACACCTCGTCTGCCCATTTGGACACGCCAGACAGTGCCGCGCGTACACCCCTGGTGTTTGAGCCGGCAGCGCGCATGTCGGCCAGCAAAGCGGCTTTTTTCTGGCGGTAGCTTTCGCGCTGCGCTTGGATCGGCGGGGTAGAGGGGGTACTGCTCATGTGGGGCTAGCGGTTCAGGCTGCGACGGTTGCAGGTGCCGCAACGAACTCAGGTGTCGCCGGGCTACCGGCTGAAAGCGTGAGTACCTCATAGCCAGTGGGGGTGACCAAGACCGTATGTTCCCACTGAGCAGAGAGTGAACGATCTTTGGTGACGATGGTCCAGCCATCATTCATTTCCCGGATGTCGCGGCGCCCAATGTTCACCATGGGTTCTATGGTGAAAATCATGCCGGGAACCAGCTCTTCGCCCGTGCCAGGCTTGCCGTAGTGAAGAATTTGCGGGTCTTCATGGAATTTCTGGCCGATTCCGTGGCCGCAGAATTCGCGCACGACTGATAAACCGTGGCCTTCCACGAACTTCTGGATGGCATGGCCAATATCTCCCAAGCGGGCGCCGGGCTTAACCTGCTCAATGCCGAGCCACATCGAATCGTAGGTGATTGAGCACAGGCGCTTGGCGGCAATGGAGCAGTCGCCAATCAGGAACATGCGGCTGGTATCGCCAAACCAGCCCTTAGGGGTGATTACCGTGACATCCACATTGACGATATCGCCCTTTTTGAGGGGCTTGTCGATGGGGATGCCGTGGCACACCACATGGTTCACTGAGGTGCAAAGGTGGGCGGGGAAGGGCGGGTAGCCAGGGGGCTGGTAGCCGATGGTGGCGGATTTAGTGCCCTGGGTGGCCATGTGGGCTGAGGCCAGGCGGTCGATCTCGAGGGTCGTGATGCCGGGGACGATGTGCGGGGTGATTGCGTCCAGCACTTCAGACGCCAGGCGGCAGGCTATGCGCATGGCTGCGATGCCGGCTTCATCTTTGATGGTGATTGTCATAGCCAAAATTATCCCATCGTGGCGCCGAATGCGCAGGGCCCCGTGCAAGGTTATGGGCAGACGCACCACAATGCAGTGTGCACGGCGGATAAAATCACGGATTCTCAGCGTTCACCCCAGTCAGCGGTGGGCGCTGCCAATTCACATCGTCTTGCCACCGTCGGCTTCCCGCACCGTGACCCAGCAGATCAATTTTTTTGAGGGCGGCAACGCACTCAGCGATTTCCGCATTCGCCAACTGTTGCCTCGCCTCCAGGCGGTCAATGAGCGAATTCAGTCTCTTTCCGCCCGATTTGTGCACCTGGTTTCATTCGATTCCAGCCCTTCGGAGGCAGATGAGCAGCGGCTGGAAGCCTTGTTGCGCTATGGCGAACCAGCGGCTGCAGGCCAAGCTTCCGGCGTGGCCGTTATCGTTGCACCCCGCCTGGGAACGGTATCTCCCTGGGCCAGCAAAGCCACTGACATCGCGCGCAACTGCGGGATTTCACTGCATAGAGTGGAGCGTTTGGTCGAATACAGGGTCAGCGTAGCGGGTGGGGCGCTGACAGAAGCTGAACTTTCAGCGGTGGCCGCGCTTTTGCACGACCGCATGACCGAGACCGTGCTGGCCTCCCGCCAGGAAGCCAAGGCTTTGTTCACGGCATTGCAGCCGCAACCCATGGCGCACGTGGATGTGCTGGCCGGCGGCAAGGCTGCTCTGGAAAAAGCCAATGCTGACTGGGGTTTGGCGCTTGCGGCCGATGAGATCGACTACCTGCTGGCTGCATTCACCAACCTGGGCCGCAACCCCACTGATGTGGAGTTGATGATGTTCGCGCAGGCCAATAGCGAGCACTGCCGGCACAAGATCTTCAATGCCGAATTCACCATTGACGGCGTAGGGCAGGAGCGCAGCCTGTTCGGCATGATCCGCAACACCCACGCCCTTGCGCCAAAGCACACCATCGTGGCTTACAGCGACAACTCAGCGGTGATGGAAGGCAATGTGAGCGAGGTCTTCCAACCACAACCGCTTGCATCCGGCTCAGCCAGCTACCACAAGCAAACTGAACTGCGCCATGTGCTGATGAAGGTGGAAACCCATAACCACCCCACGGCCATTAGCCCGTTTCCCGGCGCCAGTACCGGCGCCGGCGGTGAAATCCGTGATGAAGGGGCCACTGGCCGTGGTGCCCGCCCTAAAGCCGGTCTTACGGGCTTCACAGTCAGTAAATTGTGGGATAGCCCACTTGGCAAGCCCGAGCACATGGCAAGCCCCTTGCAGATCATGACTGAAGGCCCCCTGGGTGGTGCGGCATTCAATAATGAATTTGGTCGCCCCAATCTGGCGGGCTACTTCCGGGAATATGAGTTGGAGGTGGCAGGCGTGCAGCGCGGCTATCACAAGCCGATCATGATCGCCGGTGGGCTGGGCAGCATTGATGCGCGTCTCACTCACAAGATTGAGTTTCCGGCTGGCAGCCTGCTGATTCAGTTGGGCGGCCCGGGCATGCGTATCGGTATGGGCGGCGGCGCAGCAAGCTCGCTGGCTAGCGGCACCAATGCGGCGCATCTTGATTTTGATTCCGTTCAGCGCGGCAATCCGGAGATCGAGCGGCGTGCCCAGGAGGTCATTACCCAATGCCAGGCGCTGGGTGATGCCAACCCGGTGTTGGCCATTCACGACGTGGGAGCAGGGGGCTTGTCCAATGCCTTCCCGGAACTCACCAACGACGCGGGCCGAGGCGCGAGCTTTGATCTTAGGTCAGTCCCGCTGGAAGAAAGCGGTTTGGCGCCCAAGGAAATCTGGTCCAACGAGAGCCAGGAACGCTATGTTCTGGCCATTGCACCTGAGTCGCTGCCGCTGTTTGAGCAGCTTTGCGCCCGGGAGCGTTGCCCGTTTGCCGTAGTGGGTGTGGCTACTGAAGAGCGCCAGTTGGTGGTGGGCGACGTGGATTTGGCCAGTTTGCCGCATGCGGCACCTGCTGGTGAGGGGCAGCCTGTAGATATGCCCATGGATGTCTTGCTGGGCAAGCCACCCAAAATGCACCGCGATGTGAAGACCGTGGAACGCGAGTTCGCTCCGCTCAAACTCGATGGTCTCACGCTGCAAGACGCGGTTATCAAAGTGCTTAGCCACCCCACGGTGGCCAGCAAGCGCTTTTTGATCACCATCGGAGACCGTACCGTTGGCGGGCTGACGCATCGCGACCAGATGGTGGGCCCATGGCAGGTGCCGGTGGCTGATTGCGCGGTCACTCTGGCTGACTATGCAGGCTTTGCCGGTGAAGCCATGAGCATGGGCGAGCGTACGCCTCTGGCGGCGATGGATGCGCCTGCCAGCGGCCGCATGGCCGTGGCTGAAGCTATTACCAATTTGCTGGCAGCACCTATAGAGTTGCCCAAGGTCAAGCTCTCGGCCAACTGGATGGCCGCATGTGGCGAGCCCGGGGAAGATGCAGCGCTCTACGCCACGGTAAAAGCTGTGGGGATGGAGTTGTGCCCAGCGCTTGGTGTGGCCATTCCGGTGGGGAAAGATTCCTTATCCATGCGCACGCAGTGGAAGGACGAGGGCGGCGCAGCCAAGAAAGTCACTTCGCCTGTGAGCCTGATCATCAGCGCCTTTGCGACTCTGGGCGATGTGCGTGGCACCCTCACGCCGCAGTTGGAAGCTGAGGACGACACCACACTGATTCTGGTCGATCTGGGTAAGGGCCGGCATCGTTTGGCGGGCAGTGTTCTGGCGCAAACCGTGAATCAGTCTGGTTGTCCGCTGGCTGATGGTGTGCCTGATCTGGAAGATCCACAAGACCTGGTGGCGCTTGTTTCCGCCGTCAATGAGTTGCGCGCAGAAGGAAAAATCCTCGCCTACCATGATCGTAGTGATGGCGGCTTGCTTGCCAGCGTGGCAGAAATGGCCTTCGCTGGCCATGTGGGTGTGGCGCTGAACGTTGATCTGTTGGTTACTGAAGGTGATGGCATCAGTGACAGCAAGGCGGAATACGGTGATGCCAAGAACTGGGCTGGTCAGGTTGGTGCACGGCGTGAAGAACTGACTCTGAAGGCCTTGTTTGCAGAGGAATTGGGCGTGGTGCTGCAGGTGCGCACCGCTGAACGCGATGCCGTCATGCAGAAGCTGCGTGCGCATGGCCTCTCCAAACACAGCCATTTCGTTGGCAAGACACGGCCATCATCCTCATCCATCGACAAGGGCAAGGGAGAGCTTTCTATCTGGCGTGACGCCAAAGAAATCTTCTCGGCGCCGCTGCACGATCTGCATCAGGTGTGGGATAGCGTGAGCTGGAAAATCGCTCGTGAGCGAGACAATCCTGAGTGCGCTGACTCTGAACATGCATCTGTAGGCGTCGCGGATGATCCTGGCTTGCATGTTCACTTGCCCGCTACTTTCCCTGCACCTGTGGCTGCGAGTTTCGTGGTGACAGCACGCCCTCGCGTTGCCATCTTGCGCGAGCAAGGGGTTAATTCGCATGTCGAGATGGCTTACGCCTTCACAGAAGCTGGCTTTGAAGCGGTTGATGTGCACATGACCGATCTGCAAACGGGCCGCGCCTCGCTGGCTGATTTCAAAGGCATGGTGGCTTGTGGCGGCTTTAGCTATGGCGATACCCTGGGTGCCGGTATAGGCTGGGCGCGTTCCATCACATTCAACCCGCTGCTGGCTGATCAGTTTCAAGCTTTCTTTGCCAGGCAAGATACGTTTGGTTTGGGTGTTTGCAATGGCTGCCAGATGTTTGCTGAATTGGCAGACATCATTCCGGGCGCGCAGGCCTGGCCGCGGTTTACGACCAACCGCAGCGAGCGCTTTGAGGCCAGGCTGGCCCTGGTGGAGGTGCTGGATTCACCTAGCCTGTTCTTTAAAGATCTGGCTGGTGCTCGGCTGCCCATCGCTGTGGCGCATGGGGAAGGTTATGCCAATTTTGGTGCGCGGGGGGATGCGAGCAATGTTATTGCCGCCATGCGCTTTGTCGATAACCACGGTGTGGCGACTGAAACTTACCCATTCAATCCCAACGGCAGTGCTGGTGGCTTGACTGCTGTGACTACGGCGGATGGTCGTTTTACGGCCTTGATGCCTCATCCGGAGCGGGTGTTCCGCAATATTCAGACTAGCTGGACTTCGCTGGATAAGAGTGGTTTGAGTCCTTGGATGCAGCTTTGGCGGAATGCTCGGAAGTGGGTGGGTTGAGGGGGTGGTTGTTGGCGTAGTGGGTGATCGATTGACGCGCTGCGGGTGCTAATACCTTCTGCTTTTCTCTTTAGGTCGGAGGCCGGGAATTGCGCCCGGCTGCGCACCTACTTGTTCTTTGCTTCGCCAAAGAAAAGTAGGCAAAAGAAAGGCGACCCCAAGTCCGTGTCCCTACGCTGCGCTCCGGGCACCCTGCGGTGCTCGGTTAAGGGGCGGCGCGGCAGAACTCTCTTCTTTCGCTTCGCTCTCTACGTTCAAACAACTGCCGCAAGCTAGTTTTTGAAGCAAGAGCATCTTTCAGTGCTCTTGCCCGCCCCTTACCCTGCGCTCCTCGGCACGGCCTCAAGGGGTGGGAGCCATACTCGGGCCATTGCTGCGCTCGGCCCTGGTGACGCTTGTCTTTCCTGATCAGGAAAGAATAATTCAAGGCTTTGACAGAGCAGGCTCTAGATTTGTAGGCGCACTCGGGGAGAGACGTTGCATGGCGTCCTGGGGTTGTGAAATATTTTCATTTTTCATATAAAATATTTCTACAGAAATGTTTTTAGGAGATTTGAGATGATCCCTGCAGTCGTTGCGCCCCCTGAAGCAGGTGTTGTCCTGACCAAGGCCACTGTGCGCGCAAGTCAACTTCTCGGACTCACTCAAGCACAGGTAGGCTTGATCATCGGTGCAAGCGCACCCACCGTCAGTCGGATCTTCCAACTCGACAAGCAACTTGACCCTGCCTCCAAGGCAGGCCAGCTCGCTTTACTGCTCGTGCGTGTTTACCGATCTCTTGACTCCCTGGTAGGGGCCAATGATGAAGCGCGACGGAAATGGATGAGCACCAGGAACAATGCTCTTCGTGGTGTCCCAACCGAGCTGATGAAGACCCCTTCTGGGCTTGTGAACACGCTGAACTATCTGGATGGAATGCGCGCCCCAACATGACTTCGGCATGGAGCCCTGAATGGCTCGTCAATTCGTGTGCGTTCCGAAAAATGACCGCCTGGCGTGGGGTAGAGGCGCAGTACCTGGTGCCTACGATGCGCCTTGTAGACACTCCCGCAGAGCAAGAACTGCTTGAGCAATTGCTGGAGGGGACCAAGCCACCGCTTCCAGAGCATGCCGAGGAAAAGCACTACCTTTTGATGACGCCTTTTCGCTATACGCCGCACCACGCCCATCGATTCAGGCCTGCCACAGAGAATGGGCAATGGTACGGCGCTGCCACGGTGGAGGGGGCTTGCGCTGAACTGGCCTATTGGCGAAACCGGTTCATTCTTGATTCGGTAGGGCTGCGTGACACTGAGTTGATCTCTGAATATGGCTTTTACCCGGCCTTGGTACGTGGTTCGGCTATTGATTTAACGGAGGACCCCTGGGTTCAGAACCGTCCGTCATGGACGCATGGGTCTGACTACAGCGCTTGTCATGCTCTGGCGAAAGCCGCTCGTGATGTGGGCGTGCAATGGATTCGCTATGAGTCCGTTCGAGCGCCCGGGACTCCATGTGCGGTGGTGTTCACACCAGACGGTTTGTTTGAACCCGTGGAGAAGATTGATCGAAGCATCCAGCGCTGGAGTTGCAAGGCCAGCCGCTCACGCGTGATGTTCACCACTTTGGGGCAACCCGGATTCGTTTGGGACTTCTAATGTTTTGGATCTATCCCGTCAGCGTGCGGGTAATCCTGCGTCCGCTCGATGTCATGATTTGCTAAAGTTTTAAAGTTGTAGCTATTTGCAATTAAGGAGAGGTTTGATGCGTCGCACTATTTTGAAATCCCTGCTGGCCGCCCCGGTGGCCGCTGCCTTCCCATCAGTGTGGGCGCAAGCGGCGAAGATCGAGAAGCCCAAGCTCACCATTGCGGTGGGAGGGAAGAACCTCTTTTATTACTTGCCACTGTCCATTGCTGAGCGGCAGGGTTATTTCAAGGCTGAAGGCCTTGATGTAGAGATTCCTGATTTCGCCGGCGGCTCCAAGGCGCTTCAAGCGCTGATTGGTGGCAGTGCCGATGTGGTCTCAGGGGCCTACGAGCACACCATCAACATGCAGGCCAAGAACCAGTCGATTCAAGAATTCGTGCTGCAAGGCCGCGCACCACAGATCGTGCTGGCCGTGTCTACCAAGAACATGCCTAATTACCAGTCGCTCGCGGATCTGAAAGGCAAGAAAATTGGCGTATCTGCGCCTGGGTCGTCCACTTCGATGATGGCGACGTATGTGTTGTCCAAGGCCGGCCTGAAGGCTTCTGATGTGTCGTTTGTGGGTATTGGCACCTCAAGTGGCGCGCTGTCCGCAGTGAAATCCGGCCAGGTAGACGCTATTGCCAACCTTGATCCTGTGATCACCATGCTGGAGCGGGACAAGGCCATCCGCATCATCTCCGATACCCGTACGCTCAAGGATACGCAGTCTGTTTATGGTGGCCCCATGCCAGCAGCCTGCCTGTACGCCCCTACGAAGTTCCTGAACGAAAACCCCAACACAGCCCAAGCCCTGGCCAATGCCATGGTGCGTGCTCTGCGTTGGCTGCAGAAGACAGGCCCTTCCGAGTTGGTCAAGACGGTACCTGAAGCGTATTTGTTGGGTGATCGCTCGCTCTACCTTGAAGCCTGGATGCACGTGAAGGAAGCCATGTCGCCCGATGGCATCATGCCGGATGCCGGCCCTGCAACCGCACTCAAAATGCTGCAAACATTTGAACCGGAGATCGCTAGCAAGAAGATTGATCTGGCGAAAACGTTTACCAATGCGTTTGCGAAGAAAGCTGCAGCGAAGTACGTTTAAGCACATAGCTGTGAGCGTATGAATCGTTCGGGCTGTGCTTGACTAAAACCATAGAGCTTCAGCAACTCCGTTCGCGCTGAGCTTGGCCTGTCCTGAGATCGTCGAAGGGTCTAAGCGTTGAGCAAGGTTTCGACAAGCTCAACTCGAACGGTTTTAGTACGCGAGGTTTCGATAAGCTCAACCCGAACGGTATTTCTTGTGTCAACGCCACTCACTGCTTGGCCGGAACCATAAAACTCAACCTGAACGGGTTCAATGCTTGACCACATTCATTGAGCTCCAGCATGAAAGGGCATGAAAGGTTCTTTGTGAGGGTTGGCATGGACGGTTTCATATCAGGCTCAATGTGAACGGCTTTGGTGCTCCAACGGTTTTGCGAGCGTAGTATTGGCCTCACACAAGCTTTCTCTGATTTTTTCAAAGCATGAATTCTTCAACCCCAGCGCTGGACCTTCAAGGGATCAGCGTCGTTTTTACAAGCCCGGACAATCCTGGCCAGCGCTATGTGGCCGTGCAGGAAGCCACGCTCACCGTGGCTCCCGGCGAATTTGTTTCAGTCGTTGGCCCTACGGGTTGCGGAAAATCGACACTCCTGAATATTGGCGCGGGCTTGCTTCAAAGCTCTGGCGGCTCTGTCAAAGTGTTTGGTGAACCGCTTCAGGGCCTCAACCGCCGAGCCGGTTATATGTTCCAGGCAGACTCACTCATGCCGTGGAAGAACGCGCTGGACAACGTCACCGCGGGTTTGATTTTCCGTGGGGTCTCTGTGCCTGAGGCTGAACGCCAAGGCAACGCCTGGCTTGAGCGGGTGGGCCTCGCTGGTTTTGAAGATCGCTATCCGCACCAGCTTTCAGGTGGCATGCGAAAGCGTGTGTCTATGGCGCAAACACTCATCATGGACCCAGATATTGTGTTCATGGATGAGCCATTTTCAGCCCTGGATATTCAGACCCGGCAGTTAATGGAGAACGAACTGCTGGACCTGTGGGCAGCGCCAGGGCAGGGCGGTCACGGCAAAGCGGTGCTGTTCATTACTCACGATCTCGACGAAGCCATCGCCCTTTCCGACCGAGTGGTCGTGCTGGCGGCCGGCCCGGCGACACGGCCTATCGGTGAGTTTGTCATTGATCTCCCACGTCCGCGAGACGTGGCTGAAATTCGTGACAATCCGCGCTTTGCCGAACTGCATGCAGCCATTTGGTCGGTACTGCGTGACGAAGTTTTGCGTGGCTACGAACAACAAAAAAGAAAGACCGCCTGATGACGAATCGCTTGGCTCTGCGTGCCTGGCAGATCGGTTTGCTGCTGATCATTCTGGTGCTTTGGCATATTGCCTCCACGGCTTCCGACCAGATCGCTTTCTTCTTCGGTAAACCTCTTGTGGTCGCTTCCCGGCTATGGAATTGGTTTGTGGCGGAAGGCAATATCTATCAGCATCTGGGCGTTACCCTGCTGGAGACGCTGCTGGCCTTTGCCATTGGCACCATTGCGGGCTTGGCGGTGGGCTTGTGGCTGGCACTGACGCCGTTTGCTTCAGCGGTACTAGACCCTTACCTCAAGGCCGCCAACGCCATGCCAAGGGTGATTCTGGCGCCTATCTTCGCGCTGTGGTTCGGATTGGGTATCTGGTCCAAGGTGGCGCTTGCCGTCACTCTGGTGTTTTTTATTGTCTTCTTCAACGTCTATCAAGGCGTGAAAGAGGTAAGCCCCGTGGTGCTGGCCAATGCACGCATGCTGGGAGCCAATGCAAGGCAGCTTTTGCGCCATGTCTATGTGCCTAGTGCGATGAGCTGGGTCTTCTCCAGCCTCCATAGCTCGGTGGGCCTTGCGTTTGTTGGCGCTGTAGTGGGTGAATACCTGGGCTCAGCGCGCGGTGTGGGCTACCTCATCCTTCAGGCAGAAGGGAGCTTTGACATTGACACGGTGGTGGCCGGCATTGTGTTGCTCACGGCCTGTGCACTCGTGCTGGATGGGCTGGTGGGCGTGGCTGAACGCAGATTGATGAAATGGCAGCCCCGTACCGGGCAGACGGAGAAGCTCTAGGGAGTCTCGGCGGGATCTCTCGATCTGTAGAAGCCGGGAGGGAGAACTGGGCCCGCTGGTGCTCCACGCGGTAGCGGGGGTTCTGCAGGCGCTGCAGTGCCGAGCGGGAGCTCGGCGGTCCCGGGAGGGAGACTTCGCTGATTCGGTATTCGGTTGATGCCCGCGTGCGAGCTGTAAACCATCCTGAAAAGCCCTTGAAGCTGGCTGCTCCGCTGGGACCGCCGAGCTCCCGCTCGGCATGTCTTCTACTCAGCCTCTTCAACAGGCACCGGTGGCTTCACCAGCAGCACGGGCACAGGTGAATCCTGTACCAGGCGTTCAGAAGTAGAGCCGCCCTCCAAAGCCCGCCGTATCAGGCCGAGGGCACGAGAGCCCATGATCACCATGTCGCAGCCATGTATTTCAATCAGCTCCAGCATAGCCGGCGCCGGGTCTCCTGAAATGACCGCCGTCTCGTAGCTCACTCCAGCATCTCTAAGCATGCTTGCCGAAGGAGCCATAAGGTCTTCAGCTGCTTCCAGCGCTGCGTTCTCTATCAGCTGCGGATCATCGGCCGTCACGATTTCGTAGAAAGACGCAGGCTCCTGCACATTAGCCAGCACGAAACTGGCCTGCAAGCCTTCTTGCACCAGACGCAAGGCGAAACGCGTTTCATGAAGGGAGAGTTCTGTGCCATCAACAGGTAGAAGGATTTTCATGCGTTTTCTTTCTGATGAGTGATGTCCCATTAGAGCGCGAATTCCCTCTGGAGTTCTATCGTATTTGGAATGCGAACGCTCATATGCGCAGGGACTTTGTGGCGTTGGACTTTCATCTTCAGCCACCGGGGCCTTTTCATCGCAGTGGGGCGCCTGCCGAGGACTCTCCTGCCGCAGGTTGTTCTATTGGCGCAGACCGGGTCGAGGAGCCAGTTACTCTGCTTGTTTCCTGATTGCTCGCCTTGGCTGGTCCGGCTTTGGGTGCTTTGGTGGCGTTTGCCAGCAAAGGTGCGCAGCCCTCATCATCTTCCGCACCGGGCACCGTGAGTGGTACAAGGACCAGAGCGCCGGGAGCCGCTGCCACCGCCGCGACAGCCACTGCCGCACGCAGAACGAGTG
The DNA here is from genome assembly GCF_000422885.1 of Ottowia thiooxydans DSM 14619. Classification (GTDB taxonomy): domain Bacteria; phylum Pseudomonadota; class Gammaproteobacteria; order Burkholderiales; family Burkholderiaceae_C; genus Ottowia; species Ottowia thiooxydans. Next base: position 299,173 of record NZ_AUGX01000010.1, on the reverse strand, counting down.
GACCGGGCTTCACACCCACATGCGCCTTGGCGAACGGACCCCGCACTTCAAGAGGGGTGCGCAGTGAGAAAAACTTGAGCTCATAGGCTTTCGGATTCACATCCAGATCCACATATTCACGCGCCATATCTGCCGTGCCCGTGATGTCGATCAAGGCATCTTCGGTATTGACCTTCAGGTTGCGTGCATAGGCCACGCCATTGGAAACTGGCACGTCTGCAATGGCGCAACGCAGCCGAACCTCTTTATCTGTTCCAAACATCTTGGAGAGCACTACGCTGCCCAAATTGAGCCCAGCCAGATCCAGCAATTGCTGGCTCATCACGCCGTCGCGCACATAGAGCTTGGCTTCGCCGTTCGCACTGGCCAAGATGCTGGCTATGGAGTTGCCCTGGCCATCCAGGGCAACACCGCCATCCAGCCGGCCAAGGCTTTTCTTCATCAACTCAATCTTGGGAAACAGGGCCGAAAGGCTCAAGTTGTCCACGGTCCCCCGCACCGAAGCGCGCAGCGGTTTGGTTTTGGCATCAAGCATGACCTGCGTCTTGAAGCGGCCTCGCGCAACACCAAAATCCAGCGGAGCGAGCTTCAGTTGGGCGTTCTCCATGACGGCGCGTAAATGCAGGCTCTCAATGGGTACTGCCTCTGGCCGAATGACCCGTAAGCCTTCGTATTCGATGTCCATATCCATCTTGTCCCACCGATCGGTGGCGAACGGATCATCTGGCAATACTTTCCCCGGCCGTTTGGGCTTGTCAGGTTGGCTCGAACCGATTCCGATGCTCGGGCCCAAGTCTGTCAATCTGAGTTGGCGCGAACTCAGCTTTCCGCTTAGTTTCGGGCGAGGGCGGGCCGAGGTATAGGTCAACTCACCACGTAAATCACTTTGCCCCACCGTGCCCGTGAAATCACGGTATGTCCATACGGGGTTATTGGGTTCAAGAGTGCCCAGCAGTCGTCCACGAGTCTGGAACTCCGGGGTGTCCGGGAGCACCAAGCCTGTAAGGCGATACAGGTCAGCCATGCTGCCGCCCTTCACGGAAACGCGGAAATCAAGGCCGGAAAGCGCTCTTGGGTTTTCTATGATGCCTACGGCGTTGGCCGCGAGCTTTCCTGCACGTGCTTCAAATCTCAGCGGATAGTCAATCTTTTCATCGCGCAGAGATAGCAATTGCCCGGTTTTACCTTCGCCCGTGATCTCCGCTTTGCCGTATTTGCCACTCAAGGTGAAACCGACTCCGTAGAGCCCATTTTCTGTATCTTCTGATGCCAGGCTCGCCAGCTGAGCCCGCGCTGCCAGTTCCAATTTGGCGTCGTCATAAGCCACTTGGCCACGATCTACTGAGAGCGCGCCTAGCGATACTGTCCATCGTTTTTCTTCACCTGTGGCCGCATTGGGTAGGTTGAAGTTCCAGTTATTGCTTCCGTCAGGCTTTCGTAAGAGGCGTACATCGGGATCGGATAAATCCACTCTGCGAATATCAAAAGTTCGCCACAAAAGCGGTGGCAAGACGAGGTTGATCGTGGCTTGGCCAATTCGAGCAAACTGCACACCATGTTCTGCGGGAGCGCTGGCCTTGGAGTTGCTGCCTGGGCCAGAGGAGGGCGGGGCCGTAGAGCCGGGTTTTGAAGGGTCACCGCTTTCAAATCCCGCAGGGTTTCCTACGTGCACATCTTTTATGCTGACCACGGGGCCGGGTATCCACCGCTGCCAACTGGGCTCCAGAGTCTGCGGCCACTGCCAATCAACTGAAAGGTCACCGCGAATCTCGAATGGCCGATGAATAGCCTGCGAGATCTGTTGATTGATCCACGGGCGGTGCCGATTCCAGTCGTTGAAATACACGAACATGGCAGCCGCAGAAAACAGCACCAGAACGCTCAAAACAACCCAGAGCGCTAAACGAAAAAATGGACTCCTGATCATCAACCCATACTAATGATGAAACAGCTGTTTGAGAGGTCAAAAGGGGCGTACGCGCCCTTGTCCTACGCTTGAATAGGGCGAGAACAGGACATGGGCGCTGACCTCGAAAAGCTGATGAGTGATCGAAGTAGCGAACTGAGAAGGTGTGAGCGAGTCGTTCTTGACAGCCCCTCCACACTCTCAGGATTCACTCACATTTTCTTGGTTGGAACTTTTCTTATGTGAGGGTTACTCATTGTCAAAGGAGTTGCCGCCACATTGGATGGGTGGCTTGAAATGAGTAGTAAAGTATTTATTTCCGTGAGGCATTCGTGACGCTTCGGACTCCGTGCTATGGTCACTTAAGTATCTGAGGTTGACAGGGAGTTTATGAAGTTGAGTCGTTCGGTTTCCATCTTTGGCGCCGCCCTGGCAGGCGCCCTCCTGATTTTCGGTTTGAGCGCGTGCGGCGGAGACGACACCCCAGACCCGCTGCAAAAGTACCGTGAACAGTCCGTTCAATGGACTGAGTGTGATCCCACTATCCTGGGAGTAAGAAGCGAGAAGCTGGATGACCTTTGGGCCTCGGCGGGGGAGCGGCTGAGATGCGGCTTTGTGCGCGCTCCGCTGGATTGGTCCACACCTGAACGTGGTGATGTCGTCATCGCCGTCATGCGCTTGGCGGCCGGTACGCCAGAAAAGCGGCGCGGCTCTTTGGTGTTCAATCCGGGCGGACCGGGTGCAGATGGCTTGTCAATCACTTTCGCTTTGTTTTCAGCGTTCGCTAAGAGCAACCCCGACAATCCTCAGGGCGCAAGCCAGTTGCGTCTGCTGAACGAATATGACATGGTGGGATTCTCGCCGCGTGGCACCGGAGCCAGTACTCAACTGCACTGCGGCACCAACGAACTGAAACGCTTCGTGAATTCAAGCGTAACCGAATGGGACACGCCTGAAAATATTGCGAATGTCAATTACAACGGAAGCAAGATTGCCCAGGCGTGCTTGAAAAATCCCATCACGCCGTACATCAACACAGATGCCACTGTGCGCGATATGGATCTGCTGCGCGGCTTGCTGGGCGACGAGAAGCTCAACTACGTGGGTTACTCCTATGGCACCTGGCTAGGCTCTTGGTATGCGAGCGTGTTCCCAGAAAAAGTGGGGCGCATGGTTCTGGATAGCTCACTGGATTTCAACTCGACCCTTGAGCAAGGCATATTTGGTGGTCAACCTCCAGCACGGCAGCGCTTGCTTGATGAGGTCATGATTCCCTATGCCGTACGGCACCCTGACTATTTTCATCTTGGTACTTCCGAAGCCGATCTGAGGGCTCTCATTTCTCAAATGAGTCCGTATGTACAAGACGTCCTTGCTGGTCCGCTGAGTAATCTGGGCTATTCCCGTACCGACGCCGATTCCTATGTGTCGACCATTGCTGCGGCTCAGGGCTTGGATGCGGTATTGAAGACCACGCCAGATCCTTCCGATATGGAGGCTATTGGCTCCGCGCTGGATCAGTACGTGTTTGACCCCGTTAGCGAAGAGCGCAACGCGGTCATCCGCAACTCTGCGAAGAATCTTCGGCTAGCTTACTTCCAACGCTGGATACAGCGCGCGACTTGGAGCATTAGCCTGAGTCCATCGGAGGCGGTTTTGTTTGCAGTTCACTGCAACGACACCGTGTCGACCACTGATTTAACAGCCTGGGCAGATTTGCTGCGGGGGTGGGCCCAGAAGTCTCCGCTGTTCTTCTCAAGCATGATGGACTATCACGCGTGCAGTTTCTGGGGTGGCCCCAAGGTCAGCAAACCAGCGCTAACGCCTATGAAGTCGCTGGATGTACTTCTGGTTCAGTCCCAGTACGATGCCGCCACCAATACTGACGGAGCCAACACGTTCTTTGAGCAGTTGCCTGCTGCGCGCCGTGTCTATGTGCCCGGGGATTTTCAGCATGGGGTTTATCCATACACAGATTCCTGCGTGGACCCCCTCGTGACCAGCTATCTCCTGGGTGACTCGCCTACGCAACGCGAAGCTGTTTGTGCGGGGCATCCGTTTACGCAGGACGCTCTGGTTCCCAACACGAACACCAAGGCAGCCAGCGCACCCGAATCTCCTGCAAGTGTTCCGCCGGTTTACAAAGACCCTGAGAGGGCTCGCGAACTCATCGAGGAGTTCAAGCGTGGCCTGATTCCACCTCAATACGGTCACTGAGGTTTTGAGTTCAACGTGACAAGCCGGCAGGGCGCAATGGATTGGCGAGCTCAAGCGAGCTGCGATTTCACCTTACCTAAGGACGTGTTTATGATCTTTTTGGGGCCGCGAAAAGATCATAAACACGTTCTAAAAAGTTAAACGCCTCGCGTGCCCCAGCGCGCAATGCCGGCTACAAGAAAGTTACCCTTGATTAAGAAAACCCTACGTCGCAGTACATTGCTTTTGTGCGCCATTGCCGTTGCGGGCCTGGGTGCATGCGGCGGAGATGAGTCTCAGGATCCGCTGCGCAAATATCAGGATCAAACCGTTCAGTGGACGGCATGCGATCCCACGATGATGGGCCCGGACGCCACCTCCCTGGTTGAGGCCGCGATCCATCAGCATGGAGATCGGCTCAGGTGCAGCGTTGTTCGCGCTCCGCTGGATTGGGCTCATCCAGAAAAGGGCGACATCGTGATTGGTGTCACCCGGCTGGCTGCCGGCAAACCCGAGGCGCGGCGCGGGGCCTTGTTGTTCAATCCGGGGGGGCCGGGCGCAGACGGTCTGTTCTTAAGCACACTCATGCTGGTCGATGCCTTCGCAGGCAGCAATGCCGACTCCCCTCAAGGCGCCATGCAACTACGCTTGCTGAATGAGTACGACATCGTTGGCTTCTCCCCCCGAGGCACTGGCATGAGCACTCGATTGCAATGCGCTACCAATGAGATAAGCCGTTCGGTTGATCTGACTGCGACGGGTTGGGGTACACCAGAGAATATTCTCAACGCCAGTTACAACGACCGCAAGACGGCTGAAGCCTGCCTGAAAGACCCCATCACGCCACATATCAACACCGACGCCACGGCACGGGACATGGACCTGCTGCGTAGCTTGGCTGGCGATGAGAAGCTCAATTTCGTAGGCGCTTCCTATGGGACCTGGTTGGGCGCGTGGTATGCCAGCCTGTTCCCTGAACGGGTTGGCCGAATGGTGTTGGACAGCTCGATGGATTTCACCGCCAGCTTTGAACAAGCATCGCTGGCGCAACCACCTGCTCTTCAGAGAGTGCTGGAGAAAGTGCTGATTCCCTATGCAGCACGGCATGCGGATTACTTTCACCTTGGTAACGCCGACGCCGATGTTCAAGCCGTGATTACCGCACTGAGCCCACGAATGCAAACCGTGCTGGGCAAAGCGTTGATCGATCTGAGCGCATCGCGCAGCGCCGCGGACACCAGTCTCGGAATCATCTCTGGTGCGCGCGGGCTTGATAACGTACTTAAGGCGGTGGAGCCGTCAAATACCGAGGGGGTTGCCCAAGGTCTGCAAGAGCAAATTTTTGACCCTGATGATGCGGGGCGCGACGCGGTGAGAAGGATGTGGGCCCAAATGCTGTATCAGGACTATCTCTCCACATGGGTGCAGCCGCAGAACCAGCCCATCAGTCTCAGCACATTTCAATCTGTATTTTGGGCGGTGCAGTGCAACGATACGGCCGCTACGACCGATTTCTCGACCTGGGCGGCGGTTGTGCAAGGCTTGGCCGATGACACGCCTCTATTTCTCCCGAACAACTACAGGAATATCTGCGCGTTCTGGGGCGGACCACGCGTGAAAAAGCCCGATATCGCTCCCCTGAAAGCACTCGGCGTGTTGTTTGTGCAATCTCAATACGATGCCCAAACCAGTGCCGAAGGTGCAAGCAAGTTCTTTGCTCAGTTGCCCAAGGCCAGCCGGGTATATGTCTCAGATGATTATCAGCACGGCGTTTTTCCGTACATGGACCAATGTGTAGACCCGGTCGTCACCGCTTATCTGCTGGGCGAAACGCCGAAGCAGAGGGAGCTTGTTTGTGCGGGTAAGCCCCTGACTCAGGACGCGTTGTTATTGGAGAACGTCGGCGTTAAACGCGGGGAGCCTGAGGTTTACGAAGATCGTAAAAAAGCAGAAAAACTGATCAATGAGTTCAAGCGAGGACGGGCCTTGGCTCCTCCGGACACGCAGGTGCTGCTTGAGCATTGGTAAGTCACGGCTTCCGAAAAAAGGGCCGTAACCTGGAACCGCGCCGAGTTACTGCTCGGCATGTTTTCTCTTTCAGCGCCGTGGCGCCGAACAGCAGCTTCGCAGGCTCAGCCTGAGCTGTTTGAAAATCGAGGCTCGCCGATGCAATGCGTCAGCCAGTCTGATCCATAAAGCACGCGCAAAAAAGGGAGCATGAGAATGCTCCCTTTCGGCTATTCGATCGGCGTGTCGCTTACTCAATTTTAGCTTTTGTCCTCAATTCTCTCCGATACCTCTCCAGCCTCTGTTGCTGCATTTGCTGCACTAGTTGAGTTTTAGCATCTTCGAACTCGAGTGCCCTGCCTTCGCGCACATCGTCTACACGAATGATGTGGTAGCCATACACTGACTTGACCGGTGCGGCAGTGGCCTGGCCTTTGTTCAACTTCTTGAGAGCGCCTGCGAGTTCAGTAGGGAAGGCAGATGAGGGCGCCCAGCCGAGGTCACCGCCGTTGGCGCCGGATTCTGGGTCCTTCGATTGGATCTTGGCAATCTCGTCAAACTTGCCACCCTTTTTGAGCTGACCGATGATGGCCTTCGCTTCGTCTTCTTTTTCAACCAGGATGTGCCGCACTCTGTAATTCTTTTCATCTGTAACGGGAGTCTGCTCACGGGCAAGGCGCTCATATTCGGCTTTGACTTGCGCGTCAGTTACAGGATGTTTTTCTCGGTAATCGGAGAAAAGTTGCTTGATCAACAGACTTTGGCGGGTCAGTTCCATCTTGCGCAGGAAAGCTGCAGATTGTTCAGTCCCTTGTTTCTGGGCTTCCTGCATGAAAATTAAAACGGCAACCTCGCGTTCGCGGGCAAATTGGGCTGTAGGACGATAGTCCGCAGGAGTCTCTGTTTCTTGTATGCTCTCCAGGAGAGCGTGGTGAGACACGAAGGGGCCTCTGCGGATGCCCGGAGGAGGTGCCCGTGCGATCACTTCTTGCTGATACTCCGCCAGCTTCTCTTGCGGAATTTTCTGCGCAAGGTCGAGCTTGAACTCTTCGAACGTAGGGATTCCGGGGGTGCGCACGTCGGCTACGCGAATGATATGAAAGCCAAAACGTGTGCTGACAGGGGCGTCTGTTGTCTGGCCTTTTTTCAGTTTTGAGACTGCATGTGCGAACTTCCCCTCGTAGTTTTCGAGGTTTGTCCAGCCTAGATCGCCTCCATTGGCGCCGGATGCCGAATCCAATGATTGCTTTTTGGCGATCTCTTCAAAATTACCACCTTTTTTAAGCTGGGCGATGATGGTTTTTGCCTCGTCTTCTGTCGCAGTCAATATGTGTCGAACCTCGTACTCCTTGAGATTCTGCAGACCGGCACTTATGGATTCATATTTGGCTTTGACTTCTGCGCCTTTGAGTGAGTGTTTTTCGAAATAATCGAGAAACAGCTGTCGAATCATCAGGCCTTGACGGGCCTTTTCCAGGCGTTCGAGGAAATCTACAGATTTATCAATCTGTTGTTTTTGGGCTTCTTGCATGAGGATTTCGCGCGAAATCACTTCGTTTTTTAACTGCGCCTGCATCCCTGGCGCCGGTGGACGACCCGCATGAGCGGCATCTTCGGCCACTTGCTCTTCCATCAATGTCAAACGCGCCTTGGGAATGGGCTTGCCGTTGACGACGGCCACGTTCTGCGCGGTGGCCGGACGGGCGGACGCTGCGATATCGCAGATCACAAGTGTGCATTCATTTGGGTTCTGCGCGGTGGCCGGAAGGGCGGACGCTGCGATGAGAAAGGCTACTGCTGTAGCTGTCAGAAGATGTTTTTTCATTGGTGTTCCTTAAAAATCCCTCGGGTGCAGGTGAAAAAGGTAGCAGGACTGTGAATTTTTTAAAGGGCTCTTGTCCGCTTCACTATCACCTCACCCGGGCGGATTCCCTCTCTCTTGCCGGTGATAGCAGGCGCGAGAAACTCCCAGACGCGAGTATATGGGGCTGAACGCTGTCTGATGATGTGCAAGTCGGGGACGTAGCAGCAACTAATAGCCGCGCAGCACAAAAAAAGGAGCGCATGAGCGCCCCCTTTTGACCGGCCGATTGGCGTATCGCTTACTCGATCTTGGCTTTCGCCCGCAATTCTTCTTGGTATTTCACCAGTTTCTGTTGCTGCATTTGCTGCGCGATTTGTGGCTTGACGTCTTCGAATTTCGGTACGTCCGGGGCTTTGGCTTCGCGGATATCGTCTACGCGAATAATGTGATAACCAAATTGTGACTTGACCGGTGCCTCAGTCGTCTGGCCTTTGTTCAGCGTTTTGAGTGCGCCTGCAAACTCTGGCACGTAGCCAGCGGGGTTGGCCCAGCCGAGATCGCCGCCGTTGGCGCCGGATCCGGGATCTTTCGATTGCTTCTTGGCAATCTCATCAAATTTCCCACCCTTTTTGAGCTGGGCGATGATGGCCTTGGCCTGGTCTTCTTTCTCCACCAGGATATGCCGTGCCTTGAATTCCTTGGCACCGGCGCTAGGGGCCTGGGCGCCGACAATGCGATCGTATTCGGCTTTGGCTTCCGCGTCAGACACCGGGTTTTTTTCCTGGTAATCGTTGAAAAGCTGATTGATCATCACGCTTTGGCGGGCCATTTCCATCTTGTTGCGGAACTCTGCAGAGCCTTCAATCCCTTGTTTTTGGGCTTCCTGCATGAAAATTTCCATGGCAACAACCTGCTCGCGCAGTTGTCCGGCCATCTCAGGGGGCACAGGGCGGCCCGTGCGCTTAGCCTGCTCAGCCACTTGCTCTTCCAGAGCGACCAAGCGAGTCTTGGGGACCGGCTTGCCGTTGACAATGGCCACGTTCTGCGCAACTGCGGGAAGGGCGATTGCGCCCACGAAAAAGGCTGCTGCTGTAGCGGCCAGAAGCTGTTTTTTCATTGATATTTGCCTTGGAGAGCCCTAGCGGGGCAGATAAGTAAAAGCAGTGAGACTGCGATGTCTGTAAAAGGTTCTTGGCGGCTAGTAGGTAGTAGGTCACCCCGGCTGATTTCTCCCTAACGGGCGATCGCAGGCGCGAGGAGTGCCAAGATGGAAGTATATGCGCGGTATCAGCAGGCAAGATTCGCCTCCCGCACCCACGGCAGTTCAGGCCATATCGGGTAAGGAAGGGGTGTGCCCCGTCATGGCGGCGAGCGTTTGAAGAGCTTCAGGAGGCTGTAGAAGCCAAGCTTCAGCGGGTTTCAATGGCGAGCGCATGCACACCTTCATCGATGAAAACCTGGAGCGCCTCATAAACAATCCGATGCTTGGCCACCCGGGTTTTGCCTTCGAATAGCGGCGAAGCAATACGCACCCGAAAGTGCGTGCCTGAACCCGAACCGTTGGCTCCCACGTGCCCTTCATGCTGCCAGCTCTCGTCAAGCACTTCAAGCTCAGTGGGTTGAAGGGCTTTCTGCAGGTGGGCGCTCATTTGCTCGGCCAAAGGGGCCGAAAGGGAGGTGTTGTTAGGCTCAACGTTCATCGCGCATCTCCTGGCGGTGTTGCGGGTTCTTCGGGAGGTTCGGTCATATGGCGTGCCACGTAGAACCCCTGGCCGATGATGAACAAGACCGGAAACGCGTAGCCCCACAGTTTGAAATTAGCCCAGTCATCGGTAGAGTAGAACGCCGCTACATAGCCGTTGATAGCCGCCATGAACAGGCAATAGATGACCCAGATCGCGTTTAAGCGAACCCACACGGGTTCAGGCAGGGCGAGCTGGGCGCCGAGCATGATTTTCAGGAAATTCTTGCCGAACCCCCAAAGCGCTACGGCCAAAGCGATAGCCATAGCGGTATAAAGAACCGTGGGTTTCCATTTGATGAAGCGCTCATCCTGTAGAACCAGCGTGAGTGTTCCGAAGATGAGAATCAGCGCCAGAGTGGCCTTGTGCATCGTGCTGAGTTTTTTCTCCAGCCAATACAAGATTGCCATCTGAAGCGTGGTTGCGGCCATTAAAACAGCGGTGCCCACATAGATGCCTTCAAGCTTGTAAGCAATGAAGAAAAGCACAATGGGTGCGAAATCGAGCAGAAATTTCATGAGATGGGCAGTGATCAGCCGTGATATTCAGCTTGGATTATCGCGGGGTGAAATCAAGAGAGGCTGAATTCATGCAATAGCGCAACCCAGTGGGCTCCGGGCCATCAGGAAATACGTGGCCCAGATGCGCGTTGCAGCTAGTGCACACAGTTTCCACACGCACCATGCCAAGGCTCACGTCCCGATGTTCCGTGATGGCGCCGGGAATAGCCAGGGAGAAACTGGGCCAGCCACAGCCCGCATCAAACTTGGTGCCGGATTCAAACAGCTTCGCGCCGCAGCATATGCAGTGGTAACTGCCATCAGCCCAGAATTGTTCGTATTTTCCTGTGTACGGACGCTCTGTGGCTGCGTGGCGGGTAACCTGGAAGGCAGCCGGTTCTGCGCCCTTGGATTCAAGAAGCGCGCGCCACTGTTCATCGGTTTTTTCAATAGGGTGGGTCATGATGAGCAACTGATCTGGATGGAAGAAGCCCAGTCTGGAGGAAATCCAGCCCAGGTAGTGTGATTCGGGTGTTCGCTGAATGGATTCTCAAGTACATCCAGCAATTGTTGGATCATGGAAAAGTCTTTTTGGTTCGCCAAGGCGATGGCCTGCTCGGCCAGATGGTTTCGCAGCACGATGGCGGGGCTGCTACCCAGGGCCAGGTTGGCATTTGGTTGCTGGCCGAACTTTGATTCCAGTTCCTGCAATTGCTGCATGCAATTTTCGATGCCTGGCCTGTCATGAAATAGATCGAGCACCGTTTCCACAGGCTGACCAGCCAAATGTTGCGCCCAGCGTCTCCAGAATATCGGGTAATCCGTGCGTTCCTTGGCCATCAGGGCCAGGAGGTCATTGATTAAAGCGCTGGTACCTTCATTGGAGTTCGTGAAGCCCAGCTTGGCTGCCATGCGCATGTCTTGCGCAGCCGGAAATATGGCTTTGTAGGGTTCTAGAGCGGCCATGGTCTCATCCGGCTCGCCGATGAGAGGCAGTAGCGCTTGGCCCAAGGCAAACAGATTCCAATAAGCCACCTGAGGCTGGCGTTTATAGGAATACCGACCGCCCGTGTCCGTGTGGTTGGGAATATGGTTGGGATCAAATCCATCCATGAACTGAAATGGGCCGTAATCCAGGGTCAGGCCCAGAATGCTCATGTTGTCGGTGTTCATGACCCCGTGGCAAAAGCCAACCGCTTGCCAGCCGGCCATGAGCGCTGCAGTGCGGGAGGTTACCGCTGCGAGCAACGCCGCTGCCGGGTTGGGGGCATCGCGGCATTCAGGATAGAACCCGTCGATCACGAAGTCGGTCAGTTTTTTAAGCTCTTCGTGCTGCTCGGTATGACTGAAGTGCTCGAAATGACCAAATCGAATGAAACTAGGCGCCGTACGAGCGAGTACTGCGGCGGTTTCAAGCGTTTCGCGGCGCACCGGTTGGTCTGAGCCGGTCATGCAAAGGGCTCTGGTGCTTGGGATTCCAAGCGCGTGCATGGCTTCACTGCATAAGAACTCGCGTATCGTGGAGCGCAGCACCGCGCGGCCGTCGCCCATGCGGGAATAAGGGGTGGATCCACTGCCTTTGAGTTGCAACTCAAGCGAGTTGCCATCCGAAGCTTGCACTTCTCCCAACATGATGGCGCGCCCATCGCCGAGCTGCCCGGCCCAAACGCCGAACTGGTGGCCGCTGTAAACGCTGGCCAGCGGCCGGCTACCCACGAGTGGGCGATTGCCGGAAAACGCTTCCAGCGCCTCTTGCGAGCGCCACCAATCGTCCTCCAGCCCCAGCTCACGAGCCATGGACTGGCTGCGCGCCACCCAATAAGGCTCGCGCACCGGGGTGGGGGTGCGTGCACTGAAGAAGGCGGGGCCCAGGTTGGCAAACCGGTTGTTCCAGACCCTACCGAGGTCAAAGTCTTGAGATGTGAGCTGAACTTCGTCTTGCATCACGCCATTGTCGTCGTACCCCGAAGTTAGTGCAGCCACAGCATGCGGGAAACCCTGGAGCTTGCGTGCCTCGAAAGCCATCTGCGCGTGGTACACAATGGTGTGTTTATTAACGCATTTTTCAGGAGATACATCAGATGCTGGGCCAGATGCAGAACCATCCGCTTTTGATTTCGACGCTAATCGACCACGCGGCGCGGCATCACGCGGATAGTGAAGTCGTTTCCCGGCGGGTGGAGGGCGATATTCACCGCTATACCTGGGGCGACGTGCAAAAGCGCGCCAAGCAGGTTGCGAACGGTCTCGATGCGCTGGGCATCTCCACGGGCGATCGCGTGGGTACGCTCGCCTGGAACGGGTATCGCCATCTGGAGCTTTACTTTGGCGTGAGCGGCTCCAACCGAGTGCTCCACACCATCAATCCACGCCTGATTCCGGAGCAAATTGCCTGGATCGTGAACCATGCTGAAGACAAGATTTTGTGCTTTGACATGAGCTTCCTGCCCATCATTCAGGGCATTCACACACACTGCCCGAACATCACGCACTGGATCGCGCTGTGCGATGCGGACAAGCTCCCGCAAGATACGGGTATCCCGAATCTGCTGAGCTATGAATCCTGGATTGGCGCCCAGCCCAGCACCTACACTTGGCCGGTTTTCGACGAAAACACGGCTTCAAGCATGTGCTACACCAGCGGCACCACCGGCCACCCCAAGGCGGCGCTTTACAGCCACCGCTCCACCGTGCTGCATGCGTTTGCGGCTGCGCTACCTGACGCGATGGCCTTGTCTGCCAGCGATTCCGCGCTCCCCGTAGTGCCCATGTTCCACGTCAACGCCTGGGGTATGCCATACACGGCAGCCATGGTGGGCTGCAAGCTGGTGTTTCCTGGGCCGGCGCTGGATGGCAAGTCGGTCTTTGAGCTCATGGAAGCCGAAAAGGTGACCTTTGCCGCAGGGGTGCCTACCGTTTGGCAAATGCTGCTGAGCTACGCCGGCCCCAATAATCTGCGCTTTACCACCCTCAAACGTACGGTGATTGGTGGCTCTGCCTGCCCGCCCGCCATGATTGCCGCTTTCCGCGACAACTATGGGGTCGACGTATTGCACGCCTGGGGCATGACGGAAATGAGCCCTCTGGGCACGCTGTGCACTCTGAAGGAAAAGCACCGCAATGCGTCCGAGGAGGAAAAAATGAAGATTCGCCTCAAGCAGGGTCGCGCGATTTTCGGGGTGGACATGAAAATCGTGAGTGACGAGGGGAAAGAATTGCCCTGGGATGGCAAGACCTACGGTGATCTGTATGTGAAGGGCCCCTGGATCCTGGACACCTACTATAAGAATGAGGGCGCAAGTCCTCTCCAAGACGGTTGGTTCCCAACTGGAGACGTGGCCACTATTGATGCTGACGGCTTCATGCAGATCACAGATCGCAGCAAAGATGTCATCAAATCGGGTGGGGAGTGGATCAGCTCCATCGATATTGAAAACGTGGCGATGGCGCACCCAGCTATTGCCATGGCAGCTTGCATCGGCATGCCCCATCCCAAATGGGATGAGCGCCCGATTGTGGCGGTGGTCAAGAAGCCAGATGCCCAGGTAACACGCGATGAGCTGCTGGCCTTCTACGAGGGTAAGGTCGCCAAGTGGCAAAAACCGGATGACGTGGTGTTCGTAGATGCCATTCCTATCGGTGCCACCGGCAAGATGCTGAAGACCAGGCTGCGTGAGCAACTGAAGGATTACAAGCTTCCGGCTTGAAGCGGTATCCCGTCATCCCGGGGCTACTGGCCCCCGGTTGGCCGGCCCCCACGCGGGCGGGAATCCAGAGCTATCTTTCATGGAGTTTTTAGTTATATCGCTGCTGAATGGGCTGAGCTATGGCTTGGTTCTGTTCATGCTCAGCGCAGGCCTCACGTTGATCTTCAGCATGATGGGGGTGCTGAACTTTGCCCACGCCAGCTTCTACATGCTGGGGGCGTACTTTGGCTACACCATTTCGCGTGTGACCGGGTTCTGGCCCGCACTGGTGCTGGCGCCGGTGGCCACGGGTCTGCTGGGCGCGCTGTTTGAGCGGCTCGCCTTGCGCAAGGTGTACAAGCACGGCCATGTGCCTGAATTGTTGATGACCTTCGGGCTTTCATTCGTGATTCTGGAATTGGTTCAGCTGGGCTGGGGGCGTGTGGCCATGGATTTCAAGCCGCCCCAGCTGCTGCAGGGCCCAGCTTTCACATTGGTCAATCACTCGGTTGATGGGCTGCGGGTACTCTGGGGACGAGCGCCAGAAGGGATGTGCACTGCCTCCGATGCATTGGTGCGCGTGGCGTGTTCGCAGTTTCCCGCCACGCGCGGCTTCATGATGGTGACCGCGCTGGTGATGTTGCTGGCGGTGTGGCTGCTTCTCAAGCGCACTCGTATCGGCCTGGTAATTCAGGCCGCCTTGTCTCACCCGCACATGGTGGAAGCTCTTGGGCACGATGTGCCGCGCGTATTCATGTTGGTGTTCGGCGCCGGTTCTGCGCTGGCCGGGTTGGCTGGCGTGCTTGGGGGCAGTACGTTTCTCACTGAACCGACCATGGCGGCTGCAGTGGGCCCCGTGATCTTTGTCGTGGTGGTGGTGGGCGGCTTGGGCTCTCTTGCAGGCGCGTTCCTGGCGTCGTTGTTGATAGGGGTGATGCAGGTTTTTGCAGTCACGCTTGATCATTCGGTGGGGTCGATGCTCGTGCAAATGGGCGTGGCTTTGAGCCCCGCGGCGCAAGACAGTGCGCTCATAAAGCTCACGGTATCGCAAGTTGCACCGGTGTTGCCTTACGTGCTTCTAGTGTTGATCCTGGCTTTGCGCCCCAGAGGCCTGCTTGGTGCGCGAGATGAAACCCACTAGCGTTCGGCATTCCAAGCGGCGCAATTCTGGCCCCTGGCTCGTCTGGGGCTTGTTCTTGCTGACGATGCTCCTGGCTCCCATGGTGTTTGGGAGCAGCCTGTCTATCACCATCCTGAGTCAGATCGGGATCGCCATCGTGGCCTGCTTGTCCTACAACGTGCTGCTGGGGCAGGGCGGTATGTTGAGTTTTGGGCACGCCGTGTATTCAGGCTTGGGTGCTTTCCTGGCCATTCATGCACTTAATCTGGTGAGTGCTGGCAAGATTTTTATTCCGGTCTCCATGATCCCGCTGGTGGGAGGGCTCGCCGGTTTGGCGTTCTCCGCCTTGCTCGGCTGGGTAAGCACCAAGAAATCAGGCACCACTTTCGCCATGATTACGCTGGGCATGGGAGAGCTTGTGTTTGCCATGTCGCTCATGTTCCCGGGGTTTTTTGGTGGCGAGAGCGGCGTTACGGGTAACCGGGTGGTGGGAGAGCCGTTTTTAGGTATTACGTTTGGCCCGCCACGGCAGGTGTACTACCTGATCGCAGGCTATACCTTCGTTTCAGCTTGGCTCATGCATGCCTTCACACGCACTCCACTGGGGCGGATGTTGAACGCGGTGCGTGACAACCCCGAGCGGGTGGAATTTGTGGGTTATGACGCACGCCGCGTGCGTTACCTGGCATTCATGGTGGCTGGCTTTTTTGCGGGCATTTCAGGCGGTCTGGCGGCCTTGAACTTCGAGATCGTGACGGCTGAGGTGGTGAGCAGTGCACGCTCGGGCGCGTATTTGCTCTTCACCTTCATAGGCGGCACTACGTTCTTCTTTGGCCCCATCATTGGTGCGGTGCTGATGGTGCTGGCGTTTGCGTTGTTCAGCGCGCTGACGAAAGCCTGGCTTTTGTACCTGGGGCTGATTTTCATGGTGATGGTGATCTACGCTCCCGGGGGCATCGCCAGCCTGATCATGATGAATGTACGCGTGGCGTCGTTTGGCCGTTTGCATCAGTTGATTCCTCGCTACCTGGCTTTAGCCGCTGCTGCCGGCGTGATGCTCGTGGGTGCTTCCACCTTGATCGAGATGATCTATCACATTCAGCTTGACGGTGTGGGCGGTGAGTTGCGTTATCTTCAATTGCGCTGGGACATCCGAAATCCGTTGCACTGGACCGGGGCCGCAGCAACTGCACTGGTGGGCGCCGGTTTGTTTGAGATGGCACGACGCGCCATGTTGGCGCAATGGGTGCGTGTACAGGGGCTTATTGAGCAGGAAATTATTGAAAGGGAAAGCGAGGGTGACAAAGATGCACGCGCTTGAACTGAAGAATCTGCGCAAAAGCTTTGGCCAAACCGAGATCATCCGTGGGCTGGACTTAGCGGTTAATGCGGGGGAGCGGATTGCCATCATCGGCCCCAATGGGGCGGGCAAGTCTACGTTGTTCAATCTGATCAGCGGCCGCTTCGCACCCACAGGTGGCCAAGTGCTGTTGAATGGAAAGCGCATTGATGGCCGCAAGCCGTTTGAAATCAATCGGCTGGGCTTGTCGCGCAGTTTTCAGATCACCAACATTTTCCCCAAACTCAGCGTCTTCGAGAATCTACGCTGCGCGGTGTTGTGGAGCCTGGGCTACCGTTACACCTTCTTGAGGTTTTTGGTCAATCTTCATGATGCCAATTCACGCGTTGAAACGCTCATGAAAATGATTCACCTGGAGCGCAAGCGGGAGGTGCTGGGCATGAACCTCACTTATGCCGAACAGCGTGCCCTGGAAATGGGCGTCACCATTGCCGGAGGGGCTGATGTAGTTCTGCTGGACGAGCCCACAGCGGGTATGAGTCGCAGCGAAACCCTGCGCTTCGTGGAGTTGATCCGAGACGTGACTGCAGGCAAGACTTTGTTGATGGTTGAACACGACATGGGGGTTGTGTTTGGTCTGGCCGACAAGATTGCCGTGATCGTTCGCGGTGAAGTGCTGGCATTCGACACGCCGGAGGCGGTGCGCGCCAATAAGGAGGTGCAGCAAGCTTATCTTGGTCACCTGGAGATTGCGTAGTGCTGCGGGTTAACGATCTTCATGCCTACTACGGCAAGAGCCATGTCCTCCACGGAGTTCAGTTTGAAGTGGGGGAGGGCGAAATAGTCAGCTTGCTGGGGCGCAATGGATCAGGCCGTTCCACTACCGCCAAGGCCATCATGGGGATGGTTTCGGCTGAAGGCTCGATCTTATGGGGCGGACATGAATTGATTGGCAAGAAGCCGTTCGAGATTGCTCGCCTGGGCGTTGGCTACGTTCCTGAGAGCCGTGACGTTTTCCCCCAGCTAACGGTTCATCAAAATCTGCTGCTAGGCCAGAAGAAATCGCGCTTCAGAACAAGACAGCGGTGGTCGTTTGAAGACATGTACCGCATGTTCCCTCCATTGAAAGAGCGGCAACATACTTCAGCCGGTGTGCTTTCAGGGGGTGAGCAGCAGATGCTCACTTTGTGCCGAACCCTGATGGGCGAGCCCGGTCTGATCATCATCGACGAGCCCACGGAAGGCTTGGCCCCCAAGTTTGTTGAGTATGTGGGCAGCTACCTGAATCAACTGAAAGAAAGCGGGAGCTCCGTACTGCTGATCGAGCAAAAGCTCACCATCGCCATGGGCATCTCTGACCGCGTGCTGGTCATGGGGCGCGGTGCCATCGTCTTCGAGGGGACTCCCCAGGCGCTTCGCGCTGATGCTTCCGTGAGCAGAGAGTGGTTGGAGGTGTAGGCTCCCGAGAGAGCCCTCAAACCGCAGGAGGAGGCGCATTGAAGATAAAAAAATGGCGCCCAGTAGGCGCCATTTTTGGTGAAGGCCTGCTTAGCCTTGGTGTGGACGCTTGCCAGCGTTTTTCTTGCTGCGGGTGTGCGAGCCACGCTCTTGGCTTTTGCGCTGGCCGATGTCTTGCTTGCGCACTGTGGCGCCAGCCAGAGGTGCAGTAGCTTTGCGATCAGCTTCGGTAACGATTTTATTGCCCATGATCTTCTTCCTTTGAAATTGGGTGGTTGGCTCAAAACCATATATTGTCGCCTAACTACGGGCCATTCTTACGCGCCCGGCTAAAGATCCAACTCGTCCAGCTGGTTTTAGCTGTTTTCAGGATCAATATCCCACTGTAAATCGCTGGCGAGAATGTGCTGGGCGCTCAATTTCGTCTACCAGTGCGACCGCATAGTCTTCGAAGGAAATACGGCTGCCCTGTTCGTTACTCAGCAATGTATTGGTACCAAGGCGGAATACGCCGGTGCGTTTTCCCGGTACAAATTCAGCTGAGGGCGACAGAAACGTCCAGTTCAACTCTTTTTCAGCCAGCAGTTGATCAAGGAATGCAGCTCCGCGCGAAGCCTCGGAACGATAGGCCTCAGGGAAGTCCGGCAGATCAATCAGGCGCTGCCCAGGAGCCACTTCAAGGCTGCCCGCGCCGCCAACCACCAGATACCGCGAAACCCCCGATTGGCGCACGGCTTCGATCAGGGCTTGCGCATCCGAGTCGCCAAACTTGACGGCGCTGATCACCACATCGTGCCCCTTCAACTGCTCGACCAAGCCGGCAGTGTCTTTGACGTCGCCTTTGACGGCGCTGACATTCGCTAGCGTGGCGATGGCTTCAGGGTGCCTTGCGATCGCCGTGACCGAAAATCCGCGATTGGACAGCTCGTTAAGGAGGCGTGAACCAACTTGGCCGGAGGCACCGATCAATGCAATGCGTGTCATATGGATTCCTATAATCTATAAAATGGACTAGGTAAATAAAGTAGACCTAGAGAGAAGCGAATGCTACATTTCCTGCCTTGGCTGCACAAGAAGTCATCAAAATGAGACTAGGTCAGCGCGAGATGACCATCTGGTTTTTCCTCCGGAAATCCGAATATGCCCTCCCAAAATGCCGTTATCCCCTTCGACCATCCCTGTCCAATTCGGGACGTGCTCGACCGCATAGGCGATCAGTGGAGCTTGCTGGTGCTTGAGACCTTGGCGGTTCGAACCTTCCGGTTCAACGAACTGAACAAGGAAATTGGAGATATTTCAAAGCAGATGCTCTCGCGCACGCTAAAGAAGCTGGAGGCCGACGGATTCGTGGAACGAACTCTTTTCCCTGGGGTACCCCCCAGGGTGGATTACACGCTCACGGAGCTGGGGCGCTCGTTCCTGGTGCCCATGAAGGCGTTGGTGCAATGGGCAGACGTGAACCATCTAAGCATCAGCAAATCACGTCACAGCTTTCGCCTGAGAGAAGAGCGAGAGGCGCAAGGTACGACGACGCCGAATGTGCACACGATACGTGCAGGCAAACGAGCTTGAGGCAGCGATCAAGGCGATCAGAACGAACTGATGCACCCATAAAAGTGCATTCCCATTCCAGAGATGGAAAAGGACCTCGTTAGAGGGATTGGGCGCCAGCGATCGCTGAACTATTAAGCGCTCACCCAGGAACACGGTCCGGAGAGTGATCTGCCGCCTGTGTCTTCGAGTAAGACATAGCAACCCGCCGCTCGGGTGCAGGTAACGCCAAGACGGCGGCACGCACCACTTTCACACAATCACGAATATGTTGTTCGCCCAGGTAGCGCAACGCGGCGTACCCCAGAGCGCCGGAAATGAGCTGCCCGGCAAAGGGGACGTATTTGCTTGCTTGCGCGGTAGTTAAGCGCAGACCAATTGTGCGAGCAAACCGGAAAATCAGATCGCGCGTGACGACTCTGCCAATAATGACGGAGCCGGCCATGGCAACAGCCTTTTGTACCCGCTCTTTTTCCTTGGAATCCAGTTTGTCGATCTGTTGCGGCGTCAGCCCGAACTCTTCATTGATTTTGGGCAGCAGGCGAGCCAGCATAGCCGCGTCCACTGCCCAATCCAGACCCGGGACAGGTATTGCTCCCGCGACGCCCGCAACCACGGCCCGCTTGTGCAACAGGCGGCGGCTTTTCAGTACCGCCTGTTCCAGCTCCGAGTGGCCATGAGCCAGTTCCAACGCATCGGGCTCACGGGGTTTTCGGACTGGCAAAAATTTCATTTCTGGACAAGCTTGGGAGTACTAGTTGATCACGCTTGGAGTTGGCGTTCAGCCCTTTTTGGTGACCAGGCCATAGACAAACAGCACGATGATGGCGCCAATGATTGAGGCAATCCAACCCACTGCTGATCCTGCTGGGTACAAACCGAGTGCCGCACCGCCATAACTTGCCACCAGAGCACCAACGATGCCCAGGATGGTGGTCATGATGAGTCCCATGCTCTGGTTACCCGGCATGATGGCGCGCGCGATCAGGCCAACGATGAACCCGACGACGATAGTAACGATGATTCCCATGTAGTTCCTCTCTTCCTTTGTATGAACAAGCCACACGCTGTGGTGGGAGCACTGTAACCGCCCAGCGCGTACACCGCTTGTCAGACGAAATCCATATTACAAATTACTCCGCAATTTCTTCGGATTCAATTTTGTCGATGGCTTCGCCCGCTGCAAGCCAGGTTTCCTCTGCGGTGGCGAGGGCATCCTCGATCGATTTAAGCCGGCGACCGGCCTCAGCGAGCTCGGATGGAGACAGAGGGCTGGTCAGGCGCTCTTGCAGCTCGCTTTTCTCTTTCTGCAAGCCGCTCATCCGCGTTTCCGCGTCCGTTAGCGTCTTTTTATGTGGGCGCAATTGGGTGGCCAGCGCTTGCCGGCGTTGAGCCGCTTGTTTTCGGCGTTCAGCACCGCCGGCTGGTGAATTTGTGGCTTCAGCCTGCTTCACATTGGAAGCTGGCGCGATGATTTCCTCAGTGCGCGGTGAACTCACTGCGCCCGCTGTGCCCGATGTGGCGGCGCTGGCCGCGATCTCACGCGCTTCCTCGCGCAAACGCTTGGATTCATCGAGAAGGTAGCGCTGGTAATCATCCAGATCTCCCTCAAAGTCAGAAATGTTGCCGCGCGCCACAAGCCAGAACTCATCGCACACGCTGCGCAAGAGAGCACGGTCATGGCTCACCAGCATGACGGTGCCTTCGAACTCGTTCAGGGCCATTGCCAGCGCTTCTCGGGTGGCCAGATCCAGATGGTTGGTGGGCTCGTCAAGCAGCAGCAGGTTAGGGCGCTGCCACACAATCATGGCCAGGACCAAACGCGCTTTCTCACCACCGCTGAATTGGCCAACTTTTTGCACCACCATGGGGCCCGGGAAGCTGAAAGTACCCAGGAAGTTGCGCAACTGCTGCTCGCGGGCACCCTCTGTGTTGGCCTGGCCTGTCTCACGGGCCAGGCGCACCATGTGCTCCAGGGGCGTGTCTGCCGGCCTCAGCACATCCAGCTCCTGCTGGGCGAAGTAGCCAATCGAGAGGCCCTTGCCCTCGGTCAAGGTGCCACCCAGCAAAGGCATGGCGCGGGCGATGGTTTTCACCAAGGTTGATTTACCTTGCCCGTTGGCACCCAGGATGCCTATCCTCTGGCCGGCCAATACGGTACGCGTCACGCCTGGCAAGATGATGCGGTCACCGGCAGCAGGCTCTGGTGGTAAATCTCCCCGAGCGGCCAATTCGGCATGCAGGGATTGGCTTGTGGCGTATTCAGGTAGATCCGCCCGTTCACTGGGCTCTGCGCTGGCCTGGAGCTGGCTTTCCTCAGAGGCCTCGGGCGCACGGTAGCCGAAAACCGCGTCCCGGATCGCCAGCATTGGATTCGGGATATTGCCTGGTTCCTTGAATTCAAACTGGAACTCAGCATCAGCCAGCACGGGTGCGATTTTTTCCATTCGCTCCAATGCCTTGACCCGGCTTTGGGCCTGCTTCGCTTTAGAGGCCTTGGCCTTGAAGCGGTCAATGAATTTTTGCAGGTGCGCGACTTTCTCCTGTTGCTTGGAAAATGCGGCCTGTTGCAAGCTCAGTTGTTGCGCACGCAGCTCCTCGAAGGCGCTGTAGTTACCGCCGTAGCGCGTGAGGCGGGCATTCTCGATATGCACCGTGACAGTGGTGACGGCATCCAGGAACTCCC
Source organism: Ottowia thiooxydans DSM 14619 (assembly GCF_000422885.1). GTDB lineage: Bacteria > Pseudomonadota > Gammaproteobacteria > Burkholderiales > Burkholderiaceae_C > Ottowia > Ottowia thiooxydans. The sequence goes on along the minus strand of NZ_AUGX01000010.1, from coordinate 277,217 downwards.
TGTCATGGCTGATCACGATCATCGTGCCCGGATAGCGCGCCAGCCAGGCCTCCAGCCACACCAGGGCATCCAAATCCAAGTGGTTGGTGGGTTCGTCCAGCAGCAGCAAGTCGCTAGGTGCCATCAGCGCGCGCGCCAATTGCAGCCTCATGCGCCAGCCACCTGAGAAGCTGTTCACGGGAAGATCCAGCTCGCTTACCTTGAAGCCCAGGCCAAGAGTCAAGGCTTGCGCTCGGGCCGTGGCGTCATGCGCACCTGCGTCATGCAGATCGCTATGCGCTTGCCCAATGGCCATGCCGGCATCGACGTCATCAGGGTCTTCTTCGACCCGTCTTTCTGCGTCTGCCAGTTGTTCGCGCAATTCCATCAGCCGAGTGTCGCCAGCGAGTACAAAGTCCGTTGCCGTTTCCGTGGTCTCCGGCATGTCCTGCGCTACTTGAGCCAGGCGCCAGCTTGCCGGCATGGAGAAATCGCCGGCATCTTCATGGAGCGTTCCGTTCAGCAGCCCGAATAGTGTTGATTTGCCCGCACCGTTGCGGCCGACCAAGGCGACTTTTTCACCGGGATGGATGGTGGCATTGGCACCATCAAGCAACACCTTGACGCCGCGGCGCAAGGTGAGATTAAGCAGACTGATCATTCGAGAGGAGTAGGGAAGTTTGGCAGGGCGCGGCCAAGATAGAGCAGCGCCAGGTCAGGGTGGCTTTTAAAAGGGGAAACGGGTGTGAAACCCAAGGCGCGATAGAGCGCCAAGCCTTCGGTATTATCGGGCCAGGCGGTAAGTCCTGCATTTGCATAGCCTTGGGCCTGGGCCGCACGTTGCATCGCGAGTACCAGCGCTTTGCCTATGCCGGCCCGGCGCCATGCGGGAAGCACGTAGAAACGCTTTAGCTCGCACAGCCCCAATTCTCGTGTGGCCGCGAAGGTACCACAGCCCACGGGCGTACCATCCACGAACGCCAATGCAGCGCCTCCTCTGGCGGGTGAACCATAACGTGCAGGTAAATCCGCGAGATCGGCCCAGATCGAGCTGCTCGCCGCTTGGCCCAACTCCGTGTTGGCATATTGGCGAAGGAGCACTTCCAGGATCCGCCACTGAACCGCATCCTCTACGGGCTGAATAGTGAGCGCTGGAGCACTGCTATTCATTGTGCAGGTGGATCAGGCAGTACGTCGAACACCACCCACATCCGATGCTGTCCCCGAAGGCGCAGGCGGGGATTGGCCTGCAACGCTGGCGCCATGGGGAGGGTCGCCATGACCTTACCCGCACCGACTGAAGCGAAGGAGAAGCGGCCAGGATCAACGAGTACCCTGACGACATCGGGCTGTGGCGATTCGAAAGCAGTTACCTGCCCGTTGGCTGGTGCAGTGGGAATGAAGCTAAGGTGTTGATAGCGATTGGCTGCATCGGCTTCTTGCAAGGAAACCCCCAAACCCTTCCAGAGAGAAGGCTGCGGGTAGTAGTGAACACCATTGACCACTGGAATGCCTCCCGCAAAAAGCGCCATAGGTCCTAGGGTGCCCGCCCCCAACACCAGTACTCGTGAGGGGCTTTCGGGAGAGGTGGGGCTGGACAGCAGCTTTTTGAGAGGCTCTGAAGGTGATACACGCTCTGGAGCTATGGCCCACGGGTTGAACGTGGCGACAGAAACCGCATAGATCAAGAGAGTGATGGCAATGCTGCTCCCTATCCGACCAATGAGGAGCCAATAAATCATCAAGATGCCTGAGACGAGAAGCGCAACAGCGAGTACCGGATCTATGGAGATCGCTTTGATTTCCGGCATACCCCAAAGCCCCGTTGCAATCAGAGCCGCGCTCGCGGCGGTGACAGCCAGGGCCAGCGGTTTGGCTAGCGGGGTGTTGTCTTCTCGCAGGCCCGGTAACAACGCCATGGCGAAAATGCTCGCCCAGGCGAGCCCAAGGTCCAATCTTGTGTTGGGAACCCAGCTCAAACCCAATGCTTGCGAGAGCCAGAGTGGGAAACCGGCAATGATGTATATCAGTGTGACTACTACAAACGCAATCCATGCACGCCATATCCAGCGCTGGGGGCTCGGCTTATATTGGCGTATGAAGGCGAGAACCAGAAGCGGTAGCAACACAAAGAAATAAGACGCCGATTCGGACGCATTCGTATTTGACGGGGTTTTGAATGACAGCGTCTCAGCGTTGGCATAGCCGCGCAATAGGCCAAAGAAGCCTTTGCCTCCGGTCAGCTCAGCGCGCTGCCCCGGATATACGGTGGCTTGAATGGCTTCAACCGCAGGTTTTGCATCTATCCACCATGCGCCCAACAGCACGGCGGTGGAAATGGCTGCCAAAGCCAAAGCCCCGAGACTATGCTTATCCAGGCGCAATTCGCTCCGATGGGAAAGGCCGTATCCCAGCAGTAAAAGCCCTGAGAATATCGCAATAGGAATTTGCCACGGCGGATAAAGCGTGAGTGCGAAGCCCGCTGCCAAGCAGGCCAGGGGTATCGCAGCCAGCCAGATTTTTACTGCGTCGGCGCGAGAGTTTCCATGACCCACAGGCCTGATGATGAACAGGGTCAGTGCGAGTGCTCCACTGGCCAATCCCACGACATAAAGAGGCCAATTTGACCATCCAGTCGCATAAGGTGCGATGCAGAACATGGCCGATAAGGCCAGGTTTCGCGCTTTCGTAGCGGGCGCAAGCAGATTCAAAAGGCAATACAGCGCGATCAGGCATCCAAAGATTGGCAGTTGCCAATGAAATGCGAGAGCCTGTTTGAGTGGGAGGAAAAAATATCCCCAGGTGGCGGGTTTGGCCAGCGCACTCAGATGCATGACGGGGACTCCGGTCATGCCAACAATCAACATATTCTGGCCATCGGGCCCCAGGTTTTTGTTGACGATGGGGAACGGAGGCTGGTGATTAACTTGAGCGAGGGCGTTGGGCGTTAAGACCATCCACTCGTCGGTTCGGATGCCTCGAGGGGTGAAAAGAACCTCTCGTACCTCGCTTTGACGGTCAAGAATGGCGGGCCCACTGGGTGCGGCTGTCGACCCGACCAAGTGCTGCATGGATGAGCCTGTCACACCACCCAGCACCAAGATTAGAAAAACAAAAGTGAGGGCGAAGGCGGGTATTTTCGGATACTGAGATATTTTGTCGACGATGACTCTCAACCGGTCCGATTTATTCAGGACGATGCAAAGGGTGATGCCCGCCAGCAATATCAGGATGATGGCAATGGCGTACCGTGAGCCCTTTTCGTTCGGGGCAGCGGCCGCTTGGGCTACAGGGGCGGTCTTAGTTGCAGGCGCTGCGCTGTTAGTGGGTGCGCGCGCTGTGTCGTTGGTGGGTGCGCGCGCAGCGGTCGCTGGGGCTGCGTTCGTTGTAGGCGGGCGTGCATTGGCGCCAGGCCCGCCGTTAATCGTTAAGGCTGCACCGGCCACCTTGCCATCCACCACGGCTTGGATGATGAGTTGCTGGGGTCCGGCTGGCATTCCATTGGTCCACTCCGCCTGGACGCTAAACCCCAAGTCATTATTGGGTGAATTCCAGTGTTTGGCGACATCAGGGCGCCTATCCTTTTCCCATTGGACCTTATCTGCAGCGACGCCTCCCACAGAAACCGCGATATCGGTAGCGCCTTTACCCGAAGGGGCGTGGAACGCCCACCCCTTCGCGCGCGCTTGTTTAAAGTCTGGAGAAACGGCTACGCCATCTATATGTATGACGGGTGCTTGTGAGGTCTGACTGGGGGCCTGAGCCAGAGCGGACTGTTGCATCCCCGTGGCGGCAAGAAAAAGGCAAATGATGAGCTTCAAAAAGCCAGCCCGCCTGAAACTCTTGAATGTGAACGTAATATCTGTCATAGAGGCGAAAAATAAGTAGCTTTGCCGTGTGGCCAATGGTGACTTCACTGGCGAGCAAGAAGTAGAACTTGATCGCTTCCCGCACTGGTGTCTATCCATACTGGGTGCAGATCTGGAAAAGCGGCTTCGAAGTGTTCTCGCTCGTGCCCAATTTCCAGAACCAGTACTCCGGATTCGCTGAGAAACCTGGGTGCTGCAGCCAACATGGCGCGGATAAAGTCCATTCCGTCAGATCCCCCGGCCAATGCCAATGAAGGCTCGGCTTGAAACTCGGCTGGCAAGGCCTCCATGCTGGCGCGATTGACGTAAGGCGGATTGCAGAGGACTAAATCGTAGACGCCCTGGCACTGAGCGAAGCCATCGCTTTCGATTAGTCTGATGCGCTCAGATAGGCCATGCTGGTCGACATTGATTCGAGCCACCGCCAGCGCATCGGTGCTGATGTCTACTGCGTCTACGGTGACTTCGGGCCACGCCATCGCTGCCAGCACAGCAAGGCTGCCATTGCCGGTGCAAAGATCAAGCACACGACGGGTGTTTTCAGTGAGCCAGGGATCTACGTTGCCGTCGGCAATGACCTCAGCGATGAGACTGCGCGGAACAATGGTTCGCTCATCCACATAAAAGGGCACTCCTTGCAGCCACGCTTGGTGGGTGAGGTAGGCCAGGGGTTGGCGCGTGCTGATACGTTTTTGCAAGAGCAACGCTGCTTGCGCTTGGTGCTCCGGCGAAACGATCAGGCCCCCGACTTGCGCATCGTGCAGATCGGAGTCCAGCGGCAAGCCCAAAGCGTGGAGCACCAGCCAGGCCGCTTCGTCATGGGCATTGTCTGTGCCGTGGCCAAAATGCACCCCTGATTCGTTCAGTTGGCGCTCTGTTTCTTGAATGAGATCAGCGAGTTTCATTGATTTGTGTGAGCGCTCAGTGAGGGGCGTAGTGCGGTTAACGTTAAGCCAGATTTTCCAGAACGCGGCGATAGATATTCTTGAGCGGCTCAATGTCCGAGATTTGAATGTGCTCGTCGATCTTGTGGATGCTCGCGTTGGGTGGGCCCAACTCGATCACTTCCGGGCATAGCGTGGCAATGAACCGGCCATCGCTGGTGCCGCCTGTGGTGGAAAGCTCGGTTTCGATGCCGGTCTCTGCCTGAATAGCCGCCTGCACTGCCTTCACCAGAGTGCCGGGTTGCGTGAGGAACGGTCGGCCACCAAGCGTCCACTTCAGATCGTACTCAAGGCCATGCTTTTTCAAAATGGCTTCAAGTCGAGTTTGCAGCGATTCGGGCGTGGATTCGGTGCAGAAGCGGAAATTGAAGTCGACCACTGCGGCGCCAGGAATGATGTTGCTGGCTCCTGTGCCTGAGTGAATATTGCTGACCTGCCAACTGGTGGGCGGGAAAAATTCGTTGCCACGGTCCCACTCCACGGCCACCAGTTCTGCCAATGCGGGGGCAAATTCATGGACGGGATTGCGCGCGAGATGCGGGTAGGCAATGTGGCCTTGGATGCCCTTGACCGTGAGCTTGCCACTCATGGTGCCGCGCCGGCCATTCTTGATCATGTCCCCGGTTTGTCGTACGGCGGTGGGTTCGCCCACGATGCACCAGTCAAAGCCTTCACCGCGCGCGCGCAGCTGTTCGATGACCACGGTGGTCCCATCCAGGGCGGGGCCTTCTTCGTCGCTGGTGAGCAGCAGCGCAATGGTCAGAGGCGCGTTGGGTTGGGCCGCCACGAACTCCTCAGCGGCGACGAGGAACGCCGCGATCGAGGTCTTCATGTCGCTCGCGCCACGTCCGTACAGCTTGCCATCACGCTCGGTGGGCACAAACGGAGGGCTTGACCACTCGCCAAGAGGCCCGGTGGGCACCACGTCGGTATGACCTGCAAAAACCAGAGTTGGGATAGGTTGTGTGCGATGGCCTGAATCAGCAGGAACCCTTTTTGCCCAGAGGTTGCGCACACGAAACTCTGCCGGCCCGCTATCAATGATTTCACAGCGAAAACCAATGGCGGTGAGCCTTTCGCTCAAAAGATCAATGCAACCCGCATCTTCTGGGGTGACGGAGGGGCGGGCGATCAAAGCCTCGGCGAGCGCGCGTGTCGGTGTGTGAGTCATATACGGTTTGCGTGATTCTTAATCTTTGAGTAGCAGGAATGCAAAAAACTACTCCACCAGCGAAGATTGGCGGATCTCGGCGCGACTATCGCGCCCTGAACGCGCTCTTGACCGAGCCCTCTAGCCTAAGCGCGAGGCGATCACGCTTCCTGATCCGGAATTCTCAAAATCTGAGCCGCGCAGAGAGTGCCCACTCATCCCGGATTGACTGAAGCCGCTGTGGTTGCGCTGGTCGGGCCGGACATCCAGCGTGATATCTGTGAAGGAGGGTTCGTCATTCGGACGTTCTTCTTCTCTCTGCTTACCACCCGAGCGAAGCGTGTCGTTTTGAAGGCGCCACATCAGGTTGGTGGGGGAGTCCGCATGGGCAAGGCCTTCCTTGCGATCGATGACGCCCTCATTGATCAGACGGGCCAAGTCTTCTTCGAAGGTTTGAGACCCTTCCGCCATGGAGTTGATCATGGCTTCCTTGACCCCGCCGAAATCACCTTTTTCAATGAGGTCAGCGATAAGTTTGGTGTTGAGCATGACCTCCACCGCAGGTACGCGGCCACCTTCTACGGTGCGAACAAGGCGCTGTGACACCACCGCTTTGAGCGAAGCTGCCAAATCCCCGAGCAGGGTGCTGCGCACTTCTACAGGATAGAAGTTGAGAATCCTGTTGAGGGCCTGGTAACTATTGTTGGCATGCAAGGTGGACAGGCAGAGATGGCCGGATTGCGCGTAGGAAATGGCGGCCGACATGGTCTCGCGGTCGCGGATTTCACCAATCATGATCACATCTGGGGCCTGCCGCAGGGCGTTTCGCAGCGCCACGTGCATGTTGGCTGTGTCGCCGCCCACTTCGCGCTGATTGATCAGTGACTTGCGGTTGGTAAACACGAATTCCATCGGGTCTTCGATGGTCAGGATGTGCCCCGAAACGCTCCTGTTTCGCAGATCCAGCATGGACGCGAGTGTGGTGGACTTGCCGGCTCCAGTAGCTCCCACCATCAGGATGAGCCCCCGCTTTTCCATCACCAGTTGGTTCAAGACAGTGGGCAGATTGAGCGATTCAAGCAGCGGAATATCCGGGCTGATGTAGCGTAGGACCGCCGCGTAGCTTCCGCGCTGGCGCATGGCTGAAAGCCGGAAATTGCCCACACCCTGAACGGGAATGGCCAAATTCAGCTCGCCAGTTTCCTTCAGCTCTTCGATGCGATTGGGCGACACCACATCCATCAAAAGATTCAGCACCGCCTCGGGCGGGAGGATCTGGCTATTAATGGGCATGTGCTGCCCATTGATTTTGATGGTGGCAGGCGCATTCGCCGATAGGTAAACGTCGGAAGCCTTCTTTTCAGCCATCAGGCGAAGAATGCGCTCCATCATGGTGCTTGGTGCCTGCGCTTGCATGGATCGCATCCTCTGTTGGTGTTGGGCGTACTTCGAATACGCCTGGTTGCCTTCTATTGGCTAAACGGGTCAGTCGCGCAGAAGGTCGTTCAAGCTGGTCTTGGAACGGGTCTGAGCATCCACCGTCTTGACGATGATGGCGGCATAAGTGCTATAAGCGGTACCGTTTTTCGATGTTTTAGGCAAATTGCCACTGATGACCACGCTGCCGGTGGGCACGCGGCCATAGCTGATTTCACCGGTTTCACGGTTGAAAATAGGGGTGCTCTGGCCGATATACACGCCCATGCCCAGCACTGAGTTTTCTTCGACGATTACGCCTTCAACCACTTCCGAGCGTGCGCCAATGAAGCAGTTGTCTTCGATGATGGTCGGGTTGGCTTGCAGTGGCTCCAGCACACCACCGAGGCCCACGCCGCCGGAAAGGTGCACGTTTTTGCCCACTTGAGCGCATGAGCCCACGGTCGCCCAGGTGTCTACCATGGTGCCTTCGCCCACATAGGCGCCGATGTTCACATAGCTAGGCATCAAAATGGCGCCGGGCGCGATGAAGCTTCCGCGCCGTGCTACTGCAGGAGGCACCACTCGTACGCCAGTGGCTTTCAAGCCATCTGCGTCCAGGTGGGCGAACTTGGTTTTGACTTTGTCGAAGAAGCCCAGATCACCGGCCTTCATGATTTCATTGTCATACAGGCGGAAGGACAGCAGCACGGCCTTTTTGATCCACTGATGCACTGTCCATTCGCCAACGCCAGCACGGGTGGCCACGCGAAGGCGGCCACCATTCAGATCTTCAATGACCTGCTCAACCGCATCAGCCACTTCCTTGGGGCGCGCAGTAGGAGACAGGTTGGCGCGGTTTTCCCACGCGTCATCGATGATTTTTTGCAATTGTTCGCTCATGATTTATTTCAGGTTTTTGAATTGATGAACTGGACGATACGCTCAGCCGCCTCGACGCATTCGGCCGTTTCGGCGACGAGCGCCATTCGAACGCGGCCGTGGCCGGGATTAGAGCCTTCAGCCTCGCGAGCAAGATAGCTCCCGGGCAAAACCGTTACATTGTATTGAGCCAGCAACTCGCGGGCGAAAAGGGTGTCGTCTTCCCACTGAGGCGGCACGCCAGCCCATAGATAAAACCCGGCATCCGGGAGTCGGACATCCATGACTTTTTCGAGCAGAGGCGCCGCCAATGCGAACTTCTCACGATAGAGCCGGCGGTTTTCGACCACGTGTGCTTCGTCATTCCAGGCTGCGATGCTGGCGGTCTGCACCACGGGACTCATGGCACTGCCGTGGTAGGTGCGGTAGAGCAAGAAGGGCTTGATCAGCGCCGCATCGCCCGCCACAAAGCCAGAGCGCATGCCAGGCACGCTGCTGCGCTTGGAGAGGCTGGTCAACATGATCAAGTTCTTGAAATCTGTTCGGCCCAGCTTTAACGCCGCTTCCAGGCCGCCCAGGGGCGCTTCTTCCCGGAAGTAGATTTCGCTATAGCACTCGTCCGAGGCAATCACGAAGCCATGCCGATCGGACAGCTCAAACAGCATTTGCCACTCCTCCAGGGGCATGACAGCGCCTGTAGGGTTGCCTGGAGAGCATACGAACACGAGTTGGGTGTTTTCCCAGACGCTGGTAGGAACCTGATCCCAGCGCGGTGCGAAGTTTCGGGCTGGGTCGCTGGCGACGTAATGCGGCGTTGCTCCCGCCAGGAAGGCCGCCCCCTCATAGATTTGATAAAACGGATTTGGGCAGACCACAATGGCCCCCGGCCGGGTCGAATCAACGACCGTTTGTGCCAGGGAAAACAAGGCCTCACGCGAACCCAGCACCGGCAGCACCTGGGTGGCCGGATTGACCGACACCCTGTAGCGCCGCTCAAGCCATCCGGCACACGCCTCGCGCAGCTTCGGATCCCCACCGGTTGGCGGGTAGCCGGTGAGACCGGAATCCACCGCTGCGGCCATAGCGTGCTTGATGAAGTCCGGCGTGGCGTGGCGCGGCTCGCCGATGCCCAGGCTGATCGGGCGGTAGGCCGGATTGGGCGTGATGTCGGCAAACAACTGGCGCAGCCGCTCAAAAGGGTAGGGCTGAAGCTTGGAGAGCAGGGGGTTCATACCGAGGATTATCCGTCCCCCGCAGCGCCAGTCACGGCTGCGGCTGAGCATTAGTCCGCGATTTCATTGTTACAAGTTCCGTCTTCCGGCTTCTGCCTGCCGGATAAGGCACGATAATCGACCCTTTCGCGCCCGTCCTTGTGTCGCGCTTTACCCGTGCGCGCAACCGGCGTAGGTACGCTTTATCTGAAAATCGGCTTTCCGTGCGTCTTAACTCGATCAAGCTCTCCGGCTTCAAGTCTTTCGCCGAACCCACCAACTTCATGCTGCCGGGTCAGTTGGTCGGCGTGGTGGGTCCTAACGGCTGCGGTAAGTCCAACATCATGGACGCCGTGCGATGGGTGCTGGGCGAGTCCAAAGCGAGCGAATTGCGCGGCGAGTCGATGCAGGACGTCATTTTTAGTGGCACAACGACCCGTAAGCAAGCCAGCCGCGCCTCGGTCGAGTTGGTTTTTGACAATGCCGATCACCGCGCAGGCGGCCAGTGGTCTCAGTTCACAGAAATCTCGGTCAAGCGTGTACTGACTCGCGATGGCAATAGCAGCTATTTCATCAATAACCAGCCTGTGCGCCGCCGAGACGTACAGGATGTGTTTCTCGGTACGGGCCTCGGCCCTCGCGCCTACGCCATCATCGGCCAGGGCACCATCAGCCGCATTATTGAGTCCCGCCCTGAGGAACTTCGTTTGTTCCTGGAGGAGGCCGCAGGCGTCAGCAAGTACAAGGAACGCAGGCGTGAGACTGAAAACCGCCTTTCGGATACGCGCGAGAACCTCACGCGGGTGGAAGACATCCTGCGCGAGCTGAACAACAACCTGGAGCGGCTGGAAAAACAGGCTGAGATCGCTCAGAGGTACCAGGGGCTACAAGCCAGTGCATCGCTCAAGCAAAACCAGCTGTGGTTCCTCAAACGCAGCGAGGCAGACGAAGGGCAGGGCCGGCTAAAGGCCGAAACTGACAAGGCCGTCAATGACCTGGAGTCCCGGGTGGCCGACCTGCGCCACGTTGAGGCAGACCTGGAAACTATCCGGCAGGCGCACTACGCTGCCGGTGATCACGTGAACCAGGCTCAAGGGCTGCTCTATGAGGCTACGGCGGAAGTCGGCAAGCTCGAAGCCGAAATACGTTTCGTGGTGGAAGGCCGCCAACGCGCGGAAAACCGCCTGACCCAATTGAAGGAACAGGTCGCGCAATGGTTGGCGCGCAAAGACGAAGCCGGGGCTGAGATCGAAACCCTGGCCGAGCAGGCCGTGGAGGCTGAAGACAAAGCCATCACCTTGGCCGCCCAGGTGGAAGAGCAGCAGCAAGCGCTGCCTGATCTCGAGGAAGCGCTCCGGCAAACTCAGTCCAAAGCGGCCGAGCAGCGCGGCGCTGTGGGGCAGGTTCAGCAGCAAATTCAGGTGCTCGCAGCCGATCAACGGCATATTGAGGAGCAATCGCGCCAGTTGGGAACCCGCCGTGAGCGTTTGTCGGCGGATCGCAATGCATTGGCAGCTCCAGACGAGCAGCGCCTGCTCAATTTGCAAACCCAGTTGGCCACCGCACAGGAAGCGGCGGAAATCACTGAAGCGCGTTTGCACGAGCTTCAGGAAAGCGTACCCCAGCTCGACGAAGACCGTCGCGCCCGTCAACAGGCCGTGAACACGGAGGGGGCAAAACAGGCTGATCTATCGGCACGCCTGGAAGCACTTAAGGCCTTGCAAGAGAAAGTCCGTACGGACGGCAAACTCAAACCCTGGCTCGCCAAGCACGGGCTTGAGGGCCTCTCTGGTCTGTGGAGTCGCATTCACATTGAGCACGGCTGGGAAAACGCGCTGGAGTCGGCTTTGCGCGAGCGCATGGCGGCCTTGGAAGTCAGTCGTCTTGACATCGTGCGCGCCTTCGCGAGCGATGCACCGCCTGCAAAACTCACGTTCTACAGCCCTCCGCAAGCCTCACTGCCTGTCAAACCCGGTCAGTTTTCGCGTCTGGCAGACCTGCTGCGTCTAAACGACGCTGGTTTGACAGCTTTGCTCGAAGACTGGCTGACTGGTTGCTACACGGCCGCCACGCTTGAGGACGCATTGGCCACCCGTGGCCAATTGCAGGCAGGCGAAATCATATTCACCCAGTCAGGCCATGCGGTCAGTGCTCACGCGGTGAGCTTTTATGCGCCAGATTCCGAGCAGGCAGGCCTCCTGGCCCGGGCTCAAGAAATTGAGAACCTCGACAAGCAACAGCGCGCCCAAACGTTTATCAACGAGGATGCGCGCAACGCCTTGATCAGAGCAGAAGCCGCGTACAGCGACGCTTCTCAGCGGTTGGCCGCTACGCGCCGCGAAGAGGCGGAGGCGCGCCAGCGCGCACATGAACTGCAAGTGGAAACCTTGCGCCTTTCCCAATTGGCCGAGCAAACGCGTGCGCGCAGCGAGCAGATCGCTGGTGATATGGCGGAGATCGACGCCCAGGAGGAGGAGCTTCAAGAGCGCCGCATCACCGCTGAAGCACGCTTTGAAGAGCTTGATATGCAGCTGGCTGACAGTCAGGAACGCCATGCGCAGCTTGATGAGCGGGTCATGGATGCCGAACGCCGCCTGAACGAAGCACGCGAGCAGCAGCGCAGCCTTGAGCGGCAAGCCCAGGAGTCGACCTTCGCTCAACGTAGCCTGGAGTCACGCCGTGCTGAACTTGCGCGCACCATAGACACAGCGACCAGCCAGGCGGCAGCAATAGATACGGAGCAAGAGCGTGCGCAAGTGGAGTTGACACGCCTGAACGACGCTGCTGCGCAAGCCGGTCTGCAAGCCGCGCTCGGCTTGAAGATGGAGCGTGAACAAGCGCTTGGCGCCAAGCGCAGCACCTATGACGATCTGACCGCGAAGCTGCGAGCGAGCGACGAACGCCGGCTCACCTATGAGCGCGAGCTCGATCCGCTGCGCCAGCGTATTACCGATCTTCAATTGAAGGAGCAGGCCGCCCGATTGGGCACGGAGCAGTATTCACAGCTGCTGACCGATGCTCAGGCCGATTTGGCTCTCGTTCAACAATCCATCGTCGAAGGCAACGTCAAGCTCACCGGCCTGCAGAGTGAAATTGACCGCCTGCACCGCGAGATTCAGTCCCTGGGTGCCGTCAACCTGGCCGCACTGGAGGAGTTGACTTCGGCGCGTGAGCGCAAGCAGTTCCTCGACGCGCAGACCGCCGACTTGACCGACGCCATGAACACGCTCGAAGACGCGATCAAGAAAATTGACGGTGAGACGCGCGAATTGCTTGGTAGCACCTTCAACACAGTCAACGAGCATTTTGGCCGTATGTTTCCCGAGTTGTTTGGGGGCGGCAATGCCAAGCTCATGATGACCGGCGAGGAAATACTTGATTCCGGCGTGCAAGTCATGGCGCAGCCACCGGGCAAGAAAAACCAGACTATTCACTTGCTCTCCGGAGGCGAAAAAGCTCTGACGGCGATTGCTTTGGTTTTTGCGATTTTCCAGCTCAACCCCGCACCGTTCTGTTTGCTGGATGAGGTGGATGCGCCTCTGGATGACGCCAACACTGAACGCTATGCCAAGCTCGTGACCAAAATGAGCGGACAAGGTACGCAGTTCCTTTTCATTAGCCACAACAAGATCGCCATGGAAATGGCGAAACAACTGATCGGCGTGACCATGCAAGAGCAGGGCGTGTCCCGCATCGTGGCGGTGGACATGGAGAGCGCGGTTGGTATGGTGGAGACAGCATGAGTTCATTGCAAGTCGGACTGGCGGTAGCCGGTGGTCTGATTCTGGGTGGCGTGATCGCCTACAACACCTGGTCTTCGCGTCGCAACACACCTCGGCAAGCCGTGCCTGAGGCCCGTTCGTCATCGCAGCAAGAGCGCCCGCAAGCCGGCAGCGAACCTGGCATGGCGTTCCCTGATCGAGTGGAACCCGGGTTCGACCCTTCCGGTGCTTTGCCACCACTTGGGCCATTGCCGGTGCCTGAAAAGCGCCCACGCCTGGATGCCCTCATCGACGTCATTACCCCCATCGCGCTCGACGGACGTGCTGTTTCCGGGGATGCCGCTTTGGCAGCGTTTCCACACACGCGCAGGGTTGGGAGTAAACCTTTCGCTGTGGAAGGGTTGAATGAGCAAAGCCGTGAGTGGGAGTTTCCGATTGCAGGTCAACGCTACACCGCCTTGCAGGCCGGCGTGCAACTAGCCAACCGTACCGGAGCGCTCAACGAAATTGAGTACTCTGAATACGTCATGAAGACGCAGGCTTTTGCGGATGCAGTGGGTGGGGCGCCGGATTTTCCGGAGATGCTGCATGAGGTCGCACGCGGACGGGAGCTGGATCAGTTCGCTGGCGGGCACGATGCGCAACTGGGATTCATGCTGCGCGCGCGCGGCGCCGCATGGAGCCCCGGCTTCGTGCAGCAGCAAGCCGCCAAACTGGGTTTTGTGGCTGGTGTGATCCCCGGACGCATGGTGCTGCCTTCCAGCGAAGTGGGTCTGCCGTCCATCCTTGGCCTCAGTTTTGACCCACAGGCTGCGCTGTCTGAAGACCCCACCCAATCGGCAGTGAAGGAAGTTGCGCTCAGCCTCGATGTTCCGCAGGTACACCGAAACGAGCAACCTTTCGTGCGTCTACGTGACGCCGCCTTTGCTTTGGCACAGTCGATGGACGGTGTTATCACTGATGACGCAGGCCACCCCTTGCGTCCCGAAATGATCGAGACCATCGGCAGCGATTTGCAGCACCTGTACGATACCCTGGACGCGCACGATCTGGCTGCGGGTTCCGCACAAGCCCGGCGCTTGTTCAGTTAACGGTAGAAGGTATGAACCCCAGCACCGAAGCGGATCGCTTGCGAACCGCGTTGAATCGTGCCGCTCACCAGTACTACACGCTGGATGCCCCTGAACTGCCAGACGCGGAATACGACAAGCTATTCCAGCAACTGCAAGCCCTGGAGGCGGCGCACCCTGAATTGCTCACGCCCGATTCACCCACGCAACGAGTGGGCGGCGGTGTTCTGGCCGGTTTTTCTCCGGTTCGGCACAGCGTGCCCATGCTCAGTATTCGGACCGAGACCGACACCACCGCAGCAGGGGCGCAAGCCTTCGACGCGCGCATCAAGCGCGAGCTGAAAGTTGCCCCTGATGCGCCGCCGATAGCCTACGTGGCCGAGCCAAAATTTGATGGCCTAGCCATAAACCTGCGCTACGAACAAGGCTTGCTGGTACAAGCTGCCACGCGTGGCGATGGTGAGATGGGCGAAGACGTTACGCAGAATATTCGAACTATCGGTCAGATCCCATTGCGGCTGATTCGTGGTGAGCAAAATTCTTCCGCTCAATTGACTCTTCTACCCTCCGAAGACTCAGCTCGGGGAGCTGACGATTGGCCCATTCCTGCTGTTCTCGAAGTACGCGGCGAGGTCTACATGCGCCGAGACGATTTCGACGCTTTGAATGACCGGCAGCGAGAAAAAATAGCTGCAGGCGATAAAACAGCCAAGACCTATATCAATCCGCGGAACACCGCTGCTGGCGCCGTTCGCCAGCTGGACCCAGCCATCGCTCGCCAACGGCCTTTGAGCTTTTTTGCCTACGGTCTAGGGGAGATTACGCCGGCAGGCGAGGGTGGCCCGGATTTCGCAACCCATTGGCAAGTACTGCAAGCCCTTAAGGTGTGGGGCTTTCCAGTTTCTCCTTTGATCGAGCAGGCTCGTGGTGCGGACGATCTCGTGGCGTACCACCAAAAAATCGCCGCCGCGCGAGACAGCCTGCCTTTCGATATAGACGGGGTGGTTTACAAGGTGGAAAGCCTTGAGTTGCAACGCCAGTTAGGTTTCGTCAGCCGCGAACCGCGTTGGGCCGTAGCGCATAAGTACCCTGCCCAAGAACAGCTCACCACCGTGCAATCGATCGACATACAGGTTGGCCGCACAGGAAAACTGACACCGGTGGCCAAGCTTGCTCCGGTGTTCGTTGGCGGTGTCACGGTCACTAACGCCACGTTGCATAACGAGCTGGAAGCGCGCCGCAAGGATGTTCGCGTGGGCGATACCGTGATCGTGCGCCGCGCGGGAGACGTCATTCCAGAAGTGGTTGCCGTGCTTGCTGACAAGCGGCCTCCAGGCGCTACAGAATTCACCATGCCCTCCACCTGTCCCGTGTGCGGCAGCGACGTGGTGCGAGAAGAAGGTGAAGCTGATCATCGCTGTACAGGTGGTCTTTTTTGCGCTGCGCAGCGCAAGGAAGCCATGCTGCATTTTGCCAGCCGAAGAGCCATGGACATTGAAGGCCTGGGAGACAAACTGGTGGAGCAACTTGTGGAGAGCGGCGCCGTTAAAACGCTGCCAGACCTCTACAAATTGGGCCTGGTATCTCTTACCGCGCTGGACCGGATGGCGCAAAAATCGGCACAGAACATTGTGGACGCACTGGAGAAATCCAGGCACACGACGCTGGCGCGCTTTCTATTTGCACTGGGTATAAGGCACGTCGGCGAAACCACGGCCAAGGAGCTCGCTCGGCACTTTGGCAATCTGGATGCCATCATGAATGCGAGTACCGAGCAGCTTTTGCAGGTGCCCGATATCGGTCCCATCGTGGCCCAAAGCCTTCATACTTTCTTTGAGCAAGCACACAACCGCGAAGTGGTGGAGCAGTTGCGCGCGGCAGGCATCGAGTGGAAAGAGGGCGAACCTTCAGCCGCCGCACTGCTGCCGCTGGCCGGCAAGACCTTCGTGCTCACAGGCACCTTCCCCACTCTGAGCCGTGAGCAGGCCAAGGAAATGCTGGAAGCTGCCGGGGCGAAAGTTGCAGGGAGTGTCAGCAAGAAGACCCACTACGTGGTGGCTGGGGCTGAAGCCGGCAGCAAACTCGAAAAAGCGCGAGAGCTGGGCTTGACCGTGCTCGATGAAGCCGGGATGTTGAGTCTCTTATCAGAAAAAGCTTAAGACTCTCATGGCTGAGTCTCCTCGCATTGGCATCGACCTTGGTGGCACCAAGATTGAGATAGCCGTGCTGGATGCTCAAGGCGCTTTCATGCTCCGTGAGCGATGTTCTACCCCGCAAGGTGATTACGCCGCCATTCTGGATGCCATCGTGGCGTTGGTAATTCAGGCCGAAAGCCGGTTAGGTTTAGGAAGCTTGCCAGTTGGCATAGGTATTCCCGGTAGCCTTTCGCCCATCACAGGGCACGTACGCAACGCGAACTCTCTCGTGCTCAACGGCCAACCGCTACGAGAACACCTGCAAGAGCGCTTGAGTCGCCCTGTGTTTCTGGAAAATGATGCTAACTGCCTGGCTCTATCTGAGGCAACCGATGGTGCTGGAAAAGGCTCGCAAACCGTATTTGCGGCCATTTTGGGTACTGGCGTAGGCGCTGGAATCGTGGTGAATGGACGCCTGCTTCATGGTCGCAACGGTGTGGCCGGTGAGTGGGGCCACAACCCGCTGGCGCTCGCGACTTCGCAAGAATTGGCTCGCCCGGCGTGCTGGTGTGGGCGCTCTGCTTGCCTTGAAACCTGGCTTTCAGGCCCCGCGTTCTCGGCAGATCACCTGCAGGCAAGTGGAGAGCGCTTGTCTGCGGCGGCTGTCATGGCGGCCATGCGGCAGGGCGAGATACAAGCCACCGCGAGCTTCAGGCGTTACTGCGTTCGTCTGGCGCGCTCGCTGGCTCAAGTGATTAACTTGCTGGACCCCGATGTCATCGTGCTCGGGGGAGGAATGAGCAACGTGCCTGAACTCTACGAGGCTGTCCCCAAGCTTTGGGGTGAGTTTGTTTTCAGTGATCAGTTGCTCACAGTGCTGCGCCCTGCAGTTCATGGCGACTCGTCTGGTGTACGAGGCGCCGCCTGGCTTTCGGACTGAAATCCTCCGTAGGAACCAAAGAACGTGTTCATGGTCCAACAGGAACGGTATCTTTACATGCGGGTGACAAAACAGCGGTCACCTGAAGCGCATATTGGCGCGTTTTATTGAAGGTGCTTCGTCATATTTTCGAAGGCGACAAGGATTCGCACGATATCGCGGTCCATTATTCATTGGAAGGAGCCTCACATGACCATCCGAATTTCTTCAAGGCTGGGGCGGGCAGCAGGTCTACTGGCCGCGGGCGCCGCCGTGTTTCTTGCTGGTTGTGCCGTCGTGCCCGCGGACTCCTACGTGGTTGGGGCTCCTGTGGTGACTTCCGGGGCCTACTACAGCGCACCTAATTACTATCCAGCTCCGTACTACGGAGCTCCTGCACCGTACTATGGTGCCCCCGTGTATGTAGGCCCCCCTGTGTCCATCGGAATATGGGGTGGGTTCGGCGGTGGCCGGCATCACGGTGGTCGGCATCCCGGCTGGCGAGGCGATCCACCTCGAGGCGGCGGGCACCATATCGGACCCCGCCCTGGGTGGGGCGGTGGCGGGGGGCACAGACCTCCTGGCGGTGGCTTTCGCGGGCGCTAGCCAAGGGGCAAACCGTTCTAAGGGATGATAGAGGCCTATGGCTATTCATCCTATTTTGAAAATGGGTGATCCGCGACTACTGCGGATCGCCAAACCGGTCGAGAATTTCGACGCCGACGAATTGCACTTGCTGGTGCTCGATCTCATCGACACCATGCGCGCTGCCAATGGCGCGGGCTTGGCTGCACCGCAGATTGGCGTTGATTTGCAGGTGGTGATTTTTGGGAGTGGGGCGCCCAATCCGCGTTACCCGGATGCGCCAGTGGTTCCGCGCACTGTGCTTTGCAACCCCGTGATTACGCCGCTGTCAGCCAGCGAAGAAGACGATTGGGAAGGTTGTCTTTCAGTTCCAGGCCTGCGCGGAATGGTGCCGCGGTGGCAAAGAATCAGATACACGGGATTTGACCCTTATGGCGACCCCATAGACCGGGAAGCAGAGGGGTTTCACGCTCGTGTGGTTCAGCATGAGTGTGACCACCTCGTGGGAAAGCTCTACCCCATGCGAATGAGAAATTTCG
Source organism: Ottowia thiooxydans DSM 14619 (assembly GCF_000422885.1). Taxonomy (GTDB): domain Bacteria; phylum Pseudomonadota; class Gammaproteobacteria; order Burkholderiales; family Burkholderiaceae_C; genus Ottowia; species Ottowia thiooxydans. The sequence continues at coordinate 258,796 of NZ_AUGX01000010.1, read as the reverse complement.
AGCTTTTTGGGTTCACCGATGTGATGTTCCCGGGCCTGGACGCTGCTGACGATTGACGCGGCGGTGATGACGTGTTCGCTTGGAGCGTCAACACGTCCTAAGCCTGCACGACTGGGCGCAGGCGTTAGATACCTTCGCCTATGCCAAGCTTGGCATCTGGCTGTACGGAGACTGAGGGCTGCGAGAAGCTTCCCCCCAGGCGAACACTTCGTGGAGACGGGGATTCACGCGTGGTAACGCGCGAACTACTTGGCTGTTCCTGTTCGGCGTGATCAAGTACACGACGCGCTCCATTGAACCGCTTCTGCCAATAACCTATCTGCATGTTTTCTACGCGCACGTGGGAGCCTGTGCGCGGTGAATGGATGAATTTTCCATCCCCTACATAAATGCCGACATGGCTGTAGGCACGCCGCATCGTGTTGAAAAACACTAGGTCTCCGGGCTTTAGCTCAGCTTTTTCGATGTGCTCCGTGGCGGCTGCCTGCTCTTCTGCACGGCGTGGCAGGACCATTCCAACGGTTTGCTGGTAAATCGCGCGAACAAAGCCGCTGCAATCAAAACCAGTTTCAACTGTGTTTCCGCCTTTGCGGTAAGGTACGCCAATAGCGCCCATGGCGTTGACCACGAGATCTGCAGCGCGGTCTGTGGCTTGCTGAATGGAGTCGCCGAGGCGGGCCATCAGGCCCTTTTGAAGCAAGAGTTTGTCGATTTCGTCTTGTGCGGGTGCCGCGTAGGCGGCATTCATGGCAGCGAGGGCGATGATGGCGGCAAACAGTTTGCTCTTGCTCATGTATGCGAATATACGAATCTATACGATGGGAAATCCAAGCAAATCACCACCTTACGGCGGGCATTTCATGCTTGTAAATCTTGATCGATCGTTTTATGAATTGATGGTTTCTGCTGATTTGGATCTGGCAGACCACCGCGCAACACTTCGAAATCAGGTGCAAACATGATTTCGAGCCGAGCGCGTAGTGTAGGACAACTTTGACGTTTATTGTCATCATATGCAAGCTTATTTATCGATTTATGTTTCCGCGGCGCTCCTATTTGGCTCAACTTGTGCTATAGGGCAAGTTGCTGTCAAACCCGAGACAGTGGCGACCGGGCTGCAACACCCTTGGGCTTTGGCATTTCTCCCCGAAGGCCGTTTTCTGGTTACTGAGCGGCCTGGCCGCTTGCGAGTCATTGAGGCTGACGGGAGGCTGCAGGCGCCTGTTTCCGGGCTGCCTGAGATGGCGGCTGGCGGGCAGGGCGGTTTACTGGACGTCGTGACTGATTCCGGGTTTGCCCAGAATCGCACCATCTATTTTTGTTACTCGGAGCCAGGGCCAGGCACCACCAACAGCACTGCACTCGCCCGGGCGCGGTTGTCTGACGATTCCAGGCGGCTGGAAAATCTGAAGGTGATCTTCAGTCAGAAGCCCAAAGTGGGGAGCAGCGCACATTTTGGCTGCCGAATCGCTTTGCGTGAAGGAAAGGGGCCAAACGACGGCACTCTGTTTCTAACCCTGGGTGACCGTTTTTCGCGCAAGGACGATGCCCAGAAGCTGGACAACCACTTGGGCAAAGTCGTGCGTATTGGTAAGGATGGCTCCATCCCTAAAGACAACCCTTTCGTTTCTCAGCCCGGCGCATTGCCAGAGATCTGGAGCTACGGCCATCGAAACGGGCAAGGCGCCACGCTCGCCCCAGATGGCACCTTCTGGATGCACGAGCACGGTCCGCAGGGCGGCGATGAGATCAATCTCCCGCAGGCCGGTAAAAACTACGGATGGCCGGTGATTACCTATGGTGAAAACTACGGCGGTGGAAAGATTGGCGAAGGGTTGACCGCGAAACCGGGAATGGAGCAACCTCTGCACCAGTGGACGCCCTCCATAGCGTCTTCAGGCATGGTCTTTCTCACGAGCGACCGGTATGGCCCTGCGTGGAAAGGCAACCTTTTCATTGGTTCGCTGAAGTTCCAATACCTTGATCGCATTGAACTCAAAGGCGGCAAGGTGGTGGCCGAACACAAACTGCTGGAGGAGGTTGGCCAGCGCATCCGCGACGTGCGCCAAGGCCCCGATGGCCTGCTTTATGTCGTCACAGACAGTCCAAACGGGAAACTGATAAGGCTGGCGCCTCTTTGATGCAGCCTGAGAGGCTGTTCAAAGGAGGCGCGCCCTCATCTGCTGCGAGTTACTTGAACCCGACGCGGTCGAGCATCTGCTGAACCTTCACCTGATTCGCACCCACCGCGCTAATAGGAATAGTCTCGCTCTTGAATGGCTTGCCGCCGGTCATGGACTTCAGTGCGGCATTGTCAAAGGTGACGCTGGATGCTGCTGGCCACTCGTTGTTGCCGTTGGCAAAATGATTTTGCGCTATTGGGCTGGCAAGGTATTCCAGGAATTTGACGGCCCCAGGAACATTCTTGGAGTAGCGCGCCACGGCACCACCGGCCACGTTCACGTGCGTGCCCCAGCTGGATTGGTTGGGGAACACCACGCCCACTCGCTCAGTCACCGCCCGGTCTTCAGGCGAATTTGATCGCATGAGGCGCGCAAGGTAGTAGCTATTGGTTACTGCCACACCGCACTCGCCGGAGGCTACGCCTTTGATCTGGTCCGTATCACCACCTTTGGGTGCGCGAGCCATATTGGCCACCAGGCCCTTGAGCCAGGTTTCCGTTTTCTCAGGGCCCATGTGCTCCAGCACGGCGCCAAACAAACTGAGGTTATAGGGGTGGGAGCCGGAGCGGATGCACAACTTGCCTTTGTTGACTGGATCGGCCAGTTTTTCGTAGGTCTCCACATCTTCACGTTTGACTTTAGTCTTGTCGTACACGATGACCCGTGCGCGCGTCGAAAAACCAAACCATGGTGTGCCCTCAGCCACTGGCGTGGCACGCAGGCTCGAGGGAATTCTGGCTTCCAGAGACTCTGACTTGACGGGCAGGAACAGCCCCTCCTGTTCGCCGCGCCAGAGCCGTGCGGCATCCACCAGCAAAATAACGTCGGCAGGCGATGCAGATCCTTCTGCTTTCAAGCGCGCGATGATCCCCGCATCATCTGCATCCACTCGATTGACCTTGAGGCCAGTCAGCCTGGTGAAGTTGGCATACAGCGCATCATCCGATGCATAGTGCCGAGCGGAATAAAGATTGATGGCCTGATCTTGTGCCTGAACAGCTCCGGCACACATGACTGAAATAGTAGTAGCCGCAACTGCGGAAAGCACCAGTCGTTTTTTCATGCTGAATTAATCCTTGATGGGAAATGTCATTTCACATAATACCGTAACGGGAATTATTCTCGTTGTGGTAGATACTCCAGGGCGTGTTCTTGAACACGTTCTGAGATAACTCAGGCGTTGGCGTGTGTCAGAGGAGGGGACTGACCGCCTACAATCAGAGCCACACGTTGCACTAAAAGGAACAGGCTGTCGCCAAGCCATGGGGAATCTTCAAACTACGACACTGTTGCTTGGGATAGGGCTGGCGTTGCTGATTCTGTATTTGGTGCGCCGCGACCACCTGCACTGGCCCCATGGCCTGTTCTGGATGTTGGTGGCGATGGCCGCCGCGCTGTTCGGCATCTGGCCCCGTCTGATTGATCAGTTGGCAGTCTGGGTGGGTGTGGTGTATCCGCCGGCTTTCCTGTTTTTGTGCGTGGGCGTTATTTTGTTCATCAAGGCACTGCATGCAGACATGGTGAACACGCGCATAGAGCGACAGCTGCGCAGGCTGAACCAGGTGGTTTCCATTCTGGCTGCAGAAAATGCCAAAGGCCAAGCCTTACCCGGTACCGATCAGCCCTAGCGTTCGCCAGCTTCTTCACCATGAGCGTTGTTAAGCGAATGGGCAAGGCTGGACTCCAATTATTAGAGATCGAGGATTGAGATTTGAAAAAGACGGTTGTGACTGGGATCACCGGTCAAGATGGCGCATATCTGGCAGAACTGCTACTGAACAAAGGCTACGAGGTGTATGGCACCTTCCGGCGTACGAGTTCGGTCAACTTTTGGCGGTTGGAGGAGTTGGGTGTTCAGAATCACCCCAATCTGCATCTCGTGGAGTACGACCTCACAGATCTGTCTTCCAGCATTCGCTTGATGCAAAAGACCGAGGCGACCGAGGTGTACAACCTGGCGGCTCAGAGCTTTGTCGGGGTGTCGTTTGAGCAGCCTGTTACTACAGCAGAGATCACTGGCATAGGGGCAGTGAATCTGCTCGAAGCCATCCGTATCGTGAATCCGAAGGTTCGCTTCTACCAAGCCAGCACTTCCGAGATGTTCGGTAAAGTGCAGGCGATACCTCAATCGGAGGAAACGCCTTTTTATCCACGTAGCCCGTACGGCGTAGCGAAGCTGTACGCACACTGGATGACGGTGAACTACCGTGAAAGCTACGGCATCTTTGGTGCCAGCGGCATCCTTTTCAATCACGAAAGCCCGCTGCGTGGTCGTGAATTCGTCACACGCAAAATTACCGACTCGGTCGCCCGGATAAAGCTAGGCCTGCAGGAAACGCTCGAGTTGGGCAATCTGGATGCCAAGCGGGACTGGGGTTTCGCCAAGGACTATGTGGAAGGCATGTGGCGCATGCTTCAGGTGGATGAACCAGATACCTTCGTTCTGGCCACCGGACGCACAGAAACGGTCCGTGATTTCGTGAAGCTGGCATTCGCGGCAGCAGAAATTCCCATCGAATTCCATGGTAGCGGGGAGCAAGAATCTGCAGTGGATGCGCGTACCGGCAAGACTCTTGTGAAGGTAAACCCCAAGTTTTACCGGCCGGCGGAAGTGGAGTTGCTGATCGGTGACGCAAGCAAAGCTCGCGAGAAGCTGCGGTGGACTCCAAAAACGAACCTGGAGGAGCTTTGCCAGATGATGGTTGAGGCCGATCTGCGTCGCAATACGGCCGGATTTTCTTTTTGATGTCTACACGGCGGGTGCTTGTCACGGGGGCCACCGGTTTCACCGGGCGGCACCTGGTGGAAGAGTTGACTTCACACGGTTGGGAAGTTTGGCGTCTGGCTGAGCACTCGGATCGGAACGCAACTGCGGGTTCGGATACCAGCCGCATGTTGGTGGCTGATTTGAACGACGCGTCTGCGCTGCGCGAGGCTGTAGCCCGCGCTCAGCCCACCGCCGTTGTGCATTTGGCTGCGGTCGCATTTGTAGGCCATGGCAATGCCACCGATTTTTACCGCGTGAATGTCATGGGCACCCACAGCTTGCTACATGCGCTTGCTGAGTTACCCGTGCCACCTGGTTGCGTTTTATTGGCCAGTAGTGCCAATATTTACGGCAACGCTGCCAGCGGAGAGATCGATGAGTCCACCCCGCCAGACCCCGCCAATGACTATGCAGTGAGCAAGCTGGCCATGGAGTACATGGCCAAGCTTTGGCTACCTCGTCTGCCTATCGTGATGACTCGGCCTTTCAACTACACAGGGGTAGGGCAGGCCAAGAGCTTTCTGGTTCCCAAGATCGTGGATCATTTCAGAAGGCGAGTCGCGGTGATGGAGCTGGGCAATCTTGATGTCTGGCGTGATTTCTCCGACGTGCGGGCGGTCGTTCGCGCGTATCGACTTTTGCTGGACGCGGCGCCTGTAGGCGAGGTGTTCAATGTAGGTTCGGGCACGACGCACTCGTTGCGCGCTGTCGTCGAAATGGTGGAGCAGCTCACGGGCCATCATCTGGAAGTCAGAGTGAACCCTGCCTTCGTACGGGCCAACGAGGTGCGCACGCTCTGCGCAGACACTTCCCGTTTGCGTGCTGCCATAGGAGATTGGAATCAGGTGCCACTCAAGGAGACCTTGCGCTGGATGTTGGACGAGGGTGAGTCGGCTCCGGAGCCCAGATCTTGAGCCGGTTGAATTTGGTGGTGGCTGTTGATGCCATTGCACCGCCCCTCACGGGCATTGGGCGTTATGCCTACGAGCTAGTCAAGGGATTGCAATCGCATTCGGAGATTGGCAACCTGCGCTATTTTTCTTTTGGCCGGTGGATGGAGGATCCCATCGCTCGCACAGCCAGGGAAGCGCAAGCCAAGTTGAGTTCTGAAGCAACGAATGAAACGCCGGAGCCGCCGCGAAGATCCTTGCGGAGCATGCTGGCGCGCGTTCCTGTGGCGGTGAAGGCTTATCAACTGGTAACCCCTTCGATTTATCGCCTGCGCTTACAGACCGTCAGGGATTCCATTTTTCATTCGCCCAATTATTTCGTACCGAAATTCCCAGGCCCCACGGTAAGTACGACGCATGATCTATCCCACATGCGCTACCCGCAGTTTCACCCCGAGGCAAGGGTGAACTATATGAACGCCGCGCTCCCGCGCAGCCTGCGAATGACCAATCACATCATTACCGACTCCCAAGCGGTGCGGCAGGAAGTGATCGAAGATTTTGGCTGGTCGGAAGACCGCGTCACGGCGATTGGCCTGGGTACTGACCCTTCGTTCTCGCCTCGCAGCCCACAAGTGCTGGCGGCGTGCCTTTCCCGGTATGGCTTGCGGGCAGGTGGCTACAGTTTGTTTGTTGGCACCATTGAGGCACGCAAGAACGTGGACCGCCTGCTCTCTGCGTATGAGGCACTGCCTCTGGCTATGCGCAAGGAGTGGCCACTGGTGCTTGTTGGAGATACCGGCTGGCGTTCGGAGCACACGCACGAGCGAATGCGCGTTGCTGAAGCGGCGGGTTGGCTCCGTTACCTGAAGTATTTGCCCCAGGAAGACCTGCCTTACTTGTATTCGGGAGCTCGCCTTTTCGTCTATCCCTCAGTCTATGAGGGCTTCGGCTTGCCCATAGCCGAGGCCATGGCCAGCGGCGTGCCAGTGATTACATCCAATGTGTCGTCCATGCCCGAGGTGGCTGGTGGTGCAGCGCGATTGATTGATCCACTGAACGTGGACGAACTTCATCACGCCATACTGGATTCATTGCAGAACGGTGAGTGGCGACGACAGGCTATCGCTGCAGGCTTAACGCGGGCTCAGGATTTTTCCTGGCAGGCCTGTGTCGATCGGACGGTCGAGGTTTACAAGCACCTCACTTGACGCAGCAAGAACTGAGCTAACTGGTGTCGCTCCAGGTGCTGGAGGCCGAGTTTGATCGCTACCCCGGAAAAATCGCGCCATCGTGCGGAGGGACATCCACGATGACGCATTTTCCAATGCTGACTTGCTGGACAAACTAGAGACGACGGCCTTCGTGGCCTTCAACCTGCGTCTGGTGTTGGTGAGTGACATCAAGTCGGAGCATATCCATGAAGGTGGGAACGGGCATTTTCGCCATGGTGCTCACGTCGAGGAGACGTGCCAACAATTGACTGCGGTGTGGCTCCTGCCAGAAATAGCTTGTAAGGGTATGAAATTTCGCCTTCAGGGCAGGGACGGCTACGTCCCGTCTCGACGGGTCGCCAGCCGGAAAGAGGGTTTCCTCAAGCACAGATATGGTCCCATCCTCCAGCTCAATCTGCACAGCGTTCGCGCAGCTTTTGACAGCCATATCGTGGTGATCTCGTGTATAGCCTTGATTCTCTATAACCACGGTGCGTTCGCGTAGCCAGTCAATGCGATCATCATTTGCCACCGTGTCCGAATAGTCGTCTGGCATCAAGCGGCCGTGTAGCAACGCGACCGCAACGACATACTGGATTGAATGATCTCGCGCCGCACGGTTTGGCAGCGGTCCGGTTTTGTTTGCCCGCCGCATCGCCTCGTCATGCGTGTGAATCGTGACGCGCTTGATATTGGACAACCGCCCTGACAACCACTCATGCAAACGCAACGCACTCTCCACCGCTGTGGTTGTGTTTCGCTGACACGGATGGAGTTTGAAAATCACGTTATCGAGGATGAGGCTCCCCAGGGGACGCGTTAATTCCACGCGTTTTCCTTCAAGGTAGACAGCCTCGAAACCCCAGGTTGGTGCAGACAGCGCTTTCGGGTAGCCCATTTCCCCTCTTACGGCACTTAGAGCTAGCCAGACGCCCCGGCTGGCCGCATCTGCGCCTGCCCAGCCCTTGCGACTTCCGGCGTTCGGCGTATGGCGGCAGGCGTTGAGGGAATGCCCATCAAGGAACGCGCTCGACAGGGCAGCGGCGATCGTGTTCGCATCTGCACCCAAGAGTCGTGCGGCCATGGCTGTAGAGGCGAGTTTGACGCCAATCACATGGTCCAACCCGATAGACGGATGATCGAAGCGGTTATCGGCTGCCAATAGCCCCTGAATTTCATAGGCGCCGATCATGGCTGCATAGATGTCCGCCATGATGAGTGCAGGGCCTCCGGATCTCACCCGCCAGCGGCTCAGGTAGTCGCCCGCAGCAAGAAGGGCGCCTAAATTATCGGAAGGATGGCCGCCGACGAAGGTGGTGTCGCTGAAGTCCAGCCAGCGGATCATCACGCTAAGATCGTGCGCTGCCTTGACAGGGTCCAACACATGGCCCGTCGCCCAAACCGGAACACCATCTGCAACGGCACTGCCAGGTACCCAAGGCCCGAGTCGCTGGGTGCACTCCGGGTCCCGGAGCGACGCAATCGCACATCCTACGGAATCAGCCAAACACAAGCCTGCTGTATGTAGCGTCGCACCTGTTGGAGCCGCAACTGACGAGGCGTACTCGGCAAGCTTCAGTAGCAGTGGGTCGTAGGTGTGCTCGGCGGGTTCGCTCGATGTATTCAGCGTATTGGCCACAAGCGTCAATCTACTTTTGCATTGGCCATCTTGATGATCTTCACCCACTTTGCTGACTCACTTCTAAGATAGTCGGTAAAGGCTTCCGTCGTCATGGGAGCTGGCTCCGCGCCTTGTTCGCGTAGACCTGCCTTCGCCTCCGGCGACGACAGGATTTCCACTGTTGCCTTGTTCAGTGCTTCGATGACACCTTTCGGCGTATTGGCCGGTGCCAAGAGCCCATTCCAGTTAATAACTTCGTAATTGTGGAGGCCCAACTCAGCAATGGTGGGTACATTTTGGAGCGCTGGATCACGTTGTTTTCCCGTCGTGGCAATTGCCTTCACCAAGCCGTTTTTCAGCATTGGAAGGGCGGCTGGAATGCTGCTGACGTAAAAATCCACTTGGCCAGCGGCCACCGCGAGAAGGGCTGGCCCACCTCCCTTGAAGGGCACGTGAAGCCACTGGGCCTGCAGGGAGGTATTGAGCCATTCCGCGGCCAGATGTGTTGAACTACCATTGCCGGCGGATCCATAGCTCATCCCCTTTAACTCGCCCCGGGCCTTCTCCAGGAAGTTCGCGGAGGTCACTGGCAAGGAGGCTTTGACCACAATGACATTGGGGAACACTGTTGCCAATGTGATGGGCGCAAAGTCCTTCACCGAATCGTACGGAATCTTCTTGTAGAGGTGCGGATTGATAGCCACGGGTGCCACGTTGGCCCACAGCAGTGTGTAGCCGTCCGGTTTAGCCTTGGCGACGAGGTCTGTACCAATGTTCCCGCCAGCTCCACCGCGATTTTCGACAACGAAGGATTGCCCGAGTTTTTCGCCTAACTTTTGCGCAAGATAACGTGCGGTGCTGTCAGTGCTGCCACCGGGTTCGAACGGCACCACAAGTTTCACGGGTCTGTTTGGATATCGTTCGGCCTGTCCGAACGCACTACTGGCGGCCAAAGCGATTGCCAAGCCGCCACAAATAATGAGGTTGCGAGGCGTTAACTTGCACGGCAATGTATCTGCGGTCGACTTCGTGGCACTACGTAGGATTTCTAGTTTGGGATTCATGTGCGTCTCTGATTGTTGTTATCAATGCCAGCAGAATAGGTGCATGGAGCAACTCGGTCGAGCTAGAATTAATCGCTGAGCACTGGAGAAAAACTCACATTGATGCGCCGACTTCCTCCACTCAACAGCCTTAAAGCCTTCGAAGCCGTCGCACGACTCGGAAGCACCATCAAGGCGGCTGACGAACTGTGTGTTTCGCATGGTGCGATTAGCAAGCAGCTCGCCACACTTGAGGCTTGGCTCGTTGTTCCCTTGTTCCATCGAACCTCCAAAGGGCTGGTGATCACGAAAGCTGGCAGCGAATTGCTGCGTGTGGTGGAGCCCGCCTTTGATTGGATCGCGTCGGCAACTAACCGAATCACCTCAGATCGCTCCGTACGCCATTTGATCGTCAGCGCACCCCCGACCATTACGCTTCGTTGGCTGGTGCCTAGACTGACTTCGTTCCTTACCGACAATCCTGGCATTCGCATTCAGCTGAATAACCGCCGATCACGAGAAGATGGGTTGCCTCCTGGGGTTGACATCGCGATTACTCGCGGCGTGTTGGCAGGAAAGGACCTTCACCAAACTCAGTTCATGGCAGAAGCCTTGACCCCGGTGTGCGCGCCAAGTCTTTTGGAGGCCGGCCCGCTGACAACTACCGGTGACCTGAGTCGGGTGACTTGGCTTGTCGCCGATATGCGACCAGCCGATTGGTCAGACTGGCTCCGATTCGCAGGGGAGCCGATGCTCTCCCCCAAGAGCACCCTTAGCTTTGACCACACTTACCTGGCGTTGGAGGCTGCGCGGGACGGCCTTGGTGTTGCCATGGGGCCGGTCTATTTGCTACAGGACGGAGTTGTACCTACGGGACTGCAACCGCTGTTCCCCAACAAGATAATGCCTTCAGAGCCCTACATGGTGGCCTTCCCAAAGGATCTGAGGGAAGATAAAGATGTCCTCGCGTTTCACGATTGGCTGATTTCCGAAGGCCGCGCGCATGAGGATCATTTCAAGGCTCTTTTGTCTCGTTGAGACTCAAACAGCTTGTTCGTCGGTGCTCCTGCTGGAGTGATTCCAGTCGACACCGATGGAGTATTTGGATCAAAAGCATCACCCATTCCGTTGCCAGGTTGAGCATCGCCTAAGGTTTGCGGACCCACTCACTGACCTCTAAAAATCTGGTCGGCGTTGAGTACGAAGTGAGCGATCAACCCACAAAACGCTAAAAAAAATCCAAATATGCCAATCCAATAGCCAATCAATGGCGCTTGAAAAAATGCCAGAAATGCACCAAAAATACCAAAAAAGAGGCCAATCAATCCCAGCAGAATCCCGAGGTTTTCTTTTGGAACTTTCACGGTCAATTTTTTAATCATTTCGCCGTAAATACGCATTTTTTACATGTGCCGGGGCGCTCGCCTCGCCTTTGCTTTGTGAGCTAGCTTGCGGCCGTTGATTGAAGTGTAGAGAGTGACGGCGCTGCCGGGCGCAATTCCGGGCTCTCGACCCAAAGACAAGAGCAGAAGGCTACTAGCAACCGCAGTGCTCAATCGACCGCTGCTTGCCCTCACCCCGACCCTCTCCCGCAGGCGGGAGAGGGGGTTAAACCAGCCCAGAGCCTCGGGTTCTGGGGCTCAATTCGGCAGGCGCGCCTGCATCAGTCTATCGCAGGGGAGAGGGAGTAAGAGCACGCTTATCGTCGCTTCGGCCGAGTAGACCAGTTCGAGCAGCACAGCACCGTGGTGGCGATGAGATACCGAACGGTTGCGGCGAGCGAGTCTTCGGGCGAGGCAGTTTGAAGGCTTTCCAACGATGGAGAAACCGCCACTTCATCAACCTTCAGGCGTGATTTGCGAAACAACAGCAGCGTCCCGATATCTTCGTGATCCAACAAAGTGGCTTCGCGCGAGGCTGACACCACCATGGCGTCGTGGTTGTAGAGGCGAAAGGAAGACGAAGGGTCTTGGAGGCTGATGCCTGTCAAGGTTTTGAGCCATTTCCACGCCCACAGGCGGTGCTTGCTGAGAGGCTGGGGAAAGGCGCCAATCACGACGTCCGGCGCAGAAGGCTTCTGAATGGCTCCCTTCAGGGTATTCAGTGCGTCCGTGCTTGGAAAGCTGTTCGCATCGATGGTGAAGGCGTATTTATAACCGTGCTGCAATGCGTGGCGCAGGCCGGTTTGAATGCTGTTCCAGGCACCCATGGGGAGGATTGAGCGAAGCGCTAATGCGCCTTCAAGCCTCTCTATGGGCTCATGCGAACCGACGATCAAGATATCTGGCCAACCGGCGCTACGGAGTGCGTCCACATGCGCTTGCGAGACCTGGGTTTCGCTTTGAGCATGAAGAATGATCAGCGTATCCTTGTCCAGGTCGGCACGTCCGATTTCCGGGGATGCGTTGGCGTACAGGCGTGCTATGGTCCACGCGCATGTGGCAATGGAGAATTTCCCGGCAGCCGCATGCTGCCCGGATTCGCCCATCTGGCGGCGCATATCTGGTGAACTGCGCAATTGATTGATGGCTGCCTGCCAGGCTTGCAAATCATCCAGCGGTACATGAACCCCGGCACCGGCTTCATTGACAACCCAGGGCATGCCAGAGCCAGGAAGGTCAGAAACAATGCACGGCTTGGCATGTTGCATGGCTTCGATCAGGACGAGACCAAATGATTCGGTTCGCTCGCAAGACGCCAGGCAGAAGACATCACACGTCTCGAGCAGCTCATGCTTTACGGCCTCTGAGACCGCGCCTAGCAGTTGCACGGGAGACTCTTGTCCGGTCTCGGCCTTAAAGCTTTCGATCAGGGCTTCGAGGGCGGGACGCATCTCACCTTCGCCCGCGATCAATAGCTGAACGCCGGGGATAGAGGAGACTGCCCTGATGAGGGTTTCAAAGCCCTTGTAATAAACCAGGCGCCCAATCGATAGCAGGCGAAACGCCCCCGGCCTCCACAAGGTTTTCTGGGAGATACCGGCCTGAGGGGAGGCGGGAGATTGGTCCGCCAAGCCCAGTGGGACGATGCAGCATTTGTCCAACCATGGCTGCAGCGTAGGACTGGCAGCAAGATAGGGCGGTGAAGTTGCGATGACACGGTAAGCCTGCGAGAGGATGGCCCGCTCGAAAGGCTCGTAGAGCATGTAAGCGGCTGAAAGCGCGCGCCGAACTCGTGAGGGGACGACATCTGATTGCCAGTGAACCACCCACGGAATTCGCCGGGCGCTGCGCATGATCAACGCCCAGAACGCGGCATTGTTGGGCATGTGCAGGTGGATGACGTCCGGCTCGAACTCCCGTATTAACCTCCGAAGCTTGAACGGAAAGCCCATTCCCATTGGGGCATAGAGCACTTCAGTCTGTACTCGCACGCGATGTAACCAGGAGGGGTCTTCTTGCCGAGGCTGGCCGTGCACCAGGCCAATAGCGTAGAGCCCTTGCTTGCGTTGCTCCTCGATCAGGTCTGCAAGAAATGACTCCATCCCGCCACGATGAGGCGGGAAAAACTTGCCGATGTGGAGCACTCGACCATGTAGAGAACGAGTCATGGGCTACCTGGAGGCCGCCGGTGCTGGTTTGGCACCCGGACCCGCTTCCAACTGGGCCTTCATTTGCTTGTATCCCGGGTTGGCCGGTTCAAGTGCAATGGCCCGATCGATATCCTGCACCGCACTGACGTTGTCATTCAATGCAGCGTGGGCAAGTGCTCGTCCGTAGTAAGCGGGAGCACCCGGCTTATTGGCCAGCAGGCGATTGAAGATGCTCATCGCTTCGGGAATTTTGCGGGCGCCTACGTTGGCGATCCCCAAACCTACGAGATATCGCTCGGAATCGGGTTGTAGTTTCAGCAGTTCCGTGAAATCACTGATGGCACTTGCATATTGGCGAGCGGGAAGGGCGAGTTCGGCCCTTTGCAGCAAGGTGGTCTGTTTGACCTCGTCCGTTTGCGGTTTGGACAGTGCTGTGGAGTAATTTTCGTAGGCCTCATTGAACCGACCCATCGCCTTGAGAGCCTCTGCTCGCTGATAGTAGAGCGGGGCATCGGTAAATCCTTGCGACTCCGCTTTGGCCAAGGCTTCCAGGGATTGCGGGTACTGTTTCAGCATCCGAAGTGCCATACCCGCGTTAAACGCGGCCGTGCCCACGGGTTCGCCGAGCTTGAAGGCCTCGGCGAAATCCGCCAGGGCCAGCTTGTCTTCACCGTGTTCCAGGTAATAGGCACCTCTATTCAGAAACGACCGCCACCGGCCCACGGCATTGGGCTGAGCCGAGAGATCGATTTTTTGTGCGGCATCAGACCAGAGGGTCAAGTCGTTGCGGAATGTCTGTACGCGTTCCCAAGCGAGGGCAGAGAACAATAGAACGGCGACGATGCCGCAGGCGTATACGGTGCGAGTTTTCAGACCAACCAACATGACGGCCACAAGGCCGGGCAGCAGCAATGCCCAAAGGTAGCTCCGATAAAGGACAAAGGGGTCTTGCACCCAGGAGGTGACCAACTCAGTGCCAAACAGCAAGATGACGCTGAGCACACACAAAGCTGCAAACCCCCAACGGTCTCGTCTCGTTAACAGCAACCAGAAGGAGCCGCCGGCAAGAGCGAGGAAGCCAACTGCTCCAAGTACTTGCGGAAAATCAGTGGGCGACAGAGGAAAGCCAGGGCGCATATCGATGGACATCCACAACACGTTGGGGACGAACCAAAGAAAACCGTAGTAGAAGAAAAGCGCCGTTTCATTGACGACACTGATGGGGTAAATGCTCGCTGAAATTCCCGGCTTGAGTTCCTCCAGTTGCTTCACATAGCCGACCGAAGGTCCGTCGAATGCGGCAGCTCCAATGATGGCGCCATATCGCTGCATAAGTAGCATCACCGCAACTGCCAGCAGAGCAAGCGCTATGCCTGAGACCGCAAGCGTGTGCTGCCACTTTGGACGCGCCACGAAAATGTAGATCGCAATCCAGACGCCCGCCACCATGACCGAATGCTCTTTGGACATGAGTGCCAGCACATACGCGAGCAAAGCGAAGGCAAACCAGGCGACTTTTTTTGTTCTGAATCCACGCGCAACGGCATAGCAACTCAAGGCGGAAAACAGCGCAGCCATCACGATGGACCGCTGGATCAGATAGCCCACTGCATACGTGGCAACCGGATGCACCGCAAAAAGGCCCACGGCCACCAGCAGCGCAGCGCGCTTTGACGCCTCAAAATCCGGATCAGCAACCGTATTGGCTGGAAACTCCACCGAGAGGAGAAGCTCTTGCAGCAACATGAAAATGGCGACGCAGGTGCCTAGATGCAAAAGTAGATTAACCACCCTTTGCCCGGCATAACTATCACCAAACAGCGGCTGCAGCCAGACAAAGCTGCCATAAGACAGCATGCGAGGCTGTAATTCCAGCAGATTTCCGAAAGCGCCGAAGATGGTTCCATCGCCAAGGCGGGCATCATCAAAAATGAGAGAGTGATGAAGGCCTGGGAGATAGATGCATAGCGCTGCTATAACAACGAATAGGCTGAAGAAAAGGGTTTTTCGGTCAAATCGAGTCATAGGCATGGACGATCATCCGAGGTAATTCGCGGACGTCGTCGAGATTTTTACGGAAAGTTTCTCGATTAGAGGTTCGTAACAAATAGCGGATTCGGCAGAAGAATCGCAGCCAAATCGCCACTGTAGAGCGCAGTAATGATACCGGCGATCGGGACCTGAAAATCCGTTTGTAGCGAGGGCGAGGCGCCTTGTTTCGTCCTGCGAATAGGGATCTTTGTGACTTAATACGTGTTCACGATCTTCTCGTGGCCTGAAAAAAATCATGAACACCTTCTTAGGTAGCGGCGCTGGTGCGATAGGAGGGACTTGGGCTCGGGTTCTTCGTTTGACATCATTGCGTCATGGCGGTGGACGGAATGATGTGTACACCGGGACGCGCTTGAATGGCCGATTCGATCATGACACGAGCAATATTTTGGGGTGGACACACCCGCAGGCGCCGAGGTAGCACTGGCCCAAGCGCACCAAGTACCGAAATGGCGACCCGTTCCATGGGGCGGGACTCGGTGCGCGCCCCGCCTATCAAGCCTGCTCGGGCGTAAGCCAGTGAAGAAAACCCCACTTCAGCCAGGTCGCGTTCCAGCTCACCTTTGACCTTGTTGTAGAAAAAGCGCGAATTTGCGTCAGCCCCGGTGGCTGAATTGAGCACATAGGTGGGGGTACCATGATGGTGCGCCAGCCGCGCGACCGCCAGGGGATAGTCATGATCTACACGGTGAAAGGCCGCCTCCGATCCGGCCACTTTCATGGTGGTGCCCAGGGCGCAGATCACTGCATCAACCTGCCACCAATCTGCATCCGTTGGCAGCGCTTCGTAGTCCACGATGGGCGCACGCAGCTTGTGGTGGGCCAGGGGTAGCGCCCGGCGCACAGGGCTCGTCACCTGCGTGATGCGCGAATCGTCCAAAGCCAAGCGCAGTGCATGGCTGCCCACTAGCCCGGTGGCGCCTACGAGCAAGAGCTTCATTTTCACGGTCCTTTCGAAGACATCAACCATCTTTGCAAGCGTTGTCAGGTATTTGCCATGAGTATGCCCACCTGAAATCCTGTGCAAGTTTTGATTTCCGCAAAAAAAAGGGCTGACCTTACGATCAACCCTTTAAGGGATTCCTGAACCCTGAGGTTACGAAAGAATCCGAGGAGACAAGCTTTAGGGGCCTTGCATTTGGCACCAGTGGAAAAGAATGGCAGGACTGCAATCCCTTTCCACTGGGAGCTTCCTTGCCGAAGCAGGGAAACTCACCAAAACTCAATTCAATACTTGGGTTTCGCGCTCTTGGTAAAAAATCTACCAAGAGGCTGCAAAGCCCAGGTTTGAATTAACGAGCTTTCTTGGCAGCAGCAGTGGCGCTCTTGGCAGCGTTGGTGGCGCTGGATGCCACGGCGTTGAAGTTGGCTTCAGCGACGTCGGAAGCTTGTTTAACAGCTTTTTGCACGGATTCAAACGCGTTGCTGGCAGCAGCTACAGCGCTTTTCATCACTGCAACGGCGGTTTCGGAACCAGCAGGTGCATTTTTGGAAGCGTTTTCAACCAGGCTAGCGAACTGAGCTTGGCTTTCAGCAACTTTGCCTTCGAAGGCTTTGCTGAATTCAGCGCTGGTGCCCGAAGCGATGTCATACAGATGACGGCTGTAAGCAGCTGCTTTTTCGGCCAGAGGCTGGAACAGGTTGGCTTGCATAGCCAGCAGTTCTTGAGCATCTTTCACGTTCAGCAGAGCTTGCGTGTGGTTGGCGGACTCAGACAGAGCAGCTTTAGCAGCAGTCAGGTTCAGTTCGACCAGTTTCTCAACGCCTTCGAAGGCCTTGGTGGTCAAGCCGTGCAGAGTTTCCAGGTTGGCTTTTTGCGAAGCGACGAGTTGTTCAGGTGTCAGCATATCAATCTCCAGGTTTTAAATAAAAAAGGACTTGGTTTGCCGCTCTGAACTACTTCTTATGTTGCAGTGCAGCATGTGGATGAATTCTAGGCGAGTGAGGAAAGATTGCAAGCGTATTTGGTGCGCTGCAGCATTTTTAGATGGGCCTTTCTAAAACAGGGTCTTTCACCCAATCCGGAAGCGAACGCTGCGGCATGCGCGAGTCCGCCCCAGCCTCGCGCTGGCAAAATGGAAAGATGAATGCATCAGCCCGCCCTCAACCTGAGTTGCGTGAGACATACCGCGCGTTTCGCCCCATCACCACCAGGTGGATGGACAACGATCAGTATGGCCACGTCAATAACGTCATTTACTACAGCTGGTTCGATACTGCGGTCAACGCGCACCTTATTGAGCAGGGTGTGCTGGACACTGAAAACGGGAGCACCATAGGCTTCGTGATCGAAACACAATGTCAGTACTTCGCACCGCTGTCATTCCCGCAGACGGTGGAGGCAGGCATTCGCGTGGGGCACATTGGTTCTTCCAGTGTGCGCTACGAAGTTGGGTTGTTCGCTCAAGGCGCTGAAATGACCGCAGCCAAAGGTCATTTCGTGCATGTCTATGTAGATCGCGAAACACGCCGGCCTGTGCCGCTTCCTCAAGAGCTTAAAGCAGTTTTAGAGCAGCTCCGCTCTCCCGGTTGAATGCCTTCATTGACGATCCATGCGCGAGCCCGGATGGATCGTCACACGCTCTAGTACCCCCTAGTACTCCCTAGTACCCCCGCGAGGGGTCGATGAGGTTGTCTGGCGGCTTGCCTGCCGAAACGGACCGGATATTGGCCGCAATCTGCGTGGCGGAAGATGAGGGAATGGCTACTGAAGCCAGATGCGGGGTAATCAGCACGTTCGGCATGCCCCATAACGGATCTTCCGCCGGCAGTGGTTCTCGCTCAAAAACATCCAGCGTCGCGCCGCCAATATGGCCGCTTTTGAGCAAATCGACCAAGGCTGCCTGATCGACCAGGCTTCCACGGGCCACATTGACGAAGGAAGCACCAGGCCGCATTTTTTCCAAGCGTTCCCGATTGAGCAGATTGGCAGTTTGCGGCGTGTGTGGCAGCATGAGGACGAGAATGTCGGCTTGCCCGATGACGCTATCCAGCGCTTGCATGCCGGCATGGCACTCCACGTTTTCTATCTGCGCCGGGCTGCGCGACCAGCCCAGCACCCTGAAACCTTGGCGCTGCAACTCGTAAGCGGCCTTGGAGCCCAACTGACCCAACCCCAGCACGCTGACCGTGATCTCATCGGGTGAGCGGGGGTGTTTGTACGCCCATTTCCCCAGCCGCTGAGCTTGCTCGAAGAAGGGAATGTCCCGGGCATGCCGAAGTACTGAAAACAACACGTAGCCCGCCATCATCCGCGCCATCTGGGGGTCTGTAATCCGGGTGATGGGAATACCTGCTGGTAAATCATCTCGCTTCACCAATGAATCTACTCCGGCGCCCAGATTCACGATAAGCCTCAGGTTCTCCATGCGATCGAAAAAGCGCGCCGGCGGTTTCCAAACCAGCGCATAGGAAATCTCTTTCGGGTTTTCTATCGCGCTTGCATGCACGATTTTCAGATCAGGCAGTTGCGCCTGGAGAGCACGCTTCCAGGTTTCGAAATCGTCGAAGTCGCTGTAGAAGGCCAAGGCGCCCAAGGGGGGGCTTTGCAGAGTCGTCATCAGCCAGCCTATCTGCTTTTGCGTACCAGGTCGGCGATGGCCTGGATGGCCAGTTCATAACCATCGCCGCCCAGGCCGGCGATAAGGCCATCGGCTACTTTGGAGATGTAGGAGTGATGGCGGAAAGGCTCGCGCTTCCAGATATTGCTCATATGGGCCTCGATGATCTTGCCTGGGAAAGACATCAAGGCATCGAGGATAGGGATCGAGGTGTAAGTCAAACCCGCCGCATTGATGATGATGCCGTCGGCCACACCGCGCGCTTCCTGAATCCAGTCGATTAGCTGACCTTCGTAATTCGATTGAAGGAACCGGAACTCGGCGTTCAGTGAGGCCGCTTTTTGTTCGCAGCGCGACTGCAGTACAGGAAAGCTGTCAGTTCCATATGTTTTGTTGGCATCCAGGCCGTAGAGGTTGGCGTTGGGTCCGTTCAGGAACCATATGGTGAGGTCGCTCATGAGTTTCAGCTTTCGTAGGGGCGAGTAGCCTGCAAGGCCGGTAGTGTTTGAAAGGCGTCGTTCCAGCGTGCCGCTTGATCGTGCCGGGCGCGCCAGTCGAATTCAGGGAACCGAAAATCCAGATATCCCAATGCGCAAGCTATGGTGATCTCGCCAATGCTTGGCTTTTCCAGAACCAGCTCGGATGCCATGGCGTCGATCGCATCCAGGCCGGCTTCGACCTTGTTCAAAAGTGCGTCTCGCCAGGTGTCCCATTGGAATTCGAGCGGGCGTGCCGTCCGCTCATAGCGGGCCAGCAACGCCGCATCCAGCATTCCATCTCCCAAGGACTGGCGGGTCAAGGCGGTCCACCGCTCGGGGCCTGCAGCCGGAAAGAGGTAGCTTGCGCCGGCGCGATCGGCCAAATACTCGCAGATCACCCGGCTGTCGTAGAGAGAATTGCCGTTGTCCAGAATCAGTGTGGGCACCTTGGCCAGCGGGTTGTGGGCGGCAATTCTAGGGTCGCGGCGAACCGGGTGCGCAGCGCTGTCGAGTTTCTCGATCTCATCCGTCTGGCCGGTCAGATGCGCGCAGACCATGACCTTGCGCACGAAGGGCGAGGTGGGGGCGAAGAGAATTTTCATGGGGTTAAAACCAGTTTGCCGAAAACCTTGCCGCTTTCCAGCATCTCATGCGAGGCGGCCGCGTCTTCCAACGAAAACGTGCGGTGAACTCGTGGCTTAATCCGTCCGCGCTTGATCAGCGGCATGACATGATGGCCGATCCGTTGGGCCATGCGGGTTTTCTCTTGGCGGGTCTGGGGGCGCATGGTCGATGAATGCAGGCTGAGCTGTCGCTGCATGAGCGTGAGTAGCTCAACCTGCACAGCGGAGCCTTGCATGAACGACAGGCTCACGTGGCGACCGCCGAAAGCCATGGCTTGCAGGTTGCGACGGACGTAATCACCACCGACCACGTCAAGGACCACGTCGGCGCCTCGCCCTTCGGTGTAGTCCAGGCAGGCTTGTACGAAGTCGGTGGTGGGCCAGCAAATCGCGGCATCCGCTCCCAGTGCGTTCAGTTCGGCAAAGCGGGTCTCATCGCTAGCGGTTGCGATCACGGTGGCGCCGGCTGCATGGGCCATCTGGATAGCCAAGGTGCCAATGCCGCCAGCGGCGCCGTGGACCAGCACGGTCTCTCCCATGCGCAATCGACCTAGTTCGAACAGGTTGTGCCAGACGGTAAAAAGCCCTTCTGGCAATGCGGCGGCCTCTATGTCGGAGAGGCCCGCGGGCACCAGAAATGAATGATCGACCGCCGCCACGCACCAAGGCGCGTAGCCGCCGCCGGGAACAAGGCTCATGAGCCGCCGGCCGAGGAGCGACTCTTCGACGCCGGGGCCACAGGCGACTACTTCGCCGCACACTTCCAGTCCCAGCACATCGGTGACGCCGGGAGCAGGTTTTGAGATGCCCTGGCGCTGCATGATGTCGGGGCGGTTGATGCCGGCGGCCAGCACACGTAGCAGGACTTCACCCGCTGCTGGCTCCGGCACGGGGCGGTCTGCCATCGTCAGTACACTCGCGTTGCCGGGGTCGCGCGCGATGATGGCACGCATGGAGGAGGGGCGAGATGAGGAGTTTTCGCTCACGTCAGTTCTTTCTGCTTCACTTCGGTGGGGAAAAAATGCTGACCCCTTCATTGGGGAGGGCGAGTCCAGCGACCGAACCAATCGGCCATTGCTGCATGGCTCCCGGCCCTGCACTGCGAACGGTGACAATATGGCGGGTCGTCATCGGGGGAATGGCCACATCGACGTAGGTATTAATGTGGTCCCCCTGGAAGACGTGGTTGATGACGGTGCCGCTCAGCACTGAACCGGAATGAAGGTTCTCCAGAGTGATGTGTTCGGGCCGCACGTAGACGTCCAGCCGCTGGCCTTCGTGCGCCGCCTTCGTGAGGCGTTCCTGCGGCAGGCGGTCCTGCGGCAGGCGGTCCTGCGGCAGGCGGTCCTGCGGCACATTGAGCAGGCCAGACCCCAGGCGCAGTTGGATGTCCGTGGCAACTTTGCCGTGGTAATGGGCTGGCAGGATATTGACGTCGCCCAGAAAGGACGCCACGAAGGGGTCACTTGGGTTCTGATATAGCTCCGCTGGCGAAGCGATTTGGCGGATAACCCCGCTGGACATCACCGCAATGCGGTCGGACATGGCCAGTGCCTCGCCCTGATCATGGGTAACGAACACGGTGGTGAGGCCGAGCCTGCGCTGGATTTCTCTGATCTCGACCTGCATGGAGCCGCGCAGGCTTTTGTCCAACGCAGAAAATGGCTCATCAAGCAGTAATACCTTGGGCTGAATGATGAGTGCTCGCGCCAGGGCCACTCGTTGTTGCTGGCCGCCGGAGAGCTCCCTCGGCTTGCGGTGCCCCAGCCCGTCGAGCTTGACCATGGCCATGGCATCTTTCACGCGTCGCGCGACTTCCTCCTTGGGTATGCGGCGCATGCGCAGGCCATAGCCGATGTTGTGCTCCACCGTCATGTGGGGGAACAGCGCGTAGTTCTGAAACACAATGCCGATCTGCCGCTTATGCGGGGGTTCGCTGGTGATCGGTTGGCCGTCGACGAAGATTTCACCAGAGTCAGCTTCCGCAAAACCGGCGATCAGATTGAGAAGCGTCGTCTTGCCGCAGCCCGAGGGGCCCAGCAAAGTGAGGAACTCGCCCCGGCTGATATCCAACGATAGTTCGTGCAACACGATCTGATCGTGGTATTTCTTGCCCACGCCTTGCAGGCTGACTGCGACATCGACCTCAGAACTAGACAGGTTTTGCTGCGATGCAGGCTCGTTGGATACGTTCATGTTTACGCGATCAATAAGGGGCTTGCTGGGTGCCAATGGACTCAAGGCGAAGATCCGTTCCATCGCGCTGGGCCGCTCTGGTCATGAGTCTGTTCTTGGCTGAGACGATACGGCAAACGGCTGTCGTTTGATCTTTGCAGAAATTGATGCGACCCCTCGGAAAAAACGAAATAGCCATTGCCAGGTGTTAGTGACGCCTGTTCTCTGGCTGGCGACGACCTCAGATCAAGTTCCTCGCGGCCAGGCTGCACCCATGAAACGCCTCGGTGGACATAGGCAAACCAGGGGTGACCCGAGATTTTGTTGAAAGCGCGCAGTCGCCAAACCGATGTCTCCATCACAGCGCTTTGTTTTTTCCTAAGTGCTGAGTTCGAAAAACCAGATTTCCAAACCTCGTTGGCGTGCCCAAACTTGTCGCCATCGATGACGGGTATATCGGCACTCCGTTTTGCTTGGCAATGACGGACCGTACCCGGTCGAGATTATCTTTAGGAAACGCAAATGTCAGTGGAAAAAATCAATACCGTCGTGGTTGGTGCTGGCCAGGCCGGAATAGCGATGAGTGAACACCTTTCGCAGATGGACGTGCCGCATATCGTGCTGGAGCGCCATCGGATTGCGGAGCGTTGGCGCTCGGAGCGCTGGGATTCCCTGGTGGCCAACGGGCCCGCCTGGCACGATCGCTTTCCGGCACTCAAATTCAGCGGTATCTCGCCGGAGACCTTTCCGCCCAAGGAACGCGTGGCCCAGTATTTCGAGGACTACGCCAAGATGATTGAGGCGCCGGTGCGGACAGGGGTGGAGGTGACGCAAGTCGAACGCCTTCCGGGTAGGCCGGGCTTCAGGGTGACGACGTCAGCCGGCGTGATTGAGGCGGCCAATGTCGTAACAGCCACCGGCCCTTTCCAGACTCCGGCTTATCCAAAGATCGTTCCTGAAAGCAGCGGCCTCCAGCAACTGCATTCCTCGACTTATAAAAACCCGGGCCAATTGGCCGAGGGCGCTGTGCTGGTGGTGGGGGCAGGAGCATCCGGCTCACAGATCGCGGAGGAATTGCGCAAGGCCGGTAAAACGGTTTTCCTTTCGGTAGGCGAGCATTACCGGCCACCACGTTCTTATCGTGGCCGCGACTACTGCTGGTGGCTGGGTGCGCTTGGATTGTGGGATGAAGTGAAGATCAGGCCCAAGAAAGAGCATGTTGCCTTCGCAGTCAGCGGCTATGAAGGCGGCAAGACAGTGGATTTTCGCCGTCTGGCCCACGCGGGCATTACGTTGGTTGGCCTGACAAAATCCTACCGCGACGGCGTCATGGAGTTTGAAGAAGGATTGGCAAAAAATGTGGCCGACGGTGACCAAGCCTACTTCGACGTGCTGCGCGAGGCCGACGCCTATATTGAACAGAACGGTTTGCCGTTTCCGCCCGAGCCTGAAGCTTGGGAGTTGCTCCCCGACCCAGACTGCCTCAGCGAGCCGATCCTGAACCTTGACCTTGGTGCTGCCGGAATTACGACCATTCTTTGGGCAACAGGCTTTAAGTTTGACTACAGCTGGCTGAAGGTCAATGCCTTCAACGAAAAAGGCGAGCCTTTCCACAAACGTGGGATCTCCGCCGAAAGCGGAATCTATTTCCTGGGATTACCGAACCTGGTCAACCGAGCATCTTCTTTTATCTATGGCGTGTGGCATGACGCGAAATACGTCGCTGACCATATCGTGCTCCAGAACGGCTATATGTCCTACACCAAATCTTATTGATCCGGGTACGGTGATGTATTGACCGTTCGCCCTGGGATTCCATGGTTTCGGTCAAGCAATAAATCCGTTCGGGCTGAGCCTGTCGAAGCTCTGCGCAACGCTTCGACAGGCTCAGCGCGAACGGATTGGTTGAGGTCGAAGGGGTTAGGCTCTGTCCAGGGCGAACGAAAAATTCAGGCTTCACGGGGCAGGGGCTCATCAAGGTGCTCGCCTGCTGACCAAGCTGCCAAGTTCCAAAGACTTGGCAGCTTTTCCTGTTGGATTTTCTTGCGCTAACTCTTGTTTACGCGCAAAGATAATCGACGAGACCCTGCAGCATCCGGTCGCAGGCCTCGATCTGCGAGAGTTCCACGTATTCGTCGGCCTTGTGTGCCACCTCAATGCTGCCCGGCCCGCAGACCAACACCGGGGTCTGGTTCCAGCTTTGCTTAAACAAACCGCCTTCGCTTCCGTAATCTACCTTGGTGCATGGCGTGCCTGGCGGCAGTAACGAGGCAAGCAGACTGACGGCTGGAGAGTCCGGAGCGGTGTCCAGGCTGGGGTAGCTGTTGACCAGTTGGATGTGTGGGGGGGGCGCTTCAGGATTCATAGCCTCCTGCTTCACGCGCTCAGCCAGGCGTTCCAGAATCCTGGCCAATATCTGCTTTGGTTGATCTAAAGAAACGTTGCGGATCTCGAAGCCCAGCTCGCACTCAGAGGGCACGATATTAAGGGCCTTCCCGCCATGGATGGTGCCTACGTGTACCGTGGAGTACGGGACTCCGTAACCTTCCTCGCGCGGGCCGCTTTCGGAAAGTTCGCGTTGCACATCTCGCAGCGATGCGACCAAATCGCTTGCCATGTGGATCGCATTGGTAAACCGGGGTGCCAGGCCTGAATGCCCGGCCTCGCCGCAACAGATGGCGCGGTAGGCGGCCTTGCCTTTATGGCCGGTTCCTATGCGCATCAGAGTGGGCTCACCGATGATGCAAAGGTATGGGGCGGGCAGGGTGCTCTCGAGCCGGCGCAACAGATGTCGCACACCGACGCAGCCAATTTCTTCGTCGAAAGAAAGCGCCAGTTGCAGAGGGCGCTTGAGTGGACGGCTGGCGGCATCCACCATGGCCGTGACGGCGCAGGCGACGAAGCCTTTCATGTCAGCCGTGCCACGCCCATAAAGCCGACCATTCTTATGTGTGACTTCGAATGGCGGTGAAGTCCAGGGTTGGCCTTCTACTGGAACCACATCCGTATGACCGGAAAGCATCACACCAGGAATTCCCTGCGGCCCGACTGTGGCAAAGAGGTTGGTTCGGCTCGGATCCTGGGGGTCAGGCGCGCGAATGGATTCGATGCCGGCTTGCGCCAGGATCTCTTCGACTTTCTCGATTAGCCCGATATTGGGTTTCAGCGATACCGAGGGAAACGAAACGAGTGATTCCAGCAGAGAGACGCTGCGTGAGGACTGTGGTTGTTCCATCGTTTTTTCCTCAGGTATCTGAAAGATGGGGGTCGAAGAAATTGGCAGCACTCATCCCGGGGATGTACTGATCTGAAATATAGGCTCTGCAGCGATCCATGAAAACTCGCGCAAGGCGTGACTGCTTCACGGATTTGTACGTGGACAGGCCTAGGAGCATCGGGCGGTTTTCGCCAGCAAGCCGAACCCGTACTGTGCGTTTTCCGTCCAGCGCTTCGTTGGACTTGGGCCTGACGTTGAAAAGTGTATAGCCGATACCGTTGGCCACCATGGAGCGCACGACTTCCGTTGAGCTCGAACGCGCCACGATATTCGGTGTCACGCCAGCTTTGGCAAAGATCGAGGTGAAGTAGTCCCGGCTCATGGGCATATCCAGCAGCACAAAGGGTTGTGGCGCTAGTTCCTCCAAGGTGATCGCTCGCTCCTTGGCCATAGGGTGCACCTCTCCCACAAGTACATGCGGGGGCAGACTCGCCAAGCATTCGAACTCGATGTCGTCTCCCTGATGCAGATCGTAGGTGATCGCCAAATCGATTTCCAGGGCGCGAAGCTTGGTCATCAGGACCTCCTGGTCGCCCTCGATCATCTGAAGCTGAACCTTGTCGAATGCCCGGGAAAACCCGAAAATTACCTCTGGCGCGATCATGGCCGTGAGAGATTGGAAGCACCCCACCCGCAAAGAGCCTTGTATGGCATCGCTTGAGTCTGCTGCAATCTCGTAAAGGCGAGACGATTGGCTCAGCACATCCTCGCACTGCTGCAGCACCAGCGTGCCTATGGCGGTCAGACCCAGGCCCTTGGATGGGTGGCGCACGAACAGCTGCACGCTCAGCTCAGCCTCGATGTGGGCTATAGCCGCTGAAATCGAAGGGGAGGAAATGTGAATCTGCGCCGAAGCCGTGGCAATGCTGCCGTGTTTGGCCGTGGCAACAAAATATTCCATCTGACGCAGGGAAATGCGGTTGAGCATAGGCGGGCAATCAAAAAACGGAGCGGCGGATTAACCCGCTCAGTGTACCGACGCCGTCCAAAAAATCAGAGATTTCCCGGAACGCCAAAACTTGGCGCTGCGCGAGGGTCCAGTGCCCGCGTCACGTAGGCCTTTAACTGTGGCTCATAGACTTTCCAGGTGGCATGGAGCGCCTGCACTGGATCTTGTTCTACCCAGTCCAGCCGCAGATCCACAACAGGCCAATTCTGATCGTCATAGACCAATAAGCCAGCCGAATGCACCGGGCCTTCTTCGCCACCGGCGGCTTGGCCGGCTAGCATGGCTTGCATCAGACGCTCGGCTAAGGAGCCCTCGGCTTGCTCGAATGTCAACAACATCGCGCGGGGCACATCTGTCGTAAGCAGCATGTTACCGGCGCATGCGGCATGTTCGCCCACAGCACTGGCCAGAGTGCCCAAGGCTTGGGCACCGGTGAAGACCACCGGAGGGTTGTGTGCGTCGATAGCCATCAGTTGACGGTAGTCGATGAAGGGGCGTTTTCGCAGCTCCGCTAGCGCCTGCTCGGGTGTGAGGCCCTCGGCCATCAAATCCAGGGCGAACGGACCGAGCTCGGGGTCCGTGATGTTTTGACTCGCCGCGGCGCCTACGCCCTTGCGCCCGCGGATGCAGCGAGCAGCGACGGCTGGCGAAGACGAGGCCACGGCGGCTCCGAACTGCCCGGTAGCAGGGCAGCGCGCGATGATGGAGAAGGTCATGGTTCTACGGCTTAATCGGGAATGACGGCGGTGGCATCGATCTCCACCAACCATTCAGGCCGGGCCAGGGCGGACACCACAATGCCGGTCGATACCGGGAAAACGCCCTTCAGCCAGCTTCCCACCACACGATAGACTGCCTCGCGATAGCGCGGATCGACGATGTAGATCGTGATTTTGCAGATGTGCTCGAGTTCGCCACCCGCTTCCTTGAGAAGCATGGCGATGTTGCTCATGGCTTGTTCAGCCTGCCCAGCGACGTCGCCTATGCACACGCTCTCGGTGGTGTCAATGTTTTGGCCGATCTGCCCACGCAAGAAAACCGTGCTGCCGCGCGCAACCACCGCTTGACAGAGGTCGTTGTCGAGCTTTTGCTCCGGATAGGTGTCTTTTGTGTTGAAGGTACGGATGCGGGTGTGCTTCATGGTTGTTCGCGCGAACGATTAAAAAGACGGAAGTGCACATGTTCGTCTGAGGTATCCAATGGCGCCATTTGTTTTTTCCGGCTGACCATTTAGGAATTTCCTACTGCGCTGATGTCGGTGAAGCCGGTGATCGGCCCCTCAGGAAATTTGAGGCACCTATATGTAAAACGCGACTTGGCCGGAGTGGGGCTCTTTCCTCATCATCCGTTCTGTGATTCGAATCAAAGCATGTAGGCGCGATTTATGCTTGTTCGCCTACGCCGCTGAGATTCTTTCCGCTCGGTCATATGTTCAATTTTTCGACAAGGGATCCACAATGATTCGTAAGCTTTTGACGCTGTGCGTTTTATCTGCAACCCTGGGCGGCACAGGGGCATGGGCCCAGGACGCTCTGGTGGTGAGTACATGGGGCGGCAGTTTTCGCGATCTGATCGACGAGAACATAGGCAAGGAGTTCACGCGTCAGACCGGAGTGCCGGTGAAATACATCACCGGCGGCACCATCGATCGTCTGAACAAGGCCAAGCTTGCCTCCAAGCCGGAGAGCGACATCACCTTCACAACGTCCCACGTCGGCTGGCTGTATGCAGACGGCAATCTGTTTGAGACTCTGGATACCAGCAAGATCCCGAATTTCGGAAACTTGGTCGATCTCGCGAAGATTAGCCCGTACCACATCGGTAGCTGGGCCTATGTCTACACCATTGGATACCGCGCCGACATGATTCCCCCCAGCGTGAAGTTCGACAGCTGGAACGATCTGTGGAACCCTGCTTTGAAGGGCAAGATTAGTGCGCCAGACTTTGATCCAAGCCACATCATCGCCGTGTCAGCCATGCTGTCAGGCGGCGATGCCAAGTCATGGGAAAAAGGTCAGCAAAAGTTGAAAGCGCTCAAGCCTAACTTCAAGGCGTTCTATACCAATGATGCCAACGCGCAGCAACTCATCGCCACTGGCGAGACGCCAGTGGAGGTCATCCTCTCGATGAACGCTTATCACATGGTCAACCAAGGGGTGCCAGTCAAGGTGGTCATGCCCAAGGAGGGTGCCGTACTGGGTGTGGACACCATGGCCATCATGAAAGGCTCCACCAAGGCTGATCTGGCCTATAAATTCATGAACATCGCGCTCTCGCCAGAAGTGCAGTCGAAGATTGTTGCCTCCAAAAAGGCCAGCCCGGTCGTGGACAACGCCAAAGTTTCGGCTGAAGATGCCAAGCTTCCCGGTGTGTTCACTACTAAAGAGCAATGGGCCAAACAGACCATCGTGATCGACAACAAGCTGCGCGCAGAGAAGACAGCCGAATGGCGCAAATGGTTCACTGAAAACATCATGAACTGAGACGGTGCGAGCGAATCCCTCATGCTCGCCCGGCGAAAGATTTGGACGGCCTTACCTGCCAAATCTTTCGCTTTCACTTGAACATCTGGAATAAGGTTTAGGAATGCGTTCCGATCCACGGGCTTGGTTGGTCACACCGGCAATATTTGTCGCGGTGTGCATTGCGGTGTCATTGCTCGCAGTGATGCAATTCAGCTTCCGGGCATTCGTGCCCGGCTCGTTGGACGTGGGTGGGCTCACGTTGGAGAACTTCAGCGGTTTAGGTAAGTCGATTTATCTTGATGCCTTCTCCAACACCTTGCTATTAAGCGTGGAGACTACGATCTTCTCGCTGCTGGTCGCCTATCCTTTGGCTTATGCGCTGGTACGGGTGAAGAACCGTGGGCTCAAGTCCTTCATTTTGGTGGTTTCGATCACTCCACTATTCCTGGGCGAAATTGTTCGCACCTATTCGTGGATCGCGGTGCTGGGCAGCAACGGATTCATCAACGGTGCCTTGCGCAAGCTTGGCCTGATCGAGTGGCCCCTTGAACTGATGTTCACCCACTTTGGTGTGCTGGTGGCCTTGGTGCACGTGACAATCCCTGTGGTGGTTCTGATGCTCGCCACGGCGATCTCACACATCAATCGAGATTACGAAAAGGCTGCCCAGAGCCTGGGTGCGGGGCCCATCCGAACCTTTGTCACGATCACCTTGCCGCTTTCGATGCCCGGCATCCTGGCCAGCATCACGACCGCGTTCGCATGGACTTTCAGCGCATTTGCCACGCCGCAGATGATCGGCGGTGGCCGCGTGCCAACGGTGTCCACCTTGGTGTACCAGCTTGGCTTTTCCTCCATGAATTTCCCATTGGCTGCCAGCCTGAGCGTGGTGGGTCTGTTGCTGACAGCAGCGGCGTTACTTGCTCTGGGACTAGTCACCAAGCGCCTACAAACCGTTGGAGGGCATTGAATTATGAAAATCCGCAGCTCCTTGCCCTTGCCACTGCGTATTGCCGGCCCCGTGTTGATCGCGCTTCTGATGGCATTCGTGTTGTTGCCAGTGGTGGTGGTGACGCTTGCCTCCTTCAACGAGAAGGCGATCATCTCCTTTCCGCCCGATTCCTATTCGATGAAATGGTTCGTGCGAGCCTTCAGCTACCCGGACTTTCGGGAGGGATTCCGTGCCAGTCTGGTCATCACTGGATGGTCATCTTTCCTGGCGTTAGTCATCGGCACCGGCCTGTCTATCGCAGTCAAGCGGCTGGAGTTCAAGGGAAAGAAGACACTTCTGGCCATCTTGCATTCGCCCTTGGTCGTACCGCATTTCACACTGGGGTTGGGTCTGCTCATTCTGGTGTCCCAGGCTTCCATGCATCGCAGTTACGGGATCGTCATTTTGTGCCACGTCATGCTGGTGCTGCCGTTCGTGCTCCGGAGCGTCTATGTGTCAATGGAAAACTTGGACGAACGCCTGGAGCAGGCTGCGGCTAGTTTGGGCGCATCTCCGCTCAGGGTTATGTTCACGATCACGATTCCATTGCTTGCACCAGGATTATTCGGCGGCTGGCTGTTTGCGGCCATCATGTCTTTTAGCGAATTTACCGCTTCGCTCTTTGTGACGACGCAGGAAACGCAGACGCTGCCCGTGGCCATGTACAACTATGTGCGCGAGTTCGCTGACCCCACACTGGCGGCGCTCTCCGTCGTCTACATCGTTGTAACGGCCACCGTGCTGGTTTTCGCTAACTATTTCCTGGGGTTGGGGAAGATCCTCAACATTGAAGACAATCATTGACGCTGAATCGGGCCAGAGCCGCCCCCGGGCCCATGTTCCCGAGGCGGACACCAGCGGGAAAGGTCTTCGGTGTAGCAAGCCCTTGTCGATCGGAGCTTGCCTGGGTGCGGCGGTGGCGCAGAAGCCACATGGTTGAAGTTGGCTTCAACTACTGAGCGCTGGCAGAATGGACGCATGCATGAGCTCGCGTTCAGCCCGAGCACCGTGACGGTTGTTGCGCGCTTCGCATCATCGCCTCCAGGTGGATGGACTACGATGAATGTGGCAAGTTTGGCTGATCTTCGCGCAAGCTGTCGAAACCCCTGAGAGCCGTTCTGGAACAAATTTGATGTCTCAATTAAACGCTTTGATCCCCGATCCCAGCAGCGTCGACGCGGCGATTGAAAACCGGTTTTGCGTTCGCGCTTTCCTGCCGGATCAGGTGCCACGCGAGATGCTCGAAGAAGTTTTGCGCCTGGCTAGCCGTGCGCCCTCAGGCTCCAACGCCCAACCTTGGAAGGTCTATGTGCTGCAGGGCGCAGCCAAGGCAGGCCTGGTTGAGAAAACCTGTGCAGCCCATGATGCCTTGCGAGAGCACCCCGAACTTGAATCCAAGTTTCGGCCAGACTATGACTACTACCCACGGAGCTGGGTTGATCCCTACCGCGCTCGCCGTCGTCAGAACGGCTTGAGCCTCTATGGCTTGCTAGGGATTGGCAAGGGCGAGAGTGACAAGATGCACGCCCAGCACCAGCGTAATTTCAAGTTCTTTGATGCCCCCGTGGGCTTGATGTTCACGCTGGATCGTGGGATGGGGCAGGGCAGCCTGATGGATTACGGCATGTTCATGCAAAACCTCATGGTGGCCGCCCGGGCACGTGGTCTGCATAGCTGCGCGCAGGCCGCCTGGAACACTTATTCGAGCATTGTGCTGGAACATATTGGCGCGGGACCGCAGGAAATGCTGGTGTGTGGGATGTCGCTCGGCTTCCCGGACAAAGATGCGCTCGTCAATGAGTTCAGCACGCCCCGCGATCCGGTTCAGGCGTTTACGCACTGGCTTGAGTAAAGGCCCTCCGCAAAACCCGCCCTGCGTACCATCCCGACGTCACCTCTCTGCACCCACGACGGGCTTTGCGGAGGGGTCATCGCTCGGGAATTGAGCCGGGATCGATGGGCCCGGCTGGCTCCGGCTACACTGCCTGATACCCGGCTACAGAGAGACAAACCCCATGCCCGGCATCATCCAGAGCCTGCTTGATACCGACCTGTATAAATTCACCATGATGCAAGCCGTGCTGCATCAGTTTCCTGGTGCGCAGGTCGAGTACAAATTCAAATGCCGTTCACCGAACGTGCAGTTGACTCCCTACATCGAAGAGATCCGAGACGAGATTCGCCAATTATGCGAATTGCAGTTCACGGAGGACGAGCTCGATTACATGCGCTCCATGCGCTTCATAAAGAGCGATTTCGTTGATTTTCTGGGGCTGTTCAAGCTGAACCAGAAATACATCACGCTCACGCCGCAGGCTAACGGTGAAATCGACATTCGTGTGAAAGGCCCCTGGCTGCACACGATCATGTTTGAGATCCCCGTGCTGGCGATCGTGAGTGAGGTCTATTTCCGTAATACGCAGCCGAATCTGGATTGGGCGCAAGGCCGCCGCCGGCTGGCGGACAAGATTGCCATGTTGCGCACGCCGGGTCTTCAGGATTTGAAGATCGCGGATTACGGCACCCGCAGGCGTTTTTCGCGGGCATGGCATAAAGAGGTTGTTCAAACGCTGAAAAGCGAATTGGGCGCTGATAGCCCGCAGGGGCAGCTCACCGGAACCAGTAACGTGCTGTTCGCCAAAGAGCTTGGCCTTCGTCCCATGGGAACCATGGCGCATGAGTATCTGCAGGCGTGCCAGGCACTTGGCCCTCGGCTGCGAGACAGCCAGGTGTTCGCGTTTGAGAAGTGGGCTCAAGAGTACCGCGGCGACCTGGGTATTGCGCTCTCAGACGTTTATGGAATGAACGCTTTCCTGCGTGATTTCGATATGTACTTTTGCAAGCTGTTCGACGGCGCGCGGCATGACTCTGGAGATCCGTTCAACTGGGGCGAACGCATGATCGAACACTACCAGGCCAATCGCTGCGACCCGCGCACCAAGACGATTATCTTCAGTGACGGCTTGAGCATTCCGCGCTGCAAGGAGCTGTTCGAACGCTTTTCTGGCCGCATTCAGGTGGCTTTTGGAGTGGGCACGAATCTCACCAATGATTTAGGGCCGGACGCGCTTCAGATTGTGTTGAAAATGGTCAAGTGCAATGGTCAGCCGGTCGCGAAGATTTCAGACACCCCGGGTAAGACCATGGTGGAAGACGAAGGCTATCTGACCTACTTGCGCCAAGTATTCGAGCTCGACGTACCCCAGTGAGCGGCGGTAGAACTCTCATTTTCGGCGCGCTTGCCGGCTTGGCCGCCATGCCCGCCACTGCGGCCACGTTGGATGGCGCTACGTTATCGCCGGTATGGGGCGTTCCGTTTGCGGGCCTTTTGTTGTCGATTGCACTGCTTCCCTTGCTGGCGCACAGGCTTTGGCATCACCATTTCGGCAAGATTACTGCGGCGTGGGCCTTGGCCTTTTTAATCCCCTTTACGGTGGTTTTCGGTTCTGCCCCTGCGATGGCGGGCGTCGTGCATGCACTGCTCGGGGAATACATTCCTTTTATCTTGCTGCTCACGGCTTTGTTTGTTGCATCTGGGGGTATTTACATCCGGGGCAATTTGCATGGGTCTCCGCTGCTTAATACCGGAATATTGGCTGTGGGGGCCGTATTGGCCAGCATCATGGGCACCACGGGCGCCTCCATGCTGCTGATTCGCCCTCTGATTCGAGCCAACGACAACCGCAAAAGCTGCGTGCACGTGGTGGTATTTTTTATATTCATCGTGAGCAATATTGGCGGCTCCCTGACGCCACTGGGCGATCCTCCCTTGTTCCTGGGATTTCTGAAAGGCGTGAGCTTTTTTTGGACGGCGGGCCATATCCTGGGCGAAACCCTGTTTTTAGTGGGGAGCCTGCTAGGAATATTTTTTGTGCTTGACCGTTGGCTTTACGCCAAGGAAGGGGTGGTGCGCGCCGATCCCACGCCAGATTCACCGGCTTTTGGTTTTGATGGCGCTGTGAATTTCTGGTTTCTTTTTGCCACCATGGGATTGGTGTTGATGAGTGGGGTATGGAAGAGCGACATCGTGTTTGATGTCGCTGGCACGCCTTTGGGATTGCCGAGCATCGTGCGGGACCTCGGTTTAATCGTTGTCATAGTCGCTTCGCTCTATATCACTCCGGCGAAGGTGTATGCGGACAACCAATTTAGTTGGGCTCCCATGCAAGAGGTCGCCAAACTGTTCGCGGGCATCTTTCTCACCATTATTCCCGTCATTGCCATGCTGCAAGCGGGGACGAATGGCCCGTTTGGCGCCGTGGTGCGTGTGGTGACCAATGATGACGGCACGCCCAACCCAGTGATGTATTTCTGGATTACTGGGCTCCTTTCTTCCTTTCTCGACAATGCACCGACCTACCTCGTGTTCTTTAATACTGCGGGCGGAGATGCCCAGGTGCTGATGACCACCTTGGCTCCTGCACTCGCCGCCATCAGCGCTGGCGCCGTATTCATGGGGGCCAACACGTATATCGGAAATGCACCAAACCTGATGGTCAAGTCGATCGCCGAAGAACGGGGAGTGCGCATGCCGAGCTTTTTCGGTTACATGCTGTGGAGCTGTGGCGTTTTGATTCCGCTCTTCCTTCTTGTGACACTCTTATTTTTTCGCTGAAAGCGAAAGCCAGATAGAAAAGGATTTTTGGCATGAGCAAGCAACGTATTTTGATTGCACGGGCGATGTTCCCAGAGGTGATTGACAAGCTGGCGGTGCATTTTGAGGTTGAGTCCAATCAGGAGGATGCGCCTTGGTCTCAGGAAGAGTTTGCCAAGCATTTGGCAGATAAGCAGGGCGTATTCACCACCGGCAGCGATCGCATTGACGCGGCTTTGCTTTCTGCCTGTCCTCACCTCAAGATCTGCGCCAACATGGCCGTTGGGTACAACAACTTCGACATCGCCGCCATGACCGCGGCCGGAGTGTTAGGTACCAATGCGCCCGGTGTTCTAAATGAAACGACGGCTGACTTCGGTTTCGCATTGCTCATGGCAGCGGCCCGGCGAGTCAGCGAGAGCGAACATTGGTTGCGGGCCGGCCAATGGGATCGCTGGCGCTACGATCTCTTCGCGGGCACTGATATACATGGCTCCACGCTGGGCATCATTGGAATGGGGCGCATTGGGCAAGGCATTGCTCGGCGTGGTGCGCATGGCTTCGGTATGCAGGTGATCTATCACAACCGATCCCAGCTTGATGCCGCCACTGAAGCTGAGTGCAAAGCCCGTTACGTGGGTAAGGAAGAACTCCTGCGCTCTGCCGATCACGTGGTGCTGGTGGTTCCGTACACGCCTGAATCACGTCATACCATTGGGGCAGCTGAGCTGGCGATGATGAAGCCGACGGCCACGTTGGTCAATGTCGCGCGCGGTGGCATCGTGGATGACGCGGCCCTGGCCGCGGCCTTGCGGGAAAAGCGTATTGCAGCAGCAGGGCTGGATGTGTTTGAGGGCGAGCCAAGCGTGCACCCGGATTTGCTGACTGTTCCCAATGTGGTGCTGACCCCGCATATTGCCAGCGCCTCGAACGCCACCCGTTTGGCTATGGCGAATCTCGCGGCTGACAATCTGATTGGCTTTCTGATTCACGGCAAGCCGCTGACGCCACTCAACCTTGAGGCCATGGCGTCGAAGACTGCCTCTGCACCTTGATGCTCAGGTGGGAAACATCCCTAGCTAAGCACCGGAACGTGTGTCGATCTATGATGGCGATCACGTTCCAATACCGAATTGCGCCTAGGCGAAAAACGCCGTTTGCGCTGAGCCTGTCGAAGCGTTGCAACGGATTAATCCTTGTCCGACCTCATAGAGCCTCAGGAAAAGCCAAACTCAGCGCGAGCGGATTTGTATTGTTGAAAGCAAGATGGTCCTAGAACAATCGTTTTTCTCTGCGCTCCGCTGCCTCTGCCCGAATGCTGTCTGATATCCCCCTTGTATTTTGGATTCTCATCGCTGGGCTGTTGCTTAATAGCTTTCTGCTCATTGCTGTGCTGCTGCGCAAACCGCAGCGGCCTGAAGATGTAGCCTCACGCCAAGAGGTCCTGCAGTCAGTCAGCCAATCTTCGGAACGCCTGGAGCGCGAGATTCGCCATGAAGTGGCCGCGTCCTCAAGAGACGGACGGCAGGAATTCATGCAGATTCTCGGGACGTTCCAACGGGCGTTGACTCAGCAGAGCGCGGAGGCCACGCGCACCCAGAACACACAGATAGATGCCTTCGGCCAGCAACTGGCCCTGTTGCAGAAAACCTTGGCCGACACCTTGTCCACTCAGCTTCAAGCCGTGGGCGAGGGCAATGCACGCCGGCTGGGCGAAGTGCGCGCCACGCTTGAAACCCAGTTGAAGAGCATGCAAGAGGGCAATGCCGCCAAGCTTGAGGAAATGCGCCGCACGGTAGACGAGAAACTCCAGGCCACGCTGGAAACCCGGTTGGGAGAGAGTTTCAGGCAAGTAGCTGAAAGACTTGAACAGGTGCATAAAGGCCTGGGTGAGATGAACACATTGGCACAGGGTGTCGGTGATTTGAAGCACTTGCTCACCAACGTCAAGGCGCGGGGGATCTTCGGAGAGGCTCAACTGGCGAGTCTTTTGGAGCAGGTGTTTGCTCCGGAGCAATACGCAGCACAGCAGATCACTCGGCCAGGCACCAAAAACCCGGTTGATTTCGCGATTCGGCTGCCAGGGCGTGGGCAAGACGGCGTGCCTGTCTGGCTACCGATCGACGCCAAATTTCCGAACGAAGACTACGAACGCCTGCTAGATGCCCAGCAACGTGCGGATGCATCAGCAGCCGAATCCGCAGGCAGAGCGCTGGAGGCGCGTATCCGCCTTGAAGCACGCTCCATGACGGAAAAGTACGTTCAGCCGCCGTACACCACTGATTTTGCGATCCTGTTTTTACCTACCGAAGGTTTGTACGCCGAGGTGCTGCGACGCCCTGGCTTGATGGAGGCGCTGCAGCGGGAGCACCGCATCACACTCGCCGGCCCCACCACCTTGTTGGCCATGCTCAACTCCTTGCAGATGGGTTTTAGAACGCTGGCATTGGAGCAACGCAGCAGTGAGGTGTGGCAGGTTCTCGGGGCCGTCAAAACCGAGTTTGGAAAGTTTGGCGACGTTCTCTCACGCGTGAAGGAGCAGACTCAAACCGTGCTGAATACTTTGGATAAAGCCCAAACCCGTAGCAATGTCATGAACCGCGCGTTGCGTCAGGTAGAGGCCTTGCCCGATCATGAAGCCCAAGGCCTCTTGCCGGCTGAGCCCGACGTACAGAGAGAAGCGCCATGACCGGACGTGAACTGATGCGCATGGTGGGGGCGCAGGTGTGCGTGCATGGTGTGATGACCGGCACTAGGCTGGCGGCTCCCTTGCTTGCGCTGCAAATTGGTTACAGCGCTGCGCAGGTTGGCGTGATGTTGGCGCTCTTTGCCCTCTCGCCCGTATTACTGGCGTTGGCTGCTGGCAGGTTGGCTGACAAGCATGGCCTGCGTTTACCTATGCACCTGGCGATCGGCGGGGCCACTTTGGGCGCGGGCATTGCGGCTGTATGGCCCATTTTCCCGGTGCTCTGTGTTTCAGCGCTGCTGACAGGTGCTGCCGCGGCTACTACGCAAATCTCCATGCAACGTCATGTGGGGCGAGCAGCAAAGAACACAAGCGAGCTGAAAGCGGTGTTCAGCTGGATGGCTATTGCACCAGCCCTGGGAAATTTCCTGGGTCCGTTGATAGCAGGAATTGTGATTGACCATGCCGGTCCCGAGCCCGCGCATGAATGGGGCTTCCGTGCCGCCTTCGCCGTTCTGGCACTGATGCCCATGATTACCCTCTGGTTGCTTCGGGGGGCGCACGAGGTGCCACCTGAGCCCGCCGAAGAAGCTCCTGCAAACCGCTCGGTATGGGATCTCTTAAGCGTGCCGCAGCTTCGTTTGCTGCTCCTGGTGAACTGGATGCAGTCGGCGGCTTGGGATGTACACACCTTCGTGGTGCCGATTCTTGGGCACGAACGAGGTATGTCAGCGTCTACGATTGGTATCTTGTTGGGCGTGTTTGCCGCGGCAGCCGCAGCCGTGCGCGTGGTGCTGCCCATGTTGAGCGAGCGAGTTCCGGAATGGCGCGTCGTCATGGTTTCCACGGTGGTGGCCGCCTGCGCATTGGTCGCTTACCCACTTACCCCAGGAGCGCTGACGATGGCCGTGTGTTCTGCGGTGCTGGGCGTTGCGCTGGGTGCGGTGCAACCAATGATCATGAGCGTGCTGCACCAGATCACGCCACCCAATCGGCAAGGCGAAGCCATGGCTCTGCGGATCATGACGCTCAACTTCTCGAGCTTCCTGATGCCGATGCTTTTCGGCTCGCTTGGCGCGGTCCTGGGTGTGGGCGGCCTGTTCTGGCTGGTAGGCGGCTTGTTGGCGGCAGGGGCGCCTTCAGTCAAAGGCTTGCGCGTAGACGAGACGCCGACACCTCGCTCCGGCGATCAGCCGTAGCGGCATTCAGCTGCCGTTGGCTGGGGACTTTGATGTTCCGCCTTCAGGGCGTTGGGATGTCCTTTGAAGAGACGTGCTCGTCCCGAAGCACGTCTTTTTACCCGACATTAAACGCCGTGCCGGATTCTCACTCGACTTCGGCAATCAACTCGATTTCTACGCAGGCTCCCAGCGGAATCTGTGCCACACCGAAGGCGCTACGGGCGTGCTTGCCGGCTTCGCCAAATACTTCGCCAATCAAATCAGAGCAGCCATTGGTGACCAGATGCTGTTCTGTGTAGTCTGGGGTGGAATTCACCAGACTCATCACTTTAACGATCTGTTTGACCTTGTTCAGATCTCCCACCGCCGCGTGCAAGGTGCCGAGCAGATCGATGGCGATCGCCCTGGCTGCCGCTTTGCCTTCTTCTGTACTCAGGTTCTTGCCGAGTTGGCCGACCCAAGGTTTGCCATCCTTGCGGGCAATATGACCGGAGAGAAAAACGAGCTTGCCGGTCTGCACGAAAGGCACGTAAGCGGCCGCAGGAACGGCGACCGGGGGAAGGGTGATGCCGAGTTGCTGGAGTTTCTGTTCGATGCTCATAGGTGAATGCTTGGAAGTTTCAGTCAAAGAGTAGGCGCAAGCGGAGGGGCAAGCGCGGGGGCGTCGGCCAGTGATAAGGCCTCGAAGGGCTCCACTGTAACGCCCACGCTCAGTCGATGGTCGCCCGCGCCCTGGATGACGCCTCGCATGGGCGAAATGTCTGCATAGTCGCGCCCTACAGCAAGTCGGATGTAATCTTCCCCGGGAGTGCCCCAACCATGACGGTGATTGGTAGGGCAGAGGTCATACCAGCCATGGCCGCCGTTTTTTGCCGCCACATCTGGCAGGAATACCGATACCCAGGCGTGCGAAGCGTCACTGCCCACCAGGCGGGGCATTCCGGGCGGCGGCTGAGTGAGCAGATACCCGCTGACGTAGCGAGCCGGCACCCCCATAGAACGCAGGCAAGCCAACATGACTTGTGAAAAATCCTGGCACACGCCACGCCGGTTCGCGAGGGCTTCCGCGGCCGGAGTGTTGATTTCAGTGCTGTCTGAGGCGTAGGTGAACTCAGTATGGATGCGGTGCATCAGGTCCATTGCCGCGCTCATCAATGGCACGCCGGCCTGAAATGACGGACGGGCGTAGTCGGCGAAGGCCGGGCCGGGATGAACGTAAATGGATGGGTAGACGAACTCGGCCGCTGGATGCCATTGGATGTCTGCGTGGTAGATGAAAGCATCCCGCACGGCTTCCCACGTCATTGGGCTGACCACTATCTCCGGTGCGTTCGTGTGGACCAGACTCGTGGACCGCACGAGCAAGGAGTCGTGCGGTTTGTCGATCTCGAAAAAAGAACGGACGTTGCGATAGATATCAAGGCGCTCATTCAACACCACGGGGTCTGGCGTGACCTGCAGCTGATAATCCAGGCGTTCCTGGCAGCGTGTATGCGGTGGCTTGAGGTGCGCCATATGCAGCGCCATCCCGACAGGGGGCGAATAGCTGAAACAAGTGTCGTGCGTGATGCGTAGTCTCATGCGCCTACGCTCCGTCCGGCCTCACCCGTGTGGGTGAAGTGTCTCAGGCTGATTTCCCGGGAGAGGCCGCTGCCGGTGTCTATGCAGTGGGTCAGGTATTCCTGCAAGTGGGTGAAATCGCCGATGTCATTGGCCTCGCATAACCTGGGCAGTTCTTCCGAGGTGAGCGGGCGAAGCCGCAGTGAGAGGTCTTCCAGATTGACCTGCTCATGCTGGTGAAGATCTTTCAGCAGTGCATTGAGCCCCTGTGTTACCCAGCCTAGGGAGCGTGGGTTCTGATGGTTCATCACCACATGCTCGATCAAGGCCGCAATGGCGCGACTGCGCTGGTAACGTGCGTGGAAAGAAATGGTGGAGTCGAATAAATCGAGCACTACGCCATACCCTGCCGCATCGTGCACCGCATTGGTGTAGAACCCTAGCGAGAGTGCCCCGGCCAAGTGGGTCAGCCTCTCGATGTGCCGTCCCACGAACAGCAAACGCCAGCCGTCATCTCGCCACATACTGTCGTTTTGCGCGCCAGTGATGCCGGCCAAAGCCTTGCTTGAACGGGCCAGGGCGCGCAGCGCATCGGAGCTGGATGGCGCGCTGCCGCCCAATTCACCGCAGTCGCCCAGGAAGCTCTCTTCTGCTTCCTTGATAAGGCTCCAGTGTTCGGGCGAAAGCCGCTCGCGCAGCGCCGCTCCGGCCTGACGCAGGCTACTCAGTGTGTAGCCTACGCTGGCGATTTCGGTGTCGCCAAGCGAGCGGATCAAAGCGTGTTCGAAGGCATACCGATCGTCAAGAGGCGAGGGCGTGTCTTCGGGAACAAGCCCTGCTGACGCTGCCAACTGGCCGAGCCACATCAGCAAGGGGTAGGAAGGTTGTTCGTCGCCGTCCAGGCTCTGCAAAATGATGCGAGCCAACCGGGTAGAGTTTTCTGCGCGCTCGGTGTAGCGGCCGAGCCAGAAAAGGTTTTCGGCCGCGCGGCTGGTGATCAGGCGTTCACGCCGCACCAGGGACGTGGCCGAGGGTGTGATGGCCACGAGCGAGGTGTAATCCACCTCCATGTCTTCGTGCAAGGGCTCGTCGTTCAGTACCCAGGTGTCTGCGCTGCTTCCGCCCATGGCCATGCTGGCCAAGCCGGCGCTGGCACTGACAAGGCGCGTCATTCCTCCAGGCAGCACCTGCCATGAGCGTATGCCGTCGCTGATGGCGAACACCCGCAAAATGGCTGACTGCGGAACGATGGCTGGCGCTTGCTGGTCTGCAAGCCAAGTGGGCATTTGCGATGGAGGAAGATAAGCCTGAACCGTATGTTCGTCGGGCGCGCGCCGGATATTTTCTGCCCAGGAGCGCAGGACCTCCGGGCTCATGAGGGGGCCCACGCCTGCCTGGAAATTGCTACGCGACAGAGACCAGGGGTAGGTTGCCTTGATCACGCAGCGATCCAGGATGGGCAACACTTCCTTCATCGCTGCGGGTTCACCGCACCACCAGGTATGAAGCGACGGCAACTTCAATGACTCGCCCAGCAGATGGCGGGCCAGCGAGGGCAGGAAACCTAGAAGGGCACTGGATTCGAGAAATCCCGCACCAGGGGCATTGGCCACCAGCACGTTTCCGGCTCGCACGGCTTGCAAGAGCCCGGGAACGCCCAGGCGCGAGTCGGGCCGCATTTCCAGGGGGTCTATGAATGCATCATCTACGCGCTTGATCAGGCAGTGCACCGGCTGCAGCCCCCGAAGGGTCTTCAGATACAAGCGTTCATTTCGAACCGTTAAATCGCCCCCCGTGGCCAGGGTGACGCCGAGATAGCGTGCCAGATACGACTGCTCGAAATAGGTTTCGTTGTGCGGGCCAGGCGTCAGCATGGCGATGTGAGAGTCGGCTCCGGCCGGTGCCAAGCGCTTCAGATTTTCGATCAACGAGCGGTAAGTGGCGGCCAGGCGCCGCACATTCATCGCTTGGAAGGCACGCGGAAACTGGCTGCTCACAGCCAGGCGGTTCTCCAGCAGATAACCTAGCCCCGAAGGTGCCTGCGTTCGCTGGGAAACTACCCACCAGTGGCCGTTGGGCCCGCGTGCGAGATCGAACGCGGCAATGTGCAGGTGCACGCCGCCCACAGGGGGGGCGCCATGCATGGAGCGCAAGTACTCAGGGTGGCCCTGCACCAGTGCTGCAGGCAACAAGCCATCTTTGAGCAAGCGGCGTTCGCCATAGACATCGGCCATGACGGCGTCGAGCAGGCGAACTCGCTGAAGCACGCCGGCCTCAATCTGGCGCCAGTCTTGAGACGAAATTAGCAGCGGAAACAGATCCAACGGCCAGGGCCGCTGCATATTGGTCTCATCTGCGGAGACGTTATAGGTGACGCCGTTGTCGCGCAACTGCCGCTCCAGGAGCGATGCGCGGCGGTTGAGCGTATTCCACCCATCATCACCGAGATGATGAAAAAACTGTGCCCAGGCAGGCGCCAGTGGAGCCTTGGAACCCCAGGGCAAGGACGCATTCTGAGGTGCCGTGCTCGCGTGGAGCTCGTCATAGTGGCCCGTATTGGCCGTGGGAAAGTGGGCGCCGGCTGGCAATGCCGGCGTGCCGAGGAGAGGCGAAGGCGATTCGCTATTCAAAACTCGTTTGTCGCTGGAATTTTCACGAGCCATTCTCGCATCTCAAGCACTCATCGTGTGAGATGGTCTTTAGAAGGTACTCGTAGACACGCTCTACATGTGGCTACTGCCGGCCGGTTAACTCCAGGTAGGCTTGGCGCGTTTCAGGTGACACGGATGTCAATACTTGCTCATAGGCGGTCTGATGGCGAGCCAGCAGGCGCGCGGAGGCCACTGCGCGCGATTTGCAAAACCAGTGGCAGGTATGCTGCATCAGCAATAGCTCAGCCATCATGGTGAAAGCTTTGTCCCTCGGAGACAAACCCTTTTCATTTCGGGCTACCCGGGTAAAACCTTGCGCATGAATGGCAAATGCCTTACGGGCGTCAAAGCAGAACGAGGGCAGAAAACGTGTGACCAATGGCAGCGTTAGTGCCAACTTGCTGATGCGGGTCTGGGTTTCATCCACTTTGGAAAAGCTTTTGGCGAACCTTTCGAATTGCTCGCTGAGCTGCTCCTCAGAGCTCGCGAGCAGCCCCCAGATCTGATCGCGCCGAGCCAGATCGTTTTCACCCAGGGCACGCAGATAGCCATCCGCCAAGGTTTCCATCAAGCGTTCGATATTGA
The DNA here is from genome assembly GCF_000422885.1 of Ottowia thiooxydans DSM 14619. Classification (GTDB taxonomy): domain Bacteria; phylum Pseudomonadota; class Gammaproteobacteria; order Burkholderiales; family Burkholderiaceae_C; genus Ottowia; species Ottowia thiooxydans. The sequence goes on along the minus strand of NZ_AUGX01000010.1, from coordinate 215,718 downwards.
ACTGGCTCAGGTGGGTACCCAGCAGTGCAATGCGTTTGCGCTGTTCCGAGGAAATAAGCATGTAGACGGCCATGCCGGCTACGAAGGCCAAGAGGAAAGAATCCATTAGAAGTTTGTAGCGAGAGGGAGGTCGTCAGGAATAGGCGGGAAGGGGAAGTTTAGTGTGAATAGGCTCATTGTTTCTGGCCCGAGCAAGTCGCTGACGGCAGACCCGGCGCATCTGCAGGTTTTATGGTCACAAACAGCGCCAAGATAGCGCGAGTTTCAACGGCCAGAGTTCTGAGCGGCACTCTCAAATTGCTTGATTTGGTTCCATTGTTGATCTGATAGGGCAGCAAACTCTGGCTCCTTTCGGAGTTCTGCTTCAATCTCGGCAGAAGGAAAACCAAATGGTGTTCCAAATGTGGGCGCATTGGGGCACTCAGCCGCAAGGGCGTTCCAGGCATCACTTGCGCTCACCCCTTCGGCGGCAGCTGCGAATGAGGTGGGAAGCCAAGCAGGTAGATTGCCTCCCGGCGATATGGTGTCTACAGCCAGCATGCGCGCAATAGCGAGTTTGGCTGCTGGTGATGCCTTAGCTCCAACGCAACGCGCTCCCGCCATGCGTTCAGCGGCTTTTCGCTCGACTTTGGCCTGCGCGTTCTCCATAGCGGCGCCCTTGGAGTTATCGCAGGAGGAAAGCAGGGCAAGGGCTGCGGTGAACACGGCCATCGCGGCGAGTTGGCCGCGTGATGCGCTAGGGCGCTGGGTTCGAGCAAGCATGGGGTTTAAGAACACGCTCTGTGGACGCGGGGTATTTTTCCAGTTTCGCTTCAGGCCGGCGAGGACGCGCAACGAGCTCTCCGCCGCAGTTCGGGCATAGGCCGTGAAGCACACCCTCCGCACATGAGGCGCAAAAAGTGCATTCGAACGAACAGATCCTTGCCTCCGTAGCGTGGGGCGGAAGATCTTTGTCACAGCATTCGCAGTTGGGGCGGAGGCTCAGCATGGTGCACTCGAAAATAGTTCGTGGGACGCAGGGTAGCTCCATCTGACTGTACGGGGTTTCGCTAAGGTCATAATGAGAACTTTAGAGTTAATCATTTTGCATTAACGTTTCGCGAGCGATAGCTGTCGTGATGCCGACTCCACTTTAAAACAGGTCATGAAAACGGCTGCTCCCGTACGTGCATCGGTAGCACGCAGCAAGTTCCATTTTCGCCCCGCACAAACCCTTCATGCGTCCGCCCGATGTCAGAAATTCTTACGCCCGTATGGCCGCTCGCTTACTGCTGGCGCTGCTTCTTGGGTGGATTGCAGGTACAGCACTTCAGATTCAACAGGCTGCGCTCTGGCCGAGGGTGGGTTATTTGGGATGCCTCATAGGCGCATTGAGTGGTGGAGCAGCTGTGCTGATGACGTCATTGCGTCAGCGCCAGCTGGGTGGCCTCATTTTGCTGCTCGCCAGCGCGGCTGGCGCCTTTGGCACCATAGGTTTGCGCGCCAGCGCCATGCACTCCGAAATGCTCAATCCCACGCTGGAAGGGCCTGATCTTGTTCTGACAGGCATTGTGGACGCCATGCCGCAAAAGAACAAAGCCGGCCAGCGCTTTCGCTTTGAGGTCGAATCGGCAACCCTTCGCGGCGACCCTGTCCAAGTGCCAGGCATGCTGCAGCTGGCTTGGTACGGTTCGGTCAGCACCGACGGCGAAACGGACAAACCCCAAGCTTTCGCGACGGAGCTGTGGGCCGGCGAGCGCTGGCAATTCACCGTGAGGTTGAAGGCGCCACACGGCAGCTTGAATCCGCATGGGTTTGATTACGAATTGTGGTTGTGGGAGCAAGGCGTTCGGGCCACGGGCTATGTACGAGCCGGACGCAAGGACGTGGCACCACGCCGCTTGCAGGCCGGTACTGGCCATTGGATTGAGCGCGCTCGCCAATCCGTTCGAGGGCGAATTCTCGCGCGCGTGGCGGCTGGGGCTGAGGGTGACGCTGCTCAAGCGGCGGATTCAAGGCGCTTTGCCGGCATCATCGCCGCGCTGGTCACAGGCGATCAGAACGTGATCGAGCGGGCTGACTGGGATGTGTTCCGAGCCACAGGCGTGGCGCATCTGATGAGCATTTCCGGGCTGCATATAACGATGTTTGCCTGGCTGGCTTCCGGCCTCATTGGGCGCCTCTGGCGGCGTACTGCTTTGTGGGGATGGCGGTGGTGCCTCTGGGTACCTGCACCCACAGCCGCCCTGATTGGTGGCGTGGCGCTGGCTGCGTTGTATGCGTTGTTCTCTGGCTGGGGCGTACCTGCCCAACGCACCATCCTCATGCTCAGCACCTTCGGCTGCCTTAGATTGCTGGGAGTGAGTTGGCCCTGGTGGTTAACCTGGCTGGTGGCCTGCGCTACTGTGTTGGCGTTTGATCCTTGGGCCTTGTTGCAGGCCGGATTTTGGCTCAGTTTTGTAGCCGTTGGGGTGTTGTTCGCGGCCAACCCTGTGGGTGACCCGGTATCTGGCAACGAAGCCCCTCTTGCAAAGGCCCGCAACGCAGGCATGAAGATGCTGAGAGAGCAGGGCGTGGTCACGCTAGCGCTCACGCCGCTCAGCTTGCTGATATTTGGGCAGGCTTCGGTGGTGGGTCTACCCGCCAACCTGCTTGCCATTCCGTGGGTGACTATGGTGGTCACCCCGTTAGCACTCGCAGGTGTTTTCTGGGCGCCATTTTGGTCTGCGGCGGCCTGGTCTCTGGAACCCATGGCGTGGTTGCTCCGGTGGTTCGCTTCCTGGCCATTTGCGAGTGTCTCTATGGTGTCAGTACCTGTGTGGGTAGGTGCGGCAGCTGTGGTTGGTGGGGTTTTATTGGTCATGCGCTGGCCGTGGGGATTGCGACTCGTCGGGCTTCCGTTGGTGCTGCCATTGCTACTTTGGCAAGCGCCGCGCCCTGTGCACGGCGCGTTCGAGTTGCTGGCTGCCGATGTGGGGCAGGGCAATGCCCTGCTGGTGCGCACGGAAAAACACACCCTGGTGTACGACACGGGCCCACGGTTCTCACTGGAGAGCGACGCAGGCGATAGGGTGCTGGTGCCATTGCTGAGGGCGCTAGGAGAGCGGGTGGATATTTTGCTGCTTAGCCACCGGGATGCAGATCACATCGGTGGTGCGATGTCGGTCATGGCCATGCATCCGAGTGCAGCCCTGCTTTCGTCGATAGAAGACGAGCACCCCTTGCAACGCACCCGGGTTTCCATGCGTTGCCAGGCCGGGCAGCGCTGGGAATGGGATGGCGTGCAGTTTGAAATCTTGCACCCGTTAGCGGAAAGCTACCACTCATCGGAGAGATCGAACAACATGAGCTGTGTGCTCCGCATAAGCGCTGCAGGTTCAGGCGGCGCAGTGGCGCTACTGGCGGGAGACATTGAGGCCAAGGCCGAAGCCGCTCTTGTGGCGCGCGAGGAAAACCTGCAGGCGGATTTGCTTTTGGTGCCGCACCACGGCAGCAAAACCTCTTCTTCGGCGCTTTTCCTGGATGCAGTGCAGCCCAAGCTGGGATTGGTTCAGTCTGGCTACAAAAACCGTTTTGGACACCCGGCACCTCCCGTGCTGGCGCGCTATGAGGAACGCGGCATACGCGTGGTCGATTCACCTACCTGTGGTGCCATGCACTGGACGAGTGTTCACCCTGAGGCGCTTCGTTGCGAAAGGGAAAAAGCGGCGCGCTATTGGCATCACACTGGCAAATGAGTGCGCAGCGCTGCAAAAGATATCAAGCACACACAAATATTGAATTGGACGGATGGGGGGCGCCATTTCTAGACTGCGTGCAGTTTTTAAATGGAATTAGCCCCTATGCAAATGAACGGCATCGTTGGCTACCTGCTCACTCCTTGCGATGCAAGAGGGCAGGTGGACCACTCCCTATTGGCTCAACATGTTGAGCGGCTTATAAATCTTGGTGTGCATGGCCTTTGTCCGCTGGGTAGTGTGGGTTGCTTGCCCTACCTGGGTGACGAGGAGCGCGACGCCGTTATCCGCACGACAGTGGCTGCTGCTGCAGGCCGTGTACCCGTGCTTGCGGGAGTGTCCAGCCTTAGCACGGCGCACACTGTTCGGCACGCGCGATTCGCGCAGGAAGCGGGAGCCGCAGCGATCCAGGTGTTGCCCAGCACCTATTGGAAACTGACGGAAGCGGAGATTTTCGAGTACTACCGCCAGATAGCTGAATCGGTTTCTATTCCTGTGATGGTCTACAACAACCCTTTCACTACGGGCCTGGATTTATCAGTTTCATTTCTGAGCAAGCTCACGGAGTTGCCCAATATCTCGCTCATCAAAGAAGCCAGCCCGGATGAGACCAAGATTTCACGGTTGCGAGAGGCGTGCCCGGATCATGTGAGTATCTTCATCGGTTTAAACCGGATGGCGAAGCAAGGATTTCAAGATGGCGCAGCGGGTTGGTGCACAGCCGCGCCCAATGTCTGCGCTCCCTTCATTCTCAACTTTCATCGCTGCGTGGCCTCCGGCGACTGGGCTGGTGCCGAGCATTGGTTTTCCAGGCAGTCGGAGCTGCTCAACTTCCTGATGGATCACGGGCTTCCGCGCACCGTCACTGCCGGGCTCGAGCTGAGCGGCGTTGCAGCAGGGCATCTGCGTGCACCGCTTTCCCCTTTGACTCCTGCGCTGAACGACGCGATGAGAGATATTCTTAAAACCATGGAGATCATCTGATGATTCAACCCCTTCGCCTGCTTACCGCTTCTTGTGTGCTTGCCGTGATGGCGGGCACCACTGCACAAGCTCAAACCTATCCCACGCAGGCTGTCCGCCTGGTGGTGCCTTTCGGTGCGGGTGGTGTCACGGACATCACCGCACGTGTGTTTGCGGAAGGTCTCTCTCGGGAGCTGGGCCAGCCATTCGTGGTGGAAAACCGTGCCGGCGCGGCCGGTGGGATCGCTGGAGGTCTTGTAGCCAAGGCCCGCCCAGATGGATACACGCTTCTTGTGATTACCAACGGAATGTTTGCAGTCAATCCGCTGATCTATCCCAGCTTGGCGTACGACCCCAAGAAGGACTTCACGTATGTGGCCATGCTGGCGAACACGCCCACCATTCTGGCTGTCAATCCGAGCAGCCCGTTTCCTTCGCTTCCTGAACTTGTGAAGGCTGCCGCTACCGAGAACGAAAAACTCAGCTTCTCGACTGCAGGGGAGGGCTCCGACAACTATCAGGTGCTTCAACTACTTCAGCAAGCGACAGGCACTCAGTTTCTTGCCGTCCCGTACAAGAGCGGTACGGAGTCGTTGACGGCGGTGATCAACCGCACGGCAGATGCCACTGCGATTTCAGCGGTCAGTGCGGTCAGCTTTGTCGATTCCAAGCAGATTCGCCCCTTCGCGGTCACATCTTCCAAGCGTCTGGCCAATTTTCCTGACATCCCCACGGTTAAAGAGGTCTTGGGCAAAAGCGTGGAGGGCGGCTCGCTCTCTGGGTTGGCTGCTCCAGCAGGTACGCCGGCAGAGGTTGTGAAGCGGCTGAATGCGGCGATCGCCAAGGTGGCTGGAAGTCAATTGGTGCACGAAAGGATCTACTCGAAGGGAAGCGAACCCGTTGACCCTTCTCAAACTGCTTTCGAGAAGCGGGTTCGAGATGAACAAGCGAAGTGGGCCGGACTGCTGAAACCGGTGGCCAAGTAAGCTCGCCATGCGTGGCCATCCAGGCACAGACCTCCTCGATGGCCGTGGTTTTAACCCAGGGGTAGCGTGACTAATAGCTCACGCGCAGTGTCCACAAACCATGGCACGGCTGGGTTGCCCGATCTGGAAGGCGTTGCAAGCGCAAGCGGGTAGGTCAGTGCCTGGTTGTCGGAATCAGTTAATGACACAAAACTCACGTGATCGACGGCAATGCGGCGCGAGGCTTGGGGAACGATGGCCACCCCCAAGCCCGCGGCAATGAGCGGCAAGGTGATCAGTGCGTGTGAAGATTCCTGGAGCGCCTTGGGGTAGAACCCTTCGCGCCGACACAAAGCCATGACTTCGCCCGCGAAGCCTGGGCTATCCGAATGCGCCAGAGTCACGAGGGTTTCTTCCCCCAACTCTGAGAGTTTGACGGTGTCCCGGCTGGCGAGGGGATGGTTGGAAGGGACTGCCAAGATCAGGTGCTGGCGAGGCAACGCCATCCACTCTATGCCGGGCACACCGGAAGAGGGCGGCACCAGAAAGGCTGCATCCAGTTCTCCTCTTTGCAATTCCCCCAGAATTCCTACCGTGCTGCCGCTGCTCAAATGAAGCCGAACCGAAGGAAAGTTGGTCGCGAATCGGTGGAGCAGGCTTGGTAGCAGCTCCAGCGATGCACTGGGAACAGAGCAAACCCGCAAACTTCCCACGCGCCCTTGGTCGGCATCACGAGTGGCTTTGATCGCGGCGTCAGCGCCATCAAGCAGGCGCTTGGCTTCGCTTAGAAAGACTCCGCCAGCCATGGTCAGCCGAACCCCCAGGCGATCACGCTCAAAAAGCTGAACCCCCACATCGGACTCCAGCCGCTTGATGGCGATGCTCAAAGGAGGTTGCGTCATGTTTAAGCGCTCAGCAGCCTTTCGATAGTTGAGCTCGGTCGCCAGCACGACAAACTGACGTAGTTGTCTGAGATCCATGTTCTGTCCGGTTTTGGCTCAGCATATCAACAACCATCAGCGACCACTGGATTGTTCTGGCGAGGTGCTCGAACAGCGGCATATAGCGGCATGCACCAACGCAATCTACAACCTCGTTTTCCGGTCGGCAGGATTATTTCAAACAACATCCGAGCTGGAGATAACTCATCCGGAATGGCCAGGCCGTCCTCTCACTAGTTGGTCGGCCCCGCCCAGCCTTATCCAAGAACGTTGATAGCACGCCGATCTTCCATGCTGAAATGAATACATGAGCCTGCGCGTTTCGGCTTGGAGCCTCTGGTCTCGCGGAGGGGCACACACCATGGACACGCCGCTAGCCCTCACCGGTTGGCCGGCCCCGCCCAACCCTCTCCCGCATGCGGGAGAGGGGGTAAAACCAGCTAGCCGCCTTGGGTTCTGGGGCTCAAGTCGGCAGGCGCGCCTGCATCAGTCTCTCCCTCAAGCAGGAGAGGGAGTCAGAAGGCCGCGGAGCAGGCCATATGGGAGCAGCCGCGTGAGCGACTCAGGGAGATTCATGTCCTCAGGCGAGAGTCACAAGGGTTTTGAACTCTTTGGCCGTCATCACATGCGCAGTTGAAAACGCCAAGATGATGAGTGTGGCCTTGTGCACTTCCTCGGCAGACATGGCGCCTTGGCCAACGTCTGGGTAGTCGAATGTGCCCGTAGCGTCTGACAGGAAGACCGTTTTGTAATTCAGGAACATGGCCTCACGGGCCGTGGAAAGGCAGCAGTTCTCGGTCGTGGTGCCGGAGACAATCACAGTGTCGATGCCCCATTCGCGCAACATCAGGTCCAGGTCAGTGGCGAAGAAGCCGCTGTACCGATGCTTCTTGATGACGTGCTCCCCTGGGGCAGGTGCCACACCAGGGTAGATTTCTATACCAGGGGTTTCATCTATCAGCGCAGCGCGGGATGCAATCGGGGGATAGAGATCGTCGTAGAGACCCATGTCGCTACCGTCTCTGCGATGAACATGGGTGGTGTAGACGACCTTGATGCCAACTTTACGGCAGAAAGACAGCGTGTCTGCAAGCCGCGGCACCATGGCGAGTGCTTGGGCCGATTGCATTGGAACGCCTTCGGCGACAAAGTCGTTTTGCATGTCCACGACGATCATGGCCGTCTTTTTGGGGTCGATTTCCTTGAGCTGATATGGCATGGTGTGTACCTCTGGGTTGCTGGGATAGTCCAGAGCTACGATATCTCCCGAGGGCGGGTTTCATTTGCCTGAGATGGCCATCTGATGTGCTCATCCAGACAGGGTGGGGGAGGGAGGGCACTTTGACGATTTCAAACTTCGACAGGCTTAAAAAAACACTGTTCACACCTTCTGATGTCGAAGCGTTGCACAAGGCTTTGACCTCTAGGTAGGCTCCGGAGCGGCCAAGCCCTGCTCAGGCACCATTTCGCGGATCAACTGATTTGCGTTGATGCCATGCAAAGCCTTGAATGTTCGGCTGAAGTGCGAGAGATTGCGAAAACCATGTGCGAAAGCGGCGTCGCTCACGCGCTCGAACTGTCCACGCAGCAGGGCCTCGCGACATGCCTTGAGACGCTCTTCCCAAAGCCAATGCATTGGCGTGGTTCCGCGAGTAGCGAACAAGCGCAACAGGGTGCGGCTGGACATGTGAAGGTCTGCTGATGCGCTTGCCAAATTGACTTCAGGGTCGTAGAGGCGCTGTAGCAAGTAGCGTTGTGCGGTTCGCAGGCGCAGGTCTCTATGAGCTAGGCGAGGCGGCTCCGCACCAGGTGTGCAAGCTTGCAGGGCGGCTACCCAGATATCCAGGGCAGCACTCCACACTTTTTCGCTGTAGGTGTCTGAACGCACATCACCGTCTTGCAGAGCGATCTCTCTGAAGGTGGCGGTGGCCAAACGTGCCAGAGGCAAGTTCGAGCGAATTCTCAGGGCGGTGCAATGTTCTGCTTGGGGGAATCGGGTGAGCATGACACGGCGAGGCACAGTGATCATTGCAGCGGCTGAGCGCTGACTGAATGTGAGGTTAAAGGGCGCGGCCTGATCATGCAAGATCATGTCGCCCGCGCCCAACTGCGTGCTGCGGCCGCCTTGCTCCAGCATCGTGGTGCCAGATCCACCAACCCAGACCAGAAAATCATCGCGGTAGTCTTTGCGAATCTCTCTGCGGCCGCGGGTGACCTTCAGCTCGACTCCAGGGCTCACCTGTGAACTAATCTGGCTTATCACCAGATCGCCAAAGGGGCGGACCTTAACCTGTGCGCTGAATGAATGGTCTCTTACCGCGCGACATTCAGTCACTGAGTAGTTGCGACAGGTGACTTGGTGCCAGCGCTCGAACGGGTCGTCTGGCAAGACATCGTCGTAGGCGGTCATATTGGACTTCTCCTTTGTGGGCGACGGAACACGTCGTGACTATTGCCCCAGGCAAGCAAGAACGATTCCAACTGATGCGAAGGTGTACAGATTGCGAATGGAATGGACAAGAGTGATAACGCGCAATAGGTACTACACCACCGAATTGTGTCGCTTTCAGCAAAACGGATGGCGCTCAAGATCAAGCGCCACCTTTTGCGTTATCACTTATCCCCGATGCCGGTCATAGTTCAGCGGAGATGGCCATCTTCCTGCTTGACGGTGCTGGCAAAGTGCAGTGTTTAGGATTAATTACTAGCCTGGATTAATTTCACGTAGCTAATCTAGGGAACCTCTGCAAAACCTCTCACGACGCCAGATCACTGCCCCCGGGCGGTATGCTACGTTGATTTTTCGCCAATAGCACGAGCTATTGGCTGCAAAACTTGCCTTGGGCTTTCTTTCGTCGGGTGATGAGGGGGATTGCGCTGAAAGCATACCTAACATCTGTTCCTGATTCAGGGTGTGATCGATTTTGTAGGCGTTAGAGTGGCCTTTGTAAAGGATCCGTAAAACACTACCTGATAATGCCAGGAGAAATTCTCTAACGATTTATATTGAATTGCTATTATTCTTTAGTTAATTGGTTTTACACCGCAGGACGAAGCCGTCATGTTTAGGATTACCGGAGATTCGTTTGCGCGGGTGTAGTGGTAGCTATAAGTAACACCTTTTGCGATTAATGTTCGATTTCTAGGTTGAGCGCAAAACGTTTCCCGCTGTGCCACTTTTGCTTTCTCCACATCGATTGGGCCAAGAAGGCGTCCAGACATGACCAGCGTTTTGGAAGGTTTATCGTAGTAGACGCTTTGCATCTCAGTAACCGCGTCAAGCCGTGCGGGCAAATTCCCCGCCATCCGTTGAGCAGTGGTCCTCATAAGCGTGTCAATCGTACTGCTGTCGGCGTTTCGTATAGACGCTTCGTCTGCAGGCGGAAGCTGCGCAACTGCGCCTTGCGTCAAGAAAAAGAGCGCAAAGGCAGCTAGCAGTCCAAGTTTCAATGGATGGGCCATTAATTGATCCCCAAAGCGCGGAACGCAACGCCAGTGACGGCTGAGGTTGAGTAAGAAAATTCCTTGTAGTCCATTGAATATCTTCTTTTTTCTCGTGAATCGACACGATTATGGCAGATTGCCTATTTCAGAATCTACTGGAAAACAGAGATTAGAATTTCTATTGAAGAGTCTCCATTAGCCTAGCCTAACGAAAATATTGTTGGCCTGGGCTCACTTTGAATATCATCCGGGGCTAATATTTTCCGCATGAACCAACGTACGACCAAAGCCATTGAGGCTATCGGATGCACAGATGCTGTCGCAAAGCATCCCCGTGTATCTATGCCCAGCGTCAGAGAGTGAACCACGTCGCCTTTGGCGTTGTCACTCTTTCCCGCATGCAGGAGAGGGAGCAAGATCAGAAGGCCGCGGAGCAGGCCATACGGGGCTGCCGCGGAGCTGGCTTTGCCAGGCCGCTGGCAGCGTCCCCCTCAGGGGGATGGCGCGTAAGCGACTCAGGGGGAGTCCTTTCATCAAGCCATCAAGGCTTTTAGTTCCTCTGGGGGGCCCACCGTCACGGACACCTCCAGATCGGGGCTGCCGCCACCCTGGATCACGCCGCGCAGCGGCGAGACATCGCCAAAGTCCCTGCCGAGCGCCAAGGTCACGTGGGTTTCTGCGGGCCTACCCATACCGCACAGGTTGTTGGTGGGGTCGAAATCAGCCCAACCTGCTTGCGGGTCATACACCTGCACCCAGGCATGCGAAGCGTCTGCGCCAATCAACCGCGCTTTACCGGGGGGCGGTTGCGTCAGCATGTAGCCACTGACGTAGCGAGCGGGCAGGCCCAGGCTGCGCAGGCTACCGATCATGATGTGGGCGAAGTCCTGGCAAACGCCTTTTCGCTGGTTCAGGGCCTCAAGCGTGGGCGTGTTGACGTCAGTGCTTCCGCTGGAGTAGGTCATCTCCTTGTAGATGCGTTGCATCAGGTCGGTGGCAGCTTCCAGTAATGGGCGACCTGGGCCAAATGCCGGGTGGGCGAAATCTGCCAACAAACTGTGATGAGGCACTCGTGGCGAGGCGAACACAAATTCAGCAGCCGGGTCGTAAGGTGCTCCAGCGTAGTAGCGAAAACCATCGGCCACCTGCTCCCAAGGTAGCCCCGGGGGCAGAGGACCTGGCGCTTGTGTGACCACCTCTGATGTGGCCAATACGGTCAGTTGCTCATGCGGGCTGGGCAGGGCGAAATAGCAGCAGGGATTACCGAAGGCATCTACGCGGTCTTGACGTTGTGCGGGAGTGGGATCCACGTCGAGCTGATGAAGCAGCACACGTTGGCCAGGCTGGTCCACGGGGCTCAAATGGGCCAGGTGCTGAGCGGTGACCACGGGCCTTCCATATTGGTAGGTGGTGTCGTGGATGATACGAAGCAGCATGATGGTGGGCTTGGAGCACGCCTTTGGCGCGATCAGGCCAGCAGACTGAGGTTGCTGCGCTCTGCATGGCTGAAATGCTCCTGACTGAGCGCATCAGACAATGAAAAGGCTGAGGTTTCGCAGGATTCCAGCACAGCCAACAGGTCAGTGTGCTCCCCCTCGGTGTCAGGTGTACTCAGGTGCGCCAGGTCCCAGGTAGCCGGGTCAGGCAGATCGGCGCACAGGCGTTGAGCAAAGTCCGGGTTGGCCTGCTCCAGTTTGCGCAGGCGTGAGCGCAAGGTGTCCAGCACCCAGGCCAATGATCTGGGGTTATCGCGGTTGACCAGCAACAGATCAAGCAGGGCCACTACGTCACGGCGTTGTTGGTAGTGGGAGTGGAATGTGATCGTGCTGTCGAACTGCGCCACCAGCGCCTCAAAGCCGGCGGGGTCCAGCACACTGCCTGTCTCGAAAGCCTCGCGCATGGCTTGGGCCAGGGTGGCCAGCCGTTCAATGAGACGCCCAATAGACAGCAGCCGCCAGCCGTTATCTCGCACCATGCGGTCGGTCTGAGTGCCTGTGATGCCAGCCAATGCTTCGCTGGCTTCTTCCAGGGCATTCAGCGCGTCCTGTGCGTTGGCTTCGGTGTCGGCGCTGAGTGGGCCTCCATGTTCGAGGAAGTCGACTTCTGCCTGCTCGATCAAGTGGCGCTGCTCCTGACTCAAGCGCTCCCGCACGTTCGCTGCGGATAAGCGCAACGAGCGCAGGTTGAATCCCACGCTGAACGCGCCTTCCGTATCGGCGAGCGACGCGATAAGCGAGCGCTCAAAAACCCGTTGGGCTGCGAATCCCAACATACCGGGCACGTGGTTGCTTACGAGCGCCTGGGCTTGAGCTTGTTTGGTCATCCAGGCTTGCAGAGGGCGGGCGGTGGGCTCTTCATCGTGCAGATTGCGCAGAATGACCTGGGCCAGCCGGACTGAATTTTCAGCGCGCTCGGTGTAGCGGCCCAGCCAGAACAGGTTTTCTGCAGCCCGGCTGGTGACCGGGCGGCGGGTTTGCGCCAGAGCCAGCGTGGTGGGGGCGTTTTGCAAAAGGCTGGTTCGATCGACCTCACCGTGGGTCATGACCCAGCAATCGGCGCTGCTTCCGCCATGCTGCATGGAGGCCATTAACTGCCCGCGCTGCGCCAGCCGAACCAGGCCACCAGGTAGAACGCGCCAGCTCTGCGGGCCGTCGGCCAGCGCATACACTCGCAGCATGGCAGCACGAGGAGCGATGTGATCGCCTGTCCAGGTAGGTGTTTCAGACAGCGGCAGGAAAGATTGAACGGTGAAATTCTCTGGGTACTGCGCCATGCGGCCAGTGATCTTGTCCAGTGCGTCGCTGCTCAGGCTGCGGCCCATTAGCGTGGTCACGGGCGAGCCGGGGTAGGTTGATTTGATCACCCCATGCCGCAACTGGGGCAGTACGCGTTGAAGGGCGGCCTGTTCGCCACACCACCAGGTGGACAGAGCGGGCAGGCGCAGTTCTTCTCCCAAAAGTTCGCGCGAGATGGCGGGCATGAAGCCGAGCAAGGCGTTCGACTCCAGCAGCGCCGAGCCGGGCGCATTGGCCAGAAGTACGTTGCCAGCACGCACGACCTGCAGCAGACCGGGGATACCCAGTGCTGAATCGTGGCGCAATTCCAGCGGATCCAGCCACTCGTCGTCCAGGCGTTTGATCAGAGCATCAACGGGTTCCAAACCCGTCAAGGTTTTGAGAAAGAGGCGGTTTTCGCGCACGGTGAGGTCATTGCCTTCCACCAGACTCAGGCCCAGGTAGCGGGCCAGGTAGGCGTGCTCGAAATAGGTTTCGTTGTAAGGGCCGGGCGTCAGTAGCGCGATGCGGGCGTTTTCTCCGTTAGGAGCCATGGCGCGTATGCCGGTCAGCAAACCCTGGTAGCTGGCAGCCAGACGCTGCACATTGAGGCCGCCAAATGCCTTGGGAAACTGCCGGGAGATCGAAATGCGGTTTTCCAGCAGATAGCCCAAACCGGATGGAGCCTGCGTGCGCTGCGAGATCACGCGCCATTGCCCATCCGGACCACGCCCCAAGTCAAATGCAGCCACGTGCAACCAGGTGTCCCCTGGCGGACGAATGCCTTTCATGGCCCGGAGGTAACCAGGGTGGCCTTGCACGAGTGCGGCCGGCAGCAGCCCTTTTTGAAGAAGGCGTTGCGGGCCGTAGATGTCCGCCAGCATGTCGTTGAGCAGGCGGGTGCGTTGCAACACCCCAGCTTCGATAGTGGCCCAGGACTCGGGCGACACGATCATGGGAAGCAGGTCCAGAGACCAAGGGCGCTGCGTGCCGTTCGCGTCTGAATAGACGTTATAAGTGACGCCGTTGTCGCGAATCTGCCGCGCCAAGCTTTGGGCGCGGCGATTTAATTCACCCATACCCTCCAGCCCTACGTGCTTGAAGAAGGAGGTCCAGTAGGGACTTAAGTTTCCACTGGCTGAATCGCGCAGTTCATCCAGGTGGCCCGGTGATGCCGCTTCAGCCCACTCGGCGGCCAAGCTCACGGGATCGACCGGCGCGCCAGAAGGAAAAAGGGGGAGGGCGGTGTCTTTCAAGGATTTCAGTCCTGTGAACTAGACACTAGCGCTCACGCCCACTGCACCACGGCGCCGGAGTCAGCCGGGCGGTAGTGCTGGGTGCGTCTTGCTGTAGCCTCACGCGGGGGTGAATTTTGTGTGCACACCCCCGAGTATGCGTCAGGTTCGGAGGTCTAAAGTGAAGGGGAACTCCAGATTGACTTTTGGTGTTGAAATATTCACGGTACCAGGCGTGTGCCCCAGTTGGAAAAACCGCGACAGGCGGCGGCTCTCAGCCTCGTAGGCATTGATGGGCAGCGTATCGTAGTTGCGTCCACCGGGATGCACCACGTGGTATTGGCAGCCGCCCAGTGAGCGGTTGTTCCAGGTGTCGACGATGTCAAAGGTCAGTGGCCCGTGCACACCAATACTGGGGTGCAGGCTGGAATACGGGTTCCAAGCCTTGTAACGCACGCCAGCCACGTACTGACCGGCGCCGCCAGTAGGTTGCAGCGGGAGCGCGCGGCCATTGCAGGTGACGACATAGCGTCGGTCGTTATACCCAGATACATGCACCTCCAGGCGTTCCAGAGAGGAGTCCACGTAGCGCACGGTGCCTCCAACGGAGCCTTCTTCTCCCATCACGTGCCAGGGCTCTAGAGCGTTGCGTAGTTTCAGCTCCATGCCGCCTACCGCCAACTGGCCTACCAGAGGGAAGCGGAATTCAAAGTGAGGTTCAAACCAGGCGCTGTCGAAGTCGAAACCGGACTGTTTGAGGTCGGCCAGAACATCTTGGAAGTCCTTATGCACAAACGTGGGCAAAAGGAAACGATCGTGCAGCTCCGTGCCCCAGCGGGTCAACTGTCCACGCCATGGTTTCTCCCAGAATTTGGCCACCAGAGCGCGAAGCAGTAGTTGCTGCGCCACGCTCATTCGGGCATGTGGTGGCATTTCAAAGGCGCGCAATTCCAACAGACCCAGGCGTCCGGTGCTGGTGTCGGGTGAGAACAGCTTGTCAATACAGAACTCGCTGCGGTGCGTGTTGCCTGTAATGTCCACCAGAATGTTGCGCAAGGTGCGGTCCACCATCCATGGCGGCATGCTTTCGCCGTGAACTTTCCGGTTGGCTTCAATTTGGGCGAGCGCGATTTCGAGTTCGTACAACTGGTCGTTGCGGGCCTCGTCCACGCGCGGAGCCTGGCTGGTGGGGCCTATGAACAGACCGCTGAACAGGTAACTCAAACTGGGGTGGTTATGCCAATAGGCCACCAAACTCCCTAGCAGCTCAGGTTTGCGCAGGAACGGGCTGTCTTCAGGGGTGGCGCCACCCATCACGAAATGGTTGCCGCCACCGGTACCGGTGTGGCGCCCATCGGTCATGAATTTTTCGGCGCAGAGTCTGGTCTGAAACGCAGCGTCGTATAAAAACTCTGTGTGGTCGACTAGATCGGCCCAGTTGTGCGCGGGGTGGATGTTGACTTCAATCACTCCTGGGTCGGGGGTGACTTGAAGCATCTTCAGCCGAGGGTCACGCGGCGGAGGGTAGCCCTCCAGCACAATCTTGACGCCTAGCGTTTCGGCTGTGGTCTCGATAGCCGCCATCAAGTTCAAATAATCTTCCAGGCGCGCCAGAGGGGGCATGAAGACATAGAGGTGGCTGATTTTCCCGCCATGGTTGACTTCAGCCTTGGGGCCGTTGCCCCGGTGAGGGTCACGCGCTTCTACGCACAGCGCGGTGCGGGCTAACCACGCAGCCGATTCGCCAAGCTCCGGTACGCGGCTGGCTGCGGAATCTTCAGAGTTATCAACGGACTTGCCGTCAGCAACTGCTCCGGCACTGCTTTCGGCGATGTCGTTCGGAGGTAGAGGGTCTCGTGGGACGCTGGGGTCCAGCTCTATATGGAAGGGGTAATCTGCTGGTGCAACCCACGGGAGCGATTCAAGTGGCAACCGGTAGCCCATGGGCGAATCGCCAGGGGTGAGGTACATGCGGTCGTCACGAAAGAACCAAGGCCCGCTTTTCCAATCTGTGCGGATGGATTTAGGTTGGGGTTTGGCTTGGGGCCCGGCCTTGGCGTCAGGCTCCTCTACCCCCAACGGCAGCAAATAGCCCACGGCCGATTGCAGTCCCTGGTTGAACACGCGGCGCAAGCGCACGCGCTCAAGTTCGTCACTCAGCTTGGAATCCTTCGGATTCACGTTGATTGGGAGTTTACTCTCGCGCCATAAGTAGTAGGGGGTGTCCTCGTAGCCCGCGCGGATAAAACGGGTGGAAATGCCCAGGTTGCGCGCGAGTTCCAGAATGAAGCGGTGAGCTTCCTCGGAGGTGTATTGAGCCGGGTCGCGTTCATCGGCGAATAGCTCAGGATTGCGCCAAGTCGCTTGGCCATCGCCACGCCAGAAGGCAGACAAAGCCCAGCGAGGCAGTTGTTCACCTGGGTACCATTTGCCTTGCCCCAGATGCAGAAACCCGCCTTTGCCATATTGGGCGCTCAGACGGTGGATCAATTCGGTTGCGTAGCCGCGTTTGGTTGGCCCCAGGGCGTCAGTGTTCCATTCGGGTGCGTCCCGATCAGAAGTGTTCACGAAGGTCGGTTCGCCGCCCATGGTTAAACGCACATCGCCGGCCACAAGACGCTTATCGACGGCATCGCCCAGAGACTTAATAGCCCCCCACTGAGCTTCTGAGTAGGGCGCCGTGACCCGAGGGGACTCGTAAACGCGTGTGACTTCCATGTGGTGATGGAAAGTCACTTTGCTTTCACTCAGCTCCCCTTCGATAGGCGCTGCGCTGGAAGGTTGTGGCGTGCACGCCAGCGGAATATGCCCCTCACCGGCAAGCAGTCCGCTGGTGGGATCCAGCCCAATCCAGCCTGCGCCGGGCAGGAACACCTCGCACCAGGCATGCAGGTCAGTGAAGTCAATCTCCGGGCCGCTTGGGCCGTCGATAGACTTCACGTCTGGCGCCAGCTGGATCAGGTAGCCTGATACGAAGCGAGCGGCCAGCCCCACGTGGCGCAGCATCTGCACCAGAAGCCACCCGCTGTCCCGGCACGAACCGGTGCCAAGCGTCAAGGTTTGCTCAGGGGTTTGCACGCCCGGCTCCATGCGGATGGTGTAGCCAACGTCGTTTTGCAGCCGCTGGTTGATCCCCACTAAAAAGTCGATGGTGCGACGCTCCTCGCGGGAAATACTGTCTACGTAAGCCTTGAATTTAGGTGTGAGTGGCTCTGCGGCCAGGTAGGGGGCCAAATCCTTGGACTGTTCGGCTGTGTAGGCGAACGGAAAATTCTCCGCTTGCGGCTCCAGGAAGAAATCGAACGGGTTGTGTACCGCCATTTCAACCACCAAGTCCACCGTCACCTTGAACTCGCGCGTGGCTTCAGGGAACACCAGGCGGGCCTGGTAGTTGGCAAACGGGTCTTGCTGCCAGTTAATGAAATGGTTGGCCGGCTCGATGCGCTGGCTATACGACAGAACCTTGGTGCGGCTGTGCGGCGCGGGGCGCAGGCGGACCACCTGAGGCCCGAGCTCGACCAGCCGGTCGTAGGAATAATGGGTGACGTGGTTCAGGGCGACGTGGATGGCCATGTCATGTACTTTCTGCGCGAAGCAACAATTCAGCCAACACATTGTGGACGAGTTGTACGAAGCAAGTCCCGCGCCAAGATGGCGAGTACGCCCCCTGTCTCGCAATTCAGGACAATTAGTGCACGAATGCCGCCGCCGATTGAGGGGCATGGGCTGCAGGGCCGGGAGCGCGCGCTCCTATCCGAGGAGGCACGCACCAGGCCCTGATTTGGTGCCTCCCCAGATCAGGGCGTCAGCATCAGCAAGACGCTGGGAGGCACCATTGCGGTGCGGTGAGGCTCAAGCGAGTCAATCGTTGTGCGTCTCGTGTGAATCAGCAGCGCCTACGCGCCAGTACCCAGCAGCTTTGGTCCATGCGGGGCGGGCGCCACGTTCACCAACGAGGTGCGCGCGCATCGCTTTGGCCGCAGAGGTTTCACAAGCGACCCAAGCGTGGAAATCACCGGCAGGCAGGTCCGCTTTGCGCAGGGCGTCAAGCAGTAGGGTTGTGGTGCCAGGTGCGGCGCCTTGACGGTGGACCCAGATCAGACGTAGATCTGCGGTTGTTTCAAACCTGAGTTCGTCGGCGGGGCTGTCTACTTCCGCAATCACCAACACAGGGGCGCCGCTGGGTAGCTCGGCCAGGCGGCGGGCGATGGCTGGAAGGGCGGTGTCATCGCCCACCAGAAGGTAGCCGTCGAAGGCCATCGGGATGATCATGGAGCCGCGAGGCCCGCCAATGCCAACTTTCTGACCAGGCTTGGCTTGCTCTGCCCATTGCGTGGCGGGGCCTGCGTCATGCACGGCAAAGTCCAGGGTCAGCAGGCCGGCTTGCGCATCAAAGCTGCGGGGGGTGTAGTCACGCATGGCGGGGCGGGGCGCTCCATCGGCGTGGCGAATACCGTCTGGGCCGACAGAAGGGACTGAGAGCACGCCCGTGGCCGGATCAGGAAGCATGAGTTTTACATGGTCATCAAAGCCCAAGCTGGTGAAACCCTTTAAATCTTCGCCCTGCAAAACGATGCGGATCATGTTGGGGCTGAGCCGTTCCACGCTTTGCACGCTGGGTTGGCGCAGCCGAAGTTCATGGCGTATGCGTTGCGAGGCCCGCGGGTCAGTGGTGGTGTTGGAGTCGAGTGTGTTTGAAGTGGTCATTTAGTGCTTTCAGATTTTTTCAATGTTTTGCGCTGCTGAATCGAGGACAGCAGCAAAGGCGTGAGCCTGTTCTTCGGTAAGAGGGCCCCGCTGCAACCGCATATGGACAGCCAGCTTGAAGTTCTCCACTGCACGCTGGATTTGGGGAGGCCGTTCAGCGTGGGCACGCGCTTTGGCTTGCAGGCGCGCCCAATGGGCATCGGCTTCATCGCGTTGGCTCTCGAAAAATTGAAGGCCGGCATCCGTGATGGTGTGCAGTTTTCGGCCTCCCTCTACGGCGCCCACACTCACGTATCCCATTTCTTCCAGCAAGGTGAGGGCGGGGTACACGACGCCGGGGCTGGGGCTATAGCTGCCGTTCACCTGTTCTTCAATGGCTTTGATCAACTCGTAACCATGGCTGGGTTTCTCTGCGATCAATCGCAAGAGCACCAGCTTGAGGCCCCCGTGTGCCAGTACGCGACCTCTGCGGCCCGGGCCTGCCCGAGACAGCGGTTCGAAATCAGACATGACATATCTTTCGTTTTTAGATATCAATAAGATATATCTAAATCGAATCTATTTCAACGAAAGGGGTATTCAATGATTGATGAGGCTATGGAGTGCGTGCAGACCCACGTTTCCGTGAATACGTCAATTTCGGCAACACCCCGGCGTGGTGATCGTTCTCGGATCCCGTTGAGTCACACACCCCGTAAGTGGAGGTGAGTCGAGTTCTTCACTTCTTCCATGACCGCATAGGTGCGTGTTTCCCTGACGCCCGGCAATTGCCAAAGAACCTCGCCAGCAAAGGCCCTGTAGGCGGACATATCGGCAGTTCGGGTTTTGAGCAGGTAGTCGAACCCGCCGGCCACCATGTGGCATTCCATGATCTCTGGCTTGAGTAGAACCGCCACTTTGAACTCTTCAAACACGTGCGGCGTGGTTCTATCGAGCAGCACTTCCACAAACACCAGCATGCCTGCATCCAGCTTCAGAGGGTTTAGGCGCGCCTCATACCCAAGGATGTAGCCGTCGCGCGTGAGGCGCTGAACTCGTGCCAGGGTGGCCGTGGGAGAGAGGTGAACGGCTTCGGCCAACTTCAAGTTCGACATTCGCCCATCGGCTTGTAGAAACGCCAGGATGCGCAAATCACTTCGATCCAGGATGGGCTGTGGAAAGTGGCTATTCATTAGTGAATGATATGGTTTTTTAATATAAATACAGAATTTAAATCTAAGATGATTATGAAATGATTGCGCTATTCTCTAAGAAAGCCATCATGATCGACGCCCCTAGCAAGCAGGCAGGAAATTTATTCGCCCAAAGCCTCGTCGCACCGAGAAGTGCACTGCGAAAGGCAGTTACGGCTGCAACGCGTTTGGCGGAGCCAGAAGCCGTTGCCGCACTTCTGCAGACCGCACGATCCAGCGCCTTAGCCCAAAAGGTATCCAATGAACTGGCGTTGCGACTAGCCGCAAACTTGCGTGCGCGTAAAAGCGAGGCGGGTCGCGCAGGCATTGTTCAAAACCTGTTGCAGGAGTATTCGCTGTCTTCCCAGGAAGGCATTGCCCTTATGTGTTTGGCTGAAGCGCTTCTTCGAATTCCAGACGCAGGTACCCGGGACGCACTCATCCGCGACAAGATTGCCCATGGTGACTGGCGTCGGCATATTGGCCAGAGTCCATCGCTTTTTGTGAACGCCGCTACATGGGGCCTTCTCCTGACGGGGCGACTAGTCTCCACGCACAGCGAAACCGGTCTTGCGGCCACTTTGGGGCAAATCATTGGTAAAGGTGGCGAGCCTCTGGTCCGAAAAGGCGTGGACATGGCCATGCGGATGATGGGCGAGCAATTCGTTTGCGGTGAAACGATTGACGGAGCACTTCGGCATGCGAAGACCCAGGAGGTCAAAGGCTTTCGCTATTCCTACGACATGCTTGGGGAGGCCGCGCTCACCGAGGCCGATGCGCAGAGGTACTTCAACGAATATGAGCGCGCCATTGATGCGATTGGCCGAGCGTCGGCAGGGGCGGGTATTGCCAGTGGACCCGGCATTTCCATCAAATTGTCTGCCCTGCACCCCAGGTACAGCCGTGCTCAGTACAAGCGAGTGATGGAGGAGCTTTACCCCAGGGTTCTTGAGTTGGCTGCCCAGGCGAAAAAGTACGACATTGGTCTGAACATTGATGCGGAAGAAGCTGATCGCCTTGAGTTGTCTCTCGATCTGCTGGAGCGCCTTTGCTTCGCACCTGAGCTGGCAGATTGGAACGGCATTGGGTTCGTCATTCAGGCCTACCAAAAGCGCTGCCCTTACGTGATTGATGTGCTGACTGACCTGGCTCGCCGCAGCAAGCACAGGCTCATGGTTCGTTTGGTGAAGGGCGCTTACTGGGATAGTGAAATAAAGCGAGCGCAGGTGGATGGCCAAAGCGGGTTTCCTGTGTACACCCGCAAACCGTACACAGACGTGGCGTACCTTGCCTGCGCACGAAAGCTCCTCGCGGCGCCTGACGCCATATTCCCCCAGTTCGCTACGCATAACGCGCACACGGTTGCCGCCGTCTATGAAATGGCTGAACCCGAGCGCTATTGGCCCGGGCAATATGAGTTCCAGTGCCTGCATGGGATGGGTGAGCCCCTGTATGAACAGGTGGTGGGAAATGCCGCCGCTGGCGGGCTCGATCGACCGTGCCGAATCTATGCGCCGGTGGGTACGCATGAAACGCTGCTGGCCTACCTGGTTCGCCGTCTTCTGGAGAACGGCGCCAACACGTCGTTCGTGAATCGCATTGCAGACCTGTCCATTGACCTGCAGACGCTGGTCGAAGACCCGGTTGAGACCGTAGACCGCCTGGCCAAGCAGGAGGGAGCCTATGGTTTGCCTCATCCAGCCATCTCTTCACCGAACGGACTCTACGGCCATCTTCGCGCCAACTCCGCCGGCATTGACTTGTCGAACGAGGACACCCTGAACGCGGTAGCCGGCGCCATGGCGCAAGCGAACGCACGTGACTGGTCCACCACTGCGTTGATTGCCGGCAGCGAGCCGCCAGTGCACGATGCATCTTCCACTGAGCATTATTTCGAAGGCCAGACGGTAGAAGTGAGAAACCCCGCGGACTTAAACGATCTGGTGGGTTATGCGCGGGAAGCTTCATCAGCCGAGGTCAATGCTGCGCTGCTTAGCGCTACTGCAGGGGCTGCTGAATGGGCAAGCACGCAGCCCGCGAAGCGATGCGAGATATTGATGTGCGCTGCGGATGCTTTGGAATCCGATATGGGGATTCTTATCGGCCTCCTGGCGAGAGAAGCCGGCAAGACCGCCGCTAATGCGGTGGCCGAGGTGCGCGAAGCGGTGGACTTCTTGCGTTACTACGCCGTGCAGGTTCAGCAGAATTTCAACAATGAGACGCACCTTCCATTGGGTCCGGTGGTGTGCATCAGCCCTTGGAACTTTCCTCTTGCCATCTTTGTGGGTCAAGTGGCTGCAGCACTGGCTGCGGGCAATGTGGTGCTGGCCAAGCCTGCCGAGCAGACTCCGCTTGTGGCCGCGCATGCGGTCCGGCGCTTACGGGAGGCAGGTGTTCCGGATGCAGCGATCCAACTGTTGCCCGGCCAGGGGGAAACCGTGGGCGCGAGTTTGGTGGCTGATGCCCGTGTTCAAGGGGTTCTTTTTACCGGCTCCACTGAAGTAGCGCGGATTTTGCAACGTGTACTGGCCAAACGCCTCAGCGAATCCGGCCAACCGATTCCCCTCATCGCCGAAACGGGGGGCCAGAACGCCATGGTGGTGGATTCCTCCGCGCTGGCCGAACAAGTGGTGGCGGATGTCATGGCTTCGGCTTTTGATAGCGCTGGCCAAAGGTGCTCGGCCTTGCGCTTGCTCTGCCTTCAGGAAGACATTGCAGACCGTACTCTAGAAATGCTCAAGGGCGCGATGGCGCAAGCCCGTATTGGAAATCCGGCTCAGTTGGCGGTGGATATTGGGCCGGTCATAGATGCACAAGCACGGAGCGGTATCGAGCAGCACATTCAGAGCATGCAACAGCGCGGGCATAAGGTCACTCGCTCCGTATGGAATTTAGATAGTAAAGCGATGGAGTGTGGTACGTTTGTCACGCCAACCTTGATTGAATTAGATAGCGTCAGCGAGCTGAAACGAGAAATCTTTGGACCTGTTTTGCACATTGTTCGGTATCGGCGCAAGGACTTGGCCCAGCTTCTGGAGCAAATCAACCAGACGGGTTACGGCTTGACGTTTGGACTTCACACGCGAATTGATGAAACCATCGCAGCAGTGGTAGATGCTGTGCACGCTGGCAATGTCTACATCAATCGGAACATGGTGGGGGCCGTGGTTGGGGTACAGCCGTTTGGCGGTGAAGGGATGTCAGGCACCGGGCCCAAGGCTGGTGGCCCCCTGTATCTTTATCGCTTGCTGTCGCGCCCGCCTCGCAACGTGTTGGAACAGGTCACGACTAGTTTGAGCCAGTCAGGTGCCCATGCGATGCCCGTCAACGCTGCAGGGGTGAGCAGTGCTTTGACTGCACTCAGCACTTGGGCCGCCAAAGTCGGAAAGCCTGAGCTCCTGGCTAGCTGTACGCTTTTCGAGCAACGTGCGAAAGCCGGATCTTCATGGGAGCTACTGGGCCCCACGGGTGAGCGCAATGTCTACACGCTTTTGCCACGACAAGCCGTGCTGTGCTTGGCCAATGACGATCGTGATCTATTGATTCAACTGGCAGCGGTGCTGGCGGTGGGTAGCCGAGCGGTGCTGCCCGTCGCGGCAAAAGCCCTGCTTGAATCTCTTCCCCCGGATGTACAGGCGCAGTGCGAGCTGGTTTCCTCGTGGGAGGCGGCCGAGGTTATCTTCGATGCTGTTTTGCACCATGGGGACACCACCAGTCTTATTGCGCTCAACCAAAAGCTTGCGGAGCGTGCTGGGCCGGTGATTGGCGTCAACAGTCAACCCTCAGGAGGAACGCATGTAGGTTTGGAGCGTTTGGTGATCGAGCGGTCGCTGAGTGTCAATACGGCTGCGGCCGGTGGGAACGCCAGCCTTATGACAATCGCCTAAGGCGAGTAGACAACGTGCAGCCTGAGTCTTTCATCACGTGCTTGCACACCTGACCTGTGGAACGATGAGTGCAACTTTATCTAAATCGGCGTTCACGACGAACAATCGGCATCCTGAGCTTTTCCGAAGCGACTGATTGGGGTGCGTGAGAGAAGGGGCTGCAACGGGGCGATGAGCGTTAGCCGTGGGTCAGTGGCGCCTGAAAAAAGCTACCGCTGCACGAAGGCTAACTTGATTCCGAGTCCGACGAAAGCCACCGCGAAGCCCCAGCGTATCCACCTGAGAACCCCTGGCCGCGAGAGAACGTGATCACGAACACTGGCTGCAAATACCCCGTACATCACGAACACCATGAAGGTCATCGCCATGAAGATGAGCGAGAGCTCCAGCATTAAAAGGGTTGGCCGATCCTCGTCGGGACCAATGAATTGAGGCAGGAAGGCCAGGAAGAAGATAGAGAGCTTCGGATTGAGTAAATTCACTAGGGTCGCGTGCCAGATTACCTCCTTGTCGGTCCGGGCGCGCCCCTCTGACTCCAGTTTCAACGCTCCGCGTTCCTTCAGTGTCATCCATGCCATGTAGAGCAAATAGGCGACGCCGGCATACTTGATCGCTTCAAAGGTATTAGTGCTCGTGCGAAGGAGGGCGGACAAGCCTGTGCTCGCCACAAGCAAGTGGGGAAGGATGCCCAGAGTACAGCCTAAGGCCGCGAGAATGGAAGCACGAACCCCGCGTGACAGGCCTGCCGCCAAGGTTACGAGCGCACCGGTTCCAGGCGAAGCAACGACGATCAGCGAAGTGATCAAGAATTCGAGGTTCATCGGGCCGGCAGGTCCGTGATGGATACAGAAGGCCAAAGCTCCGAGATGGTCGTGCGGAGCGTTGTGCTCAACTGCGTGACGTCCGCCTCTGCGGTTTCGTGCATAGCCTCAATAACGATTAGCGCATCTGTAGTTTGGTCTTTGACTGCCGAATAGCCGCTTTGACGATTTGCCCACCTCCGGGCGTGGACACGATTGCTGTCGTCCGCGAAGATAATCTCGCCTGCGTCAGGACGTTCGATGTCGCCCGAGAACGTCTCATACGCCTCGTTGCCTACGGCAGGGCGCACGTGAAGTTTCCCGCTGATCCTGTTCAGATCGATGGCTGCGATCGGAATGGCGTAGGCTGCCGACGCGGCGTTGCACAGGTCCACGAGCGGATGGACTGAAGGGAGGTCACCTTCCTTGCGAAGCCGCCGAAGCAGTGCTTCGGCGGCGCAACGGTATTGAGTGGGCTTTAGTCCCATCTTCGAAAATGCCCGCCGCCATGCTCGGATCTCAGGGAGATCGCTTTCTGTTGTGAGTGCGATTCGCTGCTTCGCGTGAGCCAAGAAATGCGCGACGGAGCCCGCATGCGAGGCGATTGGTGTCAGTGCTTCAAGGCGAAGCACGCGCGTGGCGAGTGCTGGAAACTCAAGATGTATGCAGGACGCGTAGGAGAAAAGCAAATCAGACCTCGGGCTCGGAAGATGAATCTAGCGCCGAATCTTCGCGCTTATACATTCCGTCCGTCTTGAATGAAATTGCGAGACTGAAAGGTCAGCCGACCGCCTTGGCGTAGGCACCCGGGGCAGTTCCGAAGCTGCGGACGAACAGTCGCGTCATATGGCTTTGATCGGAGAAGCCGCTTTCTGCGGCCGCGTCTCCGAGCCGCACACCTCTTGCGATCAATTGACGTGCGCGGTGAATGCGCCGCTGCATGAGGTAAGCGTGAGGGGGCAGACCAGTCGCCCGCGTGAACCCACGCAGGAACTGATACCGGCTTAGACCGGCTTCACTAGCGAGGGCTGTCAGCGTCAGGACGGCCGCTGGATCGTCATCGATCAGGGCGCGCGCCGATGCGATCCCGGCTGGTACCGAGCGTCGCTCGCTAGCTTTAGGTTGCAGCAAACGCCCCAGGAGGAGGAGTAACTTCTCGTCCGCTCGGAGTTCATTCTGGTCAGCATCGCTGGAAACCAGCGTCAGGTAAAGCGCTCTGAAAAGGGTTCCAATCTGGCTGTCCCTCACCGTGGGGTGGTTGAACTCGATGGTCGAAGGCCCCCGTCCTTCGGTGATATCGGTTACCAATTCGGCAACAACTGAGGGATCAAGGTAGAGCATCCGCCATGAACGTCCGCCATCGCCGATGGGCGCGCCATCGTGAACCTCACCGGGATTTACTGTGATGATGTCGCCAGCACAAGCCTCGACGACACCGCGTCCACTGGACGACCGCTGCGCTCCCCGTTCGATCAACCCAACGCCAAACTGCTCGTGGGTATGGCGGCCAAAAGCGCGTGTTGTGTCCGCTTCCACGGCCTCGATGCCGTGTCTTCGGCAGCGCAGCAACTTGACGTGTTTGTTATCCATGCTGTTTTCGCTCTCCGACTCCCACCGATCAACTCCAGGCTTGCCGAAAATATCTTTCGGCTGAACTCGACCTCAAACAGGCGTCTAGGGATGCCGGCGTAGTGCGGTCAATCAAATATAGCAGTGATCATCATCTCTGGACACGCGGGCAAGAAATCTCCTGGCGCAGCCGCGTTACGGGACGACGGGTCTGAAACCGGAGATGGGGATTTTCTGCGACGACGCCTTTCTCGGCATTTCCCTAAACCGCGAGACCCGCCAGATGGCCGCGAGTAAATGCTTCCTCAAAAATGGAATACCCAGACCAATCCGCATGGGCGAAGTGCAGGCGTCCACTGCGCACTTCTGTGCCGCTCGTTATCCCGCGTAGGTATTGCTGGGTACCGGGTAAAGGAATGGCCATCGCATGCCCGTAACGGGTGATGTCCATGCGGGTCAGGCGCTCTGGCAAATCCGGGTGGGGAACGCTCATGGAGGAAAGAACGCTATCGCGCCAATGTGTCCAGGGTTCATTCAACAGGTGTTTGCGCGCGTCGGGCGTGTCTCCGGGTGCGCGATAGTAGGTCAGCACGGTAGGGCCGGGCGTGGGGTTCAGGCTTTGATGGCGCGCATCTACATAGCCCAGGCCACCACCGGTTTCCCCGTACACCACGTTGTCCCAGGAAGGGGCCGCGCCCTCATGATCCTGCAAGGGCGTTGAAATATGCAGGTTGGCTACCAACCAAGGGGCATACGCCATCCGACGAGCCGTCTCCGTGAGCACTGCAGGCGGGTTTTGCACTAGCCTGGCGGCTATGAACACTGGCAGGGCTACGATGCATTGCGCGGCTTGCCAGCGGGTCACGCGGCCATCGGCGTGGTTTAGTGCGTCTACGCTCACGCCTTCTCGTTCTTGTGTGATGCGCAGCACGCTGTGGCCCGTACGTACACGGTCTCCCAGGGGAGCTGCAAGGCGCTGGGTCAGCCAGGCATTGCCCTCCGGCCAGGTGAGCGTGCCGCTTTCGCCGTCTCTGGCTTCCTCCGCTTCACCCGGCATATGAAAACCATGGCGGCTGGCAAAGTAATGGATGCAGGCCCAGGCTGAAACCCGCGCGAGACTCGCGCCGTAATCGTCGCGGCAGCTGTAATCAAGGTACCAGCGTAGATGGGGGTCATCGAACCCCTCGCGTCCCAGCCAGGTGTCAGCGGTTACTGCATCTAGGGCTGCTTGCTCGGCGGTGAATGCACCTCGTGTGGCGGGGATCATGAATCGATTGGTCCGAGCCAGCGCGTCCACCCGATGGGCAAAGCGGCGGTACTGCGCCAGCGTGGCTTGGCTGATCCCCTCCATCGGCAGCAGACCATCCTGCCAGGAGCCCTGAAAGAAAAGGCGCTCCTGGGGGCTGTGAACGAGGTGCCGCTCGTCATAGCGCCAACGCCCGGCAACCCGCTGGCGCAGGCCCAGCTCTTCAAGCAGGGCTTGCACTTCGTGTGCGTCTGCACCAGGCACGGGTAGGTAGTGCGCGCCCAGTGGGCAGGCCATGCCGCCTAACTTCCCCGCTCTGGCGTTTCCGCCAGCGCCATCTTCCATCTCCAAGAGCGCAAAATCCTCTATGCCTCGTTGGCGCAGCGCGCGAGCGGCCGCCAAGCCAGCAACGCCACCCCCTGCGATGAGGATTTGCGTTCGGCGCGTGGTCTGTGGCTCAGGAATTTGACGCAGCTCGCGCAGCGCATGGCCACGCTGAACATTGATGCCCGTGAAGCCGCCTTCCACGGGTGCAGGCTGCTCGCAGCCGCCCAGCCCGAGCGCAGCGCCCGAAAGGCCGAGAAAGGTGCGCCGCTGCATCAGTGCGCCGGAGCCTTGCCCCATTCCTGCTCGTAGGTCGTGACCAGGATCTGGTTGGAGAGTCGGTTCACCTCGGTGGGGACTCGAGCCATATCAAGCGGAAAATCGAACAGCAACGGCAGGGTTTCTGTTGTCAGGAAGCGCAGACCCGCAGGCAATGCGTTGACCGGCCGCCAGGGTCGGTGGCTGGCAATGATGTAGCCCCATTCACCGAAACTTGGTACATGCGCGTGATAGGGGGTCGCAGTGAGACCCGTGGAGGCAATGGTATTGGCCACGGTCCAGAAGCTCTTGCGGGCCACCAGAGGTGAAGTGGTTTGAATGACGGCGTAGCCGCTGGCCGCAAGGCGTTGATCCAGCAGGGCGTAAAAACTGTTGGTGTACAGCTTGCCGATGGCAAAGTTGGTGGGGTCCGGGAAGTCCACCACGATCACGTCGAAGCTCTCCTGGCTTTCTTGCAACCATTTGAACGCGTCTGTATTGATCACCTTGACTTTAGGTGAAGCCAGCGCATGGCCATTCAAGGAGGCGAGCGTAGGATGCTCATTGAAGAGCCTGGTCATGTTGGGATCCAGCTCAACCAGGGTGACTTGCTCTACAGAGGGGTATTTCAGGATTTCCCGCACTGCCATGCCATCTCCGCCGCCCAGCACTGCCACCTTCTTTGGGGCACCATGGGCTGCCATGGCCGGGTGCACCAGTGCTTCGTGGTAGCGATACTCATCTCGTTCGGCGAACTGCAAATTGCCGTTCAAAAATAGCCGGTGCCCCGCACGACCGTTGGTGACGACGATACGCTGATAGGGCGAACTCTCCGCGAAGACGATGCGGTCCTGATAAAACTTATCTTCTGCAAAGCTGCTGATGCGGTCCGCACCGGCGAATGCCGCGCTCAGCGCCGCGAAGGTCAGTAGCCCAGCTACCGTATGAGCGCGCAGGTGAGGCAACTCATGACGGAACATCCACAAGGCCCACAGGGCAACGCCGGCGTTCATCAGGCCAAAAAGCAAGCCAGTGCGGATCAAGCCTAGCTGGGGCACCAGCACCAGGGGGAACGCCAGGGAAACTGCCAGCGCTCCAAGGTAGTCGTACGTCAGAACCTGGCTAACCAGATCCTTCAAGGCCACATTGCGCTTGAGGATGCGCATGACCAGCGGAATCTCCAATCCCACAAAGGTGCCCACCAACATCACCATGCCATAAAGCAGGAAACGGAAGGCGCCGGGAACGTAGGCATTAGCCAGGAACAGCGCCGCTGGGAGCAAGCCACCCACCAACGCCACCATCAGTTCAATGCGCAGGAAATGGGCCGGTAGTTGGCGCTCGAAAAAACGCGAAAGGTAGGAACCCACGCCCATGGCGAACAAGTAGGTACCAATGATGGTGCTGAACTGCAGCACCGAATCGCCCAGCACGTAGGAAGCCAGGGTGCCCGCAGCCAGCTCATACAGAAGCCCGCAGGCCGCCACAACGAAAACGCTGGAGAGCAGAGCGATTTCGACTGGGCGCGGGGCGGGCAGGGCGGCTTCTCGCTGCTCAGTCATTCAAAGCGTCGCCCTGCCAAGGTTCCAAATCCCACAGGTTTTGCGGTCGAGTGTTCATCGCCGGGCCGCCCCAAGATGAAAAGCACCCCCCGGGGGGCAGCGGACCTCGCGCAGCGGGGGAGCGTGGGGGTCATGTCCTTAATGTATGGCCGCGGCCACGATGATGGAGATGCCCAGGCACATGGCCGCCACCACAAGGGCCAGCGCCTTGTTCTGTTTTTCGACGATCTCGGCCCAGAGGTCGTAAGGTGTGAGCTTGTCGATGATGACAAAGCACACCCAGAAGACCACTACGCCGATGAGCGCGAAGATCAGCGACGAAAGAATCACGCCTGGCTTCAAGTATTCAAATCCCATGAGGACCTCCGGATAAAAATGTCATTTGTGGCCACCGCCACTGGAAAAACCGCCGTATGAACCACCTGAGCTGCGAGAGCTTCCACCGGACGAGCCGCTGCAGGAACTCATGATGATGATCACCAATACGATCAACACCAGGATAATGATGATGGCGCGAAGACTCACCTGAGGCGCTGCGGAGAAAGGTTTCACATCCTCGCGCCCAAGCAACGCCGCCTTATCCTCCAGTTTGAAGGCTTTGGCCACGGCATCGCTACTGATCTTGCTGCCAACCGACCAGGTCACTTCAGTGGGCGTCTGCTCCTGCGAGAGCAAACCATTGGCACTCGCAAAATCTCGGTTAAAGGTCTTTTGGCCGCGTGAAACAGGCCAGTAGAACTCACCCGCTACATAGGTTGTCTCAGCCTCATAGCTGTATTGAAGAGCGTAGGTGGTACCCAGGTAGGTCGCGCTCTGCGAATTGCGGTTTGCCATGGTGGGCGCGCCGGTAGCTGGCTTGACTATGCTCCAGCCATCACTGGAATCAACCAGGAAGCTGAAACCGCGCTTGCGGTTGTAGAGCAGGTATTCGTCCCAACCGAATTGCTCGTCATCGCCAGGCTCCTGGCCCATACGATGCTGGAAGCCCACCACCTGCCACTGAACGCCCTGCAACTGGCCCTTGGTGCCCAGCGGAATGAGTGTTTTGATGGGCTCATCTTGCTCGGCATGGCGTAACTCGCCGCCCAGGCCAGAGCTCAGATCAATGATGCTGTTGCAGGCGCTGCAAGTAATGCTCTTGGTGGTGTCCAGCACCACCTGCACTGGGGCTCCGCAGTGCGGGCAGGCAAACTGGCGGCCTTTCTCCTCGCGAACAGACTCATCCTTGAGGCCCTTGAACTGAAGATCCTCCAGCAGCACGGCTCGACCACGTGAGATGGCCTGTGTAGCAGGCACCACTTCCGGGGAGCTGTAATCAATGCTGATCACATCACCGTCTGCACCGCGTAGTTCGACCACGGAAAATGGCGTTCCCAAGGGGGCAAGCCTGGGCAGTTCGCCCTGCGCTGAGATGAGCGTGACTTGCTCATTGAACGCGACGCTATAGGGCTTTCCGTTGATGGCCGTGGTCATACCCACGCGAAACTGGTCCGCAGTGGGAACTTGGCGTTGTAGCGTCAGGGGTCTGGAGAAAACGTAGGAGCCGTTGTCCTCGGCCAGCGAAGCCATGCTGCCGTCGTCGAGGATGGCATTCCATTCTGCCCATACGCCGTTAGATGATTTGTATTGCGCCCGTCCGATGAGCGTGAAAGGCAGGTCTTCGCCTTCGGCCTTGAACCGGCCGCTGGCCATGAGCTGCAGCGGGCTATGGTCGTCGAACAGCTCGGCCATCTTGCCCACGCGCGCCAGCACGTCGCCGCTTCGTACCACGGTACTCTGGCAGAAGGGGCAAACGGCGTAGGTGCTTTGCGCACTCCGGAACTCAACCGGCGCGCCACAACCAGGGCACGGAGCACGATAGTGCCGCTGGGCGGCGTCGGTAGCCATTCTTAGAACGTCAGGAGTCGGTGGCGGTTATTTCATAGGTGCGGAAAGCGGCTTTCCATAGCTCGGGTCACACCAGTTTTTTAAGCAGCTCCGCCTTCTTGGAGTCAAATTCTTCCTGCGTCAAGATGCCTTTGGCCTTGAGCTCACCTAGTTTTTCCAGGGTGGCCATCACATCCTCCGGCTTGGCGCCTGCTGGCGCCACCGGGACGGCAGCCCCCGCGGCGGCGGCATTGCTACCGCCTTGCAAGCCGGCCTGCAGGTTCTGCGCCAGCACTTGGCCCAGCGCAACGCCTGCACCCAGGCCCATGGCGTCGCCCGCTATACCGCTGCCACCGCCGCCACCTTCGGCGAAGCGAGGAATAGCTTGCGCGGTCTGGTATTGCATGAACTTGCCCATGTCGTTGCCGACCATCCCCATGCCAATCTTTTGATCGAGGACTTTCTGCAACTCTTCTGGCAGCGAGACACTTTGCACCGTGAGGCTCTCAAGCTGAATACCCAGCTTGGCAAACTCGGGCTGCAGTTGCTTGGCCAGCGCGTCGGCAAACATGATCTGGTTTGCCGCAAGATCCAGGAAAGGCAATCCGCTGCTGGCGATGGCATTGCTGATGTTCTGCAAGACCAGGCCGCGCAGTTGTCCATCCAAATCGGCAACGGAGTAAATGTCTCGTGTGCCTGAGATATTGGTGTGGAAAGCCTTGGCGTCTGAGATGCGGAAGGCGTAGTTACCGAAGGCACGCAAACGCACCGCGCCAAAATCTTTGTCCCGAATGGTGATGGGCTGAGGCGTGCCCCATTTCTGATCGAGTTGCTGGCGCGTACTAAAGAAGTAGACATCGCTTTTGAAGGGCGACTCAAAAAGCTTGTCCCAGTTCTTCAGGTAGGTGAGTACCGGCAGTGTCTGGGTGGTCAGCTTGTACATGCCCGGGCCAAAGACGTCTGCCACCTGGCCCTCGTTGACGAACACCGCCACTTGCGACTCGCGCACGGTGAGAGAGGCGCCGTTCTGGATTTCCATCTCGGCCATTGGAAACCGCCATGCGAGCGTTCCATCTCCTGACTCAGTCCACTGGATGATGTCTATGAACTGTTTGCGGATGAAATCCATTAAGGCCATGTGCAGCTCCAGGGGTGAAATGACGAAGGTTGGAGGATGATACCCGCGCTGAGCTGTGTCCTCGAGATGTTTGTGTCGGCTAAAGTCGAGGCCATGCAAGGCCTTCACCTGACCGCCGACCTCCGCGACTGTCGCTGCGACAGCGCGTGGCTGCTGAACGCCTCCCAGCTGGGATCTGCTTGCAGGAGTGCAGTGCGCGAAGCCGGTCTTCAGGTGGTCAATGAGGTCTTCCACACCTTCCCTCACTCCGTACATGGCCCCGGTGGTGTGACCGCCACCTTGCTGCTGGCAGAAAGCCATCTGTGCGTTCACACCTGGCCTGAGCAGCGCGCGGTCACGCTCGACGTCTATGTCTGCAACTTCGGCGGTGATCACTCCGCTAAAGCCCAGGCGCTGATGGACGCTTTGCTGGGGCTTTTTATGCCGCAACATACAGAACGACATGCCCTGCAGCGCGGCGCTTTGGCCATTTCATCAAGCGCAGCGCACGAATAACTGGCACGCGGCAGCTTCGGAAGCGCATCATTTTGGTTTTTGCACTTAATTGGTGCAAAACAAGGCGAACTCATGACTGGTGTTGCACCATGGGGTGCTTGTGAGTGCACCAAATCCACCCGGGTTTGTGATTGCACCCACTACGAGATCCCTCAAAGATCGTGAAGATGTTCTGAAAGTTGCCTGAGATTGAATTGGCATTGGCCTGCAACTTGCTATGCTTATATCAAACACAACTGAATGGTCTTGGAGACAGGAGCCTCACGTATGCACCCCTTCGACGAAATGTACGAATCAGTGGCTCAATCTCTGGTTCAGAGCGGGGTCTATGATCCCGGTCATCCAGTACGCCCGCACTACAGGGACTACGCCAACTGGTTGAGCCGGCAGAGTCCCGAGCTCATGAATTCCCGCCGTGAAGAGGCTGAGGTGATCTTTCGCCGCGTGGGAATTACGTTTGCGGTCTATGGCGCTAAAGACGAGGACGGCGCAGGGACAGAACGCCTGATTCCCTTCGATCTCATTCCACGCATCATCCCGGCTTCCGAGTGGGCGACTCTT
Organism: Ottowia thiooxydans DSM 14619; assembly: GCF_000422885.1. GTDB lineage: Bacteria > Pseudomonadota > Gammaproteobacteria > Burkholderiales > Burkholderiaceae_C > Ottowia > Ottowia thiooxydans. The sequence continues at coordinate 182,095 of NZ_AUGX01000010.1, read as the reverse complement.
GAGCGCGGCATGGTGCAGCGCGTCACCGCGCTGAACCGGTTCCTGCACGACGTCTATCACGATCAGGAGATTCTCAAGGCCGGCGTGATCCCGACCGAGCAGGTCATGAACAACGCGCAGTACCGGGCCATCATGCAGGGCGTAGCGGTACCTAACCAGATCTATTCGCACATCGCCGGCATTGACATCGTTCGTGCCGGGGCAGAAGGCGGGAAGGGCGAGTACTACGTGCTGGAGGACAACCTGCGGGTGCCCAGCGGCGTCAGTTACATGCTCGAAGACCGCAAAATGATGATGCGGCTGTTTCCGAACTTGTTCGCCAGCCACCGCGTGGCCCCCGTGGCGCATTACCCGGATCTGTTGCTTGAAACCCTGCGTGAGAGCAGCCCCGCCACCGCGGGAGATCCTACGGTAGTGGTGCTCACGCCAGGCATGTACAACAGCGCCTACTTTGAGCATGCGTTTCTGGCGCAGCAGATGGGCGTGGAACTGGTGGAAGGCCAGGATCTGTTCGTCAAGGATGGTTTTGTCTTCATGAGAACCACCCGGGGGCCAAAGCGCGTGGATGTGATCTACCGCAGGGTAGACGATGATTTTCTCGATTCAGAGGTGTTCCGCCCTAACTCCACGCTGGGCTGTCCTGGGTTGATGCAGGCGTACAGAAAAGGCCACGTGGCCATCTGTAATTCAGTGGGTACCGGTGTCGCTGACGATAAGTCGATCTATCCCTATGTTCCCAAGATGATCGAGTTTTATCTGGGGGAAACGCCCATCCTGCATAACGTGCCCACCTACATGTGCCGCGATCGTTCTGAACTTTCGTACGTCATGGCGAACTTGAAAGACCTGGTCGTGAAGGAGGTACACGGTGCCGGTGGTTACGGCATGCTGGTGGGGCCGGCTTCTACAGCCGCGGAGATTGAAGACTTCGGCAAAGCCATCCTGGCGAACCCTGAAGGCTATATCGCCCAACCAACTCTCAGCCTCTCAAGCTGCCCCACGTACGTGGAAAGCGGAGTAGCACCTCGCCATATCGATTTGCGGCCTTTTGTGTTGAGCGGCAAGCAAGTACAAATGGTGCCGGGTGGATTGACACGTGTGGCCCTGAAGGCGGGCTCATTGGTGGTGAACTCGTCTCAAGGCGGTGGAACCAAGGACACATGGGTTTTGGAAGACTAGGGAGACAGTATGCTTTCACGTACCGCCGATCATCTATTTTGGATGTCCCGTTACACCGAACGGGCTGAGAACACCGCGCGCATGCTCAATGTGCACTACGAAACCGCCTTGCTGCCGCAGTCAGCAGCAGTTACACGCTATGGCTGGCAGGGCCTGCTTTCGATCAGTGAATTACTGCCGGCATACGCGGCCAAGCACGGTGAAATCACGCCGCAAGGTGTGATGGATTTCATGGTCAAAGATGAAGAGAATTCGTCTTCCATCATTGCCTGCCTGAAGGCTGCTCGTGAAAACGCCCGTGCAGTACGAGGAACCCTCACCACGGAGGTTTGGGAAACACTTAACCAGACTTGGCTTGAGGCCATCCGCCTGCTGCGTGACGGCGCGTTCGAACGCGACCCCGGCGAATTCTTCGAATGGGTGAAGTTTCGCTCACACCTCTCGCGCGGTGTGACGCTTGGCACCATGCTGCAAGATGAATCGTTCCATTTCTTGCGCTTGGGCACCTTTCTGGAGCGCGCTGACAACACGGCACGCCTGTTAGATGTGAAGTTTCACGCCGTGCAAAGTGATTTCTTCGGCGCTGCCAGCGAACGGGATCAGGAATACGATTTCTATCATTGGTCTGCCATCTTGCGCAGCGTGAGCGGCTTTGAGGTTTACCGCAAGGTTTACCGAGACGTGATCAAGCCTGAAAGGGTGGCCGAACTACTCATGTTGCGAGAAGACATGCCTCGATCGCTGCACCATTGCATGAGTGAGGTGGTGAGCAATCTGCGCCAAGTGGGCACCACTCCGCAAGACGAGACCATGCGCCATGCCGGCAAGTTGCGCGCTGATCTGCGCTACGGCCGTATAGATGAAATACTGGCCACGGGCTTGCACGCGTTTCTTACGCAGTTTCTTGATCGCGTGAACCAGCTTGGTGGCCACATCAGCCGAGATTTTCTGGTGCCAGATTCAGAATAGTCACTCTGCGGACTGTCTTTTTTCTCTGGCTCTGGCGAGCGCAGCCTCAATCACTGAGCGCTTGCGCTCCAGCTCGGCGCCTGTGGCGCCTTTTGCCAACTCAGGCAGGTGCGCAAGCTTGTGCTCTGCTTTTTTCTCAAGCACTGCGGCGTGCGTATCAGCCGCACGTTTGCGCCTGGCAGTCGTGAGTTCATAGCGTGTGCGGGCCGTGTCTGCCTCTTCGGCAGTCCAGGCGTCCCAGCCGGTACGTTGTTCGGTGACGTTTTCCAGCACGATGCAATCCACAGGGCAGGCCGGCACACACAGTTCGCAACCTGTGCATTGGCTTTCGATGATGGTGTGCATGCGCTTGTTGCCGCCCACAATGCAATCGACCGGACAAGCCTTGATGCACAGGGTGCATCCTATGCACCATGCTTCGTCTATCCACGCGATACTTCGCGGGCCTTCGAAGCCATTGATGGGATTGAGGGGCAGCTCATCGCCACCGGTAATGGCCGCAAGGCGACGAATGCCTTCAGCTCCTCCGGGCGGGCACTGGTTAATCAGTGCCTCGCCATCTGCAATCGCTTGCGCATAACCGGCGCAATCTGGGTAGCCGCAACGCGTGCATTGCGTTTGCGGCAGCACCTTCAGAAGGCGCTCCGCTAGCGGCGAACTGACGTCACTCAACCGGGTTTGCGACGTGTAGCAGGTGCCTTGGCAGCTCTGGCGGGCTGGCTGACCACTGGTTTCACCGCAGCCTCAGTGGCCACTTTAACTGCAGCTTTAGCAGCGGGCTTGGCTGCTGCTGCGTTAACAGGGGCCTTCGCCGCGGGCTTAACTACCTTCTTGGAAGGTGGTTTTGCAGGTGTCTGTGCGGCGATCAGCACTGTTTTGACTGCTGGCTTCACCGATTTCGCAGCGGGCTGCACCAGCTTAGGAGCCGGTTTCAAAGCTGGAGAGTTATCTTCTGCACTGCTTTGTGCTTCAGGAATGCGAGCTGGCTTGGTCTGGGGGATCTCTTCCTGTGCTTGCGCGGGCTCATTGCGAACAATGAAAGCCTTGACCTGCGGGTACACGACGTCACGCCAGCGGCGGCCGCTGAAAATACCGTAGTGGCCAGCGCCTTTGACTTCCAGGTGGCGCTTTTCGCGCCCAGCTATGCCCGTACAAAGATCATGCGCGGCTTGCGTTTGGCCAGAGCCGGAGATGTCATCCAGCTCACCTTCGATGGTGAACAGGGCAGTCGTTTTGATGTCTTGCGGACGGACACGTTCAACCTTGCCTTCAGCGGAGCGCAGGTCCATGGTGCCATTGACCAGCTTGAAGTCCTGGAACACTGCCTGGATGGTTTCCAGGTAGTAATCAGCATCCATATCGAGCACGGCGTTGTACTCATCGTAGAACTTGCGGTGCGACTCCGCGTTGGACTCATCGCCCTTGACCAAGTCTTTGAAGAAGTCGTAGTGGCTGGTCGCGTGGCGATCTGGGTTCATCGCAATGAACCCGGCGTGCTGAAGGAAACCTGGGTAGACGCGGCGGCCCGCTCCTGGGTAGTTTGGTGGCACGCGGAAAATCACATTGTCCTGGAACCATTCAATGCTCTTGTTGGTGGCCAGGTTGTTCACAGCGGTGGGTGACCGGCGAGCATCAATGGGGCCACCCATCATGGTCATGGTCAGCGGGGTCTTTTCGCCGCGGCTGGCCATCAAGGAGATAGCAGCCAGCACAGGCACCGTGGGTTGGCAAACGCTGACCACATGACAGTTGCCATAAACGGCTTGCAGGTGGCGAATGAAACCCTGCACATAGGTCACATAGTCATCCAGGTGAAATTCACCTTCCGACAAAGGCACTGTGCGAGCATTCTTCCAGTCGGTGATGTAGACCTTATGGCCTTCGAGCATGGTGCGCACGGTATCGCGCAGCAAGGTGGCATAGTGCCCGGAGAGGGGAGCCACAATCAGCACCGGTGGCTGGTTTTTCAGCTTGCCCAGGGTGGCAGGATCGTCAGTGAAGCGCTTGAAGCGACGAAGCTCGCAAAACGGTTTGTCGATTTCCACGCGCTCATCAATGGCAACCTCCACGCCATCAACTTCCACCTTGCGAATACCGAACTCTGGCTTTTCATAGTCTTTGCCCAGTCTATGCATCAATGCATAGCCTGCTGCAATACGCTGAGCCATGGGGAGTTGGCCCGCCAGGGAATGGGGGTTTCCGTAAAGCTTGGCTGTGGCTTCGGCCAAGTCGGAAAAGGGTTCGATAAGCGACCGCTGAGCTTCGTAGATTTGATAGAGCATGCGTGTTCGGACCAGTAAATGTTGCAGTGCAATATAACAGGCAGAAGGTGAGTGCTAGTTAGGGGAACCACTCTAGTCCGACCAAATTTACCCTGCAATGGTGAGCTTGCAACACTGAGGAGAACTTTCGTGCAATGCCTGAAAGTGTTACAAGACCCTGATGCTTGTAATTTTATGGCGATTTAACTTTTTCGGCCGGTCGGCAGCGCACTCCAACGTATCATCGTTGGCATGATTTCCGGCTTCTCGATATACAGCTGGTTGCTCGATCTGGGGCGAGGACTGGTGCGCTGGCTATTGGGCTGGTGGTCGGTGTTGTTCGTGGGTGCCAAGCTAATGGTGCTGGCGTTTTCCCCTTCGAGCTACCGGCCTGAGACACGTAGTCTGGTGCTGCGCCAGATGTATTACGCGGCGGGCCCTGGTTTGCCCGGCTTCACCATTCTCATGGCGCTTTTCAATGTGGTGGTGATCCGCATTGTGGTGGTCACTGCGTTTTCTTACGGCTTGACCCAATATGCCCTGGATGCCGTCGTTCGAGTTCTGGTACTGGAGCTCGTGCCACTTGCGGCTGCACTGTTCGTGGCGGTGGAATACACCATTCCCGGCGGATCTGACCTCTATAAACGCAGGCGTGCCGGTCATTTCCAGGCTTTGCGCGCGCAAGGTATCGACCCCTTGAGCCAGGAAGTTCTGCCGCGCGTGCTGGCCGGGATTTTTGCAGTGATTCTGCTGGCGGTAGTGAGTTGCTCCATCTCACTCATACTGGCTTACGTCGCTGTGCATGGATTTACCTTGGCGGGCGTGCCGTCGTACAACCATGCGGTAGGGCAGATATTCAATCCGGTGGTTTCACTGATCTTCAGTATGAAGACAGTTCTGTTTGCCATTGCGGTAGCGCTTTTGCCGGTGGGCAACGCACTGCGGGATCTTCCGCGCCGGGCATCGCGTACCAGCGTAGAGCTCCAAGGGCTGGTGCAAATGTTTGTGTTGATGCTGGTCATCGAGATCGCATCACTGATCGGCAACTACTATTGACTAAATGACCGTTCCCACGCCAGCCACCCCAAACAGGCCAGAACAAGCCAATTCAGGCCTGCCGGAGCAGCCAACCAACCTGCCAGATGTTCCCCCTGAAGGCACGCTGGCATCGCATCGCCTGGAGTTTCGTGCGGCTTTGCTGCTGCTTGCCATGGTGCTCCTGCTCGGCGGTGCCGTGCTGTACCTCATGTGGGTCCGCGGTGCATTTGAAGCCACGCAGCGACTCATCCTCACCACGGACGATTCCGAAGGGGTCTCAGTGGGAATGGACATGACCTTCTCCGGCTTTCCCATTGGCCGGGTTAGCCGCATAGAACTGGGAGACGCCGGCGTGGTGCGCATCCTCGTGGATGTGCCGCTCAAAGATGCCCACAGGCTCCGCCAATCCAGTGTGTTCACCCTTGAAAAAGGAATTGTGGGTGCCGCACGGCTTCGCGCCTTCACTGGCGTGCCAGACGACGCTCCCTTGCCAACCAACGCCGAGCGCACGGTGTTGCGCGGGGACGTATCTGCTGAGATTCCCAAGATGGTGGCAGACGCCAGAGATGTGTTGCAAAACCTCAACCGCTTGACTGCCGCAGAGTCTTCACTCGCCGGCACCATGGCCGAATTGCGTAGCTTCACTGCGCGCCTGAATAGCGAGAAGGGTGGTTTACTGGCTGCGATCACCGGCAATGATGCGGATGCGAAGCAAGTGGGTGAGCTACTCGGTCGCACCAATCAACTACTCAAAAACCTCGACAGTGTGGCTGTGCGGGTAGACGGGGTGGTCAAGAAAGCGGATCAGCAGGTCCTGGGTCAAGACGGATTGTTGACCGATGCCCAGGCAGCGGTAAAGCAGCTCAATACGTTGCTTCAAGATGCCCGCCAAACGGTGGTGAAAGTCGATGCGGTTCTGACGGATGTGCAGGCGGTTGCGGGCAATGCACGCGAGGCCACGGGCAACCTGGGCGATTTGCGCGCTGACGTGGAGCGCAGCCTGCTCAAGATTGACAGCCTGATCACTGAGATCAATCGCAAGTGGCCGTTTGCGCCGAAAGAAAAAGAAGTGAAGCTGCCATGAGCCATTCTTTCCACGCTCTCACCCGTCGCAAAGGCCGCTTACCGCAAAACGCCGAAGCAGGGCCTCGCATGGCCCGCCGGCGTCTCACGACCTTGGTTCTTGCGGCTTCTGCCATGCTGTGCGCCTGCGCAAGCGGCCCCAAGGTTCCAGATTGGAGTATCAATGCCGTGGGGCATACCGAGCGGTTCACAGAAGCCTATTTGAAAGGCGATACCCGTATCGAAGTACGCGAATTTACCCTGGCCAGGGCTGAAACGGCACGTACTGGCCAGCCGGAACTTGTAGCCCGTGTGGAACTCAACCGCTGCGCGGCGCGGGTTGCCAGCTTGGTGTTCGAGGCGTGCACTGGCTTCGACGCATTGAAGGTTGACGCCTCCGATGTGGAACGCGCCTACGCTAGCTATTTGTCTGGCCAGGCCGCGGGGAGCGAAGCCGCTCTGCTGCCGCCTCATCACCGTGCGGTGGCTCAAGGCGGCGCGAACATCGCAGGCATCGAAGACCCCTTTGCTCGCCTGGTGGCCGCAGGTGTTTTGATGCGGCGCAGCGCTGCCACACCGGAAACTGTGGCTACAGCGGTTGATACCGCGTCTCGGCAAGGGTGGAGCCGTCCTTTGTTGGCCTGGTTGGGTGTGCAGGCGCGCTTGGCTGAAGAACGCGGAGATACGGAAGAGGCGGCTCGAATTCGCCGGCGAATGGACTTGGCGTCTTGAATTCGGCGTCTTGAGTTCGCGCCTGTCGAAGCGTGGCACGAGGTTTCGACCCTTCGATGGGCTCAGGACAGACCAAGCTCAGCTCGAAAGGTGCGCGGGATTCTGCTTCAGCCTCCCCAGGCAACGCTTGATTTCAGCTCTTCAAACAGCGCCGAATAAATCCTGTAGCGCGCGGCAGTGATTTTCTCCGGAACGGAATCGTCTTTTAGTGCCGCGATCACGCCGCAGCCTGGTTCGTGCAGGTGGGTGCAGTTATAGAACTTGCATTCAGGCACGTGCGGTCTGATGTCCGGCATATAGGCCGCCAGTTGCATGGGATCTATCTGGCGAAGGCCAAACTCCTGAAAGCCGGGCGAATCGATCAATGCAGTGCGGCGCGCTTCATCCATCCAGTACCAACTGGTGGTGGTCGTGGTGTGCTTGCCCGAATTGAGCGCCTGCGAGATCTCCTGAGTCTGCGCAGTGGCTCCCGGGATCAAGCGGTTGATCAAGGTGCTCTTACCCGCCCCAGAAGGCCCCAGGATGAGTGTAGTGCGGCCCTGCAGGCGTTCCGTCAGGGCAGATAGGCCATCTCCCACCAAATCTTCCGCCGCAGATTCGCCTGAAGTGAGCACGCCGGACTTGGCGGCCAATGGCAGCACGGTATAGCCCATAGCCCGATAGGGTGCGAGCCGTTTCCATCCGTGTGAAAACTGATCACCAAGGTCAGCCTTGTTCAACACGATGATGGGGTCTATGTGTTCAGCCTCTGCGGCGATCAGCGCTCGGGCCAGTTGGTGTTCTGAAAATTCCGGCTCCGCTGCCACCAGGATCAAAACTTGATCAAGATTAGCCGCAAACGATTTGGTGCGGATTTCATCCTGGCGGAAAAACAGGTTCTTGCGAGTGACGATCTGCTCAATGGTGCCTTCGTCTTCGGAGGGTAGCCAACGAACCCGATCGCCCACGACGACCGCCAGTTTCTTGCCTCGCGGGTGGCACATCACACGTTCGCCGTCGGCGATTTCAACTACGCAGTGGCGGCCGTGGCTGGCCACGACCAGGCCGTCTCGCAGGGAAGCTGCAGACGCTGCAGATGGGGGAGGGCGCTGCTTGCTCACGCGCGGACCAAGCCTTCAGGCAGGGCATTGATGAGGAGGGCAGCTTCAATATCGCGTGGCGTCAGCCCGCCAGCATCATGCGTGGTGTAGCTGACAACGCAACCGCTGTAGCTCACGTGGAGCTCAGGATGATGGTCCAAGCTATGGGCCACCTGGGCCACCGCATTGACGAACGCCATGGTTTGGTGGAAGTCGGCGAAACGCCAGCTTTTCTCAATAGTTGGCGCAACGGACTCGGCGGAGAGCTTCCAGCCTTCCACCCGTGCCAAAGCAGTACTCAGTTCCGCGCCGGTCAGCTTCGATGTATTGGGAACTGGAGGCATCTCAGGCGGGTGCAATGGTGCCGCCCATGCGGGCAATACGCTCTGAAGCAGGCGGATGCGAGTAGTAAAAACGCACGTAGAGCGGATCTGGCGTGAGCGTAGACGCGTTGTCTTTGTAGAGCTTGACCAGCGCGTTAGACAAATCCTGCGCACTTGCTTGGGAGGCCGCATAGGCATCGGCTTCAAACTCATGCTTGCGAGAAAGCTGCGCCATCAAAGGCGAGAGGAAGAAGGTAAAAACAGGTACTACCAGCGCAAAGAGCAGCAAGGCCAGTGCATGGTTAGAGACAGTGCCGCCCATGGACAACGGCAAGTTCGGCATCACCCCCAAGCCGGCAAAAAACCAGGATTGAGTGGAAAGCCATCCCAGTAGCGCCAGCCCAGCCAAGCTGAAGGCGAACATGCCTGCAATGCGCTTGAGAATGTGTTTGTGCTTGAAATGACCCAGCTCATGAGCCAGTACTGCCTCTACTTCCGAGGGCGTTAGTTGAGCCAAAAGGGTGTCAAAGAACACTACGCGCTTGGAAGCGCCAAAGCCCGTGAAATAGGCGTTGGCATGGGCGCTGCGCCGGCTTCCGTCCATGACGAAAAGGCCTTTGGAGGCAAAGCCGCAGCGTGTCATTAGTTGCGTGACGCGCTCTTTGAGCACTTCGTCTTGCAGCGGCTGAAACTTGTTGAACAGGGGGGCAATGAGAGTGGGGTAGATCACCATCATCAAAAGACTGAAGCCCATCCAGGCCACCCAGGTCCATAACCACCACAGGCTGCCCGTGGCATTCATGAGCCACAGCACCAAAGCGGCCAAAGGCAGGCCTATGGCAATCCCCACCACAGTGGATTTGAAAAGATCGGCCAGCCAGAGCTTTGGAGTCATTTTGTTGAATCCGAAGCGCTCTTCAATCACGAAGGTTTGATACCACGCCAGCGGCAGGTCTATGACTCCGTTGAGCAAGGCAAACGCCGTCAGCAGGGCCAGAGGCTGCAGCAGGGGGTAACCAGGACCGAAGGCCGAAAGCAGGGTGTCGTTCAACCAATCCAGGCCCCCGAGCAATGTCCACCCCAGGAGCACTGCAGCAGAAAGAGCGAGTTCAAGCAGACCGAATCGCAGTTTGACCGCCGTGTAATCTGCGGCACGCTGGTGTGTTTCCAGGGGTATGGTCTGCGCAAACTCAGCCGGAACCGCGGAGCGATTGCGGGAAACCGCGCGAATTTGACGCGTAGCGAGCCAAAGTTTGACGCCTATGTTGGCGAGCAGCACCAGGCCAAATACCAGGCTGGTCAGCAAAGCGGGGGATAGGGTGGAAGCGGTTTCGGTCAAAGATGAATCTCGATGGAGGGCAGGACGAGTGTAGGGGCATTTTTCCGTCAGATGACCTGAGTGTCCCGGAACTCCTGAATTGGAACTTGCGACGCTCGTGGACAATGCCGGGTATGACTGATCTTGAGAATCCCATTTCCGTACCCGTATCTGGCGCCGAATTAGCCAAATCCAACCAAAATCTAGTATGGCTTGATTGCGAAATGACCGGGCTCGACCCGGAAAAAGAGCGTCTCCTCGAGATCGCCGTGGTGGTGACAGGCCCGCACCTGACGCCTCGCGTTGAAGGGCCTGTGCTGGTAATTCACCAGAGCGATGCACAGCTCGATCAGATGGACGCCTGGAACAAGGGCACTCATGGCCGGAGCGGCCTGATTGAGAAAGTAAAAGCCTCCACACTGACCGAGAGTGAAGCCCAGGAGCAGATCATCGCGTTCATTTCCCGGTATGTTGGCAAGAACATCTCACCCCTTTGCGGCAATACCATCAGCCAGGATCGGCGTTTTTTGGTCAAGTACATGCCTAAGCTGGAGGCGTACTTTCATTACCGGAACATCGACGTCAGCACTCTCAAGGAGTTGGCGCGTCGCTGGCGGCCTGAAGTGTGCGATTCGTTCAAAAAGCAGCAAGCGCATACCGCTCTGGCGGATGTGCATGAGTCCATTGATGAGTTGGCACACTACCGCACACACTTCATCCGCCTTGAAAGCTGACGCATGAAACGCAAAACCCATCGGCGGCTCGATGAGTTGCTGTTTTCTCAAGGATTTGGCACCCGGCGGCTTTGTGTGGGCCTGATTGAGCGTGGTTTGGTCACCGTGCGAGGCACCGTCTGCACAGACCCTGGAGCAGAGTTCGATACTGAAGAGCCGAATCTGGATTTCACCGTGCAAGGTGAGCCCTGGAGCTTCCACGCCAATGCCTATTTGATGCTGCATAAGCCTGCGGGTTATGAATGCTCTCATCGGCCTGGCGCCTGGCCAAGTGTTTACAGCCTGCTTCCCGTGCCACTGCGTCAACGCCCTACAGCGGGGAAAGTGCAGGGGGCTCAAGCGGTTGGCAGGTTAGATCAGGACACCACGGGCTTGCTGCTGCTCTCAGACGATGGCGCCTTCATTCACCGCATGAACTCGCCCAAGCGCCATGTTCCCAAGATCTATGAAATCACCGCCAAGCACGCCCTGGACGAGAAACAGCGAGACCGCTTGTTGACGGGCGTGGTGCTGGACGATGATCCCAAGCCTGTGATGGCAGCCGCCTGCGAGATCGTGTCCCCTTTTCATCTGCGCCTTACGCTGACCGAAGGTAAATACCACCAGGTCAAGCGCATGGTGGCTGCTGTCGGTAACCGGGTGGAAGGGCTGCATCGCTCGAAAATCGGTGGTTTGGATTTGCCGGCAGATTTGCTGCCAGGGCAGTGGCGTTGGCTAAGCGAGGCAGATCTGGAGTTAGTGGGAAAACCTCCTGCTGCCAGCTCCTGAAGGCTAGGCCAACCTCCCTTTCCGCACTACGCACTAGTCGACGCTGGCTAGGACGACCCTAATGGCCTCGTTAACCGCCTGAGGCTGGTCTCGGTGCGGCGAATGGCCACATTGCGCCAAAATTAACTGCTGGCAATGGGGCGCAGCGCGTTTGAGTTCATGGAGCTGGGCGAGGGTGCCATAGGCGTCATCCTCGCCTTGTATGGCGAGCAGGGGTGCCGTGATGGTTTTGCACTCTTCGCGAATATCGAAATCGCGGAAAGCTGCTGAAAGCCATATGTCGTTCCACTGCCAGAAGGCCACATCCACATCCTGGTGGTAGCGCGACAGGCGTTCACGCAAATTCGTGGTTTCGTAGGCTTGGCGCGCTTCCTCAATCGATTTCACAGACACATCTTCAACCATGAGGTGTGGGGCCAACACAACGCAGGCACTCACTGGTTTTTGAGCGGCGTGGAGCAGTGCAATGGTGGCTCCATCTGAATGGCCGATCAGCACCGGCCGCTCAATTCCAAGGCTGCTTAGTAGTTTTGGCAATATTTCCAGCGCTTCCCGGTGCATGTAATCGGTCTTCAATCGGCCGCTTCGTTGCCCATTCGGATGCTGGTGCGACGGCCCTCGCACGTCCTCCACCGGGCTGGAGTTGCCATAGCCCTGACGGGAGTAAACCCATCCTGCTCTGCCGGTGGCCGCGCACAAGCTGGCAGGCCAGTCGCGCCACATGGAAATGGAGCCCAGACCTTCATGCAGGAAAACCAATGGAGCCAAGCCGGGCGAGGCACCGGGTTGGGCCTGAATTTGCTCTACGTCAAGAAATATGCCGTCTATGTCCACCTGATTCATGATTCGAATGTTAATGGAAGGGTTCGCATAGCTCCCAACGCGAAATACACTCCCCCTGCCGCCTCAAGAAACTCTCCCCACCGATGACAGCTTCCCGCCTTCTACCCCGCATCTTGATGGTTTGCGCCTTAATGACTTGCGCGCTGGGCTTGCATGCCCAGCAGTCGCGTCCTGCAGCGCCTGCAACTGCACAGAGGCCGGAGTTTGCCATGGGGCCAACAAACACCTCAGGTGCGGCGCGTCAAGCCGAAAGGCCTGCCCAAGCGGGGACTAGCCCAACCTCCACGCCGCCTGGCGCACCAGGTCCGGCGCCTACCAGTCGCAAGGGTGCGCCGGTCTTCGTGCTCAACTCACTGGATGGGAACGTGAGCGTTATCGATCAGGCCACCTGGACTGAAATCAAGCGCATTCCCACAGGCAGGGAGCCCCACCATCTCTACCTCACCCCCGATGAGAAGTCCGTCATTGTGGCCAATGCGGGCGCTGATTCGCTGACGTTCATCGATCCACGCACGGGTGAAGAACAACGTACCCTGCGCGGCATTCTGGATCCGTATCATCTGCGTTTTTCCCCGGACATGAAGTGGTTTGTGACCGCCGCCAACCGGCTGAACCACATAGATATCTACCGCTGGGATGGCACCAACCCCACCCTGGTCAAACGCATTCCCACCAGCAAAACCCCCAGCCATCTCTGGATCGACAGCAAAAGCACCACTATCTGGGCCAGCATGCAAGACAGCGATGAGCTTGTGGCGATCAATTTGGCCACCCAAACACTCACATCCCGGGTGAAGACAGGCCCTATGCCAGCAGACGTGTATGTCACCCCTGACGACAAGACCTTGCTGCTGGGCCTGACCGGAAGTGACGGCGTAGAGGTGTATGACGTGGCGGGCGGAAAACCCCCTGTGCTAGTGCGCAAAATCCTGACGGGCAAGGGCGCTCACGCCTTCCGCTCTGCGGGCGATGGCAAACACGTCTACGTGAGCAACCGCGTGGCCAACACCATCAGCCGCATCAACTACCTGACCTTCACCGTGGACGCCACGTTTCCTGCGCCCTCCGGCCCAGATTGCATGGATATTTCCTCCGACGGCAAGTTCATCATGGTCGCTTCACGGTGGGCTAAAAAGCTGACTGTCATTGACGTGGCGTCGCAAAAAGTGGTGCGTCAGGTGCCGGTAGGAAAATCTCCTCATGGCGTTTGGACACTGGATCATGTGGCGCGCCATTAAGGTCTTCATTGCCGCATTTTCGGCGTGTGCCGGGGTCGCTGCGCAAACGCCCCCAACGCCCGCCTGCAAACCCGTTTACCTGACCTTCGATACCGGCCACATGGAGGTTGCGCCCCTGATCGCTGAGGTGCTGAAGCGCCAAGGCGTCAAGGTCACCTTCTTTGGGGCAAACGAACGCACCAAAGAGGGCGACGGGAGTCTGGGGGAGCATTGGGCGCCGTGGTGGAAGGCCCGGGCGGCAGAAGGCCATGAGTTTGCCTCTCACACCTGGGAGCATGACTATTGGCGGGGTGATGTGGCCGGTAAACCGGTGCGCTTTCAGGTTCGACCTTCTGCAGGCCCGCAAGCCGGCCGCAACATGACCTGGAGTGCAAACCAGTACTGCGAAAGCATTTCCTTGGCCGCCAACCGTTTGTCCAACATCACAGGCAAAAAGGCGCTTCCCATCTTCCGCGCGCCGGGCGGCAAGACTTCACCGGCGTTGCTGCAAGCAGCTCAGCAGTGTGGCTACAAGCACGCAGGGTGGTCGCCAGCAGGTTTTTTGGGTGATGAACTCTCCAGCGAGCAGTATCCCAATGCGGTCTTGCTGAAAAACGCCTTGGGAAATATCCGTGAAGGCGACATTTTGCTGGCTCATCTGGGCATCTGGTCACGCCGTGACCCTTGGGCACCCACCGTATTGGAGCCCTTGATCATGGGTTTGAAGAGCAAAGGGTTTTGCTTTGCCACCTTACGCGAGCACCCAGACTTCAAAGCCTGGATTGCGTCTCATCCTTAAGCCTGGAAAATGCGACTGATGGATTGGTTTAGCAACATCTTCGCCACTGTCCAGCAGTGGCTGTTTGAGGGTTTTGTGCAGCCTGTGGCATTCGCCGTGGGTGCAGGCAATCTGCTGGAAGACGGCTACACAGCGACCGGCTGGCTGGTGGTGGGCCTGCTTCAGATCGTGGTGATGGTCTTGGTCATAGGCCCCGCACAGCGTCTTTGGCCGGTGGAAGCGGTCACAGATCGCCACGCCATTCGGGTTGATGTGATCTACACCTTGCTGCACCGCCTAGGGCTTTTCAAGCTCGCGATGTTCTTTACTTTTGACGAGTGGGCAACTCAGTTCTTTGGGTTTTTACGCGCCAAGGGCTTGCCGACGCTGCAAATCGATCAACTCTGGCCCGGCGTGACAGATATCGCCTGGGTGAGCTTTCTGCTTTATCTGGTGGTGTTTGATGCCCTGGGCTACTGGGTACACCGCTTTCAACACCAGTTTCACTGGTGGTGGCAACTGCACTCAGTACACCATAGCCAGCGCCAGATGACCATGTGGACGGACAATCGGAATCACCTGCTGGATTCGGTGATCGTAGACATGGTTTTCGTGACCGTCGCCCTGCTCGTCGGCGTGGGGCCTTCGCAGTTTGTGGCCCTGGTGGCGCTTTCTCAGCTATTTGAGAGTTTGCAACACGCCAATTTGCGCTGGCGCTGGCCCAATTGGGTGGAGCGAATCGCGGTGAGCCCACGCTTTCATCGCCGCCATCACGAGGTAACTTTGGGCCATGAACCAGGAATTACCACCAGCCACCCCTATGGAGCCAACTTTGGCATCCTGTTTTCTTGCTGGGACATGCTCTTTAAGAGCGCTGAATGGAAGGGTGGCCTCCAGCCCACGGGGATACAGGACCAGGTCGAAAGTGGTCGAGACTACGGGCGGGGTTTCTGGGCCCAGCAGTGGCTAGGCCTGGTGAGGCTGTTTCAGCGTGGCCGAAACGCCTCAGGCTAAGCTTCCGGTCTAACCCGACACGGAGCCTGCGTTGAAGATTTACCGGTTAACGCTCTTCATGGCGCGTTCCACCTCTCGTTTGCCCTCGCGGTCTTTGATGGTGTCGCGCTTATCGTGCTCCGCCTTACCCTTGGCCAAGGCAATTTCGCATTTCACCTTGCCATTCGACCAGTGCAAATTGAGCGGTACAAGGGTGTAACCTTTCTGCTCCACTTTCCCGATCAAGCGGCGGATTTCCTCCTTCTTGAGAAGCAGCTTTTTTGTGCGAACAGCATCCGGGCGGACATGAGTGGAAGCCGTGCCCAGAGGGTTAATCTGGCAGCCAACCACGAACAACTCTCCATTGCGGATCACAACGTAGCCGTCAGGAAGTTGCACTTTACCCGCGCGCAGGGATTTGACCTCCCAGCCTTCGAGCACCATCCCGGCCTCGAAGCGCTCTTCAAAAAAGTAATTGAAAGCGGCCTTTTTGTTCTGGGCGATGACAGGTGATTTGGATGCAGGAGATTTAGTGGCCATGGGAAAGAATATGGGGGCGATGCCCGCCTGCCGCAAGTGATTTGGTGTGAAGCAGCTGCTTTCACACCAATCTCGCAGCGGAGCCTCTTAAAATCGAAGGCGAAACGTGCATTCTATGAAAACTGTCAGCAAATCAGTCCTGATCTGGTACAGCCCGGAAGAAATGTTCGCCCTCGTGACCGATGTGGCGCGCTATCCCGAGTTCCTGCCCTGGTGCAACTACGCCCGTGTTCTCTCGCAAGACGAGGCGGGCATGCAGGCAGAGGTTGGCCTATCCTTCAAGGGCATACAGCAGAGCTTTACCACCCGCAACGAGCATATCCCGGGGCGCGAAGTGCGCCTGCATTTGATAAAAGGGCCTTTCTCCAAGCTCGAAGGCGTGTGGAAGTTCACCCCCGTGGGAGATGGCAGCCAGCGTGCCTGCAAGATCGATTTGTCTATGGACTATGGCTTTTCGAGCACCTTGCTGGCCAAATTGGTCGGCCCCGTGTTCGACAAAATCGCCGCCAGCATGGTCGATGCCTTTGTTGAACGCGCTGATCAGGTGTACGGCAAAGCGTGAACGCCAAGGTCCTCTCAGTCACCGTAATCTACGCGCCAGCACCGCGGCAGCTATGGGAAACCGTGCTGACATTGCCGTTGGGGAGCACGGTGCAAGACGCCATAGATGCCAGTGGCTGGCGTGCGCGCTTTCCTGAAGCGGTGCTGGAGCCTTCAGGCGCGGGAGTATGGGGCCGCAAGGCGCCGCTTGATCAGCCTTTGCAGGATGACGACAGAGTGGAAATTTGGCGTGGGTTGACCGTAGACCCCAAGGTAGCCCGGCGCGAACGCTTCAGCAAGCAAGGTGCCCGCGGCGCTGGCCTGTTCGCACAACGCAGAGCGGGCGCTAAATCTGGGTACTAATCCTGGGGGGCATCCGGGGTTGATCTGGGCACTGACCGGAGAGTAACCCGGCAATCACGCCTATTTGCAGTCTGCTTGAATGACAGCTTGCGTGCGCTGCTGCTCTGCGGCGCGTGCGGCGTCATCCAGAAACTCCCGCTCACCCTTGTCATTGGTGCGTGCGATGCGTATACCGGAATCCAGACCTGCTTTGGCGGCCAGGGCCCGCTTGCAGTTTTCGGCTCGCTGAGCTGTGACTTTCTGCTCTTCTTCTTTTTTCTTCGCAGCTTCTGCGGCTTCAGCCTGCTTTTTCTTTTCTTCCAGTGCTTTATCAGTGCCGCTGGGGGCAGGGCTGGCCGCAGGGGCGGTAGCCGGCGCAGATGGGGCTGTGCTGCTGGCGGCGGACTCTGGAGCAGCCCGCGGAGCGGTTCTGCTGGCGCCTCGGGGCTCTTTCAGGATGCTTTTTTGAGGAACATCCGCAGGTGGAGCGCGGTCGCTGTAGATCTTGCGGCCATCCTTATCAACCCATTGGTATTGGGCGGAAGCGGTGCTGGCCGCTATCAGAAGCATGCAAACGGTAAAGATTCTGGCGAAATTCATTGATACGGGTACTGAGAACGTGTTCATCATCTTTCAGGGGCCGGAAAGATGGTGAACCCACTCTAAAGCTGCAATCTTTGCGAAACAGAAAGCGTATCTTATGACAGGGTCATACGGCACACGGATACAATTCTTTTTTTGGAGCTTTCACATGCGCCTTCTCGGTAACGCGCTTACCTTCGACGACGTCTTGCTCGTCCCCGCGTTCTCCCAAGTCCTCCCAAAGGACGTCAGTCTTTCATCCCAGTTCACACGTGACATCCGCCTGAACCTACCTTTGGTTTCGGCGGCCATGGACACCGTCACTGAAGCACGCTTGGCAATTGCCATCGCGCAAGAGGGTGGAATCGGCATTGTTCACAAGAACCTCACGGCCCAAGAACAGGCTGCGCAGGTTGCAAAAGTGAAACGTTACGAGAGTGGAGTGCTGCGCGACCCAGTCGTCATCACCCCCGAGCACACCGTGCTCCAGGTAATGCAGCTGTCTGACGAACTGGGCATCAGCGGCTTCCCGGTCATCGACCAGGGCCGAGTGGTGGGCATCGTCACGGGGCGCGATCTGCGCTTTGAGACACGCTACGACGTACCCGTTCGCGACATCATGACCCCGCGTGAGCGTCTCATCACGGTGCAAGAGGGCACCAGCCATGAGGAAGCCAAGGGTGTGCTTAACAAGCACAAACTTGAACGCTTGCTGATCATTGACAACCAGGACCGCTTAAAAGGCCTGATCACTGTCAAAGACATCACTAAACAAACCACTTTCCCCAATGCCGCGCGTGATGCCAACGGCAGATTGCGGGTGGGCGCTGCCGTCGGAGTGGGGCAGGGCACAGAAGAACGAGTGGAAGCCCTGGTTAAGGCCGGCGTAGACGCTTTGGTCGTCGACACGGCCCACGGCCACAGCCATGGCGTGATCGAGCGTGTGCGCTGGGTCAAACAGAATTACCCCGGCGTGCAGGTCATTGGCGGCAACATCGCCACCGGCGCTGCAGCGCGTGCGCTGGTCGAGGCGGGCGCAGACGGTGTCAAGGTCGGTATCGGCCCTGGCAGTATCTGTACCACCCGTATCGTGGCCGGCGTGGGCGTGCCGCAAATCACCGCTATCGACAACGTGGCGACTGCTTTGCAAGGCACTGGCGTTCCCTTGATCGCTGACGGTGGCATACGCTACTCCGGTGACATTGCCAAGGCGATTGCAGCCGGTGCGGGCACCGTGATGATGGGCGGCATGTTCGCAGGAACTGAAGAAGCGCCTGGCGAAATCGTGCTGTTCCAAGGCCGCAGCTACAAGAGCTACCGCGGCATGGGCAGTATTGGCGCCATGCAGCAGGGCAGTGCAGACCGCTACTTCCAGGAAAGCAGCACCGGCAACCCCAATGCTGACAAGCTGGTTCCTGAGGGCATTGAAGGCCGCGTGCCCTACAAAGGCAGTGTGGTTTCCATTCTGTTCCAGATGGCTGGCGGCTTGCGCGCCAGCATGGGCTACTGTGGTTGCGCCACCATAGACGACATGCGCGACCAGGCTGAATTCGTCCAGATCACGGCAGCGGGCATTCGCGAATCTCACGTCCATGACGTGCAGATCACGAAAGAGGCACCGAACTACCGGGCGGATTGAAGCAGCGGCACCATGCAACATCAAAAAATACTGATCCTCGATTTCGGCTCACAGGTCACCCAGCTCATCGCCCGCCGCGTGCGGGAAGCCAACGTGTACTGCGAAGTGCACCCTTGCGACGTCAATGATGACTGGGTGCGCGCCTACGCCGCGGATGGAAGCCTGAAAGGCGTCATCCTCTCCGGCAGCCACGCCAGCGTGTACGAAGTAGACGATAAAGCGCCTGAGTCCGTATTTGGCTTGGGAATCCCCGTTCTGGGCATTTGCTACGGCATGCAAACCATGGCGCAGCAGTTGGGCGGCAAGGTTGAAGGCGGGAGCACACGCGAATTCGGCTATGCCGAAGTGCGTGCCCGTGGCCACACTGAGTTGCTGAAAGGCATTGAGGATTTCCATACGCCTGAAGGCCATGGCATGCTCAAGGTCTGGATGAGCCACGGTGACAAAGTCACTGAGCTACCCGCGGGCTTCAAGCTCATGGCCAGTACAGATTCATGCCCCATTGCTGGCATGGCGGATGAAGAGCGCCGCTTCTATGGCGTTCAGTTTCACCCGGAAGTCACGCACACCCTACAAGGCAAGGCGTTGCTGGATCGGTTTGTACTGGACATCTGCGGTACACGCCCAGATTGGGTCATGCGCGACCACATCGCTGAGGCAGTGGAATCCATCCGTCAGCAAGTGGGCAATGAAGAAGTCATCCTCGGCCTGTCCGGCGGGGTTGATTCTTCGGTAGCCGCAGCGCTCATTCACCGCGCCATTGGTGATCAGCTCACCTGCGTGTTCGTTGATCATGGTCTGCTTCGCTTGAACGAAGGCGATATGGTCATGGAAATGTTCGCTGGCAAGCTGCACGCCAAGGTCATCCGTGTAGATGCGAGCGATCTGTTCCTGGGCGAGTTGGCCGGGGTCACTGATCCAGAGAAAAAGCGGAAAGTCATCGGCCGCCTGTTTGTGGACGTGTTCAAGGCGGAAGCTGAAAAGCTCAAAGCCAACGGCCAAGGCAACAAGGGCGCCACCTTCCTGGCCCAAGGCACCATCTATCCAGACGTCATTGAGTCTGGTGGCGCCAAGAGCAAGAAGGCTGTCACCATCAAGAGCCACCACAACGTGGGCGGTTTGCCAGAGCAACTGGGCTTGAAACTGCTGGAGCCTTTGCGCGATCTATTCAAAGACGAAGTCCGCGAACTGGGCGTGGCCCTCGGCCTGCCGCATGACATGGTCTACCGTCATCCATTCCCCGGCCCGGGTCTTGGCGTGCGTATTCTTGGTGAAGTCAAGAAAGAGTATGCCGATCTGCTTCGCCGGGCGGATGCCATCTTCATTGAAGAACTGCGCTCACACGTTGACAAGGGCACCGGTAAAAGCTGGTATGACTTAACCAGTCAGGCCTTCACGGTTTTCCTGCCAGTGAAGAGCGTGGGCGTGATGGGCGATGGCCGTACTTACGACTATGTCGTCGCTCTGCGTGCAGTGCAAACCAGCGACTTCATGACGGCAGACTGGGCGGAACTCCCATACAGCCTGCTCAAGAAAGTCAGCAGCCGCATCATCAATGAAGTGCGCGGCATCAACCGCGTGACCTACGATGTCAGCAGCAAGCCGCCAGCGACGATTGAGTGGGAGTGAGTTCGAGCTCTTCGGGGCTCCGGGTGACAAGTTATCTGACTTAGCTTCAAAGAAGTGACGTCAGAGCTGGGTTCGGTTTTTCTCCCCGCATGCGGGAGAGACTGAAGCTGCTCAATGTTCAGCCGGCTTGCGCCTCGGAACGATACGGGTGGTTTTGCCCCCTCTCCCACGGGTGGGAGAGGGCTGGGGGTGAGGGGCGAGCTTGCTCGCTGCAACCTGTCTCCAACCCAATCAGATGAAAATCCATATAACTCTCGCCAAACTGAGAAATCAGTTGTCTTGACGCCCGAAAAATCCGGAACCGGAGTGAGCAAGCGGTTCCAGAGCCCCTCTCTGGGGTGATGTGAGTTGACGGCGCGCTGGAGGCGAGAAGAGTGCAGACGAATTCTCAGGCCGCCCACCACTTGAGGGCCAGAAACGGTCTGCCGAAAGCCCAAAAAAGTGGCCGTTATGATTCGTTTTCAAGAACTGTCAACATCTCCGCCACGATCATGAATTCATCGTCTACGTCCCCACGTGTGATCACGATCGGCTCATAACCCGGCTGCAATGAGTCCGGACGTAAGACTACTCGCTCGTGTTGCCAGGTACCATCAGGGTCGACCGTCTTCTCGCTGGAGTAGACCTTAACTGTGTATTTCCCGCCGGTTTCGGAGTCGTCAATACTGCGATGTTGGGCAACCACGACTTTGCCTTGACGCGTACCGCTGGGATTCGCGCGGAACAAGCACCACGATCCATTCGGAATACGGCGGCTCATCGACTCACCAATTACTTGCGCGACGAAGAGGCCCGGTTGCGGAGAAATCCAGGCTGGCGCTTCTACCCATTCAACAGCAGTGCTGTCGAGTGCTTGAGATTCCGAAAATACGCCGGCCGCCATCTTGATGTCGATAAGTGGGAGCGCTGCTCTGTTGTTTTGACGTTCAGGTTCCATGACTCGTCTTAGAGGTATGACGTTGGTACTGGCGTCATGCTTCGCCAATACTGGTGCCAGATTCTTAGTGGAACGGACCCTGCTGCGCAGATACTCAGCTAGCGCCTTATCCGTGCAATATACGTAGCAGCCTTTCATCCCTCGGGTCATCAAGGTGCGGTAGGTGTTCTTGACGATGAGGTCTGCCAGTTCCCGGGCACGCTTGGGGTCTTCTCGGATCATCTTCTTGAGCCCCCGCACGGACTGGTCGGAGGACGCCCGCTGGGTAGCATCTGTGACGATCTGACCACCATGGTAGACCAAGTCGTCGCCGATGATCACGCCAACATAGTCCAGCTCAAGACCCTGGCAGGTATGAATGCAGCCTACCTCCTGGATAGATCCTGGCTTGATGATCCAAAGGCTGCCGTCTGTGTTGAGATTCCAGCGTTTCTGATACCCAAGTGCGGGGAGTTGAATGTCCCATGCCTCGGGGTCTTTACTGCTGGGCCAGGGCCAGCAATAGCCAGCGACGACTCGAGATCTGTTGTTCGCTTGGTTCTTTGCTGCGATGAGGTCGTGCATCTCGGTCGGATCATCGAACACACGAAAATCGTACTCAGTAGGATCAAGCAATTGATTGGCCGTGGGCCGAATTGCCAAAGTGTCGTCCAGCCAAGCGAGGTAGCCGTCGGAGCCGTTGCACCGGAATTGTGATGTCAACTCCAGCTCAGTGATTTCGGCGCCTAAGGCTCTGGCATGTCGTCTTAGTTCTTCAGTGTGGCCAATATCGAAGATCGTGACTCGTTGATCATCGTCGGTGAAGAAGACTGAGCATCTTGCTGATCGGATGATCTCTAGAACCTGGTTCTGCCCCAGATTGCGGTAAAGGCCGCTTTTCTCGTTGAGTCGGTGTGCTTCGTCTACCAATAAGACATCGTGAGTGTTAGCTTCGTCTTCGGTGAAAGAGCCAGAACCACTGAAAAGGTTTCCGAGTCGAGTTTTGGTAAAGGTGCCGGTTAGCTTGGCTTGGAAGACGTCTCGGGGAGCGCGGTTCTTTGTGACGTAACGCACGTTGCGTTTTCGATTGATAAGCGCTGCCAGCAGGTTGATGGCAAGGACCGACTTTCCTGTACCCGGGCCGCCTTGAATGATCAATACCTGCTTTTTTTCTTGCGACTGTTTCTCGATCTGCAGAATGGATTCGTAAACTACTTTCTGCTGATCGATGAGCACGAACTCGCTCTTGCCCTGCATCAGGCTGGCCACATAATCCATCAGGCTTTTCGATGGCTGGATTTGGCCGTGCTCGATGGCATAGAGCGACTTCAAGCGATCGCCACGGCGCACGTGCTTGGCTATGAAGCGGCTGAGCTTGTCCTTATCGCTTTTCAGGAACAAAGGGGCTCGCTGAATATGCGGCTCGTAGAGCGGGTGGTCGATTTGACCGTCGCGAGGATGGTTGTGTAGGTAGGCACAGGGCTGAAGATGAATGCCTTTGTCCTGCACGGCAGCGTTGAGGTCTTCAAGCCGTGCCGCATACGACCAAGCCTGATAACAAGGGTGGGCGCCTTCGGTCTCTGCACTGCGACCACCGCGTCTTGCCCAGACGACCCCGTCTTTTGTGCTGTAACGAGAGGTGGACCACTGCTTTAGCTCAACAATCACCGCTTTGGGGGATCCTTCTTCGTCTTCGCCCGTGATCATGAAGTCGATGCGTTGCGAGCTGCGAGGTAGCTGATACTCAATAGCGATGCCTGCATCTTCTGGGATCTCCTCATCCTGCAGTACCTTGGCCATCTCAAACAGCGAGCTTCGCCACGAACGCACTTCGCTCTCACTACCGCCAGTGACGCCCGCGTGACGGACATGGCGAAGCATGATCTCCTCAATGTCTTCACGGAGTGTGTGGTGAAGAAACTCTTTCTTGCTGGCTTGGTAGATGATCACCGCTGTACCCGTTCCTGCTCAATCAAAGCTGATCGTATTTCTTGCTACTGCCCTTCACGAGGTTGACTGGGTATTTTTGCGAGTTGACTTTGATCTTTGCCTGCGCGGCTTTCACCAGGTCTATTCCGAGCACATTGCTTAGCTGAACGAGGTAAAGGAGCACATCCGCCATCTCGCTGCCTACAGCCTCAAGCTTTTCTTGTTGGAGCTGTCGGCTTTGGTCCTCAGTCATCCATTGGAAGTGCTCAAGCAATTCGCCCGCTTCCACAATCAGGGCCGATGCCAAATTCTTGGGCGAATGGAACTGTTCCCACTCACGCTCCTGCGCAAACGCAAGTTGTTGTTGGCTAAGGGATTGGAGAGTATCAGTCATGGAGGGGTTCTCTGCGGAAAGAGGCAGGTAGAAGCTCGGCCGACCTTGCCTCTGGCGTCGAGCATAGTTGCTTTTAGCTATTTGATATCTATCCCTATTTCAGATATTCATCGCTAAGTTGCTTGTCGGGCATCGGGTTGTGCCTCCTCCGCACTAGGCGCTAGTTATCACCTAGGCATTTCAAGATGACCTCCAGGTCCGCGCCGTGTGTGGAAAAAGGGCCACCTGCGTGGTTTGCTCTATGGTGGGGTGAGGTCGATTTCCTCCGACTTGAAGAAGAGCAAGGAAAGGCATATGTCTTTTTTTTTCGATAAATGGGATATTTGCATACGTTTTAATGTCCTGTCTCTAGTTTTTCGTAACAACCCAGCCGACGGCTTGAGCGCGGTTTCTATCGCGACCTTCGTGCCCGAAGACCGGGCGCTGTCACCTATGGAGATCCGCCTGGCTCGATACTGTATAAATCAACGGAACGTGATGCGCTCACACGAAGCCAGCCCCGTGGCTCGCAAGAAGTTGCACGCGACCACAACCCAGGGAGGGTGACAGATGTCAGACGAGTTCGCGGAGATTGAGCGCAAGTTGAAGAAATTGCTGGTGGTACCCGGCTGGTCCTTGATGCGCGGCGACGAGTTTCTGCCGCGATGGCAGGCGCTGTGCGGCGAGGCGGGCGTGGAGGTGCGAGAGGACCTGGCCGAAGACCTGTCGGACGACGCGCTCGTGCTGGTGATGCCCACTGACGTGCAGCTGGACCGCGAGCAGATGACGGCGTTGGCTGAATCAGGTGTTGACGTGTTGTGGGTGCAGGGCAGTCTGCACGCGCAGGAACTTCCGGGCTGGCGGGCGGTATGTGTGAGTGGAGACCTGCTCATGCCCGAGCTTCACGTGTCCCCACACACGGTATTGCAGGTGCTGGGCACCATTGAATGCCAACACCTGTTGGTGTATATGGCGGAGGACGATGAAGTGACGCGGGAGCCTGTGCTGGGCCATGTCAAAACCCCTTTGGCCATCTTCTGGTTCGTGCGTTGTGACGAACCACTGGTGTTGTCGTCAGACACGGTGATCATGTTGATGGCGCAATGGGACGCATGCGAAGAGCTGGTCCACGCCATGCCCAACCCGATGCTGCTCTGGCACGAGTGCATCTACGCGCTGCGCGACGAGCTGTATGGCGTGCCGGAGGCTGATTCGTACGACGAACCCATGTGGCGCACTGATCGCTTGACGCAGTACAAGAACGAGGGCAAAAGCATTTGGCGCGATGGCTTTGACCCTGCGGCCCTGGCACCCTGGCGGCAGGGCGTGGCATTGCAGGAGGCGGCTGAACCCGAGCAGGCATGGATGGCGCACCGCCAGGCCGTTGCCTTGGCACCGGGCTTTTCGCCAGCGCTGGCAGCCATGGGGCGCATCCTGTTTGAACAGGGTGCTGTGCAACAAGCTTTGCCCTACCTGCAGCGCGCGCATGCAACCTTCCCCAAGCAGCAGACCGCGTTCAAGGACGCGTCGGCCTACTACCTGAGCCTGAGCTTGCTGTACCAAGGGCAGGCTGACGAGGCGCGAGAAGTGGCGCAGGTCGAGCTGAACCGGCTGAACGAGGACATGGACACTGAGCGAGCTGAGATGCAGCGCGTGCTGCTCGAAATCGCCTTGGTGCAAGGGCGCTTGGCCGAGGCTGAGCAGAGGTTGCAGACCTTGCAGGGCACCAATTGGGCGGAAAAAGGCTCGGTGCACTGGCTGCGCGGCTTGTGGAATTGGCGCTTGTCCCAGCGGCCGGGCGAGGCGGCGCAAGCGCACCTTGCTCAGGCTGAGGAAGCGCATCGCACCGCGATGGGCAAAAACGAAGTGTTTGACCTCGCATACGCGGCGCACGCCCACCTGCGAGCTGTGAACCCCGCCGAGCACCAGTCGGATTGGCCCGAGCGCGAAGCCAAGGCCTTGGACGAGGCGCAGACCGTGGCGCTGCAGGCCAAGCTGGTGGCTGCGGACCCGAAAAACATCGGTCGGGTTGTCCAGGCGCAGCGCACGCCAGCCTTGCTGCATGCCCTGGTGGCCCAGTGCGCAGGCAGCGCCAGCACCTGGCTGTCTGCATTTGATGAAGCGCTGGTGCAGGCGCAGGTGAATGCCGATGTGGCTGTGCAACTGGTGCGGGCCAACGCCGATGTGCTGGGCCATTTGCCGGCGGAGCTGGTCACGCACGCGCTGTGCATGCAGGCCCAGCCCTGGCCTTACGCCGCACCGGACTGGCGCAGGCAGCACTTCGATGCCGAGGCCGTGCCCGAAGCTGTGTGGGACGAGGCGTTGGCCTTGCTGGCGCTGGCCTGCGGTGCTCAGACTGAGCATTTGCCTGAAGCCGCCATTACTCCCACCGTTGCCCAGGCCATGGTGCGCCAGAACGCCTACGACATCCGTCGGTTGCCACATGCACTGCAGACCGATGCGCTGTGGGCTCAGGCCGTGGCTTGGTACGAAGGGACCTATTTTTTCCTGAATGAGCTGCCCTGGCGACTGTCGCACTCTCCCGAATTCGTGCGCGCCGTGGTAGGCGTGCGCATCCAAGCCATTGAGGCCATTCCTGGTCAGCGGGTGGACCAAACCTTGTACGCCCATGCGCAGGCGCTTTACGGCCAACACCCGGATTGGCCCGCCTTGGTTGAGCGCCACCAACTGCCCTGGCTGCAGGCAAATGACAAAGACATTGGTGAGTGCTGGTGGCGGGTGTTCTGGACCGAGGTCGATGTGCTGGAATGCATTGAGTCTACCGAGTCAAGCTACAGCTTGAACCCCTATGAGATTCCAGCCGATGTGTACACGCAAGCCATTGCCGATGCCTGCTATAACACCCACGGCACCACTTGGATTGAGTCCGTGCCAGCGCAGTTCGTGCCAGACGCCCGTTACCAGGAGTGGCTGAGTGAGGGCTACAGCATCGATCTGATCGTGCTACCCCTGGCGCGCCGCACGGCGGCCCTGTGCGCGCTGGCCATCGAAAAAGGCCAGTCGCCGCAAGCTGTCCCGGCCGACGCACTGCTGCCCACGGCACAGCGGCTTTTGGGGAACGCAGGCTGGGCGCTTGGCAACAAGCTGGCCAAGAAGGAGGAAAAGCTGTTGGCGCGGGCCAGTGCACCAGCGGCGCAAGACCCAGATGCGGACGAGATTGACGGGCTGGACGAGGCGATGGGCCACGCCGACTGGGTGCTGCTGCGTGCGCAGGCCTGGTTGACGCAAACGGCGCCCCTGGTGGATGAGGCTCAGGCTGATGCGCAGTGGCTGCTGCAAGCCACGGCAGCGTTGGGCGATGAGCCATCCAGCGAAGCGCCAGAGGCGGAGTGGGTGGCGCGCCTGTGGGACTTGCGCCGCCGTGCGTGGTTCTGGCTTGGCTTCGCGCTGTGGCTGAAGGGCGAACGCGAACAGGCACAGCAACTGCGTGTGCTCAGCGGCATGCACACGCTGCCAAACTACGCCGACTTCGACCCAGCCAGCCTGCAGGCCAGTGCCGACCTGGATCACGAGGCCTTCGGTGGCCTGATGGCTGAGACCGAACGCGCCAAGGACCCGGCGCAAGCCTGGCAGGCAGCACTGCAGGCGCAGGCCCTGCTTGAAGCGGCTGGTAGCCCAGACCCCTTCAAGTGGGCCCATGTGCTGGACAAGAAGCGCTGGGCCAGCCTGGAGCTGGGCGACTTGGAAGGCAATCGCCAAGCCTGCGCAGACATGGTGCAGCGCCTGGCTGGCTTGCAGCTGTGGCCTTTTGTTTCAAGCGACCAAGACGTGGGTCACATGCTGGGCGCGGCTCACCATCGGCTTGGCGCTCGTGTGCTGGATGATGCCGACGCGCGGCAGCCCGATGAAGCCAGCTTGCATGAGGCCTTGCTGCAGCATGAGCGTGCGCGGGCGCTGTTCAGCTCTGACGAAGCAGCCGGCGAAGGCATGACTGGCTACTGGGATAGCCGACTGCGCATCCTGCAGCGCTTGGTGCAGGCCGACGCAGCGCATGCCACGCACTGGCAGGCGCGCCTCGGGCGAGAGCTGGCCCGGGTGCGCGATCTGGATAGCGAGGATTGGTACTGGTCAGACGAGGGCGCGGTCTTGCTGGCGGGTGAGTCATGAGTCGGCATCCACGTGCTTACCTTGCTGTCATGCAGGTTCAGGGTGTCGAGAACGACCTCGACTTGCGGGTCAACGCAGACCCTGTCGGCAGGGCGCGGCAGGATTCACATTTGCCCGCGCAATTCGCTCATATGCTATCTGGCGAAGTTCTTGCTGCTGATGAGAAGTTGCAATTCGCGGTCAGGTGATCCAGCACTTTGGTACAAGGGGCTGAACGGTGTTTCAGATAGGCTGATCGACAAAGTAAGCAGATCATTCGACTCAAGGAATGCGCGGTCGCCTTCCGCCAGATAAGGGAACTGGTTCATGATGCCGACAACACTACGGTTTGATGTCTTGGCGCACTGGACTTCATTCATCTGCGCAAGCTCATGGTCGATGAACTGCTGGGGGACACCATGAGCCTCGAGTACATCTGCCAGATACGCAGGAAAGCGCGTTGCCAAGTTTTTCGCTGGAACCAATGGCATGAACACGGGCAGTAGCGTTTTCTCATTGACCAGCAAGGCTACTTGCGGTTTCCAAAACACGACTGTGGCGTACCAGTTGCCAAGCAAGGTGGTGCCTAACGCGCCACTGGCTGCGATAGCTTCTGGCTTGACGCGTTCGAGCAGCTTTTTCGTGCAATGGATCGTGTAGCTCATAGATTTCCTATAGGACTTAAGTTGCCTTGTAAGTGCATCAGTCAGACCCGCCAGAGTGGGCGCTCGAATTTTCGCAAACGGTAACTCAGGTTGAGTACAAACGACCTGCGCATGAGGCAATTCTGCTGCGGCTAATTGGAAAATGGCTTCGCTCAAAGGTGTTAGTGCGCCGCGGTCGCTTCGCGCCCTTCGAGAGCGACAGAACGCACCATAGCTTCGAGTGTGAAGTGCATAAAATATAAGGCGTTATCAGCTTACTTGCCTAATTTGGCGATTTTCTTGCTCGACCGCGGCGATCGTCACCTGGACCGGGTATGCCCTATGGCTCAGACAGAAGGGATGGCGGCTATTCAAACAGCATCAGGAGTAAGGCATGGCAATAAAAGGCCGGGATCGGCAAATCGACAACATTGAGTTCAACGTCGCTGACATCGCGCGCAGCAAGGCTTTCTATGGCGCCGTATTTGACTGGAAGTTCACCGACTACGGGCCGACATACACCGAGTTCAGTGACGGCCGGTTGACCGGCGGCTTTACCACGGGTGAACCCATACGCCCAGGAGGGCCGCTGGTCATTGTGTATGGGGATGCCCTGGCCGAGACGCAGCGGCGCATCGAAGTATCGGGCGGCACGATCACTAAACCCGTATTCGCCTTCCCTGGTGGGCGCCGTTTCCACTTTCTGGACCCAGACGGCTACGAATTGGCAGTCTGGTCGGATCAGTAGCAGAGAGAGCGGCTGACGCGCATTGCGCCGGACCGCCGACCTGCCTCAATCGGCCGGCTTGATCCCGACCTCGGGCAACAGCTTTTTCCACTGCACAAGATCGTCATTCAAACGGCGCTGGAACGCCTCAGGCGAACTGGCGACTGGCTCCAGCCCTTGGTCTCGTAGAATCTTTACGACGTCCGGCTGTGTCAGGATCTCGCGGATGTCGGCTGCAACTTTCTGGATGATGGGCGCAGGCGTTCCGGCTGGTGCAAGCACGCCAAACCATCCCACAAGATCGGGCATGTTCATGCCTAGCTCGGTCAGCGTTGGCACGTCTGGCAGGACAGGCGAGCGCTTGGTTGAGGCGACGCCCAGCGGGCGTAGACGGCCATCCGTAAGGAAAGGCAAGGCCGTGCCCACGGAGGCAAAAGACGAGTTGAGCTGTCCGCCCAGCAGGTCGGTCGTGGATGGCAGTTCCCCCTTGTACGGCACATGGGTCAGGTCAACGCCCATGGATTGCTTGAGTTTCTCGCCATAGATGTGAAAGGACGACCCGTTGCCGAAAGAGCCATAGCTCAGCGGTGGTTTGGCAGTCTTGGCGGCCGCGGCAAAGTCCTGCAGGGTTTTGTATGGCGAATCGGCACGCACCAGGAACAACACATCCACGGCCACGGTCTGCGTGACCGCGACGAGGTCGCGTTCGGTGTCGTAGGGCACGCGCTTGAACAGCGCCGGCACCTGCACGAGAGAGGTGAAGGTGGACAGCATCGTGTAGCCGTCGGCCGGCGATTTGGCTACGAAGTCGGTACCGATGATGGAGGTGGCGCCAGCCTTGTTTTCTACGATGGTTGGCTGCCCCCACTTCTTGGATAGCCGCTCAGCCAGCAGCCGCGTCACACGGTCGGGGCTGCCGCCGGCGTTGCTGGGGACGACGAATTTCACCGGGCGGGTGGGCCAGGCCTGTTGGGCGGCTAGCGGGCCAGCCAATGTGGCGAAAAGCAGCCCGGAAATGGCGAGCGCGAACACGGAACGATTGATCTGCATGGCGATGTCTCCTTATGGTTGGATAGTGTCAGGTATTGATGAACGTCTGCAGGCTGAGGACTTGAGTCATGAGAGGGCGACTTCTTCGCACAGGGCAGGCATCACTTCTGCGGCGAAGAGCTCGACGGAGGAGGTCGATTCGGCGAGAGTCAGGTCGCCGAAGGCGAAGCGAGCGAGCAGGTAGTTCACTCCTGCCTGCTCTACCTGTTCAGCGAGCACCTGCCGCACGGTGGAAGGGCTGCCGGCCACGGCCAATCCCAGCTTCTGCGCTTCCTGGAAGCTCTCAGGAAACGGTGTGAACTGCGGTGCGCTGCCATGGCGCAGCCACAGGTACATGAAGCTTGCGTACCAGCGGGCATAGGCGCGCTCCGCGATCGCAAGGGCCTTGGCATCCGTGGGCGCCACAACCACATGCCGGCTGGTGCCGATGAGCGGCAACGCACTTGCGGCCTTGCCGGCCCCGGCCCACTGTGCGCGGAAGCGGTCGGTGATCTCGCGCACACGTGCGATGGGGCCGTTCACGACGGCGTTTACGTTATTGGCGACGCACCAGTCGGCCCCATCCGCGTTGCCCACGCCGTACCAAATCGGCGGATGCGGTTGCTGTAATGGGCGTAGCTCGACGGGCACCTGTTTGAAGCGGAAGAACTCACCCTCGTGGTCCAGGACTTCACTGGTGAGCGCCTTCATCAGGACGGCGTAGCTCTCGATGTACATCGCTTGCGCTTTCGCAGGATCGACACCGTAGAACCCCACCTCGATGGGTGAGATGCCGCGTCCCACGCCGACCTGCAGACGGCCTTGGCTCAGATGATCGAGCATGCAGATCTCCTCAGCCACGCGCAAGGGGTGGTACAGCGGCAGTGTGTAGACCAGTGGGCCAAACTTGAGTCGGCGCGTGCGCTGGGCCACTGAAGACAGGAAGACTGAAGGGGAGGGCGCCATGCCCAGCGGAGTGGCATGGTGCTCGGCGACATGGTAGGCGTAGAACCCGAGACGGTCGTAGTGCGTGACCAGCTCCAGTCGGTCGGCGTAATACTGGTGCAGCGGCACGTCGCGCCGGTCCAGGTGGTCGAAGATTCCGATTTTCATTGCGAGTCCTTTCGTCTTTTTGTCTTTTGTCTTTGGAATTTATCGAGGCCGCTGAGGCTCATGTTCGCTATTGGCGCTCTGAGTTCGACAGCCTCCTGCCGCGAACCGGGAGAGCGCGCAACGCAGTCGTTTGAAGACATTCGGTTCGACCAGAATGATGTGACCCGCCATGTTTAGATGCACAATCATGCCCTAGGATTCCGAATATTCGGTATGTTTGTTGATATGCATATGCCGTCCAAAGCCCCGCACCCCAGACCCACGCAGGAGCAGCGCAGCGACGCCACCCGCGAGCGGTTGATTTTGGCGACGATCGACTGCATCGCAGAGAAGGGCTATGCGGGGGCGTCTAGCGCCGAGATCAGTGAGCGCGCAGGCGTCTCCAGCGGCGCACGCGTTCACCACTTCAAAGCCAAGCTGGATCTGGTGATTGCCACGGCTCTGTACACCTACGAAAAGGCCACGGTGGAATCGGTCAGTGCCGCCGCATCGCCGGTGGCGCAGTCCGATCCTTTGCCGGCCTTCATTAACGACAGCTACCAGTTCTATTCCGGCGAGCGCTACCTGGTGCAGCATGAGTTGATCAACGCGGGGCGCACGTCTGCAGACTTGCTGCAAGCCATACGCCCAGCGGCTGACGCGTTTCGCCAAGCGGTGAACACCGCCTGGCTGCGAGCCTTTGAGCAGGCAGGCCACTCGCGTGAGTGGAGCGAACGGGCGATGGAGTTGTCGGTTGTGATGGTGCGCGGCCTTGCTCTGGGTTCGTTCCTTCGCGGACGTGAGCGGGACGCTGCGGTCCTGCGCATGTGGCGCGAGGTTATGGCGCTCTACCCAGACGAACGCAGGAACGGCCAGCACTGACACGGTTGCTCGGATTCTCAAGCGCACCGGGCCTGTGGCCATTGCATGTAACCGCCTGCATGAAACACCAATGGAGGTACATCGCTGTGCATGTAGCGCAGTACTTCGCCGAGCAAAATGACATGGTCGCCGGCCTCCACCGTAGACCATTGTCGGCATTCGAAGACTGCGGCGCAGTCCTTGATCAGCGGTACACCACCCAGGCCAGCCTCCAGCTCGACCCCGTGGAAGCGGTCAGGCACGGACGAGGCGAATTGCGGCGACAGGTGCAATTGGTGTTGTCCCAGTACATGGACAGCAAAGTGCTGCGCCTGCATAAAGGCCGCGAAACCCAGCGCCTCGCGCCGGTAGTTCCAGCTGACCAGCGGAGGGGACATCGACACGCTGCTAAACGAGTTGGCGGTCAAACCGATGCGTTGTCCATTGGGTAACACTGTAGTGACCACGGTGACACCCGTGGCGAATCGTCCAAAGGCATTTCGCAGATCGCGCGCGTCGAAATTTGGTTCCATGGTGCGGTTTTCTGAAACGTCGATGATGTTCAAGTTCCAATGATACCGAATGTTCGGTATGTATGTTTAGGGGCTTACTCTCGTTGCGGAGGCGGTACAACAATTCCACCAGAGGCAGCGAAGCCATGAAGGATTTGTTGTGACAAACCCTGGCGATCGACGGTGATCGATGAGCTGAAGTTGCACCCCCGCAAAAGGAGCCGAACTCGCGAACCATCTTCAATGGCCTGGAAGGCCGAACATTCTTCGGCTGTTGGAGGTGCAGGCTTGAATGATGTTGTCAACATCGCGCCTCAGGAGCTTCGCCACACCTGCCGCGACCCAAGGAAGATTCGCCGGTTCGTTGTGTCCACGACGCTTTTCGGCATTCTTGGGGAACAGATAGGGGGCGTCCGTTTCAAGGTGCAATCGATCCAACGGAATCGCTGGCACGGCATCTCTAAGTGCCTGACCGCGTTGGAGGTCTGTGACCCAACCTGTGATGCCGATGTCGAGCCCCAGGGCGAGGAAGGCTTCTGCTTCCGCTCGATTGCCCGTGAAACAGTGCACCACGCCGCGCGCTCCGTCTGCCACCACGGGGGCAAGCATGTCGTGGAAATCGGCGAAGGCGTCGCGGCAATGAAGAAAAAGCGGTTTGCGAGTTTCTATAGCCATTGACAGCTGCTGCGCGAAGGCCATGCGCTGTGCCTCGGGAGTCGAAAAATTGCGGTTGTAGTCAAGGCCGCACTCTCCGACAGCCACGACTTCCGGACACTTCCAGAGTTCCGCCAACTCGCGGACGGCGTCTGCATCGAACGATTTTGCGCCATGGGGGTGTACGCCCGCAGTTGCGAAGACGGTGCCTGGATGGGCTCTTGCGAGCTCAAGGGCCTGACGACTGGACGCCGCCGATGTACCTGTCGCCAGGATCTGGGCCACGTTGGCTGCCCGTGCACGCATTAACAATTGGTCAGTCAGCGGCGCTAGCTGCGCTGAATGAAAGTTGACGCCGATGTCGACCAGTTGCGCTCGTTCGGGTTTTGATTCGGTGTTCATGCGCCGATGGTACGAGTTGGTTTATCTGCGCTCAGGTACGGGATCCTTCTTTCCTCAACATACGGCGTTAGATGGAAGGCTCAACGAAGCGAGAAGAGCAGGGCGCCCCTCGGCAGGAGTTGGGGCGTGGGCGGAGATCGACCACCTGTACGGTAGGCGCTCCAGCCCGTAGTCGGTGAGTGTCAGCTCCCGCGCTCACTCGGCGCGGATCTTGGCTTTAACGATCAGTGCCGCCCACTTGGCGCGCTCCGTGGCCATGTGATTGCCGAACTGCGCTGGTGTGCTCGAGGCCGCATCCATGCCGGCACCCGCCAATTGCTTGCGAACGTCAGACTGGGCCAAGACCTTGCCCAGCGCGCCATTGAGCTTGTCGACGATGGCCGATGGTGTCGAAGCAGGTGCGACCATGCCGTACCAGTTGGACAGGTCGTAGCCAGGCACACCCGACTCGGCCATCGTGGGCGTATCCGGGAACAGGCCTGAGCGCTTGGCGCTGGTTTGTGCGAGCAGGCGCAGCTTGCCGCCTTCGATCAGCGGCGTGGCTGACGGATCAGAGAAGGTGATCGGCACCACACCGCCGATCACATCGGTGAGCAGTGGGGCGGTCCCCTTGTAGGGCACGTGAGTGAGGTGGAGGCCGGCCAGGATGTTGAGCTGCTCCGCTGCGATCTGCCCGATGGTGCCGACGCCGCCGGAGGCGTAATCGATCTGGGCGTTCGGCGCCTTGGCTGCGGCAAGCAGGCTGGCAACACTGGTGTAGGGTGTGCCCATGCCGGTGACCAGCAGATTGGGCATGGTGACCATTAGGCTCACCGGCGTGAAATCCTTGGCAGGCTCGTAGTTGAGTTTGCGCAGGGAGGGCCAGATCGTGAAGGAGCCAGGTGTCGCGAGATAGACGGTGTAGCCGTCGGATGGCTGCTTAGCCACGTATTCGGTGGCCAGCAGGCCACCCGCACCGGGCCGGTTCTCCACAATCACGTTACCGCCCAGTTCCTTGGCCAGCGGCACGGCAACGGCTCGGGCGAGTACGTCCACACCGCCACCGGGCGGGAAGCCCACGACGATTCGGATGGGCCTGCTGGCTTCGGGCCATCCTTGCGCATGGGCAACGCCGCTTGGCAGAAGACTCCAGGCGGCAGCGACGCAGGCAAAACCCGCAGCCAGCAGCAGCCGGCGACCGGTGCGTGGAATGGACTTCGATGAAAAGGTTGGGACGGTGTTCATGGCAATTTGAAGATGATGGAGCTGTCGCAGTTGCAGCCGGGGTTTCAGAAACGGAGGTTCGGAAAACGCGATAGGGTCAGGCGACGCGGGGCAATTGGTGGTCGGCCCATTCCCATGCGACAAATGCAAGGCGCTCGCCGGTGTGTACGACGGGGTCGCTGCGCAGCCCGATCAGAATGCCGTCGCGCTCGAAAGCGGGCACTGGCGTGGCGCTGCCGTCCATTCCTAACAGGTCACCGATCGATTGACCCTTCTTCACTAAATCCCCGGCCTGGCAGCGCGGCACGAATAGACCGCCTTCTTGCGCCGTGACCCAGCCGCGGCGTTTGACGGTGCGCAGACTGGCAGGGCTGGGCTCCTGAGTCCCGGGCAGAATGCCCATCTGCTGCGCTAGCGCGGTGAAGCCGCGCTCAGCCAGAGCCACATTGGCCGGTTGAAGGCGGCTGCCACTGCCCAGTTCCAGCATGAACGCCAGCGTACCTGCGGCCAGACATTGATAGTCGAGCGCGCCAGCAATATTGCCAGGCAGTTCGCCTTTTCCCCCTACATCTTGGCGGCATGCCAGACGGGGGTGAAAACAAGCCATAGCCGCAAGCAACTGCTCCTCGGTGATGCCGCTATCTGGGTGGTGTTTGTAGACGGAGTAGGGCTGTGCGTCGAACAGCGGGTTCATGGTGTGCAGATTGATCAGCACATCGGCCACGCCCTTCACTTCGGTCATGAGTGCATGAGCCACGCGCTCTGTGATCAATCCGTTGTCGTTGCCTGGGTAGCTTTGATCCAGGTCGAGTTCGTCGTAAGGATTGCGCTTGCGTCGCGCATCGAGGGCCTGTGGATTGCCCGTTGGTGTGACCACGACATTGCCCGACATCGTCTCGGGAGCCAGTCCACGCACGAACTGAAGCGCAGCAACGATGCCGTTGATCTCGTCACCATGAACCTGCCCATGCAGCCAAAGCGTGCGCCCGGGACGCTCGCCTCGCACCGCAACGAACGGCAGGGACACCTCGGCACCGGAGGCCATCGAGCCCACACGCAAACGGCCCGAAGTGCGCGCGGCGCCATTCCCGGATTTCAACCAATCGCCTACGCTGCCCATAATGCAATTTCCTCGCAAGAAACGGCCGCCAAGTCGGCTAGCAGCGCGACCCGGAATTCACGGCCTGCGCCGTGTCAAAGTCATTCTAGGGTCGTAAAGCGCCTGGTTCCAATTAGCTGGCAACACCAATCCATTACGAGCGCTGATGCTTCCGGCGCGAGGGTTAACTTGGTGCGCCGGTGCCCCCGGCTGGTGCCACGTTGCATCGAGAGCGTGCGCTCAGGTGCCGTGTGCGCACCCGCGATGGGCATCAATGCGCGATAGGCAGAGCTGGCTTTTCCGGCCAGTCTGCTCGCAGGCTATTTTTCTAAAGAGTACTGGCGACTGCCGCCTCGCCCCATCCACCCCCCAGCGCACGAATCAACCCCACTGTCGCCTGGTACTGCGCTGACTTCACCTGCAGTGCCTGACGCCGGTTGCGCAGTTCGCTACGGCGAGCGTCGAGCAGATCAAGCTGGCTCACGTAGCCGTTGCGGTAGCGCGAGTCCGACAGCACCGTGGCGCGCCGCGCCGAGGCGACCGCCATTGTCTGCACCGCCGACTGCTCCCGCAGCAACCGCAGCGATGAGAGCTGATCTTCGACTTCGCGGAACGCGATGAGCACCTGTTCCCGGTAACTGGCCAGTGCGCCGTCAAGCTGGGCGGATGCGCCCTTTACGCCGGCCTCGCGCCGGCCGCCGTCAAGGATGGGCAGTGAAAGCAGCGCGCCTATGCCCCATGAACGGGCGGACCACTTAAAGAGGTCGCTCAAATCAGACGAGGCTGAACCTCCACTGCCGGTAAGCGCGATGCTCGGGAACCAGGCCGTCTGCGCCACGCCGACGCGGGCTTGCGCAGCCTGCACGGTCTTTTGGGCCGCAATCACGTCAGGTCGGCGCTCCAGCACGGTCGAGGGCACGCCGGCAGGAATGTTCGGTAACGCGGTAGACCATTCGGTGGTGGGCAGTTCGAAATTGGAGGCGAACTCGCCTGTCAAGACAGCGAGCGCGTGTTCGAGCAACGTGCGTTGGCGCTCCAGCGCGATGGCTTCGGATTCAGTGGCTGCCAGTTCAGTCTTCACGCGCGCCAAGTCGAGCTCGGCGAGATCGCCTGCGCGCACGCGGCGTTCGGTCAGGCGCAGCGTGTCGCTATAGGCCTCGACCTGCTCGCGCACCAGGGCGCGCTCGGCGTCGAGCGCGCGTAGCGCGAGGTAGGTCTGCGCAGTTTCAGCCTGCACCAGCAAGCGCGCGCTTTGCAGCAAGGACTCGCGCGATTGCACATCGAGTGTCGCGGCGTTGCTGGCACCCGCAAGTTTGCCGAACAGATCCAGCTCGTAGGAAATGCTGGCGCCCGCGTTCAACATGGTCGAGGGTTTGTTGCTCTGGTTGCGGTCGAGGCCGGCCTGCCGATTTGCGCCAGCGCCGAGACCGACTTGTACCGAGCGATCTGAGTCGACCGTCCGCGCTATGGCACGGGCTTCGGCCAGGCGCGCTGCAGCCTGCTGGATGCTGGTGTTGCTGACGGCAGCGCGCTCAACCACGGCGTCGAGCGTCGGGTCGTTGAAGGCGCGCCACCAGTCGCCGGCGGCCTGCACGGGTGCTGTTGCACCAGCTGTGTTCACCGGCTGCTCCTTGAACTGCGCGGGCGTCGTAATGTCGGTCGCCACTTGGGCCGTGGAGGCGCAGCCGGCAAGCACCAGTGCAGCGACCAGCGGCAGCAGCGCGGAGCGTAGAGGGGCCGTAACGGATGAGAAATGGATGGTCATGATTGATCCTGGCTGCGTCGCTTATTCGTGCGACTCACGTGGTGCGGCGGGCTGCAGATGCATGCGGC
The DNA here is from genome assembly GCF_000422885.1 of Ottowia thiooxydans DSM 14619. GTDB lineage: Bacteria > Pseudomonadota > Gammaproteobacteria > Burkholderiales > Burkholderiaceae_C > Ottowia > Ottowia thiooxydans. Next base: position 144,148 of record NZ_AUGX01000010.1, on the reverse strand, counting down.
CAGCACCGCCGCTCGATGTCGGGGCCGAAACGGTCGATTCGCCGTGTTGCTTGAGCGGCCGGTTACCCGCAAGGCGGCGCAACACCACATAGAACACGGGTGTCAGGAACAACCCGAAGGCCGTCACCCCAATCATTCCGGAAAACACCGCAACGCCCATCGCCTTGCGCATTTCGGAGCCGGCGCCGGTTGACAAGACCAGTGGCAGCACGCCCATCACGAAAGCCAACGAGGTCATCAGGATAGGGCGCAGGCGCAGGCGGCTCGCTTCGATGGCGGCCTGCACAGGTGAGCGCCCGGCGAACTCCAACTCGCGTGCGAACTCCACGATCAGAATCGCGTTTTTCGCACTTAGTCCCACCAGTACGATCAGCCCGATCTGCGTGAACACGTTGTTGTCGCCACCCGAAAGCCACACGCCCGTCATCGCAGCCAAGAGGCCCATCGGCACGATCAGGATGATCGCGATCGGCAAAGTGAGGCTTTCGTATTGCGCAGCCAGCACCAGGAACACCAACAGGATCGCCAGTGGGAATACAAGGAACGCGGAGTTGCCGGCCAGGATCTCCTGGTAGGTCAGTTCTGTCCACTCGAAGCTGATGCCCTTGGGTAGCGTTTCGGCCGCTATGCGCGCTACGGCGTCCTGCGCCTGGCCTGACGAATATCCGGGAGCTGGGCCGCCATTGATGTCAGCCGCGAGGTAGCCGTTGTAGCGCATGGCGCGTTCGGGGCCAAAACTCGAATTGACCTTCATCAACGCCGAGAGCGGCACCATTTCACCCGAGTTCGAGCGCACTTTGAGTAAGCCCACGTCTTCGGCCCGCGCACGGTACGGCGCATCGGCTTGCACACGCACACTGTAGGTGCGGCCAAACTTATTGAAGTCGTTCGCATACAGGCTACCCAGGTAGATCTGCATCGTGTCGAAGATGTCAGTCACGGGCACGCCGAGCTGGCGCGCCTTGGTGCGGTCGATATCGGCATACAACTGCGGCACGTTGACCTGCCAGCTGGTGAACATGCCGGCCAGTTCAGGCGTCTGATAGGCCTTGGCCATGAAGGCCTTCACTGCCGCATCCATCTGTTCGTAGCCGAGCGAGGCGCGGTCTTCGATCTGCATCTTGAAGCCGCCCGTGGTGCCGAGGCCAGCCACTGGTGGCGGCGGAAACATCACGATGAACGCGTCCTGGATGCCCGCGAACTGCTGGTTGAGTTGGCCCGCAATGGCGCCGCCGCTCTGGTCCACGCGCTTGCGCTCGTCGAAAGGCTTGAGCGTGACGAACACCACGCCCGAATTCGAGCTGTTGGTAAAGCCGTTGATCGACAAACCGGGGAATGCGATCGCATCTTCCACGTTCGGGTTTTTCTTGACGATTTCACCCATGCGATGGATCACGTCTTCGGTGCGATCAAGCGTGGCGCCGTCAGGCAACTGCGCAAAGCCGATCAGATATTGCTTGTCCTGCGCGGGCACAAACCCGCCTGGCACCACTTTGAAGAGGCCGAAGGTCACACCAATCAGCGCGAGGTAGATCGCCAGCATCAAGGTTTTACGCGAGATCGCGCCTTTGACGCCACCGCTGTAGGCCTCTGAGCCGCGATGGAACAGTTTGTTGAAGCCGCGAAACAGCCAGCCCAGTGACTTGTCCATGCCACGCGTCAGAGCGTCTTTCGGTTGGTCGTGGCCGCGCAGCAGCAAGGCGGCTAGCGCGGGAGAGAGCGTGAGCGAATTGATCGCCGAGATCACAGTCGAAATCGCGATGGTTACCGCGAACTGGCGGTAGAACTGGCCTGTGAGACCGCTGATAAAGGCTAGCGGCACAAACACAGCCACCAGTACCAGTGCGATGGCGATGATGGGTCCCGACACTTCACGCATCGCTTTGTAGGTTGCGTCCAGCGGGCTCAAGCCGTCCTCTATGTTGCGCTCGACGTTCTCCACCACCACGATGGCGTCGTCCACCACGATGCCGATCGCCAGCACCAGCCCAAACAGGCTCAGCGCGTTGATCGAAAAGCCCAGCACATGCAGCATCGCGAAGGTGCCGATCACCGATACTGGCACGGCTAGTAACGGAATGATCGACGCGCGCCAGGTCTGCAAGAACAGGATCACGACGAGCACCACGAGCGCAATGGCTTCTAGCAGGGTATGGATGACCGATTCGATAGAGGCTCGAACGAATTGTGTTGGGTCGTACGCGATGCGGTATTCCACGCCTTCGGGCATGCCCTTGGCGATGTCGTCCATGGTTTTTCGTACATCGCGCGAGATGTCTAGCGCGTTGGAGCCAGGCGCCTGGAACACACCCATGCCGACGGCGGCGTCGTTATTGAGCAGCGAGCGCAGCGAGTAGTCAGCCGCGCCCATTTCGAGGCGGCCGATATCGCGCAGCCGGGTAACGGCGCCGTTGGCACTGGTTTTGACGATGATGTCGCCGAACTCTTCCTCACTCTGCAGACGCCCCTGCGCATTGATGGAGAGTTGCATGTCCACGCCTGAAAGGCCGGGCGAGGCACCCACCACACCAGCGGCCGCCTGGATGTTCTGGCTGCGGATAGCCGCCACCACATCGCTGGCCGAGAGGCCACGCTGCGCGACCTTTTGCGGGTCGAGCCAGACGCGCATCGAGTATTCGCCGCCACCGAAAATCTGCACTTGACCCACGCCCTGGATGCGGGCGAGCCGGTCCTTCACGTTGAGCACTGCGTAGTTACGCAGGTAGTTGATGTCGTATCTGTCGTTCGGCGACACGAGGTGCACCACCATCGTGAGGTCGGGCGCGCTCTTGATCGTCGTGATGCCAAGGCGCCGCACTTCTTCGGGCAGGCGTGGCTCGGCTTGCGAAACGCGGTTTTGCACCAGCTGCTGAGCCTTGTTTGGGTCGGTGCCGAGCTTGAAGGTCACGGTCAGTGTCATCACGCCGTCGGTCGTAGCCTGGCTGCCCATGTAGAGCATGCCTTCGACGCCGTTGATCGATTCCTCCAGCGGCGTGGCCACCGTTTCAGCGATCACTTTCGGATTCGCACCAGGGTACTGGGCGCGCACGACCACCGAGGGCGGCGCGACGTCAGGGTATTCGGAGATCGGCAGCCCCCGCAAGGCGATGAGCCCCGCGATGACCATCAGCACCGACAGCACGCCGGCGAAAATCGGCCGGTCGATGAAAAACTTCGAGAAATTCATGATACTTTTTGTTTGTCCCTGATCAGGATTTGTCGACTTGCGCCACGCGCTCTGGCTTGGCCTTCGAAGGCGCTGCGGCCGTCGCATCCATGGTCACGATCTGGGGCGCTACCAATGCGCCGGGGCGGATGTGCTGCAGGCCGTTCACCACCACGCGCTCACCGGGCTGTAGCCCTTTTTGCACGATGCGCAAGCCATTGCTAGGTGCGCCTATCGTCACCTCGCGGTATTCAGCCTTGTTGTCGGCGCTGATCACCATCACGAATTTTTTGCTCTGATCGGTGCCGATGGCACGCTCGCTGACCAGCATCGCTTTGTCTGTGCGCGCCTGGCCCATGCGGATGCGGGCGAACTGGCCGGGCATCAAGGAGCCATCGGTGTTGTCGAATGCGGCGCGCACCCGCACCGTGCCGCTCCTCGCGTCGACTTGGTTGTCGATGAGCTGCAGCTTGCCGAGCCATGGTGTGCCTTCGCTCACCGCTGTGCCCATCTGTACAGGAATGCGCTCAATGAGGCCGCGCGCACTGGATCCGGCGGTGGAGACGTCTTTCAACGCCCGTGCGATGACGCTTTCATCGGCATCGAAGCTTGCGTAGATAGGGCTCACGGACACCAGCGTGGTCAGTACCGGCGCACCGGGGCCGGCAGCCACGAGGTTGCCCACTGTCACCTCAAGCTTGCCAATACGGCCCGCGATCGGAGCGCGCACCTGCGTATAGTCAAAGCTGAGCTTGGCGGTTTGCAACGACGCTTGTGCGGCGCGCAGGTTGGCGTCGGCTTCATCGCGACCATTGGTACGCTCTTCGAACTCCCGTTGCGCGATGGCCTGCTCGTCCCACAGGCGCCTGGCACGAGTCTGCTCACCGAGGGCCTGTGTCACGCGGCTCTGGGCGGCCGCCACTTGCGCCGATGCGCGCTCGACTTCGGCCGCGTAAGGGGCGGGGTCGATGGTGATGAGCAGGTCACCGCGCTTGACCAGCGCCCCTTCGCGGAAATGGACGGTCTGCACGGCGCCGGCAACGCGTGAGCGCACATCGACGCGCTCGACTGCTTCCAGCCTGCCGGAAAACTCGTTCCAGCCCGCAACTTCGCTCTCTGCCACGGTCGCGACCGAGACGGGGATGGCCTGCGGTGCGCTGGCGGCAGGCGCGTCATTCGCTTCGGCGCTGAAGCTCTGTAGACCGAGGCCGGCAGAGAGCACTGCAGCGAGGGCGGTGAGGCCGGTGACAGTGGGCCAGATACCGCGGCGCGCCAGGTTGGAGAGTTCTTTTTTAGACATGAGGATATTCCTAGTGATGATTTCGAAATGCAGCGGCTCAGCCCGCTGCGTTTCGCAATGGACTGCATGAGCCGGTAGTCGGGATCGCCAGCTACCGAAAGTTAGAGAGAAGGAGCGGCGTCAGCCCGCCGCTTCAGGCGGCAGCGGGGGAGGGGGCGTTGCTTTGCTGAAGAACGCGAGAAAATGCTGCTGCACGGTGGCGGTACACACGCACTCATTGGCTTCGGGCGCTGACAGCGCCTCAGGCCAGTTAGTGGCCGAAGGCAGCACGCTGCTCGTCACCGGGTTGCCGGCTTCGCGCAGGCGCTCCGCAAAAGCCAATGCCTCGTCGCGCATCGGGTCGTCGGCACCGACCAGCACCAGCGTAGGCGCGATCTCCGCCAAACGCAGCGAAGCGCCTGGCACCGCATACGGATGCACCGCATCGTTCGGGCAGCGAAAGAAATCTCGCCAGCCCGAAGCAAACTTGCATTCTGTGGCGTCGCCTGTTGCCTCCCGCAGCGAGGCGGTACCTGCGCACGGGTCGAGCATCGGCGAAAGCAGAATCTGGCCTGACAACGGCGGATGACCCCTGTCACGGGAGATCAATGCCACCGCGGCAGCCAGGTTACCGCCGGCTTCTTCACCTGCGAGGAACAGTGGGGCACCCTTGCCAGCCAGCTTGGTGCGTTGCTTGTGTAGCCACACCAGCGCCGCGTAGCCCACTTCGATGGGCTCCGGGAACGGGTACTGTGGTGCCAGTGGATAGGCCAGTGAGACCACCACCGCACCCGCGCCGGCCAGCATTAAACCGACGGTGCGACCGTTCTCCAGATTGCCAGACACGAATGTTCCGCCATGAAAATGCAGCACCAGCGGTGATGCTGTTCCCTTCTGCTTGGCGCCGTAGATGCGCGCTTTCACCGGTTCCCGGTTGGGCAGCTCGATCGTGATGTCAGCCTCAGCGATTGCCACCGCGGTGGCGGTGGTGCCTTCAACTGCAGCAAGCGGTGTGGAACGGGGTGACATTGGAAACCTTGAGGTGGTATGGACCGACGGATCGAATATAAAACTTTCAGCGTGTCAAAAACGGGGGGTGAAGTCACTGCTCTGTTTCCATTCAACTAACAATCGACCCAAAACTGTGTGTGAGAATTCCGCAGCGCCGGTATTTCGCCGCGCTGCAAGGAACACGTCAATGGATCAGATCCAGGCCATGAGAGTTTTCGTCCGCGTTGTGGAGGTCGGCTCTTTCACCCGCGCGGCAGACTCTCTCGGCCTGCCCAAGGGCACCGTCACCAAACAGATTCAGGCGCTGGAAGCACGCCTGCGCGTGAAGCTGCTCAACCGTACCACGCGGCGTGTCACCGTCACGCCTGACGGCGCCGCGTACTTTGAACGCACTGCGCGCTTGCTTAATGACTTCGACGACATCGAGGCCGGCATGACCAACGCGCAAGCCAACCCGACCGGGCGTTTGCGCATTGATGTGGGCACCCAGATCGCTCGGCATGTGATCTTGCCCGCGCTCCACACTTTTCTTGACCGTTACCCAGATATACAGGTCGACCTCGGCGTGAGTGACCGCGCGGTCGACCTTCTCGGCGACAACGTCGACTGCGTGATCCGTGGCGGCTCGCTCACCGATCAGTCTCTCGTGGCACGCCGTATTGGCAGCATCGCCTTCGTCACTGTGGCGTCTCCGGCCTATATCAAGCGGTATGGGATGCCCCAGCACCCGAATGACATCGAAAAGAGGCATCAGCTGATTGGTTTTTTTTCGGGCTCAGCCCGGCGTCCTTATCCGCACGAGTTCCACAAGGGCGATGAGATCATTGACCTGACTGCCCCTTACCGCGTCTCAGTCAACGACGGCAATGCCCATCTTGCGGCGGTGCTCGGCGGCTTTGGCATATCGCAGTGCGTGCGGCTGGTGGCCGACCCTTACCTGCAAACCGGCGAGTTGGTGGAAGTCTTGCCGGAATGGCGCTGCCCGCCGATTGCGATGCATGTGGTCTACCCGCCTAACCGGCACCTGAGTGCGAAGGTTCGGGCTTTCGTGGATTGGGCGGCCGAGCTGTTCGCCAAAAATCCTCAGCTGCAGCGCAACTGAAGTGGTGCGCCGCAGTTCGCACTAGGAGTTGAATTGCCCGCGCAGCCGAAGTTCAGAGCGCGCTGCCGTCGGGGTCGATGCGCGCTCCGGCGATCTCTACAAATCCTGGGGTGCGGTGCGTTTTTGGGTATGCTTGCACTGAATCGATGATGGAGTGGGATTGGGGGTGATTTTTTCGGGGAACGACCCCGAGGAAATGTGGAGTGCCACCACCCGAGACCTACTCAAAACTGGCCATGAAGCAATTGAGATACCTTGCCCGACTCCTCGTTATTGCAATGATGCTCATCGGGAGTGCTCACGGGCAATATGGCTACCCACTTGGCCTGACGCTAACTCAAAAGTCAGCGGACAACCGGAATTCTTACGGGCCATATGGCTACCCACTTCAGTTGCATCCCCAGGTCACGGCGGGCCCAATGCCCACAGCCATTTATTCGAATATAAAAATCGATAATTTTAGAAAACTGGTGATCGGGGCCTTTGAGGACGCCAACTTTTCCTTGGTTTCCATCACGAAAGCCAAGGATGAGGAAACGTATTACAAGTTTTCATATTCCGTGCCTGTGGGGAAGAATAATCACAGCACAGAAATGGTCGTACGAGTCGACGAAAACCTCGACAAAAACAAAAAATGTGCGAGGTGTTTTTTGCGCCAAGTAAGTCTCCCAGAATTTTCCGCCCTGACAGACCTTCCATGGATGGCGCAGTATGAGTTGAGCAGCAGTATTTATCCGGCGATCGACCAAGCCTTTGCAACAATCAGGGTAAACGGGCAAGCCTATATGGATAAGGGCTACGTTTTCAACTACAAAAACCGATGGCACGGCGAACGAAATTTATATAACAATTCATTTGTTGGCATCGAATTGTCTGCGTTGAAAGCGGCAGTCATCAACTCCTACCGTACGGCGGGGTTCATTTTTGTAGGCGAGCAAGAAAAAGACTCCAGCGTGAACGTGTTGGAATTGTCTTTTTCCTTTCCCATCAACCCTGATCAGGGCGGGGGTGCCGTCTACAAAGTCATTCTTGCCAATCAAATAGATCTGAACCGCGCTTGTTACCCCTGCGAAATGCAGGAATCCTACGATCCATACCAGCAGTTGCCTGCGGCGGGCTTGTCTGGCATGTCGAACAGGTTGACGCTGGAAGCGCGGTTCGCAGCCGCACGCACGCTTGCTTTTGAAAAACTGAAAAGCGCTACCGAGCGGTATCTCCGGCCGAGGAGTGTGTTCGTAGTGCCAACCAAGCCTGCGCCGCTTGGGTCACCCCGTCCTTCGCCGGTGCCAGTTGTGGTCACATGATTGGCGTACCTCGATTCGATGCAGTTTTTATTTTCGGGACACTGGTGGTGGCGCTCGTCTTTGGAGCCGTGGCGTCGATTTCACCTGGCTTGCTGATGGCCGCTGTCCTGGTCGACATATGGCTCTTTGCCAATCCGCATGTGGTGGCAACTTACACCCGGATCGGCGCCGGTATGGCCGACATCAAACGTCATTGGTTCTTGATTTTTTTCCTGCCGATGATCGTATGCGCCGGTGTGGTGGCCACAGCTTTGTCGTATGAAGTAGCGGGATTGTTCACCCTCTATTTCCTTGCGCAGACATATCACGTCACGCGCCAGTCTTTCGGCATCGCAAGAGCCTACCGACGCATACGGCTAGGCCCCTTCTACCCAGACCGACTGGCCGAGGCCCTGGTCTATCTCGTTCCAGTGTGGGGTCTGCTCTCTCGGTGTGCAGGGGCGCCGACGGCTTTCCTGGGCTACCCCATACAGCTGCCGTTCGTTCCCCAGCTAGTGGCTGACATCGCAGGCTTTGTCACCATCGTTTGCGGTGTTTGGTGGTTGCAACGGCAGTGCCGGGCCGCACTGGCCGGAGAGGGCAACTGGCAGCACGATGCATTTGTGCTGTCCCATGTATGCGTTTCCCTTGTCGCCTACATCTGGATTGCCGATATCACGGTGGGATGGTTGGTGGTCAATGTCTGGCACAACCTCCAATACCTTTTGTTTGTCTGGGTACAAAACACCCGGCGTGACCGGCAGACAAAAGGTAGCTTGCTCCCTGCAGATGACTTTGTCACGGTGTGGAAGAGCGCCATCAAATATGGAGGCCTTTGCCTGTTGTTTGGCGCGGCACTCTACCAGGCCATCGATTGGATGGGCATGCAATTGCTTTGGTTAGGACTCCCCACCGTGCTCATTGCGCACTTCACAGTCAACTTTCATCACTATTTGGTCGATGGCGTGATTTGGAAGCAGCGCCGTTCAGTGCAGTTCCGGAGATCGTGACGCAGAGGGTGAATGTCTTTGTGCACCACGACCTAGTGGCCTCACGCCGTGGCAAACCGCTCTTTTGCCAACTTCGTGCCTTCTGCCAGCGCTTTCAGCTTGCGCCACGCCACATCCCGCCCCATCGGCGCCAGGCCGCAATTTGTGCAAGGAAACAAGCGCTCCTTTGGCACGAACTCCAGCGCGCGGCCGATGGTGTCAGCCACTTCTTCGGGGGTCTCGACCACGTCGCTGGCCACATCGATGACACCGACCATCACATCCTTGCCCACCAACAGTTTCATCAGATCGGGCGGTACATGGGAGTGGATGCATTCCAGGCTCACCTGGTCGATGCTGCTGCGGGCAAGCGCGGGGAACACCGTTTCATACTGGCGCCATTCGTCACCCAGCGTGCTCTTCCAATCAGTATTGGCCTTGATGCCGTAGCCGTAGCAGATGTGCACCGCCGTGGTACAGGTCAGGCCCTGCGCCGCGCGCTCTAGTGCCTTTACGCCCCAGTCAGCGGCATCCTTCATGTAGACATTGAAGGCGGGCTCGTCGAATTGGATGATGTCTACGCCGTCGGCCTGAAGCGCCAGGGCCTCCTGGTTGAGCAGTTCGGCGAAGGCGAAGGCCATCTTGATCTTGTCGCCGTAGAAGCGGTCTGCCACGGTGTCGACGATGGTCATCGGGCCGGGGAGGGTGAACTTGAGCTTCTTCTTCGTATGCGCGCGCGCCAGCTGGGCCTCGAAGGCGTGTACACGGCCTTTCAGGCGCAAGGCTGACACTACCTGCGGCACCATCGCGTCGTAGCGGTTGTCGCGGATACCCATCTTCACTTTGTTTTCGAAGTCGATACCTTCAACCTGCTCCAGGAAGCCATGTACGAAGTGTTGTCGAGATTGCTCGCCATCGCACACGATGTCCAGGCCTGCGTCTTCCTGGGCTTTGATCCACAGCAGGGTTGCGTCGGCCTTGGCCTGGCGAAGCGCATCGCCTTCTGCTTGCCACTGAGGCCAGAGCTTGTTTGTTTCAGCCAGCCAGGCTGGCTTCGGCAGGCTGCCGGCGATGGAGGTTTCAAACATCTGAAGATTTCCTTTTAAGCAAAGAGGGGTGTGGCGAGCGTACTTCGGGACTGGTCATGAAGTATGGGCTGTGTATTCTGGCTGGTTAGAGCACGCAATCGGCAGCCCATTGTTCAAGGACGTTCTTGTACGGCTTGATGAAGTGCTCCTCTGCAAATTTCCCCTGCTGCACAGCCAACTGGCTGCGCTCTTCCCGGTCATAAACAATTTGCGTCAATGAGTAATCCTGGTTCTTCAGGCTTGGCTGATACAGTTTGCCGGCCGCAGAATTGGCGTTGTAAATTTCCGGGCGATAAATCTTCTGAAAGGTTTCCATCGTGCTAATGGTGCTGATCAACTCCAAATTTGTGTAGTCGCCCAGCAGGTCGCCGTGAAAGTAGAAGGCCAACGGTGCAACGCTATTTGGAGGCATGAAAAAGCGAACCTGCATCCCCATTTTTGCGAAGTATTGGTCGGTGGAAGATAGTTCGTTTTGTTGATACTCAACACCCAGAGCGGGGTGCTGATTCCCGGTCTGCTGATAGGTCTTGCTGGTGGAAGCGCTTATACAGATGACAGGCGGCTTGCTGAAGCGCTTCTTGTAAGCGCTCGAGTTGGCAAATTGCTTGAACAGCTTTCCATGCAGGTCTCCAAAATCGTCCGGAGTGCGGAATTCCGTTCGATTGAGGTTGTACCCCGGAAGCAAGACACTGAAGTCGTAATCGCGCACGTAGGAGGAGAAATTGTTCCCCGCGATGCCTTCAATGCGTTTGTTTGATTTTTTGTCGAGAATGCAGGTTTTCAGGATCTCTATCAACGGAAATACATCATTGCTGCCTTTGGTCTCAATACTCATCTCGACGGAGATGATCTCGAGTTCGACGGAGTAGCGATCTCCCATTGGGTTGTCCCAATGCGCTAGATCATTGAAACGATTGTCAATCATCCTCAGCGTGTTGCGCAGGTTCTGTTGCCGACTCTTTCCCCGGGCCAGATTGGCAAAGTTGGTGGTTATGCGGGTGCTGTCTGATGGGTGATAGTTTTCATCGAAACAGATGCTTTTGAGGTTAAACGTGAGTTCTTCGTTCATGGCGATTCAGTGTTCTGGTTTTTAAGAGGTAAGACGTTTTTTCAGGCTAGCGCCGCTTCCTCGGCTAAAGAAGGCTGGAGGTGGCGCGTCAGTTCGAGCAACGGCAATGCCCGTTGGACTGCCAGACTCGCGCGATCGATCAAGGCCTTGTCTCGCAGGCGGTAGTCCACAAAATCGTTGTCGGTCGCGTAGACGCCAAGCGGTAGCGTGCGTGCCTGGAAGAAGCTAAACAGTGGCCGCAATTGATGGTCGATCATCAAGGCATGCCGCTCGCTACCGCCTGTTGCAGCCAACAAGACGGGCTTGTCGATCAAGGCGTCTTGATGAATGAAGTCGAAGAAGTGCTTGAACAGCCCCGTGTAGGAGCCGCGAAAGACCGGTGTGGCCACCACCAGGATGTCAGCGTGCTCAACCGCTGCAAGTTCATGCTCCACGTTGCTGGGCAGCTGGGAACGCCAGGCCGCGCCAGCAAGCTGCAGCGCGACCTGACCCAGTTCCACCAGGCGTTGTTCGCACGGGATGCTCTCTGCAATCAGATCCAGCAGGTGTTCTGCCAGGGCTGCCGACTTGGAGGGGCGCTGCATTCCGCCGGACACTGCTACTAAGCGGAGTGGACGTGTCATTTGGTTTTCATCTCGAATAGTGTGCGATTGGAGATGGATGCTAGTGACGTCTAGCAATGAAGTAAAATGGTTTTATCTCAACTATCAATGAATTTTATTCATGTAAATGAGCGGGCCTACCTAGCTCAACATCGTTCAAGAGGTCCAGAAACAGGGGTTTTTGAGGTCAATCTCGCATGAAGTTCTTCATCATTTTTTTGATAAAAATCCCAAACTGAATCATTTTTTGAACTGGTTCTCCGAATTTGCGTAACAATGGAGCATCATTGTTTTTCGTGATCTATCCATAAAAATAATCATTTTTAGTGGATTGTCATGAATTTTTGCAGCATGCAAATTGGTTTCAAAGCCCTGGAGGCCCAGTTCAGCCTCATCCCCGTACAGCCACTGCGTGTGGTTTCGATCATTGGTACTGCACGTACGACGCGGGAATCACCCCAAGGCATCGAGAACCAGTACCCAGCCGTTTACCGGCCGGCCGATACATTTGCCGGGCACTTTGAGTTTGGGTTGAAGTACGAGGAGATTCACCTCGAATTCTTCACTCGGCTATTTACGGCTTGCGGGCCGCAACTGCTGGAGGATTGGTGCCGCGCCGAGCCCTTCGGTCAGTATGCGCGGCGGGCTGGCTTCTTCTACGAATGGCTTACTGGCCACCGACTTGACGTCCCTGACCTGGTCCGAGGGACCTACATCAATGCTGTTTCTGATGATGCCTATTTGACTCGTACCAAAGCGGTTCGCGAACGTCGCTGGCGGGTCAACAACAACTTGCCAGGGACGCGAGCTTTTTGCCCCATCATTCGGCGCTCGCAGGCTCTGATCCACTGCTTGCAGTTCAACCCTCAGGAAGCACTGACGGAATTGGATCATCAATTTGGCGAGGACGTACTGATGCGCGCCGCCGCTTGGCTTACGCTGAAGGAGTCGCGTGCAAGCTTCCTGATCGAACGAGAGGCGGACCAGACAGATAGGGTCAAGCGGTTCGCCCACGTGATGGCCGAGCACTGCGGCAAGCTAGACGAACCGCTCGGCGCTGATGGGCTCGCCTTCCTGCAGAAAGGGATACTCGGAACTGAGGCATTGCGGCTGGGGCTGCGTCGGTCGCCAGTTTTTGTCGGCCAAGCCACTATGCGCGAAGACATCATTCACTATATTGGGCCGCATTTCTCGGTGCTCGGTGACATGCTGGCAGGGCTGCAAGAGTTTGAGCAGTCCACCCGCGGGCGTGAGTCGCTAGCGCGGGCGGCAGCCATAGCGTTCGGCTTTGTCTACCTCCATCCGATGAGCGACGGTAACGGGCGCATCCACCGCTTTCTGATCAACGATACGCTTTTGCGGGATCAGGCCATTCCGGCTGGCGTGATCTTGCCTGTGTCTTCCACCATCACCAGCGTGCGTGAGTTCGGTCACGGCTATGACCGTGTGCTGGAAGTGTTCTCGCGGCCCTTCATGCGGCGCTACCACGCAGCTTATCGCTTCGAGGGGATGACCGAGTACGCCGATGGTGTCAAGTCGAACCTTGTGTTCGATGCCTACGACGATGCCAACGCCGTCTGGCGTTATCCGGATCTTACTGAGCATGCGATCTACACGGCACAGCTAGTGGCCCACACGATACGCCATGAAATGGCTGAAGAGTCGCGCGTGCTGGTACGGTTCGAACTGGCGCAGCAGCGCATCAAGGACGTGATGGAAATGCCGAGCCCGGACGCCGTGCGCATGATTCGATCTATCAAAGAAAGCGGGTGGCACATCTCAGGCAAGCTCCTGAAGGAATACCCAGTACTTGCGGACAGGGTGCAAGCCTTGCGAGTCGTCGAGGCCGTTCAGTCTGCGTTCGAGGATCGGGAGCCGATAACCATCGTCGAATGATGCGTAACTCTCCTCACGACCTCGTTGCGCTCCGTTTCAGCGTGCCTGTGCGCTGTTGACGAACTCCGCCAGTTCGCGGTTGAAGCGTGGTGCATCCTCGAAGAACACGGAATGCCCAGCCTCGTCGTACCATGAGAGCTTCGACGTTTTGAGTAAGCGAGCAGCTTCATCGGCCACTGCCGGTGCAATGACTTGGTCACGCCGCCCATGAGAAATCAGAACAGGCACGCGGATGCGAAGCAGGGCTTCGGCGAAATTGGTGCCGCCGCTCCACTTCAGCGTAGCGGCGCGGGCGCTCACAGGGCTGGCCATGTTGTAGCCCAGCATTAGCTCGAAGTCTTCTGACGCCAACGGCGCCGCCACACAAGCACGCACGAAGTTGGCCGTCGCGCGGATATTGCGTTCAAGGTCAGGCAGCAACATTTCACGCAGGAAGGCGCCTCCTGGCATGCGGGCCGCTTGCCCGGGGGGCTGGGCGATCCTGGCGCCAGCGAAATTCACACCGGCAATACCCGCGTCGCCGTAATCGCTGAGGTATTGCGCCACCACGATGCCACCCAGCGACCAGCCCACTAGTACGGGCCGCTTGGCGCCCGTCGCGTCGATCACGGACTGCAGGTCGTCGGACATGCGTTTGCCGTTGGTATAGGCCGCTTCGGCGGTCGGTTTGTCGGATTCGCCATGGCCTCGCAGGTCATAGGAGATCAACCGGTACGTGGTAGACAGCGGAGAGCGCATCTGCCGCCCGAATGCAAGCTGGCTTTGCGCGATGCCATGCACGAACACGATGGCCGGGCCTTGCGGGTTGCCGTATTCCCGCACGGCCAGGCGCGTCCCGTCGCTGGTCGTGACCCAAGATGCCTTGAAGTCTTGCGCGGGCTGCGCAACAGCGGCGAATGCGGCGCCTGCGAGCACGCAGGCAGTTCCCAGTTGGCGCCACACATTGGTTCGAGTTGTCATCTTCCATGTCTCCTGAGTTGTTATGTCGTTCCGCTTTTGCCATCAGTCTGTGCATTGGGGCGGGGCGCCGCTTGCGCTCTTTGCGCGCGGCGCGGGAGCAAAGTCGGCTGAACCATCAGGCGGCCCGTCTGCTGGGGCGATCGCGCCCTAGCAGTGCGGGCGGCCCACTCTAGGTGCTGGGGCGGGTCGTGGCTACCTACGGTTCCGCAATGCAGCTATGAATGCGCAGACATGACGATGTGCAGTTCGAGCTTCACTGCGTCCCTGCAGTACGGGTTTATTGCCTTCGGGGGGCGGCAAGCTGAGGTCTGTTGTGGTGAATTGTTGCTGAGGGCGCCGGCGATTGGCCGCAAGGCTCGCTTTGCATACCACCCCGACGCCTGTGCGCGGCATCCACGACGGGTCTTGCAGGGTGTCCTTAGAAAACCGACAAGCCCGTGCGCGCGACAAACATCTCAAGGGCCTTGCGCCCCAGCAGCGAGTTGCCAGTGGAGTCTAGCGCGGGGGACCAGACACATAGTGTGAGCTGATCGGGTACCACCGCGACGATGCCACCACCCACGCCGCTTTTACATGGCAGGCCTATCAAAAATGCAAATTCGCCCGCCGCGTCGTAGGTGCCGCAGGTGAGCATCAAAGAGTTGATGCGGCGCGCCTGGCGTTCAGTGACGACTTGCCGTTCCGGCAAATAAGGGTGGGCGCCGTCGCGACACAAATAACCTGCGGCGCGGGCCAGTTGCAGGCAGTTCATCTCGATGGCGCAATGGTGGAAGTACACGTCCAACACGGTGGCCACATCGTTGTCGATCTTGCCGAAACTCTTCATGAAGTTGGCCAGCGCCACATTGCGGAAACCGGTGGCGGCTTCCGATGCAGCCACTTCAGGGTTGTAGTGAATGGCCTCGTTGCTGATGCTGGAAAGCTGCGCGAGCATCTCAATCTTGCCTTCACAGTGGCTGACAAGCCGGTCAGCCACCGCTATAGCGCCTGCATTGATGAAGGGGTTGCGCGGTACACCCTGTTCATTTTCCAGTTGCACCAGGGAATTGAATGGGTTGCCCGAGGGCTCCCGCCCAATACGCTCCCAAAGGGTTTCACCCATCAAGCGCATGCCGATGGTGAGTGCGAACAGCTTGGAAATACTCTGGATGGAAAAAGGCGTCAAAGCGTCACCCGCCGCAGCCTCTAGGCCGTCTACGGTGCGCAGCGCAATGCCAAACTGGTTGACTGGCACGCGTGCCAGTGCCGGAATGTAGTTCGCCACTGCGCCTTCCTTGCCCAATTGGGGACGCAGCGTAGTAACAATTTCTTCAAGGATGGGTTGAAAGTTCATGGGGTGTTTTGCATCGGCTAGGCACGCCGCGCAGCGGCAGCGGGTTCGAAAGCAGTGTCTGCATATATGCTTTAGGAAGGGTCTGTACGAATTGGTGCGAGGTGTTCTGAGTCACGTTTTAGGATCACAGAGTGCACGAACAGCGTTTGAACGGTCCATTTGCGCTTTCGACAGGTTCTATTTTGATCGCAATAGAGCTTGCACCGGGTCATTGGCGCTGCCGCAGGCGTACTTATACCGATGACGCGCCATCCTTAGGTTGGGTAGCGCAAGGAACGTGTGCCGTTGTGCGGTGTTCTTGGCCAATCCGCAGTAGCGCACTTTCACATGTCCAAACTGGAGCTTAATCACGCGAAAAGGGGCTCCACTTTGGCCCGGTTGCCCGTCTTGACCTTCTACAGTTGGAGGCACAACCCCTGCACCGGATGGCCCTTGTCTAGCGCGCGGCGCTTGCCCGGCCTGATGGCCGCCCGATGTTGGACACTAGCCTACACATCGGGACGCCTGTGCACGCTCTAGTTGCCATATCGGCGAAGGCATCGAGCTCCTGGTCGCGCAGTAGTCCCAGAGTTGTGAGAATGTCGCTTATGCCTGTAAGAATTTGAGCGGCAAGCCCGTACCGCTCCAGCGAGTGACGAAAATGCAGGATGCTGCTCTCGTGGGCCTCACGTCGCCCCAGTGAGTAAGTCCCGCGATGTCGCGAAACGCCGCCACGCCGTGTAGCGTTTTTTCAAGCGCTGGGTCCGGCAGATTGAACTACTGTTGCATGAAGTGGATGCGCAGCATCGTCAAGGCAGCAAAGGGCTGCAGGCCGCGTCTACCTAACGCAGGCAGAAGCCTCTATCAGCCCCACGCACTGCCTTCAGGACACCATACTGTCTCTCGGAGCAAGCACTTCTCGATGTGGGATTCGCGCAGTCCTCAAGCTTCTTAATACTAAACAGGCTATCGGTGAAGGTGTCAGATCCGCGCCCGCAATCCTTCGACAGGTTTTACGAAAGAGGCAATCTCTTTAAAGCGGGACCTTGCAGGAACAAGATAGCCGCCTACCAGCTTGAAAATTACCAAGATTATTTCTTCTCAGGATCAAATCCGATCTCATTCGCCAACTTGGTCCAAACTTGCGTGGTTTGGGCAAGATCACGAGTATATTTCTCGGGTGTGTCGTTATACACAGGCTCCATTGCTTGGACCTTCATCTGCTGCTGAACATGCGGGCTCTCGATGACTCGATTCAGCGCCAAACCCAGCCGCGCCATTACGTCCTGAGGAGTACCTTTTGGGGCAAGTACGCCATAAACGACGTAGCTTACAAAGTCAGGAAAACCGCTTTCGGCAAAAGTAGGTACCTCTGGCAAATAAGGTGAACGTTCTTCCGAGGCCACTGCTAAGGCCTTGATTTTCTTCGATTCGAGTTGTGGCAGGCTGACTGCCACCGTCTCAAATCCGAGTTGGACATGATTCCCTATCAGATCAGTAAGTGCCTGTGCGGCCCCTTTGTACTGCACACTAACCAAGTCTAGTCCCGTGATGCTCTTGAATCGGGCACCATTCAAATAGGAAAAAGTAGCGGAAGCAGATACGTTAGTTTTCGTCTGATTTTTCTTAGCGAAATCCACAAATCCTTTCACCGAAGTTGCCGGCATCTGGGAATTGGTCACCATTACAAATGGAGTTCTGGCGACACGACCCACTGCGGCGAAATCGTGGTAGATATTGTAGGGAAGGTTCGGAACGGTAAGTTTGGTGATCGTAATATCTGAACCTGCGGAGAGCAGCAAGGTATAACCATCTGGCGTAGCTTTGGCAACGTAATTTGCACCAATCGTCCCAGTAGCTCCTGCTCTATTCTCAACGACAACGGGCTTACCCAACTCCTTGCTAAGCTGATTTGCGACGATTCGCGCAATGATATCTGTACCTCCTCCGGTCGGATATCCAACGACCAAGGTAACTGGTTTAGATGGGTAAGTTGCAACCTGCGCTTGCGCAGCCGTAGTAGCCTGGAAGGCCGCACAAGCCAAGATCGCCATTAAGGAGAATCGCATTATATTATTCCAGTTTGATTGGTTATGAAATCTCTGCTAGACGGGTCAGGGCTTCTTGACTTGGCTTTCAATAAAAAGCTTGATCTCGGCTGCAAGGCGGACTGGGGCCTCAAGTTGAATTGCGTGCTTCAGCCCGTCAAGAACAACCAAACTCGAATGGGGAAGGGCGTCGGCAATTTTTTGATTCAGACGGGGACTGCAACCTCCGTCCATTTCACCGGTACAAATCAGTGACGGCACACGAACCTGATGCAGCCACGGGGCCATCTCTGTTTCAGCGTAGATCCTGAATACATTCAGAAATATGCGTTCATCTGTAGTGAGTACCTGTTCTCTGCGCCATTGAACAACTTCAGGGTTCGCGGCTTTAAACTCATCGGTAAACCAGCGTTGGACGAGGCTATCCAGCATGGGTTCGACACCCTGTTTCTCCATTGCATCCACAATAGCCAGAACCTTGGCGCTATCTTCTTCAGAACGAAAAGCTGCGGTGCTGAGCAGCCCTAAACTGATCACTCGGTCAGGATACTTGTATGCATACGCAGGACCAATCATTCCGCCCAGCGAATGGCCTACGACATGCATTCGCTCAATACCGATCGAGATCCTCAAGGCCTCCAAATCTTCGACCAAGTCATCCAATCCGAATGGCGCATTCGGCAAAGGGGAGTCACCATGGCCACGAAGATCGTATGTAATGCAGCGGAAGTTCCTCTTTAGGGAATTCACGACACCGCCCCAACTGGCACCGCGTGCACCTATTCCATGAACCAAGACGAGGGGATCCCCATCGCCGTCGGACTTGTAAGCGCAGTGGATACGCTCGAAAACTTGATGCGTCATGTCCATCATCTCCTCAACTCACTTTGCCACTGTATTTTTAGAACGGTCCGACAGCATTTCACCCGCCACAGCCCAGTCCGTCGAATCGATGTCCGTGAAAATTACATGAACACTTGCCGGGCTAACCCCAGCGGTATCGACCATCACTTGCGTCAAGCTGGTGGCGAGCGCCTTCTTCTGCTCCGGTGTGCGACCAGACAACATTTCAACTCGGACAGTTGGCATACAGCTCCTTAAGGTTCTAGGTTATGATTTCACGATATTTCATAATTATGAAATTACGTTCATTATTCACCAATAGGGTAAACACTTACAAACAAGGTTTCCCCGTCCTTTCACGCCTCTTACTTCGAAGGTGTTTCCGATGATTAGCCACCCGACGACCGCGGCCAGCGATCAGCAGCATTTAGATGTTCTGGTAGGGCAAAAGATTCGCGCTCTGCGCTTGGCACGAGGCATGTCCCTAAAGGATGTAGCCACCCGAGCCAGAATGTCTGTGGGCTTCCTGAGCCAGACGGAGCGTGGGCTGTCGTCACCTTCCTTACAAGTATTGGGAGCCTTGAGCGAGGTCCTTTCGGTCAGTATTGCAACATTCTTTCCGGATGCTGCGCCGAACTCGTCGAATGCCAACAGTCTGATCCTGCGAAAGAGCCATCGGCCGGCAATCGCGTTCTGGGGAACTGGTATCTCCAAAGAAGTGCTGACTCCTCCTTCACCACACAACGGTGGGCAACTCGTTACCTACATGATGTATCTCGAGCCGCAAGGACATAGCGGCGATGAAGCGTTAGTCCATGAAGGTTTAGAGGCAGGGGTAGTGTTAGAAGGTGTGCTGGAAATTCATGTAGATGAAACTTCGTTCACTCTCGAGCAAGGCGACGGGTTCCGGTTTAGCAGCGTCTTGCCACATCGCTTTAAAAACATATCGAGCTCCCTCACTCGCGTTTTGTGGGTCAACTATCGCGATGACTGAATCTTCTGTGGATTAGAAACAGCGCAAGCAATACGCCGAAGCTTCCGCTCGTAGTCACACGGATCATTTTGGCGTCAGTTTCGTCTCATCCGCGCCGCACTCGCGCCGAGGAATTCATTTGACGTAGGGACAACTGAGCGGGGAACGCTACGTCCCTTTAGCGCGAATCTCCCGGCGATCTTTGCATCAAGTGAAGTAGTTCCTCTAGAAATCGCTTCGTCAGAAGCGGGCGCGGTAGGGTGGTTGCATGGTGCCGGGTTACCATCCTCCATGAGAAAAAATTTTCCCTTGACCATTGAAGGCAAGAACCGCGACCGAATTCTTGACGCCGTGAAACACGATGTTCGCAAATACATCCAGCGTGAACGCCGCCGCGTGCTGCCCGAAGGCGCAGACTACTGGGACTTTGATTGCCGCTTTGGCGCCACTCAGGCAGCCGCAGAAGTGGTGCATCTGTCTTCCCTGATCGGGCATATAGACGTAGTTGCCCGCGCAGGCGGAGACCAAGTCTACGTGGAAATTCTGGCCAAACCCGCCCAACGCAAAGCCCGTCCTCCCGGTGCTCCCAGTGCCGGCGGAGACCTGCCAGAAGACAACCTGAACAAGCCCGAAAACGAGTAAGCCCGCAACTAAGCCGAGCGTGTAGGGCAGGGCTCCTCTTCAGCCGACAGGTTGGATGGGGTTTGATCAAGCCCGGCGCACCGCTCTCTGCAAGACGCCTTGAGCGTGTTCAATAGTTCAAGGACTACGGTGCAAGCGCGGTGCTGAAAGCAGCGCCAGGCTATCTTCGATGGCGGAATCCACATCGCGCCAGCGGCCGGTGAGTTTGCCGATCACCATCGCGGTGTGCAGTGCCTTAAGGTCTTTCACGCTGGGCGCAACCTTGATCTGGGCGATAGATGCTGCACTGTTGCCGCCCTTGATCAGCGCCAGTACCTTGTCTGCCCATTGGTTGGTTTTTGCCATTGTGTTTATCGCGTTATTCAATAGCTCGACTGTAACGCCCTGACGCTTTGATGCCGATTCGGCGCCACTTCAGGCGGAGGCGCCCTGCGGAGAAATGCCCTGGGGCTGCCAACGATGGGTTCCGCATTCAACTCTTTGAGCCGAGCCAGCAACGCTGGGTCTTTGAATGCTACGACCACGGCAGCATTAAACCGCGCCACGATAGGTGCCGGTGTTTTTGCAGGAGCCACCAGCCCGAACGAGGTGATGGCGATTTCGTTCAGAGCTGGATGGCCCAACTCCTTGAAAGTCGGCACATTGGGCAGGCTGGCCAGACGCTGGTGCGCAGTGAGCCTCATGCCCATGGGCATTCCCAGACACTGGTGGACACGGGCGTGGCCGTATTGCTAAACGTGAAATTGCCCGAAGCGCTTGATTCGTCGCTAGAAGGGTTAGGCCCGCTCAAGCTATTGGCGGCAAACTCGCCTTACCGGGAATTCGTCATGCCTTTTTAGACAGACTAGTCACGAACTGAACGCTCTGAGGACGTTTATAGCGGGCCAAGCGCTGCTCTACGAAGCTGATCAGATCTTCCTCACCTACTACAGCGCCCAATCTGAGTACGCACGCGGCGTGCACGCTTTCACCCCAGCGCTCATCGGGCCGGCCAAACACCACTGCCTCTGCCACAGCGGGGTGCTCCAGCAGGACCTGCTCTACCTCGGCTGGGTACACGTTTTCGCCGCCGGTCTTGATGAGCTGCTTGTATGGAGCGCGGCCGGTGAACCATAGCCAGCCATCTTCGTCGAGTTTGCCCAGGTCGCCTGTGCGGTGCCAGGGGTCAGCCGGTTTGAAGGGGTGTTTTTGCACCACGTCCCAGTAGCCCAGGAACACGGTGGGCCCGCGCACGGCTATCTCGCCTTGCACGCCCGTTGCCACCGGTTGCCCGGCAGCGTCTTGCACGCGCACTTCCGAGGGAGCGACAGCTCGGCCTGCCGCGCCGGGGCGTTCACGCTGCAGGCCCAGGCACACCATGCTCGATACCTCTGCCTGACCGTAGGCGGACCAGAAGCTGACAAACGGACACAGGGTGGCCAGGCGATCGAGCGTGGCAGGAAGCTCCAGCCCCATGCAAATGCGTAAGCTGGCGAGCGATGCGCCGCCAGCTTGCGCCGCGTCGAGCATCGCACCCAGCATGGGCGCGAAGGTGGCGCAGACTGTAATTTGGTGTTCGTCAACGGCGGCTACGGCAGCAACAGGGTCAAAGCGCGGTAGCAGCACGCAGGTACCGCCCGCACCCAGGAGCACCAGCGCCAATCCGATGCCGGCAGCGTGGAACAGCGGCAGCACCCCTAGCCAGCGGTCTTGCTCGCTTAGCGACCAGACCCGTCCGATCTGCTCGGCCGACGCCATGAGCTGCGACTGAGCCAATACTGCGCCTCGCGCGTGGCCTTCTACGGCTGCGGTGTACAGCATGAGCACGCCGAGTTCGGGTGCGTCGTCCCGCTGGACTGGCGCGGCGGCGGGCGGACCGGCATACACCTGAACAGGCCAGGTCGCGCTACCCAGCACCACCTTCAGCACGCCGGGCATGCCGTCAGGCCACGCGGCTTGCCACGAGGCGGTGCACTCCGCGTCAACTACCGCGAGCACGGGCGTGGCGTCGCGCGACTGCTGCGCCATTTCGGCTGGTGAGAGTCGCAGGTTGAGAGGAACCAGGATGGCGCCGAGCCACGCGGTAGCGCCAAGCAGCACAAGCACTTCGGTACGGTTGCCCGCCAGCAGCACTACACGGTCGCCGCGTTTCACGCCGATCGCGGCCAAGGCAGCCGCCTGGCGCTGCACAGCTTCGAACAGCATGGCGTGTGTATGTGTGTTCCCTTCATACACTACCGCCGCACGGTTGGGATGCGTTTGAGCGTTGTGTGCGAGCAGGTCGATCAGCGTGGGGAATGCGGGGGGCATGCGTTCATCCTTGATTTCGGGAAGTTCAGGCGGGCGCGGGCCTATTGCTTAATCAGCGCGTGGTGAGCTCAGCGACCAGTGAACATCGGTTGGCGCTTGGCCACAAAGGCGGAGGTGCCTTCACGGGCGTCGGCGGTACGGGCACACGCTTTGAGCAATTGCTGCTCAAACGAGAGGTAGGCTTGTAGCGAGAGCGATGGGCCTTCTTGCGATAGCCGCTTCATCGCCGCCAGAGACGCGGGGGCCGAGGCGCACAGCCGCTCCACCAGGGTTTGCGCGGCTGCATTCAGCTCTGCGAAGGGAAACACGTGATCCACCGCGCCTGCGGCGAGGCAGCGCTGCGAATCGATGGCATCACTGAGCATCAGCCACTGCTGCGCGCGCAAAGCGCCGACGCGCCGCGCAAGGAAGTAGGAAGCGCCCACGTCGGGTGAGAGCCCAATGGCCGCGTAGCCGGTGCGCAGCTTCATGGTGTCACTGGCGAGAACGAAGTCGCCGCACAGGGCCAGACCCAAGCCGGCGCCGCCCACCGGGCCCCCAACCACCGTGATGATGGGGCAGGGCGCCTGTACGAGCTTGATATAGGCCGGCACCAACTGGTTCAGGATCTCGTCAACCAGCTCGTCCAGTTGGTCACCAGCGTTCACGAACTCGCGTATGTCACCGCCGGCGCAGAAAATGGGGCCCCGTGCCTCAATCACTATCACGCGTGGCTGGCCAGCGAGCACCTCGTCTATGGCCTTTACCAGCGCCGGTACGTTCTTCAGACCCAACGCATTGTGGTGTTCGGGCTGGTTGAGCACAATGCGCCCCACAGCCTGGGCGTCCAAATTCCATTCGATGCCGTTCATCTCAGCCATGGATTCATCCCAGCCAGCGCTTGCGCCGGCGATAGTGTTTGATTTCTCGGTAGTTGCGCCGTTCGCCGCTGGCCTGTCGGCCCAGGTAGAACTCCTGTATGTCTTCGTTGGCGCGCAGTTCGGCGGCGCTGCCTTCGAGGACCACGCGACCGTTCTCCAGGATGTAGCCGTGATCGGCGATCTCCAGCGCGGCCTGGGCGTGCTGCTCCACGATCAGCAGCGACACACCTTCTGCGCGCAGCTTCGCGAGCAGACCGAAGATCTCGCTCACCATCATGGGCGCAAGGCCCAGCGAAGGCTCATCAATCATCAGGAGCTTGGGCCGGGCCATCATAGCGCGGCCAATCAGCAGCAGTTGCTGTTCTCCGCCAGAGAGGTAGCCGGCTGTGCGGGTGCGCAGCTCGGCCAGGCGGGGGATGAAACCGTAGACGCGTTCCAGGCCCTGCTTAACCTCGGCCTGTCGCTTGAGCCGGTGACCGCCCACGACGAGGTTCTGCTCTGCCGTCATGTGGCGTAGCACCTTGCGGCCCTCAACCACGTGCACCACGCCATCGGCTACCATTTGCTCGGCCGAGACGCCGGTGACGTCCTTGCCCAGCATACGCACCTGGCCCGACGACACGCGGCCTTCTTCCACATCCAGCATGCCGGATATGGTCTTGAGGGTGGTGCTCTTACCCGCCCCGTTAGGGCCAAGCAGCACCGTGCAGCCTCCCGCGGCCACTTCAAGCGCGATGCCTTTCAGCGAAAGGATCACGTCAGCGTAGAGGACCTCGACGTTGTTGAGCGCGATCAGCGGTTCAGACACGGCTTTGCTCGCTCACCACTTCGCCAGCTTGGGCACTGGCACGCCTTTGGCTACCGTAGTCAGCTTGCCGCCCACCACTTGGCCGATGTTGACGCGCGGTTCCTTGGTCGGGAACGGGGCTTCAACGGAGAAGTCGATGTCGCCACCACCGGTGAAACCATAGAAATCTGTGGCCGGGAAGGTGTTCTCGATCAGCGTTTTGTAGAGCATCTCACCGGTCAGCTTGCTGCCGCCATGTTTCTTTGCAGCGGCTTCCACCACGCGCACCATCACCAGCGTCTGACTGATGCCGATGGTCGTAATAGAGTGCCATGGCGCTTTCAGCCCGTACTTGCTCACCAGCATGTCGTAGAACTTCTTGGACTCAGTGTCTTCCTCTGTGGCGATGACGCCGGCGTGTACTTCGTAGTCGCCGTCCATGGCGGCCATGCTACCCAAAAGCTTCTGCAGCATGGCTGGAGAATTCTGGATGCTGTAGGCGATAGGTACGTTCTTGCCTAGCGCCTGCATTGCGCGTTTCACTGCCACGGCTTGCTGTATGTTGGTGGGCACCAGGATCAGTTCGGCACCCGCATTGAGCACGCGGCGAAGTTGCAGGGTTACGTCAGCGGGCTGGGGTTCGATGTAGACCATCTCTACCAGCGTGGCTACCTTTGGGTTGGCTTTGGTGTAGGCGATGACACCCTTGCCCATGTCGGCAAACGTTGGTGAGGCTTCTGTAGTGAACATAGCCACCTTCACTGGGCGCGTGCCACCAGCCTTGTTCTTCTGGAACCATTCCAGGAAACCGGTGACCTCGTGCACGAAGGTGGGGCGCGTGGCCATCACCCACTGGTTGGGGCGCCATTGGAAGCCGGTGGCTGCTGAGCCCAGAATCATCGGCACCTTGTCTGTGGGAAGGCGCTGCTGCAGAGCGGCTGTGTCAGGGCCGCCTAACGAGAGGCCGATCACCGGTTTGGTAGCCAGTACTCCAGGCCACAGGCTGGCGGTCTGTGCGGTGTCGTAGCGGGTGTCGTAGGTTTTGAGCTCGAGCTTGACACCCAGCTTGGCACCGTGCTCCGCGTTCCACCACGCGACTACGCCGTCGCGACCCGAGCCGAGCATAGGCATGATGGCTGCGAACGGGCCGGAGTAGTCCGACAGGGCCGGAACCTGGTACACCGTTTGCGCAGTGGCAGGGGCCGTGAACGAGGCGGCGATGCCCGCCACGATAGCGGCGCGGGCTGCCCACATTTTCAATTTATTCATGTTGTCTCCTAGGGTTAAATGGGCTTGCGCCCCACGGTGGTCAGTACGGGAACGGCCAGAGTCGATAGGCGTTCTTGGAAATTTGGACGCGGTGCATCACGCCCTTGGGCTCGAACAGCAGGAAGAGAATGATCACGGTGCCCAGCAGCACGTTCATCGCGGCGAAGACAAAGTCCTGCCCTACCGCGGGCACCCATTGAATGAAGCTCGGGCCCAGGCTGGTGACGCCTTCGCGGGCGAGCTGGATCATCACCGTGCCGATGAGCGCGCCGGTGATGGAGCCCAGGCCGCCCACAATCATCATGGCGATCATCCAGATGGCGTTGAACAGCGTAAATTGCTCCACCGACACATGTCGCAGTGCCACCACCCACAGGCCACCGGCCACACCGGCGTAGAAAGCGCTCACCAGGAAGGCGCGGGCCTTGGTAGCCGCCACTGGAATGCCCATCATGCCGGCGGCCACGTCGTCATCGCGCACCGCTTCAAAGCTGCGGCCATGGCGTGAGCGCACGATTCCAAAAGCACCGATGGTCATGACCACCAGCACCACGAGCGAGAACCAGTAGATGGCGCGGTCGTTGCTGAGCGAAATGCCAAAAAATGGAGCTGATTCCACGTGCAGCCCACCTGCGCCGCCCAACCATTGCCCCGGCAGATTGAGCACCAGAAAGTGGAACAACGCTTGGGCGGCGATGGTGGTGAGCGCAAGGTAGAAACCCTTGATGCGTGCCGCAGTCAGGCCGAACATCACACCAAAGATGGCCGCACCCGCACCGCCTATGAGAAGGGCCGCCACGGCGTTCCAGCCGGCCATCATGGCCAGCGCAGCCCCGTAAGCACCCACGCCCATGAAGGCCGATTGCCCCAGGTTGATCTGGCCAGCGTAGCCAGTGCAGATCTGCAGACCAATCACCGCAACGGCGGTGATAAAGGTGGTGTAGCCGATGCTGACCCAGCGCTCTGAAGCCCACCAAGGCAGCGTAGCCAGTACCAGCAGCAGCGCCAGCAGGCTGAACCATTGCGCACGTGTGCGCACCAGGGAGCGGTCGCCAGCGTGGCTGGTGAAGAAAATACCAGACGGGTCCATCACACACGCTCCACATGGCGCCATCCGAACAAGCCGGTGGGACGCACAAGCAAGATCAGCAGCATGAAAACAAAGGGCACGATCGACGAGGCAGAGCCGCCAATCACAGGATCGATGTAGGCTGCCACCAAGGCTTGCACAATGCCCACAATGGCGCCGGCAAGGATGAGGCCGCCTATAGATTCAAGGCCCGCGAGCAGCGCCACCGGCAGTGCCGCGAGCGCCACGTCGGCGGTACCCACGGTGAGCGAGCGGCCACTGAGCAGCACGATGGCACCGGCTGTAGCGATAACTGATCCCATCATCCAGGCGAGAGTGACGGCCCGCTTGACTGAGATGCCGAGCGAAATCGCTGTGGTGGGTTCTTCCGCCACGGCGGTAAGCGTGAGGCCAGCGCGGGTGCGGTTGAAGAACCAGGACAGGCCTAGCGTGGCAAACAGCGTGAGCACTGCGCCGATCACGAGCGAAGACGGGAAGATCATCTCGCCCACGATCAGGGGTGCTGGTGGCAGCAGTACAGGGAACTGGCGGTCCGCCGCACCCCAAACCACCAGCACGATGCCGCGGATCAAAATCACCAAGCCTATGGTCACCATCACCATCGAAAACACCGATTCGCCCACCAGCCGTTCGAAGAACAGCCGCTCGATGAGCCAGCCGTACACGAGGGCGCAGACGAAGGCCAACGGGATCCCCAGCCAAGGCGGAAGGTTGGCGCCGAGCGTGAGTGTCCACACGGCGTAGGCGCCGAGCATCATGAGTTCACCCTGAGCGAAGTTGAACACTTTGCTGGCGCGGTAGATGACCATGAAGCCGAGTGCCAGCAGGGCATAGATCTGGCCCTGCAGAAAGCCGTTCAGCAGGTAGTTGAAGAAGTCGATCATGGGTTCTTGTCTCCGTTTCGCGCGGAAGAGGGCACGCGTCCTGTGGTCACGTTGGCGCGCAGCAGGCCGGCGCGGCCGTCCTGATAGCGAACGGGGATCTCGATCGCGGTGCTGGGCCGGTTGGCGTACATCGCTTCTATCAGTGCGCCGTATCGCTGCTCGATGAAGTCGCGCTTGAGCTTGCGGGTACGGGTTAGCTCCCCCTCGTCGGCATCCAGCTCTTTGGGCAGGTTCACAAAATATCGCAGGCGCGCCTGTTCAGGCAGAGTCAGATTGACGTTGGAGATCTCTTTGGCCACCTGGGCCAGCACCTCGGGGCGCTGCGAAAGGTCCGTGAAGGTGGTGAACGACACGCCGTTGCGCTCAGCCCAGCGGCCGAACACATCGCCGTCGATGTTGACCAACGCCGTCACGTGCTCTCGTGTCGGGTCTCCTACCACCATCACTTCGCGGATATAGGGTGAAAAGCGCAGCCGCACCTCAATGAACTGCTTGGAGAACAGGTGCCCGCCCTGCAGGCGGCTCATGTGCTCCACACGGTCGTAGTAAATGAGCTCGTTGCTGCTTGGTCCCTGGCCCACCGAATCGCCAGTCTGAAACCAGCCATCGTTGAGCTTTTCAGCACTCTTGTCTGGCTTGCCCCAGTAGCCGGCAAATCCCGCGCCACCGCGCACCTCGAGCCCGCCACCCTCCGCCAGGCGCCACTGCATGGGCTCGCCCCAGGCGCTTGCCTGAGCCACGGTCTCGCCAATGGTTTCGGCGTTGACACGCGCCCCCTGGTGCAGAGTGATCAGGCCGAACTCACTGCAGCCGTATACGTTGCGCAGCATCACGCCCATGGCCGCGAACAACCGGAAGATGTCGGGCGCCACAGCCGCGCCACCGGTGAACGCGATGCGGGCGCGCTTCAAGCCCAACTGCTCACGCAACGGGCGCAAGACGAGGGCGTCGGCCACCGGCAACAAAGCGCGCACCCACCAGGCACGGGTGCGCGTGTCCAGTTGCTCCGCACGGGCCAGGCGGCCAATCTGCAGGCCCCAGTCCACCACCTTCTGCCGCCAGGGCGGAGCGTCGAGCATGCGAGCGTGCACTCGCGCGGCGAGGCTCTCCCATTGGCGCGGGCCGAAGAAGACGATCTCACAGGCGAGTTCGCGGATCGCTTCCTGGATCTGGTCCGGCTTCTCGGCGAAGTTCACCCGCAGCGGGCGCATCAGGCCCATCGTCACGCCTACCCACTGTTCGGTGGCCCACGAGAGCGGGATGTAGGAAAGGTAGTCGCCGCCTTCAGGTACCTGCATTGCCTGCCCGATCAGTTCGGCGTTGTGCAGTAACGAAGCATGCGTGGTGATCACGCCCTTGGGCGCGCCGGTGGTGCCTGAGGTGTAAGACAACACGGCGATGTCGCCGCTCTGTCCCTGTGCCACGGCCTGCTCAAACCAGGCTTCATCGGCGGGTTGCACAGGCAGAGCCGGGGACTTGAACTCGTCCCAGCCGAGCAGGCCATCGTTCCTGTAAGACCACAAGCCACCCGATTCCCACCAAACCACGGTGTGCAAGGCGCTGTGCCGGGTCATGACTGGCAGCACCTTGTCGACCTGTTCCTGGTCTTCCGCGAAAACGCAGACAGCCTGCGCATCTTCGACCACGTAGTTGACTTCGGACTCCGTCGCGTCCGGGTAGAGGGCGACTACTTTGGCGCCCACCGCCATCGCGGCCCATTCTGCCCAGTAGAGTTCAGGTCGGTTCTCACTCAGCAGCACCACGGACTGGCCGCGCTGCACGCCGCGTGCACGCAAGCCGAGAGCGAGCGCGCGCACTTCGTCACGTACGTCGGACCAGCTAAATTGCTTCCACACGCCTTCGCGCTTGTGGCGTTGCGCCACTTCGCTGCCGCGCGTGGCCGCATTGTGCAGCAGCCATTGCGGCAGGGTTTGCGGTTTGTTTGCGCCGCTCATTCATGGCCTCCCAGGTACGCCGAGATCACGTTTTCGTCCTGCTGCACGGCCGTGGGCGAGGCGTCGGCAATCTTGCGGCCAAAGTTGAGCACGATCACGCGGTCGGCGATGTCCATCACCACGCCCATGTCATGTTCCACCAGCACGACAGGGATCTGTCGCGACTCGCGAATGTCCAGAATGAAGCGCGCGAGGTCTTCCTTTTCTTCGCTGTTCATACCGGCCATGGGTTCGTCAAGCAGCAGCATGCGGGGCTCCATGGCGAGCGCGCGACCCAGATCGACCCTTTTTCGCATACCGTAGCCCAGCGTGCCCACTGGGTGGTGTCGAAGATGCTCAAGTTCGAGAAAGCTCAGGATTTCTTCAGCCACAGTGCGGTGCGCGACCTCTTCGCGGTGGGTGAACGGATAGTAGAAAAAGGCTTGTGTCAGCGTGCTCTTCATGTGCATGAAGCGGCCAGCCAGAATGTTGTCCAGCACACTCATATGAGGCAGCAGGTGGGTACCTTGGAAGGTGCGCGCCAGGCCAGCCTTGGCCACGCGGTGCACGGGCCAGCGCCCAATGTCCTGGCCTTCAAATCGCACTGAGCCCTTGCTAGGCCGGTAGAAACCGGAGAGCACGTTCAGCAACGAACTCTTGCCCGCGCCGTTGGGGCCGATGAGAGCCACCAGTTCCTGGTGGCCGATGTCCACCGAGATCTCTGACAACGCAGTGACGCCGCCGAACTTCAAGGTCAGATCGCGCGCTTCCAGCATGGCGGGCGAGCGCATGGCTTCAGTCATGGGTGTGGGCCCCTTGCAAGGTGGTAAAGCGGGGCGCGGCGCTGGAGCACCGTTCGCTCGAAGGCGTGTGTGCCGGCGTTCACGAGGTACAAAGGACTCATCAGGCCACCACTTTGCGAGCGATCAGATCTTTCATGATCTCGTTGGCGCCGCCGTAGATGCGTTGCACTCGCGAGTCGGCGTACATGCGGGCGATCGGGTATTCGGCCATGTAGCCGTAGCCGCCGAAAAGCTGCAGGCATTCGTCCGTCACTTTGCACTGCTGTTCAGAGCACCACCACTTGGCCATGTAGGCGGCTTCGTTGTCCAGCGTGCCGTCAAGCTGGCGCTGGATGCAGTCGTTGACGAAGCTGCGCACCACATGCGCCAGCGTGGCGCATTCGGCCAACTTGAAACGGGTGTTCTGGAAGTCAGCGAGGGCTTGACCGAAGGCCTTGCGGTTCTTGGTGTATTCCACCGTCAGCTCGAGCGCGCGCTCGATCACTGCCGCGGCGGGCACGGCGAGCAGCAGGCGCTCGTAGGTGAGCTGGCTCATTAGCTGTACGAAGCCTTGGCCTTCTACACCACCCACTAGGTGAGAAACCGGCACACGCACACCGTCGAAGTTCAGCTCAGCCGTGTCAGAGGCATGCTGCCCGAGCTTTTCCAGTCGCCTGCCGACGCTGAAACCCCGCAGGTTTTCAGTTTCCAGCACCAGCAGAGAAACGCCCTTGGCACCAGCCTCACCAGTGCGCACAACCACCACCAGCAGGTTGGCGGTGAAGCCGTTGGTAATAAAGGTTTTGGCACCGTCCACCACGTAGTGGTCGCCGTCCAGCCGCGCCCGTGTGCTGATCGCCTTGAGGTCCGAGCCCGCGCCTGGCTCGGTCATCGCAATCCCGGCGAGCATCTCGCCGCTGGTGAGCTTAGGCAGCCAGCGCTGCTTCTGCGCTTCAGTGCCGTAGTCAAGGATGTAGTGCGCCGCGATGGAGTGCACGGCCGTGTTGGCCGGCACCTCCGCCTTGGCGAGCTCGTCCTGCACCACTAACTGGTAAGCCAGCGTGGCGCCCGGGCCACCGTAGGCCTCAGGCATCTCAGGCAACAGGAAACCCAGATCGCCAAGAGCGCGCCAGGTTTCGCGGGGGATGAAACCCTGGCGGCGCCAGGAGTCGAGCTGCGGCACCAGCTTGTCCGCCACACAGCGGCGGACCTGCTCGCGAAAGCTCTCGATCTCTGCATCCATCCAGGGATGCTGCAATAGGCGTGGCAACATACTCATCACATGCCCGTCAGGCCACCGGAGCAAATCAGCGTCTGGCCGCTGACGTAGTCCGACTCAGGAATGCAAAACAGGTATACGGAGCCCGCCGCTTCTTCGGGGGTACCGCCACGGCCGAGGGGAATGGTCTGCTCCATCAGCGACAGCAGGCCCGGGTTCACGCCCACCTTGATATCGCGGCCGTCGATGTTCGTGGTGGCGCCTTCTGCGGTGCTGCCAGTCAGGCGTGTCTTGATCAGACCGAATGCCACGCAATTCACGGTGACATTCATGCGGCCCCATTCTTTGGCTAGCGCCTGCGTGAGGCCCATGATGCCGGCCTTGGCTGCCGAGTAATTGCTCTGCCCAACATTGCCGAACACGCCAGCCATCGATGAAATGTTGACCACCTTGCGCATGTTGCGCACGCCTTTGTCGAGCTCTGACTTGGACAGCGCGCGAATCACTGGCTGCGCCGCGCGCAGAATGCGAAAGGGCGCCGTGAGGTGGCAATCCATGATGGCATACCACTGCTCGTCGGTCATTTTCTGGATCACGTTGTCCCAGGTGTAGCCGGCGTTATTGACGATGATGTCGATGCCTTTGAAGTTCTCCACCGCAGTGCCGATGAAGCGTTCGGAGAAATCTGGGGCGGTCACGCTGCCCACGCAGGCCACGGCCTCGCCGCCCATGGCTTTGATGGCCTCCACGGTTTCCTGGGCCGGATCTGCATCGAGATCGTTGATTACCAGGCGCGCACCGTCTTCGGCGAGTTTCATGGCGATGCTACGGCCAATGCCGCGCCCCGAGCCTGTAATCATGGCGACCTTACCGTCGAGTTTCTTGCTCATATCTTGTGTGTCCTCTTTGTGGTGTTCTTTAGGTCAGAAAGGGTCAGGCCAGGGCGACGATGGCTTCGCCTACGATCTTGGTCTGGCCGTATTGGTTGGCGGAGGTCACAGTCACGCGAGCACAGGCCTCGCCGGCGCGCTCCATGAGCTCAACCACCTCACCGCTGCAGCTCATGGCGTTGCCCAGATGTGTGATGCCCGCGAAGCGCGCGTCGTACTGGCGGATACGCGACTGCGGCACCCACTGCGTGAGCAAGCGGCCCAGCCAAGCCATGCCCAGCATCCCTTGCGCGAACACGTCAGGCATGCCCGACCGGCGGGCGAAATCGGTGTCAATGTGAATCGGGTTGTGGTCGCCCGAGGCGCCTCCGAACAGCGCAAGCGTGGCGCGGTCCACAGAGGGAAGCTGTAGGGTGGGCAGGCGATCGCCCACCTTGATTGAAGTGGTCATGGTGGTTTCTTCTTTCAATGGCGAACAACGAGCACTGTGCGCATTTCGGCCACCAGCTCACTGCGCTGGTTGGTTACGCGCGATGCCTTGACGGCGAACTCAAGCTGGCCGCCTTTCTTGTCGTAGATGTCAGTGATGGTCGATTGCACGGTGACCGTGTCACCAGCGCATACCGGCTGGTGGTAGCTGAACGACTGCTCGCCGTGCAACAGCTTGGCCAGCGGTATCTCCAGATCCGCCAGCAACTGGTCGGTGGCGCCGCTGTCTAGCTCGGCAGCGAATAGAAATGTGGGCGGTGCGGGCACATCTGCGTAGCCGGCGGCCTGGGCAGCGACTTGGTCTAAGTAGACCGGGTTCTGCTCACCAATGGCCTTGGCGAAGAACTGCAGACGCGTGCGGTCCACAGTGAGCACTGAGGGCTTTAGCTGGTAGCCAATGAATTTCTTGTCGATCATGCCGCGACCTTTTCATACATGGTCACCACGCAGGCACCACCCAGGCCCAGGTTGTGCTGCAGCGCAATACGCGCGCCTTCCACCTGTCGCTTCTCCGCCTGCCCGCGCAATTGCTGGACGAGTTCGGTACATTGAGCCAGGCCCGTGGCGCCCAGTGGGTGGCCTTTGGATAACAGCCCACCTGAGGGGTTTGTGACCACCTGACCGCCGTAGGTGTTGTCCCCGTCTTCCACGAATTTCTGCGCGCCCCCGCGCTCGCAAAGGCCCAGCGCTTCGTAGCTCAGCAGTTCGTTGTGCGCGAAGCAGTCGTGCAGTTCAACCACCTGCACGTCCCGTGGGCCCAGGCCCGCTTCAGCGTACACCTGCTCGGCGCATGCCTTGGCCATGCTGAAGCCAACGACCTCGCGCATGTCCTTGGCGCCGAAGGTTTGCGGGCCATCAGTTGTCATCGCCTGGGCACGGATGCGCACTGTGGTGTTCAATCCATGTTTGCGGGCAAAGGCTTCGGAACACACAATGGCAGCCGCTGAACCGCAGGTGGGCGGGCAGGCCATCAAGCGCGTCATCACGCCCGGCCACATGACCGGCGTGTTCATCACTTCTTCTTCAGTGACCACAGTGCGGAACAGCGCCAGCGGGTTGTTGGAGGCATGGCGGCTGGCCTTTGCCCGGATCTTGGCGAAGGTATTCATCGGTGTGCCGAACTCCTGCATGTGCGCCAGACCCGCGCCACCAAAGTAGCGCAGCGCCAGCGGAATCTCGCTTTGGCCGACGAGCTCTTGCGTGGCTTCATCGAAACGCTGGAACGGGCTGGCCCGGTCGGTGAACACGGCGCCCAGCGCGCCAGGCTTCATCTCTTCGAAGCCCAGGGCGAGCACGCAATCTGCCGCGCCGCTCATCACCGCCTGCCGCGCAAGGAACAGCGCGGAAGATCCGGTGGAGCAGTTGTTGTTCACGTTGAGGACGGGGATCCCCGTCATGCCCACTTCATACAGCGCGCGTTGGCCGGCGGTCGAATCACCGTAGACATAACCCACGTAAGCCTGCTGCACCTTGGTGTAATCCAGGCCCGCATCGCGCAGTGCGGCGTGCACAGCCTTGGCGGCCATTTGGGGGTAGGGCTCGCTGGCCCCGGGTTTGGTGAACGGCACCATGCCGACCCCGACGACATACACGTCTTGCTTCATGAACTGTCCTTTGTACGGCGGGCCAAGAGCCCCAGAAATTTATGCTGAATCCCGAGCGGATGCTAAGCTCGGCCCCACTTCCTAGCGATAGCCAAAAACCTTGAAGCCATGGCAAAAGACCTCAAACAGCGGGAACCTCGGGAAAACCCTGGGGCTCTCATAGCCCCTGTTTTTGTGTTTGGCATGCTCTCCGGGCTGGAACGCCAGGGCATGAACGTAGATGGCTTTTTACGTCAGGTCGGTGTGGACCCCAGAGCCCTGAGAACGCCGGGTGACCAGGGCGTGACCCCCATGCAGTACGTGGCGCTTTTCTATGCCCTGATGAACGATCTGAAGGACGAATGCCTAGGGCTGTTTTCGCGTCCGTTCAAGCCAGGTAGCTTCGCACTGACAGCGCGCGAGGGACTCTCCGCCACGGATCTGCGCAGCGCGATCAAGCGCATGGCAGTAGCCTTGAACCTGCTTCAGGACGACGTGACCTTTTCCCTGCAGGTCGATGGCGATGAGGCTGGACTGCACATGCAATGGATCGCCCCCGACAGCGAAGCCCCGGTGTTCCTGGAGGAAACTATGGTGCGTGTGCTGTGGCGGCTCGCGGCCTGGCTGCTAAACGCGCCTCTGCCTATCCTGCACTTCGATTTCACCTACCCCGAGCCTAGCCACCACGAAGGCTATAACCTGGTGTTTCCTGCGCCCAGGCGATACCAGCAGAGCGCCTTCGGCTTCTGGTTCACAGCTTCCAAGTTGCGGACTCCGGTGAGTCGGGACGAGCCGGCGTTGCGCGCATTCCTGACAGACGCCTACACCCAGATCATCTCGCCGCCCCGGGACTTTGGTGTGGTGGGCCAGAAGGTGCGCAACTATCTGATGCGCAGTTATCCCAGATGGCCGTCGTTGCCAGAAGTTGCCGAGCAGCTTCACTTTTCGCCCGCCACCCTTCAGCGTCGTCTGGCTGCGGAAAACACCTCCCTGCAATGGTTGAAGGACGACCTGCGGCGGGACTTGGCCATATCGCGTCTATCCACATCGCGTGTTTCGCTTGCGCAGCTTGCCACTGAACTTGGATTTAGCGACAGCCCAACGTTTCAACGTGCGTTCAAAGCTTGGACTGGGAAAAACTGCGGAGCTTACAGGCGACGATAGGTTTCCCGTCACTTCTTCGCATAGCTCACCCTGACAGCCGGTTGCGCGGTGAGGGTAGGGTGCCTACATCAGCCACTCTCCACGCCTTTCATGTGGAGCGTTGAAGGAACGGGGTGAGGCCTGTAGCGGGAAAAACATGGTGGGTATGCCCATGCTGATGGTCACGTTGTTCGCAACTCAGTTGGCGCCTTATCCGTCTTGAGTTCAGGTCGATGTTGTGGTGGATGCGTCAATCCTCGGCGTCTTTGGGCGCTTGCGGGAAGGTTCGTGTCGAGAGTTTCGACTCTTAGCACCCGTCTTTCGCCGCCATATTACTACCCCAGTAATCGACAGCAGCGCCACAGCGATCCCGCTGATGCACACCAGCACCCGACCGGTCATTCCAAGGATTGCGCCGGAGTGAATCGGATACTGAAGCGCCAGAAATTGATCTGCCACCGTGCCTGTCTCGTAGCTAGCTTCAAGCACCACGCTACCGCGTTGGGCATCGACGAAGCGCTGCGCATCTCGAAGCCGGAAGGCGGTGCGTTGCCATCCAGGCTCCTGCATGACGACTTGGTAAACGTTCTTCTCGGGCAGGTAGGCCACGGAACGCAAACTGTATAGCTGTTGTGTGGGGGACAGAGATGCGCGGGCAATGGCCGCCGCGTCGTCGTACAAAACGTGGCGCCGTGCTGCAGGCTGCATCCGCGCCAGCTTCGTTGCTGGTGGTGGGCTGACCGTAGAAATTTTTCGAAGCAGCGGAACGGCGACCTCATTGCGAAGATTCAGCACGGCGCCACTCAATGCCAGGAAAAACAGGAAGATCCAAAGCCACAAGCCACTTGCGCGGTGCAAGTCCAGGTTCCATCGATATCGGCTGCTGTCCCGCTTGATCTTCCATGCGATAGACCAACGCTTCCAGAAGCCGCGTCTGTTGGCGGATGGCCTCGAATTCACGGGCAAGGTCAGATAAAAGCCCACTATGCAGTCCAGCAACCAGACAATGGCAATGCCGCCCATCAACCAGAAACCTACCTTGCCAGGCAAATGCAGGGTGTAGTGAAGACGGAAGATAAATGGGATAACGTTTGAGCGGTCCCAACGCCAGTCACGCCATTGCTGCGTACCCAACAGACGACCGTCATAGGGGTTCAAGTAGATTTCGCTGGCGTTCAAGGCCAACGCTGCAGGCTGAGGGCCGCGTGCGGATAGCACTGAAATCCTCGTGCTGCGATCTGGCGCTTCCGCAGGAAATATGCGCCGCACCACCACGCCGGGGTGTTGCTCGCGGACCTTATCGCTAAGGGCTTCGAGGCTCAGCATGGCCTGCGGCTGTGGGCTAACCGTAAACAGGCCTGGATTGAGCCAATGATCCAACTCGTCAGCGAACGTGATCACGGAGCCAGTCACACCGGCTACAGTCAGGAATGCAGCAGTGCTTAATCCGGCCCACCGATGCACGAGCGTCCAGAAGCGCCGCCACGTGCCCGGCGCTGCTTTCGAGCCGTGCACGCTAGAAATTGGTGGTCATGGACAGCAGTACCGTGCGTGGTGCACCTAGCCAGATGCGCCCGCGGTCATTCTGTTGCCAGTAGTTTTTGTTAGCTGCGTTCTGCACTGTCAAGCGCAGTACGCTGGGTTTTCCGGCCAGTGAGAAGGCGTAGCGTGCGCCGATGTCCAGCCGAGTCCAGGCTGGCAAGGTGCGCGCATTGGTGGCGTCATAGTATTGCTTGCCGATATGCACCACGCCACCTGTCAAGGTGAAACTAGGTATTTGCGGAACAT
This sequence comes from Ottowia thiooxydans DSM 14619, assembly GCF_000422885.1. Taxonomy (GTDB): domain Bacteria; phylum Pseudomonadota; class Gammaproteobacteria; order Burkholderiales; family Burkholderiaceae_C; genus Ottowia; species Ottowia thiooxydans. The sequence continues at coordinate 106,878 of NZ_AUGX01000010.1, read as the reverse complement.
CCCATTCGTAATGCATGTTGCTCTACCAATAAAAAGCTATATACGACAACGACTTAGCGTAACACAGACTAAGTTGTGGCACAAATTTGGCACACTTCGCCAAATCCACGGAGATAACGCACAGAGATGCGCTACTGCTTGCAGCCTCCTTGCGAACACAAGGAGGACGGCATGGCAGTGATTCGGGAACGTATATCTGCCTCTGGCGCTAAGTCGTACCACGTTCAAGTACGCATCCGCGGTTTTCCACCGCAAACCAAGACCTTTGTGAGCAAGACCATGGCCAAGCAGTGGGCCGCTATGGTCGAGACTGAGTTGAAGGCTGGTCGCTACCTCCCCCGTGTCATCGCTGAGCGACATACAGTTGCCGACCTGTTGGATCGCTATCGCAAAGAAGTTCTTCCCCAGAAAAAGGCGAAGTTCATCCGCGATCAAACGGTTCACTTAGATTGGTGGGAAACCAAGCTAGGCCGCTACAACCTGGCCGAGTTGAATTCCAACCTCATTGGTCAGGCCCGCAACGCACTCTCAACCGAGCCCTATGGCAAGCGCACGGTTAAGGTGCAAACCAAAGATGCCAAAGGCAAGGTCGTCACCCGGACCGAGGAAAAGGATCGCGTCCGCGCACCGGCTACTGTCGTGCGCTACATGGGCGCGTTATCCCACGCGCTGAACACCGCCGTCAACGAGTGGGGCTGGATGGAAAAATCCCCCATGGTCGGCGTCAAGAAGCCAAAAGTGGACAACGAGCGGCGCCGGTTTCTGTCCGACGACGAGATTCAGCGAGTCCTGGAGGTCGCCAAGGAAAGCGAAAACCGATTCCTTTACACCGTCGTGCTCCTCGCTCTATCCACAGGCATGAGGCAAAGCGAAATCATGACACTGCGATGGCGCAACGTATTGGTCGAAGACGGAGCGGACATGGGTTTGCTGGTCATGGAGAAGACTAAAAATGGTGACGCCCGCACCTCCCCGCTTGCGGAGGACGCCTTCACTGCCGTCCTGGCGCTGCGCGACAAGGCCATCAAGAACAACGCCGGTCGCGTGCCCGTCAGCCAACTGCTGTTTCCCAGTGACACCGTGGATAACAAGCCTGTCGAGATTCGCAAGGCATGGGAAACCTGCCGCAAACGAGCCGAATTGGACGATTTCCGGTTTCATGATCTGCGCCACACAGCTGGGAGCCTTTTGGCGATGTCTGGCGCCAGCACCCGTGAGATTGCCGAGGTCTTGGGTCACAAGACCATGGCGATGGCTAAACGCTATTCCCACCTGACGCAGAAGCACCTTGGCTCGGTAGTTGCCACAATGAACCAGCGACTTAAGGCAAAGGGGCCATGAGCGAATCGGTCGCAGGCATCACCTCCTTGGCTTTCGCCCCAGGTGCATACCCTTTCGCACTGACTGCCGATGATCCGGCACGAAACCTGTCGGGCGATCAATGGGCTTGGCGATTTCTGCGACTGAGCCCACCGTACCGACACGACTACGCCTTATGGACTGCACGACCGGTATGGCTGGAACAGCAGGCCAACAAGAGCTTGGCAACGTTGAAAGCGGAACTGCCCGCCGCTGACTGGAAAGCCATGCTGGAGGCCGACTCACGGTATTTCGCCTTTGATGGCAAGCCCCTCGGTTGTGCCATTGAGTGGCCAAGCATTCAGGCAGCAACCCTTAGTCAGATGTTGCCCACAGTGACAAGTCGAGAGGCTGGCATCGTCGTCCGCGAACTGGATGCCGCCAGACTCTACGGCGTCGGATGTTGGTTCAACCCAGACTTGCTCGAACTTCCGGCGCTCCCCAACTCGGAAAGCGTGCGTTCCTGGTTCTACGCCCTGATTGAGCCTCTTTGGGAAAGCCCAGAGCATTCGCTGCTGCCCAATCCAGACACTTGGGTCAAACTCAGCGAAGGCAACGTCAACGTCAACGTGGGCATGGAGCCGGACATCGGTGTGCGACTCCGCACGAATTCAATGACTCATTTCGAACAGCAATCCGTTCAAGCTGCTGATGGCACTGTTTTGAGCAGGATGGTGAAGGCTACAAAACCGGCGGCACGATCTGGGTTCAACTTTCAATCAGAGTTGGCTTTGCTGGTCTGCTTGGATGGCAATGTGACAGCACAGATAAAGGTTGCGGCATTGCTGTTGCGGTCAGCTCAGGCGGAACTGTTTCCAGCGACGCTCGCTGCACCGAACCTACCAGCCTATGAGCCCATCATCTTCACGGGCACGCATCCACGGGTCGAGAAATTCGGCAAACTCAACACCGATCTCCGCGAACTGACCGAATCCGCCCCGCACGGCAGGCGCAACTGGTGCCTAGCCTTGTTTGATGTCCGTTTTGACATTCAAGGACAACTGGAAAGTGCCGTTACTTCGCTGAAGGACAGGCAACTCACGCTATCCAAAGCCGGCCTGCTCGCAACAACTGTGCGTCATCGCGCAGGCACCAAGAACGAAAAGCTGTTCTGGCTGAAGGCTGCGCTCTGTTGCCTGGAAGCGCAACTGGCATTGACTGCCAGGCATCCAACCGAAACCTTCGGCCGGAAGAACCTTTCTGAGGCAATCCTGTCACCATCACATCCGTTGCATGCTGCGGTTCGAGGCGCAAGCCCTGCAAGCCGGGAGCCCACGCAAATCGAACTGGAAGCCGACACCATCCGCGATGCTGTTGAGACCGGCAAAGCCTTGGCGTTGGGGCAATATGCCTACCTCATCGGCGCAGCGGTTGATGACCTGTTGCCAACCGCCGAGGCTGCTCCAAAAGCCAAGTCACCGACCAGAACGCCATCCAAAGCAAGACGCTACGTGGACGGCAAAGAGGTACTGGCAGCACCAGCAAAACGCAGGCCTACCTAACCGGAATGAAGGCTCGCAGAGTCCCAGAGAAAGCCCATTGCTCAGTCGGCTCACGCCAAACACCCTCAACACGGCACTGGTCATATTCCACCTCGCCAGCTTCGTCTTCCTTGATATCGACAACCAGAAACTCGATGGTGCCTATCGGACAAGCAATCGAGGTCTTGTACTTTGGCTCAACGCTTTGAGCCAGGAACGTGCCGTTGCCGGTTTTTTGTGCAGAGCCAGAAACGTCGAATGGGCCGTTGTTTCCATCTGCACCGGAAAATTCAAACGAAACCTTGTCGGCGTGAACGATCAACCGGGTTGCCTCCAAGGTGAACTGGTCCGGCGTGACATGAAGTGCCCCTTGGAAAGGGCGAGGCAGTTTTGCGTAATCCATTTCTGATCCTCCAAACCGTTTATACAGCCTGAAGACAGGCGCAAAAAAAGCCGCTCGGGGCGGCTTTTGCTTTTGGTCTGCTGAGTCAAGGTGGTGCCGCTTGACGGAATCGAACTGTCGACCTCTTCATTACGAATGAATTGCTCTACCAACTGAGCTAAAGCGGCACTACCTGCCTGACGCGAGCCAAACAGAGCCTTGCATTCTAGCAAAAAACTTCCTGATCGGAAGCCCCGCACGGAGCGGCAACGGAAGAACTTTTCACGTTCCATCAGACGAAACGTCAGCATGTCAATCGACCCCGCAGATCAGCCGCGCCCTGAGCTGCGCTCTGGCGAAGTCAGCAGCTGCTTGATCTGTTCACGGCAAGGCGGTTAGCTTGAAAAAGCGATCAACCGTGCCACGTCGCCGCGTTGCTTCGCAAACCGCCGCAGCTTCGCTGCTCACCACAACCGCTTCCGTTCACGTCAGTGCCAGTCGCCGGTCGGGTCAACCGACAAGCGAGGCGGAGCTTTGCCAAGGAAATTCACATGCCAATCAAACACGTCACCCAAGCCAACCTCACCGACTGCGGGCTTGCCTGCGTCGCCATGATCGCGGGCAAATCGCTGGACACCGTGTTGCGTGTTGCCGTCAAAGAGTGCGGCTACCCGAAAGAAGGCCCACACACCACCACCGACGAAAACCTGTTCAAGCTGCTCGATCACTTCGGCATCAAGTACGGCAAGAAGCAAAAGGTGAAAACCGTCGAAGCATTGCCGCCGCTGGCCATCATGGAGACACGCAAAATGCCCTCTACGGGGAACTCGCACCTCGTTGTGTTTGAACGCACCGCTGACGGTGACGAACACGCACTTGACCCCGGCTGGTGGCTCAAAGTGCAAGTCCGCAGTGACTGGAACCGCATCAAACTCGACACGTTCATACCGATTCTGACTGGCAACGAATCGACAAGCAAAAAGGGATCAAAGACCACCAAGACACCTGTCACGGTGACCACCGCCGACGAAGCGCAAGTCAAAGTGACCGCAGCGGTGAAGCCAGCCAAGGCCAGCAAGCCGAAGAAGCCAGCGCCGAAAGTCGCAGCAAAGACAGTAAGACCGGCCAAGCAAAAAACACCGCTGGCAACCGACGACATGACCGCGCCAGACACATCCACTTCGCTTGCCGACGAATGGGGCAACGGTGGCACGCCGACCAGCACTAGCAATACAGCAGCCGACGAGGGGCAAGGCGATGCAGCTTGAAACACTGATCGGCTCACCGTTGACGGGCATTGAGGTCTGCGAGCCATGGGCGAAAGCCCTAACGACGCAGCCTGCGGTGCGCCAAGACCTGGCAGGAGCGTTCGTGCTGACCTTTGGCAGCGGCCACACGGCCACGTCGCTGATCTGCACATCACCGTTGCGCTACCTTCACAGCCCGAAGGGCACGGTCTTCGGCTTGGCGTCAGGCGATGCCGTTTCACTTGGCTACCGAATCACCCAGTGCGACGTGACCGATGCCTCCGCCTTGCGAAATGCTGTCTCCCCCACGCAGTGGGCACCGTGGATAAGGCTTGCCCACTCAGCCACGGCGCAGACACTCAACCACATCGACGTGACCGCCGAAATCTGGGCGGCTGGTTCGCCAAGCTGGGGGGTCGATATGACGTTTGCATCTGGTCAACGACTCAGGCTCAACTACCGCGCCGATATTGACGGATGCATCGAACTGGCCGAACCCGGCCACCACTTCCAGATTGACCGGATCACGGTCGATGGGCCTGAACAAGACTTTGGCTGGCTGCATCCGGCCGCGCCGTTGGATTTCATTCTGGACGATCAGGTATGGCGAAGCGCCAAGGTTGCCGATTGGCCGCATGCCTTACGCAAGGCGCTGCAAAGTCACCAAGTGCCGGAAGCGTTCTACTGTCAAACGATGCGCCGAGCATTGATGGCGAGGTTCCAGCAGCGGCCATTGCTCCGTCAGCGGTTGCTGGCACTGCGCTACCCCGTGCAAGTCAAAGACGTGCCGGAAGGCTTGATCGAGGAAATCGCACAAGCCCTTGCGTAGCGTTTTTGACTGAACGGCTACGAAGTACCGGTGCGCTTTACCTTGCGCATTGGCAGTTCATTAACAAGGTCCGTTGTGGGCAAGCCCAACGCACCCGCGATGCGCCAGATATTGAACAGGGTCAGATTGCGCTCGCCGCGCTCTACCGCGCCCACATAGTTGGCGTGCAAGTCAGCCCGCTCGGCCAGCATTTCCAGCGTCAGGTTATGCGATGTGCGCAATTCCCGCAGGCGTGCGCCAAACACAACCTGGAGCTGATCGCGTTCTTTTGCGAACCGAGCTTCTAAGGGTTGGGGTTTATTGATGACAACGCGAGACATCCCCCAAGTCTCGAATTTCACCATCTATAAGTACACAAACTATGTGTTTGTTTTCTGGCAAACTCGCCAACCAACAAAACAAACACATAGTGTGTCTTCATCCAAAGGAAGGAAATCTCAATGGCAACCAAAAAGCAAAAAGAAGCGCAGGCAGACACCAATCTCGCCTTCGCGCTGATTCCATTCATCCTGGCCGCTATCGCGTTCAGCCTGTACCACTACGCAAAACTCAAGGCCAAGTACCTGACCGGACCTCACACTCGCCGGGTCTTTGACATGGGGACGAACTGGGAAGCCATGCTGCGCAGCAGTGTTATGGCCTTTGCCTACGCTGCAATGGCATGGTTGCTCTACCAACGTGCGCCGTGGACCATGGTGCTCTCGGTGCCGCTGGGCTTGGTGGTGCTGAACTGGGTGGGCAAGGTTCAAGCGCAGGCGTTTCTAGGTGTGGTGGTGGACTACCAAAAAGGTTTGGTTTACTTTCCACCGAACTCCGAGAGTCTGGACATTTCCGACTATCTGACCGTCATGCCAGTGGTTCGCCAGTTCACCACCTTGGACAGCGTGCCGCTGGCGGATGTGCAACGCATCACCCGCCAAGCCGGAAAGAGAGTGTTTCTGCATGGCGACTTCGGGTCACGGCGCATCAGCTTCACCAACAAGCTCAAGCGGGATGAGTGCATCCACCTCATCACAGCCAACGGCAACAGTCGGGTCAAGGTCATGGCTGAACTGGAATAGTTGCACATGGTCAACGCATACAAGGCAATAACAAGTCAGACAATGTTCCGCAACTTGCTGCTTCGGCTGGTCTTGGTGGCCATGGGCTGCTTCCCCGGTTTGCTGTGGGCCGAAGGCGTGTTGTTCAAGGTGCCGACCCGCGAAGGGGTGAACACAACGCTGTTCTGGGAACCAGCCGACAACGCCAAGGCAACGGTTTTCCTGTTCCCCGGTGGTGGTGGCGGCTTTGGCAAGGTGGAGAACGGCAAAGCCACCAGCAACAACTTTCTGGTGCGCTCCGCGCCATACTTCACCGCCAACGGCTTCAACGTGGCCATCTTTGGCAGGCCCAGCGACTCGGAAGATCTGGATTACGCCGACCGCATCAGCGACACCCACATGACCGACGTGCGCAAGGTGCTCGACTTCGTGAAGACCAAGAGCCTCGCGCCGGTCTGGATTGTCGGCACCAGCCGAGGCACGATCTCTGCCACCTCGACTGCCATCCATGCACAGGCCGAGATTGCCGGGTTGGTACTGACCTCCAGCGTGGTCAACTTCAAAAAGCCTGGCGCGGTGCCCAAGCAGGACTTGCAGGCAATCAAAGTTCCGGTGCTGATGTTCCACCACAGCAAGGATGCCTGTATTCATTGCCGACCAGACGAGGTGCCTGCCGCCTTCAAGGGGTTTCGCAATGCGCCGGTCAAGAAGCTGATCTTTGTTGATGGCGGGGCGAACCCAACTGGTGACCCGTGCGCTGGGCAGCACTTCCATGGCTATATCGGCATGGAGCGGGAGGCCGTAGGCACCATTGCTGGCTGGATCGCTCATCCGACTAACTGACTTGGCAAGCGGGCTTTGGTACAGCGGGCAAGGCAATTTGATGGCTTACCGCAACTCATACCAGGAACAGCCATGAATGAACATCACTTGAACCAACTTCGCAACGCCCTGTCCGCCCTGCGAACAGACATCGCGGTTGCGATCCCTTGGCAAACACTGAACAGTTGGTTCGTCGCAGCCCCTCTCGACTTGCAGCACTACTCACAGATCAACCGTCATTGGGCGCAGGTCTGGAATCAAGCAGGCGAAAACTGCCCGGCGCCAGCCGTATACCTGTACCACGGGGTCGAAAAGCTCACGCTGGTGCGAGAAACCACGCCTGACGACCCGCCAGCCATTGCTTTGCACGACCTCGCCTCCGTCGTTTCCGAGATCGATGGTTGACAGCCCATCTCCCGACGGCAGTTATGATGTGCAAGACTTTGTACAAACCATCTGCCAACTGGAGGCCCCTATGGCGATCTCTGCCTGTGATGTGATTCCGTTTTCGCAAGCCAGGGCGAACCTGTCTGAATTGGCCGACCAAGTGAAAGCCGGTGCGGAAAAGGTCATCACCAAGAATGGCGAGAGCTACGTTGCCCTCATAGACGCGCAGCGGCTGGATTACTACCACCAATTGGAGCGTGAACGCATCCACCTACTCCTGATTGACTGCGCAAACAAGGGCCTGGATGACGTGCAGGCAGGTAAAGTAAAAGACGCAAAAGTCGCCTTGAATGCCATCAAACGCAGCCGCACTGATAAGTCAAGGACCTGACCCCGTGACCGCCAAGGCCGAATTGCACCCAGTGAAGGTCAGCGCCAGCTTCGAGGCGAGCCTTCAGGATGCCGAGCGATTTCTGATTGCCGCAGGACAGCCACAAGCCTTCGATACCCTGCTCGACGAGCTTTTGACGAAGATCGTCCCAAATCTGGGCCGGTTTCCACTCCTTGGCCGCGCCTTGTTAGACGAGAAAGCCGGTGCAGTTGAATCTCTGACTGCCCAAGAAGCTTTGAAACGGCGTGCGGGCCACCTTCAGCCCCGGCAGTATGTTTCGCCCTCATTTTTGCTCATCTACGCTGCGGCGAAGGATGCCGTATATCTGTTGAACTTACGGTATTACGGGCAGTTGTCGTTCGACCTGGAATCCATGTGGCTGGCAGGTTCGCACAGTTTCCCTAATACGGTCGCTGGCGAATAATCCGGCGCAGATAATGATGAGAAAAACAGAATGTCATAAGGAGGGGATCGGTACATGAAGTTCGTCAGCAATGCGGGCACAGATCGTGTCGTGGACTTGGTGCGTCCGTGGTTGAAACCCAACCACCAACTGGACGTTGTTTCACCGTCCTTCTCTTTGTTCGCATTTGCCGAAGTCTTGGCGGACGTACCTCGTCTCGCCAATGCACGCTTGGTTGTGCCACCCAAACGGCATCAGGATGGCTCCATCAGCGTCCACGAGCAGTTGGGCTTGCTGGGCACCAAGGCTGACCGCGCCGCACGCAACAAGCTGCAAGCACCTTGGCTGGCTCGCAAGTTCTCAACGTGGCTTGATGCCAAGGCACAGGTCCGCCACGCCTCGGGCTCCATTCCGCAGGGCACTATGGTCTTGCGTGATGACCAAGGCATAGCGCAACAGGCGGTTCTGGGTTCATTTGCTTTCAGCACCGAGGGCTTAGGCATCACCCCCGGCAACCCGCTAAGCCTAATTCAAACGTCTGAGAACCCAGCAGAAGCCCACATGCTGAGCCAGTGGTTCGACATGCAGTGGGGTGGACTCAAAGACCAGCCCGAAGCCAAGGCGGCGCTAATCGCATCAGTCAAAGAACTGAGTACGCACCGAGACGCAACCAGCGTCTACACATTGATGCTTCAACACTTGTTCGCCTCCAACGGCGAAGGCATGGACGAAGAACGTATCGTCAAGTCTGCCACCGGCATTCGCAACACCGTGGTCTGGAAAAAGCTCTACAAGTTCCAGCGTGACGGCGTGGTGGGGGCTATCGACAAGCTGGAACGCTTTGGCGGCTGCATCATTGCAGACAGCGTGGGCCTCGGTAAGACATTTGAGGCCTTGGCCATCATCAAGTACAGCGAGCTGCGCAACGACCGCGTGCTGGTGCTGTGCCCCAAACGATTGCGCGACAACTGGACGCTCTACAAGGCCAACGACAAGCGTAACGTCCTGGCGTCTGACCGCTTCAACTACGACGTTCTGAACCACACCGACTTGTCGCGAGACGGCGGCTTGTCTGGTGACATTGACCTGTCCCACGTGAACTGGGGCAACTACGACCTGGTGGTCATTGACGAGTCGCACAACTTCCGCAACAAGAAGTCCCCGCGCCAAGGCAACGAAACGCGCTACGACCGCCTGATGCGCAAGATCATCCGCGAAGGCGTTAAGACCCGCGTGCTGATGCTCTCCGCTACCCCGGTCAACAACCGGCTGGCAGACCTCAAAAACCAGATTGCATTCGTCACGGAAGGCGACGACACCGCATTGTTTGACCATGGCATTGCCAGCATCGACAGCACCACACGCCGCGCACAAAAGGCGTTCAACCGCTGGCTGGAACTGCCCAACGAAGAAAAGACCCCCGCGCTGCTGGTCGAAATGCTTGGCTTCGACTACTTCGCCTTGCTCGACCATCTGACCATTGCCCGCTCACGCAGACACATCGAGAAGTACTACGGCACCGCCGAAACCGGCCGCTTCCCTGATCGCCTGCCACCGATCAACATCAAAGCGGACGTAGACCGTGCGGGAGAATTCAGATCTATCCGCGACATCAACCTTGAGATTCGCCGCCTCAACCTCGCTGCGTATGCGCCGCTGCGCTACGTGCTGCCGCACAAGCAAGAGGCCTACGACCAGAAGTACAGCACGCAGATTCGCGGTGGCGAAAGCTTCTTCCGGCAAGTGGACCGCGAAGAAAGCTTGATCCACCTGCTGCGGGTCAACGTGCTCAAGCGCATGGAAAGCGCCGTGTCGTCCTTTGCCCTCACGGTGCACCGCCAGCTTGAAGACGTGGAAGCCACCTTGGCCCAAATCGACTCGCACCCGGCAGAGATTGAGGAACTCGACATTGCCGATGTGGACATCGACGACCCCGCCTTTGAATCCCTGCTGGTGGGCCGCAAAGTCAAGGTGCTGCTGGGCGATGTGGACTTGGTGCGGTGGAAGCAAGACCTCACCGAAGACCGCAACCGCCTCGCCACGCTGTACGCTGCGGCAGAACAAGTCAGCGCCGCACGCGATGACAAGTTGCTCCGCTTGCGCGATCTCATCGCCGCCAAATGCAAGAACCCAATCAACGCGGGCAACCGCAAGGTCATCATCTTCACGGCGTTTGCCGACACAGCCAATTATCTCTATGGGCAGTTGGCTGGCTGGGCCAAGTCCGAGCTGGGCGTCGAAAGTGCCTTGGTCACAGGTTCAGGCCGCAACCAATCCACTTTGCCATTGCGCCGCGACCTGAGCAGCATCCTGACCGCGTTCTCGCCACGCTCGAAAGAGCGCCCCGAAGACCTCGCCACCGAGGGTCAGCTGGACCTGTTGATCGCCACCGATTGCATCAGCGAAGGCCAGAACCTTCAAGACTGCGACTGGCTGGTGAACTACGACATTCACTGGAATCCGGTTCGCATCATCCAGCGGTTCGGGCGGATTGACCGCATTGGCTCGCGCAACACCTGCATTCAACTGGTGAACTTCTGGCCCAACATGGAGTTAGAGGAATACATCAACCTTGAGCAACGTGTCAGTGGCCGCATGGTGCTGTTGGACATCTCCGCCACTGGCGAAGAGAACATCATCGAGCAGCAGTCCGGAAACCAGATGAACGATCTGGAATACCGCCGCAACCAGTTGCTAAAAATGCAAGACAGCGTCATTGATCTGGAAGACTTGTCCAGCGGCGTTGCCATCACCGATTTGACGCTGACCGATTTCCGCATCGACCTGGCCGAGTTCAACAAGCTGCACCCCGGCAAGCTCGACGGCCTGCCGCTGGGCGCGTTTGCCGTCGCCACCAGCAATGACCTGGACATCCCGCCCGGCGTGATCTTCTGCCTGCGTGCCGAAGACACTGCCGCCGAGAAAGCCATCGACCCCAGCTACCCTTTAGCACCGCATTACCTTGTGCACGCCAGCGAAGACGGTGCTGTGCTGTTGCCCTACACCCAAGCCAAGACCACACTCGACCGACTCAAACGCATGGCCTTGGGCCGCGACTTCCCGGATGCAACGGCATGCGCCCGTTTTGACCGCGCCACCAAGCATGGCGAAGACATGCGCCACGCCCAAAAGCTGTTGGCAGCCAGTGTGGCATCCATCGTTGGCAAGTCTGAAGAACGCGCAGTAGCCAGCCTGTTTTCACCGGGCGGCACGCACGCCATGAAGGGTGAGTTCGCTGGCTCCAACGATTTTGAGGTGTTGGCCTACATGGTGATCCTGCCGAGTGCAGGCGAGGAACAAGCTGCATGAGCGTGGTTGATCTGTCCTCAGAACTGCTTATTTCAGCTCTGTGCTTGCCTGCTGAGGCCACAGTTGGCCAACGCGTGCCCAAGAAGATGCTGACCGAGAACCTGACCTCTCGCGGCACGGCCACCAGCGCCGACCGCAAGCTGTTGCATGAGCAGATCGACGAGGTCACTTGGGTTGCGGCCCTCAAGCCCACCAATGCGGGTATCCCGGTGTACCAAGACGAGGTGCGCAGCTACCTTGAACTGGCCGTGCTGAGTGTGCGCCTGCGAGAAGGCAGCCAGCTCGCCCCGATTCCTGCCAAAGTTTCACCGAGCGTGGCGAGGCTTGCCGAGCTGGTGCACCGAGCCATTCCTTACCCGGTGCTTCTGGTCTTGGATGACAACGCACGACTGTACCTCTCGCTGGTGCACATCCGTTGGGCTCAGAAAGAAGCCGACAAAGCCGTGCTCGACGGCGATTTGATTCAAGGTGTCTTTGTGCACAACGGGTCTCCCGCCGCATCGGTGATGGACGCAGACACTGTGAACGCGTTCATCAACGCCATGGACCTGAGCAAGCAGCCGCGCACTGACCTGCTGACGCTCTACCAGGGCTGGATGGACACGCTGTCCGCATGGCAAGCCGCCGCCGTCACTGGTCGCTTTGAGTGCGTCAGCCCACAGCAGGCCACGGCACGCCGTGCTGCCTTGCGCCGCTGCCATGAGCTGGATGCGCAAATCAGCAGCCTGCGTGCGGCCGCCAGCAAAGAAAAACAGATGGCCCGCCAAGTGGCGGCCAATCTCGAAATAAAGGCACTGATGGCAGAACGCCAGCAGGCCGCAAACAGTCTTTAAGGGATCACAGTGAAAGCAACAGAAGCGAACCTACTCAAGTTCCTCCGGAAGTCTCCGCAGTTTGTCATTCCCATATACCAGCGCAACTATTCGTGGACTGCGGAGCAGTGCCGTCAACTCTGGTCAGACTTGATGCGTGCTGGACGCGAGGAGAAGGTTCAAGCCCACTTCATCGGCTCCATTGTTTATGTAGAGCGTGGCCTGTCTTCCGTCACCAGCCAAGAAGCCTTGTTGGTCATTGACGGACAGCAACGCCTGACCACCAGCACCTTGCTCATTGCAGCTCTGGCCAAACACTTCGAGACGCAAGGACTGGGCGAACTGCTGGAGGCCTTCTCGAACAAGAAGTTGCGCAACTACTACCTTTTGAACCCAGACGAAGAAGGTGAACGGCACTTCAAGCTGATCCTGTCCGAAACCGACAAAGAAACGCTGTTGGCAATCCTTCAAAACACGCCCATGCCCGCTGAGGCCAGTAGCCGCATCACCGAAAACTATGCCTTGTTCCAAGAGCTGATCGCCGCCAACCAAGGCGAGCTGGAAGCTATGTGCCAAGGCCTTGCCAAGTTGGTGATCGTGGATGTGTCGCTCGACCGCGCCCAAGACAACCCGCAGCTGATCTTTGAAAGCATGAACTCCACCGGGCTGGAACTCAGCCAGGCGGACCTCATCCGCAACTTCATTTTGATGGGCTTGGAGCCTAAGCTACAGACCGAGCTGTACAAGACCTACTGGCGCCCCATGGAGAGGGCGTTTGGCCAAGCGGCTTACGTGGTGCACTTCGACGCCTTCATGCGCCATTACCTGACGGCCAAGACGGGTGAGATTCCGAATGTGCGTGAGGTCTATGTCGCGTTCAAGACCTTTGCACGTGGGCTCAAAGGCGACACGCGCGACCTGGTGGCCGACATTCACGCCTACGCGTCCTACTACTGTGCCATGGCCTTGGGCACTGAAACAGATGCCTCGCTCAAGCAAGCCTTCCATGACTTACGTGAGCTGAAGGTGGATGTGGCCTATCCCTTCTTGCTCGACGTTTACCACGACTACAAGCAAGGCCGCCTAACCAGCGAAGAGGTGCTGCGCATCGTGCGATTGGTGGAGAGCTACGTGTTCCGCCGCGCCATCTGCGCCATTCCTACCAACTCGCTGAACAAGACCTTTGCGGGGATGAGCCGCACCCTCAAGAAGGACAGATACCTTGAAAGCGTGCAAGCGGCTTTCCTTCTGCTGCCCTCGTACCGCCGTTTTCCCAGTGATGACGAATTTCAGCGCGATGTGAAGGTGCGCGACCTCTACAACTTCCGCAGCCGCAGCTATTGGCTGCGCCGCCTTGAAAACCATGGCCGCAAAGAGCGAGTTATGGTTGAGGACTACACCATTGAGCACATCCTTCCCCAAAACGAAGCCTTGTCCAAGGAATGGCAAGCCGAGCTGGGCTCCGACTGGCAACGCATCCAGCAAGACTGGTTGCACACATTGGGCAACCTCACGCTGACCGGCTACAACAGCGAATATAGCGACCACCCCTTTGCCTACAAACGAGACCAAGTCACCGACAAGGAGGGCAACCCCGTCGGCTTCGCCCACAGCCCGCTCAAGCTAAACATTGGGCTTGGCAAAGTCAGCCAATGGAATGAGGCGTCCATCAAAGATCGCGCCGACCGACTGGCCGCAGACGCGGCCAAAGTTTGGAGAGCCCCGGACCTGGCCGACGATATGTTGGACGCCTACCGCCCCGCTGCCGCCAAACCCGGCCAGCAATACAGCGTGGCAGACCACGCGCACTTGGTCACAGGCCCCATGCGCGACCTGTTTGAGACACTGCGCAAATCGGTTATGGCACTTGACCCATGTGTCAGCGAAGAATTCTTGAAGCTCTATGTGGCCTACAAGGCTGAGACCAACTTCGTGGATGTGGTGCCGCAGGCCAAGCGCCTGCTTCTGGTGCTCAACCTGGGCATCGACGACATTGAAGATCCCAAGGGCTTGTGCCGCGACATTTCCAACATTGGACGCTGGGGCAATGGCGACGTGGAGATTGGCCTGAGCAGCGTCGATGAATTGCCCTATGTGATGGGCCTGATTCGTCAGTCGTTCGACCGCCAGATGGGCGGCCCCCAAGACGCCTGAGCCAGCATTGAATCAAAGAATATCGAAAGTACCCAAAGATGAGCATCCAAAAAATCGAAGCGCAGTCGCCAGAAGCACGAAGCACCGATCTGATTGCCGACAACATAGCCAAGCTAAAGGCAATGTTCCCTGAGTTGGTGACCGAGACTGCCCAAGGCGGAAAGACCACGGCAACCCTAAACGTCGAAGTCTTGAAGAACCTGATCGGTGATGCCACCGCAGCGGACTCCGAAGAAAAGTACGGACTCAACTGGCATGGCAAGCGCCGTGCACGTCAGATTGCGTTGACGCCCAGCACCGGCACCTTGCGCCCTTGCCCGGATGAAAGCGTGGACTGGGATAGCACCCAAAATCTGATGATCGAGGGCGACAACCTTGAAGTGCTGAAGCTGCTGCAAAAGAGCTATGCGGGCAAAATCAAACTGATCTACATCGACCCGCCGTACAACACTGGTAAGGATTTCGTATACCCCGACAACTTCCAGGACAACATTAAGAACTACCTTGAGTTGACAGGCCAATCAACTGATGGCTCGAAGATTACTAGCAATGCCGAAACCAGTGGTCGATTTCATACCGACTGGTTAAACATGATTTATCCACGGCTGCGATTGGCAAGAAGCCTTCTGGCTGAAGATGGCGCTTTGTTTTTAACATTGGACGACACTGAAGTGGCGAACATGCGCAAGGTCGCTGATGAAATTTTCGGAGAGGAAAATTTCGTTGCCAACGTTGTGTGGCAGAAAAAATATGCGGTTGCAAACGACGATCCAGGCATTGGTGTTATGCACGATCATGTTCTTGTATATCGGAAATCAGAATCTTTTGTCCGAGGATTACTTCCTAGAACGGAACAGCAAAATGCACGCTATACAAATCCAGATAATGACCCTCGTGGGGAGTGGGCATCCGACAATTACGTTAGCAACAAATCCAAAGATGAACGACCGACTCTCTGGTATTCAGTGCGTCATCCCCGAACCGGAGATGACGTCTGGCCGGAAGAGCATGCAGTCTGGCGTTACTCCAAGGAAAAACATATTGAGATTGAAAGGGAGGGTCGTCTTTACTGGGGACCAGATCAGTCCTATAAAAAGCCTCGACTGAAGCGATACCTCAACGAGGTACAGCAAGGAATTGTTCCACCAACTTGGTGGACGTTTGAAGAATGTGGTCACAACGATGAGGCTCAAAAGGAGACCTCAACACTTATCGGGCAAAAAGTGTTTTCAACACCAAAGCCGATTCGCTTGATACAGCGAATGTTGACAATCGCGGCACCGCCAGATTCAATCGTTCTCGACTTCTTTGCAGGATCAGGTTCAACTGCACATGCAGTTTTGAAGGCCAATTCTGAAGACAATGGGAATCGCCGGTTCATCATGGTTCAGCTGCCAGAGCCACTTTCTGTTGATAACAACGATCAGCGTAGTGCCGCACTGTTTTGTGAACAAAATGGGAAGCCTAAGAATATTGCAGAGCTGACAAAAGAACGATTGCGGCGTGCCGGTCAGAAAGTGAAATCAGAAAATCCAATGTTTGCTGGAGATATTGGATTTCGCTCGTTCAAGCTGGACACATCCAACATTCGCGCCTGGAATCCAAACTCGTCGGATATTGCAGGTTCTTTACTTGCCAACTTGGAACACATCGAAAGCGGTCGGTCTGAAAACGATGTGCTTTACGAGGTACTCATCAAGTTGGGGCTCGATCTTTGCACCGATGCTGATTTGCGAGAGATTGCAGGTAAGCCCGTTCACAGCATAGGCGGTGGCACGCTCATGGCTTGCCTACACGAGCATATTTCGGTAGCCGACGCGGAACCTTTGGCATTGGGTATTGCGGCATGGCGCGATGAGCAAGCTACCGCCGGAGCTACCACCGCCGTATTCCGCGACAGTGCATTTGAGAATGACGTGGCCAAGAGCAATCTGGCTGCCATCCTCGAACAGCATGGTGTCAAGCAGGTGCGGAGTTTGTGATGCCAGTGTTCACCGTTCACCCGACAACTATTTCCAAAATGGAAACGGTTCAACCCGAGTGCGACCGACAGATTACGCCCATTCACTGACGCTACCAAGCGCGAGAGAAACCTGACCATATAGCACCTAATAGCAAGATAAGGGAGAAGCATGACTCTGAGCGAGAAGATCAAGCGCGAATACAGCGCAGACGAGATTGCGATTCTGGAGGGCGTGATCGACTATGCCGACAGGATGATCTACGAAGATCAGAATCTCGATGCCCTAGGCGGATTTGCCGACACGTACGGTTACGTGTCGCATTCCAGCGCACCCTTGTACAAGCTGCTTCGCCGCAGTGCCTATGCCAAGACGGTAGTCATCGATACCGAATTGAAGGGACGACTGAAATTCCGCCTGAGTCAAACCGAGGCCGTATACCCCAATCAAGCTTCGGGCTACTGTACGCCCCACTCGCCGGTGGGCCGAGTGGCCACCATCTTCCAGCCCGGCTATGAAGGCCGTAGCAAGCTGTGGGGCGACTACCGCATCACAGAGGTTCGTTCATTTGACCGCTTCGGCGGACCCGAGTTTGAACCCAATGTGCGCAACTTCCTGCACATGGGGATATTGGGTGATGACGGCAAAGGTGCCGTTTCAGACCTGCGTGCCTTCATTGGGAAGAAACGATCAGCCAAGCCGACGACACCTGCTGAAGAGGCTCAACCACAGGTCATTGAGCCCCGGGCGTCGGTCGTGCAGCCTGAGCCGATCGATCTGCCACCCGCCGTGGTAGAGATTGCCGCGTTCACCGTGGTGGACGAACCCGACGACGCCGACGCCGATTTGGACATTGACGGCGACGAGGACTGGAACCCTGACGAGCCACCGGTCAAGCAAGAAGAGTATTACGGTCTGAGTGAACGTTTTTTTACGCACCAAACCGTCGAACAAAATCAGATCATTGCCCGGTCCCCGATGGGTGCAATGTTTGTCGAGGGTATTGCGGGCTCCGGCAAGACTTCAGCAGCATTGGGCCGAACGAAGATGTTGACCACCTTCAACGCAGCAAGCGTGAGCGATGAGAAGTTATTCCGCGATGTGGTGGGACAAGACCAGGACTACTGGTCAGCGGATTTTGCAGGGCAGTTTTCCCAGGAAAGTTGCGTTGGCTTTGTTCGCACCGGCGAGCTGATTCAATATCTGCAAGAAACTTGCCGTCGCATCGACCTGCCTAACCTGCCTGTACATGAATACAAAGAGTTGCAAACCAAGTTACGCGAGCACCGCCGCCTGACCAGTAGTCCAGTGCCTGGCCGCAGATGGGCTGGGTTTACCGAGGCTCGTGAAGCAAACCAAGCGACAACCATGAGCTGGCTGCATGCAGCAGATCAGGCCATCGCCCGGCAAATATCTGCACGACTCATTGATGCCCTACCAAGCTCTTCAGAATTGGCCGAACCGTTTGAGCCAGATGCCCGCGCCAAGGTAACGCGGGTTACCAAAGTTGCACTCGAACATTTGCAACATGACCTGCATGAAATCGCCGTTGAACTGGCTCAAGCCCCACGCACTGGCGCATTTGCGCTGGACCGCCTGGCCGTTCGACTGCTGAACAAAGTGGAAGACGTTCGCAAGCGCGTGATGGGTGCCAAGGTGATCTGGACCCGCGTTGAAGACCAGACATTGTTTGCGAACGATGAAAATGCGTTGGCGCAAAAGCTTGTCGAATGCAAGGCGGCCCTGTACTTCGTCTCCGGCCAGCGACTGGTTTTCTTGGATGCAAATGGCCCCATCGACTCATCGTTGCAATTGCTGACGGTCACGGGAGAGCCCTTGCAGTGGTCAGATGAAACACGAGCACTAATGACCGCTGGCAAAGTGATTGCACGCGAGCCGTCTGGCAAAAATGTCTACGCTGTGGCATCCGATGTAAACCACTTGTTCATTCGTCTGTTGCCTGAGGCAACAGAATTGATTTACGCACCTGTAGACGGTGCATTGCGCCGCCTTCCTCGCATGCTGGGTTGGGGACGCGCCAAGCTGCCGTTGTTGCCTACCGATGATGGCAAGGGAGACGAAGAACTGGCAGATGAAGAAGCGGATACAACGGTAGAGACAACAGCGCCAGGCCAGCCAAGAAGCAGTACGCCGGACACCATGTTTCGCCGTATTCTGCGCCGCAAGCTTTTGCAACCCTTGACCAGCGTGGCCGATCAGTACCTTACTGCTATGCAAGAGTCTGCAGGTCAGTTCCCTGACGTCGCACTGGCAAACCGCCTACATGCGCAGCTGAGCAAGTTCAAATTAGCGGACGAAGACATTGACCTACTGCTGTGCTTGAGCCATTTAATGGGGCGTGGCCTGAAGCAAGGTGGTTTGCGGCAACTACAGGAACCAGCGTTCTATCAAGCTGTGTTTGTCGATGAGGTTCAAGACTTCACCGAACAGCAAGTGTTCTTGATGGTCGGGCAGTCCAATCCCAAGTACCACGCTGTGACGGTAGTGGGCGACATTGCGCAAAAGCTGCACCACGGCAGCAGCATCGATCTGAAGGCCTGTTTCCCCGGCCAAGCACTGCCGCATGTAATGCTGACGGAAAACCTTCGTCAAGCCGATGCACCAGGATTGGCTTTGTTTAGTGCGAGCTTCCGTGCAGTTTTACAAGGTGGAGAGCAACCCTCCACAGCTTTGGCAGAGAAGGCACGACAAGAAGGCGCAAGCTTGGTGCGGCCTCGCATCCAGGTGTGCGAAACAGATGACGCCATGGACGCACGCATTGTTGATGCCCTGGTGTCGGCTAAGCGCCACCAGACCGTGGCCGTCTTGTTCCCTGATTCCGCTGCGGCCGCGAAGACCTACAAGCGCCTTGAGGTGGAATTGCGTGAACGCATGGTTGAGGCGGAGCTTTCAGAGAAGGTAAATCTGGCCCGGCGGCATGTACGGCACTTTGCGGACGTGGCGAATTCCAAAGGCTTGGAGTTCGACGTAGTGCTGCTGGCCGGGGTTGACCGCTACGACCTCAGCAATGCCTCGCATATCAATCGTCTGTATGTTGGAATCACACGCGCACGGCAAAGTCTCATGCTGCTATCCGGCACCAAGACACTGGCTCCACAGTTGGCTGACGTTCGCACTATCTACCAAGACTGTGTAGGCCAGCCATGACACTCCCGTTCCACAGCAATATGAATTTGAGTCTGGCTTGTGTGTACGCACAGGGAACAGACCAAGGTACGAAGCATGAAACTGCATTTTGAATCCGACCTGCCCTATCAAGCCGCTGCCATCGAGGCGGTGTGCGATATCTTCCGTGGGCAAGAGGTCTGCCGCTCGGTGTTCACCGTGACGGCGCAAGCATTGGCCGATTCTGGCCAGCAGAGCTTTGAGGGCAAGCAGTTCACGGCCGAGGGTGGCATTGGCAACGCCTTGCAGTTACTCGTGGACGAAGAGTTGAGCGAGAACTTGCAGAAGGTGCAGCTGCGCAACGGCCTGCAGCCGTCTGATCCGCTGAAGGCCAAGCAGGCGCTGGACTTCACCGTGGAGATGGAAACAGGCACGGGCAAGACCTATGTTTACCTGCGCACGGTGTTTGAGCTGAACCAGCGTTATGGCTTCACCAAGTTTGTGGTGGTGGTGCCGTCCGTGGCCATCAAGGAAGGCGTCAACAAGACGCTTGAGATTACCCGCGAGCACTTTGAGGGCCTGTACCCTGGTGCCAAGGGCTACGAGTTCTTTCAGTACGACTCCGAAAAGCTGGGCCAGGTGCGGAACTTTGCGACCAGCCCCAACATTCAGGTGATGGTCATCACCGTGGGTGCGATCAACAAGTTCGGTGACGAGGCTGCAGCGGCAGCAGAAGAATCCGACGAGGCCAAGCGTCGCGAGAAGTCGAAGAACAAGATGTACCGAGCCAGCGAGAAGACCGGTGGTGAACGCCCCATCGACTTGATTCGCAATACCAGCCCCATCTTGATCGTGGACGAGCCACAGAGTGTGGACGGCGGCATTGACGGCAAAGGCAAGAAGGCCTTGGCCCACATGAACCCGCTGTGTGCTTTGCGCTACTCCGCCACGCACGTGGACAAGCACAACATGGTCTACCAGTTGGATGCCGTGGATGCCTATGAGCAAAAGCTGGTCAAGCAGATCGAGGTGGCCGCAGCCACGGTGCAAGGCGGCAACAACAAGCCCTACGTGAAGCTACTTGCGGTGAGCAACAAGAAGGGGTTCATTACCGCCAGCATCGAGGTGGACAAAGAGAACGCGGTGGGCGCCGTGCGCCGCGAGACCATCACGGTGCAGGACGGCTTTGACCTTGAACAGGAAACCAAACGCCCGCTGTACGGCAACATCCGTATCGGTGAAATTCGCACGGCTAAGGGTGACCAGTTCATCGAACTGAAGGTGCCTGGCAGCGAGGTCTATTTGCGCGTGGGCGATGCCTGGGGCGATGTGGATGCCAGCGCCGTGCAGCGCGAAATGATCCGCCGCACCATCAAAGAACACCTGGACAAGGAAAAGCGCCTTCGCCCGCTGGGGGTGAAAGTGTTGAGCCTGTTCTTCATTGACGAGGTAGCGAAGTACCGCCAGTACGATGACCAGGGCAACGCCGTGAAAGCCGAGTACGCCTTGATGTTTGAAGAGGAGTACAAGCGGTGGGCACGCCACCCCGACTACCAAAGCCTCTTCAACGAGATTGACCTGAGCACCGCCGCCGAAGAAGTGCACAACGGTTACTTCTCCATCGACAAGAAAAAGGTGGGCGGCAAGACGGTGGAAATGGTGAAGGACACCAGCGGTAGTACTGCGGCTGATGACGACACCTACAACCTCATCATGCGCGACAAGGAAAAGCTGCTGAGCTTTGAGTCGCCATTGAAGTTCATCTTCTCGCACAGTGCCCTGAAAGAAGGCTGGGACAACCCCAACGTCTTCCAGATTTGCAACTTCTCCACCCGCGAGACGGAACGCTGGCGCAGGCAGACGATTGGCCGCGGACTGCGGCTGTGCGTGAACCAGCAAGGCGAGCGGCTGCGTGGCTTCGAGATCAACACCCTGACCGTGATTGCCACGGAAAGCTACGAACAGTTCGCCGAAAAGCTGCAGAAGGACTATGAGGATGCTGGCATTGACTTCGGCATCGTCAAGCCGCATGTCTTCTCTGCAATCTCTGTGGAACAGGAAAACGGAGAGCTGGCCGCTTTAGGCTTTGAGGCATCGAAGACCTTGTGGGCGCACCTGAAAGCGCAGGGCTACATCACGGACAAGGGCAAAGTTCAAGACGCACTGAAGACCGCATTGAAGAATGGCACGCTGGTTCTACCTGCTGACTTTGAAGCCCAACGCGCACAAATCGCGGGTGTGCTGAAAAAGCTGTCGGGCAAGCTGGAGGTGAAGAACGCCGACGAGCGCAAGCAGATTGCCGTGCGCAAGTCGGTGCTGGTCAGTGCCGAGTTCAAAGCCCTGTGGGACCGCATCAAGCACAAGACCACGTACCGCGTGCACTTCGACAACGAAAAGTTGATCGAGAAGTGCATAGACGCCTTGAACGACATGCCGCAGATCGCCAAAACCCGGCTGCAATGGCGCAAGGCTGGCATTGCGATAGGGAAGTCTGGTGTTAATGCCACCGAGAAGGCCGGTGCAGACTCAGTCACGCTGAACGAGAACGACATTGAATTGCCGGACTTGCTCACGGAGCTGCAAGACCGCACCCAGCTTACGCGCAAGACGATTGCACGCATCCTGACTGAGAGCACGCGCCTGAACGAATTCAAACGCAACCCCCAGCAGTTTATTGAGCTGACGGCGGAGTCCATCAACCGCTGCAAGCGTCTCGCCCTGGTCGACGGTATCAAGTACCAGCGGCTGGGCGACGAGGCCTATTGGGCGCAGGAGCTGTTTGAAGACCCAAAAAACGTGTTGATGGGCTACCTGAACGAGCACAACGCCCGGATGAACGCCGAAAAGTCGGTCTACGAGCATGTAGCCATTGATTCAGCGGTTGAGTGGGAGTTTGCCGACCAGTTGGAGAAGAACAACGCGGTCAAGGTCTACGCCAAGCTCCCAAGCTGGTTCAAGGTGCCTACGCCATTGGGCAGCTACAACCCTGACTGGGCCGTACTGGTGGAGCGCGACGGAACCGAACGCTTGTACTTCGTGGTGGAAACCAAGAGCAGCCTGTTCGACGAAGACCTGCGCGACCGCGAGGGCGGCAAGATTAAATGCGGCACGGCGCACTTCAAGGCGCTGGCAGTCGGGGAGAACCCGGCTGTTTATGGCAAGTTCACGGATGTGGATGGGTTGCTCAGCAAGGCCGAGTCTTTGCAGTGAATCTAAACTGCGACATATAGAAAAACCACATTTCAGGGAAAACAATGGCTACGAATAAACGCTCAGTCCAGTTTGCGAACTTTATTTGCCACTTTGGCAGCTTGGAAATGCTCGACCTGTGCGAAGAGGTCGTGATTCCAGCGTTCACCGACTCCAAATTCAGGAGGGCATACAAGGACACATCCTATTTTTTCCACGATGTCGAGTTGATCTCTATCCAGGTGGATGGAAAACATCCTGAACCTGCCATCGTTGGAAAATTCGTCAAGGACACCATTCTTCAGCGCGATCAGATTTATGAAAATGGGAAGCTGGTCACAAGCGTCCAAAAACTACCATCAGCTCCGTCGTCATTGTTTGTTCTGATCCTGAGAGACCACAAGTTGTTATTCCTGCCTGAGGTGACAGGTGCGCCTGGACTAGAAAGCTTCTGCACAACCACTGAGCGATTCCTGAAGCATGCACACGAGGCGTTTGTAAAAACCACTTTAGAAAGTCTTCTGGAACAAGAATTTCCAGACGGTGCCAATCGCGATCAAAAAAAGAAAATGAAGGAGTCTGTGCTGGACAGGTATCCCCATCCAAATCTTGAGGTTGTCTCCCTTGCGAGCGAAGACTCTCTAGATGCGTTTGTAGACCGGTTTGATAAGTTGAAAGCCTTCTCCATCAAGTTGCTGAAGCCGAATAACGAAATCAACAATGACGGTCTTTTTAAGAAATTCCGAGCCCAAGGGAATCAGCTTCACGCATCATCCGCAACCGTCAGCTATCGAAATCCAGAAGGCCTTGTTAAAACTCAGGTCAAGGACCATGCGGAAAGCGCACTTGATGGAAATGCGGAGGTAGCACTTTCAGGCACGGATACAGAAGGGCGCAAGTTATCTGGCACCAATGATGACTTCAAAATTCAGGTCTTGATAGATGGGGTTCCGAAAGCGATGAAGGCGGCGGCCCAGAAGTTGTTTTCAATCTTCGCCACTTACAAACAGTCAGGTCAAGTCCGCACCGGAGCCCAAGAGATATCTGTTGAAAAAGAAGTCAAGTTAGTCCGATTGGCTCAACAATTCTCTGGCGGGCAAGATGGCAATACCTGAACCGGACGATCTTGGTCGAGAAAAGACCGTCCTGGCCTTGTATCTATTGGGACGAAAGTTCCCTCACTCGAAATTCAATCGACGCGTAGCCTTGGCGGTAGCAATCGCCTTGACTGCATTCTGCTACATGCAATGGCACAACGCACCTGTGCTTTCGGCTGCGCTCCGAAAGTATGCGGAGGTTGGGCTCTCTTTTAGCACGTCCATCTTGGGGTTCTTGATTGCTGGTTTCACCGTCTTCGTAACGGTAACCAAGCTGGACATTTTCGTTACGATGGCGAAGGTTGAATACGAATCGACGGGCGAAAGCTATTTGAAATACAACCTTGTACAGTTCATGTTGGTTTTCAGTCACTACATTGCCTACCTGTTTGTCTGTATCTGCTTTGCGCTTTTTTCACAGCCACAAGGGCTGGTTTCAGTTCTGATCGGCAAGGCGCTGGCCACCTCTGATTGCGCCTGGAAAGTTGGATTGATTTACAAGGCACCTGTGTCTTTGGCACTTGTTATTTTTGGTGCTTGGAGCGTCTATCTAGTATTGCTGCTCAAGTCTTTTGTCTACAACACGTTTCAAGTCATCACAACCACTGTCCGTTGGGAGCTGGAGAAGCCCCCAGAGGGGCATTGAATGGCTTTGCCTGGGGCACTTCGACCCCAACTAGGCCTTAAGTGATGTTCCAAACCGTGATCCGCGCCGGAAGCACATATTCAAGGTTTTTCCTCAGCTGCTCCGGCGATGCGGAAATGGACTTTCCTTGAACCAGGACTTTCGGGGTGCGGTACACGTTGATGATGGCACCTTCAAGCAGTCGAATCTGCGTACCGTATTGAATTGTTCTAGTCTCCAAGATATGAAACCCATGGTTCAGGAGGCCTTCTTGAATGATCTTTGCAAGCATGTGATTTTCCTTTAAGGTTAATTGCCAATCGCACGGGTGTGCGGGCACTCAGCCTTTACAGTTCGCACAGGAAGCTTCAAGACGTTTGGTCTTGCCAAAGTTAAACAGTGCTCGATCTTTCCCACACGCTCTGATAACTTGAAAAAGCGGCGCATACCGCGCCGTGCCGCAATACCACCAAAGCAGCGATACACCTCTGAATGAAAAGCCAAGTCGGGCAACTGACTTGGCTTTTTTCATTTCCAGTTGCGTTGCAACGGATGGCGCGGCCAACTCGTTATCGGAGCAAATGCAATGCAAACAAAAAACACCGGCACACCAAGTGTGTCCCCGCGCTTCGCACTCGGCCAAGTCGTGGCTACCCCTGCTGTGCTCGAACACCTTGAGCGGCACGGCATCAATGCCAGCGAATACTTGAATCGCCATGTGCGCGGCGATTGGGGCGAAGTGCCGCCAGAAGATGCCGCTGAAAACGAGTTCGCAGTAACGCGCCGCTTGCGTCTGCTTTCAAGCTACACGGTAGCGGGGGAGCGAGTTTGGGTCATAACTGAAGCTGACCGCAGTTCAACTTGCCTCTTGTACCCCAGTGAGTATTGAAATGCAGCGAAACACTGAGCATTTCCATTCGGGCGGCTCCGAGCGGCCAATGCGCGACTTGCTGTTGCAGTTGCCGTTACTGACCGCACGCCCCGGTGAAGCCATTCAGTACGAGGAAGCGGATGCTTTCCTGCTGGTGCAAATCGCTGAAAACGCGGAAGTGGCCATGAACACCATTCACCTCGGTTTGTCGGCCGTGGGGCAAATCCTGGCGCGTGCAGCGCCGGAAGTTGAAACCGGCGAAATTTCCGGTGATGCCACGGAGGCACTTGGCTGGCTGCTGGCTGAGCTGGGAGATTTTGCAGCCACGGCGTTTTGCCTCTCCGCTGCATGCCGCCGCCACACCGCCGACTTCGCGCCACCAACACCCAGGGCAATCGCCAGCGTGCGACCATGAACTGAGCCAACGCATTCCCCGCCAGTTCAGCGGCAGAGACAACAAGCGGCCACCGTGCCGCTTGTTCAAAGTCGGCTGACTAGCGAAAAGTCAACATTACCGCTAACCAAGCAACCATGAAAAACCAACACCCAAACAACGATATGCCATGCGCCGAAACCACCCCAGCCACTGCCATGCCGGGGAAGCGGCGAAAGTTGACGGCAGACAGCTACATGGCTGCCGCGCAGTCAAGCGCCACCAAGCACGGCTATGCCGCCGACGTGCGCCACTTCTGTGACCATGGCGGCACCATTCCGGCCACGCCGGAGCAAGTGATTGCGTACATGGTTGACGCGGCGTCAACTTTGGCGGTTGCCACCCTCGAACGCAGGCTGATCGCCATTGGCAAGGCCTGCGTAGATGCTGGTCACCCCTCCCCCACCAAGCACCCTCAGGTGAAACGCACGATGCAAGGCATCCGGCGCACCATTGGCACGCGCCAGCGGCGTGTCAAACCCGTGGTGAAGGACGATCTGCTGGAAATGCTGCTGGTGCTGGGGCAACAAAAGCCGGTTAAAGCGGCGCGTGACCAAGCCTTGCTGCTGATCGGCTGGGGTTCGGCCATGCGCAGATCGGAACTGGTGGCATTGCGCTGTGAGGACATTACTGAACACGCTACCGGGCTTGAACTGCTGATCGTGCGCTCCAAGACTGACCAGGAAGGGGCGGGCCGAACTTGTTTCATTCCGCACGCCAACGGTGAACGCTGCCCAGTGAAAGCTCTGAAGCAGTGGCAAGAGTTGACGGGCATCCGCACCGGCTGGCTGTTCCGTTCCGTTGACCGGCACGACAACGTGTCGGAAAAGCCGTTGTCGGCACAGTCGGTGGCATTGATCGTCAAAGATGCTGTGCGGCGCGTTGGTGGCGACCCGTCCGCAGTGAGCGGCCACAGTTTGCGCTCAGGCTATTGCACCCAAGCCGCGATTGCCGGTCTTCAGCCTTGGCAAATACGCGACCAAACGGGCCACACCAGTGACTTGATGCTGGCAAGGTACATCCGGCCGGTGGCAAAGCGGAAGCTGCCAAGCTTGCTGTAGCAATACCCTCGAATTCGAGGGATTTAAGAACGTGGGCGGTGACTGGCGAGTACCGCTGTTCAAAAATCCGAAAACTTTGAGCTGTGGCGCGGCAGACGAATTGCAGTCCGTTCAATAACCTTCAGTCCGTTGCCGATTCGAGCAACGTTCATTGAAAGGACCGACATGTCTGCAAAATCTTCCCCCAAGTCTAGCCCCATGACCACCCAAGCCGCCGCTCGCATTCAATCAAGCACAGCTAAAGGTGGCGGCGGACAAGTCAAAGCTGGCTCATTCGCTGCCCGTGCCCAAAGTGCGGCGACGACGAATCAAGGTAAGGCGGCAGGCTCCAAGTAACAGGAGAGGGTTCGATGTCGCTTTTGGTATCGAACCTGCCGATTACCATGCACTACAGCAATGACAAAGAAATCGCCGCCACTGTGCGGCACCTATTGACTAACGGCTGGCGATACATCTCTGGCAAAAAACATGGAAAACTAATTTCACCCAATGGAAAGAAACTCGCCGTTCCCGGCACTCCCAGCGATTGGCGTGCCAGCCTAAACTTCAGGCGAGACATCCGCCGTATTTCATTTTGTACTCAGATATGACCTCTGCTCTACCCCCATACCCCAGGCTCGGAGAATGCGTCAGCGCGATAGTCGGGGCATTGGACATCAAAAAGGTTGGCAGTGATGTCGGTCGCCTTGCCCGTGAAGGAGACTTTGACTGGGAGAAGCTTGACGCCGTCATACAAACTGTGTTGCTTGAAGGCACGGAACGCTACTACGGCAAAACGGCCCACAAGCTAGTGCTGGCTTGGTTTGCAGAGGTCAAGGAAAGCTATTGCCACCTGCTCTTGGACGTAACGCTTGACTCAGTGGGCAGGGACGACACACTGCCAATTCTGATCGAGGACTTCTTCATCCCTTTCGTGGCCCAGTTTCTGCTGAAAGCGCAGGCTCTGTCGCCTGGCCCTGACTTGTCCCTGATGTTGAGTACCGCGGATTCACCGCTTGCTGTCGTTTTCGGGTGGCTGGACGGGTATCTGCAAGGTCCAACAGAAAAGCTGTTGTATCCAGAAAGCACCGGGACAGATCGCACGGATCGCGAAAAGGTAAGCAAGTGGCGTAATGGCATTGACTTGCCCTCTGCACAGGGTATCAAGCTGTTTTCGCAACGGGTCTTGGACGTAAAGCGCGACAGCACAAAAGGCAGCACCGCCGCATTGTGGCTAATGATCGCCACGGCCCTCACTCGATTCGAACGCGATTGGAGCAGGCCAGTCAGGCCGTTGATTATTCGAGGGTTTGAGAGATCACCTACCGATCATGCAGTGCAAGACCGACTGTGGGAGCTGGTCGGGCGCGTTGGCCACAGTTGGCCTGAACTAGCAGAGCCGGGCAGGAAGCTTTGGTATGAATTGAGGCGAACATCCTCCAAACAAGCGGGCGACCAACAGCGAACACGGGATGAGATCAGCAAACTAGAAGCGCGGGCTGCTGAATGCGACCCAAATGGGCTGACGGCCTACCACTACGAATGGATGAGGGCTCGCTGGCACACCTTGTCTGGTCAGTATCAAGATGCCCTTCCTTACTACCAGCGGGCCTTCGAGTTGGCGAGCTACCGCGTAGGACGTCAGATCAAGGACCTCATCGAAGAATCCGCATGCGTCGCTGGCTTTCTAGCGAAGAAAAACTTCCTGAAGCAGCTCAAGCACGTTGGAATCACGCTGGGCCTGTTCCGGAAACCTGCGTCCGGTACGGGCGTGCTTGACGAATGGGAAATAGAGCAGTTTGTGCAGATGCTGCCCAGGCTTTTCCCAACACGAGGGCGCTTCGTTGAATGTGAGCCAGACCTGTCGGAGCTACCTGCGCCCGGCCTCATGGCTATATCCAAGGAAACGGTCGAAGAACTCAAGATAGACCTCAAAAAACTTGATCGCGTCCGGTCAGTGCAGTTTGCCAGCGGCGAGGTGCGGCGTTGGCCACAACTCAGGCTCTTTGCGTCATTCGGTCAGGCATCTCAAGTGAAAGCCTTGCTGGATGCCGGTGCCCCGGTCGACGATCTGGACAGTTCCGGTGCTTCGGCACTTCTCTGCGCATTGCAATACGCGGAAGCCACCGGAAACCGTGATGTACTCGACTTGCTCTTGGTCATCCCTCACCAAGTGGCGACCATCAATGCCATGACGCACAAAAAGCGCCTCACTCCACTTATGTGCGCCATTGATTTGGGGGCGCCAGATGTAGTCCGAGCATTGTTAGATCAGAAGGCCGACAAAAACCAACACGCGCTCACAGACAACCAGACGCCACTGTATTACCTGGTCTCACAACTGTTTTTCAAGGTGAATCCGAATAGGATGCTTGAAAAGTTGACTCTGGCGCTGCTCACCGAGCCCGATCTCGTTCAACAGGACACGATGAGACGGTTTGGGGTTGGTTTTTCGGGCACATTCGGTAATGATACCGATCTCGTGCGATCCAACCCTGAATGGGCCTTGGCGACGGCTAGATCACTCGTAAATCTTCACACCAAACGGCACACCGTCGGTAAGTTGACTGAGATTGCGGCAATTCTGCTGGAGTCCAAGGCTAGCCCCAACGCCCCACACCACTATCCGGTTCCAGGGCGCACGCCCTTAATGCTGGCGGCTGAAAGCGACCTACCAGAGGTTTTTGACCTCATGATGCAACATGGCGGAGAACCACTACGGCCAGATACTGCTGGTCAGAACTGCATGCAAATCGCAGCCTCGTTCAGGTCAGTGAAAATCATGGGCTACCTTCGGAGTCGAGGCTTTTGAAGTTTGAAATCCGCATCACTTATCAAAAGGTAATGCGGAGTTCTCTTTGCACTCGGGAATTACCAAAGACGCTGTTATGCCGTGACTTTGCCAGGTGCAAGCCCTACGGCGGATTTCACCTCAGGAGGCTCCTTGTCTCTATGCAGCAGCAATCGAGGCGTTGATAGAGATGGTGCTTGCCACCGGCATCACGACCTTCTTCCGGCCATGTCCTTCATTGCTGACTGACTCCACCTTGACGAGCCCAAGCTCTGACAGTTTGGACACGTCCCGCGACACCGCACTCGGGTTGCGATGCGATGCGATGGCGAGGTCAGCAATCGAATGCCGCCCTTTGCTGGCAATACGCAGCAGCTCGAACCGCTTCGGGGTGAGCTGAGTCAGAAAGTCTTCAAACTCGAAGCTGGTAAAGACCTTTGAATAGGGCAACGATTCGGCTTGTTCATCCAAGGCACGCGCAACCGCTTTGCTCCTCAACGAGTGAGCTTTCAGGGCTGGACTTTTCGCAAAGTCTGCCAAAGTGATCTTTTGTTTCGTCATATCTGTTCTCCGTTGACGAACTTGATGGCAATCGCCTGCCACTCCCGCTCGAACCGCTCATACAACTCTTCGTAGCTGGTGAATGGGTCAGCGGCGATAGAACCCATATAGTGGCGATGAGAGTAATCGTGGCTGTTGTCATACCCAAGCACCCGGCCGTTGTCGCCGCTGAAGATCCGCGGGTTGATGTACGCGAGCGCATAGCTGACGACCTTCTTTGAAGGCAGTTCACGAATCACCCGCTCTTTCAAGGTTCCTCCGCCCAGTCGGCTGGGGATTTTCACGTCCGACGGGGCGTAGATTTCCTGCTTTTTGGGTTGCTTCATGTTTTCAGTAATGATGTATGAAGTCATGCCTGCTGTCAAGTGGCGCGGGCGGATTGCCCTTGCGGGGGGTCACCACTGCGCCGCGACCTCTTCGTCTGAGAGAGGCTTGGCAGCAGTAGGAACCCCGTCTCCGACCAGCGGCTTGAAGACTGCGGGAATGTCCCGCGCCTTGACTACTCGTACCAGGATTTCGCCCGAGTCGAGCAAGCGCACATAGACTTGATCGCCCGCCCGGATGGCTGCACGCTCCGTCACGTATTTGGGAAGTCTGAGTCCGAGGCTGTTGCCCCAGGCGGAAACGGTTGCCATAGCGGGTTTGCTCCATTGATATACAACGGCTACAAATTGCCAAGCGCGGCCAACTGCACACGAAGCTGGCCGGTTTTGATGCCAGCCAGCTTGATACCTTGGTGGCGCTCACGCCGCTTCATCCAACGGATCGCCGTATGGGTCAACCCACACCAAACCGACACCCCGCGCCTTGCGGTCCATTTTGGACAGTTGGCACTGGAGCGCCGCGTTCATGTCCGACTGGTGAAAGACCGATGCGTCAGCTTTGATGGACGCAGGGACTGGCACAAAATTATTTGGGTGCAAAACCTCAAGAAGCGATATCGGCAATTCGATTTCAGCGGGCGGCTCACCAAAGACATCGACTCCCAGCCGATTCTTCAGGTAGCGCCAGTGCCTTTTGGCCTCTTGGTCACTTTCCAAGAAATTCCGCACCTTGAGCTTGTTTTGCCAGTGGGCCAGCGTGCTCCTGTAAGGCATGGGAATCATCAACAGCTCATTCAGGCCGTAGCGACGATGCACCTTGCCCTTGAGCTGCAAGCGGTGCAGTTCTTCAATAACCATCCAAGCAATCGTTTCGCGGGTAAGTCGCATCGGGTAGACCGGTTTGCCCTTGAAGTAGGCGTGGTTGGCAAAGTACTTTTTGCGGAACACAAACTCCAAGCGCACGGTCTGCTCGCAGAGGTGGGCCAGCGCCTTCCCGGCTTCGGTATCGGGCAGCGCCTGTTTACCCTTGCGCTGAATTTCCAGCGCCTTGTCGTACAGCTTCCACGCCCTCAACTGTGAGCTGGGGTCACCGTAGGTCGATTCGTTGGCATACAGACTCATATTCGCGCCCGCCATCACGTTCGCCAGGGCGACAGCATTTATCAGCGCAGCCTTGGACACACCGTCCGGCACGCGGACCAAAATCGCCACGTCCAGCCGAGTCACTTCGCCATACCGACCTTGGGCCAGCAACGCACGCAAAGGCCGTGGAATATTGAGCGGGTGACTTTGGTGCACGGCCTTGACCAAATCATGGGTAAGCATGACCAGATCGTCGGACGACGCGACGTTGTGCCCTTGGTAGTGGTACGACGGGCTTCCTTCGATGTATAGAAGCTTCTTCCTGTCGGTAACAGGCTCACCCTTCTTGGCCCTGCGCTTACGACATTCAACACGGATCGTCTTGGCACCGAAATCCGATTCGGCCCTGCCCCATCCTCGATGGCTATCGGGTTCTACGTCATCGCTGTCTGACACCACGGCGAATGTCTTCGGCAAATCGGCATCGCTGTAGTCCAGCACCACCCCCACCGTGTCGATATTGATGCACTTCTCAACCAGTTGCTGATACACCATCAAGTCTGGCTGGCTTGCTGTATTACTTACGGTATTACTGATGGCACGAGCGGCGACGGTTTGCTGCTGCTTCGGCTTCCCTGCCAGTGCGCTGACAATCTTAGTGGTGCGTGTATTAAACCCTGCCAGTGGGGCTTTCGGCTTTTCTTTCATTTCCATTCCTTTTATTGGTGCCCCGCAGACGGCCTTCATTGCCGTTGCGTTGCAAGTCATTTCTGTCCGCACGTTGCGTTGCACGGGCGCGTGTGCCTAGGGATTGCAACTACGCAACGGCGACCTCGATCTCTTGACCAGATTTAGCGGCCTTGAGGCGCTGAATCGTCCGGCTGACGGTTGACTTGTTGACCTTGAACTTCTCGGCGATCTCCGACATCGGGATGTTGTTGGTGTGCATTTCAAGCATCTCCTGCGCATGCTCCGAAATGCGAACACCTGCCGGTGCCACATCGAAGAACAGCTTGTTGTCCTTGGTGTAGATCGCGAATTCGTACCGCTGCTTCAGATGCGGCAGATGGTCACGTAGCTTCGTGTGCTCCACCGTGAATCGGGTGTCTTGCTCTTCGCCGTTACTAGCCATCGGGCTGAGAAGAATCGAGTAGTCGAGCAAGTCTTCATGGGCGCTGGAGCCACGCTGCTTGCCGTTCTTGCCCGTGTGGTGCACCAAAAGGACCGACTTGCCTTGAAGCCGCTTTTCAATCAGCCAGGACTTGATGGTTGCCCAGCTGCCCCCGTCCTCACGTCCGCCGCTGGTCCATGCGGAGAGGTTGTCGATGACGATCAACTTCACCTCATCAGGAATCAAGGCATCAATGCGGCGCTGACCTTCCACTTGGTCAATCGAACCAATCACATCCTTCGCAAAGTCGCGGCTGATGATGTGGAGGTTCTGCTGCACTTTGCGAATCGACTCAGGGTCCTGATTCCGCGCATGTAGCAAGCGCAGCCGACTCTGAAAGCCAATCGCCCGCATCTCCCCATCGAGATAGGCTACCGGCATGCCACTGCCAGAACCCCAGGGTTCCAGCGGTTTTCCGCCTGCGATTGCATAAGACATCAGCATGCTCAGAAGCGACTTGCCGCCGCCACGCGGGCCTGCGATCATTCCGATGGTTTTTGCAAAGATCAACTGCCCCAGCAGTTGAATATCGGGTGTGAACTTCATCTTGAGCATCTGGCCGAGTTGCACGGCACGGACACGCTTGGGTTCAGGTGTTTCTTGGTTCATGTCATTCCTTGGTTGAATGCGGCCACGAGGTCGTGGCCGGGGTCATATGGTCAAAGTCAGTGGTAGCAGGAGTTCAGCGGCGGACCATCCCGCCGTAGATTTCTCGGGGGTATTCGGTATACAAACTGCCCAGCAAGAAGCCACGGATATCGACCATCCAATTGGCGGGGTTTTCTGCAGTCATATCCACGGAAAGCGCCAAGACTTGCTGGCCCGTATCAAGCCGATTCGCATCGGCCTCCAATACATCCTTTGCGACCTCTGCCACAGGTCGATTCAGAAAGGCTGCCACTTCCGATAAGGAAAACTTTCCGTCCCAATAAGGAAGGCAATGAAGTACCAGGCCGCCCTGCCCGCAAAACCTGTTGAATGCCATGCGTACCCATTTCGGCGGCTTTTCCACGGAGATATCGCTCTCCCAGTGATGCTGTTGTGGCAGGGTAAGTAAAACACTGCCCTCGTTATCTTCACTAACAAAGATGCGTGTTTCCTCGGCGTTTTCATCCAGCGCGATGTTCATCACATTCCCATCAAAAACGCCGATCTCAAAGTAATATCCTCGCTGGATTTCAAGAGCCAAGAAGGGGTTGCTACGACACTGATGAAACCATGACTTAGCGAGTTCAAAAAGCTCTTCGGTTTCTCGCACACAAGCGTCCACGACGTATTCCATTTCGTGCTCCTTAGCGTGCGTTGCGTTGTTGGGAGGTCAACCACTTTTCAAATTCGACGCGGTCGAGCAAAACCTTGCGCTGACCCGGTGGCCGAACGATCACCGCCAAGAAGCCGTTGGACTTGAGCCCCGATTTCGGCGCTTTTTCGTATGCCTCCGCCTGCCACACCAAATGGCGCAGTGCCCCTTCGCTGACAAAGTCGCTGTAGGCCAGTGCCATCTTCTTGATTGGCAAATACCGTGACACCGGGGCGGCTTCGATTTGCATGGCCGGTTGAGGCTGCGGCGTGTGATGGAATCCTTGCATCGGCGTAATGCGATTGATGGTGACGGCACCGTAAGGTGACGCCAGTCCTGAGAACGGGCTCAAGGACGGAAATTGGTTGTGATGTCGTGCCATGTTTAGGCTCCTTTGATCTGTTGAATTGCGTGTTGTGTTGGCCAACGGGGTGAATAATGTCGATGGCGGCTGAATGGGTCACGGGGCGATAAGCTGCGACACAGCGCGATGACGAGCGGACAAAAAAGAAGAGGCGTCTTCGCTGGAGAAGACGCCTCTTTCAATGGGCAGATCGACTGAAAATCTGCCGTGGGGAAATAAGCCCGATGTCACGTTTAGCCGCACCAAAGCAAGCAAAGCTGCTGTGTCGTGCTTTATCGCGGGTGGCCGCTGGCACTGGCGGGCCACGGCTCTTGGCTGGCACAGCGCGTTGATCCGCGCGGCACAGCTCTGGCACACTCATGGAGCGTTTTGCAGGAGGTTGCGTTGCACCCACCTTCAGCGCAGAGTGCGGAAACTTCAATGGCGACAATGACTTACAGTCGCTGTTGTTTCTGTATAATTCTGATTTACCAGCCGGAGAAAATTCGACATTGGCGGTTGCTGTAACGCGTGGCACACCGATTGAGGTCTTGCCGTCCAGCAGCGCATCCCCTGTGATCCTGTTCCGTGCATTGATCAGAGTCAGGCCGCCCAATAGCCGAACTGATTTGAGAGGGGATCCAAAAACACTCAGCTCCAGCCCTTGGTTGACCTGCTTTCCTTCCTGCACCAACGCGCCGTTTCGAGTGATTTCTGCGGGCTGTTGAATGTGAAACGCGCCGAGCGTTGCCCCCACCACACCGAAATCGGCTTTTACCCCCACTTCGAATTGTTTGGACATCAAGGGCGGCAGTGTTTCTCCCGCATTGCTCACCGTGGCGGGTGCTGTACCGCCTTGCTCCAGTGCTTCGACGTAGTTACCGTAGAAGGACCATTGCGGAGATGCCTTGATGAGCAAGCCAAATGCCGGTGTGATCTTGCCCTTTTCGTACGCGGCGGTTTGAATGCCGGTCATCAAGTTGCGCGTGTCAGTCTTGAGCTTGACGTGACGAAGGCCGAGTGTCAGCAACAACTTGTCGTCGAAAGCAGAAATCTGATCGCCAATGAAAACAGCGTTGTTGAAAACACGCGTACGCTCGCTTCGGTTGAAACCGGCGGGCACCACCGGCGCATCGTAGAAAACCGGGGCGTAGAGGTTAGAGGCGTAGACGTTGGTCAGGGTGCGGCGATCATTGCGCTGGTCGTAGCGGGTTGCGTTGAACCCGGCCGTCAGCGTGTGGGCCAAACCTCCGGTCCTGAACCGCTTAGTCAATAACGCCTGTGCAGAATCTTGAACGATGGGCGCCAGGGTGTAGTCGAACGACTGATTTGTGATGTTGCCTGTCGCATTTGTCACGCGAGAGATCGGGCTGAACTGAGATTCCTTGTCGTCTGAATGACCGTACGACAAGGTGGCGGTGAGATCAGGAGCAATGTCCCAATCCGCGCGCGCTACCAACAGGTTGAACTCGCGGTCGTACGAAGTCCAGCGCTGACCAAATGCTCGCGCCGCATCCGGAGCAGCCGGTACGGGTACATTGTTATTCAGGATGACTGATTCACCTGTGCTGGGCTGTTGACGCCGTTGCTGGTGGATGTAGTCGAGCGAAAAACGCACCGCATCACCACGGTAGTCAAGGGCGACGGCGGCGGAAGTGGTGTCGCGCGACGATGGCCGAACCGACGTCTCGCCATCTTCTTTCGCGGCGTTGACGCGCAGACCCCAAGCATTGTCCTTACCGAAGCGTCGGCTCAAGTCTGCATGAACGCCCAAAACGCTGGCTGACTCGTAGCTCGCTGTGATCTGGTTCAGCGGTTTCTCACCTGCGCGTTTGGGCACCAGATTCACGGTGCCGCCCACTGCATCGGTTCGCCCATTCAGGAATGAGCTTGGCCCCTTGAATAGCTCGACGCGCTCCACCACGTCCAGGGGCAGCATGCGGTTGAGTAGATTGGGCAGACCGTCAAAGGATGCACGGCCCGCGTGGGTCTGGAACCCCCGTATGTAGAAAACATCATTGATGCCGTTCGGTGATGCCTGCGCTGATTGCACAGATGCGTCGTAGCGGATGGCGTCACTGACCGTTTGAGCCTGCTGGTTGTCAAGAAATTCGCGGGTGAAGGACTTGACTGAAAACGGTGCGTCCATGTAGTCCGCATTGCCCAGGATACCGAGCCGGGCACCGCGTGCGACCTGCCCACCGGCGTAAGGCTTGGGTAGATCACTGGAAATCGCCTGAGCAGTCACCGTGACCACGGCGAGAGTGTTGTTCGTATCGACGGCGATGGGAGTCTGCACCGGCGCAGCGAGCCGAATGGCGTAGCCTCCATTGGGCTGCGCTACAGCCTCCAATCCGGTGCCCTGAAGTATGCTGAGGAGTGCCTCGCTCACGGTTCGATTTCCGCTGACGCCCGGGCTATGCCTGCCGGTGATCGAAGCAGCGGAGTAGGAAATCATCACGCCCGCTTCCTGTCCGAAGCGCACCAGAACAACTTCGAGCGGACCAGCGGCAATGGCATAGGTGCCTCGAACGATCTGCGTCTGAGCCACCGTTGGCAAGGCTGCCAATGCGGTCACGACCAGTAGCGCCTGGCCAACGGCAATGGCTAGCGCATGGCATTTGCGCTGTTGTAGCGAGGTATCCGCAGGTGCGCGGTGCAGGCGTTGGCCCATGAGGGTGTTCCTTGTCAGGGGTTGAAGATGTGGCTCCTATCTCCTATGCCCCGCGAGAAATAAAAACACCTCAGTTTTTGGTCAGTTTTTTTGATTGATCTGAAATGAATGGCCTTGTGAGGCCCCGTACCGACCTCGCACGGTAACCCAGTAGCGAGTAAAGCTCTGAAGTTCGACAGGCAAAGTGCGCTGCAGCATGTCGAGCACGCGCTCAGTGTCCGTCACCGGGTAGATGCCAGAGACGCGCAAGTTGGCGATGGATGCCGCGCAGTTCAACCGGCCTGGCCTATAGCGTGCCAGCTCGGCAATGAAGTCTCCTAACGGCATCTCATGAACGACCAGCATGCCTGTCGTCCATGCGGTTGCTGTGAGTGCGTGGGCTTCGTGCGGCGCTTCTGCGCTATGGCGTGTGAAGAAGGTTTCTTGGCCGGCTTGCAGCACCATGGAAGGGGCACTGACGCTCGTAGGGTGAATTTCTACAGCCCCTTCAAAGACGCTGACCTGGCTGCGGCTTTCGTGTTGACGCACTGCGAAACGCGTACCCAGTGCGCGAAGCCTGCCTTCAGTGGTATCCACCAGGAAAGGGCGTGCGGTGCCTGTGTGGCTGATTTGTGGATCTGGGGCGGTGGTGATCAGGATTTCACCCCGAATCAGGGACACGAGGCGTTGCGTCGAGTCGAAACGCACATCAACGGCTGTCCGGGTATTCAGGATGATGACCGTGCCATCCGGCAGAGTAACGTTCGCGCGCTCACCAATGGCCGTGCTGTGGTCGGTTTGCCAATCACCCCATGGGGCGCTACTTCGCA
The DNA here is from genome assembly GCF_000422885.1 of Ottowia thiooxydans DSM 14619. Lineage (GTDB taxonomy): Bacteria > Pseudomonadota > Gammaproteobacteria > Burkholderiales > Burkholderiaceae_C > Ottowia > Ottowia thiooxydans. The sequence continues at coordinate 68,865 of NZ_AUGX01000010.1, read as the reverse complement.
TCCACCATGCGCCGGTTCCTGCGAATGCAGCGATAGTCAGCACTTTGATCGCCTGCCGGCGGCTGCGGCGCAACTTGTCATCGCTACCGGCGAGTGCTGCATGGGCCAACGGCAGGTTTAGCTCGCGCAGGCTGGTTCCAAACGACTCGATGTGCTGCCAGGCCCGCTCATGTTCAGGATTAGCGGCGCGCCACGCTTTCCACGCTGCTTGGTCCTCCGGATTTACATCAGCAGCCTGTAACGCCACCAGCCATTGCGCTGCCTGCAAGCTGACCGCCTGCGTGATGCGTGGGCCCTGCAGCTCGGGCAGCAGAAGAGAAGCCTGGGGCTGTGCGTTCAATTTCTTTCGGCTCCAAAGAAGCACTGTTGCACAGCCTTGGCGATGTAGCGTTGCACCGTAGCCAGCGAAACCCCCAACTCAGCGGCAATCTGCGGCTGGGTCAAGCCGTCGAGCTGCGACAAGAGAAAGGCTTGGCGGACTGGCATTTTCAGACCGTCGAGCCTGCGATCAATTTCGATGAGGGTTTCGAGCAGGATCGCACGTGTCTCCAGGCATGGCACCTGCGGCTCCGGCAGGCCTGCGAGCGTCTCAAAGTAGGCTGCTTCCACTTTGCGGCGCCGATGGAAGTTGGACACCACGCCTTGCGCCACGGTCGTGAGAAATGCGCGCGGCTCTTGGGCCGCGATTGGCGCGTCGCGTGTCAGCAGGCGAGTGAAAGTATCGTGCGCGAGATCGGCGGCATCGAAGGAGTTGCCCAATCTTTTCCAGAGCCACCGATAAAGCCAACTGTGGTGATTGAGGTAGAGAGAATGAACTTCCTGATTCAAAGAAGACTCAGCGGCCTGCACTTTCACTCCTTTCAATGAGGCGCTTTGCACCTTCTTACATACAAATAAGACTCATTATCATTTTAACTGAAGCGAATTGACCTCTTCATAGTCTTGGGTGTGAGAGGGGGTAAACGCACGACGTTGTTGTGGCGTCCCGCTCAGAGAAACGGCGCCCCAAAAATCCGTGCGTGTTGAATCAGCTCGGACTTGTGTCGACGATAAAAGTCTCACCAGCCCGGAAGACCACGCGCCCCAAGCCAGTAAGTCGGTCCGGATTGAGCTTGGCACCATAGCGCTCTCGCTCGTAGCGGCCCACAACGATGTAGCGCACGCGATAGCGGCTGAGTACCGTTCGCGCCTCTTCGAGCGACTCAGTTTCGTACAGGCGGTTCACGTCATCGCGCCGTTTCCAGACATCCGGGTCGCTTCCGCGCCAGAGTTGCTCGTGGACCGGCCAACCGATTACGGTGGGAAGCCCGGTGTTTGCGGAGATACGCGCGGCGAAGGTGTAGCTGTCTCCAACCGCCTCCACCAGCGGTGCAGTCCGGTCCGCGTTGGCTGTCAGCCAGGCAGCCGCTTGACGGTCTTCCGGATGTGAAAGCGCGAGGTAGCGCTGGCCATCAAGTGTCCATTCGCGTTCCGCCCAGACTCCAAAACCGCCTTGCAAAACGAACCAGCCATAGTAGAGCGGGGGCACCAGCACGAGTTGCAGCAAGATTGCCAGCGCTGTACGGGGTACTCTGGAGCGCTCTCGCGCTATCCGCGCGATCATCGCCAATGCGATACAGGCCGCAAGCGTAAGTAGGGTGAAGGCCTGAAAGCCGAACTTGAAAGCAGTATTGCCACGATAGAAAGATTTGTCGTAGATATCTTCGAGGTAGATAAACTCCGGCAGCAGCGCAAAACCGATTCCGAATGCGGTCATGGCGGTGAGCAGCCAGCGTTCGGGTTGTGGCCGCGAGCTGGACCATTTCCCGAACGCGAGCACCACGCCGGCCACTGCCAAAAAGCTCTGCAAGCCATAAAGGACTAGCCATTGCCAAACCGGGGTGTGCGAGTGAGTCGGGAAGAAGCCCCTGCTATGCGCTACAAAACTGAGCAAGAATGTTAGAGCGACGATCACGGAGGCTGCACCTGCCAGAAGTCCGTGGCTAATCGCTGTGGCCAAGGCACGCCGCCCATGGACCACCGAAACGATCGTCTTGCCTAGGAGCAAGGTGCCGAGGAGTGCGGCGTACATGGCGGCATCCCACGTGTTGGTCATTGCGAACACGCCGGTGAGCGCGCCAGCCACTGCGAGCCAACCCAGGCTTGATGGCTGGCGATGCGCGTCTGCACGCAGCCACGCCAGAAGAACGCAGCACAGCAGCAGCACAAAAGGCAGGTTGATGAGATGCCCGTGAAGATCTCCCACATAGAAGGCGTAGGCAGGGAACTCGTGGATTAGCTTGTCATTGGTAGGTGGATTCCAACCAACGAAACGTGTGGGATCCGAAATCAGGAAATCTCTTTCTGGCTTTTGCGCCAGCCCTGCGCCTACTAGCCAGGGGCGGACGAACCCATATAAAAAGCCGTGAATGTTGCCGCCCAGTGAAAGCCAAAGCGCCGCAACGAGTGCCATGGAACTCTGAATCGATTTGCCAAGACCCGATGTCATCTCGGTAACGAACGCGAAGGCAAGACAGAACACCATCGCGAACAGCGTGGCCAACATCAGGTTGTAGCCGAAGGCCACCGGAACTCCGGATAATTTGCACAGCAGCGCCGCGAGATAGTGGCCAAAGTAGTAGTAGTTGATCGGGTGGCCGCTGAACCAGGGGTCAGGCGCTGGAAGACGCTCTACGCCCGCGGTGGCGGACAAGAAGCCGAAGTCCATGAATTTTTCCAGGCCGATCACGTCATGGCTGAGGCCGCGCAGCGCCGTGTAGAAGCCAAAGGCCAGCAGGAAGCGCAGCAGGGCGACCCCAAGCGCTATGCGCGCGCCCGAATCCATGTTTGGGACTCCACGCAACAGCAGCCACAGCAGTGCCAATGCGACCGTGGATCGAAGCACGTCCGTTCGAAACACCGGAGCCAGGTGTGCGAGCGCGAACACCGGCACCGCCAGCGCGAGCATGGCGAGCGGCAGAGCCATGGCGAAACCCCGGTCTCGCCAGGTCGCTGTGGCACGGCCTATGGCTAACCACCCTGCGGTCTGCAGGACCAGCAGCATGGTGATCCAGCGCAGCGCATGCGTGAAAGAATCGGCTAGCGCCGGAACCGCTCCTTCCATCACGGCAGAGAGCGGCGGAAGTGCCAGAGCTCAAGTGCCGAGGCCGCGCAAAAGCGTGCCAATTTTAACGGGCGAAGCACGCTCTGGCCAGTGGTTCGCGCGCGATGCTGGATAGGCTGCTCGGCAATGCGAACGCCGAGGTGCGAGAGGTAAACGGTCAGCAAAATGGAAGGTATGCGAGGGCGCACCGGCATGGCTGCAACGGCGTCGAGCAGGAAGCGCCGGCGGATCAGTTTATAGGGGACGTTCGCGTCGGTGACGCGCACGCCTGCCCAGTTCACCAGAACCCAATGTACTGCAGCGCTCAAAACGAGCCGGTGTTTGGGATCAAAACGCGGCCGGCGTATGCCGAGTACCGCTTCGTGCTCTGAAGCCAATGCCCAGGTGTCGCCGAAGCCCTCAAGGGAAACCTGGCGGTCACTGTCCAGCAGCAAGCACCATTCACCATGCGCTTCGCGGATGCCGTTTACCAGGGCAGGGCCATGGCCCGCGTTCGGCTGAGATACAACGCGCACACGCGGGTCACGCGCGGACCACTGGCGGGCGATTTCAGCCGAGTCATCGGTACTGCCGTCGTCCATGACGACGAGTTCGGAAGCGGGGACGAGGGCCAAGACATTGACGACCACTTCTTCGATAGCAGCAGAGATACTGCCGGCTTCGTTGTAGCAGGGCATGATCACCGAAAGCTGAAGCAGCACATCTCTCCCTGGGATTCTCGAAGTGAAGGCGTCCTGACAGACGCTACGTGAGTCGAGCCGACTTTCGTTTGAAGAAGAGATTCAAGAAGAATTTCTTGTCGCCGCGCATAGGAGGCTGCCTCCTACCTGCGGCGAATGGAGCGCCGAGTCAACCAAATTACCGCCGAAATGAGAATTCCCAAGGCGGCCAAGCTGCCTGAGCTGTTTGTCGGTACGTTGAATGGTGTGGGTGTCGCGTACGGGGTGATCGTGGGCGCCAGGCTGGGGGTCAGCGAAGGGCTCAAGGTGACGGTTGGCCCTCCTGTAGGTGTGGGGGTGGATGTCGGAGTGTTGGTCGGGGTATTGGTTGGCGTCCCGGTAAGCGTCGGTGTGGACGTCGGGGTATTGGTTGGCGTGTTGGTTGGCGTAACCGGCGTAGGCGTCGGGGTGTTCGTCGGCGTGTTGGTCGGTGTAACCGGTGTGGGCGTCGGAGTGTTCGTCGGCGTGTTGGTCGGCGTAACCGGTGTGGGCGTCGGAGTGTTCGTCGGCGTATTAGTCGGTGTGGGCGTCGGGGTGTTGGTTGGCGTGTTGGTCGGGGTGGGTGTGGGCGTATTTACCTGGGCCCAAACGCTCGACACGGTGAACGCCAATGCGATCAACAGCGCAGGCCCTCGCGCTGTCAAAGTCATGATTTTGTTGCTGTCCACTTGACTGCCTTCCTGGCAAATGCCGCCACTGCCGGATCCTCAGACGGAGGAGTCCAACGGTCGGTGGATAAGTGGGATTATAGAATCAGATACATTCCGGGTCATAACACACCCGCGAAGGCACCTGTTCGTGGCTTAAGCCTCTTCCGCAAGGCGCATGTGTGTGAGTTGCGTAAGGCTTGTTGCAACGCAGCAGCGGGGGAGGCCGGGCGGCTTGAATGCAACTGGACTTATGCAACTAGACATTGGTGTCGTGCTACAACGCTCCCCGGCTGTCCGGATCCTGCTCCTTGCAGTTGCCGTGCTGTTGGCGGCCTGGTTCCGTTTCGACGGAGCACGCTGGGACGACGGTAGTTATGCGCACCCGGATGAGCGGCATATGGCGATGGTCGCGAGTGGCCTCGGATCGGGGCGGCTCATCGGCCTGAGTGAAGCCGCGCTTCAAGAGTGCCGGCGGCGGCATGGCCCTGAAGGCGTTGGCAGTTGGCTGGATGGCGCCTGCAGCGACCTGAATCCTCTGAATGCGGGCTTCAAGGATTTCGCCTATGGCCAACTGCCGTTGTTGGTCGTGCGCCAGGCCGCTGTGGGAATTGCACAGGCCACCGGACGCGCTGATTGGACAGAACTTGGCGGTATCGTTGAGATTGGCCGCGCCTTTTCGGCCGTTTGCGATCTACTTACTGTGCTGGTCGTCTTTCTGCTTGGCCGCCAGTTGTGGGGGCGTGGCGTTGGGGTGCTGGCTGCGGCGCTGTATGGCTTTGCCGTTCTGCCAATCCAGTTGGCACATTTCTTCACGGTCGATACCAGCGCGACGCTGTTTGCAACGCTTGCGCTGTTGTTCCTGATCCGGTTGCAGCGTTTCGGGCAACTTGGCGACGCGGTTGCGTTCGGTATTGCGTTCGGACTAGGGCTTGCTTGCAAGATCAGCATCGCACCGCTGATCGTGATGCTTGCTCTGGCAGCGGCGTGGGCACCGATTCGATTGGCCTTCGCCAAACGCCCAGATCTCTTCACCAGAATTTTGGTACGCCTGCCGCCGGTCATCGTCGGACTAGCCGCCGTCTGGCTCACTTTCCGCCTGGCCTCGCCGGCTGCCTTTGGCGGGGCGGGGTGGATTGACTTGTGGCCAGCGCAGTCGTTCATCGAGCAAACCGAGCGTACACGTCAAATTTCCCTGGGATTCGTTGATATTCCTCCCAATTGGCAATGGCTAGGCCGCACGCCCTGGGTCTGGCCAGGCATGAATCTGGTCGTGTGGGGTCTGGGGCCAGCGCTTGGGTTTGCGGCGGCGATTGCGCTGGTGCTGCAAATTCCCCGTTTCGCCAGCGTTTCCCCCATGAACCGAGCGCGTGCGCTCGCCTGGCTATGGGCAGTGGGCTATTTCGTCTGGATGGGGCAGCAGTGGGTTTCCAGCATGCGCTACTTCTTGCCGATCTACCCCGTGCTGTGCGTGTTCGCGGGCGCTTGGCTTGTCACCCGCTGGCGAAAGCGGCGCCTCGCGCATCCGAGGCGTACAAATGGCACAGCTCGGTTTACCCATCGTCCGTACCCTGTCGCGGCCCTCGTGGTCATCACGGCATCGTTACTGTGGGCTTTTGCGTTTCACCAAGTACACCGCTCATTGCACCCCTACGTCGCGGCGACCCACTGGATGCTGCGCAATGTGCCTGCGCCGGTCTATGCGCGAACTGCTGAGAGCGGATCCATCGCGATTGGTTGGGGTCTTGCCGGGCGTTATGGCGACACTCAGGCCCCGGGCGATGGGGTTCGCTCAGTGGCGATGGCGAGCGGGGATATAGAGACGGCTTCGCTATTCAGAATCCGACGCGAGGAGGGGGAGCCTGCAGTCTCTGTGCAAATATACGACGAGCAGGACAAGCTCATCGCCCGCAGTTTGCCGGCCGCGCTAGAGTTCGGCGCATCGGATGTGCTTGAGAACGTTCGCCTGCCGCTCAGCCGGGCGGTGACGCTCGTGGAAGGCCAAGCTTACCGAGTGCAGGTCAGTGTGACAGGGGGGCTGGCTACGCTTGAAGCCGCCACCATCGGAACTGAGGGCGGCTGGACAGACCAGATTCCCATGCGGATATCGAGGCAGCCCTTTGGCGCGAGCGTTGAGGCGGGCAGCCCCTCGGGCACGACGCACTGGCGCAACCCGAATATTGACCCGTTTGCGCACGGCTACTACCGAGCCCTCGACTTTGCCATGGTCGAGCCAGATGATGCCCGCAAGCGTGAACGATTGATCGCGGCGGCAGGCGAGATGGACTGGCTGGTGGTGCCTAACGAGCGTCTCTATACGCCGATGAGGCGCAACCCTTTGCGCTTCCCGATGACCGTAGCGTTCTACCAAGGGCTTTTTGACGGCACGCTTGGGTACGAGCTTGCGTTGACCTCCACCTCATGGCCACGGCTTGGACCGCTTTCGATTTGCGACCATAAAGTCCCTGTTAAAGATCCTCAGTGCTCCATTGAGGTTCCTGAGGCACTGGCAGCGGAGGAAGCATTCAGCGTTTACGACCACCCTGCGGTGATGATTTTTCGCAAGGCAGATGGTGAAGCCGGTGGCCGCGTCCGGGCGCTGTTGTCAGACATCAACCTGACCACGTTGGAGGAGGCGAAGGAGAGCTCAGTTCCACGTGTTGCCGGCAGGTTGACCTGGTCTACACGCGAAGCCGATCAGGCACCAGACGGCATGCTGGCCATCCCACTTAACGGCAAGGGAAGCACCATCGCGGTGCGGGACGCCAGTGAGCGGCACCCGGCGTATCCCGTGCCATGGCACCTGCAGCTTTGGTTTGTTCTGCTCTGGTATGGGGCTACTGTTTGGCTAGGGCTGGTGGCCTGGGTTTGGCTTGCACGGCTGTGGCCCCAAGTGCCGGATCGCGGCTATGCGGTTGCGCGCATCACCGGGCTGGTCGCGTGTGCGCTACCGGCGTGGTGGCTGGCAGGCCTGAATATCCCGGCGTGGTCGCTCGGTGGTTTGCTTGCGATCTCTGGCGGCATGACGGTGCTGACCCTCATCGCTTCGAAAAGCTTCGGTGGCTTGCAATCCATCCTTCCTGCGCCGGTGTTACGGCGTGCTCTGATCATTGAAGCTGTATTCGCGGCTCTTTTCGCATTGGGTTTGCTCCTGCGGTTGCTCCATCCTGATCTGTGGTCGCCAGGCCTCGGAGGCGAGAAACCGATGGAGTTCGCCATCTTCAACCGGGTACTGGATTCGAGCAGCTTCCCACCGGATGACCCCTGGTTTGCGGGAGGGCGTCTTAATTATTATTACTTTGGCTATGTACTGGTTGGCGTGCTGGCCAAGCTGACCCAAACGCCTTCGGCCATGGCGTTCAATTTTGCGCTCGCGACCTGGTACGCCATGCTCGGCATCGGTGTAGGAGGCATCGCATGCAATTTGTGGGCGGCTCTTGGACTTCAACAGAGGCGGCGGTACGTCGCTTGGATAGCTGGTGGGTTTGCGTTGGTCTCGGCGGCATTGCTCGGTAACATGGATCTTGCGCGTATCGCCGGGCCGGGCTTATTTGCAACAGTAAGCGGACTGACCGGGGCAATGGCGGAGTTGCGCCCCGTAGATTGGTTCTGGGCGCCTTCGCGCACGATAGGGCGGCAGCCCGGCGCCAGTTTCGAGGTGAATGAGTTCCCAGCGTTCTCTTTCCTGCTTGGGGATCTGCACCCGCATTTGCTGGCGCTTCCTCTGCAGCTGATGGCACTGTTCGCCATTTCCGCCATGGCCATCAGCAGGCTTTCCCGACAGCCATCCGCAGGAGGTGCGCAACGCGGGATTGAGCTCTGGCGGGTCTATACAACCGTTGCTTTTCTCGCTGTTCCCGTGGCGCTGCTACGCGCCACCAACGCGTGGGACTGGCCTTTCTATATGGTGTTCGCCTGCATGGCCACGGTGCTATTTGCCTGGCCATGGCCACTGGGTCATGAAAAAACAGGTGATTTACGTGTGCGCGTAACCCAGGCCGGGTTGGGGCTCCTGCTGTTCGTGTTCCTTGAGCACGTGTTGCGCTGGCCGTTCGCAAGCTTTGCGACCGGAGCGGTGTCGCTGCACCTATATACCGGTCGTTTCACGTCGCTTGTCGACTGGGTCACCATACAAGGATGGTTTATCGTAGTCATCGCTGGCTGGTTATGGCTGATCAGACCGACCACGCCTCTTGCTCCACCGGCTCCACCATGGGCGGCAACGACGGTTAGTTTTGCCGCGACGGCGCTGCAACGCCTGCGCAAGCTCGGCGTGTTGTTTACGTTGATCGCTGCCGGAGCGTATCTTGTCGGTGCGACCCCTAGCGTGCCAGCGCTAGGTCTTCAGTTTGCGCTGCTAGCCTGGGCGGGCGAGACGCTGCTACGCACACGTACCGACAATGCCACACGCGCCGCGCTGGTACTGACGCTCGCCGGTCTCGCATTGACCCTGTTCGTTGAGTTTTTCGTCATCGGCCGAGACATGGGACGCATGAACACCTACTTCAAGCTGCACATGCAAGCCTGGGTGCTGCTCTCGATCGCCTCTGGCATCGCATTGGCGCGGCTTTCCATCGTGTTTCGCCCCCGATGGCGTGCTCGCGCTGGAGGATTGCAGCGCGGACTGCTTGGGACATGGGCCTGTGTTTTCACCTTAGCTACGCTCATAGGGCTGCTCTACCTGCCTGCGGGCACGGTAGGGCGGGCAATGACCCGTTTCGACCCCGGCGCTGCCCCAACACTGGATGGGGAAGCCTTCCTCACGCACGCCGTCTACGATTACGAAGGCCATAAACTTCCGCTAACGGACGATAAACGCCTCATCGAATGGCTGCGCGCGCATGCGGCCATGGACTCGATCATCCTTGAAGCCCAGCTTCCAGAACACCGTTGGGGTAGCCGCATTTCCGTGCACACCGGCCTGCCTACGCTGCTGGGCTATCGCTACCATGAGGCCCAGCAACGTCCGCTGCCGGCCCTGCATGAAGCGATCGAATTGCGGCGCCGCAACGTGGCCGCTCTTTACGCCGGAGTAGAAGAGGGCGCCACAATTGAAACGCTACGCCGCTATGGCGTTCGCTACATCGTTGTGGGTGGGCTTGAGCGTACCGTCTACCCAGTTGCGGGGCTGGCGAAATTCGAACGCTTGGTCGCCGCCGGCGAGCTTGAGGTGGCGTTCCAGGGGGCTGACGACCGCATCTATCGAGTCATTGGAACCACGGTGCCGACAGCGCCGGCCTGGTAGAGCCTATGGCGGGCGTTACCGTCATTTAGTTGGATACGCAGACTTCACTGAGTGAGGAAAAAATCCATGAACGAATACATCCTGCTAATGCACCAGGACTCATTGAACCAGGACGTCGCTAATGACCTGGTTCTATGGGGGGAGTATCTGGCCACGCTCCGGAAATCTGGGCAGTTCGATGGTGGCAGCTCTATTGGGGACGGAGAGCGGTTTCGAAAAAACAGCTCTGCTGCACCGTCGCGCAACGATCTGGGTGGATTTATTCGTGTACGCGCTGCCAGCCTTGAAGACGCGAAAGTATTCCTGCCGGGCAACCCGGTCTACGAGGCAGGCGGCACGGTAGAGATACGGTTATTACCGCAGAGCTGATGCTCTGCCAGTGCGGCGTCAGATGCCTGTTCTCTTGCCCGGGTCAGTGGTCCTGTGCTGGGGTAGGCGAAGTCTCGGGCATCGATGAGTTCACCAAAAAGAACTTGGCCACCATCTCCTTGGTGATCTCAACCGCCCGCTTCATGCTCATGTCGATGTGCTCGGTGATGCACTCCAATGCAACTTCCTTCTTGCGATCCTGCATCAGTTGCAGGATCTCGAAGTGGGCATCGAAAGCCTTGGTGTTCCAAGCCGATTGCTGGATGTCGATGTGGCGCGCAATGTGGATGCGCCGGGTGACCACTTCCATGAAGGCGTTCAGCTCTTTGTTCCTGGCCAGCGCGACCATGCGGCGGTGGAACTCTTCGTCTGCCAGCAGGAAATCGTCAGAAGTCATCTCAGCTGCGCGCGACATCACCTCGCTCCAGTATTGCCGAACCGCTTCGATTTCGGCGTCGGTGGCGCGTTGCAGGGCCAGGTAAACTGCACGGCGTTCCAGAGCAATGCGTACCTGGTAGAGGTCGAACACCTCGTCGACGCTGATGTTCTTGCGAAAGAACCCCTTGTTCATGACGAAATCCAGCAGGCCTTCTGCCACCAACCGGTTCAAGGCCTCTCGCAGAGGGGCGCGGCTCACTCCGAACTCACGGCCTAACGCTTGCTCGTTGATACGGGTGCCCGGACGGAATTCGTAGCGCATCGCGCGGTCCCGGAGGTGGAGATACAGGCGCTCCACAGAGCTTTCGTCCCGCGGTTGAGGTATGTGTCGGGGGACAGCGCGTCGGCGAGCAGGGGTGGTGGCCATATTTAAGGGAGAGGGAGGCTGGCTTCAAGGAGGCCGTGACAGGTTTTCGTGATCCCACCGACTTTGTTGCAACAAGTGTAGACAGTTTCGTTTGCCGTGATTTTACACCTTGTACTACCGCTCATTGCCCCAGCCTAACCGTGCTCGGGGGCCCTCTAGTTCACGCCACAGACAAGGCCCGATCATCGGCGAAGGCCTGAGCCGCATCGACAATGAGTGGCGACTGCACATGGAGCCTGTCCAAGTCTTTGGAGCACGCGGAACTGGCGGGGACCAGCGGTTCGCGCAAGATGTTCTGGCAAAGGCCCATGAGACTGGCCAGGTACTTCACCGGAATGGGGTTGCTCTCGGTAAACAGCGCTTGGGACAGCTCGAAGAGGTCGGCGACCAGTGTTAGCGATTGCGCGAGCTTTCCCTCCGTAATGGCCATGCATTGCGCCTGGACCGCCGCCGGGACTACGTTGCCGGTGACGGAGATGATGCCGTGTGCCCCCAGGGCGAGCGCGGCGGCGGCGGTCAGGTCGTCGCCGCTGTAACGCATGAAATCATCGGGCAAGGCGGCGGCCAGCTGCTGGGCGCGCACCAGATCGCCCGACGCATCTTTAATGCCCTTGATGTTCGGGTGTTGCGCCAAACGCTGCAGGGTGGGTATGGAGAAATCAACTACGGTGCGGCCGGCGACGCTGTAGACCACCAGAGGCAGCGGTGTGGCGTCGGCCTGTTCCACAAAGTGGCGATAGAGGCCTTCTTGGACGGGCTTGTTGTAGTACGGCACCACGCTGAGCAGTGAGTGCGCACCCGCCTTGTGCGCCATGCGCGCGAGGTGAACCGCTTCGGCTGTTGAGTTGGCTCCTACGCCGGCCATTACGTGAATACGCCCTCTGGCGTGGGCCACTGAACGGGTCAGCAGTTCGGCGTGCTCGTCCATGCTGAGGGTGGAAGATTCTCCAGTGGTGCCGGCCACCACAAGACCGCGTGTGCCGCTTCGCACATGCCAGTCGATGAGGTTTTCGAGCGCGTGCCAGTCTATGGCGCCAGTGGCGTCAAACGGAGTGATGATGGCGACCAAGCTGCCGTAGGGCAGCGTTTGAATGGAAGTTGTGGGCATGAATGGTGATATCAATGAGGGCGGCCACCCAGGTACAGCTCGCGCATTTCAGGGCTGTTCATGAGCACACTGGCCTTGTTTTCGAGGGCGACGGTGCCTACAGAAAGCACGTAGGCTCGGTCTGAGATGCGCAAGGCTTCCATGGCGTTTTGCTCAACCATCAACACGGAAATGCCTTCCTTGTCCCGAGTGGCGGAGATTGCTTCGAAGACTTCCGCCAGAGTTTTGGGCGATAAGCCGGCGGAAGGTTCATCGAGCAGCAGCACGCGCGGGCGTGGCATCAGCGCCCGGGCCAGCGAAAGGACCTGGCGTTCTCCCCCGGATAGCGACGCTGCGGACGAGCTCAGCTTGCGCGCCAGCACGGGATAGGTAGTGCACAGTTCCTCAATGCGTTGCGCGCATTCGGTCTTCGGCATGAACTGGCCGCCCAGGGCCAGGTTCTCCCAGGTGGTTAATGAGCCAAAGACATTGTCGGTCTGGGGCACGAATCCGATGGTGCCGCTTCGTACCTTACGGTGCACCGGGATCTGGCTGACATCTTCATCGCGTATGTGAATGCTGCCGCTTCGAGGCCGCAGGAACCCGGCCACGGTCTTGAGCAGCGTGGACTTTCCGCAACCGTTGGGGCCAAGAATGCAAACGATCTCGCGGGACGTGACGTTGAGCGAAATGCCACGCAAGATATCTACTTCGGCGCTGTAACCAGCGACCACATCGCGAACATCGACTTCCTTCTCGGCTTTTATGTTCATGTTGAGTAACCTTGCGCTGCGTGGTTGGCGATCGGTGAGGTGGGATGCGTCTTGTTGGGGCGTCATCATGCGGCTTTCATCTGCGCGGCTTCCGCAGCCGCGCGCCCGAGGTAGGCCTCAATGACCTGGGGGTGAGAAGAAAGTTCTTCCGGTTTGCAATCAGCCACGATCTGGCCCCTGTCCAGGACGATGCAACGCGTGCACACCTCGCGTACGAAGTGCATGTCGTGCTCCACAATGAGCTGCGAGATCCCCTGGGCACGCAGACTCTGCAGCGTCTGCACAATGTCGCGACGCAGATTGGGGTGTACGCCCGCGGTGGGCTCGTCGAGCATCAGCAGTTTGGGTCGTGCCATCAAGGCGCATGCAATGCTCAGGAGCTTCTTTTGTCCGCCTGAAATCGCTGATGCTGCCAGTTGTTTCACCGGAGTCAGCAACAGAGAGTCCAGCAGCTGGTTGGCTTGTTGCAGCGCCTCGGCTTCAGCTTCGCGCACGGCGCGGGGTTTGAGCAGGGTAGACCACACGCCGTGCAGACGCGTGTCGGCAGCCAAAGTAACTTCCAGCACACTCATGCGGCTCGGCATGGAGGGCAGTTGAAACGTTCTGGCCATGCCGTGGTGAACGATGCGGTGGGCTGGAAGTCGGGAAATGTCCTGGCCTTCGAACAGCACCTCGCCCGAGTCTGCCCTGGCAAAGCCGGAGGCCACGTTAAGCAATGTGCTCTTGCCGGATCCGTTCGGGCCCAGCAGGCCAACGATCTCGCCTGGCATCACATTCAGCGACGCACCTTGAAGGACCACATTGCCACCAAAGGCCTTGTGGATGTTTTGGATATCGAGCAGCGCGGGCATCACAGCTTCCTCAGGGTTTCAGGCAGAAGGCCGTCCTTGCGCCACAGCAGGCAGGCCAGCAACAGACATCCGATCAGGCCCAGCCTGACGGCACCCGCTACATCGGAGCCTATGCCCAGAAAATCGCGGGCAAAGGGGACCGAGATGTAGATGCTCTGCACCAGCAGAGCGCCGAGCACGACACCGGCTACGTTGCCCAGGCCGCCGATCATGACCATCGTCCAGATCATGAAGGTCTCGGAGGCGAGCATGAAGTCAGGACCCACGTAGCTCACGTAATGGCCGAGAAACGCCCCTGCCACTGCGGCCATCATGGCCGAGGCCACTGTGGCACGCGATTTCAGGCCCACCAAGTCGTAGCCCATGCTGGTCGCCAGTGAAGGCTCCTCGCGCATGAGCCGAAGGGATCTGCCAAAGCGTCCCGCGCCTAGTCGACTCGTCAGGGCTGCAGCAGCGAACAAGGTGACCAGAACCGTCGCGAGAAATGCCCAGCGAGAGCCGGAAGAGCTCAGCGAACTCCACATCGGCGTGATTCCGCTGATGCCTTGGGCGCCGCCGGTCAGCCAGTCTTCGTTCAGCGCAATCGTACGTACGATCTCCGCCACCGCCAGGGTGGCAATACCCCAGTAGTCAGCGCCAAGGTTGCGGCCGAGTCGGGAGACGAAGAAACCCAGAATGGCAGCCACCGCCAACCCCAGCATCCACCCGATGGCGGGGTTCCAATGCATTTGATGGGCGATGCCCACTGCGTAAGCGCCCACGCCCACAAAGGCGATGTGGCCGAGGTTGAGCAGGCCCGCATAACCTGCCTGGATGTTCAGGGAGACGGAGATGAGGGCGTAGATGGCCGTCACCGTGACGGCGTGAAGCAGAAAATCAAACACGGCGCACCTCCCGGTCGAACAGGCCATAGGGTTTGAACAGCAGCGCCACCAGCAGAAAGATGAATGACGCTGCACCGATGTAGGTCACGGGCAAGAAGGCGAGCGGTTGCCCAACCAGCCAGCCGAGGTTCAGATTGGTCACCAGTGTCTCGGCGATAGCGATGAGCAAGGCCCCAGCGACTGCGCCCAGCGGACTGCCTAGCCCCCCAAGAATGGCGGCGGCAAACACCGGCAGTAATAGGTCGGTGCCCAGATTCATGTGGACGTCGCCCGTCATGGCGAGCATGGTTCCACCCACCGCGGCCAGCGCGCCGCTGACGAAACTGATCTGGTTGGTAATGGCTGCTGCGTTGATGCCGGTGGCCTCGGCCAGCGAACGGTTGGAGGCCAGCGCGCGCATCGAGCGGCCGACGGATGTTCGATAGAGGACGAAGGTAAAGACAGACAACACCGCGATGGCCACCACGATCGAATACACCTGCGCATGGGAAACCCGGGCGCCCGCGATCACCAGCGGCGCAACGATGTCAAATTGGAAGCGCTGTGGGCGCGAACCGGCAATACCCAGGATGAGTGCCACGATCACCATAGACACCGCCAGAGAACCGATCATGGCGATGGCTGGCCCGGATCGCAGCAACCGGCGAAACACCAACGTGTTGAGCAGCACGGCCAACACGCCAGTCAACAAACATGAGACAACCATAGCCACGGGAAATGGCAAACCCATGCGCTGGCCGCTTAGTGTCAGGAATGCGCCCACGACGGCGTATTGGACGTGGGCCACGTTGGGAAACTTGACCAGGGCGTAAACGGCACTCAGACCTACGGCGACCAGGGCGAGGTCAGCCGTGCGTATGAGCACATCCAGGAAGAACTGAAGCATGGGCGGGTCTCATGAAGGAAGAGAGGAGGGCGCGGTCGGGCGGGTCAGGGCGTGTTGACGCCCCAACCCGCACCAGAGGCATCAACGTGGCTGCACGCCGTTCTGATAACGCGTGCGCAGGTATGGCTGCACTGCACGCTGGCGATCCTGGTCAAAGGAGATTTCGCCCGTCACGCCTTCGAACTTACGGCCCACTTCGGCCAGGGCCACGCGGACTTTGGCGTTGTCGGTGGAACCAGCCTGCTTGATGGCGGCTGCAGCGAGCATGACGCCGTCATAGGCGTAGCTGCCGTAGGCCGACTTCAGCTTCTCGTTGTACTTCTTGGTGTAAGCCTCTTCATAAGAACGGCCATTGGGGCCGATCGAGCTCACTTCCATGCCAATCTGGCCATTGGCGATCTGGGCTGGCGTGTCCGTAGTGCACATCGTTTGGTAGATGGCGTACCACTGGGTCTTGTTGAGGCCAAGGTCGAAGGCTTCGCGGTTGATGATGGCCGCTTCCTGGCCGTACGCGCTGTAAACGTATACATCAGGCGCTGAGCGTTCGATCTGCTGCAGCTCGCGGCGGTAGGTAGACTGGCCGGCGGTGTAGAGGATGGATGTCACCACTTTGCCACCCAGGGCCTCAAAGTTCTTCTTGAATTCCTCCGCTACGCCCTGGCCGTAAGCGTTGTTGGGCGCGATGAAGGCGGCCTTGCGGAACTTCTGCTCGAACACGTCGGTGGCGCCGAACTTGGCGGAAACGTTGTCCAGGCCGATCACGCTGAAAGAGCCAACGCCGATTTCGCGCACGCGCGGGCTGGAGCTGCCAATATTCAGGTGTGAGGCGCCTTCCTTGATGACGTACTGGGCCGTTGGAATCGTGATGCCAGAGGAGTATTCACCCAGCACTACCGGCACCTTGTCCACCGTTACCAGTTTCTTGGCGCCATCAAGCGCCGTGGGCGCACGGCCGCCAGAATCTTCAATGATCACGCGCAGCTTGCGGCCCAGTACCCCGCCAGCGGCGTTGACGCGCTCGGTGGCAAGCTCGACGCCTCTGCGTTGGTCTTCGCCGATGCTGGCGCTGGCGCCGGTCAGTGGCAGAACGACACCAATCGTGACGTCTTGTGCCTGTGCGGCTGCGGAGGCGGCGAGCAAGCCCGCTGCCAAGAATTTCGTTGCAATCAACTTCATGCTTCACTCCTATGGGGATCGGTGGAAAACAAGCCGGCAGTGCCGGCGGCGCGGAAATGCAGCTGAGCTGCGAAACGGGTTAGAGGCTGTAAAGCCGGCCCCACTGAGGCAAGGCGTCGTGGATGCCTGCAAGACGCAGGGCGTGCCATGCCATGGCGTGGTTGCTGGAAATCACGGGCTTACCTATGGCCTGTTCAAGCGCGGTCACCTGGCTGGCCAGCCGCATGCTGGTGCACGAGACGAATACAGCGTCGACATCTGGGGACTTGCCCAATTCCAGCACTGAGGCGCGGATAGATGCCTCGTCGATACGGGCAACCTCGTTATCGTCAGCATGCTCGTAGGAGACGCTCGCCGTGACATCAAAGCCACGGTCTGCGATGTAGTCGGCCATCCAGTCGCTGACTGATTTCACGTACGGCGTCAGCAGACCCACCCGGCGCGCACCTAGCGTCTTGAGCGCGACCTGTGCGGCGGTGATGGGGCTCGTACAGGCTACACCGGGTCGCACCTCACGAATACGTTCGAATACAGCCTCTTCGCCGATGACCATCGCACCTGAAGTGCAACCGAACGCCACCACATCCATGCGCTGGCCCGGCAGGATCAGGGACACCGCAGGAGCGATATCTTTCTCCATGGCCGCCAGAGTCTGGGGATTGATGTCCGCAGAGTTGTAGAGGCGGGACTGATAGAGCGCCACACCATCTAGCTGCATGATGCGGTGCCATTCGTGCTCTATGGTGTGGTCTGTAGCCAGCACGATCAAGCCTATGGCGGCACGAGACGCCGGGCCGGTGCCGAGTTTGAACGGGTGCTTCTGATAAGTGCGGGTGGGCGCGGTCAGGGTGTTCATAGGGTCAGGCCTTCCAGGCTGTGGTGTGGTTTGCGGTCGCAAAGCAGGTCGGCAACGATGCGGCCAGTGCCGCAGGCCATCGTCCAGCCCATGTGTCCATGGCCCGTGTTGAGGAATAGGTTGCGGTGGCGCGTGGCGCCAAGGATGGGAGCGCCCGCAGGCGTCATGGGACGCAGGCACGACCAATACGACGGTGAGTCGTAGTCAGCTCCACGCGGAAACAGCTGGCGTGCCACGCCCAGCATGTCCTCGAAATCACGCGGTGTGTGTGCGGTGTCATAGCCTGCGAACTCGGCGGTGGCCGTAAAACGCAGGCGGTTGCCAAAGCGCGCCCAGGCCACCAGGTTGTGTTCATCGACACCCCCGAGCGTGGGTGCCTCATCTCCTGGGCGGATGGGCAGCGTCATCGAATAGCCCTTGACGGGATACACCGGCAGGCTGTATCCCACCTTGGAGGCCAGCAATGGCGAATAGCTGCCCAGCGCCAGCACAAACCGGTCCCCCGTGATGGGGCCTTTGTCTGTGCGTACGGCGTTGATGCGGTCAGCGCTGTTGTCCCAGCCGGTGATCTGGCGGTCCATCAGGAACTGAACGCCCAGTTGCTTGCAGCGTTCGGCCAGCTGCCGGGCAAACAGATGAGCGTCGCCGCTCGCGTCGGACGGACAGAAGATCGCCCCAGCCAGTTGCGAGCGTGCAGCAGCCAGGGACGGCTCTCGTTGCACTACTTCATCCGGCGTGAGCCTCTGCAGCGTCAGTCCGCCATCGGAGAGTACGCTGGTGGCGGCCACGCCACGCTCGAAGGCGACGGGATCGCGGTAGACGTAAAGGCATCCTCCGGAGATGAGGTCGTATTGCAGCTGCTCCTGGTCTGTGAGTTCCTGCAAGAGGTCTTGCGAATACAGGCATAGCCGCAACTTGCGCGCGGTGTTCTCACGCGAACGCTCCGCTGTGCACTGGGCCAGGAACTGCAGCCCCCAGGCCCACATGCGCGGGTCAAAACGCAGCTTGAGTCGCAACGCCTGACCTTTGAGGAAAAGAGACTTGAGCAGAATCTTGGGCGCCCGGGGCGACGCCCAGGTGTAGGCGTGGCCGGGCGCCACCAGGCCCGCGTTGGCGAAACTGGTTTCTCTGGCGACTTCGGGCTGCCGGTCTACGACCACCACCTCATGTCCCTCGCGGGCCAGGTAGTAGGCGGTCGTCACTCCGACGATGCCCCCTCCGAGAATGACCGTTTTCATCGCGTGGGCGCTCAGACGGCGGCGATCACACCGATTTCGACCGTGTACTGCGGGAACGCGAGCTTGGACTCCACGCATGCACGTGCAGGGGTGTTGCCGGCTGGCACCCAGGCGTCCCATACGCTGTTCATCTCGTTGAAAGTTGAAGCCTCTGCAATCCAGATGTTGGCGCTGAGCACGCGCTCCTTGCTGCTGCCAGCCTCAGCCAGGATGCGGTCGATCTTGTCGAGGATCTGGCGCGTCTGACCTGCGACATCGGCTGTGGTGTCGTCAGCCACCTGGCCAGAGAGGAAGACGAAGCCATTGCAGACGACGGCGGCGCTCATGCGGGCATTGGGTTGGATGCGTTGGATGTTCATGTGATTACTCCTTGGGGTGTTGAAAAAGCTTGAATGAAAATGCCATTCGGTGTGTCGACACTTGTCGAGACAGTGTTTATAGAGGTCAATCGGCGATATGTGAGATAGTGTTTTCCCTAGTCGATCAACTGCAATATCTATGCCATTAGCGATATGTGACTACAGATGTGTCGACACATTGACTTTTCGCACCGATTCAGCGCATTCCCGGGGCGTAGAACGATCATTGCGGTGCATGGTGCACTGGACTTGTGCGGGGATGTCTGGCGAAAAACAAGACGTTCCTGATGCACTCTCATCCGGACTTTCCCTAAACAGTTGACAAGCGTATTCCGGGCATGATTTACTTGTGATTAAACACCTGTCGACACTTTGCGGCGACATCAAAAATTACGTTGCCTTGGTTCAGTCAAGAAGGAAATCCATGAGTCTCAAAACCGTCAGCCTGGACGACAAATACACCTTGGAAAAAGGCCGGATCTTCATCACCGGCACGCAGGCGCTGGTGCGCCTGCCCATGACCCAGCACCTTCGCGACCGGCAGGACGGCAAGACCACTGCTGGATACATCTCCGGCTACCGTGGATCTCCGCTAGGTACTTTTGACGACCAACTCGGCAAGGCGAAAAAGCACCTATCCGCACACAACGTGCTCTTTGTGCCCGGCGTCAACGAAGACCTGGCCGCCACCGCGGTATGGGGCACACAGCAGGCGGAAGCCACGGGGGAGGGCAAGTACGACGGTGTCTTTGCCATGTGGTACGGCAAAGGCCCTGGCGTGGACCGCACGGGTGATGCGTTTCGCCACGGCAACCTGGCAGGCTCGTCAAAGAATGGCGGCGTGCTGGTGCTCATGGGCGACGACCACACTTGTGAGTCGTCCACCACCTGCCACCAGAGCGAGTTCGCCATGGTCGACGCCATGATTCCGGTGCTCAGCCCCTCGGGTGTGCAGGAAGTACTGGACTACGGCGTGATTGGCTGGGCGCTCTCACGCTACAGCGGCTGCTGGGTTGGCATGAAGTGCGTGAAGGACACTGTGGAGGCCACAGCATCCATCGATGTCGACCTCAACCGCGTGCAGATACGCTTGCCCGAAGGGGTGGAAATGCCCGCCGATGGCCTGAACCTGCGCCAGCCAGACACTCCGCACGCTCAGGAGGCTCGTCTGCATCGCCATAAGCTGGTGGCGGTGTCCGCATTCGCCCGCGCCAATGCAATCGACCGGGTGGTGCTGGATTCAACCACGCCCAAGCTGGGCATCGCTAGCCACGGCAAGAGCTACCTGGATGTGCTGCAAGCGCTGGACGAGCTCAATCTCTCGGAGGAAGCAGCAGCCGAGCTCGGATTGCGCATCTACAAGATCGGCATGACTTGGCCGCTGGAACCGGAAGGTGCCAAAGAGTTCGCGGTCGGCTTGAAGAAGATCCTGGTAGTAGAAGAAAAACGAAGCCTGCTGGAGTTTCAGCTCAAGGAGCAGCTGTACGGCATGGCCAACGCACCTACCATCGTCGGTAAGAAGGACGAGACCGGCCTGACGCTGTTGCAATCCGAGATGGCGCTGGATTCCAACCAGATCGCCATTGCCATCGGCGAGCGTCTGTTGGAGCTCAATGAAGGCAACCTGGAGGTGTTGCGCCAACGCGTGGACGAGCTTCGCGGATACCGGGCGCCCAAGGGCGTGATCGACATTCTCTCGCGCAGTTTTTACTTCTGCAGTGGCTGCCCGCACAGTTCGTCCACCGTGCTTCCGGAAGGGAGCAAGGGCTACGCAGGCATTGGCTGCAGCTGGATGGCTCAGTCCATGGATCGCTCCACCCAGGGTTATACCCAGATGGGTGCGGAGGGCATGTCTTGGGTAGGTGAGGCGCCGTTTTCCAAACGCGATCACATGTTCCAGAACATGGGCGATGGCACGTACTTTCACTCCGGGTTGCTGGCTGTTCGCGCCGCCGTTGCGGCCAAAACCAACATCACGTTCAAGATCCTCTTCAACGACGCGGTGGCCATGACGGGCGGGCAAAAGCACGATGGGCCACTCGATGTACCGACCATTGCCCACCAGGTACACGCCGAAGGCGTGAAACGCATCGTTGTGGTGACAGATGAGCCCGGCAAGTACCCGGCAGGCATTCAGTGGCCCGTCGGCCTGACCGTGCACCACCGCGACGACATCAACGAAGTGCAGAAGCAACTGCGCGAGATCGAAGGCACCACCGTCTTCATCTACGACCAGACCTGTGCAGCGGAAAAGCGGCGCCGGCGCAAGCGCGGAGAATTTCCCGATCCGGCCAAACGCCTGGTCATCAACGATTTGGTCTGCGAGGGCTGCGGCGACTGCGGTGTGAAGTCGAACTGTGTGTCGGTCCAGCCGCTGGAAACCGAGCTAGGCCGCAAGCGCCGGATTGATCAGTCCTCTTGTAATAAGGACTACTCCTGCGCCAAGGGTTTTTGCCCCAGCTTCGTGACGGTGTTGGGTGGCAAGCTTCGCAAGCCCGAGCGTGTAAACAACAACGCAGTGTTCCCGCCGCTGCCCGAGCCTGTGCTGCCATCGCTGGAAAAGGGCGTTTACAGCATTGTGGTGACTGGCATGGGCGGCACCGGCGTGGTGACCATCGGTGCCATCCTTGGCATGGCGGCACACCTGCAGGGTGTGGGCTGCGGCATTCTGGATATGGCGGGCTTGGCGCAAAAGGGTGGGTCAGTCTGGAGCCACCTGCGCTTTGGCCGCTCGCCCGAAGCCATCAAGACCATTCGAATTGCAGCCGGCGGTGCCGATCTGGTGCTCGGCTGCGACGTGATCGTAGCTGGCAACTCCAAGACGCTTGCCCTCACGCGCAAGGGCCACACCCGGATGGTAGTGAACACTGAAGAGACCATGCCAGGCCATTTTGCGCGCGATGCTGACATGCAGTTCCCCAGCAGCGGTCTGCGCAAGAACATCACCGATGCCGTGGGCGCCGATGGCGCAGTCTTCGTAGCGGCAAGCCGTATCGCCGTGGCCCTGATGGGCGACAGCATCTCGGCCAACATGTTCATGATGGGCTTCGCCTTCCAGCACGGGCTCATTCCCTTGACGGCCGAAGCCATCGACAAAGCCATTGAACTCAATGGCACCGCACAACAGATGAACCGCGACGCGTTCATGTGGGGACGCCGCACCGCGGTAGACGCCAGAGCGGTAGAGAACCTGATCGCCTCGCGCCAGGCCGTAGGCAACGCCGGGATTTCACCCGCGCCTGTGCAAGACCTGGAGCAAGCCATTGCGTTTCGGCGCAAGTACCTTGTTGACTACCAGAACGAAGCGTACGCGCAGCGCTACATGGCGGTGGTCGACAAGGTTCGATCAGCGGAAAGGGCTGCTTTCCCGGGCCGAACAGAACTGACGCGCGCCGTGGCGACCTACCAATTCAAGCTCATGGCGATGAAAGACGAGTACGAGGTGGCCCGCCTGCATGTGCAAAGTGGCTTCTTGCAGAACATCGATCGCCAGTTTGAGGGCGACTACAAGCTGGTTTTCAATCTGGCTCCGCCGTTGCTTGCGCGCCGTAACCCGACTACGGGTGAGCCAAAGAAGATGGAGTTCGGCGCCTGGATCGTTCCGGTGTTCAAAGTCCTGGCCCGCATGCGCGGCTTGCGTGGCACCGCATTCGACGTCTTCGGCTACACCCAGGAACGGCGCACCGAGCGCGCCCTCATTGGTGAATACGAGGCAAATATTGAAAAGGCCATTGATACCCTGCAGATCACGCGCGACAGTGGGCACCATCAGGTGGCCATTGAACTGGCCAGTCTACCGGAGCAGATCCGGGGCTACGGGCACGTGCGCGAGAAGGGCATTGATGCCGCCAGAAAGCGAGAGGCTGACCTGCTAGCTGCCCTGCAGCGCAGGGTGATTCCCTTGAAAAAAGCTGCTTAAACGTTGGTCGGGAGTAAGCGAGCAGCCCGGCATTTCGGCCTTTCGGCCGAAATGCCCGCGTTAACCTCCGCCCGCGAATCCAGCCCTGGTGTAGCTGCGCCAACCAATTCATCGTTCGCACGGGTTTGGTGTGTTCGATTACTCGTACCTGTTATTCAGCTATATTGCATTTATCTGAATTTCAGGTACTTGTCATGCCCCAGACCTCGCATGCGCTGGTGACTCCTGGCCAACTTGGGTTAATGCTCCAAGCTGCGCGCAAAGCAAAGGGGCTGACCCAAGCGGCGCTGGCCGCTCGTATTGGGTTGAGCCAGTCGCGAATCTCGCACCTGGAACTTCACGCGCAGGAGTTGAGTGTGGAGCAACTTCTAGCATGGTGCGAAGCGGTAGGCTTGGAGTTGGCCGTTGGGATCCGAGGCAGCGCGGCGGTGTCCGCAAACTTGAAAACGGATTGGTGACATGGGGCGTTGATCGCACGGCCGCTGCCTATCTATCTGGACCACCGGTGTTCGCGTAGGTCGTTGGACACCTCCTGTTCGCGGAGAAATATAGCTGCACTACGACGCGGATTGGGCCAACGCCGACATCGGCCGTTCACTGTCGCTGTGTTTGCCGCTCAACCAGTGGTCTCCCTACGAAATCAAACTGGCGATGGCTTTTAGTCCACCTGTCAGAGCCAGCGGCGCGATTGTGAAGGCACCTTGGTCAACTACGACAAGGAGTGAAATCCTGATTTTTCGGCAATAATTGCGATTGGTTCTTATTTAGATTAACCGACTGCTCACAGATTGCCACAGGATTGCCGTGCCAGACCATGTGTCCATACACACTGTCGAGTCCCTGTATAGCGACCACCACGGGTGGCTGCAGGGGTGGTTGCGTCGTAAATTGGGCGATACCCACCAGGCGGCGGACCTGAGCCACGACACATTCCTTCGAATCCTGACTTCACGGGATGTGACGAGTATTCGCGAGCCGCGCACATTTCTGGCCACGGTCGCGGGTGGTCTGGTAGCCAACCACTACCGGAGGCGGGCGATTGAGCAGGCCTATCTGGATGCCATCTCGTGTTTGCCGGAACCCCAAGTCCCTTCTCCAGAGCATCGCGCCATCGTGATGGAAACTCTTTTGGAAATTGATCGCATGCTGGATGGCTTGCCGCCGAAGGCAAGGCGGGCATTCCTGCTCTCGCAACTGGAAGGGCTCACCTATGTCGAAATCGCTGAGCAGATTGGCGTCTCAGTGAGCATGGTGAAGCAGTACATGCGGCGGGCGACGCAGCAGTGCTATTTTTCGCTGACGGTATGAGCCAGGCCTTACCTCTGGAAACGCGCCCATTTGATGCTGCCGTGGCGCGCGAGGCCACTGAGTGGCTGGTCGTGTTGGCGTCGGGTACAGCGTCGGATGCCGATAAACAGCGCTGGCACCGTTGGTTGGAAGCCGATGAAGCCCATGTACGCGCATGGGAGCACATAGAGGCTGTCAACCGCAGGCTGAGAGGTTTGCCCTCCGGCGTTGGTTTGGCTGCGCTGAGTGCACCGTCTTCGGCGCGCCGCCGTGATGCGCTCAAGTTGCTGAGCGTGTTGTTCGTTACCGGCGGGGCAGGCTGGATGACCTACCGGGCGACCCCCTGGCAGGAATGGGTGGCAGACTACCGAACGAGCACGGGCGAGCGGCGCACTCTGACGCTGGATGACGGTACACAGCTTGCACTGAACACGAACACTGCAGTGGATGTGATCTATGACGGCGATTGGCGTCTGATCCGTTTGCGGGCAGGGGAAGCCCTCATCACCAGCGGCCATCGCAGCTTGCCAAACGGCGGAACAGACTTGCGCCCTCTGGTGGTTGAAACCCATGAAGGGCGGGTCCGTGCTTTGGGTACACGGTTTTCTGTGCGACAGGAAGGCGGGCGCAGCGCGGTCTCTGTATTCGAGGGTGGGGTGGAAATCAGACCCTCTGCCCCACTCGCCAAAGCGCAGGTGGTTCGCGCAGGTCAGCGCGCGAGCTTTGGCAAAGCTTTGGTTTCCGACATTTCCTTTGCGGACGAGCGAACCGTGGCCTGGACTGACGGGCTGATAGTTGCCCAGGACCGCGTTCTTTCAGAGTTCATTGCCGAGTTAGCTCGCTACCGCCCCGGCAGACTCGCGTGCGACGAAGCCATTGCGCACTTGCGCGTTTCGGGGGTTTTCAAGCTGGACGACACAGACCAGGTGCTGGCGGCGTTGACCGATGCGTTGCCTGTTCGTATTCACTATCGAACCCGTTATTGGGTGACCGTTGTACCTGGTGCCTAGGGCAACTGGTTTCTATTTTTCTTCATCTCGCTATACCTTTTTCAGTTTCAAGTGGCCTACCTCTTGAGAGCCATCCATAGGAACACTTGAAAGAGGTAAAGCATGCAGTTGGAGAATAAGGGGCCAGCAGGGCACAAGCGCTGGGCAGGACGAGGTTTTGCCAAGGAAATAACCCAAGAGACCGCGATGCGCGCAAGATGGCTCGGGCTGTCGAGTGCAAGCGTGTTGGTTGCCGCGGCGAGCCTGATGTCACCGGCGGCAAGCTTCGCCGCCGAGGAGAAGTCTGCCACTTCCGCGCAACTTAGGCGTTATGAAGTGCCAGCCGGACCATTGGCAGTGCGAGTGAACGACCTGGCACGCGCAGCCGGCGTGGTCCTTTCGTTCGATCCAGTGCTGGCGGATGGCAAGCAAGGCCGCGCGGTACGCGGTAGCCATACCGTAGCAGAAGCTTTCTCCATGCTGCTTGAAGGAAGCGGGTTGGAGGCCATCGCCACTGCCGCCGGCCGCTACACGCTCCGCAGGGCTCCATCCGCAGCCACTAGCGCACGCGCCGCACAGGGGAGTGCCACACTGCCGGTAGTTACCGTCACTGCGAGCGCAAGCACCGCGCCTGACATTCCCTTGCCGTCCTACGCCGGCGGCCAAGTGGCGCGCGGCGGGCGTGCCGGCATGCTTGGGAACCGCGACATGTTCGATACGCCGCATGCCACGGTGTCCCTGACAAGTGAGTTGCTGCAGAACCAGCAGGTACGGAATGTGTCGGAAGCTATACGCAATGACGGCTCTGTACGACTCGGGCGGACAGGGCAGAGCTCCAGCTTCGACAGCGTGTATTACATCCGCGGATTTTTTGGCTCCACGGGTGACATGGCGTTCGACGGCCTGTTCGGCCTCAACAGCCGAGGGATAGCTACAGACCAGATGGAGTACGTGGAAATCCTCAAAGGCCCTTCAGCGTTTCTCAACGGCCGCGTTGGCAACTCCGTGGGCGGCACGATCAACCTGGTGCCTAAGCGGGCTGGCGAGGAGCCCCTGAACAGCGTGAGTTTTCGGCATGTGAGCAAGAGCATTTCGGGCGTGCACGCCGACATTGGGCGCCGCTTCGGAGGCCAGGGGGCCTGGGGCCTGCGTATCAATGCCTCGCATGATGAAGGTGGCTCTGCAGTGGTGCCCGCACGCAACCGCCAGAGCAACCTCTCTGCCGCCCTGGATTACCGCTCCGAACGGTTGACGGCGTCGCTCGATCTGGACCATGGCAAGACACGCATCCACGGCTTCAGCTCCGGCATTACCTTTGCTTCGGGCATTCAGATTCCATCGGCGCCAAGAGCCGATCGCCTTATCGCTCAGCCGTGGAACTTCAATAACTTGACGTCAGACCGCGCGGTGCTGCGTGCGCAGTACGAACTGGCAGATGGCTGGTTCCTGGGCGGTGCGTATGGACAGAACAAAGTTGATAACCCCAACTTGGAGTGCCGCACCAACCTCACCAGTTCCGCCGGTGGCTACACGCAGAGTTGCAACGTGGCGGGCTCCAGCGGCAAGGCCTCCACCGGCGAGATCAACCTGCGTGGCCGCATTCGTACGGGTGAGGTGGAACACCTGATGTCGTTCAGCATGACCGATGCAGACAACAGCGTGGGCACCGCCAATCCGGTGACGTTCGCCAACTACGCTGGCAGCATCTACGCGCCAGTTCTGGCGTCTCAGCCGGTCACTCCTGCCATGCCTGTGGTGGGGAAAACCTCGGCGAGCACTTTCTCCAGTGCAGGCTTGGGCTATGAACTGGTTGCGCTCAAGGGCGACTTGCGAGTGTTGCTCGGTTTGCGAGGGGTCAAGATTGATGCACGCAATCTTGACCGCAATACCGGAGCGATCACCACCAGCTACGGTGCATCAGGCACGACGCCTAGCGTGGGTTTGGTTTACAAACCGGTTGAGAATGTCTCTGTATACGGAAACTACGCGCAGGCCTTGGAGCAGGGAGCTACGGCGCCCAGCACGGCTATCAATGCGAACGAGGTCCTTGGGCCACTGCGCTCGAAGCAGGTTGAGATTGGTGCCAAAGTGGATTTCGGCAAGTTCGCCGTGACTGCGGCCGTATTCGAGATCCGCAAGGGCTTGCAGTATCTGGAGGCCAACCGCTATGTACAGGATGGCCGGCAGACCCACCGAGGGTTGGAACTAGGTGTATTCGGCGAGCCGACGCGTGGTGTGCGCGTGCTGAGCAGTCTGCAGTTGCTGAACCCCAAGGCCGACAGAACGGCAAACGGCCAGTACGACGGACTGCGCCCCGTGGGTGTTCCGAAGCTGCAGGCCAAGGCGTATGTCGAATGGGATCAATCCTATCTGCCAGGCTTGACCTTCACGGGTGGGGTCGAACACTTATCCGGCCAGTACGCGAATGCCGCCAACACGCAAAGCATTCCTGGTTGGACACGATTTGATCTTGGTGTGCGCTACACCACCAGGTGGGCACAGGTGCCGGTAACCTTGCGCCTGAACGTCGAAAACGTGGCAGACAAGAACTACTGGGCAGCGATAGACCGCACGCAGATGTACCTGGGCAGCCCGCGCCTGATTTCGTTCTCGCTCAACGCGAAGTTCTGAAAGCGGGTTGGTGATTCTGTTTTCGCGTGCCTTCTGGGTGCGGGTGCATCGCTACGTCGGGCTAGCCACAGCGGTCTTTCTGTTCATCGCCGGGGTAACCGGCGCCGTGATCGCGTTCGCTGATGAGATTGATGCAGCGCTTAACGCCTCGCTCTTGCGTGTGCCGGTTCGTGCCGAGCCGGTGCTCGGCCCGGACGCACTCGCCCGGGCCGTGGAGGCGGCCGAACCGCAGGTACAGGTCAACCGCGTGTTTCTCAAGCGCGAGCCAGGTCACAGTGTGCGCATCTCCGTCAGCCCTCGTCCAGGACGCGGAGATTCAGCGACAAAACCACTCGCATTCAGCGATCTATATGTCGATCCGTACGATGGGCGCATTTTGGGTGATCGCCAGTGGCAGGCATTTCGGTTGGACCGCGCGAACCTGATTCCCTTCCTCTTTCGACTTCACTATGCCTTGCATCTGCCCGGCAAATGGGGCGTCTGGCTGATGGGGGCTGTATCGCTGCTTTGGACGCTGGACTGTTTTGTCGGTTTCTACCTGACCTTGCCGAAGAGAGCGCGCAACAAATCGGCGGAGCTCCTTGCCGGGCAAAGCTCGGTATTACGTAAGCCATCGGTATTCATGAAGCGCTGGAAGCCCGCGTGGCAAGTGAACTGGTGGGCCAGTTCACATCGGCTCCATTTCGATCTGCACCGTGCGGCGGGCCTATGGCTATGGATAGTTTTGCTGCCGGTTGCCATGAGTGGCGTGTATCTGAACCTGCGCAGCGAAGTCTTTTTGCCCGTGGTATCTACGCTAGCTCAGGTAACGAAGCCACCAGCAAGCCAGTTGCCGAAGACCGCTGCGGCGAATGCGGCGCCTGCGATGGGATTTGAACGCGCCGTACACATGGCCGGTGCGGCGTTGCCGTTGGTCGCACAGGATTTTGAACCCAGGTTCGTCACCTACATGCGCAGGCAGGGGGTATACCGTGTGGGCTTTCAGGAGCCGGGCTGGCGCAAAGGGATATTCAAAATTCGTGAGGAGCAGGTTTACCTGGATGCCCGGACCGGGCGCCCACTTGCGCGGGCAAGTTACGACGAAGGGACCGCTGCTGACAAATTTCTTGCCTGGCAGTATCCCCTGCATTCGGGCGAGATTTTTGGTTTCTATGGCCGGTTGCTGGTGGGTATTTCTGGCGTCGCCGTGGCGTTGCTCAGTGTCACTGGCGTTGTGATCTGGTGGCGGAGGTGGCGTGCTCGGGAATACCGCCGAGTGAGTTGAATCCGGGCTCTGTGTGAGTCCAGAGGAGGGGCGGCCCACAACCCAACTTGGCACGGTCCGTGCTGCACTATCTTCACCAAACACAGATCGTGTTCCAAATGCGTGCATGTAAACGCGATGGCCCGCACATAGTAATTGCCGTGATAAGTAGCAATATAATGAAATTTTTTGCGCGGCATCTTACTTATGAAGAACAAGCAAGGCGACGTCGTCCGTCCGCTGGCCACACCGGCGCCGGGCGAAGGCTCCGAGCAGCTCAGTACCCGCTTGCGGCAGTTGCGCCGCCAAGCGGGACTTTCTGTGAAGGAGCTGGCGCAGCGTTCCGAGGTGTCAGTGGGCATGATCAGCCAGGTCGAGCGCGGCCTGGCCAACCCCTCTGTGCGCATTCTGGAACGCCTGCGGATTGCGTTGGATGTCCCGCTGACCACGCTGCTCGAAGGCGATGCCGACGAAAGTCGGGGGGTTCCAGGCCCGGTCGCAGACTTTGTGCGGCGGGCTGCTCAGAGGCCGCACTTCAAGGTGACCGCGGGTGGCCTGAATAAAGAGCTGTTGTCTCCCCACGGGCAGCACGATCTCCAGTTCATGATCATTCATATCCCGCCCCATTCACGCTCCAAAGAAATCCTGGTGGGCCCCGGTGAAAAAGCTGGCCTGATTCTGGAAGGCCGCATCAGTTTGGCCGTAGGCGACCGGCGTGAGACCCTGGATCTGGGTGATAGCTTTCAGTTCGACAGCAGCATTCCGCACGGCGTAGACAACCCCTTCGACGAACCCGCTCGTGTGCTGTGGATCATGAACACGCGGCCGCCCGTTATCCACTTCTAGTGCACCTCTTTAGAGCAGCCTAGGGCCGCCGTGTGTCGCTCCTATGTTGGGCCAAGACTTCTTTCAAATATTCAATATATTGTTTGACTTGGTGTTTTTTCTTCAGGATAATGAATTCATGTCGGGGCTACATGAGAGTCCCGAAGAGTTGAAAGCGAAACTCCATCAGGACTGGACGGTATATGGGACTCAGGGTTGGCGTTGATATTGGCGGCTCGTTCACCGACTTTGCGGTGCTCGACGAGAAGGACAACAGTGTGCGCACTCTCAAGGTGCTCTCCCGTCCGGATAAGCCGGGTGCGGAGGTGACAGAGGGGCTATCGATTCTCGCCAAGCGAGACGGTATCAACCCTGCTGATATCGGCTACTTCACCCACGGCACCACGGTGGGCATCAACGCGGTGATCCAGCGAAAGGGCGTGAAGCTCGCACTGCTGGCCACGCGCGGCTTTGAAGATGTGCTGGAAGTCGCACGACTCAAGATCACTCCCATCCACAACCTTTATGGCCGCAGGCCGGAGCCACTGATCCCGCGTGACCGCGTCTTCGCCATTGATGAACGCATGGACCGCGATGGCCAGGTGGCTCGCCCTGTTGAAGCGGAGAGCGTAGCTGCCGCGTTGGCGGAAGTGCGCCGGCACGGATGCGATGCTGTGGTGATTTCCTTCTTGCACAGTTACCGCAACGGCGCCAATGAGCGCGCTGTCAAAGCGCTGCTGGCAGAGTTGGCACCAGGCTTGCCGGTGTTCTGTTCCAGCGAGATCTGGCCCATCATCCGCGAATACGAACGCACCATCACGGCCGTCATCAGTGGCTATGTTCAGCCACGGGTGGATCACTACCTCACATCGTTTGAAAAAGCTTTGGCCGAAATGGGGGTGCCTGCTGCGCCGCGCATCACCAAATCCAACGGCGGCGTCATGGGGGTAGCTCAGGCGCGCGCTGAATGCGTTCAGATGGTGTTGTCTGGCACGGCTTCTGGTGTGATCGGCGCCAGTTATGTTGCAGCGCGCTGTGGCATGCCCCGCGTGCTCAGCCTTGATATTGGTGGCACCAGCGCGGATGTGGCGGTCATCATGGAAGGCCAGCCTCAGTACGGCACTGGCGAGGTGGTGGGTGAGTTCCAGATTCACATTCCCTCGGTCTCAGTCACATCGATTGGCCAGGGTGGGGGCTCTATCGCCTGGGTGGACCATCATGGCGTGCTCAAGGTCGGCCCAGACAGCGCGGGTTCCAACCCCGGACCGGCGTGCTATGGCCGTGGCGGCCAAAACGCCACCATTACCGATGCGTATGCCGCTGTAGGTCTCATTGGCCATGGCCAGCTCGGCTACAACAGCATTCACGTTGATCGCGACAAGGCTACCGCCGCCATCGGCAAATTGGCCGAGCGCGTGGGTATGTCGGTGTTCGAGACGGCCGAGAACATCATGCGTATCGCCAACTCGGAGATGTACGCCGATGTGAGCGCGCTGCTTTCCCGCTTCGGTATTGACCCACGTGAATTCCAGTTCCTTGCCTTCGGCGGTGCTGGCCCCATGATGGCCTGTTACCTGGCCCGCGAGCTCAATATGCAGGGCGTGGTGATCCCGCCCACGCCAGGTGTGCTCAGCGCACTGGGTGGTTTGATTGCAGACCTGAAGAACGATTTCATTCATACCGTCTACCGCGAAGTGGATGCGTCTGTCGCACCAGTGTTGCGTGAAGCCTTTTCTGAATTGAAAGAGCGTGCACTGCACTGGTTGCACGGTGAGCAGGCCTTCGACGGCGAACACAGCTTGAGCTTCACCGCCGATCTGCGCTATCTAGGGCAGTCGTTCGAGATAGAAACCCGCCTTGAACCTGACTGGATCGCGCAAGGCGACGTGCAGGCCGTGGTCTCGGCCTTTCATCGCGAGCATGAACGCTTGTTCGGTCATAGCGATGCCACGGCCACCGTGCAGCTCATCAATCTGCGCCTGGTGATTGCTGGCGCCACGCCCAAGCCCGTACTACGCGAGCTTCCTCTCGCCACCGGAGCGGCTGAGCCGGTGGGGCAAATTGAGGCTTATGTAGATGGGGCCATGCGCCCCATGCCGGTCTACCACCGCACAGCGCTCTGCGCGGGTCACCGCTTTGACGGCCCCGCCGTTGTCATGCAAGACGACTGCACGACCTGCGTGCTGCCGGGCATGACCGTAGAGGTAGACCGCTGGGGCAACCTCATCATTTCCTTCATTCCGTCTTGAGCAGAGGGCGCAATCATCATGGCATTCGATAAACGCAATCTGCAAGTTCTGGCCAATTACTGCGCGGCAGCCGCCGACGCCATGGCTTATACGTTGCTGCGCACGGCGTACTCGGCGTTCGTCAAGGAAACCGAAGACTTTTCCTGCACCATTGTCACCCGCGACGGCCTGGCATTTGCCTCCCCGCGCAGCTTTGGTGCTCCCTGGTACAGCGGTATCGACTACTCGCCGGTGCTCGACATGATCGAGTCCTACGAGCCCGGTGATATCTGCATCACCAATGATTCCTACAGCGGCGGCGTAGCTACTCACAGCCCGGACATCCACATCTGGAAGCCGGTGTTCTACCAGGGTGAGATCGTCTGCTTTGTGGTGGGCCATATCCACAACACCGATGTAGGCGGTGCGGTTCCGGCCTCGCTCTCGCGCTCACTCACCGAGATCGTGCAAGAGGGCATCCGCGTTCCACCGCTCAAGATCATGCGCGCCGGCAAGCTCAATGAAGACGTGGCGGCCATCATGCGGCTTAACGTTCGTGCGCCGCGCCAAAATTGGGGTGATTTCAATGCTCAGATCGCCTCTGTCAACGTGGGCGAGCGCAAGGTCCTGGAGATCATTGAGCGCTTCGGCGTGGATCAGTTCAAGGAAGGCGCCTACGCCATCCTCGACTACGCTGAGCAGCAAGCGCGCAGCGTGATCGAAAGCGTGCCCGATGGCGAGTATTTCTTTGCCGATTTCGCAGACGAAGACGGCGATAGCCGGTATCCGTGCCGGGTAGCGCTGACCTTGCGGGTGCGCGGTGGTGAGGTGGAGCTGGATTACACCGGCAGCGATCCGCAACTGGCGTCGTCCCTCAACATGCCCACTGGCGGGCGTGAGCGGCATCCACTGGCGCTGGTCGGCCTGACCTATGTGCTCTACACCTTGTATCCCGGCATTCTGCTGAACGCCGGCACGTTGCGGGTGGCACGCGCAGTGCTGCCGCGCGGTACGGTGGTTAACTGCGTGGAACCTGCTGCCGTGGGCATGCGGTCACTGACCTGCATGCTGACCCAGATCGTCACCTTTGGCGCCTTCGCGCAAGCCATGCCAGAGAAGATGCCCGTATCTGCGCCCGGTGGCAATGCCATCATGAACGTGAAGACCAACGACCGGAATGACCGGCCGGTGATGGCGTCTATCGGCCCAGTGGGCGGTGGCGGGGGCGGCACGCCTTTTGCTGACGGCCCTGATGGGATGGGTGGCTCATCTGCCTTCCTGAAAAACACGCCAGTTGAAGTCAACGAGGTGGAAGTGCCTATCCGCTTCCTGCGCTATGGCCTGCAGCCCGATACCGCTGGCCCGGGCCGCTACAGGGGTGGCATGGCCACCGTGATGAGTTTTGAGGTCTCCTCGCCCAATACGGTCGTCACTGCACGTAACCGCAACCGCTCGCGTTTCAATTCCTGGGGCGCGCAGGGTGGGGGAGTGGGCACTTTGTCCAGCTTCACCAAAAACCCCGGTACCGAGCTTGCAGTCGAGTTGGGCAATATTGACGTCGTGGCCTGCGAGCCCGGCGATGTCATCCTGGTCATCGGCCCTGGAGCAGGTGGATGGGGCAACCCGTTCGAGCGCCAGCCACAGGCCGTGCTTCGCGATGTGCAGCGCGGCTTTCTATCGGTAGAGAAAGCCCTGACTCAGTACGGTGTGGTGATCACAGAAGGTCAAGTCGACGAAGCCGCCACCAACCAGGGGCGGGCGACACGGTCGAAAGATGCCGGCGAAGTTGCCATGTTTGACTTCGGTCCGAACCGCACCGCCTACGAGCGCATCTGGACGCCCGCACGCTATGCGCTACTGACCGAATTCCTTTCGCAGATGCCGGTGCTGTGGCGCCACTTCCTCAAGCACAAGATCTTCGCTGCGGTCTCTCAGGAAGCCGCGAGCGATGCCGAAATGCGCGCGGAGATGGATCAAATCTTCGCCGCGCAACGAGCCCGGTTTGCCGCGCTCACGCAGGTCGCGGCCTGAGAGCGGCCCAAATGCTGGACACCCTTTTGCCCAAATCCGTAAGCCGACCTGTAGTCGAGGCGGTTCAAGACTTCGATCCGGCGGCCGTCAATATTCCCTCCGGCCACTACATTAGCGGCCGCCTGGTCCCCGGAGATGGTCCGGCCATCGAAGTGCGCCGGCCCTCTGATGGCCAGGCGTATGCAGACCTTCCCGAGGCTGGCGAAACCGGTGTGGATGTTGCCGTGTGTGACGCCAGCACAGCCCAGCAGCAAAGCGGCTGGGGAGAGTGCCCACCCCGTGAGCGAGGCGCGGTGCTGCGCCGCTGGGCTGATCTCATCATGGAAAATCGCCTTGAGTTGGCACAACTGGAGGCGCTGGGGTCCACCCGCTGTATTTCCGAGGCCTATACAGGCGAAGTGCCTTTCACAGCCGAAGCCATTCGCTTCTTCGCCGAATGCGCAGACAAGTATTCCGGCGACGTGTTGCCCACCCGCAGTCGCAGCCTGGGCATGCTGATGCCGGAGCCTTATGGCGTGGTCGGTGCCATAGCGCCTTGGAATTTCCCTCTGTCCATGGCCTCGTGGAAGTGTGGCCCCGCGCTGGCCGCGGGCAACGCCATTGTGCTCAAGCCATCGGAGCTGACGCCGTTTTCTACAGTACGCCTGGCTGAATTGGCTCTGGAAGCAGGCTTGCCTCCCGGCATATTCAACGTCGTACAGGGTTCAGGCCAGGTTACCGGCGCAGCGCTGGTACGCCATCCGTTGGTGCGCAAGGTGTCCTTCACAGGGTCTACCCAAACGGGCAAGAGCGTGATGACCGATGCCGCGCACCACGGCATGAAACCGGTCACCCTGGAGTTGGGCGGTAAAAGCCCGCAGCTCGTGTTCAATGATGCTGGCGACGTCGACACGGTCGCCCAGCGCATCACCCGCGGGTTCATGGCCAATGCCGGACAAGCCTGCGTAGCCGGCACCCGGTTGATTGTTCAACGCGGCATTGCAGAAGCACTCATCGCCGCAGTGGTGCGCCACGCCCGCGTGGTGGTGCCCGGCGTGACCTGGAAGGCCAACTCGCGCTTTGCGCCGCTGATCAGTCAGCGCCAGGCCGAGAAGGTGAGCGCGGCGGTAAGCAACACCGTGGCTGCAGGGGCCGAGGTACTTTGTGGGGGCAGTTTCTTCGACGGATTCGGTGGTGGGTTCTTCTACCAGCCCACGGTGCTGATCGGCTTGCAAGCTGGCATGACCGCGCTAGAGGAAGAGGTTTTTGGCCCCGTGCTCACGGTGCAAATCTTCGATGACGAAGAGGAGGGCATTGCCCTGGCCAGCCACTCTGTTTATGGCCTGGCAGCCGGCGTGCACACCATGGATATCGGCCAGGCTATGCGGGCTACTCGCCGTATAGCGGCGGGCACCGTCTGGATTAACCGTTACGGCCGCACCACAGACTTCATCGTGCCGACGGGCGGCTTCAACGGATCAGGTATTGGTAAAGACCTGGGCCGCCAAGCCTTTGAAGCCAACTTGCGCCACAAGAGCGTGCTGCTCGATTTCTGACGAATAAAAGCATCAACACCGCTCATCCCACGGAAATTGCGACCATGGCTATATCCGCCTCACCAGACACCACGTCCGACGCCCATGGCACCGGAGCGCAACTCGTGCGCGTGGCCGAAACCGGCCGCATGCCAGTTGGCATCACGATTGATGGTCAGCCTGTTCAGGCGCTGGTAGATGACACCGTACTCACCGCCATCCTCACCCAACAGGCGCGCCTGCGCGACAACGAGTTTGGCGGTGGCCCTCGAGCTGGTTTTTGCTTGATGGGCGCATGTCAGGAATGTTGGGTCTGGCGGCCAGATGGCAGCAGACTTCGTGCCTGCAGTGCCCTGGTCAGCGAAGGCTTGGTCGTACTCACACGTTCACCCTTGACGCCATGGCAAATCCCGTCGCTGTAATTGTGGGCGCCGGGCCTGCCGGCACCCGTGCCGCTGAGGTACTGGTCGCGCATGGGCTGCGCCCCATTGTGCTCGATGAATCTCCGCGCAGCGGGGGCCAGATCTACCGGCGCCAGCCTGCTTCATTCAGACGCAGCCACACCCAACTCTATGGTTTTGAGGCCAGCCGGGCTGAGCGCCTGCACCGCGTTTTTGACCGCTTTGACAGCGCCATTGACCACCGCCCCGGCACCCTGGCTTGGGCCATCACGGAAGGTCAGGTTCACACCGCTCGGCACGAGGATGGTGTCACCGCCACCGTGAACTACGACGTTCTGTTCCTGGCCACAGGCGCCATGGACCGCATCATTCCGGTTCCCGGCTGGACGCTGCCAGGCGTATACACCCTGGGCGCTGCGCAGGTGGCGCTGAAGTACCAGGGCTGTGCTATTGGTCAGCGCTGTGTGTTCATGGGCACAGGCCCTTTGCTCTATCTGGTGGCGTACCAATACCACAAGGCGGGTGCAGAAGTCGCTGCCGTGCTCGACACCTCCGGCTGGGCCAGCGCCATGCGCCATGGTGCTGGCTTGTTGAACGCACCTGCTGCCATGGCGAAAGGACTCTACTACGTAGCCGCCTTGAAGGCCGCTGGGGTACCTATCCACAAAGGTGTCTTGCCGCTGGAAGTGCAGGGCCAGGCAACCGTGCGAGCCGTGCGTTTTAGCGATAGCGGAGGGCGCGAGCGCACCATCGAATGCTCGGCGGTGGGGCTGGGTTATGGCCTGCAGTCAGAGACCCAGTTGGCCGACCTGGCCGGCTGCACATTCGCTCCAGACTCACTTTCGCGTCAGTGGCTTCCGCAAACTGACGGCGATGGCCTGTCTTCGGTATCCAATGTGTATTTGTGCGGAGATGGCGCCCGCGTTCGTGGTGCTGACTACGCGGAGGCTGCGGGCGCGTTGGCTGCGCTATCCTGGTTGCAGCGGCAGGGTCGGCCGATCAACGAACAAGCCTTGCAACCCTTGCGCAGCAAGCTACAGCGTGGTCTGCGCTTTGCGACTGCCTTGCAGCGCGTGTTCCCCGTGCCGCACCATCTGCTGTCCACGCTACCCGGTGACACGGTGGTTTGCCGCTGTGAAAACATCACCCTCGATGGTGTCTGTCAGGCGCCGCATGGCCCACAGAACAATGACGTCAACCGCACCAAAGCGCTGGTGCGAGTTGGCATGGGCCGGTGCCAAGGGCGGGTTTGCGGGCTTTCAGCCGCTAGCGCCATGGCGCAGCGGCAAGAGTCGTCGCTGCCTCTACCTTCTCTAGCGCAGCGCCTGGAGAGCATTGGGCGCATAAGGGGACAGGCCCCGGTCAAGCCTCTGCCGGTCGCGCCTTCTGGAGCGAAAGCACCATGAGCCGCACAGAACGTTTCGACGCCATCATCGTCGGCGGCGGCCTGATGGGCGCGTCAGCCGCGCTACACCTGCGCAAATTTCATGGAATGTCGGTCGCGGTTCTGGAGCGTGGGTATATAGGCGCGCAAGCCAGTGGCGTCAACTTTGGCCACGTCAGGCGCCAAGGCCGGTTTCTGCCGCAATTACCGCTGGCGCACCGCTCGCGCCGTTTATGGAGTGCTCTGCCTGAATTGGTAGGCCATCACTGTGAGTTCATCCCATCGGGTAGTCTGAAGCTGGCCTTTGCGGAAGACGAAATGGACAAGCTGCTAGCGTATGCCCGCGAGGCCAAACACTGGGGTCTGGAGATAGAAGTCCTTGGAGCCGATGCGCTCCGTGCGGAATATCCTTGGCTCAATCCCGATGTGCTGGGTGGCACACGGGTCAGCGAAGATGGCCATGCCAATCCCCGACTCGTCACGCCAGCGTTCGGACGAACTGCGCAGGCCCTAGGCGCCGTAGTGCGCGAATCCTGCGAAGTACTGTCTATTGACCACGATCCCGCGGGCTTTCGTGTGCAAACGGCCGGCGGAGAAACTTACCTGGCTCCGCGTCTGCTCAATACGGCTGGTGCCTGGGGAAACCGCATCGCCGCGTGGTTCGGTGAGGCCGCACCTCTAGAAATCAAGGGGCCGCTCATGGCGGTAACCGAGCCGCTTCCCTATTTTCTAGGGCCGGCGCTCGGCAGTGGCAATGGGCCTTGTTATCTTCGCCAAGTACAGCGCGGCAACGTGGTCTGGGGAGGGGGCCGTTGGAGCCAGCCGCAGCTTGATCCGCCGCGCGCACAAGCTGATCCGGAGCACCTGACCCGACAATTTGAAGACATAGTTCGCCTGGTACCCGCGCTGCGCGGCGCGCAAGTCATTCGCACTTGGAGCGGTGTAGAGGGCTATGTGGCAGACGGCATTCCTGTCATGGGCCCCAGCGCCACTACACCCGGTTTATTCCATGCCTATGGATTTTGTGGACATGGGTTCCAACTGGGCCCCGCAGTAGGCGCTGTGGCGGCCGAATACCTCGCCAACGGGCAGAGCGAAACGCCCATTGAGCCGTTTTCCATCACTCGTTTTTCGGAGACACCGGCCAATGCCGGGGAAGTCCATGAGCACGATGATTGACGCCGACCCCATCGCCGATCTGCTCCCCGATCTGATCACTCTTCGGCGCGATCTGCATGCCCACCCAGAGTTGGCTTATGCAGAAGAGCGCACCGCCGGCATCGTGGGCGCCAGCCTTCGGCTACTGGGGCTCGAAGTGGAGGAGGGCATAGGCGGCACGGGTGTCGTGGGCCGTCTTTGCCTGGGCAGCAGCACCAAGACGGTAGGCCTGCGCGCAGACATGGACGCCTTGCCCATGGTCGAGCTCGGCCGCATGCCCTACCAGAGCCGTCACCCCGGTGTTCACCACGGCTGCGGCCACGATGGGCATGTGGCCATGTTGATCGGCGCCGCACGTGAGCTGGCGCGCCGGCGTGACTTCGATGGCACGGTGAACTTCATCTTCCAACCCGCGGAGGAGGGCAAGGGCGGTGCCAGAAAAATGATAGAAGACGGCCTGTTCGAGCGTTTTCCCTGTGACCGGGTCTTTGCCCTGCACAACTGGCCTGAGCTGCCCGAAGGCTCCGCACAGACCCGGCCTGGCGCCATCATGGCGGCAGCCGACCGCTTCGACATCACCATTCGCAGCCAAGGTGGGCACGCGGCGCAGCCACAGCGCACTTCCGACGCCATCCTCGCTGCCAGCCAGCTCATCGGCCAGCTCCACACCATCATCTCCCGACGTGTTGACCCTGTGGAGTCTGCCGTGCTATCAGTGACCCGCGTTAGCGGAGGTCATAGCCACAACGTCTTGCCGGCAGAGGTCCTCATCACGGGCACCGTTCGCACCTTCGACCCTGCCATACAGGACGCGATTGAAACGGCCATCCGGGATATGGTTCAAGGCATTGCGATCTCCTTCGGCGTCTCCACCGAGGTGCAGTACGACCGCTATTACCCCGCCACGGTCAACACACCCGAAGAGGCGGCCATCGCCCTGCATGCGGCCGAGCTAGCCGGTTTGAAAGCGAGTGAGGCGCCTCAGGGCGCCTTCACCTCCGAAGACTTCGCCTTCATGTTGCAAAAAAAGCCTGGCGCCTATCTCTGGCTGGGCCAGGGCCGGACCCATGGCAGTGCAGCCCAGCCGCTACACAGCCCCCACTACGACTTCAACGACGACGTGCTCGGCCGTGGGGTGTCTTGGCTGTGCGCCGTAGCCAGGCTCGCCCTGCATCGATAGAAACCGATCGGACTTTTCTCACTTTCCCTTTCCCTTTTCATCAACCTAACCCAGTACCACAGGCCACCATGAACCATCAGCGTAGAAGCGTAATCAAGCTAGCCACCTCTTTCTGCGCGGCGAGCGTTATGTCGCCCGTGGTGAGGGCTCAAAATCAGATCTACACCAGCGGTACGGTGACCGTTATCGTGCCGTTCGGTGCAGGTTCGAGCACAGACGCCTTCGCCCGGATTGTGATTGCCGACATCAACACCAGGCACCCGGGAAAGTTCATTATTGAAAACCGTGCCGGTGCAGGCGCCACCATAGGTGCGCGCACAGTGGCGAACGCGGCGCCTGATGGCAAAACGCTTTTCTACAGCACCGCTACGCCTTTCTCTATCAGCCCGTATGTCTATCAATCGGTTCCGTATGATCCGCTGAAAAGCTTCGCCCCTATTGCGCTAACGATCAACCTCCCGACCTTTCTCTACACCAGCAAGGAATCCGGGTTCAAGACCATTGATGAGTTGATTACGTATTTGCGGCAGAACCCAAACAAAAGCAGCTACAGCTCCTACGGTAAGGGAAGTTCAAGCCATCTTGCAGGCGCACTCTTTGTGAAGACCATCGGCGCGAACGGCGTACTGCATGTGCCTTACAACGATGTACGCTCGCTGGCTGACCTTGTAGCAGGACGCAATACCTTCCAGACGGACGCCTGGAACCCACCTTTGCCCATGGTGACTTCCGGCAAACTGGTCGTTCTCGCCACGCTGGGTCGTGAGCGCATGCCCTGGGTGCCAGATGTTCCAACGATGACCAGTGTCCTCGGCCAAGATTACGACATGTCCACGTGGCACGGATTGTTTGCGCCTGCCGGAACGCCCACAGACATTCTGGATTTCATGAATGAAGAAATCAAACTCACGATGGCCAAAGACAGCGTCAAAAAAGTGGCCCGTGAGCAGGGATTCAGGCCCTATCCCCACACGCCAAGAAAAGACATTGCAGGTTTCATGGCGAGTGACAATGCCCGTTGGAAGCACTCTATCGAGGTCGCAGGTGTGGAGAAGCAGTAAATCGCGTCCGAACTTGGCTTAGCTCGCGGGTTAGGTTACGAGGAAAAGTGACCCTGAACAACCAGCAATGAGCCAATTCAGGCTGCACATCGTGGCTCGAAAGAGCACCCAGGCCCGCGTCACTGCGGGCTTTTTTTTGTCCAAGGTGCGCGTGTCATCCCCAAAGCTCACGTCAAAGAGTGCCGTCACAAGGTTTGGTTGATATACCGCAGAAAAAAGGAATTCAACCGCAAGGATCGGAGTTTCGAGAAGGAAGTGGATTACTAAACTGATCTCATCTCGCACTCACTGAGGGACACCGTTATGAAACCCCGTTCCGTTTCCACCTTCAAATGCCACTATTGCGCCGCGTCCCTCGGGAAGATGGCAGAGCTCATTACATGAACGCAGTGATGAGCTCCGGCAGCACCGTGGAGAGCTACGATTGGACGAGGATCGAGTATTCGCTCGATGAACATGGAAATGCTGTTCTGCCGGGTCTCCTCACAGCGCAGCAATGTCAGGAACTAGCGGCGCTTTACCATCGGGATGAAGGCTATCGCTCACGGATCGTCATGGCTCGCCACGGATTCGGGCGCGGTGAGTACAAGTATTTTTCATACCCGTTGCCGGCGCTGCTCGAACAGTTGCGCCACGCTCTTTATCACTGTCTGGCACCCATCGCCAACCGCTGGAACCTGCATATGAAGATCGGCGTGCAGTACCCAGACGAGCTGGACCGGTTTTTACTAAGGTGTCACCAGGCCGGTCAGAGACGACCTACGCCGCTGATTCTTCAATACGGCGAAGGCGACTACAACTGCCTTCACCAAGACCTTTACGGGGAACACGTCTTTCCGTTGCAAGTGGCTATATTGTTGTCCGAGCCTGGCAAGGATTTCGAAGGCGGGGAGTTCATCATGACGGAGCAGTCTTCCAAGAGCCAGAGTGCGAACGTAGTCGCCCTGCGCCGAGGCGATGCGGTCGTGTTCACCGTCAATCAACGGCCCGCCATGGGGCGGCGCGGTGTCCGAAAAGTCGCCATGCGGCACGGGGTCAGCCGCATACGCAGTGGACAGCGCCACACGGTGGGCCTGATCTTTCACGACGCGAGGTGAATGTGGAAACACTAGACCTTTCTCAGCCGGCGCTCCGTCTGCTTCACACGCTCCTACTGATCCGACACAAGGGTGTATTAACCATTCGTCCTGAGCGTGTCGAAGGACTTGACTCCATATCAGACCGAACGAAATTCAAACCTCATAAAGGCATATCAATAAGCATGGTATGGCTGAAGCGAGCAAGCTAGTGTCCGCAATCGTCATAAAAAGGGGCAAATCATGATGATGTTTCTTAGCCAATTGGATTCGCCACTGGGTACCATGCTGCTCGTCACTGATGCGGAGCAGAACGTGCGCGCGCTCGATTTCGCGGACCAGGTGGAGCGGCTGCATTTTGGTTTGCGCAGGCACTATGGGGAAGTGGAGTTGCTCCAGGCTCCGGCCCCGGAGGAGGTTGCAGAGGCGCTGTCTTGCTACTTCGGCGGCGAGTTGGAGGCGCTGAATGTGCTGCGTACAGCAACCGCTGGATCCGAGTTGCAACGCCGGGTCTGGGCAGCGCTGCGCCGCATCCCGGTGGGTACGACGACCACCTATGGCGCGTTGGCCAAAGAGCTGGGATTCGGGGACCACCGCGCTGCCATTGCCATCGGTGCTGCCAATGGCGCCAACCCTATCGCGATCGTCGTGCCGTGCCACCGGGTCATTGCCAGCGATGGCGATCTCAAGGGCTATGCCTGGGGTCTGCACCGAAAACGCTGGCTGCTGGAGCATGAAAATGCGATGGTGGTCAAAGAGAAATTGTCGGCGCCACAGACCGCCATGCTACCGGGATGTTGATCTTGGGCGACAACCTGCCAACCGAACTTTTCGCCGAGCGCCCAATGACACCGGTTGACGCAACGCTCGATGACCTGAATTGGGCCCATATCCGCCTGCAGCTCGATATGGAAGGCTATGCAATCTTGTCTGGAGTGTTGGGCGTGGATGTGGCGCGCAATTTGCCGCTGCAAACCACCGGGTCTGGCACCAGCCGCGTAGCGCTGGAGTCCTGCGATCTGGGGCAGGGCGATTTGCATTACTTTTCTGCTGGCATGCCGGCCCCGCTGGCGCAGTGGCGCGCGGCGCTCTACCGCCGTTTGGTCAGCATCGCTAATGATTGGAAAGAACCTATGGGGGGCCATCATCGATTCCCCGCAGAGCTGGAGGACTTTCTATGGCTCAACCGGGAAGCAGGCCAGACAAGGGCGCAATCCCATATGAACCGGCTTGGGGTCGAAGGCTATATGTCATTGCACCAGCGCAATCATGGCGAGCAGGTGTTTCCCATGCAGGTGGTCGCAGTGCTGTCCGAGCCGGGTGTCGACTTCCAGGGAGGCGAGTTCGTGATGACCGAACAACGCCCGCGCATGCAGTCGCGCCCCATGGTGTTGCCGCTCAAGCTCGGAGACGTAGCCATCATCGCCACGGCAGAACGTCCCTTCAGAGGCGCTAAAGGCTACTACCGCGTCAACATCAAGCACGCCATCAGCCGCGTGACCAAGGGCGAACGCATTGGGCTGGAATTGTCGTTCCACGACGCGCCGTAAACAGAAGAAGTGCTGGCACTGCGGCTTAATTTTCGTGCCGACGACTGACGACGAGCCCACACAAACTAAGTGACAGACGTGCCTCGCTTGAGAAATGTATGTGCCAAGCTCCCAACGATGAGGCAGGCAAGCGCGACAGCGTCGGCGAGAAAAACCCGAGCCACTTGGCCGTTATAGCCACCTACCGACCACGCCAAGTAGAGGAACGACACCACACTGATAAATCCACCGACAAAGGCCATGGTTTGGTACGCGCGCTTGAACGCAGCGTAGACCATAAAAGCGCCAAGCAGACCAAAAAGTACGGCTCGATGGCGCATAAGTATTTCGAGGTTTGGCTCATTGAACGCAATCCCGTAGAGAACTGCTAATTGTTCGTGCCCTAGAACACCAGTCAACGGCAGCAGGTGAATAGCGCCAACAACAATCAACATGGCTGAAACCAGGTATTTCATACTGTGCTTTTTATAGAGGTAGTAGTTTCAAATGGAGGAGGGTGGAGTTGGCGTGCCCTTAGAGATGCGGGCCGTCAGCCGATGTCGCCCTAACTCCCCCCACATGACAACTCATACATCATAGGCTCGGTCTGTGAGCACACGGCCACCGTAGCGTGCGGAGGTGAAAAGGCCCGGTGTTGGGTGCAGGCTCACTATTGAAACCTGGATCTCGCCTACGCTCAAGCGCTCTCATTTACGATCTAAGGCCAACAGGTTACCAACACAGACACGAGGCATATCCAATGAAAACCCAGTACTTCACCGCGACTAGCCTGGATGGATTCATCGCCACCGAAGATGACTCCCTCGAATGGCTATTCCCGCTGGGTGATGTCAATGACACAGGTTACCCGGAGTTCATATCCAAGGTCGGAGCCCTGGCCATGGGCTCGGCCACATATGAATGGATGTTGCGCAACTCTCAGAAAATTGCTGAGGAAACGGGCGCATCCTGGCCGTACGCTCAACCGACCTGGGTGTTTTCCTCCCGTGTTCTGCCAGCAGTGCCCGGAGCTGATCTAACATTTGCGCAGGGTGATGTTAGAGCGGTTCACGCCGAAATGCGGTCGGCCGCGGCAGACAAGAACATCTGGATTGTCGGAGGCGGCGATTTGGCAGGGCAGTTCTATGACGCAGGGCTTCTAGATGAGCTAATCCTCCAAGTGGGGTCGGTCACTTTAGGCAAGGGGAAGCCTCTGTTTCCCAG
The DNA here is from genome assembly GCF_000422885.1 of Ottowia thiooxydans DSM 14619. GTDB lineage: Bacteria > Pseudomonadota > Gammaproteobacteria > Burkholderiales > Burkholderiaceae_C > Ottowia > Ottowia thiooxydans. The sequence goes on along the minus strand of NZ_AUGX01000010.1, from coordinate 24,187 downwards.
GTTCACCCCTACGCCGCTGTCGCTGCTGTCCGCTCGGCAAATTGGAACCGGCTTCGTGGAGTTACGCTATCAAATCCCCGCACGTGCCACCAAGAACCCTTGAGTCAACCTCGCGGGTTGGACCAAGATTCTCAGCTCCAGCGATTCACCCCCACTTCATCTCGCCCTTCGCAACCTTGGCACCAATTTGCAGCGCAGGCGCCAGACCAGCGTCTGGGTAACGCTTGTTCATAGCGGCGACCAAGGCATCAGCGTTCGCTGCTTTAGCCAGTTCTTCCTCGAACGCCAGCAGATACGCTCGGGTGTAATTCACGGCGGCAAGGTCGAGCGAGCCTCCTGCGGCCAGATGCCCCGGCACCACCACTGCCGGCTTACGCGCGGCAATGGCTTCCAGGTTCTTGATCCAGGCTGCACGCGATGCTGGCGTGGGAGAGTCGGCTGTCCACACATGAAGCCCAGAGAAAATCAACACACCGCCGAACACGGCCTTTAGCGAGGGCACCCACAGGTAGCGGCGGTTGTCCAAACCCTGCGCCTTCACGATTTCGATGACGTTGCCTTCCAGCACCAGTGAGGGGCCATCGAAAGCTTCCGCGAAGACGATGTCGTCCAGTTTCTGTGGTCCATTTTCCTTGAGCTGTGGTGCCCAGGTGTCGATTTTTTTCTGTACGTTAGCGCGGATAGCTGCAATGGTCTCAGACGCGGCGATGACCTTGGCACCGGGGAAGGCCGCTTTGATCGGGGCCAGGCTGAAGTAGTAGTCTGGATCACTCTGGCTGATGTAGATGGTGGTCAATGTCTTGCCTGAGGCCTTGATAGCCTCCGCGACTGCACGGCCATCAGGCAATGAGAAACCGCCATCAATAAGAATGGCTTCTTTTTCGCCGGAAAGTAGCACAGGAGCGCGGAAGAAGCCTTTGTCGTTGGTGGGGAAGTGCCTCCATTGCAGCGGTGTGGCAGCGATCGCGCTGGCTCCGGTGGCAGCAAGAGCGGCGACCACGCCAGTGGCGGCAGCGGTTTGAACGAAGTTTCGGCGAGTGAACATGATGTTTTACGGGTAATGGTTGAAAACGCAGATGGAAAAAAGGAATGAGAACGACCGCGCGAGCTCCTCAGGCACTGGCGAATTGCGCTAGAAAAACCTGTGGGCTGGAGAAGGCAGCGCTGGAATTCAGCAGTTGGAGCTGAGGCCCGGTCTCCAGAACAAAGGCGGGCACGCCCCGCGCTCCAAACTGGCTCATCAGGGCTTGCGCTTCGGCGATGCGAGCACGGTTGGCTGTCAACAGCTCGTCATCGGGCACGCTGAGTCTTGTTGCTGCCTGCTCCAGACCGAGTGAGCGCAGAACGTTGGCCAGTGTGCTCAGTTGGGTGATGTCCTGACCCTCTACATAGCGGGCCAACTGAATGGCTTTGAGGGCTTCCAGTTCAGATTCGGGCGAGGTGAGGGCGACGGCGGTCAGCGCCACGGAGGCGGGGCCGCTGTCAAACATCTGGCGGCGGTCGGCCAGAACGTCGCTACGGTAGCGCTCTGTGAATCGCTGGCCCGTCAGGCGCTCTATGCGCTGGTCGTTGCTCCAGGCGTAGTTGGCAAAGTCGTCGTCCATAGGGCGTGCGCCTTCCCCTGAGAATAGTCCGCTGGGCAGCAGACGGAGTTGCACACCCGGGATGTTGTGCAGATTCGTCACCATGCCGCCAGCGCCGTAGCACCAGCCGCAGAGGGGGTCAAAGACGTAATACAAGGTCTTGTTCATGGCATTTCGTTCATTCAATGCCGTGATGGTAGGAGCATGGCATTGACAGATAAAGCCCGATGTAATAAATAGACCGTATGTCAAAAGCAAACAATAAAGAGGAGGCGAGCCCGGGCAACTTTGCCAACCTCAAGCGCCTCGCCTATTTCGCGGCAGTGGTGGAAACGGGCAGCTTCACGGCAGCTGCCAATCGTTTAGGCATCACCAAAGCGGTGGTGAGCCAGCAGGTGGCGCGCCTTGAGCGGGAGTTCCGGACGACACTGCTGACCCGAACCACACGAAAGGTGACTCCCACCGATGCGGGTCGAAGCTTCTATCAGCGCTGTGCCTTGATCCTCAAGGAGGCTGGTGATGCCTTTGACGAATTAGGGGAGGTGGCCGAAGAGCCTTCAGGAACCTTGCGCCTTACTGCGCCGCTTGACTACGGAATCAGCGCGGTGGTGCCTGTTATCACGGAATTCACACGCCGGTACCCGCAATGCAAGGTGGATGCGGTACTCAGCGATCAGTCGCTTGATCTCATGTCAGGGCAGGTCGAGCTGGCAATCCGTGTGGGTTGGGTGACTCAGCTGAACGTGCAGGCACGCCAAATCGGGGGATTCAGACAATTGCTGGTGGCGGCTCCGGGCATGCAGAAACAACTTGCCCGGCTTAAAGAGCCGCAAGAAATTGGCACGCTGCCATTCATTGCCAACACGGCGTTGCGTGATCCCATCCACTGGAGCTTCTCCCGCAGTGAGGTGGAGCGCCAGAGTGTGGCGGTGCACCCGGTGATTTCATTGGATGCGACGCTTGCCGTGCGCGAAGCAGTGCGCTATGGCGCAGGCCTATCGGTGTTGCCAGACTTCGCCGTTGCGGAGGATCTGGAGTCCGGTCGGCTCATACACGTCTTACCCAAATGGGCGTTGCCGTCCGGAGGAATCCACGCGGTGTTTCCAGCAGCGCGGTTTCGATCGGCAAAGGTAAGGGCGTTCGTGGAGTTAATGCAGGAACGCGTGCTCCTAGCTACGGGAGTGCGCGCTTGAGGTCAGCTCGCTCGAATGCTGCCAGGCCGCTCATGCAAGTGCTTGGGGGGCAGCTTGTGTCAATTTCGTAGTGTTCTGAGTAAGCGCACGGAAGTCCCCATGAAACGATTCCAAAGTAGATTAAATTGAAATTTTCCTAGCTGAAAATTTCATAAACTGGAATTTCAATGAAACGTTTGTTGAAACGATTAACTAAGAACCTTCGCTCTCTCACCAAGCCGATGCTCCTTTCCTCCTCCGTCTGCTCCTGCCCATGTGCCACCCGAGGTGCGCTATGAGCGGCGCGCTGCAAATCGGGCCACTGAGCCTACCCTGGACGTTGCTATTGGTGTTCGCTGCCATTGGCCTCGCCCAGGCGGTCGGTCAGCAGTTGGCGAGACGCGCCGGGCTCGACGCGGAGCCGCAACTGCTGCGCATGCTGGTAGTGGCCGTGGTGACCGCCCGGTTGGCCTTCGTGTTTGTTTACCGCGATGCCTATCTGGACGACTGGCTGGGCATCATCGACATCCGCGATGGCGGCTGGATGCCAATGGCCGGCCTGCTGGCTGCCGGGCTGTATGCACTGCATGTCGGCATAAGGCGACGCCCGCTGCGCAAGCCGCTGTGGGTGGCCTATGGCAGCGGGGCAGCGCTATACGCTGCCGGCACCATGGCACTTGCTCTTTCCGCGCCCACAAACCAGCTCCTGCCAGGGCTCACCCTCACTAGCCTCGATGGCCAGCCTGTCGTGCTCCAGAAGTTCCAGGGCAAGCCGGTAGTGCTGAACCTCTGGGCCACGTGGTGTCCGCCTTGTCGCCGCGAGATGCCGGTGCTGGCCGCCGCCCAGCAGCGTCACCCGGACGTGCACTTCGTGTTCGCCAACCAGGGCGAGTCGGCGCAGAAAGTGAATGCCTTGCTAGCCGCCGACCGCCTGGCTTTGCGCAACGTGCTACTCGATGTGCGTGGCGAGGTCGCCAGCCATTTCGGCCACCGCTCGTTGCCGACCACGCTGTTTTTCGATGTACGAGGCGTGCTGGTCGATGTGCGCACCGGCGAGGTCTCCCAAGCCACCTTGTCCGAACGGCTGATCCGACTGACTGCGCCGGCATCCTCCGTTCAGAAAACCCTGACCCCATGATGACTGCCACCGCCCCCAAGGGTAGGGCGGAGAGTTGTGTTGTGCCGGTAATTGCCGGGTATTACTTCATCTTCGTCACATAAGTGATAATGAGACCTATTCCTATTTTCTAGGCGCACCAGGTTAGCCACACCGCCACATCTCGACGCCAACTTCCAGGGAATCCCTTCGTTCCTATTTGGCAATGGCTAGCCCGTGCTTGAGCACTACTATCGAGAACTGCTGAGCTTTCTATCCCGCGCTTTGAAAGACCGCGACACCGCGGCCGATCTAACGCAGGAGAGCTACGCCCGCGTGCTCGCGGCGCAGCAAGGTGGTCAACACTTGGACAATCCGCGTGCGCTCCTGTATCAGACCGCCCGCAATCTGGTGATCGACCACCAGCGGCACGGCTCTGTCCGCGCCAGCGTGGAAGCAACTGATGCACGGGCCGAGGCCGACGAGGCGCACGGCTCTCGCAACTGGGAGCCTGAAACCGCAGTAGCTTCCCAGCAGGGGGTTTTGGCATTGGTCACGGTCATAGACAATTTGCCACCACGCTGCAGGGAGGCTTTCATGCTGAACCGCTTCGAAGGGCTCACTTACTCGCAAGTCGCGCAACGCATGGAGATCTCAGTCAAGGCGGTAGAGCAGCACATCAAGCATGCGCTGGATGCTTGCGAACGCAGCCGTGCCCATTCAGCAGGCGCAAGTGAAACAATTGGCGCCGTACGGAAAAAACTGAATCGCTCACGTCATGATTAAGGAATCGCTAGGGAGCCTCTGCAAAACCCGTCATGGATGCCAGGCGCTGCCCGCGGGATGGGCTGCAAGGCGGGTTTTGCAGCCAATAGCTCGTGCTATTGGAAAAAAAATCAACGCCGCAGACCGCCCGGGGGCAGTGCTGTGGCGCCGTGAAGGGTATCGCAGAGGCTCCCTAGGGTATTTGACGGCTCGTACGTCTACTTAAATAAGAATCAAAATCCCATGAGCAAGCCCACCTTCCAGGCCTCCGACGCTTCGCGCACCCGCGATGAGGCATTGGACTGGTTTGTCCGGCGCTGCAGCGAGCGGTTCGGATCCGAGGATGAGCAGTCCTTCCAGTCTTGGCTGGCGCAGAGCCCTACGCACCAGAAAGCCTTCGATCATTGGCACGGCGAATGGAAAGCAGTGGACGCTATCCCTCAGGACTTGCGCAGCCTACTGCAGCACAACCTTGCTTTCGATCAGGCCTCGGGCTTTGCCCGCGACAGCAGCTCCCCGCAAGCTGGTGCGCAGCCATTGGTCCCCAATCGTCAGCGGACGCCTCAGTTGCCCATGCCCTCGCGCCGGCGCATCTTCGCCCCCGCGATGGCCATCGCCGGGATAGCGGCCGTTACAGGTGGCACCGGACTCCTTGCCTGGAACCATTGGCAATCCCAGCCGCTGTTCGAGCAGGCCTTCAGCACGCCCCGTGGCATGCAGGATGAGGTGCCATTGCCAGATGGAACCCGCCTGCGACTTGACTCCGCTACGCGAGTGGAGGTGGCCTACTATCGTCAACGTCGCGAAGTCAAACTGCTGGATGGGCAAGCGGTGTTTGCTGTGCGAAGCGACGCCGAGCGTCCTTTCCAGGTGTTAGCCGGGCCGGTTCGCGTGACCGTTGTGGGCACGCGCTTTGCGGTGCGGCATACACCTCAAGTGCCAGGCAGCTCTGGGGTACACGTGGCGGTAGAGGAGGGCAGGGTGCGCGTTGAGCGGCTCATGTCTCATGCTGGCGACTCCCCGAATGTGGAAAGTCTGACAAGGGAGGGCATCCTCCTGACGGCTGGACAACAAGTTTCCAGCGACAAGGTGGGTGAGCTGTCAGCCATATCTCGCGTTCCGGCTGCAGGGATTGCTCCGTGGCGATCGAATCGCGTCAGCTTCGATAACCAGCGCCTGGACCACGCACTGGCCGAATTGGCCCGCTATGGTGATCCTGAGCTCCTGATCCGCGACCCAGTGGTTGCCGCCATGCCCATCACCGGCGTTTTTGACCCACGGGATATGGCCACATTCCGACGGGTATTGCCGGCTTCCCTGCCTGTTCAGCTTAAAGCGATCAGCGGTGGGGTAGCGGAAGTTGTGCTCACTCGATAGATAGCGACACCCGGCCAGCCTTGCGCAGCAGGGCGTGTTCAGTCAGCAGTCGCTACGGTTGAAGAATTTTTCTCTGCGGGACTAGGGTATCGGTAACGCCATTCGTCTTCCTAAGTAAGAACTATTCGCTTTTACATTTGGAGGATTGCATGCCATTTTCAACCTTGCGTCGCCCGGCGCCGCTTGCCCTTGCTGTTGCGCTGGCCTTCGCTTCCGGGCCATTGCTGGCTCAAGTAGCTGCGGGCGCACCGGTCCCCTTCAATATGGGTGCGCAGCCGCTTAGCCAGGCCCTAAGCAACTGGGCTCTGCAAACGGGCGTTCAACTGATTGTGCAGCCTGCATTGGTTGCCGGCAAGAACGCTCAGGCCGTGTCAGGTTCACTCACGCCGAACCAGGCGTTGGATCGTCTGCTCGCCGGTAGCGGATTGATGGCCACTCGGGAGAGCAACGCCGTTGTCATCAAGGTGGCTCCACCTGTGGGAGATGCCGTGACGCTGCCGGGTGTGACGGTTACCGCGCGGGCTGAGCGCAGCGCCACCACTGAAGGCACGGATTCACTCGCCGCCCGCGAAGTGAGCATCAACAAGGGCGATCAGGCGCTGAAGGATATTCCTCAGTCCATCAGCGTGCTTACCCGCAAGCAGATGGACGAAAGAGGCATCACAGACCTCAAAGACGCGGCCAATAATGTCACAGGCACTGTCGGGATTTCAGGGGTTGGGCAAGGGATGGTGCTCTCGGCACGTGGGTTCCAGATCGATGCCTGGCAGTACGATGGCATCGCCATTCCTCGCAATCATTACTCGCTTGGAAATTGGGGCACTGAAGGCATGGTGTTCTATGACCGCCTGGAAGTGCTGCGGGGCGCATCAGGACTCTTGCAAGGAACAGGTAGCCCTGGTGGGGCCGTGAACCTGGTTCGAAAACGCGGGCAGTCAGAGAAAACAGTCTCAGTGACCGCTCGTGCAGGCTCTTGGGGGCGTTACGGCGGGCAGCTGGACGCCGGTGGCCCACTCAATGAGAACGGCAGCTTGCGTGGCCGCGTGGTGCTGGATGAAGCACGCAGCAACTCCTTTGTCGACTACGTGAACGACCGCACTCGTTCGCTCTACGGAGCCCTTGATTACGACATTAGCCCCGACACCACGCTAGGTGTGGGTGTGAGCCACCTAGATAGCAAAGGCCGACCATTTATCCTGGGCGTACCCCTGTTTGCAGGAGGAAAAGAGGTGGGTTTGCCTCGCTCTACCTTCACAGGTTCGGGGTGGAACCGCGCCAACGTAGAGCAGACCACGCTTTTTGCTGATCTGAACCATCGTTTTAACGCAGATTGGAAGCTCAAGGTTTCAGCCCTGCGCATGACCGAGAAAAACACATCTACGCACCAGCGCATGAGTGGCGAGGTAGCGCCTGACGGCAGCGGCCCATCCTATGACGATTGGATCACGGACCTCAACTCAACCAAAATGGGCCTCGACGCCTATGTGAATGGCCGTTTTGAGGCATTGGGCTTTCCCAACGACGTCACTTTCGGTGCCAGTTATTCGAAGTACAAGTCCAACGACATGTTCGCCCGGTCTTTCACCGACGGCGCCAACATCTTCAACATAGACCACAACCGCCCGGAGCCCACAGTTGATAGCCTACTGGCTGCAGGAGGAAGGCAATCACGAGCGGCGTATGACGTTCAGCAGAAAGGGATCTTCGGAACTTGGCGAGTCCGACTCACCGAGCCGCTAACCGCCATCGTGGGTGCCCGAGCAAGCTGGTACGACAACATCTATAACGATCTTAAGAGCGGCTCAAGCACCGTTGAATCCACATCTGGAAAGATCACGCCCTATGCTGGTCTTGTGTACGCGGTCACGCCGCAATGGTCAGTTTATGGCAGCTATACCGGTGTGTTTGAGGCGCAGTCCGCCAGAACTGTAGCGGGCAATGTTCTCCCGGCAGTTGAAGGAAGGAACTATGAAATAGGCGTCAAAGGCGAGTTGCTTGACGGTCGTGTGAATACCTCGCTCGCGGTGTTCCGCTACGACCACAAGAACCGCGCTGTGAATGATGTCGCAGCAGGCTTTGCATGCGATGGCTGGTACTGCTCACTCCCCTCAGGCAAGGTGCGCAGCCAAGGGGTTGACGCCGAGGTCAGCGGTGAAGTTCTCCGTAACCTGCAGGTGATGGTGGGCTACACCTATAACACCAGCAAATTCCTGAGCGACCCCACCAATCAAGGCGAGGTATTCAGCACCTGGACACCCAAGCACATGCTTCGTGCATGGCTCTCCTATCGTTTTCCTGGCGATTGGAGCAAGCTCACAGTGGGCGCTGGCGTCACCAGACAAAGCCACACCCTGGACTACAACCGCACGTTCGAGGTACCCGGCTTCACTGTCGTAGGCTTACGCGTGGGCTACCAGTTCACACCTGAGGTCAGCTTGGCGATGAACGTGAACAACGTGTTCGACAAGCGCTACCTGCTTCCCGGATTCATCGGCTACACCGGCGGCACCTACGGCGATCCCCGCAACGTGATGTTCACCTTGAAGTACACACCACGCCTGTAATTGCGTGCCCTGAAGGTGATGTCATGAAGGAAGGATTTCGCCAATGTGCAGCCTGGCTGCACACCTGGTCCGGCCTCGTGGTCGGTTGGGTTCTGTTCTTTGTCTTCGTAACCGGCACTGCCGGCTACTTTCAGAACGAAATCACACGCTGGATGCAGCCAGAGCGGCCTCTCGTACCGCGCCTGGCCCAGCCTGCTCCAGTGGAGCCCATGCTCCGTGCCGCACTTGAACGCCTGGAACGAATGGCCCCGGCAGCTGCTAGCTGGCGTGTCACGCTGCCGCATGAGTCGTTGAACCCACGTGGTTGGCAGGAACTCGCTATCCAGTGGGAAGAAATGCCGGAGCCGGGCCATCAGTTTGGCACCAGCGCGGTGGAAAAGCTGGATTCGATCACGGGTGCCGTGCTGCCTCCTGAGGCTGAGCCGCGTGCTACAGCCGGTGGAACCGGCCTTTACCGCCTGCACTACGAACTGCATTACATGCCGTATGAGTGGGCCATTCGCATCGTTGGCGTCTGCACCATGCTCATGTTGATCGCCATCGTCACCGGGATCATCACGCACAAAAAGATCTTCAAGGAATTCTTCACCTTCCGTCCGGGTAAAGGCCAAAGAAGTTGGCTGGACGCGCACAACGCCATCAGCGTGATGGCGTTGCCGTTTTTTCTGATGATCACCTACAGCGGGTTGATATTTTTCATGTACAGCTACATGCCCGCCGGACGCGATGTGATTTACGGCAGCGGCGTAGCGGCGCGCAATGAGTTCTTCGATGAGTTGCAGGAGCGTGAAAAACACAAGCACCTGCCCATTGGTCGGCCTGTTGCTTCTCTCACTCCGCTTCTTGCCCAGGCCGAAGCAGACTGGGGCAGTGGTCAGTTGGCCTCCATGACCATTGAGCGCCATGAAGGCGGGCCTCCTCAAATCGTACTGAGCAGAGCGCACGGCGGCAGCCTGGATTTCTGGAACCCACCCACGCTCCGTTTCAATGCCATCACTGGCCAGGCACTGCCCGACGAGCCATCCATTGGTGGTAGCTCCGTCCTGACTCAAAGCGTGACGCTCAATCTGCACGTGGGCCGGTTCGCCGGCATCTGGGGTCGTTGGCTGTACTTTGTAGCGAGCCTCCTGGGGTGCGCCATGATCGGCACCGGTCTGGTGCTGTGGACCGTCAAACGTCGCAGACACCATCTTTCGAGTGGCCGCGAGAGCGTTGATCAGTTTGGCGTGCGACTGGTGGAGAATCTGAACGTGGCCAGCATCGCCGGCTTGCCGCTGGCTGTGGCCGCGTACTTCTGTGCCAACCGACTGCTGCCCGTGGACTTGGCCGACCGTGCCGCCTGGGAGTTCCACAGCCTTTTCACGGTGTGGCTTGGCACCTTGTTCTACGCGCTGGCCCGGCCACTCAGGCGCGCATGGATCGAACTGCTGTGGGGGTGCTGCCTGGCCTACGCGCTGGTGCCATTCATCAATGCTCTCACTACCCATCGCCACCTCGGGCGCAGTCTGCCCGCGAGAGACTGGGAGTTCGCAGGCTTTGACCTCACCATGCTGGCACTCGCAAGCCTGTTCGCGGTAATGGCGATAAAGGTACGACGCCGCCTGATGCCCAAGCAGCCGGCGTTGACCGCTGAGCCAACTGCACTTACGCCGGCGAAAGGTCTCGCATGAGCAAACCCGGCGCACTCTCAGCCGCTTACCGCTGGTCCGTCGCTTCGCGAGTAGCCGCGGCTACCTTAGGCGGCTATGCGTTGGCTTCCGCCGCCACCGTGCTATTAGCGCTCTTCTGGCCTGCTCCCAAAGCCCAGAGTGTGCTCTGGGCCACCATGTTGAGCTTCGTGGTCTACACGGTCGCGGTGATCTGGGTGTTCTACACCCGCAGCGCCACCCGAGCCTGGTTGGGCATGGTGCTCGGCACTGCGGTGTGCACCGGGCTGGCCTGGATTCTGATGCGCGGAGGAGGCGCATGAGTACCCCCGTGCTTACTGGCGCCCACCTCGGCATTTTGGCCATAAGTCTTGCTGGCTTCTTCGCGCTCGCCCTGGCCACCGAACGCTACGGGGTACACATTTTGGGCCGTCTGCCTGCGCCGCGCTGGCGGCAGCTCGCGCGCATATCCGGTTGGCTGATGCTGCTCATATCGCTGGCATGGGCCATTGCAGAGCTTGAAGTTGGCGTGGGTATCACTCTGTGGCTGGGCTGGCTGAGCATTGCGGCGCTGATTTGGGTCTTCATCTTCCCAAAATGGCCCTGGCAACCACCGGCGCGGCATAGAGCCGCCAGAGCCGAGCGCGATCCGAAGCCCGCCCAGAAACCAACGATCGCGCCGACCGGCGAATCTCATGCTCGCCGCTGGATCGCTCTGGGCTTGCTGATGGCCACCATTGCCGTGTACTCCGTGGGCCTTGCGCGGATGGAGTCTCAACCGCTTAAGAGCTCAGGTGCCCTGCGGGGAACGGTAGGCCCTTGGCAATTTACCTTCGCTGAAGCGCACCAAAGCCCGCCCGAAGTCATGGAGATGGATGTGCCCATGAAGGAATACCGCCTGCGCTTTTGTGCAACCTGCGACAACGAGATACGCAAGGCCTACTTGAAGGTACACAAGCCTCGCTCTGCCCAAGCCACCGGTATGGGATTTTCAGGCCAGCGCTGGGAGCGGCGAGTGGAGATTCCACTGCCCAGCACCACCAGGGCAGACAGCGAACTATGGCTCACCGTGGTGGGTAAAGACGGCCACATTCACCAGAGCGCCTGGCGTATGGACCAAGTCTCGCCGGCCACAGTCGCGTGGTTCGATGAACAGAGGAGGGCCCATGCGGCTAACTGAACGGATGGCGGCCCGGAAGATGTTGGCGCTGAGTCTGACGCTGTGTGCCACGTGGGCGGGTGCCCACGAACCTGTGGCGCGTTGCTTCCTGATGGATCAGTCCACCGTTCGTTGCCGGGGTGCGAGCAACGACGGCGACGAGATGCCGGGCTCACGCATGCAGGTCATTGCTTTGGACGGTGCCACGCTGCTTGAAGGCAAGCTCCAGGCGAACTCCACATGGACGTTCAAAAAGCCCACTCAAGCTTTCTACGTGCTGTTCAATACCGGCCCAGGCCTTCAGGTCACAGTGGAACAAGACGAGATCACCACACCGCCACGCGGACGCATACCGCGATGGATGCAAACACCGTAAACCCCGTCAACCCCGCTAGGGCGTGTTCACTCTAATAGAAAACAAGAAAATCCATGCCGTATCTGCGATTTTCCCGGCACCATATCCTTCGCCAACTGGCAGCAGGAGTATTCACGGTCAGCAGCCTGTTCGCCACTGCGCTTAGCCATGCAGACTATCTTTGGCTACAACCTCAAGCCGGCGGTGCCCAAGTCTATGCGGGTGAACTGCTGAAGCCGCTGGAGAAGTTACCCGCACTGACGGATGCACAGACTGTGGTGCCTGAGGGCAAGCAGGCACCCGCGTATGAACAAGCGTCTGATCACTTCAGGCTCGCCAGGGGTGCAGTGGGCGAGGGGAGTGCGGGCGATATACGTTTCATCGCAACGCACGCTGGGGCGGACGGCGTGCTTACCTACTATCAAGCTCGCCTTGGCCGAAGCGAAATCAAGGCAGTCAACGAACTGGAATTAGTACCTACTCAATCAGGTGGCAACACATTTCGCCTGATGTTCAAGGGGCGCCCAGTCGCCGCCAGCCAGGTGAACGTAGACACCAGCGAAGGATGGCGCCGCATACTCACACCCGCCAAGGATGGCACAGTCAGTTTCACGCCATCGTTTCCGGGTCTGTATGTGCTCGAAGTCACCGCCCGTGTGAACAGTGGCAGTGTGACACTGGGAGGTCGCAAGTACGATGACGTTCGCCACACCGCTACACTGAGCTTTGAGGTTCCGCGTTAATGGTCACACATTCTTCGCGCCCCTGTTTTCGGATCGGCGACGTGTGGCATGGGCTGAGCCTCCAGCCAAGCCATCCAAGGGCCACCACGCGATGACCAACCGGTATACGCCGAACCATTTACAGCGTTTGCGCGCTGCAGGTTTGCGCCCGACCATCGCACGCATCGCTGTCCTGCAGGTCTTCGAGGATGCAGGGGGCGAATCACTATCATCAGAGGACATCTTCCGGCGCCTGTGTTTGCGGGGAATAAAGATTAGCCTCGGCACCACCTATCGGGCCACCAGACAACTGCTCGCTCACGGGCTGCTGCTTCCCCCACGCGGACCCGGGCCCAAACGGCTATACCGGGTCGCACCGGCTGCTGGAACGCGCACAGACAGCGCTGCCGCGCTATGGGCGGTCAACCTCGTAAGTGGCGAGCGGGTGCGTCTGCCGGCTTGCGACAAATTACACCGCTTGCTGCTGACAGCCATTACCGACTCAGGCCTTGCACTGGACAGGGGACAAGTGTGTGTAGAGTTCGATTGCGCAGCGGCTGCTTCGCCAAGCCTACGCTCCTAAGACGCGGTTCGCGGTATTTCGTACTGCCAACAAAGGGTAGGGCGTTTTCCAAATGAGCGACGCAACGCGGGTAGCATCCTGCTAAAACGATACAGCGCCAGTTACAAAAGCCATGACCCAGAACCGAGAAATACGCATTGCCGCTGCTTTGATCACCCGCCCAGACGGTCAGACACTGTTGGTGAGGAAGGCTGGAACTTCCGCCTTCATGCAACCGGGCGGCAAGATGGAACCAGCGGAGGCGCCAGGTGATGCCCTATGCCGCGAGCTTCATGAAGAGCTGGCACTCACCGTAAAACCAGAAGAGCTTCGGTATCTTGGGCAGTATTCAGCCGCTGCAGCCAATGAGCCTGACCATGTAGTCATAGCTGAAGTGTTTCATCTCCTCGTGACATCTAACGTCTTTCCCGAAGCTGAGATTGAGGAAATCGTATGGGTGAATCCGCAGGCCCCTGGAAACCTGGTCTTGGCGCCACTGACCCGCGATCTGATCTTGCCCTTGTGTGCTAAACCACTGGACCATGGCACACCAATCGCACTCGCCTGAGGACATGAGAAGCTAAGGCTTGCATCTGCATCTGCATCTGCATCGCAGCAAAGTCAGCACAGAATTCAAGGGCATCAAATGATAAGCATTCTCATTTGATGTATGATTCAGCCATCGACAAGGAATTCAAAACGAATTCCTTGTGCGGCAGTTCATCGTGGGACGACCCAGGGCTACAAAGCCGCTGTGGTCGATTTTGCTAGCCATCGGTTCTATCGGCCAGCCATGCACTTTTTTTCCACCTGACTGCGCGCCGAAGATGAACGACCGAACGGTAGGTCATTCAGGGACCATGGCCTAAAATCCTGCGGATATGTTGGAGCAACCCACTTGACCGCAGCCAGATTGCAAGAAGCCGCCCTGGTCCGTTTCGCCACGCAAGGCTTCGATGCGGCGTCCTTGGAAGAGATCGCCACGGATGTTGGCATCAAAAAGCCGTCGATCTATGCGCACTTCCGAAGCAAAGATGCGCTCTATATGAGCCTGATCCCGCTCATGATCACAGCTGAACTTGACTATGCGAGAGCAGCGTTCGACGGCTCAAAACCCGTGAACAAACAGATCCTTGCTTACCTTCAAAGCATCCAGACGCGTTACGAGGAATCGCCCCGGGTTCAGTTCTGGATGCGTGCGCTGTACACACCACCACTGCATCTGTACGAACAGGTCATGGCATTAATGCATGTGTTCATGGATGACCTTGAAGTCATCCTGAAGCGCGCCATCCAGCGCTCTGACTTGGTGCCGAATGCGCACAAGCTGAGTGCCGACACGCTCGTTATGACATGCATGAGCATGATCGACAGCCTGCAAGTGGAACTCACCTACGGCGGCACAGAGAAATTCAAGCGGCGCCTCAAGGCTCTATGGGCCGTGTTTGAAGCTGCCACAGTCCAACGACCAACATCTGCTCCATAGCCAGTTGTCAGTCTTACCTCTGAGCGGCACTCCAATCCATGGACGACGCATCAGGAAGTGCGGCCCAGCGGCAGCAAATGATCGCCAAAACGCCACATACCAGGATGGCCAAAGGCAAGGGCATCAGCCCTGGCGCAGCCAGGCTAACCAAAAGCCCCACGCATGCACCCACCAAATACTGCATCGTTCCCATCAACGCCGACGCCACACCTGCCTGCTCTCCGGCCCGAGCCATGGTGACCGAGGTCAGGTTGCCGAACGTCAAGCCAAGTGCCCAGATTGAAATAGCCAGCAAGCCCAGATAGAGCCACAGTTGTGCAACGCCTGCGGTAACCGCGAGGGCCAAAGCGGCACCGGCGAGCGCATGGAGGGCAATGCCAAGCAGAAGAACTCGTTGTTCGGACAGCCGCTTGGTCAACCAGATGCTGAGTTGTCCGGCCAGAACAAAACCTACCGCATTGGATGCAAAGAAGTAGCTGAATTGCACCGGTGAAAGCCCAAAGTGCTGAATCAGGACAAAGGGCGACGCGCTGATATAGACAAACAACGACCCCAGTATGAATCCTCCGGCTAGCGCGTAGGCAAAGAAAGGGCGGTCCATGCATTGCGTCCAGTAGGCTCGTGCCACAGATGAGACGCTCAGCCTTGTCCTGTTTTTTGTGGTCAAGGTCTCGGAAATAGCGCGCCAACCCCATAGCGTTCCAAGCGCGCCGATGACCGCCAAAGCCCAGAAGATCATGCGCCAGCCACCATGACCCAATAGGAAACCGCCTGCAACCGGTGCGAGGATGGGCGCGATCATCATCACCTGCATCAGCACAGAAAAAACACGTGATGATTCACTGCCCGTGTAAACATCCGACACAATGGCTCGCGGTGCCACGAGCCCGGCCGCCGCGCCCAGCGCCTGCAGAAAACGCGCAACTAAAAGCCATTCGAGGTTGCTGGCCGTGGCAGCCAAAACCGATCCCACCACGAAAATGAGCAGACCGATCAACAGCGGCTTCCGCCGTCCAAAGCGGTCCAGAAGCGGGCCGTAAACGGCCTGACCAAGCGCCAACCCAATGAGAAAGACAGACAAGGTCTGCTGAACTCTACCGGGCGACACCGCAAACTCCGCAGCGACCGCAGGAAACGCCGGCAAATACATATCGATCGCCATCGCGTCTAGCGCGGTGATCATCGCCAATAGAAAGATAAAGGGCCAGCCGAAATCGGCGCCCTTGGAAATCGAAGACATCAAAGTTCCTACAAACCTAACGGTCGGTAGTTTAACGGATTCCTGGATTTCCTGCTTTCCCAGAACCTGTTCGCAGTCGTTTGAGAAAGACCCAAGCTAGCGCGATGGGTATCGGCGCTGTGGAGTTCGGCCCCCAGTCAGGCTTTGCGGTGAAGTGGAGCACCGGGTGCATCCAGCGCCGCACACAACACCCGTCCATGGGTCGAATCAGTGACGTACAGCGTGTTGTTGTTTTCCCCTCCGAAAGCCAGGTTAGTGATAGAGCTGCCGGCAATGCCACGCAGAACCACTTCCGGCTCAGCGCGCGCATTCAGCACCCACACATAACCCAAACCAGGGTTTGCAACTAACAGGCGGCCCTGTGTGTCCATAGCCAGGCCATCGGGCCCACTCGGACCGTAGGAGGTAAAGAACTGACTGACCTTTGCAACACTTCCGTCGGGCAATAGAGGCACCCGCCACACACAGTTGCCACGCGTCACAGCCAGATACAGCACCCGACCGTCAGTCGACAACGCCACTCCATTGGGACTGGGCACGTTGCTCAGCAGTAGATCCAACTGCCCACTTGGACGAAGTCTGTATAGGCGACCACTGGGGTCATGCAGGCCGCTCTGGCCTTGATCGGTAAAGTACAGATTGCCTTCGGAGTCGAAAACCAGGTCGTTAACTCCTTTAAAGCGCTCGCTATTGCGCCGCTGCAGATAAGGCGTGACCTGGCCGCTGGCCACATTTAGCTGCATCAGACCGTTCTTGTAGTCGGTGATGAGCAGTGTTTGGGCATTCAAAAACTTCATGCCATTGGGTTCACCATCGTACTCAGCGACCAACGTCCAGGCTCCTTCCCGGTCGATGCGGAAGATCCGCCCCCAAGGAATATCGGTCACGTAGAGATTTCCGGCTTCGTCGAATACCGGGCCTTCCAGGAATGCATCCGTCACCGTGCCTCCCCGATTGGCATCAGCCCACTCGCTGCGTTCCCGGCGGCGAAAGTGTTCCGGCATGGTGGTGAAAACACCCAGTTCCCGAATCTGGGGGGCTTGCAGCAAAAACATGGAAAGGCCTTTCATACTCAAAGTCCGGTGTTGAAGCGATCAAGCTGCACCGGCTTGTCCATCAGAATACGCTTCACGGCGACCTCGTTTCCTGCCCGGGCCTGCAACAGATCGACGAGGTCGTCATGGCTGACAGAGCTAAAAGCTCAATCGAGTTTGAAGTTTCCCTTGCGAACCACTTCGCCCCACTTGGCGTCTTCTTTCTTGAGGAAAGCAGCGAATTCAGCCGGCGTTGAGCCTATCGGCTGGGCGCCCATGTCAGCCAGGCGCTGCTTCACTTCATCTTCCTGCATCACGTCCTGCAATGCTTGGCGCAGTTTGGTGACCACTGGTTCGGGCGTACCGGAAGGCAAGAACATGCCGTTCCATTCATAGGCCTCGTACCCGGGAATAGCCGCTTCAGCGACCGTCGGCACATCCGGCAGGCGCTTGGAGCGTTCCGGGGCAGACACGGCCAGAGCGCGCAATTTGCCGCCCGATATATGCGGATAGGTGGCAGCTACTGTGCCGAACATGAAATCGACTTGCCCCGCAATCACATCGGTAATCGCTGGGCCACCGCTCTTATAGGGCACATGAACCATATCCAGGTTGAGACGCTGGCTGATCAGCTCTGCTGCCAGGCGTTGCACGGTGCCACTGCCACCTGATGCGAAGTTGAGCTTGCCCGGCTGCGCCTTCGCCTTGGCGATCAGATCGTTCAGATTCTTGAACGGTGAATCAGCCTTCACAATGAGTACATTGGGAGCTAACAGCACAAGTGACAACGGTTGCAGCGCATTGCTGGCAAACGGCATCTTGGGGAACATGTGCGGGTTGATGGAGTGTGGCGTGGCGTCGTACAGCATGGTGTAGCCGTCAGCCGGCGCCTTGGCCACAAAGCTGGCGCCAATGGTGCCACTTGCCCCGGCCTTGTTGTCCACGATAACGCTCGTGCCCAACTTCGCACCCAGACGCGTAGCCACAACCCGTGCCACGGCGTCGGCTGCGCCGCCGGGCGAATAAGGCACAACGATGGTCACTGGGCGCTCGGGAAATGCGGCATGTGCCACTGTAGCGGCGAGGGCGCAGGCTGCGATAAGAGGTTTGAATATAGAAATCATGTTGTCTCCAAAAAAAGTAAGTTTTCAGACCCTCAAAGGGTCTACAACCAGTAGTTCAATCGGCCTTTAAGTCGCACCTATGTCTGCTGGCGTAAGCGCCAGCACCTGAAGCACGTTCCGCGCAGCCCCAACGCCCATGTTCACGTAAGCATCGCTGGAAACACCACCGATATGGGGGCTAAGAACGAAGTTCCTTTCGCCCTGGAAAGGGTGACCAGCCATCATGGGCTCTACCGCAAAACTGTCCAACCCTGCAGCGCTCACCTGGCCGGACTTCACGGCGATGAGCAACGCAGCCTCGTCGATCAGCCCACCGCGTGCAGTATTTACGACGATCACGCCGCGTTTGCATTGCGCCAGCGTGCGTTCGTTGAGTAGCCCCCGGTTTTCGTCAGTCAGCGGACAGTGCAACGACACCACATCGGACTCGCGCCAGATCGTGTCCATATCTACACTCTGCACGTAATCGGGCAGATTCTTGGCGAATGGGTCAAAGCCAATCACGCGCATGCCCAGCGCATCTGCCATCTTGGCGAAACGCAGGCCAATCGCTCCCAGCCCCACCAGACCCACAGTGCGCCCGCCCAACTCCAAGCTCTTGTGCGTAGGTTTGTCCCAATGGCCGGCATGCATTCGGGTATCTAGTGTCACTACGGATTTGGCGCACGCGAGCATCAAGGCCAGGGCTTGTTCTGCCACGGCAGCAGCATTGGCCCCCAGAGCCGCCACTACCTCAATCCCACGGGCTTTTGCAGCGATCTTGTCTATCGTGTCGGTGCCACTGCCGTGCTTGGAGATGACTCTGAGCGCCGGTGCGGCATCCATCACCGCTGCGCCCACCTTGCCATAGCGCACGATGATGGCCACCGGGTTGTGCGCACGGCACAGGGCGATCAGATCGTTGTCAGAGGGAGTCTTGCCAGCGTAGACGATTTCGAAGGCCGTCAACAGGGCCAGCGCTTGCGGTGCCAGGTCTGCACCCGTCACTAGGATGGTGCTCACAGCGACTCTCCTTCCTTCAACACGCCGGCGGCGCGCAGTGCAGCGGGTAGCCATTTCGATGCAGTGTCACCGCGGGCAATGGCATCAAGGCGGGCGGCCTCGTCGGCCACTTTCTTGTCGGCCAGCGCCAACATGGCGGGGGCCTTGGCGCGCTCGATCACAACCACACCATCGGCATCACCCACCACCAAGTCACCCGCGTTTACCACTGCACCCCCCGCGCTGATGGGGTGATTGATGCGTCCTGGTACGTATTTGGTGGGGCCGGCGGGGTTGAAGCCTGCGCTGAACACTGGGAAGTCCAATTCCAGCAGTTCCAGCTTGTCTCGGATCGCAGCGTCTACGATCACACCAGCCAGGCCGAGTTTCTTGCAGGCGCTGAGCATCAGAGTACCCATCAACGCGGCGGTTTGATCGCCTTTGCCATCAATCACCAGTACATCACCAGGCCGGGCAAGCGCAATGGCGGCATGGATCATGAGGTTGTCCCCCGGACGAACCTCTACTGTGAAGGCCGGACCAGCTACCTTCATGCTGTGGTGCACGGGTGCCACACGGCCGTGCATGGTGCCGCGGCGACCCGCCACATCGGCCAGGATGGCGGCCTGAAAGGTAGATGCCTTGTTGACAACATCAGTGCTGACGCGTTCGATGTCACGGATGATTTCAGGAAGTTGGCTCATGGTGGTTCAGTCAGGTAGGTTTGGGGAAGCAGATGCAGCGCGCGGACGGCCCGCACGGTGAATACATCCGGGGCCCGCTTGCCCTCGGCTTACGAGGCAAGGCTGAGCGCCGGGCAGGGCAGGGCAGCACAACGTTGGGTGTGTCGGTGCCCACCGAGAGAAAACTCGGCGCGGCAAAGCACTCGCGGAACATCGCGCTCACTGGCGAATTGCCGGAGACTTAGTGAGCGGTCTTAGTCCAGGCTCGCACCTGAGTCCTTGACAATCTTGGCCCAACGAGGAATCTCAGTGCGCAGCAGCGTGCTGAACTGCTCGGGGGTGCCCCCCAGGACTTCACCCCCCTCCGAACGCAGTTTTTCCGCCACGTCCGGTTGTTGCAGTACCTGGTTGATAGCCTTGTTGAGCTGAGCCACGATAGGGGCCGGCGTACCGGCTGGCGCCAAGATGCCGAACCAGGTCACCGCTTCAGAGTTTTTGTAACCCGATTCCGCCAAAGTGGGGACGTCTGGCAACTGAGCAGAGCGTTTGGCAGATGTAATGGCGATGATCTTGAGCTTGCCATTGCGCACCTGGCCTAATAGTGTGGGCACGGAAGACATGTACAAATCAATCTGTCCTCCTACGAGATCTGTCATGGCTTGTGCCGCGCCTTTGTACGGGACGTGGCGCAGCTTGATCCCGGCAGCGTTCTGCGCCAGTTCACTCGATAGATGTGCGACCGTACCGTTACCTGAATACCCCAGGGTGATGCCATCCGGGTTGGCTTTCGCGGCGGCCACAACGTCGGCAAAGCTATTGAACTTTGAGTTGGCAGGTGCTGCCATCACGATTGGGGACGATGACACCAGGACGACCGGTGCCAAGTTCTTCAGTGGGTCGTAAGGCAGTTTTTTGTACAGCGTGGGGTTGATAGCCAGGTTACTGGTCTGCCCCATGACGAGCGTGTACCCGTCCGGTTCAGCCTTGGCTGCTGCGTCTACGCCCAGATTGCCACCGGCGCCAGGGCGGTTATCCACGATTACGTTCCATTTGGTTTGCTCGGTCAGTTTCTGCACGACAGAACGCGCAACCATGTCTGTGCCGCCTCCAGGAGGGAAGGGAACCACAAGTCGGATGGGTTTCGCCGGGTAGGCTGACTGAGCCGTGGCCGCAGCCATGGGAAAGGCGCTGGCTGTAATGGCCAGCGCCGCGCCAACGAGGTGTGTAGACCAGGACCGTGATAGGGAAAAGAGGGGCATGTATGTCTCCGTTTGAATTAGTTCATCAGCTCTGGCGTCGCCATCGGCTGGGCTGAACTTTAAAAAAACGATTCGACTGGTGCAACATGGTTGCGTACAATGAAACTCGTTCCAAACTAAGAAACGCACTATGGCGCCTTCACGCACTCCATCCACCCCCCAGACGCCGCTAACCGCGGACGCAGCAGCGAACTCCGTTTCGCCGGACGCAGGAGTGATTGCCGTCGCACGAGCGCTCAAGTTATTGGATGCCTTCGCGCTAGGGGAGTCGAAGCTGTCTCTGGCTGAACTCAGCCGCCGATGCGGCTTGCACAAGACCACTGTTTTGCGCCTTGCGCGTACCCTGGGACACGCAAACTACATGGTTCAACGCGAGGACGGTGAATGGCGCCTGGGGCCTGCAGCCGGGTGGCTAGGCGCTCGCTATCAATCGGGTTTTGATTTGCAGAACGTGGTGGAGCCCGCATTGCGTGGGCTCACGCAAATCACTGGCGAAAGCGCCGCGTTTTATGTGAGGGAAGACCAGCTACGCACCTGTCTGGTTCGTGTTGAAGGGCCACAAGCACTGCGACACCATGCACGCATGGGCGAAGGGCTTCCGCTCGACAAGGGCTCTCCTGGGCGCGTCATCCTTGCATTCTCCGGCGAGCCGGGCGAGGTTTACGAAGAGATCCGCAGGCGGGGCTATCACTGGTCCATCAGCGAACGCGAGCAAGGTGTCGCCACGGTATCGGCCCCCGTATTCGGTAAAAACTGGCGACTGCTGGGCAGTGTGTGCATATCGGGACCGGAATCCCGGTTGTCACCAACAAAACTTGAGGCCTTCGCTCATACGGTCATCAGAACGGCCAACGAAATTTCCTACGCGCTCGCAGGCTCAATCGAAACGAATGCAACGCCCCGCGCTGGCGTGTGGCACCCATGACGCACGCCTTGAGCTGCCCATCCTTGCGTGCAAATCACGCCCCTTATGCCTTCTGCGCTCAGTCTCATTCTGTCGATTGACGATACTTGAGCGAGTAAGAGCGTGTTCCACGTTTCCTCGCGGCGCTGTTGAACGCGCTATAGGCGTTTTTTTTGCTTTTTGGGTTGGACAGGAGAGTGCGTGAAATCTGCAAGTGACAGCTGGTTCGACGAGGCGTATTACCAGCGCTACTACTTCGACAAGAAAACCAGCGTAGTGGACCCTCAGCACATTGAGCGGTTGGGTAGCTTTGTCTGCAGTTATTTAAAGTATCTGAGGGTGCCAGTGCACCGGGTACTGGATCTGGGTTGTGGCATCGGGCTCTGGCGTGAAGTGATTGCGCGGCATTTCCCGCAAGCCACTTTTCATGGGGTCGAGTTCAGCCCGTATCTGTGCGAACGCTTTGGCTGGGAGCGAGGTTCTGTGATTGATTACCGCGCGAACAAGCCTTTTGATTTCGTGATCTGCCAGGGCGTACTGCCTTATCTAAGCCCTGAAGACCTCAAGCTCGCGTTGCGCAACTTCGGCGTTCTCAGCAAGGGCGCGCTGTATATCGAAGCGGTCTCCCATGAGGACTGGGAACGCGAAACTCTCGATGAGACCTTGACCGATCCGCGACTGTTCCGGCATCGCGCCCAGCTGTACCGACGTGGTCTGTCACAGAATTTCAATGAACTCGGCGGCGGCGTCTGGCTGCATCGCGACGCGCCAGTACCGCTCTTCGAGCTTGAAGCCGCTGCCCGCTAAAAAATGGAGCAAAGCACCCCCATGGAGGTCACACCTCATGCCGTGTCCCGGCTACGCGCACGAAGGAGTGCGCGTAGCACTACGTCGTTTATGGCGCGTGGCGGTCCGCGCGGCGAGCGCTGTGCGGGTTGCCGGCTGCGCCCCAGCCATTGCCTCTGCGCTCTACGCCCGACCCAGGTCACACAGGCGGGAGTCTGTCTTTTGCTCGCAGACACCGAGCCGCTCAAGCCCAGCAACACTGGCTGGCTAGTGGCCGATGTGGTAGCCGACACCTTTGCTTTCAGCTGGGCACGCACTGAAGTGGATCCAGACCTGCTGACATTGCTCGCTGATCCACAATGGCAGCCTTTTATCGTGTTCCCTGGCGAATATGTGGCGGCAGAACGTGTGCTGCATTCGGTGGAACCAGCCGGGCCGGAGCTGGATGGCGTTGCGCTGAAGCGACCGTTGTTTGTGCTGCTCGATGCGACTTGGTCAGAAGCGCGAAAGATGTTTCGTAAAAGCCCTTATCTCGATCAATTCCCAGTGCTGAGCTTGCATCCGGAGAGGGTATCGCGCTATCGATTACGCCGTTCGACGCGTGACGACCACTTCTGTACTGCCGAAGTGGCAGCCATGTGTCTGGAACTTAGTGGCGATCTTCAGGCTGCGCAGACGCTCGAAGCCTACCTGGATCTATTCACTCACCACTATTTGCAGGCTAAGCAACAGTTGCCTCCGAACATCGATAGCCCCGCTTGCCAGCGCTGGCGGGCATTGTCAACGCATCTCCCAGCAAGCTGAATTACGCAGGTTTTCCAATCTACGGCCGAGCCCGCATGCGGCACAATGGTCTGTTATCCCGCTTTCCCGCTTTCAAACTCTATGACCGCCAATACTTCCCCCGAGCCTGATAAGGCAGCCATGTGTGATTCCTGTGCCGGAATCCAGCGCAATTGGCGCCGCGCCCCCGGCCACCCGGAGCTCGCCCAGCGTCGCAATCGCAAAGAGGAGCGCGCCTCGGGCATGGTGACCATTACGCGATATCAGTGCGAGCGGTGTGCAACGGTTTGGGATTATGAAAACGATACTCAGAATTTACATGCGGGATGGTCGGTGGTTAAGCGCTAAGACTTGGTTTTCACTCCTTTTCCCCCATTCAAAAGGCGGGATTCTTACTCCCTCTCCCTCTGGGAGAGGGTAGGGGTGAGGGCAAGCGGCGGTGGATAAAGCGCTGCGGGTGCTAATTCCCTTCTGCTCTTCGCTTGAGGTCGGAGGCCGGGAATGCGCCCGGCAGCGCAGTCCCTTTCTTTGCTCGCACAAAGCAAGTAACCAAAGAAATGCGACCCCAAGTTGTGCTGGTCTAATTTCGAAAGACATCCCGATAAGGGAAATCAATGTCTCACAGGAATAGAAATGATCAAAGCCAAGACCAGGCGATCGTTCGACGCGGCGTTCAAGCTGCAGATCGTCAAGATGATTCGAGAGCAGCACCTGAGCGTGTCTCAGGTCTGCCGTGATATGGAGCTGACTGATAGCGCCGTCAGGCGCTGGCTCGATCAATATGAAGCAGAACTGTCGGGCCAGCGCGGCATTGGTAAGCCGCTGACGCCCGAGCAACAGCGTATCCGGGAGCTCGAAGCGCAGAACCTTCAACTTCGCCAGGACAACGACTTCCTAAAAAAAGCA
>NZ_AUGX01000009.1 GCF_000422885.1 Ottowia thiooxydans DSM 14619 | reverse complement strand
AGCGACACTGCCTCGATCTTGATGCGCACAACTTGGGCCTGCTGAAGCTCGGCAAACACACGATCGAGCACGCCACTCTTGGACCAGCGACTCATGCGCGTGTAGATGGTGTGCCAGTTGCCCAAGCGCGCGGGCAGGCCACGCCATTTGCACCCGTGCTCAGCAACATAAAGAATCGCATTCAACACGTCCAAATTCGAGACACCTACATTGCCGCGCTGTACAGGAAGGCAGTGCTCGATCTGGGCAAACTGGGCTGGTGTGATTTCCATGGATGAAGTATCTCTGGCCACCCAGGGGTAACTCAATTAGTGTTAACACGCCCTAGTTCACGAAGCAAGAGCATCTTTCAGTGCTCTTGCCCGCCCCTTGCCCTGTGCTCCTCGGCACGGCCTCAAGGGGTGGGGAACTTGATTCGGGCCATTGCTTCGCTCGGCCCTGCAATCGTCAGTCGCAAGCGAATGGTTTTACTCCCTCTCCCGCAGGCGGGAGAGGGTTGGGCGGGGCCGGCCAACCGTTGAGGGTCAGCGTCTCAATCACCGACGTCCTTTTTCGGTCCACAACGGAAGGATTATTTCGGACATCATGCCCGCCAAAAAGAGCTAATTCGCAACCACCGCTTGCCCTCACCCCAGCCCTCTCCCAGAGGGAGAGGGAGCAAGATCAGAAGGCCGCGGAGCAGGCCATGCGCGGAACGCCATGGACGGACCTGCGCCGGCCATCAGCGTTGTCCCCCTGGGGGGAAGGCACCGAAGGTGACTCAGGGGGGCTCAACGTCACAGCTTGCTGAAGTCCGGGTAGCGCTTCTCCATGAACGCCGTCATGGCTTCGCGCGCGGCAGGCTCGCCCAACATGCGGCCGAAGCTGGCGGCCTCTTCGCCTATGCGCTTGAGCACCTCTTCCTGCTGTCCGCCTTTCATCAGGCGTTTGGTTTCGATCAGGCTGGCCAGCGGCTTGGCCGCCAGTTTGCGTGCTTGGGCCTGAGCCAGACCGTTGGCTTCCGAGGGAGGCACGATCCGGTTGACCAAGCCCACCTCAAGCGCCGCTTCAGCAAAGAACGGCTCGCCCAGCAGCAGAGCTTCGGCAGCCCGGTGATAGCCAAACATGCGTGGCAGCAGCAAGCTGGAAGCGGCTTCCGGGCACAAACCCAGGTTGACGAAGGGCATGGAGAACGCGGCGTTGTCGCCCGCGTAGACCAAATCGCAGTGCAACAACATGGTGGTACCAACCCCCACCGCCGGTCCACACACCGCAGCCAGCATGGGCTTGGGGAAAGTGGCGATGGCGCGCAGAAAACGGAACACAGGTGCATCCATGCCCTGCGGTTTGTTGGCAAGAAAATCTTGCAGGTCGTTTCCGGCGGAAAACACAGTTTCATGGCCCTGGAAGACGATCACGCGAGTGTCGGCATCGCCCGCAGCCTTTTCGATGGCGTCGGCAAGCGCCTCGTACATGGACACCTTGATGGAGTTCTTGCGCTCCAGGCGGTTGAAGGTGAGCGTCAGCACGCCAGCATCGAGATGGGAAAGAATTTCAGACATAGAAGACCTGGAAAGGGTTGTTAAGTGCACTAGTGGCACGCCTGGGATGCACGAGGATGAAGCAAGCCATAAGAGCGTGTTGCCGTTCTAAGGCCGCATGGTACGACGAGCGCGCGCCATGCCTCACTCTTTGTAATAGACGATCTGGTGCGTGGTGGCTAGTAGATGGCCGGCCTCACTCCATAACTGAGCGCTCTGGTCGAAGAAGCCGTTAAAAAACGACTGCGAGCGCGCCTGACCGAATAGGAAACCATCGCCGGTAGCGGCCAGTTCTTCAAGGCCGGCATGGTAGTACACCGTCAAGGACACAGTGCCGATAGGTGTCATGCGCGCGCGACGCTGCCAGATGCGAGGAAAAAACGCGTCCGCCAGCGCGGTGAGGCTGGCGTAGTCCAGCACGCGCGGAGGATTATCGCGCAGCCATAGCTGGGTGAGGCTGTCAGCTTCCGCGTCGTCCCAATGCTTGGGAATCGACCCCGCCACCAAGCGCATGTCATAGCGATTAACCCAGCGCACGCGGTCCATGAGAGGCTGGCTGGCTACGCTGGAGGGCGGCAAAGCGGCGGGCATGGGCTCATCCACTGCGCTCCAGGTGGAACGCCTGACAGCGGTGACCGCTGTGGCTGTGAGCATGACGGCATCGACCCCATTGGCGCCTGTCTGCCACAAAGTCACCGCCCAGTGCTGCGTGGATCGGTTGGTACGCATGGGCCGAGCCTCGACCCGAAAGGGACCATCCACCAAACCCGCGGCGAAATTTACCGTTAACGATATCGGCTCGCCCAAACGTTGCGGATGCTGCAGTACCGCCTGCAACGCCTGTGCTGCTGTGACGCCTCCGAACGGGCCGACCATGTTCGCATAGTCCGAATGCGTCCGACCGTCGAACTGACGCGGCAGATCCGTTCCATGCTCGTCAGCGCTGGGGGCCAGGGGCACCAGCGCCATGGCTTCGTCAAATGGATGGTTGGCAACCTGGGACGTGCGAGTCATGCTGGTCTTCCTCACCTTTTTTATGTTGAACGGTACGACCCCCTATGACACCACAGCCCGGGGTGCCGGCCGTGGGTCACTGCGGACATCTAGTGCATTCGCAATGCATGGCCGCGTCGCCTACGCAGGCCGCGCTACCAGCGCATCACACCCTTTCGAAGATTCCCGCAGCGCCTTGCCCCATGCCTACGCACATAGTGACCATGCCGTATTTCTTATTGTGCCGGCGCAATGCATGTACAACGGTTGCAGAGCGGATGGCTCCTGTGGCGCCTAGCGGGTGGCCGAGGGCGATCGCGCCGCCCATGGGGTTGACTTTGGATCTGTCCAGGCCCAAGGTGTTGATCACCGCCAGCGATTGAGCGGCAAAGGCCTCGTTCAACTCGAACCAGTCGATGTCATCCTGTTTGAGACCGGCATTGCGCAAAGCAGCGGGGATGGCTTCGATGGGGCCAATCCCCATGATCTGTGGTGGAACGCCTTTGGCGGCGTAGCTGACGAAGCGTGCCAACGGAGTCAGGCCAAAACGCTTGACCGCCGATTCGCTCGCCAGGATGAGTGCGCCGGCACCATCGCTGGTCTGCGAGCTGTTGCCTGCCGTCACCGAGCCGCGGGCGGCGAACACGGTGCGCAGCTTGGCAAGGCCTTCCATGGTGGTGCCCGCACGCGGGCCTTCGTCAATATTCACTGTGCGCAGTGCTTGGGAGACCTCGGCGGTCTTGAGGTTCACGCTCCGCTCGATCACCTCGACCGGCAGAATTTCGTCCGTGAATTCTCCGGCTTTCATCGCCGCCAGAGCCTTCATGTGTGATTCGTACGCGAATTCGTCTTGCTGCTCGCGGGAGACTTTCCACTGCTGCGCGACTTTTTCAGCCGTGAGGCCCATGCCGTAAGCGATACCGTAATCGTCGACGTTGTTGGTGTTCGCAAAGATGCTGGGCGAGAGGGAGGGCGCGTTGCCCATCATAGGCACCATGCTCATGCTTTCGACGCCTGCAGCGATCATGACGTCTGCCTCGCCTACGCGGATGCGGTCTGCTGCCATCTGTACGGCCGACAGGCCGGATGCGCAGAAGCGGTTCACCGTGATGCCGCCCACGCTTTTGGGCAGGCCGGCCAGTACCGCGCCAATGCGTGCGATGTTCAGGCCTTGCTGCGCTTCAGGGATGGCACATCCGCAGATGATGTCTTCAATGGCCGCAGGGTCAAGCCCTGGAGTCTGTGCCACTGCTGCGCGCAGAACATGGGCCAGCAGGTCGTCTGGGCGGGTGGATTTGAAGTAACCCTTGTGCGAACGGCCAATGGGGGTACGGGTGGCGGCGACGATGTAGGCGTCTTGGATTTGTTTGGTCATGATCAATGTCTTCAGCTATTGAACGCTGTCTCTCGCATACGTGAGACAGTGGGGGCACCCGGCTCAAGGGTAAGAAGAGCGGCACGTTTTTCAGCAACTAGTCTGATTTTTTCCAGAACGGCTTCTGTTTCACGAAGCACCTCATGACTCCAGAAACGGAGCACATTAAAGTCTTCTCGCGACAAGGCCTTACTGCGATGGCGATCTCGATCAACTGCCTCAGGAGCAGCATGCTGGCCACCGTCGATTTCAATCACGAGACCGATTTCTAAACAAGCAAAATCGGCGTAGTAGCCGACGATGGGGCGCTGACGTCGAAATTTCAGCCCCAACAGACGACGATCACGCAACTTGCTCCAGAGCATGCCTTCCGCGTCAGTTTGAGACTGGCGTAGCGCGCGAGCGCGCACCCTCACCCCAGCCCTCTCCCGCACGCGGGAGAGGGAGTTTCGGGGCAGAGCTCGATTCAATGGAACTGCTTGAATCGCTTGATCCAATGGAATCGCTTGACCCAATGGAATCGTTTGATCGAATGCAACCACTTGATCCAACGGAACCGCTCGATCCAATGGAAGCACAGAAGACTCTCGCTCGGCTTGAACGGTTGCGGGTCTGGCGATCGTCTCGTTGCTAGAGTGCATAGGGGGGTCTTGCCCCCTCTCCCGCGCGCGGGAGAGGGTTGGGGTGAGGGCCTGCTCAGTTCCTGACCGGTTTGCCCGTCGACAGCATTCCCATGATCCGCTCGTGCGTCTTGGCATGGCCAAGCAGCGAAGTGAAGGCCTGGCGCTCAAGGGTCATCAAGTACTCCTCATTCACCATGGTGCCCGGATCGACGTCACCGCCAGTCAATACGTTGGCGATCAGGCTGGAAACGTGGAAATCATGCTGGCTGATAAAACCGCCATCACGCATATTCACCAGTTGCCCCTGAATGGTCGCCTTGCCATCGCGGCCAGCCACTGCAAACTGCTTCTTATGAGGCGGTCGATAACCAGCGCGGTGCATCGCTTTGGCTTCATTGGTCGCCACGTAAAGCAGTTCGTCCTTGTTAGGCACCACCACATCGCTCCACAATAAATACCCAAGCTTGCGAGACTCAAGCGCGCTGGTGCCCACCTTGGCCATGGCAGCTGCTGTGAAGCCTTCGGTCAGGAAGGGCAGCAGGTCCTTGCCGGCGCTGGCTTGCGAGTTCTCGTAAGCGCGGCGGGCTAGATAGGTCAAGCCGCCTGCACCAGGCACCAAGCCGACACCCACTTCCACCAAGCCGATGTAGCTTTCCATGATGGCCACACGACGCGAAGAATGCACTGCCAGCTCGCACCCGCCTCCTAGCGCCATTCCGCGAATGGCCGAGATCACAGGCACGTTGGCATAACGCACACGCAGCATCAACTCTTGCAGCTCTTTTTCCATGGAGTCCACCAACCCAGCACCCCCTGCCACGTAACCGGGCAACATGGACTGGAGATCAGCACCGACGGAAAAAGGATCATCCTCGGGCCAGATGACCAAGCCCTGGAATTGGCTTTCTGCCAGATCCACGGCTTGCATCAGGCCTTCACCAGCCTCGGGGCTGATGACACGCATCTTGGTCTTCAACGTGGCGATGAGCACCTCGTCATCAAGTGTCCAGATACGGACGGCACCCGTCTCGTGCAAGGTCTTGCCTGCGGTGGCGGGGCGGGGACCACCCTCTCCCAACAACAATTCAGGAAAGAGCTGCCGTTCATACACCGGCAGCTTGCGGCGAGGCTCAAAGCGGCCGCTCGCAGGATTCCACGAACCTTGTTCGGTGTGCACGCCACCAGCTTCGGCGACAGGACCCGTCAACACCCATTCAGGCAGCGGCGCGTTAGAGATCGACTTTCCAGCATCGATGTCTTCCTGGATCATCTTGGCCACTTCCAGCCAGCCAGCTTCCTGCCACAGCTCGAAGGGGCCTTGCTTCATCGCGAAGCCCCAGCGCATGGCCTGATCGACATCGCGAGCTGTCTCAGCAATGCTTTGCAGATGCACCGCTGCGTAGTGAAAGCTGTTTCGCAATATGGCCCAGAGAAATTGCCCTTGTGGCCCTTCAGCGTTGCGCAGCAGTTTCAGCCGCTCCCCAGCAGGCCTTTTCAACATGCGGCCATACACCTCATCAGCCTTCTGGCCGCCAGGCACATATTCGCTTGCAGACAGATCAAAGCGCAGAATGTCGCGGCCGACCTTCTTGTAGAAGCCTGCACCGGTTTTCTGGCCAAGATTCTTCATCTCCAGCAACTTCGCCAACACAGCGGGCGTGCCAAAGCTCTCGTAGAACGGATCAGTCTCAGGACTGAGGCTGTTCTGCAAGGTCTTGATAACGTGCCCTACGGTATCCAGACCCACCACATCAATGGTGCGGAAAGTACCGCTGGACGCACGACCCAGGCGTTTGCCCGTGAGGTCATCCACGACATCAAAGGTCAGGCCGAACTTTTCCACTTCCTTCATGGTGGCCAACATGCCGGCTGTGCCGATTCGATTGGCAATGAAGTTGGGGGTGTCCTTGGCACGCACCACGCCTTTACCCAGCGCGGTGGTCACGAAGGCTTCCAGATCATCCATGACCTGCGGCTGAGTGCCCGGCGTGGCGATCAACTCCACCAGGTACATATAACGTGGCGGATTGAAGAAGTGGATGCCGCAAAAGCGCGGTCGCAATGCTTCAGGAAGAGCCTCGCTCAATTTGGTGATGGACAGGCCCGAGGTATTGCTCGCCAAGATGGAATGCTTGGCTACAAACGGGGCAATCTTGTGATACAGATCGCTCTTCCAATCCAGGCGCTCGGCGATGGCTTCGATGATGAGATCGCAGCCCTTGAGCTTCTTCAGATCATCTTCGTAGTTCGCCACTTCGATCAGATCGGCTTCGTCGCTCACGCCCAACGGCGAAGGCTTGAGCTTCTTCAAATTCTCGATAGCCCTTAAGACGATGCCGTTCTTGGGCACGGGCTTGCCATCCTCGCCAGGCTTGGCTGGCAGATCGAACAAGATGACAGGCACCTTGACGTTAACCAAGTGCGCAGCAATCTGTGCACCCATCACGCCAGCGCCAAGCACGGCGACTTTCTTCACATTGAATCGGGACATTTTCAGCAATTCTTTCTACGGGGGCGGACGCTCGTTACTGGACTCTGGTCCAGGTCTGAGTGCGTCCGAAAGGACCGATGGAGCCGCGCACTTCCAGCTTCTTGCCGGCCTCGATAGGTGTCATGCGCAGGGCGTAGTCACTGCCTTTTTCTGGATCAAGAATGCGCCCGCCTTCCCACACGTCTTTGCCTTCGGCTTTCTTGGCGCCACGAATGATTTCGAGCCCCACCACGGGCTTATCTTTCCGTTCACCGCTGCACTTATCGCAAACCGCGTTCTGGTCTGCATCTTTTCGGAGGATCTTCTCGATCCGACCAGTAAGTACGCCAGCGGACTCCGCAATCACGATCTGCGCCTTGGGCTGCTTGGTGGAGTCATCAATGCTCTGCCAAGTGCCAACAGGCGTCATCTGAGCCCAGGCCCCGCCTGTCGCCAGGGCCAGGGCAGCGACTGACAACCTGGCCGCCATCCATGGCACGAGACCGTGCGTAGGGCGCAAGGTCATGCCAGCGCCTCTTCGGTGTCCAACAGGTTTGCAACGCCTGAACGCGCGGTGCGCATCAGGCTCGCGGTTTCGGGGAACAAGCGCGCGAAGTAAAAACGTGCGGTCTGAATTTTGGCGGTGTAGAAGGGATCGGTATTGCCTTCTGCCTGCTTTTTCAGCGCCACGCTGGCCATGCGTGCGAAGAAATAACCGAACACCAAGTGCCCTGCCACACGCAGGTAATCCACACTGGCTCCACCTACTTCGTCCGGGTTGATGAAACCCTTGAACCCGATCTCAGTGGTGAACTTGGTCATCTGATCAGCCAGGTAGCCCAGCGGGTTGATGAATTCACTCATCTTCTCGTTAACGCCTTCCTCTTGAACAAGAACGGCGATCAGCTTGCCGAATTTCTTCAGCGTGGCACCTTGGTTGCCAAGGATCTTGCGGCCCAGCAGATCAAGCGACTGCACGGTGTTGGTGCCTTCATAGATCATGTTGATGCGAGCATCTCGTACGTATTGTTCCATGCCGGTCTCATGGATGTAGCCATGGCCTCCGAACACCTGCATCGCATGGTTGGTGGCAGCAAAACCGTTGTCGGTCAGGAAGGCCTTGACGATGGGCGTGAGCAACGCGACCAATTCGTCACTTTCCTTGCGCACCTTTTCATCCGGGTGGTAGAGCGCTTTGTCGAGCAACATGGCGCAATAGATGGACATCGCCCGACCGCCTTCGGCATAGGCCTTGGCAGTGAGCAGCATCTTGCGAACATCCGGATGCACGATGATGGGGTCCGCTGGCAGGTCTTTCGCCTTGGGGCCAGAGAGGCTGCGCATCTGCAGGCGGTCTTTGGCGTAAGCCAGGGCGTTCTGATAGGCCACTTCGGTCAGGCCAAGAGATTGATTGCCCACGCCCAACCGTGCCGCATTCATCATCACGAACATGGCTTGCAAGCCTTTGTTCGGCTCCCCCACGAGCGTGCCTACTGCACCTTCCAGGCTCAGCTGAGCGGTTGAATTGCCGTGAATGCCCATCTTGTGTTCCAAGCCGGTGCAAAAGACCGGATTGCGCTCACCCAAGCTGCCGTCTTCATTCACATTGAATTTCGGTACCAGGAACAGGCTGATGCCTTTGCTGCCTTTGGGCGCATCGGGCAGTCGCGCAAGCACCAGGTGAAGGATGTTGGGCGCCATATCGTGCTCACCGGCACTGATGAAAATCTTGTTGCCCGTGATCTTGTACGTGCCATCTCCAACCGGCTCCGCCTTCGACCGAAGAAGGCCCAGATCGGTGCCGCAATGCGGCTCGGTGAGGCACATGGAGCCTGTCCATTCACCGCTGGTCATCTTGGGCAGGTATTTTTTCTGCTGCTCCGGGGTGCCGTGCGCGTGCAACGCTTCGTATGCGCCGTGCGAAAGGCCCGGGTACATGGTCCAAGCCTGGTTGGCGCCATTCAGCATCTCGTAGACGCACTGGTTGGCAACCACGGGCAAGCCCTGGCCGCCATAGGCTGGATCGCAAGACAGCGCCGCCCAGCCCCCTTCTACGTACTTGGCGTAGGCTTCCTTGAAGCCAGTGGGTGTTTTGACTTCGTGCGTGGTCTTGTCGAGTACGCAACCCTCAAGGTCTCCGCCCAGATTCAAGGGTTGAATCACTTCGGAGGCGAATTTGCCACCCTCTTCGAGTATCGCGTTCAGGGTGTCGGCATCGAGATCGGCGTGACGAGGGATGGCCTTGAGTTCATCAACCACATTGAGCACCTCGTACATGACGAACTGCATATCGCGCAGGGGCGGGTTGTAGGTAGGCATGGCTGGCTGGCTCCTTGAAAACTGAGTAGAAAAGAGAAGTGGTTAATTGCTGACGGAATAGCGCGAAAGAATGCTTTCGAAGCCCCGTGTGGCGCGCTCTACCGCGCCGGGAAGATGCAGGAAGCGGGCTTCGTAGTGCAAGGCGAGGATCAGCGCGTGAACCTCAAAGGTGACCTGGCGTTCGTCGATCTCACTGGAGAGATGGTTTTCTTCGCGTGACTGCCGAACGGCGCGTGTCATGGCATCCAGCCACGAACCCACGGACTGTGCGAGCGCGTCGTGCACCGGGCCAGGGCGGTCATCGAATTCGACGGCGCCACTGATAAAAATGCAGCCCGAATCGAGCTCAGCGCCGGTGTGGCGCATCCAGTTGGCAAACATGGCTCGCAAGCGAGGCAAGCCGCGTGGCTCTTGCAGTGCGGGGTAGAACACGTCCCGCTCGAAACGGGCGTAGTACTCGTTCACGACTGAAATCTGCAATTCTTCACGCGAGCCGAAATGGGCAAACACGCCAGACTTGCTCATCCCTATGGCCTCTGCCAAGGTGCCTATGGACAGACCTTCCAGGCCAACCTGGGTAGCCATACGCAGCGCCGCATCCACGATAGCCGCCTTGGTCTGCTGGCCTTTGGGCAGCACGCGTGCCACGGGGGCAGCATCTGCAGGGGGCTTACGACGGGCGACAGGGGAGTTGGAAGACATGAATTAAATAAAACGAACGGTCGTTTTATTTTCCATCATCTGGGTGATCACGCCAAGTCAAAGAGAAGTGTTTGAGGTAAGTATTTACCCGTAATGCTTAAGAATTCTTTGTGGACAAACGCTTAGAGCCATAGCCTCCAAGGCCTTTCGAGCGTGCAATCTGTTTTTCCTTCCCCCGTGGGTGCGCCCGGCGTGGGGGAAGGAGTAAAAACGGCTCACGTCCGCGGGTTCTGGGACTCAAGTCGGCAGGCGCGCCTGCATCAGCCTCTCCCGCATTGCGGGAGGGAGAGTAAAACACCCGCGCGGAAAAGGTTGAAAGGTCGGGTTCTTAAACTGCAGGCGGAGACAGGAGTTTCAGGCTCTCGTCCAGGTGTTCCAGCGGAGAACGTTTGAAATCGGATCGTGCAAACCGTTGGAGGCGTCCCGCGACAAATGCCGCAAGAACCGACGCTCTCACCTGGGCATCGCGTTCCGGAGTCAGGGCCACGGCAGACTCGGGAGTCCCATCGCGCAGGCACTGGCGCAGTGCGGCTTCGAGCTTGTCGAACAGCAAGGTCATGCGTTGCTGCAACCGCTCATGTTCATACACCAGCGCGTCTCCCACCATTACGCGTGTCATGCCTGGGTTTTTCTCGCCAAACTGCAACACCATGACCACGATGCGTGCAGCTCTGCCCCCCCCAGCAGGCTCGCGCTCGCTGATCTGATTGATCAGGCTGAACAAACTGCTTTCAATGAAGTCGATCAAGGCCTCGAACATCTGCGCCTTGCTGGCAAAGTGCCTATACAGCGCGGCTTCGCTCACGTCCAGGCGCGCGGCCAAGGCTGCCGTGGTGATGCGCTCACTCTCCGGACGCTCCAGCATCTGGGCCAATACCTGCAGAATCTGTATTCGTCGCTCGCCCGGCTTCGGGCGCTTGCGAGTGGCCGCTGGGGACAGAGACTGTTCCGTCATATTGGCATCCCGGATGGGCTGGTGAGAGTGTTCTTCAGCTGGCTGCATGATGAATCATTTGTGTCCAAATGATTCCCACACTGTACCAGTGACACGCCGCCAACGGTGCAGCACCCCTACAGCATGCCGAATTTTTCGCTGTATCGCGTGTTGCCAGACTGCACAGGAGTGCTTGCTTGCGAAGCTCGCACTCCTGAAATTCAGGCGCTTTTGATCATGGTCCCGAAGGCTTGATCGGTCAACACTTCAAGAAGTAGCGCATGGGGCACGCGGCCGTCGATGATGTGCACGGCATTCACCCCGCTCTTGGCGGCATCGAGCGCACCGGCGATCTTGGGCAGCATGCCGCCGCTGATGGTGCCATCCGCTACCAGTCCATCAATGCCCGCGGGGGTGAGTTCAGGCAACAGGTTGCCTTGTTTATCGAGCACGCCGGGAATGTTGGTGAGCATGAGCAATTTCTCGGCCTGCAACTCCATGGCAAGCCGGGCCGCGACAACGTCCGCATTGATGTTGTAGCTCTCGTTTTCCGCGCCAAATCCGATGGGGCTCACGACTGGAATGAAGGCATCGTCTTGCAGGGCTTTGACCACGCTCGGGTCAATCTGCTCAATATCCCCCACTTGGCCTATATCGTGCTCGACGCTGGGATCCTTTTGATCGAGCATCTTGAGCTTGCGCGCGCGAATGAGGCCACCATCTCTGCCGGTAAGCCCCACCGCTTTACCGCCAGCCTGGTTGATCAGACCCACAATATCTTGCTGCACTTCGCCGGCCAGCACCCACTCGACCACTTCCATGGTCTCGGAATCGGTCACCCGCATGCCCTGTATGAATCGGCCTTCCTTGCCCAATCGCTTGAGCGCTGCTTCGATCTGTGGGCCGCCGCCGTGGACCACCACCGGGTTGATCCCGACCAGCTTAAGCAGCACCACATCCTCAGCGAAAGCCTGCTGCAGCGCGGGGTCAGTCATGGCGTTGCCACCATACTTGATGACCATGGTCTTGCCGTGGAACTTGCGAATGTACGGCAAGGCCTGGGCCAGGATCTCGGCCTTGTCTCGCGGCGGGATTTGAACGGCATCTGTATTCATGACGGGCTCGGAGTAAGTGAGGTGAAGCGGTGATGATAGTTACTCACCGTGACGAAGCCCCTGTCGGAAAACCATAGGGGCCTATTGGCGAGGGGGCTGGAACACACGTGGTACCTTGAAACGCACCAGCATCACGTAAGCGACCACATAACTCACCGCAAAAAGCAGGCAAAACGCAAGCAGCAAACCGCTGTATCGCCAAAACAACGTGGCCGGCACCACGGTCAGCACAATGAAGCTCCAGAGGTACGGCGCAGTACGGTTATTGCGCTTGAGCATGTTCTTGACTTCGTCTTCATGCAAAACGCTGCGCACCAGGCGCCGGTACACCAGTTGGTGGAGATGCAGCGCATCCGCCATGCCGGGCGAAACACCACGCCACAGCTTGCGGTAGATCGAGAACACCGTTTCCCACACCGGATAGATCAACAGCAGCAAGGGAAACCAGGGCGAGACCGAAGGGTGGCGTTGCACCAGCAGCAAGCTGATGGTGGCAATTAGCAAGCCCCATACATAAGCCCCCGCGTCACCCGCAAAAATGAGTCCACGCGGATAGTTCCAGACCAGGAACCCGGCAGTGGCTGCGGCCAGCGCCATAGCCACCGCAGCAAGTTCGCGGTCCCCCACTTGAATAGCCACGTGCGTGAGCGCCAGGCACACCACCATCGCCACCGCACCCGCTAAACCGTTGTAGCCATCGATGATGTTGAAGGCATGCGGCAAGCCCGTCACAGCCAGCACGGCCAGCGCAACCCCCAGCCAGTGCCAGCGGCTCCAGAAGCCATCGATCCATTCAAAACCCAGGCTTGGCACGGATACGCCTAAAAGCCACCACGCCAACAAGCCGGAACTCAAGGTCAGCAGCAAGCGCCAGCGTACGGTGAGCCGCTGTGTGAGATCCTCCAGGACACCACCCGCGAAGGCGGGCAGCAGCATGAGCAGCCAGCGGAACAAGCTTGAATCGAGATCAATGTTGCCCGCCATTCCCGCCCATTGCAATGCCGGGAGCGCCGCGAGCGCCAAGGCCCAACCCATCAGCAAGCCCACCCCCCCCATGCGGGGTACATGCCCTAAATGGAATCGTTGAGGCGCATCCGATGCGTAAAAGGCTGAGGAACGGATAAACACCCGGCGCACCCATAAGGTAAACACCAGGGACAACACAAAGGCAAGCAACGCGAGGGAAATCATGTGTGTGGGTCACCGAATCCGGCGGTGCTCAGTTTAGGCCTGTCGCTGTGTTTTTCTTAATAGGTCGGCAGCTTTATGTTTTGTAACAAAGCATGCGCAAAACCCCGTGGGCAGGGTCGAAACCGAAAAGCCGTGCATGGTAGCATCAGACACTTACCCTGGGGAAATAGCGCAAGATAACAAGTTTCGGCGCCCTCAGGAGTCTCACGGAGGAGCACCGAGAGCGAAATCGGTACCAGCGAGTGGTTTTCGCCGGATTCGCAAATCCACAGGCTCCTGGTCGTTCTCCGTTCTTCGGCATTGAAGATTCTCATGGCGCTATCTCCTCTTCCGCTGCATATCTACGAGCGGCAAATCGATTCCCGCGAACGAAGCTCCCTCTCGGTTCTAGCCGGCCATATTCCTCCTGACGCACGAATACTCGATCTCGGATGCGGCAGCGGGGCCGTGGGGCGCTATTTGAAGGAAAAGAGCGGCAGCGTCAATATTGATGGCTTGACCATCAGCTCGGACGAGGCAAGATTGGCCGCAGCGCACTATCGCCGGGTCGAAGTCGCCGATCTCGATACCGTGCAGCTTGTTGAGCTGTTCGAGCCCGCTAGCTACGACATCATCATTTGCGCCGATGTGCTTGAGCACATCCGCCACCCAGATCGGGTGCTGGCTGAATGCAAGGGGCTACTGGCTCCTGGCGGGCGCGTTCTGCTTTCTATTCCGAACGTAGCCTATACCGGCCTGATCGCTGAATTGATGGCTGGCGAATTCCTCTATCGCCCCGAAGGCCTGCTGGATGAAACCCATGTCCATTTCTTCACGCGCCAAAGCCTGAAGAGGTTCCTGGCCGAGCAAGGCTGGGCGGCGGAACACCTGGAAACCATTGATCGCCAACTGCCGGAATCCGAATTCCGATCATCCTTCGACGCCCTGCCCCCCAACGTGGCGCGGCATTTGCTGGCCCTGCCCGATGCGCTGACCTATCAGTTCATCGCCATCGTCCGGCCACTGGCCGCAGGCGAGCAGCTAAGCACCGTAGACCGCCAGGCTCCTTCCCCCGCCCTGCCAGCGCACGCCTTCTTCACGGCCGAGCTTTTCCTCGGTACCGAAGGCGAGAACTCATCAACTGCCTACGCCCAACAGGACAAAATCAGCGCTGCGGGCATCATAGGGAAATCGCACCAGACGCTGCGCTTTGATTTACCAACGGCGCCCATCGTTCGCACCCTCCGGCTTGATCCGGCCGACCGTCCCGGTTTCGTGCATTTCCACGCCATGCGTTTGTTCGCGGCCGACGGCACACGCCTTTGGCAATGGCGAGGAGAAGAGGCAACCCTGCTCACCGGCGCCCCTCACCAGGAAATACTGTTCCGCCCGCTGGGCGATGTGTCGCCCACGCTGCTCGCGCTGCTGCATGGAAGCGACCCCTGGGTAGAGCTGCCAATCACCGCGCCGGTGACTGCTGCAGCCGCCGGAGGGCACCTGGAGATAGACATGGGCTGGCCTATGTCGGCGGACTATCTCGCGCTCTCCAGCGCCGTGACCGAATTCGAGACGAGAACACGAGCCGCAGAGCGCAGAGTTACCCTGACCAGGGAAGAGCTGCAAGCGGCGCAAAACCTCGAACGGGAAGAGCTGCAGGCGAGCCAGCAACTGGAACTCACACGAATTCACCGCGAGTTGGGCGAGCAGGTTGAACGCGAACGCTCAGAAATCGCAGAGCAGCACCACCGTGATCTGGCTCAGCTCCACGAGCAGTTCGGCGCCCAGCACGAGCAGTTGGCCACACGGCATGCTGAAGAACTCGCCCAAGTGCGACGCTCCCTCACAGATCAAAGCAACGAGCTACGCAACCAGAAGCTGCAGCTGCATGCGATTGGTGCGCAGCGAGATGAAGCGATCCAGCACATTCAATTTCTCGAAAACTCTACTGTCTTTCGGGTCAGCCGACCGCTGGTACGCGCCAAAATGAAAATGGATCGATTGCTTGGCCGAGGCCCGGCACCAGAGGGCGCCCCATTAGAGAAGGCCGCACAAGCCCTCATTCCGGCAGACCACCCGGTTGACGTCATTGTTCCGGTCTATAGGGGCTTGTCTGATACGCAATGCTGCGTGCTCTCAGTGCTGCGCTCTGAGTGCCGCACTCCGTGGCGGCTCATCATCATTAACGATGCCAGTCCTGAGCCAGAGGTCACAGCGTGGCTACGAGAGATCGCAGCCACGGACAGCCGCATCGAATTGCTGGAAAACGAAAGCAATCTGGGGTTCGTGGGTACTGTCAACCGCGGGATGGCGCTTTCAGGCACGAATGACACACTGCTTCTCAACAGCGATGCCGAAGTGGCCAATGACTGGCTCGACCGTATCCGCGCTGCCGCCTACTGCGATCAGCGAATAGCCTCCGTCACGCCCTTCTCGAACAACGCCACGATTTGCAGCTACCCGCGCTTTTGTGCCGACAACGAGTTGCCTGAAGGCTGGGACACCGCACGGCTAGATGCACTGTTCGCACGCACCAATCCTGGCCAGGTGGTCGATGTACCTACTGGCATTGGCTTTTGCATGTACATCCGCCGTGATGCGTTGCAAGCGGTGGGCTTATTCGATGTAGAGAACTTCGGCAAGGGCTACGGCGAAGAGAACGATTTTTGCGTTCGCGCTTCGGATGCCGGGTGGCGAAATCTTCATGTGCTCGACACCTTTGTGCGCCATGCCGGAGGCGTCAGCTTCGGAGCTTCCAAAAGCCCGCGCGAGCAGGCCGCCATGGAAACCCTCCGCCGGCTACATCCGCGCTACGAAGGCGATGTCATGCGCTTTCTCAAGGTCGATCCCGCGCACGCGGCGCGCCTTGCGGCCGATTTAGCACGTATCAGGGATGGCCATCGACCCGTCATTCTTGCTGTGCTGCACGACCGCCAGGGCGGTACGGAGAGGCATGTGCACGAACTGGCCTCAGTGCTGCGAGAGCGCGCCCAGTTCCTGGTGCTCAGGCCTCTGCCAGGGCAGCGCGTCAGTATTCGCCTGCCAGACCCGGAAGAGAGTTTCGAGCTGATCTTCTCGTTACCAGGCGAGCAAGCAGCGTTGATCGACGCCCTGCTGCGCTTTGGCGTGCAGCATGTTCATTTCCATCATCTGCTGGGCAACGGAGAATTCGTCCGAACGCTTCCCCAGCAGTTGGGCGTGAGCTACGATTTCACGGCACACGATTACTACACCATTTGCCCCCAGATCTCCCTCACCGACCGCAGCAACGGCTATTGCGGCGAACTCGGCGTGGAGCAATGCATGACCTGCCTGGCTGATTCACCCGCCCCCGGGGGCATGGACATCATGACCTGGCGTAGCGCCCATACCAGCTTTCTCTCGGGTACCAGATTCCTGCTCGCCCCCGCACGCGATGCCATGAGCCGGGTAGCGAAGCTGGTGCCCAATGCGGCCGCTCGCGTGGTGCCGCACACCGACATCGACCACTCCGCTTTGCTGCCCGCGCCCTCGCCTGCACGGCTGGAGGGATCGCGCCCGCTAAAAATCGCCGTTATCGGTGCCCTCAGCATCATTAAGGGCGCCGACATACTTGAAGATGTCGCCATAGCAGCTGCCAAGCAAGGGGCGCAGGTCGAGTTTCATCTGATTGGGTACGGTTACCGCGCCATGCGCACACAGCCTGGCGCCCGCTTGACAGTGCACGGCCAGTACGAGGAAGAACAACTCCCCTCGCTGCTCGAATGGCTGCAACCTGACTTGATCTGGTTCCCTGCGCAATGGCCAGAGACTTATAGCTACACCCTGTCCGCGTGCCTTCTGGGTGGCTGGCCCGTGGTCGCACCAGATCTCGGCGCCTTCTCTGAGCGCCTTACCGGGCGCGCATGGACCTGGGTAATTCCGTGGAAGCAAACGCCTGCGCAATGGCTGTCATTCTTTGTGGATGTGCGCGCACGGCACTTCGCCACGGGCCAAGGACCTGCTACTCCTATGCTGCCCATCGAAACCAGCGCTCAACACGAACTCCTCGTGCATGCCAACGTGGGTGAGCCCAAGAAATGGTATGCAGGCGAATATCTGCAAGGATTGGCGGCGCCCTCCACCCCCGGCCCTGAGTTGGCCACACTTTTGCGCCAAGCGCCTTCCACGGCGCAGGTTTCGGCCGGAAGCAAGGGACTGCTGTTAACGCTGTTAGTACGTTTGCGCTCCCTCCCTGTGCTCTCAAGGGTTGCCAGGGCCATTCCCTTGCGCTGGCAGACCCGCGTCAAGAGTTGGTTGAAGAAATAGGCCCTCCTGACCTGAATCCCTGGACGGGCACTCCGCGTTCTAACGGCGTAAAAAAAAAAGCGCATGCACCAAAGACTGGAGCATGCGCTTTTCTCGTATGTGGACTACTTCTGCTTCGAAGCGACCACCTTTAGAACGTGTTCGCGATTCAAGGCCTCTGGATCACCCAGGCATCCTGGTGGTGCCAGAACCAGGTGGGTGCATGGCGAAGCAAGCTACTCGCACCGATATGTTGGGTAATTTGCGCCTCTACGAAGTCTG
Organism: Ottowia thiooxydans DSM 14619; assembly: GCF_000422885.1. Lineage (GTDB taxonomy): Bacteria > Pseudomonadota > Gammaproteobacteria > Burkholderiales > Burkholderiaceae_C > Ottowia > Ottowia thiooxydans. The sequence continues at coordinate 370,286 of NZ_AUGX01000009.1, read as the reverse complement.
CGCTGGTGAAAGCCGTTCCGTATTCCTGGGCATCGATGGCGTTCGATTCACTAGAAGGCGCGAAGAAAAATCCTTCATCATCAAGGGTCACACCCTGACGGCGCACGGCCTCTGCTCCATGGGTAGTGAATACCAGCAGGCCACCGGGCGCCACACAGTCGTAAAGCCGAGTCAGCCAGCGCGACCAACTGCTTTTGGGTAAGTGACTGAACAACGAGAGCACGAACACCACCTCATAGCGTTCTGGAGTGACCAGTTCCTCGGGCCGGGCAGCCGATGCGAATGCACGCACGCCAAGCGTCTCCCGGGCGAAGTCCACGGCGTCCGTAACGACGTCAGAGGCCACCACCCGCTCTGCACCAATAGCCTTGACCAAATGGCGCGTGAAGCGGCCATGACCACTGGCAAACTCCAGAAAACTCCCCACACCAAGCAGCGGCCGACCTGCTGATTCCAGCAGCAGCATCAGCTCGGCCAGCGTGCGCCAGCCGTCTGCCAGGTAGTCGCGCAGTGGGTTGATGGACGTAGGATGGCCGTCGAAAAAGCGAAAGATGTCGTCCTGCGGCGATATCTCGCAGTTCAACCCCATCCAGTGGCCAAAGCCGTCGTCGAGCCCATGGCGTTCGATCAAATTGTGCGCTGTCAGACGAGTGCGCGCGTCCCGCCGCGCCTCGCCAAGCGCTTTGGCCGCACCTGCACTGTCACCGGCTGCCAGAAGGGCTTCACCTTGTTGCAAAGAAAGAATGGGGTCTTGTTCTTGGGTCATTTATTTAGATGTTCTAAGGCTCATTTTTGGCCCCTGCTCGAGAATCCCAGGTGAACCTGAGGTAACGAGGGAGCCTCCTTATCTCGTCATGCCCAATGATGCGGCAACTTTACCAATCCGGGCATCAGGGTCGGCATGACGAAGCTGAAATGCATGAACTGGTACCACTGGTCATACACCACGAGGCCACTCTCATCGAACAGGTAGGCGCTGATCACGTATTGCCCACTGTGCAACGGAAGCTTAGGGAAGGTGAGCACCGAACGCCAAATGCCTGGTTCGATCTCTACAGGCTTGGCACCTTCTTCATGCGTAGCCAGTGATGTAATGCCAACGCCGCGCGATTGTTCGATCATGAACCCGATGTTGGGCTGCTCCTGGCCATGCCCGCGCACCGTGATCGTGGCAACCAGGTCACGGCTGTCCAGCAATGGCGGATCGCCTTCACCGAGGTTCGCGATATCGACTGAAATGATCGTGGCCGTGGCATCGGACTGCAAGGGCTGCCGGGGAGCTGCTGAAGTAATGGCCGCACTGGCCTCGGGATCAGCGACCGCCTCCAACTGTTCAGTGGGAAGAATCAGCGCCTCTGGCGCTTGCCCTGAAGCCTCTGCAGCAGATTCTGGCGGAGCTGAAAGCAAGCGCGTGTGCATCTCGTAGGCACCCAGCACCGGCTCGGTCTCGCCAAACTGCATGACGCGCCCACCATCCAGCCAAAGCGCCACATCACAGAGTTGGCGCACGTGGTATGGACTATGCGAGCAAAACAAGATGGTGCAACCGTTGCGCCTGAATTGCTCAATTCGTTTGATGCACTTTTTCTGGAAATGCTGATCACCCACTGCCAACGCTTCATCAATGATCAGCAGATCAGGTTCCACCGCTGTCACCAGCGCGAAAGCAAGTCGCACGGCCATCCCTGACGAATACGTCTTCACCGGGCGATCGATCGCCTCTCCAATCTCAGCGAACGCAAGGATTTCAGGCTCTATGCGCGCCATCTCCGCCTGCGTGATGCCAATCAGGCTGCCACCGAAGTAGAGGTTTTGGCGCCCGGTGAAATCCGGATGAAATCCAGCGCCCAGCTCCAGGATAGCCGTAATGCGTCCGCTACGAACCACCTGCCCTTGCGATGGTTGGAGTGTTCCGGTAATCAGTTTGAGCAGCGTGCTTTTGCCCGCTCCATTGGCGCCCACCACGCCCAGGCATTGGCCGCGCTTAAGCTCGAACGACACATCGCGCAGGGCCCAATGGCTGCGGTGCAAGGCACGGCCCGTGATCAAGGCCTTCAGCCGCGCGCGCGGTGAGTCATAGATCAGGTATTCCTTGCCGAGCTTGTTGAGCTTCAATGGCACGGGATCTGCGTGCAGAGTCATCGCCGAGCCACTCATAGCCAGTCGACCAATTGGTCTCGGCTGCGCGAGAGTGCCATGTTGAGCACTAGGCCCAAGGCAGACAGCCAGATCGCCACCACACCCCACACCTCAGCCGGGGGCCACATACCCTGAAGCAATGCGGACTGATACCCCATGACAAACGCAGACATGGGGTTTAACCAAAGCACCCAGCGCCAAGGCTCCGGGAACATGGTGACTGGAAAAAGCACAGGGGAAAGAAAGATACCGATGGAAAGCAGGAATCCAACGACCTGCACGACGTCCCGAAGGGCGGCCGCAAAAATGGCCAAAAAATAGGCCAATAGAAAACACAGAAGCACCTGCAGTGCATATAGCGGCAATACCGCTGTGACCCCCAGCCCGAAGTGGTGCGCGGGTGTGTAGATAGGGATCAGCAGCAAGACTAAGGGTGAGAACACCAGCGTGCTCGCGAGAACAGCGCGCGCCGGAAAAATAGCGGGTGGCAGCGGGTTTTTCTGCAGCATGCCGCCTGCATCCAGGAGGCTACTCATTCCGCGCTGTGTGGCGTCTGCAAAGGCCATCCAGGGCAGCATGCCCACGATCAGGTAGGCCCCAACGCGGCTAGTGGGCGCATGCTCGCCAAGACGCATGGAGAAAACGACGTCAAACACGAGGTAATAGGCAAAAACCGTTAACAGCGGGGGCAGCCATGCCCAAAGAATGCCACCAACCGAGCCTGCGTTGCGTGCCTCGAACTCACGGCGTGTAAGCACGCCCACCAGGCGACGTAAACTCCATAGTGCGCGAAAATCCTCGCCCAGACTGCTTAATATATGCATCATGGTTTTATCGCCTCTTCTTTAATCGGGGAGGCTCACGATTCTTTTGCAATCCCAACTCAGCTCTTCATCTCAACGGAGAAAGGGCTCTAACAATTACTTGGCAGTAGGTGCACGCACCAAGGCTAATATCGCCGCCTCGTTGGGCTGCGCTCCGGCTTGAGCTGCAGACAGCACTTGAACACGGGCTCTAGCGGTTAATTGTGCTTTCGTTTCCGCCACCATTTCGGCGCGGCGGCGCTCGAATCCGGTAAGGGTTTTACGCTCGATCAGTTGGATGATGTGATAGCCGTCAGCGGATTTAACAACTCCGCTGATCTGGCCTGGTGCGGTCAGCTCAGCGGCCGCTGATTCAAATGCAGTCCGGTCCGGGCCTAGTTCAAAAGGCTTCTGAAGCTCACCGCCCCTGGCACCGCTGCCTTGATCGGTTGATTCAGCGCGAGCCAGCTCTTCAAAAACTGCGCCAGCCTTGAGCTGGGCCAACAAATTATCTGCCTTCGCTTTGGCTTGCTCATCTGGCAACGACGGGGAAGGCTCCAGCATGATGTGGCGAACCCTCAACTGGATCGTATCGCGAACGCTGGCGTTCTGTACTTCATACACTGAGCGCGCATATTGCTCAATTTGCTGAGGAGTCGGCAGCCGAGCTTCCGCCTGGCTGGTTGCCCAGAGATCGGCCAGCGCTTGTTCGCGCTCGGTGCCAGTAAGCCCGGCGACTTCAGGCTTCTGATCAAACCCTTGTTGGCGTGCCTGCCGAGCCAAGGTTTGACGGGAGTATATGGAGAGCGCCATCTGCTCAATGTTCTGAGGCTTTGAAAAGAAACTTTCGCGCAGGCTGACCGGCACAGATCGCTCTACAGCGGCGAGCAACTGCGAAGCGGTAACTTCACCACCTGGGCCACGCAGGATGACCGCGTCTTCGCCACTGGCCGCAGTCGCAGTCGCGGGTGCAGGTGTAGAGGAAGTAGGTTGCGCTGTGACTACAGCGGAAAACAAGGCTGCAGCAGCGAATAACAGGGAAGAAAAACGTTTATGAATAAGCATCAAAATTTCAGCATCCGGAGATAAACCCCGATCGCCTTGTTCTGGCTGGGATTACCTGAGCCGACAAGTTGTCCTGCCTCGTGCGTTAACAGCCTAAGGGCCAGAGGCATTCCCCTTTATGCGCACAATTAAGACATCAGCCTCACTGCTGAGATTCGAGATTGGATTTCAAAAGCACGAGTATACGCGCCGCGCTCTGCCTGAACGTTCACGTATTCGTAAGCATTAGCGAACACGAAAAAAAAGCGGAGGTTGCCCTCCGCTTTAATCAAAAGCTTGAATTGGGCTGCACCTTGCGGTGCAGCTTCATTCAAATGCGCTTAAGGAGTCACCACTGGTGGAACGATTTCCGCAGCAGGACCTGAAGGACGCTTGTAGCGGTGCGTGATCGCATCGCCAAAGTTACCAGCACCCGCGCCACTGCCGGCCTTGAAGGTGTTAGCAGCGTAACCGATCACAGGCAAACCACCAGCATAAGTGCGTGGGGGAGTACCGATAGTCACAGCAGGTGGCAGGCTCACAGCCATCCAACCAGCGCCGCCAGCAGGCAGGCTCGTAGCTGGGATGTTGTTAGTGGTCAACGAAGCGTTCAGAGCACGGTTCATCGAGTCACCGAAGGTCAACACTGCGACTTCGCCGCAGAAGCCTTGGGTTTCACCGGCTGGCGTACCTGGCGACCATTCGCCGCTGATACGGATGGTGATCTCGCCTTCTTCACGGTTGAAGGCATTGTATTTTGCCAAACCGTCTTTCAAGCAGAGCATCGAACCATACTGAACGTCGCCGAACTTACGTGTCTTGATCGTGGTACCACCGCCGTAGTAGAACACCGAAGATTGGGTGTTGTACACAGCTGAAGGAGTACCAGACAAGCCACCGTAGTTCACCACAGCGTGGTAACGACGTGTTGGTTGCGAGAACACCCAGTCAGTAGAGAACTCAACACCGTTGCTGGTGCCGGAAGTCCACTCGTTCATCACAGCCGTAGTAGCCAGCGAAGCGCTCAGAGCGCCCGACTGAGTCGGAGCGTACTGGTAGCCACTGACGTAAGGCGTAGACAGGTCAGGCAAGTCGAACGGAAGGATTTCGACAAGCTTGCTACCACCGTTGCCAACAGTAGTGATCAGTGGATCAGCTGTTTCGGCGAGGTGAGTACGAGTGCCTGTGAGAATCTCTTGCGACCACACCAGATCTGGATCTGTTGGGAAGTTCGGAGCAGAAGCACCGATCTGTGGCGCGAAGAACAGACGAGCAGTCGAAGGCACTGCTGGACCAGCTTCTTGGGATTGGAGAGCCACAATCGCGGAGTTAGGACCACCGTAGGAGGTCACGTTCGCCGAGTTGTAGATCGTCCAGTTACCCATCAGACCACCAGTAGGAGCTGTCAGGCCGTAGGCCGATGCTTCTGTGGTGTTCATTGTCGAATATGGATCCATCAGGAAATCCATCTCGGTCTGCGTGCAAGGTGCCACACCGTTTTTGTGCTTGACAGCAGCGTACAGTGTAGAGCCCTTGCGGATGTCGGCCATAGTCAGCCACTCAACATAACCTTCTTGAGTGTGCGCAGCTTTGGCTTCGGCCGTCAGCTTAGGATCAAGACGGGTAGGCGTGAAAGGCTGGCCTTCACCACCAGTGTTGGCAGCGTTCGGGATACCAGGCAGTACGCATGATGTATCAGGCGTGATCAGACGCGAGTAACCATCAGAACCTTCTGTGACGGATGCAGTCCAGACGTCACCAGGTGACAGCAGAACTGTAAAGTCAAGAATATCGTCTGAGTTGGCAGCGCCACGGAAACGAACTTTGACAGCTTTACCGTTCAGGGTATCCGTGTTCACAACAGACAGCAGCGTACCAGTTTGGTTAGCTGTGTTGAAGTAAGGAGTAACCAGAATGTGACCAACGCCAGTGTCGGTAGACGCGCTCAGTGTTTGTGCCGGCGCGAGTGCGACGTCTTGAGCAACCCACACAGCGTGTGCAGCACCAGAGAACCCCAGGCCCCCAAGAGCGGCTACAGCGCCGAGTGCCAATAAGCTTTTCTTCATAGCTATGACTCCATTAAAAAGGTAATTGCAAGGACCAAGCCAGTTCTTGGAATGCTCGGTTATCGTAGCACGGCTTGAGATTTAGATTCAATCGGATTCTCTGGCTAGTCAACGTACTGTTTTGTTTATGCAACATTTGCACGACACCAAGAGCGCGAGTTCACTTGACAAAAGGCTTCAGAGCTTCTCAAAGAACCACCACTGCCCACCGTCACGAACCCACACTTCGCTATGATAACCCACGACTTCGGGAATCGTCTGTGAAAAACGTGGAATGTTGATCGCAGTGGTCAATCGGACTCGAACGGTGCAACGCGCCGCCTCACAGGTGGCCTCGTGTATCTGCGCACCCTTCCACGAGCCGGCACTACCAAAGCGTTGTTTATACGCCTCAGGCGTCACAACCGCCCTGAAACCGGGCTGCGCATAGCTGTATGCCTTGTCGAAATCTCGCTTCACCAGGGAGTCCCAACGGGCCTCTGCACGGGCGCGAACCTCTTCCTCGGGCGTTTTCGGGCTGAAGCCGGCGCAGCCTGCCACCAAGGCGCCCGCTAAAACGGCGGTAGAAGCCAACAGGGTACGGCGGCGCGACAAGGCAGAGATAGTTACAAATGACATCGGGAAAAGCTCCTCAGGGAGATGGTTAACGAGGTTGAATGGCGCCCAGCTAGAAAAGCCAGCGGGGGTAAGACCATCCATTTGGTCATGAAGTTCACTCAGGAAATCAAAGGCTGAAGATATCTACAGACACACCCTCAGCCCACTACCCCGAGCGTAACGTACAGACCTCAGGCAACATAGTTAGGGCACTGTTGTTTTAACTCACTGCGCCCCGAACAAGTCGCCAATGACGGAAGAAGACAAACCTTGCGGACAGCCCGTCAATGTAACCGTAAGAGCCATTCTGTGCTTTGTAGACAACAGCTGTAACCCGCGTTTGGGGGCCACGCCGTCGAGCCGTGCGAGCCCAGAGGGGGTTTCATCGTGACGAGCCAAGTGCAGCGCCACCAGGAGCACCCTTACCCGTCAGCTCCTCGAGTGAGATAAATCTCAGAACGCTCGGGAATCCGGCCTTCCTCTCGTACGCTGACCTTCAGCAAAACTTGAGCTGGACTCTTGATCCTGTACGGTGATGTATTAACCGTTCGCCCTGAGATTGTCGAAGGGCTTAAACCATTCCCACGGCGAACGGAATTCAAACTTCATAAGGCCGCATCGAAAGTAACGCATCACATTTTCTGACACTTACTCTGTGACAAGTATTGCACTTCACTTTCGAATCCGCCGGTATTTTCCAGAGACTTATTAAGGAGATGATTTAACCGGATTGGGGACCAAGGTGGAAATACCAGAGGCAGTGAGGCCACCCATACGGTCACGAAGTTCACGGCTTATGGCACGGACATCTTCATCCGATCGCACCACGCGGGGTGTAAAGATCACGAGCAACTCGGTTCGGGAGCTTTTCTTCTCTTGCTTACCAAACAGGCCTCCAATAATGGGAATGGAGGAAAGCACGGGCAAGCCGCTGCTACCCGTAGAGGCATTGTCTTTTATGAGACCACCGAGCACCACGGTGTCACCAGAGCGCACCGCCACCTGCGACTGGATCTGTCGTTGCGTGAATTTGGGTTGTTGGGTGGCCGTGTCACCGTTCAGCACGTCGGTTACTTGCTGATTGATATCGAGCGTGACCAGATCACCCGCATTGACCGAAGGCGTCACGCCCAGCATGACGCCTGTATCCCTATATTGAATGTTGCCCGTGGTCGTCACAGTGCCCGTGACAATGCCACCGCCCACGTTGACAGGCTCCTGGGTGCCCACGCTAATATTGGCTGCATGGTTGTCCAGCACCAGCAAAGAAGGGCTGGATATGACTTTGACAAGCGACTTTTGAGCAAGCGCGCTAAGTATCCCCTTGATCCCGGCCGCTGTGTTACCGAGGGCGTAGCTAAAGCCGGCGCCAGCTCCCACACTGGGGAAACTGAAGCTCGTAGAACCTGCGGGCAACGGGATGCCAACCGTGCCGTTATTGAGCATGCCGGTGCCGCGATACGAGGTACCACCTATTCCGTTATTGAATGCCCATTGCAGGCCGTACTCCAGGCCATCGCCCAGTGACACTTCGACAATGGTGGCTTCGATGAGTACCTGAGCGCGTTGAATATCCAGTCGCTTCAGCGTGGTTTCTATGCGCTCATATTCAGAAGGCTTGGCATGGATGAGCAGCGTGTTATTGATGCGGTCCGCCATGACGCGCACCGATTGGCCCAACATGGTGGTTCCGCTGACAGTAGCGCGCTGCTGGTTGGAAGGCACGTTGCGGTTGAGCGGATTGGCTCCGAAAGCAGCGCCACCAAAGCCGGAAGTGCCGAATCCACCGCCGCCGCCGCCGAAACCACCACCGCCACCCAGACCACCAAAGCCTCCGGAGGTGTTACTGGTAGTACCCAAGCCAGGCGCCACGCCTGTGGCACCCGTTCCACCTGTGCCGGCCGCGGTGCCACCGTAAATACCATTGAGCAGCTCGGCCAGATGGTCGGAAGAGCCGTTCTGCACTTTATAGACGAACAGCTGAGGTTCTGCGCTGTTCATGTTGGGGCGGTCAAACTGTTCGATCCAATAGCGGATCTCATCCAGATAGGAAGACCGCGGTGTCACCACGAGCACGGCATTGATACGCTCAATAGCCATCACGCGCACGGCGCCAAACAATGGACTGCCCTCTCCCAGTGCATTGGCGCCGACGGGGGGCTGTGCGGCAGCAGCTGCGGCGGCAGCCCCACCAGCGCCCGCGCCAGGCCGAACCCCTGTGGGCTGAGCCCCGGCGCCCCGGTTACCGGCGGCGCCCTGTGCGGCAGCTGCGGGTGGGGTAGTGCCCGTGGGGGTGGTTCCGGAAAGCATCTGGAGCGCGGTTTGCACTTCAGCTGGCGAGGTGTGCTTGAGGGGAAACACTCCGACAGACATCCCGCGCAGGATGTTGACGTCAAAGGTATTCACCAGATCCAACCATCCTTCGGCTTCCGCCCGGGTGCCCTTCATGACCAGCACGTTGCGCATGGTGTCTACGCGCACCACGGAACCGGCCTTGACCAATGGCTGCAAAATATTGGCCATTTCCTGCGCGCCAAGATATTCCAGCGGAATGACGATGGCGCCGTACCCTGGCGGCAAGGGTCCATTACCTGCCACGCGCGGGGCAGCCACGATGGAGCTCAGGGCGTCCGGGGTACCGACGTGATAGGTGCCGCGTGCATCGCGCGCCAGAACCACACCGTTGATCTGCAGCGCACTTTCAAGCAGGTTAAACGCCTTGTCAGCGCTGATGGGAGCGCGCGTGACAAGCGTAATCGTGCCAGGCAACGGAGGATGGGCCACGTAATCGACCTTCAGAAGATCGCGAAGCATGAGCTGCACGACCTCGGCCGTGGGTGCATCCTGAAAATTGAAGCTGGTGGGCTGCCCCTTGATGGTGCCCGGCCCGGCGCTAACCCCCTTCAGGAGCTGATCATTGCCACGAATGATGACGGGTGCGGCATCGGTTTCTTCTTGTTTGGGTTTGGGCTCGGCCTTCCTGGCAGAGGAAGCGGCAGGCCACTGAGGCAAGGGCGCGGCAGCTAATTCAGTCGCGGCGGGCATAACGGCTGGCGCCGAACCGGGCTGGGTGGCGCAACCAGCCAGCAGTGTGAGGGCTAGCAAGGAAAGGGAGGAGCGTTGTGGATGCATCTGTGAACCTATTAGCAACGGGGGCTTCACTCTGAGAGCCCCGAAGGCCGGGGCAAACCCAGCCACCTACCCTTGGAGGGCAGGAAAACCTGTAACGGCAAGGCGTTATCGTCGACCAACTTCATAGCCCTTGTGTGAACGCCACTGTCCGTCATGTAAGCACTGGAATAACTCATGGCCCCCAAGATCCCCTGATCCGAGGTGGAGAAGGAGCATCGGTAGCCGAATTGCTGGAAGGCGAAGCGCCCGGTGGCGCGGCCGGTGGAGCCGGCGTTGCCGGAGGAAGTCCCATTCCCGGGAGTTGAGACATGAGAGAAGGCGGTGCTGGGCGCGCCGTGGGGCTGGTTCGCGCAGGTGCTGGCCTGGCTCCGGGCGTGGCCGTTGGGCTCGCAGCTGCAGTCTTCGGCGCAGCACCCGCGGCCAGCGGCAAGGGAACTACGCGCTCTTCGTCACCTTTTTCAAAAACTGCTTCGTTGCTACGCACACGGCGCAAAGTCCATTCACCAATTTGCTCACCGCTACGCACAAAACGAGACTTGCCTTCGACTTCAGCCAGCACCCCACGGAGTCCCGGCCCATTAATGGTGCCGAACATCTTGACCTTGTCGAGCTCAATGGGCGGGACCACCGGCGCGGACGGTGCCGCTTCAGGGGCAGGAGGTGGCGGTGGACGCCGGCCGGCTGTAAAAAGCGGCCGCTCCACAATCTGCGCAAACGCGGCAGCGGACTCAGGATGCGGGCGCAACAAGGCCGCACGTGCGTCATCAAGATTAGGAGGCTGGGCTTTAGGCGGCTCCCAACGGTTGGCGCCTCCGAAACCAGCCCACAACAAACCAAGGGCAATGGCCAACAACAGGTTAATCCCAAGCAGCAAGGAAGTAACGCGGCGGTTCATGGGCGCACCTTCAGCACGAACAGATTAAGTTGTGCCACTATGTTGTTCGGACGCCCTGGTGCGGGTTGGTTAGCGAGCTGGGTGTTCTCGATAAATATGATGGGCGTCTGTGTGTTCGCGGCCATGTCACGCTGGAAGTCGCGCAGCGCAGGCAAATCGCCTTCCACGCGCATATTGAGGCCAATGCGCAGTAAGTTCCCGTCTTCGCGGGCAGGTAGCACCTGGCTGCTGGCGACTTGGAGGCCGCGTGCAGTCATCGCCGTGCGCAATTGCTGCAGCGCCGCATTCCCCGCCTGGGCAGGATCACCTTCTGCGCCGTAGGCTAGGCGTGCGAAGTTGTCCGAAAGAGCCCGCTCGGTGGTTCGTAAACGCTCGCCGCTGGCACGCAGGCCTGCCACACGCGCAAAGCGGGGCTCGAGCTGCTCCATAACGCGGGTGGCTTCATGGTGCCGTGCCACCACATAGCCGACACCGGCGATCAGCACTGCGGCCAGCAAGGCCGCACCTGCCAGAAGCCATGCATGCTCAGGGCGCAGAGATTTGCGTTTGATGGAAATTCCCTCCCCGCTCATGGTGCGACTCCTGTGCGCAACATACCGTAGACGGCAGGATCGAGCGTAAGCTCGAGCGAGAAAGACTCTTTATTGCTGTTACCAACGCGCGTGGCCGGAGATGGCGAACGCACGCCGGCAACGCCGGGTTGGTTGCCCAGGATGCGCACCAAAGCAGCTGCATCGTCGGCAATACCATTGATGGTGACTTTAGCGCCCTCCTGCCGCAGGTTGGAAAGCCAGGCACTGTCAGGAAGGGCCTTGGTGAGCATGTCAAGCACTGGCAGCGGCGCCAATTGTTGCTCGGCAAGCTTAGCAATGGTTTGCAGGCGCTCCGTCTGCTTCACCACTTCCTCCCGTTGAGCGAGTTGTGGCTTAGCCTTGATGTTCAATTGGTCAAAAGCCTGCTGCGCCTGTGCTGCTCTCAGTGTGGCCTGCACAGTGGGCGTGACCGCCACTGCAATCAGCAGAAGCAAAGCCAGTGCCAGAAGCGCTATCCGTACGCCGAGAACACGTGCAGCTCGCCGCTTGCGCTCGGCGCCGCCGTAGCCTTCGAACACCAGCGGTACGCAGGTTTCACGAGCGTTGGTGGAATTGCCGGGTAACACCCAGATTTCAGCATTGGCTGAGCTCGCCAATGCCGTGCTGCCAGCCGCGCCAGATACCTGCTCCAGACGCTTGTCGATTTCCTGTGTGGAGGTCAGCGCCACGTCTATTGACAGGGTGTCTCCCCCGGGGCCGGGCCGTGCGGCGAAGGCGCTGGCAGTGCGTTCTGGCGGAAACGGTGATATGGCGGCCACCTCAAGTGCCACCGCTCGGGCAAGATCAGCGCGCGCAAGCTGCGGCAGCACCAGTTGGCGACGCAATACCTGCTCCGGCAAGAGTTCGATAGCCAGGAGTTCACTGCCTTGATCACCGCGTGCGCTTTGCCCTTCTACAGGGTAGGCCGCCACGCCTTGCACCATGTCCCATGCGCTGGTCTGGCCGTTGGCCTGAGTCAACTGGACACGAACAACAGGCGCGAGCCATTGAAGCGCGCGCGAGCGCAGCAGCAAATCTCCAGCTGCGGACCATTGGCTTGGCCATTGGGAGATGTCCAGGCCGAAAAAACGACGTTGATCAGGGCTTGATGCAAGCATTATTGAAAATAAGCACTTCCTGAAGTCAGGACGAGGAGGCGGACTTGATTCGGCGCGCCGCGGAAAATACGCGCCAGGGATCGCCGGAGGGGGTAGGGCTCAGGCCAATATCTCGCGTCAGGAGCAGCATTTTGCCTTCTTCCAGCGGAACCTTGACCGAAATTCGATATTCATCTGCACCGCCCCTGGCCACAAAGCCCTGATTGAGGGAGCTGGTATCTACGTTGGCATCGGCGCCTGTCCGGCTCTGAGCGATGCTGGCGGCGCGCGCCAAGTTACCATCTGCCAACACGGCGAGTACCTCCGGTGGAGCGGCCATCGGATTCACACCTCCGCTGCGTGTCACCGCCGTAAAGACGGAATTCACGCGCTCATACAGCGCATAGTCAAAGCCAGGCACCAGAAGAATATCTTCAACGGCTTCAAACCAACGTTTGTCACTTCCTTCGGCACGCTCGTCCCGCCATTGCACCATGGCAAAGGCCAGCGCATCGGCAGCGGAAGAGTTTAGCCCCCCTGCTACCCGGAGTACGTTGGCCAGCAAAGCCGGGCCAGCGCCGTTGAGAGAAATCAAACCGTTGAGTGGCATGACTTCTACCGCCATGTCGACGCCGTCGAACCGCTGGTTGATCTGAACGACGCCACGAGGGCGCTGTGGAGCCACCTGTAACTCTTGCAGCGTCAGCGCCACCGCAGCCTCCCCCAGGGCCTGCCCGACCACTTCGTCGCGTTGCATTCCCGCAACAAGAATCTGCTGCCGAACCGTTTGGGACATGCCAACCACCAGCAAACTCAAGGCGGCAACGATCCAGAGGACGGCGATCAAAGCCATGCCTGCATGGCGGCGATCAAGGCGTGGTGTGCTCATGGTGCTCATGGTCCCCACGCCCCTCTCACGATAGATGGATCTGTGGCAGCCAGACCTCGCACAGAGACCACCAGCGACGGCCAAGGCGGATTGACGCCATGAATCGTGGCTTCAATGGCCGAGGGCAGTACAACATTAGGCCGCAAGTCCGGAGGTGGCCAAGCCGCCAGCCACTGAAGGGATTCCGGCTCCAGATACCGCAGATCGAACCCCGAAACGGTCTCCGCTACGACCTGTGCACTTGCACTCGCCCACTCGGAGTAAACCGGAGCCCCTGTCCAGGGGGCATAGCGCAACACGACTTGAGAGCCTTCCAGCGCCAAGCGCATGTAATGGCGCCCACCCACGCCGTAACGCGCCGGCATGACGCCTATCCAGGCGAGTGAATTAGGGGTGGCTTCAAAAAAAATAGCTTGCCGGTTGGCTCCGTCTGGCAAACGACGAACCGAGGCCTCGCTGAGTACGGAGTTGAGCAGAGCACTCGCCACGCGCAGACGATCTGTAGCGTCGATGCGCCTTTCAATGCCTTCACTCGTCTGGCTCATGGCGCGCATGGCTCCAGTGAGTCCGAGCATCAGGAGTGAGAGCAGAGTCAGGGCGATCAATACTTCGACGAGCGTGAACCCACGGATGGTTCCAGCACCCAAAAGAGGCCTATCAGCAAAACGACAGGCTGTCATAAGCGCCCTCCTGGCAGCGGCCGCCGTTCGGGACGCAGACTTGCGAGCGTATAGCTGCGCTGATTGTTGCCATCTGCCCACTGAATTGTGATGCGCAACTCCTGCAGCCGCGCAGCGCGAGCTTCGTTGTTCGCGGGCGTGGCATACGGTGTGCTTTGCAGGGCCCAGGAGTATCCAGCTGTCTCACCTGTGGCTTGAACGCCCTCTGCGGGAACCACTTGATACGCGGCCAGCAGCGACTGTGCCAAGACTATCGCGCGCTCCTGGCCCGCGAGTTGGCCCGTGTGGCGGGCGTTATTGCCCATGACTCGATAAAGCATGCCCAGCGCTATAGCCATGATGGCAAAAGCCACAAGGATCTCAAGCAGCGAAAAACCTTGAGCACGGCCCCGGATAGGTCCTGAACTTAAGCTCATGGACCGACTGGCTCTTGTTCGACCCGGCCCGTAAACCAGTCGACGCGCAATCTCACACCGCCACCCGAGGGGCGAAGCAGGTCCACGCTGCCACCGCTGGCGCCGCCAGTGGGGAGGAAACGAATCGCCATGTCTCCATTGGCATCTGCTTCCTGCTGGGCCATGACGGCGCGAATTTTCAAAGGTTCGGGAACGATATGGCGCTTGCGGCCTTCAACACCGAAGCTGCGTTGATTAAGGTTGACCGCAAAACGAACGTCAGCACCGCCACTCTGCGCGAGATAGCGTGCCGTGCGCATATCGGTAAGGACTGCGCGCACGGTTTCGCGGTATTGGGCAGATTCGTTCAAGCGGCCAAAAGCGATGGGTACCAGGCCGACTAGCAAAGCCATCAGGGCCATCACCACCATGATTTCAATGAGGGTGAAACCGCGCTGCACACGCCGGACGCTCGCCTTATTTCCACCGAGGGACGGACTCGATGGCGCGAGTCTGCGGGGTGCATGGAGCGGGTGAGCTTGGGAACGCGGGGCGCGCCCCCATCCCAACCTTCCCCCAGAGGGGGAAGGAGCAAGCCGGGCCTGAAGGGAATATCCCTTAGCCCCGTCAGCGCTCCAGGAGTGCTGCATCGCTTTCTGCTTCAAGAACCGAGAAAACTCAGTTCACGTTCCGTACGTCGGCGTTTTCGCTTTCGCCACCGGGGGCGTTGTCACCGCCGAGCGAAAGGATTTCGATGCCGCCATTAGGGCCGGGGTTGGCATAGCGGTATGGATTGCCCCAAGGGTCGTTCGGAACGCCGCCCTTCAGATAAGGACCATTCCAGCCGTTGGCTGAGCCGGGCTTGACAGTGAGCGCTTGCAAGCCTTCGGCGCTGCTCGGGTAACGGCCGGTATCCAGCTTGTAGATTTCAAGCGCTTTATCAATATCGGAGATTTGCAGTGCGGCGGTTTTGGATTTGGCACCCCCTAACTGGTTCAGCACACGGGGGCCGACGATACCGGCTAGCAAGGTAAGAATAGCCAGCACAACCAGCAATTCAATCAGGGTAAAACCCCGACTGCGACGCTGGTTGGAAGTGGGCAAAGTCAAGGAAGGACGCTGGCGCAGCGCAGAAGGTGTCATGGCGCTTTTTCTCTCTTTACAGGGTTTATCGGGCAAGATCGTTGACTGACAGGATGCCAAGCAAAATAGAAACAATGATGGCGGCGATCAATACGCCCAGCACCAAAATAAGAATTGGCTCCAGCAAAGTGAGCGAACGTTTGATGCCGGTTTCCACGTCACGGTTCAGGATATCGGCCAACTCGGTCATCATGGGCCCGATTCGACCCGTTTCTTCTCCCACTCTGACCAGGTTGATAGCCAAAGGTTCAAAGATCTGAGCGGATTGCATGGCAACGACCATCCGTGTGCCCTCTTTCACCATGGGCGCCATCTTGGCGAGCGACTCGCGCAAGCGCTGATTTCCTACCGTTTCAGTGGCAATGTGCAGCGCCGTCAGCAGAGGTACGCCGTTGCCTAGCAGGGTGCCCAACGAGCGCGAGAACAGCGTTAACTCGTATTTGTGAAGCAATGGGCCAAGAATGGGCAAGCCCAGCAACCAGTTCTGCCATTTGGCACGGCCTGAGGGCGAGCGCAGCCAGCGCAACATCAGCCAGGCCACGAGTATGAGCACAGGCAAAAGAATGGGCCCGTAGCTGCGAAAGACTTGCCCCAGCACCATGACAATGCGCGTGGGCATGGGCAATGCGTCTCCCATATCCTTGAAAAGCTGCTCGAACTGGGGCACCACGAAACCCAGCATGGCTACCAGCGAGATCACCGCCACGCCCAGCAAAATGGCCGGGTACAAAGTGGCGGAGACCACGCTTTCGCGCAGCGCTCGCAGCCGCTCCATATGAGAGACCAGGCGCTCAAGGACTTGCGACATCTGGCCACTGGCCTCACCAGAGCGCACCATATTGATATAAAAATCGCCGAAATGTTCGCGGTGCACGGTTAGCGCACGACTGAACGTAGCGCCGCCCTTCACGTCTTCCAGGATGGATTCGAGCAAGACACTCACGCTGGGCTTGTGGCTCATCTCGATCAAGACGCGCAGCGCATTGTCGAGTGCCAAGCCTGCACGCAGCATGATGGAAAGTTCAGTGGTCAGTGTCAGAACATCGGCCGCCTTGACGGCGCTTTTGTCGATCCGCGTATTCACGCGCAGCCCGGGCACACCCTTGGTGCTGGCACGACTCAAGGCCGCGTCTTCCACATGGATAGGCGTCAGTCCACGCTCGCGCAGCTGACGCAAGACGGCTGCACTTGCCGCAGCCTCGGTCCGGCCTTCGACGAGTTGTCCGTTGGCCTGGGCGGCTCGCCAGACGAACTCAGGCATCGCTTTGATCCTGTGTCACGCGCAACACTTCGTCCAGGCTGGTCACCCCGGAGGCCACCTTGCGAAGGCCATCGTCATAGAGTGTGTACATGCCGGCCTTGATGGCCAAGTTCTGCAAGGCGCTGGCATCCAGGCCCCGCAAAATGCCGCTGCGCATATCTTCATCCACTACCAGCAGCTCGTGAATGCCCGCGCGGCCCTGATAGCCGGTACCGCGGCAGTGCTCACAGCCTTTGGCCTCGTAGATCTGAGCGCCGGGCGACAGAAATTTGCCAAGCCCGGAGGTCTCCAGCAACTCGGGTGCGGGTTGCACCGCAACGCGGCAGTGCCGGCAGAGCCGGCGCACCAGCCGTTGTGCCAGCACGCCATTGACGGTGGAAGTAATGAGATAGCGCTCCACTCCCATGTCTTGCATACGCACCACAGCGCTGGCTGCCGTGTTGGTGTGCAGCGTAGAAAGCACCAAGTGACCCGTGAGCGAGGATTGCACGGCGATCTGCGCCGTTTCTCCATCTCGCATTTCACCGATCATGATGATGTCCGGATCTTGCCGCAAGATGGAGCGCAGCGCGTTGCCGAAGGTCAGATTAATCTGGGCGTGCACCTGAATCTGGTTGATACCTTCCAGCTGATATTCAACCGGATCTTCGACGGTAATGATTTTCTGCGTGGTGGAGTCTAGCTTTGCCAGCGCCGCGTAGAGCGTCGTGGTTTTACCGGAACCCGTGGGGCCCGTAACCAACAAAATGCCGTGCGGCCGCGAAACCAGTTGATTAAACCGCGCGAGCGTATCTTTCTCGAAACCCATGTCTTCGAGGCTGAAGCGCACACTGGCACGGTCCAGCACACGCATCACCACGCTTTCGCCGTGCACCGTGGGCACAGTTGAAACCCGCAGATCCAGCTCGCGCCCCTTGACGCGGGTCTTGATGCGACCATCTTGCGGCAAGCGACGCTCGGCAATGTCAAGATGCGCCAATAGTTTGACGCGCGAGCTGACGGCTGCACCCAGACGAGCGGGGACCAATTCGCCAGGAAGAAGCACGCCATCCACTCGGTAGCGCACATGCAGGCCATCGTCGAATGGTTCGAGGTGGATGTCCGAGGCACGAAGCTCGATCACGCGGCCGATGACGGCGTTCACCAAGCGGATCACCGGCGCTTCACTGGCCAGATCGCGCAGGTGCTCTACGAAATCGCCAGAATCGCCTTCCAGCTCTGCGCCTTCTTCATCTTCTTCGCTTGCAGGAGCTTCATCGAGAAAGCGCGTGAGTGCCTTTTCAATATCGCTGGGCACACCGACGCTTGGGTGCACAGCCAAGCCGGAAGTCAGGCGCAAGGCCTGCAGCACGAAAGCGTCCTGGGGGGCCGCCATGACGACTTCCAGCTGGCCTTCTTCGGCACGTAGCGGCAGCACCCGATTCGCCTTCAGGAATTCGGGCAGCAGGCCTTCGGTTTCCGGTAGGTGATCAGGATAGGCATCTGCAGCCACAAAAGGCAGCTCAAGATGCTCTGAAAGTGCCCGCGCTGCATCCAATTCGGATACGAGGCCAAGGCTGACCAGCACCCGGTCCAGCGAGCCGCCCATTTCCCGCTGCGCCGCCATGGCGCGCTCCATGTCCCGCGCGCTGAGCTTGCCAGCGCGCACCAGGAGACTGCCAAAACGCTGCCACGGGTCAACAGGGGCGCTGACATGCTCCAGCGTGGGCTCCATAGCCGGGGACTCAAGGGTGGTTGGACGGTTCATGCAAGAAAAGGGAGCGAGCCTTGCGGCAAAACACCAGATCCTAGCACCCCGGTGAGGCTGTAGGGCGCTATCGATCTGGGAAATCGCCAGCGACAAATAGAACTTTGCGGTCCATTTTTTACCGGCGTCTTGACCCATAGCTTCGCTATGGGCATAAAAATCAGGGGGTCAGCCCTCCGATAAAAATTGTCTTCGCTAGGGTAATACCGTTCACTTAAGCGCCCTCCACCCGCTATTGGCGGATGGCTCTATGAGCAGAATTGAACGGGATTGTTCCCTGGAGGTCGCTTTTTAAATCGTTACTCCAAGCCAGAAAGGCTGCTCGGGCGGAGCATGGGAACGCTGAACACGCGCTTATGCCAACTTGCTTTCAAAAACGCAAATCCGTTCAGGCTGAGCTTGGCCTATTCTGAGTTTGTCGAAGGGTCGAAGCTCCGCGCGAGGCTCCGACAGACTCAGAAAGTGTGAACGATATTTTTCGACTGAACAGCTCGAAATTAGACCAACACGCGCTCAATACCGCCAGAATTGGCTTGGTCTACATAGGTGGGCAGCCAGTTTTCACCCAAAATGTGGCGCGCCATCTCGATCACGATGTAATCGGCCTCCAGCAACCCGTTTTGCAGATCGTTCTCATAGCGCTTGAGGCCTTGCAGGCAGCTTGGGCAGCTGGTGAGAATCTTGACGTTGGCTTTTTCGGGCACGGATCCTGTCGCGCGCAGCTCCGCTTCGCCTTGTCGGATTTCCTCTTCCTTGCGAAAGCGCACCTGGGTCGACACATCGGGCCTGGTGACCCCCAGTGTTCCGCTCTCGCCGCAGCAACGGTTGCTCTTGAGCACCTGATCACCAATCAGTGCCTTCACCGTCTTGGTGGAGTCCTGCAACTTCATGGGGTTGTGGCAGGGCTCGTGATAAAGGTAGCTACCCTGCTGCTCAACAGGCAGGGTGATGCCTTTTTCCAGCAGGAATTCGTGAATGTCGATGATGCGGCTGCCCGGGAAGATCTTTTCGAACTCGTAACCGGCCAGTTGGTCATAGCAAGTGCCGCAGGAGACCACGATGGTCTTGATCTCCAGGTAGTTCAACGTAGTGGCCACGCGATGGAACAACACCCGGTTGTCCGTGATCATCTTCTCGGCTTTGTCGAACTGGCCCGAGCCGCGCTGAGGATAACCGCAGCATACATAGCCCGGTGGCAACACCGTCTGTACGCCGGCATGCCAGAGCATGGCCTGCGTAGCCAGCCCCACCTGCGAGAACAAACGCTCAGATCCGCAGCCGGGGAAATAGAACACCGCTTCACTGTCAGCTGTGGTGGCCTTGGGATTGCGGATCACCGGCACGTAGTCGCGGTCTTCAATATCCAGCAGCGCACGCGCGGTCTTGCTGGGCAAACCAGCAGGCAGCTTCTTATTGACGAAGTGGATGATTTCCTCTCGCAGAGGCGGCTTGCCTACGGTCGCGGGAGGGTGCTGGGTCTGTTTGCGGCTGGCGGGGCGCAATAGATCGACCATGGCGCGCTGCGCCTTGAACGCCACGCCAGTCATCGCCGCGCGTGTGGCATTGATCACGGCCGGATTGGTGGCGTTCAGGAAGAACATGGCCGCAGCGTTGCCTGGCCGGAAGCTCTTCTTGCCCATCTTGCGCAAGAGGTTGCGCATATGCATGGTGACATCGCCAAAATCGATCTTCACGGGGCATGGCGAAAGACACCTATGGCAAACCGTGCAGTGATCAGCCACATCCTCAAACTCTTCCCAGTGCTTGATCGAGACGCCACGGCGGGTCTGCTCCTCATAGAGGAACGCCTCCACCAGCAGCGAAGTTGCCAGGATTTTGTTGCGCGGGCTGTAGAGCAAGTTGGCGCGCGGCACATGAGTGGAGCACTCCGGCTTGCATTTGCCGCAACGCAGGCAGTCCTTGATCGAATCAGCGATGGCGCCGATATCGCTCTGCTGCATGATGATGGACTCATGCCCCATGAGCCCGAAGCTCGGTGTATAGGCATTGCCCAGGTCAGCACGCAGGCGCCTGCCAAGCTGGTCAGGCAGATCCTTGTCTCTGAGCAGCTTGCCGCGGTTGAAGCGGCCCTCAGGGTCTACACGCTGCTTGTAAGCAGCAAAGGGAGCCAGTTCGGCGTCGCTCAAATACTCCAGCTTGGTGATGCCAATGCCGTGCTCGCCCGAGATCACGCCATCCAGCTGACGCGCCAGGGCCATCACGCGATCTACGGCCTCATGAGCGGTTTGCAGCATGGCGTAGTTGTCGCTGTGCACGGGGATATTGGTGTGCACGTTGCCATCACCAGCGTGCATGTGCAGGGCAATCCATACGCGCCCTTTGAGCACGCGTTGCTGAACGCCGTTCAGTGCCGCCAGCAAGGGCTCGAAATCAGTGCCGGTAAAGATGTCACGCAAGGGTGCGCGGATCTGGGTCTTCCAGCTGGCACGCAGGCTATGGTCCTGCAGCTGCGGAAAGAGGGCGTCTACATCGGTCAGCCAGCCCTGCCACAGATTGCGAACTTCCCGCACCACGACCAAGGCCTGTTGAACTTTTTCGGCCAGCAGCTCGGGCGAGGCCACGCCCTCGCTGTTTTCACCCAACGGCAGGTTGCCCCGCTCAAGAAAGGCCTCCAATTCACCAGTCAGCTCGATCTTGTTGCGCAGCGAAAGCTCGATGTTGATGCGTTCGATACCGTCGGTATATTCCGCCATGCGCGGCAAGGGAATCACCACGTCTTCGTTGATTTTGAAGGCGTTGGTGTGACGGCTGATGGCAGCGGTTTTCTTGCGGTCAGCCCAGAATTTCTTGCGAGCCTCCGCACTGACTGCGATGAAACCTTCTCCTGAGCGCGAGTTGGCTAGGCGCACCACCTCACTGGTGGCGCGGGCGACGGAATCGGCATCGTCACCGGCAATATCGCCAATCAGAACCATCTTGGGCAAGCCGCCGCGGCGCGATTTGGTGCTGTAGCCCACCGCACGCAGATAGCGATCATCCAGATGCTCCAACCCTGCCAGCACAACGCCAGTGCGGGCGGCTTCGGCGAACATGAAATCCTTGATCTCGACGATGCTCGGCACGGCATCCTTGGCGTGGCCAAAGAACTCCAGGCACACCGTGCGTGTGTGCTCCGGCATGCGGTGCAGCACCCAGCGCGCGCTTGTAATCAGACCATCGCAGCCCTCTTTTTGCACCCCAGGAAGACCGGCAAGGAATTTATCGGTTACATCCTTGCCCAGGCCTTCCTTGCGGAAAGTGGAGCCAGGAATATCCAGACGTTCGGTTTTCAGCAGCTTTTTGCCACTGGCATCAAAGGTTTTGAGCTCGAAGCTGGCGACAGCGGCATCATGGATCTTGCCCTGGTTATGGCCGATCCGGGTGACCTCCAGCCACTCGGCATCTGGCGTGACCATGCGCCAGCTGACAAGGTTGTCAAGCGCCGTACCCCAGAGCACGGCCTTCTTGCCACCCGCGTTCATGGCGATGTTGCCGCCTATGCAGCTGGCTTCAGCGCTGGTGGGGTCGCAGGCAAACACCAGGCCAGCAGCCTCAGCAGCATTGGCCACACGTTGCGTCACCACGCCGGCTTCGGTGTGGATGGTGGCAACGTCTTTGTCCAGGCCAGGCAGCCTGAGCCATTCGATCTGGCCCAGGGTTTCCAGCTTCTCCGTGTTGATGACGGCAGTTTTCCAATCCAGCGGGATCGCGCCGCCGGTGTAGCCGGTGCCGCCCCCCCGGGGAATGATGGTCAGACCCAATTCAATGCAGCCCTTGACCAGGCCGGCCATTTCGGTCTCAGTATCAGGGGTGAGCACGACCAGCGGGAACTCTACCCGCCAATCGGTGGCATCTGTGACATGGCTTACGCGCGACAGGCCATCAAACTTGATGTTGTCCTTGGCGGTGTAGTGGCCGAGCGCCTTGGCGGCGCGGCGGCGTAAAGCAGCCACATTCTCGAAAGACCGGTTGAAGGCGTTCACCACGCGGCGGGCAGAAACCAGCAGTTCGGCGACCAGCGCGTCTCGGCTGGCGTCGTTTTCCGGGGTACGGCGCTTGTCGATCTCGGTCAGGCGGTGATTCAGCGCTTCCACCAACTGCTTGCGCCGCCTGGGGTTATCCAGGAGGTCATCTTGCAGGTACGGATTGCGCCGCACTACCCAGATATCGCCAAGTACCTCATACAGCATGCGAGCAGAACGGCCCGTATGGCGCTCACCGCGCAAGCTGCCCAAAAGCTCCCAAGCACGTTCGCCCAGCAGGCGGAGCACGATTTCCCTATCGGAAAAACTGGTGTAGTTGTACGGAATCTCGCGCAACCGCGGTGCCGCATCTGCGGCAGCAAGCAAGTGATTTAGCGTGGCAGGAGCATTCATAAGCTTCAGGCCCAGCGCGGCGTGGGATTTATTGGACGGCGAGACGCGAGATACGGGAGAGGGTGTGTCCGGCTGGGCAGTGATTTTACTGCGGCGCAACATTCACACACGAAATGCAAGGTCAGCACCCCCTGGCGCCAGCTGCATTTGTGGACGAAGCGCCATAGGTTTGCGGGCGCGTTCGTACAAACCCGCTTGTCATTCAATCGAAATAATTCTTCAATGCTTTCGTCACAAATCGCGAATATCCTCGCGCGATATTCTTGGAGTCATCATGAAAAACTTTCGTCGCCTTCCCCTGGCTGTAGCAGCCCTTGCCGCCGCTCTAGCTCTTCCTGCACAGGCGCAAACCGAGATCCAATGGTGGCATTCAATGGGCGGTGCCCTGGGCGAGTGGGTGAATGACCTGGCCAAGGAATTCAACTCCAGCCAAACCCAATACAAAATTGTGCCCACCTTCAAAGGGGGCTACGACGAGTCCATGACGGCCGCTATCGCCGCGTTCCGGGCCGGTAACGCACCCCACATCCTGCAGGTATTCGAGGTGGGCACCGCCACCATGATGGCCAGCAAGGGGGCGATCAAACCAGTGGGCGAGATCATGAAGCAAGCCGGCGTCTCTTTTGACCAGGGCGCCTATATCCCTGCGGTGGCCGGCTACTACACCGCCCCGAATGGGCAAATGCTGTCCTTCCCGTTCAATAGCTCGACCACGGTGCTCCATTACAACAAGGACGCCTTCAAGGCTGCGGGCCTGGACCCAGCCAAACCACCCACAACGTGGCCTGAAGTGGCTTCGGCAGCCGCCAAGCTGAAAGCCTCCGGGCATAAGTGCCCCTTCACCACCAGCTGGGTCAGCTGGACTCAGCTGGAGAGCTTCAGCGCCTGGCACAACGTGCTGTACGCCACACAGAACAACGGTTTTGGCGGTCTGAACACACGCCTGGCGATCAACACGCCGCTGCACGTGCGCCACATGGAAAACCTGGGCAACATGGCCAAACAGGGCCTGTTCATCTACAAAGGTCGCAACAACTCGGCTGATGCCACCTTCGTCTCCGGCGAGTGCGCCATGATGACCGGCTCCTCCGGCCTCTACGGCAACGTGGTGCGCAACGGCAAATTCGGCTATGGCATCGGTACCCTGCCCTACTACCCAGATGTACCTGGCGCTCCGCAAAACACCGTGATCGGCGGCGCCAGCCTCTGGGTGATGTCGGGCAAAAAACCAGAGGAGTACAAGGGTATTGGCCAGTTCTTCTCTTATCTCTCCAAGCCTGAGGTAGCAGCCGCAAGCCACCAGCGCACCGGCTACCTGCCCGTCACGACAGCTTCTTTCCAGCTCACGGAAAAATCTGGTTTCTACTCGAAAAACCCAGGCGTTGATGTGGCGGTGACCCAGATGATCCGCAAGACCACGGACAAATCGCGGGGTGTGCGCCTGGGCAACTTCGTACAGATCCGCACCATCATCGACGAGGAGATGGAAGGCCTGTGGGCTGGCAAGAAGACCGCCAAAGAGGCGCTGGATTCTGCGGTCAAACGTGGGAACGAGCAGTTGGAGCGCTTCCAGAAGGCGAACAAAGGGTAATTCTTGCGCTAACGCGTGATCAGCGCCCTTTCGCAGTCTCACCGGCGCGCGGGAGGAACTGCCTGAGGCAGCGGCCCATGCAAAGACCTTGAACGGGATCTAAACCTCCTTTTCAAGGTCTTTTTCTTGTCTTGAATGGGCGGATGCTCCCTGCACGCCCCTCTTACAGGAGCTCCCGTCATTCACGCAACGATGACTTGGTCAAACGATGATTTGACGATGCACCCTGGTTGCGCGAAAGCAAGGCGAGGCTGCATCCATAATCACCCCCCGAGCCTCAATTGCGTACCAAAGACCGCAACATTCTCCAGACAGGCCCATACGCTTCTCCCAATACTGGCGTAATCCCTGAAGCATCCCCCTCTTGCCGCCATTCGCGGCAGCTATCATCCCAGTATCATCTTTTCCCATGGAAAAACGCGTTCGCTTTAAATCCGCATGGCTGCCGTGGGTGCTGATCGCACCCCAGATGGTGGTGGTGCTGGTGTTTTTTTTCTGGCCGGCGTCGCAGGCGCTGTACCAGAGCCTTTTGCAGGAAGACGCGTTCGGCACCAGCCGGGAATTCGTCGGGCTAGCCAATTTTGAGCGCCTCATTGACGACCCGAGCTACCTGAATTCATTCAAGATCACTGCGGTATTCTCGGTACTGGTGGCCGTGCTGGGCATCAGCGTGGCCCTGCTGCTGGCGGTCATGGCCAACCGCGTCGTGCGCGGAGCCTCCGTTTACAAGACCTTGCTGATTTGGCCCTATGCCGTGGCACCTGTGGTGGCCGGGGTGCTGTGGCTGATGATGTTCGCATCACCCTGGGGCGTGGTCTCCTATGCGCTGCAAGCCATGGGGGTGGAGTGGAACCATCTGCTTAATCCCAACCATGCGATGTCGCTGATTGTGATTGCCGCCGTGTGGAAGCAAATTTCCTACAACTTCCTCTTTTTCCTGGCAGGCTTGCAATCCATTCCCAACGCTGTTCTTGAAGCAGCCACCATTGATGGCGCCACACCCTGGCGGCGCTTCTGGACCATTGTGTTCCCCCTGCTTTCGCCCACTACGTTCTTCCTGCTCGTGATGAACGTGATCTATGCCTTCTTCGAAACCTTCGCGATCGTAGATGCCGCCACCCACGGCGGCCCAGGCAAAGACACCTCTATTTTGGTCTACCGGGTTTACTACGACGGCTTCAAGGCGCTTGACATGGGAGGCTCAGCCGCCCAATCGGTGGTGCTCATGGCCATCGTCATTCTGCTCACGGTCTTCCAGTTCCGCTTCGTTGAGAAGAAAGTGCAGTACTGATCATGATCGTTGAACGCCGCCCCGTGCTGGATGCCGTTGCCCACGCTGTACTCATCTTGGGTGTAGCGATCGTGGCCTTCCCCGTGCTCGTCGCCTTCATCATGTCTACGCAAACCGCGCAGCAGATTGCTGGCAGCCACCCGCTGTCTCTTGTGCCGGGAAGCAACTTTGCCTACACATACAAACTGGCTCTGCTAGGCGGAAAAACCGCCAACGGCGCCACCATTGCAGCGGGCTGGCCCATGCTCTGGGTGAGTTTTGTGACCGCAATGACCATTGCGCTGGGCAAGATTGCGATTTCCTTGTTGTCGGCGTTTGCGCTGGTTTACTTTCGCTTCCCTTTCCGCGGATTGGTGTTCTGGATGATCTTCATCACCCTGATGCTGCCCGTGGAAGTGCGCATTGGCCCGACCTATGAAGTCATTTCAGACCTGAAGATGCTCAACAGCTACGCGGGCTTGACCGTACCGCTGATCGCCTCTGCCACTGCCACCTTCCTTTTCCGCCAATTTTTCCTGACCGTGCCCGATGAGCTGGCGGAGGCTGCGCGCATTGATGGTGCCGGCCCCCTGAGGTTCTTCAAAGACATTCTGCTGCCTCTTTCCAAAACCAGCGTGGCTGCCTTGTTCGTGATCCAGTTCATCTATGGCTGGAACCAGTACCTGTGGCCCCTGATAGTGACCACCAGTGAAAATATGTACCCCATCGTGCTGGGGATCAAGCGGGCCATCTTCGGCGAAATCTACGTCGAGTGGAACGTCGTCATGGCCACCGCCATCCTGGCTATGCTGCCACCGGCACTGGTGGTCATGCTGATGCAGAAATGGTTTGTGAAGGGCCTGGTAGACACCGAGAAGTGATTGGCCGCTCGGCGGTAAAAACAACAACTTCCGACTCTGACGGCTCTCATCAACGCACAAAGTACAACTCCAACATGGCTTCCATCGAATTCAACAACGTCATCAAACGCTACGGCTTTGGTCCCAAGGCTAACCAGGTGATTCACGGCGTCAATGCCGAGATCAATGATGGCGAGTTCGTGGTCATCGTAGGCCCTTCGGGCTGCGGAAAATCGACCCTGTTGCGCATGGTGGCTGGGTTGGAGGAGATCACTGACGGAACCATCAGCATTGGTGGCCGCGTGGTGAACAATCTGGAACCCGCCGAGCGCGACATTGCCATGGTGTTTCAGAACTACGCTCTCTACCCCCACATGAGCGTGTTCGACAACATGGCCTACGGGTTGAAGATCAAGAAAGTGCCTGTCGATGAAATCAAGGCGCGGGTAGACAAGGCCGCAGGCATCCTGGAGCTGGGAGCGTTGCTACAGCGCAAACCACGCGAATTGTCCGGCGGCCAGCGCCAACGCGTGGCCATGGGCAGAGCCATTGTTCGGCAACCACAAGTGTTTCTCTTCGATGAGCCCCTGTCCAACCTGGATGCCAAGCTCCGCGCCCACACCCGGCTGGAGATTGAGAAGCTGCATCGCGAGCTCGGTATTACCAGCCTGTTCGTGACCCATGATCAGGTGGAGGCCATGACCCTGGCCCAGCGGATGATGGTTATGAATGGCGGACGCATGGAGCAGTTCGGCACCCCCGAGGAGGTGTATCACCGCCCCGCCACCGCATTTGTAGCCACCTTCATCGGCTCACCACCGATGAACTTGCTCAAGGGCGTGGAAGGCGTGCGCGATGGCGTATTGCTGGGTATCCGGCCCGAACATCTGCGTGTGGTGGAGTCAGGCGGCTGGCAACTGACCGTGGAAACCGTGGAAATGCTGGGAGCTGAGCGCCTGGTGTACGGCCATCTCGGCGGCGAACAGGGTCCATTAACCATTTTGCGCATGCACGAAACTGAAATGCCCCCCGCGATTGGCCAGACGCTTCAAGTTTTGCCGCTAGAGGACCGCATCCATGGCTTTGATGAGGCCAGCGGAAACCGGCTTGAGCAGTAGTGGACGCCTAAGAACGCGTTCCTAGGTAGGCCTTCGAGCAGAAAAAGGCTCTCCGCCCACACTCAATGACCACTGACTGGCCTTACCCGTTCTGGATTGCCCACCGCGGTGCAGGCAAGCTGGCTCCTGAAAACACGCTGGCAGCCTTTCGCCTGGGTGCGCAGCACGGCTGGCGCATGTTTGAATGCGACGCCAAGTTGAGCGCCGATGGCGTGCCCTTTCTCCTGCACGACAGCACCCTGGAACGCACAACGAGCGGCCAGGGCACGGCGGGAGACCTCGCCTGGTCAACACTGGCCCAACTCGACAGCGGCAGTTGGCATTCCCGGGCCTATGTGGGAGAGCCCATCCCCACGCTTGAAAACGCTGCCCGCTGGTGCCTGGCAAATGGCCACTTCC
The DNA here is from genome assembly GCF_000422885.1 of Ottowia thiooxydans DSM 14619. GTDB lineage: Bacteria > Pseudomonadota > Gammaproteobacteria > Burkholderiales > Burkholderiaceae_C > Ottowia > Ottowia thiooxydans. The sequence goes on along the minus strand of NZ_AUGX01000009.1, from coordinate 342,212 downwards.
TCGACATTGAGATCAAACCCACGCCCGGTGAAGAAGAACGCACTGGCCAGGTCGTTGCTCAGCTCGCCGCCCGCCTTTGGGCCCAGGCCTCCACGCCACCTCTGCTCACCTCATTCCGGCCCGAATCTCTTCTGGGCGCCGTGAAAGCCGCGCCGCAACTGCCACGCGGGCTGCTGCTCGACACCTTGTGGGACGACTGGAGCGATTACGCGCAGCAGCTCCAATGCGCAGCGGTCGTATGCCAGCATGCACTGTGGGATGCAGCCCTGGTGGCCCGTGTCAAGGCGATGGGCATGCGCTGCCTCTCCTACACCGTCAATGACGAAAGCACCGCGGAGCGCTTGATCAGCCTGGGCACAGACGGCATCGTGAGTGACCGGGTGGACCTGTTCGTACCGGGTTGAAAAAAATCGCACAGGTTCGTGCTGTTTCAGCACCACATTGCTGACAATGTGCACGCAAAATCGGGCATCAAATAAGCCAATTCAACGAGGAAGATCTACGCCATGCATCCCACACAAGCTCTGAAAACCCCTCTGCGCCGCTCCGCCATGCTGGCTTGCAGCCTGTTCACCTTCATGGGCCTTACTGCAGCAGCGCTACCTGTGATGGCTGAAGACGCCAGCGCTTATCCCTCCCGCCCGATCACCATAGTGGTTGGTTATCCACCAGGGGGTAGCACCGATTTGATGGGCCGCCTTGTCAGCACCGAGCTGTCGGCCCGACTGGGGCAATCTGTGGTTGTCGAGAACGTTGGCGGCGCTGGTGGCACGATTGGCGCGCAGAAGGTGGCGAACGCCGCAGCCGATGGTTACACGCTGCTCGTCGGCGCCAACAACGAGTTGGCGATCGCCAAGCTCGTGAGCAAGAGCGTGAAGTACAACATCAACAACTTCACGCCTATCGGACTCATCGGCTCGCAGCCTATGGTGTTTGTCGCGTCGACGGCGTCGGGCGTGAAAACGGCGCCTGAATTCATACAGCGTGTGAAGAAAACCCCCGGAAAATTCAGCTACGGGAGCTCTGGCGTGGGCACTGCGCTGCATCTGGCGGGCGAGATGCTCAAGGAACAAGGCGGCCTTTACATGACGCACATTCCCTATCGCGGGGTGGCACCTCTCACGAATGATCTGCTCGGTGGGAACCTTGAGTTTGGAGTATTTGTGCTCTCCAGCGGGCTCCCGCAAATCAAGGCGGGCAAAGTCATCGCTCTGGGCACGACCGAAGCCAAGCGCTCAGCGGCCTCTCCTGACATTCCTGCGCTGGCCGAATTCCCGCAGTTCAAAAACGTGGACATCAGCTCGTGGTTCGCATTGATGGCCCCGGCAAAGCTGCCACAGCCCATCGCAGCCAAGATCAAAAAGGCGCTCGACGAGGCATTGCAGTCGCCAGAGTTTCGCCAGAAGATGGCCGCCGCGGGCTCAAATGTGGCCTCACCCAACGTAGAAATGAACGGTTTCCTCGCCGCCGAAATCGCAAAATACACAAAAATCGTTCAGTTCGCGAAGATTGAGGAATAACCCAGGGGGCGTGTTCAGCAAGCAGCGCCGCCCCAATTCCGCCACCCGTCAGCGGCCAGGTAGACCTATTTTGGCCTGAACACCATCTGGCTGGTAGCCACCACCAGCACCAGCGCGACATAAGTCCACATGCGCCCGTCGTGCCCGCTGAGCACCAATCCCGCCACGGACACCGCCAGCCCCGCAACAAAACTGATGGCGAACTGACGAAAAATTACCCGGGTAGAAAGCGCTTTTTTCATGAAAACCTGAGCGAGCAACGTGACACCGAGCGCCACAAAAAGAGCGGGTGCTATGAAGCCCGCAAGGTGCCAAAACAGGTCGATGACGTTCATATTCTTGATATTGATCAAGCCCTCGCACGATCGGAGAGCAGGAGTCCTCCTACAAATTTTATAATCAGGGCTATGGCCGTATGGGCACTTGGACTTAATCACAACACCGCGCCGCTAGATCTGCGCGGTCGTTTCGCGTTCGCGCTCGATCAATTAGCCCCCGCGCTCACTGGTCTGAGGCAGTCGCACAGCCGCCACCCGGAGGCGGCGATTCTCTCCACCTGCAACCGCACGGAGGTCTATTGCGCCAGTGAAAGTGTTCAGATCGATCACACGCTGGGGTGGCTAGCCCGCGCGGGCGATGTGCCTGCAGATACCCTGCGCGATCACACCTACGTTCTGGAAAACGGGCTGGCTGCGCGTCATGCCTTCCGCGTAGCCAGTGGCCTTGATTCCATGGTGCTGGGCGAGCCCCAGATCCTGGGTCAAATGAAAAGCGCCGTGCGCGCTGCCGAAGATGCCGGGGCGCTGGGCAGCACACTGAATCAGTTGTTCCAGCGCAGCTTCGCCGTCGCCAAACAAGTCAGAAGTTCCACCGAGATCGGCGTTCACAGCATCAGCATGGCCGCTGCGGCTGTGCGCCTGGCGGGCAACCTGTTCGAAGACATGCGGCAGGTCAAGATTTTGTTCGTAGGCGCCGGGGAGATGATCGAGTTGGCGGCCACTCACTTCGCCGCCAAAGAGCCAAAATCAATGGCCATTGCCAACCGGACGCTGGAACGTGGCGAAAAACTCGCTACCCGTCTGGGAGGGGAAGTGATGCGCCTGGCGGATCTCCCGGATCGTCTGCATGAGTTTGACGCCGTCATCAGCTGCACCGCCAGCACACTCCCCATCATTGGCCTGGGCGCCGTGGAGCGCGCACTGAAAAAGCGCCGCCATCGGCCCATTTTCATGGTTGATCTGGCTGTCCCGCGCGATATTGAGCCTGAAGTTCGAGAGCTGGACGACGTTTACCTCTATACCGTGGACGATCTGGCGCAAGTCGTTCAAACAGGCCAAGCCAACCGCCAGGCGGCCGTGGCACAAGCTGAGGCCATTATTGATGCCGGGGTGCAAAGCTTCATGCACTGGGTGGATCAGCGCGATCCAGCCGGCGGAGTCGTGCCCTTGATCCGCCAACTCAATGCGCAGGCTGATCAATGGCGCGACGTAGAGCTGGAACGCGCCCGCAAACGCCTGGCCAAAGGGGAAAGCACAGACGATGTGCTGGAAGCCCTGAGTCGCGGCCTCACACAAAAAATGCTCCACGGCGCACTCGCTGAATTGCGCACGGCCGATCCCGCCCAACGGGAGCAGATGGCCCAGGCCATTTCCCGGCTGTTTCTGCGGTCTTAGGCAGCCTCGTCAAAGCCATCAGCGCGGATCTTTAAACTCCCTGGCCCCTAGGAATGACGGCCGGTTTTGACTCCCGTCCCCTTTGGAGACGGCGGGTTTTAACTACCTCCCCCCATTGGAGACGGCAGTTTTAACTCCCTCTCCCCCTGAGAGAGCCTGATGCAAGCGCGCCTGCCGACTTGAGCCCAGAGCCCGAGGCCGTGAGCTGGTCTTACTCCCTCTCCCGCAGGCGGGAGAGGGTGGGGTGAGGGCAAGCGGCGGTTGATTGAGCGCTGCGGTAACCAATAGCCTTCCGCTCTTACACAAAGGCCCGAGGCCCAAATAGGCGAACCTATCTGGGCGCACCGGAACCGCCAGCCTCAACCTACAGATTCGCAGCTCTTCCCAGACCGCATCCCCATACCGGCTGAAAAACGTGAAATACCTCACACACAGTGAAACACACGTTTCCTTTCGTCATTTACCCATGACCGTTCGTCGTTGAGCTCCCCATCCAAACGGCCGATGAGGATAAGTTCAGCCTAGCCCCGCTCCGCTTTCCTACCCGCCACGCCCATGCGCTTACAGACCACCCGCTCCCGCCGAACCCATCGGCAGAACGGCTTTACCCTTATCGAGCTGCTGATAACGATCACCATTCTGGCGATCTTGATCGGTCTGGCTGCGCCTCCTATTGCACGCTTTCTCAACCAGTGGCAAGTGACGAATGCAACCAACGCCTTCACCGGCAGCCTGAGGACCGCGCGCACGGAGGCTATTGCACGCGTCAAACCCGTGGTGATGTGCCGTGTGGCCAACAACACCAGCGAGACCTGCCTTTCGGCGGTGGGTACAACGGGCTTCGCAACAGGCTGGATCGTCTTCGTCAACTACGACAACGACAGTAACTTCAACTACAACCCGAACAACGGAGATGAACTCCTGCTGCGCCAGCAAGCGCCCGGAGGCATTGAAGACATCACCCCCACCAACGCCGGCAGATTCGTGTTTTTGCCCAATGGTTTGCTCAATTCCAACAATAACCGTGTCAATTTCAATGGGGTCAATGGCATCCGCAAGGGCGTTTGCATAAGCACACCAGGACGTGTTCGGTATGTGGCTGACTCCGCCGACTGCACAGAGTGAATCAACATTTAGCTCCATGAACCTGATGTTCCCGGATTAACGATGATCAAGCGTAAACAAAACGGCGGCACATTAATAGAAGTGCTGGTGGCCATGGTGATTCTGGCCATTGCCCTCTTGGGCATGGCGGGCCTCACTTCCGCATCCATGAAGTACAACCAGATGTCGCGTGCGCGTGCAACTGGATTGAGCTTAGTAACCGATTACGCGGAACGTGCCCGCTCAAACCTATTTGGATTCGCCAACTACGCGTACACAGCGGCGTACACAGCGGGCACGCGAGAGGCCGCCACATCAGACCCCACCGATGCACCTGATGCCTGCTCAGTAGACACCAGTAATCCCAGCAGCATTGTCAATACATGCGCAGCCTCCATTGCCGCATACGACCAGGCACAGTGGCTCACCAATGTAGCCAACCGCCTTCCGGGCGGCACGGCCTATATTGAAACCTCGCTAACCAATGCGCCACCTGGCGTTGCTGGATTACCCCCTACGCGTGTTCTAGATATTTGGCTCATCTGGACGGAAATCGATCAACTTAAAGGCTTCAAGCAAAGCCAAACATGCCCCAGTGGCGCCAACATCTCAGAAAAAGATGATGGCTCAGGAGAGCTGGCGGTATCTTGCATGTACTTCAGGATTACGCTATGAGCGCAGCAGTACCCTTATTTAGCGCCAAGGCGTACCCCACGCAAATGCAGAAATCCAATGCAGGCTTCACGCTGCTTGAGCTACTGATCGCGCTCACTATTGGTTTGGTAATCCTAACTGCTGGTCTTGCTCTTTATTCTTCTACGAGCAGAGGCAGTCAAGTTTCCCAATATGAGGCGCAGCTGAATGAAGATGGGCTAGTTTCTTTGAATTTGATACAAAATCAAATCAAACAGGCCGGATATTCACAGCAAATCATCCCCACCAACGGAGCCACCATCTCCGGTAATTTTTTTGGTATTGCTGTTCGAGGCTGCGATGGCGGCTTCTCAAGTGAAACAGTCGCCTTTGGGAGCCTGGCTTGTACAACAGGATCAGGCAGTGATGCAATTGCTATTCGATACCAGGCAACGCCCCTTAACACCTATCGAACAGCGGGTGGCGCAGCAACCAATTGCATCGGAAATGGAATTACGGCGAACGCGGCCTCACAAGCCGCGCCAGCGCCGAGCCCGGCCCCTGGAACTTATGCCCTTGCGGACAATCGCTATTTTGTTAGGACTTCCAGCGGGTTACCCAACCTGATGTGCCGTGGAATAACCAATAGCATCCCCGCAACTCCTACGGGCGATACTCAGCCACTGATGCCCAATGTGGAAGAAATGCAGTTGCTTTATGGCGTAGCGTCTCATCCCAGCGCGGAGCTTGCGACCAGTTACGACCCTATGCGCCATCAGATCATCGCCTATCTGACGGCGACTCAGATCGATGCATTACCCTCCAGCAGTAAGTTACCGAATATTACGGATGATCGCTGGGGGCGCGTATTGAGCGTGCGCATCTGCTTACTCATACGCAGCGAACAACCCATGCGCGATGTGCCTACTGGGGGGCATGCCTATAAAACTTGCGACAACTCAGATGCCGCTGGAACTGATGGATATCTGCGCAGAACCTTTACGACGACTGTGCTGTTAAGAAATCGATTAATCATTCCTTGAATAAAATATAGAAATCGCAAAATCTATATTAAATTGAAGAATTATATGCCTGCTCCAAAAAAACTCACGCACGGAATTGCTCACCCTACATCAGAGAAAGGCGTAGTGCTGGTTATTACGCTCATCTTGATCGTCGTACTTTCACTTCTGGGCACTTTCGCGATTCGAAATGCAAACCAAACTGAACGGGTCGTTAATGGGGTTCGCACAAGTCAGGTTGCACAGGAAGCTGCCGAAACCGCATTAAGATTTTGTGAGCAAATTGTTCATTTTTCCGATGCAGGGAAAGATTATACGGAGTATGGCACAACAAACCTTAAAGAAAAGGTTATTCTGACCAACATCACCTCCGAGCAAGACACAAATGCAGAGTGGCGCACGGCGAGCAACTGGATTGGAAACAATGTCATTGACGTGCCAGATGCATATGTTAATAAATATAAAAACGCATCCGTTGACCCCGATGCTTCTCCGCTTGCAATTGCTCCGAAATGCCTTATTCAGAGAATAAGAAGCTCCAGCACGCCACCGCTGGTGGGCTACTTGATAACCGCCCGTGGATTCGCAAATAACGCCAACTACGATACATCCACCGGCAAGACAACGAACGGCGCAGAAGCCTGGATGCAATCCATCCTTATCAAGAGCTAGTTGAATAAGTACCCTCTATTTCTAGGAATTTCCTGTGTTTAAAGCTCAACCAAAATCACGATTCAGTAACGGCTTCACGCTCATAGAAGTGATGGTTGTCGTGACCATTATTGGAATTCTGGCTGCCATTGCATTGCCCAGCTACTCTGATTACATCAAGCGTTCAAAACGCAACGAAGCTCATGGGGTCGTGCAAGAAGCAGCTCAATTCATGCAACGGTATTACTCCGCGAACGACCGCTATACAGCCAGCGCAGGCACCACGTCTACCGAGTCGGAGCAAACAACGGGCACACCTGCAGCCAGCTTGCTACCCGCAGGGCTTCGGGCATCTCCTACATCAGGAACCGCTAGCTACACCATCAGCGTCTCAGCAAGGGATAGCCCGGCCACCTTCACCATCAGAGCCACCCCGACGGGAGGCATGGCCTCCGACGCGTGCGGCGAGCTCACCTTGAATAGCCGAGGTGTGAAAGCCATTATCCCACCCTCCGGCAGCACCAAGACGATCGCTGATTGCTTGAAATAACTGAACGCCTCGCACTGTTCTACAGGAAGATCCCATTATGTTCAGGCACTCAATCCCAAGCCCGACTATTATTTATTCAAATAATATGAGCTCATTAAATTCCATCCCGAGCACACTTGCATCGGCTAGCTATCGCCCTAGCTCCGGCAATTTCACAGCCTTGCTTTCTCGTGCCTCGTCAAATTTTCTGCGAAAACTCACCCAAACCCTGTTTGTCGCCATTGTCTTGCCAGGATTTAATGGAGCCTTCGCCGCCACGACGGCAAGTCAAACACCTTTATTTAGTGTGGTCTCGGGGGCGAAGCCTAACCTCGTATTCATGCTGGACAACTCAGGTTCGATGGCATTTGAGTTTCCTGAAGGATACTCACTTTCTGATGCATGCAAAGATGGAACAGATAATAGTGGGAACGGTGCCACCTGCACCGAAAATATCACATACTCGGTGTGCAGAACAGACTACAAAAGCAATACCACATACACCGAACCTACTGCAATAGCAGGCAGACATCGGCCCGAAAACTATACCGTCGCGGGAGTAACGCGAATCGGGTGCATGCGCAAGAGCGACAATCAATGGGTAGTTAGTAGCACGTCAGCACAAAACATTACGGCAGCGACCCCCAGCAAACATGGCTGGTACAAAATGCGGTCGAGCACATTCAATTCTCAATATTACAACCCTGCCATCACTTACGCTCCCCGCATCCAAGCAGACGGCACCAACCTCACCAATTCATTCAGGTTTGTAGATAACCAACGATCTAATGGATTTCATTATATTGCGGGAACCGGCGGTTACTGCTATCCCAATTGCACGGACACTAATGGGTTACTTACCTCTTATGTTCCAAGATATACAACCTACGGTCCGACGGCAGCTGTTCCAACAGCCGCAAGATTCAGCTACGTCAAATGTACGGATGCCAGTTGTTTATCACGTGAAGAGGTAGCGATTACGAACACCAGCACCGCCAGCGTTTCTTTACCCACGGGTCATGCACGCACAGATTGCGGGGCTGGCGCCACTAGTTGCTCTGCCGCATTGGAAAGGCAAAACATACTTAATTGGCATGAATGGTATCGTAATCGAATTTTGTCGGTTGGTACGGCGGTTGGCCAAGCCATGCAAAGCTACGATAATAAATTTCGCATCGGGTACGGGAGATATAGCAGCTCTACGGCCACTACTTATACAAACTCCATTAGCGTAGACCGAGGTGTTCGATACTTCAGAGACGAAACTAGTCCTGCCAATAGGTGGAAAACCGATTTTTACGGTTGGCTTTATGGTGTTAGAGCAGTTGGAGGCACGCCCTCGCACAATGCGCTGCAGGTGGCAGGAAATTATTACGCCAAGACCAATGTCGCTACGCTGGGGAACCCCTGGAAATCCAATCCAGCGGATACCAGTGCTGAAACCGCCGCAGCGGACCTCAGCTGCCGCCGCTCCTACACCATCGTGTTATCTGACGGCGCATGGAATTCAGGAACCAGCCTGGGAGCGGAAAGTAAGTTTGCAAGTATCAATGGAACTGTCAACTTCAGCGGAAACCCAGGAGGAAATGCCGCTGCACTTCAATACAACTTTAACGGTGCAGCCGGTTGGGACAGCACCAATGCAACTACCAAACTCACTGCACGTAGCGTCTACATTCCCTATGCGGATGGAGGTGCCAGCTTCAGGGGACTAGCCGACCTGGCTGCGAATTACTATTGGAATACTGACTTCAGTGCACTTCCCAATAACGTTCTCCCTATTCCAGGCCAGAACAACCCCGCGTTTTGGCAGAACATGACAACTTACACCATTGGCTGGGGGCTCACCCCTTCCGGCGATGCAGGCGTTGCGGGCGGGCTGACATGGGCTCAGATCAATAGCTATATCAATAACTGGCTGGCTGGCAACTCGACCACCCGGCCTAGTTGGGCAGACGGCAGAACGTCGATCGATCTAAATGGCACCATTGCCACTGACAGTCTGCGCATTAATGACTTCATACGCGCGGGTTATGCAGGCGGTGGACGGGCCTATAGTGTGTATTCCAGTGCCGATGTTCGCAAGGCTATTGACGGCGCACTTAGCAGCATGGTGGGCGCCGGCAACGACGCTGGTGTGGCTGTTTCTGGCAACAGCGGGGATTTTCAAACGCTTGAAAATCTTTTGAAGTACACCACAGAATACAACACCTCCAACAACACCGGAGATATCAAATCTTTCCTCCTGAATGCAAGCGGAGACTACGCGAATACGATAGGCGGTGTTCCTATTGCTACATGGTCAGCAAACGACAGGATGCCGCCAGTCACCACCCGGAAGTTATTTTCGCTTTCTGGCTACGATCCGGCCAGCCCTAGTACCAGCGCCGCACTGCGGAAGGAAATAGGTTACAACACAAATTTTTCGGACCTGCCTACGGATTTCACGGCATTGCTTAATTCCAACAGCCTGCAGAGAGCCGACCAAACCTTCCCCCGGTATTTATTAGGGGCCGATGGTGGATCAAATACAAGCGGCGCCGTTTATAGAATCAGGGATAAGCCTATAGCTGCGTCAGTGAACTCCCCTCCTGTTTATGTGGGAGGGCGGATTAATATGGGGTATGACCTAACCGACAGCAGTGTGGACGGAAAGGATGTCTACATTGATTACGTCAACGAGAAGAAAGACACGCCGGCCACTATTTTTGCCGCAACGAATTCAGGCAAAGTGCATGTAATCAACGCCGCTACGTCTGATACCGCGCTTTCGGTCAACAACGCCACAGTGCGCAGTGGTGCGGAAATCGCAGCGTTCATGCCAAAAGGAGCCATGGCCGCGCAAATCAATTTGGCGGACCCTACATTCCGGTTTCAATATGTACTGGATGGCCCTTTGGTTGAACACGACGTTCGCGACAGCGGTAACAAAACCCCTGCGGCCAACTCAGACCCAGCTTGGCGCACCTTGGTGTTCGGCTCCGGAGGCAGGGCTGGCAACTTCCTTTATGGGCTTGAATCCCCGTTGAATAAGTCCGCGACGAGTCCCATCAACCGAGTACCGACCAAAGACCACTTCTTGTGGGAAGTGGACGCTTCAATGACCAGCTATCAAAATCTGGCAAATGTAACCAATAACCCCACGGCTGGGCAGCTCGACAATGGCAGATGGGTCATGCTCACCCCGAGCGGGCACTACGGCGGGGCATCCAAGCAAGTTGGCCTCTATGTGGTCGATGCATTCAATGGACAACTGGTCTCTTTCATTCCCCTGCCAGCTGCCTATAACAACACCGGGACCGCCGTGCGTAACCGCGGATTGGGCGGCGTTGTGGCCGTAAGAGGCATGGACCGGAAAATAGCTGCGGCTTTCGCAGGTGATGCCAACGGCAACTTATGGCGTTTCGATCTGCGTTCAAGCCACTTTGCAGTCTCTTACAACATGCCCGTATTCACGACCCCCGGGGGAGCCGACCAACCCATCTATGCCGCGCCAGCCTGGGGCGCACACCCAGGGGACGGGACCAATTGCACCTACGGCACTACAACCCAGTGCGGAGCTATTGTGAATATTGCAACGGGTATTCTTTTGGACGACGACGACTTGGCAACGCCGGCTACCCGCCAGGGCATATTCGGTGTATGGGACCCCACCCCCATTGGCTCCGACGACAAAGCGGGTTTCACTACCATCAATAGCAGCCAGTTAGTTGAGCAGACCATTACCTTGGGTAGCGCGATAGCTGGGTCCGGTTCGGAAAGCACTGGCAAAACTTTCTACCAGGTCAGCTCGAACGCTGTGGATTGGACCAGTAAAAGGGGATGGTTCATGAATCTCGGGGTCATTACGATGGCTGGTGCCATGACGAATGGCGAGCGCGTCATCAGCGACCTCGCCAATATAGGCAGCAGTGTGCGGATTACTTCCTTCCTTCCGGAAGCCAGCAACTTGTCCATCGAATCCTGCACGGCTTCTGGAAGTTTGCCCAACATCATGTACGTTCTTGATGCTTCGACCGGAGGAAACAAATATTCATTCGATATTAATTCTGATGGCCGAGCAGATCTTTACTCGATTATGGCCATCCCGGCAGGTGGGTACACACGGGGCACCGTCACTTCACGCAATAGCCTGGGATTACCCAACGAGGGAGATGTAAAACTCAAGCCCAAAGTGACCTGCACAGATGAAACTGCGTTCGAAACTGGTAATGTCGAGTCTGCGCCGATTTTCGACGCCTGCCCCACCGTCGGATGGCGGCGGACGTGGCGCCCGGTGATCAGCCCGCCCTTCTAATCCGCAGAACGCGTGAGATACCGCGTATCATTCAAAAGGCGCAAATATTTGCGCCTTTTTTTCTGGCCCCTGTACGTGAACTTGCCGGCCGCCTTCATGGCGCGCCAATCTGCTGTGAAGCCCTCTTCCTGGCTAGGCAAGCATCACGGCTTGCTTCGTGCAAATGTCCCCATTTCTTCGCGTCCAACTCGCTCGCTACGCTGAACGCCTCGCGGAACTTGATTTCTTGCTTTCGCAGCCAGACATCATGTCTGACATGGCGCAGTTTCTGAAACTCTCGCGCGAGCACACTGAAGTGGCGGCCTTGACCAGTCGCTGGCAGCGCTATGTGCAGCGCGAAGCTGATTTGTCTGCAGCCAAGGAAATGCTGGCTGATCCCGACATGGCCGATCTGGCGCAGGAAGAAATCGCCGCCAGCGAAGCAGAACTGATCGATCTGGATGCGGAATTACAGCGCATGCTGTTGCCCAAGGATCCGCAAGACGTTCGCAACGCCTTCGTCGAAATTCGCGCCGGTACCGGGGGTGACGAATCCGCCTTGTTCGCAGGCGATCTGGCGCGCATGTACATGCGCTACGCAGAAAGACAAGGCTGGCGCTGCGAGATCATGAGCGAATCACCCAGCGAAATTGGCGGCTACAAAGAGATTGTGATCAAGGTCGAAGGCAATGGCGCTTATGGCCAACTGCGCTTTGAATCAGGCGGACACCGGGTGCAGCGCGTCCCTGTAACCGAAACCCAGGGCCGCATTCACACCAGCGCCGCTACGGTGGCAGTGATGCCGGAGCCAGACGAAGCCGAAGCGATTACGCTGAACCCGGCAGATTTGCGGATTGACACCTTCCGTGCGTCTGGCGCGGGCGGGCAGCACATCAACAAAACAGATTCTGCGGTGCGGGTGGTTCACTTGCCTACGGGCATTGTGGCGGAATGCCAGGATGGCCGCAGCCAGCACGCCAACAAGGCGAAGGCGCTGCAAGTGCTGCAGGCCAGAATCCAGGAAAAGGAACGCAGTGAGCGCGCTGCCAAGGAAGCGGCCACGCGCAAGGGGCTGATTGGCTCCGGTGATCGCAGCGACCGCATCCGCACGTACAATTTCCCGCAGGGGCGGCTCACCGACCACCGCATCAACCTGACGCTCTACAAGCTTTCCTACATCATGGAAGGCGACCTGACCGAGGTGATCGGTGCGCTGCGCGCCGAGCGCGAGGCCGAACAAATGGCAGAGCTGGAAGTCAACGCTTGAGAACGTTCTAAAGTAGGAGTCCTACCCTATGCAACACCCGAAAGCCTCGTTCGCCCTCCTCTGCGGCGCTGCGGTTCTGCTGGCCGGATGCAGTGGCGGCACGCCCTGGGGCGCTACGCCACAGCACATTCCCCTGCCGCGCATTGACAACATCGCCGCCACGCTGGATGCAGGCTCCACCGCCGGCTCACAGCGCCTGGCCGAACGCGTTCGCACCACGCTGGCAGCTGAGCCGCGCCTGGCCAGTTCCAGCCTGCGTGTAGAAGGCTTGGAAGGCGGCGTGATTGTGCTGAACGGCTCCCCACCTGGCGCTTCCGAGCGCGATCTCGCCGTGCAGACCGCGCGGAAGGTCGCGGGGGTACGCGATGTGGTGGACCGCATGGCCAGCCCTTGAGCTCGGTCTTGCTGGCTGAGGCGCTTGCGCAGGCGCAAAGCCTTGGGGTGGCGCGTGAGGATGCGCGGATATTGCTGCTGCATACGCTGGGGCGCCCGCTTCACGACCGGTCCTGGCTTGTGGCGCATGACACCGATGCTATGCCCCCGGATGCCATGGGCCAATACGAGGCCTTGCTTCTGCGCAGGCTGAAGGGCGAGCCCGTGGCCTACCTGACTGGCCGCAAACCCTTTTATGGCCTTGAATTGGCGGTGGACTCGCGTGTGCTGGACCCTCGCGATGACACCGAGACCCTCATCGACTGGGCACTTTCTCTGTGCCCCTCCTCGTCGCGGCCGGCACCCCTGCGCCTTCTCGATCTGGGCACCGGCAGTGGCGCCATTGCTTTAGCACTTCGCAGCCAGCTTCCGTCGGTAGAAATGACCGCCATAGACCGCAGCGAAGACGCGCTCGCCGTGGCAGCGGCGAATGCCGAGCGGCTAGACCTTCCGCTTCGCCTGTTGGCTGGTGACTGGTTCGCCCCTGTACAGGACGAACGGTTCGACCTGATCCTTAGCAACCCACCCTATATCTCTGAGAACGATCCTCACCTGCGTGCGCTGGTGCACGAGCCGCGCGCGGCCCTGGTCAGCGGCCCGGATGGATTGGACGACATCCGGCATCTGGTGGCCCATGCGCCGGCGCATCTGCTTCCCGGCGGCTGGTTGCTGCTGGAGCACGGCTGGGATCAGGCCGAGGCGGTGCGCGCGCTGCTCGCGGAAGCAGGCTTCACGCAGGTGCAATCGCGGCGTGACCTCGCCGGCATAGAACGCTGCTCCGGCGGATGCCTAGACAGTTCCAAGGCAAAATAGGCCGCTATGAATGTCCCGCCTCTTCTGGATGCCCGAGGTCTCGTCAAACGCTATGGTGAAAACCGCGTAGTCGATGGGGCTGAATTCTCCATTGCACCGGGCGAGTGCCTGGGTGTGATCGGCCCGAACGGCGCTGGCAAGACCACCACCATTCGCATGTGCCTGGGACTTACCGGCCTGGATGAGGGGCAGATCCATTACTTCACACAGGAAAACGGCTCCTCGTTGAGCATGCCCCGGGATGCACTCGCCATCAAGGCGAGGCTGGGCGTGGTGAGTCAGTTTGACTCCCTTGACCCTGATTTCACTTGCGCCGAGAACCTGTTTGTTTTTGGCCGTTATTTCGGGCTGGGGCGTGCTGCGCTGACGGAGCGCGTACCGCAACTGCTGGATTTCGCGGCGCTCGGCCACAAGGCGAATGCCAAGCCGGGCGAGCTTTCCGGCGGCATGAAGCGCCGCCTGTCTCTAGCTCGTGCACTAATCAACAACCCGGATCTGCTCCTGCTGGATGAACCCACTACCGGGCTAGACCCCCAAGCGCGCCACCTGATGTGGGAGCGGCTGCAGATGCTGCTGCAAAGCGGCAAGTCCATCCTGCTGACCACCCATTTCATGGATGAGGCCGAACGCCTTTGCAATCGCCTTCTTGTGATGGACCATGGCCGCAAGATTGCAGAAGGCCGGCCACGCGAGCTCATTGCGCAGCACCTTGAACCCGAAGTGGTGGAGGTCTATGGGCACGGGGCGCTGGCACTTGCGGAGTCACCCCTGTCGCAGCATGCTGCCCGGGTGGAGCGCAGCGGCGAGACGATTTTTTTCTATACCCACCATGCGCGGCCCTTGATACAAGCTCTAGAAGCGTATCCCCAGTTGCGCATGCTGCACAGGCCGGCGAACTTGGAGGATTTGTTTCTCAAGCTCACAGGCCGCCAGATCCGGGAGGACGGTTGAATAACGAAGCTTCCATCTGGGCACCTCCGCAGCTGACCATGCGCTGGTGGCCTATTTTTCTGCGCAACCTGCTGGTGTGGCGCAAGCTCGCTGTGCCCAGCTTGCTGGCCAACATTGCCGAGCCGCTTATCTGGCTGGTGGCCTTCGGGTATGGCCTGGGGGCGCTGGTTGGGCAGGTGAACATTCAGGGTCAGCAGGTGCCCTACATCCTGTTCCTGGCCAGCGGTTCGATCTGCATGAGCGCCATGAACGCAGCCAGCTTTGAAGCGCTGTACTCTGCCTTCTCGCGAATGCATGTTCAAAAGACGTGGGACGGCATTTTGAACGCCCCTGTGAGGCTGGACGACATCGTGCTCGCAGAAATGCTTTGGGCAGGGTTCAAGGCCTTGTTTTCTGTGACGGCTATTTTGTGCGTCATGTTCGCGCTCTCCATCAGCCACAGCCCGAAGTTGCTGGTCGCGTGGCCGGTGCTGCTGGGCGTGGGCATCACCTTCAGCTGCATTGCACTGATTTTTAACGCGCTGGCCAAAGGCTACGACTTCTTCACCTACTATTTCACGCTCGGGCTCTCGCCGATGATGTTCCTCTCCGGCGTGTTCTTCCCCCGTGAGCAGTTGCCCGGATTCGTGCGGGCCATTGCAGACTGGTTGCCACTGTCAGCGGCGATTGACCTCGTGAGGCCGCTTTTCCTGGACCAATGGCCCGAAAACGCCTGGCGCCATGCTGCCGTGCTGGCGGTCTACACCATCGCGGCTTTCTGGATAGCCCTGGCGCTTACGCGCAAGCGTTTCAAAGGCTAGAGTGTCGGCGACCGAAGGCACCTTCAAGGCGTCCCAGATGCTGAGATTCGCCTGAGGATCTCCTGCGCATACTCTTCGAGCTTGCGCTGATGCGAAACGAGGAGGTTGGCTGTCATCAACCTGCCGAATGTGGTCAGGCCCAGTACGCCCAGAATATCTTTTCCTTGGCCAATGGGCACTGCGATCGTGGCGCTTTCTCCATTGCGCAAGGGTAGTCGCAGCCCATACCCCTGACGGCGCGTTATATCCACCTTTTGCAAAAACAGCTTTTGGATAGCCTTGGGGTTCTGGGCTTGCGTCATCAGCGTCTCCACCAGGATTTCGCGCTGAACTTCATCGCAATGCGCCAAGTAGGCATTGCCCATGGCTGATTCAAGCAAGCCCAAGCGATGCCCTACCGTAGTGGCCTGCACTGCCAATGGGCTGTAAGGCATGGTGCTGAAGCGAACCAGGATGTTGAAGTTATCCAATACGCCAATCGCAAGTGGCCACCGGATCTTCTTCGTGGTTTGCCGAAGATAGGGCGCGGACACTTCCAGTAGCTGGCTGCGTTCGGTGTAGCCGCCAGAAAGCTCCAGAACTTTGGCCGTCAGCCTGTAGGTCTTGCTGCCCGCATCCACGGCAACAAAGCCAGCGCTCTTCAGAGTAGCCAGCAGCCTGTGTACGGTGGCTTTGGGAAGCTGGAGCTTCCTGTGAAGATCACTGATGGCAGAGGCATCGTTCTGGTTGAGCTCCCGCAGCAAATCCAGCACACGGACCACCGCCCTCACGTCTCCCACATCGTTCGCCTGGATCATCGGATACCTCGCAGCCTATTCGTTCCACCACGCGGAACAACTCAAGGAAAAAAGCTGAGTTTAGCCAAGGCCATCCTAAAGTCGCCGCATGGGGTCTTCGGTCATGGGAGAGCCCAAAACTAATAGGAGACATATTGATGACACCCCGCTTAGGAACGTATTCCCGGTCTATCTACTTAGGGCTCAAAATGGCCCTGGCATTCGGCATGCTCAGCGCGTTCGCGAACGCACATGCCCAGACGTTTCCTGATCGCCCCATCAAGTTGGTCGTGGCCTTCGCCGCCGGTGGTGCCAGCGACGCCCTGGCTCGATCAGTGGCGCAGGAGGCCTCCCAAAAAATTGGCCAATCCATCGTGGTTGAGAACATTGCGGGCGCCGGAGGAAGCGTGGCCGCCAGGACCGTGGTCAGGGCGCCTGCGGACGGCTACACGCTGATACTGGGAAGCCCTGGCAGCATGATCATCAACCCTTTGCTGCAGCCCAATCTCCCCTACGATCCTCAGCAGTTCACGCCAGTCAGCTCCCTTGCCCGCATCAGCTACGCGCTCATGATCCGCCAAGGCTTGGGCGTGAAAAATGTCAGCGAACTGGTGGCTCTCTCCAACTCCAAGCCAGAGGGCCTGACCGTGGGCTCGGCAGGCACAGGCTCGAACACCCACCTTGTCGCGATGGCGTTCATGGCCAGCACGGGCGCAAAAGTTCACCACATACCGTACAAGGGAACGGCACCGGCCCTGAACGACTTGATGGCCGGGAACATCGACATGCTGTTCGATTCTGTTCCAGTGGTGATTCCTCAACTGCAGAACAACAAAGTGACCGTCTTGGCGGTAACAGGCGCTCATCGTGAGAGCGCCATGCAGCAGGTGCCCACCATTGCAGAAAGTGGCTGGCCCAAGTTCACGGCCAATAACTGGTTCGGAATTTTTGCCCCGCCCAAAACACCTGCCGCTGTGGTGGAGAAGCTCAATCAGGCGTTGAATGCTTCCCTGCAAGACCCCGGACTTCGCTCACGCCTGCAGGCCAATGGCAACCGGCCCGAAGGAGGTTCCCCAAGCGACTTGAACAAGCTGGTGCAAGACGAAAGAGCCAGCTACCAGACATTGATCAAGCGCTCGAACATATCGCTCGAATAGCGAGCACAGAGTAAACAGGCAAGCAGCAGAAATACCGCTGCCTGCGTGTAAAGCGTCTCCCCACCTCCCTTCACCCCTCACACATTTACGCGACGGCGCCAGGGATGGCCCTGCGCCGTCCAGAGAAAGAAAGACATGAAACTCGCAAGCTTCGAATACCAAGGTGTCGCCGGTATTGGCATCGTCAGTGCTGACAACGATTCGATCTCTCACCTCAACCCCTTACTTGTGCAAAAGCTGGGCCTTGGCCACCAGTGTTCGATGATGGACCTCATCGAACACGCACCAGACTTCGCGCAGAAGCTTTCTGATTCGGAGGTGGCCACCGCCCCCAAGCTACCCATGGCGTCTGTGCAACTCAAACCACCTGTGCGGCGCCCCTCCAAGATCATCTGCCTGGCACTGAACAACAGCGCCAATAGTGACCGGATCATGAAAGGCCCCTCCAGCCCTGCGTTTTTCACCAAACCCGCCAGTGCGTTGATAGGCCATCAGGAAGCGATTGAGATTCGACCCGAAGATGGGCGAACACACCCGGAGCCTGAGCTAGCCCTGATCATTGGCAAAGGCGGCAAGAACATCCGCGCGCAAGACGCCTACCAGCACGTCTTCGGCTACACCGCGCACAACGACATCACCAGCGTGAAGATGCGCACTGACGACACTTTTTTCTATCGTGCCATACACCCCAAGAATGGCACTCTGGAAATCGAATACCTGGATACCTGGGTCACCTACTCCGGCCGCTACAAGGGAACCGACACTTTCAGCGCACTGGGCCCCTGGCTGGTGACCGCAGATGAAATCAGCAACCCCCATGATCTAGACATCGCCTGCCACCACCAGGGCACCTTGATCACCTCTGACAACACTCAAAACCTGACCCACAAGACACCGGAAGTCATTGAATACGTGTCGCGCTACGTGAGCCTGTGGCCAGGAGATGTCATCTCCCTGGGCACCGCCTTGAAAAAGTCAGGTGGGGGTGGCGCTGTTCAAAACATCGATCTCTTCAACTCAGGCGGCCCGGTATCCGTGACCATTCAAAAGATTGGCAAGCTCGAGAACCGCGTGAAACGCCTCGAACCGCAGCCTGGCCAATAAATGCGAGGCCCTATGACATATAAAACTCTGACGAGCGCCATACTGGGTGTCAGCATCGTCGCGCTTGCGGCTTGCTCCACCGGGGCCGCGAACACCGCAAAAACAACTGCACAACCCGTGTCGTTACTCGCATCCGGCGCATTCACCGACGCCCACGCTGAACTTCAACCGCTCTATCTGAGCGTAGTAGGAGCCCCTGTTAAAGCCGAGTTCGGGTCCTCTTTGGCTTCTGTCAGTACATCCGTGCCTGCGCGCTTACAGCGCGGCGAGAGCGCAGATGTCGTTCTGATCTCAAAGAGCACGCTAAATGATCTTGTTCAGAAGGGGCAGGTGCAAGCGGGAACGCAAGTGGACCTGATGCGCTCATCCATCGGGTTGGCCGTTCGTGCCGGAAGCCCCATCCCCAGCATCAAGACGGTGGAAGAGTTCAAACAAGCCTTGTTGAATGCCAAGTCCATCGCCTACTCAGCCAGTTTGAGCGGCGTTTACTACGAGAAAGAACTGCTGAAGCGGCTCGGGGTGGAGGCGGCCGTCTTGCCTAAAAGCAAGAAGGTGATTGGCGAAAAGGTGGGGCAAGTGGTCGCCAGGGGCGAAGCCGAGATCGGAATACAGCAGGTCAGCGAACTGGTATCAATCTCGGGAATCAGCCTGGTTGGGAAAATTCCTGAATCAGTTCAGCAGTACACAGTCATGTCGGCGGGGATTTCAACCAAAGCAGCCAACCCCTCAGGCGCCAAAGCGCTGCTGGATTTCTACAAGAACTCTCCGGAGGCTCACAAAATCTATGTGCGCAATGGGCTGGAGCCAGTTGGAAAGTGATCACGTGCGGGAAAGCATGCCTTTCCCGTGAAAGGGCTATTCGCCCGTGCTCACGGCCGGCACATACTTCTCCGGCCAGTGCACTTTCACCACCGCCCGATGGCGGCTGTAAGCGTAGCAGCTGTCAATTTTGGTGGCTCCGCCATCCGCGACCAGCGTTTTGAACCGCTCAGCGTCTGAGCCCCAGATACCTTGCAGCCCCGTTGTGGCCATAGGAATCAGCATTTCCATGAGGTGGGTGCAGCTCGCAGCCCCCCTCAAACGCTCCTTCACCTTGGCAGACCAGCCCCGCGCCAAAGGCTCGCCCACCAGCACGGAGAGCGTGTCCTGAGCTCCCTTGCAGATATCGTATGGCGTGACATCCGAAGCTGCCTCTATCGCCCTCACGATATAGTTTTCGTCCACCGTGAGACGAATCCAAAGGTCGTGTATGGGCTCTCCGGCCAGCACCGTCTTGGGAACGACCAGTGGCGAGAATTCGAACGGCTTGGTGTCCACCAGACGGGCTTCGACGTCGAACAGCCCGTCATCCCGGGCATAGGTTTTCATGTCGATCACGCGATGGTGAACTTCGCGTCGGGTAGCAGGTGCAGTCAGCGGCATGGCAAATACATGAAGTGGATGTACCAAAAAATCGCCCTCACTCACCCTGCCCAGGACGGCATAGTTTGCATGGATACGATTATTGAAAGGGTCAAGGATACTCCCGTAACCCCAAAGTGCGCATAGGCGGCCTGCTTTTGTGAGATACGCCGCTAGTCATCAGTCACCTTCGAAACGCCGTCGCCCTCGGCATTGCTCTAATATTCGCAATGGTGCCGGCGAGGTTCGCCGGCGTTTTTTACTTCACTGAGAACACGAATATGAGCATTACCACCGTTGGCATCGTTGGCGCTGGCACCATGGGCAATGGCATCGCACAGGCTTGTGCCGTATCTGGCGTCAACGTCGTCATGGTCGATATCGCGCAGGCGGCCGTCGACAAGGGCATCGCAACCATAGAAAAAAGCCTGGATCGCCTGCTGCAGAAAGAAAAAATCACCGAAGCTGACAAGGCCGCGGCACTCTCCCGGATCAAAGGCAGCACGAGCTACGACGCCCTGCAAGGCGCTCAGATGGTCATTGAGGCCGCCACCGAGAACCATGACCTGAAGAACAAGATCCTCAAGCAACTGGACGATCTGCTGGCGCCCGATGTCATCATCGCCACCAATACCTCTTCCATCTCCATCACGCAATTGGCGGCAGTGACCAAGCGTGCGGACAAATTCGTTGGCATGCATTTTTTCAACCCAGTACCGATGATGGCGCTGGTGGAAATCATCCGCGGCCTGCAAACCTCCGACACCACACACGATACGGTGAAAGACTTGGCCGTGCGACTGGGCAAATCGCCAATCACGGTGAAAAACGCGCCTGGTTTCGTGGTCAACCGTATTCTGGTGCCCATGATCAACGAAGCCTTCTTCGTTCTTTCTGAGGGCTTGGCCACACCAGACGATATTGACGCGGGCATGCGACTGGGCTGCAACCACCCCATTGGCCCTCTGGCACTCGCCGACATGGTGGGCCTCGATGTGTGCCTGGCAGTGATGGAGGTGTACCTGGAGCAGTTCGGAGACAGCAAGTACCGCCCATGCCCGCTGCTGCGCGAATATGTGGCTGCAGGCCGCCTGGGTCGCAAGACCGGGGAAGGCGTGTACAACTACGCGAAATAAGCTTTCCGTTCAGGCTGAACACTCCCCAGGTGCCTCTCGGGAAAACCCGAGTGCTACGGCATCTGGAGGGTGCTCTAATGATGTTGAAAGAAGGGGAGTAGCTCTGCACCACGCCGTTGTGTGATGTGCGTGGCATACGGCAGGTTGGCAACACAAAGCGCATCGTCGCTTCCGGCCTGCTGGGCGGAGGGGTCACGTCACGTGGCGCATCCGCCGAGCAAGACCTTTGATCACACGCCCCGCACAGGGCGGCTGATCCGAGTCGTTTTTGCTTTTGGGCTTGGCCGTTCGCAAGGCCTTTCGACAACAGCAACATCTCCAGCCGTACCAGGCGGTTCTGTCTCGCTTGAGTGAGGTTTTGCTGTCATGGAGTTTCTTTCTGCCCCCTGGTGGTCTGCCTTGTTGGCCATCATCCTGATCGATTTGGTGCTAGCTGGCGACAACGCGATCGTCATCGCGCTTGCGGCGCGCAATGTTCCCAAGCACTTGCAACAAAAGGCGATCGTCTGGGGCACTGTTGGCGCCATCATCGTGCGCACTGCCATGACTTTGGTGGTCGTCTGGCTGCTCAAGGTTCCGGGTTTGATGCTGGTCGGTGGCCTGGGCTTGCTTTGGATCGCCTACAAGCTGGTGGCCGCCCAGGGTGGCGAGGAAGGTGAGCACGGCCCTGCCGCCAGCACCTTCTGGGGTGCCATGAAGACCATCGTGGTGGCAGATGCGCTGATGGGCATCGACAACGTCCTTGGCGTCGCAGGCGCTGCGCACGGCGCGATGGATCTGGTGGTGATCGGCCTGCTGATCAGCGTGCCCATCATGGTATTTGGCTCCACCATGGTACTCAAGCTGGTGGACCGGTTTCCGATCATCATCTACCTGGGCGCAGCAGTGCTGGCATACACGGCGGCTTCGATGCTCGTCGGTGAGCGCCTGCTGGCCCGCTGGTTTGGCACCCATGAAGCCCCGGTGGAGTGGGCTCGCTGGAGCGTGATCGTACTGAGCATCGTCGGGGTGCTGGGCGCCGCTTGGCTGTCCAAACGAAGGTCTAAAGATGGGCGCACCGACGCGCTCCAGACTGATCATGAACTGAAAAGTCCGCCTGCGGCCAGCCCGGCCGCAGCCGTTCCCGGACCGGTATCGCCGGTTCTTTCAACCCTGAAGCAGGAGTCCAGTATGGAAACCGTCATTCTTTATGTCGACGACGCTGCCCACGCAGCCGAGTTTCTGGCACGGCAGCAAGCCGCACCTGCTGGCAAGGCCATTGACGGGCCACGCAGCTGGATCTTGCTGGGCTGCGTACCCCCACTGACCAAGCATGCCAGCCAGTGGACGAGTGCTGAAGCGCGTCAGCAACGGCGCGAAGACTGGCTCGCCGAGACGCTCAACACTCTGCGGCCGCTGCTGGAAGCAGATGGCAGTGTCGTGAAAGCCAAGCTGGCTCAGCTACCTCTGCTGGATCTCACGCGCAGCCTTCGGTTGGAAACGGGTGCCCGGTTGGTCATGGATGCCCGCCGGCCCAAGGCAGGGATTGACCTGGAGCCCGTTGCACCGGAATTAACGCCCGCCAAATCGGGTTGGGCAATGCACGGGGCGGTGGCCAGCATGGGCACCCTGCTCGTGCTCGTGAACGAGTTGGCGGAATAAGCAGCATCAGTCAGCTGGGGGCGCCGAGCTGGGGGCGCCTGGCCGCGCGGTTTGAGTTGCGTCGAATTGGGAAGCACCGTTCGGGCTGAGCTTGTTGAAGCGCCGCGCAAGGCTTCGACAAGCTCAGCCCGAACGGTCTTTTTGTCTCAACGCCACTCACCGTTCGTCAGAAACCATAAAACCCCAACGCGAACAGTTTCATACTTTTGAAAGCCAGTTAGTTGATATTAGAGGCGCCCCAGGGCTGCCTTGACATCCGCCACGCTCAGCACTTCGCTGAGGACAACAGGCTCTCGCCCGGGGGCGTGCAAAACGTACACAGGAACTCCGCTGCGCCCCAGGCGCTGCAGCTCCGCGCTGATGGTGGCGTCTCGCCGTGTCCAGTCTGCGCGCAGGGTCTGCACCTTGGCGGCATCCAGGGCGGCAAGCACCTCGCTGTTACTCAAGGTTGTCTTCTTGTTGTATTGGCAGGTCACACACCAGGCTGCCGTGAAATCGACAAAAACCGGTTGGCCCGCTGCCAGCGTTTGCGCCACACGTTCATGAGACCACGGCTGCCAGCGCTCGCTACTCACCCCGGCTGAGGAAGCCCGCACCTCCTCCATCGGCTGAACGACATTGGGGCCTATGGATTTCACCAGCAGCAACAAGGCCAACGCAGAAACCGCCGCCATCACCATGCGCGTGCGGCCGGCCAAACCCACCGCCCATAGCAACCAGGCGAATGCCACCAGCAACGCCAGAAGCGCCGCCGCACCGTCAATCCCGCTTTGCTGGCCAAGCACCCACAATAGCCAAGCCACAGTGCCAAACATGGGAAACGCCATGAACTGCTTGAACACCACCATCCAAGCACCAGGTTTGGGCAGCATCTGCGCCACAGCCGGCAGCCAGCTCGCCGCCAGATAGGGCAGCGCCATTCCCAAGCCAATGGCGCCAAACACCAGCAACGCCTGCATCGCTGGCAGGCCCACCGCCAATCCCAACGAGGCGCCCATGAACGGTGCCGTACAAGGCGATGCCACTGCCACCGCCAGCACGCCAGTCAGAAACGAATTGGCGGCGGGGTGTTTGGCCTCCATGGTGGCTACACGGCTAGGCAAGAAGCTGCCGAACTCGAACAGGCCCGCCAGATTCAGCCCAATCACCGTGAACAGTACCGCCAAGGCTGCCACCACCGCCGGTGATTGCAACTGAAAGCCCCAACCCAGTTGCTCCCCAGCTGCTCGCAGCCCCAGCATCAGCGCGCCGAGCGCTAGAAACGACAGCACCACGCCAGCGGTGTAGGCCAGACCGCTGACGCGGTGCGCACGCTTGTCCTGGGCGTGCTGGGCAAATCCCAGGACCTTGATCGCCAGCACAGGAAAGACACAGGGCATCAAATTCAGCACCAGGCCGCCGATGAGGGCACCCAGCAATGCCAGCAAAAAAGTACCCACTGGAACTGCAGTAGGCTCCCGCGATGGAGCTGGGCGCTCACTCGCATTGGCCTTCAAGGCCGCCTCCAGCGCCGGCGAAACCACCGCGGCCTGCGCCACGGGTGGCCATTCGCCCTGCACCGGCGCCTCTGCGCGCCAGCCTTGTCCCCCGGCGACCAACACCAGGGGCATCATGGATGGGCTTTCGGAGCGATCCTGGTTAACCGGGTAATCGGCTGTCCAGATATCGCCATCCCAGCGCTGAGACCAAGTGGAGGGTGTTACAGGCTGGCTTGACGACGCCGGCACGGCAGCAGTGAGCAGCACGTTCGGAGTCTCGGGAAACAGTTCGAGCGCCTGGCCCTGCAAACTGCTCGGCAAACCAGCCACACGCACAGACAGCCGCTGGCCGCCATCGATCAATTCAAGGCGATGAGCCCCTTGCACGGGCTGAGGCTGGTTTTTCAGCGCGGCTTCGAATACAGCGCCGTTCAGCGCGTTAGAGCTGCGCAGCGGGATCTGCAACGCAAACTCCGCTTCCTGAGGAATGCACTCCTGTTTGCACACCAGCCAGCTCGCCTTGAGTTTGACATCCAGCGTGCTGGCCAACACCAGTGGTTTGTACTCAGGGGTAATGGTGAGCGGTACCGGCAGAAGCACGGTGCCTTCATAGCCATAGTTCGCCAGTTGGCCGATTGGAATTTTCTTCGGCAGGGGCCATGCGATGTCTCCTGCCATGACGCCGGGAGGCAAGGTCCACTGAAGTTCGGTCGGCAAGCCGGAATCACCGGAATTCTTCCAGTACGTGTGCCATTGAGGCGCATGCGTCAGTTGAAGGCCAACCCACACCGGGGCGTCCTGAGTGGATTGGCCAGCGCCCCCTGCCACACCACTGGCGCTGCCCAGAGCCACACCCTGCGGCGCGTACGCCAGCAATTCCGCACGTACCTGATCAGTAGTGGCAGTGGATTTGAGGAGACGATCCTGGGCGACAGCTGGCGTGGGCCCCGCAGCGCCAGTCATGACAAAAGCAGCGATCAACGCGCCGCCGAGGAAAGAAAGCGTTCTCATGGGAAAGATAGGAGAGCCAGCGCCTTACGATCCCTGCGAGAGCGCAAGGTTCCCGAAACGGCCGGCAAGGGGCTGACTATAAGTAAAGGGCAGAAGGCCATTTCGGCATTCCTGAAGCAGGCAAGGCAGATCGCCTGTGCAAAATATTCGCGAACGTGGTAACTTTTTCACATTATTGACGAGTACGCCACCAAAGTCTTCCGTCTGCCCAGACCTTGGTGACTCCTTGCCCCGCTTGATCAGCACATAGGGAGCCGAGAGACCCATGAGACTGAGTCTTGATTCGTCCAACCTGGAATCTGCCCTCTCGCCTTGGGCAAAGCGTCTGCGCCGCCATATCGATCTGCCCTTGCTGGTGCGATGGCACGGTAGCCAAGGCGTGCGACTGGGTGAATTTGACACCCCGCGAGTGACCATCGACCTGAAAGACGCCACTGGCGTCGCCGCCTTGCTGACCCCATCGCTGGACAACCTGGGACGCGCCTACGTGGAGGGTCACATCGATGTAACAGGATCCGTGCAAGACGTGATTGACATCGCGCACGGGTTGGCAGAAAACGGTCATCACGAATCACACGCCGGTTTGTTGCAACGCCTGTTTCACCGCATCGTCGATGCCGCAAGCCACACCCGTGACCAGGATCGTGAGGCCATCCAATACCACTATGACGTCTCCAACGAGTTCTACGCCGAGTGGCTGGATCCCGCCATGGTCTATTCCTGCGCCTATTTCGAAACCGGCACCGAGACGCTCGCGGAAGCTCAGCGAAAGAAAATCGACCACATCCTGACCAAGCTGCGAATCGAGCCCGGGCAGACGCTGCTGGATATTGGCTGCGGCTGGGGCGCGCTGGTGCTGCGGGCGGCGGAGAAATTCGGCGCACGTTGCGTTGGCATCACGTTATCGGAAAATCAGCACCGTCTGGCTTGCGAGCGCGTGCGTGCCGCGGGATTGCAAAACCAGATCGAAATCCGTCTACAGGACTACCGGGATGTCAAAGGCTCCTTTGACCGCATCAGCAGCGTAGGGATGTTCGAGCACGTTGGGCTGAAAAATCTGCCGAGCTATTTCCGCATCATTCACGATCTGCTTGCTCCTGACGGTTGGGCCTTGAACCACGGCATCACCAGCACCGACCCAAAAAACGGCGAAACCAGCCACGGAGGCGGTCGATTTATAGATCGCTACGTGTTTCCTCAGGGCGAGTTGCCCCATATCGGTACGGTGCTGGCCACCATGCAGCAGGGAGGGCTCGAAGCCATCGATGCCGAAAACCTTCGCCGCCACTACGCCCGCACGCTTGAATGCTGGAGCGAGGCCTTCGAGGCGAAGGGGCAGCACCTTAAGTCGCTGGTGGATGAAAAGCACTGGCGTATCTGGCGCATGTATCTGGTGGGTAGCCAGTGGGCGTTTGAAAACGATGAAATAGCCCTCTTTCAGGTTCTGTGCCGGCGCAAAGGACAAAACGCGAAAAGCCTGCCTTGGTCACGGGGCTGGATGTATGGTGCGTAGTTCATGACCTCTACGGGGACCCAAGAGGTTGCGTGACGTGGAAGTCGCTGCTCGGCCAGCCTTGTCATTCTCGAATCCCCTCGTCATTCCCGGATGACCGGCACCGCGCGAAGGCGCACTGCTAAACGACGAGTCCTTCTGAAGGCGTTCATGCGATTGGATTATGGGAATATGCCTGCCCGACGACTTAAAAATTGCAATCCTCACGGTAACCCCTTCTCGTCATCCTCGCGCAGGCGGGCATCCAGGGTTAAAAAGCGCAGCGCTCGCAGACCACCGAACTAATTAGCCAGGAACTCAAGACTTTTGGGTTGGCGAGTGTGTGATTTAGGGCAAGTTGCGTCAGCTAATCCTGGATCCCCGCCTGCGTGAGGATGACGATTCAGGGGTGACGATTCAGAGGATGGCAATTCTGGAGATGGCCAGCGGAGATGGCCGCCCCCCTAACCGGACGAAGGCCTTCAGTTTCAGTAAGATGCCAACATGCCCACCCCGCTCCGTTTCTGGCACGACCTTGCCACCACTGACTTCGCCACGCTTTCCCTTGAGCGTGCCATCGCGGTGCTGCCCGTTGCTGCCACCGAGCAGCACGGCCCCCATTTGCCGCTTTCAGTGGACAGTGATCTTGCGCAGGGCATCATTGATGCTGCGCTGACGCACCTGCCTACTGACTCGCCTGCCCTCTTTCTTCCGGTGCAAGCCATAGGCTACAGCCCGGAGCACGCCAGCTTCCCGGGAACCCTCACGTTAAAAGCGGAAACGGTGATCCGCCTTTGGACCGAGATCGCTGAAAGCGTCGCTGCGACGGGTGTCAAAAAATTGCTGATCTTCAATACACACGGCGGCAATGTGGGCCTGCTGGATGTGGTGGCGAGAGATCTGAGGACGCGTTTGAATCTTCTGGTCTACACGAGCAGTTGGTTCAACCTGCCTTTGCTTGATGCCCAGGGGAATGACGTGAACGAACGCTTTTCAGCCGAGGAACATCGCTTTGGCGTCCATGGCGGGCAGATTGAGACCGCGATGATTCGGGCTCTCAAACCCGAGAGGGTACGTATGGAGGTTGCGCAGAATTTCCATTCAACCTCGAAGGACCGAGCGGCTGCGTTTCCCATTCTCGGCAATGGCAGAAGTGCCAAACTGGCCTGGGCAGCGCAAGATTACAACGTGGCAGGGGCGATGGGCGACGCGGCGGCAGCAACTGTCGACGACGGCCGCTTGCTGTTGGAGAGCGCCGGCCGATCACTGGCCGCATTGCTGGCAGAAATCGACCGTCTGCCACATGGCACCAACGCTCCGCGCCCCACATAGCCTGAGCAGCCCCGTGACAAGAAACGTGTTCACACGTCCTAAGTGCCTCCTTGGCCTACGTGTCTTTGGCACAGGAACGTAAATGCAGTGCGGGGCGCATATCCGGGTGTCAGACATCAACAGAAGCACAGAAGGCAATGCTCAAACGCTCCGAAAAAATCAAACGCCGCTAGCCCTCACGCCGCAGCCGGCCGCCCCCACCCTCTCCGCATGCGGGAGAAGGAGTAAAACCAATCGCTTGCGACTGACGGTTTCAGGGCCCAGCGGAGCGATGGCCCGAGTGGGTATCCCACCCCTTGAGGCCGTGCTGAGGAGCGCAGGTCAAGGGGCCGGCCATCCGGGGGCGGGCAAGAGCACTGCAAGATGCTCTTGTTTCAAGAACTAGCTTGCGGCAGCTGTTTGAGCGTAGAGAGCGAAGCGAACGAAGCGAGTTCTGCCGCACCGCCCCTTGACCAAGCACCGGAGGGTGCCCGGAGCGCAGCGCAGGGACACGGACTTGGGGTCGCCTTTTTTCTGCCTACTCTCTTTTGGCGCAAAAAATAGTAGGTGCGCTGCCGGGCGCAATTCCCGGCCTCCGACCTTAAGAAAAGAGCAGAAGGGAATTAGCAACCGCAGCGCCCACATCAACCGCAGCGCCTACATCAACCGCCGCTTGCCCTCACCCCAGCCCTCTCCCAGGGGGAGAGGGAGTTAAAACCCGCAGCCCCCAGCGGGGGAAGGAGTAAAACCAGCTCAGAGTCTCAGGTTCTGGGACTCAAGTCGGCAGACGAGCCTGCATCAGGCTCCATCTTTTCCGTCACCCCTTCTGACAAAGGCTGCGTAGCGTATTGAGAACTACCGCGCTGGCTCTTAGAATCAGATAGATACAACTGAAAATTCAGCTTCACCGGAGCCCCGCATGATCGATCGCCGCACTTTTTCCTCCCGACTGCTGGCTTCTGCCGCACTGGGCATCGCAGGGGCTCCAGCCTGGGCAGCGCGCGAAGAACGCCCGATCCACCTCTTGGTGGGTTTTCCGGCGGGGGGTGGTACCGATGTGATCGCCCGCCTTTTGGCAGACAAACTGAAAGATTTGCTGGGTCGCAACGTGGTGGTGGACAACCGCCCCGGAGCTGGTGGCCAGGTGGCCGCGCAGCAACTCAAAGCGGCTCAGCCAGATGGCACCACGCTATTTCTCTCCCACGATCACACCATTTCCATCTTGCCGCAGGTGGTTAAAAAGGCGGGTTACCTGCCACAAACTGATTTTGTGAACGTGGGAGGCTTCGCCACCTTCGTCAATGGCTTGGCGGTGTCTCCCGGCACGCCGGCCAAGAGCGTAGCCGAATATGTCGAATGGGTGAAAAACCAGCACGCCGGTAAAAGCGCGGTGGGCATTCCCGCCCCCGCCTCTACACCCGAATTCCTGGTTCAGCTTCTGAGCAAGAAGTACGGCCTGGATCTGGTGGCGGCGCCTTACAAGGGCAGTGCACCGATGATGGCCGATATGCTGGGCAACCAGATTCCTGCCGGTGTCGGCTCCGTGCAGGACTTCATCGAGAATCATCGCGCCGGCAAACTGCGCATGATTGGCGTGCTGGGCGGCCGCAGACAGGCCGCCTTGCCCGATGTACCCACCTTCAGCGAGCTTGGATTCAAAGGCCTGGAAGACGAGCCCTACTACGGCATCTGGGCCCCTAAAGGAACGCCCACGGCGTTCGTTGAGAGTTTTACCCGTGCGCTGCAAAACGTGGTGAGCAGGCCAGAAGTCAACAAGCAACTGACCGACATGGGCCTGACCGTAGGCTACATGGCACCACGCCAATTCGCCGCCCGCGAGCGCGCCTACACACAGGTATGGTCCCGCATCATCAAGGAGAGCGGGTTCCAGCCGCAGTAAGAACGTGTTGACGTTCTGAGCCAGGGGGAAAGTAAGCGGACATCCAACCGCGGCCGCAGAGCCAATGTGGAAAAGAGTAAGCCACGATTTTTCGTTTCGCTCGGATCCGCCTTCCCTTCCAAGGGGTTGTTTTTAGGCGGTCCTTCGACAAAAAAGGTATTCCATGCCGGACTTTCCCCTGTCTCGCCGCACACTGCTCAAGGCCAGTGTCATCGCGGGTATATCGGTCTATATAGCGCCATTGGGCAGCAGAGCCTTCGCTGCGCTGTTCGAAGACAAAATCCTGCAGCCAGTGCAGGTTGACCCAAAGACCGGAGCGCCGCGCTTTCGCATCGATGGTATGGCCAAGGTGACGGGTGAGAAGGTTTTCGCCCGCGACGTACGCGCTCGCGACATGCCTCACTGGCCGGATCAGCAATCACACGCCTTCATCTTGCGTGCCACCGAGGCAGACCGGCTCTATCAGGGCATTGATCTTTCGCGGCTGGGAGATGAGCTCAAGCCTGACCGCCTGGTCACCGCCGAAGATCTGGCACGGGACGGCGTGGCCTTTCCGGACTTCTATGGCACAGATATGCTGCTTCCCATCGGCAAGACGCCCGCTTATTTGGGCCATGCGGTCGCCATCCTGATTTATCACGATTTCGCGCGCTTTCGCTTCGCCAAGGACAAGCTCCAATTCCAAAAAGAGGTGATCCGCTATGGCGAGAAGACTGGCCCGTTGGAACGTGACCCCTGGGGCACTTTCCGCTTTGTGCGGGTGGGCGGCACCACGCCGTTCGATGATGACGTCTTCTCCAGCTTGAAAGACACGCCCATTTTCCCCAGCTCGATGCGCAAACACCTGCCGGTATGGCCAGATGGCAATGACCGCGGCAAATTGGATGAGCAGGGCATGGCGCGTGCGAACACCATCCGCAAGGAATTAGCGGAGCCCCCTGCCGACTGGCTCGTGCTGGATCGTGAATACAAAACCCAATCCGTCGACACCGCAGCGCTGGAGCCTGACAACGCCAATTGTTGGTATGACGCCCCCAACAAGACACTTCATATGGTGGTGGCCTCACAAGGCCCCTCGGAAGTGGTGGAAAGCGCTGCCGAGATGGCTGCCAAGTCAAAGGCAGCTTTCCCGGTGGAAAAGATCGTGGTGCACCCCTGCTACACGGTGGGATACGGCTCCAAAGACCACTACAACTTCCCGTTCTACGGCTTGGCCACTGCCCTGTATGCCGACGGCAAGCCCGTGCGTTTGGCCAATGACCGATATGAGCAGTTTCAAACCTCGATCAAACGCCATGCGTTCAATATGCGGTATCGCGTGGCGGTGGACAGAAAGAGCGGCCTGTTCCAATCCTTTCAAGCGGAGATGGATTGCGACGGCGGTGGCCGCTCCAATTTTTCACCCTCAGTCGCCATGGTGGCCGCCACGGCGGCGCAGTCCATCTACTATTTTCCCAAGAGCGATCTCAGCTCCGTAGCCTTGGCCTCACGCGCTATTGATGCGGGCTCCGCCCGAGGCTACGGAACGCTGCAAAGCATGGCAGCCATGGAAATGATGGTGGACGAGTTCGCAGAGCACCTCAAGATCGATCCCATCGAGTTTCGCCTGCGCAACGCTTTGCGCTCCGGTATGAAAAATACCCAGGGCGCTATTCCCGCGGGTGCGGTCCGTGCGGACGAAGTGCTACGCACTGCACAAGTACACCCGCTATGGACCGAGCGGACCAAGCGCAAGACCGAATACGAGGCCAAACACCCTGGTTGGCGCTACGGCGTGGGGTTTTCCTGCGTACAGAAAGACTTCGGCACCGGTGCCGAAGCTTCCATGGCCCGGGTAGAGCTGGCGCCCGATGGCCGGATTTCTCTGTATCACTCCGGAGCTGAAATTGGCACAGGGATGTCTACCTCGCAAGCGGTTGCCGTGGCGCGCTGGCTGGGCAAACCTGCCAGCGATGTTCGAGTGTCCGTGACTGAATGGCCAGAACTGCCCATGGTCACCAGCGGCAATCCCTACATGATGAGTCAGGCGGAGCAAGACCAACTCTCCGCCAATCCGCGCTGGTCGCCCGCCTCCGTATCTCCCGCAAGTGCCACCAATTCGGCTTACTACTACACGCACAGCACGCGTGAAGCAGCGCGGGTGCTCTTCATGCATGGTTTGTGGCCAGCTGCCATGGCCATCTGGCGCCAAGGCATTGGAGGCGGCCAGGCCGCTTCATTCGTGGTGCGCGTAGAGGATGCGCGCTGGGTAGAAGGCAAACTCACCGCTGGTGGCATGGAACTGCTGCCGCTGGAACAATTGGCCAAGAAAGCCCACGAGATGGGCTTGGTGACGGGTGCTACGGTGCACGTCTTCAACCGTTGGCAGTGGAGCGAGGCTGATTTCGACATCGATGGACAAAACGTGCGGCTTCCAATAGATGGCTTGGCCGTTCGCCATCCTCAAAGCGGCCCATCCGCCAAAGAAGCGAACGCCAGCGCCTCCACGAAAAACTCTGAGAGCGGAGCGCCAGATGGCAAGTGGAGTGTGCTCGACCGGAAGAAGGTCTACATTGCACCTGTTCAGCGGAACAACGCTGCGGTGACCTACTACTCCGCCGTGGGCACGTTAGTGGAGCTGGCGGTGCACGAGGCCAGCGGCGAAGTCAGCGTTCTCAAGCACCACTCGGTCATGGAATGCGGAACCCAGCTCTCTCCCGAGCTGGTGTCAGGCCAGCTGCAGGGCGGTATTGCTATGGGCATTGGCCACGCGCTGCACGAGTACCTGCCTCTGTATGAAGAAGGCCCTGGCAACGGCACCTGGAACTTCAACCGCTATCACTTGCCCCTCGCTAAGGATGTCGCAGTCTGGACGCAAACCGGCAGCACGCTGCCCCCCCTGTCTGAAACCGACCCACCGAAAGGGATTGCCGAAGTGGTGATGATCCCGGTCGTGGGAGCCATCGTGACCGGTATCGCGCATGCCATCGGCCATCGATTCACAGAGCTGCCGGTATCTCCAAAGCGAATCCAAGAGGTGCTGCAATGATCACCAACCAACCACTGTCTCTCACCATCAATGGCAAAGCCGTTGGCCCCATCGGGGTGCCAGAGGGCCTGATGATGATCGACTTTCTGCACGAGTACGTGGGTCTTACGGGCTCACGACTGGGTTGTGGACAAGGCGTATGTCGTGCCTGCGTGGTGATTCTTGACCACGCAGATGGCACCAGCGAGGAAAGGCGTACTTGCATCACGGGCGCGCATTTCTTTGCGGACAAGAAGGTGCGTACAGTCGAGGGCCATGCGCAGCGAAATGAGAAAGGCGAAGTTGTTGCGCTCTCGCCGATTCAACAGAAATTTCTTGAGCACTTCAGTTTCCAGTGCGGGTATTGCACGCCGGGTTTCGTCAATGGCGCCACGGTGCTGGTAGAGCGACTCAAACGCCAGCCTATTGCCAAAGACAAGGTGGAAGAAACCATCACCGAAGCCCTGAACGACCACATCTGCCGCTGCACCGGCTACGTGCGGTATTACGAGGCCGTGAAGGATGTCATCCTTTCTACGCCCGGGTTGGTCAAGGAGTCGTGATGCGCCGCCTTGCCTGCATTTTGTCGCTCTCTGCCATGGTGCTCGCGCTCGTCGCCTGTGGCAATGACGCGGCCATTCCGCCTGCGGCAGACCAGCCGCCCACCCAGCCTCTCAGCGATGTTCAGAAAGTGGAGCGAGGTCGATACCTGGCCCGCGCCGCTGACTGCGCCGCTTGCCACACCACTTCAACCGGCGCCACGTTTGCCGGCGGCGTACCGCTGGCCTCCCCTTTCGGCACCTTCTACGGCACCAACATCACGCCTGATAAAGAGCACGGCATCGGCAAATGGAGCGCTGAGGATTTCTACAAAGCACTGCACGACGGCGTCACGCCAGACAAGCATCTCTACCCCGCGATGCCCTACACGTCCTACCGGGGTATCTCGCGTGGCGACAGTGATGCAATCTATGCCTACCTGATGCAGCTGAAGCCAGCACCCGTGGCAAACCGGCCGCACGACCTCTCATTCCCCTACAACATCCGCATGGCCATGATTGGCTGGAACATGCTGTTCCTGAAGGATGAGTTGCCGGACGCCTCCATAGGAAAGTCTGATGCCTGGCTGCGCGGTCGCTACCTGGCCAACGCGCTGGGCCACTGCGCGGAATGCCACACCCCTCGCGCCATGATGGGACGCCTGGATGACGCCCTGCCCTTGAAAGGCTCTGCCCTGGCACGCGTTGCGGCACCTGATATCACCCCTGAAGGCCTGGCCTCGCGCGGCTGGACGGGCCAAGACCTGCGCAGCTTCTTTGCCACCGGTGTCGCCCCTCAAGGTTCCGCGTTTGGGGAGATGTACCCGGTGATTCATCTGAGCAGCCAGTACCTCAAGCCTGATGACCTTGGCGCCCTGACCACCTATTTGCTAGGCGACTCACCTCCTGCACCCAAACCGCTCCTGGCGCCTTCAGCCGATGCCGCGCAGCAGGTGCAAGGCCGCAGGCATTACGTGGCGCTGTGCGCAGGTTGTCATGGGGTCCAGGGCGAAGGCAAGCCGCACGTGGCTGTGGCCATGCACGGCAACTCCACAGTGCGCTACGCCGATGCACGCAACCTCATCGTGTCCATGCTTGATGGTATTGAGGCGCAGAAATTCCCAGGCCTGGAAGCCATGCAGGAGATGCCGGGCTTCGCTCGCGATCTGGATGATGCCGGGATGGCTCAATTGGCCAACTATTTGCGCACCGCGCACGGCGGCCAACCAGCCGACGTGACAGCCGCGCAGGTAAAAGCGCTGCGCTTGGCGCCAGGAGCTGGGCATCACGGCAAGTGATGCCTGAGCATTGGAACGTCGCCATAGAAAGCTTAACGAGCAGAATTTCTATTCGTTACCTCCAATAAGTTGACGACCTAAAAACCGTTTACGCTGAGCTTGCCCTGTCCTGCGGTTCTATCGTTTCGATCAACCTCTAAAACCGTTCGGGTTGAGCTTGGCCTGTCCTGAGCCCGTCGAAGGGTCGAAACCTCGCACAAAGATTCGACAGGCCCGAACGGTTTTTTTGTTTCAACGCCCCACTTCACAAAAACCCAAAACGGCAGGTCAGGCCAAGCCAGCACGAACGGATTTATGTTCTTGAAAGCAAGCTGCCGAGCTAACCCTGCAGAAGGGGCTGAAGACTTCCCAACGGCCGGCTCTACTGCCTACAGCAGCACACTCCTCATCAGCGGCGCATCCACATTTGCCCCGGTGATCACAACCCCTGCCCGCTGGCCGCGCAACCGGTCCCGCTCCTGATACGCCGCTGCAAAGCCGGCCGCTCCCGCACCCTCGGCCAGGTTGTGCGTGTCGCTATAGAGCGCACGCATGGCACCGGCAACTTCATCATCTGTGACCACCGCCACATGATCAAGATGGTTCGATAACAATTCAAGCGCACGCTCATCCGCTCGGCGCACCGCCATGCCATCGGCCAGCTTCGTGCCCACCGGTGCTTCGACGACGCGACCAGCCGCAATGGAATCAGCATAGGTTCTGGCGTGCGCGCTCACCACGCCTACGATGCGCGCCGGATGGTTCAAAGCCCGCTTGGCCACGATGGCAGCCGAGGCTCCGGAGCCCAGACCGATGGGGACATAGACCACATCAAGATCCGGCACAGCACGCAGAAACTCCCACCAGTAGGTCGCCACACCGCACACCAGGTCCATGTGAAAACTGGGCACCATCAGCGCCCCTCGCTCCGCCGCCAGTTGCCGCGCAAAATCAGCGCTCTCTGTGAAATCATCACCATGCTCAATAAGCTGCACACCCAGCGCGCGCATGGCCGAGTTCTTCTCAGCTGAATTGCCCCGCGGCACGACGATAGTGCAAGCCACGCCATGTGCCCGCGCAGCCCAGCCAATACTCTGCCCGTGATTGCCGCGCGTGGCGCTGACCACTTCCTTGGGTAACTCGCCGCGTACCGAGAGCGCGTGAAAGAAGGCCAAGCCACCACGGATCTTGAAAGCACCAACGGGGGTATGGTTTTCGTGCTTCACCCAACATTCAGTGCCCAGACGCTCCGACAAAAGCGCCCACCGGTATTGGGGTGTGGGCGGGAACTCGCGGTACACCACCTCGGCCGCAGCTTCGATCTCTCGCAAGGTCGGAATGTTCATTGTGGCTTCGCTCACAACAGCACCTTGCCTTCAATGCAAGAAACGCAATCACCGCCCACCCAGACCTGACCACTCTCATCACGCTGCACGTGTACGCGGCCTTCACGCCCCAGTGCGGTGCCTTGGCTCGCGATGTAGCTTGATGGCAGCTCGCCTGCTTCAATAAGCCACTGAGCCAAGCTGGCATTGAGGCTGCCCGTCACTGGGTCTTCAGCTACGCCACTAGGCGCCGCAAAAGCCCGCACTTCGATCAGCGGTGCATCGACTCTTTGGTGAGCACCGGTGAATGCCCGAGCCTCCCGGCTCGACCTGGAAATCAATGGGGCAGCAGGCGATTGATAAATTCCCAATACGCCCACCTTTTGCCCCAGCGCGGCGAGTTGCGCGTGGTTAGGTTCGATGGCCAGCACGGTGTCGGCACTGTCCAATTGAAGCGTCAACCAGACGGGGCCGTTGTCCAGCATTTGTGCGCGCTGTACCTGGTCTGCACGAAGGCCCATCGCTTGCGCCACCCGAGCAAGCACGGCTGGAGGGGGGGCGGTGAATTGCGTAGGAGGCGCAGCGAAAGCGAGCCGCTCACCTTCACGGCGTATCCGCACCAGCCCCTTGGCGCACTGCTGCACGATCTGTTCGCTGGATCTAGGTTGACCACCCGCAGCCAACCAGGCGAAGCACGAGCCCAGCGTTGGATGGCCTGCGAACGGCAACTCACCGCCAGGCGTAAAAATGCGCAAAGCGTAGTCGGCTTGAGGATCGCTCGGCGGCAGCACAAAGGTTGTCTCCGAGAGATTGGTCCAGCGCGCGAAACGCTGCATGGCCAATTCATCCAAGCCACGGCCATCCAGCACCACAGCTACTGGATTGCCGTAGCCGGGAACAGCAGTAAATACGTCAACCTGAGCGAAGGGGCGATGGGAGTTCATGGTGAGTGGCAATAATTATTGGTGCGGCCTTATGAAGTTTGAATTCCGTTCGCCCTGGGAAGGGTCTAAGCCCTTCGACAAGCTCAGGGCGAACGGTTAATACATCATGGTGTCGTATCCATAGGAGGGCTATCGGATTTGAAAATCACAGGCTGCAAATGGGCTGTCAGTTCGTGACCGCAGTCAACGCCTGCTTCACCACTTTCCCCAGCGCCGCCATGCCCCTGTCAATCTCTTCCGGCTTGGAAGTGACAAACGAGAGCCGCATCGTGCGGGTATCCGGATCGCGGGCGTAGAACGGAGCGCCGGGCACAAAGGCCATGCCGGCTTCCACTGCAATGGGCAGCAGCGCTTGCGCGTTCAAGCCTTCTGGCAAACGCACCCATATGAACATACCGCCACTCGGCTCGTTCCAGACGGATCCGGTGGGGCCCAATTCACGCGCTAAAGCCGCAACCATGGCATCGCGCTGGATTTTGTAGCGCGCACGGATTGTTGGCACATGCTGATCGAGGAAGCCATCCCGAATAACTTCAGCCACCAGGCGCTGGTTAAACCCAGGTGTGTGTAGATCGGCAGCCTGCTTGGCTTGCAGCAGTTTGGGGTAGAGCGCAGGCGGTGCTATCACATAGCCCAGGCGCAGGCCTGGTGCCAGGATTTTGCTGAAGGAGCCGAGGTAAATCACACCTTCCGGCCAGCGAGCCAGCAGCGGCCTGGCAGGTGGTTGGTCAAACCACAACTCCCCATAGGGATTGTCTTCAACGATGGGCAATCCGAACTCCCGACACACGGCCATCACGGCTTCGCGCCGCGCTTCCGGCATGCTCCGGCCAGTAGGGTTCTGAAAATTGGGAAGCAAATACATGAAGCGCGGCCGCTCAGCCATGCTTTCCAGTTGCGCGCGCAATGCCTCAGGCTGCACGCCTTGGTCATCGCTGCCAACGCTCACAATGCTCGGCTCCATGGGCGAAAAGGCTTGAAGCGCGCCAAGGTAGGTGGGGGTCTCGACCATCACCGGCGCACCCTTGTCGATCAGAACCTTGGCGATGAGATCAAGCCCCTGCTGGCTGCCCGTGGTGATCAACACTTGATCAGGGGAAACCATGGCGCCCTGCTTGCTCATCTCGGTCGCCACCCACTGGCGCAGTTCCGGCAGGCCCTCGCTCGCGGCGTATTGCAACGAGGGTTTGGCGATGGTGCTGCCTTCGGCCAGGATAGTGGCGCAAGCCGCACGCATGGCGTCGATGGGGAAAGTCTCAGGAGAAGGCAATCCCCCCGCAAAATTAAGGACGCCAGGGCGCTCCGTCACTTTCAGGATTTCGCGGATGGCGGAGGGATTCATGGCCTCAGCGCGTGCAGCGAGCTGCCAGGGGCGTTGATTGTCTTTCAGGTTCATGGGAAGCTCTCTTGGAAACAAGCAGTTGGGCTAGGAATGAGAAATTATGACGCGGGCATCGACAAGCGCCGGCTGACGAAAACGGTCGCCACCACGGCCAATGCGAAACCAATAGACACGGTATCCAGCCGTTCACCCAGCAACGGCCAAGCGAACAGCATGGAGATAAAGGGTTGTAGCAGCTGGGTCTGGCTCACCCGCAAGGTGCCGCCCCAGTCGAGGCCGCGGTACCAGGCGAAAAATCCCGCCCACATCGACACTGAGCCCACATAAACAAACGCTACCCAACTCATGGGCCGGATGGTGCTGGCCTCTGCCGGCCACATCCACACCGCGGCGGGAAGGGAGAATGGGAGCGCACCCAGGCACACCCAGCAGATCACGCGCTCGGCCCCCAGCACCGGTGTGAGCTTGGCACCGTATATATACCCCACGGACGACGCCAACACACCGGCCATCAGCAGCAGATCAGCCGGAGCAAAGCCAAAACCACCTTGCGTGTCCGCACGCAGCCAGGCAAACACGATCACCAGCACACTGCCCACTGCAGCACAGATCCAGAAGGCCGGGCGGGCGCGTTGGCCAAGCACCAAGGCAGCCACCACCGCTGTGGCCAATGGCGACAGCGCCGTGATGACAGTTGCATGCGTGGCGGTTACGCTGCGCAGCGCCCACGCCAGAAACAATGGGTACGCGATGACATTGCCCGCAATCGCCCACGCCAGCGCAGGCCAGTGCTCACGCTTGGGCCAAGCTGAACGCGTTGCCACCAGAAAAATCACCGAAAGCAGGCCGGCGAGCGCCGCGCGCCCTGCCGTGAGAAAGCCAGGTGGCAACTGTGGATCACCCGCAGAGCCAGTGGCCAACCGGGTAGCCGGCAGAGTGATAGCAAAGCAGGTCACGCCCAGTACACCCAGCCAGAAACCCGCCAGGAGACGCGAGTTGCTCTGCTGAGCATCCAGGGAGGTGCTCATAGCGACATCCACGCCATCCAGATGGCGGTAAGCGTGAGCACGAAGGCCATCACGCGGTTGAACCACACAAGGCGCTGCCCCTGTGCCAGCCATTGCCGCAGCAGGGAACCCACGAGTGCGTAGCTCAGGTTACTAAGGAAAGCAAAGCCCATCATCACCGGCACCACCAGCAGGGTACGCGTACCCCAATCGGGCCGGCCCGCGATCCAGCCAGCCACGATAGACAGCGCCAGCATCCAAGCCTTGATGTTCAGGAACTGCAACAGCACGCCCTGCTGAAAACTCACGTTCATGGGGGCGTCACCCGCCTGTGCCATCCGCGGTCTCGAAAACGCCAACCGCCCCGCCAACCAAAGCATATAGCCCACACCAAAAACGATCAACGCCCAGCGCAGCAGCGGCCACGCCACCAAAAGCGCTCCGACCCCAAACGTGCAAAGCAGCAGCAAGATGACCCAGCCCACTGGCACGGCGCACACGAACTGCATGGCGCCACGCAAGCCCCGGTTGGCCGCCAGCGCGGTAGACAGCGTGGTGTTTGGCCCTGGCGTAAAACTGGATGCAGTGGCCAGCATCAGCAGCGCTGCGAATTCGGTGAATGGCATGGTTTCAATGTATCCAAAATTTCAGTACACCAGCAATACAGTTGACAAGTTCAGAATACAAACTGTATTGTTCGCTGGAGCCACACACACTGTGGCTCGAGTTTCTGAAACGATCACGCCATCACCATGCTGCTGCGCTCCGCCTCCCAGTCTCTTTCCGACCAACTGGCCACCCGCTTCGCCACGCACATCCGCGACCACCTTCTGGCCGCTGGCACCCGCCTGCCCAGTGTTCGCAATTGTGCGGAGCAGCATGACGTGAGCCCCTCCACCGTGGTAGCCGCCTACGATCAATTGCTGGCGCAGGGACTGGTGGAAGCGCGCCGCAACCGTGGCTTCTTCGTACGGGACCGCTCGCAAAGACCGCATCCGGCCCCAGCCTCCCCGGTTGCAGGCGGCCTCTCAAACTCAAAAACGCTCCCACCGAACACTGCGCGGCCCTATGGAGCCACCATCAGCGCGACCACGCTCATGCGCGGCATGTTCTCCTATCAAGACGACAAGCCGCAGCCTGGTGTTGGCATGCTGCCGCCCAGCTGGATTGCCACCGACCCTCTGGTGACCTCACTGCGCAAGGTATCCAGCAGCGCGGCGCTGCGTGAAGCCAGTGTGCGGTATGGCGACCCCATGGGCGATGCTGGGTTGCGCCGAGTACTGGCAGCACGCCTCGGGGACCTAGGCATCAGCGCAGGCGCTGACCAGATCATCACTACTGTGGGTGCTACCAACGCGCTGGACATCATCAGCCGGACTTTGCTCAAACCCGGCGACAGCGTGATGGTGGAAGAACCCGGCTGGCCGGTCGAATTCACACGCTTGGCAGCACTTGGTGCGCGTCTGCTTCCCGTACCTCGACGTGCTGATGGACCTGACCTGGAAGTCATGGCGCGTTACTGCCAGGCACATGCCGGCACACCTGCCGCGCCTCGCCTGTTCATAAGCGTAAGCGTGCTGCATAACCCCACCGGTTACAGCATCACCCCTGCCAATGCCCATCAGCTTTTGCAAATGGCAGAGCAGTATGATTTTCATATTGCCGAAGACGATTGCTACGGGCATCTGGCGCCCGCCCACGCCACCCGGCTAACGCAGCTTGATGGCCTGCGGCGCACGCTCTATGTGGGGGGCTTCGCCAAAATCCTGGCGCCCAACTGGCGCATTGGTTTCCTGGCAGCGCCCCCAGCGCTGCTGGAGCCCCTGCTGGACACCAAACTCCTCGCCACCTTGACCACGCCCAGCCTGCTGGAGCGCGCGCTGGCGCACTGCATTGAACAGGGGTTGCTGCGCCGCCACGCGCAGCTCATCCGCACCCGGCTGGACGCGGCGCGTAGCCGCGGGGTGAAGCTGGCGCTGGCACACGGCTGCACTCTGGCAGCAGAGCCTGCCGGCATGTTTGGCTGGGTAGACACCGGTGTTGACACCGATCAACTGGCTATGCGCATGCTGAACGACGGCTACCTGCTCGCGCCCGGCGCCGTGTTTTACGCCGAACGCCGTCCCAGCACGCTGATGCGCATTAACTTCGCGACTACGCAGGATGCCGAGTTTTGGGGGAAGTTTGCGAAGGTGCGTGACGCGATGCGAGGGTGAACCCCATCAATCCGGCACCACCGCCGTCACCTCAATCTCCACCTTGGCACGCGCCTCCATCAGCCCAGCCACCTGCACACAGGTCATGGCCGGGAAATGCTTGCCGACGATCTC
Organism: Ottowia thiooxydans DSM 14619; assembly: GCF_000422885.1. GTDB lineage: Bacteria > Pseudomonadota > Gammaproteobacteria > Burkholderiales > Burkholderiaceae_C > Ottowia > Ottowia thiooxydans. Next base: position 300,363 of record NZ_AUGX01000009.1, on the reverse strand, counting down.
TCGGTACACCGCGCCCAACTCCTTCAACCGCGCGTTGTATTCCACGCGATCAACGACGTACCAGGTCATGCGCACCATGTGCTCTGGCCCGGCATTGCCCGCACGCAGCACGTCCATCACGTTGCTCAAAGTCTGGCGGCACTGTTCGATGAAATCATCTGTCTCGAACTGCTGCTGGGCGTTCCAGCCAATTTGGCCACCCACGTAAACCTGCGTGCCTCTTGCGGCCATGCCGTTGGCATAGCCCTTGGCGGGCGCCCAGCCTTCAGGTTGAAGATTCTTATGCATGTCAATGCTTTCGGTAATTTGATGTGAAGTGGCGTCGTACCAATTTGCGTGCAGTCAGTAAACACCATTCGGACTGAGGCTCCATGGTTGCGGTCAAGCACTAAAACCGTTCGGGCTGAGCTTGTCGAAGCTTTGCGCAACGCTCCGACAGGCGCAACGCGAACGGACTAGTATTCTTGAAAGCAAGTTGGCATTAGTCATTAGCCACCCGGTGTTTGCCGCAATCTGAACCGCTGCAGCTTGCCGGTTTCGGTGCGCGGCAGTACGGATACGAACTCGATCTCACGTGGGTACTTGTAAGGTGCAATCTGATTTTTCACGTGGTCTTGCAGCGCCTTGACCATCGCGGCGTTACCCTCAAAGCCAGCTTTCAGAACCACGATGGCCTTGATGATCATTCCACGGTCCTCATCGGCCTTGCCAACCACGCCACACTCCGCCACAGCTGGGTGCGTGAGCAAGCAATCTTCGACCTCCGGCCCACCCACGTTGTAGCCCGCAGTGATGATCATGTCATCGTCGCGCGCCTGGTAATGGAAGTAATCATCCTCGTCTTGCACAAAGGCATCACCAGGATGGTTCCAGCCGTCTTGCACATACTTGGCCTGACGCGCATCCTCCATGTAGCGGCAGCCTGTAGGCCCCTTCACGGCTAGCTTGCCCACGGTCCCACGCGGGAGTTCCTTGCCCTGCTCGTCCACCACCTTGGCCTGGTAGCCCGGAACCACTTTCCCCACGGCGCCGCGCCGGACATCAGCGCCGGCCGAGGAGATGAAGATATGAAACATCTCGGTAGCCCCAATGCCATCCAGCATCTCGATGCCAGTGGATTCCTTCCAGAGCTGGCGCGTGGCGTCAGGCAGCGCCTCGCCCGCACTCACACAAGTACGCAGCGTGGGGACACCTATGGCCTTGGCATAAGGGGCCATCTGGCGATAGAAGGTGGGCGCTGTGTAGCAGATCGTCACGCCGTGCTCGCGCATCTGCCGCACCATGGTCTCAGGGTTGTAGGGCACATCCGGGTAGTAAATGCTGGCCCCTGCCCACATGGGGAACAACAGCAAGCCGCCCAGGCCGAAGGTGAATGCCAGCGGAGGAGAGCCGGTCACCACGTCATCAGGACTGGCTTTGAGCACATGGCGTGGCCAGCATTCGCAGGCAGCCAGAACATCGCGGTGGGTGTGCACCACAGCCTTCGGAAGGCCGGTGGTGCCACTGGTGAAAGCGAGCAACGCGATGTCGTCTGCCGCAGTGGGGCAAGCTTCGAAGTGAGGCGAATGTCGCGCTGATAACGCGCCGAGATCACGCGGATCATCAGCCGCACCAAAGCAGGTTACATGGCGCAGAACTCCAGGGGCTTGAATCTGCGCTTGCTCCAGATCGGCAAGCAACCGGGCATCGCAGATAGCAGCCGCAGGTTGCGCCTTGTCAATCACTTTGACCAATTCCCCCGCACGCAAAAGCGGCATGGTGGCCACCGCCACCAGGCCCGCCTTGACCACAGCCAACCACGACAGCGCCATGCCGATGGAATTGCCTCCGCGCAGCAACACCCGGTTCCCTGGCTCCAGCTTCAGCTCATGAATGAGGTAGCCGGCGATCCGGTTCACGCGCTCGCGTGTTTCGGCATAGGTGAAACTAACTTGTGGAGAGCGCAGCAAAGGGCGGTCCCCCCACCCTTTTTTCTCAACCGCATCGTCAAGCAGTCTGGCTACCACATTCAGTTGCGCAGGAAACTCCAGCTCCGGCAAATCAAAGCGCAATTCGGGCCATTGATCTGGCGGTGGCAGGCGATCGAGGACGAAGCGGTCAGTTTGGGCGCTGGTTGATTTCATTGCAGCACGGCCTTGCCAATGATCAGTTGTTGAACTTCGGTAGCGCCTTCGTAAATGCGCAGGCTGCGGATATCCCTGTACAGCGACTCCACCTTGTTGCCCACCATGACCCCCAGGCCACCGTGCATCTGCAGCGCCATGTCAATCACGCGCTGAGCGTTTTCGGTGGCGGTCATCTTGGCCATGGCGGCGGCAACGCTGCGCTCTTTCATGGAGCCCTGTTGCGTGTCGCGCATCCAGGCTGCGCGGTAGGTAAGCAACGCGCCGGCATCGATCAGTGCGGCCATCTCGCCCAGCTTGGCCTGCGTGAGCTGGAAATCAGCGAGCGTATGCCCGAACATGCTGCGCTGGCGCGCGTGAGCAATCGCTTCGGCCAGCGCGCGGCGCGCCATGCCCAGTGCGGCACCTGCCACGCTGGCGCGGAAGATGTCGAGCGTCTGCATCGCCAGCTTGAACCCGCCATTGACCTCGCCCAGCGGCGCATTGCCTGCTACCGCGCAATGGTTCAGCTGCAGCGTGGCCAAAGGATGCGGTGCCATGACGTGGATGTGCGCGCTGTCATCCAGGCCAGGTTCGCCTTTGTCAACGATGAATGCAGTGATGCCACGGCTGCCGGCCTTTGGATCGGTCTTGGCGAACACGCAATAGAAATCGGCTATGCCGCCATTGCTGATCCAGGTCTTGGTACCGTTCAGGCGCCAGTCAGGTGTTTCCACCGCTTGCGTTGCCATGGCAGCCACATCCGATCCCGCATGAGGTTCGCTGAGCGCAAAGGCTGCGATTTTTTCACCGCGGCCGACGGCCGGAAGATAGGCGGCCTGCTGGGCTGCGGTGCCGCCCAGCGAGATCGCGCCGCTTCCCAAGCCTTGCATCGCAAACGCGAAGTCCGCCAGAGGCGAGTAAAAGGCCAGGGTTTCACGCAGCACCACGAGCGCCCGTGAATCCAGTTGGCTCATCGCACCGCCATGTTCGGCCGCCACGCAATAGCGCAACCACCCGTCTTTACCCAGTCTGCCCACCCAATCCCGGCAGGCAGCGCGATCATCGGATTCATCCAGACTTTGCGCATTCGCCCACTGGGGCAAGCGAGTGGCGATGTCCCTGTGCGTGGCATCAAAAAATGGCAGCGCCAGATGCTCCGTGGAAGGCTTCAACGCCGTGGGTTGCATGATGCCGCCGCTCATCAGTCGCCCCCAAATACTGGCTTGCGCTTGGCTGCGAAGGCTTCATACGCACGGCGGAAATCTTGGGTTTGCATGCAGATCGCCTGCGCCTGCGCTTCCGCTTCGATGGCCTGGTCGATGGTCATCGACCATTCCTGGCTCAGCATGGTTTTGGTCATGCCGTGAGCAAACGTGGGACCATCCGCAAGGTCTGCAGCCAAGGCAAGTACTTTCGCGAGCAACTCATCGCCTTCATACAAGGCATTGAAAAAGCCCCAGTTCAGGCCTTCCTGCGCCGTCATGGCACGCCCGGTGAACAGCAGCTCACTGGCCCGGCCCTGGCCAATCACACGCGGCAGCAGAGCGCAAGCGCCCATGTCTGCACCTGCCAGCCCGACACGTGTAAACAGAAAGGCCGTCTTGGTGGCTGCCGTGCCAAAGCGCATATCGCAAGCCAAGGCCATCATGGCGCCGGCGCCGGCGCAGATGCCGTCAATGGCGCCAATGATGGGCTGAGGGCAACCGCGCATGGCCTTCACGAGATCACCCGTCATGCGGGTGAATTCCAGCATCTCAGGCATGCTCATCTTGGTGAGCGGGCCGATGATTTCATGCACATCACCGCCAGAGCAGAAGTTGCCGCCGGCTCCTGTCACGACCACGGCCTTCACATCGGTGGCATAGCGCAGGCCGTTGAACAGATCACGCAGCTCAGCGTATGAATCGAAGGTAAGCGGATTCTTGCGTTCCGGCCTGTTGAGCGTTACCGTGGCGACGCCTGCCGCATCGCATTTCCAGCTGAAGTGCCTGGCGGTGAAGCTGGCTTGCGCGCTGTATTGCCCACTCATAGGGTTGGCAGTGCCGATGTAATGTTTCATGGTGTCTCCTGAAGAAAATGCTGCTTCACTTTGCCAAGCAGTTGGTGCAGGGCGCGTAATTCAGAGGTGTCGAGCCCGGCAAACGCCTCCACGATCCACCCCTCATGAGCCGTTGCCATGGTGTTGAACTCGCGCCGCCCCTTGGGCGTGAGTCTCACCAAATAGGCACGCCGGTCTCCTTCAACCCCTACGCGCTCCACCAAACCTTCGCTTTCCAGCTGGTCAGTGATGCCCGTCACGTTGCCTCCGGTCACCATCATGCGGCGGGAAAGCTCATTCATGCGCAGACCATCAGACGCACGCTCCAGTTGCGCCATCAAGTCGAAGCGCGGCAGGGTGGTGCTCCATTGCTCCCGCAAGCCAGCTCGAATCTCTTTTTCGATCAACTGCGTGCAGGTGAGCATGCGCAGCCAAAGGCGCAGCTCCTCAGGATGCTCGCTGTGGGCGCGGGCTTCGAGGTCCATCAGGCGCCTTGATCTTGAGCGTCTTGGCTAGCTTTCACCGGCGCCAAGCCAGCGCCAGCCTGTAGCGATTGCTGCCGGGCAATCTCACGGTAAAGCTGATCCCGCCCGCTCAAGTACGCCTTGGGCCAGGTCACCGCCCGGCTTTGCAGCTTCGCCGCTTCATGCAGCGTCCAGGCTGGATCAGCCAGGTGGGGGCGGGCCACAGCGCACAGGTCAGCGCGGCCGGCCGCAATGATGCTGTTGGCGTGGTCAGCCTCTGAAATGGCGCCCACGGCCATGGTCGCAATACCGGTTTCGTTGCGTATGCGGTCGGCAAACGGCGTCTGGTACATGCGGCCGTACACCGGCTTGGCAGCGCGCGTGGTCTGGCCAGAGGAAACATCCATCACGTCGCAACCGGCCGCCTTGAAAAGGCGAGCTATCTCGATCGCGTCGTCAGGCGTGGTGCCGCCCGGGGCCCAGTCATGCGCGGAGATGCGCACGCTCATGGGCTTATCTTGCGGCCAGACGGCACGCATGGCGGCAAACACTTCCAAGGGATAGCGGCAGCGGTTTTCAAGAGTGCCGCCATAGGCATCCGTTCGGTGGTTGGTAAGCGGGCTGATGAACGAAGCCAGCAAGTAACCGTGCGCGCAGTGCAATTCCAACCAGTCGAAACCCGCTCTCGCCGCACGGCGCGTGGATTCCACGAAAGCCTGCTTGAGCGTTTCCATTTGCTGCAGGCTTATCGCTGCGGGTGTCTGATTTTGTTCCCCATAAGACACGGCGCTGGCAGCCAACAGGGGCCAGTTGCCTGTTGGCAATGGCTCATCAGTGCCTTCCCAGCCGAGTTGGGTCGAACCTTTCGGGCCGCTATGACCAAGCTGAATGCCAATGGCGGCGTCACTTTGAGCATGAGCGAAATCCACAATGCGCTTGAACGCCTGCTCCTGTTCGTCGTTGTACAACGCAGGGCATCCGGGTGTGATGCGGCCGTCTGCATCAGGGCTGGTCATCTCCACCATGACCAGCGCCGCACCGCCCATTGCGCGAGCGCCCAGGTGCACAAGGTGAAAGTCGCCCACAACGCCATCCTTGGCGCTGTACTGCGCCATGGGAGAGACCACAATACGGTTCTTCAAGGTCAGGCCGCGCACTTGGAACGGCGTGAACATAGGAGGCACAGCCGGCCCTTTGGCCAGCCAGCTTTCATAGCCTTCCAGCCACTGCGCATCCCGCAGCCGCAGGTTTTCATGGCTGATGCGCTGGCTACGTGTGAGCAGCGAGTAGGCAAACTGCTCGATCTCCATGCCTGTGTAGCGATCGACGTTCTCAAACCACTCGGTCGAGTTGCGAGCGGCATTCTGGATCTTCAGCACTTCTACGCTACGCCGCGCTTCATACGCTTCAAGCACTGCCTCGGTTTCTGCACCCGTGGCGAATTCGTTCGCCAGATCAATCGCATCTTCGAGAGCCAGCTTGGAGCCGCTGCCAATCGAAAAATGCGCGGTGTGCGCGGCATCACCCATCAATACGATGGGCGTGCGCTTGCCCTGGATGTCTTCGTAGTGCACCCAGGTGTTGCAAATCACGCGAGGAAAGCGAATCCAGATGGCTGAACCACGCAGGTGCTTGGCGTTGCTGATGAGGTCATGCCCGTCCAGGTATTTCTCGAACAACTTCTGGCAAAACGCAACGCCCTCTTCCTGGCTCATCTTGTCGAGGCCGTGGGCATTCCACACTTCTTCCGGCGTCTCGACGATGAAGGTTGAGGTGTTTTCGTCGAACTTGTAGGCATGCGCTTGAAACCAGCCGTGCTCAGTCTGCTCAAAGGCGAAGGTGAAGGCATCAAACGTCTTGTGCGTTCCAAGCCAGACGAAGCGGCATTGGCGCAGGTCAATATCGGGCTTGAAAACGCTCTCATAGCGAGTGCGGATACGGCTGTTCAAACCATCGCAGGCAATCACCAGATCGGCGTTGTACTGGGCGGCAATGGCTTGGTCATCCGCTACATCGGTTTCAAACACCAGATCCACACCGAGCGCCAGGCAGCGGTCCTGCAAGATATTCAGCAGGTGCTTGCGTCCTATGCCGCAGAAGCCATGGCCGCCAGAGCGCACGCTGCGGCCTCTGAAGAACACCTCAATGTCATCCCAGTGATTGAAGGCATCACCGATCTGCTTGGCAGACTCTGGGTCCGCCACCTGAAGGTTGCCCAGCGTCTGATCAGACAGCACGACCCCCCAGCCGAAGGTGTCGAACGGGCGATTGCGCTCGATGACGGTCACTCGGCAATCGGGCTGCTGCTTTTTCATCAGCAAGCCAAAGTACAGCCCTGCGGGGCCGCCACCGATACAAACGATGCTGGACAATTTGTTCATGGCCAGATTGTTTATGCTTAAACAATAAATGTCAATTAAGGGTTCGCCCTAGTCAGCATGGAAGCCAGCTAAGGTCGATCCAGAGTCCTACGCACATTGAGGGCGCTTGCAGGCAGAATGAATGCCACGTACCGTTCCGCGTCTGGAATGGATTTAATTGAGGAGAAAACGCATGCTGTACAAATTCAAATCCCAGGCCGCCGCAGAGGTCATCATGCTGCGTGAAACCGGTGACGAGTTACTGAAGATCATCGGCAAGACCCCTGGGGCCACGGGCATCATTACCGTCGCGCAGATTCCTGATGCGATTGCAGCACTACAGGCAGAGGTCAAGCGGCGCGCAGCTCAGCCAGCTCCAAAGCAGGAAAATGAGAGCCAAGAGGATGCGACCCCAGCGGACGATCCAATTTCCCTGGGCCGCCGGGTTGTTCCATTCATTGATTTGCTACGGCAAAGCGCACAGGAAGGGAAAGACGTGGTCTGGGGGGTCTGACACCGACTTGCGTCTTAATCGTTAAACACCGCCTGGGCTGAGCAGCCCCAGCACGAAGGGAAGGCGGCAAAAAAAAGGATGGCCTCTAACGAGACCATCCTTCGGAGCCAGTGCAGCCTATTTCAAGCCGCTGGCTAGCCTGTTTGCAAAGGCGCGGAGGCACCTCTGCAAGGGACTTTATCAATCAGCGTACTGACCAGCCGCCTTGATCACTGCGCCCCACTTCGCCACTTCAGCAGCTACGAATTTCTTGTGGTCAGCAGGGTTGTTGCGTGAATCGTGCACCACCACGGCGCCCAGGCCCTCTTCCTTCTTGATGAAGTCAGCGTCCTTCACAGCTACCTTCAGCGCATCATTGAGCGCCTTGAGCACAGCTGGTGGCGTACCTTTAGGTGCGTACAAGCCGTGCCAAATGCTCACATTGAAGCCTTTCATGCCGGCTTCGTCCAGTGTGGGCAAGTCTTTGTACACAGCAGGAATGGTCACGCGCTTGCTGGTACTGACAGCAAAAGCCTTGATCTTCTTGCCTTCCACCTGGCTGGTGGTGTTGGTGGTCTGATCGCACATGATGTCGATCTGGCCGCCGATCAGATCGGTCATGGCAGGCGCCGTGCCTTTGTAAGGCACTGTCGTGATCTCGGTCTTGAGTGCGTTTTGCAGCATAAGGCCGCAAAGGTGAGAAGCACTGCCCAGACCGGCGTTGCCCATGTTGACCTTGCCCTTGTTCTGGCCAATCCAGGTGTTCAGTTCAGCCCAGTTATTGGCAGCCAGCATAGGCTTGGTCACCACCACCATAGGCACTTCGTTGATGAGGCCGAGATACTCGAATTCATCGTACTTGTAACCTGGGTTGCGATACAGCGTAGGCGTGGTGGCCATGCCCACATGGGTGACCAACAGCGTGTAGCCATCAGGCGTGGCACGGAAAGCCTTGGCGGTGCCAATGGTGCTACCAGCGCCACCAGCGTTGTCAACCACGATGGTGGTGCCATTCAAGGGCTTGCGCATGGCTTCAGCCAGATCGCGTGCTACTTTGTCAGTGGGGCCGCCTGCGGCGAAGGGCACGACCAGCGTGATGGTCTTGCCAGCGATAGGGAAAGCCTGGGCTTGTGCACCAGCGGCGCATGCCAGCGCAGCGGCTGCAGCGCAAAGGCGCAAGGCGGTGGGCAAACCAGTTGTCATGAGTGCGTTCCTTTTGAATTTGCAGAGGGATAAAACGGTGATCTTACGGAAAAAGAACGGCATGGCGCATCGGGGTTTGCGCGCAAACCCGCCCTTGATGTGGGGAATTTCCGCTTCACACGCCCTGCAAACAGGTTCCAAGAACGTGTTTACTGGTAGCTGCGTGCGTCCTCGATCACCTTGCCGTCATTGGGCAGGCTGCCAAGCGGCACGATTTGAACCTCGCCGCGCAGCTTTGTCACGTCGCGGATGGTGTCAGCCACCTGCCGCGGCCAATCATCGCCTTCTTTACGCTGGCTTTCAATGATCAAGGTCAATTGATCGTTAGCCATTTCACCGCTCACTACCAGTCGGGCACGGTTGATATCCGGGAAACGCCGGACAATTTCAGCCACCTGGGAGGGATGAACGAACATGCCACGCACTTTCGTGGTCTGGTCTGCCCGGCCCAACCAGCCTTTAATGCGGGTATTGGTACGGCCAGTGGGGCAAGCGCCCGGCAACACGGCTGAAAGATCACCCGTACCGAAGCGAATGAGAGGGTAATCCGGGTTCAGCACCGTCACCACCACCTCGCCAACCTCTCCCTCCGCCACGGGATCGCCAGTGCCGGGCCGAACGATCTCGACGATCACGCCTTCATCAATCACAAGCCCTTCACGCGACGATGTCTCATAGGCAATCAGCCCAACATCCGCCGTGGCATAGCTTTGGTAGATCTGCATGCCGCGCGCACTGAACCAGTCGCGCAAGCTGGGAGGAAAAGCCTCCCCGCCCACCAAGCCGTGCGTGATGCAGGAGATATCTGTCCCGGCTTCTTGAGCCTTCTCGACCAGAATGCGCAGGAAGCTCGGCGTTCCCAGATAGGCCTGGGGTTTGAGCTCCACGATGGCTTCCAGTTGCTGTTCGGTTTGGCCAGTGCCCGCAGGAAACACAGTGCAGCCCACCGCATGCGCACCTGACTCCATGATGAACGCACCAGGGGTCATGTGGTAGCTGAAGGCGTTGTGCACCAGCTCACCCGAGCGAAAGCCTGCTGCCACCATGGCACGGGCAGCGCGCCAGTAATCGCGCCCCGCGCCTTCAGGTTCGTAAATGGGGCCTGGGCTGGAATAAATACGTCGCATGAGCGGGCCACGCGCAATGGCGGCAAATCCGCCGAACACGTCCTGGCCTGCTGCGCGCTGAGCCTTTTGCCGCTCCAGCAATTCGCTCTTGCGCGTCACGGGCAGCTTCGCCAGCGCGGCGCGCGAGGTGACCTCACCAGCCCGCACGCCCGCCAAAATTTCGCTCATCGCCGTGCTATGGGCCTGGGCATGCGCAATCTGCCCCGATAGCGCCGCCATCAAGGCAGCCTCGCGCACAGCAGGGTCACGCGTTTCCAGAGTGTCGAAATACACGCTCATGATGTTTCCATATCAGTTATCGATGACGCAGCGTCTAAAGATCAAACGTCGTCATTCCCTCACCCCGCAGCCGGGCGCCCCTACCCTCTCCCGCAAGCGGGAGAGGGAGTAAAGCACCGCATCCGGCAATTCGAGAGGCTGCGGAGCAAGCCATGTGCACCTCTGCGCAAACCGAGCGTTGCCACTCGCAGCAAACCCACCCCGAATTGAATCCAGAGGATTCGAGAGGCTGCGGAGCAAGCCATACGGTGCGTGCGCGGAGCTGGCTTTGCCAGGCCGCTGCAGGCGTCCCCCTGGGGGGAAGGCGCGTAAGCGACTCAGGGGGGTCATCAAGCAAGCCAGCGCTTGCGACGCTTGTAGCTCTTGACGTCCTTGAAGCTCTTGCGTTCACCGCCACCCACGCCGAGGTAGAACTCCTTCACGTCCTCATTGGTCGCCAGATCGGAGGCTTTGCCATCCATCACTACACGGCCACTTTCCATGATGTAGCCGTAGTCGGAATATTTCAGCGCCATATTCGTGTTCTGCTCAGCCAGCAGGAAGGTGGTCTTTTCCCTGACGTTCAGATCCTTGACGATGTTGAACACCTCTTCAACGATCTGCGGCGCAAGGCCCATGGAAGGCTCGTCAAGCAGCACCATGCTGGGGTTGGCCATCAGCGCTCGGCCGATGGCGCACATCTGCTGCTCTCCACCAGAGGTATAGGCCGCCTGGCTGGTCCGGCGGGTCTTGAGCCGGGGGAAATAGTTATAGACCTTTTCCAGATTGCGGGCGATCTCGCCTTTATCTGTTCGGGTGTAGCTTCCGGTGAGCAGGTTTTCTTCAATGGTCAGATGCGCGAAGCAGTGGCGCCCTTCCATCACTTGCACCACGCCGCGTTTAACCAACTCAGCCGGGCTCAAGTTCTCGATGCGCTCGCCCTGGTACTCAATGGTGCCTTTGGTAACTTCACCCCGCTCGCCCTTGAGCAGGTTGGACACCGCCCGCAGCGTGGTCGTCTTGCCTGCACCGTTGCCGCCCAAAATGGCGACGATACCGCCCTGCGGCACGGTCAAGGAAACGCCCTTGAGCACCAGGATCACGTGGTTGTAGATAACCTCGATGCCATTGACGACAAGGAGAGTGGGAGATGCCGGTGTGTCACTCATCGGAAAGCCTTGATAAATGATCTCTGGAAAAGTTGACTTGCGTCCACCGCTACTGGACTCCTACCAACTTGCTTTCAAGAATAAAAATCCGTTCACGCTGAGTCTGCCCTTGCGCTGCACCAGGCTTAGACCCTTCGACAAGCTCAGCCCAAACTGTATTTATTGATAAACGCAATTCGGTATCAGACATTCGGCCCCTCATTCGGCACGCCAACCCATACCCTGCGGGTCTGCCAGCCAAGGATGGAATGAAGAAAACATGCGGAAATGCATCGATACCAATGCCTGTTGGGAGCGGCTGGCAGGGCGTGAACACGCCCTGCCAGCCTTTTAGTGGAACGCCGTACTAACCAATCTCGGATCAGCTGTTGCAATCGCTGGCCGGACGGGCCTGCGTTTTCTTGTCGGCCAGGTATTTGGCAGCGCCGCTCTTGACCATAGGCTTGAGTACCGCCTCATCGGCCTGGTACCAGTCGTTGCCAATATTCCACTTGGCACCGTCCCATGTTTGCACACGTGCCCAGGTTGAGCCCATGTGATCAGCACAGGTGGTTTGCATGGGGCGCATCACGCCGCCAAAGCCCAGTGCATCAAGACGCTTCTGGTCAAGATTCAGGTTTTCGAGGCCCCAACGCACCTGTTCGCCAGTCATCACTTTGCCTTTGCCAAAGCGCTCCTGCGCCTTGCGCACGGCTTCCACGCTCAGCATCTGAATAATGGCTCCACGCGTATAGAGCACTTGGCCCACTTCATCCTTAGGGCCGGTGCCTTGGCCTTTTTCGTGAACAAATTTCAGAATATCCTGCATCACCTTGGGCTGCTGGCCAGAACCGTTCAGTGCCAAGGCGTGATAACCCTTGGCGCCTGCGCCTACGTCACGAACATCAGGCTCGGCACCGGCCCACCACACGCCATACATTTTTTCGCGCGGATAACCAGTAGCCTGGGCTTCCTTCAAGGCGGTGGAGTTCATCACGCCCCAGCCCCATAGCAGCACGTAGTCAGGACGCTGCTGACGCACCTGGAGCCAAGTTGCTTTTTGCTCTACACCTGGTGCAGTGACCGGCAGAAGTTGCAGATCGAACCCGTGCATCTTCGCGCGCTCTTGCAACAGCGGGATAGGCTCTTTGCCGAACGGGCTGTCGTGATAGACCAACGTGATCTTCTTGCCTTTGAGTTTGTCGAGGCCACCGTTTTCCTTCCCAAGGTGTTGGATCAGGATGTCAGCGCCCGTCCAATAGCTGCCCATGAGAGGGAAATTCCATTTGAAGGCCAAGCCATCCTGAGCTACCGAGAGACCGTAGCCGAGTGTCAGCAGCGCGACTTTGTCGACAGGCGCTTTCTCTGTCAATGCGAAGGTGATGCCCGTGGCTTGAGGATCAAAAAGCGCGACGCCCGGCCGGCTTTTCAGGCGCTCGTAGCATTCCACGCCGCGGTCCGTGGCGTAACCGGTTTCACATTCCTCGAATGTCAGCTTGACACCGTTCACGCCGCCATCGCGCGCGTTAATCATCTTGAGGTAATCCTGCTTGCCGTTCGCCCAAGGCGTACCGTTCGGCGCATAAGGGCCGGTGCGATAAGACAACAGTGGGAAGAACTGCTCCTTGGCCTGGGCCAGCGCACTGCCCGCGGTGAGAAGCGTTCCGACAGCCACTATGGCGGCGGCGATCATGGTTTTTGTTGACTTCATGCTTGTCTCCTTCTTGAATTGAACACTACGGGAACTCTTAGAACACGCTCTTAAACAGATCAATGAGGGAACGGCCACAACCGCAGCTTCTGCTTGCCGGTGGACCACAGCTTGGCCAGGCCATGCGGCTCCACAATCAGAAACCAGACGATCAGGGCGCCAAAAATCATCAACTCAGCATGTGAGATGCCAGCGGTGGTGATGCCAATGCCAAAGAGGCTCAGCAGCCCTGGCAGGAATTGATTCAGGAAGATCGGCAGAACCACAATAAACGCAGCGCCGAAGAAAGCGCCCATGATCGAGCCCAGCCCACCGATGATCACCATGAACAGCAGGCGGAAGGAAACCTCTACGGAGAACGCCGCTGGCTCCCATGTGCCCAGGTGCACGATGCCCCATAGCGCCCCCGCCACGCCGATGATGAAACTGCTCACGGCGAACGCGCTCAGCTTGGCGTACATAGGCCGAATGCCGATGACTGACGCGGCCACGTCCATGTCGCGAATAGCCATCCATTCGCGCCCAATGGCGCCTCGCACCAGGTTCTTGGCCAGGAGTGCCATGACCACCAGAACAATCATGCAAAACACATATTTGGACATCCCGCTCTCCAGCGGAATGCCGAAGACGGTCGCGTTGGACACGGTGACGGAGCCGGAAGGCGAGTCATTAGTGAGCCACTTGATCCGGAGGAACATCCAGTCGCTGAAGAACTGAGCGGCCAGTGTGGCCACCGCCAGATACAAACCCTTGACGCGCAAACTGGGGAGCCCGAATACGATGCCAAAGAGCGTGGCACATAAACCTCCCAGGATCAGCGCCACGATGAGCGGCATGCCTTCGATGCGCGCAATCAAGTTGTAGGCGCCATAGGCCCCTACCGCCATGAACGCTCCGGAACCCAGCGAGATCTGGCCGCAATAGCCCACCAGAATGTTCACCCCCAGCGCCGCAAGCGCCATGATGGAGAACGGTATCAGCACTGCCCGAAACAGATAGTCACTGGCCAGCATGGGCACCACTACCAGCGCCACCGCCAGCAGCAGCGCTATAGCCCAGCGGTCCTGCGCGATCGGAAAGATCTGCTGGTCAGCCCGATAGGACGTTTTGAATTGGCCGTTTTCGCGATAGAACATGTCTTGATCCGCTTCAGACTCGATCAATGATTTTTTCGCCGAACAGGCCTTGAGGCCTGAACAGCAGGAACACCAGCGCCAACACGTAGGCAAACCAGATCTCGATACCACCGCCCACAAACGGGCCCAGGTAAACCTCTGAGAGTTTCTCACCCACACCGATGATCAAGCCGCCGATGATGGCGCCGGGCACGGAAGTCAGACCACCCAGGATGATTACCGGCAAGGCGCGCAATGCCACGGTGGTGAGCGAGAACTGCACCCCAAGCTTGCTGCCCCAGATCATTCCAGCCACCAGCGCCACGACACCAGCCACACACCACACGATCACCCAGATGCGCCCCAGCGGAATGCCGATCGATTGCGCCGCTTGATGGTCATCCGCCACAGCACGCAAAGCGCGGCCAGTCTTGGTCTTCTGGAAGAACAGCGACAACGCAACCACCAGCGCCGCGGCAATCACCGCAGCGACCACATCTTCCTTGTTCACCAAGATGCCGCCCTCGAACATCGATTCAAGGATGAATGCGGGATCCTTGGGCATGCCGATGTCGATCTTGTAGATGTCGCTCCCAAAGATCGTCTGGCCCAGGCCTTCAAGGAAATAGGTGATACCCAGTGTGGCCATCAGCAAGGTGGCTGTGTCTTGATTGACCAGATGCCTGAGCACCAGGCGCTCAATCAGCCACGCCACAGCGAACATCAAGATACCCGCAAGCAGGAAAGCAGTGCCGTTAGCGAACCAAAGGTTGCTTATGCCCGTCCACTTCGGAATCCATTCAGAAAAGCGCGCCATCGCCAAGGCAGCAAAAAGCACCATCGCCCCTTGGGCAAAGTTGAACACGCCGCTGGCCTTGAAGATCAGCACGAAGCCGAGAGCGACCAGCGCATACAACATGCCGGTCATCAGGCCGCCGAGAAGGGTTTCTAGGAAAAAAGCCATGTTCTTCTTGGTTGAGCGTTGAGCGGATAAAGGTGGGGGTTCAAGCTCAACGCCAAGCGTTGAACACTGAACCTTGAACTGCGTTTAGTGACCGGTTCCAAGATAAGCCCGGATCACGTCTTCGTTGTTGCGCACCTCTTGAGGCGTGCCGTCTCCAATCTTCTTGCCGTAGTCGAGCACGACCACGCGGTCGGAGATGTCCATGACCACACCCATATCGTGTTCAATCAACACGATGGTGGTGCCAAACTCATCATTCACATCAAGGATGAAGCGGCACATGTCCTGCTTTTCCTCTACGTTCATGCCAGCCATGGGCTCATCGAGCAGCAGGATGCGTGGCTCCATCGCCAGAGCACGGCCTAGATCGACGCGCTTTTGCAAACCGTAGGGCAACTGGCCCACTGGCGTTTTGCGATAAGCCTGGATTTCCAGGAAATCGATGATGCTTTCCACGAACTGCCGATGCCTGATCTCCTCACGCTCGGCAGGGCCGATGCGCAGCGCCTGCAACAGCAGGTTGCTTTTGATCTTCAGGTTTCGTCCCGACATGATGTTGTCGAGCACGCTCATGCCCTTGAACAGCGCGAGGTTCTGGAATGTTCGTGCCACACCCATCTCGGCCACCTGGCGCGAGTTCATGTGGCTGAAGGTTTTACCCTGGAAGGTGATCGTGCCTTCGCTTGGCGCATACACGCCGTTGATGCAATTGAGCATGGAAGATTTGCCCGCACCGTTAGGGCCGATGATGGCGCGGATCTCATGCTCACGCACATCGAAGCTGATGTCGGTCAGTGCCTTGACACCGCCAAAGCGCAAGCTGATGTTGCTCACTTCCAGAATGACATCGCCAACGCGGGAATTGGTACTCATGCGGCCTCCTTCACCATGGGAAAGATCTTGGCATCGAGAACCTTCAAATTGGCACTGACTTTGCCGGAGCGTCCGTCTTCGAACTTCACCGCGGTCTCTATGAACTGCTCACTGCGGCCTGAGTAAAGCGCTTCGATCAGCACCGCGTATTTTTCGGCAATGAAGCCACGCCGAACTTTCCGCGTGCGGGTGAGTTCATCGTCATCAGGATCAAGCTCTTTATGCAGCACGAAAAGTCGAGCGATCTGGGTATCTGCCATGCCTTCTTCGCCGGCGAGATCCGCATTCACCTTCTCTACGCATTCAGCCATCATCTTGAGCACCTCGGGCTTGGCAGCCAGGTCTACATAGCCTGCATAAGGCAGGCCTTGCCGCTCTGCCCAGTTGCCAACCGCTTCAAAATCGATATTGAGAAAGGCGCATACAGCGTCTCTGCCGTCGCCAAAGCAAACGGCTTCCTTGATCTGCGGGAAGAACTTGAGTTTGTTTTCGATGTAATTGGGCGCGAACATGGCGCCGCTAGCCATCTTGCCCACGTCCTTGGCACGGTCGATGATGCGCAGGTGGCCATCGGAATCAATCACGCCGGCATCGCCGGTGTGAAAGTAACCCTCCGCATCCATCACCTCGGCGGTGGCGTCTGGGCGTTTGTAGTATTCCTTCAGCACTGAGACACCGCGCACCAGCACTTCGCCAGACTCCGCAATCTTCAGCTCAATGCCTGGCGCAGCTTCACCCACGGTGTGCAGCTTCACGCGGCCATTCTTCTGAATACAGACGTAGGCACAGGTTTCCGTCTGGCCATAGAGCTGCTTCAGATTGATACCAATGGAGCGGAAGAACCTGAACAGATCCGGGCCAATGGCCGCACCGGCCGTGTAAGCCACCCGAATGCGCGACAAGCCCATGGCATTCTTGAGAGGCCCATACACCAGGAAATTTCCAGCCGCGTAAAGCAGCCTGTCGCCAAATGGCACCGGCTTTTTATCGAGAATGTCTGAGCCTACGCGGCGCGCTACCGCCATGAATTTCTCGTGCAGCCAGCGCTTCGGTTTGGCCGCATCTTCCATGCGGATCGATACCGAAGTCAGCATGCCTTCAAAAATACGCGGCGGAGCAAAGTAATACGAAGGCCCGATCTCCCGCATGTCAATGTTCACGGTCTCGGCCGACTCAGGACAATTGATGGTGAAGCCCGCCACCATCCACTGCGCCATGGAGAAAAGAAAATCGCCCACCCAGGCAGGAGGCAGATAGGACAGCACGTTATCCGAGCCATTGAGCCCATCGGTGCTCACACCGCCCCGCGCTGAACCAATGAAGCTCGCATGCGTCTGGCATACGCCCTTAGGTTTGCCGGTGGTGCCTGAGGTGTAAAGAATGACAGCCACATCATCTGACTTGCCATCAGCCACCGTGGCGTCAAAGAACCCTGGATGCTCCCGCTCGTGCTTGCGGCCCAGCTCGAACAGCTCATCCACGCTGATCAGGCCACTTTGCTTGTAATTGCGCAGGCCGCGCGGATCGTCATAAATGATGTGCGTCAAGCCGGGGGCGCTTTCACGCAACTCCAGCATCTTGTCTACCTGCTCCTGGTTCTCTGCGAATGCAAAGCGCACCTCGGCATCCTGCAAGACAAACGCCATCTCAGCTGCCACGGCATCCTGGTACATGGGCACCGGCACACCGCGCAAAGCCTGCACGGCCATGAATGAGAGATAGAGATGGGGCCTGTTGTCGCCGACGATAGCCAGGTTCTCGCCCGCCTTGAAGCCGAGCGCCGCCAAGCCACCGGAGAGCCAGCGCACTTCATCCAGTGCGCGCTGCCAACTCCAGGTCTGCCAGATCCCGAACTCCTTCTCACGCAACGCAGGCGCCACGGGGCGTTCGGCGGCATGCTTTTGCAGCAGGCGTGGAAATGTATCGGCCATGGACTCGCTTGTCTCCTATTAGAACGTGTTCACGATCTATCCGGGGTCGCGTTGGGTCGCAATCGGGATGAGTTCGAAGGTCATTCGCGCCGCATGGGCTAGTGCCCATGCAAGCGGATGGCCAAAGAAATCGCCCGATTTCGCCCCAACCCGAAGGGCAAGTGCCATTGCGGGCGGTCTGCGGCGTTGCGACGCTTGCCAATAGCACTGGCTATTGGCTGCGCGCCGCGCCTTGCATCCCATCCCGCACTGGCGCTTGCGCGACCCCGGATAGATCGTGAACACGTTCTTGTTGCGCTCGGCTGTTGCCGTGCTTTGTATGAGGAAGATGATATGCCGATGCTTTGACGTCATGTTGTCGTTTGGACGACAATTCAGACTTAATCCACTAAGGTATTTCCCCTAGGGGTATTCGTCATGCAACAACCCACCCTGCACGATCGCCGACGGCCACTCACGCCTAAGGAGCTGGCTGGCGTGCCCTGGTTATCGCATCTTCGGGCCGAAGAAACCGAGCGCGTGATCGCTGAGTTGCGCGTCAGTGAAGCGCTCACGGGAGAGCTTGTGTTTCGTATGGGACGACCGTCGACTTATTGGTTTGGAGTCATCGATGGTTTGCTCAAAATGACTACCGATACAGCGCAGGGCCAAGCGAGGACCTTCTCCGGCCTTTCGCCCGGTGGCTGGTTCGGCGAAGGCACCGTATTGAAGCGCGAAACCTATCGGTACAACGTTCAGGCCTTACGTCCCAGCCTGGTGGCAGGGTTGCCTGTAGACACGTTTCACTGGCTTCTGGATCACTCCATTGGCTTCAATCGCTTCGTCATGAATCAGCTCAATGAGCGGTTGGCCCAATTCATCGGCGCGCGCCAGGCTGATCGCAGTAAAAGCCCGGAAACACGCGTGGCGCTGAATCTTGCGGCGTTGGTCAACCCGGTGCTTTTCCCCGGCGTGGGCGATTTGCTGCGCATCACGCAGCAGGAGCTGGCCTACCTGGTGGGGCTCTCGCGCCAGCGCGTCAACGAAGCCTTGCAGGCCTTGAGCGATCAGGGCATGGTTCGAATCGAGTATGGTGGTCTTCGCATTCTTAACCCAGTGGCGCTTCGCAGCTGGGATTCAGAATAGACACTAGTTTCTTAAAATACCCCCAATACGCTATTTATTTAATAGTCATCTCATGTCCGAACCACCCCGTTTCCGCCGCGTGACAGCCCCTCTAGAGGCTGGCCAGGCACCCACCACTTCGCGGCTGAACAAGCGCATGTCCGAATTAGGCCTTGCCTCACGCCGCGAGGCCGATGCGTGGATCGAGCGCGGCTTGGTGCGTGTGAATGGCGAGATCGCACGTATGGGCCAGCAGGTGTCTGTGCTGGACCAGATCACGGTCTCCAAGCAAGCAGCCGGTGAGCAGGCCGACCGCGTGACGATCTTGCTGAATAAGCCAATGGGCTACGTGAGCGGCCAAGCAGAAGACGGCCACTCGCCAGCAGCCAGCTTGATCGGGCCGCACAGCCATTGGAGCGAGGACCGCTCCAAGACCCGATTCGCGCCCCATCAAATGCGCGGTCTGGCGCCTGCGGGCCGGCTTGACATTGACTCCATCGGCCTGCTGGTTCTTACACAAGACGGGCGGATTGCCCGCCATCTGATCGGGCAAGATTCCGAGATTGAAAAAGAGTACTTGGTGCGCGTAACGCTCTACGACGCCCCCGAAGCCCAACCCCAAAATACCCAGGCCCGCGTGGACCCCGAGAAAATCGCCCTCCTGCGCCACGGGCTGCAACTGGACAATCAGCCGCTCAAGCCCGCCAAAGTGAGCTGGCAAAACGAGGAGCAGCTTCGCATCGTGCTGCGCGAAGGCAAAAAGCGCCAGATTCGCCGGATGTGCGAGCTGGTAGGCCTGAAAGTGGTGGGTCTCAAGCGCGTGCGGATTGGCAGCGTCGCACTGGGCCAGCTGCCGGTGGGCAAGTGGCGCTATCTTGCGCCGGGCGAATTGTTTTGAAGCAGCGTGTATATGGTGATGAGCTTGAAAACCTTGCCTGACACCCTCAACTAAAACAGGTCCCGATCCCACCTTTGGGTCGCCGTCATTTCCGGTGACCGCCCGCCCGGGTGGCCACTAAGGATTGACGAAAAGCATAGAACCTAAAAAATCCGTTCGCGCTGAGCTTGGCCTGTCCTGAGCATGTCGAAGGGTCGAAGCGTTGCGCAAGGCTTCGACAAGCTCAGCCCGAACGGTTTAATTCCTAACCGAAACCATAGAACCTCAGCCGAAACGGTGTTTACTGGCTCAACGCAAGACAGCGCAGTATTAGTGGCATGCCAAAGCCTCACACCAACCCATTTTTCATTACCTTCCTCTTCTCTCATCCCAACTTATGAGCAAGCAAAAACATTCCTTCCAGGCCGAAGTAGCGCAACTGCTGCATCTGGTCACGCACTCGCTGTATTCCAACAAGGAAATTTTCCTGCGCGAGCTGATTTCCAACGCCTCAGATGCCTGCGATAAGCTCCGCTTCAATGCGCTGGCTGATTCGGCTCTGTATGGCGATCAGCCCGACCTGGAAGTGCGGATCAGCTTCGATAAAACGGCCAAGACCCTCACGGTCACGGATACCGGCATCGGCATGAGCCGCGATGAAGCCATTGATCACCTGGGCACCATCGCCAAGAGCGGCACCAAAGACTTCGTCTCTCGCCTGTCGGGAGATCAAAAGCAAGATTCGCAGCTCATCGGCCAGTTCGGTGTGGGCTTCTATTCAGGCTTCATCGTGGCTGACAAGATCACCGTCGAATCGCGCCGCGCCGGTCTGCCCGCTGAAGAAGGCGTCCGCTGGATCAGCTCCGGCGCCGGAGAATTCGATGTGGAGAACATCACGCGCGCCGAGCGCGGTACCAGCGTCATCCTGCATCTGCGAGACGATGCCTTGGAATACGCCGATGGTTGGCGCCTGAAAGAGCTGATCGGCAAATACTCCGACCACATCAGCCTGCCCATCAAGATGGAAGGCGAGAAATGGGAAGAAGGCAAGGAAGAAGGCCAGCCCGGGGACATGGTGAAAACCGGCGAATGGGAAACCATCAACCAGGCCAGCGCCCTGTGGACCCGCCCCAAGAAAGACATCACCGACGAGCAATTCAAGGACTTCTACAAACAAGTCGCACATGACTGGGAAGATCCCCTGGCCTGGTCGCTCAACCGCGTGGAAGGCTCTACGGAGTACACGCAGTTGCTCTATCTCCCCTCGCACGCGCCGCAAGACCTGTGGGATAGAGACAAAAAAGCCGGTGTGAAGCTGTACGTCAAACGCGTGTTCATCATGGACGACGCGGAGCAACTCATCCCCCGCTACCTGCGCTTCATCAAAGGTGTGGTCGATTCTGCAGACTTGCCGCTGAACGTGAGCCGTGAACTGCTACAGGAAAGCCGCGACGTCCGCTCCATCCGCGAAGGCAATACGCGCCGCGTACTCTCCATGCTGGAAGACTTGGCCAAAGCTGAGCAGGCTGCTGCCAATGCCCCTGCAGCTGCAGCCAGCACTGAGACAAGTGCCGACGCCAAAGTGGATGTGGGCTCTGGCGAATCCACGCCCACGCCCGAACCGACCGAGTTGCCAGAAGACGGCGTCTCCGACGTCGTCGACAAGAACGAAGCCCCCACTGCGGCTGACGCCGCCGTCAAGTTCGCTGAAGAAGCTGCGCAAGAAGGCAAGTACACCACCTTCTGGCGTGAATTCGGCGGCGTGCTAAAGGAAGGCCTGGGCGAAGATGTCGCCAACCGCGAGCGTATTGCCAAGCTGCTGCGCTACGCGTCTACAGCCGGTGATGCCACCAACGTTTCGCTGGCCGACTACAAGGCTCGCATGAAGCCTGGTCAGAAAGCCATTTACTACATCACTGCAGATACCCTGGCCGGTGCACGGAACAGCCCACAGATCGAAGTGTTCAAGAAAAAGGGCATTGAGGTCCTCTTGATGACCGATCGGGTGGATGAGTGGTCGCTTTCCTACATGCAAGACTTCGACGGCACGCCGTTGCAGTCCGTGGCCAAGGGCGCGGTCGATCTGGGTGATCTGCAAGACGAGGCCGAGAAAAAGGCCGCTGAAGAGGCAGCCGAATCAGTCAAGCCCTTGCTGGAACGCCTCAAGGAAGTCCTCAAGGACCAAGTGGAAGACGTGCGCGTTACCACCCGCCTGGTCGATTCGCCGGCCTGCCTGGTGGTCAAGGATGCGGGCATGAGCATGCAACTGGCGCGGATGCTCAAGCAAGCCGGTCAGAAGCTGCCTGATACCAAGCCGGTGTTGGAAATCAACGCGGAGCATGCGCTGGTGAAGAAGCTGGAAGGCAATCCGCGTTTCGATGATCTGGCACACATTCTGTTTGATCAGGCGGTGCTAGCAGAAGGTGGTTTGCCGGATGATCCTGCGGCGTATGTGCGCCGTGTGAACGCCCTGCTGGTCTAAGTGCCTTGCGCCTTCGGCGCAGGTGTATTGACTCCCTCCCCCTCTGGGAGAGGGTTGGGCGGGGCCGGCCAACCGGTGAGGGCAAGCGGCGGTTTGTATTAACCCCCTCTCCCCCTGGGAGAGGGGGGGGCGGCCGGCTGCGGCGTGAGGGCAAGCGGCGGTTGATTTATTGGTAGCGCTTGATAGTTACCTTCTCCTCTTCTCTTGAAGTCGGAGGCCGGGATTGCGCCCGGCGGCGCAGTCCCTTTCTTTGCTCGCACAAAGCAAGTAACCAAAGAAATGCGACCCCAAGTCCGTGTCCCTGCGCTGCGCTCCGGGCACCCTCCGGTGCTCGGTCAAAGGGCGGTGCGGCAAAACTCTCTTCTTTCGCTTCGCTCTCTACGTTCAAACAACTGCCGCAAGCTAGTTCACGAAGCAAGAGCATCTTGCAGTGCTCTTGCCCGCCCCTTGCCCTGCGCTCCTCGGCACGGCCTCAAGGGGTGGGGAGCCTCACTCGGGCCATCACTGCGCTCGGCCCTGCACTGTCAGTCGCAAGCGAGTGGCTTACCCCCTCTCCCGCCAGGCGGGAGAGGGTTGGGCGGGGCCGTCCAACCGGTGAGGGCAGCGGCGGTTGATTGAGCGCTGTAGTTCTCAGCTGCTACTCTTCTCACAAGGCCGGAAGCCGGCATTAGCGCACACGCCTCTCGCTGGCCAACATCGGAAAGTTCGCTGTTACCGCTGAACTCCCGCTCGGCACTCGGCGTATCTGCAAGCGCCATCTATCACGCGCAGCCAACCCAATCACCGAACGAGCGTCGGCCGCTGCGCTAGCCCAATCACCCCTATTGCGGCTCACCCGGCACCACCGGCTCCTCCACCGGACTCCTGTGCGGAACCCCAGGTTGATCCGGCTGCGGTGGCGCCTCTTCCGGAGTGGGATTGCGATGTTCCATCAACCCCATCTCAAGAAGCCTGGGAAGCTACCGCCTTCTCAGGCGCCACCTGCTCCAGCGCCGCCGCCAGTTGGCCCACGCTGCGATCCACATCGTGCCACTTGTCCAACCCAAACAGCCCAATGCGGAACGTGCGGAAATCCGCAGGCTCATCACACATCAAAGGAACACCGCCAGCAGTCTGCAAACCTACAGCGATAAATTTCTTCGCGTTCTGAATATCTGGATCAGTGGTGTAGCTCACCACCACACCCGGCGCCTTGAAGCCCTCGGCCGCCACACTCGGAAAGCCCTGGCTTTCAAACAGCGCGCGCACCTTGCGCCCTAATTCCACCTGCTCCGCCTGCACCTTGGCAAAGCCGTACTTGCGCGTCTCCTGCATCGCGTCACGCAGATCCAGCAGCGCCATGGTTGGCATGGTGGCGTGATACGCATGGCTGCCAGTCTCATAAGACTGCATGATCTGATGCCACTTCTTCAGATCGCAAGAAAAACTGCTGCTGGTGGTGCCTTCCATGGCCTTAAGCGCACGCTCAGACAAACCCACCATGGCGCAAGCCGGGGAGCTGCTCCAGCCCTTTTGCGGCGCGCTGACCAACACATCCACACCAATGGCCCGCATATCCACCCACATCGCGCCCGATGCAATGCAATCCAGCACAAACAAGCCACCGGCCGCATGCGTGGCTTCTGCGACCCGGCGCAGATAGCCATCGGGAAGGATCATGCCGCTGGCAGTTTCAACGTGCGGGGCAAACACCACGGCGGGCTTTACACGCGCAATGGTCGCTTCCACTTCCTCAATGGGCGCGGGCACCCAGGGCGCTTGGGAATCTTCATTCACCCGGCGCGCTTTCAACACCGTGATGTTTTCTGGAGCGGTGATCTTCCCCATCTCCAGAATTTGCGACCAGCGGTAGCTGAAGAAGCCGTTGCGCAAAATCACAACCTTCTGATCACCAGCGAACTGCCTGGCCACCGCTTCCATACCAAAGGTGCCGCTGCCAGGCACCAGCGCCGTGGAATCCGCGCCGTAAATCTCTTTCATGACGCCAGAAATGTCTTTCATCACGCCCTGAAAGCGCTTGGACATGTGATTGAGCGCACGGTCGGTGTAAACCACCGAGAATTCGAGCAAGCCATCTGGATCGACATCAGGCAACAATGCTGGCATAAAAGTCTCCACTATCGGGCGCTGGTCTAGCGCCTCATGAAAAAAAGGCCCCCACGCTCCCCGCTTCGCGAGGTCCGCGGCCCCCGAGGGGGTGCTTTTCATTTTGGGGCGGCCCGCAATAAAAAAGCCAGCTTAGCACGTAGTGCGCTGGGTAGAAATTCCTCAAACGAATACATTAGTGCTATGGAAATTCCTGCATTCGCCCTTTTATTTGGCAAAAGCTTTCTGTTCGCACTCGCGGCGGTACTGCCCATCGTCAATCCCCCCGCCTCCGCGCCGGTGTTCGTCAACCTCACCCAGGGGCTTGACCGCTCCACGCGCAGCATGCTCGCCCGCCGCGTTGGCATCAACGTGGTGCTCATGCTCACAGGAGCCATGCTGATCGGCACCTACGTGCTCGATTTCTTCGGTGTGTCCCTGCCCATCGTGCGCGTAGCCGGTGGCTTGATCGTGGCATTCACTGCCTGGAACATGCTGTATGCCCCGCAGATCACCAACGACCACAAAGCCGAGATGGCGCAGTCGCTGACACAAGAAAATGTGCGGATTCAAGCGTTCTATCCCATGGCCTTCCCGCTGACATGCGGCCCCGGGGGCATTTCCGCTGCCATCACCGTGGGTGCCGCCTTACACAGTAGTCAATGGTCTACTTCCCTGGCCAACTTTGGCGGAGGCGTCACCGCCATGCTGGCCACCGGCCTGCTGGTCATGCTCACCTACCGCTATGCGGGCCAACTCCTGCGCCCACTGGGCGAGGTAGGCTTAATCGTTTTTCTCCGCTTATCTGCCTTCATCCTGCTTTGCATCGGGGTGCAGATTCTTTGGACTGGCGTTACGGAGTTGATACAGGAAATCAAGTGACCTCCGGCGCATGAGTTGAGCCCTGCGACACCACGAGGTGTTCCTGCGCTTTTTTTCTCGCATCCAGAGATTTTGAAGACGCAGTTAGGGAAATGCCCACCGCACAAACTCCCTGGGCGCGCTTACCATCCGGCCATATTCCATCAAGGTCAGAGCCCATGTTGCCCAAGCGCTTCCCCGCCCTCATCGCTACCCTGCTGGTAGCCGCCAGCACTCAGGTGTTTGCCGCCTTCCCAGATAAACCCATCAAGGTCGTGATTGGTTTCCCCGCTGGCGGCCCGCTAGACCAGCACGCCCGGTTGCTGTCAGAAAAACTGCAGGCCGTACTGGGCCAGCCGTTGATCGTGGACTACAAACCCGGTGCGGGTGGCTCAGTAGGAGCCGAATCAGTGGCACGCAGCCCGGCAGACGGCTACACCATCATGCTGGCCAACACCGGGGTCATGGTGATCAACGGCGCGCTCTACAACAAGCTGCCCTACAACACCCTGAAAGACTTCGTGCCTATCGCGCGCACGGCTCAGCAGCCTCTTGCGCTGCTGGTGAACAACAACGTACCGGCCAAGAACCTGAAGGAATTCCGCGACTACGCCGCCAAGAACCCGGGCAAACTCAACTATGGCTCGGCAGGCAATGGGGGCATCTCCCACCTGGTGCCTGAAATGTTCAAGAACGCCACCGGCCTGTTCATGGTGCACATTCCTTACCGCGGTAGCGCCCCGGCTTTCACCGACCTGATGGGCGGCCAGGTGCAATTCATGGCCGAATCCATCCCCCAAGCGGCCAGTTACCACAAGCAGGGCAAAGTACGTGCCCTGGCCGTGACCAGCCGCGAGCGCAACCCTGCCCTGCCTGACATCCCGACCGCTATGGAGTCTGGCCTGAAAGATTTTGAAGTGGTGGGCTTCTACGGCTTCCTGGCTCCCGCCGGCACTCCGCCTGACGTAGTAGCCAAGCTCAGCGACGCCTTCAAGCAAGTGCTGACCAACCCCGAAATGCGCAACCGCATGGTGTCCCAGGGCGCCGATCCGGCCTTCCTGGACAGCGCAGGCTTTGCCAAGTTTCTAGCAGCCGAAACGCCGCGCTGGGAAAAGGCAGTGAAGGCATCCGGCGCCAGGATGGACTAAGCATAGAGCGGGTTTAAAGTCTCCTCGCAGCCCCATGGCAGGTTCTGCCGTGCGGCTTGCACTTTCACCCGCAAGCAGCCCAGGCGCTGGACAGCACACCCAATTTGGGTGTGATCGTACCCATTTTGGATTTCGAAATGACCTCCACTCCCGACCACGAGCCTCGCGGATACGTTGACCGCGCTGTGATTCCCACCTTCCCGACTCATGCGGTTCACTCCAAGCGCCTGCAAGCACAAGAGCCCTTCTGATTCGGGAACGTGGGCACCCGAGATCTGGCTCGCCAGAGGTAAAGTGACCTCGCCATTTGGAAATCCCAGTGTCCCGGGAAAACTTCGGCAGGCACAGCGGCCAGCAGAATACAGGGACATGAAGCCCGAAAACTCGGTGAGTGCAAAGACGATCCAAGTAGACGATCTCACCGTCACTGATTTGGTGGATGATTCAAACACGTCGCAACCAAGCTTGACGCGCTGGCATCGGTCTTCAACTGAAAAAAGAAAGTCCAGCCACAACTTCAGGATTCAGTCGCAAGTGCCGTTGGTCGATTTCGATGCCGACGGCTATCGTCAAGCTTCGTAGATGACCATGTCGGGCTGATGCAAGGCAACAGGTAATTTACTCAACCTCTATCGGTCGGTCACCCTTAACGCATCTGCTCGCCGAAACCAAATCTCTGCAATTTTTCGGTCGCGATCGACTCCGATTCCCAAATAAAGGCAACGTCCCACTGCAGCGTGCGATTCTTTATCACCATTCAGAGCAGCTGCTAAATAGTGCCTATACGCAGCTCGATAATTTTTTCTTATCCCATATCCAAGTTCGTAGCTAACTGCCAAGTCAAAATGCGCATCGGCAACATCGGCTTCAGTTGCACTCTTCAGGAGCTTAGTAGCCAGCTTTATGTTAGCCGGGTACTCTCCATGGCCATGGAGGTACCACGTAGCCAACGCGTAACTTGCTCGGCGATCCCCGTCCTGATGCGCTTTTTCAATCAATGATTGAACCAACTCCTTGTTTGGATTGCTGCTTGCAGCCTCTTTTAAAGCCTGGTCGTGAGTATTTTTGGATACTTCGCACGTAGTTTTTCGCACAGATAGGACTCTCAGTTGAGTTCGAGCTTGAGACGAGATAGGCGCGCCCCGCGACTTAGCTACACAACACGGCCGGATCCGCCCGCGCGGCCCATAGGGTTTGTCACGCACGAGAACAAAAATATGCGATCCCTGGCAAACTATCGCTGACTCTCATAAATACGGCAACCCCATCAATTCAATCTATTTATTTCCAAAGATACGCGCAAATCACCCAATAATTTAAGTTGAGAGCTATCGAGGGTAGTACCAGAAAAACCATTCGAATCAAGACTGATGAATAAACTTAGGTGCCCCCCTGAATTTGAGAAATCTTCAATATCATCTCTTTTTTTTGCTAGCGTTGCGGCAATATTTTCAATTGTCTGCCCGAGATCGAAATTGTCATTCTCCTCAATTTCACAAACACAGTATGAGTAGTCTGCTGTTCTATTTTTTGGCAAGCTGTCACCATTGCTCCATATTCTCTTAATATTGAGTCCGAGAGTATTTGCAAGACAACTCAAGTCACCCTCTTTTTTTCTGAGGCGCAGCGACAGGAAAAAATCATTTTTCATTTTTACAACCCAGTGAGCCCTTGCGTATAGCCATCGAACGTTGAGTTCCTATCCGGATCAGTGCTGTTACGTCTCCCTTAGAAGCGGCGCCTGTCCAGTCGCACGGGTCGGCCCCAGCGTTCTAAACTCTGAGGAGGCCGCTCGATGACACCCCTAAGTTTAAGGGGGCGCTTTCCGATGAGCGCTATCGCTCGGTTACCCCTAACGCATCCGCTCGTCGAAGCCAAATATCAGCAATTTTTCGATCCCGATTGACTCCAATCCCATAATAAAGGCAGCGCCCCACTTCAGCGTGCGCTTCTTCATCGCCATTAAGAGCAGCTGCCAAATAATGTCGGTACGCAGTTCGAAGATTTTTTCTTATCCCAAGTCCAACTTCGTAGCAATATGCCAAATCAAAATGCGCATCGTCGATGTCGGCTCCAGCTGCAGTTTTTAGCAGCTTAATAGCCTGTTTTAAGTCTACTGGATACGCCTTATCCCCATGGAGATACCAAGTTGCCAATGCGTAGCTTGCGCGAGGATCCCCGCCCTGATGTGCTTTTTCGAGCAATGATTGAGCCAACTTCATATCTGGATGGCTACGCGTCGCTGCTTCTAGCGCAAGATCGTAAGGATCTTTCGAAATTTCACACTTCTTTTTGCGCACAGATAGAACTCCCAGTTGAGGTCAGGCTTGAGACGAGATAGTGGCACCACGCTTTAGCGACACAGCACCGCCCGACGCGCCCAATCGGCCCAAGAACATAAGCATAGATATTCCTTATAACCATCCCGAGAAAATTCCATCGACGTCAAAAGAATTAACTGACTTATGGCGAACCTTCATTTATCCAAGCGAGAACATCCGACAACAATATATTCACATAACTTTCTTCAATTTCCAACGATTCATAATAGTCCCCTTCTCTATTTCCAACGAGTATTTTCGACTTACCATCAGACATCGTAACCAAGTAGATTACATAGCCCAAATCTCCAATTGCAAGATCAAATAAATCATGAAGTGAATATTTGTCTCTGAAATTCTCAAACATACCAGCCCGCCAATCCTCTCCATACATATTTCTGTGTAGATATGAAAAGGCAACACGATCCACCTGCTGGTTAATTTTTCTGAGACCAGCAAATTTCAACAATGAATTTATGGCCAATACCACTGTACCGTGCATCTCCGTTTCCTCAAAATCTCCTAATTCTTCATCATTAATATAAAAATGTGCCCGCACAAAAGCAATTCCATCACGAAAACTAGATTTCTCACATTCAATTGCGAATATTTCTTTATTTCCAAAAATCAATTTGTCTTCCTCCCTGGATACTGGCGCGAGACCTCCTCGATGGATGGGCGCACCGATCTCTTTGTTTGGTCACAATTTGGCACAGCTAACGCTAAATATTCTTAACGTGGATCAGAAATTCCACTGAATCACGCAAAAGTGGACGAAGAAGCAAAAAGTCGTCTCGATTTAAGAGGCAAGGCGCTGACAGCCTGATCGCTGAAATCAAAAGGTAGTTCGCCAGGGCTGGAGTTAGCCCCCCCGAGATCCAAAAATAGCCGTTCCCACCCGCACCATAGTGCTGCCCGCCGCAATGGCAGCCTCAAGATCAGCACTCATACCAATCGACAAGGTATCCAGCGTAAGGCCCTCGCCGCGAAGCTCTTCGAATACGAGGCGTGCCCGTTCATGCAGAGCAAGTGCGCTGACGAAATCCGGAGCAGGCTCTGGAATGCACATGATTCCGCGCAAGCGCAAGTTGGGCAGTGCCGTTATGGCACGCGCCAACGCCATAGCTTCGCTAGGTACAACGCCGGATTTCGTGGGCCCGCCGTCCACATTGACCTGGATACAAACCTGAAGCGGTGCCATGGTGGCAGGCCGCTGCGCGGAGAGTCTTTCTGCGGTCTTCAACCTGTCGATTGTGTGCACCCAATCGAAGTGCTCGGCCACCAAACGCGTTTTGTTGCTCTGGATGGGGCCAATGCAATGCCATTGCAGGGGCAGATCGCGCAGGGCGGTGATCTTTTCAACGCCTTCCTGGATATAGTTTTCTCCAAAAGCCTGCTGGCCGGCAGCATAGGCCTCGCGCACGGCGTCAGGTCCGTAAGTCTTGGAGACGGCCAGCAGCGTGACCGAATTCGCCGAGCGGCCGAATTGTGTGGCGGCGGTCTCGATTCGTTCGTGCACTTTGTGCAGCTTGTCTGCGATCATCGTCATAATCCTCGCAGCGTACCAAACTGAAAACAACCCTGACTGAGGAACTTCGTGGACATTACGCAATTACTGGCGTTCAGCGTCAAGAACAAGGCATCCGATCTGCACCTTTCTGCAGGCTTGCCACCGATGATCCGCGTCCATGGCGATGTGCGGAGGCTGAACGTAGAGCCGCTGGAACACAAACAAGTGTTCGCGATGATCTACGACATCATGAACGACACCCAGCGCAAGGCGTATGAGGAGTTCCTGGAGATCGATTTCTCCTTTGAAATTGAGGGTTTGGCGCGTTTTCGCGTTAACGCTTTCAACCAGGCTCGTGGCGCAGCGGCGGTGCTGCGGACCATTCCAAGCAAGATCCTGACGCTTGAGCAGTTAGCAGCGCCAAAGATCTTTGGTGACCTTGCGCTCAAGCCCCGGGGCCTGGTGCTGGTAACCGGCCCCACGGGTTCCGGCAAATCGACCACGCTGGCCGCCATGGTGAACCACCTGAATGAAAACGAGTATGGCCACGTGCTCACGGTGGAAGACCCGATCGAATTTGTGCACGAATCCAAGAAGTGCCTGATCAACCAGCGCGAAGTGGGCGCCATGACGCAAAGTTTCTCCGCCGCGCTGAAATCAGCCTTGCGGGAAGACCCTGACGCCATTTTGGTGGGGGAACTGCGCGATCTTGAAACCATTCGCCTGGCCATGACGGCGGCCGAAACGGGCCATTTGGTGTTTGGCACACTGCACACGTCCTCAGCCGCTAAAACGATTGACCGGATCATTGACGTATTTCCAGCGGCGGAAAAGGAGATGGTGCGCACCATGCTCTCTGAATCGCTGCAGGCGGTGATTTCCCAGACGCTGTGCAAGACCAAGGATGGGCATGGGCGCGTAGCCGCTCATGAAATCATGCTGGGCTCCAGCGCCATTCGAAACCTGATTCGCGAAGCTAAAGTGGCTCAGATGTATTCGGTGATCCAGACCAGTGCGAATACCGGGATGCAGACGCTGGATCAAAACCTGACGGACCTGGTGAAGCGCAACCTCATCAGCGTGGGTGAGGCGCGGAGCAAAGCGAAGACCCCTGAGAACTTCCCCGGCTGAGATGGGCACCCCCCTGAGGCGCTTTGCGCCATCCCCCCTGGGGGGACGCAGCCAGCGGACTGGCAAAGCCAGCTCCGCGGCTACTCACGCATGGCCTGCTCCGCGGCCGTCTGAATTTGGGTGCCTCAATCGCTTATGGGGTGGGGCGAGGGCTACGATAGCTAGGAGTCAGCGGTCTAGAAAAGCCAGCTCCGCGGCTACTCGCGCATGGCCTGCTCCGCGGCCTTCTGATGTTGGGTACGTCAGTCGCCTATGGGATGGGGTTAAGGCTACGATAACTAGTGTCGTGTGGGTAGGTCACTAAGATCATCATTTGGTGAGGAGAAAGACATGGAACGCGATCAGGCGAGTAAATTCATTAATGACTTGCTCAAGCTCATGCTTGCTCGCAAGGGCAGCGACCTTTTCATCACCGCCGACTTTCCACCCGCGATCAAGGTCGACGGCATGGTTACCAAGGTGTCACCGCAGCCGCTGACGGCGGCGCACACCCTTGCGCTCGCTCGCGCCGTGATGAGCGACAAGCAGGCGGCTGAGTTTGAACGCACCAAAGAGTGCAACTTTGCGGTCGCGCCGGCCGGTGTGGGCCGCTTTCGCTGCAACGCTTTTGTGCAGATGGGCAAGGTGGGCTTGGTGATGCGGGTGATCCCGGCCGATCTGCCGACGATCGACGATTTGGGTATGCCGCAGATTCTGAAGAGCGTGGCGATGTCCAAGCGCGGGCTCACCATCCTGGTGGGCGCCACGGGCTCAGGCAAATCGACCTCGTTGGCAGCCATGGTGGATTGGCGCAACATCAACTCGCAAGGGCACATCGTGACGGTGGAAGACCCTGTGGAATTCGTGCACCCGCACAAGAACTGCATCGTGACGCAGCGTGAGGTGGGGCTGGACACGGAAGATTGGGGCACGGCGCTCAAGAATTCTCTGCGGCAAGCGCCCGATGTGATTTTGATGGGCGAGATCCGCGACCGCGAAACCATGGAGCATGCCGTGGCCTTCGCCGAAACCGGCCACCTGTGCCTGGCCACGCTGCATGCCAACTCTGCCAACCAGGCTCTGGACCGCATCATCAACTTTTTCCCGGAAGAGCGGCGCGGCCAGTTGCTCATGGATCTTTCATTGAATCTGCGCGCGCTGATTTCGCAACGCCTGATCGTGCGGCAAGACGGCAAGGGCCGCACGGCTGCCTTCGAGATCATGCTGAACTCCCCCCTGATTTCAGACTTGATCTTCAAAGGCGAAGTCACAGAGATCAAAGAAATCATGAAAAAGAGCCGTGAAATCGGCATGCAGACCTTTGACCAGGCGCTTTTCGACGCCTTCGAGAAAAACCTGATCAGCTATGAAGATGCGCTGCGCAATGCGGATTCGGCCAATGACCTGCGATTGCAGATCAAGCTGACGAGCAAGCGGGCCAAGTCTCTGGATCTCGCCGCAGGCACCGAGCATTTACAAATCGTCTGAGGGCAGGCGCCCTCCTTTTTCTTATGACCATTCAGATCAACTCCAAAACCTACGAACCAACCTCTTCGCGCCAAGTAGCCTTTTTGGGTCTTGGCGTCATGGGCGCGCCCATGGCCGGCCACCTGGCCAAAGCTGGCCACAAAGTCACGGTGTACAACCGCACTCCCGCGAAGTCAGAAGCCTTGTGCGCCCAGTTGGCGTCTACCGGCCAAGTGAGCCGCGCGGACACGCCCGCGCAGGCTGCGGCGCAAGCAGACATCGTATTCTGCTGCGTTGGAAATGACGACGATCTGCGCTCTGTGGTTCTAGGCGATACCGGTGCTTTCGCTGGCATGAAACCAGGCGCCATTTTTGTTGACCATACAACCGCTTCAGCCACCGTGGCGCGCGAGCTTGATAGCGCCGCCCGCGCCCTTGGTCTGCGCTTTATCGACGCGCCTGTATCCGGCGGCGAGGCAGGTGCGCAAAATGGCCTGCTCACGGTGATGTGTGGCGGCGAGGCGCCAGCCTTTGATGAAGTTACGCCAGTGGCCATGGCCTTCTCGCGCGCCTTCACGCTGATGGGGCCGAGTGGTTCGGGCCAGTTGACCAAGATGGTCAATCAGATCTGCATTGCTGGCTTGGTTCAGGGCCTTTCTGAAGCCGTGGCCTTTGGTCAACGTGCCGGCTTGGATATAGAGCAGGTTCTGCAAGTGATTGGCAAGGGCGCGGCCCAGAGCTGGCAGCTGGACAATCGCGGCTCCACCATGGGGAAGGGTAAATTCGATTTTGGCTTTGCGGTCGATTGGATGCGCAAAGACCTGGGGCTGGTGTTCGATGAGGCCAAGCGCAATGGCGCACGCGTGCCGGTGACGGCCCTGGTGGATCAGTTTTATGCGGATGTGCAGCAAATGGGTGGTGGGCGCTGGGATACCTCGAGTCTTGTTAAAAGACTGAAGTAAGCAAGAAACCGGCGGCACCGCTTCGCCCTGGGTGCCGTTCGTCTACCCCTCTACCCCATCAGGAGGCCGAGGGGATCTCTCTCTATTTGACTGGAGGTAGCGTCTGCACCTGAATAGGTGGGCGGGCTTCCTGAACAGTCGGTTGTATGACCGGCTGAGTCACCACACCAGTGGCAGGCTCACTCACTGGCGCTGCTGCAGGGCTACCAACAGAGCCAGCAGGTGCAACCGCAGCCGTGCCGGCCTTCGCCGCAGGCGGCTCTACGATCAAATCAATCACGCGCACAACGCGCTCGACTCCTGACGTCTGGCGCACCACCTGCGTGGCAAATTCCGCCTCCTGCGCGGACAAGCGCCCCATGATGTAGGTAGTGCCGCGCTCTGTGATCGTGCGGATGGCATTGGCAGGCACTCCATTGGCATCCATTAGCCGTGCCTTCACCTTGCCGGTGACATACGTATCGCTGGAGCGTTGGGCAGGACCGGAATTAGGCATGACTGCCAACTCATTGACGATGCCCTGCACACCAGGCGTGCCATTGACAAGAGAGTAGACCAATTGCCGATCTTGCTCGGCAGGCACCTCGCCAGTGAGCAAAACCTTGCGGTAATAGCTGGTGACCGTGACATGGCCACGCCCACCCAGCGCATTGACCACGCTTTGCTGCGCTTCTTGCTCAATGGTGCGGTCGGCCGTCTGTGTGTCATTACTTCTGCGCTCGGCCGCGAACATCAGCGTTCCAGCCCCTGCCGCACCGCCCACAATCGCTAGCGGCACGCAGCCAGATACGCCTGCACCAGCCAGCGCCGCCACCAGGCAAACACCCGCCAGCCGATTCATGCAAAAAGTCATCCAGCACTCTCCTGTTCACCCAGAAGTTGAAGATCAAGTCCATCGCACAAACAATGCAGTACCAACTGATGTGCCTCATGGATACGTGGTGTGCGCTCGTGTGGGACACACACGTGCACATCGGTGTCTCGCAGCATCATTCCCAAATCTCCTCCGCCAGAGCCGGTGAGCGCAATGACGCTCATTTCCCGTTCGTGGGCAGCCTGTGCGGCGCGCAAAAGATTGCTGGCACGGCCATTGGAGGAAAGGACGAGAAGGACGTCGCCCGCGCTGCCCAGGGCACGCACCTGAGCGGCGAAGGCATCGGCGTATTCGCCGCGCCGGGCCACGGCAGTGAGCGTAGCCACATCAGTGCCAAGCGCTAAAGCGGGCAGTTCAGGGCGGGAGCGTTCAAGGCCCCCCACCAGCAGGGCTGCGAGGTATTGCGCAAGCGCCCCCGATGCGCCATTGCCGCAAATGAGTATCTTGCCGCCACCCGTGACGCAGGCCAGCAGCGATTGTGTGGCCTCAGCCACGGCACCGGCCAGCGCTTCCGCCCATTGGTACTGGAGATCGGCGCTGTCTATGAATTGTTGTTGTATACGTTGCGCGAGCATCGGGCTGAATGATAACGCCGGAAAGGCGGGCCAGTGCAAATTTAGGAGCAAATCAGTTCAAATTCAGGAGCAAACGTGTCAATTTGCATCAGGCTTGCAGGCCCGAACGGTTCCTCAGTTTAAACCCCCGCGCCCTGGAGACCTTAGCTGGCATCAAATGCGCCGATCAGCCACTCAATACGTCCGGCGTCTATCGCCACCACATCGAATCGGCAAGGTGGCGGAGCGCGAAAGCGCCGCAGGTAGTGCCGAGCCGCAAACACGATGCGCTGCTGCTTGACGGCGCTGACGCTGGCTGCGGCGCCCCCATGGCCAGCTCGCGTGCGTGCACGCACCTCCACAAACACTAGCGTGCCCCCTTCACCCCGCATCACGAGATCAATTTCACCACCGCCGCGCCCGGGCGTCCGATAATTGCGGTCAATGAGCCGAAGCCCGGCGCCCTCCAGGT
Organism: Ottowia thiooxydans DSM 14619; assembly: GCF_000422885.1. Taxonomy (GTDB): domain Bacteria; phylum Pseudomonadota; class Gammaproteobacteria; order Burkholderiales; family Burkholderiaceae_C; genus Ottowia; species Ottowia thiooxydans. Next base: position 264,746 of record NZ_AUGX01000009.1, on the reverse strand, counting down.
GCGCCAGGGCGGCGTCTTCTGCTGAATTCCCATGCTCGCGCGTGGTGGTGCCTGCCGGCGGCTTGAGTGTCCAAAGCGCCATCCGAGTTGTCTTCTCTTTAAGTTAAAAAATGTCCTTGCCAGCCACTGAACTCGTACCCATAGGCAAGCCATCCTTTCAGCATGCGCTGGAGGCGGCACGCGCGGCCGCTGGGGGCCAGCATTATCCATCTGGCGCCTTGTATGTTGTTGCCACGCCCATCGGCAACCTGGCCGATGTGACTTTGCGCGCGCTCCATGTGCTGTCTACCGTGGATGCCATTGCCTGCGAGGACACGCGGCACACGCAACACCTGCTGCGTGCAGTGGGCATTCAGCGCTCCAGCGGCGAACTCATCGCCCTGCACGAACACAACGAGGCCGAGGCGGCGCAGACGGTGATCTCCAAGCTGCTGGAAGGCCAGCGCGTGGCTTATGTCAGCGATGCAGGCACCCCGGCTGTGAGCGACCCAGGCGCCCGCCTAGTGGCGGCCGTTCATGCGGCCGGCTTGCGGGCGGTACCGCTGCCTGGTGCGAGCAGCGTGATCTGCGTTTTGAGTGCGGCGGGGGTCACCGGGGATCCTGGCTTTGTTTTCACGGGTTTTCTGCCCTCCAAGCAGGGCGAGCGTGTGAGTGCCGTGGCTGAGTTGGCGCGTGAACCACGCGCCGTGGTTCTGCTGGAGGCCCCTCACCGCATTGCGGCGCTAGCAGAGGCGCTGGCCACGTTGAATGAGCGATTGGTTACTGTTGGGCGGGAACTGACCAAGCAATTCGAACAGATAGCCACTATGGCGTGTGCAGCTTTGCCGGAGTGGCTGGCGGCAGATCCACAGCGGCTGCGCGGCGAATTTGCCTTGGTGCTTCATCCGTATGAGGCCGGTGCCGCGCCTAGCGATGATGATCGAGTGTTGCGCCTGCTGATGGCTGAGTTGCCACTGAAGACGGCGGTCAAGCTGACAGCGGAGATTACCGGGCAAGCTCGGAATGCTTTGTATGAGAGGGCTTTGCAGCAGCGGGACAGTGAGCGTTGAGCTTGGGGGTCTTCACTCCCTCTCCCTCTGGGAGAGGGCGGGGGTGGGGGCAAGCGGCGGTAGATTTGTTGGCAGCGCTTGATAGTTACCTTCTGCTCTTTTCTTTAGGTCGGAGGCCGGGAATTGCGCCCGGCGGCGCACCTACGTTTCTTTGCTCGCCAAAGAAATGTAGGCCAAAGAAAAGCGACCCCAAGTCCGTGTCCCTGCGCTGCGCTCCGGGCACCCTCCGGTGCTCGGTCAAGGGGGCCGGCCATCCGGGGCGGTGCGGCAGAACTCACTTCTTTCGCTTCGCTCACTACGTTCAAACAGCTGCCGCAAGCTAGATCTTGAAGCAAGAGCATCTTTCAGTGCTCTTGCCCGCCCCTTACCCTGCGCTCCTCGGCACGGCCAAAGGGGTGGGGAACCTGATTCAGGCCATCGCTGCGCTCGGCCTCCAACTGCCAACCCCGAGAAAAGAGCAGAAGGCCATTAGCAACCGCTGAGCCTAAATCAACCGCCGCTTGCCCTCACCCCAACCCTCTCCCAGGGGGAGAGGGAGTTAAAACCCCGACTTGCCTAGGGTGCCGTCGCAGAGCCCCCGTTACTTTCGTCACTTCACCAACGCACTCATAGCCTCTAACATGCGTGCATGATGCCCTCAGAGTCTCTTGTCACGCCAGATCGTCCCCAGCTTCTGATCGTGGATGACCATGAGTTGGTGCGCCTCGGCTTGAGTTCCCTGATTGCTTCACAGGCAGCAGGCCACGATCAACCGGGTACTTTGGAGGCGAGTACTCTGGCTGAGGCCATAGACCTTTACGCCTTGCATCAAGACAGCTTGGCGCTGATTTTGCTGGATCTGCACCTGCCCGACGCGCACGGGCTTTCTGGCCTGCGCCAGCTGCTGGCGCGTTTTCCGGCTGCGCCAGTGGCAGTTCTCTCCGGCGACGCGGACCCCGCTTTGAAGCGGCAGGCCCTGGAAATCGGAGCCCGCGCCTACCTTCCAAAGTCCGGCCAATTGGCGGATGTGATTACTTACTTGCGAGCGCAGGGGCTGCTTGGTCTGCCCACTTCCGCTGGGGCCACCGCCGGAATGGCACAACCCGAGGGCCAGGTCAGCGAAGCAGCGCGCATGGTGCAAACCCGGGATGGGGAGCGGGTGCGTCTCACGCATCGCCAGGCAGAAATGCTTGATTGGGTTCTGGCAGGGCAATCCAATCGTGAAATCGCCGAAACAGCCCATCTTTCTGAAGGCACGGTCAAGAACCATGTCTCGGCGCTGCTTTTGATGTTCGGCGTGCGCTCACGTGCGCAACTGATCAGTCGGTTACGCTAGTGTCTAGTGGGGTGTCCCGTAGATACGTGAACAAAATGAAGTCGATCCATTCGCGCTAAGGGCAGCACACTAGATGAATTCGCTGCCCCCAGACGTTGCAGAGCGCGTATTGGCCTCCAAGGTCGATGCGCAAGCTCGCACAGACCGCGACGCGCGCTGGCTGGAAACCACGGTCAATGCGCTCGTGGCTACTTTCTATTTCTGGCAAGCGGGCTCTTTCCTGGCCGTGGTCTGGGTTGGCCTGCGCGTGCCAACCCATTTGGTGGGCAGGTGTATATCCAAAGGATATTTCGCCGACCCGCAGCGGGAGAGGCACAGTGCCAAATGGGAACGCCGGTTCGCCACCTCCACGGCCTTGGACAGCACGCTCTGGGGCCTTGGCTGCTGGCTTTTGCCCCCCACAGGAAGCCCTCTCCTTCACGGCTTGCTGGTGATTCTTGTAGGGGTGGCCAGCAGCGCTGCGGTGTACGGCACGCAACTGTGGTCGGTCGTACTGGCCTGGGTGCTGCCTATGAACATCGGGCTGCTGACTGCCCTGCTTTGGCAGGGCGAGCCCCTGTTTCTGTTCATGGCCGCCTGCGTGGCCATCAACCTGGGGATCGTGCTGTACTTTGGGCGCCAGCAGCAGCAGCTCATGACACAAACGCTCATGGTCCGGTACGAGAAAGAAGACTTGGCCAACCAGCTGGCTCGGCAGGTAAAGATCGCGCACCAGGCGAACGAAGACAAGACGCGCTTTCTGGCTGCCGCCAGCCATGATCTGCGCCAACCCATGCACGCGATCACCCTGTTCGGTGCCGTGCTTGAGAAAGAACTGGCGGGACATCCCCAACACGCGAACGCTCAACGGTTGATGCGTGCGGCTGATGCCTTGAGTGGCTCGCTTGGCACCATGCTCGACACCTCCCGCCTGGATGCAGGCGCGATCGAGGCGGCGATCACCCCGGTGGCGCTCAATTCCGTTCTCCGCGCACTCAGCCAGACCTTCGTGCCGGATGCCGAGCAACGCGGCCTCCAACTACGGGTGCGTGCCACGCCGCTGTGGGCCTTCACCGACGCGGACCTGCTGCAGCGCATGCTGAGCAATTTGCTTGAAAACGCGCTCAAGTACACACCGCAGGGCGGCGTGATCGTGCTGACACGGGCGCGCCGCCAGGAGGTGTGGATTGATATCGTAGACACGGGCATTGGCATTGCTCCAGAGCACCAGGAGGCGGTATTCGCCGAGTTCTACCAGGTAGACAACCCGGGGCGCGACCGTTCTCGTGGTTTGGGCATGGGCTTGTCCATCGTGAAGCGACTCTCGCATTTGCTCGGGCACCCGGTTCAACTGCACTCCCGACTGGGGCGAGGTAGTCGTTTTCGCGTGGTGCTAGCGGCTGCCCCCCCTCAAACCGAACTCGCTCCGCCCCTGGAAGCACCTTCTGCACCTCCCATTGAACTCAGCCAGACACCCAACGCGCGCGTGCTTTTGCTGGAAGACGAGATGGACATCGCCCAAGCCATGCAGGCGCTGCTGAACGCACACGGGATTGAACTGGTGCACGCCACAACCACCGCGCAGGCCTACCAATGGCTGGAGCAGGGGCTGGCTCGCAAACAACCGTTCAACGCGCTGATCTGCGATCTGCGGCTGGCGGAAGGCGCGGATGGCCTGGATTTTGCCCAGTCGCTGCACGCCCGTGGAATAGTGCCGCCCCCTACCCTGCTCATCACCGGCGAAACGGCGCCAGGACCCCTGCAGCGCGTGAGGCAAGCGGGCCTGCCGGTGCTGTTCAAGCCCGTCACGGCGCCTGCCTTGCTCGAAGCCCTCGCCAGCATGCTGAACAGAAGCTGACTTCATCCGCGCCGTGACTTTCGGCACTGGCGGTGAGGTCATTTGCACTTTATCTTCCATTGCACTAGGGAGACCTACCTTGCTTTGGAGTCCGCATGCACAACTCGCTTCGTCACGCTCGCACCATGCTGGCGCTCACCGCCTGCCTGGCAGCGTGGCCCACATTCGGTGCCACGCTCAGCTACCCGGGCGCGGCACCTTGTAACGGCACCCTTCAAGCGTGCATTGATGCGGCAGATCCCGGTGATGTGATTGAGCTGGCCTTCGACACCACCAACGCAGAAGGGCTGGACATCCAAAAGTCCCTCACCCTAAGGCCAGCGGCTGGCCGCACCCCCACCCTCACCACGGCCATGGCCTACGCCACGAACGAAAACATTGAGGTCACGATTCGCTCTCTCAATTTCGCGGGAAGCGTGCTCGGTTTGCTCGGCGACGGGGGCGGCAACTTGCGGTTGCAAGTGATAGACAACACCTTCCCCGACTCCGAAGGCACCAAAATCGAAGTGCGGACTACTACTGCCGGCGACCTCTACGGCAGCATCTCCGCCCTTATCGAAGGCAACCGGCTGGGTATAAGAGGAGTCACCGACTTCTGCACTGATGGCGTGTCGGTGGCGCTGTATCAGGCGGGAGAAGCTCGCTCAGACGTGGTGATACGCAACAACGACATCACAGCCAACAACCTGGATCAATGCGGTGCCATCTTCGTCTACCAAGCTGCCGGCGGCCTGGACGTGACGATAGACCGTAACCGGGTGCATGGGAGCATGTTCAACAACGGCATCGACTTGCGTACCCTTGGAGGTGAAACCCAAGCAGGCATCTTCAATAATCTGGTGTACGGTCAATCGGGCAATAGGGGCGGCCCAGGCGCGCTTGTGGTGAATGCCATGGGAATCAGCAACGTCACGGCACATATCGTCAATAACACCGTGGCGCACGGCAGAACCGGGATGTGGGTTGCCGCGCGCACTGACGAAGGTGCCCAGTTGCGCGGAACGATGCGCAACAACATAGCGGCTTTTAACACCAGCTACGGCCTGAACTACCCATTCGACTTGGCCCCCGGTTTTGTGGAATCACACAACCTGATCCATGGTAATGGTGAGCTGGAGACGCCACTGCCTCCCGACCCATTTCGACGCACGGGCAATCCTGGGTTTGCCAATCCCGCAGGCGGCGATTACACACTCACTCCCGCGTCTGACGCCCTCAACCGAGGCTTGAACAGCGCCCTTCCCAGCATTTTCAACCTGGATCTCGCCAGTGCCACCCGCATCATCGGCAGTGCCATCGATATCGGCGCCTTCGAGTATCCGAGGGTGATCGCCTTGCCTCCAACCAGCACACCCCCTCCGAGCGTCACAGCTGTCCCCACCCTAGGCCAATGGACCTTGCTTTCGCTTTGCTGCCTGCTGGGATTGCAAGGGATGCGCCGCTTGCAGCGCCGGCAGAAGCCAAGCTGAGGCACCACAGACACCAGCAAGGTACTCGCCTCACACCCCACGGCATTACTCTGGAGATAACTCATGGCCCGTTCCTCCTACCGTGCATCCTGGATAGTGGCATCAGCACTGATCATCATCAGCGCTCCTGGGCTAGCTGACCGGGACAAATCACGAGACGCTCGCGAAGAGGCCCAACGCAAAGAGTCCGCACTCCGCAATGCAGAACATCAAAGGAAAATGCAGGGCGTCGCGCAAGATGCCCAGCTTAAGACTTATCGCGGCTTGTTGGGCGCCAAGGCCACCGGCAAAAGCGATGCAGAAGTGATCCAGATGGGCAAGCAATGGGAAGCCGATATGCGGCGCCAGGCAGGCAAGTAACCGCATCTCGCAATACAGCTGGGAACTTGGTTGAAACCTGCCGCGAAACGTGCGGCCGGTTTGTAAGCCGGCTCATTCCTGCGGCGGTAGTGCTCCGAGCTTGAGCTTGGCCGTTCGCATTTTTCCGCCTGCGGAATCGAGCTGAGAATCTGCTCCACGCAGTTGCAGCAGCACACTCCACGGTTTTCTATTCAGGTAGGTATCGGGCAGCATCGCCTGTGCGAGGCCTTCTGCCACAGACACAGCTTGCTCCCGGGCTCGGCGGGTGTGCTCTGATTCAAAGTACGCGGACCATAGACGCCCAGACCCATCTGACTCCAACCCGAGGCGCCGCATGGTGACCGACTGAACCACATTCCCGCCCACCGCCTCGATGTTGGCCGAATCCCGCCTCACCACCAGATCACAATGCATGCTGACGTTGCGTGCTCCCAGCGACTGCCTCAGCTTGTGAAAGGTGTCTTCCCGGCTGTCACGATCACGCGCAAAGCATATGAGGTCGCCCACACGCGGGGCGGTAACACCCAGGTCACAGGCCCGGTAAGCGTATGGAGTGACATCTCCACGCTCCTCCGTCTCAGTGCTACGAAAGGCGGCACGCACATAGTCCTGATGGCTGGCAGAGTACCGGAACTCCCGCTCATCCAAACCGGCTTGGCGCATGACGTGGCCAATGAACACCGCCGACCAAGGCTGATCCACCAGCATGGCGCGCAATTGCGCCGGCGAAGGGTGTGCGGCCATGGCAGAAGGTGGACCTGCGCGGGTGGAGCGCCAGTAATTCCACACACGCTGCCAAGTGGGGCGATCGGATTCGGGGGCGCGGTCCTGCTCTGCTTCTGCAAAGCCTTGGCGGATCAGGCCGCCGCCTGCATCAATCAAAGCACCGCCCATGAGCTTGTGTTCGCGCAGAGCCACAGAGGAAAGGCGATGCGCCAGTGAAGATGTGTCTGCACGCGCTTCGCGATCGCAGGCTGCCTGCTCAGCTTGCGAGGGAGCAGGGGCCGCGAGCCAAGCTGCGCACAAGACCGCCAAGGTGCGGTTGGTTGCTGAGTGGCAAAGCGAGGTGGTGTGGCGGTGCATGATGAGTTCTCACCATATCGGGCGGTCTTCGCCCTCACCAGTGCCGAACGTCATTGGGCTTGGAAACAGGGGGTAACAGCTTCTTTCGATATCGGCTTGCTGCTGGCTCCCGCTTGCGGGAGAGACTGATGCAGGCATGCCTGCCGACTTGAGCCCCAGAACCCGAGGCTGTTCACTCCCTCTCCGTGTGGGGGGGGGTTGGGGTGGGGGCAAGCGGCGGTTGATTTGTTGGCAGCGCGTAATAGTTACCTTCTGCTTTTTTTTGAAGGCGGAGGCCGGGAATTGCGCCCGGCGGCGCACCTACTTGTTCTTTGCTTCGCCACCGGAGCGCCGGCCGAAGAAAAGTAGGCAAAAGAAAGGCGACCCCAAGTCCGTGTCCCTACGCTTCGCTCCGGGCACCCTCCGGTGCTCGGTCAAGGGGGCCGGCCATCCGGGGCGGTGCGGCAGAACTCTCTTCTTTCGCTTCGCTCACTACGTTCAAACAGCTGCCGCAAGCTAGTTCACGAAGCAAGAGCATCTTTCAGTGCTCTTGCCCGCCCCCGGATGGCCGGCCCCTTGCCCTGCGCTCCTCAGCACGGCCTCAAGGGGTGGGATACCCACTCGGGCCATTGCTGCGCTCGGCCTTCGAGTGGCTAGTCTTTTCCCATTGGGAAAGACAAATTTTAACGACCATGACACGCCAGCTGGGAAGACTTTGAAAGGGCGAAGGTAACGCTTCTCTCGCCCTACTTGAAGAATGCGTAGGCCACCATCACTGCGGCCACCAGGCCAACCAAGTCAGCAAACAGCGCACATGGCAGCGCATGGCGTGTGTTCTTCACGCCCACGCTGCCGAAGTACACGGCGAGCACGTAAAACGTGGTCTCCGTCGAGCCCTGAATAATGGCGGCGAGTTTGGCAGGGAAAGAATCAACGCCGTAGGTCTGCATCACGTCCACCATCAATCCGCGTGCGCCGGAGCCGGAAAGAATCTTCATCAGGCCTACGGGCAAAGCAGGTAGAAAATCTGTGGGAAGGCCTAGTGCAGCCACGCCGGAGGCAATGGCATTCATCAGCAGCTCCATCAAGCCTGCAGCGCGGAACACTGCAATCGCCACGAGCATGGCGACCAGGTAGGGGATGATTTGCACCGCGACGCCAAAGCCCTCTTTGGCGCCTTCTATGAAAGTCTCATATACGTTGACGCGCCGAACCATGCCGCCGATCAAGAACAGCACCACTACGGAAAATATGAAGCCCGCGCCAATGACCCCCATCCACTGCGCCGCCTGATCAGGAGGAAAACGGCTTAACCACATCACGAGGCCAATGACGGGCACCGTGAAAGCAAGCAGCGGTAACAACAAACCCGCTCGCCACAAGGGCAGACGCTGCACCACCGCGACCGCAATCAGAGCAGAGAGAAATGAACACCCGGTGGCCAGCAAAGTCGGCAGAAAAATGTCAGCTGCATTGAAGTTCACCAGCCCCTGCTTGACGGCCATGGTCTGACGGATGGCAATGACCGATGTGGGGATCAGCGTCAACCCGGCGGTGTTCAGCACCAGGAACATGATCTGCGCGTTGGTGGCGGTGTCAGGCTTGGGGTTGAGCGTCTGCAGCTCCTGCATGGCTTTCAGACCCAGCGGAGTGGCGGCGTTGTCCAGGCCAAGCAGATTGGCGCTGATGTTCATGGTCATCGCGCCTTGGGCCGGATGCCTGGGCGGAATGCCGGGAAACAGGTGGCGGAAGACAGGATTCACGCCGCGCGCGAACGCATCGATCATGCCTGCGCGCTCTCCTATCTTCATGAAGCCCAGCCACATCGCCATGATGCCGACCAGGCCGATGGAGATCTCGAAACCCGTCTTGGCAGATTCGAACATGGCGGTGAGCAGCCGGGGCAATACCGTCAGATCACCGAGCGCCAGTTGAATCAGCGCCACGATAAAGGCGCTGAGGAAAAAGCCGAGCCAGACGAGGTTCAGGACCATGTCTAGCGCTCAGAAGGCGTGAATGAGTCCGGCATGTCCGAAAGAGCCGTCAAAAACCGCTACGCGCCACAGCACTTCTTGAATTTCTTTCCGCTTCCGCAAGAACACGGGTCGTTGCGCCCCACCTTGGCATCATTGCGTATGGGATCGACGCGGGGGCCCAGGCTTTTCGCGATGGCGTAGAGGTCATAGACCGCCCACAAAGCTTCGCCGAATTGCTCCATGCGTTCCTCACTCACGCTCGGTGGGCCCTCTTCCTCGAAGAGATTGAGCGCGGGTTCGGCGGTGTCATCCGAGCACAGCGCACGGATGCAATCCAGCGCATCGGCCATATCGGAAGCAATGGCCTTGTCGCGTGGGGGTTCCCACTCCTGATCCCAGGTTTCGACGACAGCCATAAAGCCTTGCGCCCAAGGGTAGGCGAACGCGGCCAACGGCTCTTCGTTCTCCTCCTCTGGTGAGGCGTCCTCAAGTGGTTGAGCGGCCACCATGCCACGCATGTCCATCACCACAGGATCGAGCGCGCGTGGATCATCGAGCGCTTCTACCGGGGCATCCAGCGACGCGCGGATCTGTGCTTCTCGCGCCAGCCAGTTCATCTGAAAACGCGTGCGCTGCGCTTCGCTGGCAAAGCCGGTGGCTGCGTTCAACTCGTCTGCATTCAGGCTCAAAATAACGGAGAGATACTCGTTTTCAGGTATCTGCCGGCGGGTACATAGCAACGCCGTGATGGCGCCATCACAAAACTCCCACATCGGGATGGATTCGTGATGCTCGCTCAATTCGCCAAGCACTTCGTCAAGCGCTTCGATGATCACGAGGGTAGCGTCGTCCTCGGGGGAGTTTCCGTCGGAATCAGGGGCAGATAATGAAGTCATGGGCTGGATCGTATTACAGGCTGGCTCAGGCCGGATTTTGCGCTACTTCAGGCGGCTATCGGACTTGGGGCACGGCTGACCCCTCAGCGCCTTCTCATTCCCAGCCACATCACCGCCCCAACAACAATCAACGCCCCCAGCACCTGCACCGGCGAAATAGCCTGCCCCAGAATCAGCCAGGCCAACACCAGCGAAAAAACGGGCTCCACATTCATGATGGCCGAGTTACCCACTACACCCAGGCGCGGAAGCACGGTAAAAAGAATGGTGATGCCACTGCCGTAGAGCAGCGTTAAAAGTGCCAAACCCCACCATCCCGCCGGTGCAGTCGGAAGGTGTGGCCCGCCCTGCCACAGCACACCGCACACTGCCAGCACGCTCACGATGGACATGGTAGAGAAAGTGCGTAACCGGCCATCGAGGCCGCCTGCTTCATGCTGCGTCAGCACCAAAGCCAGGCCAAAGGTGGCGGCCGCTCCAAGGGCGAATGCCACTCCAGCGCCAATTTCACGCCACTGGCCAGCGGCCCCCAACCCGGATGCTTTCCCAAATACATCCAGCGCCAGCACCAAACCGATCAAGATGGCAGGCATGGCTAGAAGCAACGCACGTTCGGGCTGATGCTGATAGAAAAGACGAGCCCACAGCGCGGTCCATAAGGGGTAGCTATTGAAGGCCAACAGGGCCAACACCACCGGCAACCGCGCCACAGCCGAATACAGGCACAAACTTTGAACTGCAATCAGCAAGCCAATAAAGAGCAATCCCTTTCTCTGGCGGGCATTCAATTTGACGGTGACGCGCTGCACTACAAGCAATGCACCCACTACCAACGCCGTGGCGAAGCAGCGAACAGCCACGGCGGTGGCCACGTCCACACCATGATCGAATGCCATCCTGGCAGCCACATGATTGGCCGCCATCAGCAGAGCAATGGAGAGCAGCGTAATAAACGCGGTGCCGCTAAGCGCGCGAGTGGTGCCGCTCATTCACACTTACCCGGGATACAGGCCATGCACACGGGCGTGCAGGCGAGCCAGCCCCAGCAACGCGTCTGTGAAAGGCGTAGGCACCTTGGTGATCTGGCCGAGCTCGCGCACCGCTGAAACCAGTGCGTCGATCTCTACCGCTTTGCCAGCACGCACATCCTGCAACATGGAAGGGGTGAAGGCACCCAGCTTGCGTGTCACCACATGGCGGTCTTCGGGCTCCTGGGTAATGTGGATGCCTATCTTCCCGCCAATCTCGCGGGCTTCCAGCATCACGGCGCTGACAAAGGAACGCACCAGTTCATCATCCATGATGCGATCCGCAGTAGCCCCGGTGAAGGCGCTAATGGGGTTGATGGTCATGTTGCCCCAGAGCTTGAACCAGATGTCTCTCTGAATCTGCGGGGACACGGTGCAATCAAAGCCTCCCTGCTTCAAGAGTTCGGCCAATGCGCGTACCCGAGGGCTTTCTCCCCCTGCTGGCTCGCCAATGATCAAGCCTTTCCCGAAGTGATGCCGTATCACACCAGGTGCATCGACCGAGCAACTGGCATGCACGACACAGCCCACCACATGTGACGGCGCAATGGCTCGCTCAATAACGGCGCCGGGATCAACCGACTGCAACGTCTGGCCTTGTGCCTCACCGCCAAAGCCTTGCAGGAACCACCAAGGCACTCCGTTCATGGCCGTGAGCACCACCGTTTCCGGCCCCAGCAAGGGCGCGATGCGGCTCGCCACATCCGCCATCCCCGGGGCCTTGACGGACACGATCACCAGGTCTTGCACACCCAGAGCGGAGGGGTCTTCACTGGCGCGTACCGCACAAGTGGTTTCCAGCTCCACCCCATCGGCGCCCTGACCCCGCAAACGCAAGCCATACTGACTCAGGGCCTCCAGCGTGGCGCCTCTCGCCACCACACTGAGCTCCGCGCCTTGTGCCGCCAAACCCGCGCCCAACCAGCCACCAATGGCGCCGGCACCATATATTGCTATTTTTTTGAACATTCAGCGTTTATAGCTCTCATCCATCCGATCCAGTTGCCGCACCATCGCGTTCCATACATCGCGCCCTGCCCCATGCTTGGGATCAAACTGCAGGGCATCTCGTGTGCAGTTGGCCGCAATGGCTTCTGAAACGGGAATCACCGCCTGTGCGCCACCCATGCTGAAGGCCGCAAACTGGATCTCGCAGGCACGCTGCAAAGTCCAGAGAATGGCGAAGGTCTGTGGCAACGTCTCTCCTAAAGCCAGCAGCCCGTGATTGCGCAGGATCACCGCACGCTTGTCTCCAATGCTCGCGAGCACGCGCGGGCCTTCTTCAGCGTGCACAGTAATGCCTTCGAAGGCGTGATACGCCAGCATGCCGTGCAGTTGCGCGCTGTAGAAATTGGTTTGCTGCAGGCCTTCCTTCATGCAAGCCACGGCTACCCCGGCCGTAGTGTGCGTGTGCATCACGCAATGCGCGCCTTCTATTCCGCCATGGATAGTGCTGTGCAGCGTGTAGCCGGCAGGATTGATGGGGTAAGCCGACCCATCCAAAATCTCCCCCGCCAGGTTGACCTTCACCAGGTTGCTGGCGGTGACCTCCGTGTAGTGCAGGCCAAAGGGGTTGATCAGGAATTGATTTTCTCCACCCGTCGCCTCATCAGGCAGGCGCAGCGTGATGTGGTTGTAGATCAATTCCGTCCAGCCGAGCATGGCGAAGATCCGGTAGCAGGCAGCCAGTTGCTGCCGCGCCTGCCATTCTTGCTCGTTCATGGCGCTACCTTTGCGCTAGATGCGAAGGCGCTCGCCAGACGCTGGGTCTCGCGCGCCAGGCTCAATGTATCTATCCCCACGGCCACGAAGGTGGCGCCCCACTCAATATAACGGCGTGCCGCAGCCTCGTCAGGCGTCAGGATGCCGGCGGCCTTGCCAGCGCGTACGATGCGGCGGATGGCATCTTCCATGATGGCCTGCATTTCAGGGTGCGCTGCGTTGCCTCGATGACCCATGGAAGCAGAAAGATCGGCGGGGCCAATGAAGACACCGTCTACGCCATCCACCGCGGCAATAGCCTCCAGGTTGTCGATAGAGGTGCGTGACTCTGCCTGCACCAGAATACACACACGGTCGTTGGCTTCGTGCACATGGCGCGGATACCGGCCCCAACGCGCCGCCCGCCCGCCAGCCACCCCTCTGATGCCGCCTGAGCCATCAGGGCCTGGATAGCGCGCGGCACGCACGATAGCCTGGGCCTGCTCAGCCGTATCGACCATGGGCACCAACAGGGTTTGCACCCCCAGATCAAGGTACTGTTTGATCAGCATTTCACCTACGTGGCCGTGTCCCATGGGCATGCGCGCGATGGGGTGCGTGCCTGGGTAGGCGGCAATGGTTTGCAACTGGTGCAAGATGGTTTGCAAGCTATGCGTAGTGTGCTCGCCATCAATGAGCAACCAGTCAAACCCCGCACCGGCACAGATCTCTGCCGTGGTGGTGTTGGGTACGTTGAGCCAGAAGCCAATTTGTTGGCGCTTTTCCAATAAGGCTTGCTTGAAAGGATTAAGAGGCGTTTCCATTGTTGTCCTTCAAATGAACTTGAATGCCAGCATGCCGAGCGGGCCGTAATCCGCCTCGAACAAGTCGCCCGCTTGCGCGGCCACGGGACGCGTGAAGGAGCCTGCCAAGACAATCTGCCCCGGCTGCAGCGACTCTCCCCAAGGCGCCAGCTTGTTGGCCAGCCAGGCAATACCCACTGCCGGATGCCCCTGCACGCCCGCGGCCAAGCCGGTCTCTTCCACCGTGCCATTAAGGCGAAGAATGGAGCCCACCCAGGGTAGGTCTACGGACATCGGGTGCACGCGGCTGGCACCAACCACGATGGCGGCGTTAGCGGCGTTGTCACTGATGGTGTCGTAGACCTTGCGCATCGCTTTGGTGTGGCGATCAAACTGCTCAATGCGCGAATCGATGATTTCGATAGCCGGGGTGACGTATTCCGTGGCTTCCAGCACCTGCTCCACATCTACGTTCGGGCCTTTCAAAGGCGATTTCAGCACGAAGGCCAGTTCCACCTCCACCCGCGGCGCGATGAAGCGGTTAGTGGGAATCTCAAGCACCTGGCCGGGCGGGGCGGTGTAGAGCATGCTGTCCAGCAAGGTGCCGTAGTCAGGCTCGTCGATTTGGCTGCTGATCTGCATGGCGCGCGAGGTCAGGCCAATCTTGTGCCCTATCACCTTGCGCCCTTCGGCCAGTTGAAGCGCTACCCACGCACGGCCGATGCGATAACCGTCTTCCACGGCCATCTCAGGAAAACGCTTGGAAAAGTGCTCCACCTGCACGCGTGTCTTCTCGGACTCGTGCAACTCACGGGCCAGTTGCTTGATTTGTTCAGGGTTCAGCATGGTTCAGGGCTTCTTGAACAGGGGGTGTAGCGTGCTGTGTTTGGCGTCAAACACCTCCGCACCTTCGTCTACGTTGACGGTCAGTCCAATATGCTGATGCTTCATGATGGGGTCTATGCACTCGCGCGCTGCAGCCAGCAAAGCCTCCCCGGCCCGCTGCTGCGTGGCGGCGCTGCGCCCCCGCGCCATGCGCAGATTCAGGTAGATGAAGGCATAGTCCCCATCACCTCCCGCGGCCTTGCCGGCAGCTCCGCCATCGGCCACTGCGTAATAGGGCGCTGGGTAGGCCAGCACTCGTGTGCCACCTGTGGGGAAAACCTGGGCGCCCGCTTCGTCCCTCACGGTGAGCATGGCGTCAGCAAGGCTGCGGCATAGCAAACTCATATCAGTGAGCTTGTCGAGGTTGCCGGTGTAGAGAACAACAAGATGGGGCATAACAATATCCGTGGGCTTCAAATTCTGGAGAAAGAGCGGTAGCTGGTCGCGCGAGACGCTTCTGGCTGCGGCACGGCCTGGCCGTCTTGAGGCGTCACCGGGAAAATGGCATTGATCTGCCCCGTGCCTGAAGCTGCAAAGTAAGGCGTCACCACCTCGGCTTTTCCATCGTAGGCAGACCAACCCAGTGCGCCCAGCAGCATGGCGGTGTCGTGCATGAAACCCTCACCATGACCTTTGGTAGCGTACTCCGGCAACATGGCGCAGAAATCGCTCCACTCACCGCTCTTCCACATGCGGATGACTTCGTCGTCCAGCTTCTCAAGCAGGGGGCTCCAGATCTTGAACGCGAACTCCGGCGCCAAACCGTTCTGCGCGAAGCGGTGCGAGAGCGATCCACTGGCGAGAAACGCAACCTTGCCGTCATAGTGCTTTTCCACCGCCTCCCGCATGGCCCAGCCGAGGCGGGCGCTGTCGTTCAGATAGTGGCTGGTGCACAAAGCAGAAACCGAGATCACCTTGAAATGCTTGTCGGCATTCATGTAGCGCATGGGAACCAACGTGCCGTATTCCGGCGCCAAGGTCGTAGCGTCGTGCGCCAGTGTTTCCACGCCCTGCTCGCTACACGTCCTGGCCAGCAATCGCCCTAACTCTGGATTGCCTGAGAAACCGTATTCCATATTGCTGATGAAATGCGGCAGCTCATTGCTGGTGTAGGTGCCTGACCACCGCGGCGCGCAATTGAGGTGATAGTTGGCATTCACCAACCAATGTGTATCGAACACCACGATGGTGTCTACGCCCAGCGCACGGCAGCGGCGACTGATTTCGAGGTGCCCATTGATGGCATCTTGGCGTGTGCCATGGCGATCGCCCGGCAGTTCGCTCAGATACATACTGGGCACATGGGTGACCTTGGCAGCGAGGGCAAGTTGGCCCATGGTTTGTCTCCTTATTGGCGTTCAGCGGTCAGTGGTGCGCGATCAGCTTTCGGACGCGATGCCAGCTTTCTTGATGACTTCGGCGTAACGCACGATTTCGCTGTCGATGTAGTCCGAGAATTGCGCCGGGCTACCGCTCTTGGCGGCAATACCACCCTTTTGAAACGCTTCCACCAGGGTGGGCGACTGCATGGCAGCGATCACGGCTGCGTTCATGCGTTGCACGATGGCATCCGGCACAGCGGCTGGCGCCAACAAGCCATTCCATGAGTTGGATTCGACTTTCAGACCTTGTTCGGTCAAAGTGGGGACATTTGGCGCATAGGTAGAGCGTTGCGCCGTCGCCATGCCCACCGCCACCAGCTTGCCCGATTGCACGTGGTTGCGAAACTCGGGCCAGTTGCCGAACATCATCGAAACTTGTCCACCCAGCAGATCAGCCAACGCAGGCGCTTGCCCTTTGTACGGCACGTGCACGATGTCCAGGCCCAACTGCGTCTTCAGCATTTCTCCGGCCAAGTGCGCCGAAGTTCCGTTTCCGAACGAGGCATAACTCAGCTTCTGGCCAGCCTTGGCCTGTGCCACGATGTCTGCCACGGTCTTGAGCCCGCTCGCGGGGTGAGTGGCCAGCACGTGTTCCGACAAACCCATCAAGGCTACGGGGCGAAGGTCCTTGCGTGTGTCGTAAGGCAGCTTCTTGATCAGCGTGGCGTTCACGCAGAAGCTATTGGCCACCGTGACGAAGCTGTAACCGTCTGGTGCAGATTTGGCCACGCTGTCGACACCGATCACCGTGCCCGCACCAGGCTTGTTCTCCACCACAATGGTTTGGCCCAGAGACTTGGCAGCTTCAACGGCCACCAGGCGTGTGACGAAATCCGTGGTGCCACCTGGCGTGAATGGCACAACGATGCGGATAGTCTTTCCCGGCCAGGCTTGAGCACGTACGGACAGAGGCAGCGCGCAAGCGGATGCAGTGGCCAACAACAATTGACGACGTTTCATGTTCAGACTCCCCAGTGCGGTATGTGATGGGAACCCAGCGACACCGCCACATTCTTGGGTTCCAGGAAAACTTCATAGCTCCAGGTGCCTCCCTCACGACCAGTGCCTGAAGCCTTGGTTCCCCCGAAGGGCTGGCGCAGATCGCGCACGTTCTGGCTATTGACGAAGCACATGCCCGCCTCAACGGCGGCGGCTACACGGTGGGCGCGGCCAATGTTTTCGGTCCAGACATAGCTGGAAAGACCGTAGTCAATGTCATTGGCTTGTCGGATGGCATCCGCCTCATCTGTGAACGGAATCAAGCACGCTACAGGGCCAAAGATTTCTTCTTGCGCAATCTTCATGCGGTTGTCAACGTCAGCGAATACCGTAGGCCATACATAGTTGCCCTTGGCTACACGGCCAGGCAGTTCCGGCGCGTAACTTGGCCGGTCCAGCCCGCCGCACAAGAGTGTTGCCCCTTCTTTAGGGCCCAGCTCAATATAGCTACGCACTTTGGCCAGATGATTCTTGGAGATCATGGGGCCGATGATGGTGTTCTCGTCTTGCGGATCGCCTACCGTGATCCTCTTGGCCCTCTCAGCAAACTTTCTGGCGAACTCCGCATAGATGCTTTTCTGCACCAGAATGCGGCTACCTGCGGTGCAACGCTCGCCGTTGTTGCTGAAAATCATGAAGACGGCGGCATCCAGCGCCCGGTCAAGATCCGCATCATCAAACACCACAAAGGGGCTCTTGCCTCCTAGCTCCATGCTGAATTTCTTCAAGCCAGCCGAGCGGACGATGCGGTGGCCCGTGGCCGTGGAACCGGTGAAAGAAATGGCCCGCACATCCGGGTGCCCCACCAGGGGTTCACCGGCTTCCTTGCCGAAGCCATGAACGAGGTTCAGCACACCCGCAGGAATGCCGGCCTCCAGAGCCAACTCACCCAGCCGAGCCGCTGTCAAAGGAGACAGCTCGCTCATCTTGAGTACCGCCGTGTTGCCAAAGGCCAGGCAGGGAGCGACCTTCCAGGTGGAGGTCATGAAAGGCACGTTCCACGGGCTGATCAAAGCGCAGACCCCCACCGGGTGGAACAGCGTGTAGTTCAGATGCGTGGGCGTGGGATAGGTGTGACCATCCACGCGTGTGCACATCTCTGCGAAGTAGGAGAAGTTGTCTGCCGCGCGCGGCACCAGTTGCTTGCCGGTCTGGGAGATGACCTGCCCGGTGTCATCCGTCTCGGTCTTGGCAATCTCCGGTACATGCTTGGCAATCAGTTCGCCCAGAGCGCGGATTTTTCGGGCGCGCTCCGTGGCAGGCAGTCCCGCCCACTTGGGGAACGCTGCTTTGGCAGCGGCCACGGCAGCATGGATTTCCGCCTCGCCCCCGGAGGCGACCTCAGCGAGTGTTTCCTGGGTAGCAGGGTTCACTGTCTCGAAATAGTCGGCGCCGGCGACCGGCTTGCCATCGATGAGATGATCGATTCTCATAGTTGTCTCACAGCTTTCTAGGCTTGATGCCACTTGGAGGGTTTGAAGAAAGTGTCCTAGGAATTTGGATGGACGATGGTGTTTTCCAGCACGCCTATGCCTTCGATCTCGCACACCACGTGGCTGCCTGCAGGGCAATCAACCACGCCGTCAGGCGTACCAGTAAGGATGACGTCGCCGGGGTAGAGCGTCATGAAGCTCGTGAAATACTCAATCAACGTGGGTACGTCAAACACCATGTCGGCTGTGGTGCCCTGCTGGGTTACCTTGCCATCTACTGTGGTTTTGAGCGCCAGCTTCATAGGGTCCGCAATATCTGCCGCATCCACCAGCCAAGGGCCAATAGGGGTACATGTATCGCGGTTTTTCACGCGCAGATTGGGGCGATACCAGTTTTCCAGGTAATCGCGAATGGCGTAATCGTTAGCCACCGTGTAGCCGCGAACGAAGTCATACGCATCTCCCTTCTTCACGCGGCGTGCTTCGCGCCCAATCACCACGGCAAGCTCACACTCGTAGTGCATATTGGTTGCATCCAGAGGCCGCACGGTAGAGGCGCGATGGCCGATGAACGAGGCATCACTCTTAGGGAAGGCCAGAGGCTCCTCAGGTGGCTTGAACGCCAGCTCTTTCGCGTGATCTGCATAGTTGATGGCCAGCGCCAGCACGGAGCGCGGCCTTCGGGGCGGCATGGGGGCAAGCGGCGGCAGCCACACCACCTCTGAAAAATCCAGGCGCTTCCCTTTGAAAGCAGTGGTTACGAGTTCAAGCTGGCCGTCTTGCAAGATCGCGTCATGCACGGCGCCAGCCCAGGCAATGCGGGCGTGTTTCATGCTTCCTCCGCGGTCAAAGTGTGCGCGAGGGGCGCAAAGCCCGGCGCGGTGATTTCAATACGGTCGCCCGCCTTGGCCCTTGGCCGCGTACCGCCCTCCAGGCAATCCGTGCCCAGCATCAGCACATCGCCCGGCTGCAAAGTCATGAATGCGCTTACGTCTTTCAGCAACGTAGCGGCGTTACGCACCAGGGTGGATAGATCCACACGCTGTACCAATTGGTCGTTGATGCGAACCTCAAGCGTGAGGGCAGAGGGATCACCCATATCTACAATGGACCGCTCCGCAGAGCCGCAGACAAGAAAACCATCAAGGTTTCTGAACCTAAGCGGCGGACGGTAGTAGCTCGCGTGGGGAATGCTCAGATCGTTCATCAGCACGCACCCGGCCACGCTATTCCATGAGCCAGACGCGGCTTGGTTCCCTGCATCTGCTATCACTAATCCGAGCGTGGCACCTACATCCACCTCACCTGTTACAGCAACCACAGAGTCGCAGGGTGCGAAAGTGTTGGCGGTCTTGATGTAGAGCACGGGTGCCTTGGGCGGCGCCTTGTACGGAGCTTCATTCATCTTTGGCGCCCAAAGATCAAGCTCGCGCCGGAAATTAAGCAAGGTGCCGTACACCGTGCCTTGCGGCAGCCACGTATTCGTCGCACTCATAAATCGTCCTCGGTCATTGCAATCCCCTCTTTCTGGTCTATCTGCTGCAAGGCGATCAACTCGTCCAGCAGCGCGTAGAGCTTGTTCAATTTGGGTTGGCCAATCGTTGCTTCCAGGTCGCTGTATTGCGATTCGATCACCACAGAAAGCGAGATGGCCAGCGCCTCTCCCACCTCTGTGATGCGAACCACGCTACGGCGCGCATCCGCCTCACTGCGCTGGCGCAGAACCAGCCCATCACGCTCCATCCGCGAGAGCACTCCCGTCAGGCTAGGTCCCAGCAAGTGCGCTTCACGCGCCAAGCGACCAGTTTCCAGCCCCAAAGCATTCGCCGGGTCAGACAACACACGCAGAACGCGCCACTGCTGGTCTGACAGCCCGTGGCTACGCAGTGCTGGCCGACGAGTCTCCATCAGCGCTTCACGCGCCTTAAGGAGCAGCAAGGGCAAATTGCGGTGTTTGAGGGCGGTCGATTCAGCCATTTATTTAATATATTAAATATTTCCAGAATGCGCAAGTCCCCGGCGACAATACGCACATGAATACCTTGAGCGAACACTTAGGCGTTTCCTATCCCCTTATCCAGGCTCCAATGGCAGGAGTCCAGGGCAGTGCGCTCGCTTTGGCGGCTAGCGATGCTGGTGTGCTGGGCTCCTTGCCCTGCGCCATGCTGGCGCCCGATGCGTTGCGCGCTGAGCTGCAGAAGATGCAGGCCGGGGGGGTGCCGTACAACGTCAACTTCTTCTGCCACACCTCACCCCCGCCTGATGCGGCGCGTGATACCGCTTGGCGCCAGGCGCTCGCGCCTTATTACGTAGAACACGGGCTGGATATGGCCGCCATCCCCGGCGGCCCCGGAAGATTGCCATTCAGCGCGGAATCGGCTGCGTTGCTGGCCGAATTCAAACCAAGGGTAGTGAGCTTTCACTTCGGCCTTCCGGCGCCTGATTTGCTGGCTCGCGTCAAGGCGTGGGGGGCATTCGTGCTCTCATCAGCCACTACCGTGCAGGAGGCGCTATGGCTTGAGGCGAATGGAGCCGATGCCGTGATCGCGCAGGGGCTGGAGGCTGGCGGGCATCGCGGGCATTTTCTGAGTATGGACCTGACGGAGCAGATGGGCACCTTCACTCTTCTGCCGCAAATAGTGGCTGCGGTGCGTGTGCCGGTCATCGCCGCAGGAGGCATCTCCGATGCTGCGGGCGTACGTGCTGCCATGGCACTGGGTGCTGCGGGGGTGCAGGTGGGTACCGCCTATTTGTGTGCTGACGAGGCGAGCACCTCGGCAGCTCATCGCGCAATCTTGCAAAGCGAGGCGGCGCGCCACACGGCACTTACCAACGTATTCACTGGCCGGCCAGCCCGCGGTATCGTCAACCGCGTCATGCGAGAACTAGGCCCTCTCAGCTCTGCCTCACCTGAGTTTCCGCTGGCAACCAATGCGATGGGGCCTTTGCGGGCAGCGGCAGAGAAAAAGGGCAGCACCGATTTCACTCCGCTTTGGAGTGGGCAGAATGCCAGTCAGTGCAAGTCGGCCTCTGCGGCGGACATTACGGCCGCGCTCGCCAAAGGATTCATTCCTAAGTAGCTTCCCATTCGCCGGCTTCCGCGCGGGTGCTTCACCCCCTCTTTCTCTGGTCCGTCAGCGCTGCGGAGTTAACTCCCTCTCCCTCTGGGAGAGGGCGGGGGTGAGGGCAAGCGGCGGTTGATTAAGCGCTGCCGTTGTAAATTACCTTCTGCTCTTCTCTTTAGGTCGGAGGCCGGGATTGCGCCCGGCTGCGCAGTCCCTTTCTTTGCTCGCACAAAGCAAGGAACCAAAGAAATGCGACCCCAAGTCCGTGTCCCTGCGCTGCGCTTCGGGCACCCTCCGGTGCTCGGTCAAGGGCCGGTGCGGCAGAACTCGCTTCGTTCGCTTCGCTCTCTACCCTCAAACAACTGCCGCAAGCTAGTTCTTGAAGCAAGAGCATCTTTCAGTGCTCTTGCCCGCCCCCGGATGGCCGGCCCCTTGACCTGCGCTCCTCGGCACGGCCTCAAGGGGTGGGAGCCATGCTCGGGCCATTGCTTCGCTCGGCCTTCGCATAGTTAGTCTTTCCCAATCGGGAAAGAAAAATTTATGCCTTTGGCAGAGCACGCGCTAACCGCACGCTCACGATATGCGCAGGCTCATATGTTCACTTCAATATGAAAAATCAGCGCGTCATCAGGGCGCTTGGGTAGAGCGGCTGCGGCGTGAGGACTAGCAACGGTTGATTGAGCGCTGCGGTTATAAATTACCTTCTGCGCTTACAGTCAAGTCGGAGCCGAGGATCGCGCCCAGCGTAGAACCTACTTTTCTGTGCTCCACTTCATCCTCCAAGGAGACATTCATGAATGCTGCAGGACTGACCCATTGGCTCAAGGCCACGCTGGCACTCTGCGCAGCCGTAGTCTCCGTCGCCCCCACTTTTGCGCAGGAATGGCCCACACGCACGGTCACACTGGTTGTTCCTTACCCGCCGGGCGGAAACGTAGACAACTTGGCCAGATTGCTGGCCACAGAGTTCACTCGCAAGATCGGTGGAACATTCATCATTGACAACAAACCAGGTGGAACCGGGCTGGTCGGCACCAATCTCGTGGCCCGCTCCAAACCCGATGGCTACACCCTGCTCATGGGCTCGTACTCCACCTTCGCCACACTGCCGGCGCTCTCCAAGATGGATCCCGAGCCTCTGGACACGATTGACGTAGTGGCTGGAATTGCGGGCTACATCCCCGTGCTGGCCGTGAGCAAACAATTGGGCGTCAAGAACATGCAGGAGCTGATTGCTCTAGCCAAGCGCGAACCCGGGAAGCTGACGTTTGGATCGGTCGGGGTGGGCTCGTCTTCGCACGTCAATGGCGAAACCTTGAAGCACGCCGCAGGTATTGACATGCTGCACGTTCCATTCAAGGGATCCAGCCAGGGCGTCACCGCCCTGATTGGCGGCCAGATCGATGTCGTGATCGATGGTGTGACTGTGGCCCCAGCCCAGGGTGACCGCGTGGTGCCCTTGGCTGCGTTCTACAAGAGCCGACACGAAGTTCTACCCAATGTACCGACTGCGCAAGAAGCTGGCGTAACCGCGAGGCTTCCCACCAGTACGACCTTCGGGATGTTCGCGCCAAAGGGGACCCCACCCGCCATCGTTACCAAGCTGCAGAACGCGCTGGAAGAGATCACCAAGGACTCTGCGTTCAAGAGCAAGGTAGTCGCAATGAGCCTGAGTTCAGACTACACCCCTGCCGCGGAATACCGCAAGGCACTGGAGGTTGACCTGAAATACAACCGCGTATTCCTTCCAAGCATTGGTTTAACTGCGGAAAAGTGAGCCTCTCAAGGTTGCGGCTGGCGCGGCTATTTGGCCAGGGCACGCAAAGCCAGCCGAATCCCCTCGCTCACCCCCACTCCGGCGGGCAGCGCCTTCATGCTGGCCGCGGCCTCGCGATCGTTGTAGCCCAACGCGAGCAAGGCTTGAAGAATGTCAGATTCCGCATCGCTCTGCGGGTTGGCGGCTGCGGCTCCTAGTTCCACGCCCAGCTTGCCCTTCAACTCCAAGAGCAGACGCTCAGCCGTTTTCTTGCCGATGCCAGGCACTTTGACCAAGCGACCTGCCTCCTGCAGGGTAACGGCCTGACCCAACTCGGCCACACTCATGCCGGAAAGCACCGCCAGTGCGGTCCGCGGGCCAACCCCGCTGATACGGATCAGTTGCCGAAACGCCTCGCGTTCGGGCCCACTCGCGAAGCCGTACAGAATTTGTGCATCTTCGCGCACCACAAAGTGCGTGAGCAGCGTGATCTTCTCTCCCACAGCAGGCAACAGGTAAAACGTGCTCATAGGCACATCCACCTCGTAGCCCACGCCGTGGCAGTCGATCAGCAGTTGCGGAGGATTTTTTTCGGCCAGCAAGCCGGCAAGGCGTCCGATCACAGAGGCTTTCAGTAGAAGAGGGATGACATGGCAGTCAGTTCACACATGATAAAACGCTTGAGCACGCTACCGGCGGCATTCCATCACTTGATGGACAATGCCCCACAAACGTTAAACAAGTTCTAAGTGATCCTCCGCCACAACTTTACCCCCCACAACAACACCCGCCTGGCCAATCTGTGTGGGCCGCTGGACGATCACATTCGTACGCTTGAGACAAGCCTGCAGGTATCGGTTGCCCACCGCCACGAGCAATTCAAGATTGACGGTCCCAAAAAGAGCGCCGAGCGGGCACTTGAAGTTTTGCAAGCTCTCTATGAGCTGGCAGATCGACCTATCCGGGCTGAAACCTTGCAACTGATGCTGGCTGGAGAAGGTGCGCCTCTGTCCGAGAACGATGATGGCACGCAGCGCCTGCAAACGCGCCGCGCTGATCTGAAGGCACGCACGCCCAACCAGACCGCCTACCTGGAAAACATTGCCAGCCACGACATCACCTTCGGTATAGGCCCCGCAGGTACCGGAAAAACCTATCTGGCGGTGGCGTGCGCCGTAGATGCCCTGGAGCGCAGCGCAGTGCAACGCATCGTCCTGACACGGCCAGCCGTGGAAGCAGGTGAGCGCCTGGGGTTCTTACCCGGCGATCTCACGCAAAAGGTCGATCCCTATCTCCGGCCTCTGTATGACGCGCTCTACGACCTGATGGGGTTCGATCGCGTGGTGAAGGCCTTCGAGCGCAACCAGCTTGAAATCGCGCCGCTGGCATTCATGCGCGGGCGCACGCTCAACAATGCCTTCATCATTCTCGATGAAGCGCAGAACACCACCCCCGAACAGATGAAGATGTTCCTCACTCGCATCGGCTTCGGTGCACGATGTGTGATCACTGGCGACGTCAGCCAGGTCGACCTGCCCAAAGGAGCTACGAGCGGGCTGGTGGATGCAGAACGCGTCTTGAAGCGCGTCAAGGGCATGGCGTTCACGCGCTTTACCTCAGCTGACGTGGTCCGCCACCCTCTGGTGGCCCGCATCGTTGACGCTTACGACGCCCAGACCCGCCGTACACGTGCCGGCGACTAGCAGTGTGGCGTTCGATTTCTGATCGGCACCCCACACCGCGCGTTCGACTCCACCATCACTTAAGCTTTTAGCCATGTCCTTGCCTCCCCTGGCCTTGTCCTTGCAATGGGCCCGCTTTGATGGCGTCGCTCTGCATCGTGCTGCACTGCCCCGCCACAAGGCCATTCGTTGGGTACGGCATGCCTTGCAGGCACCCGCCGAGATCACTGTTCGCATTGTCGATACCGAGGAAGGCCGTGCACTGAACCTTTCCTATCGAGGCAAGGACTACGCCACGAACGTACTCACCTTCGATTACGCCCGACCGCCTGAAGCCCCCGTAGTCAGCGCTGACCTGGTGCTGTGCGCGCCGGTTCTCGAACGGGAAGCCGCTGAACTAGGTAAACCGCTCGCTGAACACTACGCCCACCTGCTCGTACACGGCACACTCCATGCGCAAGGCTGGGACCATGAAACCAGTGCCGAGGATGCCGAGGCCATGGAAGCTCTCGAAACCAGCATCATGGAAGGGCTCGGTTTCGCCAACCCTTATGGTCCGACTGATTAGAGCTCTGAATTGTCAGTTCGCTGCGAACATCCGCCCGACTCACGAAATCTTCATCGGGATCGTCACCGGTCCATCGTTGATCAAATGCACTCGCATATCGGCGCCGTACTCGCCGGTGGCCACTGGCGCGTGCTCAGCCCGGGCTTGCGCGACAAAATAGTCGTATAGCTTGCGTCCCTCATCCGGCGGCGCTGCGGCTGTGAAGCTGGGGCGATTTCCTCCGCTCGTATCGGCAGCCAGCGTAAATTGGCTCACGATCAGCAGGCCGCCGGCGATGTCTCGGACACTAAGGTTCATTTTCCCGGCAGCATCCGAGAAGATTCGCAGCTTGAGCAACTTAGCCAGCAATCGATCCGCCTGAACCGTCCCATCTCCACGCTCAGCACACAGCAGCACCAGCAGACCCGCACCGATTCGGCCAGTTTCCCTGTCGTCCACAGTCACATGTGCTTGCGAAACTCGCTGGATCAATGCTTGCATTTGGTCTATCTTTGAGGGTGTGCCCTTGCCAAGCGCCTGGCAAGGTACGTCCGGCCGAGGTTGCCCGAGGCAGTGGATCAATACCGAGAGAAGTGCACACACTTGCACGACTAAAAGAGGAGTATTGCATGAAGATCTTAAGCATGATGGTGCGGGCGCTTACGGCGTTTGCTTTGGTGCAAACCATGCTGTTGGCGCCTCTGGCGCAGGCACAAACCAACTCATCGCAAGCCGCTGAAGCCGCGCGCAAACACCGTGCGGAGAAAAACCAGGCTCCACCCCCCAAAGCCGCGCCTGCGCGCTCCAGCGCCGCTACAGCGCCCCCGCCGTCTTCGAATCAGGCCTATCGCTCTAGTGCCAATCCCAACGCTGATCCCAATGCCAGCCTGAAAAGCTGCATGGACCACTCAGGCATGAACCCGCTTGCGCGCGACCGATGCATGCGCAAGCACTGTGAAGGTCGCTGGGGGCAAGGCGATTGCCCGGCCAGTGGGGGAGATTTCATGGCCAACAAAGGAGCCTCCGGTACACCGCTTGGCCAGTGCCTGCGGGAGGCAGGAGCGAACCCATTCAAACGTGACGCTTGCGGCTGGCAGCATTGCAGAGGCAAATGGGACGCCACCGCGGAATGCGCTGCCCTGCGTCCACGCAAGTCCGAAGAACCAGGCGGCTAAACAAGATTTGAGCTCAAGGAACCGTTCACGAACGGTTTTTTGACATCTAAGAGCCTGTTCAAAGTCTCTGCGCGAGGGCTATTGTGTTCGAAAGACTGTGGATGCAAGGGGTGCGCCCATGCGACGAAAAACGCAGGGATACCTCGTGGTATCGCGAGTATTTTTAACGCCGCAGACGCTGTTTTTCGAGCGCAATAGGACCGCGAGGAGACGTTGAACAGGCTCTAAGGCCCAAGGAGACTCTCGGACCTGGAAATCGCCGGCGGCAAAATGGGCCGCAGCGGTGTATTTTCGCTATCGGCGCTCCAAGCCCGACAAACTCCTAGGCCGTCAGCTCCACCTTGGCGAATTTTCGCTTGCCGACCTGGACGACATAGGTACCAACCTGAAGCTTCAGGCCTTTGTCGCTGATCACACTCGAATCCACGCGCACGCCGCCGCCATCAATGAGGCGCCCGGCCTCGCTGGTGGATGGTGCCAATCCCGCAGATTTGAGCACCGCCCCAATACCCAGAGGTGCGCCACTGAGCGACACCAGTGGAATGTCATCAGGCACGCCGCCCTTGCTGCGATTGATGAAATCCTGCTCCGCAGCTTCAGCCGCCGCGGCGGAATGAAAACGAGCAGTGATTTCCTTGGCAAGCATCACCTTGGCATCTTTTGGATTGCGCCCCTGGGCAATTTCCTGCCGGAGCGCATCAATATCCGCCATCGATTTGAACGATAGCAAGGTGTACCAGCGCCACATCAGCTCGTCTGATATCGAAAGCACCTTGGCGAACATGGTGTTGGCTTCTTCCGTGATGCCGATGTAGTTGTTCTTCGATTTCGACATCTTCTCGACGCCATCAAGGCCTTCGAGCAGCGGCATGGTCAGGATGCACTGCGGCTCCTGCCCGTATTCGACCTGCAGGTGGCGGCCCATCAACAAATTGAATTTCTGGTCCGTGCCACCCAGTTCGATGTCGCTGCGAAGCGCCACCGAGTCATAGCCCTGCATCAGCGGATACAGAAATTCGTGCACGCTGATGGGCGTGCCGGCCTTGAAGCGGTCATGAAAGTCATTGCGCTCCATCATCCGAGCCACTGTGTACTTGGCCGCCAGCTCGATCATTCCCCGCGCTCCAAGCGCGTCGCTCCATTCGCTGTTGTAGCGCAGCTCGGTCCGGGCTGGGTCCAGCACCTTGAAAGCCTGGGTTTTGTAAGTTTCAGCGTTCTGCTTGATCTGCTCAGCTGTCAGTGGCGGACGGGTAGAGTTGCGCCCGGACGGATCGCCGATCAAGGTGGTGAAATCGCCAATCAGGAAAATCACCGTGTGCCCCAAATCCTGGAGCTGGCGCATCTTGTTCAGCACCACCGTGTGGCCAATGTGAATGTCAGGCGCCGTAGGATCGAGCCCCAGCTTGATACGAAGTGGCTTGCCAGTGGCTTCGGATCGAGCCAGCTTTTTTAGCCAATCTTCCTGGGGAAGCAACTCCTCGACGCCCCGCAAACTGACCGCCATGGCCTCGCGAACCCGATCGGAAACGGGGTGATTTGTAACAGGATCTGAGTTCATAAGGTGTTTTGGCTTGTAGGTCCAAGCCTACGCCGGTATACTCCGCCGACTTGGGGACCCGTGATTCTAGGGTCCCGCCTCTCGCAAGATTGACAGAAAGCGGTAATTTTCCTCATTGCCGTGTCCAAAACCCCCAAGATTTCAGGACACTAGTGAAGCAAAAGCTGATCTCCACGGGCCTAGCGCTCGCCGATTTGATCCATCGCCACCCGAAACGCATCACCGCAGTGATTGCGGCGTTCCTGCTCGGCGGCGGTGGTGGTGCATTCGCCGTGGCCTCGTTGGCCCCTACGGCGCCCACCGAACCAGTTCGTCTCGTTTCAGAAGCAGTAGAGCCATCTTCCTTGTTGGCTCAGATCGATGCGCTTGAAGAGTACGCCTTCAAGCTCTACAGAACCGAAGTCACCCGAGCCCCGGAAACGCCTGAAAGCCTGCTTAAACGCATGGGTGTGGCCGATCCAGCGGCGGCAGCCTTCCTCCGCCGCGATGAAACCTCGCGCCAGGTACTATTTGGTCGCGCCGGCCGTACCGTCACGGTAGAAGCCAGTGCAGAGCAAGCCCTGCTCTCGCTACGCACCCAATGGCTGGAAAAAAGCACAGACGAGCAGTTCAAACGACTGGTCGTGGAAAAAACCGCTACTGGTTTTACCGCACGTGTGGAAACAGCGCCCCTGGTGGCCTCCCAGCGCTTGGCAAGCGGGATCATTGAATCCACCTTGTTCGCTGCTACCGATGAGGCCCGCGTCCCTGACAGCGTGACCAAGCAGCTCACTGAAATGTTCGACAGCGATGTCGATTTTCACCGGGGCCTGCGCAAAGGTGATCGTTTCTCCATCGTCTATGAAACGCTTCAAGCTGACGGCGAGCCCATGCGCGCCGGCCGGATCTTGAGTGCCGAATTCGCCAATCGCGGTAAAACCCTTCAGGCCATGTGGTTTCAAGAACCCGGTGCCAAGGGCGGCTATTACGCTTTTGATGGCCAAAGCCTGCGCAAGGCCTACCTTCTTGCACCGCTCGAGTTCTCACGTATGAGCAGCGGCTTCGGCATGCGCAACCACCCTGTGCTGGGCTATCAGCGTGAGCACAAGGGCGTAGATTACGCAGCGCCCACTGGCACAGCCGTGCGCACCATCGGTGACGGCGTGGTTGAGTTTGCAGGCGTTCAAAACGGTTACGGTAACGTGATCTACGTGAAGCACCGCAACAAAAGCGCCACCGTGTACGCGCACTTGTCTCGCATCTCCGTTAAAACGGGCGATAACGTGATGCAAGGCGAAACCATAGGCGCGGTGGGCATGACCGGTATTGCCACCGGCCCCCACCTGCATTTTGAATACCGAATCAACAACGAGCCGCAAGACCCATCCATACTGGCTGAGCAGCGCGAGAACGTGCCTGTGTCTCCCGGTAGCAAGGCTGCTTTCGCCAAGTTGGCTGCGGGCATGAAGCTTCAGCTGGCTGCCGCTGGGCAGATCTCCAGCGCAAGCGCGCAATAGGTTCGTTGGGCGAGGCCTCCCTGGAGCCGAGCGGCTTTAGGGACCCTCTGCGAACACCGCCCAAACAAAAAGCCCGCTGAAAAACAGCGGGCTTTTTGCTTGGGTGAGGTCGTTACTTCTCAGCTCTCAGCTGTTGAGAAGGAAGAACCGCAGCCACAGGTGGTCGTGGCATTCGGATTTTTGATGACGAACTGCGCGCCTTGAAGGTCTTCCTTGTAGTCGATTTCAGCGCCCAGCAAATACTGGTAGCTCATGGCATCGATCAAGAGGGACACACCGTGCTTGGTCATGGTGGTGTCGTCTTCGTTCGCGATTTCATCAAATGTGAAACCGTACTGAAAACCTGAGCATCCGCCGCCTTGGACGAAGACGCGTAATTTCAGATCAGGGTTGCCTTCTTCCGCAATCAAATCAGCCACCTTGGCAGCTGCGCTGTCGGTGAAGACGATGGGATCGGGCATCTGCGTGGGGGTCTGGATATCCTGGGCTAGAGCGCTCATGTCGCTACTCCTATGATTTTGCTTGGAATAGTATATCAAATCAGTGGGTTTTTTGCTTGGCAGGGGTATTGCCCAAGCTTATTGCCGCTCGAGATCGAATGTGGGCTCCGTCGGCCCTGAGGATCCGGCTGATGCGGCGGGCTCCAAGGCTTGCGCCACGGGCTCCTCGCGCTCAACCGGCAGGAGCGGCGGAGTCACCTGCGGTTGCAACTGGCCGGCAATGACCGCACCCTGCTGCATTTCCAGTGTTTTGTATTTCACATCACCTTGCACACGCGCCTTGGATTGCAGTTCCAGCAATTCGCGGGCGTAAACGGGGCCGGTGACGCTGCCAGAGATCACCACATGATCGGCGGTTACGGCGCCTTGCACACGGCCGGTTTCGGTGATCACCAGCGTGTTCGAAGGCCCGGGATCGGCGGTCACGTTGCCAATCACCTCACCATCGATCTGCAGGCCATCCTGGAACGTGCAATCGCCTATGACGCGCATGCCGGCGCCAATCGTGCTGCGCGTGGATGCCTGCTTTTTGATGCCTAACATGAACTGGAACTCCTGAACGCCTAGACGCCCACCTGGGAGTCGCTGTCGCACTCCTGGCAGACGTACAAAACACTCTTTGTACCACGCCACAAAGCAAAAACCGCGCATCTCACGAAGAGAGGCGCGGTTTGAAGCAAGCTCCAAGGGAGCCCAAGCTGACTTGGACCCCATGAAACAAACGAATTAACGCTTGCTGAACTGCTTGCGGCGGCGAGCGGAGTGCAAACCAACCTTTTTACGTTCGACTTCACGCGCATCGCGTGTCACGAAACCAGCCTGGCTCAGAGCCGGCTTGAGGGTTTCGTCATAGTCGATCAGAGCACGGGTGATGCCGTGACGAACGGCGCCGGCTTGGCCGGATTCACCCCCGCCATGGACATTGACCAGCACGTCGAAAGTTTCGACATGGTCAGTCAGCACCAGGGGCTGTTTGCAGATCATGATGGAAGTCTGACGGCCGAAAAACTCGCCAACATCCTTGCCATTGACAGTGATCTTGCCGCTGCCTTTTTTGATGAACACGCGGGCCACGCTGGATTTGCGTCGGCCGGTGCCGTTGTTCCAATCACCAATCATTTAGCCACTCCCTTGGAAAGAGCCGCGATTTCGAGCACTTTCGGTTGCTGTGCGCTGTGCGGATGCTCAGCGCCACCATAGACCTTCAGTTTCTTGATCATGGCGTAGCCCAGAGGACCTTTAGGCAGCATGCCCTTGACGGCCTTTTCCAGCGCGCGGCCAGGGTGCTTGGCTTGCATGTCGCGGAAATTGGTTTCGCGGATACCGCCCGGATAACCGGTGTGGCGGTAATAAATCTTGTCGAGCTCTTTGGCTCCGGTTACCCGGATCTTGGAAGCGTTGACGATGACAATGAAGTCACCTGTATCGACGTGAGGCGTGTAGATGGCTTTGTGTTTGCCGCGTAGACGGAGGGCCACTTCGCTGGCAACCCGACCGAGCACCTTATCGGTGGCGTCAATCACAAACCACTCGTGCACCACGTCAGCTGCTTTTGCGCTGAACGTATTCATGAGTTTTTTCCTGTGAAGGATTTAATTAGGCTCTTTTCCACGGTCGGCACTCCTCTTTAGAGAGTCTCTTAGGTGGGGTTCGCCCCTAAGGCACGTGCATATCAAACACAAGCACCCTTAGAGCGTCTGCCGCGGAGCCAGTTTCGCTGCAGAACCCGGCATTATATGGCTAATTTGGTTTTGGGCACAACTTAGCGGACATGCTGGCCGAGCAGTTGCTAAAAGCTTGACCGCAGGGCTTAAGGAGCCTCTGCAAAACCCATCGTGGATGCCGGGCACTGGCCGCGGGATGGGCTGCAAGGCGAATTTTGCAGTCAATAGCTCGCGCTATTGGCAAAAAAGTCAACGCCGCAGACCGCCCGAGGGCAGCGATCCGGCGCCGTGAGGGGTTTTGCAGAGACTCCTTAGCCGCCCTCAAGACCTATTTACCCTTACCATCAGCCCATGTTTAGTTATCGCCACGCCTTTCACGCCGGCAGCCATGCCGACGTCCTCAAGCACCTTACGCTCATCGCGACCTTGCGTCATTTGATGCAAAAGCCCACGCCGCTCACCATGGTAGACACCCACGCCGGCGCTGGCCTTTATCGGCTGGATGGCGACTATGCGCAAACTTCAGGGGAAGCGGCAGGCGGCATATTGCGTCTGGCCGGACTTCGGCAACCCGCAGGCGCCAACACACTTAACGACGCCCTGGCTGATTATTTGGAAGTGATCGACGCCTTCAACACCGAAGGCAAAGATTGGCGCATTTACCCGGGCTCGCCCTTCGTGATCCATCACATGATGAACCAAGCCGAGCGCTCCAGCGTGCGCGATCGGCTCAAACTCTTCGAGCTCCACCCCACGGATTCCAAAACCCTGGAAGCCAATATTGCCCAGTTGGAGGCCGGCCGCCAGATTACGGTGACCGTCCAAGACGGCTTTGAGGGCTTGAAGACGCTCTTGCCGCCACCTCCTGCCCTCGGTGGGTCACGCCGCGCGCTGGTGCTGATGGATCCCAGCTACGAGATCAAAACCGACTACGCCAAGGTGCAAGCGGCCATGCAAGACGCGCTGAGGCGCTTCCCCACGGGCGTTTACCTCGTCTGGTATCCCATCATTGCCCGGCCAGAAGCCCACGATCTGCCACGTAGACTGAAGACCATGGCTACGCAGGCCGAGCGTCCTTGGCTGCACGCCACACTGAGCGTGGGCGCCCCTGAAGCGGATGGCAGCGAAGAGCATGGCAGCCCTGAGCGGCGCGGGCTCACCAGCAGCGGCATGTTCGTCATCAATCCGCCGCACTCGCTGAAACCCGTGCTGGAAGCGGCCTTGCCGCAGCTTCTTAAGACGCTCGGGATGGGCTCCGGGAAGGGCTGGCAGGTTGAAGCGCAACGGTCTTGAACATCGGGAAGGGGTGAGGGTTTTAACTCCCTCTCCCTTTGGGAGAGGGCGGGGGTGAGGGCAAGCAGCGGTTGATTTATTCGTGGCGCTAGCTAATCACCTTCTGCTGTTTTTTCGAGGTCGGAGGCCGGGAATTGCGCCCGGCGGCGCACCTACTATTTTTTGCGTCGCCAAAAAATAGTAGGCACAAAAAAGGCGACCCCGCCGGACGCGTCCCTGCGCTGCGCTCCGGGCAACTTGCGATGCTCGGTCAAGGGGCGGTGCAGCCGAACTCACTGCGTTCACTTCGTTCTCTACGTTCAAACAGCGGCTGCAAGCTAGATTACGAAGCAAGAGCATCTTTCAGTGCTCTTGCCCGCCCCTCGCCCTGCGCTTCTCAGCGCGGCCAGAGGGGTGGGATACCCACTCGGGCCATTGCTACGCTCGGCCTTCGGGATATTAGTCTTTCCCAGCCGGGGAAAGAATTCAAGGACCTGAAAGGCATGGCTCTGAGAGCGGCCCTTCAAAGCATTTGAAGCGCGCTCCAGCGATCGGATTCGGCCTTCGGGTATCTGCCAATCCCAGAGAATCCTCAGACACCTAAGATCACAGACAGGCTTTCAAGAGCCTCTCAGCGGGCTCCTCTGCGCTAAAACGCCCTCTCGGCCCCTCTGCACTCCATGTGGACGAGCGCGTTCTTGCGGGCGCAGCCACCATCGAAAGCGCCCTCTTCCGCAGACCATCGGGTAAACCCCTAAAGATCACTCAATAATTAGCCGACCGATCGGTCGGCTAATTATTTATACTCGAACGTTCCGGAAGTCAGGGCGTGAGGACGCCCCCAAGCCACTCAGGCGCTGAGCGCCAAGGAGATCAGCATGTATACCCAATCGTTTTCCGTGCCTGATGAGGCAGAAGCCAAGGCCGCGGGCCTGAGGCCAGTACCTAAGGCGCTGAGCCAGGCAGAAGTTGCCCTGCAAGCCGCTTTTGACGAAAAAATCAACGCTGATGGGCGGATCGAGCCGCGCGATTGGATGCCAGAGGCTTATCGCAAGACGCTCGTGCGCCAGATCAGCCAGCATGCTCATTCCGAAATCGTCGGCATGTTGCCCGAAGGCAATTGGATCAGCCGAGCACCTAGCCTCAAGCGCAAAACCATCCTCATCGCCAAAGTTCAGGATGAGGCGGGTCACGGCCTGTACCTTTACAGCGCGGCGGAAACCTTGGGCACCGGCCGGGACCAAATGCTCGAGGGCTTGCATTCAGGCAAAGCCAAGTACAGCAGCATCTTCAACTACCCCACGCTCAATTGGGCTGATGTGGGTGTCATAGGCTGGCTGGTCGATGGCGCGGCCATCATGAACCAGATTCCCCTTTGCCGATGCTCCTATGGGCCATACGCAAGAGCCATGGTGCGCGTTTGCAAGGAAGAGTCATTTCACCAGCGCCAAGGCTATGAAGCCTTGCTGGTGATGATGAAAGGCTCGCAGGCGCAGCGCGACATGGTGCAAGACGCCGTGAACCGCACCTGGTGGAAATGCCTGGCCATGTTTGGCCCTCCTGATGCGGACAGCCCCAACAGCGAACAAGGCCGGCGCTGGGGTATCAAGCGCATCAGCAACGATGACCTGCGCCAGAAATTCGTTGACGCCACTGTGCCGCAAGCCAAGGTGCTGGGCGTAACCCTGCCTGACCCGGATCTGAAGTGGAACGAGGCACGAGGCCAGCACGACTACGGCGCCATCGACTGGGATGAGTTTTGGCAAACAGTGAATGGTCACGGCCCCTGCAACAAGGAACGCCTGGCCACGCGGGTCAAAGCCCATGAAGACGGCGCCTGGGTCCGTGAAGCCGCCCTGGTGCATGCGGAAAAACAAAAACAGCGCGCGATGAAAGAAGCAGCATG
This sequence comes from Ottowia thiooxydans DSM 14619, assembly GCF_000422885.1. Classification (GTDB taxonomy): domain Bacteria; phylum Pseudomonadota; class Gammaproteobacteria; order Burkholderiales; family Burkholderiaceae_C; genus Ottowia; species Ottowia thiooxydans. Next base: position 229,930 of record NZ_AUGX01000009.1, on the reverse strand, counting down.
AACGACAAATCAACTCCCTCCTCCAAGCCTGCGGGCGCCAAAGCCCTGCGCGACTGGCCCTTGTGGGAAGTTTTCGTACGCAGCAAGCAAGGCCTTGAGCACAAACATTGCGGCAGCCTGCACGCCAGCGATTCGCAACACGCCCTGCAGATGGCCCGCGATGTGTATACGCGCCGGCAGGAAGGCGTATCGATCTGGGTCATTCCATCGCACCTGATTTCCGCCAGCGAGCCGGAAGATAAGCCCGAGTTCTTTGAGCCAGCCAGCGACAAGATTTACCGCCACCCCACCTTCTACGAAATTCCGGAAGAAGTGGGACACATGTGAGGTAAAGGCGTTCGGCGCTTCGCGTTCAACGCGGAGCGCAACACCAGACAAGACCATGAATACGCTCAACGCTCAAAGCTCAACGCTCAATCAGGCTGCTCCAGCGGCTTACCTCCTGCACTTGGCCGACAACGCCTTGGTGCTCGGTCAGCGTAATGCTGAATGGTGCGGTCACGCTCCGATCCTGGAAGAAGACCTGTCGATGGCCAACAACAGCCTCGATCTCATCGGCCAGGCACGCATGCTCTACCAACACGCTGCAGCCTTGCAAGGGAACGGCGCCACGGAAGACTCCTTGGCGTACTTCCGCGACGTGCCCGATTTCCGCAACTACACGCTGCTGGAACTCCCGCACAGCCCCGCTTTGCTACCCTCGGCTGCGGCCGAGCGCGACTGGGCGACCACGATCGTCAGGAACTTCCTCTACAGCACCTTGATGGTGTTGGTGTGGGAGCGCCTTGAGCAATCGACCGACTCGCAACTCGCAGCCATTGCTGCTAAAAGCCTCAAAGAAGCGCGCTATCACCTGCGTCATTCACGCGACTGGGTCATTCGGCTCGGCGATGGCAGCGATGAGTCTCACAGACGTGCCCAAGCCGCCGTGGACCACCTCCTGCCTTACACAGATGAATTCTGGGTGCCTCACGCCGTGGAACGAGACGTGGACGCCAGCGGTGCTGGGGTTGACGTGGCCGGTCTGCGTTGTGAGTGGGATGAGATCGTGAACGAAGCCTTGGAAGAAGGCACGTTGAAACGCCCCGCACCCGTCAAAGGTTACGTCACGCAGGGCAAGCAGGGCATTCATTCCGAACACCTGGGCTATCTGCTCGCGGAAATGCAAAGCCTGGCCCGCGCCCACCCCGGAGCCATCTGGTGAGCCCATTGGCCAGCGTTGAACATCTGCCTGCTGCACACGCCCCAATCGCTGGCATGCAGCAGGCCGAGTTCGACCGCATCTGGGAAGCTTTGGACGCGCTGACCGATCCAGAGATCCCCGTAGTCACGCTTCGCGAGATGGGGATCCTGCGGGACGTGCGGCGAGGCCTCGATGGCACCATTGAGGCGGTCATCACCCCAACCTACAGCGGCTGCCCGGCCATGGAGCAAATCGCTGATGATGTGGCTGCTGCGCTGGAACGCGAAGGTGTGACCGGGCGCGTGGTGACGCAACTCGCCCCCGCCTGGACTACCGACTGGATGACCGATGTCGCTCGCGAGAAACTGCGCGCCTACGGCATCGCACCGCCGCATTGCGCTAGCACCGCAACGCAGGGAAGCGTCATTCAGTTCTCCTCCAACAGAATCTCTGCGAAAACCCAGGCTCACGCGGTTTCATGCCCGCAGTGCGGCTCCGCAAATACCACCGAAATTTCTCACTTCGGCTCCACCGCGTGCAAGGCGCTTTACCGCTGCCTCGATTGCATGGAGCCGTTTGATCACTTCAAGAGAATCTAGAAATGTCCACCCCGCGATTTCACGATCTCACCGTTGCCCGCGTCAGCCCTGAAGCGGCCGGTGCCGTTGCCATTACTTTCGCCGTACCGCCAGAGCTACAAGAGAGCTTCCAGTTCGAGCCCGGCCAGTTTCTTACCCTGCGCAAGAACCTGAATGGCGAAGACATCCGGCGCAACTATTCCATCTGCTCCACACGCGGCCACTACACCGCCGCGAGTGAGCTGGAGGTGGGCATCCGCCCCATGGAAGGCGGCATTTTCTCCAACTGGGCCGCAGCCGAACTCAAAGCTGGAGACACGCTTTCCGTGATGCCACCAGATGGCCGCTTCGTATCCAGGCACCCACGTGCACTGCATCGCGTGGGCTTTGCCGCAGGCTCAGGGATCACGCCCATTCTTTCCATCATTGCCAGCACGATGGAAGAACACCCCACGGCCAAGTTCACCTTGGTCTATGGCAACCGGCGCATGGCCAGCGTGATGTTCAACGAGGCCTTGCAAGATCTCAAAGACAAATACAAAAACCGGCTGACGCTGATCCACATTCTCTCGCGCCAAGCTCAGGAAGTGCCTTTGCTGGAAGGTCGTATTGATGCGGCGAAGGTGCAGCAACTCCTTAGTACGCTACTGCCTGCGGCCAGCATGGACGAAGTGTTCATCTGCGGCCCCGAGGAGATGATTGAAGTCACGGAGACTGCGCTGAAAGATGCCGGCGTGCCAGCAGAGCGCATTCGTACCGAACGCTTTACCTCGCCTCGCCTGGAAGCCATGAGCGCTGAGGCCCGCCGCGCAGCCATCGCGCAATCAGACCCGCAAGCACCTGCGGGGCAAGTTCAGCTCACCGTGATGATCGATGGCAAATCGCATGAGCTTTCGATGCGCAGCGATCAGCACGTGCTCGACGTAGCCCTTTCCGCTGGCCTGGATCTGCCCTACTCCTGCAAGGCCGGCGTGTGCTGTACTTGCCGCGCCAAGGTCATTGAAGGCAGCGTCAGCATGGACAAGAATTTCACGCTGGAGCAAGACGAGATGGCGCAAGGCTTCGTGCTGAGCTGCCAGGCACGCCCGACCACTGACAAGCTGATCGTGAGTTACGACGAGCGGTGAGCGGGTGTGGCGATTAGCTCGCGGATCCGAGTTCAGCTATTCGCGACAAGCCGCCATACCCTCACCCCACCCTATCTCACGGGTGAGGGGAATTGCTCCAATTAGTCGCTAGATGCGGAGGCAGTCGAGCTGGCGACCAAGTCGCCATTTCCTGTTTCCTGCACTTCTTTCAACACCACCGCATCATGGCCACGCGCCTTGATACCCAATGCTGAAGCGGCCGCTCCGCTGAGATCAATCACGCGCCCACGCGCGTAAGGTCCGCGGTCATTGATGCGTACAACTACCTGCTTGCCGTTGCGCGGGTTATGCACCAATACACGGGTGCCAAACGGCAGGGTTTTATGGGCTGCTGTCATCTCACCCATGTCAAAGCGCTCGCCGTTGGCGGTCTTGCGGCCATGAAAGCCCGGCCCGTACCAAGAAGCAATTCCGCTTTGCAAATCTCGTCCGAGCCGCACAGCCGAGCCGACGAGCGCCTCTTCCGGAGCAGCTGAAGTACTTCGCGTTTCGGCGCGCAGGCTCAACCGACCCTTGAAACCAGAGTAATTAGAGCAACGCATGTCATGAACGGCCTTGGCCGAAGAGCAAGACAGCGAAGAGGAGGAGGAAGCGTCCGAGCGCACCGTCTGGGCCGAAAGTGGCCCAGTCACCAGAAAAAAAGCGCCAATCAACAAATATCGGCCTACTGGTGAACGGTGAGCACTTCCCGGAGCCGACGCGCATTGAGGCACGCCGGGAGAGGTGTCCCGTAGCATTGGGCGGATTCTAGCGACTTTCAGCCTGTGAGGAAATGTCGGGTTGTTACATTTCGCACGGACGGCTGCGTTTTGACGGCTAAGTCGATAAGAAGGATTCGCTCATACCTTCTCCGGAATTCATCCCACCCGCTTCATCAGCTCCAAGACCGCTGCAGTTTGATTCAATGTGTAGATATGCAGCGCGGGCGCGCCGCCATCTCGTAAGCGTTGGCAGAGATGAGCGACTACGTCGGCGCCAAAGTCCTTGATGGAGGCAACGTCGTCGCCATAGGACTGCAAGCGCAGGCGGATCCAGCGCGGCACTTCTGCGCCACAGGCATCAGAGAATCGCAGCAGCTGGGTCGAATTGCTGATGGGCATGATCCCTGGAATGATCGGAATATTCATGCCGTGCTTGCGCAACTCTTCCCTGTAGCGAAAGTAAGCATCCGCATTGAAGAAATACTGAGTGATGCCGGTGTCTGCGCCTGCAGATACCTTCGCCTGGAAGGCGTCCAAATCAGCCTGAGGAGACCTGGCTTGAGGATGCACCTCTGGATAGGCCGCCACAGAAATGTGAAAAGCGTCGCCCGTCTCGCTGCGAATGAACTCCACCAACTCGCTGGCATAGCGGAATTCGCCACCCATGCCGTAGCCGCTAGGCAAATCACCCCGCAGGGCCACGACGCGCTGCACACCAGCGGCGCGGTAGCTCGCTAGCCGTTCGCGGATAGATTCACGGGTCTGACCGATGCAGGACAGGTGTGGAACGCCCGAAACACCTTCCAAGAGAACTTCTCGCACGGTGTCCAAGGTGCCCTCTTGTGTGGAGCCACCGGCACCAAAGGTCACGGAGCAGAATTCAGGCTTGAGCGCATACAGCTGCTGCCTTGTCGCGCGCAGCTTCTGGGCGCCCTCAGGCGTCTTGGGTGGAAAAAACTCCAGGCTCAGGGGAAAGCTCATGATGCGACCAGTGTTGAATACCACACTAAGTGGCATGAATGAAAAATTCGCGGTTGCCGTCGCCGCCAGCAATGGCGCTATCGAACCAGCCTGCGACGCTCAGCCCTGCATCAGCGCAGGCCTGGCGTAAGCGTTGTTCTACGACTGGGTAAAGTGCCGCATCGCGCACGATGCCCCCTTTGCCCAGTTGCCCTGGTTGCAGTTCGAACTGCGGCTTTACCAGCATCAACAAGGCCCCATTCGGGGCCAGCAGTGGCGCTAGCGCGGGTAGAACCAGCGAAAGCGAAATGAAAGACAGATCGCCAGTGACGAGATCAAAGCCAGGTGTCTCCACGCCAGCGGCCCGCAGCCCGGCTGCGCTCAACTCACGCGCATTCAGACCTTCCAGGCAACGTACACGCGCATCGGCTCGCAAACGCGGATGCAATTGGCTATGGCCCACGTCCACACCCACCACCTGCGCGGCACCTTGCTTCAGCAAGCAGTCGGTAAAACCGCCTGTGGATTGCCCCACATCGAGGCAATGCCAGCCAGTGACATCAAGCGCAGCCGCGCGTAGCGCGCCTTCAAGCTTCAAGCCACCTCGCGAGACGTAGCGCGCCTCTGCGACGTCAAACAACTCTATGTCTGCATCGGCCGGCAGATCATCGCTTTTGACAAGGGTCCGCCAACCGCTGGGTGCGTGCCAGCGTCCGCCTGCCGCGATCAAGCGCTGCGCTTGACTGCGGCTGGCGGCCAGGCCGCGTTCAACGAGCAGTTGATCGGCCCGCATCTGCCTTAGTAGCGGTAGGTGTCCGGCTTGTAAGGGCCGGTCTTGGCCACCCCAATGTAGCGCGCCTGCTCGCTGGAGAGCTCGCTCAGCTTGGCATTGAGCTTGGCCAATTGCAGGCGTGCCACCTTCTCATCGAGGTGCTTGGGAAGCACATAGACCTGGCCCACGTTATAGCGGTCTGAGTGAGCAAACAACTCGATCTGCGCGATGGTCTGGTTGGCGAAGGAAGAAGACATCACGTAGCTCGGGTGGCCAGTGCCACAACCCAGGTTCACCAGACGGCCCTTGGCCAGCAAGATGATGCGCTTGCCATCCTTGAAGATAACGTGATCAACCTGCGGCTTGATCTCTTCCCACTTGCACTTCTCTTCAAGACCAGCCACATCGATCTCGTTGTCGAAATGGCCAATATTGCAGACGATGGCCTGGTCTTTCATGGCCTTCATGTGCTTGTAGGTGATGACATCCTTGTTGCCTGTGGCGGTCACGAAGATGTCAGCCAGCGGCGCGGCGTCTTCCATGGTGACCACACGGTAACCTTCCATGGCGGCCTGCAATGCGCAGATGGGGTCGATTTCCGTGACCCACACCTGGGCGGAAAGCGCGCGCAGTGCCTGGGCAGAGCCCTTACCCACGTCGCCGTAGCCGCACACCACGGCCACCTTGCCTGCCACCATCACGTCGGTAGCGCGTTTGATGCCATCTACCAGCGATTCGCGGCAGCCATAGAGGTTGTCGAACTTGGATTTGGTAACTGAATCGTTCACGTTGATGGCACGGAACATCAGCGTACCCTTGGCCGACATCTCATTCAGGCGATGCACCCCGGTGGTGGTTTCTTCCGTCACGCCCATGATCTCTGCGCTCTTGCGGCTGTACCAGGTAGGGTCTTCCTTGAGCTTGGCCTTGATCGCCGCGAAGACAATCTTTTCTTCTTCGCTGGTGGGGTTGCTGAGAACCTTGGGATCTGTTTCGGCCTGCTTGCCCAGGTGCATCAGCATCGTGGCATCGCCACCGTCATCCAAAATCATGTTCGGGCCTTCGCCTTTGGAGCCTTTGGGGCCAAATTCGAAGATACGGTGTGTGTAATCCCAGTAATCCGTCAGCGTTTCGCCCTTGATGGCGAACACCGGCGTGCCGCTGGCCGCAATGGCCGCAGCGGCGTGATCCTGTGTGCTGAAAATATTGCAAGAAGCCCAGCGCACTTGCGCGCCCAGTGCTTGCAACGTTTCGATCAGCACCGCAGTCTGAATCGTCATGTGAAGGCTGCCCGTGATGCGAGCGCCTTTCAACGGCTTGGATTTAGCAAATTCCTCGCGGATGGCCATCAGACCAGGCATCTCCGTTTCGGCGATACTGATTTCCTTGCGGCCCCAACCGGCCAATTGGATATCTGCGATAGCGCTGTCTACGACAGCGGTTTTTTTCAGGCGTGCGTTCATGATGGCTCCAAAACAACTTGTGTTGAACCACTAAAGCAAGCGGGAAATAAAAAAGCTCACCGCACTTGCATCAGTGGATGAGCGTCGTTGCAAAGAAAGGTGTCCGAGCCTCACGCCTGGCAGTAAATGCAGGCGCTGCAACGCTCCTCGGAATGTGGGGATTATAGAAGGCTACGCGAACCTTCCACGTAGGTGCCATCGCGTTAGAGCGCGATGGCGTGTCCTAATCCCAGGCATCTGACTCAATTCCGCGCGAAATCTCGGATGGCCCGGTAGAACTGGTCAGAACCGTCCTTGGAGTTGTCAGGGCGAATTTCCATTCGATTAACCCCGTTCTCTGCTGCGCCCTTGAATCTGTCGGGCACGAGAGAAAAATACATTGGGCTAATAAAGCGGGCACCGGCGTCGTATTGCTCGCGCAGTGCAGCCATAGCGGCGTCGGGTTGCTTCCACTGTTGTGGGTGGAACTCCGGTGCACCGTAGTCAGTCAGGTCGCGCTCCTTCATGAAGCCGCGCAGCCAGGCGCTGTGGGTGGTTCCGCCATACATATTGATACCGGGCCGCCATGGGAGGTTGCGCTGCAAGCTGCTATCCACGGCGAACAGCTGGGGATTCCATGACGAGTTGATGCGCGGAATGATCTGGTGGGAAAACAGGTTTTGCGCTGGCAGGCCGGCTTCCCGAGCGATATTGAAAAATGCCGTCATGAAGGCCACCGTCTGGTCATCCCGATAGCGATTCCATTCACGGGCAAGAGGGTTGTAGTAGACATCCTGCAACGACCTGGGCATATCGAGCCAGGAACGTACACCTTGCAATGTTGTGGGGTTGGGCAGCGGTCGGTTAAACCCGAGTTTGCGCAGTACCTTGTCCAGGAACGCCCTGACCCGGGAAACCGAACCTTCAGTTTTCAGATCTTGCACCCCGGCTGGTAAGTCATCCGACACCTTGGCCTGATCGCGCCCAACCACCACGAAGGGGGCTTCTGCCAACAGGTAACGATCTTTACCAGAGACGGCCACAACTTGTGCGCGGTGCCGCCCCACGGACATGGCACTGAAATCCAGGTCATACCGGAATCCCGTGTTGGGGGTAGTGATCTCTTCCACGGCACGATACACATCCAGGCGGTTCATGCCGCGCTGCACAGGCCCCACAAGCTTGCCATCTACATAGAGCAGCAGTTCATTGACTCTGTTCTCGGGATCGAATAGCCAGCCCGATACCGGGAGATGGCCGTCCGCCCAGGCATCGTAATGTTCACTGAAGCGGGTCAAGCTTTCCTTGCGAATGTTCTTGCTGGGCGCGGGAACGGAAGCGAAGGACGTTTCACTGAGCCCCATGGCGGCATTGAGCTTTTCTATGCTGCCGTAGCGCTTTTCCAGCATGCGCCGAAAACCCGCCACGGAAGCGGCGCTGTAGTCTGTCACGCGAATATCTTCGTACGCTCCCATGCCGTTTTCGAAGTCCGGGAAGAGCTGATGCGCTTCGCCCGCGAGCGATATGCCAACGATCCGCTCACGTGCTTCAGCAGGAAGCGCCAGCATGCGCTTGATGACATGCCGCAGTGCCGCAAAACGATAGGCATTGACCGGCAAAGACATATCGGTTGAAAGCGTGAACGGCGCGATGGCAAAACCGAAATACCCCAATTCCGGCGGTTTCCCATCGGCAAAAAGCAAAAGGTTTCGCGGGTCTTTGGCCAGTGCAGTCGGCAGTGGACCTTGAGTGTCGAAGTGGGTGGACTGCAGATAAACCACCGCTGGCCGTTTTACCTCGGTCAGCATGCGCAGCAAACTATCCACGCGTCTTTCGTCAATGACCCATTCTTTGCCCTGCGCCTTGTAGAGGCTAAGCAGTTGTACCGTGAGCAGGTAGCCAACCTGAACCTGCCCCTTCGCGCCACCTGGCTCCAATTCCTCCAGCAGGCGATTCAGGGCAGCGGAACCACCCCGCCCTTTGACTTCACAGGCGGCTTGCGCCTGTGCAAAATTAACTTGCTTAGGGTCGTTACGAGCCTCGTCGCAGAAAAGAAGGCCTTCCACCGTCGGTACGATGTAGAAAGGCTTGCGTGCGGGTAAGTCGGCTTCGGCGGCTGAACACACCGTAGCGCTGAGAATGAAAAACGCTGTAAAGACCGATTTCCGGGAGAAGCGCGCGATAGGGCGAATGACATGCAGCATGCGCTTAGTTTCCCACAGCGCGCTCTTGGCCTCAGCCCTCAAATTCCCAGAAGCTGAGGCTCCGATCCGGCCACTACCCGGATTTGCCTGAAAATAGCACCTTTCGCAGGGTTTCACGCCCTGCTTCGCTTTTACCGGAATTCCGTTTTGTCTATCGTCTCCGAAACGCGGCGCCGCCGCACCTTTGCCATCATCAGCCACCCCGACGCCGGTAAAACCACGCTGACGGAAAAACTACTGCTGTTCTCCGGCGCGATCCAGATCGCCGGCAGCGTGAAAGCGCGCAAAGCCAGCCGCCATGCCACCAGCGATTGGATGGAAATTGAGAAGCAGCGCGGCATCTCCGTGGCCTCATCGGTGATGCAGATGGTTTACCGTGACCACGTCGTCAACCTGCTTGACACCCCTGGCCACAAGGATTTCTCGGAAGATACCTACCGCGTGCTCACGGCGGTGGATTCCGCGCTGATGGTGATCGACGCCGCCAACGGGGTGGAATCGCAGACCCGTCGTCTGATCGAAGTTTGCCGCCAGCGTGACACGCCCATCATCACTTTTGTGAACAAGATGGACCGCGAGGTGCGCGACCCGCTGGACATCATGGACGAAGTCGAGCGTGAGCTGGGCATGCCTTGCTGCCCCATCACGTGGCCCGTGGGCCAGGGGAAAGCCTTCGGCGGAATCGTTAATCTGCGCACCCGCAGCATGACCGTATTCCAGTCTGGCAGCGAAAAGCGCCCGCAGGATTTCGAAGTGATCTCTCTGGACGAAACCGACAAGTTGCGCGCTCGCTTTGGCCACGCGTTTGACGAAGCCCAGGGGAGCATGGAACTGGCAGTGGGCGCGTCGGCCGAATGGGATCATGAAGCTTTCCTGGCCGGAAAGCTCACTCCTGTGTTCTTCGGCTCGGGGGTCAATAACTTCGGTGTGATGGAAGTGTTGGATGCGGTGGTAGACATGTCGCCCTCCCCCGGCCCGCGCAAAAGCTCCTTGCTGGTGAACAAGCAGCCTGTTGAAAAAATCGTTCAACCCGAAGATGAAGGCTTCTCTGGCGTGGTGTTCAAGGTGCAGGCCAATATGGATGCCAACCACCGCGACCGAATTGCCTTCGTTCGCGTGGCATCTGGCAAGTTCACGCCGGGCATGAAGATGAAGGTGCAACGTACGGCCAAGGAGCTGCGTCCCACCAGCGTGGTCACCTTCATGAGTCAGCGCCGGGAGGCCGTGGAGGAAGCGTACGCAGGCGACATCATCGGCTTTACCACGCACGGGGGCGTGCAGCTTGGCGACACCATCACCGATGGCGCCAACCTTCAGTTCACCGGGTTGCCTTTCTTCGCACCCGAGATGTTCATGACCGTGGTCCTCAGAAACCCGCTGCGCACCAAGCAATTGCAGCAAGGCCTGATGCAGTTGGGAGAAGAAGGCGCTATTCAGGTCTTCAGACCTGAGGCTGGCGGCAATATGCTGCTGGGTGCCGTGGGTCAGTTGCAGTTTGAAGTGGTGCAACACCGTTTGAACAACGAATACGACTGCGACGTGCGCCTGGAAGGCTGCCAATACACCGGTGCAAGGTGGATCACGGCCGACACTCCCGCTGAACTGCGTGAGTTCGAAAATGCCTATCCGCTGCGTATGGCGCGAGATGCGGCGAACACACTGGCCTACCTATGCACCAGCCCTTACGACGTCAGGCTGGCGCAGGAGCGGTTTCCGAAGATCCACTTCCATCCGCTGCGCGAGCATGCGGGGTTGGCGCTGCAATCGGGCCACTGAAGTGAAACGTGATGAGCGGTAAGGAATTTGTCCGAAAATAGCGGTTTTCCTACAGGCGCCGTGTTTTGCGCCTTTTTTTAAGCGGAAACCGCATTGCCCTTCGCTTTCGACAAAAACAAGCTATCGTTTCAGGGCGGATCCTTGTCATGGCGAGCGATCATCCTTGTACTTCTGGCCGGCGCCGCGCTGCTCCGGCTTTACGGCCTGGGAAGCGAATCGCTCTGGCACGATGAGCTTTTCTCTGCAGATATTGCGCTCAATCGCGCCTTGCTTTCGCATCCTGGCGTTCCATTCTTCGAGCGCATCAGTCTCAGGGATGTGGGCACCAGTGAATCCTTCTGGACGATCAAGGCGGCAGACCAGTCGCCTCCCTTCTTTGAGCTGCTGAACAAGGTTTCCATTTTCTTGTTTGGTGACAGCGAGGGCGGTGTCAGGGCGCTGAGCGCGCTTTCCGCCCTGGCCTTCCTCGCCTGGCTTGGATGGCGCACCCACCGCTATGCCGGTACAAGATTGGGATTTTTCTACCTGGCCACTCTGGCGATATATGCCACCTCCGGGTTCATGATTTTCTACGCGCAGGAGGCGCGCGCCTATAGCTTGGGCGCGGCACTTTCGGGCACAGCGGTCATCCTGTTTTTCGAACGCGCCTTGCATGGCTGGAAGACAGCGCCCCTGCCCAAATGGTCGGAGGTGTGCCTTTTCATCGCCGCGGCCATGACACACTACAACCTGACCGCCCTGGCGGGAATGATCCTCAGTGTCTACTGCCTGGAAGCGTGGCGCCGCAAAGATTGGCACGCCATACTGCGCATGTCATTGGTGCTGGTGGTCGTGCTGGCCTGGTTGTCGGTGAACCGTCAGTCTTTCCTCAATACCACCGAGGGGCAATTCGGTTGGGTTCACGTGAGCTACGGCGAAGCTCTGGTGATCGGGCTCAGGGGCGTGGCTGTTGAGGTACTGGGCTGGCTCAATGCGGTAGCTGTCCTGGCCACTGTCATGGCAGCTGTCTTCCTCGCTGCGCGATTTCGTCAGCCAACATCGGGCGCCACGGCGGCATCGCAGGAAAATTGGAAGCACGCCACCTGCGCTCTGGCGATCTTGGCCGCCGCTTACTTTCTCGTGATGACATGGATCATGCAGAAGAGCCAGATTCTTCATCTGCGGCACTACATTTTTCCTGCGACCATTTTCTACCCCCTCTTCGCCATCGCGGTCTCGAAGATCTGGCAGAGATCAAACCGGCTGGGCTGGATTTTTCTGGCCATCATCATCGCCACCCAATGGCCGCTCATCCAGAGCTTTCGCTCTGCGCAAAAGGCAGATTTCAGAGGCGCTGCAGCCTCAATAGCCGCGCACCTGAATGACGGAGACATCGTGTTCACAGATTTCATGCTGAACCCTGCGGGATACGACTACTATCTGAAACGCAAAGGCTCCAAGACCTTGGTTCGCCAGCCTTACTACATTCCGGAAAATGTCCCTCAAGTTTGTCAGACCATCCAGGGACGCCCGCGCTTCGCACTTCTGCGAGCATCATCCCGAGATGATCTGAGCGATGCTTTGAGCAAAGCATGCGGTCAAGGCTACAAGATACAAAGGTCCGAATTCTTCAAACTCACCACCGAAATCTGGGAAAAACAACCATGACCCAGCCAGCCATCGCTTACCGCGCTTTCTGACATATGACGACGACCTCACGTCGGCCTCTGGTCATCGATCTGGACGGCACCCTGGTCCTCACCGACACCCTGCACGAGCAGGCGCTGGCGCTGATCAAGGCGCGGCCGTGGCACGGATTGCTCCTTCCTGTCTGGCTGCGGCATGGCAAGGCGAACCTTAAGCAGGAACTGGCGGGGCGCGTGGTCCTGGATGCCGGCACACTCCCCTACAACACGGAACTGCTGGATTGGCTTAGACAAGAAAAAGCCGCAGGCCGCACTCTGGTGCTGTGCACCGCCGCCGACCAACATACCGCACAAGCCATCGCACAGCATCTCGGCATCTTCGATGAAGTGCTGGCCAGCGATGGCGAAACCAATCTGTCTGCCAGCCGCAAAGCTGATCGGCTGATACAGCAATTCGGCCCGCAAGGCTTTGACTATGCAGGTAACTCGCAAGACGACCTGCCTGTTTGGCGAGCCGCGCACCGGGCGATCGTCGTGAATGCGTCCGCCTCAACCTTGGACACGGCGCGCCAGCACGGCAACGTGGACAAGGTGGTTCCCGCGCTCAACCCTCCAATGCGCCACATCACGAAGATGATGCGCATGCACCAGTGGCTGAAGAACTTGCTGTTGTTCGTGCCCCTGCTCGCCGCGCACCAATTGACCAACGCCGCAGCCTGGGGCACCGTGCTGTTGGCATTTTTCTCGTTCAGCTTGTGCGCGTCGGCGGTCTATATCGGCAACGACTTGCTGGATCTGAACAGCGACCGCCTGCACCCCCGCAAGCGCCTGCGCCCTTTCGCCAGCGGGCGCGTGCCCGTAGCTTGGGGCGTGGCCATTGCGCCCCTGCTTCTAATCGTCAGTTTCGGATTGGCCTGGGCAGTGGGGCCAAGCTTTCTTGCATGGCTGGTGGTGTACTTCCTGCTGACCAGCTGGTATTCAGTCTCGCTCAAGCGCTTGGTGTTGCTGGATTGCATGACGCTAGCGGGCCTGTATACGCTACGCATCCTTGCAGGTGGAGCGGCAGCGGATCTGCAAGTGTCCCACTGGTTGCTGGCAGTGTCTGGCTTTCTGTTCCTGTCGCTGTCCCTCCTCAAGCGCCACACCGAGTTGCACACACTCATACAACGCGGTGAAACCGCCACCACCGCCGCGCCCGGGCGCGGGTATGTGACGCAAGACATCGCACTGGTACAGGCCCTCGGCATCGCCGCAGGGTACGCTAGCGCCGTGGTACTGGCGCTGTACCTGCATGGTGAAACCGTGCAGGCCCTGTATGCCTGGCCGGAGGCCATTCTCGCTTCCGTGAGCGTCCTGGTGTACTGGATCAGTTGGTTGTGGCTGAAATCCCATCGGGGCGAGATGCATGACGATCCATTGATCTTTTCCGTGAAGGATCGCACCAGCCTGGCCTGCGGGGCCGCATTCGTAGCTTCGCTGGCGATGGCCACCGTGGGTTCTCCCTGGTGATGCGCGTCAGTTCCTGGGGCCGCCTCAGCGCCGACCAGCACCAGATATTGCCGCTGGATGGCCAGAGTGGCCCTATGCCGAAGCCGGACGTCGGCCAAACTGCTCTACCCTTCGGCATGGGCCGCAGCTACGGAGATGCCTGCCTGAACCCAGGCGGTGCGCTGTGGCTGACGCGAGGGGCGGATCACTGGCTGAATTTCGACGCCGTCAACGGTCTGTTGAGCTGCCAGGCCGGCGCGCTGCTGGCCGATATTCAGCGCCTGCTGATCCCGCGCGGTTGGATGCTACCCGTCACGCCTGGCACGCAGTTCGTCACCGTGGGCGGAGCCATTGCCAACGATGTACACGGCAAGAACCATCACGTGGCCGGGTCGTTCGGTCATCACGTGCGCTCTCTAAGCTTGCAGCGCACCGATGGCCGCACCATCATTTGTGGGCCGGAGTACGAAGCTGAATGGTTTCGGGCCACCGTGGGTGGTCTCGGCTTGACTGGCCTCATCACCCAGGCCACGCTGCAATTACGGCGTGTGGCAGGTCCTTGGCTGGACACAGAGACCATCGCCTTCGATTCGCTGGCGCGCTTCCACACATTGGCAGCCGAATCAGACGCCCATTGGGAATACACCGTCTCCTGGATAGACTGCCTGGACAAACGCGGACGCGGTTTGTTCATGCGGGGAAACCATTGCGCCACGGGCTCCCCGGTTCCGGCCAAAGAGCCCAAAAAAAGCGGTTTGGCGATGCCCTTCACGCCACCGCTCTCATTGGTCAATGCCATAAGTTTGCGCCCCTTCAATGCGCTCTACTACCAAGCCCACAAGCTCCGCACTGAGAGAACCGTTAGCCATTACAAGCCCTTCTTCTACCCGCTGGACGGCATTGCTGACTGGAATCGTATGTACGGCCCCCGTGGCTTCTACCAATACCAGTGTGTGGTTCCATTCGAGGGTGGCGAGTCAAGCATCGAGGCCATCTTGGCCCAGATCGCCGAAAGCCGACAAGGCTCTTTCCTGGCCGTGCTGAAGACCTTCGGCAACCAGCCCTCGCTCGGCCTGCTGAGCTTCCCCCGGCCTGGGATCACGCTGGCGCTGGATTTCCCCAACCAGGGAGACAGAACTTTGCGCCTGTTCGAGCGGCTGGATGCCATCGTCAGCGAGACGGGTGGGCGCATCTATCCCGCCAAGGATGCGCGCATGCCCGCCAGTCTGTTCCAATCTGGCTATCCCGAATGGACAAAAATCCAGCCCTTCCGCGACCCCGGCATCAGTTCGGCCATGTCGCGCCGCCTGCTGGGTAGTTAGGGCGTGTTCACATTAAATTCACCTCCGCGCTTCCAAATGAGCCAACCCAAACGCATCGTCATCGTTGGCGCCACTTCCGCCATTGCGCACCAATGCAGCCGCC
This sequence comes from Ottowia thiooxydans DSM 14619, assembly GCF_000422885.1. Classification (GTDB taxonomy): domain Bacteria; phylum Pseudomonadota; class Gammaproteobacteria; order Burkholderiales; family Burkholderiaceae_C; genus Ottowia; species Ottowia thiooxydans. The sequence continues at coordinate 214,628 of NZ_AUGX01000009.1, read as the reverse complement.
TCTGGGCGCAGCAAGGCCCGTGCGACATCCTGCTGGTCGCCCGCAATGCCCAGCGTGCCGAGCCACTCGCCACTGATCTGCGCCCACGCGGGACACACGTCACCGCACGCGTCACGGAGTTGCGCTTCGACGATATCGAGGCCATCAAGGCCCTCGTCCTGGACGCAACCAGTTCAGGCCCACTCGACATCGTGCTGATCGCCCATGGCTCGCTGCCTGATCAGAACGCATGTGAGAACGATCTACATACCGCCCAGGAAGCCATTCGGGTAAATGGCCTATCTCCTGTACTGATCGCTGAAGCCTTCGTTGGTGCCATGCAGCGCGCAGGCAGCGGACGGCTGTGCATCATCGGATCGGTGGCGGGCGACCGAGGACGCAAGAGCAACTACGTCTATGGCGCCGCCAAGGGCTTGGTAGAACGTTATGCGCAGGGGTTGCAGCATCGGCTTGCGCTGGCGGGAAGCGCTGTGCGCGTCACACTCGCCAAGCCTGGCCCCACGGACACGCCGATGACCGCGCACCTGAAACAAGACGGCGCCAAACTGGCCAGCGCAGAGGCTGTGGCCGAGGCCATCGTCAAGGCGGTGGAAGCAGGTCGCCCCGTGGTGTACGCACCCGGCAAGTGGGCGCTCATCATGCTCATCATCCGCCATCTGCCGCGCTTCGTATTCAACAGGATGGATGTCTGATCCTGTGCGCGTTGCTCTGCTCTATACGCTTTTTTGCGTCATCGCCATTGCGGTCAACATCGGCTCGCAAGAGCTTGCGTTGCGGCTCTGGCCCTCGATCATCTGGCTATCGATCATCATCGGTACCGGCACTGGCCTGATCGTCAAATACATCCTGGACAAGCGCTTCATCTTCCGCTTCAAGCCACAGAACGCAGGCCACGATAGCCAGACTTTCGTGCTCTACACCGCAATGGGATTGGCCACCACCGCCATTTTCTGGGGCTTTGAATACGGTTTCTGGTGGATGTTCGAAACCACCCAAATGCGCTACCTTGGCGGCATCATCGGCCTTGTCATCGGCTACTTTGCAAAGTATCACCTGGACAAGGCATTCGTGTTCAAAACGCCGCAGACGCATCCAAGCGCCTGAAGTTGACGACGTTCAGAGCTGGCCCCTTTCCCTCAGCGCTGGCCACTACACCAGCGTCCACTCAAAGAGCCGCTGCTCATCATGCCCCGGTTCGGGCCAGCGCCTTTTCTCCCGGCTCTGGCGGCTGAGTCGACGCGGAACCCTGATCAGAATGACCTGTGACACGGTCGATAAAGTAGAGCGGGCGGCCTTTAGTCTCGTTGAAGATTCGGCCAATGTACTCGCCCAAGATACCAATGAACATGAGTTGCATACCGCCAAGAAATAGCAACGTGACCATCAGCGACGGATAGCCCGGCACTGGGTCACTCCATACCAGGGTCTTGAAAATCACCCAGAGCCCGCGTAGCAACGCTGCGAGGGCGATGAGGCTTCCGAAATAGGTGGCGAGCTTCAGCGGCACGATGGAAAAGGAAGTGATGCCTTCAATGGCAAAGTTCCAAAGCCGCCAAAAATTGAATTTGCTGCCACCCGCCGCGCGTGCATCCCGGTGAAAAGTGACCGCCTTGGACGGATAGCCAATCCAGGCGAACAAGCCTTTCATGAATCGATGGTGTTCCCGTAATTGCCTCACCGCGAGCACGGCTCGGCGGCTTAGCAACCGGTAATCACCAGTGTCGGGAGGGATCCTCACACTCGACATGCGCCCAATCAATCGATAGAAACCCGCCGCAGTGCTTCTCTTAAACCAACTGTCACCGTGACGGGAAAGGCGCTGGGCGTAGACCATGTCGTAGCCGCTCTGCCACTCGTCGATGAAAGCTTGCATGAGCTCAGGCGGATCTTGCAAATCTGCATCTATGAGGATAGTGGCGTCTGCGTCGGCATGATCAAGACCTGCGGCCATGGCCACTTCTTTGCCGAAGTTTCGCGAGAGGTGAACTACGGTTATACGGGCGTCCGACGCAGCCATGGCATCGATCAAGCGTGCGCTAGCGTCGCGGCTGCCATCATTTACCAGCAGTAGGTGCCAGCTGTAGGCAGGCATGGTGTCCATGACTTCAGATATACGCTGGTGGAAGGCGGGCAAAACCTCCTCTTCGTTGTAGACCGGCACGACGATGCAAACACTGGGTTTCATGAGGTCTCTCCGACTGGGAGCTGTACGTAGGCATGCCGGGATGAAGCCCTTGCCAACGGTTGAAAAATCGTCAGGACCCGCAAAGTATCGCGCAAGCTGAATGCCTGCTGATCTGGATCGTAAATTTACCCGACAGTTTTCAACTCTGGCTTCCAGGGCCTGAGGTCCGACTACTCCAGGTGTTGAGGCCTACAGGCGCTCGCTATTTCTATGAGGGCGCAGGAGCAACTACGTCTATGGCGCCGTTAAGGCTCGCCAGCGCGGGAAGTTGCCAATATTCAAAGCCGGTTCTTCAGCCTCAGCGCCGGCTTCTCCACCAGCGTCCACGACAGCCATGCCAACACTACGGTAATAGCCGCAGCCAACGCCAGCCCCAAGCCGAAAGGCAGACGGTTGTCGCTCAGCCAGACTACCGTTTGCTGAACTGGGTAAGCGTATATGTAGAGGCCATACGATATATCTCCAAAACGCCCCGTGCGCCGAAGCACCGGAAGTGAGCCCGTAGCGAACAGCACAACCATCAACGGCACGCCCAAGGTATACGCGATCTCCGGCTTTCCACCGAACCATACGCATAGGATAGCTGCCAAAGATCCGAACCAGACCCAACTGCGATACGGCGACCAAGCCGCGCGTAGCTGGTAAAGGGTGGCTCCACAGAAAAACACAACGGCCATTTGCAAATGCAAGCGGATCGGATGGTCATAGCCCGTTTTGAACAGGAAGAAAAACCAGATCGCAAAGGCCACGAATGCCACTGGAAGCATCCATGTGCGGCGCATCAAACCAAGCAAGCCCACAACCATCAAGGCCAGATAGCACCGGATTTCGATAGGAATCGTCCACAGCGAGCCATTGGCGCTTTCGGGTATGGGGTTGCCCATGAAAGCACCTGGCAAGTGGCTCTTGAACTGCCAGAGGTTCAGTTGCGAGAGATAGTCCCAGGTCGCGGGCGACGCGAAATACGCCCTTGGACCAAGCTGGCTCACCGCTGGACCAAGCACCAGCGCCACCAGCAGACAAACCACGATCAAGCCTGGCCAGATGCGCAGCAAGCGCCGCGCAGTGAAACGCCATGCACTCGGATCGTGACTCCAGCTTCCAGCCACGAGATAGCCGCTGATGGCAAAGAACACCAGCACACAAAAGCCCCCCAAGCTGGACCCAAGCATGACCGGTTCGGGACGCCCCGTCAGGGAAAACTGATGGCTGATCAATACGCCTGCAGCAGCCGCTACGCGCACGAAATCGAAATTGTTGTCTTTATGGGGTTCGGGCTGCATGAAAAAGTTGTAAACAGTGGATGGGCCAGATCTACCCAAAAATAACATCTTTCTCCCGGCGAGATGTCTAACCGCGGTTCATCGGGCGGCCTTCACTGCGGCGCTTGATCGGTAACGGAGTGATCGATCGGCCTTCTATGGAAAGCGCGTGTCACGAGCCTGCGCGACCATTGATGCAGCGGTATTTCAACCAAACGGAAATACACCCAAGACATCACGAGGCAGGTTCCGATATAGACAAGCAGCGACAGCTTGCCACCCCCAACCCATAACAACGGCCCCAAACGCGGAAAGAGCACCCCATACAAAATGACGAGAAGCGGTATGTGCAGCAAATACAGCGCATACGAAGCATCACCCAGCTTCTGAGTCAAACGCAGGAACCAGGAGCGCCCTTCGGGAGCTATGGCCGCCACGGCTACCCACCCCAGAGCCGCGCTGCCAAACAGCAACGCGCGCTCGGGGTAATACAGATAGGCGGCCATACCCACCCCTTCCAATCCTCCCCATTTCTGCACCCACACGCTGAGACCAGTCATCAGCAATGCAAATGGCAGCCAAAACAGCAACCGTTGCCTCGGGAAGCGATGCAATAAGCCGTTTAGCAGATAACCCGCCATGAACTCAAGGATGAGCGGTGAAGTCAAGAACGTGTCGAGTACCAGGTCCCACCGGTTCGAGCCCGGTACATAAAAACCCCGCTGGTGCTGCACGAGTACGTATAGCGCCAGCAGGACGAACAACCCCGCAATCACAGCCATCGCCCGTCTGCTGGTGAAGCATAGGATGACGCCAATTAGCAAATAAAAGAGTAACTCGTAGGTGAGCGTCCAGGCCACGTTCAGCAGGTACTTCTCCTGCGGTAGTAAAAAGAACGAACCCAAGCGGCTAATTTCCGGTTCCTGAAACACGCCCAACCAGACACTGAGGAATAAGACGAGGAAAAAAGCGGGCCAGTACCCGGTATAGATCCGTAGAAAGCGCCTGGCGATGAATTCGGATCCGGCATGCAGACCGCCAGGGCTTTGCCTTGCCGTCTGCGCCATGATGAAGCCGCTAATGACAAAAAAAATGTCTACCCCGGCAAACCCATACAGGGATAACTCAGTGAAAAAATGCGGGATCCGAGCGTAGTGAGCGGGGTGAACGTTAGGTGGCAACGTATGGTGTATCAGAACCAGGAATGCAGCCACAAAACGTAGGGATTGGATGTTCTTGATGACCAAAATGACTTCCCAAGTGATGCCTGCCTGTGTCCATCGGCGCAGCATGCGCCATTGTAGGAGGCCCAGGCAGCATGCTTGAACCGTGCGGGTGCCAGCCACGGCGGCCAATAGCAGGAAGGCATGGGCATCTGCTCCGACTCAATGTACGTCTTCCAGACCAGCGTAAATCCGGATCTGGCGCGTCGGCTTGCGGTTTACGCCTTTCTCGTGTCCTGTCTGGTCGAAGAACATCTTGAGCTCAAGCACCACGCGATAATGCGCATCAGCTTTGAAGCGCTGTTCCTCGTTCTGTAGACCAGTCTCGCCACCGCCGGCTGGAGGAGGCGGGCAGCATTTCCTCCGGCGTTCAGCTCACCCGTCTCTGATTACGAAAGCACCTAGCCGGTATGAATGTGCCTACCGCCCACGAAAAACCCGCCCACCAAGCCAATAATTTCGATGCCATTCGCATCATGGCAGCCCTTTCGGTCTTAGTCAGCCACCACTTTGCTTTGTTGGGGCAATTAGAGCCCTCGGTGCTGCGTATCAATACATTGGGCGGCTTCGCGGTTCTTATATTTTTCACTATCAGTGGATATTTAGTCACAGCGAGTTGGTACAACGACCCACATCTTTTTCGTTTCGCGCAACGCCGCGTCCTGCGCATATTTCCTGCGTACATCGCCGTCATCGTCTTGACGGCCTATGTGCTCGGTGCTTCTCTGAGCAGCCTTCCTCTAAGGGAATACGTACAACACGACTTGACCAGAGCTTATTTATCCAATATATGGATGGGATTAAGCTCCACACTTCCCGGCGTTTTTGAGAAAAATCCACTCCCTGCAACTGTCAATGGCTCTCTCTGGACCATCCCCATTGAAATACAGTGCTATGTAATTCTCGCATTGGCGGGAATTATTGGAATTTTGCGCTCTCGAATTGCTTGGCTCTCTCTAATTGTTGTCACGCTTATTTGGCATCAATTTTCGTATGGCCCCGATTTCCATACAAACTGGAAATTGAAATATGAAATGATTGCCTACTTCCTAGTAGGCTCAGCCATTTTTATACTACAGCCTCATTGGACAAAACGGCCTTCATTTTATTTTATAATTCTCGCTGGCGCAGGGCTATGCATTTGGCATCTTGGCTTTAGATATCTCGCATTTTTGATTGCAGTACCTTATACGATAATATATATAGGCACCAGATCTACGCCTATTCTTAGGCAGTTCGGCCGATGGGGGGACCCATCTTATGGCATGTATCTTATCGCCTTTCCAATACAGCAAACTCTAATTCATTTCCTCTGGCCTTCAGTCGACTCCATGGGAATTTTAGCAATTTCTATCATTATTACCACTATATTGGCATATGCCTCATGGCATGGCCTGGAAAAGATCGCACTCAAGATAAAGCCTCTAAAACCTCAAGAAAAAAACAGCCCAAAGGAGTACGAACTGCCAAAACTACTACAACGTTCTTCTTATCGGTTCGCGCTCCTGTTTCTTTTGCTGGGGGCGTTCTACATTGCATGGATGATTGCTTGCTGGCCAGGAGTTCTGGGCCAGGATAGCCTCGCGATCATGCTGGAGGTCGAAACCGATCGAGAGAGACAGGCGGGCAAGCCGGCTTTCTGGTACCTGTATAACCTGTTGCTCTATGGCCCCTGGCGCTTGGTTGAGATCCCCATTCTGGTTCAAACTTTCGTCAGCGTTACTGTTTGCGCGCGTATCTTGAACTGGATGCTCGGCCACCGACTTTATAAGAGCTTCTGGTATTGCTTATTTTTTGTTGGCCTCGCCCCCAGCGTGCTCTTTTACTCCTCAGCCTTGTACTCCGACGGCATCTACGCCATGGCAATGATGGGCATGCTATTCGAGATATGGATTTGTTACCGCACTCGGCGCATCAATCTCGTCTCAGGCTGCATGTTGGCGTTGACCGTGCCTTTCGCACTTTTCGCCCGCCCCAACGGGTTCATCAATGCTATCGCGCTGATAGCTCTGTTTTTCGCACTTCCCCGACTGCATCGCTGGAAGTTATTGGCAGTTGTTCTGCCGTGGTGCATAGTCGCAATTTTCGCAAACTCACAATACAAATACCGCACTCCTATAGGCAGCGTGTTCCCGCTTGCACTCTATGAAACAGTAGGCTTCCTGGAGCACCGCCCTATGGGGCTATGGGAGTACAACGAACCGCGCATATCGAAAAAATCAGCGGAAGCGTTGACCTCCACCGGAAAATCCCTCGAACACATATCGAAATTCTACGATCACTATTACTGGGATCCGCTTATTTTTTTCCCTGAAGGACCTGCACTCCTTTTCCTCTCAAAGGATGCGAAGAAAACCATTATTCAGGAGTTTTTTAAATACAATTTATGGCACAATCTTCCAGCGTTTTCAGCAAGCAGAGTTAATATTTTCTTGTACTCCGCCCTTGCTAGCGGTGGAATACCCGGCCCACAATCAGCTGACTACATTCTCTCTCAGACCAAATCAAAATCGGAACAACGGTACCGGGACACCCGGCTGCATAAAACGTTGATGCGTTGGTATGATTTCACACTCAAGAATCGCGCCATTTTCTGGGCTCCCTGGCTCGGGCTATTCTTGATCGTCGCTGCCACCGCCCGCGCATGGCGCCAGCGTGACCGTAGCAGCTTGGTGGTGTGCAGCGTATTTGTGTTGCAGCTAACTGCGGTGTTCTTTTTCTCCATTGCGGGAGAATATCGATATCTGCTCTCCTTCTTCACAGCCCCTCTTGTGCTCCTTCCCGTGTACATCTACACCAAAGCAGGAGCTAAAAGCCCTTTCGACGAAAATTCAAGCGCCTCACCAACATAGAGCGCAACATGCCTCCAACACAAATCATTCGGCCCACGCCATGACCCCGTTGCTTACCAGTATTACCGTCCTCTGTGTCCTAGGCATTTCGCTCGGGCAGTTGCTCTTCAAGAAAGCAGCGCAGTCCATTGTCGACGCATCCAACTGGCAACAATGGGTGTTTAACGGCTGGCTCATCACCGCTCTGGCTCTGTACGGTGTCACCACCCTGGTGTGGATCTGGGTGCTGCGCCATGCGCCGTTGCACATCGCGTACCCGTTCATGGGCTTGGCCTTTTTGATCGTGCCGGTGCTGGGCTGGATGATGCTGGATGAAGCAATTACCTGGCAAACATTGGCCGGCGGCGCGTTGATTCTGGCCGGGGTGACCCTGGCCTCCGTGGGTGGACAGGCTTGACATGACACGTATTGCCGTTGCTATCCCCTGCTATAAGGTCCGCGCCCAGATCCTTGGCGTGATTGCCGCTATTCCACCTTTGGTGCAGCGCATCTATGTCGTTGATGACAAGTGTCCGCAAAACAGCGGAGCGCTGGTGCAAAGCGAGTGCCAGGATCCGCGTGTGCGGGTGATCTTTCACGAGGAAAATCAAGGCGTAGGGGGTGCTATTGCCAGTGCCTACCGCGCTGCGCTTGAAGAGCCAGTGGACATCGTGGTCAAGGTGGATGGCGACGGGCAGATGGATCCCACGCTGATCCCGCATTTCGTGCGGCCCATCGCACGCGGCAAGGCCGACTACACCAAGGGCAACCGCTTCTATCGACCCGAATCGCTCAAGGGAATGCCACCGGTTCGGCTGTTCGGAAATGCAGCCCTGTCATTCATCAATAAGCTGAGTACGGGCTATTGGTCAGTGATGGACCCTACCAACGGCTACACGGCTATCCACACCAGCGTGCTGCGGGAGTTACCACTGCACAAACTGGAGAAGCGTTACTTCTTCGAAACCGACATGCTCTATCACCTCAACACCGTGCGGGCAGTGGTGCGAGACATTCCCATGGATGCCGTGTATGCAGACGAGGAATCCAGCCTGAAGGTCTCCAAGGTGTTGCCGGAGTTCATGGTCAAGCACGTCACCCGGTTTTTCAAGCGCTACGTCTACCTCTATCTTCTGCGCGACTTCAACCTGGGCAGCCTCTACAGCATCCTTGGTGGGCTTTTATGCCTGATGGGTGCGATTTTTGGCCTCATGCACTGGGCTATGAGCGATGCGACAGGCCAACCGGCCACTAGCGGCACGGTCATGCTGGCAGCGTTACCGCTGATCATCGGGATCCAGTTCCTGATTGCATTTCTGCATCACGACGTGGAACATGTACCGACAGAGCCCCTATCGGTTGATTTGGCAGATGATGAATGAGCCTTCGCTGATACCGCTGGAACAAAAGCCGAAAGGTGCCTGGCAGGGCGTGCAAGGCGTCTTCACGGACATTGACGACACACTGACCACCGATGGGGCCATCACCGCAGAAGCTCTGGACGCCCTCTCCGCCCTGAAATCCGCAGGCCTTCAAGTGATAGCAATCACCGGCCGGCCCGTGGGCTGGAGTAAGCCTTTCGCGCAAGAGTGGCCAGTGGATGCCATCGTGGCAGAAAACGGTGCTGTCGCATTGATAGAGCGCGAGAAGCTCTATCAGGAAGATGAAGCTACACGTGCCATCAGGTTTGCCCGTCTGCAGGAAGTCGCGTCTTGCGTTCAACGTGAAGTGCCCGGCGCGGTTCTGGCACGCGATTCACACGGCCGTGAAACAGATATTGCCGTCGACCATAGTGAATTCAATCACCTGAACGAGTCACAGATTGGCCATGTGGTGGATGTCATGCGGCGCGAGGGCTTGAATGCCAGTGTGAGCAGCATTCATGTCAATGCGTGGATCGGCGAGCACGACAAATGGCAAGGCGCCTGCTGGATCGTGCGCACTCTGTTTGACCGCGATTTGGCGAAAGAACCAGATCGCTGGGTCTATGTGGGCGACTCCACCAATGATCAGGTGATGTTCCAGCACCTGCCGAACAGCGTGGGCGTGGCCAATATTCGACGTTTCGAAGCGGGGCTGCTGCACAAGCCTCGCTACATCACTCAGGGCGAGCGCGGCGCCGGGTTTGCGGAGATGGCTCGCGCCCTGCTCATCGATCGGCGCACCTGAGATGTTGTTGATCTCCCCACCTCGGAACAAGCCATGAAACTGAGCCGTAGGCTGCTGTGGTTCGGAATAGCGGGCGTTCTGGGCCTCCTGGTAGATGTGGCCGTGCTGACCGCACTGCGTGACACCTTGGGCGTTTACGGCGCTCGGGCAGCGTCCTTCCTGGCGGCCGCTACTGCCACCTGGCTAGTCAATCGCCACCTTTCGTTCGCGGGGCGCTCGGCGGGGGTCAGCCTCTGGCACGAGTATCTGCGCTACCTTGGCCTCATGCTGGGCGGTGGCGCGGTCAATCTGGCCGTTTACTCTTTCCTTGCCTGGCGCTTCTCGCAAACGCCATTTTGGTTGGCCGTCTACGTAGGTGCAGGTAGCTTGGCAGGCATGACCATGAATTACCTGGGCGCCAGCCAGTGGCTGTATCGCCATAAGGCGCCTGACCAACGCTCCTAGCAGCGCGGGCGAACGCCGCTGAGCGTTCACCCGCAACGGGTAAGGCACCACGGCCTCCGATGGGGAAGGGAACTGTTTGGAGCGATCGGTTACTCAAGAGAGTGCCGAGCGCTTAGGTGACCGTCGGGCTTGGAAATCGACGGCCGCAAGGCGCCAAGTAACGATCCTTCACAGTACCCCCTGCATTCATTGCACTGATATCGGCTCTCCCAGCATCACCAAGCTGTCTTCGCTTTTTGCTCCTCTCGCGGAGCCGCCTACGGCCGCTCACGCCCCGAAACGATAGCAGCCAGGCAGCAGTGCAGGCTTCAACAGCTCCTATTTCCCCTTCCCTCCCAGCCATGCCTTTTTGTTGCTTCAAATCAAGTTCAGTCTCCACCAAAAGCGAACGTCCCGCGCCTTCCACGGAGCTTCAGAACAGGCCAACCCACCGCCCTATTGCCGGGCCGGTGGTCGGTACTACGGGTGTGGGTGCACAGCTCACTGCAGAGCGCCAGCTGGAAGAAAATGCCCAACACGTTCCGGAGTCATCGTTCGACGAGCAAGACATCTGCATCCTGGTTGATCCTTCCGATTCTTCTCCTTCTTCAGTCGAGACGGAATCCTTCGATATGGATCATCGATCACATCAAAACTCGACAGACGTCCTCAACCGATCAGATCCTGGCCGCGTGGCGGTACCAAGGCCTCGCACCAGGTCTGAGCGGCTCCAGTCGAGCAGAGAAGCCTTGAATCCTTCGTATGCCGCATCTTTATCAGACACCACACAAGGTCCATTTACGCGTTCCAAGCACACGCCGACGCATCGAAATCGCCTCACTCCTTTGATGACAGCTTCGCAGTCAGGAGAGATCGAGCTGGTGAAAAGTCTGCTGAAACAGCCTGATGCTCAAGTCAATGCCAAGCTCATCCCCTCAGGCCAGAGCGCGCTGACCTTGGCGATCAATAGGAAGCATCAGAACGTGGTCGACGCCCTGCTCGAATCCAAGGCGAATCCAAACTCCTACATTCCAGGCGGCACGAGCGCATTAGGGCTGGCCATTGGAAGTAAGCAACCGGTTGCTGTGGAGGCGTTGTTAAACGCCGGTGCTCAAGCGAATGCCACGTTCAGCAATGAAGTGACTCCATTAACGCTTGTAGCAACAAAAGGATGCCTGGATACCCTGTACGTACTCTTGAAAATGGATCCGGAAAGCGGCTCCGCTGCCAACCTGAATGCCGCGCTTCGGGTGGCCGCAAACTTTGGGCACGTGGAATTCGTCAATGCCCTGCTACAGCTGGGCGCAGTAGCTTCAGCGAAAACCCTTCAAACCTTGGTGGAGAACCGGATCGACGCCAATCCAGCCTGCGGGAGCGCGAAGCTTGAGTTAATAGCCCTACTGAAGCAAGCGGCTCAGCGTAACTGCTGGAATTTCCTGGATGCGATGCTGGAATTTGAAATCCCGATGCATCCCAAGAATCTGTTCGCCGCTCCGCTGTGGCCTCAAGACGAATCCAATCTCAGCGAGATTGACGGCGCATTTATTCATGCAAAAAATATGGGGTGCCGGAACCTTGCCGAACGATTGTTAAATCTGCGTAGAGCGGTCTTGTCCGCAATGGCCCTCGGAACGCTTAGGACCGGGCCGCCGCCTCACTCCCGCCCAAGGCCTTCCAGAGCGTCACACGATTAATCTGCTCCGCCAGACGAAGGGTCAGCAAGGTTTGTTGAGCAGCGTACAGGCTACGCTGGGCGTCCAGCACTGTCAGATAGTTGTCTGCACCGGAGGTGAACCTGGCCTCTGACAGATCGAACGCTTTCTGAGTTGCCTGCACCATGCCTTCTTGCGCACGCAGCCGCTCACTCCATTGAGCTCGGTCCGCCAGCACATCAGACACTTCTCTGAATGCCGTTTGCACGGCTTTATCGTATTGCGCCACGGCAATGCGCTGATTGGATTCAGCCACCAAGACGCCAGCACGCGAGCGCCCGCCGTCAAAAATGGGAAGCCTGACCAACGGGATAAAGCTCCAGGTAGAGTTTCCGCCGCCAAACAAACCGTTCAGTTCATTGCTTCCCGTACCCAGGCTACTGGTGAGCGAGATGGTGGGAAACATGGCTGCCCGCGCCGCACCAATGTTGGCATTCATGCCACGCAGGCTATGCTCTGCCGCCTGCAGATCAGGGCGTTGAAGCAGCAAGTTGGAGGGCAAGCCTTGGGGCGACGGCAAGAGGGTTGCGGCCCCGCCGTTCGAAGCGCTCAAAACGCTTTCCGTAGGCAGCAGGCTTTCTGGCACAAGCCCGCCCACAAGCAACTGCAAGGCATTGCGGCTGCGGTCTGCCTGAGAAGTGAACGCAGCGACATCGCCCCGAGCAGTCTCCACCGTGGAGAGGTTCTGTGCCAACACCAAGCCCGAGGTCGAGCCGATGTCAAATATCTTCTTGGTCAGCTCATAGGATTTCTCCCGTGCAGCCAAGGTAACTTTTGCCAACTGCAGGCGAGACGTATCAGCCGCCAAGGTGAGCCAGGCATTGCTGACATCTGCCACCAAGGCGATTTGCACATTGCGCTGGTTGTCTTCCGATTGAAGGAACGCTTGCAGCGCAGCCTCATTGAGATTGCGCACGCGCCCCCAGAAATCAATCTCGTAACTGGTGAACCCCAGTTGCGCCGTGAACTGATTGGCCAGGCTGGACCGCCCCGTCGTGGTTAAGTCTGCGGCGGTGCGACTACGAGAGCCCTGCGCCTGTGCATTCACGCTGGGCAGGAGATCGGCACGTGTGATGCCGTACTGCGCACGGGCCTTTTCAATGTTCTCGATCGCCACACGTAAATCACGGTTGTGACTGAGAGCAAGTGCCACCACCTCGCGCAGTTGTGCGGCTTGGATCCATGTCTGCGCCTGTGCAAAAGCCAGACTGGCTTCATTGGCCACCACCGGCGTGCCGGTCCCCAGCGAGAGCGTCTCAGGCACTGCCAAAGGAGGTTGCTCGTACTTCGGCGCAACATTACACGCAGAGAGCAAAACGGTCGCAAGTACAGCAGCTACCGCCGGCTGCATGGTCAGGATGCTTTTCTTCATGCCGCAGACGTCTGTGTGGGTGGTTCTGTTGAAGAGGCAGATGCCGTTGCTGTCGCTGTTGGACTCTTGGCTTCAACACTGTCATCAAGACGGGACCGGCTCTTGAACCAACTGCGTATCAGAAGGAAGAACACAGGCACCAGGAACAAACCCAGAACCGTGGAAGCGACCATACCGCCCAGTACCGCCGTGCCGATGGCTTTTCGTCCGCCGGCACCTGCACCGGTACCCAAAGCCAGAGGCAACACGCCAAAACCAAATGCCAGGGAGGTCATCAAAATGGGGCGCAGCCGAATGCGAACGGCTTCCACAGTGGCATCGAAAACGTCTTTTCCTCGCTCTTGCAACTGCACCGCGAACTCCACAATCAAGATGGCGTTCTTGGCCGCCAGCCCCACTGTGGTCAACAGACCGACCTGGAAATACACGTCATTGGTCAAACCGCGCGAGTAAGTGGCCAGCAAAGCACCCACCACGCCAAGTGGCACAGCCAGGATCACAGAGAGCGGCACGGTCCAACTCTCGTAAAGAGCGGCCAGACACAGGAAAACGAACAAAATGGAAATGGCGTAGAGCAGAGGTGCCTGGGCGCCTGACTGACGTTCCTGCAGCGAAGCGCCGGTCCATTCATAGTCAATGCCACTGGGCATTTCCTTCAAAATGTCCTGCACGATCTGCATAACCAATCCTGAGCTTGCGCCCGGTGCGGCGTTACCCGCCAGCTCATACGCCGGAGCGCCGTTGTGGCGCATCAACTGAGGCGAGCCGTAGGCCCAGTAGGAAGTCGAGAAAGCGCTAAAAGGCACCATTTCGCCGTTCCTGTTGCGCACCGTCCATTTGGCAACGTCTTGCGGGAGCATGCGGTGCGGAATATCGCCTTGGATATATACCCGCTTGACACGACTATTGTTCAAAAAGTCATTGACGTAGGTGCCGCCCATCGCACTCGAGAGCACGCTATTGATATCGGCATAAGACAGGTTCAGCGCCGCCGCTTTCCGGTCATCAATCGAGATTCTCAACTCGGCTGCATCGTCCAGGTTAGTGGATCGCACGTTGGTCAACTCAGGGCGCTTGCGTGCCTCCGTGAGAAACTTGTCCTTGGCTGCGAGCAAGGCCGGGTGCCCCAGATCATTCATGTCTTTGAGCATGAGGTTGAAGCCCGCGTTCGAACCCAGGCCACGCACTGCGGGCGGCATGTTCACGAAGATGCGGGCATCGCGAATAGACGCCATTTCACGCGTCGCTTTGTGGGCAATGGCCGAGGCCGATTGCTCTTTGAGCGTGCGCTGATCCCAAGGTTTGAGGCGCACAAATCCGCGCGCTGAACTCTGGTCACCGCTCAACCCGGACACCTGGTTGAAGCTGATGACATCTGGTTGCTTGGCAAAGTACTCACGCACCTGGTCCAACACATCCTGCAAACGGGCATCCGCCGCACCCGAAGGCAAGTTGACGGTGACCGTGACATAGCCTTGATCTTCATCGGGAAGAAACGATGTCGGAAGGCGGCTGAAAAGCAACCATGCCACAGCCACAATGGCCAAGAAGATCAGCATCATCCGCTTGGAGCGGCGGAGTATTCCAGCCACACCCCGCTGGTATCGATCTGCGGTGATGTCGAAGTGATGGTTGAACCAGCGAAAGAACCGGTCACTCAACCCGAACAATCCACGGCGCGGAGCGGCATGGGGGTCCATGTGCGCTGGTGGTTTCAAGATCGTGGCACACAGCGCAGGGGTCAGTGTCAGCGCGACGAAGACCGAAAGGGCCATGGCAGCCACGATGGTGATCGAGAACTGCCTATAAATCACGCCGGTTGAGCCGCCAAAGAACGCCATGGGCACAAACACGGCCGATAGCGTCACTCCAATACCGACCAAAGCCGGTGTGATCTCTCTCATGGAATGCCTGGTCGCCTCCTTGGCCGCCATGCCAGTCTCATGCATCACGCGCTCAACGTTCTCAACCACCACAATGGCGTCGTCCACCAACAAGCCAATGGCCAACACCATGGCGAACATGGTGAGGGTGTTGATGGAGTAGCCAGCGGCTGACAATATGCCCAGAGTCCCCAGGAGCACCACAGGTACGGCAATCGCGGGGATCAGCGTGGCGCGGAAGTTCTGCAGGAAGACGAACATCACCAGCACCACCAGGATCATCGCCTCACCCAGCGCCATGACTACCTCATGAATAGATGCGCGCACGAAGGGTGTGGAATCCGAGCTGACGAAGTAATCAATCTCGTTGGGGAAAAAGGGCTTGAGCTCTGCCAGTTTGGCGGCTACGGCGTCAGATACCTGCATGGCGTTGGCGCCATCGGCCAGCACGATACCCATGCCGGCACCGGCCAAACCATTGATCTTTGATTTCACGGTCAGGTTATCTGCGCCCAACTCCACTCGCGCGACGTCTTTGATCGTGACGATTGAACCGTCTGTTGCCGTCTTAAGCACGACAGCCTCAAACTGTGAGACCGTTTGCAACTTGGTGCGCGCGGTGATGGTGGCATTGAGCTGCTGGTTCTCCGCGGCCGGCAACGCGCCCAATTGACCCGCGGAAACTTGCGCGTTCTGCGCATTGAGCGCAGCGACAAGATCTGAAGGCATCAGCGCATACTTTTGCATCGATGCCGGGTCCATCCAGATGCGCATGGCATAACTGGTGCCGAAGACGTTGACGTCGCCCACCCCGTCAATACGGCCAATCACGTCCACCAGGTTGGCGTTCAGGTAGTCGCCAATATCCACCTGGTTCATGGATGGATCGGTGGAGTAGAAACTGTAGGTGACCAGGAAATCCTGTCCGCCTTTGTTCACGAAAACGCCACGGCTTTTAACGGCTTCAGGCAGGCGGTTGGTAGCCGCTTGCAATTTATTCTGCACCTGCACCTGCGCCACATCGATGTTCGTACCAGGCGCAAAGGTCAGTGTGGTTCTCGCACGCCCTGCACTATCCGCAGTGGAGGTCATGTAGAGCATGTTGTCGATCCCCTTGAGCTGCTGCTCAATGATCTGGGTGACCGAGTTCTGCACCGTTTCGGCGGAAGCGCCGGTGTATTGCGCACCAATAGTGACTTGCGGCGGCGCAATATCAGGGTATTGCTCCAGCGGCAGCTTGAAGATGGACAAAGCCCCCGCAAGCATGATGACGATGGCAATGACCCATGCAAAGATGGGCCTGTTGATAAAAAACTGGGCCATGTGCTGGGTACTTCTGGTTGACTTTACTTTTTCTCAGTGGCGGCGCGCAGCGCGGCAGCCGATGCCTGAGGGTCAGCTTTTCGATCTGTTTTCGGACCGTCGCCTGACTCGGCCACCTTCACCTTGTCCCCCGGCTTGACGCGCTGAAAGCCGTCGATGACCACGCGTTCGCCATCCTTCAGGCCGCCCTGCACCAGCCAGTCGCTCGCGATCGCGCGGCCCAGGTCCACAAACCGCTTTTCAATGGTGCTGTCTTCTTTCACCACCAGGACACTGGCGCGGCCTTTCAGATCAAGCGAGACTGCGCGTTGGGGCAGAAGGATCGCGTCTGGCGCCAAACCCGTGGGAAGCTTGGCCTGCACATACATGCCCGGCATGAGCACGCCGTCAGGATTGGGGAACACTGCGCGCAATGTCACGGTTCCCATCGTCTGGTTGACGATCAAGCCTGAAAAGCGCAACTTGCCTTCGTGCTTGTATTCGCTTCCGTCCTCCAGCGCAATCCGGACCGACATTTCTTCGCCCCCGAGCGCCTGGTAACGGCCAGCCGCCAGATCATTTTTCAGGCGAAGCAACTCGGCGGTAGACTGCGTAAAGTTGACATACATCGGGTCCATCTGCACGATTTCTGTCAGAGGCGCGGTCTGATTCGCCGTGACCAGCGCACCAGGTGTCACGCTGGACAGGCTGATTCGCCCGGAGATAGGCGCCTCAATGCGGCTGTAGCGGAGGTTAATACGGCCGTTTTCCAGATTGGCCTTGGCCACAGCCACATCCGCGGCAGATTGCTTGACGGCCGCCTGGCTTTCCTCAAATGCCTGCTGGCTAATGGCCGTAATCTTCACCAGCTCCGCATTGCGCCGGGCCGTTGCCTCCAAGGTTCGCTGGCTGGCCTCTGTTTTGGCCAGCACCGCCATTGCACTGGCCTCCGCCGCGCGAAGGCTTGCCGCGTCCAACTGATAGAGGGGTTGGCCCTGCTTGACCAGCGCCCCCTCTGTAAAGAGCCGTTTTTGCACGATACCCGTGACCTGGGGCCGCACTTCAGCGCTCAGGAAGGCTGCCGTGCGGCCGGGCAAGGTCGTGTCCAGCCGCTGGCTTTGCTGCTTCAGCACGGTGACGCCCACTTCGGCGACACGCGGCTGTGCCGCAGGTGCAGGGGCGTTCTTGCCGCAAGCACTGAGCAGGGTCACGCCGAGCGCAAGCGCTGCCCACCCCAATCCACTTCGTGCCCCAGGGGAGGTGAGAGATTCCGCAGCGTTTTTCTTGAAAAATCGCTTAGTTGACGTGGCAGGCATTGTTGGAAATCCGAATGTCAATTACCCGTATTCTTAGGGCGGAATGTTGATTTGTGTAAAGCGGCGGGCTAAATGTAAACGCAACTTGAAATCGCTGCACGCGGGGACACCGAACAACGAATATATATAAGCAGTCAGCGCTTAAATGAACAGTAATGCTTCTGCAGACCCGTTAAGACTGCCTGAATGCACTTTTGTTCCTCAAGTTGCCAAGTGTGATTAGCGCGAAAGTATCCTTTTCAATGCCTCGCCGGTGTGCGTTGCGGCACGAACGACGTCTTCCGGTGTGCCAACGCTCACCAGTTGCCCGCCGGCGTCACCCCCTTCAGGCCCCAGATCAACAATCCAGTCGGCTTCGGCAATCAGATCGAGGTCGTGCTCAATGACCAGCACGCTATGACCCCCGTCGACCAGGCGATGCAGCACGCGGATCAGTTTTTCTACGTCCTGCATGTGCAGACCAACCGTGGGCTCGTCCAGCACATAAAGAGTGTGTGGCGCTTTCTGGCCTCTTCGGCCAATGTCATCACGCACCCTGGCCAACTCAGTCACGAGCTTGATGCGCTGCGCCTCGCCGCCCGAAAGCGTGGGTGAAGGCTGCCCAAGAGTGAGATAGCCGAGCCCCACATCCTTGAGCAATTGCAGCGGGTGGGCAATGTTAGGCATGGTGCTGAAAAAGCCAACCGCCTCATCCACTTCCATCCGAAGCACATCACCAATGCTTTTACCGCGCCAAGTCACAGCCAGGGTTTCCGGATTGAAGCGGGCACCGTGGCATACCTCGCACGAAACTTTCACGTCAGGCAGGAAGCTCATCCCGATCGTGCGCATGCCTTGGCCTTCGCACCCAGGGCAGCGCCCCTCGCCTGTATTGAAGCTGAACCTGGCCGGGCTGTAACCGCGCGCGCGCGCCTCCAGGGTCTCGGCAAACAGTTTGCGCACGGTGTCCCAAAAGCCAATGTAAGTGGCAGGGCAGGACCTGGGGGTCTTGCCAATCGGGGTTTGATCAACTTCCAGGACGCGATCAATTTTCTCGAATCCGCGCAGGCCGGTGCAGCCGGCCAAGGCTGGCGCCTTGCCAGCGTCCATGGCCTCGCGCCCAGCCTTGGTGGCGCGCTGGCCCACCCACGCGGCGACGTTGGCAAGCAATACATCACGCGCCAACGTAGATTTTCCGGAACCGCTGACCCCTGTGACCGCCACCAGACGTTTCAGAGGCACATCGACATCCACACCCTTCAGGTTGTGCAGGTTGGCTCCCAGCACCGACAGCGTGGTGTCCACGGCAAACTCGATCGGACGACGCGCCTGCATGGGGTGGCGCATGGCATCACGCAGATAGCGGCCAGTGGCGGAGTCCGGCGCGGCTTCAAGATCGGTGGCCGTACCTTGTGCGACCAAATGTCCACCGCGCACCCCAGCGCCTGGTCCGATGTCGATCAAATGTTCGGCTTGGCGAATCGTGTCTTCATCGTGTTCCACCACCACCAGCGTGTTGCCTTTGTCGCTGAGGGTTTGCAGTGCGTTCAGCAAGATGCGGTTGTCGCGGGCGTGCAGGCCGATGGTGGGCTCATCCAGCACGTAGCAAACGCCTTGCAGGTTGCTGCCCAGTTGTGCTGCCAGGCGGATACGCTGCGCCTCGCCACCACTTAAGGTGGGGGCGCCCCGGTCGAGAGTAAGGTAGCCCAGGCCCACTTGCTCGAGGAAGTCCAGGCGGCTCTTGATCTCAGGGACCAGATCGCGTGCGATGTCGGCGTCGCGGCCGGCGAGATGAAGGCCCTCAAACCAGCCGCGGAGATCGTGCACGCTGAGGTGAGCGAGGTGAGTAATCCCAATGCCGCGGTCTTCCGTGGAGGCTTGGCTGTCTCCAACATGGGAGTGCGCAGATTCCAGCCGTACTGCGCGTGCGGTCGAATTCAAACGTGTGCCATGGCAGGTTGGGCACGCCACGTCAGCCACATCTTCGATCTCAGGTTCGGCGAAAGTCTGCTCCCGCCCTTTTTGATCATCGGCCAAGACCGAATCATCGAGAACCTTGCGCTGCTCCTTGGTTAGCTTGACCCCTGTGCCCACGCAGTCTGTGCACCAGCCGTGCTTGCTGTTGTAGCTGAACAAGCGTGGATCGAGTTCGGCATAGCTCGTCGAGCAGATGGGACAAGCCCGGGTCGTGGAGAACGCGTCCAAACGGCCAATGCCTTTCGTGGAGCGACCCTCTTGCATCGCCGGGCCCAGGCCGTCCAGATCGCTCAACACCTGGACCACGCCTTTGCCGTGCTCCAGCGCCCGTGCAATAGCTAGACGCAGTTGCGTCTCATGGGCCGGCGACACGACCAGACTCAATACCGGGAGCTCAATATTGTGTTCCTTGAAGCGGTCAATGCGAGGAAAACCGGTGGTGGGCAAAAACTCGCCATCCACCCGCAGATGCGTGTAGCCGCGTGGCCGCGCCCAGTCGGCCAACTCGGTATAGACGCCCTTGCGGCCCACAACCAACGGAGCCAGCAGGCCAATGGTCTGGTTGCGATAGCGCGTCATGATCTGCGCTGCAATGCGCTCAGGGGTTTGCGGCTGCACCGCAGCGCCATCATGAATACAGTGCTGCACGCCCAGCTTCACATACAGCAGGCGCAGGAAATGCCATACCTCGGTCGTCGTGCCCACCGTGCTCTTGCGGCCACCACGCGACAAACGCTGCTCAATGGCCACAGTAGGCGGAATACCGTAGACCGCATCCACATCAGGCCGCCCTGCGGGCTGAACGATGCTGCGCGCGTAAGCATTGAGCGACTCCAGATAACGCCGCTGACCCTCGTTGAAAAGGATGTCAAACGCCAGCGTGGATTTCCCCGACCCCGACACACCTGTGATGACATTGAACTTGCCGCGCGGGATTTCCACGCTGATGTTCTTCAGGTTGTGCTCGCGTGCGTGAATAATCTCGATCTGGTTCGAGCGCTGGAGCTTGGGCTCTGCGAGTGAATATCCGGCAGAGGCCTCTTTCACGCTGAACGCCGAACGATTGGCCATCAAGCTTTCATACTCACGCAAAGCCGCGCCGGTATGCGAAGAAGCGTGGCGAGCCACCTCTGCAGGAGTACCTTGCGCGATCAGCTCACCGCCTGCCTCGCCGCCCTCCGGGCCAAGATCGATCAGCCAGTCGCTCGCACGCATCACATCCAGGTTGTGCTCAATCACGATCAAGGAATGACCGGCATCGAGCAGCTTGCGGAATGCGCGCATGAGCTTGGCGATGTCATCGAAATGCAAGCCTGTGGTGGGCTCGTCGAACAGAAAGAGCGTGCCTTTGGTGGCCTTGGGTTGCCGGCTCGCCGTGCTCCCTTTGGCCGCCTCGGCCAGAAAGCCCGCAAGCTTCAAGCGCTGAGCTTCGCCCCCGCTCAGCGTGGGAACAGGTTGACCCAGTTTGACGTAATCAAGGCCCACATCTACCAACGGCTGCAGTACGCGGACGACCTCGCGGTCGCGCGAGAAAAGTTGCACTGCCTCGGCCACAGTGAGGTCCAGAACATCTGCCACGTTCAGGAAAACGCCTCCACGCTCCACGGCTTGCCGCTCTATGGTGACTTCCAGAATTTCTGGCCTATAACGTTTGCCATCGCAATCCGGGCAGCGGAGGTACACGTCAGAGAGAAACTGCATCTCTACATGCTCAAAGCCTGACCCTCCGCACGTGGGGCAGCGGCCATCGCCTGAGTTGAAGCTGAACTTGGCGGCTGTGTAACTACGTTGACGCGCCAGCGGCGCGTCAGCGAACAAGGCTCGGATGGCATCCCAGGCTCCCACATAGCTGGCGGGGTTGGACCTCGCCGTTTTGCCAATAGGTGACTGATCAACGAAAACCACCTCACTGAGGTGATCAGCCCCAAGCAGACGATCGTGCTTGCCAGGGGATTCCGTCGCTTTGCCAAAATGCCGAAGCAGCGCGGGCGCCAGGATGTCCTGGATCAAAGTGGATTTTCCGGAACCGGAAACGCCGGTCACCGTCACCAAACGTTGCAAAGGAAAATCGATCGAGAGATTCTTCAGGTTGTGCTCTGTCGCACCTTCCAGAATCAATCTGGGAGTGTTGTCTGCCACGGGGCGGGCAAAGCCGCTGTCAATGGTTTTTCGGCCACCCAGGTAAGCGCCGGTGAGCGTGTCCGCTCCGCGCAACTCCTCGGGCGTTCCGTCAAACACGATCCGTCCGCCTAGCGTGCCCGGCCCAGGGCCAAAATCAAGCACGCGGTCTGCGGCCATCATCACGGCGGGATCGTGCTCAACCACCACCAAGGTATTGCCGGCATTCTTAAGCCGCTGCATGGCCTGGGTGATACGGTCCATATCTCTTGGGTGCAGGCCGATGCTGGGCTCGTCCAGTACGAAGAGCGTATTGACGAGCGACGTACCCAGGGCAGTGGTCAAGTTGATACGCTGCACCTCACCGCCGCTGAGCGTTCGGCTCTGGCGATCAAGCGTGAGGTAGCCAATACCCACATCACAAAGGTATTTCAACCGCGCCTGGATTTCCTCAAGAATGAGCTTGAGTGCCTGAGCATTGGCACTGGCATTGGCAGCTTTAGCCTCCGCCGGATGTTCTTCCCCACTGCCCAAGCGCCCAAAAAACCGCTGCAATCGCTCCAGCGGCAGCAACATCAGATCGTGCAGGCTAAGCCCTGGCAAGGCTTCCAACTGCTCGCGTGACCACGTCACCCCCACAGGCATGAATCGCTGGCTGGAAGGCAGCTCTGAATCCGCATCAGAGCGCGTGCCCACGCGCCAAAGCAAGCTCTCCAGCTTTAACCTCGCCCCGCCACAATCAGGACACGTGGTGTAGCTGCGGTACTTGGACAGCAGCACCCGGATGTGCATCTTGTAGGCTTTGCTCTCCAGGTATTTAAAGAACCGGCGGATGCCATACCACTGCTTGTTCCAATTGCCTTCCTTGAAATTGGGCGTGCCTTCAATGACCCAGCTTTGCTGATCGGCAGTCAGCTTGTTCCACGACGTGTCGCGGGGAATGCCGGCAGCTTCGGCATGGCGCATGAGATCGTCCTGGCACTCGCTCCAAGCCGGCGTCTGGATAGGCTTGATCGCGCCAGCGCGCAGGGTAAGCCGCTGATCAGGGATCACCAAACCCCAATCCACCCCAATCACCCGCCCGAAACCGCGGCAAACTTCGCAGGCACCCACTGCGGAGTTGAAGGAGAACATCGAGGGAATCGGTTCGCGGTAGCGTAGATCGCTGTCGGGGCAATGAAGGCCTGTGGAGAAACGCCACAGATCAGGTTCGCCCTCGTCTCGCAAGGCATACACGTTCAGCCGCCCCGCGCCTCGCTGCAACGCCACTTCGATCGCCTCGATGACGCGAGCCTGTTCAGCACCACCCATGCGGAACCGATCAGCCACCACATCGAGGATCTTGTTAGCAGCGCCGCCCGGGGTCGCCACCTCACGCTCGGCCTGTACCTTGGTGAAACCGCTCACTGAGAGCCACTGCTCCACCTCTTGCGCGGAAGTGCCTCCGGGCAGCTCGACCGGGAACGTGACCACTAGCCTTGGATCGCCCAGCGCCGCGGCACGTTCGGCCAGGGTGGACGCGATGGTCTCAGGGGTGTCATGTCGCACCGATTGGGCGGTCTGCTTGTCAAACAACTGGCCTGCACGCGCAAAAAGCAGCTTCAGATGGTCGTTGAGCTCTGTCATCGTCCCGACCGTAGAACGCGAACTGCGCACCGGGTTGGTCTGATCGATCGCAATGGCTGGCGGTACGCCTTCCACCTTGTCCACCGCAGGCTTGTCCATGCGGTCGAGAAACTGGCGCGCGTAGGCGCTGAAGGTTTCAACGTAGCGGCGCTGTCCCTCAGCGTAGAGGGTATCAAACACCAGGCTAGACTTGCCTGAACCACTGGGGCCCGTGACTACCGTCAATTCACCCGTACGGATGTCGAGGTCGAGGTTCTTGAGATTGTGCTGGCGAGCGCCGCGTATTCGGATCAGCGGAGAAGACATGAGGCGGGTCCAACAGGTAGAGGCGGGAAATTCTATGCCTCATGCGTTAACCTTGCTCGCCACAGCTCATGTATAAAAGCGTATCTATCGTGCGTTCTGACTCACATCGGGGCGCCGTCGTGGAGAATTCAAGGCAATTCGTCCGGCAGTGGCTTGGCCCCATGCAAGCCGGCTGCCAAAAAAAACAACCGCTTTCACCCACAGCCCAGAGGGAAGGCCTGCAGGTGCCTCATTAGCCTTGGGTCCCGCCTTTGTTTAAGGTGGACCTGGGTGACCGATAAGGCTGCAACGCCTTGTTAAGTAGTTCGAGGTAGCGCTCGCGCTCGGCCCTAAGTGACTCAATCCGACCGCCTATACCAAGAGCCATTGGGGGTTGAGTTGGCGGTGTGGGCATTTCGATGGCCAGCACACCCACTTCGGGGTTCACTGTACCTTCGGTACATGCATATCCATCCTGCCTGATACGGTCCAACTCCTTGAGCAAGTCATTCACCGGCATGCGCTGGCTGGACTCTTCCTCGGCGTTGATACGCCAAAGCAATTGTTGCACCTCCACATCGCTCTTTCGGCTGAGCAGCACTCTGCCCACGGCCGAACGACACAACGGCCGTAGCGAGCCGGGCTTGACATACCAAGACGACACCTGCTGCCGTGCAGATTGCACCATGTGGATATATTGGACATAGATGTCGTTCTGCATGCCCAGGATTACAGCCTCGCCACCACTAGCCGCATGCAGCTCGTCGATCAGATGCGACAGGCTGGTCTGACTGAAAAGTTGGTCATGGACCCAGCCGCCGAACAGCGCCACGCGAAGCGTGGGCACGTACAGGCGCTTGTGTCGGTCATAGTCCAAGTAGCCCAGCCGTGTCAGGCTCTTAAGCAGGGCCGAGGCACTGGACTGGGGGTAGTCCAACCCGCGCACCAGGTCCGTCACTGAAAGCGGACGGCGGCATTCGGCGAAATATTCGAATAATTCAAGCACCCGTTTGGCGGACTTGATGACGCCTTCGACTTCGTGGGTTGAAGCTTTTCCAGAGGCCATAATTCACATCCCGTACAACTCAGCGTTACGCAAAATTCCGTTCCGCAGCAACCGCACCGTGGCCACATCGACCATCACGCCGTCGACATTGATGGAGCCAGAGCCTGCGGCTTCGGCCTCAGCATAGGCACGGACCAGGTGGCGCGCGCTGGCCACACGCACCGGATCGGGGCTGAAGACGTCCCGCGAGATGCCAATCTGACTGGGGTGAATAGCCCACTTGCCGACCATACCGAGCGTGCTGGCGCGCCTGCATTCTTCACGGTAACCGTCCTCGTTGCGGAAATCGGCATAGGGCCCGTCCACCGGATCCAGCCCGGCGGCGCGGCAGGCCATAACCAGCCGGAAACGCGCGTAGTGCCACATGTCACCAGGATAACCGCTACCACCGTCGCTGCCGATAGCCGCATCCAGGCTGATACCCATGGACGCTGAGAAATCCCCCATACCGAAGACCAGGCATTCCAGCCGATCGGTCGATTTGGCGATGGCGTCAACATTCTGCATGCCCTCCACTTCCTCGATCAGCGCCTCCAAGCCGATGCGGCGCGGAAGCTTGAGTTTCTTTTCCATCATGCCCAGCAACCGATCGGCGAACAGAATGTCTGCCGCGCTGGTGACTTTGGTCATCATGATGGTGTCCAGATTCGCCCCCGCCCCCTCGACGATCTCGATAATGTCCTCGTAAGCGTACTCGGTGGACAAGTCGTTGATACGCACGCAACGCACCTTACCGCCCCAGTCCAGGCTGTTAAGCGCTTCGACGATCTTGCCGCGCGCAGCCACCTTCTGACTGGGCGCGACTGCGTCCTCCAGATCCAGAAAAACATGGTCAGCTGCGCTCGCGGCTGCCTTGGCCATCATCTTTTCCGAAGAACCGGGGGTAGACAGTTGGACGCGCCGCGCGCGCCGGGGGCGGGTTTGGGACATGATTGATAGTTCCTAGTCTTGTTGAATCTCGAGGTGGCCGTGCGCAGGTAGGCGTCAGCCGACAGTGTGGTGCTCGTGTAGTTCGGTGATCCGAGCCTCACCCACGCCTATTTCGCGCAAAATCTCATCCGTGTGTTCCCCGGCCAGTGGCGCGCGCCGCGTCACGCGGCCAGGCGTTTCGCTCATCTTTACCGGGATACCAGCCACGTGCATGGGCTGAGATACACCGGGGTGCTCGACTGGCACCACCATCTCCCGCGCCGAAAAATGGGGGTCGGCCACGATCTCGGCCACGTTGTTGACCGGGCCAAAGGGAATCTTGCCGCCGAGCAGCCCGGCCAACTCAGCCTTGGTGTGTGCCGCTGTATAGAGCTCCAACTGGTCGTACACGTAGTCGCGGTGGGCCACACGCGCATCGGCTGTGGCGCTACGCGGGTCCGTCACCAGGTCCGGTCGATCAATCAGGCCGCACAGCTTGACCCACCACGCGTCAAAGTGCGCTGCCAGGGTGACAAAGCCGTCCTTGGCCTTGAAGAGACCGAAGGGCGACAGCAATGGGTGGCGATTTCCCTCAGGATGCGGCACCAGGCCCTGAAAAGAGTGCTGATGCACCGTGCGCTCGCACAGTGCCAGCACCGAATCGACCATGGCCACGTCTAAAAACTGCCCCTGGCCCGTGCGCGCAGCGCGCAACAGTGCAGCGGCAATGCCGAAGGCACACAGCGTGGCGGGGTACAGATCGCCCACGCCTGGCCCCACCTTCAGCGGCGTCTGCGCGTCAGGTCCGTTGATCTGCATGAGCCCTCCCATAGCTTGCGCCACGACGTCGTAGGCCGGCCATTCTGCGTAAGGGCTCTTGCCGGTGCGCGGGTCGCCAAAACCGCGGATAGCGGCATACACCAGCTTCGGGTTTCGCTCGCGCAGCGTCTCGTACGACAATCCCAGGCGCTCCATCACGCCAGCCCGGTAGTTCTCCACCACCACGTCGGCTGTGTCGATGAGTTGCAGCGCCACCTCACAGGCGTTCGAATCCTTGAGGTTCAGGCATATCGACCGCTTGTTGCGGTTGACCGAGGCGAAGTAACCGCCGAAGGCATGCAGTCTGTCGTCCGCGTGGAAAGGACCCGCAACGCGGCTGTCTTCGCCGTCCATAGGCTCGATCTTGATGACCTCCGCGCCGTGGTCAGCCAGCAGTTGCGTGCAAAAGGGGCCCGCCAGCATCTGCGTGAAATCCACCACGCGAACGCCGTCCAGAGCTCCAAATCCGGAGGCGGCCATTAGCGTGTTCCCCAGTGCGAGCGTCGCTTGATGAGCACCGTGCGTTCACCCTCGAACACGATGCTGCCGTCCTGCTTGGTGCCAAGGTGCCGAAAGCGCACGACACCTGCGTCCTCACGTTCCGCAGGCCCCACTTCCAACACTTCTGTGTAGGAAGTGAGCGTGTCGCCGTGGAACACCGGCCCCTGTAGCCGGATCTTGTCCATGCTCAATTCAGCAATAGCGTTCTCGGCCGTGTCCTGACTGGCGATGCCCACGAACATCGCGATATTCACGCCTCCAAACGAGAGGCGCTTACCCATTGGGTGCAGTTTCATCACTTCCTCGTCAAAGTGACCCGAGGCTGTGTTCATCACCATGTTGGTAATCAACACCTGCTCCAGTGGCTCCAGCGTCTTGGAGCGCACGTGCTTCATCACTTCGCCGACGACGAAGTCCTCAAAGTAGTTATCACGTTCGGTCAATTGATTGAGTTGCATGGCCCGCTCCTTTTCACCAGTTCTTCACTTGCCTAACAGGCGATCCGAGATGATCCGCTGCTGGATCTCGGAAGTGCCTTCGAAAATTTTTGTCAGACGAGCGTCGCGCCAATGGCGCTCGGCTGCGTGCAGCGTGGTGTATCCCGCGCCGCCGTGGATCTGTAGTCCCTCGCTGGTCACCCGTTCGGCCATTTCGGTCGCGAACAGCTTGGTCATGGAGGCTTCCAGATCGCAACGTCCGCCGCTGTCGATCTGAGTGCATACGTGGTAGTTGAGCTGTCGAGCAGCTTCAATCTCTGTTGCCATCTGAGCTAACTTGAAGCGAATGGACTGAAACTGAGTGATGGGCGCACCGAACTGCTCGCGTTCCTGGGCGTACGCCATTGCGTCTTCGAAGGCGCCTCGTGCCAGACCGATCGCACGTGCTGCCGTGTGAGCTCGAGCCTTCTCCAGCCCCTGCGTGGCCAGGTAAAAACCATCGCCTTCCTCGCCCAGTAGCGCATCAGCCGGCACGCGGAACTCATCGAAAGAAAGCTCCCAGGTTTTCCAGCCGAAGTAGCCGATCTTCGGAATGGGTGCGCCGTGCAGGCCAGCGGGCAATTCGCCACGCTTCTTGGGAATCATGAATGCCGATAGGCCCTTATGTTTCTTCTCTGGAGGCGGAGCACTAGTGCGCGCAATCACTACCAGGTAGTCGGCACCGTCGGCAAAAGTGCACCAGTACTTGTTTCCATGAATCACCCACTCGTCACCGTCGCGGCGAGCCCGGCAAGCGATGTTAGCCACGTCCGAGCCCGCATTCGGCTCCGACAACGCGAAGGCGCCCAGCCACTCGCCGCGTGCCACGCGTGGCATCAACTCGGCGCGACGCTCGGGCGAAAGTTTTTCCATGCCCGGCAGGTTGTTGGCACGAGCGATCAGCGAGGCCACGCTCATCCAGCCTCGCGCTAGCTCCTCCGTCACCAGGCAATACTCGAACACGCCCAAGCCCAAGCCACCGTACTCTTCGTCGATCAGGATGCCGAAATATCCCATCTCGGCCATCTTCTCGCGCAGAGACATTGGAATATCGCCCTTCTCTGGATCGAGTTTGTTGGCTACAGGCAGCACTTCGCGCAGCGTAAATTCGCGCGCCTGAGCCTGGATCATGCGGCGATCCTCGGTCATGTATGAACCTGTCATGCACCGACTCCGCGCAGGAACACGAGGTTGGAGCGATGGAACTCGCACACCAATTCTTCGCGCTGGTTGAATCCCTGTGTATGCCATCCGACGATACCCATGTCCTGACGGCTGGAGGACAAGCGCCTCTCCAGCACTGTGGAACGCGCGAACAGGGTGTCGCCCGGATAGAAGGGTCGCGTGTGCTTGAGCTTGTTCACGCCCAGGAACGCGGTGCCATGCTCGCTCAAGTCCTGTACGGATAGGCCAAATACGGTGTTGAACACCAGGAACGGATTGATCGGCGTCTCCGGGTGTCCCATGGCCTTCGCCACTTCCACATTGGTGTACTGCGGATTGAAATGCAGCGTCAGAGTCGTGAACAGCGCGTTCTCGGCCTGCGACAGCGTCCGGCCCCAGTGGTGCACGAACACGCGCCCTGGCTCAAAATCCTCGTACCAGTGACCCTTTTCGCGCACCTTTGCGCGAGCGATGATGTCTTGGCTCATAAAGCGGTTTCCTTTGGTTGGCGGAGCAGGGACATCAGCGAGCGGATATCCACCATGCGATCCAGCGCGCCGATAGCGCGTTCGATTTCCACGGCACGCGCTGATCCCACTACGGGCACGGCCAGCGCCATGAACTTACGGGTAAGCCGATCGCGCTGGCGTGCGAGGTCGGGATCGGGGACGCTGCTGTCATGGACTTTCTGCAGCACGCGACCATCACACGTGGTGATACGGACCATCGACGCCATCGGTGGCCAGTCAGGCGGCATGAAGTGCACATTGACGCGATCACGCACTGCCACCAGATCCGTGCGGCTCACGATTGCATCACTATAGATAGCAGGTGAGGCGGTATCTTCGCCCAGCACGGCTAACGCGGCGTTCAGGCGCAGACTGAACTTGGCCTGCAGGCCCGATTCAGGCCGGGCAATATTGCACATCGCACGTGCCCTTGACTCCACGTCCAGGTCGATGCGCGTGATCATGCCGGCTGTAAGGTCATGCTCAACACACAGCGCGCGCACAGCTTCCAATGTCGCGTGCGTGCCGTAGCAGGCCGCGTGGTATCTGAAAAGATTGCCGTTCAGGTAGCTGCCCCCCGGTGGCGGCGCCAGTGCAGCGCGTACGTCAGGTTCGGGGCTGGTGGCGGCGCCGAAACCCTGTGGCGCCGCCAGGAGATCCCTACAGCCGGTAAACCCGCGCGCCGCAAGCTGCGCACCAACCACACCGTTCTCGGCCGCTTTACCCGCATGCAGCGGCTTGCACATGGTCCCGAACTGGGCTTTCATGCCGCCGGCCTGAGTTCCGGCGATGCCAAGGGCTATGGCGGTCGACTGCGCATCCAGCCCCATTAGCAAAGCGGCTGCGCAAGCTGCTCCGAAGCTGCCGACCGTGGCAGTTCCGTGAAAGCCAAGTTCATAGTGCGTACGCCCCAGGTACTGGCCCACCGCACCCGCCATTTCGTAGCCAGCAGCGAACGCGCGCAACACTTCTTCACCGCTAGCGCCATTGGCCTCCCCAACGGCCAAAACGGCGGGTAGCACCGCGGCAGTCACATGACCTTGTGCCGCCACGTTGGCGTCGTCATAGTCCAGCGCGTGGCCAGTCGCTCCGTTCACCAGCGCAGCCTGGCGCACGCTCAACCGCACGCCGCCACTTCCGACGATAGAAGCCACAGGCGTCCCGCCGTCTTCCTCGGCCTGCTCCCTCAGCAGTCGTGCCAACGCGTCCTGTGATCCGGCCAACGCTACGCCCACCCAGTCGAGGACGCACTGACGTGCCAGCTCGCCGACGGTATCACTCAGTGGCTTTTGTGCCCCTGCTACCGAACGCGCCACCAACTCTGCCGTCAGCGATGCGTCGGGTTCGCGGGCTTCGGATGTACTCGATGCTTCGTTTTTCACGCTTTTTTGTCGTGGTTGTGTCTCGCTATGACTATGCGACAAAACCCCTTCAACGCAATCGATAGAGACTCGATATGTCATGAGATAGCACGTACGTGATGCTTCCAGCGACTCACGCATCACGTATGTGCTCATTGCG
This sequence comes from Ottowia thiooxydans DSM 14619, assembly GCF_000422885.1. Classification (GTDB taxonomy): domain Bacteria; phylum Pseudomonadota; class Gammaproteobacteria; order Burkholderiales; family Burkholderiaceae_C; genus Ottowia; species Ottowia thiooxydans. The sequence goes on along the minus strand of NZ_AUGX01000009.1, from coordinate 184,000 downwards.
CTCGTCTTCTTTACACGCTGACGTGCGAATCGCAATATGGCGACCGCATCCCAGCCTACGCAACGCCTTGCTCAGGTAGACGGAGGGCTTTCACATCAGCAAGCGTCCCGTACGCACGCATCACCAAAAAAAAGGAGACATGACATGCAGAGTTCACAGGTATCCAAGCACACATCGATTACTCGCCGCGGCCTGCTGCGCAACACAGCCGCCCTTGCAGTCACAGGTAGCGTCCCCGCACTTGTACGGGCACAACCCGCACCCATCAAGATTGGTATGAGTGCTGTCACCACAGGTCGCTTCGCCTATGCAGGGCTGGGCCAAGTGGTAGCCACGCGGCTGCTGTTCGACCAAGTCAACGGAGCCGGCGGCATCGAGGGCCGCAAGCTCGAACTAGTGGTGCGTGATTCACGAAATCTGCCGGAGGAAGCGGTCAAGAACGTCCGCAGTCTCATCAATGCCGAGGGCTGCACGCTCATCATGAGCGCCGAATCTTCGTCAGCCGCCGCTGCCATCAATGAGGGCCTGCGCGACACCAAAGCCGCCTGCTTCCAGCTGAACTCCGAAGCCTCGTCACTGACGGCAGATCCGAAGAAATTCAACCCACTGGTCTTTCGCGTGGCGCGCCAGGGCATTCACGATGCGATCGCGGGAGGCGCAATCGTCTCGCGTATGGCCAAGGAGCGCGGTATCACGCGCTGGGCGACCTGCGCACCAGACTACGCTTTTGGTCGCGAAACTACTCAGCAGTTCATCGACTATTACCGCCACTTCGGCGGCAAGATGGATGTGGCCGTACAGGCTTGGCCCAAGTTCGGTGCGCCCGACTTCACCGATGTCGTGACAAGACTGCTTTCCTCCAACCCGCAGGCCATCTATTCGCTGTGTTTTGGCGGCGACCTGATCTCACTGGTGGAACAGGGCAACCTGTACGGCCTGTTCAAAGACAAGTTGACTGTGCTGCCGCTGTATTCCGACTACGGCGTGATCGACACTGTGAAGCAGGCTCCGCCCAACGTCATCGTGCAAAACCGCTACAACCGAAGCTACCCAGACACCCCGGCCAACCGCAAATGGTATGACGACTATGTCAAGCTCAGTAATGGCGCCAAGCCACACAACTGGTCCTGGCAAACCGGTGCGGCCGCGCAATTCATCGTAGATGGTCTGCGCGCTACCAAGGGCGATCCCGATCCCGTCAAGGTCGCCGCCGCCATCCGGGGCAGCACCGCACAGGTGCCCTTCGGTGTGGACGGAAAGGTCACGCTGCGCGCATCTGACAACACCCTGATCAACTACCCCATGGCCTATGGGACAGCCATAAGCACGGAACCGTTTGTCAAGGATTGGGTAGCCGCCGCCTGGAACGTCATCCTGGAGGAGGAAGCCAACTGGAAAAAGAAACAGGGTTACGTCTGATCCGCGCGCCCCTCGGCCAAGGAAGTAATCATGGATTTCGACGCGCTGACGCAATGCCTTTCATCCGCTCCCTGCCTGGTGACGCAATTCACCAGCGGGCTGGTGATCGGGCTATTGATGTTCCTCACAGCCTCCGGGTTGACATTGGTCTTTGGCGTACTGGGGATCGCCAACTTTGCCCATGGTGCCTTCTACATGTTGGGCGCCTATATGGCCTATACGGTCTACACCCGCACTGAAAGCTATTTGTTGGCCCTCGCGGCTGCAGCCGTGTTCACGGCAGCGTGCGGGATCGTCTTTGAACGCTGGGTGGTGCGCCCGCTCAAGGAAGCCGACGTGATGATGCAACTGGTGGCCTGCTTCGCCCTGGTGCTCATCATCGACGACGTGGCCAAGCTGATCTGGGGGCCAGCCGCGATCTCGTTGGGAGTGCCGATCTCCATGCGTGTGCCACCAATGCAATTCCAAGGCGGCGTAGTCCCTGTGTTCTACCTGGTGTTGATGGCGATTTCTGCGGGTTTCGGACTGGCGATCTGGTGGCTTATCACTCGGACTCAATTCGGTCTAACCATGCGTGCAGTGGCCGAACTCCCATCCATGGCTTCGGCCCTGGGAAAGAACGTTAACCGCTACGCCAGCGCCGTACTCGCTTTGGGCTGCGGTCTAGCCGGCGTGGCCGGTGCACTGGCTGCACCCATGCGCGCCATCCTGCCAGGTACCGGCTTCTCGATCTTGCTCGAATCGTTCGTGGTGGTGGTTATTGGCGGCATGGGCTCCATTCCCGGTGCGTTGGTAGCGGCGCTACTGCTGGGCTTCACACGCTCCTTCGGCTCCATCGGGTTTCCGCTCTTCACAGAAGGGTTGATGTTTCTCTTTATGGTGACTGTACTCGTGCTGCGACCGCAAGGACTTTTCGCACGCACGGCGCGGACCCACTGACCGCAGGCATGCCATGACGACCTTGTCTATCCAATCCCCCTTCTCATCCTCCGGTGCCGCACGACTACTACCGCTGCTGCACTTGGCGCCGCTGCTGCTATTGGTTGTTCCGTGGATCACGCAGGCTGGCGGCACACTCGATCTGATCTCCTTCGTACTGGTCTACGGCCTGTTCGCCATGTCGCTGAATCTGTTGGTTGGCTACACGGGTCTGGTGTCCTTCGGACATGCGATGTTCTTCGCTTTCAGCGCCTATGGCTTCTGTCTGCTGCTACAGGCGGGGTGGGCTTTGATTCCGGCGATGCTGGGCGCCATCGCCGCATCCACGCTTCTGGCCTGCTTTGTAGGCGCCGTGTGCGTTCGGCTACACGAAACGTACTTCTCCTTCATCACTCTGGCCATGGCCATGCTGCTATACAACATGATCGAGATCTGGGCGCCCTTGACCGGCGGTGACCAAGGCCTGACTGGCATGATCCGTCAAGCCACATTGTTTGGCACTCCGGTATCAACAGGCCTGCCTCGCTACCACTTCATCACCGGGGTATTTTGCGTGTCCGCCTTCGCAATGTACGCGCTGATACGCTCGTCCTTTGGCACCACGCTGCGCATGGTGCGCGACAACGAATCCCGCTGCGCCTACCTGGGTGTGAACGTCTACGTGACCAAGCTCGCTGTCTTCATCCTGGCAGGGTTGTTTGCTTCGGTGGCAGGTGTGCTTGCGACGCTGCTGGTTTCGGGCGCGTACCCCACTATGGCGTTCTGGCCCACTTCGGGTGACGCCATCTTCGCCATTTTGCTGGGTGGCTCGCGCGTGTTCTATGGGCCACTGGCCGGCGCGCTTCTGTTGCGTCTTCTGGTAGACGGCACCACGCGTTACACCGGCAACACCAGCCTGGTCCTTGGCGTGCTGATCCTGGCCATCGTGTTGTTGGTACGCAAAGGACCTGTGGATAAGCTCAACGATTGGTGGCAGCAGCGTAAGGGCCGCCCGATGGCCCCTGGCACTGCGGTCACAACATCACCGCTGGCCGAGCCACCCAAGGAAGCTCGCCCATGCTGAGCATTCGCCATATCTCCAAGTCCTTTGGAGGCAACCACGTGATCCAAGACGTTTCACTGGACTTTGCCACGGGCAGTCTGTCAGCCATCATCGGCCCCAATGGTGCGGGCAAGACAACCCTGTTCAACCTGATCTGCGGCAGCGTGCGCCCTGATCGAGGCGATATCTTGCTAGACGGACAACCGCTACAAGGCCTGCCGCCACGCAAGGTGGCGCGACGGGGGTTGGCACGCGCATTCCAGATCGCCAGCCTGTATCGCAGCTTCACGCCGTGGCAAAGCTTCTGTGCCGCTGCCGTGCCCGAGCGCTTAGGCGTGGCGGGTCTGCTTTCGGGCTTTCCTCGTCCGGAGGGACACCAGCGCGCCGACGAAGTGGTGGCGTTGCTGGACCTGGGCGCGGTGGCCCATACGCCAGTGGAGCAACTCAGCCACGGTGATCAGAAGATGGTGGATATCGGCATCGCGCTATGCGCCAAGCCCAGCGTGCTTCTACTGGACGAGCCCACAGCAGGCATGGGCCCTGAGGAACGCTGGCGCATGGTGGAGACGGTGCGCAGACTATGGCAGACCACTGGCCTGACAGTTCTCTTCATCGAGCACGACATGGACATTGTTTTCTCTGTAGCGCAAGACGTGACCGTGCTCTCATACGGCGCCATCCTCGCACGCGGACTCCCGCAGACAGTGCGATCCGACCCCGGGGTAATCCAGGCCTACCTGGGCAGTTATGCCAAGGAGACAACATGACGACAAATTCAGCGCTGCTACTGGATGTGGATGGCCTGGACACCTTCTATGGCCAAAGCCAGATTCTTTTCGGTCTCAAACTGGCCGTAGCTCGTGGCGAATCGGTGGCCTTGCTGGGCCGCAACGGCGCCGGCAAGAGTACGACCATGAAATCCATCATGCGTATCGCGCCGCCGCGACGCGGCACAGTAAAGGCCATGGGGCGGGACCTAGCTCGCCTGAGGACCGATCAGATCGCCGACCTGGGACTAGGGTATGTCCCTGAGGACCGCCAGATATTCAAGCTGCAAACCGTGGAGGGAAATCTACGATTAGGCATGAAGCGCGGCCCCAAAGGACAGGACGAATGGCCCCTGGAACGGTTGTACGAGCTGTTTCCTCTGCTGGCCGACGCACGGGCCAAATCCGCCGGCGTGCTGTCAGGCGGGCAGCAGCAGATGTTGACCATCGCTCGAGCACTCGCGGGCAACCCCGAGTTGCTTCTGCTGGACGAACCTAGCGAGGGATTGGCGCCTGTGATCATGGACCAGATTCAAGCGCTGATCCTCGAGTTGCGTCAACACGGCATGACCCTGCTGGTAGCCGAGCAAAACATGCGCTTCTGCCTGGACATTGCCTCGCGTGTGGCAGTGATTGACCACGGCACCATCGTGTTCGCCGGCAGCTTGCAGCAATTCCGAGATGACCCTGAAGTGGCCCGTCGCTACCTCGCCGTCTGACCCTCCTGACTGATCGCATCACCATCATGGACACATCTACTTCTTCTCTGGAACACGACTACGTCATCGTGGGCGGTGGCTCTGCCGGTTGCGTTCTCGCCAACCGGCTGAGCGCAGAGCGTGGCACCACCGTATTGCTACTGGAGGCCGGCCCGGATGCCGAGCCATTCTGGGTGCGCACGCCAGCCGGCGTGGGAAATGTATTCTTCGACGAGCGCATCAATTGGAAATTCTTCACAGAGCCAGAGGCCAAACTGGCTGGACGTCGCCTGTATTGGCCACGCGGCAAAGTCATGGGAGGCTCCAGCGCCATCAACGGTATGGTGTACGTACGTGGCTTTGCGAGCGACTACGATCACTGGCGCGACCAGGGCAACGCGGGTTGGTCGTGGCAAGACGTCGTGCCCTACTTCCAGCGCTCGGAAAGTAGCGACAGCGGCGAAAGCACCTGGCGCGGTCGTGGTGGACCATTGCGCGTTTCCTTCCCGCATGGCCAGCATGCAACCACTGACGCTTTCGTGCTCGCAGGCGTGGCGGCGGGCGTCTCACGCAATCGGGACATCGCAGGCGCTACTCAGGAAGGTGTGGGGTACCTGCAGCACACCATCGGCGATGGTGTGAGATCTTCCACCGCACGCGCCTACCTCGCCAGCGCTCGCAGCCGCCCCAACCTGGGAGTGCTGGGTGACGCGGCGGTGACCCGGCTGTGCATCGAGAACGGGCGCGCTACTGGCGTGGAGTTCGTCCGGAACGGCACGCGCCAGTTCGCAAAAGCACGCAAGGAGGTACTGGTCTGCGCCGGTGCCATTGGCTCACCTCAGTTGCTCATGCTTTCGGGCATTGGCGCACCTGATCGCCTACAGGCGCATGGTCTGCCGGTGGTGCGAGCGCTACCTGGCGTGGGATCCAACCTGCAGGATCATCTCGCCATGAACGCAGGTTACGAAGTACGCGAAGGTGCCTCCCTGAACGCTGCGCTGTCAGGCTGGCGCAAATTTAGCCATGGCGCCAGATACCTGCTGCACCGGCGTGGACCGCTGGCAGTGGGTGCTTCGCACGCTGTGGCCTTTGTGCGCAGCGACACACGGATCGAGGTGCCCGACATCCAGTTGAGCTTTCGGCCGCTGAGCTTCGCTTTTGATTCAAAGAACCAATTGCGTATGCACCCCTTCCCAGGCGTGCAATTCGCAAGCGCTATGCTTCGCCCCCGTTCGCTAGGCTACATCGCGCTGCGTTCAGCTGACCCAACAGCACCTCCACTGATCCACGCCAACTATCTCACCGACCCCGACGACGAGCGCGTGATGATCGCCACATTGCGTTGGATCAGACGTATCGCGGCAGCAAGCCCTCTAGCCGAGCTGATCGTGCGTGAAGACTTGCCCGGGGCGCAGGTGGACAGCGATGAGCAGATCATGGACTTCGTGCGCAAGAACAGCCAGACGCTCTACCACCCGGTAGGCACCTGCGCTATGGGCTCAGGGCCACAAGCTGTAGTTGATACCCGGCTGCGTGTACACGGTGTGCCGGGCTTGCGTGTGGTCGATGCTTCCATCATGCCGACCATTGTGAGCGGCAACACCAACGCCCCCACCATCATGATCGCAGAGAAAGCTGCCGACATGATCCTCGAGGACGCTCGCCGTCCGTCATCCGCAACATCCACTGAATCTCGACATGACGCTATACACGCTTGATCTATTTATTGATGGCACCGATCGCACGCCATCCCAAGGCCGTTACGCTGATGGCTTCGATCCACGTACCGGTCGAGTCATCAGCAAGGTGGCGCTGGGTGATGCGCAGGACGTCGCCCTGGCCGTTTCCGCTGCGCAACGCGCCTTCCCGGCTTGGCGTGACATGCGCCCGCTGGCACGGGGACGGCTGCTGACACAGGCCGCGCTGACCATTCGCGCGCAGGCCAGCGAGCTAGCAACCATAGAGGCAAGGGAGACGGGAAAGTCCTTACCACAGGCGCTGGGAGAGATCGAAGGCGTTGCGCAGTACTTCGAGTTGTACGGCGGCCTGGCCACCGCGCTTCAGGGCGAGACCATCGGCCTGGGTTCAGGCTACCATGCCTACACGCGACGTGAACCTTACGGAGTAGTCGGCGCCATTCTTCCCTGGAACGCACCGCTCAACCAAGCTGGTCGCGCGTGCGCGCCCGCACTGGCGGCAGGCAACACAGTGGTGGTCAAACCTTCGGAGGCAACCTCAGGCTCCGTGCTGGCGCTGGCGCGTTTGTTGCTGGACTGCGGCGTGCCGGCAGGCGTCTTCAACGTCATTACCGGCCTGGGTCCCGAGGCGGGCGAGGCACTGGTGCGCCACCCCGACGTGCGCAAGGTCGCCTTCACTGGTTCGCTGCGCGCGGGCCAGCTGATTGGTCGTATCGCCGCCGACAGAATACTACCTCTGACACTGGAGCTGGGCGGAAAGTCGCCCGACATCGTGTTTGCCGATGCAGACCTATCTCAGGCTGCACCTGGCGTGCTCAAAGGCTTCCTCACGCACGCCGGACAAGTCTGCCTGGCAGGCACGCGTATCCTGGTAGAACGCTCAATTCACGACACCTTCGTAGTTGAACTCAAGCAAGCCATGACGGCATACCGCATCGGTGAAGCGGACAGCACCATTGGTCCCATGACCACCCTGGCACAGTTCGAGAAAGTACAGGCCTACTACGCCATCGCACAGGCCGAAGGAGCTGTGGCTGAAGTAGGCGGCCATCTACCCCAGGATCCTGCACTGGCGGGTGGCTGGTTCGTTTCACCCACGCTCTACACCGGCGTAGACAATGGCATGCGCATCGCGCGCGAGGAGGTTTTCGGACCGGTCGCCTGCGTCATCCCATTCGACGACGAGGCACATGCCATCTCCATTGCCAACGACACGGACTACGGCTTGGCCGCGGGCATCTGGACGCGCGATCTGGCGCGCGCGCACCGCGTGGCATCCCAACTCGAAGCGGGACAGATATACGTCAACGAGTACATGGCCGGGGGCGTGGAAACGCCACTAGGCGGCTACAAGCAAAGTGGCTATGGCCGTGAGAAAGGACTGGAGGCACTGCACCACTACACGCACCTTAAGTGCGTCACGGTTCGGCTCTAGAACCCAGCGGGCGCCCTGCCCGGTGCCCTCTCCATCAAACCTTCCGGGCCTGCGCGATGGCGGCGTCCATCGCCAGTGTCTCGCGTGCGATCTGAGCATGTAGCAACTCGACCATCCGCCCGCCGACTTTCAGTACCCCCTTGCCTTCATTCTCGGGCAGAGCGAAAGCCTCAACCACCACACGGGCATCTTCCACCTCTTGTGCACTAGGTGAGTAGGCGCGATGGCAAGTTTCGATCTGCGCGGGGTGAATCAATGTGCGCCCATCGAAGCCCATCTGCCGCCCTTGCTCGCAGGTTGCAGCGAAGCCATCCGTATCCTGAATATCGTTGTGAACGCCGTCCAGCACGCACAGTCCGTTAGCACGTGCGGCAGCCAAAGCGAAAGCCAACATCGGTACCAGGCCTTCCCGCATGGGAGTGTGGCGCCCGCGCAGATCCTTGACCAGGTCGTTGGTGCCCAGAACCCAGGTGGACATCCGCGTATCAGCCTCCAGAGCGAGTTGCCCCATCGCCGGGGCGTTGAGAATAGCCCGCGGTGTCTCGATCATGCACCACAGCGCCGTACTCTGAGGCACTCCATAGAAGCTCAACATAGCCTGAGCCACTCTCACGTCTTCCGGGGTATTGATCTTGGGGAAGAGGATGCCGGCGGGTCGCAATGCGGCCACGGCACGCACGTCATCTTCACACCAGGTTGAGCCAATAGCATTGACACGCACAACCACGTTGCGCGCGGCCACTGCAGAGTCGGCCAGCGCACTGGCTACGGCTTCGCGAGCCAACGGCTTGCTCTCAGGCGCAACAGCGTCCTCCAGGTCGAAGATGAGGACATCGGCCTCAGAGCGTGAGGCTTTGAGCAAGATGGCAGGGTTGGCGCCGGGGGTATAGAGAGCGCTGCGGCAAAGCATAGTGTGTGTCATAACCGGATTGTGCGGGCGCTCGCGGCTGATGCCGCATCGGCCGACACATTCATCACGCATCTGATGAGCACACTGCATCACGTCCATGATGTTTCGGATGTTCAGGGGCTCGCTCTCTTGCGCATTGCGCTACGCGCCTCTGTAATGGCAACAGAGTACACGGCAAAGTAGCCGGTAACGACATACATGTGAGCCATTTGGAGACCGCCCATGATTGACCGCAGACAACTACTTGCCGCTGCTGCATGCAGCGCGCTTTCACTTTCAGCCAGGGCAGCTCAAGGGGGTACCGAATGGCCTCAACGGGCCGTCAAGATCATCCTGGGCTTTCCCGCTGGACAAGGTAGTGATGTATTGGCGCGTCTGTATGCTGCCGAACTGAACAAGGCGCTGGGCCAGCCCTTCGTAGTAGACAACCGGCCTGGCGCTGGCGCTACTCTGGCGGCGCGCGACGTAGCGAGATCAGCGCCAGACGGCTACAACCTCCTGCTCACCTCCAGCGGCCCGCTTACCGTGGCTCCGCACCTCTACTCAAACCTCGGCTTCGACCCGATGAAGGACCTGGACACCATGGCCCTGATCGGCCGCTCGCCATTGATCCTTCTGGTGCGCCCTGATTCTCCGATCAAAACCTTGCCTGAGTTAGTGGCGGCGGCCACCCGACAGGAAATGACCTGCGGTTCTGGAGGCAACGGCGTGACCAACCACTTGGCGTTGGAAATGTTCAAGGTTGCTTCGGGGGCACGTCTAATGCACGTTCCCTACAAAGGCGCCGCTCCAGCCCTGACCGACCTCATGGGCGGCCAGATACAGACACTGTTTGAGGCCACTTCGGCCGCGCTGGCCCATGTGCGCAGCGGAAGGCTGCGCGCGCTGGCAGTGAGCTCACCCACACGTTACTCCCAACTGCCCGACGTGCCCAGCGTGGCAGAGTTCTACCCCGGATTCGACGCTACAGCCTGGGCCGCGTTCGCGGTGCCCCACGGCACGCCGCAAGGGATCGTCGACAAGCTGGCCTCTGAGTTGAACAAGTGCCAGCTACAACCCGCGATGCGCGAGAAGTTAATCCAGTCGGGCGTGGAACCGACGCCAGACTCAACTCCGGCCACCGCCAGAGCTTACGCACAGGCCGAGTTCGAGAAGTGGCGGGGCATCATCCGCCACGCGGGCGTCAAGCTGACTTGAAATCTCCGCAGCAAAATTTCCGTCAGGATTTGGCGGCAGAGGTCGTCGACGCGAAACGCGCGAAGACCTCTGCCGCTCGCGCTGTCATGCCATTTCTTCATCGAATTCCAGCAAGGACTCCGCGCCGCGCTGGACAGCGTGCGCCCAACCCGACGTCAACGGCAACACGTGATCGGCGAAAAATCGTGCGGTTCGGATCTTTCGCGTCATGAAGCGCGGATCACCCTCTTGGCGAGACCGCAGCGCATTGGCAACCCCTGCGGCTCGTGCCAGTTGCCAACCCCCAGCTACAGCGCCGAAAAGCCGCAGGAACGGCACCGCACCCGCGAGCACGCGCGCGGATTCCAGGCCGAAGGTCCGAAGGATGAAGTCCACGCTCGCCTCAAGCGAACCGACACTCTCTTCCAAGGCTGTAGCAATCGCCGCAAGCTCCTCGGAACCTGCCTTGCGCAGGGTTTCACAGGTCTCGCGCATTTCCACAATCACTGCTCGAATGGCCACCCCTCCGTCACGCGCGATCTTCCGGCCAACAAGGTCGTTCGCCTGGATGCCCGTCGTGCCCTCATAGATGGGCAAGATGCGCGAGTCGCGCAGGTACTGAGCTGCCCCGGTTTCCTCCACGAAGCCCATCCCGCCATGGACCTGGATACCCGTGGAGGCCATGTCCACCGCCATCTCAGTGTTCCATCCCTTGACGATGGGAGTCATGAGGTCCACAAGGGAACGGGCCTTGGCTCTGGCCTTTTCCTCAACCTCGTGGTCCGCTGCAATATCCATCGCCGCGGCAGTGACGCACACTAAGGCGCGGCCGGCCTCCGTATGTGATCGCATCCATGCAAGCATGCGCCTCACGTCGGGATGGCGAATGATGGGAACCCGCCCTCCGCCGCGTGTCTGAGCATCCGATCCTTGGACACGCTCCCGCGCGAATCGCGCGGCGCGTTGCAACGCGCGTTCAGCCATCGCCACACCTTCAATGCCGACCGCGATGCGAGCTTCATTCATCATGACGAACATGTAGTCGAGGCCCCTATTTTCCTCGCCAACGAGCCACCCCTGCGCGTTCTCGTAAACCATGGTGGTGGTCGGCGACGCCCGCAGACCAAGTTTATGCTCAATGGACACACAGCGTGCCTCATTGCGTTTTTCCAGGCCCCCTCGCCCATTAGGAAGAAATTTCGGCACCAAGAACATGGAAATGCCCTTGACGCCCTCAGGAGCTCCAGGCGTGCGCGCCAGCACCAGATGCACGATGTTTCCGCTCATGTCGTGCTCGCCCCAGCTGATGAATATTTTCTGGCCGGAGATCCGCCAGCTGCCGTCGGGATGCGGAACAGCCCGAGTTCGGACCGCAGACAGATCCGAGCCCGCCTGAGGTTCGGTAAGATTCATGGTCCCGGTCCACGCTCCCGTCACCAAGCTTGGAAGAAATTGTCGCTTCAGCTCCTCGGATGCGTTCCGAGAGATCGCTTCGATAGCGCCTCTGGTCAGTGCGGCGCATCCGCTAAAGGACATGTTTGCACTACGCCACATCTCTTCGACCATCGCGGACAACGCGCGGGAAAGCCCCTGCCCCCCTTCTTCCACGTGACAGGAGATCGCATTCCAGCCCCCTTCGACAAACTTTGAATACGCCTCTCGAAAGCCTGCTGGCGTGCAGACCTCACCGTTCGAGTACACGGAGCCCTCCCGGTCGCCAGACATATTCAACGGCGCCAATACACCGCCTGCGAAGCGCGCTGCCTCATCCAGCACGGCGTCTGCAAGATCTGATACGGAGCCCGACGCAGACAATGCGCCCATTGGCCCCAACAGAAAGCGCATGTCCGCCAGTGGTGCCTCATAACTGTCAGAACCAACGCTCATATAGCCTCCTTGCAACGTGCATGACTTGTGAATTTCTTGACTAGACGCGAAAAATCGGGCGTCTTTGAGCAGCGCAGGAATGCGGCGCGTTCGAGCGCCAAATGATCAGCGATGCCTACATCAGTTGCCTCGCGAATCAGCGCCTTGATCTCGCGGACTGCTTGAGGAGATCGGGCCGCTAAAGCACGAGCAGCTTCCATCGCCGTCCTTTCGATTTGGTCGTCCTCGACCAGTTGCTGAATCAGACCGAGCTCCTTGGCCCGATCCGCCGGGATGTAATCCTCCATCAGGAAGATTGCCATCGCCTGAGCTGCCCCGAGCCTGCGGCCGAGCTGAAAAGTTAGCCCACCATCGCTGGATGTACCAATACTCGGATAACCTGCCACCAGCTTGCTCGAACGCGTGGCAACAACCAAATCGCAAGCCAGCATCAAGGAAAGACCCGCGCCTGCGGCCGCACCGTGCACCTGGGCAACCACCGGTATCGGAAGTGCCCGCATTGCGAGGATGACTTCGTGGAAACGATCGATCAGGGGTGCAAGCAGGCGATCTGGATCCGGGAGGTATCCTTCGATCGCAAATAAATCCCCCCCTGCTGAGAACACACGTCCTGTTGATCGCAACAGCACAGCCCGGACGCTTTCATCAGATGCTGCCCGAGCCAAGGCTTCCAGGAGCGCCTCGCACATTCCAATGTCTACGCACGTGGGACGCCCCCCGGCGTCCATCGTCAAAACGACCACATCGTCGTTGCGGAACACATCCACCTTCTGCTTCATTTCGTTTTCTCCTGAACTCGCAGATTCTCGGAGTCTGATCGCCCCACATCAACGGGGTGGCTCCAGACAACAGATATGTGATATTCGGGACAACATCCATTGAAGGCGTCTGAACTTCCATGGATCAAGAACGAATCTGCTCCATCGCTTCGGCGGCGTGCGCTACAACGATCAGGTCGGGATAGGGAGCAATTCGAAGTTGTCGCGCGGCGATTGCAGCGGAAGAGCTGAAACTCAGCAATCACTGTCGTGATGATGAAGAGCTCTCTCGCGTGCCAGCAAGACAGCTGAGCATGACGCTCAAACAACTGGGGTATGAAATCAGCGGGATCTGGTCCAAGCTCCTGGACTACCGCTCAAGATGGAGCCACCAAGGCGTCGTTCGACTCAATGACCTTGAAGACGCTTGCTCTGGGTTCGATACGCTCAAAACATGGCCTGGACGAGCTGCACGAAGCCGATCTGTCAAAGAACTCTGTGGAGGGCTATGAGCCCTCCACAGGAAACCCAACTAAGTTGAGCTTAAGCTGCCGCGTCCTTCAGCTTTTTCAGTGCACGTGCCTTGATCCGCACGCTGGCGGGCTTGGCAGGGAACCAACGGTCCTGGCCGGAGAAGGGGTCTTTGCCGAAGCGTTTTTTCTTCGCTTCGATCTTCTGCACGCCAATCTTCAGCAGGCCGGGCAATGTGAATTCGCCTTGGCCCTTTTTATGAACCGAGCCCAACACTGCGGCTTCCAGCGCTGCCAGCACGGCTTTGACGCCCTTGGACTCCACGCCCGACTGCGTTGCAAGATGCTCGACCAACGCGGCCTTGGTGAAAACTTCCTTGATCGGTTTGATGACCGCCGAGACTTTCGCCACAGGTGCTGCTACCTTCTTCGCAGGAGCTGCCTTCACGGCGGCCTTGGCTACAGGGGTAGGCTTCTGGACGGCTTTCTTGGTTGCAGGAGCTGCCTTCTGGACAGGCTTGGCCACAGGTGCTGGCTTCTTCACAGCCTTAGTCACGGGCGCAGTTTTCTGGACAGCTTTAGTCGCAGGAACAGGCTTGTTGACGGCCTTGGTGACAGGGGTAGGTTTCTTGATGTTCTTCGTCGCAGTTGCCATTTAGCTTCCAGAAAGTTAGTTATGAAATCCCTGCCTTTTGTGCGCAGGTAGGCCCATTTTAAGAAACTCTGCACATGCAAGGCGAAAAACGGCTCCTGCACGCCTCTATGCGGTAGTCCTTTCAGCGCAAATTCTTCACGTCGGAGGCGCTTTTCGCTCAAAAAAAAGCCGCCCAATGGGCGGCCTTAATGCGCAATCCTGAGATTACGCGATTGGGAAATCAGTCACCAGCGTAGATGTCCACGTCTTTGGTTTCACGCACGAACAGCAGACCAATCACGAAGGTCGCAGCGGCGATCACGATTGGATACCACAGCCCGTAGTACATGTTGCCGTTAGAGGCGACCATCGCAAACGAGATGGTAGGTAGCATGCCCCCGAACCAGCCGTTACCAATGTGATACGGCAAGCTCATGGAGGTGTAGCGGATTCGGGTGGGGAACATCTCCACCAGCGCCGCTGCAATAGGGCCATAAACCATCGTCACATAGATCACAAGAATCGCAAGGATGCCCACCATCAGCGGCTTGTTCATCTGCGCAGGATCAGCCTTGCTCGGATAGCCGTCTGCCTTCAGGGTGTCCCCCACTTCCTTCTTGAAAGCGGCGATAGCAGCAGCACTGGCTTCATCGAACTTGCTGTTCACCACCACACCAGTTGGCGCAGGGATTTCCTTCGTCCCGATCTTGACCACAGCAGGACCCGTACCGGCTATGTTTTCGTAGCTCACAGCGTTGGCCGCCAGGAAGCGCTTGGCGATATCGCATGAGCTGCGGAAATCGATTTCACGAGCCACTGGGTTACCACCGAACGAGCATTCCGCTGGGTTGGCTGTCACCACGACCTGGTTGGCTACTTGCGCAGCCGCCAAGGCAGGGTTGGCCGCCTGAGTCAGCGCTTTGAAGAGCGGGAAGTACGTCACGACAGCCAACAGCAAGCCGGCCAGGATGATGGGCTTGCGACCGACCTTGTCAGACAGGCTACCGAAGATGACAAAGAACGGTGTGCCAATCAGCAGTGCGATAGCGATCAGGATGTTGGCCGTGGAGGCATCAACTTTCAACACGCTTTGCAGGAAGAACAGTGCGTAGAACTGGCCTGTGTACCAAACCACAGCCTGCCCCGCCACGAGACCGAACAGCGCCAACAGCACGATCTTCAGGTTCTTCCATTCGCCGAACGATTCAGTCAGAGGAGCCTTGGAGGTTTTGCCTTCCGACTTCATTTTCTGGAAGGCTGGCGATTCATTCATCGACAAGCGGATCCACACCGAAACGGCCAGCAGGGCGATGGAAACCAGGAACGGAATGCGCCAGCCCCAGGCCGCGAACGCCTCTTCACCGACCACGTTACGCACGACCAGGATGACGACCAGCGAAAGGAACAACCCAAGCGTTGCCGTCGTCTGAATCCACGAGGTGTAGGCGCCCCGCTTCCCGTGAGGTGCATGCTCAGCCACGTAGGTAGCAGCACCGCCGTACTCACCGCCGAGCGCCAGCCCTTGCAGCATACGCAGCACGATCAGGATGACCGGTGCGAGTACGCCAATGGATGCGTAGTTGGGTAGCAAGCCGACGATGAAGGTCGACAGACCCATGAGCAAAATGGTGACCAGGAAGGTGTACTTCCGGCCAATCATGTCGCCCAGGCGGCCAAAGAACAGTGCGCCGAAAGGCCGCACGATGAAACCTGCCGCGAACGCAAACAACGCAAAAATGAACGCTGATGTGGGATCCAAGCCAGCGAAGAACTGCTTGGCAATGATGGCTGCCAAAGATCCGTAGAGATAGAAGTCATACCACTCGAATACTGTGCCCAGCGAGGATGCGAAGATAACTTTCCTCTCCTCCGCGCTCATGGGCCGTGCGGCCGTTGTTGCCATGCGTGTCTCCTGTTGATCGAAATTTCGTGAATGCAGACTGGTGTGCTGCACACCACCTGTCGCACTGCGAATGTGTGAGGAGTAGCTGACCTGTTTCTGACAACTTTTCTAACAACTCGATCGATATTTCCAGACAGCAAAAAAAATCAGGGGTAACCCTGACGTTATTTTTTTGGATGTGAAATTTTGCGCAGAAGACGCGTCTTTCTCTTCGGGAAAGTACGTAGAAAAAAAATACTCCGCTTTCGCCTGCTTTCGTCCGCTTTGGCTTATCCGGCGGTGCCTATGAACCCGTCACCGCCGTGATTCGTCACTCGCGCCGCAAACCTTGCTCCACGCCCTCAGGCGCGGTCCAGATTTGATCGAAGCCTCGATCTCCTTCGAGATAGGCCCTCAGCATGGGTAAGGCATCGAAGCCCCAGAACACCCTGCCATCCACCACCATGCTCGGCACGCCGAAGAGACCGGCGGAGATCGCAGCTTGCGTGGCAGACTTCAACTCCTGCTTCACTTCGCTGCCCGCAGGATCGCGTGAAGGGTTGAGCTGCCTGGTCAACGCCGCCAACCGCGTCACATCATCGGCCACACCACCTTGAGACCACGCATGGCGAAAAATCGTCTCGCATTGATAGCGGTTGGGCGTGCCCTGGCTTGCGCACGCCAGCGCCAGCCGCAGCAGCGGTAACGGATTGAACGGGTGGGCATGGGGCATGCGCAAGGAAATGCCATTCGTGTGCGCCAACCAGGCCACCTGTCGATAAGTCCACTCACGTTTTCCATCGATCTCTGCGGGGCCGAGTTGACCGTGGTGCTTGAGCAGCCCCGCGAACAGTATCGGGCGATACGTCACTTCGTAGCTCAAGCCTTCCAGCGCCTGCGGCAGACGCTCGAACGCGAGATAGGCGTAGGGGGAAATGAAATCCAGGTAAAAGTCGATGTGTTTCATCCCTATCCTTGTCAGCTTCCGCGGCGCAATTGGACCTGCCGCCATATGCCCCACTTATCACTCTCGCTCTTTGAGCTCCACCCGGAAATCTCCTCCAGGCGTCGAAAGCAGCCTTCACACCAACCCGTTTGCTCGTCAATACGGCAAGTCCGTACGCAGGGCGATGGCAGCGGAGTGCCATCGTCATGAGCGAGTTGAGCTTCGAGCGCGATGGCGTCGAGATCGCGCACAGATGTCACTCTCAAGTGAGCGTCCGGCTAGCTGCGGCAGAAGTCAGACACGCACTCACGGCAGCTCCACGACATCTGCCACCGGCGCGCCGGTCAGACGTTCGAGATCGGCAGGGGCAAGCTTGAACACTCCGTGCGGATGCCCTGCGGCAGCCCAGATTTCCGTGAAGCGGTAGAGCTCGCGGTCGATCAAGGTGACGGGGCGATCAGAATGCGCGACGGGCGACACGCCACCGATGGTAAAGCCCGTCCGGAGCTTGACGAATTCGGCATCCGCTCGGCCGATCTTGCCGACCAGCGCAGCCACTTTCTTTTCATCCACCCGCCGGTCACCGGAAGTGATAACCAGCACCGCCGCTTCATCCAGCTTGCGACGAAAAATGATGCTCTTGGCAATCTGCCCCACGGCAATACCCAGCGCATCAGCCGCTTGAGCGGCCGTGCGGGCCGCATCATCAAGCATCACAGGAGCATGCGGGTGCCCTGCTGAAGCGAGTGCTTCGGTCACGCGCCGCACGCCATCGGGCAGGTTTTCCAGGCCCATGCCTTCACCCCGCTCGCTTGTTCAGCATGGCTGTCGCCGCGCGCGAATTGGGTTTGCGCTGCAGAAAGTCGCTGATGTAGGCGCCAGCATCCACCAGCTTCTCGAAATCTATGCCGGTATCAATATCCATGCCGTGAAGCATATAGACCACATCTTCCGTGGCCACATTGCCAGTGGCGCCCTTGGCATAGGGGCATCCGCCGAGGCCGGCGATGGAAGTGTCGTACTGCCACACCCCCATCTCCAAGGAGGCCAGCGTGTTGGCCAGCGCCTGGCCATAGGTATCGTGGAAATGGCCGGATATGTCGTCCAGCTCGTAGTGCTTCAAGGTCTCTTCGACGACGCGTTGCACCTTGCGAGGGGTGCCCACTCCAATGGTGTCGGCCATACCGACGTGTTGCACGCCAATCCCCTTCATGAGCCCGGCGAGGTAGCCCACGCGCTCAGGGGCTACATCACCTTCGTAGGGGCAGCCCACCACGCAGCTCATAGCACCGCGCACATAGATTCCATTGGCACGTGCCGCTTCAACCACAGGCGCGAAGCGTTCAATACTCTCGGCAATAGAGCAATTGATGTTTTTCTGACTGAAAGCCTCGCTGGCGGCCGCGAACACCACAATTTCATCGACACCCGCAGCCAGCGCACCCTCAAAGCCCTTCATGTTCGGTGTGAGAACGCTGTAACGCACTCCCGGCCGCCGCTCCATGCCGGCCAGCACTTCTGCGGCATCGGCCATCTGAGGCACCCATTTGGGACTGACAAAGCTGGTGACCTCAATCTCTCGGAGGCCGGCTTCTTGTAAACGATGCACCAGACCGATCTTGACGGCGGCAGGCACCGGTTGCTTTTCGTTCTGAAGGCCGTCGCGCGGCCCTACATCAACAATCTTCACGCGCGTGGGTAAGGACATGGCAATTCAATAAATGGATGCAGCTAATGAGTGTAGCGGCGCACTGGCCGCTCGATAACGTTCATTTTGCTCTCAGATTACCCCTGGAACGTGCTCAAAGTCTCTCAGAACGTGTTCATAATCTTTTCGAGGTCGAAAAGACCGTGAACACGTGCTTATGATGGTTCGCGCTCATTCGAAAGCACCTATGAAGCTCGCTCTGCTTGCCGATATCCATGCCAACCGCCATGCGCTGGAGGCTTGTTTGGCCCATGCCGAAAAGGCCGGCGTCGAGCGCCATGCGTTCCTGGGCGATCTGGTCGGCTATGGAGCGGAGCCAGGAGCTGTGGTGCAGACCGTGATGGCGCTGCAGGAGCGCGGTGCTATCGCCATCAAGGGAAATCACGATCTCTATAGCTCCATGCCCCTGGTGGAAGGGAAAACGGATCTTGGCTATGCGAGTGTCGCCTGGACTCAGCAGCAGCTCTCCCGGGATGAGCGAGCCTTCCTGGCCAACCTCCCAATGACGCATACCGAAAGCAGCTTTTTATTGGTACACGCCAGCGCCGACTCCCCCGAGCGATGGCGCTACGTGGAGACCCCCGAGCTGGCGGCCGCCAGCCTCGACGGCGCGATGCAACCGCCTGTGGGCAACGAAAATGTGCGCCATGTGTTTGGCGGCCACGTGCATGCGCAAGCCCTGTTTTTCCGGGGTGGTGCCGGCAAGTTGATGCCGTTCATTCCGACACCGGGGGTGCCCATTCCCGTGCCCCGCCACCGGCTCTGGCTGGCCACCGTAGGTTCAGTGGGGCAGCCGCGCGACGGGAATGCCCTGGCCATGTACGCAATCTTCGACGACTCCGCCCAGCTACTGACATTTCATCGCGTGCCCTATGACGTGCAGGGAGCCATGGCCGCGATCCGCGCCACAGAGTTGCCAGCCTTCTTCGCCGACCGCCTGGAGCAGGGGAGATGAAGCCACTGACTCCGGGCTCCCACCTTGACGGCTTTTGCATTGGGGAGCTGATACACAGTGGCGGCATGGCGCTGATCTACCGCGTGACCTATGCCAATAGCCGCCCATCCCCCTTCGAAATGGTGATGAAGGTACCCCGCATGACCGCTGGCGACGGTGCGGAGAACATCGTCGGCTTCGAGGTAGAGGTGCAGATCATGCAGGCCTTGAGTGGCCCTCACCTGCCGCGGCTGGTCGCCACAGGCGACATCGCCCAAGTGCCCTATCTGGTGATGGAATACGTAGCCGGCCACACACTGGATCATTGGCTTGAAGAAGCTCAACAGGGCAAGCCTGTCTCGCCCGAGGTCATAGCGGCACTTGGGGCAGCCATGGCCACGGCCGCACACGCATTGCACCAGCAAAACGCTGTGCATCTGGATCTGAAGCCAGCCAACGTCATGATCCAGAACGGAGAGCTAGAGGCGGGGGAAGGGGGCGGCACAAATAAATTCCAGGCGGTACTGCTCGATTTTGGTCTGAGCTATCACGCCCATTACCCGGATCTGCTGGCGGAAGCGATGCGCAAGGCGGTGGGTTCACCCGCTTACATGGCGCCAGAGCAGGTGGTAGGCGTTCGCGGTGACCCACGCAGCGATGTGTTTTCCATCGGCGTGATGCTGTATGAGCTCGCGACGGGCGAATTGCCCTTCGGAGCCCCCACCACAACCGGCGGGCTGCGCCAGCGGCTGTGGGCGGATCCCCTGCCTCCGCGCAAGCACCGGCCCGATTTGGCGCAGTGGCTACAGGAGGTCATCTTGCGCTGCCTGGAGCCGGCCGCAGACGACCGCTACCCCTCAGCGGCGCACCTTGCGTTTGACCTCCTCCATCCTGAGCAAGTAGAGGTGGGCGAGCGCGGCAGGCGCCTCGAAGGTACGGGGTTATTCACGCATTTCAAACGATGGATTCGCGCTGCCGGTGCTCAGTACCAAGCCAGCCCGTTACCGGCCAGACAAATCGAGGAGGTACCGATCTTGTTGGTGGCCGTTCCACACCGGGACGTCACCGAAGACACGCTGTATTCACTGCGCATGGCGGTGGGCCGATCCCTGGGCATCCGCCCGGGAGCACGCCTGGCCTGCGTCACGGTGGTCGCGCCTGGCAGCAGCACCGACGAGGAAAAAAGTGAGACCACCGTCCACCGCGCCATGCTGGGAATGCTGAAGAACTGGGCTCGCGGACTTGATCTGACTACGCATCAAACTTCCTACCATGTGCTGGAATCGACAGACGTGGCGGAAGCCATCGTGCGCTATGCCAGCGCCAACAATGTCAGCATGATCGTCATGGGCGCCGCCACCCATGGCTTGCAGATGCAACGCTTCGTGGCCACGGTACCCATGCGGGTGGCTATGTATGCCGCCTGCACGGTGACTCTTGTGAAACAGAGTTCGCCCGTCGAATTCTCGGCAGGGCCCATTTAACGCTATCCACTATCTAACAGCTGGCAAGAGGACTGCCGGCGCCTGAACGGTTCTGATCACTGGTTGATGCGAAACAGCAGACGCCCGGGAGATTTACCTCACCACGCGCATGATCGTTTCGGTGCGCATGCGATCACGCAAATTACGGATCTCATGCTCCAACGACGATCTGCGCGCTGCCAATTCGGCCCGCCTCTGTGAAGTCTGATTTTCTGACCTGCCCGTGTCGCGGATCACCTCCTCCAGCCTGCGGGAGCGGTCATCGATCTGGAACTGCAGATCCCTGATGCGCTTTTCGTAGCGGTAACGATCACGGGCCGGCGCATAGATAGACAGGAACAGCGGCTCCATATCCGGAGGGCAGAAACCTGGTGTGTACTCGCTATCGCGCCGAGCCCAGGAGTCGGCATTCCCAGGCACGCAAACCTCGCGCCGGCCTTGCTCCCAGCCGCGCTGCCATTCCCTCAGATTGCCCGAAACGCCTTTCTCAGCGCAACTCTGCACACGCTTGGCACCAAAATCTGGCATATCGCCGTCACGGGCGTCAGACTGGCCCAGAGCCGCCCAGTTAGCGCCCCGGCACTGCTCTTCACTCATCGAGGCGCAGCCCGAAAGCAACACAGCCCCCAACACCAAGCCTATTGCGCCCAAGCTGGTACGTATCCTCGAATCCTTCATGAAATATTTCTCCTGATTTACGACGCCAACCGGAGCAACTCTGCTCCTTCGGTCACTTGTTCGCCCGGCGCAAAAAGCAGCTCGGCCACCACACCGTCTTGCGGTGCAGCAATAGTGTGCTCCATCTTCATGGCTTCCATCACCACCAGCAACTGACCTTTGCTCACTTTGTCGCCAGCCTTGACAGCGATGGAGACCACCTTGCCTGGCATCGGGGCGGTCAATCGCCCTGCTTCGGCGGCGCCTTCGCCCGCATGGGAAAGCACATCTAGCGTGGTGATCGTGGCCGCACCACGAGTACCAAATACGTGCCCGACCTCACCGGCCTTGTAAATCTGCACCACTTGACGGTCACCGCCAAAGCGGACATCTATGCGGCCTTCTGGTCCGGCACTGAACCCCAGTGGCTGCGCCTCATGCGCGCCCACCGCCAATTGCAAACCATCGTGCAGGTAGCGCAGCTTCGCCACCACTGGCTCACCTTTGTATTCGAAATCGAGCCGCCTCGACGCCGTACCATGTGAGCGGAAGCCATCACAACGGCTAAACGGGTCTTGGGTTTCGGCCTCGCGCTCTTCGAGCACAGTTTGCGCCACTGCGGCAGCCACCACCATCTGCGCACCGAGCTTGTCTTGCTTGAAAAGATGCTGGGATTCACGCTCGATCAGTGCGGTGTCCAGCTTGGCCTGGCTAAAAGATTCCGAACTCAGGACATGGCGCAGAAACTGCACATTGGTCTGCAAGCCAACAATGTGAGTGGCAGCCAAGGCAGCATCCAGTTTGGCCAGTGCTTCCTGCCGCGTTTCGCCCCAGACGATGAGCTTTGCAATCATGGAGTCATAGAACGGGCTGATGACATCGCCCTCCCGCACACCATCGTCCACGCGCACCACGTCGAACTCGAAACTCGAATGCGGCGGCTTGCGGTAAACCTTCAAGGCACCGGTAGCGGGCAGAAAATTCTTGTCCGGGTTTTCAGCGCAGATCCGCGCCTCAATGGCGTGGCCGTCAATCATCAGATCATCCTGCTCCAGAGGCAGCGGCTCGCCGCTCGCCACGCGCAGTTGCCATTCAACCAGATCGAGCCCCGTAATGGCCTCAGTGACCGGGTGCTCCACCTGCAAGCGTGTGTTCATTTCCATGAAGTAGAACTTCATCTGGTCTGGTCGCTCGTAACCACCCGGCTGCTCGACGATGAATTCCACCGTGCCGGCGCCTACGTAGCCCACCGCGCGGGCCGCGTTCACAGCGGCCTCGCCCATGGCCGCGCGAAGGCTCTCAGGCATTCCTGGTGCAGGCGCTTCCTCTAGCACTTTCTGGTGGCGGCGCTGCACCGAGCAATCACGCTCGAACAGGTAAACATAATTGCCATGCGCATCGCCAAAGACCTGGATCTCGATATGACGCGGGCGCTGTACGTATTTTTCGATCAGAACGGCGTCATCACCAAAGCTGTTAATGGCTTCGCGCTTGCACGATTCCAGCGCCGCAGAGAATTCTTCGCTCTTGTGCACCGCCCTCATGCCCTTGCCACCACCGCCCGCGCTGGCCTTGATCAACACGGGGTAGCCTATTTTGTCAGCCTCCCTGTGCAGCATGGCAGGATCTTGATCAGCGCCGTGATAGCCGGGAACCAGAGGCACGCTGGCGGATTCCATGAGGCGCTTGGATTCGGCCTTTAAACCCATCGCCTTGATGGCCGAAGCGGGCGGACCGATGAACACCAGGCCATTTTTTGCACAGGCCAGGGCGAACTCCTCGTTCTCGCTCAGAAACCCATAGCCTGGGTGGATCGCCTGTGCGCCCGTCGCGCGGGCCGCTTCCAGGATTCGCTCCCACTTCAGGTAGCTCTCTTTAGGAGAGCTGGCCCCTATGTGCACCGCCTCATCGCAGGCAGCCACGTGCTTCGAATGCGCGTCGGCGTCCGAATACACCGCCACGGTTTTCACGCCCATGCTGCGCGCGGTAGCCGCCACGCGGCAAGCGATTTCGCCACGATTGGCGATCAGGATCTTGTTAAACAAAGCTTTGTCTCCCCAGGTTGGCAGCGTTCATCAGGCGCTGCTTGATTCGAGCGGCGATGCACCAAAAAAACGGCGCAGTTTACGCACGACCGATATTAAAAACTTATAAAGCACCACCAGCAGCAGTGCAGAAATCAACAGCATCACGACCAGCGCAATGCCGAATGCGAGCGGATGTGTCGTCGCCAGCCACATCACCAGCACCACCAATCCGTCTTCGAAAAACGATGCCAGCCAATTTGAAAATGGCTCCGGCGAAGTATTAATGGCTGCACGCGTTGTGGCCTTGGTGGCAAATGACGTGGCGGCGAGCCCCCCGCCAAGCAAACCGGCCACCAAGCCCATCACGGCGGAGTCCGCGCCAAACACGCCAGCCGCCAGAAGAGCTCCACCTGGAATTCGAACCACGCTGTTGATCGAATCCCACATGCTGTCCACCCACGGAATCTTATCGGCGAAAAACTCAATCAAGACCATAAAACCACTGGCCGCCATGACCGCCGGGTGTGCGAGGAGGTGTAACCCAGGAGGAAGTGGCATCCACCCTGCGTAGCCCATAAGCCCAGTCAGAAAGACCACGGCGTACAGCCTGAAACCGCTGGCCCATCCAAGCGCAGCCGCCAGGGCCATGAGCGAGGCCATATCCATCTTGGCGACCACAGGCGCCACGGCGCCGCCCACAGCCGCACCTGCTTGCCCTACCGCATCGCCAATGGCGTGCGCCGTCTCCTGGCTGGGATGAATGCCCATGCCATGCAACCATTGCACGAGTTGTTGAATGAGCTCTTGCATGTGTGGCAGTGCTTAGAACGTGTTCATGCGCCTATCAGGACGCCAGCCAACTCGGTTTGCTCTTGTTCAGAAAGCTTTGTACGCCTTCCTTACCCTCATCCGACGCGCGGATGTCCGCGATCGCCTTCACGGTGTGATCGACGAGCAGGCGAGTGATGTCCCGGTCAGCCACATACTGCACCAACTTCTTGCATTCCTTGAGAGCGGTCGGGCTACCCGCCAGAAAGGCCGCGACCCAGGTGCTTACCGTGGCATCAAGCTGATCAGCGGGAACCACCTCATGCACAAAGCCGATGCGCAGCGCTTGCGCGGCATCAAATCGCTCGGCAGTCAGGAAGTAGCGGTGTGCCGCACGCGGCCCCATGGCCCGGATGACGTAGGGGCTAATGGTGGCAGGCGTCAAGCCGAGTTTGACCTCGCTCAGGCAGAAGTGAGCGGTATCCACGCTCACCGCCAGATCGCAAGCTGCCACAAGCCCCATGCCACCGGCATAGACGTCACCCTGCACGCGCGCGATGGTGGGCTTTGGGCATTCATAAATGGTACGCATCATGAAAGCCAGCTTTTCGGCATCGCGTTCGTTTTCCTCGCGCGAATAGTCGGCCATGCGCCGCATCCAGTTGAGATCAGCCCCAGCACAGAACGCCGGGCCTTCGGCCATGAGAACGATTGCCCGCACCTGCGGATCGTCGCCTAGCTGCGAGAACGCTTCGGACAGATCAGCGATCACTTCCTCGTTGAATGCGTTGCGCAACGCAGGGCGGCTCAGCACCACCGTAGCAACCTGGTTCTTCACAGAAGTTCGGATGGCGGATGTGGTCATGACTGTGTGGACTCCTCTTGCAGCATATAAACCAGGTCGAGTTCAGGGATCGTTCGGCCTAGCGCGGTAAGCGCCGCCGTGACCTGGCCACGGTGGTGCGTCCCATGATTAAAAACGTGCGCCAACGTGACCGAAAACGGCAAATTGGCCGGCTGACCACGCATGGTCATGTAGTTCAGATTGCCTTCAAAGCGCTCCGCGGGCCAGCTTTGAATCAACGAGGGCCACGCCTGCGCCCCCGCAATCAGCCGCTCTTTCAAGCGAAGACGGTCAGTCTCCAGCTCCTCATCCAGGGATAAACGCGGAGACCGGCCTTCCGAGAAGCGCACATACCAGAGGTGGTGCTCGCCCAACAGCAAGTGATTGAGCGTGCGGTGAATGCTCTTGAAAAAGAGCCCCACATCCCGGCGATAAACGTCTTCAGGCAGCTCGTCTACGGAGGCAAATAACCGCCGTGTAGCCCACATGTTGTAGCGGGCCAAGGTGGAGAAATGCTGCGACCAGGAAGGCATGGCTACATACGGAAAATACCGAACTTCACGTCTTCTATGGGTGCGTTCTGGGATGCGGACAAACCCAGCGCCAGCACACGGCGAGTGTCTGCCGGATCGATCACGCCATCGTCCCACAGGCGGGCGCTGGCATAGTAGGGGTGGCCCTGGGTTTCGTACTGCTGGAGAACAGGCGCCTTGAAAGCCGCTTCCTCTTCGGCACTCCACTGGCCGCCCTTGGCTTCGATCCCATCACGCTTGACGGTGGCCAGCACACTTGCTGCCTGCTCGCCCCCCATGACGCTGATGCGCGCATTCGGCCACATCCACAGGAAGCGTGGCGAGTAGGCACGACCACACATGCCATAGTTCCCGGCGCCAAAGCTACCGCCAATGATTACAGTGAATTTGGGCACATTCACCGTGGCCACCGCCGTCACCAGTTTGGCGCCATGGCGCGCAATGCCTTCGTTCTCGTACTTGCGGCCAACCATGAACCCCGTAATGTTCTGCAGGAAGATCAGCGGAATCTTGCGCTGCCCACACAGTTCGATGAAGTGAGCGCCCTTTTGCGCACTCTCGGAGAACAGGATTCCATTGTTCGCGACAATCCCGACCGGCATCCCCTCAATATGAGCGAAGCCGCATACCAGCGTGGTGCCGAACCGCACCTTGAACTCATGAAATTCCGAACCATCAACGATGCGGGCAATGATTTCCCGCACATCAAATGGTTTGCGCGTGTCTGTGGGAATCACGCCATATAGCTCTTCAGCAGCGAATTTAGGCGCACTAGGAGTGCGCAGGTCGCCGGAAGGTACTTTTTTCCGGTTCAGATTGGAAACCACCTGCCGCGCCAGCGCGAGCGCATGCATGTCGTTTTGCGCCAGATGATCTGCCACGCCAGACAGGCGCGTATGCACATCCCCGCCACCCAGGTCCTCGGCCGTGACCTCTTCACCCGTCGCAGCCTTCACCAAGGGAGGGCCACCCAGGAAAATCGTGCCCTGGTTCTTGACGATGATGCTCTCGTCACTCATGGCGGGCACATACGCACCACCTGCCGTACAGCTCCCCATGACAACAGCGATCTGCGCAATCCCCTTGGCGCTCATATTGGCCTGGTTGTAGAAGATGCGCCCGAAATGATCTCGATCAGGAAACACGTCGTCCTGTTGGGGCAGGTTAGCGCCGCCCGAGTCAACCAGGTAGATACAGGGCAAACGGTTGGCATCCGCAATTTCCTGCGCGCGCAGATGCTTTTTCACTGTCATGGGGTAGTAAGTGCCACCCTTGACCGTGGCATCGTTGCACACGATCATGCAGTCGACCCCACTGACTCGCCCAATTCCGGCCACCATACCGGCCGAAGGTGCATCCCCGCCGTACATGCCCATTGCAGCCAGCGGCGCAATCTCCAAAAAAGGCGTGCCGGGATCCAGCAGCATCTGCACCCGGACGCGAGGCAGCAACTTGCCCCGATCAGTGTGCTTCTTGCGTGCGGCCTCTCCGCCTCCTTCGGCCATCTTCGCGACCTGCTCCTTCAGATCTTCCACCAGCGCTCGCATGGCAGTGGAATTAGCCTGAAACTCTGCAGAACGGGCATTGAGTTTGGTCTCTAGCATCGTCATGGTCTGTCTGCTTCGCTTTGTCTCTATTGTTTGGGAACGCCTCAAGGATAGCTCGCGCAGCTGACACGCAGCGCGCTGGCACATAGCCTGAGCTATCGGTACGGGATTTGTATTGTGACCGGAGGAAGCGGGGCCAACACCTCAAACGCAAAAAGAAATAGGGGTCAGAGCCCTATTTTTCATTCCGAATTTGGCTCCTGAATTCCCTATGCCGAGATGACACCCCATCGCCGGCCAACGGAAAAAGGCTCGCGCACGTCGACTCATCGAATAACAAAGCCCGCAGTGCGGTGATTCCGTGGCCTCTTGACATTCATCGCATCATGAAACATCATAAGTTACATGAAACGCAATAGCCGACTTTCGTCTGTCCTGCATGCGCTGCTGCACATGGCAGAACAGGATGGGCCCGTCACTTCAGACTTCCTGGCCAAGTGCCTGCATACCAACCCGGTCGTTGTCCGACGCACCATGGCCTACCTGCGGGATGCAGGCATCGTCACCTCAGATCGCGGTCACGCGGGCGGGTGGCGCATCAAGGCCGATCTTTCTTCCCTCACCCTGCGCCAACTACATGAAACGCTGGGCGAGCCGACCATGTTTGCCATCGGCAACAGCAACGACCATCCGCAATGTTTGGTTGAGCAATCGGTGAATGCCGCACTAGAGGGCACGCTCGCTGAAGCTGAAACGCTGCTGCTGAAGCGCTTCTCCGAAATCACCCTCGCCGATCTGGCCAAAGACTTTGCCCGTCGGCACGCGGCAGAACGCCAAAAAAGGAATTAAGCATGAATCACGATGTCATCGTCATAGGCGGTAGCTACGCAGGAATGGCGGCAACCCTTCAGCTGCTCCGAGCCCACAAAACTGTGCTGGTCATAGATGCGGGCCAACGGCGCAATCGCTTTGCCAGCCATTCACATGGGTTTATCGGCCAAGATGGCGTCAACCCGGGAGAAATCGCCGCGAAGGCGCGCAGCCAACTTCAAGCCTACCCAACGCTGTCATGGATTGAAGCCCAGGCCTCCGCCATCTCTGGTCAACTGGACAGCTTCACCGTCACCACTGCCAGCGGAGAGTCTCACTACGCACGCCGAATCTTGCTCGCCATCGGCGTGGCGGACCAGTTGCCGGAGGTTAAGGGACTCGCCGAACGCTGGGGTCAATCGGTGTTCGCCTGCCCGTACTGTCACGGGTACGAACTCCACCGAGGCCGGGTCGGCATCATCGGCTCCAACCCCATGTCGATCCACCAGGCGGAGCTTCTCACTGAGTGGGGGCAAGTCACCCTTTTTGTGAACGGCGCGTTGGCTGTTGACGATCAAGCTCGGGGCAAGCTGGAGGCGCGCGGAGTGGAGATCGAGGAGCCCCTGATCGACAGGATAGAAGGGAATGCTGATGTGGTCTTGATCGACGGACGGACGCAACGTTTCGCAGGCCTCTTCACCGCAACGCGCACATCACCCGCCAGTACGCTGGCCGACTCCATGGGTTGCGTCCTGGAAGAAACACCAATAGGCATTCAAGTACGCACGGGTGCAGAAAACAAGACTTCGGTGCCCGGCGTTTTTGCTTGTGGTGACCTGGCGCGGGTACCTCATTCGGTATCGCTGGCCGTGGGCAGCGGCGCGATGGCTGGTGCGCAAGTACACCGATCACTCGTTTGGCCAGACACGATGCTGCCGGTACAGGCAAGCATTAAATCTGCATGAACTCACACTTTGATCACACGGCTGCGTCCGGTTACGCCGAGAGGACTGCACGACTCGTTCCCGGGCTTAGAGACCTGCACAAGATGGCTTGTGTTTTGATGGACGAACGAGCCCACTCCAAGGCGCGTGTTCTGGTGCTCGGCGCTGGAGGAGGCCTTGAGCTGAAGGCCTTCGCAGAAATGCAGCCAGATTGGCGATTCGATGGTGTAGACCCATCTGGAGAAATGCTTGAGCAAGCCCGCAGCACGCTGGGCCCCCTGGCTTCCCGGGTACAGTGGCACGAAGGCTATATCGACAGCGCCCCTCCTGGGCTCTTCGACGCAGCGACTTGCCTGCTAACCCTGCACTTCCTTCCCGCCACTGAACGCCGCAAGACACTAGAAGCCATGCGCACTCGGCTCAAGCCTGGTGCCCCTTTGGTTGTCGCGCACCACAGTTTCCCCAACCACGGCAAGGAGCAAGACAAGTGGCTCGTGCGCAATGCCGCACTCGCCATAGCCTCAGGGGTACCGGTCGCCCAGGCTGAGGGCAGCATCGCGGCCATCAAGGAGCGACTACCTGTCCTTTCGCCGGAGCAGGATTCCGAACTGCTCCATGAAGCCGGATTCACGGGCGTAGAGATGTTTTACAGCGCGTTTACCTTCAAGGGGTGGGTCGCTCTAGCACCGTAGCACCGTCCTTGACCGCATGACAGCGGAAGGTTCAGGGCCGCGGCAGAAACAACTTGGTGGCTTCTTTCCTGAAAATGCGCTGAGGTGAAAAAAGCGTGTTCATGACCCGGTGTGGCATGTCCGGAAGAGGGATGGCATGACAGCTCTCACCAACGTAGAACCGGAATGAGCCTTTGATGGTCCGGCTGACTTTTAAAAGCGCCGCCAGCCCCACATCTGGGTAGTCAAGGTTTCCAACGAACAGGCCCACCCCACCAGTCTGGAACTCTTGAAGAATCCCGACACCCTCGATGGCAACAATGCGGTTTTTTCCTCCCCTACGAAACTCGCTCTCGAAGGAAAAGTCGATAAAGCCGGGAACCTCCTGCGTCCGGGATATCGCGGTAGATGCATCGTGAAGAATCAAACGGGTGGATTCACGCACTGGGCTGCGCAGAAGGGTGAAGTACATCTTGCCCGTCTGGTGGTTTCCGTATTGGAGCCAGGCAGAGCCACCGCCCAAACCCCATTTCCAGGTGTTAACCGAATCAGGCTGGATACACGCAGCCGTGCTGGCCAGGGGAATCGCCATGCCGAAGACGAACCAAGCGTACGCAAGAAAAAGTCGCATTTTTAGACGGCGCGGTGCTCTTCATCAAGTCCAGAGAACAGGGGCAAGCGGACCTCAGGGGTTTTGTCGGCCGCCCAGGCAAACGCCACGCCTTTCGTTAAGAAGTCGCTCCTGCTTCTGAATTTCAAGGAGGAAGGGCATGTCTTTTCCGTCATCGGCGCGAAGGAAAAGCACATTCGCTTCCAACATGGCAATCTTGGCCTTGACGGCCTCAGTGCATGGCGGCGAGATGTTCGCCCTTTTGGCCAACTGCCTCAAGGACGGAATGAACTTCTCGATGTTGTCATCGTCGCCCTCTCGGGACAAACGCAAAGCGCGCTTGTTCAGCTCGACAAACTCAAGCATATAGGCCTTGTCCTCGGGAGTCTCCGCCCTTGCCGACACGGCGGCCACCATAAGTGTCAGGGACAGGAGAGCCAGTGTGAATTTCTTGGTCAAGCGTGTGACTCCGACGATCATCGAATATACCGAGAGGGATTGGGAGATTGACTTACCCCTCTCAGCGCCCTGCCAACGTCGTGGCAGTAAGGTCCGCCCACCAGGAGAGCGACGGAATGAGAAATAGCGGGCCCGCCGATGAACAGATCACCAAACAAGCTCATCAGAGAAGCTTTTCGGTACTGATTCGAGCAACCAGTTAGCTGGGTAGAGATGGGTGGTCTATGACATAGCCACCGAAATCCTCATCGCAATGAACGCAGGATTCGAGAAATGCGGACATTGATGGCGCATGAAGCCAAGCCAGACCCATGTTTTCATCGAGAAGAGCCGCGGCTTTTTCTTCCACACTCATCTCGGTGAAGCCCTCTATCTCGAACTCCTCTGCGAACGCCTCTACGCTCTCGCTACCTGCATACATCTCATGGTCCAAGCTTGCAACATACCCGGCTTTGGGACCGACCAGGACCACCACATAAGAGTCGCCACCATATCCAGCGCCAATGGGAAGGAACACACCACCAAAGGTTCCTTCTTCCTTGATGGCAGTTTCAAGGTCGTAGAGTTCGTTTTCTCTGGCCAGGCCGAAAAGCGCCCTTAGATCTGGGTAAGCAGACGGTTCGTCTTGTTCTTCATGCTCTTCAAGGAACTGCTGCGCATCATCAGCGTAGCCGGCCATTGCTCGGAAGACGAGTCCGTTTTGACTCATAAGAAATCTTCGGTAGTCTTCAGGAATAGGTAGTTCTTTGCACAAAGCCTCAAGGCGGCTACTCGGCGGAAGTGGAAATCCAAACGGGTTTGGAAATCTGATGCGCATAGGATTCTTTCAAAATCAAATAAGAGATCAGCGCAACGGTTTCCGCAAGTCCTGCAGGAGAAGTCACACAACGCGAGATATTCTAGGCATCGCTTCCTAGGAAATTTGCCTTGTAATCCAGGTTTCCCACTTCTCTTTTGTGCATAACTGCACGGATAAGAAGCTCTTGAGTTTCCGCCATCACATTCGCGTTTTATCTGTATTTTTCACCAGGGCAACGAGTTTGGTTAAAGAGGGTTGCAGGTTTCTACAGACTGCCCGGCCGGGCGCCACGCCCAAATCAAACAAGCCCGCACACCAATCAAGCCAGAGGTCCATATCAAGATTGGAAGCACCGGCTCAGAAGCGAGGCGGGCCCAGTTCATCAAGTCCCGATTTGGATTGTTGATCGGTACCGGATGAGATCAATGCTGAATGAGATGGGTGAACCTATTCGCCGCTGAAGTTCCATGTCGAGTTAGTGTTTCCCGTCGAAGGCCCATACCTCCACCTCAACCAATGCATCCCGAGATAACTCTGAAACACCCACCGTGGTACGAGCCGGCAAGTGCTCTCCAAAAAAATGGGAATAGATCGTGTTCATCACCTCACGATCGCTCATCTTGCGCAAATAGATATTCACCTTTGCCACTGCAGTCAATGGCACGCTTTCCTGCTCAAGTACATGCCGTACGTTCTTGAGGCACTGCGAAAACTGTTCAGGAAACGCGTCACTGACAAGTTTTTCCCCAATTCTTCCCGTCTGGCCCGAAACGATGACCCAGCCGCCCGCACGAAAAGCGGGTGTGTTGTGGACTTTGCTCATGGTGTCTCCTCTGTGTTGGCAGGAACAGGGTTCGCAGAGACGCGCGGCAGCAAGTCCTCTGCTGTTTCGCGAACATGCACCTCCATAACCCGATAAGCGGCATCGCCGTCGCGAGAGCGAATAGCTTCGAGGATCTGGCGATGGTGCAACTGCTTGATCTTCAAGCGGCTAAGGTAAACCGCGCTTTCCTCTGTCGAAGCCTCTGCCTGCCGCAGGACGCTAGCCCGGTAGAAGAAGATCATTTTCCGGAGCGATTCGCACACCTGCTTTACATACGCATTTTTCGAAATGGAAAGGACAGACGAGTGAAAACTCGAATTGAGCTCGAATGCCGTCTGCTTATCTCCGTTTTCGATGGCTGCGTCGCAACGGTCAACGATACTGCTCAAGGCTGCCAACTGCGCCTCGCTGGCGTACTGAGCAGCATCTTGAGCGGCAACCGCTTCCAACGCAGCCCGGCAACGGTAAAGGTCGATGATGTCACCAGGTAACAGGCTCTTGACTTGGTAGCCGCCGTTGGCGAGTGGTATCAAGATGCCTTCCTGGTACATCTTGCGCATGGCTTCGCGTACCGGGGTGCGGCTCACATTCAACGCTTGCGCCCATTCGATATCCTTGAGGCGTTGCCCGGCCACAATTTCACCAGCGCCTATCTTTTTCCAGAGAATTTCATAGATCCGGTCGAAGAGGTGTTCTTTCTGAAGGTGTTGAGATTCGGTCATGGTTTAGGTTCTGCCTTTAAGCGATATCGTCGCATGAAGCGGCCCTGTCCTCTCCGTTCCAGATCGCCCCAGGAATACAGACAAACCCCTCGAAAAGCTTTCTACAGGTCCTGGCAAGGTTGGCATCCAGCAACTGGAAGGATTCACCCTCCCCACTCGTCCTGATGCCGATCTCCATCGTGCCGCTGGGGTGCTCGATCACTACCGCGCCGTCCTTAACCTCGCCCATAACGTCTGCCGCGGTCGTCCCTGCCATGGCGCACGCCGTTGCCAGCGCCATGGCGCCCGTCACTGAATGTGTGGCGTGGCAGTTGTAAGGAACGAAATCGCGAGAGGTAATGGTTCCACCGAAGCGTGGCGTGGAGATCAACATAGGTTTGGGCACGACAAGCTCCGTGCAATCCCCCATCCCCATGCGCAAGCCCGCTTCAACCCGAATTCCGTTCAGCCTTTTGATCAGTTCCAGGTCTGCATCCAACTCAGCCTTGGTTTCATGGCCGGTTTTGCCAACCGCGGAGGCAGGGATCAAAACAGCAGGTACGGCAACGTCAATGCAAGTCACTTCTATGCCGTCAATCTCTTCCTTCAGCTTGCCCGTTGGAAGGAGTTTTTTCGTCTTGCTGCCCACGGTGCCTGCGAAGTTTTGCCGGACCAGCGCCGCTGTCCCGGGGACACCGTCAATTGCGGCCGTGCCTTCATAGGTAACTTCGCCGTTGGGCGTCTCAAGTTCAACGGTGATCAGTGAGTCAGTGTTCAAGTTGTAGATCCGAACCGTTGTCTTTCCCGACTGATCTGCCTTGACTAGTCCCTTTTCGATGGCAAAAGGACCCAGCGCAGACAGCATGTTCCCGCAGTTGGA
Source organism: Ottowia thiooxydans DSM 14619 (assembly GCF_000422885.1). GTDB lineage: Bacteria > Pseudomonadota > Gammaproteobacteria > Burkholderiales > Burkholderiaceae_C > Ottowia > Ottowia thiooxydans. The sequence continues at coordinate 150,141 of NZ_AUGX01000009.1, read as the reverse complement.
GGAGTAGTCCACGATGGGTGAATTGGGATTGATCTGGACGAACAAATAGTCGATGTCAACTTGAGGTCGTGTTGACTTGGACACGATTGCGACCTTACTGGTTAGCGACTCTGCACCGCCTACTCCATCTACCTGCCGAGGATGGGGAGAGCCCATGGCTGCAAGAAGCACGCGGTCCAGCACATCGCGGCTTCGTGGAAGGTCTTGGGCCAGGAAAAGAGGTCCTTTCGACGTACCGCCGCGGAAAAGAATGGCCGGGATCTTGGTTTGCATGGATGTCTCGGGTAGTGGCAAAACCACGATTGTAGCTATTTTTCAAAATTCAGGATACCGTATCCCGAATCCAAAAATAATGGTACATTTGCCAAAAATGGGATACGGTATCCCATTGAAACGAGGTGTCCCGCATGAATTTCCTCTCCCGCCAACTTCTGCTCGGCGTGTTTGCATTGCCGTTCACTGTCTGCGCGCTCGCGCAGACACCTTTTCCCGCTAAACCCATTACGCTCGTCGTTCCTTTTGCGCCTGGTGGAGGATCGGACGCGATTGCACGGGTGTTGGCCGTCAAACTTGGTGAACGCCTCAAGCAACCTGTCATCGTGGAAAACAAGCCAGGAGCTGGTGGAACGCTGGCGACGGCTCAGGTCGCTAGATCAAGCCCCGATGGCTACACCCTGCTGCTGGCGGACACGCCATTCACGGCGAATATTTCCGTTTATCCCAAACCCGGTTATTCAGCCCAGGACTTCACACCGATTGCCCTTGTCGCTTCGGTGCCATCCTTCATCGTCGTGGGCAAACAGGTCCCCGTAGAAAACTTGGGACAGCTGATCTCGCTTGCCAAGAAGGAGCCCGGCAAACTCAACATGGCTTCTGGAGGAGCTGGCGGCGTGGCCCATCTTGCCGCAGCCAGATTCGCACTAGCCACCGGCGTGGAATGGGCGCATGTCCCCTATCGCGGTATGTCGCCAGCCGTCGTCGGCGTGATGAGCGAGCAGGCCGATGTGATTTTTGCGACGGCGCCAACCGTGCTTCCTCAGTTGAAAAGCGGAAAAATCAAAACGCTAGCCATCACGTCGGCCTCGCGCTCTCCTTTTGCGCCAGAGGTTCCAAGCGTGGTGGAGCTTGGCCTGCCGCAATTGGTGTCGGACAACTGGTATGGCGTAGTGGCACCCAAGGGAACCCAGGCAGGGATCGTTAAAACCTTGCTGGACAACATCAACCAAGCCATGCGGGATCCGGACACGAGGTCTAAACTGACCGCGATGATGGCCACACCCACCACAGCCGCGACATCCCAGGAATTTGGGCGGCTGGTGGATAGTGAAGTGCTGGTCTGGGCCAAAACCGTCAGGGCCGCGCATATCAATGCCAATTGAATAAGTCCGGGCAGCCCCATATGAACACGCGTTGCTGACTTCCGGCTTAGCTAATGCCGATGAAAACCGCTCCTCTAGTGGCTCTGTTGCGGCCACGACTGAGGCGCTTAAACGCAACTGCGCATCAACATCAAGCCGGCACAGCCCCGCGCCCTGCTCTCGCCCTCGCAATGATTGTTTTCATGATCTGCGCCGTTCCATCGCCGATCTGAAAGCCCAGCACATCGCGCAATCTTTGCTCCATTGGCCCGCGGTCGTAACCGGCGTGGCCAAAACTCAACAGGCACTGGTGGATGCAGTCGTAGGCGAGCTTGGGTGCCCACCATTTGCACATCGCCGCCTCGGCACTGTGAGGCGCCCCCTGGTCCTTGAGCCAGAGTGCTTGCAGGCAAAGCAGGCGCGCAGCATTTACCTGTGTTTCGAAGTCCGCCAATGGATGCGAAACGCCCTGAAAGGCCGACAGCGGCTTACCGAATGCCTCCCTCTGCGCCGTATAGGCCCAGGTTTCTTCGAGCGCGACGCTCGCGACAGCCAGCACCTGCAGGCCGATAAGCGCGCGCGAAAAATCAAAGCCCTGCATCACCTGCACAAAGCCACGGTTCTCGTCGCCCAATCGGTGATCCAGCGGCACACGCACGTTCTCGAAGAAAAGCGACCCTCGGCCAATAGCACGTTGGCCGTGGCAATCGAAGCGGCTGCGCGTGAGACCCTGTGCGTCACCTGGCACCAGCACGGCCGTGACGCCGTGCGCGCCAGACTCCACGCTGCCGGTGCGGCCAAACACGATGATTGCGTCGGCCTGGTCAGCCGCTGAGATGGATGTCTTCTCGCCGTTGATGACATAGCCGTCTGCAGTGCGCTCCATGCGCAGACGCAGGTTGGCCGCGTCGGAGCCGCCCGAAGGTTCGGTGAGCGCGATGGCGATCAAGGCCTCGCCCTTGGTGAGCCGCTGCAACCAGGGTTTCGCCACCTCGGGTTGGCCGTAGTTCGCCAGGATTTGCCCGTTCAGCGAAGCCAGCAGGTTGATATAGGAAAGGCTTAGGTCAGCGCGCGCGATCTCCTCATGGATCACGCCAGCGGCCAGCGTTCCGGTGCCAAGCCCGCCCACCTCTTCCGGTAGCTCGGGCGCGATGAAGCCCAAGGCGCCCATCTCGCGCATCAGAGTACGGTCGAGCACGCGCGTTCTGTCGCGCTCCTGAAAACCCGGCGCCACGCGGCCCGTGGCGAAGCGACGCGCCTGCTCGCCCAACGCAGCCAGGTCGGCGTCGATGTAGGGGTTGTTGTACGGGGTCTGCATCGCACCTACTTTGCGTACTTGCGGAAATCGGGCTTGCGCTTTTCCTGTAGCGCCTTCACGCCTTCGCGCGATTCATCGGTTTCGTAGTAGAGCTTGAGCGCGTACATGCCCATGCCCGCAATGCCGGCCTGATGTGCGGTGTCCATGTTGAAGCTGCGCTTGGCAATGGCGATCGCCGTGGGGCTGCGCTCGCAGATTTCCTCGGCCCATTTCTGCACCTCGGCGTCCAGTTGCTCGTGTGGCACACACACGTTGGCCAGGCCCATCTCCACAGCTTCCTTGCCGCTGTAGCGCCGGCACAGATACCACATCTCGCGCGCCTTCTTCTCGCCGACCACGCGCGCCAGCAGCGCCGTACCGTAACCAGGATCGACCGAGCCCATCTTCGGGCCGGCCTGGCCGAAGATGGCCTTTTCCGAACAGATAGTGAGATCGCAGATGGTGCACAGCACGTTGCCACCGCCAATCGCATAGCCCTGCACGCGCGCGATCACTGGCTTGGGCACGTCTCGGATGGCCTGGTGCAACTCTTCCATCGGCAGGCCGATGGTGCCGCGCCCATCGTAGTTGCCGTCGTGCGCCGACTGATCGCCGCCCGTGCAGAACGCGCGGTCTCCGGCGCCGGCCAGCACTATGGCGCCCACCTCTCGGTCATAGCCCGCCTTGTGCAGTGCCTTGATGAGCTCGTCGCAGGTCGTGCCACGGAAGGCGTTCATCTTGTCCGGGCGATTGATGGTGATCCACGCGACGCCGTTGCGCACTTCGTAGAGGATGTCTTCGAATTTCATGGGATGGTCTCCTTGTGTTGGCGTGTGGAAGGCCGCTCAGCCCGCCATCGTGAGTCCGCCCGAGACGCTGAGCACCTGCCCCGTCACATAAGCGGCGTCGTCGCTGGCGAAGAAAAGGATGGCGCCCGGCAGGTCGCTCGGCTGGCCAATGCGACCGAGCGGGATCGAACGGCGGAAGGCTTCTTCCAGCTTCTCGGGGTTACCCGCGCCAAGCTTGTAATCAGCGAAGAGCGCCGTGTCCGTGGGGCCGGGGCACACGACGTTCACCGTGATGTTGTGGCGAGAATGCTCGCGCGCCAGCGTCTTGGAGAATGACACGATGCCGCCCTTGCAGGCCGCATATACCGCCTCGCCCGAGGAGCCCACGCGCGCCGCGTCGGACGCGATATTGACGATGCGTCCTGCCTTGCGCTCGATCATGCCGGGCAGCACGGCGTGATGCATGTGCAGCGCGCCCTTCAGGTTGATGTCGATCAGCTTGTCCCACTGCTCAGGCTGTGTTTTCGTAAAGGGCATGAACACGTCCCATCCCGCGTTGTTGACGAGGATGTCGATCGGGCCAAGTTCAGCTATGGCCTTTGCCACCGCCGCGTCGACAGCCGCTCGCACGGTGATGTCACACTCGAAGGCCTGTGCCTGCCCTCCTGCGTCAATGACCTGCTGCGCTGTACGTTGCGCAGACGCCAGATCACGATCGAACACCGCAACGCGCGCGCCCTCTTGGGCAAAGCGCAAACACGTTGCGCCGCCGATGCCGCCGCCACCGCCGGTGATCACTGCCGTTTTGCCAGCCAATCGTGTCATTTTTCAACCTTTCGTCTCTTTGATATTTATGTCAATATATATTCATATATTAGGCTTCATGCACGGGCGACGCAAGATCTCGAATCTCGTCCACATACTACGGATTACCCTATGAACACTTCCTCAGAAACACGCTTGGACATTGCCAATCGGTTGTTCTTCCGACTTTATCAATGTGCCAACATGCTGCATAAAACGGGATCTCGCGCGATCGAGGCAGACGGTCTCACGACGCAGCAATGGGCTGTGCTCGGCGCGCTCTCGCGGCCGCAGACACCTAATGGCATGAAGCTGGGCGATCTCGCCCGATATCTCATGGTCAGCCGCCAGAACCTGTCCGGTGTCGTGGGGCGCCTTGAGCGCGACGGCCGCGTCGAGAGCGCCCCCGATCCGCAAGACGGCCGCTCACGCCTCATCCGCCTGACACCCGCGGGCAGCCACGTGTGGGAGCGTCGCGCTCTGCCCAAGATCCACGACTACTACGAGCAGGCGTTGGAGGGTTTCTCAGTCAACGACATGGTCCACACCGTGCACTATCTGCTGAAGATGCTGGACAACATGCAGAAGCTGGACAATCCGGATGTCGAGGGAGAAGACGGCGACGAGCTGTCATCCAAAACCTGACCGGGATCCAGCGCTCCCTCAAGGAGCGTGGACTTCACGCCAACGTGGATCCCCGGGCGGAATACGGGGTGAAGAGCTTTCACACGCCATCTCTTCGCTCCCCCACTCCGCCGCTTCTCTTACTTACCAGTCTTGGCGAACTCCGCGGACTGCTCCTTCACCACCTTGTCCACTTCTTCCGCATAGGCCGAAATCCAGTCTGACTGCGGTACCCACTTGGTACCGTCCCACATGTCGATGCGTGTCTTGCCACCGCCGCCGTGGTCCTTGGCGGTCACTGTCACGGGCGACATCAGGCCATTGGCGTCGAAGTTGCGCAGGCTCTCCATGCCGGCCTTGATCTTCGCGCCGTTAAGTGGCCAGCCATCCTTCTTGATGGCCGCGCGCGTGGCTTCGAACATCACCGAATACATGGCAAGGCCCGTGTTGTAGTAAATGTCGTCCAGGTTCTTCACGTCGCCATTACCCTTGCCGGTGCCATACAGGTCCTTAATGATCTGCTGGATCACGGCGTGGTTCTTGCCACCCACTACGTTAGTGCCGCGCTTCAGGCCTTTGGCTTCGGCCGCGCCGATATTGTTGATATCCACTTCGTTGAGCCAGTTCACCACGATGAGTTTTTCCATCGGGATGCCATTGCGTTTCATTTCCTTGGCAGCGACAACATGCATGGCTGAGAGGTTCCAGCTGATCACCCAGGCCGGATCGAAACGGCGAATCTGCGTCCACACCGCCGCTTGGTCTCGCCCAGGCATAGGGTTGGGGAATAGGCTCAGCTCGAAGCCTTCCTTGGCCGCCAGCGTCTTCAGGATCGGGATGGGCTCCTGCCCGAACGAGTAGTCGGGGTAGATGAAGCCGATCTTCACGCCCTTGAGGTTACCCTTGTGCTGCGTCTTGATGTAGGCAATGTCGTTAGCCACCTGCCCCCAGTACGTTGGGCCAATGGGGAAGATTTGCTTGAATACCTCGCCGTCCACCGCATCGCCGCGACCCACAAAGGATTGCAGCAAGATGTTCTTGTCTTCCATGACGCGCGGCAGCACCGCACGCGAGACTGGCGTAGACAGCATGTCAAACATGATCACGCCTTCGCGCTTCAGCTTCTCGTAACACTCGAGCCCGCGCTGCGGCTCATTACCGTGATCCTGGGCGATGATCTCGATCGGGTGGCCCTCGATGCCGCCCTTGGCGTTGAGAATGGCCGCGTAGTCCTTGGCCGCCTGCACGATCTGCGGCGTAACGAAGGTGTAGGCCTTGCTCAGGTCGTAGCACAGGCCGAACTTGACGGAGTTGCCCGCCTGCGCATGAGCCTGCACACCGCACAGGGCCAGCGCGAACGCCGCGACCCCTGATAACAACATTCGCTTCATGTCTCGTCTCCTGCGTACGGTGAATGATCCGTTGCAGCCGCCAAGTACGCGCGCTAGCGGCAACGTGTTGCTGAAACTACTGCTGCGCTTCTCAACTCAGCCAGCGCTTGCGCCGGCTGTAGTGTTTGATCTCGCGAAAATCCCGCCCGCCCGCACCACCCAGGTAAAACTCCTGAATGTCGGGGTTACGCTTCATGGTCTCGGCGCTGTCGTGCATGACGATTCGGCCGTTCTCCATCAAATAGCCGTGCGAGACCACCTCCAACGCGGCCAGCGCGTTCTGCTCGACCAACAGGACCGACAGGCCTTCCTGCTGGTTGATGCGCCGCACAATGTCAAAAATCTCTGCAACGAGGAATGGTGCGAGGCCCAGGCTCGGTTCGTCGAGCATCAACAGCTTGGGGCCTGTCATCAACGCGCGGCCAATCGCCAGCATCTGCTGCTCTCCTCCGGAGAGAAAACCTGACTGCGCGTCGCGCCGCTGCTTAAGACGCGGAAAATAGCCATAAACCATCTCACGCTTGCGTTCGGTCTCTGCCCGGTTACCGCCCGCGACGGAAGATGCAGCTGTGAGGTTTTCGTCGGCTGTGAGGTGCTCGAATACACGACGGCCTTCCAGCACCTGCACGATGCCCAACCGCACGCGTTGCTGTGGCGCCAGGCGCTGAATGTCACCACCCATGTAGTGCAGGTCGCCCCGCGTGACAAGTCCGCGCTCTGGTTTGAGCAGGCCGCTGATGGCCTTGAGCGTGGTGCTCTTGCCCGCGCCGTTGGCGCCGAGCAGCGCCACCATGCCGCCCAGAGGTACATCCAGCGACACGCCCTTGATGGCAAGTGCCACATGGTCGTAGATGACCTCGATGTTGTTAACACGAAGAATGTGTTCGGGATTCACAGTGCTACTCATGCGTCAGCCCTATTTCTTGGCATAGCCGAATGGCCACAGCATCAGGTAGCTGCGCACGTTGCCATAAAGCTTGCCCAGGCCCATTGGCTCGATCAGCAACACGATGATGATGGTTGCGCCATAGACCATGTGAGGAATGTGCGCCAGCGCCTCCACGCCAATGTTGATGCCCATGAGCTGCGCCAGCCAGGCAATGAACGCATTCATCTGGCCCGGCAGCAACAGGATGAAGGCCGCGCCGAAGTAACTGCCAATGATGCTGCCCAGGCCCCCGACGATCACCATAGCCAAAAGTTCGATCGACACGTTCACCGCGAATTGCTCAGGCGTCACGGCCTGGTAGAAGCCGAAGATCAGCATGGACCCGCTCACGCCACCAATGAAGGCCGAAGCCGCAAACGCCACGAGCTTGTAGTAGAAGCTCTGTACGCCAATGACAGCTGCAGCGAAGTCCTTCTCACGCACAGCCACCAACGCGCGGCCCAATGCACTACGCCGGAGGTTCAGCATGAACAGCGTGACGAAGAGCGTCCAGGCCAGCACTACGTAGTACTTACCAGCATCTGAGGTGATGGCTTGTCCCAGCAACTTCATGGCAGGCGCCTGCAACGTGGCAGACACGCCGCCGCTAATGGCAGGCACATGAGAGATAACCCAGTCCATGATGAACTGCATGGCCAGCGTGGAGAGCGCAAGGTACAGACCTTTCACGCGCAATGCGGCAAAGGCGAACACCGAGCCAATCGCAGCGGCTGCAGCCCCACCCAGGATCACCGCGATCTCCCACGGTACTCCGCGCCGCGCGGCATGCACCGAGGCATAGGCACCGATGCCCATGATGGCGGCGTAACCAAAGTGGAACTGCCCGGCCCAGCCGAGGATGAGGTTGAGTCCGAGAGCCGCCGCCGTCCAGATCAGCCAGGGCCGCACATAGCTGGTGAGCTGCAGTGAGCTGAGAAGCCACGGTGCTGCGACGGCGAACAACAGAAGCGCAACAACCGCCCAGCGCTCGAAGGGGATCGGGAACAGCGTGCGGTCGGCCGCGTAGTTCGTGTGGAATATGCCTGCCTGGCGGTAGAACATTCGCTAGATCCTCTCAATGTCATGCCGGCCAAACAGGCCATGCGGGCGGATCAATACGGTGAGTATCAGCACCGCGGCCACTACCAGGTCGCGGGTGCCACCGCCCAGTAGCGGATCAAGGTACCCCGACGCCACGTTCTCCAAGATACCCAGGAGCAACCCGGCCAACAGCGCGCCACCCAGGCTGTCCATGCCACCGAGCACGGCGACCGTAAGCCCCTTGAGAAGCAGCATTGACAGCGATTGGTCCACCGTTTGCACTGAACCCCACAGTACGCCGGCCGTGGTGGCGGCCAGCGACGACAGCGCCCAGGAAAGTCCCACGCCGCGTTCCACCGAGATGCCCACGGACCAAGATGCCGTGTAGTCATCCGAGATCGCCCGCAACACCAGGCCGCGCCGTGTGCGGAAGAACAGCATGAAGACCACGAACAGCACCAAAGTCACTGCCGCGCCCACTGCATACGCCCGGTTGACCAGCAGCGTGCCCAGGAAGAGTGGCGCGTCGCTGATGCCCAGCGACATGTTGCGCCCGCTGCCACCCCAGAACGTCAATGCTGACGCGCGCAGGAAGATGTCGATTCCCAGCGTCATCATGAGGATCATCACGATTGGCCGGCCCGCCAGGCGCCGCAACGCCACGCGCTCGATCCCCAAGCCAACCAGGAACATGGCGGCCATGGTGAGCGGGATCGCCGCCCAGATCGGTATGCCGAAGCCGTTGAACATCAGCACCACATACGCGCCCAGCATCACCAACGCGCCCTGCGCCAGGTTGGGCACCGAAGATGACTTGTAGATCAGTACGATGCCCATCGCGACCAGCGAATACATCATGCCGGCGAGGCCGCCGTTGATCGCGAGTTCAAGGAAGTACATGACGTCCATGGCTTAAAGCTCCTTCACCGAAAGAAGGCGCTCGGTCACACCGACCTCGCCGTTCTCATAGACGATCTGCGCCTTCATCGCGACGCTCGCGTGCCCACCGTAAATCGCCTCGATGATCGGCGCGTAACGCTCTTCGACCACATTGCGGCGCAACTTGCGGGTGCGGGTGATCTCGCCGTCATCGGCGTCGAACTCTTTATGCAGGCTCACGAAGTGCCGGAGCGCCAGGAGCTCGGGCAGCTTGGTATTGACCTTACGCACAGCTGCAGCAACGAGTTCCGAGACCTCAGGTTTCTGAGAGAGGTCTGCGTAGGAGATGTATGAGATACCGCGCTGCTCGGCCCAATGGCCCACTGTCTCGCGGTCGATGCAGACGATAGCCGACAGGGTGTCGCGGCCCGTGCCCAGTACGGCCACGTCCTTGATGAATGGGCTGAACTTCAAACGGTTCTCAATGTAGTTCGGGATATAGCGCTCTCCTTTGGCCGTGTGCACGACTTCCGCGACGCGGCCCAACACCACGAGTTGACCGTCTTCCTCGAAGTAGCCGGCGTCGCCCGTGTGGAGCCAGCCGTCTTTCAGCGTCGCCTCGCTCGCGGCCGTGTTCTGGAAGTAGCCTGCAAACACGCTACCCGAGCGGATCAACACCTCGCCGCTCTCGCTGATCTTCACCTCAACGCCCGGCAGCGGCCTGCCCACCGTGTGCAGGCGCACCTCATCGGAGGCCTGGATCGCGTTGAACGCGCTGCTCTCGGTCTGCCCGTAGAGCTGGCGCAGCCGAACGCCCAACGCGCGGTAGAACACGAAGGTGTCCTCGCCGATCGCCTCACCTCCTGTAAATGCATGACGCAGACGCGACATACCCAACTGGTCCTTGATAGGCCGCATCACGAGGAACTCGCCTAGCGGCCGCAGGAGGCGCTGCGCCGCCGTGGGCTGATGGCCTTCCAGCTTGCGGCGCTCGGCGTCAATCGCCGAATCCATGAACAGGTTGTAGAGGAATCGCTTGAGCGGTGTTGAATCCTCCATACGCACTTGAACCGTGGTGAGCATGTTGTCCCAGCTGCGCGGGGCTGCCAGGTAGAAAGTCGGCGCGATCTCGCGCAGGTCATGCAATACCGTCTCCTGCCGTTCGGGAATATTGATGGTGAAGCGCAACGCAACCCCCGCGCCCATGGTCATCGCAAAATCGCCAACCCAGGCCATCGGCAGGTAAGCCAGCACCGACTCACCGAAACCGAAGGCACCAGCTTCGCGCGCATTGCGCACCCCGGAGAGCACGTTCGCGTGACTAAGCACCACCCCCTTGGGCTTACCGGTGGTACCGGAGGAATGAATGAAGACAGCGGGGCCATCGGGCTGGGCAAGTTGTGTGATGGCATCGCGCAAGCCGGGCTCTGCGCCCAGACGCGCGCGGCCTAGCGTTTGCAGCGCCTCCCACGACATAAGTCCCGGGGCTTTGTACGCATTCATGCCTCGCGCGTTGTCGTAGACGATATGGTTCAAACCAGCCCCGCGTTCCCGCAACTCGAGGGCTTTGTCGACTTGCTCCTGATCTTCTGCCACGACGAACTTCACCGGCAGGTCCTGCACCATGTGCAGCACCTCGTCGACCGTCGCATCGGGGTACACCGGTATGGCATAACCGCCAAGGGCCCCCGTGGCCAGCATCGCGAGATACAAGCGCGGGCGGTTATCGCCAAGCACGAGCACGCCCTGCCCTGCGGAAAGTCCAGTGGCCTGCAGCCCGGCGGCGCAGCACAACACTTCCTCATACACCTGAGCCCAGGTGAGCTCCTGCCAGATGCCCATCGATTTCTCGCGCATCGCGATGCCGCTCGATGCGGCCGCAGCGTTGGCCGCGAGGATGCGCACGAGCGTGGTGCGCGGGTTCTCGTCCCAGATCGCGGGACACAAGTCACGCTGCTGCATGCGCGCTCCCCAGGTAGGCCTTGACCACACGCGGATCGGCCATCACTTCCCTCGGTATGCCGGTACCGATCAGCTCGCCATAGCTCAGCACCAGCATGCGGTCGCAGATGCCGGTAATGATGTCCATGTGGTGCTCAATGATCAGGACCGTGACGCCACGTTCGTCCCGCGCATCAAGGATGAAGCGCGCCATGTACTCCTTCTCCTCCTGATTCATGCCGGCCATTGGCTCATCCAGAATCAGAAAATCCGGCTGCGCGACCAACGCGCGCGCCAGCTCGACACGTTTCTTGAGGCCGAGCGGGATCGACTCGACGTGCTCGCCGCGCACGCTCTCCAGCTGCATGAAGTCGATGACCTCCTCGACGATCTCCCGGTTGGCCATTTCTTCAGGCCGCGCGGCCCACGGATAGAGCATGGTCCGCCACACGCTAGGGTGCATGTGCACGTGCCGGCCGAGCAGGATGTTGTCCAGCACGGTCATGCCGTTGAAGAGCGCCAGATTCTGGAAAGTTCGTGCCACACCCAGACGCGCCACCTTGTGAGGTGCCATGCCTGTAATGTTGCGGCCATTCAGAAGGATCTGGCCCTTCTGCGGCGGGAAGAACCCGGTGATCGCATTGGTCATCGTCGTCTTGCCGCTTCCATTGGGGCCGACGAGGCCGAAGATCTCGCCCTTCGCTATGTGCATGTCGACGCCAGTTAGCGCAACCAGACCTCCGAACCGGCGCTCGATGCCTTTGCACTCAAGCACATGCGGAGTCGAAATATCGCTCATGCCGCCTCCCTCATCATCTCGCGCCCAATCAACATACGGCGAATTTCAGAAGTGCCCGCGCCGATCTCATACAGCTTGGCATCGCGCAGCAGTCTGCCCGCGTCGTAGTCGTTGGTGTAGCCATTGCCTCCAAGGCATTGGATCGCATCCATCGCCGACTGCGTGGCCGATTCGGCCGCCAGCAGGATCACGCTAGCCGCCTCCTTGCGCAGCGAATAGCCGAGATCTGCGCGGGCTGCCATCGCATATAGGTGCGCACGGCTGGCACCCAGGCGCGTGAACATGTCCGCAAGCTTGGCCTGGATCAGTTGGAACTCTCCAATGGGCTGACCAAACTGGCGTCGCTCGGTCACGTAAGGCATTACGATGTCCAGCGCCGCCTGCATGAGCCCGACGCAGGCGGATGCCGCGATCAGCCGCTCATAGTCCAGCCCCCGCATCAACACGCGCACGCCTCCGTTCAACTCGCCCAGCACATTAGCCGCCGGCACCCGGCAGCCAGAGAACACCAACTCGCAGGTACCCGAGCCACGCATGCCCAGCTTGTCCACACGCTGGCGTGTGTCGAACCCGGTCGTATTTCGCTCGACGATGAAGGCGGTGATACCCGCCTTGCCGGCGCCAGGTTCGGTCTTGGCATACACCACAAAGGTGTCTGCGTACCAGCCGTTGGTGGTCCAGAGCTTGGCACCGTCCAGGATGTAGGCATCGCCATCGCGGCGCGCCTTGAGCTTCATGGAAATGACGTCGGAGCCGGCGCCGGCCTCGCTCATCGCAAGAGCGCCTACGGCCTCGCCACTCAATAAGGGAGGCAGGTAGCGCGCCTTCTGCGCGTCTGTGCCATGGAGCTGGATCTGGTTCACGCACAGGTTGGAGTGCGCGATGTAGGAGATGCCAACCGAGCCAGAGGCCCGCGAGATTTCCTCAGCGATCACGACGTGTTCCGCATAACCAAGCCCGGCACCGCCATCAGCCTCAGACACCGTGGGCCCGAGCACGCCCAGGGCACCGAGCCTCGGCCAGAGCTCGCGCGCAAACCAGTCGTCGCGGTCGATCTTCTTCGCGAGCGGCGCGATCTCGGCTGCGGCGAAGCGGCGCACCGCACCGCGCAAATCTTCATGCGGTTCTTCGTGCAAAGCACTTGCAACACTGGCTCGTTCTTGTCTCATGTCTCCTCGTTCTTCACCGGCGGACTGCCCCGGAACATCTCCCGGGTGAGCCACTCTTTATGACAACATGCAGCCGAATATTAGGGATATTGAAAGGTAACCGCAAGCCATTGCCACGGTCTTGTTCTCATGGATTACGCTAGGAAAACGAAGATATCAGAACAAAAAATCATGATGCATTGCAGCAATTTTCTATTCGCCATATAGGCAATGTATTGCCTATATTTACGCTCTCCCGAGAGTCCTACGCCTCACGTTTCGCGTCAGATTGGTTACGTTCTTCCGCAAATGCCCTGATGCTTGGGCGTGCATCGCTGAAGGCCAGCAGGCTTGCGAAGGCGGAGTGGTTGATGGTGACGAGAACATTGGCTGAAGCCGTACAGATGATGTTAGGATTCATAAACGGACAAATGACCGATTAATGCAATTCTGGTTGTTCACCAGGAGACCACATGACGCAAGCCATAGCCGCGCCGTTCAGCACGGTGGAATCCCAACCCTGGCACGAAATCCAGGCGATGCAGATACAGCGGCTGCAAACCCAGCTCACGTATCTCTTGGCGCATTCGGCCTTCTACCAGCACAAGCTCGTGGACGCAGGCATCACCAAAGGCGGCGTCCGCAGCTTGGCAGATTTGCAACACATTCCCTTCACCACCAAGCAGGAATTGCGTGACAGCCTCAAGGCGGCACCCCTGCTCGGTCTGCACCGCGCGGCGCCCGAAGCCGACATCGTGCAGGTGCAAGCCTCCTCCGGGACGACCGGCAGCCCGGCCTATGTGGGCCTCACGCGCGAGGACCGCGATCACTGGACCGAGATGACGGCGCGGGGCCTCTACGCCTGCGGCATCCGCCCGCGAGATAGGGTTCTGCACGCATTCTCGATGAGCAAAGGCTTCGTTGGCGGCGTGCCGATCTACCAGGGCGTCACCCAGATCGGGGCGGTGGACCTGCCCATCGGGGCGGATGGCGGCGTAGACCGGCTGTTGGTCGCCGCGCGCGATGCGCGCCCGCGCTGCATCGTCGGCACCCCCAACTTCCTGCTGTACATGGCGAGCGTGGCGCCAGAGTTGATTGGCAGGAGGGCTACCGACATTGGCGTGAAACGTCTGGTGGTTGGCGGCGAGCCGGGTGGGGGCATCCCCGCAATCCGACAGGGGCTCGAGGAGCACTGGGGTGCCATATGCTGTGAGGTGATGGGCGGCACGGACCTCGGCTGTGTCTACTGGGCCGAGGCCGACGACCAGCGCGGCATGTACTTCGTCGCGCCAGACTTCATCCTGGCCGAGCTGATCGACCCGGAAACCGCAGAACCCATCGAGTGGAAAGAAGGGGCGACCGGCGAGCTGGTCTACAGCTCTCTACAGCGCCAGGCCTCGCCCGTGTTGCGCTTCCGTTCCGGTGACCATGTGACTGTCACCGCCATGGGCGGGCCGGGTGGCCGCACCACGCCAGCTATCCGCTGCTTCGGCCGCACTGACGACATGCTGATAGTGCGGGGGGTGAATCTCTTCCCCTCGGCTGTGCAGGACGTGGTCTCGTCGATGAAACCAACCGTGGGCGGCGTAATGCGCGTACTGGCAGACTTCGAAGGCCACACCACGCAACGCAACCTGCAGCTGCTGGTGGAACGCGCTGCTGGCGCCGCTGCATCCGACGACGCCGCCACCGCACTGAACGTAGAGGCACGGGTGCGCAACGCGCTGGCGGTAAAAGCCGAGGTTCGCATGGTTCGCCATGGCTTCTTTGACGCGCCAGGCGCACAAAAGGTCGCCCTCACGTTGCGCAAGGTCCCGGATTTCAACGCATGAATGACATGACCACACCCAGCAAGGCGCTCTCAGACGCCGAGGAACGCACCGCCAACGAAGCGGCCTACCGCGAACTGCTGGCCAGCTTGCACGTCGCGCGTCACGCTGCCTGGCTCGGGGGCCCCCAGGCCACTCGTGACAAGCACATTCAACGAGGCCGGCTACTGGTGCGCGAGCGCATCGCCATCTTGCTCGATCCGGGATCGCCCTTTCTCGAGATCGGCGAGCTGGCCGGCGAAGGCCTGTATGAAGGCGTCGCGCCGGGTGCGGGCATTGTTACCGGCGTGGGTCTCGTGCAGGGCCGCGCCTGCATGGTGATCGCCAACGACCCCACGGTGAAGGGCGGCACCTATTTCGGCATGACGTGCAAAAAACATGTACGTGCGCAGCGCTTCGCTCGCCAACATCGCCTACCGTGCATCACGCTAGTGGACAGCGGCGGTGCTTTCCTGCCGGATCAGGCCAACATCTTCCCAGACGAGGGCCTCTTCGGCAGCATATTCCACCACCAGGTGGGCATGTCGTCCGAAGGCATCGCTCAGATTGCGGTCGTGCTGGGGGCCTGCACCGCGGGTGGCGCCTACATCCCGGCGCTGTGCGACGAAATCGTGATCGTGCGGGCCAAGGGCTTCATGTTCCTGGCAGGCACCCAGCTCGTCCAAGCAGCTACCGGCGAGCGGGTCGATCCGGAACAGCTGGGTGGCGCGGACATGCACAGCAGCGTGAGCGGCGTGACGGACCACATCGCCGACGACGACGGACAGGCCATCGCCATCGCGCGGCGCCTCGTAGGGGAGTTGCCTGCTATGCCGCCTTGCCTGCGAGATCGCGTGCCGGTGGTTGCGCCTTCGCGCCCCCCGACCGACATCTACGGCATCGTCAACCGCGACACGCGCAAGCCCACACCGATGCGCGAATTGCTCAAGTGCCTCCTGGACGCTGGGGACCTCGGAGAATTCAAGGCCGAGTTCGGCGACACACTTATCACCGGCTTCGCCCGCATCGGTGGCTGGCAGGTCGGCGTGCTGGCTAGCAACGGCGTGCTGTTCACCGAAAGCGCTGCCAAGGCTACGCACTTCATCGACCTGTGCTGCAAGCGCAACGTGCCATTGCTGTTCCTCTCCGATGTGGCCGGCTTCATGGTTGGCCGCGAAGCCGAACAAGGCGGCATCTCCAAGGCGGGTGCGAAATTCATCACCGCGATGAGCTCGGCCCGTGTCCCGAAGTTCACCATCATCACCGGCGGCGCGTATGGCGCGGGCTATCTTGCCATGTGCGGCCGCGCATTTCAGCCGAACGCGATGTTCATGTGGCCCAACGCCAGGGCCGCCATCATGGGACCGGACCAGGCGGCGACGACGCTCGCGCTGGTCAAGCGCCAGAACCTTAAGGCCGGCGAAACCTGGACCGCTGATGAGGAGGATGCCTTCAAGGCGCCCATTCGCCAGCATTACGAAACCTTCGCTGCCGCGCGCAACTTCGCTCGCCAGTTGTGGGTAGATGGCATCTTGGACCCGGCTGAGACGCGCGAGACGCTCACACTGCTGCTGGACATCGCCTCTCGCGTTCCGACGCCCGAGACACACTTCGGTGTCTTTCGCATGTGACCCTGAAACTCAGCCATAACCATGTTCAAGAAAATCCTCATAGCGAACCGCGGTGAGATCGCCTGCCGCATTGCCCGCACGGTGCGTCGTATGGGCCTGCGTGTAGCGACCGTCCATTCAAGCGCCGATACCGAAGGCCTGCATGTGCGCGAGATCGGCGAGTCGGTTTGGGTCGGTGAGGGCCCGGCCCGCCAGAGCTACCTCGACATCGAAGCCGTGTTAGCGGCTGCCCAGCGAGTGGGCGCGGATGCGGTGCACCCGGGCTACGGCTTCTTGTCGGAAAACCCGCAATTCGGGCGTCGTTGCGCTGACCTCGGTATAGCCTTCATCGGCCCTTCACCCGAGGTGCTTGCACTGTTCGGTGACAAGACCGCGGCGAAGAAACTGGCTGTGCAACTGGGCATCACGACAGCGGGCGGGCTGGATGAACCGAGTGACGATGTCGAGGCCTTGCTTGCAGCAGTCTCGTTGCTGCCCACGCCCTACATCCTCAAGGCCGTAGCGGGCGGTGGCGGCAAGGGCATGCGCGTGGTGCGCGACGCCCTGCAGGCACGCGAGGCTATCACCGCGGCGATCCGCGAGGGCCGCTCTTCATTCGGGGATGGGCGGCTCCTCGCCGAGCGCTACCTCTCCAAGCCCCGCCACATTGAAGTACAAATCCTGGGCGACGGTTCAGGCAAGGTACTACACCTGTACGACCGCGAATGCAGCCTGCAGCGGCGCTACCAGAAGGTCGTTGAAGAAGCGCCTGTGACGAACCTGCCTCAGTCATTGCGTAAGCAACTATGGGCGCATGCTGTGGCACTGGGGAAGGCGGTCAACTATCGCGGTCTGGGCACCGTCGAGTTCGCTGTGACCGGCGAGAGCGCCGTGTTCCTCGAAGTGAATCCAAGGTTGCAAGTGGAGCACCCGGTGACGGAAGCCGTGACCGGGCTGGACCTGGTGGAACTTCAGATCCGCACGGTGGCCGAAGGCCGCCTGCCGTTCTCGCAGGAGGAGCTTGCAGATCCGCGGGGCGTGTCTGCGCAGGCACGCCTGTATGCGGAAGACCCTGCGCAGAACTTCCTGCCGAGCACTGGCTGCGTCGAGGTGTTCGAAATGGCGCCAGGACTACGCACGGACACCGGCGTCTCCAGCGGGAGCGTGATCAGCGCGCACTACGACCCGATGATCGCCAAGCTCATCGCGCACGCGGACACCCGAAAAGGGGCGCTCGCGCAGTTGCGCGAAGGCCTGGCGGAAACAACTGTGCTGGGCGTCACCAGCAACCGAGGCTTCCTGCTTGACCTGCTGGCTGATGCCGACGTACAGGCGAACGGGGTCACAACGGAGTTCATAGACGGCTGGCTTTCCCGACGAGGAACGCAGCCTGAGCCGACAGCTCACGTGGCGGCGCTGCTGGCGTTGTGGCTCGCGCAGCAACGCGCTTCGACAGGCTCAACGGCAGGTGCCTGGTACGACGCCGCGTTAACCGGGTGGCGCATCGCGCGGGGAGGTGTGGAGAGCGAGGCAGCGGCGACTTACAAGGCGCTTTCATCCTCAGGTGACTGGAAGATCGGCTTCGCGCCGTCACCAGCCCCCGGCGAGTTCGTTGTTGACGTCAATGGCACACGGCATCGCGTCGCCGCACACGAGGCCTTGTCCGGATGGCAACCCGTTACCGTCGATGGCCTCACGCTGCGCCTGCGCGCGCATTGCTTCGTCGAGCGTGCGAGTGCTCTGATCGGCGAAGCGCAAATCGTGCTCGACATCCGCCCGGCCCACGATGCCCGGGCTGGCGCCAGCGCCGCACACAGCGGACTGGTGCGTGCGCCGATGATGGGGCTCGTGGTCGGGGTCCACGTCGCCAGCGGCCAGCTAGTGACCGCTGGCCAGCGGCTTGCCACTATCGAGTCGATGAAAATGGAAATGGCGATCACCTCGCCTATGGCGGGCACCCTGAGCTGGGTCGGCTGCGCGACGCAGGCGCGGGTGGAGCGACACCAGGACCTGTTTCGTATCGATCCCGCTGCATAGAACCCAAGCAAGGAGATCGACCATGACACATGAGCTACCGCAGCGCATCGATATCCACGAAGAAGGCCCTCGCGAGGGCTTCCAGATTGAGCCAGCAGGGTTCTCCATCGCCGAACGTACTTCGCTGGTAGAAGCCCTCGCGGACGCGGGGCTGAAGCAGATCCAGGTCGCCTCCTTCGTCAATGCCAAGCGCGTTCCGCAGATGGCCGACGCGGCCGAACTATTCGCGGCCGTCAATAAGCGCGAGGGCGTGAAGTACACCGGCCTGTGGCTCAACCCGCAAGGTTTCGAGCGTGCTCGCGCTGCGGGCCAGGTGGATCTCGCGGGTACCCTTTACTTCTACGCCTCAGATGCGTTCAGTCGCGCCAACAACGGCATGGGCATGGAAGAACACGCCCAGGCACAGCGCGCCTGGGTGCACCGCTACCGCGACGTGGGAATTCCCATAGACACTGCTTACGTGATGACAGCCTTCGGCTGCCACATCGAGGGCGCAATCAGTGAAGACCAACTAGCCCGCTCGCTGCGGTTCGTCGCCAGCCTGGAGCAAAGCGAGAGCTTCAAACTCCAGAATTTTTACCTGGCTGACACAGTGGGCATGGCCAACCCGGCTGCCATTCAACGGCGCGTAGCGATGGTTCGCGAGATCCTTCCACATGCGCGGGTGGGCCTGCATCTGCATGACACGCGTGGCCTCGCGCTGGCCAATGCACTGGCTGCGCTGCAGGTGGGCGTGGACTTGTTTGATGCCTCGATCGCGGGCTTGGGCGGCTGCCCGTTCTGCGGCAATGCGCACGGCGGTGCGTCTGGCAACATCTGCACCGAGGACCTGGCCTTTCTCTGCCGCGAGATGGGCATCGAAACCGGCCTGGATCTGGAGAAGCTGCTCACCGCTGCGCGGTTGGCTGAAAAAATCATCGGGCGCAGGCTCGACGGACGGCTGATGCACAGCGGACTACCTGAGCATCTGCACGGCACGCCTGGCACCTCTTGATATCAATCTGCTTTCAAAAATACAAACCGCTCGCATTGAGAGGGGGCTGTTCTGAAGGTCTATGGTTTCGGTCAAGCAATAAAGCCGTTCGGGCTGAGCTTGTCGAAGCCTTGCGCAACGCTTCGACAAGCTCAGCCCGAACGGTTCTTTATCGATCGAACGCAACTCGGCACGATGCTTTTCGACGCTGCATGATGAGCTAACCTCGTGCCGCTATAACAGGTCGCTGAGTTCTGCGCCCCCCGCTCTTAGGCCTTCACCGAAACGCCCAGAAGCTGCTTGGCCAGCCGCTGGTAGATCTTGATCAGCCGTTGCTGTTTGAGCCGACCTTCCTCGCTATACCAGGCGCCTATGCCAGTCAAAAGCGAAAGCAGTGCCAACGTCGTCACCGCCTTGTCCTCCAGTTTCCATAGGCCGGCCTTCTCCCCATCTATCAAGATCTTGCGCAAGTGGGCCTCGTACTGCTTGCGCATGGCAACGACCTTTTCGTACTGCGGCGGAGACAGGCTGCGCAATTCCATATTGCCGATGAAGGTCTCTTCCTTGCGCACGGTATGCCACTCGATGTGGAACTGCACAAAGCACTCGAGCCGCTTCATCGGGTCAGTAAGACCCGCCATGCGCGCATCAAGATCGCCTAGCAACTCAATCATGACGCCTTCAAGCAACGAGGCCAGGAACTCCTGCTTCTGCGGCACGTGGTTGTAGAGCGAACCCAGGCGTAGGTTCACGTCAGTGGCTAGCTCGCGCAGATTCATCGCCTCGAATCCGTGGCGGTAGATGCGCGAGACCGCCGCCTTGCGGATTGCGCGTAAGGTGTCGGCGCCATTAACGCCAGCGGGGCGTCCCATCAGGCGGCCGTCCCGAGGTTGAGAGAAGCGGTGCAGTGCATGACCTCGATGATCTCAGATAACGCGGCCCTGCATCAACCCGGCCACCCAACTGCGCGGCTCAACCTGAAGAATTGGCGCCATGGCACACTTGAAGCCAACACGCAGCATGGAGCTATTCCGAAGTGACCGCCAAGCATTTGCCGACTGACCCTGTCTCAGAGAAACCAGGACGCGGACGGCCCAAGTTAGAGCCGCTAAGCCAGAAAACGAGAGCCGCCATCTTGAAGGCTGCGATCAAGGTGTTCTCGCAATATGGGTACGACGCGGGGAGCATAGAGAAGATTTCGAAAGAGGCGAAGTCTGTTGACCGGATGATTTACTACTACTTCGGCAACAAGCAGGGACTCTACACCGCTGCACTAGAAGAAATGTACCAGCGCATGGGAGCGGCGGAAGAAGCCCTGGAGATTGATCTGGGGGATCCGAAGAAGGCCATCACCAAAATCGTTCAATTCGTTTTTGGGTACTACATGGCTCATCCCGAACTCATCGTGCTTCTCAATAATGAGAACATGCACAAGGGACGGCATTTGGCCAAAAGCCGGCCGCTGGAGCCCGGCGGCGCGGTCTCCCCTGTTTTGACACGCATTGAGAAGATCGTCGCCGAAGGTCAGCGCACTGGCCTATTCAGGCGCGGTGTAAAGGCTCGTCACATCTACCTGATGATCCTCGCCTCGGGATATTTTTTCGTGTCGAACCGGTACACGCTGTCCCGGTTTCTGGGTGAGGCGCTAGACGATGAAGCGCACAAGGAGTGGACGGCTTTCGCATCCGACTCTGTCATGCGTGTTCTGGAGAAAAAATCGGTCTGATGAGGCAAGGCCCTGCAGTAACACTGCCGCGCTGCAAGCTTGTCAGTTGGGAATCTGCAATTCAATCAGGAAGGGTCCGCTACGCGTCAGTGAATGTAGAAAAAGATCGTTGAACTCATCCATGGTGCACGCCGTCGCCGCTTCAACGCCGAAGCCCTGCGCGATGCGTACCCAGTCAAGTGACGGATTTTCAAGCGAGAAGAGTTTGTCCGCGCTCGCGCCTGGGTCTACACCCATTCGCTTCATCTCATTGAAGAGAATCTCGTACTTCCGGTTCGAGAAAACGACTGTTGTGATGTCCAGCCGCTCACGAGCTTGCGTCCAGAGAGCTTGCACCGTGTAGAGGCCTGAACCGTCAGCCTGGAGAGAGACGACGCGCCGCTGCGGTGCTGCAATCGCAGCACCTGTTGCAAGCGGCAACCCGGATCCTATGGCCCCGCCTGTTAACTGAAGCCAATCATGGCGTCGCGCGCAGTGCGTAGCCCCGTAGGCCGAGCGCCCGAAAGTCACACCTTCATCCACGACGATGCAGTCTTCGGGCATCAACGCCGCCAGCGATTGTCCGAACGCCAGGGAAGATATCTCTCCGTGAGCTCGCTCGATAGGATCCCAGGCCCAAGAGGACTCCGGTTTCAACAACTCGCAGCCAAGCCGGGCACTCACCTCGCGCAGCGCGCCTTCGATATCGTCACCCGCCGCCCCCAGACTGCTGAAGAGGGTACCGGGTACCTCGGGGCCGCTAACCCCATCTGGACCTGCAAAAGCGAAAACCGGGCGTTGGGCTCCAACAAGAACCACATTTCGAATGTCTGCAAACAGCTTCTGTGCAGGTGGCACGGCGTAAGGCACCCGTTCGATCAGAGGCCGGTCACCCCCACGCTCGACCCTGCGAATAAAGCTATGCGCCAGAACGATGGCACCCGTCTTCGCAGCGATCGCAGCCGCGAAGCGAGGCGCGTCGCCGCATAGGGCGTCATCGCCCAGAATGAAGGCAGTCGAAGAGCCAAAGCCGGCAAGACTGGCGGCGGCAGAGACCGCTTCGTCGGGCACACTCGGCCGGGGGCCGAACGGTGCCACCGTACCTATGCTTCCTCCTGGCCCCCAACAGACATCCGAGGGGAGGATAAGGCTGGCGATTGCACCACCACCGCTTCTTGCCTGAGCGATGGCGGTGGCAGCATCTGTGCCTACTGAGAGTGAAGATTTCGACTGCCGTGTCCACGCCGAAACAGTACGTGCGTAGTTCAGCGTCTCAGATGCCAAAGGGGGGTTCAAAGGCGCGTGAAACTGCGCCTGGTCTCCCACTACGTTGACAATCGAGCTGCCAGCTTTCTGCGCGTTATGCAGATTGGAGAGTCCGTTCGCAAGTCCTGGCCCACAATGGAGCAAAGTTGCGGCAGTGCCCCCGGAAATTCGCGAAAAACCGTCCGCAGCGCCGGTAGCGACGTTTTCAGCCAGGGCGAGAACACAGCGCATCTCAGGAACGGTGTCCAGGCCCTTCACGAAGTGGACCTCGCTCGTTCCCGGATTGCCAAAGCAGGTGGTTACCCCGCCTCTAACCAGGGTGTGAAGAAGCGTCTCGGCACCGTTCATAGAGAATCCGTTGTCCACACCGGAGATCAATCGAGCTTCAGCTTCAGTTTGGAGAAGGCCTCGCGCCAGCCCACCGCATCCTGCTCGATGAGTTGCTGGAAGGCCTGCGGATCTAGCTGTAACGGCTGGGAACCATCGCGTGTGATGATTCCCGAGACGCGTGCATCCGCCACAGCGGTTCGGACGGCAGCGTTGATCGTAGCGACCGCGTTTTGAGGGGTGCCGGTGGGCGCAACCAGCCCGTACCACACCGACAGTCCCAGCTCTGGGAACCCCTGCTCATACACTGTGGGAACATTGGGTGCACCCGGCACTCGAGTCTTGCTGGTCACGGCAATTCCTTTGTATTCGCCGTTGGCCACCTTGTGGATCGATGTCGGGATGCCGTCAAAGTAGACATGAATATCGCCCCGCGAAAGAGCCGTTAACGCGGGAGCAGCACCCACATAGTGAACGGAGACCATCGACTCGTCAGCCGCCTTGGACAGCAAGGCTCCAAGCACATGGTTGGAACTCCCATTTCCGAGCGTGCCGTAGTTGAGAACGCCAGGCTTGCCTCGGGAGACGGCCACCAGCTCTTTAAGAGAGTTCACCGGCAGATCTTTATTGATGTCGAGCATGAAAGGCATCAACATGATCCCGGCCACAGGGATGAACTGAGATGGCGAGTAGGGAATTTGCTTCTGCACCAGCGGCACGATGCTCAATGTCGTTGATGTTGCGAAGAGCAGGTTGTATCCGTCAGCGGGGGCTTTCGCGACGGCCGTGGCGCCGATGACCGTGCCCGCTCCCGGCTTGTTGTCAATGATCACGGGCTGTCCCAATTGCGCCTGAAGCCTTTCGGCAAGCACCCGGGCGATCACATCCGCAGAACCGCCAGCAGCGTAGGGCACTGTAATCTTGATCGGACGCACTGGAGCCCAGTCGGCCGCTTGTGCACAAGCGGCCATGAGAAAGCTAATTGTCGCGAGAAGAATCTTTCGGGGGGACATATTGGGCTCCTTTACTGGCGCAACGATGCGCGTGATGGTTGAGGTTAGAAACGCATGGCGAAATATCAAAGGTAAATGGGTTCGGCTTGCTCCATCTGTTGAGTGTCAGAGAGCTCTTTGAATTCAGGTGAAGTCAAATGCTTTGAACTGGTCTTCGCGCCAGGCCAACGCCGCTTTCAGACCGTCCTTCTGAACGCGCTCGGCAAACTCATCATTCACCTTGGTCCGCCCGGCATAGAGGCTGATGTAGCTATCCACCCCCGCTTCAATCGCGGTCCGAATCCCAGCCACCTCGGCGCCGCGGTTAATGGAACGCTTCGCCCAGCGCAGGGCCTCTGGAGAAACCAGGGCCAGACGTTGTGCATACATGCGAGCCTTGGCGGGAAGTTCCGCTGCAGGAACCACTTTGTTCACCATTCCATAATCCAGCGCAGTCTTCGCATCGATCAAATCTCCGAAGAAAACCAGTTCGCGCGCGCGCTTTAGGCCAATCATCCAGGGCATCACCATCACTGGCCCCACATGAGAGAACTTCACCTCCGGCTCTCCGAATTTGGCGTCGTCGGCGGCAATGGTCAGGTCACACATCATTGCAAGTTCGCACGCTCCTCCAAGCGCATAACCTTGGACCGCTGCGATCACGGGCTTGTTCATGCTCCAAGGGGCCAGGGCCATGCGCATGCTGTTGCGAAGAATCGATTCCCAGCGAAACGGGTCATGAGCGCTTGCATCGTCGCTGGACGCGCCCACAATGTCGAACCCCACTGAAAAGGCACGGCCTTCAGCCTCCAGCAAAACCACGCTCGCTTCGTCATCTGTATCTGCACCTTCAAGCGCCGCGATCAGTTGCTCTTTCAATGCGGCGTTTATCGCGTTCAGTTTGTCGGGACGGCGAAGCGTAACGACGCCCACTTTGTCCTCGCAGTGGTAAGTGACGAGTGTGCTCATTCGGGATTTCCTTTCAAGAGTTCGCTTTGATCAAGGCGTCAACCACCAGGCATCCTTGCCCCTGGGGAAGCACCAGAATGGGGTTCAAGTCCATCTCTTCGAGTGAATCGCCGCAGGTCGCTACAAACTTGCACACGGCCAAGGTGCAGTCGACCAAAGCCTGGATATCGCCGGCAGGCCTTCCACGAAATCCCTGAAGAAGTTTCCCGGCGCGGCCGATTGTCAGCATCTCCCGGACCTGGGCCTCGCTTACCGGCAGTAATCTCAACTCCAACTCGTCTATGAGTTCGATCAGAATCCCGCCAACCCCAAATGCCAGTACATGCCCCCAGGCTGGATCGCGCTTGACCCCAAGGAACACCTCCATGCCACCCTTAACCATCTTCTGAACGAGGAGGTGGTCTTTGGACAAACCCATCGCTGCGCAGCGGGTGCACAGCACGTCCCAAGCGTTCTTGAGGTCGCTGGCGTCCTGAATACTGAGGACGACAAGGCCCGCCTCTGTCTTGTGCGGTACCTCATCGGATGCCACCTTAAGAACCACCGGCCATCCGAATCGCTCCGCCGCCGCCAGGCATACCGTGAAGTCATTGGTGAGGAGTTCAGGAACACAGGGAACGCCGAACTCCCGAAGCAGCGCCTTCGCGTCGTACTCGTTGACCGTCGTTCTTGCGCCCATTGAAGCCAGTACGTTCTCGCCCCGAGGCACGGGTAGCTCCGCAGATTGCACATCCGTGCGGCTCCAACGCGCAAGCACATCGATGGCGGAAAGCCCCTGCCGGACGCCACCGAGCATCGCCGCACCCGCGCCACCCAAAAGCTCCAGATTTCCCGTATGCATCAAGCCAGGCCGGGTATTAAGGAGGTAGTGAGGTTTTTCGGATGTCGCCGCTGACTGTGCAAACACTGTGCATGCCAGCTCCGACCGCCCAATCGCCGCGTTCTCATTGTTCTCGTTGCACAGGACAATGGCGTCGTAATCCGGGGACAAAGAGAAGTGTTGCAGTGCCGTTCTCAGGTTGGCACTGACGTCACCCGCTCCCCACGCGTCAAGCGGGTTTCCATCGCCCGCAAAGTGTCCAATCGCCGCACGCATGGATTCGATTTCACGAGGCTGCATCGGGGGAAGATTCAGGCCTGCACGGTCGACCGTGTCCAACACCAGTTCGGTGTGTCCACCCGACCCGGTGACCACTGCGATCCGCTCGCCCTGGGGAAGTCTTTTGGCCTGGAAGGCGGCAAGGATTTCCGTCATTTCATCAAGCGACGCCACTTCGATAGCGCCAACGGTCTTGAGAAGTTCGGAGAAAACCCTCGCTTCGCCGGCGAGCCCTCCTGTGTGGCTGGCCACGGCTTCCATAGCCCGCCGGCTGTTGCCCACCTTCAAGACGACTACCGGCTTTCTGGTTCTGGCCGCTTTCAGAAGTGCCGATCTGAATTCAGCCGGATTACGCACCGCTTCCAGGAATAGCGCGATGATTTCTGTATTTTCGTCGTCCACCAGAAAGTTAACGTAGTCCCCTGCCGTGACGACGGCTTCGTTACCCGCGGAAACCACATGGCTGAAGCCGAACCTGCGCGTATCGCTCAGAAGGCCAATCGTGATCGATCCGCTCTGAGACACCAGGCCAATATTTCCGCGCAGCGCTCGCCCATCCAGGATAGGCAGCTTGTATGTTGAACTGCCATCAACCAGGTTCACAATACCCATGCAGTTGGGTCCGCAAACGGCCATACCAGCGTTCTGCGCTATGGACAACAGCTGCTCCTGCTGCCTTTGGCCCTCTTCCCCCGCCTCTGCAAACCCACCGTCATACATCACTGCGGCTCTCGCGCCAATCCTCGCGAGATTGCCAAGTTCGTGGAGAGCGCTGCTGCCATTCAGGCAGATCGCCGTCACATCCGGAACTTCACTCAGATCGCCCAGGGACGCGAAGCACTCATAACCCAATAACTTTGGATACTTTGGATTGATGGGCCAGACCTGACCGTCATATCCGAGATTCCTGAGCGAGTTCAGAATGATCTCGCCAATCGATCCGGGCCGATCCGAGGCACCAACGATCGCAATGGAGCGCGGAGCGAGAAGATGACGCAAAGGCATTGGACGATCTGACCGAGGGCGTTCCGGGCTTTTCATGTTGTTCTTCTCATAAATTAATGTATGGATCAATCCATGAATAAATTAGGGAAAAAATTCACACCTTGAAAGCAAGAAAGGCGTTCTCAAGGATTAAATGTAGCGTTCAATACATTAAATGATATCCGTTACGTGGAATGACGGCAAGCAAGTAGTTTCCCGACCTCATCGCGCGAAAAAGTTGCGCAATGCTGTGGGCAGTAGCGAACAACGTGCGCCAGGGGTATGTCACGGGATCCCAAGCGAAAGCCCCCTACTGCATGGGGCTGCTGGACTACGGCGACGTGGAAGCAACTGCGACCGCTCCGTTGCGATTTGGTTGATGCCTCAATCCGCGACACCTTCTCAGCGGGCTGGCTGTATATCCCGAGTCCCGGTCTATCACATCCGGACCGAAGACTAGGCATCGGCGCCTCAGGCTATTCGTCCGCCCCGATACGCCCTAGCAGCTTGTAGACAGATTCGTGCCGATGGCGTCTAGCTGGCCAACCACCTATGGATTTCCTCGCAACTCACGGCGCCACAGATTCAAAATCCAGACTGTCATTGACCAATTTGGCAGGAACTCGGTAGCCCATAGCTTGATAGCCGCGCTGGCGCTTGCCCCACATTCTCAATCGACTGGCGTCCGTCACGCCGGATAGGCGTAGCGGTCAGTCCGCACACTTGATGAGAGGCTTCTCTTAAATTCCCGCACGCCATTCGTTGGCGCAGGCCGGCGAGTATCCGCTCTTTCCTGCCCTGCTTTCCCATCGGATCGGGTACACGTCGGTCCGTCCACGAAACAGACGCCCGAAGAGAACGACCTTATCGTCTGTGGTGAACGGCGACGATGCCGCCTGCGTACTCGGCGATGAGGCTTCGCGCCACGCAATACTGTGAGCTTCAAGCAGACCAATCAGGCGCGCGTTTTCTGCACGCAGCTGTGCCAGTTCGTGCGTTACGTGATCAAGGTCGCCGTCGGGCATAAGCCTTCCTTACCCCGACCACAGGCCGGCCGCGGTCAGGCGGCGTAGCAACGCTCCCCGAGTAGCATGGCGCACCACCAGGTTTCGCAGTGCGCGATCGAAGGCTTTGGGACTGGAGGTGAGCGCGTAGCCCTCAGCCAGATCCGCCACCGCTCGCACAGCCTGCTCATAACCCGATGCCGAGCCTCGCTGCGCCAGGGCATCGACAACGGCCCAGCGCTGAGCCACGTCTGCCATCAACAGCCTCAAAGTTGCCTCGCGTTGCTCGCGGCGATCGGCTTCCTGTCTTTCACGCTCCTCGGCTTCGCGCGCCAGCCGCATACCCGACTCAAGTTGCGAGAGTTCGCACAACAGTCCCACCGTGCGACGTGGCTCACTAGTTGCAGATAGCGGATGGTGCGCCTTCAGCCACGCGGCGTGGCCAGACCTGATTCGACGTTCTGCCTCCCGCCCCTGACCTTGCGCGATCAGCTTCAGCATGGCCACCATCTCCTCACGCGACCATCCGACGAGCCATGCATTGATACCGGCCGCTTGAGCGGAATCGTCGTTCACAGTCTGCCCGCTTCCCATCGCTGCGGCCGCGAGCATATCGGGATCGACTTCGATGAAATCGACCAGCGCCTGCTGCGCCAGGGATAGGTCCAACAAACCGGGCGGGACTTGCGGCTCCAGCACATCATCGCAGATATCGTCAGCCGCAGCGAGCCACCCAAGGTACAGCGACCGCAGGTCGCCGCGCAGGAGTTCGTCGCGCAGGGGCGCCAAGCGTCGCATCCAACCATGGCCTGCTTCCGCGCCGAACCGGTTGTAGTCCTCACTCTCTTCGAGCGACCAATCGAAGATCCAGTGCTCATCGCCGGCCTCAATAGTCAACCGGCTCCCTCCGCTAAAAGGCTCCAGCTCTGCCTTGCGAAACGTAGAGCGCGGCACGCGCAAAGCCAACCGACAACTACACCAGTTGGCGGTGTAGACAAAGGCGTCGAAATAACACCGCATCCAGTCGGCGGGATCGGCCTTCAAGTCGCCCCACTCGTAATGGTTCATGAAGCCAAAAGGAGTGATCTCTGCGCGAGTGGAAACCGCGCGCAATTGCGCCATCTCTGCGTCGGTGAGCGCACAGTCGATCGCAGCAAACTCGTAGTACTGATACTCACTCATGATGGTGGACGACTTCCTGCTATCAACTTGACTTACGCCTGCGCGCGAAGAGGGCCAGCTTTCCCACGCGATAGCTGCTTGCGGCAAGCATCAGCGCTTTCCCAGAAGCGGCGAGCGACCAACTTTTTCCTGCGGCGTCGGCACCGCAGGTATGACATCCGAGAAGCGGGCCTGGGTGATCGCAACATCCAGCGACGGTAGACTCCAGGTCCTTTGTAGGCGCAGGCTGTTCATCCCGGTATTCCATGCATGCAGCATACGCTTGCCCGTCTCGTGGAATCCGGGATAGCGGTTGGTCGCCTCCACCACCTGAGGAGTCACATGGACAATAGCATCACAGATGCGCTCCACTCGCTCCCTGGTCTGTGTGGGCATCACGCCGCACCGCGTCTGCAAAAACCGCTCCAATGCCTTTCCCGGCATCCAGGTGCTGCGCCCTTCAACAGGCATTCCCGGAGGGTTCTTCGCATAGTCGTCGTAGACCGAAATGGTCAGCATGTCGTAGACCGGAGCCAGTGCAATGCTTTCGCGCGATGAGTAGAGCAGTGCGATGTTCTTGGTGTGGCAGTCCGCGTTTCGTAGCGCATAGGTCAGTAGCAGGAGATCCGCCAGTTGCGACAGTGCCGCGTTTTGTTGTGCCGGCACACCCACCACATCCTTGATACGACCAACCACGCGCTCCCAAGTCGACTGGTACTTTTCTTCAGGTCGTAGCGACAACAAACTACACAGATCTTCCATGCCCCTGCGCGTGACGCCGTCCTCCTCCAAGTCGAACCGATGTACTACAAGCGCTTGACCATCCTCGGAAACTTCAGTCATCGCAGTAGGAATATCTGCCTGACGCGACACCTCCATGCAGAGGTGTTCATTCAGCGCGACGCCCGGAAACCGGGCGGTGCCTCCCTTGATGATGTACCTGTCAGTGGCCAGCGTCCCTTTACCGTATTCCGTCAGCGCGTTGGGTGAAAGAAATTTTGGGACGACGCCCGACACACCAGACACGGCGTAGCGGCGCACCAGATCAACGAAAGCCGCTTCGGAGTTATCCCCGCGCAGAATGCCTGTAAGCTCAAAAGGCACGGGCGGTTGTGTCGGATCCGCGCCCGGCGCCGCGACCTTGACGCGCCCGATAGCGTTGCGCCCGACCACCGACAGCAGGTTGAGTGGCGAAGCGCCGACCTGGGGCCCCAGTTGCTCCTGGAGTATGGACAGCAAAAAGCCTTCCGGCAGGTTCATTCTGAAAATGGGGTGCAGATCAGGATAGGCATAGGACTCCGTCCGCACGGGCATCAGCAGAGAAACGAACTGCTCGGGCAGGGCATCCGGGTGATAGGACATCACGTGGCGAAAACCATCCGTGGATTCCAGAGTTGCTACTGGCTTGTCATGAACGAAGACATGCAGTTTCATGATTGCGCTTCGCGGTCACCGGAGAAGGCACGCTGCCGTTCCGCCAGCGCGTCGTCGAGCGTGAAGTCTCGTTTCATCGGCACGTAGCTCATCTCATAGCCGAGGACC
Organism: Ottowia thiooxydans DSM 14619; assembly: GCF_000422885.1. Classification (GTDB taxonomy): domain Bacteria; phylum Pseudomonadota; class Gammaproteobacteria; order Burkholderiales; family Burkholderiaceae_C; genus Ottowia; species Ottowia thiooxydans. Next base: position 119,666 of record NZ_AUGX01000009.1, on the reverse strand, counting down.
TCGAGCAGGCGCAGCAGTTTGCGGGAGCCAAACTCGGCGACACCGCCCGTCTCGAATCGCGCAAGCGTGGATTGGCCCATGCCACTCAACGCGGCCAGCTCCTTCTGAGTCATACCGCGCTCTTTGCGCAGGCGGGCAACTGCTCGACCGAGGTCAGGTAGGCTATTCATATGCTCTATTTGCTATAAATTTTTACGTGACATGATTGCAAACCCAGCGGGATTTCCAAAAAACCCTCTTCAATATATAGCAAATAAGGCAAACCTACGCAAAGTCCTATGTATGCTGTATTTGCTATTAGCTTCCTATCTATAAAGATCATCTAACAATGTAGATTGGCTAATTTCGATAGTTTTTTCATATCAAATAGAGCACATCTTATATTTCTTAGCACTTTGACGCACGACCGCGTACACCCAAATTAGTACCAAACCGATCAAGTAGCACTCGTCCCCCGTCACTTCAACCCTCCCAGCAGGGATCTGGCAGAACGCGGTGAGGTAACTCGCGCCCAAGAACACCAAGGATGAACCTGGTCGCCGGGATGTCCTTCCAAGAGCCTCGTAAGCGGCGAACTCAGGTGCAATGCTTGCGATGAGCTGCAAGCTGCGGCGTTGTTGAGATGACTCCGAGCGAACGCACGTGTCGCAGGCCTCAATCCGCCTTGATGTTCCGCTCCTTAATGATCGCTCCATAGCGCTTACTGTCGTCGGCCATCACAGTTGCGAACTGCGGCACCGTCAGGGGCGTGGCCTCGGCCCCGATCGTTTCAATCTGCGCTTTTACCGCTGGCGTCGCCAATACGCGGTTGATCTCGCGGTTTAGGCGCTCTACCACTGCCGCGGGTGTACCCGCAGGTGCATAGAAGCCGTGCGTCTGGCCGGCATCAAATCCCGTAAGGCCAGCTTCGTCCAACGTAGGCACGTTGGGGAACGCCGCCGAACGGCGCATGCCGGCTACCGCCAACAGGCGTAATTTTTCAGCCCGCACGTGGGTCAGGCCGATGCCGGGATCAAAGAAAAAATCCACCTGTCCAGCCAACAGATCTTGCAATGCAGGAGCCGAACCACGGTAAGGCACGTGCAGCGCAAATACACCAGCCCTGCTCTTTAGCATCTCACCGGCCAAGTGTAGGCCTGTGGCATTGCCAGCAGACGCGTAGCTCAGCTTGCCGGGGTTGGCCTTGAGATAGGCGAGGAATTCCTTGACGTCCTTCACCGGCAGGCTGGCTCTTGTTTCGAGGAACAGCACGATTCGCGCCACCGCGGCCACCGGCGTGAGGTCCTTCGCGGTGTCGTAAGGAATCGAGGCATAGATGAACGGATTGGTGGTGATGACACTGCCCGCCGTCATCAACAGCGTGTGCCCGTCAGCCGCGGATTTCGCCACGACCTCAGCGCCAATCATCCCGCTGGCACCTGCGCGATTCTCGATGACGACCGGCTGACCCAAGGCTTGCTGCAGCGGTTGCGAAATCGCGCGCGCAAGCACGTCGGGTGAACTACCAGGCGGGAAGTTGACCACTACCCGGATTGGCTTTGAGGGCCAGGCACTGGCCTGGGCTAGTGCGGTGGTGGGCATCGCCAGCGGCACAAGGACAGCCATGACGCTCGCCAGCAGAGTCCGGCGCGCTGAAGAAGACAGGGAGGGCAGGTGTGGCATGAGATAGCTCCTTCAGGCGTCGATGGGAAGACCAGTGAAATTTTCGGAAAACTGCAGACGGCCGGCATGGGTGCCCGTCATGTATTCCAGGTCGGCGCGCTGCAGGCGCTTGATGAATGAGCTGTCTCCTTCGAAGCTGTGCACCATCGTGCACAGGCCGGCAGAGAACCGCTGCACCAGCCACATGCGCTTCAGGCATGTCTGCGAGTAACGCTCTAGCAGCCCGTTGACACCGCGCCTGTAGTGCTGTTCGAGCGCACGGGCTAGCACCTTCACGTCTGCCATCGCCGAGTTCAGGCCTTTGGCGCCGGTGGGCGGCACGATGTGTGCGGCGTCGCCGGCCAGGAACAAGCGCCCGTGCTGCATGGGTTCGAACAGAAAGCTTCGCATGACCGTCACGCCTTTCTGCGTGATGCGGCCTTCATTGATCGGCGGCAAACCCGGTACGTCGAGTCGTTTGTGCAGCTCCGACCAGATGCGGTCGTCGGACCAGTTATCAGGACTCTCATCCGGTGCGCACTGCAGGTAAAGGCGCGTGATCGACTTCGTGCGGATGCTCATCATTGCAAAGCCGTCTTCGTGGCAGCCCCAGGTCACTTCGTTCGTGGCGGGCGCGGCCTCTGCCAGGATGCCGAGCCAGCCAAAGGGGTAGATACGATCGTGCACCTCGCCCGCCTGCGAAGGAATGGCGTGGCGGCTAATGCCGCGGAAGCCGTCGCAACCGACCACGAAGTCGCAGTGCAGTTCGCCGGGTACACCATTTTTCTCGAAGCGCACCACCGGGCGCGGCCCGCCGATACCCTCTATCGCGGTCACTGGGGTTTCGAACAACATCTGCGCCCCAGCCCCAGTGCGCGCGGCCATCAGGTCTTTCACCACCTCGTGCTGCGGATACACCCAAGCGCTGCGCCCTCCCGTAGCCTCGTGAAAGTTGATTGGGTGCGACTCGCGCCCAAAGCGGAAATCAATGCTGTGCTGCTCCAGCCCGAACTGGCCAATGCGCTCACCCAAACCTAGAGACCGCATCATCTCCACTGTTCCTTGCTCCAGCACGCCGGCACGTAAACGGTTTTGCACGTGTTCTTGCGCCGCACGCTCAATGATCACGGATTCAATGCCTTCGAGGTGCAACATGTGCGAGAGCATCAGCCCAGCCGGTCCTGCGCCAATAATGCCAACTTGTGTCCGCATCAAATGGCCTCCTCTAGTGTGATGAGGCCCATGCCGGTAGTCATGGGCGCGTAGTAATTTCGGTGCATTTGCTTCACGCTGCCAGAGAGCGCTCCGCGCATCACCAGCCACATAATCAACTCGATACCTTCCACGCCAAACTTCTCCATCAGAGTCTGGTGTGTGAGCTCGGTCAGACTCTCGGGGTCATGCTCGATGCGATTGAGAAAGTCCAGGTCGTTATCGCGATGCATGTCACCAAAATGCTTGCCGGTGAGCTGGTGCGACATACCGCCGGTGCCTATGATGGCCACGCGCAAGTCGCGCTCATAGCTTTCCACCGCACGGCGGATTGACCGCCCTAAGCGGAAACACCGGCGCGCGGTAGGCAGTGGGTGCTGCAACACGTTGACCGCGATCGGTACCGAGGCCACGGGCCAAGTATCTGTGTGATCGAAGCACAGGTGCATAGGCACCAAAAATCCGTGCTCCACTGCCATCTTCTGGCACACCGTGATGTCGAACTCGTCGTACACCAACGAGCGGCATAGGTGCTGAGAGAACGCCAGATCGCCCGGGATGGCCGGCAAGGGCCGCGTGCCGAAACCTTCATCGGCAATGGCGTACTGGTCCGCGCATCCCACGGCAAAGGTTGGATACTTGTCGAAGAAGAAATCGGCCCCGTGGTCGTTGTAGACCATGATGGCTACGTCAGGTTTGATCTCCTGGAGCCATTCGCGAACCGGCACGTAGGCATCAAAGAGTGGCTTCCAGGCCGGTGTCTGAGCGCGGCCACGGTCGTAGGCGCCGCCGATGGAGGGAACATGTGAAGTGCCGATGCCGGCGATGATCTTTCCACCCATTACACCGCTCCGCTGTCGTTACGTGTGGCCAGAAACTGCTCGTGTGTTTCCCCACGCATAGAAGCGCCCATCTTGTAGAGACCGTTGCCCGTGACCACCCCCAGCTTAAGTAAAAAGTAGATGTTTCCACCGACGGCGAGCAATCCGCTGAAATCGCGTGCACGCACCAGTTGTTTCTCGGCCTCGGTCAGCTCGAAGCGTGCCATAAAAGCTTCTTCGTCAGCCTTGCAGGCTTCGCGGTTGGTAGGGTCAGAAAGCGCGTTGCACATCGTGTTGATGCGGAGACCGCGCCAGGACATGTTCAGATCGAACACGTCGGAATCAGAGATTTTCAAGCCCTGCGGGGGCAGCTGCTGCGTCATTCAAAGGCTCCAGAGTAGGTCGCTGAAACCAGTCTAGGATTGAATGCGGTAATTCTTCTATACAACTAACTCGGGCTTACTTGCCAAGAGGTGCAGGGGTCGTTCACACTGCGCTGGCGTCTTTCTTGCATCATCTGCCCCATGTCCTTTGCCCAGCCCACCACCGTCGATGACCTCCTGAACTACCGGCTCAACCGACTATTGGCCAGCAGCGGAGCCTTGGTAACGCGCATCTGCGAGGGCCGCTACGGCATCACTCGCCGCGAGTGGCGCCTGATTTGCATCCTGGCCGACCACGGCGCCATGTCGCCTTCTCAACTGGCGGAGCGGTCACACTTGGAACGCCCCCGCGTGTCGCGGCACGTATCCGATCTGGTGACCAAAAAGCTGTTCGCACGTGTCATCGATCCGGATGACCGCCGGCGCGCCTGGGTCAACATCACGCCAAGCGGCCGAGCCTTGCATGCGGAGTTTTTTCCGCAATCGGTTCAGCTCAACAATCTCGTACTGTCCACGCTGAGCGAAGCGGAGCGCAACGCGTTCGACATGGCCATGACCAAGCTCACCGATGCCGCAGATGCTCTGGTCAAGTCCCATCGACTGCCTGAAAAGGCGGATCGCAGACACGGCGGTCGGCGACGCGGCTCCGTGGGCGAATTCGTGGAATTGCCACACCTGGGCGAACGGCGTTGACCGGAATGGTCAACGCGGAGCATGAGGCCTGAGCGTATCAACTGCACGTCGAACGCGGTGTCACTCTTGGGCGGTTCTTGAGAAAAACTCCACCACCAGTTCGAATGAGGAGATGTCTTGCGCCTCCGTCTTCTTGGCCGCAACTCGGACCTGAAGCAAATCCATGTCAGCCGACCCGCACGATTGGAGATTCGACCACGCCCACACCTAACTGCGCCGCCGCCTTGGCCTCTTCCGCAATCAGCTGCTTGAGGACTCGGCGGGCGCGCACGGGGCCTCCGTCCGAGGACAGCATGACAGGGCTGAGCGAGTCCAGGTCAGTCGTGCCCATGTTGCGCTGGACGGCTTCGATCATCGGTTTGTCCTGGGTGTCGAATGCGGTGCGCAGAGACTCCAGCCGCAGTGAGTCCATCGCCGGATCCGGCGTACCCCAGTTGCGCCCTTGCGCCCAGAAGTAGTGAGTCGTGGTTTCGGTAGCCGGGGTCATAAGGTGGCATCCCTGACTTTCATGAGCCTGGTCCTGGGGCTCACCATCAGGAAGCACGCCAACCGTCAGCTTCATGATCGCGCCCGGGTCCCAGCGCACGTTGAGCCAACGCTGCACCGTGCGCTCGCCAGCCTCGTACCATTTCTGCAGCACTGGAGGCAGAATCTCATCGCTGGTGAGGCGATTGGAAAACACGGTGTTACCGCGTTGGACGATCTCCGTCTTCGCCTTGCGAACCGCTTCGCTACCTAGCAACCCTGGGTGCAGGAATTCGATGTGCCCGAGATCCATGATGTTGTCAGTCATCAATTCGTAGTGGCCTTCAGCGAGCGTGTAGCCTTTCACGTTCTGGAACGTGGGGTTCGACAGGAAATCGAATTCCGGAATGGTGTCCTCGTCGGCCTTGGCCGGATCGCCCATCCAGATCCACAGAAGCTTGTAGCGTTCTGCCACGGGAAAGCTGCGTACCAGCGCCCTGGGAGGCAACATTCCATTGCCGTGCGGGTTGAAGGTGCACTTGCCGGAACAATCGAACCGCAAGCCGTGGTACGCACATTCGATAGTGTCGTCCACAAGCTTTCCCATAGACAGGGGCGCGAACCGATGCGGGCAACGATCTGCTACAGCCGCAGCACTGCCGTCCAGTTTTCGATACAGAACGACTCGGTCGCCCAGTATCTGCCGGGGCAACAATGCGCGTGTGATTTCGTCGGCCCACGCCGCGACGTACCAGGTGTTTTTAAGGAACGCCATTCAATTACTCCGGAAGGATGCCCACGGCTTTGGTGACATTACCCCAGCGCTCGTATTCGCGTCGCAAGAACGCACCCGTCTGTTCCACGGTGCCCGCGCCTTCGGTAATGGGGCCAATCGCCAGAAGGCGGCCGGCGATGTCTTTGTCCGTGAGGATGGCTTCGAGATCGCGGTTGGCGCGCTGTACCACCGCAGCGGGCGTACCCGTCGGTGCCACGATGACGAGCCAGCCGGCGAAATCAAAGCCCGGCAGCGTGTCCGCGATCGGAGGAACGTTCTCAAGGCCCGCAACGCGCTTGGCTGTCGTCACCGCGAGGGGGCGCAGCCTCCCGCTGCGAATCATTTGAACCGCTGAGGGCATATCACTCAAAAGCACCTCCACTTGCCCGCCTACCGTGTCCGTAACGGCGGCACCCACGGACACATAGGAAACGGCATTCACCTGGATGCCAAGCTGCGATGCGAGAAGACGGGTCACCATGCCGCCGAAGGTCTTCGGCCCTTCGTTGGCGACGGCAAGTTTCCCCGGGTTTGCTTTGGCATAGGTGACGAGGTCCTCTAGCGTTTTGAACTGAGAGCCGGCATTCACGCTGACGACGAACGGAACCTTGCCGACCATGCCCACAGGAACGAAGTCCTTCTGCGGGTCGTAGGGAAGGTTTTTAATCAAGTAGGGGTTGGTCACCAGAGCCGCGGCAGTGGCGAAGTAAAACGTATATCCATCTGCAGGCGATTTGGCTGCAGCCTGCGCGCCGATGACGTTCTGCCCCCCAGGGCGGTTCTCGACCACGATGGATTGAGCCCACTTCTTCGCGAGTTGATCAGAGATCATCCGCGCCATGGCATCAGCCCCCGAACCCGCAGGTTGCGACAGGATCAGCTTCACGCTCTTTTCCGGCCAAGTCTGTCCGAAGGCCACCGGCGCCGCAGCGGCCATGGCGAGAGCGGTTGCACAACGAGTGAAGTCACGGCGTTTCATCTTGTCTCCTTTAATATTTGGTAGCTCATCGGTTGAAGCCCAGCACAGTGCTGGCTGCAACCCTGGCCTGACCGCCCTCCAGGCGCCCAAGCGTTTAGTGGACCGAATGCCCGGCTTGCATTGCGTTGCGATCGGTCTCCCTTGAGTTGCTCATACGCATTCGCCACTCCGCAAGCAAGTTGGCTAACTCGGCCGTAGTGGCCGCGGTGCCGAACACATAGTTATCAGGCCTCACCAATGCCGCGACGCACTCGTGCCGTCGGAACCAGGCGGCTGCCACTCCCTCCATCTCCGAGTACGCAGGCGTCTGGAGCGAGATGACTGATACTTTCGGCAATCCTTTGAGCGCTTCGGAAACCTCCACGTTCGAAGCCATCACGAGTCGCCATCCGTTACCGGCAAGTACATCCATCCGTTGCGGAGCGCTCTCTTGCTTGATCCAAGGTTGCGGAAACAAAGCGCCGCGGGCAGTCGATGCCTCTTGCGACAGCAATCCAGTCTCCAACTTTGGAATGATGTCCTGTCGCGGAGTGTCTTTCACCACCCCGCCACACTCGGCCAGGAGTTTCGCGTCGCGCTCGCGCGCCTTGATAGGGTCTCGTTCGCAGATCACTTCACCTACGTGCTTGATGCGGCTGGTGAGCTCGCGTACATGCGCCTTGCGCTCGATGCCATAACTATCCAGCAGCTCCCTAGCTACATCACCCTGCACCTCGCCTCGGAGCACTGAACCCAGCTTCCAGCTGAGATTGGTGACGTCACGGATTCCCTGGCACATCCCCTGGCCAAGGAAGGGGGGCTGCATATGCGCCGCATCTCCTGCGAGGAACACGCGACCTTGGCGCCACTCCGAAGCTACCAGCGCGTGGAAACGGTAACTCGACTGACGCCACAACTCGCCATCTTGCGGAGTAAGCCAACGCGAGAGCAGTTTCCAGGTCTCCTCGGGCCTTTGCACTTCCATGGGGTCTTCGTCTGGCTTGAGCGATATCTCCCACCGCCGATGGTTCTTAGGCCCGATGACCATCGTGCACGGCCGTTCCGGCTCGCAATACTGCACGCTCGTCGTAGGAAGTTTGGCCAGCCCCTGCTCGTTAACCAGAACGTCTACCACCAGCCAGGGCTCGTCGAAGTCCAGGTCTTCCAGTGGCATGTTCAACTGCGTCCGCACAGGGCTGGAGCCCCCATCGCATGCGATCAGATACTTGGCGCGAACAAGCTTCGATTGGCCTCTTTCATCGATGCTCAGCGTCACACCGTCGACATCAGGGTGAACACGCATCATCTCGACACCCAGGTCCACGTGCACATTGGGCAACTGCTTCACGCGGGCACGCAATGCCTCCTCCACCGGCGGCTGAGTGAACACATTGGAGGGTGTATATCCCTGCGGATAAGGTGCGCCGAGCATGGTCATCCGTTTGATCAGTTGCCCATCAACGCCGAAATACTCGGAGTCCGTGAACGGTTCCATGAACGGCGCAACGGCATCCACCACTCCCAGCTGCTGCAACACACGCAGGATCTCGTGGTCCATCGCGATGGCACGCGGAATCGCGTACACCTTCTGCAGCTTCTCGCACACGTACACGTTCAAGCCTTGTTGACCCAGCAGTCCGGCTGCGACCGCGCCCGCCGGCCCATAGCCGACGATCGCAACGTCGTAGATGCTCTCCTCGCTCATGCTGGCTCGGCAACAATCGGGTTCGACAAAAGACCCACGCGGTCGATCTCTATCTCGATCGTGTCACCGGCTTTCATCCAAACCGGCGGCGTGCGCGCCTGCCCCACCCCCGCGGGTGTGCCCATCACAATGACGTCTCCAGGCTCGAGTGTCAGCACCTCCGCCAATAGGGCGATGGTCTCGGCAACGGTGAAGATCATGTCGCTCGTGTTGGCGTCCTGCATCACCTGGCCGTTCAAGCGACTCTGTATGCGCAAGCCGACCGCACCGGCAGGCAGTTCATCCGCCGTCACCAGAGTAGGGCCAAAGCCGCCGGTGCGGTCGAAGTTCTTGCCAATGGTCCACTGTGGGGTGCGTTTCTGGTAGTCGCGCACGCTCATGTCGTTGTAGCAGCTGTAGCCGAACACGTATTGCAGGGCGTCAGCTTCCTTCGTGTGACGCGGCACGGTCTTGCCAATCACGACGGCCAGTTCGGCCTCGTAGTCGAAGCGGGTCGACACCCGTGGCAGCCAGCCCGCTTCGCCGTGCGCGACTTGAGAAGACGCGCCACGGAAAAAGAACCAGGGGTATTCAGGCTTGTCACGCCCCCCTTCCTTGGCGTGGTCGAAGTAGTTGAGACCGAGGCACACGATCTTGCCAGGCTCGGGCACGAGTGGCGCTAGCTTGACGTCCGCTAGAAGTTGGCGTGCAGCCTTGCCCGCAATGGCAGTACGCGCCGCCGCATCCAGGTCGATGCCGGACTTCAGCGCCAGGCGAATGTCTGCGGGAACGTTAGGCTGCGCATCGTTCAAGTCAACGATGTTGGCGCCGTCAACGACAGCCAGGCGCGGTGCCCCTTGGCGAAGATAGGTTGTGAATTTCATAGAGTGTTTTCTCAATCAGGAAACGAAGAAGACGCGGCGCTGAGCCTCTTTGAGCGGTGCGCCGGGAGGCTGTGAAATGCCCCACTGGTCATAACGACCTTCTGGCCATTTCCAATCGGACGGTCCGCGTGCCACGTAGGATTCGTCGATCTGCTCTACATCGGCTGTGTATTCGATGACGATCCCGAACGGATCGATGAAGTAGTTGAAAAGGTTGTTGCCAGGACCATGGCGGCCAGGCCCCCACTGAATCGGAAATCCCGCATCCTTCATGCGCCCGCCCCCGCGCATCACGGATTCCATGTCGGGCATCAAAAATGCGATGTGATTGAGCGCATCGTTATCGGTGATGCCGATAGCGATGGTGTGATGATCACGGTCGCAGTTCATGAACGCCATGATTCCTGTACGGTCTGCAAGCCGAAAGCCGAATGCCTGCTCCATGAATTGCTTTGTTTCATCCACTGCGTGACTATTCAGAACTGCATGTGTCAAGCGAATGGGTCTGTCTTGGACCGGAGGCTGCGGTTCATGGCGCGCATCTCCGTGTACCACTTGGAAGATACGTCCGTGCGGGTCGCGTACCGTGACGCCGGTGCCGCCGGCGGGGTTCTTCGTCAGTGGCCCAACAGGCGTCACGATGCTGCCACCCGCGCGCACGGTCGCCTCCGCAACCTTCAGCAGTGCCTCAGCGCTCCGCGCCCGAAGCGTCACCTGTCTCACTTGCGGCACCTCGCCACCCACGTACAGAGCTAAAAGATGGTCATCTCCGCCGCTTCCACGAAGGTAGATGGCGTTGTCCTTGCGGTGCGCCACCTCCAAGTGCCAGACTTGGACGTAGAACTGCTCTGCCTTCGCGAGGTCGGGAACGTTCAACGCCACGCTGCGTAACCCTTCTATCCAGGGGGATGTCATTGCATGGTCTCCAGTGCGCGAGCGAGGAACCGCTCGGCGTTGTGTTTGATCAAGTTCATAGCGGTACCTTCGTCAAATCCAGCTTCGGTGATGCGCTCGATGGGCTTACGGTCGTGGAAGTTGAACGGATAGTCGGTGCCAACCATTAGCTGGGAAGCACCGAACGTGTCCACCAGGTGACGCAACGTTGGTGTGTCGAACACCAGCGTGTCGTAGAAGAACTTGCGGGCCTGCTCCACCGGCGCCGCCTTGATGCTCTCTGCAAGCGCTGGGAAGACCTGCCAGCCCTGCTGCAGACGAGGAAGCAGCATCGCGAGCGTTCCACCGCCATGACTGAACGCAAGGCGTAACTTGGGATGCGTCTCCATCAGATTGCTCGTGATGACCGATGCGGCGGCAAGGCCCACATCCCCGGGATAAGCAAGAACCTGCTGAAGTGGAGCAGGTCCAACCAGTCGCTCCATTCCAGCGGGCCGAATAGCGTGCACAAAGACGGCGGCGCCCGTCTCCTGGCAGGCCGCAAAGAACGGGTGGAACCTGGGATCACCGATCGGCACACCATTGATATTGCTGCCGATTTCGATACCAGCGAAGCCCAGCACCTTGACGCAGTATTCCAACTCACGCATTGCCAATTCGATGTCCTGTAGCGGGACGGCCCCTAAACCTGCGATCCGGCCTCCACTCTCATTGACCATACCTGCGATCTGATCATTCAGAAATCGGAGCAATTGCTGTGCGGCCGCCGGCTTCATCCAATAGGAGAGCAACTCGGGCATGGGAGACACGACTTGTAGCGCGATGCCCATCGACTCAAGATCGACCAGGCGTTTACCTGTGTCCCAACATTTATCAGACACAGTGCGGTAGACCTTGCCCGAGATCATCACGCTGCGATGGCATGCCTGGGCTGCAGCCATCGAGGGCCAGTCGGCAGGCACCTCCGCGCCGATGTAGGCCGGAAAGTTTTCCGGCACCACGTGTGCGTGGGTATCGATGCCGCAGTTGCAACCTGATGATGTTTTGATGTAGCTCAATTCGTGTCTCCGCGTCGAATGTTAGGGATCGTTCCCCATGCTGTACAGACGATTTGGCGAATTAGTAAAATCCGTTTCATGGATATTCGAACCGTCGACCTGAACCTCTTGCTCATCTTCGATGCGATGGCGCGCCATCGCAGCGTGAACAAGACGGCCGAAGCTGTTGGACTCAGCCAACCGGCAACCAGCGGGGCGCTGGGGCGTTTGCGCAAGCTCTTCAACGATCCCTTGTTTGTACGCACCGGCTCCGGGATGGAGCCGACACCGCTGGCAGCCAAGTTGGCGCCTGTAGTTCAAAGCGTGGTGCAAACAATTCAGTCGGAAATTCTTCAGCAGGCCGGGTTCAACCCTGCTTTGGCCGACCGGACTTTCACCATCCTCACCCCGGACATTGGGGAGGTCGCATTCCTTCCAGGCTTGCTGAAGCGTTTGCGCCTTGAAGCGCCTGAGATTCGATTGAGAGCGTTGGCGAAACCTCGTTCAGCGGCAGCTGAAGCCCTCGAGCGGGGCGAGGCCGAACTTGCCGTGGGCTTTTTCCCGGATTTGCAAAGAGCTAACTTCTTCCAGCAAGCGCTCTTCACGACTTCGTACGCATGCATCGTTTGCGCAGGAAACGACGTCGCCGCCGGACAACGCCTGACACTTCGTCAGTATCTCGCAGCGCGTCATATCGTTGTTCGACCTGATGGACGTGAACACGAGCTGGATCACTTTCTGAACACCAAGGGATGGCATCGTCACGTGACGCTCGAGCTCTCACACTACATGAGCCTGGTGGCCTTGTTACCTGGGAGCGACCTGATTGCAACGGTGCCGGACGATATCGCCACCGTCGTGGGTCGTCACATCGAACTGAAGAGGATTGATTTGCCCTTCAAGATGCCCCAGATCAAGGTGCAGCAGTACTGGCATCGCCGTATGCAAAGCGACCCCGCCAACAAATGGTTCCGAGGCTTGCTATACGAAACCAACCGTCGCGCCCCGGGCGCCAAGTTGCCTGGCTGAATCTCAACGTGAGCCTTGAGGTCTTCGGCGCAATCCACGCCGATACGTCCACCGGCTAAAAAACCGGCAGACCTTGCTATTCAAGGCCCCGCCGGGTAAGACGGGGTTGCCTTGGCGGTGTTACCCGTGTTGCAAGCCTGCGGCCAGGACCCCGGCGATACAGATCGCTTCGTCCTCCTCGCCCGTACCACCACTGGCACCAACTGCGCCAAGGGTATTGCCTTGCGCGTCCTTGATCACCACTGCCCCGGTATGGGCGATGAATTTCCCGGAAGCCGTTGCGGCCAGGGAGACAAAGAAGTTTGGATTCTCTTTGGCACGCTCGCCGAGCTTCCGGCTGGACACACCCATGCCAACGGCGCCCCACGCCTTCGCGCGAGCGATGTCAAAGCGGAACATGCTGGCCCCGTCCTCGCTCGCATAGGCCTTCAAATTCCCGGCATCATCCAGCACCGCGATTCCCATGGGGCGGTAGCCCGCTTTTTGCGATGCAGCGAGAGCGGCGCTAATGATCTGATTCGCTTGTTCGAGGGTAAGCATTGACATCATTCTTCCGGCGTGAAGCCCGTGGCTTTCACCACATTCATGTAGTGGTCGTAATCACTCTTGACCAGCGCAGTGAGCTGCGCTGGGGAGCCGCCCAGTGGCTGCAGCGCGTTCTTCTCAAAGACTTCTGCCATCGCGGGCGATGTCAGTTGAGAATTCACTGCGGCGTTCAAAGACGCCACCTTGGCAGCAGGCGCTCCTGCAGGGGCGAACCAACCCAGCCACTCGACAAAAGAAATGTCTTTATAGCCCAGCTCCACCAACGTAGGGATGTCCGTCATTCCCTTCCAGCGGTTGGGACTCGTGACGGCCAGGGTGCGCAGCTTGCCAGAGCGCACATGCGGCAGGACTTCGCTCACCACATTAAAGCTCACTGGGACTTGCCCCCCAAGCAGATCTGTCAACAACGGCCCGCCCCCTTTGTAAGGAATGGCACGAAGCTCAACGCCGGACGCCCGCGAAAGCAGCATGCCCGAGAGGTGCAGCGATGTCCCGATGGAGGGAACGCCGTAGTTGGCTTGACCGGGATTGGCCTTAGCCCAGGCGAGATACTCTTGCACTGTCTTGATGTGCGCCGGCAGGCCAGGGCCAGCCGTAAAAGAGTATGTGAAATTGCAGAGGCCAGCCACAGCCGTGAAATCCACCAATGGGTCGTAGGGCAACTTCTTGAAGACGTGCGGATGCAATGTCAGGAGACCGGCTGGAGCCTGGAAGAGGTTGTTCCCATCAGGGGCACTGCGCTTGACGAACTCCGCCGCGATGCGGCCAGCTGCACCTGGCTTGGAGTCATAGATCAGGTTTTGAGGGAATTTTCCTCGCAACTGATCCATTAGCGGGCGGCTCACCTGGTCGCCCAAGCCTCCAGAGGGGAAGCCCGACCAAACGACGATGTTGCCTGATGGTTGTCCGAAAGCGGGAAGCCCGCCTCCGACGAGGCCGGCGGCAGCTGCTGCGCGAAGTAAGTCTCTACGTTGCATGGTTTGTCTCCTTTAATTATTTGATCAAAATGGGTAGTGACGCGGGGTCGTCTGCACGGTGATCCAGCGCAGTTCGGTGAAGGCCTCAATGCCCGCCTTGCCGCCGAACCGGCCGTAACCGGAGTCCTTCGTTCCGCCGAATGGCATCTGCGCTTCGTCGTGCACCGTGGGGCCGTTCACGTGGCATATGCCTGACTCGATGCGCTGCGCCACCTGCATGGCGCGGGCCACATCGCGGCCAAACACTGCGGCGGACAGGCCATATGGGTTGTCGTTGGCACAGGCGATAGCGGCCTCAACACCATGGACACGCACGACGGGCTTGACCGGACCAAAGCTTTCGTCGTGATAGATCTTCATATCGCTCGTCACATGGTCGAGCACCGTGGCCGGCATGAGCGTGTTGTCGCTTTTTCCGCCGCACACGAGCGTGGCGCCCTTGGCCAGCGCATCGTCGATCATTGCGTTGCAACGCTCAACAGTACTCATATCCACAACGGAGCCCAGTACGACGGGACCTTTGCGCGGGTCACCCAGCGGCAGGCCCACAGCGCGAGCAGCCAGCTTGGCGACAAAGGTGTCGGCTACCTTGTCGTCCACCACGAGACGCTCAGTTGACATGCAAATCTGGCCCGAGTTCGCGAAAGCGCCGAACACCGCGCCATCGACCGCCGCGTCGAGGTCTGCATCGTCCAGCACCACCATTGGAGCCTTGCCGCCCAGTTCCAGAATGGCTGGCTTCAAGTATTTGGCGCAGGTCTGCGCGATGATCCTTCCGACCTTGGTCGAACCGGTAAAGTTGACGCGGCGCACGGCAGGATGGCTGACCATCGCTTCGACGATTTCTGCAGCGTCTGCCGGCGCATTGGTCACGAAGTTCACCACGCCGGGCGGCAAGCCTGCTTCCTGAAGCGCTTCGATGATGAGGCCGTGCGTGGCAGGGCAAAGCTCCGAGCCTTTAAGAACGACCGTGTTGCCGCACGCCAGCGGCGTAGCGATCGCACGCACACCCAGAATCACAGGTGCATTCCACGGTGCGATGCCCAGCACCACACCGGCGGGCACGCGCAGGCCCATTGCCAGACTGCCTGGCACATCAGAGGGGATGACCTCGCCGCCGATCTGCGTCGTGATCGCGGCTGCTTCCTGCAGCATGCCCGCGGCCAAATGCACGTTAAAACCGGCCCAGGGCCCAGCGGCGCCTGTCTCGGCAGCCATCGCCTCGATGAACTTGGGTGCGTTCGCTTCCAGCGTCATAGCCGCCTTTTGCAGCAGGGCTCGGCGCGCACCAGGGCCCATCGCTGACCATGCGGGGAAAGCCTTGGCGGCTGCATCGACCGCGGTCACGGCATCCTGGACCGTGGCGGCAGGTGCGCGTGTGGCGACTGTACCGTCCAGCGGGTTGCGCCGCTCGAAGGTCTTGCCAGAAGCTGAAGTGGCCTTCTCGCCCCCGATGAGCATGCGGATATCGTTCATGGTGTTCTCCTTGTGTGCTTGCACGCGCGTGAGCGACTGAAAGCCATACTTGTTCATACTGACGAATTGCCCCACCGAAGGATGGGGTAGGAATTTGGTGCGGCAGTCCAGCACTGCTGGCAACCCGGAAGCGATGGCGCGTTGCAGTGCACCGGCTATGTCACCAGCGCGCGTGACCACTTCCCCGTGACAACCGAAGCCGCGTGCAATGGCCGCGTAGTCGGTATCCTCCAGCGCGGTGCCCATCTCGAAATCCAGGCCCAGCTTCTGGCCCATGCGGATCACGCCCCAGGCAGCGTTGTTGTGGATGATGGTGATAACCTGCAGCCGATAGCGGCGTGCGGTGTCCAGCTCATTGAGCGTGAAGCCGAAGGCGCCGTCGCCCGTGATGTTCACCACGGTCTTTTCTGGGCGCTGCGACTTGAGCGCAATGGCCGCCGGCAGTCCGTAGCCCAGATGGCTCATGCCCGGTTCGTGGAAGCGCGTGCGCACCTCATGGACCGGTGTGAAGTCATTGCTCCAGAAAGTGGTGTGGCCGCCGTCGTAAACAGCGAGTGAGTCCTTAGGCAATGCATCGGCTATGGCTTTCGCCAAAGCGGCGGGATGCATCGTCTCTTCCGTATCGGTGGCCATAATGGCCAGCTTTCGTTCGTAGCGGGCGCGAACGGCGCGGACTTCAGCGAGCCAGGTGCCGTCGGCCCGTGCATCATCGCCGAGTGCGGCGAGAATATCGCGCAAGGCCTCGCCGGCGTCCGCCTGCATCGCCACATCATGCATGGCTGCCCCGCCCAGCGCAGAAGGGTCTATATTGACGTTGATGAGCTTGTGGTGGCGCCGTGCGAGTGCACCGCGCTCGTCCCACATCCACGAGGACCATCGGCAACCAATGCTGATGATGACGTCGGCACGTTCGAAGGCATGCTTGACGGATTCTCCCGCGATGATCCCGCCGTGGCCGATGAAGTGAGGGCTGTCGGAGGGCACGACGCCCAAAGCCATCTGCGTGGGAACCACAGGGGCGTTCAGGCGCTGAGCCAGTTCGCGCAGCGCAGCGGCAGCGCCTGCCACCACTACCCCACCGCCGCCGACCACGAGCGGACGCTTGGCATGGCGCAGGAGCGCCACGGCGGCCTCGACCGCCGCATCGGCGGGACGCGGCGGGAGCGTGGCGCGGTATCGCGCCGGCGCCACATCAAACTCATCGGCCGCAAAGGCATGCACTTCACCCAGCACGTCCTGCGGGATGTCCAGGTGCACCGGGCCGGGCCGGCCACTCAAGGCTTCACGGAATGCACGCCGCGCCAGCTCGGGCATGCGACGCGCATCCTGTACCACCGCATTCCATTTCGTCAGGGGAGTGGTGACGGCTTTCGTGTCCATATCCATGAACACGCCGCTGTGCGGATACGAGGATGCTCGGTGCTGGTTGGTGGTAATAGCCAGGAGCGGCAGGTTGTTGTTGAAAGCAACCCCCAGGCCGGAAGCCATATTGAGCCCGCCAGGGCCCAACTCACCCACCGCCACCGACATCTTGCCGGTGCCTGCATTGACGGCGGCAGCCATCATCGGCCCCGCGGCTTCGTGCCGCACGCCGATGAAGCGGATTTTCGGCTCTTGGCTCAGTGCATGGAACAGCGGCGAGAGCTTGCCGCCGACGATGCCGAACACCGTGTCCACACCTTCAGCCAGCAGGATGCGAACTAGCGCCTGCGCTCCGTTGAGGCGCAACGGAGCCGCCTGAGAATGCTTAAAGAGTGTGTCCACTGGGGATAGAGGGTTACGAGTCATTGTTGAGGCCAGAGGCGCCAATCGTCGACTACATCTCCTTTCCAAGCGATGGACATTTCTGAGTATTCTTGGACTTTCCCGGCATGACTACGACAATCGGCACCATGAAGCCAGCGCCGCAACTACTCGTTCCTTTCCGCGAAGTCCGTCACGACGAGCCTGACGATTGTCTGCACTACGAGTCAGTAGCCGTGAGAGGCGAAGAGATGGACTGGACGATTCCCGCACATCGCCACGAGGGTTTACACCAATTCCAACTGCTCAGCCGTGGCGCGGTGACGGGAACTATTGACGGGCGTCCGTTCGAAGCGGTTGGTCCGACCTTGATCGTGCTTTCACCGGGTTCAGTGCACGGATTCCGATATACCGCTGGCGCAGTGGGGCATCAAGTCACCATTCCGACAGCTACGCTGCGCACTCTGCTTGGCAGCTCCGAATTGGTTGACAGCACCTTGGACGCCTCTTTCGTCATCACGACGATGGATGCCGATCACGCCGCGGTCGGCGCTTTGTTTGAGCAGGTTGCGCGCGAATTCGTAGAGAGTGCACCGGGCCGAGTGCACGCCCTGTTGGCGCTCGCCACTCTGATTGCAGTCTTTGCCTTGCGTCACCGCCGCGATCAGTTCGAACGCGAGAGTTCACGCGGCGTGCGGGATACTCTGCTGCAACGATACACAACGTTGGTTGAGAAGCACCATGTGGAACATAGGTCGATGGATTTTTACGCTTGCACCCTGGGTGTGACACCTGACCACTTGAGCCGGACGTGCCGCAAGGTAGGTGGTAAGTCGGCGCTCCAAATCTTGCATGATCGCGTTCTCCTGGAGGCGCGGCGCTTGCTTGCCTACACCCCCGCGCCGGTGGCAATAGTCGCCTCCAAACTGGGGTATGAAGATCCTGCCTACTTCAGCAGGTTCTTCACTCGAGAGATGGGACAGACACCCTCTGAATATCGGACCAGCATCACTGAAGGTGTGAAGACCGCCGAACCGCTGGCGCGTTCTGCAGTTTGACAGCCGAGACGTCGCGCCGTTCTTCAGCGCCTCTAGCTCCCCACGCGCAAAAACGGAACCATATGAAAACCCTGCTTTGCCTAAAGTTAGGGAAATAGCTCATACTAAAACCATCACCATAAAGAAGAGAGATAGACCATGAAAAGACGACTGGCGCTCGCGCTGACTTTCCTGGCCCCGGCACTTCCCTCAATGGCTCACCAAGCGTCTGTGCTTGCCTGAGGCAGCGCATTTCGTGCGGATTCATTCAGGCGAATTTGGCAATCATGAGAAAAAAACATGTGGCGTGACGACTAGGCCGTCGTCCGTCGGCCTTCCGATTCATCTCACCAGACGGCCAACGCCCTGCCCCGACATCCGCAAAAACCGCTCAGCTTTTGAATGATCCAGACATGAACTCGAACGACACACTGCACGACAGAGAATACGGCGCACTAGCAACGTTCGGCATTGCCGTACCGCAGGCGAACCCCACCGTGGAGCCAGAGATGGCGGCGCTCATGCCCAATAGAGTCAGCATGCTCGTGACACGGCTGCGAGGAAGCCGCACTAACTCGAACAATCGCCTCCTCGACTACCTCGAAAATTTCGATAGGAGTCTCGAAGCCTACGACACCGCACCCCTGGATGGAGTGGGCTTCGCGTGCACTGGAACCTCGTATCTGATTGGTCACGAATCCGAAGACCGGCAGTTCGGAGAGATCTCCGAGCGCTTCGGCTATCCGGTGATTAGTGCCGCCCAAGCCATTCGCGAGGCGCTGAACCATCTCGGCGCGCGCAAGATTGCTATCTTTGCACCCTACCCGCAGTGGCTGAGCGATGCCAGCCAGAAGTACTGGGCATCTTGCGGCTATGAAGTCACCGACACTACAACGGTTTCACTCGATCCATCGGACACGCGCAGCGTGTACCTGGTTCGCTCGCGGCATCTTCTCGAGCACGTCCAGCAGTTGGACACGAGCGACGCAGACGTCGTTCTGCTCACCGGTACCGGCATGCCCACGCTACGTGCGATTCCGCTCATCTCGGCTTCGGTCGGCAAACCGGTTCTTTCTTCGAACCTGTGCCTGGCCTGGTCACTACTCAGGAAAACAGGTTCGCCAGCAGCGCTCCCCTCGCCCGGCAAAGGTGAGTCCCTGTTTGGCGGGTGGACGCAACGACTTCAAAGCTAGCGGCGTCGCACCAAAAGGTCCTTCTTACAACACTCTACCGGCTGGTACATCGAAGGTGACAGACAACAAGGTAGGGAGCACTCATGTTCGCCTGCGATAAGCGCTCGACTTCGTCAGGTCAGCAGATTGCCACCATCGGCTACCAACACTTCACCAACAATGCCGGACGCAGCAGGCGATGTCAGGAAATGGATCGATTCCGCAATCTCGCTCACGCTCATGAGGCGTCCGATCGGCATGCCTGCCATCAGCTTTTCAGTTCCCTCAGGCGTTGCAAGGAGCTCGCGCACCATCGGGGTGTCGATCGGGCCAGGCGCGATACCCACCACCCTGACCCCTCTGCCAATCCATTCGGATGCTGCCGTCCTGGTGAAGTGAACCAACGCGGCCTTGGCGGCGCCATAAGTCGCGCGACCCGGCGTCGGTTTGAAAGCAAGCTGCGAGGTCACGTTGACGATCACGCCGCTCTTGCGCATCAACATCCCGCGTGCAGCGGCGATGGCCATGGCGATGGGTCCGGCGGCGTTCGTATCTAGAACGAGCCGCACCTCCGTGTGCGACATTTCCTCAAGCGGCTTGCGCAGAGTCATGGCCGCGTTGTTGATGAAGACATCCACATCGGATGCAGCAACGCTGAAGGCATCGATATCTGACGAGTGCGTCTGATCACAGATGAGGATATCGGCGCGCGGAAAATGCGCAGCGCGCAACTCATCGAGCGCAGCGCGATTGGTATCGATAAGCAGCAAGCTGTCACCAGCATCGTGGAACCGTTGCGCGATTCCACGACCGAGTCCCCCAGTGCTTCCACTGATCGCAATACGGCGTGCGCCACTCATCCCTTGGCCTTTCCAACTGGAGTTCTGGGTGCGAGTTGGAATCCGTCCTGATCGGGCGTGGCCGCCCAAGCTTGAAACGGTTCGGAAGCATCAACCTTGCCAGACTGAAGGACCTTCAACCAGACGTCGCTGGCTTCGAGGAATCGATTGACACCGCAGGGCCAGAGCACAAGGCTCAGTGCTTCTGCAATCTTCGTCTCAGCCACTCCGCATTCATAGCAGTGCTCAAGCTCCACTTCCAGCCCCCAATGCTCGTCGCGCGACGCAAACGACACGAGCAACGCCAAATGCGCGAGTTCATGGGGTAGTTCGGAAAACTCCGACAGCAGTGCTTGCTTTCCCGTCACGTACGCGCGACGCGCACCCGGCTCCGGAAAATACCCTTCCCAGTGCGCCTCGAGAAATTTGTAGGCATCCACTCCCTGCGACCACGCCACCAGCCTGAACGCCGCTTCCGCGAGTCGGTCGGTACCACCATGCTGGAAAAACAGCTGGATGTGATGTTTGCCGATCTTTTCTTTTGCTGCTGTGAGCAATGCAAGCCAGACAAACTCGCGCTCGAATTCGCTGAGGTGATGCAGGTCAAGCGTGAGTGTCTTGTAGATCGTGCCGTACACATCCTGCAGCTCCGGCAACGCCGCAGCCATGACACCCTGGTGAGGCAAAACATAGCCGCGGCGCGCTCGAAAGTCCTCAATGCGCTGACGCACGGCTTCAGCCGTGGGCCTGTAGGGAGTTTTTGGCATCGCAGCCACCATCACTCGACCCGAATATTGGCCGAGCGAATCACGTCACCCCACCGCGTGCGCTCGGCCTCAATCAGTCGCACAAACTGGGGTTGAGTGGACGACAGCGGTTCCGCCCCAAGTTCCGAGAGACGCTGAATCACGCCAGGATCGGCCAGCGCCTTCTGAATCGCACTCGAGAGCGCATTCGTGATCGGCTGCGGCATGTTGGCGGGGCCCACTATGCTGAACCAGTTACTCATGTTGAAGTCAGGCAACGTGCGGCTGATCAACGGAAGCCCTGCAAGCTGCGGGGATGCGCGTTCACCACCAAACGCGATGCCGCGCAATTGCCCAGCCTTCACTTGACCGAGGTAATCAGACATGTTTCCCAGCAACATCTGCACGCGGCCGGCCTGCAGATCGATCATCGCCTGCGACCCGCCCTTGTAAGGCACATGAACAATGTCGATGTTGGCCTGGCGGCGAAACAGTTCACCAGCGAGATGGCCAATGGATCCGGTTCCCGCTGACGCATACGAAATTGCGCCTGGATGCGCCTTCGCATGGGCGATCAATTCGGGGACCGTCTTGAAAGGTGCGTCATTCGAAGAGACCAGAAGCGAGAAGATGTTGGCAACAGATCCAATCGGGGTCAGGTCCGTTTTCGGGTCGAACGGGATCTTCATGCCTGGCAACTGCGGCGCAACCGCCAGCATACTCATCGTTGCAAAGCCGATAGTTAAGCCATCGGGTACAGAGCGAGCGACTGCCTCCGCCGCTATGAATCCATTGGCACCGGCGCGGGTTTCGACCACCACAGCCTGTCCGAGGATCGGCCGCAGGCCTTCAGCCAGGATGCGACAAACGAGGTCACCCGAGCCACCGGCAGCAAAGCCATTGATAAGCCGTATCGGCTTCGAAGGCCGCCATGCGTCAGCTTGCGAGAACACCGGCATCGCATGGGCTGCGAGCCCAGCGCCAAGAGCGCCGAGCACGGTGCGTCGATGCATGGATTTGGTGGAGACGTCAGTCTTTGACATGGTGGAGGCCTTCGGTGGTTGTAATACTCAGTTGACTTGGGCGTTTGACGACTTCACAGCCTGACCCCAGCGGAGAATTTCTGCATCCAGAAATGCGTTGGCCTGTTCCCTGGTCGTGGTGAGCGATTCCGCTCCCATTTCGGCTACGCGCTGACGCATGCCAGCTGAAGCGCCCGCTGCGAGTATTTCCTTGTTCAGCCGATCCAGAATCGCAACAGGTGTCTTGGCCGGCGCAGCAATGCCCCACCAGACCGACACCTGCTGCTCCGGATAGCCCTCTTCCGCGAACGTGGGCACGTTAGGCAAAAGCGCTGAGCGTTGTGTGGCCGCCGTGGCAATCACTTTGACAGCATTGCCCTTGATCTGGCCGATCACGTTGGCCTGGTTTGTGAAATAGGCCTGTACATGCCCGCCAAGAACATCGTTGACTGCCGCGGAGCCGCCCTTATAGGGAACATGGGTCAGGTCGATTCCGGCAAGGGTCTTGAACATTTCGGCCGCGAGATGCTCGGAGCTGCCAGGACCACCCGACCCGAAATTCAAGGTACCAGGCGCCTTCTTTGCCATCGCGACGAACTCCTTCAGGTTGTTCGCCGGAAACGACGGACGGACCAGCAGGATGCCGGGCGCGTGGGCGACCACTGCGACCTGCGTCAGCTCGGTCTTGACGTCATAGGGCATCGTCTTGAACAACGTGACGTTGATCGCATTGCCAGGGGAAGTGAGAAGCAGCGTATAGCCGTCCGCCGGCGCCTTGGCTACGAATGTGGACCCCACGTTGCTGCCCGCACCGGTCTTGTTTTCAACCACGACCGGTTGCCCGAGTCTCTGCGTGAGTTCCTGGGCGAGCGTGCGGCCAATCGCATCGACGCTTCCACCGGCACCATAGGGCACGATGATCTTGATCGGCCTGTTCGGATAGTCCTGCGCGAGTGCGGGCACAGCAGACAGAGCGAAGCAGCCGGCGATGCCAAGAAACATGGCACGGCGAACTGCGAAAGGCAAGATGACGAAGGGCTTCATAAGGATTCCAGTAGGTCGAGTAGGTCGAGTCAAGAATTGGCTTTGAGACCGGTGTCTGAGTCCGGGTCTGGCAACGTTGAGTAGACTGCGCCGTAGTGACGACGGATCTCTGCAAGCTGGCTGGCCGGTGGCTGCTGATATGCATTTCGACGCGAAGTCCAAACGCCACCCATGGAAGCGCGCAGCTTCACAGCGGTCTCGCCCATCTTCACGAGAGCCTTTACACCATTCATGATCGGGATGCCGGAGGCAGTCTCATGTACCTGTTCGCGAGCCAGCAGTGCCATGAGCACGCCGACTGCTGGAATCACCAATTCGGCGCCTTCGGCGGCAACCGATTCGGCTTCCGATAGGAATCGTTCTATCAACGCCGCGCCTACGGCCGGGTTCGAGAAACCCTCGTCCAGATCGACAAGACGAATCATCTGCATCGAGCGCGCACTGTGCAGCGTGAGCGCGTGGCCATAGCGGCGATAGTTCTCGATGAGGCGTGGCACATGCTTTTGCGATCCGGTCACGATCGCGAAATTGCCGGCCATGAGACTCGCAACGTAGCCCGAGGTCTCGCCTAAGCCCAACACAGGCATATCGGTAATCTCGCGCGCTTCACGCAAGCCAGGATCGCAGCTATTGCCGATCAGAAAGGCGTCGAAGCCTTCGCGGGTGGCGCGCTCGACGTTTTCAAGCACCTCGAGTGTTTCGATGAATTCCAGATAGCGGTATTGATCACCAACGCCACCACGACCGGTGATTCCATGAATTTCGATCTCGGTATCTGGCTCTGCAACGCCGACGAGCACATCCCTGAGCGCTGCGTTGTATGCCGGCCAGGCTGAAGCTTTGGTCAAACTTTGATACCAGATTCTCATTTTTAGCACCAGATCATAGTTACGTTACGCTTAGCGTTATTAGATATCGCTAATAATAACAGTCCAGTCATTCTTGTAAAGCCGCAATCGAGTGAAATCAGCGCAACCCTGTGCAAGCCACCCAACGAGGTAGCTCAGCGCAAGCGATGTCTTTCCCACGAAGATCGACCGCATAGAGAAAATTTGGACCGTGGTCATGAACCAAGCTGGAAAGGTTGGTCCTAATGGACCGCCGAATACCTCGCCGGAGCCCTTGAGGCACGCGTACCGTCCCGCATTAACACCTCAACGGACGACAGGCTGACGGAATCCGGTCGCACCATTCCTGACGTATAGGTCAACATATTGATCGGCACAGATTGCGCGACCAGCGCATGAAATCTTGCGTACGTTGTCACCAATTAACCCCGATCTTGAGGAAGGTGATCGGCATTTCGTCTAGACGCGAAAACCCTGCTTTGCCTAAAGTTAGGGAAATAGCTCATACTAAAACCATCACCATAAAGAAGAGAGACAGACCATGAAAAGACGACTGGCGCTCGCGCTGACTTCCCTGGCCCTGGCACTGCCTGCCATGGCTCAGCAAGACAAGACTCTGCGTGTCATCGTGCCCTACCCTGCTGGCGGCAATTCCGACAACATCGGTCGGCTCTATGCGGAAGCCTTGGGCAAAAAGCTAGGCCGGCCGGTAGTGGTGGAAAATCGACCGGGCGCAGGCGCTCTGATCGGCGCTCAAGCAGCGGCACGCGCACCGGCTGATGGCAATACCTTGCTCGTCGCACCCACCGCCGTTTTCGTGGCCACTCCGCACCTCACCAAAATGGGCATGGACCCGCTCGATGCGTTCGTGCCTGTGGCCAAGCTCACCTCATGGATACCCGTGATGGTCGTACGCAAAGACTTCCCTGCCAACACCTTCAACGAACTGGTGGCAGAGCTGAAGAAAAACCCGGGCAAGTACTCATTCGCTTCGGCTGGCCCTGCCACCATGACGCACCTGATGGGCGAACTGATGAACCTCAAGCTGGGCGTGAAGACCGTGCATGTACCCTACAAGGGTTCTGCCGAATTCATTCCCGATCTCATCTCTGGCCGCGTGGATTTCGTTTACGACAGCGTTGTCGTTCCCCAGGTGAAGGCCGGCCAATTGCGGCCCATGGTGAGCATGGTCAATATTCACCACCCCGAACTCAAGAATGTGCCCACCCTCAAGGAAGTTGGCGTAGACCTGGACACACCAAACTGGTATGGCGTGTTTGCGCCCAAAGGCACGCCTCAAGACGTGGTCGACAAACTCGGCGAAGCTTCACGCGAAGTAATGCAGTCCATGGATACTGAAAAACTCACCAAGATGAGCATGGCTCCGTCGTATCAAGGTCCTAAGGAATTCAAAGCCCAGATCGCCAAGGACGACGAGCTGATGAAGGACGTGATTCAGAAGGCTGATGTGCGGGTGCAGTAACCGTCATTGAAAAGAATCCGTCCCGCTTAAGCAGGACGGATACAAGAATGAAAAGACGCCGGCGGACGGTACGCTTGCGCCCACAGCGTTTGGACAGCGAATCGAGGCTCTGGAGTTAGGAGTGGAGTTGAGCTGGTCGTTCAACGACGGTCAAACACCTTAGAAGGCGTGTGGTCGCGAAGGAAGAATCGTTCCACTGCAAGCCCCAAACCCAATGCGAACAGATCCGGGTCTCTCGCACCAAGCTCGCAGAATCACCGTGTCGCCATCTTCCAGCCACGTTCGGCTCTCACCTGACGGAAGCGCTACAGGATTCTTGGCACCTCCTGTTATTTCTATGAGCGCTGCGGATTCGCCCGTGCCGGGCCCTGACATAGTGCCGCTACCCAACATATCTCCGGGCTGAAGATTGCATCCGTTCATGGTGTGATGCGCGACTAGTTGGGCTGGTGTCCAATAGGCATGCCGATAGCTGGTCACGCACAGAGTCTCAGGTGCAAGACCGGCAGCGTGCATGCTCGGTGTCATCAAATCAGCTTGCATCTTGATGTCCAGCAAGCCTCTTTGTCTATTCTCAGGTGAATCCAGATACGGCAGGGGGGCGGGATCTTCCCCCGATCGCGTGTACGGGACGCGAAACGGAGCTAACGCCTCCATCGTCACGATCCAAGGCGAAATTGTGGACGCGAAATTCTTGGCTAGGAATGGGCCCAATGGTTGGTACTCCCAACGTTGGACGTCACGCGTAGACCAGTCGTTCAACAAACAAAGTCCAAATAGCTGCTGCTCGGCTTCGCCTATCGCCACGGGCTCGCCACGGCGGCTCCCGGGCCCAATGAAGATACCCAGCTCAAGCTCCATATCCAGGCAGCGAGATGGGACAACCGTTGGAGTGTCCTCTCCGGGAAGCATCACCTGCCCCAGAGGGCGCGTGATGGATTCACCCGAGATACCGATGCTTGATGTCCGCCCGTGGTAGCCAATCGGAATCCATTTAAAATTAGGTAGCAAGGGGTTGTCCGGACGAAACTGACGCCCAAGATTGGTGGCGTGATGGATCGAGGTGTAGAAGTCGGTGTACCCGCCGATACGAGCCGGCACATCAAACTCCACCTCGCTCGTTGGAACCAAACATTGGCTCAATATGGATTGCGCAGGTGATCCTTCTGCGAGTGCGTCGGATAGTGCCCTCCTCAATGCACTCCATGCAGGAGCCCCAAGGGCCATTAGAGCGTTCAGCTTGTCTTGGCCGGCAGCAACTGCGGCCTCTGCTGCAAGCCCTGTGAATATGCCGGAGTTGCAAGCCACACGCATGTCTAGAACTTGATCCCCGATTGCTACGCCTCCTCGAAACGATTCGTCGCGCTGGTGCCTCCGAAAAACCGAGAACGGAAGATTCTGAATTGGAAACTCGGCTTCTGGATGGTTTGCACTTGCCACCCAACTTTTTAGAGACGGGTCGTGCGTAGTGTTCAAAAATTGCTTCACTATCGGCCTCCACCTTGATGCAACCACGCAGCTTGTCTAGGCGCGCGTCGAGTGCGGTCCCACTCATCAAGCATCTCCCACCTCACGTTTGCAGCTCGTTCACTCAGTTCCGGCGTGCTCGTATCAACCGTCAGTTCCAAACGATGTCCATTCAGATCAAAGAAATAGATTGATTTGAATAACGCGTGGTCCGTCACGCCGGCGACCGGAATCCCGTCCGCCTCCAGCCGGGACTTGGCAGACTCCAATTCTTTGACCGACTCCACTTCAAACGCGATGTGCTGAACCCAGTCTGGCGTATTGGTATCGCGTCCCATAGGTGGCGAGTTGGGTACTTCAAAGAATGCAAGGACATTCCCCGCTCCAGCATCGAGAAAAATATGCATGTACGGGTCCGCAGCCCCTGTGGACGGCACACTGTCCTCTGCGAACGCCATCTGAAACGGCATTTCAAGGTATTGGGCATACCAATCCACCGTTTTCTTCGCATCCTTGCAGCGATATGCCACGTGATGGATTCTTTGAATCTTCATTGAACGCTCCTGATCTTTAGAACACTGACTAATCAAAAAAGCACTTCGCTCTACAAGAGGTCGTGCAGGGGCCGTTCACCCGCACGGGTGCCCCGCGCGAGATCTCGGCATGGCTCAG
Source organism: Ottowia thiooxydans DSM 14619 (assembly GCF_000422885.1). Lineage (GTDB taxonomy): Bacteria > Pseudomonadota > Gammaproteobacteria > Burkholderiales > Burkholderiaceae_C > Ottowia > Ottowia thiooxydans. The sequence goes on along the minus strand of NZ_AUGX01000009.1, from coordinate 92,118 downwards.
TAATATCTTTATGTGCCGGTTTCAGTCGTGTGCAGCCGTTCAGCTTCGTCTGCAACCGTGATCCCGACCAAATAGCCAAATGTCAGAGCAGGCCCTAGCGTTATCCCGGCGCCGGGGTAGCTCCCCCCCATAACGCTGGAGATGTCGTTTCCAACCGCATAGAGGCCGGAGATTCGGTGGCCGGACTGATCAACAACGCGAAGCGACCCATCCGTCGCCAACCCGGCGAAGGTACCCAGATCCCCCACCAGCAACTTCACTGCGTAATAGGGACCGGTTTCGAGCGGCGACATGTTTGGATTCGGCTTGTTCCAGGGATCACCGAGGTAACGGTTGTAGATCAGGTCACCCTTTCCATAGTCGTCATCGACTCCTGTCGTGGCCAGTTGGTTGTAGCGCTCCACAGTCGACACGAGAATGCCCGTCTTCACACTCAACTTTTTTGCAAGTTCAGACACGCTATTTGCACGGATCAAATACCCGGACGCAAGGTGCCGGCCAATTGGAAATGGGAAGGGTTTGACGTATCCCAAGCCATACTTTCGAAGGGCTTTGTGGTCACAGATAAGCCACGCCGCAACCTCCGCCTCCGGTGCGGACTGCGCTCTCATGGCACGAACGAAATCGTGATATGAGTTGCCTTCATTAGCAAACCTTAAGCCCGTCAATGAAACCGCAATGACGCCCGGCTTTGATTTGTCGAAGATGTGCGGATTGACCCCTTTGCTCCCGTCCTTGCGAGTAGTTATAGACACTGGAAGCCAAGCCGCTGGCTCGGCAAGCTTGGGCGTATAGCCGCCTACTCCTTCACCCATCCGGATTCCATCTCCGGTGTTGCCCGCCGGCGCGGGTGAATAGTGCCGTTCGCCGGCCCCTGAGCCGGGAAAAGTGAGCCCTCGCCTTTCGATGTCGTGTGGGTAGCCCCCGCAGGCCAAGACAACTCCATGGCGGGCCATCACTCGTACATCTGAACCAGCGCGGCGAATGATGGCGCCCACCACGCGACCGTCTTCAACTATCAGGCGCTGCGCGGGGGACTGCAGCCATAGGTCCACGCCCAGATCGAACGCGGATTTTGCCAGGCGGCCGACCAGTGCATTACCATTGACCAGCTTCATTCCCCGTCCATAGCGCAACTTCTGCAGGAAATGTATGGATAGTCTGCGGGTGACGTACCACGCAGATCGCAATGACTGCGTAGCATGTAAAAAATGCGTGTAATCGGCGCCGGATGCAACCATCACACCGAAAACCGTGAGCTCATGCAACGGCGGGGCTAGGTACTCCACTTGATCCCCGAGCAAGCGGCCATCGAACGGCGCAGCAACGATCGATCGCGCACCTAATGACCCACCTGGTGCTTCTGCGTGGTAATCCGGAATGCGTACAGGCATCTCGAACTGCACAGCAGTATTTTTCCTGAAAAACTCAATGGCCTTCGGTCCGTTGTCCAGAAAAGCGGCTGCCAGTTCTTCATGAAAGAACTCGCCAGCCTCGTGACGCATATAGGCCAGTGCGTCAGCTCGGGTGTCGGGCAACCCGGCCTCCTTGGCCAGAGGATTTCCCGGAACCCAAAGCCAACCACCAGATCGTGCAGTTGTGCCCCCATACAAGGGCTCCTTCTCCGCGACGACGACCTGCAGGCCTCGATGGGCGGCGGTCACAGCGGAGGAGAGTCCGGCGGCACCACTGCCAATGACAAGCAGATCGCACCAGTGTGCATTTGACGTTTCCGGCCTGGCGGTAGCGCTGGTCGCGGTAGAAGAAGAAAAGTTTTTAGGTTCCATAGCCAGCCTAGTGCATTCCAAGGTACGCCTGGCGCACCTTGGGGTCATTCGCGAGACTGGAACCAGTCCCCTCCAACGTGATCGTTCCATTCTCAAGAACGTATCCTCGATCAGCAATTGCTAACGCTTGCTGCGCCATCTGCTCAATGAGCAGAATGGTCTGCCCTTGCGCACGAAGCCCCTGAATGGCTGTGAATATTTCGACAATGACCAGAGGTGCCAATCCAAGCGAGGGCTCATCGAGCAGCAACAAGCGAGGCTCGCTCATCAATGCCCGCCCGATCGCAAGCATCTGTTGCTCCCCGCCTGACATGGTTCCAGCCATCTGGGTGCGTCGCTCCTTAAGCCGCGGGAAAAGGTCGAAGACCAGTTCTGTATTCCTTCCAAGGGCCGTGCGGTCTCCACGCAGAACGTACCCCCCCAGCTCCAGGTTCTGTTCAACGGTCTGATCCGGGAATATTCCCCTGCCTTCTGGCGCCAACGCGATACCAGCCTTCACTCGCTCATGAGGAGGTAGCCTGTTCAGATCGAGATCACCGAAATGCACGGTACCTGCGGCGGCCTTCTCGAGGCCTGCAATGCACTTGAGCAGTGTTGTCTTTCCAGCTCCGTTCGCCCCGATAAGTGCAACGATTTCGTTGGAACGCACCTCCAGCGATATGCCGTGCAGCGCTTGAACCGCGCCGTAGCGCACGTCCACTGATCGCATTTGAAGTTCATGGCTCTTAGTCATGCTAGGGCAAGCTCCCTCGAAAGCTGTGGTCCAAGATAGGCTTCGACAACCGCTGGGCTCGCTTGCACGTCAGCGGGCAAACCCTCGGCAATCTTGCGCCCTTCATCGAGCACGATCACGTGATCGGATACGCTCATAACCAAGTCCATGTGGTGCTCGATCATCAGGACGGTGACTCCCGCCTCATTGATCATGCGGATCAGACGGCCAAACTCTTTGACTTCTTGCGGATTCAAACCCGCAGCCGGCTCATCGAGTAGCAGCAAGGACGGTGCACTTGCCAAGCATCGAGCGAGCTCCACTCGTCTTTGGAGGCCGTAGGAAAGTGAGCGCGCCGGCAATTCTCTGTACTGGCTAAGGCCCAGCATATTGAGAATGGCTAGCGTGCGCTGCTGCTTGGACCTCTCCTCTCGCCGTGCTCCTGGCATCGCAAGTACAGCAGACCACAGACCTGTGCTCATCTGGCTGTGATTGCCCACCATGACGTTCTGCATCACAGATAGATCGCCGAACAGACGAATATTCTGAAACGTTCTCGCAATGCCTTGGCGACAGATCTCGTGAGCAGCCATTCCTGAAATATCCGTTCCGTGGAAGACCACGCGCCCTGACGTTGATGGCACAAGCCCCGTTAGCATGTTGACTAGCGTGCTTTTACCTGCGCCGTTGGGCCCGATCAGCGCATATATTCGACCGGATTCGATGTTGAAAGATATGTCGTCAGCCACGCACACGCCGCCAAATGCTTTTCGAAGCGACATGACACTCAGCAAACTTCCACTGGCCGCCTTCAGTTCGCGCCTGGCCAGGCACCGCACGTTCGAATCTCCAGCTGGATCATTCTTCACAGGCGGCTTCTTCAAGGCGAACAGATCCTGGATTGCACCAACCACTCCCCGCGGCATGAAGTAAAGCGCGAACAGCAAGAGTGCTCCGTAAGCAAGATGCTGAATCGCTGGCCAACGTGCGAGAAGCGCATCTGAAGCCACGAGAAGAATGGCCGCGACGAGCGGACCCAGAAGCGTTCCCGCGCCTCCAAAAAGCACCAGAAGGAGGATGAAGATCGATAGATGCAGAGTGACGAAATCCGAGTTGAAGTACTGGTTTTGTTGCGCCACAAGTGCCCCGGCCAATCCGCAGGTCACTGCGGAGACCACGAATGCAAGGAGTTTGTAGCGATGCACGTTGACCCCGGTCGAGGCTGCAGCGATTTCGTCAGTGTTGATCGACAGGAGCGCTCTGCCGAACTTGCCGGAAAGCAAGCTGCGCAAACCAAGGTGGACCAAAGTGCAAACCGCCAGAGCAAGCCACAACCACTGCGCGCTTGTCAATGCTTGTCCCTGGTACGTAAGAGGTCCAACACCGTAGATGCCTTGTGGCCCTCCGAAGAAGTCGACCCACTCTGTGGCGATCTTCTCCACCATGACGCCAAAAGCCAGCGTGACGAGTGCAAGATACGGCCCTTTCACTCGCAGCGCGGGCAACGCGATCAACGCTCCAATGAGTCCAGCAACCAACGGCGCGCACAAAAAGGCAATCCATGGGTTGACTCCATACCGGGAAGTGAGAACCGCCGCGGTGTAGGCGCCTGCCGCGAAAAGACCAGCCTGGCCTAACGATTTCTGACCGGCAAAGCCAACCAGAACATTGGTGCCGCTAGCGCACAGGTAGTACACGCAAATCATGAAGAGAATCCGGAGATAGAAGTCGTTTGCAAACGCAAACGCGCAAATACCCACCCCGGACACCGCAACCAAGCCGAGAAGTGTTGAAGTACGACTGTTCATACCTTCTCCACCATTTGCTTGCCAAACAATCCAGTTGGCTTCAAGGAGAGCACAAGAATGACAAGCATGAACACAACTACTTCACGCCACTGCGCCTGCCAGAGATTGATAGCCGATTCCAGAAGACCCAGCGAGAACCCGCCGATCACACAGCCTCTGGGGTTGGTCATCCCGCCCACAATGGCACTACAGAACCCCTTAAGCGCAATGACAAGGCCCATGTAGATCGACACGGAAGTGATTGGCGCGACGAGTACACCGCTGAGCCCCGCAAGTGCCGTACTGATCGCAAATGCTGCAATCATCACCACACCCACATTGATTCCCATCAAGCTGGCCAGCTGCGGACTATGGGCAACGGCGCGCATGGTCTTGCCGGCAATCGTGTGGTTCAGCATCCAATCGAACGCCAACGCCACGCCAAGACTCACGGCAATCACCAGTAGCTCCTGCGGACGCACTGCAGCACCCGCGAAGCGCAAGAGTTCATCGCCTAGCGGTGAAGGCACCATGATCGACCCTGGTCCCCAAACTCCTAGAGCGACACTCTGAAGCACAACGCCGAAGCCGAGTGTGCTCATCACCCAGGACAAACCCGGCTTGCCCGCAAACGGCTTCACTGCAGCCAGATAGAGAATGGCGCCAGCGATTGCACATATTGCAACCACTGCAATGATCGAAATCACGGAATGCCAAACGCCTATAGCTTCGCCGCCAAATCCGGAAGTGAACGGCCGTCCCATCACCATGAGCGCCACCGAAGCTCCGATCAACGCACCGACTGATGTGAAATCGCCTTGCGCAAAATTGAGGGTTTTGGTGGTCGTGAACGTGATGCTGAAGCTAAGCGCAGCGAGCGCATAGATTCCACCAATCGCCAGCCCACCAATGATGGCCTGTAACAGCTCTGTCATGATGCCTCCTTGAAATGCGTTTCGCGGCCGACCTACTTCTTGTAGTCGCTGGCTTTCAGGGAAGACGTCACTGAATCAGAGTAGGAAACCACGCGGCCATCACTCCAGCGGACCCATCGGAAATCACTCGATCCCAAGGCTTCATGCTGCGATGCGGAGAAGGGAACTTTGTAGGTCTTGACGTAACCCTCCAGCGGTAGCTGGAGACTCTCCAGCGCCTCTTTGACCTTAACGCCATCAATCGATTTGGCTTGTCTGACGGCTGCGGCGAAGAGACTCACAGCGTCATACCCTTGAGCTGCGAACAAGTACAGGCTGGCGTTGGGAATCTTGTTGGCCAGACGCCTGTACAACTCTGAATTTTTGCCTGAATTCTCATCTGCAACGGTCGTCATGAAGAGCGGCTTGCTGACCAGATTTTTCCCGGCCACCTGAACAAACGCATCGTTGCCGGCCGCCCAGCTGGCGAGAACCAATGGAAAGTAGTTGAGCTTTTCCATACTGCGCAGCAGGTGGGCAATCGGTACGCTTTGCGCCCAGACCACCACCGTGTCCACACCCGCCGCCTTCGCCTTGTTCAGCTGCGAAGTCATGTCCGTATCACGTGCTTCGAATTTCTCGACGATGACAGGCTTGATTCCGTGCAACGCCGCAATTTCCTCCGAGTCTTTCAAGCCACCGAGCCCGTACCCACTGGTCTCGGCGAAGAATCCCACGCGCTTGGACCCTGGGTTTTTCTTCACGTACGCCATCAGCCCGGCAACTTGATCACGATCCACCATGGAGACGCGAAAAATGAAGTTGTTCGATCCTGGTGCCTTCGTTACAGCAGTTCCTGCTGCAATAGGAACGATCACTGGAGTTTTCTTTTCATTGGGAATATGACGCCATGCCAGCGCATTTCCAGAAAGTGTGGGGCCAAATACCGCAGCAACTTTTTCATTGTCGATCAGCTCATTCATGATCTGAAGCGATCGTGGGGGCTGAGCTTGGTCGTCCCGCACCAGAAGGGTAAGCTGGCGTCCAAGAAGACCGCCAGACTTGTTGATGTCTTCGATGGCTGCCTGTATTCCGAGAAGTGCCACCTGACCGGATTGGGCTGTTGGCGATGCTGATATGTCGCCGTTGAAACCCAGCTTGATTGCCTGAGCAGCCACCCCTAACGACGCGGTAGCCAACGCCGCCGCGAACAATCCCTTGATGGAAGAATGTAGTTTCATGTTTGTCTCCTAAATTGATTTTTCGTTCTTTGCACACGCCAACTTTTCCGCCCCACGTGTCCTAGACGATGGGATACGCCTTGACCGTGAACACTGCTAACTCTTCGGCGTAGGGTCCCATCGCCGGCCGCCCAAAGCGCTCTTTCGACAAGGCCTCTCCGCTCACTCCGTCTTTCATGACGGTTTCTTCAATTCCGTCAAAAGGAAATTCCTCGTAAGGGGTGTCACGCTTACGCCCAAATCCACGGTCGATCACCAGGTTTCGAATGCAGGCGTGAGCCCCTTCTGGCACTGAACCGGTCTTGCCCCCGTCATGCCACCAGCGTTGCTGAAACTCGCTGAGAGTGGTGCCAGGCGTTCGCTTGATAAGCGAGATGCGCCGCGCACTACCCTCCTCCTCTGGCAGCTTGCCCAGAAGGTGTGGAACGGTGGATACCAATTCCAACTTGCCGATGAAATGACCCTCATCAGCGACAAGCGCCTCCACGATTTCTGGCGTAAATGCGGCTTCGATATCCTGGATGGTGTCGAATGCGAGCAGCGCAATGCCATCAATGGCCACCTTGCTGCCCAACAGAAGGCCACGCAATGAATCGCCTACTTCGTCGTACTGCGTGTATTGACGCAGTCGAGGTAGTTGAGCAGCGATGGGAGCGTGGACCTGACGCCAGTGCTGACGGAAAGCATCCAGCGAGATATCGGTCTTCCGCTCAATGAAGACAAATCGGTTGATCACAGCTATCTCCTTATCCTGCGTAGTAGTGCATCCCACCATCGACCGGAATAAGGGCGCCGGTGATGTACCCGGCCAGCGGGGATGAAAGAAATGCAACCAGGTTTCCAATGTCTTCCGGTTCGCCCAAGTACCCAATGGGGATGTTGGCGTCGACAAACGACTGGCGGATCTGTTCATCCGGCAGGATGCGCCCAAGGATTTGCTCGCTTTTAATGAGGCCCGGTGCGATGCAGTTGATGGCCACCCCGTCCTTGGCGACCGCCACAGAAAGAGCTTTGGCCCAGACGTTCATGGCTGCCTTTGCCGAATACGCGGCGTTGAGATGCCGTGGTTCCATGTAGCCAGTCACGTTGACAATGCGTCCCCACTTCGCTGCACGCATGCCAGGAAGCAGCGCATCAGCCAGACGGCGCCCCGCGGTGAAATTCAAGGCATGCGCCTCTTCCCAGATGAGCTCAGTCGCGGGACCGCTCTCCAGTTCTATGGGCCTGGAAGCGCCAGCGTTGCTCACAAGGATGTCCACTCGGCCAAACTCGGCCAGCGCCTGTTTCGCTACTTTGGCCGGACCATCAGAGCTGGCGAGGTCTTCCGCAATGAGCAGAGGCCGTGCTCCCCCTTCGCCTTGGATTTCACTCGCCAATTCCTCAAGCAGTGCTTTCCTTCGCCCCACGACTGCCAGGCGAACACCTTCCTTAGCCAGCACCTTTGCGATGCCACGACCGATCCCCGCGCTAGCACCCGTCACCACGCAGGTACGCGATTGCAAATCCAAGTTCATTTAGGTTCCTCTGTTGATGTGTTTCGATCTACGAGATGGACTTTATTGGAGAATTTTTCTAAGATAAACAAGCCATTTATCTACACGTTGAATACTTTTTTTCTTCAATCAACATGAGTGAACTAGAGCGACTCAGTGGAATCAAGGCCTTTATTCAGTCCGTTGACAGCGGAAGCTTCACGGCAGCGGCTGACCACCTTGGTTTGACTAAATCTGCAGTGGGAAAGGCGGTCGCTCAGCTTGAGGAGCGCCTTGGCGTGCGTCTGCTGAATCGCACCACAAGAAGCCTGGGACTTACCGACCAAGGGCGCACCTACTACGAAGGGTGTTGCCGTGCCCTACGTGAGCTCAGTGATGCAGAGGACCGCCTGGCCCTTCACAGCGGGACGCCATCAGGAAGGATTCGCATTGATCTCCCCATCGTCTTCGGCAGGCATTCCGTAACCCCGGTTCTTCTGGAGATCGCCGGGCGCTATCCAAAATTGCGCCTGGACGTTTCCTTCACCAATAAACACACCGACCTGCTCGAAGAGGATATTGATCTGGTTGTCCGTATTGGGCATCTAGAAGACAGCTCTGAGCTGGTTGCCAGAAGGTTGGGCGTGCAGTCGATGGTGGTTTGCGCGTCACCAAAGTATCTGCGCGCGCGTGGCGAGCCCAAGAGCATTGAAGATCTAAGCCTCCACGATTGCATTACCTACAACCGGTCAACCCGGCCCAATCCTTGGATATTCAAGGACGCGACAGGAGGCACACGCTCGCATGCTGTCGACGGGCACTTTGCGTTTGCCAGCGGAGACGTCATTGCCGACGCAGCCATCGCAGGCTTTGGACTTGCGCAACTGCCCACATGGCTTGTGGCCGATGACCTGGCCTCGGGGAAACTGCAGCAGGTTCTAAGCGACCACGCATGTGATGGTTGGCCGATTCACGTTGTCTGGCCACGTAGCCGACAAGTCACCCCGAAAGTCCGGGCAGTGGTTGACGGGCTCATTGAACACTTCGTTCCCATTCCGCCCTGGGAAAGAAGGATTCACTCACAAAGCGACGGACTCACACGATCGTAGAAATACGCCCCAGGCGACAAGAGTCAGAAAACCTTGTACAGCAGGGCGAATTCATACATAACATGAGCTGTTTTCTTGATCTACGCATCTTGGTTCGCAAGCTAAAAACATAGCAAAGACTGCTTAAACAGCTTGTGAGCTGTAAATCGATTTAACAGCCTGAAAACGTTTTTTTTCCCTGACAACAGATCCCACAATAAGGCCTGAATTTCCAGCGCGCTTCTCGCTTTAATCAAAGCTAAGAGGCACTATCACGAATGATCCCAAGACCTCCATGCTAAAAATCCTGGGCAAACCCTCATCCATCAATGTGCGCAAGGTACTTTGGACTTGCGTGGAGCTTGATATCTCTCATGAGATTGAATACTGGGGCTCAGACCATCGCGACACCAAGGTACCGGAGTTCCTTGCTCTTAACCCCAACGCGATGGTTCCCGTTATCGTCGACGACGGGTTTGTTCTGTGGGAGTCCAACACGATCTGCCGGTACTTGGCGACAAGTCGCGGCGGTACTTCACTGCTGCCGGCCCATCCCCGTGAGCGCGCCTGTGTTGAGCAGTGGATGGACTGGCAAGTGGCCGAACTCAACCCTTCATGGCGGTATCCGTTCCTGTCTCTGGTGCGTGGGAGCGCCGAACACCAGGACCCGCACCTGCTGCAAGCAGGCATTGACGGATGGAACCGCCACATGCAAATTCTTGAAACACGTCTGCAGACGACAGGTGCCTTCGTCGCGAGCGAGCATTTCACGCTCGCCGACGTTGTGCTCGGGCTATCGACTCATCGATGGTTCATGACGCCGATGGAACGCCCTGAACTACCAGCGGTTGAGGCTTACTACGATCGCCTCAACGAAAGGAGAGGTTTCCAGCTGCATGGCCGCAATGGTATTGCGTGAGCCGTGCTCTGAAAATCTACAGAACAGGATTCGAAGAAGCGATGCTTAACTCCGGCGCCGGCCTTCCCGGGTCTTGGAAAAGACAGCCGAGTAGCTATGGTTGTTTAAACGTTCGCTCATTTCCGCTGCAATCTTCTGCACTTCCCTGACCAGCGCAATGGGCGGATCGGCCGGAATGTTAACGCTCGCACCCACGATTCCTATGGTTCCCGCGAGCGTGTTCTCATTCCTGAAGACAGGAGCAGCAATTGCACTGATGCCCGGGGTAATTTCCCCTTCTGCGACATCCCACATGCGTTCTTTAACGAGAGCGACCCTCTGACGCAGATTTGTGGATGTGCAGATGGTGGACGCATTAAACTTTCGCATCTCACTTGCAGCGACCTGGTTCAGAGCAGATTCCTCGGTAAAAGCAAGAACGATCCGCCCCTGCGCGGTGCAGTGCGCATGCACCCTGTTGCCCGGCTTGACCGAAATGCAAACATTATTGAGAGAGTCTGCGGTGGCAATCACCAGCGCGGTTCCATTGGTTGCAATAGACACCATGGCGGACTCCCCTGTGGCATCTCGCAGGCGTGTGAGATACGGGTCCGCTATGGCCCTCAAGTCAAACTGCTCACTGGCAGCCTGCCCGTAAACAACCAGTCGGGCGCCCAGGCGGTACTTTTCTGTCTGGGAATCTTGTTCGACGATACCCAGTTGTCTTAATGAGGCGAGATGACGGTACACGCGAGGCTTGGGTTCATTGAGCAACTCCGCCATCTCGGTGATTCCGATAGGGCCACGCGCAAACATCAATTTGTCGAGTAACTGAAACACCATTCCTACGGACTCGAGAATTCCGACGGGTACAGGAGCGGTTGACGGAAGCTTTTTCACGAAGGGCTTTCAATTGGCTGCGAACAGACGCACAAATTCCAATCCTAAACCACCTCCCCAAGCCATCAGTTGCCTCATCCCATTCAAGTCGACGTTCATCAGATGCAGCCGCGCTTGAGGCGCACGATCAACGTCGGGAAATCGTTTTGGCGAGCTACGGGCTGAAAACCTGTCAACAGGTTTAACCCGAAATCAATTTGCATTGTGTTTCTTTGAGAAGAATGATATTCTTTTGAAAGAAACAAATGAAAGACACGCCATGGAGAAACTGAAGTCAATTTTTGTCAACAACGAGTGGACAGCGGGGCGCCATAGGCTGGCGGGCGATGTGATTGACCCGGCGACAGGCAAGAAACTGTATGAGGTGGGCTTCGCAGGCCCTGAGGATTTGGCGGCAGCCCTCGAATCAGCTTCACGGGGATTTGAGATCTGGCGAAAAACGTCCGCCTATGAGCGATCCAGGATCTTGCGAAAGGCCGCCGATTTGACTCGGGCCAGGGCGGAAGAAATCGCTCAGATGATTACCCGTGAACAGGGTAAGCCGATTGCAGAAGCCAGGATGGAAGCTGGTGGTGCGGGCGACCACATCGACTGGTATGCCGAGGAAGGTCGTCGTGCCTACGGCCGAGTGATACCGTCCCGCGCGATCGGTGTCCGGCAAACGGTTCTGCAGGAGCCGATAGGTCCGGTGGCCGCTTTCAGTCCGTGGAACTTCCCTGTTTCACAGTTGGTCCGCAAGATAGCCGGGGCACTCGCCGCGGGTTGCTCAATCATTGCGAAGGGGCCCGAAGAGACACCATCCTCGTGCATGGAATTGGTGCGCTGCTTTCAGGATGCGGGCGTTCCAGCCGGGGTGGTCAATCTTGTATTTGGCGTGCCGCATGAAATTTCGGAGTACCTCATCCGTTCCGATGTGATTAGAAAGGTCTCGTTTACTGGTTCAGTTCCGGTTGGCAGACACCTGGGAGCGCTGGCAAGCCAACATCTGAAACGGTGCACGCTTGAGCTGGGTGGGCACGCACCATTTATTGTTTGCGATGACGCCGATGTTGGCGCTGCCGCGCAGATAGCCAGCACGCTCAAATTTCGCAATGCCGGCCAAGTCTGCGCTGCACCGACACGCTATCTGGTGCAGTCGGCGGTATATGACAAGTTTCTGGATTCGTTTTCAGCAGCAGCGGGGAAAGTCGTGGTCGGCTCCGGGCTGGACTCAGCCACTCAAATGGGGCCACTTGCGAATGCTCGCCGCGTGTCGGCCATGCAGGACTTCGTAGCAGATGCATTAAGAAGCGGGGCCACGCTAGCCACCAAAAACACCCCAGTCTCTGAGCACGGTTTTTTTCACGCGCCGACCATTCTGGCTGACGTACCCGCGTCGGCCAAGCTGATGAGGGATGAACCCTTTGGCCCCGTGGCCGCTGTTGTCAGGTTTGAAGAGATCGAAGACGCTCTTGCAATTGCGAACAGCCTACCGTTTGGCTTAGCCGCATTTGCGTTCACAGGTTCCATCAAACGTGCAACGCTCTTGTCTGACGAGCTGGCCGCAGGCATGGTGTCTATCAATCATTTTGGGCTTGCCGCACCGGAGACCCCTTTTGGCGGCATCAAAGATAGCGGCTACGGAAGCGAGGGGGGTTCTGAAGGTCTGAGCGCCTACCTGTCGCCAAAATTTATCAGCCAAGTTGGCATTTAACCCAATTTTCGTTTCTCTCAAAAGAATGATGTTCTTCATGGCACGCATGTTGCATACCAATCCAGGGCAGGCAAATTCCCTGGATAAGGGTTGGCGGTTGCATGTGCTTCGCGTTGCGGTCGCTTAGGTAGCAAGCAGCGAGGTTGAAAGGGTGTCCAGGCAGGCCGTTGCAGGGACCGATTGAACTAACTCAGAGGTAACTATGAAAAAACGTGATTTCATCAAACTCGCTGGATCGTTGAGCGCGGCAATGCTTGCTGGCAATCTTGCATGGGCTCAGACTGGCAAAGCATGGCCAGCGAGCCCTGTGAAGATTGTCGTTCCCTTCCCTGCAGGTGGAACGACCGATGTGCTGGGCAGGATCCTTGCAGAAGGGCTTGGGAGGCATTTTGGCCAGCCGTTTATTGTTGACAACAAGCCCGGCGCTGCAACGATTCTTGGTGCAGAAGCGGTTGCGCGCGCACCAGGAGATGGCTACAGCCTCTTGTTGGCGACTCCAGCCACGCTGGTGACCAATCGATTCACGTTCAAGAAACTGCTCTACAACCCTGACGCGTACGAAAAGATTGCCCTGGTAGCTGTGACGCCAAACTTGTTGGTGACCAGCAGTTCATCTCCCTTCAAGACATTGCCTGAGCTGGTGGCTTACGCGCGGGCCAATCCTGGCAAGCTTACGTATGCATCGCAAGGCGCCGGCACACTGTCGCATCTGGCTGGTGAGATGCTGAAGTCCATAGCGCGCATAGACATCTTGCACATTCCATACAAGGGCGCCGCAACGGGACTGCCTGCCGTGATGTCTGGCGAGGTGTCCATGTATTTCGACACCATCACGACCAGCCTGCCCTTGATCGCAGACGGCAAGCTAAGAGCGCTCGGGGTGACCAGCGCGCAGCGCAGCAAGATCGCGCCACAGGTTCCAACGATCGCAGAGCAGGGCTATGCCGGTTATGACCTGGCACCTTGGTACGCCTTGTTATCTTCGCCAGGCACACCTGCCCCCGTGGTGAAGTTGCTTAGCGACGCAATGGACAAGCTGATGAAGGACGAGGCCTTCCAAAACAAGCTGGCCCAACTTGGTGCAGAACCTGGGCAAGCCGGTGCCAAAGCGGTTGAGACAATGGTGCGCACCGAGCTTCCGAAGACAGAAAAGCTGGTCAAGCAAGCCGGGCTGACGATGCAATGACGCAAGCCATGGAGATGCTCCCGCGCAAGCTTGAGATTGCTGACATGTCAGCCACCGGGCTCAGTAGCGCGATCAAGTCACAGGAGGTGTCCTGCAGGGAAGTCATGCAGGCCTTTCTTGACCGGATCGACCGGTTCAATCCCACGGTGAATGCGATTGTCGCCCTGGGAGACAGCGCCAGCTTGCTGTCTGAGGCTGACGCCATGGATGCGCGCCTATCCAGAGGCGAGTGGCTCGGGCCATTGCATGGCATGCCTCAGGCGCCGAAGGACATCTTGCCTGCAGCAGGAATGGTGACCACACGGGGCTCCCCACTGTTCAGGGATGCCGTCTCGCCTTCGGATGCCATCGTCTTCGAGCGCATGCGCAAAAGCGGATCTATATTTATTGGTAGAACCAACACGCCTGAGTTCGGTCTTGGGGGCCACACGTATAACGCCGTCTACGGTGTTACAGGGAATTCCCTGGATCCTCGGCTATCCGCCGGCGGCAGCAGTGGCGGCACTGCGGCCGCCGTGGCACTAGGTATGCTGCCGATAGCGGACGGGTCGGACATGATGGGTTCGCTCCGCACGCCAGCGGCCTTCAACAATGTGTGGGGTCTGCGCACAACCCCAGGCTGCGTTCCTTACGGACCGGGCGACGAGGTCTTCCTTCAGCAATTCACTGTTGCAGGGCCTATGGCCCGGAATCCGCAGGACTTGGCACTACTCCTAAGCGTGCAAGCAGGTTATGACGCTCGGGTTCCAACCAGCTACAAACAGCCCGCCTTTGATCATGTGAGCGGACTTGAGCGAAGCTTCAAGCGCTGTCGTGTGGGATGGCTCGGCGACATGCAGGGGTTTCTTCCGATGGAGCCCGGCGTGATGGCCATTGCGGAAAGCGCATTGCGCAGCCTTGAGGCCATCGGTTGCCTTGTGGAGGAGGCCGCGGTGGACTTCGACTTGCAAAGCCTGTGGAGGGCCTGGCTGGATCTCCGTAGTTTTTCCGTATCTGGCTTTGGCGGTGCGCTGTACTCAGATTCGCGAAAGAAGCCGTTGCTCAAACCCGAAGCTGTATGGGAAATCGAACGCGGGCTTGCTCTTAAAAGCAGTGAATTTTTTCAAGCCAGTTGCGTCCGTACGGCTTGGTACCAAGCCATCAACCGGCTGCTCAAGCAGTATGAATTCCTCGTGTTGCCCAGCGCGCAGGTCTTTCCATTTGATGCAGACATCCATTGGCCTCAGAGCATCAATGGCCACCAGATGACGACTTATCACGAATGGCTGAAGGTGGCCATCCCCGCAACCATGGCCGGATTGCCTGCGCTTGCGGCACCAGCTGGTTTCAACGAAGCAGGTTTGCCTGCGGGCATTCAGATTATTGGTCGCCAGCAGGCGGATTGGTCCTTGCTGCAACTTGGATGCGCTTATGAGCAAGCCTCAGGTCAGAGTTTGAGGCGCAGCCCTCTGCTCGATTGCTAGCTCAAGTCTCCCGTTCAAAAACATTCAACTATTCAAAGTACAACATGTTTACCGATATCCAGAAGAAAGACATTGCCCACCACATTCATGCGCAGACCAATCTGGCCCTGCATGAAAAGCTCGGGCCCACCGTCATGGTCCGCGGCGAAGGTTGCTATACCTTTGACGATAAAGGTCGGCAATTTTTGGATGCGATGTCTGGTATGTGGAGCGCAACGCTGGGCTACAGCGAAACGAGGCTGATTGAAGCGGCAGAACGTCAACTAAGAAAGCTGCCTTATCAGCAGAACTTTGCTCACCGCACTTCTGAGCCCGCCACCGAACTGGCCGCACGGCTGGTTCAGATGGCGCCAGTACCCATGAGCAAGGTGGTGTTCTCGTGTTCGGGTTCCGAAGCTGTTGATACAGCGATGAAGCTTGCGTGGTATTACTGGGCCGGGATTGGCCAGCCCCAGCGGCGCAAGATGCTCACGCGAAAACGCTCCTACCATGGCACGACTATCGGAGCTGCCAGCCTGACAGGCTTGCCGCACATGCACAAGGACTTTGCCTTGCCCATTCCAGGCATGGTGCAACTGACGTGCCCGCATTTCTACAGGGAAGGCTTGCCTGGCGAAACTGAAGCTGACTTTGTGAAGAGATTGGCTGCAGAACTAGAAACGACCATTGTCCAGGAAGGCCCGGAAACCATTGCGGCCTTCTTCGCGGAGCCCGTCATGGGTACCGGTGGCGTGGTGGTGGCCCCCGATGGCTATTTTTCTGCCATACAGAAGATCCTCAAGAAATACGACATCCTGCTCGTCGCTGACGAAGTCATCTGCGGATTTGGCCGAACCGGAAACATGTGGGGCTCGCAAACCATGGGTATGCAACCCGACATGATCACTTGCGCCAAGGGTCTTTCAGCGTCTTATCTGCCCATCTCCGCGCTGCTAATTAACGAGCGCGTATATGACGCCATGCGGAGCCAGAGCGAAAAGATCGGCATTTTTGGCCATGGTTACACCTACGGTGGTCACCCCGTGCCGGCGGCCGTTGCCCTGGAAGCATTGGATATCTACGAAGAGCGCCAATTACCCGCGAATGCCAAACGCATGGGTGATCGCTTAATGCTCGGCCTGCAATCCATGTCTGGACATCCTCTGGTCGGAGAAGTGCGCGGCAAGGGGTTGATGGCGGCAATCGAGTTGGTACAGAACAAAACCACCAAGGCGCCGTTCGATCCTAGCGTGAAGGCCGGCATGCTTGTAGGCAAAGCTGCAGAAGCCCAAGGTGTGGTGGTTCGGCCCCTTGGTGACACCATTTGCATTGCCCCACCGCTGATCGTGAGTGAGGAGGAAATTGACAGAATCGTGGAAACCCTCAGGCACGGCTTAAACGAAGCCGAACGGGCGTTGGCAGCGTAAAGATGAGCAACCCTACCCAGAGCCTCCCTGCGTTCAATTGGGATCTTCCATATCGATCGCAAAAACTCCCTGTGTTGGCCGACAACGTCGTCTCTACATCTCAGCCACTGGCATCACAAGCAGGTCTGCTGATGATGTCGCAGGGGGGAAATGCAGTTGATGCAGCCTTGGCTGCCGCTATTGCTTTGACAGTAGTCGAACCAGTGATGAATGGCATTGGAGGTGACCTGTATGCCATGGTCTGGCACAAAGGAAAGTTGCATAGTCTGAATGCGACCGGTCGCTCCCCAGCCGCCTGGACGCCGGAGCGATTTAGCGGCTTGGAGGCCATGCCTAAATTCGGCTGGCAGTCCGTGACAGTACCAGGCCAGGTGGAGGGCTGGAAAGTACTCTCCGATCGCTTTGGAAAACTGCCATTTCAGAAGCTTTTTGAGCCAGCAATCCGATATGCCACGGGAGGTTTTCCGGTCTCGCCTTTGGTTGCCGCACATTGGCCATTTGTGGCGGGCTGGGTGAAAGATCAGCCAGGATTCGGAGATGCATTCTTGCGCCAGGGGCGCGCTCCTGCTCCGGGGGAACGCTGGTCATTTCCTGACCAGGCTCGCACCTTGCAGCTCATAGCAGAGACAAAAGGAGAAGCTTTCTACACGGGGGCAATCGCCGAAGCCATTGTGGCGTGGTCAAACAAAACTGGAGGAGATCTTTGCATGGAAGATCTGGCCAGCAATACCGCTGACTGGGTTGAGCCTATCTCCCGCAACTATCGCGGGGTGGATGTTCACGAGATTCCTCCTAATGGTCAGGGTATTGCGGCCTTGATGGCATTGGGAATTGCTGAGCAGTTTGACCTGGCTGCACTGGGAGTTGATAGCCCGCTTTACTACCATGTCCTTATTGAATCGATGAAAGCGGCCTTCGCTGACTTGCACGCCTTCGTGGGTGATTCGAGTGCTATGACGGTTTCCGTGAGCGATCTCTTAAGCAACAGCTACTTAAGCGAACGTTCGCGCTTGATCGACATGAAGCGGGCAAGCGACATGCACCCAGGCCGGCCAGGAATGGGAGGAACTGTCTATCTGGCCACGGGGGACCAAGAGGGAACCATGGTCTCCTTTATCCAGTCGAATTACTTGGGCTTCGGCTCAGGAATCGTGGTTCCAGGAACCGGCATTGCACTTCACAACCGAGGCTCAAGCTTCTCTCTTCGTTCTGGTCATCCCAATCAGGTTGGACCTCGAAAGCGGCCGCTTCACTCCATCATTCCGGCCTTCATGACCAAAGACGATAAGCCGTTAATGGCGTTCGGAGTCATGGGGGGCAACATGCAGGCACAAGGTCATCTTCAGATTGTGTCGAGAATGATTGATCATCAGCAGAATCCTCAAGCGGCAAGCGATGCTCCCCGTTTCCTTGTCAACCATGATGACAATACGCTGATGCTCGAAGCGCATGCTGGTGAGGAAGTCTCAAAGGAACTCCTGAATATGGGGCATGCCGTCGACGTCAAACCGACGGGCTTTATCCGCTTTGGCTCCGGTCAATTTGTTTACAAACTGGAATCGGGCTATTTGGGGGCTTCAGATTCGCGTCGGGATGGGCAAGCTGTGGGGTTTTAGAGTGGGAAATTTCTAGCGCCTCTCCTAAGGACCAGGGGCCGTGAACGCGTTCCCAAGCATCACGTTTTCGAAGCCCCAGACTGCAGGACTCCTGTTCATTCCCATTTTCTGATTCAGAGGGCTGACCGCATCTTGCCAGCCCATCCAGAAACTGAATAAGCGATCGCGATCGCCGTATGCAATTCGCTCATCTTCAGCTTGAGCGAACTCCCCTCAGTGTGACTGTGAGTTGCGACTTCTTTCCAGTTGGAACGCGCAAAACGTGACAATGGGTGCACGCCCATCCACCCTGTATGGGCAGCAACATTACTATTTATGCTGACGTTCAAACAGCTTGAAGCCATCTACTGGGTGGTGGAACTTGGCGGCTTCGCGCAGGCAGCCGCCCGGCTCAATACCACGCAGTCCGCGGTCTCCAAACGTGTGCAGGAGCTCGAGTCGCTTTTTGACACGCTACTGTTTGACCGCACCTTGCGCACCGCGCAGTTGAGCCCAAAAGGCCAGGAGATGTATCACATCGCCAAAGGCCTTCTTGATCAGCGCAACGCCGCTGTCGAGGCGTTTTCGCGCTCGGACGTCATCGAGCGGCGGCTACGCATCGGGGTGACCGAGGTGGCTGCCATGACCTGGATGCCAGCACTTATGGCGCGCATACGCCTGACCTGGCCACGCGTGATCATTGAATTGGATGCGGACGCCATGGTGCCTCTGCGCGACAAGCTGCTGGCTGGCGAGCTCGATCTCATCGTTGTCCCCTCAGAGCTGGAAGACAACCGATTGGTCAAGGAAGTTGTGGGCGAGGTTGAAATGGGCTGGATGTGCAAACCCGGATTGATTCGCCGCAAGACCATTGCACTTCAGGAACTTACCGAGCAGACGTTCCTGGTAGAAGGCACGCGTTCGGGAACGGGCCGCATCTTCAACCGCTGGCTAAAAAGCCTGGGCGTTGTGCCCGACAACACCATCGTCAGCAGCAACCTTGTCTCAATTGTTGCCATGACGGTATCTGGTCTGGGTGTCAGCCGGCTGCCGCACATGTGCCTGTCGCCCCTGATCAACGCAGGTCTTCTACAGGTCTTCAAGGTGACGCCTCAGGCCCCGGACATTCCCTACGTGGCCGCCTACAAGAAAGAGCAGCGCAGCACGTTCCTGGATGCCGTCGTGGAGCTGGTTAAGGAGTGCTGTGATTTCAGCCAGCCGTTCCAAATCGACACCTCGGCAGCACGGCGATAGTCGTTGGTGGCACTGCGGCGAGAAAAACATCACTTTTAGGAATGAATTTAATCTAAAAATATCGCTTTTCACGAACAGTTAAATCGGAAGAATCCAGGGTGTTCGCAGTTCAATAATCGCTCGCGTCAACCCAGGAGCCTTCCATGCACCACCTACGCCACCTCGTTCTGGGCGCTTGCACCGCCTCAATCGCATTGCTCGCCACTGGTGCGGCCTACGCCCAGGCGCTCAACGGCACCATGCAGCGCATCAAGGAAACCGGCGAGATCCGCATTGGTCACCGCGATGTGTCTGTGCCGTTCTCCTACCTTACCGACGATGGAAAGCCTATCGGCTTCTTCATGGACATCTGCGCCCGCGTGGTCGACACGATCAAAGCCGATCTCAAGCAGGAAGTGAAGGTCGCGCTTCGCCCCGTGACCCTCAGCACGCAGATCCCCCTTTTACAGAACCAGGGCGTGGACATCGTCTGCGGCCCGGCAACCAACACTGTGGAGCGGCAAAAGCAGGTGGCGTTCAGCAATACGCTTTATGTTTCCAGCATCCGCGCCGTGGTGCGCCGTGATAGCGGCATCAACAAGTTTGCCGACCTCAACGACAAGACTGTGGCACTCACGGCCGCTTCCACCTCTATTAACCTGCTGACAAAGTTCGAGCAGGAGAAAAAATTTGAGACCAAGAAGCTCACCAACCCTGACCATGCTCAATCGTTCCTGATGTTCAGCACCGGCCGCGCACAGGCTTTCGTGATGGACGACATCCTGCTGGCATCCTTGGTGGCCAACAGTGCCAAACCCGGTGACTTCAAGCTGATTGACGAGGCGCTGCGCGTGGAACCCTATGGATTGGTAATGCGCAAGGACGATCCGCAGTTCAAGGCTGCGGTGGACAAGACCCTGGCCGCTTTGGTGCGCTCCGGCGACTACCAGAAGCTCTATGCCAAGTGGTTCGAGTCGGCCATCCCGCCCAAAAATGTGAACCTCAATTTCCCGATGACCGCGGCGCTTAAAAACGTCCTGGCCAATCCCAACGACAAAGGTATCGAGTAAATCACGACGGCGTCTGACATACCGCCATGTATCAGTGGAACTGGCCCATTCTCTGGGCCACCTCGTCGGATGGGGTCTCAAGCTACCTTGGCACGCTTCTACTGGGCTTGAAGTGGACGCTGGTGGTTGGCTTGAGCGCCTGGGCTGCGGCGCTGTTGACTGGCGCCATCGTCGGCATCGCACGCACCTTCACCGGCGGCGTCTTCGCGCGCTTGGCCGAAGCGTATGTGGAATTTTTTCGCAGCATTCCGCTGATCGTGCAGATGTTCCTGTGGTTCTATGTGGCACCCGATCTGCTGCCGGAAAGTGCCGCATCCGCCATCAAGGCCTGGGACAAGTACAACGTGGTCGCAGCCATCCTGTGCCTGTCTTTTTACACCTCCGCCCGCGTGGCGGAGCAAGTGCGCGCCGGTATTCAGGCCATCCCCACGGGACAGAGCTATGCAGCGCGCGCCTTGGGGCTTCGAACCTTCGAAGTCTATAGGTATGTGTTGCTGCCGGTGGGCTTGCGCAAGATATTGCCAGCACTGACCAATGAGTTCCTGAACGTCATCAAGAACACTTCGGTGGCATTCACCATCGCCGTGGTGGAGCTGATGGCCGCCACGCGGTCGATGCAGGAAACCACCTTCCAGATCTTCGAGGCGTTCACGGCAGCAACGTTGATCTACCTGGCAGTGAATCTGCTGGTCGTCAGGCTCATGGCATTCATCGAGCGCAAGCTCGACGTGCCAGGCTTGGGCATCCGGCAGCCGAGGTGAAGGGCCATGGACTTCGACACCGACCTCATCATCCGTGTTTGGCCGCAGCTCGCGAAGGGTTTTTGGTTCACGCTGCAACTGACCGCCATCTCCGCCCTCGGCGGTGTGGTGCTGGGCACGCTGCTGGCGCTGGGGCGGATGTCAGGCAACGCGGTGCTGTCCCGGGCGATCGGCACCTACGTCAACACGCTGCGCTCCATTCCGCTGCTTTTGGTGATCTTCTGGTTCTTCTTTCTGGTGCCCTACATCGCGGCGTGGGTGACAGGCAGCCAGCGGCCAGTGGAAATCAACGCGCTCACCTCGTGCGTGATCACCTTCATCCTGTTCGAGGCATGCTATTTCTGCGAGATCATGCGCGCCGGCATGCAATCCATTCCCCCCGGTCAGCTTTACGCCGGCAAGGCGCTGGGCATGGGTTACTGGTCGGTGATGGCCTACATCATCGTGCCGCAGGCCTTTCGCAACATGCTGCCAGTGTTGCTGAGCCAGACCATTGTGCTGTTCCAAGACGTCTCTCTGGTGTCGGTTCTGTCTATCAAGGACTTCTTCGGTAGCGCTGACTTCGTTGCCAAGCGCGACGGCCGTCCGCACGAGATGTACCTCACCGTCGCGCTCGTGTACCTCGTGGTCTGCATCACCCTTTCACGCGTCGCCAAATCCCTGCAGCGGCGCGTCACCATCGTTCGCTAGAAAATCCCCAAGGAATCAATGTCTATGGAAGAAGTTGACGTCGCCGTCATCGGCGCAGGCAATGCCGGCATCGCCGTGGCCTACTACCTGGTCAAAGAGCAGGGCATCAAAAGTGTGGCGCTCATTGATGCGCGCGACCCTATGAGTCTGACCTCGGCGCAGTCCGGAGAAAACTACCGCAACTGGTGGCCGCATCCCACCATGACCGCGTTCACTGACCACAGTACCCGTTTGATGGAAGAGCTGGATGCCGCCAGCGGTGGCCGTCTGAATATGACGCGTGGTGGTTACGCCCTGGTCACCCGGCGCGAGCGGCCGCAGGATCTCATCGACGATCTGTACCGAGGCTATGCGGAATCGAGCCAGCAGATCCGCCTTCGCGAATCACCCTCAGCCAGCTACCAGCCGCCGGTACGCTCGCCCTGGCAAGCGGCGCCAGATGGTGTCGATGTCCTCCTCAACACCGCGCTGATCAGGGAGCACTTCCCGCACCTGGCGGCTGACGTGCGGAGCATCATCCACATCCGCAGCGCCGGCTCGATCAGCGGCCAGCAAATGGGCCAGTACATGCTGGAGCAATTCCGCGCTGCAGGTGGAAAACTGGTGCGCACGCAGCTCAGGGGTATCTCGGGCGCCAAGCCGTTCACGCTGGAGCTGGAGGCGGAAGGCGGCGGCACCACCACCCTACGCGCAGGCCGTCTGGTGAATGCCGCTGGCCCCTTCTTGCGCGACATCGCGAATATGCTGGGTGAAGATCTCCCCGTCAAATGTCTCTACCAGCAGAAGATCGCGTTCCAGGACCGCGAGGGCGCCATCCCGCGCCAGATGCCTTTCACCATAGACCTGGACGGCCAGACGCTCGCCTGGTCGGACGAAGACCGTGAGTTGCTGGCCTCAGATCCTGCCAGCCGCAAGCTGGTGGAACCCATGCCCGGCGGCATACACTGCCGGCCGGACGGTGCAGTGGACGGCAACTGGATCAAGATGGGTTGGGCGTACAACACTACAGCGACTAACCCGCACGATGATGAGCCCGCAGACCCACAGTTTCCCGATTTGGTGCTGCGCGCTGGAAGTCGGCTGCACCCAGGCCTAGCAGCCTACATTGGTCGTTTGCCGCGCGGCGCACATCACTATGGTGGCTACTACACGATGAACGACGAAAACTGGCCCCTGATCGGACCGATGCGCTCCGAAGGCGCCTTTGTGGCGGGTGCATTGTCGGGATTCGGCACGATGGCCGCGTGTGCGACGGGCTCGCTTTGCGCGGCCTGGGTGGCGGGTAGCGCGTTGCCTGCATACGCCAAGACGCTGGGGTTGGCTCGCTATGAGGACAAGGCGCTGATGCTTCAATTGAACACCATGGCTACGGGCGTTCTTTAGAAAACTGCAGAAGGCAGGCACCTAAGTGGCGTGGACAAAGTCGAGACACCAGGAGGGCGTTCGTGAATTTTTCCGGCCACCACCGACATGTGGAAACAATCCGGCAGCTTAGGTCATTCCCCTAGCCCTGCACGCCAGTGCTTTTGAGCGCGCACTCGATCTTTTTGAGTGAAAATGCTCAGATGCCTAGATCAGAGCGCCGTCACCATCAAGCCCGCATCAAAGCGAAGCGGCTTTTTTTCTATGGTCGAGACTTGCGTAAGGACCCCCGTGCCTTGGGCAGGGCCGTGGCCACTGCAACACCGTGCAGTTGTTGGCTGTGCGACTCACAGCCTCATCCCTGGATCAAAGATCGCAGCGCTGATGAGGTTTGGCGGAAAATTGAACAGGCTTAGTAAATCAACGGGGTAGTGGCTGCTGCTAGATGGCATGCGTTAAACCATGACAAATAGACACTTCACGTTAACTGCCGCGCACCCCGCGGATGTCATGACCCTGAAACTCACCTACGCTGATGGCGGAGTGTTCGATGTCGATGTTGCGCAGATCATCAGGGGACATTCAAGACTCCAACGCATTCACAACGTGTTCTCCAAAGTTAAGCTTGGCTATCACGGCTTGAGCGTCATCTGGGATGATGACGACGACTTAGAGCTTGCCGCCGATAACCTGCGCGCCCGAGCTATTGAGCAAGTCGGGGAGTTTTCGCACGAATCCGTCCTCAACTGGATGGCGAGACACCGCCTCACACTTGAGCAAGCTGCTGATGAACTCGGGCTATCTCGCCGCATACTGGCGTACTACCGAAGCGGAACCAGGCCTGTCCCGAAAACCGTTGGCCTAGCCTGTATCGGCTGGGAGCAACTGCCACGTTAGGTCGCCTGACGCCCAGTGCTCGTGACATGTTCATTGAGTCTCGGGAATCATTAGCTTGTGGTTTTCAACAAAAGGTAAGGACTGTTTTTTTCCTGGTCAATTGCTTCGATGTAGCTCGATCGGGAGCACGGTGCCCCGAAACACTACGTTGACCTCAACCTTAACCTGGGCCTCGGCATTTTCAATCAGTAGTTTGGTATCACCCAGGTCTTTGGAGTTGACCTTGCGTGTGGCAAGACCCAACCGGGCCAGCCGTCCGGCAATGGCATCGAGTTCCTCGCTAATGGCTTTCAAGGCCTGCTCGCGAGCAGTTTGCCAGGGCGTGTAGACCACATCGATATCGACTGACAAGCGCGGCATGTCCTGCACGAACAGGTTGATAGCTGTGCCTCCCTTCATCGCGAAGATGTCGTTGTCAAACACATCGGGCGCGACCGTCAGCAGCAAGCGGACTGTATCGGCGTATGCTTTATCCATAAGGTTTCAGGCTCAGCAGGTTGCCATCTTTCATGCGGGTGATCCATCGTTTGTCGCCGCCGACAGGCAGCGTATATAGCTTTTGCAGTGCGTCTACATCGACCACATTGGTTTCGCGTGCCCAGGTCAGGAACAGTCGAACGGCTTTGATGCTGGTACAGGATTGCAACAGCTCACTCAGAACGTCTTTGCGCAGGTTGCGAAGACCATCGAACAGATTCCGCGCCTCCTCCAACCCCTGATGCGTACCAACGTCGTAAAGCAGCTCAAGGACAGCTCGCTCGGGGACTGAGACGCGCAATCCATCAGTCACGCCGGGCGGTGTCGTCAAACTTTTGCTGCCAAGCGTGCCATCCAGCCAGTTGAACAACTTGGCGGACACATAACGCGATGGGAATTGGGAAGTGAACCACACCGGCAGCACAAAGCGCACGTCACCCCACAGCACCAGCGCTTCGCGTGCCACGAGGTTGTGGCGCACGCCCTGAAGCGCCAGTGCGCTCCTGCCTGCCACATGCAAGCCGGTGACACGCGTTTGCAGGAATTTGATCGCGCCATGCGCGCTCAAGGTGTCACCGGCAAACACATAGACCCCTTGGCCCAACCGGTTCAGCCAACCGCTTTCAGCGTAGTGGGCAGCCAGTTGGCCAGACACACCAATACGCTCCAGAGTGGCCAGATCGAACGGCATCCCGCGCGGCAGACTGGTCTGGAGCTTCTTGATTAGAGCGTGTCGTGGAGTTCTATTCATGTACTAAAAATATCACATTTTCCAATCAGAACCAAGGAGAAAGATTGAATATCAACTTATTTCTATATCCTTGTTTTATTTTTCACTCATTATTCAATCAAATCATCACACCACACCACCCGGGATCAGTATGCTCACTCCTGCACGTCGGGAGATGGTGAGTTTGATGAGCCGCAGGTGTGGTCAGTCACCAGCCTACCCTTCGTTCCCACCAAGCCATCGCAATGGAGCACCAGGCAATGGCCGCATGGTCCACGTGCGAAAGATCAATCGCTAGCGTCTGCGCACCAGCAAAATTAACGCGTCACAGAGAACTCCCGCAGAGGCTCTCGAAAGCTGCATCTTCAGGAATCAGGGACTCCGCATCCCGAAAAAACGAATGGACACATGACAAGTGCCATTCATAGACTGCGCTCGATCGGAGTAAACCGTGTAAGTGCGCACTGCGCCGATTCCCCATAAAAAAATTCTGGAGACATATCGTGAACGTAGTTCGTCTGCTCAAACATCTCTTCGCAGCCAGCGTTTTGCTTTCAAGCGCCTCCCTGGCTTTGGCTCAGACCTTTCCAGACCGGCCGATCAAGCTGGTCTTGCCTTTCCCACCGGGCAGCGCCACTGACGGCGTATCTCGTTTCATTGCTGACGAGCTGCGCAAAAGCCTTGGACAAACGTTTGTAATCGACAATCGTACGGGCGCCGACGGCATCATCGCAGCGCAGGCTGTCAAGGCTGCGCCGCCGGATGGCTATACGCTGATGGTGAGCACCAACTCCGCTCACGGCTCCAATCCCGCGTTGTACAACACGCTCCCCTACGACCCAGAAAAGGATTTTGAACCCGTTGCTGGCGTTATCAAGATCCCCCAGATGCTGGTGGTGCGCAAGGATTTTCCATCCAATGATGTCGACAGCTTTATCAAGTTGGCCAAGGAACGTGGCGCTGCTGGCAAGCCTCTGTCGCTGGGCACCGGGAATACATCGAGTCGAATCGCGGCGGAATTGCTGAAAACTGCGGGCAGTCTGGAACTAACGATTGCCCCCTACCGTGGCATGCCGCAGGTCATGACAGATCTGGTCGGTGGGCAAATCGATTTCACGTTTTCAGACCCGTTCGCGGCAGCGGGGTTCATCAACGGCGGGCAGGTCAAGGCGCTGGGTGTGACCGATGCGACGCGGGTGCAGTTGTTACCCAGCATTCCCACCATGACCGAGGCTGGCTATCAAAACGTTGCGCTCGTGAGTTTTGTTGCAGTGTTCGCGCCAGCCAAAACTGATCCGGCGATCGTGAAACGACTGAATGCAGAGATCAACAAGATCATCGCCAGCCCGCAAGGCAAGGAATACATTCAAAAGATGGGCGCTACACCGATGGAATTGAGCCCAGATCAACTGCGCAGCTTTGTCTCATCCGAAATCAAGCGGTATGGCCAACTGATCAGTGCCGCTGGCATACCGAAAAAATGAGGAAGTCGCCTCAATGTCAGAGGCGATGGATTTCGTGTTGCCAGACTAAGGGTTCCCTTACGGCAACATAACCCTTTGCACCAGGCGGCATATCAATCCAGAACCAGGATCGTCATTTCGCCCGGGTTGGGGCCGGTGACTGAATTACCGCCTATGTCCACGTCCGTGTTACCGCCGTTGCGCAAGGTACGCAGGTCAATGGTGTGCGTGCCAGCCGGGAGATTGATCAAGGTGTTGATGGCCACGGTGTTGATGCCGTTTGATGAACTTCCATTGACGGTGGTGAACCGATTCCAGCCACCATCGGGCAAGTAGTTGCCGTTGACGTAGATGACCAGATCGACGTGAGAATAGACGCCCGTCGTCGCTGAAGTGTTGCGGGTGCCGATGTTGGCCCAGACCACCACATCGGCGCTGTTGCTGAGGGTGAAGGTTTGTGTCAGGCCTGGCTGCACGGTCGGCGTTACAGTGTTGACGGCGAGGCGGGCAGCCGTGCCGCGGACGTGGTAGCGAGTCACGCCAGAAGAACCCGTAGGGCCTGCTGGGCCCGTCGCCCCTGTAGCACCTGTAGCCCCTGAAACACCTGCAGCCCCTGGAACACCCGCAGGCCCGGAAACACCTACAGACCCCGAAGCACCGGCAGGCCCCGAAGCACCTACAGGCCCTGAAACACCGGTTGATCCGGTCGCCCCGGTTGGCCCAGTTGGCCCCGCTGACCCGGCAAGCCCAGTCGAGCCAGCAGGCCCAGCCGAGCCCGTGGCACCAGCAGGCCCTTCGGCCCCGGTCGGTGGCAGTTGGCATTGTCCCAAAGTGCCGCTGGCGTCGCGACAGACGAAGTCTGTGTGAGTGGGCGCTCCGGGCAATCCTGGCAGTTGCACCGTGTTGCCAGGCGCGACTTTCAGCGCCGTTGTTCCCGGCGCGGAGTTGATGACCACGCCACCGCCTGGCGCTGGCGTGATGGTGACATCTGCGGCCGCCGCAGACAGCGCAGACAGCGCCGCTGTGGCAAGCAGAGCACGGCGGAAACACGGCGGAAAAATCATACTGCAAGCCCCGTTCATAAAAGACTCTTACGCAGACCCGAACGCGACAGGAAAGCAGCCGCAGAGCCAAGCTCGATCGGTCGCCAAGTCACTGTGCTCATCATTGATTGCCACCACTTCGAAATGGCGACCATCGTCCTGAATAGGCCAAGCGGACCATCACTGTAGAACCAGGATCGTCAATTCACCGGGGTTGACCTCGGCCGCTGAATTGCCGCCTATGTCCACGGACGTGCTACCGCCAGAACGCGCGGTACGCAGTTCAATGGTGTGCGTTCCAGCCGGCAAACCGATCAACGTGTTGAGGGCCACTGTGTTGAAGACGTTTGTTGAAGTTCCATTGACGATGCCGAACCGACTCCATCCGCCAGCCGACAGGGGGCTGCCGTTCAGGTGGATGATCGCGTCCACGTAAGCCCAAGCGCCCGTCGTTACCGCAGTGGAGCGGGCACCTATGGTGGCCCAAATCGCCACGTTGGCGCTGTTGCTGAGAGTGAATGTTTGGGTCATGCTCGGCTGCAGGGTCGCAACCGTACTGGTGACGCCGGGGCGACCAGCCGAGCCGCGGACATGGTAGCGAAGCACCCCGCTAGAACCGGAGGTGCCTGCCGGGCCCGTCGCACCGGTCGGCCCCGTTGCACCGGCTGTGCCTATCGCACCGGCTGTGCCTGTCGCACCGGCTGGCCCTGTCGCACCGGCCGGCCCCGTCGCACCGGCTGGCCCCGTCGCACCGGCTGACCCTGTCGCACCGGCCGGCCCTGCCGCACCGGCTGGCCCAGTTGGGCCCGTAGGCCCGACAGACCCCGTGGGGCCTGTTGGTCCGTCCGGGCCCGTGGCACCAGCAGGCCCGACGGCCCCGCTCGGTGGCGCCTGGCAGGCTCCTAAAATGCCACTGGCGTCGCGACAGACGAAGTCGGTGTAGATAGGCGCCCCAGGCAATCCTGGGAGTTGTACCGTGTTGTCAGGCGCGACTTTCAGCGCAGCCGTTCCCGGCGCAGAGTTGATGGTCACGCCACCGCCTGACGCTGGCGTGATGGTGACGTCTGCGGCAGCTGCGGGCAGCGCAGACAGCACAGACAAGACCGCCAAGGCAATCAGCGTACGCCCGGTTTGCAACGAAAGAATCATCTCGAACACTCCTTTTGCCATAGTCACCGGACGTCGTCGCGCCGACGCGCGCGCATGCCCAGTCCACCCAGTACCAATGCCAGCAGTGCCAGCGCCGCAGTTCCCAAGCTTGGAACCGGCATAACCGCTAGCGGCGGCCCATACGCAATGGGGCCTAATGCCCCAGTCACGGCGCAGCCAGGCACATCGACGGCCACGCGCCGCACGCTGCCAGGCCCCGCCACCTGACCCTGATTGCTCCACTGCCCGGCCAGTTCGAGAGAGCCGCCGTTCAGTTGCGTCACGCCAGCGGATTCAATCAATACATCGCGAATCTCCGTTGACGTGCCGCCGGCACCCAGCGCGAGCCTGCCAGCCACCTGCAAATCAGTGCAGCCCAGTGTCATACGGCCTTGGGCGAGATCCAGGTTGGCCCCCGCGGGCACCTGGACTTGCGCCAGCGCCATCCCTGAACAAAGCGCCAGCGCCAGAGTCAATGCCGCCCGGACGCCCGAAACGTGTGTCATGAAGGTTTCCTTTTTTCAGAGGACAAGCGGGAGTGGCGCTAGCGGGAAGGCATACGCTCCCCGCAGCAGACTCGACTCCTATCGCATGCTCCGGTTGTTTTCAAAGGATACTTTTGAAAACAAACTTAACAATATGATAGCAAACGTGGTTTTCGTTTTGATCAGTGCTCGAATTTTGAGTACTAAAGAAAGCGATCGGTATTTTTTAGTCCTTCCGATCTCTGAATTAGGACCTGGGTCACGGAATGGCTGCTGACATGGACTACGGCCAGAAGGCCTAGGCAATCTCTGTCGCAATAGTCGATTCGCTTCGTCACATTGAACATGCCGACGCCTTAGCAAATTTTGAACAGCAGCGTGAGGCATGGCATGACCTCAGGTTGCTGAAGTAGCTAGGTGCCCACATGAGCCCGTGAATCTGGACGAAGCCAAAGTCGCTGACGAATGACCTCCTTTAGAGGCAGTTCTACATACCGAAAGACCCAGTAGCTACACAGACACACGGTGACGAGGAAGGCCGCGAGGAATGAAGGGGTTCTGACGATGGCCAAGCGATCGAGATGAGCCGCATCCATTGCAGTCATGGCCGCAATCTGGATGGGCACATGCAGAAGGTACGACGCATAAGAGAGATTGCCGACAGCTCTGCCGGCCCTACCCGCAGAGATGCCGAGGCATTCCAGAGACGTGCATAGCCAAATCAAGCCCGGGAACAACCCGAAATAGACCCAGCGCTCGCTCCACGTACCGCTGAGATACAGCCCATACCCAGCGAACACGCAGACGGCAAGAGAAAGTACAGCGCACCACCATGTGGACAGTCTCCGTGAGAGGCTGGCGTGCAGCTCATGCACTACGCCTCCCAGAATAAAAAGCAGAGCGCATTGACTGAACACATTCGCAGGACTCACGCCTTGGACGACCACCCACGTGAATACAAACCACGCAACGGCCGAGCGCAGATGGATACCAAGGCTTTTCATGTAAACAAAGAAAAGGCCATAGATCACGATCTCTACGGATACCGACCAGATGGGTGCATTAAAAGCCCATCCCTTCTGGAGCCCCCAATGAGACACCATAAAAAGATTCAGTACAAAGTGATAGAGGTCGTTGATTGGGTAGATCTGAAAATAGCCTAGAAGCTTGGCACTCACGAATTGCAACACCGCGACCAACAGCAGGGTCGCCAGATGCAGTGGGTAGAGGCGGCTGAATCGGTTGACCGCAAAGTCCCGCAGGCTCAGTTGCTCACGCCCCTTGTAGGCGTGAAAGAACACGAAGCCCGACAGGATCCAGAAAAACTGCACACCGTGCCCGCCATAGTCATAGAGCCAGCGCAGAGTGGAGTAGAAGGGTTGAACACTGCGATCCTCTAGATGCGTGCCAGCCTGTGGATAGAAGAAATGTTGGTAGTGCCACACCAAGACCGCTAACGCTGCAATGCCGCGCAAGAAGTCCACATTGGAGATGGATGTGCGACGAATGTGTGTAGTCAGATGGCCTCCCTTCCGGTTTCATTACAACTCAAGAATGAGGCTGCTGGAATTCGCCGGTGACTGGGTTTGCCGTAAATGCTTTGGCATTGGCACTCAGCCATTGTTTAGCAGGGACTTGGATTCGTTGAATGGCTGCTTTGCAGCGCTTGAGTGATGGGCCGCTCTGGACCAAAGCGATCATTAAGTCAGGCCTGGAACCAAGCAACCTGTTGACCTCAGATACAGCGACGCCCCAGAACCCTAGTCTGAATATAGATCTGCTCCCACTTGGCCTGCATAGCTTCGTTCAGACGTGCACCGGTACTCAGCAGGAACAGAAGGATGTAATCGAACATGCTCGTCCACCGCCTTCTCACTGAAGGAGTGCAGGAGGCCTTCGAAATCAACGAAGACCACAGGAGCGAAACGGAAACCGATCGCCCCTGGCGAGAGCATTCAAGCGGTCAGGAAGCGAGTGACTTCGGCCCAATCGTTAGTCGAGAGGGCGACGTCCTCGAAGTCGCCAGCTTCCTCGTCGTAGCACGAAACGCAGAAGCGCTGACTCCTGCCGGATCCGCGGTCGGCATAGTTGGCGTAGTCGACATACACTTTCAAACCGCGCTCCGCGTTCTCGAATGACGGAGCGGCATCGATGTAGCTAGATGAGTCGACATATCCTTCGGGTATGGTCGGCAAGGTTGTGATGTCGAAGTCGGGAAATTCGCGACGCAGTCGTTCAAGGCGCATAAGGGAAACGTGTGGGGGCTGAAGGCCAGGGATTTTACGTCTCTCAGTGTCGTCATTCGCCACGATGTCCCCGGAAATAGAGTTTGAACTAGAAAAATGCAACCGTCTCTTTCGACGTGCTGCATGAGTACGTGAAGTCGCTTCGAACTAGAAACCAGAGACTTCACAAAAATATTCGTGCCTCACTCCGAGGAGATTTGCTTGAAGAGCGTTCGCATTCGTCAGGGCTCGCATTCCGTGGTTCGAGCCCTGCAGTTTTAAGCGCCTCATACGGAGCCAAAAAAAAACGAGAGCACAAGCATCTCGTTTTTTCGCTTTGCGAGGCCTAGTTGCAGGCCGCTTCAGGTGCCGTTAGGTACCGTCAAGTTGTCCTTAAGCGAATTCGCCGCTTTTCACCTGGAAGCCATGGGCAATAGCATCACGGGTTGTCTCACGCACTTCAGCACGAGTGACATCGCCGTGTACAGAAGTGTCGACTGCGAACGCGTTGTAGGCATCCGTAGCAGGTGGGGTGGCAATGGCTTGCTGACGCACGGCTTCGCGGGTCAGTGTGCTGACACCGGCGGCTTCGTTCAGAAACAGGGGGCCTTCGCCAGATGCGGGTTGCGCTGCAAAAGCGTTACCAGAGAGCACCACAGCGAACAGAGAAGCGAGGGCGATGTTTTTAACTTGCATGATCTTTTCCTTTGAATTGAATTGGTCCAGCGGGACTGCCCATCAGGCGGTCTCCTCTTCAATGAATCCGCTTTATTTCTCGGACTCATCGCGGAGGAGGCTTTTGGTTTGGAAGGCTGGTGGCCGGCTCCGTAAGACGTAGTTTGCTCCGACAAGAGAGTGTTTAAAACCACCAGATCAGAACAAGACTTTCTCCAATTCAGAAACAATGATCGATTGATGCCTGGTTAGTGCCAGCACCCAACTTCTCTGAGCCAAGGACCCGGATCGCATGCTTCAGCGGGAAGATGACCGCCTGAGGTGGGTAGCTCAAACGAGCCACTCAGCGGTCTGTGCTTAACCGCATCAATCCTGATTCACTCCGTGCCCCGCACGGGCGCGAATCTCCCCAACTTGGGACGCAGAGCTAAATCTCGAAAAGTGGAGAACACAACCACGTCCAGTCGTCCTTGGTCACCTAGGCATTCTTGACGCAAGACGGCTTCGAGCAGGAACGTGTAGTTGTGCGTCAAGCTGAGAAGCATTCGCCGATTCGTCACAAGCACGTTACCAGTGATTTTCTGAATTGGAAAGCGCTCGAAATAACTGTCCGTCAACGGTGTGATGGTGTCCACCATCACACGCGACGCGGCAACTTCACCGGAATGGATTCCTAGAGCTAGATGTGCCTGCCGCGCAGGCTCGTTGACCAGAACAGTGTAGAAGCCGATAAGTTCGGAGTTCGTTCGTTTGAATATGCCAATGAACTGGTTGAAGTTGCGGTCGAAACTGGCCAGCAGCGCTCGTGCACTTGGCACGCTGAATGCAAAGCGCGGAAGGTTCATGCTTCCCACCAACTGCGGGGAGTTCAGCAAGCGAACCAGAGTCTCGTTGACGTCCTTGGCAGCAAGCGTGCGCAGTTGATACTCTGCGGTGTCGACCAGCGTGCTGCCGCGTGAATTTGTTTCGGGCAACAGAGCGCTGGTTTGAGAATTGGCCCAGGAACTGAAGAAGCGTTGACCTGAACTTCTTGCATGACTGTTCAACCACAATGTTCCAGATTCGGGCCGCATACCTTCCCCATCCACAGCGGAGACGATGAACACGTCTTCGTTGCGTTGCAGCGCAGGTTGCCACTCCTGACGCAACCGGCCTTCAAGAAAGAACCGCTTGTTCAATCGAAACAACGGCCATATTCGCCGAATCGCTCCTGCAAACAGATGAACCGATAGTTTTTGCGCCCCTGCAGACAGCAGAGTTTCCGTCAGCTGCATAAAGGTGTGCTGCAGCAGCCAGAGACCAGGTGCCTGAGGGGCAGAGGCGTATGCAATGCGCGTCACATGATGCTGGGCATGATCACTGCAAATGTACATCGCCTGCAACCGACCGGCCACATACACGCCCCACACCTCTACTCCTGGACGTGTCAGGAGTGTGGGCACTTGATTGGCCTCTGCCAGGGGCACAGCCGTATTCAGGCTGGCCAGGGATTCGGGGCCTACCCATGACCAGTCAGCTGGAGCGTCCGGGGCCTGCAGACGGGCAAGTTTCGGTAAGGCTTGGTCCTCTGGTCCTGTAGATGCAATGGAATCATTCATGGACGTTACGGACATGGTCTAAGGTAATCTGCCGCGCCATCTTTCCGGAGCTGGTCAGCTTCACTGTTCGGGGCGGGACCAGCCGAATCTCGGCAGCGTCCCTGCTGGCTTCGAATGCAGCTTTTCTTGCGGTCACCGTCCACTGCTCTCGCTGTTCTACGTCCTGCAATGGACACTCGACCAGAACAACCAGCCCGGTAGATGAAGACTGCTGTGGAATTTCCTGGTAGGCCAACACCGTGCCATGGGACAGGTGCAAAGCGGAGCGCACCGCGTCCTCTATGGCCTCCGCGTGCACATTACGCCCACGCAAGACCAGCAGCGATTGCAGTCTGCCAGTCACAACCAGTTCGCCTGCAGTAGAAAGATAGCCCAGATCGTCAGTCAGAAACCATTCGTCTGGCTGTACGGGCGAGAGGTGCCCGTTTTGCCAGTATCCAGTCATCAATGCGAGGCCTCGAATCTGGATACGGCCGGCCTGCAGTGGAGGCAACACTGCGCCGGTTTCATCGACAACTCGAACCTCCCATCCGGTCAAGGGTTTTCCGCTCGCAAGATGGCCCTGCTTGTCTGTACTGACCGGTCCCATACTTACGGCAAGCGTGGCCTCGGCCAGACCATAGGAAGGCCGAAACTGCCCAACAGTGAAGCCACCGGCTCCAAACCGCTCAGCAAACCGATTCAGGTCTTGCATCCGCACAACGTCGCCTCCGACGCCTGCCACGCGCAGGTTCAAGCGAATATGCTGAGCCTCGTCAAGAGGCGTTTTCTCTGCGGCAAGACCCCAGGCAAAACTGGGAGCAAAGCAGATAGTGCTTTGCAGTTCCGCCATGAGCCTGGGCCAAAGTTGCGGCCTGCGTGCAAAGACCTGTGGAGGGAGCAAGTCCAGCGGCACAGCGCCCATGATGGGCGCGAGCAGAAAACCCACCAAGCCCATGTCGTGGTAGAGCGGCAGCCAGGAAAATGCGCGGTCACCGGGTTGGATGCAGAGGCCCGCGTGCAGAATGCCGTTGAGGTTATGGCAAATCGCACGTTGCGATATTTCTATGCCTTTAGGAGCGCTGGTGGTGCCAGAAGAAAACTGGATGTAGGCGCCTTCGTCGGCTTGAAGGGGCAGCAAATTCACAGTCTCATCGGCGGCTGGCAAAGAGCCCGTTGTCATCAACGACAGGCCCTTGATTTCTGGTTCCGCGAAACGTTCGAAATGGCTCTGCAGAGAAGCATGCGTGTCATCGAGCAGCAGTGCCTTGGCCTGCACGGCTGACAACATGCGCCTGACGCGTTGGACGTAAGGTCCTATACCCAGCGCCACTGTAGGGGATGGTATTGGGCACGGTAGCAGGCCAGCCCACTGGCAGGCCATGAAGTTGACTATGAATGACAGGTGGGTGTGGGCTATCAGGCCGATCACTGGAGGGATCGAACCCGTCCGGGCCACACAACGCAATTGGGTTGCCCGTGCCCGCGCCTGTACAAATAGCTCCAGGTAGCTTGCCTCAGCCGCCAATGCGCCCTTGCCGTCAAAGAGGCGCAAACCCGCCTGGCTGGTCGCAGCGTGCTCCAGCGCCTCAGCCAGGCTGTGAATCGGCGGGCGCACTAAGGCTGCTTCAGTCAATGGCATGCGACACAGAGGCTGAGGCCGTGATTTTGAGCTGGTGCCTTTCAAACAACTGGACCCAGCGCCTGAGACTGGCCAGATGCAGAGCGACGGCATCTGTCCAGCCTAGACGGAACCAGCGCTCCAGGTCAGAGGTCGCCAAACTGCGAAACCTCGATCCGCTCACACTCCTGAACGTGCGGGTTCTATGAGTGGTGCCATCGGGCGTACGGATATCTGCGTGCATATCCTCTAGCAGGCCGCTTTGCGCCAGAGCCAGGCCCAAGGCGGAAGCCTCTTTCAGCGCAGCCTCATGCGCACCCAGTCGCTGCGTAATCGAAGAGAGTGTTGGCGAGGGTTTGCCATCAAACGTAAACAGAGGCTGCGCAGCCTCATCCTCTTCCAGGGGAACCAGGCGCGTGTCTGCCAAATCCACCATCACTATAGTGCGCGTGGCATCTGAGGCATCAACGCCCAAGGAGAATGGCAAGAGCTTAAGGGCGGTGGGTGGCTGGTGATGCGCAGGCCATTGGAAGGAGGCATCCAGGAAATCGTTTTTTCCTTGCTGCGTGCCAAGCACGGCCAGTGGCATCGGCACTGGTCCCGTTGAAAAAACGATGGGGTGCCAGCCTGCCATGTCTGCGAATTCAGACAAGGCAATGGGAACGGCATCGCGCGTCTTGCAAAAAGCCCAATCGCTGACAGAACGCAGCCCAAGGCCTAAATGCTGATCGGCGGAAAGAGGCTGAAGGTGCGAAGTCATGAATGAGGCAACAACGGATGAATGTGAACGCGATGACCGCCGAGCCTGACCATGAGCGAGCACCACTGCATGTCCAACGGCTGTTCCAGAGGTTCGTTGGCAGTTGGCAGGACTTGAGCTTGCAACAGCAATTCCTGCAACAACGTGCGCATTTCTGTCATGGCAAGAAGCCGCCCTCCGCATACCCTCTCCCCCATGCCAAAGGCGGTCCCGGAGCTGCGCTCCGCGCGACCGGGCCCAGCTCGGGATGTGGAGAGATCGAGCTGCCATGGATGCTCTCGCGATGATGGCAGTGTTTGCAAGCCGACCAGGGATACGAGGGCCACGTCACCAGGCGACACCTGCCCGGCACTCAGACGGTCAGTGGCCAACGCGTATCGGGCGAGAATGGGATTGGCGGGAAACAGCCGCATGGTTTCGCCAAGGAAGTCTTCCATCAACGTAGATGCAGCCCCTTCGGTACGCGCTTCACCACGCAGCTGATCCTGCACGTCAGGATGCTGTGCCAGCAGGTGGCAAGCCCAGCCGAAGGTACTGGCACTGGTCTCTGAGCCAGTTGCCAACAGCGTGATCAGCTCCTGCTCCAGCACAAAGCGGTCAGCCTGATGACGGCTGGAAGCCTCGGCAGCCAACATCTCCTTGATGACAGGCTTGGAGGCATATTCGGCGCTGCGGAACACCCGCAGGTCTTGCATGAGCTGCGCCTTCGCCGCATTCAAAAGGCTCAGGTGCTGTCGCCGCGC
Source organism: Ottowia thiooxydans DSM 14619 (assembly GCF_000422885.1). Taxonomy (GTDB): domain Bacteria; phylum Pseudomonadota; class Gammaproteobacteria; order Burkholderiales; family Burkholderiaceae_C; genus Ottowia; species Ottowia thiooxydans. The sequence goes on along the minus strand of NZ_AUGX01000009.1, from coordinate 55,015 downwards.
ATCACCAGTCAGGCCCCCGGCCGGCACAAAAGCGTACTGCGCGCTAAGCTCCAACAGGTGAAAGAGATGTTGTGGGTCAATACCTGTCTGGCGAAAGTCGATGTCAAAAAGCACTTCCGAGAGGACCTGCAGGGTCATGGTGCGCAACAGGTGATCGGGCAACGGGCCTATAGCAGTCTGCCCGATCAATTGGGGCAACGCCTCGCGCAATGCCCTGCGTGAGGCGTCAACCGTTTTATCCACGTCGTAGTGGTTGAGGTGCGGCTGCGTCAACTGTCGGCGAAAGGTCCACGCTTCATGGTTCTCGGACATGCGCGAAGGTCCAAGGGTCTGGCGCATCCAGGCCATATGCTTGGGCCAATTGTCCGCATTGGCCTTGAGGATCACATGGGCGTCTTGGGGGTTCTGCACCACCCAGATCCTGCGGCCGCTGTGGTGGTCCAGCAGCGTCTCGCCTGGCCGCGTTCGGGCGAGACGATACAGTTCATTGCAGATATCGGACGGATCCATCCGCGAAAGTGCCGATGTCAGTTCGTTATGTTCAAGGACTGACCATCCAGAATCTTGGCCACGTCACGGACGGTTCTGAGTTGCAGCAGATCCATCACGTCAACTCTCGTTCCAGTGGCATTCTCGATCTCGATCACGATACCCTCAAACATAAGACTGTCCACGCCGCGCAGATCGCCCACGTCCGCATCGTCGTCAATTTGCTCGACTGGAATCAGCAAGCAATGGGAGAGAAGCATCTTGGCGCGCAGCAGGCTGGTGGTCATGATCAAAGGGTAATAAGCAGTATTCCGGCGCCCATGTGCATGGAAGCGGCGTCTGGAATGAGACCTCAGCCTCGGCGTGTACGAGAGGGTCGCCTCAGAGCAGCGAAACCAGCCAGCAACGCGCCCAACAGGCCCAGGCCCCCCCCATGAATGGTAGGGACGGCGGTTGGTGGTTTCGGTTGCGTAATGGGAGGTTCAACAACGGGTCTGTCGAGTACCACCTTGAAGTCAATGGCGTTCGTGGGACTGGTCTGGGAAAAAACCCCTGAAACGCCCGGTGGCACCAAATTGGTGAGGGTTGAAGGGTCCGACACTTTGGCCACGGGGAGTGGCGAGGTTTTGATGAGAATGGGGCTGTTAACTATGTTGAAGCCCGCGTGATTCACTGGCGTAAGGGTCACCTGCGAGCCAGGCACGATGTTCGGGACGGACACCTGTACGGTGGTGGCTCCGGCAGGAATGGTGACGGTGACGGTCTGCGGACTTGTGTATGCGGGCTGCTGATAGCCGCCTGTGACCGGGTCATAAGCTGTGCCATAGGCTTGCAGTTGTGCTTCTACAGTGAACGTGATCGTGGTGTCGGTCGGTTGTGGCTGGGTCAACTCATACTCGACCGTGGCAGACGTTGTCTTGCCGCTCATGAACAGATTCGTCGTGGCGGGCCCGCTCTCCGTAATAGGGCCGGAACTTAGCAGCGAACCAATTCCGGTTCCACTATAGGGCTGGTCAAAGAACAGAGTGCTGCTGGTTGATCCGGAGTTGTTGGACGGCGAGAACGCCAACTGCCAGCCTGCAGGGTCTTCGTTGGCGAAGATACCGTGTATCCAGCCATCGTGGATACTGGCGTCAATGTTGTATTGAGGACCATTGCCTGAACCTTGGCTGTAGCTCGATGCGGTGCCATCGAGCATGCAGGTGACTGCGCCTCCGGGTGTGTCAGGCGTCACCGTCACAGCGACGCTGGACGGCGCCGCATATATGTTGGCGAAGTGAACAAAGGCTCGTTGGCTGGGAGGGTTATCCAACAGATAGACCGCCATGCCAGGGCCTGGTGGCGCAGTAATGAAGCCGCCCGTGCAGTTAACGATGGTGCCAAACATGGTATTGGCATCGGGCGGTGTCCAATTGAACACCGGCTCCGAAGGTGTGCCTGCCGTTTGCTTGGGGGTAAAGCTAATGTTCCAAGTGGCCGCCCACGCACCCTGTGCGCTCAAGAGACCCACCAACACCAGGGAACGCACCAAGGGGCTGCGAATGCGAAGCGAGGAAGGCAGCGGTCTGTCCATAGAAGCGTTCATGGTGAGATAAAAGAATTGCCAATGCTTCAAAGTGTAAGTAATGAATTGCGCTTACGCAATGTTTTGCTTCATTTATAGATATAAAAAATAACTACTCGGGCTGGTCAAGAAATAAATCAAAGAAATTGTCAATTTAGCAAAGAAATAAGCACCAAAGATCCAAGACCCGACATTCCAATATCACCTGCAAATTTCTCGTATCGCATATGTAAGTCGCTCTGTCGACATTGGGAAACATACGACACACTCCCATGTTTTCTGATTTTTTTGATGCCTAAAGAAAAAGCATGAGATCCGCGATTCTCGGACTCGTACTTTTCGGTTTTATGACGCTGTGGGGAGAGTCAATGAGCAACCGCAGCTCTCTTAAGCGATCCTGTCGAACAAATGAGCGCCGGTTAGTGAGCCCCTGCTCATCACATTTGAACTAAGCGGCTTTTGAGGCCCGCTTAGTCACGCGTAGTTCATTCACAAGTGCTCAGGGCGCTTGACGCCGGACCCGACGCACACCCCAACCGCCCAGCGGGAGGCCCAACGCGATCATCGCCCACTCACTCAGCGTGGGCACGGGAGGTTTAAGGACGAATACCGTGGAAAGTGGTGACTTCAACGCGCGACGTGAAGCCAAGCTTTTCAGCCAGTTGGACTGAAGCCAGATTCTTAGACCAACAATCCCAGTCAGGCGTCAAACCATTGCGGATGCAATGCTCAATGAACGCACGCGCGACAGCCAAGCGAAGCCCTTTGCGCTGATGCTTTTCACTGGTCATGATGTCTATATCGTGATGACCATTCCAAGTAAAGCATGTGTAGCAGATGCCCACGATCTCTGCCTCATACAGCACGCAAAAACCGATGCCATGGCGATGGAAATCGGCAGCCGACCGCCAGTAGCTCCTGCTATATGGCGACACATCCTGGCGAATCTCCTCCATCAAAGATTCGTCGATACGCCTTAGCTCGTAACCTTGAGGAATGACATGAGGTTGGTTCGTGAGCAGAGCAAATGCTGGTGTTGAAAAATCAAAATCAAGCCGACGGCGCTTCCTGATGTGGGGCGGCTCCAAATAGCGGTCAAGAAAAGAGCCCCATTGATCTGGAAACGCATACAAGATGAAGTAGTCCGATCCATGGTACTCAAGAAGCCAACGGCAAACCGCTTCAGCAAAGACCACCTGACTAGCATCCCCGGCTAAGGTACACGCGCCGTTGTTGCACACGAGAGCAGCCGTCGGCTGCGCCTCATCGTCGACGAAGACCCTGCCTTTTCCCCAACCGGCAATCACTGAGTTCGGGATCGTTTGTCCGTAGGGCAAGTCCTGAAACAGGAATCCGACCCGGGAAAAGTCAGACGGAGCCAGTTCGTGCATAGGCATCATGCTAGCGAAGGTCGGCTGTAGATCACGAACATCCAGTTAGCCACCCGAGGAATGCTTTGAGGAGGTCGAGGTAAGCCGAGTGAAAGAGAATTACTTTTGCTTCTGACCTATGAAAAAGTAAGCGCTATCTCTTGAGCGCGCAATGATTTCAATTTCGTTGTCCTTCCTGCCCGAAGAAGTTTGAAACAGAATACCCTTAAAAACTGTCCCCATAGGTGCATAGGGGATGGTGGTGGTTGTAATTAGGCTCATATCAAACACACTCACTCCCGCTTCGCGAGGCATCAAGTCGCCCTCGGCGACTTCACTTCCCTGTATATCTACCAATACTATTTTTGAACCTAAAATGCGCGGAGAAAGCGAATTCGCATACCCTATAGAGGGCGCCGGGTATGGTATCCCTATGGTGAAATCACTACATCTATCGTAAATTTTATTTATATACTCACCAGAAATTTCTGAAAGCGAGATTGGTTGATTGTAAATATCATCATAAACCAAACCATTTAATCCTTCTGGCAGTAGGTTCCATGCATTTTCAGGACCAAATGTCACATCGATTTTGGACCCAGCCGAAACTACTCCAGAGTAAGTCCCATTCTCATAATAATTCCATGTGTCCGTATATTTTCCAGAAACTTTAACCTCATCAATTTTGGCAATACCATTCAACACACTGTGAACACAGACTCCATTCATGCTGACGGCCCCCCAATAGGAGCCATCGCTCAAAATTACCGACTGCAACAAAAAGCCATCACGCCTATACTCCGCTGTGGTGGCGTTGCTCCAGATGCCTTCATCGGCGCGGCGGCTAAGAGCAGGCGGTTCACCATCGCTTCCGCTGTCGCCCCCACCTCCACAGGCTGTCAACGCAAGAGCACAGGCGAGAGCGCCTGCCAGAATCATTGAGCTTTTCATATTTTCTTACTTTTTCTTGAATCTTAGCCAGTCTGATAATCGTCGGCAATCTCACTTACTTTTATACGTTCTTGAATCATTTAACCCATTTACCTCCTGTCATCTTTGTTTAGAATTTTTATCCAGAAAGATGACGATGATCTGAATGTATTGACTGGAATATGCCAGCTCCCCTTATCGCGGTCGATCTGGTTCTACTTGACCTGGTCAGTCGATGTGGACGGCCACTGACACCCGCTTTCTGTCCGTATCAAGTTCATCAAACGTACATAGAGCCAACGCACCAGCTCGGACGCGCCGCAGGGCATGCGCTAGGTCAGCGTGAAGACAACTCGTTCGCCGTTCCGCCAAAATACCGTCGTCAGAAGTTTGGCCTCGAACAGAGCTATAGAAAAAGTCATGCGCAAAGGCAGTATTGCTCAGGCGCTGGGCGTGTCCGCTGCGGACTTGGTGTGGGAAGCAGAATTGGAGTACTTGCGCCAAGGCAAGGACACAAAGTAGACTCGCGTTTGAGATGAGGTCGCCATACCTCGTGGCCTGCAAAGCTAGGCCGCCTCCTTGAGAACAAGCTCGGAAGGCCGTTGATGACAACAAAACCGTCGTCAATCGCGTTCGCATCGCTGTGGCGCGTGCGTTTACCGGACCGACTCATGAGTCAACCTACGCGCCTTCGTAGCTCAAGACATGCCGCATTCATCAAGCAAGGTGGACGTTGCTACTACTGCTCGCTCCCGATGCTGCCATCGAATGACGAACAGGAGCAGGTCAAAGTAAATGCTTCACAGCATCTCTGCACACGACTTCGTTGCACCGCCGAGCATCTGATAGCGAGATCTGAAGGCGGTTCAGACAAACTGAAAAACATCGTGGCGGCACATGCTGAATGCAATCAACGACGCCATCGAATGGACACACCGTTGCAGCCTGATCGGTATCGAAAGCTCGTCCAGACCCAAGTAGCGAACAAATGCTGGCACTCGCAGAAAGCCCTTTCTGTGATGAGCAAGTTGCAAGCGTGCACCCTGAATACTCCACATTAGCGGCAATCCCTAAAATCAGCCTACCTGTCGGGATTGCTGACATCTCTTATTCATCTCAAACGTTAAGCCTGTACAAATGCAAACACTGTTCTTTGGCCTTGAGTTGAAAGACTGGGCGACCATAGTTGCCGCGCTCCTGGGACCGATTCTCGCTGTGCAGGCTCAAAAGGCCGTAGAGTCGCTCCGAGAGAAAAAACGGCGAAAAGCATTTCTATTTGAGCAACTAATGGCTACGAGAGCCGCGCGACTTGCACCTGAGCATGTGCGCGCCCTGAACATGCTTGATCTCGCCTTCTATGGCGAGAGGGTTCTTGGCATTCAGCATAGATCGACAAAGGAGCAACGCGTCCTTGACGCGTGGAAAGAGTATCACGATCACCTAAACAACAAAATCGATGACGCCCAAATTTCTCTTTGGGCGGCACAAGGCGATGAACTCTTTACAAACTTGCTCTACACCGTTGCGCAGGATCTCGGCTTCAAGTTTGACCGGGTTCAACTTAAACGCGGCGCCTATTCACCCATAGCCCACGGCGAGATCGAAACCGAGCAAACAGAACTACGCAAGGCGGCACTGTCGTTGGTCACCGGTAAACATGCTCTCAAGATGAACGTTGTCGCTTTCCCTGTAGATCCAGAGGCCCTAGCGGCTAACAAGGCGGCCATTCAGAATATTGGAAAGGCCCTGGAAACAGGTGTCCTTCAAGTCGAGGTGAAGCCGCAAGAGTAGCTCTGTGGTCCAGCATGGCGAGAGTCTGTGTGATCAGGAAGCTTGGATTGGCTTGGCTTGGCTCGTGTGTCACCGGTTCATAGCAGATGATCTTTGCACCACTTGATGGACCTTCAGATTTAGGTGTCAAATGCACGTGCGTATGCTTCCTCACAGGATGCAGTCACCAACCCTCATTTTCGGCCAGCGACTCCAGCTATCGTATCGAGGTCTTGGCTAAGCAAGGTTTCAATCCGAGCAAGGGCATCATTCGTTTTCTTCGTCTCGGCTAGTTGTGCCTCCGCGAGCTGCTTCATCTCCGTCATATGCAGTTGATAGCTCTTCGCGCCACCATTCTTCATGAAGAAAATCCAAGCGGCCATTATGAAAATCACCGGGCCCCAGGCAATCAAGAACTGAATCATTGGATGTTTAGGTGTGAGTTGAATTGGCGTTGCCTAGGAACGTCTAGGTTCGCGGTACCGATGTTTTGCATTGCAAGGCTACAGGGAATCTATCAAGGCTCTCGTTTTTAAGTGATACAAGGCTTGCACTAGTCACTACAAGACAATTGCTGGCCTTTGGCCAGCAATTGTCTTGTGACACGCATCTGGTGGACCGGTAGGCAAAGCTGTCTCACCTGACCCCAGATACAGCAACGCCCCAGAACCCTTTCGAGCGCTGAGGCGTATTTTTTTGGTGGCCTGGGTCGGAATCGAACCAACGACACGCGGATTTTCAACACATGTAACAATATGAAACTTAACCTGTAAGCTGTTGTTATTTAACGTGTTTTCTTCCTTTCCCGCCTCGACCCCTGCTCTTACCGAACCTTCTGCTGAACCCTTCCGAGCTCGGAGCCAGATGTCCATCGGTTTTCTCGAAGTGGGTCAACGACATAGCAGTCCGAGCACCGAACCGAACTACCGAACCTCATGGTTACGACTGGTCGTTGACCGCGACTAGTTGCGCTCCCGCTTGCGGTCCGGCCTGACAGCTAATCAGTCGCGCTCTCGGACAACTCCGTTGATCCTGTTCGTCAACGGAAGGCTTGGATTATTCAAGTTAGTAGCCTATCCGAATCCTCTTCAATTAATCCATCGAAGTTGAGCAACGCTCGGCATTCGGCGTACTGTGTGTCTTTGAGAATCTTTTTTTCGTCCAGTTCTATCACATGTGCCGCGCTTTTATAGGTCTTGATCTCGTCACGGTTCATGGCGCACAAAATGAGTTGTGCATTTGAGGGCACTGCGTCCATCAGGAACTTGAGAATCTTCTCATAGTTGAAATCGGCTTGTTCTTGCTGATTCGGAGTGTCGATCACAACCGACGAAAAAACTTCATTTTCTGCCTTATGTGCCTGTCGAATAACGGACATGTAGTAAGCCAAGATGCCACGGGTGCTTTCCGCTGCTCCTCCGCTTCCGTGGATTTTCTTGTAATCGAGGGGGGATTCGACTGGTGCCAAGTTGACGCCTTGCGCGTTCAATTCTTGCACATAAGTTGCCAAGGCGTCTTTGAATGCGGCGTTCAAATCTTCCCGCTCTTCTTTGGTGAGTAGCTTTTTCTGTTCGGCCCTCAAAGTTTTATTCCTGGACTTGATCGTGCGAATCAAAGCCGTCTTGGTCTCCATCGTCCGCTGCACATGTTTCTCAACCGCTCGAGACGCGATGCTGTCTAGGAATGATGGCTCGGATACACTTGCCTGATTGGCAGGCGTAACGGAGGGTTCAAGCGATTTGTATTTGCTGTTTATCACCTCAATTTCGGCACGCGTGCTCTCAAGCTTTTCCTGCGAACTAGTCAATTTTTTATTCACGCGCTCGATCTTTCCGTTGAGCTGCATCACCTGGCTGTCAGCCTCGTCCTTGTCAGCGAGGATAGATGCTCGATTCGGTGACGAGTTGTCGTGCACAGTTCCGCACAGTGGGCAAAGCAGAGACTCACCTTCAACACATTCGACAGTGAAGGTGTAATCCTTATCAAGTTCAGCAGAGGCAAGCTTTGCCAGATCAAACTGACCTTGCAAATAGAGGCGTTCCGTTTGGATTTCAGCAATTGTCCCAAGCAGTTCTTCTTGCTTACTCTGAAGTTTGGCGATGTCGTCAGAGACCTTTGAGGCAAGGGTATCGAACTCGCCTTTTGATAGGGTGAGCGTTTTGCTGGATTGAGGGACGTACTTTCTAACTACCTCAATAGCCGTCTCAATCTTCCTGACTTCGCCTTCTGCGGCTTTTTTCTCAAGGTTCTGAGCTGCAATATTCTCTTCGAACGTGAAAAACTCAGGCAGCAAATAGCCTGTGTGATATTCGATGATAGTCTTGTGCCACTTGGCATATTGCTCAAGATTGGTAAAGCCATTCCATGCCTGAGACCAACTGCGCTGCTGATCTACATAGAAAGGCAGGAAGTAGAACGCAGGAGGCGGGGTTTCGAGTTTGGTTGAGTCGCTCCTGTTAGGTAATAGGGCCTTGAAGCCGACGATCTCAGCAAATGCCTCCGAGTACGCGCCCGTGATTTTTGAGAATTTTTCCCATCGGCCGTTGGGGCGACGAAGGAACATGATGTTCCCATATCGCCCGGCCTGATAAGTCTCATTGCCGACACTGAAATCAACCAAGCAGCGAACATCAAACCCCATCCATGTGACATCCAGAACGGGTTCTCCACCCAAAGCCCAAAAAAGCAATTTCGCTAGAGTCGATTTCCCAAAGCTATTGTCGTTCGCCGTTATCAAGTTGAAGCGGGGCTTGAACTCGAACTGATTTCCGGACTTTAGGGTATCGGACGCTATTACCAGTCGTTTGAATGCTAAGTTTTTCATGCTGCTTTGTCCTGAGATTTCTGATCAGCAGTTTGAAGTTATCGATGGTCGGCTCATTTTTCATGGCATTTGCTCAATAGCTCGTAAATGATCGCGGCCTGGATTGATTCCAAATTCCCTAAATTCTGCTTGGTCGTCTCGGGAAGCGCCCCTTGTGCCAGTTCCATAAATACCCTTACACCTTTTTCTTCGAATGCTTCAAAGTTGCTTTCCACCCCATCCTTCACTGCTTTCTGGTTGTCGATAGCAATCAATGAGCGCTCGAGACGAACGGCATTGTGATAGCGTTCAAACGCTCGACGTATCTGAATTCGCTTGTTCGATTTCAGTTCGAGATCCTCAAGGATGTCATCTAAGTCTTTCTCGAAGACCTCGAACCCCTTCTTCTCTGTATAAGACGAGATAACCCGCTCAACATCTCCGTAAGTGGTTCCTTTGTTTTTTACAAGATTGTTCCAGTCAGTAAAGTCAAAAGCCACAGTTCCCTTGCGATGTAAGTCATCGATCAATACTCGATAGATCGTCGATGCGTTGCACATGGTCCCAGGAGCTTTCAAGTCCACAAGCTTGGAAATTCGGCCAATAGCTACATCCTGAAAGCCGGAAGTAGCTAGATCAGGGGTGATGAACCGCAAGGTTTTAGGAATAGGATAGGGACCAAGCTCTTTGTCGATTGCAGCCTGAAGGTCTTTCAAGCAGTCATCATGAAGATCACCGATCGAAATGATTGAGAGCTTCAGGCCTTCTGTTTTAGGAGGTAGGCTAAAGCCGCAGGTCGCAACTAAATCGAGCGAGTTCAGCTTGTCAACAAAGGGCTTTTCATGAACCCCCTGGAGCATCTTCCCAAGAATCGAGTTTTTAATTTTGGCGGCCGCCTTTGGAACTGAAGTCAATTTCTTCTGGTTCCAAGGTGATGCGTTGACGTTTTTGACCTGATTGAATTCGAACCGTGCAAGGGTTTCATTGGTCGAAGTCGCCAACACAACGTCCTCATGCAGCTCGATAAAAACAACGTATTCGTCCGAATTTTCGTGAGCACCAAGAATGCGACAGAGAGCCCAGTGGTACTGGTATTCGTACTTCTCGAACGTTTGCGCACCAGCCCTTTCGCGCTGAGCTGCAGCGAGAGGGTTGCTACCCGGCGATCCACTTGCTGTATCCAACTATGTCCCCCCCTGCGTCCTTTGACTAATTTATCATAATATGAATTCAAACTACTTACCTTCGCACAATAGCATCCTATCTGACCTGCCAACCCGATTCTGACCAGAAATTGAGTCAACCTTGATCGTCGTGCTGAGATGACCAATTTGGCTGCTTCCACGGACATTCAGCGTTCTGCCCCTAGAGCAGCCGCTCTTGGCTGTCAGCTCCAGTTCATAAACTCCAGCCGCAGCGGACGTTTTTGGCTTGAGTTCATCAGCAACCGATGCTCGACGGAAGACCTGACCCCGAGCACGCCACCCGAGGCCACGCCTTACTTCATGCCGCCGTCTGCTTCACAATTACCGAAGTCGCATGGTCACCTTCGGATTAGAGTTGCCGAGGATCTGCTGAACTTCATGCCCACCATTGACAAGAAAACTCGCGAAGCCGTGACGCCGATCATGGATGCATAGCCCTCGATCTCAACCTTACCCTCAGCCTTTACCACGCCCGAGTGATGGTCACCCAAACCTTGAGATCGCTGCATCTAGTCAGAGATTCATGTTTGATCTAGGATTCGGCTGATCCCGGACGGTTTTAGGTCACACAGCAAAAGAAAATATATATAAATGCAGGCCTCTTGCAATGCAGTCAGTGCCTCAAACCCCTCTCGGCCTACCGGTGGCGGTGTTCCGAACGTGGCAGCAAACGGGGCGCAGGGCACATGAAACGACGCGACTGGAGCGCAATCTTGAAGCGCAGACGCGCTGCTCGACTGCCACCGCACTGGTGGGACCATGCGGAACAATAGGACAGGGAATCATCTACTGACCTGACTTGAGTGTCGTTCTGACGAGTGAACGTCTGCTTCCCGCCGACCACACGAGTCCCTTAACGACCCTGAGCAGCCAGCGACGGCCCCCACCCCAAAGCAGCCACTGACTTAAGCCAGACTGATCGAGTCCTAAGCGAACAGTCGGCGCTCCCAAGTCCGGTCTACGGCAACGCTAAAGGTTACTGACTTGATGCTGCCGGGTCTCGCGGAATTCTTATACTTCGATGTTTGAAAACGCTCATGCTGGCAAGCCTAGATGCAAGCCCATTCCGAATGGGATTCAGTGTCCAGATTATCTCGCATGATCCGGATATCTAGCAGGCTTTTTGGTCTACATCACGCTAGACGGAGCACTCACAGCCCAGTTTTTAGAGAAATAGAAAATGAGAAGCAATTTCTTCTTTAGTGCATTAGAAGATCATTCGCGCCCCCCATTTCAAATTGGGCGCGAGACCGAAGCCGACACACTAACCTCTTCAATACTACAAGATCGCAGCAAAATAGTAGCAATCACCGGCCCTAATGCCACCGGAAAAACATTGCTATGGATGCACTTTTTAAAGACCAAAGGCATAGCCCTTGCGGAACATACCGAAGTAATTTCTCTAAATTGGCCATCAAGCGCTATTCCAAGTGTGGGTCGCACGACAAAATTAGTTGTAATCGAGGATCTCAGCTACGATTTTACTCAGGAACTAACAGGACACATTTCTTCGCTATTGCAAAATCATTCAGATAAGCAATTTATCCTCGTTGGCGCATCCGCTAATTTCATAGAAAAATTCTCACCCAACACTCACATCAGGCTTGGAGCGCTATCGCACGCCGGATCGCAACAACTCCTGTTGGCGGCGTTTGAATCAATGCTCTCAGATGTTGATATCGCAAAGGTAACAGAATTCGCAAAAGGTAGTCCCTATTTGATGAATTTAGTTGCAACACGCCTCAACAGACGTGACGAAAATATCGACAGCGTCCTGACCTCGCTAACAGAAGACCTAAGATACAAGTCTATTTTTCATGAACTCAAGACAGACAAGAATGCTCAACAAATAATTCAAGTCGAAAGCGATATTCGAGTAATAAATGGAAGACTGCTTGAGGCCATTCAGCGAGATTCGAATGCTATTCATGCATTAACTCCCCGTCAATTTGAGGAGTTTGTTGCCGAACTCATGGAGAAAAGGGGGTACAAAGTAGACCTTACCAAAGCAACACGCGACGGAGGGAAGGATTTAATAATTGCAAATAATCTTGACATTGGAAATTTTATATATTATGTCGAGTGCAAGAAATATTCCCCCACCAATCCTGTTGGCGTAAATCTCGTTCGGGAGCTGGCGGGCACGGTACTGACAGACAGAGTAACTGCAGGAATAATGGTAACCTCATCGTACTTTTCGCCAGACGCTATAAAATTCTCCAACCAAATCAAACATCAGTTGAGCCTCATCGACTACATTAAGTTAAAAGAATGGATCAATAAGTGCGGACAATAGCGATAGATTTGGCGATGCAATCATTCGGGAAGGCACCGTCTAACAATCGGTTCAACGCAGACGCCAGCACTGGCCATGCCTTCGGTATTTCTATGGTCAGTGTTGGTGCCCTGCGCGCTTCGCGCTCTGGCGCCGATTAACTTGGGCGTTCAGCGTCGGCTTCATTTTTGGTGACCGCCTGCTTCTGACCGACTGCGCCAGCTCACGGAACTTACCAATAAGGGACCGTGGCTGGAGCTCAACAACCTTCAATACTCGGCAGAGAACCTGACTCCGAGCACACCACCCGAGGTCAAGTCTCTCTTCATGCCGCCTTCTGCTGCCCCACAATCACAGAAGCCGCGTTCGCTGCCTCCTGCAATGCCTTGGTAGACAAATGGGCATACCTCATGGTCACCTTCGGATCTGAGTGCCCCAGAATCTGCTGCACCTCATACAAGCTACGCCCACCGTTGACCAGAAAACTGGCAAAGCTGTGACGCAGATCATGGATACGCAGGCCCTCAACCGATGCCAAGCCCGAGTGATCGTCACGAACGGACTCTGCGTGGGTTCGTTGGTGAACAAATACATGGCCAACCAAACCTTGACATCGCTGCATCTAGTCAGCGATTCATGTTTCATCTAGGGCTCGGTTGATTCCGGACGGCTTTGGGTGTAGTCACCTGGCAAAGAAAATATATATAAATACAGCGCTCCTGCTATGCAGTCAGTGCCTCAGTACCCCTCCGTTTTGCCCTTCGCGGCGCCCCGGCAGGCCCTTTCCCCAAGTGGCCGCCACATCCGCAACGTCCGCAACGCCCATGGAAATCATCGGTTTTTCCGTGGCGGTGTGGCGAACGTGGCAGCCACGGGGCGCAGACCGCATCAAACGACGGGACTGGAGGCAATCCTGCAGCGCAGACGCGATGCTCGACTTCCCCGCACTCGTACGGCCATGCAGCACGATGGCAGATGGTTTTATGTAATCGTCTACTGGCCTGACTTGAGTGTCCTTGTGGCGGATGAACGTCTGCTTCTCGCCGATCACATGAGTCCCTTAACGACCCAGAACTGCCGCCCAGATCCAAGCCGCAAAGCAGTCTTTGGATGCTGCGTGGCACTCATGGCCCACGGGCCAGATCGTTGCGCAGGCTATAGTGTTTGTAACGAATTCGCTCACGGAGCTGATCCAGCAACCGTGCAGCGCGCAAAACAGGAGGGGCGGCAGGTTTCATGGTTAAATTTAGCACTGTATTTTCATGCAGCACACGCGCAGTGAAGCTAGGCTAGAAGCCCCTTTTCACTTTCTTTTCGTACCAATTTAGACCGCAAGCGCCGGATATGGCCTGCAGCTTGGTGCGGTCTACATTACGTTAGACACCAATGGAAACTAAGCAACTCCTCGAAGCGGTTCAAGTCTTGCAGGTTGTTCAGACTCTCTTCGAGAAACCCCAGAACCAATGGCTGCCGGTGATTGCGGCAATTGGTGGCGCGTTTGCCGGGGGCTTTGCCACGCTTGTTCCCAGCTACGTGCTTGAAGAAAGACGTCGCCGTCACGAACGAACCACAGTTTCAAACGCCCTTCTTGCTGAGGTACGAGCCATTATGGCCATCGTCAAGCAACGAAAGTATGTTGAGACATTCCACGAGATCTCTGATACTTTAAAGCAGAGCCCAGAGAAAAAATTTCAGCTCCGTGCTCAGATCCCTGATCACTACTCCCGTGTCTACCAAGCTCATGTAGAACGTTTGGGCGTCCTAGAACCTTCATTTGCGGCAAAAATCATCGAGTTCCATCAACTACTCGAATCGGTCGTTCAGGACATTGCACCTGGTGGTCTGATTGCAGAGGAAGGTGGGAATCTTGAGTCGTATGCCCAGCTCGTTTCGCTATCGAATGCCGCGGTAGAGCTTGGAGACGAGCTTTCGGCAAGCGAAGCCCGTGGCTTCAGGCTCACGTAAAAGCCCGCCTGCGCTTGCAAGCGCTCTAGCGTCTAACCCTTCCTTCCAGCAGACGCCTTCGGCGCCGCTGAAGTCAAACGTTGAATGCCCGCTTTTCTTATACCGCCAGCGACGGCTCATGGCCGACAGGCCAGTTCACGAACTTTACCAACAGGGGACCTTGGCGGGAGCTCAACAACATTCAATGTTTGGCAGCGAACTTGACCCCGAGCAGTTGCAAATCACCCGAGGCCAAGTCTTTCTTCATGCCGCCTGCTGCTTAACAATCACAGAAGCCGCATTCGCCGCCTCCTGCAATGCCTTGGTAGACAAATGGGCATACCTCATCGTCACCTTCGGATCAGAGTGACCAAGGATCTGCTGCACCTCATACAAGCTACGCCCCCCATTCACCAAAAAACTGGCAAAGCTGTGGCGCAGATCATGGATACGCAACCCCTCAATTCCCGCCTTGGCCCTTAGCCGATACCAAGCCCGAGTGATCGTCACAAACGGCTTGTTCGTAGCCTCGTTCACGAACAGATGAGGATTCTTGTCCTTGGTCCACAACTGGCCCAGCACCCATAAGGCAGAGGCATTGAGCGGCACAGCACGCCCCTTCTTGCTCTTACTGTTCTTGGCCGGAATGCGCCACACACCTGTCTGAAGGTCAATCTGCTCCCACTTCGCCTGCATAGCCTCGTTCAGGCGTGCGCCGGTACTCAGCAAGAACAGAAGGATGTAGGAAGCTCCATAGGCCAGATCAGTGGTCAGCACTGGGACCAACCGCTGAACTTCCTCATCAGTCAAGTAACGCTCCACTTGGTTGTCCACCTTCATCAGGGGAATCCTCGTGAGTGTGTTCTTCTCCAGCATCTCCCACTGCACGGCCAGATTTAAGAGACGGCGCATGTAGACCACATGATGATCAGCTGTCGCGGGAGCCAGCCTTTCTTTTGTCACCAGTTCATTGTGAAACACCTGCACCTCCCTTCGGTTGATTTCACTGAGCTTGGACTGCCCAAACTTGGCACCCACGCGTGTATAGAACTGCAAGTCGCGCACATGGCTACGCTTGCGCATCTGGTTGTATGGATTGACGTGCTCCTTGACGAATGCATCCAGAGTCACCTCCCCTTTCGCCTGAGCAGGAACCTCAATGACCTTGGGCGTGTTGGACAGCTGGCTCTTGAACATCAGGGCGGCCTTGCGAGCTTGAGCCAAGGTCATGGACCTGAGATCACCTAGTCGCTTGTACTTGGTCGTAGGTTGCTTGTAGCGGACGTACCAGGTGGGCACTGACCCGCCGCCTTGACGCACCTCGGCCAGAAGGCCTGGGCAATCTTTGTCGCAGTACTCAATTCGCTTTTTGTCGGGCGGACAGACTAGGCCAGTGGCCAGGAGAGCCGCAGAGAAAGTCACGACGGGCATAGCGCGCGCCCTGCCGTGACATGCATCATCTCTTGCATTCTGGATACCTCCAAGGTTGTTGTAAACGGTCTCGGTGCTACGCTGGATAGACGCCGAGACGAACGAAGCAGTCGGCCGAACTGATTAGTCGACCTTAGGCTTGGGGCGGGAATATGCCGGTACAGGCACGACAAGTTTGGGCTCAGCCATCCGGGCCATGGCGCGCTTAGAGAAAGTCGCTCCGGGCACCTGTTCACAAAAACGGCTGTCCAACTCAGTGCGACGAACTAGTCCCAGATGTAGCAACGCTGCCAGGATGAAGGCCCCCGTGTTACGGGACTTGTCAGGGTGCAATGCGTAAAAGTGCATGCCTGTCAGGCGCATCGACCCTTCGGCAATGGCATCGATATCCGAAGCAGACGCCCATTCACTACAAACACGACCGTTTCCGGAGTTGCGGTTTATGCGCAAGTGCAAAGTCCCATCAACCTCGTGTTTGCCAATGCCATAGTAAAGCGTGCTGAAGCCTGACATAGCGGGGCAACTGTCATCGAAAATTTGTTTGATCTGATCGTTTTTTTCCATTTCTGATACCTATTACGTTATGGTTTAGTTTTGCGTCATTGAGTCTCAGCGCGACCAGCGCACCAAGACAGAAGATGGGGATGAGGCTTGGCCAAGTTGCCATAGAAATGGCAAGCAGGGGCACGAAACTCCCTGCCAGCCCCATCTGAGTCATCGGGTTAGTCGAAGCGCTCAGAAGACAGTCGGGGACGGGACAACCAGCCCCCCGGCGTCACCGCTGCCCCGGGGCAAGTTCTTTAGCTTGGAACGTCGGGACCGGCCAGAAATCTTGGCGGGGTGGCAATTGAAGAGCCATCTTTTTCGTCCGAAGAGCATCCAATGCGGCTGGTTTTTCTGCATTGACGCTTTCTACGTAAGGCTCTTCCGACTCGGCCTCTGGAACGATTTCAGGTAGATAGCGGTTGAAGGCCTCTTCGAACTGGCGCACTTCGTAGCCCTTGGGTGTGGAGCCGTCCTTCATCCGCACCGTTTTGGGCTTGATGCTGTAGGCGCCAAGGTACTTGGCCAACTGGCGTGAGGTGAGGGCTTGCCCATGGTTGTACCGGCACCAGTCCATATCAGGGTGATCGTGCAACAGCTCCAGCAACTCTGCCGTCGGGATGTAGCGATCTCTACAGCCCCCCAGAACTTCCCGGATGTCTTCCAAAAGCTGATTGGAAGCAGACTTGGGAGGCGCAGTTTCGGCACACAAGGTCACGGCAGCCTCTATGGCCTTGCGATACCACTCGTCGCCCATGCAATGCGCGATCGCCAGTAGAGGCTCCCAGTTGTCTTGCTGACGATCATCGAGTTGTTCAGGCAGCTCGTCCCAGCCTTGAGCGAGGATTTCCCTGTGGTCCATCACAAATCGCAGGATCTTCGAGCGAAGCTCCCCAAACACTTGAGGATCAGCAGCACGCAAGCGCTTTACCTGATCTGCCCTTGTCTTTCGTTTCAGCGGAATCTGAATACCTCGACTCATCGTTGCATCAGCCAAATGCCGCTGCAGTGCGATTCCGGCCAAAGCCTTCGGGCCAAACACGTGGAAGGTGCGGGGCTCATGCGCATTGTTCTTGTCAGTCTCTACACGGATAACGACTCCACCAGCCTCGTAACCCTTGTTAAGAAGTCCGGTCATCTCACTTCTAGCCTCCAGAAAGGTGTCTGCCTCATCGATCAACAGGATAGGCCTGAATAGCTCAATGATCCTGAAAAGACCTGCAATCGTGATGTTTGCGGCTTCTAAAGGTCTAGGCACCAGCTTCTCCACAATCTTCAAGAATTGAGTTTTTCCACAGGCTCTCTCTGGCGCATTGATCAACAGAATTGGACTACGAGCAAACTCGCCGTAACACCAAGTGTGGATACACCAAAGAACTCCCGCCAAAGCGCCTTCCTCTGATAACACCACGTAGGACCGAATTCCTCGAATCAGGTCAGTCATAAGAAGATCCGGATCAACTGCATGAGCTGCAGGAATAGGATCATTTTTCTTTAACAAATTTTCAATACTTTCTCCGAATCCGGGCATATTTTTCTTACTCTTTTGATTCATAAATCCTCTACCACTCTCTAAAAATTAATAGGTCTGGATATCGGCTGCATAGGTCCAGATGACTTCACATTCCATCGTTAGTGAACTCACCTTGGACCTTCACAACCTCCATCCACAAAATGTCTGAACAGTGCAGCAGGATGCTCGTCTGCTCAGCGCGATCGGTCGGCCAACCTTGACATCGCTGCTTCCCATCAGCGATTCATGTTTTGACTATCGCAGGTTCGAACCCGAACTTCCAGAGCTTGGCCTCTCGTCGGTTGGTCGTCTTAAATGCCCTATTGCGGGAGGTTTTATGGGGAATAACGTAACGGGACCTTAGAGAATAAATATCTAATGAATAAGCCCTTCAAAATGAATTCCCTTGAAGAAGCAGCTTATTCACTGGATACTGCCTTGAATTTATACCCGGATAAAATTATTGCCAAAGTGTAAATATTTGTTGCTTTCTGCGTAGATACAACACCCCCCCGGCTACACCCCCCCGCAGCGCCTCGGCAAGCCCCCTTCCGCAGTTGCCACAACGTTCGCAACGTCCGCAACGCCCATGAAAATCATCGACTTACCCGTGGCGGCGTGGCGGACGTTGCGGCAACGGGGGGAGTGCCCACCACCCGCGCCGGGGGCCGGGGCCAGGAGTCGGCCGGGGGGGGGGCGTGGGGGCCGGGTGCCCCGAGGAGGCCCCAGGTTGGGCGCAGGTGCAGCGTTCGGGGGGTGGGGATGGCCCCCCTGATCAGTGCCAGCCCGCGACGCCCAGCGTGTCACTTTCGAGCCCGACCCCGCACGCGGCCTCCGATAGGATCACCAGGGGGAGCAGGTCGTCGGGGACGTCGTTCATGTCCAAGGCTCTTTGGGCAGCTTCAAATACGCAGTTCATGATGTTTCCTTTCAGGGTTACTTGCGAGCCAGGGCGAACCAGATGAAGGCAAGCACCAGCAAGCGGGGATAGATGAGAGACAAAAGGGCAAACACGACCATCGCTTGTGACCGTGTGCCCGACAGACAAATGCTCAGCAGCAGGGGCGTGAGCAGGACAGCGATCAGGCCAGTTCCTTAGCCTTACGGCGAGCCTTGGGCACCTCGCCTTTCATACGCGCCATAACGACTTGCTCTAGCGTGGTCATGGGTACGTGCTCATGAAGGCGTGTGTTCTCCTCATTGGGGCGGATAAAGCCCAGGTCACGCAAAGCGGCCAACACAAAGCCAGCGGTGTTGATGGATCTGCCAGGGTGCACGCCGTAGAAGCTCTTGGCTGTGAGCTCTAGCTTTCCAATGACCACTTTCTCGATGACATCTGCCCTCGCCCAGTCTTTGCACCAGATGCCTTTGCCGGTGTTGTCGGCAATGCGAAGGTGCAATGTCTGGTTGGCTTGGTGTCTGCCGACCGTGTAGGTCAGCGTGCTTCGCCCTGACACGGACGGGCATTCGGCAGAGAGAAGGTCATCAATAGGTTCGGTTTCCAGTTCGGTAGGGTTCATAGGTTCTCCTTGTTGTTTCAAATAAGATGGCCAAATCAGCGCAAGGCAGATAGGGCTTGGTCGGGGTACTGGCGCAGCACCAGCAGCAGGGCCAGGGCTTCGGCTAGGTCACGCTGCATGCCTGCATCGAACTCCATGACGGCGGCACGTTCTTCCCAGGCTTCGCGCAGGTTCTCGTCGAGACGAGCAGCTATCTCGGACACGATGGGGTGGCTCAAACAATTCCTCCAGGCAAAAAAAAAACCGCCTCAGTGGGCGGGTTCATGACGTCTCTAGCTGGCAATAAGCCAGTAGCTTTGGGTCAAGCTCTGGGTGCTTGGGCACAAAGACAACGGCACCGAAGCCGTCATCACTGAGCACTAGCGTGAGCTCGAACCAATCTCGGTGGCTTTCGGCCACGTCGCAGCGGCGATCCAGAAGTGAGAAACCCAGCTCGGCATCAACTTCTGTTAATGCGTCACTGGGCTCCAGCAGCAGGATCTTGATAAGGGCCGATAGGTCCTCTTCGTATTCGGCTAGTTCTTGGACTCGCCGTCCGATCAGTTCACCTAACTCCGAGCCTTGGGCTTGGGACTGGGCCGAGTGAATGGACGGCGAATCTCGGTACACATGCATAGGGCGCCTTTCTCTGGGCAAAACAAAACCCGCCGAGGATTGCTCCAGGACGGGCGATGAATGGATCCAAACTATTTATTGAATAATCTCTGTCTTAGCGAAAATAGCCAAAAAAATCTTAACCAGGAGCCTCAGCCAAGAAAATGGGCAGGTCCAAATTTGAAATTAGACCGTCGACTTTCAGGGTTAAATGAAGGACGATGAATATGAACTTCGACCGCACTCGACGCGACAAGAATTTCATCTACAAGCGACCGGCTATAAATACGCTTTTACCTAGTTAAATCTAAAAATTAGTTTCTAACCATAATTATTTACTTAGTCTGCAGCTGCCGAAAGAGAAATAATCTTCTCTAGAAAATCCCTTTCCTTGAAAAGTCGCCTTAATATTGACGGAATCGCCAATATTAAGATTTTTCACAAAATCAAGCGAAGACTTATCTTTTAACAAACAAACAATGCCAACGCCCTCGGACTCAAAGTTAACCAAATACCCTGGCAATGTTTTTCTAGCACTTACAGAGGAAAACGTCGCCTTGGCAGAAAAACTTTTACCACTATGATTTTCTTCAAATCTGATAATATTTTCTTGCGCTTCCATTTTTAGACGCCTGAAATCTTTAGGAGTTATTTCCCCGCTAGGACGCTTAGCTCTTTTCTCCTTAGGTTTGTCCCATACAATTTCGACATCACCACCTTTGACCACAGTGCAATCAGTTCTCCCCGCTATTTTGTTAGTATATTCATTTCCGCATCTGTATAACCTATCTTGGGCCTGCGCATCAAAGGCAATAAAATAGAGAGTAAAAATTATGAACGCCAAAGAAACATGGCTTAACCTCATCCTTGGAACAAGGTTGATATCTGCCCAATCCCTTGATATCTCGTGTTTTTCAAATCTATCCGCCACTATTTAATCCTTTCAAGATTAATATATTGTCACTTTAAAATCGGCCCAACATAATCCATTCGCATCACGATCTGAAATAAATAATTTACAAATTCCACGGCTAGGCATGGGGCACAAGTTTAAGATCAATTAGTTTTCTTGGTAATTACCCTCCTCCTAAACCACGTCATCGAGTGACCTTGCACTCTCACATAGAACAAGCATACGTCAACGGGGCCAACAAATCTAACAAAATAGCGAATAAGGGACTGAGGGGCCTCCTTGGTGTACAGGCAGGACACCAGGACCAGCGCTAAGGTTTTGACCAAGTCAAGCTGGCGCCTGCATTGAATTCCACGATTGAAGCGCGCTCTTCCTAGGCCGTACCCATGCTCTCCTCCTGGCGAGCGGCCATCTAGGACAATAAGGGACGGTCAAGGAAAAATCTTCAGTGAAAACTACCGCCTTCGCGGGCGGGCTTATGACATCCCAAACTGCAAATAAGCCAGTAACTTCGGGTCAAGCTCTGGGCGCTTGGGCGCAAAGACAACGGCACCAAAGGCGTCGTCACTGAGCACCAGGGTGAGCTCGACCAATCTCGGTGGCTTTCGGCCACGTAGCAGCTTTGAGCAGGATTTTGATTAGGGCAGATAAGTCCTCTTCGTATTCGGCCAGTTCTTGGATTCGCAGTCCGCTCAGCTCACCTAGCTCCGAGCCTTGGGCTTGGGCTTGGGCTTGGGCTTGGGTCTGGACAGCCTGACCGGCCGGCGAGTCTCGGTACACATGCATAGGGCTCCTCTCTCGAAGGCAAAAGAAAACCCGCCGAGGATGGCTCCAGGGCGGGCGGTACAGTGAAACTGCCGAAATATCAGGCGTCCAGTTTGACCTTCAGCAATTTCAGCTTCGACCTGGATCGACAAGCTTGAGGCTTATCGTGCAGAAGTCCTTCGAGATATTCAGCTCATGGCCCTCTTCCATTGAATAGCCGGAAGCATCAATTTTTAGGCTGACTTATAGAAATACTAGTTACGATTTTCTCTGTCACCTCTTTACCGTCTACATTCACCGTTAAAAAAATCCCATTTTCACCAAACGGCATGTCTTCGTGATCCCATCTAGCCACATACCTTCCACCGTAATATTTCACCAGATCATTTGGGTAGATCAGTTTGATTAAATGACCATTCCCGAATATTACATCAGATGACTTCGGGCTATTCCTATCTTTATATACAACACCTTCGAACATGAACCCGCCTGAAGCCTGGGCACCAAATACGTAAAGTGTTTTGTTCCAATTTACCTCTAGGTTTTTGGCTGTTTTATTTTTTATTGTCAGCATGAACGCATTACACCCGGACGTCATGCATTTAGGTTCGGCAATAACCTCATAATACTCATTAACTCTCTGTATAACTTTGGGCTCCACCTTGATCTCCAAAGAATGCCTGCTCCACTGAGTTGCTTGAGGTTCCACCTTCGCGACAACCCTTTTCGCGCAACCTGCGGAAAATACTGAAGCAGCAATAATTAAATAAATTCCTATTTTTTTGTCCACAACTTCTCCTTTTAAAAATCACATATAAAACGCTTCTCAAATCCAGGAAGCACGCTAATACGAAATATTCTTCTGATTCGGCCTAGCCTTATCACCAGCGAGTCCTGGCAGAACCCGATACCGAAGTAGAAATAGTCTATTTTGGACTATTCCGGAACGGACTTTACCGTGCACTGACTTTTGAGTCGCTGCACGATGTCCCGATCGACCCACAATTCCCACTACCAGCTCTTGCTGGCTGTCCTCAAGACAGCTCGCAAGCGTGTGGGCGTGTCGCAGGTTGAATTGGCCGAACGCCTTGGAAACACGCAGACCTTCGTGTCGAAATGCGAACGTGGAGAGCGCCGTATCGATGCTGTGGAGCTGGTGGAGTTCGCGGAAGCGTTGGGCGTGCCACCTCAAGAGTTGCTCAACGAGTACCTCGATCAGCGCAGTCGCAACCAGTTCGCAAGCAGTAAGAAAACAAGAGGCCGAAGCTGACCGCACAGTGCGGCATTGCGCGTGTTGTAGCAGCGCCGGGCTTTTCCGATAAAGACATAGGGATCGCCTTGCTCCCGAACACTCTGTAGGCATTCCATCATGTAACGTTTTTCGTGACGACAGATTATCACAAGGTCACGAAACTCGTGACATGGTCACAGAGTCTGGGGCAAGTCCAAACATCGTCGGAAAGCGCATGCGCTCTCGGCGTGAGGAACTGGGCCTGTCTCAGGAAAGAGTGGGTGTGCTGATTGGCATCGATGAATCATCGAGCCGGGCAAGAATCAGCCGCTATGAGCTGGGCACACACGAGCCACCTGTGGAAACAGCAAGGCTCATTGCCAAGGCCCTGAGCGTGCCATTGGCTTATCTCTACTGCGATGAGGATGATGTGGCTGTGTGGCTCATGGAGCTGGCTACCAAATCAACGGGCCAGCGCAAGGCCCTCGTGTCTCAGTGGCGGCAGGATTTGCGTTAGGTCGCCGCCTAGCAACCTCCGGTTGGAGGCACCTGCAAGAACGACAGCTATGAGGTAGCTTGGCAGACCCTGCAGCCCGCGTTAAGGCGTGGGCTACAGAACACAATAGAGGTGGTATATGACACACAGATCGGATTACGCCGCGTTTGTCGACAATATTTTTGGAGCGGGATCCGCGACGTTCGATGTCACGAAAACCCTGTCTAACAACGTGATCGGCGCACTTGCACATCCGGATGAGTTTGCCGAATTCAAAACTAACTACGCATCCCGGCTGAGACGTATCGAAGCGGCCATTAATATTGATCCTAGCCTTCGCAAAGACGTGCTCGGCGCCGTGAATCGAGTCGCCGAGGACGAGTGGGATGGGGCGTATGCAGAGTTGTGCGCGCTAGACTACTTTCTGGCGATCCCGCAGACCGGTCCCGGCAATATCGAGTTGGATCGAACATTGCCGGCATCGGACACGCTCGCCTCCGAAATGGGCATGCAGAACGCAAACCACGACATGCGCTTGAAGACTCTGAGCGTCTCGATGGATACGAAAAATCTTTCGGATAAGACCGGTCAAATTCTCAAAGGCATCTTTGACGAGTTCCGAAAGGCCAAGGGCATCGTGCGCATGACGATTGTGCCGACTTACGATCATGATGGCGACTTCACGCCGTATGTCGTGAATCGGCCCAAACTGTTGGCAGAGCTTGTGAACGGGGTAGATGTTAAGGCCAGGACACCGCGATTAAAGAGCCAAGTCATCCTGGGTCTGTCCTACGAGTTCGCCTGGAACGCAGGGGCCTACGTCAGCACGCGCTCGTATTCGCCCGAGGAACACGCAACAAAGCATCACACGCTCCTTTTCGGCCACATTAAGAAATTCTCGCGCGTTGAGCCGACGGTGATCACCTATGTGATGTTTCCATGGGCAGGAGAAAGTGTCTTCCTAGGGCCTGGCAAGGAGGCATTCCAGACTGCATTCGGAAGGCAATTCTTCAACAACTATATCGGTTCCGTCGATCTCGCGAGCAAATTCAATAAGAAGGTCAAATCGAACATTCCAGCCGCAGACGTTACAAAGCATCTCTCCGGCGTGATCTTCTTAGATGACAAGTCCATAACCGCCGTGGACCCGTCACATATCAACGTGGATGCGAGCTTTGTTTGGAACAGGAACGCGATTCACTCGTTGATCGACCATCCGCTCGACTTCGAACTCCGACGTCGAGGAGCTGTTGACCGGTCATAGGCAACCATAAACAGTCCTTGATCAGCTTCTCGACTAAGTTAGGCCAAAGGGGGGCTCTGGCATGATAGCCCTATGAACGTTAACCGAGCGGCAGGCGATGAAGGTCAATTGCTTGCATTCATTCCTTACAGTGTACCCAGCCAGTCTCACCGCAGGCCTTCCCAGATACAAAATCCCGGGCCACTTGGAATTGGCGACTTGCATCGAATGATCAACTGAGATTATCAATTCCTGTGTTTGCGACCATCTTAATAGTCAGAGCCATTTAAATTTAAAACGAATTTTAATGCATGACGCTGTAGCGCTGCTCTACTAGTGAATACTCAGGAGCTTCGAATAGCTTCAATTCTATTGCTCAAAGAATAAAATGTCGTTGCACAATCAACAAGTCAAAGAGCTACTCGGCTACTACCTCGATCTGAAGTCCGCACCTAAATATGCCGTAATGCTGAGTGGGCCGTGGGGATCTGGAAAGACCTATTTTTTTAAAGCTTTCGCCCGAGAATATTTGAAAGAACAAAAATATATATATGTAAGTTTGTATGGGCTTGGTGCAACTTCAATGATTGACGATGAAATCTATCGTCAACTCCACCCCGTATTGAGCTCAAAGGGTATGAAGTATGTAGGGCGCTTGTTGAAGGGAAGCCTCAAGCTTGCTCTTAAGATTGAGCTTCCTGGAAATGACCAAGGGTCTGTCAACGCATCGCTTCCCCAGATCGACGTAAGCGACTTTATTAAAGACGGCCTTGGTATTATATTTGTTTTCGATGACGTGGAAAGATGCAGAATTCCGATGCCTGAGTTGCTAGGCTATGTTAATACGTTTATCGAGCACGAGGAAGCTAAAGTTATTCTCATTGCCAATGAGGCAGAAATCGAGAACGATCTATCAAAAGATAGTGACAAAAATCGTTATGACAGAATTAAAGAAAAGCTCATTGGAAAGACATTAACGATCGAACCAAATCTTGACGAAGCGCTTTCATCATTCTTTTCAGAAATGCCCCCGGCTCATCAAGAGCTGATCGGGCATCACTCGAATTTAATCAAACAGATTTATACTGAGTCTGAACTTTCAAATCTAAGGAGTCTCCGTCAAACCATCCTCGATTTTTCACGGTTTCTGATGGGACTGACAAAGAATGCGTTAAAAAATGAAGCACTCATCGGCGCTCTTCTTGAACGGTTTTTAATTTTCTCTATTGAGATTCGCGCAGGATCATTTGCACCAAACGAAATCCCAATTAGAGGAGTTGACATGTCAAGTGTGAGCAAGCGCGAGAAAAATTCAACCGAGTTAGTGTTGGCACATTTGCGTGGCAAATATGCGTCTTTATCCTCATGGGACTTAGTTATCCCAGCAGATATGTGGCAAGCCATTTTCACAACGGGGTTGTTCGACTTTATTCGCATCAATTCGGCATTAGCACGCAGTTCGTATTTGGCGTCGGCTAAAGACAGGGAGGACTGGGTAAAACTCTGGTACGGTCAAGACTTGTCCGACGAGGCGTTCGAAAAGCTGCTCGCACGAGTATATAAGGATCTCAAGGACAAGAGGTTCAAACGACTTGGAGAAGTCAGACATGTAGTTGGAATGCTTCTGCATTACGAGAGCAAGGGCTTGCTGACCGCCACGGCGGAAGAAATTCTAGCAATGGGCAAAGAACAGGTCGATCAACTTGCATTCAATCAGCAGTTGCTCAATCAGGGCAAGAATGACGGAAGCGAAATAATGATTGGGTGGCTTGGACATGGGTACCACGGAACTGATGTTTCACAATTTTCAATGTTCCACGCCTACATCAATCAGGCAAAAGAAAAGGCCAAAGTTGATGCGTTGCCCGCAGAGGGAGAGAACTTGTTAAAACTGTTGGAGGGCTCGACCCGCGAATTCGCAAGAGCCGTGATAATCACGAACAGTGGAAATTCAAAGTTCTACGACGTTCCCGTCTTCGCCACCATCGACCCCAAAGCCTTTGTCCGCACTTTGGTAAATCTTGGTCGCGAGTCATGCGATATGGTATCGGCTGTATTCGCCCAAAGATATAGAGAACCATCTCATGCAGAGGCCCTAAAGAATGAGTACAAATGGGTCAATGCTGTTCATAACCTTCTGGAGGAAGAGAAGGACCAGCGAAAAGGGAGGGTGAGTGCGCTTCGCATAGAAGGAGTGCAGGAGGCTTTCAAACTTGCGCTTGCTGCGATTGCCGCCCACGATGCAAGCCCAGCGCTCTAAGACAGGCGCCGTCGTCCAACCGAAAGCATTTCGTGACCAGTTGCACCGATCTTCAACTCTGTGGGCGCTAACATGCGCTCGGAGCGAAGCACAACGCTTTGCTATCCTCGTTTAAGGTCAGTTTCTCGACCCTCCGCGATTGGTCGTCAGCGGCCGTTCTTCTATAGGACTAGCGGGTCAGGCCCCTGACCTGCCCCCAGAAACAGCAACGCCCCAGAACTCTTTCGAGCGCTGAGGCGTATGGTGATTGGTGGCCTGGGTCGGAATCGAACCAACGACACGCGGATTTTCAATCCTCGCTTTGGTCAATTTCACGGGGTTCTGTTTTGTTGATTTTCAGCATCTAAATCAACAACTTACTCAACTCAAAGATCCTCTCAACGTTGCGCCGCGTTGATCTTTGTGCCCCTTTCTTCCAGAATTCGTCTTACATCCGCCCTTACATCGGCGTCGCAGTGAGACCGGGGAACCAATATGGCAAAGATTGCATTCACGGCGGGCCGAGTGTCCGCCTTTACCTGTCCTGCAGATAAAAAGCAGGCATTCCTTTGGGATGCCGCAACACCCGGCTTGGGGCTGCGCGTGACGCCCAAGGGCAAGCCAGCCTATATCTTCCAAGGCGAGCCCCACGGAAAAACCGTGCGGATCACCATCGGGACCCCAGCCGCTTGGTCTATCGAGCAGGCCCGCGCCAAGGCACGCGAGCATCAGCGGCAAATCGACGAGGGCCGCAACCCGGCGGAGGTCAAGCGCAGCACGCTCGCGGCTGAGGAAGCCGAACGCCAGCACCGTGCGTCGGAAGCAGAAGCTCTGCTGCAACGGCAGGCTCGCGAAGCCGTCACGGTCAGCGAAGCATGGCAGGCGTATCTGGAGGAGCGCCGCCCGCACTGGGGCGCGCGCAACTATGCCGACCACGTGAAACTGTCTCAGGCTGGTGGCGAGAAGCGAAAGCGCATGCCCGACGCCGTGACCATAGCAGGCCCGCTTGCAGAACTAATGGCGATCCGCCTGCTGGACTTAACGTCTGAGCGGGTCGAAATGTGGGCCGCAAAAGAAGCCCAAACACGCCCCGCCCGCCTACGGCTGGCATTGCGGCAGTTGAAGGCTTTCATGCGCTGGTGCGCAACTCACCCGGACTACCGTACGACCACTGACGCTGCTGCCGCCAGCAGCAAGAAGGCCCGCGAGACTGCTGGCCGCATGAAGCCCAAGAGCGATGTGCTTCAGCGGGAGCAGTTGAATGCGTGGTTTGCCCAAGTGCGCCAACTCCAGAACCCCGTGATTTCCGCCTACCTGCAATGCCTGCTGCTAACAGGCGCGCGGCGCGAGGAACTAGGCGAGCTTCGCTGGGACGACATAAACTTTCGCTGGAAGGGCATGACCTTTGGGGACAAGATCGATGGCACACGCCCGGTACCTCTCACGGCCTATGTGGAAAGCCTGATCGCTGCCCTGCCGCGTCGTAATGAATGGGTATTTAGCAGCCCAACCAGCAAAAGCGGGCGCGTCGTCGAACCCAGCATCGCGCACCGGCAAGCCTGCGCCACGGCAGGACTGGAACTGACGCTACACGGCCTGCGACGCAGTTTCGGAACACTGTCCGAGTGGCTGGAAGTCCCCGCAGGCGTAGTTGCGCAAATCCAAGGCCACAAGCCCAGTGCCACCGCCGAGAAGCACTACCGAGTCCGTCCGCTTGACCTGCTGCGTGTTCATCACCAACGGATTGAGGCATGGATGCTGGAACACGCCGGGGTCGAGTTCACGCCTGCCGCTGACAGGCCCAATCTGCGCGTGATGAACAAATGACTGGAACCGTCCCATTGGATTACAATCAAACTCATGCAAACGGTCGCCGAGCTACCTGAATTCATCCGCACGGCGGACAAGTTGTTCAGCCTTGAAGAGCGGCAAGACCTGATCAGGTATCTGTCTTCGCACCCCAAGGCGGGCGACCTGATGGAAGGTACGGGTGGCGTCCGCAAGCTGCGCTGGCGCAGGGGTGATCACGGCAAGAGCGGTGGCGTGCGAGTCATCTACTACTTCCATGACGAACACATGCCGCTCTATCTGCTGACCCTCTTTGCAAAAGGTGATCGTGCCAATCTGAGCAAGACAGAGCGCAATGAACTAGCCGACTTAACCGGCGCACTGGTCAGCATTTGGAAGGCGAAAGGACGGAAAAAATGAGCACAGCATTCGACAGCATCAAACGCGGCTTGCAGGAAGCCATTGCCCATGCCGAAGGGCATGACCGGGGCGTGCGCGTGCATCGTCCGCGCCCAGTAGACGTGAAGGCGCTACGCGCCAAGGTGGACATGACGCAAGAAGAGTTCGCGGCGAAGTTCGGATTTTCCACCGCCACGTTGCGCCACTGGGAGCGCGGCGACCGCAAACCGCACGGTGCATCGCTTGTGCTGCTCAATGTGATCGAGCGCAACCCGCGTGCGGTCATTGACGCATTGGCGGCTTGAGGGCATCACCCATGTCGGAGACAGGCCACCGGGCCAACTACGCCGATTGGCGGGAGCGTGACGCTCTCGCCATCTGGCAACTGGCGGCGCTGATGTCCGGAATCGACCCGCGCGCGCTCAGCGACGTAATTGGCTCGAATGGTGATGCTCTTGACTTGAGCGCCGAACATGAAACACTCATCGCAGGGGTTCACGCGGGCGCCATTGAATGCGGCCAGTTCGAGCACCCGCCTATCACGCTCAAGACAATTATCAAGATGGCGAGCGCCCTTGAGTGGCTTCGTCAGCACAATCACGCGCCGGTCGCTACCGAATTGGATCGGACACTACACGCACCGACGCCAGATCGCATCGTCAAGAAGGATAAGCTGATCCAACGCTACCGGACCAAGGTCTGGCCGACGATTGAAGAAGACCTCAAGCGCGCCAGAGAAAACGGCCTTAGCGTGGCTCAATCCGAAGCACATGGCCTATGGAACGAAGCGCTGGCCCTTGAGTGGGCTCGCCAGCATGACAAGCTGGCAAGTGATCACAATTCCACCAAGGTGCCACCTAGCAATCCTTGGCCTGTCCCCAGCGCTTAAAGCGCCTATATGCAATGCGGAAACTGTCCGCATTCGCCCGGAATTGCCCGGCACCCGATATCACCTCTCCCGCCATATCAGTCTGTTGACCCGGCCCATGCAGAGCCAAAGCCCGCATTAGGCCATTTCTGTCCTCTCATGAGAATGAGAAGCCACCTAAACATCCGTAAGGAAAAAAGATGGCTTACTCCCGTCCCATCCCGCAGCCGCTGGAACAGGAAACCCGCTCCGCAATTTCCACCGCTGAAGCGGCCTTTCACCTGAGCCGCTCGCAGCAAACCTTGCGTGTCTGGGCCTGTCGTGAGAATGGCCCGATCCGCCCTGTCCGCATCAATGGACGCTTGGCTTGGCCCGTGGCTTCCATCCGCGCCGCGTTGGAGGGCAAGCAATGACACGCCTCCAGTTCAATCTTGAAGACGCGAGCACCTTTCTTGCGACACTCGATCCCGATGGCGTCTACACGTTCCAGACCTTCTACGATTCGGGAGAGAAGCGCGGCGGCAGCGTGGTCTTGCACGGAACGTTTGCGGAGCATCAGAGCACCTTGATGCACCTGAACCAGCAGGGTCAGGGCGTGTTCGTGATGGTCAACAAGGGCGACGGCATCGTACATGACAACGCGAAGACGTGCCGCACTGCAGCCAACGTTGTCGGAGTACGCGCCTTGTTTGCCGATTTAGATGGTGCGCCGTTGCCTCCGGTTCTGCCATACCGCCCGCACGTTGTTGTCGAAAGCAGTCCCGGTCGCTGGCATGCGTACTGGTTGACCCACGGCCTGCCGCTGGTGCACTTTAAGCCGCTCCAGCAGCAGCTTGCCAAGAAATTCGATGCCGATACCAAGGTTTGTGATCTGCCACGCGTGATGCGCCTACCCGGCTTCTGGCATCAGAAGGGCGCACCGTTTCAAACCCGCATCCACGCACTGCTCAGCAAGGAGAACACTCATGCCTAAACCCATTGCCTCACTCATTTACCTCGCACCTTCGCCCTATCAAGAACTGATGGCAACGCTGGGGCTGAAGTTGCCAATAGCCGCGCGCTCGGCAATGAACCGTGATGCGGCGAATGATTCGACAATCCCCGAATCTAGCCGCAACAACACGCTCACCAGCCTTTCAGGTGGGATGCGTCGCAACGGCTTCAGTCAAGATGCCATCGAAGCCGCCTTGCTGAAACACAACGCCGAGCACTGTAATCCCCCACTGCCCGATGAGGAGGTAAAGGCTATCGCCGCCAGCGTGTCGCGCTACCCGCCGACCGGCACAGTTGACCCGCTCTCGATGACAGACGCTGGCAACGCTGAAGCGTTCTCAAACGCAATCCAAGACCGCGTGCGCTACGTCCATTCTCAGGGCTGGCATATCTGGAACGGCTTGAATTGGGTGCGTGACGGAGAGAGTCAGATCATGGAAATTGCCAAAGAAGCTGTGCGCAGCATGTCCACTCATTCCGCCTTTGTGCAAAACGAGGATGCACAGCGCAAATGGCTGGGACACGTCAAGATCAGCCTCCAACTCTCGCGCCTCAAGGCTATGCTGGAACTGGCCCAGTCGCATCCCGCATTGTCTGTCAGCCCCACAATGCTTAACAGTCACCCCATGCTGCTAGGTGTCGCCAATGGTGTCATTGAACTCAAAACTGGGCGCCTGCGTCTCGCTCGCAAGGAAGACCTTTTAACGACGCACAGCCCCATTCAGTTCGACCCGAACGCGAAGTGCCCAAAGTTCCATGCTTTCCTCTTGACCACCTTCAGCGGGGACAAAAAGTTGATGGCCTACATTCAGCGCGTAGTCGGCTATGCGCTTTCCGGTGAGACGAGCGAGCAGGCGTACTTCTTCCTACACGGCTCTGGAGCCAATGGTAAGAGCACGCTGCTGAACGTGATCGCGGAACTGCTCGGCCAAGGATTAGTCAAGACGATCCAGCCCGAGTCCTTGATGGCGAATCGCTCCAGCACCACCAACGACCTCGCTCGCTTGCAAGGTGCACGCGTGGTACTCAGCAACGAAACCGAATCCGGTACCCGCCTGAACGAAGCACTCGTCAAGCAGATGACCGGCGGCGAACGCATCACTGCACGCTTTCTCTACATGGAGCACTTCGAGTTCGTGCCGCAATTCAAACTGTTTGTGGCAGGCAACCACAAACCGGCTATCGTTGGTCGTGACAACGGTATCTGGCGCCGCGTAAAGACCATTCCCTTCGAAGTCAGCATCCCGCCAAATATGCGCAATCCAAAACTTGGCGAGGAACTAAAAGCCGAGTTGCCGGGCATCCTGAACTGGGCGCTCAAGGGCTATCAGGACTGGAAAAAGAATGGACTCAGCGAGCCTTCGGTGATTTCCGATGCCATTGCCGAGTACCGCAATGAGATGGACATCATTGGCCAGTGGTTAGAAAATGACTGCGTGAAAGACCCTGCTGCAGAGATCAAGGCAAGCCTAGCCTATGACCACTTCAAACTCTGGTGCGAACGGAATGGCTACAGCAAGCCAATGACCAGCGCCAATTTCTACCGTGAGTTCAAAGTGATGTTTACGCACGTGAAGCGCAACGATGGCAATTACTACCTCGGCGTGAAGTCGCGCTACCCGTAGTGCCAATGGAGGCGGTGGAGGTCTCGTGCCTAAATATTATTCAACTGGCTTTCGCCTCTCATGAATAAACAATTGACCTACGAGACTCCACCCCTTCCACCCGACCTCAGCACCACATTCCTGCGTGGCTGGCAGCCTTTGCCTCCGGTGATATCAGATAGCCGGCCCGTAGTACCCCATCATGCGCCCCATCTCCCGCAACCCCAAGATCATCGCCAGAGGGTCTTGCTTGATCCGCGCGAACTCGATGGCGTCCTGTAACTGTCCGATCACCGCTTCACGGCTGAGAGTCAATCGTTCCATATCGGCCTGCTGAATCTGCTGAAGCGCCCGCTGCACGTTAGCGTTGGTTAACAAACGGCTGGCCGTCACCTTGGCCGAACGCGGGGAATAACCCGCCCGTACAGCCGCCGCTGCGCCGTTACAGTCCACGGCGTATTCCCTGATGAAACGCAAATGCTTGCTTCGGATGTTAGGTGAGCGCGCCATGTGCGAGATCCAAAAGGTCTGTCTACACCGCATCGACGACCTGCATCACGACACCAGCCTTGTCGTGATAGCACGCTTTGCGAACGAACGCTCCCCCGAGATCAGCAAACAGATCAATTCGAAATCCCGTGTCGGTTCTCATGAACCCCCAATCCCGCCTCCCTGTGGGTTGAGCGGGCCAGTCGAGAACTTTGGCCGGAACGACGCTTCTCTCTACTGCGGTCTTGCAGGCAACTAAAGCAAGTTCACGGAAGACCTGCTCCGGTTCCGATGCTTTCTGCTGCGCCAAAGCGGCGCGATCCGCTTTGCGCTGATAAAGGGCGTCCACCGCGTAGGCGCCACCGACTAGAGTAGCCACGCAGCCGATTAGCAAGAGAATTTTTTGTTTCACAATTGACTTCATATGTCTTACTAGACATATTAGATTCTGGCTGATACGTGCGCTGAGCACAACCATATGTGTTGTTCAATAACTCAACAGATATGGTCAAGAAGAAGCATTCGGGCAAGCCGTTAGCCGAGCGGCTTGGCACCCAGATTGCCGCATTGCGCAAGTCGAAGGAGTGGACTCAGGCCGAATTGGCTGAGCGCCTCGGGGTGGAACCCGAAACGATCAGCCGGTTTGAGCGCGGTGCGACCGTGCCCTCGCTTCAAACGCTGGAGAAGATCAGCCATACACTGCGGGTTGGCATAGGTGAATTGCTGACTGAATCCTCAGTGCAGCCTGACGATCAGGCATCGAAGCTGGCTGCGTGGCTGGCAGAACTGGACGAGCCACATCGGGCCTTTGTAGTCGACTTGGTCAAACGCACCTGCGACCACCTCCGCAGTGCATAGAAACTCCAAGCAAGTCTGCTTCTAGCATCACCCTCGGGCCGGTTTGAAAGACAGGGGGCAGTTCGGTTCGGTTTTCAGCGCGCCTAAAAAGGAGTCTCTTGGGCCCTCGCCCGACATTGATGAACAAGAAACGCGCTCCGCGCGTATGCCCTAGGTCTTGTGCGCAATCTCGCGCTGACCTTCGGAGCCATCGTCATGATTCTTTCGGGCATCTTCATCTTCTTCGGCCTCGCCCTGCTGTTCGTCAAACTGCCGTCCCATTGGCAACTGCGCCTGCTAGGACACCCCCTGCTGGTTGACCTTGCAGTCGCGATATTCACGCTTGCGGTGCATTGGGGCACCTTCACAGGCATCATGGCCGCCACCGTTGCAGGACTGCTGACCAGCGCCGCAACCGGCCTCGCACGTCGCGCCTGCGGTTTCACACGGGGCGCCGAATATGTCCCCGGTTGGTTCACCTGAAGCGTTGATTCCGGGAACCGTCTTACATCCGCCCTTACATCGGAGTACAAATAAAAAAGCCTGCTACGAATTTCGTAGCAGGCTTTTCTTTGTTTACTTGGTGGCCTGGGTCGGAATCGAACCAACGACACGCGGATTTTCAATCCGCTGCTCTACCAACTGAGCTACCGGGCCAAGAGGGCTATTCTAGCATCAACTTTCGGCGTTTTCTTCTACCGCCGACCTGAAACTCAAAACGCGCTCGGATAGCTTCCTACGCAATGCGAGGGAAGCGCCGTTTTTTTGCCTTCAATTGGAGGCAATGCTCCCGCGGCGGCCTCTGGAGAGGTCTACGCCGAGTTGCTTGAGCTTGCGGTAGAGATGCGTGCGCTCCAGGCCGGTTTTTTCGGCCACGCGCGTCATGGAGCCACCCTCTTTTGCAAGGTGGAACTCGAAGTACGCTTTCTCGAATGCATCGCGTGCGTCACGCAGCGGTTTGTCCAGCTCGAAGACCTGCTGGCCTTGCGGAGTCAGATCTACTGCGCTTGGCAGTGAGTGGCCTCCCATCATCGCAGCCTCTACGGTCAGCTCAGGAGCGCCTATAGCCGGAGCTGAAACCTCCAGGCCCTCCAGCGCAGGTTTACGCGCGGCGTTCTCCCGGACCAGCGCTTGTTCGACGGCCTTCAAAAGCTTTTGCAGCGTAATGGGCTTTTCAAGGAAGGACTGCGCGCCGATGCGCGTAGCCTCTACCGCTGTGTCGATGGTGGCATGGCCACTCATCATGATGACGGGCATGGTCAACTGACCCGTGCCACGCCATTCCTTGAGCAAGGTGACGCCATCCGTGTCTGGCATCCAGATATCCAGCAGAACGAGATCAGGCCGAGCGCGCTGGCGCGCGCTGCGCGCCTGGGCTGCGTTTTCAGCTAGTTCGACGGTATGACCTTCGTCATTGAGAATCTCAGACAAGAGATCCCGAATACCGAGCTCATCGTCCACCACCAGAATGTTGGCCATGTGAAGTGAAATTTCCTCTATCTATACGTCAGACGACCAGGGGGTCGCTGACAGGTGCTGGAGCGAATGATAACGATACTTGCGCACCAACTATCTGGCCATCTACAACTCGGTTCGATACATCAAGCCTCGCACCGTGTTCTTCAGCGATTTTTTTGACCACCGGCAAGCCCAGACCTGTTCCTTTTGCCTTGGTGGTTACGTAGGGTTCGAAGGCTCGTTTCAAGATGGCATCAGGAAAACCATGGCCATGATCGAGAACGCTCAATCGAACCCGTTGTGCTGAGGCGCTCCATTGCGTTCGGATGACCACACCGCCATCTCGCCCGACCTGGTGCTCCATTGCATCCAACGCGTTCTGCACCAGATTATGGATGACCTGACGCAGCTGCTGGGCGTCACCGAGTATGAGGGGGCAAAGGGGGTCACACTCGAAACGCAAAGCAGCCGACTTGTCTGACCAGCCATCGTCGCCGCCAGTGCCGTAAAGATGCAGCACATCATTGACCAATTCGTTCAGATCAATGGGTTGAAGAACAGCCGCAGGCAAACGCGCGTAGTCACGAAACTCGTTCACGAGCCGCTTCATCGCGTCAACTTGATCAACGATGGTCTTCACCGATTTGATCAGAAGCGCTTGCTCCGCCCCTGCGAGCTTGCTCGCCAGCTTGAATTCAAGCCGCTCGGCCGATAACTGGATAGGCGTGAGTGGGTTCTTGATTTCATGGGCCAGGCGCCTGGCCACTTCTCCCCAAGCCTGCGCACGCTGAGCTGAGACGATCTCGGAGATATCGTCGAACACCAGCAAGCGCAGGCCGCCAGGCAGAGCCGCCCCGCGGGCTACCAGCGTCACGGTATCGGAGCTCATGCCGCCTGCGTTGCCATACAGCTCGAATGACTTCTGCCAATGATCAAGGCCATGCTCGGCACGCTCTCCCTCGAACTCCCGGAACTGGGCCTGCACATCGGCGGCAAAGCTTTCCAGACCTGACAACTCACCCAGGAACTTGCCTTCACTGGCAGCAAGCGGAGCCCGCAAAACTCGTGTAGCCCCAGGGTTGGAGGACTGGATGGTGCCCTCTTTATCCAGCACGATGACGCCTGAGGTGAGGTTGTCGAGTATGGTTTGCAGGTTGGCCCTGGCAGCTTCCACCTCGCGCATGCTGGAATCGACCGCGGTGCGGGCATCAGCCAGTTGCTGCGTCATGTTGGCGAACGATCTGGTGAGCCCCACCAGCTCGTCCCGGCCTTGCAGCACTACCTTAGGCGTGAAGTCGCCTGCGGCAACCTGGCGCACGCCGTCCGCAATCATCAGCAGCGGAGTGGCCAGCTGTTTGCCAAACAGCACTGCGAGCAAAACGGCGCCAAATACGGCCAGGAACAAACTCAAGGTAAGGGTGGCGATGTACATGCGCCGCAGCCCGTCGCGGCCTAGAGCGCGCTCCTGGTATTCACGGTTGGCCTGCTGTACGGCCAGAGCATTGCTCACAAGCGCCACGGGCAGCGGTTGCACGGCTTGCAGATAGCGCTGCTCATCTAGCAGCCCCACCGAGCGTGCGTTGATGATGGTCACGGCTTTGATACGTGCGGTGATGGCGGGAGCGTTCAAGCCACTCGCAGCCGCTTCGTCAATCCCTTCGATCTGGGTGGCCACGCCTTGCGTTCGCGCTTGGCGCAGCAGCTGGGGAGAGGGGCGATCCGGGTTGAGCTCAAAACGCGACGCCCCGGTGCTGGCGATCAAGCGGCCCGATGAGTTCCACAATGTGGCGTCAGTGGCACCCAGTTGGGCGCGCAGTTGCTCCAGCGGCACGGCAGCCAACGCATCTGGCGTGTTTCCCAGCGCGGCAGACGCTGAGCGCAGTTGATTGCCAAAATCCCGGGCCTGAGTGTCAAGAGAGGTGCGCGCGAGATTAAGGCCCGCATCCAGGGCGCCTTCTACTTTGACGTCGAACCAGGACTCTATGGAGCGCGAAACGAACTGATAGGACACCACGTAGATGAACATCCCTGGGAGGACCCCCACCAGCGCGAAGATGGCTGCCAGCTTGATGAGCAGCCGGCTGCCGAACTTGCGGCGTCGCAATCGGGAAATGAGCCGGTAGATGCCCCATACGATCACCAAGGCCAGCAGGGCCGCCACCACCATGTTCACGACGAACAACTTGGCGTAGTAGCGCTCGTACAGCAGCCGGTTGTTGGTAGCCTGCACAAGCAGGAACACCAGGGTCAGCCCAATGCCGATGATGGCAACCACTGCAAGATACAGTGACCAGCGGGCTAGCTTTTTCCCCGGGCGCTGGCTCTGAGAATCCATGACAGGTTCCTCTCGTACCGGCCTGCTCACTTGCCAGTCTCCGGAGGCAGATCAATACGGCGCTCTATGGACAAGGTCCAATCAGATTGGCCCAGGTTGCCCAGCTGAATGGTGCGGGGTAGTTGCGAGGCATCCAGGTGAAAGCGAAACCGCAGCAAATACCGCGCATCTGCGTCCAACTCGGAGGCATCAGCCACCTTCCATTGCGATATCCGCTGCACCACGGCAAGCGTCTCGGCCAAGGAATCATAGTATTGGCCGAAATTCACGCCAAGTCCGGCGTTGGATAGCGGCTCTGACGAACTGCTGAACCGCCACCTGCGCGTGAGCGGCTGATACGACACCCGCATGTAACGCCGGGCGGAAGCCACCTGGGCATCAGACCAATACCAGCGTTCGCGCACCACATCTGCTTCAGCGATGAAATAGACCGGGATGCCTTTTCCCAAGGCCTCTTCAACCGCCCCTGACAAGTCGAATTTGAGCTGCGCAGACAAATACAGGCCATCTTGCGCCCGCTCGCCACGCAATTCCGTCAAGGCGACGGAGGTTTGCGCGCGCGCGACTGAGCCCACCGCCAAGACCAAGGCGAGCAAAATGATGATGCGGCCAAGGCAGCCCCGTCTCCAGCCTGATAGGAGATGAATCGTTGTCACAACCCACATTGTCGCCAAGGGCACGGGAATCGATTCCCGCTAGGGGTAATAAATGCCCCCGCCGCTGCACAAGGACTGTGCAGTGTTGTGTGCAACAAACGCCTTGAGCGGCATTCGCGGTTGGTTAGCAGCCTTTCATGCAACGCACGCCAGGCACCATGTTTTCCTTGTTTTTAGCAGCTTTGAAGCTTTGCAGGTTCGGCATGCGCACCTTGGGCAGGGTTTGGGCGTTCATGACCGCATCATCCGGCACGAGCTTGTTTGCATTCAGGAGCATCGCAGTTAAGGCATAGACCTCGTCAGGCTTGAGCGACTGTGGCTTGTCCCAGGGCATGGCCCGATTGATGTAGTCAAAGAGCGTGCTGGCATAGGGCCAGAAGCTACCAATGGTGCGTACGGGCTTGGGCGTCGCCAGGGTTCCCTCGCCGCCCACCAAGGCTGCAGCGGAGGCTCCCTTGCCGTTCTCGCCGTGGCAGGCCAGGCATAACTGGGTGTAGAGGGCTTTACCCTGCTCTACGGTGCCCGAGCCTGGAGGCAGCCCGGAGCCATCAGGGCTGGCGTCTATATCCCAGCCGGCAATTTGATCCTGCGTGGCGGGTTTGCCGAAGCCATAGTGTGTTTGCGCTAACGCAGCGCCTGAAGCGGCAGACATGAGCGCAATGGCCCCGATAGCCACCCAACGAGACAGACGATCATGCGTGGACATTGGACACCTCACCAGATTCTGAAACCTTCCAGCTTTGGATGGCGTTGTAGTGGTAGATGTGGTTGGCACCACGCCTTTCGACGAGTTTTTTTCGTATGGGCTGCACGTTGCCAGCTTCGTCTATGGCTCGGCTTTGGATGATGGTGGGGCTGCCGTCCCATTGCCATGGGAATCTAAAGCGGGTCAGGGCCTTGCTGAGAACGGGCTCTTGCAAGGTGGCCTGCCGCCAAGTGCGGCCACCATCGACGGAAATATCCACGGCCTTGATGCGGCCATAGCCTGTCCAGGCGACACCGGTGATTTCATGGAAGCCTTTGGCTATTTTTTGGCCACCGGAGGGCGCCAGAATGACCGACTTCACATCCATGATGAAGGTGAACTCGAAGGAGCTCCCATCTGGCTGAAGATCGGTGTATTTGGAAGTCTCCTCGCGCGTATAGAAGGGCTTCTCGCCGATCTTCAGACGCCGAAGCCATTTGATGCTCATATTGCCCTCAATGCCGGGCAAAAGAAGACGAAGCGGGTATCCCTGTTCGGGCCGAAGTTTTTCGCCGTTTTGGGCATACGCCAGAATGCCTTCTCTCATCGCGAGATCCATGGGGATGCTGCGCGTCATGGCCGCCGCATCTGCGCCTTCGGCCAGGATCCACTTGGCTTTTTTATCCACGCCCACTTCAGCCAGAATGGTGGAGAGCTTGACGCCGGTCCACTCTACGCAGCTCAGCAGGCCGTGAATTTCCTGTGCTGTTTTGCCTGCAAGGCCGGGGTACTGGGAAGAGCTGTTCCCGGAGCATTCCAGGAAATGGACCTTGCTCACTGAGGGAAAGCGAACCAGATCTGACATGCTCAGAACGCGCGGGCGTTCCACGAGCCCATGAACCATGAGGCGGTGCTGATCTGGATTGATCGTCGGCACGCCTGAATGGTGACGCTCGAAGAACAGGCCGTTCGGAGTGATGATTCCGTGCAACGACTGCAGCGGGGTACGAGAACCCGTTGGGAAGGGGTTATTCCCAGCCGGAAGCACGCGAACCACAGCTTTCTCGAAAGCTGAAGGCAATCCGTAGGGGGGATTCAGGAATGGCCCACCCGGCGTCTTCATCGACTCCGGGATCGCAGGCGGCATACCTGCGGCTTCCTGGGCATGTGCCGCAGTTCCGAGCGCGATCGAGGCGGCGGGAATCGCCGCTGACCTCCGCAAAATCGTCCTACGCGAGAGCAAAGAATGATCTTCCAAGGCTTACCTCCAAACACGGGTGGGTTCCGGGAGAGCTGAGTACTAGAGTTTCTAGACAGCTGGCTTTTACTTATTGGTAACGACCGACAAGCTAGGCTAACACAAGAAGTCAATCTTGTTGACTAATTAAATGAGCGCTCTCGTACTCGTTTTCACCAGGGTCGTTTCTGGAAGGTTCTTAGAATGTGTTCATCGTCTTTTTGGGATCCCCGTGCGCGTGCGTTCTCTAGCTCGTGCGCCCCAGAGTTAAATTTCAGCACCCCGGCCCGGCGTGGGCTGGATTGACCGAATGGCGAGTGAGTCGAAAATTTTTCGTTTGGAGATTGTGAGTGCCGAAGCTTCCCCCCACTGTCGGCCATTTCAGCAGCGTGCCCTGGATTCCCTACTACACCTCGCCTGAGGTCTGGCCCGTCTCTCTGCTGCCCTGCGAATCAAGCGAAGTTCGACAATTGGCCACTCGGGGCCAAGTGGACATTACGCCCATGGCTGTCGCCGACTGGTTCGAGTTGGGCGATACCTGGCATCGCCTGGGGAGCTGGGGCATCTCCTTCCGCGGTAAGGCCGACAGCGTGTGCCTGTTTTCGCCGCGGCCCATCGAGGATCTCCATTTGGCGGAGATTGCCATCTCCAAGCAGACCACCTCCGCTGTTCGTATCCTCCAAGCCCTGCTCAAAGGCAAATACGGTCTCGGGATTGGCCCTTGGCGGTGCAATGTCAATGTCGAAGATACGACAACGCCTCGCCTGCTCATTCAGAACGAAGCCGTGGAGGAGCTTGGCCGAAAGCGATTCGCATACGTCTACGACCTTGGCCGTGAATGGCACGACTGGCAGAGTACCCCGGTGGTGCCGGCGGTGTGGGTTTATCGGGCCGGCACAGACCCTTCCAAGCTTGAGCTGGTGCAGCAACTGCTCGCCGATTCGGTGGCCCGGTACCGATCCGATCCCATGGCAGCGGTCTCAGCTCATCGAATGGCTTATGAGTGGGCCCCAAGCGTCGAGGAAGTCGTGGCGTTGCATGGCAACTTCGACTACGACTTAAGCGACGGGGACTTCACCCGCGGCATTGAACGTATGCGGGCGCTGCTGCCGAGACAGGTTGAGGGCTTTGAGATCGCGCAACGGCAGGCGCGATGCACTGAAGCTTGACGACCTCGGGGGTGACCCAAGCGAGCTAGCTCTCAAGCCGGCGGGGCGAGATGATCAATCAGGCCAGCAGGCCGAAAGCCAAATAGCTTGGCCAGAAACATCGCGGGGAACTGGCCAATAGCGCTGTTATAGGCTGTGACTGCACCGTTGAAAGCGTCTTGCAGCGGCAGCGCTTGATGCAAGAGGGTTGTCCAACGCGCGTCCAGACGCTGCGCAGAAGGCTCCGCATCGAGCGCCACGGCATCACGCATGGCACTCTTCCACGCACCTGCCAGGGTGTCGTGAGCCATGGCCAGGCTGGCCGTCGCCGCGCCATCGATAGGATGGGCCCGCACTTGCGCCAGTGCGACGGAAAACTGTTCGCTGGCAGCCGACAAGCGACTCCAGGTGGCATCTGCCTCGTCCTGCAGGGCTCCGGATACCGTGGTCATGCCGCCCCGCATGGAAACAGGCAGACACCCTTGTACCCAGACCACCTGCCGAATCAGCAACTCATCCAATGCGGCGAATGACTTGCGCACGGCGGCACGCAACCGCACCAGACGGTTGTAGGCACCCACCGCCCAGAAGAAAAAGACGGCGCATGCGAGCCAGAAAATCACGTAGGAACTCGACATAGTCCGGGGAGGAGTAAAACCAGATTGAGCTTAATTGATAAAGACTATTCGTGCCGGGATTGCAGTTGATGCGGCGAAGGGTTGCGCAAGGCTTCGACAGGCTCAGCCCGAACGGCTTTTATGCTTGACCGAAACCATGAAAGCTCAGCTCGAACGGTTTTTATGCTTGACCGAAACCATAGAACCTCAGCCCGAACGGTGTTTGGAGATTGAGTGGGCCCTGCTTGAACAGGAAGGGTACGCCAGCCGCGCTCAGCCCGAATAGTGTTGGAAATTGAGTGAACCATAAAAAACGCCTGCCGCGCTGCGTAAGCAGCGTGGCAGGCGTCATTCTCACACGACTGTTCGGCTTAATCCGCTGCTGCGGCGCCTTCGTCGATGTGTGAGCTCTCTGGTGCGTCGCCAGAAGTAGCCAGGGCCAGTTCTGCGGCTTCCGAGTCGGCGATTGCGCGGCGCTCTTCTTCGTCCATCTGGTCCTTGACCTTGCGTGCCTGGTGATAAGCCATGCCGGTACCGGCTGGGATCAAGCGACCCACGATGACGTTTTCCTTCAAGCCGCGAAGTTCATCGCGTTTGCCCATGATGGCGGCTTCAGTCAGCACGCGAGTCGTTTCCTGGAACGATGCCGCGGAGATGAAGCTGTCAGTGGACAACGAGGCCTTGGTAATACCCAGCAGCAAGTTGGTGTAGGTAGCTGCAAGCTTGCCATCGGCGCGCAAAGCGTCGTTGGTATCCAGCATTTCGCTGCGCTCCACCTGCTCGCCGGCGATGTAACGGGAATCGCCAGAGTTCTCGACCACCACACGACGCAGCATCTGGCGAACGATCACCTCGATGTGCTTGTCGTTGATCTTCACGCCCTGCAAGCGATACACGTCCTGCACTTCATCAACGATGTAGCGCGCCAACTCTTCCACGCCCAACAGACGCAGAATGTCTTGCGGATCGGCCGGGCCGTCGACCACTGATTCGCCCTTGTTGACCACCTGACCTTCGTGCACCAGGATGTTCTTTTCCTTGGGAATCAGTTCGTCCCAGACTTTGCCATCAGGGTCGGTGATCTGCAGACGGACCTTGCCTTTGGTTTCCTTACCGAAGGACACCGTACCGGTGATCTCGGCCAGCATACCCTTGTCTTTAGGACTGCGGGCTTCGAACAGCTCGGCCACACGCGGCAAGCCGCCCGTGATGTCTCGAGTCTTCTGACCTTCAACTGGAATACGCGCCAGCACTTCGCCTGGGCCCACGCCCTGGCCATCGCGCACCTGAATCAGCGCACCGACCTGGAAGCCAATCGTCACCGAGTGGTCTGTACCTGGGATCTTGACTTCGTTGCCACCGGCATCCACCAGTTTGACCTGAGGACGCACGATCTTGGCGGAGCCACGGCGCTTGGGATCGATCACCACGAGGGTCGACAGGCCAGTGACCTCGTCCACCTGCTTGGCAACCGTGAGGCCCTCTTCCACGTTCTCGAAACGCACCTCACCGGCGAATTCCGTGATGATTGGGCGTGTCAGCGGATCCCAGTTGGCCAAAATAGTGCCAGCCTTCATCTGCTGATCGGCTTTCACCGTCAACGTAGCGCCGTAAGGCACTTTGTGACGCTCGCGCTCGCGACCATGTTCGTCGTGAACAACGATCTCGCCGGAACGGGAAATCACAACCAACTCGCCCTTGCTGTTGGTCACGTAGCGCATGGTCGGGTTGAACCCGATGAAACCATTGCTCTTCGCTTCCACGCTAGAGGCCACTGCTGCACGCGATGCCGCGCCACCGATGTGGAACGTACGCATGGTCAGCTGCGTGCCTGGCTCGCCGATCGACTGCGCAGCAATCACGCCCACAGCCTCACCCATGTTCACCAAGCCGCCACGGCCCAGATCGCGGCCATAGCATTTCGCGCAGATGCCGAAACGGGTGGCGCAGGTGAGCGCAGTGCGCACGCGCACTTCGTCGATACCAGCTGCTTCCAGCTCGTCGATGGTGTCTTCGTCCAGCATCTGGCCGGCTTTGATCACGACTTCTTGCGTTTCGGGGCTGATCAGATCCTCAGCTGCCGTACGACCCAGGATGCGATCGCGCAATGATTCAATGACCTCACCACCCTCAACGATGGCGCGCATGACGGAACCGTCGCTCGTACCGCAATCAATTTCGGTGACCACGAGATCCTGCGTCACGTCGACCAAGCGGCGTGTCAGGTAACCCGAGTTCGCCGTTTTCAGCGCGGTATCGGCCAAGCCTTTACGTGCACCGTGCGTCGAGATGAAGTACTGAAGCACGTTCAGGCCTTCGCGGAAGTTCGCCGTAATAGGCGTCTCGATGATCGAGCCGTCAGGCTTGGCCATCAAGCCGCGCATACCTGCGAGCTGGCGAATCTGCGCTGCAGAACCGCGAGCACCGGAGTCGGCCATCATGTAGATGGAGTTGAAGGACTCCTGATCCACTTCGTTGCCGTGGCGGTCTGT
The DNA here is from genome assembly GCF_000422885.1 of Ottowia thiooxydans DSM 14619. Taxonomy (GTDB): domain Bacteria; phylum Pseudomonadota; class Gammaproteobacteria; order Burkholderiales; family Burkholderiaceae_C; genus Ottowia; species Ottowia thiooxydans. Next base: position 10,571 of record NZ_AUGX01000009.1, on the reverse strand, counting down.
GGTCTTTTGCTTGGCCAACTGAGCCATCATGACCTTGGAGACTTCGTCACCGGCCTTGCCCCAGATGTCCACCACCTTGTTGTAGCGCTCGCCAGCTGTCACGAGACCAGAGACGTACTGCTGCTGGATCTCTTTGACTTCGCCTTCGGAGCGCTCGATGATGCCCTGCTTCTCAACCGGCACCAACATGTCGTCAATGGCGATGGAGATACCAGCGCGCGTGGCCAGGCGGAAGCCGTTTTGCAGCAGCTTGTCTGCGAACACCACGGTTTCCTTCAGACCACACTTGCGGAACGAAGCGTTGATGAGGCGCGAAATTTCTTTCTTCTTCAGCGCCTTGTTCATCAGCGCGAAAGGAAGACCTTTAGGCAGAATTTCGGACAACAAAGCGCGGCCGACGGTGGTGTCGACCAGGCTGGTGGTGGGCACGAACTCTTCCGTGACCTTGTCTTTGTTCCACTCGGTCAGGCGCACGCTGATCTTGGCAGCGAGCTCAACCGCATTGCCGTCAAGGGCGCGCTGCACTTCACCGATGTCGGAGAAGATCAGGCCTTCGCCTTTGGCGTTGATGCGCTCGCGGCTCGTGTAGTAAAGACCCAGCACAACGTCTTGCGAAGGCACGATGGAAGGTTCGCCCGAAGCAGGGAACAGCACGTTGTTGGAGGCGAGCATCAGTGTGCGCGCTTCCATTTGTGCTTCCACCGACAGCGGAACGTGGACAGCCATCTGGTCACCGTCGAAGTCGGCGTTGAAAGCCGCGCAAACCAACGGGTGCAGCTGAATAGCTTTACCTTCGATCAGAATGGGCTCAAACGCCTGAATGCCCAGGCGGTGCAGCGTTGGAGCGCGGTTCAGCAGGATCGGGTGCTCAGTGATGACCTCTTCCAGGATGTCCCACACCACCGGCGTGCCGGATTCAACTTCTTTCTTCGCCGCCTTGATGGTGTTGGCGATGCCCATGGCTTCCAGGCGAGCGAAGATGAAGGGCTTGAACAGCTCCAGCGCCATCAGTTTGGGCAAGCCGCACTGATGAAGTTTGAGCGTTGGGCCCACGGTAATCACAGAACGGCCGGAGTAATCGACGCGTTTGCCCAGCAAGTTCTGACGGAAACGACCGCTCTTGCCTTTGATCATGTCGGCCAGCGATTTCAGAGCGCGCTTGTTGGCGCCCGTCATAGCCTTGCCACGGCGACCGTTGTCCAGCAGCGAATCCACCGCTTCTTGCAACATGCGCTTCTCGTTGCGCGCAATGATTTCCGGCGCCTTGAGCTCCAGCAATCGGCGCAGACGCGAGTTGCGGTTGATCACGCGGCGATAGAGGTCGTTCAGATCGGAGGTGGCGAAACGGCCGCCATCCAGCGGCACCAGTGGACGCAGATCTGGCGGCAGAACCGGCAGCACGTCGAGCACCATCCACTCGGGCTTGATGCCCGATTTCTTGAACGCTTCCAACACCTTCAGGCGTTTGGAGTTCTTCTTGACCTTGACTTCGGAACCGGTGAGGTCGCCGCGCAGTCTTTCGATCTCGATGTCGAGGTCGATGCCTTGCAGGAGGTCCTTGATGCCTTCGGCGCCCATGCGTGCGATGAATTCATCACCGTACTCTTTGCGCTTGGCGTCGTAGTCGTCTTCGCTCATGATGCCGAATTTCTTCAGCGGTGTCATGCCGGGATCGGTCACGACGTAAGCTTCGAAGTACAGCACGCGTTCGATATCGCGCAGTGTCATGTCCAGCACCAGGCCGAGACGCGAAGGCAACGATTTCAGGAACCAGATGTGAGCACAAGGAGCGGCCAGATCGATGTGGCCCATGCGGTCGCGGCGCACCTTGGTCTGGGTCACTTCAACGCCGCATTTCTCGCAGATCACACCGCGATGCTTCAGGCGCTTGTACTTGCCGCACAGGCATTCGTAGTCCTTGATCGGGCCAAAGATCTTGGCGCAGAACAGGCCGTCACGCTCAGGCTTGAAAGTACGGTAGTTGATGGTTTCCGGCTTCTTCACTTCACCGAAAGACCACGAACGGATCTTCTCCGGCGAAGCCAGACCGATGCGGATGGCATCAAAATGCTCATCCGGCGTGAATTGCTTGAACAGGTCGAGTAGTGATTTCATTTGACTCTTTCCCTTTCAAAATTAAGAACGCTCGAGCTCGATGTCGAGCCCCAGTGAGCGAATTTCTTTGACCAGCACGTTGAACGATTCGGGCATGCCCGCTTCGATTGAGTGCTCGCCCTTGACGATGCTTTCGTACACCTTGGTACGGCCTTGCACGTCGTCGGACTTGACGGTGAGCATTTCCTGCAGGGTGTAGGAGGCGCCATACGCTTCCAATGCCCAAACCTCCATCTCCCCGAAACGCTGGCCACCGAACTGGGCTTTACCGCCAAGTGGTTGCTGCGTCACAAGCGAGTACGGTCCGGTGGAACGTGCATGCATCTTGTCATCGACCAAGTGGTGCAGCTTCAAGAAGTGCATGTAGCCCACAGTGGTGCAGCGGTCGAACGCGTCGCCGGTGCGGCCATCGAACAAATTGGCTTGCGTGCGGGTGGCGGTCAGGCCTTTGGCCTTGGCAGCTTCATCCGGGTAAGCCAATTTCAGCATGGAGCGGATTTCATCTTCCGATGCACCATCGAACACAGGCGTTGCGAACGGAACACCGTTCGACAGGTTGCCTGCCATCTCGATGATTTCTTCATCGCTCAGCTTGCCCAAGTCTTCCTTGCGGCCAGTGCTGTTGTAGAGCTCTTCCATGAACTCACGCAGCTTGGCAACACGGCCTTCAGCTTGCAGCATGTCGTTGATGCGCTGACCAATACCCTTACCGGCCCAGCCGAGGTGAACCTCAAGCACCTGACCCACGTTCATCCGCGAAGGCACGCCCAGCGGGTTGAGCACGATGTCGACTGGAGTGCCGTCTGCCATGTGAGGCATGTCTTCGACCGGAACGATCTTGGACACGACACCTTTGTTACCGTGGCGGCCGGCCATCTTGTCACCAGGTTGCAGACGACGCTTGACGGCCAGGTACACCTTGACCATCTTCAGCACGCCAGCAGGCAACTCGTCGCCTTGCGTCAACTTCTTGCGCTTTTCCTCGAATGCGAGGTCGAAGCTATGGCGTTGCTGCTCAATGGAGGCTTTGATGCTCTCCAGTTGTGCGGCCACGTCGTCTTCAGCGGGACGAATATCGAACCAGTGGTATTTGTCGACAGACGCCAAATAGGCTTTGTCGATCTTGGCACCTTTGGCAATACGGTTCGGACCGCCGTTGGCAGTCTTGCCGTTCAACAGCTTCTCAATACGATCGAAGGCGTCAGCCTCGACGATGCGCAACTGGTCGTTCAGGTCGAGACGGTAGCGCTTGAGTTCATCGTCGATGATCTGCTGGGCGCGCTTATCGCGTTGAATGCCTTCGCGTGTGAACACCTGAACGTCGATCACGGTGCCTTGAGAGCCCTGATTCACGCGCAGCGAAGTGTCTTTGACGTCAGAAGCTTTCTCGCCGAAGATGGCGCGGAGCAGCTTCTCTTCAGGGGTCAGCGTGGTTTCGCCCTTTGGCGTGACCTTGCCGACCAGCGTGTCGCCAGGCTGCACTTCAGCGCCGACATAAATAATGCCGGATTCATCAAGGCGGTTGAGCTGCTGCTCTGCCAGGTTCGGGATGTCCCGTGTGATTTCCTCGGCACCCAGCTTGGTGTCGCGCGCCATCACCACCAGTTCTTCGATGTGAATGGAGGTGTAGCGGTCTTCCGCCACAATGCGCTCACTGATCAGGATCGAATCCTCGAAGTTGTAGCCGTTCCATGGCATGAAGGCGATCAGCATGTTCTGGCCGATGGCGATTTCACCCAGATCAGTGGAGGCGCCGTCAGCGATGACATCACCCTTGGTCAGCTTGTCGCCCTTCTTGACGATGGGGCGCTGGCTGATGTTGGTGTTCTGGTTGGAACGCTGGTATTTGATGAGGTTGTAGATGTCTACGCCCACTTCACCTGCAACCGCTTCGCCGTCGTTCACGCGGATCACGATACGAGTGGCGTCCACATAATCGACCACACCGCCGCGGCTGGCTGTCACCACAGTGCCGGAGTCAACTGCCGCGACGCGCTCAATGCCCGTGCCGACCATCGGTTTTTCCGGACGCAGAACAGGCACGGCCTGACGCGACATGTTGGCGCCCATCAGCGCTCGGTTCGCATCATCGTGTTCCAGGAATGGAACCAGCGATGCCGCTACCGATACGATCTGAGCTGGCGACACGTCCATGTACTGAACGCGCTCAGAGCCAACCAGAATGGAATCACCATTCTCGCGGGCAGACACCAGATCACCTGTCAACAGGCCGTCTTTGTCGAGCGTGGCGTTAGCCTGAGCGATGACGTATTTGCCTTCTTCGATGGCAGACAGGTAATCGATCTCGTTGGTCACCTTGGCTTCGATCACCCGACGGTACGGGGTTTCGATAAAGCCGTATTCATTCAACCGGGCGTACAGCGCCAGGGAGTTGATCAGGCCAATGTTTGGACCTTCAGGTGTTTCAATTGGGCAGACGCGTCCGTAATGCGTGACGTGAACGTCGCGCACTTCGAAGCCTGCGCGCTCGCGCGTCAAACCGCCCGGGCCAAGAGCCGATACGCGGCGCTTGTGGGTGATTTCGGCCAGCGGGTTGGTCTGGTCCATGAACTGGCTGAGCTGCGAAGCGCCAAAGAACTCTTTCAACGCGGCCGAGATTGGCTTGCTGTTGATCAGGTCATGCGGCATCAAAGGCTCTTGCTCGGCTTGGCCCAGACGCTCTTTCACAGCCTTCTCAATACGAGCCAGGCCAGTGCGGTACTGGTTTTCAGCCAATTCGCCGACGCAGCGAACACGGCGGTTGCCCAAGTGATCGATGTCATCGACCTCACCACGGCCGTTGCGCAACTCAACCAGGATCTTGACCACAGCCAAGATGTCTTCGTTGGTCAGCACCATGGGGCCGGTGGAATCTTCGCGGCCCACCTTGGCGTTGAACTTCATACGGCCCACGCGCGACAGATCGTAGGTGTCCGGGTTGTAGAACAGGCGTTGGAACAGAGCCTGCACAGCGTCTTCTGTCGGTGGTTCGCCAGGGCGCATCATCCGGTAAATGGCGACGCGGGCTGCGAACTCATCCACGGTCTCGTCCGCGCGCAAGGTCTGCGACATGTACGCGCCTTGGTCGAGTTCGTTGGTGTAGATGCACTGCAGGTCTTGCACGCCGGCCTCGCGCAGCTTCTTCAGCAGCGCTTCGGTCAACTCGTCGTTGGCCTTGGCAATGATCTCGCCGGTATCGCCATCAACCACGTTCTTGGCGACCACACGGCCCACCAGGAAGTCTTCAGGCACGCTGATGTGCGTGGTGCCCGATTGCTCCATCTCGCGTGTGTGGCGCGCGGTAATGCGCTTGTCCTTGGCGACAATGACGGTGCCGGTTTTGTCAGTGATGTCAAAACGCGCCACTTCGCCTTTGATGCGATCGGCGATGAACTCCATCTGCGCGCCGCTGTCCATCAAACGGAAATTGTCGTTGACGAAGAAGTTCGCCAGGATGGACTCGGGGTTGAGACCGATGGCCTTGAGCAGAATGGTGACCGGCATCTTGCGGCGGCGGTCAACACGGAAGAACAGGATGTCCTTGGGATCGAATTCGAAATCGAGCCAGGAACCACGGTAAGGAATGATCCGAGCCGAAAACAGCAGCTTGCCCGAGCTGTGGGTCTTGCCCTTGTCATGTTCGAAGAACACGCCAGGCGAACGGTGCAACTGGCTGACAATCACGCGCTCAGTACCGTTGACGATGAACGAGCCTTTATCAGTCATCAGGGGCACTTCGCCCATGTAGACTTCTTGCTCTTTCACTTCTTTCACCACTTTGGATTGCGAAGTGGACGACTCACGGTCATAAATGATGAGTTGCACGCGAGCGCGCACTGCGGACGAGAAGGTCAAGCCACGCGTCTGGCATTCGCGCACATCAAATGCGGGTTTGGCCAGGTTGTACTCAACGAACTTCATTTCCACGAAGCCGTTGTGCGAGACGATCGGGAACGCAGATTCGAATGCGGCTTGCAGGCCATCATGCGTGCGCTTTTTAGGCGACGTGCCAGCCTGCAGGAAGGCGGTATAGGCGTCCTTTTGCATTTGCAGCAGGTAAGGCACCTCGAGGACGCTGTCGCGGCTTCCAAAGCTCTTGCGGATGCGTTTTCGTTCGGTAAATGAGTAGGCCATGTAATCTCCGGGCAAAGAGGATGAGTCCTGGACATCTGGCGACTGGAGACAGCGGGCCTCGTTAAAAGCTCGCGTTGCTTGGTGGCTGGCCACTACCAGCCGATGGCGGACGACCGCGCATTGCACGCGGTCCGAACCAAGTCGCCTTCTGCAGTCGAGTCAGAAGACACTTGAAAACCGTCTTGAAAGCCGGTTTTCAGGTGTGCTCTGAAAGAGCTAAAGGCTGACCTTCGCAGGTCAGCCTTCGCAGCGCTAAATCCCAGTTCAACAAGTGATTGACATGAGATCGCGCTGCTTTCAAGTAAATTACTTGAGTTCGGCTTTCGCGCCAGCTTCTTCGAGCTTTTTCTTGGCGGCTTCGGCGTCAGCCTTGGACACGCCTTCTTTGACTGGCTTCGGTGCACCGTCAACCAGATCTTTGGCTTCTTTGAGGCCCAGACCAGTGATTTCGCGCACGGCTTTAATGACCGACACCTTGTTCGCGCCGACGTCCGTCAACTGAACGGTGAATTCGGTTTGCTCTTCAGCAACAGCAGCAGCACCGCCGCCACCAGCAGCAGGAGCGGCCATAGCGGCTGCGCTCACGCCAAATTTCTCTTCGATGGCTTTCACCAGGTCGTTGAGTTCCAAGACCGTCATGCTGTCCAGCGCGGTCAAAAATGCGTCTTTATCGAATGCCATGATAAATTTTTCCTAAAACAATTGATTGAGGTTGGCCGCGTATGCCTTAGGCAGCTGCGGGTTCGCCTTCGCTCTTTTTGGCCGCCAATGCACCCAACACCACGGCGGTGCGGGAAATAGGCGACATGAGCAAGCCACAAAGCTGAGCCAACAACACTTCCTTGGTAGGCGTGCTGGCCAGTTGCTTAACGCCGTTCGCGTCCAGGGCTTTGCCACCGAAAACACCAGCGCGAATTACCAACTTGTCGTTGGTTTTCGCGAAGTCCGCCACCACTTTCGCGGCGGCGACGGCGTCTTCAGAGAAGCCATAGATCAGCGGACCGGTCATCTGGTCGGACACTACCTCAAATGAGCTACCGGCGACAGCACGGCGAGCCAGTGTGTTTTTCAACACACTCAGGGCCACACCTTTGCTGCGCGCTTCGGAGCGCAGTTTGGTCATGTCAGCGACCGTGATGCCGCGGTATTCCGCCATCACAAGCGTTTGAGCTTTTGCGGCGAGGCTGGTCACATCTACGATGACCGCTTCTTTCTCACTGCGATTCAGACTCAAGGTCTACTCCTTCAAAATGCGTTGTTTGGATTGGCGACTACCGCCTCACCTCTTGAACGCGCCTCTCTTGCAGCGACCAACTGTTCAGGATAAAACCTTTTCAGCGGGTTCGCCATCTGCGCTGGCCGCCCTGAAAATTTCAGAGCAATTAAGCACGGCTTACGCCGTACGCCAGCGGTCTTGGATGGCCTGCCAATCCCCATTCAGGGACTAGCAGCCCACCACAACGGGCGGTGACTTTCTTTCGAAAATCACCGCCCGCATTTCTCATTAAGCGGCGATGGATTGTGTGTCGACGCGAACGCCCACACCCATCGTGCTCGACACCGCTACTTTGCGCAAGTAAACACCTTTGCTGGTAGCAGGTTTGGCTTTGTTCAATGCATCGATCAAAGCGGCCAGGTTACCCTGCAGCTTGTCGGATTCGAACGAACGCAGACCAATGGTGCCATGCACGATACCGGCTTTGTCGACACGGAACTGAACCTGACCGGCCTTGGCGTTTTTCACGGCGGTAGCCACATCAGGGGTCACGGTGCCAACCTTGGGGTTAGGCATCAAACCACGGGGGCCAAGAATCTGACCCAGGGTACCGACCACACGCATAGCGTCTGGGGCAGCGATCACGACATCGAAAGGCATGTCGCCAGCTTTAACCATGGCGGCCAGATCGTCCATGCCGACGATATCGGCGCCAGCGGCTTTGGCTTCTTCGGCCTTGGCGCCCTGTGCGAACACAGCCACGCGCTTGACCTTGCCAGTACCGTTAGGCAGCACCACGGCGCCACGCACAACTTGGTCAGACTTCTTGGCATCGATGCCGAGCTGCACAGCGACGTCGATGGATTCATCGAACTTGGCCGTGGCGTGCTCTTTGACAATCGCCAGGGCGTCAGTCAGGGCGTACAGCTTGGTGCTGTCGATCTTGCCTACTTGGGCTTTTTGTTTTTTGGTCAACTTAGCCATTTACACGCCCTCCACCGACACGCCCATGGAGCGAGCGGAACCGGCAATCGTACGAACAGCAGCATCCAGATCGGCGGCTGTCATGTCCTTCATTTTGGTCTTGGCGATTTCCTCGAGCTGAGCGCGAGTGATCTTGCCAACCTTGTCAGAGTTCGGCTTGGCCGAGCCCTTGTCGAGCTTGATGGACTTCTTGATCAGGACCGTCGCAGGTGGGGTCTTGATAATGAACGTGAAGCTCTTGTCTGCGAATGCAGTGATCACCACTGGCAATGGAAGACCTGGCTCGACACCTTGAGTCTGCGCATTGAATGCCTTGCAGAACTCCATGATGTTCAGACCACGCTGACCCAATGCTGGGCCGATGGGTGGGGATGGGTTGGCCTTACCAGCTGGCACTTGCAGCTTGATGAAGCCGACGATTTTTTTCGCCATGCTTTTTTCTCCTTACGGGTACGATCGTTCAGGCCTGTGGCACCAAACTCCCCGGGGTTGTCGACTCTAGTAAAAAACCACCTGGCGCAGAGTCAGAAAACGCCAGGCATCTAAAAATAACGCGGAGCCCTTGATCAGGCCTTTTCGATCTGAGCGAACTCGAGCTCCACCGGTGTAGCGCGACCAAAAATAGTGACCGACACACGCACTTTGCTTTTTTCGTAGTTGACCTCTTCGACCGTTCCATTGAAATCGGTGAAAGGACCTTCTTTGACGCGAACGTATTCGCCAACTTCGAATTCAACTTTGTGGCGCGGCTTCTCAGTGCCTTCCTGCATCTGGTTGACGATTTTCATGACATCGTCTTCAGAGATGGGCGCAGGACGGTTTTTAGCGCCGCCAACGAAGCCAGTCACTTTGTTGGTGTGCTTCACCAAGTGCCAGCTTTCATCGTCCATGACCATTTCCACCAGCACATAGCCAGGGAAGAATTTGCGTTCAGTGGTGCGTTTCTGGCCGTTTTTGATCTCAACCACTTCTTCAGTGGGAACCATGATGCGGCCAAATTTGGACTGCATGCCAGCACGGTTGATGCGCTCAATGATGTTGCGCTCAACAGCCTTTTCCATGCCCGAATAGGCATGAACAACATACCATTTCAGATCAGGATTGCTTGAAGTACTAGGCGGCAATTGCGTAACGGTATCAGACATCATTTCCTCCAGCCCAAAACCAGGTCGTACAACACCCACTCGAGCGTCTTATCTGTGAACCAGAGAAACAGCGCCATGACGACCGCAAAAGCAAACACAAAGGCCGTGGTCTGGAGCGTTTCTTTACGCGTTGGCCAGACCACCTTTTGCACTTCACGCCAGGAATCACGTCCAAAGGCAATCAGGCGCTTGCCAGATTCCGATGTGAAAAACACGATCACCGCCAACAAGAGCCCTGCAATCAGCGAGCCCCACTGGGCTACCGGACCTTGGTTTGCCAGCAAGTAGAACGCCGCGAGCGCGCCAATAACCAAAAGCGCAGCCAAACCCAGGCGAACCTTATCGGCGCTTGGGGTGACGGTTTCAACTTGAGTGCTTGCCATGTTGGGCGAATTTCGCTGCACCCCGTCAAGCGGGGTTCAAAACACAATGTAAAGACCTAGAACAACATCTAGCGAGAAAAACTCACTCAGGGCATACACCCTTCAGACCTGTCAAGTCTCTACCGCTCTTAACACACAAGCCCACCGAGTGATCGGCGGGCTTGAAGGGCCACTTTCAGGTGGCAGGGGCAGTAGGAATCGAACCTACAACCTTCGGTTTTGGAGACCGACGCTCTGCCAATTGAGCTATACCCCTACTAAAACTCTATCGCCTATTAAGCAATGATTTTGGCAACCACGCCAGCGCCAACGGTACGACCGCCTTCACGGATAGCGAAGCGCAAGCCTTCTTCCATGGCGATTGGAGCAATCAGTTTGACTGTGATGCTCACGTTGTCACCAGGCATCACCATTTCTTTGCCTTCTGGCAGTTCGATGGAGCCGGTCACATCCGTCGTACGGAAGTAAAACTGGGGACGGTAGTTGTTGAAGAAAGGCGTATGACGGCCACCTTCGTCTTTGCTCAGCACATACACTTCGCCGGTGAATTGCGTGTGTGGCTTGATCGAGCCTGGCTTGCACAGCACTTGGCCG
>NZ_AUGX01000008.1 GCF_000422885.1 Ottowia thiooxydans DSM 14619 | reverse complement strand
GTCGAACGATCGCCTAGTCTTGGCTTTGGTCATTTCTATTCCTGTGAGACATTGATTTCCCTCATCGGGATGTCTTTCGAAATTAGACCAGCACAGTGCACCTACTTTTCTTTGATTCGCCACCGGAGCGCCGGCCGAAGAAAAGTAGGCAAAAGAAAGGCGACCCCAAGTCCGCGTCCCTGCGCTGCGCTCCGGGCACCCTCCGGTGCTCGGTCAAGGGGGCCGGCCATCCGGGGCGGTGCGGCAGAACTCGCTTCGTTCGCTTCGCTCTCTACTCTCAAACAACTGCCGCAAGCTAGTTCTTGAAGCAAGAGCATCTTTCAGTGCTCTTGCCCGCCCCCGGATGGCCGGCCCCTTGACCTGCGCTCCTCAGCGCGGCCTAAAGGGGTGGGATACCCACTCGGGCCATTGCTTCGCTCGGCCCTGGGGGTATTGGTCCTCCTTACGGAGAAAGAACGGCTCAAGCCTCTCAAAGAGCTAGTCTGCGCATCTGAACACCCTCTAAAAGCCTTAACCGAGAGGCGAGGGCGATCCGCTCGGTAGAATCTACCCATGCCCCAAGATCCTCAGTCGATCAACCTGACAAACCACTTCCTGATCGCGATGCCGGGCCTCGAGGACGACTCGTTCTCCAAAAGCGTGGTCTACGTCTGCGAACACAACGAGCGTGGTGCGCTTGGATTGATCATCAACAAGCCCGGCGACATCAGTCTGGCCGATCTGTTCCGGAAGGTTGATCTTCCGCTGGATCGCAAGGATCTGGTCGTACAGCCTGTTTTTCATGGCGGCCCTTTGCAAACCGAGCGCGGGTTCGTGCTGCATGAGCCGGTGCAGGTAGAAGGTATTCCACCCGAAGAGTCGCTTTATGCCTCCACGCTCACGGTGCCTGGTGGCCTGGAGATGACGAGCTCTAAAGACGTGTTGGAGGCCCTCTCCAGTGGTGGCGGCCCGAAACGCGTGCTGGTCACGCTCGGCTACTCCGCCTGGGGAGAGGGGCAACTCGAATCCGAAATTGCCGGTAATAGCTGGCTCACCGTGGATGCAGATACTGGCCTGATTTTCGATTCACCAGTGGAGCAGCGCTACGACCGCGCGCTCAAGCTGCTTGGCGTGGAAACGTGGATGCTTGCCCCTGACGCCGGACATGCATGAGGTAAGGCACCCCCTGAGTCGCCTATGGCGCCTTCCCCCTCTCTCTTCGGGAGGGAGACAACGCCAGTGGCCGGCGCAGGTCCGTCCACGGCGTTCCACTTGTGGCTTGCTCCGCAGCCGTCGGTTTGTCTCTACCGTGGTTTCGGGGGAGAAGCACGATTCGCTTGGTCGCTTGGATGCGGTGTCATCTGCAAGGGATAGCTGAATTGGATACCACCGTACCTCTCAATCACGGGAGCTTTCTGGCTTTTGACTTTGGCCTGAAGCGAACCGGTGTGGCGGTGGGAAATCGCATGCTGCGCACTGCAACGCCCCAGGCGACGGTGCGTGCTGAGGGCGATGCACGTTGGCCGCTTATTGCAGCGCGTATTGCAGAATGGCAACCCGATGCATTGGTGATTGGTGTGCCATTTCATCCTGACGGGGCCGAACATGAAAATACGGTGCGGGCTCGGCGTTTTGCCCGCCAGTTGCGCGGTCGCTTTGGCCTGACGGTTTATGAGGTGGATGAGCGTTACAGCACGACGGAAGCCCACGCCAATGGCGCGCGCGATGCGGACGCGGCGGCGGCGGCCATTATTTTGGAGCAATTCTTGAGGAGCCTTTCATGAGTTCATCGGCCCGTGTTGCCGAATCAGCGGTGGGGGCCTTGACCCTGGATGCTGAGGCCCTTTATGGCGAGTTGCTGCGCACCGTGCGTCCGTTGCTGCGCGCCGATACCAAGTTGGTGGGCATAGTCTCCGGCGGCCAATGGCTCGCAGATCGTTTACACACCGATCTGGGCCTTCCCGGCCAGCCCGGTGCGATTTCATCTGCTATGCACCGTGACGATTTTGCCAAGCGGGGTCTTGCTGCCACTGGCCAGACGTCATTGCCGTTTGAGGTAGATGGCGCGGACATTCTGCTGCTGGACGATGTGCTCTACACCGGCCGCACCATTCGGGCCGTGCTCAACGAGTTGTTTGACTATGGGCGTCCAGCTTGCGTGCGTTTGGCCGTGCTGGTGGACAGGGCAGGGCGGGAATTACCCGTCGCGGCGGAACTCGCCGCAGCCCGTCTGGCCTTGCCCAGTACACAATCGCTCGAACTCGCGCGCGAGGACGACGGTCGTTTCAGTTTCCGGATAGAAAAGATCTGACCATGCTGGCTCGAGGCAATCCGCAACTCAATAAAAACGGTGAGCTGAAACATCTGCTCTCCACCGAAGGACTTTCGCGCGACGTGCTCACGCACATCCTCGATACCGCAGGCAATTTTGTCAGCGTGAGTGATCGCGAAGTCAAGAAGGTGCCTCTTTTGCGGGGCAAGAGCGTGTTCAATTTGTTCTTTGAGAACTCCACGCGCACCCGTACCACCTTCGACATTGCCGCCACGCGCCTCTCAGCTGATGTCTATACGCTGGATATCGCGCGCTCATCCACCGCTAAGGGCGAATCCTTGCTCGATACGGTGGCCAACCTGAGTGCCATGGCGGCGGATATTTTTGTGGTGCGCCACAGCGAGAGCGGCGCGCCCTACCTGATTGCGCAGCATGTGGCGCCTCATGTGCACGTGATCAACGCTGGCGATGGTCGCCACGCGCATCCTACGCAAGCCCTGCTGGACATGTACACCATTCGGCACTACAAGAAGGACTTCAGTGGCCTGACGGTGGCCATCGTTGGTGATGTGCTGCATTCACGCGTAGCGCGTTCTGACATTCACGCCCTCACCACCCTCGGGGCCGCCGAAGTGCGTGTGGTGGGCCCCAGGACTTTGCTGCCCGCGGATTTGGCCCCCATGGGGGTGCGGGTGTGTTACTCGCTGGAAGAGGGCATCAAGGATGCAGACGTCATCATCATGCTGCGCCTGCAAAACGAGCGGATGAGTGGCGCATTGCTCCCATCCAGCCAGGAGTTTTTCCAGAATTTCGGGCTCACGGCCGAGAAGCTGCAGTGGGCCAAACCGGATGCCATCGTCATGCACCCTGGACCCATCAATCGAGGTGTGGAGATCGACTCAGCCGTGGTCGATGGCGCGCAAAGCGTGATCTTGCCGCAAGTCACTTTTGGCATTGCGGTGCGCATGGCCGTGATGAGCATTGTGGCCGGAGCATGAGAACTCCCTTGGGCCACCTGCCGATGGACCAAGCCAGCGTCCGCGCGCTGTTGGCCTTGAATGTTCGCCGCGCCTGCTCTAACTGACCATCGTTTTACCTATACATCATGAAGATCCTGATCCAGCATGGCCGTGTGATCGACCCGGCCTCGGGCCGAGACGAAACGGCCGACGTGGCGATCGCCGATGGTCGCATTCTCGCGATTGGCGGTGTGGCGAACGATTTCAATCCTGATCGCACCATCGACGCGCGCGGCTGTGTGGTGGCGCCGGGCTTGCTCGATCTGGCGGCGCGCCTGCGTGAACCTGGCCATGAACACGCCCACATGCTGGAAAGCGAGATGGGTGCAGCCGTGGCGGGCGGTGTCACCAGCGTGGTTTGTCTGCCCGACACCGATCCCGTGCTAGATGAGCCAGGTTTGGTGGAGATGCTCAAGATGCGCGCCGAAAGGCTTCATCAGGCACGCTTGCTCCCCCTGGGTGCTTTAACGCGCGGCCTCAAGGGCGAAACCCTTACCGAACTGGTGCAACTGACTGATGCCGGCTGCGTTGCCTTCAGTCAAGCGGATTCTCCGATTGTCAACACACAGGTATTGCAGCGCGCGCTCCAATACGCTGCGACCTTTGGCTATTCCGTGTGGCTGCGACCGCAGGACGCGTGGCTTGGCAACGGCGTCGCTGCCAGCGGCCCCCTGGCCACCCGCATGGGATTGGCAGGTGTACCTGTCATGGCTGAGACGATCGCGCTGCACACCTTGTTTGAAATCGTTCGCGGTATGCAAGGCTCTGGTTTGCACCTCCACCTTTGCCGGATTTCCAGCGCGGCGGGGGTTGAGTTGGTGCGCCGCGCCAAAGCAGATGGCTTGGCTGTCACGGCCGATGTCAGCATCAACTCACTGCATCTGACCGATCTCGACATCGGCTACTACGACAGTGCAGCACGGCTATCACCTCCGCTGCGCCAGCAGCGCGACCGCGATGCGTTGCGTGCCGGTCTTGCGGACGGCACCATTGATGCACTGGTATCAGACCACACACCCGTGGACACGGATACCAAGACCTTGCCGTTCGCGGAAGCTGAGCCGGGTGCGACGGGGCTTGAGTTGCTGCTGCCTTTGGCTCTGAAATGGGCTGAAGACGGCGCTGGCCTGATGCGTGCGCTGGCGACCATGACCAGCGCTCCGGCTCGCATCCTCGGACGTGCCCTTAGCGGCCCGCAAGACAGCTGCGGGCAACTGAAAGTAGGCGGCGTGGCGGACGTGTGTGTCTTTGATCCCCAGGAGCAGTGGGAACTTACCCCGGAGGCCTTGCGCAGCCAGGGCAAACATACCCCGTTCATGGGCTATCAGCTCAATGGGCGCGTGCGCGCTACCTTGGTCGGGGGCCATGTGGCATTCGAGCGCCAAGACTCTTTAGCCGGCCTCAGCCAGTAATCCAGTGAAGCTGTTCACGGCGGTCTGGCTGGTGCTGCGCGGGACGCTGCACGTATTCGGCGGCTACTTCACGATTCGCTTTCGGTTTTCCAGGCTATCCCGGATCGAGCGGGAGGCTTGCGTAGTGGATTGGGCGCGGGGGTTGCTGCGGATCTGGCGAATCGATCTGGAGGTGCGCGGCGCACCGCCCAGTCATGGGCCTGTGCTCCTGGTATCCAATCACATCTCCTGGCTGGATATTGTGGTCATTCACGCGGCCCGTTACTGCCGCTTCGTATCCAAGGCAGACATCAAGGCTTGGCCGCTCATCGGCGCGTTGGCCACGGGAGCGGGTACTTTGTATATCACGCGCGAGTCGCGCCGCGATGCATTGCGCACGGTCCACCGCATGGCTGATGCGCTGAAAGCAGGCGAGGTGCTAGCGGTGTTTCCCGAGGGCACTACCAGTAACGGCTTGGCGCTGCTGCCGTTTCATGCCAATTTACTGCAAGCGGCCATCTCCTCAGGCGCTCCTGTTCAACCAATGGCACTTCAATTCGTTGACAAAGTGACCGGGGAGATCAGTCTGGCGCCTTGCTATGTGGGTGATGAAACTTTGGTGGGCTCGATCTGGCGCACGCTCACTACGCCTGGGATACGGGCGGTGGTCAGTTTTGGGGAGCCGCAGTTGCCTGAGTTGAGGGAGCGCAGGGAGTGGGCGGGGGAGTTGCGGCAGGCGGTGGATGCGCTTAGAACGTATTAGCGAGTGCCGTTTTACTCCCTCTCCTACTCTTTCTCCCTCTCCCCCTGGGAGAGGGTTGGGGCGGCCGGCTGCGGCGTGAGGGCAAGCGGCGGTTGATTAAGCGCTACGTTGCTAATTGCCTTCTGCTTTTTCCTCAAGGTCGGAGGCCGGGATTGCCCCCGGCAGTGCACCTACGTTTCTTTGCTCCGCCAAAGAAATGTAGGCCAAAGAAAGGCGGCCCCACCGGACGCGTCCCTGCGCTTCGCTCCGGGCAACTTGCGATGCTCGTTCGAGGGGCGGTGCGGCAGAACTCCCTTCGTTCGCTTCGCTCTCTTCGGTCAAACAGCTGCCGCAAGTCAGTTCACGAAGCAAGAGCATCTTTCAGTGCTCTTGCACGCCCCTCGCCCTGCGCTTCTCAGCGCGGCCAGAGGGGTGGGATACCCATTCGGGCCATTGCTGCGCTCGGCCTTCGGGTTATTGGTCTTTCCCCTATTGGGGGAAAGAAAAGCGGAGACGCTGAAAGGCCTGGCACTAAAGCCAGAACTCAAGCCGGCGCGCCGTTTTCCGGCGCGAATGTCACCACATGGTCAACCTCAGGCCGGATTCCAATCCACTCGCCCATTTGGTGGTCGTGGTGGCTGGGTACGTGGGCCATCACCACTTCACCGCTGACCAAGCGCAGGGTGTAGAGAAACTCCGAGCCACGAAATGCCTTGCGAATAATGACGGCTTTCACAGGGGAGAGGTCGTCGTGCACGATGTCATCTGCTCGCAAAAGGATGTCGCAGCGGCCGTCGGGGTAGGCATCAGGCACCGGGCAATCCGTCAGGTTTTTCAGCTCACCAAGGGGCGTTTCAACCAGGGCGCTGCCATTCATCTGACGAATACGCGCGGGCACAAACACGCCATGGCCTATGAAATCGGCTACGAAGCGTGTGGCTGGGCGGTGGTAGAGCGAATAGGCGTCATCCCACTGGTGCAGCCGCCCCTCATGCATGACACCGATCTGATCACCAATGGCGAACGCCTCCAACTGGTCATGGGTGACAAACAGCGCGGTGGCGCGTGCGGCCTTCAAGATACCGCGCAATTCTTGCGCGAGGCGTTCGCGCAGGTCTACGTCCAGATTGGAGAAGGGCTCATCCAGGAGCAGCAGCCGTGGACTGGGCGCCATGGCGCGAGCCAGTGCAACGCGTTGTTGCTGACCCCCTGACAACTCATGTGGGAAGCGGCCTTCACTGCCCGCCAGATCGACCAGCGCCAGAACTTCCGTGACACGGGCTCTGCGTGCGGCCGCTGACAAGTGCTTCAACCCGAAGGCCACATTGCGTTCCACATCCAGATGGGGAAAGAGGGCGTAATCTTGAAACACCATGCCGATGCGGCGCTGCTCGGGCGGCATGTGCACACCCTCACCACTGACGATTTCATCGCCGATAAGGATCTTGCCGCCGCTGGCGCGCTCCAGCCCAGCTACAGCGCGCAACAGGGTGGTTTTGCCGCACCCCGAGGGGCCGATCAAAACGCCAATATCGCCGGCAGCCAGTCCGAGCGAAGCCCTTTGTACAGCCGGGCGCTCCCGGCCAGGGTAGCGCGCTTCAAGTTGTTCAACCTCTAGAAACATGGCGGATTGTAGATGCGTACAATTTCCGGGGTGCTTGCCGTTATCCTCGGAACACGTTCCTGGATCGTAAATACGTTCTGACGGTATGTAGTGCCATTTTCTCTCCGCGCAAGCGGTTAGCTGCCGTTTCCAAGCCCTTTTCCGTGCGCGCGATCAAATTTCTCCTGTTGTTACTCATCACTTTGCTGCTGGTGCTCCCTGTGCTGGCCGTGGTGGCATCCTGGGCGAACTGGAATGAAACGAGTCTGGGGATTCTGCGTGAGATGGCGGCCACGGTGTTGCCGGAATACGTGCTCTCCACACTGGGCTTGTTATTGATGGTGGGGGTTGGCGCGGTGGCAGTGGGCGTACCGGCGGCAGTGCTTGTGACCGTGTTCGATTTTTCCGGGCGCCGCAGTTTTGAATGGTTGATGCTGCTGCCCCTGGCCATGCCGGCTTACGTCACGGCCTATGCGTATACCGATTTCCTGCAGTTCGCGGGTCCCTTCCAGACTTGGTTGCGCGCCACGTTCGGGCTCGAAGGCCGGGTGTTTCCCGAGGTGCGAAGCCTTTGGGGCGCCGCCTGGGTGTTTTCGTTTTCGCTCTATCCCTATGTCTATCTGCTTGCCCGAACCGCGCTGACCGAGCGCGCGCCGCAATTGATGGAGGCGGCGCGGCTCCTGGGAGCCTCTCTTCCGCGTCGCTTGCGCGAAGTGGCGCTACCCCTGGCACGCCCGGCTATTGCCGCTGGCACTGCCTTGGCCTTGATGGAGGTCCTGGCGGATTTCGGGGTGGTCAGCTACTTCGGCGTGCAAACCTTTACCGCCGGTATCTACAAAGCTTGGCTTTCCATGGACAACCGCATTGCCGCAGCGCAGCTCGCCACAGGCCTGCTCGCGTTCGTGGTGGTCGTGTTGTGGATAGAGCAGCGAGCGCAGAAACGGATGCGATTTGCCGGTAGCGCGACCTCGCGCGCTTCCTCCAATGAGGCGCGGCCGATCTTGCTCACGGGCTCACGCCTGGCGTTGGCATGGGTGCTTTGTACCTTGCCGGTGCTGATGGGGTTCTTGTTGCCCGTCGCCTTCATGCTCAGGCCTCTGGCCGCTGATTGGTCAGTACTTCCCTGGGATCGATTTCTGGTTTGGACCTGGAACAGCATTCGCTTGGGAGGCATCACGGCCGTGCTGGCGGTGGCGGTGGCGCTGCTGCTGGCCGCCAGTGTCCGCCGTGCCCCGGGCATACTGACGCGCGCCGCGGTGCAAATCGCCTCGCTTGGCTACGCCGTGCCGGGCGCGGTGATCGTGGTGGGCCTGCTGCTGCCGGTAGGCTGGTTGCAGGCGACATGGCCCGAAGCGCGTGTGGGTTATTTTGTGACCGCCACCGTACTGGGTCTGCTGTGGGCCTATTTGGTGCGCTTTTCGTCGGTGGCATTGCAATCGGTGCAAAGTGGCTACGCACGCCTTCCTATGAGCCTGGATGAATCGGCACGCATGCTGGGCGCCGGGCCGCTGCGCATGCTGACGGGCGTCCATTGGCCGCTGCTACGCCGCGCAGGTCTTGCAGCCGCCTTGCTGGTGTTTGTTGATGTGATGAAGGAGCTGCCTGCAACGATTGTGCTGCGCCCATTTAACTCCGACACGCTGGCCGTCGTGGCTTATCAGCTGGCACGTGATGAGCGCCTGGGAGAAGCCGCCTTGCCTTCGCTGGCGCTGGTGGCCGTGGGTCTGCTGCCAGTCATTTTTCTCAGCAGGACGCTTCGAAAAAAATCCTAAAAGACACCAGGTGCCTGTTTAAAGGGCTGGTGTGCCGGGGACGCTTCAGATATTCTTGATCCTGCGCAAGGGTGGCTAAAGCGATGTGCCATCCAATATCGAATCTAAAAGTCCCATTGACCGCATTAGTAGTAGGTTCCAAGCGGCCAAATAACCACTCACTCAAGGTGCTTCGATGAGCTTTTCTTGTCAGAAGGTGACCCTATGCTCACGATCAGTCCTTCCTGAGACGTGCCGAGCTTTCGCTTCTAAACTCAAATGAAATCAGACGCCGAGTTGCGTGCTGCAGCGGCCTTGTTTCGGGTCATGTCTGCGCCAATGCGTCTGAAAATCGTCAATGCGCTCTGTTATGGCGAAAAAAATGTGGGCGAGCTTCTTAGCCTCATTCCCACGACCCAGCCCAACATGAGCCAGCACCTCAATAGTCTCTACAAGGCTGGTGTGCTTGGAAAGCGGCGCGAGGGGGTGCTGATCTATTACAGGATCGACAACGAACGCGTGGTTTCGTTGTGCAGGGCCATTTGCGCCGAAGTCGCTGAGAGCGTGGCGTCCCACTGAAGTTCCTGGAAATCCTCCTGGGGCCAATACCCTTTATTCGGCCCTGAGCGGTCAGCACTCTTCGCTCAAAAGTCGCTTATGCGGAAATCAGGGAAATTTCCTATTTAAGCGCATATAAGTCTCGCTATCATCAGACTTGTTTACATATAAGAATGCGCTTGGTTTTTGTACAGAGCGCCCCGCTAACCACGACCGGAGGTACGTCCCCATGTCTGCTTCACTCGCCCGTTTGGCCGCAGCCGCGCTATTGCTGGCCGGCTCCATTGCCAACGCCCAAACCGATCCCCTCCAAGTACGTAGTTGGGCGGCAGCGTGTGCCAGCTGCCATGGCACCAATGGCCAGGCACAACCTGGCAATGAACCCTTGGCCGGCGCCAACAAGGACGAGATGCTCAAAAAGCTGCTGGATTTCAAGAGTGGCGCCAAGCCCGCCACCATCATGCATCAGCTCAGCAAAGGCTACTCTGACGAGCAGCTTGCAGCGATTGCAGCCTGGTTCGCGGCTCAGAAAAAATAAAGGGGAAGTCTCATGGATCGTCGTCAATTCATTCGAGCCACGTCGGTGGCGTCGGCATCGGCTTCTGCGGCCGTTGCGGTATCCGGTTGCGCTTCCGTGGGCGGTGGCAGCGGTGGAAAAGTCGTTGTGGTCGGCGGTGGCTACGGTGGCGCCACCGTAGCCAAGTACTTGCGGATGTGGTCAGAAGGCCGCATAGAAGTTACCTTGGTGGAACCCGCTGAAGCTTTTGTTTCCTGCCCCATTTCCAATCTGGTTCTGGGCGGTAGCAAGCAGATCGCCGATGTGACTGTGCCTTACGACAATCTGGCCCGCCGCCATGGCGTGAAGCTGGTGCGCAGCCGCGCCGCAGGCATTGATGCCGACAAGCGCCAGGTACGTCTGGCCGATGGCAGTACGTTGAGCTATGACCGGCTCGTGCTTTCGCCAGGGGTTGATTTCATGTGGGATCAATTGCCCGGTATGAGCAAGCCCGGCGCGCAAGAGCGTGTGCTGCATGCCTGGAAGGCGGGAGCTCAGACAGTGGCGTTGCGCCGTCAGCTCGAAGCCATGCCTGATGGCGGTGTGTATGCGCTGAGCATTCCGCTGGCCCCGTATCGCTGCCCACCCGGCCCCTACGAACGTGCGTGCCAGGTGGCACACTACTTCAGCAAGGCAAAGCCAAAATCCAAGGTCTTGATTCTTGATGCCAATGACGATGTCACCTCTAAAGGGCCTCTGTTCAAGAAGGCTTGGGCAGAGCGCTATAAAGGCATCATCGAATACCGTCCCAAGCACGTGGCCACTGATGTCGATGCGGCCACTGGTACGCTCAAGTTCGAATTCAACGATGACGTCAAGGCGCAGGTCCTGAACGTTGTACCTCCCATGCGCGCAGGCGATATTGCCCACAACGCGGGTTTGACGACCGCCAACAAGCGTTGGTGCGAGGTTGATTGGCTCACCATGGAATCCAAGGCGGCCAAGAATATCCATATCCTGGGAGATTCGCTGCAGGTCGCGCCCGGTATGCCCAAATCTGGTCACATGGCCAACCAGCACGGTAAAGTCGCCGCGGCGGCCATCGTCGCGCTGCTGTCAGGGCGCGCACCCAATGCGCTGCCGATCTACAACAACACTTGCTACAGTTTTGTGAGCGATACCGATGTCGTGCACGTGGCCAGCGTGCATAGATACGAAGAAGCCCAGAAGACCATGGTTCCGGTGCCAAACTCTGGAGGCGTTTCCGTAGCCGCCAGTGAGCTGGAAGGGCGCTACGCTATGGCCTGGGCACGCAACATCTGGGCTGACAGCCTTGCTTGATAGGCTCCCCCCTGAGGCGCTGTCGCGCCTTCCCCCCAGGGGGACACCACCAGCGGCCGGGCAAAGCCCGCTCCGCGGTAGTTCGCGGATGGCCTGCTCCGCGGCCTTTTGAATTGACGCGGGGGCTTCCTCTTCGGGTTCACTGCCGTAGTCGGGTGGTGAGGCTTTTGCATGCGGGCGCGCTGCGCCCCCACGCCTCTGGACACTGCCAGCGGGCTGGCCGAGCCCGCTCTGCGGTAGTTTGCGGATGGTCTGCTCCGCGGCCTTTTAAGATGGCTTGCATTACGGAGGTTTGAAATGGGGCAGAAGCGTTCTTTTTGGGGCCATCGCCATGCTTGGCTGGGGTGTCTTTCACGTTCTGCTGCGCTGACGCTGGCGCTTTTGGCATCGACCGGTGTTGCTCACGCGCAAGCGGACGAGGCGCGGGCCAAGCAGATCATTGGGGGGTCCTGCTTTCTTTGCCATGGGCCCGATGGGGAGTCGGCCAGTGAGGTGTTTCCTCGGCTAGCTGCGCAGAATGCGGAGTACATCGCCAAGCAGTTAGACAACTTCAAAAGCGGCAAGCGTAAGAGCAGCGCTATGGCCAGCATGGTGACTAATCTTTCGCCTGACGACATGGCTGCACTGGGCCGGTTTTACGCCAGCCGTCCAGCGCATCAGGAGGCGGCCAAAGACCCAGAGTTGGCGAAGCACGGGCAATATCTCTTCGATGTGGGCAATAAGCTCAGCGGGGTTCCCGCATGTGCCAGCTGTCATGGAAAAGACGCTGCAGGCAGTGCGGCGCTGCCGCGTCTGGCGGGTCAGCACTCGGCCTACACACTAGCGCAGCTGAAGCAATTCAATAAGCGTGAACGTACTAACGACAATGCGGTGATGCACAGCGTGGTCGAGAAAATGACTGCTCTGGAGATGGCGGCGGTGTCGGAGTACCTGAGCGGCAAGTAGGCGGCTTATGGAGCCACCTGAACCACCATCGGTGCTTTCTGTGAAGTTGCGTGCGTAGTGTGAACAGGCTCGCCGATCAGTTTTTCCATCAAGCCACCTCCTACCCACATGCCCAGCAGGGCTAGCCACGCGGTCAGTGAGAAGATGGCTCCTCCCGTCATTCCTGCGCCCACCGCACAGCCACCTGCCAGCATGGAACCGAAGCCCATCGCTATGGCTCCGCAGATATAGCGGGCCATGCTGCGGCCGTTGCTGAACCCTTCAATTTTTAGCTCACCCCCGCGCCAAGCAGCCAGAAAGGCTCCGGCAAACACACCCGGAAGCAGGCCGAAGTCAAACCCTATGGGGGGCGCGGGCTGGGAAAGCACCCGCATCAACCACTCTGCGGAAGGCCCGCTGAAGGTCAGTCCCTGGACCTGCACAACGTCGAAGCCGGCCTGCGAAACCTCGTAGGTGAACCACCAGGCGAGCGCCACGCTGAGTCCTGTGCCCATGGCGCCTAGCCACATCCACGGCTTATAAGCTACGCGGCGCCCAAAGCCTATGGCCACCGCCAACCACAGAAAACCCAGTGCCAGTCCTGCCCAGGGCGTTATTCCCATGACCGCCAGCAAGTCTCTTGCGGCACCGCCTTCGACCGTCCATAAGCCGCTCAAGGTGAGGCGCAGGGGAGCTAGCGCACCCGAAAGCGCCGCCTGTGCGGTGACCGCAAACACCAGGCCTGAAAGGAGGGCGCGCAGATTGCCACCGGCTGACAGCACGAGCAAGCGGCTGGCACAACCGCGGGTCATGATCATTCCGGCGCCGAACAACAGGCCTCCTATCAACGAGCCGGACAAACTACCGCGATTAGCCAGTTGCCGTGCGCCGCTCACATCCAGCCACCCCAGAGCCACCAAGGCCTGCACTAGCACCACGGCCGTGGAAAAGGCGAGCAACCAGACAGACAGCTTTTCACCAAACTTGGCGTGCCAGAATTCGATAACGGCAGCACGAAGGCAAAAGCGTGAGCGAAATGCCAGAAAGCCAAAGAGTGCGCCGATGAGCGCGCCACCGACGGCCAGGATCAGGCCTGTGCCAAATCGGTCAACCAAACTTGCCAGATCAGGCATCATCTTGAATAATTCAGTGAAGACTTATAAATATAGGATGCAAGATGGCCCGCGACATTGACCGACGTCAACTTTTGAGACGTTGCGCGTGCACCGCTTTGACTGCTGGCATGGGAAGCGCATGGATGCGCTATGCGGAGGCCGCGTCTGAGTCTTCGGCCATCGCCATGGTGCCGAAGGAAGTTGCACCCAACTGCTGGTACGTCGAAGGAGTCTCTGCGCTGGGCTCGCCGGCCAATCAGAACTTCATTTCCAATGCCGGCTTCATCGTCACCAGCGCTGGGGTGGTCGTGGTCGATGCGCTGGGCTCGCCTGCCTTGGCAGAGCGTCTCCTGGGCGAGATCAAGAAAATCACCTCCAAGCCTGTCACGCACGTGGTCGTCACGCACTACCACGCGGATCACGTCTACGGCTTGCAGGTATTCCAGGCGGCGGGCGCACGCGTGATCGCTCACAAAGCCGGGCGCGAATATCTCTACTCAGACACAGCTCGCCTCCGTCTTGAAGCTTCACGTGAAGAATTGGCTCCGTGGGTTGATGCGAAGACGAAATTGATAGAGGCCACTGAATGGATAGATGAATCCCGGCCACTGCAGGTGGGCGACACGAAATTTTTGATTCAGCCGGTCGGACCAGCTCACACGCCAGAAGATCTGGCGCTTTTTGTGCCTGCGGCCAAGGTCTTGTATGTGGGCGATCTGGTGTTTCGTGGTCGAATCCCCTTCGTGGGGCAAGCTGACAGTCGCAACTGGATCGCGGCGTTAGGTCAATTGCTCAAATTCGACGCGGCGGTGGTCGTTCCCGGTCATGGCCCTGCTTCTACTCAAGCTCGGCAAGACATGGAGTTGACGCGCAATTACCTCGTATACCTTCGCAAGGTCATGGGTGAGGCTGCCCAAGACATGACTCCGTTCGACGAAGCGTATAAGGCCGTCGACTGGACAGCGTTCGAGCATCTGCCCTTGTTTGGCGCGGCCAATCGTATGAACGCCTACAACACCTACCTGCTGATGGAACACGAGAAATGATCCGTCGCAAGCAGTTTTTGCAGTGGCTAGGGAGCTTTGGCTTGGTGGGCGCCGCACAGGCTGCACCCAAGCAACTGCCTCTTTCGAACTCTCTGCCTGATGAGTTGGCGCGGGCACTGATGGCTCGCCAGCCGCTTCTTGTCATGATCAGCCTGCATGGCTGCCCTTGGTGCATGCTGGTGCGGGAAAACTACCTGGCTCCCATGCGTGAGCAAGATGGCCTGCATGTGGTTCAGATCGATATGCAAAGCAGTCGAGTCACGCGCACACCAGCGGGTGTGCCCACCACGCATGGCGCTTTGGTGCGTGAGTGGGGCGTGAAGCTCGCTCCCACGGTTTTGTTTCTCGGTGCTGCCGGTAAGGAGGTGGCCGAACGGTTACCGGGCGGGTCATCGGATTTCTACGGTGCTTACCTTGACGAGCGGCTGGTTCAGGCTAGGAGGCTGTCGGACTTGGAGCGCCGATAGCGAAAATGGGCCCCAGCGAGGACAGTTTTCACGGGATTTGCAGGCCCATAGCCTAGCTATGGGTCAAAAAGACCGTGAAAAATGGACCGCTGCGGCCCATTTGCAGCCGGCGATTTCCAAGTCCGACAGCCTCCTAGGCGTGCTTTAACCAGTTGATCGCCTGGGCGGGTGGCTTCCAGGTTTCTTTTTTTCATCCAGATCGGAGGGCGTCATGCGATCTTTAGTCTTCAGTATCTTGTCAGCCTGCGTAAGCGTTTCCGGCATGGCCCAGGCGCAGGTGCCAGAAATATTCAAAGGCTCCGATCTAAAGCTGGGGGAAAAGCTCATTGCGGAGCACAAATGCAGCCAATGCCATGCCCTCAAGTGGGCAGATGACGGCAAGGCCATCTATAGGCCAAAGGGTCGAGTCAATACGCCCGCTGCGTTGCAGGCGATGGCAGAGAAATGCAGCAGCGAACTCAATTTGTCGCTGTTTCCTGAAGAGGTGACTGCGATTGCGGCCGTGCTGAACCGCGATCACTATCGCTTCACCAAATAACCGGGGTTGCGCGAAGAAAGCGTTGCAATCTAGACACGGTAGTTGACCACTTTTCAGCTTCGGAAAAACCGCAGGAATTCAGGCTTGACGCCAGCGTGCCTGGACGCGCTCAACGGCCTGATCAAGGCTCAAGCCCTGGTAAGCATGGGGTAAACCCGAGGTTGGGCATTCATATTCGGATATTAATATAAGCTTATTCGAATATAAACATATCCCATGATCTCATCTGAGGTTCCAGCAGACCCTGGTAGTCAAGTGCAGGGCCGGCTGATCAAAGCGCCGGAGAGCTTTCTTGATCGCGCAGGTATAAGTACCGTCATGTCCGAGGGCAAGCGGGGGCGGCGTGACTTTATTCGCAGCGCCTTTGCAGCCGCCATGGTGGGCGGGGCCGCTTCAACCGCGCAGGCGCAGGCTAACCCGGTGGGAGCCGATGGAGGCGATCCCAACATCCTGAATCTGCCGGCCCATACCAAGGGTTTGGGTCAGGCGGTGGCCACAGATGGGTACGGCAAACCCTCGCAATACGAGGGTAACGTGCAGCGCCGTCAAAGTCCGGGCCTGACGCAAACCGCTCAAGCATCCGTTTCGTTCGCGCCCATGCAATCCTTGTTCGGCATCGTGACGCCGAGCGGGTTGCACTTCGAGCGGCATCACCAGGGCTGGTGGGATATTGATCCATCCAAGCACCGCTTCATGCTCAATGGCATGGTCAAGACGCCCAAGGTCTTCACCATGGATGAGCTGATGCGGTTGCCTGCAGTTTCGCGCTTTCACTTTATCGAGTGCGGTGCGAATACGGGTATGGAATGGGGCAATGTCGCTGTGCCGACGGCGCAGTACACCCATGGCATGCTCTCCTGTAGTGAATTCACAGGCGTGCCGTTGATCACGCTTTTGGAGATGGCTGGCGCCGATATGAAGGCGGGCAAGTTCGTGCTGGCTGAAGGTGCTGATGGCTCCTCCATGACGCGTACCATTCCCATGAGCCTGGTGACCTCCGGTCAGGTGCTGGTCGCCTATGGCCAGAACGGGGAAATGCTCCGGCCTGAAAACGGCTACCCATTGCGCCTGGTCGTTCCAGGTGTGCAGGGTGTCAGCTGGGTGAAGTACCTGAGACGTGTGGAAGTGGGTGATCAGCCCTGGGCCGCCAAAGATGAGGCTGTTCACTACATTGACCTCATGCCTGATGGCACGCACCGCCAATACACCAGCATTCAGGAATGCAAGAGCGTGATCACGACGCCTTCGGGCGGGCAAGTGCTTCTCGATAAGGGCTTCTACAACATCACTGGCCTGGCTTGGTCCGGTAGAGGCAAGGTCAAACGCGTGGACGTTTCAGCTGATGGCGGACGTAATTGGCGCAGCGCCCGGCTGGAGACTCCCGTGCTCGACAAATGCCTCACGCGTTTCAATCTGGATTGGATATGGGATGGCAAGCCAGCCATCTTGCAAAGCCGGGCCATGGACGACACAGGCTACGTACAACCCAATTATTCCCAGCTGCGCCAGGCACGCGGCACGCGCTCGATCTATCACAACAACGCTATCCAGTCGTGGATGGTGCAGGAAAGCGGGGAGGTCAAGAATGTCCAGCTTTCCTGAGTTTTCCGTTCGCCGCTTGCGTGCCGGGTTGCTGCTTTCGCTAGCCGCTTTGGTGGGAGGGCAAGCACTTGCCCAGGAGCGTTTTCCCGGTATTGGCCGTGCGGCCACACCCAAGGAAGTTGCCGCGTGGGATATAGATGTGCGTCCGGATTTCAAGGGCTTGCCCCCAGGCTCCGGAACCGTCGAAAAGGGCCAGGACATCTGGGAGGCCAAGTGCGCCAGCTGCCATGGTGTGTTCGGCGAATCCAACTCCGTGTTCAATCCCATCATTGGCGGCACCACCAAGAAAGATATTGAAACCGGCCGCGTGGCTACTTTGATGCGCGAGGATTACCCGGGGCGCACCACCATCATGAAGGTGGCCACCATCTCCACGCTGTGGGATTACATCAACCGGGCCATGCCATGGAACGAGCCCAAGTCGCTTAAACCCGATGAGGTTTACGCGGTCACGGCCTTCATGCTGAATCTTGCAGATGTCGTTCCTCAGGATTTCACGCTCTCCGATAAGAACATCGCAGAGGTGCAAAAGCGCATGCCTAACCGCAACGGCGTCACCACCAAACATGCTCTGTGGCCGAGCCGTGAATTGGGTGGCCTTGCCAAAGCCGACACAAGCAATGTGGCCTGCATGAAGGACTGCGTAGCCGAGCCCAAGCTGACTTCGCAACTGCCTGCCTTCGCGCGTGATGCGCATGGCAATTTGCGTGATCAAAACCGTAGCGTAGGGCCACAACGAGGCGTAGATACCACCAAGCCCGAAGGCAAGCTAGGAGATGCTGCTGCGCCTATGGCGGCACCAAGCGCGGCCAAGCCTGCTGCAGGCGGAACGGCGGTGGCGCTGGCGCAAAAGCACTCGTGTACCGCTTGCCATGCTCAGAGCGCCAAGCTTGTGGGCCCGAGCTTTGCGGACATTGCAAAGAAACACGCTGGCAAAACTGAATACCTGGCCGGAAAAATTCGAGCAGGCGGAGCGGGTGTATGGGGCGAAATCCCTATGCCCGCCCAGAACTTGCCTGATGCCGACGTGAACGTGCTGGCCAACTGGCTGGCCGCTGGCGCGGCACCTTAGATCGTGAGCCCGTTCACACCCCATGGGGTTACGGGCACAATGCGCCAAGTTGGGGATTGCCCTCTCGCGAGAGTGGTCACCAGCCTCTAGGATTTACTTACTTTCAAGGAGAAATACGCCCATGCAGACACGCAGGCAAACCCTCAAGCACAGTGCCGCAGTGGCAGGCCTGTTGGCCACCGCCGGCCTGCTGCCACAACAAGCGCTTGCCTTCAATAAAGGTGCGTTTGATGCGAAATCATTGAACGATGCGCTCAAGGCCCTGGGTTCAGGCGCCCCTACCGAAAGCAAAGATGTCACGCTGACTGCGCCAGACATCGCTGAAAACGGTGCAGTGGTGCCTCTCGCAGTAGCCAGCTCACTGGCGAACGTCAAGCAACTGGTTTTGTTGGTTGAGAAAAACCCCAACGCACTGGTGGCTGTGTTCAATGTCACCCCTGAAGTGGACGCCAGCTTTTCCACGCGTTCAAAAATGGGGCAATCGTCCGATGTGTACGCAGTGGCCATCACGGCTGATGGCAAAGCGCATTACGCCAAGAAGGAAGTCAAAGTCACCCTCGGGGGCTGTGGCGGCTGAACATGACCCACCCCCGAAGCGCCTTCGGCGCCTCCCCCTCTAGGGGGCGCACCCAGCGGACTGGCGAAGCCAGCTCCGCGGGTGCCCTTGCTAGGAATACAGGGGGCAGTCGGGATGAGTGGTTTTTGGCTTTAGAAACATTGAATTAGGAGTAAGAACAATGGCAGATCCGATGCGAATTCGCGCACAGGCGGCTGGCGACAAGGCCACGGTCCGCGTGCTCATGAGTCACGAGATGGAGTCCGGGCAGCGCAAGGATGCGTCCGGCAAGTTGGTACCCGCTTGGCATATTCAGGACATCACTGCTTCGCTCAATGGCAAGCAAGTGTTCTCTTGTGAGTGGGGTGCCGCGGTCTCCAAGAATCCGTTCTTGCAGTTCACCGTCAAGGGCGCCAAGGCGGGCGACAAGATCGGCGTGACATGGAAAGACAACAAAGGAGATACGCGCACCGACGAAGCTACGGTTTCGTAATGCGCTGAGAACAAGGCGGAGCTTTTGAACACGTTCTAAGAACATGTTCCTGGTCCGCCTTTCTTGTTTCGCCTTTGTACGGAGACAAACACGATGAAAAAGAGGGAATACGCATTGGCAGTTGCCGCAGGGCTGCTGCTGGCGGGCTCGGGTGTGGTCATGGCGCAGAAGACGTCCACCCAATCAATCGAGGAATACCGCGAAATGCTGCAAGACGGCAACCCAGCGGAGCTATTCGAAGCCAAGGGGGAAGATTTATGGAAGACCAAGCGCGGACCTAAGAATGTGTCGCTTGAGCGCTGTGACCTGGGTAAAGGCCCGGGCGTGGTCAAGGGTGCGTTTGTGGAGTTGCCGCGTTTCTTTGCAGATACCAACCGCGTTCAAGATTTGGAATCTCGCGTGGTCACTTGCATGGAAACACTGCAGGGCCTGAACGCCAAGGAAATTGCCGAAACCCCATTCGGAAGGGGCGAGCAAAACAACGTGACCGCACTGGCCACCTGGATTGCGGCCGAGTCCAAGGGCATGCGCTTTAATTTGCCGCAGTCCCATTCTCAGGAGCAAGCGTTCTACGAAGTGGGCAAACGCCTTTTCTTCAAGCGTGGCGGCGCCCATGATTTCGCCTGCGCGTCTTGCCACGGCGAGGAAGGCAAGCGCATCCGCTTGCAGGATCTCCCCCGCTTGACGAGCAATCCGG
Source organism: Ottowia thiooxydans DSM 14619 (assembly GCF_000422885.1). Taxonomy (GTDB): domain Bacteria; phylum Pseudomonadota; class Gammaproteobacteria; order Burkholderiales; family Burkholderiaceae_C; genus Ottowia; species Ottowia thiooxydans. Next base: position 421,181 of record NZ_AUGX01000008.1, on the reverse strand, counting down.
GCGACGGTGTGGGCTTTGCTGCCTGGCCTGCGTATCGGGTTTCAAACGGCCAGATGTGGGGTATGCAGCAGCGCCTGAACGATTGCTATCGTCAGCAGCGCTTCCCCTATCCTAAGTTCGGCAGCGATGCCACCATTGCGCTGGGCGTGTATCTGGGCGTCAATGCTCAGGGTGCCAAGTCCATCGTGCCGGCCATCAAGCGCTAGAAGGAGCCGCGCATCATGAAAAATAAGCTCGCAAAGACACTGTCATTGCTTGGTGCCGGTGCGTTGGTGGTCGGTTGTGCCACGACGTCCCGGATGAGTTCTGCCGAACTGGATAAGCTCACAGCGGAAGTTGTCAGCTCATCGTTTCGTGACCAGGGCATCGTCAAGGTTTCGACTGCGCTTGCCAACGACGAGACTCTGACCGCTTGCGATGCGGCGGATGTCACGGGTAAGCCGCTGAGTGCCGAGGCCACCAAGGCTATTGAAGCTGCCAATCTCAAGACCATCAAATGGCCCGCAAACGGTAAATTCCTTGGCGACTGGAAGGAGGGTGAGAAGATCGCTCAAAGCGGCCGCGGAATGACCTATACCGACGATGCCAAGACAGTCAATGGCGGCAATTGCTACAACTGCCACCAGATTGACAAGGCAGAGATTTCCTTCGGCACTATTGGCCCGAGCCTGTACAACTTCGGCAAGATCCGCGGCGTGAAAGATCCTTCAAGCCCCGAATCCAAAGCCATGGTCGAATACACCTGGGGCAAGATCTGGAACAGCAAGGCCTATAACGCCTGTTCCAACATGCCGCGTGCAGGACACATGGGAATCTTGAACGAAGAACAAGTGCGTCATATCGTCGCCTTGCTGCTTGACCCCAAGTCTCCAGTAAACCAGTGATCAATCAATAGTGATCCAGTGACTCAGACAAGAAACCCGGTACTACCCGGGTTTCTTGCTGAGACATTGCAAAAAGAGAGTGCTTGTCGGACCGGCTCGGCTTGAGTGGCCAAGCTTTGGGTGATGTTGCCTTCTGATAGTTCAGTGATCCCTTATCCATGAATCTCACCAAACGCGAATTTTTTCAGGTTCTGGGCGCTGCCAGCGCTGCCGGCATGAGCCTGGGGCACTATCAGAATGCCAGCGCTCAAACAGCGGCTGAGGGACTCTACGACGTTCCGAAGTACGGCAATGTGTCCCTGCTGCACATGACGGATTGCCATGCGCAGCTCAAGCCTATTTACTTCCGTGAGCCCAGTATCAACCTGGGGTTGGGCGACATGCGGGGGAAACTCCCGCACTTGGTGGGGGATCATCTGCTTAAAGCGGCTGGCCTGAGGCCGGGCACGGCCCAGGCTCATGCCCTGACCTATCTGGATTTCGAGCAAGCCGCCAAGCGCTACGGCAAGGTGGGCGGGTTTGCGCACCTGGCCACCTTGGTGAAACGTTTGAAGGCCAGCCGGCCTGGTGCCTTGCTGCTTGATGGCGGAGATACCTGGCAAGGCAGCGCGACTTCGCTGTGGACCAAGGGCCAGGACATGGTCGATGCCTGCAAACTGCTGGGCGTGGACGTGATGACCGGCCACTGGGAGTTCACTCTCGGTATGGAGCGCGTGCAGGAAATTATCAAGAATGATTTTGCGGGCAAGGTCGATTTCGTCGCGCAGAACATCAAAACGGCCGACTTTGGCGACCCGGTTTTTGCGCCCTATGTGATCAAGGAGATCAACGGGGTGGCGGTGGCCATTATCGGCCAGGCGTTCCCCTATACGCCCATCGCCAACCCCCGCTACCTGGTGGCCGATTGGGAGTTCGGCATCCAGGACCAGAACATGCAGAAGATGGTCGATGAGGTCAAGGCCAAGGGCGCCCAAGCCGTCGTCGTGCTCAGTCACAACGGCATGGATGTCGATCTGAAAATGGCCAGCCGCGTATCTGGCATTGACGCCATCCTGGGCGGCCACACGCATGATGGCATGCCGGTGGCCAGCATCGTTAGCAACAAGAGCGGCCAGACCATCGTGACCAACGCCGGCTCTAACGGCAAGTTTCTCGGGGTTCTTGATCTCGAAGTCAAAGACAAGAAGGTCACCGGGTACCGTTACAAGCTGCTGCCTGTATTTGCCAATATGTTGCCCGCTGATGCGAAGATGAATGAACTCATCACGCGCATCAGAGCGCCGCACGAGGCCAAACTGAACGAGACATTGGCCGTGACTGAGGGGCTGCTGTATCGCCGGGGCAATTTCAACGGCACAGGTGATCAGCTGTTGGTAGATGCTCTGATGGACGTACAAGGCGCTGAAATAGCTTTCTCCCCCGGTTTCCGCTGGGGCACGACTTTGCTGCCCGGTCAGCCCATTACGCGCGAGTGGCTCATGGACATGACCGCCACCACGTACAGCTACGCCACGCTCACCGAGATGAAGGGCGACATGATCAAGACCATATTGGAAGATGTGGCCGACAATCTTTTCAACCCTGACCCGTATTACCAGCAGGGCGGTGACATGGTGCGCGTGGGCGGCCTGAGCTATGCATGCGATCCCCAGGCCGGCATGGGCCAGCGTATCAGCGAGATGCGTTTGAAGGGCCAGCTCATCGATGCCAACAAGACCTATAAGGTTGCTGGCTGGGCGCCGGTGGCTGAAGAGGCCTCCAAGGCGGGCAACAAGATGGTGTGGGAGTTGGTGGAGCAGTGGCTCAAGAGCAGCGCTGGAAAAATCGCGCCACGCCAGCTCAACTCTCCCAAGATCACGAGCGGGCTGCCCAATCCTGGGTACGCGAGCTGAGTCGTTAGTTTTTGAGGCGCGCTGAATCTCTGCGGTTTGGCGCCTCACCATCTGCATCCATCAACGTCGCGATGAGCCTTTGAACAGGCTGCCAAGCGTGATCGCGGGACCCGGTTGCCTTCCTGCCGGACGAAGACGGTTGCGTGTCATTCCCCGTGCGCAAAGGGGAGTTAAGGCACCTTACCGGTTCTCAAGCACCCTCTGCAAGTAATATGTTGGTGTCGCCTGGCATCGTCCAAAGGTGCTCAGCGACGACTCGTCGATTTTTTGTAGTGTTCGAGGCATTCGAACGCGATGCAAATCCATTCACGTAGCTCGCAAAGGAAAGAACCGAGATGAATCATCCCGCCGAATCCTCAAACTCCTTGTTCGCCAGAACTGAGTTGACCCCTGCCGATCAATCACGCCGCCGCATGCTGGCGATCGGAGGAGCCGCTTTAACCGCCAGTTTGCTGGGGGCAGGGCCTGCACGGGCTCAGAAGGAAACACCGGTGTTCCAGCCGCACTCAGGGCAGGCTGGAAAAGATGTGGTCTGGGTGCCTACGCCTGACACGCTGGTTACCCGGATGCTGCAATTGGGTGGTGTGAAGAGCAGCGACTATGTCATCGACCTGGGAGCAGGTGACGGGAAAATCGTGATCGCTGCCGCGAAAGAATTTGGAGCCCGTGGCCTCGGTATCGAGTACAACCCGGACATGGTCGCTCTTGCGCAGCAGCGAGCCCGGACCGCTGGCGTTTCTGATCGCGCGTCATTCGAAAAGGCAGACATCTTCCAGTCCGACTTCTCGAAAGCCGACGTGATCACCATGTACCTGTTGCCCATGCTGAACCTGAGGCTGCGCCCGACGCTCATGAAGCTAAAGCCCGGCACGCGCCTGGTGACACATGCGTTTGATATGGGTGGTTGGACCGCAGACGAAACCTCTCAGTCAGGTGGCTCGACTGCCTACCTCTGGCTCGTGCCAGCCAATGTCGGTGGGACCTGGCAACTGAGCTATCCGCAAGGGGCTGGCAACGTGAACGTACCTTTTGAGGTCACGCGGCAACGTTTCCAGGTGCCTGAGGGGCGTGTGCAACTGGGCGAAATTCAAACTTCTCTGCGTGATGCGAGAGTGATCGGCGATATGGTGCGTTTCGCGTTCACTGGTACCGATGGCGTGCCGCGCACCTTCAATGGCCGAGTCAACGGCGGCAAGATCGAGGGCGAAGTGTTCGATGGTCAGCGCCGGCAGCGCTTTACCGCTGAACGCAAAGGTGATGCGCCAGCGATCGACGTGGCGGAATGAGAAAGCGCCTCAAGCCCTCGCTCGTTTGCCCGGGCTGGACTTTGCCTGAACCTCCTGATCACTCAATTGCCGTACGTAAGGCTGAGGCATGAGGGCCGTATGGCATGCGGTGCGCGCCGTGTTCTTTGTGGGTGTGGCGAGCATGTTCCTGTCCGCCTGCAGCACGCAAAGCCCGTACTACGATCCATCAAAGCCGCACCGAGGACCCAACGGTTTCGTGAATCCCGGCGTTGAGCACTACGAAACGCCTTTTTGGGAGGTCATTCAACGGCGCTCTCGCGGTGATTTCGCGCCTGCGCGTGAGCCTGAAGGTGGCTATGAGGCCTTTGCAGCGCGCTGGCGCGTTCCTCTGGATTCGTCAGCCCTCGCCACGCCATCGGTGAACCATACGCCGCGCCTGGTGTGGCTGGGCCATGCCAGTACGCTGCTGCAACTGGGAAACCAGAATGTACTGATCGATCCGCACTTGAGCGATTTCGCCGGGCCGCTGAGCTGGCTGGCCAGTCAGCGCCGGGTGCCCGCGCCCATTGCGCCTGAGACTTTGCCGCGCATTGATCTGGTGCTGATCACCCACAATCATTACGACCACCTCGATGCGGCCACTATCGACCGCTTGATGGCCAGTGGGCAAAAGCCTCGCTTCCTGGTGCCCTTGGGATTGAAGGCCTGGTTTGATGCCCGCGGGATTTCAAACGTGGAAGAACTCGATTGGTGGGATCACCGCGTGGAAGGGCCTCTGGTGATCCGCTTTCTGCCAGCGCAGCATTGGAGTAAGCGCACGCTCACAGATACCAATCAGTCTCTATGGGGTGGCTGGGCTCTGGAATGGCAAGCACCCGGCAGGGCCCCTTGGCGCTTCGTGCACACGGGAGATACCGCGCACAACCCCGATCTCTATCGAGCCATGCGCGCCCGCCTGGGTGGCCCGATAGATCTACTGGCTTTGCCCATTGGTGCCTACGAGCCAAATGATTTCATGCGTCGGCATCACGTCAATCCTGAAGAGGCCGTGCATCTGCTTGAAGCACTGGAGGCCAAGCAGGCTTTTGGCATTCATTGGGGGGTGTTCGAGATCTCGAACGAAGCTTTTGATCAGCCGCCAAAGGATTTGTTGCAAGCACTCAATCGCCATCGTCTGCCCGTGGAGCGGGTTTGGCTGTTGAAGCAAGGAGAGATCAAGGAGATTATCGACTGACGATCGATTCGTTGAGGTCGCGTTTTAATGAGTTTTTGCTACTAAAATGCTAGCTATGAAAACGTTGCCGACCCTCTCTGATCGCCGACACGTTCTGTTCTTGGCCGTCACCACCGCATTTTTGGCGGGCTGCAGCACTCCGGTTCAGCGAACACGGACCTCGGTATCAACGCCTCCTACGGCCAGGCCGTCTTCCGCTTTGGCGCTGGATACCTCGGTGCGCGAAGCGGCCGTAGCGCGCGCCATGCTGGTGGTGAACACGCCGTACCGGTATGGCGGTAATACACCTGAAGGCGGGTTTGATTGCAGCGGACTGGTGCAGTACGTTTTCAATGATGCCGGGAGCCCGCGCTTACCTCGCAGCACGGCCCAATGGGCGGCGGCCAGTGCCCCGGTACCGGAAGCCAATATGCAGCGCGGAGACCTGGTGTTCTTCAATACCAGCGGCCAGCCCTTTTCTCACATGGGCATTTATGTGGGTAATGGGCAGTTTGTGCACGCGCCCTCCAGCGGCGGCACCGTCCGCAAGGACAGCCTTTCCAGCCGCTACTTCGCTACCCGGTATCTAGGCGCGCGAAGTGTTTTCGCTCAAGCGGGAAGCGGCGGTTGAGCGCGCGCTAAGCCGTGTGATCGCTGAAGGGCTTATACCGAGTTGCGTTTAATGGATAAACCCCGTTCGGGCCAGGTTCTATGGTTTCGGTCAAGCAGTGAGTGGCGCGGAAAAAAAATACCGTTCGGGTTGAGCTTGTCGAAACCTTGCGCAGCGTTTCGACCTCAGCGTGAACGGTTTATATTTTTGGCAGTTAGTGTCTAGTTTGTATTTGCATATCGAGAGCGCGGAAAATGGCGACCCGATTTCCTAGGACACGGCCTTAGACAGTCTCATGTACAGGCAGCGCGCCGCGAAGCGCATGCGAAAGCGCTTGGGTAATCTCGACATCGATCAACTGACCCACGAGCTGCTTAGCGTCAGGTCCACCCTCGAAACTGACAATGCGGTTGCACTCCGTGCGGCCTACTAATTCTTCCGGATTCTTGCGCGCAGGCCCTTCGACCAGAATGCGCTGGCGGGCGCCCACAAGGCTGGCGCTGATGGCCCTGACGTTCTGCTCCACCGTCGCCTGCAAATGTTGCAGTCTTTTAAGCTTCACTTCGTGCGGAGTATCGTCGGCCAGGTTGGCTGCGGGGGTGCCTGGCCGGGGGCTGAAGATGAAGCTGAAGCTGGCGTCGAAGCCAACGTCATCAATCAACTTCATCAGCTTTGAAAAATCATCTTCCGTCTCACCCGGAAACCCCACAATGAAGTCACTGCTGAGCGAAATACCCGGGCGCACAGCCTTCAGTTTCCGGATGATGCTCTTGTACTCCATGGCGGTATAACCGCGCTTCATGGCCATCAGGATGCGGTCGCTGCCGTGTTGCACCGGCAAGTGCAGGTGGCTTACCAACTGGGGTACGCGGTCGTACGCTTCAATCAGGCGCGGTGTGAATTCGTTCGGGTGGCTCGTGGTGTAGCGAATGCGCTCGATGCCGGGAATTTCGGCCACGTATTCGAGCAATAGCGCGAAATCAGCAATGTCTGCCGTGTCGCCCATCTTGCCGCGGTAGGCGTTCACATTTTGGCCCAGCAGGTTCACTTCCTTCACGCCCTGATCGGCCAGGCCGGCGATTTCAACCAGCACATCTTCGAACGGACGGCTGAATTCCTCGCCGCGCGTATAGGGCACCACGCAATAGCTGCAATATTTGGAGCAGCCTTCCATGATCGAAACGAAGGCGGTGGCGCCATCGACTCGCGCCGGAGGCAAGTGGTCGAATTTTTCGATCTCAGGAAAGCGGATGTCCACTTGCGGGGAATCCAGGCGGTGGCGCTCGGCCAGCAGTTCCGGCAGCCTGTGCAAGGTTTGCGGGCCAAACACCACGTCCACATAGGGCGCCCGCTTGATGATTTCAGCCCCTTCCTGACTCGCCACGCAGCCTCCCACACCAATCAGCACGCCCTTTTTCTTCAGATGCTTGATGCGCCCCAGATCGCTGAACACCTTTTCCTGGGCTTTCTCACGAACCGAACAGGTATTGAACAGAATCAGGTCTGCCTCTTCAACATCCTGTGTGGGCTCGTAACCTTGCGCAGCCGCCATGACATCGGCCATTTTGTCCGAGTCGTACTCGTTCATTTGGCAGCCAAACGTTTTGATGAAGACTTTGCGCGACATGGGGAGCTCCGGAATCAAAAAGGGGTGCAGGCCGTGCGCCCGCAGGATCATTTGGCCGCTCTTGAGGTAGGCAGCCGGGGTGTTCTTAGAACCTGTTCAGAAACAAGTTCTAACCGCCCAGGAAGAACGGCTCGCCCATTGGGAGCGGCTTGCCATTGAGGCCAGTGTTGGCCTCTTCGGGCGTCAAGATCCATATCTCGCGGATCAGGCCCGCAGGATCGCGCAGGTAGTTAACCAGGAAATTCTGGCCTACCAGGGTGCCTGTCAAGGCCAACATGTTCTGTGGAGTGCGTACCCGCACGCCGGGCGCGAGAAATTCGCTTTGGCCGTTCAGCAGTATCTGAGGTGGCGCGACAAAGGCGATCTCGCCGCGCAGCACGGTGTCAGGAAAATTGCGAATTTGCGCTTGAGCAGCAGGGCCAAACATCAGGCCGGCGAGCGCGAGCACGCGCAGAGAGGAGAAAAGTTGGGTGAACTTCGTCCAGCGGTTCATGGTATGTGTCCAGAGGCTGAGGTAACCCTCAAGTGTACTTGGTGGTCAGTTGTTTGCTTAGTCCAAGCCTTGCGTCATGTTGGCGCGGTGGAGGATATCGGCGTGATTTCAAGCTCTGTAGCCTCCAGAGCCGTACTTTGCAGGACGCGGTATGCCGATTACCTCTATGATTATCCGGGGGAGTTTGCTGAGAACCAACATCTGCACGAGGAGTTCAATATGGATTTCATGACGGCCTTCAAGACCTGTTTCGCCAAGTTTGCCGATTTCACCGGCCGCGCGAGCCGGTCCGAATATTGGTGGTTCGCGCTGGTGTACGTCATCGTGGCGGTCGTGGCGAGCCTTATCCACGAATACGTCTATGTCCTGGTGGCGCTGGCCTTTCTGATTCCCCTGCTCTCGGCAGGCGTGCGCCGCTTGCATGACACCGGCAAGACGGGTTGGCTGATCCTGCTCGGAATTATTCCGCTGGTTAACTTCGTACTGATCTACTTCATGGTGCAGCCCACTCAGGCTCAGGCCAACGAATACGGCGAACCGCCTTCAGCCTGACGCGGCAGATGCGGCCCCGCGTGTTGTAGTCAAGACCCACTGCTGGCGGGGTTGCGACCGAAACCCGTTTGATTTGCGAGCTAGCTTCGAGGGGGCCGTCGAGAGAACGATGCCTAGAATCGCTCCAGCTCGGGGTGCGGCAGCGCTCCGCCGCGAATCACCATGCGGCCATATTCGGCGCAGCGCTGCAGCGTCGGGATGACCTTGCCGGGGTTGAGCAGGCCTAGCGGGTCGAACGCGCGTTTGACGCCCAGCATCTGCTCATTCTCTTCAGCAGAGAACTGCACACACATCGAATTGAGTTTTTCCACGCCCACGCCGTGCTCGCCGGTGACCGTGCCGCCCATTGCGACGCTGGTTTCCAGAATGTCTGCGCCAAACAATTCTGCGCGGTGCAATTGATCCGGATCGTTGGCATCGAACAAGATCAGCGGGTGCAGATTTCCGTCGCCTGCGTGGAAAACATTGCAGCAACGCAGGCTGTATTTCTTTTCCATTTCCTGAATCGCCAGCAGGATGTCGGCCAGGCGCTTGCGCGGAATGGTGGAGTCCATGCACATGTAATCAGGGCTGATGCGCCCTGAGGCGGGAAAGGCATTCTTGCGGCCACTCCAGAACCGAAGGCGTTCAGCTTCATCGGCGCACACGGAAAGGCGCGTGGCGCCGTTCTCGCGCAGCACCTGTTCCATGCGGGCCACTTCTTCCGCCACTTCAAGCGAGGTACCGTCACTTTCACACAGCAAGATGGCAGCGGCATCAAGATCGTAGCCTGCGTGCACAAAATCTTCTACGGCGGCGGTCATGGGCTTGTCCATCATCTCCAACCCTGCAGGGATGATGCCGCTGGCGATGATGGCAGCCACCGCTTCCCCAGCATGCCGCACATCCGCGAAGCTTGCCATGATGCACACGGCCTTTCGCGGCTTGGGAGTGAGCTTGACGGTGACCTCTGTCGTGATGGCCAGCATGCCTTCGCTACCTACTGCAACAGCCAGCAGGTCATAGCCCGGCGCATCCAGCGCCTGCCCACCGAACTCTACCGGCTCACCTTCTACGGTAAAGCCCTTCACCTTCAGCACATTGTGTAAAGTAAGGCCGTACTTCAGGCAATGCACGCCACCGGAGTTTTCCGCCACATTGCCGCCAATGGTGCAGGCAATCTGGCTGCTGGGATCGGGGGCGTAGTACAGGCCATGCTCGGCGACCGCATCGCTGATCGCCAGATTCCGCACACCGCATTGCACAAGGGCCGTGCGCGCGAGCGGATCGATCTTGAGAATCTTGTTGAATTTCGCCAATGAAAGCGTGACACCACCCGCGTGCGGCATGGCGCCACCCGAAAGCCCCGTTCCCGCGCCACGCGCCACCACCGGCACGCCCAGCGCATGGCAGGCCTTCAGCACCAGCTGAATCTGCTCATAGGTCTCTGGCAAAGCGACCGCAAGAGGCCGCTGGCGATAAGCAGTGAGACCATCGCATTCATAAGGCGTGGTTTGCTCCACAGTCCAGAGCAGCGCATGAGCAGGCAGAACCGCTTTCAGCGCAGGAATGACGAGTGCTTGAAGCTCCTGCTTCGAGGGCGCAGAAGGCGAGACGGCAGATTCAGTTTCAGTCATATCAGATGTTCATCGCATTTTGCATCAATCCCTACAGCGGTCCTTCATCTGGGGGATGACGGGGAGCGTGCTGTGTAGATACTCATGCCTGCGGGGCGGTGGATGTGTGCACCGGCTAGCCCAGCAGCCTGATCCCGCTGACCGTTTAGCCCTCTTGTCCGATATTTTCCGATCTCAGTACTACCAACAGCTTATTGCGGAACCCACAGCATCTCATGTACCTTGATCGTTATGAAGCAAACATCGTTTAAAAACATCTGTTCTTTGGGCGCTGTTTGGTGGAATCGCGGGCTGCGCCTTCTAGCGGTCATAGGGTTGTTGCTCGCGGTGCTGGCACCTGCGGCCAATGCGCAGGCTACGGGGCCGTGGGAGCGGTTAGGGGCGTTGCCGCCGTTGATCGTAGGCGCGGCGGCTTACACCTCGCTGGCTTTCAGCCCTGATGGCAGGCCCTATGTGGCTTATCAGGACGGTGCCAATGACGGCAAAGCTAGCGTGATGCGTTTGAACAGCGCGGGAACTGCGTGGGAGGCCGTAGGTGCGGCAGGGTTTTCAGACGGTTGGGTGTCTCACACCTCGCTGTCTTTCGGCCCTGATGGCAAGCCGTATGTGGCTTATCGGGACAATGCCAATGGCGACAAAGCCAGTGTGATGCGTTTGAACAGCGCGGGCACCGCGTGGGAGGCAGTAGGTGCGGCAGGGTTTTCGGCGGCTGGGACGTACGACACCTCGCTGTCTTTCGGCCCTGATGGCCAGCCCTATGTGGCTTATTGGGCCGTTGCCAATGGCAGCAAAGCCAGCGTGATGCGTTTGAACAGTGCGGGCACGGCGTGGGAGGCTGTAGGTGGGCTAGAGTTTTCGGCGGGTGCGGCGAATTACACCTCGCTGTCTTTCGGCCCTGATGGCAAGCCCTATGTGGCTTATCGGGACGGTGCCAATGGCGACAAAGCCAGCGTGATGCGTTTGAACAGCTTGGGCACGGCGTGGGAGGCGGTAGGTGGGGCCGGGTTTTCGGCGGGTGCGGCGAATTACACCTCGCTGTCTTTCGGCCCTGATGGCAAGCCCTATGTGGCTTACCGGGACGGTGCCAATGGCAACAAAGCCAGCGTGATGCGTTTGAACAGCTTGGGCACGGCGTGGGAGGCGGTAGGTGCCTCAGGATTTTCGGCGGGTGAGGCGTATTTCACCTCGCTGGCTTTCGGCACTGGCGGCCAGCCCTATGTGGCTTATCAGGACATCGCCAATGGCGAAAAAGCCAGCGTGATGCGCTTGAACAGCGCGGGCACGGCGTGGGAGGCAGTAGGTGGGGCAGGGTTTTCAGCGGGTGGGGCGTTATACACCTCGCTGGCTTTCGGCCCTGATGGCAAGCCCTATGTGGCTTATCTGGACAAGGCCAATGGCGACAAAGCCAGCGTGATGCTTTTTAACAGCCTAGGCACGGCGTGGGAGGCCGTAGGTGCGGCAGGGTTCTCGATGGGGGTGGTGCAGTTCACTTCACTAGCTTTCGGCCCTGAAGGCAAGCCCTATGTGGCTTATCGGGACGGTACTAATGGGGACAAAGCCAGCGTGATGCGTTTGAACAGCGCGGGCACGGCGTGGGAGGCAGTAGGTGCGACAGGGTTTTCAGCGGGTGAGGCGCATTACCCCAAGCTGGCTTTCGGCCCTGATGGCAAGCCCTATGTGGCTTATTCGGACGGTGCCCATGGCCACCGAGTCAGCGTGATGCGTTTGAACAGCTTGGGCACGGCGTGGGAGGCAGTAGGTGGTGCAGGGTTTTCGGCGGGCGCAGCGGAGGATTACATCGCGCTGGCTTTCGGCCCTGATGGCAAGCCCTATGTGGCTTATTCGGACGGTGCCAATGGCGGCCGAGCCAGCGTGATGCGTTTGAACAGTTTGGGCACGGCATGGGAGTTAGTAGGTAGTGCAGGGTTTTCGGCGGGTTTGGTGTATTTCCCCTCGCTGGCCTTCGGCCCTGATGGCAAGCCCTATGTGGCTTATCGGGACATCGTCAATGGCGACAAAGCCAGCGTGATGCGTTTGAACAGCGCAGGCTCGGCGTGGGAGGTAGTGGGTGCAGTAGGGTTTTCGGCGGATTGGGCGCAATACATTTCGCTGGCTTTCGGCCCTGGCCCTGATGGCAAGCCCTATGTGGCTTATCAGGAACCTAACAATAGCTACAAAGCCAGCGTGATGCGTTTGAACAGCTTGGGTACGGCGTGGGAAGCAGTAGGTGCGGCAGGGTTTTCGGCGGGTGCGGCGTCTTTCATTTCCCTGGCTTTCGGCCCTGATAGCAAGCCCTATGTGGCTTATTTGGACGCTGCCAATAGCCTCAAAGCCAGTGTGATGCGTTTGAACAGCGCGGGCACGGGGTGGGAGGTGGTGGGGGTGGCCGGCTTCACAGAGGGTATCGCGCAGTTCACTTCACTAGCTTTCGGCCCTGATGGCAAGCCCTACGTCGCCTACCAGGATTTTGAGAACGGCAGAATCGCTGCAGTCATGCGCTGGACGGTTACCACGCTGGCTGCGCAAAGCATCAGCTTCCCGGCGCAAACGGTGGCTAGCCGTGCCCTCGTGGCGGGCAGCACGTTTGAGATTGATCCTGTGGCGGTGGCCAGTTCAGGCTTGCCAGTGAGCTATGAAAGCACCACACCTGCCGTTTGTACCGCCAGCGGCACGACGATCACAATGACTGGCTCCGGTGCCTGCACGGTGCTGGCCCGTCAAAGCGGCGGTGGCGCGTGGCAGCCTGCGCCTGATGCCAGCCAAAGCATCAGCCTATCGGCCAACACCAGTTGGAGCGGCACTATGCCTGGCGTGCCCGGTAACGTGCAGGTGGCGATCACCGGCGGCAGCGTCAGTTGCACCATAGACCCCGCGCAGACTGGTTTTGGTGCGGCCACTGGCCAGATGCTGACGGGCTTGCAGGCGCAATATCCTGGAGCCACGCTGCCAAACGGAGTGTTTTCCTTCCGCGCCACTGGATGCGCAGGCGACACGCTGACAGTCACCATCACCTACCCGGAGGCTGTGGCCGCTCAGAATCTATTGCTCAAATGGGGCCCAGCCGCCAGCGGCCAGGCCAGCAGCTGGTTCAACCCAGGCGTGCTGGTGTCTGCCGGGCGTACGGTGGTGAGCTTTACGGTCACTGACGATGGTGCGGGCGATTCCGAGACCACGCAGCCGGGCGTCATCGCGGACCCATTTGCCGTTGTGCAGCTCGCCGCTCCGAGCGTGTTGACACCCACACCAGTGCCCACGCTGCATCAATGGATGCTGCTGCTGATGGCGGCCGCTGCGGCGCTGATGGGTGCACGTGTACTGCGGCGCACTGCCTGAGGTTCAGTTTCAGCCCTAAGCTGAGGCGACTGAAGTAGCCGACATAGCAAAACCCGCACTTGTCACGTTCAGTGACCGCGCGGGTTTTGTGCTTCTTGAGGCGTCTCGTGGAGAGCCGTCTTCTCCTTCTCTCCGTCATCCCCGGATGGCGAGACGGCAGGACGACGGGGAGGGACGAGAAGGGATTGCCGTCACCAAGGACGGACTCCTGACCAGGAACCCCCATCGAGAGGCTGCGGAGCAAGCCATACGTGGCCACCGCGGAGCTGGCTTTGCCAGGCCGCCAGTGGCGTCCCCCTCCGGGGGAAGGCGCGCCAGCGACTCAGGGGGGGCTTTATTTAAACACCACGGTCTTGTGACCGTTTAGAAGCACGCGGTGCTCACTGTGCCACTTCACCGCACGTGCCAGCACCTGGCTTTCCGTGTCGCGACCAGCGGCAGTGAGATCTTCCACTGTATAGGTGTGATCCACGCGCGCCACATCCTGCTCGATGATCGGGCCTTCATCCAACTCGGCCGTCACGTAGTGCGCTGTGGCACCTATCAGCTTCACGCCCCGATCATGCGCTTGGTAGTAGGGCTTGGCGCCTTTAAAGCTGGGCAGAAAACTGTGATGAATATTGATGGCTCTGCCGGAGAGCTTGCGGCACATATCGTCAGACAGAATCTGCATGTAGCGCGCCAGCACCACTAACTCGGCCCCCTCGCCGTCAATGATTTCCATCTGCCGGGCCTCGGTTTGGGCCTTGTCAGCCTTGTTCATGGCAACATGATGAAACGGCACGTTGTAGCTGGCCGCCAATTGATAGAAATCGCGATGGTTGCTGACGATGGCGCGAATATCCAACGGGAGGAGACCGCTTTTCCAGCGGAACAGGAGGTCGTTGAGGCAGTGGCCTTCCCGGCTGACCATGATCACGCATCGCATGGGCTGGGCCAGCGCGTGCAATTGCCAGCGCATGTCGAACGGGCCAGCGAGCGTCTCCAGTTGCTTGCGCAACTCATCCGCTCCGATTTGCTCGCTGCGGAACTGCACACGCATGAAAAAAAGCCCCGTATCTGCATCGTTGAACTGGGCGGCTTCTTCAATATTGCCACCGCGCTCTAGCAAAAATCCGGAAACGGCGTGCACGATACCCCTGCGGTCGGGGCACGAAAGGGTTAGTGTGTAAGTATCTTGCATTGTTTCGATTGTCGCAGGGCTCTCATGACAGTGCTGAAGGCCACTTCACGAACCATTTACGAGCCATTTCAAGGTTTCAGGGGATTGGCTGTCGCCGGCTTGGATGGAACTGAGTCCCGGATCTGAGCGCAATAGTCTTTGGGGGGGAGGGGTGGCGTGGGCCAGATCAGATCAGCCGCAGTGCGTACTGGAGCGGTGGTTTGCGCGCCGGCCTGAGTCGGAGCCTGCCCCGCCAGCGCCGAAATCACTTTGACGCTCAAGTCTGCAGGCAGATGCGCCGGAACGCCTAGCGCACGTTCGACGTGGCCGTTACCAGCGACTAAAAGCACGGTATGGCCCGCTTTCCGGGCCTCGACCACGGTGTGGGCCATCGCTAAATCGCGCGCTATTTGTATCCGGGTCATTGGCAAGATTTGAGCGGGAGGCAGCAGATCGCAATGGCCATCGCGAATGCGTTGCTGCTGCGTGGCCAGGGCGCTTGGTGACAGGCGGGCGTCCAGGGAAGTGTCACGCATAGCCGAGCGTTGCTGCGCGGTGGGGAGATTGGCTCCAAGCACGGGAACGCCGGCTTTCACCGCCGCCATCACCACGGGGCCGTAGGTTTTCCAAGGCCAGCCCGCATCGTTCCAGTCCAGTGCAGCGCGCACTTCCAGATCGGTGGCGTGGGATGACAGCGCACGGGTGTCCTTGCCGCGGGGAGCCATTTCCATCGCCACCGCGGCGAGGGCGCCGCGCTGCGCCAGCCATTCGACCACCTGCCGTTCCAATTGATGATGCTCCGGAGCATCGTGCTGTTCACCCAGCAGCAGGGCGTCGGTTGGGAGCAGGGCAGTCAGTTGCGCTTGCTCTGCTGCGGTCCAGGGGTGGGCGGTGGGGGCATGGCCACAGGCGGTGAGCATCAGGCTGGCGAGCACGGTGGTCAAGAGGGGGAGGAGGCGGCGGTTCATGAAGGCGATACTACTTGGCTCATGAAACCGCATTTCCGATTTGATTCAGCACGCCTGATGCGCATAGCTTTGACGCTGTTGCTCGCATGGGCCGCTGCGCTGCTGTGCACGTGGCTGCACGTACCGATTCCCTGGATGATAGGCCCCTTGCTTGCTACGGCTTTCGCTTCCATGGCCGCGCTGCCGACGGCCAGTTCAGCTACTTTTCGCAATGCGGGTCAATGGGCCATTGGCGCCGCGCTGGGCCTGTATTTCACCCGAGAGGTGGCGGAGCTTATGCTAGGGCTTTGGTGGGCTGTGGCGCTAGGGGTGGTGTGGGCCTTGGTGCTGGGCATGGCGTTCGGCGTCTGTTTGCACCGCATACATGCCCACCGCATGCCGGCAGACACGCTCGGGTCTATGCGCGCTACCAGCTATTTCGCCAGCGCCATTGGCGGCGCTTCGGAGATGACTTTGCTTTCCGAGCGCGCGGGTGCGCGCGTCGATCTGGTGGCTGCTGCCCACAGCGTGCGGATGGCTGTCGTGGTGTTGGTCATTCCTTTTGCCATGCAATGGGCCAAGCAGTACTGGAACCTGACCAGCCTGGAGATGAATCCGGCGGCGTTACGCGTGGCGGAGTGGCCGGGCTTGCTTTGGCTTGCGTTGGCGACCGGGGTCGGAGCCTGGCTGATGCGGTTGGCTGGCAGGCCTAATCCCTGGTTTCTTGGCCCACTTCTGGCGGCCATGCTGCTCACCATGTTGGGCCTGCATTTTTCATCGGTGCCTGGCTGGCTTTCTAACGCAGCTCAACTGGTGATTGGCGTCAGTCTCGGAGTACGTTTTTCACGTGAGTTTCTGCATGCGGCGCCGCGTTGGCTGCTGTCTTCAGCCATAGGCGCGCTGGCCATGATTTTTTTGAGCGGCCTGTTCGCACTGGCCCTGGCCAAAATGACGGGTCTGCATCCAGTCACACTCATTCTCGCCACGGCACCTGGTGGCATCACTGAGATGGCCATTACCGCTAAAGTGCTGCAGCTCGGCGCGCCAGTAGTCACAGCCTTTCAGGTGTGCCGCCTGGTGGCCGTGCTGGTTTTGGCAGAGCCCATTTATCGACGTTGGCTAATGAAAATTTCTTAACGTCTATTTTGGCTCTAGTAAGGTGTGCCCGCCAGGTTCAATGAAGAATGACAGGGTTTTGCGCCAATTCTGCATACCCTTCAAGCGTGTCTTCAACTTCTTCCTGCGTGGGCGTGTTTTCCTGCCATGCAGAGATACGCCGCTGGAACAGTTCCGCCCACAAACCATCCAGGTAGACTTCCTTGCCTGAACGCTTGTCGACGATCTCGAACCCATGGCGTGCGAGCGTGGGGGTTCCTGCGGGCACATCCGCACCTTGAGGTTCTTCTGGCAAGAGATGGACAACCGCGAAGGATTCCGAATCGTAGAGAGTGTTCATTGAGCGACGGCTCCTTTCGGTGCAAGGTTCAAGGCTATACCCACATATAAGAACGTGTGAGCACAATTCAAGGAGGACGGGTTTTTCCTGCATCTCTGCTTTTATTGCAGAAATTCCGGTCACTGTTCTAAGAGGCACCTGGCTCACCAAGCCCCTGCAATAGAATGTTTCAAGGCCTCTTCTAGGCGGGTTCAGCGAGCATGCCATGCTCACATCGCATAGCGCACCCCACAATTTCCCCTAATAACTCATGAAACTGGCAACCTACAAGGATGGCTCGCGCAACGGGCAACTGCTGGTCGTCTCGCACGATCTACAGTCAGCCCATTATGCGACCGGCATCGCCAGCAGCCTGCAGCAGGTACTGGACGACTGGAACTTCTTTTCTCCTCAGCTGCAGGATTTGTCTCACGCGCTCAACACTGGCCGGAGCCGCCACGCTTTCGCGTTCGATCCGCGTCAATGCATGGCGCCGTTGCCCCGTGCCTATCAATGGTTGAGCAGCTCGGCCTACCTCAGCCACGTGGAATTGGAGCATGCATCACGCGGCACTGAATTGCCCGGCGGCCATTTGACCGAACCACTGATGTACCAAGGCGGCAGTGATCATTTGCTGGGGCCTTGCGATGCCATCGTTGGCATGCGCGAGGAGTGGGGAATTGATTTCGGTGCGGGAATCGCCGTCATCACGGGCGATGTGCCCATGGGCTGCACCGAAGAAAACAGCCTGGACGCAGTGCGTCTGGTGATGCTGGCCAACGACGTGAGTCTTCGAGTGGTCATTTCGCACGAACTCCCCAAGGGTTTCGGTTATCTGCGTGGAAAACCGGCCACTGCATTCAGTCCAGTCGCTGTGACCCCTGATGAGCTCGGTGATGCCTGGCAAGAAGGCCGTGTGCACCTGACACTGCAAAGCACCTGGAATGGACGCAAGATAGGCCTTTGCGAAACAGGCCCCGAGATGCACTTCCATTTTGGGCAATTGATCGCACATGCCGCCAAGACACGGCCTCTGGGCGCGGGAAGCATCATCGGCAGTGGCGCGGTGAGCAACCAGGGCGCCGAGGAAGATGGGCGCCGCGACTGGCCAAAAGGGTATGGCTCCATTGCCGAAAAGCGCGCCATGGAGTTTCTCCAAAATGGCGCGCCCAAGACCGACTACTTGAAAGCGGGCGACACCATACGCATGGAGATCAAGGGCAAAAACGGCCACTCGGTTTTTGGCGCGATTGAGCAGGAAGTCAAGGGGTTCGAATAAACAGCGTTTCAAGGCAGGGTGGCATAGGCTTCTTGCCTGGTCACCCGTCGCGCTGAGAAGGTGTGCCGGAAGGCACCCAACGTGCCAAGGCCCCGGCCGCTATGAAGGCGAGCCCGCCCGTGATGGCGATCCCTGCAGCTAGTGAAAGGCTGCCCGCCAGGATGGAGAGCAACACCGGCCCGGATGAAGCGCCTATGTCGGCCATGAGCCGCCAAATGCCCAAAAAGTGGGCGCGGCCATGTCTGGGGGAATGGTCGGCGCCTAGCGTCATGATCATGCCGGAGCCTATGCCGTTGCCAAACCCAATCGCCAGAGACACCAGCAGCAGTAGCCAAAAGCCTGATGTCAGGGGCATGAGTAGCATGGCCACACCCATGATCACCATCGAAGGCACAGCCACCCAACGCCTGCCCTTTTGGTCCATGACCTTTCCGGCCGGATAAAACACCAGCATGTCAATGCCACCGGCCAGGCCATAAATCAGGGAAGCTGCAGCCGGAGCCAAGGCCAGGTGTTCGGCCCAAAGCGGTATCACAGCTTGTCGTGAGGCTCGCACGGCACTGACCAGCAGCACGCCCAGTCCGATGGTGAGGAACACACGGCGATGGTCTCGCAAGGTGGAGATCATCGTCACTGCGGCCGGCGGGGCTTGGCCAGCGGGAAGCGGTGGTGCCACCAGATCGGGAATGCGCAGCGCAATGATCGCTGCACTGGCTGCTCCTGCGACGCCAATGGCATAAGCCGCACCGAGGCCAAAGGCGTGTATGGCAGCCGCCGCCAGGAAAGGGCCGACAAACATCCCGATGCGCATCACGCCACCCAGAGTCGACAGTGCGCGTGCACGGTAAGCGATAGGCACGGCCTCTGTCAGGTAGCTCTGGCGGGCCAGGTTGTAGATGGCTTGCGACATGCCCACCATGAAACACCCGGCCGCGAAGAGACCCAGATGCGAGGTGCCAAAGCACAGGAGCATGCCGAGGACGCTCCAGAAACCCGCGCCCACGATGGCCCAGCGTTCGCCCCAACGCATGGTGATCAGCGATGCGGGAATGTTGTTGAGCAGCGAGCCGATGCTGATCAACGCGATCATGAGGGCGGCCTGCGCCACCGATGCCCCGAGATCCCGCGCTGTCAGCGGGATGATGGGCAAGATGGCCCCTTCACCTACCCCGAACAGCAGCGACGGGCCGAAGGCGGGCACTGCGATTCGCCGGAGAGAAAATTCGGGCGATGGAGGAGAAGGCGGGGCGGCAGGCGGTGACATAGGCGCAGGTTGACCCGAGAGAGTGCTTACGATGCGGGTGCGCAGGCGGGGGAAGTCGGGTTCGCGTCTGATTGTCGCCGGAGCACTGATCCAGGGCGCGCATTCAAGGTATACCCGAGGTACTTGCGGGGCCGCTACCATGTTGGGTGTGCATGGAAGATAAACACATTCTTAGAACCAAAGGAGATCCGCATGAGCAACCCCCCTATTGATTACAGCCGCTACAAAACGCTCAACATCACGCGCCGCGGCAAAGACAATGCCGTGATTGACCTGCAAATGAGAGCCACCAATGGCAAGCTGCCCACGGCCGCCCATGATGGTCATTGGGAGCTGAGCGAGATCTGGCGCGATGTAGACAAAGACGACACGGTGCGGGCCGTGGTGCTGCGCGGCGAGGGCATGGGTTTTTCGGGCGGCGGAGATCTGGCTCTGGTTCAGGATATGGCCAACGACTTCGCGGTTCGCACCCGTGTCTGGAAGGAAGCGCGCGATCTGGTCTACAACGTCATCAACTGCGACAAGCCCATTGTCAGCGCCATGCATGGCCCGGCAGTGGGTGCAGGATTGGTGGCCGGGTTACTGGCTGATATTTCCATCGCCGCCAAGACCGCAAAAATCGTTGATGGCCATACGCGATTGGGCGTAGCCGCTGGCGACCATGCTGCCATTTGCTGGCCGCTGCTCTGCGGGATGGCCAAGGCCAAGTACTACTTGATGCTCTGCGAGGCGGTGACCGGCGAAGAGGCTGAACGCATTGGCCTGGTGTCACTGGCTGTGGATGACGCGCAGCTACTAGACAAAGCCTACGAGGTCGCAGACAAGCTGGCCGCAGGCAGCCAGACGGCCATCCGCTGGACCAAATACTCCCTCAACAACTGGTACCGGCAAGCTGGCCCGAGTTTCGACACCTCGCTCGCACTGGAGTTCATGGGTTTTGGCGGACCAGACGTGCAGGAAGGCGTGGCCTCGCTGCGCGAGCGGCGGGCGCCCAAGTACTGATCCTCGACGCACCCACCGCTTTAGTGCTCTTTCTGGAGCTTACGCTCCAAATCCACGGAATCATGGGCGCCACCGCCCTGGTTTCGGGTAAGCTGTATGCGCGTCGCGTGAAGGGCATTCGCGGCGCCCCATTCATTCCATGAATTCGAAAGGCGCTGCCATGAATGATGACTCCGGCGTATCTGCATTCGGCAAATTCATTCCCGGTTTCGACTTTTTAAAGAATCTCGCGAGCGGCCAGGCGGCCGCGGGCAAGGGCGCAGCGTCGCCCTTATCCGGGCTGGGAAACTGGGTGGCTCCCACGGTGAGCGTGGAAGAGCTGGACAAGCGCATCAAGGAATTGAAGGCGGTGCTGTTCTGGCTTGAGCAGAACGCCACCGCACTAAAGGCGACCGTACAGGCGCTGGAAGTGCAGAAAATGACCTTGGCTACCTTGGCCGGTATGAACATGAGCATGGCCGAAGTGGCCAAGGCGTTCACCATTCCTACGGCACCCGATCAACCTTCCAACTCCGGCACCTCGGCTCCAGCCGCTCCAGCCGCGTCTCCTCAGCCGTGGCCTTTCGGTGTTACTCCACCAGCCAGCACTGTTTCGCCCCCAGCTTCCGAACCGGAGCCAGAGCTTGAGCCAGAAGAAGAGTTAGAAGACGAGCTGGAAGAAGAGCCCGTGCAAGCGCCCGCACCCGCACCTGCTGCGCGCTCCAAGAAAGCCGCAGCGACCCACGAAGCGCAAGCTCCTGCAGTGGCTGATCCCATGCAATGGTGGGGAGCGCTGACGCAGCAGTTTCAGCAAATTGCCGCTGACGCCTTGCGCGATGTCGCGTCTCAAGAACCACTCGCCAAAGCCGCTGCAAAATCGGCCGGTACTGCGCCTGCACCGAGCGCTGGCAAAGCCACCAACAAGCCCGGTATCAAGAAGGCGGTTGTCAAGGCCAAACCACCAGCAGCCAAGAAAGTCGCAGCTAAAAAGCCCGTGGCCAAAAAACCGGTAGCCAAAGCGCCTGCGGCCAAGAAGGCAGCGGCAGGCCCTGCGGCTGGAGGTTGGCCGCTACCACCGCCTTCCAAACGGAAGTGAATCGAATCTAAGCTGGTCGCACCCCTGTATTCAGGGGCGCGACCAGCTTCTCTCTCTACCGTTGGCATCGCCTCTCTTCCTCCGCCCACCACCCGTGTGGCGGAGTTCCGCTTCCAATTGACATGAAACTTTTTCCTCACGGGCACGCCACTCATCCGCAATGGCAAATGGCGGCGGGTCTGGTCCTGGCGCAACTGCGTGCCTTGATGGCGCTGCCCGAGTACGCCAGCGTTCCATCGCTGGGCCTCATCTACATCACCGATCCCTATGCCCCCTACGCGAGCGAGATCCTCGATCACCTCAGTGCGGAGTTGCCTGAGGTCACGGATTGGGCTGGCACGGTGGGTGTTGGCGTGGCCGCCAACAACGCCGAATACATGGATGAGCCAGCGCTCAGCGTGATGCTGTGCGAGTTGCCCAGTGATCAATACCGGGTTTTTTCCGGCGTTGCACCGCTTTCTGCCAACCTGGGCTTCGAGCCCTTCACAGCCCTTGTGCATGCGGATGCACAGACGCCGGATCTTGCCGAATTGGTTGCCGAATTTGCTGGCACCACAGAGACCGGCTATTTGTTCGGTGGCCTCGCCTCAAGCCGTACGCAGGCGGTGCAATTCGCTGTGGGAGGCAACGGCAATGTCCGAGGGCAAGGGGCTGCCAGCGGTGTATTCAGCGGAGGGTTGTCAGGCGTTGCATTTGGTGCCGGCGTGCCGCTCATCTCTCGCGTGACGCAGGGCTGCCAGCCGATCGCGCCTGAGCGCGTCATCACCGAGGTCGAAGGCAATGTGCTGCTGGCCCTGGATGGTGAGCCTGCGCTGGATGTACTTTTGCGTGATCTGGGGATTAACCTTGATCAACCGCGCGAAGCTCTGGAGACTGTCCGCCGCACGCTGGTGGGGCTGTCCAATCCTGGCGAAGAAGCGGTTCGCCGCACCGGTAGCTTCGGCGCAGAAGTGGTGGTGCGCCACATCATTGGCCTGGATCCGGCTCGGAAGGGGGTGGCCATCGCAGAGAAGCCCACTGTGGGCCAACGAGCTGCCTTCTGCCAACGCAACGTAGAGGCCGCACGTGCTGATCTGGTGCGCATATGTGCAGAGATCCGCGAAGAGCTGGAACCAGAGGAGCTAACCCAGACCACCGCCCAAGCGCTGGCGGCGTCTTATCAGGACGCATCACCACATCCTGCCAGGCGCATCGCCGGCGCCGTATACGTTAGCTGTGTCGGTCGAGGCGGTCCGCACTTCGGAGGCCCGAGCGCAGAGCTCCAGATCGTACGCCGCGCTTTGGGCGATGTGCCCCTGGTGGGTTTCTTTGCCGGCGGTGAGATCGCGCGCCACCATATCTATGGATATACCGGTGTTCTGACCGTGTTCGCCAGCCCGGATTGACCCTGTCAGCGTTAGCCCGCACCTGCACCTGCACGCGCGCTCCACTGAGTAGATTTTTTCACATTCCAGACTTGACTGAGTGGTGCCGGCGTTCGAGTTGAGTCCACCCGGAGAAGAAAATGATCAAGACAGCCCTGACCCGCCTTTTCGACTTGCGCTACCCCATCGTGCTGGCGCCCATGGGTGGCGTGACAGGAGGCGCGCTGGCCGCTGCGGTTTCCAACGCAGGTGGCCTGGGCTTGGTGGGTGGTGGCTACGGGGATCCCGATTGGTTGCGCACGGAGTTGGCACTCGTCAGGCAGACCACTTCCGCCCCATGGGGTGCCGGCGTGATCACCTGGGCGGTGGGGCCCGAAATCATCCGGCAAATCCTGGCGCAAGAGCCGCATGCGGTCATGCTCTCTTTTGGTGATCCGCGTCCCTATGGCGAGATGATCAAGGCAGCCGGTTGCAAGCTCATCTGTCAGGTGCAGGATCTGGCGGGCGCGCTGCTGGCGCGTGAGGCCGGGGCTGATCTCATCATCGCCCAGGGAACTGAAGCTGGCGGCCACGGGAGCCAGCGCTCGACGCTGGCGTTAGTGCCCGCTGTGGTGGATGCTGTGGCGCCTGTACCCGTGCTGGCAGCAGGCGGTATTGCGGATGGCCGGGGCTTGGCGGCAGCCTTGATGCTGGGAGCGCAGGGGGTGTTGATAGGTACGCGCTTTGTCGCCAGCGACGAAGCCTTGGGATCACCCCTCGCAAAAGAGCGCATCGTTCGCTCGACTGGCGATCAGACCGCGCGCACCACTGTGTTCGACATTGTGCGTGGCCTATCCTGGCCGGAGCCTCATACCGGGCGGGCGCTGCGCAATCAGTTCATGGCCCGCTGGCACGGAAACGAGCCAGGCCTGGTTGACGCCTTAGCCGCGCAATCACTGGCCTTCAAGCAGGCCCAGCAGAGCGGGGACTTTGATACCGCCATGGTGTGGGCGGGTGAAGGCGTTGATTTGATCCAGTCTGTGGAGCCGGCTGGCGATATCGTGCGGCGCATCGGGGACGAGGCCGAAAGCCGGCTTTCGGTTGCCTCCGCCCTCGTAAGCTAAGCTTTTTAGCGCCGCAGGCGCTCGAACGCCGCAAACTCCCATTCCCGCATGCAAAGCAGCAAGGTATAGCCCTTGCGGTCGCTCACTTTCAGTTTCTGATCCGTCTGGTGTTGCTGGGCGAAATCCTGCGCAACACGCTGCAAACGCTCCAGAAACGAAGGCGCTAGCGCGCGGCCTATGCTGCCGTGTACCAGCTGTAGCCCTTCGGCAGGGCCGTCGAAGCCGCCACTGAAGTAGTCCAGCACGACGTGTTCCCGAAAGTAGTCCATCACGGGGCCGTGCGGTCGCCACCGGAAGGTCTTGGCCACTTTGAGGCGGTAGCGGTTCAGGGGCTTGAGCTCGATGATGCCAATTCGATCCAGCTGCGCCAGGCATTTGATGACTTCGGCGTTTGTCACTCGATAGCTCGCCACGATCTGCTCCAGCGTCCATTGGCTCAACACATTGATAGCGACCAGCAGCAGTTTTTCGTCTTGCACCACGGTCCGTTCCTGCTCAGCAGTTAGTTCTCGGAGCAGCGGCTGCTCGTCTGCCACGCGCCGGGCCAGCTCGGCAAAGTCGAGTTTGAGTGCACGGCAGATGGCGTCGATGCGCGAAAGCGGCATATCGCCCTTGGCCAGCATCCGCTTGACGCTGGATTCAGCCATGCCCAATGTCTGGGCTAGATCTGCATAGGTCATCTGCGCGGATTTCAGCTCCTTTTTGAGGGCGGAAATCAGGTCTGCCGTGGTGCTCATGGAGTTAAGTATCAAAATAAGATACTCAGAGCGTAACCTAATGGGTAAAAGTTGCAAATTCGGCTGCTGTCAGCCTTGCCATGGATAAATTCCGCGCATTCTTTGCCAATAGGAGCTTATGTGCCCTCCCTCAGATTGACCGCCATCTTTTCTCGCTGGGTATCCAATGCCCGGCAAAGCGCCTCCGGATCGCCTTCCGTTACCGAGTTCATGCTGGCCGCGTTCGTCCTGCTGGGCTTGCTGGTTGCGGTGTGTTCGCCAGTGGTTGGTTTGCCGCACACCTACCATGCGTTCGCTGATCAGCGAGACTGGCTGGGTCTTCCCTACGCCATGGATGTGCTCACCAATCTACCGTTTGCGCTGATGGGTTTTTTCCTGCTTCGCGCTGCCAGACAATCGCGCGGCCAGGTGTCTTCTGTCCATTCGGCGCTGGCGACCCTGACCGGCCTGGGTCTGGTGACGACCATGCTCTGCTCGTCGATCTATCACTTGCAGCCAGACGCCAGTGGCCTGGCCTTGGACCGCCTGGGCATGGCGTTGGCTTTTGCGGGCGTGCTGGGGCTGGCGTCGGCCAACCGCGTGAGCGATCGAGCTGGGTGGATGATGGCTTGCGCGGTGGGGGTGTTGGCTCCGCTGGCGGCGTGGTGGGATCTGTCCACCGCCAATATGACCCCTTGGGCCGTGCTGCAAGGGGCGGGACTTGTGCTCTTGCTGGTGCTGGCGGTGCGCCCGGCGCGCGCAGGCGCCGTGCGCATCCCCTTGTGGCCCGTTTTGTTCTTCTACGCACTGGCTAAAATCCTTGAGCTTGCTGATGAGCCCGTGCTGGCGCTCACGCAGGGCTTGATCTCAGGCCACAGCGCCAAGCATCTGGTCGCCGCCTTGGCGTTGTGGCCAGTAGCGTCCTCTTTTCAACGCCTAGGTCCAAGAAAACCAGCGGCAGTTGAAAAATCCAAATTTAGCAAGCAGGGTGCATGAACATGGCTTTAGATCCCACGCCCGGCGCGAAGGCGCCGAACCAATTCGCGTTGCTGGGGCAGCGTCGCTTCGCGCCTTTCTTCTGGACCCAGTTCGCCGGAGCCGCCAACGACAACCTGTTCAAGTTCGCCTTCACGGTATTGGTCACTTACCAACTCAGCGTAGGCTGGCTGCCGCCCGCTATGGCGGGCATGGTGATCGGGGCATTGTTCATTCTGCCTTTCTTGCTGTTCTCGGCCACCAGCGGCCAACTCGCCGACAAGTTCGAGAAAACAGCCATGATCCGCCTGGTCAAGAACCTGGAGATCGCCATCATGGGGATCGCCGCTTGGGCTTTCATGGTGTCCAACGTGGCGGTGCTGCTGCTCTGTGTGTTCCTGATGGGATTGCACTCCACGCTTTTTGGGCCGGTGAAGTTTGCCTATCTGCCCCAAACACTCAACGAGCGTGAATTGACCGGTGGCAACGGCATGCTGGAGATGGGCACCTTCGTGGCCATTCTGCTCGGAAACGTGGTGGGCGGTTTGCTGATGTCCATTCCTTCCATTGGCCATGGTGCCGTGGCCGTGAGTTGCCTTGTGCTGGCAGTGGCTGGCCGCGTGACCGCGCAGTTCATTCCGAGCGCGCCTGCCACGGACCCTGGCCTGGCCATCAATTGGAACCCCGTCACTGAAACCTGGCGCAACCTGAAGCTGGCTCGCAGCAACACGGTGGTGTTCCGATCCATGCTGGGTATCTCATGGATGTGGTTCTTCGGTGCTGTTTTTCTGGGTAACTTTCCGGCCTTCGCCAAGGACGTCTTGCATGGCAACGAACAGGTCGCCTCCTTGCTGCTGGTCTTGTTTTCCGTGGGCATAGGCGTGGGGTCTCTGCTCTGCGAGCGCTTGTCGCACCGGCATGTCGAAATCGGATTGGTGCCCCTGGGTGCCTTGGGCATGACAGTCTTCACCGTCGATCTGTACTTTGCCTTGCAGGGCTTGCCTGCTTCTTCCGGGCACACGCTGGGCAGTTTCCTGGCCCAGCCGTCACATTGGCGTGTGATGGCTGATCTGATGCTGCTCAGCCTCTTTGCGGGTCTCTACAGCGTGCCTATGTACGCATTGATCCAGTTGCGCAGCGCACCCACGCATCGTGCCCGCATCATTGCCGCCAACAACATCCTGAACGCGCTGTTCATGATTGCCAGTGCATTGTTGGCGGGCGCCTTGCTTGGTGCCGGGTTCAGCATCTCGCAGATATTTCTGATCCTGGGCCTGGCCAATGCTGTCGTAGCGCTCTATATTTTTCTGCTGGTGCCGGAATACCTGCTGCGCTTTGTGGCCTGGGGAGCTTCGCATTTCGTTTATCGCCTCCAGGTCAAGGGCGGCGAACGTATTCCGGTGGAAGGGCCCGCAGTGCTGGTGGCCAACCATGTGAGTTTCATTGATGCCGTGCTGCTGATGGCCGTCAGCCCGCGTCCCATCCGCTTTCTGATGGATCACCGCATCTTCAGAGTGCCCGTATTGGGTTGGCTCTTTCGCCTTGCCAAATGCATTCCCATCGCGCCCAGGGAGGAAGACCCGGCAGCCTACCAGCGTGCCTTTGACGAGGCGGCCCGGGTGCTGAGTGAGGGCGAGTTGCTAGGTTTGTTTCCCGAAGGCGGCATCACGCGCGATGGTCAGCTGCAGCCCTTCAAGGGCGGAATCATGAAAATCATGGAGCGGGCCGAGGCTGATGGTCAGCAGGTGCCTGTGATACCCATGGCGCTCACGAACCTATGGGGTTCATTCTTCAGCCGTATCGAGAAAAACGGCGCCATGACCCGGCCCTTCCGCCGCGGATTTTTTAACCGGGTGGGCCTGAATGTGGGTGAAGCGGTGGCTGCAGAGCAGGTTTCACCAGAGGGTTTGCACAACAGGGTGAATGCCTTGGTAGCGTCCTCCGATAAGTAGAAACGCTTTGGCTCAAGCGGCCGAAAAGGCGGTGCTACGATGGCATGGTCAATACCTAAAATGAGGAGAGTCCCATGCATCGTTTCCTGTGGATCAGTCTGTTGAGTTTCGTCTGCGCGCTCGCTGCGCCCGCTTGGGCGCAGGATAAATATCCTTCGCGCAACGTTGAGATCATCTTGCCTTATGCCGCCGGCGGTGGCGTAGACGCCATGGGCCGAGCCTTTGCGCGTGGCGCTGCTCAATTGGCGGGCGGTCAATGGGTGGTGGTCAACAAGGATGGCGCTGCAGGCATGCTGGGTTTCGCCGCGCTTGCCAACGCGACGCCTGATGGCCATACCCTCGTCTTTTCACCGGCCTCGCCGCTGGTCATTACGCCCTTCGTCAGCAAGACCATACCGTTCAAGCTCGACAAGATCGAACCGGTGTGCCAGGTATTCGAGAACGTGTTTGCCATCGTTGTCACGCAAGATTCACCCATTCGTTCCATGAAGGATCTCGTCGAGCGGGCCAAGGCAGCGCCTGGCAAGCTTTCATATGGCCACGCGGGCACCGGCTCGGTTCCACACCTGTCGGTGGCATCGATTGAAAAAACCCTGGGTGTCAAATTCAACCCCATTCCTTATCGCGGAGATGGGGCGTTGATGCCTCAGTTGATCGGAGGCCAGTTGGACTTTGCGGCGCCCGCCATGTCGTCGATCAGTGGCCGGGGCCTTCGCGTGCTCGCCGTGATGTCAGACAAAGCGCACCCCGGTGCGCCTGAAGCACCCACCCTCACGCAACTGGGCTATCCATCCGTTGTGCCTGGTCTCAACGGCGTGTATGTGCCGGTAGGTACTTCGAAGGCGTTGGTTGATCAACTGCAAGGCATCTGCCAGAAAGTCACTGAATCGGAAGACTTCCGCAAGACGGCGCAAACGCTGCAGCAGGCCACGGCTTATCTGCCGGGAGCTGCGTTCAAGGCACGTCTGGAGAAAGTTTATCGCGAGAACGCCGAGCTCATTCCTTCCATCGGTTTGGAGAAAAACTGATGTTGGATGCTTCGCAGCTTCGCTTCGTGGATATCTCCATGCCGCTCGAAAACGGCGTGCGCTCAGACCCCGATATTGCGCGCCCCAAAATCGAGTACTTGGGGCATGACGAGACCGTACCGCGCATTCAGAGTTTTTTTCCAGGGCTCGAGGCCGAGGATCTGCCGGATGCCGCAGGGTGGGCGCTGGAGAAAGTACAGCTCACCACGCACAACGGCACGCACCTGGATGCGCCCTACCATTTCCACCCGACGATGAACCATGCCTCGGGTCGTCCCGAGCGGTCGATGACGATTGACGAAGTCCCACTCGATTGGTGCTTGCGCCCTGGCGTGAAGCTGGATTTCCGGCACTTCGAAAATGGCTATGTGGTCACCGCCGCTGACGTAGCCGCTGAACTCGATCGCATCGGGCACAGTCTGCAGCCGTTCGATATCGTAGTGGTCAACACCAGGGCAGGGGGGCTTTACGGGAAAGACGAATACGTGGATTCCGGCTGCGGCATGGGCCGGGAAGCCACGCTATACCTGCTCGAACGAGGTGTGCGGCTGACGGGAACTGACGCTTGGAGCTGGGATGCACCGTTCGTCTACACGCAGAAAAAGGTAGCTGAGACGGGCGACAAATCCTTGATCTGGGAGGGCCATAAGGCTGGCCGAGATATAGGTTACTGTCATTTGGAAAAGCTGCACAACCTGGAAGCCCTGCCGGCCCATGGCTTCACCGTGAGCTGCTTTCCGGTCAAGGTGAAGGCTGCATCCGCGGGGTGGACGCGCGCAGTGGCTATCTTCGGCTTGTAGCGTGCCCTGAAAAAACCTGCGTGGCTATTTCCACGCAGGTGGGGTGCGTTCAAACCCCGCGTGCTCGCTCAGCGTGAAAGCGCGCCACAAATTCGCTGAAAGCACCTGCCTCCAGCGCCGCCCGCACCTCATTCATGAGCTGAAGATAGTAGTGAAGGTTGTGTACGGTGGCCAGCATGGGGGCCAGCATCTCACCGCAGCGTTCCAGGTGATGCAGATAAGCGCGGCTGAAACCCTCCCGGCCACCGTCTTGCCAAGCGACGCCAGAGCTTCCCGCGCAGGCGTGGCAGGTGCAGCTTTCGTCGATAGGCCGGTGGTCGTTCTTGTGCCGGGCGTTACGAATTTTCAGGTCACCAAAGCGCGTGAACAAATGGCCGTTTCGCGCGTTTCGGGTGGGCATGACGCAGTCGAACATGTCTACGCCATGTTGCACGCCATAAATCAGGTCTTCGGGCGTACCCACGCCCATGAGATAGCGAGGCTTGTTGGCGGGTAAACGGTGCGGCGTATGCGCGGTGATGCGCTTCATTTCCTCTTTGGGCTCGCCCACGCTCACACCGCCAATGGCATAGCCCGGCAAATCCATCTCTACCAGGGCATCAAGCGATTCCTGGCGCAGATGTTCGAACATGCCGCCCTGCACGATTCCGAACAAGGCGTTAGGGTTTTCCAGCCGTGTGAACTCAGCTTGGCAGCGCTTCGCCCAGCGCAGCGAAAGCTCCATGGAGGTGCGTGCTTCGCGCTCGGTGGTGAGTTTCCCCTTGGTCTCGTAGGGTGTGCACTCATCAAACTGCATGACGATGTCGCTGTTCAGCGTCGTCTGAACCTGCATGCTGATTTCAGGGGTGAGAAACAGCTTGTCGCCGTTGACGGGCGAGGCGAATTTCACACCTTCCTCGCTGATCTTGCGCATTTCACCCAGAGACCAGACCTGAAATCCTCCAGAGTCGGTCAGGATAGGTTTTTGCCAGTTCTCGAAGCCGTGCAAGCCTTCAAACGATTGAATGACGTCAAGACCCGGCCGCATCCACAGATGAAAGGTGTTGCCCAGGATGATCTGGGCGCCCATTTCATGCAGGCTGCGCGGCATGACCCCCTTGACCGTGCCATAGGTGCCCACGGGCATGAAGATGGGGGTCTCCACCACACCGTGATTCAGGGTCAGTCGCCCTCTCCGGGCATGGCTGGAGGCGTCCGTGGTTAGCAGTTCAAAGCGCAGCATCGATACCCGTGTCAGTGAACAGTCTGGCTTTTACGGGCCGTCACCAGGAAACCTGGCAGCGGCTCGCCGCCTTCCCGGCGGAGTTGCGGCAGCTGTTCGATCGTGATCTCGTCAAAGCCAGCTTCCTCGCACCAGCGCTGCACCGCAGAGGCTTTGTGCGCGAATCGTTCGGAAGGCCGCAGAACGATGTCTTCCTCTTCTTCTGTGGCTGATTCGCAAGAAAAAATGAAGTGGCCGCCCGCTTTGAGAATACGCAGCGCGTTGGGTATGACCTCTTTGGGGTCGCCCACATAAACCAGTACATCGCAGCAGGTGATGGCTTCGTAGTGATCCCCGGGGGTGGTTCGAAGTGCGTCGAGTATGTTGACGTTGTGAAAACGCTCGTAGACCCCGTGTTGAGCAGCTTTGCGGATCATTTCATCGGAAAGATCGACGCCAATGATGTATCCATCAATGCGCCCAAGGCATGCACCCACTAAACCAGTTCCGCAGCCGAGGTCCAGCAAGTTGAACTTGCGGTCGGGGTGTGCCTGCAAGAGAATGTCAGCGGCTTTTTGAGGCACTCGGTATTCCAGAGCAGTCCAAAGCGTTTCATCAAAGCGTTCTGCGAAGCTGTCGAACAGGGCCTTGACACCTTCTTCCGGCAAGGTCTTGGGTGACTCACCTCGTGACAAAGCGAGCACATGCTGGTGTGACTTATTGGAGGGCTCCAACTGCACAAGCGCCTCGGCGTCTTGCTGAGCCTGAGTAAGTTGGCCCAGCGTCAGCGCGGCGCGCGCGCGTCCGGACAGCGCTTCTGTGTCCCAAGGTTGTTCCTGAACCAACTCGTTGTACATCGCCAATGCTTCTTCAACTGCCCCGCTGGTGAGCAATTGCTTGGCCAATAAAGAGCGGAAGGTGTATTCCTGGGGTTTGAGTGAAACGAGCTTTCGCAGCCATGCCACAGTGGCTTGCAGATCATCGGCCTGAATGGCTATGCCCGCAGCTCGCCGAACCACGCTTAGGTCATCGGGTGCGAGCTCCACAACGCGCCGGGCGCGGGCCAAGGCTTCCTCGCGCTTGCCTTGGCGCAGTAGCAGCAGTGCGAGCTCCATTTCAGCTACCGGCCAACCTGGCGCTGCCTGCTGGGCTTGCCGTGCGGACTGGAGCGCCCCTTCAGCATTGCCCGCCTGTTCTGCCAGCCGCGAGGCAAGCAGGAAAATGCGTGCATCCCCGCCATAGCGCTTCCTGGCATCATTAAGGGCAAGGGCTGCCTGCTGCAGCTCACGTTTCGCAATGAGCGAGCCGATGCGTTGCAGTTCCTGAGTCAGGACGTCATTGGGAATGGAGTAGTTGCTCATGAGCGCCTGAGGGCTGTGAAGGTCAGTAGAAATCAGCGGGAAAGGTCGGAAACGGCCAAGCCAAGGCGCTGACCGCTAAAACCCCAATTATCGTGCATCACACACCGCCTGAATGGATGCTCGATTTACCCGTTGAGTCAGAATGTCAGTTGGGGTAACAAGCCCACTTAAGAAAGAAAAATC
Source organism: Ottowia thiooxydans DSM 14619 (assembly GCF_000422885.1). Classification (GTDB taxonomy): domain Bacteria; phylum Pseudomonadota; class Gammaproteobacteria; order Burkholderiales; family Burkholderiaceae_C; genus Ottowia; species Ottowia thiooxydans. The sequence goes on along the minus strand of NZ_AUGX01000008.1, from coordinate 388,867 downwards.
CCACCATGAGTCAATGGATCGATGTAGCGGCTGAAGACGAGATATTCGAAGGCTCGGCCATCGCCGTCACGCCGCAAGGCCGGGACATCGCCGTCTACAAGACAGAGAGCGGGGAAGTGTTTGCCACGAACAACATCTGCTCTCATGGCAACGCACGCCTGTGCGATGGCTATCTGGAAGGACACGAGGTCGAGTGCCCCCACCATCAAGGCCGCTTCGATATCAGGAGTGGCCAACCGACCGAGCCCCCTTGCATCGCGCCGATCAAGACCTATCCGGTCAAGATCAATGGAGGGCGGGTATTCTTGGAAATATAGCCACCTGGCTCCAAAGGCCAGGGCGAGGCTTATTTATTTTTCAGCTTGCCGCGCAGCGGCACGGTGGTCACCGGCGCCACTGGCCGGTCAGAGCCGCCAGACGGTTTTGGAGGTGAAGTGTCTTTTTTCGGCTTCTTCACCATTTTGTTCTGCTGCATGCCTTTTGCCATGGGGTTTCTCCTGTGAGGTTTTGGGGTTGAATGGCCTTAGTGCTCTTGATGCATATCGTAAGCCACAAAAGCGCTACAACTCGCGTCTCTCCAGCCACATGGCATCGCCATAGCTGAAGAATCGGTATCTCTCACGCACCGCATGCGCATACAAGGACATGATGTGTTCATAGCCTGAAAACGCGCTGACCATCATCATCAGTGTGCTCCGGGGCAAATGGAAGTTGGTGACCAGCGCATCGACCACCTGAAAGCGAAAGCCCGGCGTGATGAATATTCCGGTATCTCCGCTGGCCTCACCGCTTTGTGCCCAGGATTCCAGTGTGCGCACGCTGGTCGTCCCCACAGCGACCACCCGCCCGCCACGTGCTCTGCATTCGGCAATCGCTTGTTGTGTGGTTTCTGACACGTCGTATCGCTCGCGGTGCATCACATGATCGGCGATGTTCTCTGTCTTCACGGGCTGGAACGTACCTGCTCCCACGTGCAGGGTCACGAATGCGCGGTGCACACCGCGCGCTTCGAGCAGCGCCAGAAGAGCTTCGTCAAAGTGCAATGCCGCTGTGGGCGCCGCGACTGCCCCAGGATTTTTGGCAAACACGGTTTGATAGCGCGCGGTATCTTCTTCCGTGTCGGTGTGGGTGATGTAGGGCGGTAGCGGTACATGGCCGTGTGCCGCCATGAGAGCGTAGGGCTCGCGAGACAGGCGCAGATGAAACAAGGGGCCATCCGCGTCGGGCCACCGGCCGAGCAACACGGCCTGCGTATTCCCCGCCAGACGCAGGGTATCGCCCACCCGCGGCTTCTTGCTGACTTTCATGTGCGCGGCCACTTCGTTACCGTTTAGCACGCGCTCGATCAGAAGTTCCAGCTTGCCGCCGGTGGTTTTTTCACCGAACAGGCGAGCCTTGACCACTTGGGTGTCGTTGAAAACCATTAAATCACCCTCGCGCAGGAGCGTGGGTAAATCGCGAAACTGGCGGTCGACAGGCGTCTGGCCGCTACCATCCAGCAGGCGAGAGCCGCTGCGGTCAGTGGCAGGGTATTGGGCGATGAGTTCGGGAGGCAGAGCGAAGTCAAAATCGCTCGTGGAATAGCTGCGCATGAAAAAAAGATAGTGGTTCGTGTTGCAATGGCGTTGCCCGTGCATTTGCCAACGCGGCAGAATTGTCCCATGCCCTCCTCGGCCTTGCCTTCCACACCCCCCAAACTGAGTGCGCCACAGAAGGCGCTGCGCAAGCTTGGTCTCGCGCGCGACATCGATCTGGCGCTTCATCTTCCCATGCGCTATGAGGACGAAACCAGAATCGTGCGGCTGCGTGATGCCCGCCATGGTGATGTGGTTCAGGTGGAGGCAGAAGTCACCCACTCTGAAGTCACGTTCCGCCCGCGCCGCCAATTGCTGGTGACTATGGATGACGGCAGCGACCACTGCGTTCTGCGATTTTTCAATTTCTATCCTTCGCTGCAAAAGCAGATGGCCGTGGGTGCACGTCTGCGAGTACGAGGGGAGGTGCGCGGCGGATTGGCCGGGTGGACCATGATGCATCCGGTGGTGCGTGCGGCGGCAGGCCAACTGCCGGCATCGCTGACCCCCGTGTACTCCACCGTGGCCGCGTTGCCGCAGGCCTACCTGCGAAAAGCGGTGCTCGCCGGGTTGTCACGCGCCGATCTCTCCGAAACCGTGGCAGCACCCTGTTTGAGCCAACTTCACCAACTGGCGTCTTGGACTCTGCGCGACGCCCTGACGTTTTTACACCTGCCTACACCCGATGTGTCATTGGTTCAGCTGCAAGACCGCACCCATCCCGCCTGGCATCGGCTGAAGGCGGAGGAGCTGCTGGCGCAGCAGCTGTCTCAGTTCGAGGCACGGAGGGAGCGTGAGCACCTGCGGGCGCCCCAATTGGTGGCGGCTCGGGACGGCTTGCATGAGAAGTTGCTGGCTGTGTTGCCTTTCGGGCTGACAGGTGCTCAGCGCCGGGTGGGTGAGGAGATCGCGCGTGATTTGTCCCGCGTGCAACCCATGCACCGCTTGCTGCAAGGTGATGTGGGCAGTGGCAAGACCGTGGTGGCCGCGCTGGCAGCGGCCATTGCCATCGACGCCGGTTGGCAATGCGCCCTGATGGCCCCTACCGAAATTCTCGCAGAGCAACACTTTGCCAAGCTGGCCGAATGGCTGTCCCCTTTATTGCAGGAGCGAGGCCAACGCGTGGCCTGGCTCACGGGTAGTCAGAAGAAAAAAGCACGTGGAGAAATGCTGGCACTCATCGCCAGCGGCGAGGCCGCCCTGGTCGTCGGTACGCATGCGGTGATCCAGGAGCAAGTGAATTTTTTCAAATTGGGCCTTGCCGTCATTGATGAGCAGCATCGCTTTGGCGTGCAACAGAGGCTGGATTTGCGGCAGAAGACGGCGGGGGCGCCAGATGCACCAGGCTCTTCAGCCAGGGATGGGGCGCAAGAGCCACATCTGCTGATGATGAGCGCCACGCCCATTCCACGCACGCTCGCCATGAGCTACTACGCTGACCTGGATGTCTCCACGCTAGACGAGCTTCCCCCGGGCCGCACGCCCGTGGTGACCAAGCTCGTCGCCGCGCACCGCCGAGACGAAGTCATTGAACGCATCCGGTCCCAGATTTCGCAAGGCCGGCAGGTGTACTGGGTGTGTCCTCTGATCGAGGAAAGTGAGGCGCTGGATTTGCGCAACGCGACTGAAACCCACGATGAGTTGGCCGCCGCTTTGCCTGGCGTCACGATCGGCCTGCTGCATTCGCGAATGCCCAGCGCAGACAAGAAAGAGGTGATGGGCAAGTTCACCTCCGGCGAGACCTTGGTGTTGGTTTCCACCACAGTGATTGAAGTCGGCGTAGATGTACCCAATGCGAGCCTCATGGTGATTGAACATGCGGAGCGCTTTGGACTCAGCCAACTGCATCAACTGCGGGGCCGCGTAGGGCGAGGTAGCGCGGCCTCCGCTTGCATATTGCTCTACGAGGTTCCGCAAGGTGGGCGATTGAGCGAATCTGCTCGCGCGCGGCTGAAGGCCATGGTAGAAACCAGTGATGGTTTCGAAATCGCCAGGCGCGATCTGGATATCCGGGGGCCAGGCGAATTCATGGGTTCACGCCAATCTGGCGCCGCCTTGCTCAAATTCGCCAATCTGGAGGAAGATGGCGATCTTCTGGCGTGGGCTCAGCAGGCTGCTCCACTGATGCTTAGAAACCACCCGAACCTTGCCCGCTTGCACATCGAACGATGGTTAGGCGGAAAATCAGAGTACTTGAAGGCCTGATATGACGCTAACTGAGCTGAAGTACATCGTAGCTGTGGTCTTCCGTAGGAGAGGGCGAGGGGCCCTGCGTAGCGGGGATCGACCCCGTAGGGAGATCGAGGCCACGGCGTCAGCGTTCGAGAAGAGCGGGGTGCTGGCATGACACTGACTGAATTGAAATATATAGTCGCCGTGGTCTTCCGTAGGAGAGGGCGAGGGGCCCTGCGTAGCGGGGATCGACCCCGTAGGGAGATCGAGGCCACGGCGTCTTCGTATCTAAGGGTAGGGGGGCGGTGATATGACACTGACGGAATTGAAGTACATCGTAGCCGTGGCCCGCGAAAAGCACTTCGGCAAAGCGGCTGAAGCCTGCTTTGTTTCCCAGCCTACGCTTTCAGTGGCGATCAAGAAGCTGGAAGACGAGTTGGAGCTTAAGCTCTTCGAACGCAGCGCAGGAGAAGTGAGCGTCACCCCTCTGGGCGAGGAAATTGTGCGGCAGGCGCAAAGCGTTCTGGAGCAAGCGGCTGAGATCAAGGAGATCGCCAAGCGCGGCAAAAGCCCTTTGAGTGGCCCGCTCACGCTGGGCGTGATCTACACCATAGGCCCCTACTTGCTGCCCGATCTTGTGCGCCAGATCATCCGAAATACACCGCAGATGCCCCTCATGCTGCAGGAGAATTTCACAGTGCGCTTGCTGGAAATGCTGCGCACGGGTGAAATCGATTGCGCCATTCTGGCCGAACCGTTTCCCGACACCGGCCTGGCCATAGCACCTCTATACGACGAGCCCTTCATGGCGGCTGTTCCTTCGACGCACCCGCTGGCCAAGGGGGCGGCGGTCAGTACCGAACAACTGAAAAACGAAACCATGCTGCTGCTCGGAAACGGGCATTGCTTTAGAGACCACGTGTTGCAAGTCTGCCCTGAGTTCGCGCGCTTTTCCAGTGATGCGGAGGGCATCCGTAAAAGTTTCGAGGGCTCATCCCTGGAGACCATCAAGCACATGGTGGCCGCCGGTATGGGGGTGACCCTCGTGCCTCGTTTGTCGGTTCCAGCCGATGTGTTGCGAGCGCAAAAGCAGGCGGAGAAGGGCCGTGATCAGGCGAGTGCCGAGCGGGCGGAGGAATCTTACGTCCGTTACCTGCCCATCGAAGACAAGGGCCCTGGCGGCCCGCCCATGCGCCGGGTGGTACTGGCCTGGCGGCGCAGTTTTACCCGCTACGAAGCGATTGCAGCGCTGCGCAACGCGGTCTATGCCTGTGAGCTGCCTGGGGTTCACCGGCTGTCATGAGCGTCCCTGCGGAGCCGACATTGCCTCAGACCGCTGCTGCTCAGAGCGCCTCGGTTTTCGATCCCTACGCGCCCTGGCTGCTGGCAGCTTTGCTGCTACTGGCGGCTTGGGGTTTGCAACGGCGCTGGCAGCGTGCGCGGCTGCGCCAGCGGCTGGGAGTTGCCGCACCAGAGGCACCAGCCGCGCAGCTTCGGTGGTCGATCGCCGGCCCCGTTCTGATCGTCTGCGCGCTGTTGATCACCGTCTTGGCCTGGGGCGTCACAGCCGGGAAAGCCTCAGCCCTCGGTCAGCGCTTGCAGGGATGGGACGAGACCGCTCAGCTTTGGGCTCAAAGCCTCACTTTGCCCGGGCTTCATGAGTTTGCGGTGCTGTTGACCGATATCGGGCGCGGCGGCGCTTTAGTGCCACTGATAGGGCTGGTTGCGCTGTTGCTTTTGCGGCGGCAACAGAGCTTTTTAGCCTTGGTCTGGATCATTGGCTGCGCTACCAACGGTCTGACGGTGCGGGTGCTCAAGAATTTCATAGGGCGCGCGCGTCCTCCGCAGGCACCCACGGATGCGTTCGCCGGCTTGAGCTTTCCCAGCGGACACGCGGCAAGCGCGTTGCTTGTCTTTGGGCTGCTCATCTGGCTGATGCAAGATTGGGTTGCGCCTTCTCGCCGTGTTTTCTGGGCGGTCTTAGGAGCACTATTGATCACCGGTATCGCGGCCAGCCGGGTGATCTTGCAAGCGCATTTCCTGACCGATGTGCTCGGGGGTTTGCTGTTGGGTGCTTTCTTCCTTGTGTTGACCATAGCGGTGACTGAACACGCACGTCGCTGGTGAGCCGGGAGCGCGACCATCGAGGACAGGTGGTCAGCACGACCGGTGCGCGACAATGCCGACAAATAAGCACTCGCACGCTCGTCTCCAATTTTTCAGAATGACTTCAACCCCAATTGATCCAGCCCTAGCGCCCCGCAGTCGGCTTTCCTTGTACCTGGATCTCATCCGATGGAACCGGCCTGCCGGTTGGCTGCTGTTGTTATGGCCCTCGCTCAGCGCCCTCTGGATGGCCAAGGGGGGCTTTCCGGGTGTGCACCTCCTGATTGTCTTCACGCTGGGCACGATCTTGATGCGCTCGGCAGGCTGCTGCGTCAATGATGTGGCTGACCGCGAGTTTGACCGCCACGTCAAGCGCACGGCCAACCGGCCTGTCACGAGCGGCCTGATTAGCGTCAAGGAGGCACTGGGACTGGGGGCGGTGCTGGCGGCACTCGCTTTCTGCCTGGTGCTCACGACCAATGCCCAGACCATTGCATGGGCCTTTCCAGCGTTGGCGGTCACACTCATCTATCCCTATGCAAAGCGCTTTGTGTCCATGCCACAGGCTGTGCTCGGGGTGGCCTTCAGCTTTGGGATTCCAATGGCCTACTCGGCGGTGCAGGCACACATCCCGCTGGAGGGCTGGGTGCTGTTGCTTGGGAATCTGTTCTGGGTTCTGGCGTATGACACCGAGTACGCCATGGTCGACCGCGACGATGACCTGCGTATCGGCATGAAAACGTCGGCCATCACATTGGGCCGGTTCGACGTGGCGGCGATCATGGGCTTTTACCTGGCTTATCTGGGCATCTGGCTGGTAGTCAGCTGGAGGCATGTACCTGGCGCCATTTTGCTCACGGCGTTCGCCGTGGCCTTGGCGCAGGTGGTTTGGCATTACACCTTGATCAAGAACCGCACCAGGGAAGGCTGCTTCAAGGCATTCCGCCTCAATCATTGGCTAGGCTTCACCCTGTTCGCAGGTATCGCCTTAGCCTATTCATGGCCCAATTGAAGGTCAGCCACCAGACCCTCGCATCGTTGGTCTTACTCCTTCCCCCGCTGGGGGAAGGTGGGGCGGGGCCGGCCAACCGGTGGGGGCAAGCGGCGATCGATTGAAGCGCTGCGGTTGGATACCCTTTCGGGCCATTGCTGCGCTCGGCCTTGAAACCGTCAGTCGCGCGCGATGGGCTTTACTCCCTCTCCCGCATGCGGGAGAGGGTGGGGGTGAGGGCAAGCAGCGATCGATTTGTTCGCGGCGCTTGATGGCCTTCGCAGCGACTTCATAGCCAGGTGTAAGCACGCGACACCGCACCTGCCCGCTTCCCAGCCCGTCGCCTGGACTAATCACTACCGCCCAAACTCATCTCCCAACTCCACCGCTCGTTGCTGCGCCGCCTGCATAGCGCGGATGAACGCCTCCTTAACGCCACTGCCCTCCATAGAAGTCAACGCGGCATAGGTGGTGCCCCCTTTGCTGGTCACACGCTCTCGCAGCACGCCAAGTGGGTCTGGCGATGCCGCCGCCAGCGCGCTCGCACCATCAAACGTGCCCACCGCCAGTTGGCGCGCTTGGGCGGCGCTCAAGCCCATTTTTTGCCCCGCTTCCTGCATCGCCTCCAGGAAGTAGAAGACGTAGGCCGGTCCGGAGCCAGAAAGTGCAGTCACAGCGTCAAGCTGCTCCTCGCGTTCTACCCATAGCGCATCACCCGTGGTACGGATGACTTGCTCGGCCCGGGTGCGGTCTTTGTCATCCAATTCAGCAGGGGCAAAGAGCGCTGTCATCCCACGGCCAATCAGAGCCGGCGTATTGGGCATACAGCGCACAATGCGCTGAGTGCCGCAAGCAGCTGCAATGCTGCCTGAACGGATGCCCGCCATCACGCTCAGGTGCAAAGCATTGCTGGCAACAGCTCGCACGGGAGCCGCCGCCTCCATGAACACCTGCGGCTTCACAGCCCAGACGATCAGCGACGTCCCCCTGAGGAACTCTCCTGCTGCGGCTTCCACCTGAACGCCATGCAGCGCAACCAGCGCCGCACGCGTGGACTCGAAGGGCTCCACCACGCGGATGTGTTCGGGCGCCACCCCCTGGCGGATCAAGCCACCAATGATGGCGCTCGCCATGTTGCCGCCGCCAATGAAGCCAATGAGTTCGCGGGAGGGTTCAATAGAAGTCATGCTGTGGTTCCGGTGTGGTCGTTCACGGTCAAAAATGAGGGAAGTGGGATATCAACCAGGCGTATGGGCCTTGTCCGCCTCGCTGGTGAACGAATCGGCAAAAAACTCTTCTTCAGGCAATCTCGCTTGTGCCACATACTCATGCCGCGCTGAATCCACCACGATGGGTGCGCCGCAGGCATACACCTGATAGCCAGAAAGATCGGGGAAGTCTTCCAGCACCGCCTTGTGGACAAAGCCAGTGCGCCCATTCCAGCCATCCTCGGCCAGAGCATTGGAGATCACTGGCACATAGTGCAGGTGGGGCATCTCGGCCAAGCGCTCCTTGATCCAGCTGTCCATATACAAATCCTCCGGCCTGCGGCCACCCCAGTAGAGCGTGGCCTCGCGTGTGATCCCCATGAACTGCATGTGTTCAACGATGGCTTTGATGGGCGCGAAACCGGTGCCCGAAGCCAGCAAAATCATGGGCTTAGGTGAGTCGTCGCGCAGATGGAAACTTCCGTAAGGCCCTTCAACCCGCAGGATTTCCTTTTCCTTCATGGCGCTGAACACGTGATCGGTGAACTTGCCACCTGGCATGTGACGAACGTGCAATTCCACGATGGGCGCACCTGCTCCTCCACCGGCAGGTGCCTGAACCAGCAGATGCGGTGCGTTGGCCATGCTGTAGCTACGCCGCGCGCCATCACGTAAAAGAAACTCAATATATTGGCCTGCGTGGTATTGCATCACGTCGTTGGCCGGTAGTTGCAACCTGATGGACATCACATCGTGAGACTTCCTTTCCAGCGAAGCCACCCGCGCAGGCATCTTGCGGATCGGGAACGCGCCAGCATGGGTCACTTGCCGTGATTCCAGCACCACATCGCTTTGCGCCACGCCGCAGCAGGTGAGTACATAGCCCTGGGCTTCCTCCTCTGCGCTCAAAGCCTTGTCCTGGTGCGGGCCATGGGCCACGGTGCCAGACAGCTTCTTGCACTTGCACGAGCCGCAGGCGCCATCCTTGCAGCCATACGGCAGGCCAATGCCTTGGCGAATGCCCGCAGCCAGCATGGCTTCACCGGGCTCTGCTTCGAAGCTGCGGCCGCTAGGCTCCACAGTAACTTGATAGGTCATGGGATAGGTATCCTTGGGGATTCTTATTGTGTTTCCAGATTGGCTGATTTTGCCTTCAAACCTGAACCCCCTCGGAGCCTTGCCGGCTCGCTTCCGGCGTCAGCGGGTGCTGATCGTCGGTTGTGGCGATGTAGGCATGCGCGCGGCGCAGCTCCTGCGTCAACGCGTGCGAGTACTGGCTTTGACATCCAACTCGGAGCGGGTGCCAGCGCTGCGCGCCGCCGGCATCGTTCCACTGTTGGGTGATTTGGATCGTCCGGGCACGCTGGCCCGGGTGGCTGGGTTGGCTTCACGCGTGATCCATCTGGCCCCGCCTCCGGGTGAGGGCATGGCGGATCCACGCACGCAGGCACTCACGCGAGTACTTCTCAGGCGGGAGCTGCCTCTGTCCATGGTTTACGGATCGACAAGCGGCGTGTACGGCGATTGCGGGGGCGAATGGTTGAACGAGACTCGCGCCGTCAACCCGCAAACACCCCGTGCCTGGCGCCGGGTGGATGCTGAATTGCATATGCGCTCCCTCGGTCGCCGGGGTGTGCGCGCCAGCATTTTGAGGATTCCAGGCATATACGCACCTGATCGGGAAGGCGGCACACCGCGCGAGCGCCTGTTGAAAGCTACTCCCGTGCTGGTGGCCGAAGAAGACGTATTCACCAACCACATCCACGCCGATGATCTGGCTCGCGCCTGCGTGCTCGCGCTTTGGCACGGCAGGCCGCAACGTGTGGTGAACGTCAGCGACGACAGCGATCTGAAGATGGGCGACTACATGGATCTGGCCGCCGATCTTTATCAACTTCCCCGCCCACCACGCACCACCCTGGCGCAGGCGGCCGAAACGCTCTCTGCCATGCGGCTTTCCTTCATGCGCGAATCCCGCCGGTTGGACAACCAGCGCATGAAACGTGAGCTTCGGCTTCGGCTGGCCTATCCAACCGTTCATCAAGGCCTGATTGATTAGCTGAGGGACGAGCCAGGATGGCGGCGAAAACCCATGAAGCAAGAAAGGACATAAAAGCAGTTGGGTATTACGTTGTGAAGCGTCTATGGCTTTTATCCTCTCAATAGTATTTGTTACTGCACGGTAAGAGCGTGTCCAAAGCCTCCTCGCGGTCTCACTGCGGCCCAAAAACTGCGTCTGCGGCGTTAAAAATACTCGCGATACCATGGGGTATCCCTGCGTTTTTCGCCTTGCATCCACAGCTTTTCGACCACAATGATCCTCGCGCAGAGACTTCGAACACGCTCTAGAGAACTTCCTTCTTTTGTTCGCGGTACAACCCCACCGGTTTCGGCCACTCTTTCGCGGAGAATTTTTTGACCCTCACCGATTTTTCCTACATGCCTCGCCGCTCGTTCCTTGCTCGTTCGGGTGCGCTGGCTGCAAGTGGCCTGCTGGTTTCTCCTGCCCTGTTCGCTCAAAAGCCGGCTACCCCCGGTGGCGCTTACGAACCTACGCGCGGCCAATTTGGCAAGGATGTCATCTGGATTCCCTCGCCCGACACCTTGGTCACCCGCATGCTGCGCCTGGCGAACACCACGCCGCAGGATTACGTCATTGACCTGGGTTCGGGCGACGGCAAAATCGTGATTGCCGCAGCGCGCGAATTCAACGCGCAGGGGAAGGGCATTGAATACAACCCGGATCTGGTGGAGTTGTCCAATCGCCGAGCACAGGCTTCTGGTGTGGGTAAGCGCGCTGAGTTTGAAAAAGCGGATATTTTTGAATCCGATTTTTCGCGCGCCACAGTGATCACCATGTACCTGCTGCCGCACCTGAATCTGAAGTTACGCCCCCGCATCATGGCTTTGAAGCCTGGCACCCGAGTGGTTTCGCACGCTTTCAACATGGGGCGCTGGGTCCCAGACGAAACTTCGCGCGTGGGCACCGCCTCAGTTTATTTGTGGCTGGTGCCGGCCAATGTCGGAGGGGACTGGGAGCTGTCTTTTCCGCAGCAAGGCGGTCCCGCGGATGTCAAGCTCAGCTTGGCGCAGACGTTCCAGAATTTCACTGGTGAGGCCCGCTTCAAAGATTTCAGCACCAGCGTGCGAAATCAGAAAGTGGCGGGCGATCGCGTCACTTTTTCGCTGACCGATGAAGATGGCCACCTGCGCCGGTTCGAGGGGCAGGTGTCCGGGGACCGTATCAACGGCTCTGTCTTTGAAGACAACAAGCGCGCGCCCTTTACAGCGCGCCGGGTAGGTGCGGCTCCCGCCATTGGTGGCTCCGGGCCCGCCCCTGAAAACGAGGCTGACTCACTGTACTCAGAATGACCTCGTCCGCGAGCGAGCATTCGCAGCCGCAGCCCACTCTAGGGCTGCGCGAGGCTGTGGCCATCATCGTCGGCATCGTCATCGGTGCGGGTATCTTTAAAGCCCCCTCCTTGGTGGCGCAATTCACCGGGTCTCCGGGCTGGATGCTCGCAGCCTGGGTGGCCGGTGGCGTCATCTCCTTCATCGGCGCGCTCTGCTATGCCGAATTGGCAGCCGCTTGGCCGCACGCGGGGGGTGACTATCATTTTCTGCAGCGCGCCTACGGGCGCCGCGTATCGTTCCTTTTCGCATGGGCGCGCTTTTCGGTCATCACCACCGGCTCCATCGCCTTGCTCGCCTTTGTATTCGGCGACTACATGAGCGCCTTGCTGCCACTGGGTAGCTATAGCGCGGCAATCTGGGGTGCTCTAGCCATCTTGGCGCTCACCTGGGTCAATGCGCGCGGCATCAGTGCCAGCGCCAGCACCCAGAGCTGGTTGACGCTCGCCGAAGTACTGGGGCTGGTGCTGATCGTGGCCGCCGGGTTGTGGTTGTGGCTGGGAGGGGAGGGCGCTGCACCCGTGGCGCCCATCATTGGAGAGGCCGCCGCCTCTGCTACCTCCAGTACCCCCAGCATGGCCATGCTGGGATTGGCCATGGTGTTTGTTTTGCTGACCTATGGCGGATGGAACGAGGCCGCATACCTTAGCGCTGAGCTGCGTGGCTCACGCCGCAGCATGCTTCACGCACTGGGCATCAGCCTTGCGCTCATCACGGTGCTCTATCTGGCTGTCAACCTGGCCTACTTGTATGGTCTTGGTATCCAGGGCATGGCCAAAAGCGAAGCCGTAGCGGCTGATCTGCTACGGGTTGCCTTTGGCCGTACAGGGGAAACCTTGATCTCGCTGGCCGTGGCAGTAGCCGCATTGACTTCCATCAATGCCACCATGATCGTCGGCTCCCGCACCAACTTCGCGGTCGGCCGAGACTGGCCCGCGCTGCATGCGCTCGGTCGCTGGCACCCGGAGCGTGGTGTGCCTGCCGCAGCCCTCTATGCGCAATCAGCTTTCGCTTTGGCGCTGGTGGTTTTTGGCGGCAGCTTGCGCAGTGGCTTTCAAGTCATGGTGGATTACACCGCGCCGGTGTTCTGGACCTTCTTCTTCCTCTGCGCCATTGCACTCATCGTCTTGCGCGTGCGTGAGCCCCAGACACCGCGGCCATTCAAAGTGCCGCTTTATCCCGTGCTGCCCTTGTTATTCGCCTCGGTGTGCTTGTACATGCTGTGGTCTTCACTGGCTTATGTGAAGGCCGGGGCCTTGGCTGGCGTCGGCGTGTTGGTCATTGGTGGGGTGTTGCTATGGGTGTTGGAGCGAAAGCGGACGCAAGAGGTCATAGGCTCCTCCTGACTCGCTACGGTTCAGCCTTGGGCTTTGCTTTGGCTTGAATTTAAAAAATCAGGGGCGACGGCGACCTAGGACTGCGGTTTTATGGATGTCAAAGTCTGCAGCGCGGCACCAGGGATGGTCTGCATAGCGCCAATACATGATCGTTAAATCGATCCTTATGTCAATTATGATCGATTAATAGAGCATAATTTGACGGTGTACTCACCATGAAGTAGCATGCTCGTTAAATCACTCTTTAAAAAGTTATAGGGTGATTTAAAGAACATGAAAATAGAACAATCTGCAGTTCTTAGCCCGCGCATCGCTCAGGAGGTTGTCCACCTCGGACATCTCCTGGCGCGCTTACGCCAGGCACGCAAGGTCAAGCAGGCTGATGCTGCACTGCGCGCAGGGTTGTCGCGCAATACGGCCTACCGCCTGGAGAAGGGAGACCCCGGCTTGGCCATTGGGCAAGTGCTTCGGTATCTGGATGCCGTCGCACCAGGCACCACGCTGGCAGAACTCTTGAACCAGGCCGACCCCGCGCTGACTGCCCTTCAGGCCCGGGAGGCGACGAAGCGCGTTCGCGACCTGAGCGCCGCTGAACTCGACGAGCTGAACTTTTAAATCTGTGAAGGTAGTGCTTTCATCTGAAGCGGAATTTCCATGGCGGCCAAAGAACTGAAGCTGATGACCTTTGCGCACCTCGGCGAAGGCTGGGCGCCTTGCGGACAGCTCACACTGACCGAGCAGGGCCCTGAGTTGCTGGCATCGCGCTTTGCCTACGGCATGAACTACCTGAATCGCGCCGATGCCCTGGAGGTTGACCCGGTTAGCCTGGATATCCATGGTCCGCAGCCCGTCAGGGGCAAGTTATTGCTGCCAGCTAACAATCTGGTGAGCTTTGGTGGCATCCGGGACGCCGCGCCGGATTCCTGGGGGCGCCGGGTTATCGAGGCTAAGCTCAAGGTGCCTGCCAACAGCCTTGCCGAGTCGCAATACCTGCTGCATGCAGGCAGCGAGAGGGTCGGCGCGCTGGACATCCGTTCCAACATCTTGGATGAGCCAAAGGGCGCCATCGGCGGCGTCCACGCGCTCGCTTACTTGATGGAAGCTGTGGAGCGCATCGAGGCCGGTCAGGATATCCCGGCACACCTCGATGACATCTTCATGGCTGGGACAGCACTGGGCGGCGCCCGACCTAAAGCTTCTGTGCGCGATGAAAGCGGCCTCCTCTGGCTGGCGAAGTTTCAAAGCAAGAATGACGCCTATGACATCCCTGCGATCGAATGTGCTTCACTGAGGCTCGCAGGCGAGACCGGCTTGAACGTGCCCCCTGTGGTCACGCGCCATCTGGGAGGTCGCCGCATCATGATGATTCGACGCTTCGACCGCTACTGGCTGGCGCAAGGGACACATCCAACCGCGGCAACGGACTTCATGCTCGTACCCACCGGCGCCTTGAACGAGCGCCGCATGGGCTTCGTGAGCGGGTTGACCCTTGTGGGATGCGAAGAGACCGAGTCGCGAACGAAATCGTATGCCGACCTGGCCACCGCCGTACGTTGTTACTGTCATCCAAGCGTGATTCGTGCGGACAACGAAGAGCTCTTCAAGCGGATGGTTTTCAACATCTTCGCTAGCAACGACGACGACCACCTGCGCAACCATGGGTTCCTCTGGGATCCCAGGCTGCCCGGCTGGCGGCTTAGCCCTCTCTATGATGTGCTGCCGCGGCCGAGCTTGGCGACTGAGCGCTTTCTTCACCTGGGTATTGGCCCGCAGGGTCGCCTTGCGACGCTCAACAACGCGTTGGAGGGACATCCCATGTTCTCGTTGAGCCGAGGCCGCGCTTGCGAGTTAATGGGCGAGGTCTGGCGGGTCGTCCGGGAGTGGAAGATATCGTTTGAGCGCTCGGGCGTCTCGGCTGACGACATTGCCAAGATTGCGCCCGCGTTCCGGCACCTGGACGAGATCAGCACGGCAGAAACTCGCAAGCTTTTGCCCTGAAGCTCCGGACCAGAGCTGTTTGCGGCCACGCAAAGAAGGTATGTTCGGCAGGGGGTAACGACCCCCATTTTTCAGCACGCGCTAGGACTCTGAGACTGGAATCTGCCTCCCAATCTCAGATTTGAAACTCCGACGCCGCCCTCCGCAGGCGCCACGTAACCACATCCGAAACAGAGGCGTTGTTTGCGCAGGGCACCTCGTCAGGAGAAGCCAACGTGTGCAACGATTGGGATGGGAGAGCAAGCCAGTGCACGAAACCAGACGCTCATCTCGGGACGTTCGAAAAACATTCAAGCGTGTCAGAGCTCGAATTGCTTACGACGTATGGGTAAGTGGATTCAGCACCACTATCGGCCATTGCTCCATGGTTATTGCCGAAACACGGCCACTAGATCAGTATGATTCGATGTCGCCGCCGCATGCGGCACCCAGCGATTGACGTCGACGAATGACCGCATCACCCCTCTCTCATCGGGACAACGCCCGTCCCGATGAAGACGCCCCTGAGTTCGATGAAGAGCTATCTTTGCCCTTCGTCGATGACTACCTGCCTGCGTTGCTGGCGCAAGCGAGCAAGCTCATATCAACGGAGTTCCATCGCGAGGTGCAGTTGGCTGGGTTCTCTGTCACTGAATGGCGGGTTCTGGCTTCATTGACCGGCCAGCCCGGGATCAGCATTGGTGGGCTTGCGCAGATTTCCGTCAGTAAACAACCCACTGTCACGCGCCTGCTCGATCGCATGGAGGCGAGGGGTTATGTGGAGCGTTTTCCGCATGAAACTGATCGCCGCATCACCATGGTGCGCATCACTGAGGCTGGGAAAACCATTGTGGCCAGTTTGATCAATAAGGCCAAAGAGCACGAACATCGTGTGTTGCAACCCTTTGGTTTAAAGCGGGCCGAAGCGCTCAAGGTCACCTTGAGGCGCATCATTGAACTGCATCGGCCCGCAGGCTGATCACCTGATGGGCAGGCTACGCATTAAGCCGCCAAAGTAAAAGCTACAGAGCCAGGCTGCCGACGCTGGTGCCACCGCAGACATACAGTACCTGGCCGGTGACGAATCCGTTGGCCGCATCGGCAAAGAAGGAAACGGCACGTGCCACGTCTGCGGATTCACCTAGGCGCTTGACGGGCACCGAGGCGGCGAGCTGGCGCTCCTTGTCACTGTCCTTTTGCACCACGTCGTAGAACATATCCGTGCGGATGGGGCCCGGTGCCACCACATTCACCGTGATGCCCTCGGGCGCCAGCTCCAGCGCCCAGGTGCGCGCCATGCCCAGCATGCCTGCTTTGGTGGCCGAGTAACTGGTACGCGTTTGCAAGCCGAGCGCTGCACGCGAGGACAGCAGCACAACGCGACCAAAGTGCCGTGCACGCATTGTCGGCAGTGCGGCTTGAAGCAACTGCACAGCGCAGCCAAGGTGCAGGTCAACCAGCGCGTCCAGATCTGAAAGCTTGACATCGGGCAGTAGCGCCGCGCGGATCACACCGGCGTTGTGCACCAGCGTTGTGACCTCGAAGCGGCGGGCCATGTCGCGCGCTGCCTCGCTGGTGGCCGCGCGGTCGGAGAGGTCGACCTCAATGTTGTGCAAGCGTGGATGCGTGAGTGGGCTGGCACGGCGTGAAAGCGAAACGACCTCGTAGCCTTGTTCCAGTAGCTGTTCGCAGATGGCCTTGCCAATGCCAGCGCTACCGCCCGTGACAGCGGCGACCTTGTGGACGGGCGCGTTCATGCGCCTGCTCCTACCAGGGCCAGCACGCGCAATGGGCTTCCACTGCCTTTCTGGATCTTGAGCGGTGCACTGAACAGCACGGCGCCTGTGGGGGGCAACTGGTCCAGGTTGGTCAAGCATTGCAGCCCGTACTTGCCAGCCCCGTGCATCAGTGAATGGCAGGGGTAGGGTGGCAGCAGGTGGTAGCCCTGTCCGGCGTCAGTGCCAATGGCTTCGGACCCAAAACCCAGCACGTCGCGTTGCTCCACGAGAAAGCGCACGGCTTCTGTGCTGGGCCCTGGGGTGTGTTGTCCAGTGGCGTCAAAATTCTGAAAGGCTTCCCCGTCCTGGCCTTTGGACCACCGGTGCGACCAGTCGGTACGCATCAGCACCCAGGCGCCCGCCGGGATGCGCCCGTGTGAAGCTTCGAAGGCCTCGATGTCGGCCACGGTCATGAGGTAGTCGGGGTCAGCTGCGGCTTGCTTCGAACAATCGATGACGCAGGCCGGAGCCACGAGCTTCTGAGGATCAATGGTGTCTACAGAATTGTTTGGAAGGTCGCGGCCCGAAATCCAGTGGATGGGTGCATCAAAATGCGTTCCCGTGTGTTCACCGCACGAGAAGTTGTTCCAGTACCAGCCCGGACCGCGTTCATCGTAGGCTGAAATTTGCTCAACACGGAATGGCTGGCACTGGCCCATCTCCGGCGGCAGCACAATGGCGGGGAACTCCGGCACCAGCGTCTGTGTGAGATCCACTACCCGGATTTGACCAGTGGCCAGAGCGGCAACGAGGTTGCCCAGAATGGGCGAAGCAATTGGGGGGGGTGTCGCCATCTCAAGATCCTCCGGCTGCGAGTTCACGCTCTAGTACTTTTGGGTTGTCGCGCCAGCGGGCCAGCCACTCTTGCGCAATGTCTCCGGGGTAAACGTCTTCCACCCCGTCTTGCAAGGCCTTGACGATGGCTGAGGCCAGCGCAGCCGGGCTGAGTTTTGGCGGTGGCATGTTCTGGTTCCATTCGTCATCCACGGGGCCGGGGAACACATTGACCACGCGCACGCCGGCTGGCCGCATCTCCGCGCGCAGACATTGCGACAGCGACAGCGCAGCTGCCTTGGACGCTGAGAACGTGCCTTGAGCCGGGTAGTTGGCCAGCGCATAGATGGACAGCACGTTGACCCAGGCGCAAGCATGGGTCGCGCCATCTGCTGATCTACCGCGCAATGCCGGCCCGAAGGCCTGGGCCAGCCGCAGCAGTCCAAAGTAGTTGATCTCCATCTCTGCCTTGGCCACATCGGTGCCACGCCGGGCTGCGATGCCGAAGCCCCGGTGCAGTTCTGCGGTGTTGATCACAATATCGACCTTGCCGCCGATCTGGCCAGCCAGCTCCATGACCGAGCGTTCGTCGCTCAGGTCCAGGGGTACCAAGGAAATGCTAGGCAACGCAGTGAGCTCGGCGAGCCCAGGGGCTTTTTTCCACGGCTCGGCATGGCCTACCCATACAAGGTCAGCGCCTGCCTTTCTCAGCGCGTGCACTACGGCTTGGCCCACGGGGGTCTTGCCATCAGTCACCAGCACCTTGCGAAAGCGCGGGTTGCTGGTCATTTCACGCAGCATCTTGTCGTCTTCCATGTGTTCACTCGCTTTCTCGGGAAATCCGATCAATACGGCCTGACCGGCCCGGTCGATCCTGGCGCCCACCCGCACGCGGGTTGGTGCAGCGCCCACAGCGCTGTGCAGGTGCACCATCACGCTAGGGCCCTCGTCCAACTGCACCATGCCCAGGCGCCACGGCAGGCGCTCGCGGAAGTACAGGTCGTTGCTGTGGTCCAGTGTGGTCTCAGCCAACAATTGGCCGCTACCTGTCTGCTGGCGCCAGCGAAGCCGTGCTGACACGCAGCGCAAGCAGGCCTCGCGCGGGGGGTACTGCACAGCACCGCAGTCCTCGCAGGCTTGCAGCTCGAAGCGACCCTCGGCCGCAGCGGCTGTAAGCCCCAAGGCCACGCGGCCACGGGCACTGGGCGGCAGATTGATCTGCGGTGTACGAAGGATCGGGTTCTTACGCGCGGGGCGTGGCATCGGGATGCTCATGTGCTGCTCCCCAGAATCACAGCGCCCGTACAAAGGCAGCGGTCGTACGTGACCATGCCAAAGCCTCCCACCAGGCCCAGCTTTGCGTTCGCTACAGCCCTCTCGCCAGCGGCACCGGTCAGCTGACGAATGGCCTCGGTCATTCCCAGGAACCCTCCCGCCGCACCGGCTTGGCCAGCAGAGAGCTGGCCCCCGCTGGTGTTGTTGGGAAAGTCGCCGTCATGTGTCATGCGGTGTGCGCGCACGAAGGCCGGCCCCTCACCTTTATCGCAAAAGCCCAAGTCTTCGAACTGCATCATCACGATCACGGGGTAGTCGTCATAGGTTTGCACGAAGTCGATATCAGCCGGCTGTACGCCGGCCATGGCATAGAGCTCGTCGCGATCCATGCGCCAGCCGCCGCGCAGCATGACCGGATCTTCAGCGTAGGCGTTGTGGCGCTCGATGGCTCCGTGTAGGAGCACATGGGGCAGCCCCATGTCGCGTGCACGCGTCTCGGACATCACCAGAAAAGCCTCAGCGCCTGCGCAGGGCATCACGCAGTCGAAAAGATGGATAGGGGCCGAGATCGCCTTGGCGCCCATGTATTCGTCCAGAGTCAGCGGCTTCTTGAACAAGGCGTTGGGGTTGCGCAGGGCGTTGCTGCGTTGGTCCACGGCGATACGTCCGAAATCCTCACGAGCAGCCCCACAGGTTCTCATGTAGTGCGCGGTGATGAACGCAAACATGGAGTTCGGCCCGCCCGCACCATACGGGTAGGTCGCATCACGTGCAAAGTGGCTGAACGCGCCAAGGGTCTGGCGAAATGAGTCGACGTGGTTGGTATCGGCCGCGATGCAGGCCACGATGTCTGCGTCACCAGCTTGAATGGCCCGTGAGGCGCGGCGCAGTGCCATCACGCCGCTGGCTCCACCGGTGGGAATGTGATCCAGCCAGCGAGGGGAGAGGCCCAAGTGCTGGGTGACACCTACAGCGGTATCCGGGGCCAGTGAGAAGCTGCTGATCGTTAGCCCGTCGATGGCGTTCTTGGGCAAGCCGGATTGCTCCAGGAGTGCGTGCAACGCGCGGCCAATGAACCAGTGCGCGCCGCGCGTGGAATAGCGCTCGTAGGGCACCGTCACGGGCACCGCGACGGCCACGCCTTCGTAACCCTTGCGTTGTTGGAAGTGGGCCATGCTTCAGCGCTTGAGTTGGTAGCCTGCGGCCTCGCGGTCCCAGGTTTGTTGGCTGGTGCCGCGTTCACGTAGCTTGAACTTTTGAATCTTGCCGTTCTCGGTGGCAGGCAGTTGCGCCATGAATTCGACGAAGCGCGGAACCGCGAAATACGCCATGCGCGGCTCGCAAAATTGCATCAGCGCCACGGCATCCAGGCTTGCGCCCTCGCGCAGCACGATGGCCGTCATCACTTCGTCCTCGGCCATCTCGCTCTTGACTGGGAACACGGCTGCTACCGCAATAGCCGGGTGGCTCAAGAGCACTTGCTCTACTTCGTAGGACGAGATGTTCTCGCCGCGCCGCCGGATCGCATCCTTGAGCCTGTCCACGAAGGTGAAATAGCCGTCGGCATCGCAGACCACACGGTCACCCGTGTGGAACCACAGATTGCGCCAGGCCTCGACTGTCTTGTCGGGTAAGCCAAAGTAACCGGTGGCAAAGGCAAAGGGGTCGCGTGCACGCAGCAGTAGCTCGCCCGGCTGGCCTGGGGGCAGCGGATTGTCATCTTCGTCAGCGACGAAAGCCTCGAAGCCATCACCAATACGCCCCATGCTGCCAGGGCGTTTTTCAGCATCCAGCCCGATCACAAAGTTCGTCTCGGTCGAACCATACCCATCCAGCAAGCGCATGCCAAAGCGCTCAGTGAACACCGCATGAAACTGCGATGGCACGCCCGGTGCAAGGGCGACGCGCACACGGTGGCCCCGGTCGTGCACGGTCGCATCCTTGGACAACAAGATCGGCACCATCGCGCCCAGCACGTAGGTTACCGTGGCTTGGTGTCGCACCAGCGATTCCCAGAAAGCAGAAGCTGAGAAGCGCTTTTCCACGATCAGTGTGGAGCCGCTCAGCAAGGCCTGGAAGAATGCGTTCATCGCATTCGTATGAAACAACGGCAGCGTGGTTACCAGCACCTCGCCTTGTCCCAAACCCAGCAAGCTGCCGCTGTGCGCGCCCCACCAGAAGTATTGCGCATGGGGGCAGCACACGCCCTTGGACAAGCCAGTGGTGCCAGAGGTGTAGAGAATGAGCAGCGTGTCGCCCGGGCGCACAGCGGCTGGCTTGGCGACCTCGGTGGGCTCTGGTGGGAAGGGCGTGCAGCCAGCCTCGCCTTCGAGGGGCATATCGAGCAGCCAGATCGTCTGTAGCGGCAGCGCGGGGGCATCCAGAACGGCGAGGGCGCGAACAGCTTGCAAGCCCTCGGTCTCAGTCACCAGCAAGCGGGCGCCTGAGTTGGAGAGGATGTGCTGCAGCTGGCTCCCGCGTGAGGCGGTGTTGATCGGTACCGCAACAGCGCCGATCCATGCACAACCCAGCACAACCTGCATGAACTCCGCGCGGTTCGAACACAGCAGTGCCACGCGGTCACCAGCTTGTACGCCCGCGTGTTGTAGCGCCGCGCCGTAAGCACCCGCCATGCGTAGCGCATCGGCAAAACTCCAGCGCTCCGCGCCGGCAACAAAGAGCGTATGGTCGCCAAAGCGCGCAGCCTGGTTCTGAAGCATGCGCGGCAGCGTGCGATCGGCCGGCGCGAAGGCGTCCGCCAGTGAGTTGGGGGTATGCATGTGGGTCTTACATGAAGAGCTGTATGCTGCCGAAGGCCGCATCACAATTGACGAGATCGACGCGCTTCAAACGGATGCGCAAACCATCTGCCTGCTGCACCAATGTATGGGTGGTCCATCCGGCGTACAGCGTCTGCGTGTCTTGCCGGGCCTCGACGTAGTGAAAGGAGGTGCGGCAGGTGTACACACCCGCAGCCTCATCGCGTGTCAGCACGCGAGGCTGCTGCAGCAAGTGGTGACAGCGGCTGACTGGCTGCTGCGAGAAGGTGCGTGCACCGGCCAGGCGCGCCACGCGCACCTGCAGCAGCAACTTGTCCTCATACATCAGGGAGGCTTGTAGCCGGGGATCAGACTGGCCGTGCGTGAGCGGCATCCAGTAATGGCCGTCTTCACTGAAAAGCGCTAGCCAATCTTCGAAGCGCAGTTCGTCGAGCAGGGTAGCTTCGTCCAGTACGAAGTTCACCAATTGGGCATCGGTAGGTGGGCTCATGCGGATTTTCCTTGTGGCATGCCCGCTGTCATGAAGCGCACCCAGGCGCGCATCTGGCTGCGCATTTGCCATTCGTTGGTGCCGTTGGTGACGGCTTCGGTCTGGCCGTGTTCAGCGCTGTCATACAGCCGACCCACATTGACCCAATTAGCGCCACGCGCATGCAAGCCTTGCTGGGCACGTTCATACATCTCCAGGTCGTCATGCCCAACCACCGAAGTCGGCGCATTGACGAGGCGGTTGTACATGAGCGTGCGCTCCAGCAGAAGATCGGGCGCGCCAACGAGGCGGAAGGTCCAGCTTTCCACCAGGGTCTTGTTGGCGGCCAAGGGCTTGAATAAGCGCAAGGTCTGGATCGGCCCCTTGACCATGATGTTGGGAAAGTACACCGTGTTGTGCCGAACCTCGCCAAGGATGGCCTGCGCGCGCTCTTCCCCATAGGCCGCCACCATGCTCTCCCAGTAACCCGGCGCGGGTGAATAGGCCGCGTGAATGGAGTCGCTGACGCCGGTATGGCCGTGGCCGTTTTCCCAGACGCGAATGCCCATGTTCTCGAAGAACTCATAAGGGCTGACAAAAGGCGCAAACAGCTCGACCGCCATCGGTTTGGGCGTGCCCTCTGGCGCTTCCTGCCAGACCTTCACAGCCGTGCCGGCCGACGACTCGTGCGCCACCATGGGGTGGCAGGTGTCGGTCTGGTTATCCACCAGCATCTTCCAGTTGCAGTGGTGCATATAGCGCATGACGCCACCAGCGACCTCAAGGCGCCCTTCGGGTGAGCGATCCACCATGTTGTCCAGGGTAGACAGCGAGGGGCCAAAGAATTCCGCGAACGAAATGCCCTCAGGGTTAAGCCTGCAGAACACGAACTCGCGGTAGACCTCCACCGCCCCCACAGCGGCCAGACCGCGACTGGCCTCGCAGTTCTCGAAGCCAGTGTTGTCATAGCCCTTCTTGAGCGGGATGGACAACAGCTTTCCGTCGGTGCGGTAGGTCCAGGCGTGGTAGGGGCAGCGAAAGAACTTTCCAGTGTTACCGCATCCCTCGGGTGCAATCTGCACACCTTTGTGCGCACAGCGGTTGTAGAGCACCTTGATGCTGGCGTCCGTATGGCGAACCATGACCACCGGCTGGTCTCCAACCGTGGTGCCGTAGAAATCTCCGGATTTGGGAATCTGGCTGGCATGGCCCACATACACCCAGGTGTTGGCGAACAATTGCTCCATTTCCAGCGCGAAGATTTCCTCGCTGATGTAGCAGTCCTTGTGCACCTCGGTGTCACGCACGAGTGCGGCCACCGCCGCGGGGCTATCGTGGTAGTGGCTCATGGTTTCAGTCCAGCTTGATGTTGGCATCGCGGATCACGCGACCCCAGCGATCGCGTTCCTGCTTGGCATAACGCGTTGCCTCAGAGGGCGTGGTCGGCAATGGCTCTATGCCCAGCGTCTGCATGCGTGCTTTCACGTCGTCGGAGTTCAGCGCCACGTTCAGCGCCTTATTCAAGGCTTCTACAGTAGCGGGCTTGGTGGCTGAAGGTACGACAAGCGCCTGCCAGGCATACGCCTCAAAGCCAGGCAAGCCCTGTTCGGCCAGTGTGGGTACATCTGTCAACGATTTGAGGCGTTGCGGGCTGGCCACACCGATAGCCCGGACCTTGCCTGAGCTGATGAAAGGGCCGCCGCTGGATGTGTCTACGAACATGAAGGGCACCTGGCCACCGGCCACGTCTGCGAGAGCGGGTGCGGCGCCGCGATAGGGCACGTGGATGAGATTCAGCCCGGTCTGGGCGCGAAACAATTCCACCGCGAGGTGATGAGGGCTGCCAGCGCCAGGCGTGCCGTAACTGGTGCCCTTGGGGTCACTCTTGGACCATGCCAGAAATTCCTGCAAGTTCTTGACGGGAACAGACGGCGCTACGACAAGCACCAGAGGAAAGCGAGCGATCATTCCCGCCAGGGCAAAATCCTTTTCCGCACTGTAGGTGAGCTTGCTGTAGAGAAATGGGTTGGCCGCGAGTACCGCGGAATCGACTGTGGAAACCGTGTTCTCAGGGCTGCGCGTTTTCGCCACGTAGTCCGCAGCGATGTTGGCCCCTGCGCCCGGCTTGTTCACGACGATGAAGGACTGATTCATGGTCTTGCTCATAGCGTCGGCCAGCATGCGGGCGACCACATCAGACCCACCACCCGGGGCATACCCCACGACCCACTCCACGGGCTTGCCGTCGTTAGCCAGAGCTGCCAGTGGGAAAAGCGCCAGCGCCGCTAGGCGTCTCAAAGTTTTATGCATCATCTCGTGTCTCCTGGAGTGGTGGTTTAGTTTTCTGGGGGGTGGGGAAATCAGAGATCCAGTACCAGGCGCTGCCCCTTGGCGCGCGAGATACAGATCTGAATCACGTTGCCGGCCGCTCTTTCGCTGGCGTTCAGCACGTAATCGCGGTGGTCAATATCGCCTTCAAGCACGGACACGGCGCATACGCCACACTCACCGCGCTTGCAGTCAAACATCGGATCACATCCCTGGTCGATAAGGCACTCCAGGATGCTCTGGTCTGCGGGCACCGTGTAGCTCTGGCCGCTTTGCGACAGCACCACCTCAAAGGCATGGTCGCCTGCTTGGGGTACGGGAGCCGTGAATAATTCGAAGTGCACACGCTCGCTGGGCCAGGCCCGGGCCTGCGCTGCTGCCAGCACGGCGTCCAGCATGGGTTGGGGGCCGCAAACATACAGGCGATCGCTGGGCCCGCATTCATCCAGCAGCGCGGCTATGTTCAGCGGTTCGCCGGCTTCCTCATCGGTGTGTACGCGGAGCTCGTTGCCGAGCAGTGTTTGCAGCTCAGGTAGCAGGGCCATCAATGATTGGCTACGGCCTGCGTAAATCATGCGTACGGGCCGACTCTGCGCCAGGCATCGCGCCGCCATGCTGGCAAGCGGCGTGACACCAATGCCACCTGCGACCAATACTGCGCAGCCTTCATGGGCGGCCAGCGGGAAGTCATTGCGTGGCGGTTCGATGGTGATCTCATCACCTTCGTCTAGCCCATGCATGAAGCGCGAACCTCCGCGGCCCTCTGTGTCCAGGCGCACCGCTATCGTGTAGGTAAGAGGTGCGGGATCGGCCTGGACCGAGGTGGAAAAATCGATCAGAGAATAGTGGCGCCATTCATCGGGTTGGCCAGTGCGAACTCGCACATGGGCGCCGGCGTCGAAAGGTGGCAGCGTGCTGCCTTGGGCGCTTTGCAACGTGAATCGACGCACCAGAGGGTTCAGCATCTCGATCCGGGTGACGCGCATGAGGATGGTGGACATATCTATTCCTGTTCAACCCAACGCGTGTCGGGAGAGCTCTGCCTGCAACTGTTTGCCGTGTTCGTCTGCGAGAGCGGCTTCGCGCAGTGCGCGCAGCGTGGCCGGTGCCAGCGTGGAGCCGGCGCGGCGCACCGTGTACATGAGCAACTGGTAGTTCGCCAGCCCCCTCGCATGCGTGTCGCCATACCCCTTGACCAGACGTTGGCACTGAGCGACTTCGGCAGCCAGCGCCGGATTGACAGCGGCTGCGCTGGCAATCTGCTCCAGCCACTGCTCTATGCGCATGTTCTCGTTCTGGTAGCGCAGCGATCCTCGTCGGATGCTCCGCAGCCGCGCCAGCCCCCACAAGAGCAGAAAGCCGCGCAACGAACTTGTTGAAACTGTGCGCCCATGCTGCGTGAAGCGCGCCACCATGCGATGGACCGCGTGCGGTTTGGCCAACCACCGGCCCAGGCCAACCGGGAGGGTGTCACAAATCTCTTCAATCCGGGGGTGCATGAACTCGTGAATGGCGATCTGCTGGTCAGATTGCAGCCGCACTTCAGACTGCACACGCGCAAAGCGGGAGCCACGTGTCTTGAGATCGGCTACCCGCACGGTGTCCTCATAGGCCATCCACAGCGCAAGGTAGCGCGCGGTGTCGCGTAGCAATGCTCCGGTGCCGTCGCCCGGCAATGTCTGCACAGCAGCCAGGCGGTCGAGGTAAAGCGAAGCGTAGGGTGGATCCTGGTAGTCGATCAGACGGCGCACACCTTCCGTGATCAGCGTGCGTGCATCTTCGGGAAAGCCGCGCACACGCGCCAGCAGTGCAATCACGCTGGGGTCACTAGGCGCTGGCTCCGGGGCGGCTGTCGTCTCATCGACCTGAGGCGTCGTCTCTGGCGCAGCCGCGCGCGCATAGGCCGCGCCGAACGCCTTGAGGCTGGATTTGACGCCTACGCCGCCGCGTTCAATCGTGGCTTCAAATTGCGCACGGTTCCAGGGTAGTGCGCCTGTGCCTGCCAGCGCACCGAACAGCGCGGCGCTCACTACGCTGCCGGCTTGCTCAGCCAGTTGGGCCATATCAAAGCCCACAAAGCGCTGAGCCGATTTTTTTGAATGGGCGAGCAGCTCGGTGCTGTCTACGCGCCCGTCGCCCATCGCCGTCTTTTCGCCAATGGAATAAACGCGATGGGTGGACGCCACAAGTGTGGTGCGATCTGGCGTGACCAGACCACGCTGCACGGCACGGCCAGCCTCCATGAGTTCGGACGCCAGTACCACGTCCACGTCGCCGGGCAGCGGCATCAGCGCCAGCACGGGTTGGCCACCATCTTGCTGGGCACGGGCCTGCGGATACAACTCTACGTAGTAGATGGTGGCGCCTGTACGTTGAGCCACGCCTGGTACCGAGGTGGTCTGAGCGATGTAGCCGTTGAATTCTCCAAGGTCCACAAGCCAGTCGGCCAACACGCCGCCACCCTCGCCGCCCATGGCGAGAATGGCAATCTTGATAGGTTGCAGAGTTGCCATTGGTGGTCTTAGAAGGCGTATCGCGCACGCCGACGGGCATCGCGCTGTTGCAGCCGGCCGATGACGGCCGTGCGTAACCGCTGCAGCCAACGGTCCCAGCGACTGGGGTTGCTGACAATCTGCGCGCGGTAGAACGATGGGCAAAGCACAGCCGCGTGCGAAACCTCACCACACAGACCGCAACCTACGCAGCTGTCAAGCACCGTCGCCACCGGATCGGTACGCAGAGGGTCGGGATTGGATTTGATTGACAAGGAGGGGCAACCAGACAGGCGGATGCAGGAATGGTCACCGGTGCAGGTGTCCGGATCTATACCGAATCGCTCGCGCACCACGCGCTTGCCACTGGCGATAGCCTGGCGAACCTTGGGTTTTTCGCGCCGCTGCAGGTTCAACATGCACTCGCTCTGCGCGATCAAAACCTTGGGGCCCTTAACGGTGGAGGTCAGAGCCTCGCGCAGCGTACTCACCATGGTTTTCAGGTCGTAGGTGCGGCGCACGGTCTGGACCCATTGCACCCCTACACCACGAACGGCTTGCTCAATCGCATGATTGGTGCTGCGCGTAGGGTTTTGTGCCTTGGATGACAAGATGTCTTGCCCGCCAGTAGCCGAGGTATAGCTGTTGTCAACGACGATGGTCAGGTTGTCACTGCGGTTGAAAACCGAGTTGGCAATGCCGCTCGTCAGGCCGTTGTGCCAGAAGCCGCCATCGCCCATCACCGAGATCGCCCGCTTGCTCGCATCCACGTTAAGCGCCGCTGCGCCGGCTGCACCCAGGCCATAGCCCATGGTGGTGTTGCCCAGGTTGAACGGTGGCAAGATGGAAAAGAGATGGCAACCGATGTCGGCGCTGACGTGATGCTCGCCCAGCTCTCTCTCAACCAGCTTCATGGCCGTGAAGATCGGGCGCTCAGGGCAGCCAGTGCAAAACCCAGGAGGGCGGCCATGCACATTAGCTTCAATAGGCAAAGCTGGCTGGGCTTGCATCTCCACCAAAGGAATGGTTTTGCGTGCAGGAGTGGCCGATGCCGGCAGCTTGTCGTACTTGCGCAGGAAACCTCTCAGGCCCTTGAGCACGGTGGCGGTGGTGTATTCGCCAGCCATAGGCAAGAGGTCTTTGCCGTGCAATAGAGTGCCGGAGCTGGCTTGGCGTAGCACCGTGGCGACGTTCTGCTCAACAAAGTTGGGTTGCCCTTCCTCGATCAGCAATACCGCCCGCTTGCCTGTGCAAAAGCGCAGCAATTCATTGTCGACCAGCGGATAGGCCACGTTCATCACGTACAGCGGGATCTGCGTGTTGCCGTAAGCGTCGGCCAGGTCGCAATGTTGCAGCGCGCGAATCAGCGTGTTGTAGCAACCACCCTGCACGATAAGCCCCACATCGTCCGCATCTTCTGAAAAGAACTCGTTCAGGCCGCGCTCGGTAATGAAGCGCAGCGCGGCCGGCCAGCGTTCATGCACCTTTTCCTGCTCGTGCGCGAAGCTGGCCGGCGGCAACACAATGCGGCTCACATCGCGCTGCGGCTGCTCCATCGCTTCAGCGATGCTGTAGCTAGGACGGCGGTTGTTCGCCGCTACGAATTGACCGTGTACATGGCAGGCGCGAATGCGCAGCTGCAACATGACGGGTGTATGGCTCGCCTCAGACAGGTCAAACCCATCCTTCACCGCCTGCACAATGCTCGGCAGGTTGGGGCGCGGATCGAGCATCCACATTTGCGACTTCATCGCGAACGCGTGGCTGCGCTCTTGCATGATGGAGGAACCCTCACCGTAGTCCTCTCCCACGATGATGAGTGCGCCGCCAGTCACGCCACCGGAGGCCAGGTTGGCAAGCGCGTCAGAAGCCACGTTCGTGCCCACCGTGGCCTTGAAAGTCACCGCGCCGCGCAACGGGTAGTTCACGGAAGCGGCCAGCGTGGCGGCTGCCGTGGCTTCACTGGCGCTATTTTCGAAGCGGATGCCGTACTCGGAAAGAATGTCCTGTGCATCGGCCAGCACATCCATCAAGTGCGAGATAGGCGAGCCCTGATAGCCAGCGACGTAGTTCACCCCCGACTCAAGCAAGGCCTTGGTAACGGCAAGAATGCCTTCTCCATGAAAAACCTCGCCCTCACCCAGGCGGAGTTTCTTGACTTCCTCGACGAACGAACGCTCAGCCATGTGGGTCCTATTTGAGTCTCGCTGGATGCCGAGAATTCATGATTTTGGATGAATTGTATGGGTGTGAGAATAAAAGTAAATACATCCATAATCATGGATTTCCCTAATGCTTGGCGTTACGTTTTGGGCTGTCAACGGGCGCGGCAGGAGCTTGGTCACCTAGAACCCTCAAGGCATGACTCATCCCTGATGCGCTGGGTAAGGCTGAGGCGCATAGCGGACAGGTTGCTATCTGTGCGACTTCCTCCATGGTTTCGCTACGCGCAGTCCTGGTCAGCGCTTCGAAGCGCGAGAAACATCAAAGCTCCACGGCTCTAGCTGGGAGAGACTGACGCAGGCGCGCCTGCCGACTTGAGCCCCAGAACCCGAGACAGTGAGCTGGTTTTACTCCCTCTCCCGCAGGCGGGAGAGGGTGGGGCGGGGCCGGCCAACCGGTGAGGGCAAACGGCGTGTCCATGGCTCGCGCGTCCACGACATGAGCCTAGAAAGGCATTCGTACGCTCAAGGAACCCGGTAGGATTTGGGAATGAAATCCACAGCAAGCACGCCAATCAATGCGGGTGACCTGGAGCACGCTGCCGACCTGGTGATGCAGTCTGACGCTTTGATAGTGGCAGCGGGAGCAGGGATGGGCGTTGACTCAGGCTTGCCAGACTTTCGTGGCACAGAAGGTTTTTGGAAAGCCTATCCAGCCTTGGCGCATGAGCAAGTAGATTTCACCAGCATTGCCTCCCCGGAAGCATTTCGTGCTCATCCTGAGCGCGCCTGGGGGTTCTATGGTCACCGGCTCCAGCTATACCGAGCAACGCAACCTCATGCAGGCTTCCAAATATTGAAAGCCTGGGGAGAGCGCATGGAACTGGGCAGTGCCGTGTTCACGAGCAATGTCGATGGGCAGTTCCAAAGAGCAGAGTTCGCCCAAACCAGAATCAACGAATGCCATGGTTCCATTCTTCACCTGCAATGCTCAAAGCCTTGTAGTGATGCCATTTGGCCCGCCGATGACTTTGTCCCCGAGGGGGATGAAAAGCGCTGCTTATTGCTTAACTCGCCCCCGGCATGCCCTCACTGTGGCGGTCTGGCACGACCCAACGTGTTGATGTTCAACGATTGGCATTGGAACGATAGCCGCCAAGCCGCGCAAAGCCGGCAGCTGGAGCATTGGCTTTTGGGCGCGCGCAGGCCCGTTGTTGTAGAAATTGGCGCCGGAACGGCCATTCCTTCTGTGCGTCATTTCAGCCACAGAGTCATTCAGGCATTTGGCGGGCGGTTGGTTCGCATCAATCCCAGGGAGTTCAGTGTTCCAACGCCTTTTGATGTGGGATTGGCTTGCGGTGCGCTCCGTGCCCTCCAGTCGATCGATGCATTAATACGGAAAGACCAATGAGCCGTGGGGCCGCGCCACGTCCCTTGATTTCGGAGACCGACATGCCTCTTCTCCTGACCCGCCGCCGCTTGCTGCACCGCTTGGGCTTGGCCCCGCTGGCGTGGGCTGCCACGTCCACCGCCGCAGCACCCGACACCTGGCATATGCCTGATGAGGGCGATGCGCACCGGGCCACCTGGATGTCCTTCGGCCCTAGCGAACGTGTCTGGGGGCGGCGCCTGCTGAAGCCAGCGCGCGAGAACCTGGCGCTGATCGCCCGCACCATCGCCGCGTTTGAGCCCGTGCACCTGTTGGTGCGCGAACAGGAGCACGACTTGGCCGCACGGCTATGCGGCCACCGCGTGAAGCTCGAGGTGCAGCCAGTCGACGACCTCTGGATGCGGGACACTGGCCCCGTGTTTGTGCGCAATGGCGCTGGTGAATGGGCTGGCGTTGATTTCAACTTCAATGGCTGGGGCAACAAGCAATCGCATGCGCGCGACGCCGAAGTCGCCGAATACGTGACTGGCTCTGCCAAAGTACAGCGCCTGCGCACGCGGCTGGTGCTCGAAGGCGGTGGCATCGAGGTCGACGGCGCGGGCACCGCCATCATCACCGAGAGCTGTGTGCTCAACGCCAACCGCAACCCCGGTCTGCGCAAGGAGGCCTGTGAAGCCGAACTCAAGCGCCTGCTGGGTCTGCGCAAGATCATCTGACTGCCCGGTATCGCGGGCCGCGACATCACTGACGGCCATACCGATTTCTACGCGCGCTTTGCCGCGCCGGGCGTGGTGGTCGCAGGGCTGGAAGACGACCCGGACTCTTACGATCACGCTGTGACCCGGCGCCACCTGGAGATCCTGCGCCAGGCCACAGATGCACGCGGGCAACGCCTGCGCGTGGAAGTCCTCCGCGGCCCGGAGACGGTGCGCAGCACCTT
Source organism: Ottowia thiooxydans DSM 14619 (assembly GCF_000422885.1). Taxonomy (GTDB): domain Bacteria; phylum Pseudomonadota; class Gammaproteobacteria; order Burkholderiales; family Burkholderiaceae_C; genus Ottowia; species Ottowia thiooxydans. Next base: position 357,703 of record NZ_AUGX01000008.1, on the reverse strand, counting down.
CGAGTCGGATGAGTTCGCGGCGGGTTACATCAACTTCTACCTCTGCAATGGCGCGGTCATCGCGCCACAATTCGGCGATGCACGTGCTGATGCTAACGCCCGTGCATTGTTGCGCGAGATGTTTCCCAAGCGCGAGGTGGTGCAACTCGACATCGACGCCATTGCCGCCGGCGGTGGTGGCATCCACTGCACGACGCAACAGCAGCCGCGCTAAATCATCGGCGTGGAATGCGCCCGCGAGTCATGCTTCAAACGCTCTTGCATCTGCCGCTACAAGGAAGGCTTCCGGGTCGGTGGTCTATCCATTGTCGGTGATGGGCCCTCCGCTTGTGGCCAAGTTGCCCTGAGATTGTGTGCAAGCGCGCCAAAAGAAAAACCGCGCTACCTTTTGGATAGCGCGGTTTCCTTATATACCTTGGTGGGACGTGCGGGGGTCGAACCCACGACAAACGGATTAAAAGTCCGCTGCTCTACCAACTGAGCTAACGTCCCACTTTCCCGGAGAACCGGGAAGCCTCAAATTATAGCGTGCTTTTTAGGCTCTTTTGGAAATCTCGTTTAAAAGTTCTCCGGCGGCACAAAAACCGAAGGTTGCAGTGACCGCAACCGTGGATCCGTAGCCGTGGCAATTGAGGGTGCCATCGGTTTCTTCTCCCTCGCAAACTGCTGGTGGCAGTGCGACGCTTTCACGGCTGAATATACAACGAACGCCTATGCGTTTGCCCGCAGATGGGGCGCCGTGCTCGCGCCGCAGGCGATAGCGCACTTGCGCCAGCAAGGGATCGTGGGTGGCGTCGGCGATATCCGCCGCTTCCACCAGATCGCCCCGAAGCTTGCCGCCAGCGGCGCCCACACTAATAAAACTACGCCGCTCACGGCGCGCCCAGGCGGCCATGGCGACTTTGGCGACGACCTGATCACAAGCGTCAATAACGGCATCCACCGATGTCGGCAAGATTTGCGGCCAATTGCCTGGCTCAGCAAACGCATCCACGGTGTGGACTACACACCCAGGGTGAATTTGCGCAATTCGCTCGCGCATGGCTTCTACCTTGGCTTGGCCAAGCGTGGAAGTCACCGCGTGAATCTGGCGGTTGACGTTTGACTCAGAGATATGGTCCATATCTATTAGCGTGATCTGGCCAACCCCGCTGCGGGCCAGTGCCTCTGCCGCCCACGATCCCACGCCGCCAATTCCCACCACGGCCACATGAGCGGCGCGGATGCGCTTCGCGCCCTCAACCCCATAAAGGCGGCTGAGTCCGCCAAAGCGCCGCTCCAGGTCGGGTGAGGTGTCGATGGCAGTGTCTGCAAGTGAAAGCATGGTGGGATTCTAGTGTCGTGAATTGGAAGTTCGCTGAACAAATCCGCCGAGAATCGGCGCCATGCGGCGTCACAACTCCTCGCGATACCACTCGGTATCACTGCGGTTTGTTCCTTGCCTGACGCCAATTTCGACAGATTTTTATCTTCAGCGAACTTCCAACTCACGACACTGGAGATGCTCTTGATATATGTGGGAATAGGGGGCTCTCTGGGAGGTGCTTGGGGGCTCCGGGGGCAGGAAGGGAGGGTAACGCCATGATCTGTCCGCTCAGTTCTCAAGGCAAAGCTCCATGGACAATGGGGCCGCCCCGCATGCAAAAAGGTCCGCGAAGCTAAAATCAACCCTTCTAGGCCCGCTCCCGGCTTTTTCTGGCATTGCGGGCCATACTATTTGCGGTTACGCCGCCCGCCACCATGTCTGATCAAGAGCTTTCGCAGCCGGGCCTCGCCGCCCTTTCCAAATCTTTCGATCCAGCCGCCGTTGAGTCGAGCTGGGGCCCCCTGTGGGAGCAGCGCGGCATGGGGCGTGCCGGATTTCGCGGGACGGGCCAGGCCAGCGCCGAAGCCGCAGCCAAGGGCGAAAACTTCGCCGTACAACTGCCGCCACCCAATGTGACCGGCACGCTGCACATGGGGCATGCGTTCAACCAGACCATCATGGATAGCCTCACGCGCTATCACCGGATGAAAGGGTTCAACACGCTCTGGGTTCCGGGGACTGATCACGCCGGCATTGCCACGCAGATCGTCGTGGAGCGGCAGCTTCAGGAGCAAAAGCAAAGCCGGCATGATCTGGGCCGCAAGAATTTCGTCGCCCGTGTGTGGGAATGGAAAAAGCGTTCCGGCGACACCATCACGCAGCAGATGCGCCGCATGGGTGCCAGCGTCGATTGGAGCCGCGAATACTTCACCATGGACGACAAGCTGAGCAAGGTCGTCACGGAAACCTTTGTTCAGTTGCACGATCAAGGCCTGATCTATCGCGGCAAACGCCTGGTGAACTGGGATCCAGAGCTTAAAACCGCCGTGAGCGATCTCGAGGTGGAAAGCGAAGAAGAAGACGGCTTCCTTTGGCATATCGCCTACCCACTGGCAGATGGCAGCGGTCAACTGGTGGTGGCCACTACACGGCCTGAAACCATGCTGGGTGACGTGGCCGTGATGGTGCACCCAGAAGACGAGCGCTACAAGCACCTGATCGGAAGCCAAGTCAAGCTGCCGCTGGTGGGCAGAGAGATCCCGGTCATCGCCGACGATTATGTTGATAAGGAATTCGGCACCGGGGTCGTCAAGGTCACGCCTGCCCATGATGCCAACGATTACGCGGTGGGGCAGCGCCATGGACTGCCCATCATTGAAGTGCTCACGCTGGACGCCGCTATCAACGACAACGCGCCCGAGAAGTACCGAGGCCTGAATCGCTTCGTGGCCCGCAAGGCCGTGGTGGCTGATCTGGAGGCACTGGGCCTTCTGGTGGAAACCAAGAAGCACCGTTTGGTCGTGCCGCGCTGTGCGCGCACAGGGCAGATCATCGAACCCATGCTGACCGACCAATGGTTCGTGGCGATGAGCAAACCCGATGAAACCGGTAAAAGCATCGCCCAGAAAGCGATCGATGTCGTTCAATCTGGCCAGGTGCGATTCGTTCCTGAGCAATGGGTCAATACCTACAACCAATGGATGAACAACATCCAGGATTGGTGCATCAGCCGCCAGCTCTGGTGGGGACACCAAATTCCCGCCTGGTACGGGGACAATGGCAGCATCTTCGTTGCCCGCAGTGAAGAAGAAGCGCGTGCCAAGGCAACGCAGGCCGGCTATAGCGGCTCCCTGACCCGCGACGAAGACGTGCTCGACACCTGGTATTCCTCCGCGCTGGTGCCGTTCTCCTCGCTCGGATGGCCTGAAAAAACAGAAGACCTCAGCCTTTACCTGCCAAGCAGTGTGCTGGTCACCGGCCACGACATCATCTTCTTTTGGGTCGCCCGGATGATCATGATGACCACGCACTTCACAGGCCAGGTGCCTTTCCGCGATGTCTACATCCACGGCCTGGTGCTTGATGCGCAGGGCAAGAAGATGAGCAAATCCGAAGGCAATGTGCTTGACCCAGTCGATCTGATCGATGGCATTGCCCTTGAACCGCTGCTGGAGAAGCGAGCCACCGGCCTTCGCAAGCCGGAAACAGCGCCCAAGGTCCGCGCGAACACCAAGAAAGAATTCCCGGAAGGAATTCCCGCTTATGGCGCAGACGCGTTGCGCTTCACGTTCGCGGCCATGGCTACCCTGGGGCGCACCGTCAATTTCGACAGCAAGCGTTGCGAGGGTTACCGCAATTTCTGCAATAAGCTGTGGAATGCCAGCCGCTTCGTGTTGATGAACTGCGAAGGCCATGACTGCACGCCCGCAGAAGATGTGGCAAGCCACCGCTCAGCAGCCGATAAATGGATCATCAGCCGCTTGCAAAAAACTGAGGCTGACGTGGCCAAGGGCTTTGCCGACTACCGCCTCGACAACGTCGCCAACACCCTCTACGATTTCGTATGGAATGAGTTCTGCGATTGGTATCTTGAAATCGCCAAGGTGCAGATCCAGACTGGCGATGCCCAGCAGCAGCGCGCCACACGCGGCACCCTGGTTCGAGTGCTCGAAGCCATTCTCCGCTTGGCTCATCCCATCATTCCCTTCGTGACCGAAGCACTGTGGCAGGCGGTGGCACCCGTCGCCGGCAAGGTCGGAGACTCGATCGCCGTCGCGCCATATCCACTCGCACAGGCCGCCAACATCGATACCGCTGCTGAAGACGAAGTCGCTCAGCTCAAGCGCGTGGTTGAAGCCTGCCGAAACCTGCGTGGTGAGATGGGCGTCTCTCCCGCGCAGCGTATGCCCCTGTTCGTGCTGGGTGACACCAAATTCATGCGAGCCAATGCGGCCGTGCTGCAGGCTCTGGCGAAGCTGAGCGAAGTGAAGGTATTTGACGAAGAGGGCGCTTGGCAAGCTGCTGCGCAGGCCGCACCCGTGGCCGTGGTGGGCGATGCCCGCATGGCGCTCTTCATGGAGGTCGACATCGCGGCCGAGAAGATCCGGATCGGCAAGGAGGTGGCTCGTCTGGAAGGTGAGATCGCCAAGGCGGATGGGAAGCTCAGCAACGAGGCTTTCGTTGCCAAGGCGCCGCCCGCTGTGATCGAACAAGAGAAAAAACGCCTAGCTGATTTCAACGCGGCGCTGGAGAAAAACCGTAGTCAATTAGCGCGTCTTGGTTGAAACTTTCGTCGATCCCCGCTTATTCACGTTTCTCAATTTCATTTCTGTATGACATCCCCCAGCCAAGTCACTACCGCCGTCTTTCCCGTTGCTGGGTTGGGTACGCGTTTTCTTCCAGCCACCAAGGCCAGTCCCAAGGAGATGCTGCCCATCGTCGATAAACCGCTGATCCAGTATGCAGTGGAGGAGGCTTATGCCGCGGGCGTGCGCCATATGGTTTTCGTGACAGGCCGCAGCAAGCGTGCCATTGAAGACCACTTCGACACCGCCTACGAACTGGAAAGCGAGCTGGACGCCGCTGGTAAAACAGAGCTGCTCTCGGCTGTGCGCGCGGTGCAGCCAGACGACATGGTTTGCACTTATGTTCGCCAGGCGCGCTCGCTTGGTCTCGGTCATGCTGTGCTATGCGCCGCCCACATCGTGGGTGAACAACCGTTTGCCGTCCTCCTGGCCGATGACCTGATGGTAGGGCCACCCGGAGGCCCCGCAGTGCTGACGCAGATGGTGAAGGCGTTTAGCGCGCTGGGCCGCTCGGTGTTGGCCGTGCAGGAAGTGCCAGAAGACCAGGTCAAGCGTTACGGTATCGTCGCCGGGCAAGCTGCTGGGGAGCGTTTGATCAGCATCGATCGCATCGTCGAAAAGCCAACGCCTAGCGAGGCACCTTCCCGCATGGGCGTGGCCGGGCGCTACATCCTCACGCCACGCATCTTCGATGAAATCCGCAATCTGCCTCCAGGCGCAGGTGGGGAGATTCAGCTCACCGATGCCATTGGCAACCTGATGGCCAAGGAGCGCGTTTACGCCTATCAATACAGTGGGAAACGATACGACTGCGGCAGCAAAGATGGCTTTTTGCAAGCCACAGTCGAATTGGCTTTGCAGCACCCTCAAATGGGCGCAGAGTTCCGCCAATACCTGAAGTCGCTGGAGCTGTAAGAGCCTCCTAGCGCCGCCGCAGCACGTGGATGAACTCGCCTTCAACCGTTTGCTGCTCGGTCAGCTCATTGCCGGTTTGCTTCGCGAAAGCCTGAAAATCGCGCACAGACCCGGGGTCGGTGCAGAGCACTTTCAGCAATTGGCCGCTTTGCATCTCTGACAAGGCCTTCTTGGCCTTAAGAATGGGCAGCGGGCAATTCAATCCGCGGGCGTCTACTTCCTTGTCGATATTCATGGCCGGTTCTAAGTACTGGAAGCTTCGCCGAAGCCGCGCCGGCGTTCGGCGTTTTCCTCAGGCGTGAAGAATACGGGTTCGTGCCCGCGCGTGCGAAGCCAATCGGCCAGTGCGTACCCGGTGCCCGCCGGCCAGCATTTCAGATCAGCCAGGTCGTAGAGTTTGTAGTCTGCTAACTCAGGTGATAGGCGCACCTCACCCTCAGCTACCACGTGGTAGGCAATGATGACCTGATTCATGCGCAGGAACTCATAGGCTCCCACAAGCTTGGACGATCGCACGTCCAGGTTGGTCTCTTCCTTGACCTCCCGGGCAATGCCGTCTGCAGGAGACTCCCCAGCTTCCATGAAGCCAGTGATCAAGGCGAACATCTTGTGCGGCCAAGCGGCGTTGCGCGCCAGGAGCACCTTGCCATCGATTTCCACGATAGCCGCCAGGACGGGCGTTGGGTTGTTCCAGTGTGTGAAGTCGCAAGCCGGGCAGCGCAGGCGCTCTTGAGGGCCACCGTCTTCTTCGAGGGTGATCATCTCCAGTGGCGTTGCGCACTGAGGGCAGAAATTCCAATGGGCCATACGGGATCGTTACCAGGCAGTTGACGGGGGAGGGTGAATGGACAAGTGGTCTCAGGCGGGAAACACGCCAGTGGACAGATACCGGTCCCCGCGATCGCAGACGACGAACACGATGGTTGCATTTTTCTCGCGCAAGGCGACCTGCTGGGCCACCCAGGCTGCACCGCCGGAGGAAATACCACCAAAGATGCCTTCCTCGCGCGCCAGGCGCCTTGCCATTTCCTCTGCGTCATCCTGCGTCACGAGCATTTCCTCATCCACCAGTTGAGGGTCGTAGATTCTTGGCAGGTACTCCTGCGGCCATTTACGAATCCCGGGAATCCGGGAGCCTTCGGCTGGCTGGGCGCCAATGATCTTCACCGCTGGATTTTTTTCTTTCAGGAACCGGGCAACGCCTGTAATGGTTCCGGTGGTCCCCATTGCGCTGATGAAGTGCGTGATGCGGCCACCAGTCTGTTCCCACAGCTCAGGTCCTGTGGTTTCGTAGTGAATGCGCGGGTTGTCGGGGTTCGCAAACTGGTCGAGCACCACGCCCTTGCCTTGTCCCACCATCTTGTCGGCCAAGTCGCGCGCATATTCCATCCCCCCTGAGCGGGGCGTGAGGATCAGCTCAGCGCCAAACGCCTTCATGGTTTGCGCGCGTTCCACTGACAAATCTTCCGGCATGATCAGCACCATGCGGTAGCCCTTGATGGCCGCCGCCATGGCCAGCGCAATGCCGGTATTGCCCGACGTAGCCTCAATCAAGGTGTCACCTGGTTTGATGTCACCGCGCTCTTCGGCACGTCGAATCATGGATAAAGCCGGCCGATCCTTCACAGAACCCGCCGGATTGTTGCCTTCCAGCTTAGCCAGCACAACGTTCGCGCGAGCCAAAATGTCTTGTGCGCCAATGCGTTGCAGCTGCACCAGCGGTGTTTTGCCAACTGCGTCTTCAATTGTTGGATAGTTCATGCTGATACTGTGCCATAATTTTGGTCTGTCATCTTCCTGCCCGGGTGGTGAAATTGGTAGACGCAGGGGACTCAAAATCCCCCTCCGAAAGGAGTGCCGGTTCGATTCCGGCCCCGGGCACCAAAAATAAGAAGCCGCTTACTCGCTTGAGTCAGCGGTTTTTTTGGTTTTGGTGACCAGGAAAATACCCGTTCTACGCCGCCTGATCCCAGGTTACGCTAGCGGTCATGGACTATTTGCTTGCGCTCGACCAAGGCACCACCAGCTCTCGTGCCATTGCTTTTGATACCCACGGCCGGGTAGCAGCGCTAGCGCAGCGTGAGTTCACGCAGCACTTCCCTAAACCGGGTTGGGTCGAGCATGATGCGGCGGAAATCTGGTTAACGCAGCTCAGCGTAGCGCGTGAATGCCTGGAGAAGCTAACGGCGCAGCAGGGTTCAGCGGCGGGTCCGGTGAAAGTCCGGGCTATAGGCATCACCAATCAGCGCGAAACCACCGTTCTGTGGGAGCGTGCAACGGGGCACCCAGTGGCCCCGGCGATTGTTTGGCAAGACCGCCGCACAACGCATCGTTGTGAGGCATTGCGCCGTGCTGGTAAAGCAGGGCTTATCCAGCGCAAGACCGGCTTGGTGTTGGATTCCTATTTCTCTGCCACCAAGCTGGAATGGTTGCTTGATCACATCCCGGGCATTCGGGCGCGTGCTGAGGCGGGAGAGCTCGCGTTCGGTACGGTAGACAGCTGGCTCATCTGGAATCTGACTGGCGGGCAAGTACACGCCACTGACGCCAGCAATGCCTCCCGCACATTGCTCATGAATATCCACTCTCTGCAGTGGGATGAGGAGCTGCTGCGCCTTTTCAACATACCTCGCGCAGTATTACCGCGCATCGTGCCGTCCAGCGGCGTGCTGGGAGAGGTTTTGCCCAAATGGCTGGGCGAGCCTATTCCCATCTCCGGAGTGGCCGGTGACCAACAGGCCGCTACGTTTGGCCAAGCCTGCTTCGGCCCCGGAATGGCTAAGAACACCTATGGCACTGGATGCTTCATGCTCATGAATACCGGTACGGCCGCTGTGACCAGTCGCAATCGTTTACTGACCACCGTGGGCTGGCAAGGTCCGGAGGAGGGCGGCGAGCGGCGCACGGCCTATTGTCTGGAAGGATCGGTTTTCATGGCTGGCGCAACCATTCAGTGGTTACGCGATGGCCTGGGAATCATCGACAACGCTGCGCAGGTAGAACCACTGGCCGCCAGCGTACCTGATACCGGTGATGCGTTTCTCGTTCCGGCCTTTGCTGGCTTGGGCGCCCCCGATTGGGATGGCTGCGCACGCGGTACCCTCGTTGGGCTGACGCGCGGCACTACCCGCGCCCATATCGCGCGCGCTGCCTTGGAAGCCATTGCATTGCAATCGGCGGACCTGTTTGGTGCCATGATGCGCGACTCCGGGATTGCACTGACCGAGTTGCGGGTTGACGGCGGAGCCAGCCGCAATGACTTGTTGATGCAGATGCAGGCTGATTTTCTCGGCGTGCCGGTGGTGCGCCCCCGCATCACTGAAACCACTGCACTGGGCGCAGCCTATCTGGCTGGCTTGGCCATCGGAACGTGGGCTAACGGATCGGCTATTGCTCAGCATTGGGCCATCGATCAGCGGTTCGAGCCCCGCCTGACCGAACCTGCGCGGCGCGCGCGCCTGGATCGTTGGCGGGAAGCGGTGGCGCGTTCTCGGGGCTGGGCTCACGAGTCCAGGGCTTGACGACGTTCTCAGGGGCATTCTCGGTGAAAATCAAGCCATGACTGCTGCTCCGCTGCCCACACGACGTGAAGACATACTGGCTCGCCTGGCCGAACCTGAGCGATATGACATCGTGGTGGTTGGCGGTGGTGCGACTGGCTTGGGCGTGGCTCTGGATGCATCTCTGCGTGGCTACTCGGTAGCGCTCGTCGAGGCGCACGATTTCGCCAAGGGCACCTCCTCGCGGGCTACCAAGCTTGTGCACGGGGGCGTGCGCTACCTGGCCCAGGGCGATATTCACCTCGTTCGGGAGGCGCTGCATGAGCGTCTGAATATCCTTCATGGGGCGCCGCATCTGGCGCAACCGCTGCCCTTTGTCATGCCCTCCTACAAATTGTGGGAAACGCCGTTCTATGGAATAGGCCTCAAGATTTACGACGCGTTGGCGGGGAAAGCCGGGTTGGGGCGCACGCAGTGGCTGACCTCGGGGCAGGCGCAGCGCTTGCTCCCCGGGGTGCAGTCGCGGGGATTGAAGGGCGGTGTCAAATACTGGGATGGGCAATTTGACGATGCTCGCCTGGCATTGGCCATCGCCCGCACAGCGGCGCAGCATGGCGCGAGGATCGTCAACTATTGCGGCGCAACGGGGTTGGTGCACGAAGGTGGCAAGGTCACCGGAGTCACTTGTCGAGATGCGGAAACCGGGCGTGAATTGACGCTGAATGCGCGCTGTGTGATCAACGCCACTGGTGTTTGGGTGGATGCCTTGCGCCAGGAAGATGCGCGGGCCCTGGGCCAGAATACCAGTGCCATCGTGGCACCGAGCCAAGGCGTCCATTTGGTTGTGGATCAATCTTTTTCCCCCGGGGCGCATGCCTTGCTGGTCCCCAGCACTGCAGATGGCCGGGTGCTGTTTGCTGTGCCCTGGCTGGGAAAGTTGATTTTGGGCACCACCGACACGCCGCGTCAGGACGTTCCTCTGGAGCCGACGCCTTTTGAGCACGAAGTCGATTTCATCTTGCGTGAAGCAGGCCGTTACTTGCGCCGAGCGCCCGGACGGGCAGACATTCTGAGTCAATGGGTGGGCCTGCGACCGTTGGTTCGTCCGGGTGGCGAAAGTGGCGCCCCCACCCGTGCGATCAGTAGAGAGCACACGGTCCTGGTGTCAAAAGCCGGGTTGGTCACGGTGACTGGCGGCAAATGGACCACTTACCGCGCCATGGCTGAAGATGTACTGGCCCAATGCGTGTCCAGTGGGCTATTGGCAGGGCGGGGCAGGGCCAGTACAGCCGGTCAGCGGCTCGTAGGGGCGCCCGCTCCTGGTGCGGGCGCTGTAAGCGTCAGCGCTGATCCGGGCCTTCATTTGTATGGCAGCGAGGCTGGGGAAGTGTCGATGTTGCCTGGAAGCGACAGGTATCTTGCCGATGGCCTTAGTGAGGCGATGGTCCGCTTCGCGGTTCGATTCGAATATGCCCGTACGGTAGAAGATGTCTTGGCACGGAGATCGCGCCTGTTGTTTCTTGATGCCACCAAGGCCGTGGCTGCTGCGGACGCCGTAGCCAGCATCCTGGTGAAAGAGTTGGGGGGCGATACGGGTGCCTCTGCGCAATACTCTCCAGGCCTGGGTGAGTTCCAGGCCCTGGCCAAGCACTATGGTGCAAGATAAATACGATTTAGCAGCTTGGGTAGTTGACGCACCTTCTGATCCACTGCATAATCGAGAGCTTCGCCCGAATTGGGCTTAGAGAATCTGCCCCAAGCGCAGCGCCTGGAAAAGTTTTTTCAGGCGCGGTGACGGGCCCAAGACTGATCCGGTGGCTTTTTGCTGCGCTGGGTACAAGTTGGGAAATTTGAAATGATCCAGACTGAATCTCGACTAGAGGTCGCCGATAATACCGGCGCCAAGTCCGTCCTGTGCATTAAGGTGCTGGGCGGCTCCAAGCGTCGCTACGCGAGCGTTGGAGACATCATTAAAGTGAGCATTAAAGAAGCTGCTCCGCGTGGTCGCGTCAAAAAAGGCGAGATCTATAGCGCGGTTGTGGTTCGCACCGCCAAGGGCATCCGCCGCGGTGATGGCTCGCTGATCAAGTTCGACGGCAATGCCGCCGTGCTGCTCAATGCCAAGTTGGAGCCTATCGGCACCCGCATCTTCGGCCCAGTTACGCGTGAACTGCGTAACGAACGCTTCATGAAGATCGTGTCGCTGGCACCAGAAGTGCTGTAAGGAAAGACACATCATGAACAAGATTCGCAAAGGCGACGAAGTGATCGTGCTGGCTGGGCGCGATAAGGGCAAGCGCGGCACAGTGACGCTGCGCGCTGCTGAAGACCGTGTTGTCATTGAGGGCATCAATGTCGTCAAGAAGCACGCCAAGCCTAATCCTATGAAGGGTGTGACTGGCGGCATCATCGAGAAATCCATGCCGATTCACCAGTCGAACGTGGCAATCTTCAATAAGGCCACCGGCAAAGCTGATCGCGTGGGTATCAAGTTGTTGGCGGATGGTAAGCGTGTGCGCGTTTACAAGTCCAGCGGCGACGAAATCAAAGTGGCCTGAGGGTAGAAAATCATGGCACGACTGCAACAAATTTACCGTGAAAAAGTGGCGCCCGAACTCATTGCGAAGTTCGGCTACAAGTCGCCAATGGAGGTGCCGCGCATCACCAAGATCACTCTCAATATGGGCGTGAGCGAGGCAGTGGCGGATAAGAAGGTCATGGACAACGCTGTGTCTGACCTCACCAAGATCGCTGGCCAGAAGCCAGTGGTTACCAAGGCCAAACGCGCTATCGCCGGTTTCAAGATCCGCGAAGGCCAGGCTATTGGCACTATGGTCACATTGCGCGGTGTGCGCATGTATGAATTCCTGGATCGCTTCGTTACCGTGGCTCTGCCCCGTGTACGCGATTTCCGTGGTATTTCTGGGCGTTCCTTTGATGGCCGCGGCAACTACAACGTTGGCGTCAAAGAACAGATCATTTTCCCTGAGATTGAGTATGACAAGGTTGATGCCTTGCGCGGCCTCAATATCAGCATCACTACGACGGCCAAGAACGACGAAGAGTGCAAAGCGCTGCTCTCGGCTTTCCGTTTCCCGTTCAAGAACTGAAGGTAACGTAAGTGGCTAAAGTAGCTTTGATCGAACGCGAACTCAAACGTGACAAATTGGTGGCCAAGTACGCCAAGAAGCACGCTGAGTTGAAGGCCATTGCAGGCGATGTCAAACGCAGCGATGACGAACGTGCGCAAGCGCGTTTGGCGCTGCAAAAATTGCCGCGCAACGCTAACCCTACACGCCAGCGTAACCGCTGCGCAATCACTGGTCGTCCTCGCGGTACTTTCCGTCAGTTCGGTCTTGGTCGTGCAAAGATTCGCGAAATGGCTTTCGCCGGCAATATCCCTGGTATCACCAAGGCTAGCTGGTAAGTCGGCAGGAGTAACAAGATGAGCATGAGTGATCCCATTGCCGATCTGTTGACCCGCATCCGCAATGCGCAGATGGTGGCTAAGCAGACCGTGTCCGTGCCCTCTTCCAAGGTGAAGGTGGCTATTGCCCAAGTGCTGAAGGACGAAGGTTATATCGATAGCTTCGAGGTGAAGACTGAAGACGGCAAGTCCGAGCTTCTGATCGCCCTGAAGTACTACGCTGGCCGTCCGGTCATTGAGCGTATTGAACGTGTGAGCCGCCCAGGCCTGCGCGTCTACAAAGGCACTGGCAATCTGCCGGAAGTCATGAACGGTATGGGCGTGGCGATTGTCACTACTCCCCAAGGCGTCATGACAGACCGCAAGGCGCGCGCTACCGGTGTCGGTGGCGAAGTGCTGTGCTACGTGGCGTAAGGAGAACCTGAAATGTCACGTATCGCAAAAATGGCCGTCAACGTCCCCGCGGGCGTCGATGTGTCTATCAAAGACGAATTGATCACCGTTAAAGGCGGCGGCGCTGAGCTCAAACTCGTGCCAAACGCCCTGGTGAAAGTCTCTTCCGAAGGCGGCAAATTGTCTTTTGCTCCTGTCGATGAGTCACGCGAAGCAAACGCCCTGAGTGGCACCATGCGTCAGCTGGTGAACAACATGGTGGTGGGTGTGAGCAAGGGATTCGAGAAGAAGCTGAATTTGGTTGGCGTGGGATTCCGCGCTGCAGCCAGCGGCAACAAATTGAATCTGGCGATTGGTTTCTCTCACCCAGTGAACTTCGAGATGCCTGAAGGCATCACGGTGACCACTCCGGTGCCGACTGAGATCATCGTCAAGGGCGCTGATCGTCAGCGCGTTGGTCAGATCGCAGCTGAAATCCGCGCATCACGTCCTCCTGAGCCTTACAAAGGCAAAGGCATCCGTTATTCGGATGAGAAGGTCGTGATCAAGGAAACCAAGAAGAAATAAGGACCTGCATCATGTTGAGCAAGAAAGAGCAGCGTCTCCGCCGTGCACGCCAGACGCGTATTCGCATCGCTATCAAGGGCGTCGCTCGCCTGACGGTGAACCGCACCAATTCGCATATCTACGCCAGTGTCATTTCTGGCGACGGCGCCAAAGTTCTGGCAACCGCATCTACGGCCGAAAGCGAATTGCGCACGGCTCTTGGCGGTAATGGCGGCAACGCAGCCGCGGCACAGCAAGTCGGCAAGCGTATTGCCGAACGAGCAAAAGCCGCTGGCGTCGAGACGGTGGCATTCGACCGCGCAGGCTTCGCCTATCACGGACGCGTCAAGGCATTAGCCGAAGCCGCTCGTGAAGCAGGTCTGCAGTTCTAATCGGGCAGGGCAAAGAAGATGGCTACTAAATTTCAGGCAAGAGCGCAAGGCGACGGTCCGGAGGACGGTCTTCGCGAAAAGATGATTGCGGTCAACCGCGTGACCAAAGTGGTCAAGGGCGGCCGTATTCTCGGCTTCGCAGCACTGACAGTTGTGGGCGATGGTGATGGCCGCGTTGGCATGGGCAAAGGCAAATCCAAGGAAGTGCCTGCTGCTGTGCAAAAGGCGATGGAAGAAGCCCGTCGCAACCTGGCTAAGGTTTCCCTCAAGAATGGCACCATTCATCACAACGTCACGGGCCATCATGGCGCCGCAGTCGTGATGATGGCTCCGGCTCCTCGCGGTACCGGCATTATTGCGGGCGGTCCAATGCGCGCAGTGTTCGAAGTGGTCGGTATCACCGACATCGTGGCCAAAAGCCACGGCACTTCCAACCCATACAACATGGTGCGCGCCACTCTGGACGCACTGAAAAACTGCACGACTCCGTCTCAAGTTGCGGCCAAGCGCGGTAAATCAGTCGAAGACATCTTCGCCTGATCTGGAGCATAAACATGACAACTCCACAAAAAACCGTCAAGGTCCAGCTGGTTCGCAGCCCTATCGGTTGCAAAGAATCGCATCGCGCTACTGTGCGTGGTCTGGGCCTGCGCAAGCTCAATAGCGTGAGCGAACTCGAAGATACTCCTGCAGTCCGCGGGATGATCAACAAGATCGACTACCTGGTCAAAATCGTTTGAAGAGGATCCGGTAATGGAACTCAATACTATCAAGCCTTCATCAGGCTCCAATCGCCCACGTCGGCGGGTTGGCCGCGGGATCGGCTCCGGTCTGGGAAAGACAGCCGGTCGCGGTCACAAAGGTCAAAAGTCGCGTTCCGGCGGCTACCATAAAGTTGGTTTCGAAGGCGGCCAAATGCCGCTGCAGCGTCGCTTGCCTAAGCGTGGCTTCAAGTCGCGCACGCTCAAGTACAACGCTGAAGTGACGCTGACTTCACTCGAGCGCCTTGGCGCAGCCGAAGTGGATATGTTGGCGCTCAAGCAAGCAGGTCTTGTGGGCGAATTGGTGAAAGTTGTCAAAGTCATTAAATCGGGCGAACTGACTAAAGCAGTCAAGTTGACCGGTATTGGCGCGACAGCTGGTGCCAAGGCGGCTATTGAGTCTGCTGGCGGCTCGCTGGCTTGATCGCTTTTTAGAAAGTGTTTGAGTAGTGGCCACCAGCGCACCGCAAATAGCAAAAACCGGAAAATACGGCGATCTTCGCCGTCGGCTGGTATTTTTGCTGCTCGCGCTGGTCGTTTACCGGCTTGGCGCGCACATCCCTGTGCCCGGCATCAACCCTGATCAGCTTCGTCAGCTGTTCGAGGGCCAGCAGGGCGGGATTCTGAACTTGTTCAACATGTTCTCCGGCGGTGCGCTTTCGCGGTTTACCGTGTTTGCGCTTGGCATCATGCCCTACATCTCGGCTTCGATCGTGATGCAGCTGATGACCTACGTGCTGCCGGCGTTCGAGCAATTGAAGAAAGAAGGGCAGTCCGGTCAGCGCAAGATTACGCAGTACACGCGTTATGGCACGCTGGGTCTCGCACTGTTCCAGTCTCTGGGTATTGCGGTGGCACTTGAGGCTTCGCAAGGCTTGGTGATCAACCCCGGTTTTGGCTTCCGCTTGACTGCAGTGGTCAGTCTCACGGCAGGCACCATGTTCCTCATGTGGCTTGGCGAGCAGATTACAGAGCGTGGTCTTGGCAACGGGATCTCGATCCTGATCTTCGCGGGCATTGCAGCTGGTTTGCCTAATGCTGTCGGTGGGCTGTTGGAGCTGGTACGAACCGGCGCAATGAGCATCATCGTGGCCTTGTTCATCGTCGTGCTGGTTGCGGGAGTAACCTACTTCGTCGTGTTCATGGAGCGTGGTCAGCGCAAGATTCTTGTGAACTACGCTCGGCGTCAGGTGGGCAATAAGGTGTATGGCGGTCAATCGTCTCACCTTCCGCTCAAGGTCAATATGGCCGGTGTTATTCCACCGATCTTCGCTTCGTCCATCATTTTGCTGCCGGCCACTGTCGTGGGTTGGTTCAGTGCTGGTGATTCGATGCGCTGGTTGAAGGATATCGCTGCTACGTTGTCACCAGGTCAGCCGATCTACGTGATGCTTTATGCATCGGCCATCATCTTCTTCTGCTTTTTCTACACGGCCCTGGTGTTCAACAGCCGGGAAACCGCGGATAACTTGAAAAAGAGCGGAGCTTTCATTCCAGGCATTCGCCCGGGTGATCAGACCGCTAGATATATCGACAAGATCCTGGTTCGCCTCACATTGGCAGGCGCAATCTACATCACGTTGGTTTGTCTGCTGCCTGAGTTCCTGATTCTGCGCTACAACGTTCCGTTCTATTTTGGCGGCACTTCGTTGCTGATTATTGTGGTAGTGACCATGGACTTTATGTCTCAGGTTCAAAACTACATGATGTCGCAGCAGTATGAATCGTTATTGAAGAAAGCCAATTTCAAGACGACGCTTTAGAAACGTGTCCTAGTTCATAAAGGCGCCAGAGGTAATGATCCTCGACGCCTTTTAGGATACGAATAGTGTTTCGCGTTGAATAGGCGCAGTGAATTGAATAGTTTTAGGAGAATGAAATGAGAGTTTCAGCTTCGGTTAAGAAAATTTGCCGTAACTGCAAAATCATCCGCCGCAAGGGCGTGGTACGCGTGATCTGCACAGATCCGCGCCACAAGCAGCGTCAAGGCTGATGCAGCCCATCAGAATCGTCAGAGGATAGAACATGGCACGTATTGCTGGTATCAACATTCCGCCGCACAAACACGCTGAAATCGGCTTGACCGCCATTTTCGGTATTGGTCGGCAACGCGCCCGCGAGATTTGCGAGGCTTGCGGCATTCCCTTCTCCAAGAAGATCAAAGATCTGACGGACGGGGATCAGGAAAAAATTCGCGATCAAATCGCAAATTTCATCATTGAAGGCGACTTGCGTCGTGAAACAACGATGAACATCAAGCGTTTGATGGACATCGGCTGCTACCGCGGCTTCCGCCATCGTCGCGGCCTGCCTATGCGCGGCCAGCGCACGCGCACCAATGCTCGTACCCGTAAAGGTCCGCGCAAAGCTGCTCAGTCGCTGAAAAAATAAGCTCTAGGATTGAAGAAGGTTCAATATGGCCAAAGCACCCGCCAATAACGCTTCGCAGCGTGTTCGCAAGAAAGTCCGGAAGAATATTTCGGACGGCATTGCACACGTGCACGCGTCGTTCAACAACACCATCATCACCATCACCGATCGTCAAGGCAATGCGTTGTCTTGGGCATCGTCAGGTGGCCAGGGCTTCAAAGGCTCTCGCAAGTCTACGCCTTTCGCTGCTCAGGTGGCTTCCGAGGTGGCGGGTCGCGCTGCCATCGAACAAGGCATCAAGAACGTCGACGTCGAAATCAAGGGCCCAGGCCCAGGACGTGAATCCTCAGTGCGCGCGTTGGCCGCACTTGGCATTCGCATCTCCTCGATCTCCGACGTCACGCCCGTGCCGCACAACGGCTGCCGCCCTCAAAAGCGTCGTCGTATTTAATCGTACGTATTCGGCTCCTGCGTTCGCAGGAGACCGTTTTTTAAACCCAAGCCCACCGCCGCCATTCATTTGAATGACGGCTCCCGCAGTTTGGCCTAATTTGGCTTGCTGTGGAAGATGAAGCAAGAAGGAAGTTCAAGTGGCACGTTATCTCGGCCCTAAGGCCAAACTCTCCCGCCGTGAAGGCACCGATCTGTTCCTGAAGAGCGCACGCCGCTCCATCAGCGACAAATGCAAATTCGACTCCAAGCCGGGTCAGCATGGCCGCACTTCCGGCCAACGCACTTCAGACTACGGTCTGCAATTGCGTGAAAAGCAGAAGGTCAAGCGCATGTATGGCGTGCTGGAAAAGCAATTCCGCCGCTACTTCGAAGAAGCTGACCGCCGCCGTGGCAACACTGGCGCCAACCTGCTGTTCTTGCTGGAATCCCGTCTGGACAACGTCGCGTACCGTATGGGCTTTGGCTCCACTCGCGCTGAAGCGCGCCAGCTGGTTTCGCACAAGGCTGTTACCGTGAACGGCAAGCCTGTCAACATTCCTTCGTACATGGTTAAGACCGGTGACGTCGTGTCTGTGCGCGAAAAATCGAAGACGCAAACTCGCATTCTGGAAGCCATGCAATTGGCAGGCCAAGTGGGTATGCCAGCTTGGGTCGAGGTCAATGTCGACAAAGTCGAAGGTACCTTCAAGAAAGTACCTGATCGGGATGAGTTTGGCGCTGATATCAACGAATCGCTGATCGTCGAACTTTATTCGCGCTGATTCTTGCGGTTTTAGTTCACCCTTGTTCCAACCCGCCGTCCTGGCGGGTTTGGCGCTTCACCAGCCTTACCGGTGTAACGAGCCGGGGGTATTGAGAGGAAGTCTAGAGAATGCAAACCCAACTGCTGAAACCCAAAGCCATCAACGTCGAGCCCTTGGGCCCAAACAAAGCCAAGGTCACACTCGAGCCTTTCGAGCGCGGCTATGGCCACACTCTGGGCAATGCCCTGCGCCGTGTGCTGCTGTCGTCGATGGTCGGCTATTCGCCGACCGAAGTCACGATTGCTGGCGTGTTGCACGAGTACTCCACCATTGACGGTGTTCAGGAAGATGTTGTCAACATCCTCCTCAACCTCAAAGGCGTGGTGTTCAAGCTGCATAACCGCGATGAAGTGACCCTCAGCCTGCGCAAAGAAGGCGAAGGCGTCGTCACTGCGGCTGACATCCAGACTCCGCACGATGTGGAAATCATCAATCCTGAGCACGTGATTGCTACTTTGTCGCAAGGCGGTAAAGTGGACATGCAGATCAAGGTCGAAAAAGGCCGTGGTTATGTGCCAGGCACGATGCGTCGTTATGCTGACGAAACCACCAAGTCAATTGGTCGTATTGTTCTCGATGCTTCGTTCTCGCCTGTCAAGCGCGTGAGCTACACGGTCGATAGCGCCCGTGTTGAGCAGCGTACCGATCTGGACAAGCTGGTGGTTGAGATCGAAACCAACGGCGCGATCACTGCCGAAGATGCAGTTCGTGCTTCTGCCAAGATCTTGGTTGAGCAGCTGGCTGTGTTCGCACAGCTGGAAGGCAGCGAACTGGCCGCCTTCGATCAGCCGGCCCAACGTGGTGGTAGCGAACGCTTCGATCCAATCTTGCTCCGCCCTGTGGATGAGCTGGAATTGACCGTGCGTTCGGCCAACTGCCTGAAAGCCGAAAACATCTACTACATCGGTGATCTGATTCAGCGCACTGAAAACGAGTTGCTCAAGACCCCTAACCTGGGCCGGAAATCTCTTAACGAGATCAAGGAAGTCTTGGCATCGCGTGGCCTGACTCTCGGCATGAAGCTGGAAAACTGGCCACCATCCGGTCTGGACAAACGGTAAGTCCAAACCAGGGAAACCTGGTTTAGCCTGAGATGGCGGCCTGCTTTGGAGTGGGCTGCGGCCGGAATGCAGGGTTGAGAGGCACTGCATTCCGGGCTATAATCGAAGGCTCTTCGAAGTTGCGCCTAAAACCTATTTAGGTGTACGTTCTTCGAAGTTTCGCCCGAAAGAATTTGGGCGTAAAAAGTAGGAATGACACCTGAATTACTTCAGGTGTACATGTGCAGGGGCCGTACCTGATCCGGCGGCCCTTTAATAAGGTAGTTCTAAAAAGGAAAAGCACCATGCGTCACGGCAACGGCCTTCGCAAACTTAACCGCACCAGCGCCCACCGCCAGGCAATGCTGCGCAACATGATGAATTCGCTCATCGAGCACGAAGCCATCAAAACCACGCTTCCAAAAGCCAAGGAACTGCGCCGCGTGATCGAGCCCATGATCACTTTGGCTAAAGTGTCTACGGTTGCAAACCGCCGTCTGGCATTTGCACGTTTGCGTGATGACGACAGCGTTAAGAAATTGTTCAACGATCTGGGTCCGCGTTTCAACGCCCGTCCAGGTGGTTACACACGTATTTTGAAGATGGGTTTCCGCGTTGGCGATAACGCACCTATGGCGTTCGTTGAATTAGTCGATCGCGCAGAAATATCTTCAGAAGCCGAGCAAGAAGCTAAATAATCGGCTACAATAACAGCTTACCGCGCGATGGAGCAGTCTGGTAGCTCGTTGGGCTCATAACCCAAAGGTCGGAGGTTCAAATCCTTCTCGCGCAACCAAATTAAAAAGCCCGCTGAATTTCAGCGGGCTTTTTTGTTTTCTCTGACTCTAATAATTAGAGAATTTCAATAAGCGATTTAATAACACGGTTTTTTCCGCTGAGGGAAATTCACGGAAAATCGTTGACGCAGTTTCGCTGAAACTCTTTGGTTTTGAATCTACGCTTAGCCTCGGACTCGCTGGAAAGCTATCAGCCTGGAGATTTTTAGCTATAAACGGGCCGTTGCGGCCCATTTTTTTCGAATTTTGACTCGCCAATGGGGACGGGGGCTGCGAACTCAACGAGAACTTTCCCCGCTGGCCCATGTTCGGCGTTCGCTCCGCAAATCTGCCAGTCTCCTATCGTCGATGCCAAGGCCAACTCTCGGATGCGATAGTAGTCAGGCTCCTGGCTGGATTACCAGCCTGCATCCCGGCGGAGAATGAACGGGCTCGTGACTCCTTTTCGCGAATCCTGCCATTCCCCGCGAATTTCCTTACCGCAGGAGCTCTCGACGAGCTTTCCAGTCCATGTGGCGGTGATGCCTATGCGGTCGCTCGACTCATCCAGATTGAATTCCCCTTCCTCTAGATCTCCCGAGGCGATCGATTGCGTGTCGCCGTAGCGCAGTTCCCCGCGTAGGCTCTCAGAGAATTCGGGGTGCTGACGCAGTGTCATGCTGCCAGTTAGCTTGACAGCGGGGAGCTCGATTCTCCAGGCGCCGTACAGTTGGATGGCTTGAAAAGACTTGGGTGGTGCACAGCGCGGGGTGGCCGCTGGTTTAGATTGGTCTTGAGCCAGGGCTGCTGTGGACAAGGCCACAGTCAACAAGAAAGAAAGCGTACTTCTCATAAGGAGGATCAATCTTTGGAGGCTGCCTGTGCAGCCTGCTCGGTAACAGCCGCCTTGAGCGCGAATTCTGCCCTGAGAGCTTTCAGTTTCGCGCGCGGGTCTTCCCGGGCAGTGGTTTGATCAAGTGCCATTTCAGCGATGAAGCGGCTCGGTTGGGCAGCTATGATTTCCCGGCCCTTTTTGCGACGACGCGTCCAGCTCACAGCAAGAGTTTGCCGGGCGCGGGTGATCCCCACGTACATCAAGCGGCGCTCCTCCTCGATGCGCGCGACGACAGCGTCTGCAGGCGCATCGTCCGTACGAAAAGGCAGCAAACCCTCGTTCACTCCGGCCAGAATCACATGTGGCCACTCCAGGCCCTTGGAGGCATGGAGGGTGGAAAGTGTGACAACGTTCGGGTCCTGTTCGCGTTCGCTCAGGGTCGACAGCAAGGAGATGGTTTGGGCCACATCCAACAGGCTTTTGCTCTCACTGCCCCCGCTGGCGCCGGCGGCATCGTCAATGCGGCCACCGCAGCGGCCTGCCATCCACTCACAAAAGTCCAACACGTTGTTCCAGCGCGATGCCGCGAGCTTGTCGCTTTCTTCGGCATCTTGAAGGTATTTCTCGTAGCCTATGTCTTTCAACCAGTCAGAAAGGAACACTTTGGCCGCTTCCTCTCCGATGGTGTGCCGAGCCCTGTGCTGCAAATCGTTCACGCAGCGGCCAAATTCCTGAAGGCTACCAACCGCGCGCGCAGAGAGTACGCCACCGAGTGAGTGGGAGAACAAGGCACCAAACAGGCTCAAGTGATACTTGGTGGCCAGATCACCCAATTGAGCCAAGGTCTGGTGGCCGATCCCGCGTTTGGGCGTGGTGATGGCGCGCATGAACGCTGGATCGTCGTCTTCGTTGATCCACAGCCGGAACCAGGAGCAGAGATCCTTGATTTCCGCTCGATCAAAAAAGCTTTGACCTCCAGAGACCTTGTACGGGATTTGAGCTCGTCGAAGGGCTTGCTCAAAGAGCCTGGCTTGGTGATTGGCCCGGTACAGGATGGCGAAATCTCGCCATTCCTTTTGTACTGATGAAGCGCGCAAACTTTGGATGCGTGCAGAAGCGCGTTCGGCCTCGTGCATTTCGTGGTCGCAATCGACCACGCGCACAGGTTCGCCTTCACCCAATTCAGAGAACAATCTCTTGGGAAAGAGCTTCGGGTTGGGCCCGATCACGTTGTTCGCAGCGCGCAAGATAGCGCTGGTAGACCGGTAGTTCTGCTCCAGCTTGATGATTTTCAGGCGCGGGTAGTCCAGCGGTAGTCGTTTGAGGTTATCCAATGTGGCGCCACGCCAACCGTAGATGCTCTGGTCATCATCGCCCACTGCAGTGAAGTTGCCCTCAGTGCCCACCAGCAGCTTCAAGAGTTCGTACTGCGTAGCGTTGGTGTCTTGATACTCATCCACCAGAACATGCCCAAGGCGCGTTTGCCATTTCTCGCTCACCGAAGCGTGATTTCTAAGCATGCGCAGTGGCATGCCGATCAGGTCATCAAAGTCCACCCCTTGATAGGCCACCAAACGCTCATGGTAGTGCGCCATCAAGCGTGCCGTCTCCCGTTCGCCCTCGCTAGTCGCTTGCGCGAGTGCTTCTTCGGGGGTGAGGCCTTCGCTTTTCCACCGGCTGATGGTCCATTGCCACTGGCGGGCGGTGGCCGCATCGGTAGTGGTGCCGCAATCTTTCAGCAGGCTCAGGCATTCGTCGCTGTCCAGAATGCTGAATTGCGGTTTTAACCCCATGGTGGCGCCGTCTTCCCGTAACAGGCGTACACCCAGGGCATGGAAGGTGCAGATCAGCACTTCACCTGCGGCTTTTCCAATCAGGTGGCGAGCGCGCTCGCGCATTTCGCTGGCGGCCTTGTTGGTGAACGTAATGGCAGCCACGCGCTTAGCTTCCAGCCCAGTCTGGATCAATCGTCCGATCTTGTGTGTGATGACGCGGGTTTTACCGGAGCCGGCACCTGCCAACACCAGACAGGGGCCGCGCAGATGATTGACGGCGTCTTGTTGGGCGAGGTTGAGGCGGTCGACAGACATGCAGGGCGAACTTGAACTTGCTCCCGGACGGGGAGCTGAAAATATGGACCGTTCCGATCATACCGAGTGACGCTCCACATCGCGGGATGGCATCATCGGCACGCTGAATTGCCGAAATCATGAGCGCCTTAGCCCAAATATTTTCTGTCACGCTGCCCTTTTTTGCCCTGGTCTTTTGTGGCTACGCGGCAGCGCGCTCGCGTCTACTGCCGCTTGAGGCTGTGGCGGGTCTCAACATGTTCGTGCTTTACTTCGCCTTGCCGTGCATGCTGTACCGCTTTGGCAGTTCGACGCCAATCGCTCAACTGTTCGATCCAGTCATTTGTATCCTCTGGCTCGCTGCCGCCGGCCTAGTGGTTGCCCTCACAAGCTGGCTGGCCCGCAGGCGGGGAGCCCAATGGCCTGATGCGGCGATGGGCGCATTGGTAGCTGCATTCCCGAACTCAGGTTTCATGGGCGTGCCCCTGATTCTCGCTCTGCTGGGCGAAAGTGCAGTAGGGCCGGTGATGTCAACGCTGTTGATCGATTTGGCGGTCACAACTTCCGTCTGCATAGGCTTATCGCAGTGGGGCGTGGCGGGAGAAGCCGGGGCACTCAAGGCAGCAGGGCGGGCTCTTAAAGGTGTTTTGCGCAACCCCATGCCTTGGGCTATTTTGCTGGGCGCACTCGGTGGGGCCATGAACTTGCAGCTTTGGCAACCGGTCATGCAAACGGTCACGCTATTAGGAAACGCTGCATCTCCCGTCGCGTTGTTCACTATCGGGGCAGTGCTCGCGCGTTCTCAAATGCTTGCCAAGCACCACCACAAAGAAAAATCCTCCGCTCGTGATGTGGGCTGGATAGCAGGGTGTAAGCTAGTTCTGCACCCGCTACTGGTGTGGACATTTGCCAGCCTGGCGGTGAGGGCCGGTGCATTCGGACCGGAAGTCTTGGCGGCATTGGTGCTGACCGCAGCCCTCCCCAGTGCCAGCAATGTGTCTTTATTGGCGGAGCGCTTCGGGGCTGACAATGGCCGTATAGCGCGGATAATTCTATGGTCCACGTGCGCGGCCTTCGTGTCTTTTTCTATAGTGGCCGGCGGATATGTGACACAACCGCTCGGCCCTTCTCCCTAAGCGCGTTAGTTGCGGGGCGCTGTACGCTGGCGCTGTGGTGCAGCGGATGTCTCAGGCTGTGGTTTGAGTTCGATCCGGGGCGCATTAGCCAGCTCTTCTGCTGTGACCTGGGTCACGCTTTCCTTGATGAGGCCTCCGCCAATGACGCTACCTGAGACTTCACCCTGGCCTCCCGCGCGAGCTTCGCAATCCACCTTATAGAAACTAGGCAAATTGGCGCAACGCAGCATGCTATTGGCGCGTGCTTGCTCAGGTGTGACCGTTGCCAGCTGCCCCTTGGATGTGGCAGCGCGCCTTTCTTGTGCGGCGGCGCGCTGGTCCATATTGGTTTGGCTGGTGGTAAGAGTTGACTGAGCGAAGGCCGGTACGGCCATTGAGCCCACCAGTGCGGCTAGTACAAGAATTTTGTTTTTTGACATGGAGATTCCTTTGCTTGGCTTGCGGGAAGTACGGAAACGTCCCGCGTCGGATTGACCGATACATCACTGTATGCCGCGCACTGCGTCTACCTTGTCAGACGGGGGCTCGCCAAACTGTGGGCCATCCGGGCAAAATCTTTGCGTTTAGCCTGTCAGCGGTGACGCCGAATCGCGCGGAGCGTGTTTCGTTGCCGCTTCTTGGCGGCCGAAAAAACGCGTCTTTGGCGTTGCCTAGGCGGTCGCGCTAAATGCGGGTGATGTGATGGGAATCGCTATCGGTTTGAGTACTCATCCCTTCTTCTGCCAAACAGGCTCGCCGCTGGTTTTCTCACACAGAAAATCGAGAAGACATCTGACCTGCGAGGCCACATAACGCGATTTTGGCGTGACCGCATAAAGTCGAGTGCCTGGTGTTGGTAGCACGTCGTAGCCGGTAAGTAACGGAACCAACCGACGGCGAGCAAAGTCTTCATGAGTCGCGTACGAAGGCACGAAGCCAAGACCTAGCCCGGCCAATGCAGCTTCGTGAAGGACGCTGTGACTGCCACACTCGACGCGAGAAAACGGCTTCACTCGCCACGACTCTATGCCACGCGTGAACTCCAGCATGGGGCGGGTGCGGATACTAAGCCAGGCGTGCTCTGCTAGCTCTTGCGGCGTCTTCGGCGTGCCGTTGCGGCGTAAGTAAGCCGGGCTCGCACACAAGTTCCAACTCACGTGACCGAGTTGCCGCGCCACAACGGTATCCACCAGGTCGTCGATGACGCGCAGCGCAACATCGACACTCTCTCGGGTGAAGTTGACTTCGTTTCGCAACGTGATGCTTAACTGCACCTCCGGGTGCTCCGCGCAGAATGCCCAAAAAATCTTCTGCATGTGAAGGCGCCAGAGCAGTGGCGCGCAACTGATGTGCAGCGGCCCGCGCACTTCCGAGCGCAGGCTGAGCACAGCTCGGTTTGCTTCTGTGACTTGAGCGTTGATCGCGACTCCACGCTCGTAGAGAATTTCACCGGCCTCGGTTGGGCGCATGGACCGCGTCGTGCGAGCCAGAAGCACAGCGCCAATCTCTTTTTCAATGTTGTGTATGCGGCGACTGATGTTCGAGCGGTCGATGCCGAGTTTGCGTGACGCATTGGCAAAGCTTCCCGCATCCATCACGGCGACGAAGAAAGCGATTTCATTGGCATCCATGCTGCAATGGTAGCTTCCTTGCCTTCGATTGATGCGTACAGCGCAACGGATAAATGCCCTCTCAATGGCTTCCGCTACCACGGGCGCGCTGGCACGATAGGCCTCCCTATACAGGAGAAGCGCGATGAGAAAGCAGTTCCGCCCTTGGGTGACCGGGATCCTCGGCATAGGATTGGGTTTCGCAGGCACCGTATGGGCGCAATCGCCTGCTCCCGCATGGCCAGCGCAGCCGGTGCGGATTGTCGTACCGTTTAGCGCCGGCGGACCTGCTGACCTGACCGCGCGCGTGGTCGCCGACGAGATGGGTAAACAACTCGGCCGCACTTTCATCGTTGACAACAGAAGTGGCGCAGGCGGGGTGACAGGCACTGCATTTGTCGCCTCCGCCCCTAAGGATGGGCACACCGTTTTGCTCACCACGACCAGTCTCACCTATCTCAAGGCGCTTGGGGTCAAGACCACTTTCGACCCGGAAGAGGACTTGGTTCCGGTTGGCCTGGTAGGAACGACTACGTCCATCCTGATCGTCAATAACGATTTTCCGGCCAAGACATTACCTGAGGTGATTGCGCTGGTTCGCGCCAATCCGGGTAAATACAACTACGGCAGTGCTGGCATCGGCAGTGCCATGCATTTCAGCTTTGAGCGGGTGCTGGCCACCGCCGGCGGCCTGCAGGTGACGCATGTGCCCTATCGTGGTGGTGGTGGCACGATGATGACCGACATCATGAGTGGTCAGGTCCAGATGGCGACCGACCCTGCGTCAAGCACCATGCCTTTCCTGGCTAGAAACAACGTGCGAGCGATCGCAGTCATGTCTGGCAAACGGTTGTCGACCTTACCGAACGTACCCACCTTCAGGGAGTCGGGCTTGCCGGAGTTCAAGGACTTCGAATCGATTGGCTGGTACATGATGCTGGTGCCAAGCGGTACGCCGCCAGCTATCGTGGCAAAAATCAACGAGGCGCTACGCAATGCAGTGCAATCGCCCACGGTTCAAAAGCGTTTCGCCGAAGCCAACCTGGAGGTTCCGGCCAACAACACACCGGAGAACACTGCACGTTTGCTCTCGAACGACATCAAGTCTGCGAGTGAGCTCGCCAAGCGACTCAACCTGAAAGCAAACTGAGAGCACCGTATGACCAAAGTTGCAGTTATCGGAAATACACACCGCAATCTGGGCGTCGCTTGCGCGGCCGACTTGGCGCTTGCGGGCCACGAAGTTCGCTACGCGCCACTTTCCGGGCCGTCGATGCAGCTTGATGAATTGCGAGCCAGTGGTGGCTTTGAACTCAAGGGAGATCCCAGCGTTTACTACTCTGGAAAGATTGGAAAAGCGCCACTACATGCCATTTGCGACACAGCGGCTCAAGCGCTCGACGGGGCAGAAGTGGTGCTGCTCGACGTGCCAATGCCAGAATTGGAAAACAGGTTCGGGGAACTGATTCAAGATTTGCCACACGGCGCCGTGGTTCACATTCAGGGCCACGGCTACTGGTCCGCAGCACGCGTGAGACCCTTGCTGCGCAAAGCGAATCGCGAGGATGTGATCGCCACGGATGCAGGGGTGCCTACCCACGTTGCCGCGTTGGATGGCGTGGTAGTGACCGGGCGCTGCCGCCGATCTGTTGAGTTCGCTACGGTGCCTGGTCACCGGATCACTGAGGCGCTGGCCAAACTCAAGCCCTTGTTCGGGGACGCCCTTGCAGCGCCATCTGCGTTGCAGACCGGTCTGGAAAACCTGAACCTGATGGTGCACCCCGCGATGGTGCTTCTAGGTATCGGGATGATCGAGCGCGCTGACCTGCGTGGTGGTGAGCATGTACGGTTTTATCGCGAATGTAATGTGCCAAGCGCCGGAAAACTGGCCGACGCACTGGACGTCGAACGTGGTGCCGTTTGCAAAGCGTATGGCGT
The DNA here is from genome assembly GCF_000422885.1 of Ottowia thiooxydans DSM 14619. Classification (GTDB taxonomy): domain Bacteria; phylum Pseudomonadota; class Gammaproteobacteria; order Burkholderiales; family Burkholderiaceae_C; genus Ottowia; species Ottowia thiooxydans. The sequence goes on along the minus strand of NZ_AUGX01000008.1, from coordinate 330,149 downwards.
GCGCCACCGGACCTTGCCAACAGCTATCGACCATTACTATGGTACGCCTGGAAAGAATGCTTACGAGGCTGTCCTTCACTGCGACGCCATGCAAGCTTGGGGGGCTTATCCTGCAACCACCTGGCGCGGCTGGGAGTCAGTGGATGTTCCTTATGCCATCGTCCCGCTGGTTTGGTTGGCAGAGCAGGCCGGACTCTCAGCCCCCTTACACCGAGGTGTCGCCGATATCCTGGGGGTACTGCTCGGAATAGATCCATGGTCTGCAGGCCCGACGCTCGCCGACATGAATCTGGACGGTGAGCTCACAGATGTTGTTCGGTATTTCAGCGGCTCGGATTAACAAGGCGTCCTTGGTAAGAATTACCGCGGAGTAGAGCGCTCAATCGCGCACCCGCATGTCGCGCGTAGACTTTGAACACGTGCTTAGACAGCGAGTGGATCTACGTCCATGGCCCAACGCACGATGCCTCGGTGGTCCGCAGCGGTGCGCAGCTGGTGCAAGATGGGTTGGCATGAGGTCAGCACTCGCTGCAAGGCTGCACGCGAGGGGCTTTCGATCAGCATTTGCGCGCGTTCAATATTGGCCACCCGTTGTACCGCCATCGGCACGGGGGGGTACCAAGTGATGGCTTCCAGGGCGGGCAGCATCTCACTGTCTTCTCCAAGTACATTCTTGGCCGTTTGTGCTGCCTCCTTCAAAAAAGCCTGCGCTGCTTCCTGACTGCGGGCTTCCGCGCGCAGTAGCGCCAGATGTGTGAATGGCGGCAAACCCGCTTGGGCACGCTCGATGAGTTGGCTGTCTGCAAAGCTCGGGTAATCGTGTGCTTTCAGCGCTTCATAAAGAGGGTGAAAAGGGTGGTGGGTTTGAAGCCACATTTCACTGGACGCCGATATGGCGGCATCGCGCCCGGCACGCCCAGCCGCTTGCAGCAGCAGCGAGAAAAGGCGTTCGGGCGCGCGGAAATCGCTGGAGAACAGCGCTGTGTCTGGATTGATGGCCGCTACCAGGGTCACGCGCCTGAAATCGTGCCCTTTGGCAATCATCTGCGTGCCGACCAGAACGTCCACTTCGCCCGCGTGCACCTGCGCCAGCTGGGTTTCCAGGCTGCCTTTTCCACGTGTGGAGTCCGCGTCGATACGGGCCACGCGCACGGGAGTGCCATCAGGTCGCGTCAATGGCGCCAAGAGTTCGGCGAGGTGTTCTTCCAACTGCTCCGTGCCACGCCCTATGGTGCCAATGTCCACGTTGCCGCAGGATGGGCAGGCTCTGGGTACGCGTTCGGTGAAACCGCAGTGGTGGCAACGCAGGGTGCGGTCGATCTTGTGGAACACACGGTAAGCGCTGCAGTAAGGGCATTCACTTTTCCAATCGCAATCACCGCAATGCAGCACGGGGGCATAGCCGCGACGGTTGAGCAGCAGCAGCGCTTGCTCACCGCGCTCCACGCGCTCGCCAATGGCCTGCAGCAGCGGAGGGGAGATCGAGGTGCCACGCGGTTGCCGGCTCATATCCACACGCCGCACGCGCGGCATACCTGAACCCGACTCTCCGGCACCTATGCGTTGGGGCATGGCTAGCCGCACGTAGCGCCCCAGGCCTCCCTCTTCTGTGGAGCGGCTTCGCTCCCAACTCTCCAGCGAAGGCGTGGCTGAGCCCAAAATCACTTTGGCGCCGACCAATCGTCCGCGATAAACCGCCAGGTCACGGGCTGAATAGCGGGCGCCTTCCTGTTGTTTGTAGCTGGGGTCGTGCTCTTCATCCACGACGATCAGCGCCAGGTGCGGCATGGAGGCCAGTACCCCCATGCGCGTTCCCAGAACGATGCGCGCCTGCCCGGTATGGGCCGCCAGCCAACCGGCCAAGCGCTGCGCGGGAGTGAGCCCGCTGTGCATTGAAACCACTGATTCCGCCCCAAAGCGCTCTGTAAAGCGCGCTTCCAGCTGCGGAGTCAGGTTGATCTCTGGCACCAATACGAGGATTTGCGCCTGTGCGTCCTGGGCCAAAGTCCGTGCGGCTGCACGCATATAGACCTCAGTCTTGCCGCTCCCCGTGGTTCCGAACAACAAGAAGGGTCCGCTTTCCTGCTCAATCCTGAGCAGGGCGTCTGCTTGCTCCTGAGAAAGCTCTTTCAGGGGAGCCAATTCATCTGGCGCGTCGGTCGAATTTTTAGAGCCGTGAGTGCGCTTCAGGCGACGCGCCATCTGCGTGGGATTCAAGGTGCGCAGTTGGGGTGGCAGAGCTGCGAGAGCGACTTCGCCCAAGGCTCGTTGGTAGTAGCGTGCGGCGAACGCCATCAGGGCACGCCAATGGTCATCCAGGGGGGCCAGATCGCCGAGCGTGCCAGCCACTTCGCGTGCCGACTTGACCAAACCGGGTTCGGGCTCGGGTAGTGCAGACCAGACGACCCCCAACACCTCTCTGGAGCCCAGTGGTACTCGTACCAGGGTGCCCGGTGGCAGAGGCTGCGCACTGCGATAGGTCAACGGCGTGCCTATGCCACTGTGCGCCGGCGTTGCCACGGCCACCGCCAGCCAGTGTGCATCGCTCGTCAAGGGATTCCAATCAACATGCAATTTTGGCTTTAAGTGCTTGTTTTGAATGAGTTTTGCAAGTCATACCCAATTTCTGTGGATAACTTTGTGGAAAACGTCTGATGAATCGCCTGAAAGCCTTAAAAATCAAGGCTTTCACTACCTTGCTCATCAAAAAAGCATTGTTCTATTTTTTATATAAATCAATGACTTATGGTTAATCAGTTCGTCGCCCTTAGGGAAATATGCCAAGCGCGAGATGATCTGATTTTTGTGCATAAGTAAAGTAGATGAACCTCTTTTTTTTGCTCTAATGCCCACGAAATTGCTTGACTTGCTCATCCGCGATAAGTAGAGGCGCTGCTGCCAATGGGGCGGTACAGTCCATTGGCATCCCGTGATTTACGACCCCGGCAAGTCCAACGAGCGCTTAGAGGCCGGTACGCATCCGTTTGGAGTGGGCATGCACTTCGTCTACCAAGTGGGCCACGTGCTCCGGTGGGGTGAATTGGCTGATCCCGTGCCCGAGATTGAAGATATGGCCGGTCCCGGGCTTGTCCTGCTCCATATGTGGTGCACCAAAACTATCGAGTACGGCACGTGCCTGTGCGCGAATGGCTTCAGGTGGCGCAAACAACACGTTTGGATCAATGTTGCCTTGCAGTGACTTGCGGTGGGCGCCGGAGCCTTCTGAGACGATGGCGCGCGCAGTGCCCAGGTTCATAGTCCAGTCGAGTCCCAGCACCTCGCAATCCAGAGTACGCATCTGCGAGAGCCACAAGCCACCACCTTTGGTGAAGACAATGCGTGGCACCACCGCGCCATCACTCCCGGTGCGTTTGAGCTGCCCCAGCACCCGAGTGGTGTAGGCAAGGCTGAAGTCCTGGAACGCCCCATCGGCCAATACCCCGCCCCAGCTATCGAAGATCATGACGGCTTGAGCGCCTGCATCGATCTGTGCATTCAGATAGACGGCTACGGCGTCGGCGTTGATGGCCAGAATGCGGTGCATCAGATCAGGCCGGGCATACATCAAGGTCTTGACGGCTCGGTAATCCTGCGAACCGCCGCCTTCGACCATGTAGCAGGCCAGCGTCCAGGGGCTGCCGGAAAACCCGATCAGGGGCACGCGGCCATTGAGAGCCTTGCGAATGGAGGTGACAGCATCGAACACATAGCGCAACTTGTTCATGTCCGGCACGGCCAGTTGAGCCACGGCCGCTTCGTCGCGCACCGTGCGTTCAAACTTGGGGCCTTCGCCTAGTGCGAACGACAGGCCGAGGCCCATGGCGTCCGGTACGGTCAGGATGTCCGAAAACAGGATGGAGGCATCAAGCGGATAGCGCTCCAGCGGCTGCAGGGTGACTTCGGTGGCGTAATCGACGTTGGTGGCCAGCCCCATGAAACTGCCGGCCTGGGCCCGTGTTGCGCGGTACTCAGGCAGGTAGCGGCCAGCCTGGCGCATCAGCCAGATAGGGGTGTGGGTAGTCGCCTGACCTAGGCAGGCGCGCAGAAAAGTGTCGTTTTGCAGTGGGGCGAAGCTCATGACTGTATTGTCTCAGAGCGTGTCCAACGTCTCCGCGGGAGGGCCGTTGTGTTCAAAAACTGTGGATGCGAGGGTGCGCCCGTGCCACGGAAAACGCAGGGATACCTTGTGGTGTCGCGCGTATTTTTGCGGCCTTCCATACGGGTGCAACGAGGTAGGGAGGGGCTTTTGAGCACGCTATCAGCCGCAGCGAGTGTTTTGGAGCGCAGAATAAGGGTTTTCCCTTTGGGATATAAAAAAAGGCCGCTAAGCTCCTCGCATCATGAGGCTCGCTGCCCCCTTGGCCGTGCTCTTGGTTTCGGGGTGGGGTGGCAAAAAGAATCGCTATGGACCAACACTACCTCAGCCCGCTTTTCGATCCTCGGTCGATCATTTTGTTTACGGGCGGCGAAGCCGATCCGGAGGGGCTTGCACCTCATGCGAAGGCGTTGCTTGCGGGTTTTCGCGCGCAGGCTTTCGACGGTGCGGTGACCGAGCTCCATACCCAGACCACAGGTACCTTGGGTGATCTGGCGCAGGCGCGTGCGGATCTTGCCATCATTGCCTTGCAGCCGGAGGAAACCCTGGCCGCACTCGAGCTGGCTGGGCGGATCAAATGCAAAGCAGCCTTGATTCTTTCTGCCGGTATTGGCGCGCCGTTGGCGGCCGAGCTGGCCCGGACCGCGCAGCGCCATGGTGTGATGCTGCTGGGGCCTAATAGCCAGGGGTTTCAGAGGCCCGCACGGCTTTTAAATGCCAGTACGCTGGGACCCATGGCAGCGCCTGGTCAATTGGCCTTGGTGGCGCAATCTGGCGCGCTCACGGCATCTATCCTGGACTGGGCTCGCCAGAACCGGGTGGGCTTTTCCAGTGTGATTTCCGTAGGGCCTCATAGCGCACTGCATATTGCCGACATGCTGGACTTTCTGGCCAGTGATCGCAATACCCAAGCCATCGTGGTCTATCTGGAGGGAATCTCCAATGCCCGGCGTTTCATGAGCGCGTTGCGTGCGGCGGCCAGCAGCAAGCCGGTCGTCATTCTTAAATCTGGCCGGCAGTTGGCTGGCAACGTCGCAGCGCAAACGCATTCAGGTGCCGTCGTCGGTAGTGATGCCGTGTTTGATGCCGCGCTGCGCCGAGCCGGCGCTGTGAGGGTCCGCTCGTTCGTGCAGTTGTTCTCAGCTGCGAAGTGTCTGGCTTCTCGTTACCGGCCAGTGGGAAAACGATTGGCCATTGTCACTAACGGCGGAGGCCCGGGTGTACTGGCAGCTGATTGGGTGAGTGAGATCGGTTTGAAACTGGGCCTGCTCTCCGGTGAGAAGGCCAGCGCCCTCCTGACTCAACTGCCCCCCAACGCTTCGCTGGCGGATTTGATCGACGTCACGGAAGATGCTCAGCCTGAGCACTATCGGGCTGCACTGGAAGCGGCGATGAGCGATAAAGACATCGATGGTGCGCTGGTAATCTACTCGCCCAAGTGGGGCGGCGATGCGGATGCCATTGCCCGTGTGCTGGTGGAGGCCAGGCCCAGGTTATCGAAGCCGCTGGTCAGTTGCTGGATGGGCGATGCTTCGGTTGGCGCTGCACGAACGCTGTTGGCTGATGCGCAGATTCCCACGTTCCGTACGCCCGAGGCGGCGGTGGGTGCCTTTGGCAACATAGCCAGCTTCTACCAAAACCAGCAGCTTTTGCGGCAGACACCGCCGCCACTTACACAACTGGCCGCGCCCGATGCTGAGGGCGCGCGGCTTTTGATTGAAGGCGTGCTGGCCGAGCGGCGCCAGGCGCTGACAGAGATGGAATCCAAGGCCCTGCTGGCCGCTTTCCATATTCCAATCACCCCCACCACCTTGGCGCGCAATCCTAGTGAAGCCATGATGATCGCTACCCAGCAGGGCTTCCCGGTGGCCTTGAAAATTGATTCTCCTGATATTTCTCACAAGAGTGATGTAGGAGGTGTGGCGTTGAATGTGATGAACGCCACGGCGGTGCGCGACATCTACAACGACATGATGGCCAACGTGTCTCACGCTCGCCCTGATGCGCACATCAACGGTATCACCGTGCAGGCCATGGCGAAGGCGCGCCGCGGTCGCGAACTGTATATTGGCGTCGTCACCGACGATCCCTTTGGCCCGGTAATCGCCTTTGGCGCTGGTGGCACCTTGGTCGAGCTCATGGGGGGTAGCTCCATGGAGCTGCCGCCGCTGAACCAGTTTCTGGCTCACCGACTGATTGAGCGCGCGCGAGTGGCCGAAACTTTGGGTGAATGGCGTGGCGCGCCCGCAGTGAATATGTCGGCTTTGGAGCAAGTGTTGCTCCGCGTCTCCGAGATGGTGTGCGAATTGCCCCAACTGCGCGAGATGGATATCAATCCCATCATCGTCGACGAATTCGGCGCCGTGGCGGTGGATGCGCGCATTGTCGTGGGCCATGCGGCAGCGCCCACGTCTTCCGGCGGGCCGCGGGGGCGCAGCTATGGTCACCTGGCCATCTTGCCGTATCCGGCGCGCTACGAGCAGGTATGGCCGCTGCGCGGTGGCGGTGAATACACTGTGCGGCCCATTCGGCCGGGGGATGCCCAGATGCTGCAGGAGATGACCAAACGCCTGTCACCCGAAAGCCGGTACTTCCGATTCGTTTCCAGCATGGCGGAGTTACCCCCTGGCATGCTTTCGCGCTTTACGCTGATCGACTATGACCGGGAGATGGCACTGTGCGCCGTCATCAAGGAAGATAAGCTTGGTTCGGATGGCCAGCAGGAGACCAGCGAGCGATTTATAGCCGTCTCACGCTACATCACCAACCCGGATCAGAACAGCTGTGAGTTCTCACTCGTAGTGGACGACGCCTTCGCGGGGCAAGGCCTGGGGACGCGAATGATGCACGGCATCATGGAGGTTGCCCGGGACAAGGGCCTGCAGGAGATGATGGGTTTGGTGCTGACCAATAACGGATCCATGCTCAAGCTGGTGCAGAGCCTGGGGTTTACTGTCAAGGCGTACCCAGAGGATCCGGATTTCAGGCTCGTCACACACGCGCTGTAGCCGGTGAGGGCGTGAATCGGGCGTTCGGCCTTAGCCTTCAAGCCCGCCGGCGGGCTTGCATACGGGCTTGCCGTGGGCAAGCCGTTTCACCTCGTCAGCTCAAACTCGCAGGTTTCTGCGCTGCACGGCCGATCGAGGAATAGCCGAGACCATGGCGTGCCAGCAGCGCTGGGTCGTATAGATTGCGGCCATCGAAGACCATGCGGTCTTTCAGAAGACGCGCCATCTGCGCAAAATCCGGTACCCGGAAGGTCTGCCACTCGGTGACGATTGCCAGGCAGTGGGCGCCCTCTAGCGCGGCTCCTGGTGTTGCTGCCAATGTCAGATCGGCACGCTCACCATAGACGCGCCGCGCCTCCTGCATGGCCACGGGATCGTGGGCCTGCACGCTCGCGCCGGCCTCCCAAAGGGCCTCCATCAGCGATCGGCTGGGGGCTTCCCGCATGTCATCGGTGTTGGGCTTGAAAGCCAGGCCCCACAGCGCCACCACTTTTCCCTTCAGCTCACCGCCGTAGAAAGCATTGATGCGCTCGAACATCACGCGCCGCTGAGCTTCGTTGCGCCGTTCTACCGCCAGCAACAGCTCCGGAGAAAAATCCGTACTGCGAGCGGTGTGGATCAGCGCTTTCACATCTTTCGGAAAGCAACTGCCGCCATATCCCAGGCCCGGGTAGATGAAGTGGTAGCCGATGCGCGGATCGCTGCCAATACCTCGTCGCACGGCTTCGACATCAGCGCCCAGGCGCTCGGCCAGATTGGCGATCTCATTCATGAAGCTGATCTTGGTGGCCAGCATGGCGTTGGCGGCGTATTTGGTCAGCTCCGCACTGCGGATGTCCATCACCACGATCTTCTCGTGATTGCGGTTGAATGGCGCATACAGCTCGCGCAAACGGGCTTCTGCCGCAGGGCTGTCGGTGCCGATCACGATGCGGTCAGGCCGCTTGCAGTCAGCTACCGCAGCGCCTTCCTTGAGAAATTCAGGGTTGGAGACCACATCGAAGGCGTACTCCACCCCACGTTCTTTCAGCACCTCGCGCACCGCGGCGGCCACCCGATCCGCAGTGCCCACCGGCACCGTGGATTTATTGACCAGCGTGCGCGGCCCATCCATGTGCCGGGCAATGGTGCGCGCTACGGCCAGGACATGCTTCAGGTCGGCGCTGCCGTCTTCATCTGGCGGCGTACCGACGGCCAGAAAAATCAGCTCGCCGTGCGCCACGCCTTCCGCCGCGTCGGTCGTGAAGCGCAAGCGGCCAGCCGCCTGGTTTTCCAGCACCAAAGGCGCTAAACCTGGTTCATGGATTGGAATCTGGCCCGCTTTGAGCCCGGCGATCTTGGCCGCGTCAATATCGATGCAGATGACGTCGTGGCCCACATCGGCCAGCACAGTTCCTTGGACCAGACCGACATAGCCGGTGCCGAAAACGCTGACTTTCATAAATGATGGAAATCCCGATACCAGTTAATGAAACGTGCCACGCCTTCACGTACAGGCGTGGCGGGCTCAAAGCCCACCCATTCGGCAAGCGCTGTCGTGTCGGCCGCTGTGCTGTGCATGTCGCCCGGCTGCTCCGGCAGCAAGCGTTGCACGGCCTTGACGCCAAGCGCAGACTCCAGCGCTCCGATGTATTCCGACAGCACCGTAGGTGTGCTGTTGCCAATGTTGAAAATCCGATGTGCAGCCGCTCCCGTGGCGGGATTGGGCGCTTTTGCATCGTAGCTCGGGTCTGCGGTGGCTGGCTTGTCCAGCACGCGCAGTACACCTTCCACGATGTCATCGATGTAAGTGTAGTCGCGCAGCAGCTTCCCGTGCCCGTACACATCAATTGGTTCACCCGCAAGTATGGCGCGGGTGAACTTGAAAAGCGCCATGTCAGGGCGTCCCCATGGTCCGTAAACGGTGAAAAAGCGTAACCCCGTGGCCGGGAAGCCAAAGAGGTGGCTGTACGTATGCGCCATCAATTCGTTGGCCCGCTTGGTGGCCGCGTACAGACTGATGGGGTGATCGACCGGGTCATGCTCCGAAAATGGCAGCTTCGTGTTGCCGCCATAGACGCTGGAGCTGCTGGCATACACGAGGTGCTCCACCGGCTGAGCACGGCAGCCTTCAAGGAGGTTCACAAACCCCGCCAGATTCGAGTCCACATAGGCATGGGGCGCCTCCAGCGAATACCGAACGCCAGCCTGAGCCGCCAGGTGCAGTACACGCTGAGGCCGGATGCGCTCAAACAGCGCAGCGATGGCAGCGCGGTCAGCAATGTCCATGCGCTCGAAGGAAAAGCGCGGGTTCGGCGTGAGGCGGGCCAGCCGGGCTTCCTTCAGGCTGACGTCGTAATAGGCGTTCAGATTGTCGATGCCCGTAACCGAATGCCCAAGGGCGAGCAGGCGCTCGCAGGCGTGCATGCCGATGAATCCGGCGGCGCCGGTGACCAGGATCTCGCTCACGGGGTGGTTCTCGCGGGTTGCCAGGCAAACTCATAGTGTGCGGGCGGCAGTTTGTGTAGTTGGTGGAAAGGCAGATCGATGCCCAGCACCGCCATCGGCCCCAGCCCACTTTGAGCGCGAGCCCACCAGTCCGGCTCCACACGGTCGGAGCGTGAGATCAGCAGCAAGCCTTGGCCCGCCAAGCGTGCGCGCTCGGCGGAGGCGGCGACGCAGGCCGCCACGTCCTGACCGTCATCCGCGGTGCAAGCCCTCGCTGGCGCTTGTGGGAATCTGGTGCGCAGGGTACCTGCAAGCATATGGTCTGCCGCAACAATGGGGCTGCGGCCATCGTAGCCCGCATCTCGGAGCGTTCCAGCCAGCTCCAGCACCGGGTGGTTGAGTTCATCCGCATCTCCGCGTATCAGGCCGAACCACAGTCGCGCACCTGCAGCTACCAGCAGCAGGACCGCAATCACGGTGACTGCGGCTGTGTACCGACCTGCGCGCGGGTGCTGTTGCAGGTCTGGTCGAACTGCGAAGGCCATCAGAGGCACCACACACAGTAGAGGAAGCAGCCAGCGTTCCCGGAAAGTCGTGACCCCTCCTAGCAGCACCATACCTACAAGCGCCAGCGTGACCAACATCAGGTAGCGCCTGAAAAGGGGCAAGGCCCAGGGTGTGACCGACGCTGCAGACACAGACTTGCGCCACCAACTGGTACGAAACGCCCAAAGGGCCACCACGCTCCACAGTAGCAGCACGCCAAGCAAGCTGGTGAACAGGCTGAACAGTCCCTTGGTCAGTGAAGGGTCGGCCTGAATCTGCATCTTGTGCAAGGTTCCGGCGGTGGCTTCCTGAAGGTGGGTCATCAACCAGCTTGCGTGGGGCAAAAACACCAGTGCGGCGACGATGGGAGTCCACCACCAGCCGCGAGAGAGCAGGGCGCGCCGTGCTTCTGGCACCATGAGCGCGGCCAGCACCATGGCCCCGGCAACCAGGGCAAAACTGTATTTGGACAGCATGCCGATCCCGCAAGCGAGACCCAGCAACGCGAAATCGCGCTGGCTCGGTCGTTTGATCAATCGAAACAGCATCCACCACGCAGCGCAGGCCATGGCCGTGACCAGGATGGAATGTGTCTGATCGCGCACGGAATACCAGCCCAGTGGCGGTAGCAACAGCATGCTGGCCGAGGCCCACCAGGCGCCGCGTGGACCGAGCAGTTCCCGCCCCGCACCCCACATCAGCACATAGGTGAGCACCAGCGCGGAGTGTTTGAGGGCGGAAAGGGCCAGCACGCTCGGCCCAAAGACTGAGTTGAACGCCCATTGCAGCCAGGTGTAGAGCGGCGGCTGAGCACCGTAGCCAAGCGCCAGATTCTGAGACCAGAGTATTTGCTCTGCTTCATCCCATTTCAGCGCAGGCGAAATCGCCAGCCGCACGGCCACATGGGCAGCAGCCAGCAGCAGTAGCCACAGCAGTGGATGGGCGATGACGGAGCCCAAAGGCGGCGACTTCTGCGGGTCGGAAAGATTCATGGGGCGATCGAAAGGCAACGACGGATCGTACCGCGAGGCGAGGCAAGGCAAAATGTGGCGATGATTCAAGATCTCGAAGCCGCGCCGGATGTCTCCATCGTGGTGCCTATCTACAACGAAGTCGACAATCTGCGCGACCTGGTCGACCGCATCGCCCAGGCGATGGCCAGCCAGACACTTTCCTTTGAGCTGTTGGCTGTGGACGACGGCTCTACGGACGCCAGTGCGGCGCTGCTCCGGGAACTCGCTGCCGAGCGCCCTTGGTTGCGAGCTATCTGCCTGGTGCGCAATTACGGACAATCCAGCGCGCTTCAGGCTGGTTTTGACCGTGTGCGCGGCCGTTATGTGGTGACGCTGGATGCTGATCTGCAGAACGAACCTGCTGATATCCCGCTCCTGCTCGATCGGCTGGAAAAAGATTCTTCTGTAGACATGGTCAGTGGCTGGCGCAAGGACCGGCAGGATGCGGAAATTTCCCGCAAACTCCCTTCGCGCATTGCTAACCGGCTGATTTCCCGCGCCACTGGCGTGCATCTGCACGATTACGGTTGCGCGCTGAAAGCGTACCGGAGGCCTATCATTGACCGGATTCGCCTCTATGGAGAGTTGCACCGTTTCATCCCTTCTCTGGCCAAGGAGGCGGGCGCGCGCATCACGGAGGTGCCGGTGCGCCACCATGCGCGCACCAGGGGCGTGTCCAAGTACGGTATTGATCGCACCTTCCGAGTCATTCTCGATCTGATTCTGATCGTGTTTTTCATGCGCTATCGCCAGCGCCCTCTGCATGCCTTCGGTGGCTTAGGCCTCTGGCTGGTAACGCCGGGCGCGCTGATTCTTACCTGGCTTTTCGCCCTCAAGTTGATTGGCGAAGACATTGGCGGGCGCCCCTTGTTGTTGATGGGCGTGATGCTGGTACTGATGGGTATGCAATTCATCGCTGCCGGACTGATGGGCGAACTACTCATGCGCATCTACCACGAGGCGGGTGGGGCGCCGCAATACCACGCCAAAGAGTACGGTAGAGAAAGCGCCTCGCCTTCGGTGCAGCCAGAACCCCCGGCTCCCATTCAGTGAAGCCATCGCACAAAGCTTTGCTGCGAGGCCTGCTCGGGCTGGCCTTGCTGGCGGTGGTGCTGGCTTTGGCGGACCCAGCGCGGGTGATTGCCGCCTTGCGTCAGGCGCACCCAGGCTGGGTCTTGACCGGGCTCGTGTTGGCGATTGCCTCCAACGTCGCTTCCGCGCTGCGTTGGCGTGTTTTGGCGCGCTGGTTGGGTGGCGACCTGGGGCTTGGCAACGCGCAGCGCTGGTATTTTCAGGCCATGGGCTTGAATGCACTGCTCCCGGGCGCCGTGGTGGGGGGTGATGTGTACCGGGCCATGATGCTGCGGCGCGCCGGGCAAGACACGCTGGCATCTACCTGGTCAGTGATCATCGACCGCATGAGCGGTCTGTGGATGCTGTGCGCCATAGGTGGGTTGGGCGCCGTGCTATCCGCCCCTCGATTGGGGGCAGAGTTGAGTGTCGATCCCACGTTGCTCTCAGCCTTGATGCTGGTCTGTACCTTGGCATGGTTGGCGTTGCCTTGGTTGCTACCGCCGCTGTTGCGCCTGTGGAAGGGGCCCGGTGAGCGCTGGATTGGTCCACTGCGCATAGCGGCACAGCGCCCCGATTTCGCCGCGCAAGTGGGGGTGCAGGCGCTGTGGTCAGCGGCCGTGCAGGTGTTGTCTGCGGCGGCGCTGGCGGCGGGCGCGTACGCGCTAGGCGTGCGTTTGTCCCCTGCAGCTTGGGCGTTTGCCATTGCACCCATATTCCTGATGGCAGCTTTGCCCGTGAGCGTGGGAGGCTGGGGCACCCGCGAGGCGGCTGCGGTAGCGGCGCTAGCTCCGTTTGGCGTTGCTCCCGCGGCGGCGGTGGGCGGAGCGATGGTCTATGGCCTCTATAGCCTTGTGCAAGGCGCTGTGGGTGCACTCACGTTCGGGATGCCCGGGCGTAAAACGCAGAGACCTTAAAGCGATATTTACGCCCTGAGGTCCTTAAGCCTAAATGCCTTGCACGGCGCTCACTCCACCTTGACCACCCCTCGCTTCATCTGATCCAGCTCCATCGTCTCGAACAGCGCTTTGAAATTGCCTTCGCCAAAGCCTTCGTTGCCTTTGCGCTGGATGAACTCGAAGAAGATGGGTCCGAGCTGGTTCTCGCTGAAAATCTGCAGCAACAGCTCGCCTGGCTCTCCATCCACGAGGATGTTGCGCGATTGAAGCTCACCAATGGGCTCTTTCAGGCCAGGAATCCGGGCAGGCAGGAGCTCGTAGTAGGACTCGCTGGTATTTAGCAGCTTGATACCTGCCATTTGCAAGGAATCCACGGTGTCGTAGAGATTTTTGGTGGAGAGTGCGATGTGTTGCACCCCTTCGCCTTGATAGCTGTCCAGATACTCCTGGATCTGGCCTTTGTTTTCATTGCCCTCTTCATTGATCGGGATGCGAATTTTTCCGCAGGGGCTGGTCATGGCCTTGCTCTTGACCCCGGTGGCCTGACCTTCAATGTCAAAGTAGCGAACTTCGCGGAAATTAAAGAGACGCTCGTAGAAGCTCGACCACTCCGCCATGCGTCCCTTGTGCACGTTGTGCGTCAGGTGATCGATCACGGTCATGCCGTAGCCTTCCGGGCTGATCGCAGCGGAGCCGCTCACGCCTGGCAAGGGTTCGAAATCAACATCATAGAAACCAATGTTGCCAATATCGCCTTCTTTTGCACCTTTCTTTCCACGCCAACGGTCGATCAGGTAGATGATCGAGTCGCCAATCCCCTTGATGGCGGGAATGTTCAGCTCGCCCGGCCCGGCTTGGCCGGCGTAGCCCCAGGCACCCAGACTCAGTGCTCGCTCATAGGCTTTCTTGGCGTCCTGCACCCTAAAAGCAATGGCGCAAATACTGGGGCCATGCAGGCGCGCGAAACGCTGGGCGAAGCTGTCAGGCTCCGCGTTGATGATGAAATTGATCTCGCCTTGGCGATACAGCAGCACGTTCTTGTGCCGGTGCTTGGCCACCGCTGTAAATCCCATCTGTTCAAACAAGGCTCCCATGGCCACGGGATCCGGTGCCGCGTACTCGATGAATTCGAAGCCGTCAGTGCCCATGGGGTTATCCCAAGTGGTGGGCGCAGTAGTTACGGGTGAAGTGCTCATGGTGGGGTCTCCTGATTGATTTGAGTCAAAGCTCAGAATTCACTACTGTAGTTGGGATGCGCCTCAGCTTTCATGCGTCTTAGAGGAGGTTTCTGCAGTTTTGAGCCGAGAATGGGGTGATTTTTGTTAATCTGCGCTGATTGCATGCGTCAATATGAATTTTGACGCTGAAATTTCCTTTCGTGGACTCCACTCAACATGCTCGCCCCAGCCCTGGATAAACTCGATCGCGCCATCCTTGATGGCTTGCAGGCCAATGGCCGCGCCACCTGCGAGGCCATTGGCGAGCGGATTGGCCTGTCCGCCTCTGCTGTCTTGCGACGCATCAAGAGGCTTGAAGATGCTGGCGTCATTGATCGTTATGTGGCTCTGTTGCGGCCGGAAGCCTTGGGCCTGGGTTTGGTTGCTTATGTCAATGTCCGGCTTGAAAAGCACGCCGAAGGCGCCAAGCGAAACCCAATGGATGTGTTTCGGGCCAGCGTCCAGGGCTGGCCCGAGGTCATTGAATGTGTCGCGCTGACTGGCGAGATGGACTTCCTGCTTCGCTTGGTGGTGGCCGACATGAGCGCCTATTCCCGGTTCATGATGGACACACTGCTGCGCCACCCTTCAGTTCAAGACTGCAAGACAAGCTTCGTCATGGATCGGGTGAAAGCCACCACGGCCTATCCGGTGTAGGTGAGGGTGCATTGCCGCTCGGGAAGGTGCGGCGGGTCCACTTCCAGGCAAGCCGCGCAGGCCGTTGCCACATTGGGCGAACCTGAGATGCCGTCTTGTATTCCTTATTTTCTTGAAGCCAATGGAAGTAGAAATTAAAAGTTCTATTGACAGAACTATAAAATAATAAAGACAATTCCAATTGGCTTGTTTGAATCGGAATTAAAGGAATCGGAATGAATGCACCGCGAACGCTGCGAATCGGGGGAGCCTGCGCTTTTTGGGGTGATAGCAACCATGCGGTTGGGCAACTTGTTCACGGCGGGAACGTCGACGTGCTGGTGTTCGACTATCTCGCCGAACTCACTCTGTCGATCATGGCTGCGGCCAAGGCGCGCAATCCCGCCATGGGCTATGCCACAGACTTCGTCAAAGCGGTGGCGCCTCACTTGCCAGAGATCGCTGAGCGTCGCATCCGGTTGCTCAGCAATGCAGGCGGCATGAACCCTCAGGCTTGCGCGGAGGCTTTGCGCAAGGCTGCGGATGCGGCCGGTGTGCAGTTGCGTATCGCGGTGGTAGAAGGCGACGATCTCCTGCCGGTGCGGGATCAGATTCAGGCTGCGCAAGTGCGTGAGATGTTCACCGGCGCCAGTTTGCCAGCCGGGCTGAACAGCATGAATGCCTATCTAGGCGCCATGCCTGTGCTGGCGGCTTTGCGCTCTGGCGCGGACGTGGTCATCACCGGCCGATGCGTAGACAGTGCGCTGGCGCTAGCCGCGCTCATGCACCACTTCGATTGGCAAGCTGATGACTATGACCGCTTGGCCGCAGGAAGCCTTGTGGGTCACATCCTCGAATGCACCACGCAGACCACTGGCGGCTTGTTCACGGATTGGTGGAAGGTGCCCGGCTGGGAGAATATGGGCTATCCCATTGCTGAATGCGAGGCAGATGGCAGCTTTGTGCTGAGCAAACCACCGGCCACCGGCGGGCTCATAACACCCTTGGTTGCTGCCGAGCAGATGCTCTATGAAGTGACGGAGCCAGCCAACTACCTGTTGCCAGACGTGTGCTGCGACTTCACGTCTGTCACGATCACGCAAGTGGCCGAGAACCGCGTACGGTTTGCGGGGGCACGTGGCCGCAAACCCACCCCCACCTACAAGGTCAGCGGGACCTGGCTGGACGGCTACCGGTTGACCACCACGCTGACCTTCGTTGGTGCCGATGCGGTGGCCATGGGGCGTCGGGCCATGGAGGCCATCCTGACGCGCACCCGCCGTATTTTGGTAACTGCCGGGCTCGATGACTTCACGCGCACCAGCATAGAGGTGCTGGGAAGCGAGCTTCCTTCCTTTGGCGCACAAGCACGTGCAGATGCCCGTGAAGTGGTCGTGCGCTTGGCGGTGCACCACAGCGACGCCAGGGCCCTGGAATTGTTGGCCACCGAAGTGGCGCCCATGGGCGTGGCAGGCGCGCCGGGAACCACGGGGTTTAGTGGCCGGCAAAAATCAAGCCCCATTTTTCGCCTCTTTTCCTTCACGTGGCCCAAAGCATCCGTTCCCGTGGGGGTTTTTATCGACAACCAACTACAGCCCGTAGAGGTCCCGGTGGGTGAAAAGACCGAGAGCGCTCCAGCGCCAGGCGCGCGCTTCGAGCCTCTTTCTCGCCCGTTGGGCAGCACCACGCGCGTCCCTCTCTCGGCCATTGCCGTCGCGCGCAGCGGAGACAAAGGCGACCGCGCTCACCTGGCAGTGATTGCTCGGACCCCCAAGTTCGCGGCCCTGATTGGTCAACAGTTGACCGCTGAGGTCGTGAAGGGGTATTTCGCCCATTTGGTCATGGGCGTGGTTCATCGTTATGACGTGCCGGGCATTCATGCCTATAACTTTGTCCTGGACCAAGCCCTCGATGGCGGCGGATCGTCTTCGCTTCGTAACGACCCTTTAGGTAAAACCTTTGGGCAAATCGTTTTAACCTGCCAGGTGGATGTTCCAAGCGCTTGGCTGGACGAGCTGGAGCAGGGGTTTCAAGGGCAGGTCGCCACCGTGTAAGCATCCGGCACGCGGGGGCGTGGCATTGATTCGGTGAAAGAGCACGAGCTTTGGCCCGACTGGGGCTAGACGTTCTTAAACATCGCCACCTATCGGATCTGCTTGCGCGTGCGGCCTGCAATTGGCCTTCCGAAAAAACCGCGCTTCGTACGTGCCCCCCAAATCAGGGAAGACCGGCGTTCGCAGAGCACCACCCATGCCATTTGCCGGGCACCCCCACCGCGTTTTGCGAGGCCTTGTGGTGTGCCGATGAAGGGCGTGGCGGCTACTATTTCGCGTTTTTTGCTGCAATGCAGCAAAAAAGGGTCATTTTGGAGTTTTGACTCTAGGGAAGAACCCTAATATGGAAGCCATGAATACTTTGAACCGCTCCTCCGCCGGGCATGGCTCGGCCATCGTACCGATTCGCGAGATCGGTTCGCGGTACCGCGAGCAAGTGGCACGTCATCTGTTGTCACTTGATGAGCGCGACCGTTACCTACGCTTTGGTTATGCCGCCAATGATCGGCAGATCGGTGCCTATGTGAATGGCATTGATTTCACGCGTGACCGGGTCTTCGGAATCTTCAACCGCAAGCTCGAGTTGATTGCGTTCGCACATTTGGCCCGTGCAAGCGAGTTTCGTCCCTCCCGGCTCGCTGAATTCGGTGTGTCCGTGGTCAAGCATGCACGCGGTCGTGGCTATGGTTCACGCCTTTTTGAGCGTGCTGCCATTCACGCGGCCAACGAAGGCGTGAACGTGCTTTATGTCCATGCGCTGGCGGAAAACGCAGCCATGATCCGGATTGCCCGGAAAGCTGGAGCCAGCGTGGAGCGTTCAGGTGGCGAAAGTGAATGCCATCTGCAGTTGCCTGTGGCTACGTTGGAAACCCGCGTGAGCGAGTTGTTTTCAGAGCGCGTGGGCCAACTTGATTACTGGCTCAAATCCGAGTTCTCCCATATGCGGAATTTGTTGGGCTTTGTGCAGCAAGTTCGTTTGGGCGTTCAGGAAGCGCGTCATAAAGCGGGTAGCTAGAAGGCTGTCGGACTTGGAAATCGCCGGCTGCAAATGGGCCGCAGCGGTCCATTTTTCACGGTCTTTTTGACCCATAGCTAGGCTATGGGCCTGCAAATCCCGTGAAAACTGTCCTCGCTGGGGCACATTTTCGCTATCGGCGCTCCAAGTCCGACAGCCTCCTAGGAAATCCTTGCCTGGGTTGTTGAGGCTACGCCACCTGCCCAGCCAGGAAAATCTTGCAATACCCCGGGTTTGACCGCGATTTCCGCTATCCTAGAGCGGTTCGCAACTACCGCACGTCCTGCACACCCAGACCTTGGCTGACCCGCATCCCGCGCACTCCTCTTACTCTGCTTCCGAGCGAGAAGACAAACGCAGCTTATTTCAGAAACTCGTCGAGTTCATCAACCCCGGCCCTGATTCGACAGATGAACTGATCGAAACCTTGGCAGAGGCTGAGGACAATCAGGTGATCAACGCCGAAAGCCGGGTCATGCTGGAGGGCGTGCTTCGCATGGCCGACATGACGGCTGGCGATGCCATGGTGGCCGCGCCACGCATGGACTTGCTGAATATCGACGCGCCGTACGAGGAATTGCTGAGGGAGGTCATCTCGACCGCTCATTCGCGTTTTCCGGTCTACCAGGACGAGCGCGAGAACATCATTGGCATCCTGATGGCCAAGGACCTGCTCAAGCTGCAACGGGCCCCGGAGCTGAATATTCGCACACTGCTTCGCCCAGCCGTGTTTGTTCCGGAGACCAAGGGATTGAACGAGTTGCTGCGAGCATTTCGCATCAACCGCAATCATCTGGCCATCGTGGTCGATGAATTCGGTCGCACAGCGGGTTTGATCACCATTGAAGACGTGCTTGAGCAGATCGTCGGTGAGATTGAGGACGAATTCGACATCGACGCTGACGCGGGTGATATCTTCGCGCTGGCAGACAACACTTGGCGCGTGGCGGGTGATACCCCGCTTGAGCGCGTCAACGAGTCCTTCGGCGTTCAGTTGGGTACTCATTCCGACAGCGATCTGGAAGTCGACTTTGACACCATCGGGGGTCTGATCGCCCATGAAATGGGTCACGTACCCAAGCGCGGCGAGCGTTTCCAATTGGGTGGCCTTGATTTCGCGGTGCTACACACCAAGGGCGGCGCAGTGCGCTGGTTCAAAGTGACGCCAACTGGCGCTCCAGACTAAAAATCCTCCATGAGTTTCGCGCGCCGGTTCGCCTGCTCTCCTATGGCGCTGGCCGCAGGCTGCGCGCAGGCGTTTTCCATCGGTGATCCGTGGACAGGCCAGCCGCATTGGTGGCTACAGGTGCTCAGTCTCGCATTCCTGGTGTGGCAGCTGGTTCATCGAACCGAGCGAACCACATCGTGGAGTGCCAGCACCTGGGGCACTCCGCAGGTTGAAGCGGGATGGCGTACAGGCTTGTGGCTAGGCTGGCTGTTCGGGTTGGGCTGGCTGACCGGCACATTCTGGTGGTTGTTCATTTCCATGCACACCTATGGTGGGCTGAATGCCGTGCTGGCGGTGATGGCGGTATTGGGGCTAGCCGGTTTACTGGCGCTTTACTACGGCTTCGTTTGCGCGGTCTTCATGGCGTTGACGCCTTCGCGCAGGAATGCAGGCGGCTTGGCCCCCGCACTTCTATTTGCCGCGTTATGGACACTGGCCGAGCTGGCCCGTGGCAGTTGGTTCACTGGCTTTCCATGGGGCGCGGGTGGATATGCCCACATAGATGGGCCGCTGGCCTTCCTGGCACGATACGGAGGCGTGTACAGCATAGGTTTTGTGGCCGCGGCGCTGGCGGCGTTGCTGGTATTGGCGCCCCGTTTTCGCTGGCGCGCCTGGCCTATTTACGCTGGAATGGCGTTGGTCGTGGCGCTGGGTGGCGCAGGCTGGGCAGCGCGGCAGTGCGCTGTCGATGGCACTGCCGGTTTTTGTCCAGTCTCGGCTTCTCCTGCGCAGCCGCTGGTGATGAGTGTGGCCCTTCTGCAAGGCAATATTCCGCAAGACGAGAAATTCGTGCCCGGCACGGGTGTCATGGACTCCTTGCGCTGGTATGGCGAGCAACTGCGCGACGCCGAGGCCACCCTGGTGGTGGCACCTGAAACCGCCGTGCCGGTGCTGCCCCGCCAATTACCTACGGGCTATTGGGAAGCGTTGGCAGCCCGATACGACGGCGGTGCTCAGGCTGCGCTGCTGGGCATACCGCTGGGCGACATGGAAGCGGGCTACACCAATTCCGTGGTCGGTTTCAAACCTGGCCAGACGGAGCCCTACCGTTACGACAAGCATCACCTTGTGCCCTTTGGTGAGTTCATCCCGCCGTTTTTCAAATGGTTCACGCAGATGATGAACATTCCACTGGGCGATTTCGAGCGCGGCGCTGTGGGCCAAGCTTCGTTCGAATGGCAGGGTCAACGGCTCGCGCCCAATGTCTGCTATGAGGATTTGTTTGGCGAGGAGCTGGCCGCCCGGTTTGCCACGCCTGCCAACGCACCTACTGCCTTGGTCAACCTCAGCAATATTGGCTGGTTTGGCGACAGCATAGCGATTGGTCAGCACTTGCAGATCAGCCGCATGCGTACGCTTGAATTCGAACGCCCCATGCTCCGAGCCACGAATACGGGCGCCACGGCAGTCATTGACCACCGAGGCCAAGTCACCCATGAGCTGCCCCGTTTGACGCGAGGCGTTCTGAAGGCCCAATTCGAGGGTCGCACCAACCTGACCCCGTTCGCCAACTGGGCCTCTCGATTCGGGTTGTGGCCGCTCTGGGGGCTGTGCTTGGCTCTGGTTCTGTGGGGCATCGCCGGGTCAGTGCGGGGCCGCTCTTAGAATCTAGGTTTTTACGTGACCGTGAGACGGTCGCGCTTTTCTCGTTTCTTGCCCGGGCCACCGCCGCATGCTTACCTTCCAGCAGATCATTCTCAAGCTCCAGCAATACTGGGACGCGCAAGGCTGCGCGCTCCTTCAGCCCTATGACATGGAGGTCGGGGCCGGTACTTCCCATACCGCCACTTTTCTGCGTGCCATAGGCCCTGAGCCCTGGAAAGCCGCCTATGTGCAGCCCAGCCGTCGCCCAAAAGACGGCCGCTATGGGCAAAACCCCAATCGCATGCAGCATTACTACCAATTTCAGGTGGTGCTCAAGCCCGCGCCGGCCAATATCCTGGAGCTCTACCTGGGCTCGCTGGAGGCCCTGGGCTTCGATCTGAAGAAAAACGACATCCGTTTCGTTGAGGACGATTGGGAAAATCCCACACTCGGCGCCTGGGGCTTGGGCTGGGAGGTCTGGCTGAACGGCATGGAAGTGACCCAGTTCACCTATTTCCAGCAAGTAGGGGGCATTGATTGCAAACCGGCCACTGGTGAGATCACCTACGGCCTGGAGCGCCTGGCCATGTACCTGCAAGGCGTGGACAACGTCTTCAACCTCACCTGGACCGAAGGCCTGAGCTATGGCGACGTCTACCTGCAAAACGAGCAGGAACAGTCTGCCTACAACTTCGAGCATTCAGACGCTGAATTCATGTTCACTGCGTTCAATGCATATGAAAAGCAAGCCAAGCACCTGATTGAGCAGCAATTGGCGTTGCCTGCCTATGAGCAAGTGCTCAAAGCCGCGCATACCTTCAACCTGCTGGATGCGCGCGGCGCCATTTCCGTGACCGAGCGCGCCGCCTACATAGGCCGCATTCGAAATCTGGCCCGCGCTGTGGCGCAGAGCTACTACGAATCCCGCGAGCGCCTGGATTTTCCACTGGCTCCGCGCGAGTGGGTAGCGCAAATGCCGCCCCGAAAAGCCGCTTGAACAGGCTGATCTGAATTGACTTCCATGACCGCGCAAAACCTCCTGATTGAACTCTTCGTTGAAGAGCTGCCCCCCAAGGCATTGAGAAAACTGGGCAACGCTTTCGCTACTGTCCTTCACGAACAGTTGAAGGCGCAAGGCTTGGCTGATGAAACCTCCATCGCCACGGCCTACGCCAGCCCGCGCCGCTTGGCGGCGCACATCACGCAAGTGGTCGACAAGGCGGCAGACAAAGCAGTGCAACAAAAGCTGATGCCCGTGAGCGTTGGCCTCGACGCCAATGGCAATGCCACGCCAGCCCTTTTGAAACGCTTGCAGGCCGCAGGTGCCGATGCCAGCGCCGTACCTCTCTTGCGGCGGGCGATGGATGGCAAGGCGGAAGCTTTGTTCTACGACAGCGTGGCCTCTGGCACAACGCTTGAGACCGGCCTGCAGAAAGCCCTGGCCGAAGCCATTGCCAAGCTGCCCATTCCCAAGGTCATGACCTACCAGCTCGAATCGGGTTGCGAGCTTCCTGGCTGGAGCAGCGTGCAGTTCGTTCGCCCTGCGCACGGACTGGTGGCTCTGCATGGCACCAGCGTCGTGCCAGTTTCCGCGCTGGGCCTGACGGCCGGCCGGAACACGCACGGCCACCGCTTTGAAGCCTCCGTTGACCCCATAGAGCTTGGGCATGCCGACAGTTATGCCGTCAGCTTGCGTGAGCAGGGCGCGGTCATTGCCAGTTTTGAAGAACGTCGCGCCGCTATTGAGGCGCAGCTCAAGGAGTCCGCTGCCCGTGCTGGCAAGGATCTCGCAGCGATTGAGGATGAGGCGCTGCTCGATGAGGTGACGGCGTTGGTCGAACGGCCTAACGTGCTGATCTGCGAATTCGAACCACAATTTCTCGATGTGCCGCAGGAGTGCTTAATTCTCACGATGAAAGCCAACCAGAAGTATTTTCCGCTTCTGGACTCCCATGCGCGGCTGACGAACAAGTTCCTGGTGGTGAGCAACATCACCCCCGAAGATCCAAGCGCCGTCATCGGCGGCAATGAGCGCGTGGTGCGTCCACGCCTGGCAGACGCCAAATTTTTCTTCGATCAGGACCGCAAAAAGACCCTTGCCGAGCGCGTGCCTGCGCTGGCCAAGGTGGTCTATCACAACAAGCTGGGTACGCAAGGCGAGCGCACCGAGCGCGTACGCGCCATAGCTCGTCTCATTGGCCAGCAACTTGGCGGAGATGTTCTGGCCAAGGCGGCGGATCAGGCTGCCATGCTGGCCAAGGCCGATCTCTTGACGGACATGGTGGGTGAATTCCCGGAACTGCAGGGTGTGATGGGCGGCTACTACGCTCGCCACGACGGGCTGTCCGAAGACATCGCCTTCGCCGTGGAAGACCATTACAAACCCCGGTTTGCCGGCGATGAGCTGCCCCGGGGCCAGGCCGGTACGGTGGTGGCCTTGGCCGACAAGCTGGAAACACTGGTTGGCATGTTCGGCATCGGCAATTTGCCGACTGGCGACAAGGATCCCTTTGCCCTGCGCCGGCACGCTCTCGGCATCGTGCGCATGCTGGTGGAGAAAAAACTCCCCCTCGATATGCCCAGCGTGCTCGCGCAGGCGGCCAGCGTATTTGGCAACTTGCTGCCCGAAAGTGACAAGAGCAACGCGCTGCTGCTCAACTTTTTCTACGAACGGGTGGCGAGCTACCTGCGCGAACTGGGCTACAGCACGCAAGAAGTCGATGCCGTGATCTCGGTTCGGCCGCTTTGGGGTGAAATGCCTCCGCGTTTGGACGCCGTGCGCGCGTTTGCCCAGCTACCAGAAGCTCCAGCCCTGGCCGCTGCTAACAAGCGCATTGGCAACATTCTGAAAAAGGTGAGCGAAGCCGAGGCTGGCGCCGCCGTCAGCGAGTCGCTACTGCAAGAGCCCGCCGAGAAAGCTCTCCATGCCGCGATGCAAAAGGTGGTGCCAAGCGCCAATGCGCAGTTTGAAGCCGGTGATTACACGGGGTCTCTTCAAACCCTGGCAGCGTTTCGCGAACCGGTGGATGCCTTTTTTGATGGCGTGATGGTCAACGCGGAGCAATTGGATCTTCGCCTGAACCGCCAGGGTCTTCTCAAGCAGTTGCATCAAGCCATGAACCGCGTGGCTGATTTGTCGCGCTTGGCTGCCTGATGAACCAAGTCACCGCCGAATCACCGGCGGCAGAGCGCCGCACGGCGCGCGCAGCCTGGGTGCTGTTCGCGCCGCCTTTTGCGGTGGCCGCATTGCAGTGGTGGTTGGCCACTTTGAGCCAGAAAGACACTACGCCGCTCCAAGCCTTGCGGGCCGCTGGCGCCTCGCATGAAAGCGGAGTAGGCAGCCTGATGCTGCAGGCCAGCGGGCCTTTTCTGTGGATGGTCGCGGTGCTGGTGCTCACCGTGCTGGTGGCGCGGTGGTCCTGGCGCCGTTATGGTGGGCCCCGAGTGATTCGGGTGGCCGCCGTTTTGTGGGTTTTGATGTGCGCCGCAGCCCTGCTGGCTGTGGGTTACGCCTACCTTAACCGCATGGGTCGTGAGGCCGCACCCGCGCGGACGGCTATCGTCATACAGGCCCGCACCCAGACGGCTTCAGAGCGCAGCCCCGGGGGCGCGGTGGTGCTGGCGCGTGTGCCGGGATTGGAAGCACCGCAGAGCGTATTGCTCGAAGAGGCGGATGCGGCCCGGCTGCCGGCCGGAACTCCAGTCACGTTATCCTTGGCGCAAGGTCGGTTCAGTGGCTTGTATGTCACCGACTGGCGCATTGAAGCCCCACTTGCTACGCCAACGAGATAATTCTCCCATCATGAAATTCGTCATCGTCGATCGTGACGGCACCATCAACGTAGAGCGCGAAGGCTACATCCAGACGCCGGAAGAGTGGGAACCACTGCCCGGTGCCCTGGACGCCATCGCGCGCTTGAACCATGCAGGCTTCCAGGTGGTCGTCGCAGCCAATATGCCCGGGCTTGGGCGGGGCTTGTTTGATGTGGCCGCGCTCAATGCCATTCATGCACGCATGAACAAGCAACTGGCCGCGGTAGGGGGGCGTGTGGAGGCGGTTTTCTTCTGCCCTCATGCGCCCGATGAGGGGTGCAATTGCCGCAAGCCCTTGCCAGGCCTGTTCCAACAGATCGGCGAGCGCTACAAGGTGGATTTGAGCCAGGTGCACGCGGTGGGCGATGGCGTGCGTGACGTGCAGGCTGCCGTCGCCGCCGGCTGCGTGCCGCATCTGGTCATGACTGGCATAGGGGCGCCTTTATCGACCAATCCTTTGCCGCCTGAGTTTCCCGCCGGTACGCGTGTTCACGCCGATCTCGCAGATTTCGCTACCACGTTCATTGCTGAAGCAGAGGCCACAGCCAAGGCTTCAGCCGCTTCGACGCTTCAAACTAAATTACCATGAATTTCATTCGTTCCGTGCTGCATCTGGTGTGGATGGTGGTCACCGTTATCCCATGGGCCCTGGCCGTGCTGATCGCCGCTCCGTTCATGAACAGTACCCGCATCTACTGGATGTGCGCAGGTTGGCTCAAGCTAGCGGTGAATGGTGGCACTGTGATCCTGGGCATCAAGAACCGCGTCACAGGCATGGAAAATCTTCCGGTGGGAAGCAAGGACGGTGCGGTGCTGCTGGTCAAGCATCAATCCACGTGGGAAACCTTCAGCATGCCGGCGATCATGCCTCACCCGCTGGCGTATGTATTCAAGAAGGAGCTTCTGCGAGTGCCGTTCTTCGGCTGGGCCATGTCGCGCATGGACATGATCCATATTGACCGTAGCCGAAGGGCTGAGGCCTTCAATAAGGTAGTTGCGCAGGGCCGCAGGCTGACGGGCGAGGGCGTCTGGGTGATCATGTTTCCCGAAGGCACACGCATTGCGCGCGGCGAAAAGGGTCAGTACCGCTCAGGCGGCACACGTCTGGCCATTGAGTGCGGAACGCCGGTGATTCCTATTGCAGTGACTTCAGCCAAGTGCTGGCCGCGCAAAGCTTTCATCAAACGCCCCGGCATCGTTGATATTTCGATTGGCCCGCAGATTCCCAGCGCAGGCCGCAAGCCCGACGAGCTGATGAAAGAGGTGGAAAACTGGATCGAAACCGAGATGCGGCGCCTGGATCCCGAGGCCTATGACAAGGCTGCTGTCTGAGGCACCAGTCAACTCATTCCAAGCATTGACAGCGTCATATGCCTTCATGGATAGCTGATATGCGGCAGTTGGCATTCGATTGGTTCGGCGGCAACGAAGCTTTGCCGAATGGCGGCAGTGAGGCCAAGCCAAAGGCTCCGCCAGTCACCACGGAAAAGGCGCCACCATTGCCTAAGAAGCCGGGCGTCTATGTTCCTGCCGAGCCGTTCACCAGCGTGCTGAGCCGCGTCAATTTCGCCCATCCGCGTGCCAACCGCGAGATTGCTTTTGAGCATGCGCTTGTAGCCTATGAGTTTCGCCGCGGCAAGCGGCGCACCATAGGTTTTACGGTAGGCGCAGATGGGTTGGTTGTAAGCGCTCCCCGCGTCACCTCGATCAAGGAAGTCGAAGCTGCGTTACGCGAGAAAGAGCGCTGGATCATCGCCAAGCTTGGTGAGGCGCACGAGCGCCATCAACGCATGGAGTCCACGCGCATCGAATGGCGCGACGGCGCGAGCATCCCTTTTCTCGGTGAGCCAGTTTTCCTGGAAATCGATCCGAGGCAGCGGCATGGAAGCGGTGGCGCGGTATTGCAGGCAGACGGGGAATCAGTACCCGGCGTTGCACACCGGACGCTGCAACTGGGCCTGCCAAACACGGCCACCACGGAGCAGCTACGAGACACTACCCAAGCTTGGCTCATGCGCCAGGCAAGGCGTGTGTTTACCGCCCGTCTGGACCACTTTGCGCCGCAATTGGGCGTTCAGTGGAAGAAACTTAGCTTGTCTTCGGCCGGTACCCGTTGGGGTTCAGCCAGTGCCGATGGTTCAATCCGCCTGAACTGGCGCTTGGTGCATTTCAGCGAGCCCATCATCGACTACGTGGTGGTGCACGAATTGGCCCACCTGCGCGAGATGAACCATGGCCCACGTTTTTGGGCTCACGTAGAAAGCGTCATGCCGGACTATGCGAGCCGGCGCGGCGAACTCAAGGATGAAGCCGTTCCCAAGTGGTGAGCGCAGGCTGTTCAGGAACGTGTTCCAGGGAAAGTTAGAGTCTCCTGAGGATAGGGCGGTTCGTCCGCAGGCCTGTAAACACTCGCTCCTCAACCAATAAGGCTGAATCTCCAGACGCCCTCGGCGTCACGTTGGCGTTTCATTTTTCCGCCGTACCAAAGCCGGTGCAAATGCGCCACCGATTCACCGAGAGCGAACGTGGTTTGATGAAGATCTAGCGGGCGCTTGAAAAGCACCGGCAACATCTCGTAGCCCGACACTGGGCCAGCCTGGGCGGCTTCGATGACTTCTTCCAGCCGGTCACGGTGGTGGTCATGCAACTGTTGGATGCGGGTGTGCAAACCGGTGAAAGGCTTGCCATGTGAAGGCAGCACCAGGGTTTCCTGCGGCAGCGGCTTGAATCGATCAATCGAGTCCAGGAACAGGGTGAGCGCGTCTGCTTCTGGCTCCATCTCATACACGCTGACATTGGTGGAGATACGGGGCAGAACCATGTCGCCGCTGATCAACACGCCCAGCGCCTCGCAATACAGCGCCATGTGTTCCGGCGCGTGACCATAGCCGGCGATGCAGCGCCAAGCGTTGCCGCCGATTGTGACCGTGCCGCCGTCCAGAAGGCGCGCAAAGCTGGCAGGCACCGCCGGTACCAGGTTACGGTAATAGGACTTGCGGTTACGAATCTGTTCGAGATCGTCGGGATTTGTCATGCCATGGCTTGCGAAATAACGTGCCAGCCGATCACCACCGAAACTGTTCACGACCTCGCACCCATAGCGTGCCGTCTGGTAATCGGTGCTGCTGATCCACAGCGGGACATCCCAGCGTTCACATAGCCAATGCGCCAGTCCAATGTGGTCTGGGTGCATATGGGTGACGATCACCCGCAGAACCGGCAGGCCGTTCAGCTCTTTGGTGAACACAGTCTCCCAATCGGCGCGCGACTGTGGGTGATCAATACAGCAATCGACCACTGTCCAGCCTTCTCGCCCATCGATGCGGTCACGCACCAGCCACAAATTGATGTGGTTGAGTACAAAGGGCAGGGGCATGCGCAGCCATTTCACTCCTGGCGCGACTTCCATGGTGCCGCCAGACGCGGGGAGATCATCGCCCCAGGGGTAATTCAGGGCGCGTTCAAGTTCAGTGGCGTTCATCCGAATAGTGGCTCGTTGAATGTGAAGTACGATGGAGGGAAGTTGACGTTAACGTCAACTATGTTTTCATTTTAGTAAGAGATCCTATTTTTTGCTGCACACAGGCGACAGCCGCTTGCGGCCAAGCCTTCTATCGCCATGACGTCCACCACCTTCTCCATCAGCGATCTGGCGCGCGAATTCGATCTGACTGCGCGCGCCATGCGTTTCTATGAAGATATGGGCTTGCTGCAACCCGGGCGTTCCGGCCCTGGGGGCCGGACTCGCATCTACACCGGGCGTGATCGCACGCGCTTGAAGCTCACACTGCGTGCCAAGCGCCTGGGTTTATCGCTGACCGAAGCCAAGGAACTGATCGACATGTACGACAGTCCGCGCGATACGGGTCCGCAACTGGAGAAATTCCTGTGCGTGTTGGCGGATCACCGGGCTCACCTTGAGGCGCAGTTGGCGGATTTACAGGCCACGCTGGCGGAGGTCGGTGAGCACGAGAAAGAGGCTCGCGCACTTTTGGCCGGCAACAGGAAGGTGTCAGGCAGCTCCACCTCGAAATCAAAAAAATGAATACTTCAGAATTTCAGCGTATAGCCGCGAGCTTCGCGCGCCAAGGCATGATGCTGCATCTGGGCGCCGAGTTACGGCGTGTGGAGCCCGGCTTGGTCGAGATATGGCTGCCCTATTCCGACAAGGTCACGCAGCAGCAGGATGGCTTTCATGGCGGAGCCATGGGCGCGGTGGCCGACATTGCTGGCGGCTATGCGGGCCTGACGGTCGCCCCTGACGGCATGGAAGTTGTCACGGTTGAGTACAAAATCAATTTCCTTGCCAGCTTCAAGGGTGGAGCGCTGCGAGCGATAGGCAGGGTGACCAAGCCCGGCAAGCGGCTCATCATCACCAGCGCTGAGGTGCTTCACGTCGCGGAGGATGGACAGCAGTCTGCCTGCGCCTTGATGCAGCAGACCTTGATGCCTGTTGCCAAAACCTACTAGAAAATGGGCCCCCCCCTGAGTCCCCTTCGGTGCCTTCCCCCCAGGGGGACAACGCCAATGGCCGGCGCAGGTCCGTCCATGGCGTTCCACGCATGGCCTGCTCCGCGGCCTTTTGACTCCCTCTCCCACTTGTGGGAGAGGGTTGGGGTGAGGGGCGGCGGCGCATCTATGGAGGCGACGCATGGCATTGGCGCTTGTGGGCTGAAGAAAATGAGGCATCCCCTGAGTCGCCTTCGGCGCCTTCCCCCTCTTTCCCTGCGGGAGGGGGACAACGCCAATGGCCGGCACAGGTCCGTCCATGGCGCTCGCGCATGGCCTGCTCTGCGGCCTTTTGACTCCCTCTCCCACTTGTGGGAGAGGGTTGGGGTGAGGGGCGGCAGCGCATCTATCGAGGCAACACATGGCATTTCATGGCGTTCCGTGCATGGCCTGCAACGCGGCCGTTTGTGGATAAGGTAGCCCTGGAATGAAACTCCCTGAGTTGACTTCCCACGTTAATCAATTCCCTGGATGATTCGAAAATTGGCTTTTAAAGGAGACAAAACATGAGCAATTTACCTGGCCTGAACTTCCAACTTGGTGAAGAAATCGACGCGTTGCGTGACGCCGTCCGCTCATTCGCCGAAGCCGAGATTGCCCCGCGCGCGGCGGAAGTCGACCGCACCGACCAATTTCCTATGGATTTGTGGCCCAAGATGGGGGAGCTGGGCGTGTTGGGTATCACGGTGCCTGAGGAATACGGCGGTGCCAACATGGGCTACCTTGCGCACATGATCGCCATGGAAGAGATCAGCCGCGCCAGCGCGTCGATCGGGCTCAGCTATGGCGCCCACAGCAACCTGTGTGTGAATCAGATCAAACGCAATGGCAATTCGGAACAGAAGAAAAAGTTTCTGCCCAAGCTGATCAGCGGCGAACATGTAGGCGCTCTCGCCATGAGCGAGCCGAATGCTGGCAGCGATGTTCTTAGCATGAAGCTGAAAGCGGAAGACAAGGGTGGTTACTACCTGTTGAATGGCACCAAGATGTGGATCACCAACGGCCCTGATGCCGACACCATGGTGGTCTACGCTAAAACCGAACCCGAGCTTGGCGCGCGAGGCGTGACAGCATTCATCGTCGAGAAAGGCATGAAGGGCTTTTCAACCGCTCAGAAGCTCGACAAGCTCGGAATGCGCGGCAGCCACACCGGCGAGATGGTGTTTGACAACGTCGAGGTTCCTGCACACAACGTGCTCGGAGGGCTCAATCAAGGCGCCAAAGTGCTGATGAGCGGGCTGGACTACGAGCGCGCCGTGCTGGCGGGTGGCCCCGTGGGCATCATGCAGGCAGTGATGGACAACATCGTGCCCTATATCCATGACCGCAAGCAGTTCGGGCAGAGCATCGGAGAATTCCAGCTGGTGCAGGGTAAGGTGGCCGATATGTACACCGTGCTTCAGGCAGGGCGGGCGTTTCTCTATACCATCGGTAAAAACCTGGACGCTCTCGGTGCTGAGCACGTGCGTCAGGTGCGCAAGGACTGTGCTTCGGTCATCCTCTGGACTGCCGAGCAAGCCACCCGAATGGCCGGTGACGGCATTCAACTCTTCGGAGGCAACGGCTACATCAATGAATACCCGCTCGGCCGGCTGTGGCGTGATGCC
Source organism: Ottowia thiooxydans DSM 14619 (assembly GCF_000422885.1). Lineage (GTDB taxonomy): Bacteria > Pseudomonadota > Gammaproteobacteria > Burkholderiales > Burkholderiaceae_C > Ottowia > Ottowia thiooxydans. Next base: position 299,426 of record NZ_AUGX01000008.1, on the reverse strand, counting down.
AAGCTTTATGAAATCGGCGCCGGCACGAGCGAAGTTCGCCGCATGCTCATCGGCAGAGAGCTCTTTGCCGAAACCATGTGACCTTTTCTTTTGTTCTCGATCCCCTCTCCTATGGCCTCTACACTGCAACATCTGATCGACAAAAACCGCGAATGGGCTGAACGCGTCGAACTTGAGAGTCCGGGCTTCTTCAAGAACCTGGCGGCTCAGCAATCGCCTAAATACTTGTGGATCGGCTGCTCAGACAGCCGTGTCCCCGCCAACCAGGTCATTGGCCTGGCTCCCGGGGAAGTGTTCGTACACCGTAATGTGGCCAACGTGGTGGTGCACTCCGATCTGAACGCGCTCTCGGTCATTCAGTTCGCCGTGGATGTGCTCAAAGTGGAGCACATCATGGTGGTGGGGCACTATGGCTGTGGCGGTGTGTTGGCGGTACTGCATGAAAAGCGCGTAGGTCTGGCCGACAACTGGCTGCGCCACGTGCAGGACGTGAAGATGCGCCACCGTGGGCGACTGATGCATCTTTGCAATCAGGAGCAGGAAGACACGCTGTGCGAGGTCAATGTGATCGAGCAGGTGGGCAACGTGGCCCAATCCAACGTGCTGCAAGATGCATGGGCGAGGGGGCAGGCGGTGTCGGTTCATGGCTGGTGCTATGGCCTGAAGGATGGGCATGTCAAGGACCTGGGCGTGACCATGTCGAACTCGGAGGAAGTGGTAGATGTGTTTCGCAATGCCATCAAACGCTATCCGCGCGCGCCGGGCGAAACCTCTACCTCCACTGATCTCCATCTCTGAATTAGGCCAATGCGTGAGGCCATGCCAGCGCTAGTACTAGATTCCCCATTGGCCCGCGACATCGCGCAGGCCATGGTCGACGGCTTCAACCGCCACTACCGCCTGTTTCGAACTGAATCGGCGCGCGCCAGGCATCGCTTTGAAACCTGTGACTGGCACGGCCAACAGCGAGCCCAGCGAGAGCGCATCGAGTTCTACGACCTGCGTGTGCGCGAATGCCAGCGCAGGTTGGAGCGTGAATTCAAGGCCGGCGAGCAGCCCATGGAAACATGGCAGCAGATCAAGCTGCATTACATCGGCATGCTGGTGGCGCACAAGCAGCCTGAGTTGGCGGAGACCTTCTTCAACTCAGTCACCACCAAAATCCTGCACCGCAGCTATTTTCACAACGATTTCATCTTCGTGCGCCCGGCGATCAGTACCGAGTACATGGAGACCGATGACCCGAAAGCCAAGACCACCTATCAGGCCTTCTACCCTGAACTAAGCCGGCTTGAGGACACGGTACGCGCGGTGCTCGAATCGTTTGGCCTGCGCATTGCATTCGAAGATATCGAGCGCGATGCCCACTATGTTGCGACCGCGTTGCGCCGCGAGCTGGGCGATAGCCGGCCACGGCCTAATTTCCAGATTCAGGTGCTGTCCAGCCTTTTCTACCGTAACAAAGGTGCGTATCTGGTGGGCAAGGTCATCAACGGTTTTCGTGAGGTGCCGTTTGCGCTGCCCATTCTCCACCGACGACCTGGCACGGTGTTCGTGGATGCAGCCCTGTTTGGCGAAGAAGATCTGCTGCTTCTGTTTTCCTTCTCACGAGCCTACTTCATGGTCGACATGGAAATTCCATCGGCCTACGTTCAGTTTCTGCGCAGCCTCATGCCGCGTAAGCCGCGGGCCGAGATCTACAACGCACTCGGCTTGGCCAAGCAAGGTAAGAACCTCTTCTATCGTGATCTGCTCTGGCACTTGCGCCACAGCTCAGACAAGTTTCGCATTGCGCCGGGTATCAAAGGCATGGTCATGCTTGTATTTGATCTGCCGAGCTTTCCCTACGTGTTCAAAATCATCAAGGATTTCTATCCGCCACCCAAGGAAACCACGCGCGAGCAGGTTCGCGGCAAATACAAGCTGGTCAAGCACCATGACCGGGTGGGCCGAATGGCAGACACCATGGAGTTCTCGCTGCTTGCCTTTCCCCGCGATCGGTTCGAAGATGCGCTGATCGCTGAAATTGAAAAGTATGCGCCCAGCCAGTTGGAGGTTTCTGACCGGGACGGTGACGGCCAGACCGAAGTCATCATCGCGCACGCCTATATCGAACGACGCATGATTCCACTCAACCTGTACCTCCAGGAAGCCATTGACAGCGGCGCGGAGGATGCGGCTTCGGGCGCCCAGCTGGAGCACGCCGTGATCGAATACGGCAACGCCATCAAGGATCTGGTGGCCGCCAACATCTTTCCCGGAGACATGCTCTGGAAGAACTTCGGCGTCACTCGCCATGGCAAAGTGGTTTTCTACGACTACGACGAGATCGAATACATCACCGATTGCAATTTCCGCCAGGTGCCGCTGCCGCGCAACGAAGAGGAAGAAATGAGCGGTGAGATCTGGTACAGCGTGGCCAAGGGAGATGTGTTTCCAGAGACCTTCGGCCCCTTCTTGCTTGGCAACCCGCGCGTGCGAGAAGCTTTCATGCGCCACCATGCCGATCTGCTGGAAGCTGATTTCTGGCAGCGCAACAAAGACCGCATTCAGCGGGGTGATGTCATCGATTTTTTCCCTTACGGAGTACACCGGCGATTCGATGTCAACCATGGCGCCTGGGGCGTTCCCGAAATGGCCGACCCAGCTGCCATGCACAGTGAAACCCCCGCCGACCGGCCGGATACATCAGCACCCATGACCGGCGGGGAACTGTCTGAATGACACCTCGAACGAACTCTCTGCGTTCAGCGATGCAGTTGGTTTGATAAGTCTTTTATTTTTTGAATCTCTCAACCATTAAAGGAGACCGCATATGTCAGATCCCATCGTTATCGTTTCCGCTGCCCGCACCCCTATGGGGAGTTTTCAGGGTGACTTTTCCAATCTGTCCGCCAACGATCTGGGTGGTGTGGCCATTAAGGCGGCGGTGGAGCGTGCCGGCATTTCGCCGGAGCTCGTGACTGAGGTGCTCTTCGGTAACTGCCTGATCGCGGGTCAGGGGCAAGCGCCTGCTCGACAAGCGGCTTTCAAGGGAGGCCTGCCCAAGAGCGCGGGTGCGGTAACGCTGAGCAAAATGTGCGGCTCGGGCATGCGCGCGGCCATGTTTGCGCACGACATGCTGGCGGCAGGCTCGCACGATGTGCTGGTGGCCGGTGGCATGGAAAGCATGACAGGCGCGCCCTATCTGCTGCAAAAGGGCCGCGGCGGCTATCGTATGGGCCACGACAAAGTGTATGACCACATGATGCTGGACGGTCTGGAAGACGCTTACGAGGCCGGGCGCAGCATGGGTACTTTTGGCGAAGATTGCGCGGCCAAGTTCAACTTCACCCGCGAGCAACAGGACGCCTTCGCCATCGCCAGTGTGCAGCGTGCGCAACAAGCCATCAAATCTGGCTCGTTCAAGGAAGAGATTGCGCCGGTCACCGTGAAAGATCGCAAGGGCGAGCGCCTGGTGGACACCGATGAAGGTCCGGGCCGTATCAATGTCGAGAAGATCCCTGGCCTCAAACCTGCGTTCAAAAAAGACGGTACCGTCACCGCGGCTAGCAGCTCCAGCATCAACGACGGCGCAGCGGCCATGGTCATGATGCGCGAGTCTACGGCCAAGGCGCTGGGTTGCACTCCGTTGGCACGCATCGTCAGCCACGCAACGCATGCACAAGAGCCCGAGTGGTTTGCCACCGCGCCTATCGGAGCGACAGAAAAGGTGTTGAAAAAAGCTGGCTGGCAGGTGGGTGAGGTTGATCTCTGGGAAATCAACGAAGCCTTTGCGGTGGTCCCCATGGCACTGATGCATGAGATGAAAGTGTCGCATGAGAAAGTCAACGTCAATGGCGGGGCTTGTGCCTTGGGCCATCCGATTGGCGCCAGCGGTGCGCGCATCATGGTCACGTTGATGCACGCGTTGAAGGCCCGAGGCTTGAAGAAAGGCGTGGCCACCTTATGCATCGGTGGCGGCGAGGCCACCGCCGTGGCTATAGAGATGCTTTAGGAGGCTATCAGGCCGGGAGCGCTCATCGCTGATTGAAGAAGGAGTTCAAGTGTGTCCACGATATTGATCATTGGCGCCTCCAGAGGCATCGGCTATGAATTAGCGCTGCAGTACACCGCCGAAGGCGAGCGCGTCATCGCCACTGCCCGGGATGAAGAAGGGCTCGCCAAGCTGCGCGATCTGGGGTGCGAGCCGCTCAAGCTGGATGTAGTTGATCCTGCCAGCGTGAGTGGCCTCGCCTGGCAACTTGATGGGGAGCGGATCGATATCGCCTGGCAAGTGGCCGGTGTCATGTGCAACCGTGCCAATGCGCAAACACCTCCTTCTCAGCAGGAGTTTGACCGCGTCATGCATGCCAACGTGCTGGGCCCCATGCAGGTCATCCCGCAAGTTGCTCCCTTGGTAGAGTTCAGTAAAGCGCCTGGCGGTGGGCGTTTTGGGTTCATCAGCAGCGAGATGGGGCATATCGGGAGCGTGGGTGGCTCGGGTGCGTGGCTGTACCGGGTGAGCAAGTCGGCCCTCAATATGGCTGTCGCCTCAGCTCGCCACAGCTATCCCCAGGCGACATTTGTCTCGTTTCACCCGGGCTGGGTGCAAACCGCGATGGGCGGCGAATCAGCTCCGGTCACCGTGCAAGACAGCGCCGCCGGACTGCGCAGGGCGCTCGCCAGCGCCACACGTGCCGATAGCGGTTCATTCCAGCGCTATGACGGCTCACGCCTGGCCGGTTGGTAGATACGTGCGCCCCCAGGTGTTCGGATAGTATTTATTGCCCGGCATCGCAACCAGATGTGGAAAACCTCATGGACCCAATAGGTCCGCAACATGACGAGAGACAACGATGCTACTGACCGAAGACCAGGAAATGATCCGCGACGCTGTGCGAGCATTTGCACAAGAGCAGTTGTGGCCTCACGCCCCGCGCTGGGATAAAGAACATCATTTTCCGGTTGAGGCACACCGTGGGCTGGCCGAACTCGGCGCCTACGGGATTTGTGTGCCCGAGGAGTACGGCGGCGCGGGACTGGATTACCTCTCGCTCGCGCTGGTCCTGGAGGAAGTCGCGGCCGGTGACGGCGGTACCAGCACCCCCATCAGCGTGACCAACTGCCCCTATAACGCCATCCTGATGATGTATGGGAGCGAGGCGCAAAAACAGACGTGGCTGGCTCCGGCCGCTCGCGGTGAGATGCTGGGCGCCTTCGCACTCACTGAGCCGCATGTGGGCAGCGATGCGTCTGCGTTGCGTGCCACGGCCGTGAGAAAGGGTGATGAATACATCTTGAATGGAGCCAAGCAGTTCATCACCAGCGGGAAGAATGGCCATGCGGCCGTGGTAATTGCTGTCACCGACAAAGCCGCTGGCAAGCGTGGCCTGAGTGCCTTCATCGTTCCCACGCACAACCTAGGCAATGCCGGTTGGGTGGTTGCGCGTCTGGAGGACAAGCTAGGCCAGCATTCCAGTGACACTGCGCAGATCAATCTGGAGAACTGCCGCATCCCCGTCGAAAACCGAATTGGCGAGGAAGGTGAGGGCTACAAAATCGCTCTTAGTTCACTGGAGGGCGGACGCATCGGCATTGGTGCGCAGAGCGTAGGCATGGCGCGCTCTGCCCTGGAGGTCGCCATTCAGTACGCCAAAGAGCGTGAAGCGTTCGGCACCGTCATCTTTAACCACCAGGCTGTGAGCTTCCGCTTAGCCGAATGTGCCACCAAATTGGAAGCCGCACGCCAACTTATCTGGCATGCTGCCGCGTTGCGCGATGCAGGCAGGCCCTGCCTGAAAGAGGCGGCCATGGCCAAGCTGTTCGCCAGTGAGGTGGCTGAGCAGGTTTGTACGGCAGCCATCCAGACCTTGGGGGGCTACGGCTATGTGGCTGATTTCCCCATAGAACGAATCTACCGCGATGTGCGTGTGTGCCAAATTTATGAAGGAACGAGCGACGTGCAAAAAATTATTATTTCAAGGGCGCTGTAGGATTGAATGAGTTGAAAATGAATACGTACGTAGACTCGGAGCCATAGAGGTGGAAATATTTCTGCGGTTTTTTTTCGATGCTGACTATTACCTGCGGCAAATAGATGAGTCGCCGGCAGACCCGTACGCCCATTTTGTGGAGGTAGGAGACGAGCTGGATCTCGATCCCTCGCCTTATTTCAATACCAATTTCTACAAGAATTCTTATCCTGATTGGAATATGAGCGGCGAGCGCACGGCGCTTGAGAATTTCATCGCTCAGGAGGAGGCGGGTGATTACAGAAAACCCCACCCCTTGATCGATCCGAACAGCTACCTTGACGCCTACCCGGATCTGGCTGAAGGGAAGGTGCATCCCAATTTGCACTTTGCGCAGCATGGAGACGGCGAAGGAAGACGGCCTTCAAAGCGGTTTGACCCAGGTTTCTATTCCCGCTGTTATCTTCGGCTGGGGCAGATGCGAGCGTTCCGGCACTATGTAGAGCAAGGACGGCTGGAGCATCTGCTTCCCGTCCCGGAGACGAAGACCTACGAGGCCTCGAGGCAGGCCGCATGGGACGCCACATGGCATCTAGCGAATCCCATTGTCCTGTCTGTGCATGATGCGCAAGCTGCGGGCGCCCCCATACTATTGCTTGACATCGCGAAGGCCTTTTGTGCGGCTGGCTATTCCCCCTGTTTTATCTTTTTGAATGGGGGGCCTTTGCTTGATGAGTTTCGCAGGCTTGGGCCCGTTTTTCTTCTGGCCGAGGGCTGGAACGGGAAGGGCTTGTTTTCCGGGATTCGTAAGCAGGCTCCTGCGCTGGTCAACTCTGCCGCAGCGGTAGAAGTGGCACGCTTTTCGGCGAGCACCGGACATCACACGGTCTTGCTCATTCACGAAATGCGGGGCTATCTGGATCAGCAAAGCCTGATGCCAGGGCTCATGGCCGTGCAAGCACTTGGTGCCCGGCTGATCGCATCGTTACCACGCATGGTCGTCGAACTTCAAGCCGAGCTCGGTGAGTTGCCTCATCTGCAACCTGGCATCGTTCAACCAAGCCTGAGATTCAGCCAGTGTTCTGCTGTGCACCGTCGCTTCAAAGATCAGACCTTGTTCATCGGTGCAGGGTACGCAGATCGGAGAAAGGGGTTCGATCTTTTCCTGCAGACGTGCCACATGATCCAAAACCGTCTGGATAGCTCGGTTTTTGTATGGCTTGGAAGCCTTGATTCCTGGGCACAGGGCTTGGCGGCGCAAGCTCAGGCGGATGGTTTGCGCTTGATTTTGCCCGGCTTCGTGTCGGACTCGGCGGCTTGGTACCGTGAAGCTGCGGCCTACCTTCTCACATCCCGCGAGGACGCTGGCCCTACTACCCTTGCCCACGCAGCAGCCGTGGGTACTGGGTTTGTGGGGTTTGCAGAAAACATTGGTTTGAGGGGCTTGGCGGATCCGTTGGGTGTTTTTGTACCGCCCGGGGACATGGATGGGTTTGTGGAGGAGGTGCTGCGCTTGGCGCGCGAGGATTCACAGGCGCGCCGGAGGTTTAGGCGGGACCACATCCGGAAAAACACCTCGTTTGCTACCTATTGCAATGCCTTGCTCGAGTTGCTCAAGACTGAGCGTCTTTGATCAGCTTGCGCAGGATCGCCCAGTCTTGTGATGGCATTGCTGGATTCCCTACTAGTCGAGCACCCGGAGGCACGTCACGAGTCACGACGCAGCCGAACCCTAGCGCCGCGCCTGCGCCTATTCTGATGGGTTTGTCTGGCGAGCCGTTGCCGACGATCGCATTCGGTCCAATGATCACGTGGTCTTCAATTTCGACATGCCCGTAAATGGATGCGCGTACGCCGATGTTGGTGAAATCCCCTACGGTCACATCATGGGCGATGAAATCCCCATGAACCAGAACACATGCGCCTAGGCGAACATTGGGGCCGACCCGAGTAAAAGAGGGAATATAGCTTCCTGGTCCTAGTTGTGGTTGGGCATCACGTACGCCAGGGCCGTTACCGCAAAACGTAGCGAACATGGCCCCTTCGGCCGCAAGCCGAAGCGCCACTTTTTCACGAGCCGATCCGTCGCCGATCATTAAAAGAACCGGAGTGTCGGGAAAGCGCTCAAGCCTTTGCTGCGCCGAAATAACGGGTGCTGATAACCTGGGATGATCGAAACCGTGGTTTAAATCGTCAACCAGGGCACGCACCCGAACTCGCCCTCCGCGGGCCTCCTGCAGGTCACTCAAGACCATCTCCGCAGTACCCCTGGCGCCATAAATTACCAGGTCGTCAAACTGATCAGTAGCTTTCAAGCGTTACCTTCCAAATGATTTACGGCACAATTTTTAATAATTAAGGCTATTTGCGCTGCTGATGCGTCGCTGATTTTGCTGTGCATTGGCAAGGCCAGCAGGCTTGGGGCGACTTCAGGCGCCAAAGCTGCAGCTCCGGTGCAAACGATGTTCTCATTCTCGAACAGAGTATTCGGTCCGCATAGCAAACTAAACGAATCTCTGAGTGCGAACCCTTTTTCAGCCGCCGATGCCACTACCGCTTGGCGCGCGCTTTTCGGCATGGACAACGCAAAGTAGAGGTGACTGGCGGAGCTGTCGGGCCGAGGTTTCAAAATTGTCACGCCCGGTATCCCAGCCAGCATTCGTTGATAGGTTTCACGCAGGCGATGGCGAGCGCTTATCTCTGGTTCAAGCAAAGGGAGAGATGCAAGACCCATGGCCGAGTGAATTTCGGACAATTTCCCATTGATACCGATATCCACCATTTGCCCTTCGTAAAGACCGAAATTGCGCATCCTTACGAGGCGTTCTTTGTCTTCGGCACTCCTGACAACCACCGCACCTCCCTCTGCGGTATTCAACAGCTTGGTAGCGTGAAGCGACAAAATGGTGGCATCGCCCCGTTGGGCCAGATGTTGACCGGCTTGCTTAATGTCCGGCGTCTGTGCGCCATCAAAAACCAGCCAAAGCTTGTGCTGGCTTGCCAGGCGCTCCAGAGCACTGGTGTCGCATGCAATACCCATGAAATGGACGCCTAATATAGCGACCGTGTTGGGTGTAATGGCCTTTTCGACGGCAGCAGGATCCAAGGTCGGAAAGCCGCACTCCACATCCGCGAAGACCGGTTTGAACCCGCACCATTCGATGGCCTGCGCAGAGGCCGCGAAACTCAAGGGTGAGGTAATGACCTCACCCCCTTTGCGTAAATTTCCGAGCCTCAGGGCCATCATCAAGGCCATAGTTCCGGACGAAGTCAGGCATAGGTGCTTGCCCATTAACCGAGTCAGCTCATCTTCCAGCCGGTTATGCATACTCCCACAATTCGACAGCTGGTTGGAGTCGAGTATTTCGTCGATAAGGCCTATGAGGACTTCTCTTTGCGGTAGCAAAGGTCTGCCAAACACGGCTGGAAAGAGCGGGGGAAATTTTTCAGGCAAGCTCATCTGACTCAGCTTGACGACACGCGACGGATGCATCCACCGGGCGCGATTGGAGTGCGAGTCAAGGATGGTCCAGAAATGTGCATTTAGGGCTGGCCGGGCTAGCGTTTATCGACAGAAAGAAACCGAAGAATTTCCCAGCGATGCTTCTCATAGAACTGAAGATAGGCTGGGAGCTTTGTCTTGACGAAGTGCCCCTTTAACGCATCAAGATCCATGAGGGTGGCAAATAATTTTTCACCGCCGGGCCAGGTGACGGGAATGTTATTCATGTCCACGCCAATTTCTGCATTTATTTTCTTGGTTTCTAACAAAATGGAGACGGCACGTTCTATGATGAAAATCTTCATCGCGTAGTTTGCGCCTGTTCGATGCTTTGCGTTGAAATTCAAAGTATCGCCTAATGTGGATTTCGAATCTTCTGATATTTTAAAAATCTGGTCTGTTAGTTGAAGCCATTCTTTCCAAAATCTGTATTTTGCAACGAAGTAATTGCTATATATTATTCTCGACTGATCTTGAATGAGATTGGCCAGGTTGACCTTGACATCCAGATCGTCAAATATTTCCTGAGCTACTCTGAGTAGGCCGGGGTGCACAACTTCACCTTGAATGAAGCTGTTTGGGTAGCACGCAATCTCCTCAAAACAAGGTGAAAAACTGATCACCTCGGATTGTGATTTTTCTACTATTCTTTCTATGTCGGTGAATGTTAGATTTGTTTTTTCTTTCAGCCGAGGGGAGAAAAATCCCAGATATTCTTCTTCTTCAAACTCCTGGTTTAGCAGTGCAGTTCGAATTGGCCAATATTCATAAAAATCAGGGCGCTCTGGCTGAGTATTGTCGAGTGGTATGAAGCCATTGTCGAGACTTTCTAGAGTCTCATTGTTATAATAAATCTGAAATAACCGCATATTCTTTGCAGTTCCTGAGGTCATCAACGGAACTTTGTCACGACTATTTGGAGAGGCATCATAGAGAAGATAAGGCTACTATACGGGAATTTTCCACAAGAGTCTGTGCAAGAATGCTTGTAAACTGCGGGGGCAGTGAGACAATCGTGGCCGAACCAGAGGCTGCTCTTGGTCAGTGAATCGCTTCCTGATCAGAGCTAAGGCATGAGCTTCGCCACCAAGTGGGACATGCGTGGGCATGTAGCGTCCAAGTATGGTGCTCACGAGCGCCTAGTCTGAAATTCTTCAGGTATGTCCTTAGCGTGAGGTCGGATCAACGAGAGTCACCGTGCACCTGTTTCAGTTTTTTCATGACGATGCCACACGAGCACTATTGGATCCCGATTTTGCTCCTCTGAACAATATGAATTCGGCGTATCCGGATTTGTTCGAGCACGCCTCCGTTTCTCAGGTTTTAAGAACCGGAAAATTCAATGATAATGAATACATTGGATTTTTTTGCCCTTGGTTTAATCGCAAAACGGCGATGACTGGCCGCCAGGTCAAGGATCGTCTTGCTCAGTTCAGCGGAGACGTGATCAGCTTCTCCTCGGCCTTCGAGCAGATTGCAAGCTATCCTAATAGTTTTGTCCAGGGTGACATCATGCATCCCGGATTGCTAAATTTGGCGCAAACCACGCTGAATACGCTTGATATAAACATCAATCTGAATAATCTGGTTCAGGATCAGACACGAATTATTTTCAGAAATTACTTCGTGGCGAAGTACAGCTTTTGGGTTGAATGGCTTGAGCTGACCGAACGTCTGCTGAAAATCACTGAAACCAAAGGATCAGTTCTGGGGGCGCGATTGAATTCCCAAACGCTCCATCACGGCAGGGTCGAGTACCCAATGAAGATTTTCATGATGGAGCGCATGGTGTCCGTGCTGCTGGAGATGAAAGGGATGGATGCGGAGATCGGCATAGATCTCGAGCGCGCCCCGCTCACCTCTGAGGGTGCGGAGGATTTTTTTAATGTCTTGCTCAGGCTCGAGGCACTGAAAGGGCATTTTCTCAAAACGCAAGCGGTGACATACCGGCAAACGTATGAGGCTCAGCGTCAACGGCTTTTTAGATCGATTGCGGAGCGGTCCTCGGACAGATTGGCGCTGAAAGCGGCCTGAAGAGAGTACATCTTGCATTAGCCGTGTAGATGGCTAAGGAGGCTTGATGCTACGCAAGCGATAGATTTCCTGTGGCGTGATAAAAATCCTTGAACATGACGGTGCCTTCTTTTTCGGGCCAGTGGATAATCCACGCGCTTGCGCGAGTGGTTTCGTGCGGGACATGACGCCTCAATGCGGCTCGAAAGGATGACGTGAAATTATTGAAGCTCATCGCTTCGAGGGTGCGGTAGTGTCATATCCAAGCGCTAAACACAAAGTTAACACTGGGGATAGCTGTCCCTGTGGTGGCTATGCCGCAGGTAAGAGTTTCAGAGATTGTTGTGGCCGTTGGATAGAGCAACTCGCTGAAGCTCCCGCGCCTGACGCGCAGGCGCTCATGCGATCACGGTACTCGGCTTTCGTTCGCGAGGACGCGTCGTATCTGCTCGCCACCTGGCATCCTTCAACCCGACCCGGTGCGCTCGAATTTGAGCCAGGGATCAAATGGCTTGGCCTGGAAGTGCGTTTGCACAGAACTATGGATGATCAACAAGCCGAAGTCGAGTTCGTGGCCCGCTCACGCTTGCACGGCCGGGCTACAAGATTGCACGAATTAAGCCGTTTCAAGCGCGAGGCAGATCCCGCCGGGCAGATGCGCTGGTTCTACCTGGACGGTACGCTTTATTGAAGGATTTCACAGACGCGCGAAGAGAAGCCACCAATATGGGGGTTGGCCAAGCTAGTATCGGTAAATAACGGAACGCGACTCATGAGAATCATCATCCTCGGCGCAGGCCGTGTAGGCGAAAGCGTCGCAGAAACCCTGGTGACGGAAGCAAACGACATCACGGTGATTGATACCGACCCAGAGCGCCTTCGCGATCTGGAAGCGCGGCTTGAGCTGCGTGGAGTGGCTGGCAACGGTATCCAGCCTTCGGTGTTGCGCGGCGCGGGGGCGGAAGATTGCGATATGTTCATCGCTTGCACCGCAATGGACGAAACCAACCTGGTCGCCTGCAAGATCGCGCACGATGTCTTCGGTATCCCCACCACCATTGCGCGCTTGCGTTCGCCCGAGTTCCCGCAAGGTGACAAGTTGCTGGACAAGACCGGTTTTGCGGTCGACAAGGTCATTTGCCCGGAGGCCACGGTCACGCGCTATGTGCAGCTGTTGATTGAGTACCCCGGGGCCTTGCAGGTGGTGAAGTTTTCACAGGGGCAGGCTCATCTGGTGGCAGTTCGCGTGGCCCCAGGTAGCCGGCTGGCCAATCATTCCATTGCAGATTTCCGCGCAGAAAATCCGGATGTGCCGCTGCGCATTGTCGCGATCTACCGGCAAGATGAAGCACTTCCCGTAGAAGGTGACACCCGTGTCCAGCCCGGCGATGAAATTTATGTGCTGGTGGCGCGTGAACAGGTACGACAGGCGCTGCAGGCCATTGGCAACCCTGACCGACCGGTGCGCCGGGTGATGATCGTGGGCGGCGGTAAAGTGGGCCTGCGTTTGGCCCGCAGCCTGACCGGCGTGTGTCAGGTCAAGATCATCGAGTCCAACCGCAAGCGGGCCGAATATCTGTCCGGGCAGCTCCCCCCGGAGATGCTCGTGTTGGAAGGCGATGGGGCCGACGAAGACCTTCTTGAGGAGGAAAACGTGGGTGATATGGATTTGTTCATCGCGCTCACCAGTGACGACGAAGACAACATCATGTCGGCCATGCTGGCCAAACGTATGGGCGCGCGCCGAGTGATGGCGCTGATCAACCGCCGCGCTTACGCGGACATGATGCAGGGAAGCACCATCGATATCGCCATTTCGCCTTCACATGCAGTCATTGGTGAGCTGCTGATGCACGTACGGCGGGGCGCGGTTGCGGCGGTGCATAGTCTGCGCAGTGGTACCGCGGAAGCGCTCGAAGGCATTGCCCATGGAGATGCAAAAACATCTCGGTTGGTGGGGCGGCGCATTGGAGACATCAAGCTGCCTGCCGGCGTGCGCATTGGCGCTCTCGTACGAGGGCAAGATGGTGAGGCGCGGGTACTGATGGCAAGTGACGAAACCATGATCGAGTCTGACGACCACGTCATCATCTTCCTGCCTCACAAACGTATGGTGCGGGAAGTAGAGAAGCTGTTCCAGGTGCGAGCTACATTTTTTTAAGAGACTGAATTTCGCGTCCAACACTCACAGGACTTGAGCGCGCAAGAAGTGCACGAACCAGGCCCCACGTCGAACAACAAAAATGAAGCGCTTTTCTGCCACTTTCCTCGTGCTGTCATGGGTCATCATGGGTTTCTCGTTCGCCTTTCTGGTGCCGGCGGCCTGGGATTGGTTTGGGGAAGATGGGCGCAATTGGAGCGTATGGACGTGGTGCTTTCTGTTCACGCTCGCTACGGGGGCCTGGCTGTGGGAGCGCAACCGTAAGTCGCATGGGGAGCTATCTGCGCGAGATGGCTTTTTGCTTGTGACCCTCGTCTGGGTGGTGCTCCCGGCCTACGCCGCGCTGCCGCTGATGTTTGTGGTGAACGGCATCTCATGGACGGATGCGTACTTTGAGGCCATGAGCGGCCTCTCCGCCACCGGCGCCACCACGTTGGCGGGGGTCGACCTGCTGGCCACGTCTGTCAATATCTGGCGTTGCTTCCTGCAATTGGTCGGAGGCCTGGGCATCATGCTGCTGGCGGTGGCCATCCTGCCGTTTTTAGGTCTGGGGGGCATGCAGCTGTATAAGGCCGAGATGCCAGGCCCTATGAAGGAGCAGCGTCTGACACCACGAGTGGCGGAAACGGCTCGCGGCCTGTGGGGGGTGTATTTCGTTCTGTCTGTAGCTTGCCTCCTGGCCTACCGTGCCGGCGGGATGAGCTGGCCAGACGCGTTCATGCACATGTGCACTACGGTGGGTTTGGGCGGTCTCTCGTCGCACGATCAAAGTTTCGGTTTCTGGAATTCAGCGCAACTAGAATGGACGGCGGTGTTGTTCATGGCGCTGTCAGGCATCAGTTTTGCGCGCTATTTCGTTTTGTGGCAGCAACGCTCCCTTGCGCCGGTAGCTCACGATACCGAGGTGCGTGCGTATTTCAGCGTGATGCTGCTGGCCACGGTGGTGATCACCCTGATGCTGATGGGCAGCTCGGTCTATCCGGAGTTTGAAACGGCGCTTCGGCAGGCGGCGTTCCAGGTGGTGTCCGTGAGCACGACGACAGGGTATGCGACGACAGACTATCTGCTATGGCCGACGTTCGTGCCAGTTCTATTGCTGTTTCTGGGTTGTTTCGTTTCATGCGCCGGCTCTACCGGAGGCGGCATCAAGATGGTGCGGATGTTGGTGTTGGTACGCGTGGCGCAGCGAGAGTTGCTAAGGATCATTCATCCACGAGTGGTCCATCCGGTGGCACTGGGCCGAATGGCCGTTCCGCAAGACGTGATCAGCGCGGTCATGGCCTTTATGCTGATCTACGGGGCGGTGATGGTGGGGCTGACCTTGATGATGTTGGCTACAGGCCTTGATGTGGTCACCGCTTTTACGGCCGTGATCGGTTGCCTGAACAACATCGGGCCAGGTATGGGTAAGGTGGGCCCGGCAGGAAACTTCGGTTCGTTGAACGAGATCCAGATCTGGATCTGCAGCCTCGCCATGCTTTTGGGGAGGCTGGAATTGCTGTCAGTGCTGGTGCTCTTTACGCCACAGTTTTGGCGTCGTTGAGCGGAGTAGATCGGGTTTCGCTCTACATCCGCCAGCCTCCTTGAGGGTTGCATCTATCTCGTCGCTCACCGCATATTTCAATGCGTGAGGAGATCATTTGCCCAGGCGCTTGGCTAGGTGTCCACTAAGCCGATCTGCCAACGCCATGATGGTGAGCGTCAGGTGCTTATCTGGCAATACGGGGATGACCCCACCATCACAAATGTATAGGTTGTCCAGGTCATGGGCCTTGAGGTTGGCGTCCACCACGCCTGAACGCGCGTCGTTTGACATGGCGGTGGTACCTGCATAGTGAATGCCCGTGCCGCTGTTGTCTCGGGTGATATGGTATTGCGTGCCAGAGGCGCTACGCAACACGCGCTGTCCCCAGGCGGTCATGGCATCCATCTGGTGATGGGCAGAAGTAGGGATAGTGAAGTCTATGGCGACCTGGCGGGCGCCGTGCACATCCTGGGTGTCACCGGGGCGAACTCGATTTTTCTTCTCAGGCTCCCCGGCGCAGAACAGGCCAAGCGTCACATAGCTGTGGAACATCGTCCGGGCCAGCCGCTTCTTGACGGCTGCAGGCAGCGGTCCCATGGCTTCGGCATAGTGAGGTACCTCGGGTAGCCCGTGAATGGCATGGCCGATGAAGGGGAAGCGGCTGCCGTCAGGCAGACTTCCGTTGGCCATGAGGATGAGCAAGTCACCGTAGCCAATGTCATAGTCGCGCTGCTTACCCCACAGACGGTATAACGAAGTGGACAGCACGACTTTAGGGTTGTCTTGCAGCCGCCTTCCCAATTGATCATGTGGGTTGGCGAGGCCGCCCGGGTGATGTTCATCTGCTGAATTGAACAGGATGCGTGGCGTCTCGACGGCACCCGCGGCCAACACCACGTACTTCGCTCGAATGATGTGGCGAGTTTGGGTGGCGGTATCCAGATACTCTACGCCTGTGATTCGGCTTTCACTACCTTCTTCGGGCTGCGTGAGCAGGTGCAGCACCTTGGCGCCCGTACGCAATTGGTAGTTGGATCGGTTCGCGATTTCCGGAAGCAACCGGGTGGAGAACTTGTAGACGGCATGGACGCTGCAGCCTGAAGTGCAGATGCCGGTGGAGATGCAAGACTGGGGTGTACCGGCTATCGTGTTGATGGCTTTCCGATTGGGGATGGCATAGGCATCAGGCTCATCGAGGCGGCGCACCGCATCGACGATGAGCTGGTCGGCGGGCCGCAGGGGCTTTGGGGGAATGAACTCACCGTCGGGTAATGCGGGGATTCCTTCCCGTGTTCCGCAGACCGTGATTCGACGCTCTACCGCGCTGTAGTGTGGCGCCAGCGTTTCATAGTCCACAGGCCAGGCCGCGAGGTCTTGCGGGGAGAAGCGCACGCTCACGCCGTTCCACAGGTTTTGCAGGCCATCGAGCGCCAGCACCTGAAAGTGCTGGAATGTGCCCGGTGAACGTGCTGTCGCACCGTGGCGACCATCCGCAAAAAGAGGGTGAATGAACAGGTTGTCGTGTGGATCAGATGGCCATGATGTGTTGGGGCCAATGCCGAAACTCTCGCGGGGCAGGGAGGGCGTGACCCGGGTGAACTGGTCTTTGGGGAGAGCGGGGCCTTGCTCCAGTGAGATCACGTTCACGCCCGCCTGGGCTAGCGCGTGTGCCAGTATGCCGCCACCGGCACCCGTACCGACGACGCAAACTTCGCAGTCGAAATCAGTGTGCATTGGGATTCCCAGGCGTGGCGCCACCTTCTCGGACGGAGGCCAGGAACTCTGGCGAAGCGTAATGGATATGTTCCAGGAACCGCCAGATCGTTCCCTTGTGAGCGCTAAGGTCAGAGGCGCGCAGGGTGCCTGTGCGCGCGAACGCACTGTCTTGCCAAATGGCATACAAGGCGGTCCGAATCTGGTGATTTTCGTAGGCCAGTTCCGCAATGCGCGGCAGCATCGGTGTGAGTGTGCTGCGGTAGGGGTTGTGCATCACGATCGCTGCAACCAGCGCACCGGTTTTTTCCCGAGGGAGCGCGAGGCTGGCCTCGGCCGCTGCAGCGTTCGGGCGGCCAGCTGATTCAGGGCGCAACTGGTGAAAGGGCAAGCCTGAGAGCAGATGCGCTTCAATCACTTCCAATGGAACGCCGCTGGTCTCTGGAACGTAGCGCAGGGTGAACCAGATGCCAGTCAGGCAAGCGAGTGCGAACACCGCGAACACACCGCCCAAACCGATGGTGGCGATCAACACCGGAAAAAGGAACACCACCAGGAAGTTCAGGCCCCAATTGGCCAACGTGGCAGCGCTCATGCCCAGGCTGCGCACGCGTCTGGGAAAGACTTCGGCCATCATGACCCAAGGCAGAGCGCCCAGACTGACGGCAAAAGCGGCAATGTAGAGCACCAAGCCGATAGTGGCGACAACATCCAGCGATTGGCTTTCGGTCATCGCGCCAATGGAGATCATGCTCAGGCTGACGGCCGTTCCCACGAAGCCCACTGCCAGCAGACGGCGTCGGCCTATGCGATCGATCAGCAGCATGCCGACGACTGTCATCAGCACGTTCACGATGCCTATGCCAATGGTGGCCATCAGACCCGTAGAGTGGGAGTCAAATCCAGCTTCCTTGAAGACCGTGGGGGCGTAATAGATGACAGCATTGATACCGCTGAGCTGCTGTAGCAGGAACAAGCCCATGGCTACGATGAGTGCGGGGCGCACGGCTGGCGCGGCGAGTTCACGCCAGCGCGCCACATCACGGGATTCGGTCTGCCCTGCCTGAGCGATCTGAGCCAACTCCGCATCAATGCGAGCATCACTTGGCGGGAGTCCGTGCAAGCGAGCCAAGGCGGCCCGCGCTTCTCCGGTTCGACCGCGCGCTTGCAACCAGCGCGGCGTGTCGCGCATGAAGAACATCCCCACGAACAGGGCTATGCCTGGCAACGCACCCAAGAGGAACATGCTGCGCCAAGCATCGCCCAGGCCGAAGTTAGCGAGGTAGGCCAGCAAGATCCCTAAGGTGATGGCCAACTGGTACACCGCCACCAGTACGCCGCGTTTCGCTGGTGGAGCGCTTTCCGAGATATACAGCGGCGCCACCATGGCGGCTATGCCAACAGCCACGCCCAGAGCGAGCCGGGCTGCGCTCAGCATCCAGATGGCTGTGATCATGCTGGCTCCGACAGCGCCCAGGGTAAACAGAATGCCTGCAGCCATCAGCATGGCGCGGCGGCCATAACGTTCGGCCGCGCGGCCAGCTAACATGGCCCCAAAGAGTGCGCCCAGCGGAACGGCAGCCGTCATCAGGCCTTCATCCAGGGGGCTGATGGTGAATGCCCCCCGTAGCGGGCCAAGGGCACCGGCGATGATGCCTTCGTCGAACCCGAAGAGAATGCCAGCCAGGCCGGCTAGTGCAGCAACAAGGTAGATCATGCTTTCAGTTCTGGAGCTACTTTGCGCATGGCTTCAATGATGTCCAGGATGTCCTGATCCGACAAGGTGGAGGCAATCGTCAACAGCACTGACCGGGTATGCAGATCGTCGCAGACCGGCAGGGCGCCTTGGGTGTATTCGTAGTTCTCGGCAAACTGGTTGGCAGGGTGACTCCAAGGGAAGCCATCCCGGCTGTTCGATCGTTTATGGACCAGGCTCGGAATATTGAAGTACCAGTGCATGCCCCATTCACGCATGGTCAAGCAGGCCAGGCTGCCAGCGGGACCGGCGATGCCTTCGGCCCTCAGCGCGCTTACAAAAAAATCCGCCTGTGCAGCATCAGGCAGAGTCATCAGGAGGAACGGTCCGGTGTCGCCAGCAGGATCGGGTACTCGGCGGAAGGAGAGGCCGGGCGTGCCTTCCAGTGCTTCGCGGATACGCCATTTGGCGCGCCGCATGGCGCCGGTAATCTGCGGAAGCTTTCGGGCCTGAGCCAGCCCCAGCGCGCCTGCCAGTTCTGACATACGTGCGCCCTGGCCCCAGAGCTGCACATTGGGGTCACTGGTGTCCAGGCGGCCAGCCGGGGTGCGCGCGTAGCCCAGGTCATGCAAGGCGACGATGCGTCGGTACAGTTTCTCGTCTTCGCAGACCACCATGCCGCCTTCGCCGCAGGTCATGTTCTTGTTCAACTGAAAGCTGAAGATGCCGATATCCCCATGGCGCCCTACGGGAAGGCCCTTGAAGCTGGCGCCCGCGGTTTGGGCGCAGTCCTCGATCAAGGCCAGGCCATTGGCTTTGCAGACAGCCTGAATTTCGTCCAGGCGCCCGGGAACGCCACTCATGTGCACGCACAGCACAGCCCGTGAATGCGAGCCGATCTTGCGGGCGAGATCATCCGGGTCGAGACAAAACGTGGAGTCCACATCCACCAGCTTTGGAATGGCGCCACAGCGGACGATGGCCGAGACACAGCTTACCCAGAGATAACCTGGTACCAGTACTTCATCGCCCGGGCCCAGTTCCAAGGCGCTCATCGCGATGCTGAGCGCTGCGGTGCCTGACGAAACCCCCAGTGCAAATTTATGCCCGTACGCGTCCCGCCACTCCTTCTCGAAGGTGTCGACCATGTGCTGCGCGTCCAGGCCGTAATAGCGGAAGGGACTGCGCGCTTGCAAAACCTGATCGACCAGGGCGCGCTCTTCGGCGCCGATCCAGTGAGCGCCTGGAAGCTCCCAGGGCAGTGGTTCCGTTCGGACGGGGGTGCCACCATTCAAGGCCAGTTTCATCGCGTCGCGTGTCGGGGTGGCGAGGGTCATCTACGAACTCCTGAGGTGTTGCGAGCATGCTGGTATTCCCCTCATGCTCATACTATTTGCACTGAATTGGATAAAAATCCATTCATATTTAACATCATTCTCTAGAAAGTTTTATTTTTTTACAATGAAGTAGACATTAATGCTTCAATGGTTGTAGCTGAGCGAAGTGGCTTTAGTGGTCGCGAGTGAGTGTCGTGAGTGGAAAGCCTGCATGGACGTAGCGTTAGGTGGAGTCAAGAATCAGCGGTTCGGGGTTTCAGCAGTCTTCCCTTGTTTGATGTTCATCCAGGCCAATTCGTTTTTTAGCGAAATTTCAATCCCCAGGAGTACAAACGCCATGGCGTTGCCCAGTTCAGTTTTGCGCGTTGCCTGCATGGTGTGCTCAGCGGGGACCATCTTTGGTTTTGGCATTGCGGCCATCGCGGGAGTGCTCCCCGCTCTGGAGCGTTCTTTTGACCTTGGTTTGGCCAGCGAGCAGAGGCTGGTCTTCTCTTTGGTCATCGCGTGTTTCTTTGGTGCGCTGGCCGCCGGACCGCTGTCACTTCGTTGGGGGCGCAGGCCGGTACTGTGGCTGGCGGCGCTGGTATCAGCGGCAGCCAACGCCTGGATGCTGACGTCACCAAGCTACGGTGCTTTGGTCGCTGCGCGAGTGTTGGCCGGCTTTAGCATCGGCCTGCTGTCCATGGTGGCGCCCATGTATGCCGCAGAGGCTTGCACCGCGAGATATCGAGGGGGGGTGGTTTGCCTGTTTCAACTGGCCATTACAGGAGGCATTCTGGGGGCGTATGGCGCTGCTCTGGCGTTCGAAGGCCAGGGTCAGTGGCACCTGGTCCTGGGCATCGGCATGGTGCCTGCGCTGCTGCTGATGGCCGCGCTGGTCGGACTACCGGAAAGCCCTCGATGGTTGCATCGGCAGGGCCGCGTGGAGGAGTCTGCAGAAGTGGTTGCCAAGCTGGGTTTGCAGCAGGAATGGGAAGCGGCCCCACCTGCTTCGGCTTCAGCCCCGGCCGATTGGATAGCCTTGTTACGCCAAGGTCGTGTCGCCGCAGTTTTGGCACTATGCGCGGGACTCTTTGTGCTGCAGAACTTGAGCGGTATCGACGGCATTCTCTATTACGCTCCACACATCTTTCGGGACATGGGCTTCTCTGGCGAGCGCGCAGCGCTACTGGCCACTTTCGGTCTCGGCCTGGCCAACTTTCTGGCCACCCTGGTTGGGGTTGTCCTGGTTGATCGTCTGGGGCGCCGGCCTCTTCTGATCGGAGGGAGTGCGGCTATGGCGGTCGGGCTGGCTATTGTGGTTCTGGCTGCCTTTCAGGGCTGGCCATTGGTGGGCTTGTTGGGGCTTTGCCTGTATATCGTCGCGTTCGCACTGAGCTTGGGTCCGCTGCCTTACGTGATGATGGCTGAATTGTTTCCTGGCGCGCTACGTGAGCGGGGCATTGCATTCGCGTCGGCGGTCAGTTGGCTTTTCAATGCCCTGATTGCGCTGACTTTTCTGTCCCTGATGGACGCAGTGGGATTAGCTACGGCCATTGGCCTTTTCCTGGGCGTTTGCGTTCTATCGCTGATCGTCAGTTTGCGTTGGGTGCCTGAAACGCGTGGCGTTTCCCTGGAGGAGATTGAAGCCCGGGTTTTGGCGGGCGAGCGCTTGCGGCGGCTGGGGCGTTGAAAGCTGGGTGCCTGCACTCAGATCAGTAGTGGGTATGTGAACCTTGCGTTCTAAGGGGCGCCGGAAGGGCCATCGTTCACAGCCCCAGGCGCACTGTCCGGTGAGTCGGAAGTGGGCACACCGCGCTGGCGTAGAACCACTGTAATTTGACCGCTGGTCTCTATGGTTGCTTGCTGTACCTCATAGCTGTGCAGGCATCCGGCGGCGCGTAACGCGGCTTGCACATCGTCCGGCGTGAGCCGTTCGTTGCGCATCGTCTCCTTGTTCAACTGTCCGGCGTGGATCAGGACCTTCGGTTTGCCATCTATCCACCTGGCAAGGCGAGGGTAGCGCCAGCCCAAGCGCGCCAGCAGCACGTGGCAGCTGATCAGTGTCAGCGCGGAGATCAGCCCGCCAATCAGGGAGTTGTCTCCTGCGTTCATCGAGTTCTGAACGGCATTGGAGAGGATCAGGAGCAAGATTAAATCAAATGGGTCGTATTGCCCAATCTGACGTCGCCCGGTGAGACGCAGAAAGAACAGCAGGAACACATACACCACAATCCCGCGAATAATGAATTCCCACCAAGGCACGCTTAGTTGGAGCATCTGGAATCCTTCTTGTGCGGAGTTGGGTTCAATTGATAGACACCGTTCGGGTTTGTCGAAGCTTCTCGCGGTACCTCGACAGGCTCCGCGTTAACGGCACTTATGTTCGAAAGCGAATGGGTGTCAGAGCTCGTGGACGTCGCGGCATATTTTTCAGCCCATTCACGGGTCCATCTGGACAGTGCGGCAACCAGGCTGTCTCCGGCTTGAGAAGGCGCTAGCCCCAAGTGCTCTGCAGCTTGGGTCAAGGCCCGCAGGGGATTGGTGAGATCAAGCGCTTGAGCGCCATTTTGTTTGCTGAGCTTTTCGCCATCAGTGGCCATGACAAGCGGCGTGTGCAGATAGGTGGGCGTGGCCTGCCCGAGTGCCTGCTGCAGCAGAATCTGCCGGGGTGTGTTGTCCGCTAAATCTTGTCCTCGAACTATGTGGGTCACGCTTTGGGCAGAGTCATCCACCACCACAGCGAGTTGGTAAGCCCAAAGACCATCAGCGCGCTTGAGGACGAAATCACCGACCGCAGATTCCACATGTTGCTGCTGAGCGCCCAGTCGCCTGTCGTGCCAGTGAACGAGGCCATCTTTGAGCAAACCTCTGGCTGCCAGGCCGCTATGAAAACGCCAAGCCCTTGCCTGTCGGCCGAGAAGGGCGTCGGTATCATTTTGTGGTGGCCTGCAGGTGCCAGGGTAGGGCAATTCGCCACCGCGCAAGCGCGCCACCCCGCGCGCAGCCTGTGCTTGCTCGATCTCCTTGCGTGAACAAGCGCAGGGGTAGGCCAACCGCTGAACCACAAGTTCGTCAAGGGCCTGTTGGTAGAGCACGCCGCGCAGCGATTGACGTACCGGAGGCTCATCAGGATGCATGCCGCATGCCGCAAGTTGATTCAATATGAGCTCTGCCCCTCCAGGCACGCAGCGGGGAGCATCGATGTCTTCAATGCGTATCAGCCAGCGCCCACTATGTGCGCGTGCATCAAGCCAGCTCGCCAGCGCGGCGACCAGTGAGCCAGCGTGCAGGGGGCCGGTGGGTGAGGGAGCGAAGCGGCCAACGTACATGGAAGATGCTTGGTGTTCAACGCGAAGAATCACGTGACTTCAAACGCCTGACCCTCCTCACTAACCCCTGAAAGCCTCTACGACTGCTCTAGCGTACGCAGCGCCAGGTCCAGGCCGGAGACGAACGCATCCTCCATCCGGGCTCCCAGGCACCAGTCACCGGCGAGGCCGACACGAAGTTCGGCGTCCCATACGAAAGACTCGCCCAGCGGCTCCGTGGTCTTCGCCTCATGCCAAAGCACCGCCTTGGACCACGCTGGAGCAGCCCGAATTCCGGTGACTTCCGAGAAGGCTTTCAACAGTTTGGCGGTAGCGCGTGCCTCGTCGTCGCTTTCGTGTTCCCGTGACCAGACGGCGCTGGCTTGCACCGTCCAGCGCTCGATGGGGTTGCGCCCGGGTTTCGACGATTCACGAGCAAGCCATGCCACGCGGTGGTGGGTGCTGCGAGCAGCGTTCCACTGCGGTCCCAGCGTTTGCAGGCCGGGCTGAGCAGCATTCGGGAAGGCCATCATCAGTGTCCAGCAAGGAGCCACTTCGACAGCCTCAATGCGTTTGGCCAAACGGGCAGCGTGTTTCGA
Source organism: Ottowia thiooxydans DSM 14619 (assembly GCF_000422885.1). GTDB lineage: Bacteria > Pseudomonadota > Gammaproteobacteria > Burkholderiales > Burkholderiaceae_C > Ottowia > Ottowia thiooxydans. Next base: position 275,636 of record NZ_AUGX01000008.1, on the reverse strand, counting down.
GCGGGAAAGCAGCAGGCGAAGATCGGACGGCGGCAAAGCCAGCAGGACTGAGTCGAACCCTCCAAAAACCTGTTGGCCGCCATCCGCGCTTTCCGTATGCAGTTGCCAACGGGTTGTATCGAGTGCGTCACGCTGAAGTCGCGTCACGCGGGTGCTGGTCTGAAGCTGGCCTGAAGCCTGCAAGGGAAGCGCCCAGCGCCGCGGCAATTCAGACATGGCGGGGGTGGTCACCCAATGGGCCTCCCGGCCCGGTGGAGAAGCCTCAACCACGCGGCCTCCGGCGTCCAGTACGCGCACCGCATTGGCACTCCAGCGTCGGGCCAAGCCGGGCACCGTAGCTTCGAGCGCTCTGGCGAACCGGTCGTCGCGGACGGTGAAGTATTGCGCGCCGGCGTCGAATCCTCCAAAAGGGGATTCATACGTGGTCACGCGACCGCCAGCAACGTCTGAGGCCTCAAATACTGAAACCTGATGGCCGGCTTGCGCCAGTGTTCGTGCGCAGGCCAGGCCAGCGATGCCAGCGCCGACGATGGCGATACGGCGCGATTCGGATGGGGAGCGATTGGTCACGCAGTCTCTTTCTTCTTTGCAATAGGTAGCACTCTACACGCCGCGGTGCTGTTCCAGCAATGCACGGCGTGTAATTGGTCGGTCAAGCTGCTCCAACCACCATTCCAGAGCCTTGCCAGGTGCCCCGCTGGCACGCCAAGCGTAGGAGAGACTGACCTCACGCGTGCTCCGCTCGACCTGGCGAGCCACCAGCCGACCGGTTTCCAGGTAAGGCCGCGCCATGGGTTCGGCGAGGAAGCCCGAACCCAGTCCCCGTAGTTGGGCATCGAGCTTGGAGGCGATGCTGCTCACAACAAAGCTGTCCTGCCCTTCAATCAGGCCAAACGATTGAGTGGTGGCGCTCTGCGTCGAATCGGAGACCACTACCGCGCGGTGTTTCTGCAGTTCCGCGTCGCTGAGTGGTTCGGGCATTTGCGCCAGAGGATGATGGGGTGCCACGGCATAGACAAAGCGCACTGTCCCGAGTGGCCTGGCCTTGAGGTCAGCCACGTTGGAGGGCTCCAGGATGGCGCCCAGGGCCAAATCCGCTCTGCCCGAGGCCAGCGCCCCAACCGTGCCGCTGAGGATTTCATCGCGAATGCGCAGCCGTGTAGGCGGATTCAAATTAAAAAACTCGCAGGCCAGCTCCATCAAGGCTGGGTGAGCGATCAGCCCATCTACAGCGATGGTTAGCTGAGGCTCCCAGCCGGTGGCCATGCGCTTGACCCGGTTCACAACGGCTTCGACTTCGCCACGCAGGCGTTCTCCCTGGCGCAGCAATTCGGCACCTGCGGCCGTGGGTACCGCTTGGCGCGAGGAGCGGTCGAACAACAGGACATCCAATGCGTCTTCGATCTGACGTACTCGATAGGTCAGTGCGCTCGGCACCACGCCTATCGCACGGGCGGCGCCCGCAAAGCTCCCGGCTTGGGCAATGGCCCGCAAGATTCGGAACGCATCGGGCGTCAGTACATCGCTCGGGTTTTGCATGACAAGGTTTGTTTGATTCAATAAATTTGAATGATGCCATCAATGGCGTGCGGTTTCAGCAGGGTGTGAAATCACTAAAGTTGCTTCTATTCCCACCGGATGAAGGAAATGACGAAAGCGTCCATCTCCGTCATCCACTTCAAAAAGGAGCCCAAAGTGCTTAAAGTTCGCAAATCACTGGATCGAGGCTACGCTGACCATGGTTGGCTGAAGTCGTTTCACAGTTTTTCGTTCGCAGGCTATTACGATCCGGACCACATGGGGTGGGGAAACCTGCGTGTGATCAATGAAGATCGTGTGGCACCGGGCAGGGGTTTCGGCACGCACGGCCATCGAGACATGGAGATCATCAGCTATGTGCTTGAAGGCAACCTGGCTCACAAGGACAGCATGGGTAACATCAAAGGCATTCCGCCTGGCGATGTGCAGAGAATGAGCGCAGGCACGGGCGTGACGCATAGTGAGTTCAATCATGCTGAAGGGCAAACGACTCACTTTCTGCAGATCTGGATTGAGCCTAACGTGACCGGCGTGGCGCCGAGCTACGAACAGATCACGGTGCCGAAAGGCAGTACGCGTGGCCAGCTCAAGCTGGTTGCGGCCGAGCAGCCAGCGGATGGGGCGGTGCAAATAAATGCAGATGCCGCCATGTACGCTGGCCTGTTCGACGGAGCTGAAAGCGCTTCGGTCGACATTGACCCAAGCCGCAAGGCTTATGTACACCTGGTTCGAGGTGCTTTGAGTGTCAACGGTACACCCTTGGCTGCGGGAGACGCCGCGCTGATCGAAGGCGAATCGCGGATCACACTGGATTCCGGCAAAGATGCCGAAGTTTTGTTGTTCGACTTGGTTTGAGCGTGAGAGGGCGGGGCTGCATCTGCGATACAAGCCCTGGCCTTGATCCCCGAGCTGATATTTAGAGTTCTTTTTAAACCACTACTTCCAAAGGAAGCTTTCATGACAGCACTGCAAAATCCCCTGGCTCTGATTGGCCGCCTTTTAATTGCCTATTTGTTCATCCCTGCTGGTTGGGGCAAGATCGGCGCCGGGTTCGCTGGTACCGCAGGCTACATCGCATCAAAAGGGCTGCCCTTGCCGGAGGCTGGCGCAGCGCTGGCGATCATCGTAGAGCTCGGCTGCGGTTTGATGGTGCTCGTGGGGCTCAAGACACGTTGGGCGGCACTGGCCTTGGCACTGTTCACCTTGGCTTCAGCCATCTTTTTCCATAATTTCTGGGCCGTGCCTGAAGCTCAGCAAATGGTGCAAAAGCTTATGTTCAACAAGAACATCGCCATCACCGGTGGGTTGCTGATTCTCGCCGCGTTCGGCGCAGGCGCATTTAGCCTGGATGGCCGCAACAAGCGCTAATTACTTTTGTTGAGGGGACGCCCTTTGTCTTGAGAGCGGTCCGGCGAGCAAAGAAAATAGCCCCTACGCTTCCCAGCATTGCGAGGTGTGCTGCCCCTCAATAAAAAAACCGCGCCGTAGCGCGGTTCTCTGGAAATCCTGAGTCTTGGCTCAGAATGTCATTTCTTTGTCCACGTCTGTCACTTTGCGGCGGGCCATGGCCAGGTTGGCACGCTGTTTGTCGAGCACGAAGTAGATGAACACGCCTTCTTTGCGCGCTGAGGGGCGCAGGATATGGTAGTGCTTGCCCAGAGTGATCAGGATGTCTTCGATCACATCATTCAGGCCGAGCGCCCGCATGGTTTTCATTTTCGAGCGGATCACTTCGGTGTTGCCCGCAGCGGCTACTTCCAGATCCACGCCAGAGCCAATCGATCCCAGCATCATGCCGCTGGAGGAGTCCACTACGGCAGCGCACAAAGCGCCGTCCAACGTCATGAGTTCTTCGAGGGTTTGTTTGATATTTGCCATTTGGTATCTCCTAGGGAGGGTGAGCTTAGCGTGATTGTGAATGAAGCGAGTGCCACGCCGAAAACACTTCCGCTTCTGTTTTAAAAATAAAAACCAATCATAGGGCGTCCACCACCAAAGCCAACTCCTTCGCTTTGGTCTGCACCTTAGTCCAGTCCGTACCTGATTTATCGCGGGTGAGCATCACCAGCAAGACACCAACGCCGCAGGGTAGTAATGTAATACGTCCGTATGCATGCATCATGACCGATGCGCGCAAGTCTCCAAGGCCCTCAAATTGGTGCGAAAGGCGTTGATAAAGACGCCAATAGTCGCTGGCGGCTTCCGCGAAGGTCTGAACGCCTTCGATGTGTCCCACGTGATGCCAGACCATGCCGGCTTCGATCTCAACGAGCGCGCAACCTTCCACTCCCTGCATCGCAGCCATCGACTCCAGGGCCGTGCGCAAGGCTTTTTCTGTCATATGTTCGCGAGTGTCCTGGAGAATTCTGCCGCCCGGTACGCCACCTGGGCCAGGATGGCATTGCCGTCTGCGATCACATTCACAATGAGTTCCGCATCAGTGCGGTGTACCGCATAGACCATCGCGAAACCTGACTCCGTGTTGATCGTGACGCTTTTGCTACGCCCTAGATTGGCTTCCTGGGAAACGACCGAACCGATGGCAGAGATTGAGCTGGCCATGGCCGCGACCCGGGCCGCATCACCATGCTTCATGGCGGCAGCGATGTCGAAGCCGTCAATGCTCGCAACCACTACTGCAGTGACACCATTCACTTCGTTCAAGAACAGCTCTGCCTCCCGGGAAGCAATCTCCTTGACGCCAGGCGCCAAGTTCAAATTCGTGGACATCTTAATCTCCAAACATGCCGGCTTCTAGCTGCGCCAGCAAAGTATCGATCAGCAAAAGTACGTCTTGCCGCTCGCGAACATCCACTTCAAGGACGGGAAGCATACGGTCATGTCGGGCCAACTCGTCAATGTAATCGTCTAACGATGGGGTCGGGTGCTCAGCCAACCTGCCCACGCCGATAGTGCAAGGCATGATATCCAGGTCTTCGGCAAAAGCCTCCAAATAAATACGCAGATCCGCGAGCGGGTCGGGGCGTGAATTGTCCGCGAGGATGACCATGCCGATGGCGTTCTTCGCAAGAATTTTCCAGAGAAAATCGAAACGCGATTGCCCCGGCGTGCCAAACATCCGGATGCGGTCTCCGTTATCCAGTGTGAACTGGCCGAAGTCCAGACCGACTGTCGTGAATGTTTTTGAATGCGACGAGTCGTTGTTGAACACGTCGGTCACGATCGGCGCCTCTTCGCTTACCGTTCCGATGGCCGTAGTTTTGCCGGCACCCATGGTGCCAGTGAAAAGTATCTTGTATTCGCGCACGACTATTTCTACAGGCCCAGGCGACGGCGAATGCTGGAAATGAGACCGCTTGAGAATTTAGGCCGGGAAGCGTGGGCTTTGCTGCCTGATGCTGGAGCGGGAGTCTCCGCCACAGGCTGCTCTACCATGTCAATAAGACTGGCTGCGCGCAGTACTTGCAGAAATGTTTCACATACGCTCACGGGTTGCTGGCATACGATTGAAAGATCGCCAACGCTCAACGCCCGCCGGGAAAGAATCGTAGCCATCCGAATGCGGGTAGCATCGCCTCGCAGCAAGATAGCGGGCGGCCAGCGGCGCAGCTTGAAGCGCGCCTGGCTTGGGAAAGCCGTTAGTTCGGACTCGGGCTCGGGCGCGTGGGAAGAGCTGCTGGACAGGGTCTCCCGCAGGTTTTTCTCAGTGGCGGTGAGCCAGTTCTGCAATTGGTCCGCGCGGATGGGACGTTCCAGCGTGTTCGGGCCTGAGCCTGAATTCATGCGCTTCAAAAAAAGAACCGCTTTCGCCAGGCGGCTGAGGTCTTTGTTCTCGGCATCAAGCGTGGTCCCATCGACCAGCAGGGCGTCATAGGGCGGTGCATTGACAAACGTCCATTGAAACGTGTTGCCATGGGAGAACAAGCGGAAAAGTGTCTTGATCAGCGCGACCTCGGCAGGGGGCAGGTTATAGGCGCCGAGTTTTAAGGAAGACATAATTTATGTGCTACGTTTAGGCATCTTTGCCTGACTTACAAACGGCGCAACAGCTAAGTCGTTGGCCACTAATTGTTTTCTTTGAGACGCTTTTTTTTGGTTTTTTGCATCCGATGGACTGAGTATATTTTTCTAAGCTCCACTGGTGAGAGGTCGATTGGAGTCCGTGAGAAGTAATGCACAACTAGCCCCGTAAAAACCCGAATAAGAGTGTCTTTTTGCAACAGGCGCATGAATGCTTTACAGGTAGGCGCCCCTCCCAATCCATCGTTTGTCGCTCACATATTTGAAATGTTCGTTCACCTTCGTTTGCATACTGAGTTTTCTGTCATCGACGGTACCAATCGTGTCGATGACATCGTGGGAGCGGCTTGCGCGGATGGCCAACCCGCTTTGGCCATCACCGATCTGAATAATCTGTTCGGGGCTATAAAGTTCTATAAAGCGTCTCGCTCGGCGGGGGTCAAACCGCTTCTCGGCGCTGAAATCCTGCTTGAAGGAGCCGATGCAGAAAAAGGCACGCTATCGCGGGTGTTGCTCCTGGTTCAAAGCCACCAGGGTTACCTGAATTTGTCGGAACTCCTGGCTCGGGCGTGGACGCAAGGATCAGTTAAGTCTCAGGCCGTCACTACCTGGGCTTGGCTCAGTGAACTCTCTGAAGGTTTGCTGGTGCTATCTGGTGCGCAGGCCGGCCCGGTTGGGCAGGCTTTGGTGCGAGGTGATCTTGCGCGGGCTAGCGAGCTGGCGCTTCGTCTGGCGGGGATCTTCCCGCATCGCTTTTACCTGGAACTGCAGAGAGCCGGCAGGCCGGATGACGAGAACCATGTGGCTGCAGCGGTTCAATTGGCGGCGCGACTTCAACTGCCGGTGGTCGCAACGCACCCCATTCAGTTTCAGCGGCCAGACGACTATGAGTCACATGAGGCGCGCGTGTGTATCGCCGAGGGCGAGATTCTGGGCAACCCCCGTCGGGTACGCCGGTTTACAGAGGATCAATACTTCAAGTCGCAAGCAGAAATGCAAGCGCTGTTTGCCGATGTGCCTTCGGCGCTGGCCAATACGGGGGAAATCGCGCGCCGATGCAACCTGACGCTCACGCTCGGCAAGCCGCAGTTACCGGATTTCCCCACGCCAAACGGCATGCCCATTGGCGACTACTTCCGCCTTGCGTCGGAAGAAGGCCTGCAGGAGCGCATGGCGCACCTCTACCCTGATGCCACCGCGCGCGCGGCCCAGATGCCGCTTTACCAGGCACGGCTGGAGTTCGAGATCGGCACCATCTTGAAGATGGGTTTCCCGGGCTATTTTTTGATCGTGGGCGACTTCATCAAGTGGGCCAAGGCCAACGGTTGTCCGGTAGGACCGGGGCGTGGATCGGGTGCGGGTTCCCTGGTGGCGTACGCACTGAAGATCACCGACCTCGATCCGCTCCAGTACAACCTGCTGTTTGAGCGGTTCCTGAACCCCGAACGCGTCAGCATGCCTGACTTCGATATCGATTTCTGCCAGGCCAACCGTGACCGCGTGATCGATTATGTGAAGGATAAATACGGCAAGAACGCCGTGAGCCAGATCGCCACCTTCGGCACCATGGCGGCACGCGCGGCCATTCGTGACGTGGGCCGCGTGCTGGACATGAGCTACATGTTCTGCGATGGCATCAGCAAGCTCATTCCTAACAAGCCCGGCCAGCACATCACCATTGATGGCGCCATCAAAGTCGAGCCCGTGCTGGCGGAGCGCTTGGAAAAAGAGGATGAGGTCAAGACCTTGCTCGCGCTGGCGCAGAAGCTGGAAGGTATGACGCGAAACGTCGGTATGCACGCCGGTGGCGTGTTGATCGCCCCGGGCAAGCTCACTGACTTTTGCCCTCTCTACCAACAGCCGGGCAGTGATTCAGCTGTGAGCCAGTACGACAAGGATGACGTCGAAGCCGTCGGCCTGGTCAAGTTCGACTTCTTGGGCCTCGCCACCCTGACGATCCTGGAAATCGCCAAGGATTTGATTGTTCGCCGCCACCCGAGCCAGAAAGATTTCGCTTTCGAAAACATCCCGCTCGTGGATGCCAAGACCTACAAACTGTTCCAGGATGGCCGCACTGAAGCTGTGTTCCAGTTTGAAAGCCGCGGAATGCAAGGCATGTTGCGTGACGCCCGGCCCACCCGGCTTGAGGACCTGATCGCGCTGAACGCGCTGTATCGTCCCGGCCCTATGGATCTGATCCCAAGCTTCGTTGCGCGTAAGCACGGGCGCGAACCGGTCGAGTACCCGCACCCCCTGGTGGCCGAGATGCTGAGCGAGACCTACGGCATCATGGTCTACCAGGAGCAGGTCATGCAGACTGCGCAGATCCTGGGCGGCTATAGCCTGGGCGGCGCCGACTTGTTGCGCCGTGCCATGGGTAAGAAAAAAGCCGAGGAAATGGCGGAACACCGGCAGATATTCCGGGAAGGTGCGGCCAAAAACGACATTTCCCAAAGCAAGGCCGACGAAATCTTCGATTTGATGGAGAAGTTCGCAGGCTACGGCTTTAACAAGTCGCACGCTGCCGCTTATTCTCTGCTGGCGTATCACACGGCCTGGCTCAAGGCGCACTACACCGCCGAGTTCTACTGCGCCAACATGACGGTTGAGATGGACAACACTGACAAGCTCAAGGTGTTGTACGAAGACGCGCTGAAGAGCGGCATGACTTTCGAACCACCAGACGTCAATCGGGGAACCTACCGCTTCGAGCCCATCAGCAATACCTTGATTCGCTATGGCCTGGGGGCCATCAAGGGTACGGGCGAGCAGGCTATTGAAGCCATTGTCGCTGCGCGCGAAGGGCGAGGAGCTGGAGATTCAGGAAGCGAGTCGGGGCCATTCAAGAGCCTGTTTGACTTCTGCAATCGCGTCGATCGTTCGCGCGTCAATAAGCGCACCGTAGAGGCGCTCATTCGCGCCGGAGGCTTTGATTCATTGCAGATGAACCGGGCTGCGCTGGCCACATCCTTGGATCTGGCCTTCGACTATGGGGCTGCCTGCGCGGCGAACGCCAACCAGAGCGGGTTGTTTGATCTGCTTGATGACAGCCATGGATCGGTCACGCAAGAGCCGGAGCTTGCGCAGGTGATGCCATGGGGCGTGAAGGAGCGACTTTCCCTGGAGAAGACCGCCATTGGGTTCTATCTTTCGGGCCATCTTTTCGATGAAGTCGAACGCGAGGTGCGGCAATTCGTGCGCCGGCGTATTGACGATCTGGTCGATAGCCGAGACCCTCAGTTGCTAGCCGGGATTGTGGGAGATTTTCGGGTCATCAACGGCCAGCGCGGCAAGCTCGCGCTGTTCAAGCTTGACGACAAATCGGGTGTGATCGAGGCGCGTGCGGATGAAGCCTTGATCAACCAGCACCGCAACCTCTTGAAAGACGATGAACTGATCATTGTCATGGGCAAGGTGCAACCTGATCGATTCTCCGGTGGAGTTCAAGTCACGATCACGCAAATATTGGATCTGCCATCGGCGCGTTGCCGGTTTGGGAAGTTCCTGCGCGTCGCCGTGAATGGCCAAGTTCCGGATGTGAAACGACTACTCGCAGAGCATCCGCCCAAGTCTGAAGTCACTGAGCATGGCGAGTTGCTGAAAGGCATGCTGGTGCGTTTGGTGCTGGAGCGACGTACAGACGAGCACCGTGGCATCAAAGGCGTCATGGCCCAGATTCAGTTGGGAGAAGAAGCCCGCTTTTTCCCAAGTGATGCCGCGCTCGCCGGTTGGATGGCGCAGGCTGATGAGGGGCGGGCGATGATAGTGTACGAGTGAGCTCCCCCTGAGTCGCTGCCGCGCCTTCCCCCTGAGGGGGACGCAGCCAGCGGCCTGGAGAGATGGGCTCCCCCTGAGTCGCTGCGCGCCTTCCCCCGGAGGGGGACGCACCCAGCGGCCTGGCAAAGCCAGCTCCGCGGCTACACCCGTATGGCCTGCTCCGCGGCCTTTTGGTGGCGCCGCCATTTATGGAACTCCGAGGCAATTCAAGTGTGGTCGCGTTCCGCGACCAGCCATGTATTTCTCCCTCTCCCGCTCGCGGGAGAGGGTTGGGGTGAGGGCCGGAGCGCCACCGATGCAGGGCGCCGTGAGTCTGCACGCTTTTCTACTCCTTCCCCCGCTGGGGGAAGGTTGGGATGGGGGCAAGCGGCATTTGACGGACGCGCAGCTTTTGCATCACTCCATTTCCCCCACACCCGCAAGCAGGTGAGGGTAGCCGCGCCGCCGATGTACAGGGCGCCATGAGTGTCTGCTGACTCATATACCGAAGTGCCGCCGCGGCTATCGGTTCCTAGTGCCTTCCTTGGGTCTCAACTCCTGAAGTCTTGCGCGCACCTCCCTTACGAGGGGCCGTGGTTCCACAGGCGTGTCCTGTGCGGAAAAGTGCAAGACACACACGAAACATCAATTTTTTGAGAACTATAATATTAATTTATACGAATATAAAAGTGCGCGCAACTAAGTCATCCAGCCTAACAAATAGTGCTCGTTCAGTCCGCATTCTGGGGTTAGTAGCGATGTCCGTTCAAGTAGCTCATGCCTTGCTTTCGCTTCGCCGGCTAGTTTTCAGTGCCCTCACATTGGCGATGCTGTTTTTCTCAATTGGCTGCAGCGATGCAGAAGGAGCCGGGCGCGAAGCAGCCGCTCAGATAGAAAACCTGGAAAACATCGGTCAAATACCCCGGCTCGACCGAGGCACCAGCATTGCCGGCGTAGATGTCAATGGGAACGGCGTGCGTGATGACATCGAGGACGTTATAGCCGCACAGCCGTTTAGTGACGTGCAGAAAAAGGCGTTGCTGCAAGCTGGCAGAGCCCTGCAGCTATCTCTGATCACGCCATTAAATGACAAGGTTGCACTTGATCGAATTGGCGCTCTGAGTGCAGCGTCAGTCCGCTGCATCGGCCGTGTTTTTGATTCCCGGGACAGCGACGTTTGGTTAACGAAAATCGAAGCCATGACCGCCAATACGCGGCAGCGCGCACAGCGATATCTCGACTACAACAAGGCAGTTTCCGGCTCGTTTACACGCATGCCGGACGGCGATACCTGTGAGCCATGATAAAGACCCAGCGCGCTGTAGGCACAGTCCGGATCTGCGCCGTTTTCCCGGCAATCCCACGACCGGCGGCGCCGAACAGCTGGCAACCTGAGGGCGAGACCGCCGGCCTTGCCTAATCCCTGAGTTTGAATTGCATCACCATCGGATTCCAAAAACGCCCATTGTCCGAAGGCAGCTCCGCGGCTACACCCGTATGGCCTACTCCGCGGCCGTCTGGTTTTCCCCCTCTCCCGCCTGCGGGAGAGGGTTGGGGTGAGGGTTGGGGTGAGGGTTGGGGTGAGGGTTGGGGTGAGGGTTGGGGTGAGGGTTGGGGTGAGGGTTGGGGTGAGGGTTGGGGCGCCACCGATGTGCCGGGCGACATGAGTGCATGCTGACTCATTTAGCCGAGGTTCTCTTTGCGTCGACGGCTCCGAAGGCCCACCCAGAGCCTCGACTGCGACAGCCTTGCACGCAGCTCCTTACGGGAGGCCGTAGCTCCTCAGGCATAAGCCGCGCGGATAAGTGCGGAGGGCAGCCACCCTTGATTGCCTGTCGGATATATACGAAATTCTCAATTAATTGAGAACTATAATATTAATTTATTCGGTTCTCAAGGTGAGCATATCTAATCTATCCGGCCTAATGAGGCTTGTTTGTGCAGCCTCTGTTGTGTGGCTAGTAGCGATGCTCGCTCACGCTGCCCATGCGACTCCCTACGCATGCAGTTTTAACTCTGAGGGCGATGGGCAAGTTGGCGGATGCAGCGGGTTCAGATTTGACTTATTTGCTCATTCTCCACAGGAGGCATATCAGCTGTATCTTCAAGAAGGAGGCTTTCCAAACGATCCCACCGCTGAAGAGCAGAAGAAAGGCCAAAGGTTTAATCGTCCTTCCTATGCAGATCCTTGGGGGCCACAAGTTGACTCAGGCGGGCGAAGTTCGTTGGTGACCGAAGGATTTTTTATCGATTGCCAATACGGGGGTCGCAGACAGGATGGAACGCCTTGGAGCAAGCGTGGGCGAGTTTTCGCCGTCACATGCACGAAAGAGATCAAGCCAGTTTTCGTAGGTTTCTTCAATGGGGTTTGGAACACACGCTGGCAAGCCGTTGATGGACTTGATGAGATTAAAACGGTGCATGGTCGCATCTACAAGAACCATGTTTTGAGCTATAAGGTGCTCTACAACCAGACCGGTAGCGTCAGTGGCAGCACCGGGTTACAGGACTTGGCCGAGGTTTTTATCCAGCGTGACCGTGAGTTAAATGGGTTACTTAATCAACGCTGGGAGTATTTCTGGGAAATGCTGTCAGGCACCCACCGCCAAGACGGTGCACTGACGCAAAACCTGCTCAGCAAGCTGGGCCACTACGGGGGCGGCCTAATCGAGTTGGTGGACGCGACGGTTGAAAACTTGATCAATAAGGTCGCGAGCGGCTGGGCACATCTACTTAGCAATCCACCCACTGCCGCTGACATCATCGAACAAACTCGTGTTCTCAATGCGTTTGCGCAGGACGGCTATCACTTGGTGCTGTTAGGACATTCACAAGGCAATCTGTTCCTCAACCCGGCATATGACCACGCTAAGAACGCCCATCCCTTCACGAAGGTGGCGGCTGTGCATGTGGCTCCTGCTTCACCTACCCTGCGAGGCGAGCATTTACTGGCAGATATTGATTTGGTGATCAATGGTCTACGCTTGCATGGTGGCCCCAACACAGTGCCGCCAGTAAACATCAACATTCCCGCAAATCTACTCGAAGATGCTAGTGGTCACACCCTGGTCAAAACCTATCTTGATTCGGCTCGCGCTGCGCGAGGCAGCATTAAGGCACTGTTGGGCGCAGCGCTGGACCAGGCTTCGGAGCTTTAACCCACCCATGTTCGATCACAGCTGAGTTTTCCGGACACATTTGCATGACATCTCCTTTTTCTTCCTCTTTTCGCAGAGTCTTCGCCGGCGCTCTTACTTTGCTGACTTTGTATAGCTCGACGGGCTGTAGTGATCCCGATGGCGCTGTGCGTGAAGCAGCAAGCAAAATAGCCGATTTGGAGAGCTCTGGCCAAATACATCGTCTCGACCAAGGTACCAGCATTGCCGGTACTGACTCCAATAGAAATGGCGTGCGCGATGACATCGATGCCTATATTGCTGCCCAACCACTCAGCGATGAGCAGAAAAGAGCATTGTTGCAGGGTGGCAGAGCCTTGCAGTTATCTTTGGTCACGCCCTTGAATGACGAAGCGGCACTTGATCGGATTGGCGCTCTAAGTGCAGCGGCTATCCATTGCATTCGCAGTGTCTTTGTTGAGAGTCGACCTGGGGTATGGACGACAAAAATCGAAGCCATCACTGCCAACACGCGACAGCGCGCCCAACGCTATCTCGAATACAACAAGGCCGTTTCTGGCTCAGTAATACACATGCCGGATGGCGACACCTGCGAGCCATAATGAGTGCATACTGAATCCCACGCCGAGCTGGCATTTGTGCCGTCTCGCTGCCGATCGGGATAGCGGCGACTAAAAACTGGCAATCGAGGGGTTATGCAACAGCTCCCTAATCCCTCAACTTGAACTGCATCACCATCGGATTCCAAAAACGCCCGTTATCCGAAGGCAGCTTTTCCGTCCGATCAAGTGCTCGCAGCACAGCATCGTCCCAGCTCTTCACTCCACTGGATTTGATGATGCGGCGGCTGATGATGGTGCCGGTGGGGCCGGTGCGTACTTCCACTTCAGCGACTGGGTTACCGGGCACATCGTCGGAGAACACGATATTGGGCCGGACGGCGGAGCGGATTCTGCCGGCGTAGTTACCTGATGGGCCGGCGTCGCGTTCGTCAGTACCGCCAGCACTGCCTTTTGTGGCACCTTTCCCATTGGCGGAGGTTCCACCGTCGCTATCTGCACTACCTGCCAGTTTGGCCATGCGTGCAAGCTCGGCTTTGCGGCGGCTGTCGGATTCTTTGGCCTCGCGGCTAGCTTCTGCCTTGGCTTTGGCGTCTGCTGCCTTGCGTTCGGCGGTTTCTTTTTCCTTAGCGGCTTTTTCGGCGAGCTTCTTATCGGCGGCTTTCTTTTCAGCCACTTCTTTGGCTGCAAGATCTTTGCGACGTTTGTCTTCGGCGGCTTTCTTTTGCGCCAATTCTTTGCGCTCAAGCTCTTCTTCGCGTTTCTCTTCGCGGCGTTTCTCCTCGCGCGCTTCAGCCGCTTTGCGACGAGCTTCTTCTTCTTTCTTCTTCTTTTGCGCCAAGGCGATCTCTGCCTCTCGTGCATCGTCCACCGCAGGTTTGGGCGGTGGGGGCGGCTTCACGACGGGTTCGGGCTTGGGGATTGGCTTGGGCGGCACAGGAGGTTCTACCCGCTCTACCGCTGGCTCTGGCGGCGGCTTGGGTGCAGCCTTTGGCGCGGCGCGTTGCACGGCCGGCGCCCAGAGCTCGGCCTCTACTGCGTCTTCTGGCGCTTCGCTGCGCCAGCTGATGCCCCAGGTCAGCGCGAGGATCAGCAGCAAATGGGCAAAAAGTGCCAGCGCCATGGCGCGCCCCATTCCACCTTGTTGGGGAGGGGCGAACTCTTGGCGTTCGGCTGCGGCGTTCATGCGTGTTCAGTCTTCCGGATTACTTGACTGCCAAACCAACCCGCTGAACACCCGCTTCTTGCAACTGCTTCATCATGCTGATGACCTGCTGGTAGCGCAAATCGCTGTCAGCAGCGAGCATCACAGGCATATCAGGTGTGTCCTCCAACGCTTTCTTGATGGCGGAAACGGCTTCCTTTTCACTGGCTTCGGCCAGTTTGACTTCTCCAGAGAGGGACACCTGGCCCTTTGCATCAATGTTCACGCTGATGAGTTTGTCAGGCGCCTTCGACGATTTGCCAGCGCTGGGAACATTGATCACACCGGGTGTGATGAGCGGCGCGGTCACCATGAAGATGATGAGCAGCACCAACATGACATCGATGAACGGCACCATGTTGATTTCATTGATGGTGCGACGGCCACGGCCGCGAGAGCTAACGGCGGGCATGGTGTCAGTGCCCCGAGGCCGTTGTAGATTGCGTATGTACGCCCAGGTTGCGCTGCAGGATGTTGGAGAATTCCTCTATGAACGTTTCCTGCTTGTTGGCGATGCGGTCAATGTCTCGCGCAAAACGGTTGTAGGCGATCACGGCAGGGATGGCGGCGAACAGGCCAAGCGCGGTAGCGACCAGGGCTTCAGCGATGCCTGGTGCCACGGTGGCAAGGGTTACCTGCTGGAGGCTGGCCAAGCCGGTAAACGCGTGCATGATGCCCCACACCGTGCCAAACAAACCCACATAAGGGCTGACTGAGCCCACGGAGGCGAGAAAAGAGAGGTTGGATTCAGTCTCATCCATCTCGCGCTGGAAGCTGGCCCTCATGGCGCGGCGTGCACCGTCGAGCAGTGTCCCGGTGTCCTGAATTCGGCGCTCGCGCAGCTTTTGATATTCCCGCATGCCACTGGCAAAAATACGCTCCATGGGGCCAGTGCTTCTGGCATTTTGGGTGGCGGCAGCGAAAAGATCGTTCAAGCTCGTGCCTGACCAGAATTCGCGCTCAAAGTCATCATTGAGCTGCTTGACCTGCTTGAGGGAGCGAAGTTTTCTGAAAATCGCAGCCCAGCTGGCAATCGACACGCCCAGCAAGAGCAGCATGACCAATTGCACGACAAAACTGGCGTGCAATACGAGTTGGACGATGGAGAGATCCTGGTTCATGCTTGGAGCCTTGGAGTGGAGCGCGGTGCCTGCAAGTGCGTAGCGCTCACATCTGATAGGTGAAGACCAACGAAGTGGCGGGAATCGGTATTCATGTGGCTTCTAGGAAGATGACAAGCGGTCAATGGCTGTTTCTGAATTCAACTGATCAATGATCGCGGCAGGAATGCGCGCGGGTCTGAGCGTTTGAGCGTCCACCCAGCCGATACGGATACTGCCCTGGCAAAGCAGGGCACCGGTCGACTTGAGGGTAGCCCGCTGTTCAATGTTCAGCGTCACCCGGCCCGCTTCTTTGAGCGCTGCGGTGACGATAAGTTCATCGTCAAGACGAGCAGGGGAGTGGTATTTCACATTGGTCTCGCTGACCACGAACATGCCACCTTCGCGTTCACGAAGTATTTGCTGTCCCACGCCCAGGGCGCGCAGCCACTCAGTACGAGCGCGCTCGAAGAATTTTAGATAGTTGGCGTAGAAAACAATGCCGCCAGCGTCGGTATCTTCCCAGTAAATTCGAATGGGAAACTCGAACGCCATAGCTTTCAGAAACAGAGCTCAGGCCAGCAAAGCGCGCAGGCGGCCTACGGCGGCTTCGAGCTGTGCCATGGAATTGGCGGTGGAAAAGCGAATGTAGCGTGCTGTATCTGCACGCCCGAAATCGCGCCCTGGCGTGATGGCCAGATGTGCGCGCTTCATCAGTTCGAAGGCGAATTCCCAGCTGCCGGCGATCTGCATGTCGCTATTATATTCGGAGCTAGCGGGCAGCAATTTCTGGCAAGCCGCAGTGCAGTCGGCCCAGGCGTAGAAGGCTCCGTCGGGTGTGACGGGAACGGGCAATCCCAGGGCGGCCAGTTGCGGCACAAACCAGTCGCGGCGCGCTTTGAATTCCGCTCGCCTGCTTTCGTAGATCGCCAGGCTTTCGGGTTCGAAGCATGCCAGCGCCGCGTGCTGGGCAATCGTGCTTGGGCAAATGAACAGGTGCTGCGCGAGCTGCTCCACCACGTCAACCAACGAATCTGGCACCACCAACCATCCCAGGCGCCAGCCTGTCATGTTGAAATACTTGCTGAAGCTGTTGATGCTGATGATTTGATCGTCCAGCCCAAGCGCGCTGTGTCCGTAGGTCTCTTCGTAGCTGAGGCCCAGGTAAATTTCATCGATCAGGGTCACGCCACCACGCTCCTGCACCACGCTATGGATGCGGCGCAACTCGTGCGGATGGATGGAGGTGCCCGTGGGGTTGGAGGGTGAGGCCAGCATCACGCCGCGCGTGTGGGCGCCCCAGGCCTGTTCTACCTTGTCGGCGCTGAGCTGGAACCGCTCCGCTTCGGTGGCCGGAAGCAGCACCGCTCTGCCCTCTGCCGCACTTACAAACTGGCGGTTGCATGGGTAGCTCGGGTCTGGCATGAGCACTTCGTCGCCTGCATCCAGCAGGGCAAGGCAGGCCAGTTGCAATGCCGCAGAGGCCCCTGCGGTCACCACGATGCGCCGTGCCGGCACCTGCACGCCAAAGCGTTCGGCATACCAATGGCTGATGCGCTCGCGCAGTTGGGGCAGGCCGGTGGCTTGGGTGTACTGAGTGCGTCCGTCGCGAATGGCTTTTTCGGCAGCTTCCTGAACCAGAGGCGGGGCCGTGAAATCTGGCTCGCCGATGTTCAGATAGATCATGGGCCGGTCAGTGCCGGCAGCCTCTTTGGCGATGGCCGCGGCCGATTTGGCCATTTCCATTACATAGAAGGGCTCCACACGCTGAGCCCGGGCCGAGATTTTCATGGAGTAGGCGAGGCGGGGTCCGAAGATTTCTTGGGAGCCGCACGATCTGCCTGCACTTCCGCAGGGCGCAGTGTGGGCGCAATGCCGTTGAGTACGCCGTTGACATACTTGTGTCCGTCGGTGCCTCCGAAATCCTTGGCCAGTTCGATGCACTCGTTCAAAACCACTCGCCACGGTACGTCGGGGCAGCGCAGGAGTTCGTAGGCTCCAATCCACATGCAACCATGCTCAATGGGCGAGATCTGATCCATCTTGCGGTCGAGCAAGGGCAGGATCAGTGCATCCAGATCGTCCTTGAGTTCAATGCAGCCGTAGAGCAGGGCGTCATAGTGCACTGCGTCGGCCTTGGAAAAACCTTGCAATTCACGTGTGAAGGCGTCAATGACAGCGGGATCGCCACCGCCAACGAAGTGCTGGTACAGCGCCTGCAGGGCAAACTCACGAGCGCGTGAGCGCGGCGATTTGGTGGACGACCTGCGTGTGCCATTGGGTTTAGGGGCCAGAGCCTTGCTCGCGGACGCTTTTTGTTCTTCTTCACTCATTTCAGGCGCTCCAGCAGTTGTGCCATTTCCACTGCCACACGTGCAGCGTCTCGTCCTTTTTCGACTTGGCGTGCCACGGCTTGTGCCATGTTTTCCGTGGTCAGGATGGCGTTGGCGATAGGAATGCCGTGTTCCAGGCCTACACGTGTCACGCCAGCCCCGGACTCATTGGCCACCAGCTCGAAATGATAGGTTTCGCCGCGAATGATGCATCCGAGAGCGATCAATGCGTCGTATTTTTCAGAATCAGCCAGGGCTTGCAGTGCCAGCGGCACCTCCAGGGCTCCAGGAACACTCACGTACTCTATGTTGTCACTGGGCACGTTCAGAGCTGCAAGCTCGGTCGTGCAGGCGTTCAGCAGGGCGCTTGTCACGTCATCGTTGAAGCGAGCCCGCACGATGCCGATTCGCAGCTGACTGCCATCCAGCTCGGGTAGTGCGCCTTGGTTTGCGTTTTTCATTGACTGTTTTCTTCTATCTTGTTTCGCGTGGCGCGGGGAAGGGGAGCGGTTTTTTCGACAATCCCTTCCAGGTTATGGTGCGGCGAATGCCAGGCGTTATTCGTTCGGGATGTAGCCTACGACTTCGAGCCCAAATCCGCCTGCCATACTGGGCAAGCGGCGCGGAGTGCCCATCAGTTCCATGCGCTGGACGCCGCAGTCGCGCAATATTTGCGCACCTACGCCGTAGCTACGCAGATCCATCCGGCCGCGCTCGGGCGCATGTGCGGCGCGGGCTTTGCCTTCGAACTGCGCCAGGAGTTGGTCGGCGCTTTCCCCGCAGTTAAGCAGTACGGCCACACCCTTGCCCTGCGCCTGGATGTAGCGAAGGCTGGCATGCACACTCCAGGAATGCATGCCGGTTTGGACTTCCAGCGAATCGAGCACCGAAAGAGGCTCGTGCACGCGAACGGGAACCACGTCCTGCGCGTCCCATTTCCCCATGACGAGGGCCAAATGCAGCTCGCCACTGGGTTTGTCGCGGTAGGCGTGTGTCATGAACTCGCCGTGAGCAGTGGTCAAAGAGCGCGAGGCTACTTTTTGCACCAGGGATTCATTGCGGCTGCGGTATTCGATCAAATCGGCAATGGTGCCTATCTTCAGGCCATGAGTGACCGCGAACTCCTGCAGATCCGGCAAACGAGCCATGGTGCCGTCGTCTTTCATGATCTCGCAGATCACGGAAGAGGGTGAGCAACCCGCCATGGCGGCCAGATCGCATCCGGCTTCCGTATGACCAGCGCGCATTAACACGCCACCGTCTACGGCCTGCAACGGAAAAATATGCCCTGGTTGCACCAGATCATCGGCGCGGGCATTGGCGCCTACGGCGGCTTGCACAGTGCGGGCGCGATCGGCAGCTGAAATACCGGTGGTCACGCCTTCAGCTGCCTCTATGGAAACGGTGAAAGCGGTGGAGTATTTGGTGCCATTGCGCGTGGCCATGGGCTGCAGCTGCAAGTGTTCGCAGCGCTCACGCGTCAATGTGAGGCAGATCAGGCCTCGGCCAAACCTGGCCATGAAATTGACAGCCTCAGGGGTGACGTGATCGGCGGCAAGCACCAGATCGCCTTCGTTTTCCCGGTCTTCTTCATCGACAAGGATCACCATGCGGCCGGCGCGTAACTCGGCGACAATCTCTTCCACAGGGGCGATGGCTGCGGGTGCAAGGGGCGTGGCTTGGGATAGGGGGGCGTTCATGGTGTGCCTGGCGCGTGTGGCCAGCCGCAAGTGCGGCAAAAGGTGACATTATCGGCGCTTTGAGGCCTTCTATTCCTTTAGCTGCATTAGCGGTCCCAAACCTGGGGGCCGTCTTGCCTCTGAAATTTAGCTTTGCTCGCAATCCACCGTTTTCCATATGGCCTTATCGCTCGACCACCCCGTTCTGTCCTCCCTGCTTCCGGTGGTGCTGCTGATTGGTATTGGTTTTCTGGCGGGTCGAATGAAGCTGATTCGCGGCCAAGCCGTGCGCGATCTCTCCAACCTGGTGTTTCTGGTGCTGGTGCAGGCATTGCTATTTCGAAGCATGGCCACGGCGCAATTGGAACGGCTGGATCTGCGCTCTGTCGCGTTGTATTACGTCGTGGCGGGCGTCCTGTTTTTCGTCCTGTTGTTCATTCAAGGCCTGAATAGCCGGTCAGCAGTGGTGGCAATGGCAGCCATTTTTAGCAATACGCTGATGATTGGAGTGCCGCTTGTCCAACTGGCGTACGGCCCGGCGGGCCTGTTGAATCTTTTTACCCTGATTTCAATGCATGCGCTGGTGCTGCTGACCCTGGCCACGGTGGTCATTGAGCTGCTGGTGGCGCGAGAGCAGGAAGCCGCGGGTGAGGGGCGCCAACGCCACATTGCCGCCACCGTGGTGCAGGCGGTCAAGAACGCGATCTTCCATCCGGTTCCGCTTCCCATCATCGCGGGCTTTTTGTATTCACTGACAGGGATCGGGCTGCATCCCATAGTGGAGCGTCCACTCAAGCTGCTGGGAGACGCGTTTGGTCCAGTGGCACTCGTCCTGGTGGGCGTGACGCTGGCTCAAACCGCCATCGGTCCGCATCTGCGCGGTGCGCTGGTCATTTCTACTCTTAAGACCGTCGTGCATCCGGCGCTCATGGCTCTGGCTGGCTGGGCCCTAGGCCTTACCGGCCTGCCTCTGGCGGTGATGGTGGTCGCCGCGGCCTTGCCGGTGGGCGCCAACGTGTTTCTGTTCTCGCAGCGCTATCACAAGGCTGAGGAGCTGGTCACGGCCTCGGTAGCGATTTCCACCGCCATGGCGGTGGTTACGGTGTCTGTGGTGATGTGGCTGCTGCCGCGATAAGCCTGCTCAACTCCTGCGGCCCACTAAGGCGCCAAGCGCTCGCGCAACCAGCCACTCTCACCCATTCGATACTGCAGCCTGTCGTGCAGCCGGCTTTTGCGGCCTTGCCAGAACTCCCAGCGCTCCGGTACCAGCCGAAACCCGCCCCAGTGCGGCGGGCGCGGGGGATTGAGCAGAAATTTGGCACCGTACTTGGCAGCACTTGTCACCAGTACCGAACGGCTTTCAATGATTTGGCTTTGTGGGCTGGCCCAGGCGCCAATGCGGCTGTCTAGAGGTCGGCTGGCATAGTAGGCATCGCTCTCGGCATCGCTTACTTTTTCCACGAGACCTTCGATGCGCACCACGCGCTCCAGTTCTACCCAGTGAAACTGCAGTGCAGCATAAGGGTTGCCGCCCAATTCGCGCCCTTTTCGGCTGTCGTAATTGGTATACCAGACGATGCCACGTTCATCGAAATCCTTGATCAGCACGATGCGCGTGCTGGGTCTTAGATCACCGCTGACGGTCGCCAGCGTCATGGCGTTCGGCTCTGGCACCTCACTTTTCCGGGCTTCGTCGAACCATTTCCCAAACTGGTGAAGTGGGTCGGCATGCGAGGCGTCGTCCGAAAGTTCGGCACGCTCGTAACTCTTGCGCAGGTGTGCGATATCGCTCATGCAGGCAGTGTAAAGGCAGGCGCTGTGATGCCCTTTGTGCGCGACACTCCTGTAGGGTGTTCAGGGCGAATCCGGCTTCGCATGTCCCAGGAGCCTGGTGAGCGATGCATCGTCAATCCCGTGGGCGCGCAGGGCTTCATGGGTTTGGCGTGCGTAGTCCAAAGTGGTGCCGTAGCGCCCGCTCGCTCCGCTGAAAATATGGCTGTATTGCTCTGGCGTCAGCTCGCCGGTGAAAGCGGGGCTGCGCCTCGACAAGGTGAACGCCAGCGCAGATACCGGGCCGTGCGGCGTCGAGCAGGGGAGCCAGCGCGGGTCGTAGACCGCAGTGGGCATCTCGCGGGCCCATAGCAAATCCAGCACCTCGTTCGCATTGCGGTGAGGAATGCGGTAAATCACGCCGCGGCAGCTGCCGCCGGGTAAAAGCGCGAAAACCAGACCAGGAATTTCAGGGGTGCCGCGGTTAACTCGGCTCCACATGGCCAGTGCCCGATGCCAGCCATGCACACGTGTGGCATGACGTTCGGTATGATCGAAATCTGGTCGCCAAATTAAAGAGGCATAGCCGAAGACCCACAAATCCTGTGCATGGCCCTGTTGCAGCCATTGCCGGCGAGCTTTTTCCAGCATTTGAGCGGGCTCTCGGCCCGGTCTGAACAGATGCCGAAATGAATCGGACGCCGGGGTTGGATGGTCTTCCAGGGGCTTCATGGCCAAACTTTATAATTTTCCAGGATGCCTTGCATGGTTGCCTGTGTAGTGCGTGGAGTCTTTTTCTCCACGGTGCGCAGGAAATCACGCAAGGCTTTATTAAAAGCAGGAGCTTAGTTAATGAATTCTCAAGACGACGATAACCAAGGTTTGGCGCTGGGCGTGGTGTTCAGTATGGTGCTATTGGCTGTTGGTCTGACGCTTGGCGTCGGTATCTACAAGTCCAGCAAAAAATCCCCAGCAACGAGTGCGGCGATTGTCGCAACCCCAGGTGCGGGTGTGGCCTTAGGCGGCGCGGCTGCGGGCGCAACGGTCATAGCAGTCGACGCGGCCAGCATCGTGGTCGAAACAGGCGTTGTCAAGTTTTACTTCGCCAGCGGCAAAGCAGAATTGGCACCGGGCGCCAAAGATGCGTTGGGTGACATCGTGAAAGGCGTCGCGGCCGGCCAAATCGCCCTCATCAGCGGTTTCCACGACACTTCCGGCGATCCCGCCTTGAATGAGGAATTGGCCAAGCAGCGCGCCATCGGCGTGCGCGATACCCTGATTTCCCTCGGCATCGGTGAAGACAAGCTTGATTTGCGTAAACCTGAGGTCACCCTGGCCGGTGGCACAAATGCCGAGGCGCGGCGAGTCGAAGTGCGCTTGCAATAACCTTGGCGACCTGAGCAGGTGCTCAATACCTGGTAGCCGATCTACCGGGGTGCCATCCGGGCGGCTGAAATGCCGCGCAGAAACCCCAGGATGGCGCGGTCTACTCCCAGAGGCTCCAGCATCTCTGCCAATATGAGCAGGTCACGTGCGGCGCCTATGCTGCTCTGCAGCTCTGTCGCCTGGTCTGCCCATCGGCGCGTGCGTGCTTTGGGGAGCACGGGCTCCATCGCTTCCAGGCAATAGCGCGTTCGCTTTGCTAGCAATCGCACGCGATGCTGCCGTACCGTGACCTCGGCGTTTTCCGGGGCCGGCAGCGCGTGCATGGCATCCACTTCGCCCGAGAGCCTTGCGTGCAGATCGCGCGTACGGTCTTTAGCCCATTCTCCCAAAGCCTGAGACGCTTCCTGGGTACGTTCCAAGCCATGCAACCAACGGCTCGTGCGCACAAGAGCCAATCCGGTTGAGGGCGCAGCGAGCGCTTTCAGCAGCGAACGACGGCGCGCTTGTCGTTCGGCCTGCAACGTGGCTTCCATGAGGTGCCAGTCTGCACTGCGGTGAGGGTCGCCAGCGATGAACGCCTCAGCCCATGTCGGCAGGCTCTCCAGTGCCGCGACGTCGAGATCACGCACCGCCCCCAGAGCCTTCAGCAATGGACGCAGGTCATCGTCATCAGGTGCAGGGCAATGCTTGCATAGTGGCTTGAATAGCCATAGCCCGCTGCGCCATCTGCGCCAGCCAACGCGCGCTTGATGCACCAATTCCGTGTGGTCTGCATGCAAAATGCCCACAAGATTCTCGGTGAACTGGCTGAACATTTCTCCCAGCACGGCTTGCGCCGCTGGCATGACTGGCTGATCGGGATCAAGGGCGAGCGCGTGCGCCCTCAATGGCGCAGCGCTGATGCCCGCCGCGAGTCGCCAGCCTTGCTGCGCCTTGCTGGTTTGCGCCGGCAAAACGGCTATATGTGAGGCAATTTGTTCGGCCAGGGTAAAGAGTGCATCTGCACTGCCCTGGATCAATTCAAGTTCGAGCTCGCAGATTGGCAAGCGCCTGCCGCTGGCATGTATCGAACCGATGTCGAGCGCCACTTCCACGTGGCTTGCGTCTTCGCCCCTCACTTGCCAGACAGTTCTCGTGCTTCTGGTTTCAAAACACGGCATCAGCTGACCAAACAACTCGTTATGGTCGTCGATCGCACTCCATGGTGTACCTTGTAATGCCATGGGATCGAGTTCTCCACGGCGCAGCGAGGTTTCCCATTCGCCACGTTGGCTCAGCCCGGCTGTACTGTTACCCGCGGTTTTGAACGTTTGAATCCATCGTGGCCTGCTTCCCGCACCTTCGCGGACGCTGCGCAGGCGCAAGGCCGCCTTTTGCTGGCGCAGATTCTGCTCCGGTGTGTCGAAGTAAATGTTGCGCAAACGCAGCACTTGGAATGCCACGCCCGCCAGCGGTGGTGTAGTCGCCAATTGATCGGCAATTCGGCGCCGATCGGCTCCGGGCAGGACCAGTTTCAACTCGATTTCGCTGGATTGCGAGGCCCTTGAAGCATTTTTCATGATGTCATTCTAAGAACGTCCCTACGATTCATACGAAGGGATCGTAGGGACGTTCAAAGACAGAATGAATGCAGAATTTCTGCATTCTGTTTCGCTCATCTAGGAATCCGTTCTAAGCCCTTGTCCGGCGCTGTCTTCGTTGCGCTGGATGAGTTCGATCTTATAGCCGTCAGGATCGGTGACGAAGGCAATGACCGTAGTGCCTCCTTTGACTGGGCCTGCCTCGCGCGTGACATTGCCGCCCGCTGCCTTGATTTTTTCGCAAGCAGCATAGGCATCTGGTACGCCCAGGGCGATGTGACCGTAGGCAGTGCCCATTTCGTACTGCTCCGTACCCCAGTTGTAGGTCAACTCAATCTCGGCTTGGCCGGGATTGCCGCCGCCGTAGCCTAGAAAGGCGAGCGAATACTTGTATTCCGGGTTTTCGGAGCGGCGCAGAAGCTGCATGCCCAGCACTTCAGTGTAGAAATCAATCGAGCGGTCAAGGTTGCCAACGCGCAACATGGTGTGGAGGATTCTCATGCTGCTATTTTCGTCGTAACGGTTGATCTGTGCTGAGCATCACCGTGCAAGCGGTGGGCATGGGCTCGCGTGTTCCACTCTGGCGGAGCAACGTACGATTGCTTCGGGCCGCCACGATCCAAACGTTTAGGCCTTAAAACAAACACCTCGAACATGCGCAGAAAGTTCGGTCATATAGCAAACGGACCAGGGAACGGATTCACGTGGCTGAAATGGCAAGCCATGCCGTCCTCGAGGGACCAGCGGTAGAGGCCGATCATGGGCGGCTCCATCCGGCAGGCCAGGGGTGCCCCAGGCTGCAGATTTAGATCTATCTGGTGGGACGATGAAGGGGCAACTACCACCGGCGCTCCGCCTAACGTGCCAAGAATGAGCCGGTGGACGTGTCCCGCGGCGATCAATTGAACGCCCCCATGTGCCGCCACTAATTTGCCTAGCTGTGGGCCTCCCTCCAGCAGGCCGCAGGCATCCATCGCTGAAATACCGGAAACCAACGGTGGATGATGCATGAACAGCAAGACTGGGTGGCCTGCGCAGGCCGTCAGTTGTGCCTCCAGCCAATGGAGCTGAGCCTCATTCAGATGCCCATGTGCAAAGCCGAGGTGCACCGTATCCAGCCCTATGAAGTGCAGGCCACCGCGTTCGACGTGAAGGCACATAGTTCCGTCGGGCGCATCGGCCGCCACCGGCATCAACTCACCGAGCACGGCTTTCGCTACGGCCGGTGTGTCGTGATTGCCGGGGATGGCCAGGACAAGGGGCCCGCAGGAAGCCAGTGTGGCCAACTCTTCTTCTACGATGGCTGCCAGTGTGATGTAGTCCTCTTCGCGACCGGTTTCACTCAAATCACCGCTTAACAGCAGAACATCGGGCGCCGGCACAAGTTGGCGCACATGGATGAGCGCACGTCTGAAGGCCTCAGTCGTGCCGGGGTGGGCCTGCATCCGGTTGGTTCGCAACCCGATGTGCGGGTCGGTGACATGGGCGATCAACATGATGAGCTTGAAATCATGTAGACACAGGGTGACCGGTCGCTGCGCAACCATCAGAAACCCAGAGAATTTTGCCCATGCTTGTACGCGACGAAATGTTGTAAGTGGTTGAGTTCATTTCCGCGTATTCCCTTCATCCGACTGAGCCAGTTCTTGTTGGTTTTGCGTGCTTAAGAGTCTACCGCTGCATGCTTTTTCCGTATCTGGTGGTCAGGCGCTCGCTTCAGCGAAAGTTGGTAGCGAATCATGAGAGCTTGCGAGCGCGTTGAGCCTTCATTTTGTACCGTTCGCGTGTGCATGTCATGGGCCTAAATCGAGAGATATGTCACAGGGGGGACTTTTTTCAACCCTGCACTCCAGTTTGAACAATAGGTGAAAATCGTCGCCACCGTCGCTTTGCCATTGGCTGCGTCGTCCTGATTGAACGCTGGAAAGAACATCGCCATGACTACGCTCACACAACCCGTGCTCTACACCGATGCCGAAGGCCGGGCCCGCTGGCGCGATGACATCACGCCACTGACAGAGGGCACACCTGCGGCACGCCTCAGTCCGCTGCAGGCGTCAGGCGGAATGCAGTGGCGCCAGAGTCCCATTGGCTTCAAGAGCGATTTCCACTGCACTACAACGCCGCAATGGCTTGTGGTAATTCAGGGACGCATGGAAATCGGATTGCAAGATGGCAGTAAACGCGTATTTGGACCTGGGGAGTTTTTCTACTCCGATGACACGCTGCCGCCTGGGCAGACCTTCAACCCCCTGGTTCACGGCCATTGCAGCCGACAAGTAGGGGACGATCCACTTGTGACGCTTTTCGTTCGTTCCTGACGGCATTGAACGGCTGGCTGACGCTTAACCATTCGACCAAACGTTTCGAGCGGTTGAGTCAGCGTTCAACGATTCGCGAGGCACCGTTAATGTGGGGTCAGATCGCTTAATCGATCTTGAAGTGCAGTGATTTGCTCCTTGACCGCCAAGATTGCGCCCGGATCATTGCCGCACATCTCTAAATATCCCCAGTCATCAGTCGGTGGGTCAATCATATTTTTCAAGATAAGAATCGCTTTGCGCAGGAGCGGTTCTAACTCGTCACTGTGATCCACAGGCCAAACAAAGGTAATTCCTAGTGTTTGAAGCAAGTAACTCGCGGCTCTGATTGAATCGTATTTTTCCTGGCGCTCATCGAATTCTTCGAACTCCCGAATAAGAACCGCAATTCCTCCTTTTGTCCAAAATCTATGGAACCAGTCTGCGGCTTCATCGCAGCCCCAAGGCTTTGTACTCCAATCACCCATATTAATATCCAGTAGTTGGCACTTGCTTTGTCTGGGTCAGCTGTACCTCGCGCACGGACTCGATCTGATCGAAACGGACTGGCGCATCCACGCCGATCACATCGTTTATCTCAAACGATGTTCCCCGCAGGGCAGTGACGATAGAGAAAACTCACTCCTCGATTTACTTGCTCTCCGCCCTATAGCGCTTGAACAGTTGATCATGCATGGCGTCGGGGCTGGTCGCCACGGTAGATAAGATTTGCTTGTTCAGGGCACTGTACGTAGATGGGATCGTGCCAGCGCCTAACTGCTCCAGACTTTTTCTGGCCCGTTGGTACTTGCTAGCAGCATTCTTTTCTTCGAGGGACACGAATTCCAGCAACAAGGCTTCGGTGATGGTGCGGCCCGGTTCCAGGCTGAACTGGCCTTCGGTGTCGTAGCGCACGATGCGCGCAAGGGCAAGAGGCGTGCCACGGGGCGATTCCCAGTAGCCAAGAAAATCGCCATTGTCAGTCTTGACGGCAAAGGTAATTTGCGACATCACCGCATGGGTGGCCTTGACGTTGGCAGCGATGTCAGGATTTTGGCGTTCCTTTTCGTTCAAATACGATGTATCGCGTGGTTCGTGTGCGGTTCGAGGGGTGAGGCAGACCGCACCCATATCGGCCCAAGCGTCGTAACCGGGGTGTTTTTTTCCAGTGTCACGGCGCAGTTGCTGCACGCACATGGCCACTAGATCGGGAGGCATGGCTTGCGATTTGAAAACGTCTTTCGCAATGGCCGAAAGCTGGGTTTGCTCTGTGGCGGACAAGGCAGGCGTCTCCGCCTGTGCCGCACCGGCCAGCAAAACGGCGCAAACACAGCAGTGGACTAGGGTTCGAAACAGCATGGTTTTCCGGATCTTGATATCACCGGTTCAATATAGCGGAAGTCGCTATTGCTGCGATGAATCACAGGGGGGCGGTGCCCGGTTGTTGACGCCGGTATCGCTGTAGTCAGTGGTGCCGGGAGCAGCCGACACACCCTAGATCAGGAGCTCGCTGCGGGGCGAGCAATCTTCATCTCAAGGAGCATTTGCGCCATTCCTTTGCCCATGGGGTCGTTGCGCAGGGAAGAGGGCCCCCCTCCGTCCAAGGCCTGATCCATTACGAAATTCAAGGCGTGCAGGCCAGAGGCTTCGTAGCGATTGATGCCACCTTTTACCAAATGGCCCAGGTGTGTGCGAACGCGTTGGGTGGTCAGAACTCGTCTCAAATGATCGAAGTGCGCCGCGTTCCGAGCGAACACCGCCACGTTAGAGGTATCGCCCTTGTCGCCCGATCGAGCATGCGCAATTTCCATAAGTGGCACACAGGCGGCTTCGGGACTATCCGTGGTGGGCTCGCCCTGCGCGCGCTCAGCTTCAATATAGGGGTGAGGCGCCGAGCCGGTGGTGGTTAGCACCACCTCATGCGTTTCACCCGCCATGATCACCTGAGGCAGGCTCAACCGCGCTTTTTTCACCAAGCAGGTGAACAAACGGTGCAAAGGCTCCACCGCAGGCCTTGTGTTCAGCGTTAGCGAGCTTCCGCTGGTGGTTCCCGGTGCGAAGGAAACCCCCGGCGCTCGCGACTCTCTGGAAAACAGGTCCAGAGCTTGCGCGCAATCATGTGTGACCACAAGCCGAGCAATGGCCTCGCGGCAATGGCTAGGTTGCGCATGCGGCCCGTAGCCGTCTTCGGCACCTACAACGGTCCCCGCATGCCGTACGAAATCCGCGAACCCGCGCTCTTTGAGCAAGCGACGAGTTCGATTCAGCAAGGCTTCGTTGGTGCGACGGGCCTTACCCGTTGCGTTCATTCCAAAAACCGAAACCTGGGCCGTGCATCGGTAACCTGCCTGGTAGCTGGCGGACATTTTGTAGGTGTCGGGCGCAAGGCTGCCGCGCGCCCCTTGCACCAGAACTTGATCGGGTCCTATGGCACTGGTGCTGACTGCGGTGAAATCGCACACGACATCAGGAAGTACGTAATGCGCGGGATCAGCCACTTCGTACAAAATCTGTTCATTCACCGTCATGGGTTCCACGAGACCGCCTGTGCCAGCAGCTTTGCTGAGCACGAAGGAGCCGTCGGCATGGCAGGTGGCGTAGGGATAACCTATATTTTCCCAATCAGGCACGCGCTCCCAATCGGTGAAGATTCCGCCGGTCGCCTGAGCGCCACATTCCAGGACATGGCCCACCAGAGATCCGCTGGCGAGCAAATCCCACTGGTCTGTACCCCAACCAAATTCGTGCATCAAGATGCCCAGCGTCGCTGCACTGTCCACAATCCGCCCGGTCACCACAATGTCGGCACCCAAGGCTAAAGCCTTGGCGATGGGCGGTGCGCCTAGATAGACGTTGGCGCTATCGACGCTGTGGGGCACCGGTGCCTTCGTGTAGAAATCCTGAGTGCCTGACGCACGAAGTTGATCCACCATGTGCATGCAGTCGTCGCCCACCGCATAAGCCACTTTAAGTGGCAGGTTCAGCTTCGCGAGTTGTGCTCGGATGGCGCCGGCACAGGCTTCGGGGTTGAGCCCACCCGCATTGGCCACCAGGCGAATGCCCTTTTCAGCGCAGGCCACGGCGATCTGCGGCAGCACGTACTCAACGAACTCGGTGGAATAGCCCAGCTGCGCATTGGTTTTGCGCGTTTGGGAAAATCCTGAGAGCGTCATTTCGGCCAGGTAATCGAATACGAGGTACTGCATACCCGGCACTTTGACGAGCTGGGTTGGTCCGAGAATGCTGTCTCCTATAAACGCTGAAGCGCCACCAATCAAGACGGTTTTGGGATTCATGCTCAGTCCAGAGAAATGTTCAGCGCTTTGATGACTTTGCCGTTGACGTCTGACTCGCTGATGAGAAATTTGTCGAAATCGGCGGGCGTGCTGCCCACAGGATCGGTGCTGATGGAGGCCAGTTTGGCGACCAGTTCGGGATCCTTGAGCACTTCCGAGATGGTCAGCGCCAACTTGTCAACGATGGCCTTGGGGGTTTTGGCTGGTGCCAGCAAGCCAGACCAGGCGTAAGCCACCATGTCGGGGTATCCCGCCTCGCGCATGCTCGGAGCTTCAGGCAAAAGGGGTGAGCGGCTCCCCCCGGTAACGGCCAGTGCGGTCAAACGACCGCTCTTGATATGCGCGCCCATGGCAGAGACGGCGTCGAACATATAGCCAACGCGCCCCGCCAAAAGATCTGAAACAGCTTCAGCAGAACCCTTGTAAGCCACGTGCTGCGTGGAAGTCATACCAGAACTTCTTGAAAAACGTTCCCCGAGCAGATGCGCGGCCGAGCCCACGCCGCTGCTGGCGAAGGTGAGTGGGGCATTCTTGTCCTGGCCTGAAGTCAGCAATTGCTTGACGCTTGTGATGCCCGGCCGGCCTGTGACCAGCACCAGTGAGGTGTTCGTCAGTTGCGAAACCGGCGCGAGATCCGAGCGGGCATAGGGCAGCTTTTTGTAAAGCGCGAAATTGTTGGCGTAAGCGCCAATCGCCATCAACAGGGTATAGCCGTCTGGCGCAGCCTTGGCCACAGCTTCAGTCCCAATGATGCTGTTGGCGCCCGGCTTGTTGTCGATGATGAAGTTCTGACCAAGTTTCACTGAGAGGCGTTTGGCCACCTCCCGCGCAATGATGTCGGTGTTCCCTCCAGCAGGGTAGGGCACTACCACGCGCACGGGGCGATCGGGGTAGGCCGTATCGGCGAATGCTTGCGGGCTGGTGGCCAGAAGCCACGTGGCGGTTAGCGTGGCGAGGAGGCGGGTGATGCCGCCGAACTTGAAAAGTGTGTTCATTCCATGTCTCCTTTGATGTCTCGTTGTCGTCCTGATTATCGGAATCGACGTGGAATTGCGCTATGCTGAAACACGGTTTATTGTGATAACTACCAGGAATCACCTGCTCGGACCTCTATGGAACTCAACGATCTGCTCTGGTTCAAGCGCGTCGCCGAGCGAGCGAGTGTCCGGCGGGCAGCAGCCGAACTGGGAGTAAGTCAACCCGCGCTCTCAAAATCCATCCGGCGGCTTGAAACTTCGTTTGGTCTGAAGCTATTCGAACGCTCGGCACGAGGAGTGCTGCTGACGGATGCCGGTCGCGTGGTTTATCAACGCGCCATTGAAATATCAGACTGGAGCCTGAACGTCTCGGCTGACGTCGCTGGCCTGAAGTCTGGGAGCACTGGCTCCCTTCGCGTGGGCGTGGTGCCTGCCCTCATTCAAACCTTACTGATACCGGCTGTCAAAGCCATGCTGGAGCAAAGCCGCTTCGCGATCCGTGTGCAATTAAGCGATCAGCTGTTTCAGCTACTGAGTAATGGCGAAATTGATTGCGCCATTGCGGCCATGGACGATCGTGTGTCGAATGAGTTCAATCATCAACTGCTTGGCCAGCAGCGGAGCCTGGTGGTGGGGCGTATCCATCATCCGTTGCAAAAAAGAGCATTCGATGTCGCTGATCTGGGTGCTCAGCAGTGGGTCTTGTCATCCAGAAACATCGTGCTCAGGCAGTGGGTGGACCGTTTCATGAGAGACGAGGCGGGCGTGCAGTTGGTGCCGGCGGTGGAGGTAGACGCTACGCCGGCGGTGTTGGCTCCGTTGATCGAATCGACGGACCTGTTAACCGTCATCACGGAAGACGCGCTGGCGTCAGCGGCATGCAGAAAGCTGCGTGCCTTGCCAGCGCCTGCGCCGGTCTGGCGTTTGGATATTGGCCTGTTCTGGCGTCGCACGGCGCAGTTTGGCCCGCAGATGGAGCGTTTTCGCAGCTTGGTGGCTGGCGCTCAAGCCAGTAGGAGCGGAGGGGCATTTCAATGAGGCTTGCGCCGCAGGTTTGCCAAGTGATCGAGCAGAATCAGCGCGGTGCCCGCACCTGCCCAGAAGGTCGATCCGCTGGCGACGCAGTCCGTCCGTTCCCGACAGCGTGACAGGGCGGGGTAGGCTGGGTGTAGTGTCCGCTCATTCAATAGATAGCAACTCCTTTGCCACCGCCAGTTGTACCTGGAATACGGACTCGACCTGTTCAACAAGCACATGCTCATCCACGCCGCCCATGTTGAAAGCGGTGGGTCCGTAGACTACGGCGGGCATGCCTGCATGCCGGAACAGCCGAGCATCCGTCAGGCCCACTCGCATATTGGCCACGGCCTCAGGCGCTACTTTTTCTCGGGCATGTTTCAAGAAGCACTGAACGAGGCGGTTGTCTGGTGAAGTGAGTGCCGGCTCTGTCTCACTACCAGGGATCGTTTCCCATTGAACGCCGGGGTGCGTTGACAGACGCTCTGCGATCAAACGCTTGATTTCCTCACCGCTGAAGCCCGATGGGAATCGGATGTCCACAGTGGCCTCCGCATGGCCAGGAACGATATTGGGAACATGTCCGGAATGGAGGGAGCCGATATTCATTGTGATATCGCGCAGATTCTCGAACTCGCCCACGCCACCCTCCTGCTCGGAAACCTCGCGTGCTTCTTCCATAGCCTTCAGCACATGGTCCGGTAGCCTGGTGGGCAATTGGCGCAATGTCAATAAATCCTGAAGCGCGGCCATCAACAATTCGATGGCGTTGATACCCAGGTGAACGTGGGCGCCATGGCAAGCCTTGCCGGTGCTGGTGAGCTTGAGCCACATGACGCCTTTTTCACCGTAACGCACCACCCGTGGATGCCCGGCATCTGCATTGAGCAGGTAGTCGCCCCGAGACTCAGGCACGTTCGCGAGCAACCAGCGCGTTCCCCATATGCCTCCAGTTTCCTCATCGGACACCAGAGTGAGAACCAGCTCGCCCTTCATTTGGCTCTGTTTTTGCGCCAGCTCCCGCACCACCGTGACGAGGATGGCAATGCCAGATTTCATGTCTCCGGCGCCGCGTCCATAGAGTCGGCCGTCGCGCACCTCACCACCAAAAGGGTCTGTTGACCATCCGGCGGGATCGCCCACCGCAAAGGTATCCAGGTGGCCATTGAGAACCACGCGAGGCCCAGTTTGGGCGCCGCGAACGATGGCCACCAGATTGACAACGCCTTTTTGCGGCTCGAACCGTTTGATCTCGACGTTGGGAACATTCAGCAGCTTAGTGAGCGCCTCAGCCACGGCAGTGGTGTCGCCTGGAGGGTTCTCACTTGGAATTTGAATCAGGCGACGGGCGATCGAAATCAGCGCTGTTTCTGCGACGGGAGTAGTCATGCCTTGCACTATCTAGTTCACGGTAATGTTTCGCGTTTTGACGACCTCGCCCCAACGCTTGTATTCAGCCTGAATGGCGCGAGTCAGCGCGGGCCCAGAAGTGTCGGTGGCCTTGGTGATGGCAAGCGCAGTGAATTTCTCCTGGACTCCACTGGACTGCAGCGCTTTATCGAGTGCGGTTCGGACTCGGTCCACCACCGCCTTGGGTATGCCCGCCGGGCCTACGATGCCCAGCCAATAATCGACCGTTACGTCGCGATAGCCGACTTCAGCAAAGGTCGCAGCAGAAGGAAATTCGGGCACTCGTTGGTCAGACGCAATGGCAAGCATGCGGAGCTTTCCGCCGTCGAGGTAGGGTTTCGTGGCCAGGTAGCTGTTGAACAATCCATCGAGGCGCCCCGCCAATAAATCAGGAATGGCCGGCCCGGTGCCGAGGTAGGGAAGATGCGTCAGCTTGAATCCGGCAGATTGGGCGAACACCTCCGCCATCAGGTGGGTCAAGCTTCCATTGCCGCCCGAGCCTATGCGCATGCCTTCCGGTCGGGCGCGGGCCAGCGTGACGAACTCAGCCAGCGTTTTCGCCGGCAAAGCATCTGGCACCACAAACCCGAGGGATGACCCGCCAATCAGGCCAATGGGTTCGAGATCCTTCACAGGGTTGTACTTGGCCGATGCTTTCAGCACGTGCGGAACGATGGTGACCGGCAGATCCGTGAGGAGCAAGGTGTAGCCGTCGGCTGGGCTTCGCACCACGATCTCGGTTCCCACCATGGAGCCTGCGCCTGGCTTGTTGTCAATCACCAAAGGCTGGCCCAAAGAGCGGCTCATTTCATCGGCGATCACGCGCGCCACGATATCCGAGGGGCCACCTGGTCCGTAGGGCACGACGAGGCGGATGGGCTTGCTGGGATAAGCCGCTGGTTGGGCGATGGCAGCGGCGCACGCCAGCGATAGCAAGCTTGTGAAAAGAGATTTTCGGATAAAGCGAATCATGTTGAGTTCAGCTCGATTGAAGAACGGCCAAAGGACCCTTTGTAAAACCCATCGCGGGCCCTGCGAGGGGGGGGTTACAACGGATCCTGGAGTTTCCCAAGAGACCAAAGCATGAGTCAAATGAATGTTTTGAGATATATCCAAACCTGGGGTTATGATTTTTTGCATGAAAAGTGCTCCCATACGCCCCCATCACATTGCTTTGCTGCAGGTGCTCTCAACTTCGAGCACATTGACCGAAGCTGCGCACCGCTTAAACGTTACCCAGCCGGCTGTCAGCAAGCAGTTGTCTCAACTGCAAGAAGCTCTGGGGTATCGGCTCTTTGAGCGACGCGGCCACACGTTGCGACCTACGTTTGAGGCACGTGCCTTGTTCGATCAGATCGGCCGCGTGAACTCCTCCTTGCTGGTGCTCAATGAACTTGCGACCGAGTTTAGAGAGGCCCGCCCGGGGCATCTGCAGATCGGATGCATTCCATCGGCGGCCATTCACGTCTTGCCCCATGCCTTGTTGCAGATTCAGTCTGCGAACAAAGACCTTCTTAGCACCATTCATACCGGTAATACCGCTCAAGTGATTCAATGGGTGGACACCCGGCAAGTGGATGTGGCGATTGGTATGAAGGTCAGCGACTCGGAAAAATGGCACTACGTGCCTTTGCTGCCACTCAAGCTGGAGTGCCTGATGGCTCGCGACCATCCGCTGGCGAAACTGAGCATGATCACGGCGAGCGATTTGAATGGGTGTCAGGTAATCGGCATCGAGTACCCGTCGGTCGTTTGGCGAGGGGGAGGGCAGCAGCCATCGTGGGATCACGAGCTCTTGTCCGTGCAAACGCGAGTAGATTCCGCTCACGTCGCGTGCAAGATGGCTGAGCTAGGCATGGGCGTGGCCATTGCAGACAGCTTGTCCGTGGCTTCATTTGCAAACGAGCGCATGTGCCGCAGGCCTTTCAAGAACCTGGTGCGGGCAGAAATCGGTGTTTACATGGCCACGGATCGTCCGGGCAATGATTTCTCCAAAAGTCTGGTGAGCGCACTGCAAAGGTATGTGTCTTCGCTCGAACTGTCGTCTGAATTCAATCCGGCATAGATATCTATCGGACGCGCGCAAGGTGCGTGTGGAAGATCGATGAACTTCCAATTCCCATCAGCGATAGCACGCACAAGTTGAATCGTTGTGGGCGCCTGCGCTATCCCCGGTCATGGCGGAGCGGTCAAGATCAACCGTCGTAGTGTTTTGGGCGAGAGCGCGATAAGAGCACGCTGGTGTGGATGAACCCCTTAAGATGCGATGAAAGGGAGGAAGCCATGACGTTAGCGATACTTGCTATTTTTTTTATAGCTTTGCTGGTGATCGTTTTAAAGCTAACGAAGCAAGGGAAGGTGCCGGAAGAGCCAGTTCAGGAGTTACTAGAACCCACCTCAGAAAAGCCGGTCGCTAAAGCCTTGCTGACTGATCGAGAGCAAGCCATGTTCAATCGATTAAGTGAAGCCTTGCCTTCATTGATCGTATTGACACAAGTGAGCTTTGGGGCCATCTTGCACGCGAATCTGCAAGGAACGCGCAACACGTTCTCCCGGAAAATTGCAGACTTCGCGATCTGCTCAAAAGCGTTCGAAGTATTGGCCGTCATCGAACTGGACGATGCCACGCACCGCAGCAAAAAGGCCGAGGACGAAAACAGAGATCAGATGCTCAGAAGCGCTGGGTACGAGGTATTGCGATATCCGAACGTTCCCGACAGGGAACAAGTCCAAAAGGATTTTGTCGCGCTGCTGACGAAACGAAGAAACATGACGGCTGCGGCAAGCTAAGCGATTTACCAATGAGTGAGAAGTGCCTAGTCGCCGACGAAATTGAACAACTAGCAGGGCTTGTTGGACGGGACTAGGGCCAGACCTACTTTCAATTCGCTCGGCGGAGGGGACTCTCGCACGCATGCCTTCAACAGGCACTCCTGTAACATGGCGTGACATGCAGAGAGAGCCATGATCAAAGTGCTTCTAGCCGTGCTTGCAACCACACTGGGTATGCCCGCACCCACATCAGCGCAGGTGTTTCGATGCGGTAGCAAGTATCAGTCATCACCTTGCGCGAACGGTCGAGAAGTGAACGTGAGCGCGCCGCTCTCCAGCGACACCCCAAGCTCAGAACTTGTGTACCTGTGCAAGCAGCACAACGGGCAGCTTTTTTGGATAGACAAGCCGTGCTACCACTACCAAAAGGCGATGCTAGAACGCGAGGTGCGTGTGCCGTACGGACTGACATGGGAAGAGCGCGTGGCATACGCACAGCGAGAGAAGTACGCGGCAGACACCCTTCAAATTGCACCAGCGCACCCAGTGTTTAGACACGCTGGAAAGACAGCGCCAAACTGCGACGGATACAGGCAAGCACTCGAGAGCAACGCTTCAGCAGCTCGAGCAGGAGGGACTGCCAGATATATGGAAGGGCTGGCAGAGCAAAGACGAGCCATCTCTAAGCAAATGCACGCCGCGGGATGCTAGCCCGTCTCCGTTGGATGTTACATAGAAAAGAGACACATTTTCATGGATCCCTTTTGACCGCTACGTCGATTGGCGCGTTGCAAGATAGAGGCCACTGCCGTTGAATCGAAATCCCAAAGATCTCGCTGTGAAAAATATAGTGTCAGGCCACTAGTTGCGCGCCGGTTTCGTGACCGAAGCGGCGATGGTAGGTGTGCAGACCAGTGTGATCATGGGACCGACGGGACACAAATCTATGGAAATGCTGTTGCGACACATGCGACCTGTTCAAAAGCGCCAGAACCTGCTCTAGTGGCACGGTAAGGCCTCGTGCCGCTGGGAAGGACTTCTTCGCCAGCTGAAAAACGACCTGCCCGATGCTGGTGGTTTTCTCCGTCATAACCACTACGTTGTATCGCTGGGCGATGTCCTCGATGGCTTTGGCCTGGGCTCGAAATCCATGCCCCTGAACTGCTGTGTATGCAGCACCCGCATCTGCCGTTGCTTGGTGGTGGATGAAATCTAGATTCCGCTGAGCAAGTCGCTGATGATTACTAAGTTCTCACCCCTGTGGAACCAATTTCTGGAAGGCCTTGTGAATCACGACGCTGGGAATGGAAGCTACAACGGGCTGAGCCCCAAGTGGAACAATTTGCACCCAGGCCGGGCGTGGGCACTCGAAGTGCAAGCAGCGAGAGGAAACGCTGAGCGACATACAGAGTAAAGTTCAGAACTAGCTTACGAACACGATGTCGCCTGAACCGCCTCACTTCCTGGGCCGGTTGGACATCTAGATCGAGAGCCATCCATTTGGAGCGTCGCCCATAGCAGTGCGCGCCGCGCCCACACGCCTGTAAAGGTTTGTCGATCGACAGGGTACCCGTGAACTGATAGAGTTCCGCGCAACTCATAAAAGTGTGCCATGTCGCTGAAAAAAAATAAGGTTATAGATTTGTACGCAGGGGCAGGAGGACTGTCTCTGGGGGCCGCACGAGCAGGTTTCACGCTGGCTGCCGCCGTGGAGATAGACAAGCATGCGAATGAAACGCATAGGCGCAATTTTCCTGCCACTTGCCACCTGGATCAAGACATTGCCACGCTTTCTGCAGCTGACATCCTGCGTCAAGCAAATATTCAAGACGGGGAGCTTATGGGCGTCATTGGCGGCCCGCCTTGTCAGGGTTTTAGCTCAATTGGTCGACGTGACCCTAAGGATGTGCGGAACAAATTGTTCGCACATTTCATGCGAATTGTGGCCGAAGCCAAACCCATTTTTTTCTTGGCTGAGAATGTGCCTGGCATTCAGGATGACAAAAACATAGGGATGCTTGAAGACGCCTTTCAGTACGTAACAGACGACTACCATTGCCTTCAACCAATAGTTGTTAAAGCGTCTGAGTACGGCGCGCCTACTTCGCGTACACGCCTATTTTTTATTGGTTTGCGAAAAGATGTCTGCCAAGATCCGGAGGCTGCCCGTGCCTTAATTTCTGCACCGGCTGAAATCCCTGCTGTGACCGTTGCCTACGCACTCAAGGGCTTGCCTAAGCGGGTTCGCTCCGATTGGCAAACGGAAGCCCAAGGAGTTAGAGCAGTAGAGAAGCTGCCCGAATCACACTACGCACTACGCATCCAGGGGTTGATTCCCGAAGGTGTCGGGGATTTGGCAGCCATTGCCCAATTCACTAAACAGCAGTTGGTCAATGGCAACATGGGAACGGTTCATAGCGAAGATGTGCGCAAGCGGTATGCAGCCTTACTTCCAGGAAAAACCGACTCCATTTCAAGATCATCAAGGCTTGAAGCCAATGGGTTTTGCCCGACACTCAGAGCAGGCACAGGCTCGGACAAAGGCAGCTACCAAGCGGTGCGACCTATTCACCCAACGATCGGAAGGGTGATTACGCCGAGAGAGGCTGCAAGACTGCAGGGTTTTCCTGACTGGTTCTCATTGCATCGCACTAAATGGCATAGTTTTCGGCAAATAGGAAATAGCGTCTCCCCTATAGTTGCCGAGATAATTTTGAAAAATATTAAAAATGCGTTAAACAACGATTTTTGTAAATAAACTATACGATCTATAGTATTCTGCATAATTTTCTAGTGCTGCAATTCCAGCGTCCTCGGTTTCTTCAGGATGAAAGTTGAGGGTACTCTTCAAAAATAGACCCCTGTTCTTATCATCGCAAGGCAAATGACTATCAAGTTCTATGCGCTCTTTGATAGACAGTGACGGCACCCTTATAGCACGAGGATTCTCCCAACTGGTGTTATGAAATTTCCAATGGGCTAGCCGTGTATTTTTCTCAAATGCTGAAATGGTCTCAGCATCATTATTATTCAGAACAATTCCCGTCACAGTCAGCATTTTATTGTTGGTATCTTGGTAGATGAAAGATGCCACCGGATGAAAATGAATTTTTCGCCCGGACGCTATTCCATCAAGGGATAGTTTTATACATTTCATTAGCGTATTCGGGAAATTAGCTGCCAATAAATTTTCTTCAACTAAGTTGACGGGGGAAAATCGTGACATTCGCGACTTAAAGCTAGCGACTTTGTCCGGTCCTTTTAAGGTGGCGGGATTCGCATTCAATGTTATTTTAATGACATCATTAGGTGATGAATTAGCAACAAGTTCCCTGAATTCTTGCAACTGCGGCAATGTTTGTTTTGCATCAGCATAGTCTAGCCAAGTTATAGCATTTGCCTCACCTTTGTGTGACTGATAAAATTCATCTTCCAAGAAGCTTTTAAAACTTTTGTTGTAGTACTCAATAAAACTTGGGGAGTAATTGAATTTTTGTCGCCTGAATACATTTTCATCAATTTCTAAGCTTTTCATTTTTGTTATGCGGAGCGCACTATGAATGAGTTTGAAATCTTCGGAAAATGGCCCAGCAAAACCAACATACCAATAGTCCGAAATATTTGTATGTCTACTGACTATTTTCAGTAAATCAATAAACAAATTTCTCTCTATGGATTTGTTTAGTCTTAAATGGTACGGTGAACTTCCGCCGCTCATTTATTTGGTCTTTCCGAGATAGATGTCAAAACATTGCTCACCTACTTCACTCGGCGTCTTCTCTTCATCTCCAAAAATAAACTCTTTTACCCTCATATATTCATCGCGAGGTTTCGTGTATTGAATCTTAACCCTTCTAGACTGCGTAGCTCTCTCAGGCACTGGCAAGCTTGGCTTGAATCTGACTCCACCAAGCTGTGAGGTTACACGCCGGAGACTTGCAGAGGGAATGCCGGTCTTTGCAGAAAGAACGTCCACATTCTTAGAGGACTCTTGAATTTCGTCTCGCTCGACACTACGAGATTTCCATTTATTAGTGAAGGCAACCATGACTTTGATTGCCTGCTTCATTTCTTCTTTGACTTGCATATACAAGACGGAACCTTGGTCAATCTCACGCTTGGTGGTAGTCAAAGGAAGTTTCTTCGGATCTGTCGCATTAAATATTACATAACCACCGATCGCCGCGTACTGTGTATGAAAATGCGGAGTCGTTGGATAAAGCCCCCAACCAGTTTTTTCAGAAATATCATTGCTTAGAATAACGCGATCATTGCAGACCACAGTCCACCCAGCATTGTATTTAGATCGTTCCATTGATTCCGCGATACCCGACTCCACTTCATCGGCCTCTTCATTCTCATTTTCATCGGCCAGCTGTGGGAATTTTGCATAAAATCCCATTATCAGCATTATCGAAACCCCATCACTTATCGTCTCGTAGAAGTATGGAGCAATGCCACTGCCTTCAAAGCCGTTATCGGAAATTTGTAGGGTGCTATTTTTTTGAGGCACCCGCACTGAGTTAACTTTTACAGAAAATCCCTTTTTTATAAGGAAGCTGTAATTGTTTGATATTGATTTGATCAATCGATCGGCATATGAATTTAAATTATCATTGAATTCAATTCTTATATGCTCCTTTAAATCACTCACCTCAATGAGACTTCCATCGGCCTCAAGCTCCTGATGAGTTTCATCCTCAATTACAAGGTCCCAATTATCTTTATTTTGAATCCAATCTTTTGTAAATTTAACAAGATATTGATCTTGTTTGTTTTTTGTCTTTATTACCGCAGATGATCCTATTTTAAATATAGCTCGCTTCATCCCTATGCCGTAAAGACCAACTGTTGCGATTCCATCGTCGCGATTTACATCTTCACGCCCAAACTTAAAAGCATAGTTTTTTGCGATTTCTTTGCTTATGCCGCCACAATTATCTTTTATCGAAAATTTATCAGGCTCGATGAAAATTTCTGCCCAATAACCGTGATACGGGTAATTCAAATCTGGAGTGGAAATCTGCTCTTTGCTATTTCTAAGTGCACCATCCACACAGTTATCTATCAGATCTAGGATTGCCCCGTCTAGATCAATGTCTCTGGTCAACATGTCAACGAAAAACCGTTTGACAGGAACAGCATGAATTGTGTTTTCCTCAGTCATTGCAGTACTCATAGTCAAGTTTCCTATCGATTTCAAAAATTTTTAAGCAAAATTCATTGCATGTGCGAATGGCAAGGCTAATGTGACTTGACGATCAAGGCATTACAAACATGGTCTAAAACCGCCACCCGTTCCACCAGTACACAATCCGCCCGCAGATACGAACTTGGTGCGATCCTCGAGGCACTTCCACAGTACGCACGTTGGGGTTGTCGCTGGTGATTTCGCGGCTGCCATCTAGAAGGCGGGACACGCGTTTAATGAAGAGCTAGTCGTTTGCCTCCAGAGCATGGAAACCACTGACGTCGGCCACGCGGTGGTCGGTGTCACGAAAGCGAAATCACCAGAGCGCAGCGTGTCGCCCATGCTGTCGCAGTGTGAGTGCACCAGCTGCAAGGCGCCGGGCCGACAACCGGGCAGGTGTAAAGCGCTCCACTTACGCGATACAGGCACTTCGCCCGGGATCACATCTTCTGTGATGAGGTGGTTGCACTGCCCCAGGCTGCCCGTGGCACTGAGCAACAGCAACGGCAGGTAAATGGCTTTCGAATCCCCAGCCGGAGCGGGTGCGGGGCCAGACAATGTTCTGACTGAACGGTGCCCCGCGAGGATGTAGGCCACGTCAAAGCCAAGGTCTTGGGTGCTTGCGTAGAACTCGGATTTGGGAGAGGCCTTACCCGCTTCCCATCCATAGGTCGTGCTGGCAGACCAACCACCATGATTATCGAGATCCGCAGTCCTTAAGTTGAGCCGCTTGCGCTGACTCCTGAACCTACAGCCATTGTTGACCCTGAGACTATGGTTTTTCGTAGTTGCTTTATCGATTTTCGTCGTCATAGTTGTTTGCTAGGAATTTCCGTAGCAATATTCGGCGAAACATGTAAACACGCCATCTAACACTATGGTACACGCGCCGAAATCGGTGGGGCGCGTTTCAATGTCAACTTGCACTGAGCGATCACAGGCGATGCGCCCCACGCCGGCAGCAAGGCGCTGCTGAAGCAGCGCAAACCCAGTTGGGTGACGGGCTGCAATAGATCGAAACATATGGGCCGCAGGTCGCAGCTGGACGGCTATATGTGCTGGCGCAGCAGATCGGTGGCGGAGCTTTCCCCATAGCCGTGTTTCTGTATGTGGGCGATGATGCGGTCGAAAGGCTATTGCTTGACCGAAACTTCCATCACGCTCTCGTGGTTGAAACCGAAGGAGAGATCGAGTTCATTGAAAGCGATCGGTTCAATATGGTTTTCATCCCGGCAAGCGGAGGTAAGAGCTAGCTCGAAGTTACTGACATCACAAACGACTTGCATTGAAGGCTCCGGTAAGATGAGCAATCCGCCAACGTTGTCAAAATGCTAACAAATGCCGCTGGAGTATTGGCAAAATGCCAACATTTGATAAAATAAGTCAACTAATAGAGCGCGCCAGTCTTGAAGCCGGAGGGCAAAACAAGTTAGCTGCGCTTATAGAAATTGATTCGCCCAGCCTTACGCAGATGAAGCAGGGGAAAAGGCCTACGAACTGGCGCGTACGCGGCAAGCTGCGGGCGATCTTGGGAGAAGACCCCGCTCAAGCTTTCATGGCCGCGATGGCAGAAGACCTGGAGCAGTCGGAAAATGCAGACGAAAAAAAAGCCGCCGATGGCTTGAAGGCCATACTGGCGGCGTTCCCTGAGAGGGATTGGCGGAAGCGGTGAGATTCGAACTCACGAACGGTTTCCCGTTGCCGGTTTTCAAGACCGGTGCAATCGACCACTCTGCCACGCTTCCTGCAACTTGAGACTTGGATTCTAGCTGCTCAAGATGAGCAACTTTCCTCCGACTCTCTTCAAAAAGAAGCCCGCTGCGCACAGCGGGCTCGCTTTTTGGAAAAGCTGAATTACTTCAGCTTGATTTCCTTGTATTCGACATGCTTGCGAGCTTTAGGGTCGAACTTCATGATCGACATTTTCTCGGGCATGGTTTTCTTGTTTTTGCTGGTCGTGTAGAAATGACCTGTGCCGGCAGTGGATTCCAGCTTGATTTTTTCGCGTCCGCCTTTGGATGCCATGATGCTGTTCCTTTAATTAGGTTTAGGCTTGGCCGCGGGCACGCATGTCAGCGAGCACGGCATCGATACCATTCTTGTCGATCAGGCGCAATGCAGCGCTTGACACGCGAAGGCGCACCCAACGGTTTTCGCTTTCGACCCAGAAACGGCGGTATTGCAGGTTCGGCAGGAACCGGCGTTTGGTTTTGTTGTTGGCGTGGGAAACATTGTTTCCGACCATCGGGCCTTTGCCCGTTACTTCGCACACGCGTGCCATGATGTGACTCCACTGTCATCGGCCGTTACTGACGCCGCAAAAATGCGACTCGCTTCGGCCTCACCTCGCCAGAATAAGGGTGGCGGTAACCCGTCAGCCGGCAAGCCAATTAAGGCAAGCCGACCTTCCAAAATCAGCGAGCCAAAAGCCAAGCCAATCCAGAAAAGCCCTCGATTATAGCCAGATTCCTAAGCGTTGGCTCACAGGAGCTTGCCAGCAAGCTTTTTGAGGGGGCTAAAGTGCCCGGCGAAAGCTCTTATTCGCCTTCTTGGTCCAGAAAGCGCTGGGCGTCCAACGCGGCCATGCACCCCGTCCCAGCACTGGTGATGGCCTGGCGGTAAACGTGATCCTGAACGTCGCCAGCTGCAAACACGCCCGGTACAGACGTTTGGGTGGCAAAGCCCTTCAAGCCACCTTGCGTCACGATGTAGCCATTCTCCATGCTCAGGTGGCCCTGGAAAATCTCGGTATTGGGAGAGTGACCGATGGCGATGAAGCAGCCTTTGAGCTCAAGGTCTTCTGTACTGCCATCGGCGGTGCTTTTCAGGCGTATGCCTGTCACGCCAGAGGCGTCGCCCAGCACTTCTTCCAGTGTGCGAAAGGTTTTGAGTTCGATCTTGCCTGCGCGCACCTTGTCCATCAGCTTGTCTATGAGGATGGGCTCCGCGCGAAAACGATCGCGCCGGTGCACGAGGACAACCTTGCTCGCAATGTTGGACAAATAAAGTGCTTCTTCCACAGCCGTGTTCCCACCGCCGACCACGCACACCGGCTGTTCACGGTAGAAAAAGCCATCGCAGGTAGCGCAGGCCGAGACGCCTCGCCCCATGAACGCAGTCTCTGAGGGCAAGCCGAGGTATTTGGCCGAAGCGCCAGTAGCGATAATGAGCGCATCGCAAGTGTAGGAGCCGTTGTCGCCCGTAAGGGTAAAAGGGCGTTGACTGAAGTCGA
Organism: Ottowia thiooxydans DSM 14619; assembly: GCF_000422885.1. Taxonomy (GTDB): domain Bacteria; phylum Pseudomonadota; class Gammaproteobacteria; order Burkholderiales; family Burkholderiaceae_C; genus Ottowia; species Ottowia thiooxydans. The sequence goes on along the minus strand of NZ_AUGX01000008.1, from coordinate 231,416 downwards.
CTTGGCTTATATGGTCGAAGACGATCTCAGTATTGAAGCGTTCCGCGTGTGCCAAAAAGCGCTGCATCAAATCAGGGCCCTGTACGCCATCAACATCCGCAGGCCAGTTGTCGACCTCCGTAGTGGTCATAAGCTGGCCGCCTTGAGCCATTCCAGTGATCAGCAGGGGCTTCAAATTGGCGCGAGCGGCATAGACTGCTGCGGTGTAGCCGGCGGGACCTGAGCCTAGTATCAGGACTTTGGCGTGTTTGGCATTCATTCAATAACTCTTGGGGAAGTTTGCGTGCTACGTTACGATACAACTAAGTGAATCATTCCACATCGCTGCTGAGCACGCGTAAGTAGGGTGATTCTAAGAAGTTGGGGGGAGGGAAGAGTGAAGAGTGGAGATTATTTGATATGACGATGTTGTCGAGTCTCGATCTAATCCGCAGGGTGCCATTGTTCTCGATGCTGACAGATGCCCAGGCGGCATCTGTGGCGGAAGCCGTGGTGAAGCGCCGCTTCAAGCGTGGCGAGACAATTGTTGAGCAGGGTAAAAAGAGCAATGCGCTGTTCATCTTGCTCAACGGCCGGGCTCGGGTCATTACGGCTGACGGCCGAGGTCGTGAAGTCATTCTGGCCACGCTGCAGCCGGGCGATCATATTGGTGAGATGAGCCTGATCGACAACGAGCCGCACTCAGCCACAGTACGCGCCGAGGTGCAGACCGACGTGCTGATGCTTGGCCGCTTGGAGTTCGCTCGCTGTTTGCCGGAAAACTCGTCCATGGCCTACGCCATCATGCGAGGCTTGGTGCAACGCCTGCGCCAGGCTGACCGCAAGATTGAGTCGCTGGCGCTGATGGACGTTTATGGGCGTGTTGCTCGCTCGTTGTTGGAAGCCGCCACCGAGGGCGCCGACGGAGAGTTGCTGATTCGCGACAGAATTTCGCGCCAGGATATTGCCAAGATGGTTGGCGCTTCGCGCGAAATGGTGAGCCGCGTGATGAAGGATCTGGAAGAGCGTGGCTTTATCAAGACACAGGAAACTGGCCTGATTCTTGTCAAAGAACGCTTGACCATGCTGGGCTGAGATTGGTGATCCGCCGGGTGCTGCGGCCCGGCGGGGAAACGGGCCCCTGAGCTTTCTCACTTCGTGAGATTCTCTACCCCCCGAGGGGGTTTTTTTCCCCTTGGGACGGCCCGGCGGGGAAATGACCCCTTGAGCTCCTTCACTTCGTGAGATTCTCTACCCCCCAAGGGGGTTTTTTTCCCCTTGGGGCGGCCCGGCGGGAAAAACCGCCTCTCATGCGGTAAGCTTGATGGCTGTAGTTATATCCATGGCCTACTCACTCAACACTCTCAATACGCCAGTTGGTACACCGGCGCCTCGCACAGGTGCAAGCCGCTTCGCGCAAGAGCTTGTCTTGGTGCTCGGACTTGCCGCGCTGATTTTTTTCATATTGGCTCTTGCCAGCCATTCACCGCAAGACGCCGCCTGGTCTACCTCCGGCTCCGGTGGTCCTATCCGTAACTGGACGGGTAAATTGGGCGCCTGGATTTCAGATCTGGCCTATGTGTTGCTGGGTTTTTCCGCTTGGTGGATTGTGGCTGCGGGCGTCCGCTCCTGGATCTCGGGCGTTGTCAGGTGGTTGAGTGGAGGCGCCGTAGAGGCGCCCACTGATATCTGGGGTAAGTTCTTACACACCCGCGTCGCGTTCTGGATCGGACTTGCGCTGCTGCTCGCTGCCAGCACCGGGCTTGAATGGACTCGCCTTTACCGCTGGGAAGGGCTTTTGCCCGGGTCAGCCGGTGGCGTGCTGGGCTATCTTGGCGGTCCGGTAGCGGTCAAATGGCTGGGCTTTACAGGCTCAGCGCTGCTCGGTATTGCCGCTGGCCTGGTGGGTGCGGCACTGACTTTCCGGTTCTCCTGGAGCCGAGTAGCCGAGCGCATTGGTTCTACCCTGTATTCGCTGCTTGAGACGCGGCGCGAAAAGCGGGAGGTCGCCCAAGACAAGGCGCTGGGACAGCAGGCCGCTCGGGAGCGTGAAGAGGTGGTGCACCTTGAACGTGAGGAAATTGAGGAGCAGCACCCCATTCCCGTTCTGATCGAGCCAGCCATTGCCCCCGTTCCCAAGAGCGAACGGGTCGTGAAAGAGAAGCAAAAGCCGCTATTCACTGATTTGCCGGACAGTCGCCTGCCGCAGGTCGATCTTCTCGATGGTGCTCTGGCGCACCAGGAAACCGTGGCGCCGGAAACGCTGGAGATGACCAGCCGCCTGATCGAGAAGAAGCTGAAGGATTTTGGTGTCGAAGTCCGAGTGGTCATGGCCTCACCGGGACCAGTCATCACGCGATACGAGATTGAGCCTGCAACAGGAGTGAAGGGCTCTCAGGTGGTCAATCTCGCCAAGGATCTGGCCCGTAGCCTGAGCCTGGTGTCTATCCGCGTCATCGAAACGATTCCTGGCAAGAACTTTATGGCGCTGGAGTTGCCCAACGCCAAGCGGCAATCCATCCGTTTGTCTGAAATCCTGGGCTCTCAGGTCTATCACGAGGCCAAGTCCATGCTGACCATGGGCTTGGGCAAGGACATCGTTGGTCACGCCGTGGTCGCAGATCTGGCCAAAATGCCGCATGTGCTGGTGGCGGGTACCACTGGTTCGGGTAAATCGGTTGGTATCAACGCCATGATTCTCAGCCTGCTCTATAAAGCAGAGCCCAAGGATGTGCGCTTGCTGATGATCGATCCAAAAATGCTGGAAATGTCCATGTACGAAGGCATCCCGCATCTGCTGGCGCCGGTCGTGACTGACATGAAGCAAGCTGCCAACGGCCTCAATTGGTGCGTCGCCGAGATGGAGAAGCGCTATAAAATAATGAGCAAGGCCGGGGTGCGAAACCTGGCAGGCTTCAATCAGAAGATAGACGAAGCCAAGGCGCGCGGCGAATTCATCTTCAATCCATTCAGCCTCACCCCAGATGACCCCGAGCCACTGGAGCGCCTGCCTCACATTGTGGTGGTGATCGACGAACTTGCTGACCTGATGATGGTGGTGGGTAAGAAGATCGAGGAATTGATTGCACGCCTGGCCCAAAAAGCGCGGGCTGCCGGCATTCACCTGATCCTGGCCACGCAGCGGCCCAGCGTGGATGTGATCACGGGTTTGATCAAGGCGAATATTCCTACGCGCATCGCGTTCCAGGTTTCCAGCAAAATCGATAGCCGTACCATCCTCGATCAGATGGGTGCTGAAGCACTGCTGGGCATGGGCGACATGCTTTACATGCCGAGCGGCACCGGTTTGCCGATCCGTGTGCACGGCGCGTTCGTCAGCGACGATGAAGTGCACCGGGTAGTCCAATACCTGAAGAGCCAGGGTGAGCCCAATTACATTGAAGGGGTGCTGGAAGGTGGCACTGCCGACGGCGAAGACGGCGGTCTGGGCGAGGGTGGCGAAGGCGGCGGAGAGAAAGATCCTATGTACGACCAGGCTGTAGAGGTCGTGCTGAAGAACCGCAAAGCCAGTATTTCGCTTGTGCAGCGCCACTTGAAGATTGGCTATAACCGAGCTGCACGCTTGGTCGAGGATATGGAAAAAGCGGGGCTCGTCAGCGCCATGAGCGGTAGCGGCCAGCGCGATATCCTGGTGCCGACCCGCAACGAGTAAATTGCTCGCGGCGTACTGCCACGATGTATCCAATCGTTGCGCAGTTGAACCTTGCCCGGGCAGATGCACTCCAAAGGGGGCTGTCGGGCTTGGAGCGCCGATAGCGAGAATGAGCCCCAGCGAGGACAGTTTTCGCTGGATTCGCAGGCCCATAGCCCAAGCTGTGGGTCAAGAAGCCGGGGGAAATGGACTGCTGTGGTTCATTTGCAGCCGGCGATTTCCAAGTCCGGCAGTCTCCTACAGGTACCATGAAATCAAGTGTTTTTTTCACGCGCGGCTTGGTCAAAACCGCCACATTCGCACTCATAGCCGTTGCTGCCTCTACCGGGGCGTGGGCAGGTGGCCTCGAAAGCCTTGAACAGTTTGTGAAGTCCGCCCACTCCGGTAAGGCTGCATTTACTCAAGTCGTCACCGCGCCTGCCAAGCAGGGGCAAACCCCGCGTAGCAAAACGCAAAGCGGCACGTTCGAGTTTCAAAGGCCAGGGAAATTCAGGTTCCATTACGTCAAGCCTTTCGAGCAGACCATCGTCGCTGACGGAAAAACGCTCTGGCTCTACGATGTGGATCTGAAGCAGGTGACTGCCCGCGGTCAGGAGCAGGTCCTGGGGTCTACGCCTGCCGCTATCGTTGCAGCGGCACCTGATGTGAAAGCGCTGGAGAAAGACTTCAGTCTTGCGGAAGAGCCCGACAAAGACGGGCAGCAGTGGATTAAAGCAACTCCTAAAACGCGCGATGGCCAGCTACAAAGCATTCGGGTGGGCTTCAAGCCAGGCACCAAGGGGCCTGAACTTAGCACTCTGGAGATTCAGGACAGCTTTGGCCAGCGCTCCGTGTTGACCTTCACCGCATTCGAAATGAATGCCCAACTGCCCTCCAATGCCTTTCAGTTCACGCCTCCCGCGGGTGTGGATGTGCTGCGCAATTAATCGCCGGGTTTTTGGATCAATCGAACTTGCAGCGCTCTAGGAAAACTCGGTGGGGCTCACCAAGTTTCAGTGAACCAGCAGTGCTCGAAAGTCATTCACGTTGGTATGCGTGGGCCCGGTGATGACGAGATCACCTAGTGCTTCAAAAAAACCATAGGCGTCGTGCCGTGACACGTGATCGGCGAGATCCAGTCCTAGGGTTTTGGCCCTCGTGAGCGTGTCTGGCTTGACGAGGGCGCCAGCGTTGTCTTGCACACCGTCGATCCCATCAGTATCGGCCGCCAGGCCCCAGACCATTTCTTGCCCTTGCAGGGCTTGAGCCAAACCCAGGCAGAACTCACCGGCCCGGCCTCCTCGGCCTGGCTTCGCACCAGGCCTCGTGGCCTGAACGGTGACCGTAGTCTCACCGCCACTTAGAAGCACGCAGGGCTTTGCGAACGGCCCATCGCCGCGCGCCACTGCCCGTGCCAGTGCGGCGTGTACTTTGCCGACCTCGAGAGACTCTCCTTCGATCTCGTCGCTCAGAATGTGTGCAGCTAGGCCCGCTGCGCGGGCAGCCTCAGCGGCGGCCTGAAGGGACTGGCGGGGTGTGGCAATCAGCTTTGCCTCATGGCGCGCGAAAAGCTGGGCGCCGGGCTTGGGTGTCTCCAGTACCCCGTTTTCCAGCGCTTCCCTCACTGATGCAGGGAGGTCTATGCTGTAGTGTGTGGCCACGGCAAGAGCCTCTGCGCAGGTGCTTTCATCTGCCACAGTGGGGCCACTTGCAATGACCGAAAGCTTATCTCCTGGCACGTCACTGATGGCCAGTGTCAACACGTGTGCGGGTCCACAAGCTGCTGCGAGGCGACCACCCGTGATGCGGGAAATGTGTTTGCGCAGCGCGTTCATCTCATGGATGCTGGCGCCGCTAGCGAGCAATTGCCGGTTGATGCGCTGTGCATCTTCCAGACTCAAACCTGCCGCTGGCAGCGTCAAGAGTGCCGAACCACCGCCTGAGATGAGGCAAAGCACCAAATCATCCGCTGTCAATCCTTGGGTCAAGGCCAACAGGCGCTCGGAGGCATGCATTCCCGCGATGTCTGGTACCGGGTGAGCGGCGTGCGCAATCTCGACGCGCGGCACCTGGCCTGCCGGGCGCGGAGCGCTGTGACCATAACGTGTGATGACCAACCCTGAGAGCGGTGCTGCTGCCGGCCACGAGGCTTCCACCGCGTGCGCCATCGCTGCGGCTGCCTTGCCGGCCCCTAAGACCAGTGTGCGGCCTTTGGGTGGAGGAGGTAGGAAACCCGGTAAGCAATGGCTTGGTTGCGCGCGCGCAATAGCGACACGGAGCAGGTGATGCAAAAACTGGAGCGGCGCAGTGGCGTGATCGGGCATTTGCATCGGGTTCGGAGCGAAAGGCTTACTTCACAATCACATTGAAAGGCAGTGGCAGTTGGTAGGTTTCAAGTGAAAACTCGCTCCAGAACTGAAGCCCGCTCAGCTGCAGAGTAGTGGTTGTTTGAGTGCCGTCGAAGCGAAGCGAGCAGATCAGAGGGCTGCCTTGAATTCTTGGTTTGGGCTTGATCACTTGCATTTCGCTGATAGGCTGATTCCACATGACTCGGAGCTGATGCAATTCACTCTCGAACTTGATCATGAGGTCATCCCGCCATTCCGTCAATGTGCTCAGATCTTCTTCTGATAACAAAAGGCCGAAGGGGTGTTTGCTCGGGAGTTCGTCGTTGTAGCGTTTCCACGCCTGTTGAAACGTGGCATCGGCCAGACGAGCGCTATCCGAGGCATGCAGGCGCTGCCCACAATCGTGGGCCCATTCGATCTCCTGATCCGTGAACCGGCGATCGCGTAAGGGCTTTTTTGGCTCATTCCGCACAGCCGCTACAAGGGCTTTCGCAGCACGAACCATGGCGAACCCGGACTGTACCGTTTGGCGGCTCTTGACCGCATCCCGAATGGTCTTGACCTCTTTTAGCTTGTCTGCGAAATCATTCGGAAGCGTGGCCCAGCAATCGGCCAGATCGAGCATTTCATCTTCTGTGAAGGCCAAATGGATGGGGCGGGCCGGGAGGTTTGCTGAATCCTCATTCGGATAGCGACCACGTGCGGTATCGACTATCTGGCGGACCTTTTGTGCCGTGACGGTTTTGTACAACCCCGCGCGGCAAGTTGTTAGCGTGCGCAACTCGTCGATCGTCAGGTGTAGGCGCGAGCGGTGATAGTGCGCGGGCAATGTGTTGCGGAAGTCTTGGTTCTCGTTCTTGCGAAGCCGAGTCAAGAGTTCCACGAGCTCCCGGCGAACGGGATCGGTATGGTTGTCAAGGGTGTCAAACACCTCTTCAGCGTCTCTTATCGCCGCCACAAGGTTCATGAGCTCAAGGGATATTTCCGATCGTCTCGCGATCGGGGTGAAGTGTGATGCTTGCGCGCGCACTGCATCGCCTCCTCTAAAGTCGACCTCATGCCGACCTGCCCTTCGATGGTTTTCTGCAAGAAGTGCGGATCTCTCATGCCCGTGTCCTACCGAAATCCTGTTGGCTTTATGGTGGCCGTGAGGCGCTGATGTGTGTCGGGATGTCATTTTTCAAATCTATTCGGCGGGGTACTTAAGACTCTGGCACCAGTCACCAGGTGCCGAAGTCATTCGGAAAGTCGATGCATGGTCAAGCGCGCGACTTGCTGGCGCGCATTGAGCGCATAGGGGCAAGAAGCAGATCGCAGGATCGGGGAAATCTCATCGAACCTGCTGAAAGTCCGGTGATCTACAGGTAAGTAACCGCTCGCCCTTGAGGGTTCCATTTGTCGGTTGGATGAGGGGCGCGCGCTACCGCCATGTGAAGGCCCGCAGGCCAGTCCTTGACGGCAGGCTGCGTGAACCAGGTTTCGCAGGTGTTTGGCTTGGCGTCTGCGAACTTGCCAAGTCGCTTCTCCGGGGCGAACGCGTTATTTTTCCCCCAGGCTACCAGCCAGCCCCTGTTTTTTTGAGCGCTTCAACTGCACTGCCGCCGTGAGCACGGGTGCCGTTTTTGGGAGCAATATTCACGCGAGACATCTGCAGCCAAGAAAAAACCCGCATCACTTGGAAGTGAAGCGGGTTTGAGGTTTTTTCGTCTGCTGGAGACTATTTTGGTGCCGATGACCGGAATCGAACTGGTGACCTACGCGTTACGAGTGCGTTGCTCTACCAACTGAGCTACATCGGCTAATTTTCGAAAGACAAAATTATAGCCGCAGCATTTGGTAAGGTTCATGCGCGCCCTAAATCGCCTTGGCTGTCGGCGGAAGGCGCTATCCCAGCTAGACTGCAGTGTTTTTACCGACCCAGGAGTGCTTGCCATGCTGAAGACCGATCACGTTCTTGATGCCCAGGCTTTGTTGTCTGCCTCGAACGACCAATCAGGCGGAGCGACTCGCCGCACCGCGCTCAAGATGAGTATCGGCGTCGGTTATGCAGCCTCCACATTGCCCATCATGGCGCAGACGGAGATCAAGACCAGCGCTGATGGTCTGGACGCGGGAGAAGTGACGATCGATGTGGCGGGCTTCAAAATGCCGGCCTACCGCGCGCGGCCAGCCGGCAAAACCAATCTGCCCGTCGTGCTGCTCCTCTCCGAGATTTTTGGAGTGCATGAATACGTGGCAGATACTGCCCGCCGCTTCGCCAAGGCGGGCTATCTTGCCATTGCGCCTGAATTGTTTGTGCGCCAAGGCGATGCTCAGAGCTATGGCGAGATGGCTAAGCTGATGAGTGAAGTGATTTCCAAGGTACCTGATGCCCAAGTCCTGGGCGATCTGGACGCCGCGGTGCTCTGGGCTGCGGCCAACGGGGGCAATACAGACAAACTCGGTGTGACCGGATTCTGCTGGGGAGGGCGCCAGACTTGGCTCTACGCTGCGCACAACCCAAAGGTGAAGGCAGGTGTGGCTTGGTATGGCCGGCTTGTGGGCAATGCCTCGGCACTCACCCCTACCAATCCTGTCGATGTGGCGAACAAGCTAAAAGGGCCGGTGTTGGGGCTTTACGGTGCTGCAGACACAGGAATACCACTTGACACGATTGATAAGATGAAAGAAGCCCTGGCAAAAGCTGGTGAACAGGGCAATGCGGCCGCCAAGGCATCTCAGTTCGTGATTTACCCGGATGCGCCGCATGCTTTCCATGCCGACTATCGGCCGAGTTTCCGTAAAGGCCCGGCTGAAGATGGGTGGACACGCGCCTTGGCTTGGTTCAAGCAACAAGGCGTAGCCTGAGCAGGGGTGCTTCAGGAATGCGAGCCGCTTCGCCGAAGCGGCTTTTTTGTTTTTCGCACGTAGGCGGATGTACCGCGAGCAGTTATGTTATTGATATCGATTCTCTTGGGTACCCTGATTGCGGGTATCGGCAGCGTCTGGATAGCTGCAGCGCTATCCTTCGGTGTGCTCGCGCGCTACACGCAGCATATGCTGAGCATGGCGGCTGGCGCGCTGCTGGCCACGGCTTTCACTCACCTTTTACCCGAGGCATTTGAGAGTCAGATCGATGCGCATTCGCTGTTCATGGTGCTGCTTGGCGGATTGATATTTTTCTTTCTGCTTGATAAGGCTGAGCTGTGGCACCACGGGCATGAGCATGCTCCAGCCCTACCTACGTTAGCCCAAGCGATGCGCGATGACGGAGCGGCTCAGGCTCATCAACACGGCACGCCTCATGATCATGGCGCTCATAGCCACGCCGCTCACGACCACGCCGCTCATGCCTCGGCCGCTCATGGGCATTCACACGGACATACGCACCATGCTACTGGCGGATGGGCCGTGCTTGCCGGAGACACTGTGCATTGCTTCGGCGATGGGGTGTTGATTGCTTCCGCTTTCATGGCGGATACCCGCCTGGGCGTGCTCGCTGCAGTGGCGGTATTGGCGCATGAGGTGCCGCACCACATGGGTGATCTGGCGGTCTTGCGCCAGGCTTCCAGCAACCGCCGTGCAGCCCTTACCAAGGTGTCGCTTGCAGGAGCCATGACGGCGTTGGGCGGTCTGGCAGGCTATGTGCTCGTAGGGCAACTGCACCATTGGCTGCCTTACTTTTTAGTCGTCGCCAGCAGCAGCTTTATCTATGTGGCGTTGGCTGATCTGATCCCGCAGCTACAAAAACGTCTCAGCGCGCCGCAAACTTTAGCCCAACTTACCTGGCTGGCTGTGGGAATGGGGCTAGTGATACTAGTGGGAAGCCTTAGCGGTGAACACGAGCATTCCCATGCCCCGGATCATGAACATCACCATGCGCCAGGTGAGGTGCATGACCACAAGCACTGACGCCTTCAATTTCGAAGCTCGCTGAAAACTCAGCGGGTTTTCATGGATGAAGCGCATCGCACCTATAAGTAGTTAGTTTGCCGAAACGTGATAAGTTTCATGCGTTCGCTTTCTTCATCTCGCTAACTGGTTGTAATTCCCGAACCTGCGCAGTCCAATACTTACTCTGGTTATTTGGGTAGTTTGGTGAAAATGGGGTGGAATCATGACTTGTGCAAAAGTCTCAGTTCGTAGTCTCGCAATCGGGATCTTTGAGGCATTAGCACTCGTTACATTGAGTTCTACGGCGTGGGGTGCGGCCGGTAATCCATTACCTCGCTGCTCGGCAGATGCGCGGTCTTTCTATTTGATGCGCTACTCAGAGGCCCCAAGCACGGCCACCAACACCCCACCTACGACAGCCTTGGAGCTCGCCACAGTGCCAGCAACAGGTGACGTAACCCTCAGCACAATATGGAACGGGGCCACTGCTCCTACCCCATCACAATGGGATGGCTCTGCCGCTGCCGGGGCCACAGTCGCTGCGGGGATGGGAAAAGACGGGTATATCTACGCCATGCGAGCTGTCGGGACTCAGGAAGGCTGGACCTATCCTGGTACATGGGGTCCTCCTGGCAATGCATGGCAAACGCATTCGCGGCGCTACGAAATGCTGCGTTATGGCCGCAGCGGAGTGGACAACCTGGGAATCGTCAGCGGCCTGGGCACCTATCGGACCGTCGCCAACAATCCAGCGACTCAAGTCAATGGAGTGGTGGATAACCGTATTGGGGTCAACTTCAATGCGGCGGACATTCACCCGATAACAGGGGTGATGTATCTCGCCAGCTTTCAGAGCGGCGGGTTCCTCAATAGGCTGTATTTGATCGATGTCACTCAAACACCACCGCAGTACCTGAGTACACTGAATCTGGACGCCAACATTCCGGGCGCTCAGTCTGGTGATTTCGCGATTGACGCCGCAGGCGAATATGCCTACGGCGTTGCCAAAGCGACAGGGTTCCTCGGCACCTCCACCAGTTACCGGATCCGGCTTTCTGACGGCCACGTAGAAAGTCTCACAGCCAATCTCGGCATCTTTCCATTTGGCGCGGCAGCACGGCTTCCCAACGATCCCACGAAGATGGCTTTCTATGGGGCGTTCACTCAGGTCATGAACCTACCGGCGGGAACTTTGGGGGCGATTCAAAATACAGCCTTCTCTGATAGTGCTGACGCTGCATCCTGCTTACCCAAGCTTAAGGCGACGCTTCAATGTACGCCTCTGTCGTTGTTCGACGCGGATGCCAACGTTTCTACGTGCACGGTCACGTTGGATCAGCCTGCACCAGTGGGTGGAATAGACGTGGCGTTGACACCCCCAGCGAGCAACCCTCGCTATAGCACTACATGCGGCACCTCGATCGCCGTTCCTGCAGGGCAGGCCACAGCTCAATGCACCATCACAGCTACGCCGAACACCGTGCCGGCCGATGGCAACGTGACTGCAGACATCGCTCTTGCGGCTCCAGCGGCCACGGCAGACTACGAACTGGGTACCCCAACGAGCGCGGCCGTCTTGGTCCAGAACGACGACGCGCTACTTGCCAGTGTGATCTGCACTCCCACAGATCTTGTGGATTCTGCTGGCAATGTGTCTACATGTACGATAAGCCTGAATGGGCCAGCTCCCGAGGGGGGCATCATGCTGAATCTAAGCCCTCCCGGCGCCAATCCCCGCTACACCACCGATTGTGGAAGCTCGGCGCAGATCGCTGCCGGTGCCAGCCAGACTCAGTGCACCATCACTGCAACGCCCAACACCACGCCAGGCGACGGAGATGTGCAGGCTCCCCTCGCTCTGCTGGCAGGCAATGGTTACTCCCTGGGTTCACCAAATGCTGCCATCGTGAACGTGAAGAACGATGACCAACCCGTCGTGCCACCATCCCGAGACCGGGTTGAACCTGTTCCCACCCTCGGTGAATGGGCTATGTTCTTCCTCAGTCTCTGTATGGTCGGCCTGGCAAGGCGGCGGAATTTTCTACGCTGAGAAACTAGGCTAGGGCGTGTTCACACTAAATTCACCCCCGCGTGAGGTTCTGGCGAGCCGCAATCAAGGCGCAAACCGCAGCCGGGTTGGACACCCGGCGAGGGTTTGCGCGGCCGGCGTCGGCAACGCCGAGTGCGGTTTGCCAGAGCCTCACCCTTCGGGCCGGGGCTTGCCGGGCCGCATTGCCGCGTTGCGCCTCTTGCCAAGGATCGCTACCTTGGCGGCACGCGCGCCTTGCACTACAGCGCGGCCGGCTTCGGTACGGCAAACCCCGGCGCGGGGGCGAATTTAGTGTGAACACGCCCTAAAGCATCTCATCAGGCGCAAACGGCCCAAGCAACCTGAGAATCACACGCAGCATCAGGCTGGCGTCTGGCTCAGTAGTGGCATCGTCAAAATCTGCACCGGGCGGAGCGCGCCAGACCAAACTGTCATCGGCTCCGTCCAAGCCGAGCAGCCAGGCGCCTTCATCGAGCGTCTCCTGAATGAGTTTGCTCGCCTGGGTGGAGAGTGCTCGGCTGCGGATGAGCAAGGCAACTTCGCTGTTTTGCAATTTGGATCGGAGGTCCAGGTTCATTGAACCTATGCTGATCAACCGGCCGTCGATCACAATCAATTTGGCATGCAGGCTGGCTTTGGAGCCGCCACCGGATGAACCAAAGACCGTGCGCGCCATCTGCCGTTGCAAAGCGCGCATCTCATGCACCTCTGCTCCGATCTTGATCAACTCCCGCCTGTAGCGCGCATACCCGACATGGGCCAATGGCGCATCATTTGAAGCCAGGGAATTGGTCAATATGCGTATGCGCACGCCGCGAGCGCGCATCGCGGTGAGCACCTCCATCATCTGGGCGCCCGGCACAAAGTAGGGAGAAACTATCAGCACCTCTTGCCTTGCCTGCTGCATCAAAGAAAGCAGCCCGTCTACCACCGTATCCTGGGCTTTTTCTGTGTGTACTTCGTTTTCCTCTGGAACCAGCTTGGCTGGTTTGTCCACCAGCAACGCCGCAGATGCCCAAATCAGCGGCTCCTTGCGCAAATCCATCGCTGCGGGAAGATCTGCGGCGATCTGCCGAGCGGGTACAGGGGCGTCAGCCTGAGCCGCAGCTTCACGGAGTACTTTCAGCTCATCCTGACTGATGAGCGAAGGTACCGGATAAGCCAATTTATCGTTCCAATAGCGGTCAAAACTGCCAGACATCTCTTGAACTATTGGCCCCGCAGCCAGCACATCCATATCGATGAAGTTGCTCTCCTCTGAATAGCCGAAATAGGCATCACCCAGATTGCGCCCGCCGGTGATACCCCATGCGTTGTCGGCGATATACAGCTTGTTGTGCATGCGGTGCTGAATTCGCGTGAAGTCATTCAACGCACCAAGCGCGCGCAAGGTGCCAGAGCCGCGCCCGCCAGGAATGGGGTTGAACATGCGCATTTCCACCCCTGGCACGAAGGCCATGCGCATCACCTGCGCGTTCTGTCCGGTGGAGTGGAAGTCATCCAGCAAGATGCGTACCCTGACACCCCGGGCCGCTGCCGCACGCACCGCACGCAGCAATTCCCTCGTGCTGGGGTCAGAGTGGATGGCGTAGTACTGGATATCGAGGGTTTTTTGAGCCTGTTGGGTCAATGCCAAGCGACTCGAATACGCCGATTCTGCGGAATCGATCAGCGTAAAACCTGAAACGCCGGGGCGCGCTGCCGGGCGACGAGACTTCGCCAAGTCACCAAGAGGTGTGGCCACATCTGGCTGCAGCGCTCTGGAGACTGGCCTGGCCACATCAACCGGTAAGCTGCTACACCCCACGAGCGCCAGTAGGGCGCACGCCATCAGGCATACCACCCAGCTACGACGAAATTCGAACCGGAGGCAAAAAAAACTATGGGAAAGCGCTGGGGACATGCTGCGCACATGATAGTGCGCGACTGTGTATCCAGTGCATTGCGCTTTCCCGAAATATCAGACGGTCTGATCGTCTACGGTGGCGTCCGGAGCGTTTTGCACGCAAGAAGCGATGCCGCCATCACGCGCGGATTCGCTGGAATACATCTGGCTTTGCCCTATGACCTGGTGGTTGGCCGCTTTGAGCGTGAAATAAGGAGACCCGTCCTTGCCGGTGAGTTTTTCGTAATTGGCTGCATTGCCGCCGTTCTTTTTCACAGATTCGATGCCTCCCTGTGCACTCCCCTTGGCCTCGTACATCTCGCTGCTCAGGATGATCTGACCGTTACTGGCGTGGAGATTGAAAAAAAACTTCTCGTTCTTCGATTTCTTGAGTTCGAACTTGCCTGCCATGAGAATTCCTTCCTGAATGAATGTGGGCGCATTTTGGCCCGGCCTACCGCGCTTTACAAGTGAGCGAAAACCCGGCCGTAAGCACGCGCTTTAGTTGGACCGCCTGGATTTGGCGATGGACATCAAGATTCCCAACCCCAAACCCAGCGTCACCATGGCGGTTCCACCATAGCTGATGAAGGGAAGCGGCACACCCACCACAGGCAAAATTCCGCTGACCATGCCCATGTTGACGAAGGCGTAGGTGAAGAAGATGCTAGTCACGCCAGCCGCCAGGAGCCTGGAAAACAGCGTAGACGCTTCAGCCGCGATCATCATGCCGCGAGACACGAGGAAAATGAAGCCGGCGATCAAAGCCAGGTTGCCAAGAAGGCCAAACTCCTCCGAGAACGCGGCGAATATGAAATCTGTGGTGCGCTCAGGTATGAATTCCAGGTGCGTTTGCGTGCCCTGCATGAAGCCCTTGCCATGCAAGCCCCCGGAGCCGATCGCTATCATGCCTTGCAAAATGTGGAACCCCTTTCCCAGAGGATCGCGGGAGGGATCAAGCAGCGTGCAGACCCGTTGTTGCTGGTATTCGTGGAGCACCGGCCAACGGACGCCCTCCGCGCATATCTGGGGCTCATAGGCAACGATCATCACGATACCGATGACTCCCGCCAGCACTGGTGGCACAACCAACTTCCAGGGAAGGCCTGCAAAGAAAATCACCGCCAACCCGGCAGACATCACTAGCAGCGCGGTCCCCAGATCCGGCTGCTTCATGATCAGCCCCACTGGCACCGCCAGCAATATGAACGCGATGACGAAATCGAGCGGCCTTTTGTGCCCCTCGCGCTGCTGAAACCACCAAGCCAGCATGAGCGGAGTGGCGATCTTCAGTAGCTCACTCGGCTGGATCACCACCCCGACATTAATCCACCGCTGCGCCCCCTTTTTCGTAATGCCGAACAGCGCTACGGCCACCAGGAGAGCCACACCGAACGCATAGAGCGGAGGCGCCAGGGCCATGAGCCGCTGCGGGGGGATCTGGGCGACCACGAACAGGATGCCAGCCGCCAATATCATGTTGCGGCCATGATCGAGAAAGCGCGTGCCATGGTCAAAGCCAGACGAGTACATGGCCAACAGGCCGGCGCTCGCCAACAACATGACCGCCAACAGCAGCAGCCAATCAAAGCCGCGCAGCACAGGCAGCATGCGTTGCCACAGGGGGGGTCGTTCTATCACTACAGGCATGACGAATTATCCGCTCTGAAGGGCATGACCACCACTACCATTGAGCCATGAGCACCACTCACCTTATTTACTTGCACGGATTCCGCTCCTCACCTCAATCAGCCAAGGCGCGCCAAATGGCAGCCCGCGTGGCGACCGAGTACCCCGATGTCACTTGGTGGTGCCCGCAACTCCCTCCCTCGCCCGCCCAGGCTGCCACCTTGATCGATCAAGGCACGGCGAACTGGCCCTCTGAACATATGGCGGTGGTTGGCTCCTCCCTGGGAGGTTTCTATGCCACCTGGCTAGCTCAGCGGCGTGGGTGCAAAGCGGTGGTGATCAACCCAGCCGTGGACCCCGCACGCGATTTGGCGGCCTACATTGGGGAGCAAAGCACGTGGCACGATCCAGCTGAGCATTTTTTCTTCCGGCCTGAGTACATTGATGAGTTACGCAAGCTGGAAAGCGGCGCAATTGTGGAGCCAGACCGCTTCTTCGCGCTTATTGCAAAGGGCGACGAACTGCTTGACTGGCAAGAAATGGCTTCGCGCTATGCCGGCTGCCACCTTAAGTTGCAGGAAGGTGGTGACCATGCGATGTCAGACTTTGACCAGCACATTGGCGATGTGCTGGAGTTCCTGAGCCTTCAATAGAACGCGGCAGGGGCAGACTCAAGCAAACCCTCCAATCGGAACCTGTGCCAACGCCAACTCGTGAATCACACTGTCTCTCGGCGCCATATTCGGCTCATTTTGCTGATCATTCGAGATGGCCATGTGGTACAGCGACAGTTGGGCGCGATAAGCGGGGTCAGTCACATAGTCCTGATAGTCAAAGGGACTTGGCGCGCCCCCTCGTTTTAACTCCGCCTTCTCCGAATTTGTGAGCAAGGAGAAACACTCTTGCACGCTGTTGCAATCCACCGCGTAGGCTTGGCCTCGGCGCTGATCAATTTGCTCAAGTGTCTTGAGCGTGGACATCAGCTTGGCCTTTTCAACCCGCTCGGGTGAGGCGCGAAGATCCAGGGTGCCCATATCGCCGTGAAAAATCACGAACGCGTTAGGGCCCATGTCCCGGACCTTGGAGTCGTCGCTAGCGGCCGCCTGCCCGTAGTTTGGGTTGCCGCTTAGCATGGACACGATCCAATCGATGAAGCCGCTGCGTTCTGCCGGGGGCCGGTGCATCACATCGTATGCCTTACCGGCCTCATCGAAAGTCATGATGGCGGTCCGCGAGCGGGCCTCCTCCGCATCCCTTCCTTGCAGATTGCCCATGATGACTTCGGTGGGCATGTTGCTACCCACCCCACCATCCACAAAGGTGCGAACGCCCAGCCCATCACCGGGATCCACGGTGACGGGTTTGAATATGATGGGAAAGCTCATGGAAAGGCGCCCGGCAACGGCAATGGGCATGGAGGGCGTGCTTTCCGCGCTGAAATAGCTCATGCGGTTGTTCGTATCATCCCAGCCCGTGAGCACCAACTCTTTGAATATGGTGGGGTCGAGGCGGTGCATCCGTGCCAGATCGCCAAACGTAATCATCTGGGCGGTACGATCCGTCCCGAAATCCTGCGCCCGTAAGCCGGCCAGACGAGCCACTGCTGCATGGCCTTCTGAATCGCGCAAAGCCAGGAATTTCTGCTGGAACTCCCGGTTATTCCAGTTTTCCTTGAGATAGGCGGAAACATTGCCGGCAGAGACTTCGTCAAGCAATTCGAGGGCGCGGCCCGCATGAAACCCGATCCGGCAGCTCAGGTCGATGCCCGGATAGCGCTCTCCAAAGTTCTCGGGCTTGTTCCTGAATGTGGTCATGTCGAGCCCAACGGCCAACCCTGAAAATGCTTGGGCATCTTGACCGCTGGCCAGACTCACTGCGGTAAGAGCGCCTACCGAAGTTCCTACAATCTTCTTCAGATTGGTCAGTAAACCTGCTTGCTCCATCTCCACCAGTGCCGGTGCATTACCCACGCCCTTGGCTCCACCGCCACGCAGCACCAGATTCTCGATGCGTGGTGCCGGCCGAATCAGTTGAATGGATTGGTCGGCGCGGATGACGATCTGGGGACGAAGGTCAGACATGGGTTCGTCAACCAGCCGTGCGCGCAAGGCGTGCGCTTGCAATTGCATCAACGCCAATTGCGCCTCGTCATTGGCGCGTGCAACGGTTTTGAGCAGCTCCTCCTCACGGATCTTGCCGTCACCTCGGGCTATGGCTTCCTCCATGGTGTTATCTAGCGAGTCCCTCAGGATCTGTTGCATCAGGCCCTGTGCCCTGTCCATCAAGCCGGCCCGGTGCGACAAAGGGACGTCTTGACCCAGAGCGCTGGCTTGTTCCTGGAAAAAACTCTTGAAAACCTCGCGAACGTTGATGAGGCTCTCCACGCCTTTTACAGGCCTGCTGAACAGCCCTTTGAGCCTATCCCATAGCCCTCGAGAGCCCTCCGCATCCACGGCGAATTGCCACCGTGGGGTATGGCTACCATTCCCTTGAACCGTGCTTGTGAGTACCTTCATGTTGCTTCCTGTTCAGATGGTTTCAGAAAAAATGGGGGCAAGTCGTCATTGAAAGTGGGTCGGACTCAGGGGCTCGAACGAATCCGGCACGAGGGATTCACTCACTCCTTCTCAGTTCAGTGCAGGCGGCGCTCTCGCTCGGAGGCTGAGCCTTCCCCAGCGTCTTCGCCCCCCTCATGAGTGCTCAATAAGGCTCTCACTCGCCGCCCTTGCTCCACTAACCTGGAGAGCCAAGTCACAAAGGAAACGGCTTGCAGCCGCTCCAGCGCTTGGCTGGCGTGCACCAGAATGAGGCCTCTGCTGTCCATGCCAATACGCAGCGCCTGGCCAGACAGCGTGGCCTGATTCATCAAGAGAAGCGCCTTGACCAAGGTACGGCGGGCAGCCCCAGTCAGCGGTGCGGCGTCGTAACACCAGACATCGATGGCGACATCCGTCCCATTAGGGTGAAGCGAAACGGAGACGGGCAAGCCGCCTTCGAACACCAGGTCGAAAGAGCGCGGCGTAGAAAGCACCAATGGGACTTCCAAGCCATCGATCAGCCGCTGGAAAGCCACGTTGGGGACGAAAGCAGTGCCATTCATACAAACTCCCATGAAAACTGGCGCTTTGTTGCGTTCATAGAGGGCGCGCGAATGGATGCCGCAACCATGAGAGCCTGCAAACGGCTCAGCGCACGCCCCAGGCCCGCTTCCACCTGTTTGGCATCTCCTGTTTCGCGAAGGGTGAATGCGATGCAGTTCCAGCCGTCTTCGTCGATCCCACCGGAGAGGCCTTCGGTCCAGCGCGTTTCGGCACTGAGGCCCAGAAGCAGCGATTCCACGGCGTCGGCATGGGCGGTGGTGCGAGGCACGGGCCGCTGTGCCACGACGGCCATCAAACCAGGCTCTCTTGACACGCTCAGCAGGCGCACTTCATGCCGCTCATCAAGGGGAATGTGCAGCCACTGGCCAGGCTGCAGGTTGTAAGTGCTCTCTGAAAGAGCAGCGGCGATGGCGGAAAGAGAGTTCATCTCAAACTTGATTGCAAAGTCCCTCAGCACTCCCGAAAGCTGACTCGCAAACGCGCTTTGCGAGAAGGCCTTCGTTCAAGATTGCTTGAGTCATGACAAGCATCATTTCAGCCAATTCGAGTTTGGCAAAGCAGGTTTTATACGTATCGAAATAACATTAAAGTATGTATATACTTCTTATCAAATTTTTAAAAGAATACTTAGATACCTAAAATTTAATAGAGAGTTGCTCATCTCCAAGATGGTTCGCAGTTCAGCAACAAGCTGCGATCAAGCTTGGCGGGTACCCAAGGTGCGAGACAATGCGGGTCATGTTTGCATTGTTTGATGAAGCCGGGAAATTCCTGGCAGGAAAAATACTCTCCGAAACCGATTCGTCGGCCCAAGTGGAACTTGATTCGGGTAAACGCCTGAAGGTCAAGTCCGCCAATCAGTTGCTGCGCTTCGAAAAACCCGCGCCTGCCGCCCTGATAGCTGACGCCTCAGCACTGGCAGCAGAGATCGAGTTGCCACTGGCCTGGGAGTTCGCGCCCGAGGAGGAGTTCGGCTTCGCCGAACTTGCCAGTGAGTACTTCGGCAATACACCCGGGGTAATTCAGCAGGCCGCCATGCTTATGGCGCTACAAGAAGCTCCCCATTATTTCCGGCGAGCCGGAAAAGGACGTTTTCGCCGGGCACCAGCCGAGATCGTTGCTCAGGCGCTGGCTGCCATTGAAAAGAAAAAGCAGATTGCCGCGCAGATCACCGCATGGGCAGCAGAACTCGGTGAAGGGAGTTGCCCTGCCCCCATTCGCGAACAGCTCTACAAGATCCTGTTCAAGCCCGACAAAAACGCGCCCGAATACAAAGCCGTGGTGGAGGCAAGCCGTGCCACTCGCGCGGCGCCTCTGGCGCTGCTGCAAAAGGCAGGTGCCATCGAATCGGCCTACCAGTTTCACTGGCAGCGTTTTCTGTTCGATAACTTCCCCAAGGGCACGGGCTTCGCGCCGCTGGCAGCGCCCGTTATCACCGAGGAGTTGCCACTCGCTACGGTGCAGGCCTACTCGATCGACGATTCACAGACCACCGAGATCGACGATGCCCTCTCCCTTCAGGGATTGGGTAGCGGCACGGTGATTCTGGGCATTCACATAGCGGCCCCCGCGCTGGCCATCCAGCCAGGCGACCCCTTGGACGACGTCAGCCGAAGCCGACTTTCCACCGTCTATATGCCCGGCTACAAGATCACCATGCTGCCGGACGACGTGGTGCAAACCTATACCTTGAGCGAAGGGCGAGCAGCCCCGGCGGTGTCGCTTTATGTCACGCTCGATGAGGCCACGCTTGAGATCAAGAGCAGCGAGACGCGCCTGGAGCGCGTGCCGATTGCAGCCAACCTGCGGCATGACCAGCTGGATCACCTCATCACCGCGGAATGGTTGGCGCAAACCGATGCCCCAAACGACGCAGAAAGCGCGTCGCTTCCCATCAAACGTGAGGCGCTGTCCTTCCTGTACGCCCTCGCCAAGCACCTGAAGGCCAGGCGAGAGGTGGTGCGTGGCAAACCTGAAACTTTCAACCGCCCTGACTACAACTTCAGGCTGATCGGCAACGACGGGGAAATCCCCAAAGGGAATGAGACCGTTCAGATCACCACGCGCCAGCGCGGTGCGCCACTCGATTTGATGGTCGCGGAAATGATGATCCTGGCCAACAGCACCTGGGGGCAATGGCTGGCCAGCCTGGGAGTACCGGCGATTTACCGCAACCAGGCCAGCATGGCGCCAGGCGTGAAGGTGCGCATGGGCACCAAGGCACTGCCCCATGCGGGCATTGGCGTGCCAAGCTACGCCTGGAGCACCTCGCCCCTGCGCCGCTATGTCGATCTGGCGAACCAGTGGCAAATCATTGCGGCCGCCCGCCACGGGCAGACGGCCGCGCTGGTAGCGCCTTTCAAGCCCAAAGACGCGCAGCTGTTTGCCATCATCAGCGCCTTCGATGCCGCCTACAGCGCCTATAACGCGCATCAATCGAGCATGGAACGATTCTGGACATTGCACTACCTGCGCCAGCAAGGAATCACGGAGCTGACCGCCAGTCTCCTGCGGGAGCAAGGCGGTGGTGCATGGCTCGCGCGCGCAGATGAACTGCCGCTGGTGTTCACCGTGATGGGCGCCCAGGGCTTACCGAGGGGCACCAGTGTGCGGGTAAAACTGGGTGACATTGATGACATCGCACTCGACGTAGGCGGCACGGTCCTGGAAGTGCTGACCGATAGCAGCGCTGAAGCCAGCGACGCCAACAACGAGGCCGAAGACGAAGACGATGACGCCGCCGCTGGCCCGATTGCGATCGCGGTCGACGTGAACGAAGCCGAAGCATCCAACGATAATTCAACCCCGTGATCGGCCGCTTCCTCAAGTCACTCTCTGTCCTCCAATGGGCGTTGGGAATATCGTTCGTAGTGCATGCCGTACTACTGACGGTGCGCTTTGTCGACCCCGAAGGCTTCAAGCGGGTGTTCGAAGAGTCGCCTCTTGAGGTGATCCTGGTCAACGCCAAATCAGACACCAAACCAGAAAAAGCCCAGGCGCTTGCGCAAGCCAGCCTGGCAGGTGGCGGAGAATCGGCCGAAAAGCGCATTGCCAGCACACCCCTACCCCCGAGCGTGGTCGAGGTTCAGGGCGACAGCGCCATCGACCAGAACCAGCGCAACATCGATTCCATGCTGCAACAGCAGGAACAGCTGATGGCGCAAATACGTGACCAGATGGCGGCTCTCCCCCCGCCCGAGCAGGAGCAGAAGAAGGCCAGCCCGGAGGCCCAGGCGCAGGAGGAAAAACGCAGGCAACTGGCCAAGATGCTGGCGGCTATCGAAAGACGGGTAGAAGAAGAAAATTCGCGCCCCAAGAAACGTTACCTTAGTCCCGCCACGCTGGGAACGACTTACGCCCTGTACTACGACGAGCTGCGGCGCAAGATCGAAGCACGAGGCACGCGCAACTTTCCTGAAGTGGCAGGCCGAAAGCTCTACGGCGAATTGATGATGGCTCTGCTGGTCAACCATGATGGGCGAATCCTCGACGCCCGGGTAGTGCGCGGCTCCGGCAACCGCGTGCTGGACCGGCTGGCCGAAGCCATCGCGCAGGCGGCGGCTCCCTTCGGGAGTTTCAGCACGGCCATGCGCAAGGAAACCGATCAGATCGACATCACGGCGCGCTTCGTATTCACGCACGAGATGACTTTGGAAACGGCGCTACTAGATGAAGCTCCAACAGGTAAATGATTTCCTGGGGAGCCCCTGCAAAACCCGTTGGGGATGCAGGACGCTGGCGCCCGAAGCGGCTTCGGCGGTCGCAGAGTGCATGGGCGCTGCGACACTTCACCCTCACCTTCTCCATAGGGGGAAGGAAGTCCCACCACATTGCTCGTGAAAATGCGCAAAGTTGTTCATTGGCTACTGCTCGTAGCACTATCCTTGCTGATGCTGGAGTTGTTTTTCATCGGCCGTATCGCGCTGATGGTGGTGATTGACCCTCAGTCCACCAGCTTTCAACGTTCGGAAGCCTGGCGCCTGGCCACTGACGGCAGGCTCCGTTGGCGTCAGCAATGGCTCCCCTACGACGCGATTTCGGACAATTTGAAACGCGCCGTGATCGCCTCGGAAGACGATGATTTCATCAACCACGACGGCGTGGAGTGGGAGGCCATTGAGAAAGCCTGGGACCGCAATGCCAAGGCTGAGGAAGCCGCCGCCAAGCGCGCGGAAAAGAACCTCCCGGCGCGGCAGGTGAAGATCCGCGGGGGATCCACCATTACCCAGCAATTGGCCAAGAACCTGCTGCTGTCAGGAGAACGCACGCTGCCGCGGAAAGGGCAAGAATTGGTACTGACTTACGCCTTGGAAAAACTGCTCGACAAGCAGCGCATCCTGGAGATCTATCTCAACAATGTCGAATGGGGCGAAGGCGTTTTTGGTGCCGAAGCGGCCGCACGGCACTACTTCAAGAAAAGCGCTTCGCAACTGAGCGCTTATGAGGCTGGGCGTCTGGCCGTCATGTTGCCCAGGCCACGTTATTTCGAGAAGGTTCCGCGCTCGGCCTATTTGAACCATCGCGCGCAAGTGATCATGACGCGCATGCGCAGTGCTGAATTACCATGAAACTATTCCTAGGTAATCAGCTGGCCGCCAAGGCCATGGGCTATCTCTTACTCGGCATCGTGCGGCTACTTACGGGGGCGCAGGCGCGTTGGTACGGCGCGCCACCCAAGGCAGAGCAACGCATTTACTTCGCAAACCACCAAAGCCACGCCGACCTGGTGATGATCTGGGCGGCACTTCCGGAAGAGTTACGTGGCATCACGCGCCCTATCGCCGCCAAGGACTACTGGACCAAAAGCAACTTCCGGCGCTGGATCACCACGTCTGTATTCAACGCCGTTTACGTGGAACGCGAACGCAAGGGCGATGAAGATCCGTTGCAGCCGCTGATAGATGCGCTGACGAGCGGTGATTCGCTCATCATCTTTCCAGAAGGCACGCGCGGCAACGCACCCGAGCCGCAACCGTTCAAAGCCGGTTTGTACAACCTCGCACAGAAGTTTCCTGAAGTCGTGCTCGTGCCAGCCTGGATCAACAACGTCCAGCGCGTGATGCCCAAGGGGGAAGTGGTGCCGGTTCCTGTGCTGTGCTCGGTCACCTTTGGCGTACCGATCCGATTGGAACCTGATGAGGAGCGGCGCTCATTTCTCGATCGTGCGCGGCAGGCGGTCATAGCTCTGAGAGACATATAACCTTGAAACGGCAATTGACCGCTTTATAGCTGCACAAAATCCGCATGAATACAGGCTTTACGCGATTAGCGTCCGTTCACTCCTCAGGTGAGAGCGCTACACACCCGATCAGACCGACCTCAAACGCGCTGGCGGCGTTGCTCGTTCTTGCAGGCACTAGCCTGTCGCGTCCTCTCGTCTTGCCAGCCCGCTTGATGCCGACCTGCTCGGGCGTGTTCAACTGCCGTTTCCAGCTTAACAATGATTGAGTTCCTTGGCCGCCTCACACCTGATCAGCAGGTGACCGCACTCTTTCTGCTCGTTTTCGGCATATTGATTTTGGCCACAGCGGCATTGTTGGCACTCTCACTGCGGGAGCGCGGCAGCGAAGATCCGGAAGAAGGCAAGCCCGGCTTCGGCCATGCTGCTGACCTCCACCACGGCCGTACCCTCCTGCGACATTCCTGGTTCATGGCGCTGGTATTTTGGTGCGCCTGGGCCTCTGGCAGTACGGCAGCCACTGTGCTTTTCGCGCTGGTTTCCTTCCTGGCGCTACGCGAATTCATTACTCTGTCTCCTACGCGGCGAGGCGATCACCGCAGCCTGGTGCTGGCGTTCTTCGTCGTGCTGCCTATCCAGTACTGGTTGGTGGGGGGAAGCTATTTCAACCTCTTCACAGTGTTTATTCCCGTCTACGTATTCCTTGCCATTCCAGTGGTGAGTGCACTGGCGGATGACCCGCAGGGTTTTTTGGAACGCACAGCCAAAGTTCAGTGGGGCATCATGGTCTGCGTATACGGACTGTCCCACGTACCGGCTCTGCTGCTTCTCAATTTTCCCGGTTGGAGCGGACGCAGCGCCTTCCTGGTCTTTTTTCTTGCCATTGTGGTGCAGACCTGCATGCTGGTACAACACTTGGCCAACCGGTATTGGCCCGGGCGTGCGCACGCGCCCAATGTCAGCTCCAGTTTTTCCTGGCGCAATTGGTTCATAGGTATTGGAGCTGGCGCCCTGATCGGCGTCATGCTGACTGGCGTCACGCCCTTCGATCTCGGTCAGGCTGCCGCGATGTCCCTGGTCGCCGGCGTGGCTGGCTCGCTCGGCCATCTGGTGATGAAAGCGCTCAAGCGCGACCGGGGAGTGACCAATTGGGGTGGCCACACGCCGTCGGTCACAGGAGCCAGCGGTTTGCTCGACCGCGTCGACGCCTTGTGCTTTGCGGCGCCGGTGTTCTTTCATTCCGTGCGTTGGTATTTTGGGATCTAGGCGCCTGGCCTTGGAAATTTGCTATAAAATGAGTAGCAAATGAGAATTCTCGGCATTGATCCCGGCTTGCGCACCACAGGCTTTGGCGTGCTTGATGTCGAAGGGTCTGCTCTCCGGTATGTGGCCAGTGGGGTCATCCAGACCTCCAGCGCTGATATCGGCAATCTCCCTGCCCGGCTAAAAATCCTCTTCGACGGAATTTGCGAGCTGAAGGCTCGCTATCAGCCCGACTCCGCCGTGGTGGAGATCGTGTTCGTGAACGTAAACCCCAAAGCCACCTTGCTGCTTGGCCAAGCGCGCGGCGCCTGCGTGACTGCTCTGGTGTCCTGCGATTTGCCGGTGGCCGAATACACCGCGTTGCAGATGAAGCAAGCAGTGGCCGGGCACGGCCGGGCCGCCAAGGAGCAAGTGCAGGCGATGGTGCAGCGACTGCTCGAACTGCCCTCAGCTCCCCGGCCAGACGCAGCCGATGCCCTGGGCCTTGCCATCACCCACGCACATGCCGGCCGCACGATTGACCGGTTGCATGCTGCCGGTCTCGCGCGCAGCACCAACAGCATGTATAGGCGTGCGCGTTGAAAAAACAAGTCAAAACTTGCAACTGAGGAATCTGCATGAATGATCAATTCAATACAGAGCGCCGCTACCAAAGCGGCTTTGGCAATGAATATGCCACCGAAGCCGTGGCCGGCGCGCTGCCGCAAGGCCGCAACAGCCCCCAGCGTGCGCCCTTTGACCTCTACCCGGAACTGATCTCAGGCACTGCCTTCACCGCGCCACGGCATGAGAATCGCCGCTCCTGGCTCTACCGCCGCCAGCCCTCCGTAGTGGCAGGCCGCTATCAAGCTTACGAGCAGAAAACCTGGCGCACTGGCGGCGACCGCACGATGGCCGTGCCGCCCGAACCTATGCGCTGGCATCCTGCGCCGCTTCCGGCCAATGTGGCCGACATCGACTTCATCGACGGTGTCCACACCATGGCGGCCAACGGCGATGCCGATTCGCAACAAGGCTTGGCAGCCCACGTGTATCTGGCCGGCCGCTCCATGGAGCGCCGGGCCTTCGTCAATGCCGATGGTGAAATACTTTTGGTTCCCCAGCAAGGCCGCTTGGTCATCACGAGCGAGATGGGCGTGCTGGAGGTCAAACCCGGTCAGATCGCCCTGATACCGCGCGGCGTGGTGTTCAAGGTGGGATTGCCCGATGGCCCCTCGCGCGGCTACCTGTGCGAGAACTACGGTGCGCATTTCCGCTTGCCTGAGCTAGGCCCCATTGGTTCCAACGGCCTGGCCAATGCGCGCGATTTCCAAGCCCCGGTAGCTGCTTTTGAGGAAGGCGAGGTCGCCTATGAGCTTGTGAAGAAATTTGGTGGCCGCTTCTGGCACGCACCCACCAGTCATTCGCCCTTCAACGTAGTGGCGTGGCACGGCAATCTTTCACCTGTGAGGTATGACACGGCCGATTTCATGACCATCGGATCGATCAGCTTCGATCACCCGGATCCGTCCATTTTTACCGTGCTCACCTCACCCAGCGACACCCCCGGCACCGCCAACTGTGATTTCGTCATTTTCCCGCCGCGTTGGCTGGTGATGGAAAACACGTTCCGCCCGCCCTGGTACCACCGCAATGTCATGAGCGAATTCATGGGATTGGTCTACGGGGAGTACGACGCCAAGCCCGGAGGCTTCAAGCCGGGCGGCGCAAGCTTGCACAACCTGATGGTGCCGCACGGGCCAGATGAGGACGCCTTCGACAAGGCCAGCCATGCAGATCTCAAGCCGCAAAAGCTCGACAACACCCTGGCCTTCATGTTTGAAAGTCGCTATCGCTTGATTCCCACTGAAAGCGCCTTGAACAGCCCCACGCTAGACACGGAGTATGCCGATTGTTGGGCGGGGTTGAAGGATCAGTTCAAGCCGGGGTGATTTTTTCAACGGGAAACGCGGAGAAATAGGGCGATGTCGTGAACACGCCCTAGGAGGCTGTCGGACTTGGAAATCGCCGGCTGCAAATGGGCCGCAGCGGTCCATTTTTCACGGTCTTTTTGACCTATAGCTAGGCTATGGGCCTGCAAATCCCATGAAAACTGTCCTCGCTGGGGCCCATTTTCGCTATCGGCGCTCCAAGTCCGACAGCCTCCTAGGTCGACCAGATCCTGGGCGCCTCGCCTTTCAAACCCCAAAGCTCCGAGCGCCAATGCGCCCACACGGTTTTCCAGAGCTGCATTGCGGGCTCCACCACCGGAGCGAGCCCGCGTAACACCAGCATATGGTCGTTAGGCGCGGTCACCCCGGCGATCAGCCCTTCCGGCGCAGACTGCAGCAGCGCATGGGTACTTTCCTGCAGCGCCTCACGCTGACCACGCGGTAAAGGCGTGCCACTGGCCAGGATCAGGTTGGCCATGCAGCGGTGCCCGGCCAAGCCCAAAGCGCCATCGAGCAGCAGCTTATCCTTTGCGGCGATCACGCCGTGCTCCAGAAAGTGCCCCGGCCACTCGATGTGTTGCGTCAGCGCGCCTTGCTCGAAGTGCTGGCCAGCCATAGGCAAGCCGAAGGCAGTGACATCCCAGGTCAGTAACTGCGCACCGTCAGCCAGCGCAAACTCCACGTGATTGGCGGCATCGCAGGCGTTATATGCAATGGCCTCAAGCGGTAGCCACTCCAGCCGCGCGCCAGGGTCAAGCTGCAAGCGCGTTCGCTGCTGCGCTTTCTGTCCGTTGCTTTTGTAAAAACGCGTGGCCCCTGGGGTCGTGACCAGCGCATGGGCGCCCTCGCCCACATGCACAGAGATGTCGAGCACATCACCCCCGACCAAGCCACCAGGCGGGTGCACAAGCACGTTGTGGCAAACAGCATGCCCTTCTGGATACAGGCTTTTGAGGACGCGTAAAGGCCCATCGTGCAGGAACTGCACTGTGGATTTTCCTTGCCGCGCTTGATAGTCAAGCGCGAGTTTTGCGTGCCATGCCATGGATCGAAAAGTGTGAGTGAGTTCGGCATGCCCGTGCAGACCACAAAAACTTCAACGTACTGCCCTGCTCTTGTTCGAACGTGTTCCTGATCACCTTGCAAGATCTACGCCGCCACTTCGGCGAGGCCGGAGCGCCGCGGCCGCGTCATGCGACAGAGGGCCTGATGGCACCATGTCGGTGCACTGACGCACCATAAGTTGGCGCGTCGAACCACCTTTGCACATTCATATCCCCTTCTTGGTGAATTCTCGCCCCAATTTCAAAAGCGACTTGGCATGGTGCTTGCGCACATCCTATGCATGGAACTCACCCCTCGCGAAAAAGACAAGCTGCTGATCTTCACCGCTGCCCTGCTGGCCGAGCGGCGCAAGGCGCGAGGCGTGAAGCTCAACTATCCGGAAGCGGTGGCTTTCATCAGCGCCTTTGTGATGGAAGGTGCGCGCGATGGACGCACGGTGGCCGAACTCATGAGCGCGGGCCGCACCGTACTGAGGCGAGAAGACGTGATGGTGGGCGTGCCGGAAATGATTCCAGACATCCAGATCGAAGCCACCTTTCCGGACGGCACCAAACTGGTCACCGTACATGACCCCATCGTTTGACCCGCCAGACACTCTTTGACTTCTCTTTCGTACGTCTTATGAAAATCAAACAACTGATCATCTCGGCGACCGCTGCGGCCTGGGCGCTACCCCTACCCGTTTTAGCGCATACGGGTACCGATGGCGGCGGCCATCATGGCCTGCTGGACAGCTTCGCCCATGCATTCACGCATCCGTTCACCGGTGCCGATCATCTGGCTGCCATGCTCGCAGTGGGAGTGTGGAGCGCTTTGACGGTGACACCTGCGTGGCGAGCACCAGCTGCTTTCGTGGCGCTGCTGGTGGCCGGTGCCCTCGCCGGCTTTGCCGGATTGTGGATACCGGGCGTGGAACCCATGATTGCCGCTTCTGT
Source organism: Ottowia thiooxydans DSM 14619 (assembly GCF_000422885.1). Taxonomy (GTDB): domain Bacteria; phylum Pseudomonadota; class Gammaproteobacteria; order Burkholderiales; family Burkholderiaceae_C; genus Ottowia; species Ottowia thiooxydans. The sequence continues at coordinate 202,526 of NZ_AUGX01000008.1, read as the reverse complement.
GCTGGTGCTGGGTTTGTTGGTGGCCGTTCAGAAACAGATGCCCTGGGCGGTTGCTGCGGCGCTGGCGGGCGTATTCGCGTTCTTCCACGGGGCAGCGCACGGCCGGGAACTGTCCGCAAGCAGCGGGGAGGCTGTGATCGGCGCCCTCGTTGGCGTGGCACTGGGTTCGGGAGCCTTGCATATTGCGGGCATCGTGTTGGGCCGAGCAGTGATGCAGCGCCATCAATGGCTGGCCACACTAGGTGGCGGGGCCACGGCTTTGCTGGGTGCGTTCATGTTGGCTCGATTGGCTTGACGGTGAGGCGAGCATGACTCCAGGTGAATTCTTGATAGACGAGGGCTCGCATGTCCTCAATCCCGGCCGACGCACTTTGACCCTCGTGGTGAAGAATGCAAGCGATCGCCCCATACAGGTGGGATCGCACTACCACTTCGCGGAGACCAATGCCAGCCTGGATTTCGACCGCCCCGCCGCGCGGGGCATGCGCCTGAACATTGCCAGCGGCATGGCGGTTCGCTTCGAACCCGGCCAGCAGCGTACGGTGGAGTTGGTTGATATAGGCGGTGATCGGCACATCTACGGTTTTCGCGGTTTGGTCATGGGAGCACTGAAATGAGCCAGCCTGCTTCGTACCGTTACCACTCAAGGGAAGACTTTTAAATGGCCACCATGAACAGGCGCGCCTACGCCGAAACCTTTGGCCCGACGGTGGGTGATCGCGTGCGCCTGGCGGACACCGATCTCATCATCGAAGTGGAAAAAGACTTCACCCTGGTCGCTGGCGGTTATGGCGAAGAAGTGAAGTTCGGCGGCGGCAAGACCATACGCGACGGCATGGCGCAAAGCCAGCGCACCCGTGCGCAGGGTGCGATGGACACGGTGCTCACCAATGCACTGATCATTGATCACTGGGGCATCGTCAAGGCCGACATAGGCCTCAGAGACGGCCGCGTGGCCGCTATTGGCAAAGCAGGAAATCCGGATACGCAGCCCGGCGTGGACATCGTCATCGGTCCGGGCACCGAGATCATCAGTTGCGAGGGCTTGATCGTCACCGCAGGCGGCATAGATACACACATCCACTTCATCTGCCCTCAGCAGATTGAGGAGGCTCTGGCCAGCGGAGTGACCACCATGATAGGAGGGGGCACCGGCCCTGCTACAGGCACCTTTGCCACCACCTGCACCCCCGGACCCTGGCATATGGAGCGCATGCTGCAGGCGGCCGACGCCTTTCCCATGAATCTCGGGTTTCTTGGGAAGGGCAATGCCAGCCTGCCAGACGCGCTGCATGAACAGATCAATGCGGGCGCCATTGGCCTGAAGCTGCACGAGGACTGGGGCAGTACGCCTGCCGCTATCGACAATTGCCTGACGGTCGCAGAGGAAACCGATACCCAGGTCGCGATTCACACAGATACGCTCAATGAAAGCGGCTTTGTGGAAGATACCGTGGCCGCTTTCAAGGGCCGAACCATTCACACCTTCCACACCGAAGGCGCGGGCGGCGGCCATGCACCCGACATTCTGAAGGTAGTGGGTGAAGCCAATGTGTTGCCCAGCTCCACCAACCCTACACGCCCCTACACGGTGAACACCCTGGACGAGCACGTGGACATGCTCATGGTCTGCCATCACCTGGATGCGGGTATTGCCGAAGACCTGGCATTTGCCGAAAGCCGTATTCGCAAGGAAACCATTGCGGCGGAGGACATCCTGCACGATATCGGCGCCATCAGTATGTTCAGCTCCGACAGCCAGGCCATGGGACGTGTGGGCGAAGTCATCCTGCGTTGCTGGCAAACCGCACACAAGATGAAGCAGCAGCGCGGTGCACTGCAAGGTGATGGCGCGCGAAATGACAACTTCCGCGCCAAGCGATACATTGCCAAATACACCATCAACCCCGCCATCGCTCACGGCATCAGCCACGAGGTGGGTAGCCTGGAAGTGGGCAAGTGGGCCGACATCGTGCTCTGGAAACCCGCATTCTTTGGCGTGAAGCCTGCCTGCATCCTGAAGGGCGGCAGCATCGCCATGGCAGCGATGGGCGACCCCAATGCCAGCATTCCCACACCTCAACCTGTGCACTACCGCGCCATGTTCGGCTCGTTCGCGGGAAGCAATGCGCGCGGTTCGCTCACCTTTGTCTCACAAGCTGGCCTGGCAGCAGGTATTGGCGCGCGCTTTGGGCTGCACAAGAGCTTGTCCGCGGTCAAAGGCATACGCGGCGTACAAAAGCGCCACATGATCCATAACGATCTGGCACCTCATATGGAAGTGGATGCCCAGACCTACGCCGTGCGTGCCAATGGAGAACTGCTGACTTGCGAGCCGGCAGTCAGCCTGCCAATGGCTCAGCGATACTTTCTGTTTTGAGCGCAATTCGGGCCATATGCTGAACGTCAACAAACTCCTGGCTCAAGGGCAAGGCCTTTCATCAGCCCTCATCAAACGCGCAGCCACCATAGAGCTGGATTGGGATGTGCGCCAAAAAAGCCGCTTCTCTGCGATCGATAGCCAGGGACGCAGTGTGGCCGTTTTCCTGCCGCGCGGCCAAGCCGTGCGCGGTGGCGACGTGCTGGTCGCCGAGGATGGCAGTTTGATCAGCGTATTGGCCTCGCCACAAAAAGTGCTGCGCATCACAGCCTGCGCCCAGCATGGTTCGCCCTTTGACCTGATGCGAGCTGCCTACCATTTGGGCAACCGCCATGTGCCCATAGAACTGCAGCCGGATCACCTGAAGATCGAACCCGATCATGTGCTGGCAGACATGCTGCGCGCCATGCACATGACGGTGATCGAAGCTGAACTTCCCTTCGAACCAGAAGGCGGAGCCTATGGCGGCCATGTCACCAACGACGGGCATGGCCATGGTCACGGCCACAGTCACGACCATAGCCATCAAGGGCATGGGCATGAGCACTGAGCCCTCTCCCGCGACCCTCCTTCAGCTGATGTGGCTGGCCTCGCCCGCGCTACCCGTGGGTGGGTTTTCCTACTCCGAAGTGCTTGAAGCGGCCATCGATGCTTCGCTAGTGACCACGGAAGCCGAAGCGGCCGACTGGCTGGCGCAGCAACTTCACTTAACGCAGGCACGCGGCGACATGGCTGCCATTGCGCAAGCACTTCCAGCATGGCATGAGGGCGATGTAACCCGCGTGGAAGAACTCAATGACTGGATTCTTTTCACCCGGGAAAGCAGGGAACTTCGCCTGCAAACGGAACAAATGGGCCGGTCGCTGGCTGATTGGCTGCGCAATCAACACACCAACGATGCTGAGCGCACGAGCCAGGTAGCTCGACTGGCAGCGTTGTCGCAGCAGCGGCCCACTTACCCCATCGCTTTCGCACTGGCCACAGCCTTCTCCGAGGCATCCGTGCAAAACGCTTTACTCGCCTACGCATTCGGCTGGGCAGAAAACATGGTGCAAGCCGCCCTCAAGGCCGTGCCACTGGGCCAGAGCGCAGGGCAGCGCATCCTGGCGCAGTTAGCCCACGAGATTCCCATCGCAGTCGCGCACGCCCAAGCACTCTCTAACGAAACACGCCAGGCGTTCTCACCCATGCTGGCGATTCACTCCGCCCGGCATGAACATCAGTATTCACGATTGTTCCGCTCATGACCTCTACGGCACTTCACCATATTCCTCATCGCACAAAAAAACTGCCGCCCTTGCGCGTAGGCATCGGCGGCCCTGTGGGTTCGGGCAAAACCACCATCCTTGAAATGCTGTGCAAGGCCATGCGAGACAAGTGGGATCTGATCGCCATCACCAACGACATCTACACCAAGGAAGACCAGCGCATCTTGACCGTCAGCGGCGCGCTACCCGCTGAGCGCATCATGGGCGTGGAGACCGGGGGCTGCCCGCACACTGCCATCCGTGAAGATGCTTCTATCAACCTGGAGGCCATCGACCGCATGCTGGCGCAGTTTCCCGATGCTGACATCGTATTCATTGAATCGGGGGGCGACAACCTGGCTGCCACCTTCAGCCCCGAGTTGTCAGACCTTACGATTTACGTGATTGATGTCGCCGCTGGTGAAAAAATCCCGCGCAAAGGTGGTCCGGGCATCACCAAAAGCGATCTGTTCGTGATCAACAAAACCGATCTGGCGCCCTACGTAGGGGCCAATCTGGACGTGATGCGGGAAGACACCACGCGGATGCGCACCACACGCAAGGAACTCAAGCCCTTCGTCATGACCAACCTGAAGACCTTGGACGGTCTGGATGAGGTGGTGGCATTTATCGAAAAGCAGGGGCTGTTGGTCGCCTGAAGCGCATCCCCCTCTCACTGCGCGGGCTACGCCCGCTGGCGTTCACACGCCCAGGAGCGCGGGCCTAGAGCACCCGTTCGGCGATCAATACTGCGAAGAATCCGAGCGCGGCGAGGATAGTCCACCTAAGTACAACCCAGCCGATCCGCTTGAAACGGGCATCACCGGTTGCAGCGTAATACGCAAAGCAAACTCCTGAGAACAGGAGGAAAAGCAGGATGGCCCAGCGAAACAGCAGCACGCTGACTCCTTACCAGGCACGCGCTAATTGCGCGAATCCGGCGGGGGCTTTTCTCTCATCGGGAAAAGTCACCATATCGTAGGCGTCGGGCTGCGCCAGCAACTCGCGTAGCAGTTTATTGTTGAGCCCATGGCCCGAACGGAAAGCTCCGTAGGCAGCCAGCATGGGCTTGCCTATGCAGTAAAGATCGCCAATGGCATCCAGAATCTTGTGCTTGGCGAACTCCTCGGCGTAGCGCAGGCCATCGCTGTTGAGTACTTTGAAATCATCCATGACGATGGCATTGTCGAAACCTCCGCCAAGGGCCAGGCCACTGGCCCGCATCATCTCGACATCCCGGCTGAAAGCGAAGGTGCGCGCCCGAGCGATATCGCGGCTGTAACGGCCAGAACCCATGTCAAACTCGACGCGCTGCGCAGTGGAATCCACCGCGGGGTGATCGAAATCAATTTCAAAGCTCAAAGTGAAACCGTGATGGGGGTCAAGACGAGCCCATTTCAGTTGGTCACCCTCCCCTTCACGCACTTCTACCGCTTTCTTGACACGGAGAAACTGCTTGGGAGCCTTTTGCAGCTCAATCCCAGCGCTCTGCAGCAAGTAAACAAAGGAAGAAGCCGAGCCATCAAGGATAGGCACTTCTTCTGCAGTGATGTCGATGTAGAGGTTATCCAGCCCCAGACCGGCGCAGGCCGACATCAAGTGCTCAACGGTGCGCACTTTGGCATGACCACTGGAAATAGTGGACGCCAGGCGGGTGTCAGTGACAGAAGTGGCATTGACCGGAATATCTACCGGCTCCGGCAAATCAACGCGCCTAAACACGATGCCTGTGTCTGGCGGGGCGGGGCGCAATGTCAACTCCACCCGTTCGCCACTGTGCAGGCCGACGCCCACGGCGCGGGTGAGTGATTTCAGGGTGCGTTGCGAAAGCATGGCGCTATTTTAGGTTTTCCAACAAAGACGCTCGGCACTTGGGTGAATTCAAAGAAAAATGACAGGGCTTCCGCCGTCGCGAAAGCCACTGTCATTTGTCATTGCCAGCGATGCACAACACCTGCACAACGCCTTAATGCCTTACCAGGCCCAACAATTAGTCGGCTTGCTTGCGCAGGAAGGCTGGAATCTCGAAATCATCCATACCACCCGAAGACAAGGCGTCAACCCGTGCAGCAGCGTGGGTACGATCCGGTGGCTTACGCCAGACGCTCGGGACGCTCATCTGTCCGTAGTCGTGGGGATTGCCAACACCCATTCCGTTCGCGGAGGGCATGGAGAACGGCACGTTGTCGGTACCCGTACGCAGACCGCCCTGCACCACAGTGATGGGCTGACGGCGCACGCCTTGGCGTGACAAGCCTGTAGCTACCACCGTCACGCGGATGGCCTCGCCCAGGCTGTCGTCGTAGGCAGCGCCGTAGATGACGTGAGCATCTTGTGAGGCATAAGCACGGATCGTGTTCATGGCTTCGCGCGATTCGCTCAGTTTGAGTGAACCCTTGGCGGCCGTGACGAGCACCAGCACGCCTTTGGCGCCGGAGAGATCGATCCCTTCCAGCAGCGGGCAGGCCACAGCTTGCTCAGCGGCAATACGGGCGCGGTCCGGACCGTTGGCCACTGCGGTTCCCATCATGGCCTTGCCAGGCTCACCCATCACGGTACGTACGTCTTCGAAGTCGACGTTCACATGGCCGTATTCATTGATGATCTCGGCAATGCCGCCCACTGCGTTTTTCAACACGTCGTTGGCGTGAGCGAAAGCTTCGTCCTGAGTGACTTCGTCGCCCAGCACTTCGAGCAGCTTTTCGTTGAGCACCACGATCAGCGAATCAACGTTGGCTTCCAGTTCGGACAAACCCGACTCGGCGTTGGTCATGCGGCGCCCGCCTTCCCAATCGAACGGCTTGGTCACCACACCGACGGTGAGAATGCCCATGTCTTTGGCAATGCGGGCGATCACTGGCGCCGCGCCAGTTCCCGTACCGCCGCCCATGCCTGCTGTAATGAACAGCATGTGCGCGCCGCGAATGGCCTGGCGAATGTCGTCGCTGGCTGCTTCAGCTGCCTCGCGGCCTTTATCAGGCTTGCTGCCCGCGCCCAGGCCACTCGTGCCGAGCTGGATGCTGGCGTAAGCCTTGGTGCGACCCAGAGCTTGCGCATCCGTATTGGCGCAAATGAACTCCACGCCCTGCACGCTGCGCGAGATCATGTGATCGACGGCGTTGCTGCCACCGCCGCCAACTCCAATCACCTTGATCAGGGTGCCTGCGTGAAATCCGTCCGTTTCAATCATCTCGATGCTCATGATGTCACTCCTTGCCTGCAGTTGCCGTTAATTGGGAAAAATTGAATTTGTTTTTTTTCATTGACCTGATGCTCTTTACTCGGGGGCCCAGGTCGGAGGCCCCGTGCTTTGATGCTTGGTGGCTCGTGGGGTCATCAGAAATTACCCACAATGAAATCTTTGATGCGGCCAAATGCGGTTTTCATGCCACCGCTCTTTTGCGCCACTTTGAAACCGCGCAGGCGAGCCTGCCGGGCTTCTTCCATCAAGCCCATGACGGTGGCGGCTCTTGGTTGTGCCACCATGTCTGACAAAGCCCTGGAATACTTGGGAATGCCGCGCCGCACAGGCTTGAGGAAGATGTCTTCCCCCAACTCGAGCATGCCAGGCATGACGGAGCTGCCACCAGTCAGCACCACACCGGAGGACAGCACTTCCTCGAAGCCCGATTCACGAATCACTTGCTGTACCAGCGAGAAAATTTCTTCGACGCGAGGCTCGATAACGCCGGCCAGTGCCTGTTTGGACAACATGCGTGGCGTGCGATCGCCCAGCCCCGGTACCTCTACCTGGGTTTCTGCGTCGGCCAACAGCTGTTTGGCAAAACCGTGCTCGACCTTGATGTCTTCGGCATCCATGGTGGGCGTACGCAAGGCCATGGCGATATCACTGGTGATCAGATCGCCTGCAATCGGGATCACTGCGGTGTGCCGAATTGAACCTCCGGTGAAGATGGACACATCGGTTGTGCCGGCACCGATATCGACACACACGACGCCCAATTCGCGCTCGTCATCAGTCAGCACGGCCTGAGCCGATGCCAACGGGTTGAGCATGAGGTGATCGACATCCAGCCCGCAGCGGCGCACGCACTTGATGATGTTCTCTGCTGCGCTTTGCGCACCCGTGACGATATGCACCTTGGCCTCCAGGCGCATACCGCTCATGCCCACAGGCTCTCTGACATCTTGACCGTCAATGACAAATTCCTGAGGTTCGACCAACAACAAGCGCTGGTCACTCGAAATATTGATGGCCTTGGCGGTCTCCACGACTCGCGCGACATCCGCAGGGGTAACTTCCTTGTCCTTGACCGCGACCATTCCGCTCGAATTGATGCCGCGGATATGGCTGCCGGTGATGCCGGTGTAGACGCGTGCAATCTTGCAGTCGGCCATCAACTCAGCCTCTTTCAAAGCTTGCTGAATGCTGGCGACCGTAGCGTCGATGTTGATCACCACACCTCGCTTCAAGCCGTTGCTGGGCGCCACGCCCAATCCGGCGAGTTTCAGGTCGCCGCCGGGCAATACCTCTCCCACCACCACCATGATTTTGGCGGTGCCGATATCGAGGCCGACGATCAGATCCTTGTACTCTTTTGCCATCTTTTCACCAGTGTTTCTTTTGCTTTTCGCTTCATCTCATCGCTTGGGCCGCACGGGCTTTGGCTCAGGCTTGCCCGTCGCCACGCCGCGCAAGCGCAGCGCGTAGCCGGATATATGCCGTAGATCGGCGAACTCAATCGCCTCTACGCCGCGTTGGTGCCGTGCTGCGACATCCCCCACCGTGCTGGCGAACTGCGTTAACCGGGCTTTCAATTCCTCCGCCGATCCTTGCCCCAACTCCAGGACGGCACCGTTCTCCAGTTCCGCGCGCCAGTTTCCGCGTGCCTCCAGCGCAAGCTCTTCCACTGGCTGACCCAGCGGTTTGAGCAGCGGCGCTAGAAGACGGTACATCTGCAGCAATTCCGAAGCACGACCCTCCGGACCAAGCAATCGAGGCAAGCCTTCTTCCTCAGCGTCGTCAGCGACGGCTTCGAAAACCTCACCCTGCGCGTTGACCATGTGCGTGTTGTCTTCGCCCCAAATGGCAGCAGGCACATGCTCTTGCAAAGTCACGTTGAGCTGATCAGGAAAGACGCGTTGCACCATGGCTTTGCGAACCCAGGGAGTCGACTGAAAAGCCGCACGCGCCGCATCCAGATCAAGCGTAAAGAAATTGCCTGCCAGACGCGGGGCCACATTGGCCCGCAGACTCGCCGAACTGTTATGGGTGGTATCGCCTTCGACGGTAATGCGGCCAATCGCAAAAGCGGGGTTGCGCATGACCCACCACAAGCCTGCGGCCAGGCACCCCAGCACCAAGGCCGTGGCCAGGATGGAGGTGGTCAGGTTCATCAACCTGACGTCCAGCGGCAATGGCATGGCCGTATTCATGCAGCCGATCCTTGCGCTTGCCTGGCGGGGTAATCGAGCGTTGCCGATTCGAGCAGGTGGAGACACAAATCTTCGTAGCTGATCCCGACGGCCTTGGCGGCCATGGGCACCAGCGAATGGCTGGTCATGCCAGGTGCTGTGTTGATCTCCAGCAGATAAGGTTTGCGGGTGACCCCATCGATCATGACATCAAGCCGCCCCCAACCGCGGCAGCCGAGCACTCGGTACGCCTTGAGCACCAGGGACTGAATAGCCTCCTCCTCGCCTGGCGGCAGACCGCAAGGCACCCGATATTGCGTCGAGTCGGTGAAGTACTTGTTCTGGTAGTCGTATTGGCCTTCAGGCGCCACGATATGAATAACGGGAAGTGCACATGCGCTATCACCCGTCCCCAACACTGCGCAGGTGACTTCATCTCCCGAAATGAATTGCTCGCACATGATGTCAGCATCCATGGCGGAGGCAGCATTGATAGCCCCCTGCACTTGCGAGTGATTCACAACCTTGGTCACCCCGAGTGACGAACCTTCGCGCACGGGTTTGACAATCAGAGGCAAGCCCAATTCACCAGGCAAGGCGAGCACCTGCTCGGGAGTGCATTGCCCCTTTTGCAGCAAAACGTGACGTGGGGTGGAGAGACCTTCGGCTACCCAGACGCGTTTGGTCATGGCCTTGTCTATGGCCATGCTCGAAGCCAGCACGCCAGCACCGGTATATGGAATGCCCAGCAATTCCAGAGCGCCTTGCACCGTGCCATCTTCACCGTAGCGGCCATGTAGCGCGATGAAGCAGCGAGCAAAGCCCTCACGGCGCAATTCATCCATGCCACGTTCGGCCGGATCGAAGGCGTGGGCATCAACACCACGGCTTCGGAGCGCGGCCAGAACGCCGGCGCCGGACATCAGCGAAACCTCGCGTTCCGCTGACTGGCCACCCATCAGGACAGCCACTTTTCCGAGTTGAACAATGCTTGTCGTCATGATGGATTGATAACGTTCGAATTATGCTCTATTTTTTGTAGCAACTCAACGATTTTCCCCGGTATGGCGCCTATAGAACCGGCCCCCATACACATCACGACATCACCACCGCGCGCGTGCTCGACCGCAAAAGCAGGAAGATCAAATACGTCAGCTACAAAGACCGGCTCGACCTTGCCCGCCACGCGCAGTGCCCGCGCCAGCGAACGGCTGTCAGCAGCGACGATGGGCTCTTCACCGGCGGCGTACACCTCGGTCAGCACCACTCGATCGGCGGTGCCTATGACACTGACAAAATCATCAAAGCAGTCGCGCGTGCGGGTGTAGCGATGCGGCTGGAACGCCAGCACCAGGCGGCGGCCAGGGAACGCGCCGCGCGCCGCCGCCAACGTGGCAGCCATCTCCACCGGGTGGTGTCCGTAATCGTCGATGACCGTGAAAGTGCCGCCGCCTTTTGCAGGCAGGTCTCCATAGTGCTGAAAGCGCCGGCCAACCCCCTTGAATTCGGCCAACGCTTTCTGCACGGCCGCATCAGGGACATTGAGCTCAACCGCCACCGCGATGGCAGACAGTGCGTTGAGAACGTTGTGCTCGCCCGCCAAGTTGAGCACCACGGGAAGATCAGGCAGTTGCACGCCGTTACGGCGTTGAACTGTGAAATGCATCTGCCCTTGCACGGCGCGCACATCCACGGCACGAACCTGCGCGTCTTCCGCAAACCCATAAGAAGTGACGGGGCAGGCCAGGGTGTCTGCGATCTCGCGCACCGCTGCACTCTCCAGACAAAGGATGGCCGTGCCGTAGAAAGGCATGCGGTGCAGGAAATCTACGAAGGCCTTCTTCAGACGATTGAAGTCGTGGCCGTAGGTTTCCATGTGGTCGGCGTCGATGTTCGTGACCACTGCCATCACGGGCAGAAGATCCAGAAATGACGCGTCCGACTCATCCGCCTCGACCACGATGTAGTCACCTGCTCCCAGGCGCGCGTTGGCCCCGGCACTATTGAGCCGCCCACCAATCACGAAGGTAGGGTCGAGCCCGGCTTCAGCCAACACGCTGGCGACCAGACTGGTGGTGGTGGTCTTGCCGTGTGTGCCGGCAATTGCAATGCCCTGCTTGAGTCGCATCAACTCAGCCAGCATCATCGCGCGTGGCACCACCGGAATACGCTTTTCCCGGGCTGCCAATACTTCAGGATTGTCTGCCTTGACCGCTGTAGAGGTCACCACCGCATCAGCACTTTCAGTGTTCGCAGCGTCATGCCCCACAAACGTCTTGATGCCAAGCGCTGCCAAGCGTTGCAAGGTGCTGCTGTCTGAAAGATCAGAGCCGGAAATCTTGTAGCCCAGGTTGTGCAAGACCTCGGCAATACCACTCATGCCAGAGCCGCCGATGCCGACGAAGTGGATATGGCGAATGGCGTGCTTCATGCGGCCAACTCCTCACAGGCCGTGACGATGTTCTCGACGGCGTTCGTTTTTCTCATTATTCTGGACTTTTCCGCAAAGGAAAGCAGCGTGGCCCGGTTGGTGCCCTGCAGCAAATCGGCAAGCACCTGGGGCGTCAGATCACGCTGCTGGATCAACCAGCCAGCACCTTGGTCGACCAGGAACTTCGCGTTAGCGGTCTGGTGGTCGTCCACGGCTGCGGGGAATGGCACAAACAGTGCGGCTGCACCAATGGCCGCAATTTCGCTCACCGTGGTGGCGCCGGCGCGGCAAATCACCAGATCAGCTTCTGAATAAGCACTGGCCATATCGTCTATGAAAGGAACAAGCGTCGCTTCAACACCAGCCTTCTCATAGGCCGCGCGCAATTCATCGATCTGCTTGGCCCCGCTCTGATGTGTGACGACGGGTCGCTGTCCGGCGCCCAGCATGGCCAGCGCCTGAGGCACCACTTCATTCAAGGCTCTAGCGCCCAAGCTTCCGCCCACAACCAATACACGCAGTGGGCCACTTCGTCCGGCAAAACGCTCTGAAGGTGCGGGGCCCTGCGTGAACGCTGCGCGCAGGGGATTGCCCACCCACTGCACTTTTCGCGCCTTGGGCAGCACTCCGGGAAACGCTGTGAACACCCGATCCGCGATGCCCGCCAAAAACTTGTTGGCCATGCCCGCTATCGAGTTTTGCTCATGCAAGACGAGAGGCTTGTTCAGGGCCACGCCCATCATGCCGCCTGGGAAGGTGATGTATCCGCCAAAGGCCACCAACACGTCTGGCTTGACCCGACGGATCACACCCATGCTTTGCCCGAACGCCCTGAGCAGACGCAGCGGAAGCAGGAAAAGTGTCTTCGCGCCCTTGCCGCGCACACCACCAAACACCACTGGCTCGAAGGCATAGCCGCGAGGCGGAACCAGTTGCTCTTCCATGCTTCCCGGCGCGCCCAGCCAGTGCACACGCCAACCGCGCTCACGCAACTCATCGGCGACCGCGAGACCTGGGAAGATATGCCCTCCAGTGCCTCCGGCCATCACCAGCGCGCACTTGTTGGAGGAAGCCTTGATCACAGCGCTCATGCCCGCCCCCCACGCATCAGTTGGCGGTTCTCTACGTCTACTCTCAGTACGATGGCGATCGCCACCAGGTTCGCCAAGATGGCCGAACCTCCATAGCTCATGAAGGGCAGCGTCAGCCCTTTGGTCGGCAAGGCACCCAGGTTCACACCGATATTGATGAACGCCTGAAATCCCATCCACAAGCCGATACCTTGCGCGACCAGACCGGAAAAGACCCGATCGAGAGCAATCGCCTGACGGCCAATGTGCATGATGCGCCTGGTCAACCACATGAACATGCCGATCACACACACCACCCCGATGAGGCCGAACTCTTCGCCGATCACGGCGAGCAGGAAGTCGGTATGGGCTTCGGGCAGCCAGTGCAGCTTTTCAATGCTGCCACCCAGGCCAACGCCGAATATCTCACCCCTGCCGATCGCAATCAAGGAGTGCGAGAGTTGATAGCCTTTGCCTAGCGCGTGCACCTCGCTCCATGGATCGAGATAGGCGAAGATCCGCTCACGCCGCCATTCAGAAGAAGCAATCATCAATGCGAAAGCGACCACTAGGACAGCGGCGATGAGAAAGAACATGCGCGCGTTCACACCGCCCAGGAACAAGATGCCCATGGCGATGACCGCAATCACCATGAAAGCGCCCATGTCTGGCTGAGCCAACAACAGCAGACCCACCACGCCCACCGCAACCCCCATGGGCAGTACCGCGCGAAAGAACCGCTCCTTCACATCCATCTTGCGGACCATATAGTCAGATGCGTAAAGCAACACGGCCAGCTTGGCGACCTCGGACGGCTGGAAATTCATGGGGCCGAGTGAGATCCAACGACGAGCGCCATTGATGACACTGCCCACGTGAGGGATCAGCACCGCTATGAGCAACGCGAGTGCCACCACAAAAAGCCAGGGAGCGGCTTTCTCCCACCAGTCCATGCGCACCTGGAACGTAATCAGCGCCGCCACAAAGGCAACGCAGATCCACAAGGCGTGGCGATAGACGAAGAAATTGGGCCCAAAGCGCGCAAAGCGCGGGTTGTCAGGCATGGCGATAGTGGCCGAGTACACCATCACCAAGCCCCATGCCAGCAGAAACAGGCAGGCCCAGATAAGCGCTTGATCAAACCCCAGGACACGCGTGGGAGTATTGGCCGTGCGGGCGTATTCCATACCGCCAATACGCACTGGCAGATGCTCACTGGCCGCTCTCGCGGCACGGCGCTTGCGGCCCTTGGGCTCAATCACGGGCGATGGCTCGACGGCGGCGTTCATGCCGGCACCTCCATTTCCACCCCTTCGGCGTGCGCGATCTCCCGCACTGCGGTACAAAACGCATCTGCGCGATGGCCGTAATTTCGGTACATATCCAGGCTGGCACAAGCTGGCGAGAGCAGTACAGCATCACCTGCTTGCGCGTGCTCACGGGCAAGCGCCACCGCTTGCTCCATATCGGCGGCATCCATGAGCGGCACGCCAGTTCCCTCCAATGCGGAGCGGATCAGGGCTGCATCTCGCCCAATCAATACGACCGCACGCACGAAGTGCCCCACGGGATCTGCCAGCGGGGAGAAATCCTGTCCCTTGCCGTCCCCTCCCAAGATCACGACGAGCTTCCGATCAGCACCCAAACCATTGAGCGCCGCCACGGTGGCGCCCACGTTTGTACCCTTGCTGTCGTCGAAATACTCCACATCACCCAACAGACCGATGGATTCCACTCGGTGCGGCTCACCACGGTATTCGCGCAGGCCGTACAACATGGGAGCCAATTGGCAGCCGCAGCTGACTGCCAGGGCCAGTGCAGCCAAGGCATTGACAGCGTTGTGGCGTCCGCGAATGCGCAGTGCATCCACGGGCATCAACCGCTGCAGATGAATTTCCTCGGCGGCGTCTTTGCGACGCCGCAAAGTTTCGTCGGCTTCAAGCGCACGCACCAGCCAAGCCATGCCGTTGACGACTTCGATGCCGAAGTCTTCAGGCGCGAGAGGCAGTCCGGCTCCAAATGTCAGGACCGGGCGCTGAGGCAGGCGGGCCGCTTTACCAGTGGGAACTGGAGGCCGGAGCGCAGCGACCAAAGGGTCGTCACGATTGATGATCATCACGCCGTTGGCACCGAAAATCTTCGCTTTCGCCGCGGCGTAGGTGGCCATGTCGCCATGCCAGTCGAGGTGATCCTGCGTCAAGTTCAGCACGGTGGACGCGGTAGGTTCAAAGTGCGCCACCGCGTCGAGTTGGAAGCTCGAAAGCTCAAGCACCCAGACCTCTGGCAGAGCGTCCTGATCCAGCGCCTGGCCAAGCATATCGAGCAGAGACGGGCCAATATTGCCTGCCACCACGACTGACTTTCCAGCGCGCTCCACCAATTGACCTGTGAGCGAAGTCACCGTGGTCTTGCCGTTGGTTCCTGTGATGGCCAGCACGGAAGGCTCGTAAGCGCGCTCGGCTTTCAGGTGTTCCAACGCCTGAGCGAAAAGGGTCAACTCGCCCTCCACTATCAAGCCGCTCTCACGCGCGGCCGCTGTGAGCGCAGCCAGCTCAGATGGCGCAAGACCTGGGCTGCGATAGATCGCGTGAAACCCTTCTTCTCCTATCAACCCAGCATCCAAAGGACCCGCAATGAAGTGAGCTCCCGGAATTTCTGCCCGCAACTCTTCCAGTTGTGGGGGTGCTTCGCGCGTGTCAGCCACCGACACTTGCGCCCCATGACGCGCGCACCAACGAGCCATGGCCAAACCAGAAAGGCCCAGACCCAGGATCAGGATGCGGCGATCTTGCAGGAGGGTGTTCATTACCTGAGCTTCAGTGATGACAACCCCACCAGGCAAAGCAGCATGGTGATGATCCAGAAACGAATAACGACCTGAGTCTCAGCCCAACCGCTTTTCTCAAAATGGTGGTGCAACGGCGCCATCTTCAGCAACCGGCGGCCTTCGCCATAACGCCGTTTGGTGAACTTGAACCAAGCCACTTGCAACATGACCGAAAGAGCTTCCACCACAAAGATGCCACCCATGACGGCCAGCACTATTTCCTGGCGCACGATAACGGCAATAGTGCCAAGCGCACCACCTAAAGCAAGCGCGCCTACATCGCCCATGAACACTTGCGCTGGATGGGCGTTGAACCAGAGGAAGGCCAAACCGGCCCCCGCCATGGCGGCGCAGAAAATCAGCAGCTCGCCAGTGCCTGGAATATGGGGAAACAACAGGTAGCGGGCATAGACCGAGCTACCAGTGACATACGCGAAAATTCCCAGTGCCGAGCCGACCATGATGACCGGCATGATCGCCAAACCATCCAGGCCGTCAGTCAGGTTGACCGCATTGCTGGAGCCCACGATCACGAGGTAGCTCAGGATCACAAAGCCCAGCACACCCAGCGGGTAGCTCACTTCTTTGAAGAACGGCACCATCAGCCCCGCAGCGTGCGGCAGATCAATGGTGAAGCCTGAGCGCATCCAAGCCACAAACAACTCCAGCACGCGCTCGTTCGAACTCTCCGAAATACTGAACACCAGGCAAAGCGCAGCCAACAAACCGATGATGGATTGCCAGAAATACTTCTCGCGCGAACGCATGCCTTCAGGGTCTTTGTTGACCACCTTGCGCCAGTCATCCACCCAACCAATGGCGCCAAAGCCAAAGGTAACCAGCATCACAATCCAGACGAACCGGTTGGATAAGTCGAACCAGAGCAAAGTCGAGATGGCAATAGAGATCAGGATCAGTACGCCACCCATGGTTGGCGTACCTCTCTTGCTCAGATGCGTTTCCATGCCATAGCCGCGGATAGGCTGGCCGATCTTGAGCTCAGTCAGGCGGCGAATCACAAACGGGCCAGCCAGAATGCCAATCAGCAGCGCGGTGACGGCCGCCATCACAGCCCTGAAGGTGATGTACTGAAAGACGCGGAAAAACCCGAATTCGGGTGACTGCGCCTGAAGCCACGTGGCAAGGCTAAGCAGCATGGGTGCCCTCCACTTGCGCATCAGCAGGCGTTGCGAGTGCTTGCACCACGCGTTCCATGCGCATGAAACGCGATCCCTTCACAGCAATGCTGACGCATTGCCCCATAGATGTGCGCACGGCGTCTATCAATTCCGTGATGTCCTTGAAATGCCGGCCGCCACCAAAGCCCATGGCAGCGTGTATGGCCAAAGGCCCGTGGGCGAGCAGACGCTCAATGCCGCGCTCGCGCGCATAGGCTCCCACCTCGGCATGGAATGCCGGGCCTTGGTCACCGACTTCACCCATATCGCCCAGCACCAGCAGACGTGGGCCGGGCAGTTCGGCCAGTACGTCGATGATGGCGCGTACCGAGTCAGGGTTAGCGTTGTAGGTATCGTCCACCAGTGTGATGGCACGTCCGCGTTGGCGCAAAAGCAAGGAGCGCGTACGACCCTTGACTGGACGAAACGCGCTGAGTCCTTGCGCCATGGCTTCCACCGGTGCACCAGCCGCTGCCGCACATGCCAGCGCGGCCAGCGCATTGGCTACGTTGTGGCGGCCAGGCATATGCAACTCGAAGCGCACTTCGCCCGACGGCGTGGCGGCATTGATCTTCCAGTGATCGGCCAACCATTCTGCTGACGTGGCATGCACCGCAGCGCCCGAGTCCTTCGCCCCGAACAGGGACTGCCGGCGCCCCTCAGACAGGGAACGCCAAAGGCTTTCAAACGAATCGCCTGCCGGAAACACTGCGGTTCCATGAGCTTGAAGCGCCCCGAACACCGTGCCGTTTTCAAGCGCCACTGCCTCCACGGAAGCCATGAATTCCAGATGCTCACGCTGAGCGTTGTTGACCAGTGCCACCGTGGGGCGCGCAATAGCCGCGAGCGTAGCGATTTCGCCCGGGTGGTTCATACCCAGCTCCACCACCGCCACCAGGGAAGAGGCGCGCAGGCGCAATAAGGTCAGCGGCAAGCCGATGTCGTTATTGAAGTTGCCCTCCGTCGCCAGCGCGGCCTCGCCACGCCACGCGCTCAGGATGCCGGCGATCATCTGCGTCACCGTGGTTTTGCCATTGCTGCCGGTCACCGCAATCAGCGGCAGATCAAATTGGTTACGCCATCCAGCAGCCAGCGCGCCCATCGCCGCCCGAGCATCAGGCACCAGCAAGCCAGGCAAGCCCGCAGCGTGCAAAAGCGCTTGCGCTTCTGTATTGCAAAGCGCGGCCACGGCCCCTTTGGCCTTGGCCTCCACAAGAAATTCAGCGGCGTCGAAACGATCACCCTTGATGGCGACGAACAAGTCACCCGGCGCTAACGTGCGGGTATCTGTATGCACGCGTGCCACTTGCACGGTGCCATCACCGGCGACCTGCGCGCCTGGAATCCAGGCGGCAGCTTGGTCAAGGCGCAAATTCATAGTGCTCATGACCCCAACCTCCGCGCCAGAAGTGCGGAACGCGCCTGCTCCTGATCGGAAAACGGAAGACGCTCACCGTTCGTTTCCTGATAATCTTCGTGGCCCTTGCCAGCAATCAACACCACATCCGCCGCCGCCGCCTGGGCCAGCGCCTGCGCAATAGCCAATGCGCGATCAGACTCGACCAACACGCTGCCGGTTTGCGAAAAGCCCGCCAAGATTTCCTGGATGATGACCAAGGGATCTTCGCCACGGGGGTTGTCGCTGGTGACCACAATCCGGTCGGCTCCCGCTTCCACAGCAGCCGCCATCAGCGGGCGCTTGCTGGCATCGCGGTTGCCACCGCAGCCAAACACGCACCACAACACCCCGCCTCGCTGCTCCGCCAACAAGCGCAACGCTTCAAGCGACTTTTGCAGCGCATCCGGTGTATGCGCATAGTCAATGAGGGCCAAGGGCTCGCCCTCAGATCCCACACGCTCCATACGACCTGGAACAGCCGGAAGATGCGTGCAAGCACGCGCAGCATCGGCCAAAGGCACGCCGAGCGCGCGCAGCGCACCCATGACGCACAGCACGTTCGATGCGTTGTAATCGCCGATGAGGGATGTGTCCAGGGATTGCGCTTGAGCATCTTCCTGGACATCAAAAACCAAGCCACGTGCACCGTAGGCCAAGCCAGCACCACGCAAGCGTGCGGACTGATGGAGAGAAACCGTCCACACGTCCAAACCTTGGGCACGCGCCTTGGCTTCCAGTTCAACCCCACGTGGATCATCCAGGTTGATCACCGCAGCCTGCAGGCCGGGCCAGTCGAACAACGCGGCTTTCGCCTCCCAATAGGCCTCCATGCTGCCGTGGTAATCGAGGTGATCCTGTGTGAAATTGGTGAACACAGCGACCTTGATCGCCATGCCATCCAATCGATGCTCCGCGATGCCAATGGAAGAAGCCTCAATGGCGCAACTCTTCACACCTTGGTCGACGAAATCGCGCAAGCGGCGGTTCAACAACACCGGATCGGGGGTAGTCATGCCAGTGGGCCGAACTGCGGGTGGCACCCCCGTGCCCAGCGTACCGATCAGGCCGCAAGGAGATGTGTTGGGCAAGTTGAGACTAGAGAGCGCAGACGCCAACCACCAAGCCGTGGAGGTTTTCCCGTTGGTTCCGGTAATGGCTACTACGCCAAGCTCGCGTGAAGGCGATTCGTAGTAGGCATCCGCGACGCGGCTGGTAGCCGCTTTCAGCCCAGGATAAGCCCCAATGCTTTCCTGATCAAAGCCAAACCCCTCTGCCCCTTCCAGTTCAATCAGGCAGGCGCCTGCGCCTTGTTCAAGGGCAGCTCCCACGAACTTCCGACCATCGACAGCCGCACCGGGCCAGGCAATGAACCCATCACCTGGCTGTACTTTTCGGCTGTCCGCGTGCAGCTTCCCGGTCACGCGCGCACGAAGCCAGCGCGCTGCCTCAGAAGGCGAACGAAGCTCGACGAGCGGTGACTTGATAGAGTGCGCCATCAAAACGACTCCTCAACCGAACGAGCCGTGATTTCAGGCTTGACCGCCATATCCGGTTGCACGCCCATGATGCGCAGGGTCTGTTGTACGACTTCGCTGAATACCGGCGCCGCCACCGCTCCGCCGAAGTAGACCCCATTGCTAGGCTCATCTATCATCACCGCCACAATAATGCGGGGCTTCTCAATAGGCGCCATGCCCGTGAACCAGGCGCGGTACTTATTGCTGGCATAACCCTTACCCACCTGCTTATGCGCAGTGCCAGACTTGCCACCAACTGAATAACCAACAGTCTGTGCGCGCTGCCCAGTTCCTCCCGGGCCAGCAGCCATTTGCAACATCTTGCGGATCGCACGGGCATTGGTTTCCGAGAAAACCTTGACGCCTTGCGCAGGCTCCGAACGCTTGAGCAATGTGGCCGCAATTACCTCACCATCGTGCGCGAAAGCGGTGTAGGAATGCGCCATTTGAAACAGCGACGCGGAGAGACCATATCCGTAAGACATGGTGGCTTGCTCCACCGGACGCCAGCTCTTCCAGGGCCGAAGCCGTCCAACGGCTGCACCAGGAAACGCCAGCTGAGGCTTTTGCCCATAACCCAGCGCCGTATAGGTGTCCCACATTTCCTGAGGACGCATCTTCTGCGCGATCTTCAGTGCGCCCACGTTGCTCGATTTCTGGATCACACCCTCAATCGTCAGAGAACCGTAGTTGTGTGTATCCCGGATGGTGAAGCGGTCAAGTTGATAGCTCCCCGGCGACACATTGATGACGGTCTGCGGCGTAATACGCCCGGCCTCCAACGCCATGGCGGCCGTGATCGGCTTCATCGTGGAGCCTGGCTCGAAGGTATCAGTGATCGCGATGTTGCGAAGCTGCGCACCGGTCAGCTTGCGGCGGTCGTCAGGGGTGTAACTTGGATAGTTGGCCAGTGCCAGCACTTCACCGGTGATGGTGTCGATCACCACCGCGCTACCGGATTTGGCCTTGTGAGCAGTCACGGCATCGCGCAGTTTCTGATAAGCAAAAAACTGCACTTTGGAATCAATGGACAGCTGGATGTCCTTGCCATCCACGGAAGGCAGCTCATCGCCCACAGCCTCAACCACCCGACCAAGACGATCCTTGATCACTCGGCGGGAGCCTGCCTGGCCTGAGAGTTGCTTCTCGAACGAGAGTTCAGCGCCTTCCTGGCCTTTGTTTTCCACGTTGGCAAAGCCTACGACGTGCGCTGCGGCCTCGCCCTCTGGATATTTGCGCTTGTACTCTTTGCGCTGATAAACACCGGCAATATTCAGCGCCACGATTTCTTTCGCCACGGGTTCATCAACCTGCCGCTTCAGCCAGACAAATGTCTTGTCTTCGTCAGCCAGTTTTTTATTCAGCTCGGACAAGGGCATGCCAAGCAAACGTGCCAGCTTCCGCAGTTTTTCAGCATCGCGCTCCACGTCTTCCGGGATCGCCCAGATACTGGGCGCCACTACGCTGGAGGCCAATATCAAGCCGTTGCGATCCAGGATACGGCCCCGGCTGGCCGGCATCTCCAGCGTGCGCGCGAACCGGACTTCCCCTTGGCGCAGAAAGAAGTCGTTACCGAAGACTTGAACATAAGCCGCGCGTGCCACCAACCCCAGGAAGGCCAACGCCAGGCACGCAACGATAAATTTGCTGCGCCATACCGGCGTCTTCGATGCAAGAAGGGGGCTGGAGGTGTAGCGAATGCTTTTCATGGCTTGCCACCTCGCGCTACAGACGAGGGCGACGCACCAGCCGTGACGTATTCCGTGATGGCCGGCGTCACGGTGCGCATAGCCAACTTCTCCTTGGCCAGCTTCTCAACGCGCAGGGAGGTGGCCTCCGCCCGTTTTTCAACCTCCAGGCGACTGCGCTCGGTTTCCAGGCGATGCGCTTCGGCATTGGCGCGATCAAGTTCGGTGAAGAAACGCCGAGAGTCGTACTGCACGCGCACCAGGTAGAGTGCACTGAAGATCACCGCTGCAAACAAGACCACGGAAAGGCGCGTCATAGAGGCACCTCCGTACGTTCAGCCACACGCATGATCGCGCTGCGGGCGCGCGGATTGGCGGCAACCTCCGCCGGGCTGGGGCGTATGCGACCCAGCGCACGTAAACGCGATGGCGGCGGCTCGGCAAAAGGAGCGCGGCGATCCACCACAGCACGCGAATGCCGCGCAATGAACTGCTTGACGATACGGTCTTCCAGGGAATGGAAGCTGATCACCACGAGCCGCCCTCCGGGTTGCAGCACCTCAAGACTCCCTTTCAACGCCTGTTCGAGCTCTTCAAGTTCGGCGTTGACGAAAATCCGAAGAGCCTGAAATGTGCGCGTTGCAGGGTTCTGGCCCGGCTCGCGGGTTTTGACCGCACCAGCCACGAGCTCGGCCAGCTCAAGGGTGGATGAAAACGGGCCCCGTTCCTCTCGGCGAGCGACAATCGCCTTTGCAATGGGGCCAGCAAACCGTTCTTCACCATATTCACGAATGACCTCCGCGATCTGCTGCTGAGAAGCGGACGTTAACCATTCGGCCACACTCTGGCCGCGGGTGGTGTCCATGCGCATATCCAGCGGACCGTCCGCACGAAAAGAAAAACCCCGCGCGGGGTTGTCGATTTGTGGCGAGCTGATTCCGAGGTCCATCAGAACCCCCGCCGCACTGCGCGGCGGCAACTCGCCCAGGCTGGCAAAGCCTTGATGACGGATGGCAAAACGCGCATCCTCGATCTGAGAAGCTGCGGCCAGCGCCTCGAGATCCTTGTCGTAGGCAATCAATCGCCCTTCCGGAGCGAGCCGCGACAAGATCAGACGCGCATGCCCGCCGCGGCCGAACGTGCCATCCACGTACGAGCCCTGTGGGTCCGCAACCAGAGCGTCTACCGCCTCCTGGAGCAGGACCGTGATGTGTGACCATTCGCTCACCTGTCTCCTAAAACGCGAGTTCTTCAAACGCTTGGGTCATACCGGCCTGAATAGCCTCGGCCTCCTTCGCGTCATACGTGACTTTGTCCCACAGCTCAAAGTGATTGCCCATACCGAGCAGCATGAGATCGCGCGCGAGTCCCGCCGCTTGGCGAAGCTCGGGCGAAACAAGGACGCGCCCGGTCCCATCCATCTCGACGTCCATGGCGCTACCCAAGAAGATGCGCTTGAGCCATTGAGCAGACATGGGCAACTGGGCGATGCGTTCGCGAAACTTTTCCCACTCTGGGCGCGGGAATACCATCAAACATCCGTGCGGATGCTTGGTGATGGTGAGTTGACCGGAAGCAGTGGCCGCCAGGACATCCCGATGCCGAGTCGGCACGGAAAGCCGCCCCTTTGCATCCAGACTTAGCGACGATGCCCCTTGAAACACTTAGATCCCTTTTGAAATAGCGACAATTGGACGGCGAAGGCACTTTTCACCACTTAATTGCACTTTTTTGCACTGTATCAGGAAAACCGCTACAGGCAACACGGGATCTACAAATTATTTCAATGAAATCAACGCTTTAGCTTGCTTTGAAGTGAAGGGCCATATGGGTTTGTTCTTTTAAATAAAGAACTTAGGAGAGATATCGAAAGTAACCCTGGAATCGAACGCGAAATAACCCAAAATCAGCGTCTCCGTGAACTGGTTGGCAGGTGAGGCGTGAGAATGCAACCAGAGGTTCTCAAGGTTCGAACCAGAAAGCTTAAAAGCCGCCTGGGATGAGGCGGCTTTTGGAGGAGAGATCACTGCTTCGGGAGGTTTGTGAGTTCAGGAGGCAGTGTTGGACGGGATGGTTGGAATTCCTCCCCCTCTGAGAGCCTGATGCAGGCACGCCTGTCGACCTGAGCCCCTGAGCCCCAGAACTCGAGACTGTGAGCTGGTTTTACTCCTTCCCCCGCTGGGGGAAGGCGGGGATGGGGGCAAGCGGCGGTTGATTGAAGCGCTGCGGTTGCTAATGGCCTTGTGCTCTTCTCTCAAGGTCGGAGGCCGGGATTGCGCCCGGCAGCGCAGTCCCTTTCTTTGCTCGCACCCGGAGCGCCGGCCGAAAGCAACGAACCAAAGAAATGCGACCCCAAGTCCGTGTCCCTGCGCTGCGCTCCGGGCACCCTCCGGTGCTCGGTCAAGGGGTGGGGAGCCTCACTCGGGCCATTGCTGCGCTCGGCCTTCGAATAGTTAGTCTTTCCCCATTCCGGGA
This sequence comes from Ottowia thiooxydans DSM 14619, assembly GCF_000422885.1. Lineage (GTDB taxonomy): Bacteria > Pseudomonadota > Gammaproteobacteria > Burkholderiales > Burkholderiaceae_C > Ottowia > Ottowia thiooxydans. The sequence goes on along the minus strand of NZ_AUGX01000008.1, from coordinate 178,938 downwards.
AAGACTAATTAAAGACTTTGAAAGGCGTGCCCTTCAGAGGATGTAACGCGAAAGATCTTCGTCGCGGCTTAGCGCCGAGAGCCTTTCGTCCACGTAAGCGGCATCAATGCTCACCGTCTGGCCTTCCAGTTTGGTGGCGTCGAAACTGATTTCATCCAAGAGGCGCTCCATCACGGTGGATAAGCGGCGTGCACCTATGTTCTCGGTCGATTCATTGACCGCGCAGGCGATTTCAGCCAAGCGCGAGATGCCCTCAGGGGTGAATTCCAAGTTCACGCCCTCAGTGGCCAGCAGGGCTTGGTACTGGCGCACCAGAGAGGCATCTGTCTGGACCAAGATGGCTTCAAAATCCTGCACGGTGAGCGAGGCAAGCTCCACCCGGATCGGCAACCGGCCTTGCAGCTCGGGAATCAGATCGCTCGGTTTGGCCAGATGGAAAGCGCCGGAAGCAATGAACAGGATGTGATCAGTGCGGACCATGCCGTACTTTGTGTTGACCGTGGTCCCCTCAACCAGAGGAAGCAGATCGCGCTGCACCCCTTGGCGCGACACCTCGGCCGTACCGCCTTCACCGCCGCGTGAGGCCACCTTGTCAATTTCGTCAATGAAGACGATCCCGTTTTGCTCCAGGTTTTGCAGCGCCTGGGTGCGGGTTTCTTCCTCGTTGACGAGTTTGCCCGCCTCTTCATCAACCAGCAGCGTCATGGCCTCGCTGATCTTCACGCGCCGCATCTTGCGGCGGCTCGCACCCATGTTGCCCAACATGCCCTTGAGCTGCTCCGCCATGTCTTCCATACCAGGAGGACTCATGATCTCGAGCGCGGGCTGCGGCTGCGCCAGCTCGAGTTCGATTTCCTTGTCATCCAACTGACCTTCCCGCAGCTTCTTGCGAAAGCCTTGGCGTGCGGCGCTGTCGCCGGTTGGTTGAGCCACAGCACCTTCCGGAACACGAGCGGGTGGAATCAGCACATCAAGGATTCGCTCTTCAGCAAGATCTTCCGCACGGGTACGCTGCTTTTTTACGGCGCCTTCGCGCGCCTGCTTGACGGCCATTTCGGCGAGATCGCGGATGATGGAGTCGACATCCTTGCCGACATAACCCACCTCAGTGAACTTGGTGGCCTCCACCTTGATAAACGGAGCCCCCGCCAAACGAGCCAGGCGGCGTGCGATTTCAGTCTTACCCACACCGGTGGGACCGATCATGAGAATATTCTTTGGCGTGATCTCGGGCCGCAGCTTCTCATCCACTTGCTGGCGGCGCCAGCGATTGCGCAGAGCAATGGCCACGGCGCGCTTGGCGTCCTTCTGGCCGACGATGTGGCGATCGAGTTCGGAGACTATCTCCTGCGGAGTCATAGAGGAGGACATTTGCGTTGGGCGTTAGCCGTTAAACGTGAACTGGGGCGAGTGGCAGAGGCTGATGCCTTACCAGAGAAAACGGGCACTGAACGCGCGGCACGTTCAACGCCGTACCAGCTTAGAGAATCTCGATGGTGTGATTCATATTGGTGTAAATGCACAACTCACCGGCGATCTCAAGGGAGCGTTTGACGATCTGGTCAGCGGGAAGATCCGTGTGATCGAGCAGCGCCTTGGCAGCGGCCTGCGCGTAAGCGCCACCCGAACCGATAGCGACCAAACCATGTTCTGGCTCCAGTACATCGCCGTTGCCAGTGATGATGAGCGAGCTTTCTCGATCTGCCACCGCAAGCATCGCCTCAAGACGGCGTAGCACACGATCCGTACGCCAATCCTTGGTGAGCTCAATGGCGGCGCGTGTCAAATGGCCCTGGTGTTTTTCCAGTTTGGCCTCGAAACGCTCAAACAATGTGAAGGCATCAGCCGTGGCCCCAGCGAAACCGGCCAGGACCTTGTTGTGATGTAGCTTGCGAACCTTGCGCGCCGTGCCTTTAACGACGATATTGCCCAAGGTCACCTGCCCGTCGCCACCAATGGCGACTTGCCAACCTTCGGGCGTCTTGCGCCGGGCGCTGATGATAGTAGTGCCGTGAAATGCTTCCATCGCGCGCACATGGGGATGTTTGGACGATTTACAAGGGCCGACTCAAGTGAAGATTGTCAGTCCTTACGCAGCCTGACACGAGCTACTTCACTAATGCCCACGACGCCAAAAAACGCCGCCACCAGTCGATTGACGTGTTTGAACACGACCTGGCGGCCCTGCTCCTGCTGCGTGGTCGCCCAGTTGAGCAAAGTGCCCGCGGCGCCAAAGTCGACACGCTCAAGATGGCTGCAGTTGAACTCAATGGAAACAACCCCTTCGGCGATATCCAGGTCTCGGAGCACCAACTCGGCATCACCCAGCAGCTCGCCTTTCAGCTCGCTTTTCAAAACGCCTTGATTCGCAAGCTCGCCCATCGCCAGAGGGGACAAATCAGTCACGCCAAGCGTCTCAGGGGCGCCTTGAGGCGCATCCCGGCCATCGTCAACCCCCAGGATGGACTCTCCATCGCTGGTCATGGCTGTAAAGACGTTGGACGGCTCCTGCCATGCCGGCGGAGAGACCTCGTAGGTCACGCAATACTTGAGCGCCACCAGCTCAAATTCATCCATTTCATTGAGCACCCGCAGCAGGGCCAGGCGCGCCACCCACCACATGGGATCGACCGAACGATCATCAGTAGGCGAATTGTCGACGAGCAACTGTATGAGCGTCTCGCCGCCGATGAATTTGAAGCGTGCCGACGTATCTGCCCAGCGCTGCAATGCCTCGGTAAACACAGGAAGCGCCGCCGGCTCGACAACCTTGAGATAACGCCAGTCGACACGCCATGGAGGGGCATGACGCCCCAGTGTGGCGTTGAGAGCAGCCACTGATTGCACACCCAGCACCGAAGGGGCCACCCAATGCGCTAACGCGTTACTGGGCGTTCCAGTTTCCTGAGGGAGCAGCGCTGCGTTTTGAGAAGATAGCAGTGGCCCCAATGCCCATTGGGGCGCTGAACGGCCAAAGCGGCTGGCGAAATCTACCGCCGCGTCATCAAACTTGCCCTGCTCTCCAGTGGCGCGGTAGAGATCGAACAGGGTCAGCCACGTGTCCTGGGATTGATTGAGAGGATCGGCGTCGCGAAGCAGCTCCCGCAATCCTGACTCGGCGCCGGCCGTATCTCCATTGGCGAACCGAATGGCAGCTTCCTCGACTTCAGGCTCTTGCTTGGCATTGCCAGGGCCCTCCAAATCCGCCGAGACACTGCCCAGCGCCTGGCTGACCGGCGTGTGCTCTCCAAGCATGTCCAGCAAGGGGGGTAAGTCTTCGGTTGCGTAGGGTGCGGGCTCTGCACTCAGGAGCTCTGTCTTTTCCGGGGTGGGAGCCTCAAAATTGATGGTCGGCGCAAATGCCCGTGTCATCGAAATGCCAGGAGCGATAGTTGTCGGCTCGCCGGAGGCCGAATGAGCAGCTGAGACCTGGGTGGACACGGGTGTCGCCTGAGGCGAGGACGACTCCGGTGACTGCGCTGAAGGAGATTCGCTTTTGTGCCTGAGCCAGGCACTGGACATCTGCTTCTCGATCTCGTCGATTTTCTTCAAGGTGCGAGCGCGCTCGCCGGTATTGGCAAATTCGCTGTTTTGAGAAAGCGAGGAAGAAACTCCGAGCTCTTGAACAGTAGGCGTCTCCCGGCGACGCGCTTTTCGCAAGAGATCAAACTCACGGTTACGCACGAAATCATTGCGCCGCTTGCGTTCAATCATCTCCTTTAGCGCCAGCCGTGAGTCGTTTTCCTCGCTGGTAGCTTCAGGGCGATCGAGATCCGCCCAGTGGGTGGTCGGACTGCTGACGAATCTGACCACCTTGGACAGCAAACCGCCTTTGCCTGATGAGCCGGGGTCCTTGCTCATAGTGCTGCGCCCAACGCGATTCGCGAGCAAACAGCCCAACGCAGCATGACGCTTTGCCCCCCTGGTACTAACCTGGGCTTGTCGGCATCACCGCGCTGTACTCGTTCTGCGTACGTTTCGCTTTGGCGGCGTCGGCCGCTCAGACTTCTAGTCATGCCGTCCAAAAGGGTTAATCAGTCACCAAACATCTTTTGCTTGAGCTCGCGCCTTTGCTGAGCTTCCAGCGACAGCGTCGCGGTAGGCCGGGCCAACAGGCGGCCTACTCCGATGGGCTCTCCGGTCTCGTCGCAATAGCCATAATCTCCAGAGTCAATCCGGGAGATGGATTGCTCGATTTTTTTCAGCAGCTTGCGCTCACGGTCGCGAGTCCGCAGCTCCAGCGCGTGCTCTTCCTCGATGGTGGCACGGTCGGCAGGATCCGGGACCACCACGGTGTCTTCGCGCAGATTCTCTGTGGTCTGCCCCGCATTGGCGTGAATGTCATCCTTGAGGCGCACCAGCTTGAGGCGGAAAAACGCCATCTGCTTGTCGCTCATGTACTCGCTATCGGGCATGGCGATGATTTCGGCATCCGTCAATTCAGCGGGCGTTTTGGTTTTCCAATTGTTAGCCAGGCTCATATCCTTTTTGATCGGAGTAGGCACGGGCTGAGAGGCAACGATAGGCATGGGCAAATTCTTCGGGGCTGCTGGCGCAAGGTCTGCAGCCGTAGGGGTAGCGGTTGGACGGATGGTTTTCAGTGCGCCCGTCTTGGCGGGTGCACTCTTGGCCGGTGCGGGTGCCCGAGCCACTTTGGGTGGCGAGGGAGTTTTAGCAGCCGCGGGCACCTTGGAAGGGGCCGCGGACGCCTTGGCTGGCACCGCTTTTGACGGAGGTGCCTTAGTTTTCGCCGTGCTCTTGGCAGCCGCAGATTTCACTTTGTCTGTCTCCCGTGGACGATAGTGCCGGAGGGCGCTAATCGGTCCACTGAATGTACAACGGATGAAGCGGGTCTTTCTTCATCCCGCAAAGCCCTCTTATAGACCTTCTTGGGCGACTTCTCCATGGAACATGAACTCCTTGTTCGCTGCCCCACCGGTTCAAAGTGCGGCGATTGTATCGGCGTTCTGGCCGAACGCACACCTTAAACCGTTATTACTTCACAGGAAGGGGTTTTAGAGCGTGTTTAAAGGCTCCTATTGAGGATTTCCCCAATCAAGACACCAGACTCTGCTCAAGCCCCTGCATGAGGATGTCTTTGGGTAAATCTATACCAATAAACACCATTTTGCTGATACGTGGTTCCTCTTCGCCCCAGGCAGGCCCCAGGTCACTGCCCATCAATTGATGGACCCCCTGGAAAATAACCTTGCGCTCCGTGCCCTTTATAGCCAGCACGCCCTTGTAGCGCAGCATCCTTGGGCCATAAATGTTGACGATGGCGCCCAGGAAATCCTCTAGCTTGGCAGGATCGAAGGGGCGCTCCGAGCGGAAAACGAAACTTTTGACGTCGTCGTCATGGTGATGGTGGTGACCATGCCCATGTTCATGCCCATGATCATGACCGTGCTTGTGAGAGGGATGATCGCAGTCTTCGCCCTCATGGTGATGATGATCGTGCTCATCTTCCTTGAGAAAATCGGGGTCGATGTCCAACTTGGCATTCAGGTTGAAGCCACGTAAATCCAGCACTTCGCTGAGGGGGACATCGCCGAAATGGACCACTTTTTGTGGCGCACGAGGGTTCATGTGCTTCAGGCGGTGCTGAAGCGCGCCCAACTCGTCTGCGCTCACCAGGTCGGATTTGCTGATGAAGATTTGGTCAGCGAACCCTACTTGCCGGCGCGCTTCCTGCCGATCATTCAGCTGTTGGGCGGCGTGTTTGGCATCCACCACGGTAATGATGGCGTCCAGCAGGAAGCTTTCTGCGATCTCATCGTCCATGAAGAATGTCTGCGCCACGGGCCCGGGGTCAGCCAGGCCCGTCGTTTCGATCACGACACGCTCGAAATCCAGCAAACCCTTGCGCTTCTTGGCGGCCAGCAACTGAAGCGTGCTGCGCAGGTCTTCCCGAATGCTGCAACAGATGCAACCGTTGCTCATCTGGATGATCTGCTCTTGCGTATCGTTGACCAGAATGTCGTTATCGATGTTTTCTTCACCGAATTCGTTTTCGATGACGGCGATTTTCTGGCCGTGGGCCTCGGTCAGTACGCGCTTCAGGAGCGTGGTCTTGCCCGCGCCTAGAAAGCCGGTAAGGATGGTAGCGGGAATCATGGACATGGTGGGTGCCAGTGAAAGATACCGGCACAGCGCCGGCGGACTCAGAAGGTGTGAATGAATCCGGCGTGTCCGAAAGGGCCGTCAAAAACCGCCCGATCAAGGCGCAAAGCGCAAGCATAGCTCGGGCTATGGCGAGCATTTGCAACGCAGAGCGGGTGGTTTTGGACGGTCAAGGCGGGTATGAGGGATTCGTTCACACCTTCTCAGCCCGCCAGTTTAGCGCTCTCAGAACCCCTCTGTATGAATGCCACCACATATGTGAAAAATGTCACACAAATGTGCACTTCCGATATGATCGCTCCGAGCATCCCTGGAGGGGGAAATGATGAAGTTTCGATCATTGTTGATCACTGGCATGTTGGCTGTTTGCGCGCACCAGGCGCAGGCGCGCGATTTGATTTTGGGAGTAAGCGAAGGCACTTCCGGAGGCACCGACCATGCACGGGTGCTGCTCAAATACGGCGGTTTGGCCAAGGTCTTGAGTGGCGCGCTCAAAACTAACGTCAATGTTGTGTTCGTTCGCGAATTTTCCCAGCTCGAGGAGGGCATGCAAAGCGGCCGTCTCGATCTGGCCTTGGCGCGGCCCAGCGATTTCCCGGCCCGCGGATTGCGCGACTATGGCTATCAATTCGTCGCAACGGCCAAACCAGACGGCCAGTGCTTCATTACCATCCCGAAGAACTCCCCCATCAAGTCACTGGCGGACATCAAGGGTAAGAAAATCGTGATGCCGGAGAAGATCTCCTACATGACGAAGTTTTGCGCCGCCGAACTGCGCAACCACGGTATAGATATCAACAAAGAGGCCGTGACCTACGTTCGAGAACAAGAGGCTGTGAGCTTCTACATCTCTAACGGGTTCGGTCAAGTCGGTGCGCTTGCGTCCTATTCTGGAGCCGCTAAGAAATGGGTCAAGGAAGGCGGACCAGTTTTGCACAAAAGTGTGACACAGCCCTTTTTCCCACTAATTGCGGAAAAATCCTTCGACAAAGCTGCGATTGTTGCCATGCAAAAAGCCCTGACCGATCTTCCTAACTCGGCAGATGGGCAAGAGGTGCTCAAGTCAATTGGCATTAATGGTTTTGACACCAGCACCGAGGGGAAGTTGCGGCAGTTGCTGGATTGGCTGGGGTGTAAGGCGGGGGATTGTGTGGCAGCGCGGAAATAATCTTCTGCCCAGGCCATCCTGAGTCCAGTAGGCCAATGATGAAAGCGCAGAAAGCAGCCCTATCGCAACTTGATTCACTAGGGCCCTATGGGACAATCTGACCGTGGACTTGCAAACGTTGCGGATTTTCACCAGGGTCGCTGAAGAACAGCACTTCGCGAAAGTTGCTCGAAGCATGGGCATTTCTCCCGCTGGCGTCAGCAACGCGATCAAGCGGCTTGAAGCTCACTTTGGTGTGCAACTCTTTGCCCGCACAACTAGATCCGTTCAGCTTACGAACGAAGGACAGCAGTTTTTCGAAAGCTGCAAGCAAGCACTGCAGCACATTGAAGAAGGAGAGCTGAATCTCTCCAAATCGCGCCAGACTCCACGCGGCAGACTTCGCGTCCGAATGCCTCTTGGCTTTGGCAAGAATATCTTCATTCCGGCGCTCGGCAAGTTCATGGAGGCCTATCCAGAAATTCTTGTCGAGATCGAAAGCAGCAAAGCTGAAAAGGCTCATGGCAACGCGGACGTGGAAATCCGCGTCGGCAAGGTGACGGAACCGGGAGTTGTCGCTCGTCAGTTGCTCATGGCGCCGGCCGTGATTTGCGGTTCGCCGGGCTACTTTGCGAAATATGGCAAACCGCAACAGCTGAGCGATCTCGCGGGCCACAAGCGCATCTCCTACATCGAGGAAAAAAGCGGTACCGCGACTGAATGGATACTAAAGGGCGCCAATGCCACAGAACTTAAAATGTTCCATTCTTCGTTCGACAGCCGGATCTTTGCTGACAATGTCGATCTTCTTGTGAGCGGCGCTTGCGCCGGCCTTGGCCTGATACAAATCGCCAATTACCTCGTCATTGAGGAGTTGGCCAGTGGCAGGTTGGAGACAGTGCTGGATGAGCACAAGCTTCCTGGTCGAAGCATCAGCGTCGTCTATCAACCGCATCGTTTTAGATCGCTCAAGGTGCGGGCCTTCATCGACTTCCTGTCAGAGACCCTGACCAAAAAGGAAAAAGCTGGCAAGGGCTGAATACCCCGTAGAACGGCCTTGCCTCGATGCGCGTCTGGATGCGATCAAAGTTTGGGTGGCGACGACGGTGGCGTGTTCTGCATTGAGGGGCGTGCCGCGAATTCTGGGTACCACTGTGCGAGTTTCGGACGCCCCACACGCCAATCTTGATGGCCGAATCTGAAGTCTAGCCAAGCCAGCGTACAGGCGGTGGAGATGCTGCCAATACTCGGACCGCCGCCGAGAACTCCCACTTCGGCTTCCAGCAGGTCCAAACCACCGCGCATTTTTTCCGACAAGGCGAACGCCCAATCCTTGCGATGCTCTGGCCTATCCACGGTCTCAAATCGGAAGAAATTTCCCGAATCCAAAATCTCATCACACGTCGCTTGCAATCTTAGGTGGCGCCACCGCTTCGTACCTTCCGGCGGAAAAAGCTTTATCCCAGTGTGGAGGCAGTCAAGGTATTCGCAGATGACGGCCGAATCGAAGATTGACATGCCATCCTCGGTAATCAACGTAGGTATTTTCACTAGGGGATTGATAGACGCGTACTCGGTGTTGACCTTCGACCGCGAAACGGCCGTGAGGACTTCTTCGACGCGTGGGTGCAAGCCCGCCTCACGAGCAAAAACCCTCACCTTGCGGGAAAACGGCGAGGCGGCGTTGTAGTAAAGCTTCATGTTGTATTCCGGTAAATGGCCAATCTCCTGCCTGAGCAGTCGAGTGGAGTACGAGCGACCCAGCCCAGTGTCGATGAAGCCAACTGCTGCCCGCTCGGTTTCCTCAAACTTGCGCTGAATCTTCCTGTGGGCTAGGCAGTGAAGCCAAAGAGACGCGCTGGCGTGTCCCAGAGGACTTTCTGCCTATCCTCCACATCAGGCAGCCACCTTGCTATACAACTGGCGGTTGGCCCGTAGTCGATACGCTGGTGCATATCGACGAATGGCCAGTCAGATCCCCAAACGCAGCGATCAAGGGTGAAGGCATCCATCGCGGAGCTCACAAACTGGTCCACATCCTTATAAGGAAATCCAGCGACGGACGAGCGGAAGGGGCCTGAGAGTTTGACGATCGCATTACCGGATCGTCCAAGTTCCAGCAGAGCTTGGAAGCCTTGCTGCGCGATGCCCTGGCTTATGTCCGGGCGACCGAAGTGATCAACCATGACCTTCACCCCGGATCTCCGCAGGATGGGCATTGCCGTGACGAGATCATCCTTCTGACAGATGATCTGCAGAAACAGGCCCATCTCCTTCAACATCGCGAGCAGGCGATCGGCCGCAGCCCCAGTGATCTGACTCAGACCAAACCCGGAAAGATTGACCCGGATGCCAACGATGCCATGCTCGACGAAGCTCTTCATTTCATGTTCGTCAATGTCAGGTTCGACCAAAGCAATGCCTTTGAATCTGCCGGGAAATGCGGCGATAGCAGCCAGCATGCCACTGTTATCCGTGCGGTACGGGCCCGCACCCACCAGCAAAGCGTGGCTAAATCCATGCGCATCCAGAACGGCACAAAACTGATCTGCCGTACCCATTTCGGTGGAATGCGGCGTATAGAGCCTGTGGGGCGACATCGGATGCTCTGGTCCGCAAAAAATGTGAGCATGTGCATCGACTGCAGGGGACTGCTTCATTCGAAACTCCTTATTGGATTTTCATCTCAGGATGGCTGCGTAGGCGGCTGCGTGTTGGGAGCCGCAATCCAATGCACGTTCAACCAGCGACCGTCGATGCGGCTCCAGATATTTGAAAATCGCAGCACGAGCACACGCGGCTGGCTTGGTAACCGCATGTCCATGACAACATCTCCCCAAACGATGGCTGTGTCGCCCAGAAGCTTGATCTGCACGTTGCTGAAGTCCAGCGAGTGGTAGTTAGACTTACCCGTCAACACCCTATCGATATAACTGGCGAAAGTATCGATACGCCCCGAGCAGTGAATGTAGACATGATCGGGAGCGAGCAGTTCTCTCAGAGTAGCGTGATCTTTGGAAACGATCGCCCTGGCCCTGCGATCCTCGAGTTGCAGGATCTCCTGCATTGCTGCATCTTGTTCCGGGTTCATCTAGAACACTCCCTCTTTGGTCAGCCGAGCGACATCGTCGGATGAATATCCGAGTAGATCGCCATAGACCTCCGCATTGTGTTGCCCAACGGCACCGCCAGCATGCGTGATCTTGGCGGGGGTATCGCTAAAACGGATCCAGGGACTGAGCAGCTTCATCTTGCCGCGTTCGGGATGTTCAACCTCTGTGAACGCTCCGCGCGCCTTGATGTGTTCGTCCTCTATCACCTCTCCGATTGCAAGGACGGGAGCGCTGGCAATGCCGAGCTCACGGAATTTCTTCCATAGCTCATCCTTGGGCTTCTCCATCAGCCACATCGACACCATTTCCTGAAGCTCAGCCAAATTGTCGCGCCGGTCGTTTTCGGTGGCAAAGCGGGGATCCGAGCCCATGTCGGGATGCCCCATCGCGGCAGCAAAACGCCGCCAGATAGCATCTGTCGTACCACCGAAATGAAATGCCATATAGCCATCCTTGCAAGGCTGCGGCTTGGCACCTGTGGTCATGTTCTCGAAATGGCTATGAAGCGTGCTAACCATGAAACCAAGCAAGGCTTCCTGCATGGAAACTTCAATTTTCTGCCCCTTGCCTGTAACAGAGCGGCTGTACAGCGCTGCGCAAATTCCCATGGCCATCGAAACGCCCGAAGCCTCATCCCCAATTCCCAATGTCTTGGTTCCGTAGGCGCCGGAGTATTCCCAACTCTTATTAATCCAGCCGCTGATTGCCATGATGGTGTAAGCATAGGCGCGAGCTTCCGCGTAGGGCCCGGAGTCTCCGAAGCCACGCGAGCTCGCATAAATTATGCGTGGATTGATCTCTTTGAGTTCTTCGTAGGAAAACCCCATCCGCTCCATCACACCGAGTGAAAAATTCTCGACGATGACATCGCTTTTGGCGACCATCTCCTTGAAAATCTGACGCCCTTCTTCGTTTTTCAAGTTCAAGGTAATGTGCTTTTTGTTCGCATTGACGGCCAGGAACTCATAGCCATCTTCAGTCGAACCTGGCGGCATCCAGGAGCGGCGAAAGCGGTCACCGTCGCCATACTCGATCTTGATCACTTCGGCCCCCATATGAGCCAGAAACATGGTGCCGAACGGCCCGGCAAGAATGTGCGTTAGGTCTAGAACTCTCACACCGCTCAATGGCCCTGTCATATTTGATCTCCCAGTAATGAAATGTGTGCATCCATGCAAGCGGCAGCTGTTCAGCGGCCGCGACGCAAATTGAGCTCGGACTCGCGCGCAGCTATTGCGCTTCTATGCGACCTTCTGTGACGATGTGTTCCCATTTCTTGACTTCCGCGGCGATGAACGTCTTGAACTCGGTTGCGGAGCTTCCGACGAATCTGTACCCCTCCTGTTCGAGCTTCTCCTGCATAGTAGGGGTCTTGAGAAACTCGTTGATCGCGACGTTGAGGTTTTGAACAGTTTCGGCAGACGTGCCAGCCGGCGCGAAGAACCCCAGCCAATGACTGGCCAGATATCCAGGCAAGCCACTTTCGTTGACTGTTGGGATATCTGGGTAGGCAGGCGACCGCTGCTTTGACCCGACCGCAATCCAGCGCAATTTGCCGTCTTTGATAAGAGGCCTTGCGGATCCTTGAGAATCGGCAAACACTATTTGCGCTTCATTCTTCGCCACTGCCATCACCGCAGGGGCTCCGCTGGCGTACGGAACATGGCGAATATCAACCCCTGCCATTAACTTGAACATCTCCGCATGAAGATGCCCGGATGATCCGACGCCGAACGAGGCGTAATTCAATTTCCCTGGGTTGGCCTTGGCGTAATCGATCAGCTCCTTGATCGTCTTGGCGGGAACTTCGGGATTGATAAAGACGCCAACATTGCCTTCGACGATCTGCGTGATTGGCACAAGGTCTTTGCGGACGTCATACGAAGGCTTCTTGCGTATCGTTGGAATGATGACCACCGCGGGCGCCTGAAACAGCAAGTGGCTACCGTCTGGTTTGGCACGGACAACTTGCAGCGTGCCGATCTCGCCCCCGGCACCAGGTTGATTGACTGGTATTGCCGGACGATTGAGTTTCCTCGACAGCGAATCACCGATCAACCGGGCATAGGTGTCGGTCGAACTTCCTGCGGCATAGGGGATGATGATCCTGATCGACGCCGTGTTTTGCGCGTTCACAGACGTGGCAAGAGCACACGACATTACTGCGCTCGCCAGGAAAGCCGTCAGGCGACAGAAATGATTGGTTAGCATTCGTCCTCCAGTTGATGAAATGCGGGGGCAACATCCGGCTCGAGACCGAGCAGAGTCAGTTCAGTAGTGACGTTCTCAAAGATCGCGCGCACCGGCATACCGAGATGGAGATTCGAGACGGAGGCTGTGTGCAACTTCGCCTGCACCCGCGCCCCTTCCTCGAGATCCGCTATAGCCAGGATGTAAGGGAGATCCAGCTGGAATGCAGGCAGGAACGCGTGATACGCAACCATCCAGGAATGCAGCCGTCCGCGACCACTCGCCACGATCCAATCGACATGGCTGGAGTAGCACCCATCGCAGATCAGCCGTGGATAGTGGCGGATGCGACCGCACGTCTTGCAACACTGAAGAGCGAGCTTGTGCTGCCGCAGAGCTGCCCAGTACGGCTCGGATTCCGGTGAGATTTTTGGGGTTGGTTTGTCGTAGAAGGTAGACACGTTAAGCCCTCTGCATGATGGCAACGGCGCCGTCGCCGAGGTCGCCGAAGCCGGTGACCAATCCCGTCGCCGCATCCTTGACCTGTGCCGCCCCGGCCTCTCGCCGCAGTTGTCGAACCAGCTCAATGACGTGATTCATTCCGCCGATGTGAGCCTGAGACAACAAGCCTCCGTGGGTATTGACTGGCAACTTCCCGCCAAGTCTGATGGCTCCGCTTTCGACGAACGGCCCACCTTCTCCCTTTTTACAGAAGCCCAGATCTTCCAACTGGCACAACACGATATAGGTGAAACAGTCATAAATCTGCGCAACGTCGATCTCATCGTGAGTGATGCCAGCCATTGCAAAGGCTCTCACTGCCGCCTTGGCAACACCGAGCGTGGTGATGTCGGTGCGCTGGGTGATGGTGCTCGGCGAGTCCGGATGTCCCTCGGCAATGCCCGTGACGAGGATGGGATGTTTGCGCAGGTCCTTCGCCCGATCTGCGGCACTGACTACGATGGCCGCTCCGCCGTCACTTTCCAGGCAGCAGTCGAGCAACCGAAAGGGATCGGCGATCAGGCGAGAACTTTGATGGTCCTCGACCGTGATCTCCTTCTTCATCATCGCCCTCTCATTCAGCAACGCGTGCGCACGCGTTGCCACCGCGATCTCCGCGAACTGCCGGCTTGTCGTGCCGAACATCTCCATGTGACGCCGTGCCATCGGCGCATAGAGCTGCGCAGCGGTAATCGCGCCTATCGGGGTTTCGAACTCGGCAATCAGTCTTCGATGAGGCTGATCAGTGATGCGCGCTGCCATGCGCGCCCCTGAGTAACCGTTGCGACCTGCAGGTAGCAGAACATGCTTGCATATTCCGAATGAAATCGCCGCCGCCGCACATTGAAGGGCCGCGACGGTGCTCGCACCTCCCATCGGAATGATTGCGGAGAAGCGCAGATCGGGAATGCCAAAATTCGCAATGAAATCCTCCGCGATACTTGTACCCGCGGACAATGGAATGATGCCGTCGATGTCCTTGGGGGTCAGACCAGCGTCCTCTATTGCACTGAGCGAAGCCTCCAGCTGCAGCATCAGGGCAGATCGCCCCGACGAGCGGCTGTATTCAGTCTCGCCGACGCCGCTGACAGCTACTGCATGAGCCACTTTTCATACCCTCTCATCAAGCGCGATGCTCGCCGTGGCCTGGAATCGGCTCGGCCACAGCGGTTTGAGCTACCAAAGCGGCCAACTCATCCGCCCGATAGAAATGAACGCCAGGATGCGATGCCATGTGACGGAGAAAATCGGCCATGACCTGAACACGCACCGGACGCGAGGATCCAATGTCGCCCCTCGAATGCAGCGTTAACGGAACGTAGGCACCTGCGGCATACATGGCGGCAAATTCCTCCGTCCATACTTTCTGCACCCGCAGATGGGAATGCCTGGGCGCGTAGAACGTGGAATCACTTAGATAGTCCCAGACAGGAAGCTCCACCAAGGTACGGCCTTTGCCGTCGGAAAACGCGTATGGCCGGTCATCGTCCTGAAAAGTCGAGTCGTAGAGGAAGCCGAGGTCGGCGAGCTCCAGCATCGTCTCCACCGTCAACAATCCATTGGTAGAGCGCCAGCCCTTCGGCTCAATACCGATCACATCTGCCAGTGCCGCCTTGGTGCGCGCGAGCAAGGCGAGATCGGCGGGCCCTTCTGGCAACTTATCGAAAACGGGCGCGCCCTGTGCTGCGATCTCATGACCACCGGCCACAATAGCCATCAACAGGGATCGATGGCGCTTAGCCTCATCAGCAGGGACAAAGAACGTAGCACGAACACCGCATTCCTCCAGCGCATTGAGTATTCGCCACAACCCTTCCCGCGCGCCGTAACGGCCATAGGAGTAGCGTCCGAACAGCCCTGCAGCTCCTGCAACCTGCGCATCGAGCGTTTCAACATCAAAGTTAACACTCACGACAACAGGACATGGAGCCATGGTTTCTACAGTCATGTCCGCATCTCCTCGAAAGCCTGGGGGCACGCACGCACCACGTTGCACATCTCAGCGCAAGTCATGAACGTGACGCCTTCATGAGCTTGCATGTAACGTACCAGGCTTTCTATAGCGGCCGTTCGCGATGGCGAACCTGAACCCCAACCGCTGCGCGGATGCACGCTCAGGAAGAAAAACCCTCGTTCAGCATAGATGGAATCGAACTCCCGCTTCCAGACCTCCAGCACCTCCGATACCGGGGTCATGGAGTAGTGAAACCAAGGGTGGTCATCGAGGCTGTAAGTGTTATTGGGAACTTCCACCAGCGATCTACCATGCCCCAGATCGAGCATGTATGGCATGTCGAAGTCTTTGTCACTCGCGTCATAAAGATAGCCGAGTTGATGCAACACTTTGAGCGTGGTGTAGGTCTTCTGGCCGGAGGGGGAACGCCAGCCCACCGGTGGTGACCCGGTCATGTTGCCAAGGATCTCGTGAGTCAGCCTGAGGCGGCGCTCTTCCTCTTGGGGCTCGAACAACGTACGCTCATGTAGATAACCGTGTGCGCCTATTTCATGGCCCGCCGCGGCAATATTGCGGATGACCTGCGGGTAGCATTCGGCGTCGTAGCCAGGAACAAAGAAGGTTGCCGGAATCCCCAGGCGGCTCAGCATATCGAGATGGCGCGGAACGCCCCTGCGGCCCGAATAGCGTCCGGTCGAGTGCGACCCGAGCGGCGGAAACCCCTGTGTCAAATCGTGCGACGGACCATCGAAATCGATAGCGATCACAACCGCGGCGCGTGCCCCACCCGGCCATTCGGTCCGATGTTGCCGCCAGCGTCCGTCCGAAAAGGTGCGCAGACTTCGGGAGATGGTCGGGTAACTTATTGTCATATTACTCTCCGTGCACAAACCGCATGACGACGATCCACGTCACTGGACACGAATATCAGCATGGGATTTTTTTTCACCTACGTCGACCTGAGCGCCGAGTCGATAGGTCGTGAAATGACGGTTCAACGCAGGTAGCGGCGCCACTTCCATGATTCCGGCTTCAGGCTGCATGACCACCATGGCCACAGTGGCAGTCATGACACCGGCCGTGTTCAAGCGTGGGGGGCGGCATACCGACCAGGGCGAAAGGAGCTCGTCGAAGAGCGCTGCTTTCACATCATCGACCGTGATCGCCCCAACCTTCGGCTCAAGCAACATTCTTACCCTGGTATCTCGATAAAGAGTGTCTGGCATCGCGGCAATACCCTTTTCCAGGAGCTTGATGCGCGCTGGCACGTTAATCCAGTGATTCGCATGCACCATTAATCCGCGCTCTGGCAGAATCTGAAACGCTTCGTTGGGGGCGCATTCAAAGTTGATGCCTATGCCTGCAGCATGGCTCACCATCATGTTGCTCGACGCAGACTTTTGTGTGGTGCAAACGGCATGCATGGCGAGAGCGAGGTGCTCGTTTTCCAACACCTTGCGGCGTACCAGGGAAATCGGAACACCAACCTGGGAATAGTCTCTGTCGCATTCCAGATAGTTCCCTGTAATCGCTACGCCTGCCGCATTCAATCCGGCGCGAGCCAACGTACCCGCTTCCGTAAACGTCAAGATATCCGGCCCGTCGTCATTGCGAATACGTAAGACGATGGAGCTATCGACGCAATCGCGTTTCCAATCCCAATTGAGGGCATGGATCAGCGTGCGGCGCTCACTGGCTTCAGGCAGGACCATAAGTCCAGTGCAGCCATCCGCGCCTTGCTCCGTCAGCAGTTTTCGCAAGTGTGGCCGCTCTCCCAACTTGAGAATTTCGGTGCGCGCATTGAGCAGCACGATGTCTTCGAACGGCAATCCTGAACCTTGCGCTATTCCCCGCATCTCCTTGACGTGGTTCGCATCGAACGCCTCCATGACGGGCAAGTACTCCTCTACCAATTGCTTCACTTCGTTTGGTGTGAGCGACAGTTTTTTCAACTGCGCCATATAGTGAGCAACCCCAGCACGGATTCGCTTTTCAGCCAAGTTTCCATGTTGAAAACCTCGCTCGAAAGGTGCGCCGGAAACGTCGATGAGGGGAAACGGTTCAATCATTTATTTCTCGGACAGCAATCAATCGGCGTACGGATTTTTTGTCACGACTCGATGAGTTTTCAGAAGTTGGAATGATTCTAGGCAGGACATGTCCCACTACACAATGACCGTCCGAGTGATATCACTACACACAAAATGTGATGAATCGAATCGTGGTCTGATGCCTTAGCATCGTGCAACGCAACTGCTTCGACACGCCATTGGGGATGCATATCGTCCGAAGGCAAACATCCAGAAATGACGCGCGATCCTATTCAGAAATCCGTGCTTTTTGCGCCGTTCCAATTGCGCGGCGTTGAGTTCACAAACCGTATCGCGGTCTCTCCGATGGCCCAGTACTCGGCCAGGCAAGGCGCGGTGCAGCCTTGGCATCTTCAGCACCTGGGGAGCCTCGCGGTATCCGGCCCGGCGCTTGTTTGCATCGAGTCGACTTCCGTCGAAAGACAAGGTTATGGCTCCAGAACCTGCCTTGCGTTACACGACGATGCGCAAGAGTCAGCACTGCGCGAACTGATCACACAGATTCGAACGTTTTCAAGTGTCCCGCTCGGAATACAGTTCGGACATTCCGGCCGCAAAGGCGCAAGCTGCGACCCCTCCGAAGGAAGACGAGCTCTCCGTGTAGATGAGGGTGCCTGGGCCTTGTATGCGCCTTCTGCCCTGGCCTGGTCAGTATCATGGCCGGTACCACGGGAGATGGACCGCAGCGACATCGATCGGGTGATAGAAGCCTACGGCCAGGCAGCGGAGCGCGCGGCCCGCCTGGACATTACAGTGATTGAGTTGCATAGCGCACATGGCTATCTTCTGCATTCTTTCCTCTCGCCTATTTCGAACCGTAGGACGGACGGCTACGGGGGCTCGCTTCAGGGGCGGATGCGATTGATCATGGAAATCACAGACCGGGTGCGCGCAGCCTGGCCGCAAGATCGCGTATTGGGGATTCGGCTCAACAACCACGATTGGATCGAGGGGGGACTGACCATAGACGATACGGTCGAAACTGCGCGGTGCTTCGGTGCGCATGGAGGTGACTACGCTTGCATCTCCGCAGGCGCCTTGACCGATGAGGCCAGGATTTCTGCGGCACCCAGTTACCTGGTGCCGTTTGCATCCGAAATTCGCCAACGAGCGACCATCTCCACCTTCGTGACCGGGATGATCATTGACCCGCGGGAAGCGGAGGAAATTGTCGCGCGCGGCGATGCCGACATGCTGTCAATTGGCCGTGCTTTCCTGGACGATCCGCGCTGGGTCTGGCGTGCCGCCCAGATGCTCGGTGCGAAGGCCTGCTACCCCATGCAATACGCGCTGTCCCAGCCAAATGTCTGGCGTGGAGCGGAAATTCTGAGGCCACCGCGATGATCGCTAACTGCTCTTATTTCAGGAGCATTAACAAGTCGCGTAACCACGGATGCACTGCCAACCTTCACCCCGCCCTACCCAAAAACGCTGATAACGCGCTGATTTTTCATGCTGACATGAATATATGAACCTGCGCGTTTCAGTCGGGAGTCTAATATCTCGCGGAGGCGGCACACTCTTGAACTCCCACCCCCTTTGGGGCGCCCGGCGTAAGGGAAGGCGCATCAATGTCTCAGGGGGAGCCATGTCATCAGGGGGAGCTTTTTTTTGCCCTTGGATGCGCCGCATCGTAAGCTTTGGCCAGATGCTGAAAGTCCAGGCGGGTGTAGACCTGTGTCGTGGCGATGTTCGCATGACCTAAAAGCTCCTGAACGGCGCGCAAGTCGCCGCTCGATTGGAGCAGATGGCTGGCAAATGAATGGCGAAGCATATGCGGATGCACGGGCGTAGCCAAGCCAGCCAGCAGGCTGCGGCGCTTCAGGCGCTGCCATACCGAGGCGGAGGTCAAGCGTGTGCCGTAACGCCCGGTGAACAGGGCTCGTGCAGCATCGGCGTCCGCTCCAGCCGGTGTGGCAATGCGCAGCTCCAGCCAGCGGCGCAACGCAACATCAGCGGCTCGGCCTAGAGGTACGGCGCGCCGCTTCCCCCCTTTGCCCCGCACCTGCGCTTCGCCAGCCTCCAGATCTATCCAACCCCTGCCGCCCCGCTCCGCTTCCCTACTGGCCGCCATATCGAGCGTCACGAGCTCGCCCACACGCAGGCCGCAACCATAGAGGAGCTCCACCATGGCGGCGTCACGCGCTTCAAGCCAAGGGTCATCGTCCACCTGGTGGTGTTCAGCCAACTGAACGGCTTCATCCACACCGAGCGCTTTGGGCAAAGGGTGCGGTTGGCGCGGCGCACGGATATCTTGCACGGGGTTGGAGGCAATCCGGCCTTCGCGTCCCAGCCACACATAGAAGCCACGCCAGCCAGAGAGAATCAGGGCGATACCGCGGCCACTGCGGCCACCTCCGTGCATCTGGGCTACCCAGCGGCGCACGTGATGGCTTTGCACATCTTTAAGAGGCACCGCAGCCTGTACAGCATAGGTCGCCAGTTTTTCAAGATCCAGGCTGTAGAGCGTGACCGTGCGGGCTGCCAGGCGCTTCTCAACGCGCACGTGCTCCAGATAGCGCTCGATCAGCGCCGCATCTTCATCCGCCAACGAAGATTGCGCCATATGGAGTCTTCGGTCTGGGACTTAGCGTTTAAGCCGTGAAAGCGCCGCGCTGGCGATTTCGGCAATACGCTCCAGGAAGTCCGTAGCCATGCCGGCTTGGTAACGCTGGCTATCCGGCGAAGCGAGCACCAGCAGGCCAAAGGCCGGCGCCGCTTCGCCGGATCGCAAGGGGATCAAAGCCAGGGATGCGGCAGCTTCCGGGTCTTCCAGCCAGCGCACGGCATCAAAACCAGCGTTCACGCCGCAATAAGGCGTGACCAGGGAAGACGCCAGGCTTTTGACGTCATCGCTGACATCCTGGGCAAAGGGCTCACCCGCGTAAGCGTCGGCGACATCCCATAGTTTGAGGCCGGCTTGAGGCACGCTGAATTGGCTCTTGATCTCGCTGACCGTCACCACGGGCAAGTCGGCCGGGCGTGGAACCAGAAACAACTGCTTCGACCAGCGCTGGAGTTTGTCGCCAATGAGCATGTTCTCATTGCCATGACGCATCATTTCCATCAGGCGCTGCTCCAGCACCTTGATTTTCTCGCGAAGCATCTCTGCCTGGCGCTCCTGCAAACTGACTGCACGACCACCGTGGGGGCTGGTCATTTGTACCGCGCTCAGCAAATCTGCATGTCGCTCAAAGAAATCAGGCGTATGTACCAGAAATTGAGCAATATCTTCTTCAGTGATGGGGTTCATGCCGTTTGGAGTCATATGCTTTCTGGAATCTCAATTTCGCCCTCAAAAACGGTGCTGGCCGGGCCGGTCATCAACACCGGGCTGCCGTCATGGCCCGCCCACTCAATGGTTAGTGCACCACCCCGCGTAGCCACCTGCACCCGCTGATCGAGCAGGCCCAAGCGGATGCCTGCCACGACCGCCGCGCAAGCGCCGGTGCCGCAAGCCAAGGTCTCTCCGGCACCGCGCTCGTAAACGCGCAATCGAATCTGGCTGCGATTTTCAATCTGCATGAAGCCCGCGTTGACGCGGTTGGGAAACGCGGGGTGTGACTCAATCAGGGGGCCTTGAGTCAGCACGGGAGCAGTGTCCACATCATCCACCAGTTGTACGGCATGGGGGTTGCCCATGGAGAGTACGGCCAGATGAACCGTGGCCGCCGGCGAAAGAACGACCGGCCAAAGTGACCATCCGCCACCCAAAGGCTCCATACCGGCAGGATTGAACGGCACCAAAGGAAGATCGAACACCGGGGCGCCCATATCCACAGTGACGCCTCCGTCTTCATTTTCGGTAAGCTCAATGATGCCGCGCTGGATCTTCACTCTCACCGTGCGCTTGTCCGTCAGGCCGCGTCCGCGCACAAAGCGCACAAAGCAACGCGCGCCATTTCCGCAATGCTCGACTTCGCCGCCATCATTGTTGTGGATTACATACTCAAAATCCACATCAGGCTGAGGTGCCTGCCTGACGCCGAGGATCTGGTCTGCCCCCACACCGAAGTGCCGGTCCGCCAGCCAGCGATACTGCGCAGGCGTGAGCCCCAGCGGGCCAGCTGTCTCGTCGAGCACGACAAAATCGTTGCCCGCGCCCTGCATCTTGGTGAAGCGAATGTGCATGGAGCGATTATCCCTTTATCCTCTGAGTTAGTTCATTTCGAAAGGCTTCTCGCATGCGCATTCCCCATTGGACTCCAGATCTCAAGGCCCAACCCGAAGAGTTGGTGAACGCCATCCTGGCCCGCCGCGCGGGCAACTTGCTCAATCTGGATCGTGCCCTTCTGTGGAGCGAACCGCTGGCACGTGGCTGGAATGTTTACCTTAAGGCAGTGCGTAGCGAGCTTCCCACCAGTCGAAAACTCCGTGAGTTGGGTATATGTACCGTCGCCCTATTGACGGGGGCCCACTACGAATATCACCACCATGCACCGGATTTCCTGGCGGCTGGGGGCACACAAGACGAGCTAGACGCCCTTTCGCGCGTGATGGCACAAAACCCCCGCCAGGCCAAAGATGAGGCCCTGGGGCCTGTAGAACAACTGGTAATCAGCTATGCCGCCCAAATGACGCTGGATGTGAAGGTCGACGATGCGCTGTTCGCGGCTCTGAAAAGCCACTTCAACACCACGGAAATTGTGGAATTGACCAGCGCCATCGCCACCTACAACATGGTGGCGAGGTTTCTAGTGGCACTGGGCGTGACACCGGAAAACTGAACCTGAGCGGACATGCACTCCAGGCACCACTGCGTAAAAGCCGCGCGCGGTGACGCTAGAACGTGTTGACCCAGGGAGAGGCGGGAGCCTGTGAATGAATCCGGTTGAAGGATTCATTCACACCTTCTCAGTCCTCGTTAGTGGCTACCATCTTGTAAACCACCGCACCAATGATGCCGCCAACGATGGGTGCCAGCCAGAAAAGCCACAGCTGTCCCACGGCGCCGGTTTGCGCAAAGAGTGCGACACCCGTCGAACGCGCTGGGTTGACCGAAGTGTTGGACACCGGAATGCTGACCAGGTGGATCAGCGTCAGGCACAAGCCGATGGCAATGGGAGCGAACCCAGCTGGCGCCCGCTTGTCCGTGGCGCCCATGATGACGAACAGGAATACGGCTGTCATCACAACTTCACATACGAGCACCGCCATCATCGAGTATTTGCCCGGCGAAAGCGCGTCGTAGCCATTGGTGGCGAACCCGCCAGCCTGCCAGCCGGCTTGGCCGCTGGCGATCACGTACAACACCGCCCCTGCCGCCACGGCCCCTATGACCTGCGCAATGACGTAAGGAGCCAAATCCTTGGCAGGAAAGCGGCCACCAGCCCATAGCCCAAAGGATACGGCTGGATTCAGGTGGCAACCAGAGATATGGCCTATGGCAAAGGCCATGGTCAACACGGTCAGGCCAAACGCCAGCGCCACGCCGGCAAAGCCTATACCCAGCTCAGGAAATGCCGCGGCCAGCACGGCACTACCGCAGCCGCCCAAAACCAGCCAAAAAGTCCCGATCAGCTCGGCCAGATATTTTTTCATTCGAAACCTCCAAATGCAATGCTTGAAGGACAGGTCAGAGAATTCCCACCAGTCCGAGTTGGAAGTGGATTGCAACACGGACCTCCAGTCAAGCGCTAGCGCGACTGTTGTGTTTGAACTCAAAAATTGAGAACTTTTTCTTGAGATATCAGGATAAATTTTAGGTAACGCCGAGTAAATCTCACGACGTAGCGCGCTCTTGACCGGAGCGTCCAGCCAGGCACTTGAGAGCGCAAAGGACAGCTATATAGGGCGCGATCGCGCGCGGCATAGGGTATAGGCCGGGCAGACGTTGGCCCCCGTAGCGCACCCGAAACCAGCGCGCTACGGTACGCGAGCACTTGTTCAGCTCTGACTCAAGGAGTGTCGCCAAATAGACCGCTCGCAGCCTGAGGTGCCGCCACCCCCAGGTGCCGGTAGGCGGCCAGCGTGGCAATGCGCCCTCGCGGCGTGCGTTGCAGGTAGCCTTGCTGGATCAAATAGGGTTCAATCACGTCTTCGATCGTGCCTGGCTCCTCACCGATGCTGGCGGCGATATTGTCCAGGCCCACGGGGCCGCCATCGAAGCGGTGGATCACGGCTTCAAGGAGCTTGCGGTCCATGACATCGAGTCCTATTGGGTCGACATCCAGCATGACCAGCGCCCGGTGTGCGATGTCATGCGTGATGCGCCCATCGCCCTTGACGTCCGCATAGTCGCGCACACGACGCAGCAATCGATTGGCTATACGTGGTGTGCCCCGGCTGCGGCGGGCAATCTCACGCGCTCCCTCTGTATCTGTCTCCACTTGCAGGAGGCCAGCCGAGCGCGTGACGATACGGGTGAGTTCCTCCGGCGTGTAGAACTCCAGCCGGGCGACGATACCGAAGCGATCGCGGAGCGGGTTCGTAAGCATGCCAGCGCGGGTGGTGGCACCAACCAGCGTAAAAGGCTGCAGATCAAGCTTGATCGAGCGCGCCGCCGGGCCTTCGCCGATCATGATGTCGATTTGAAAATCCTCCAGCGCCGGGTAGAGAATTTCTTCCACCACAGGGCTCAAGCGGTGGATTTCATCAATAAACAAGACGTCATTGCGCTCCAGATTAGTGAGGAGCGCCGCCAGATCCTTAGGTTTTTCCAGCACCGGGCCGCTGGTCTGACGCAGGTTGACACCCAGTTCATGCGCAATGATGTGAGAAAGCGTCGTTTTTCCCAGGCCTGGTGGGCCGAACAGCAGCACATGGTCCAGCGCTTCGCCGCGCTTTTTTGCAGCGCCTATGAAAATTTCCAGTTGCTCGCGCGCCTTAGCCTGGCCTACATATTCATCCAGCAGCTTGGGCCGCAACGCACGCTCCAACGCCTCTTCCTTGGGAGACGCGGCAGCGGCCGACACCATGCGCGGTGCCGTGCGTTCGGGTGGTAAGGCGAAGTCGTCAACGGTGATGCTCATAACCCGATTGTGACGCGGGTTGGCACCACCCCAAAACGCATGACCATCTCGGGAATTCGATCAGCAGACTCCTAGAGATCCTAGTTGAGCCACTTGTTAATACCCTGGGCATAGGAGTTCTGGAAACGCCCATAGTAATCAGCACCCGAAGGGTTCTGGCAACTGGATGCACCACCCCATAGGGTTCCCACCACATAGCGGGTGCTATTCAACTGCGCGAAGAGTGGCGCTCCACTGCTTCCCAACTCGGTAGCACCCTGCTGCCAGGAGACCCGGAGCCTGCTGCCCACGTTGGCATTGGTGTCCGCACAATTGTTGTCCGTGCACACGGCGTAGCTCATGATTTGGCCCACGCTGTACTTCTGCAGATCACCTCTAGGTTGGTGAACGCTCGTCACACCGAATCCAGGCCCTACGTCGGCACCAAAATACGAGCCGGCATAAACAACCCGCGCAGGCGGCCGCGTATTGAGTTGCAACAAGGTGTTGTCAATGGCCGTATTCGCGAACAAGAGCTGAGCGCCCCCCACGGTGCGCGTCATGGCCGAGTCCAACCTGGGAGCGCTATTGCAAGATGCCGCACGGAAGAACCAATAGGCAACTAGCGTGGAGGCAACGTCCTGGGTGCCTATGCAATGGGAGGCTGTCAGGAAATACGGTGTTCGGCTGCTGGCGGCATCGTTCAGCAGCGCGCCGGTGCACATAAAAGTACCGGCGCTAGTAGAGAACATGATTTTTGCGAGCGAGCGGCTTTCTGCCTCCAGATCGGGTCTGCACATGACATCCAGGTGACAACTTGCGGCATCGCCGATGCTGGCGACGGTCTTCGGTTGCATCACGCTCTCCTCCACAGTCGTTGTCAGGTGCGACAGATGTGGCACGGCGAGGCGAAGGCGGCCAGGATCTACGTTGGCAGGTAGCTGCACCTCCAGCGTGCTGACCGCACCGGTGGTGTCAGGCCCCCAAACCATGCGCGCTGCATCACCAGTAACGCCCCCCATCATGTTCGCAGCCCGAAGATCGGCGATTTGGGTCGTGTTCATTTCCACGACTTCATCGCCCTCCGCGCCATAAAAGCGCAGCACGGTGCCCTCGGGCACGTCTTCGGCGAGCACAGCTAATCGGATCGCCCGGGCACCCTCGGCCGAAAACGCGACGGCAGCAACCTTTCCACCGTCGGCAGTTGGGTTCCAGCTTAGCAGCGAAGCCAGATCCTGTGCACTGGCGGTAGCGGGAATGGCACGGCCTTCACCGATTTTCAAAGCCGTCCCATTACCCGCCTGGATGAGGGATTTTCCTGCGACCAAGGCCCCCAAGGTGACCCGCGGAACGGGAGCTCCAGCCGGATAATTCTTAGTCGCCCCACTCGCAACCTTGAGCACTGCACTGCTCGGCCGAAGAGCGGTGTCCAGAGGTTCGATGCGGTCACTGGCTATAGGGGTAGGCGCGGGTGCCGGTGTAGGAGTGGGTGCCGGCGTGGGCGCAGGAGAACTATCGGAGCCGCCGCAGGAGGCCAAAGCGGCGGCCGCGACAAGCGCCCACAAAATATGAAGCTTCATCATCGGGTTTCTCCAGACTGGGTTCTCAATACAAAAAAAATGGGGACGTTCAGCACGCTACAGCCTCACCAGCATGGTGATGATCGATGCAATTCATAACGGGCATGTTCATACTGGCCTTGTGAAGGTCATAAGCAGTCTAACGCCGCTTTAACGGTTCAATCTCATGCCACATTTTCCACGATGCCTGAATGCACCAGTACGATCGGGACATGGCAAAAGAAAAAAGCATCTATACCTGCAATGAATGCGGCGCTACCAGCGCACGCTGGTTAGGGAAATGCCCCTCCTGCGGGGCATGGAATTCACTCATCGAGTCAGTGGCCGAAGCCCCTTCCTCTGGGAAAAATCGCCTGGGTACTGCATTTTCTGCACTGGCACCCAGCAGCGAAGTACGTGCGCTGGCTGCCATTGAAGCGGTGGAGGTGGCGCGGACCCCCACCGGACAGGGCGAGCTTGACCGGGTTCTGGGAGGCGGCATCGTTGAAGGCGGCGTGGTGCTGATAGGTGGTGATCCGGGCATTGGCAAATCAACTCTGCTGTTGCAAGCACTGGACACCTTGCAACGCTCGCAGCTGAATACGCTGTATGTGACCGGGGAGGAAAGCGGCGCGCAAGTAGCCTTGCGCGCCAGGCGGCTCGGCATTTTGGGCTCCCAGGTCAATGTGCTGGCGGAGATTCAGCTGGAGAAAATTCTTGCAACGCTCTCCAGCCGGCAACCAGCCGTCGCTGTAATCGACTCCATACAAACCGTTTACAGCGACCAACTGACCAGTGCACCGGGCAGCGTGGCCCAAGTACGCGAGTGCGCAGCCCACCTGACTCGGTACGCCAAATCGAGCGGTTGCGCCATCGTGCTGGTCGGCCATGTCACCAAGGATGGCCAACTGGCCGGGCCCCGCGTGCTGGAGCACATGGTGGATACGGTGCTGTATTTCGAAGGTGACACCCATTCGAGCTATCGCCTGGTTCGCGCTATCAAGAATCGGTTTGGCGCGGTCAACGAGATCGGTGTCTTCGCCATGACCGAGCGGGGTTTGAAGGGCGTCAGCAACCCAAGTGCGATTTTCCTGAGCCAGCACCCCCACCCTGTGCCCGGCAGTTGCGTGCTGGTCACGCTGGAAGGCACGAGGCCGATGCTCGTTGAAATCCAGGCTTTGGTGGATTCCGGGGGGCCCAGCCCGCGCCGCCTGTCAGTAGGTTTGGAACGCGACCGGCTGGCCATGCTGCTGGCCGTACTGCATCAACACGCCGGTGTCGCTACCGGAGATCAGGACGTTTTCGTCAACGCGGTGGGGGGCGTGCGAATCAGCGAGCCTGCGGCCGATCTGGCAGTGATGTTGGCCATCACCAGCAGCTTGCGAGGAAAACCGCTACCTAAAGGCTTCATTGCCTTCGGGGAAGTTGGCCTGGCGGGTGAAGTGCGCCCAGCGCCGCGTGGGCAGGAGCGACTGAAAGAGGCCGCGAAGCTTGGCTTCTCAGTAGCGATCGTGCCAAAAGCCAATGCGCCCAAGAAAGCGGACAAATCCTTCGAGGGCCTCACCATCCACGCCGTGGAACGGGTGGATGAAGCTATGGCACTGGTGCGCGGCCTGGACTGAGGCCGTTTTCCTTACGGCTTAGCCCAGCAGCAGCGCGTCGTCGCTCACTTTTTCGCCACGCGTACGCTCAAACATTGCGAGCAGGTCAGGCACATCCATGCGGGCACGTTCTTCACCTGCTACATCGAGCACGACCTCCCCCTGATGCAGCATGACGGTGCGTGTTCCATGGTCTAGCGCCTGCCGCATGGAATGGGTGACCATCAACGCGGTAAGCTTATTTTCATTGACGATTCGATCGGTCAGCTGGAGCACGAAGGCGGCTGTCTTGGGATCAAGTGCGGCAGTATGTTCATCCAGCAACAGAATGCGGGAAGGTTGCAGCGCCGCCATCAGCAGGCTTACAGCTTGCCGCTGACCGCCAGAGAGCAGGCCCATGCGATCGCCAAGGCGGTTTTCCAGCCCAAGATTCAGCTGGGCCAGCTTCTCGCGAAACAGCCCGCGCAACTCAGCCCGCACCGCACGGCCGAAGCCTCGGCGCTGACCACGTTGCCAGGCCAGTGCCAGGTTTTCCTCAATGCTGAGGGCCTCGCAGGTACCTGCCATGGGGTCCTGGAATACGCGTGCGACCAAGCTGGCTCGCTCCCAGGAGTTAAGGCGCGTGACATCTCGGCCGTCGATGATGATCTGGCCATCATCAACCAGAAGATCTCCGCTGATGGCATTCAGCGTGGTCGATTTTCCTGAACCATTGGATCCGATGACGGTGACGAACTCCCCGGCGGAGACGTTTAGCTCTACACCACGAAGCGCGGGGTTCTCAATCGGCGTTCCGGGGTTGAACGTTTTGTACAAACTGCGCAGTTGCATCATGGTTGACCCCCTCCAGCAGATTTGGCCGCTTTGACGGGCTTACGCCATTTGGCCTTCAAGCGCGGCAACACCAGCGCAAGCGCCACCAGCAGTGCAGTGATCAAGTTCAGATCCTGCGCCTTCAAGCCTATGAAATCAGCTTCGAGAGCCAGTGCAATGAACAGGCGGTACAACACCGCGCCCACTATCGTGGCCAAGGTGATGATGAAGAGCGTGCGGCTCGGTATCAGCGTCTCACCAATAATGACCGCGGCCAGACCGATGACAATAGTGCCCAGGCCCATGGAAACATCCGCGCCGCCCTGTGTTTGGACGTAGAGCGCGCCGCCCAGCGCGATCAATCCGTTGGACAAGGCCATGCCTCCCAGAACTACGCGCCCTGTGGAAACACCTTGCGCGCGCGCCATGCGAGGATTCGCACCCGTGGCCCTCAGGGCCAAGCCCATTTGCGAGGCGAAGAACCAGTCGAGCAGGAGCTTGACCACCAACACAATCCCCGCGAGCACCAAAGGCTGCACCCAATAGGCATCGGTTTCACCCACAAAGTGGCTGAATACGGTGGGCTCACCCAGCAGCGGCACGTTGGGCGCCCCCATGATGCGCAGGTTGATGGAATACAGCGCGATCATGGTCAGGATCGACGCGAGCAGTTGCAAAATCCCCAAGCGCACATTGAGCCAGCCAGTGACGAACCCAGCCGCGGCACCGGCCAACATGGCTGCTACGCAGGCCAGCCACGGGTTGCAACCTGACACAATGAGCACCGCAGCCACCGCGCCCCCCAGAGGGAAGCTGCCATCTGCGGTGAGATCAGGGAAATCGAGCACGCGAAATGAGATCCACACCCCCAGCGCCACCAGCGCGAAGATGAGTCCAATTTCCAGCGCGCCCATGAATGAGAGCATCGACATGGGATCGGTCCTTTAGAACGGCACCGGCGCCATGAAGGCGCCGGTAACGAAACGAGATGTTATTTCACCCTTGGAGCGTGTTCATACAGACTCATGAATTCATTTCACGACTTCTGCGGCTTCCTTGATCAAGGCTTCCGGCAACTTGACGCCTTGCTTCTCCGCCGCACCGGGATTAACCACCAGTGACATTTTGGTACCGACTTCAGGCGCAATGCTGCCAGCTTTGGCCCCTTTGAGGATGCGATCAACGATCTTGCCAGTCTGCCGGCCCAGGTCGTAATAGCTCATACCCAGCGCCGCCACAGCACCTCGTTTGACTGAATCTGTGTCTGCCGCCACGAGTGGGATATCCGCCTCTTCCGCCACACGAACCATAGACTCGTATGCAGAAACCACGTTGTTATCGGTCGTGGTGTAGATCACATCCACCTTGCCGACCAGGCTCTTGGCTGCGGAAGGAATGTCTACTGTGCGTGGCGCTGCCGCCTCCACCACAGTCATGCCTCTCTTGGTCAGTTCAGTCTTCAGTTCTTTCAGAACGATGGTGGAATTAACTTCCCCTGGGCTATAGACATAGCCCACGCGCTTGGCGCCCGGCTTCACCTTCAGAAGCAAATCGATCTGCGCTGCCAGCGGCAGGGCATCAGACGCGCCAGTGACATTGGTGCCCGAAGGCTGCCAACTCTTGACCAGCTTAGCCGCCACGGGATCCGTCACGGCGGTGAAAACCACGGGGATGGTTTTGGTGGCTGCCACAGCGGCTTGCGCGCTGGGCGTAGCCACAGCGACGATGACGTCCACCTTGTCGCCAGCGAACTTGCGTGCGATCTGGCCGGCGGTGGCGGAATTGCCCTGCGCGCTTTGATAGCTGAGCTTGAGGTTCTTACCCTCTTCCCAACCCAGCGCTTTCAGTTCGTCCTGGACGCCCTTGCGCGCAGCATCGAGCGCCGGGTGATCAACGATGGCGGTCACGCCGACCGTTTTCATTGCCTGCGCTTGTACGCCAGGAGCAAGCAACAGTGCGGCGACGGCAGCTATGGTGCCCACCGCGAATCGACGAGCGAAAAAATTGGTCATGATCGTGCAATCTTTCTTTGTTCAAAAACCATGAAGGAATGCGTAATGTTCGCACAATCCTTGGCCAAATCCATTCATACAAAACCTAATAGCCGGTTTCGGACGCTATCACGCGGTTCGCAAGCCCTGATCGGCTCAAGGCCCGCTCGCTTCGTCAAGCGAGCCTGCTTGAGGATAGTTCAGGAGTAACGCGCCATGTGCTCACGCAGCATGTCCCAAAGCACGGCAGCCGGTTGGCTCAATTGGGTGTCCTGCCGCCTGAACAGCCCGATGCGCCGGACGATATCGGGCGAGTGCAGCGGGCGCGACAACAAGTCAACCGCCGCGCCCGAATGCAAGGCCAGATGAGGCAGTACGCCAATACCCACGCCGCCCCGCAGCAGGCCCAGCATGGACGACAAATGCTCCACCTCATCGAACCAGGGCGACGCAATGCCCTCGGCTGCCAGCGCCTCATCGATCTGCTGGCGGTTGGCGCTGGTCGAACGAAGCGCCACCACGCGCCAAGCCTGGAGGTCCGTCCAGGCTACGCGCTTGCGCTTTTGGAGCGCGTGACCGGCGCGGAAGGCGATCACGTAGGGATCGTCAACACAGTGCTCAGCGTAAAGCTCGGTTGACGGGTGACCCAGCACGCCAATGCCGAACTCCGCTTCGCGCGCGAGCACAGCCTGAGCCACGCGCTGGCCAGTGTCGTCGCGCAGATGCAGGCGCACGTGCGGGTAGCGTTTTCTGAAGGCATCCAATACTGGTGGCAGCAGCGAATAGGCCACCGTGGTGAGACAAGCCACGTCAATACGACCGGATTCACCTCGTGCACAACGTCCGGCCTCTACGACGGCATCGTCCAGTTGATCGAGCAATAGAGCGGTCTTGCGAATCAGCTCGAGCCCGAGTGATGTCAGCGCAACACGGCGGGTGGTGCGCTGAACCAGACTGCCCCCAATCACCGCCTCCAACTGCGAAATGCGCCGGCTCAGAGCCGACTGGGTGATGTGCAAACGCTCTGCCGCCCGCACGAAACTTCCCGTGGCATGCAAGGCCGCCAATGCCCTCAGGTCATCGACGCGGTAATTCATGATTGCCATGCATTAAATCTTGAAAATTGAGCAATTTACAGAATGTAAGCTACCGCCAAGAATGCGCCATTCCCTTCTTGCCAGTTTTTTTCATGCCTGTCATCAAAGTTTTTAGCGCGGCGTCCATAACGTCCGATCAGGTCGAGACCGTCGGAGCTGATCTAGAGAGGCTTTGTCTTGATGTGTTGCGCGCGCAGCCTACGGCGATTCAGATCGTCTTTGTGCCCGCCGTCATGGCCCGTGGCGCACCGGCTCTGCTTGAAATGCACTACCGCGCCCAGCCCTATCGAGATGCCGATGCACTGACGAGCTTCATGGACGGCGCGGAAGCTTCGCTATTGAAGCACCTCGGTCAAACGGCCCGCATCCGGTGTTTCTCCGTGGATGTGGTCGGGCTGTCCGCACGCAACTGAGGCCTGGCGATGAGCGAAATCGATCTAGACACTTCCAACCAACCTGCGCCCCTGTGCTTGCGTGAGATCCGCAGCTTCTTCGTTGGGGGCACTGTGCGCACGCTGCAAGGATTGCCGGTTGAACAGCGTCGTTTGGCCCGGAACGGGCCCACACGCGGCGTAGATCCCAATGGAGACCAGATCAGCGGCCAGATGTATGTGCAGGCCTACCTGCAGGCACATCCCACGCGGCGCGTGCCGCTTCTGCTCTGGCATGGAGGCGGCATGACCGGCGCCAATTGGGAAACGACACCAGATGGCCGCCCTGGCTGGCTTACGTTCTTCTTGCGGGCAGGCTTTGATGTGTATGTGAGCGATGCAGTCGAGCGTGGCCGCGCGGGCTGGTCACGCTGGCCCGAGATCTATGCCGACGCCCCTTTGCACCGCACCCTTGATGAAGGCTGGGACATGTTCCGCATCGGCCCGCGCGCAGGCTACGCGACCGAGCAAGAAAGCCGGCAGGCGTATGCGGATCAACAGTTTCCGGTGACTGCTTTCAACACTTTTGCCGCTCAATGGGTGCCCCGCTGGACCGACCACGAGGCGCAGACGCTGGATGCCTACGATGCGTTGCTGCAGCAGGTGGGACCGTGCATCGTGCTGGGCCACAGCCAGGGCGGCGGCTTCGCCCTGGAGGCGGTACGCCGCCGACCGAACGCCGTGTTGGGTGTCATCGTGGTGGAGCCGTCCGGTGCGCCGGGAGCCGCCGACCACCAAGGCATGGCCGCGCTGCCAGCCCACTTGTACGTATGGGGGGACCACATCGCAGAGCATGCTGTCTGGCAGCGCTATCGCGCCAACGTGGATGCCCACGCCATGGCGCTCAAGGCGGCCGGTGCGCGTGCAGACGTATGCGACTTGCCCAGTGAAGGTCTTCGAGGCAACTCGCACTTTCCGATGATGGACCTCAACTCTGACGCGGTCGCCGCTCGCATCTTGCGCTGGCTCGACACCATCGCACCGGCAGTGGCCGCCAACTGATTGCTCTTTTCACGCTTTGCTACTCTTCAGGAGACATAACCAAATGACCCGACGTCAATTTCTTCAAGCCGCCGCCTGTGCCGCCGCTACACCTGCCTTGATCGCCATGCCGGCCTTTGCTCAGGATGCCAGCTGGCCCTCACGTCCGCTGCGCATCATCGTGCCGTTTGGTCCAGGCAGCGGTAACGATATCGTGGCACGCCTGATAGGCGATCATATAACCCGCGCACTCGGCCAACCCGTGGTGATAGACAACCGAGCGGGTGCCAACGGCACCATCGGAGCGGTTGCGGCAGCTCGCTCGGCACCCGACGGCTACACCCTGTTCGTGACCACGAACACCACACAGGCTGCCGCACCGGGCCTGATGAAGAAGCTCAGCTACGACCCCATCAAGGATTTCGCGCCAATCGGCCGTATCGCCAACACGCCAGCCATGCTGGTGGTCAACCCCGCGGTACAGGCAAAAACACTGCCGGAACTGATCGCGCTGGCCAAGGCGCGGCCTGGCAAGCTGAGCTACGCTTCTGGCAGCGCTGGGACCTTGGTGCCAGGCGCCATGCTGACAAGCATGGCGGGCATCGATATGCTGCACGTGCCGTACAAATCAATTCCACTCGGTCTTAACGACGTCGTCGCGGGGCAGGTCGACATGATGTTCACAGACATGGCTACCGGAACACCCCAGGTCAAAGGTGGCAAGTTACGCGCGCTCGGCGTGAGCAGCGCCACACCTTCGCCCGTGCTACCTGAAGTACCACCCATCGCGCAGACGCTCAAAGGCTTTGAGTTGCTCGCATGGTATGCCATGTACGCGCCAGCAGGCACCCCTGGATCTGTGATCGAACGTCTCAACCGCGAGATAAGCATTGCAGTCAGCAGTCCGGCAATGCAGGAGCGGCTGGGCGTCTTAGGCTTACAACCAATGACCAGCACCCCTCAGGAACTGGCCGACTTCAGTCGCAGCGAACTAACGAAGTGGACGCGGTTGATGCAGCAGGCGGGCATTCAGCCTGAATAGGAAATACCGGCAAGAACTCAACCGGTCGGGGCTCCTTGCGCACCTCATTTCACAATCTCGGCGGCCTCCTTCAGTAACGCCTCGGACAGCTTGACACCTTGCTTCTCAGCTGCCCGAGGGTTCAACGCCAGCGACACCCCTTTACTGATCTCCGGCGCAATGGTGCCCGGCGGGGTACCCCGCAGAATTCGATCCACGATTTTGCCGGCCTGCCTGCCCATTTCGTGGTTGTGCATGCCCAGAGCAGCCACAGCGCCGCGCTTGACTGAATCAACATCGGCCGCCACCAGCGGCAGCTTGGCTTCCATGGCGACGCGCACCATAGACTCATATGCTGAAACGACATTGTTGTCTGTCGTGGTGTAGATGACATCTGCCTTCCCCACCAGACTCTTGGCAGCTGAGGGAATATCTACCGTGCGCGGCGCCGCGGCCTCAACCACGCTCATACCTCTTTTAGCCAGTTCTGCTTTCAGCTCCTTCAGCATGGAGGTGGCGTTGGCCTCGCCCGGGCTGTACACGTAGCCCACGCGTTTGGCTCCTGGTTTCACTTTGAGGAGCAGGTCCACTTGCGCCGCCAGCGGCAGATGATCAGAAACGCCTGTGACATTGGTGCCCGAGGGTTTCCAGTCTTTAACCAACTTGGCGGCAATCGGGTCTGTGACAGCCGAGAACACCACGGGAATGGTCTTGGTCGCCGCAGCAGCGGCTTGCGCACTGGGCGTGGCAATAGCGACGATCACATCGACCTTGTCCCCTGAGAACTTGCGTGCAATTTGCCCGGCAGTTGCGGTACTGCCTTGCGCACTTTGGTAGAGAAGCCGCAAGTTCTTGCCGTTTTCCCAGCCAAGCGCCTTCAGCTCGTCTTCCACACCCTTGCGTATCGAGTTGAGGGCCGGATGGTCCACGATGGCCACCACGCCAACGACCTTGACCGGTTGCGCCTGGACAAGGGGCGCCGCGCCCAGAGAAACCAGTGCGGCAAGCAAACTGACGGCCAAACGCCGAAATTCGAAACGAGGCATCAACACGCGTTCTTTCCGTATGAAAAGGCGCGATGTTCGCATACCCCGCCAAGGTGCAAGGCCACGCTGAAAAACTTCAGCTAAGCCTTCTCCCTGAACACGCCCTACCTTGATTACCGACCCGTGTAGTTGGGTACGCGCTTTTCCCGGAAGGCCGCCATACCTTCCCGGGTATCGGCACTCTCACGCACCACTTCCAGCTGGCGCATGGTCTCGGACATGATCTCAGAAGGGCTTTTTGGCAGCACATTCTGGTTGACGAACCGCTTGATGGTGGCAAGTACCAGCGGTGCGGAGTTCGCCATGGTTTGCGCCTGCTCCATGGCGACTTCAAGCTGCTTGCCGGTTTCCACCACATCGCTGGCCAGGCCAACGCTGTAAGCGCGCTCAGCGCTCATGGGGCGACCCAGCAGCATCAGATCCATGGCGGCCTTGTGCGGAATGCGGGCTGCCAGGCCAGCAATCATGCCGCCGGTAAAGCCCAGCCTGGCCTCAGGATATGAAAAGCGGGTGTTCTCAGCGGCGACGATGAGATCGCACATCATGGTCAGTACCAAGGCACCTCCCACCACCCAACCCGCAGTGGCCGCAATAATGGGTTTATCGGTGGTGAAGCCGGAACCAGGGATGCAGCGCCATAGCTCAGGCAGGTTGGTCACATCCGCGCCAGAGGAAAAGGCATCATTTCCAGCGCCTGTGATGACGGCTACCCGCTGCTCCGAGGCATCAAATTCGGCAAACCCGGCCTGCAACTGCAGCGCCGTTTCCTTGCAAATGGCGTTTTTTCGCTCCGGGCGGTTGATAGTGAACAGAGTGACTTTTCCGTGCTGCTCGATGATGACTTCCGACATACGCATCTCCTGAATAGGGGGTTGAGAAAAAAATTTGAAAGGCGTGCGCTGCTCAAGCGCTGCCAATGCGCGCACGCGCATCTACCGCGACCACGCCTTGGCCAGCCAGCCGGACCTTGAGAGGATTGACTTCAATCTCGAACTCCCGCTCGGCGTTGCCGTCATTCGCGGTGCCTTCCAGATCATGCGCCAGCCAACTGAGGCGTACGATGGCATCCACCACCGCGTCCACATCCAACGCGCCTCTGCCGCGGTAAGCGCCGAGCAGGCGCGCAATCTTGAGACCCTGCACAGCACGTCGCGCGCTTTCCGCATCAACAGGCGCTGGAATGACCGCCACATCTTCTAGCAATTCCACCAGCACGCCACCAGCACCAACCACGATCTGAGCGCCAAACTGCGGATCGCGCCGCGCGCCGACGATCAGCTCCAACTCGCCGCTTTCCTGTTTTTGAAGCGAATATCCTTCAACGCGAGCCTGAGGAGCCTCCTTGGCCACACGAGCCTGCATCACCGCCACCCGGCTGCGCAAATCGTCTGCGTCGGTGATATTCAGCGCCACACCGCCCACATCAGATTTGTGCGCGATATCGGGCGAGACGATCTTTAGCACTAGCGGATATCCCAGCTCATTGGCGGCGGCAACAGCTTCATCCGCGCTCTTCACCAAGCGCTCAAGATTCACCGGGATACCTGCACAACCCAACAATGATTTGGAGGCGGCTTCACCCAGAGTACCCTCCGCGGGGATTGCCATGGTTTCCATGCCAGCGGGCCGGTACGGAGCATTGGGCTCCTCGTAAATCGACCAAGCCTTCCATCCACGCAACATGGCCGTTGCCTCGGCCAAAGTGTCCACATAGGGTAAGCCTCGCTCCACCAGCATCTGACGCGCGGGCTCTGCAACTCGGCCTGGGAGCATGACGTAGAGCGTAGGCTTGCCGCCTGCGGCAGGTTGCTCAGCCCCATCGGCCAGTTGACGAGTGAAGCCGGGTACGTCCGGCGCCGTGGTAAGCACCATCAGCGCCAGATCGGTGGCGGAATCAGCCATGGCAATCTCAGATGTCAACATGCCCAGCTTGGGCGTGGCATCAGCCTTGCGCCCACCAATATCCACGGGATTGGTAGCCTGGCCTTCCGAATAGTGTTCCGCCAAGGCTGCAAGCGTGTCTTCATGAAAACGCGCCAGACCAATGCCGCTCTGTGAAAGCTGATCGGCCGAGATCGCGCCGCCGCCGCCTGACGTGGTGAGCACAGCCACCTCTCGCACGCGGCGCTTGGGGTAGCGCACCATGGCACGGGCCAGGCTGAGCATGTTCAGGGGATCATCCATCATGATCACGTTCTCGCGCGCGCAGATGGCCTTGAGCGCAGCGAAATCCCCAGCGAGGCTGGCTGTGTAAGAGTAGGCGGCGCGGCGGCCGTCATCGCTGGCGCCGGCCTTGACCATCAGCCAGGGTTTTCCGGCGGCACGTGCACGCCGCGCCAGGTCAACGAAGCGCTGAGGTGATTTGATGCCCTCTACGTAGCTGCAGATCACCTGTGTGCTCTCGTCCTCTATGAGGAACTCGATGAAATCACAGAGCTCAAGGTCAGCCTGGTTGCCTACTGAGACGCAGTGCGAAAAGCCTATTCCCATGCCATAGGAACGGTCGAAGAGTGTGCCCATGAGGGCGCCACTCTGGCTGATGAAGCCAATGGGCGCTTCTATCAGGCTGGGCACGTTGAGCGCAGGAGATGAGCACAACACCAGCTTGTTGGTGGGGCTGATGAGGCCGAGGCAATTGGGGCCGATCAGGCGCATCCCATGCGCTTGCGCGGCGGCCACCACTTCACGCTCCAGCGCCAGGCCCTCGGCACCTTCATCCGAGAATTTGGAGGTAATGATGATCCCGGCCTTGGCGCCGCGTGCCGCGCAGGCGGTGATCGCATCTTTGACCTTGTCACGCGGCAAAGCCATAACCACCATATCAGGCGGCTCGGGAGTGGCGTCAATCGAAGGGAAGGTTTTCAGGCCAAAGAGGCTCTCCCGGGTCGGGTTGATGGGATAAACATCTCCGCCGTACTGATGTTGCAACAAGGTCTTGTACAACCTGCCACCAAATTTGGTCTGGTCTTCAGACGCGCCGATCACGGCCACAGAGCGGGGATTCAGGAGATTCTTGAGGCTGGTCATGTTGCAAAC
The DNA here is from genome assembly GCF_000422885.1 of Ottowia thiooxydans DSM 14619. Lineage (GTDB taxonomy): Bacteria > Pseudomonadota > Gammaproteobacteria > Burkholderiales > Burkholderiaceae_C > Ottowia > Ottowia thiooxydans. The sequence continues at coordinate 141,294 of NZ_AUGX01000008.1, read as the reverse complement.
AACTGGTTCAAAGGAAAACGGACGGAGAACTCTGGTAGCGGATCTGCGGCAGTGCATTGGCCCCTCCCTACTTGCCAGTTGACAGATACGGAGATGAGACCACGCGCATTCTCCCTGCCAATCACAAATTCAGGCTGCACAGATCGGTACGCGTGGCTCACTCGAATATATGCGCCAGACGCAGAGTCCCACTCGCCACCATAGCGCCCAATCGCCCGCTTGCCAACAGCTTGGCCGCTGGCGACGACGCCGTCAGGGTCAATCCATCTGGGTGACGAACTTGGTCACAAGATAGCCATCGAAGGTTTCAGTGCCGCCTTCGCTACCGATGCCGCTGTCTTTGACACCACCGAAGGGGGCCTCCGGCAAAGCTTGTCCGAAGTGGTTGATGTTGACCATCCCTGCTTCGATGCCATTCTGGATTCGGAGCGAATTGCGGGTATTGGTCGTGAAAGCGTAGGACGACAGACCGTAGGGCAGGCTGTTGGCACGCTGGATGACATCATCCAGATCCTTGAACGGCACACAAGCCGCAATGGGACCGAACGGCTCCAACTGCATGATCTTGGCATCATCAGGCGCGGCAGAGATCACGGTAGGTGCAAAGAAGTTGCCTGAGCTTCCGATCCGGTCACCACCTGCTTCGATGTTTGCCCCACGCGCCCTGGCATCTTCAACGAACTCGCTCATGGCCAATACCCGGCGTTCGTGGGCAAGCGGGCCCATCTTCGTATCTTTTTCCAAGCCGGCGCCCACCTTGATTCCGCGGCTCAGCTCAATGAACCGAGCCATGAAACGGTCATAGGCCGGCTCTTCAATATAAAAGCGCGTGGGCGAGACGCATACCTGCCCGGCGTTGGCGAATTTGAACGCTGCCAGCATGGTCGCCGCACGCTCCACGTCCGCATCAGCACACACGATCACCGGGGAATGCCCGCCCAACTCCATAGTGATGCGCTTCATATGGCTTCCCGCCAGGGCTGCGAGCTGCTTGCCCACAGGAACGGACCCTGTGAACGAAACCTTGCGCACGATGGGCGAAGCAATCAGGTACTCCGACACTTCGTGAGGCACGCCCCAGACCACGTTAAGCACGCCAGGAGGAAGCCCCGCTTCATGGAACAACCGAGCAATGGCCACCACGGCGCTCGGCGAATCCTCAGGGCCTTTCAAGATGATGGTGCAGCCTGCCGCAATGGCGGCGGCAATCTTGCGGATGGCCTGGTTGAATGGGAAGTTCCACGGCGTGAACGCAGCGCATACGCCGATGGGCTCGCGCAAGACGAACTGGCGCACGTTGGGCAACCTGGGTGGAATCACCCTGCCATAGATGCGTCTGCATTCCTCTGCATGCCAGTCGCAATGATCTGCGCAACGAAGCACTTCGCCCACCGCTTCAGCCAGAGGCTTCCCCTGATCCAACGTAATGTTGCGACCAATCTCCGCCGAGCGATCACGGCTGAGCTGCCCCACCTTGCGCAACAGGGCGCCGCGCTCGGTTGGAGATACATGGCGCCAAGTCGCAAATGCGCGTTGTGCCGCGGCAAGCGCGCGGTCGAGATCCGCCCGCGTGGCGTGGGGAAGCTTGCCTAGGGTCTCACCGGTAGCGGGATCGAGCACGGCCTGCTCTACACGGCCCTCACCTTCACAGAACTCACCGTCGATGTAGAGCGCCAGTTTCTCGTAGGCGTTGGTCATGGAAAACTCCTTGAAAAATGTCTGAATCGGTTCGGTCAAGAATTAGTGAAGGCGGTCTGAAAATCCGTCTTTGAACGCACCTTACACCTTAGGCAAGCAAGCGCTCTGCCTCGTCGATATCGCGCTCCCAGGCCTGCCCAGGCATGGCCGCGAACAAGCTGCGGGTATAGGGATGTTCAGGCGCGTGGGAAATGGCCTGCACGGTGCCGGTCTCCACAATCCGGCCTTTGTGCATCACGGCAATCCGGTCGCAGATCTGGCTTGCCACCCTGAGATCATGGGTGATGAAAAGCATCGCCAGCCCCAAACGATCACGCACCTCCCGCAGCAGGCCAAGCACCTGCTGCTGCACAGACACATCGAGCGCCGACACCGCTTCGTCGGCAACGATCAGGCGCGGCTGCATCACCAGCGCTCGAGCAATGCCAATACGCTGCCGCTGCCCGCCGCTAAATTCATGCGGGTAGCGGTTCACGACGCTTTCATCCAATCCCACCACCTTGAGCACGTCGCGCATACGACGCTCGGCTTCGGACTTTTCCACGCCGCACAATATGGCGTTCTCCGTCACGATCCGCCCCACCTTGTGCCGAGGATTCAGGGAGGCAAAAGGATCCTGAAAGATCATCTGTATCTGCGGACGCAGCGCCTTGAGCTGCCGCCCGCGCCAGTCGTGCACAGGCTGGCCTTGAAACAGGATTTGGCCGCTGTCCACATCCAGCAGGCGCATCACGCACTGACCCAGCGTGGTCTTGCCTGAACCTGATTCACCAATCAAGCCCACGGTCTCGCCTTCTCCAATTTCAAGGCTCACGTCGTCAAGCGCCAGCGTGCGGGACTTGCCTCCGAAGAGTCCAAGGCCCCGCGCTCGGTAACTCTTGCTGACATGATCAATTCTCAGAAGAGGTGCGGAGATTTTTTCTTCACCAGCGGCGTCCCGCATGCGTGGAACCGCGTCAATGAGCCGCCGGGTGTAAGGATGGACAGGCTGCCTCAGCACCTGTTTCGTCTCACCGCTTTCAACCACCTTGCCATGCTGCATAACAACGACGTGATCAGCGATGTCAGCGACCACCCCGAAATCGTGGGTGATAAACAGAACCCCTATTCCATGTGTAGCCTGCAGCCGCTTAATAAGTGCGAGGATCTGGGCCTGCGTGGTGACATCCAGCGCGGTAGTGGGTTCGTCAGCGATCAGCAGACGAGGCTCCAAGGCCATGGCAATGGCGATCACGACGCGTTGCCTCTGCCCTCCGGAGAGCTGAAATGGGTACCGGTGGCGTAGCGTTTCAGGCGTTGGGAGATTCATCTCCGTCATCAGCTCAATGACTCGGCGCTCGCGCAGCTTCGCATCCTGCTGGCCGTGCACCATGAGCACTTCATCAATCTGATTGCCGACGGTCATCACAGGGTTGAGCGCCGTCATGGGCTCCTGAAAGATCATGCCCATGCGCGCGCCGCGCATGCGGCGAAGTAACTCGGCATCCAGTGAGAGCAGATTCACCCCCTCCAGTGCAATCTCACCTCCTGTGACGCGTAGCGTTCGCTCCGGCAGCAAGCGCATCACTGCATTGGCCATCACCGATTTACCGGAACCCGACTCCCCCACCACGCACACGGTCTGCCCGGCAAATACGTCAAGGGACACGTCTTCCACGGCGAACTCGCGATCACCGCCAGGGGGCAGGGCCACGCTTAAGGCCCGAATGCTCAGCAAGGATTCCTGGCTCATGCATGCCCCCTGCGCCTGGGGCTCAGTGCATGGTTCAATGCGTCCCCCAAGAAGTTCAAGCCCAGTACGGTCACGAAAATCGCCGCGCCTGGAATGGCGGAAAGCCACCAGCTCTGCAGCAGGGTTGTACGACCGGCACCGATCATGAAGCCCCACGAAATCATGCTGCGATCTCCCAAGCCCAGGAAGCTGATGGCCGACTCCAGCAAAATGGCCGTGGCCATCATGAGCGAGGCAGCCACCACAATGGGTGAAAGCGTGTTGGGCAATATCTGCCGGAAGACGATTCGCAGATCAGATTGCCCCCCAAGCACGGCCGCCTTGACGAAATCACGCGTGCGCAGCGAAAGGAATTCCGCTCGTACTAATCGTGCGACGGAAGGCCAGGAAATGACCCCAATCGCACCTACTATCGAATACATCGAAGGGCCGAAAATGGCCACCATGAGCAGAGCGAGCAGAAAACCAGGGATGGTCTGAAAAATTTCGGTAAAACGCATGATGGTGTCATCCACCCAGCCACCGTGGTAGCCGGCCACGGCACCCAGCACAGTCCCAACCGACACAGCCACCAGGGTGGCCACAAAGCCGATCAGCAGCGACACCCGAGCGCCATGCGCCACGCCAGCGGCCACATCACGACCAAGCATGTCGGTTCCAAACGGATAGCCCGGACTAAGGGGAGGAAGATTGGGATCGGCCACCATGGACCAGGGGTCACCCGGATACAGCCAATGCGCCCCAACGGCCACCAACAAGATGAAAGCCAGCATCGTGGCGCCAGCAATGCCGGCAGGCTGACGCAGCAATCGGGAAAGCAGATCCTTCATGTTTGGAGCTCGATGCGCGGATCCGCCAAGCTGTAAAGCATGTCGGCAATCAGGTTGAAGATCACGACCATCACCGAGCTGACGAAGAACACAGCCAGCAGCAGGTTGTAGTCACGCTGGAAGAGCGCGTCGAAAGCCAATCTTCCGATGCCAGGCCAAGCAAAGACGGTCTCGATCAACACGGAGCCGCCGAGGATGTGCCCCGCTTGAAGCGAAATGAATGTGATGACCGGCAGCACCGAGTTTCTAAGAATGTGGCTTCGCCACACGCGCCCTTCGGGAACACCTTTGGCTCTGGCGGTTTTCACAAAGTCCTGGTCCATCACTTCAAGGGCGGCGGCGCGTGTCACCCGGGTGTAGATAGCGACATAGAACAGCCCCAGGGTCACGGCCGGCATGACCAAATGGTGTGCCACATCAAGAATGGCCGCCCAGCCCGTGAGGTCGGCACCCACGCTACTCATGCCATAGGGTGGGAACCAGCCCAGCTTCATTGAGAACAACACGATGGCCAGCAGGCCGATCCAGAAAAGAGGCATGGCGAAGAACACGAGAGAGCCCGCGGTGATGAAGGTGTCAAACCAGGTACCCGCCCTTCTCGCCGCCGCGATACCCAGACTCACCCCTACGGCGACAGAGAAAAGGAACGCGCTCAGTGTGAGCAGCAGTGTGGCCGGAAGTTTTTCCAGCACGATCTCTTTGACGGGCCTGTTCTCACGATAGGAATTTCCCAACTCGAAACTGAGCAACTGCTTCATGTATGTCAGCAGTTGCACGGGAACCGGCTTATCCAGCCCGTAGTCCTGGCGAATCCTCTCCACGAAACCGGCATCAACCGCTCCGGCTTCGCCGGCCAAGATAGTGGCCGGATCGCCGGGTGCCGCGCGGATGAGCGCGAAGTTGATGGCGATCACACAGAGGATGACGAGCACTGCCTTGAAGCAGCGCCGCCCGAAAAATAGAAGCCGGTCCATGTGATCCCTCTACTCTTGACGCGGCTTACTTGTCCAACCAGACGTCGGCGAAGTTCTCGTTCATCCCCAGACCGGTGCTGATCAGGTTCTTCACCTTGGTGCGGTACACCGTAGGCATCACCATCTGGTGTGTCCAGAGAATTGGCAACTCTCGCGAGAGCGTCTTCTGCAACTGCGAGTACAGCTTGGCCCGCTCCGCCTTGTTTGTTTCCTGTTCGGCCTTGATCAGAAGCGCATCGACGTCCTTGTTGACGTAGCCATCAATGTTCGCAGCCGTTCCCCGGTTGAGCTGATTGGTCGAGAGGTAAGTCTGGCTCACCCCAATCGCCGGATCACCTAACAGGTAGACGAAGTTGTAGGCCAGGTCGAAATCACCCGAAGAAGCGCGAGAGAACCAGCCAGGAACGTCTGTGGCCACGATGGTGGTCTTGATGCCCACCGCATTCAGACGCTCACGGGTGTATTCAGCCAACCGCTGCCAGGTTTCCCCATAAGGCAAGGGTAGCAAGCGCAGGCTCACACGCGTGCCGTCAGCGCCAGGTTTGAGCCCCATCTCGTCGAGCAAGGCTTTGGCACGGGCCGGATCGTACGGGTACTTGGTTTCCACACTGGCGTCGCGGAAGGCATAGCCAGGAGGAAATGCACCGTTCACCGGCTCACCAAAAGTCGAGAAGATATTCTTGATGATGAAATTGCGGTCAATGGCGTGAGCTATTGCCTGCCGGAAGCGCAAGTCTCCAATCGGCTTGTTGCGCAAATTCATGTTGAGAAAACCAACAGGTTGCAGGAACTCCCACCCGGCCTTGGTCAGACCGACGCCAGGTGCGGCGGCAAGGCGTGCAATCTCGAAGTTCTCCACGTCGCCCGCGCGGATAGCGTCCACCCTGCCGCTTTCGAAGGCAATCGAACGACCGACCGCATCAGGAACAATGTGGAAGAACAGGTTGTCGAGATGGGGTTTGCCCTTTTCCCAGTAATCCGTGTTTTTCACCAGCTTGATGAAAGACCCCCGACGCCATTCACCGATCTTGAAAGGTCCAGTCCCTACGATGGTGTTGTTGATCTGAGTCGTGCGGTAATCGGTCACACCTTCGTACAGGTGCTTGGGCATGATGGTGCCACCCGTCGCCTCAAAGATGTACATGAACGCCGGGTAGGGCTGCTTCAAAGTAAACACCACGGTCAGATCATCAGGTGCCACTATCGTGGCGACCTGCTCCATGATCAGCTTGGTGCGTGCGAACGTGACGGGCAAGTAGTCTTTAAAGCTGAACAGCACATCCGCCGAGGTGAATGGCTTGCCGTCGTGCCACTTGACGCCCGGGCGAAGCTTGAACGTATAGACCTTGCCATCGGGAGAAATCGTCCATGACTGGGCCAACCGTGGAATGGGTTCCAGCTTCGGCGTGAGCGAGATCAGACCCTCATAAATTTTGCTGCCCACGAAGGAGCTGGGGCCCAGCTTGGCGTGGCCAAGATTGATGGCAGGCGGCTCCGGATTCACGATGAGATTGAGAGACCCACCCGCACGCGGCGCCTGAGAAAAAGCGCTACTTGCGAACAGGGCCGCACCCAGAGTGAGCGCAATTCTATGAACGATGTTCATTGGTAATCCTCTAGATTGGGGAGTCAAGCTGGAACAGTGGCGCCAAAATGCGCCTGCGCTTCATCAAGAGCTTTGGCAAGCCCATCAACCAGCTCATCAATATGGCTGCGTTCGCTGATGAGCGGTGGGCACAAAGCGATGCAAGTAGAGATGGCTCGAACGATCACCCCATGCTCCATGGCCTTGTTCTGAATCCACGCGCCGATTCCGGCCTCGGGCGGAAACGGGGTTTTCCTGGCCTTGTCGGAGGTGATCTCCACGGCAGCGAGCAGTCCCATGCCCCGCACCTCGCCCACCAATGGATGGACAGAAAGCTTGTTGAGGCGCTCGAAAAAGTAGGGCGCTACCGACTGCACATGCTCGACCACCTTGCGCTCCTGATAGATCTTGATCGTTTCCAGCGCCACCGCTGCAGCTACCGGATGCGCCGCATAGGTCAGGCCATGGGCAAAGGCACCATGCTTGCGGCTGCCGGCTTTCAGCGCGTCGTGAATCGCATCTGTCAGCAGCAAACCGGAGATGGGCTGATACGCTCCTGAAAGCCCCTTGGCCACGGTCATCATGTCGGGCTTCAGGCCAAAGCTATCGCTACCAAACATCTGCCCGGTGCGCCCAAACCCGCAGATAACCTCATCGACGATGAAGAGGACATCGTATTTTTTGAGTATGGCCTGCACGCGTTCGAAGTAACCCTTGGGAGGTACGATCACCCCGCCTGAGCCGCTGATGGGCTCGGCAATGAAGGCCGCCACGGTTTCAGGGCCCTCTTCGATGATCATCTGCTCCAGGTTGTTGGCCAGGCGCTCGGTGAACTGCTCTTCGCTTTCCCCAGGCTTTGAGAAGTGGTAGTAGCTCGGGCAATCAGTATGTTTGACCTGAGGAAGGGGCAAATCGAAATCCCGATGCACGTGCACCAGCCCGGTGAGGCTGCCTGACGCGACAGTTACACCGTGGTAGCCGTAAAGGCGTGAGATGATTTTTTTCTTCTTCGGCCGGCCTAACAGATTGTTGTAATACCAGACTAACTTGATGGCCGCATCGTTGGCCTCGGAACCAGAGTTTGCGAACAACACATGGTTCAAGCCCTCCGGTGCAATAGCGGTGAGCGCTTCAGCCAGTTCAATCCCCGGTGGGTGTGAGCGGTGATTGAACAGGTGATAGTAGGGAAGCGTGTTGAGCTGCTTGGTGGCGGCCTCTACAAGGCGTTTTTCCGAGAAACCCAGTGATGCGCACCAAAGGCCTGACATACCTTCCAGGTAGCGGTTTCCGTTTTCGTCTTCCACATAACAACCATCGCCACGTGTGATCACCAATGGACCTCGCGTGTCGTGAGCATCCAGGTTGGAATAGGGATGGACGACGTGCGCGACGTCTTTCTGCCAATTGGCGCTCTTGGGGTTACTCATGAAATTTCTATCCTGGTGAGTGAACAAATTAGCCGGCGCTGCGAGCACGCATGAAGCCTTCGAGAAAGGCTGCGAGGTTCTCGCCGAGCTTTTCAACGAGATAGCCTCCTTCCTGAATCAGTACCACCGGGCCGCGATAGGCGCCAATGCGCTCGCCTGCACCGCGAAAACCTTCTGTACTGACCGCCAGATCCGAAGAAGGATCTCCTTTGAAAGGGTCGAAGCCGAGTGAAATGAGAAGTGCCTTGGGCGCATAGGACTGGATTGACTCCATCCCTTGGTCAATAGCGCCAAGCCAGACAGGGTCTTCGGACTTCAGAGGCAAGGGCAAATTGAGGTTGTGACCTTCTCCCTCGCCTTCCCCACGCTCATCAGCATAGCCCGCATAGAACGGAAACAACACGTTGGGATCACCATGCACCGAAACAAAATGCACATCGCTTCGCTTGTAGAAAATGGACTGGGTGCCGTTGCCGTGGTGGGTATCTATGTCGAGAATCGCCACGCGCCCCAACTGGCTGGCCAAATAGTTGGCAGCGATCGCCACGTTGTTGAGATAGCAGAAGCCGCCGCCAAAATCTGCGTACGCATGATGGCCAGGAGGACGGCATAGCGCATAAGCTTCGCGCTCACCTTCCTGGACCAGCTTGGCAGCTTCCAGCGCCACATGCGCTGAGCCCACTGCGGCGTCCCAGGTACCTTCCGCCATCGGTGACGATCCGCCTGCGAGATAGAAACCCACTTGCCCCTGAATGCTGGAGGGACACCGCCGGGAGCTGTAATGCGCGAATGCGTGCGGGTGAATCAAGGGGGTGGCGTTGGGTAGTTCGCGCCAACGGGGATAGGCGGTCGACAGGAATTCGAGATAGCCGGCGTCGTGCACGGCAGCGATCCACTTCTGATCCCAGCCCTGTGGGCTGACCTGTTCATGACCTTGATCCAGAAGCTGCTTGAGGAGCGCGTCAGCGCGCTCAGGGGATTCCAGGTTGGCGACCATGGTGCCGCGCACCACGATCTGAGCGGGGGCGTGCTGACGATGCAAGGGAGAGAAGGTGAATTTCACGGCAAATTTCCTGAATACGTATGCACAGCGTAGTCAGTGCGGGCCGAAATTAATTGACCAATCACGACAATCCACGGGGCGACCGCTCAGAACGCGCTCGCGATACGTCCGGGGCCGCTCAGGAAGGAATACGAAATGGATTGCGACGCGCTTCGCGCAGCCAATAGCTGCTGATAGACGTCGTTTTTTGTGGGGAGTGCCCGTATCCGTCGGACCACGTCAAGGGCCGGCGAAACAGATGAAGCGCCCGCTGCACTCGCGTTCCGTTCCGTTTCCGATTTCAGTGCATCAGTAAATCAGTGAATTCGTGCGGCGAAGGCGGACTGGCGAAACGCACTCGGGCTTTGCCGCGTATAGCTGCGAAAGGCTCTGGTGAATGCACTGGTCTCGCTGAAACCCAGTTGCTCCGCAATATCCATCACAGCAAGGTTGCTCTGGGAAAGCATGTGCTGCGCCGTCTCCATGCGAACTTGCGCCAGCAGTGGCTGGAAACTGATGTTCTGCTCCTTCAAACGTCGCTGCATGGTTCTCGGGGTTACGCCGAAGTCGGTAGCAGCGTAGTCCAACGTGGCGCGCCCCCACCGCACCGCATGCACCATCCATGCACGAAGGGCATCCTCCAGAAGTTCAGATTCTTGCCCGCCTGGCATCAGTTGCTCTAGGTGGGCACAAAAATCTGCGTACCGCAGGGGATCAGCCGAAGCGATGGGTTGACTAAGAAGCCGTGGTGAAAAATACAGCGCTGTATGCTGAGCATCAAACACTACCGGCGCCCGGAAAACGCGCTGATAAGGCGCTTGCAACCGGGGCGTAGGAGCCGCCAGCGTCACGTGATCCAAGGCCCACGATTCACCCACCCCGCGGCGCAGCGACCGACAAAGCTTGCCCAGCGTATAGGCTGCATCATGCAGACGGTCAGTGCCCGCGAGATTGTGAATATCGTAGATCAAACGGGCGCTGCCCTGGTTCTGGACCAGCTCAACACGGGTACCTGTCTGCACCACGGAGAAATAGCGCGCCAAAGACTCCAATGCACTGCCTACAGTAGGCGCGTAGAGAAACAAGCCACCAAAGATACTATGGCTGGGCCCCATATCGGTGCACGCCATGTCCAGTCCCAAGTGACTGCGCCCACTTTGCTCAGCGGCGCTGGACAGCATTCGGGTAAAGCCCAGCAACGAGGTCTTGGAGGCCAGAGGTGAAGGGCGATGTGCTGGCCAAGCCACGGCCGCTCCGTCCGCCGGCGTTTCATCGCGCAGCAGATGATGCATGAGATTGGTGGCCACACGATTGGCTTCAGCACTGATCGCGCCCACCACGAGTCGAGTGGTCATTGCAGCAGGTTCCGGTTGGATGAGAAGCGAATAGTCACATCCGGATCGTGGCATGGAGTTCCGCAAAATAGAACTACCGTTTTATAATTTGCAAATGCGGTTTTCACATTAGGGAAAACCCAGGGTTAGATCCAATACCTCTTCATCAGCAAAAAACGAGCCAACACTACGCGCCTACTGCGATAGATCTATATAGACTGCTCCAAGGAGTGTGCTGCCTGTTGGGCGTGGTGGCCAGTGGCCCGTGCAACTCAAAGCGTTTCCGAATTGATGAACGGCGCATTCGTAACGTGCAACCTGGGGCCAACCGCATGAGGGTGGCCGCCTGCCCGAGCAGGCTAAGAAAAATCAGATCAGTGCTTCGATCAGGAATGGTCCGCGCGTGGAGAGTCCGACACGCAATTGGCGGATAAACTCTTCTGCGGTGCTAACCCGTACGGCTTCTACGCCCATACCCCGCGCCATCATGGTCCAGTCCAGCGCGGGATTGTCCAAATCGAGCATGCGCTGCGCATTTCCGCCGGCAAGCGCACTGCCCCCTACATTGACCATCTCGCCGTTCAAGATAGCGTAGCTGCGGTTAGCCAAGATGATGGTCAGGCAGTCGAGTGATTCTCGGGCTTGTGTCCACAGCGCTTGCAAGGTGTACATCGCGCTGCCGTCGCCCTGGAGCGAGATGACCCTGCGCTCCGGACACGCCACCGCTGCGCCTACCGCCAAGGGCAACCCCATACCAATGGCGCCGCCTGTCAACTGCAGATAGTCATGAGGGGCCGCATTCAGACTTGCGGCCGGGAAATCGCGCGCCTCGGTCACCCCTTCATCACAAACGATCGCATGCTCGGGTAGGTAGTAAGCCAGAATTCGGCTGACGACAGTCCCAGAAAGGGGGCCAGCCGATGGCAGTGTCGTCGTTTCATTTTGTAGGCGCAGAGATGGTGCACCCACGGGAACGCCTAGTTCCTGCGCCAGCAATTGCAGGCCGGCCAGGATGTCCTGCCCCGGCGCAGCCAGGGGAACACACGCACAACCCTCAGGCGTGAGAACACTGGGCATGTTCGGGTACGCAAAAAAGGCCACAGGTTGACGCGCCCCAACAAGCACGAGTTGCTGCACGTCGCCAAGAGCGGCCAGCGCCTGACCAACGGAATAGGGAATGCGAGCGATGGGCACACGACTGCGACCACGTTCCATGCGCTGATTGGAGGTCTCTGCGAGCAGTCTCACTCCGGTGGCGTGCGAAATCGCGCCCGCCAGATCCAGCGCCTGACCTCGCAAGGCGGCTCCACCCAGCAAAAGCAGCGCTCCAGGACCTCCTGCTCGGATCGCATTGGCGGCATCACGCACCGCATCATGAGAAGGCACTGTCAAGGGTGCTGGCTCGTTGGAATCTTGAGGTTTCTGCACGGACGGCAACTTTGACCATGCAGCATCTGCCGGGAGAATCATGGTGGCGATCTGCCCACCGGCCTCTCGAGAGACGCGAATCGCGTCGCGGGCGTCATCCGCGACGGTGGCCGCACTGCGCGTCCTGCGAACCCAGTGCGACATGGGGCTGGCAAGGGACACGATGTCACTGGTCAGCGGTGCGTCGTGTTTCAGGTGATAGGTGGCGTGGTCTCCAACAATATTGACCATGGCGCTGCCCGCACGCTTGGCGTTGTGGATGTTGGCCAAACCGTTCGCCAAGCCGGCACCGAGGTGCAACAGGGTCGCTGCGGGCCTTTGCATCATGCGCGCATAGCCGTCAGCAGCGCCCGTCACCACGCCTTCGAACAACCCAAGAATGCACCGCATTTCCGGTCGGCGGTCCAGGGCACTCACAAAGTGCATCTCGGAGGTCCCTGGATTCGCGAAACAGACGTTCACGTTGTTCGAAAGGAGCGTGTCGCACAGGCTCTCGGCGCCAGTCATTGGGTATCTCATTGTTCAGAGGGCGCCGAAGGCCCTCATCTGCGCGGGCATGGCGGCGTACTGGCTGCGCATGTAGTCGTCATAGGGCTTTCCGATGCGCACCCACTGCGCCATGTTCAATCTGTCGACTATTTGTTGGTGCTCCGGGTCTGCTACCGCCTTGCGCATGGCGTCTTCCAGACGCGCGATCACCGCAGCCGGCATTCCAGCCGGTCCGCCCAAACCATATGGCAGAGTGGTCGTAGCGTTGACTCCCAGCTCACGGGCAGTGGGTACTTCTGGCCATTGCGGCAAGCGCTGCTCAGAGGAGACGGCCAGCATGCGCAGACGCCCGCCGCTTACAGTACCGGCCAGGGCGCCGATCGCGTCGCAGATCAAGTCGATCTGTCCTCCGATCGCGGCGGTAATGATGGCGGCGCTGCTGGGGTAAGGCACACCCAGGTAGCTGGCTCCCGTCTGGCTTTCCAGCAACTTCATGGCCCAGGAAGGCAACTTGGGCGAGCCCGCAGCGCCATAGCTCAATTTACCGGGAGACCTCTTGCCTTCGTCGACCAACTGATTGAGTGACTTAATCGGAGAGTCGGCCCTGACGGCCCAACCAAAAGGAACCGAGGCCCCCACACCTATGTAGCTGAAGTCTTTCGCAGGGTCGTACTGAGTATTGCCCAGTAACTGCTCGCGCATCATTACCTCGGTTAGATTTCCGATGGTGTATCCGTTCGGCGCCGCATTCTTGATGTAGGCCGATCCCACAGCGCTGCCTGCACCCGGCTTGTTGACGATCACGACCGACTGCCCCAACTGCCTGGAAAGGATCTGTCCAAGGCCACGATAGTAGCTGTCGCTGCCGCCTCCCACACCGTAGCAAACGACCAACTCGATGGACTTGCTTGGATAGGAATTTGCATGGCCCGGAAAAGCTACCGCGGCGGCGCCTGCGCCAAGTAGGCTCAAGGCTTGCCGCCGGTTGGGCTGCTTGCGCGATGGTATGGAGGTGGGCGGGGTGCACATACGGTTTATCTCTCGCTGTTCTAGATAAAAAGGAATCGAAGAAGCGATTGCTCGTCTCAGCAATCGTGAGTCAAGAATGTGTTGGCAGAAGGGGAGCCCATTTCATGGGACTAGATTCGGATCGACCATCACCCTGCCCCGGATCTGACCATCGAGCAGCGCACTGGCTGCGTCAATGGCGTCCTCCAGGGAAAGCACACGCGGACACAAAAGGCGAAGGGTGTCGGCGTCGATCTCACGAGCCAACGCCTCCCAGGCCAAGTGGCGACGCGCCAACGGGGCCATGACACTATCGATACCGGCCAAGGTGACGCCACGAAGGATGAACGGTGCTACCGATGCAGGAAAGTCCATGCTCTGAGCCAGGCCACACGCGGCGACCAACCCACCGTAACGCGTGGCTGCGCAGACGTTGGCCAATGTCGCGCCACCCACACTGTCGACCGCGCCAGCCCAGCGTTCTTTTTGCAATGGCTTTCCCAGAGTGGAAAGCGTCGCCCGGTCAATGACTTCAGCAGCGCCCACCGCGAGCAGGTGTGACGCTTCCTCCATGCGTCCAGTCGACGCAACGACTCGATACCCACGCCGGGCCAACAACGCGATCGCAAAACCGCCCACGCCGCCATTGGCGCCAGTGACCAGCACGTCCCCGGCGTCAGCTCGGATTCCGGCTTTCTCCAGCGCCTGCACACACAGCATCGCCGTATAGCCAGCGGTTCCGATGGCCATCGCATCCTTTGTCGACAATGCGGGGGGCAGATCGATCAGGTACTCCGCCGGCACGCGCGCTATGGCGGCGAGCCCACCCCAGCGCGTTTCCCCGACACCCCAACCGTTGAGCACCACCGGTGCTCCGGGCACAAAGCGAGGGTCGGTACTGGACTTCACCCGTCCGGCGAAATCGATGCCGGGCACCATAGGCCAAGTCCGCACCACGGGCCCTCTGCCGGTCATGGCCAGTGCATCCTTATAGTTAAGTGTGGAGTACTCCACCTCCACGGTCACGGCGGCGTCGGGCCAGTGCGCCTCATCTAGGTCGGTCACTTGGGCGTGGGTTGCACCGCCGTCCTGCGTCAGCAAGATTGCTCTAGGCATGAATCGTTCTCCATTTCAAGTAGGTGTGAGGAATCCGGGGAGCGAGAGGCCGCGGTCACTTCGAGCTCAGCGGCCCAGTGAAGCCAGCTCAGAACGGTGCGCACAAGCTCGCCACGTTCGTTGCAAACTTCAACGGCAAACCAGTTCGGGACTGCAACTCCTCGCGCGACAGGCCCGGCAGCATGTCGCTCACGACGGCGCCTTCGCTGGTCAGATCTATCACGGCAAGATCTGTATAGACCCGCTGAACCACTCCCGCACAGGTCAGGGGGTAGCTGCACCGATCCATGATTCGGGGTGTGCCATCAGATTGGTTGTGTGCCATCAGGACCCAAACGCTGCGTGCGCCACGTGCGAGATCCATAGCACCGCCTATGGCCGGCAGATGATCTTCCTGCGCTCGCGACCAGTTCGCGAGATCACCGTTGCCCGCTACCTGGAAGGCGCCGAGCAGGCAAAGGTCAATGTGGCCGCCACGAACGAGCGCGAAGGACTGCGCCTGATCGAAGATACTCGCTCCGCGAGCCATGGTGATGGGAACCTTGCCGGCATTGATGAGATTTGGATGCACCTCATCGGGCCCGGCCAAGCGGCCCATACCAAGAATGCCGTTCTCGCTGTGCAAGATGACTTCATGGCCAGGCCGAATATGGTTGGCCACGCCTTCTGGCAATCCAATACCCAGATTGACGGCCATGCCGTCTTCAACATCCTGCGCAGCGCGCCAGGTGATCTGATCTCTTGTCAGCGGCTTCATGCCAGAGCCCTTTCCCAGACACGCGCATCGACGGGCTGCGTGCGAACCACCGAATCAACCAGAATGCCCTGAGTCACCACGTGTTCGGGGTCAATATCCCCGAGCTCAACCACCTCATCCACCTCGGCGATGACCGTGCGAGCCGCCATGCACATCAGCGGCGAGAAGTTTCGCGCCAGCCTGTCATAGGTGAGATTGCCCCAGCGATCAGCGCGCCCCGCCTTGACCAGGGCGACATCGGCCGTGAGCCCGGTCTCCAGCACACAACCAAGCCCATTGAACTCACGCGTTTCCTTGCCTCGCGCGGTGGTCGTACCAAATCCAGTGGGGCAATAGAACGCGGGGATACCGGCCCCCGCAGCGCGCATGCGCTCGGACAGCGTGCCCTGCGGCATCACTTCAAGTTCGATGGAGCCGGCGCGCACCATCCGCTCAAGCTCACTCGCCAGATCGCCGCGAGGGTATGAGCAGATCATCTTGCGCACGCGACCACTAAGCAGCAGCGCAGCCAGTCCGATGCGCCCCGTACCCGAGTTGTTGCTGACCAGTACCAGGTCACGAATCCCCATATCGAGCACGGCGGCTATCAACATGTTGGGGCGTCCGCATTCGCCGAACCCGCCAATCATGAGGCTGCTCCCATCTTTCAGGCACGACAGCGCTTTTTCGACATCCGAGCGTATCTTGTCGATCATTTGCTTGCGTCCCCTGCACCGTTCTCCGCGGCGGACGCCAGACTCGTGCGAGCAGACTTCGGTCCAAAGGGTTCTGGCCGAAACGGTCCATCCCGCTGCGCCACGAAGGCGCGCATTCCCTTCAGACGCATCGTTTCCCACAGATGCAGCCGCTCGTCGTTGTTTGATGCATGCGCCAAAGCCGAGAGCGGCGCGTTCAGAGCCAGCCCCGCCTGCAATCCCGCGGCCAACAGGCCGGAGCAGGTCACCGCCTTGTTCAGGCGAACTGAAGGCTCGGGTACAAGTGCGATGCGTTCGGCCAGGGCGCAAGCCCGCTCCATCAACTCATCGTGTGGCACGACCTCGTTGACTATGCCCAACCGGTAGGCCTCGGCCGCATCCATATGGTCGCCGGTCAGCCCGAACCGGTGGGCCGCTTTCCAACCTGCCAGGGCGGCAAAGAGAAAGCTGGTGTTGGAGACATGCCGCACCTCGGGTTGCGCGAAGACAGCTTTGTCTGACGCGAGCGTGATGTCCGATGCCAAGGCATACCAGAAGCCCGCGCCCATCGCCCAGCCATTGATTGCCGTAATGACGGGAATGGAGATGTGCCAGATGCGCATCAACCGTTCCAACCCTCCTCCGTCAATGTTCATCCAGCCCTTGAGCAACTCAGCGTTGGACAAATCGTTGCCGCCCAGCAGCGACGGCCGGTCATCGCCGGGGCCACGGGAAATGTCATAGCCAGAGCAAAACGCGCTGCCTGCACCTGTGAGCACAACAGCTCGGATCTCGGGATCGGCATCGGCGCGGCTGATGGCGTCCCACATCTCCATTTCCATCTCTGGAGAAAGCGCATTCATGGATGCAGGGCGGTTGAAGGTCACCACCACGATGGAAGCACGGCGGTCGACGACGATGTTTTGATAGGCGGTCACTGAATCTCCATGAGCCGAATACGGCCAAACCCGGTTTAATTTCTTGCGCTATGCGCAAACTTTTGCGCATAGCGTAATCATAAATTTCCCTTGCTGGGTTTGTCAAGCAACGCCCAGCGCATAATTGCGGACCGCCCTAGGAGGCTCCGATAGCGCTCCTAGGACGCGGCATCGATCAAATTGAAGCGATAACTGAGGAGAGCAGGGACTTGAGCAAGCAAAGTGATGAGGTGGAATCGACGCGCTCGGACAGGGTCAATTCACTTGCTAAGGGTCTTCAAGTCTTGTTGGCGTTTGGCCGCCGCCACACCCCCATGACCATCAGCGAAGTCGCCAAGGAGGTTTCGCTCACACCGGCTTCTGCACGGCGTATGCTGCTGACGCTCGTCGAACTTGGTTATGTCGACCAAACTGGCAAACGGTTTTCTGTGGGGCCCCGGGTGCTTGATCTGGGTTACTCCTATCTCGCTTCGAAACCCATATGGCAGCTGACGCAGCCCGTGCTGGAACGCTTCAGCGACGCGCACCATGTCTCGGCCGCCGCAGCCGTACTGGATGGCTGCGATGCGCTGTACACGATCCGTGCGAATTCCCATCAACCCATCCAGGTGATGGTCAGCACGGGGACCCGACTGCCGGCGCACATCACGGCGATGGGAAGAGTGCTTTTGGCCGCCCTGACGCCCGCGCGCCTGGACGAAGTCATCAGCCAGATCAAATTCGACAGCCCGACCGAAAGATCTGTCACCAACGCCCAGGAGCTGCGCGCCATCCTCGCAGACATCCGCCGGGACGGATATTCCATAGTCGACGAAGAATTGGCCTTCGGCCTGCGGGCAGTGGCCGTGCCACTTCGTAATCGAGCGGGCGACGTGGTGGCTTCCATCAATGCCTGCGGCACTCTGCGCAGCCTGGAAATCTCCGATCTGCGCGAGAGGGTGCTACCAGCCCTTCAGTTAGCCGCACAAGAAATCCGCATGCACTTGGCTGACTAGGCGCGTGAACCGCTGATCAGCGAGTCACAAATCCAACACCATTCGATCAGAGCGGCAGCGTGAAACGCAAACCATCATCGACTTCTGAGCCGCCTTCTGTGCGCCGCTGAGCACGCTGTCCCGGTGTTCCGCCTCGCCTTCCAGAATGCGGGTTTCGCAAGCCCCGCACACGCCCTCTTCGCAGCTGAACTCGATGTCCACGCCGGCATCCAGAAACGCCTGCAGCGCAGGTTTGTTCTTGGGTATCTCCATGGTCACTCCACTCTTGCGAAGTTCCACGATGCAACTACCCGTCAGCGCCATTTTGGGACTGGCTGGCTGATCAGCCTTGAAACGCTCGACGTGCACGTTGGCAAAGCCCAGCTCTGCGCAAGTGGACTCAAAGTTGGTGAGCATGGGTGACGGGCCGCAGCAATAGAAGTGATCGTGCTGCTGGTGTTCCATCAGGAGCGAACGAAGGGATGGCGGGCCCCCAGCCTCGTCATCGAAGTGCGTGTGCAAGGTGATGCCTTGGTTGGTTAGCTGCGTCAACTCATCCAAAAATGGCGCACCACCGCGGCTGCGAGCACACAGGATGACGTGGGCACCTCGCCCCAACTGCACCAGCCTGCGCAGCATCGACAGGATGGGTGTGACACCAATGCCACCGGCCACAAACACGGAATGTGCGGGCTGCTGCTCATTCAACGCAAAGAGATTTCGCGGTGAGGAAATGGGAATGTGATCACCCGCACGCAGATGCTCGTGGATCCAGCGTGATCCACCACGACTGGCGCTGTCGTTGAGTACGCCAATGACATAGCGGTTCGACTCTCCAGGGGCATTGTGCAGGGAGTAGCTTCGCACCATCCCGCCTTGCAAATGCAGATCAATATGCGCGCCCGCCTCGAATGCAGGGAACGGCTCTCCTTCTGCAGCGGGGCAGAGCTCGATGCTGACCACACCCGAGCAGACGGTGTTGACCGCTTTCACCAGCGCGGTTCGGCGCCCTGACTGAGGTGCGACTGGGGAGATGGGTAAGCGTTGATCACTGGAAATCAGCAACTCAGTGGTGTGGTTTTGTGCGACCGGATGCGGGGTCATGGTGGTTTCTCCTGGGTCGTCGCAGGCAGCGATGCACAGCGACTGGTGATCTGCGAGGGAAGGTAACTGTCTGCGTATGTCGCCGGCGCGTCTTCGGAACACGCCACCGCGCGAGCACCGCAAGAGGCTTCGACAGGCTCAGCCCGAACGGTATCTATCGTTTAAACGGAACTCAGTACCAGCCCGAAGTGGGGGGTGCAAGCGCAGCAGGTTTGAATGAATCCGGCTTGCCCAAAGGGGCCTTCAAAAGCCGGAGGGCGTGAGCGATTCGTTCACGCCTTTTCAGTCCTGCGGCACTTCCAGCATGATCTTTCCGATATGCGTGGACGACTCCATCAACTCATGGGCCGCACTGGCATCTGCCAACGCAAACACCTTGTGAATGACAGGACGTGCCTGGCCCTGGGCTAGCAGAGGCCACACACTGTGCTGCAAAGCCTGCACGGTGCGCGCCTTGTCCTGCTGAGAGCGTGGGCGCAACGTAGAGCCGGTGTAGGTGAGCCTGCGTGTCATCAGCGACAGCCAATCAACATCCACCTTGGAGCCTTGCAGGAACGCGATCTGCACCAGCCGACCGTCTAGCGCCAGGCTGGCGATGTTGCGGGCGATGTAATCGCCACCCACCATGTCAAGAATCAAATCTACGCCCCGGCCATCCGTCAGTTCGGCAACGGCCTTGGCAAAGTCCTGCTCGCGGTAGTTGATGGCTTTTTCGGCCCCTGCAAGCTCACAGGAGCGCGCCTTTTCTGCATTGCCCACGGTGGTGTAGACCCTTGCACCACGCGCCTTGGCTAGCTGAATCGCCGTCAACCCTATGCCCGATGAGCCTCCATGGACCAGGAAAGTCTCGCCCCGCTCGAGCCCTCCGCGCTCGACCACGTTGCTCCAGACAGTGATGTAGTTCTCCGGCAGCGCGGCGGCTTCAACCATCGACATCCCTTCAGGCACAGGCATCACCTGACCCGCAGGAGCGGCCACATACTGCGCATAGCCCCCGCCATTAGTCAACGCGCATACGGCATCTCCCACTGCCCATTGACTCACCTCGCCGCCAACGGCTGCGATCACCCCTGAAACCTCCAAGCCCAGCCCGGGCGCGGCACCCGGCGGAGGTGGGTAGGAGCCACTGCGCTGCAGCACATCCGGCCGGTTCACACCTGCGTATTGCACGCGGATCAACACCTCATCGGACCTTACCGTGGGTATGGACCCATTCTTCAACTGCATCACGGTGGGTGGGCCACCGTCTGCATGGCATATGCGGCGCATGGTTGCGGGTGTGGACATTAGATTCTCCTGGAGCGAATTTCAAGATCCAAAGCGCTGCATCGAGTTGAGTGAACTGGATTCATGCGGTGCTGCGTTTCGGGTGTACCGTGATCAAGGTTGCCTGATCTCGATGCGAGTAGGCCGCAGCGCCCACTGCTGCGTCAACGCCCTGCGCCAAACATCCACATGGTGAGACACCACACTCCGCTCGCTAACTCATCGCATTGCAGGACGTGTCAGGCGCTTGCCCACATGCTCCTGCAGCCATTGGCCTTGATGCAGCAGGGCATCGTCTGTTCCGCGCGCAGCCACCACCTGCAGACTCACGGGCAACCCATCGATAAGTCCGGTGGGTATCGACAAGGCGGGTACCCCAGCAAGGGAGAACGGCAAGGTCTGGCCCAGCACCGCTTCACGCACCGTCGTAGAGCCACTCTCCACCTGCACCTGGGTCTGGCCGCGCAGTGGAGGTACGACAGCTGCGGTGGGCAACAGCATGGCATCACACCCTGCCAGGATGGCATCGAGCTCGTCAGCGATGGCCGCACGCGTATGCAGCGCATCGATGTACTCGCCGGCTTTCAATGTCTGCCCGCGCTGAAGCGGTGGCATCACCAACTCAGAGAATCCCCCGCCACCTTGCTCCAGCGCATCGCGATGCACCCACGCGGCCTCTGCCTGCACGATGTCGGTGAAGCACTGCGACGCTCGGGGCAACTGCGGCGTGGCAACCTCTACCAACTCGGCACCCAGCGCGGCCAGATGCTTGAGGGTCTGCTCGAAATGCTCGCGCACTTCTACCGAAAGACGGCCACGCAACCAGCTCGCCGGCACCGCAAAACGCAGGACTCTGGCGATGCGTTTCACCTCCACGCTGCGCCCAGCCATGACCTCAAACAACAGAGCGCAATCGGCTACGCTGTGCGCCAAAGGGCCTGCGTGGTCACAGGTCCAGGAAAGGTGCAAAGCACCCTCCAATGGAATCGCACCATGCGTGGGCTTGAAGCCTGTCACCCCACTGAAGTTGGCCGGAATGCGGACGGAGCCCCCCGTGTCGCTGCCAATGCTCGCCACTCCTACGCCCGTGGCCACCGCCACGCCCGATCCGCTGGACGATCCACCTGCCTGGCGCAACGGATTAAACGGGTTTTTCACATCGCCCGTCCAGACATTCTCACCCGTCGATCCCAATGCGATCTCGTGCATATTGGTCTTGCCGAAAATGACCGCTCCCGCAGCACGCAAACGTGTGACCAGCACGGCCTCGTTGGCGGGGACATCCATCGCATCGATCGGCAATGCGGCCCGGGTTCCGGCCCGCGTGGGCATGCCGCGCACAGGGTACAAATCCTTGATGGAGATGGGAATGCCCCTTAGCGCACCACGTGTATTTCCTGCGGCCACGCCCGCATCACACTGCACGGCCACGGCATGGGCGGCATCCCAGTCCACATAAGCCAAAGCATTTAAATCAGCGGTTTGAATGGCTTGTTGCTGCGCATTTTTCAGGAGCGAAACCGCGCTGATAGTGCGCTCGTCAAGCTGGCGTACGAGGTCTGAAATGGAGTGCATGAAGGGGGTCCGATCAAAAACGGCGCACACGTTATCACGCGAAACAGACGTCTCATGATGTGGACAATCTGAGACGCTGCTTTGCGTTGTCGAGTGCTTATGAAAGACTCCACTCGCCTTCAAATACAGGAACTGTCTAAATGCTCCGCCCCACGTTTTTCAAGCTTTCCGCCAAGCTCTGCCTGGCGCTTTCTTTCTCGATTTCCGCGCAGTTCGCAACGGCTCAGACCTACCCCAACAAACCCGTGAAGATCGTCGTCGGGTATTCCCCAGGAGGCCCCGTTGACATTCTGGGCCGCGTGCTGGCGCAGGGACTTTCCACCTCGATGGGTCAGTCCTTCATCGTTGAAAACAAAGGCGGCGCTGCCGGGGCTATTGGCGCTGAGCAGGTGGCTCGCTCGCCCGCCGATGGTTACACACTGCTCACAACCGTGCCCAGCGTGTTCACCATCGTTCCGCACACCCTCGACAAGGCGCGCGTGCAGGCTGAAGACTTCGCACCAGTCATCCAGTTCGCGGAATCGCCGCTGGTGTTGGCGGTGAACCCTTCCGTTCCGGCCAATAACCTGAAAGAGCTCATCGCGCTGCTGAACAAGCCAGACTCCAGGTTGTCCTACGCTTCCGCGGGTGATGGCACCCTGCCCCATCTGGCCATGGAATTGCTGTTGTCGCGCACCGGCGGTCGTCCAGTGCACGTGCCCTACAAAGGCAGCGGCCCGGCGGTACAGGATCTCGTGGGCGGTCAGGTGAATATCGCACTGGAAGTGCTGCCCACCATTCTCCCCATGGTCAAAGCGGGCCGCGTGAAAGCGTTGGCCGTGACATCCCGCACGCGAGTAACTGAGTTGCCAAACGTGCCCACCGTGTCAGAAGCAGGTGTGAGCGGATATGAGGCGGTGAACTGGTTTGGCCTGTACGCGCCCGCTGCTACGCCCAAGCCCATCATCGAGCAATTGCGCTCGAACGTGGAAAAAGTCGTGACGGACAAGGAAATGCAGCAGCGCTTCAGTGAACTTGGAGCCGTCGTTGCGGTGCAAGGCCCCGCCGAAACGGCCGAGCGCCTCAAGCGCGAATCTCAGCAGTGGGGATCGTTGATCCAGAAGCTTGGACTTAAGTCCAAGCCGTGATGCCGCACCAAGAAGCTGTTTAGATTCTTTGAACAAGTTCTTGGTACCCCGGTCACAATAGTCCTGTCGATCCGGTACCACCGATCGGCCCCGTCCTCTCATGGAGATCCCCATGTCGTTCTTGCAAAAAAGCCCTCAAGCTGGAACACAGAGCCTTCGACGCACAGTGCAACTCCTGCGGGAGCTTAGCCATGCAGGTGAGCACGGCGCCAGCGCCGGTGAGCTGGCCGAACGTTGCGAATTGACGCGCGCCACGGCGTACCGATTGCTCGGTGCGCTGGCGGAGGAAGGCCTGGTTGTTCACGCCACGGGCGTTCGACGCTACTTTCTCGGCCCTTTTGCGTACGAGATGGGACTCAGGGCATTCCCGCGCCTGGGCCTGCGCGAACTGTGCGCAGGCACGGTGAGCAAGTTGGCCGAGAAGACTGGAGAATGCGTCTTTCTGGTGATGCGCAGCGGGCTCGATTCGGTATGCCTGGACAGGCAATCTGGCGAATTCGCTGTGGAGGAAATGCCGGTGGACATCGGCTCACGGAGACCGCTGGGCGTAGGTTTGAGCAGCATAGCCATATTGGGTGCGCTGCCTGAATCGGAGCGAGAGGCCATCATGAGGGCCAACGGCATGCGTTACCGGGAAACCGGTTTGCTAGCTGCCGAACGCATCCGGCTAATGGTCAAACGCACGGCGAAAGACCGCTTTGCCTTTACCGCCAGCGACTACATCGACAACGTGGGCGGATTTGCACTGCCCATCCGCAATCCTGCCGACGGCGTGGCATTTGCCGCGCTCAGCATCGCATCCGGGGTGAAGCGCATGACTGCGCCACGCGGCAAGGAAATTGTTCCGTTGCTGGAGACAGCGGTACACACGATCGAATCCCGATTGTGAACATCACTCACACCTGACTACGCCGGCACATGCCGGAGCCTGGCCCTCGGCAGGCACTCTTCAACCGCGCTACTTATTCCAACAACCCACCGCGCGCTCGAAGTCGTTGACATCGAGCGCAGCGGATGAACTCGCCCCTATAAAACACGCACGCACGAGGGGGCGGCGCAAAACTCAACGAGGCACCCCATGGAAACCCAACAGAACAACGCACCCAAAACCCTGACTTCTTTCTACGCACACGCATGGGAGGACCTGTTGTCCAACTGCACACGCTGCGGTAAATGCGTGGAAGTCTGTCCTGTGGTGCCGTTCGATGCCACATTGACGGCCGCCAGGCCAGTGGATGTGGTCACCGGGGTGCTCGAATTCATGAAAGACAGCAGCCAACCGATGCGCGAAGACTCGGCCCTGTGGACCTACCAATGCAACGGCTGCGACGAGTGCATTCCCGCCTGCCCTGTAGACATCAATCCACGCCGAATGCTCATGCTGGCCAATGCAGAGGTGTCTGCAAAGACACACCCCACGCCACACATGTTCCAGAAAATGGCACGCGCCATCCGCATTCTCGTGTCCATGCAACTGGTTCCGGAGGACGCTGCACGCCTGCTCAAGCTAAAGAAACCCAAAGACGTGGACGTGGTGTTCTTCACCGGTTGCAACCCGGTACGCACACCGCAGCTGCTATTCAACGCCATGAGCGTGCTCGAAGCACTGGGTGTGAACTATGAGGTGATGGGAGGCCCGGCTTCATGCTGTGGCGTTATCCACAGCAAATGGGAAGGTGATTTGCAGCGCGGTGGCAAAGTGAGCGAGCAGACACTGCATCGATTCGGCACTTTCAACCCGAAGAAGGTGTTGAACTGGTGCCCCTCATGCAGCATCCACCTGACCGAAACCATCAAGGACTACCGCTCTGTCAGCTTCGATTTCGACCACCTCACCAAGTTCCTGATCGAACGCGAAGATGAGCTGCACAAACTTTTTACTACACCCGTGAATATGCGTGTGGTCGTTCACACGCACCACGGCATGCATGATGTGGGGCAAAACGTAATGCGCCTGATGCGAGCGATTCCGGGCCTCACCATCGTCGACGAGATCGAAGAGCCCGGCTACATGTGTGGCGTATCAAGCGCAGAACGCGCGCCTGCTTTGAAAGAGCAAGTGCGTGCGCAGACCATCGCGCGCTGCAAACAGGGTGATGTGGATGCACTGGTATCGCTCTATCACGCCTGCCACCGACAGCTCGCGTCAGACGGCAACACGCATGGCTTCCAGGTGCTCAACTATGCGGATTTACTGGTGCGAGCGCTGGGCATGGAACCCTATGCCGACACATTGGAGCAGTTCCGAGGCCGTACCGACTATCGAGAAATGGTGCGCGAGGCAGCGCCCCTGCTAGAGGCCAACGGCATCGATATGGATCCCGATGAACTGGCCAAGGTGCTGCCCGAGATTTTCGCCATGGCGGAATGGCGGGGGGGCTTGTGCAGTTTCGCACCGGAGGAGTAAATAGACGATCCAAGCGACCATAACAATACAAAAGACCGCCGCTTGAATCGTTTTGTACAAACAACGTACTCTTATCAATTTCCCGTGGAGAGGTGTTCACCACCTTTTGGGGCTCGTTCAACGGAGTTGTCAGAAAAAGATAGGAACGCCTGCCAGCGCAGGCGCCAAGGAGGCAACTCGGGGTTGATGATGAAACGACATTTTCATGAGCGCCCCAAATTTGCCGAAATGGGATTATTGGAATGACAAATTCTCATGCCTTACATCCAATCCTGAAGTGCTCACACCCGGCTCGCTCATGCACTATCGCTGCCAGTCTCACCTATCTGGAACAGCCCCATGAATTTCGAGCTCAGCGAAGAGCATCAGGCGTTTGCCGACTCCGTCCGGCGCTTTGCGAATGATCACCTGGCAGAAGGCGCACTTGCTCGCGCGCACTCTGAAAGCTACCCCTGGGAAACAGCCAAGCTGTTGTCCCAACAGGGCTTGCTAGGCATTGCATTCTCCGAAGCCGATGGCGGCCAAGGGGGGACGCTCATGCACGCAGTGCTCGCCATTCAGCAGGTCGCGCTCGCCTGCCCAAAAAGTGCAGATATCGTGCAAGCGGGCAACTTTGGCCCCATCCGTACCTTCGTGGAATACGCCACGCCCGAACAGAAGGAACGCTTTCTTCCAGGGTTGCTGGCAGGCCAGAAGCTGATCTCGCTGGGCATGTCCGAACCTGATGCCGGCTCGGCCGCCACTGACCTCAAAACCAACGCTCAGGAAGATGGCGACAGCTACGTGATCAACGGTAGCAAGGTGTTTTCCACCCATAGCAGCGATGCCGAGCTCTATCTTGTATACGTGCGCTTCGGCCCTGGTGTGGGCGGAATTGGTTCTGTATTGGTGGAACGCGGCACACCCGGGCTGATCGTGGGCGAACCTTCTTCGTTCATGAACGGAGAGCGCTGGTCGCAACTTTATTTTGATAACTGCCGCATTCCCAAGCGCAACGTGCTGCTTGGCGCCGGTGGTTTCAAGAAGCAAATCTCAGGCTTCAATATTGAACGCTTGGGGAATGCCTCACGCGCATTGGCCCTGGGTAGGTACAGTTTCAATCAAGCTCGCGAGCACGCGAAGATCCGCTCCCAGTTCGGGCGCCCCTTGTGCGATTTCCAGGGGCTGCAATGGAAATTCGCCGATATGTCGATGAAGCTGGAGCAAGCCCAACTGATGCTTTACCGCGCCGCCATGGAAGGTGAGCACGGTTTGCCTACGGCGCAGAGCACGGCTATGGCCAAGCTGGCATGCAACCTGGCGGGCTGGGAAGTTTCCAATGAAGCCATGCAGGTCATGGGCGGGATGGGCTTTAGCCAGGAGTCCCTGGTGGAATACTGCGTGCGCCGTACACGCGGCTGGATGATCGCGGGCGGATCGATAGAAATGCTGAAGAACAAGATTGCCGAGGGAGTGTTCGAGCGCACCTTCTCGCAGCGCGCGCCCAAGGCCGCGTAAAGTGGACACCTGCATGAATGACCGCTTTTCTCCCGATCGACTGATGTCTGCGTTATTGAGTCCTGCCAGCGTGGCGCTGGTAGGGGCCTCCGATGATCCCGGAAAAACCGCCGGCCGGCCTCAGCAATTCCTGCGCAGAGCCGGATTTCAAGGCCGCATCTACCCCATCAATGCCAAGCGCACCCTAGTGCAGGATGCTCCGGCCTGGCCCAGCCTGGAAGCGCTGCCGGAAGTACCGGACCACGTGTTTGTAATGACTCCCACGGACACCGTGCTGGAGGTGGTAGGCCAGTGCGTGATGCTCGGCGTGCCTCTGGTCACGGTGCTGGCCAGCGGGTTTTCTGAATCCGGCCCCGAAGGGGTAGCCCGCGAAGAAGCTTTGCGTGCGCTGGTCGCTGGTAGCCGCACCCGATTGTTGGGGCCCAGCAGTCTGGGCGTTGTTCGCGCCAGTACCGGGCTCATGCTGACCGCCAATGCGGCCTTTGCCGAACCCGACGTGCCAGTTGGCCGGCTGTTCGTTGCCTCTCATAGCGGCAGCATGCTGGGCGCCCTGGTCTCGCGAGGCAAGGCGCGCGGCGTGGGCTTCGCCGGTATGGTTTCCGTAGGAAGCGAAGTGGACCTAAGCATTGGCGAGATTTGCCAAGCCACGCTGGACGACCCCTCTATCGACGGTTATTTGCTCTTCATCGAAAGCCTGCGCCATGGCGCCAAGCTCCAGGCCTTTGCGCGCGAGGCCGCACGACGCGGAAAACCGGTGATCGCCTATAAGCTGGGGCGCTCTTCAGCGGCAGCTGAGATGGCTGCTACCCACACCGGCGCCATTGCCGGCGAGGACGACGTAGCAGATGCTTTCCTGAAAGACTTAGGGATCGCCCGGGTCGATCAGTTCGAGACCTTGCTGGAAACTCTTCCTCTCGCGCGCCGGTTTCCGCTGCCCCCACCGGGAACACCGCGCAGACCGCTGCGCGTGGGTGTGGTCACAACGACCGGCGGTGGTTCCGCCATGGTGGTCGATCAACTAGGCGTGCGTGGAATAGATGTCACGCACGCAACGCCTGCCACGCTGGCGCGTTTGGCGGCCGCAGGGGTGGCCACCAATCCTGGCCGTGTGCTCGATTTGACTTTGGCCGGCACGCGCTATGACGTGATGAAGGCCACCCTGGATATCTTGCTGGATGCGCCGGAGTTCGACCTCGTGGTGAGCGTGGTGGGATCGTCCGCTCGATTCCAACCCGATCTTGCCGTTCAGCCATTGCTCGACCATGCCAGTCACAAGCGACCGCTGGCGGCCATGCTGGTACCTGATGCGCCTGGCGCCCTGGCCAAGCTGACCAGCGCCGGAATACCCTGCTTTCGCTCACCGGAAACGTGCGCCGATGCCATTGCAGCCATCGCGGCACGGCGCCCGCTTGGCACCCCCGCAGCCACCCAAAAGGCATCTGCTACGCCACCTCGCCCCATCAGCGAGGCCGAAGCCTACGGCGTACTCGATGCCCTTGGTGTACCCCATGCACCGGCCGCCACCATCCGATTGAGCGCACCGCCCGCACCGCTGCCCTTTGGCTTTCCCGTGGTGGCCAAGGTATGTTCTGCGGAGATCCCGCACAAGACCGAAGTGGGTGGCGTGGTTCTGGGCATCTCCAACCAGGAGGAGTTGGCTGCCGCACTACTAACCCTGAAGCAAAATCTCGCGCAACATGCCCCGGGCATTGCCTGTGATGAAGCCTTGATACAACCCATGGTCAAAGGGTTGGCCGAAGTTCTGGTGGGCTACCGCGTGGATCCTGAAGCAGGTCCGATCGTCATGTTGGCGGCCGGTGGGATCTGGGCAGAAGTGGCCAAAGATCGGAGCATCCGGCTCGCGCCCGTCAGCATCGAGACTGCCCGGGAAATGGTGGACGAGGTACGCTCTCTTGCAAGCGTGCGGGGGCTGCGCGGGAAACCGCGTGGTGATCTGGAAGCCCTGGCCGCTGCGGTGTCTGCGTTGTCCGAATTGGCGATGCAACCAGACACAGGCATTTCCGAAGCTGAAGTCAATCCCCTGCTGGTGATGCCCGAAGGGCAAGGGGTGCTGGCTGTGGATGCGTTGGTTTTAAAATTAACGCGTCCGTGATGCCAAGTTACCTCTTGACCGATAGACACCGTTCGAGCCCGAACGGATTTCTACTCTTGAAAGCAAGTTAGAAAATCGTTCGCAGCGCCCTGCTCCGCGATGCGATTGACGCGAAGAGTTATGAAATACTGAGATGACGATCTCCCAATCAAGCGAAGACATCCTTACCCGCATGGCCGCCACCGCTCGGCGTGAAGACGTGCACCTTCCCTCTGGCAATGTGGCCTGGCGAGCTTGGGGAAATGGACCACCGCTTGTGCTGCTGCATGGTGGCCATGGATCATGGCGGCACTGGGTCCGCAATATTGAAGCATTGACTCCCCGGCACACCGTGTGGGTGCCAGATATGCCAGGCTACGGCGATTCAGATACGCTGCCGGGCGATCCGCGTGACCCCATGCTGCTGGAACGGCTGGTAAAAGCCTTGGCGGACAGCCTGAATGCCCTGATCGGTGAGCAAACACCCGTGGATCTGGCAGGCTTTTCGTTTGGTGGCTTGGTTGCGGGGAGCCTGGCAGTCCATCGCGGACATGTGCAGCGGCTGGCCTTGCTGGGACCGGGCGGACATGGCGGCACTCGCCGCCAGCAGGTCGACATGGTCGAATGGCGCGGCCTGGGAGACACAGAGCGACACGCCGCGCTTCGTCACAACCTGGCCGCGTTCATGCTGCACGATCCGGTGAGCATTGATGCGCTCGCACTGGAAGTGCACGAGACTTCAGCCAAGCACACGCGCACGCGGAGCAAGAACTGGTCGCGCAAACCTGTGTTGATCGAGGCGATGAAGTCTCTCAGCATGCCCGTGCTAGCCCTCTGGGGCGAGCACGATGTGACTGCGGTGCCAGAAGAAGCTGCCGTAGCGCTGGTGCAGGGCCGCCTAAACCGCGAGGCCCACTATGTGCGCGATGCGGGGCACTGGGTTCAGTTTGAGCAAGCAGAAGCGGTGAACAAGTGGCTGGACAACTGGTTCAGCTAACTTCCATGGATACGCGCACTGCAAAGGTCTGAACGCGTTTTACTGTGTTTGCTGGCGCGTCTGTACCGGCTCGCATACTGACAAAAGCCAGTCCCTGAACACGCCCACCTTGTGGGTTTCCCTTTGTGCCTGCGGCCGAACAAGGTAGTACGCACGTGAACTCAGCAAGGGCTTGGAAAATGGACGTAGCAAATGGCCTGACGCGAACTCGCCGGACAACAGCTCCGTTTGCCCAATAGCCGTACCCAGTCCGTCCGCTGCAGCTTGCCAGCACAAAAGCGTACTGCCGAAATCCATGCGTTCAGCCTGGGCCGCTTCCTCTGCCAGCTCGCTCGCGCGCAGCCATTCATCCCAATCGTTTCGCCGGTAGCGAGACACCAGCAATCGCTGGCGCAGCAAGGAATGCGGGTATTTGGCCTCCGGAGCATGGAGTGCCAGAAAACGTGGTGAACATACAGGCTCAATTTCATCGTGAAACATCAGGTCGGTCTGCACGCCCTTCCACTGCCCATTGCCGAACTGAATGGCTACATCCACGGGGTCTCGGTCAAAATCTACGTCCGGAACATCGTTGGAGATACGCACCTCGATGCTGGGATGCAGCGCACGGAACTCCCCGAGCCTTGGGATCAGCCACTTGGCCGCGAAGGTGGTGTAAGTACGCACCCGCAGCGGCCCTTGGCTGGTTCCTTTGGTCAAAGCCTTGGTAGCTTCAGCAATCATCTCAAAGGCCGGCAGGACCTGCGCCGCGTAGCGGGCACCCGCACGCGTGAGCGACACGCCATGGCGCTCGCGCCGAAACAGCTGTATCCCAAGGTAATTCTCCAAAACCACGATCTGCCGGCTGGCGGCAGATTGCGTGACGTGCAATTCCTCCGCTGCCAAGGTCAGATTCTGTGTTCTGGCAGCGACTTCGAAGACACGCAAAGGGTTTAGAGGCGGGATGCGTCGGCTCATGAGCAATTCGTTAAGGGTGGATGCCGGACGAAACCTAACATGAGTTTTTATTATGTCAGACGGTTGAAAAAGCAAGGCTTGCCCCCCGTGCATACCCGCAGAATCCAAGGCTATCCCGTCCAACAGGACACTGACTGCATATATAGGAGGCAACTGCCATGACCACCCCCACACAATTGCTCAAGGACAAAGTCGTGATCGTGACCGGCGCCGGCGGCGGCGTTGGCAAAGGAGTCGCCCTTGAGGCCGCGCGGCAAGGGGCTCGCGTGATCGTGAACGACCTGGGCGTTTCTCTCAATGGCGAGAGCAGCGGCACCTCGCCTGCCGACGAAGTGGTGGCAGAAATCAAGGCCGCTGGCGGCCAGGCGATCGCGGATGGCGGCAGTGTGGCGGAGTGGGAGTCTGCCAGCGGTATTGTCGAACGTGCGGTTTCCACCTTCGGGCGGATTGATGCCGTCGTACACAGCGCAGGCATCTTGCGTGATTCCATATTCCACAAGATGGAGCCATCAGACTTTGAAACCGTGATGCGTGTGCACCTGTTCGGGGCTTTCAATATGGCTCGTGCGGCTGCAGGCCATTTCCGCGAGCAAAACAGCGGAGCACTCGTCCACATGACCTCTACCGCAGGCTTGATCGGCTCAGTGGGCCAAGCCAATTACGCTGCGGCCAAAATGGGCATCGTAGGGCTTTCGCGCTCCATCTCCATGGACATGGCTCGCTTTGGCGTCCGCTCCAATTGCATCGCACCACACGCCTTCAGCCGGATGATCGAGAGCGTGCCTGGGCTGTCACCTGAAGAGCAGGAGCGCTACCTCGAAAAGCGCCGCCAGACCACGCGCCCAGAACAGATCGCTCCACTGGCCGTCTTTCTGTGTTCAGACGCTGCCAAGGACGTCACCGGCCAGATTTTTGGCGCCCGTGGCAATGAGGTCTACCTCTACAACCAGCCCCGCCCGGTCCGCACCCTGCACCGCAGCGAAGGCTGGACACCCGGCACGCTCGCCGAAATGCTGGTGCCCGCCTTCCAAAGCAGTTTCACTCCTGCCGAACGCACCAAGAACGTATTGGGCTGGGAAGCGATTTAAGCACCGGAAGAATCACCATGCCTTTGAACGCCAGCGCCCTGAGAGAGTGGACTTTCGAGCCACGGCATCAAACCTATACCGACCGCGAAACACTGCTCTACGCCATGAGCGTAGGCTTTGGGGCCGACCCGTTGGACGTGCGGGAGCTGCCGTTCTTCTATGAGCGAGACCTCAAGGCGGTACCAACCATGGCCGCAGTGCTGTGCCATCTGGGAGCATGGACCGTCGACCCCCGCACCGGCATCACGCGCAGCAAGGTGGTTCATGGCGAGCAACGGCTCACCTTCCACGCTCCCCTGCCTGCAGCCGGTCATCTCGTAGCCAATTCCCGGGTGATAGGCGCTGAGGACAAAGGCGCCGACAAAGGCGCCTTGGTCCATGTCGAACGTGTCATCTCCAACGCGGACACGGGCGAGGCACTGGCGACCATCGTCCAAACCTCCTTTTGCCGTGCGGATGGCGGGTTCGGGGATTCGTTCGGGCCCACCTTCACGCCTCACGCTCTTCCCGAACGCGCGCCGGACCTGGTGGTTGACACAGCCACCCGCCTTGATGCCGCGCTGCTATACCGGCTCAACGTGGACCGCAACCCTCTGCACGTAGACCCGGAAGCGGCCACACGCGCTGGCTTTCCGCGCCCCATTCTGCATGGGCTATGCACCTACGGCATAGGCGCACGTCTGGTCATATCCAAGCTGCTCAATTACGCCCCAGAACGCCTACGCGCGTTCGATGTTCGATTCTCTTCTGCGGTATTCCCTGGAGAGACTTTGAGCTTCGAGTTCTGGCGCGATGGCGATGTGATCAGCTTCCAGGCCTTCGTCCGCGAACGCGGTAAGAAGGTGCTGGACAACGGCCGGGCGCTGGTGGGATAAGCACCATAGGTTTTGTTGATTGGATGATGAAGCCCTTCTCGAGTGGGGCTCTCTTAATGCACACAGCCCTTCCCCAGCCACAGCGACTGGGAAAGGGCCAGAAAGGGGCAGCAAACAGGTTCAGCTTTTTGCGGACTGGTGTTTGGCAATGAAACCAAGGACGTAGTCATTGAAGACATCTGGCCGCTCCCAGTTGGGAGAATGCCCCGATTCACTGATGAATTTGCACTCTGCCTGAGGCATGCAGGCCGACTGAACACGCAGCACCGCGGGCGGGGTGTACAGATCTGCATCACCCGTCATCAAAAGAACCGGCATTCGCAAAGCGCGCGCTTCGCCCCATGACATCTTGCTAAGAAACGTGGGCATGACTCGCCCACCTGGCCTGGCTCTCTCAGTGATCTCATTCCAGAAGGCCACCCCCGCCGGACATCCTGCCCTATACGATGGCCCCAGCTCCTGAAAGTCATGCGGTAGTTGCGCAAAATACTTCGGCAGATACAGGCCATAGAGCTCCCGATAGTCAGAGTCTGTAATGCCCAGCATGGAGGAAGACAGACAAAGGCTCAGGACCTGATCTGGAAACGAAATCGCAAAGTCAAGGGCGAAATACGACCCATGGGCCACACCCACCAAGTGGGCTCGCTTCACACCTAGAAATCCCATGAGATTTTTGAGATCTTGCGCACCGCAGCCGGGGTTGGCTTTGTCTCCAAGGTCCGAGTTTCTGTAGCCGCGCCGTGAGTAGGCAATCACCCGGTAGCCCGCCTTGGAGAACACAGGTTGCTGAAACGCCCACGATTCGCAGCTTTGCGTAGCTGCATGCATAAGAATGATGACTTCGCCCTCGCCGCCGGTGTCCCAATACCAAAGCCGGGTGTCACGGAGATCTGCCATCCCCTCTTTGACTGCCACTTGTTCAGGTGGATCGAAGGGTTCAGGCCAGGCGATGGCATAGAAGGGGTTGCGGTGCTGGACTTCCAGCATCTGGCCAGGGTCAAGACCCGCGATGCCCAGGTCCTGAGTGTCGTAGGGGTCGAAGGCCTTCATGCGGTTTCCACAGGTTGAGTGGTTTGCAGTCCCATTCCGATGCCATGTCCGGCAGGCAGCTCAATGTAGCCATTCTCGACATTCAAGGCCTGGAAGGGGTCGTTATCCAGATGCAGGTGTTCAGAAAGCTCTGAGGCATGACGATCAGAACGCAGTAAACACGCTGCGTGAACGCCAGCAGCTTGCACCAGCGAAGGGCCGAACATCGCACCCACCCGGCAATCAATACCGCCCGCTTCGCAAATCTGCGCAGCCCGCATGAAATTCCTGAACCCACCGATTTTCGTGAGCTTGATGTTCACCACATCAACTGCCCGCTCACTTACCAGCTTGAAGACATCTTCTACCGTCTGCGCGCTCTCGTCCGCCTCGATATCGACCGGCAGTGCACGGGTAATCAATGCGAGGCCGCTCCAATCAGCTGCAGGAACCGGCTGTTCTACAAGCGCAATATCGTACTTATCCATTCGCGAGAACGCGCGGATAAAGCCTTTACTTGTGTAGGCTTGATTAGGATCCACAGTGATCACCACGGCACTTCCTACCGCGCTGCGAACTTCACGGATTCGTTCAATATCCTGAGCCTCATCGCCAGAGAACTTCAGCTTGATGGTGCCAAACCCTTCCTGCACGACGCGCGCCGCGTTCGTGGCCATATCCGCCGGGGACTTGAGTGCCAGCAGACGCGCCTGCTTGATGCGCTTGCGGTGCACGCCTCCCAGCAAAGTTGTCAGGCTGACCTGGTGGCGTCGTGACATCAGATCGTGCAGCGCCATATCAATCGCCACCTTGGCAGTGGTGTTGCCCGCGATCGCTTTGTCGATCTCGACCAGGGTTTCGGCGAGGCTTTCAATTGGCCGCTCCTGGAGCAGTGGCACCATCCATTCAAGCGCGGCCAATGCAGCGCCATGAACGGTGGAGATCGCGGGAATGGCGTGCAAGTATCCGAAGCCAGAATTTCCCTCGTCATCCGTCAATTCCAGGATATTTCCAAATATCTGGCTGATCTTGGAACGCGAGAATTTCCACTCCTGATCTTTCAAGGATTGGACACACGGCCATATCTTGACTCCGGTGATGAGCATCGCAAATTTCCGTTGTGGGTAACGAAATTATTCTAGGTTCGCCCTCACGGCTTTACGGCGATTAAGGCACTCGAATCGCGCACTTCTGCATTGCATCTTGTGCAGTTGCGATCAGCCTGAATGCCCCATAGAGTGCACCAATCTCACCAACGCTCTGGTGCGTTCAATCTTCGGAGACATGCAATGAAAAGAACACTGACCGCCTTCGCACTGGGCGTTACCGCGTCGCTGACCTGGGCGAACTCGCCGGACTACCCCACTCGCCCCATCAAGCTGGTAGTAGGCTTCTCTGCCGGAGGCACAAGTGATCTGATTGCACGCGTGGTGGGAGAGTCACTTCAAAAGCGCCTTGGTCAACCGGTAGTGATAGAGAACCGTCCAGGCGGCGGCGGTACACCCGCGACTCGCGCAGTATCCCAGAGCCCGGCTGATGGGTATACCTTGATCATCGGCAGTGGCGCCTCCTTCGTGATCAATCCGCACCTTACAAAGGTGGGCTACAACCCCTTGCAGGACTTCACCCCCATTGCCCCGCTGGTCAAGCTCAACTACGTGGTGCTCACTCGCGCGGGCGCGCAGATCACTGATCTCAAAGCTTTGATCTCCAAAGCCAAGCGGGAACCCAATACGCTGATGTATGGATCCCCTGGGGTTGGTTCCAGCGCTCATGTGGCGACCGCATCGTTTGCCATCAAATCCGAAATTCAATTGCGGCACGTTCCATATAAAGGAGCTGCCGACGCCCTCAGGGACTTGAGTGGCGGACACATTGATCTGCTATTCGAAGCCATACCCACGGGCGCGGCCTCCATCGCAACCAAACGCGTCATTCCACTTGCCACCACAGGTCTTCAACGCGCCTCTCAGATGCCTGATGTTCCCACTATTCAAGAGTTGGGTGTTCCTGGCTACGAAGCTGGCAACTGGTTCGCAGTATTCGCGCCGGCTGGAGTCAAACCCGAGATTGCAGCCACACTGAACCGTGAAATCAACGCAGTCCTGAAGGAGCCCGAGATTGTCAAGCGTCTGACCGACGCCGGAAGCATTGTTCTGGGGGGCACATCCAATGATCTAAGCAAGCTGGTCAGCAGCGAATTCGGGGCGAACAAGGAATTGATCAACACCCTCCAGATCAAGCTTGAATGAGTGTGCCGGACTAGCGCGTGGGAAGCTCCGCCATCTCCGCAGCCAGTTTATGAATCGCGGCGGTGGCCACTCGCAGGATGCGCCCGGACCCTTTGCTTTTAGAGGGGCTCAAGGTCACCACCCGCTTAAGACGTTCTTCTTTGACCAAAGCCCCCTGGAGTTCGCCCCGTTTTAGTTCAGCCCGGATCGCGTGTATGGGTAAAAGCGTATGAAAGCCCTGTTCGACCACAAGCGCTTTCATAGCAGCTAGCGAGTTGGTATGAATTCTCTCGGTGATGGAAACCAGTTGCTCGAATTCCAACTGATTGATCACGTCTATCAGGCCGTTGGGCTTGATGGGTAACACGAGCCGAATACCCCTCAATGCACTGACCTCTATTTCCGGCTCCCGGGTGACAGGGTCGCCAGGCGCGCCAATCAGATAGGTGTCAAGCCGGGCGAGGGGCGTCTCCTCAGGTCTCAGCGTATGGCCGTAACGGTAGAGAATTCCCAGGTCGATCTTGCCCTTGTGAAGCCAATCCTCCATCTGAGCGCTCGGCCCTTCAAGTAGCGTGAAAGCCACGCGAGGAAACTGAGATCTCAGCGCTGGCAAGACACTTCGGATGACCATGGGTGCCATCGACTCCAGTGCGCCAATAGAGATCCTTCCGGCCGGATCGTCGAGCTGGTCTTGAAGAAATTTCTCAAATACCTCGGCATGAGATAACAGCTTCTTGACCTCTTCAAGAACGGCCGCTCCTGACTCCGTCAGGTTCATGCCTCGGCCATGTCGCATGAACAGACGCATCCCGCAATCCGTCTCCAGGGAATTGATCTGCCGACTGACGATAGAGGAGTCCAATTCCAGGACTTCAGCGGCACGGGCGATCGAGCCGTGATGGGCTACTACCGCGAAGGCTTTCCACCTGCTCAGGTTGCTGGATGTCGTGATCGTGAACATGCTGCAGGCCACCTTCGCTGAAGTTGTTCGGGTTCGCAGAGCGGAGATTGTGCAGCACACAGCGCGCTGGGCATGTTTGTATGGGTAATGCACTTGGCTCCAGAGAGACGGGCTTCAAAGCGGTCTGCATCGCAGCTGATCTTCCGCGGTTGAAATTCGGCTCTCATCTACGGTCTTCCCGGTGATGCGTGAAGCGCTCGGTCTTGACCCGAAAGATCAGCGTCAACTTCCAAGCCTTCACGCAAGCGAAGAGAAAGCACCCCTGCCATCGTTTGAACGCGGAGACCAACACGGCATGTATTCCCAGGCATTCGCGCAGGTCATTTCTCAAAGCGAAAGCGGAAGTTCTCGCCAACGGAAGACTGTCGAACAATGCCTCCCATATCGCGCAAGCATTCAACGCGAAGTTAAAAAAAGTGGAGACCATCATTAGTGCCAATCGCCGAAATCTTCTACCAGGTTTGGCAACTGGGGGCTCACGCCCACAGCCCGCGTGGATAGCCTCCTAACTGCAAGGCCTATCCCAACAACACAAGCAAGCAGTAGTCACCAAGCGTCAGCCACTCTGGCACCACGAATAGCTAACAAAGTCTGAGTCGAATGCTGGCTCAGGTTTGCTGGCTCCGCTATTGCTCATCACATCAACCCGGAGATACACATGAACATTCCTCGTCGTACCGTCTTGGCTGGCATAGTCAGCAGTGCAGCAGCACCGTGGCCAGTCTTTTCCGCCACAGACAACTGGCCTCGTCAGCGGCCCATCACTTTCATCGTGCCTTATCCTCCTGGCGGCGTGACGGATGTACAGGCACGCACCCTGGCCCCGCTGGTTTCGAAAATACTCGGTCAAACCATCGTCATCGAGAATCGCAGCGGCGCCGGTGGTTCAATCGGCGTAGGATACGCAGCCCACCAACCAGCCGACGGCTACACCATGGTGATCGGCACGCAAGCCACACACGGAGCCAATGCAGCCCTCTACAAGGAATTGCGCTACCAAGCGATTCGGGATTTCGCTCCGGTGCACGGACTTTTTGACAGCATCCCGCTGTTAGGGGTGCACCCCTCGCGTCCTTACAAGAATCTTAAGGAATTTGTTGCGTTCGCAAAAGCCAATCCTGGCGCTATCCGATATGGCTCAGCAGGCGTCGGCAGTGGAGGCCATCTGGTGGGCGAGATGTTCCAGCAAAGCGCCGGCATTCAGCTCACCCACGTGCCATACAAGGGCGTCGGCCCAACCATCAACGATCTTGTTGGTGGTCACATCGATGCAGCTTTCGACTACCCGATCACCTTGCTGCAACAGGTACTAGGCGGTCGTGTGCGGGCACTCAGCTTCATGGGCTCAACAAGGCTGGCCTCTTTGCCTGACGTGCCCTCCATTGTCGAGGACGGATTTCCCTTGCCGGCTGCCAAGACCTGGACAATCCTCTACATGCCCTCCGGCACGCCGGCGCCAATTGTGTCGGCAATGGCCGACGCGGTGGAAAAAGCCATTGCATCACCAGAGATGCGCAAGCTGATCGACAGGTTTGGCGGTGAACTGATGAGCCTGCGCGGTGCTGCGCTCGATAAATTCTCTCAGGATCAGTATGACCGTTGGCGCGAAATCGTGCGCCGCTCAGGCGCAACTTTGGAAGGCTGAGCCTATCGGCCGAGCGAGGAAGCTCGGCCTCTCCAATGCTTAGAACATGAACAATGGAATGACCACTTAAGAACGCCGGAGTCGTGGCGAGGCAGAAGCTCTTACGAATTCTGCCTCTCAGGCTCCTAGGCAAACTCCAGGAAAAGCCGGGTCACTTCTTCAGGTTTATCCACCATGGCATCGTGACCGGCATCGAGCTCATGAACTCGCCAACCGGGTGTCTGCCCAAGATTTTTCACGTAGCCATCAAAGCGCTCGTTCTTATAGCGCGTCGTGCGAATGTAGGCCTTGCGTGCCACCTTCTCTCGGCCTCCGGTCAGGCGGATTTTCTGCAGCGCCACGCGGTTAGGCTGCGCCGTCATCTTCGAAGTGACCCAGGCGGCATCTTCTGGGCGATCAAAGACAAAGACCTCGGCCTTGGGAGGATTGCGGGAGACCTGGCCTTGGGCCATTGCATCATCAAGCAGCTTGCGCAGGCCAGGAGAGACCAGATCGGCTCCTGATTGGCCGTTCTCCGGCACAAAGGAGTCCAGGTAAATCACCGAGGCAACCTTGTCATGGATCTGTTCGAGCGCGCCCGAGACCGGCCATCCGCCATAGGAGTGCGCCACCAGAACGGCTTGGTCAATATCTTCCCATTTGAACAGGTTGACGATGTCCGTGATGTGCGTGTCAAGCGTGATGGCATCACTCATCAAGTGGGAGCGATCGGCCAGACCCGTCAGCGTGATGGCATAGACCTTATGCCCTTGCTGACGCAAGCGGTCTGCCACGCGTGCCCAGCACCATGCGCCGTGCCAGGCCCCGTGCACCAGGACAAAAGTGCGTGGCGCCTTGTCCTTGGCTGTTTGCGCTGAAGCCGAAGTCGCGGCCAGGGGAGCCAGTGCACCTAAAGCGGTCGTGGCTAGAAAATTGCGTTTGCTGTTTTGCATCTCTGCTTGTCTCCTCTTTCTCAAAATCGGGTTCTCGGGCGGGATGAATGTCAGCGGCCGACGAAACGTGGCGGGCGCTTTTCCTTGAACGAAGCAATCCCTTCTCGATAGTCCAGAGTCTGGTGAATCTGGGGTTGCATCAAGGCTTCGTATTCCAGGAAATGGTCAAACGGAGGTGACAGCGAGAACTGGAACATCTTCTTGGCCATGGCTAACGCGTAGGTGGGCTGAGCCGCCATCCGTTCGGCGAGCGCCTGGGCTTCGGCTTCCAGATCCGCGTCGGCTACGACGCGGTTGACCACCCCCAGGGCAAGGGCCTCCTGCGCGGAGAAGAAATCCGTGGTGAACACCATCTCGCGAGCCCGAGCCAAGCCGATCAGGCGCGAGAGAAAGAACACCGCGCCCGAATCTGGCGCCAAGCCTCGGCGAGCAAAAATGCAGGAAAAGCGCGCAGTCTCCGAAACCACTGCCATATCGCAGGCCAGCATCATGCTTAGGCCAATGCCCACCGTGGAGCCGCGCACGGCTGAAATCACTGGTTTTTCAATATGGTAGAGCGCTCGAATCAGCGCGTGCGCGTTCTGCTGAAGGTTGTTTCGTGCGCCCTTGACATCGCGTGGTGCCATCCGGGAGACATCCGCTCCGGCGCAGAAAGTGTCTCCTGTGCCAGTCAGGATGACCGCGCGCACCTCATCGTCTGCATTGGCCTCATGGAAGGCTTCGGTCAGTCGCGTGCGCATGTCATTGGCCAGTGCATTCTTGCGCTCGGGACGGTTGATAACGATGCGTGCAATGGCGCCATCGCGCTGGTATTCAATCTCTGCCATGG
Organism: Ottowia thiooxydans DSM 14619; assembly: GCF_000422885.1. Taxonomy (GTDB): domain Bacteria; phylum Pseudomonadota; class Gammaproteobacteria; order Burkholderiales; family Burkholderiaceae_C; genus Ottowia; species Ottowia thiooxydans. The sequence goes on along the minus strand of NZ_AUGX01000008.1, from coordinate 100,676 downwards.
GAATCGCCTAAGTTGGAGTTCAGTGAGATTCTCGGGTAGCCGGCGCGCCGGCCACCACGAGTGCATCTACGGCTACCGCACCACGGCCTACCGGGTACAAAAGCACAGGGTTTAGATCAATCTCTGCAATGTCATCCGCATGGGCTGCCGCCAACCGAGACACTGACACCAGCAGTTCGGCCAGCGCACCAATATCTGCCGGCGGCTCGCCGCGCACGCCATCAAGAATAGCCCGCCCCTTCAGGCGACCGATCATGCCCTGGGCATCGTCCAAGGTCAGCGGGGCGAGGGCGAAGACGGCGTCGCGCAAGACCTCTATGTAGATCCCACCCAAACCAAGCATCACCATGGGGCCAAAATCAGGATCACGCACCACACCCACCACCATTTCACGGCCAGGTGGCATCATCTGCTGAACCTGCAGACCTTCAATGCGAGCATCAGGCAGGCGACTACGCACGCGCTCCAAAATTCGCTCGGAGGCGGCGCGCACTTCCTGCTCGTTCTGTAATCCCAGCTCCACACCACCAGCTTCGGTCTTATGGGCAATATCTGGCGAGACGATCTTGATGGCTACGGGCCAGCCGATCCCTTCAGCGGCGTCCACCGCCTCCTCCACACCGGGCACGATTTGCTCGCCTGGCTGCGGCACCTTCCATGCATCAAGAAGCGCGCGTGTCACCTTGGCGTCCAACACACCTGCAGGAAGTGAGGGCGCGTTCGAAGGGATGACGAGTGGCTCTAACAGGCTCTTTCGCTTCTGCTGCCAACGCTCGCGGAAAAGCCGGTACTCATCCAGCCTGTACATGGCGCGGGCGAACTCGGGCAGGCCCAGCTGCAAGCCTCCCACGCGCGCCAAGGCCGTCAGCGCCTCAGCCCCTGCCACCCCGGGCGAGTGAAAGACAAGGGGCCGCGCAAGCTTGGTGTGCAGGGCAGCCAATTCTGTCTCTATGCCCGTGATGCGCTCGGATGCCACCAGCGACATGATGACGAGACCCATATCAATACCAGGCGCCGTATCAAGCAGATCGAGAATGCCGAGCAAAGTGCGGCCGCCGTCTTCCACCACACGAGCCGTCACATCCACCGGGTTCTCTGCAGAGCCGTAGTCCGGCACGATCTCTCCAAGGCGCCTCTTGAACTCCGGTGCGAACTCAGGCACCTCAAGCCCCGCCTGTTCGCAAATATCCGCAGCCCACCCACCAGCACCACCGGAGGTGGTGACAATGGCGACACGCTTGCCCTTAGGATAGGCTCCGGCGCTGATGGCCGCAGCTATGGCCAGCATCTCATCTGGCGTATCCACGCGGATCACGCCGTAGCGTTCGAACGCAGCGTCATACGCCGTATCAGCGCCGGTCAGATGCGCGGTGTGCGACACCGCCGCACGCTGGCCCGCACTGGAGCGCCCAATCTTGGCCACCACCAGCGCCACACCTGCGTCAGCGGCCCTGGCGGCTACCTCAGCGAAGCGATGTGGATCGCGAAAGCCCTCCACGAAGAGCAAGATCACGCGCGAGCTGCCCTGTGCGACGAGATGCTCCACCACTTCCAGCAGCTCTACATCTGACTCGTTCCCGGTAGATACCAGATGACGAATCGGAACATGCTCCCTCATGGCTCGGCTGTAGAGCGCAAACGCCATGGCGCCAGATTGGGAAACGATGCTCACACGCCCACGCCGTGGAAGCGCCCCCGGCGGCAGCGGTGGCACATGAATCAGCGTGGGGCTGAAGGTGGCCAGGAGACCGCCTTCCGTATCAATGAAACCTTCTGCATTGGGGCCAAGAATACGCATGCCGCTCTGACGAGCAAAAGCGGCCACGTGATCCTGCAAACGTTGCCCTACCGGCAAACCATTGGCCCCCGCAGTGAAGATGGCCGCAGCCCGGATGCCTCGCCTTGCGCACTGCGCCAGAACTTCCATGATCTGGTCAGCCGCCACCGCGATCAGGGCCAGATCCACGGCCTCGGGTAGGGCATCTACGCTGGGATAAGCCTTCAGGCTTTGGATAAGCTCGCTGCTCGGGTTGACCGGATACACCGGTCCAGCAAAGCCCCCGTCCAACAGTTGCCGCAGCAGCCTGCCGCGAATTCGCTTGGTATCCTGGGAGGCGCCCACCACCGCCACACTGCGAGGAGAGAACAACGGCTCCAGTGTGCTCAAAGCGGGGGTTGATTGAATTGCCATATCCATCATGCGAACCGTTTCCGTGACTCTTCGCGCGCCAACTCGTATTCCGTCGTCAACCTATCGACCAATTCCGCCGTACCAGGCAGATCCTGAATGTTGCCCACGCCCTGTCCCGCACCCCAGATGTGCTTCCAACGTGTCTGGCGGTCACCGCGGGCACGCACTTCGGCCGCGTTCACTTGCGGCAAGTTATCAGGGTCCAGCCCTGCAGCCACCAGGCTGGCTTTTAGATAGTTCGCCGGAATCCCAGAAAAATGGGGCGTATAAATGATGTCGGTCGCACTGGCTTCCACCAGCATGGCCTTGTACTCCGGTACAGCACCGGACTCCCGTGTGGCGATGAACCGAGTGCCCATGTAGGCAAGATCGGCCCCCATCACCTGCGCCGCCAATACCGAGCGGCCATCGGTGATGGCACCTGCCAACACAATCAGGCCATCGTAGAAGGCACGCACTTCTCGCAGCAGCGCGAACGGACTCAGCGCTCCAGCATGGCCACCGGCCCCGGCGCACACCAGGATCAAGCCATCGACCCCAGCCTCCAGGGCGCGGCGAGCATGCCGCGCTGAAGTCACGTCGTGCAGCACCAGACCGCCATAGGCGTGAACTGCCTGCACCACCGCCGCCGGATTTCCCAGGCTGGTAATGACCACCGGCACCTTGTGGCTCACACAAGTGGCCAGATCCGCCTCGAAACGCGGGTCGTTAGGACGAATCACCAGATTGACCCCGTGCGGAGCCACCTTCCGTCCGGCCGCGCGCTCACTTTCAAGCGCAGTTTCGATGCGCGTCAACCAGACGCTCAGCTCTTTCTGAGGCCGGGCATTGAGAACCGGGAAAGTGCCAACCACCCCACTACGGCATTGCTCAATCACCATCTCAGGATTGGAGATGATGAACATCGGTGAGCAAATCACGGGCAATCTCAATTGCTCGGCTAAGCGAGCGCCCGGCTTTTTGGCTTTGTCCATTTTTGAGCGGCGTGTTTCTACGGTTGCGTGACTTAGCGGGCTGGGCCCATGATCTTGGTGAGCAGCGGTGTCACCGTTTTTAGTTCAGTCTGGATACGTTGCTTCATCTGATCCGATGTGCCTCCAATGATCACGTAGCCGTTGGTCTGGAAATACTCTTTATTGGCTTCCAGGGCTGCATGCACGGCTTTGTTCAAGCGAGCAATGATGGCCGGCGGCGTTCCAGCAGGCGCCGTCAACCCGGTCCAGGTGTCGGCGTCAAAACCCGGTTGACCCAGAATTTCTCCGACAGTGGGTGTGTCGGCAATCAAGGGAAGGCGCTTGGGGCTGCCGATGGCCAGTAACCGGTATTCGCCAGTCTTCACACTGGGCATGACCGAGCCCACGTACGAGAACATCATGTCCACTCGGCCACCACGGAAATCGGTCACTGCAGGACCTGCACCTTTGTAAGGCACGTGCAGAATATTCACGCCTGCCGCATCTTTGAACATTTCGCCGTTCTGATGCAATGAGGAGCCACTGCCGGCACTTCCGTAGGAGAGCTTGTCCGGGTTCTTTTTCGCGAAATCAATGAGCTCCTGAGCTGTCTTGAATGGAGACTTGCTCAAGACCACCAGGGCCAGAGGAGCGACCACAGATTGGGAGATCGGCTCAAAGCTTTTGAGCGGATCGTAAGGCAGTTTTGGGTAGATCGCGGGGTTGACCACATGCACCCCTGCTGTCGTTGACAGGATGGTGTAGCCGTCCGGCTCGGCCTTGGCCACCGCCTCCGCACCAATGATGCCGCCAGCTCCACCACGGTTATCGACGATGACGGTCTGGCCCAGATCCTTCTCCATCGCCAGTGCCATGCGGCGCGACACCAGATCCGTGGCACCACCGGGCGGGAACGGCACGATCATGCGAATGGGGCGATTGGGGAAGTCCGAGGCGAACGAGGCCAACGGGGCTGCCAGAGAAGCCGTGGCAAACAAGGCCAGGACGGCGCGGCGCGCGACCGAAGAACGGGAATGCGTCATGGAATGCTCCTTTGAATAATTGAAATAGTCTTCAAGCCATCAGCGAGAGGCCGCCACTAACCTCAAGCACTTCACCAGTGATGTAGTCAGCTAATGGCGATGCGAGAAACAGGACAGGGCCCGCGATATCGCCAGGCGCGCCAACCCGCCGCAGCGGAATGGTCTTCAATCGCTCGGCATATTTGTCCGCCACGTTGACATCGCCATAGAACGGCGTGTCAATCAGGCCAGGCGCCACAGCGTTGACAAGAATGCCTTTGGCACAGAAGTCTTTGGCGAAAGCCTTGGTCAGCGTCGAGACAGCGCCCTTGGCAGTCGCGTACGCCGCTCCGCCGGGTGCACCACCATTGCGCGCAGCTGTGGAACTGATGTTGATGATGCGGCCACGCTTGGATCGCTCCAACAGCGGCAGGCAGGACTGCGTCACCAGGAAAACAGAACGCAAGTTGATGGCCACGATCTTGTCCCATATGGCCGCCGGCGTCTCGGGGAATGGCATCTTGTCAGGCGAAGCTCCGGCGTTGTTCACCAACACATCCAGGCGACCAAAGGTTTCGTCGATTTGCTTGACCATAGCCTGCACCACAGCCTGGTCGGTCAGATCGCCTTCTACGAGTAAATGCGGTGTGCCTAACGCCGACAGGTCCGCGCATAGCTGCTGAGTCGCGTCAGCTAAGCCGTAGTTGTGAACCACCAAGCTCGCGCCCGCACGGGCGAAATCTCGAGCCATCTGTCCACCCAGTCCGCCGCTGGCTCCGGTTATAAAAACTATCTTGTCTGAAAAATCGAGCATCTTGTGTTCTCCATGAACGACGCAGCTACCAAGCGTGCGCCGTTGCTATCAGTTCTGAATGAGGTAAGCCTTCTTACGCATGAATCGCGTGATCGAGTCATAGCCCAGCCGCGAGCCAGCCAGTCCGGATTGCTTGAAGGCGTTCTTTTCGTGAAAATCACCCTCGCCAATGGCCGCAGTCCCTAGACCGCTGCTGTTGATGCTCACCGCACCCACCTCCATCCGCCTGGCTATACCCAGCCCCTCCTCAGAAGATCCTGAGAACACGGCGCCGCTCAACCCATAGGTACTGTCGTTGGCCAATTGCACAGCGTCTTCGATGGTGTCGTAGACCATGACAGGCATGATCGGCCCGAACGTCTCATCCGTCATGAGCATCATGTCGTGATCTACATCGGTGACGACAGTAGGCGACGCCCACCAGCCGCCATCCCGTTGTTCGACCAAACCACCGCACCGAATGCGTGCGCCCTTGGCCACTGCGTCATTCAAATGCTGATTAATGGCATGCGCCTGTCGTTCGAGAATGATGGGGCCTATGGTTCCATCCTTCAACGTGGGATAGGCCAGCTTGAGTTGTTGCGATTTTTCAACCAGCTTCTCAACAAACGATTCCGCGATTTTTCGGTCTACATAGATCCGTTCGAGCGATACACACACTTGACCAGCGTTCGCAACTGAGCCGCTCAAAATGCCTGCCGCCGCCTTGTCGATGTCGGCGCTGGCCGTGACAATGACTGGATCCTTGCCACCCAACTCCAGGAAGGCCGGTATGAAGGCCCGGCCAGCGGCTTCAGCCACTTTCTGGCCCGTGGCTGCGCTGCCAGTGAAACAGATCGCATCAACCTGGCCGATCAGAGCTTCGCCGATTTCCTTGTCGCCGTTCACGTAGCGAAGCACCGCGTACATCTCTGGCACCTTGCGGAGAGTTTCGAGCAGAGGCTCCACAAAGCGCGGCGTAATCTCACTAGGTTTGACGATCGCGGTGCAACCTGCGACCAGCGCTGGAATGGTGTCCAGCAGAGAACTCGACAATGGGAAGTTCCACGGGCTGATCACGCCTACCAAAGGGAAAGGGCTGAGACCACCGTGCACCTCCACGCCCTTCATTGAACGCAAGGAAAGCGTCCTCTCGGCAAACACCTCGCGAGCCATGATCGCCAACCGATCGATGCTGGCCGGCAGGCGTTGCATCTCCTTTTCTGACTCGATGAGCCGGCCTGTGTCCGCCACGACCGCATCGAGGATGGCGCCACGCGCCTTCTCGACCTCTACACGCCAGGCGTTAAGCACCTTGAGGCGGCCCTCCAGCCCTAAGGCCACCCAGTCGGCGTGGTGGCTCCTTAACTCGGCGGCAATTGCGGGTAAAGAATGGACGTCGGTCGTCTTGAGCTCGTAGTCATACTGACCCGTACGTGGATTGCGAACTGGAATGATCTTGGACATGATGTTTCTCGTGTGTGGAGCGGTGGGCCTCAAGCGGCCCGCCGAACGCGATTTAGTCGATCTTGATCTTGGCGTCCCGGATGATCGCGCCCCACTTCACCCGCTCGACATTGATGAAATCCCGGATCTCGGCAAGGCTCATGGGACGCGCTGTGAAGCCAATGTTGAGCAGCGCCTCACGCACGCCTTTATCGGCCATCAACTGATTAACCGTAGCGTTGAGTTTGGCGTCGATCTGCGCAGGCGTACCTTTGGGCAGCACTAACAGATTCCAGATGTCTGCCTCGTAGCCATTCAGGCCTGCCTCAGCCACTGTTGGCACGTTGGGAAAGGATGCAAGACGCTCGCGGGAGGTCAACCCCAACGCCGAGATGGAGCCCGCATTCATGTGCGAGAACACGCTGGCGATACCGACCGTCGCGATGTCGATGCGGCCTGACATCAGATCGCCCATCAAAGCGGAGTCTCCCGCGTAAGGCACGTGGGTCATCTTGATTTTCGCCATGCTGGCGATGTATTCCGTGGCCAGGTGTCCTGGCGACGCGTTACCCGCAGAACCAAAGGTCACTACGCCAGGATTGGTCTTCGCATGCTCAATCAGTTGGCGCAGGCTCTTGAAGTTCGAATCCTTGCGCGTGATAACGACCATGCCAGAGGAGCCCATATAGGCGACAGAGTTAAGGTCGGTCTGCGGGTCATAAGGAAGCTTGCGTCCCAGCAGCTGGTGCAGCATCGTCGAAGACACTCCTGACACCGCCATGGTGTAGCCGTCCGGCGCCGAACGCACGGCCTGTGCTACCCCCACCGAACCTGCTGCACCCACCTTGTTTTCGACCACCACGGTTTGATTCAACTGTTCACCCAGTGCCTTGGCCACAATGCGACCCGCCAGGTCGGTGGTACCGCCCGCGGCGTAGGGAACGATGACCTGGATTGGACGCGATGGATAGTTCGATTGCGCCATCGCGGACTGAGCAAAGATCGATCCCGCGATCGCGAGCGTCTTGATAAGCCAGCCGGCTCGGTGTCCCATTTGCATTGTTGTCTCCTGATTTTTTAAGATGCCCCATTCGGCTGATGAGCGTGGTGCTCACCTGTGGGCGTGCAATGAATGATAGGGATCGCCCTCGGAGCGACATCTTCCAAATGAGCCCCCTGGTATTACCTTTTGTCATTTCTTCACGCATCGCTGCCCCGGCTCCATTCACTAACTGCACGCCAAAAAAATGCCCTCGGAGCAAGAGCTCGCGAGGGCATTTCGAAAACTACGAGAATCGGTGATGAGCGGCCGTGTCTCAGTAAATTTTGTGGGAAACAAACTTCGTGCTTGTGAACTCCAACAAGCCTTCAGGCCCGCCTTCACGGCCATGCCCACTATCCTTGACACCGCCAAAGGGAGCTCCAGGCGGCGCCGCAGTGCAATGATTGATAGAAAGCATGCCAGCCTCTATACGCTCCGCGATAAGCCGCGCAGACCGCGCCGATTCGGTAAAGGCATAGGCGGCCAGTCCGTAGCCCAACGAATTGGCGCGCTGCAGCCCTTCCTCCAGAGTGTCAAACGGCGCTATCAATGCCAATGGACCAAACGGCTCCTCGTTCATCGCTCGCGCTTGCGGGGGAACGTCCCCGAGCACAGTTGGCGCGTAGAAGAAGCCGCGCGTTCCTATCCTTGTGCCACCCGCCAACAATTTGGCACCACACGACAGCGCGTCTTGAACGAGGGACTCAATAGCCGTGCGTCGACGCTCGTGGATCAATGGCCCCATTTGCACGCCATCCTCATTCGAGGGGCCTACACGCAAACCGCGCGCAGCTTGCGCGAGTGCTTCGCAAAATTCTGCATAGCGTGGACGAGCCACAAACATGCGGGTTGGAGCAACACAAACTTGCCCGGCGTTGTTCAGAAACTTGGCACCAATCAAGGCCTTTACTGCCTTCTCAATATCCGCATCCTCACAGACGAGCACGGGTGCATGACCACCCAGCTCCAAAACTGACCGCTTGATGTGCTCCGCACACAGTTGTCCTAAGGTTTTACCCACCCCGGTGGACCCAGTAAAGCTGACTACCCGCACGGCGGAGGCCGAAATTAACCGGGGCGCGATGCGCGTTGGATCTCCGATCAGAAGGCTGACCAAACCGGGAGGCAAGCCTGCGTCGACAAAACACTCCAAATAGGCCACACAAGTTCCCGGCGTTTCCTCGGTGGATTTGAGCACCACCGCACAGCCGGCGGCCAGTGCCCCGCCTACCTTGCGTGCCATGAACCCCACTGGAAAGTTCCAAGCAATCAAGGCGGCAACGACCCCCGCTGGCTCACGCATCGCTTCGAGGTGCATTCCAGGCTCGGCCGGGATCACCCGACCATAGAGCCGCCGCCCTTCGGCCGCATCCCATTCAATGATGGTGGCCGAGCGCAGCACTTCACGCCTCGCATCGTGCAGCGGCTTTCCGCCTTCAGAAGACAGAAGGTGCGAGATTCGATCTACGCGCTCTCGAATTAGTGCCGCTACGCGGTGCAAATCAATTTGTCGCTGTTCGGGTGAGCGCGCCCGCCATACCGCAAAGGCTTGCTCAGCGCCAGCCACCGCTCGATCCACGTCGTCATCGCTGGCGTGGCGAAATTCCCCCAGTTGCTCCTCTGTTGCAGGGTTAACGACAGCACGCACATCATCGCCACGGCCTTCTCTCCACTCACCGGCGATGAGCTGACGGAGTTGCGGATAAAGCATCGCTAAAGTCCTCTTCTTTTAAAACGCATCTTCGAGGATGCTGCGGTAACCTGCGACATCTACGGGTCTCGGATTGGTACGGGTTGACGGATCGCCCGGCGCGGCCTCAGCCATCGCGGCAAGGCAATCGGCCGGCACGCCCATTTCACTCAAACGAAGCGGAAGCCCCAGGCGCACATTGAGTTGCTCGACCGCCTCTGCCAAGTCTTGACCTTCAGGCAAACCAAGAGCCCGAGCCAGTGCCTGGGACCGGGAAGCAATGTATTCACGGTTGTAGCGCAATACGGCCGGCAGAAGTACCGCGTTGAGCGTGCCGTGGTGCAACAGCGGCTCCTTGAGAGCCCCTAATTGGTGTGCCAGTGCATGCACGGCACCCAGGCCCTTCTGGAAAGCAAGCCCTCCCATCAAAGCGGCAGTCATCATGTTGTGACGCGCTTCGATATTAGTGGTATCCCCCAAGGTGACTGCCTCAATGTTGCTGTATGCCAGTTGCGCACCATGTAGCGCGATAGCCTCCGCAACCGGGTTATCCACCGGCGAAAGATAAGTTTCAAAGCAGTGGGTCAAGGCGTCCATTCCAGTGGCCGCGGTCAGCCGAGCTGGCAAACCAAGCGTGAGCTCTGCATCGCAGATGGCCACGCGCGGCACCAAATGAAAACTGCGCACACTACGCTTGCCGCCACTGCGCATGCTGATCATGGCTGAGCGGCCTACCTCGCTGCCAGTACCGGCTGTAGTGGGTACCGCGATGATGGGGGATGCCGTCGGCAAGATACGTGCCTCGCCGCCCTCCACCACGGTGTATTGCGACAGCGGCCCCTCATGAGTGGCCAACACTGCGGTCGCTTTGGCCAGGTCCATGGGAGAACCGCCGCCAAAGGCCACCAAGCCATCGCAGCCGCTTGCAAGATACTGCCGCACCGCGGCCTCTACAGCGTCCTCTGTAGGGTTTTGTGGTGTATCAGCAAATACCACGGTATGGGCGGGGCATTGGGCCAATAATCGCTGCAAAACCTCTGAGCCCGCCAGGCCGGGGTCCGTCACCACCATTGGACGCGTGATCTTCAAGGTCGCAAGTTCATTCGGCAGTTGCTTAAGTGCTCCAGGCGCAAGATGCACCCGATTCAGGTAGTTGATTAGTGCCATGACGTCTCCTAAGTTGAATGTCTGATCGGCTTGGTATCCGAATGGATCTGGTGCCCGCCCGGGCGTCTGTCAGCGCTTCACAATCAGGGCATCCACAGCGCAGCCACCCGAAGGCCGCGCGATGAATGGGTTGATCTCCACACTGTCCAACTCACCGGCATGCGCAGCCGCGAAATTCGATAAGGCCACCAATGCGCTGGCTACAGTCTCCAGGTCGACTGGGGGCTTGCCTCGCGCGCCCGTCAGCAGTGGGAGCCCTCGAATACCGTGAATCATTTCGTGTGCCGTAGCCAAGCTCACAGGCGCGCGCCGGAACGTGACATCCTTGAAAACTTCCACAAAGACACCGCCTAGACCAAACATCACCATCGGTCCGAACACTGGATCGTGCGTAACGCCCATCACGGTCTCAACACCTCCGGTGATCATGGGAGAAACCATCACCCCGTCTATTTGGGCACTTGGGCACGCTCGCCCCACTGATTCCATCATGACGGTCCAGGCGGTGCGCACAGCTTCGGCATCACCGAGGCCAAGTGCCACGCCTCCTACGTCGCTCTTATGAGCGATATCGGGCGACACCACCTTCATGACAACCGGATAGCCCATCGCCTCTGCCGCCCCTACGGCCTCCTGCGCGGTCGCGGCGAGTTCGAGCGGCGCAAACGGAATTCCGTGCTGTGCGAGAAGCGCGCGGGCCGCCGCTTCGTCTAGCGTTCCCGCCGGCAGCGGCACGATCTGAAGAGCCTCCGATTTTTCAACCCTGGCGGGCGGGCGATCAAAACCCGCCGCGATTTGCGCCACTGCGGCAATAGTGACAGCGGCCCGCGCCGGATCGGAGAACACCAGAATGCCCTCGCGCTGAATCTCGGCTGCAATTTCAGGTTTGGCGCGCATACTCAGGGCCACCAAGCGATCCGGATAGGCGCGGCGCAGCGTGAACAGCTCGTCGCGGATCTTTCCGAACTCAGCCTCGCTGCGCCCCATATTGGCCGTAAAAACCAGCAGACTGTCGAACTCAGGATGGGCAAACACGAGCTCCAGGATGCGCGTCAAAAGAGTGCGATCCCCCATGGTCTGCGCCGTCGTGTCCACTGGATTGACGCCGCTGGCGAACGGAACTATCTCCAAAATCGCCGCCTGTGTTTCTTGCGGCAAGGTAGGCAACACAAGACCAGTCCGGGTGGCTTCGTCCGTGGCGATCACACCCACACCACCCGAGGACGTGACGACGCCCAGGCGATTGCCGCGCGGCATAGGGCCCACGGAGCAGGCGTAGGCCAAGTCCACCATCTCTTCGAGCGAATTGGCCCGCCAGGCATTGGTTTCCCGCAGTACGGATTCATAGACCACGTCGCTGCCGGCCAGCGAGCCTGTGTGTGAGGCGGCAGCAGCCGCACCCTGTTCGGTTCGGCCGACCTTCATCAAAATCACAGGCTTTCTGCGCAACCGTGCTTGCTCAAGCGCACGGTACAGACGCTCACCATCCCGACAGCCCTCCAAGTAAACCATTACGGCGTGGGTCTGCGGGTCACTGGCCATCCAGTCTATGCAGTCGGCCACATCCAGACCAGCCTCATTGCCGGTGGCGACGAAATGGCTGACGCGCACTCCCCGGTCCCCAGCCAGGCCATACAGATATGAACCTATGGCGCCACTCTGACTGACGATGCCCACGTGCCCGGGTTCGAACTGTTCGTGCTCCAGCGCAGTGATGAAGGTGGCGTACATGGCTTGGTGCGAATTGAATACGCCAATGCAGTTGGGCCCCAGCAAGTGCACACCGGCCTGGGCGCACCGGGCCGCGATGCTCTCTTGCAACTGGCGGCCTTCATCTCCCATCTCCGCGAACCCCGAACTGAACACCACAATAGTGCTCGCCCGCTGTTCAATCGCATCCTCCACCACCGCGGACACATGAGCCCCACCGACTGCCACGATGACGAGATCGACCGGCTTGCCAATCGCGCGAAGCGAAGGGTAGGCTTTCACACCTTGCACCTCCGTCTGAGCGGGGTTGATAGGAAACAGCTCGCCAGCGAAGCCGCTGCGCAGCATGTAGGCGATAGGCCGTCCGCCGATTTTCCGGGGATCGGACGATGCCCCCACCACCGCCACAGAGCGAGGGTGGAACAGTGGATCCAACGCATGAGGTTGACGGGCTGGCGATGAAGATGAACTGGACATATTTGAAGTCATGGATGCATTGGAAGAAGCGCTGGTGCAGGCTTCAGGTTTTAGGCAGCTTGAGCGCCCGCGCAGCAAGCAGGTTGCGCTGGACCTGGGCCGTGCCTCCAAAGATGGTCAGCGGACGGGTAATCATGTAGAGCCATTCGAGATCGTCTGGCAGACCAAGGTGCGGCGCCGCGCCGATCAGACCGCCATGTTGCCCCGCCAGCTCCTGTACGGCCTCGGCGATACGCTGAGTGGCCTCAGCGTTAAAGAGCTTGAGCATCGAGAAATCGTCATCAGCGTCACCACCGGCAAGAGCAGTCTCGCAGACTTGCTCGTACAAGGCTGAGGCATCCGACACGTCACAGGCATGGCGCTCCAGCGTGTCCCGGTAGCGCTCGTCGTCACGCAAGCCCAGCGCCGCCCCGGTGCGTTGAAGCACCAACAGCGCGTGACGCAAAAGCTCCGGCGAGCCGTGGCTGAACCGCTCGAAGCCAAGTAGCGCTTTGCCCACCGCCCAGCCATCACCCACCTGCCCCACCAGGTTGGCACGCGGCACAGCCACATCGTCAAAGAAAACTTCGCAGAAATGTTCTTCGCCTGCCAAAGTGCGAATGGGCCGGACGCGAATCCCTGGCGTCGCCATATCCACCAGCAGGAAAGTAATGCCTTGCTGCTTTTTTTCCTCCACGCAGGTGCGCACCAGCATGAAGATCATGTTGGAATCACTGGCCATCGTGGTCCAGGTTTTCTGGCCATTGACAACGAAGTGATCGCCCCGGTCTTGCGCCGCGGTGCGCAAATTGGCCAGGTCAGAGCCGGCATTGGGTTCCGAATAGCCTTGGCACCATACGTCCTGGGCTGACAAAATGCGTGGCAGATGGATGGCTTTTTGCTCGGTTGTGCCGTAGCGCAGCAACACGGGTGCCAGCAAGCGTAACCCCATATCCATAGGCCGTGCCACACGAAAACGCTCAAGCTCTTGCTGGTAGATGAGTTGCTTTCGCAGCGACAAACCCATGCCGCCATGCTCTGCAGGCAGCGCAGGCGCCCGCCAGCCGTCCCTGTGTTGCGCCTTCAGCCACTGCCGGGCCTCATCGCCAGTCAGGCGGCGCATGGGGTCGCGCAGGGGTGACAGGTAGTTGACCTCTATCCAGGCGCGAAGCTGAAGCCGAAACTCATCGTCATTGAGCTGGTTGCGATCAATGCGCGTCATAGGCTTGCTCCGTGCAGCCCGGCCTGCAGAGCATATTGCCGGCGGTGGTGGCTACCATTGCCAAGGAACGCCGCCCACCGCAATGCCGCTTTCAAATAACAACCAATAGCCGCTTCCGCCGCAAACCCTATGGCGCCATGCGCCTGTACACCAAAGCGGCCAGCCAGCAAGGCTGCATCCGAGGCGCGGGCTTTTGCCGCTGCAATCGCAGCCTGCGCCTGCGCGCTCCCCGCAGCTTCCGCGTGGCGTTGCAGCGCACTCTGGCAAGCGGCGCGAGCCAAAGCCTGTTGCAGCCTGACGTCCACACTCAAATGCTGCATTGATTGGAAGCTGCCAATGCGGTGGCCGAACTGCACCCTCGTGCGTTGGTATTCGAGCGTGATCTCCAGCGCACTGGAGGCCAGGCCTACTAGTTGCCAGGCGGCCAGAAGCTGAGCTTCTTCGATAGCAGCTGATAAGGCTTCGATGACCGTTGGCCCTTTTGCCAACAAAGCTTCGGCGGTCAACTCCACATCTTCAAAAGAGACCACCGCAACGCTAGCACCATCGCTGGCGAGTGATTCATCCAGACTGACACCGTCCATGCCTCTTGCAACGAGCCACAGGGTTACCTCACCCTCCAGTAGTGCCGCGACCAGGAGGCTGTCTGCGAATGAGCCACACGCTACGCCAAGCTTTCGGCCACGCAGGCGGTAGGTCCCGTTGGTTTGGCGTTCAACCATCGTGGTGGCTGGCACCGGGTCCAGGCTACGGGCATCTTCCTGCCAAGCCAGTGTGGCCACATGAGATCCGTCAATCAATCCCTGCGTTACCAGCTGCCAGCCGAGGAAGCCGGGAAATCTTGATGCCATCACCGCAGGCATGACAGCGCAGGCCAGCAGCGGCTCCGGCACCGCATGGCGGCCGAACTGCTCGGCAACGATGGCGGCGTGCACAGGCTCCAGGGAACTGCCGCCCATGGCTTCAGGCAGGCGCAGCGCCAGCCAGCCCTGCTCAGCCATGCCGGTCCACAACGCGCGGTCGAGAACCGTCTTTCCTTGATAAATCGCCTGCAACCGCTCCAGGTGATGTTCCTGACTCAGGAAGTCCTGAGCCGAATCCCGCAGGAGGATCTGTGTCTCGTCTTGTGCGTCGAGGTAAGTCACGTCGATTCGTATCTCTCAGATGCTCTCAATGAATAAACCCTGGCCAAGCGCGCACTTCGCGCTTAAACAGTGCTCGCGTTTCCGAGGATCACCGTGCTCTGGCTCGACAGGACGCCGCCATTGCCATGGGCCAGAGCCACATTGCAATCTGCCACCTGACGCTGGCCACATTCGCCTCGCACCTGCCGCACCGCCTCTATCAGCAGGAACAAGCCGTACATGCCAGGGTGACAGTAAGAGAGCCCGCCCCCATTGGTATTGGTAGGAAGCGCGCCACCCGGACGAAGCTTGCCGTCCGAGACAAACGCCCCGCCCTCGCCTTTAGGACAAAAGCCCAGATCCTCCAGAAACAGCAAGGTGGTCAGCGTGAAGGCGTCATAGACCTCTCGCACGTCGATATCTTTCGGCCCCAGCCCGGCCATGGCGTATGCGCGCGCGCCAGAATCCCGCGCTGCCGTACGAGTAAGGTCTGCCATGTTGGAGATGGATGTGTGGCTCGCCGATTCGCCGCACCCCAGCACATAAGCCGGTTGCTTGCGCAGATCACGCGCACGCTCGGCCGAAGTCATCACCAGAGCGCCCCCGCCGTCGGTCACCAGGCAGCAGTCCCGTACGGTCAGCGGGTAGCTGACCATGCGCGAACTCAGCACCTGCTCGATCGTCAGATCCTTCTTCTCCCACGCCGCAGGGTTGAGCTGAGCCCACTTGCGCGCTGCCACCGCGATCTCCGCAAGCTGCTCTCGGGTGGTGCCGAATTCATGCATGTGGCGGGATGCCGCCAGCGCATAAGCAGTGGACGGCAGAAAGGGGCGAAATGGCGTTTCATAGGGATTGATGTCACGCCCCCGGGTTGCGGTGCGGCCTTCCGTGCGCTGCGTACTGCCATAGGTCACCACCGCCACCTCACAAAGCCCCGCCTCAATGGCCGCTTGAGCATGAGCCACGTGCGTCATGAATGACGAGCCGCCCAGATAGGTCGAATCACCATGGCGCGGATCGATGCCCAGGTATTCGCGCAAAGCCAGGGTCACCATCCGGCTTTGGGTCGCAGCGCCGAACAGCCCGTCGACATCGCGCAGATTCAACCCACAGTCATCCAATGCTCGATGAATCCCCTGGGCCATCAGGTCCAGCGGGGACATTCCCTGGGCTACTTCGCCCAGATCGGATTCGGCCACCCCGACGATGGCACAGCTGCCGCGCTTCATGACGCATCTCCTGCCAGGTCAAACACGGGCAGCGGCGCTTCTTCGCCGGCTTGCTCCACCACGCGCACCTGCACGCGCTGGCCTATGCGCACCTCCAGTGGCGCCAAGCCCTCTACCCGCGACATCATCCGAAACCCCTCGTCAAGATCGATCAGGGCCACGTTGTACGGATGGCCTTCGCGGGGGTACACGACCGTGGTGGCATGCACCGTTCCCCGGCCTTCGCTCACTCGCCATTCCAATTCGCTGCTGCCGCTATAGGGGCAGACAAGCCTCGGGAAAAAGACCGCTCGGCCCGCCGATGGGCTGAACTGGTAGGCGAGTTGTCCGGCTCGCAAATGGCGGTGGTAAATCGCCAGGGGCGACTCGGACACAGGGGAGGAGAGAGACATGGTGGCCGCCTGGAAATGGCGCGTTGATTTTTCACGCTCAAGTGTCTTGTCCACACGAGGCATCCTGCCCTTCCGCTTGCGAGATGAGGTATGCGATTAATGAATGGCAGAAATCATGGGGAAATGCAAACCACTCACACGTGCACCGCTGTGAAGGGACGGAAAGCGATCACAAACGTAGGACTTCCTAAAGAGCATTAGTCCGCCCTTCATTCCCGTGAAAGGCATTTTTCAAAGTCTTCATATTAATTTTGATATAATGCTTTCTTTTCGATACTTGGCGACACCATTTCGGTTCGCCAAGTTTGTTCGCAGTGGTCTGCACTTGCGGTCTTCAGGCCGCCCATGACCGCTGTGCCACGGGCGGTGCACCACTTCCCACAGCACTGGCTCCCTCGTCTCGAGGGCACAGGCCAGCGAACTCTCCACAACCCACAACCAGGCTCGGCTTTGCGCTCGCCTGTCGTTGTCGGCGTCGTTGGCGTCGTTTCGGCTCGCAGCTCCAGCCTCCTCGGTTGTCCTAACACCGGAGGAAATCATCGTGGCCAAGCAAATCCAGATCGAGCACCTGTTCAAGGTCTTTGGCGATACGCCTGAGCGCGCCTTGACATTGGCAAGCCAGGGATTGAGCAAACAGGAGATCGTTCAGCAGACCGGTCAATCGATAGGCGTGTTCGACGCCAGCTTCACCATAGAGGCAGGTGAAATTTTCGTCATCATGGGTTTGTCCGGCTCCGGGAAATCGACCCTGGTTCGCATGTTCAACCGCCTGATTGAGCCTACCGCCGGCCGTATCGTGGTGGATGGGGAAGACATCGCACAGTACACCGACAAGCAGCTGCGCGATTTCCGCCGTCGGCACATCAGCATGGTGTTTCAGTCGTTCGCGCTGCTGCCGCATCTCACCGTATTGGAGAACACTGCCTTCGGCTTGGAGCTGGCGGGCGTGCCGCGTACAGAGCGAGAGACCGCCGCCCGTGCGGCACTGGATCAGGTGGGACTGGCGGTGTGGGCAGGCAGCTACCCAGACGAGTTATCCGGCGGCATGCAACAGCGCGTGGGTTTGGCTCGGGCGCTGGCGGCTGACCCATCCATCTTGCTGATGGACGAAGCCTTCTCTGCGCTCGATCCCATCATCCGCTTCGAGATGCAAGGCGAGTTACTTCGGCTTCAGCAAGACAAGCGCCGCACCATCGTCTTCATCTCGCACGATCTGGACGAGGCCATGCGCATTGGCGATCACATCGCCATCATGAAGGACGGACAGGTGGTGCAAGTGGGCACCCCGGAAGACATCCTGCGCCGCCCGGCCAACGACTACGTGCGCCAGTTCGTGCGCGGCGTGGATGCCGCCGCCGTATTCAAGGCCGGAGATATTGCCCGCAAGACGCAAGTAGAGATTTCAGAGAGCCCCACACGCGGTTGCCGGCCCGCCCTGAAGCGCCTGCAGGATCATGACCGCGAGTGGGCTTACGTCGTAGACACCAAGCACCGCTACCTCGGCGCGGTATCCGCCGATTCACTGCGCACCGCGCTGCAAGAACACGAAGGCCCCCTGGGTCTGAAGAACGCCTTCGTCGACGCGGTGCAACCCATTGCCGCCGACACACCCATTGTGGATTTGTACGGCCACATGGTGTCTCAGCCAGCACCACTGCCCGTAGTGGGTGCCGACGGCAGTTTCGTCGGCACCATCAGCAAGAACCGGTTGCTGACCTTCCTGGATCCAAATACCGACACAGAAGGCAACCCACTGCCGCAAGCCACAACCGCACCGTCAGCTGGGGCTTCAGCTGCGGCTGCCTGAGCACAGAAAGCACCGTATGAACACATCTGACAACACCACCTTTGTGGATCCTTATCAGGCGGCACCCGCTGAAGCGGGCCCTCACTGGTTGCAAGGCCCTCAGGCCAGCGCCAGCCCACCCGAAATGAGTGCCTCGCCCGACGCATTCCAAGATCCCTATCAAGCCGCTCCTGCCAACGCTTCTCCCGAGTGGTTAAACGGCCCACAAGCGGTCACGCAGGACCTGACAGGGCAGATGAGCGGGTTTGGGGGCGACAGCCTGACCGCTGCAAGCCACGCCGCCGCTCAGCAAGGAGCAGACACCACAGCTTCCATAGCCGATTGGCTCGATGGCGCACTGCCTGTGCAAGACTGGATCAACCAAGGCTTGCACTGGTTCGTTGACCACTTCCGACCGGCTTTCCAGGCGTTGCGCCAACCAGTCGATGCGCTGCTGGGAGGAGTTGAGGCCGCGCTGCAGTATCCGCCCACCCTGGTGATGATCGGCCTTCTTTCGCTGTTGGCCTGGCAGTTGGCAGGTGCCCGCATGGCCGTTGGGGCGTTGATTTCGCTCACAGTCATCGGCCTTCTGGGTATCTGGTCTGAGGCCATGGTCACACTGTCCCTTGTACTGACCGCGCTTTTCTTCTGCGTGCTGATTGGATTGCCCCTGGGAATATGGTTGGCCAGCTCCGAACGCGCTAACCGCCTGATGCGCCCCCTGCTGGATGCCATGCAGACCACGCCGGCCTTCGTGTACCTGGTACCCGTGGTCATGTTGTTTGGCATAGGCAACGTGCCGGGCGTGATCGTCACCATCATCTTTGCGCTTGCGCCGCTGGTTCGCCTCACCAACCTGGGAATTAGACAGGTGCGGCCTGATCTGGTGGAAGCGGCGCAGGCCTATGGCGCGTCGCCCTGGCAGCTCCTCGCCCGCGTGCAGATTCCTCTGGCCATGCCCTCCATCATGGCCGGCATCAACCAGTCTTTGATGCTGAGTCTGTCGATGGTGGTGATCGCCTCGATGATCGCGGTAGGCGGGCTGGGCCTGATGGTATTGCGTGGCATTGGCCGGCTCGATATGGGCTTGGCCACGGTGGGTGGTCTGGGGATCGTGCTCCTGGCGATCGTGCTGGACCGGCTGACTCAAGCCCTCAGCCAGCCTCGCCGCCACGGACAGCCGTGGCATCAACGCGGACCGATCGGCTTGCTGCGCCGCCTTGCCAGTCGACCCGCTGCACCTGCCGCCCCTAGCGTACCTACCGGCTTATCCGGCACGGCTACTGCGCATTCTGCTTAGTCCAAACAATTTGAGGAACTCCAGGTGACCCTTGCTCTCTCCAGCCCCTTCTCCTTCCTGCGCCGCGCTGGTGTGGCCCTGGTTTCGGCCAGTCTGCTGACATGGGCTCCTGCGGCTTTCGCTGCAACCGATCTCCAACTGCCTGGCAAAGGCGTGCGCGTGCAGCCGCTTAAAAGCTCTATCGCCGAGGAAACTTTCCAGACCTTGCTGGTCATGAAAGCGTTGGAAAAGCTCGGTTATGAAGTGCAGCCCATTCGTGAAGTCGAATACCCCACCGCCCACCTGGCCATTGCCAATGGCGACGCCACCTTCATGGCAGACCACTGGGATCCCATGCACAACGATTTCTACAAGAATTCCGGCGGAGACGCCAAGCTATGGCGTGACAACACCTATGTGGCGGACAACATTCAAGGTTATCTGGTCGACAAGAAAACCGCCGACGAACACAAGATCACGAACATGTCCCAGTTGGCCGACCGGGCCATCGCCAAACTGTTCGACACCGACGGCGATGGTCGCGCCAACCTCACCGGATGCCCGCCAGGCTGGGGCTGCGAGACCATGATCGAGACGCACCTCTCGGCCTACAAGCTGCGCGATACCGTACAACACCAGCAGGGCAGCTATTCGGCGCTGATGGCGGATGTCATTGCGCGCTATAAATCCGGCCAGCCTGTTCTCTACTACACCTGGACACCCTATTGGGTCAGCAATGTGTTGGTGCCAGGAAAAGATGTGGTGTGGCTGCAAGTGCCGTTTTCAGCTTTGCCTGGCGAGCAAGCCGGGCAGGACACCACGCTGCCCAACGGACGAAATTACGGCTCGGTCATCAACAACCAGCGCATCCTGGCCAGCCGAGCCTTCATCGAAGCTCACCCTGACGCCGCCAAACTCTTTTCCCTCATGAGGCTGCCCGTGGCAGACGTCACGGCGCAAAACAACGCCATGAACGACGGCCAGAATTCCAGCGCCGATCTCGAACGCCACACTGAAGGGTGGATCAAGGCCCATCAATCGCTGTTCGACGACTGGCTGGCGCAAGCGCGGGCCGCCGCAAACCGTTGAACTAACCCCCAGTCAAGACCTTACTTGCGCTGCCGGAACATCCGTTCTTGGAGCACTTCAAAAGAAACGCGACAATCACCCCATGACTTGGCAACGCATTCTTACTCTTTTAGCAGCTATTGCCCTCGGCGCCGGTGCTTGGCGAGCCGGTGGCTGGGCGGGTATCGCCCTGGTCGGTAGCGCTCTGGTTCTGTGGTTTTTGTTGAACTACACACGCCTGATCACCATCATGAAGCGCGCCGCGGATCAGCCCATTGGGTACGTGGGCAGCGCCGTGATGTTCAACGTCAAACTCAGGCCCAAACTGCCCTTGCTGCATGTGATCGGCATGACTCGCTCGCTCGGCGAACGCTTGTCGGCCGAGGGCGTCGAGCCTGAGGTCTACCTTTGGCGCGATCCCGGCGACTCTCAGGTCATTTGCGAATTTGAGGGCGGACGCCTTGCCCGGTGGCGGCTGGAGCGGCCCACGCAAGCTGCGGAAAACGTAGAGTCTGGCGAAGCATCAGGCAAACCGGAATAAGTTCTAGGAGGCTGTCGGACTTGGAGCGCCGATAGCGAAAATGGGCCCCAGCGAGGACAGTTTTCACGGGATTTGCAGGCCCATAGCCTAGCTATGGGTCAAAAAGACCGTGGAAAATGGACCGCTGCGGCCCATTTGCCGCCGGCGATTTCCAAGTCCGACAGCCTCCTAGCCTACGGCTCAGCCCAGACCCTTTGGGCTCGGCATCCCTTGGCTAGCTGGCCCTGACCCCTCCCCGCATCGATCCCGGGCGCGCCGCATCGTTCGGCCTTACTCGGCCTTGCCTTAAAATCCGCGGGACAAGGTGGCCATGCCGCCACTCCAACAATTTTGAGCTGAGGAATACCCCATGAGCGCCCCTGCCCTCAACCTGGACGATCGCGACGGCAAAATCTGGATGGACGGCCAGTTGATCGATTGGCGCGATGCCAAGATCCACGTGCTGTCCCACACGTTGCACTATGGATGCGGCGCGTTCGAAGGCGTCCGCGCCTACAACACGGTGAACGGCACGGCGATTTTCCGCTTGGAAGAGCACACCGACCGCCTGTTCAACAGCGCCAAGATCCTGCGCATGAAGATCCCCTTTACCAAAGAGCAGATCAACGAAGCGCAAAAAACCGTGGTGCGCGAGAACAAGCTGGAAAGCTGCTACATACGGCCGTTGGTGTGGCTGGGTTCGGAAAAACTGGGTGTCAACCCACGCGGCAACACTGTCCACTTGATGGTGGCGGCTTGGCCATGGGGCGCCTACCTGGGTGAAGACGGTATGAAACGCGGTATCCGCGTCAAAACCAGCAGCTACACGCGCCATCACGTCAACATCACCATGACGCAGGCGAAGGCCGTCAGCAACTACAGCAACTCCATCCTTGCCAACATGGAAGCCCTGGATGATGGCTACGATGAAGCCCTGCTGCTCGATGCGAGTGGCTTCGTGAGCGAAGGCGCGGGGGAGAACGTATTCGTGATCAAGGATAGCGTGGTCTACACACCCGATCTGTCCGCCGGCGCGCTGAATGGGATTACCCGCAACACCGTGCTTCACATTTGTGAAGACCTGGGTGTCAAGTTGATACAAAAACGCATTACCCGCGACGAAATTTATATCGCGGATGAATGCTTCTTCACTGGCACTGCAGCCGAAGTCACCCCTATTCGAGAACTGGACCGCATAGAAATCGGCACCGGCTCGCGTGGCCCGCTCACTGAGAAGATCCAAAGCGCGTTCTTCGACATCGTGAACGGCCGCAATGCCAAGTATGGCAAGTGGCTCAGCAAAGTCTAAACGGAGCAAGCGCATGAGCCAGAACATCATCGAGCTAAACGCCCAGGACATCACGCCTGAGGGCGGCGCTTTCTGTCCCAACCCCAAAGCGGACATGCAGCTGTGGAACACGCACCCGCGTGTTTACCTGGATGTCGCGCATTCCGGTGAGGCCAAGTGCCCTTATTGCGGCACGGTCTACCGGTTGAAAGACCCCTCTTCTTTCCACGCGGCCCATTGAGCACGGCATCCGTCTCCGACCGCTCGAGCTCTCTACCGCCTTCCGCTGAATTGTCATTTAAAAGCGCGCCCCTGGAGCTGAAGGCCCTGGATGCCGCGGTTTTTCTGCTGCTGGCACTTTCGCTATCCATCCCCTCGGGTTATTCCTGGGGAGCTGCTCTGTTGCTCTTGCTCGGCCTGTATCGCTGGCCTGCGGTGCTCCGTGGCCACGTCGCGTGGCCCAGGGATATGCGGGCCTGGGCCCTGGTGATCGTCCTTATGGGCATGCTCTGGAGCTTGCACATCGTCGTAGATGGCAAGCTCATCACGCATTCGCTGGGGGTTGATCGCAGCATCAAGTATTTGTTGGTGTTTCTTACCCTGCCTGCGCTGCTGGTGGGGCGCCCCTCTGAAAAGGCCTTGAATTGGGGCTGCTGGATAGGCGCCTGTGGCGCTGGACTGACGGCCATATGGCAGCTCGGCTTCCTGGGATGGGACCGGGCCGCCGGATATACCAACGCCATTCAGTTCGGCAATTTGGCCTTGCTTCTGGCCGCCTGGAGCGGCGTGCGTGCACTACGTGCCCCCGTTCGCTGGCAGAAAGCCATCGGCTGGCTCGCGGTGCTGCTGGGCATGGTGGCCAGCGTGACCTCTGGAAGCAGAGGCGGTTGGCTGACGCTTCCTGCACTCATGTTGCTGATTTTCTGGTTGAAAGCGCCACCACCGTCTGCCGGAAAATCCTTGTCGCATGCCTTGCGCGCGGCTGCCCTGACGTTGGCGGCATGCTTGGCTCTGCTAGCTTTGCCCCCGGTGCAGCAGAGAGTCAGCATCGCTATCGATGAATGGCAGGCGCATGAACAGCAAGCGGAAAACACCTCGGTCGGGCTGCGCCGCTCGTTCTGGAAACTGGCGTTGGATGTAGGCCAATCAAACCCCTGGGTAGGCGCCGGCCAGGTCGGTTACGAAGCGCTGCAACGCGAAGCAGTAGAGCGAGGCGAAATGCCAGAGGCGGCGCTGGAATTCAACCATGCGCACAACGAGTGGCTTGATATGTTCGCCAAGCGCGGGTTACTCGGCGTTGCCGGGTTGGCGCTTTTCTTCGCCGTGCCCGCAGTGATTTTCGTGCGAGGCCTGCGTCGCCAACCGGAAGATGCGCAAAACCTGGGAGCACCGGGGAGCCCTGATGCCGATGAGCGTCGCGCCAATGCAGCGTGTGGCTTGATGACGGTGCTCGGTTTTCTCGGTTTCGGCCTCACGCAGGTGATGTTTGCCCACAATAACGGCAACATGATGTACCTGCTTCCGGTGACGTTGTGGCTAGCCTGCTTGCAGCGTCCGGCCGCCAAACCGTGACACCTCCCACCCCCGGCCCAGGGTTTCAGCCTCTCGGGGGAGATAAGACATTCAAGGACTTGCCATGGCGACTTCACAAGACACCCGCCCGTTACGCGTGCTGCACTTTGTCTCCGGTGGGTTTTCGGGGGCCACGCAGGTAGCGATCGATTTGTGTGGGCAACAGCCGGGCCAGGAAACCCTGCTCGTACTCAGGCGCCGTGCCTCTGTTGATCCCACACCTCGTGTGCAGGCCTTGCGCGCGCAAGGCCTGCAAGTGGAGGTGGTGCCTCGTTGGTCTCATACCGTCACCATCATGGCCTTGAAGCGCATCTGTCGCGAATGGAAACCCGATGTACTGGTGGCGCACGGTTTCAGCGAACACCTTTGGGGCCGCTACGCAGGACTGGCTGCAGGCGTTCCCCGGTTGATCCACGTCGAACACAACGTCCGGGAACGCTATGGGTTCTGGCGTCTCAGAAAATCTCTGTGGCTGGCCCAGCGCACGGAGCGGATCATCGGCGTCTCTCAAGCAGTGCGCGATGCCTTGGTTCGTCTCGGCCACCCCGCCGACCGCTGCACCGTGGTCCTGAACGGCATCGAGCTCTCACGCTGGACACAAGGGCGACCCTGGAACGAGCGCGAAGACGCCATCGTCATGCCCGCACGATTCGCAGGCCAAAAAGACCATTTCACGCTTATTCGCGCCGCGGCCCTCATGGCAGAGCAGGGGCTGCGCCCCACCGTCTATCTGGCGGGCGAAGGAAAATCCAGTTGGCGTCAGCGCGCTGAAGCCCTGGCCCGCAAGTTAGGTGTGGATCAACAGGTGCGTTTCATGGGCCATGTGAGCAATCTTCCTGAATTGCTCGGCCGCGTGAAGCTCTGCGTCCTGTCCACCCATTACGAAGGTCTGGGATTGGGGCTGATTGAAGGCATGGCCTCTGGCTGCTGCGGAATCGGTACCGACGTGGAGGGTGTTCAGGAGGTCCTGACCCACGGCGAAACCGGGTTTTTGGTGCCACACGAAGATGCGCAAGCGTTGGCGCAAACACTCACGCGCCTGCTTGGCGACCCCGAAACCGCCTCTCGCGTGGCTGAGGCTGGCCGATCTCATGTACACGCAGTGTTCGATCGCCGGCGCATGCGCCAGCAGTACCTGGACCTGTTTCTTCAGAATCGCTGAGTAAGTACACACCAACTTGTTTCCGCGATAAAAGCCCGAACGGTTACTTGAACACCATTCGGCATCAGAGGATCGCTCGATCTTTAAGCGCTGAGCCACTAACAGGGCGTGTGAGAAAAGCGGGTGAGTGAAAGGAAGGCCACCCGTTTATGCAGAAAAGCCTTCTTTTGAAGCCGGCAGCCGCAACTCAAAGCATGCTCCGCCGCCCTCGCGGTCAGCGCATGCCACCGAGCCACCATGGCGCAGCGCAATGGAGCGGACCAGCGAAAGCCCCAGACCCACACCGCCGTCGCGCTCGCTGGCACCGGGCAGACGATAAAAGGGATCAAAAATCCGCTCACGCTGCGCAGGCGGTACACCTGGACCCCGGTCATTCACACGCAATACGGCTTGCCCGCCCTCCAGGCTCAACTCCGCACTGACTTCACCCGAACCGCCCACACGATTGCCGTGGCGGCAGGCGTTTTCTAGCAAATTGCGCACCGCGCGGCGGAGCAACTTGGCGACACCGGGCACGGTGACCTCCGGCGTATCGGGTGCCAGATCCATCGTGGCATCCACGCGGGCACACTCCTCGGCCAACAGGCCGATGAGGTCAATGGGCTCCACCGTGCCCATGTCTGCCTGATTCGCATCGAGCCGGCTAGCCAGCAGAATTTCATCGATCAATTGATCCAGCTCGATGATGTTGCGCGAGATCTCTGCCCTTGCCGCCGGCGGGGTCTGAGGCCCCATCAACTCGATCGCCATACGAATACGCGCCAATGGCGAGCGCAGCTCATGCGATGCGTTGGCCAACAGGGATTTCTGCGATTGCAGTAGCGCCGACTGGGAATCCATCAATCCTTCGATGCGTGTGGCTGCGGCATTGAAATGGCGTGATAAATCCGCCACCTCGTCTTGACCGCCAGTGGGCAATCGCACGGACAGATCGCCCTCCCCCCAGCGTTGCACACCACGCTGTAGCGATTCCAGACGCTGAGTCAGTCTCCGAGCCACCGGGAACACGCCCAGCATCACCACTAATCCGGCGAGCGCCAGCGTCCACATGAAACCGTAGGGGGGACGCAGCCACGCCAAAGGCGGGTCTTCTCGTCGTTTACCGCCCGGTCCGCCTGCGCCCCAAGGGCGTGGCCCGAGATGCAGGTTCAGTTGCTGGCCGTCGTTTAAGGTCACTGAAAAATCCAAGCCCTGGCCTGGCGGTCCTCGCCGGGGTGGCACATCAGCTCTTCCAATCAACTCTCCAGCGGCATTGCGTACGTACACTTCACGGGGAGCCGGGGGCTGACGGTCTCGCTCGCGCTCCTGTTCGGCAGCATGCCAGGCCCAGCCCACCAATAGGCTCAAGACCGCCACGCTACCCACTACGGCCAGCCATATGCGCAGGTAGAGTTTGCGGGCGATGGGAGAAGTCCAACTCATGGAACGGTGCTCAGAACGTGTTGACTATCCATCTGGTGTCGCGTTGTGTCTATTTCAGCAGGCTTGCGCGTGGCTCCATACCGAAAGGAAAGGTCAGGCTTGCTGCTTGGCAAACACATAGCCCACCCCTCGCACGGTCAAGATGCGTTTGGGATTTTTCACATCCTGCTCAATGGCTGCACGTATGCGGCCCATATGCACGTCAATGGATCGGTCAAATGCTTCCAGCTCGCGCCCGCGCACCGCTTCCATGATTTGATCGCGCGTCAAAACGCGACCAGCGCGTTCCGCGAGCGCCACCAGCAAATCGAATTGATAGCTGGTCAAATCGGCGGCCTGCCCCCCCACTGTCACGACGCGAGCATCGCGGTCAATTTCCAGGATGCCAAAGCGCATCAGCTTGTGTTCCGGGACGGAGCCTGTCTGATGGCGGCGCAGCACCGCCCGAATGCGGGCAAGCAGTTCCCGCGGCTCAAAAGGCTTGGGCAGATAGTCATCAGCACCCAACTCCAGGCCAATGATGCGGTCCATGGGATCGCCCTTGGCGGTGAGCATCAACACCGGAACGCGCGCCATATCGCCGGAGAGCGCTCGAATTCGGCGGCAAACCTCCAGGCCATCAATGTCCGGCAACATCAGATCGAGAATGACCAGATCTGCGGGCTTGTCCCGTAGCGAGGCGAGGCCAGACTCGCCATCCACCATGTGCGTCACAGAAAAGCCAGACTGAGACAAATACTCGCTCACCATGCCCGCCAGGCGGGTGTCGTCCTCAATCATCAACAGGTGGTGTGTACTCATGCGTTCCTTAATCCTTCAAGGCCATATTGCCGGCATTGAACGAGTGACTCTTGTCGGTGACGTAAAGATAGGTAAATCCGCACCCTTTCGATGCAGCTGGATTCCCTATGTCAGCGGGGCGATGCTTTGGTTGTCCGGCTTGCTGCCGGGATCAGGGTTGCGTCGCTGAGCCCGTATGGCCAGAGCCACGAGCACGAGAACCGGCAAGCCTAGCAACGCAGTACTCGTAAAAAACGTACTGTATCCAAAGGCATTGACGTAGTCCCCTGAAAAGCCAGCCACGAACTTCGGCAACATCAGCATCAACGAAGAAAAGAGCGCATATTGCGTGGCCGAATAGCTGATGTTGGTGAGGCTGGACAAATAACCTACGAAGGCCGCTGAAGCAATGCCGGACGCAAGGTTGTCCATGGAGATCACGGCGATCAGTGCGGGAACACTGTGGCCGTACCCCGCAAGCCATGCGAACAGCAGATTACTGCCCGCGCTGAGCACAGCGCCGAGCATCAAGATGCGCATGACACCAAAGCGCAGTGCCAGGCTGCCGCCTACGAAGGCCCCCACCAGCGTCATGATGACGCCATAAATCTTGGTCACGGCCGCCACCTCATCCTTGGTGTAGCCCATGTCCACATAGAAAGGATTGGCCATGATGCCCATCACCACATCGCTGATGCGATAAACAGCGATCAGGGCAAGGATAAGCGCCGCTTGCCACTTGTAGCGACGAAAGAAATCCGCAAAAGGATCGACGAGGGCCGTGCGAACCCACTCCTGCGCACTGCGCGCCGCTTTCAACGGAACGTTCACCGGCTCAGGTGAGAACAGCACGGTGAGCACGCCGATCACCATGGACGCCGCCATGATCAGGTAGGCGACCTGCCACGCCGCATTGTCGTAACCACCAGCACCGCCTTCTGCCCGCGCAGCAAGCCACAGCACGCCGGCACCCGCCCAGATCATGGCTAACCGGTAACCTGTCTGGTAGCTGGCGGCCAGAGCTGGCTGCTGATCCGCAGGGGCTGATTCAATACGATAGGCGTCCAGCGCAATATCTTGCGTGGCTGAGGCAAACGCGACTGCCAGTGAACACCACACCACCGTCATGAGCGAAACACTGGGGTCTGCCAGAGCCACCCCCACCAAGCCCGCTGCCACGCCGCACTGAGCCAGCAGCAGCCAACTTCGCCGACGACCCATCCAGGCCGTAAGACCCGGCAACGGCACCCTATCCACCAGCGGTGCCCAAACCCATTTAAAGCCGTACGCAAGGCCCACCCAGCTCAGGTGACCAATGGTGCTGCGGTCGATGCCAGCCTCGCGCAACCGAAACGACAGCGTTCCGAGAACCAACATCAAGGGCAAACCGGCAGAAAAGCCCAGCGCCAGCATGCGCAGGCTGGCCGGCTGCAAATAGATCTTCAGGCTTTCAAGCCAGGAGGGCTTGCGCGCAGGCACGGCGGCGCCTAGCGCCTCCTCAGACAAGGGCTACTCCCGCAGCAGTTGGATCGCAAGGAGCGTGAAGGGAAAGTTCTCTATTCATCCGCTCTATTATTCACGGTGTCACGACGGGTTCGACGGGCATCAGCAGGCCCTCCTTGATTTCTTCCATCACTACGTAGCTATTGCTTTGTGCCGGCACGGGCACCTTGCGCAGGATTTGCCCCAGAAGATCCCGGTATTCGCGCATGGCAGAGAGCCTGGCCTTGATCAGGTAATCGAACGTGCCTGATACGAGGTGGCATTCCAGCACACGCGGTTCGTGCAGGAGCTCCCGCCGCACCTGCTCGAAAACCTCTGCGGACTTGGATGAGAGCGTCAGCTCCACAAACACCAGCAAACCTCTTCCCAGGGCTTCAGGATCCACCCGCGCGTGATAGCCCTTGATCACGCCTTCGCGCTCCATGCGCCGCACACGCTCAGTGCATGGCGAGGTGGACAACCCCACTCGTTCAGCGAGTTCGGTCATGGAGATGCGGCCCTCCCGTTGCATTTCGTGGAGGATTTTTCTGTCAATTCGGTCGATAAAGTGCATTTCACTGTGAAATTTATAAATCCTGGTGAATTCTCATCCTAAACCCACAAATCATCAACAAGATCAGTGATTTTTTCTGGGCACTCTTTCTTAGACTTCCCTTCATTCGAGGAGATGTCGATGAAAGCAATTGTTCTTGGCGGCGGAGTGATCGGAGTCAGCACGGCTTACCACCTGGCGCAGGCCGGCGCGGAAGTAACCGTGCTGGAGCGCCAACCAGGCGTGGCGCTGGAAACCAGCTTTGCCAACGCGGGCCAGGTTTCACCCGGCTATTCAACGCCCTGGGCGGCTCCCGGCATCCCTCTCAAAGCAATCAAATGGCTGATGCAGCGCCATGCGCCTCTGGCTTGGCAGCCAGACGGTTCGCTTTTCCAATGGCGCTGGATGGCCGCCATGCTGCGTAACTGCACGGCCGAGCGTTACGGCGTGAACAAGGAGCGGATGACACGCCTGGCTGAATACAGCCGGGATCGCCTGCGCCAGTTGCGCCTTGAGACCGGCATCGAATATGAGCAACGCACCCTGGGCACACTGCAAGTCTTCCGTACCGCCGCTCAAATGGAATCGGCGCGGCGCGACACGCAGGTCCTGGATGCCTGTGGAGTTCCGTACCGGCTGATGACCGACAGAGACGCGCTACCCGAGATCGAGCCCGCACTCGCTCACGCGGCAGGTCTGGTGGGCGGCCTTCATCTGCCGGGTGATGAAACAGGCGATTGCCAGCGTTTCACTACACAACTGGCCGAACTGGCAAAAGCCAAGGGCGTCCGTTTTCGCTTTGACACCCGCATTGCCAGCTTGAAAACCAGCGGCGACCGCGTGACTGGCGTCCAGTTGGAAGGCGGCGAAGTCCTCGAAGCGGATCGCTACATACTGGCGCTTGGCTGCTATTCGCGCGAACTGTTGCAGCCATTGGGCTTGGATCTGCCTGTCTACCCCGTCAAGGGCTATTCGCTCACCGTGCCGCTGGTGGATGCATCACGGGCGCCCAGGTCCACGGTGATGGACGAGACCTACAAAGTGGCCATTACACGCTTTGACCAGCGCATCCGTGTAGGCGGTATGGCCGAACTGGCCGGATTCGACCTCCGTCTGAATCCACGCCGGCGGGCCACATTGGAGATGGTTCTGGGCAACCTGTTCACTGGTGGTGATATCCCCAAGGCTGAGTTCTGGACCGGTCTGCGCCCCATGACGCCAGACAGCACCCCCATCGTGGGCCCCACCCGCTATGA
The DNA here is from genome assembly GCF_000422885.1 of Ottowia thiooxydans DSM 14619. Classification (GTDB taxonomy): domain Bacteria; phylum Pseudomonadota; class Gammaproteobacteria; order Burkholderiales; family Burkholderiaceae_C; genus Ottowia; species Ottowia thiooxydans. Next base: position 70,071 of record NZ_AUGX01000008.1, on the reverse strand, counting down.
CAACCTGCTGCTCAACACCGGCCACGGCACCTTGGGCTGGACTATGGCAGCGGGGTCAGGCAAGCTGGTCGCGGACTTGGCAATGGGACGCTCCACCGACATCTCGATCGACGGTTTGACGCTCGGCCGCTACGCTAAAAACAGCTTCAGCCCATCTGCAGATTTGCATCGCGCGTCTCCCGCCTGAGCCCGTAGGAGCGTGCTCAGGAACCGGTTTTAAACCGGTTCCTCAGGTCCCGCCCACAAACGGATTAGTACGCCGCTCCCGGCCGAAAGTGCTCTCGAGTCCATGGCCGGGAATGAACACGGTGTCGTCCCCCATTGGCCAGAGCCGCTCGGTAATGCTGGAGATCAACTCCGGATGACTGCCCCCGGGAAAGTCGGTGCGGCCAATCCCGCCCGCGAACAACACATCACCCACAAAAGCACGCTTGGCCTGCGGTGAGTGAAAGACGACATGCCCTGGCGTATGACCGGGTGTGTGGCGAACGTCCAGCACGCATTCCCCCACCTGCACGGTGTCGCCATCCTTAAGCCAGCGCGTTGGCGTGAAGGCTTCTGCCTGGGGAAATCCAAACATCTGCGACTGCTGGGCCAGGCCATCGATCCAGAATTGGTCGCCCGGATGCGGCCCTGTGATCGGAAGGCTATGCCGCTTCGCCAATTCAGCAGTACCGCCGGCATGGTCAATGTGCGCGTGCGTAAGCCAGATCTGCTCCAGATTGAGGCCAAGCTGCTGGATAGCAGTCTCAATTTTTTCCAGATCACCACCTGGGTCAATCACAGCGGCCTGCAATGTCTTATCGCACCAAGCAATGGAGCAATTTTGCGCAAAAGGGGTAACGGGAACAGTGAGGTATTTCAGCATCACTCTGCATCAGTCGAAGTTATCAGAACGTGTCACGATCTATCCAAGATCACACCCAGTCTAGCCGCTTCAATGGCGGGCATTCGAAAGATCAGATAGATCAAGGCCGATGTCTGTAGCTCACCGACTTTTTTCTCAAAGCCGAATTACATGCACAGTAGAGATTCGGGGTGGCCTACCCTTGCAAACTTCAAGGCTGCTACATCTACCTACTGCAGCATTTCCTGAATAAAGCCAAAGGGGCTCATCGCATCATCAGCGCCAATCCTCTTCGCATGCTGCACGTGCAAACCCCGTCCGGCAGAACGGTCAGAGATGACAATGAAACGGTAACCCGCCAAGCTCGATAATCACCGGCGGATGCCTACCTGAAACTACTTAGACCGTGTCGTCCAGAAATGTTGGCACTCCCATCAGCCAGTAAAACCAACATCACGTAAATCCAGACTCCGTGTCTGGCAAGACTTGAACGCCGAAGTGCACAGTATCAGAACTGAGCTGCCGATCTCCTGCACACGTAATCATATTCAAACGTCTTCGTGGCCGACGCAGCGCGCCGTACCTGGGTAGTTTCAACCCGCATCTCCATGGTGACGCGGTCAACCGAGTAAGTTTTTTTGAAGTCAAGACCCAAATCTGCCATAGCGAAACTTCTTTTGCCGATGAACTTGTTTCCGACCTCCGTGGTTGAAACCGATCTGCCGTCGACCTCCATCTCCACGGCAGTGGTGTCGATCTTGAGGACTATAGGATCCTCTTTTTCATATTTATCGCGACACGTCAACTGCACCATGGCAGCGTGTGCAGTCGAAAAAATCAGGGTCAGAATGACGGCGGCAAAAAATTTTGGCATATTTTGATGTGTTCATTTGAATCGATTCGCTCACGCTGGAATACACCGGTAGGCCGGTTTAGCGAAGATTCTCGCCCGCAATCGGTTCTGGTTCAGTATTGCACACTGCAGCGCAGAAGGACAGCATTGTTCTGATTGCACCAGGCGAGATTAATACCCCGCCGCACATCGTTATGGAAACGTCGAGTTCAGGCTGGATGATGCCCGCGGGACGGCGCTGCCAACCTCTACGGCGGCACAGGGGAGCACAAACGCCTTGCTTCTATCTTGCTGCATGTAGCTGGGAGCACCTCAGTGCGCAGAATGCTGACCGGCTGAATAAATAGTAAAGCGATGAAGCTCGATATGGCTTGGAGATTTTTCAGGAAAACCGTGTTATTAAAGCTGGTCGCGCTCAACCAAGAATCGAGCTCGCGCAGGTGGACACAGTGCCATTGAAGCCATCTAGCACTGAACGCCCGGCCACCTGTTCTCGTGTAAATCACCTGTTCAGGTGATGGTCAAGGCCTTGCTTTTTCTGTCTAATTCTAATTTTGAGCGAATGCATCGCCTCTTCATAAAGGAGAAAAAATGACAACGAAATCCAAGACCCTTATCAGGCATGCACTTGTTGCCGCCAGCCTGTTGCTAGGTGGTTCTGCGATGGCTGACAGCTGTGATTCTTGGACACACAACGCATATCCGGTTCGGTTCAGTGCCTGTTCGTATCCGGATGGAAAGTCTGGCTACACGATCGTCCAAAATAACGGCAATCGCGAGGCGCGGATTTGCTGGACTGCTGTTTTCAACGACGGGCGGACCCGCGACGGTTGCGCTCCGATTTCTGCAGGTGAGAGTCGGACCGCTTCGTGTGCGTCTTGCGGTCATCGGAATGCAGGCGTGACACACATCCTGCTCAAGAGCTATCGCTGACAAGCGGTTCGATTGTGGCGAGAATCACATCGATGCCGAACTTCGTTTTCTATCGCTCGCGTGATCGCCTGTTTTCGTCACTTTTTTTGTCGCCTGTTCGTCTACGTCCATAACCCAGAGCGGTTCTGGCTCGCCCGGCCTGCCAATCGCCGAAGTCAACACCCCGACCTCCTGGTTCCAGGTCTAAGACAAGGCGGCTCTGAGACGCCGCATCCGCGAGATATCAGAAGAAGACCCGTGAATTCGCCCAAGTTTCCGCTGCACTTCCGCTCCAAAAGCGCATAGACGCGCTACCTGCCATGTTCAGGCACGGCAGCGTCTGTACATCAACTGTGACTGTTCGAGAAACCCGGCCGGCCACCAGTGGGCACTGTGCAATTTCCTGATCGGTGTGCGCCATCTGGGAGTGTGAAGACGCCAATCCAGCGGGCCTGCGTCCACCGAGAAAGTGCCGACGGTCATATGTCACCGCCGCCCTAGAGCTGCTGAATCATCGGTTGGCTCTTATAACCAAGCATGCCGAAGACCTAGTACGCCCCTGTGATGGGAAGGCCGTACCGCTTCGCCAATTCAGCGGTACCACCGGCATAGTCAATCTGTGCGTGCGTAAGCCAGATTTGCTTCAGATTGAGGGCAAGCTGCTGGATAGCTGCTTCAATTTTTAACAGTTCCGAGCAAAGGGAGCGACGAGGTCCGCCTGGTACTTTAACATGGAGTTGGATTTTTTTGGCTATTGCTGAAGCCGCAACCCAACTTGCTGGAGAGCCATTCGGAACGTCAAAGCCATTTTTTTTGCTGCAATGCAGCAATAAAAACCAACCTTTAGATAGGTGCCTGCCAAGCCTCAACACTGTTCGAATGCAGTCACCCCTTGGGCCTCTGAGCCTTGGGTGATTTTAGAACAAGGAGACAAAGGCATGATCGAGCTGCAGGGTCGCAAGGCCCTCATCACAGGAGCGGCGCAGGGCCTGGGCAAGGCTATCGCCGAACTCTTCATTGAGCGGGGCGCACAGGTAATGATTGCGGACATCGACGCCGAAGGCGCTGTTCGGACGGCCAAGGCGCTCGGCCCCCAAGCCCGGGCGATCCGTTGCAATGTCACGGACTCCGCCGAGGTCGCTGCCGCCGTTCAGGCCACAGTCTCGGCCTTTGGCGGGATGGACACGTTGATCAACAACGCGGGCATAGAAATTGTCAAACCGCTCTTTGACAACAGCGACGAAGAGTACGACCGCCTGATGAACATCAATGTCAAGGGCGTGTTCCTGGGAATGAAGCACTCGCTGGGCCCGCTGGTGGCATCAGGGCGTGGCTCCATCGTCAACATTTCCTCGCTCGCAGGCACCAACGGCGTACCGCTGTTCGGCACTTACGCTGCCTCCAAGGGAGCAGTTATCCAGCTCACGCGCACGGCTGCGGCCGAGCTGAGACCCACTGGCATTCGGGTCAATGCGGTGTGCCCGGGGTTTGTGGGCACTGCCATGGTTGACCGCCTGGTCCCTATTGTGGAATCCATCATCGGCGTGCCTTTTGACGCCTTGGTGGCTGCCAAGCAAACGCGCCTGGGCACGCCTCGTGAGGTTGCTGAAATGACCGCTTTCCTGGCATCTGACGCCGCCAGCTGGACCACCGGCTCCCACTACATCCTGGACGGCGGACTCTCCGCTGGATTGCTATGAGCAGCGCACCTCTCCTCCAAGACAAAATCGCCATAGTTACCGGCGCAGCACGTGGCTTGGGTGAAGCCATCGCCCGTGCATATGCAGCGGAAGGAGCCAAGGTAGTGGTCTCCGATATCGACGCCGCCGGCGCTCGCCAAGTGGCGGCATCGCTTCCCGGTGCCATCGCCGCAGGTTGCGATGTTCGGGTGCCGGAACAGGTCGAAGCATTGGTCAACACTGCCGTCAGCCACTACGGCCGGCTTGACATCATGGTGCCCAATGCGGGCGTGGCCCATGTGGCGCCACTTGTCGCCACCAGCTACGAGCAGTGGCGCGAAGTGACTTCGGTCAACCTGGACGGTGTGTTCCTCTGCATCCGATACGCCGCCCCGGCCATCATCGCTGCAGGTGGTGGGCACATCATCCCGATCGCCTCGGTGACGGCCAAGGCAGCCTGCGCGCTCATTGGAAGCTATGCCGCTGCCAAGGCTGGCGTGATGTCGCTAACGCAGACGGCAGCGATCGAGCTGCGCGCGCACAAGGTGCAGGTCAACGCCATTTTGCCGGCCTTCATAGAGACGGAACTGGTGACCTCGCATCGCGCGGAGTTTGAACAGCAACTGAACATTCCTGATTTCAATGCCGTGATCGCGCAGCGCCAAGGGCGTTACGGGACAGCGCAGGAAGTCGCGCAACTGGCGGTATTTCTCGCTAGCGGACGCGCCAGCTTCTCCAATGGAAGTGGCTTCGTCCTCGATGGCGGTGTGAGCTCTTCGCTCCTTTGAACTCCCACCCACATTACCCACACAACCCGGAGACATCTCATGACCAAGAAAAAGCCTGTCGTCGTCTATGGCGCCAGCGGCTATACCGGCCGCCTGGTATGCGAATACCTGCGCGAATATGGCATCCCCTTCATCGTGGCCGGCCGCAGCAAGGAAAAAATCGAAGCGGCAATGAAGGCCAATGTGCCCGGAATTGAAACGGCCGACTACGACATGGTGGAAGTAGCCCACACGCTAGAAGCATTGACCGAGCTGTTCCAAGGCGCTTCTGTGGTCATCAACACCGTGGGCCCTTTTGCCAAATTCGGGCCTGAGGTCGTACAAGCGTGCCTGGCGACTGGCTGCCACTACACGGATACGACCGGCGAGCAAGACTGGTTGATCACCTGCGATGAACAATACGGCTCCCAGTTTGCCAGCGCGGGCCTGCTGCTCTCGCCCGGATTGGCGCAGATGTACACCACGGGCGAAATCGCGGCGCAGCTGTGCCTGGAGACTCCCGGCCTAGATACGCTGGATATTGCGGTTTTCTGGGGTGGTAGCCCCACCATTGCCTCCACCCAGACCATCTTGGTGAATGCCGCGACCTCCAAGGCGTTCTTCCTGGAACAGAACCAGTACAAGGAATGGCAGCCCGATGCCGGCCTGTACAACCTGGCCATTCCCGGCCAGCACGAAATGGCGTTGGCACTTCCGTGGGGTGGCACTTCGCACCCTGTATGGTTCAAGCGTGATCCGCGCGTGGCCAATGTCAAAGTGCTAGGTGGCGTATTCAACAAGCCGCTGATGCTGGGAGTGCCCAAGATTGTGGAAGCCGCACTGGAAGCCACCAAGAACATGGGCGCCGAAGAAAGGTACGCCGCACTGGCCCAGACGGCTGCTGGCGTGATGAACACCATGCCGCCACGTGAAAATCCCCGCATCAACAAATCAGTCGACTCGGTGCATGCGTCAGGGCCGCTGGGCCGAGCGCACTGCGTGATCTATGGAAATTGCAACTACAAGCAAACTGGCTTGCTGAACGCATTCGCTGCCTCGTGGTTGCTGCAGCAATCCCCTAAGCGAGTCGGCTTTGCATCCGGTTGCCAGGCATTCGGCCACCACGAGTTGTTGGGCACGCTGCGCAGCTTCGGGCTGGTGCAACCGCCCCTTTTGACCGTACAAACCTGAGGCGAACGTCATGCGGCTGGTTGATTACCTCGACAAGGGGGCGCAGCTCGGCGGAGCACGCCCTTGCCTGACCATGGGCGAGACTGAACTGAGCTACAGCGAGGTACAAGGCATTAGCCACCGCGTAGGACGCGCCCTGCATCAGAAGGGCATCAAGCCGGGTGACAAGGTGGCCGTGCTCTCGAGCAATGACGCCACTGCGTTCGCATGTGTTTTCGGCATCTCGCGCGCAGCGGGCGTGTGGTGCCCTGTCAACCCACGCAATGAAGTGTCGGAAAACCGGTATGTACTCGATGCCTTCGATTGCGCCTGCCTGATCTTCCATAGTGCCTACGCACCAATGGTGGAGCAGATGCGCAACGAGCTCCCCAAGTTGCGCCAATGGGTATGCCTGGATCAGGAACTGCCTTACGCACCATCGCTAGCGCGGTGGCTCGAAGGCGTGAGCGACGCGCCATTTGAAGTGGCGCCGGTGGACGATCTGGCGATGATTGCCGGCACGGGCGGCACCACTGGTCAACCCAAGGGCGTCATGCTGGGGGGAGGCAACCTGGAGACCATGTCGGCTCTCACGCTGATGGGCTACCCCTTCGAAGGGCGCCCCAGCTATCTTGCACTGGCACCGCTCACACACGCGGCGGGCGTGCTTTGCTTTCCAATCATGGCTCTGGGCGGACGCATCGTCGTCATGCCCAAGCCCGATCTGAACGATTTCCTGCAACTGATAGAGCGGCACCGCATTACGCACACTTTCCTGCCGCCCACCCTGATCTACACGCTGCTGGCGCATGCAGACCTGGCCAAGACGCGCCTGGATTCACTGCAGTGCTTCTGGTACGGGGCAGCCCCCATCTCGGCGGCGCGTCTTGAGGAAGCCTTGACCAAAATAGGCCCGGTCATGGCCCAGCTTTTTGGTCAGACGGAGGCACCCATGATGATCTCCATGATGGCGCCCAAGGAACACTTTCATGCCGACGGCAGTATTGCTCGTGAGCGCCTGGCCAGCGCCGGCCGTCCGGGGCCGCTGGTTCAGGTGGCGACCATGGATTCAGACGGCAAGCTGCTTGCCAGCGGTGAAACCGGTGAGATCGTGGTGCGCAGCTCTCTCGTCATGATGGGCTATTACAAAGACGAGAAAGCCACCGCAGAAGCTGGCCGCAACGGCTGGCACCACACCGGCGACATAGGGCGTCTGGACGAGGATGGATTTCTCTACATCGTTGATCGCGCCAAAGACATGATCATCACGGGGGGCTTCAACGTCTACTCAGTGGAGGTGGAGCAGGCCCTGATGCAGCATCCTGACATCCAGGACGGTGCGGTCATTGGGCTACCGGACGACAAGTGGGGAGAGCGCGTGGTCGCGGTACTTCAGCCGCATGCGGGCCGCACGTTGCAGGCAGATGAAGTGCAGGCTTTCGTGAAGGCTCGCATTGGCAGCGTTAAATCGCCCAAGCAAGTGGAGGTCTGGCCAGACCTTCCTCGCTCCAAGGTAGGCAAAGTGCTCAAACGGGACATACGCGCGGAGCTATTGCGTAGACTGACCACAGGATCAACCACACATGACTGAAGTCTTTTCCAACGAGCCCCTTGCGGCAGATCTTCAAGGCCAGAGCACAACTGCTGGCAAGGTCTGCGTGGCCGGTGTCGGCATGATCCCATTTGCCAAGCCCGGGAACAGCGAGCCCTATCACCGCATGGGCGAAGCCGCCGCCCGCGCTGCACTTCAGGATGCAGGACTCGCTTACGACGCCATTCAGCAGGCTTATGTGGGATACGTCTACGGAGACTCTACAAGTGGCCAGAAGGCTTTGTACGGGCTAGGCATGACAGGGGTCCCGGTATTCAACGTCAATAACAATTGCGCTACGGGATCCACCGCACTCTTTCTCGCCAGGCAGGCCATCGCATCGGGCGCAGCCGATTGCGTTCTGGCGCTAGGTTTCGAGCAAATGAATCCGGGCGCACTGGGCACCCTGTTCAATGACCGGCCGACACCCTTTGATGATTTCGACCGTGAGGTTGCCAGCCTGGTCGGCATGCCCGAGCTACCCCTTGCCTTGCGTTACTTTGGCGGCGCGGGTCTGGCCCACATGCAGCGTTATGGCACGCCCCTGGCCACCTTCGCGAAGGTGCGGGCGAAAGCCAGCCGGCATGCGGCGCGCAACCCCTTGGCCTTGCTGCGCAAGGAGTTGAGTGTGGACGATGTCCTCAATGCCCCTATGCTGTGGGAAGGCGTATTGACCCGGCTGATGGCGTGTCCACCCACCTGTGGCGCCGCTGCGGCGGTATTGGTGTCCGAGCGCTATGCGCGCAGGCATGGATTAAAGAGCGACGTGCGCATCAGCGCCCAGGCGATGACCACAGACTCGCCAGATAGCCTGCAAAGCCACGACATGATGCGGGTAGTCGGTTATGGAATGAGCCAGGCTGCAGCGAAGCAAGTTTACGAACAGGCTGGCATCGGCCCCAAGGACATCCATGTTGTAGAGATGCACGACTGCTTCGCACAAAACGAGCTGATCAGCTATGAAGCCTTGGGCCTGTGCCATGAGGGAGAGGCCGCAGCCTTTGTTGAAGTGGGGGACAACACCTACGGTGGCCGGGTAGTGACCAACCCCTCGGGTGGTCTGTTGTCCAAGGGACATCCGCTGGGAGCCACAGGCCTGGCGCAATGCTACGAGCTCACGCATCAACTGCGGGGCAGTGCCGGCGAGCGTCAGGTTGAAGGTGCGCGCCTCGGGTTGCAGCACAACCTGGGACTGGGCGGTGCCTGCGTAGTCACCCTGTACGAAGCCCATCACCCTGGTTTTAGTTGAGAATCGGCATATGCAGGAGACAGGCCCGCCGCCGGGCTCGGCGAATTTGCTGATCGAATCCAAGCTGGTGCCACCCCAATTGGCACTGCACACGCTTGTGCGCGCGCAACTTTCCGCCTTGCTGCATGCAGGACTTACCAAGCGATTGATCTCCGTCACGGCGCCGGCCGGTTATGGCAAAACTACTGCGCTGGCCCAGTTTGTCGCTCAGGTGGAGGTATTGGGGGCATCCTGTGCATGGCTGAGTCTGGATACGCAAGATGAGGATCCGCTGCGCTTCATGCACCATCTGGCCGCGGCGCTGCACCGGGTTAATCCTCAACTGGGCCGCAGCGTGCTCGCGCAGAGCGGCGCGGGCACCATGGCCTCACTGGACGCCATCGTCGCCGCTCTCTTGCACGACATGATGTCCCACCCCGGGCGCTTGCTGGTGGTACTGGACGATATGCATCTGGTGCAAACCGAAGCCGTGCATCACAAGCTCGAATGGCTGCTAGCTCACCTGCCCCCGAACGTCGGCATGGTGCTGGCCAGCCGCCGCAGGTTGCCCATCTCTTTGGCTCAATGGCGGCTGCGCGATGATTTACTGGAGGTGGACGCTGTTCACTTCGGCCTGAACCTGGAAGAGACCGCCGACTTCGTCGGCAGAGTCAGCGGCACCTTGCTTGATCAGGCGCAGCTTCAAGCCCTGCATGAACGCACGGAGGGATGGATCGCCGGGCTGCAACTGGCCTCGCTGGCACTGCGCGAGAGCGACGACAAGATAGCCTTCGTGGCCGCCTTCTCCGGATCCGATCGCGACATTACCGACTATTTGGGCGAGCAGGTACTGGACAAACTGCGGCCAGCCCTGCGCGACTTTCTACTCGACACCGCTCCGCTGGACCGTTTCTGCGCGGAGCTGTGCGACGAAGTACTTTCACGCAGCGACAGCCGTGCCATATTGGCTGAAGTGCAGGGCCGCCAGCTCTTCCTGTCCGGCCTGGACCGCTCGCGCACCTGGTTCCGCTACCACCACCTGTTCGCAGACTACCTGCGCAGCCGCGGCCGTGAACGAGCCGATGATCCCTTGCGGGTAGTTTGCCGGCGCGCCAGTGACTGGTTTGACCGGCATGGCCTTCCGCATGAGGCAGTGCGCTACGCCTTTGCGGCCCAGGATCTGGAGCATGCTGCTGATCTGGTCGCTGCCTTTTCAGTCGAACTGGTCCAGCACAGGGGCGAGCATGCCACCTTGCTGGCCTGGCTTTCTGGCCTGCCACCGTCCCTGGTACGAGCCCGGCCCGGTATCCGCATCGGCCATGCCTGGTCCTTGGTGTTGACGCGACGGCATGTTGAAGCCGATGCCGAACTGCGAGCTCTTGAAGGCGACAGTCTGGACGACAGCGATTCCAACGGCAGCCTGCGTTGCGTGGTGGAGATGGTTCGCTGTGTGTACTACGCACTATCGGATCAGCCCTTGCGCGCCAAGGCGGCCGCTGAAACCTGGTTACGCTGCTGGCCGCAGGCCGAAGCCTTTCGTACCGGCGTCGTGGCGAATGTGCTGGCGGCTGGTTGCTGCGCCACCGACTCCTTCGAGCAAGGTATACAGGCACTGGCTATTGCTCGCCGCGCCTTCGAGGAATGCGGCGCTCACTATGGTCTGGCGTGGGCCCACGCGCTGGCCACCATGCTGGCCCTGCGCCGGGGAGAGTATGGCTTGGCGTTGACGCAGGCGCGCAGTGGCATCGCGGTGGTGGAGCACAGCTTGGGCGTGGTTTCGTATGCGGGTTCCATGCTCACACTGTTGGCTGCAGAAGCCTGCTGGGAGCAAGGCGATCTCCAGCAGGCTGAGCGCTATCTGGATCTGGGTCTGCCGTTCATAGATCAGCACGGCTTGGTGGAAATGAGCACGGCGGGCTATCTCACGCGAGCGCGCTTGTTGCGCCAGCATGGGGATATGGCCGGTGCTGACGCCTGCCTGCTCGAAGGCGAATCCCTGGGTCACCGCCTTAAGTTGCCGCGCCTGGCACGCATTCTGGCGGCTGCGCGCTGCACACTGCGCCTGACCCGAGCTCCTCTGGAGGAGGCTCTGCAGCTTGCTCAGTCTTATGGATTCGCTGGCCACGGCGGCGGAGCCCTGCCCCCTGCCGACACCACAGGCGTCCTGGCGCACGAAGATAGTGTGGAGCTACTGACTCTGAGGCTGCATCTGGCACGCAGCCAGGGTAGCGAAGCTTTGGGGCCGCTCTCGGCCGCCATACGACGTGCTCAGCGCCAAGGTCACCAGGCCCACCAGGCCCGGCTGATGGCCCTGAAAGCACTGGTCCACCATCGCAGCCTGGATCGTGCACAAGCGCTGCGCACGCTGGATGAAGCTTTGGCACTCGCCGCTCGATGCAGCTTATTGCGCAGCTTGCTCGAACTTGATGCGCAATTGCTTGACCTGGTGGAGGCCATCGCGGAAAGCCGGCGTGGTGTCCCAACGCACTCGCACGAGACGCCTCTTGCCTACCTGGAGCAGCTCTTGCATGCTGCTGGACGCAGTGTCACCCCGGTGGCGGCAGCGCCTGCCATGGCTACTGAGGAACTGACCGAGCGCGAAGTCAAGATTCTGCGCCTGCTCAAAGCCGGCCTGGGAAATCGTGAATTGGCTCAAAGCCTGTTTCTTTCTGAAGCCACTGTCAAATGGCATCTGCACAAGATTTTTGCCAAACTAGGGGTGAAAAACCGAACCGGCGCGTTGGCTCGGGCAGAGCAAATTGACTTGCTCTGAGCGAGGCCTGCGGATTTAATAAGCTTGCCCCTCAGGCAGGCGTATGCTTGCTCTCGAAATCACCAGGGCCGCCACATGTATCTACCGCAGCACTTCGCCGAATCCAACATCGAAGAGACGCACCGCATCATCCGAGCCAATCCTCTCGGCATGTTGGTCCGAAGCGCGGGCTCGGGCTTTGAAGCAGATCACGTGCCGTTCCTGCTTGAAGCCAACCAAGGCTCCTGTGGGGTGCTGATCGCCCATGTGGCACGAGCGAACCCTGTTTGGCAGGAAGTCCGCGATGGCGATGAGGTCCTGGTCGTTTTCCGGGGTGTAGAAGGCTACATGTCGCCGAACTGGTATCCGGGCAAGCTGGAGACTCATCGCCGTGTGCCCACCTGGAATTACGAAGTGGTTCATGCTCATGGCAAGATCCACGTGCGCGATGAAGAGAAGTTCGTGCGGCGTGTCGTGGCGCGCCTAACGCACGAGCACGAGGCCAGTCAACCTCAGCCGTGGAAAATGGGCGATGCTCCAACAGACTACCTCGCAGAGCAGCTCGGCCGCATCGTTGGCATAGAGGTCATCCTCACGCGCGTGGAGTGCAAGCGCAAGCTCAACCAGCACCATTCGCTGCCCGATAGGGAAGGCGCCATCCGAGGCCTCGAATCTCGTGGGAATCATGGTTTGGCACAGGCCATGCGCGACACCCTAAAGCCCGACGGCAGTGGAAATTCGGCGTAATTAGCGGTTTACTTAACGCTGGAAAATTCCTCCGGGGGCTGTTCAGTATCTTGCCGGCAACCGGGGATAGCAAGGGTTGGACCGCACCATACCTTCTGAGAAAATACACGTATGCGCATCATCACAGCAAACCTCAACGGTATCCGCTCCGCAGCGAGCAAAGGCTTCTTCGAATGGGCCGTTCAGCAAGAGGCTGACGTCATTGGTGTTCAGGAAGTCAAGGCTCAAAGTGAGCAAGTCACCGGCATTCATTGCCATGTCGGCAAGATGCCCGGCCAGTTTCATTACGCTCAGAAGCGTGGCTACTCAGGCGTTGGCATCTACACGCAACAGGAGCCTTCTGAGGTCATCGTAGGTTTGGGCGACGAAGAATTCGATTATGAAGGCCGGTGGGTAGAAGCCCGTTTCGACAAGCCCGGGCGCAAGCTCAGCATCATCAGTTGCTACTTCCCCAGTGGCTCATCCGGTGAAGAACGTCAACAAGCGAAGTTTCGTTTTCTTGCGTTGCTCTACCCCAGGCTCCTGGCTTTGAGAGAAACCAGGGAGTTCATCTTGATGGGCGATGTCAACATTGCGCACCAGAATGCTGATCTTAAAAATTGGCGCAGCAACCAGAAGAACAGCGGTTTCCTGCCCGAGGAGCGAGCCTGGATGACCAAAGTGCTAAGCGAAGGCGGTCTGGTCGACGTGTATCGCCGACTGCACCCCGACACAACAGACACCTGCTACACATGGTGGAGCAATCGAGGGCAAGCCTATGCCAATAACGTGGGATGGCGATTGGACTATCAGTTGGCCTCTCCTTCCCTCGCGGCAACCGCCCGTACCGCCGCCGTCTATAAGGACAGCAAATTCAGCGACCACGCCCCCCTGACAATCGATTACGACTTCGACCTTTGATCAGACGAGGCTTCGCTGCGCCTTGGGCCCTGAAGCAGCCGTTCCACGGCTGTGGCCGGACGCACGCTTTGCAGCGATTGCCGTCATCGGCGGTCGGCCGCGCCCAGAATGGCTGCCTGCGGCTCTTGGCCTCTTTGAAGCAAGCCCGCTAACCTCTCAAAAAACAGCAGCGGGAGGTCGGGGCTTAATGCAGGCACTGAGGTCCGATTGATCTCAAAACCGAGCGCGGCGGCGCGGCATTTTCGGTGCGCTCGACGCTGCGCTGATTTTGCTGAACTTCATAGTGCTGCTCACTGTCGTCGAAGTCTTCTGTTAATTCCACTCATTGGCGCGGGATAGACCGATGCGCGCCAGCGATCAACGCAAACAGGCGCCAGGCATGTGCTGTATCTGCGTAATCTCTACGCAGATGTGCGTAAAAAAAACGCAAGGCTGCGGTCAGCACGCGCAGGACTGCGTCTATGATGCGCACATGCTGTCGCGCCGAATTACCTCTGCAGATCTGGCGGCTGTGGGCCGTGTGGGTCGACATCGCCTTCGAAACCTTCTCAAAGACCTGCCGGAGTTCGCCGCACGTCCGGCGAATGAGCGCGTAGCCATCGAGTACACACGACACGACTTAGCGGTAGTGGCGGTCTTGTGCGAGTTAGAGCGTATGGGCTTGCGCAAGGATGCGATTGCCCGATGGGTTACTCCCATACAGCAGGCGCTCTCGGGACCTCGCGCCATGAAAGCGCCGCAGTTGCTGCTTACATCCGAGCCCACGCAGGCATCGTTTGGCGACGAGCACAGCCTCTTTAGCGCTGGCGTCGTCGTGGATCTAGACAAAATCCTGCGCATGGTAGACAGCCACTTCGCTGGCGTGGATGGTGGCCGCGAGATCCAGCGCGATCTGGGATTTGAGCCGGTGAGCATAGGACGCACGAAGTCCTCGAACAATGAGTCGAAGGCACGTCGCCATGGTTAACCATCACGACTGGTACGCCTTCTTTGCAAAGGCGGGGGTGCAGATCGATAGCGTCGTTGACCTGAACGATGTGGCCGGACCACGCCACGTCCGATACCTGGACCTGATTCGCAGCAACGACACCGATGAGCCGTTGCCAGACGCGGTCGTGGAATCGAGCGGTGTTCCGCTCGTCTACGTGATCAGGCATGACACACTGGGCAATGCGCCAGGCGATCAGCAGGCGCTGAAGCAACTCGTTCGCGTCCTTGCCTGCCGCGCTGATGCACGTTATTTAGCCGTGCTCGAGCCTGGCCAGGTCGTGGTCTACCCGATCCTGATGGACGACGCGCTGCGTCAGCCGTTGTTTCACGACACGGAAGCCGCGAACTACGCCATGTTCCGGGGGATGCTTACGGGCAGCGCGGCGCAGAAGACATCAAGCCCCATCTCGCGCAAGTCGCGCAAATCCAGCAAGGCGGCAATTCAATGGCTGGACGAGCTGCTGTTTCAACTGCTCTCGGACGCTGCGCGCGCGATCCATGCGGCAGTGCCGACACTCTCCATTCAGCAGGTGCTGGCGCTCGTTGGACGCGCACTGTTCTTCAGGTTCCTAGTTGACCGCGGCATCGTTACCGATGCGGACCTGCCCGACATCACATGTCGTGTGAAAGACATCTCGGAGGTGTTCGGCACTCTCGATGCGTTGGTGGACACATGCAAGTGGCTTGACAAGATCTTCAACGGTGACTTGCTCAGCTTCAGCGAGGACGATTCGGACGACGCCAGTCACGAGTACATTGCCTTACAACAGTTGCTCTCGGCGCGCTCAACCGACGTCTGCTGGAACCTGACCAACATTCAGGCCAAGGCGCTGCGAGGGCAGTTACCGCTTGAGTGGAGCGGCATCTACTTCAAGCACGTCCCAGTGGATGTGCTGAGCCAAGTCTATGAGGACTTTGCGCACGAGTTTGTCCCAGCGCTGGCCAAGGCTACCAGCATCCACTTCACGCCGCGCAAGCTTGCGGAGATCGTGGTGGACGGTGCCTTCAGTGCAGTGAATAGTGCGCCGCCCGACCAGGCGCGTGTGCTCGATCCATCAGTCGGCGGCGGCGTGTTCCTGGTGTTGTCATTCAAGCGTCTGGTCGCGGAGCGCTGGCGTGCGACCGGCGCGCGCCCTCGGCGAGCCGAGATCCGCCGGATCTTGATGACGCAGCTCACCGGTCTGGACATTAATCGCGATGCGCTCAATGTCACGGCGTTGAGCCTGTACCTGTGTGCGCTTGAACTCGATCCCGACCCAAGCCCGCTGTCTGATCTGAAGTTTCAGAAGTTGATCGGCGCCATCCTCCACCCCGTGGACTTTGATGCGCTCGATCCAAACAAGGTGCCTGGGAACTCGCTGGACGACGCCGACCTCGGCAGCTTGTCCGACCAAGTGGTGTTCGGTCCCCTGACCAATACCTTTGACATCGTCGTTGGCAATCCACCTTGGAACGCGTTTAAGGACGGTCGGAAAAGTGCGCTGAACCTCACCTTGCGGAAATTGCTCGCGAAGAGGCTGGAGCCGGCGACACCGCCGGCAGCGGCCATGGTGGCGCGCTACGGGTCGCCGGACATCGCCTTCGTGTTTGCCGCGTCGCTGTGGGCCAAGGCGGGTGGTGCCATTGGCTTTGCGGTGCATGGACGCATCCTGTTCCAGCCCGAGTCGTTCGAACTGCGCCGGTACCTCTTCGAATCGCTGCGGATCACCGGTATCATGAATTTCGCAGCCCTGCGTCAGGACGCGAAAATCTGGCCGAAAAACGATGCGCAATTTGCGTTGATGGTCGCAGTCAACGAGTCACCCGGACCGTTGGACAGCTTCTATTTCATCAGCCCGCGCCATGAACCGAGCCTGTCGGACGAAGGGGTTTTTCGCATCGACCCCGGGGCCGCCATCCCGGTTTCACTGAGCGACGTGTGCAGCGAGCCTCAGGCGCTCAAGGCGCTCTTCAAGGGCGGGCGGCTGGGATTGGATCTGCTGCGCCGGCTTACCGGCGAGAGCTCGTTGCCACTGGGCCAGCAGGTGGCCAAGCATGGTGGTGACTTCAACAGCGGGTACCAGACCGGAAAGCAAGTCAACCGGATGCGGGATGCCAGCCACTTGATAGACCTGCTCGAAGTGCAGCACGACATGCAATTCACCGCCGCGCCCGGGTCGCGCGCCGGTGGCATGCAAGACAAGCATTTTTCGTTGCCGAAGATCCAGTGGCCTCGTTCGCCTGAGATCTTCCGTGGGCCGCTGCTACTGCTGCGTGAATCGCCCAAGCTTGAACGGGAGATCCGCGGCGCGCTATACGCGACTACGGACGTTGCGTACAGCGAGAGCTTTGTCGGCCTGTCAGCCTTCAACAAGCCCCAGCTCGCTCAGCTGATGGATTTGATCTACGTGGTGTCGTACAGCGATTTGTTCCTGTACTACCAATTGCTCACGAGTCCGAAATTCGGGGTCGAGCGTGATTCATCGCTTCAAAAGGATCTACTGGAATTCCCGCTGGTCCGCGATGAGACGTTAGACAGCGTGGCCCGGCAGCAGCTGCGAAACGTGGCCGGGCGCTTGCGCGAGGGTGTAGTCGACTGGGAAGAGCTGGACAAGCTTGTATTCGAGCTGCATGGGTTGACTGCAGCGGACGGCCAACTTGTACGAGACACGCTGGAGATGGAACTGCCGTTCACGGACATTTCCAAGCACGCAACTGCGCCAACCGCGCGAGCTGAACGCACCACTTTTTGCGACATCATTGAAAAGCTCCTGGCGCCATTCTTTGCACCCGACCAACCTGTGCGAATGACCGAGTTTCTAGAACGTCCTATCGATGGGTGGGTGTTCATCGAAGTTAGTGCGCCGCAGCTAGGCTCCGAAGGCTTCGCGGTGGATTTGGCCAACTTGGTGGAGTTCGCAGACAGCTACTGGAGCAGTCGCATTGTCATCAAGATTAAAGGCCGGACGATCTACGGGCTTCTCGATCAGAGGCGCTATTGGACCCGAACTGAGGCACGAACACTTGCGCTGAGCTGGTTGCAAGCCCGCGCGCCGCTGACACCAGAAGCGCGCTTGGCGCGCAGGCAAGCTGGAGCCGCGTCAACGTGACGTTCAACAGCCTCGGACGGCCGCCCGCCAAATACACCACCTTTCCTCCTTGGCCTGCTGAGCTCGTCAGTTCGGTCGAGCAGGCACTACAAGAGTCCTGGCGCGCGTTGCTGCAGCACTACCCGCATGTGCTTGCCACGCGCGACGAAGACAAAATTACCGAGGCATTGGTGGACATCATGATCGATGTCCGCAAACGTGCATCGGTGCCAGGATTTACGCCAGCTTTCTTCGGCCTGCCCACCCGAGATGCCAAGCATCGCGACTGGACCGGCAAGTGGATCGACCAAATGCCGGACATGAAGGTCCCACTGGCGTTGCCCCGCGCCAACGTTGCCCACGACAACCACGATGCGATGTTCTTCGAGTGCAAGGTGCTGTTCGGTAAACGCCAACTGAGGTTGTACGGCGATGACGGCATGGAACGTTTCGTGGACGGTCGCTACGGTTGGTGCATGCCCCACGGACACATGGTGGCGTACGTGCTGAAGGCACCCAGCGACCAGCCGCATCCAGCGCTGACGACTCATCTCGCGCGCGCGCGTGGCAAGCCGCCGCAGACCAATGGAAAACGCCTGGCGGTAGATGGCACGCCCACAGTCGTTGAACCGGCAGCGTGCGTCAACACGAGGGACATCGTCGAAACAGAACATCTTCGAGCAGCACCCGTGCTTGCCAGCGGCCAAAACAGGATCGTGCTGCGACATCTGTGGCTGTGCATTTGATGCGCTGAGCCCCCGATGACCTGATGGCGAGGTTCCGAACCACTGCCGGCCGTGTCAACGCAGCCTCCTCGGAAAGGACTCTTTTGGGTCGATTTGAGACGGTCCCACACCGCATCAGCGTTCATTTGGGCAGTCAGCGCGCTGACACCCGCGGCGAGCGGCCGGTTCAGGTGCGAAGCGGCCAATCAGCCCGGTGGCGCTCAATGGCCGGTCTTGGCGGGAGCGGTCGTTCAGCCACTGAACCACGAACGACTCAGCACAGTCTCAATCGGTCGTCCGCCTTCCGGCATTGAACGACCGCTTCGGCCGATCGCGGCCGTCCGATACACCAGGGGCGCCCCGCTATGTGTAGGTTTTTTGTCGCATTGACTATCAACTCGCCACCCCTGGCATTGCAGAAACTGCGCGCTCTGCTGCCATTTACAAAGACGTCAAGTTCAGCGACCACGCCCCGCTGACAATCGACTATGACCTGGAACTCTGACTACGCCGCCACAAACGCCCCGTGAAGTCCCAATGGAATGGCGTACGGGAGCGTCGCCTGCGCTACGGGTCCATCGGCCAGCGCATCGGCAGCAAAGCATGAGAGCACGGTTTTCTTCTGTGCGTAATCAAAGACGGTGCCGATCACCCAGCCTGGGCGTTGCCCGTCAGGCACAAAGACGTGCTCTTCAACCATGGCTTGCGCACCGTAGCTAAAGCTCTGAGAAGCCCCTGATTCAACGTCGGTGGACGCGATGGCGCTCCACATGGGAAGTCCGCCATTCGGCTTCGCTGCATGAATGACGCGGCGATGCCGCAGACCGACCCGCCGCAGATCGATGCGTAGGAACTCAGCCTCTATCCCCAAGTCCGTCTGCGTCGCCTTGCCGGTATGCAAGTTGAGGCTCACCACCGTCAGGCTGGGCCCTGCATTCCCGAGAAGGCGGGCACGCATCACTTCGCGCGTGTCCGTGAGGACGCTCGACGCATCAGACGAACGCGAATAGTCCAGATGAATCACGGTGCCGTGGGCTGCCTCTTCTTCCCATGCATTGCCAAGATGAAACAAAAAGCCAGTGGGAAGTGTGAGCACCTGCCTGCGCGTCCAATCCCTCTTGTCAATGACCAGCGCACGCATGCCCAGCTCAGGTCGCCATACATGAGAATCAAGAACGCTCGCACCTGCCGCCCTGCGTTGGACGTCGTACACCAGAGGTGGGAGCAGGAACACCAAATGGCCGCTAGTCACAGCAAAGTCATGGAGCAGCGGCATATCGCTGATGGGCAAAGCATCGGCGCGCCTGAGCACGCCGTCTGGTCCGATTTCATACAACAACAAAAAACCAGTGTTCGAGCTAACGCCAAAATTCCAGATCGTTCCGTCGGGTTCGACCCGAGGGTGCGCTGAAAACGGTGCACCCGCCAGATCATTCCGCCAAGTCTTGAGTCCCCGTGTCTCCAGTGTGCGGGGGTCCAGGCGTGTCGCGGAGCCAGCTTCCCATAAAGCGAGCAAATCACCCGCTATGGGCAGCAGGTTGATGTTTGCGGTGTTCATGCTGTCGGGTGAGCTCACTGCTTCCCTGCCTTTGAATACCGTGCCAAAGCCCTCTGTCAGCCGTCGGCCGGCTTGGACCTCGGCAACGCGCTTGGCCGTCGCCACATAGCGGCCCTGATGGTGGACTTCAGCGCCAGCGATCACAAAGCGATGCGCCATACCATCGCCATCGAACCAATGATGGTTACGCTCACCGCCGAGGTCATGACCCGCCGGGCCAATGCGGTAAAGCGTGCCACGGGCCGCATCGGGAAAGCGCCCACGCACCCTGACCGGTGTCAAGGGAAGGTCTCCGGCCGCCGTGGTAAACGCTGACTTCCAGGGCGCGTCAGACGCGTCGAACTGCGCTTGCCAGCTTTCGTGTTCGCTGGCGTCCGCTGCCCCTGACGCCAGCAACGGAGCACTGCTACTGGCGATGAGTCGCAGCAGAAGTTCGCGACGTCCCATGACTTCATCCTTCATTTAACGCAACCGAAAGGTGATGCTCATATCAGCATCCACCTGCACCGCAGCAGCGTCGAATGTCGGCGGGCCCATTCGGCCCCTGGCATCGTTAGAAAACCCATAGCGCTCGATGGGCAGGCCAACGATGTTCTTGTCCAGTTTGGAGTTGCCGTTCTCGTCCGCGAAAGACTTGATGACATACCGACCCACTGGGAGATCAGTGAAAACCAACTGCGCAGTGCCGTCGCGCATTTCGACCTTCTGAGAAGAGAGTGCCTTGTCGCTCGCCAACGCCTCTGCGGTGTCGAAAATGGCCAGATAAAGCGTCGCTGGCGCGGCTGGACCATCGCTCACTGTCACCCGAAGGTCTGCCGCGCTGACAGCCAGAGGAAGCGCCGCGGCGGCGAGTAAAAGAGCAACATGCGAGAACTTCATGTTCAGCACCGGCCTGCCGCGCGCAGCAAGGCATTGCACTCTCCGCCAGCGCTGCGGCCACGTTGGCCTGAAGCCGCAGACCCCTGATTGGTGCCCCGGTTCTGGCCGCCGACCATGGCGGTGCAGATTGCATCGGAATGCGGCGTCTGCCCAAAGGTCATGGCTTTCTGAAGGCCAGTAACCCCATACAGGTAGCAACGGTAGGCCAGGCCTTCGCGGGTGTTGACGGTGTAGTTGATGCGACCACCCGTTTCCTCCGAGCGGTCAGTGATAGTGAACTGACCGACGGTTCGCCCGATCGCCTGCGCGGTTCGTTTCTCCAGGCCATCCTGATCAATAGTGGATGCACATCCTGTCAGGAGTGCCACGGCCGTGACAATGGATGCGATGGGTCGAAGGTGCATAAACGTCTCCAAGGGTTTCAACGGGGTTAATGGGTAAAGCAGGTGTCTGTGGGCACGGTGGTCAGGCTTGCAGATCACGCACCAAAGGACGCACGAACTTGGGATGGGCGAACGAAAGCCCGCCTTCACCCAAGGCCTGCTTGTGGAACAGGGAAACTCAGGTCGGCTTGCGAGCCACGATGAAGACCCGGAAGTCCTTACCCCGGGTACCGTGCCGCTCTACCGATACGATCTCCAGCCCCTGCCGGACAACGGCAGATTGCAGGTGATCCGCGTTGAAGCACAGCACTTCGGGAGCCTTGCCGATGGCGCGCATCAGTGGCAATGCAAGCCAAGGAATGAGCGGATTCATTTCGGCGATGCAGGGCGTTTTGGAAATCAACAAGCCGCCCGGCCGCAAGGCCTGCACTGCAAGCGCCAGCGCTTGGTCGAGATCATTCACCAGATGCAGTAGATTGAAAGCCAGCACCGCGTCGTATTTACCTTGCTCAATCGCCGGCGCGTCGGCGTCGGCTACTGCAAAGCTCAGTTGAGGCACCGGCTGAGCCGTCAGTTTCTCGTGAGCGATCGCGATCATCGTGGCCGAGACGTCGGTGGCCAACAGCCGCCGGGTTAAGGGCGCCAGGCGCAGCGCGGTAGTGCCCGTGCCGCAGCCAAGTTCCAGCACGTTCTGATCCGCCGACAAGAGGGCCTGCACGCGCCGCAGTGTGGCCTCGTACCCCGCCATGTCAGCGATCGGGTCGGCCGCGTACTTGCGCGCAGTGCGGTCCCAGAAAACGGCCTTGCGCGCGGCTGCAATGGACAGGGGTAAGGCGTCAGAGCGCGGGGCCATGGTGAGGGGCGGCATAAATGGAGAGAACAGCGTTGAGCAAGCGGCAAGACTTGGATGCTAGTTTTGTGTGTAGCAGATCTTGCTGGGGATGATGGCGTTGACGTAGCTCTCTACGCGGGCCGCTGTGGGGAATACCGTCGGCGTCTGATCGCCCAGCAGGCAGAGATAAGCCCCCTTGCGCGCCCACACGGTGCGCGAAGTCTGCCCGGTGATCTGGGCCCAGTTGCCCCAGAATGCGCTGAGCGTCGGCGTGGCATCGGCGCGGTCAAAACTGAACACGCCCCCGTCACTCGCCTGCCCGCCGATGATCTGGCCGGGTACGGCGCAGTTCGCATCCGTGTAGGTAGCAACGCCCAGACTGACGGTGGCACGCATTTCACTCTGCTTCGCAATGCGCCATAGTGCGCGGCCCCATTGACCAGGGCCGATGAGCACGCAGGCCTCCTGCTTCCAGTCGCCCTGCGGCAAGGCTGCTGCGAGTGTGCCGCAGGTCACATCCACCGCCCCCACATTGGCCGAGGCCACCCTGCCGCTGCCGTTGCGCACCGTGCAACTCTGGCCTGCGGGCTGAGACTTGATCGTGACGGCGTAGGCGCTGCCATCAGCCATGGCCGAAAGGAAGGTAAAGCCGCCGTTACTGGCCACAGCCAAATCGTCGCCCATGTTGTTCTGCAGCACCACAGAGCCTGCCAGTCCCGATACCGAGCCCCCTACCGTGAAGGTGGCTGGCGCCAGGTTGTCGCAGCGCACCTGCACATCGCTCACGTTTGTTGTCGCGGTGCCCGTGGCTTGGGTCACGGTGCAGCGCTGCCCGCTCGGTTGCGTCTTGACAGTCACAGCGTAGGCCACGCCACTGTCCACCCGGGTGAGGAACACGAAACCACCGTTCGCGCTCAATGCCAGATCGTCGGCGCCGGAGTTCTGTAGCGTCAGCGTCTTGCCCGTGCCGAGGCCACTGACGGAGCCGCCCACCGTGAACACCCCGCCGGAAGGTGGCGGTGAGGTGCCATTGTCGTCATCGCCGCCACCACAGCCCACAAGCATCACTGCTGCCAAACCAAGGGAAACCCAGCGGAACACTGGCCGTGCGTTTGCCTTGGTCATGAGAAGAAACTTCTGGGTCGGGAATGAAAAGCAGGTGAGATTTGGCATAGGAGATGAAGGGGCAGCAGGTAGGCGTGAGGTATGACTGGAATGCTATCCATGCATAGGTCTTCAGGAAATAGCTGAAATTTGCAGTGGAGATATACATTTATGCATGGACAAAATCGACTGGAACCAGCTCAGGGCGTTTCTGGAAACCGCTGAAACCGGTTCGCTATCGGCTGCTGCCCGCAAGCTGGGCCTGACTCAGCCCACTCTGAGCCGCCAGGTGGCGGCCATCGAGCAGCGCATGGGCGTGACCCTGTTTGAGCGCGTGGGCAAGGCCATGGCGCTCACCCCTACCGGGCTGGACCTGCTGGAACACGCCCGCGCCATGGGCGCGGCAGCAGAGGCCCTGGGCGTGGCCGCCACCAGCCAATCGCAGACGGTGGGCGGAGTGGTCTCGGTTTCGGCCACGGACATGGTCGCTTTTTACCTGCTGGCCCCGCTGGTACGGCAACTGCACGAACAGGAGCCGCGCATTACGATCGAGGTGATCTCGTCGGATGCGATGAGCGACCTGCTGCGCCGTGAGGCCGACATTGCCATCCGCCACGTGAAGCCAGAGCAACCAGAGTTGATTGCCCGATTGATCCGCCAGGCGGAGGCCAACTTCTACGCATCTGAAGACTGGGTGAAGACGCATGGCCATCCGCGCAGCGCCGAAGAAGCGGCCCACCTGCCCTTTGTGGGCGCTGACCGCTCAGGCCATTTCCTAAACTACATGCGCCAGCACGGCCTGCCCCTGAGCGAAGCCAACTTCAGCTGCTATTCGGACCACACGGTAGCCCACTGGGCTCTGGTACGCCAGGGCATGGGCATCGGCGCCATGATGGACGAGATCGCCCGTGAAACCCCTGGCATGGTCCGCGTGCTGGACGACGTGCCGCCCGTGATCTTCCCGATCTGGCTGGTCACCCACCGAGAACTGCGCACCTCTCGGCGGATACGGGTCGTCTTCGAGGGATTGGCGCAGGGCTTGAGTGAAGGCAACTGAGCAAGGGCACGTGTTGGCACTTGCACCTAAGGTGGTTTTTTCGCCGGGCCTTCTACCAACTCGCCACCCCTGACATCGTGAAAACTGCGCGCTCAGCTGCCATTGACAAAGACGTCAAGTTCAGCGACCGCGCGCCTTTCAGATTGACTATGACTTCACTCTATAAGCCGCTCCGCTAGCATCGCTTGCGGCCCCGCCTCGGCGTCGCAAAGCATATCGGGCCGCACACAGACACCACAGAGCCAGCAATACCAGGAGCCATTGGTTCAAAGTGGGAACTGCGTGGGGCGCACCTCCCGTAGACGCGAGCGGGCCGGAGGGGTCGATGATCTCGCCATTGACAGTCCAATCGTCGTCGCCCTTTTGCCCATCGGTCACGGTGAACGTAACCACCCGTCCCTCCACATTCAGGTCGGTGGGGGCAAAGTAGCTGTTGGTGAGAGCGCCTGACTCAGCCTTTCCATACTTGGTGTAGCCGCCGACAGCTTGCGGCCAAGTCACAGTGACGCGCACAGGCGTTGCATCGCACCCTACCAGTTTGAACTTGAACAGCCCCTGGCTGAGCATCCGACCGGGCGGTGGTGGTGCAGTCTCGGCAATGAAGCCTGTGTTGCTGGGCTCCAGATCAAACGCACAGCGTGGGCCACCGCCTGAGATCGTGGCTGTTGCCAAGCCGGCGGGTGCGCTCCCCACACCACCTGGCGGTCGTGTGATGCCGCTGAAGGAAGTGTGTGGCGCGGTGATCAATATGCTTTGTTGGACTACGGCTGCATCGACGTAGTTGAGGTCACCCACCTGGCTCGCCTGCACATCACAAGTGCCGCTGCCCACCACTGTCACGACGGTGCTGCTCAACGTGCACACGGTCTCGGTCAATGAGCGATAGACAATGGGCGCACCGCTGTTGGGGCTTGCACTGCTGGCCTGGGGATTGATCGAGAACGTGCCGCCTATCCCCAAGACCTGCGCGGATTGGGAATCAAACGTGAGGGTTTGCGTCGCCTTGCCGATGCTTACGGTTTGTGTCGCACGCGTCGCAGCTTCGTAGTTGCTGTTGCCTGCCTGATCCGCATGAACCACACAGTCACCCGCAGACAGCATGCTGATGGTCGTACCGTTGGCACCGCCCGACGCGCACACGCTCGCACTCGTTTCAGCAATAGTGAAGGTCACGGGTAGCGCTGATGCGCCACCAATTGCGGCAACGGTAAAAGTGCCGCCGGGCGTGAATACGACGTTGCTCGGAAGGACCTGCAAAGTAATGACTTGACTCTGCTTGCCAATCGCTACCGTGAGGCTGACGGCTGGTGCTGCGCTGTAGTTGGCGTTACCGGCTTGGTTAGCCGTCAAGGCACAATCCCCCGCGGCGACGATGGTGGCGGTACTTCCCGCCACCGTACACACCGTAGGTGTGGAACTGGCAAACACCACTGGATTGCCCGATGCCCCACCGGTCGCAGCCGCGCTGAACGTCCCACCCGATGAGAACACCGGTGCCGTCGGCGTCGCGGCGAAATCCGTAATAGCTTGACTCTGTTTGCCAATCGCTACTGTGAGACTAGCGGCAGGCGCTGCGCTGTAGTTGGCGTTACCGGCTTGGTTAGCCGTCAATGCACAATCCCCCGCGGCGACGATGGTGGCTGTGCTTCCCGCCACCGTACACACCGTAGGCGTGGAACTGGCGAACATCACTGGATTGCCCGATGCCCCACCGGTCGCAGCCAGGGTGAACGTTCCGCCCGATGCGAACACAGGTGCCGCTGGCGTCGCGGCGAAGCCCGTAATAGCTTGGCTCTGCTTGCCAATCGCTACCGTGAGGCTGGCGGCAGGTGCTGCACTGTAGTTGGCGTTACCGGTTTGGTTGGCCGTCAATGCACAATCTCCAGCGGCGACGATGGTGGCCGTACTACCTGCCACCGTGCACACCGCAGGCGTTGAACTGGCGAACACCACTGGATTGCCCGATGCCCCACCGGTCGCAGCCAGGGTGAACGTTCCGCCCGATGCGAACACCGGTGCCGCCGGCGTCGCGGCGAAGTTCGTAATAGCCTGACTCTGTTTGCCAATCGCTACCGTGAAGCTAGCGGCAGGCGCTGCATTGTAGTTGGCGTTACCCGCTTGGTTGGCTGTCAATGCACAGGCACCTGCGGCGACGATGGTGGCCGTGCTACCTGCCACCGTACACACCGTGGGCGTGGAACTGGCAAACACCACTGGATTGCCCGATGCCCCACCGGTCGCAGCCACGGTGAACGTTCCGCCCGACGCGAACACCGGCGCCGCCGGCGTCGCGGCGAAGTTCGTAATAGCCTGACTCTGTTTGCCAATCGCTACCGTGAGGCTAGCGGCAGGCGCTGCAATGTAGTTGGCGTTACCCGCTTGGTTGGCTGTCAATGCACAGGCACCTGCGGCGACGATGGTGGCCGTGCTACCTGCCACCGTACACACCGTGGGCGTGGAACTGGCAAACACCACTGGACTGCCCGATGCCCCACCGGTCGCAGCCAAGGTGAACGTTCCGCCCGATGCGAACACCGGTGCCGCCGGCGTCGCGGCGAAGTTCGTAATAGCCTGACTCTGTTTGCCAATCGCTACCGTGAAGTTAGCGGCTGGTGCTGCACTGTAGTTGGCGTTACCCGCTTGGTTGGCTGTCAATGCACAGGCACCTGCGGCGACGATGGTGGCCGTACTACCTGCCACCGTGCACACTGTAGGCGTGGAACTGGCAAACACCACTGGATTGCCCGATTCTCCGCCGGTCGCAGCCACGGTGAACGTTCCGCCGGATGCGAACACCGGCGCCGCCGGCGAAGCGGCGAAGCCCGAAATACTTTGCGCGCGCTGTGCGATCACCAACGTGTAGTTGCGCGTACCGCTAAAGCCATTGGTTGAAGTTGCCCGCACCGTAAAGTTGAACGCTCCTGCCGCGCCAGGGGTTCCCGAAAGCACACCGGCAGTCGAGAGCGTGAGACCAGAAGGCAGGCTCCCTGCTGCAATCTGAAAGCCGTACGGTGCGATGCCGCCGTTCGCGCTGGTTGCAGAAATCTGTTGCGAAAACGGCAAACCGTATGTGCCGCCCGATAGCGTAGTCGGGTTGACGGATACCGCCACTGTGACGCATGACAATGCCACGTTCGTGACGTTGGCGCCAATATTCGTTCCACTGGAGGAAGTTAAAGTGCATAACTGCCCTGGAGGCGAGCTCGACACACTAGCACTCCAGTTCGCCCCCGCTGGCAGGCGTGTGCTAAATGCAAATGCCGTGGCGCCCACGGGAACGGTAACCTGTTGGGTACTCGCCGGATTGGAACCCACCAGCGCAAGATTGACGGCCCCCGTCTGACCGGACACAGTGCCCCCCACCGAGAATGTGGGTGATACGAAGCAGATCAATGCCGATCCATTGCCCGCGTTGACACCATTGTTAATAGTGACGTTGGTCAATCCGCCAGCGTTTGTCGATCCGCCGCTGCCGCCGCCGCCTCCGCCATTCCAATTCTGTTGGCAACCCGTCGTGCCCACGCCAGCCCCACCGCCACCGGCTCCAATCGTGCCACCGCCGCCTCCGCCACCACCGAAGCCGGCGCCGCCAAACGAACCGGAGTAGTTGTTGGCGTTGCCGCCTTTACCGGAGATTGCATTGCCTGCAGTGCCTGGAAATCCACCGCAACCACCACCGGCCGTTCCGCCGGAGCCAAGGGAACCGCCACCCCCTCCGAAGGGCCCTCCGCCACCCGGTACGGTATCGCCTGCCGCGCCGCTTCCCCCACCTCCCGCGCCTCCGGCGCCTCCTGCGATCTGGCTCGAATAACTCCAACCCGCGTTGCCACCGCCGCCGCCGCCGCCTGCAATAGCCACGCGATTGCCAACCGCATTGCCGCCAACTCGCAGGTCGGTTCCCCCACCGCCGGTGCCGTAGCCGCCTTGGCCCAGTCCACCTCCGTTCACTGCTTGCGAGGCCTGTCCACCCACATTGATGACAAGGGCAGTCCCGGGCGTCACAGCAAGAGTGCCACTAACCCGCCCACCCATGCCGCCAGTCCCTCCTGGAGAGTTCGGGCTACCACCGAGAGTGCCAGCGCCGCTCAGGCCATTACCTCCCTGGGCGCCATTGAGGAACACCCTGAGTGAACTCACACCAGCTGGTACGGTGGTGGTCTGCTCGCCGCCGGTAAAGCCAAAGGTGGCTGTTGTTTCCCCGGCGCTGCAGCTTTGTGCCTGGGAGACGAGAGGTGCTCCGAGGGCCGAAATGAAAACCACTCCCAGCGCGAAGCGGGAGAAACGGGTGCGTGGACGATCTGGCGTGGGCTTGATAAAGCCATTGGCAACTCGTGGCGCGAACTTCAAGATAGATTGCAAGGAATAGACTCCGCTACACCCAGATTTACAAAAATCCGCGCTGGGTGGCGACGATTATTACTACAAATTGTGATTTTGATACGAATTTAGTAGCATTCGATGCAGATAAACATCTAACGGAGCAAACGGGGTGTGCGGCTGGCAACCTGCGTGTAAGCCCGTCCAAGGAGCAGCCGAGGTGAGGGGTGGAAACTCATACCCTATCTCTTCACCTGGAATTGATCCGGCGCGCCAGCAGTGCTGCCGCAACCGGCGCCAAGCCAAACGTGGCGAAGAGCCAAACGGCCGCAGACTGCGCCCCCGCAGTGCCTCCTGGGTGGGCGAGGCCGGCCGCATTCGCCAAAAGCCCTGCCACAGCCGCCCCTATCGCCATGCCGTATAGCTGTACCGTGGTGATGGCTGCTGAAGCCGTGCCAGCTTCGTCAGGCGGAGCCAAGGTCAGCACCCGGGTGACCAGATGTGGCCAGCCGATGCCCACACCAGCACCGACGCACGCCAACGCAACGCCACACAACGCACTGAAGGCATTGGCTGACAGGCCGGCGCCTGTGGGCATCAACACGGCCAGCGCCAGCAGTCCAACCGCGCACAGAACCGGGCCTACCCGTAAAAGCCTGTCGGCCCGCGCTCCTTCTGAACTGGAGGAAAGCAGGGAGCCCACGCTCCACCCGGCCGCCATTGCCGCAGTGAGGTAACCGGCGGCCAGCGGTGTGTGGCCATGCAGTAGCTGCAGAAAATACGGCACAAAGATCTCGGTGGTGGTGCCAACCAGCAACAAGGCGATGCTCGCGTACACCGCGCCCAACGGCGATTTCAACAGCGTGGCACCGGAGGGCAGCAAGCGCACCTTCGCACGGCGGTCGAATGCAATGGCCGCTGCGCCCAAGGCCAACCCCGCTGCAACACCGGTGCCCTGCACGATGAGCAGCGACGACAAACCACCTGCCGCCACCGCCAGGACTGACGCAATCAATAGCGTGACCTGTGCCAGAGGGATACCTGTCTCTCGAGAGAAGACTTGGTCCTGGCCTTCAGCCGGGCGCAACTTCATGGCCACCAGCAGCGCCTGCGCGAGCGAAACTGGTAGCAACGTCCAGAACGCCCATCGCCAATGCCCTGCCTGCGCAAACAGCCCTCCCACGGCCGGCCCGCAGAGGGTTGCCACGCCCCACATACCAGACACCAGCGCTACCGCGCGCGACCACAATGCAGGCGCAAAGACGACTTGTATCAATGCATAGCTCAAAGCGGCCAAGGTGCCACCACCCAGCCCCTGCACACTACGCCCAACCAGCATCCAGGGCATAGAGGGTGCACCTGCACAGACAGCCGAGCCCAGCGCGAAAACCATCAGCGCGGTCAAGAAGGCACCCCGAGGCCCCACAGCCGCGAGCAGCCTGACCGAGAGCACGGCTCCCAGGATGGAGGCCACTACGAAGAGCGTGGTGTTCCAGGCATACCAGTCAAGGCCACCGATGTCACCGACCACCGAAGGCAAGACCGTGGTCACAATGTGCACATTGACTGCGTGCAAGGCCACGCCGCCCGTAAGGGCAAGCGCCAGCCAGCCATTGGAGCCTCGGAGCAAGTCGCTCCAGGCAGCTGTAGAAGTGGAAGAACCTGTACTCATGTCGTTTGCAGAGAAAAATGCATAGCGCGCTTAAAATCAAAGTAATTGCTTGGATAATAAATGGCAACCGCCAATTACACAAGTAAATACTTGGAAAATACAACGAGTATGTCAACGGTCGATCGCATCCTTTTCTTTATCAAGACCAAGGGACCAGTTTCCACCGCAGCCCTCGCCAAGGAGCTGGAAATGACCCCCGAGGCGGCACGCCAGCAAGTTCAAAAGCTGCTGACATCGGGGTTGATTGCAGGCCAGCAGGAAGCACTTGCGGGCGTGGGGCGTCCGCGCCAGAACTGGGTGCTTACTGAAGCAGGGAATGCTCGATTCCCAGACACGCACGCGCAACTGACCGTTCAGCTCATCGGGTCAATACGCCAACTGTTTGGTGAGGAAGGGATGGAACGGCTGATAGAGCAACGCGAGGCTGAAGCGCGTGCCAGCTATCTTCAGATTTGCCAAGCGCCTGGCTTGCAAAAGCGGCTTGAGCAACTGGCCACTGTGCGCACCGAAGAGGGCTACATGGCGCGGGTGGAACGCGATGGGAACGATTGGCTCCTGATCGAAGACCATTGCCCGATCTGCATTGCCGCTCGGACCTGCCAGGGTTTTTGCCGCTCCGAACTGCAGGTGTTCCAGGAGATCATCGGTATGCAGGCTTCCATCAGCCGTGAACAGCATCTGCTTGCCGGCGCTGGACGCTGTGTGTACCGCATCTCCCGCGTGGATGCTTGATGGCGGGGTTGCACGGCTCGGCGAGCGCGAGGACCTGATGCTGATCGAAGGCCCCTGCCATGAAGGCGCCCAGTGAAATTTTCTAGTGGGAAGTGGAATAAAGGCGTGAAGCCATGCGTCTATGCCAGTACCTCCTCAACCTTTTGAAAGATTCGCTATGACCATTCGCCTGCTCCCCACCCTGGTCCTCTCGCTCACCGCAGTCTTCGCCACGCTGGCTCACGCCGAACCTGCCGCGAAGATGGCCGGCGGCATGCTGGTCAACACCAGTGGAATGACGCTCTATACCTTCGACAAGGACGTCGCCGGCAGCGGCAAGAGCACCTGTAATGGGCCCTGCGCCACGCTCTGGCCGCCAGCCGCCGCCGCGGCCGATGCAAAGCCCGAAGGCGAGCTGAGCATCGTCACCCGTGACGATGGCAGCAAGCAGTGGGCCTACAAGGGCAAACCGATCTACACCTATGTCACGGACAAAAAACCAGGCGACGTGACAGGCGACAACTTCAGGGATGTGTGGCACATCATCAAATGATTCTCCACACATGAACGCTTGATCTCACGATGCGCACGCAAGACGAAGCCGAGATCGTCGCCTGTATTCCCAGCCTGCGGCGCTACGCACGCGGGCTAGTGTCGGACCGCGACCGTGCCGACGATCTGGTGCAAGACACATTGGAGCGTGCATGGAGCCGTTTCTCGATGTGGCAAAAGCGCGGCGACATCCGCGCCTGGATGTTCGGCATCCTGCACAATCATTTCGTCGACCGCTTGCGCGCGCAAAGTAGCCGCCCCGAAGCTAGCGCCGGAGACGACCTGCCCGAAGCACCGCAGCGCCCGCTGCAGACTGATGCGTTGGAAATGCGAGACCTCGACCGCATCCTGCAGCGGCTACCTCCTGAGCATCGCGAGGTGCTGCTGCTGGTGGGCGTGGAAGAGCTGAGCTACCAGGAGGTGGCCACCGCGTTGGGCGTACCAGTGGGCACCGTGATGTCCCGCCTGTCACGTGCCCGTGCACGTCTGCGCGAGGAACTGCAAGGCCACGCCGCCCCTACCAGCAAGATTCAACGCGTGAAATGACCATGGACGACAACAAGCCCCGAAGCGTCAGTTCGGACATCAGCCCCGGCGTACCTGCTCCTATTACCGAGGCCGATCTGCACGCTTATGCCGACCAACAGTTGTCTGCCGAGCGGACCGCCCTGGTCGAGCTCTATCTGGCGACGCGTCCGCAGGAGCAGGAGCGCGTGCGCGATTGGCAGAAGCAAAACCGGTTGCTGCGCCGATTGCTGGACCCTGTGCTCGAAGAGCCGCTACCGCTCGGCCTGCCGCTGAAGCCACCAGCCAACGCTTTTCCGTGGCGCTCACTTGCGGCCTGCGGGTTGATCGCCATTGTCAGTGGCTTCTCCGCATGGTCATTGCGCGGGCACCTGGACGCCGAAACCGTACGCCTGGCCCTAGCCGGCCGTTCAGATACAGCCTCGATCACGACGGCGGGCGGGGGCGCGCTCTCCGGGTTCGCCCACCGCGCAGCCATCGCCCACGTGGTGTACAGCCCGGACGCACGTCGGCCCGTGGAGGTGGGCGCCGACCAGGAGCAGGCCCTGGTGACTTGGCTGACCAAACGCATGGGAACGTCGGTGCATCCACCGACGCTTTCCAAGCTGGGCTACGATCTGATCGGTGGCCGCCTACTGCCGGGTGACAAAGGGCCGGTGGCGCAGTTCATGTACGGCACGCCAGGCGGACAGCGCTTGACGCTGTACGTCACGCGCGAAGTGCCGGGCGACGAGACCTCGGCGTTCCGATTCGGCACAGATGGCCCCGTGAACGTGTTCTATTGGGTCGAGAACCAGTTTGGCTATGCCATCTCAGCCGGCGCCGACCGAGCTGAACTGATGCGGGTCTCGCAGGAGGTCTATGCGCAATTGAAACCGCGCTAACGCAGGTGGGACGGCGCATTACGACGCGCCCTGATCACTGCCCACAATATCCTTGTCCAGCATGCAGTCGATGAAGGCGCGCAGCGCAGCAGGAAATTGGCGTCGACCAGGGTGGTAAAGAAACAGCCCCGGCCGTGTGATCGACCAATCCGCGAGCACCTGTATCAGCTCTCCCCGCCTTCCGTTCTTCTCAAACTCCCAGCGGTAAGCACTTCCATCGAGCTGATGCCGCCAGTTGATGCAGGCGTGGCTGTACAGATCAGCAGGCGATCGCAGCCAGCCACGAAGCGTTCGATTTCAGGCTCTGAGCACTTGATCGACGGGGGCACGGTACCCACAGTCTAGGAGGTGCCGGTGGAATGCGGAGGTCGCCATCTGCAATCGCCCGCAGTGGCGATCAACCGGCAAAACCACCATTTCGCAAGAACTCTATTTCCTCCAGCGAACTCTCGCGCCCTAATATTCGGTTGCGATGCGGGAAATGCCCAAAACGCCTCACGATGTCGCGATGGCCCTCTGCATGCTCACGCGCCTCAGCGCCGAGTAGCGTATTCAATTCGACCGATACATCTTGATCGGCCAGTTGCTCGGAATGCGCAAACGGCAGACAGAAGAACAGGCGTAGCGAGGCAGGCACTTCCTGCATGCGAGACGCCCGCTGAGCGTCTCGCGCAAACCAGCGCGCCAGTTCATCAGTGGCATACATGCGGGCGGTACCGCGAAAGGCGTTGCGCGGAAACTGATCGAGCAGGATCAGAAGAGCCAGCGCACCCTCTGCCGTTTCTGCCCAGTGATCAAGCTCACGACGCACTGCGGCCTCATGCAGGTGGAGAAACTGCTTACGAAAATCTCGGTCGAACGCCGGATCCTTGCGAAACCAATTCCCAGTCTCGCCAGCTTTGTGCCAGTAAGCAACCACTTTTTTGGCTTCATCCAGTGGAAGCCCAGCCATGGAATTCAATGCCCTGTCTCCTTGTTTCCGAGCATTCTCACCTGCCCAGTACGCATGGGTTCAACCGCGCGACAGTTGCCAAGCTGCAACAGCAGCCAGGATGGCAGGTACAGCGAACACCAGTACGAGGATAGGCGCCTCCTCGCGCACGGTGTACCCCGCGTGACTGACGCCCACCCACATGTTCACGCTGGCCACAACCAACCACACCGGCACAAACGCTTTGACCGCCAGGGCTATGCCCGCAGCGCTCGCGCCCCACAACCAGCCGAACATGGCGAACACACATAACAACAAGATACCGGTACCGATCACCATGACGATATGCATAAGCCACTCCCTTTGTTGACGATGAAACTGCGAGATCTGCGGCGCCTGGCAGGCGCACGCTTCTTATTTTGTCGTATATCCGCCGTTGATGAGGATGGTCTGCCCGGTCACCCACCAGCCGTCGCTCACCAAATGACGGATGAACGGCACCACATCTTCGATATGCGTGAGCCCTGTGGGTGAAAACGGAGACAGCGCCGCGGCAGTCTTATGGTATGCCACAGCATCTGCGCCCTCAGCGGGGTAGAAAAACGGCGTATCCATAGGGCCGGGTCCCACCGCGGTCACGGAGATTCCGCGCGCACCAAACTCCTTGGCTGCAGCTCGCGTGAAGTGTTCGACCGGCGCCTTGGTGCCAGCATACGATGCATAAAACGGCGTGAATGCACCCAGCAGCGATGTCACCACCGTCAATACCTTGCCGTTGTCGTTCAGGTTACGACCCGCTTCTTTGAGGAAAAAGAAAGCAGTCTTGGAATTGACGGCAGTCATCTCGTCGTATTCAGCCTCACTGATTTCAGTGATCGGCTTCTTAAGCACCTTACCTACCGTGTTAATGGCAATGTCAGGTTTGCCGATGGCTTTTTCGGTGTCGGCGAAGAGTTTCTCAACGGCTGCAGCCGAAGTCAGATCGCCCTGAAGCGCTACGGCCTTGGCACCTGCCTTTTCGACGGCCGCGACCGTGGCGTCTGCATCAGCCTTGCTAGCCGCGCTGTTGTAGTGAATCGCCACCGCCTTGGCGCCCTGCTCGGCCAGGTCACGTGCGATCAGGCCACCCAAGTTCTTCGCCCCGCCGGCAATCAGAACCACTTTTCCTTGAATGCTGTGTTTGCTAGACATCACTGAACTCCTTAATTGATCAAGGATTCCTATGTTATTGACATAAAAATAAAGATAAATAGACAATATTTAGTTAGTCAATACACAAAAAACCAATAATTAGCGCTATGGACCGTATCGATCACCTTCGGATCTTTTTGCGTATCGCGGCGAGCGGCAGTTTTGCCCAAGCGGCAGACCAGCTTGGGCTGCCGCGCGCTACGGCCTCACTGGCGATGCAGCAACTCGAACGCCGATTGGGTGCGCGCTTGCTGCACCGCACGACACGCAAGGTCAGCCTGACACTGGACGGCGAGGCACTTCTGGAGCGTGCAGCCACCTTGATTGCAGACATGGACGATCTGGAAAACCAGTTCAAACCCACTGCTGACGCGATCACCGGACGATTGAAGGTGGACGTGCCCAGTCGTATTGCACGGCGCCTGATCGCGCCAGCGCTCCAGGACTTCTTTGATCGTTACCCTGGCATAGACATCGACCTCGGATCCACCGATCGAACCATAGATCTCGTTCAAGAGGGCGTGGATTGCGCACTGCGCATGGGCACTCTGGTGTCCAGCAGCCTGGTCGCCCGCCCGCTTGGCGCGTTCGAGCTCATCAATTGCGCAAGCCCTGCATACCTGGCGAAATACGGCACACCAAGCGGGCCGCAGGATTTGGCCGATCACCGCGTGGTCGATTACCTCTCACCGAGCAGTGGGCGAGCCGCCCCCTGGGAATGGATTGAAAACGGTGAAGCTTGCACCATGCACCCGGCAGGCAGAGTCAGCGCGAACAACGCCGAAACTTACATCGCCTGCGCACTGGCCGGGTTGGGTTTGATCCAGATACCGGCATTCGACGTGCTGGAGCATTTACGTACGGGGGAGCTCGTGGAGGTGATGCCCAATGCACGCCCTGCTCAGATGGCGGTGAATCTCGTCTACCCGCACCGAAGGCACCTCTCACTACGGTTGCAGGCCTTTTCGCACTGGCTGGAAAGCCTGCTGTCCCCCCATCTTGCACAGTCGTCTAAATAAAACTAAGCCGTGACCAAGGCTCCTTCATTCCAGCGCCCAAGCCCAAAGGATGAACCGGTGGTAAGCAGCTCTCAGCGTTACAAATGCTTGCCAGACAACCCTACTGAATCGTTCCCCCTGAACCACCAGTACACAAATACAATCCAGCAGGCGCTTTTCCAGCCACACCCTGCACCCATCGTTGCGGGCGAGCCGAGATGCTCAAAGTGAAGCTAGCGAACTTGAACAAAGGAAGTTGTCGATGAAGTCGGACGAGTCATTGTCCTTGAACGCCAGCCGCGATACGCTGGCCCAGGAATTCGTGCAGTTTGCCATTGAGTCCGGCGTGCTGCGCTTTGGCGAATTCAAGACCAAGGCAGGCCGGCTGTCACCCTATTTCTTCAATGCCGGCCTGTTCGACGATGGCGCCAAGATCGGGCGGCTGGCGCAGTTTTATGCACAGGCCTTACTGGCATCGGGCATCGAATTTGACGTCATCTTTGGCCCCGCGTACAAAGGCATTCCGCTCGGAGCGGCCGTGTCCGTGGAGTTGGCCAGGCTCGGCTACAACAAGCCCTTTGCCTACAACCGCAAAGAAGCCAAGGACCATGGCGAGGGCGGTGTATTGGTGGGAGCCCCGCTGAAGGGGCGGGTGTTGATCGTGGACGATGTGATCTCAGCGGGCACAGCGGTACGTGAATCGATCGCGCTCATCCGTTCAGCCGGCGCAACACCTCACGCTGTGGTGATCGCACTCGACCGGCAGGAACGCGCCACCGAAAATGGTCAGGATGTTTCCTGGAGTGCTGTGCAATATGTCCGCGATAACCTGGGTCTGCAGGTGTGTGCCATCTCTCAACTGGCGCACTTATTGCAACACCTGCGTGCAGATGACAATTTTTTACCCTATTGGCAGGCCGTGTCCGCCTACAGAACACGTTACGGCATAGAACAAGCTTGAGCTCCGCGCTGTTTTTCCGTCATTTCTTGGCTCGCCAAGGCCAAGTCGCCTTGGCAGTGAGCCTGCTTGCGTTCGCCGGTTCGGCGCAGGCGCAGGGCAGGCCTGGGACTTCCAGCGGCATTTATGCCTGCGTCGACGCGAATGGCAAGCGCTTGTCATCTGATCGCCCCATTGCGACCTGCATAGACCGGGAACAGCGGGAATTGAACAGCAGCGGCACCACCAGACGAGTGGTGGGGCCGTCCCTCAGCGTCAATGAACGTGAAGCGCGTGAACAGCGCGACCGCGAGGCCGGACTGGCCCGGCATCGCGCGCAGGAGGCTGTCCGGCACGACCGAGCACTTCTCAGCCGCTATCCGGACAAGAGCACTCACGACGCCAGCAGGAACGAAGCACTGACACTCACACAAAGCGTCATTGATGCCGCGAATCGGCGCATCACCGAGTTGGCGCACGAGCGTACGACCCTGGACGAGGAGATGGAGTTCTACCGCAAAGACCCCTCTCGCGCGCCCTCTCAATTGCGCCGCCGAATGGAAGGCAACTCTCAAAGCGTCGTGCAACAGCAGCAAGCCATTGCAGGCCAGAATGCCGAACGCACTCGCATCAATGCGCGCTTTGACGAAGAACTCGCGCGCCTGCAACAGCTTTGGCAGGCGCAGCCGGGTAATCGGCAATGAAATAGGGCCCCCACGCTACCCCGCTTTACGTGGTCCGCTGCCCCCGAGGGGGTCGCATTTTCATCTTGGGAGTGGCCCGACGATGAAAACTTGCTTCGTTCAAATGTGCCTGCTTCGAGCTAAGGTGCATTGTGAGCGCGTAGGCTAACCAAAACATCAGACGTGATTGAACAGATGATGACATCCATCGCAAAAGCACTCGCTATCTGGCTCGTCATTCTCATCTGTGCCGTTGCCAACGGCGCTCTGCGTGAAGGCGTTCTCATCCCCCATCTCGGGAAGGCACCAGGGCTCATCCTGAGTGGCGTGCTGCTCTCCGCTTTGATTCTGGTTATCACCTATCTGGCCTTGCCATGGCTGGTGGCTCCGCGGCCAGCGCAACTCATTGGCCTCGGCGTATTTTGGCTAGCCCTCACACTCGTCTTCGAACTCTCATTGGGCCGCTTCCAGAGCAAGTCATGGACCACTATTCTGGAGGCGTATACGTTCAAGGACGGCAACATTTGGCCAGTCGTTCTACTGGTCACTACGGCCGCACCCTACATTGCAGCTCGACTCAGGGGGTTGCTGGCATGACTGCCATTGGCAGTCAGCCGTTCACGCGCCCAGCTTGCTTTTAAGCAGCGCATTCACCTGAGCTGGGTTGGCTTTGCCCTTGCTGGCCTTCATGGCTTGGCCCACCAGGGCATTGAACGCCTTGTCTTTGCCTGCTTTGAACTGGGCCACGTTATCCGGGTTGGCGGCCAGCACCTCATCGATGATTTGCTCCAGTGCGCCGGTATCGTTCATCTGCTTGAGGCCCTTGGCTTCAATCAATGCATCGACATCCGCACCCTCACCTACCCACAAGGCATCGAAGACCTGGCGCGCTGCTGCGTTGCTGATGGTTCCATCCTGAATACGCTGGATCAGCGCCGCCAGTTGGGCAGCGGACACTGGAGCGGACTCGATGCCAATCTCGCCCGTGTTCAGACGGCGAGACATCTCTCCCATGATCCAGTTACTCGCCAGCTTAGGCTCGCCACTGGCTTTGGCTACCTGCTCAAAGTAAGACGCCATCACGGGGGATTGCGTGAGCGTGGCGGCGTCGTATTCGGGAAGGCTGTAATCCGCCACGAAACGCTCGGCCATCTTGCGCGGCAGCTCTTGCATCTGTGCGCGTGTGTCTTCTATCCACTTTTCCGAAATGCAAAGCGGCGGCAGATCTGGATCAGGGAAGTAGCGGTAATCGGCCGAATCTTCCTTGGTGCGCATGGCGCGGGTTTCGCCGGTGTCCGGGTTGAACAGAACGGTGGCCTGCTGGATCTTGAGGCCGTCTTCTATCTGCTCGATCTGCCAACGGATTTCATAGTCGATCGCCTGCTGCATGAACCTGAAGCTGTTCAGGTTCTTGATCTCGCGCCGCGTGCCCAGCGGCGCCCCTGGCTTGCGCACCGAGACGTTGGCATCGCAGCGGAACGAACCTTCCTGCATGTTGCCATCGCAGATACCAATCCAAGTGACAATTTTGTGCAGCTCTTTCGCGTACGCCACGGCCTCCTCGCTGCTGCGCATGTCAGGCTCGGTCACGATTTCCAGAAGCGGCGTGCCCGCACGATTCAGATCGATACCGCTCATATCCTGGTAAACCTCATGCAGAGATTTGCCAGCATCTTCCTCTAAGTGGGCGCGTACCAGGCGCACGGTTTTCTTCTCGGCGCCCAGGAAAAACGAGACCTCACCACCCTGCACAACCGGTATTTCGAACTGGCTGATTTGGTAGCCCTTGGGCAGGTCTGGATAAAAGTAGTTCTTTCGCGCAAAAATGCTGCGCGGCGCGATGTGGGAACCCAGTGCCAACCCTAGCTTGATTGCGCATTGCACGGCCTCGCGGTTCATCACCGGAAGCGTGCCTGGCAGAGCCAGGTCCACCGGGCTGGCCTGGGTATTGGGCTCTGCGCCGAATGCGGTCGAAGCGCGGCTGAAGATCTTGCTTTTGGTCTGTAGCTGGGTGTGGGTTTCGAAACCGATGACGACTTCGTAGCCTTGTATCAATTTTGCTTCGCTCATCACAGCTCCAGTGTCTTAGGACGGCGAAGATGGAAATCCGTCGCTTGCTGCAAGCGGTGCGCCACATTGAGCAGCCGTGCTTCCTGCAGGTAATTGCCAATCAACTGCATGCCTACAGGCATCCCTCCCTCACCAAAGCCAGCAGGTACGCTCATGCCAGGCAGTCCTGCCAGCGAAGCAGGCAGCGTGAAAATATCGGCTAGGTAGTCGGCCAGGGGATCGGTCCCGTGGGCGCCCAGGTGCCAGGCCACTGTGGGGGCGACCGGTCCGGCAATCACATCGCATTGCTGGAACGCCTGCTGGAAGTCATCAGCAATCATCCGGCGGATCTTCTGTGCCTGCAGATAGTAGGCGTCGTAGTAGCCATGGCTCAGCACATACGCACCCGTCATGATGCGACGCAAAACCTCATCGCCAAAGCCTTCAGCGCGGGTTTTTTTATACATATCCTCCAGATCGCTGTAATCGCGGGCGCGATGACCAAATTTGACACCATCAAAGCGTGCCAGGTTGGAGCTGGCCTCGGCCGGCGCGATCACGTAGTAAACAGGGATAGCCAACTCTGTGCGTGGAAGCGAAATGTCAACCAGGCGAGCGCCCTGTTTTTCGCATTCTTTCAGCGCGCTTTCAATGGCAGTGCCCACATCTGCGGACAAACCAGCACCAAAAAACTCCTTCGGCACCCCAATACGCAAACCCTCGATACCCTGGCCAAGGCCGCGCGAAAAATCTTCAGCGGGCACGTCGAGCGAGGTGGAGTCGCGATCTGGGTCCGGGCCGCACATGGCGGAAAGCAATAAAGCGCAATCCTCGGCGGTGCGAGCCATGGGACCGGCTTGATCCAGACTGGAGGCAAAGGCGATCATGCCGTAGCGCGACGCGCGCCCATAGGTCGGCTTGATGCCCGTGATGCCGCAAAAGCTACCGGGCTGGCGGATCGAGCCCCCGGTATCCGTGCCCGTGGCGGCAGGCGTTAAACGGGCTGCCACCGCTGCGGCGCTGCCACCAGAAGAGCCGCCTGGAACACGCGTGGTATCCCAAGGATTTTTCACGGGCCCGTAGGCGGAGTTTTCATTGGCAGAACCCATGGCGAACTCATCGCAATTGAGTTTTCCCAGGCAGACCATGCCCTGGTTGGCCAGGTTGGACACCACCGTGCTGTCAAAAGGAGACCGATAGCCGCTAAGCATTTTCGAGCCCGCGGTGGTGGGGAAATCCTTGGTGACGAAAACGTCTTTATGGGCAATTGGCACGCCCGTCAGCAAGGGCGCTTCCCCTGCGGCCAGACGGGCATCCGCCGCCCGCGCCTGCGCCAAAGTGACTGCTTCGTCCTGAGCAAGATAGGTGCCAAGGCCCGCATGCTCGGCCGAACGGCGTAAGAAGTGCTGCGCCGTCTCGACAGCGGACACCTCGCGCGAGCGAAGCCGGGCGGCCAGTTGGGCCACGGAGAGATCGTGAAGTTCGATGCTGGAGCTCATTCGATCACCTTAGGCACCAGGAACAGGCCGTCTTCGACTGCGGGAGCGCTGCGCTGATTGGCTTCGCGCTGGTCGGGCTCACTCACCACGTCGTCACGCAGGCGCAGTTGCACATCCTGAATAACGGCGATGGGGTGCGGCAGAGGTTCAACGCCGGTGGTATCCACCGCACGCATCGCCTCGACGATGGCAAAAAAATCGTTGAGCTTCGTGAGCATGCGCTCACTTTGGTCATCGCTCAACCCAAGCCGCGCCAAATGGGCGATACGCTCAATGTCAGGAGAGGTCAGGGACATGTGAAAATCAAGGTGATCCAGGCGAAAGCCGGATTGAAACCAAATGTAATTTAGAACTCTGAGACGCTTTGTGTCTCGAGACCCCTAAGGGGGATGCGGTATTATCCCGCCTTTGATGCAACGTTTCGAAAACGGCTCGCATCTGCTCTAGAAACACCTAAATACTGCGGCGAAACCGCTAGCGGCGGCGGTATGGTGCACGCCGTGTGCCCAAGAGGACAATTCATGTTTGGAGCTTTCCGTCGGTACTTCTCCACCGACCTGGCGATCGATCTCGGCACCGCCAACACCCTTATCTACGTTCGCGACAAAGGCATCGTGCTCGATGAGCCATCAGTCGTGTCCATACGTCACGAGGGCGGCCCCCAAGGTAAAAAGACGATCCAGGCCGTGGGCAGAGAAGCCAAAGCCATGCTGGGCAAAGTGCCAGGCAACATCGAGGCCATCAGGCCCATGAAAGACGGCGTCATCGCCGATTTCACGGTCACTGAGCAGATGCTCAAGCAGTTCATCCGCATGGTCCATCCACGCGGCCTGTTCAAGCCCAGCCCACGCATCATCATTTGTGTGCCTTGCGGCTCGACCCAGGTCGAGCGGCGTGCCATCCGCGAATCAGCGCTCGGCGCTGGTGCAAGCGATGTCTATCTGATCGAGGAACCAATGGCTGCAGCCATTGGCGCTGGCTTGCCCGTAAGTGAAGCCAGCGGCTCGATGGTGGTGGATATTGGCGGCGGCACCACAGAAGTGGGCGTGATCTCGCTGGGCGGCATGGTCTACAAAGGCTCGGCGCGCGTGGGCGGAGACAAGTTTGACGACGCCATCATCAACTACATTCGCCGCAACTACGGCATGCTGATCGGCGATCCAACTGCAGAGGCCATCAAGAAGCGGATTGGCAGCGCATTTCCGGGCAGTGAAGTCAAGGAGATGGAAGTCAAGGGGCGCAATCTCTCGGAAGGCGTCCCACGCAGCTTCACCATCAGCAGCAACGAAATCCTGGAAGCCCTGACCGAGCCGCTCAACAGCATCGTCTCCGAAGTCAAAAAAGCTCTGGAAGAAACCCCTCCAGAACTGGGCGCAGATATCGCTGAACGCGGCATGATGCTCACCGGCGGCGGTGCCTTGCTTCGTGATCTCGATCGCCTGTTGGCGGAAGAGACTGGCTTGCCTGTGCTGGTGGCAGAAGAGCCGCTAACCTGTGTGGTGCGTGGGTGTGGCCTGGCACTTGAACGCATGGAGCGGCTGGGCAATATCTTCACCAGTGAGTAAGCTCACAGAGGCGCTGCTGATGCGCCTTTTTTCGGCACATTACGCTCATTTTTCAGGAGCATCAGCGATACTAACGCCGTGAGTCATAAGTACGCTGAAAAGACCTACCTGTCGAAATCGGTGTCATACGGACAACAAATCCTCGCCATACCCTGTCGTATCGCGAGGATTTTCGACGCCTGCATGACACCAAATGGGCTCTGCAGATTTTTTCAGCGACCTTTCCTCCTGGGTTTTTAACCGCCTCCGTGCCGCTCAATTGCCATGCCGCTGGAATCGCTAGATCGCATGCCGCCGCCCTTCTTCAAGCAAGGGCCATCGGCGCTGTCTCGTCTGGTGTTCTACAGCGCCTTGGCCCTGTTTCTGATGGTGGCGGACGCGCGCTTTCGCGTCGCACAACCGCTGCGCGCCGGCATTGCCACGGTGCTGTACCCAGCACAATGGCTTGCCCTGCAGCCAGTGCAGATGATGCAAAACTTCACCAGCTATCTGACTGACCTGAAGACCGCTCGCAAGACTGAGGTCGCTGCGCGCTCGCAACTGGCCGAGCAATCGCTGCGGGCTGGCCAAGTGGAGCATTTGGCGCTGGAAAACGACCGCCTGCGCAAGTTGCTGGCACTGCAAGAGCGCGTTCAGACACCCGCCATAGCGGCGCAGGTACTATATGACGCCACTGATCCCTACAGCCGCCGAGTGGTGATCGACAGAGGGCGCTTGCAAGGTATAGAGCCGGGCTCGCCGGTCATGGACGAATACGGTGTGCTCGGACAAATCACACGGGTCTACCCCTTCGTCAGCGAGATCACCTTGCTGATCGATCGCGACCAGGTGATCCCGGTCATGAACGCGCGCACAGGCACCCGAAGCGTGGTCTATGGCTCCCCCTCCCCTCATGGAGGCCTGCTGGAGCTTCGCTACATGTCTGTGACCGAGGACGTCAAGGAGGACGACCTGCTAACTACGAGCGGCGTGGACGGTGTTTATCCCCCAGGTCTGCCCGTGGCCCGGGTGGTCTCTGTGGATCGGCGCAGTGATTCGAGTTTCGCGCGCATTCAAGGCAAACCCCTGGCGCAGATGCAAGGTGTCATGCACGTGATGGTGCTCTCGCCCGTCGCTCGCCCGCAGGGGCAGGAAACCAGCGCTACCGCTCCGGCCGCCAGACCCTCGCCATCGGGCTCCCCGGCAGCAGCTCCACCAACTGCGCGCCGCGCGCCTGCTCGAGGAGTCAGCCCATGATCATGCCTCCCGGCCGGCCGCTACTGCTGCCCGCCAGCCCCATTTTCATTTGGGGGAGCCTGCTCGCTGCGCTGATGCTCAACCTGCTCCCATTGGGGCGAATTGCCTGGATGCCCGATTTCCTGGCGGTCGTACTGGTGTTCTGGAGCGTTCATCAACCACGCCGCGTAGGCCTGGGGGCGGCTTTCCTTTTTGGCCTGGGCCTTGATGTGCACCAGGCCTCTCTCCTGGGCCAACATGCGCTGGCCTATTCGGTGCTGATCTACTTCGCCATCATGATCCACCGGCGAATTCTGTGGTTTTCCGTGCCCGGGCAAGCGGTGCAGCTGATCCCACTTTTTTTTGCCGCGCACGCCATCACCATCGTGCTGCGACTGATTGGCGGTGCGGCGTTTCCCGGCTGGCAGGTCTTGCTGGCCCCTTTGCTCGAAGCATCGCTCTGGCCATTGATCAGTGTGCTGCTGCTGGCGCCCCAGCGGCGCGCTCCGAATCCAGATGCCAACCGGCCGCTTTAACGCCCCATGACTGAGCTGCGTAACGTCGAAGCGGACATCAAGCGCTTTCGCCTGCGCCTTTTGGTGGTCGGGCTCGTCATGCTTTTTGGCTTTGGATTGGTCGTTGCGCGCCTGTATGTGCTGCAGGTCGTTCGCCACGATGCTTACGCCGAACGCGCAGAAACCAACCGGACCGCCGTGGTGCCCATCGTGCCCAACCGCGGACAAATCCTTGATCGCAATGGCGTGGTGCTGGCCACCAACTACAAGGCCTACACGCTGGAGATCACACCTTCACGCGCTCGCCCTCTGGAAGAGACCATTGATGCGATCAGCGAAGTGG
This sequence comes from Ottowia thiooxydans DSM 14619, assembly GCF_000422885.1. Lineage (GTDB taxonomy): Bacteria > Pseudomonadota > Gammaproteobacteria > Burkholderiales > Burkholderiaceae_C > Ottowia > Ottowia thiooxydans. Next base: position 25,442 of record NZ_AUGX01000008.1, on the reverse strand, counting down.
TGGAGATTACGCCACGCGATCGCCGTCGTTTCAAGCGCCTCATGGAAGACTCGCGAAGCTTCGAGTCGCTACCCATCCGTATGCGCCTCTCAGACGAGGAAGTCGCGCGCTTTGCGGCTCAGCGCTATCGATTCCCCGGCGTGGAGATCAAGGCTCGGCTGTTTAGAACCTATCCGCTCGGTGAAGCGGGCGCGCACGTCGTCGGCTATATCGGGCGCATCAACCAGGCTGAAAAAGAACGCATCGACGACTCCGAAGACGAGGCCAACTATCGCGGCACCGACTACATCGGCAAGCTCGGCATCGAAAGCAGCTTCGAAAAACTGCTGCACGGCACCACCGGCGTAGAACAGATGGAGACTTCAGCTGGCGGGCAAGCGGTACGGCGCTTGGCCAGCCACCCAGCAACTCCTGGGGACTCGGTTCGCTTGTCAATCGACATCACTCTGCAAAAGCTGGTGGAAGATCTTTACGGGGAGCGGCGCGGTGCACTGGTCGCATTGGACCCACGTAACGGTGAGGTGCTGGCCTTCGTCAGCAAACCCACCTACAACCCGAACCTGTTCGTCGAAGGCATTGACCATGAAACCTGGGCTGAACTGAACGGTTCGCTCGACAAGCCATTGCTCAATCGCGCTCTTCGTGGCACCTACCCACCAGGCTCGACCTACAAACCCTTCATGGGCCTTGCAGCGCTGGAAACAGGAAAACGAGCCGCAGGAACCGTGGTGATGGACGGCGGCTCCTGGACCTTTGGTGGCCATACCTTCCGCTCTGGCCACGCGTTGGGTGCGGTCGACCTCCGGCGCGCCATCACCCTATCCAGTAACGTCTATTTCTACCAGCTCGCCAACGACATGGGTGTCAACGCCATCCATGATTTCATGAAGCCGCTGGGCTTCGGGCAGGTCACCGGGATAGACATTCCTGGAGAAACGCGTGGCATCTTGCCCTCCACCGAATGGAAGCGCAACGCGTACAAGCGGCCCGAGCAACAGAAGTGGTTTGCTGGCGAAACGATTTCCCTGGGCATCGGACAGGGCTACAACAACTTCACCATGCTGCAGGTGGCGCAAGCCACGGCCACACTGGCCAACGGAGGGGTGTGGCACACACCTCATCTGGTGAAAGCGCGGCAAAATTCCATTACGCAAGAGTTTGTGGAGGTCCCTCAGCCGCCTCCGAAGAGCCTGGGCTACAAGCAAGAAAACGTGGCTCTGGTGCTCCGCTCCATGGTGGGCGTGACACAAGAGGGCACATCCACACGCGTCTTTGCAGGTGCGCAGTATGTCTCGGGCGGGAAAACAGGTACAGCGCAAGCCATCACCATCGGCCAAAAGGGGCGCTATAACGCCTCCCGTCTGGCTGAGTACCAGCGTGACCACTCCCTCTACATTGGTTTTGCACCGGCAGACAATCCCAGGATTGCTGTGGCCGCCATCGTGGAGAACGCGGGCTTTGGCGCCGCGCATGCTGCGCCTCTGGTGAGGCGAACAATGGATTATTGGCTCTCCGGCATTTTCCCCAGCGAGCAAGACATGGCCGCCGTTCAACGAGGTCAGGCCGGAGCCCCCATAGGCACCCCGCGCCGTGCGTCCGATATGGCCATTTCCCCACCGCAAACCGCCCCCTGAAGCTCTATGCAAGCCTTTCAGAACATCGACCTCGCATCGTTTCTAGACACGCTACTCAGTCTCTCGACTGCGTTCTTTCTGGGCGGTGCCATAGGGTTGGAGCGCCAGTACCGCCAGCGCACGGCGGGGCTGCGTACCAACGTCCTGGTGGCCGTGGGCGCGGCCATCTTCGTCGACATTGCCTACCGTCTGGCCGGCGCTGACGGTGCCACACGAGTCATCTCCTACGTGGTCTCGGGTATTGGCTTTCTGGGCGCGGGCGTCATCATGCGTGAAGATGGCAACGTTCGAGGCCTGAACACCGCGGCTACCATTTGGTGCTCCGCCGCCGTGGGCGCTTGCGCGGGCTCCGATCTGATCATCGAGGCGGTGCTGGGCACCGCGTTCGTCCTGGCTGCCAACACGCTGCTGCGCCCTATCGTCAACCGCATCAACCGCCAACCGCTGGATACTGAAGCGGTGGAGGTGACCAATACCGTTCATGTAATTTCCCCTAAGAGCTGGCAGAGGCAAGCCATGCAGCTGCTCGAAGCCGAACTCGAAAAATCCCGCTATCCAACGCGAGATTTGGATGCACACGCGTTCGGAGACGATGCTGTGGAAATTGAAGCCGTGTTGACCGTGACAGGCGTAGATGGTGAGGAATTGGACGCCCTGGTGGCCCGGCTGGCAGCCAGCCCCTACGTCACCCAAGCCTTCTGGAGCCCAAGCACTACGGAGTGATCGCTATCGCCTATCGCGGTTTTAAGGGGAATTAATTGGAAGGATCTCTCTAGCTCTTCTATAGTGGACCTACTCCCACTACAAAGAGACCTACCCAATGAGCGACGATATCAAGAAGTGCCCCGTGACTCATCTGACCACGGACTTCGGCGCCCCCGTATCCACCAACCGCAACAGCCTGACCGCTGGCCCCCGTGGCCCGCTGTTGGCGCAAGATGTGTGGCTGCAAGAGCGCCTGGCGAATTTCGTGCGCGAGGTCATCCCTGAACGCCGCATGCACGCCAAGGGCTCAGGCGCCTTCGGCACCTTCAAAGTCACACACGACATCACACGCTACACCCGAGCCAAGATTTTCAGCGAGGTGGGTAAAAAAACCGAGATGTTTGCGCGCTTCACTACCGTGGCGGGCGAACGCGGCGCGGCCGATGCCGAGCGCGATATCCGTGGCTTTGCCCTCAAGTTTTACACCGAAGAGGGCAATTGGGACATGGTTGGCAACAACACCCCCGTTTTCTTCATTCGCGATCCGCGCCAGTTTCCCGACTTGAACAAAGCCGTGAAGCGCGATCCTCGTACCAACCTGCGCAGCGCGCTGAATAACTGGGACTGGTGGACGCTCAACCCGGAAGCACTGCATCAGATCACCGTGGTCATGAGCGATCGCGGCATTCCCGCCAGCTACCGCCACATGCACGGCTTCGCTTCGCACACCTACAGCTTCTGGAACCAGGCCGGCGAACGCTTCTGGGTGAAGATGCATTTCCGCACCCAACAAGGCATCAAGAACCTGACGGATGCCGAAGCAGAGGCACTGGTGGGCAAGGATCGTGAAAGCCACCAGCGTGACCTCTACGAAGCCATCGAACGCGGTGAATTCCCCAAGTGGAAACTGTTTGTACAAATCATGCCGGAAGCAGACGCTGAGAAATACCGCCTGCACCCGTTTGATCTCACCAAGGTTTGGTACAAAGGCGACTATCCGCTGATCGAAGTCGGCGAGTTCGAGCTGAACAAGAACCCGGAAAACTTCTTTGCCGACGTCGAACAAGTGGCGTTTGCTCCCGGCAACCTGGTTCCCGGTATTGGCGCCAGCCCAGACCGCATGTTGCAGTCAAGGCTCTTCAACTATGCAGATGCGCAGCGCTTCCGCCTGGGCACCAACTACCAGCAAATCCCGGTGAACAAGCCGCGCTGCCCAGTCAACAGCAACCACCGGGATGGCGCGGGCCGCGTCGATGGCAACTACGGCGGCCTGCCCCACTACGAACCCAACAGCTTTGGACAATGGCAAGCTCAACCGGAATTCATGGAGCCACCACTGAAACTGACTGGTAACGCTGACCATTGGGATTACGACAAGGACGACAACAACTACTTCGAGCAACCCGGAAAACTGTTCCGCTTGATGAGCGCCGAACAGAAGGAAGTCCTTTTCGGCAATACCGGCCGCGGAATGGGCGATGCGCCAGAGTTCGTCAAGTTTCGCCACATTCGCAATTGCAACGCCGCCGATCCAGCCTATGGCGCAGGCGTGGCCAAGGCACTGGGCCTGGACCTGGCGAAAGCACTGGCCTCCAAGAAAGACGATCCAATGTTCGGCAGCCCGCTGGTGGCACTGCCCGCATGATCTAGTCGCTGCGAAGACCGTGTTGACAATTTATCCCATCGTCAACACGCTCAAGCGCAAACGCCCCTGCTAAAACAGGGGCGTTTTCTTTTGAGGCGCCACGAAACTCTGAGCGCTTCTCCGCATTTCATACCCTCGATGTTCGCCAGGAAGTAAACCGTTCGCGCTGAGCTTGGCCTCAAGACGTGGCTGGAGCTGCAATCTCGACCAACACCCGGCGCAGGGTGACCTGCTCCCCCACGGCCGCACTCAGCGCGCTGACCCGGCCACTCACAGGTGCCACATGCACATGCTCCATCTTCATCGCTTCAAGGGTGATGATGGGCTGGCCGGCCTCGACCAGATCGCCCTCGGCCACCAGCACCGCCACCACGCGCCCGTTCATCGATGCGCGTACTTTGCCATCGCCATCTCCAGCCGCTGAGCGCAGAGCGGCACTGCGGGTGTGATCGTTCACGGCGACAGGCTGCCCCCGGTAGTGCAGCAGCAGCTGTGAGCCGTCGCGCAGGAAAGCGGCGCTCTCCATGACGCCATCGACCACCAGGCGAGCCTGCTGCGGGGCGAACCCCACCAAATCAATCACGTGCTGCCGCCCTTCGACCTGAATCTCAAAACAGTGTGAGCTACTCTGCGTGATCTGGACCTTGTGCCGTGCGTTATCAATCTCCAGCAGCATGCCCACCGGTAGCGAGTGCGCCAGGCGCCGCAAGCCACTCTGCGTAGAGCGTTCGTTGGTGGTTTCGAAAAGCAGCACAGCAGCCACGGCCAGCGCGCGCTCGCGAGCAAGGCCTTCCGTTTGCAGCAGTTGCTCCTGGTGCTCCGCAATGAACCCCGTAGTCGCCCCTCCTGCCGCAAACACCGGATGCCGCAAACAACTGCCCAGGAACACCTGATTGGTGGTCACCCCCAACGCCACGGTCTGGTGAAGCCCCAACATCAGGCGCCGGCGTGCCTCATCACGGCTGGTGCCGTGCGCAATGATCTTGGCGATCATGGAGTCGTAGTAAGGGGGGATCTCTGCCCCGGAGCTCAGCGCCTGTTCCACACGCAGGCTGCCGGGTGCTTGCCAGAGCAGCATCGTGCCGCTTTGAGGCATGAACCCTTTGCTCACGTCTTCGGCGCACAGGCGTACTTCAATGGCGTGCCCTTGGAAAACCACATCCTCCTGCTTCAGTGGCAGCCTCTCCCCTGCCGCCACACGCAACTGCAACTCCACCAAATCCAACCCTGTGATGGCCTCGGTAACTGGGTGCTCCACCTGGAGGCGGGTGTTCATTTCCATGAAGTAGAAATGGCCATCTTGATCGAGTAGAAACTCAAGCGTGCCGGCGCCTTCATAGCCGATGGCCTTCACCGCGGCCACGGCCGTAGCGCCCATGCGATCGCGCAAGGCCGCATCCACCGCCGGCGAAGGCGCCTCCTCAATCACTTTCTGATGGCGTCGCTGTACCGAGCAATCCCGCTCGCCGAGGTGAATGGCATGTCCATACCGATCAGCAAAAACCTGGATCTCAATATGGCGCGGCGTGGTGATAGCGCGCTCCAGAATGACCTCGGGGTCACCGAAAGCATTCTGGGCCTCAGACTGGGCGCTGCGCAGCAGATCGGGGAACTCCTTGGCCGCGCTCACCAGGCGCATGCCTCGTCCACCCCCACCGGCAGTGGCCTTGATCATCACTGGAAAGCCAACGCGCTCTGCCTCGCTCAACAGCCGTGCTGCACTCTGGTCTTCGCCTTGGTAACCTGGAATGCAAGGCACCCCGGCGTCCATCATGATTTTCTTGGCGCCCGCCTTGTGGCCCATGGCAATGATGGCTTCGGGCGAAGGGCCAATAAACACCAAGCCCGCATCACGACACGCCTTGGCAAAGCTTGCGTTCTCCGCCAGAAAACCATAACCAGGATGCACGGCATCGGCCCCGGTCTGGCGCGCCGCCTCAATGATGGAATCCACGTTCAGGTAAGACTGCGCCGGCAACGGCTCGCCTATACACACGGCTTGATCAGCCTCAAGCACGTGGCGAGAGTGCAGATCGGCTGTGGAATACACCGCCACCGTCATGTAGCCCATGGCGCGGGCCGTGCGGATCACACGCAGCGCGATCTCACCGCGGTTAGCAATAAGAATCTTGTGAAAGGGAGTAGATACGGTCATGGCCGGGCAACTGAAAACTGCATGGACTGAGGTTGGCGTGCGGCCGCTTCACGGCAGGTGGCCAGTACGTTGGCCAACACGGCCCGGGTGTCACGCGGATCGATCACGCCATCATCCAACAGCTGCGCGCTGGTGGTGAACACACTCATCTGGCGATCAAAGCGATCGATGATATTTTGCTTGAGCGCCTCGATACGAGCCTGATCCACCTCCCCTTTGCGCCGCATGGCCGCTTCGGTGACGATGGCCATGGTCTCAGCCGCCTGTTCGCCGCCCATCACCGCCGTCTTGGCGTTGGGCCATGAAAAGCAAAAACGCGGGTGAAAGCCGCGCCCGCACATGCCATAGTTGCCGGCTCCGAACGAAGCGCCGCAATACAAGGTGATCTGCGGCACGGTGGCGTTGGTCACCGCCTGAATCATCTTGGATCCGTGCTTAATGATGCCACCCTCTTCATAAGCCTTGCCCACCATGAACCCCGTAGTGTTGTTCAGGTAGAGAATGGGAGTTTTGGCTTGGCAGCAAGCCTGAATGAAGTGCGTGGCCTTGGTGGCTCCGGCGGGATCGATGGGACCATTGTTGGTGATGACACCCAAGGGCCAGCCTTCAATCTTGATGTGCCCACACACGGTGGCGCCCCCATAGTTTTCGCCAAACTCCAGAAACTCGGAGTCGTCAGCGATGCGGGCAAGCACCTCTTTCATGTTCACCGGGCGCTTGTGATCCATCGGCATGATGCCCAGAAGCTCCTCGCCGTCGTAGCGCGGGGGCTTGAAGCGGCGGGGTGCATCGGCAGGCACGCCGTGATTCCAATCGATCTGGCCCATGACCTCGCGTGCAATACGCAAGGCATCGCGGTCGTCTTCGGCCAGATAGTCTCCCAGACCGGAGATAGAGGCGTGCATCACCGCGCCGCCAAGCTCTTCTTCCGTGGCAATTTCGCCGGTGGCAGCCTTGAGCAGTGGCGGCCCTGCCAGGAATGCCCTGGATCTACCCCGCACAAGGATGATGTAGTCAGACAAGCCCGTTTGATAGGCCCCACCCGCGGTAGATGAGCCGTGTGTCACTGTGACTACCGGCAAACCTGCTGCTGACAACCGCGCCAGATTGCGAAACGTATTGCCGCCGCGAATGAAATCCTCCACCCGGTATGCCATGAGGTTGGCGCCCGCACTCTCCACCAGCTGAACGTAAGGCAGCTTGTTTTCCAGCGCCAGCTCTTGCGCCCGCAAGATTTTGTCCAGGCCCATGGGCTGCAATGCACCCGCATCAATCCCGGAATCGGAAGCCATCACCATGCACCGGATGCCGCTGACAAACCCAATGCCGGCGATCACGCCCCCACCTGGCACGCTTTTGTCGAGATCAGCGTTGTCCAGCCCCAGGCCTGCCAGGGTGGAAAATTCCATGAATGGTGTTCCCGGATCGAGCAGCAGCGCCAGGCGCTCACGCGGCAGCATCTGGCCACGCTTTTCAAATCTCTCACGTGAAGCAGCAGATTTTTGCCGGGTCCGCTCCTCATAAAGCCGGACTCGGGTCAGGAGCAACTGCATACCCTCCCGGTTAGCGCGATAGGCATCACTGGCTACTGATAAGGAAGTCTCGATATTGGCCATGGTCTTCTTGGTTGATACGTTTGAAGCCACTCTGTCTCACAGTAAGGAGCGGCTTCGATTGCAAGCCCGAATCCGGCTCGCCAGCATGCAACACATCGTAGTCGCATGGCGACTTCTGATCTGGTGAAAATGAGCCAAATTAGATGAGGGTTGTCCCGCAGCGGACTCAGCGAGCGCCGGCATCCCTTGATCGCGTTGTCGGTCGACAAGCCACTATGGTGGCTTGGCGCGGCTTTGAGGCGAACGTCGCACACGCTTTCCCGAAACGCTTCTAACGCTGGCGCTTGCCAGGCACCGCAAATCGCGTTTGCCCGGCGCGCTTCGTGAGACCCCTCTACCACTGACGCTATCCATCATTGAACACAGGCTTTAGCCCCTAGACTTCCGATGCCAGATGTCATCCCATGCGGGCACCAGTGAAATAAGGGCAAGCAGCACCGCAAGCGGCACCGTGAAGCCATAGCCGACCTGCTTAAAGCCAAAAGCCCCGGAGATGCCTCCCAACAGGAAAGCCAGCAATAGGCCTCCGAGCACGACAATTCGATCCCGATCGGCCCGGACATGGTGCTCAGACGGTCTGCCTCTATCGATATTCCAATACATCAGCTTGCCCAGCTCAATACCAAGGTCTGTCACGGTACCGGTCATGTGGGTCGTGCGAATAACCGCTCCTGAAAGCTTGGTCATGGCCGCGTTCTGCAAGCCCATGATGAAGCACAGTAGAACAACCGTAAAAGGAATCAGCAGTCCGTCAAACGATGCCAGGCGGGCACCCAGTAAACCAAAGCACAGGATGAGTGCCGACTCCAGGAGCAACGGAAGCGAATACTCACTAGCCATTGCCTTTCGGCGAGCGAAATTAACCAGGATGGCGCTACATATGGCCCCTAGAAGGAACGCAAGTATGGCAACCATTCCATCGACCACCAGATCGAGATAGCCCAAAGCGAAGTTGTCTGCGAGCGCCGACAACATACCCGTGACATGCGAGGTATATTGCTGTACGGCTAAGAATCCTCCAGCATTAAGAGCGCCCGCCACAAACGCGAGAAACCACCCCAATTGCCGGTTGCCCGCTGTGGTGCGATGACGACCGACTAGAAATCGAGCATAGTTAGTCGGCACGGGCTATCTCACTTGACTGAAGTTGGTTCATGTCGAATACGTGGCAATAACAGGCGAGTGCTTGACAATACAACAGCGTAGAAAGCAAGTGGCGGTAGTCCCCGTCTGAATAAGTGGCTACAGCTGAAACGCTCCTGCGAGACTACGAAATTCAGTCTGGAGCGCACCGTGCGTCAGGACACGTACCCAAGGAAATTCTCCTTTCCGGGAACTATTGCCCCACGCCTACTGATCATTTTCGTACCTCGGGCTGCAGGGTCTTCGGCTTCCAGCTTAGACTGACTCAATCCATACATTTTTCCGGGAAAGGTCCTTATGAAGAAACGTGTTGTTCTAGCCACCATGGCCTTGTTCGCCGCAATGGCATCCCCGTTTGCTCACAGCCAAATGCTTGATGCGCTCAAGGACCGGCTCAACCAGTCCAACGCCACCTCTGGCACCAGCGGCGATGGTGCCAAAACCGGCGCGGCTGCGGCCCTGGCAAGTGGCTTGGGCCTCTCCATGCCCAGCATTGGCAGCAGCAGCCTGGGCAATGCAGCGGGGGTACTGGAGTACTGCGTCAAGAACAACTACCTGAGCGCCGATGCCGCTGGTGGCGTGAAGGACAAACTGCTCGGCATGGTCACCGGCCAGAAACCACAGCAAACCGGCTACGACACCGGAGTCAAAGGCCTCCTGCAAGGCAGCGATGGCAAGTCAATGAGTCTCGACAACGTGGGCAGTCAGATCAAAACCAAAGCCTGCGACTACGTGCTCTCCAATGCCAAGTCGCTGATTTAGCCTGCGTGTCTCCCCTAGCCGCCCGAAAGCGCGGCAGGTGGATGACCAAGGGATCTGAAAATGCAAAAAGCCGGTCTATGACCGGCTTTTTTTTAAGTGGGCGGGTTAATTACTTAACCGAATCCACCATGTACTGAACGGCAGCTCTGAAATCAGCATCAGATGCAGTCGTACCACCCTTGGCTGGCATGGCACCTTTACCCGTGGTGGCAATCTTCAGGATTTCTTCGAAGCCAACACCCAGACGCGGAGCCCATCCTGCTTTGTCGCCGAATTTAGGCGCACCTGCCACACCTGCCGCATGGCAAACCACGCAAGCGCTTTCATACAAAGCCTTGCCCACAGCTGGACCGCCAGCTGCTGCTGGAGCCGCAGCGGCCGCAGGGGCAGCTACTGCCACCACCGCAGCGGGTGCGGGCGTTGCTGCTGGAGCGGCTGCGGCTTGAGGCGCTGCGTCTGAGGCTGCTGCGTTCGCCGCTGGAGCCGCGGGCTCAGCAAACTTGGCACCAGCTGCGTTGGCCATGTAGGCTACGGCGCGGCCAATTTCCACATCTGTGAAGTTACCGCCGCCCTGTGGCGCCATACCGCCTTTGCCAGCAAGCGCCGAATGAATAAGCTTGTCAAGGCCGGTAGCGATACGGGCTGCCCATTGACCGGCGTCCTGGAACTTGGGCGCACCCGCCAGACCAGTGGCATGACAGGCCGCGCATTGCGCCTTGTACACCTCTTCGCCGCCAGCCAGTGGGCGGTTGGCATCGCGGATTTCCACGGTGCCGATTTTTTGAATACGCTGGGCGATCGCGCGCTCAGTATCTGTGGCCCCAGGCGAAAGCTTGTTCGCCGAAGTAACGTAGTAAACGAGGCCGATGATGATAAACACCGGGATCACGAATGCCGCGAAACTGACCCAAAATAGCTGTTTGGGTGTCTTGACCGGGCCAGTGTGTGCTTCCTCGTGCGTGTTGTCGCTCATGGCGTCCTCGGGGGGATCAGTTCGTGGTGGTTTTCTATTGCGGAGCACGTGCGTCATCATGCGCGGCTCCGCTGCAAGCCGCTGATTATAGGGCGGCTTGCGCGTGCACCTCAGCGCACGCGCAAGGGCCTCTTAACCCGCAGGGCGCGAAGTACCGGCGGCGGGCTCACTCCAGCCTCCGCCAAGTGCCTTATAGAGCTGCACTTCGTTGGTACGCTGAGCCTGCCGCGTCTGGGCCAGCGCTTGCTCTGTGGAGAAGAGCGAACGCTGTGCATCCAGCAGATCCAGGTAGCTGGCAATGCCGTTGCGATAGCGCAGATCCGCCAGGCGGAAGCGGTCGCGTTCGGCGGTAGCCTGAGCCTCAAGCGCTTTCAGTTGATCGCCCAGCGCGGCGCGGCCGGCCAGTGCGTCGGCAGCCTCGCGAAACGCCGTTTGGATGGCTTTCTCGTACTGCGCCACGGTAATTTCTCTACCGGCTTTGGCCACATCCAGGTTCGCCTGGTTACGGCCCCTGTCGAAGATCGGTACCGTAATGCTGGGAGCCAGGGACCAGGCCCCCGCACCGCCTGAGCTCACCAGCCCATCCAGCGTGGTGCTCGCACGTCCAGCGCTGGCAGTCAGGGTGATGCGTGGGAAGAAGGCCGCACGCGCAGCGCCGATGTTGGCGTTAGCAGCGATCAGTTGCTGCTCGGCAGCGCGAATATCCGGCCGGCGCAGCAGCAAGTCGGAAGGCAGTCCAGCCGGCACCGCAGTGAAGGTGGAAAGCTCTCCCGTCGGGGCGACAGGTGGCGTAGCCTGAGTCAAATCATTGGACGGCGGTGCAACCGCCACCATTGGCACGGCCGGTATCAGTCGCTCCGGAATCGCCTGACCCACCAGCAAGGTGAGCAAGTTGATATCTTGCGCACGCAGACGCAATTGCTGAGCCCGCGCCGCCTGCGCAGAGGCGCTGAGCGATTCGGCTTGGCGCAAGTCGAGTGCAGATGACGCGCCGTTGTCAAAGCGCAGCTTGGTCAACCGCAACGATTGATCTCGTGAGGCGAGCGTGCGCTCTGCCAGCAGCAGCAGCTCGGTATCTGCTTGCAAAGCCAGCCATGCCGTACTTACAGAGCTGACCAAGCTGATCTGCGCCGACTTGCGAGCTTCTTCCGTGGCCAGGTATTGCGCCAGGGCCGCGTCCTTAAGGGCGCCCACACGGCCAAAGAAATCCAGCTCCCAAGCCGTGATCCCCACGCCAAGCGTATAGACAGAGCTCACGTTCGAGCCGCCCTCACCACCGGCTGCGTTAGGTGCTTGGCGCGTCCCGGAAAGCGCTCCCGACAGGGTGGGCACTTGATCAGCCCGGCGGATCTGGTACTGAGCACGGGCTTGCTCAATATTCAGGATCGACACACGCAAGTCACGGTTATTAGCCAGTGCCAACTCGATTATTTCGCGCAAACGGACGTCATGCACGAATTCTTGCCACGGCAGATCTGCCGCGGCAGTACCACCGACCAACTGCGCACCTGCGGTATCGGGCCATTGCGCGGTCACTGGCGCAGCAGGGCGTTCGTAGGTAGGAATGAACGAGCAGCCCGCCAGCACACTGGCCAGAGCCAGTGCCGTGAGCGGCCGGATTGCTCCACTAGCGCGGGAAATACGGTACTTAGTCATGTGAGTCCTTTTTGGCGCCAGCTACTGGAGGCTCGGCACCTTCATGCATGGCGCGCCGCTCTTCTGCGGAGAGGCCGTGCTCAGCCGCTTCAACATAGGCGTGCGCGGCCTCAGGAGTAATGCCCGCTTGCGCCGCATGCTCGGCATAACGTTCACGCTCGCGTGGGCTGCTCTTGAAGATTTTCCGCACCACCACGAAGAAGATCGGCACGAAGAACACAGCCAGGAAAGTACCCACGACCATGCCGCCGATCACGCCGGTACCGATGGCACGTTGGCTGGCAGAACTCGCTCCGGTGGCAATCGCCAACGGCAGCACACCCAGAATGAACGCCAGCGAAGTCATGACAATCGGGCGGAACCGCAGGTGCGCAGCAGCCAGCGCTGATTCAATCGCGCTCATGCCCTGCGCCTGCAGATCCTTGGCGAACTCGATGATCAGAATAGCGTTCTTGGCCGATAGCCCAATGATCGTGATCAGACCCACCTGGAAGTACACGTCGTTCAGGAGCCCACGCCCGGTAATGGCCAGCAACACGCCAAGTACGCCCAGCGGAACCACCAAAATCACGGCCAGCGGGATCGACCAGCTCTCATACAGCGCAGCGAGCGCCAGCAGCACCGCCAAGATGGCGAAAGCGTACAGAATCAGCGCCTGGTTGCCCGCAAGCTTTTCCTCGCGTGATTGACCAGTCCACTCAAAGCCGAAGCCTGCAGGCAATTTAGCTGCCAGCGTCTCCATCTCCTTCATCGCCTCGCCCGTACTGAACCCTGGCGCAGCTCCGCCCGCAATCCGCATCGCGGGATAGCCGTTGTAGCGGATGGTCTGCATAGGGCCGGTGATCCAGCGGGTTGTCGCAAACGCGGACAGCGGTACCGCTTGGCCTTTGCTGTTGAGCGCAGTCAGGCGGAGGATATCCTCCGGTTCCATACGGGCCTGAGCATCCGCTTGCACCACCACGCGCTGCATACGGCCTGCATTCGGGAAATCGTTCACGTAAGCCGAGCCCAGTGACGCAGAAATCGCGTTATTGATCGCGGCAAAGCTCACGCCTTGAGCAGCGGCCTTGTCGCGGTCAATGTCCACCTGCAGCTGAGGCGCATCTTCGAGGCCGTCAGGACGCACGCCCGCCAGCACTTTGCTCTGCATAGCCATGCCCAGCATCTGATTGCGCGCACCGACCAGAGCATCATGACCGTTTCCACCCCGGTCTTGAAGACGGAAGGTAAAGCCGGAGCTGTTGCCCAACTCCGGAATAGGAGGTGGATTCAGCGCAAAGATAAAGGCATCCCGAACGCCCGAGAGCGCTCCCATCGTACGGCCCGCAATAGCGTCAGCACTATGTTCCGGGCCTTTTCGCTCATCCCAATGCTTCAGCGGAACGAATGCGAGTGCCGCGTTCTGACCTTGACCAGAGAAGGAGAAACCCAAGACGGACACCACGTTGGCCACCTCTGGCTGCTTCTTCATGAAGCTCTCCATTTGCTCCACGACGCTCTGAGTGCGTTCCATGGTGGCGCCGGGAGGCAACTGCATGTTCACGATGAGATAGCCCTGATCTTCCGAAGGCAGGAAGGAGGTGGGCAGTCGCGTGTACATGATGGCCACGACCGCTGCGAGTGCCAGATAGACCAGCATCAATCGTCCAGAGCGACGCAGCAGTTTGGCCACCACGCCTTCATAGCCCTTGGCGGTACGGTTGAAGCCTCGGTTGAACCACCCGAAGAACCCGCGCTTTTCATCGTGATGCCCAGCTTCAACTGGCTTGAGCAAGGTGACGCAGAGAGCTGGCGTGAGCGAAAGCGCCATGAATGCCGAGAAGAAAATCGACACGGCCATGACCGCCGAGAACTGGCGATAAATATTACCGACTGATCCAGCAAAGAACGCCAGCGGCACGAACACCGCAATCAGGACCACCGTCACACCGATGATGGCGCCCGAGATCTGGCTCATGGCTTTTCGTGTGGCAAGCAAGGGTGACAACCCCTCCTCGGCCATGATCCGCTCCACGTTCTCAACCACCACGATGGCATCATCCACCACGATACCAATCACCAGCACCATGCCGAACATGGTCAGCACGTTGATGGACATGCCGAACGCCAGCAGCGCAGCAAATGTACCCAGCAGTGCCACCGGCACCACAATGGTTGGGATGACCGTGTAGCGCCAGTTCTGGAGGAACAGGAACATCACCAGGAACACCAGCACAATGGCTTCGACCAAGGTCTTGACCACTTCGTTGATCGAGATCTTCACGAACTCGGAGCTGTCGTATGGAATGGTCCAATGCATGCCAGCCGGGAAATACGGCTCCAGCTCTTTCATGCGCTTCTTGATGGCTTCGGCTGAGGCCAAGGCATTGCCGGAAGGCGAGAGCATGACACCCAGGCCAGCACCAGGCTCGCCGTTCAGGCGCGCACTTGTGGCATAGCTCTGCGCGCCCAGCTCAATGCGCGCCACATCTTTCAGACGTACAGAACTACCATCGGCGAGGCCGCGCAAGACGATATTGCCGAACTGCTCTACGCTGCTGATCTGCCCAGGCACAACGACCGTCGCTGCGACGGTTTGTCCCGCGATCAACGGCAAGTCACCAATCGAGCCCGCCGACACTTGCGCGTTTTGCGCCTGAATAGCGCTGCTCACGTCAGACGGGGAGAGGTTAAAGCTTTGCAGCTTGGCAGGGTCGACCCAGATCCGCATGGCACGCTCGGAGCCGAACAGCTGCACTTGGCCAATGCCGGTTACCCGTTGCAACTCAGGCAAAACGTTGCGGGAGGCGTAGTCTGTCAACTGAGCCACGTCCAGATCGGCATTGGACGAAGACAGCATCACGAAGAGCAAGAAGTTCGATTGCGATTTTTCGACCCGGACACCCTGCTGAACCACCGTGGTGGGCAGACGAGGCGTGGCGCGCGAAAGTCGGTTTTGAACATCGACCTGCGCCATATCGGCGTCCGTGCCTGGCTCGAACGACAGCGTGATGCTTCCGGAGCCATCAGCCTGAGCCACCGACTCCATGTAAGCCAGCCCAGGAGAGCCGTTCATTTCGCGCTCGATCACCGACAGCACGGCGTCTTCCATCGTTTTTGCCGAAGCACCAGGATAGGCGGCGGCGAGCACGATGGTGGGCGGTGCCACTTTGGGGTACTGCGAGATGGGCAGCTGGGTGATTGCGGTTACCCCAATCACCATAATGAAGAGAGCGATCACCCATGCGAAGATGGGGCGATCAATAAAAAACTTGGCCATGCCTTGAGTCCTCGCTGCTTACTTGGAAGCTGCTGAAGCCGGTGCTTGCGCGGCAACTACGCCGGAAGCTGGGGTTTGGGGGGCTGACGCGGGCGGGGCTGCTGGAGCTGCGGCAGGTTTGCCTTCTTGCCATGGCACGGCCTTTACGGCCTTCACACCTGGCATCAGCTTCATCACGCCGTCCACGATCACCTGCTCGCCTGCCTTGAGGCCATCCAGGATGACCCAGGACTTGCCTTGCGCTTCACCCACTTTCACTGGGCGCGGAGCAAACGAGCCATCGGCTGCGACCACCAGAACTGAATCGCCCTTGCTGCCGCGAGTGACTGCTTGCTGTGGCAGCAAGATGGCATTGTTGACTTGCGCCTGCTCAATGCGTGCGCGTACATACATGCCTGGCAGCAACATGCCCTGTGCATTGGGCACTTCAGCACGCAAGCTGATCTGACCAGTCGCTGGATCTACCGACAAATCGGAGAACAACAACTTACCGGGGCTGCCGTAGACGCTTCCGTCTTCCAGTATCACTTGCACCTTGGCAGCTTCGCCACCGCCGGCACGCGACAGCTGGCCGCTTTGCAGGGCCTGACGCAGCTTCATCACTTCACCAGCAGATTGCGTGACGTTCACATACAGCGGGTTGATCTGCTGGATGACCGCCAACTGAGTAGCCTCACCCTGGCCGACCAGCGCGCCCTCAGTGACCAATGCGCGGCCAATGCGGCCATTAATAGGTGCGGTGACCCTCGCATAACTGAGGTTGATGCGGGCGGTTTCCACGGCAGCACGGCCAGCCTGCACATCAGCTTCAGCCTGGGCTCGCGCGGCCACCGCATTGGCATATTCCTGCTTGCTGACTGCGTTAGCTTCCACCAGAGGCTTGTAACGGTCGGCAAGCGCTGCGGCCTGCGACAGGTTGGCCTGGGCGCGGGCTGCTGTAGCCTGCGCGCTCAGAAGGGCTGCGTTGTAGGGCGCGGGATCTATGGCAAACAGCGCCTGCCCGGCTTTGACATCGCTGCCTTCCTGGAAGAGCCTTTTCTGCAAGATGCCTGCTGCACGTGCACGCACTTGAGCGACCCGGGAGGCTTCGAGCCTGCCAGGAAGCTCCGTCACCAAGCCCACAGTACCGAGCTGAACAGTCACCACTCCAACTTGAGGTGGAGGCATCCCACCGCCGGGAGCTCCCCCGGCTGGAGCGGCGTCTTTCTTGCCACAGGCGGCTAAAGACAAGGCCAGCAGCACGGCAGCGCCTACAGGCAGCAGGCGCGGAGGCAACGAATAGCGAACGGCACGCGTATCTGACATGTTGATTTCTCTTGCTTTTCTGGAAAAAAAGGGAGTGCGGCCCCGCGGTGGAGCAAGCACTGGGTAGACATTGCGGATGACTGCAGGTCTGCCACGTAAATCTAGCAGCAACCGGCGTAATAACCGAGTGAAAACGTTCGGAATTATACATACATTCAAGAATGTATATGCTAATATCGAACGAAATATCCTCTTTTTATCTCTATCTGATCGTTCAATGGCCCGCCGTACCAAGGAAGACGCTCAAGCGACGCGCAGCGCGTTGCTGGATGCCGCAGAGCACGTGTTTCTGCAGCGCGGAGTCTCTCGCACATCTTTGAATGACATCGCCCAGGCTGCGGGAGTGACTCGTGGCGCTCTTTATTGGCATTTCAAGGATAAGGCTGACCTGTTCAACGCCATGCTGGAGCGAGTCACGCTCCCTCTCGAATGCATGCTGCCGGACGTCACCGGAGATGACCCCATCGCCGCGCTTCGCCAAGGCCTGAAACATGCGTTGCGGCAGATCGTTCGCGACGAGCAAACCCGGCGCGTGCTGGAGATTGCCACTCTGATGGTGGAACACACCCCGGAACTGGGCGCCATTCGGGAGCGTCATCTACAGACTCAGCGCGAGCATGTGCTCTGCCAGCATTCCGCACTCGAAAACGCCAGCCAGCAGCTCGGCGTTGCACTTCCAGCCCCTGCTGAGCAGTTGGCCCATGGGATGCACGCCATGGTGCACGGGCTGGTCTTCAGCTGGCTGCTTGATCCCTCCTTCGATCTGGAAGCCACCGGTTTGAACGCACTCGATGTCTTTTTACGTGGACTCGGCCTGTCTTCACCGGTGAACGCCCACAATCAGGGATAATGCAGGGCTTACTTCAAATGCGGCTGTAGCTCAGTGGATAGAGTATCGGCCTCCGAAGCCGAGGGTCGTGGGTTCGATCCCCGCCAGCCGCACCAAGAACAAGACCAGAAATCCCGCCGGATTCCAGAGCCCGTATGCAGCGATTGCATGGCGGGCTTTTTTCTTGTCCAACGCAACCCAGGCGGTGCTGCAGAATCATCACAACGAAAGTGGCGATTTTTCCATTGGCCAATCAGGGAATCGAGTTACTGCGCGGTGCAGGTGACCAGCTTGGCGTGAAGAGTGGGTCACGAGGGACTCCTTTTTGCCGTAGACGACACAACCGGCGCTTATGGTGAAGCACCGGTTGTCTCAGCATTCAGCGCGTGGGACGCCGGACCTGACGCACACCCAAACCGCCCAGCAGGAGGCCCATCGCGATCAACGCCCACTCACCCAATGTGGGCACGGCTGTGGGCGCGGGTGTGGGATTGCCCGCTGGGGCCATCCTGAAAGAGGCGCTGACGGTGCAGTCAGCGTTGACGGGGCCGGTGGTGAAAGTGGCGCCGGCGAGCGAACCACCGCAGTTGCTGGAGGCAGTATCGACAATGTAGTTGGGGTCTGGCGTGAGCACGACTGCGGCCGTCAGCCCGGCTTGCACGCCTTGGGGCGGCCCTACACGCCCGCCTGAGCCTGCGGTGGCGCTGACCAGGTAACCCGGCGTACACCCACTGGACCAAGTGGAACCTTGTGCGGTATTCCAGGCCGCGTCGGTGGGCGAAGGCGTATGCAGGAGGTTGGGGCACAGGGCGGATCCGCCCGGCTGCAATGTGGCGGGTGCGGCGGGCGGTGTGCCGCTCAATTGGTTGTTTTCGACTCGGAAGGATTCCAGCGCAGGCAGGCCGGCAAGGCTGGGGATCGGCCCGCTGAGTTGGTTGTCTTCTACGTAAAGAGTTCGCAGCACCGACAAGCCGCTCATACTGGGAATGGAGCCGGTCAGCTGATTGCTGGAAACGGAGAAATACTCGAGCGCAGTCAATCCGTTGAGGCTGGGAATGGCGCCTGTCAGCTGATTGATCGCGAGCCCGATGTCTGTCAGTGCCGTCAGCGTATTCAGCGTTGCCGGCAGTGGACCCGCCAAGTTGTTGGAACTCATGAGAATCCGCTCGACCCTGTTGCCAGCCACATCACAGTAAACGCCATGCCAAGTGCACTCGGTGCCAGGTGCACTGAACGTGCCAGCGGTCTTCCATCCTGTGTTGGTGGTCCAGCCATCGCCAGCCGTGCCGTTGTAAAGGTCAATCAGCACCTGGCGCTCGCCGGCTGGTACGGCAGCGTGTGCTGGCAGCATGAGGCACGTGGAGCCCGCGGCAATGGCCAAGCTGGTGAATATGGCGCGTACGCGGCTCACGGAGCGACTAGCTCGGCGCATTGAAAGGTCTGACATCTTGAAGCTCCCTGGTGTTGACGTGAGTGCACCGGTGGACTGCGCTTGCTTCCTACAGGCCCCGGATGTTCTGTTGTTCAGCGTATTCGGTGTGCTCGCCGCACACCCAGCCCACCTGCCCATGGATGGGTTCGGTGAGGCCCTAATCACGATACAGAAATTCAATCTATCCGGCTTGGTCTATAGTGAAACCCGCTAGGACTAGAGTGAAATACGTTCGATATTTTTTATTAAGAATACGTCTGAGAGTAGTTGTAGATAACTGAAGTTTGCTATCTTTTTGAAAGCAACATGCAACACACAAAGGAGCGATATATTTTGTAAGCAATTGAGCAGCGCACTTTGGTGAGCCGCTTCAGAGTAATCTTTAGAACTCAGCGGCATCAACGGCGAGAACTCAATGTGAGGACATCCTCCTCACTTGATTGGAAGAGCTGTACACGCACCGGACGCTTTTATTCATTGAAACCAGTCAATACTGGCTTATCATTTCGAGAGCGCAAAGCGGATGCATTCGAGATTAATTGCTTCGTGGCGACGACACTTCCATTCAAAGCTTCAGATCGTAGCTATCACCAATAAGCCAAAGCCCATGAAAAATAAATTTACTTGTGGAAGCGTGCTGGTCTACGCCCTTGCCTTGACTGCTTGTGGAGGTGATGGTGGAAATACACCTCCTACTAATGTAATTCGAGCTGACGAGGGGATTTGGACTACTTACTTAGATCCAAATCCTGACGGCCACAATATGATGCAAGCCATTATTTTGAATGATGGCTCATATTTTGGAATTTCAGGAAGAGCGGCGCCCAACAACATGTCGTTTTGCCCGGAGGCAGTCTCATACGGCAAAGCCAATGCGAATGGAAACACAGTCTCTGGCACATACGCCGAAGCTTCCGGCATATATGCTGAAACAAGTACATTCAGGACTGGTGCTTACTCAGGAACAGCTTTCACCAAAGAAAACATAAGCTTAACATTTGAAAGTACAGGATTATCAGGCGCACCAGAGAAACGTAATTTCTCATTAAGCTATGACAGCATTTATGACCGCCCAGCTTCACTTTCTGAGATTGAGGGAGGCTACAATCAGGCGATTTTCGACTGCGGTGGTACTGGCTTCGGCAACCCTGGCGTTCCAGTTGATCCAGAAAAGCCACCAATCCCTACTGTATTATTAAATCCATTAATTTCCGGAACCAGCCTCAATCTAGTAGACAAGAATGTAGGCGCTGTTATGACGGGGACTGTGGCCCCGCATGGAACGGCAGTCAATGTATTTGACCTTAAATTGACCACTACGGTCCCCGTGTGGAGTTTTGGCTATTTTAATAGCGGTGGAGTCATAGGACTGAAGGGCGCGGCCTTGCCTGCTGGAACTGTTTTCAAAGGTGTTCTTTTTACCACCTCGTTCGGTGTTCTGAAGAATAAGATTCAAATATTTCTGACTTCCGGAAATACTTTTTACTCCTATATGGGCACCAAGAAAATTGATTGATCGATTGCTTGCGACGCAGAAGGATGCTGAATTTACCGAGTTCCACAGCCATCATGCAGCCATTGCGTAGCTCAATATTTCTTGGCTCTCACCCTCCTGGGACCTATCATCAAGATCCCGTAAATTTTTCAGTGCAAGTCGGCAAAGGAAGCTCCCGTGAATGAAAATCTCGCCGTTCTCCTGGTGCTGGCCTGCACGCTTGGAGCGTGGGTCGGGGTTTGGCATACCGTCGCGAATCGCCGCGTTGCGCTTAAGAAAAGCCGCTTCCTCGCCCATCTGTTCGGAGCGTTAGCGGGCAGCGGCGCCGGCCTCGGCGCATTTCTCTTGAGCGGTGCCTTTCTGATGCCTGCCGAAGATGAAGGCGGATCGATGGCGCTTGGGGTGTTGGGCGCGGCGATGCTTTGCACGCACCTCGGCGCGCTGCATCGTCCAACGAAGCAGTCGAAAAGTGTGAACTCCGTACCCCGCGTCCCGATGGAAGAGACTGTAGGGTTGCCGTTTGACGTGCGCCCAGTTCCTTCCCGCGTGCCGCGCTCACCCATTGAGGAGTCACTCCAGAGATTCTGGCAAGAAAAAAAACACCGGTGGGTGGAGCATTTTCGACAACAGGAACAACGGCGACGCGAGCGGGAAAAAGTACTGAGCATGCCTTTCAGCACCTTCTTTTCTCAGCGAATTGAAGATCACCTGCTGCTTTGGTGCGGTGTTTTATTCCTCGTCCTTTGGGGCAGCATCTTTGTCTATGTGCCGCTCCCCGGAGAGTGGCTGGCTCAACTAGTTGTGAGTTTTATCGCCACGGGTCTGCTCGCAGCCCTCTGGGGGGTGTCTTGTGTGCTGATTGTTCCCGGCTTATTACTAGCATTGGGTCTGCTGCCGTTTGCCTGTATTAGCATCATCGCTGAAGGCTGGTGGCGCACCCGCCACAATGAGTCCTACATCGCGCCGCCCGTCGCCAGTAATTTCACCCAGGCATCTCCAACCAACTCATGTCATAGCGCCTGTCACTGGCTCGTTCCACTCGTTGTTGGTTTGTGGATAGGTAATTCGTGGGGTAACGACGATTAAGAGAGCGGTTACGGGATCAGGCGAGCCTCGTCTGAGATTGAGCAATATGCCGTTCCAGCGAAAGTCATCCGCAGATGAAGCAAAAAAAACGAGATGACATGCATCTCGTTTTTCGTTTGAGCGACCTTGTTGCAGGCCGCGTTGGGCGCTATCAGGCCGATTCGCCGCTTTTCACGTGGAAGCCATGGGCAATGGCGTCACGGGTGGACTCACGCACTTGGGCACGAGTCGCAGTGCTACGCACAGACTTGGCGTCGGAAACAGAGTCGTAACCGTTAACGAGGGGTGGGTTGGCAATGGCGTCCTGGCGCACAGCGTCACGGCTCAGTGTGCTGACAGCCTGTGCTTCGTTCAGAAACTGTGGATCTTCGTCAGACACTAGTTGTACTGCAAAAGCGTTGCCCGGTCAAAACGATAGAAACCAGGGAAGCGAGGACGATGCTTTTAACTTGCATGATCTTCCCCTTAAAGTTAAATTTTTACTGGATGAAGATATAGGCTGGACATTTATACAGCATCAGTATTACTATTGCGCTGAGCGGTAGATTGCACCGCTAGGACACGCCTTTGGACACTATCGCACTCCCCGATCATCTGACCCAATTCACCGAGGCTCCTTCCACCTACTCTGACCTTCTGCGAAGACCAAGCTTTAGGACCGATGTTGATCCGAAGCTCAATCGCCTAGCGGAAGTCCTCACCCCGTACACGTTCGGCAATGAAGTCCCCTGTGGCCTCACCACATGCCATCAAGGTCACCTCCACGGGTTTCTTGTCCGCACGACAGAAGGACACGAGACCAACATTGGTCATGTGTGCGGTCGAAACCACTTCGGAGAGGATTTCGACATTGCCAATGCGACCTACAGGCGCAACGCGGATCGACGCGACGCGGTGAACCAGATTCTTGCACTGCAGGAGCGCGCTCCTGCGGTTCGGCAGCAAGTAACGTCACTGGTGAATCAGCAGTTCGGTGTACGGTGGGTCTATCACCTAATGGGATGTCTCAATCGGCGCATCGGAGCGCAGGCATACGCCTACCTAATCACCAGAGCGAAGCGCGAAGACATGGCGGTGACCAGGGTGTCAGAACGATCCGAAGAGGATATCTTGCGCCTCATGCGCGACACAGGAAAGAAGCGCGACCAAGTCCGCTACATCGAGGAGCAAGTTGGAAGGTTACCGTCCATGAAATGGCTGTATTGGGACTTTAAGAATGAAGTCGTAGCGGGGGTGGATGAAGCGTTCCGTTTAATCACTGAAGTTGATCCCAACATGGAGACTAAAAGACTGAAGGACGCAAGCAAGCTGTGCTTCGGTTGGGACGTAACGCTGCGTACTGCCCAAGCTCACCTCGAAGACGCGATGCGATTCCTTGCCGCTGATAACTTAGAGATCGCACACGTTGCCGTCGAGGAGTTCCTTCGGGATAAGACGAAACCCGATACGCCATGGAGCTTGAAGGAGTGGGCGGAGACAGGCGAAGCCAGGGTGTTGATGCGGGGAGATGGCAGGACCGTGGAGCCGGTTATCACGCCTGTGAAACAGGTCTCGAAAGGTAAGCTGAGGAAGCGCAAACGGCGTTGAGTCGGCAGCGATTTGACCAGCATTGCGCATGTAGGGAGACGGGTTTGAGTCTCCCAAGGTCTGACCGTTCAGTGAAGCTTCAAGTACGTCGCTAAGCTACCAATAATTGCTCCGATAGCGGTCGGCGGGATAAACAACTGAGCCCACTTCAGAAGCAGTTCGGATTTTGCGCGACGCTCGGCTGGTCGTTTTGCGTTCTCTTCTTTCTTGCGTCTGAATTCGTCGAGGTGCCAATTGGCGCGTGCGGCAAGAAGCGCCTCTGGAACGGTAGATATGCCCAATCGAGGCCCTAATGCGGAACCGCTGTCGAGCCAGGTACGTAGAGTCGCTTCCCCAGTCCTTTCAAAAAGTGGATCTAGTTCAGCAAGGGCTTCTACCTCACCGAGAACTATGTCCATGGCATTACTGCACTCATGGATGGCAATGCCAGCTTTATATCCCCGCCAGACAGTCTCTTCAAAGTAAGGTTCTTGGACAACTGTCAGAGCGTGGTTCAGGCCGATCAGCAAGCCAAAATAGGCTGCTTCATCTGCTTTACCAGCCTCTATGGTCCGTCCTAACTCACCCGAGAGCATAATTTTTACAAGCATACGCCATTCGCGACTGTCCATCTCCTCTTTGAGCCTCTGGAACATCTGCTGGCCGCCCTCGGGTGATCCCAAATCGATACCCGCGAGCTTATCGCTCTGCTGAAGTTCGTTTTCCCAAACCTCCCTACTGATATTGATCCTCTCACTGAGCTCGTCAACTTTTGCTGGCATCCCTTCCATTAAGAGCTTCTGCAAGAAGTAAGGGATGCCTTCTCGGGAGAGGCGACCTTGTACCTTGGATGGGTCAAGTGACATTTGAAGAAGGGCGGTGGGAATCGCAATGGTCTCCCCTGCCTTGGCGTGAAGCCCTTTTCCTCCCTCGCCCAGCCTAATAAAGTACTTCGTACGACCACAGACATCACAAGAGCCTGAAATATGGGGAACTTCGAGGGGGCGAAGGTTAAGTCCACAGTCGCTACAAAATCGCTCTATTGGAGGCTGGTTCATTGCGCTAGTCTAAACGGCGCAATTGTTCTACTAGCCTGCGGCAGGCTAATTTGAAGGGCGCCTAAAGGGCTTGAAAATTAGTGCCTTGGAATGGCCTTCTGCGCTGAGACCAATAACTCGAACGTCTCATATCGAGATCGAAAAACGAGTTGCTTTGGCCTTGAAGGCTTCGTGCCAAGGCAGTTGCGTCGTTAAAGACGCCGACTGCGGAAAACAACATATAAGGGTTAGCCTCACGCTGAATTTGGATGGTTTCGGCCCAAGCCAAATTAGTTGATGCCTCAGTAACGTCCCGTTGCGTTGGGCAATTGAAACGCTGTCGCTCAGGTTGTCCGCTGTTTCGGAGCTTTTAGGCGCAAGAGCGATCCGCAGATGAAGCAAAAAAAAACGAGATGACATGCATCTCGTTTTTCGTTTGAGCGGCCTTGTCGCAGGCCGCGTTGAGCGGTATCAGGCTGATTCGCCGCTTTTCACGTGGAAACCGTGGGCAATGGCGTCACGGGTGGACTCACGCACTTGGGCGCGGGTCGCAGTGCTGCGCACAGACTTGGCATCGGAAACAGAGTCGTAACCGTTAACAAGGGGTGGGTTGGCAATGGCTTCCTGACGCACAGCGTCACGGCTCAGTGTGCTGACGGCTTGTGCTTCGTTCAGAAACAATGGGCCTTCGCCAGATGCTGGTTGGGCTGCGAAAGCGTTGCCAGCCAGAACGATGGAGAACAGGGAAGCGAGGGCGATGGTTTTAACTTGCATGATCTTTTCCTTTGAATTGAATCTTTGTCCAGCGAGACTGCCCGTCAAGGCGGCCTCCTCTTCGTTGAATCCGCTTTATCTTTTCGGACTCACCGCGGAGGAGGCTTTTGCTTGGAAAGCTACTGGCCGGCTCCGTAAGACGTAGTTTGCGCCTGAACGGGGGTGTTTAAAACCACCGAACGAGAACAACACTTTCTTCGAATTGGAAACAATCTTTTCGAAGAATAAGGATCAGGTTGACCTTAGGCACAGGCCAGTTGAAGCCGCCGAACTGCGGACGTTTGATCTCAGCAATGAATTTGCCAGCTCGGCAATGCAGCGTAGTCGCTCAACTCTTTCCAGGGCAACCTCATTCGCGGCACGTCCCAGG
>NZ_KE383943.1:521244-521885 GCF_000422885.1 Ottowia thiooxydans DSM 14619 | reverse complement strand
AAGCTAGACACCGAGCTGTTCGTGTTGCTCAGGCCGGTGCTGAGTGAACTCACGCCAGTACTCAGCGACGAAACAGAGCTGTTGGTATTGCTCAGACCCGTACTCAGCGAACTCACGCCAGTGCTCAAACTGGATACCGAACTGTTCGTGTTGCTCAAGCCCGTGCTCAAGCTCGAAACGCTGGAGTTCGTATTGCTAAGGCCTGTACTGAGTGAGCTAACGCCAGTGCTCAAGGACGAGACTGAACTGTTCGTATTGCTCAGACCCGTGCTGAGTGAACTCACTCCGGTACTCAGCGATGAGACTGAACTATTCGTGTTGCTCAGGCCGGTGCTCAAGCTTGAAACGCTGGAGTTCGTATTGCTCAACCCAGTGCTGAGTGAGCTGACGCCTGTGCTCAAGCTAGACACCGAACTATTCGTGTTGCTCAGACCTGTGCTGAGCGAACTCACTCCGGTGCTCAACGACGATACGGAGCTGTTCGTGTTGCTCAACCCGGTGCTGAGTGAGCTAACGCCAGTGCTCAAGCTTGAAACGCTGGAGTTTGTATTGCTCAACCCAGTGCTGAGCGAGCTGACGCCAGTACTAAGGCTAGATACCGAACTATTGGTATTGCTCAGACCCGTACTCAGTGAGCTCAC
>NZ_KE383943.1:518472-520989 GCF_000422885.1 Ottowia thiooxydans DSM 14619 | reverse complement strand
GTTCGTATTGCTCAACCCAGTGCTGAGCGAGCTGACGCCAGTGCTGAGGCTAGATACCGAACTGTTTGTGTTGCTCAGACCGGTACTGAGCGAACTCACTCCGGTGCTCAACGACGAGACAGAACTATTTGTGTTGCTCAGACCTGTGCTGAGGCTCGAAACGCTGGAGTTCGTATTGCTCAACCCAGTACTGAGAGAGCTGACGCCAGTGCTAAGGCTAGAGACCGAACTGTTCGTATTGCTCAAGCCCGTGCTCAAGCTCGAAACACTGGAGTTAGTGTTGCTCAACCCAGTGCTGAGTGAGCTAACGCCCGTACTCAACGACGAGACAGAGCTGTTCGTATTGCTCAGGCCCGTACTCAGCGAGCTGACGCCGGTGCTCAAAGAGGAAACTGAGCTGTTCGTGTTGCTCAGACCTGTACTCAAGCTCGAAACGCTGGAGTTAGTGTTGCTCAAACCGGTGCTGAGCGAGCTCACGCCAGTACTCAACGAAGAGACCGAACTGTTCGTATTGCTCAGGCCCGTGCTCAGTGAGCTCACGCCAGTGCTCAGGGAAGACACCGAGCTGTTCGTGTTGCTCAACCCTGTGCTGAGGGAGCTAACGCCGGTGCTGAGGCTAGATACCGAACTATTGGTATTGCTCAGACCTGTGCTGAGCGAACTCACTCCGGTGCTCAATGACGAGACCGAGCTATTGGTATTGCTCAAGCCAGTGCTGAGGCTAGACACCGAACTATTCGTGTTGCTCAGACCCGTGCTGAGTGAACTCACGCCAGTACTCAACGAAGAGACAGAGCTGTTGGTATTGCTCAGGCCAGTGCTCAAACTGGACACTGAGCTGTTCGTGTTGCTCAACCCAGTGCTGAGAGAGCTAACGCCGGTGCTGAGGCTAGATACCGAACTATTGGTATTGCTCAGCCCCGTACTCAGCGAACTCACGCCAGTACTCAAACTGGACACCGAGCTATTAGTGTTGCTCAAGCCCGTGCTGAGTGAGCTAACTCCAGTGCTCAACGAAGAGACTGAGCTATTCGTGTTGCTCAAGCCAGTGCTCAAACTAGACACTGAGCTGTTCGTGTTGCTCAACCCAGTGCTGAGCGAGCTGACGCCAGTGCTGAGGCTAGATACCGAACTGTTCGTATTGCTCAGACCTGTGCTGAGGCTCGAAACGCTGGAGTTCGTATTGCTTAGACCCGTGCTGAGTGAGCTCACTCCAGTACTCAACGACGAGACTGAGCTATTCGTGTTGCTCAGACCGGTACTCAAGCTCGAAACGCTGGAATTCGTATTGCTCAGACCTGTGCTGAGCGAACTCACACCCGTACTCAACGAAGCGACCGAGCTGTTGGTGTTGCTTAGGCCGGTACTCAGGCTGGACACGGAACTATTCGTGTTGCTCAAACCTGTGCTGAGCGAGCTAACACCGGTACTCAACGACGAGACAGAGCTGTTGGTGTTGCTCAAGCCTGTGCTGAGAGAGCTGACGCCAGTACTGAGACTAGATACTGAACTATTGGTATTACTCAGGCCCGTACTCAGTGAGCTCACTCCTGTGCTCAGAGAGGAGACAGAGCTGTTCGTGTTGCTCAGACCAGTACTCAGTGAGCTCACTCCTGTGCTCAGCGATGAGACCGAACTATTGGTGTTGCTGAGACCCGTACTCAACGAGCTCACGCCAGTGCTCAACGACGAAACTGAGCTGTTGGTATTGCTCAGGCCAGTGCTCAAGCTCGAAACGCTGGAATTCGTATTGCTCAGACCCGTGCTGAGTGAACTCACGCCAGTACTCAACGAAGAGACTGAACTGTTCGTATTGCTCAACCCAGTGCTGAGCGAGCTGACGCCAGTGCTAAGGCTTGAGACCGAACTATTGGTATTGCTCAGTCCCGTACTCAGTGAACTCACTCCAGTGCTCAACGACGAAACAGAGCTGTTTGTGTTGCTCAAGCCAGTGCTGAGGCTGGACACCGAACTATTGGTATTGCTCAGACCTGTGCTAAGCGAACTCACGCCCGTGCTTAACGACGAGACAGAGCTATTCGTGTTGCTCAACCCGGTGCTGAGCGAGCTCACGCCAGTGCTCAGCGAGGAGACGGAGCTATTCGTGTTGCTCAGACCTGTGCTGAGCGAACTCACGCCCGTACTCAACGAAGAGACCGAGCTATTGGTGTTGCTCAAGCCAGTGCTGAGGCTCGAAACGCTGGAATTCGTATTGCTCAGACCCGTGCTGAGTGAGCTGACGCCAGTACTCAACGAAGAGACCGAACTGTTCGTGTTGCTCAGGCCCGTGCTCAACGATGAAACAGAGCTTCCTACACTATTCAAGCCAGTACTGAGACTCGAAACACTCGAATTCGTATTGCTCAGCCCGGTGCTGAGGCTAGAGACCGAACTGTTGGTGTTGCTCAGGCCCGTGCTGAGCGAACTCACACCAGTACTCAGGGACGAAACCGAACTGTTTGTATTGCTCAAGCCGGTGCTCAAGCTGGACACCGAACTATTGGTGTTGCTCAGACC
>NZ_KE383943.1:517179-518462 GCF_000422885.1 Ottowia thiooxydans DSM 14619 | reverse complement strand
GTGTTGCTCAGACCCGTGCTGAGTGAGCTCACACCAGTACTCAACGAAGAGACTGAGCTATTCGTGTTGCTCAGACCGGTACTCAAGCTCGAAACGCTGGAATTCGTATTGCTCAGACCTGTGCTGAGCGAACTAACTCCGGTGCTCAACGACGAAACAGAGCTATTGGTGTTGCTCAAACCCGTGCTGAGCGAGCTCACACCCGTACTCAACGAAGAGACCGAGCTGTTCGTGTTGCTTAGCCCGGTACTCAGGCTGGACACGGAACTATTCGTGTTGCTCAGACCTGTGCTGAGCGAGCTAACGCCGGTACTCAACGACGAGACAGAGCTGTTGGTGTTGCTCAAGCCTGTACTGAGAGAGCTGACGCCAGTACTGAGGCTAGATACTGAACTATTGGTATTGCTCAGGCCCGTGCTCAGTGAGCTCACTCCAGTGCTCAGAGAGGAGACAGAGCTGTTCGTGTTGCTCAGACCTGTGCTGAGCGACGAGACTGAACTGTTGGTGTTGCTGAGACCCGTACTCAACGAGCTCACGCCAGTGCTCAACGACGAAACTGAGCTATTGGTATTGCTCAGGCCAGTGCTCAAGCTCGAAACGCTGGAATTCGTATTGCTCAGACCCGTGCTGAGCGAACTCACTCCAGTGCTCAAGGAAGACACCGAGCTATTGGTATTGCTCAACCCAGTGCTGAGCGAGCTGACGCCAGTGCTGAGGCTAGATACCGAACTATTGGTATTGCTCAGGCCCGTGCTCAAACTGGACACGGAACTGTTCGTGTTGCTCAAACCGGTGCTGAGTGAACTCACACCAGTACTCAACGAAGAGACCGAGCTATTGGTGTTGCTCAAGCCAGTGCTCAAACTAGACACTGAGCTGTTCGTATTGCTCAACCCAGTGCTGAGCGAGCTGACGCCGGTGCTAAGGCTAGATACCGAACTATTGGTATTGCTCAGACCTGTGCTGAGGCTAGAGACCGAACTGTTGGTGTTGCTCAGGCCCGTGCTGAGTGAGCTGACGCCAGTACTCAACGAAGAGACCGAGCTATTGGTATTGCTCAAGCCAGTGCTCAAGCTGGACACAGAACTATTGGTATTACTCAGACCTGTGCTGAGCGAACTAACACCAGTGCTCAACGAAGAAACCGAGCTGTTCGTGTTGCTCAAACCGGTGCTGAGCGAGCTAACGCCAGTGCTCAACGAAGAGACTGAGCTATTCGTGTTGCTCAAGCCAGTGCTCAAACTAGACACTGAGCTGTTCGTGTTGCTCAACCCAGTGCTGAG
>NZ_KE383943.1:515377-516564 GCF_000422885.1 Ottowia thiooxydans DSM 14619 | reverse complement strand
TTGCTCAGACCTGTGCTGAGGCTCGAAACGCTGGAGTTCGTATTGCTCAGGCCCGTGCTCAACGATGAAACAGAGCTTCCTACACTATTCAAGCCTGTACTGAGACTCGAAACACTTGAATTCGTATTGCTTAGACCGGTGCTCAACGACGAGACGGAGCTATTCGTATTGCTCAGCCCGGTGCTGAGGCTAGAGACCGAACTGTTGGTGTTGCTCAGACCCGTGCTGAGTGAGCTGACGCCAGTGCTCAACGACGAGACCGAGCTGTTCGTGTTGCTTAAGCCTGTGCTCAAGCTAGTCACGCGAGAATTGGCGGTACTCAGGCCAGTGCTCAACGAAGAGACCGAACTGTTCGTATTGCTCAGGCCCGTGCTCAGCGAGGAGACGGAGCTGTTCGTGTTGCTCAAGCCCGTGCTTAAGCTGGACACAGAACTATTGGTATTGCTCAGGCCGGTACTCAAGCTCGAAACGCTAGAGTTGGTGTTGCTCAAACCGGTGCTGAGCGAGCTCACGCCAGTGCTCAACGAGGAGACCGAACTGTTCGTGTTGCTCAGGCCTGTACTCAAGCTTGAAACGCTGGAGTTTGTATTGCTCAACCCAGTGCTGAGTGAGCTGACGCCAGTGCTGAGGCTAGAGACCGAGCTGTTGGTGTTGCTCAGGCCCGTGCTGAGCGAACTCACACCAGTACTCAGGGACGAAACCGAACTGTTTGTATTGCTCAAACCGGTGCTCAAGCTAGAGACCGAACTATTGGTGTTGCTCAGACCCGTGCTGAGTGAGCTCACACCAGTACTCAACGAAGAGACGGAGCTATTCGTGTTGCTCAGGCCCGTGCTCAGTGAGCTGACGCCGGTACTCAGCGAGGAGACCGAGCTGTTCGTGTTGCTCAGACCCGTGCTGAGCGAACTCACGCCTGTGCTCAAACTAGAC
The DNA here is from genome assembly GCF_000422885.1 of Ottowia thiooxydans DSM 14619. Classification (GTDB taxonomy): domain Bacteria; phylum Pseudomonadota; class Gammaproteobacteria; order Burkholderiales; family Burkholderiaceae_C; genus Ottowia; species Ottowia thiooxydans. The sequence goes on along the minus strand of NZ_KE383943.1, from coordinate 515,634 downwards.
ACGGAGCTGTTCGTATTGCTCAACCCAGTGCTGAGTGAGCTGACGCCAGTGCTCAACGACGAGACTGAACTGTTCGTATTGCTCAGGCCCGTGCTCAGCGATGAGACCGAGCTGTTCGTGTTGCTCAAACCTGTGCTGAGCGAACTCACACCCGTACTCAACGAGGAGACGGAGCTGTTCGTGTTGCTCAGGCCCGTACTCAAGCTCGAAACGCTGGAGTTGGTGTTACTCAAACCGGTGCTGAGCGAGCTCACGCC
>NZ_KE383943.1:0-515102 GCF_000422885.1 Ottowia thiooxydans DSM 14619 | reverse complement strand
GTATTGCTCAGCCCAGTGCTGAGGCTGGACACCGAACTATTGGTGTTGCTCAGGCCCGTACTGAGCGAACTCACACCAGTGCTCAGGGACGAAACAGAACTGTTTGTGTTGCTCAACCCAGTACTTAAACTGGTCACACGAGAATTGGTCGTACTCAGACCCGTGCTCAGCGACGAGACAGAGCTGTTCGTGTTGCTCAGGCCCGTACTCAAGCTCGAAACGCTAGAGTTGGTGTTACTCAACCCGGTGCTGAGCGAGCTCACGCCAGTGCTCAACGAAGAGACCGAACTGTTCGTATTGCTCAACCCTGTGCTGAGAGAGCTGACGCCAGTACTGAGGCTAGATACCGAACTATTGGTATTGCTCAGACCCGTACTCAGTGAGCTCACTCCTGTGCTGAGCGATGAGACCGAGCTGTTCGTGTTGCTCAAACCTGTGCTGAGCGAACTCACGCCCGTGCTCAACGACGAGACCGAGCTATTCGTATTGCTCAGCCCGGTGCTCAGGCTAGAAACCGAACTGTTGGTGTTGCTCAGGCCCGTGCTGAGTGAGCTCACTCCTGTGCTGAGCGATGAGACCGAGCTGTTCGTGTTGCTCAAACCTGTGCTGAGCGAGCTCACACCAGTGCTCAGCGAGGAGACGGAGCTGTTTGTATTGCTCAGACCCGTGCTGAGCGAACTAACACCAGTACTCAAAGAAGAGACCGAGCTGTTGGTATTGCTCAACCCAGTGCTGAGAGAGCTGACACCGGTGCTCAATGAGGAAACTGAGCTGTTCGTGTTGCTCAGGCCCGTACTCAGGCTCGAAACACTGGAGTTGGTGTTACTCAACCCGGTGCTGAGCGAGCTCACGCCAGTGCTCAGTGAGGAGACCGAACTGTTCGTATTGCTCAAGCCTGTGCTCAGGCTGGACACCGAACTATTGGTGTTGCTCAAGCCCGTGCTCAAACTCGTCACACGCGAGTTGGTGGTGCTCAAGCCTGTGCTCAACGACGAAACCGAGCTATTCGTGTTGCTCAAGCCTGTGCTCAAGCTCGTCACCCTGGAGTTGTTGGTACTCAACCCCGTTGAAAGTGACGTCGTTTTGTCATCCAGCGCACTGGCGACTGCAAAAAGTTGGCTGCCATTGATCGCATTCGTCGATGTGGCGGAAACCTCGCCATCAGCCACGCCCTGGATCTGCCGATTCCCAATCGCCAGGACGCCGTTGGTTGGTGCCTGGTTGACCGTGAAGGTCGTGCCGGCAACCACAGTGCCCGAGCCGGTCCAGTTAGTGGTCGCGCTCACTGCCGATGCAGTAGAGCCTGAGCCCAACGCGATGGAGTTTGCCAAGCTTACAGTGGCGCTGGTGCCCAGCGCGATGCCATTGGTCGCCGCGCCTGAAGCTGCGGAGCTTCGACCGATGGCGATGGACTGCCCACCGGCTGCATTCGAACCCCCTCCGCCAGTGCCATCGCCACCGCCAATGGCAATGGCCGATGAACCGCCAGCGTTGGCGTCATTACCCAAGGCATATGAGCCGTTCCCGGTCGATCGCGCTCCAGAGCCAATGGCCACAGCGCTATTGGCCGTTGCCTGGACATCATGACCGATGGCTAGGGTATAAGTGTTGCTCGCAATAGCTGCATCGCCAATAGCAGCGGCAGAGGTGTTTGTAGCCCGCGAACCTTCGCCTATGGCAACGGTACTGGCGCTGGTCGACTGGGCGCCGCTACCAATGGCCACCGCATTGGAGCCACCTGTTGTGACCGCATTAGTGCCAGAACTGGAACCAGATCCGCGCGAACCAATCGTGATATTGGTTGATCCATTTTCAGTGCTACCAGCCGTGCCATTCCCCGCAACGTAACCCGCATGCACACCCGTGGACCCCAGCCCACTCAGAAGCACAAGAACCGCCAACGCAGTACCCGTCAGCTTCGCGCCCCCGCTCGTGCGCGCACGCTCGTTGGCAGCACCGCTTGCACTATTGAGAACGAGCCCTCCCCCGGACCGCTTGCCACGCGATACCACGACTTCCGAAACGGCTACCCAGGCGCCCAGCGCCTCGTTCCAGAGGGTTCTAAATGCTTTATTCATCAAAATGCCTATTTAAGCGGTACAAGCAATGCCCGACGCGCGCACGTTCTGTTACTTCTTTATTATCGAATTTGTTGGCTAGGGTTTACGCCAACTCGCGAGAGAATTCGTGACGAAATTCACGAAAACTCATTTTTTTAAAGTTGCGAAGTTTGCCAGACAATTCAGGTAGTTTTCTCACCAGCGTCATCGCTTTTTTTATGAAATTCACTTCGCTCATGGCCCGCCGTTCGGCTGGCATCGCCGCCCTGGCGTTTTCCCTGTGCCTCCAATCCCCGGCCATGGCCGCTGGAGCACCCGCCTCCAGTCAATCCGCGGACGAATTGATCACGGCCGCTCAGGCTGTACTCGCCCGCATTGATGCCCGGCAGGAAGCCTCGCTTTGGGAGGCAGCCGCGCCCTTCATGAAAGCCCTGATCACCCAGAGCGAATTTCAAGCACAGACACGCGAGGCGCGCGCCACACTGGGCGATGTCACCGGGCGGCGTTGGGCATCTGTAGTACGTTTGATTTATCCAGCCGGCAGTACAACCCCTCCCGCCGGGCTGTATGCCAATATTGACTTTGCGAGCGATCAAAAAGACGGAAAAACTGCGTTCGAAATGATTAGTTTTAAGTTCAATGAACAAGGATTTTGGGAATTAACCGGCTATCGGCCACGTCCGCAGCAATGACCTCGCCAAATAGCTTGCGTGTGGGCATCACCATCGGCCTGCGCAGTGAGGCGGAAACCCTGTGGAACAACGGCATCAAGCAGAACGCGGTGTTTTTGGCTGAGGCGCTGCGCCTATGTCCTAACGTGTCCAGCACGACATTGGTCAATACCACTGCGGTGCCCATTACTCCTGCCCTCCCCTGGGATTTGCAGCGCTGGCCCACGCGAGCGTTCGAGCAAGCCAAAGACGAGTTAGACGTGGTGATCGAACTCGGCGGCCAAATTAGTGCCGAGCAAACCGATTACTTGCATCAGCGCGGCTGCAAACTTATTTCCTACTGCTGTGGCGTTGAGTATGTCAATGCGATGCAGGCAGTGCTATTTGACCGGCCTCTCTGGGGTTCACAACTGTTCGTGAACCAAGCATATGACGCCATCTGGATGGTGCCGCAGGTCGCGCACAGCAGCCAAGGGTTCTTTGAGACCCTGCGCCGCAGACCGGCCCACGTGGTGCCCTTTGTCTGGAGCCCTGTGTTTTTAGAGCAGAGGAGTCAGGGCTTGCCGGAAGCTGGGGTTTACCAGCCACGGAGCCCGCTTCCAAGGCGAATTTCAGTGATTGAGCCGAACATAGATGTGGTGAAATTCTGCCTTTATCCCATCTTGATAGCCGAAGAAGCCTACAGATCAGAGCCAAACGCCATCGAACGCCTGCAGGTCACGAATGCCGAACGTATGGCGCGTGAAAACATGGATTTCATCGCGCTTATGAACCAACTGGACATTGTTCGTGAGCACAAAGCGGTGTTTCTGGGCCGCTACGACACGCCACAATTCCTGGCGGAGCACACCGATGTAGTGGTCTCTCACCAGTGGGAGAACCCTCTCAATTACTTTTACCTGGAGGTGTGCTGGCAGGGCTTCCCCTTGGTACACAACGCCAGCCTCTGCCCGGATCTGGGGTACTTCTACCCTGACAACGACGTCACAGCGGGAGCGGCGCGCTTGTTGGAGGTCCTGCGCAACCACGATGCGGAAATTTCGCGCTACCGGGAAGAGCAGCGCCACAAGATCCAACGCTATCTGGTGGGCAATGCAACCGTGACAAGGGAGTACACGGCCTTGCTTGAGGGCTTGTACTAGAAGAAGTGCTGGCGGGGCTTCAACATGTCTGCACTGAGTCTATGAGGGTTGGCTAGGGAAAGTAACGCGTCTGAACATTCGACCAACCGCGCACCAGTCGGATGCCGCAGCCCTCACCGGTTGGCCGGCCCCGCCCAACCCTCTCCCGCAGGCGGGAGAGGGGGTCAAACCAGCTCACGGCCGCGGGTTCTGGGGCTCAAGTCGGTAGGCGCGCCTGCATCAGTCTCTCCCGCAAGCGTGAGAGGGAGCGAAACACAGGGGCACCAAAGAAACCGACCCCCGTGCTCAAGAGCAGGCTGAGTTAAGCCAGCAATTGCCTGAGCACGTACGGCAAGATGCCTCCGCTCAGGAAATACTCAACCTCGATGGGCGTATCTATGCGCAAGGTGAGCGTGGTTTCATGCTTGGAGCCATCGGCCCGGGTAATGACCAGACGGGCATCGCTTTGAGGCGCAAGGTCATCGGCAGGGGTGATGTCGATCTGCTCGTCGCCTTTCAGGCCCAAGCTCTCCCAGGACTCACCAGCCTTGAACTGCAGCGGAAGCACCCCCATACCCACAAGATTGCTGCGATGGATGCGCTCGAAGCTCTTGGCCACCACGGCTTTGATACCCAGCAGTTGCGTGCCTTTGGCCGCCCAATCACGGCTGGAACCCGTACCGTACTCTTCGCCGGCGAAAATCACCGTAGGCACCTTGGCGGAGATGTAGCGCATCGCCGCGTCGTAGATGAACTGCTTGCTGCCCTGCAGCTCTCCCGGCAGTTGCAGCAAGGTCAAGCCGCCCTCCTCGCGGCTACCCCCTTCCAGTATTGGCAGCATCAGGTTCTTGATACGGACATTGGCAAAAGTGCCTCGCATCATCACCTCATGATTGCCCCGGCGTGCTCCATAGCTGTTGAAATCGGCCTTCTGCACGCCGTTTTGCAGGAGCCATTGGCCCGCGGGGGAAGTGTCACGAATGGAGCCCGCTGGAGAAATGTGATCGGTGGTGATCGAATCTCCAAAAAGCGCCATGATTCGGGCGCCTTGCACGGCGTTAGATACCGGTTGGTCAGTGACTGCCTGCTCAAGCGCGAAGCCGTTGAAAAACGGTGGCTCTGCGATATAGGTGCTGGCAGGCCAGTTGTAGAGGTTGCCGGTCACGCCCTCAATTTTTTCCCATAGTTTGCCTGGTTCAGTAGCGATCTTGGCGTAATTGGCACGGAAGGCTTTGCCTTTCATGGCGAACTTGAGCAGCTTCTGGATCTCGTCGCTTGTCGGCCAGATATCGCCCAGATACACGTCTTTTCCGCCTTTGCCTTGCCCCACGGGCTGCGTCATGAGATCGACCATGACGTTACCGGCAATCGCGTAGGCCACCACCAGCGGCGGGCTGGCAAGGAAGTTCGCCTTCAGGTTAGGGTGAATGCGGGCTTCGAAGTTGCGGTTACCCGAAAGCACGGCAGCGCAGACAAGATCGTTGCGGGAAATGGTTTCGTTGAGCTCAGGCGCCAAGTCACCAGCGTTGCCAATACAGGTGGTACAACCGTAACCAGCCACCGCAAAACCCAGCTTTTCAAGATACGGCAGCAGGCCGGTTTCCGTGAGGTATTCGGTCACGATGCGCGAGCCGGGGGCGAGAGAGGTCTTGATGTGGCGCTTAACCTTCAGACCCGCTTCCACCGCTTTCTTCGCCAACAGACCTGCAGCGAGCAACACGCTGGGGTTGCTGGTGTTGGTACAGCTGGTAATGGCGGCAATCAGCACATCACCATTGCCCAGGTTGTAGCTGTAGGGAGAAGCCGGCTCGATCACATCAGCCTCAGCGAGGGCAGATTCGAGCGTGGGCCTGTTGGCCACCATCTCCACTACTTGGCGCGGCGCACCAGCCGGTGTGGGTTTGGTAGCCGGAGCACGTTCAAAATGGTCTGGCTCATTGTCGCGACGCACTTCCACCCGCCTATGCAGCTCCCCCGCCGGGCGATTGAATCCGTTCTCGCTCATGGGCAGGCTGAATAGCTCGCCAAACTGACTAGCGACGTTACCAATTTCTATGCGGTCCTGGGGCCGCTTTGGACCCGCCAGACTTGGCGTGACATCGCCCAGATCCAGCGTGACGACTTGGGAAAAATCGATGTCGCCCGCCTTCGGAACTCCGAAAAGGCCCTGCGCTTTGAACCAGGCCTGGAAATTGTCGATTTCAGCTTTAGTGCGGCCCGTGCCTTCAAAATACTCTATCGTGCGTTCATCAACCGGGAAAAATCCCATAGTCGCACCGTACTCCGGCGCCATATTGCCAATGGTGGCACGATCAGGCAAAGAAAGCGTTCGTGTGCCTTCTCCAAAAAACTCCACGAACTTGCCAACCACCTTCTCTTTGCGCAGCATTTCAGTGACAGTTAGCACCAAGTCGGTGGCGGTACAGCCTTCTCGCAGGCGACCTTTGAGTTCGAAGCCCACGACATCAGGCGTCAGAAAATAGACCGGTTGGCCGAGCATGGCCGCTTCTGCCTCAATACCCCCTACCCCCCAGCCCACGACGCCAATGCCGTTGATCATGGTGGTGTGGCTGTCGGTGCCCACCAGAGTGTCGGGGTAGTACACCCCATCTTTGGTCTTGTGCACGCCGCGCGCAAGGTACTCCAGATTCACTTGGTGCACGATGCCAAAGCCCGGTGGCACCACGCCAAAGGTGTCGAAGGCCTGCATGCCCCACTTCATGAACTCGTAGCGCTCACGGTTGCGCAGGAATTCGAGCTTCATGTTGAGATCAAGCGCGTTTTTCTTGCCGTAGTAATCGACCATTACCGAATGGTCGACCACCAGGTCCACAGGCACCAGTGGTTCGATTTTCTTGGGGTCCTTGCCCAGACTGCGTGCGGTGGAGCGCATGGCAGCCAGATCAGCCAGCAGCGGTACACCCGTGAAATCCTGCAGCACGACACGCGCTACGGTGAAAGGGATTTCATCAGTGCGCGGCGCATTGGGCTTCCAATTGGCCAGTTGCTCTACGTGCTCCGTGGTGACTTTCAAGCCATCACAATGGCGCAGCACCGATTCCAGCACGATGCGCAGGGACACCGGCAATCGATGGATGTTGGGGTATTTCCGCGCTAAAGCGGGCAGCGAGTAAAGCTCTCCCGACTTGCCCGAGGCGGTCTTGAATGATTTACGGGTGGCAGAGAATGCGTGGGATTTTTTGGTAGCCATGGCGTTTTCCTTCTACAAACGGCAGGGGCGCGCAACGCCCAGAGTCTCATTCTGTCAGGCCTAGGATGAGTCTGCCACCAGAGAGGTCTTGCAGTGGCTAACTGTTTTGACTTTAAATGCAAATAAGCCTTCAGGCTCCCCGCTGCACGAGCCTCACCGCCCCGGGGGGGGTGATTTTTTCGGCATGGGCCGTGAACTCGCCCTGGCTTACTTCTTCGCGGGAGCCGGGCCAGTCGCCCGGCCAGTCTGAGACTGAAGGTCTTTCACGAGTTGATCAACGGGTTTCACCGTTCCGCAGTTCGCACTCACAAATTTCATTTGCGTCTCAGTCACAGAGGTGCGTTTGGCGCCGCCCGCTCCGGTCATCACGGCTTCAACCTTTGAGCTCATTTCGTCTCCGCCAAAGACGGTTTCGCCTTTCGCAACCGTCCGCCCGCCCTCGTGCTTGCAGGACATCTCGAAGTTCATGCGATTACCGCTTTTGTTGAACTTGGGCGCATCGCAATCGGAATTTGGTGGCTGCTGGAACATGGCGTTGTCTTTGGCGGCCATCTCGGGCGAGATGCATATCCGAGAGCTCATGGCGTCTCCGCCTTGCCCACCAAGCATGGATTCCATTTTCTTGCGCTGATCCGCAGGCATCTTGGCCATAGCTTGGCGCATCTGCTCCTGGGCGGCATTCATCTGAGAGAGCATGTCCTTGCCATCGACCGTCATCTTTAGAACGCGCGTGTCCCACAGGCCCGGCTTGACCGATTGCGCGTGGGCTGCGCCGCTGGCGGCTATCAGCATCGACAGAGCGGGTAAGACAACAATTCGCGCGATTCCCATGGCAATCCCTCCGAAATAAGCAATGAAACGGGAATGTTAAGCCACTCTATAGCTATGCAATAACAATATTGGCAGGCGAGAATGCTCCGGAACGGGGACAATACGCACCCATGACGCTAAGAGCCCCCGAATTACTACTGCCTGCTGGCAGCCTGGACAAAATGTCCGCCGCTTATGATTTTGGCGCGGATGCGGTATACGCCGGCCAACCTCGTTACAGCCTGCGCGCCCGAAATAATGAATTCCGTCTGGAACAGATTTCCACCGGCATTGCGCATGCGCACGCACGCGGCAAGAAGTTTTTTGTTACCAGCAACCTGCTGGCGCACAACGACAAGGTCCGCACTTACCTGCGCGATCTGGAGCCCGTGGTGCAGTTGGGCCCAGACGCCCTGATCATGGCCGACGCCGGGCTGATCATGATGGTGCGGGAAAAATGGCCGCACATACCTATTCACCTTTCTGTGCAGGCCAACACCACTAATTGGGCAGCAGTGAAGTTCTGGCAGAAGATGGGCGTAGCACGCATCATCCTCTCGCGCGAGCTAAGTCTGGATGAAGTAGCCCACATCCGCCAGGAATGTCCAGACATGGAGCTGGAAGTGTTTGTGCATGGCGCGCTCTGTATCGCCTACTCCGGCCGCTGCCTGCTCTCTGGTTACTTCAACCGACGCGATCCGAACCAGGGCACCTGTACCAATGCCTGCCGCTGGAATTACAAAACCCATGATGCCGAGGTAGACCCCAACACCGGGGAAGCCATGGCCCAAGCTGAGGGTCTGAGCGGGTTCAACTTCGCCACCGCACAGCAAGAAGCCGAAGAAAGTGCATTCTCCGGCTGTGGCAATGGGGAGCGCCACCCGTCTGCCGACAAGGTTTACCTGATCGAAGAACAAGGCCGTGCCGGCCAACTGATGCCGATCATGGAAGATGAGCACGGCACGTACATCATGAACAGCAAGGACCTGCGTGCTGTTGAATTGGTGGAGAAATTGACCAAAATCGGCGTGGACTCGCTCAAGATCGAAGGCCGCACCAAAAGTCTCTACTATGTGGCGCGCACCGCGCAGGTGTACCGGCGAGCCATTGATGACGCGGTCGCCGGGCGCCCATTCAATCCAGCATTGATTACGGAACTGGAAGGCCTTGCCAATCGCGGCTACACCAGCGGTTTCCTGGAGCGTCGCCCAGCTAACGACTATCAGAACTACGAAACCGGCCATTCCGTCACGCAGCGCAGCCAGTACGTGGGTGAAGTCAAGAACGTTTCAGAAGGTTGGGCAGAGGTTGAAACCAAGAACCGCTTTGCAGTGGGCGATTGGATTGAAATCATTCACCCCAGCGGCAATCGAACCATGAAGCTGGAAACCATGAAAAGCCTCGACGGCGCCTCCATAGAGGTGGCTGCAGGCAACCCGACTCGGGTGTTGATTCCCGTGACTGGGCCAGCGGATAGCGCCCTGATCGCCAAACTGACTCAGGCTCCGGCCTGAACCTCCACGCTCTCGAAACGCCGCCTTCCCTCTTCACGGAAAGGCGGCGAAGAGCTCTTGGGAGGCATCGCCCCCCAAACCCATGGTTTCCAGTTCAGCAACTGGACATGAGGCCTGGAGACACGCACACCGCCATAGTGTGAGAAGGCCCCCAGCCTAACTGTTCCCAGCTCCCTCAGCGGAATTGGCGGATAGTACTCAAAAAGACAACAGTAGCGCACTAGACCTACAATCTCTTCAAATAGTAATAATTCTCATTTACTTTAAAGTCAGTTATCACTGACTAACGGCCAATGGTTGACGAGAGGTTATCGTGGGCACCGCAGAAGTCGCGCTTTACCAGCAGGATATCGAGTTTTTGTACGCCCACCACCATGGTTGGCTTCAGGGTTGGCTACGGCGCAAACTGGGCAATTCCTTCGACGCCGCAGACATAGCGCAGGATACCTTCGTACGCATGTTGGCACGGCCTCATCTTCCGGCGCTGAATGAGCCGCGTACATACCTTTCCACCATCGCGCGGGGCTTGGTGATAGATCACTGGCGACGTCGGGAGCTAGAGCAGGCCTGGCTGGAAACACTTGCCGGCTTACCTGAACCCGAAGTGCCCTCTGCCGAAGTGCGCATGATTTTTCTGGAGGCACTGATCGAAATCGACCGTATGCTTGACGCGCTCAAACCACCCGTTCGGACGGCATTCTTGCTTGCTCAACTAGACGGTTTGACCTGTCCGGAAATCGCGCAACGCTTGGAGGTATCTCTGGCCACCGTAGAGCGGTACATCGCCAAGGCCCTGCGCTCCTGCTATGCCATCTGCTTCGAATCGTGAAATGAAGGCCAGTTTCGGCACAAGCGCGAGAGATATCCCTGACGCCGAGGTGCCGGAAGCGGAGCGGTTGCCCGAGCGCCTCATCCAGGCGGCCATTGGCTGGGCCGTCAGGCTGAACTATGGCCAGCCTGACGATAAGGAACGTCACGCATTCGAGGATTGGCTTCGGGCTGATTCCCGGCACGGAACGGCCTGGCAGCGCGTCACTGGGCTCAAAGGCTTTCAGTTCGCTGTGGGGGGCTTGGACAGTCCATCAGCATTGCCAACCAAATTGGCACGTGATGCTCTTCAGGCGGTGCAGAGCTTACGAGACAGACGCTCCAGCAACCGCCGCAAGACCGTAAAACTGCTTGCGGGAGCTGGCATCACTGCGGCTGCTGGCTGGCTGACTCGAGAGCACGCCCCCTGGCAACGTGTGCTGGCTGACGCCAGCACCGGAGTGGGGGAGCAGAAGAGAATGCGCCTTGAGGACGGTACGGTCGTTGTGCTCAACACTGACAGCGCCATCAGCATTGATTTGTCTGGAACCAGCCGCCGCATTACCCTGCGACGCGGCGAGATGCTTGTCGTGACCGGCCCCGACTCCGACGCAGCGAGCCACTTGGGTGAAAGGCGTCCGTTCTGGGTTCACACACCCTTCGGTGGCATGCAAGCGCTGGGAACTCGATTCACCGTGCGGCTTGAGGAAAAAAGGGCTCGCGTTGGCGTACAGGAAGGCGCCGTGGCCTTGCACCCAGCGCAACACACATCAAGCGGCGACATGCCTGCGGTTGTGTCCGTGGGTGAAATCCGCTTTCTCAGCCAGGATGGCACTCGGATAGCCGAGTCCCAAGGATTTGGGGACGACGACTGGGCTGAGGGCGTTATTGCTGGCAAGAACATCCGTCTACAAGCTCTGTTGGCCGAGATGGAGCGCTACCGGCACGGCCGCATCGTCTGCGACCCACGCGTGGCTGAGCTGCGTGTCTCGGGCCTGTTCCACATCAAGGACACCGACCAAGCCTTGCAGTTCCTCATGCAGACTCAGCCCATTCACGTTACCTACCGCACGCGCTGGTGGGTGCAGGTGGAGCCAGATTAGGGGAAGATTTGGTGTCGTGCCCCGTCACTCCGGCTTCGCTCCCGAGAATTTGACCACCTTGGCCCAGCGAGTGATTTCACTTTGCACAAAGGCGGAGAACTGCTCGGGCGTATTTCCCACAGGCAACGCGCCCTCGGTCTCAAGACGTTGGCGCATATCAGGCTGCTGCAGCGCTTGGCGGGCCGCATCGGATATCTGTTTGGCCCTGGCTGCAGGCATATTAGCCGGACCAAAAAGACCAAACCACGCACTGGACTCATACCCTGCCAGAGTTTCCGCAATAGCTGGCACATCGGGAAACGCAGGCAGGCGCTTCGTACTGGTCACCCCCAGCGCCTTGAGCTTTCCAGCCTGGAGCTGCGTATTGACATTGCCCACCGCCGCAAACATAAGCTGCACCTGCCCACCGAGTACGTCTTGCACTGCAGGCGCAGTACCCTTGTAGGGGATATTCACAATATCCACGCCGGATTGCATCTTGAAGGCTTCGCCAGCCATGTGTAGCGATGATCCCAGCGAGCCGATGGCGAAGTTGAGCTGGCCTGGCTTCGCCTTGGCAAGCGCGATGAGCTCTTGTAAGTCCTTCACAGGCAACGATGGATGTGCAACAAGAATCGAAGGTGAAGTCGCCACACAAGTGAGCGCAGTGAAATCTTTCACTGGATCAAAGGGCAGCGAAGGATAGAGCGTGGCATTGATTGCGTGGCTGGTAAAGCTCAACAGCAGCGTGTTGCCATCGGGTGCGGCCTTGGCCACCGCATCCGCAGCAATGTTGCCACCTGCTCCCGGCCTGTTCTCAACGATGACAGTACGACCCAGCGCCGGCCCCATGCTGAGCGCGAGCGATCGGGCCAGTTTGTCGGTCGAGCCACCTGCTGGCGCACCCACAAGTATCCGTATCGGTGCATTGTTGCCTTGCCCACGCGCGCCACCGGCCAATGCAATGGCCGTAGCCCCAAGCACGACACGACGACGCGTCATCACGCTCGCATCAAATGCGAATTTCAGGTCTAGTGTGGGTGCTTTCTTTGCCATGATCTTCTCCTTTGGTGTACGTCCTTAGATGTTTTGAAGCGCCGCCTAGTGCTACGGGGGATATATCCAATACATCCCCCACCACACAAACGGAATACGCCCTTGCATCCCAGCAGCGGCCATCATCACCCGAGCGCATTGTTTTTGGTATTCGTGTTTGCACCAATGTATCTAGAACAATACAAATAAAGAGTATGGGCGTACCCATATCCTGGCCACATCGACGCTCACGGTCCAACTTTGGATCAGCAAGGGCTGCACGCCCCGGCTTCAGTGATCCACCAAACCATGTGGATTGGACGGTTTCTCCGGGCAGGAACTATCAATTTCGTAAGTAACTGAGGGGATTTTGATTCTGATGCGGCCTACCAAGTAGGAGCGTTTTGAATCTACCTGAGGAAGCGAACGAAATGAGCACCACCCGAAGCCTGGGCCGCCGCGCCGTGCCGGCACACGCCACGACTAATCCTGAGATCGAGGACATCCGTACACGGCCGACCGTACTCGCTGTGGCGCTTCAAGGCCTGTTGGCAGGCAGCCTGGCTGTTAGCGCCGCCGCCGTGCCGGAGCAAGCCCATGCCCAGGCATCAGGCGCCAATTCTGCCAACGCCACTGCCCTGCCCCAAAGTGATACCGTCAAGAGCTTTGCCATCTCTGAAGGTCCGCTTGATATAGCACTGGACCGCTTCGCGCGTGCTGCAGGTGTGAACCTCTCCTACGATGCTTCGCTCATTGCAGGCCTCACAACCCGAGGAGTTAACGGCAACTTCGGCATCAGAGACGGATTGGTAAAGCTGCTGGAAGGTAGCGGCATCGAGGCGCTTGCGCAGTCGGGCGGTGGCTACTCATTGCGGAGAAACTCAAGGGTAGCAAGTGCGACCGTTCCAGCGGCGGCTACCCAGGAACGGGGTTTGCGGGAAGTGACGATCACGGCGTCAGCGGTGCGCCCCAGCGATCTGCCGGAGGCGTACGCGGGAGGTCAGGTAGCACGTGGCAGCCGGATCGGCATGCTGGGCAATATGGACTTCATGGACACTCCGTTCTCCGTAGCGTCCTATACCGAGCAGCGTATTGAGGACACCCAAGCCAAGGACATCGGGAGCGTGATCAGTGCTACCGATGCCTCGGTTTACGTGGCACAAACCCGTGGCATCCAGGAATCCTTCCTGATGCGCGGCTTCAACGTGACCGCGTTTGATATGACCTTCAACGGACTGGCCGGCATGGCACCGTACATGCGCAGTTCCACCGAAATGGCCGAGCGCGTAGAAGTATTCAAAGGCCCTTCCGCCATGCTCAAGGGCATGCCCCCCAACGGCACAGTGGGCGGTGGCGTCAACATCGTCCCCAAACGTGCTGGTGAAGAACCACTCACACGACTGACCACGAGCTACGCTTCCGATAGCCAGTTCGGCGTACATGCTGATGTGGGACGGCGTTTTGGAGAGAACAAGCAGTTTGGCTTGCGATTCAACGGGGTGTACCGGGATGGAAACACCGCGGTGGATGATCAAAAGCACAAGATGACACTGGGGTCGCTAGGCTTGGACTGGCGCGGTGACCGCGTGCGCCTGTCGGCCGATATCTACCGCCAACGCGAGCGACTCGATGGGATTGATTATTTCGGTCTTAACTCCATCGCCACCGCGGTCACACGCTTACCCGTCCCCTTCAGGGGGGACACCAATCTGGCCGCCCCCTGGCTCTTCAACATCAATACCACCACTGCGGCCATAGCACGTGCCGAGTGGGACATCACAGACAAGATCACAGCCTACGCCGCTTATGGCCACAGGGACGCCAACTACGACGCGCTGATCGCCCAGTCGAGCTTGCTGAACGATGCAGGGGACATCTCCACGTCACTGATTCGCCAATACAGCCTGGCCAAGTTGAATTCGGGAGAGATTGGAGTGCAAGGCCAAACCACTACCGGCCCGGTGGGCCACGCCTGGTCAGTGGCGGCCACGACTTACGAGAACAAGGGCGGGGTTCGCAATATTCGGAACTCAACCGATCCGGACTTCCTGAGACGCCTCAACCTCTACAACCTTCAGTTTGGCAACATACCGAATGTGAGCGCGTTTTCTACCAGTGACATTCCAATCTCCTCGAAGAATGAAATGAGCAGTGTCGCGTTGGCTGATCGCATGTCCTTTCTGAATGACACCGTGCAGTTGACTCTTGGAGTACGTCACCAATCCGTCAAGAACACCAGCATCAGCACCACGGGTGTGAGTACAGTTAGCTACGATAAATCAGCGCTCTCGCCTTCGGCTGCACTGCTCTTCAAAGTTTCGCCACAATTTTCCGTCTACGGAAGCTACATCCAGGGTCTGACCCAGGGCAGCACTGCGCCAGCCACGGCAGCCAATGCCAATGAAGTACTGGCCCCTACCAAGACAAAGCAGTACGAGATCGGGGCCAAGTACGACTTCGGCCGTTTCGCAGCCACGGCGGCGCTATTTCAAATTTCCCGACCCAGCACTTACACCGACCCTGTCACCAACATCTTCGCGGCCAATGGTGAGCAACAAAACCGCGGCCTGGAGCTCAATGTGTTCGGCGAAGCGCAGCGCGGCTTGCGCCTGATGGGTGGGTTGACCTACCTGGATGCAACCTTGCAAAAGCAATTGCTCGGCAGAAACAACGGCAACCAAGTGACCGGTGTGCCTAAGATCGTCGCTCGCCTGGCTGCTGAATACGATGTGCCTGGCGCGCCGGGCCTGACTCTAACCGGCCTTATCAACTACGCCAGCAAACGCTATGCAACGGCGGACAACCGCCTGGCGCTCTCGCCCTACACCACGGTGAACATCGGCACGCGCTATGCCACCAAGGTAGCAGGCCATGCAGTGGTGCTGCGCGCCGGCATAGACAACCTCACCAACAAGGCTTATTGGGGCGGTTCGTGGGGCGGCTCTGGCGACTCAGGCCTTTCGGGCGGCTTAGGTGCGCCGCGCACTTTCGCCCTGTCCGCCACGGTGGATTTCTAAACCTGGTCATCAGAAAGACGTCAGGCGATGACTTTTCAATCATGGCAACCATGATGTTAAAGACTGTGGCGCCGCTGGTTTCACGAGTCCTAGCGGCTGTAATCGGAGGCTATTCATTGGCGGCGCTGGCTTCGGTAGCTGCCAGGGTACTACCGATGCCAGCGCCCGAGACCGTTTTTACCGGAATGATGGCTAGCTTTCTCGTCTATACAGGCGCGGTAATCTGGGTATTCGCGGTGCGCTCGGCGCGGCGTGCCTGGATCGGACTGCTGATCGCCGCATTGCCCTTACTGGTGGGCGCGTACCTGGGAGTGTGGCGAGGAGTCGCCGCATGAGCCAATTACGCTTGAACCCAGGTACCGAGCCCGACCCACGCGGGATTCGTCAGACCATGTCGGACTTGCATATCTGGACTGGCCTGCTCGCAGGGTGGATTCTGTATGCCATGTTCCTCACTGGCACGGTGAGTTACTTCAAAGACGAGATCTCACACTACATGCGTCCGGAACTTCCGGCTGCGGCAGCAAACGTCGATCCAGGCGAGACGGCACAGCGCATCGCCGATGCCATCCTGGCGCGCTCACCGGGCACCACGCAATTCAGCGTCAACCTTCCAACGGATCGCAACCCGGCAGCAACAGCTCTTTGGCGAGATGGGAAATCCGGACGCCGGGGCTTTGGCAATGGCGTGTTCGATCCCGCGACTGGCGAGAAACTCGACGCGCGCGACACCCGGGGCGGCGACTTCTTCTACACCTTCCACTTCAACCTTCACTACATGTCCCCTCTATGGGGTCGTTGGATTGCCGGTTTTTGCGCCATGTTCATGCTGGTGGCCATCGTTTCCGGGGTCATCACGCACAAGAAGATTTTCATAGACTTCTTTACCTTCCGTGGTGGCAAGGGCCAGCGTAGCTGGTTGGACGCGCACACAGCACTTTCAGTCTTCGGCTTGCCTTTTCATTTCATGATCACCTGGAGTGGGTTGATTACGCTCATGGTTCTGTACATGCCCTGGGGCCTGCAAACGCTAAAAACGCCTGAGCGGCAGGCCGTGACAAGCGAAATGCGATTTTTCCTGCCTCCGGGCAAACCTGCCGGTCAAGAGGCCGCCCTGAAACCACTGGCAGCTTTTGTCCGGCAGGGAGAGCAACGCTGGGGCGCCGGGGGTGTCGGTGCGGTACAGGTGAGCAACGCGGGTGATGCCCAGGCACGGATCGTGGTGGTGCGCCAACAGGCTCAGCGTGTTTCGACCACACCCCACTATCTGCTGTTCGACGGCGTATCCGGCAAGTTGCTGACCGCCAAAGATTCTTCCGGGGCAGCGGCCAGCACTCAGGGCGTGCTCTACGGTTTGCATCTGGCGCGGTTTGCTGATCCGGTCATGCGCTGGCTGTATTTTCTGGTCAGCCTGGCCGGCACTGCCATGGTCGGTACGGGCTTGGTTCTGTGGACCGTCAAGCGCCGCGTAAAACTGCCCAATCCGGATAGACCGTATTTCGGTTTCTGGCTCGTGGAGCGGTTGAACATTTGCGCGATCGCCGGTCTTTCAATCGCTATGGCAGGCATGTTGTGGGTCAATCGGCTCATGCCGCTTGAAATAAGGCAGCGCGGCGACTGGGAAATCCACGGCTTCTTCATCATCTGGGGCTTGACGCTGATTTGGGCATTGGCACGACCGGCCAAACGGGCTTGGATTGAACTGCTGTGGGCCGGCACTGCAACACTGGCACTCTTGCCAATAGTCAATCTATTGACGACAGACCGACCAATATGGCGAAGCGTAGCCGAGGGCGATTGGGTATTCGCCGGATTGGAGATGACTCTGCTGGCACTGGCCGCCGTGCATGCGGTGCTCGCTGTGCGCACCGCAAGGCACAAACCCAAGACCAAGCCAGTTCGTAAAAGTACCGTGTTGGTAGGAGAGGCTGCATGACCCACCTGCTCATATTCATGCTGTGCCTGCCAGCTTTTGCGGCATTGGCAATGGCTACAGACCGGGCGCAGGACGATGTGCTGGGGCATGCTTTGCCAGCTGCAATCACTCGCAATCTCCGCATCGTGGGGTGGGCACTTCTAGTTGCGGCGCTCTGGGCTGCGGTGGCAACGATGGGCTGGGCCTTGGGGTTAGTGGCCTACAGCGGTCACACCAGCGCAGCCGCAGCAGCCGTGTTCATCATCCTTCTTCTGCGCAACCGGCGCCGGGCGCGATGAGATCAAGCAGAGTGCCCATGCCATTGCTTGCCCCATCGGCCACCTCTTTCGCGGCATGACGCCTAATTTTCACCATTTTCCAACCTTTGAATCAGGACCAAAATGAATCCCTTCAAGATCACTTCATTGCTTCCCCTGGCATTGGCCGCCGCACTCGCCGGTTGCGCCCAACAAGCTGCGGCACCTGGTACGGTGAACGCCGCGGGCGCGGCCCAAATCGCGGCAGCTTCCGTGACGAGACAAGCACCCGCGGAAGGTCTCTACGAAATCGCCTACAGCACCAAGCAAGATGCTGTATTTGTCGCCTCCGCCGGTGGACGCGGCGAAGACGCAGCTCCAGCCAAGATCCAACGACTGCATCCGGAAAGCCTGGCTGTGCAAGCCGAGATACTTCTGGATCGCAAAGGCTATGGCTTGAAGCTAGACGATGCGGCCAATCGCCTGTACATAGGCAATACCAACGACGCCTCCATCACGGTGGTGGACACCACAACCAACAAAGTCATCGGCATCGTGCAACTGGCGGAGAAGATCAAGGCTCCGGGGCCGGATGGAAAAGAGGCGGAGCGCTACCCCCACTCCTTCCGCGAGATGGCGGTTGATTCGGCCAATCACCGTCTTTACGCACCGGGGTTGTGGTTCCAGGAAAGTGCGCTGTATATAGTCGACACGCGTACCCTCAAGACAGAGAAGGTGTTGCCCGGCTTTGGTTTCGTGGCCACAGGAGTGACGCTGGATGCGAAAGCCGGCAAGCTATTCGTATCCAACCTGCAGGGCCAGTTTTTCACTGTAGATACCTCCACGCTAGCTGTGACCAAGGCTGAGGCTGGCGGTGATCAGTTACTGAACCTGGAGTTTGACCAGGGTGCGCGCCGTGTCCTGGCGACCGACCAGGGTCTTGAGAACATCGATGGCATGCGCACCAAGCTGGGCAAGCTGGAAAACTACAGCCAGCGCAGCAAGGGCAATAGGGTCGTGGTGTTGGATCCAGCCAATGGAAAGTTACTCGCCAGCATGCCTACCGGCGCAGGCCCGGTAGCGCTACTGCTTGATGAACCACGTGACCGCCTTTATGTCACCAACCGGGTTGCCGGTACCTTGAGCGTGTTCAACAGCCGTAGCCATGCCTTGCTGCAAACTATTCCCGTCCCCACACACCCCAACAGTCTGGCACTTGATGCCCGACGCAACGTGCTGTATGTGACCATCAAGAATGGAGAAAAGGACCCGAAGGGTGCCAAGGAAAGCGTAGCTCGTATCAAGCTCTGAAACGTACCGATCCGGTAGCTCAGGTCATTGGCTGGCGATAGCCTGTAGCGCACTGAAAAGACCTAATGACGGTCTCGTCGAGGCGCTTTCTTGCCCTGTTGCCCGGCGCTCGACTCGGCAGGAAACTCCATCTTAACGGGGTGCAATTCTTGGCTTGGGTCTATTCGCGCGCCGCAATTGCCGTCGGCGATACCAAACACCAGCACTGCACCTGGCCCGAACCGCTCCGGCACGCTCAGATGGAGCGGGTACGCCATATTGACTGGCGGATTGGTGGACTCCGAGAGCACCTCGCCCTTTGGGCCCAGGACCTTGTAGCACGAAGCCCACGACCCCGCGCTGAACAGGCCAGCTGCAATAAGTATGACGGCTTCTTTCTTCATGGCGTCGTTGTACGCCATGCAGAGAGCTTTTCAAATAGGCCCGGACCGCAAATCCGGTAATTTTTCCTGTAACGGGTACTTTGATATGAGCATTTCAAGGTAACGGGCTGCGTCTTCCAGGGTTTCCTGGCGGTCGTTGTCGGTTCCACGCCTGCCTTTGGCGCCGCGCTCCCACTCCGGATGGCCACGCGCTGGCTGCAAGGCCTCCACCAGTTCACGCAACCCGTCACCCACGCCGTCTCGCGGCCCTGAGGACAGCCGCAGCTTGTCCATGGCTGCGTGGCCGCGGTGCTCCAGTGCACCGATGAGGTGCAGCAAATGATCGCCCATCAGCAGCAGCACGGCATCTTCCACCGTAAGTTCCTGCACACCATTCAGGCGGTTTTCCAGCTTGCGCCACAGGGGCTTCCAGCCACCGCTCAGTGCGCCCCCTATGGTGGCTCCGAGCGTGGTGGCCGCGCCCAGGGACAAACCAGCCATGGCTACGTCAGCCACTGCGCCAAAGCCAGCGCCAATCATGGCGCCCAGGCCCAATTTCTTGCCTGCTTCGCGCAAGGTCTCGGTGTTGAAGAGATCATCTTCCCAACGCGCCGCGATTTGAGGCAGGCGCGCAACTTCTGCATCCCCCCTGCGAAAGGCGAACACCTGCAGCAACTCATCCACTGTTCGGCGAGCGTGAGCCCCCACGTCTTCATGCAAGGCCCGCACAAATTCAGTACGCCTGAGCTCGATCGCAAAATCCTCAGCGCTGATCTGTCTTCTCAGCGCCGCCACGTCGACCAAGCCGCTCGCCGCGACGCGACAGGCTGCCCGCCGGCGATCAGCAGACTCCCGCGCCAGATAGTCCACAATCTCGCCCAGTTGCTGGCGTTTGGCCTGCAATAGCGTGCCCAGATCTCCATATAGCTGCCGCTCCGCGCCCACGAAAGGGGCCACCGCGTCAAACTCGGCTTGCGCGTGTAGATTGCTCTCCAGAAGCACCTGGCGCCATTGATCGCGGCGGCTATTGGGGGCTCGCACGAAGTTCAGCACCGGCATCACGGGTTTGGCGCACCAAGTCAGTATTTCGATCTCGGCACGGTACTTTGGCAATACCGGTTCGCGCGTATCGATCACCAGCATGGCGGCATCGGAGTGCTCCAGCAAGGCGCGCAGTACTTTGGCTTCCTGCTCGAATGCCTCTCGAGATTCCGGGCCTTGCAAAAAGGCTCTCACACGCTCAGGGCGTGATTCGCCCGGCAAGCGATTCAAATACTCCTGGAGGGCAATCGAATCTTCCAGGCCGGGCGTGTCAGTGAATCGCACCGCTGGAACACCTTCTACCTTGAGATCTATGGCTTCGGCATGCCGGGTGGTACCTGGCCGGTCCGACACCTCGCCAAAATCAACCTGTCGGGTCAGCGTGCGCAACAGCGACGTTTTGCCAGCGTTGGTGTGGCCGACGACGGCGATACGGATCGGTTCAGACATTTTCTTGGTCAGGCTCAGAAATTCCCACCAACTCTATGGCATCCAGGCGCTCGGCTTTCAGCCAGTCGGACCATCTGCGAATCCCCTCGGCGCTCGCCGCGGTAGAGGCGCCCTCTTCACCTGCGACAAGAAGCAAACGGCTCTGCCCCGCGAGCGGCATGGTTTCCCGCAGGAAACGAGCGGTGCCGCGATCGGGGCTGGAGGCTCCATGGCAAACCAGAAGCAATGTCCAGGGCCTTGCCAGCGCCAGCGCATGGCTTGTGGCCTCTCGCTCAGCCGCAGAGCCAGCTATGCGCTGCTCCAGCACAGGTTTTCCCTCGATTTCACCAGGCAACCTCTGGAGCGGCCACACTACTTCTGGTGGCAGCTCAAAACCGATTACGGCCAATGTGCCGGGTATGGCTGGGCCATATGACGAGGGAGATAAAGCCGCATCGGACGGTCGCTGCTCAGCATCTGTGACCAGCGGAGGATCGAGCGCATCCAGGCGAGCAAATACGCCTCGCACGTAAGGATCTGCAGTGTCCAACTTGCCCATACGCGCAACACCGACACGCCAGCGCATATAGCTAAGCACAGAAAAAAATATGCGCGGGAGCAAACCGTAGGTCAACACGCAACCCATGAGCCACCACGCCCACTCGCGCTGAGCGTTGGCGCCTGCTCCTGCCAACGTGCCCAAACCATCGACGCCCGCACGCTGGACGGCGGCCGGGTCTGGTACGGGAAAGCCTAGCAGCGAAGGCAACCATCCCGAGGCGTGGACAAAACGTTGGAAGAATTCGCTGCTGAGAATGGTGGTCTCCCAGCTCAACTGGTAGGCATGGAAAGAGAATCCGAAGGCAAGCACGACCAGGATCAGCACGAATGCCAGCGCCCAGATGGTGTGGCTAATCACGCCGAAGGCCCAAGGCAAGAGCCGTTTTTCTTGCAGCAACCGATTGGTGGCGCGTAAAACCGTAAGAGAGTGCGAGCCGCGCTCCAAGGGCAGGCGCACGCTAAGCCACAAGGCCAGCCGACCCAGTGACAGCCCGGCCAGAGCGCCAGGCCAAACCACGCCAAGCAGCCACAGGCCAAGCGTAAAAAAATGCACCCCAAGAAGAGTTACCAGGGCGGCGATGGCATTGATACTGCGCGCCTCTCCCACCACGGCTCGGGCCATACCCAAAGCCGACAGGGCGACCAGCATCGCCAGTACCAACACGACGATCAGGCCAGCGTGGCGCCAGCGCGCCAAATCTTCTGGCAAGCCTAAACGCTCCCCCAGAAGCCATGCACGTTCCATAAATTGGGCGGAGCGTGTCTTCTGAGTACGGTGCGCCCGCCTTAGCTCAGCCTGATCTTCCAGCGGCCCAGTCAATTCGACGAGCGCCACTGTGCCTGCGATGACCGCCGCAGGCAGCGAGGGACGGTTAGGGCTAATGACTAAATCGTGAGCAGGCACCGCGCGATTATGCCGAGCGGCAACCTGCCATCAGTCTCACCCTTGCGCTTTGCGGTAATTTTCCATGCCGTCCAGGATTTCCTTGCGTGCGGAATCAGTACCTTCCCAGCCCAGCACCTTGACCCACTTGCCCGGTTCCAAATCTTTGTAGTGCTCAAAAAAGTGGGCAATCGTCTTCAGCCGCATGGGGTTCAGATCTTCAGGTTTTTGCCATTGTGTGTAAATGGAGAGGATCTTGTCGGTAGGTACGGCCAGTACTTTGCCGTCTTGGCCAGCTTCGTCTTCCATCATCAGGATACCGATGGGACGGCAAGTGACGACCACACCAGGGATCAGAGGCACAGGGGTAATGACCAATACATCCACCGGATCGCCGTCGCCGGAGAGCGTTTTGGGCACGTAACCGTAGTTGGTGGGGTAGTGCATCGCCGTGCTCATGAAGCGGTCGACGAATATGGCGCCAGTTTCTTTGTCTACCTCGTACTTGATCGGATCGGCATTCATCGGAATTTCGATGACGACGTTAAATTCATCAGGAGCCTTGCTGCCGGGGGTCACATTGTCGAGGGACATTTTGGTTTCGCGTTGATAGGAATTGAAAAACTATCGCCGATTTTACTTTCGTGCGGCTTGCAACTTATGAATGAGTAGAAGGTGCTCATAATCCTTCCGGGGCCGAAAAGATTATGAGTACGTTCTCAGGCACTCATCCCGTTTTCGCGCTAAATTCGGGGTGTTGGCCAATCGTAGCCCGAAAAATCGGGGGGAGCGAGGAAGCAACGCAGTGGGAGATGCCACTTGCGCTGTGGTTTGGCCAGTGGTGTCTCCTGAGCGAAACAGCTTTTGAGGAGACAACTATGAACGGGAACGCGGCGCTGATCCTAGCGCTTATCTGCGGTCTGATTGCCGTGGCCTACGGCTTTTGGGCTCGCGGCTGGATTCTTTCGCAAGACGCGGGTAACGCCCGCATGCAGGAAATCGCCAAGGCGATTCAAGATGGTGCTGCCGCCTACCTGGCGCGGCAGTACAAGACCATCGCTATCGTTGGCGTGGTGCTGGCGATCTTGATTGGCCTATTCCTGGACTTGACTACCGCCATAGGCTTCGTTGTGGGCGCTGTGCTCTCGGGCGCCTGTGGTTTCATAGGCATGAACGTATCTGTGCGTGCCAATGTACGCACCGCGCAAGCGGCCACTAAAGGGATTGGCCCGGCACTTGACGTCGCATTCAGGGGCGGCGCCATCACTGGGATGCTGGTCGTAGGCCTGGGACTGCTGGGCGTGACCGGTTTCTACTGGTTCCTGGGAGGCACGACGGCCGGGGCTCATGACCTGAACCCCCTGATCGGCTTTGCCTTCGGCTCCTCCCTGATCTCCATTTTTGCCCGGCTGGGTGGTGGCATTTTCACCAAGGGTGCTGACGTCGGCGCCGATCTGGTGGGTAAGGTGGAGGCCGGCATTCCGGAAGACGACCCTCGCAATCCCGCTGTGATCGCCGATAACGTGGGCGACAACGTGGGCGATTGCGCCGGTATGGCCGCCGATTTGTTCGAAACCTACGCCGTGACGCTGATCGCCACCATGGTGCTGGGCGCGTTGATGGTGGTCAACGCCCCCGTCAACGCCGTCCTGTATCCATTGGGGTTGGGCGCAGTTTCCATCATCGCCTCCATCATCGGGTGCTTCTTCGTGAAGGCTTCCCCTGGCATGAGGAATGTGATGCCGGCTCTCTACAAAGGGCTTGCGATTGCCGGGGTGCTGTCGCTGATCGCCTTCTACGGCGTCACTTTATGGCTGATGCCTGACAACGCCATCACTGCGACTGGTACACAAATGCGCCTGTTCGGTGCCTGTGCGGTTGGTCTCATACTGACCGGCGGGCTGGTCTGGATCACCGAGTTCTACACCGGTACGCAGTACGCGCCTGTGCGCCACATTGCACAAGCCAGCACAACCGGGCACGGCACCAACATCATCGCTGGCCTGGGTGTTTCGATGCGTTCCACGGCTTGGCCCGTGCTGCTGGTGTGCCTGGCCATCCTGGCTTCTTACGCCCTGGCAGGTCTCTACGGCATCGCTGTGGCGGCCACCTCCATGCTGAGCATGGCTGGCATCGTGGTGGCATTGGATGCCTATGGCCCCATCACCGATAACGCGGGCGGCATTGCCGAAATGAGCGAAATGCCGGCCAGCGTGCGGGACATCACAGACCCGCTGGATGCCGTTGGCAACACCACAAAGGCCGTCACAAAAGGCTATGCCATTGGTTCAGCAGGCTTGGCAGCACTGGTGCTTTTCGCGGATTACACTCACAAGCTCGACGGGTTGGGAATGTCCGTCAATTTCAACTTGAGCGATCCGATGGTGATCGTCGGCCTGTTCATTGGCGGGATGATCCCTTATCTCTTCGGTGCTATGGCCATGGAAGCCGTGGGTCGCGCCGCGGGAAGCGTGGTGGTGGAAGTGAGGCGGCAGTTCAGCACTATCAAGGGCATCATGGAAGGCACCGCAAAGCCTGAATACGGCAAAGCGGTAGACATGCTAACCACTGCGGCCATCAAAGAAATGGTGATCCCCAGCCTGCTGCCTGTTGTGGTGCCCATCCTGGTGGGCCTGATCCTCGGGCCGAAAGCACTGGGCGGGCTGTTGATGGGAACCATTGTCACCGGCCTGTTCGTGGCCATTTCCATGTGTACTGGGGGCGGCGCCTGGGATAACGCCAAGAAGTACATTGAAGACGGTAATTTCGGCGGCAAGGGATCTGAAGCACACAAGGCCGCCGTCACGGGCGACACCGTAGGCGACCCCTACAAGGACACGGCTGGCCCCGCGATCAACCCGCTGATCAAGATTATCAACATCGTGGCGCTGCTGATCGTGCCGCTGGTGGTCAAAATCCATGGCGGTGACGTGGCGGCCGCGCAACAAGTGCCCGTGGCGCCCGTGGCGCCCGTGGTGGCCGTAGTAGCGGTGGAAGCGATAGAAGGCGACGCCGTACGGGTGGAAGGCTCTACCGTGCGCTTTTACTTCGCTACCGGCAAAACCGTACCCCATCCGGATGGCGCAAACGCCCTGGCCGTGATCGCTGATGGCGTGAAAGCGGGGCGTACGGCAGCCATCAGTGGCTATGTCGATTCTTCAGGCAGCGCTGCCGCCAATGAGGAAGTCGCCAAGCAGCGTGCGGTTGCCGTGAGCGATCTGCTCAAGACGCTAGGCGTGCCGGAAGGCCAGATTGAATTGTCGAAGCCCGGCAGCATCAATGCCGGCACCGGCGCTCAGGCAAGGCGAGTTGAAGTAACGTTGAAATAAAGCCCGCCCCAAGAAAAATGCCCCGCTATGCGGGGCATTTTTTCGTTCAGGCTCCAGATGAAACTGCCTGCGCAGTCACTGGAGGCTGAACAATTGCCGTAGATTCCTAGCGGAAGCGCGATTGAGGCACGGTCTTCAGTTCGCCATCGAGCGAGCTGATGTAATTGGACATGGCCTTCAATTCAGCATTGGAGAACTGCTTGACCATGCCAGCCATCACTGGATTGGCACGACCCCAGGTGTGGTGAGAATTGTCGCGATAGGCCTTCAGGGCTACGAACAGGTAGTCTGAGTACTGGCCAGCGATCTTGGGATAGCTTGGATCGATTGGCTTGGAGAAATTATCTCCATGGCAAGAGATACAAGCGCCTTTTTGCAGCAACTGGGCCACCTGAGCGCTAGGAGCGCGAGGTGCAGGCAGAGGGCTTGCGCCTTCGACGCGGCCGCTTTGCTCGTAATAAGCCGCCACATCGGCAATATCTTGCTCGGTCAGCGTGCTGGCAATGCCGCGCATGCTGGGGTGTTTA
The DNA here is from genome assembly GCF_000422885.1 of Ottowia thiooxydans DSM 14619. Lineage (GTDB taxonomy): Bacteria > Pseudomonadota > Gammaproteobacteria > Burkholderiales > Burkholderiaceae_C > Ottowia > Ottowia thiooxydans. Next base: position 489,159 of record NZ_KE383943.1, on the reverse strand, counting down.
CGGTCACCCTTTTTATAGCCTTCGAGCACAGCACCAATGTATTTAGCATTTTGGCCCGAGATTTTGGGCACTTTATACACTTCTGGAAAGCTGGACTGATAGCCCTGGATGCCATGGCATCCAATACACATAGCAACCTTGCCGGCGCCGGCCTTGGCATCACCTGCGGTGCCTTGTGCCTGGGCCGGAAACACCGCCGCCATGGCGAGTGTCAGTGCTGCGAACATCGGGGACAAAGCTTTTTTCATTTTGCGCGCACAATTCACGTTGGTTTGATCCGGATCAGCGGACGATTGTAATCGACGCTTCCTGGAGCTTGTTGAGCACGGTCACAGCCCTTCACAAGGCATGAAAGTGAGCCACATAATCCAGTGATTCGACAACCACCGCACCCTCCTACTTTTCGTCCTTATATCCGACATGAAATTTCAAGGCTCAGAAAACTACGTCGCCACGCAAGACCTAAAGCTGGCGGTCAACGCATCCATCACGCTAAGGCGCCCTTTGCTTGTCAAGGGAGAGCCCGGCACCGGCAAGACCATGCTGGCCGAGGAGGTCGCCCAATCGCTTGGCTTGCCACTGCTGCAGTGGCACATCAAGAGCACCACCAAAGCGCAGCAGGGGCTCTATGAATACGATGCCGTCAGCCGCCTGCGTGATTCGCAGCTGGGAGACGAGCGTGTGAAGGATATTCACAACTACATCGTCAAAGGCGTGCTGTGGCAAGCTTTTACAGCGGAAGAACCTGTGGCGCTCCTGATCGATGAAATCGACAAGGCCGACATCGAATTCCCGAACGATCTGCTGCGCGAACTCGATCGCATGGAATTTCACTGCTATGAGACCCGCGAGCTGATCAAAGCCAAAAATCGACCGCTGGTGTTCATCACCTCCAACAATGAGAAAGAGCTGCCTGACGCTTTCTTGCGCCGCTGCTTCTTCCACTACATCAAGTTTCCTGAAGCCGAAACGATGCGTCAAATTGTTGACGTGCACTTTCCCAACCTCAAGCAGGAATTGCTCGGTGCCGCGATGAAAGTCTTCTACGACGTGCGCGGCTTGCCAGGGCTGAAGAAAAAGCCCTCCACGAGTGAATTGCTCGATTGGCTCAAATTGCTGGTGGCGGAAGATATCCCGCTTGCCGCGCTGCAGAGCACCGACAGCAAGGTCTCAGTGCCACCCCTAGTAGGCGCGTTGCTGAAAAACGAGCAGGATGTCAGCTTGTTCGAAAAGCTGGTGTTTATGAACCAGCGTAACCGCTGAGGTCTATGCAAAGAAACGAAACGCCTTCCGCCAGCCAACTCTTAATACAGGGTGTCAGTCAGGCCGCTGGATTTGTTGTCGGTGCGCTACTGGGTCGATGGATTGGCACTCTGCTGGGGTGGGACGCCTTCGGTCCTGATGGCTACACTTGGCCGGCCATGCTGGGCATCGTGCTCATAGGTCTGGGCGGCGGTGCGGGCTTGCAGTTGGCGCGGCGCTGGTATAACCGCCGCTACGGCGTTTCAAAGATCTAAGAGGCGGCTCGACCATGACCGCAGATGCTTTCGTAAAGCCCGTGCCATTGCGCCTCAATGGCCTTGTTCTGGAGCCTCTGGCGCTCACCCACGAAGAAGGTCTGCGTGAGGCCGCGGCCGATGGAATGCTTTGGCAAGTGCGGGTTACCTCGGTCCCCGAACCTGACGACACACGTGCCTATATCGAAACGGCTCTCGCCATGCGCGAGGCTGGCAATCGCCTTGCTTTTGCCGTGATAGAAGAAGCCACCGGCACGGTTCTGGGCTGCACCAGCTACCACGATATCGTGCCCGCCCTCAAGCGGGCGGAGATCGGTTGGACCTGGTATAGAAAAAGTGTGCAGCGCACCCATGTGAATACCAGTTGCAAGCTGCTCATGATGGGTCACGCCTTCGACACCCTGGGCTGCGCCGTCGTGGGCTGGCGCACCGACAACTTCAACTTTGCCAGCCAGCGCGCCATAGAACGCCTGGGCGCTCGCAAAGACGGCGTGATCCGCCACCATGCCGTGCGCCGCGATGGCACCGTGCGTGATACCGTCATGTACAGCATGATGGCCAGCGAATGGCCTGAAGCGAAAGCGCAACTTCTGTACTTGCTCGAACGCTACAAGTAAAAACGGTCTTAGCGCGAGCTAAGGCGCTGAGCGGCGGTGGGCGCGTTTATTCAGCGCCCTAGATACGCAATCATCTGGGCAACCCAGGGCTGAAACAGATGGCCCAGCAACAAACCCACCACCCCGGCAATGGTGATCAGGACCATGGATACCGCCAGTTTCCTGACCAGCGCCGGATTGCGCGTGCGCAGCACGAAAGACAGGCTGAACGCGATGCTGGTGAACGATGCCAACACAGCGCCGACACCCGCCGTCAGGGGAGACACGCTGCCCTGCGAAGCCAAAGCTGCAGCAGCGGCCACAGCGCTGGCGCTTGACAGCAGACCACCCAGCACGCTGACCACGTAAAAACCAGAGTCTCCGAACTGCCTCTGCGTGAGCGCCCCAAGCACGTGCAGGAGCAGAAAAATGAGGCCGTACTTAAGCGCCTGTGGGAGTGAAAACGGCATGTCCAGATGGATGTCTGGTGCACTCCCCTTCGCCTGTTGATGGCGTTGACGCAAGCTGAAGAGCACCAGCGCTGCACTGACGCCCAGCATGAGCGCAAATGCACTCATGGCACCAATCAGCGCAGATGGAGCAAGAATCAGCAACAGGGTGGCATTGCGCGCCACCATGGCTGTGGTGGCAAGCAATATGCCGCGATAGGCCGTTCCTACAAACGCCGGCCCCACTTCCCGCACGCGGTTGGAAAGCTCAATCACTGTGAAGTTGCTGTTGATCAAACCACCAAAAAAACCTGACAGCTCAGTTCCACGGGTTCCGTAGAGTTTCCACAGCACATAGTTGAAAAATCCGATCCCGGCAATAAGAATCACAGTCACCCATGCGGCGCGAGGCTCGATCAGGTCCCATGGCCCCATGGAACCCGCGGGAAGTGCCGGGTAGATCACGATCGCGAGAATGGCCAGCAGCAACGCTGAACGCACTTCGCCTTCCGAAATACCCATTGAAAAATCAGCCAGGCGCTCTTTCCATGCCAGCAGCGCGGTGGCTATCACCATCACCGCGGCGGGTGAGATGGTGTGGCCCATGCCGCACATGATGCCTGCCACGCAGGTCACCATCATGGCGGCGGAAGTGGTCAACTCCGAGCCCAGGCCGCTGCGCAGCGATGAAACATTCAGTATGGCGACCAGCAACGCGGTGAGCGCCAGGGTGCCCAGTGCAAACGAGGGACCAAGGGCTCCCCCCATCGTGCCCAGCAGGCCAATGAACCCAAAGGTGCGTAAGCCCGCCTCCTTGCCGCGCCGCTCGCGCTCCAGCCCGATCAACAGGCCTAAAGCCAAGCCCAACGCCAAGCGAACCAGAATCTGAGCATACGGCCACTCAGCCTGCGGCAAATTTGTCATTGCATTCGACATGCAGCCTACCTCCCACGGCACATTGAACGTCATTTTTATGTCATGAAAATGACATAAAAAATCAGTATAAGCCGTTGCTGCGCGAGTGGGCCGCAACCGTTAGCATGGCAACACTTCAATTCTGGCCGCGCAAGCGGCATCCTCGATGAACTGGTCGGAAAAACTCTCGCGTTTCAGGGGTTTCCTGAGCCAAGTCTGGCATCTCTCACTGCCCTACTTCCGATCCGAGGAAAGGTGGCGCGCAAGGGGCATGCTTGCAGCGGTGGTGATGCTCAACCTCGGCGCCGTCTATATGTTGGTGCTGCTGAACGATTGGAATCGCGTTTTCTACGACGCTTTGCAAAACAAGAATCAGGAAGTGTTCTGGAGTCAGCTCGGGCGCTTCACTTACCTGGCCATGATTTTCATCCTGATCGCGGTTTACAGGTTCTACCTCACTCAGTTGCTGCAGGTGCGCTGGCGAGCCTGGATGACGCGCCACATGATGGGGCGCTGGCTTCAAGGCAAGGCGTTCTACCGCATGGAACTGGCGCGCTACACCGAAACTGAAACGCAGATTCGCACAAGCACCGGGCTTCCCGCCCCTGGCCAGCACGTTCCCGACAACCCGGATCAGCGCTTGCAGGAAGACGTCAACTTGTTCACCGCCCAGACAGTGAGTTTGTCGATGGGTTTGCTGAACGCGGTGGTCACCCTGGTGAGCTTTGTGGGGATCTTGTGGGTGCTCTCAGGTGGCTTCGAGTTCAGCCTTGGTGGCCAGAGCTTTAACATCCCCGGGTTCATGGTCTGGATGGCCTTGCTCTACTGCGGCGTAGGCACCCTGCTGACGCACTACATTGGCAGACCCTTGATTGGCTTGAACTTCGAGCAGCAAAAAAGGGAAGCTGATTTTCGCCATCACCTCATGCGGGTACGGGAATACAGCGAGTCGATTGCGCTGGATAAAAGCGAGTCGCTGGAAAACCGCAACCTGGACACGCGCTTCTCTGCCGCTCTGGCCAACTATCTCAAGCTCATCGCCAAGCAAAAGCAACTCGTTGGTTTCACCAACCTCTTCGGGCAGGCCGCGACGGTATTTCCCCTCATCGTGGCCGCGCCGCGCTTTTTCAGCGGCGCGATCCAGCTAGGCCAACTGATGCAGATTGCCAATGCCTTTGACCGTGTGCAGAGTTCGCTCTCCTGGTTCGTGGATAACTACGACGGTCTGGCCAGTTGGCGCGCCACTACGGAACGTCTGACCAGTTTCGAAGCGGCGCTCTCTCGCCAGAACCGGGTTCAAGCCGGCATTGAAACCATCGCACCCGCTGACGGACCCAGCGCCGTGGAAGCACGCGATCTCACCATTCAACTGCCCACCGGGGTCACCCTGCTGCAGAGCGCGAACTTGATGGCCGCCCCCGGCCAGCATACGTTGCTCCAGGGGCCCTCGGGCAGCGGAAAATCGACACTGTTCCGAACTTTGGCAGGTATATGGCCGTGGGCACGCGGAAAAGTAGCTTTGCCGCACGACGCCATGTTCATCCCGCAGCGGCCCTATTTCCCTGATGGCTCTCTGCGTGCGGCCCTGGCCTACCCAGAGCCAGCATCGCAATACACAGACGACGCATTGAAGGATGCCTTGAAGCAAGCGCAGTTACCTGGGCTTCTGGAGCGGCTGGATGAATTCGACAACTGGTCACAGAAACTGAGCGGCGGGGAACAGCAGCGGCTGGCTATTGCCCGGGTATTTCTCAAAAACCCGGCCTGGGTGTTGGCCGACGAAGCCACCAGTGCGCTGGACGTACCGACCGAGGCGGCCTTGTACGAACGTCTGCGCGCCATGACCGAGCAGGCGGGCGGCGCGCTGATCTCCATCGCTCACCGGCCCACGGTAACCCCATTTCATAACAACTTCTGGCAAATGAAACGGGAATGAGCCTGGAACCGGCCATTGGACGAAGGGTGGGTGGTGATAGACCCTTGTCCCTGGTTCGGTTAGCTTTAATTCGACAGACCGCGCCATAGAGGCCTTAAATTCCGAGCGGGAGCTCGGCGGTCCCAGCACAAGCCTCAACTCTCCGAGGAGATTCGAGGAAAACAACAGAAGGCCGAAGAACAGACGTTCTTCGGCCTTCAATTCGTATGCTCACTGCGCCGCCTTGTTCGGGACAAGGCCGGTGCAAAGTTACCTCAACTCTTAGAACCGATGACGGTAATAGACCTGCGTGAAATTGATACCGGGGTTCGGCTTCTTGATACCTGCATTGGAGAGGTGTGTGTATCGCACGCCTAAAGTGGAGCGCCCTTGTGGCCCCCATTGGTAGCCCGCGCCAATCTGGTCTGAAAACTGGAAGGCACTGGACAGCGGGTGATCAGGCGATATGCGGGTATGCGAGAGCAGGCGCACGCCGATAGAGAATTCGCCAAATACCACGCCTGAGCCTTGCAGCGGACGCTCCAGGCGCAGGAATGGTGAATAACCGGCTTCGACAATGTCCTGCGCCTTGGGTACGCGCCAGAAAGCCACCTCCAGCTCATGTCGCAAGGTCAGACGCCACTGCTCGCCCTGCCACAGTGGCGCGCCGCGTTGCCAACCCGCGATCACGCCCACTTTCTTTACGCTGGCTGAGCTGCTGGTGCCATAGTTCAGCTGCCAATCCAGCCCCTGCGGAGCAGCTTGGGCTGGCGTCTGAGCAGAAACACCGGAATGTGCACCCAGTAGAGCGCCCGCAAGCAGGAGCGCCCCGCCCCAGGAGCTGAATGTGGACAAAGAAGATGGTTTTTGAGAGGCGTTGAGTATCCCGGCTTGCGACATTGCTTTTTGCTTTCAACTATGGATGAATGCAACACTAACCGGCTCCCAGGGCAAGTGCACCATGGGAACAGATTCAGCGTTGGCTTGATTGATTGTGCCACTGGCGCCACCCGGCCGAGCGCAGCTCGCACGCAGGACACTGATTACAGCCGTAACCCCATGCGTGCCGGACTTGCCTATCGCCGAGATAGCAGGTGTGGGTGTGTTCGGTAATCAACTCCACAAGTGCTTCGCCTCCGCCTGCTGGATCAGCCTTCAGGCCAAGATCGTGTGCGAGTTGCCAGGTAGCCGCCTTGTCTATCCACATCAAGGGCGTGTCGATCACGAGGCGTTTGTCCATTCCCAGGGAAAGCGCAAGCTGCATGGCTTTCATGGTGTCGTCCCGGCAGTCCGGATAGCCTGAATAGTCAGTTTCGCAGACGCCAGTCACGATCACCTGCAGGTCGCGCCTGTAAGCCAGTGCCCCTGCCAGAGTCAAAAAAACCAGATTGCGGCCGGGGACGAAGGTATTGGGCAAGCCTGACGCATCCATTTGGATAGCCGTATCCCGGGTAAGCGAGGTTTCGCTGATCTGACCCAGAACGCCTACGTCAATCATGTGATCAGCGCCCAGGCGTTCGCTCCAGGCGGGAAATCGCTCCCGCAACTCGCGCATCACGACCAGACGTGCCTCGAGTTCAACGCGATGGCGCTGTCCGTAGTCAAACCCAATGGTCTCCACGCGCGAGTAGCGTGAAAGCGCATAGGCCAGACAGGTCGCGGAGTCTTGTCCGCCGGAAAACAATACGAGAGCGCTGGTGTGCATGGAGGATCTAGAGAGCTAACTCGCTCGCATAGCTGCCCACTTCGGGCCGCAAAGGGATGGGTTTGGTCTTGATAGTAGTACCAATACTAATGAAGCAAAGCGCCTGCTCGTGCTCACCCAAGCTGAACAGCGTGCGCAATGGCCGGGAATTCATGGCCTTTCCACTGGTCAGCGCGGTGCCGAAACCCAGCGCATGTGCCATCAGCAGCATATTCTGTATGGCACATCCGGCTGAGACCAGACGCTCCGCAGGTGGAATTTCGTCATCTTCATCTCGCAGGCGGGCGATCGCCAGCATGAGCACCGGTGCTCGCTGCGCCTTCTCAGATGCCTGCGCCAATTGTTCCGCACTTGCCAAGGGGTCGCGCTCATGCAGCGCGGCGGCAAACGCCTCGCCCAGACGACTACGCGCGGCGGCTGGCACCACCACAAAACGCCAGGGCGTGATTCGGTGGTGGTCTGGCGCTGCGGCAGCCGCCTGCAGAATGGTTTGCAGTTGAGACGCTTGCGGCCCTGGTTCCCCCAGGCGTTTGGGCAGAACGGTCTGACGGGTATGAATAAGCGCCCCGGCCAATTCAAATACCTCTGGCGAGCGCGGGTAAGCCAACCCGGCGTGGGGTACTTGAGTCAGATCAGCCTGGTTTGCCATCAGTGCGCGGTCGTCCATACCAGTTAGCGTAACGCAAGCCCCAAACCGTGACCACGAGCGCCCACCCCAGGGCGGCCAGCGTCGTCATCTCAGGCGGCATTCCTTCTATCGCAGCCAACAGCCGGACACCGACCACCGCCTGCAAAACCCAGAACAAGGCCCAGACCAAATCATCAGCCACCAGCGCGCGACCGCTATGGCCGCACGACACCCTAGTAACCATGGCAATCATGAGCGAGCCCAGAAACCCCATAGAAAGCGCGTGGAGCGAACCCAGGCCCAACACGGGGCGCTCGGTCATGAGCCACAGGGCCTGAGACAGCGCGCTGTAGAGAAGCGCCAAACCAAACCAGACAAAACCCACGTGCAACATGGCCAACAAGCGAATTTTCAGGCTTTGCACCAAACCCCACACCACAGCCAACCATAGCAAGACTGCGCCCGCAACGGCTTCGACGGCTATGCACAGCATCGTCCAAGCCGGCCACGCATGCGCTGAAGGGGCCGCAAAATCCACCCACACTGCCAACACTTCCCAGGCTGCCACACCCAGCATCAACCACAACACCCAGAACGGCCGCCAGATCTCGATGAGGGGCAACACACTGGAAGTGAAAAACGGGATCATTCGATGCGCCACCGCAACGAACACCACCACAATAAACCCCCAAAGCGCGGTACGCACCAACACCAGCGCCCAGTCCGTCATTCCGGTCGCTTGCGCCCACACCATGCCAGCCAGGCACAGCACGCCCACCGCGCCGCCCCACCCCACCGCTTTCGCATGGACGCGGTCCTCCACCGTACTTTTCCGTACCAGCCCCCAATACAGAGCGAACATCCATGTCAGCCCTGCGGCGGCCAGTGCGAGCCCCGCCAACGCCAACCCTGGCGCCATATGAGCCCCAGCCAGCCAAATCAACCACCCGGCCGTTTGCAAACCAAGCGGCCCTGACAGCTGGCGAGCAGGCAAGGGGGTCACGCGCAGCCAATTAGGCCCGGCGGTAAACAAAAACCCTGAAAAATAAAGAGGCATGAAGCCCAACACCATCACTGCACCATGTGTCAGCGTCGGCGGCACTGCCACAGACAGGCCAAGCAGCCCGGTTACTCGATCAATCTGAACTGCGAGCCACCACAGGCTGGCAGCGACCAGCACCAGCATCGCCAATGTGAAACTCAGGCGATGCGGCGCCTCCATGAGGCGGGACAAGCGCCACGGCCCTACGACAGGCGCCGGCTTGGCCGGGCGCGCCGGGGCAGATGCAGATGCGGGTGAAGCCGAACTCAATGAGATCGTGCGCTTGACCTGAGGACGCTGTTGATCAGAAGGTTCAGTCATGAGCGCCCTTTGTACTCCTGCCCCGATCTCCTGACATTGACCGAGGTCAAGAAGTTTTTGGGCGAGCGAACAGAACAGCAACGTTCGCCCGAGACCATCGTCCCTTGAAACAGCGCTATAGCAAGGTTTTTAGCGCAAGCTGAGGGTCTTGAACCTGGGCAGGTGACGGCGAGCGACCCGCTTCAAGAAGCTTTCTCGACCACATGTGGTCCATTGGCGCGTTCGCTGACTCGACCGCTACAAGCGCATCACCCTCGAAATGGAAGAGGCTAAAGCTCGACGGCGCAGAACCTGGGCGGGTTACCGTATGAAGGCCGTCGCGCCACAAACCCACCATTTGCAACCGCAGGCCCCCTTGGTCCGACCAGAAGAATGGAGTTGGCTGATAGCTCGCGACCTGCCCCGTCAGGGTGGCTGCTGCGACCTTGGCTTGGTCGTTAGCGTTCTGCACTGACTCCAAACGAGTCAATCGACCCCGGTATTCGAAACAGGTGCAGTCGCCAATGGCCAGGATGTCCGGGTCTGAAGTGCGCATGGCGCCATCTACGCGAATGCCGTTTTCAACCTCCAGTCCTGCACCGTGTGCGAGATCGACCTCCGGCACGGCGCCCACGCTGAGCAGCAAATGCTGGACCAGCCATTCATCATCGTTCACGTGCAATGACTTCAGGTTTCCCGCTTCAAAAGCAAACTCTCCCACCTTGGCACCCAAGGTCACTTCTGTACCAAGATTTCTGTGATGCTGAAGGATGTATTCGGACAGTTGCGGCGAAGTGGACCGCGCGAGCAAGCGCGGCGCAGCCTCCAGAACACGAACGCTCCACCCGAGTTGCCTTGCGGTACCGGCTACCTCCAGGCCGATGAACCCACCACCCAGAACCACGAGGTTCCCCGAGGCCGTTTCGTGGATCCAGCCACGAAAGCGCTCGGCATCTGTAGCCGTTCTAAGCGTTGCAACATTTCCTGAAGGCAGCGCCAAGTTGGGAAGCGTCCTGGCGCGAGTGCCAGTTGCCAAGACCAGAGTCCCGTAAGACAAGTCCTTTTCTGAACTGAGTTTCAGGCGTTTTGCAGCCCGGTCGATGCTCACCACCGCGTCTGAGGCATGAACCGTGATGCCCTGGCTTGCATACCAAGCGGCATCACGATGTAACTGGGGTACTTCAGCAAGGTCCTTGATGAAGCTCTTGGACAAGGGTGGTCGGTGATAAGGCAGATGGGCTTCGGCAGATATCACATGGACTCTTTGGCCACATCCGGCCGTAGCCAAAGCGGAACACAGGGCAGCAGCGGCATGGCCACCGCCAACAATCACTATGGTGTCTTCAGTCATTCAGTGCTTGCGCCGCGAGGTCTTCGCGAGCGCGCCTTCGGATAATGGAGGTCAAGAAAATCATTGGTCGCCTGCTCAACCGCAGGTAGGTTGTCATGCAGCCTATGCAACAGGTGAATCAAGGTTTCGCGCTCTTGGGCATCTAAAACGCTAAGCAGTGCACGTTCGCGTTCCAGAGCAAGCTCAAGAATTTTGTCGTGCACGGCCCTTCCCTTGGGCGTAATACTAGCAACCCGAAGGCGGCCATCGCTGTCATCCAGGCTGATGATAATCAGGCCGCGCGCTTGCATGGCCTTCAAGGCTCTGCTGACCGAAGCCTTGTCCATACCGATGGTGCGGGAAATTGACTGTGCAGTCAGGCCCTTTTCTATCGCCAGCAGAACCAGAAGACGCCACATCTCAATGCCGACGTCGAATGCCCTCAAATAAGCACTTGAAGCTCCCCCGGAGAGCTTGTTGGCAATCCAGGTGAAAAAAGCCGGCACATAGCTGTCAAGGTCAACCACTGACGCGTTGGGGGCGGCTTCGATGGACTTGAGCTTGGCTGCACTGGAAGTCGAAAGCTTGGACATGGCAGGAAGGCTTGCGCGGTTGAAACCGCCTATTGTTGCCGCTCCGGCAACCGAATCACGAGTCCATCCAAATCTGCAAGGATTTTGATCTGGCAGCCCAGCCGGCTGTTCTCCCTCCGCTCGCTTGCAGTGCATTCCAGCATCTCAAGCTCGGTTTCCAGGGGCGCAGGTAGCTTTTCAGCAAAGGCTTCATCGACATAGACATGGCAAGTGGCACACATGGCCGAGCCACCGCATTCGCCAACGATCCCCGGTACACCGGCCGAGACCGCCGCTTGCATCAGGCTTTGACCGATGGGAACTTCCAACTGGATGTCTTTCCCATCGGATGAAATGAGAGTCACTTGGGGCATGGTCTATCTCTTCACCGGAATCTCAAACTGGAACGAGTCGCACAGGCATGGATGCCAATGCTCTCAGGGTGTTGTTCAGACGGCGCTTGGGCTCTTCAAGAAGCTCAATGCGCTTGACTCGTTTTGCCAAGGCGGTCAGCACAACCTCCCCCTCCAACCGCGCGACCACTTGACCCACGCAGCCATGAATTCCGGAACCGAAGGCCATGTGCCCCGCTGGGCGGCGTTGGATGTCATATTTATCTGCGTTCGGCCACTGCCGTTCGTCTCGGTTCGCCGCCGCCAGGAACGTGACGATCTTGCTGTCTTGCGGAATCAACACACCCATCAGTTCGGTGTCTCGGGAAGCCGTGCGGAAGAATGTCTGCACGGTCGACTCGAAGCGCAAGGACTCTTCAAAAGCGGGGCGAGCGAGGCTGTGGTCAGCGTGGAGCTGGTCGTACTGATCAGGATGGCGTGCCAGACACAGCAGAGCATTCCCAATGCCGTTGACCGTGGTGTCAACGCCTGCAGAGAGGAACGAGCGCACCAGCATCGGCGCTTCAGCGGGAGAGATCTCGCCTGCATCCGCAGCTCGCCAGATCTGCTCCCCAAAGCCATCCTTGGAAAGATTCTCCCGCGCACAATGCGCCATGATCCAAGCGGTGACCGGTTCAACACGCTCAGCCGCTTTGCGCAGACGCTCATTGCGCGGACCGAACGCATTAAAAATCATGTCTCCGTACAAGAGCAGATTCTCGCGCCCTTCGTTACCCACTCCAACCGCGTCAGGAAACACCTTCAGAGGATATGCCTCACCGATGTGCTTGACTGCATCAATGGTTTCACCGGCCGCCTGACGTTCGAGAAGCTGCTCTACCAAGCTCTCCGCTTCAGCGGTGAACCTGGCACGAATCTGCATGACCGTCTTGGGCGAGAGAATTCTGGCGAGGATAGCCCTGGCCTTGGTGTGCGAGGGAGGGTCAGCTTCAAGAATCAGGCTTTTGGGCCGGAACGGCTCCTCTTTATTGAAATTCGCGAGACCTACACCTGCGCCTGAAATAAAGGTTGCATGGTCGTTGAGAACCGCGTGCACTGAAACATGCTGCGCGGCGCCGTAAATCCCATAAGCGGGCATCCACACCACCGGACCCGCATCGCGCAGACGCTTGTGGTCCTCGTAGGGGCTGGTCAGGAAATTCGAATCGAACGGATCGATATCGACCACAGGAACGCCTGCAGGAGCTTCAACGGTGGCGGTCGTCATAGAGAGGTCTCCAGAAGAGATGAGAGGAATCGGTAGGGTCAGTGGGCACCTGCAACGCCGACAAAACGTGCGAGCAGGTCTGCGCGAGCGCGTAGCTCCTCGCTCGGTCCACGATGTACGACTTGACCACGTTCGAGCACCACTACGTTGGGCGCAAATCGAAGTGCGTCATCCACTTTTTGCTCCACCAGAAGGACTGCTACCCCGGTGTCCTTAGCCAGGCGCTCAAACGCGCGCATGAGCTCCAGGCAAATAATGGGTGCCAGGCCTTCGAGCGGTTCATCGAGCAACAAAACTCTAGGCTGGCCTAAAAGGGTTCGTGCGACAGTCAGCATCTGTTGCTCGCCACCGGAGAGCTGTTGGCCACCGTTGTTGCGACGCTCGGCCAATCGGGGGAACAACTCATAGGCCTCATCGATAGCGCCACGCGGCCGGCCCTTCAAGCCTGTGAGCAAATTCTCTTCCACGGTGAGCGATGGGAAGATGTCACGGGTTTGCGAGACATAGCCAATTCCCGCGAGTGCACGCTGACGTGGCGACCAACGCGATATATCTTTCCCGTCATACAGCACGCGACCGGCACGGACGTCTGCCAGGCCAATAATGGTTTTCAGCAGGGTTGTCTTGCCCACGCCATTTCTCCCCACGAGCGCAAGGCGCGCACCTGCATCAAGCGCAAGCGTGAGGTCGTTAATGATCTGAATGGCACCGTAGCCGGCATCAAGGCCTTCAACGGACAGCAGCGCGCCCATGTCTATGCCTCCCCGCCAAGGTATGCCGTTCGGACGGCAGAATGACTGCGGATCTCTTGAGGCGTCCCTTCTGCGAGAACGGCGCCCTCGGCAAGCACGAGAATGCGGTCGGCGAATCCGAATACCAAGTCCATATCATGCTCAATCATCAGAATGGCGAGTTCCGGCGGCAGCGTTTCCAGCGCATCCAACACCACTTGACGCTCTCCGCTAGGCACGCCTGCCATCGGCTCATCGAGCAGGAGAACGCGCGGCCTCAGCGCCATCGCGAGTGCAATCTCCACCAGGCGCTGCTCCCCATACGCGAGCTCTATGGGAGAGCGCTCTATCAATGCACCCAGCCTCAAAGTGTGCAGGATGCTCTCAGCTTCGTCGCGAACCTTCTGGAATGAATCCACCGAGCGCCAAAGCTTGTTGACACTGCCATCCCGTTCGTGAATGGCAAGCTCGACCTGCCGACCTATGGGCAAGTTCGGAGCCAATTGCGTGATCTGGAACGTCCTGGTCAGCCCGCGTTTCACACGCCGGGGAGCTGACACCGTGGTCACGTTCTCACCAAGGAGCCAGACCTCGCCAGAACTGGGTTGAAGAGCCCCGGTCACCAGATTGATGAGCGTCGTCTTTCCTGCACCATTGGGTCCGATCAAGCCAACACGGTTTCCCGAGCTCAGCTTTAGAGAAACGTCGCGGGTCACCTTCAGGCCCCCGAATGCCTTGTTCAGGTGCCGGATGTCGAGGAGGCTGTCGCTCATGTCGCCTCCCGAGCAGGACGCATGACCTCAAACGTAGAGAGGCGCTGCCGCAGATGTCGCTCCCACCGCTCGCGAGGGATGAGAACCACCACAACCAACATGCCTCCGATGATGAACAGCCAGTGATAGGGATTCACAGACGCGGCCCAATGATGGATGGTCATGAAAACCGCTGTCCCGGCGATAGCACCAAGCAGATTGCCGGCTCCGCCAAGAACGAGCATGACCAGCGCTTCAGCGGAGAGTTCAAAGCCCAAGGTATCCAATCCGACAATCTGGTTGACCTGGGCATTCAGCGCGCCAGCAATCCCGGCGAATGCTCCGGCGAACGTATAGAGCTTGAGCAGTTGCCCCCGCACTGACCCGCCAATAGCGCCTGCGCGTACTCTGTTTTGATGGATGCCGACCACTGACAGCCCGAACGGTGAACCCATAAGACGGCGCATCGCCCAGAAACACACCAGCATCACGATCACGCAATAGACGAATGCCACGCGTCCGTAGAGGTCAAAGCCCCAAATCCCAAAGAGCTTGTGAACCGTAAAGCCTGAGAGCCCATCCTCTCCGCCTGTCACATCGCGCATTTTGCTCGCAGCACTCTGTGCAATCTGCCCTACAGCGACCGTGAGCATGAGGAACGTCAACCCCTCGTAGCGCAGAAGGAAAACGCCTGACAAAGCGGCGAGCAAAGCACCAGCGGCGGCTCCACTTAGAAGACCGATCAACGGGTTCCCAGTGAGATGCATCGCCAGCAAACCACTGGCGTAGGCTCCTATGCCGAACAGGGCCGAATGCCCGAGCGTAGCGAGACCGCCATATCCCACCACAAGGTCCAGGGACATCACAAAAATCGCCATGGTCGCAATGCGGGCAGCCAGAGACAGCTGGTCAGGCCACACGAAGTACACGAGTACCGAGATGGCTATCAACACAAGATATGGGATGCAGCGTTTCATGCGATCAAACCTTGCGTGATGACAAGAGACCGTGCGGACGCCACGCCAGCAGCAGGGCCATGGCAAGGAAGAAGAAGAGACTGCCCCAGTCAGAGGCAAGGTATTTGCTAGCCGTTTCGATGGTGCCAAGAGCCAGGGCGGCAGCGAGTGAACCTGCAATACTTCCCATGCCGCCCACTGCCACGACCACCAGTACCAGCACCAAATATTTGATGGGATAGTAAGGCTCCAGCGGCATAAGCTCTGCCCCCAGGATTCCTCCCAGACCAGCCAGAGCGGCGCCCACCGCGAAGGTCATCACGTAGACGAATTGCACCGGAATACCCAAAGCGGAGGCCGCACTTGTGTTGTCTACAGTCGCGCGCAGCCAGACGCCAAAACGCGATTTCTTGAGCACCCACCAAGCGACCAGAACAACCAGCAAGCCCACCGCGATGACGAGAAGGCGTTGCGCCGGTAGCGTTCTGAACCCTAAGTCAACTGATACGCGCAGCCAATCAGGTAGAGGAATCAACTGCACCTCAGGCCCTGCAAAGAGGTTCGCGGAGGCTACGAAGAGAAAGCTCAGTCCAATGGTAAACAGCACTTGCTGGAGCTCGCTACGGCGATATAGCCGGCGAAGCACCAACACCTCTAGCAATGCCCCGAGCAGTCCGGTAGCGAGTATGGCCAAGGGGACGCCCACCATGTAGGGCAGGCCCTGCTCCCGCACCATCCATGACGCGAAGTAGCCACCCGTCATGGCAAAGGCGCCATGTGCCAGGTTAACAAAGCGCATCAGGCCCAGCGTGACCGAAAGCCCCACGGCAATGATGAAGAGCACCATGCCGTAGGCAATGCCATCTATGAGAATGTTGGCGAACAGGGTCACGCCGAGTCCTTACTGTCCGGTCGAGCTGCGCTTACTTGGTCAGACCGTGGTCCACCTGCGGGCCAAAGTTCTGGACTTCCTTGTTCACAAGCTGGCCACCAGCTTTCTCTACCGTGCGCAAGTAGACGTTCTGCGTGATGTGACGGGTATTGGCATCAATGCTCACGGGGCCACGCGGGCTTTCCCATTTATGCCCTTTGATGGCGGCCATGGCTTTCTCGCCGTCACGCTTGCCACCAGTGGCTTCCACCATCTTATGAATAACAGCCATACCGTCCCACGCACCTACTGTGGCGTAATTGAGTACGGCGTCTTTATTCACCTTGGCGACGGCTGCGGCGAAGACCTTGTTGGCAGGTGAATCGTGGGCAGCGCTGTAATGGAAGGCGGTGGTCAGTCCGAGCGCTGAGTCGCCAAATTTTTGCAAATCAAACTCGTCGGTCTCTGCGGTGCCGAGAAACTCAATGCCCGCCTGGCGCAGCCCATTTTCGTTGTAGGCCTTCACAAACCCCAGGTTAGGTGGACCACCCGGCAAAAACACATAGACAGCTTGCGCGCCACTGGCTTTGATTCGCTGTGCGAACGGTGCAAAGTCAGTCGTGCGAATGGGCATGCGAATGCTCTCCACTACTTCCCCGCCTTGCTTGGCGAACTCGGCCTTGAACGCATTTTCTGCGTCCACACCGGGCGCGTAGTCGGTCACGGCGGTGACCACTTTCTTCACACCCTTCTTGGCGGCATGTTGCGCCAAAGGAACCGTGACTTGCCACAAGGTGTAGCTGGTGCGCACGTAGTAGTCACTCTTGGTGGTGATGTCAGACGTTGCCGCGTTGAAAACGATGAACGGAGTCTTGGACTCCTGAATGACGGGCGCCACTGCAAACGCGTTCGGCGAGAAGACGACCCCACCAAGGTAGTCCACCTTGTCTTTGACCACCAGTTCTTGGGCCAGGGTGCGGGCATTCGCAGGATTCGGTCCGCCTTCATCGCGATAGATGAATTGAACTTCCTTGCCCGCAAGCTTCCCGCCCTGCTGCGCGACGTAAGCCTCAGCCCCCGCCTTGAATAACGCCCCGTAGTGCGCAAACGGGCCAGAGAACGGAGCAATGATGCCAACCTTGACTGGCTGAGCAGATGCATTGCTGAGGGCGACCAGCATTGCTGCCGCACTGAGAAGCTTCCATTGAATGCGCATTTTATCTCCTTTATTGGGCTCGCTCGTGAGTGCGAAGCAAGTAGATGCTAATTCAACTAGTTGATATGCCAACCAGTAGAAACCCCAACAAAAAATCCTGACGATTGTCAGATTACGCGCACCACGTCAGCGAGGCACCCCTACTTTTAGACGACCGCGACGCACTCAATCTCAAGAAGAAAGTCTGGCCGGGGCAGACGCGCCTCTACCGTGGTCCTGGCAGGCCAGTTTGCGGGCTCCGTTCCAAAAAACTCACGATAGATGTCGTTCATGATCTGGAAGTCAGCCCTGCTGTCAAGAAAGACATTGACTTTGGCTACATCGTCGAAAGTGCATCCAGCTTCTTCCAGGATGTAGCCCACGTTGGTCAGGCAAGCTCGCATTTGCGCCCCGAAGTCGCCTGCTTTGACCTTGGGCTCTCCTCCCTCAAACCCAGGAATTCCAGAGACAAAGAGCAAGCCCCCAGCCACCACGCCATGGCAATGTGGCGATGAAGATTTTGGAACGCGGGCGCTGTAGATGACTTTCTTTTTCAAAACTGTCTTTCAGAAATTGGGGGTGAGAGCGTGACAATCTAAGAGGGGAGCGCTGCCTTTGCGCGGTCCACTGCAAGTTCATTCATGATGCCTTCGAGGCGGTCTGCAGCTTGCTCACGAACCATATCGAAGCAACTATTGCCGTGGGCATCAATCCCCACGGTCACTGGACCTAAACCCTCCACGCGAAGACGAACGAGGCGGTAGTGAATCAGCATGTCTGGCCAACCCACGTGTATCACCTCTTTGACTGCAGCAGACAAGAGCGCACAACCGCCGCCAAGGAAAGACAGGTAAACGCCGCCGACTTCACGCAGCGCC
The DNA here is from genome assembly GCF_000422885.1 of Ottowia thiooxydans DSM 14619. Taxonomy (GTDB): domain Bacteria; phylum Pseudomonadota; class Gammaproteobacteria; order Burkholderiales; family Burkholderiaceae_C; genus Ottowia; species Ottowia thiooxydans. The sequence goes on along the minus strand of NZ_KE383943.1, from coordinate 471,187 downwards.
TGCGCGCAGGCACTGTCCAGCCCTCCTTTTCCTCCCACCGCGTGGAGCTGCAGCTCCCGTATCAAGGTGGGCATATAAGGATTGAAGCGGGTGCTGGTGGTGGGGTTGATGTATTCGACCTTGAACTTATCCCCCACTTCCCTGCTGTAGCTGCCCAGATGAAACATGCTTTGGCCTCGCAGGTCCATTGGAAGAGGCTCCGCGCCGCCTAATGCTGCAATCAAGCGCTGATGAGTGGGCAGACCGGCAGTGATCACAATCTCGCCGTCGAGGATGACGAGATCGCCTGCGCGCAATCGGAGTGCGTCCTCGCGCGAGAGGGGAAACTGCATGCGATGGGTTGTGATACTCATTCGACGATCTCCACTCTTCCGTCGTTGTAGATGCGCGCCCGTGTGCGCCGGTTGATCCAGCAATTGAAGGCCACGGCCACCGGTGTGAATCCATGGCCTGCCGCATACTCAACATGGACCGCCATCGCCGTGGTGCTTCCACCCGTTCCCATAGGGCCAAACCCAGTCTTGTTGACTGCAGCATTAAGCCGCTGCTCCATGGCAGCCACCATAGGCTCCGGGTGCGGCTCGGAGATAGGGCGAAGCGTCGCCTCCTTGGCCATCTTGGCCGCATAGTCAAAGCTGCCTCCAATGCCCACGCCAATGACCACTGGCGGACAATGCTGAGAGCCCGCCTTCATGACGGTATCCATGACAAACCGCTCGATCGTGGCCAGATCAGGAAAACTGAAAATCTCGAGCGCAGCCCATCGACCAGAACCTAGCGCTTTTGGGCTGCACGTGATGTCCAGGCAATCACTGCCATCCACCATATCGAACGTGGTGATAGGCATCCCTTTGCCAGCGTAGCCACGCTCCAAGGTCAACGGATTGGTGACATGGGGAAGAAGCGGCGGCTGAATGCGCTCCACCAACTCCGCGAAGCCGTCCTGGATCGCCTGACGCACATCGCCGCTGAACCGTGCCTGGGTTCCCACACGTGCAAAGTACACGGGAACGCCTGCATCGGAGCAGACGAAGTGGCCAGTCCGTTCCGCAGTTTCCGCACTCTGCAGCATGATGCGCAAGGTATGGCGTGCTGTTTCACTGGTATCCACGCGCGCCGCTACTTCAAGTGCTTGCCGAGTGTCCTCTGGTACGCCCCGCAGCGAACGGTCGTAGAGCTCTGCCGTAACGGACTTGATAAGTTCAGGTGAGATGGCCATAGGTTTTCAGTGGGGTTTTTGCGCAAGCACATTCGCGCGCATCTTGGTGAGTGCATAAAGAGATTCACTGCGGGGAATGGGCAATTGCAAACGTCTGGCGATTTCAACGACAGCGCCAATCAAGGCCTCAACCTCCAGGGACTTGCCGGCTTCCATGTCTTGCAACATCGAAGTCTTCACACGGCCCAGTTTGCGGGTTAGCGCAATGCGTGCGGCAGGAGTCACATCCAGTGAAATATCCAGCGCCCGGCCCACCGCCAAGGTTTCCTCCATCAGCGAGCAAAACAGCTCGAAGATGCCGGGGTCGTCGATGAGTTGATCGGTGGAGCACCCGGCCAGCACGCTCACAGGGTTGAAGCAGGCATTGCCCAGGAGCTTTGTCCAGACCTCGGCCCGAATATTTGGGGAGGCCGAGGCATCAAGCCCTGACTGCTGCAGGAGATCGATCAAGCCGTCGAGCCGAGACGTCGAGGAAGCGCCGGATATTTCTCCGAAAACCAGCCGAGAACCGGAGGCATGTCGCACCACGCCCGGCTCCGGCGTAGAGCACGCGGGGTAGATAACCGCTCCCAGCACTTGGCTCGCAGGGATCATCGCGGAGATGTGACCTTGCGGATCAAGAGACGAGAGCGGCTGCGCGAGGGCAGGCTCCTTCAGCCCATGTGTGAACCACCAGGGAACCCCGTTCAGTGCTGGCACGATGATGGTTTCCGGACCAATCAGGGGCGGTACAAGATGGGCGATGTCCGCCAGGGCTTGAGCTTTCACCGCGATGATCACAACATTCTGCGGGCCCAGGCCAACGAGCGCGTTCGAATCCACCGCGTTCACGGACACCGTGGAGGTGTCGCCACCGCTTTTCAGCGTCCAGCCTGATTGACGCAAAGCAGCCAAGGTAGCGCCTCGGGCGAGCACGCTCACCTGTGCGCCTGCCTTGGCAAGCGGTATGCCGAGGTAGCCACCAATGGCGCCGGCGCCTATGACGCAGACGCGGGTTTTCTTCTCATTCATCGTGGTTTTTCTAATTTTCAAGGCAGGGCGAAAAGGAAATTAGAGCCTCGCGCACCCGGCTTGAAAAACGCGAAATAGAGATAGACTTATCAGTTAGCCTAATAACTGAACCTCACGCAAACCTCATTCACGTCCAATGCACATATCACTGCGTCAGCTTCGCGTACTCTTAGCGGTCGCTGATCACGGCAGCTTTAGCAGCGCCGCTCACGCCATCGGGCTGTCACAGTCCGCCGTGAGCCAGGGGGTGAGAGCTGTGGAGGAATCGCTCGGAACGCAACTGATCGAACGCTCCACGCGGCACGTCCGCCTGACGCCTGCAGGTGAAGCCTTGATCGCCCCTTTGAGAGATGCTCTCGATAGACTTGAATCGGTTCTTGTGGAAGCGCGATCAGCAGGCGCGGTTCAGCAAAAGGTCATTCAGATTGCCGCCACCCCTCATCTGTCTGGGCGCCTGCTGTCCCAGTGTCTGGCTGATGCAGCCAGGCGATACCCGGACCTCCAGGTTCAGCTACGCGAACAGCCACAGCCTGCGGCCATAGAGAGTGTCCGCAGAGGTGCCGTGGAGTTTGGCCTCGCAGTAGGAGATGAGCGGATCACAGATTTGATTCAAACCCGCGTGCTCCGGGATCAATTCATGCTGATCTGCCGTAACGATCATCCGTTCGCGCGCAGGAAGGTGGTCGAACTGGCTCAACTGCAGCTCGAACGACTGATCCTGCTGGCCACGGCGCTGGGCGGACGCTCGGGTTTGAATAGCCTTCTCCGAGGGCATGGCGTGGCGGTAGAGGCTGCGCAAGAGGTCACGCTGGCCGCCACTGCCATGGAGATGGCGGCAGAAGGTTTGGGCATTGCCATACTGCCAGCTAGTCGCTTGCCCATGCCTGACCAACCATCCCTCAGGGCGATCGGGCTGGAGCCGTCTCCCGTGAGAGACATAGTGTTGATACGACGCAAAGGCATCCCCATCTCGGATGCCGCCCAAAAGCTGCATGATTTAATTCTCAAGCGAGCCTCTGGAGCCGACGATCTGGAATGGGAGCGACCGCTCACACTATTGATCCCATTCCCGGAAGGAGGTCCCGTTGATCGGTATGGGAGGGTTTTCGGCGAGATCCTTTCCAGGCACCTTCATCAGAGGGTTGTCGTGAAAAATGCCGTCGGCTTGGGGGGCGCCCAAGGCGTGCATGAGTTGACCCGGTCTGAGGCGGATGGCTACACCATTGGAATTGCCGGCAATGGAGCGACCGTTTTCACCGGAGGTGGTGAGATGCAGGGGTTCGTAGACGTCTTCAAAGACCTCACATTCTTGAGCGGCCTGGTCCGCGTTCCCTCCGTGCTCGTTGCTGGCAAACATCTGCCCATCTCTAACCTCAGCGAAATGCTGGCACAAGCCCGGCTTCATCCCCGCGGCCTTCGTATCGCTGCGGCGGGGCACGGAAGCAGCCGCGTACTGGCAGAGTTGCTCCAGGAGTTAACAGACGTCTCCTTACACATAGAGCTCTACGATGGGCTGACACCCGCGGTTCGCGACATCGCACGCGGAAAAGTGGATCTGGTGTTTGGCGAGCCCATTGGAGTGCTCCCACTCATTCAAAGCCAGAAAGGCCGCGCTATCCTGATTGCGGGCTCTGAACGATGCCCCCTTCTGCCTGATGTTCCGTCCGCCAGCGAGCTCAGTCTGGAGGGCTTGGCCACTGACGGTGGCTATGGCCTTATTGCACCCGCCTCATTGCCCACCCAAGCGCTCACACATCTTTCTGGCGCCGTCGCGGATGTACTTCGGTCCACTGAAATTGCGGAGCAGTTCGATCAGCTAGGCGTGAAACCAGACATGCGAAGTGGGCCGTTTTACGAAGACTTCATTCGGTCCGAGCAAAAAAAGTGGCGAACCTTCAACCTCTCGCGGAGAAGTTGAAAATTCGCCTTGCGCTTGTTTGCGCAGAGTTTGGCGAATGCACTGCATTCGCCATCCCTTCGCATGAACTCAGGCTTTAACCGCAGCTTCCCAGGAATCCGCACTGCGTGCAGTAGTCACACCCATCCTTGCGGATCATGGCGTGGGCGCCGCACTCAGTGCACTTCTTGCCCGCCATGGCGGTGGGAGAAACCAAGGTTGCGGCTTCCAGTTTGGGCTCAGCGGCAGGCAGCTCTTCGCTATCGAACAAGGAACCTTGTGCCGCTAGAGCACGCTTGGCGATCAGGTTCTCGATGGCATAACCAATGGCCGCCACTTCGCTGTCATGCCAGAGCGGCACATGCGTGCCGTCAGGCTTCTCATAGGTACCCAATCGCACCGGGCCGCGATCCCAGCTGACCTTGCGCATGTCAGACAGCGCGCGATCCAGGAAACCGCCCCGTGCAGCCAAGCTGAGCATGCGCATGGTGGCAGTGATCCATTGCTGCGATTCACCGCTTTGTCCCACGGGCATGAAAAACTCAATGGCACGGTCCACGCTCCGCCCCTCAGGCAGTGCAATGGGCAAAAACGAGACGATCAGGTAGAGGCGCTGCTGGCCTTCGCTGGTCCAGTACTCAATTTTCTCGGTCACCGCAGGCAAGCCTCCTGCGGGACGCTTCTCGATCACCGAGCGCATGGGGTCGACCGGCGCTTGAACCGGTGCGGAGGCCATTGGCGCTTCAGGCTTGCTGGCTTCCTTGGCCACAGGAGTAGCTTCTAGTACGGCACCCAGAATGCTGTTGGGCCGGTAGGTAGCCAAGCCCTTGAGCCCAGCCTCCCAAGCTTGACGGTACAGACCCTTGAAATCCTCGTAAGGGTAGTCTTCCGGGATATTCACGGTCTTGCTGATGCTGGTGTCAACAAATGGCTGCACCGCTTGCATCATGTCCACATGACCCGCCGCACTCATCTCCAGGGCGCTGACGAAATAATCGGGCAACTTGACCGTGCTTGAATCAGACGAATCGCCCGTCTTCTGCATGGAACGATAAAGGCGATAGGCGTGGTCTTCAACAATGTATTGGCTACGGCTGCCATCAGCTTCGCGCTTGTTTCGCGTGTAGGTCCAGCTGAAAGCCGGCTCAATACCATTGCTGGCGTTGTCTGCGAAAGCCAGGCTCACGGTGCCCGTAGGTGCGATCGAAAGCAGGTGGCTGTTACGAATACCGTGCTTGCGAATGCTGGCCTTGATATCTTCTGGAAGACGGCTGGCAAACGTACCGGGAGCGAGATAGCCTTCGACGTTGAACTTAGGAAACGCGCCCTTTTCCTGAGCCAGCTCCACCGAAGCGCGGTAAGCGGCATCGCGCATACGGCGCGCAATCATCGCGGCCATGTCGCGGCCACCTGGCTCGTCGTAGCGCAGCTTGAGCATGACCAGCGCATTGCCCAAGCCGGTAAAGCCCACGCCGATGCGCCGCTTAGCGGCGCTTTCGGCACGTTGCTGCTCCAACGGCCAGAACGTGACATCAAGCACGTTGTCGAGTGCGCGCGTCTGAACGGCAACTACCTTCTCAAATTCTTCGAAATCGAACAGCGGATCGCCACCATCTCCAAACGGATGGCGCACAAAATTGGTGAGGATGATGGGCCCGAGATCGCAGCAACCGTAAGGCGGAAGCGGTTGTTCGCCGCAGGGGTTGGTCGCCTCGATCCGTTCGCAATAGTTCAGATTGTTGTCGCGAGTGATCTGATCGAGGAACAAGATGCCCGGCTCGGCGAAGTCATAGGTGGACTTCATGATCGTGTCCCACAGCTCACGCGCGGGCATTGTCCGATACACCCACGAGCCATCAGCGCGCTGGGTTGCGCCTTCCTCGATCAGCTTGGTACCGGGTAGAGCTTTGTGGACCAGCTCCCACACAGCGCCCCCTTCCACGGCACGCATGAAGGCATCTGTCACGCCCACTGACACGTTGAAATTGTTCCAGCGGCCCGGCGTACGCTTGGCGGTAATGAACTCCAGCACATCAGGATGGTCGATGCGCAGCACCCCCATCTGCGCGCCACGCCGTGCGCCAGCGCTTTCGACCGTGGAGCAAGACTGGTCGAACACATTCATGTAGCTACAAGGCCCGCTGGCCATGCTGGCCGTGCCCTTGACATAAGCACCCTTGGGGCGAATGCGGCTGAAGTCATAGCCCACGCCGCCGCCACGGCGCATAGTTTCTGCGGCCTCTCGCAAGGCTTCGTAGATGCCAGGGTAGCCCTCGTCATCTGCACCCTGGATGGCATCACCCACCGGCTGCACGAAGCAATTGATCAGGGTGGCCTGAATATCCGTACCCGCCGCGCTCATGATGCGGCCAGCACCTATGGCACCGGCGTGCAGGTTGGCCAGGAATTTTTGCTCCCACTCACCGCGCAGTTTGGGTTCTTCAACAGATGCCAACGCCCTTGCGACGCGGCCGTAGAGCTGATCAAGGCTCGTTTCGCCAGATTTAAAGTATTTTTCAGCCAACACATCGCGACAGATGGGTTGAACTGCCAGACGAGCCTGCGCTTTTGGCAGGGGGTCTCTTTTCATGTAATGCACTCCGGTGTGAGGGCTGCTGGCATGATCGATCCCAGCAACCAAACCATCAATTCTTGCACTGATGCAATTCGCGATCCGAAAGGCAACATCCCTGCCCCTCTAAAGAACAGGCCTTTTTCAGTCTGTCCGGCATAAGCGTGACCAAGTTGCTGGTCAATGCAGAACTGCCCCATGCTGGAAACGCCATCGCGCAGGCCACAGTGTGCCAAACAATCGAAAGCCATGTTGCACTGTTTCTTCACATGTGCAACCGCTTTTAGTTTCGATTCGATACGAATATATTTTTCCAACCAGGGAGTTCGCACGCCGCGCGCCGGTAAACCAGCCACGCTGATGAACTCCACCACGTCCTCTGGGCGAGCCTCTGCCAGCACACGCTTGAATTCGGGCGCGGCGTCGCATTCCTGCGTCACGGCAAACGCAGTGCCGAGCTGCACACCCGCAGCACCCAGTGCCTGCAAGCGCTGAATATCCGCCAGGCAACTGATGCCCCCGGCAGCAATAAGGGGAATTTCACCCTCTATGCCCGCATTCTTGAAAAATTCACGCGCGGCGGGAATGACGTTCTCGAAATTGAAACGGGGATCTTGAAGGTCAGCCACCTTGGCTGCACCCAAATGCCCCCCCGCCAAGCGTGGGTGCTCAATAACGATGGCGTCAGGCAGGCGCCCTTTCTTTTCCCATTTACGCACCAGCAGTTGAACACCACGCGCGTCCGAAAGAATAGGGATCAGAGCGGTATGCGGGTGGTCCTTGGCCAGTTCGGGCAAATCCAGCGGCAATCCCGCCCCCACGACCACAGCATCAACACCCTCCTCCAACGCGCAGCGCACGTAAGCTTCATATTGGCTAAGCGCCTTCATCACGTTTACTGCAAGCGCACCCCGCCCTTCCGACAGGACTCTCGCTCGCCGTATCTCGCGTTTGAGCGCTTCGATGTTGGCTGCATTGATGCGCTCCGCAGCATCGGATTCCTTCAAAAGATGGCCCGTCTGCTCCATGAGATCCGGGTGCAAACGCCTCAGATCGACTGAAGAAATGGTGCCCACGCTATCCAGACGCGCCACGGCGCCTGCCAAGCCACCTGCCGAAACTCCAACCCCCATTCCCCCCTGCACTACCGGTAAAAGAGTACGGCCTTTGAGCTGAAGCGGGGTGAGTGCCGACTGACCGCATAACGACCACAAACCGTCTATCGCTTCGGAAACCGAAGAAATGGTGGAGGAATAGGTCGATAAAGCGCCGCGCGACCCCGCACGGTCAGCAAGAGGTAATTTCATGGAGAGCAAAGCCTGAGCAAAGAACTGGGGAAAGGCTAAGCCCCAGTGCCCATAACAACCTTGCCTCAAGTCAAGCAAGCGCTAAAACGATTGCCACGGAATGTGACAAAACATTTCAACACTCTCGTACACCAGAAATTGGGGACTGTGATCGTAGTGCTTAGTGATAAGCGCTAGCAGATCCCTGCCGCCCTGCCGACTTTAACTTCGCTGTGTCAGGAAGTCAGCCGCGCGGGCTTGTCGTCAAGAATTCTCGTGACGATTCCCAATATCTCATCTCCAGCGGTGGCAATGTGCTCTTCAAGCACCTGCTGCGCTTTATCTGCCTGACGATGCCTGCACAGATCGATCAGTTGTTGGTGCTCCCGATGAGCTTGCTCCCGGACAGGCGTATTCACCGCTTGAAATCGGAAATATCTCTCTGATTTCTCATGAAGGGCACGTACGATTGATAGCGCTGCAGGCCGGCCTGCAGGTGCGTAAAGCAGCTCGTGGAACGCCCAGTTCAGCGCGCCCCAATCGTCTGCAGTGGCATGGTCCATCGCCTCAACTTGAGCTTGCGCGCGGTGGAGATCAGCGTCACTAATATGGGCCACGGCTTCGTGCAACAACCATGGCTCAAGGCGCTGGCGAATATCAAAAAACTCCCGCACCTCTTCTTTGGACAGCATGGAGACGAATGCCCCTTTGTGGGGCAGAACGTCTATGAGGCCTTCAGCGCTCAAGATTCGAATAGCTTCGCGCACAGGAATCCGGCTGACACCCAACTCATCAGCGAGAGCTTCCTGCCGGAGCGGCACCCCTGGAGGCAACGCCCCGGAAAGAATGCGTGCTCGAAGGTCGTCCAGTACGAGTTCAACCGTTGTCTTTCGAACTAGCCGACCGGTCGACGACGGTAGACGCTCAACGTCGTTCGACGGATGGATGTTCGCTGGATATGCCATGAGGTCTCACGAGTATGCCACTCACCAGCCGCGCTCCTGGAACGTGTTCGCGATCCTGGAGGCCGCTATGGCAGACGATAGAAGATTGATAAGGGTAAACCCTCTATAAAAATTTCCCTTGGTACAAATATATTGTATCCAATCCACTGAAATCAACGCATCGGACGCAGCCAAATGAGCCCCGTGCATCGATTTTTGACAATCCTTCAATTTGGATCCAATATATTGACTCCAATTCGAAGATAAGGCTATTGTTAAACGAAAGGTGATCCGCAATGAAAGCAATCAACTGGTCCGGCGTCTTCCCTGCCGTCACAACCAAACTCAACCCCGACTTCACGCTGGACATCCCTGCCATCGAACGCGGGTTGGAAAGACTGATCGACGCAGGTGTGGGTGGCGTGGTGATGATGGGCATGGTGGGGGAGAACGCTCAGTTATCCCCTGAAGAAAAGCTTGTGGTTCTAAAAACTGCAAAGGCGGTGGTGAAAGGTCGTGTCCCGGTGGTCTCAGGCTTGGCTGAGACCAGCACCGCTAAAGCCGAAGCTTTCGCGAAAGAGGCGGAGAAACTGGGTATAGACGGCCTCATGGTCTTTCCTGGCTTGACCTATAAATCAGACGCCAGGGAGACGATTCATTTCTACAAGACAGTCGCCCGGGCAAGCAATCTGCCCATCCTTCTCTACAACAACCCTCGCGGTTACGGGGTCGATCTCACGGCGGACATCCTGACTGAACTCATGAGCGAGCCGACCATCGTCGCCATGAAGGAAGAGTCTTATGAAACGCATCGCATCACGGAACTGATGACGCGCTTTGCTGGGCGGCTGAACGTGGTGTGCGGCGTAGATAACCTGATCGTCGAGAGCGCAGCCCTTGGAGTCAAGTGCTGGGTATCCGGGATGGCGAACGCCGTGCCCAAAGCATCCGTAGATCTCCTCAATCTATGTGTTGCGGGTAAGTTTGACGAAGCCCGCAAGCTTTACGCTGCTTTGGATTCGCTGTTTTACCTGGATACCGTGGTGAAGCTCGTTCAGCACATCAAGCTGACGGAAAACATCGCCGTCGGGAGTGCAGAAACAGTCAAGCCGCCAAGATTGAACCTGGAAGGTGCTGAGCGCGAGCGAACCATCGCCATCGCGAAGACAACCCTTGCGGACCTGAAGACCCTTGGCTATTAATTTGCTTTAACCACCTCTCACCTAGTCAAGCACCTGCCCCTCCGCGCAAGAGGCGTTGGAGGTCCATCGGTATCCGCGCCCCGATGGTGAGCAGAGTTCATCGGCGCTATCACCACTCCTCAAATCATGAAGATCCTACGCACTCTGACGTTCGCCGCTTTAAGCAGTGCCATGGCACTCGTTCACGCAGCCGACCCGTACCCATCCAAGTCGATGGAGCTTGTTGTGGCGTACGCGGCAGGTGGAGGAAGCGACGCGGCTGCCCGGGCCATTGCCGAGGCCGCCAAAAAGCACCTGCCTCAGCCGGTCTTCGTGACAAACAAACCTGGCGCGAGCGGCTCGATCGGCTGGGCCTATGTCACAACAGGCACTCCGGACGGCTACAAGTTATCTCTCATGAACCCAGAGATGCTCGTCGTTCCCCTTCTGGGAATCGGCAAATCGACGGTCGATCATTTTCAACCGATCGCACGCTTTACTGATGATGCGACTTCCATTACCGTCCGCAGCGACGCCCCGTGGAAGACGATTGATGAGTTCATCGCGTTTGCAAGGGCTAATCCAGATAAAGTCGCTTTGAGCAATGCTGGTCTTGGAACGATTCCCCATACAGCAGCTGTGGCGCTCGCAGAACGAACCGGCGCCAAGTTCAACCACGTACCGTACCAAGGCGCGGCGCCTGCCACCCTCGGCCTTCTCTCGGGCGATGTACAAGCAACCTCCATTCCCTATGCGGACCTGAAACAACACGTCGAAGCTGGCAAGCTCCGTACCCTGGCTGTCATGGCAGAAAAGCGCATTCCTGGACTAGAGAGCGTGCCGACATTCAAAGAGCGCGGCTATGACCTTCACTACAGCGTCTGGCGCGGCATTGGCCTTCCCAAAGGCAGTCCCAAGGAGGCGCTGGACAAGTGGCGGGAAGTAGCGAAGGCAGTCTTCCAGGACCCGGCTTTCCAGACCACGATCACGAAGCAAGGCCTCACGCTCTCTTGGGCTGACACGCCTGAATTCACAAAAGATATCGCGCGGCAAAACGAGGCGTTCAAGAAGATTGTTCCAAAAATGGAAATGAAACAGTAGGGCGTTAATCAACAACCGGGTGGTAGCCACCCCTGTGAGACGCCAATCAGAACATGCCCACATCTCAAGCCGGATGCCTGCGGCCATAAAGCCTGGTGGGTAACCGGACTGCATCTCCACGCGCGGATCATTCCAGGAGGAACTTGTACATGGCCGATACCGTTTGCCTCGCTCTTGATGACGTATTCGGCCTTTCCGTACGGGTATTGAGAGAGCACGGGATGTCGCTTGCGCACGCAGAAGCGGTAGCTCGCGTCATCACAGCAGGCGAGAGAGACGAGTGCTATTCGCACGGTATCTATAGGCTCCTGATCACCACCCACACACTCAGCAACAGCAGCATCTCTCGTGACGCGCTTCCCGTGATGCGAGATCGCACACCGGCGCTGGTGGGTGTGGACGCTCAGTTTGCATACTCTCCCCTGTCATTCGAAATGGGGAGCGAGGTGCTGATCGAAAAGGCCAGGAAGACGGGGATTGCGGCCATGGTGATCAACAACTGTTATCACTTCTCAGCACTTTGGCCTGAGATCGAAGTCCTGACAGCGGCCGGCCTTGCCGCCATCGCAATGAATCCGAGCCACGCAGGCGTGGCGCCCGCCGGCGGGACCCAGGCAGTCCTTGGAACCAACCCTATCGCCTTCGGGTGGCCCAGACCCGGCAAAGACCCGTACGTGTTTGATTTCGCAACCAGCGCTGTAGCGCGCGGAGAAATAGAGTTGCACAACCGTTCTGGAAAGGCCGTACCCTTTGGCTGGGGAATAGATGCACTCGGTCAGCCTACAAGCAATGCCAACTCCATCCTGAACGGTGGCGCAATGCTTGCATTCGGAGGCCACAAGGGTTCGGCGCTTTCCACCATGATCGAGTTGCTGGCAGGGCCATTGATCGGTGATCTGACGAGCTTGGACTCATTGGAATACGACGATGGCCAAGGGGCCTCGCCTTGTCACGGCGAGCTTGTCATTGCCATGGACCCACTGCTACTCGGACAAGGCCAATACGCCAATGACACCGCCCGAGCAGAGAGGCTTTTTGACGCATTCCTGGGTCAGGGTGCCAGGTTGCCATCACAGCGCAGGTTCGCGGCACGCAAGAGGAGCCTGGAGCATGGAGTTCAAGTGCCTCGCGCACTCTACGAAGAAATCACCAATCTGCTTTCCGGCTCCGAGAGCACGAGGCGCGCTCCCTGAGACATCAGCGCAACGCCCGCTTCCGCGATCGTGAAGACAAGCATGAAGAGCCCAACCGAATCATCTCCCCCCTACTCGCTCGGCAAATGTTCAGTATTCGCTTGTGCGTTGGCTCTCAGGCCACATCCAGCTTCAGGCTCCGAATGAACGGCACCCAGCGCTCACGCTCCCTGCGAACAAATGCATCTGCCTGGTAAGGCGTAGTGGGAGTCAGAATCTCTGAGCCGGATTGTTGAACCAGACGTGCGTGTAGAGCCGGCACGGCAAGCGCCTCAGCCAATGCCGCGTTGAGGCGCGTCATCATCGCCGCTGGCGTTTGAGCTGGCGCTATCAAACAGTTCCAGGTGTAGGCTTCGTAGGCTCGCAAACCCTGTTCCGCAAATGTGGCCAATCCAGGCGCTGCCTGGTTGCGCTCCACGCCCGATATAGCGAGCAAATTCACCCGCCCTAACAGGGACATGGGAAGCGATGTGGAAAGACCGTCGAAGACGAAATCCACGTGATCTCCAGCAAGATCGGCCATGGCCGGCCCATTGCCCTTGTAGGGCACGTGATTGATCTTGATGTCAGTTGCCTTGGCAAACGCCTCACCGACGATATGGCTGGTGGAACCGATTCCCCCTGAACCATAGCTGAGCTGGTTCGGACGTGCCTTGGCTTCAGCGATCAGCGCCTTCAGCGTCCTGGGCCCGGTCGACCTTCCCGCGAGCACCACGTTGGATCGACTCACTAAGCCGATCGTGCGCAAATCTTTCTCCACGTCGAACGGAAGCGACCTGTAGAGGCCCACGTTCATGACCAGTTGCGAACTGGTCCCAAGACCGAGCGTCAAGCCATCTGGAACGGCCCTTGCAACTGCTTCGGTTCCAAGAGAGCCGCCTCCCCCGGGCTTGTTTTCGACAACCACAGTTTGCCTCAGCCGCTCAGACATATAGCCTGCCAGTTCGCGAGCCGTCAGGTCGTTACCGCTACCAGCCGCAAAGGAAACGATGATGCGGATCGTCTTGGAATTTCCCTGCGCGCGCAGACCTGGTGCGACGATGGTCGAAGCCGCCAATACAGCTCGGCGGCTGATACGGGCGGAGTGCAAGTTCTGCATCGGCTCTCTCCTCAATATTGCCTGGGAGGGTGTCAGACCTGAAGCGCCGATCGAAAAATCAATGCGCGTGAATACCACCCCGTAGCTGCTCTGCCTTCACAACTCAATGGACTTAGGCCGAAAGTGTATAGACATCACCACTCTGCACCTGCATTTTTACGCAAATTCTGGTTTAGCGTCTTGCTTCGATCTAATACCAAGTTGCTATTTGTTGCCTGAGCTGCCTGGCAACTAAGTTGCAGAGATGCCGACGCCAGATGCGCCACTTCTTCTTCGCAGAGCCTCCCTAGCTCTCAAGCGCCAACTGCGTATGCTCAATGTGCTGTTCCAGCAGTTCTACTGCCCGCGGGATGTCCTTGGCTATGCAGGCCTTCAGGATCAAATCGTGCTCGGCTTGCGGAGTCTTTCGACCGACTTTGTACGACTGCATCGCGCGCATGTGACGAGCGATGCCCCGAACACTCTCCTCAATCATTTTGAGTAATTTCGTTCGCGCGCATGGGCGATAAAGCACCATGTGAAACTCAAGGTTAAGCTCAGCCCACTCCTGCGGTGACTCACTACCGTCGTAGCGTGCCATGATTTCTCTTGCAGCGCGATGATCAGCTGCCTTCATCTGCGGTATGGCTAGCTTCAAGGCGCGTGTTTCGAGAGCAATGCGAATGTCCAATGCTTCGATCAACTCCTGAATGGATTGAGCAGCTACCGTAGAGCCTTGGTGGGGTTTATGCTCGATCAACCCCTCTGACTGCAATCGCTTGAGTGCCTCCCGCACCGGTATTCTGCTCACGCCAAAACGTTCAGCCAACGCCTGTTGCTTCAGTTGAACTCCTATCCCCAGCTCGCCACTTAATATTAGTTCTCGCAGCGCATCGGTGACGGCATCTGTTGAGAGAACCGCCTCACGCTCAAGTGTGACTGAACCCATTGATACTTCCTCACGATTCATCGTATAGATCTGATTCTATAAAGAATCCAATGAAGGATCCAAACCCCGTTTGCAGCTATCGGCGCGGCAGACTTAGAGAACCCGGCTGGCAGAGCGGCAAGCAGGAACATGATCTGGCTAATATTTACATCGTTCTTGATAGTGAAACATTCACCTTCGGCATAGAAGAACGAACAAAAATTCTGATCGAGTGAAATGAAAATGCTCTGGAGTTAACGAACCAGGAAGCATCTATATGAAACTCCAAAATGATCCCGCCTTGAGGTCCACCCTTGCCTTCGTTGGCGGAGGTCAGATGGCTTCGGCAATGATTGCTGGCTTGCTGAAAGGTGGCCGCTCGCCAGCCTCAATTCTCGTCATTGAACCGACGGCAGCGCAACGCGAGCACCTGGAGCAGACATTTGGAGTCATGGCGGCAGAGCGTGCTGATACGCGCTTCACGCGCGCAGACCTTATCGTCTGGGCAGTCAAGCCTCAGATATTCCAGCAAGCGCTGCACGAGGCACGAGGTCACCTCGGCGCGGCGCTTCATATCAGCATTGCTGCCGGGTTGCCACTCACCGTACTGAGTGGCTGGCTAAAGACCGACCGGGTGATTCGTGCCATGCCCAACATGGCGGCCCTTGTCGGAGCGGGTGTGACAGGGATGGTGGCAGCCGAGGGAGTATCTGAGGTAGACAGATCATGCGCCGCCCAAGTGCTCGCAGCCACAGGCCATTGCTTTTGGGTAGAGAGTGACGAACGCCTGGATGCCGTCACGGCCGTGAGCGGAAGCGGGCCGGCATATGTATTTCACTTCCTTGAGTCCTTCCAGTTGGCAGCCGAAGCTCTCGGCTTCACGACCGAACTGGCGCGTGATCTAGTCTTGCGCACGACAGCCGGCGCCGTGGAGCAGGCTAAGCTGGGTGAGCCATACGGAACCTTGCGTGCGCGCGTGACGTCCAAGCGCGGCACCACGGAAGCAGCGTTAGCCGTACTCGATGAACGAGCAACACCCCAGGCTTTACGGGACGCTGTGTATGCAGCGCATGCGAGAGCGAGTGAACTATCGCAGGAACTGTCCACGCCTTCCTCCTAGCCAGGCAGGCAGGCAGAGGGTTTCTCAGAAAGTCCAACGTGGAGGAGCCGCGAGAGGTCCCTCCACGTTCCTAGTATCACTCTGGCTGGATGTTAGACCTGGTTGCAACATCAACCATGCGATCTCGCTCTTTAGCAACGAAGGCCTCTAGCTCCCGACCCGATAGCTGCGGCATCTGCTGCATGCCGATCTTCTCCAGTTTGGCTTGGAAATCCGCGTTGCTGTAGAGACTGTACGCAGCTTCGCGCAATTTGTCTGTCACAGCCTGAGGCGTCTTTTTCGGCACAGCCAGTATGCCCCAGCCAGAGAAATCGAAGCCGCCATAACCCGATTCCGATATCGTCGGCACATTAGGAAGTTCAGGGGTACGCTTTTGAGTACTGACAGCCAGGGGGCGGACTCTGCCCGCTGTGATCATTGGCATAGCGGCAATGGATGTATAGAAGATTCCGTTGACCTCTCCCGTCATCGTGGCGCTCAAGCCCTGAGGCCCGTCCTTGTACGGTACGTGCAGCAGGTCGATGCCGGCAGCATTTTCGAGCACCTTTCCTACCAAGTGACCAGTAGATCCCACTCCGGAAGAAGCGTAGCTGACTTTACCTGGATTCGCTTTGGCATCTTTGATGAAGTCAGCCAACGACTTATGTTTGGACTGTCCAGACACTATCAGGAAACTGGGCATACCGCCTGCGGTCGCCACGAAGCTGAAGCCCAACGGATCGTAAGGGAGCTTCTTGTACAGAATGCTGTTGACCGCGAAGGTGGCGTTCGTGCCAAGCAAAACCGTATAGCCGTCAGGTGCGCTATTTTCAACGGCTTGAGCTCCGATAGATGTTCCTGCGCCGGGCTTGGGTTCAACGATGACAGGCTGGCCTAACCTCTCAGAAAGCCCTTGAGCAACAAGGCGCCCGAGCATATCGGTCGCGCTGCCCGGCGCGAAAGGCACAATCAGTTTGATAGGTTTGATGGGATAGTTCTGCGCTGTAACGGATGCCGCGGCAGTCACGGCAAAAAAGGCAACAGCGCATGCGCGAAGTACTTTCATGAATATCTCCAGTGGTGAAGGGCCGCCCTTGCTGGCTCGCTCATGGGAGCGTTCGCGTAAACAACGGCTTTCCGGGTTTGAATTTCAGAAAAACGTATGGGAGTCGCCGCATGTGGTGGGATCACTTGCATCAATCAGAACCATCGAATTCGACTCCCACTCATGCCTTCTCGATCCGGGAAGAAAATCCCTGCACAACGGGCACCCATGCTCGCTATACCGCTAGGGATTGCGCGTCTTGATGATGTTCTTGATCACGTTGCCCGACTGCAAAATTCCGACAATGTTCTCAGCGGGATTTGCCAGCACCATAAGGTCCTGGTAGGGATCCCCTTTCACTAAAAGCACATCTGCCATAGCGCCTGTGACAAGCTCGCCTAGCTTGGCCTCACGCCGGATCACTTTGGCATTCACGATCGTGGCTGAGCGGATGACGTCCGCATTCGAGAGCGACGAAGCGTGGAAAGCCAAACCTTCGTTCTGAAAGTGCTGCGTATGCATGGACAAATCGCTGCCGTAGCCGATTTGCACACCTGCTTGCTTGTAAGTCTTGAGAGCCTGAAGTCCTCCTTGACGAACACGTTCATTCTTTTCCATGGAACTGGGAGATTTTCCAGACGCGGCGCCTAGTCGCAAGTTCGCCTCATGAACTATCAGAGTCGGCACCACGAAGGCACCCCGCTCGGCCATGATGGCTGCTGTTTCGGCGCCCACAAAGTTCCCGTGTTCGATCGTGCGAATGCCGTTTTCCACAGCCCTTCGGATCGCGATGTCGGAATAGGCATGTGCACAAACATAGGTTCCCCAGCGCTGGGCCTCTTCTACACACGCAGCGATTTCGTCCACGCGGTACTGAATGCTGTCCAGAGGATCGTTAGGCGAAGCAACGCCCCCGCTAAGCATGATCTTGATGTGGTCTGCACCCAATCGCAATTGCTCGCGCGTGGCTTTTATGACCTCGGGTACGCCATCGGCAAGAGTGCTGAAGAGCGCACGCCCGGTGCAACAGGCGCAGTCGTACTCGGACTCCGCACGACCACGAAAATCTCCATGGCCACCCGTCTGAGTAATCGCCTTTCCGCCAACGAAAAGACGAGGACTTTGAACGTAGCCGGCCTCGACGGCATCGCGCATTCCGTAGTCTCCTCCAGCAACGTCGCGCACCGTAGTCCAACCTCGGTGAAGCATATCTCTCAACACGAAAGTCGACTTCGCCGCTGCGTAGGTCTGTGGAACTTCGGCGCCAGCAGCGATGTTGCGTTCGTTCATGTAGATATGAACGTGGGCGTCAATAAGCCCTGGCATGACCGTAAGCCCTTCAGCATCGATACGCTCGGCATCCTCGGCGTTAGTGATGTGTTGGCCGACGGCCTGGATGTCCGCTCCCGAGATCAGAATGTCGGTGGGTGCCCCCAAACGGTCTTGGCGTGGATCCAGAAGCCGCGCACCAGCTATCAGTATTCTTTTGGTCATGGTGGGTATTCAGTTTGAAATCAGACGCCTTTGTCACTCGGGTTCCGGTAGAGGTCCTGGGTGGCTTCCGACATCGGAAAATTCAAACTGACGTTGCGCGGGAGGATAGGCGAGGTGAACCACTTGCCATACAGCTGGTTGATCGCATTGCTTTTCATCAATCCGGAAACTGTCGTGTCCACCAAAGCCTTGAACTTGGGATCATCCTTGCGGAGCATGATTCCGTAGGGTTCCTGGCGCAGTGCTTCGGGCAAGATTCTGTAGTCACCTGGCGTTTGAGACGCCGCTATTTGCCCCGCGAGCAGGATATCGTCCATGATGAACGCACTCACTCGGTCCGATGCAAGCAACAGGAAGGCATCCGAGTGATCTTTCCCCAGGACCTCATTGACCTGGATGTTCTCCGTCCGCTTGTACGCCCTTAGCAGCGGGATCGATGTGGTTCCGGTCGTCGTGGCGATCGTCTTGCCATTGAGATCGGCGAAGCTGTTGATGCCCGAGCTCTTTTTCACTGCAGCACTGACACCCACCATGATGTAGTTCGGACCGAACGCCACGAGCTGTTGACGTGCGACGGAGTTGGTGGTCGAGCCACACTCAATATCAACCGTACCGTTCTGGACCAAAGGCACTCGATTCTGAGAGGTGACCATCTGATACTTGACGATCAGGTTAGGCAACTTCAGCTCTGTTTTGATAGCACCGATGATTTCCTTGCAGATGTCAATGGCAAAACCGATGGGTTCGCCACCTGACTTGGTGATGTATGAGAAGGGAATGGAAGAATCGCGATGGCCGACCGTTATCGCGCCACTAGACCTGATCTTCTCAAGCGTATCGTTGAGCTGAGCAAACGCCAGGGAATTGGCAAGTAGCGCGGAAACAAAAAGCGCAATCTTGAGCTTCATATGGATCTCCAAAGGCGGGTTGTTGATTGACTATTGGATCCAATTTAGGATACATTGTCAACACATCGATCCCCTACTCAGTGATTTTTATGACTACTCTTTCCCGTGCCAAGTACGACGTCGTTGTAATGGGCGGCGGCATCGTTGGATCCGCCATCGCCTACTTCCTTCTGAAGGAGTCCCCCGGCCTCTCGGTCTGTGTGGTTGAACCAGACCCGACTTACGAATTCGCTTCCGCCGTTCGCGCATCGGGGGGATGCCGGGTGCAGTTCACCTGCCCGGAGAACATCGAGATGTCAAAGTTCAGCATTGACTTCATCAGGAACTTCGAAGCAACGATGGCCAGCAACGGTAGGCCTGCCCCCGTGGACTGGGTCGAAGGCGGGTACCTGTTTATCGTTCCCCCTGAAAACGCAGAGAGCATCAAGCGCAACGTCGCGATTCAACAGGCGCATGGTTGCGTAGTCAACCTCTTGACACCATCGGAATTGAAGGAGCGTTTTCCTTCGATGTACGTTGATGACTTAGCTTACGGCGCCCACACACCGCACGATGGATGGTGCGATCCAAACGGACTTCTATGGGGCTTTCGTCGCAAGGCTGCCGAGCTGGGCGCTGAGTACATCCAGGACCGAGTCAAAGGCGCCGAGGTGGACACCGTCAAAGTGAAGTCGATCACGTTAGGCAGCGATGAAAAACTGGAAGCGGATGCTTTCGTGAATGCATGCGGGGCATGGTCTGGCATGGTCGCGGACATGTTCGGGATGCATCTACCGGTGTCCCCTATGCGGCGGTTTGAGCACTACTTCACTGCCGGTTCTCCAGTGGAACGCCTCCCCTATGTGAAGGATGTGGCTCGAATGGCTTTCCGATCGGAAGGAGCAGGCTTCTCCGGAGGACTGGTAGATGGCAACGAGCGAAGGGGGTTCAACTTTGAAGTGGACCATGACTACTTCGAGCGAGTGGTGTGGCCAGCCGTAGCCCATCGCTTTCCCGCATTTGAAGCAGCTAAATGCCATAGGACTTGGTCCGGCTTGTATGAAGTCCATGAACTCGATGGCAACCCAATAATAGGCGGCTGGTCGGGCGGGCTTCCTAACCTCTATACCGTCGCAGGATTTTCCGGCCACGGCATGATGCACGCGCCTGCGGCAGGCCGCGCAATAGCTGAACTTCTGGTGAGAGGGAGGTTCGAGAGCATCGACCTCAGCAACTTGGGATATGACCGCGTGCGGAGCAACACCCCGTATGCCGAGGCAGGCATTCTTTAAGAATGGCCTAGCACAGCGTCGATTCAGAATCTCAGTGAATTAGGCAACATCAAGAGTAAAGGAGGGTACCGGTTACCCTCTTATTGCGTACCGCCCGGAACTTGGTTGGACCTTTCGAGGCTCCGTCGTGCCGGACCTCCTTGTACCTAAGCGGTACGAGAACCCGGACGAGGGTCGGCCAATTTTTCAAGGATGACGCATCTCCGTGACCACACCGTTCCAGCGCACCAGCATCGCCATCTTTTGGTCTGCCAGTGGCTACGCAGTGATGCGTGAGGGCAGGTGTTGCCATCCTTAACCCAATGGAACATCGCTTCGAGCCGAGGAACCTGGATAGGCGGATTCTTGGCAATCGGAATCACCGCAGGGCACCCCATAACGCTCAGGCTTTTCTTCAGGGTGATTTGGGTAGGTCAGATATCTTTTTTCAAGTAAAAAGTGTTTGAAGCCGGTTGATCCCCCCACTGAAAAGCTCGCTTACCTCATTTTCTTCTTGTGCTGTGATTTGTTTACTAACTGGTTCCCAATTGGGTTTCGCAAAAACAGGATCAATAGCAGCTAAGCAGCTTTGCAGGGAAGGGGCATCTACGCTTAACCATGCTCTGTAAGGATCACCCGGCAATCCTAGCCGCACGCCCGGCGGATCGATTAAGCAAATTCTTGCACGGTCGCCCAGGAATAATGTCAAATGAGCTTCGATTAGAAGTGTCATCCAAGGCCTTCTTGCGATGACAATGACCGTAACATCAGGTTGAGCAGACATTGCAAGAAGGTGTAGCGCAGATCCTTCCTCTGCTATGACCACCCGCGCACCCCGGTAAATTTCTAACTGCTGGTCTATCGACAGGGTTTCGGGCCGTACCACCTTTACGCCGCAGCTTTGCATACGCGCCTCAAGCTCTTCACCGCCAAGTATCTTGCCTGTTGATGCGCAATCTTTAATGCCGGCTCTTGATAGGTAAATCACCTCATGAGCATCTGACACCCCGTGGTGAAACCGCCTGCGTAGTGCCGCAATATGGCGGGGAGTTGAAAGCATTCCAATGCCTGACAGAGACTCCTGCCGGGGAATGACAATACATTCAACCAATGTGGGAACCGTAATTATCTTAACAGGCAGACCTGTTACCAGATCGAGAAGATTTTTATTAATCTCTGGTAATCCACCCTGAATATCTGGGTGCATCAGAAATATAATCCCGTCAATTTTCCCCAGTGCAGGCTCATCCAGCGCCCACGTGCGACCAAGAGACTCCATAAGAAAATGGCCAAAATGCTGCACGGCTAATCCGAAATATAGCCATCGGCCCGCCAAATTTTCTTCGGGGCTGACATCCTCAGCAAGCTCTACGCTCATCAATTCAACTGCGGTCTCATAGTGCGCAGAACTTCGTACATTGCGCCCACCCACACGAACACCCCCAGTGAGGCGCGGACGGCCTGATGTAAGGTCATGCGTACCCGAAGCATCAACCCACACCGCCGGCGGAATTACCGTAGCCCCAAACTCCTCTTTAAGATGAGGAAGCATTCCTGTTGCACCATCAATAGCTAATAATTGCATTCCCTCATAGTGCTGTCTTGCATTTATATGGCCCGCTGCGACGGCCTTTGCAGTATCCGCACCTGATACTGCCGCACGGTCAGGCTTAGGGAATATCCCAGACAGAGAACCAAGTGCTTTATGAATTATCTTCACAGCGATGAATATGGAAAGATTGGAAATTACTTGGTCGGGAACGGTACGAGGTGAATGAACCAGACGGCAACTCAATCATCGGATCCTAGCCTACCTTTAGACCTCTGCGGGATTTCCGGGTACGGGATGATGCATGCCCCAGCTACCGGTCGAGGTATGGCGGAGCTCATCTTGAAAGGCCAATTTGGGAGCACTGATCTGACGAACCCTGCATCTGAGCGCGTGCTTAGCAACACTCCTTAGAACGTGTTCTTACGCTGAGGCAAGCATTCCTTAGCCTCCTGTGGCAGGCCAGTCTCCTGCGGGGAAGGCTCAGGGGCGTTGGGAGGTGGGCGACACGTTTCCCTGATTGAACGTTACTCGCCACCCATCAAGCCAGCAGGTCTGCGATCAAGGATGAAGCACACATCCCCCCGTCACTTCACCATTCCAGCGCGCCAGCATCGCCTTTTTGTAGTCCGCCAGTGGGTAGGTATGTGATACGTGAGGGCGGATTTTTCCTTCCTTGACCCATTTGAAGATCGCCTCGAGCCGAGGAACCCGGATGGATGGGTCCTTGGCAATCGCAATCACCGCAGGGCACCCCATGACGCTCAGGCTTTTCATCTGGATGATGTTGGTAGGCAAGGTATTGACATTGGGCGCGCCCCGTAAGCCTTTGCCTCTCGCCACGTTGGGAGTAGAGGTCCAACCGACGATCAGGAAGCGACCGCCGAAGGCCATGCACCGCAGGCTCTCGTTGGAAACCTCACCACCCACGGCGTCATAAACCACTTCGACACCCTGGCCGCCAGTGAGCTCCTTCACATCTTTGCGGAACTCCCGCACTTCTTTATCGGGGCCAAGGATGTTGACCACGTGATCCGCGCCCTGCTCTTTCACCGTGGCCAGTTTTGCATCGGACCGCCCTGTAGCTATAACGGTTGCCCCGAGCAGCTTCGCCACCTGAACAGCTGCCAACCCGGTGAGGCCGGTGGCGCCATTGATAAGAACAGTCTCGCCGCTTTGCAATTGACCGCGGGCCACCAGGCAGTGGTAGGCCGTTTCGTAGGCCTGCAGCATTCCCGTGGCGTCGTCATAGCTCAACTCAGCCGGAATCTTCATCACACCATCAACCGGCAAAACCGCATAGCTTGCGAAGCCGCCTGCGCCTTGATAGTCGCCATAGGAACGGGGGCCGATTTTCATGGGGTCGGCCAGGACACGATCACCCACCGCGCATCGTGCGGGATCAACCTCCGAGCCTACAGCCAGGACGTCACCAGCGTACTCCATGCCCGGCGTATACGGCAGCGGTGCCATGTGCTGGTACTGTCCACTGGTCATCAAAAGATCCACCCAAGCGACAGCCACGCTGCGAATGGCCACGATCACCTCATGTGGTTTCAGCGAGGCTGGGTCAGGCGCGGGTTGCTCCACCAGATGAACAAACTTTTCAATCGCCTCTTGCGGACTCTCCGCGTACTCGGTCACAACCACGCGCTTACCAGCGGGAAAAACTTGAGTCATGCTTACCCCACGTTCAGCTTGAGACTGCGGATGAACGGTACCCAACGCTCCCGCTCCTTACGGCCGAAGTCCTCCGCCTGTGCGGTGGTGCTGGGCCCCAGGATCTGTGAGCCGAACTGATCAATCAACCGATCACGCAGAGCAGGCAGCTCCAGCGCCTTGTTGAGCGCGCCATTAATCCGCGCCATGGCATCTGCAGGTGTCTGGGCCGGCGCGATCAGGCAGTTCCAGGTATAGGCTTCGTAGTCTGGCAGCCCTTGCTCCGCAAAGGTGGGCACATCAGGTGCCACGCGGTCGCGCTTCGTACCTGAGATGGCAATGAGATGTGCGCGGCCATTTTTGGCCATAGGTTGCGCCGTGACCAAACCATCAAACACCAGATCCACGTGGCCACCCGCCAGATCGGCCATGGCGGGACCATTGCCCTTGTAAGGCACATGATTGAGCTTGATATCTGCCGCTTTGGCGAAGGCTTCGCCAACGATGTGGCTGATGGAGCCTGTACCACCTGAGCCATAGCTGATCTGGCCTGGCCGCGCCTTGGCTTCGGCAATCAAGGCCTTGAGTGTCTTGGGACCTGTCGCCTTGCCGACCAACACCAGATTCGTACGAGCCACCAAGCCAATGGTGTGCAGATCTTTTTCGATGTCGAAGGGCAGTGTTTTGTAAAGACCCACGTTCATGACCAACTGAGAGCTGGTACCCAGACCAACGGTCAAGCCATCAGGTGCAGCTTTGGCGACTGCGTCTGTGCCGATCATCCCACCCGCACCAGGCTTGTTCTCCACGATCACAGGCTGATTCAATAGCTCGGCCATATAACGCGCCAAATCGCGCGCAATCAGATCATTGGCACTTCCGGGCGCAAACGAAACAATGATACGAATGGCCTTGGGATTTCCTTGGGCGTAAACACCAGAGGCCAGCATGGCCGAAGCCATCACCAGAGCACGACGGCTCATACGAAGGGTAGATGCGTTTTTCATGGGTGATTCCTTTCACTGAAACCAATGTGCTGGAGCACGAACCGGCATGCTGAGCAGGATCTGCCCCATACCTTTACCCAGCGGGTCGTTGCGCAGCGAGGCCATTCCGCCACCGCCGAGAGCCTGTTCGCACACAAAGTTGAGTGCATGGATGCCGGGCAGGTCATACCTCGTCACCGTGCCGTCCACAAGGTGCTGAAGGTATTCGCCTACACGGGCTTCAGTGAGCTCGGCGCGGAGAAAGGGCAACCATTCCGGACGACGCGCAATGATGCCAATGTTGGATGTGTTGCCTTTGTCGCCTGAGCGGCCCCAGGCGAGTCGGATCAGCGGAACTTCGGCCCAGCCCTCTGGGGCATCCGCCGCTATCGCCGCAGCGATATTCACCATTGGAGCGGCTTGGGCCGGTGACTTGGCAGCCTCCACGGATTCAGAAATGGGCACCGCGTTTCCGTCCACGGTGACCGTGGGCGTGAGTCGTGCTTTATCCAGCAGGAAGGCGTACTGCCGGATCGACGGCGATGCTGAAGACCGCCCACCGCCTGAGCCTGTGGTACCAGGCGCCCATGAGGTGCCGGCTGGTGCGATCTCGCGCGCCAGTAGCTCGAGCGCTGCCTTCTCTGGGTGGCAAGCGGTGAGGCGAAGTACGATTTCGCGCGCCTGACTGAGCTCGGGCATGGCGTGAGCACCGTAGCAGCTCTCGGCTCCCAGCATTTCGATGTTGGTCGCACTAAGAGGCGGTAATCCGCGCGCCTGCAACAGCTCGCCTACACGCTCCAAAATGGTCTCTCCGGTGCGGCGCGCTTTCGCCACAGCGTCGAAGCCCACAATGGTCAATTGCGCTGATGTCTTGAAGCCGTCCATATAGGTGGCGCTCACCTTATAGGTGCTTGTGGCAGGACGGCCAAGCGCGCCGGACACGCGAACACGCTGCTCGCCAGCGGTCTCTATGCGAACGCCGCGCCAGTCGCAAGTGACATCCGGCAAAAGATAGTTGGCGGGGTCATGGATTTCATAGAGCAGCTGTTCAGCCACGCACTGCGGCGCGATGAGCCCACCGGTGCCTGCGGGTTTGGTCACCATGAAGCTGCCGTCTTCAGCGCATTCCACGATGGGGTAACCAATGTGCGCCCAATCTGGAACGTCTTGCCAATCAGTGTGCAGGCCGCCAGTGGCTTGGCAGCCGCATTCCAGGATGTGCCCGGCCAGGCTACCGCCTGAGAGTCGGTCGTAATCCGTGGCTGACCAACCAAAGGCATGCATCAGCGTACCCAGGGTCACAGCAGAATCTACGCAGCGGCCGGTAATCACAATCTGGGCACCGCTGTCCAGAGCCGCCTTGATGGGTAAGGCCCCCAGGTAAGCGTTGGCGGTAATGACCTTGGCTGGCAAGGGCGCTCCGCTCTGCAGCTCGCGCACGGGCGGCGTGGCCGACCGAAGTTCAGGCAGGATGGGCATCACGTCATCACCGGCAACGACCGCGATCTTCACCTCAACGCCCTGCTCCGCCGCCAGCGCCCGCAGGGCCTCGGCGCATCCGTGTGGATTGACACCTCCCGCGTTGCTGATGACACGGATGCCCCGCGCCACAACGTCTTTGAGAACGCTCTTCATGGCCACACTCACGAAATCGGTAGCGTAGCCAAGCTCGGGCTTTTTCATGCGGGCGCCAGCCAGGATGGACATCGTCAGTTCGGCCAGGTAGTCGAACACCAAATAGTCGATCTGCCCGCTTTGCACCAACTGCGGCGCACCCACACTCGAATCACCCCAGAAACCTGAAGCTCCGCCTATGCGCACCAGCTTGTCATTCTTGACGCTCATTTTCCACTCCATTTAGGTTTGCGTTTTTCGCGGAAAGCAGCTTGACCTTCTGCGGCGTCGTCGGTCATTGACAACAAGCCAATCTGGCTTTCGGTAAATGCAATGGACTCTTCGAAGGACATGGCACCAATGCGTTTCATCAGATACAAGCCTCGGCGGATAGCGGTAGGAGATTTGTCCAGGAAACGACCCAGCAACGCCTGCACACCAGCATCAAGGTCTTCGCTCACACGGTTGATCATCCCCAGCTGCAATGCCTCCTGGGCCGTGATGGGCTCCCCGGTGATGCACATCTCTGCGAGCGCACGCGGGCCAATCACGCCATTCAACAAGGTCAACACCTGCCCGGGGAACACGCCGACCTTCACTTCCGGCAAACCGAACTGCGCGTGCGGCGCAGCCACCACGAGATCGCACATGGCCATCAGGCCCATGCCGCCGGCCATGCAAGCGCCATTGACACGCGCCACCATAGGCACCATGAGCTGCCTAGAAAGCCGGAACAGATTGGCGAAGCCGAGCGTGGGTTCGGAATAATCAAACTTGAAGGACTGGCCTGTCTGCAGATCTGCGCCTGCGCAAAAAGCCTTGTCCCCTGCGCCGGTGAGCACAATAGCTCTCAAGCTCCGGTCTGAGTTGGCGCGAGTCAGCGCCTCGCTGAGGCCAGCCAGTACACCCGGACTGATGGAATTGCGCCGCGCTTCCCTTTGTATCGTGAGCCATAAAACGCCATCTTCCTGGCGCACGCCGAGTTCATCGGTCGGCTCGTATTGCACAGTGATCATGAGGGGTCTGTCTCCTTTTTTGATGCGGAAGTCAATGCGTTGGCCCTGACCGCGCCGCTTGCCAAAAGCGTTTCGATCTCGCCGCTTGAAAAGCCCAGCTCATCGAGCACTTCTACCGTGTGCTCGCCAAGGGATGGCACTGGCAAGTGGCGCGTAGGCGGTGTGCCGGACCACTCACTGGGTACGGCGGTTTCTAGAATCTTCCCAACTACCGGATGTTCAGTCTGCTGAAAGAACCCTGTGCTGGCCAAGTGCTCATCTTCCAGCAGGGTGTCAAAGGTGTGCATGGGGAAAATCGGAATCTCGTTTTCAGGCAATAGCTGCTTCCACTCGGCAGTGGTGCGCTTTTCCAACTCATCGGAGACAAGTTGGTACAGCTCATCGATCACTCGGGTGCGCGAGCCAATATCTCGAAACCGCGGATCAGTCTTGATGAGATCGCCCTTGCCCACGGCTTCAAGAAACAGAGACCAGTGGCGATCGGTATAGATCAGGCAGCACACGTAGCCGTCTTTGGTCTTGTAGGGCCTTCGGTTTTTAGACATCAGCCGCGGATAGCCAAAATCTCCCTTGCCGGGAACGAAGGTGCGGCCATAAAGGTGATCACCCAGCACATAGGGGATCATGGTTTCGAACATCGGAATATCCACGCTCTGACCGACTCCTGTGCTGTTGCGCGCATGCAGCGCTGCACAGATCACGCCAAAGGCATATAGGCCTACTGAACGGTCTGCGATAGTGATGGGCAAATAGCGGGGAACATCACCAGAGCTTTCAGCCACCACCGCAGGCAAGCCTGTGGCAGCCTGGATCATGTCATCGAACGCAGCCTTGCCCGCGTAGGGCCCTCGCTGGGAAAAGCCGACCATGCTCGCGTAGATGAGGCGCGGGTTAACGGCGGACAACTGCTCATACCCCACGCCCAAGCGGCGCATGGCCGCGGGGCGGACGTTGGTGGTGAAAACATCTGCGTCCTTGGCCATGCGCAATAACGCGGCGACCCCTTCGCTCTTTTTCAGATCGATGACGACACTGCGCTTGTTGCGATTCAACCCCAGGAACAGAGGACCCAAGCCAAGCTCACCCGATGGCCCGATGGATCTCGTGGAATCTCCGCCGGGCGATTCGATCTTGATGACATCAGCGCCCAAATCCGCCAGGAGCTGAGTGCATGAGGGTCCCATGAACACCGTAGTGAGATCCAGGACACGAACCCCGTCCAGTGGCCCGGACGATGCCGTGGAAGCAGTCGGATTAGTCATCCAGATTCCTTGTATTCACACCGCAACCCATCATTCGGGCTGGATGCCCGCAGCGCGTATGACCTGGCCCCATT
This sequence comes from Ottowia thiooxydans DSM 14619, assembly GCF_000422885.1. GTDB lineage: Bacteria > Pseudomonadota > Gammaproteobacteria > Burkholderiales > Burkholderiaceae_C > Ottowia > Ottowia thiooxydans. The sequence continues at coordinate 442,821 of NZ_KE383943.1, read as the reverse complement.
TCTTGGATTCTTCTGCCTGGAACTTGCCCAGACCATCCGCAGTGGAAAGCATGACTTCCCCACTAGTCTTGTCCTGGAACGCCTTGGATGCCGGCGTCACCATGATCTTGCCGAATGCCTGGTTCAGCGTGCTCACAATCGCAGGGGATGCACCGGGAGGCATATAGACCGCGGTCCAGTAGGTCATTGCATAGCCTTTGACGCCCGCTTCTGCCACGGTTGGCACATCAGGAGCAGCTGCCAAGCGCTTGGAACCGCTAGCGGCCAGCGCGCGCAGCTTGCCGCCTTGCACCTGTGGCAACGCCGTGGGCGAATCAGCGAACATGAAATCGATCTGGCCACCAATCAGATCCGTGATAGACAGCGGATTGCTTTTGTACGGCACATTCACAGCATCCACGTGGGCCATCTGCTTGAGCAGCTCGCTGGCCACGCGGCTGGAAGAAGAACCGCTACCGAAGTTAAGCTTGCCCGGCGCTTTTTTGGCTGCGGCAAGCAGGTCATCCAAGGTTTTGTAGGGCGAGTCAGGCCGCACGAGCAAAAGCATCTGACCGATCGCCAATAGGCTCACTGGTGTGAAATCCTTGATCGGGTCGTAGGGGATCTTTTTGAACAGGTGCTCGTTGGCCGCGTGCGTAGTGTTGGTGGTAATCAGCAAGGTGTAGCCGTCAGGAGCGGCCTTGGCGACGTACTGCGCAGCCAGGAATCCGCTAGCGCCCGCCTTGTTCTCCACCACGACCGGAACTTTAAGCTCATCGCCGAGCAGCTGTGCCAACAGCCGCGCCTGCTGATCTGTGCCACTGCCAGGGCCGAAGGGAACGACCAGAGTGATGGGTTTGGTGGGAAATTGCTGCGCGGCCACCGGCAACGCGCCGAACGTGACGCTGGCAGCAAAAACAGCGGTAAGGGCCAAAGTAAATCGACGTTTCATGGTGTCTCCTATCTCTATGTGTTTTGGGAAATGAAAGCAGGTAATCCGTGTATTTCGTTGTGAGCGCCCAGCCGTGGGGCTCCAGCTTTCAACCTGGGGCGCTCACCGTCAATCGTGAGCGGCAGTGTGGTCAATGAAAAATCGTCATCGCCCACAGGCGAGAGCATGCCGAGCGCCCGGACCTGGGGATGTGCCAAGGCCTCGGGCACGGTGTGAACAGGGGCACACGGCACGCCAGCAGATTCGAAGCGCGCGATCCACTCCGTGCGGGCCGTTGCAGCCATCAGTGGCTCCAATTGCTCAAAGAGCGCGGCCTTGTTTGAGAGCCGGGCGCGGTTGGTGCTGAAGCGCTCATCGTTCAGCCACTCGGGATGGCCCACCTCGACCGCCAGCTTGGAGAACAGCCTGTCGTTTCCGCAGCAAATCAGCAGTGGGCCATCCGCCGTATCAAAGGCTTCGTACGGAACGAAACCCGGGTGCCCGGAGCGGTGGCGCTGAGGAAGAGCGCCTTCATTGGTGAACGCATCCGCCTTCTGGCCGTTCCACACCAGGGCGGTCTCAAGCAAAGACGTTTGCAAAATACCTCCCTGCCCCGTGTGCGTACGCCGCTGAAGCATTGAGAGCGCGCCAATAACCACCCACATGCCCGAGCCCTGATCGCAGATGGAGGCGCCCGCGCGCATCGGAGGGTCGTTGGGGCCACCATTGGTGCTGGAAAGGCCACTGAACGCTTGCACCAAGGGTTCGTAGCCCGGGCGGGACGCCATGGGGCCCAGATGGCCGAAGGCGGAGATTTCGCAATAGATCAGAAGTGGATGACGTGCGCAGACGCTTGGGCCATCAATGCCCAGCGCCAGGGGGACACCCGGACGAAGGTTGTGAATGAAGATGTCGGCCTCAGCCACCAGGCGCTCGAACGCGACCTTGCCTGCGTCTGATTTGAGGTCAATGGCAACTGATTGCTTACCCCGGTTGAAGACCTGAAAATTGAGGGCATCGCCATGCCTGAAGTCCGGCCCCATTCGGCGGGCATCGTCTCCGCCTTCTATTCGCTCCAGCTTCACCACATCGGCACCGAGGTCCGCCAGGATCGCGGAGGCAAACGGCCCCGCCAGCACCTGACCGAGCTCCAGAACGCGCACGCCTTCCAGCACGCCTGATCCACGTGAATTCACTCGTTTGTCTCCTGATTGTTCTTGGAACGTATTCAGGTGACAGTCTAAGAGCAGGCCATTGATCTGTGAATAGCCATCATGCTATATCTGTGATAACGTAAACGCATCAATAGCCATGCGTGAAAATCTTACTCTTCAGCAGCTGCAGGCGTTCGTGCAAATCGTCGCCACGGGCAGTTTTCGCGGGGCGGCAGCGCAGATCGGCGTGTCACAACCTGCGCTCAGCCGTACGATCCGGCAAGCCGAGCAAACACTGCAAGCCAGGCTGTTCGACCGCGACACCCGCAATGTGGAGATCACTCCCATTGGCCAGGAACTGCTTCCCATCGCCCAGCGGATCTTGCGCGAGTTCGACAACTCCTTTGGCGAGCTTGGGCAATTCCTGCAAGGGCGCAGTGGCCGAGTGGCGATCGCAACACTCCCGTCTATTGGCGCCGCGCTCATACCCCAGGCGATAGCCGCCTTCCGTAGCCAGCAGCCACAAGTCGAGTTTTCGCTCATCGAAGCCCCTGCCGATGCGCTGCTTGCAAGCATCGACGAAGGGCACGCCGACTTCGGCCTCACCGTGCGGCCTGCCCCAGACAGGAAACTGCGCTACCGTCATATGTTGAACGACCCTTTCGTCCTCCTATGCCCACGCGACGATCCCTTGGCCAGCAGAGACTCCGTTCCATGGTCGGTATTTACCACCCGCCCATTTATAGGTTCTCAAAAACGCAGCAGCATCCGCCCCATTACGGATGCGGCGTTGATGCGGCTGTCAGTTTCTCCTTCGCTGGAATACCCGAGCGTTTCGGCCTGTGGGGCGTTGATCAGCGCCGGGCTGGGGATCACCGCTTTGCCCCGCATGGCGCTCGATCTCGTACGTATGGAAAAATTGGTTGCTATCCCGCTGGTGCGCCCGCAAGTCAATCGCTCCATAGGCATCGTGACACGCATCGGACGCACGCTGCCACCGGTCAGTCATACTTTCATTGAAACGCTGGTCAATCAGTTATCTCTTCAAAGTTCTCAAACACCATGACCCTCAGCTCAGACATCGTCAAAGCCTTCACGCCCACCGGCGCACTCCGCGCCTCCATCAACCTGGGAAATCCCATCCTCGCCAATCGGGATCCGAAGAGCGGTGAAGTGGGCGGGGTTTCTGTAGACCTCGCCAACGCGTTCGCTCAAAAGCTAGGGGTTCCGCTCGAGCTGGTCGTCTTCGACGCCGCCGGAAAGTCTGTTGATGCTGTCAAGGCAGAACAAGCCGACATAGGCTTCTTCGCTATCGATCCTCTGCGTGGACAAGGCATACGGTTCACCGCGCCCTATGTGTTGATAGAAGGGGCTTACCTGGTCCTTCAAGACTCTCCGCTGCAAAGCAACGACGAGGTAGATCGGCAAGGCACCCGTGTCATGGTGGGAAATGGCAGCGCCTACGACCTCTACCTGACCCGCGAACTCAAGGCGGCCACGATTGAGCGCGCACCCACCTCACCCACCGTGGTGGATACTTTCCTTGCCAACGCAGCCCACGTGGCGGCGGGAGTGAAGCAACAATTGGAAGGCGACGCGAAAAGATTGGGTGGGCTGCGCCTGTTACCTGGTCGCTTCATGGTGATTCAGCAGGCCATGGGCACGCCAACCAGCCGCGGGGAAGCTGCGGCTCAGGCCTTATCCCAGTTTGTTGAGCAGAGCAAGGCCAGCGGCTTCGTGGCAGATGCGCTCGCCAAACACGGCATTCAGGGCGCCTCGGTCGCGCCTGCGGCTTAGAACGTGTTCACGATCTAAGGCCCCCTGAATTGGCAGTGGCCTCTCACCGGCCACTGCCCCAGCACACCCGTATGCGACAGGCCGCGGGTCTGCTTCACCCAGGCAAGTAGACCAAGCCATCCAGCATTTGACGGGCGCGACGAGGTCCAAACCGGTACCCCGCTGGATACGGCTGAGAAGGCCGTTTTCACATCAAAGTACCGTCGCTTTAGCAACCGGGCGAAGCTATGACATCGGTTTTTTTACTCATGAGAACCCCTAGTCGCCGGTAGCTAAGGCGCCCTCCCTTTTGCTTAATTGCATTATGTGCTCATAAAAGTCATTTATGCATAATAGAATGCGAGCAGGCTGGAGGCAGTCGGCCAGAGCCACCCCAATCCAAATGAAGGAGACAAAGATGAAAAAATCACCCATCGCTCTACGCCGCCGGGTAGCCGTGACGGCTACCCTCGCTCTGCTCGCCGGGGGCGTTGCACCGCTGGCATTTGCACAAGCGTATCCATCCAAACCCATCAAGATCATTGCCCCCTTCCCGCCGGGCGGCTTCACCGACGTCGTCACTCGGCGAGTGGCCACCAAGCTCTCGTCTGAGCTCGGCCAACCCGTCGTGGTCGAGAACCGGCCCGGAGCTGGCACCAATATTGGCAATGACGCAGTGGCCCAAAGCGCCCCAGACGGCTATACCCTCCTGATGGGCACCTCCAGCCTGGCGATCAACCGAACTCTGTACTCCAAGCTGAGTTACGACGCCGAAAAAGATCTTTTGCCTTTGGGCACCTTTGCCACCACCGGCTACACACTGCTCGCCAACAACTCCTTGCCCGCGAACGATGTGGCCCAACTCATTGCTCTCGCCAAATCCAAGCCTGACACCTTGTCGTTCGGATCATCCGGCAATGGCGCCGTCAACCATCTCGCAGGTGCGTTGTTCACCACCATGGCGGGCGTCAAGCTTCAGCACGTTCCCTACAAAGGAAGCCAGGCCGCCATCACTGACTTGATCGGTGGCCAGATTCAATTGTTCTGGGCCTCCAATCTTGAGGCCATGCCCATGCTAAAGGCCGGCCGGGTCAAGGCGCTTGGAGTCACTACCAAAAACCCGGTTCCAGTGCTGCCTGGCGTTCCTCCCATCGGCCAGACCGTCAAAGGCTACGAAGCCGTTTACTGGATGGGCTTGTACGCTCCAGCGAAGACCCCGCCTGCCATTGCTGAGCGGCTGGGTGCGGCGCTTCAAGCAGCGGCAGCATCAGCCGAGATGCGTGAAGCGCTAGCAGCATCAGGCGCGGAATCCGCATACGAGCCCCCCGCCGACGCCAGGGCGTTACTGGCCCGCGATACCCAGGCCTGGGGCAAGGTCGTGCGCGACACCGGTGCCAAGGTAGACTGACCTCATGACAGCCGCCACGCCCCGCCCTCAAGTCGTTCTGCTAGGCGGCCATCTCTGCACCCCTGTACTGTGGGAGCACCAGTGCGCAGCGCTGGCCGCTGTCGCAGATTGTTTGCCGCTGGCTCTGGAAGGTGGTGGCTCCATGGAGGAGCTTGCGAAAACGGTGCTTGAGAAAGCATCCCCGCAGTTCAGCCTGGTTGGCCTATCCATGGGAGGGCACGTCGCCATGGAAATCATGCGACGCGCGCCCGAACGCGTGGAGCGACTCGCACTCCTAGACACTCGGGCGGATATTGACTCTCCAGAGCGCATGGCCGTCCGTGCCCAAGACGATGCCATCGTGCGAGATCAGGGCTTCGAAGCATTGGCCCGCACTTTGCCAGACCGATGGATGAGCGCCAGGTGCGCCGCCATGCCTGAGCTGCGAGCCACGGTGCTGCGCATGGTGCGCTCGGTGGGCGAGCAATCAAGACAACAACAGCTTCGGGCCTTGCTATCACGTGTCGACTCCCGGCCAAGCTTGTCTTCTATTCGGTGCCCTACGCTGGTGATGTGTGGCAGGCAAGATGCGCCCAATCCAGTCTGGATGCATGAGGAAATGGCGGCCCTGATCCCAGGAGCCACTCTTCGCATCATCGAAGAGTGCGGCCACCTCTCGCCACTTGAACAACCGCAAGAGGTTTCGCGTGCACTTGGTGACTGGCTTGGCTGGTAGCGCTGGCGCGCGCGTTTTGACGTTCTGAGTTAACCACACGCTCTAAACTACGCACGATGCATGAAAATTCAGAGCCGTCACCATTGCGCGGCCGAGTGGCGCGAGAAATCATCAGCATTGTCAGACGAGAAGGTCTGAAGGCTGGCGATCATCTTGGAGAAAGCCATCTCGCCGAACAGATTGGAATCTCACGCTCTCCCGTTCAGGCCGCCATGCGACTCCTGGCCGAGCATGGCGTCCTTGAGCGAAGCACCAATCGCGGCTTTTTCCTCACCCGCGACGCGTCGGAGTGGACCGAGGTCGCAGCCCGTTTTTCATCGACCCCCGACAATCCCCTCTATCTGAGAATCGCAGAGGCTCGGCAGGCACAGGCTATCCAGGACGAGGTGAGCGAAGCAGAGTTGATGCGCCAATTCAATGTAGCGCGGAGCACCTTGCGCAAGGTCTTGTCCCGCATTTCCGAAGAGGGTTGGGTCGAGCAACGCGTAGGCCAGGGGTGGTGCTTTCTGCCCATGATTGACTCACCAGATGCCTATGAAGAAAGCTATCTCTTCAGGCAAGCCATCGAACCTACTGGTTTGCTCAGCCCTTCTTTCCGAGTGGAGCCGCTCGCATTGGCGGAACTGCGTAGAGAGCAAGAGCGCATCGCAAAAGACGGCTATCTCAGCATGACGCCGATCGAGTTGTTTGAAGCCAATAGCCGGTTTCATGAGACCTTGGCGGAGTGGTCTCACAACCGCTTCATTTTGCAGTCTGTGCGCCGGGTCAATCAACTGCGCCGGTTGGTCGAATACCGGCAAGCCTCCCAACGCGCGCCTCGCCAAAACCAGGCAAGTGAACACCTGGAAATCTTGCAGGCCATCGAAGCCATGGATGCCGTACGTGCAGCCAGCTTGATGAAATCCCACCTGGATGGCGCGCGCAGGGGAAAATCCAAGGACAAAACTCTGTTCAGCTAAGACACGAAGGCCTTCCTCCCCCTGGGTCAAAAGCCACCTGACTACCTAAGGTCATGCCGCTGCCTGTTTTACACAGGTGTCCGAGCCAAGCGATCAAGGAATTCAGATATCCAAAGTCAGTAAGAGTCTTTGATCCCAACACGCGGCGGTAGAACAATCAACCACCAACACACACGAATGCGAGCGACCGAAGGAGATCCTTCTGCCACCCGCATTTCCTGGACCCGTGCGCGCCTTACCCTGCTTGGGGCCATAAGCAAACAATAAGAAAGTCGTTGGTATTTGGCACATCACGGGCAATGATGCGGATATTCGCAATATCGGCCTGCGCCAAGCATCATCACCATGAATTTTCAGCAACTTCGCTCAGTGCGCGAAGCAGTGCGCTGCGGCTTCAATCTGACCGACGTGGCAGAAGCTCTGCACACCTCGCAACCGGGGGTCAGCCGCCAGATCCGGGAACTGGAAGACGAACTCGGTATCGAGATTTTCGTTCGTGCGGGCAAACGCCTGACCGGTCTCACACCACCGGGAGACGCTCTGCTGCCAGTCGTGGAGCGTCTGCTGCTCGAAGCCGAGAATCTCCGGCGAGTAGGCAACGATTTCAGTGCCAGCATGGAAGGGACTCTTTCAATCGCGGCCACTCACTCGCAAGCACGCTACGCCCTGCCCCCTGTGGTGAGAGATTTCCGAGCACGCTACCCTGGCGTTTCGCTGCACCTGCATCAGGGCTCACCCCGTCAAGTGGCAGACATGTTGATGTCTGGCGAGGCAGACATCGGTGTGGCCACAGAAGCGCTTGCCAGCCACGCAGGGTTGCTCACACTGTCTTGCTATCGGTGGTCTCACAGCGTGGTGTTACCCGTGGGCCACCCGCTGCTGGAAACGAGCCTTCCCCTGACCTTGCAAGCCCTGGCTGAGCACCCCATCGTTACTTACGATCTGGGATTCACCGGCCGCTCGCACCTCGACGATGCCTTTCAGCGCGCGGGCATTCAGCCCAACATCGTGCTGACCGCCATGGACGCTGACGTCATTAAAACGTACGTTGAACTTGGCATGGGAGTGGGCATCATTGCCATGATTGCGTTCGATGCTGAACGTGATCGCCAGCTTCGGATGCTGGATGCGCGCCATCTGTTTCAGTTGAACACCACCCGCCTGGGTCTGCGGCGAGGTGCGTGGCTCAGAGGTTACGCCTACGACTTCATCGAAATGTTCGTCCCCACCATGACGCGCGCTACCGTGGAGCAAGCCATGCGCAACGATGAGCCTCAGCCGTGGGGGGACAACATCTAGGTTCAGCAGCCACTATCAGGAGGCCATGCCTGTAGCGTGAGTAGTGGCCAAGGAATACGTACGAACAGGCCAGCGCCCGCTATCAGCCGCAGTCATGAAACTGGTGAGGATTCGATTGAACTCATCAGGCGCTTCCAGATTGATGGTGTGCCCACAGTTGGGTATGACGCTCATAGCTGCCGAAGCCATCGTGGCTTTGAGCATGAGCGCAGGTCCCAGGCAAGGTGTGTCTTCGTCGCCATTCAAGATCAAAGTGGGCAGGTTTAACTTTGCAAGCCGATCTCTCAGGTCGTACAGCGAAGGCCTTTTCAGCTGAATTCCGAGCTGTGTATTGGCCAGACCAAGCGCTGAGAGTTTGGCAAGGGCGCCTTCGAACTCAGCATGCCCACGAGGATCGTTGCGCTCAAAGGACAGGCGCGTGGGTCCCCTTGAATACTTCTTCGCGAACACAGGAACACCTTGCTCCAAAAGCAAGGCTGCCGTGCTTCTGGTTTCGCGCCGGAAGCTCTCCGCTTTATCCGGCTCCGCGCCGTACCCAGCTCCAGCGACGCACAGCGATCTAACTCTGGAGGGATAGTCGAGCCCCATATGCAAAGCGGCAAATCCACCCATCGACAGACCCACGATGTGGGCCTTATCGATCCCGGCATGGTCAAGTACCGCAATCGCATCCTGCACGGCACGCGATTGGGAATAGGACGCGGCATCTGGCGGCACTTGCGACGGAGGATAGCCGCGAGCGTTGTACGTAAGACACGCGTACCCTCGACTGAAATGCCTGACCTGTGCCTCCCAGCTTTGTTGGGTTGCGGCGAACTCGTGGATAAAAAGAATAGGCGTACCTGTACCCGTTAACTCGTAGTACAGCTCGACCCCATCGTCGGTTGTGGCGAATGTCATCGCACCAGCTCCATATCCTTAGAAATTTCCGGGAGTGTGTCAGGTATCAAAAGCCATCGGCCGGCATTTTTCCTATGCGCAAAGCCCTGGGCTCCTTAATCGAGGCTGGCGCTCACGGACCGCGCAATGGCTCCCCAGCGACGCTGCTCGGAGAGCACATAGCTCCCAAGCTGATCAGGCGTTGAAGATTCAGGCATGGCCGACTGCGCCCGGAAGGTTTCCTGAACCTTGGGATCAGACAATGCATCTTTCACAAGTTGATTGATGCGGCTGATGACATCAAGCTTCGTTCCCTTTGGCACATGAATGGAGAACCAGTTTCCAGTTACCACATCTACGCCGAGTTCACGTAATGTGGGTGCGTCTGGCAGGAGCGGCAATCTTTTGTCAGAGGTCACGGCCAATACCTTCGCTGTCCCTGATCGGGCTGCGGCATCAGCGCCTCCGGGTTGCAGCATCATGGCATCCACATGTCCGGCCTGGACAGCCTGAATGCCAGGTGCTTGTCCTGAAAATGGAACGTGATGAAGCGTCACGCCCAGCGCCGTGGACACCAATTCCATCCCCAGATGCGACGCGCTGCCAACTCCCCAGGAAGCGAAGGTCAAAGCCCGGGGTTTTGCCTTGGCAGCGGCCACGAAGCTCTTGAAATCAGCACTCGCTGGGTTTGCTTTGCCAACGACCAACGCGAAAGGCACCGTCGCAAAGAGGCTGACAGGCTCGAAGTCCTTGACTGGGTCGTAAGCCAGCTTCTTGTAGATGAAGGGATTGATGGCGTGCGTATCAGTGTTCGAGACCAGCACGGTGTAACCGTCTGGCGCCGCCCTGGCGACCGCCACGGCGCCGATGGCGCCATTGGCTCCTGAGCGGTTGTCCACCACCACGGGTTGGCCACTGCTTTGGGTGATCGAATGGGCAATGGTTCGAGCCAGAATGTCCGTCAATCCCCCTGCAGGATAGGGTACGACCAGTTTAATGGGCTTGTCCGGGAAGGCGGCCAGCGCGGGAACAGCCATGAGCACGCCAGTCAAGGCGACCATGAGCGAGCGACGTTTAAATCCAAACATGCTTTCTCCTAAGGGTTGGTTCAAATCAGTAGCGGGCAAAGATTCGTTCAAGCTCGGTTTTTTCACGAGAGACGGTGAGCGCGAGTGCCAGCAGAATTCGAGCTTTCTGCGGACTCAGGTTGTCGGCTGCGACCATGCCGCCTTGTGTCAAATCCTGGGCAAGGTGAGCGCGACCAGAGCCCGCGCGAGTAGAGACGACGATCGCCACCCCCGCGTCGATCGCCTGTAAGCATGCCTCTCGTTGAGCAGGAGAAAGGCGCCCCCCGGGGAACCCTGCCACGACGAGCCCTTGCGCGCCAGCCGCGGCCAAAGCACGCACGACCTGCCCATCTTCACCTGCGTAGGAATAGGCGATGTCCACTCGCGGCAGAGCGTCCAGCGATCCGATGTCGAATTCGCTTTCCGGGTAATTCCTGCGAACAGGACGCCGGTAGAAGTTCACACCGTCCCCATTGACCTCACCAAGAAGTCCGAAGTCTGGAGTCCGAAAGGCATGTAGCCGCGAAGTCGCGCCCTTGACGACATCGCGCGCCGCATGGATCTCGTCATTCAGGCAAACAAGCACTCCCATGCCACGCGCATCGGGGCTTCCAGCGACCCGTAACGCGTTCACCAGATTCAAGGGTGCGTCTGAGGAGATGGCACTCAAGGGCCGTTGAGAGCCAGTGAACACCACGGGCTTAGGGCTCTTGAGGCAGAGGTTCAAAAAGTATGCTGTCTCTTCCAGAGTTCCCGTGCCATGAAGAATGACGATGCCATCTACAGGGCCGTGATCTTGCTCCAGGCAGTTGATCAATTGCACCAACGAGTGCCACTCGGGGTACCCCCAGGAAGTGGAAGAACCGGTATTGAACGGAACTGGAACGACATCTGCAAAATGCCCAGCCTCCGGCACGGCAGACAACACCTCTTCAACACTCAGCATGGAGCCAAATGCCATGTAGTTCACCAGATCGAGAGATCCGAGCTCACTGAGGGTACTGATCGTGCCGCCAGCGCCAATCACAGCGATCCTCGGCTTATTGGCCTTGGAAGCTGGGTTGGTTCTGCTCGATTCAGGAGTCATGGGGCTATGATTGAACACAGTTTTAAAATAAGTGACTTCACTTTTAAATAAAGTGTAGTCACTTTTCATGAGGATCATCTTCGGGGTTAACCCTAGGTGACGCTTTCTCATCCCAAAAAAGGTGTTCTTGTATGGCAGTTATTCCCGACGAGGCTCGATCAAGTGCCGGTGATGCTGAGGTACCTTCCCAGCGGCCAGACACAAGCTTGCCGCTGCGGGTAGCGGAGAGCATCAAAGAATTGATCTACAGAGGAGACGTGAAACCGGGGGAGCGCCTGAATGAAGTCGCTCTGGCCGCACGAATGGGGGTTAGCCGCGGGCCGATTCGAGAAGCCATCCGAATTCTTACGGGCTTCGGATTGGTAACACCGGTTCTCAACCGGGGGGTCTATGTTCGCGAGTTGACCGTGGGGGAGATGGTCGAAATCTCGGAACTCAGAGCTGTTGTATTCGGATTCATTGCCGGCAGCGCAGCCGAACTACGTTCCACTAAAGACGTGGAGCGACTCCGAGGTCTGATCGATGAGATGGACGCGGCCACCGAAGCAGCTGATAGTGGGAGGTACTACGACCTGAACCTTGACTTCCACTCCGCAGTGACGGCCCTTTGCGGCAGCAAACGAGCCGTTCGCGTTTACTCTGACTTCGTCAAGGAGTTGCATCTGTTCCGCAGGCAGAACTTCGACCATCCGGGAAATATGCGGAAATCATTGAGTGAGCATCGCCGGATCTACGAAGCCATCGCGGCGGGAAGTAAAGCCGACGCGGCACGCGACGCTGAGCAACACATCCTAGCTGGGTGCCAGCGGATGCTCAGAAATGACGGGCACGCCTGAGCACTGAATTGCGTTCAATCGATGGATACCAATTGTGCCCAGGGTCGATGGTTTGTGCCGAGCGGCGAGAGGGGTTCAATCAAAACCACGGTTCGGGCTGAGAAGGTGTGAATGAATCCGGCGTGGCCGCGAGGGTCGTCAAACGCCGCCCGATCAAGGCGCAAAGCGCAGGCATAGCTCGGGCTATGGCGAGCATTTGCAACGCCGAGCGGGTGGTTTTTGGCGGCCAAGGCGGGCATGAGGGATTCGTTCACACCTTCTGAGCCTGTCTAAGCGTTGCGCAAGGCTTCGACAAGCTCAGCCCGAACGGATTTGTATTTTCGGAAGCATGTCGGTATGAGTACTCAACGAAGCACCGAACGCAGCCATCAATAGGGAACAAAGCCGCTGGCATCATTGAAGATACCAAGCCCGCCCTACCCGGTTCAAACAGTCTGAGCAGCCGGTGGCTCGAACGCACGAACTGGTGGCAGCGTACCGTTGAATTTTTCGATCTGCACGATGCCCAGTTGACCTGAACATCCTTGCGCCAAGGACGAAGTGCCCACGTCCTGGGTGAGCACGTTGGGATTTCCGTGCACACAAAGAGGCTTGCCGTCTTTCTGGATCACCGGATCATACCAGGCGCCTGTGGGCAGCTGAACCACATCGGCACGCATGTCGGAGGACAAAACTGCAGACGCCAAGCACGCACCCCTCGCATTGAACAGACGAACCACATCGCCTTCCGCGATGCCGCGCGCGGCCGCAGCGTCAGGATGGAGCGTGCAAACTTCGCGTTGTTGGCGTTTGGTGGACTGGCTATGGGCGCCAAAGTCCAGCTGACTGTGCAAGCGGCTGGCCGGCTGATTGGCCACGAGCCACAACGGGTAGTCGCTGTTCGGCACTTCCTTGGCAGGCAGCCAGGCGGGATGACCCGGGCAGTCCGCATAACCAAAGCTCGCCACTGTAGGAGAGCTAATCTGCGCCTTGCCAGAGGGCGTGGGCAGCGGGTTGGCTACGGGGTCTTGGCGAAACGCGCGGAGCATGCCGCCGTCGTCCGGCCCTATCGGTAAATCCATGTTTCCCCGCGCCCAAAACTCATCAAAGCTGGGGGCTTCAAGTCCCTGGTCCTGCAACCCCTGGCGAGTGCGTTCATACAGATGAGCAAGCCACTGGCGCGTGTCTCGGCCTTCCGTGAAAGCTTCGCGCTTGCCAAGACGCTCAGCCAAATCAGTGAAGATATCGTAGTCATCGCGCGCCAGCCCGTTGGGCTCGGCAATGCGATGCATGGCAACCATCACGGGATCGGTCGGTGTAACGCCGATGTCCTCACGCTCAAGGGTCATGGTGCAAGGCAGAACGATGTCCGCGTGGCGCGCCGTGGCCGTCCAGGCGATCTCATGCACGACAAAGGTATCAAGCGTCCGAAAGCCTTCGGCCAGCCGAGCCAGATCCTGGTGATGATGGAACGGATTGCCCCCTGCCCAGTAGGCCATCTTGATGTGTGGATAGTTGCGCCGCTTGCCGTCGTAATCAAAAGGCTGGCCAGGGTTCAACAGCATGTCGGTAATTCGGGCCACCGGGATGAATTCCCTGATCCCATTTCCGCCCTGGGGCAACGCGCCTGCCGGAACCGAGTTGTTTCTCTTGCCGTAATGCGCCAGGGTGCCCAGCGCATAGTTGTACCCACCACCTGGCAGGCCCAATTGGCCTAGGGCAGCAGCAAGTACAGCCCCCATCCATACCGGCTGCTCGCCGTGCTCAGCGCGCTGCAATGAATGGGCCACTACCACCAGGCAGCGCTTGCCGGGGAGTGACTTCGCCAGCGCCTCGATCTGTTCGGCAGAGATATCGCAAATTGGCGCTGCCCATGCGGCAGACTTGGCCACCCCATCGGTGCGGCCCATCAGGTAATCCTCGAAAGTCGACCAGCCATCGCAATACTGGTCGATGAAAGCCCGATCGTGCAGCCCATCACGTACCAGCGAGTGCACGAGCGCCAGCATTAGCGCGGTGTCGGTGGCCGGCCTGACAGGGAACCATTCAAAACCAGCCTCGTCAGGCATATCGCTTTTCAGCGGGCTGAAAGATACGAATCGGCAACCGCGCCGAGCCGCATCCCGCATGGAGCTGCGCTCAATGTGTTTGCTGATACCGCCCGAAGCCACGCGGGAGTTCTTGAGCGCCATGCCACCGAACGCAAGCACGACCTCGGAATGCTCAACGATCTGCTCCCAGGTCACGTTGTTACGCGCAACCTGCTCCATGCTGCCCAGCACATGCGGCAAGATCACCGCAGAGGCACCCGCGCTATAGCTATTAACCGAACGGACATAACCGCCCATCGCGGTATTAAGGAATCGGTGCACCTGGCTTTGAGCATGATGGAAGCGCCCAGCGCTTGACCATCCATAAGAGCCACCGAAGATGGCGCCGCTGCCATAGGTGTCCTTGACTCGTTGCAACTCAGCCGCAAGGCGATCAAGCACCTCCGCCCAAGGCATTGCGACGAAATCATCGCTTCCGCGGGTGGCATCCGGACCGGGGCCGCGCTCCAACCAACCACGCCGAACCATGGGCGTGGTCACTCGGGCGCGATGCCGGAGCGCGTTGGTGAAGTTGTCCAGGATGGGGTTGGGATCTGGATCGCCAGGATAGGGACGAACTGCAACGGTGTCACCCTCCGCACGAGCAGTGAACACGCCCCAATGGGAGCTATGCGGAAGAAACGCGGCTGAAGAGGTCATTGCATATCCTGGAACGTGTTTGCCACATATTGCAAACACGTTCTTATACCAATCATCGGCAACTTACGTGGTGTGACGCGCTGAAAGCACCACACCATTGAAGGGCGAATTTAGTGTGAACACGCCCTAGTTCGATCCGGTGGCGATGGGCGCACCTGGCTGCGCACTCCACTCGCTCCAGGAACCAGGGTAGAGCGCTGCGCCCTTGAGGCCAGCGATTTCCATGGCCAGCAGGTTGTGGCTGGCTGTCACGCCCGAGCCGCATTGGCTGATCAACTCAGTAGCGGGCCTGCCGCCTGTCACTGCATCGAACTCCTGGCGCAATTGCTCAGCCGGTTTGAAGCGCCCATCGGCGGCCAGGTTGTCCCGGAACAAGCGGTTGCGGGCACCTGGGATATGGCCTCCAATGGGATCCAGCGTTTCGTTCTCGCCACGGAAACGATCCGGAGCACGGGCATCCAGCACCAGCTGTTGCTTGGTGTCGATATTGGCTTTCACAGCTTCGTAGTCCACGGTGCTGACCAGCGTGGGACGCAGGCTGAAGTTTCCCTTGGCCAAGGGTGCGGGCGCCGCAGTTTCCAGCGAGTGGCCGGCGGCTTTCCAGGCAGCGACGCCGCCATCCAGCAACGCGGCAGACGAGTGGCCTACCCAACGCAGCATCCACCACAAGCGGGCCGCGTACATGCCACCTGCGTTGTCGTAAGCGATCACCTGGGTATCGTCGTTCAAGCCCAATGCAGCCATCGATTGCACGAAGGCCTCTTTGGAAGGCAGAGGGTGCCGGCCATTCTTGCCGGTTTTCTCCGCACTCATGGTGTGCTCCAGATCCACGAACACGGCCCCGGGCACGTGGCCAGCGTCATAGGCGCGCCGTCCTGCGGTGAGATCCGTCAATTCGAAGCTGCAATCGATCACCAGGGCGGGCGTAGCGCCTTCGCGCAGTTTGATCAGTTGGTCAACGGAGATCAGGGTTTCATAGCTCATTGAGTAATTTCCTTAAGCAGTGCAGGAGTCAGGGCGCTCTTATAGCGAGCGATGTCTTCCAGAATGAATTTTTGAAAACGGTCTTGGGGTAAGTCGCGCTCCGTGGCGGCATCCTTGCGGATAGCGTCACGCACCTCTGCGGTACTCAGAGCCTTGCTGAGATGCTCAGCAAGGAACTTGACCACAGGCTCGGGCGTGCCAGCAGGCGCAACCAGACCATACCACTGAGTGACCGGAATGTTCAGGCCCAGCTCTTTGAAGGTAGGCACATCGGGAATGGCGGCATTGCGCTTCTCACCGGTTATGGCGAGCAGGCGCAATTGGCCCTGACGCACTTGGCCGACCAGCGGCGAAGCCGTAGCAAAGAAGGCGTCTACCTGGCCACCCAGCATATCTGTGATGGCAGGGCCGGAACCCTTATAGGGCACGTGCAGGATATCAACGCCCGCAGCCTGCTTGACCATCTCCATGCCAATGTGCGCCGCTGCGCCGGTGCCCGTGGAAGCAAAACTCAGTTTCTGTGTTTTAGCTGCAGCAAGGTATTCCTTGGCGGTTTTGAATCGCGAATTGTGTGCCACGAACAGCCCGTGCGGCGCCTCCAGAATGAGGCCTATGGGTGCGAAATCATCCGGCACCTTGTAGGGGATGCTCTGCGGCTTGGTAGCGGCCGCGACCGCCAGATTACCGCTCATCGCCAGCAGGAGTGTGTAGCCATCGGGTTTTGACTTGGCCACGATATCAGCCGCAATATTTCCGCCGGCGCCCGCCTTGTTATCAACCACGACGGTCTGCCCTACGCTCTTGCTGAGGGCCTGGGCGATCATGCGTCCATAGAGATCGCCGCCGCCGCCCGGAGGAAAACCGACGACCAGCTTGATGGGCTGCTCCGGATAGGCAGCAGCAGCCGGTGCAGCCACTGAAAGAGCCGAAACGGCGCCGCAAACGCTTAATGCCATAGCCACAAGACCGCGGCGTGAAACGAGAGTTTTCATAGTGTTTTGTCTCCAGGCGTAATTAGTCGGAAGAGGAAGAACTTCAGCGGTTCAGCCAGCCACTCTGCTGTGCCACGACGCGGTCGACGGAAGCGGCGCATTGGCCGAGGTAAGCAGTGGGATCTGTGAAATCCAGGATCTCTGCATCCGAAAGCGCTTTGCCAAGACCTTCGTGCTGGCGCATGGCATCTGCGAAGGCCAGTTTGTTCTCTATCCCGTGCATAGAGGCCTCGTAGATCCATTCATGCGCGGTCTGCTTCCCAAGCCGCTCGCTCAGTTCCAGCATCACGCGCTCGGAGAGCAGGTAGCCGCGCATCTTGTCAAGGTTGGCGGCCATCACATCGGGCTTGACCTTCAAGCCAGCCAGGAGGTTTTTTGCCTGGAACAGCATGGCGCCGGCAATCATGCAGCACTCGGGTACAGCCTTCCATTCCATCTTCCAGGCAATACCATCGCGCTCGCCCTCTTGCACCATGCCCTCCATCATCATCGCGGCGTTGTATCGCAGCGGGCGCGAAAGCCCTGCCAGGTTCTCAGCCGAAGTTGGGTTGCGCTTGTGCGGCATGGTGGATGAACCCAACTTGCCTTCGGAGAAGCCTTCTTCGACTTCGCCGAACTCATTGCGCTGCATGTTGAAGAGCTCATTGCCGATCTTGGAGAGCGTGGCACCGATCATCGCCAGCACGGTGGTGTATTCCGTGAAGCGGTCGCGCGCGGGCGCCCAGCTGATGGCCGGAGAGCCCAGGCCCAGCTTGGCCATCACTCGCTCCTCCAATTCCTGAGCCTTGGGGCCGAGCGAAGCCTGGCTGCCCACCGCGCCCGCCAGCATGCCCACCAGCACGCGCGGCTCAGCCTGAACAAGGCGCTCATGGTGGCGACCGAGCTCATCCAGCCAGAGGGCGCATTTGTGGCCGAACGTGATGGGCAATGCCTGCACGCCGTGTGTACGGCCCGCCATGGGAACGTCTCGATTAGCCACAGCCAGGCGGGAGAGCTCGAGCCCCACGGCCTTCATGTCACGCATCACCACCGCGTGGAATTCCTTGAGTTGCAAGGCCACACCGGTATCCACCACGTCTTGCGTGGTCGCGCCATAGTGCACCCACTCGCCGTTTTCCTTGGAACAAGCTGCCTGCAGTTGTTTAAGAGCGGGCACCAGTGAGTGCTTGATGCGGCGGATCTCCGCGGACATAGCTGCAATGTCGATATTGGCCACATGCGATTTCTCCGCTATTTCCTTCGCGGCGGCCTCCGGGATTATCTTCATTTCAGCCTGAGCGGCAGCCAGTGCCGACTCGAAATCCAGCCACTTCTGAATGCGGTTTCCCTCAGAAAAAATGTTGCGCAGCTCTTCCGTGCCCCAAAGATGTTGGAGCGATTGCATGTCAAAAACTGAAACGGGCATGGTGGATAGGAATTGAAAGGAAATGAATCCACGAACCTGGAGAGATGCGTGGAGGGAGGCTAAAAATCCGAATTCAAGAAATGAGGCGCTGCAATTCGCGTAAAAAGCCAACTTTGGCTTTCAGAGCGTGTTCATGCTCATACGCAGAAAGTCAGGTCCATTTTCATTTCATTGAATAAAATGCGTTTTAATAAACGAACTATAAAAGATGAAGCCCCACCCGTCAACTAAGGCAAAACCATGATTCGCCGTGCTTCCTCGTCCGCAGACACCCCCATCGACACGGCATCGCGCCCCACCCCTCCCATTGGCGTACTGGAGCGCGGGATCTCCGTTCTCGAAGCGTTCAGCGAAGATCGTTTGCGCCTGTCATTGCGCGAGCTCGCTGATCGCACAGGCCTGGACAAAGCCACGCTTTTGCGGTTGCTTGGCGTGCTGGTGAAAGCGCGCATGGTCCAACGCTCTGAAAGCGGCCACTACTCGCCAGGCCCTGCCCTCCTGCACATGGGCATGCTCTATCGAAACAGCTTCGATCTGGGAAGTCGCCTGCAGCCGGTGCTCCACGCTGTGATGCAGCGCACGGGAGAAACCACCGCCTTCTATGTGCGCAGCGGCGATGAACGCGTCTGTCTTTATCGAGAGATCACGCACAACGAAGTTCGCCACCATGTGGAGCCTGGCACCCGCCGCGACCTGGCTTCAGGCGGCGCTTCCGCCCATATCCTGCTGCACTACACCGGTTCGCCCACACCTCATATCAGGCAGATTCAGGAGCAAGGCTTTGTGCTCACCCGAGCCGAGCGCGTGCCCGAAATGGCATCCATTGCATTGCCGGTGTTTGAAGGGGATGGCCAGTTCCTGGGAGCACTGGTGGTGATTGGCCTGGCCTCGCGGCACCCCGAGGCTGCACAGCTATCAGGCGTGGCCTATGCGCGCGAGCAACTGGCGCAGCATGGCTTTCTGACACAATCATCAACGGATGTACGCCCCGGGCCTTGATGAGTACCTGCATGGCGCACACCTCGCACCAAGGCGTCGAGTTCCGAGCCCCACGCAGAAGTCCAGCGTTGATGGGATACCTGTTCAAGCATATCGCCTCACCTCCAGATGGATATCTCAACCCGACACATGCGGGCATTCCTGACTTTGGTGGAATACCGCAATTTCACGAAAGCAGCCAAGGCCTTCTGTCTGTCACAACCAGCCTTCAGCGCCATGGTGCGCTCGACGGAAACCACTCTCGGTGTTGAGCTGGTAGACCGCTCCAGTCCACAGTTTCAACTGACATCTGCAGGCGAGCATTTCGCCGAGATCGCCAATACTTCATTGGCGCATTTCGACAGGCACATTCGCGAATTCCAAGCTCGTTCGCTGGCAACGGAGATAGTAACGATCGCCGCGATGGTGACGCTCAGCTATGGATTCCTGCCTCCCATATTGGCGGATTTTCAATCCAAAAACTCAAAAGCGCAGCTGGACCTGCGAGTCGCTCATCCACTCGAGTGCATTGAACTGGTCAATGCCAGAAAGGCTGATTTTGCCGTGACGGCCATTGACTCACTGCCAAGCCATTTATTCGCCGAGCATTTGTTTCGTGAACCCTTCGAATTGCTCTGCCGGTCTGACCATCCCCTGGCGAGCTTGCATCAGATCGAACTGCGCCACCTCACCGCTTATCCATTCGTTCACTACGGCCAGGGGCGCATGACAAGGCGACTCATAGACGCCGCGCTTTACCCCGATCAACTTCAGCTTGCGCACGAGGTCGACCATATCCATACGATTCGTGCACTGGTCGAAAGTGGTGGTGGCATCAGTGTCATTCCAGTGAGCCTTCGACAGCATTTTGTCGGCTCTGCGCTGGTATTGCGCCCCATTGCCAATGGCGCCCTATCGCGCGATATCGCGCTGGTTTTTCATAGAACCCACCCGCCGTCGCCCATGGCCAGGTCCTTGGCGACCCACATCCGGGAAGTCGCACTATCCGAATCTGAAAAACGAATCGGCTCATCTGAATCTTGAGTTGGACAGGTTCAGGAGGCGCTCCTAAAGTGAGGGAATGACGCCACCCTGCTTATCTGACCTGCCTTTCGGGCCTTCGCAATGAAGCCCGTAGACCCCGTGCTGATTGGCGCTGCATCCGCATTCTCTGGTGATCGCTGGGATGCCGCACCACCCGTCGTCGACACCCTGATTCGACGCCAACGACCTTCGTTTCTGATTTACGAAACGCTGGCAGAACGCACGCTTGCGCTGGGACAACTCGCCAAGCGCAAACAGCCGGATGCCGGATACGACCCATGGCTTGAGCAGATTCTGCAGCCCGTGCTTGCGCGCTGCCTGGCGCACAAAATCCGTATTGTCGGCAACTTCGGCTCCGCCAACCCCCGGGCTGCCGCGCTCCGGATTCGAGAGATGGCCAAAGAATCAGGTTTGGCCCCACCGCGAATCGCGGTGGTTATCGGTGACGACGTCTCCGGCATTGAACATCGGCCTGTTTTTCGCCAAGCGTTGGGCTCGGCGTTCAATGAAAGCCGTATGGTTGCGGCCAACGCCTACCTAGGGGCTGACAGCATTGCGGATGCCATTCAGGATGGAGCGGACATCGTGGTGACAGGGCGAGTCGCGGACTCCTCCCTCACGCTAGGTCCTCTGCTTGCCCACTATGGCTGGCGACGAGACGACTGGACTCGCCGAGCTCGCGGGCTCATGGCTGGCCATTTGCTGGAATGCGGGACACAGATCACGGGAGGGTATTTTGCCGACCCTGGTTTCAAGGATGTCCCCGGCTTGGATCGACTGGGCTACCCGATCCTCGAAATCGACGAGCACGGCGATTGCGTGATTGGCAAAGCGGATGAGACGGGCGGGTTCGTGACGCCGGCCACCGTCAAGGAACAGCTTCTGTACGAAATCGACGATCCGAGCGCCTATGTCGCACCGGATGGAATCGCTGATCTCACTCAATGCTCGGTGGAAGACTTGGGCGCAGATCGAGTCCAACTGCGCGGCATACGAGGCCGCCCCTGGCCGGAACAATTGAAGGTATTGGTATGCCAGGAAGGCGGCTGGCTTGGAGAAGGTGAAATCTCGTATGCAGGGCCGCGAGCAGAAGCGCGGGCGCGGCTCGCGGCAGACATCGTTCGACAACGGATGGGGCACTTGCTGGATTTGCGGATAGACCTCATCGGCGTCATGAGCATCCTGGCGGATGATCGAGGCCACAGCTTGGCCGCCCTCCCACCGACGCATGCTTGCGACGTTCGCTTGCGCATTGCTGGCGTGCATGACGACCAATCCATTGCTGATCGCATCGGGCGTGAAGTGACGGCGCTTTATACCTGCGGGCCAGCAGGAGGCGGCGGTGTGCGCACCTCCTTGCGTAGCCGGCTCGACACACTCCCCTGCTTCTTGCCACGCACGGCTGTTCCCTCCACCTACGAGATGCTGCAATGACCAGCCCAACCATCGAAGTTCCGCTGTACCGTGTGGCGCATGGCCGGGCAGGTGACAAAGGAAACCGCTCGAACATCAGCCTCATCGCATGGGCCCCTGCGCTCTACGAGACACTGGTCGCCGAAGTCACGCCGGAGCGGGTACGCGATGTGTTCGCCGCCCGCAAGCCCAGCGCGGTGCGGCGCTACCTGCTGCCGAACCTGCATGCCATGAATTTTGTTCTTGATGACGTCCTGGACGGCGGCGTCAACCGGTCTATGAATCTGGACTCGCATGGCAAGAGCCTGTCGTTCCTGCTGCTGGACATGCGCATCACGGTTCCAGGCCATCAGATCGAACTGCTGCGCGGCCAAGACTCCCCATAGGCTGTACCTGCCGCACTCGGTTGCATTGATTTTGATTATCAGGAGACAAAATGAAAAGACGCCATTTTTTCCCGGCAACGGCCGCCATGTACTTGAGCGCGACAACACTGCAGGCTCAGCCGGCAAGCGCCCGAAACTTCCCCGAAAAGCCCATCCGCCTGTTGGTCCCGTTTTCTGCGGGAAGCGGCACCGATCAATTGGCTCGCGCCATTGCACAGGCGATCACTGCGGAAATCAAGGTACCTGTCCTGGTGGAAAACCGCGCCGGAGCTGCCGGAATGTTGGCGGTACAGAGCGTGGCGACCTCACCGAACGACGGATACACCCTGTTGATCGGAGGTACCACGACACATGCGGCGAATGAGTTCCTCTACAAAAAGCTGCCCTACGACCCCGTCAAGGATTTTTCGCCCATCACCACCCTGGGGCAGGGTTGGCAGGTGTTGATCGTCAACAAGGACCTTCCTGTTAAAACCGTCGCGGAGTTGATCGAGTATGCGGGCAAGAATCCGGGCAAACTTAATTTCGCCAGCGGCAGCTCCGGAAGCCGTGTAGGCAGCGAAGCCTTTCTACAGAAGGCGAACCTGAAGATGACTCACATCCCCTACAAGGGAAATCCGCTGGCCATTGCCGATTTGATGGCAGGCCAAACGCAGATGATGGTGGTTGACACCGGTACAGCGATTCCGTTCATCAACGACGCAAGAGTACGCGCGCTGGCCGTCACGAACGCGCAAAGATCGCCTTTGCTGCCAGATGTTCCCCCCATCGCGGACACGTTCCCAGGCTACAACGTCACGCACTGGTTCGGGGTATGGGGGCCTGCCAATCTACCGGCAGATATCAAGCAACGGCTCAATGAACTATTCGCACGTGCCGCCAAGAGTGCATCTGCCGACGCGGCGTTCTACAAGCCCAGCGGGACTGCGTCGTCCACCTCCAGCCCCGAAGAAATGGCACGATTCCAGGCCAGCGAAGCCAAAAAATACGGTGAGATTATTCGAGGCGCAGGGATACAGCCGGAGTAGCCTAGCTCACGAAAAGCAAGGGGTCAGGATTGCAGCGTTCATCGTCACGCGCCGGATCGGCAAACGCCTCACACCAGGTTGTGACGCGGGCCGCCGTGGCATCGCTCATCGCGGGCGCGAAAGCCCGCATGCGCTGCTGCAATTGATCCCAACTAAAGGGGTCTTCCGGATCACCGCGGCGAAGCTCGCGCTTGGCAGTCAGACGCCGGCCGTTTTTAAGCGCAACACTCACCTCCGCGGGCCGCCGCTCCGGAAAACTCTTCTGGAACTCTTCGCTTGTCGTGACTCGAATTTTCTCGCCGAGGGCTATCAACGCCGGGTTGGCCAAATCAGGGGCTTCCATCTCATCAATGCCCAAGCGCCCCTTCAACAACAAAGCGCTTAGAACGTAGCGCAGGCTGAATGGTGTCTCTGATGCTCTCACAGGCCAGCCCACCCCAGCGATCTTGAGCGCATGGGGGAAAATCGTGACATCAATCACCTCAACATCTGAGGCCACGAAATGGTGTTCGTCCATCAGCGCCCGCATCGCATCCAGCGGCGTGAAGATTTGAGCGCAACTGGGCCACGCCTTGATAGTGGTCGTGTTGAGCCGGTCACCCTCATGCAGACCAAGGCCATCGCCCACATCGATGGCAGAAAGAGGCCCCTCCCCTGCCAGCAGGGCATACATGCCTCGCTTACCAGTAAAGAAAGCTCGAGCGCCCGGTAGCCCAGCTTGCGCAGCCCATGCGGCCATCATGCCGTTTCGAACAGCAAAGCCCGGGTGCAAGGATTTGGACTCATGCGCATCGTCGTCGACCAACTGCCATAAGCCGGCAGATTGAGTAGCTGCAATGCCAAGGGCATGATGCAATTGCTCCGTTGGAAGCCCGAGGGTGACTGCAGTGGCCGCAGCCGCTCCCACCGCCCCCGCAGTGGCCGTGGCATGAAATAAGGATGCGTGTCGCGTGCCCAGCGCCTCACCGAGGCGCAACGAAACTTCATAGCCCGCCACCATCCCCGCAATGGCTTGGCGCCGCGTGAGAGATCCTTCGGCCGCAAGCGCCAGCACTGGAGAGATGGAAACCACCCCTGGGTGAAGCATGGCGGCGCGGTGCGCGTCATCAATCTCCCGCAAGTGGGCGATGGCTGCATTGGCAAAACCCGCGCCAAGTGGGGAGAGCGCGCCTGCGCCGAATACCGGCGAATTCCCAAGGCCAGGAAACGCGGCGGTTGCCACAGCGCGGTAAGGTGCGGCCAAAGCCATTGCGCTACCAGACCATCCGGCGGTGAACCAATCCAGCAGGGCCTGCGCCACACGCTGGCGGGTATCGGCAGGAACTGTACGGTTGGACTGAGCTTTCAGATGAGCGACCAACGAGTCTTCAGCAAGCGTTGTCATTATTTTATTCAATGAAATTTCTTTCATTGTATGAAATAACAATCCCCTTTGGCAAACAACGCTCGGCGTCCGGCGTGCCGAATCAAGCTCTCACAGGCTTCAGGATTCGCGCAAGGTCTTGTCCAGTCGTTCGAGCACGGCGTTATCCAGATGCCCTTTGTCTCTAGCGAGCCTCAACTGCCGCATGGAAACGCTGCGATAGAAATCCACAGTGTCTTCACCCAGCTCGGCCAGTTCACGCAAATGCAGGGCAACCACTGACGCATCGCCTCTGGAGATCGGCCCCGCCATCGCACCTGCCAAACCTTTGGCAGTGGCGGCGTCCAAGGTGCCACGTGTCAAAGGAAGCAGCGCCGCGAGCGCCTCTTGATCGCTCACGCCAAAGCTATTCCACAGGTCACACGCCTCCCGAAGCAAAGAGAGCATGAAGCTTGCGGCGTAGTTCGTCGCAGCGTGATAGCGGCCCCGAGCGCCTGGCGGTAGCTTGATCACGCGGTAACCTACCGCCGCTGCAAGCCTGTTCAGTTCGAGCTCCAAAGAGCCTTCAGCTTCTATTGCCACGCTACTGCCCGCAACGCGTGGCAATGCAATGGTGGGATCGGAAAAAATCTGCAACGGGTGGAACCCACCTACCGCAGCGCCCTGCACGGCTGCGGGTTCCAGCACCGAAACCTCACTCGCCCCACTGCAGTGAACCACACACTGGTCTTGGCGCCAATTCACTTGGCGAACCACAGTGCCGATGGCGTCATCAGACACTGTGATGAAGACAAGATCCGCCATATCAGCCGCTTGTTGTGGCGTCTCGCAAACCTTGCAGGCACCAGCCATAGTCGCAAGCGATTCAGCAGCAGGCCTTGAACGATTGAAGACCGCCACGACTTCGATTTCGGTGCGGTGAAACGCGGCGGCCAACGTCTGGGCGAGTCGGCCCGCACCAACGAATGCGATTTTCATGGAGTCTTCATGAGGAGGGTGCAATGGAAGTCAGCTCCCGTATCGCGCCCCCCGAAAGCCATTGTTTTTCTGAAGCGAGTCAGATGCAGAGCCCAACTGATCATCCAACTCGGCCAGTGCTGAATCACTGATGACTGACGAGACAGCAGACACACTGCTAACAGGAGAGTTGGAGAGCGCAAGGTAGCCATCAGCAAACAAGCCGTCCATCACAAGCATGGTACCGGTACCCAGCCAGCTGACTATCTGCTGGCGCGAGCGCTTCCCATCGCACAGGATCAACACGCGCCGTTGGCTCATGGATAAGCTGGATCGATCAGACAATGCTTCGCGCGCTTTGGTCGTTTTGATCAACTTCATGGCAAGTACATCTCCAGAGTTTCGTCAGAGCCTGGCCCCTACTCTGCCAGCCCGGAACGCAATTGACCAGTTAGAAAGTACTCATGATCTTAGAGCGTTGGGAAAAGCGCAAACCGGGTTGACAACGAGAGAATTTGCTGCGTTGGCATGAGCACGAAGACGCGGTTTTATGGACCAGCATTAACGCAACAGCACATTAAACTGGAGATGCTGACACCGAAATGTGTCCAGGTCCCTAAACCCTTTACCCAAGCAGTGGCAAACATCTAATGAAATATTCCATCATTGCCTGCCTGGTTGCTGGCGCGCTAGGATTGCTCAGCATGGGTGCCTTGGGCTTCGGGCTCTACTACCTTACCTATCCGTTGCACTACCCACTCTTTGGGGACATCAACGACTGGAAGGGAAAGGACCTTTTTTGGCCTTCCGTTATCTGGGCCGGCATGCTCTGGTCCGCTAGCTTTCTTCTCGCCGGATTCAACGATGTCAAGCTTAAAAGAACCCAGGCCAGCAAGACCAAACGCGTTTTGGTTTATGGGGTGATTCTTTGGTTAGGAGCAGGTGCGGTCTGGATATTCGTTGCGCTCACTTCAGGGTTCGAGTTTCCCTGAAAGATTGTCTCGCGATGCCGTGGGGTACCTCGCTCAATTGCTTGGATCCAGCTCACGATCCAAGAATGGAACCTACAAAACGGCATAAGCAAAATCAGATTTAGTCGTTTGAACTGGCCCATCGGCGCTTGAAAATTTCCTATTTTCAAGTCATCGATAGACCTGCCATGCCTTACGTTCGCCGCGATGTTCTTCGCTTTTCCTTGGCCGCTTTGCTCCCAAGCGTCACAGCATTCTCCCCCTCCCTGGCCGCTGAAACCTACCCCGTCCGCCCAGTCACTCTCGTGGTGCCCTATGCCCCCGGTGGA
Source organism: Ottowia thiooxydans DSM 14619 (assembly GCF_000422885.1). Classification (GTDB taxonomy): domain Bacteria; phylum Pseudomonadota; class Gammaproteobacteria; order Burkholderiales; family Burkholderiaceae_C; genus Ottowia; species Ottowia thiooxydans. The sequence goes on along the minus strand of NZ_KE383943.1, from coordinate 416,152 downwards.
GCCGCCGACCTACTGGCTAGAGCTGTGGGGAAAGCGCTTGCTGAGCGCTGGGGAAAGGCCGTGGTCATTGAAAACAAACTCGGGGCTTCCGGCCAGATCGGAACCGAGTACGTAGGTCAAGCCAAAGGCGACCCCTACAAACTCGTCCTGGGCACCCAGGCTGCTTTCGCCGTGCTCCCCACACTCAACAAACGAGAGGACTTCAACCTGGACACGGGCTTTACCCCCATCACACAGCTCATCCGCATGCCCTCGGTGCTGCTAGTGCCGAAAAGCCTGAACATAGACTCCGTTAAAGATCTTGTGGCCTACCTGAGGGCCGCCCCACCCGGCAAGTACGCCTACTCCTCCAATGGCGTGGGCACTTCTCAGCAACTCATTGCAGCGGCCTTCTTCGACCAGGTCGGTTTACAGCTGACTCATGTGCCATACGCTGGAAGCACACAGGCCCTGACGGCACTGGCCTCGGGCGATCAAATCGTGGTGAGCGTGGACAACATTCCTTCCGCGCGTGCTTTCATACAGTCAGGAAAAGTAAAGGTGCTTGCGGTCACTACCGCCGCACGCGTAGACCAGTACCCCGACGTACCGACGCTCGCAGAATCAGGCGTCAAAGGGTTCGACCAATCCACCTGGATGGGCCTGATGGCACCTGCCAACATCCCCGCAGAGACTCAGCATTTTCTGAACCAGGAGGTCCTGGCCGTACTAGGTGAGAGCGAAGTACGCGGCGCACTTCAGAAGCTCGGATTCATCCCGGTGGGCAACAGCCCGGAGCAGTTCCGCGAGTTTGTGAGAAGCGAGCGCAGCGCCTTCAAGACACTGCTAGCCAAGATTGACGCTGGCCAACGATGAGTACCATTGCTGGAACCGAGAACGGCGCCTGGACGCGCGACACCCTGTCGCGCAACCAATGGCTGGTGCCGCTGCCCGCCGAATGCTGGAACGAGTTGGAGACGGCTGTTCACGAGACCGCTGGCCGACAAACGCCCGTTCATGAGCTCTCTGCGGAACACTTCTCTTTGACGCAATGCCGCGTCTTCGCTTCCAACCTGCGCCGCCAATATCTGGACGCGGGCCCGAAGTTTGCAGTCGTCGACCGCTTGCCGGTCGAGCGCTTCAGCAAAGATGAACTCACGCGGGCGTACTGGCTCCTGGCCAGTCTGGTGTCACGCCCGGTGCAGCAAACCTACGGCGGCACCATGCTGTTCCATGTGCGTGACGAAGGAGTGGGATCTCAAATGAAGCCAGGCTCAGGTATCCGAGCCACCATCACCAATCTGGATCTCAATTTTCATAACGACAACTGCTTCAATACTGTCATGCCGGATTACGTAGGCTTGCTTTGCCTGCGTGCGGCGAGAACCGGCGGCTTATCCAAAGCGGTGAGCTTTCACACCTTGCATGAATTACTCGCGCAAGAAAATCCCGATCTCTTGGAGCGGCTTTATGAACCTATCTGGTGGGACCGTCACCGCGAATTCGGCCCTGACGAACTACCCTACGTCGCCAACCCGGTCTTTGAAGATGACGAGCAGGGGCGCCCCCTGGCGCGCTATTCCACCTACAACATCCGCGGCGGATACAAGTTGCGCGAAGAAGCTCTGGATGACCGCCTTGAGCTGGCCATGGCAAAGCTGGCTGAACTGTTCTCACAAGCAGATCTGCAATCGAACTTCATGATGGAGCCAGGACAAATCCAGTTCGTGAACAATCGCAGCATTGGTCATGCGCGCACGGACTTCGTGGACGATGCCGTAGATCCTGACCACAAGCGGCATCTCGTTCGGCTGTGGCTCCGCGATCGAGGCTCAGTTCAATATGAAGGCACGGCATAGCACGCTCGTACATCCACTTAGCGCGCTCGTAGCCCGCTTTGACGAGCTTTAGGGCGCCTGCGTTCAGCCTGGTGGGTTCTTATGAACCTCGGCGCGGACTCTGCTTGGGCTTGGCCGGCGCATTACCCCAAGTCCCCGCGTTAGCTGACTTCAGCAACGGGGAAGCATCGCCCGTAATACCCAACTCCTCCGTCGCAGCCAGCAGTGCGGGACCAAACTGCTGCATCCGCTTAGCGGTAAGCCGCATGGCAGGGCCGGCGATCACGATCACGCCGGTGGCCGGGCCGCCCTTGCGCTGCACAGGGGCTGCCATGGAACTCATGCCCGGCGCATAAGACTCTTCGATCACGCTGTAACCACGCTCGCGGTGCTCATCCAGAAGCTTCAGCAATGCGCGCAATGAGGTGGGAGCGGCTGGACCGTAGTGGCGCGGCTGGCCCAGACCCTGGCGCGTAACGTATTCGATGGCCAGGTCTTCTGGCAGGGTCATCAGCCAAGCCTGCCCGGCAGCGCTGCAGGACAGGCGCAGATCAATCCCCATATCTGGGTCATAGCGCAGGCCCGAGCGTGCGCCCTGCGCCTTGGCCATCAGTGTCAGTCTTTCTCCATCGACGATGGCCAGACGCACCAACTCCTCAGTGGTTTGCGCCAGCCGGTTGATGACGGGCTGGGCAATATCAACCACGCCCGATTTGCTCATGAAGCTCATCCCCATCGACGCCATTTTGGTGGTGAGTGCGTAGTCGCCACGCGTAGGGAGTTGGCGCACGTAGCCAAAGCGGATCAGCTCCTGCAAGGTGCGGTGGCATCCGCTGCGCAACTGGTTCAGATCAGTGGCAATCTGGACCAATTGAGCGCCATCTGGGTAATCAACGAGGTATTCAAGCACTGCCAGCGACTTCTCCAATGCACCGCTCATGGTCTGCCTTTCAGAGCTTTCAAAATTTGAAAGATATCAAAAAGTTGAAAGCCTTTCAAGAAAATGTCAGGATCGCCCCATCCCGCGTTTTCATATTGATTTACCGAGAACGCGATTTCCATTCAAAAAGCCAGGAGACAACATGATCAATTCCCGCCCATTTCGTCACGCGCGCCGCGCTTTGCTCACCATGATCAGCGCCGCTGCCCTGCTCGGCGCCACCACGGCTGCGCAAGCGCAAGACATCAAAGAACGCAACCTGCGCTTCGCCTTCAGTTTGGCCAAGGATCACCCACTGGGCATGGGTGCGCAAAAATTTGCCGACGCTGTGGCGAGCAAGAGTGGCGGCAAGATGAAGGTCACGTTGTTCCCCAATGCGGTGCTGGGCGGAGACCCACAGAACCTGGCTTCGGTGCGCGGTGGCACACTGGACTTCACATCCATGGCCACCGGCCTTATCGCCTCCATCGACAAGCGCTTCATGGTGTTCGATCTTCCCTTCCTGTTCAACAACGCGCAGGAGGCCTACGCCATTGCAGATGGCCCTGTAGGCACGCAAATGCTGGCAGATCTGGCCAAGCATGACGCCATAGGTCTGGGTATCTGGGATCTGGGCTTCCGCCATATGACCAACAGCCGCCGGCCCATCACTCGCTTCGAAGATGTGCAGGGCCTGAAAATCCGCGTGATTGCTTCGCCCATCTTCATTGATCTGTTCAACACACTGGGGGCCAACCCCGTTCCCATGACCTTTGGTGAGGTCTATGGAGCGCTGGAGTCGCGCGCCATAGATGGCCAAGACAATCCTGTGGCGGTCATTGAATCAGCCAAGTTTGCAGAGGTGCAGAAGTTCCTTTCGCTCACACGGCACGTCTATACAGGCATGCCGTTTCTCATGAGCAAGAAAACCTGGGATGGCATGTCAGCCGCGGAACGCAACATCATTCGAGCTGCCGCAGATGAAGCCAAACTGGAAGAGCGCAAGCTCACTCTGCAGAAGGAAGGTCAATCTGTGGACGCGCTGCGCAAACTCATGCAGGTCAATGAGGTGAGTGCGGAGGAGGTGGCCCGTCTGCGCCAGAAAGTGCAGCCTGTGACCGTCAAATTCACCAAGGAAATTGGTGAAAGCGTAGTTCAGCAGGTGAACACCGAACTGGCACGCATCCGCAGCGCCAAGTAATTCAGGAGTTTGCATGGCAATGCGAGGAAAGGCCGCTTTGGCCATGTGGTGGGACATGGCAGCCCAAGCGCTCCCGGAGTTTGCGCACTGGCATGCTCACGAGCACTTCCCTGAGAGACTGGCGATCCCTGGCTTTCAGCGTGCGAGCCGCTGGGTCAGCGCTGATGGCGGCGAGGGCATATTCGTTCTGTACGAGCTGGAAAACCACGCCGTGTTAGGTTCACCTGACTATCTGGCGCGGCTGAATGCGCCCTCACCGTGGTCCGTGCGCATGATGCCGCACCACCGCCACATGGTGCGCAGCCAATGCCGCGTGATGGAGAGTTTTGGTGGCACCACCGCCAGGAAGGTTCTCACACTGCGCCTGTCCCCTCAAGCTGGCAGCGCACAGGCCCTGCAGGAAGCGCTGCGCACCTTGGGCGCCCGTGTCGCAGTTGCACCTGGCATGGCCGGCCTGCACCTGCTAAGGCATGAAGCGCCAGCCATTGCACAGACCGAGGAGCAGCGTGTACGCGGAGCCTCAGACCGCGTGGCGGACTGGGTGCTGTTGGCTTGCGCATACGACGCCGATGTATTGCAACAACTGTCTGATTCGGAACTCAGCGACTCAGCCTTGGAAGCCATGGGGGCCTGCACCGGAGTTGAGCGCGCCACCTATGCCCTGGCCTACTCGGCGACGCCTGCGGACATGGTTGATGCCTAAAGTCCTAGGTTGGAAACCTGAACGCTCCAAGCACTCAGCTGCGTGCTCGAAACAGCGCCGAGCCGCGGCTGGCGCGTGCTACGTCATTCGCGGCATCGACCAACACCGGTGCCAGCTCTTCCATTCGCGCCGCATTCAGCCTCACCACCGGGCCGGCAATGGTGACCACACCAATGGCGGCACCATTACGGCCACGCACCGGCGCGGCCATGGCGCTCATGCCAGGTGCAAACACCTCCTCAATGGTGCTGAAACCCCTTGCGCGCGCGCGATCAACAAAAGCCATCACACCCTTGATAGTGGTGGGCGCTTGTGGGCCGTAGTTCGTGGGGCTCCCCAAGCCCTTGCGCGCCACCAAAGCCATTGCCGCGTCTTCGGGCATGGTCGAAAGCCAAGCGTGGCCAGCAGCGCTGCACCACAGGGGCACCGACAAACCCATATCCGGGTCGTAACGAAGCCCATGGGTAGCGCCCTGCGCTTTGGCCACAAAAGTAAGCTCGTCACCATCCACTACACCCAAACGGATCAGCTCGCCCGAAGCTGTGGCCAATTGGTCCAGCAGGGGCTGCGCCACATCAACCACGCCGGAGTTGCTGAGGAAGGACAAGCCCATGGAAACCAATTTCATGGTCAGCACGTAATGGCCGTCCAACGGGTCCTGGCGCACATAACCGCCTTTTACCAACTCAGTGAGCAAGCGATGGCAGGCGGAAAGCGGGATGTCTTGCTCGCTCGCGATCGAGGACAGGGCGCACCCTTCAGGGTGGGCACTGAGGTGATCCAGAACCTTAAAGCTTCGTTCGAGCACGCTGCTCATCATGTCTCCTTGGGAATCTAAGTATGTGTTTACACAGCCACAGAGGCTTAGAAACTAACCGGAGACTGTAGCAAAAACAGCAGGGTATTCCATTATGGAAAAGTTTTCCACTTTCAATACGATCACATCCAGTTCAACGGCTTAGCCGCGCCTCTTCGTTCCTTCACCACTGGAGACCACCTTGAAACTCTTTAGCCGCCTTGCCGCCGCCAGCCTATGCGTGGCCGTCGCCTTCCCCGTATGGGCCCAGCAGGAGCGCGTGATCCGCTTCGGCCACCTCAACAACACAGACCATCCTGTGAGCTTCGGTGTGAAGCGCTTTTCCGAGCTTCTTGCCACCAAAAGCGGCGGCAAGATGAAAGTGCAAGAGTTCCCTGCCAACCAGCTGGGTAACGAGCAACAACAGCAATCAGCCTTGCAAGGCGGCGTGCAGCAGATGTATTCGCCAGCCACCACTTCGCTGGCCGGCATCGTCAAGGAATTCGGTGTGGTCGACTTCCCATTCGCCGTGAGTACCTTTGATCAGGCAGATGCCTTGTTGGATGGTCCGCTGGGCAAGGCTCTGATCGACAAACTGCCTGAGAAGGGTTTGGTCTCTCTGGGTTACTGGGATCTGGGCTTTCGCAATGTCACCAATAGCAAGCACCCCATCAACAAACCCGAAGACTTGGCGGGCCTGAAGATCCGCGTAATTCCCAATCCTGTTTTCCTGGACACCTTCAAGGCATTCAAAGCCAACCCCGTGCCCATGCCCTTTGCTGAGTTGTACGGTGCGCTCGAATCCAAAGCCGTAGACGGCCAGGAAAATCCCTTCGCCGTGATCTTGTCAAACAAGTTCTACGAAGTTCAGAAGTTCGTGAGTGCAACCAACCACGTCTATGCAGCCAACATCATCCTTGTCAGCAAGAAATTCTGGGACACGCTCACACCAGCTGAACAGAAATGGATGCAGGAAGCTGCTAACGAATCTCGCTCCTACCAGCGCCAAGTCAGCCGCGCCGCTGCTCAGAAATCCGTCGGCGAGCTGCAAGCCAAGGGCGCGCAATTCAACGTGGTGAGCCCGGCCGAACAAACACGCATGCGCCAGATCGCCCAACCCGTCATAGAAAAATTCGCTGCGCAGTATGACCCAGCTTTGGTCAAGCTCTACAACAGCGAACTGGCCCGCATCCGTAAGTAAAGCCGCAGGAAAAAGACTCATGAAACTGCTTGTACTGCACGGCCCCAACCTGAACCTGTTTGGGCGCCGAGAGCCACATATCTACGGCACCACCACGCTTGCGCAGATTGATGCTCGGATCGCCACGCTGGCTGAGGAGTTGGGTGTGGAGGTAGAAACCATCCAGTCGAACCACGAAGGCTCACTGGTCGATTTTCTGCATCTGCACATCGACAACGCACAGGGTGCGATGGTGAACCCTGCGGGGCTCACTCAGCATGGCGTATCGCTGCATGACGCTATCAAGGCCATGCCTTTTCCGGTGATTGAGGTGCATATGTCCAACATCGCCGCACGTGAGGCTTGGCGTACCCATTCCATCATTTCGCCTGCAGTGCGAGGAACCATACAGGGGCTGGGTCCGCAGTCTTACCTGGCGGCACTGCGCTCGCTGGTGGAGATCAACCGAGCGGCGGCTTAAGGGCTGAATGATCCACTGAAGACATGACTGCGCTCGCCTGTGAGCGCAGTTGGCGTTTGGAGCACGAAGATGAATAGATGGATTGATGGCGTCTGCCACGTAGTGGAGGCGTTAATCGCGCTGATGCTGGCAGTGATGGTAGTGCTGGTGTTCGGCAATGTGGTCCTGCGCTACGGCTTTAATTCGGGCATCACGATGTCCGAAGAAGTCTCGCGCTGGCTCTTCATCTGGATCACCTTCCTGGGCGCCATCGTGGCGCTCAAGGAGCATGCTCACCTTGGCGTTGACATGGTGGTGAACCGCCTGCCCGCCTGGGGCAAGAAAGCTTGCTATTTGATCAGCCATCTTCTGATGCTCTACATGCTGTGGCTGCTCTACCAAGGCAGCGTCACGCAGACTCGCATCAATTGGGATGTGCAAGCGCCGGTCACGGGCCTATCCATGGCCGTGGTCTATGTATCAGGCATCGTATTCGCGGTATGCGGGGGGTTTCTATTGTTGCTGGAGCTGTATCGCCTGCTGACCGGCCAGCTTTCCGAAGATCAGCTCGTGACGATTCAGGAATCCGAAGAAGCGGGTGTGCTCGCACAAGTGCTCGCGCCTCAGAACACATCAGACGGCCTTGATGGCCAGCACAAGAGGCCCCAGCCATGACCATCATCGTCTTCATCGGCTCCCTGCTTTTGGCCATGGCCATCGGCATGCCCATTGCCTTCGCCTTGCTGGCCAGCGGCGTAGCGCTCATGTGGCAGCTTGATTTGTTTGATGCCCAGATCCTCACACAAAACCTGATCGGCGGCGCAGACAGCTTCCCCCTGCTCGCGGTGCCATTTTTCATGCTGGCCGGCGAGATCATGAATGCCGGTGGTTTGTCCAAGCGCATTGTCAATCTGGCGCTGGCGCTGGTTGGGCACGTACGCGGCGGCCTCGGCTACGTGACCATCATGGCTGGCTGTTTGCTTTCAGCTCTGTCTGGTTCGGCAGTTGCGGATGCAGCAGCCCTCACTGCCCTTCTGCTGCCTATGATGGTCAGAGCCGGGCACGACAAAGCACGCGCCGGAGGTTTGATTGCAGCCACGGGAGTCATCGGACCGGTCATCCCGCCCAGCATTGGGTTGGTGATCTTTGGTGTGGCGGCCAACGTATCGATCTCCAAGCTCTTCATGGCGGCGATCGTTCCAGGCCTGATGATCGGCGGTGCGCTCTGGATTACCTGGGCCTGGCTGGTGCGGCGCGAAAAGATCGAACCACCTCCGCGTAAATCAGTCGGTGAAATCTGGGCTGCCGCGCGCGAGGCAGCGTGGGCCTTAATGCTTCCGATAATCATCCTCGTAGGTCTGCGCATGGGCGTGTTTACGCCTACCGAGGCAGCCGTGGTGGCCGCTGTATATGCTTTCTGCGTCGCCACGTTCGTCTACCGCGAACTGAGCTTTGCGGAGCTGTATAAGGTTTTCGTGGGCGCAGCGAAAACCAGCGCGGTGGTGATGTTCCTGATCGCTGCAGCCATGGTCAGCGCCTGGCTTATTACGGTGGCTGACCTTCCCTCCAAGGTGGTGGGCCTGCTCCAGCCGTTCCTGGACAACAAGATCTTGCTGATGATCATGATCATGCTGTTGGTCATGGCCGTGGGTACAGCCATGGACATGACACCCACGATTCTGATCCTGACACCGGTGCTGATGCCAGTGATCAAAGCCGCCGGGATAGACCCCGTTTACTTCGGCGTGATGTTCATCATTAACAATTCCATTGGGCTCATCACCCCGCCCGTAGGGGTCGTTCTAAACGTAGTGGCTGGGGTGGGCAAGATGAAGATGGACGACGTCACTCGTGGCGTCATGCCCTTCATGCTGGCCGAATTCGCAGTCATGTTCCTGATGGTGCTGTTCCCGCAACTCGTAACAGTACCTGCCAGTTGGTTTCACGGCTGAGCGAGAAGACCTGGGGGCCCTCTGCATAAATCGATAGGCAAGCTGCTAATGTGGATCGGGGCAGGCGGCTTGCTATGGAATGCAAGGCGAAAAGACCGGTTCAGAAGTCGGGAATTTTTGCGAAAATAGTAGCGCTCAATGATTGAGGCGCCTATGGAAAAAATATTGGATGGAGACCGGTCACGGCGTAAGCAACTCAGGAATCAGTACAGGGCGGAGGCAAACCAGCAGCGCGAAACAATGGCCCGGCTGAAGAGTGAGCGCGAAGAACATGCTTGGGATGTGCTGCGCCAGTATCTTGCCGAAGCCACCTCGTCGCAAAGGCATATCTATGCAGCTCAGTCTAATTACGATGGCAATAGACGCGCATTGGAATTTTTGGTCGCCGATCCGAAAACTGATCAGGCGACGGCAGTCCTGATATTTTGGATGCTGGGGGCGGATTATTTTCTTCGAGTGTCGGAAGAAGAAGTTCGCGACTTTCAGAGAGGTTCTAATGCCTTGATCTGGACAATCGAGCGGCGCGTGAGAGAGGGTTTCTATCAAGCGACAACGCTGAAATTCGATCCGTGGACCAGCTGTGTACCGCCCGGCGAATATGAAAGACTGGGTCCCGTGCAGCGAGCCGTTTCCGAACTCATGTATCAAGCTACCGATGGAGAAGCCGTCGTCTTTGACGATCTTGAGAGGTTCGATGAAGGGCTCCCAGAGGCAGTTATAGAGGCCATTCGTGAAATCGGAGCCAATGGCTAATCCTGCAAGCAAGGACAGATCAGATTGACGGAAGAAAATATCAACCTGCCTGACCTCGTTGGCCGCTGCATTGATGACCCATTGGTTCAGGAATTCATCCGGCGCTACAGTCTGATCGATTACGAAGAGACTGAGGAGGCCAGACGGTCTTGGGAAGCTCAATGCCCTGGCGAATTTTTTGAGGAAGCCCATACCCGGAACCTCGAATTGTTCGGCGGACCGATCAGCGTGTTCTACGTACTCGACCCTGTGAAATGGATCGTCGATCTTCACGCCAAGGTTCGACAGCGTGGCGGCCCGCTGTACGTGGCCCATATCATTGTGCGAGCGGGATATCCGGGGCCACTTCCTTATGGCTTGGAAATGGGCACAGATATAAGAGGCTTCAAGATCGGGCGATTGCTCGACAAGAGCAAGCTTACCTATGATGGCGCCATTTCGCATTCGCGATCATTTTTCCATGATGACCTCTCGGTTACGGTAGTTTTCGATGAGCCATCTAACCATCTCTCTTTTCTAAAAATTGAAGCTGTCGATCCCGCGGATATGGCCCGGCTACGCTTTTATGATGGGCTGGATGCCCAGAAGGCCAACCTCGTTCCGGTCTTGGACGCCAGCATTGAACAATGGCGAAGCGCTAGCCCTCTTCATCATTGGCGGCAACGCATGGCAGAGGGCGATAGTGCCTTCAGCGATGCGAATCTCCAACTGACAGCTGATGAGATCAATGCGTTGTTTGCGTCTGTTGGGCAGGCCGTGGAAAAGCGGTCTCCCAAGCAGATCATCAACGCCCTCAAAAAGACAGTCAAAAATCTGAACCGCCTCAACCGCCGAAACGGGCATTTCATCGAAACGACTGAGCGTGAGGAACTGGTGCCGTACCTTCAGATGATTTTGCGTGACACCGGCTTGCAGTTTGAGGATGGGTTCGACGTGACGTTGGAATGGCGGGACTGGTAGTCGCAAACCGGGCGAGACACGCTCGTGCTTGAAAGCGAAGGCCAGGAGCGTGCGCGGAACACTGAGATCAATCGTCTCCAGGTGGCTTAGCGGCAATTAGGATGATTGCGGCAATATCAGCCCACTTTGATAGGCCAGCTTTACATCGCTTTCGTGAGAATAGGACGAATAGTCCCAGACCTCACCTGCCGAGAGCTTCTCAAAAGTTTTGATGATGTTACGCCGCCATGGAGATGGGCGGCTGTTGACGTAGCCTGTAAAAAACCGTTGTGCCTGATCTCGCGTTCCAAAACACAACAGGAACGCTAGCGGAGTCACCTCTGGATCACAGATACCGGAGAAGCCACTGCCGTGCTCAGCCAGATGCTCCAGAGCCCGGGGGCGGTCAGCAAATAGGGCAAACAGTGGCAGCGCGCGCTCGTCGAGTAATCGGCATATTTCGCCAATGGAGGCATGCGCATTTAAGCCGGCAACCTGCCAGATGATGGGCCGGGAGTACTTGTCCGGTCGGCAGAGTTTGCCGCATAAGACCAAGCCATCGTCGCGTGGCAGGCTTATGGTTTCCGCGTGCCATTTTCTGAGTGTTTTGCTAGCGATGAAAAGGGCAACCGTTAGGCGCACATCGCTGCGGGAGTTGTATCGCTCAGGCTCGAAGCAAATCTCGAAGACAGTGTCTTTATCAGCCGCTGTCTTCTTCCATACAGTTCCAGCCTTGTTAGATTTGAAGCCATGTGGCGTGATGAATTTGCCGATCTCCTGGCAGGCGTGCAGGAATTGGGTTTTGGGATCAAGCTGCCGGTTGGCCGGGTCGGCTGACCAAGCCAGCCACTCGCTAAAACGCTGATCAAGCGTCGGTTTCAAGCGGTCGAAATTTTCCCACGTATTTTCGACATGGTAGGCACTTGGGTATTCGAAACCATTCGCCTCTGCATAACGGTCGAAGACGTCGCAATAATCCTCAATGAAACTGCCATGCTGTTTGGCGAATGCTGATTTCGCGTCGTAGTAATCGACCGAAAACGCATTACCCTGATCGTTAAGATCATCCTCCCAAAATTTGCCATCGCAAGCTGCTGTCAGAAACTGAAGGCCTGTGATTTCTCGGCCTTTCAGACGCCGAATTTCGTCCGCTGATTCCTCGCGATGGAAGTCGCTCACCAGGTTCTGGCTAATCATCCAGGCCAGGAACATCCCGATATGAATTCCGCCGTTCGTCTCCGGCACATCTTTGGGGAAATCTCCGCCAGAGTGCCAATCTATTCGATCGTATGCCATGAGTTACGACACAGCCTCCCATTCGCCCAAGAGCATACTCAAGGATGGTGCTGACTTTTGCGTGGGGCCGAGGACAAAAGGAGCGCCGAAGGCATCCATATCGGTAAGGGATTGGATATGCTGTCCAGTTCGCACGCAAGGTGAGGTCGGACTCCATGCGCGCCGCGTCCGAGCCTTGAGCACGGACGAAATTTCTGCACTGAGAGTCGAAAAAGCCGTGTCCATGGTGGATTCTGCATTCGGAACGTCACACGCCAGTGCAACTAGAACGCTATAGGCGAACTGGCAGTCTCCGCGTTTCAGCCCGCTATCGGCGCTGATCTCATTGACCACCGCCATGAAGCCGTCTGGTGGGCACTCTGCGCACTTACCTGGCCCTGGCGACCATGCCGAGAAGCTGTAAAAATCCCAATGGTCGGATTCGTCCACCGTATCAGGCGACCGGTGCGTCCATTTCCGATGGGCCTTCTCATTCCAACCGATGGGGCCAAACCGTACACGTGCCTGGTTGGGAGAGCCGGATTGCTGCGTGTCGGTTTGCGTCATCCGTAGCGATGTCCGCCCGCGCTCAGACGAAAGAAGCGGCGTCAGGCTCGGCACCAGACGTTTCCAGATCGAATAATCCCATAAGGCCGGAGCATCAGGGGACGCGAGGAGAACACGCACGTCATACAAACGAGTTGAATACAAACGGATCCAATCCTTTCTTGTCGCGCCATTCCCGACGTCTATCTCAGATGTCCCGATTTTCTCCACCGCCTGTGCGCCCCGGTGTCCTGGCTAATCAAGGCGGAAGGCGGGGGGCGGAAAGCGCAAGAAAAAAGCCTAAGTGATTAAAAATCACTTAGGCTTTATCTTGGCGGAGTGAGAGGGATTCGAACCCTCGATGAGGCTCTACACCCCATACTCCCTTAGCAGGGGAGCACCTTCGGCCACTCGGTCATCGCTCCGGAACTGAGGATTATGCCATTGTTTTTGGTCAACTCGAGGGCTGACCGCCATCAAATTTGCTGCTGGGGTTGGGAATCAATTCCAAGCGGACGACGGACTGGCAGCCATCGTGTACGAACAGCCGCCCTGGGGGGCGAGCTCCGGCCCGGTACGCAAACGAGTGCAGAATGTAGTTTTTATCTGAAAGTGGAAATTCCTATGAAAGCATTGACCGCCAGCGCCGTGTGCGCGGCTCTCGCCTTGGCTGCCGGCTTCGCGCAGGCGCAAAGCAAGCCCGTCACCACCAAGAGCGGCCTGGTGTATGAGAGCGTCAAGGAAGGCACCGGTGCCAATCCCAAGGCCAGCGACACCGTCAAGGTGCACTACAAAGGTACCTTCCCTGACAGCGGCAAGGAATTCGACAGCTCCTACAAGCGTGGTGAGCCGATTGAGTTTCCACTGCAAGGGGTAATTCTCTGCTGGACCGAGGGTGTGCAGATGATGAAGGTCGGCGGCAAAGCCAAACTGACCTGCCCGCCCGCGATTGCCTATGGCGCACGGGGCGCAGGCAGCACGATTCCGCCCAATGCGACCTTGAACTTCGAGGTGGAGCTGCTGGGTATCAGGGGGAAATAAGCGAGGATCCTGTTTGCCCTTCGTGCTATCTCGGCAGAATCAGCGCAACCCACAGAACAACCTGGGCCATCTCTTCAAGAAAGACTTCCTTGCGTGGTTTCTTGGGCAGTGGCTCCAGCGGTATCCGCGTTTGAGTCATCTCTCGATCCTCCACTATCCGGCCAGACTCAAGTAGCCGGGGTTACGAGGGTTTTGCAGAGTTTCCCAAAACAGCGTCCGTAGGCGTCAATCGACCAACCACGCCCGCGAATGCTGATGACGAAATAACCGTTGTCGTGAGGAGTGGCAGGGCCAATTCCCGGTCCTGGAACTGGTCGAATGTTGCTTCAAGGATGATATCTGCCGCTACTCCCTAAGGCCTCCCTCCCCACGGCAAGTGCTTATTCAGTATCTGGCTGTCACCGTTCAACTCATTGACTCAGAGATACAAGCGATGGTGCCGCAGGTCTGATCACGGTTCCAGTGGCGGGTCAAACGGTCCGCCCAAACCAACGGAAACAACGCTACGACGAGTAAGTTGGAGAGGAGAATCGATGTAACCTTACACTAGCAAAACGCCGCAACTCACAGAGGTTAGCAATGGCATCCATCACCGTGACCGGAGGGGACTACCTTCGCAATCCCACTGATGTGGAAGGGCAAGGCCCGTTCACATACAGATACCTAGCCGAAGGTGATTCGTGGATGGACAGAAGCACACCCGTGTCCGGCTCACTGCCTGAGTATCTGGCACGGGAGATGGGGCGGCGAGAGCGACCCACTCTCACTATCAATATTTCCCGCGCAGGACACACCTTGCGTCGCATCACCGACGTGATGCAAGGAGAATTCGCATGGTGGCTCCGGGAATTCGCCTACACCGGCATTCTCTTCAGTGCAGGCGGCAATGACTTCATCGATGCTGCGCTAGACCCAGGTCCGGGCCAAGGAGTTCTGCGAAACATGTCAGGCCTGCCGCTCCCAACCGATGGCTATGACTGTGTGAACCACCAGGCCGTTGCCGCACTAATTGATGAGTACCTGAACCCCAACTTCGACACGATTTATAAGGCAGTCCGCAGTAGTTCCCGCAACGCCTCAACACCTATTTTTCTGAATAGCTACGACACGCCGACGGCACGCAACGCGCCCGCCCTCCGGGGCATCTCCGGCCCGTGGTTGTATGCCGCTTACCAAAAAAACCACATACATGAGAGACTGTGGCCGTCGCTGACCGAAGGACTCTTCAAAGAGATACAACGGACGATCCAGGGCTGGTGCATTGGCCGCATCGGGGTCTATGCTGTACCAACCACCGGCATCCTGACTCCCGCAAAACCAGGAACCTCAGGCAGCCGGGAGGACTGGGCCAATGAAATTCACCCCAATAAGTCGGGCTGGAAAAAGCAATCCAGGATATGGGCCATTGAATTGGCCGCGTCGACAATTGGACCTCTCACGGAAATCCCATCTCGACCACCAAAAGATTTAGCAATCAATGAGTCACGACGCATGAAGTCGAAGTCAGCAGTTTGAAGTTGAATGTTTGATGTCTAACGCCGCTGCCGTGAAGTGTCTATTTCGCGATCAGAGAGCACGCCTCTTGCATGCGGAATCTGTGTCAAGAGTATCCGCAACACCCAACTTGTCTCGCTGGGTCTGCGGGGTACATGACGTCAGCCGGCAACGGCGAAATTCGTACAACTCAACAACGGCTGGAATACCGACTCCAATGCTCCGAAAACCTTCGCCGCAGAAGGCGGGTTCGCCACCCGCTGAGCGAGCACCTTAGGTCACATGAGGAACCCAATGCAGTCGCGCGGGCCCTATCCCAAGCGTGACAGCGCCGGCCACATTCGCCCCAAGGTCTTGGTGATTGGTAAAGAACGCACGTTCAAGATGCTCCCAGAAGAGAAAACCAGCTCTCGCCGTACACATCAATTGGCCATAGACAAGCTTTTGTCAAAAACGGTACAGGACGATCCATTGGCGCAGTTCGTTGACAGCTTTTACCGTAATGCAGGCTTATCCCCTAACACTGTGCTCAACTCAGGCGCGCTAAAGCACGCCGGTTGGCTATAACATTAAGCATCAGAAGCCATGTTCTTTGGAGTGAAAGAGGCCTTCGCGATAGAAACCATGTCAGAGCCTGCACTTCAGGCGCCGTCCGCTGTCTGGGGACGAATGCGGATCTGGTGCGAAGGAGAAAGAATCGGCGACTACGACGAGGGGTTCTGCGCACTGTATCCAAGCTACTGCGGATTCAAGCAACTCGCAAGTTCGCTTTCGCACTTGTGGTGCACTGAGTTAAACGGCTTGACCGACATTCAGTTGTGGAACCACTTGGATGGCCTGCTGTATGGCTATCACGGGGACGTAGAACTACAGGACGATCGAACTCTTGAGCAATGCGAAAGGGATGCGGAGAAGTGGGGCGGATACAACTTCTTGACGAATTGGGGCGAACAATTTGACATTGGAGGGAAGTCATTCATTGTGTGCAAACCGGGTGACGTCGTATGTGTCTTGAATCGCTCTTTCCAGCCCGGACGTGGCATTGCTGCCTGTGCCCCTTTAAAGGAAGTTCTTGCTACCATCAATCAGTACATTGCGTGGTTTGAAAGTGAATCTAGCCGCCTTGGGTTTGCCGTAAATGCCTAACGCATCCATCGAGCGGACCTACCACGGCAGTCCCACCGTTCATACCAAACGTTAGCTCTCATGTCTCACTGGCCCTTTCCGCCTCAACTTGTAGAACTCGAAGCGTTTTACGAGAGGGCTAGCGACAATCCCGCGTGCTTCGGTGGCGACGAGTGCCAGTTGCAAGAGGTTGGAGAAAATAGAACGCGGTGCACGGTGTTCCTACGGAAGGTAACAACATAGCAACCGCAGTCACAGCCTTGTTGACTATCGTGAGGGTTTCTCGTAGCCGGCGGCTATCCAGGCCTGTGCGCTGTCCACGGTCAGTTTAAAGGTGGGTGGAACGGGTACACAGGCCAGTTCGTCGCCGAATTCGTCCAGAGCGCGCAGTGTGGCAGTGGCGCCCTCCTCGTCCGGCACGATGCCCAAGGCCACCCGAATGCGCTGGCCTTCCACGGTGACGGTAACGTTCTTGTTCAACTGCGCGTGCAGATGCTGCTCGGAGCGGCGAATCACTTCCTTGGCAGTCTTCACCAAGGTGTCGAAAGCCGACTTATCCAGCGGTTTGGGGTTCTTCTTGTCGCGGCCCATGGTCCAGGGCCCTACTAATGCGGGTTCGGCCTCACCGTCCAGGTACATAGCCACGGCCCAGCCATCATCGTCATCGTTCTTGATGACACGGGCGGTCCAGTGCTCGTCGCTCCACAGGCGTGCTTCTTGAATAGGCTCTTGGGTATCAGATGTCATCTACCCAAGGGTACAGGCAAATGGGGTGGTTCAGTCGGATGTGATTCCGGTCATGGCCTTGGCATACGCTTTTCTGCAATGGCCACGAATTGGAGAATCAGATAGTCGCTGGGTGGGTGCGAATGTCCACTGAGGGCGCGATACCCCGTTCCGCGCTTGGTGTGCCGAGTGTGGACGGAGGCACCACGCAAGCGCTTGCCATGGCGGTCCAAGGGACGCCATGGCAAGCAAGATCAGCTTCAGCGACGGGAACGGACGGCGGCGGCACCGACTGCGAACAATGCCAGCGCCATAGCGAGTAACCAAACCGGCGCATTGACCGGCACCGCTACCGGCGCAACGACCGGCGCAGCGACTGGATCGGTGTATGCCAAACCAGACAGCAAGTCAGATGTCATGAACTCGCCTGCGGCAAAGGTGAATACGCGAACCTCGTCGACATTGCCCGCGAAGAACTCCCCGTTCGAAGTAGCTCCGACGCCGATTGAGAACGCGCCATCGGGCACAGCAGGTGGTCCCGCGTAGGTATGAACCGCTACTCCATTCTTGTAAAGTGTCGAGGTGCCACCACTCACGACCAAGGCAAGGTGAGTCCAGGTATTCAAATCGACACTGGGAGTGGCCGTCAGCTCCAATGTCTGACCGCCGTACAGAAAGCCCCAATAGGCACCATTGCGAAAAATTCCCCCACCGCTGGTGGAGGAATCGCCGTTGTAAACCACTTGGCTGCTGCCTGCAGTAGAACTTGCTCGAACCCAGGCCTCAATGCCAAAATTATCCGAGGCAGTCGTAAGCACGGATGGAGCGCGAAACCCATCGGTGCTGCCATTGAATTGCACGCTGAGCCGCGACGGACGAGGTTGCGGTGCCCCGGCGTTTGAGTACTGTGGGGCGCCGATCACGGGAAGAGTAGTCGCTCCAGTCGTGGGCTGTGTGCCAGACGCGACGACGGCATTGTTGGCCGCACCACTGTCCGCCTCACCCAGAGAGTAGTGTGCAATGACATTGATGGCCCCCCATGCTGGCAATAGCCCACACGAAAGCATGGCAACCAATGCCCAGCGCAACTGACGCACGCGAAATACGTTCACCCATCCCATGAAATTCCTCCTGTAATGCGCGTTGCTCAGCGGAGAACACGTTAATGGATAATACTTACATTTCAATACAAAGTACAGAAACTCAGACGACGGCAAGGGCAGAGTTGCAATGGCCTCACGCACTAACGGGCGATGGGTTCCAAATCAGGGATAGGGCTTCTCACGGCGTGGCCATCCGCCTGGCTAGCACTCGTGTCATCTCGCTGATTCGTCCGGCACTCCCCCTGATTGTGGGGTTGTACAACGTAGCGCCGCTAACAATAATGCCTGCATGTCAATGTACCCAGATAAGGCACTCTATGCGGCTGCACCCAAGATATGACCAAATAGCTGCACTGGTGACCCTGTGGCTCACCGCGGCCTTGATGCCGGCTCACGCGCAGGATCTGCGCGCGCAACTGGGAGCATCGATTGACCTGAAGCCAGTGACCTTCGCTGCTGAAGCAAAGGACTCCATTGGCATTTTCACTGACGTAGCCAACACGGTATTCAAACCGGCAGGCGAAGGGCCCTTTCCTGCCACAGTATTGATGCACACCTGCGGTGGATTGAAAGGCGCGCCCAACGTCCACATGAAGCGGCACGCGCAGTCGCTGCTGGCCGCAGGCCATGTGGTGCTCGTGGTGGATAGCTTCGGCCCACGAGGCTTTGACGACTGCCGCGCGCGGACTCCCACCTCATCGACCGGCATCGCAGACGCCTATGCGGCGCTGGCATTCTTGGCGTCGAAGCCTTTCGTGGACAAGGCGCGCATCTATCAGGTGGGCTACAGCTGGGGTGCCTTCATGTCAGCGCTGCTGGCCTCCCCGCAGAGCGCGCAACTCGTGGGCTCCGAAGCGCGCTTTGCCGCTACGGTGGCCAACTACGGGAGTTGCGCATACAAGAATTACACGTTGCTGCTGAAGGACATCGATCGCCCGGTACTGATGCTGCTGGCTGGGCGCGACACTGAGGTGCCACCCTCGCCCTGCTTCCCGCTTTTGGACGAGATGAAAGCCGCGGGTAAGCCGGTGCAATGGCACGTGTTCCCGAATGCTACTCACGGCTGGGACAAGCCCGGGCTCACTTCGCTCGGTTACACCTACGATCCGCAGATCACCCAGGACGCCACCGCGCGGCTGCTGGCCTTTTTGGCAGAGGCGCGCTGAGCGCGAGCTAGCTGTGCTTCATATATCCGGATGAGCGAATTTGTTGTTGCCATTGGCAGCAATGGGGTAGCACAGTGAGCTCGCGGTCGTTGACGTCTGCGTCCCACTCGTTCGCGCCATCAACGAAAATGGGTAACCCAGTCAGTTCCCCTGCCCCCAAACTGCTTCGACGCGACCCGTTTCATGATGCTGAGATCCCCCTGCTACCGCCCCGGACGTCAAGTTCTGCTTAACCTGCGGTTTGAAAAAGTATGAGCA
This sequence comes from Ottowia thiooxydans DSM 14619, assembly GCF_000422885.1. Taxonomy (GTDB): domain Bacteria; phylum Pseudomonadota; class Gammaproteobacteria; order Burkholderiales; family Burkholderiaceae_C; genus Ottowia; species Ottowia thiooxydans. Next base: position 396,698 of record NZ_KE383943.1, on the reverse strand, counting down.
TGAAAGTGGTCCTGGCTTGCGATCTGGGCGGCACCAGTTTTCGTGCTGCGCTTATCGATGCGCAAGGCAACACACAAGCTGAAGCCATCATTGCGGGCTCCATTCCGGTAGACCCTCAGGGGCGCTCTGAGTTTGATGCTGACATCTGGTGGACCAACTTGATAGAGGCCGCTGACCGGCTCGCCAGTTCAGCGCCTGAGCTTTTTGACCGCATTGAAGGCATAGCCATTTGCGGCTTCACGCGGACCCAGGTGCTTCTCAACTCGGCAGGTCAGGCCATCCGACCGGCCATCACCTGGAAAGATACACGCGCGGGCGCCGTGGCCACCCGCCTTAAGGCGCAACTGGCCCATCACCCAGAAGCCGAACATATCAACGCATTTCACCCGCTCGCCCGCCTGGCGTGGATGGCTGAGGAGGAACGGCATCATTTTGAGGTGATCGATTGCGTGCTGGAACCCAAGGATTGGCTCAACTTCCGTTTAACGGGGCAGAGAGCGAGCGATCCGGTCTCAATGGCGCGCCTGTGCGCCTGTACAGAACCTTCCGGCGGGCCAAGCCCCTTCGAGGTGGTCGGGCTGAAGCCAACGCTTATCCCGGGCACCATGGACCCTTGCGCCCAGGTTGCCCAGGTTCAATCGGGTCTACCCGGTGCCCTTGGCCGCTTGCAAGACGTACCGGTGTTTTGCGCCTCCAATGACACTTGGGCGGCTGTGACAGGTCTGGGTGCCATGCGAGCCGGTTATGCGTACAACATCTCAGGAACGACCGAGGTGCTCGGCGTGGTCGGCCCCACGGCCGCCACCGCAGAGGGGCTCATGAGCGTCGATTGGTGCGGGCTTTGGCAACTCGGCGGCCCCAGCCAGAACGGCGCCGACACAGCCGCCTGGCTAATGAGCGTGCTGGGTGGTGCGGAACGTGGCTTTGAGGGCGTAGCCCAGGGCATTGACCACTTAACTACCCTGCCCCGGCATCCTCAACCAGTCTTGTTCTTACCCTATCTGCAAGGGGAGCGGGTGCCCTACTGGAACCCGGATCTGCGCGGCGCCTTCATCGGCCTGGAGCGACAACACACTGCCACCGATCTGGCCTATGCGGTGCTGGAAGGCGTGGCGTTTCTTAATCGGATCGTGTTGGAGCGGGCAGAAAGCGCCCTTGGTCAGCCTGTTAGTGAAATCCGCTTCGGCGGGGGAGCTTCCGCTAACCCCATTTGGGCCCAAATCAAAGCCGACATCTGCAACCGCCCGGTGGTGGTGGGCGAGGCCAAGGAGTCAGGTCTGCTGGGTGCGGCCATCATTGCCTGGACCGGGGCAGGACATTTTTCCTCGTTGGCTGAGGCGCAAGACCAACTTGCCACGGTGGCCACCCGGTATGAGCCGCGTTCCGCGCGCCGGGGGGCGTACGACGCGCTCTTTCAATTGTTCAAGCGCAGTGAGGCAGCTTTGGCGCCTATCTCCGCTGGTTTGGTGGCTTTGACACCCCAAACCAATTCCCTGCCTGGGCGCTAAACGGCCAATTCAGCAACAGTTATCATTGGCCGCTCTCTGGGCATCGACTAGATCTAGAACGCGCAACGTCGCGCTCCTCCAGGAATCGACATTCAGGTGCGTCTCTCCGCCTTCGCAAAAAATAAGTAACGCATGGGAAACCTCCAACGGCAAGAGTTGATTAGCCGCTACGGCACGGCTATGGCCGGTCTTTTGCTGATCCTCTTTTTTGCCATCTTTGCCCCCAATTTTGCGAGCAGTGGCAACCTCATCAATATTCTGAAAGACACCAGCACCCTGGCCATTCTTTCGATGGGGTTTGCGCTGGCACTCACGATTGCCGAACTTGACCTGTCCCTGGCCGAAGTCGCCAGCCTGGCTGCCGTGGTTTGCGGCTTGCTGATCCAACAGGAATACCACCCAGCCATGGCCGCACTTGCTGCGATTGGTGTGGGTACGGTGCTGGGGGTTTTCAACGGTTTTGGAGTCACCCGGCTGCACGTGCCCTCACTCATCATGACCCTGGGCACTGCGGCCATTGCCAAGGGCCTGAGTTTCATGATCACTGGAGGGGTGGCCTTTGTAGGTAGCTGGCCCGAAGCGTTTACCGGCCTGGCCCGTGGCCGCACGGGTGGTATTCCACATCTGATTCTCTGGCTCATCGTGGTCACAGCCTTTGCCTGGGGCTTGGTCAAATGGACGCGTACAGGTGCCCATATGGTCGCTACAGGAGAGGCTGAAGAGGCCGCGCGTCTATCAGGCATTCTCACCGCTCGCATGAAACGCATCGGTCTGTTGTTGTCGGGTGCACTGGCTGGTGTCACGGCCATGCTGCTGGCCGCGAACCTATCTTCAGCTGCCCCCAATATGGCCGGCGACTATTTTCTCTATGCAATTGCCGCCGTGCTGCTGGGCATGACCATGTTTGAGCCGGGCAAGCCCAATATCGCGGGCACCGTTTTTGCGGCGCTGGTGCTGAAGGTGCTGGGCAATGGCCTGGTGCTGCTGGGCGCGCCTTACTACATTCAAGACATCATGCTGGGCGCGATCATCATTGGTTCGGTAGCTTTCTCAGCCAGTGTGCTGAAAAAGGCTGCCTTCAAGGTCTAACGTCTTTTTCCGTCAAGCAAAAAATTACCCAAGGAGTCATGAGATGAAGAGTTTGAAGAAAGTGCTTTTGGCGCTGGCCGCCGCGGTCGCATTCATTCCTGCAGCGCAAGCTTTTGAAGTGGGCATCGTTGGCTTCCAGTTTGCTTCAGAAACTCATGCCCGCGCGGCCAACGCCGCCGCCCAGGCCGCAAAGGCCAAAGGCTGGGGCGTCACACTGCTCAATTCCGAAGGCGCTTTGCCCAAGCACGCTGAACAGTTTGATGCGTTGATCTCCAAAAAAGTCGACGCCATCATCGTGGCCATGGGCAAACCTGTGGAAGCCGATGCCCAGTTCAAGGCCGCCAAAACCGCGGGCATTCCGGTGATCACCATCATGTCGGGCACCAGCCCCTACACGCTCTTCGACATTCAGACCAACGAATACAAGATCGGTGCCGATGCCGCGCTGTACCTAATGGGCCTGATGAACTATAGAGGCGACATCCTGACCGCCCGCTTCGACCTCAACCTCGCCACCCGCATTCGCGGCAAGATCCTGGACGACGTGCTCTCCGAAAACAAGGCCGTGAAAGAGATTGGCAAGTTTTCGATGTCGCGTACCCAAAGTTGGCGCGACGATGTGCGCAACGGCATGCAAGCCCTGCTGCTGAAGAACCAAGGCAAGGTGCAAGGTATCTGGGCTTCTTTTGACGGCCAAGCCTACGTGATCGACGATCTGCTGAAAGCGCAAGGCGTCAAAAAAGGCCAGATTCCCCTGGTATCGGTAGACGGTGGTCCTGAAACCTATCGCCGTATTGCAGACCCCGCCTCGTCCCTGCTGGCCACTGTGTCCGTGCCTTTCGAGCAGATGGGCCAAAAAGCCGTGGATGCCATTGACACCATCGTGGTGAAGAAACAGCCCAAGACAGCCATCACCTCCGGGCCTTACCTGTTCCTGGAATCCGTGCTGGTCGACAAGAGCAACGTCCAACAGTTCCTGGGCAAGAAGTAATCACCTGAGAAGGTGTGAACGAATCCCTCATACCCACCTTCTGAACTGAAAAACACCCATGACCGCTCCCACTCCCCTACTCTCGCTGCGCGGTATCGGCAAGAGCTACGGCGCGGTCGTGGCCGTGCGCGACGTTGACCTCGACATTTATCCCGGAGAGGTGGTCGCGCTCTGCGGTGACAACGGTGCCGGAAAATCCAGCCTGATCAAGGTCATCTCTGGTGCCGAAGAAGCCACCTCAGGCTCCATGAGCTTGCGCGGGGAAACCGTCAGGTTCAGGTCTCCCCATGATGCGCTGGAAAAAGGCGTGGCCACGATCTACCAGGATCTCGCACTCGCCCCCCGCCTCTCCATCGCAGCCAATGTGTTCATGGGCTCAGAGCTGACCAAGCCCTTCGGCTTGCCTTTTCTGCGCGTGCTCGACAAGGCCAAGATGATCTCCGAATCACAGCGCTACTTGTCCGGATTGTCGGCAGGCGTGACTGACATGACGCGCCCGGTTGAACGATTTTCCGGCGGGCAACGCCAGGCAGTGGCTATTGCGCGCGCCCTGCGCTGGAACGCCGAAATCATCATCATGGATGAGCCCACAGCCGCACTAGGGGTCAAGGAAACAGCGCTGGTTTTGGACCTTATCCGCAAACTGAAAACAGATGGCCGTACTGTGCTGCTGATCAGCCACAACATGCGCGATGTAGTGGCCTTAGCCGACCGCGTGGTCATCATGGGTGCAGGCCGCAAGTTTGTCGACCGGCCGTTGGGCAATCTGACGGCGGATGATTTAACGCACCTCATAATGGTCGGGAACACTCAGGCGGCTTGACTCCGCAAGAGCACGAACTCTAGTGTCGTGAGTTGGAACAGGGCCCTGACGTACCGCGCAGGACCCTACCGCTGCCAATAGAAAGTGCAATCCGCTTTTACGCAGCTACCGCTGCACTTTCCGATCGCAGTTCTTCGTTATCGAGATGCCTATCCCCTATGCGCGGATGTGCGCGACCGCCCGTCGCGGCACCAATAGCGACGAGGATCTCGTCCTGGTGCGGTGCGTCAGGCACCGAGAACTCGAAGGTCACGAAGTGCGAGCGGGCCGAGGTCTCGTGCAGATGTTTCATCGGGATCTGAATCGAGGTATTGGGTCCGCCACGCTTATTGGTGAACGACAGGTAGCTCTCTGCCTTCATCGCGTTGCGGTACTGGTTTCCAAATCGCAGGTTGTGGATCACGGCAGAAGCGTGCTCGACCTCTCCATCCATGCCCACAGCTGCCGCTTTTCCGTATGACTCCACACGCGACACATCACCCACCTCACGCACCATATGCTCCGCCATCGTGCGACCGAGTTGCGCGCATCCATCGAGTTGCTCGGGGCGAAGATCCTCGACGAAACCACGGCCAGACCACGGATTCCGAATGATCGCAGCCACTGCGATCAACTCGATGGGCTTCGCGAGTGCGCGACCTCCTTCCACGAGCATGAGTTCCTTGAAGGTCACGATTTTGCGAACATGAAATGGCAATTGGGTTTCTCCTGTTGAATGATGAAGGTCGGTGGCCAGTGTTCAGCGCGGATGCCGGGCATGGAACTCGCGCAGCAATCCACCCACCAGGTGGGGTGCCTCGATAAGTACGCTGTGCCGCAACCCCGCAAGGATGTGGACCTCTGCGCCCCGAATCGACTCACCCATGCGTTTTGCCATCCGCGGGTTAGATCCCACGTCGTGTTCACCAGTCATCACCAGCGTGGGGATGTGAATCTCGTGCAAGCGATCGATGAGGTCGTTGTTCGCGAGTACTTCGTAGGCATCGGAGAAGCAACGCCCATCCATGTCCTTGGAACGCGCTATGCGCTCCTCAACCACCTCTGGATGCTGCCGGCGAAAGTCGTCCGAGAACCAGCGATCCACGGACCCCGACAAGTGCGCCAGTGGGCCAAGGTCTGCGAGGCTTTGCGAGCGCTGGCGTGCACGCTCGGCTTCTTCGGGAGTTCGACCAGCCACCGAGCTAACAATGGTCAGCGTGGCAAGGCGATCAGGCATTTGCAGCGCACAGGCTTGTGCAATCAGGCCACCAAGGGAGAAGCCGACCAGATCGAATTGATCCCAAGCACAATGATCGACGAGGCTCCTCAGGTCTTCGCAGAAACCCGTCAGGCTATAAGGACCGGGAGTGCGTTCCGATCTGCCGTGGCCGCGCAGATCGAAGGCCAGTCCCTCCGTACCCGCGCCCATCTCCGCCATCACACCATCCCAGCTCTCGAGGTAAGAGCCGACGCCGTGTACAAAGACCACTCGCCGGCCTTGGCCTTGAACACGTGCGCGCAATCCATTGACCGTGAATTCGCGACTCTTCAGCAACGTCGTCATGTCAAGTTCACTCCGGCTTGATATCCAACGCCTTGGCGATAGCTCCCCAGCGCGCCATCTCGGCCTTCTGGTGCGCCTCTGCGTCCGCGAGGGTTTTGGAGGATATCGGTGTAAGGCCCTGTTCCTTGAAGCGTGAGACGAGCGCGGGGTCTGCCAATGCAGCGCGGGTAGCGGCGAAGAGGCGCTCTGCAACCGGCGTGGGTGTGGCAGCCGGCACGAAAAGCGAAAGCGTGCTGGCCTGAGAGAACTTATTCCTCAGAGCTTCTCCAATCGTCGGAATATCAGGAAAAGCGTTGCTCCTTGTGGCAGAACTGACTGCGAGTGCCTTGATCTTGTCAGTTCGGATCAGTTCGGCTGCGGCAGCTAGGGTCGTGTACATCACGTTGACATGCCCAGCTAACAAATCGGCAACCGCCGGGGCCGTGCCTCTGTAGGGTACATGTATGAGGCTTACTCCCATTTCGCGCCAAAGCAATTCGGACTCCATGTGGGTGGTGCTTCCGACTCCTGCGCTCACGAAGTTCAACGTCTTCGGTTTGGATTTTGCGAGTGCCACGAATTCGGCGACACTCCGCACCGGAAGGCTTTTGCTCACCGTCAGAACAAAGGGTTGTTCTGAAACAGTGGAGATGCGGCGGAAGTCCTTTTCCGTGTCGAACGGAAGCTTGGCGACGAAGGCGTGGAGGTAGGACAAGGAGCCCCCATTCAGGAGCATCGTGTAACCATCAGGCGGAGACTTGGCAACTGCATCCGAACCAATAGCGGTGCCTGCCCCTCCGCGGTTGTCAACGATGACCGGTTGCCCCAATTCGCTACCCAATGCAACCGCTATCCCACGCCCTACGACATCCGTCCCGCCGCCAGCGGCGAACGGGACGATCAGTTTGAGTGGACGATCCGGAAAACTCTGTGCCATGGATGGTGCGCTTGTGGCCGCGGCAACTACCAGTGAAAGCGCAGTAGCGCCGTTCCGAAAGAGTCTTGAAAGCACGGTGAACTCCAGATTGAGTGGAACAAAAATACGGTGAACCCAGGAAATTCGGAGGACGGCAGGGTCTTCGCTAAGCGATGCGCGCGTGTACGGATACGGCGTCGCGCTCCATCAAACGCAGCGCGGTAGTCGCCGCCTTGCGCACGTGCAGTTTTGCAACCTCCGCAGCAGCGCCTGGGTCGCGGGCGCGAATTGCCGCGACAAGCTCCTTCGTTTCAAGGACGCTTTCCTGCATGCGATCAGGGTCTGCGAGAGTCATACGGCGCAGTTGATTGGCTCGCAGTTGGATGCCACGCAGCATGGAGGTCGCCAGGTCGTGGTCAGCCCCGTCCCAGAGAGCCTCATAGAAGTCCCGCCTTGCAGAGATAAGTTCTTCCGGGCACTCATACGCGTCAAAGAGGCAGTGGGCCGCAGACTCAAAGCGCGCGAGTTGCGTGCGTGAAGCAAATTGCGCGAAGCGCGCTGCAATCAATCCCTCGAGTTGCTCGCGTACCTCGTAGATCTCGCGAACGTCCCGGACACTGAGAACGCTGACGAAGACACCCCGATTCGCGATGCTCGTCACAAGGCCTTCACTTTCCAGTTCGCGCAGGGCCTCGCGCAGCGAGGGGCGTGACACCCCCATCTGCACACAAAGGTCTCGCTCAATCAGGCGTTCACCCGGGGTGAACTTTCCGCCCTCCAGGGAGTTGCGCAATGCACCGGCAACTTGCTGACGCACCTGTGCGGGTACGGGCTCATGCGTTACCTGGGCAGCAGATGTGGGGGCTTTTTTGATCACAAAATTAGTATATGACAATTTCATTAAATTGTATGACAATAAATCAAGGCGTAGAAATCACGACACTCAGCCGAGTCCTGTGCAAAACTCAAAGCGACTAGGGATGCTCTGCAAAACTCGACGCTCGTGGGTAGTGCGGGTCGGGATGGGATGCAAGGCGCGTTTTGCGGCCAATAGCACGGCTATTGGCAGGAAATACAACGCGGCAGACGGCTCGAGCCCGCGATATCACACGCCGCGAGGAGTTACGCCGAGCGTCCTTAGTGTCGTGAATTAGAAGTTCGCTGAACAAATCCGTCGAGAATCAACGCCATGCGGCGTCACAACTCCTCGCGATACCACTCGGTATCCCTGCGGTTTGCTCCTTGCCTGACTCCGATTTCGACAGATTAGTATCTTCAGCGAACTTCCTACTCACGACACTAGCGCTTGGAACGATTCTGAGACGTAGCGGGGTACAGAGCCCCCGGCTTGGCAGACAGGAAGCCGTTCCTCTGCAGAATGGCTTGCCCTGGCTCGGAAAGAATAAAGTCTCGCAGCGTACGCGTCGTCTGTGGGGCCCCCTCGCGCAAGGCCAACCCATACTTGATTTTTGGTGAAAACTCTGCAGGTAGCTCCACCATGCTGACCGCAGGGTTGGTCTCGTATAAATGTGAGTACGTTGCGTAGCCTATGAAAAGATCGGCGGCGCCCTCCGTAATCAGATCAACCGCGCTCTTTCCCACCGGCGAATGACGACCACCCACCAGTTGCAGGGCTCGGGCCTTGAGGGCCTGGGCGAGACCCGGATGCCGCTCTCCCAGAAGATCGAACATTTCGAATGCATAGTCTCCTGAAGGGTCATCTTTCGGCGTGGAGATGCCGACCGAGATGGCCGGATCTGACAAAACGTCCACGAAGTTTTCGCTGCCAAGTCCAAAGCCTGCGCGTGTGAGCACACACAACCGATTGCGGGCGAAGCACACGGCTTCTTCAACCAACCCGCTGTCTACTAAGCGCTGAGGATGCGCCATGTTGGCCGACGTGAAAAGATCAAACCGCTCCCCCGCCTCGATCCGTTCGCGCAGCAGCCCGGCTGGACCGAGCACGACGGATACATGGATACCGGTAGCCTGCGTGAAAGCCTCGGTAATCTCGGGAATGGCGTGCCGCAAGCTGCCGGCTGAGAAAAGCTGAACACTGTCATCCACGGGTGTTTTCCTCTCTTCGTCTTTGCCGAAACAGTGGAATGAAAGCGGTTTGACTTGGCGTACTTCCGGAGAACGGCACGGCGCGTACCGGCAAGCCATAAAGCGCTTCCAGGTGGGTTTCTGTCATGACCTCATCGGTTGCGCCAAAAAGCGTTTGCGCGGTAGGCAACATCAGAAGCACCTTGTCGGCCATCGCCGCTGCGTGATTGGGTTGATGGGTTGTGAAGGCAATGGCCAGTTTTCCGCTGTCAGCCAGTCTGCCGAGCAAGGTCAGAACAACGTCCTGATTTTTCAGATCCAGTGCGGACGCGGGCTCATCCAGCAGTAACACGTCATTTTCGCCAGCCAGTGCCCGAGCAATCAGTACGAGTTGGCGTTCTCCGCCCGACAAGGAAGCAATACTGCGCTTGGCGTAACCAGCCATACCGGTAGCTTTCAAAGCTTCCAGCGCTTTGCCAACATCTGCTTTGCCAGGCGTCCCAAAGAGCGCAATATGCCGGGCGCGCCCCATCAGCACCACATCTAACACCGAATAGGGAAAGGAGCCGGAAAAATCTTGCGGCACGAAACCGGTACGCGGGTTGACTTGGGCAAGGCCGGTGGTGGGTTTCAACAATCCAGCCAGCACGCGAAGCAGAGTCGATTTTCCACGTCCGTTGGGGCCAAGGATCGCCGTGATCTCACCCGCCCGCAGTTCGAGATCGAGCGCGCGAAACTGCCAGCGCTTACCGTCGTAAGAGTGACCAGCGTCCCTCAAGTGCAGCATAGCCGGATCAGAAACCATTCGAGCTCCGCTGTGTCTTCCTCAGGACCAGCGCGAAAACGGGCGTGCCGATCAATGCGGTCAAAATACCAAGCGGGATTTCCGTGGCCGTGGCGCTGCGTGCCACTGTATCGATCATCAACAGATAGATGGCTCCGATGATCAACGACGCTGGCATCATGACCCGGTGATCGGGCCCTACGAGCATGCGAGCCATGTGCGGCACGACCAGCCCCACCCATCCGATGATCCCGCTCACCGCCACCTGAGCGGCGACGATGCAGGAAACGAGCACAAGCACTATCCAGCGCAACTGAGGGGCATTGATACCGAGCGAATGCGCGTCTTCATCGCCCATGGACAGAAGATTGATGCGCCAACGCAGGCCGAGGACCAGCAAGCCGCCCAGCAAGACCGGAGCTGCTACCAAAGAGAACCTCTCCCAGTTTGCGGTGGCAAAGCTGCCAAGCAGCCAGAACACCATGGCGGGCAGCTTGTCTTCGGTATCGGCAAGGTATTGCAAAAGGCTCACCAGCGCACCGAAAAAACCTGAGATGACAACCCCGGCCAACACCAGCGCCAATATATTTCGGCGCGCCACAATGCCGTTCAAGGCATAGACCAGTACAAGCGCGGATAACCCGAAAACAAAGGCAGATCCCAACAGGCCATATTGCGGTAAGTTAAGGAGAATGGCGAGCGTTCCGCCGAATGCAGCCCCTGACGACACGCCAACGACCTGTGGGCCGACCAGCGGATTCCTAAAAACCCCTTGAAGCGCCGCACCCGACAAAGCCAGACCAGCCCCAGCCGCGAGCGCCAAAAGAATGCGCGGCATGCGTACGGTAAAAATCACATTGGCCTCTGTGGGCGTCACCGCCATGCCCGGCTGGCGAATGGGCGAGAGAAGAATTTCCACCACTCGCGCAAAAGAAATATCGTAGCGACCGATCCCAAGCGAGGCGACCGCCATGACCAACAGAATTATCAGGAGGACGGCGATCGTCGCTCGGGCAGAGCGCCCCGCAACCTGATCCACACTGACTCCCTCACTACTCATTGGGGAGCGCGATAGTCGACGCGGTAAAACTCCCTGTAGTAGGCGTCCGCTTCTTTCTGCATGTCGATATCTTTGAAGCGCTCCGGATACAGCTCTTTCGCCATCCAGAGCTCACCGAGCGCCATGGCCTCCGGCATAGGGTGACCCCAAGCCTTGGCATATTCAGGCATCAGCAAGACGCGGCCATTCTTAACCGCATCAATCGTCCGCCAGGAAGCCGTTGATTGGATCTCATCCACCACGGTGGGATAACGTTCTTGCACAAAAATGACGGTCGGGTTCCACTTGAGAACGTCTTCCATGGTCACCTGCTTGAAGCCAATGATTTCCTGCGCGACATTGCGTGCTCCGGCCCGCTCCATCATCAGGCCGGTGTATTTACCACGGCCATAGGTCACCAGATTCGGGTTAGCCATGTAAACGGCCACCCGCTTGCTATCCGGGATATCAACCAGGCGTTTGGCGATGAGGGCGCGGCTCTTCGTTGTTACCGCAATCATCTCCTCGCCCTGCTTCTTGCGATCGAGAATGTCGGCAATCAACCGCACGGCTGTGGCGAAGCCAGCATCGATCGCCTTCGGTTCGTCCTTGACGATCGGGTTTAACTTCACCGCTTCCTGCGGCGGCACGTCAATCAACGAGATGGCAACAACGGCAACGCCCGCGCGCTCCATTTGCTGAATCATGTCCGCTGGTGCATAGCTGGTGACGAACACCACATCCGGCTTGAGCTTCAAAATCTCCTCTATGTTGACCTTGGTCAGGCCACCCGGCATTGGCAAATCCTGCAGTCTGGGAGCCAGCCTCACGTACCTTGAACCGAGTTGCTTTTTCCACTCATCGAGCACACCAACTACTTTATCCACGGCGCCCAGTTGCACGGCAATGTTGAGAGTCTGATGCTGCAGGACGACCACACGGGTCACGTGATCGGGAATACGAACCTGGCGGCCAATCTGGTCCGCGACCATTCGGTCCGCCCAGGCGGAGGTGGCAAGCAGCCATCCACCAAGGGCAAAAGCTAGCTTCGTGGCGAATGAGCGGCGTTTCAGCATGGCGGGTACCTTTTCGCCGCAGCGGAAAGCATCTCATGCTCTACGCCAGCGGCATCGTTATTCATCCATAGAATACCGAAATAATACCCGGTGCGGTCGCACACACTTAGCGCTCAACCTCTACCGAGCCACCAGCATTGCTCAAAGTCTTCAGCATTTGGTCATACATGGCATCCACGGCGGCTGAACGCTGTGATTCCTTGCTGCGCAGCGCAGCCACTTCCATGGAGACCAGCGCAGGCAGCTCAAACCCCATGGGAAGGTTGTTCAGTACTTGCAGATGCGGTGGCACGCTGCAACGCGTAAACACCGCGACGGCAAGGCCGCTCTCCACCGCCGCCAACTGCCCGGCCAGACTGGAGCTGTGGTACACGACACGGTGCTCCCTGCCCTGCGCGGCCAAGCTGGAAAGAGCGGCTGTTCTGGCCATGCTTCCTGCTTCATAGACAGCGATGGGCATCGGGCTTTTTCGCCATATCTCGTGCTGAGGTGCGCCCACCCAAACCAGCGGCTCGTGAAACAGTAAACGCCCTCGCTGGGGCTTGTCTCGGGAGATCAGGGCCAAGTCCAACTCACCCCGCACGACCTTGGGTATGAGAGAGGTAGATTGCTCACAGGTCAGCTCAATCTCTACGCCCAGATAGCGCCCAGCGAAGCTGCGCAGCATGGGTGTGAGGTAGCGAGAGGCGTAATCATCCGGAACGCCCAGCCGTACGCGCCCTGACAGATCCGGGCCGAACAACGCTGTTTGCGCTTCGCTTTGCAAAGCGAGCATGCGCCGCGCATAGCCGAGCAGCTCCGCGCCAGCCGGTGTTAATTGCAGATGGCGAGGCCCGCGCAACAACACGGGCTTGCCCAGTGCCGCCTCAAGTTTCTTGATCTGCATGCTGACCGCCGCCTGGGAGCGATGTACGAGCGGAGCAGCAGCCGAAAGCGAGCCTGCATCCACCACGGCCACCAGAGCACGCAACCAGTCAATCTGCAAGTCAGGATATTTCATTGTCGCCCACTCATTCGATTACCGAATAGTACATCTACGAATTATTTGCTTTACCAAACCATTCAGCTCCGCGAGCATCACCGCATGCAAAACCGAGTTCAAAGCCGCCCACTCGCCTCAGCGAGCAGCCGTGGCCAAGGCCGTTCCGGCGAGAAGCAGGGCCAGCGGTTGCTCATCGCCGGCGGGCTGATACTGGGCACGGTGGGGGTATTTGCAGAAGAAGCGAATCAGCCTGCGCTTGTTACGGTCTGGTTCCGCTGCGTATTCGGTGCGTTGGCTTTGCTGGTTTGGGGTTTGGCGACGGGCAGGGTGGCGGAATTGCGAATTCGTGGGCGAAGCTGGTGGATCGTGCTCGCAGCCGGAGGCTTCATGGTGCTGAACTGGGCACTGTTCTTTGCAGCCATTCCGCTGACATCCATCGGCGTGGCCACCATCGTGTTCCACATCCAGCCGGTGTGGCTCATTTTCTATAGCGCGGTGGTATTGCACGAGGCTGTGCCACGCCGGCAGCAGGTTGCTACCGCCGTAGCGCTGGGTGGCCTTGTCCTCACGACTGGGCTGTGGAGCGGCAGCGTGAACGACATAAAGTCCGGCCACGACTATGTGGTGGGCTTGCTTCTTTGCCTGGGAGGCTCTCTGAGCTACGCTGCAGTGACGATCCTTGCCAAGCGAGAGAAAGTGGTGACCTCGTTCGCCATGGCGTGGTGGCAATGTGCCGTAGGCATACTGGTGCTGGCCTGGACGCCAATCACTTACGGTTGGCCAACGCAGGTTTCATCATGGGCTTGGCTGGCGGGTCTGGGCGTCTTACACACAGGACTGGCCTATGCGATCCTGTTTGCGGGCATGACCTGCATGACACTAGGACGGGTGGCCGTGCTCCAGTATGTGTACCCGCTCACGGCGGTGCTGCTGGATTGGGTCGTGTATGGCAGAACCCTGGACGCCGTTCAATTGACGGGTGTCGGGCTTATGGGGATAGCGCTGGTGGCTATCAAGAGCCGGTAGCTAAAAAGGGGGGTGGGTAAACGCGCTGGCGCATCGCCAAGCCGCCCATTTAGCATCACCTTGGCGGGCATGAGGGATTCGTTCACACCTTCTCAGGCTGAACACGTGGTCAACCGCTCCCGTGCCCAAACTTCAACATCGGTTACGAGGCCTTTCATATATGCAAAATTCCCACGCATTGGCACTGACACTGGCTGCAGCTTTCTCCCTGGTGACTACCACAGCAACGCAGGCCGAGGTGTATTCCAAAGAGAAGCTCGTCAAGGTAGACAAGAAAGAAGCCGGTGGCGGCAAGGGCACGCTTTCGGGCGAATACGCGTTCACCCGCGACCAACCCACCAAAGACCAGGCCATCAAGGAAATCAGCTGGCTCACGTTGCAACCAGGCGATTCGATTGGCTACCACAAACACACGACCAACGAAGACACCTACATCATTGTGTCTGGTACCGGCATGTTCCGCGACAAGGACGGTAAGGACTACCCCGTCAAAGCCGGTGACGTAACCATCGTGCGCAAAAATGAGTCACATGGTCTGGTCAACACGGGCACGGTGCCGCTTGTTTTTATAGATGTGATTGCTGAGCAGTAAATGCCACTTTTTTATTAGCGATAAGCGGCCATTTCTCTGGCGCTCATCGCTAATTTCTTGCGCAGTCTCACGCCGATACCAAACGCGTCGCCCTACGCCACAGTTAACGCAAACGCTCGGCCCGCTCTACCTCGCGGCTTGCAGCGCGCGGGCCGACTTCGCCAACTCAACCAATGCAGCCCTGTCTGCTTCACTTGGTTCGACGCCTGCTGGGGCCCATGTCAGCTGGATCACCGTGCCGTTGACCGCAAAACCGGTTGCGGCGCGGGGGTTTCCGCCTTTGCACGCATACGAGAGCTTCGCATCGCTGGCGAGTTCGGGCACGCTACGAATTTGGCAGTCGCCAGCATGCAAGGTATCCTGCATTTCAGTGCCACGTGCTTTGAGCGCCGACAGCAGCAACACCCGCGACTGCTTGTCCGTCGCCATGCAACTGTTTTCGCCATGCACCTGAACCTCGTAGGCCTTTCCACCAAACAGCCGCTTGAGGCCCCCTTCATCAAACCACGGGCAGGTCGAAGCTTTGCGCAGTGTCTCCGGGTCGTTTGCGCCGCGCAGGGCAAATTGCCCCAGTTGGGCAGCGGCGCGCAGGTCGTCTTCGGTCACGGCGGCCTGAAGAGACAGCGTAACGGTCATCACCAGCTTATCTTTTTGCGTGACGATGATGCTGGTGCGTGAGCCTTGTTGGCCGCTGTCTTTTGGGTCATAGCGGAAAGCGCGGTCACCAAGGCCTTTCATCTCCTTCTGGATATAGTCGCCCGCGAGAGCTCGGCGCATCTCGTCGTATACCGTGCTGGCCTCTGCTTTAGAGGGCTTGAACTGCTGCATGAAGCTGATGATATTTGGCGCAGCACGCGCATTTGAAGCGAAGCTGCAGTGGCCGACAGCGCCACCAACCAGGGTGCGCCAAGGCACAAACTTGGCAAAAGCCTCCTCGACCATTTCAGTGGGGAGAAAACCGCAATCTTCGGCTGCGTGGGCGCCCACTGCGCCAGTGGCAAGGCATAGTGCAAGCAGAGAATGCAGGGTGAATCGACGCATGAGATGACTCCAGTAACAATTAAAGCTAGAAACCGCGGTTGAATGCGCCCGAGAATGCCTTGATTAGTGTGTCGGGCAAGGTGCGAGGACCGTGGGCTCTTGCCCGCAAAGACGAGCATATCGTCCGCCCCTGGGAACCCGCACGGAAGGCCGGTGGCTAGCGTGAAGTACTGCCGTCTTCGGCCTTTTGTGAATGCCTGCAGCACAAACTGACAGGAAAATAGCCACTAGCCATCCCAACGTGCCCTCTTCACCTGCCGCGCACACCCCATGCCCCGCCGCAAACACCACCACGTCTATGTGGTCGAACTATCCAAAGACGTGCTTTACGAGCCGCGTTTTCGTAAAAACAACCCAGGCTATGTGGAGGGCAAACCCTGCGTGTACGTGGGCATGACGGGCCTGAACCCTGATCTTCGTTTTGACAAACACAAATCGGGCATACAGGCGAACCGGTTTGTGCAGCAGTACGGTCTGCGCCTGTTACCTGACCTGTATGAGGGCTTCAACCCCATGGCTTACGACGAGGCAGTTGACCGGGAAATCGAGATCGGTATCGACCTGCGCTCGGCGGGGTTCGGGGTTTGGCAGGCTTGAGCAGGCAGCTTAAGTTCGATAACCTCGAACTTCTTTAACGAAAAACCGGCCTTAGAAAAGAAAGCCTCTCTGCCGCACACCGAATGGACGCCCGCGCTGTGAGCTTGCGTCTGACCTCTCTTCTTCGCCCACCTCCACACCATGCAGCTACTACTCCTGAGCAACTCCAGCAGTCCTGAAGGCTACCTGACCCACGCCCTGCCTGACATCCGCGCCTGGGCCGGCACCGCCCGCGCCGAACTGCTGTTCGTACCCTACGCCGGCGTGACCCGCCAATGGGACGACTACGAAACTCTGGTTCGAGATGCTCTGGAACCCACTGGCCTCGGCGTGCGTTCGCTGCATCGTGTGCAGGACCGCGGCGCTGCCCTGCAGGCCATCGCGCGAGCCACCCACATCGCGGTAGGAGGTGGCAATACGTTCGCGCTGGTGCGCCACCTGCGCCAAAGTGGCCAGCTACAAGCCATTGCCGAGCGCGTGCGTGGCGGCGCGCGCTACCTGGGCTGGAGCGCCGGCAGCAACATAACCTGCCCCACGCTGTGCACCACCAACGACATGCCCATCGTCGACCCTGAGGGCTTCGCCACGATGGGGCTGCTACCGTTTCAGATCAACGCGCATTACACAGACGCACACCCCGAAGGCCATCGCGGTGAAACGCGCCAGCAACGCTTGCGCGAATTCGCCGTATGCAACCCTGGCATACCAGTGCTCGGCCTGCCTGAAGGTAGTGGCTTGCGTGTGGACGGTGATGGCTTTCAGCTCATTGGTACCACCGACCTGCGGGCGCGTTGGTTTACTGATCAGTCCGACCCGGCCATGTTACCTATGGGCCCCTGGGTTCCTTCCCCGATGCCTGGCGAAGGCGCTCCGAGCGAAAGGCGCGAAACACAGCAGTAGCCCTGCTATGGCGTGAAGAAAGAAACCGTCGCCTGCAAGAGTGTGGGTCCGGTCATCACCGACCGTATAGGTGGCCGCATCGCCAGGGCCATGGACAACGTCGCGCTTAACTGCCTGTATTGGACCGATAGCTGAGCCAGCCGGCAGTCAGCGAAGCGCCGTTGTGATCCTTGGGGTGGTTTCGTCCTTCCGAAACGGGGACTTCATCAAAATCGAAGGGGCTCAAGCCCTCTATGCAAGAGGCATTCACGCCGTACTGAGTTGGATCAGAGCGGCGCGAGTGAAAAGTGTAGATACCGCACACCGAGCAAAAATAGTGCTTGGCTTGCCCCGTGTTGAACTGATAGAGCGTTAGTTTTTCGGTGCCTTGCACGACATGCAGGTCATCCAGATTCGCAGAGACAGCCACGGCACCACGCATGCTGCAATAGGAGCAGTTACACCGTCGTGCGCTGCGCAGGCCGTTGGTAAGAACCAATCGAAATCGCACAGCTTTGCAATGACAAGCCCCGTCGAGTTCACGGCGTTCATCAAAGTTGGATAGATTCATGATTCCTATCTTTCAAAGCAGGCCATTTTGCTTGATCTGCGCAGCCAGGCATTTCTGAAAACTATGCGGCGTCGATCGCCAGAATTCCTTTCGCAATAGTGTTCCGTTGAATCTCGCTGGTGCCGGTAACGATGCGGTACATGCGCAATCGGCGGAAGATGAATTCCACAGGATGATCCTGAGTGACGCCAACATTGCCGTGAATCTGCACTGCTTTGTCTGCCACCTCAAAGCAGCGCTCGGAAACGAAGAGCTTGCACATCGAAGCTTCGGTTCGAATGTCATCTCCCCTATCAGCCTTGCGCGCAGTCGCCAGGATCATATGTTCACAGGCATAGAGGCTGGTCGCCATATCAGCCAGCATGTGTTGAATGGCCTGAAACCGGCTGATCGCCCCGCCGAACTGCTTGCGCTGTTGCGCATACTCCAATGAGAGTTCATAGGTCTGGCGCGCCAGCCCCAGCATCGTGGGGCAATGCAATACACGATTGGTGTTGATGCGATTCATGGCAATATGAAAGCCTTGTCCCTCCTGGCCGATCACGTTCTTAACCGGCACACGCACGTTTTCAAAGATGATGTCTGCATCCACGAATTGCCCGCTCATGGGTACGCAGTCGTAATCGAGCCGAACACCGGGTGCGTCTAGATCCACGAAGACGGCGGAGATACCCTTGGCGCCTGCAGAGGGGTCAGTCACGCACATCAAGATGGCTGCGTCGGCGAAGGTCGATGCGGTGATGAAATGTTTGCGGCCATTGATAACGTAGTGATCACCGTCTCGCACGGCACTGGTCTGAATGCTGGCGGCATCAGATCCGGAGCGGGGTTCGGTCATGGCAAAGCAGATGCCTTTTTGACCGTGGACCACCGGTTCCAGATATTCGCTTCGTTGACTTGGTGTGAGGTACTTCACCAATGAGCCTATGCGAGAGGGGCCGCCCCAGTCGCCCAGCACGTGGGGGAACAGAATGGCGCCAGATGCGGCAGCGTCGTCTTTGAGCAGACAATGTTGCTCAATGCTCAAGCCGCACCCACCCAGCGCTACGGGGAGTTGGGCGCCATAGAACCCTAGCTCGCGGCAGCGTTGCCAGATGGAGCGGATGAGACTACGCTCAAAGCGATCTTGGTAGCCCAGGCCCAGGCGCTTTTCCAGAGGGATCAGCTCGGACTTAAGATACTCGTTCAATCGAGCGCGAAACGATTCAAACGGCTCGCTGGCATTCGTAGCTGAAGTGGCTTGCAGGGTCGATGGAGAGGCGTTCATGATGTTTACTCGGTTCGGGGGTGGCGATGAGAATTGATGACTTGCGCTACTTCGTGGCGGTGGCAGAGCATGGCCACGTGGGTCGTGCGGCGCAGCGCTTGGGGGTGACACAACCTGCGCTGACCAAGGGGGTGCAACGCCTGGAGGCCAGCCTGGGCTTGCAACTGTTTGAGCGCACCTCAAAAGGAATGACCCTGACGACGGTGGGCGGAGTGTTCTTCGAGCGTGCCAAGCAGGTGTGCATGGGGCTTGATGAAGCAGTGCAAGAGGCCGAGGATTTGCACCTGGGCGCCATTGGCACCATCCGCGTGGGTGTGTCGCCGCCGTTTGCAGATAGCCTGGTAACTGAGGCCTTTGTGCAGTTGCTGGCGCAGCGACCGGGCGCCAAGGCGCGTGTGACTATCAGTTTGAATGACACCTTGCTAAGCTCCTTGCGCCTGGGGGATTTAGACATCACGGTCAACGCGATTGATGACGTAGAACCCGATGACCTTCACTGCCAGGTTTTGTTTGACGACGAGCTGCGAGTAGTTTTGCGCGAACACCATCCGCTGCTTAACAAGCAGAATCTGAAGCTTGCGGACCTGGCTGCACAGCAGTGGGCACTGCCGGGGCCGCAAGTCATGGCGCGGCGCCGGATTGAAGCGCGCTTTGCTGACGGTGGGCTACCCGCGCCTGATGTGGTGTTTCAGACCGACACCTCTATGACGCTGGCACCCTCCATCTTGCGGCGTACCGACTTGCTCGGTTTGATGAGCAAACAATCATTGCGCTCCGGCGCGGGCCGTGGCTTGGTGGCACTGGACCTAAGTGACGCTGGCTGGCCGCGCCGCATTGGAGTGATTTCGCGCAAAGGCGCCTACCTTTCCCCATTGGTACAGCGCTACATTGAAGTGCTGAGTGAGCGTGCCCGCGAGTTGTTGACATAGCAGGCCTCTTCAAAGCTTGAGATTGCGAATGACGGAGCTGAAGGCCTTGGCCTCTTGCACGGCAAATTCTTTCATCTGCGCAGGCGTGGTGGGCGTAGCGATAAAGCCCTGCTCCTCAAACATACGCTTTAGATCCGCGCTCTGAAGCGCTTTGAGCACGCTCTGGTTGAGTCGCTCCACAATGTTGGCAGGCGTGGCTTTGGGAGCTGAGAGACCGGCCCAGCTTCCGGTGTCGAGATCTGTGAGACCCAATTCAGAGAGCGACGGAATCTCAGGGGCCACTTTAGAGCGCGCTTTGCTGGTGAGGCCCAACGGAACGACTTTCTTGCTCTTGATGAAATTGAGCGCAGGGCCGATGGCGATGATGCCCAGATCAATGTTGCCAGCAATCAGGTCCGTCATGACATTGGCGCCACCTTTGTAGGGCACGTGCAAGATGTCAAGCCCCATCTGCTGTTTGACGAGCTCAAAGGTCAAATGCATGGAGGTGCCCACGCCGGGTGAGCCATACGAGAGTTTGGCGCCGCCGTTCACTTTGTCTCTCAATTGTTTGAAGGTAGTCATGCCGCTGCTTGGTGACGCCATGATCACGTGGGGGGCAAAGCTAAGGCGGGAGATAGCCTGGAAGTCGTTCAACGGGTCGTAGTCGAGCGATTTGTAAATGTCGCCAGCGGTGGCGAGGTTTCCGCCGTAGAGCAAAAGGGTTTGACCATCAGGCTTGGCCCTTGCCACCTTGCCGCCTGCGATGGTGCCACCTGCGCCGCCAGTGTTTTCTACGAGCATGGGTTTACCCAGATCAGGTGCCATGGCCAGCGCGACGGCACGGCCAATGGAGTCGAACTGCCCTCCCGCAGAAAAAGGCACCACAAGGGTGACAGGGCCGGTTGGATAAGCTGCTGCGGCGTAACTCCAGACAGGTGCGGAGATGGCAGCGCCGGCACCAAGCAGTTGCAGCACGCTTCTGCGAGTGATTGGCGAAGAAGAGGGGCAGCAAGGCTTCTCGTTCATGTTGTCTCCTTATTGGTTGTAGTGTGAGCTTCGTAGCAAGTTTCGTTGAGATGGCCCGCTGCGTTGATAGCGCAACCTCTTTGTGCGATAACTCAGCGGAATCAAGCACGCCATAACGTGGCGGCATCAAACCCGGCCATCTGCTTATCAACGGTTGGGAAGCGCGCTCCTAGCATTGCCTTCATTCAATGTGCACAAAGCATTGAGCATCGCAATCTCAGGAGACTTTTATGAATCAGGGCAGATTTGTTACACGCAATGCACGGTATTTTCCGCAACAACCCGCGGTGATCTTTCAAGATCAGGTCATGAGCTTTCAGGAGCTGGACCGCCGCTCCAGTCGCTTGGCCAACGCGTTGATCGGGTTAGGACTAAAAAAGGGTGATCGCGTGGCGTTCCAGATGGCCAACAGGCCTCAGATTGTGGAAATTGAGATTGCGCTCTACAAAGCGGGCCTGGTCAAGATGCCGCTGAACGCCCGGCTGTCTGCCAATGAGGTGGTCGATGTGATCGAGAACGGCGGGCCGCGTGTGTTCATCGTGGGTGACTCGCACACGGAGCTGGTTCAATCGATTATGGGCCGCGTGGATGTGTCGCAGTACGTGACTTGCGGAACAGCGGTAGGGGGCTGGCTGGAATATGAGTCCCTGCTGGCCCAAGCCAGCGATCTCAGCCCCGATGTAGAGATGCAGGCCAACGATCTTGCGGTGTTGCACTACACCTCGGGCTCTACCGGCAAACTGAAAGCTGCGATGCAGACCGTAGGCAATAGGCTATCGCATCTGCGAAAGGTGGGGATGCACCGCATGCGTGTGAGCCCGGGTGACGTGCTGGGCTTAAGTGGCCCGCTCACACACGCGAGCGGCATGTTCATGCAGCCCTTTCTCTATCAGGGCGGAACCTTGTTGATCCAAGATCGGTTTGATCCTGACTTGCTTCTTTCTGCCGTAGAGCGCTGGAAGGTGAGCTACACCTTTATGGTGCCGACCATGCTCAACAAATTGACCACCCATCCCGGTGTTCGCAACTACGACATCAGCAGCTTGAAGCAAATTGCCTATGGCGGTGCGCCCATGGCCCCAGCACGCATTCGTGAAGCGTGGGAAACCCTGGGGCCAGTGCTGTCACAGGGTTATGGCGGTGGCGAAACCACAGGCGGCTTGATTTTGTTCGACACGGCATCTCACGCACGCGCCTTGGCCGAAGTGCCTTCGCGTTTAGCTTCTTGTGGGCAGCCTATTGGAGAGGCGCAACTAATCGTGGCTGATGCTGAAGGTAATCCGGTGAGTGGGGATGCCGTAGGCGAGATTGTGGTTCGAGGGCCAGATGTATTTGCCGGGTACTGGGGTGAACCCGAACTAACTGCGCAGGCTTTCAACGAGCAAGGCTGGCTCAAGACAGGCGATCTTGCCAAGGTTGACGCTGAAGGCTATGTCTATATCGTAGACCGCAGCAAGGACATGATCATCTCGGGTGGGTTCAATATCTATCCAACCGAGATTGAGCAGGCCCTGTACCAGCACCCTGCCGTGTATGAAGCTTGTGTGGTGGGGGTGCCCGATGACGTTTGGGGCGAATCAGTGAAGGCCGTGGTCGTGCTTCGCCCTGGCCAGAACACGAACGATACAGAGCTGATCAGCCACTGCAAAACCGCGTTGGCGGATTTCAAGAAGCCACGCTCTGTGGAATTTGTAGCGGAGTTGCCACGCAACCCCAACGGAAAAATCTCTCGCAAGATCGTGCGAGACCGCTACTGGGCGGGGCATGAGCGCATGGTTGGTTGACGGATTCGGAGCGCCAAGCGGAAAAATGGAAACCAGAGGAGACCTGCTTCGGCGGGACTCCCTACTTCTGAGCAGGGCGCGCCGTGAAAGCGCGCACAAGTTTGCGGGGGAGTTCAGCTTCCCTTGAGGTAAGGTTATGCGCCATGACATCCGCCAACCCAACTGTCTTTACGCCTCCCCTTGCCATCGGGCTTTTAGTACAGCAGTGGCGCAAGCGCCGCCGGATCAGCCAGATGCAGCTGGCTTTCGACGCCGGGCTATCTACACGGCACTTAAGCTTTATTGAAACTGGCCGTTCCAGGCCCAGCCCCGAAGTACTGATAGCCATAGCACGCGAGCTTGAGGTTCCGCTCCGGGAGCGCAATGTCATGTTGATGGCAGCAGGTTACGCACCGCGCTACGCTCACGAGAACCTGGATGCGCCAGATATGCGACCTGTACACGCTGCGCTCACGCGATTGCTTGAAGCGCACCATCCTTATCCTGGAATAGTGCTGGACAGGCACTGGAACGTGGTGTTGGCGAATCCGGCAGCCATGGCGTTGGCGAGTGTGCTGCCGGAATCTCTGCGTACGCCTACGATCAATATGTACCGGGCTTCACTTCACCCCGAAGGCTTGGCTCGCTACACGCGCAATCTGGAAAATTGGGCGCCGCATCTACTGGCCGGTTTACGCCGGGCAGTGGAAGGCAGCGGCGACCCAGAATTGATTGCCCTTGAGGCTGAGGTGCTGGCCTATCCGGGGATGCGCGAAGTATCTCGCCGTGACCCGAGCGGACAAGGGCTGCTCATACTTTGCCACTTGGATTTGCCCATGGCGAGCCTATCGATGTTCAGTACCGTGACGAGTTTCGGTACTCCGCAAGATGTGACCCTGCAGGAGTTGTGCATCGAGCTCTTCTACCCTGCTGATGCCGACAGCGAGACGGTAATGCGTTCCTTGACTACATGACCTCTGAGGTAATAGACGGGATGCGGCGCTCTTCTTAAAGTGGGCCTACTCAGGCACGGTGTCTGAGCTCACGGAGGTCATATGTCAAACGTCGTCAATCATCCCGGCCTGAAAGCCATATTGCTGCTGGATGCAGCTATCGGTGTCGTGGTGGCCGCGCTGCAATTGGCAGCCCCCCAACTGCTCAGTTCCTGGCTGGGCTTAGCTGTACCTCTTTTAGTAGGCAGCGCCGTTCTGCTCCTGGGCTACGTAGCCTTGCTATTAGGGATGGCATTCGCGAGTCATTTCAAACGCTGGGTATTGCATCTTCTTGTATGGGGCAACGTAAGCTGGGGGATCGCCTGCCTGGCATTAGCCGCCGGTTTGAGCAGCGCTACCAAACTGGGAATAGCCTACCTTTTGATTCAAGCCTTCACTGTATTTGCCTTCTCGGCATGGGAATGGCACCTGGCGCGTGAAGGCCGTGCACAACTTGTGGCCGTGTAGGAGAGTCTGAACGCGCAAGACCCAGTTCGCGGTCAAAAACATCGCGTATGAAGCTACTCGCCTCGACCTCAGCTTGACGCGTACCAAGGTCTTGCAGCATGTTATAAAACCCCTCGGAAGCGCCATAAATAAATACATATACAGCGAGGCAGTAATGCGTAGAGGCTATCGAGCGATCCTGGGGAGTATGTCAAGCCTTAGGGTTTCTGCGCGGTTTGTTCGGACTGCGGCCTGGTTAGCCCATGCCCTGGTGTTTGGGGCGGTTCTAGGATGTGGTGGCGACGGGGAATCTGAGAGGACAAGCGCAGTATCCGCGGCACCACCCTCCAGCCTCACGTTCACGGAATCTACGGACCCCCGCCTCCAGCAAATCCGAGAGGTCATGCGGCCTAAATCGGCCATTGCAGATTCATCCGTCGTGCGCCTGAGCACTTTTGAGAAATCAACCAACGCTTCTGCGAAAGAAGGCGCTATTTCGATCGGCTCCGCGAGAAACGTCGAAGCGACGATGCAGCCGCAGGAATTTCAAGCCAGGCTGAGCTGGCAATCTGGACCTGACGGGAAAAAAACAGCAAGCCTCACTATTGAATCACCTGCTGCTCAGGGCATACGCCTTGGCCTGCAGATACACATGCTTCCCATGCGCAGCGTAGTGCGCGTGTTCGGTTCGCAAGATGATCGTGCCGTGGAAATTGACAGCTCCATATTGGCGCAGACTGTCCAGAACAACCTGAATGCTGGGACACCAGAGCAGGAAGCGCGTCTGTATTGGCTGCCAACCGTCAAAGGGCCTCGCGTTACGCTGGAAATAGATCTTCCTGCAGACATTCCGCGTTCTGCGCTGGTGCTGTCGGTTCCTCAGCTCGTCCATTTTTGGAGACTCCCCGAGGATGCCGACCCGGATATGAACATCACAAAAGCAGCTACAGCGAGCTGCCATGTCGATGCCTCCTGCAGCCGTGAATTTGATACTGCTGCCAAGTCGGTGGCTCGCATGAGCTATATAGATGCAGGAGCCGCCTACTATTGCAGCGGCGCCCTCATCGCAGATTCCGCGGGCACGCGTACCCCCTATTTTTTAAGCGCCGCTCACTGTATTTCAACCCAAGCTGTTGCCTCCACATTGGAGACAACCTGGTTTTATAGATCCGCCAGTTGTGGATCTTCGGTGGTCAACTCCCAAGTACGCCACTTGGTTGGCGGTGCATCACTCCTGTTCGTGAACGGCTCAACGGACACCGTACTCTTGCGTCTGAACTCAACGCCTCCTGATGGAGTCTATTTTGCGGAGTGGGACGCCACTCCCCCTCAGCGCCTGGACTCTGTGACCGGCATACACCACCCCGGGGGAGATCTGCTGAAAATCTCCGAGGGATACTTGAAGGACTTTTTAATTTGCACCGCAACCAGCATGGGGGTCTCTTGCACTGAGTCAAACGTATCGACAGGAAAATTCTTGAACATCAACTGGCTCTCCGGGACAACCGAAGGCGGTAGCAGCGGCAGTCCGCTATTCAAGGAGAAGAATGGCAAACAGTATGTGATCGGACAATTGCAGTCACTAACTCGGAACATCTGCGCACTAACGCGCAGTAGCCAGTACGGGCGTTTTGACCTTGCTTACGAGGCAGGCTTGAAGCGCTGGCTTGGGGCGGCCAACTCTTCGACGCCGGAGGGCAAACTCACTCCGGTATTTCGGTTCTTCAACCCATCAACGGGCGCGCACTTTTACACGAACAGTGTGTTGGAGCGAGACTTCGTAATGGCCACCTACCCTGTCTTCATCTACGAAGGCCCGAGGTTCAAAGCGTTCTCTCAGACCGGGCCAAGCCTTGCCCCGGTTTACCGATTCTTCAACGTGCAAACGGGCGCTCATTTTTATTCGATTAGTCCCGGGGAGCGCGATTTCGTTCTCACCACGTATCCGCAGTTCAAGTACGAAGGACCCGCCTGGTATGCGCAGCCTCAAGCTGGCAACAATGCCGAGGAGGTATACAGATTCTTCCATCTTAAGAATGGTGTGCATTTCTACACAGCCAGCAAGGCTGAATCCGACTTCGTGCGTGCGACCTATCCTGAATGGAAATTTGAGGGCGGTGCGTATTACGCTTGGCCCAACTAGGGTACCTGGCCGTGCGGTGAGTCAATCTTCAACCAAGGCCACCGTTCCTGATAGCTACGCGCCTTGCCCTCAAACTGCCGGGCATCTGGGTACAGAGGATTGGGCCGCAACACCCCTGCTGCTAAATCATCCAACCCATCAGGTGCGTACAACTCGCCAGTAGCGACATCGATCCCTACGCGGGTGCATGCGACCAGGTAGCGATCAATGCCCTCTCGGGCGTGGCGCAACTGGGGATACGCGGCTTTGAACCGTCTTTCGTACCAAAGGTGCACTCGCGCCTGATTTCGCACTTCAATCTTCACACCTAGATCTGCAGTGGCCTTCAACGCGCGCACGATTACGCGGTCTTCCGCCTCCTCAGTCAGGTCTGAGTCATCGAAGTAAAAGACGTCGTAGTCATTGACGCCCCACTCCACAGAATGGCCCGAATGAATGTTCCACACGGCCTGGAACAGGCATCCGGCCGTCAGGTAGCACTGAGGAATATCCAGACCACGAAGGCGATCGAGCAGTTGTGCATTGACGGGGTTACGCAATGCAATTGAAATGAAATCGGCTGTGGATAACAACGCTAAGGACATCGCAAAGTTATACCAGCTCAGAGTGACCTGATTCGTAGCAGTAGAACGCACCAACGCCGAGGTCAGGCAGCCTGAGGCCCTACGTCACGAGTGCTTCATGTTGCGAGAACCTGTGGTCGTCTCAGTCATGGCGCTGATACAAAGGGCTGCGAAGTCCATGCACCGGGATTGACTACATGCCTTGGCATATTTCCGCGCAATCCCGCTATGACACTTTCAGCGACTGACATCGCCACACGTTCAATAGATTCGTGGGTGAATGTAGCCATATGGGGCGTCACCGTAATTCCGTCCACCCCAATCAAGCAGCTTTTGCTGCCCGCGCCTTGTTCACGGAGCACGTCTATCGCGGCGCCAGAAAGCTGGCCACTGCCAACCGCTTCAACCAGGGCTTGCTCATCTATCAACCCGCCGCGCGCTGTGTTGATGAGGTAAGCGCCTGGTTTCATTTGCCCCAACGTGACACTATTTATCAAGTCCTCTGTAGATGGATTCAGCGGCAGATGAAGCGAGACGATATCGGCTTTGCTCAACGCTTCTTGCAGTGAGCAATAACGAACACCGTACGCACGCTCAAAGTCGTGGTCGGGCTCGCGGCCCACCGCCAGGACATCCATGTCGAACCCCCGGGCGCGCCGCGCCACGCCCTTGCCGATACGGCCCATGCCGATCACCGCTATCGTCTTCTTCCAGAGTTCGGTTCCTGTAACGCGATCCCAACCACCCTGGTTCACGCCATTGGACGCTCGCGATACCCCTCGCATAGCTTCCAGCATGAGTGCAAAAGTAAAATCCGCCACGCTCTGGTCATTCGTTCCCGCGGCTGTGCTCACAAGAATACCGCGCCTGGTGGCAAAGTCGATGTCGACGTTGTCGTACCCTACCCCCGGCCGCGCGATCAGCTTCAATCGATTGGCTGCCTGAAGTACCTTCTCCCCCATAGGCTCCATTGCGAACACAAGAGCGTCTATGTCGTGTACCTGCTCCTTGAGCCATGCCTCATCAATCGGCATCGGCGTGTTCTTTATCACGACGTCGAGTTTCGCGTCGCGCATCATGGCAATAGCCGCATCGCAGTTGGCTACGCTCTTGGCGGTCACCAGCACACGCTGTCGGGCATCATCATTCAGAGTATTTCCCATGATTACTCCATCTTGATGTCAAGCCGGGTGAGTACCGGCTTGAGGCGTTTTTCTTCAGCATCAATGTAGTCGCTGAGCTCCTTGGCGTCTGTGACGCGCAGCTCTATACCCGCTGCGCTTAGTCGCGCCCGACGCACAGGATCTGCGGCCGCAGCGCGCATGCCGCGAAGGATTTTTGCTTTTACATCCGCAGGAGTACCTGCGGGCGCAGCAACGCCGTACCAAGACTCCGAAAGGATGCCTGGAAAGCCTGCTTCTGCTGTCGTGGGAACGTCCGGCAAAAGCGGTGAACGTTGAGTAGTGGTCACCGCTAAAGGCCGAATTTTTCCGCTTTTGACGAAGGGCACCTGGGGAGGCGTATTGACGAAGGACACCTCCACTTCACCACTCACCAGCGCCAATACGGCAGGAGACGCGCCTTTATAGGGAACGTGGGTGATCTGCGTCCCCGTCAGGTCCTTGAACATTTCCCCCCCAAGATGCGGGCCGGTCCCGGCACCTGCGCTGGAATAATTCAATTTTCCGGGGTTCTTTTTTGCATAGTCGACCAGATCACGTACCGTATGCACAGGTGTTGCCGCATTCACTGAAATCATGCTGCCAATAACGCCCCACATACCGATGATGTCAAAGTCCTTCTTGGCGTTGTAGGGAATTTTTGGATTGATAAGCGGCATGATCACATGCGTTGCCGGGCCGATCATCAAGAGGTTATAGCCATCTGGGGGAGAGCCGGCCACTGTCACGGCCCCGACGATGGTACCGGCTCCGGGCTTGTTTTCCGTGATGACCGCAGCACCATTGAATGCGGTCTTCAATCCTTCCGCGAGCTCACGGGTCAGCATATCGCCCGC
Organism: Ottowia thiooxydans DSM 14619; assembly: GCF_000422885.1. Lineage (GTDB taxonomy): Bacteria > Pseudomonadota > Gammaproteobacteria > Burkholderiales > Burkholderiaceae_C > Ottowia > Ottowia thiooxydans. The sequence continues at coordinate 368,087 of NZ_KE383943.1, read as the reverse complement.
GCCACCCCCGGCGTACGGATGCACGAGCCGGATCACTTTTTCCGGGTAGTCCGCAAGCGCGGAGATAGGCTGAAAAATGGCGGCACAGCACAACAAGCCGATGGCCATCCTAAGCCTGCTGGCAGAGGTGGACTTTGATTTTTTTTGATTCATAGTGTCTCCGTGGGTGAAAGAGTGAGAGTGGCTACGGCGATGGTTCGTGGCCGGGATCGATGGGCTGAAACTCCTGCTGCAAGGCGGCGACCAAGCCACCGGCGCGCCATATCGCCAGCATGCGATCTGAAAAGTGTTGTGCTTGAAGTGCACTACCGTCCGAAAGCTCAATACGCCCGGTGGCAGGGTCTACGGTGATGGTCTCGCCGTCTTCAACGTGCGCCGTAATCCCTGGCACCGTCAAGATGGGGAGCCCTTGCGACAGGGCTCGGCGCACGAAGCCGGACTCGCAGGATTCGACCACCACCACGGCAATGCCAGAGAGCTTGATGGCTGCGCTCACCTCGATGTGGTTGTGATGGGCAAAGTTTCTGCCCGCCACCACGATATCTCCGACCTGGACCTCCTGAGGAAACCGGGGATTGAGGCGCCGAAAGCACATCGACTTCAATAGCGGCGCATTGAAAGGCTTTCCAAAACCATCGCGTACCGCGGAGAAATCGATAATCCCATCGTCACCTGATACCTGATCGCCAAACTTCCAGACTCTTCCTGTCATGGCTGTTGAATTCATGTCAATCAGCCTCCGCAGCACATGCTGCCATGGGATCCGAGGCCAACAGCTTCCTCGGATCTGTGATCTCTCCACGCACCGCCGACGCCGCAACGGTCATGGGCGATCCGAGGTAGATCTGTGCGCTTTCCGCGCCATTCCGGCCCTGGTAATTGAATTGGTGAGTGGAGATGGAGTTTTCGCCTTCGCTGAGCACGCCGAGGTATCCCCAGCAGGTATTGCAACCAGGCGATAGCACGGTCGCCCCCGCCATTGCAAAGATCTCCAGCAGGCCCTCGCGGGCAGCCTGGGCATAAACGTTCTGGCTCCCCGGAGATATGTACATGGTGACATCCCTCGCTATCGTTCGCCCCTTGAGGATGGTGGCCGCGTCTCGCATGTCTTGCAGCCGGTTACCAGCGCAGGAGCCGATAGTGGCCTGGTGGACGCGTGTGCCTGCCAAAGTAGTGACGTCAGTGGCGCCAGTGAGCTCTGGGGGTACGGTCACTAGCGGCGTCAAATGCGACATGTCCAACTCAATGACTTGTTCGAACTGCGCATCGGGGTCACTGCTGACGCAGGCATAGTCTCGCCCATTAGCCCTTTCCTTGACGTACTCAAGCGCCAGCGCATCCACATCCATGATGGCTGTGTCTGACATGGTGTGGAATGTTGAAGCCAGTATTGTCTGGCGGTCGTCCAGCGTCAGGTGCTGCAAACCGGGGCCTCCGTACTCCACGCAACACTGCAGGAATTCTCCTGCCCCGTAGTCCCTGATGATGGATTGCACTACGTCTCGCGCAGAGACGCCCGGTTGCAACTTTCCGTGTAAGTTGATGCGCACTGTCTTGGGAACTCTGACCCAGTTTTCATCTTTCAAGAGAGGCACGAGAATGTCAGCCGACGTGGGAATATTGAGCGCGCCTACAGCGCCGATGCTGGCGATGTTGCCTTCGTCAGAGAAGATCAAGGAACCAGGTCGCGCGAAGCCTCGTTCGACCAGCACCAAGTGGCGCAACCCCGTATTGGGCCCAAAGAAATTCTCGACACCGAGCTTGGCCGTCAAGTCTTTGAGCAGCCTATGGGTGGCAGCATGCGCCGACCCAACCGCTGCCGATGGCGTATGGTCGATGACGATAATGGCCTTGTCGGGCCTTGCCAGCCGGGTGGCGCCAATCTTGTCCAGGTTGCTCTTGTGGGTGGGCCAGTAGAGCTCCTGAGTGACGACGTGATCGGGCACGCAGTTGACATACTCGCCAACCTCCACGTGCTCACGCGATGCGTGTCGCGCAATGATTTTCTGAGCAATGGTTTGCCCTCTGCGCGGGGCCGCCGTGGCGGGCAAAGGACTCAAGGCGTGGGGCATGGGACAGTCTCCTGGATCGACCGCATATTTCTTGCGGTTTCGGGTCTCTTAACCAGGAGGCAGTCTAGGTATTTGTCAGAACGAGGACAAATGAATAGTTCGTCGCAAAAGATGAATGGAAATCATCTTGTCAGGCATGTGTCTTTCAAGCCGTTGACAGGCCACCGCGGTAGCCAGATTTTCAGCAATCTGCCAGGCGTTTTTTCAGGAAATCCGTAGCACGCGCCTGAAGCCAGCTCTCCTGCTCATTGATCGGATCGTCCGTACGATTCACGGCACATAGCGTCCTTTGGATGCGAGGTGAATTCAAACGGAGAATCGCGACGCCGGGATTCGCCGGCAAGCTCAGCCGGGGGACGATGGTCAAGCCCAACCCGGCCCGCACCATATCCACTGCAACCGAGTTATGGAGTGCCTCATAGCGCCAGTGCAGGTGTTCCCGCGCTCGCCCCAGGGCGCCATCGATTGTTGTGCTGTTGCCCGTGGTCAGGCTGATCCGAATCATGGGCTCGTGCTCGAGCGCAGAACAGTCTACGCTGCCCAGTGTCGCGAAACGGTGGCCGAGTGGGCATATCAGCACGAAAGGTTCTTCGGCGATGACCTTTACCGACAGATTGCCATAACCCTGGTGCATGACCGAAATACCAAAGGCGGCCACCTTGGACTCCACCAACTCAACGATCTCGCGGGCGGCTGTATCGAATACGCGTACAAACGTGTCCGGCCACGTTTGACTGGCCTCAGTCAGCAATGGACTGACGAGGTTGGTGCACAAAGTGGGAAGGCATGCAAATGCCAGCCAGTCCGGTGCGTGCTGACCGTGCTGGCGCACTGCGTCGCAGGACATCCCGAGTTCGCGAACCGCTCTGCGTGCATTTGGCAAGAGGGCGCGTCCTGCGTCTGTCAGGGTGACATCGCGCGTGGTCCGCGCGATCAGTCTGACTCCCAGAAATTCCTCAAGCTTGCGCATCCGGTGGCTGACGGCCGTCTGCGACAGGTTGAGCTCTGCCGCTGCCAGTTGAAAGCTGCCGTTTTCAACTATGGCCAAGAACGCCTGAATACCGAGAAAGTCAATATGCATAGACTGAATTCAGATCACTAATGTTTAGTTGAATTGACCCTGGGTTCCCAGAGGCTAACTGGTTTGAGCCAGAACGCCACAGCAGCGGTTTGCGGACGATCTGCTGTTAATAGTTTGCCTCAGCTTCAGACTTCAAGCAGATGCCTTGGCTAGGGCCGCCCAAGAAAAAGGCAACTTTCCTTGATCCCCCAAGTTACATGTGATGTGATAACATAACATTTCACACAAGGGAGATATAAGACATGAGAGGTTCATTAGTACGCTGGAAAAGAGCTGTTCTGGTCGCGGCCTGCGCAGGAGCGCTAGCCGCCTGCGGTGGGGGCAGCAGCGATGTACAAGACGTGGGTGGTGGAGATCACGGCCATGATCCCGATCACGGGCACGTAGAAACCGCTGGCCGCCTGGTGGTGCTTGAGCCCGGTAGCAACCAGGTACACGTGATCGACCTGGACGCCGGCAGCGTCATGCAGAGCTACATTGCAGACGGCACACCTTCAGCCGTTTATGCCAGCCCTGATCGCCGCTACGCCGTGGTTTTTCAAGCCACGCAAAATCAGGTTCAGTTCGTCGACGGCGGGATCTATCAGGAACCGCATGCAGACCATATGGATGATAAAAAGGAGTCGCCTAGGTTGATGAACACACGGCTCAGTGGCGTACGGCCTTCGCACTATGAGAGCCATGGTGAACTCGCCGCCGTGTTCTTTGATGGCAACGCGGCCACCAACGCCAATGCATCGATCGCTTTGCTTAGCGATGAAAGTATTGGCAAACCCAGCGTGACGCTGGCCACACAGGGTCTTAGCTCTCCCATGCATGGCACTGCCGAACCGCGTGGCGACTGGCTGCTAACCACATGGAAAGCGCCAGAAACCGCGGGCACAACCCCTACACATGTCGAGTTGTATGAGCGCCATGGCGACCACTTTCACCAGGCCAAACGCTTCGAGCAGGAATGCCCCGGCTTGCACGGCAGCTACTCCAACACCAACTACACGGCATTTGGGTGCAGCGATGGCGTGCTAGTGATACGCCAGGCGGGCCAGGAATTCACCGCACAGAAAATCCCCAACCCAGCAAGTATGGCTAGCGGTGTGCGCATTAGCACCATCATCGGGAATGACCACATGACAAGCTTTGTGGGCATAGGCAGCGGCGGCAATATGTTTGAGATCGACCCGGTTGCCGGGGCAATCAAGCGTATTGATTGGGCCGAGGGCCGTGTGCGCCGGGCGCACGCGCTGGATGCAGAGGGTGCGAGCTTGCTGGTACTCGATGATATTGGCACGCTGCACATCCTTTCGACCAAGGACTGGAGCAAGCGCGCTGCGCTGACCAGCGTGATCTCCAGCATGCCGACGGCTGCGCCTTACCCTGCCCTGGCCGTGAGCGCCAACGACGACAAGGTATGGATCAGCGATCCACAAGGGCGGCGCCTGCACGCCGTGGATATAGGCGATGCCGCCGTGAAGGGTTCAGTCGCACTGAATTTCAACCCCGGTGGTTTGACGTGGCTGGGCATCTCGGCTCACGCGCACTGATTCAAACCCGGCTTTAGCGATTTAAGAAAACGCCCACCACCCCGGGCGTTTTCTCTGTTCCCGCACCCCATCGACTCGATCATGAACAAACCACCTTTCCCGCACCACAAGCTAACACTGGCCATTGCCTTAGCTGTGTTGCCGCCTGCGGCATTCGCGCAGGACGCCGTGGCTACCCCCGAGGCAGCTACGCCCACCCTCAACACTGTGCGCATCACCGGCACGGCGTTGGACATTCCGCTGGAGGAGTCATCCACGCCAGTTGAATTGCTGGATGAACGGGCACTGCTTCAGCGCCGCAGCGGCACGCTGGGCGAAACACTGGACGGCCTGCCTGGGGTGCGCAACAACAACTATGGCGCGGGGGCCGGAAGGCCTGTGATCCGCGGCGCAGATGGCGCGCGCGTACGTATCCTCTCTGACGGCAGTGAAGTGCAAGATGCTTCTACCTCCAGTCCAGACCATGCCGTGGGGCTGGAGCCCATGCTCGCGAGCGAGATCGAGGTTCTGCGCGGCCCCTCCACACTGATCTACGGCGGAGGCATCGTGGGTGGCGTGGTCAATGTGCGAGACAAACGCATTCCCACGGCGGTGCCGGCAAAAGGCTATACAGGTAGCGTGGAGGTCCGCTCCGAATCCAGCGCCCGGGAAAAAACCGGGCTGTTTTCCTTGACCACCGGCAGCGGCCCCATCGCGCTGCACGTGGAGGGATTGAACCGATCAGCTGGCGACTACGAAACAGGTAGCGGCTGGACGGCGCCTCGTGTGGCAGGTTCAGCCACGAAGACCTGGTATGGCAGCGTGGGAGGCTCTTACATTCATTCCAACGGTTACCTGGGTATTGCCTACAGCCGGTTACGGAGCAAGTATGGCCTGCCTGGCCACAGTCACGAGTACGAAGATTGCCACCCCCACGGCAGCTCCCTGCACTGCGGCAGCGACCACGGTCACAGCCCCGATCAAGGACCCACTCCTTCAGGCTGCCACTGGCATGGCAGCGAACTGCACTGCACCGGTAGTGAAGGCGAAAGCAACGAAGTGGCACTGGTTGACATGGATACCGAGCGCTGGGATATCCGTGGCGAGTGGCGAGACCCCTTGCCTGGCTTTGCGCGCGTCAGGCTGCGCGCCAGCCTTACCGACTACCGTCACGACGAGATCGACCACGGAGAAATCGGCACAACGTTCAAGAACAAGGCGCATGATGCCCGCCTGGAGCTGGAGCACAACCCGCTCACTCTGGGCCCAGGCACCCTGCGAGGTCTGCTGGGCGCCCAGCAAAGCCGGCGCAAATTCAGCGCGGTGGGAGAAGAAGCCTTTGTTGAACCCACTGTCACTCAGAACTACGCGGTCTTCGGCTTGGAAGAATACCGTTTGGGTGACTGGCGGTTCGAGTTAAGCGGACGCTACGAATGGCAAGACGCCCAGCTCAACGGTACCACCCGGCGGGGAACAGTGAAGCACCACATGGGTTCGATTTCAGGCGGGGCAAGCTGGAACTTCACCCCTGGGCACACGCTGGCTGTGAGCCTATCGAGATCGCAACGTGCGCCTACGGCCGAAGAACTGTTCGCCGGCGGTGTCCACCTGGCGACCAACACCTGGGAGCGAGGCAATGCGCGTTTGAAGGCTGAGCAGTCGACCAATCTCGACATCAGCTTGCGCAAAACCAGCGGCGACACGCGCTACGAGCTGACAGCGTTCCATAACCGTATTGGCAACTACATCTACGCTGACACCACGGACCGCTACGAAAACTTCCGACTGGTCGACTACCGACAGCGTGATGCCAGCTTTACGGGACTCGAAGCACGAGCGAGCCATCAGTTGAACAGGCAGTGGCGCGTTGGCATATCCGGTGACCTGGTCAGGGCCAGCTTCTCGAGCGGCGGTAATGTGCCACGCATTCCGTCGTATCGCTTTGGGATGAACGTGGAATGGCGCTCCGGGCCATGGTCAGCTTCGGCCGAATGGTATAGAAACTTTGCTCAAAACCGCCTGGCCAGCTTCGAGACCCGCACACCCGCCTACGACATGGTGAACCTTCGCATGGCTTGGCGGGGTCAGCTGTCATCGGGTCAGGGCTACGAGTTATATGCAAGCCTCAACAACGCTCTGGATAAACTCGCCTTCAACCACACATCCTTCGTGAAGGATGCTTCACCGCTGCGAGGTCGAAGCTTGATGGTGGGCGCGCGGTTCAATTTTTGATTTCAAGGGCATTGAGCTTGTCCTGTCCTGAACCCGTCGAGAGGTCGAGGCGCAGTGCAAGGCTTCGACCTCAAAAAATCCGTTCGCGCTGAGCTTGTCGAAGGGTCGAAGCGTTGCGCAAGGCTTCGACAAGCTCAGCCCGAACGGTTTCAATGCTTGACTGGAACCACGGAAGCTCAGGGGGTGTGAACGGTTCATACACCGCCGTGGTGGATCAATACGGTTCCAATTTTTTTAAGTAATCGCTGACCGCCGATTCCCAAAGAACCGGTTGGGCAACGATGTCGTGTCCGCTAGCACCGTGCAGTGGATCGAAGCTCACAAAGCTTCCCTTACCGCCTTCCGCTATGAATGCATCGAAATTCTTACGGCTGTGGCGCAGCGAATAGAAGGGGTCTTGAGACCCGTACAGCCAAAGCATAGGGCGGGGAAATACCGCGCCACGACGAAAAGATACGGGGTTGACCTTGTCAGCATCCGCGCAGCGATCACCGACCCAGCCTCCTACGAAGTTGAGTACACCGAGAAATTTCAGCTCTGGTCGCGTACCCGCGTAGGCGACTGAAAGAATACCTCCACGCGAAACACCTCCTATCAGCAGGCGTTGCATGTCCACATCGGGACGGGTGCGCAGGTATCCCATCACAACATCAAGATCGGCCATGGCTCGCTTCATGCCGGGTAGGGAACGTTCTGCCTCGCAGGCGTAGCGCGAACGATCGGGCTCGAAGCCTTCGTCGTAGAGCCCATCAGACTTGCCGCGCCCACGTCGCTGCGGGAAAACCACTTGCCAGCCTTTGTCAGTGAAGTAGCGACCCGCTTCTGGGCTGGCCCATGTGTAGGTGAACCATTCGGGCTTGTCCCCATTCCCTGTTGAGCCGTGATTGAACACAACGGTAGGGAATGGCCCTGGGCCCGGGGGCCGGTAAACCACCATTTCAAGGGTTTGTGCACGCCCCTGCTCTGACCAGGGTGTCGGTACGCGCTCGACAGTTCGCGCATAGGGAAACGGCTTTTGCGTCAACACACCATAGCTGATCAGTTGCGTGACATTTCTCCAGAGCGGCATATCCACATCGCCGTCCTCGCGCAGGCGAAGCAACAAGATCGCGCCGTTGCTCAGTTTCATCTGAAGTTCATTGTTGACGAACTGTGCTTGCCCACGTTCAGTGACGCGCTGCGTGGTATTGGCGCCCGCATAGACCACCGTGGCCGCGTCGACCGACAATTTCTCAATCGCGATCTTCACATCGCACTGCGCGAACCGGCAGGCCCAGCCGCGCCAAACCCCACTCCAACGCGCTGCTGGGTTACCTTGCAGGGCTGGGCCAGGCTCTTCAATAGCTACATCCGGTGGCAGTTCAGCGGAGACAGCGCTTTCTGCGGGGCCAGCGCGAAGCTGGGAGATTCCAGGAGGCCAAGTGGGCCCGTCGTTTTGCGCTTGGGCCAAGCCGCCGGCCAGTAACAACGAGGCTCCTGCCAGCCACCGCGCCAATGCTCGAACAAACCATGGATGCATATTGCTGCCCCTGCTTTTTTATTCAAGATATCCTGAATGCAATCTAGCGCGTGCTAGACCCGATAAAGCATAGGGCAAAAAAACGGCCACTTCCAAAGTGGCCGCTTCTTTCTGCTGAGACCCGAGGCGTGCCTCGAGCCAATACAGAACTCATCTCTCACTGCGATGCTGAGGGCCCCTTGGCCTCCTCAGGTATCACTCAGGAACTTGGTTGTTCCGTCTTCTGGACCTCAGGCTGGAGCCTGATCCAGATCGAATGCACGATGCAGCGCCTTCACGGCAAGTTCCATGTACTTCTCGTCGATCACGACGGAAGTCTTGATCTCGGATGTAGAGATCATCTGGATGTTGATGCCCTCTTCGCTCAGCACGCGGAACATCTTTGCCGCCACGCCCACATGGCTGCGCATGCCGATACCGACAATGCTGACCTTGCAGATACGGGGGTCGCCTTCCACTTCAGTGGCGCCCAGTTCAGGCAGCACTTTTTCCTTCAGCAGATCGATGGTGCGGGCATAGTCCGCATGATTGACCGTGAAGCTGAAATCGGTGATGCCGTCTTTGCTGACGTTCTGGATGATGACATCGACTTCAATGTTGGCATCCGCCACGGTACCCAGGATCTGGTAGGCAATGCCTGGACGGTCAGGCACGCCCAGCACGGAAACCTTGGCTTCGTCGCGGTTGAAGGCAATGCCGGAGACAACGGCGTGTTCCATTTTTTCGTCTTCCTCGAAAGTGATCAGGGTGCCGGATTTGGCTTCTTCAGCGAGATCGATATCCCAGGGCGTGAAGCTGGACAGCACACGCATGGGAACCTTGTATTTGCCAGCAAATTCGACTGAGCGGATTTGCAGAACCTTGCTGCCCAGGCTTGCCATTTCCAGCATTTCCTCGAAGCTCAAGGTCTGCAGGCGGCGCGCTTCTGGAACAACGCGTGGGTCGGTGGTGTAGACGCCATCGACATCGGTGTAGATCAGCGCTTCAGCTGCCTTCAAGGCTGCTGCGATGGCAACCGCTGAGGTGTCAGAGCCTCCCCGGCCCAGTGTGGTGATGTTGCTGCCTTCATCCACGCCTTGGAAACCGGTGATGACCACCACCTTGCCAGCGTCAAGATCAGCGCGTACGCGCTTGTCATCAATGCTGTCAATGCGGGCCTTGGTATAGGCGCTGTTGGTCTTGATGGGTACCTGCCAGCCAGCATAGCTGACGGACTGCATACCCTCGGCTTGAAGCGCGATGGCCAAAAGCGCTGAGGAGGCTTGCTCGCCCGTAGCGGCCAGCATGTCCAACTCGCGGCGATAGGCCGCAGTGTGCTTGCCCGGCGCCAATTCCTTGGCCAAGCCTAGCAAGCGGTTGGTCTCACCGCTCATGGCGCTGGGTACTACCACCATCTGATGACCGGCGCGCGCCCATTTAGCAACGCGCTTGGCAACATTGCGGATGCGCTCTGGCGAACCCATTGAGGTGCCGCCGTATTTGTGAACAATCAATGCCATGGCAAGAATAAGATGATCGAGCTCCAAAATCCGAGCCCGCATGGGCACAAGGAAAAAGAAGACACGAAGGAAAATCTGTTTTGGGCTTACCCCGCAAAACCCAGCATTTTAGCTACTTAAGAAAAGTGACTGGAGAAAGTCTCCCGGCGAGGTCCTGTGGTCATTGCGCACCACCACCATGAATAGCCGTGGGAGCGCGCCAAATCAGGGCAGCCCCCTCACGTTGGACGAACCCTGTACCGACCTTCAAATGCATGCGATGGCCCCGCGTGGTGCAGGCTGCAATCTGGTCCAGCAACTCCCCCAATTGTGCGCTGCTGGGCGTAACAGCGTACTGCCCCCAAAGCCAATACCGCAGCAAGTTAGCTTGGCGTGGTCGTGAAAGCGCCTGAATGGCCGTGATGCGCGGTGGCAGGCCGGCGCTGGTCAGATCATTATTAGCCACCTCATCGAGCACTTGCTGCGCTTGCGCCGCATGCGCAGCACTTCGAGAGAAAGTACTCCGAAACTGGGGGAACGCTGCTTCCAGCACGGGCAGAAGACGCATACGAATGCGATTACGGGTAAATTGCTCGTTGGCATTGCTGGGGTCTTCTATCCAGGTCTGCTCACGCAGCCGCAACCATGAACGGATAGCTGCTCCCGGTACTGTGAGCAGCGGGCGGGCATAGGCAATGCCCTTGCGCGTCCATCGCGCTGGCATGGCGGCCAATCCACGGAGACCAGCGCCCCGAGAGAGAGCCAACAAAATGGTTTCCACCTGGTCGTCTGCATGCTGTGCAATGACGACCGTGCCCACAGCCACCAGGTCTCCACTACCACTGGTCAGGGCATCGAATGCCTCGTAGCGGTACTCGCGCGCCACCGCTTCCGGGCTTTCACCGCTCGCATGGCGGGCATCCACCCGCCGAATGTGTAGAGGTATGCCCAGATGCGTGCAAAGCGCAAGGCAATGGCGCTCGAAATCATCGGCAGCGGCTTGCAAGCCATGGTGCACATGCAAGGCCACTACTTGGCCAGGCCAGTGCTCCACGCAGGCTAGCAAAAGCGCAGTGGAGTCCGCTCCTCCCGATAACGCCACAGCCAGCGGTAATGCGGGTTTGGTGGCTGCGAAACGAGCCATGGCCTCATCGACAGCGCGAGCGGCGATGTGGTCAGGTGACGATGAAGTGGACATAGCGCAGTAAAAGCGTGAACAGTTTCATAGAAAACGGTCTAAGAGCCTATTTTCTAGGGGCGGTCTTGTCATCCCAATGAGAGGACCCACGTTAGTACATCAGACCGAATACACGGTACGAAGGACTTGTCATGTGGAAGCTGGGAAAAATTATCGCCATGTTCCGCAAGGAGCTACTCCTGGCATGGGCCATGCTGCGTGATCCGCGCTCGCCGATGGCAGCCAAACTGACCGTTGTGCTGGCTCTTGTGTATGTGATCAGCCCCATTGATCTGGTGACCGATTTCATCCCCATCCTTGGGTGGCTGGATGATGGTTTGATCGCTTATCTTTTGCTGCAAGCGGCCTTCAAGTTTCTCCCGGCTGATCTGCACGCCGCCCTCAGCTCGAAAATCAAGGCCAAGGCGGCTTGAGCCGCCCCGGAAATTAGCGCTCCGCTTTCGTGTCTGTGAAGCGCCCGTAGCTTTGCAGGCGGTCGTAGCGGCGATCCAGTAGCTCTTTGCCCTTGAGATCGCTCACCTGACGCCATGCGTCACCTAAAGCGCGCTTCAGGAAAGCAACCATCTGCCGATGATCGCGGTGACCACCGCCCACAGGCTCACTGACGATCTTGTCGATCAGGCCCAATGCCTTCAAGCGGTGCGCAGTAATGCCCAGTGCATCTGCAGCCTCCTGCGCCTTGTCGCTCGTCTTCCAGAGAATGGAAGCGCAGCCTTCGGGGCTGATGACCGAATAGATGGAGTATTGCAGCATCAAGACCTGATCTGCGACAGCGATCGCCAGCGCACCGCCGGAGCCGCCTTCGCCGATGATGGTGGTGATGATCGGAACTTCCAGTTGCGCCATCTCGTAGATGTTGCGGCCAATGGCTTCTGACTGGCCGCGCTCCTCGGCGTCAATGCCGGGGAATGCGCCCGGTGTATCCACAAAGGTGAACACTGGCAGCTTGAATTTCTCGGCGGTTTTCATCAACCGAAGCGCCTTGCGGTAACCCTCAGGCTTGGTCATGCCGAAGTTGCGCAGCGTGCGTTCACGCGTGTCTCGACCCTTCTGATGGCCCAGCACCACGCAAGCATTGCCGTTGAAGCGGGCCAGTCCGCCCACGATACTTTGGTCATCCGCGAAATGCCGGTCGCCGTGCAGCTCCACGAAATCAGTGAAGATGCCTTGTACATAGTCGAGCGTGTAAGGCCGCTCGGGGTGACGTGCAATCTTGGTGATCTGCCAAGGGCTCAGATCGGAGTAGATATCTTTGGTGAGCTGCAGGCTCTTTTTGTCGAGTTGCTCGATTTCCTCAGAGATATCGACCGCGCTCTCGGTCTGCACATAGCGCAGTTCTTCGATCTTGTTCTCCAGCTCGGCGATCGGCTGTTCAAAATCAAGAAATGTCTTTTTTGCCAAATTTTTCTCCCACTGCCTGTATGCAGCAATATTACCGGATGCCGCCAACTGCCTTTTTGTCTGGCGTCAGGGCCAATTCAGCTAGCCATCACCGAACCTACTTTACCCCGTCTGCCTGACTTAAAAACCATATTAAAGATACGGTTACTCGCCTGACAGGAGTGCCAGGCAGACTGCAGCGTTCAGCGAACTTTATCGTTCCAATCAGTACGCCACTGGTATGGGCTCCAGGGAGCGCCACATGTACCAGGTGGCCACACTGCGCCATGGTTGCCAGGCGTCAGCCACCTCCCGTGCATCGCTGCGGCTGACCGGCTCTCCAGAGAAATAATTAAGACTGATACCGTTGATGAGCCCCACGTCGTCCAGGGGCAGGACATCCGGGCGCATCAAATGGAACATCAGGAACATTTCTGCGGTCCAGCGGCCAATACCGCGAATGGCCACCAACTCGGCAATGATGGCCTCGTCTTCCATTTCGTCCCATTGGCCGACATGGATCTGGCCGCTGCTGAAATGCAGGGCCAAATCAACCAAATATTCCACTTTACGCGCAGAAAGACCGGCGGCGCGCATGTCATCAACTTTCAGCTTCAGAACACTGGCGGGTGCCATACGCTTAGGAAGGACTTCAAAGCGGTTCCATACCGATTGGGCCGCCTTAACTGAAATTTGCTGCCCCACGATGCTGCGCGCCAGCGTTACAAATGCATCGCCGCGCGATTCCAGGCATGCGTCGCCGAACTGCGGAATGAGTCGCTTCATCACGCGATCTTTTTTGGCCAGATGCTCGCAAGCTTCAGCCCAGTAGGCTGGCGTGCTAGGTCCGATTTTTTCCTTCTTTGAGGCCTTCACCGCCATAGGAGCTCCAGCTTAGCCACGCTCTTGGCACTTCTAATTTTCCTGCTCATCACGGCGCGGCCTCCCAAGTGGTACCAGTAGGAGAGTCCTTCAAGACGATGCCGGCTGCCAGCAACTCAGCACGAATGTTGTCCGCAGCGGCAAAATCCTTGGCTTTCTTGGCTGCCGCACGGGCCTCAATGCGCAAAGCGATGGCGACCTCATCCAGTGCAGCGCCCGCACGCAAGTACGCCTTGGGATCTGTTTGCAACAGGCCCAGGCAAGCGCCAAGCGCCTTGAGCAAGGCGGCATCCTGCGCTGATTTACCGCGATTGGTTTCTCCAGCCAGATCAAACAGCACGGCCACCGCTTCAGGTGTGCCGAAATCTTCGTCCATCGCTGCCTTGAAGCGCGCCGCGTAGGGGTTGGTCCAATCGATGAGTGCATCTTCGATGAGCGGCACGCCATCCAGCGCGGTATACAGGCGTCTCAAGGCTGCGCGCGCGTCTTGCAAGTGCGTGTCGCTGTAATTGAGCGGGCTGCGGTAGTGGCTGCGAACAATGAAAAATCGAATGGTCTCGGCGTCGAATTGCTCGAGAACCTCTCGAATAGTGAAAAAATTGCCCAAACTCTTGGACATCTTCTCGTTGTCGATGTTCACGAAGCCGTTATGCATCCACAGGCGAGCCAGCGGCACTCCGTGACCACCTTCACTTTGGGCAATCTCGTTTTCGTGATGCGGAAACTGCAAATCTGCGCCGCCACCATGAATATCGAAGGTTTCGCCGAGCAACGCGCAACTCATGGCTGAGCATTCAATGTGCCAACCGGGCCGCCCCAAGCCATAGGCGCTTTCCCACTTGGCGCCTTCAGGCTCGTTGGCTTTGGCAGATTTCCACAATACAAAATCGAGCGGATCCCGCTTGTCACCATCTACGGCGACTCGTTCGCCTGAGTGCAGTTCATCCAGCGATTTCCCCGAAAGCTTTCCATAGCCCGGAAACTTTCGCACGGCGTAGTTCACATCACCGCTAGGGGCCACATACGCGAGGCCCTTATCCTGGAGTTTTTGCACCAGATTGAGCATTTGGGGCACATAGTCGGTGGCGCGAGGATCATGCGTAGGCCGTCCAACGCCGAGCGCATCGAAATCACGATACATCTCTGCGATCATGCGGTCAGTGAGCGCACGAATGGTCTCGCCGTTTTCCAGTGCGCGGCGGATGATCTTGTCTTCAATATCCGTGATGTTTTTCACGAACGTGACCCGCAGCCCCGAAGCCTCGAGCCAACGGCGTGCCACATCAAAGGCTACTGCGGAGCGCGCGTGCCCAATGTGGCAGAGGTCGTACACGGTTATGCCGCACACGTACATGCGAACATGGCCGGGTTCGATTGGCGCAAAATGTTGCAACCCACGCGAAAGCGTGTCGTATATCTTCAATGTCATCGGAAATAAGCGCAGGGCGGACAGCGGTTCACGACCGAGGTGCTCAACCTGCCTAAAAAAGTATGCGCGGGAGGGGGTACGGCCAGCGACTAACGGGCATGGCGGGCCGCATGGCTACAATGACCCGCAGTATAAGGCGCACCTGAGGTGCGTGAAACTTCTTTGAACGCTCATTTTGGACGCTCATACCAAGCACCCGCCCATCGCCAGCATTTCCTCAGAGATGAATTCGCGGCTGTCCCCTATCCCTTCCCTACCGCGGTGGTTTCGCACCATGGTTCTGTTCGGCTGCCTGAGCGCACTGGGTTCTCAGGCCTGGGCAGACGAATACACCGAAGTCAATCGGCTGCTGAATGCCGGACAGACCTCGGAAGCACTCGCGCGCGCCGACAAATACATCGCCGCCAACCCGCGCGATCCGCAAATGCGGTTCGTCAGGAGCCAGGTTCTGCAGAAAAGCGGCCGCTCCGGTGACGCCGAAGCGGTGCTGACCCAACTCACTCAGGACTATCCGGAACTGGCTGAACCCTGGAACAATCTGGCCGTGCTCCATGCGGGGCGAGGCGAATTGGAAAAGGCTCGTGCAGCCCTCGAAATTGCCGTGCGCCAAGATCCAAACTACGCCACGGCGCTAGAAAACCTGGGCGACGTGCAGGCTCGCCTGGCAAGCCAGTCGTATGAAAAGGCGCGCAAGCTCAATGGCGACAATCCTCGCCTGGGCCCCAAGATTGAAGCGCTGGACACCATGCTACGCATCGGCAGCTCCAGCGCCACCCCGGCCGCACCCGAAACCAGCCCCGCAAGACCGCACAGGCGGTTGCGTGGCGGCTGAAGGCTTACTGCTCGTTTTAGCGGTCGCAGGAACTTGCGGCCCTATAAAAGAACCAAGTGACACCTACATCTTTTAGCTGTTTTTCAGGAGTTCATACATGTTGATTTCCAGAAGGCGCACCGCAGCCTTGGCTGCCGCCCTATCCCTGTCTGTGGCTCTTCCCGCAATGGCCGCCAGTGCGCCGAAAGTGAAGTTCGTCACCTCAGAAGGTGAGTTCGTGATCGAGGTTTACCCAGACAAAGCACCCAAAACTGTTGAAAACTTCCTTCAGTACGTCAAAGACAAGTTCTACGACGGCACCATCTTTCACCGCGTGATTCCTAGTTTCATGGTGCAAGGCGGCGGCTTCGATAAGGATTACAAGCAAAAACCTACGCGCCCAGCCATCGCGCACGAAGGCCGCGATGCGCTTGCCAAGGGCCTGCGAAACGCAGTGGGCACCGTGGCCATGGCACGCACTGGCGACCCGCATTCGGCCAGTTCGCAATTCTTTATCAACGTGGTGGACAACGCCCGTCTTGATCCAGTCCTCATTCCCGCGGGTGACCCGGTCACCTTTGAGTATCAGGGCCAAATCCACAAGGATATTCCTCGCAAGAACGCCATCAACCATTCGCAGCTTTGGGGCTACACCGTGTTCGGCAAAGTCGTGAGCGGCATGGATACGGTTGAGAAAATTCGCAATACCCCTACTGGCCCCGGTGGCCAGTTCCCAACGGATGTTCCCAAAAAGATGGTGATGATTGAATCCGCGAGAATTCAATAATCTTTCGAATCAACCAAGAGAAAACGTAAAAAAAATGTCTAACCCCCAAGTCGAACTGCACATTGCCGGCCGCGGCGTCATCACCATTGAATTGGATGAAGCCAAAGCGCCTAAATCGTCCGCCAACTTCCTCTCCTACGTCAAGAGCGGCCACTATGACAACACGGTGTTCCACCGCGTCATCCCAGGCTTCATGGTCCAGGGCGGTGGTTTTGAGCCAGGTATGAAACAAAAATCTACCCAAGCTCCCGTGACCAACGAAGCGGACAACGGCTTGAAAAACGACGAGTACACCATCGCCATGGCGCGTACTTCTGACCCGCATTCGGCCACGGCACAGTTTTTCATCAACGTTGCCAAAAACGACTTCCTGAACTTCAAATCACCTACTGCTCAAGGCTGGGGCTACGCCGTGGTGGGTAAAGTTGTGAAAGGCCAAGACGTGGTCGACGGCATCAAGGGCGTTGCTACTGGCCGCAACGGCGGTCATGATGACGTGCCTAAAGTCGACGTGGTGATCGAGAAAGCGGTCGCGCTGTAAATAGCCTTTCAAGAATTTTGGAGACCGCAGCTTTTGAGTTGACTGCCCCGCCCCAGTGGCGGGCGCTGGATTTTCTCTCTGATCTGCATCTGCAGGCCACTGAGCCCGCCACCGTGGCGGCCTTTGCTCAGTACCTGCGCCATACGCCGGCCGACGGCGTTTTCATACTCGGCGATCTGTTCGAAGTATGGGTAGGTGATGATGCCGCCGAGCCTGGCAGCTTTGAAGCGCACTGCGGTGAACTTCTACGAGAAGCGGCCTCTCGGTGCGCGGTCTTTTTTATTCGCGGCAACCGCGATTTCCTGGTGGGCTCGCGGTTTCTAAATGCCAGCGGAGCGCGTGACCTACCCGACCCCACGGTTCTCAACTTCGCCGGGCAGCGCTGGCTGCTCTCGCATGGAGACGCACTTTGCCTGGACGATGTGGACTACCAGCGCTTTAGAAGCCAGGTTCGCAACCCGGCTTGGCAACAAGCGTTTCTGTCGCGCTCATTGCCTGAACGCCAGGCTATGGCCCGCGGCATGCGCGAGGCCAGCACCGCTCGCCAAAGCGAAGTAAGCGAATACGCAGACGTGGATGCCAACGCCGCCAAAGCCTGGCTTGGCTCCGCGAATGCCACCACCATGATCCACGGGCATACCCATCGCCCCGCGGAGCACTCTCTAGGTGCTGACCACCAGGGTCGCCAGTTGCGGCGCGTGGTACTTTCCGACTGGCATCTGGACGACCCGAGCCCTCGTGCGGATGTGCTGCGCCTGGATGCCAGCGGCCTGTACCGCTTGCCTCTTGAGGAGCTTGGTGAGGCCCGTGCAAAGGCGGATGAAGCCCTACCGAACGAGCCTCAGCCAGGTTCATGCTGAGCCTGGTGCGCCGCCTCTCTCGCTGGGCCCGGGGCATAGGCGCTCCACCCTCTGTGCCCGATGCGCTCTGGCTCACCACCCTGGCCCACTATCCGTTTTTACCTCAGGCCTATGAGCCTGAAAACGCGCGGCTGCGCCTGCTGGCCGCCCACTTCCTGGACCAAAAGGAATTCACCGGCGCCCATGGCCTCGTAGTCACAGATGCCATGGCCCTCGCCATCGCCGCACAGGCCTGCCTTCCGCTGCTGCGCCTGGGGCCACCAAACCGGCCGGAAGCTGCCCTCGCCTGGTATGACGACTTTGTAGGTATCGTCATTCAGCCTGATGAAGTGATGGCCCGGCGTGAGGTGATGGACGAAGCCGGAGTCGTACACCATTACGAGGAGGTCATCACCGGGGAAGCGATGGACCACGGGCCCGTAATGCTCAGTTGGCCCGCAGTGCAAGAAGCAGGCAACACTGACGGACTGGGGCTCAGCGTGGTGATCCACGAATTCATTCACAAAATGGATATGAAGGGCGGCGAGGCCGACGGCTGCCCTCCTCTACCCCCCGGATTTATGGGCACCCATAGCGCGCGCTCGGCGCGTGCAGCCTGGTTCAGCGTGCTGGAGCCAGCATTTCTCGCCCTGCGAGACCAAGTCAGCTTGGCTGAGCGCTTTGGCCAGCCCATGCCTTGGCTTGATGCTTATGGCGCCACTTCGATTGAGGAGTTTTTCCCCGTAGCCTGCGAGGCGTACTTCGTGCAACGCGCACGCTTTACCGAGGAGTGGCCGGCCTTGACGCGGCTTTTCGATGCGCTTTTCCACCCGCGAGAGCAACTAGCTTAATCGCAGAGCGCAGAGCGCATTACCACCACACGAACAAGGCAACGACCCCCACCAGCAACCCGACCTTGGTCAGCTTGTAAACGGTAGGGTTCCAGGCTTTGAACGCTCGGCGAGCTTTCCCGGCATAGAACGAAATGCGGAACAGCTTACTGATCACACCGGTTGGATCGCCCTCGCTGTTGGGAGAACTGGCGGCAGCCACCACGTTGCGACCGAACCAGTGGTTCAGCCATTGCGCAAAGCGGAACGTCATAGGCCGCTCCACATCGCAAAACAGCACGATTCGGTTCTGG
The DNA here is from genome assembly GCF_000422885.1 of Ottowia thiooxydans DSM 14619. Classification (GTDB taxonomy): domain Bacteria; phylum Pseudomonadota; class Gammaproteobacteria; order Burkholderiales; family Burkholderiaceae_C; genus Ottowia; species Ottowia thiooxydans. The sequence continues at coordinate 349,174 of NZ_KE383943.1, read as the reverse complement.
CCGCTCTGATTTTCCGCGTAGTGGATATAGGTTTCGTCAAACACAACGCCTTCGCCTTCGTGCCAGACGTATCTCTCGCCATCAACGTCAATAAAGCAACGCTCATCGCCCGGCGCCACCAAACCGAGGTGATAGCGCAGTGACCCCGCATACGGATCCCGGTGCTTACCGAGTTTGGCACCATGCGGCAGTTCTGCAAACATAGCGGCCTTGATACTGGGCAGGCCCGCTAAAAGCGCGGTGGTGCGTGGGCACAGCTCAGTGGCGGATGGATGGGCTTGCCCGTACCACTTGAGGTAAAAGCGCTTCCAGCCGGTCTTGAAGAACGAGTTGAAGCCAGCGTCATCCATATTGGCGGCCGCCCGGATGCGTTGCGCTTCTGCCAGCGCCAAGGCCTCTTCGCGGATTTCCTGCCAATGTGCCTGAAGCACCGCAAGTTCAGGAAAGCGTTCGGGCGGCAGATAGGGCTGGCGGGGTACGCCAGAAAAAGCCAACATGAACACGTTGATAGGTGCCATGAAGGTCGAATGATCGAATACCTGGCGCGACGCCTTCAACCGAACCCGGCCGCGAAAATGCATGACGGCCGCGCTGGCTGCAAACAGCAGCACGATTAGAAAAATGATGGTTTTCATGAGCCCCTATTGTCACGCGATTAGCTTAATTTTGCCGTTTCACCGACTTTAACGTGGGGAAGCCAGGCCAAAAGCGGCCGAAGAAGGTGTTTGTGGAGGCTACAAGCCCCACCATCTGGCATTCATAAACTATCGGCAGAGTCCTCGCCCTGCAGTTGGCCAGCAATACGACCGCGCCATTGCTCACCCTCCTCTCGCCGTTCAAAGCTGCCCAGATGCATGGGGCGTTCACCACGCACGCCAAGGCGGATGACGAAGTACGGGCCGTCCTCCGAGCTGCGCTCTTGCAAAGTGGGAGGCTCGACTTGTGAGTAAGCAACGAAAGCCAGGCGCGTCATAAGCGGAAAGCGGGAGTTTCGCGTCAAACGGCGCCTGGGCGTGTCAAAGTGCAATCGTAGGCACCGGCCCAAAGCGATGGTCAAAAACAACAGCCCCACAAGACCGGGGAACACCACGCATAGAGCGACCAGCACTAATTGCCACCAAGGCAGCCCCAGGTGGGCATGGAGCAGAAACGGCACCGGTATCAACAACATGGCCAGCCCGATCACTCCCGCAAACAACCGCAACGGGGTACTGATGTGCTCCGCATATCGAAGGCCTTCAGGCGAATCTATGAAACCATGTGACATAACTTCATTTTTTGACCAAACGATGGCGGTTTTGTGACAAAACCAAGATGAGTGCCAAGAAAAACGGATACCCGTTCAGATAAGCTTTTCGCAACCCTCGCTCTTTGCACCCATTTTCAGCCTTCTTGAACTGATGCCCTCTCTCTCATTTATTTCTTGGGTCGCCCTCGGCCAAGGCTTGATGACTGCCTTGCTATTCACTGCGGCCACTCTGTGGCCTGTGGTTCCGGCGCTGGGCGCTGAAATAGCGGCAACCCAAGCTAGTATTGACCCGAGGACCGTGCAGCGTTGGCGGACAGGCCTGCACGAAGGATGGCGCTATCCGCAGGCCGGATGGACCGTGGTGCATATTGAAGGGGAACCTCATGAACGAGGTTTGCAGCACGGTCATCTGATGGCGGCGGAGATTTCTGCGTATATCCACGCTCTTTCCGAATACTGGAGCCCGCGTGCGCCCGCTGCCGCCTGGGCGCAAAACCGCAAGGTCGCGCGGCAGCTTTTCTACCGGGGTTTCTCGCAAGAGCAAATGCAAGAGATGAGGGGCATCGCCGAAGGCGCCTCAGCTGAAGGAGCCAGGGTGGCCGGGCGGCGACTCGATGTGCTGGACATCATTACGCTGAATGCATCCAATGAAATTGACTCTGTGAGCGACGCGCTCGCCGTAACGCCCCATGCGCCCAAACTGAAAGTAGCGACCCAAAACACGGCCATTCCATTTCTGCGGGTGACTCGAACGAAGAAAAGGCCACCGCAACGCTGCAATGCTTTTCTGGCGAACGGCCCTGCCACATCGGATGGCCAGATCGTTTTCGGGCATATCACCATGTATGACCTGTATCCCGGCAGTTTTTACAACGTCTGGATGGAAATCAAGCCAAGCACAGGCTACCGCTTCGTCATGCAAACAACACCGGGCGGAATCCACAGCAGCATGGACTATTCGATCAATGAAGCCGGCATGCTGCTCGCGGAGACCACGCTCGACCAAGGTCCCATGGTGCCGGGCGGCACTTCACTTGCCGCACGCATACGCCAGGCGCAGCAGTACGCCGACAGCATCGATAGCGCCACCGAAATGCTCACTCAAGGCGATAACGGCCTTTGCTCCACTGAGTGGTTAATGGGCGATCTAAAACGCAATGAGATCGCGTTATTGACGCTCGGTGCCGGCCGCAGCAGCCTGCATCGAAGCAGCCGCCAGGAATGGTTCGAGGGCGCCGAAGGCTTCTACTGGAGCGACAACAACACCAAGGACCAAGCCACTCGTCTGCGGGCCACGGCTCACCCTGATGGGCGGCCCTCTGCCGCTGCTGTTTACACGCCTTCCAAGCGAGATGCGGTTTGGCTACAAAAATATAAGGAACACAAGGGCCGAATCAACCTTGAGTTCGCACGTGAGGCGCTGACAACGCCCGAGATCGTATCGGCCTACGGTATCGATGCCAAATTCACCGACGCAGGCCTGGCCTCCAAACTGCAGACCTGGGCGTCGTTTGGCCCTCCGGTGGGCCAGCTTTGGCTGCCAACCCCGAAGGAAGTCCGTGACCATAGCGCCATCCGTCCGCTGATCCACAACCCGTGGACATTGCTCGATTTGCAGGCCCCGCCGGTAAAGCCTCTGGTGACTGCGCATGACCGTCCATCTGCGAAGCCAAAACCTGGTGTGGAAGCCCCCGACGCGGCAAAAAATCCGCAGCTCGCACCAGCCCCCAGGCCTGTTTGGCAAGGTACGCTCCTGCCCGCCAGCGATGCGGATATCTGGTTGAGCACGGCATTCGCCAAATTTGAGCGAATCTTGGCTGACACACCGCGCGAAGAAGCTGAAAAATTTGGCGTGGAGTTGTCTTACTACCGCGCGCTCCATGGCCTTGGAGCGCGCGCTGGGCTAGACACCCCGCTGGCCGCCACGCGCTCCGGCATGAGCAATACGGCGTGGTATCAGGTGGCTACTGGCAAGGGCGTACTATTTTTCAATGCCTTGCGAGAGATTGTGGGTGCACCGGCCTTCGATGCCGCCATGCGGGACTTCGGTCAGCAGCACAACGGCCTGCCGGTCTCCACACAAGCCTTTCAATCTTTCCTGCAGACTCGTACGAGCCATCCACTGGCGCCGCTGTTCGCCTGGTGGACTACCCAGCCGGGATTGCCTGAGTTGGTGCTCACCGGTGCAGAATCACGATGGACAGGCCAAGCTTGGGAAACCGTGGTCTCCCTGGATACTCATCAACTCGGCCCTGCGCTCTCGGTACCAGTCACCGTGGAGACGGTCAGCGGCAGCACGACACGCAGCGCAGTATTCCAGGCGGCGAACGCTCAAATTCAAATCGTGACCAGCGAACGCCCGCTCAAGATTGTGGTGGACAAGCATGGCACCACCTCACGTGGCAACGGCTCGCCCTTCACTGTGCTGACGCTGGGCAGTGAGTTGGAAAGAACCCTCATCGTCTACGGTACTCAAGATGAGGAAGCCGGCAACCAGGAAGCCGCCCGGTTGCTACAAACGGCGCTCCGCCGACGCGAGCACAACGTCAAGCCTGCCATCCGAGCCGACCGCGATTTGACTGAAGAGGAGCTTCGCAACCATCACATGCTGCTGATCGGGCGCCCTGCAACCAATGCCATCAGTCAGCGCCTGACTGCACAGTGGCCCATGGACTTTGGAATTCGATCATTCCAGATACGCGATGAACTCTACGCTCACCCCGAAAGCGCACTCCTGGTTGCGGGCGATAACCCCCTTAACAAGCGCTTTTCGGTGGTGCTGGTGGCAGGGCTGAGCAGCCTGGGGACCTACCAGGCCGCCGGCCGCTTTGGGGATGAGACCTTATCGTACGCACCGGTATTGATTTTGCCGTTTGACCGTGAAATCAAAGAGCGTGTGCTGACGCCGCCTGAGTTGACCAGGGTACCGGCATTTCCTTGATGGACACCAGAGCTCAGCTGCATCTGGGCCGCTTGCAGCCCAGGTGCAGGTGCAGGTGCAGGTGCAGGTGCAGGGGCGTTTAGGCCTCAGCAGCAAGCTGCCGCAGAGCACGCTCGAAAACCTCAGGGGGCTGGCCACCAGAGATAAGGTGCTTATCGTTGATGATCACCGCCGGGACGGAGGAAATGCCAGCTTGCTGATAGAAGCGCTCTGCCGCACGAACCTCCGCAGCGTACTCATCGCTAGCGAGAATTTCCTTCGCACGCGTGACATCCAGGCCGGCCGCTTGCACGGTAGCCAACAGCACTTCGTCTTGCTCCACCGCCTCGCTTCTACCGTGGTAGGCCTCCAGCAGCGCTCGCTTGAGCGCAAGCTGGCGTGCTGGCCCCTGCAAACCAGCCCAGTGCAACAGTCGATGCGCATTGAAGGTGTTGTAGATACGGCTGCGACCTTCTGGATTGAAAGCAAATCCCACGGCTGCTCCCCGTTCACGAATGGCTTGGCGGTTGCGCTCGAATTGTTCGGGGGTGCCGCCGTATTTGCGCGTCAGGTGCTCGGTGACGTCCTCTCCTCCCGGGGGCATATCGGGATTGAGTTCGAATGGCTGGAAATGCAGCGTAGCCTCCACCGCATCGCCGCTATTGGCCAACGCCTGCTGAAGAGAACCCAGCCCCACCGCGCACCACGGGCAGGCCACATCGGAGACAAAATCAATCTTTATGGGTTTAGACATAGATTCAAACTTTCTCGTTTAATGAGCGCAGCAAGGTTTCATCGAAAACTTCGCTGGCCTCGAACTGCACCCAGTGGCCTGCACCCTCTATCAGAGTGAGGCCACGAAAATCCGGGGCGCTGGCCGCCAAGGCAGCGTCAAGCTCCGGAAGATATTTGCTATACAGAACGTCATGCGCACCATAAATGGCATAGACAGGGCACGACACCTTCGGCAGACTGCGCGCCAGGATGTCTGTGGAAGATAAACGGCGCCTGGGCAAACGGTCTCGTACCACGTTCGCGATATGCACTTCCAGAGCCAGACCGTCAATCAGATCGTGGTCATGCAGCATCAATACACCCAGGTTGTGGCGATGTATGTCCGCTTGCTCCTGCGGCGTTTTGAGATGGCGCCAGGCCTTCAGCTCAAATTGCCGCCCCGGCACCACGCCCATGGCTGGGGCACCCACCAGCACGAAGCGCCTCGCCAACTCAGGGTGGGCCGCCAGTAGCAAGCCTGCAGTCATGCCTCCAAAGGAAAATCCCACCAGATCCACGGCCTCGCCGGGCACCAACTGACGCAGTCCGGCGGCGAGCGGCTCCACCATGGCATCTGCATCAGAGCCGTTCGGCGGCGGAAGAGAATCCCCAAAGCCAGGCAGATCGACCGCCAACACCCAGCGCCCGGCATCAATCAGCGCCAATATGTTCTTCACCCAGTGCGTCCACGAGCCGCTGCCCCCATGAAACAGCACCAGCGGCGGCACGCCCTCACGCCGCACTCCCCACGCATGCCAGACGATTTCACCTTCGCCACAGGGCGTGACCATACGGCGACCCTGGGCTAAACGTGCGCGCTCTTGCAAGGAAAGCATGACAGGGACTTCGAGCTCGATGACTTCAGACATGGGGGGTTTCAAGGTTCATCGTCCATCGAGGCCGACCAGCGATCGCCCCAACCACGTTGTTGATCCAATGCACGCCGGTCACGCTTGGTGGGTCGGCCCTGCTCGATAGTATTGGCTGGTTCGGGAGCTAGCCTGCGTGCGGAGGCATTTTCCGCACGAGCGGCCGAACTGGCGACGGTCTCCTCATAAAGCAGCTGTGCAATGGGTGCGGGCCCGCGCATGGCGCTTAAGGCTTGGACTATCACCGTCAGCTCATCCGCGCCCCGGCGAAAGCGAACGGTGTCGCCCGCCTTGACTTCCCGCGCAGGCTTGGCTACCAGGCCATTGATCTCCACACGGCCATTGTCCAGTTGCTCCACGGCCAGCGCGCGCGTTTTGTAAAAACGCGCGGCCCAGAGCCATTTATCAATGCGTTGCTTAGTGAGAATTTCCGCCATCAGGATAGATGCTACCGCGATGTGAAGTGGCGCGCTTGCAAGCAAACCGCTTACGCCCCCCATAAATAAGGAAAACATTCATCTACATCTCGCGGGTTTCCCCCTATCAGCATGTCCTTCAGAACAGGGGCTGGTTGGAGGATGATCACGGGTGGATAAATCATCTTGTTGTTGTAGGAGGCCAATCCCCATGCGTCGTGATACTTTTCTCAAATCCTTGGCTGCCCTTGCCGCCGCAGGTGCCCTGCCACTTCCGGCAATGGCTGCACCCAATCTCAAACTGCTGATCCCTGCCAACCCTGGTGGCGGCTGGGATACCACTGGCCGTGCGCTTGGCAGGGCCATCCTGGACTCAAAGCAAGCCGATACCGTCACATACGACAACAAAGGCGGCGCTGCTGGCGCCTTGGGCTTGGCCCAATTCCTGAGTGGTTCCAAAGGTGACCCCAATTCGCTGATGGTGATGGGCGCCGTGATGCTGGGCGGGTTGATTACCTCGAAATCTCCGCTGAACCTGATGCAGTGCACGCCCATCGCACGCCTGACGACTGAGTACAACGTGTTCGTGCTGCCATCCAATTCGCCATTCAAGACCATGGCTGATGTGGTGGCGCAGCTCAAGAAAGACCCCGGAAGCGTCAAATGGGGTGGTGGCTCGCGTGGATCCACGGAGCATATTGCGGCAGCCATGATTGCTCAGAAGGTCGGCGTTGATCCTTCCAAGATCAACTACGTGGCGTTCCGGGGAGGCGGTGAAGCGACGGCGGCCATTCTGGGCGGTAACGTCACTGTGGGTGGATCCGGTTATAGCGAGTTCGCGGAATACATCCAAACTGGCAAGATGAAACCGATCGCGGTGACTTCGGCTCAGCGCCTGTCCAGCGTCAATGTTCCTACGCTCAAAGAGCAGGGAATCGACGTAGAGCTAGGCAATTGGCGTGGCGTCTTTGCGGCCCCCGGCATTACGCCTGCCCAGCGCAAAACATTGACTGATCTCGTCGTAGCCACGACCAAATCAGCGTCGTGGGCCGAATCGCTCAAGAAGAACGACTGGACATCGGCGGTTCTCACTGGCGATACTTTTGGCAAGTTCGTCGATGACGACTTTGCCTCGCTGCGCGCCGTCATGGCCAAATCGGGCATGACCACGTAATGTCTTGAGCCGGAAGTCCGCTGTCAAGCAAGCTCGTCAAGACCGGCGCCATGTGGCCCTGATGCTTGGCAAACTTGTTTAGCGGACTTTTGGATCCCGACCTTACAAGTCGCGTGCGATGAAATACATCGAAAGCGAGAGACGTTCCAGCGCGGACATTTTCTGCTGCTCTGCTTGTGGACTTGTTGATGAGTGACAGGTCATAAAGGCTACGGAAATGGCCCGTCTTCGAACGCTCGGACCTTTGGGGTTTCATGCCTCCTCTCCCTTGGTTCTGCAGTTTATTTCTAAATACTCATAAAAAGCGCCGTCACCATGACCAGCCCGCTGCCAAACATCATTCCCGAACTGCGTCCAGACCATCCACCTCCCGCGCGACCCGGCCGGACCACACTACTCTGGGAGACCGTGCTGGGGGCCGTCGTCATGCTGATAGGCATTGGACTAGGCGTGGGCGCCATCAGCATTTCCTCCGAGGCTGGCTACGGCGGCGTGGGCTCCAACTTCCTGCCGTGGGTGGTTGCCATTGCGCTGCTGGTGTGCGGCGGCTTCATGGTGTGGGAGTCGCGCACCGGCGGATTTCGCTCCATGGAAGAAGCGCCCGATCAAGCCGCGCCAGACTGGGGGGGCTTTGTGTGGGTCTCAGCCGGATTGCTTTTGAACGCCGCGCTGATCACTACCTTGGGCTTCATTCTGAGTTGCGCGCTGTGCTACGTGCTGGCCGTGCAAGGCCTGCGCCGCGCCTATGGCCAGAAAGGCAACACCTGGGTGGTGGACATCATCACTGGATTGGCGATAGCCGCGCCGGTGTATTGGATGTTCACCAAGTTCTTGGCCATCAATCTCCCGGGCCTCACAGGCACCGGCTGGCTCTGAGGAAGACCCGCCATGGATACGCTTAATCAATTGATGCAAGGCTTCGGCACGGCGTTTACGCTTGTGAACTTGCTGTGGGCGCTATTTGGGTGCGCGCTGGGCACAGCGGTAGGCGTGCTGCCGGGCATAGGCCCTGCCACCACGGTGGCCATGCTGCTACCTATTACCGCGAAGGTGGACATCACCGCCTCGATGATCTTCTTCGCGGGCATCTACTACGGCGCCATGTATGGTGGCTCCACAACCTCCATTTTGCTCAACACGCCCGGCGAGACCGCCAGCATGGTGACCGCGATGGAAGGCAACAAAATGGCCAAGAACGGCCGTGCCGGCTCAGCGCTTGCCACAGCAGCCATAGGCTCATTTGTGGCAGGCACGATCGCCACGATCGTGGTCACCTTGTTCGCCCCTGTGGTGGCTGAATACGCTGTTCGGCTCGGCCCACCAGAGTATTTCCTGTTGATGGTGCTGGCCTTTACCACCGTGAGTGCGGTCCTCGGAAAAAGCACAGTGCGTGGCCTCACTGCTCTGTTCATCGGCCTGGCAGTGGGCTTGGTAGGCATGGATCAGATCAGCGGCCAGCCAAGATACACGGGCGGTGTTCCTGAGTTGCTGGACGGCATAGAAATCGTGCTTGTCGCGGTGGGCCTTTTCGCTGTCGCCGAAGTGCTGCACGCGGTGCTGTTCGAAGGCAAGGTGGTTGAATCTCAGAATCGCTTCAGCAAAGTGCACATGACCGCGCGCGACTGGAAGCGCTCCATCCCCGCGTGGTTGCGCGGCACGGCGATCGGAACGCCTTTCGGCTGCATTCCAGCCGGTGGTACAGAGATTCCCACTTTCCTGAGCTACGCCACGGAAAAGAAGCTGGCCAAAGGCGAAGACAAAGCTGAGTTTGGAACCAAGGGTGCTATTGAAGGCGTGGCCGGCCCTGAAGCCGCTAACAACGCCACGGTGACTGCGGCGCTGATTCCGTTGCTGACCTTGGGCATTCCCACCAGCAACACCACAGCCATCTTGCTTGGCGCGTTCCAGAACTACGGCATCCAGCCAGGCCCGCAGCTTTTCACCAGTTCTGCCGGTTTGGTGTGGGCGCTGATCGCCTCCCTCTACATCGGCAACGTCATGCTGCTGGTGCTGAACCTGCCTTTGGTGGGCCTCTGGGTCAAGTTGCTGAAAATCCCAAAACCGCAGCTTTACGCGGGTATCCTGATTTTCGCCACCGTGGGTGCCTATGGCATGCGCCAGAGCGCCTTCGATGTCTTCTTGCTCTATGCGATTGGTGTGATTGGCGTAGTGATGCGGCGCTTTGACTTCCCGACAGCGCCTGTGGTAGTCGGCATGATCCTTGGGCCGCTCGCCGAAGCGCAAATGCGCAATGCGCTTTCGATTGGCGAAGGCAAATGGACCGTCTTCGTAGAGCGGCCTCTGTCGATCTTCCTGCTGATCGTTATTGCCTCGATCCTGATCCTGCCACGGCTGCTGAAGCGGCGCGCGGCGAAGGCTTGAGAATGGCCCCCGCTAGCCCGCTTGGCGAGGCAGGCGGGGCCTGAAAGAGGGCCTTCTGGTCCTTGACTGTCGCGCTTGGACGGTGGAGGCCTGAAATTTCTAGCGGTCAATTCAGGCCAGATCTTTTTCCCAGGGCGCGGCAGGGCTAAACGCCAGTACGAGCTCATCGACCACCGCCCTGATTTTGGGCGCAAGATCCCGCGTAACCGGCCAAAGTACGTGAATCGGTGAGCCTTCAACCCCTTGAGGGGAAAGAGCCGTTTGAAGCGTGCCGGCCCTCAATTCATCCGCCACAAGCCATGTAGGGAACTGCCCAATGCCCAGGCCGTCCAGCACCGCGGCGCGCAACGCATCACCATCGCTGATAGTGTGACGCCCTTTGATCTTGACGCTCACGGAACACCCTTCGCTATCCGGCAGCTTCCAGGGAAACACGTATCCACCTTGTCCAAAGGTGATGCAGTCATGATCCAGAAGATCACCAATGGATGCTGGGCAACCGTTTTGCGCAAAGTAGGCGGGCGAGCCGCAGACGACTGACCTTTGGAGCCCGAGGTTGCGCGCAGAAAGAAACGCACTGTTGCCCGGATCACCCAGACGCACCACCAAGTCAATATTCTCTTCCAGCAGATCCACCGCTCGATCCGAAAATGACACGTCCAGCTCGAGCTTCGAATGTTGCCGGACAAGTTTGCTCAGCACAGGCATCACCCATCGTCTTCCGAAGGTCACAGGCAAACTAATCCGCAGGACTCCCGATACCTCCCTACGGCGTGAGGCAGCGCGCGACTCTGCATAGTCCAGCTCGGCGAGCACACGCAGGCAGCTTTGATAAAAATCAGCCCCCTCTTCAGTAAGCGCGAGCCGCCGGGTGGTTCGATCAAGCAGGCGCACGCCCAATCGCTCCTCAAGTGTCGCCACGCTCTTTCCTACCGCTGACTTGGAAAGGCCAATCCTCAGGGCAGCCGCGGTGAAGCTGCCAGCCTCAACGGCCTGTACAAACACGGTGATGCCTTGGAGATGGGATGCACTGTAGGTCGTCATGGTGGAGATTATTGAAGAATTTTAGTGGTCAGTTTATTAAAAAATTATCGCAACCTACGCAAATTAATCGCCAATAAACTGAAAACCTTGATATTTCGAAGAGCAAGGAATTCAGAATATGACGATCAAATCCATGCAGGTCTGGCAATTGCCGACCTTCGGGCTGGAAAACCTGGAACTTGTGGAACGACCTGTGCCGCGCCCTGCCGCCCACGAAGTGCTGATCAAAGTGGCGGCGGTTTCGTTGAATTACAGGGACAAACTCGTAGTTAACGGCGAACTGCTGCCGGAACCACCTCCAATGCCTTTCGTCCCGATTTCCGACATGGCCGGAGAAGTGATTGAACTAGGCTCACAAACCACTCGCTTCAAGGTCGGCGACCGCGTGATGGGAAACTTCTGGACGCAGTGGCTTGATGGTGAGCCCCCCAGGGCGATACGCGAGCATGGTTTGTCACTGGGGGGGCCTCTTCCCGGCATGCTGGCCGAGTATGTCGTGCTTTCGGAAGAGGTGGCTGTCACTGCCCCCTCGTCCCTATCGGACGAAGAAGCCTCCACCTTACCCGTTGCGGCCCTCACCGCCTGGTTCGCCTTGGTAGAAGCTGGACGGCTGCGTCAGGGACAAACGGTGCTGGTCCAAGGTACTGGAGGCGTATCGCTATTCGGCCTGCAGATTGCGAAAGCGCTGGGCGCGCGCGTGATCGTGACCTCACGAAGCGATGACAAACTGGCTCGTGCAAAAGCGCTGGGTGCATGGGCCGGCATCAACACCACCTACGCTCCGGCTTGGGCGCAAGCAGTGCTAGAACTGACTGGTGGCGAAGGCGTCGACCAAGTGCTGGAATTGGTGGGTGGGGATAACCTGCGACACTCGGTTGAAGCACTGGCTGGCTCAGGGCATATCTCGCAGATCGGTTTCATGGACGATACGGAGATCCGTATGCCAGCTATTCCTCTTCAGCTTCGGTGCGCCACCCTGCGGGGTATTTCTGTGGGACACCGGCGTGCATTCGAGGAGATGAACCAGGTCATTGATCGGCACGGCATCCAGCCGGTGATCGACAAGGTGTTTTCGTTCACCGACGCTCCTGAAGCCTTTACACACCTCGAATCAGGGCCATTCGGTAAGCTGGTCATCAAGGTGGGCGAAGAAGAGACCCGGATCGTCGGTTGAAGCCCCTCATCCGGGCACCTGAACGTGACGGATGGCCATCGCCGTGGAATCACCTCATGCTCCCTGCCTTTCAAAGACTGTCGTAGAGGCAGGGCGTGCCAACCAAAAACTGATTGGCACGCGGGAAATCGGCCCAGGGACACGTCTAACTTGCAGGTGGCCCCCTGCAAATGAACCGCAGTGGTCCATTTTCGCTTTCGGCGCTCCAAGTTGGACAGGAACCTAGACGAGGCGAGTCACCTTCTTGTGCCGCCACACCAGCAGATAAAAAGCGCTTTGCAAAACCAGCATGGTCACAAAGACCACCGGATAAGCCATCCAAACGCCCTCCAGCCCGTAACGCGCACTAAGTAGATTCGCCGCTGGCAACTGCACCAGCAAAATGCACCCCACTGCGATAGCTACCGGCACCACCACCGTGCCACTGGCACGCATGATTCCGGCAATCACCGCCTGCATACCGAAGACGAGACTGCTCCAGAGCATGATGCGCAGAAGATGCGTCGCCATCTCGAGCACGGGTTTGTCCGTGAGGAAGAAGCCGAGCACCCAATGCGCGAGCGCATAACCCAGCAGCACGAGCCCGCCCGTTACCGCCAGATTCATCCACAGGCCGGTACGCACGATCCTGCCCAATAACTCTGGGCGCCCAGCGCCAATAGCCTGCGCCCCCAGAATCGACGCGGTGATCGCAATGGAAAGCGCCGGGAACTGCACATAATTGACCACTTGATTGACTGCGCCATAAGCTGCAGTAGCCGAAGAACCGTACTGGTTGACCAGGCTCAAAATAGCCAGCTCAGCAGCGGAAATCGTCACCATCTGCACACCCGTGGGCACACCAATGCGCAGCACTGCTTTGAGCAACGCTGGGTCGATGCGTAGCGCGCGCAGCAACTCCGCATCAGGCGCGAGCGCATGCCGGCGCCGGAGCAAATACACGCATAGAAAACTCAGCGAGACCACGAACGACACCAGACCGGCCACCGCTGCACTCACCACGCCCAATTGAGGCAACCCACCCCAGCCTCGGATCAATGCTGGCGTCAGCAGCAACCCCACGCCAGTGGACAGCAGCAGCGCATACAGCGGCGTAACCGTGTCACCCACCCCGCGCAATAGTTGCGTGTAGAGAATAAACACGAGCAGCAAAGGCATGCTGATCATCAACACCCGCGCATAGGCAACGGCATCTCCGAGCACCTCGACCGGAGTACCCAGAGCGGCTAGCGCGGGACGTGTAAATATGCTGCCCAGCACAGCGCCCACCAAGCCGATCAAGGCCCCCAAGGCCAAAGCCGTGCCGGCGATCGCTTTCACCTTTTCAACTTGGCGCGCGCCCCATGCCTGACCGATCAGTACCGATGCGCCAGCTCCGATGCCAATCACCAGCGCTATGAAAAAGAACACCACCGGGAACATGCCAGCGACCGCGGCCAAGGCCTGGGTACCCAGCATCTGCCCGATGTAGATGCCGTTGATGCTGCCCGAAAGAGATTGCAGTATGTTGGCCACCACCATGGGCCCCAGGAAGGCCAGGTAAGTGCGCCACAGCGGGCGTCCAGAAGAAAGCGAACGCGAGGATCCAGCGCCAGCGCTTTGGGGTTTTTGAGGAGCGTTCATGAGCGGGCCTCGCTCTTGAAAGCGTCTTGAGCCAAGGATGTCAGATGCGCTCGTACATCTGGCGGCCAGGAGTCAATGCGGGCTGAAAATCCCAACTCATCATGCGCGAAAAGAGCACGCGCGGCTTCTTCAAATCCAGCTTCATGTCCCGCTATCGCGCTCATGAACCGGTAAGCCCGCTCCGTGGCTGCTCGCTGCGCGTCCCGCTCCGCATGCGTACGCCGTGCCTCTTCCACCAACCTGCGAAGTGCAGCCGAAGCACCGCCCGGTTGAGCCGAAAGCCATTGCCAGTGACGTGGCAATAACGTGACCTCGCGCGCCACCACACCAAGCCGGGGACGGCCAACCGCCGGAGCGGCGGCGGCCGATGAAGGCGCGGTTGGTAAGGCATTCACATCCAGCTTAGCCAGTTGTTCCGGCCCGGGGGGTGCGTCCACGAGCTCGCCAGTGAGATCGTTGAATACGAGGATTGGCGCGTCAGCGGCGTTCGGTGCAGACAGCGCTTGCGCTACATCCGCAAGTGAACCCTGCGCTAAACGGCGGCTACCAAGAAAGGCGGTGTATGAACGCTCGACCTGCGGCGTTTCTGAATCTATATTCGTCATAGGGCGCATTGTACCCGGGTTTATTAATTTAACCCGGGTAGTAAAGAAAATTGCTGAAGGGCGCCTCGAATGCTGGGGGTACGATGCCAAAATTGATTCTCTCCAGGAGCCCTTTCATGTCACCTGCATTCAAGATTTACGTGGACTCGCAAGGTGCCAGGAAGGCGCGAAGCGCAGGTCCAGGAGCCTGCGCAGCAAAAGGATCGTCGGCTGGATCGCGTGAAAAACCAGTCTATCGCGGTACTGCCTGCTGCCCCCACAGCCCCGTTATGGGTTTGCCGGTATCACGGCGCTGCCCTCATTTTTCGCTCGTCTCGCTTCAACGCCTTCTGTCGGGCGGACCCCCAGGGCGGACACTTCGCTAATGCAAGCATTGACTGACCCCACAGACTCAAGCCTGCCGCGCGATGTGGCCAGCATCCTGGAGCTGGCGGCCCGATCCATGTTCGATCTGTTTGCAGGTGCCAGCGAGGGCATGATTTTGGTTGACCGCAGTGCGCGTGTGGTCTGGATCAATGACCAATACCGTCGCTTTCTACCGGCTCTGGGTTTTGCGAGTGAGGAGGAGTTCATTGGTAGCCCAGTCTCCAGCGTGGTGCAGAACACGCAGATGGACCAAGTGCTCAGCACCGGGCGACCCATTTTGATCGACCTGCTCACCAACCGAGCGGGCACCTTCGTGGTGAGCCGCATTCCTCTGCGCGACGACGCAGGCGAAGTCATTGGGGTGTTGGGTATCGTCCTGTTCGATCAACCCACCACCAACCTGCAACCGCTGATCGCGAAGTTCGCGCGACTGCAGCAAGACCTGGATGACGCGCGCCGCGAGCTGGCTGCACAAAGGGGCGCAGGTCCACGTGCGGAAAGGCAATCGCGCTATACATTTGCAAGCTTCATTGGCGCCAGCCCGGCTGCGGTGGAAGTCAAGCGGCAGGCACGGCGCGCAGCGCAATCGCGCAGCCCGGTCTTGTTGCTGGGCGAAACCGGCACCGGCAAGGAGTTGCTGGCCCATGCCATTCACGCGGCGTCTTCGCGTGCGCAAGGGCCGTTAGTCAGCATCAACATCGCAGCGGTGCCGGATACCTTGCTAGAGGCTGAGTTTTTCGGCGTGGCCGCCGGGGCATACACGGGCGCTGAACGCAAGGGGCGTATTGGCAAATTCAAACTGGCAGACGGCGGCACGCTGTTTCTGGACGAAATAGGGGACATGCCTCTCAGCTTGCAAGCCAAGCTTCTGCGGGCGCTACAAGAAGGCGAAATAGAGCCCCTGGGCAGCAACCAACTGATTCCTTTTGACGCCAGGTTGATTGCTGCCACCAGCCGCGATCTCTCCGCATTGGTGGCGGCAGGGACCTTCAGGGAAGATCTGTATTACAGGTTGAACGTGCTTCCGATCAGGGTGCCCCCGCTGCGCGAGCGGCGCAGCGACATCCCGGCCTTGGTTGAAGCACTGGGCGAAGACATGGGGCACCGTGGCACAGCACCGCCTGAATTGACCGAGAGCGCCCTGGCCCTGCTGGCAGCACAAGCGTGGCGCGGCAACATTCGTGAACTGCGCAATGTGCTGGAACAAGCCGCTCTACGCAATGATTCAGACCAGATTGATGCAGGCTTGATGGAAGCGGTGCTGCGTGATTCAGGCTTGTCATACGTTCAGCCCGCCCTACTCCCGTCCCCCCCGACACCCGACGCTGGCGCGCTGCTGCGGCCTTTGTCAGAACAGGTGAAAGAACTGGAGCAACGCGCCATAGGTGCAGCCATGAAATCCACAGGCGGAAACAAGCTGGCCACCGCCCGCCTTCTCGGCATTTCCAGAGCAAAACTGTACGAACGCCTTGATCAAAACTAGGGACAACCCTGAATAAAATTCAGACAATTGTCTTTATATCAGACACTAATTTTGTCTTAAAAACAGACAAACCAAGAAAAATAAAATTGAGATTGAAAAAATAACTATACAAATCAATCACTTAATTTTTGGCACGCCTTATGCGTTAACGCTAGCAGAATATTTTTTCCAGGAGACATTCTCATGAAGCGCCGCAATCTCATCTCCCTCGCCGTGGTGGCCTCTTTGACAGCCGCCGCGGCTGCACCCGCCCTCGCACAATCGGGCACGATCAAGATCGCCCACGTTTACAGCAAGACCGGCCCACTGGAGGCCTATGGCAAGCAAACGCAGGCCGGTCTGATGATGGGACTGGAATACGCCACCGGCGGCACCATGACGGTGAACGGTAAAAAGATCACCGTGCTTGAGAAGGACGACCAGGGCAAGCCCGATTTGGGCAAGAGCCTGCTGGCCGCAGCCTATGCAGATGACAAGGTAGATTTGGCCGTCGGCCCTACTTCTTCAGGCGTGGCATTGGCCATGCTGCCAGTGGCAGAGGAATACAAAAAAATCCTGCTGGTTGAGCCTGCCGTGGCAGATTCGATTACCGGCGACAAATGGAATAAGTACATCTTCCGCACTGGCCGCAACTCCAGCCAGGACGCCATCAGCAATGCGGTAGCCATGGACAAGGACGGTGTCTCGGTAGCCACTCTGGCCCAGGACTATGCATTTGGACGCGACGGTGTAAAAGCATTCAAGGACAACCTGAAGCACGCCAAGATCACCCACGAAGAGTACCTTCCACAGAACACTACTGATTTCACAGCCGGCATCCAGCGCGTAGTCGATGCGCTCAAAAGCAAACCAGGCCGCAAAGCCATTGAAGTGATCTGGGCCGGCGGTGTGCCTCCATTCAATGCCCTCGCAGCGCAAGATCTCAAGAAGCGCTACGACATCGATGTTTTCACTGGCGGCAACATCCTGCCGGCCATGGCGGCCTACAAGAACTTCCCTGGCATGGAAGGGGCGACCTACTACTACTTCGGCATCCCGAAGAACCCGGTCAACGACGCCATGGTGGCCGCGCACTACAAAGCCTACAAGACACCGCCTGACTTCTTCACTGCCGGCGGCTTCTCGGCAGCGATGGCACTGGTCACTGCGCTGAAGAAAACCGGTGGCGACACCAATACGAACAAGCTCATCAGCACCATGGAAGGCATGAGCTTCGACACGCCCAAGGGCAAAATGACTTTCCGCAAGGAAGATCATCAAGCCATGCAGAGCATGTACCACTTCAAGATCAAGAACGACCCAGCGTTCACCTGGGGCGTGCCGGAGCTGGTGCGCGAGATCAAGCCTGAAGAGATGAACGTTCCAATCAGGAACAAGCGCTGAGCGCCAAACGCCGCCCGCCTTCTCCTGCGCGCAGGAGAGGGCTAGGTGACGGCATAGGGCGAGGCCAGACCTCCAACTGATTTTCTCCGTGAGGCGCTGCACGCCCTCACCTGACACAGGCACTCCTGCAGACGGGAGAGGGACTACCCATGCCCACTACATCCAACGTTCAACGCTGAATCCATTTTCCGCATGCTTGAAACCCGAGACCTCACCATCCGCTTCGGCGGCCACGTGGCCGTCAATGCGGTCACGTGCCGCTTCGAGCCAGGTACGCTCACCGCCATCGTTGGCCCCAACGGTGCCGGCAAGACCACGTATTTCAACCTGATCTCAGGCCAGCTCAAGGCCAGTGCAGGCAGCGTGTACTTGGGAGGGCAAGAGCTTTCCGGCTTGTCGCCCTCTGCTCGCACCAAGGCCGGCCTTGGCCGCGCGTTTCAGCTCACCAACCTGTTCCCCAATCTCAGCGTGCTGGAAAACGTACGCTTGGCGGTGCAAGCGGTGCAGAACGTGGGCCTGAACCTCTTTCGCATCTGGAGCGACCACAGCGAGCTCACACAACGCGCCCTCGCGCTGCTTGAATCCGTGGCCATGGCTGACAAGCAGCATATGCCCGTGGCCAGCTTGCCGCATGGTGACCAGCGCAAGCTGGAGGTAGCACTCTTGATGGCGCTCGATCCGAAGGTCTACATGTTCGACGAGCCCACCGCCGGCATGAGCCATGACGAAGCGCCCGTGATCCTGAATCTGATCCGCGAGCTCAAGAAAGACCGAACCAAGATCATCTTGCTGGTGGAACACAAAATGGACGTCGTGCGCGAACTGGCCGACCGCATCATCGTATTGACCAATGGCACGCTCGTGGCAGATGGTGACCCGGCAGAGGTCATTGCCTCGCCTGTGGTGCAGGAGGCCTACCTGGGCGTGAGCAAGGAACAAGACAAGCCACAAGATGCGCCGCAAGGAGTGTCCGCATGAGCGACAACCTGATCACGCTAGAAGGCGTTCACACCCACATTGGCGCGTATCACATCTTGCACGGTGTTGATCTTGTCGTGCCACGTGGCCAACTCACGATGCTACTGGGCCGCAACGGCGCAGGCAAGACCACCACCTTGCGCACCATCATGGGCCTGTGGCAAGCCTCACAAGGTCGCATCACATTCGGCGGACAGGACATCTCCACGAAACAGACCCCACAAATCGCCCACCTGGGCATTGCCTATGTGCCAGAAAACATGGGCGTGTTTTCCGATCTCACAGTGAAAGAAAACATGCTGCTGGCCGCGCGTAGCGCCCGCAATGCCGAACAGATGGATCAGGAGCGCCTGCAGTGGATCTTCAAGCTCTTTCCAGCAGTGGAGAAGTTCTGGAACCACCCGGCCGGCAAACTCTCAGGCGGCCAAAAGCAGATGCTGGCAGTCAGCCGCGCCATCGTCGAGCCGCGCGAGTTGCTGATCGTCGATGAACCCAGCAAAGGCCTGGCGCCCAGCATCATCAACAACATGATTGAAGCTTTCCAGCAGCTCAAGCAAAGCGGCGTGACCATCTTGCTGGTGGAGCAAAACATCAACTTCGCCAAGCGCCTGGGTGACACCGTCGCGGTGATGGACAACGGCCGCGTGGTGCACGCGGGCAGCATGCAGGCCCTCGCTCAAGACGAAGCCTTACAGCAATCTTTACTAGGCCTCGCACTATGACCGAGCGCTCGCATTCATGCCCCGTATCGACGCCATTTCAAGGAGGCCTTGTATGAACATGCGTGATGTCGATTTCAAACCCTTGCTGCTGGTTCCCGTGCTGATGGTGCTGGCCCTGCCGTTGATAGGCTCCCCTTCCACCTGGCTCACACTTACCGTGGCGGGCTTGGCGATGGGCATGATCATTTTCATCATCGCCTCCGGCCTCACGCTGGTTTTCGGCTTGATGGACGTGCTTAACTTCGGCCATGGCGTGTTCATCGCACTGGGGGCTTTCGTGGCGACCAGCGTGCTCGGGCTGATGGGCGACTGGACAGGCTCCGGCGACATCTGGCGCAATCTGATGGCGGTGCTGCCAGCCATGGTGGTAGCCATGCTGGTGGCAGGCGCCCTTGGCCTGGCTTTCGAGCGTTTCATTGTGCGGCCGGTCTATGGGCAACACCTGAAGCAAATCCTGATCACCATGGGCGGCATGATCATCGGCGAAGAGCTGATCAAAGTTATCTGGGGACCGCAGCAGATACCACTGCCTCTTCCCACTGGCATGCAAGGTTCATGGTTGATCGGTGAAGCTGCAGTGGAGAAGTACCGCGTAGTGGCTGTGATCGTGGGCTTGGTGGTTTTCTCTCTGCTGGCCTGGACGCTCTCCCGCACCAAAGTGGGCCTGCTCATTCGCGCCGGTGTGCAAGACCGCGAAATGGTGGAGTCTCTTGGCTACAGGATCAAGCGCTTGTTCGTGGGCGTATTCGTGGCTGGCAGCGCGTTGGCGGGCCTGGGTGGTGTGATGTGGGGCCTTTACCAACAGAACGTGACACCGCAGATGGGCGCACAGGTGAATGTGCTGATCTTCATCGTCATCATCATTGGCGGCCTGGGCTCTACAGGGGGCGCCTTGATTGGCGCGCTGATGGTGGGGTTGATGGCCAACTACACCGGATTCCTGGCACCCAAGGTAGCCCTGTTTTCCAATATCGCGCTGATGGTGGGCATTTTGCTGTGGCGCCCCCAGGGCGTCTACCCGGTGACGAACCGATGAACTCTTCGCAACCTACTCACCAGGACACCACGCCATGCTGAGCCGCCTGCTCTCCCACGATCTGCCGCGCAGCAAGCTGCTCGCCCTGATTCTTATCGCCATTACGCTGGGTCTGGCCTTGGCGCCTTTCATTTTCCCCGGCGTGAAGGCTCTCAATGTCGCGGCGAAGATTCTCGTGTTCATCGTACTGGTGGTCGCGTTCGATCTGCTGCTCGGCTATACGGGTATCGTCAGCTTCGCGCACACGATGTTCTTTGGTATTGGTGCCTACGGCATCGCTATTGCCACCACGCGCCTGGGTCCCACTTGGGGAGCCCTCGCTGTGGGCGTAGGCGGTGCACTATTGCTTTCGCTGTTGCTGTCGCTTGCGGTGGGCTTGTTCTCGCTCAGGGTGCGGGCGATCTTCTTTGCCATGATCACGCTAGCCGTGGCCGCTGCTTTCCAGACACTGGCCTCTCAGCTCTCGGAGTTCACCGGCGGCGAAGATGGCCTCACCTTCAAGGTTCCGGAGCTGCTATCACCCGCCTTCGAATTCAGCGAAGAGCCGTTCATGGGTGCCTCACTCGATGGCAGGCTGCTCTGCTACTACCTGCTGTTCGTCGCGTGCGTAGTGCTGGTGCTGGTGATGCTGCGCATCGTCAACTCACCATTCGGGCGGGTGCTCCAAGCCATTCGTGAAAACGAGTTCCGCGCAGAGGCCATCGGATACCGCGTGGTGGTCTACCGCACGCTCTCTTCTGTGCTCTCTGCCTTGTTCGCCACGCTCGCCGGCTGCATGCTCGCACTCTGGCTGCGCTACAACGGGCCAGACACTTCGCTCAGCTTCGAGATCATGATGGACGTGCTGCTGATTGTGGTCATCGGTGGCATGGGTACGGTCTACGGGGCCGTGATTGGCTCAGTGCTGTTCGTGGTGGCGCAAAGCTACCTGCAGGATTTACTGCGCCTGGGAGGTGAGGCTGCGGCGGGCATTCCGCTGCTGCCCGCCCTGCTCTCGCCCGATCGCTGGCTGCTCTGGATGGGCCTGCTCTTCGTGCTTTCGGTGTACTACTTCCCCACCGGCGTAGTAGGCAGGCTGCGTGCCCGCGCCAGCCTTCGTAAGACTTAAAAGCAGTCATTGAACACTTGTGATCGCCCCGAAATTCCCATGAAATTCTCTTCCGAATATCTGAATTGTGCTGGCCGTGAAATCCATTTCACAGACTGGCAACCCGTTGGCAGCGCACGCGGCACCGTGGTCGCATGGCATGGATTGGCGCGCACCGGTCGAGACATGGACGAACTCGCGGAGCATCTCTCAGCGCGAGGGTTTCGAGTCATTTGCCCAGACACCATTGGCCGCGGCTTGTCGCAGTGGGCGTCGAACCCGAAAGACGAGTACTGCCTGGCCTTTTACGCCCGCATCGCTCGCGAGCTGCTCGTGCAACTGGGTATTGAGCGGTGCCATTGGGTGGGCACCTCCATGGGAGGCGCCATAGGCACGGTGGGCGCATCAGGCTTCTTTGAACCACTGCTGAAGGAACGCATCCAAAGCTTGGTACTCAACGACAACGCGCCTCAATTGGCGCAATCTGCCATTGAGCGTATCAAGCAGTACGCGGGAAATCCGCCCCAGTTTTCCACCATGGCAGATTTGGAGGCGTTCTTCAGAGCCGCCTACAAGCCCTACGGATTTCTGACCGACACGCAGTGGCGCCGTTTGACAGAGACCTCCGTAAGGCGAATGGCCGATGGTCGCGTCGCACCGCACTACGATCCGGCCATAACCGGCCAGTTTGACCATCACCCTGACGACTATCTGATCTGGCCGCACTACGATGCGCTGCAACTGCCGGTGCTGCTGTTGCGGGGTGTCGATTCTGATTTGGTTCTGCGTGAAACTGCTGATCAGATGGCTCGGCGCGGGCCTGGGTCACGTGGTCAACTGGAGGCGGTTGAGGTGCCGAATTGCGGCCATGCGCCAGCGCTGAATGTGCCGGCACAGCTCGAATTGGTGAGCGGCTTTATCGAACGACTCAGAGCGCCTTAACGCCCGTTGCACGGCGCCTCAAAACACCGCAGGTCTTAGAGCTTTTCCTGAACCAGCTCAGCGAGCGCTACTATCCATGCCGAGTTATCGTTGAGGCAAGGAATGTAATGAAACTCCTGCCCGCCGGCCTCCAGGAAGGTCTCTTTGCCTTCAATGGCGATTTCCTCAAGGGTTTCCAGGCAATCGCTCACGAAGCCAGGACACACCACATCCACCCGCGCAACGCCTTCCTGCGCCAGTCTGTGCAGGGTTTTGTCTGTGTAGGGTTCCAGCCACTTGGCTTTACCGAAACGTGATTGAAAGCAGACCACAAATTCGTCGCTTTTCAACGCCAACCGCTCAGCCAGGAGGCGTGCCGTTTCCAGGCACTCAGCCTGATACGGATCACCCAGCTTGATGGAGCGCTCAGGTATGCCGTGAAAGCTCATCACCAGTTTGTTGGGCCGGCCATGGCTCATCCAGTGGTTGCTCACCTGGCGGGCGAGTGCACGGATATAGCCCGGGTCATCGTGAAAACGGTTGATAAAGTGAAGTTCCGGCACATGCCGCACACGGCTCGACCAACTGCACACGGCATCAATGACACTGCCGGTGGTGGAGCCGGCATACTGGGGATAGAGCGGCACGACCAGCACGCGTGTGCAACCCTCGGCCTTCAGCTCGTCCAGCATGGAAGCCATGGAAGGATTGCCATAACGCATGGCGTGCCGCACGGTGACACGGTGACCACGTTCGCCAAGGTAGCCCCGAAGCATCACAGCCTGCTTGGCTGTCCATACGGCCAGTGGGGAGCCTTCTGGAGTCCATA
This sequence comes from Ottowia thiooxydans DSM 14619, assembly GCF_000422885.1. Classification (GTDB taxonomy): domain Bacteria; phylum Pseudomonadota; class Gammaproteobacteria; order Burkholderiales; family Burkholderiaceae_C; genus Ottowia; species Ottowia thiooxydans. The sequence continues at coordinate 326,139 of NZ_KE383943.1, read as the reverse complement.
CCTTGCGGTACTTTTCAGCCGATTTGGAAGGCCGCGTGCGCAAAATCACGCCATGAAGTATGGGCTTCCACACCAGAGGCGGGATTTCGACTACACGGGGGTCGCTCAGGAATTCAGCGAGGTAGCGCCGCACTGCGGAAGAGGTGGGCTCATCGGGGGTACCGAGGTTGCAAAGCAGCACTCCGGTGTGCGGCGCCTGCGCGTTGCTGACCGCAGGTTCTGGTTTAAAAAGCATCCCCTATTGTCCTCTATGCCGTAACCTCGGCCACGGTACGTTACCTCGTGCTACTATTTTTGATTATTCGGAGGATTCAAGCCCATGCAAGCTGACGCATCATCTGTGGATGCCCCTATGGTTCAGGCGCTGGAACTGGCAAGGCGCGCACGGCTGGATTGCCCCCCAAACCCTGCGGTGGGTTGCGTGCTGGTAGGCCCCGACGGTGCGGTGTTGGGGCAAGGATTTACACAGCCCGTCGGTCAGGCGCATGCGGAAGTCATGGCGCTGCGCGACGCGGCAGCTAAAGGCCACGCGGTGGCTGGATCCACGGCCTACGTGACGTTGGAGCCTTGCTCCCACCATGGCCGTACCGGGCCTTGTTGTGAGGCACTGATCTCTGCGGGTGTGAAGCGCGTAGTCGCTTCCCTGCAAGATCCCAATCCCAAGGTGGGAGGCAACGGCTTTGCGCGCTTGCGCGCAGCGGGGGTGGAAGTCGAAGTGGGACCGGGCGCGCTCGAGGCGCGCGAGATGAACATCGGGTTTTTCAGCCGTATGGTGCGCGGTATTCCATGGGTCCGCATGAAGGCAGCCACCTCGCTAGACGGCCGAACCGCGTTGCCGAACAAACGCAGCCAATGGATCACTTCTGCGGCGGCACGTGAAGATGGGCACCTCTGGCGAGCACGCGCTTGCGCCATCTTGACAGGCATCGGCACCGTGCTGGAAGACGACCCCCGACTGGACGCCCGGGTTCCAGGCGTTACCCGGCAACCGGCCTTGGTTATCGTAGACAGTCGCCTTGAAACACCCCCTGCCGCACGGCTATGGAGTGTGGCTGAGCGGCGCATCTTGATTTACACCGCCAGCCAGGATTCCGCCCGCCAGGAAGCTCTGATCAAGCTGGGCGCGCAAGTGATCGTGCTGCCGAACCAAGGCGGCAAGGTAGATCTGGCCGCGGTGCTACGCGATCTAGGACGTCGTGAAGTCAACGAGCTGCACGTGGAGGCAGGCTACAAACTCAACGGATCACTATTGCGCGAGGGGCAGGTAGACGAGCTTTTGATCTACCAGGCTCCGCTGTTACTGGGCGACGGTGCGGGCATCGCAGCCCTTGGTCCATTCACCGAGCTGACACAGGGCGTGGCACTGGAATGGGTGGAAGCTAGCCGCGTGGGAGCGGATATGCGCTTTCGCACCCGGGTGGCAGGACGCGAGCAGTTTTGAGCAAAGCCATCAAACGTCTTCATAGCCCATGATGAACACGCCCTAGTGCTATTCCCCTAGATACGCCGCCCGGACTTTCGGGTCATTCAAAAGATCTTTGCCCAGACCAGTGGTGTTGATCAAGCCTGATTCCATGACGTAGCCACGATCTGCCAGCGCCAGTGCCCGGCTGGCGTTCTGCTCCACCAGCAAGATGGTCACGCCTTGGGCGTAGACATCACGAACCACCTCAAACACCTTATCTACCATGATGGGAGACAGGCCCATGGAAGGCTCGTCAAGCAGCAGCAGCTTGGGCCGGCTCATCAATGCACGGCCCATGGCCAGCATCTGCTGTTCACCGCCGGACATGGTGCCCGCCAGTTGATCCTTGCGCTCGCGCAGACGAGGGAAGATGGTGAAAATCTTCTCAACATCCGATGCAATGCCGGCTTTGTCATCCCGTATGTAGGCGCCCATCATCAGGTTCTCTGTGATGCTCATGCGTGTGAACACACCGCGCCCCTCCGGCACCATGGCCAAGCCTTCCTTGACCAGATCCCAAGGGCCTCGGCCCTTGATGCTTTTGCCCATGTATTCGATATCGCCGGCATTGAGCGGCAGTGTACCCGTGATGGCCTTCATGGTGGTGGTCTTGCCGGCGCCATTGGAGCCGATCAACGAAACCAATTCGCCTTCGCGCACCTCGAAATCCACGCCTTTTACAGCCTGAATGCCGCCATACGCCACCTTCAGGCCAGACACTTTGAGTAAAGTTTGTGCCATATCAGGAATCCAATCTAGAAGTGCCGCCCGCAGGCCCAGGAACAGGTCTTTTCATCAATGGCTTTCCGTGCCCAGGTACGCTTCAATTACTTTTTCGTTTTTCTGCACTTCCTGCGGCGTGCCCTCTGCAATGCACTTACCGTAGTCGAGCACCGTGACACGGTTGCACAGTCCCATGACGAGCTTGACGTCGTGCTCGATCAACAAAATGGTGCGGTTGTCCTTGCGGATGCGATCAATCAATTCGCGCAGCATCACTTTCTCTGTGGCGTTCATCCCGGCTGCAGGTTCGTCTAGCGCGATGAGCTGTGGATCAGTCGCCAATGCGCGGGCGATCTCCAGCCTTCGCTGGTCGCCGTAGGAAAGGGTGCGCGATTTGTAGTCGGCGTATTTCGAGATGCCCACGTAATCAAGCAACTCCCGTGCGCGCCGTTCAATGGCTGCTTCTTCAGCCTTGAAACCACTGGTACGGAATATGGCTCCCATCAGACCGGAACGCGTGCGCACGTGCCTGCCGACCATGACGTTTTCAAGGGCTGTCATTTCCGAGAACAACCGGATATTTTGAAATGTTCGCGCAATGCCAGCCTTGGCCACCTGATGCACCGCACTGGGCTTATAGGGCTTTCCGGCCAGCTCGAAGCTGCCGCTGTCAGGGGTATAAAGCCCCGTGAGCACATTAAAGAAGGTGGTCTTGCCGGCGCCATTGGGGCCGATCAAACCGTAGATTTGGCCACGTTCGATGGTGATGCCCACATCAGACAACGCTTGCAGGCCTCCAAAACGCTTGGAAACGCCCTGTACTTTGAGAACAATATCGGTACTCATAATCTTTACGGATTGACAGGGAATTGCCGGTTTTCAACATTTCCAGGCACCGCGTCCCCCGGAAACTCGATACCGGGCGGGTCTTGCTGTGCGGAAGTCGGCTGCACCATGCCGCCATCAGAAGGCGTTTTGCGCGCCTTGCCATGCTCGGGCGTAGGCCACAGGCCACGTGGGCGCAGCAGCATGATGATGATCATGGCCAAGGCAATCAGGAGTTGGCGCAAGATGGACGCATCGAGCCGGCCATCGGTCATACCTTGCAAAGGCCCTGCCACATACCGCAACACCTCTGGAAGCGCAGCCAGTAGCAAAGCCCCCAAAACCACACCCGGCAGATGGCCCAGCCCGCCCAGTACCACCATGGCGACGATCATCACGGATTCCATCAGGCTGAATGACTCAGGCGAAACGAAGCCCTGGAACGCTGCGAACATGGCACCCGAAACGCCTCCGAACGACGCCCCCATACCAAAGGCCAGTAGCTTCAGATTTCGCGTATTCAGGCCCATGGCCTTGGCCGCGATCTCATCTTCCCGGATAGCCATCCAGGCGCGTCCAATACGCGAGTCCTGAAGGCGTGAGCAAATGATGATGGTGAGGATCACCAGCACCAGGAAGAGGTAGTAGTACAGCGTGACCGAGGCGATCTCGAAGCCACCAATGGTGAGAGGTTTGCCCAGATCCAGCCCGAAGAACTTCACTGAATCTATCTGGCTCACCCCCTTGGGACCATTGGTAATGTTGTAGGGATGATCCAGGTTGTTTAGAAAGATACGGATGATCTCGCCAAAGCCCAGCGTGACAATGGCCAGGTAATCACCACGCAGCTTCAGCACCGGCACACCCAGCAGAACCCCCACCCCGGCGGCCAGCACCAGCGCCAACGGAATCACCATCCATAAGGAGGTGTGGAAGCCATTGGGAAACATGGCGGCGATCACTGGAAACGTGGAGGTCAGATGGGGTGACGCCAGCAGCGCATAGAGATACGCGCCAACCGCAAAGAAAGCCACATACCCCAGATCCAGCAGGCCGGCGTAGCCCACCACAATGTTCAAGCCCAGCGCCAGCATCACGTAGAGCAATGCCAGATCCAGGATACGCACCCAGGCATTACCAAACTGCTGCAAGAAAAGCGGCAGAATGAGGATGCCGATTCCGCAGAGGACAAAGACAATGATCTTGTTCTTTTGTGTCATGGCAGCCCCCGTCACGCTCTATCGGCCACACGCTCACCAAGCAGCCCGGAGGGACGCAAGGTCAGAATGATGATCAGCACGATGAACGCGAAAATGTCGGTGTAGTGGCTCCCCAGCAGACCACCCGTGAGCACCCCAAGGTAGCCCGAACCGATGGCCTCGATCAGACCCAGGAGCAGGCCACCGATGACCGCACCCGCCAGATTGCCAATGCCTCCAAACACTGCAGCGGTAAAGGCTTTCAGCCCTGGCAGGAAACCCATGGTGTGCTGTACTGTGCCGTAGTTAGAGGCGTACATTACCCCTGCAATCGCCGCCAATATGGCGCCAATGATGAAGGTGGCCGAAATCACCATATCAGGCTTGACGCCCATCAACCCCGCCACGCGGGGGTTCTCCGCCGTAGCCCGCATGGCCCGGCCCAGCTTGGTGTAGTGAACCACCCACATCAGTATGGCAAGCGAGACTGCGGTCACGCTCAATACCATGATCTGGGTCCAGGTAATAACCGCTCCTCCAATCAGGAAAGGCTCGCTCGGCAGCAGCGTAGGAAACGGCTTGTAATTGGGCTTCCAGATGATCATGGCCAGCGTTTGCAGCAGGATCGACATTCCGATAGCCGTGATCAGCGGGGCCAGCCTGGGGCTATTTCGCAGCCGCCTATAGGCGATTTTCTCTATGACGAAATTGAGCGTAGCCGCCACCGCACAAGCGATCAGCAAAGCCAGGAGGAGCATCACCCAGCCAGGAGCACCGGACATGTGAGACTGCATGATGCCAATGGAGGTCCATGCAGTGAGCGCTCCTATCATGAGGACCTCGCCGTGCGCGAAGTTGATGAGCTGGATGATGCCATACACCATGGTGTAGCCCAGCGCTATCAAGGCGTACATGCTACCCAGAACCAGACCGTTGATGATCTGCTGAAGCAATATATCCATGAAGGTCTTTCTTATGTGCCGCCGAGATCGCCGGGGCCTGTTTCGTTTTCGATCATGTGGCCTAGCTACCTTGTGGGCAGCGCCACTTACTCACTCAAGGACACCTCGGCACCCTTCACAAAAAAATTCTAGCTGAGAGGATTTGAGAGAGAGTGCTCAAATAGCCGCATATCGCGAGGGTTTTCCCTTGCGATTGCAAAATATCTTTCTCGAATTGGAACGCTCTGGCTGCAATCGCTACTTATAGGTATCAGGCAATCGCAGCGATGCACCCTTTTGGAGCTATCGCTTGTACTTAGCTCAATGCTTGCAAATACCATGCCTCGTCATACCATCGGCGTCATGCCCGCATCTTCCCCTCCACCATGCATACTGGAATGCATCTCTTCTCACGACGTGGAGCCGGATGTGCGCTTTGACGCGTGGCGCGAACGTGCGCACCAGTGGGTGGAAATGCTGCCCCCCTCTCCTGATGTAGCGCTGGATGCAGAGTTGCGCATGCTGCGCGGCCCCAACGGCATTTTTGGCTCCATGCGCTCTTCTGCCTATGAAATGCGTGCAGCACCGGATCGTCTCTCGCATGCACCAGATATGGTCATACTCACACTGGTCCAAGGAGGGGAAGTGTTGCGAGATGGCGCGGCGGGAGAACAACAACGCATCGGCCCTGGTAGCCTGGGACTTTATGACCCCCGCAAGATGGGCAGCTATCGCTGGGATCACAACTCCCGTGAGGCATTCCTTGCCCTCCCCCGCAGCGAAGTCATTGCAGCATTGGGGTGTGATCCCAATCCCCTGCCAATCGGCTTAGAGCGCGGCACGCTGGCCCCAGCCCTTACCAGCCAGTTCAACCATCTCACGGCTTTGATGCGCCAACCGCAAGGCCTGGACAACAATGAGTTCGCGGACCTGCTGGAAAACACCCGGTCCTTGGCCTTATTGATGCTTCGCAACCTTGGCCGGCACGGAATGAAATCTGATGATTTCGATTCCGAGTGGAACCTGGATGCAGGCAGGCACACCGCAGCACTGCGCTTCATGGAGCAGCAAGCACACCGGCATGATTTGGATGTTGCCGCCGTAGCCCAGGGGGCGAATTGCTCCCGCACGCGTCTGTATGCGGCATTCGCTTCGCGAAACGAAACTGTAATGGGTACCTTGAGGGAATTGCGCCTTCAGCGCGCCAAGGGCCTGATCGAGCAGACCGACCGCCTGCATGTGGGATCTCTGGCGTGGCGCTGCGGCTTCGCCGATCAATCGGGTTTCAGCAAGCTGTTTCGGAGGCGGTTCGGAATGTTGCCTTCAGAGTGGCATCAGCGAGCTCGGACCAGTTCGGCGTCTCCTAGTGGAAATCGCTTTCCCGTTGATGCCTGATCGCACCAATGATCACAGTGGATGCGTCGTGTATCTCAAAAAGAGCCACATACCCGGATCCGCCGAAAGTAATGATCAACTCCCTGATGAATGAGCTAGGCCCGGCTTTGCGGCAGCTGAACGGGCTGTGCTGCAGAAAGCTGCAGGCTTGCCGTATCGATTCAATGGCTCGGGCGGGGATGCCCAGGTCTCCAGTGGGACTTCCCAGCTCACGCGCGAGGATGTGATCGAACTGACGTTCCAAATCTTCAGCCGCCTCTTGGCTGAAGATCACCTGATACTGACTCATGCACGCAGCTTCGCTGCGGCTAGTTTGGCTTCAAGCTTGGCAATAAGGTTCTCTGCAGTAATGCCGTCGCCTGCAGCCACGGTGTGCTCTATCGATGCAAGACCTCGGCGTGTGAATTCGACCTTCGCTTGTCTGCGGCTCACTTCATTGCGCACAGCAGTTTCGACCAGGGATGCCAAGCTCTCGTTGTGCTCCAAAGAAAGCTCCATCTCCTGACGCAACGCAGGCTCAACGCGGACAGGAGGAATGGTGGCGGATTTCATTGCAAAATTGTATTGCATTTGTGATTCAAACGCAGGAGCGACCCGTCCGCCCCCTGGTTCGATTTAACCGGCCATCTCCTTCTACCTGCCTGGCTTTAGAGCGCGTAACCTACCGGTACAGGGAAGCTCAGGTAATTCTTGGTGAGCTGCTTTTCCCGCTGCTGATTCGGGTTGGCGTTCACACACCAATCATGTGACTTGGCGTGCGTTTCTCCCTTGCTGTTCGTCACCGAGCAAGTTTGCGGGTCTTGCTTGTCAAAAATGCTCGGTTTGTTGGAGGGGCAAGCCGAGACAGGCATGCTCTGCGTACATGCTGCGAATTTTTCCTTGACGATGAACGTGTAGACATTGTCATCAACGTCTGTGAAGCGCACCTTGACCGGATAGGACTCTACCGAACCGACTTTGAAACCGGCGATCTGGCTATTGCCTGGCATGAAAACATCTTGCTTGTCATCGAGGCAGTTAGGGTCCGATGCACTCTGATTCAGCGAACAAACACCATATTTTTTGATCAGCGGTTTGTTGGCACGGCCATCAAGGATCGCTGGCACACCAATCGCCACGGAAAACCCATCCGCATCATTGAACTGCTTCTGGTTTTCCAGGCCCCTGGGTCCGCCCACGGTGAAGACCAACCCATCGCCCAACTCACTCATGAAACCAACGGCATCATCCACAGAGAATCCGTAGGCATTCATCTGGAGGCCATCATGTATCAGCTTGACGTAGGGGTTGAACGTTAATTTTGGATTCGCAATGACTTCAGCTTGCTGGTAGTTGTATTGCATATCATTAATATACATGGACTGCAATTTCGAATGATCCCAGCCTGGAATACTGGTGCCCGCTAATGCATTGAGATTGGCATTGCAACCCTCATTGAAGGGCACCCATCCATAAATATGCATCATGGCTTCCCAATAATTGAAACTGGGCTTAACCGGAGTTTTACTTTTACATTGGCCGTCAGCTGTAATTTTCAGGTAGTTCTTATGATTTTCCATGAAGAACTGCTTGATGGCAGTCATCTTGTCCTTCATTTCCTGAGGGCAGACCACCTGTTCGGTGACATAGCCGCTGATGTTCTCGCCATCCCAGCTGACACACGATCCCCACAGGTTCTGAATGCGCTGGACAGCCTCGCCATAGCGAAGTGATTTCTTCTCCGCATCAGTGCATTGCCCCTGCATGCAGGACCACACCGTGAGTACAGGAGGGTTCGTGCCTGATGGCTTGACTGGCACATCATCGTCAGGATGAAGTGTCCCGGTTCTCTGGGCAAATATGTTGTAACCCCCCGGTAGTTTCACCTTATGCAGGTTGTAAACCGGCCATCCTTGACCGAGTGCGGGGGAAGCAGAGCCATTCACACCCAGGAATTCTTCCAGCTTGCTCCTGAACTGAGCTGCTGGCTGGACTGAGCCGCTATAACCAATGTAGGGATTGCCTCTTGGTGCAATAGCTACAGGCATGTAGACATGGTCCACGTAAGAAATGTTATACCCTACGTTTTCCGGTTTCAATAAGCGAGTCGATTGTCCTGCGGTCAAAATAGAATCACCGAATGTGAATTCCGAGAGTTGACCATATATATTTTCTGGAAATTGATTCGTGCTGGAGTAAGTGGTTAAATCACACCCCACGCCCTCCCCATAACAGCTCACGCTTGCAGGCGTATCGACCTTCGTATCATCCTTATTTCGCAACTGATCATTTTTATCAGCCAGCATCATGCGGCCGCCATTCCACCAGGTAATGTAGTTACCTGCGGAGATCTCGCTATACAAAGGCAGTGTGATGGTTGCAGAGGATCCCGGCGGAATTCCTTTGCCTTCATTAACATAAAGTTTATAGACGAGTTTCGTAGGATACGGTTCAGTGGTTCGCAGGCACGCCTGAACCCATTCGTTCACTTCATTGGAGCTCGTCGCCACGACTGGGTAAATCGTCTCGATGTCTGAGTTATTGTTAATGGTGATGGTCTTGGGGTTCACCATCATGGGGTTGCCGTCATAGTCCTTGCAGGCCACGGCCTGCGAGCCAGCACCGGGCCCGCTGCCAACACCGCCACTGGCTGCCCAATAAACCCAACCCTGGCCTTCGACCCAGCTATATCCGGAGGTTCCACCTGGGGCGACCCATCCAACCCCTTCCACCCAGTCCATGCCCTTCCACGGTGGGTCATCCTCGCCGCCGCAGGCAACCAGGGTGAATGCAACCACCAATGCCATGCCGGTGCGCAACAAAGAACTCGGAAAACGGCTTTTTCCTGATGGATACGAAACACTCATGGAAGTCTCCTACGCTAATTGTTCTTAATGTACGTAAGCACCAGGGATTTCGTAAGCCCCGGGTGGTGAGGAGGCGTCCCAAGTTGCGGTGATACGTTCCACTTACCCGCGCTGGTGTTTTTTGGCGGTCAAGGCGAGCATGAGGGATTCGTTTAGTCTTCGCGCGCTTGCTCGTCCCACTTCTTCAAGGTCGCGAGCTTTTCGCCAATCTTCGCCTCCAGCCCCCTGGGCACCGGTTGGTACCAACCAGGTTCCTCTATGCCGTCAGGCAGGTATGTTTCACCAGCAGCATAAGCGTTAGGTTCATCATGAGCATACCGATACTCATGGCCGTATCCCAACTCCTTCATCAACTTCGTTGGAGCATTTCGCAGGTGAACAGGGACCTCACGGCTCTTGTCCTGCTTCACGAAGGCTTTGGCTTGGTTGTAGGCGTTGTACCCAGCATTGCTCTTCGCAGCAACAGCGAGGTAGATCACAGCCTGCCCCAAAGCCAACTCACCTTCAGGACTTCCAAGTCGCTCATAGGTCAAGGCAGCATCGTTAGCTATTTGCATGGCCCTTGGATCGGCGAGCCCAATGTCTTCCCAAGCCATGCGAACGATGCGCCGTGCCAGATACCTTGCGTCGGCCCCACCGTCCAACATGCGGGTGAGCCAGTAGAGGGCAGCGTCTGGGTGTGATCCCCGCACGGACTTGTGTAGAGCCGAAATCTGGTCGTAGAAATTGTCCCCGCCCTTGTCAAAACGTCGACTGTTCAAGGTCAAAGCGTTCTGCAAGAATTCGGCAGTGATCTCCGTGATACCTGAAGCTTTCGCTGCTGTGCTTGTCTGTTCCAGCAGGTTCAAGAACCTTCTTGCATCACCGTCTGCATAGCCGACCAAAGTATCAACGGCTAGGTCTTCAAACTGAAGATCACCAAGGGCATGTTCTTCCGTAGCCCTCTTGAGCAAAAGCTTCAATTCTTCATCCGTCAGCGACTTCAGAACATAAACCTGAGCACGCGACAGCAGCGCAGAATTGACCTCAAAAGAAGGGTTCTCAGTGGTCGCTCCAATAAAGGTGAACAACCCGGACTCCACATGAGGCAACAGAGCATCTTGTTGAGACTTGTTGAACCTGTGGATTTCGTCCACGAACAAGATGGTGTTCTTGCCTTGGGCGAGATATTGCCTCGCCTGTTCCATGGCTTCTCTGATGTCTTTGACACCAGACAAGACAGCCGACAAGGCGATGAATTCACACTTGAAGGCGGTGGCCGTGAGCCGTGCCAGGGTGGTCTTGCCCACACCTGGAGGGCCCCAGAAGATCATGGAGTGGGCCTTTCCCGACAGGAAGGCCAGCCGAAGCGGCTTCCCCTCCCCCAGCAGATGCGACTGGCCAATGACTTCGTCCAGGGTCTTGGGGCGAAGGGCTTCAGCGAGAGGGGCGGTAGGCTCCTGTGCAAACAGATCAGGCATGCCCGATATTAGCTGGCCCGCACTCCCATCGACCGCCCGCGACACAATGACCGTAACGGGTTGACTCGCTCTCGAGTCCCATCCCCCGCTGCTCAGTAGAGGTCTTCCCTGGGACCGCCAAGCCAAAGCCTGGCGATCCCAGATCGACACTCCACCTCGCAAAACCCAAATGAAGAACGCCGACTTGAATTTGAGGTTTCCACACTTGCATTATTGAAAACCACTGCCTGCAATGCCATACGCCGATTGGCTAAGGGCCAGACGGCGGTACGAGGCTGCAGGTGGGCGTCAATTCGGCCTGCACCCGCTTGAACACAGCACTTTAGTTATACGTGTAAGTCACGCTGTAGGGGACCGTCATGGAGATGGGCGAAGTGATCGTCATGGTCGCGCTCACCTGGCCAACGTTTCCGCTGAACGAACAGCTGTTGATGGTGATGCTGCCGGCGCCGCCACTATTCACCTGGCTCAGCGACACATTGCTGGCGGGATCATTCACCCAACCGCAAAATTCGGCCTGCGAGGATGGCTTAGGCACATTGGCAATACTGATTGGCGCCATGCTCATACCGCTTGCGGTGACATTCAGCGTCAGGGTGTAGTTGCCACCTGGGCCAGGAATGTCGGTGCTTGGGCCGTTGACGATTGTGGAATAGTTATTGGCCAGCGAGATGCGGAAGCTTTCAGGCACCACAAAGCTGCCGGACGCAGCCGAGGACAAGAGCCCAGAGTAATCGATGCCGGTTTGTGACAAGGCAAGGCGGAAAGCTTGCAGTATGTCGTGCAGCTTGTCCTTGGCTACCGGAGTGAACTGAGCGGTGAGCGGATCGAGACTCTTGAGCGCATCAAGCCCCAAGCCGGTACGCAGAGCAACCAGCGCTTTTTCAAGCGCAGCCGGCGTCAGCCCGGATAGATCGGACGGGCCATTGCCGCTCCACCAGACGGCTGGGAGTTTCCCCGAGGCGCTCGCCACCATAAGGTCGGTCAGGGGCGTGATGTTGATGTTGTCGAACGCCAGAACGGCTGAATGGTAGGACTGCCCGGTCGACAAACTGCCGCCGGTGATCTTGACAGCGCAGGGAAGCGACTGGCCTGTAGTGTCGATCTGCCACGCGCCTGCCGCCGACGTCACGGTACTCAACGCAACGGACGCTCCTTGGCAGAGTAACTCTACCTTGCCGCCTGCAATCGGCGTATCAATCGCGGCCATACCCTTCAGGGCTGACGGCGTAGGCGTCGTAGGCGTCGTAGGCGTCGTAGGCGTCGTGGGAGTCGTGGGAGTCGTGGGAGTCGTGGGAGTCGTAGGAGTCGTAGGAGTCGTAGGAGTCGTAGGAGTCGTAGGAGTCGTAGGGGTCGTAGGGGTCGTAGGGGTCGTCGTCTCGGAATCACCGTCGCCGCCACAGGCAGTCACGCCAACAACCAAGGCTAGCACCGCCAGCCAACGTAATGGGGATGTAGGACCAAGATTAAAACGAAGTGAAGCTCTCATCATGAATGCACCTTTTTTACTCAACATGTATCGATACGTGTATTCTTGGAAGTCTCGCCACGCCCCGCAATCCCGCGTACGCGGGATTGCGTCAGTCTGCGAATGTGTAGAAGATAGTTTTTTGTATCTAAATATTTCTTTAACAGAAAATTCAATCTGCATCCGCTATCCATCAAAGCCAGATAGCCAACAAGCGCCACTTCCGAAGCCCCGTTAGATGCAAGCAGCAGCTCCGAGCTCACCCTCGACAAGTCAACCGCCTTCCCTTTGGCTTTTTGCAGCGCTGGCGTATTGCCTGGTGGCCATGGCGCTCGCGGTGGGGCTGTCCTTGAAGGCACCTTCCATGGGATTGCGGTTGGCAGCGGGGCCTGGCGACATAGTGACCATTGCAGACAGCCAAATTGAACCCATTCCGGTTGGGGCGCGGCTGATCTCCATCGCCTCGCCAGCGCGCAGTGCTCTTGCACTCAACGCCGAGGACGTGATGGAGGAGCCGGACATGCTGCCTACTTACGACCGCCTGGACACCTTCCTTTCCCGCCAGGACACCATGGCCGGGATATTGACCGGCCCTACCGTAGAGTTGCAGTGGCAATCCTCACCAAAAGCCACTCCACAAACTACAGTGATCAAGCCACGTCAACGGGGCTTGAGCGATCTACCCTTGCTGTTCTGGTTTCAGATAGCGGTCTCGATCGCTGGCTGCTTGATCGCATGCTGGGTCTGGGTGCTGCGACCTCAAGACTGGGGAGCGCGCATGTTTGGAATCACAGGACTCGCGTTTCCAGTCTTTGTCATGCCAGCCGCTATCTACAGCACGCGAGAGTTAGCACTGCCGGGCTCGTTGTTCCAATGGCTCAGCCAGATGAACTACATCGGCACGGCCCAATTCGGTGTCGCACTAGGGTGCATTTTTCTCCTGCATCCCAAGCCCCTGGTGCGCCCCGTGCACATTGTTTGGCCATTTGTGGTGTTCAATCTGTGGTGTCTGGCTGACTTCCTGCGGTTGACACCCAGCCCTCATTGGGGTCGCCACGCGGCGATCATCGCCATGCTGCTGCAAGCCCTCACTCTGGCAGCCCTGCAGTGGCATGGAAACCGGGGGAATGCGCTGGCCCGCGCCAGCCTGCGCTGGCTCAGTCTTTCACTGCTTGCCGGCAGTGGGCTTTTTATCTTGCTCATCATCGCCACGGCAGTTTTGGGATGGCTTGCTCCGCTTCCTCAGGGCTATGCATTCGGGTTCTTTCTGCTCATCTACGTGGGCATCGCGCTCGGCCTGCGCCGCTATCGTCTATTCGATCTCGACGAATGGGCCTGGCGCATGCTGCTATGGATAGGCGGCGCATTGGCGGTGGTGGGTGTCGACGCTCTGCTCATCGTGTTGCTCGATTGGTCTGCAGGCACTGCATTGGGTGCGTCGCTCTGGATTTGCGGTGCGCTGTACTTTCCTGCGCGGCAATGGTTGTGGCAACGGGTCACTCACCGCCCGGCTCTCCAGGTACAAGAGCTGATGCCGGATGTGGTGCGCATCGCATTCCAACCTTCTCGTCCCACACAGGAAACGCTGTGGGACGATCTTCTGCGCCGTATTCATGACCCCATGCAATTGGAAAGCAGTGATTTCACGGGCAAGCAAGCCACACTGAACAACACAGGCCTCACTCTTGAAGTGCCCGCCTGCGGTGGCATCGCCGCCAGGCGCTTGAGCTACGCCTCCCGGGGACAACGCCTGTTTTCCTCAAAAGATGCCGGCTTTTTGAATGGCTTGTGCCAACTGATGGACCAGGCGCAAACCAGCAGGGACGCTTATGAGCGCGGGGCCAGCGAGGAACGACGCCGCATTGCGCGAGACATGCACGACGACGTAGGCGCGCGCCTGCTCATGCTGATCCATCGCGCCGGGTCCCCAGAATTGGCGGAGCTCGCACGCGCCGCCATGCATGATCTGCGTACAGCTTTGCACGTCATGGATGCCCAGGACACGCCCCTGGCTGATGCCATCGCCGATTGGCGCGCCGAGGCCGGCGCGCGCTGTGAGGCAGCCCAGGTAGCGTTAATCTGGAGCGCAGATTTGGGTCATGCCCTTCCTACCCTGCCTTCGCGCCAGAAGGCAGTGATTGAGCGTGCACTGCGCGAAGGACTGACCAACGCATTGCGCCACGCGCGACCGAACCATATTGAAATTGCCATCGCCCTGATATCGAACGAGTTGAGCCTGACCCTGCGTAACGACGGCGCAGTAGGTGAACCAAGCCGCTGGGTTGAAGGCCGTGGGCTACAGGGCATGCGCCATCGATTGCAGGCCTATGGTGGTGAGCTCCACACTGGAACTTCGGTGCAGGGCCAGGCCGAACTAATGGTTCGGATGCCCCTGCTACTCGCGCAGGAGCATTCATGAGGCAGGCACTACTCGTAGACGATTTACCTGATGCACTCGCCATCGTCGAAGCCGCCACTCAGACGGCCTTTGAAGGTGTCCGTTGCGCCACGGCTCGCAGCGTGCGCGAGGCCTTGGCTTTGATCGAGACACAGCCATTCGAGCTGGCACTGGTGGATTTGTCTCTAGGCGATGGGCATGGCCGCGACGTCATTCTCCAGCTGGCCCAACGCCAACCCGCATGCGCCATCGTGGTCTCCACCATTCACGACGATGACGAGAACCTTTTTCAGGCACTGCAGGCCGGGGCGCAAGGATATCTGCTCAAGGACCACCCGATCCCCTGGTTGGCTTCACAGTTGAGGGGCATTGTGCAGGGCCAACCACCACTATCGCCGGCCATCGCGCGGCGACTGCTGCGCCACTTTCAGCTGCCCCACGCTCTTGCACAGCCTGCTGTTGCCGGAGAGGAGGAACTCAGTGCCAGGGAGCGCGAGGTTTTGGGATTGTTGGCCCAGGGCGTGCGTATCGCGGACATCGGGGAAATGCTGGGCATATCCCGGCATACAGTGGGCGATCACGTCAAGAACATCTACCGCAAGCTCAATATCAGCAGCCGCGCGGAAGCAGCCCTGCGGGCACGAGGCATGGGGCTGGCCTGAAAACGCGTTCAAAGAGTCGGTTCAACGCTCACATTTGAAGCCTTGCCAGCGGATCAAGGCAAACATCATTGTTCGAGTTGATATGAATCAATGCCGCCAACCGCTTCGCGCGTCAAAGTCGGGGCATGCTGAACCTAAGGTCTTTTGACTGGCCGGGTGAAACCTGCACACTACCGGCGGGCACCCAGCTGATGCGACGTGCGGACGCCACGTCGGAAGTGCTCTATCTTGCTACCGGTCGCGTTGCGCTGGGCATGGTGGATGGAGATGCCTTGGCGCATCGAATGGGCATGGTGGAGGGGCCATCGTGGCTCAATGCCAGTTGCGCCGTACTCGGTCTTGCGCCCATGGCTGACGCCGTGGCCGAAACCAGCGTACAAGTGCAACGCGTGCCACTGAAATCTTTCGAAGCCGGTCTGGCAGAGCTTCCCCCCGCTGCGTTGACCGTGCTGCGTGATGTGTCACTCGCGCATCGGCAGCAAGCTGAACTCGTCATCAGCCGCCTGGCCAAAGACGCCGAAGCTCGTTGCGCCGAATGGCTGTTGCGCCATGCGGAACCCACTGCGGGCGCTCCCGACAAGCTCGCCGTGCTGCTACGCCAGCGCAAGTGCACTATTGCGGCGCAACTTGGAATTGCCCCTGAAACGCTTTCGCGCGTATTGCGCCATCTGCGCGAGCGCCACCTCATCAGCGGATCGGGGCGTGTACTGGATCTTTTAGACCTGAATGGGTTGCGCGCGCTGGCTGGTCCCTGATCCTCTCCAGGAGAATATCGGACTTGGAAATCGCCGGCAGCAAATGGACCGCAGCGGTCCATTTTCGCTATTGGCGCTCCAAGTCCGACAGCCTCCTAGCGCATGCGCAACACCGAGACGGCGGCTGGATCGACACCCTGCTCCACCAGTTCCGGCGGGAGTTCACGCTCCTCAAGCAGCGCCGCAGCCAACTGACTCGCACCCGCAGCGCTTTGAATGCCGTACCCGCCCTGCGCGGCCAGTCAGAAAAACCCTGGGCAGACGTCGTCGAAACCAATGACGATCTCACCATCAGGCACGGAACTGCGAAGCCCGGCCCAGGTGCTGTCCAATTGGGTGCAGGTTACATTGAATTCATCAAGGCTTGGGCGTGGGCAGGAACACCGGCGTGCTGATGTAGAGTTGCCCGCTCACGTTGTTGCGCACGATGAAGGTAATGGGCACCGGCAGGCCGCCCAGGCCGGTACCTCCCGTCGGGCCGGTGTAGTGGTAGACCGAATCAAAGCCATCTGAGAACAGCAGTTGCGTGCAATCCGGGTGGCTGTCGAACAGGCAGGCTTCGGCCTCCTCGTCAGTGCCCTGGAAGCTGCGCTGAGCCACTTCCGCAGCGGCACCAGCGGCATCGACCACGCCCTGCAATGCGCCCTTCAACTCCTTCATGTCTTTCTTGATCTGGCTCGAACTCGTATAGGCGCTGCCCGGCGTGGCTTTCCAGGCCGCCTTGATCTTGTCGACCGCGTCGGAAGCGGCAGACAACAGATCCGGGCCGAGCAGCACCACCGTATTGAGATCGGTGTATTCCCACTCCAACCCCCTGGCCTCGATGAACGCCCAGGGCGATTCGAACACGTGCATAGACATCGACGCACCCGAGCCGACCGCGATCAATTCCTGTGCGCCCAGAAACTGCCGTGCATGGTTGGCCAGCGCCACTGCAGCCGCGCCATAAGCGGCTTGGCCGAGGATGTCCCTGGCGTACTTCTTGGCGCTGTCGAGCAGCGGCATGGCTTTGGAGAGCGCCTGGTCAATCGCCAGAGTGGTCAACGATTCCACCAGCGACGACTTCAGTAGCGGGAACGGGCGTGTTTCACGGCCGATACCCAGCCCTTCGCCAAAGTCGTTCATCAACGCATCCATCATGTCAGGAATGGCGTGAGAGACGATCAGCGTGTATTCGGGCGCCGCCTGCACGGTGCCGTACTCGCTGGGCACCAGGCCGCTGACCCGCCGCGCCTTGGTATCGAAGGCCGCACCGAGTAGGTCGATCTGCGTCAGCGGCGTGTTCCTTTCACGCAAACCGGCTGTGAGCGCCTTCAGCGGTGCGATGCTCTCGCGCAGCATTTGCTTATTGAGCGCATCCTGCGGCCCCGGCACCACGCCAGCGGCAGTCAAGTCAGCCAACGTGGGCAGGAACCCTCCCTCAATCACCATCGGCGAAGTCAGCCGCAGCGCGTCGCGGTCGAAGCTGCGCCACAGGTTGACCGCCTGCGTGAGCAGCGCCCGGGCGGTGGGCACGTCCTGCCCCTTAGCCTGCTCCATCAGGTCGTACACACCTTGCAGGGTTTGCATCAGCTGCACGTATTCGACCATCGGCGATGCTTCGCCGCCCGCCGCTGGCGGGCCGACGGCAAAGTTGATACTGGTGGTGCGCCCGCCGCCGCTGGCGGTCAAGCGGAAACTGCCGCGCGTAGAGTTGCCGAAGATGATCTGGTTGCCGCTGACGGTCGGCAACGGGCCAGCGCTCAGGGTGATCAGCTCGGTCACGCTGTAGTTGATCGGCGATGGAAGCGATTGAGCGCTGCCATCGGGGGCGGTCGCCTTCGCGGTGAAGGTAATCGGCAGATCGGCACTGCTGTAGTCACGGTTCAGGTGCAGCGAAAGGCCGGTGCCGCCAGAGACAGTGACCGCCACCGCGCCGGGTACGGCTTGCTCACCAGCCGCGGGAAGTTGCGAGAGGATGCGCCCCTGCTCCACGGTGCTGCTATAGACATGGTTCACAGTGCCCAGCGAGAAGGGAGTGGGCAGCAGGACACCTGCAGCCTCCAACCGGGAGCCGACTACGTTGGGCACCGGGCGCGGCTCGGGGCCTTTGGAGAAGGTCAGGTGGATGCCGGCGCCGACGGAAGCCTGGCCGCTGGCGGGCGTTTGGATCATCACTGTTCCGACCGGAACGTTGTCGCTGAACTGCTCGCTCAGGGTACCGGGCAACAACCTTACGGCGGCCAGTGAAGCGAAGGCGGCATTCCGGCTCTGGCCGACCACGTTCGGGACCGCCACCCGCGCGGCAGCACTGAAGTTGACGCTGAACATCTGATCCGCGTAAGCCCCTTGGCTGTCGGTGACGCGCACGGTGTACAGGTACTGCTCACTCGATGCATAGTTTTGGGTCATCGCGCCGGTGCTGGGGTTGATGACGGGCTGATAACGATTATCAGCACTGATGGGCTCATAGCTCACGATGCTCCAGGTCAGGGTGTCGCCCGCATCGGGATCGACTGCCGCCAGGTTGTAGCTGAAATTGGCGGGTGCCCCAGCCTGCCAGGCCATTGGCGGCACGGAGGTGATGCGTGGCTTACCGTTGGACGGCAGCAGGTTCAGGCGCACGGTGGCGGGCGCAGATGCCAGGGTGCCGGCACGGGCCTCGTATGTGAACGATGTGCGTTCGCGGTTGCGCAGATCGGCCCGCGTGGCCTGCTGAACCTGCTGGCCGAACACGTTGGGGCGGCCACCCATGCCGGGGGCGGGGCCAGCCACATTCACGTGGCCACTATCGGTCACCGCACCGGGCTGATCGACCCAGGAGCCATAGCGCTTGCGTACTGGCATCCATGGATCGTTGGCGCTCTTGAGCACCGCGAAGCCAAAGCCGTACGCACTTGGAAATACCAGCCGCGCCGCGCCATCACCGCGCTGATCGACAACCCGGACGTCCGACGTTGAATAGCCACAGGCGGTTTGGTTCAGACTACCACTCGGAGTAGGAATCTCCAATTCGTCGAGTAGTTCGCCCGTGTCCCCCCGCAGCGCGCGGATGTACTTGCTGACCCGGACGACCACCTCTGGCACACCGTCGCCATCCAGGTCATAGACGGCCGGACGGTTGGCGCAACCATAGGACCATTGAAGGGGATAGTTGGCGATAAAGCTCCTGGCCCACCGCACTCGTCCGAGTCCATCGAGCAAGGTTATCCGAGCTCCGCCCGCCAGTAGCACATCGGCAGCGCCATCTCCATCGACGTCGGCGATGCTCACGACGCAGCTGAATGAGCAGTGGCTCACCTCCGTCTCCCACAGCAGGCTGCCATCTGGACGTTGCGCCCGCACCAGGCTGTTGTTTTGATCAGCAATGACGATTTCGGCGCGGCCGTCGCCGTCAAGATCACCCACGCCGAACTGCTGGCTGCCGCGGCGCTGTGGCGTGCCGGTGATGGTGCCGTCAAAATGGCGCACCAGTGTGCCGTTGAAGGTGCCGTTTTCGCGCCACAGGGTGCCTTCGTACAGGATTTCGATGTGCCCGTCGCCATCAATATCAGACACGAACGGTGGTTCGAACATACCGTTGCTAGTTGTGCGATACCCGGGCCAACTGGCGGTGTAGTCGGGGGCGGGGGCATACCAGTTGCGCACAAGACTGCCGTCTCGCCCGTCCAGCCCGAATACGCGGCGGCAACGCTTGTGTGCGACTTCACCGCCGATATATTGGCAGGCCGTATTGGGGCTTGGATCCAACTCGGTGTGCGCGCCCATCACCAGCACCGGGCCACCGGCTTCTAGCCGACTCACCGTCAATGTGGTGTAGTTGAGCAGCGCGCTATCGCCTGGAGGCGTGCCATCGCCAATCTGATCAGAAAGCCAGCGCACTGTACCATCCACACCGTTCAGCGCGATCACCCGCTTGAACACCCCTGAATTAATGGTGGGGTGATCACGCCCGCAATCCACT
Organism: Ottowia thiooxydans DSM 14619; assembly: GCF_000422885.1. GTDB lineage: Bacteria > Pseudomonadota > Gammaproteobacteria > Burkholderiales > Burkholderiaceae_C > Ottowia > Ottowia thiooxydans. The sequence goes on along the minus strand of NZ_KE383943.1, from coordinate 306,059 downwards.
GGGAACATCACCTCCGGTGTGCCGTTGTCATCGATGTCTGCGACAACAGGAACCGGTTTACCACCCAAGAAGAGTTGGCAATCCGAAGCAATTCCCGAGAAAGGCCACCCGGTTTCCCACATCTTTGATCCGTTCGCCCCGTTGTAGGCGATCGTTTGTCTTTGGAACGCCGAATCGGCGCGAACGATATCAGGCACGCCGTCACCATTCAGGTCAGCGACCACAACACTGTCGGCATGGAGGCCGCCAGTCGTCGGATCGCTCCAATCCAGCGCCATCTTGAAAGGCGGTGCAGGCGGCAGCGCAGCAGGCGCCTGATAAGTGAAGCTGCCGTCGGCGTTGAAGGCGTTGAGGGTGCCCTTGTCGGGATTGCTGATTCTGCCTGCTGTGAGCGTGCCGCCAGAGGGGGCAACATCATTGCTCAACACGCCTGTGGCGGGGAGGGTGAACGTCTGACCCAGACGCACGGTGTATTCGTCATTCAACGCCAGGGGCGGCGCGGACGGTAGTGTGCGCACGAAGAAGCGGGCCGTGCTGCTGGCGCCTTGCGGATCGCTGGCCCGCAGGACGAAGGCGGTTTCATCGGGTTGGCTATTGGCGCCCCAGCTCAGGGTGGTGCCGCTCAAGCTGGCACCGGGCGGGCCGCTCTGCAGCGTGAGAGTGACAGCGGCGCCCTCCGGGTCGCTGGCGCTGATGGCACGCTGGAACTGACTGCCCACGGGGATTTCTTCATCGACCTGATCGTCGATCGCGGGGGGTTGGTTGACCGGCGCGGTGACCGTGACGTTGAAGGTGGCCTGCGCGGTGCGCGTGCCATCCGTGGCGGCCACGGTGAAGGAGTGCACCGTGCCAGCCTGGCCCGGGGTGGGCGTCCAGCGCAGCATGGGCTCGGGCGCCAATTGCGCGCCGGCCGGGCCTTGTGTGATCTGGTAGTTCAGGCTGGCGGTGGGGTCGGTTGCATCAGCCGCCAGCCGCAGTGACCAAGGCTGGCCCGCCGGAATGCTGCGGTCGGGCAAGGGACCCAGTGTCAGGGCGGGTGCTGCAACCACTACATCGGCATCAATGCGGAAGTACGCCCGCGTGCCATCTTTTGTGAACCACAAAGCAGTGAGGTCTACGTTGACAGGTGCATCGCCCTTGGGCGCGGTCGCTCGCGGTTGCTGGCCAGCCCAATCTCCAGCCAAACCATCGAGCGCGATGGTGGCGGCCCAGACGACACCGGCCGACCCCGCGAGCACGAACCCCAGCATGAGCACCGAAGCCAGCCCGCGCCGGCGTACCATGCGCCCAGCCAGCCAAGCGATGGCGGCGGCCAGCAGCAGCAGCACGGGTGGTGTGATGGTGGGGATGGGAACGGTACCGATGCCGGAGCCCAGCGTGAGTTCCACCCCCAGGATGGCGTCGCTATCATCCCCACTGCGGGAAACGACGCCGGCGCGCACGTTGCCGCTGGTGCCTAGCAAGGCCAGGGGAGCATAAGTCTCGATGATAGCCACGCCATCGACACCAAGACCGAAGCCTACTGGCCAGCCGCCAACATCAACGGTCTGGGGCGCACTGAATGTACCGCTGGCGCAGGCGCTACGCGTCACTCCAGTGACGCTGGCACCCGTGGTGCTGGTGATGACCTGCGTGGAGAAGATCTGCTCGACGCCCTGAAAATTTCCTTTCGGCGTGGAGACCGTACACCCAGTGGCCGAATTGGCATCGGTGTCCAGCAAGATGTCGTAGCTGACCACTGCAGCCCATGCCCACGTGCATGATGCCATCCAGATCAGCGCACCTGCCAGCAGCGTGCTGAAGGGTTTGGCACGGTTCAGAAGTCGCATAAGCATAAGAGTCCCCACGGGCAACGAGCGCGAGCCGCTCCAAAACATGGTCATCGTTTTGCGAAGACGCCTCTTAGTCAATAAATGTATTTTTGAACACATTCTTGGAGACTTCGTTAACACACGCAACCCCCAATCGGCGCATTGCGGGATAGGCCGAAACTTGGTATAGGGATCTGGGCGAGCCCCTTGATGCGGCTCCAGCAACTGGTCTGAACACTCCTTAATTTGATATGCCGGACGAGTTGCACTCGGCATGGTGGAGGGCGATGACCGACTCATCGCATGGGTATGGTGGAGGGGCCTTCGTGGCTCCAAGCCAGTTGCGCAGTGCTAGAACTCGACCCACTGGCTAACGCCGGAAATTGCCCCTGAAACACTTTCTCGGGTGCTGCGCCACTTGCGTGAGCGTCAACTCATCAGCGGTTCGGGGCGTATATTGGATCTTTTGGACCTGAATGGGTTGCGCGCGCTGGCCGGTCTCTGATCATCTCTAGCGCATGCGCAAGACCGATACCGCAGCAGGATCGACACCCTGCTCCACCAGCTCCCGAGGCAGTTCACGTTCCTCAAGCAGCGCCGCAGCCAACTGGCTCGCACCCGCAGCGCTCTGAATGCCGTACCCGCCCTGCGCGGCTAGCCAGAAAAATCCAGGACAAACGTCATCGAAGCCAATCACCATCTCGCCATCAGCTACGAAACTGCGCAGCCCGGCCCAAGTGCTGGCGGGCCGGCGAATAGTGAGTGAGGTCGCCTCCTCAATGCTATAGATGCCTATTGCAATGTCCAGCTCCTCAGGCTGCACGTCATGTGGCGCTACTGGGTCAGCATTGCCTGGAGACCCCAGTATCTGTCCGGCATCGGGCTTGAGATACCAACCATCACTCACACTGATCACCGCAGGCCAGGTAGACGCATTGACACCTTCTGGTGGACTGAAGGTGAAAGCACTGCGCCGGCGAGGTTCTATATTGATGGGGGCGGCGCCAAACAAGCTCGCTACCTCATCGGCCCAGGCGCCAGCGGCGTTGACCACGCGAGCCGCTTGAACTGGCTCTCCAGTTTCAAACTGTATGGACCAGAGCCCTCTCTCGTACACAGCTCGCACTGGAGCCCTGCCGGTCTGCAAGATCACTCCCCCTGCCCGAGCACCGCGCAAAAACCCTTGATGAATGGCATCTACGTCCATGTCCTGGGCGTGAGGGTCGTACAAAGCGCTGGCCACAAGATCCGGGCGCAGTACCGGAACACGTTCCAGGATTTGCGCAGCATCTAGCGTTTGAAGATCGGGGCAAGCACCAATCAGCTCATCATGCAGCGCCGCCAGCGCGGCTTCCTGACCATGCATGGCCACATGCATCGCCCCACGAGGGTGCATCAGCTGCGCATCGGTAAACCCCAGCGGGGGGTGGAGAAAAAAGCTTCTGCTGGCGCGTGTCAATGCGCGCACTTGAGGCGGGCCATAACTCTCCATGAACAAAGCCGCAGACCGACCCGTGCTGTGATAGCCCGGCTGCGCTTCGCGCTCAAGCAGGAGCACGGACGATCCCCGTCCCGCCAATCGCCACGCAAGCGAAGCCCCCGCCATACCTGCGCCGATGATGACAATGTCAAAGCTATTCATCCTGAGATTCTGGCATGCCAATGCCGGAAAAAACAAAAGCCCGGCAAGCCGGGCTTTTGAGAACGTCAACGCTTTGCGAGGGCGTGAATCAGGCCACGCGAACTGCTCGCAGCTTCATGGAGAACTCACGCAACTCCGCAATACCGCTTTCCTCAGCGCGCTTGCACCAAGCTTGCAGATCACCCGTGAGCTGCTCGCGATTGCGACCAGTGTTCAACCAGATCTGGCGCAGTTCCTCGCGCATGGTGACCATTTTGTCCAGCACCGGCCAGGCGGCACGAGCTTGTGTGAGCTTCTCTGCAGCAGCTGCAGGCACTTTTTCTGCGTCGCGGTGCAGCCAGCGCGTGGCAGCCTTAACGATTTGGGCATCCACGGCACCGGCTTTCAGTGCGGCCACTTCTTTGGCAAGCTGATCGCGCATCTGGCGAGCGTACCCTGCCATCACTTCGTAGCGATGTGCAATAACGGCTTCCAGCGTTTTCTCATCAGCCACAGGACGCACTTCACCGTAAGCCAGGCGAGGTGCGGTTTTCTTGGCTTTAGCCAAACCTACACTGGAGAGCAAGGTGATATAGAGCCAGCCCACATCAAACTCATAAGGCTTGACCGAAAACTTGGCCGAAGTGGGATAGGTATGGTGATTGTTATGCAACTCTTCACCACCGATGATGATGCCCCAGGGGGTCAAATTGGTGCTGGCGTCTTGCGCCTCGAAGTTGCGATAACCCCAAAAGTGACCGATGCCGTTGACCACACCAGCGGCCCAGAACGGAATCCATGCCATCTGCATAGCCCACACCGCAGCGCCCAGAGCACCGAAGAGTGTCACGTTAATGATCATCATCAGGCTAATGCCCACCACCGAGTGCTTGAGGTAGACATTGCGTTCGAGCCAATCGTCTGGCGTCCCATGACCATACCGGTTCAGGGTATCTTGGTTCTTGGACTCAGCCCGGTAGAGTTCCGCACCTTCCCACATGACTTTCTTCAGGCCGTAAATCTGCGGACTGTGGGGATCCTCCTCCTGCTCGCACTTTGCGTGGTGCTTGCGGTGAATCGCTGTCCACGCCTTGGTGGTCATGCCTGTGGTCATCCACAGCCAGAAGCGGAAGAAATGTTGGACTGCAGGATGCAGATCCAGTGAGCGGTGCGCAGAATGCCTGTGCAAATAGATGGTCACGCTGGCAATGGTGATGTGCGTGAACAGCAGCCCAACCAGCAGCACTTGCCACCAGGAAAAATCAAGTACGCCGTTAGCCAGCACGTCCAGAGCGCCATTCACCAACGGAGAGTCGAAAAGAAGCGTCATAAAAAAAGGGGGTCTTTACAAAACGATTCTCGCCGCCAGCGAGGATCAAGGTACGCCACCGGCGCGGGCTGACATAAAAATCTGCATTCCCGCGTTTGGAGCAATGCCTGCCAGAAAAGTTCTATTTTATAAGTTTATCTCTCGGGAATAAACCTATTCCATGACCAGAAGAAGACTTTGCTCCCGCATTTACATCAGATTTGCAGCATTTGATGAGAAAAATCAATGAAAAGCACGAACGTACGCAATTAATGACGAGTCCAGGCGGCCGCAAAAAAACCATCCGTGCCATGCCGGTGGGGCCACAAGCGAAGGTATTGGCCATCTGAGGAGCAAAGGTTTTCGGCCTGAGAAACTCGCAAGCCGTTCAGGACTTCAGCCACGCCCAGCGGCGAGAAGCCTCTGTTGGCCGCGCCAAACGACAGCGCCAAAGCTTCGTTCTCTTCCTCAAGAAGGCTGCAAGTGGCATAAATCAGCCTGCCACCAGGCTTGAGAAGGCGCGCCGCCGCCGAAAGGATGACGAGTTGACGCTGCTGCAGCGCTTGCACCTCAGCCAGGGACGTGCGCCACTTCAGGTCCGGGCTTCGACGAAGCGTGCCAAGGCCCGAGCACGGCGCATCCACCAGTACGCGGTCCATCTTGCCAGCCAGGCGAGCAAGACGCTCATCTCGCTCATGGGCAATGGCGCTGGGATAAACAATATCCAGCCCGCTCTTGGCCAGACGCGGCTGAAGCGCCTGCAGCCGATGGGCCGAAGTGTCGAAGGCATATAGCCTTCCGGTATTTCGCATAGCGACACCAATGGCGAGGGTTTTGCCCCCGGCACCGGCGCAAAAATCTGCGACCATCTCGCCACGGCGCGCATCGAGCAGCAGCGCCAGCAGTTGAGAGCCTTCGTCCTGGACTTCAATAGCGCCTCGCTGGTATGCATCCAGCTTGGCAAGCGAAGGCTTACCTTGCAAACGCAAGCCCCAGGGCGAATAGGCGGTGGGCATGCATTCAATGGCCTGGTCCGCCAGCTCCGCTATGACCTGAGGGCGCTTTTCCTTCAGGACGTTGACGCGCAAGTCAAGCGGCGCGGTCGTCAGTAAAGCATCGGCCAGAGGCAGGAACTCTTCACCCACCTGAGCTTGCAAACGCTCCACCAGCCAATCAGGCAGATTGTGGCGGCACTCCGCGGGCCACTCAGACAGAGGCGCTTTTGCAGCCTGTACGGCGCGCACTAACCAATCGGGCTCATCGCCCTCCAGAAGGGAGGCCCACCGACTGGCATCCTCCGGCTCTTGCAGCGCAAGGGCCAGAAGCGCCAGACGCCGCTCGCGCGGTCCCTTGCCGCTGTTTGCCAAGTGATCAAACCAGCGCTTGCGGCGCAGCACGGCATAAGCGGCGTCAGCCACCACCGCTCGCTCGCGCGGACCAAGGGTGCGCTGCTCACGAAAGAAACGCTGCACCACGGCGTCGAACGGGTGCGCGAACGTCAGCGCCAGCCGCAATAGCTCGGTGGTAGAGGAAAGGAGAACCTTGGGAGACATTCGTCAATAACTCTTTAATGCATGGATCGCATTCAAAATACGTCCATTTGTGAATACTTTTTAATTCTTTTAAAAAGTATTTATAAGGTTTGCAGCAAATCAGCCACCGCGCGCGGGTAAATCAAATGCTCCTGACTCAATACTCGAGCCGCCAGCGTATCAGCGGTATCGCCGGTTAGCACAGGCACTGCAGCCTGCGCCAAGATAGGCCCGTGATCGAGTTCCGCCGTGACCAGATGCACGCTGACGCCCGCCACGCGGCAGCCTGCATCTATAGCGCGCTGGTGCGTGTGCAGCCCTGGGAAGGCCGGCAGCAGCGAAGGATGAATGTTGACGATGCGTCCCGCATACTGAGCTACGAACGCCGGAGTAAGAATGCGCATGAAACCGGCCAACACCAGCAATGCAGGGTCATAAGCATCAATTGTGGCACGCAGAGCCGCATCGAACGCTTCTCGCCCCTCATAGGCTTTGTGATCAACTACTGCTGTTGCAATGCCTGAGTCGCTGGCCATTCGAAGGCCCATGGCGTCTGGCCGGTTGCTGATCACAGCCGCCACACGAACGCCCAGGCGCTCAGACCAGCGCTCGTGTTCAGCAGCACGCACGATGGCAGCCATGTTGGAGCCTGTGCCAGATATCAGAATGACGATGTTTTTCATGGAGTCTTTGCCGGGCGATTATGCTTGTCGAATGAGCCTTCGCCATCTGACCCCCATAGAAGCGCGCGTGCTGGCCACTTTGATGGAAAAAGCGCGCACCGTCCCGGACACCTATCCACTGTCGCTAAACGGTGTGGTGACGGGCTGCAATCAGAAAACCAGCCGCGAGCCGGTGATGAATGTCAGCGAGGGTGAAGCCCAGGAGGCGCTGGATGACCTGCGCACGCTCGGCCTGGTACGTGAAGCCAGCGGCGGGCGGGTGGCACGCCATGAACACAACTTCCAGCGCGGCGTGGGAGTGCCCGAGCAATCTGCCGTGTTGCTGGGGCTGCTGATGCTGCGGGGGCCGCAAACGGCGGGAGAATTGCGCATCAACTCCGACCGCTGGTATCGATTTGCCGATATCTCCTCAGTGGAGGGCTTTCTCGACGAGTTGCGAGAACGCTCGGAGGAAAAAGGCGGGCCGCTTGTAGTGAGGCTGCCCCGCGCACCCGGCACGCGCGAGGATCGCTGGGCGCATCTTCTTTGCGGGCCCGTCAACGAAGAAGTGCCTGGCTATGCAAGAGTAAGCGCTGGCGTAGCAGCCAGTGGCATGAATGAACGAGTTTCAGCCTTGGAAGCAGAGGTTTCTGCGCTCAAGACCATGGTGGCAGGCCTGTATGCAGAACTTGGCTTGACGCCCCCATCACCGACTCATGCTACAAACGAAGACCACACGGAGACAAACTGATGGATCTCGCATTTACCCCTGAAGAACAACGATTTCGCGAAGAAATTCGCGCCTGGGTCAAAGAGGCCCTGCCGAAAGAGATTTCGGACAAGGTGCACAACGCCCTGCGTCTAACTCGCGATGACCTGCAGCGATGGGCCAAGATTCTTGGCAAAAAAGGCTGGCTCGGCTATGGCTGGCCTGCGCAGTTCGGTGGTCCGGGCTGGAACGCCGTTCAAAAACACCTGTTCGAGGAAGAACTGGCCATGGCCGGTGCACCGCGCATCGTGCCGTTTGGCCCGGTGATGGTGGCGCCCGTCATCATGGCTTTCGGCAACAAAGCCCAGCAGGAACGTTTCCTGCCCGGTATCGCCAGCGGCGAGGTGTGGTGGAGCCAGGGTTACAGCGAGCCAGGCTCTGGCTCTGACCTGGCTTCCGTGCGCACCAAGGCCGAACGCCAAGGTGACAAATACATCGTGAACGGGCAAAAGACCTGGACAACCCTCGGCCAATACGGCGAATGGATGTTCAATCTGGTGCGCACCAGCACTGAAGGCAAGCCGCAAACAGGTATTTCCTTCCTGCTGATTGACATGAAATCTCCCGGCGTCAGCGTGCGGCCGATCAAGCTGCTCGATGGCGAATGCGAGGTGAACGACGTGTTTTTTGACAACGTCGAGGTGCCAGTGGAAAACCTGATTGGCGAGGAAAACAAGGGCTGGACCTACGCCAAGCACTTGCTCAGCCATGAACGCACCAATATTGCAGATGTGAACCGCGCCAAGCGTGAATTGGAGCGTTTGAAGCACATCGCGCAAGCCGAAGGCGTGTACGAAGACCAGTGCTTTAGAGATCAGATCGCGCTGCTCGAAGTCGACGTGGTTGCGCTGGAGATGCTGGTGCTGCGGGTACTGTCAGCTGAAAAGTCAGGCAAAAATTCACTTGATATCGCTGGCTTGCTCAAAATTAAGGGCAGCGAGATCCAGCAGCGCTACACGGAACTGATGATGCTTGCCGCAGGCCCCTACAGCCTGCCCTTCATCTTTGAAGCCATGGAAGCTGGTTGGCAAGGAGACCAATCCGCCGCCGCTGGCCTGCAGGGCTTTCCCGGCGGCGACGTGGCCAATGCGCCTCTGGCACCAAACTACTTCAACTACCGCAAGACCACCATCTACGGTGGATCCAACGAAGTGCAACGCAACATCGTTGCGCAAACGGTTCTCGGCTGAAGCCGCTTGACATACTGAAACAGATCAAAGGCAGAGAAACATGGACTTCGATTTCTCCGACGACCAACAAGCCCTTCGAGACGCCGTTGCTAAATGGGTCGAGAAAAGCTACGACTTCGAACAACGCGGCAAGGTTGTAAAGGCAGGCGGTTTCGACCGCAAGGTGTACACCGAGCTGGCCGAACTAGGCCTCGCCGGCATCTACGTCAGCGAAGAGCACGGTGGCCTGGGCATGGGCCCTGTAGAGGCCATGGTGGTGATGGAAGAGCTGGGGCGCGGCATAGTTTGCGAGCCACTGGCTCAGGCGTTTGTCGCCAGTGCCGTTATCCAGGCTTATGGCCCTGCTGACTTGAAGGAGCAATGGCTACCTCGGATTGCCAGTGGTGAGGCGCTGGTAGTGCTTGCCCATCAGGAGCGCAAGGCGCGCTACCGGCTCGATGTTTGCGAAGCCCACGCCAGTAAAACTGGCTCAGGTTACGCCATCACCGGCCTGAAAAATATCGTACCAGTGGGGGATCACGCGGATGCCTTCCTGGTGCCCGCGGTGCTGGACGGAAAGCTCGCTCTTTTCCTGGTGGAGCGCACAGCCCAGGGCGTGAACACGCGCGGCTACCCGGCTCAAGATGAGGCACGCGCAGCCGACGTGAAACTGGACAATGCGCCAGCTCAACTCATCACTACCGACGGTTTGGTGGCGCTCGCGCATGCGGTCGATGTGGGCATCGCCAGCGTTTGTGCTGAAGGCGTGGGCGCCATGGAGAAAACGCTCGCGCTTACCGTTGACTACATGAACCAGCGCAAGCAGTTCGGCGTCACGATTGCCAGCTTCCAGGCTCTGCGTCATCGAGTAGCTGATATGAAAATGCAGCTCGAGTTAGCCCGAAGCATGAGCTATTACGCCAGCCTGAAGCTGGGCGCGGCTGCTACCGAACGGAGGCAAGCACTCTCACGCGCAAAAGTACAGTTGGGACAATCCATGCGATTTGTCAGCCAGCAGTCGGTACAGTTGCATGGCGGCATCGGCGTGACCGACGAATACATCGGCAGCCATTATTTCAAGAAACTCACACAACTTGAAATGACCTACGGCGACACGATGCATCACTTGGGCGAAGTGTCGACACGCATGGTCGCTACGGCAGGCGTGTTTGCCTGATCAGGCCAAAAGCTAGGCCATAACGCAAAAACGAGATGCATGAGCATCTCGTTTTTGTTTGCGCGACCTACCTCTGGTCGCTAGGAGGAGCCCGGCTACAAGCGCCTGGACAACCTCCTAAAAGAACGCTCCAGGAGCTCAGCTCATTTCGCCGCTTTTCACGCGGAAGCCATGGGCAATCGCTTCGCGGGTGTTCTCACGCACTTCTGAACGGGTAAGTGCGCTGGCAGGAGCAGCCTTGCGGGCAACGCCTGTGTAAGCTACAGCTGTGTAGCCATCAGTGGCTGGTGGGTTGGCAATGGCTTCCTGACGAACAGCCTCACGTGTCAGTGTGCTGGTGCTCACCCCTTCATTCAAAAACAGCGGCCCTTCACCCGAAGCTGGCTGTGCTGCGAAAGCGTTGCCAGCGAAAACGGCGGTCAGCAAAGTGGCGATGGCGATATTTTTGATTTGCATGATTCTTTCCTTTGAGTTCAATCTTCGTTTAGCGAGGTCGCCGATCTGGCGACCTACTCTTCGCTGAGTCCGATTCAATTTTCCGGTCTCACCGCGGAGAGGGCTTTCACCTGGAAGGCTTGTGGCCGGCTCCGTAAGACGTAGTTTGCGCTCAGAGAGGGGTGTTTAAAACCCCCAGCTTGGAACAAGACTTTTTCCATTTAGGAAACAAAATATCGGGAACTTAAAAAGTTCCGGAAGCGCACAGTGAAAGACAGCGAAAGCGTAAAAGCTGTCGTTCAGGCTCACAAGCTGCAAACAACGCGCAAGCCCTGGCTATCATCAACAGCTGCCCTCTTTGCGGCCTGCTCATGCCCATCTCTGCCCCAACCCATTCCCCCCGCGTCCTGCTTTGGCTGGTCGCCATAGGGTTTTTTATGCAGACGCTGGATGGAACCATCGTCAACACGGCCTTGCCCAGCATGGCGCGGAATCTGGGCGAAAGCCCCCTGCGCATGCAAATGGTGGTAGTGGCTTACGCCCTGACCATGGCGGCGCTGATTCCGGCCTCCGGTTGGCTGTCCGATCGGTTTGGCACGCAGCGGGTCTTTTTTGGCGCCATCGTGCTTTTCACTCTCGGTTCAGCGGCGTGTGCGGCGTCGACACAACTGGATCAATTGGTGGCGGCCCGCGTATTACAAGGCGCGGGTGGTGCCATGCTGTTGCCCGTAGGGCGATTAACCGTTCTACGCGCCATTCCCCGGGAAAAATTTCTGGATGCCATGAGCTTCGTCGCCATCCCCGGATTGATCGGCCCCTTGATCGGGCCCACACTGGGTGGCTGGATTGTTGAAACGCTTTCCTGGCACTGGATATTTCTCATCAATCTTCCGGTCGGCATCATTGGCGCACTGGCTACTCTGCGCTGGATGCCCAATCTGCGCGGCAGCGATCTGCAACGGTTTGACCTCTCGGGCTACCTCCTGCTGACCGGCTCCATGCTGGCTATTTCAATTTCGATGGATGGCCTGTCCAGCCTGGGTTTACGCCAAGTCACTGTGCTGGTGCTCCTGCTGGGAGGTCTCGCCGCGTTGGCCGCCTACTGGTTACATGCACTCAAGCACCCAGCGCCGCTGTTTTCGCCGCGTCTGTTTGAAATGCAGAGCTTTCGCGTTGGGTTGCTGGGTAACTTGTTCGCGCGCATCGGCTCCAGTGCCATGCCCTACCTGATTCCACTCACCATGCAACTGAGTATGGGCTACAGCCCGGCACAAGCCGGGATGTTGATGCTGCCAGTGGCGATGGCGAGCATGGTCATGAAGCGCTCCACCACTCGCATCATCAAACGATTCGGCTATCGGAAGGTGTTAGCCGGAAACACCCTGTTGCTGGGAGCGCTCATGGCCAGCTTCGCACTGATGTCGCCCGAACAGCCGCTGTGGCTACGCGTGCTGCAAATGGCGTGCTTCGGAGCCGTCAATTCGATGCAGTTCACAGCCATGAACACCGTGACCTTGAAAGACCTGGATGCCGCGCGCGCCAGCAGTGGAAACGGCATGCTTTCCATGGTGCAAATGCTCTCCATGAGTCTGGGCGTGACCGTAGCTGCTGCACTGCTGGCACTGTTTCAAGGTTGGTTCGGCACCCCTGACCCGCGCGAAGCACTGAACGCGTTTCGCGCCACTTTCGCCTGCATCGGCCTCATCACTGCATGGACCGCCTGGATCTTCTGGCAACTGAGCGATGAAACCGGTAAGCCGGCAACACCTGCGCACGACGCAGGCGAGCCAAGCTAGGGCGTGTTCACACTAAAAACCACGCGGGCTGAGATCAACACGATCAGAGTGAAGCCCGCTTAGGTTTGGATGGCTGCGAAACCCGCTTCGAGATCTGCAATGAGTTCTGCAGGATCTTCCAGGCCGATATGCAGACGAATCACAGGCCCACGCATGCTCCAGTCCGTCACCGTGCGCGCCTTGTTCATGTTAGAGATAGCGACCAGGCTTTCGTAGCCTCCCCAGGAAGCACCGATTCCGAAAAGCTTCAAACCATCTATGAGTCGATCAACGGCGGCGCTATCTGTTCCTCGATTCAGCTCAAAGGAAATCAGCCCATTGGTTCCTGAACAATCTCGCTTCCAAAGATCGTGCCCTGGATGCTCCGGCAGCGCCGGGCAAAATACAGTGGCCACTTCGGGCCTGGCCTGCAACCAGTGTGCGATCTGCAGGGCGTGGCGTTCGTGCATCTGAAGCCGGGCAGCCATAGTTCGCACGCCTCTCATCACGAGCCAAGCGTCGTCCGGACTCACAGTCATGCCGAAAGCGTCGCAGCAATCAGCCAGCGCAGCCCAGGCATCCTGTGTGGTGGCTACGCTGCCCATCATCACATCAGAATGACCTGACAAATACTTGGTGGCGGCCATGATGGAGATGTCCGCGCCGAGCGAGAGTGGCTGATACTGCACGCCAGATCCCCATGTGTTGTCTGCGGCGACCAATGCACCACGTGCGTGAGCGTAAGCGGCCAGAGCCGGCAAGTCACACATTTCGTAAACCAGCGACCCAGGACATTCCACATAGACCAGCCGGGTGTTCTCCTGCCATTTCTCTTGCAGATCTTTGCCATCTGCCGCGAAGAAAGTACAGGCAATCCCATAGCGCTTGAGAAAGCCCTGCGCCAACGCGCGAGCCGGCTCGTACACGCTGTCGGCCATTAGAAAATGATCCCCCGGTTTCAGATAGGACAGTAGTGCCATCCCGATAGCCGCCAGTCCGGTAGGGAACAACCGCGTGCGCCACGCGCCTTCCAGTTCGCTGATGACATCTTCCAGCGCAAAAGTCGTGGGCGTGCCGCGCGCGCCATAGCTGAAAATCCTCTCACTGCCGCGACGCGAGCGCATATCGCGTTGCTCGGCGGCACTGGAAAAGAGTACGGTGCTGGCTCTCACCAGCGGCGGATTGACTGCAGTTCCGCCTGAAAAGGCAGCGGATTTTCCCGCGTGTAGCAAACGAGTTTGCAACGATGAAGATTTCGCCATAAAAACCAACTCCCGCTTTAAAAGAAGGCTCGCGTCGACCCTCGGCCGTGCGATGCCTCGATTAGCGGCAAGCGAAAAGCCTGACGCTCCAAATCATCTAGTTGAGCGACCAAACACGTTTCCCAAGCGAGATCATGTTCCCTCACATCGAGCAACGCTATCTCTTCCCCGTCATGCAGCCACGATTTCAAAGTGCAAGGGCTTAGAAAAGATGTCATGAAATGGCAATCACGGTCGATTTGAGGGCAGTAGTGCAGACGATGAACAACGGGCGGACTAGTGAGCCAAGGCTAAAGGAAAGGTCGGTTGACGGCGTTTTGGGCCGAGCACGCTCCTAGCGACGGGTCTGGACCCCGATTCCCATGGTTTGATATGTGCCGGCCGCCAGGTCATAGCCAGTCCGCGAATTGAGCGTCTCCAACGCCCGCCCATACATGTGCAAGTGGCGAATGACCTGATCGCCCACGATCTCTACCGAATGGATGTCCTCCGGCATCAACGCGATCCCGACGCCAGGAGCGACCACGACCAAAGCGGTTTCCTTCAAAGTGCCTACCCCCGCAACGCTACGGTCGTCGGTTCGGTCGTAGACGCGATTGACCTCAGTCCCATCGACTGCCGCAATACAGGCCCAGGTCGTGTGATTGTGCGGAACGATTTTCTTGCCTGGCCGCATCACGTTGAGGTAGAGAGCAAAGCTCTTGTCAGCGTCCTCGGCGATCAGGTAGCGAGCTTGATGTTCGCCTTCCTCGGGTGCGGGAAACGTTTCTTCGTCCCAAAGCGCTTTCTCGGAAGCCAGATTCTCCAGCGCAGTCAGCACCGGCACCAGATTTTCGCGTGTGGCATCTCGCCCTTCCACTGCACGCTTCATCTCGGAAATCGAGGCAACTACTGCCTGGTGGCGTTGTTCTGACAAAGTGGGCACGATCCATTACTCCTTATTGACGAAATCCTCACTGAATATATTCGCGCCATCCCACACAAGCAATTTAGATATCCAGAAAAATACTTCAATACAATTAATGGATGTCTACCTTTGACCTTGAACTGCTTCGCTCGCTCGTTGCAATCGTTGCGCACGGCAGCTTTGCCGCCGCCGCCGTCCAGCTAGGGCGCACGCAGTCTGCCATCACGCAGCAAATGCAAAGGCTCGAGGAACAAATTGGGCATCCTCTTTTCCTGAAGCATGGGCGCCAGAAACGCCTCACACAGCAGGGCGAGCGCTTACTGACATACGCACGCCACATGCTCGCGGTCAACGACGAGGCGATGCAGAGTTTGCGGCGCGGAAATGTGGAGGGCGTGCTGCGAATCGGCGCTCCTCACGATATGGCTGACACCATGCTGCCACCGCTGTTGGCCGAGGTTTCACGCAATTTGCCGAATCTTCAGCTTGAGATCCAGATAGGCCGCAGCCCGTTCCTCATGGAGGCGCTCAAGCGCAGCGAGCTCGACATGACCATCAGCAACCGGACTGAATCCGAGTTTGAAGGCATCGTGCTACGCAATACGCCAACGGTATGGCTATGTGGCACGTCTTACATACACGACGCCGCCAAGCCAATCCCCCTGATTGAGGCCGACGGCCCCAGCATCTTTCGGAAAATGGGACAAGACGCGCTCGACGCTGCGGGAGTGGCATGGACTCCAAGATCCAACTCCACCAGCTTGGTAGGCATACGTGCAGCTTTGCGCGCAGGGCTCGGGGTCACATGCCGTGGTGTCGAGCAACTGGACTCGACCCTTCGCGTTCTGGGAACAGCGGATGGCCTGCCCCCTCTGCCGGACCTGATTTATCGGCTGTACGTTCGCAGCAACGTGGTGAGCCCCCTCACTCGACACGCGTTCGAGCACCTGCGCGGTTGGCTGCATCCCACTGCGGGGCGTTTCTAGTTTCTAGCAAGGCAAGAGCATAAGCGCCCTCCTCCAGGAGGTGCTGACCGCTGTGCGGCGCGGACAACCCCTCTCGTTCCCACGAAAACATTAGCGATTTTTATGCATATGGTGCAACTTTTAAATTGTTGCACGGCTCAGGAAGAGCTAGCATAAAACTATTGTTGGATTAAGCGCAGTGGTTGCTGTGGGGGATTAATGAGAGAAAGCATAGATATTCTGTCGCGACTGATCGCGTTTCCAACGATCTCCCGCAATACCAATCTTCCCCTCATCTATTGGCTCCAGGAACGCTTATCCGATAAGGGCATAGAGTCTTGGCTGAGTTTTGATGATACGAAGACAAAAGCGAATCTGTTCGCCACCATCGGACCTGAAACGAAGGGCGGACTGCTGATATCTGGCCATACGGACGTCGTTCCCGTGGATGGTCAAATCTGGGCGAGCGATCCGTTTCAGGCCAGCATTCGGGATGGAAAGCTGTACGGCCGTGGCTCATGCGATATGAAGGGGTTTATCGCTGCAACGATGTTCTGTGTTGAAAACCTGGACATAAAGGCATTGAAAAAACCCATACACCTGGCGTTCACATATGACGAGGAAGTCGGTTGCAAGGGCGTCCGAACCCTCCTGACTGCGATGAAAGAACGAGACTTGACCCCTGCCATGTGTGTCGTGGGAGAGCCCACCAGCATGCGGATCGTGCAATCTCATAAAGGCAGTCGCAACTATAGATGCTGCGTAAAAGGAAAGGCCGCCCATGCCTCTATGGCTAATGAGGGTGTCAATGCCATTCACTATGCCGCGTCTGTCATAAGCAAAATTGAAGAGTTGGCCGATACCCTGCAAACCCAGAAGTTTCCAGAAACAGGCTACGACACCCCCTACGACATGCTTCAAACGAGCCTGATTGAGGGCGGTATGGCACGAAACATTGTGCCAAGCCAATGCAACTTCACCTTTGGGTACCGCTACCTCCCGCAAAGCGACCCAGACAAAATTTTCTCTCAAATTGAAGATTTCGGAACCAACTCCGTATTGCCGCGCATGCGCGCGAAATCCCAGGATACGGATCTGCAGTTTGAAAAATTGAGCGACAACCCGGCCCTTCATGCGCAAAGCAATTCAGAGTTTGCCGCCCTCCTTTCTCATCGCCGAGGCGCTCAAGGGATTGGGCCACACGTTGGTTTCATGACAGAAGGCGGAATTTATCAACAGGCCGGGATAACCACGGTTATCTGTGGGCCTGGGAGCATCGAGCAGGCTCATAAACCGGACGAGTTTCTTGAACTCTCTCAAATGTCGCTGTGCACTGACTTTTTAGCCGATCTATTTCAACACCACTCCAGTTGAATATAAAAATCCGACCATTCTTAAAACCAGCGACAACCAGTTAATTCAGGAGATAGATAGATGCCAACTATAAAAAAATTCAGATTCGGAACATTTTTTGCTGCATGCATTATGGTCACAGGCGCTGCCTTGGCCGCATATCCAGAACAGCCCATTAAACTCGTCGTTGGATTTCCTCCAGGCGGGGGCGGAGATCTCTATGGGCGGCTGATAGCGCAAGAGATGAGCAAAAGCCTAGGTCAGACGGTGGTCGTGGAAAACCGGGCGGGTGCGGGCGGAAATATCGCCGCAGATGTGGTGGCCAAATCACGGCCAGACGGCTACACGCTTCTTTTGGCTATGAGCGGAAACTTTGCAGTGGCCCAGGCAGTCCGTGGCACATCGTTGTCATACAAAGTACCTCAGGACTTCGAGCCTGTCGGGCTGATTCTTGAATCCCCTATCGGTGTTTTTGTAGCGCACAGCTCACCACATAAAACCATTCAGGAGTTGCTTACAGCGGCGAAAAGCAAACCCATGACCTACGCCTCCACGGGAACCGGCGGTGCAGGTCACCTGGATATGGAAATGGTCAAGCAAGCCGCCAAAGTGGAGTTGCTTCACGTGCCGTATCGTGGATCTGGCCCAGCGATCACAGACATGATGGGAGGCTCTGTGGACTCCTTCCTCACAACCGCCTCCCCTCTCATTGGCCAGGTCCGGCAGAAACAGCTGCGATTGCTCGCGATTGGCAGCCCTAAGCGAAACCCAGCCCTTCCGGAAGTGCCCACATTTTTGGAGTCTGGGGTGAATGTAGAAGTTGAGCAGTGGTATGGGCTGGTTGCACCCGCACGCACACCGCCCGATGTGATCAAAACACTATCGCGCCATCTGAGCATGGCCTTGGCTGCCCCGAATGTTCAGTCTGTGATTCGAAAAGATGGCGCCGTTGAGCGCGATGTACCGACCACCGAGTTTAAAGACTACATCTTGAAAGACATTGAGAGATACAAATCGGTATTGACGCCCCAACTCCTGAAAGAGATCAATCAGTAAGCCGCTATGGGGTTTTGATCTATTCGGAACCCGAATAGATCCTGAACACACCCAGAAGTGACACTAAGTGGCACTGCCCTTAGAAGGTGCTCACCCGTGTAATCGCGAACTCTTGGGTAGGTGAGCCATCAGGAATTCCATCTGATCCGCCAGAATTCGGCGGTTTCGCAAAATGAAATCTTCCCAAAGGCTGGGCACATACGGGGTGTAGAGCAAAGGCATGCGTGCCTGTTCTGGCGTTCGGTTGCTTTTGCGATGATTGCAGGCACGGCAGGCGGTGACCACGTTCATCCAGATGTCCAAACCTTTCTGGGCCAAAGGAATGATGTGTTCGCGCGTGAGATCAGGCTCAGACAAATGGTCCCCGCAATAAGCGCAGATGCTGCGGTCGCGCGCAAACAGCTTGCTGTTGGTGAGGCCTGGGCGTAAATCGAAAGGGTTGATGGTGGGCACGCCGCGCGTGCCTATGATGCTGTTGACTGTGATGATCGACTGCTCTCCGGTGACCGCATTGTGGCCGCCATGAAAAACAGCCACTCTCGCCCCGGCCTCCCAACGCACCTCTTCCGCAGCATAGTGGATCACCGCTTGTTCAAGCGAGATCCAGGATTGCGGCAAGCCCTGGGCAGAAAGCTTCAAGACCTTCACTAACGCCTCCTTCAACCAGCAAATGAGCCAATGAACCGACAGCGTGAGCCAGTCGCAGATCGTTGACATTTGCATTCAACCACTTGCCTCTGGCATTCAGGTCACAATATACGCTAGTTCTCATGACGTTTTCGCGTCTGGTCTGCATGGGTGTTGCTCAGCACGCTATCAAAAGCATATTTCTCCCGATGTTCCTCCGATGAAAATCTACCGCGGCCTGCGCCACCCCGGCATCGCACCGGGATGCGCCCTCACGATTGGCAACTTCGATGGCGTACACCGAGGTCATCAGGCCATGCTGGCTTTGTTGAAGAACGAGGCTGCGCATCGTGGTGTACCCAGTTGCGTGATGACCTTCGAGCCGCATCCGAGAGATTATTTCGCCGCAGCCCTGAATCAGCCCGATCTCGCACCACCGCGCATCGCCACGCTGCGCGACAAACTGACCGAACTTGCGCGCTGCGGCGTCGATCAGACCTTGGTTCTGCCGTTCAATGCCGCGCTGGCGAGCCAAACACCGGAAAAATTCATCGAAGAAGTTCTACTGGCTGGCCTGGGCGTACGCTACGTGCTGGTGGGTGACGATTTCCGCTTTGGTGCCAAGCGAGCAGGCGACTACGCCATGCTTGACGCGGCCGGGCGGCGCCATGGCTTCGATGTGGCGCGCATGATGAGCTATGAGGTGCATGGCCTGCGCGTGTCTTCATCAGAAGTTCGTGAAGCCCTGGCCGCAGGCAATCTGGATGACGCCGCCGGGCTACTGGGGCGCCCCTACTCCATCAGCGGCCATGTGGTCCACGGACGCAAGCTCGGCCGGGCCCTGGCTGAAACGGCACCCGGCCGCGCCGATGGCTTTCGCACGCTAAACCTGCGCTTTTCCCGCCGCGCCCACGCCTGGAATCCAGCGGCCAGCGGCATCTTCGTCGTGGAGGTGCATGGCCTGGACGCCAAGCCGCTGGCCGGCGTGGCCAACCTCGGCGTGCGCCCCTCCCTGGACCCCAACGACGTGAACGGCGGCAGGGTATTGCTGGAAACACATGTGCTGGACTGGCCCGCCCATCTGGGAGCGGAGGGGGCCTACGGTAAAATCATCCGTGTGGACTTGCTGCACAAACTGCACGACGAATTGCGCTATCACAGCCTCGCGGCCCTGACTGAGGGTATAGCACGCGATTGCGCTGACGCGCGTGCCTGGCTGGCGGCGCCCCCATCACGAATTTGAAGGGGCGGCGGACGCCCCCACTGCCTAGTCCGCTCCAACGCCCCGCTCCACACCCGCTTCACATTCAACAGCCCACTGCACACGCTCCATCCGCGCAGTGGCTCGACTTCAAGTATTCGGGTCAGCCGCTTCCAAACGCCTGATCCTCTCCCAATTTTTCCCGAGGTTTTCGCACAATGAACACCGAGACCAAGACCGACTACCGCAAGACTCTCAATCTGCCCGACACCCCGTTCCCCATGCGAGGTGATCTTCCCAAACGCGAGCCAGGGTGGCTCAAGGAATGGGAGGACATGGGGCTTTACAAGCGGCTGCGCCAAGCCCGCGCCGGAAGAGAAAAGTTCATCCTTCATGACGGTCCACCCTACGCCAATGGTCAGTTGCATGCAGGGCACGCGGTCAACAAGATCCTGAAAGACATGATCGTCAAAACGCGCCAGCTCAATGGGATGGATGCGCATTACGTTCCAGGTTGGGATTGCCATGGCCTGCCGATCGAAAACCAGATCGAAAAGCTCTATGGCCGCAAGCTCTCGCGCGATGAGATGCAGGCCAAAGGCCGCGCCTACGCCACCGAGCAGATTGGCCTGCAAATGGAGGATTTCAAACGCGTGGGGGTCTTGGGCGAGTGGGACAACCCTTACAAGACGATGAACAAGGCGAACGAAGCGGGCGAGCTGCGCGTGTTCAAGCGTCTCATCGAACGCGGTTTTGTTTACCGGGGCCTGAAGCCCGTGTACTGGTGCTTTGACTGCGCTTCGGCCCTGGCAGAAGCTGAAATCGAATACCAGGACAAGAAGAGCAACACGGTCGATGTGGCGTTTGAGGCCGCAGACCCCGCCAAGCTTGCTGGCGCCTTTGGCCTGAAGCAGCTGGACAAGCCTGCCTTCATCGTCATCTGGACCACCACCGCCTGGACCATCCCCGCCAACCAGGCCCTCAATCTGGGCCCGCACCTCGAATATGCGCTGGTGGACACACCCAAAGGTCTGTTGGTGCTGGCCACGGCCCGCGTCGAAGACAGCCTGAAGCGCTTTGGGCTGGAAGGTCACATCATTGCCAAGGCGATGGGCGACAAACTCGGCGGCCTTGAATTCAAGCACCCCCTGTACGACGTGAATGAAGGCTACAAGCGCCTTGCGCCTGTGTACCTGGCCGATTACGCCACCGATACCGACGGTACAGGTATCGTGCACTCGGCACCTGCCTACGGTATTGAGGATTTCAACTCCTGCGTCGCCCATGGCCTGGCCCATGCGGACATCCTCAATCCCGTGCAAGGTGGAGGCAGCTACGCGAGCGACTTCCCGCTCTTCGGCGGCCTGGACATCTGGAAGGCTGTGCCCGTCATCATCAAGACCCTGGATGAGGCTGGCCGCTTGTTCGCCACCAGCACCATCATGCACAGCTACCCGCATTGCTGGCGCCACAAATCTCCTGTCATCTACCGAGCGGCCTCCCAATGGTTCGTACGCATGGATGAAGGCGAAGGCGTGTTCACCAAGGACAAGGCGCCAGAAACCCTGCGCACCACGGCACTGCGTGCCATTGAAGAGACCACGTTCTTCCCGCCGTCAGGAAAGACTCGCCTGCGCGACATGATCTCCGGCCGTCCAGACTGGGTGATCAGCCGCCAGCGCGCCTGGGGCGTGCCGATTGCGTTCTTCCTGCACAAGGAAACCGACGAGTTGCACCCGCGCACGATGGAAATCCTGGATCAAGCGGCCGACATCATCGATCAGGGCGGCATTGAGGCCTGGAGCCGCGTCACCGCCGAGGAAATCCTGGGAGACGAAGACGCCAAGCTTTATACCAAGGGCAACGACATCCTGGAGGTATGGTTCGACTCTGGCTCCACCTTTGACCACGTACTGTGCGGTACGCACCCGAACGAGCACCATACGAGTGGACCCGAGGCAGACATGTACCTCGAAGGCCATGACCAGCATCGCGGCTGGTTCCATTCTTCGCTGCTGCTGGCTTCGGCGATCCGGGGCCGCGCGCCTTACCGCAGCTTGCTAACGCACGGCTTCACGGTTGATGCGCAAGGCCGCAAGATGAGCAAATCGCTCGGCAACGGCATCAATCTGCAAGAAGCCAACAAAAAATGGGGCGCCGAGATCCTCCGCCTGTGGGTAGCTGCGAGCGATTACTCTGGCGATATCGCAGGCGACGACAAGATCATGGCGCGCGTGATTGACGCCTATCGCCGTATCCGCAACACCCTGCGCTTTTTGTTGGCCAATACCAACGATTTCGACGCAACCAAGGACAGCGTACCGGCTGATCAACTCCTGGAGATCGACCGCTGGATGCTGGGGCGCGCCGCTGAGTTCCAACAGGAAGTGCTGGGGCATTACGAGGTGTATGAGTTCCACCCTGTCGTCGCGAAGCTGCAGCTTTTCTGCTCAGAAGACCTGGGCGGCTTCTACCTCGACGTGTTGAAAGACCGCCTCTACACCACTGCACCCGGCTCGCTAGCTCGCCGCAGCGCGCAAACGACACTGTGGCAACTCACTCAAGCCATGGTGCGTTGGATGGCTCCCTTCCTCAGCTTCACCGCAGAGGAAACCTGGAAACTGGTCGGCGCTAGCGACTCAGTTTTTCTGGAGGAGTTCTGGAAGTTCAATGACCCTGAGGCTGCGTTGCTCGGCAAGTGGGCGCGCATTCGGCAGATCCGCGAACTGGTGAACAAGGACATCGAAACACTGCGCACTCAGGGTACGGTGGGCTCCTCATTGCAGGCGAACGTGGTGATCACAGCAGCAGCCGACGACCACGCGCTGCTCGCAAGCCTGGGAGACGACCTCAAGTTTGTGTTCATCACGTCAGCCGTCACATTGGCATCAGGAGACGCGCTTTCGGTGGCGGCCACTGTCTCGAAAGATGCCAAGTGCGACCGCTGCTGGCACTACGTTCCTGATGTCGGCCAGCATGCCGAGCACCCGGCACTGTGTGGGCGTTGCATCACCAACCTGTTCGGCGCTGGAGAAAGCAGGACGGTGGCATGAACAAATTCATGGCTCAATCGAGCATCAGGTCCATTAGCCTACTAGTAGTAAGGCATCACTGATATGGCGCGGATCAAAACAAATGGTGTTTCGCTTGCGCTATGGTTGGCGCTGGCTGCGGTGATAGCGATTCTGGATCAGTTCACCAAGCAACTGATCCTGGGCAACTACCAGCTCGGAGACAGCACCTATGTGACCACATTCTTCAACGTCGTACGTGCCCACAACACGGGTGCAGCGTTTTCCTTCCTGGCCGGCGCAAGCGGCTGGCAACGCTGGTTCTTCGTTGGCCTTGCCACCGTGGCAGTGCTGTTCATTTTGTGGTTGCTGCGCTCCCATCCGGGGCAAAAGCTGTTCTCCTTCAGCCTCAGCATGATCTTGGGCGGCGCGGTTGGGAACGTCATAGACCGACTACTCCACGGCTACGTGGTGGACTTCCTTGATTTTCACTGGTCGTTTCTGAGCCCTCTCTTCTATCGCGGGCACTTTCCAGCCTTCAACGTGGCAGATGCAGCGATCACCGTGGGCGCCATTGGCTTGATCGTGGATGAGTTGCGGCGGGTGAAAAAAAGCAGCTAGGCTTCGCGCATCGCCAACGGAGCGCCTCAATCGAGAACACCCTATGGACCGCTTAGCTTGTTTGCAGGTTTTTCTGGAAGTTGCCAACGCGGGTAGTTTTGCGCGTGCCGCCATGAAGCTCTCGGTGGCCAAAAGCACGGTCACGAAACAGGTCGCCTGGCTTGAAGCGACCATGGGCGCCCAATTGCTTAACCGGTCGGCCAAGCAGGTCACCATGACCGAAGCAGGCCGCCGTGTACTTGAGGCGTCGACCAACCTGCTGGAGTCCTATGAGTCGATGACTTCTGAGGTGAGGGAGTCGACACGCTCTCCCAAAGGCATCATCCGGATTGGCACGCCACCATCGTTTGGCACTTACCATCTGATCCCGGCAGTCACGCGTTTTACCGAGCGGTATCCCGAGATAGAGGTCATCGTCATGTTTGACGATGAAAGAACCTCCAGTGTCTCAGAGTCGCTGGATCTGTCCATCCGAATTCTGCCTTCGCTGGAAGACACCAGTAGCGTAGCTTTGCCCCTGATGTCCAGCCCGCAGGTTCTGGTCGCATCCCCTGCCTATCTGAAGCGCTATGGCCGACCGCGCGATGTGCGCCATCTCGAACGGCACAACTGCTTGGTGCACACCCTCAAAGCCCAGAGCAGCATCTGGAACTTCAATGGAGATCCGCCTCAATCAGTACGCGTGCGAGGATCTCTGAAGTCCAACATGGGAGATGCCCTCAAGCAAGCCGCCATCTTGGGCTGCGGCATCTCCATGCATCCCATTTATATGGTGTCTCGCGAAATTGAGACCGGCTTACTGGAGGTGGTCTTGCCCGAATGCACACCCCAAGCCAAGGCAGCGATCTACGCCCTGTATTCGACACGCCGCAATCTGCCGCTGCGTGTGCGCTGCCTGCTGGATTTCCTCAAGGAATGGGCGCACAGCCCCGCCACACGGTCCTGGACGGGGCAAGCCTGAAGAACGCCTGGATCAGGAGAGCACGATGTTGGCTCTTTGTAGAAGCTCACTCAACTTGACACGCTGCGCGGCAATGATCTTCCCCATATCTTCCGGAGATCCACCCCCCGGATTAAGGCCTCGGGACGTAAAGCGTTCCCGCACCGCAGGGTCTGACATGGTCGTGTTGATGGCTTTGTTCATTTTCTCCACAATGTGGCGTGGAGTGCCCGCCTTGGCTGCGAGGTAGTTGTACGTCACCATGTCGTAGCCAGGAACGGTTTCGGCGATGAGAGGAATGTTGTCAGGCATACCCGGCATCCGTTTGCCTGATGAAACTCCAAGTGCGCGCAGCTTTCCAGATTGGATGAGCGGCAAGGAAACCCCAGAGCTGATGAAAGCCATCTGGATTTCCCCTCCAATGATGGCGTTAGTGACCGGTGGCTCACTGGTGAACGGCACATGCATGAGGTCAATATCGGTCGACAAGCCAAACGAAGCACCGAGCAAATGCCCGAAGGTTCCAGTACCCGAGCTACCGAAATTGATCTTTCCTGGATTGGCGCGCGCAGCGTCTATCAGCTCCCGGACGCTCTTATAGGGCAGTGTGGGGTTCACCACGAGGATGAACGATGCGGTGACGGCCAGGCTCACGGGGATCAGGTCGTTGACTGGATCGTAACGAACCGACTTCGGCGGCATGATTTGAGTCGAAGGAATGCAGTAGATAAAGGTGTAGCCGTCAGCTGGCGCCAGCATGCCAAGACTGGCCGCGACTGTTCCCGATCCGCCGGGCTTGTTCTCCACGATGATGGGCTGGCCCAGTCGTTCAGAGACCGTGTGAGCAATGATGCGTGCGGTCGAATCCGGGCCAGCTCCGGGTGCAGCAGGCACCATCAACCGAATGGGCTTGGTGGGCCATGCAGCTTCATTGGCATTGGCCATTCGGCTTGTCAGCAGACTGGGTGCAACGATGGATGCGCACATGGCAGCAGGAATGGCTTTGAGGAAAGTTCTACGCATATTGTCTCCTTTGTGGGTAAATAGGACTAGGTTCAGAGAATCAAGATATGAAATCAATGGCCTTATCGACTTTGTCAGTGATGAGCAGCGTGGCAGCCGTCTCCGCGCTCATCCCGGGTTTGCACAGCCTCGCCGTGCCCTACAGGATCACACCTTGGGCGGCTTGACCACGTTGCGTAGCTCTGTTCCGGCAACGTATCGGCGGAGGTTGTCGAGGAAGATCTCCACTGTTCTTGGCCCATAGCCTGTAGAGGTCGCACCAAGATGGGGTGACATCAAGACTCCGGGGGTGTCCCACCAGTCCGAGCTAGCAGGCACAGGCTCACCAATGAAGACGTCGCTGTAGTAGCCCGCTAACTGCCCGTTGACCAGGGCGGCGCGTACCGCATCCTCTACGATCACCTCGCCTCTAGCCACGTTAACGATGTGTGCGCCCGTTGGAAGACGCTCCAGAAAGGAAGCGTCGACCAGCGAATGGGTTTGAGCAGTCAGCGGACAGGCAAGGAACAACCAGTCCGTGCGAGGCAACACATCCTCGATCTGGCTGAACTCGAACATCTCATGAAACGCTGGTAGCGGCTGTGCGCTTCGGCGAACGCCAGCGACCTTCATGCCCATGGCATTGGTGATGCGGGCGATAGCTTGTCCAATAGGACCTGTTCCCACAATCAGAGCCTGGGTTCCGTCGATATCCGGCGACCAGTGATCCCGATGTGGAGTTCCCCAGACTTTTCCGTCTTGAGAGCGAACCCAGTGCGGCACATTTCGCGCAAGTGCCAGCATCCCTGCTATGGCTGTGTGCGCGACGGCCTGCGAACTTGCACCAGAAGAAGTGGAGACCACCGCACCACGTTTCATGGCGTTCTGGAGCACCTCTCGGTCTGCACCGGCGGCTTGTGTGTGGATCCATCGCAAGGCAGATGTCTGATTGGCCACTCGGGAGAACGCACGCAATCTAGGATGGCCACCTTCAGCGTCTCGCCCTCCCATCAAATCCAGTGATAAGAACGCGACCTCCACGCGCTCCAGATCCGGGGGAATCACATTGGTCAGCGGATCGAAGACGACCAAGTCGCATGGATCCTTGACGATCTTGCGCACCGCATCGGCATGATGGTGTGCGAAACCGGCGGTCACAAGAACGTGCATCAGCCCACCTCGGCAATTGAAGGTGGCACACCGCCATAAAGCGTCCAACCACTTGCGGTCAGCGAGCCGGCATCGATGGGAAGATCTATGCCGGTAATGGCAGATGCCCGGTCAGAAGCCAGGAATTCAATGCCTTCAGCCACCTCTTCGGGTTGAATACGGCGTCCGAGGGCCAGTTGGTTTTCAATATCTGCGCTATAGCGGCCAGGAGGCCGCGCCAGCACCCTGGCAACCAGGGTAGCGCCCGGTGATACCGAATTCACCCGAACCCCAGATCGCCCCCATTGCCCTGCGAGGTTACGCGTGATGTTGATGACAGCGGCCTTGGAGGGCCCGTACGCATGCGTGGGAGACGACTTAAGGCCATTCACAGAAGCCACATTCACGATGCTGCCGCTTCCGCGTTTGGCCATGCGGGTTCCAAACACACGATTTGCAAAGAAGGTGCCTTCAATATTGACTCGCAAGATCTTGCTAAAGACATCCATGGGGAAGGCATCAGGGGCATACCTTTCCTGAAACATCGCCGCGCAAACCACGAGAGATTGCACAGGCCCGTGGTGCTCCTCAATTTCGGAAGCCAGTGCTTCGACCCCTTGCAGATCGCTCACATCAATGCCGTAGGCAGGGCTGTCCAACTCATTGGCAAGCTTTTGCGCATCAGGCAGTGAAAGGTCGGCCACAGCCACCCGCCACCCGCGCGACTTCATCAGACGAGCCGTCGCTGCACCAATGCCGTTGCCGCCGCCCAGAATTACCGCCAATTTTCCTTCTGCCATTGCACTTCCTTGAATTCAAAGCCTTTAACGTCAAGCCTGAGTCTAAAAACGATTCACACGAGCGAATCACCTCGATCGGGAATATGAGGTTTCTCGATAGGAAACCAAACCCTCCAAATATCGCCGCATTTGGGGTTTTCATTTCCGGAGTGGAAACGTGAGATTGCCGAGGCAGGTAATCCGCAACCGTGTGCGGCCCATAGCATTTGCCTCATTCGCAATCACTATGGAACATACGCATGTTGGATATCAGAAGAAATGCTGGAGGGACTGGCGCAGACGTTATAGGCCTCGATTTGTCTCGCCCCCTGTCCGATAAAGATTTTTCAACATTGTTCACAGCACTGGGCGAGCACAGCCTGCTACGCTTTCCGACTCAATCAATCACACCCGCCGATCTGCGTGACTTCTCGGCCCGTTTTGGCATGCTGCAAAAGGGCTTATCTGAGAAAGGCCCGTATGAACCAGGCGTCCCGGAAGTCAGCATTCTCTCGAACATCGTCCGCGATGGAGTTCCTATCGGCATAGGTGATGCCGGGCAGGATTGGCACACCGACATGTCCTACAACCAGTTGGTCGGGTTTACCAATGTGCTGTATGCCCTGGAAGTGCCACATCGCGACGGCAAGGCGCTGGGCGATACCCTGTTTGCCAACATGTACGCGGCATACGACGATCTCTCCAATGACTTGAAGCAGCGGCTAGAGGGGCTGACTGCAACCCACGATTTCAACAAATTCTGGGAAGAAATGCGCCGTCGGCCCGGAAGCGCGCGGGCTCCGCTCACCCCTCAGGAACGCGCCAAGCGCCCACCCTCAGTGCACCCCATATTCCTGACGCACCCCATCACTGGCCGAAAGGTGTTGTATTGCAACCCGGGGTACGCGATTCGAATCAACGAGCTTCCCGAAAAAGAAAGCGATGAATTGCTGGACGAACTCTTTCGCCATCAGCTACAGGAAAAATATGTCTACACCCATCGCTGGACAAAAGGCGATATCCTGATGTGGGATCACATTTCAACACTGCACAACGCGGTAGCGGACTACGGACCCCATGAGCACCGGCTGATCAAGCGTTGCCAGGTGATGGCTGATAAGGTGTTCGACCAGGCGTTTGTGCGCGACGTGCTTGGCGCCACTGCAACTGTGTCTGCCCAATCATGAGCATTGAAGCCTTTCAGGGGTGCGCACAAACCATTTCCCGCTTCTACGCTCTATTGGACGGCATCGACTCCGGCTCGGTAGGTGCCATGTTTGCGGCGGATGGCGTATGGCATCGGCAAGGTGCCGAACTGAGAGGACCTGATGCAGTGAACGCTGCGCTGGCCCAACGACCAGTTGGACGGCGGTCAGCACACCTGATCAGCAACCTCCATTTCGATGCTGGCGAAGAGTCACAGATCAAAGCAAGATACTTGCTTCAGGTCTTTCGTCATGATGCAGACTCTGAAAACGCGCTTGCCGCTGCCTCGCCAATGGAAGGAAGCATGTTGGCCATCACGTCTGTCCAGGACCTGCTCCAGCGGGGAAATAATGGGGAATGGGTCTTGCTCAAAAAGCAAAGTAGCACCCTTTTCTCACGAAGCAGCGCATGAGCCGTTTAGGGCGCTTTCTAGCGCTTGGTGATTTCGAAGCTGCCGCCAAACGCCATCTACCGAGACCAGTCTTTGGCTACGTCTCTGGTGCGTCAGAGGAAGGCCGGTCGTTCCACTCCAACCGCACCATCCTGAATGAATATGGGTTTGTCACCCGCGTGCTGCGCGATATGCCGACGCGCTCACAGCAGGTCGAGCTCTTTGGAAAAACCTACGCTAGCGCCTTTGGCATCGCACCGATGGGGATCAACGCGCTCTCGGCTTACCGTGGAGATCTGGTGCTGGCCAGGGCCGCCATGGAAGCCGGCATCGTCTCTGTGATGAGCAGCGCCTCCTTGATCGCGTTGGAAGAGGTGGGTCGGCAATGCCCTGGCACCTGGTTTCAGGCGTATCTACCCGCAGAGGACGCGCGCATTGATGCCATGTTGGACCGCATAGAAGGCGCCGGCTTCGAAGTACTGATGATCACAGTGGATGTTCCCGTTCCGGCCAATCGGGAAAACAATGTCCGTGCAGGATTCACTGCACCGCTCAGGCCGAGTGCGCGCCTGGCCTGGCAAGGTTTGAGCCGGCCTCGATGGCTCTGGGGTACGTTCCTTCGCACATTGCTGTTTCACGGAGTGCCACATTTCGAGAACACACATCCTGTGCGCGGTGCTTCGCTCATTTCCTCAAAGGCGGTACGAGACCTGGCAAGCCGTGAGCGTTTCAGTTGGTCCCACATAGATCGCATTCGCCAGCGCTGGCGTGGCCGGTTAGTCATTAAAGGCGTCTTGCACGTGGACGACGCTCTCCAGGCGCAGGCCCTTGGTGTGGACGCCGTGATCCTGTCTAACCATGGTGGCAGGCAACTTGACGGCGCTGTGCCTGCACTTGCCGTATTGGAGCAAGTAGTTGCGGCCGTGGGCTCTCAATACCCCATCCTTGTAGACGGTGGGTTCAGACGAGGAACCGACATACTCAAGGCTCTTTCCCTGGGGGCCAGAATGGTGTTGGTTGGAAGGCCGTTCAACTATGCGGCAGCCGTGGCAGGTGAAGATGGCGTGCGACATGCCATTTCTCTCCTGAAGGCCGAGATAGATCGAGATCTGGCGCTGCTGGGCGTGGCCTCGTGCGCAGCACTCGGTCCGCAAAACCTCGTGCGTATGTCTCAAGGTCACGAAAATTGAAAATCGGCATGCATCCCACACCAAATTATTCAGACATTCAGTCTTGACGGAAACCAGACAATATCGCCATACCGCTCGCACCAGACGCGCAAGACGCACCCACTTGATGTCCCCTTCCGTTAGTTGCACAGTCGGTGCGCAAGAAATAGTATCAGTGCCCAAGAGCGCAAGTCCATTCATTTTTGGAACACCTCCTTTGCAGCGAACGCGATGAAAGAATTCCAAACGCTCAAGATCTTTGCCCTGGCCATGCGCAAGAAGAGCTTGTCGGAAGCGGCTCGGGCACTTGGGCTGTCGCCGGCGACCATATCGCGCCGAATCAGTGCGCTGGAGGCTGAGTTGGGTGTGCAACTCCTGGATCGCACCAGCCGCACTCTCAAGGCGACCGAAGCCGGCAGCAAGTTTCTTCGCCACGCTCAGCGCGCCATTGAAGCCATAGATGAAGCGAAGGCAGTGGCGAAAGAAGCTACCGACATGCCAGAAGGACGCCTGCGGATTCATTCGAGGACTCAAACCGGGCTGAGGCTGATCGCGCCCTTGTTACCTAAGTTCGTGGAACGTTATCCCGGTCTGCAGATCGAGCATGAACTGTCTGAGCACCCGGTGAACCTGGTCGAACACGGTTTCGACATTGATATCCGGACCGGCGTTTCCGATGATTCGAACTTCATCATCAAGCGTCTGGCCAGCAGCGACGAGATACTCGTGGCGAGCCCCGCGTTCGCGCAAGCACACGCTCATATTCAGCATCCCTCTGACTTGATGAACGTGCGCTGCCTCACCTACCAGCGCGATTCCGGGGTCGTCCCCTGGCACTATTTTGATGAGATGGGGGTCTCCCGTGAACTCCCCGTGAAAGGCGTCATCAGCTCCAATAGCGGCGAAGTACTTCGCGTGGCTGCTATCGGGGGCGCCGGAGTAGCCTTGCTGTTCGGGGCAACCGTGCGCTCATCCATTGTTGACGGCAGTCTTGTACGCCTGCTACCGGAATACCGCTTCGTGGTGACTTCAATTGCCAACGGCATCTACGCGGTATTTCGTCGCAGCGATGCCTTACCCATGAAAGTCAGGGCGTTCATCGACTTCATCTCCGAGGAGCTGAGAGCCACGGAGGGCATGTAATACGGCTCAGGGCTTACCGAAGAGAACGGTAGGCGCCGGCCAGGCGAGACCCTCATCTTCAAACCCTCAGTTTGGCATGTGAGCACCGGCAAGAAGGTGCGTATGAGAATTGAAATGCACCAGTGGAACTGAGGATTCGCACCGTGTCCTCCGAATTTTTCCGACGACCATACGGTGCGTTCCTATCTGCTGCGTAAATACGGTATCGCACTCCATGCTGGCCAGCGCGTCTTCAAGCACGAGGACCCGTTCATGACCTTCACGCCATCGTCCTACCGTGAAGCGCTCCCTGCCTTGCGGTCGCCGGAGAAATGCGTCCATGACATCTGAATGCCCTTGACCCAGCACATTGGCGGCAAAGTAGCCACTCTTGACCAAGGTCGGATAGCACGAGGACTCCTGGTTGATAAAAAAGCAAATCAGGGGCGGCTCTGCGGATATGGAGGTCAGACTCGACACCACGATGCCCGAGGCTTCCTCTCCGGCCCCTGTGGTGACAATGCTGATCCCTCCGGGTAGAGATCTCATCGCCGCACGAAACTCGTCAATCGTCACTTCCTCCGTTGCGATCCTCATATCGAATCGCACACGCAGATAGCCTTCGGCCGTCAGTTGACCCGCCAATACGGCCTTTGAGAGCACTTTCTCAAAACCAGCCTCCCAGGCTGGATCTCCCGCCAGACCACTGACAAAGCGTACGACCGCGGGTGCGAGCAAGAGGTGATGCTCATCCTCGCGGCGACCTATCTTGGCGATGGTGCGGGTCAACCTCTGTTCTGATTGCTTATCGATCAGAACATCCAGCCGGTCTGCATCCAACGCCTCACGGAGCACCACATTGCCCGAATTGGTCAGGTGAACACGCATGCTTACTCTCCTTTGATCTGGTCAAGATCCCTGTTTATGCGGTGGCAGCCATGCGCTCGACTTCCTTGCGGACCACAGGAATGATCCGCTCCCCCCAGAGATCGATCTGCTTGAGCATGGTTTTCTGATCAAAGTCACCCAGTTGGGTCTGCCAGGCAATGTGCTTGGGCCGCAAGATACTGATCTCGGCGAGCAACTTGTCGATCACTTCATTGACCGAGCCGACCGGCAAGTTTTCCCGCATCTGTTCCAGGCTGAGATCCGTTTCGGAAGGAACCTCCTGAATCAGGTAGCCATCATCGGATTGCTGCCTCCGGTACTTCAGGCTCTCCGAAAGACGGCGCTGGAACCGTGCATTTTCCAGATAGGAGTTGATCTCCGCGGGATTGTCTGAAGCGTAGCCACAACGCAGGAGCCCGAATTTCACGTCACGGTCCAAGTCCTTGCCATTGTCTTCCGCAATCTTCTCCAGCCGGCCTCGCAAATTGGCCAGCGCATCCGCGCCTCCCAGTAACGCAGTCACAAACAGGTTGTGCCCCTCGCGCACGGCACGTCCGAGCGTGACGGGATTTCCGGAAGTGACCCAAAGCGGAGGCATGGGCTTTTGAACGCAACGAACGGCGATGGCACTTGGCGGAATATGGAGATGCTTCCCGGAATAGGAAAAAATGCTCTGGGAAAGCGCCTTGGGTAATAGATCGAGAAACTCGTTGTAGATCGCGGGGGCGTCTTCCAGGTTTGTTCCAAAACGCTCAAACTCAAACTGCTGATAGCCCGAACCCACACCCAGCTCCAGCCGTCCGCCCGACACCGTATCGACGAAACCGACTTCCGCGAGGAATCGGGCGGGATGATAGAGAGGCAGAATGCAGACAGCGGTTCCGAGCCGAATCGTGGATGTCTTGCCGGCCGCATGCGCTATGGTCATCAGCGGTGATGGTGACAACGAATAGTTGTTGAAGTGATGCTCCGCGTACCAGGCTGCGTCAAATCCCGCTTTTTCAGCGGCCACCGTCTGTTCAATTGAGTTGTGGATGACCTCCGCGGAGGTCTGGTGATAGCCGCGCTGCTGCGCTAGGGTGAAAACTCCAAATTCCATGTCAAATCTCCAGGAAATAGCCTCGGCTAAGCCGATGGGAATAGAAACGTCGATAAGCAAGGCCGTATGTCGCTGCACTCCCAGCCTCGCGGATTTCAGCGTGCTGGGTCGCAGTGCGGCTATCGCATCAGTAAGGCAAGAAAGCTCTGTATTCGCTGCTCGTCACACCTCAGCACCTCCGTGGACCTGATGAGGTCTGTCGATCCCAAGCAAGGCGCAGACCAACGGGTACTGGGCCTCGGTCATTCGCTTTCCGTAGGCCACGAGACATCCGGCATCCTTGCCAGCTTTCAGCAAGGGCGTGAGTTCGGGCACCATGATGATGTCGGAGACCACCTGATGAGCAGCCAGCACTGAGTAGTCAAAAAGGCACGCGTCTTCGGCGTGCATGCCTTGGGACGTCGTGTTGACAATGATCTCCGCTTGGCGAACATCGTCTTCAGCCACCAGGTCGCTCGCGCGTACCATGCATGCGGGATAGGCTCTGGCAACATCTTGAGCAAGTGCAATCGCACGCTCCATGTTCCGATTTCGAATCACGAGTTCTGCCGCCCCTGCAGATGCGAGGGAAAACGCCACGGCACGGCCCGCTCCACCCGCGCCGAACTGCAGGACCCGCAGGCCACGGACATCGACACCGTCCCGGGTCAAGCCATCAAGATATCCCTGACCATCAACGTTATCCCCGAGAAGACTGCCATCAGGGCGGCGGGCAATTGTATTGACGGAACCGATCAGCGCGGCGCGCTCAGTCAGAGAATCCAGCAAGGGCAAGATGGCGATCTTGTGCGGAATGGTGATCCCAAAGCCAATGACGTTATGCATGCATCGGATACTTTGAACGACTGTTTCAAGATCCTCGGCTCTCACGTGGAGCGGGCACACCGCCACGTCCAAGCCATCTGCTTCATAGCGCAGGTTGGAGTTGTGCGATGCAATGATCTGCTGCACCGGGTCGCCAAGAATGAACCGAATGCGCGTTGTTCCCGTGATCTTCATAGCCATCTCGCAATCAGTCCTGTCGGTTAATTGGCAAGATAACCACCATCCACGGGCAAGACAACGCCCGTGACATGTGCCGCCATAGCTGAGGCCAAGAACACCACGGGCCCGGCAATATCGTCTGGTTGCGCAGGCACCTTCAGGAAAGTCCGCTCAACCATATTCCGCAGGTGTTCCGGATTGCTTGCAATATGCTGGGTAAGCGGGGTCATGACCAAACCTGGAGCGACCGCATTGACGCGGACACCAAAAGGCCCCAAGTCACGTGCCAGAAACTTGGTCAGTTGAGCCACTGCGCCCTTGGATGCGCCATACGCGATGTGGGCCCGCGTGGCGACAAAGGAGGTGAGCGAAGCGACGTTGACAATGGCGCCACGAGTGGCCTTGAGGTCATCAGCACTGGCCATGGAAAGGTTCAGCACGCCCTTGACGTTGACGTCCATGAGCCGATCCACCTCGGCTGAAAGCGCCTCCCCCTCCATGCAGTCCTTTCGACCACTGACTCCCGCATTGTTGACAAGAATTCCCAGTGGCCCCCAGATCGCTCGCACCTGCGCTACGACACTGGCGCATTGGGCGGCGTCACGGACATCGAGTTGAAAAGCACGGCAACGGTCTGGGGCGATCTCCATTTGATCTATCGCCGCTTGAGCGGACGCAAGCGCGATGTCTGCCATGGCTACGCGGCAGCCGGCTTGGAGGAGCCTTTTCACGCAAGCCAGCCCTATCCCTTGGCTTGCACCGCTCACCAGGGCAATGGTGTCGTCAAACATGAGCCCTCCTTTTTCAGCCCAGCTCATCGAACCGACACCGCCTGCTGGATCTTGCGCAACTGAGGTACCCACCTATCCGCTTCGGAGCGGACATAGGCGTCGTACTCTGCGGGCGTGCCGCCTTTGGCCTCTATGCCCATTTCCGCCGCTCTTGTACGAAAAGCGGGGTCGTTCAGCACGTCGTTGAAAATCTTGTTCAGCTCCTTGACTATCTCGTTTGGCGTGCCTGCGGGAGCAGACAATCCATACCAGATGCTCCCGTCAAATTCGTAGCCTTGTTCCTTAAACGTCTCGACTTCAGGGAATTGAGAAAGCCGCTTGTCCCCCATGACCCCGAGCAATTTCATACGGCCCTCACGTATATAGGGCATGGGTCCGGAAGGGCCTGTACCTACGATATCAATCTGTCCACCCAAGAGTGCCGTCAGGCCAGGGGTATCGCCGTTGAAGGGCACGTGAGTGGTCTTGAATCCGTACTTGGATTCGAAGGCGACGGGTGCCAGGTTGGTAATGATTGCCGCCCCTGGAGATCCACGATTGACTTTTTCAGGATGCTCCTTGGCGTAAGCCACCAGGCCGCGAATGTCCTTGAAAGGGGCGTCGCTGCGCGCGACGATGATCGTGGGTTGCGAGCCAATATGGGTCACACCTCTCAACTCTTTCTGCGGATCGTATGGGAGCTTGTCCACCAATACGGTGTTGCTGACCAGGAGTCCGAGAGAGGAGAAAAGAAGCGTATGGCCATCGGGCTTGGCGCGAGCCACGGTGCTCGCAGCGATCACGCCACTTCCGCCGGGCTTGTTCTCGACGACGATCGAGGTGCCGCGCTTGGCCAATTCGTTGGAGATCAGGCGGGCGTAAAGATCAGTTCCGCCCCCTGGAGCAAACGCTACAACGATCTTGATGGGTTGCGCGGACAGACTCGATGGGCTCTGCGCAGATGCGGTAAACGAGGTGAACGCGGTGGCAAGAAGTGCCAAGCCAGCCAAGCCTGAACATATTTTCATTGATGTCTCCGATTCTTTAATTGTTGAATTCGCGGATCTCCGGTGCAGACGCGCAAACGCTTTCTCAGGGTGGTGCCAAATGGGTTCTCGCAGACGCGAGCATGCCGGAATGCTGGAGCGAAATTCGAAGGAATGCCGGAACGTATCGCGAGAGCTTTCCCGGTTAAAACCGGGCACTCCTCCAACCGCCGGAGCCCAGAGCTGCCGCACTTTCGAGAACCTGTTCAGCGTTGCCTAAAGTCTCGAATGAGTAT
Source organism: Ottowia thiooxydans DSM 14619 (assembly GCF_000422885.1). Taxonomy (GTDB): domain Bacteria; phylum Pseudomonadota; class Gammaproteobacteria; order Burkholderiales; family Burkholderiaceae_C; genus Ottowia; species Ottowia thiooxydans. Next base: position 270,015 of record NZ_KE383943.1, on the reverse strand, counting down.
AGGAGCGGGTTACTTTCCGGTGTTGTGCAAGTTCCGCAAAGGAGGTGTTACGGCTTCGCACAGCGTTGGACCTCCGCAGACGAGCATCTCCTCTTGCAAGCGCTCAGATGCTCGGATGCTCAGGTACGCGGATGCGCCGGGAGCGCCAGGCCCAGGCGAGGAGGTATTGCAAACTGGAAACCATGAAGATGGCCTAGCGAAGAAGCGATCAATCCTTCAAAGGCGATGGGTGTCGCAGGGTAATGAGATCCGCGACCCCTCGCAAGCGAACGCCTACACCGTCAGAATAGTGGACCCTGTCGTTTTCCTTGCTTCCAGTGCACGGTGCGCGTCCTGCACCTGCGCGAGAGGAAAGCGCTGATCGATGTGAATCTTCACCTTGCCGGAGCCCACCACATCAAACAAATCGTCCGCCATTTTTTGACAACCTTCACGTGTCGCAATGTGGGTAAACAACCCGGCGCGTGTCACATACAAGGATTTGGCGACCAAAACGGCTGGCGAGAACGGCGGCACCGGACCACTCGCGTTGCCGAAGCTGGCCATGAGACCAAATGGGCGAAGGCATTCGAGAGATTTCTCCCAGGTGTCTTTGCCCACCGAGTCGTAGACCACCTTCACGCCCTTGCCTCCGGTGATTTCCTTCACACGCGCTGCAAAATCTTCAGTTCTGTAGTTGATCGCGTGTGCCGCGCCATTGGCCAGGGCAAGCTGGCACTTCTCTTCTGACCCGGCAGTGGCGATGAGTTGGTAGCCGAGCGATTTGGCCCACTGGCAGGCAATCAAGCCAACGCCACCTGCGGCGGCGTGCCACAGCACATGATCCCCTGCTTGAAGGCCCTCTGAAGGAAGCGTCTTGCGCAACAGATACTGGGCTGTGAGACCTTTGAGCATCATGGCCGCACCGGTTTCGAAGCTGATGCCATCAGGTAGCTTGCACACCGGCAAGGCGGGCATGACGCGCGCTTCACTGTAACTGCCTGGCGGATGCCCGGCATAGGCCGCACGGTCGCCCACCTGCAGATGGCTTACGCCCTCACCCACCGCTTCTATGATGCCAGAGCCTTCCATGCCCAGGGACAGGGGCATCGGCAGGCTGTATAAGCCAGTGCGCTGATAGACATCAATGAAGTTAAGGCCAATGGCCTTGTGGCGAATCCGGATCTGCCCGGGACCCGGTTCACCCACCGGCAAATCAACCAAACGCATTTCTTCAGGACCGCCGGGTTGGCTGATCTGTACGGTTAACGGCATGACTACGCTACTCCCAAGGGCAGAAAAGCAGGAATATTGCCATGCTTTGCCAAGCCACGCAGCCGAGGGGATGCAGGCGTGGCAGGATAGAGGGGTGCACAAGTTCGAACGACTTACCCCCCTGACAGTTTCCCTCCTGGTTCTCTCGCCCTTGCTTTGGGCAGGCAATGCAGTTGCTGGACGCCTGGCGGTACCGCTGATTCCCCCCCTGCTACTCAATTTCTTTCGCTGGACCATCGCGTTTCTCATTCTGCTTCCCCTGGCAAGTTGGGTCTTGCGATCCAACAGCGGGCTTTGGCAGCACTGGCGACGGTTTGCCTTGCTCGGACTTGTGGGCACGGGCTTGTACAACGCACTGCAATATCTGGCCTTGCATACGTCAACGCCGCTCAACGTCACGCTCGTCGGCTCCAGCGGACCATTGTGGTCGTTGGCGTTGGGTCACTTCTTCTTCGGTATGAAGGTGAACCGCTGGCAGATGGTGGGAGCCGGGTTGTCTATTGCCGGCGTAGCCACCATCCTGGCACGGGGTAGTCTGAGTCAACTGACTTCGCTTCAGTTGGTGCCCGGCGATCTGTACATGTTGATGGCCACCATCTCCTGGGCTTGGTACTCGTGGCTCCTGGCCAGGGGAACAGAACCCAAAGACATTCGAGGAGATAGCTCTGCGTTCCTGCTGGCTCAACTGGTTTTCGGCGTCGGCTGGTCCGGACTGCTGGCTGCTGGCGAGTTCGGATTGACAGACGTGAAGGTGGACTGGGGATTGCCTTTATTGGGAGTACTGCTGTTCGTTTCGATTGGCCCCGCGGTACTGGCTTATCGCTGGTGGGGTATGGCCGTACAACAGGCCGGCCCCGTGGTGGCAGGTTTCTTCTCGAATCTCACGCCCATATTTGCTGCGGTACTTTCGGCCCTGGTCCTGGGTGAAGCGCCTCGCGCATATCACGCCATAGCCTTCTTGCTGATTGTGGCGGGGATCGTGGTGTCATCCCGGAAGTGAAGGCTTGAGTGCCTGAGCAGCATTCACCTTCTCCCGTTCCCACGGAGTGACCTCCTAACGCTGAGAACGCCTCGGTAGGAGCGAGATAGCGCGCATGCGGAGATCTGGGTGCGGTGTATGAATACCCCGCCTGCGCGCGTGGCCGGCCATCTCCGGATGACGGAAAAGTAAATGCGCGCCGAAACCTGTACCCGGTTCACGCCCGATAGATCCTCACTGCCCCAGTAAAGCTTTGAGCGATGGCGGAGCAGCGCGCCCTAAAAAAGGACCAAGGCTCTTCAGAAAACGCCCTGAACAGAGCGGGCCGAGCCTCTTACAAGCACACACCGCACGCTGCCCCCCATCAGGATTTGCTATCAGGCAAGCGGAGTCATCACAAAAATCATTGCCATCTTGTTCCAATCAGCGATACACTATCCCTGTCAACGAGACGAATACAAGGAGACAATTCATGTGGGGACAAGTCAACGGCATGTTGAAATGCGCGCTCGTCGCGGCTTTTGGCATCTTGAGCATCACGAATTCAAGCGCGCAGACCTTTCCGAACAAGCCTGTGCGAATCATGGTTCCCTACCCTGCCGGGGCGCCTGTCGATAACTTTGCCCGCGGCCTTGGCGAGACACTGGGCGCCATCTGGAAGCAGCCGGTCATCATCGACAACCGGCCGGGCGCCAACGAGATCATTGCGGCTCAGGCGGTCACCAAATCTCCCGCAGACGGCTACACCTTGCTACTTGGCTCGGAAGCGGCGTTCACGCAGAACGCTTTCCTTTACTCCAAGATGCCGTACGACGCGGACAAGGATCTGGCTCCAGTCACACGTGCCGTCTACTTCAATATGGTCCTCATCACTCGCAGCGCGCTGGGCACGCCCACGCTGAAGGACTTCGTGTCCCTGATGAAGAAGGAAGGCAACAAACACAGCTACGGATCCGCTGGCGCGGGAGGAACTACCCACCTTGCTATGGAGAGCATTAAAAAGGAGGCTGGATTTGACATGCTGCATGTGCCGTACAAAGGCATAGCACCGGCCATGCAGGACATGCTGGGCAACTCCATCGACGCCATGATTGCGGGAGCCACTGCAGCGATTTCCCAAATGCCCACAGGCAAAGTCAAGGTTCTGGCGATCGCAGGGACCAAGCGGGCGAAATCACTCCCCGATGTCCCCACGTTCGCAGAAGCAGGCTACCCCAAAGTCGTCGCCAATCTCTATCTGGGCCTGGCTGCCCCTGCAGGCACCCCAAAGCCCGTGGTTGACAAGATTGCAGCCGATATACGCAAGGCGCTTGCCGACAAAGCTTTCCTTGAAAAGAACGTCGAACCGTACGGCTACGAAACGATTGGCGATACGCCGGAGCAATTTCTTGCCTATATGAAGCAAGACAAGGAAGTCTCTGGGCGGCGCATCAAAGAGCTGGGGATCAAACTTGACTAAGCCTTCGTTTCGCGCAGCGCTTCAGGCGCGGCAAGCCTTGGTCGGCACGTTCGTCAAGACGCCAAGCCATCAAGTGGTCGAAGTCCTGGCATCCACGCCACTCGACTACTTGGTGCTCGACGCGGAACACGCGCCTTTCGATGCCCAGGCATTGGACGTTTGCATGCTCGCAGCCAGGGCGAATCAGAAGCCCGCCCTGGTTCGCATTCCTGACAGCCATTCCTCCACCGTACTGCGCGTTCTCGATATGGGCGCTACCGGATTGATCATTCCTCACGCTGTGAACCCACAAGGGATGAGCGAAGTTGTCCGTAGTGCGCATTACAGAAACGGCACACGCGGTTTCTCCAATTCGCCTCGTGCTGGCGCTTACGGACTTATCGGGATGGGTGAATTGATCGCCGAAGCAGACCGTGAAACCACATTGATCTTTCAGATCGAAGACGCCTCTGCGCTCGACTGCCTTGAGAGCCTGGTCAACGTGGAGGGAGCGGACGGCTTCCTTATAGGTCGCGCTGACCTCGCTGTTTCCTTGGGGGTGGGCGACATTGCTCACCCTGCCGTGAGCGCGGCAACCGAGCGCATCTGCCGAGCATGTGATGCGGCGAAAAAACCGGTTGGCATTTTCCTACCGGACGCACGCGAAATTTCGCGTTGGAAGGAGTCAGGTGTGAGCCTGTTCTTGATCGGGTCCGACCAATCGTACCTTCGCGCGCAGGCTGCCTCCGTGCAATCTCAATTAATTGCTACCCACTGATCTTCAATTTTCACCAGGAATGCAGCTATGACTCAAATGATTGATTGGAATACCTTGCCTCGTGAGTTCGTTCGCGAAGGCATTGAGCGCTGCGGCTTCCGCGGTGAAAACGTGATCATGGTGATGAACTGGGTACAACCCAGAATCCAGGTCCGTCCGCACAAGCATGACTTTGAGCAGATCGCCATCTGCGTGCAGGGGCGCATGAACTATCACGTTGGCGACGAGGTGTTCGAAATGACCCCAGGCTGCATTGTTCGCGTTCCTGCGCACACCATGCACTACGTCGAACCCATTGGCGATGAGGTCGCGCTCAATCTCGACGTCTTCTCTCCCATCCGGGATGACTACCGCCATCTGGTCGAGTATCAGGCAGCAGAGTTCAAAGATTAATTTTCGGGAGTACCAAACATGTCAAACATCATTTCCGAAGCCAACAAACAGTGGCGCGAGACTGACCCTGGGCTGCCAAACCGCTTGCTTGAAGGGGCGGTAGATCTTCATTGTCACAGCGGCCCCTCCGTCATGCCTCGCTACTTCGATCATTGCGACGCCATGGAAGAGGCCAGCTCGGTCGGTATGCGAGCCTTGCTAATTAAGGACCATTACTACTCCGCAACTCCCGTGACGGAACTGCTGAACAAGCGGTTTGCCCACCTTAAAGTCACGCTGCTCTCGGGTGTTCCCCTCAATAACACCACGGGTGGCTTGAACATCTATGCGGTCGAGCATGGGATCAAACTAGGTGCCAAGCTCGTTTGGATGCCCACCTTTTCATCCAAGAACCACCTCGATCACCACAAAAAAGACGAGGAATTCAAAGACAAGTTTCCTCAGACAAAAAAGGCGATGCTTGAGCCCACCCCACTGACCGTCCTGGACGATCAAGGCAAGCTCTTGCCTGAGGTGCTGCCCATCCTGGACATGATTGCCGAAAACGACATCGTCCTGTCGTCCGGGCACCTTCATATCTCCGAGATCTGGCCGTTGTTCGAAGAAGCCAAGCGCCGGGGCGTGACTCGCTTGCTTTGCAATCACCCCACGTACGTGATCGACGCCACACTGGACGACATCAAGCGTCTGGTTGGCATGGGGGTGTATGTCGAGCATTCCATGTGCATGTTTGTCCCTGGGTCCAAGTTCAAGTTCTACGACCCGGTCGAGCTGCAAGCGATGATCGTGGCGGGTACCGTTGACCGGACCATTCTGGGCTCAGACCTCGGTCAATTGGGAAACCCCCGCCTAGTCGATGGTTTCCGAAATGTCATCGAAACCTGTCTGGATTTAGGCTATGGGGAAGCCGATGTGCGCAAGATGGTGTCTACCAACGCCGCTTCGCTCGTTGGCCTCAACCTATCAACCTAAATTCACAGCACCAAAATGACAGACTCCGAAGGCCCAGCTCCACTTGATTCAGTCGCACTTATTGCCAATTTGCTGGACGAGTTGGGGGCCGCTTCTGGTCCGCTCGGAGTCACGGAGCTCTCCAGGCTCCTCGGCCAAACCAAGGCGCGTGTCCACCGCAATCTGACATCGCTGCGGCAATTCGGATTCGTGGATCAGGAGCAGAAATCGGAGAAATACCGCCTGGGCTGGAAACTGTTCCACCTGGGTGAACGGGCCGGAGTGCAGTTCAATATCCGTGCGATTGCGGCTCCGTACCTACACCTGCTGCGTTCAACCACGGGCCAAAGCGCACTGCTTTCCATACCCTTGAACGGCGAAGCACTTGTGATTGATGCTGTGGACAATGAAAGCAGCGTCAGCATCACGGTCAAACCCGGGAACCGGCCGCTCGCGCATTGCTCGGCGCAAGGCCGGATTGCACTAGCCTATGCCAGCGCAGCCCAGAGAACGCGGTTGTTAGGCGGTGCCTTGGCCAAGCCTACCCCAGCCTCTTTGACCGATGTCGGCGTGATTCAAGAACGGCTGGCGCTTATTCGCAAGCAGCTGATAGAGGAAGCGCCAGACGAAGTGCTGACAGGTATCAATACCGTGGCAGCACCCATTCTCAGATCCCCCGACGAGCTGATCGGCATCATCTCCATCGTGGGTTCGATACAGCACCTGCCTGCCGCCTCATCGGCAGGTGAGGTATCGAGCCTTCTGAGGGGGTGCGCCGCCGCACTGTCTGAGCAATTCGGATGCTCCATTTATGCAGACAACGGATTCGAAATGCCCAAAGCGGTGAGACAACTGGCACGTGGTAAGTCCTCGAGACCAACCCTCGAAAGCCAGAACCGACAAGACCCATAACCCATCCCTCGAAAGACAACGAAATGAAAACATCTGGCCACTTTCTGCCAACGAACTCTGAAGCTGATTCTCAAGTTTCAGCCAAACATGACAGCACAAGCTCTCTCAGCAGTGCCTCGGCGGCGCCCCGGCGGCGCGCCGTTGTTCGCACACTGGGTGTGGCCATTGCGTTGGCAGCAGGGGGCATGTCGCCGGCACTCCATGCGCAGTCGTATCCAGTGCGCCCTATCAAAATCGTGGTGCCTTACCCACCAGGCGGGCCTATTGATGCACTGGCCCGGGCGTTCGGCGAGCGCCTTGGCGCCACGCTCGGACAACCGGTGATCATCGACAACAAAGGCGGCGCCAACGAAATCATTGGAGCAGATGCAGTCTCCAAAGCTCAGCCAGATGGCTATACCGCACTCCTTGCCACAGATGCGTCGTTATCGCTCAACCCCTTTCTGTATTCGAAGCTGCCCTACGACCCCTATCGCGACCTGATTCCGGTCTCTCGCATCGTAGACGTCAACATGGCGTTGATTGTCAAAGGAGGGCTTCCTGTCTCCAATCTGAAAGAGTTCATAGCTCTTATGAAAAAAGATAGCAGCAAGCACAACTACGGATCTTCAAGCCCAGGCAGCACGACCCACCTCTCATTTGAAGCGCTGAAAAAGGCGGGCGGATTTGACGTCAAGAACATCCCTTACAAAGGGATTGGCCCAGCATTGCAGGATCTGCTGGCAGGAAACATTGATGCCATGTTTGCGGGGGTGACTGCAGCCACGCCTTATGTGAGCAGTGGGAAGCTCAAAGTTTTGGCCATCTCCGGCCAAAGCAGGATCGCTGCCTTGCCGGATGTTCCGACCTTCAAAGAGCTTGGTTATCCGGATCTGAACGCAGGCTTTTACATGGGTGTCTCCGTACCCAAGGGCACGCCAAGGGCGGTCATCGATACCCTCAGTAAAGCGATCAAACAGATCAGCAACGACAAAGCCTATGTCGCAAAGTACGTGCAGCCCAATGGTTATGACGTGCTCGGAGAAACGCCTGAGGAATTCGCAAAATTCCTGGAGCGCGATCGAGTGGTTTCCCAGCAGCGCATCAAAGACGCTGGTGTGAAGCTGGACTAAGAGATCGGTGCAGATATCACGATGCCCTACGGGAGCATCGTGGCGACTTGTGGCGGCGATGCATAGTTCAGCGCCCACATCGCCGTTCTCAGAGTGTGTTCAAAGCAAGGAAACATCACCGTGGCAGACCTCCGCATTCACATTTCCGGCCTGGAATTGAAAAACCCCGTCATCTGTAGCTCGGGCGAGCACACCATGACAGCCGAAGGAATTCGTGCCGCCATTGCCAGCGGCGTTGGCGCTGTGGTGGCCAAGTCCGTCAATGAATCCTTGGCGGCTAAATCACAGCTGGACAAAACCGACTACCGGATGGTTGGAACCGACTGGAAACCAGTCCCATGGGATTTCAATGCTCCCCAGGATGCCTCTATCTTCTGTCGCTCCGGACTAATACAAAAATCCTTCGAGGACTGGATGCAAGAGCTGATCTTCCTCGACCGAGAAGCCGCCGTCGCAGACTGCTACGTCATACCGAGCCTGATATTGAGCGACCTGGATCAGTGCGTAGCCTATGCCCAGGTGGTTCAGAAAATGGGCTTCAGGGTATTGGAGGTCAACATCGGCGCGCCGCACGGAGACGAAGCGGCCAAAGGCGCCATCGTTCTAGAGCGCGATGCCAGCCGGATCGAAACTATCGTCAAGCGCCTGCGAGAGGCCGTGAGCATACCCCTTTGGATCAAACTCACGGGGCAAAGCGAGAACCCCGCTTTGCTGGCGGACGCCGCGAGGAACAGTGGCGCTGACGCGGTCGTGCTCATGGGCCGTTTCATGGGCTTCCTGCCTGACCTTGAGACCCACAAGCCGCTTTTGAACACTTCGGCAGCCTTGGGCGGAGCGTGGGCACTGCCACTCACCGCACGCTGCGTGGCCTTGGCCAGAAAACGCCTGGGCCCGCAATTCCCGATTCTTGCAACCAACGGCGCCCGAAGTGGCTTGGATGTTGCACGGTTCTTGCTTTCTGGGGCCTACGCAGTTGAGCTGGCTTCGCTTGTGCTCATGCGCGGCTATTCGGCGCTGACCCAATGCGTAGAAGAGCTGAGCGATTACCTCGACGCCCAAGGCATCAGTGCGAAACAACTAACCGGCTTGGCCGCAGATCAACTTCAAAGCTATGCAGAACAGGTTGACCGGCCCGAGATCTGGCGGAAGTTCTGCCCACCGGTCGAAGCGGGCGCTCGTTCCGAAAATCCTTACTAGTGTCGTGAGTTGGAAGTTCGTTGAAAAAACAAATCTGTCGAAATCGGTGTCAGGCAAGGAACAAACCGCAGTGATACCGAGTGGTATCGCGAGGAGTTGTGACGCCGCATGGCGCCGATTCTCGACGGATTTGTTCAGCGAACTTCCAATTCACGACACTAGGACCAATTTGCTTGCAAAAAAATAAACCGTTCAGGCTGACAAGCGTGGGAACGGTTTATATCGATTAGCCGCAAATCGATCGTGACGTTCTAAAACGCCCCGGGGTACAAACCGCCGTCCGGCATGATGTTCTGCCCTGTCAGGTAGCCTGCTTGCTGGCTGCACAGGAACGCGCAAATCGCACCGAACTCTTGCGGTGTACCGAAGCGTTGCGCGGGGACCTGTTTCTGCGCTACGGCACGGACCGCGTCGATCGACTGACTCGTTTTCTCTGCAGAAGCCTGATAGATGCTCGCAAGACGATCCGTATCGAATTTGCCTGGCAGAAGGTTGTTGATGGTGACGCCCTTGGAAGCTAATTGCGGATTGCGTGCCACACCGGCCACAAAACCCGTCAGACCCGAACGCGCACCATTGGACAAACCCAGGATATCAATAGGCGCCTTCACCGCGCTAGAGGTGATATTGACGATTCGGCCGAACCCGCGTGCGGCCATACCGTCAACCACCGCCTTGATCAACTCAATAGGGGTCAGCATATTGGCATCAACGGCCTTGATCCAAGCCTCACGATCCCAATCCCGAAAATCCCCTGAAGGTGGGCCGCCTGCATTGGTGACCACGATATCGAAATCTTGACGCACAGCGAATACGGCAGCTCGGCCTTCAACTGTAGTGATGTCAGCTGGCACCGTGATGATCTCTATCGGCTTGCCGCCCACAGCGCCCGCCCTCAATCGCGCAGCTGCGGCATCTAGCGCCTCTTGGCCACGAGCCACCATTACCACGTTGACACCCTCACCCACCAGCGCCGCAGCGCAACCCAGGCCAAGTCCCTTGCTAGCGCCACATACCAGCGCCCATTTATTCGCAATACCCAGATCCATTTGAGCACTCCTTCTCAAAAAATTGATGGAAAACCTTCACCGGCGTGTCCGGGTGAACATGTAAATGCCCACCATCACGAGAACCGTGCCGGCAGCCAACGAAGGCGTGAAAGGCTCGCCTAGAAAAACGATTCCCATGCCAATGGTAGCCAAAGGACCGATCATGCCAACTTGCGAAGCCAGATCAGGCCCGAGCCGCTCGACGCCCATCATCATCAGCAGCACAGGCACTGCCGTACAAAGCGTGCCGTTGAGGAAGGAAAGCCAGAGTACCTCGGGTGCTACCACCGCTGCGGACAGGGGTCGAAGCAGAAAAAATTGCACGATACAACAGATGCATGCCACTGTCGTCGCCAACCCCACCAAACGCAAAGCACCCAGGCGTTTAACAAACTCACCGCTGTAAAAAAGATAGATCGCATAGGTGCAGGTGGAGAGAAACACCAGGAACGCCCCCAACGCGGTGCCGGTTCCCGGCACCAAGCGCAGCTCCACCCCAAACACCAGCAACGCACCGGCATAGCTTACCGATGCGGCCAGGATCTCTGGCAATTTGACGCGCCTACCTTTCAGTATCCAGTTGAGTGCAATCACCATGGTGGGAGTGAGATACAGAATCAGGCGTTCCAGACTGGCCGTAATGTATTGCAGCCCCAGAAAATCAAGCATGCTCGACAAGTAATAGCCGAAAAAACCGAGTCCGTAGACTCCCAGCCAATCACGGCGGCTCAATGGCTCTTTGCCACGCCCAGCCCACCAGACCATGATGATAAAAAACGGCAGGGCAAACAACATGCGGTACATGATGAGTGTGACCGGATCGACACCATAGCGATAGGCCAGCTTGACGATGATGGCCTTGCCGGCGAACCCAATGGCGCCAACGGCCGCCAATATCAAGCCCGTCATCAGGCCAGCTCGAGCGTACGCATCATTTTTCAAAGCAGTCATTCCATGGCAAACGTAAAAGAGATGCCTTCGAGCTCAGAGAAAAGGGCAAAGGGCAAAGGGCAGCAATATCCAGCCGTTTGGCGAGTCACTGCAACGCCGTGTGCAGTAGATTGTCCGCGGATTTGCGCAGCGAAGGCCGCTCCCGGCGGTGACCTTTTGCGTGGAGGGACGGCACGATAGGAGAAGGCAAAAAAAATGGCACCCGAAGGTGCCATTTTTTTGAGGTAAGCCTCGTCAATCCTCGACGAAGGCTTCTTCGCGCTTGGATTTCACCGCTGGTAGCAACACGATGATCAAGAGCAATGCGGCCACGGCGAGCAAGCTTGCAGACAGAGGTCTGGTGACCAGCACACTCCAATCGCCGCGCGATAGCAACAGCGCTCGCCGCAAGTTCTCTTCCATCATCGGGCCCAAAATGAAGCCTAGCAGCAAGGGAGCCGGTTCCATTCCGAGTTTGATAAAGATGTAGCCGATGATGCCGAACCAGCCCACCATCCACACATCCCAGGTGTTGTTGTTAGTAGAGTACACGCCGATCGCGCAGAACAGCACAATGGCGGGGAACAACCAACGGTAAGGCACTGTGAGCAGCTTGATCCACATACCGATGAGCGGCAGGTTCAAGATAATCAGCATGGCGTTGCCGATCCACATGGAAGCAATCAGGCCCCAGAACAGTTCCGGGTTGCTTGTCATCACCTGAGGGCCAGGCTGGATGTTGTGGATGGTCATGGCACCAACCATCAGCGCCATCACGGCGTTAGGTGGAATACCCAGGGTCAGCAGAGGAATAAACGAGGTTTGTGAACCTGCGTTGTTGGCCGATTCAGGGGCTGCAACGCCGCGAATGTTACCCTTGCCAAACGGCACTTCACCGGGCTTGAGCTTGGTCTTTTTCTCCAGCGTGTAGGCAGCAAAGGCTGACAGCAGAGCACCACCGCCTGGCAAGATGCCGAGCGTCGAGCCGATCACGGTTCCACGAAGAATGGCCGGAATCATGCGTTTCCAGTCTTCTTTGCTGGGATACAGATGCTTCACCTTGCCAGTGAACACCTCACGATGCTCATCAGGCATGGACAAGTTGGAAATGATCTCTCCGTATCCAAACACACCCATGGCGATGACGATGAAGCCGATGCCGTCAGTCAGTTCAGGGATATCAAACGAGAAGCGGGCCACGCCGGAGTTCACGTCAGTACCCACCAAGCCCAGCAGCAGACCCAACACGATCATGCCAATCGCTTTGATCAGTGAGCCAGAAGCCAACACCACAGCGCCAATCAAGCCCAAGATCATGAGCGAGAAGTATTCGGCTGGGCCGAACTTGAATGCGACTTCAGTCAGTGGAATGGCAAACCCAGCCAGAATCAGCGTGCCTACGCAGCCTGCGAAGAACGAACCGATACCGGCTGCAGCCAGTGCTGGCCCCGCCCGACCCTTGCGGGCCATCTGGTAGCCATCAATCACCGTTACCACGGATGACGATTCGCCTGGCAAGTTCACCAAAATAGCAGTGGTGGAGCCGCCGTACTGAGCGCCGTAGTAGATACCCGCCAACATGATCAGCGCAGCCACTGGTGGCAAGGCGTACGTTGCAGGCAGCAACATGGCGATGGTGGCTACGGGGCCCACACCGGGGAGCACGCCAATCAGCGTACCGAGAACACAGCCGATGAAGCAGTAGAGTAAGTTTTGCAGCGTGAATGCCACGCTGAAACCCAGTGATAGATGTTCAAAAAGTTCCGCCATTTCGTTGATCCTTTCAACCGCCGATGAAGCTCGGCCAAACCTGGAACTGAAGCTTCAGGCCCCATACGAATGCGAACCAGCTACCGATCGCCAAAACTGTGCCGAGGATCAAGACCTCAACCCACTTGAACTCCTTGCTCGCCATGGCAGCCACGATCGTGAGCACGTAGATGGCTGCAATCATGCCCATGGCCGGGATACCCAGACTTGGCATGCCGCCCAGCAAGATGCCGAACAACAAGTTGGCCCCGATGATGAAAAACAATGGCTTCCAGGCAAACTTCCCGATGCGTTCGCCGTCCGCCGTTTCCACCACCAGAGCCTTGAAGGCTACGGCGGCGCCAATGACGGTCAGCACACAACCAAGAAGAAGTGGAAAGTAACCTGGGCCCATGCGGGCACCGTCACCGATGGTGTAGTTGGTAGCTCCCCAGGCGAAGGCTATGCCAATCACCATGTACAGAAGCCCTGAGAAAAAATCTTTCTGACTCTTAATGCTCACGAGTCGTCTCCCCTATTAGGTTGCACGAAGCCGCATTGTGACGACTCGAAACGCCCGTAACCATGTGGGTTTCACCTACATGGCCCCCGGGGTTTCCCTAGGGGTCGATGTGATTGACGCTGCGCCAGTAACAACTATGGGACAGGAAACAGAGAGACATTGAGCTCCCGCACGGGCGACGCGAAGCTTGGCAAGCGTTGCAGCGGGCAGAAAAAATCACACCAAAGGCGGTGTCGCCGAGATGACTTCTTCCAGCGTGGTGAACCCTTCGGCAGCGCGGCGAGCGCCGGCCAGTCGCAGAGGGCGCATGCCATCAGCGATCGCTTGCTTGCGCAACTGCGAAAGGCTCACTGATTCCTGCAGTTGCGACTTGAAAGCTTCACTCACCGTGAGCAACTCATAGATGCCCATTCGCCCTCTGAAGCCCGTCATGCGGCACTCCACGCAGCCCACGGGCTTAAAGGGTTTGTAGCTGCCTTGATTGGGCTTCCAGGGCTTGATGGCTTCCGACAGGATGTCCGCTGAAGCGTTCTCATCTGCTGCACGACACTCCTTGCAGAGCACGCGCACCAGGCGTTGCGCCAGCACGCCCAGCACTGTGGCGCTCAGCAGGTAGGACGGAACACCCAACTCCATCAATCGCGTGAGCGCGGAAGGCGCGTCGTTCGTATGCAGAGTGGTGAACACAAGGTGCCCTGTAAGAGCGGCTTGCACAGCCATCTCAGCGGTTTCCAGATCGCGAATTTCACCGATCATGATGATGTCCGGATCTTGCCGCATCAAGGCACGCACCCCTTCAGCAAATCCAAAATTCAGCTGTGGTTGCACCTGGGTCTGATTCAGGCGCGAGTCGATGTTTTCGATCGGGTCTTCGATGGTGCTGACGTTCACTTCCTCTGTGGCCACACGTCGCAGCGTGGAATACAAGGTTGTGGTTTTTCCTGACCCCGTAGGCCCCGTCACCAAGATGATTCCGTAGGGACGCTCCACCAACGCTTGCCAACGCACTGCATCGTGCTCAGTGAAGCCAAGCGCTGACAAGTCTTTGACTGCGGTGTCGGGATCGAAGATACGCATCACCAGCTTTTCCCCAAAAGCGGTGGGCAGGGTCGATAGGCGCATCTCGATCTCATCTCCACGCGGGTTGCGCGTCTTGATGCGGCCATCCTGTGGACGGCGCTTTTCGACGACGTCCATGCGCCCCAGCAGTTTGATGCGTGCAGTGATGGCGTTCATCACCCCGGGTGGCACCTGATAAACCGGGTGCAGCACACCATCGATGCGAAAACGAATCACACCTTGCTCGCGCCGCGGCTCCAGGTGGATATCGCTGGCCCGCTGATCGAACGCGTACTGCCAGAGCCAATCCACCACCTGGATCACGCCTTGATCGTTCGCATCCAGTTGCCGGCCAGTTTTCCCCAACTCCACCAACTGTTCAAAGCTGGCAGTGACCGCGGATCCACCATTTTTTTGCGCTGCTCGTACCGACTTTGCGAGCGCGAAAAACTCCGCCGTGTAGCGTTTGATCTCAGCCGGATTGGCCACCACACGGCGCACGGGGCGCTTAGCCTGACGCTCCACCTCCGCAACCCAGTCATCAATGAATGGCTCGCTGGTGGCCACCACCACTTCTCCTGGCGACAATTGCACCGGCAAGATCTTGTGGCGCTCCGCGTAGACCGCACTCATGGCATCAGCCACCTTGCCAGCATCCACCTTCAGCGGATCGATACGCAAATACTCAAGGCCGGCTCTGCGCGCCAGGTATTGCGTGAGCTGCTCCACCTCCAGCGGCCTGCCGTCTGCAGCGGACTCTATCCCCACTGCCGCAAGCCGCACTAAGGCGGGCTGCGCGCTCTCTGCCTGGGAACACCGCGCGATGGTCTGCTCCGCCACGGCTGCAGTGATCACCCCATCTTCCTGCATCCACTCCACCAGATGACGCCACTGCACAAAACCACGATAGCGCTGTTCAGCCATAGAACCCTCCGGAGAAAACAAGCAAGCACAAGGGAGAGATCATTTTTCCAGAGCCTTGAAAACCTTCAACCACTTGCGTGCCGGCAATTGCCACCGTGCCTCGATCGCTTCCGCGCGCAGGGTAAGCACATCCCGCTTGGGCCGCATAGGCGTGCGTTGAGCAAGCACCACGGTATTACCTTCCCGCGTAGGTTTGAACGCCCACACGGCATCTGCGCCGAAAGCCTCGGAGATGCGTGCCAGGCTGCGCTCGAAGCTGGCAGAGCGGCCGAACAAATTCACCGTCATGCTGCCGTCTTCCGTGAGCAAGCGGCGGCAGTCAGCGTAGAAGTCCGCACTATCGAGCATAGGCGCTGCAGCGTCTTCGTCGTATAAGTCAACCGCCAGCGCATCCACAGTGCCCTGCCACTCATCACTCTGGATTTCGTGCCCGGCATCCGCAATGACCACACGAAATCGTTCACTTTCTGGTGGCAAACGCAACCACGCACGACAGACATCCGCGACGCGTCCATTGATTTCAATCGCCGTACAAGTCATGCTCAATTTCTTGTAGCAAAACTTGGAAATAGCGCCAGCCCCCAAGCCCAGTTGCATGGCGTGACGCCCTTTAACAGATTCTGGGGGCATAAATAGCAGCCAGGCCATCATGCGCTGTACATACTCAAGATCGAGGTCGTAGGGGGCTGCGATGCGCATAGACCCCTGGATCCACTCGGTGCCCAAGTGCAGATACCGAATGCCATCGCACTCGGAGAGATTGACCTCACTGGAGGCCGCTGATTGATTGGATTTCACGATCCAAACATTATGGCTTGCGCACAAGGAGTGACCACGAATAGATCACTGAACCGGCTCCAAGGAACAAGCATACGTACAGAAAGTCACGCCCGCCACGATGTTCAGCCCGCCACGTCTAGGTCTAGCCCTCGGTATCGATTACCGAAAGCCATCCGGCCTCACAGGAGATTGATCAAGCCCTCATCCTCGACCAATTCCACCAAGCCCAGGTCAGACCCCGCAGGTCCCATGAGCGACAAACCAAGTGGAGCGCCGTTCACACGTCCCGCGGGTAAGGTCACCTGCGGAAAGCCTGCGAGCCCCGCAATGCAGAGCAGTTGCACAGCGCGATAGCGATAAGACTCCAGTTCGGGCCCGTCGGCCGAAAGCAATGGAGCTACATCCGGCATCGTCGGAAGAATGATCACGCCGTCGTCGCCCAGGAGATCGCCCAGTTGGGCACGGAACCTCTGGCGAAGGCGGCGATCCGCAGAGAGTTGCTCGGCATCCAAAGTCGCTCCCCATGCGAAGCGTTCCGCAGCGCCTGATTCGATGGGAGGGCGGTGGCGTGACAAAAAATCACGGTGTGTTTGCCAAGCCTCATCGGCCTGTATGCGCCGAAACGCCCAGTGCAATGCATCCAGCGATGGCTCGCCCAGAAAAACATCCTGTATGGGGCCATGGGTGGCCTGCAATCTCACCACACTCGGTAGCAAGGCTTGCTCGGCACTGGGCGAGAGCAAGGCGAACGTGTCTACTGCACGCAGCAGCCGTACGCCCTTGAGGGGTTTCGGATCCGATCCCAACAGCACTTTGGAAGCGATGCGAAGGTGCGTGGCATCACGCGCAAAGACGCCGCCGGTGTCGAGGCTTGGCGCCAATGCCACGCAATCCGAAAGCGATATCCGACCGTGGGTGGGCCGCAAACCGAAAAGACCGCAGTGGCTCGCGGGGGCTCGGACTGAGCCGCCTGTGTCGGTGCCCAGCGCAATGTCGCAAAGTCCATGCGACACGGCCGATGCAGAACCGGACGATGAGCCACCAGGAATGCGGTCGGGCGCCGCGCCATTGCGCGGCGTGCCGAAGTGAATGTTGCGCCCATTCAGAGAATAAGCGAGTTCATCCGTGATGGTCTTGCCGACGAACCTGGCCCCAGCCTGCAGCAACTGCAGCACAGGCAGCGCAGTGCGACTCTTGATGCCAGAAGCGGCAAGCATCAATGGGCTCCCAGCACTAGTGGGATAGCCGCCCACATCGAACAGATCTTTCACAGCGAAGGTAAAGCCTGCCATGGTGCCGTGGTCCTGGTGTGTGAGTGGCACCGCCGGATAGGGCATGAAGGCATGCGCATGATCTTGAGCCAACAACATGAAGTTCATTGTATTGGCGACGATACGCCGCGCTGCACAACTGAAAACCGAAAAACGCGCTTGCATATTCGAAACGGTTCCGAAGGATCGCGCAGGTGCCACCTAAACTTAAAACTCATCTTTCCTGAAGGATTGATGCAAGCGAATTTCGCATCTGCATCTGAATCCTCTGACGCTGGCACCTTGGGATACGAGGCGCCTCGTACCAAGCTCACCCCCTCTAATGAACAGCCCTCGAACGGGCTCTGAACCATGAAATTACCGCTGCCTAACTTGCTGAAGTCCATCTACGTTGTCGCGGGGCTTGCCGCTACCCTGACGTTTTCTTCAGCAGCGCACGCTCAGGCACCAAAGGAGATCGGGCTCGACTATGCGTATTGGGCGCCCGAAAGTGTGATCATCAAGAATAAGGGGTGGTTGGAAGAAACCTTCAAGCCTCAGGGCACCACCATCAAGTGGGTGTTCTCACGCGGCAGCAACAACTCTCTGGAATTCATCAACAGCGGTGCGACCCAGTTCGCGGTGAGTGCGGCCATCTCGGCGCTGGTCAGTCGCGCAAACGGCCAACCCATCAAGGCCATCTACAACTACCTCTGGTCCGAGACCAGTGCGCTGGTCGTATCCAAAGACTCCAACATCAAAACCCCGGCGGACATCAAGGGCAAGAAGGTCGCGGCAACAAAAGGAACGAACCCCTACTTCTTCCTGCTGCGCTCGCTCGATGCCAATCAGTTGAAAGTTTCGGATATCGAAATTGTCCACTTGCAGCATCCTGACGGTCGTACCGCGCTGGAGCAGGGGCGTGTAGATGTGTGGGCCGGTTTGGATCCTCACCTCGCGGCCGCAGAGGCAGCCGGTGCACGTTTTGTCTACCGCAATAAGGCATTCAGGGATGCCAACTTTCTCAACACCACAGAGCGCTTTTTGAAAGAGCATCCTGATGCTGTACGCGATGTGTTGAAAACCTATGAACGTGCACGTGTGTGGATACTCGCAAATCCGAAAGAAGCCGCTGCGATTCTGGCCGCTGAAACCAAACTGCCTGTGGACGTCGTCAGTCTCCAACTGGGGCGCTATGACTTCACGGACCCGGTGCCCGGCGCTGCGCACCGCGATGCCGTGGGCTCCATCATTCCGTTGCTTTTGCAAGAGGGAATTCTGAAGCCTGGCGCAGATGCGCAGAAGGCTCTTGGCAGCTTGATTGAACCCGCGCTGGCCCTCGAAGTCACGGCAAAGCGATAGCCGTGGCATCCACCGTGAAGGGTCTGGTCGCGGCCGATTCACCTGACCAAGCGGAGCCGGCCGACACTTCCGTCACCAAGCGGCGCGGCGCACGTTTGCGCGGGCTGGTGGTACCACTGATGATCATCGCCATCCTCGAGATCGTGGTGCGAACCGGCTTGATTGCCTCTCACCTCATGCCAGCACCCAGCGAATTGCTGGCAACGTTTGAGCATCTGGCGCAAGGCGCATTGTGGAAGCACGTGTTGGCCAGCTCCACGAGGGTGTTGCTGGGCTTCGGTATAGGAGCCACTGCGGCACTGCTTGTGGGTGCATTGGTTGGCCTCAACAAGCGTGCAGAAGACTACCTGGAGCCCACTTTTCAGGCATTGCGGGCTATTCCCAGTCTTGCCTGGGTGCCACTGTTGCTGATGTGGCTGGGAATTGACGAGACATCCAAGGTGGTGCTCATCGCTATAGGAGCGTTTTTCCCGGTTTACATGAGCCTTGTAGCGGGCATCCGCAACGTGGATCGAAAGCTGGTCGAAGTGGGAGAGATGTACAACTTACCGAGCTTGGAGCGAGCTCGAAGGATCTTCTTGCCGGCGGCGCAACCGCACTTGTTTACAGGGCTTCGCAATGGACTGTCGATGTCCTGGCTGTGCGTTGTAGCCGCGGAGTTGCTTGCGGCCACCCAGGGCATCGGCTACCTGCTGACTGATGGTCGGGAGGTGTCGCGTCCGGATCTGGTGCTGGTCGCCATCATTACGCTTGCGGTGATGGGCAAGGTCAGTGACACGGCGCTCAAGTACGTGGAGCAACGTACTTTGCATTGGCGTGATGCTTTCGCTGGCGACAACGCTTGAAGAGGTATGTACATGACAGATCCTCTAATGCACATCCATGTTCAGCGCAAGGCGTTCGGTGCCCACGTCATCCTAGACTCGGTCGATGTGGCGTTGCACGAAAACCAGGTGGTAACTTTGCTTGGCCCAAGTGGCTGCGGAAAAAGCACTTTGCTTCGCATCGCTGCGGGGTTGGACAAGGACTTTCAAGGTACCGTCCAGTATCCGGAGTCACATGCGCTAACGCGAGAAGACATCGCTATCGTCTTTCAGGAGCCACGCCTGATGCCGTGGCTCACGGTGGCCCAGAATGTGGGATTTCGCGATGGCGCCAATGCAGACCAAGCCTTGATAGGCCAGTTGCTGGAAGAGGTGGGCTTGAAAGATTGGGGGCATGCCTTGCCGAAGCAGTTGTCGGGTGGCATGGCACAACGGGTCGCTATCGCACGCGGTCTCTATTCGAAACCTCGAATTTTGCTGATGGATGAGCCGTTCAGTGCAGTAGATGCATTCACCCGCATTGCGTTGCAAGAACTGGCACTCACCTTAACCCAGCAGCATCGCATCGCAGTCATGGTGGTCACGCACGATATCGATGAAGCCTTGTTTCTGGCTGACCAGACCTTGATCATGGGGGCCGGGCCTGGAAGGATCCATGAAATTCTGGATATCGATCTGGCTCGGCCGAGGGATAGAACGGACATTGCACTGGCAGAACTGCGCGTGCAGGTACTGAAATCGCTGCGTTCGGCACACGCATTCTGACCATTCAGGGGGATCCAGTCCAACGCCTCCTCGCGCCGGGCACTCAACCGAAGGTTTAATGCTCCGGCACGGGCTCTGAAGTGAGTAAATCAACGAAGCGTTTCAGCAAAGGCGTCTCTGAATCTACCCGCCAGATGGCATGGATGGGGGTGTACAGCGCCATGTCTGGGACAGCAACAAGGCGCACCCCTCTGGGCACGCGCGAAGCAGCGCTAAGCGGCATCACGCTGCACCCCAGACCGGCGGCCACCAGCGCCATGACGGTGTAGTGGGACGTGCCCACCTGCACGATACGAGGGGTAAATCCTCGGTCGTGGAAATGGGCCATGATCATGTCGTGCATACGGGGGGATTGCTCCCGGCCAAACAGGATAAAGTCTTCCCCATCCAATTCGGCCAGCCGCGAAGGCGGGTTAGTGCAAAACCGGGAATCCGCGGGCACCGCCAAGCGATATTCATCCGTGAACCATGGCACATGGCGCAGCTCTGATCCCTCATCTATCTGACCGCTGTAAGCCAGTGCCAAATCAATATGGCCAGAGCGCAAGCGTTCTGTGATGGCACCTGAAAGCTTGGTCTCCAAGGTGTAGGTCACCCCTTCATGCTGCGCTCGGCATTGGCGCAAAGCCGACAAGGCCTGCGGATGCCACAAGTAAATTTCAGAAAACCCCACTTTGAGGTGCCCCAGGCGGCCACTGGCCGCCAAACGGGCACGCCGCAGTGCTTGTTGGCCGTCGGCTAGCAGCCGTTTGGCATCCGTATAAAGACTGCGCCCCGCCGCCGTCAGTTGCATGCCACGCGCGGTGCGCTCGAAAAGCGCCGCCCCAATCTCATCTTCCAGCAATTGCATTTGGCGAGACAAGGCGGGCTGCGCCACATGCAAGCTCTGCGTCGCCCGACCCAGGCTTCCTGCATCCGCAATCCGAACGAAATAGTGCAAACGACGGCTATCCATATCCATCACTTAATTGTATGGCTAGATTCAAAAAATGATATTTGTTCAAACACTATGAGCAGCGTAGAGTTAAAGCTCGAAATAGCGAAATGGGACAACATGCCGCGTATTCAGCACCTCAACTCCCCTGCATTCAACCAACTGGGGCTGCCGTTTTCTGAAATCGTCCGTGTAGATGACACTCTGTATCTTTCGGGCCAAATGGGTACCTTGCCGGGTGGCTTGAACCTGGCGCCCGGAGGCATCGAAGCAGAATCCGAGCAGGCGCTGCGCAACGTGCAGCAAGCACTGGAGCATCATGGCTTTTCCATGCAACACGTGGTGAAGTGCACAGTCATGCTCGCCGACATGGCCGACTGGCCAGCCTTCAACGCGATCTACACCCAGTTCTTCTCGCCGCCTTACCCAGCCCGCAGCGCATTCGGTGCCAACGGCTTGGCCTTGGGCGGCCGCCTGGAAATTGAAGTCATGGCAGTTGCAGGAGATCGCTCATGAGTTTGAGTTTCGATGAATACCGAGCCTTCGATGCCTTGGGCTTGGCCGAGGCCATCCGCAGCGGCGAGCTACACCAGAACGAAGTTCTTGAGGCTGCACTTGAGCGGCTGCATACGGTCAATCCCCGTATCAACGCGGTGACCTACCTGGATGAAGCAGCCGTGGCAGACGCGCGCAAGGCGCCTGCGACAGGGCCGCTGGGAGGTGTGCCTTATTTCATCAAGGATCTGCATGCCCCCGTAAAAGGTATGCCGCTCGCACACGGCAGCCGCTTGTTTGCGGATCACCGGCTCGATTTTGACAGTGAAACGGTCGTACGCCTGCGTCGCGCTGGCTTGAGAATTCTGGGACGCACGGCGTCTTCCGAGTTCGGCATGAGCCCCTCAACTGAAACAGCTCTGGCCGGCCCCACACGAAACCCCTGGAGCTTGAGCCGGATCGCTGGAGGCTCCAGTGGTGGGGCTGCGGCCGCCGTGGCTGCCGGCATTCTGCCTGCGTCCCACGCCACGGACAGTGGCGGCTCCATCCGCATCCCTGCGGCTTGCAACGGCCTGGTCGGGCTCAAGCCCACGCGTGGCCTTCTACCTACCGGCCCCCACCGAGGTGACGCAACCCACGGCTTGAGCCACGAACATGCGGTCACGCGATCCATTCGCGACTGCGCAGCCTTGCTCGATGCCACCGCTGGCCCAGATGTGGGAGCGCCCTACTACACCCCGCGCCCCGCAGAGCCGTTCCTGAAGCTCATCGCCCAGCCGCCGCGAAAACTGCGGATTGCCTTCACCACACGCACCTTCCGAAACGCGTCTGTGCATCCGGAATGCGAAGCCGCCGTGCTGGGAACAGCGAAGCACCTCGAGGATATGGGCCACGAAGTCGAGCCTGGTATGCCAGATTTCGATCCTGGTGCTCTCAGCGCAGCCACCGGAATACTGCTGCTCACGGGCTTGGCAGCCCAGCTGCAGGCTCGGGAAGCCGTGCTCGGGCGCCCTGCCCGCGAGGACGAGTTGGAGCGAGTAACCTGGGAAGCCATCCGTCTAAGCCAAAACATCAGTGGGGTGGATTACGCGAGCCAGTTCCCGCGAATCAACCAGGAAGTGCGCAAGATCGCGCATTTCTTTGAAAGCGTTGACGTACTGCTCACACCCACACTAGGCTCGCCCCCAGTGGAGCTGGGCACGCTCTCCACACAAACCCTTTCGCTGACGGAGTTTCAGAAGGCTGCCTCCGAATTCATCCCGTTTACTGGCGCGTTCAATGCCACGGGACAACCCGCAATCAGTTTGCCGCTGCACTGGACATCAGATGGCTTGCCTCTGGGCGTGCAATTGGTGGGCCGCTTCGGAGAGGACGCTACCTTGCTCCAACTATCCGCTGAGATTGAACGTGCCTGGCCTTGGTTTCACCGGACCGCACCGCTCCTCTAAGACCGCGCTCATAAAACGTAGATATCCCCTCATCGAAAGGACTTCCCCATGAAACGACGTCACCTGCTCGCTTCCGCATTGATCCCGCTGGCGTCGACCAGTCCCGTACTCGCGCAGATTCCGCCAGGCCGGGGCCCGCTCCGTCTGGTGGTGGGTTTCCCTGCGGGTGGCTCTGCGGACGTTCTGGCCCGCACCCTGACGGACAAGCTCAAGAACGAACTTGATGTGGCTGTGGTGGTAGACAACCGCAGCGGTGCTGGCGGCGCCATCGCAGCAGATTATGTGAAAACGCAACCAGGCGATGGCCTGACCGTGTTGCTGGGTACCACCCACATGATGGTGATGGCACCCCTCACCATGAAAAGCGTGCGGTATGACGGCGCGAAAGATTTCAAGCCGGTCGCGCGGTTATCCAGCTTCAACGAAGGGATTACGGTCCCCATTTCCAGTCCGGCCAATACCTTGAAAGAATGGCTCGAGCTGGCGAAGGCCGATGAAAAGCATGCCAACTATGGCGTGCCAGCGCCTGGAAGCCTGCCGCAGTTCATCGGATACCGCTTGGGCGAAATCACCCGCACGAAGCTCGTGTCGGTGCCCTATCGGGGTACCGCACCACTCACGCAGGACTTGCTGGGCGGCCAGATCGCGGCCGGGATTTTGCCTGTGGCCGACATGGTTCAGTATCACGGTAAGCGCGTGAAGGTTCTCGCGATCAATGGTTCACGGCGCAGTGATCGCCTGCCCAACGTGCCCACTCTGCAAGAGCTTGGCTACAACGAGTTCAACCATCTGGAATGGACTGGTCTGTTCGTGGCCAATTCCACATCGGATGCCACCGTGCGGCAATTGGAAGCCGCGGCCATTAAAGTCTCTGCGGCGCCGGAGGTGCAGGAAGCGCTGCAGAAGCTCGGCAGCAATCCCGACCCCTCACCCGGCTCCACCTTGACTCAGGCCATCCGCGACGATTTAGGCCGTTGGGGGCCCGTGGTGAAAGCATCCGGGTTCAGCGCAGACTAGATAGGCCCCCACGCTTCCCCGCTTCGCGTGGTCCGCTGCCCCCCGAGGGGGCCGCATTTCATCTTGGGAGCGGCCCTGCGATGAAACAAGGCACCCACGCTCCCCCACTTCGCGAGGTCCGCTGCCCCCCGAGGGGGTGCTTTTTAATTTTGGGGCGGCCCGGCAATAAAAAAACAATCGAACTATATTTTTTTCTGCCACATCATGGCGTCGCCCCAGGCCGGGTCGAGCGCGTAAGGCGCGAAACCTTGCTTCTGGTACAGGCGCCGCGCAGAGGTGTTGCCGGCGAGTACTTCCAGGGTCAGCTTGCAGGCGCCGCGACGGTGTGCTTCGCGCTCCACGTATTCGAACATCGCCTGCGCGACTCCTCGCTGCCTGTGGCTCGCGCTCACCACCACATCATGGATGTTGACCAAGGGCCGCGCCATAAAAGTGGAAAAGCCCTCCACGCAATTGATGAGCCCTACTGCGCGCCGGGAATCTCCCTGGCCATCCCACGCCAATACTGAGAACAGATGCGGCCGGGTGGCCATCTCGCTCACTAGCCGCTCTTTCACAGCGTGCGAAAGTGGTTCTGAGCCCCCAGCAGGCTCGCTTGCGTATTCGTTCAGCAAGGTGACGATGGCCTGAGCATCGCATGGGATCTGGTAATTAGCCAGCGCCACAATCACTGCGTCCGGCATGCTTCAGGCCGCCTGAACAGTCGCGACCAATCTCTCAGCACAAGCTTGCGCCTGCACCGGCTCCTGCGCCTCCACCATGATGCGCAGCAGGGGCTCGGTACCGCTCGGACGAATCAGCACGCGCCCGCTGTCTCCCAGCTCGGACTCCACGGCAAACGTCTCGTCTGCCAAGCGCTTGTTGCTCTTCCAATCCTGCTCAGCCCGCAGACGCACATTGATCAGCACTTGAGGAAAGAGAGCGACGCCCGCAAGGAGCTCAGCCGCAGTTTTACCGCTATCGGCACATGCCTGCAGCACCTGCAGGGCAGAGACGATGCCATCTCCCGTGGTGTGCTTATCCAGTACCAGCAAATGACCGGAGCCTTCGCCACCAAGAATCCAGTTCCGGCGCGACAACTCTTCCAACACATAGCGATCCCCCACTTTGGCGCGCACGAACTCCAGGCCCAGCTTCCTAAGTCCGACTTCTACCGCCTTGTTGGTCATCAGTGTGCCCACCACACCCGCTAGCTGAGGGCTTCTGGAGGCGCCACGCAAAGCTGCATCGCGTCCAAGGCGGTCAGCCGCCAGGAGATAGAGCAATTCATCGCCGTTATACAGGCGCCCCGTGGCGTCTACCAATTGCAGGCGATCAGCATCACCATCCAGGGCAATGCCATAGTCGGCCTGATGAGCGGCCACTGCGCGAATCAGCGCCTCAGTATGCGTTGCACCCACGCCATCATTGATGTTCAGGCCATCAGGGGCACACCCAATGGCAACCACATCCGCGCCCAGCTCATGGAACACCTTGGGCGCAATCTGATAGGCCGCACCATGCGCGCCGTCAACAACGATCTTCATGCCCCGCAAGGTGAGATCATTGCTAAAGGTACTTTTGCAAAATTCGATATAACGACCATCTGCGTCAGCCAATCGCCGCGCACGACCCAGATTGGCTGAATCGGCCCACTCTGCTGGCTCGTCCAGCATGGCTTCAACCTCGCGCTCCCAGTCATCTGGCAACTTGGCACCGCTGGCGCTGAAAAACTTGATGCCGTTGTCAGGATAGGCGTTGTGGCTGGCACTGATGACAGCACCCAGACTGGCCCTTTGTGTGCGCGTGAGATAGGCCACAGCAGGAGTGGGCACCGGGCCCAACAACACCACATCGACCCCCGCAGAATTTAGCCCTGATTCAAGAGCACTTTCCAGCATGTAGCCAGATATCCGCGTATCTTTACCTATCAAGACTGTGGGGTTTGACTCATGCCGTTTGAGCACTCGGCCCACAGCATGCCCAAGCCGAAGCACAAAATCCGGCGTGATGGGTGGCTTCCCCACGGTGCCGCGAATGCCATCGGTTCCAAAGTATTTTCGGCTCATTATTCTTGTACTGCCTGCAACAGCAGTTATTAACTCAATAGTTTTCAGATCCCCCACCGATTATCCCGCAAGGCGACTGGCGAGAAGCGTGAGTCAAATCACGGAACTCAAAATTCTCAGCGCCTGCACCGTCTCGTGCACATCGTGTACGCGCAGCACATGTGCCCCTCTCTCTGCTGCCAATAGCGCCGCAGCAACGCTACCAATCACCCGTTCAGACGGCGCAGGTAGTTCAGGCGCACTGCCCTGCAGCGCAGCCGCAATAGAAGACTTGCGGGACCAGCCCACCAGCAAGGGAAATCCGGCGGCCAGCAGCTCCTGCTGACGCGCCAGAAGAGAGAAGTTCTGAGCCACCGTCTTTCCGAAGCCAATCCCCGGATCCAGCACGATTCGGTTTCTGGTCACACCCCGCGCCACAAGCGCTTGCGCGGCCTGCTCCAGAAACTGCCGCACTTGAGGCACCGCATCCCCATCCATGGGTTTTACCTGCATGGACTGCGGATCACGGTGCATGTGCATCAGGCAAACTCCGCAGCCCGGATGGCTTGCCACTACTTCCAAAGCGCTGGGGTGGTTTGATGTGCTTTGCCTACGCAAGCCCCAGATGTCATTGATCACATCAGCCCCCAGATCCAGCACTGCAGCCATGACCTCCGGCTTATAAGTGTCGACAGAAATAGGTACGCCGAGCTTCACGGCCTCTCGCACTACCGGAACCACCCGTGAAAGCTCTGAGTCCAGCGGCACCGCCGGACTACCCGGGCGCGTGGATTCCCCCCCTATATCCAGCAGGTGGGCGCCCTCCCGCAGCATTTTCTCGCAGTGGCGAAGGGCCGAAAGGGTGTCAGCATGCTGGCCGCCGTCGGAAAACGAATCTGGCGTCACGTTGACGATGCCCATCACGCGTGGCTCGCTCAGATCGATTTCAAAGCGCGTGGTTTTCCACTGCATAAACGTGTCTCGCAAATAAAAAAGCGGGGCCTAAGCCCCGCTGTATCTTCTAGAACCCAATCAGGCCACGGTAGGCGCCGGATCGACGGGCTTAGCCGCTGGTGGCGTGCCGCCGCTGCCAGGTGCTGACGGCGTACGCGGCGTGAAGTCCTTGGGTGGGCGAGGCTCGCGACCAGCCATGATGTCGTCCAGCTGCTCGCGGTCGATGGTCTCCCAATCCAGCAAGGCCTTGGCCATAGCGTGCATTTTGTCTTGGTTATCCTCGATCAGTTTGCGCGCCAGCGAGTATTGCTCATCAATGATGCGCCGCACCTCAGCATCCACCTTTTGCAAGGTTTCTTCCGAAATACTGGTGGTCTTGGTCACGCTGCGGCCTAGAAACACTTCGCCTTCGTTTTCGGCATAGACCATAGGGCCCAGCGCCACACTCATGCCGTATTTCATGACCATATCGCGTGCCAGGTTAGTAGCCCGCTCGAAGTCATTGCTGGCTCCGGTGGTCATCTGGTTCATGAACACTTCTTCAGCGATACGGCCGCCAAAGAGCATGCTGATCTGGTTCAGCATGAATTCCTTGTCGTAGCTGTAGCGATCTTGCTCAGGCAGGCTCATGGTCACACCAAGAGCGCGACCACGAGGGATGATCGTAACCTTGTGCACGGGATCACACTTGGGCAGCAGCTTGCCGATAAGAGCGTGCCCGCTCTCATGGTAGGCCGTGTTACGACGCTCTTCCTCAGGCATGACCATACTCTTGCGCTCTGGGCCCATGAGGATCTTGTCTTTGGCGCGCTCAAAATCCTGCATCTCGACCACACGAGCACTGCGGCGTGCAGCCATCAACGCGGCTTCGTTGCAGAGGTTGGCCAGATCAGCACCGCTCATGCCGGGCGTACCGCGCGCAATGATGCTGGGGCTCACGTCCTGGCCAATAGGAATCTTGCGCATGTGCACGTTCAAGATCTGCTCACGGCCGCGGATATCAGGCAGCGTGACGTAGACCTGCCTGTCAAAGCGACCTGGGCGGAGCAAGGCGGCATCGAGAATGTCAGGCCGGTTGGTAGCTGCGACCACAATCACGCCAAGGTTGGTCTCAAAACCATCCATCTCGACCAACATCTGGTTGAGAGTTTGTTCGCGCTCATCGTTGCCACCGCCCAAGCCCGCACCACGTTGGCGGCCTACGGCATCAATTTCATCAATGAAGATGATGCAGGGTGCATTTTTCTTGGCGTTCTCGAACATATCGCGTACCCGGGCAGCGCCCACGCCCACGAACATTTCGACGAAATCAGATCCGGAGATACTGAAAAAAGGCACCTTGGCTTCGCCTGCGATCGACTTGGCCAGCAGCGTCTTACCAGTACCAGGAGGGCCAACCAGAAGCAAACCACGCGGAATGCGACCGCCTAGCTTCTGGAATTTCTGAGGATCTTTCAAGAAGTCGACGACTTCCTTGACCTCTTCCTTAGCCTCATCGCAGCCCGCGACGTCTGCAAACGTGACCGGGTTGGTGTTTTCGTCCAGCATGCGCGCTTTGGACTTGCCGAAGCTGAATGCTCCGCCCTTGCCGCCGCCTTGCATCTGGCGCATGAAGTAAACCCACACGCCAATCAGCAGGAGCATGGGGCCCCAGCTAACCAGCAAGGTCATGAGAAGGGAGCCTTCTTCACGGGGCTTGACGTCAAATTTGACGCTGTGATTGATCAAATCACCCACCAAACCTCTGTCGAGGAAGGTTGCTTGCGTGCGGACGCGCCGATCATCATTCATCACGGCGACGATATCGGTACCGCCCTGCCCCTCCTGAATGGTGGCGCTCTTGACGCGGTTATTACGCACTTCTTCCAGGAAATCGGAATAAGCGATGTGATTGGCATTGGCCATGCGGCCGCCATCGAATTGCTTGAACACGGTGAACAACACCATGGCAATGACCATCCAGACGGCGATCTTCGAGAACCACTGATTCTTCAAGGCCTTACGCTCCAGTCGAAAAAAAGCCCCAACATTCTCGCCAAGCGAGGTTTGCTGTCCCTGATGGGACGTTTTTGCCTAGGGGCAGCCCGATGGCAAAAAATCCGGCAATGCCGAGCATGTGGTGCCCATTTTAGAGGTTTCAAGACACGCACAGCATCCTGTTCCTCCATGAACCCCCTCGGCACGCTTCGTATTTGTAACTATTTGCTGAGTTTTTCGCTATTTCGCGGGAAAACTCTTGACTTACATCATGATGGCCGCGCGCCCGGAAGCTTCTTCAAGCCCATGCCAATCAAGAAAGTTTCGGAAGACTTATCGCGCGAGGCTTTGGGCTTTAGAGGTTTGACCACGCGAAAGGTGTCCTTGAACAGCTTCACCAGTTGACTGTATCCACTGCCATGGAACAACTTGACGACCAATGCCCCGTCCGGCTTCATATGTGTCTGTGAGAAGTCCATCGCCAGTTCCACCAGGGCTGCAATGCGGGCAGCGTCGCTCGATTCGATCCCCGAGAGGTTGGGAGCCATATCGGAGACCACTATATCCACCGTGCGCCCGGCTATGGCCTGCTGCAGTTGGGCCAGTACTTCCGGTGTGTGAAAATCGCCCTGAATAAAGGTCACGCCTTCGATCGGCTCCATAGGCAACAAATCCAGTGCAATGATGGTGCCGTTCAATTCGCCTACTGCCGCTCCTGACGGCGAGAGTTTTCGCCGAAGATATTGACTCCAGGCCCCAGGCGCACTCCCCAGATCCACCACCAGGTAGCCAGGTTTGATCAGGTGCAGGGCCTCATCGATCTCTTTGAGCTTATAGGCAGCACGGGCGCGATAACCCTCCCTTAGCGCCAATTTGACGTAGGGGTCGTTCACGTGGTCGTTCAGCCACGCTTTATTGACTTTCTTGCTTTTGGTTTTTACTTTCATGTACCGCCGATAATACGACCATGCCTCAAATCGAACTCACGCCAGCGCAACGTAAGGCGCACCGCTCCGAAGCCCATCACCTCGATCCAGTTGTGATGATCGGCAGCGATGGCCTCACTCCCGCTGTACATAAAGAGGTCAATGCGGCCCTGAATGCCCATGGCCTCATCAAGATTCGCGTGCTGGGAGACGACCGCGCCGCGCGCGAGTTGATCTACCACCAGCTAGCCGGAGAACTGGATGCGGCTCCCATCCAGCATATTGGCAAATTGCTGGTGCTATGGCGGCCAAAGGTTGAAAAAGCCCGTGCTGTCGATGAAGATCGTATGGCCGGCCCCAAGGATGTGAAGGTCTTGAAATACAGCAAGCGCGGTGGCCAGCGCCCTGAAGTGAAGGTGCTGCGAGTCCTGGGCAACCAGCGTCTCACACCGGGCGGGAAGGTCAAGCGCGCCAGCCCCGCACAGAAATCTGTCAAGAGAGGACGCCTGGACTGATGCCCTCCGATCCGATCGGGTCTCAGGGCTACGCCGGAGCGCCCAAAGCGTCCCCAACTTCGAATGGGGGCGAGTCAGCATCCAAGAGCATGCGCTACATCCTGTGCATGAAATGGGGGACGAAATACGGCCCCGAATACGTCAACCGGCTTTATGGCATGGTGCGACGTCATCTGACAGGCGATTTTCAACTGCTCTGCCTCACGGACGACACCAACGGCATCAGGCCGGAGGTGATGTGCCGCCCTATTCCTCAGCTTGATTTGCACCTGAAGCCAGGTCAAAGGGATGGTGCGTGGAAGAAGCTCACCACCTTTGAGGCGGATCTGTATGGCCTGCAGGGCACAGCGCTGTTTCTCGATCTGGACGTCGTGATCGTGGGAAGCCTGGATGATTTTTTCACCCAACCGGGCGAATTCCTCATCATCCACGATTACCCGCGATTCTGGCGCTTTGGCGAGCGCATCGTAGGAAATTCCTCGGTATACCGCTTCACGCTTGGCGCGCACGCCGACGTTCTGGCCTATTTCCGCGGCCATATGGCGGAGGTCCAGCGCGAATACCGCAACGAGCAGGAGTATCTCTCACACGCTCTGCACAAACAAGGCAAGCTCAGCTACTGGCCCGCCAAGTGGTGCCCAAGCTTCAAGTATCACAGCATTCCCCCTTGGCCCACGAATTATTGGAAAGCACCAAGCATTCCGCAAGAGGCGCGCATTGTGATTTTTCACGGTGAAGTGAACCCGCCGGACGCTCTGGCTGGCAAGCGAAACAAGCGCTTCGCGCACATCAAACCAGCGCTTTGGGTGGCGGACGCCTGGAAAAGCGAATAGAGCGCTCCCGCTCGTGGCCCCAAGCGCGCTTTTCCGCTGAGCCTCCAACGCGAAGCGCGTGTTGAGGCTCTAAGAGCCTGTTCAAAGTCTCTGCGCGAGGGCCATTGCGTTTGAAAAGCTGTGGCTGCAAGGGGTGCGCCCATGCGACGAAAAACGCAGGGATACCTTGTGGGTATCGCGAGTATTTTCGCGGCCGGCGTAGGCAGCGCCGCAGACGCGGTTGTTCGGGCGCCGTGCAACGGGCGCAATGGGACCGCGAGGAGACTTTGAACAGGCTCTAAGTACGTGTTGACGATCTATAGGCCCACGCCGACTTCAAAGCGCTTTTCCTGCCCCCACACCTACCAGTGGCCTTCCCGCCAACCGCGTGAGAATGGCCAACGGACTTGATGCCGGATCTACTTCGTGGCCAGGGGGTAGATACAGCGTTTGCTCCATCATGTACTGGCCACTCATGACCGCGTGCGTAGCTTGATCTGAAAAGCACACCCACACGCTGCCTGGCGGAAACGGCATCGTCGTTTGTGTACCGCTTTTCTGATAGGTCTCATCGAACTTCATCAGATCATGCATTTGAAGCATCAGATGATCGTATTCGCTGCGCAGCGACTTGGTCACATGCAAGGCCTTGAGCACTTTAGCCTGCCAAAGGCGGTACGGTTTGGCCCGGGGCATAAACTGCCGCGCCACGGCCTCGAAATCATCGCCCAGGCGCCATACTCGTGGCGCCCCTTGGGGATTGAGGTTCGTGAACACGCGCAATATGCGCTCACCATAATTGGGGCGTGATGGAAAGGCATCTACGTGCATGCGCCGGTCATCAGCCCGCACCGACTGCGCACGATTTTCCACCTGCTTTGGCCTGAAACTGGTGGGCGCCAAGCGAAGCAGACCTTTGTATTCCGGCAACAGGTCATCCACCAATTGCAGCGCCTGCTGACGAAATCGGCCAACCATCTCAGCCAATGCCTGCTGCTCTTGCTCGTTCCCGGCAGCACCCTTGAGCAGACCATCTGCACCCAGGCTGACGTTGCGCGTTCCGGCCTTCAGCAACTCCTCGCGCAGCAGCGCTTGCTCCTGCGGCTGAAGCTGAAAACCCAGTTTGGGAAAATACAGCACTTTGCCGGCCTCCACCGCACGCGTCCATTCAGGCTCGGGGTGCGCTTGACTCCAATCGGTGAGACCGATTTCGACAATGGGTGAGTTCATGCAAGTGGTTTTTGAGGGTCATTAACCGTGCGCCATAACACCACCGCGGCGCAAAGCCACTGAAGGCCGTACATCACAGTACCCGCACTGTGCCATAGGCGAAGATTTTCACGGGCCACAATGCGTGGCGCCACCCCGTACTCAATCAGCAAGGCCATCAAAAGGCCAAAAATGATGAAGAGCATGGAGGCATCCAAACCTTGGATACTTGTACGCGGCGCATCCAAGCTATCCATGTTAGGCGCTCGTGCCCGCCGCTGGTTGATCAGCATCAAAACCACGCCACAGGCCACTGAAAGCCAGGTTTGAGCTGCAAACAGTTTGGCGGCCATTCGCCCTGCAATAGCAGGACTCGGCATGTGCACGAACAGCATTGGCACCACGAGAAAACCCACTGCACTCAAACTACCCCACCATAGGGCGGCGGAGAATAGAGACACGCGTGCGATCATGGCTGAAGATCAGGCGTATTTGACCGCGATGATCTCGTAATGCTTTACCCCACCGGGTGCTTGCACCGCGGCTGTATCGCCCTCCTCTTTGCCTATGAGCGCACGAGCGATGGGGCTGGAGATATTGATCAAGCCTTGTTTCAGATCGGCTTCATCCTCGCCGACGATCTGATAAGTGACCTTTTCTCCGGAATCCTCTTCCTCAAGCTCCACCGTAGCACCAAAAACCACCTTGCCATCCGCATCCAGGGTGGTCGGGTCAATAATTTGCGCGGCAGACAGCTTGCCTTCAACTTCCTTGATACGCCCCTCAATAAAGCCCTGACGGTCTTTGGCAGCGTCGTATTCAGCGTTCTCGCTCAAGTCACCTTGCGCACGCGCTTCGGCGATGGCGTTGATAACTTCGGGACGATCTTTGGTTTTCAGGCGGTGGAGCTCGGTCTTGAGTTTTTCAGCACCGCGCTTGGTAATGGGAATGGTGACCATGTCTTAAGTTTTCCTTGCACAAATGCGAAACCGCCGAGCGTTTCCCCTCGGCGGTATCTGTTTCGTAATTATGCACTGGATGTCTATTGCCCCTGCCTGGGGGCTCCTGCCCACACCCATAACGGCCGTATTTCCGTGCGATGGGGGCGGGGACGGGGGACATAAGCGTTGAACGGATTTAGCGGGTGCAATCGAAAAAATGCAATCAAAAGTCTGACAAACTCAAAAAGATACTTTATGATTCAATTTACACGTTAGCTAACGCACGCTCGAGTGATGCGGTGTTTTGAGCATGCCCTCGGATTTAAACCAGCTGAAATTTCAGCATTTTCATTGGAGATCCTCGCATGCTCAACCGGAGAAATTCTCTTAAGGCCGTCCTCGCAGCGTCCTCCATCTTGCTGGCAAGCAAGGCGAGCGCTCGGCAAACTTGCGCTGTACAAACAAAGCAGTCACAAGGGCAAATCAAGCCTGATGAAGCGCTCGCTTTGCTAAGGCAAGGCAACGAGCGATTCGTTTCCGGAAAATCCATTCACTGCGACCTGCGCAAGCAGGTGCACGAGACGTCCAGCGGACAAGCACCTTTCGCAGCCATCGTAGGTTGCATCGATAGTCGTGCATCACCAGAATTGATTTTCGACCAACGCCTCGGCGATATCTTCGCAGCTCGAATTGCGGGCAATTTCGTCAACGATGACATCATCGGCAGCCTGGAGTTCGCAACCGAGATCTCCGGCGCCCGGGCGATCGTGGTGCTGGGGCATAGCGACTGCGGCGCCATGAAAGGAGCCGTGGACAACGTCAAAGCTGGTTTGCTGACCGGTGTCATCGCCCAAATTCGGCCGTCACTCGAAAAACTGGATTACAAAGGGGTGGCCAACTCCAGTAATGCTGAGCTAGTAGGGCGCCTGACCGAACAGAACGTGCGCGACGCCATCGCCAGACTAACCTCGCGCAGCGAGATGCTGCGCCGACGAGTCGAACAGCGCCAACTGGTTCTAGCCGGTGGCCTGCACGATGTGCGGACAGGGCGTATTCATTGGATCAGCGCCTGATCCTCCGGCCTTGGCTTAACGGTTTCGCAAACGACGTGCACCGGCGAGCAATGCCAGCAGACTCAGCATCATCACCCCCCATTCACCCAAACTGGGGACTGATGCGATCTCCACGCTCTGAAGAGACTGACGCGTCGGCTCGCTGTGCAGCCCGGCTGCCGCTTCGATAGGCGCCGCACTTGGGGTTTGGTGATCAGCAGTGAGGTCCAAAACGATTTGATTTGCCAGCAAGGGCTCTGGTGGAAGCAGAGACACCGTGCCGGACAGAGGCTCCGGTATAGGTTCGGATAAAGGCCCTTCTGACAGGATCCCGAGCTGAGGCTCTGGCACTAGCGTGGCTTCGGACTGCACCACAGAATCCTGAATAGGCGCTGGCTCAGTTACTGGCGGCGCTGGTCCGTCAAGTTGGCGGAAAGAGGGGGTGGGGGAGGCTTTGGCATGGAAGTTCTGAAAGCCGCTCCCGCCGCGAACGAGCCGAACCATCGCCATCCCGCCGGAATGAACGGGAAAATCATCTCCACCTGTAAAGTCTACTGCCCACGCCGAATCCTTGGCATTTGCAACCACTGATGCTGACCAAAACAACCTCATATGCGCCTGGTTTGGAGCGAACAAGTCTGACCAAAATCCCGTGTGAGAATCAGGAAATTGATCCGTATTAACGGCCGGCGAATGACATTTCGGTTCCTGGATTGACAGCAACTCATTGATGTTGGGCAATCTCCAGTCCGAAGCCCCGAGACTCTCCATAAATTGAGAAGGCACCTTCAGCGGAGCCGTCGCTACCCCAAACCACCACCCGAGCCCCCCGAGATTCGGTTGAATGGCCTCGAGCCTTCTCGCGTACGGGGTGGCTTGGCTGACGGCAGCAACTCTTTTGAAGCCGCCTGACCAGGTAAACATGGCAGGTGTATCCGCGCAGCGTGAGCCATTCCACGTCATACCTTCCACACAGCGCTTCCAAATCAGGCCCGTGGCCTTGTGAAGAACCATGCCTGGACCGGCATCTTCGAAGTCCATGTTCGGTGTGGCGTGAGACAGCTCCGCCGAGCAGGTTTGCCGAGCGTGCGCAAGCGGAGAATATGAAGCGCCCGCGGCAAGCAGCAACAAAAGAAAAAGGCGTATCTGGATCATGAGGTGGGTAGAGGGTAAAGAGTTGAAGAGCCCCGGCGATGACAAGCGTCCCGCGTGAGCATCACTGGGCAGATCGCACCAACCGAATACGGTTGGCGTTTGCCGCACGATCCCAGTCACCGGCCCCACTGTCGAAATCTGTCACCCAGACGGCAGGGATCGCCTCCGGCCTTTGTGTGCTTGACCAATAGGTCTGCGCCGGCGTGTTGGGAAAGTACTTGGGGTCAATTGCCGGGCCATGGCGCCCTCTATCCACCAGATTTCTGAGCTCACTTTGCGTAGGAAGGCGCCAGTCGGCATGACCGCATAAGCTGACAGCATTGACGGCACGAACAAAGGCCCCAGCGTCACAGCGCCCCTGCTCGTGGCATTTGCCCTCCTTGCTCTCCTGGCTCGGGCGCGAGGTATAGAGATGCTCCATGTAGCGCAAATGCCAGGCGTGGTTGACCTTGACCTCCCACATACGCCCGGTATGGTTGTCGTAGGTACATGCCCAATCATCAAGTCCGCCACCTAACTCAGCGCTTGCCGGCAGCGCGCTGCCGGTCGAGCTGATCTTGGTGAAATCGAAACCATTAGCATTATCAGCGATGGAGCCTGCGCTGCTCCCTATCTTGGGCAATACACCCTTATTAGCCGCCGCATCGCGCCCATATCGCGCGTCCTGGCCATCCACACTAGCTTCCGCAGGAAGAGAAAAATCGATGCCCGTGTCGTTGATCGGGTTGGCACAAGCCGCGGTGATCGTCAGAAAAGCCAGGAAGACCGGAAAAAAACCTCTAAAAAATGAACACAAAAGAATCATAAAAAAGTGATTGGAGAAAAAATAAGCCAAAGAAATCCCGGCGCGTCAAACGAGCCAGGTTGAATGAACTAATGGAGGGAAGCAAGGCCGCAACGCGCAGGCTCGAAAGGGCCAGCGTGGGCGCTTCAAGAAAGCGCGCGGCTAACTAAATCGCCGCGGAGCAGCGAAAGGGCGCGATTATAGCGATTGCAAAACTAAAAATGAGATCTTTAGTTTAAATAATTCTGTACTTCTTCATTCAGCGGTACAAGGCTACCCAAGAAAAATGGCCTAAGAGCGCGTATGCGCTCTTAGGCCATGGTCAGGCTTTTGACGACTTCTAGGTCAGTTGCTCGTGCATTTCCTGCACTGACACCACAGCCAGCTTGTCCATAAACCTCATACCTTCCACGGCGGCTTCAGCACCTGCAATGGTCGTGATGGTTGGCACGCGTGCCAACAACGCACTGGTACGGATGGCTCGGCTGTCAGCGATGGCGTTGCGGCGTTCTTCCACGGTGTTGATGACCAAGGCGATTTCGCTGTTCTTGAGCATGTCCACAATGTGAGGGCGGCCTTCGGTTACCTTGTTGACAGTCTCACACGCCACGCCTGCAGACTCAATAGCAGCAGCGGTACCGCGTGACGCAATGAGTTTGAACCCCATGGACACCAAGTCTCGCGCAATTTTCACTGCCGTCGGTTTATCTGCATTCTTCACGGTGAGAAACACTTTGCCGGCTGGCGTGCCATCAGCCTTCAATGCCCGCGGCAGGCGCTCTCCTGCGCCCATTTGCGCCTTGATGTAGGCTTCGCCAAAAGTCTTGCCAACGCCCATCACTTCCCCTGTGGACTTCATCTCAGGGCCCAAGATGGTGTCTACGCCAGGAAACTTGACGAACGGGAAAACGGCTTCCTTCACGCTGAAATAAGGCGGTGTCACTTCCTTGCCAATACCCTGCTGATCCAGCGTTTGCCCAGCCATGCAGCGGGCAGCCACTTTGGCCAGTTGGATGCCCGTGGCCTTGCTGACAAAGGGCACGGTGCGGCTGGCGCGCGGGTTGACCTCAAGCACGTAGATGACGTCCAGCTTGGTGCCATCCGCCTGAGGTTTTTCCTGAATGGCGAACTGAACGTTCATCAGACCCACTACGTTCAATGCCTCGGCCATGGCAGCCGTTTGGCGCTTGAGTTCATCAATCGTGGGCTGTTTCAAGTAATACGGAGGCAATGAACAACCCGAGTCGCCTGAGTGCACACCAGCCTGCTCGATATGTTCCATCACACCGCCAATAAACACACGGCCCGAGGCATCACGAATGGCATCCACATCGCATTCGATGGCGTCTGAGAGGAAGCGGTCCAGCAGTACGGGGGAATCATTGCTGACCTTCACCGCCTCGCGCATGTAACGCTCAAGATCACGCTGCTCATGGACAATTTCCATGGCGCGGCCGCCCAGCACATAGGAGGGCCGCACCACCAACGGGTATCCCAGCTCAGCAGCCTTCTCCAGCGCTTCGCCTTCGGCGCGGGCGGTGGCGTTAGGAGGTTGGCGTAGACCCAGCTCATGCAGAAGCTTCTGGAAGCGCTCGCGGTCTTCAGCCGCATCGATCATGTCAGGGCTGGTGCCGATGATGGGCACGCCCTCAGCTTCCAGGCCCAGTGCCAACTTCAAAGGAGTCTGGCCGCCGTACTGAACGATCACACCAACGGGTTTTTCCTTCTCAACGATTTCGAGCACGTCTTCCAACGTGAGCGGTTCGAAGTAGAGGCGGTCAGAGGTGTCGTAGTCAGTGGAAACCGTTTCAGGGTTGCAGTTGACCATGATGGTTTCATACCCGTCCTCGCGCATGGCAAGGGCGGCGTGCACGCAACAATAGTCGAATTCAATGCCCTGGCCAATGCGGTTAGGACCACCGCCCAGCACCATGATTTTCTTGTTGCTCGTGGGCTCAGCTTCGCACTCGCTTTCATAGGTCGAGTACATGTAGGCGGTGTTGGTGGCGAACTCCGCAGCGCAGGTGTCCACACGCTTATAGACCGGGCGCACATTCAAAGCCTTGCGTGCCTCGCGGATCGACTTGTCGGTGGTCTTGAGCAGTTTGGCCAGACGGCGATCGGAAAAACCCTTTTTCTTCAGCGTCAGCAACTCGTCCTTGGAGAGCTTGGCAAGCGCCCGCTCGCCGTGCTGCTCGGTGAATTGATCCAGCTCCAGCTCAATCTTGATGATCTCCTCGATTTGCACGAGGAACCACTTGTCGATCTTGGTAATGGCATGCACTTCGTCCAGGGACCAGCCAGCGGCGAATGCGTCCCCTACGTACCAAATGCGGTCCGGACCGGGCTCGCCCAACTCTTTTTCCAGGATCTCGCGGTCCTGGGTTTTTTCATTCATGCCATCGACGCCGACTTCCAGGCCGCGCAAAGCCTTCTGGAACGACTCCTGGAAGGTTCGGCCAATCGCCATGACCTCTCCAACGCTCTTCATCTGCGTGGTCAAGCGGTTATCAGCGGTAGGGAATTTTTCGAACGCAAAACGTGGGATCTTGGTAACCACGTAATCAATGCTGGGCTCGAAGCTGGCTGGCGTGGCACCACCGGTGATCTCGTTGCGCAGCTCGTCGAGCGTATAGCCCACCGCCAGTTTGGCAGCGATCTTGGCAATAGGGAAACCCGTAGCCTTGGAGGCGAGCGCCGATGAACGCGACACGCGCGGGTTCATCTCGATCACGATCATGCGGCCGTCTTTCGGGTTGACCGAGAACTGCACGTTGGAGCCACCAGTGTCCACACCAATCTCGCGCAACACTGCCAGGCTGGCATCACGCATCAACTGGTATTCTTTGTCAGTGAGCGTCTGTGCGGGTGCCACGGTGATGGAGTCACCTGTGTGCACGCCCATCGGGTCCAGGTTCTCAATGGAGCAAACGATGATGCAGTTGTCCGCCTTATCGCGCACCACTTCCATCTCATACTCTTTCCAGCCGAGCAGAGACTCTTCGATCAAAAGCTCACTTGTAGGCGAGGCTTCCAGGCCGCGCTTGCAGATGGTTTCGAACTCCTCGGGGTTGTAGGCGATGCCGCCACCCGTGCCGCCCAGCGTGAAGCTGGGGCGAATGACGGTGGGGAAACCCACCATCTTCTGCACGGTCCAGGCTTCTTCCATGTTGTGCGCAATCCCGGAACGGGCGGAGCCCAGACCAATCTTGGTCATGGCTTCTTTGAATTTCAGGCGGTCTTCGGCCTTGTCGATAGCTTCGGGCGTGGCACCAATCAACTCTACGTTGTATTTGGCCAGCACACCGTTGCGCCACAGATCCAAAGCGCAGTTCAGCGCGGTCTGCCCGCCCATGGTCGGCAAGATAGCGAAGCCGCCAGGGCGCCGTGCACGCTCCTTGGCAATGATTTTCTCCACCGTCTGCCAGGTAATGGGCTCGATGTAGGTTACATCCGCCGTGGCTGGGTCGGTCATGATGGTGGCCGGGTTGCTGTTGATCAGCACCACCTGGTAGCCCTCTTCGCGCAATGCCTTGCAGGCTTGCACGCCGGAGTAGTCGAACTCGCACGCTTGCCCAATAACAATAGGGCCCGCGCCGATGATGAGAATAGTGTCTAGGTCTGTTCTTTTGGACATGGAAACAGTCTGAAAAGGTATATGGCCTTCAACCGCGCGCTTTGACCATCAGGTCAGTGAAGCGGTCGAACAGGTAACCGATGTCGCGCGGGCCAGGAGAGGCTTCGGGGTGGCCTTGGAAGCAAAACGCAGGGCGATCTTTGAACGCCAGACCTTGAAGCGTGCCGTCGAACAGGCTGATGTGGGTAGCTTCCAGCGTATCAGGCAAAGAGGCCATATCGACCGCAAAACCATGGTTTTGGCTGGTAATGCTCACGCGGCCATCAGCCAACTCCTTCACGGGGTGGTTGGCACCGTGGTGGCTGTTATCCATCTTGAAGGTCTTGGCACCTGCTGCCAGCGCCATGATCTGGTGGCCCAGGCAGATGCCAAAAGTAGGCATGCCCGAGGCTACGATGGCGCGAGTGGCTTCAATGGCGTAATCGCAAGGCTCAGGGTCACCTGGGCCGTTGGACAAGAAAACACCATCAGGTTTCATGGCCAGCACCTCGGCAGCAGACGTTTGGGCCGGCACCACGGTGATTTGGCAGCCGCGCTCAGCCAGCATGCGCAAGATGTTGAACTTGACGCCGAAATCGTAGGCCACAACCTTGAAGCGTGGAGCATCTTGCTTGCCGTAGCCTCTGCCCAGCACCCATTCGGTCTGGTTCCACTCATATGGTGCGGACGTCGTGACTACCTTGGCGAGGTCCAGCCCGGCCATGGATGGTGCGGCACGAGCGGCCGACAAGGCAGCATCAATGTGAGCCTGCGTGACGGTTTCGCCAACAGCCAAGGCGGAGATGGCTCCGTTTTGGGCACCTTTGGTGCGCAGCAAGCGGGTGAGTTGGCGCGTATCAATGCCGGCAATGGCAATCGTGCCTTCATCCTTGAGGTATTGGCTCAAGGAACGGTCAGCGCGGAAGTTGCTGTGAAGCAGCGGGAGATCTCGCACGATGAGGCCAGCGGCCTGCACCTTGTTCGACTCGACGTCTTCGGGATTGACGCCGTAGTTGCCGATGTGCGGATAGGTCAGCGTAACGATCTGCTGGCAGTAGCTTGGATCGGTAAGGATTTCCTGGTAGCCGGTAAGGGAGGTGTTGAACACCACCTCACCAACAGTGGACCCTGCGGCTCCAATAGACTGACCGATGAATACGCTGCCGTCGGCGAGGGCGAGAATGGCGGGCGGGAATTTCCCCTCGAGTGACGAAAGCACAGGGTTCTCCGGGTAGTTACGGTCGCCTGCGCATGCCGCGCCCGCGTCATGAACGCGGGAACTCTCGGATAGGATTTGATGCCTTGGCTGCGGTCGGCGACGCTGTTTCGAGAAAAGCTCCTGATTATAGCCGCCGGCCGCCGCCAAGAGGCGTCAACCTAGACCTTCAGGCTTAATCTGCGCCCGGGCGATCACTGCGCTCCAGCGCTTTTGCTCAGCTTGGATGAAGGAGTTGAATTCGGCGCTGGTGTTACCCACAGCCAGTGCCGTTTCCTGCGCCAGCTTGTCCTTGACCAGGGTGCTACGCGTAGCCTTGATAGCTTCGGTTTCCAGCTTGGCCAGATGAGCGGGTTGCCATTTTTTCGGGGCCATCAGCCCATACCACTGCGTCATCTCGAAACCGGGATAGCCTTGCTCAGCCACCGTGGGCACATCTGGCATCTGCGGCAGGCGTTGCGCGGTGCCAGTTCCAATGCAGCGCAGTTTTCCAGCTTTGATGAACGACAGCAGCGCTGGCGCTCCTACGGAGGCAGCCTGCAGGCGCCCTGCCATCAAGTCGGTCAACATAGGGCCAGTTCCGCGGTAAGGCACGTGC
The DNA here is from genome assembly GCF_000422885.1 of Ottowia thiooxydans DSM 14619. GTDB lineage: Bacteria > Pseudomonadota > Gammaproteobacteria > Burkholderiales > Burkholderiaceae_C > Ottowia > Ottowia thiooxydans. The sequence continues at coordinate 228,110 of NZ_KE383943.1, read as the reverse complement.
AACATGAAGGTGTTGCTCACCATCTTCAAATATTCCATGGCCAAATGCCCGGCGCTGCCGTTTCCGGCCGACCCATAATTCAACTGGCCGGGTTTAGCCTTGGCATAAGCGACAAACTCCTTGATGTTTTTCACCGGGAGCTCGGGATTCACCACGTAGAGGCTGGGCACCTTTGAGAACAAGGTGATCGGCGCGAAATCGCGGTTAGTGTCGTACGGCAGCTTGGCAAAAATATAGGGATTTACGGCGAGCGTGCCGATATGGCCGAGGATCATCGTGTGCTCGTCCGTACTGTTTGCCACCTCTTGCATGGCAATGTTCCCAGCAGCGCCAGGTTTGTTATCCACCACCACGTTTTGCCCGATAGTCTTGGCCATTTCGGCGGCAACCGCGCGGGCCACGATTTCTGAACTCCCGCCTGGCGCAAACGGAACGACCAGGCGCAGCGGCCGACTTGGCCAGGCATCTTGCGCTAGCGACCAAGCATGAAGGGACCCTAACCCGGCTGCGCCGGCTTGAAGAAAATGGCGGCGCGCTATGACGTTGGATGGCATGTGAGTCTCCTCTTGATATGGGTATGGGGATCGCACAGACATTATCTACCCCAACCCCGCGCGCATTTCATCGCGCTCGTAGAGAGATCAGGCGCGAGAGACAGCGCTGGCGTGCATGCAAATGGCCGCAGCTGCGGCCACGTTCAGGGATTCTTCACCGCCGGGCTGACCGATGCGTACTGCGCGGGTTGCCCGGGCAGCCAACTCTGCGCTAACCCCCTGCCCTTCATGGCCCATCACCCATGCACAGGGCCAGGGCAAGGTGCCCCGATGCAGGTAATCACCTTCATGAGAGCTGGTCACCAGGAGTGGAACACGAAGTGCCGTCAGATCCTCTGGCGCCAGCCCCTCCAGCAGTTTCAAACCAAAGTGCGCACCCATGCCAGCGCGCAGCACTTTAGGCGACCAGAGAAGGGCCGTTGCCTTTAGAGCCGCTACTTGTTGGAACCCGAACGCCGCGGCACTGCGCAGGATTGATCCCACATTACCCGCATCCTGCACGCGATCAAGGACGATGGTGGGCACGTCCGGCAGTAAGGCCTCTACCACTGGCAAATCCAGAACATAGGCCATCTGAGCAGGCGATTCGAGTCCGCTCACGTGTGCCATCAGCGAGTTGTCGATGACAATATTTTTGCCCGGCGCCCGCAGTCGGTACGGACCCGCGGATAGCCAGCAGGCCTCCGTAAAGACCGCCATAGCAGGAGTCACCCCTCGCTCCAGTGCGGCGCGGCACAAGTGATCACCCTCGATCCACACTCTTGCCTGCTTACGATAGGCGCCGTTGTCCTGCGCCAATCGCTTGAAATCCTTCATCAGAGGGTTGTCGCGCGAGGTGATGCGTGTGGGTTCAGGCAGGTTTTGGTAGGTCATCAATCATTGCCCTCAGATCTGTTCGCCAGCGAGAACCCGCGCCACCGGAGAAAACGAACGTCGGTGGTGAAGGCAGGCCCCATGTGCACGCAGAGCAGCCAGGTGCGCGGCCGTGCCATAGCCCTTGTGCGCAGCGAACCCGTAGACCGGCCAATCCGCATCCACTTGCACACACCAGCGATCGCGGTAAACCTTGGCAAGTATGGAGGCAGCGGAAATCTCTGCCACGAGGGCATCTCCGCCAACCACCGCCTCGGCCAGCACGGGGAGTTTTGGCAATTGATTGCCATCAATCAGCACCTTCACTGGCGGCAGACGCAGGCCTTCTACGGCGCGCCGCATGGCCAGCAACGTGGCCTGCAAGATATTGAGACTATCGATTTCCTCCACGCTTGCCTGAGCTATGGAGCAGCACAGCGCCTTGGCATGAATTTCGTCGTGAAGCAATTCACGGCGCTTCGCACTGAGCTGCTTCGAATCGGCCAGCCCCAGGATGGGCCGAAGGGGATTGAGGATTACGGCTGCAGCGACCACTGGCCCGGCCAAAGGGCCGCGTCCGGCCTCGTCCACCCCGGCAACCAGCCCTGGAGTGTCCCAGGCGAGGGCGCGCTGCTCAGCGTGCAAGAAGCGTTTCGACGGCATCTGTGGCCAAACGAGCGGTGTCTCGTTGCAGTTCGAGGTGCAGCGCAGTAAAGCGCTGTTCGATGGCGAGAATTTTCTCAGGTGCCACCAACCATTGCAGTATCTCTGCCGCCAGTGCCTGCGGCGTGGCCGCGTCTTGCACCAGTTCAGGCACGACGAATGGGGCGTCGCGGCGATCAGCAAAAACATGCGCCGGCACTTGCGCAGGCCGCTGGAGCCATTCGCGCGGAGCGCACAGCACGTTGGGCAACCCAATCCATGGCAACTGACGCTTTTTACGCATCATGCGATAGCTGATACCCGGCATGGCATAAGCAATGACCATGGGCCGTTTGAATAGCGCAGCTTCCAGCGTGGCGGTGCCACTGGCGATCAGCGTTGCATCACACGCCGCGAGCACGGCATGCGACTGGCCTCGCACAACCCGCAAAGCGGATCCCAATCCACTGGCTTGCGCCGCCCGCTCGATGTCTTTCACCAAATGAGGAACTGCGGGCAGGACGAACTTTGCCGTGGGCCGCTCCTGCCTGATCAACGCAGCGGCACCCAGGAATCTGGGTAGCAAATGTTTGATTTCAGCCGCGCGGCTCCCAGGCAGCAACGCGATGACTGGGTCGTTTTCCGATAGGCTCAACTCTCGCCGCGCCGCGAGCCGATCTGGCACCAAGGGAATCACGCTCGCCAAGGGATGGCCTACATAAGTCGCGTCAATACCGTGGACGGCAAGCAGTTCTGGTTCGAACGGGAATAAGCACAGAACGTGATCAGCACCCGCCTTCAGCTTGAGCAATTTCTCTGGACGCCAGGCCCAGAACGACGGGCTGATGAAATGCAAAGTCTTCAAGCCCGCGCTCTTGAGGCTTGTTTCCAGGGAAAAGTTGAAATCCGGCGCGTCAACGCCTATGAAGAGGTCTGGCCGCTCATCAAGCAGTCGGTGGGTCAATTGGCGACGGATCCGGAGCAATTCGGGTAAGCGCGGCAACACTTCCAAATAACCCCGCACTGAAAGCTTCTCAACGGGCCACCAAGCCTCGAAGCCTTGCGCGGCCATGTGCGCACCGCCAATGCCACTGGCGCGTAAGTCGGGCCAGCGCTTGCGCAAGCTTTTCAATAGCAAACCAGCCAGCAGGTCACCAGATGGCTCACCGGCCACCATGGAGATCGTTGGTGATGCACTCATTTATGTCTAACCCAGGTCCGGCCTATTGCGGCCTTTTGTCAAATCAACGAACGATTCCGCGAGAAGCGTTGGTCAAAAAATCCTGCATCAAAGCGATATCCGCATCTGCATCTGCCAATTCACCGCGCAGCGCATCGATTTGCTGGCGAGCCGCTTCCAGTGTCAAACCCTTGCGATAGAGCAAGCGGTGCATCTGCTTGATCAGGGTGATGCGCTCCGCAGAATAACCACGGCGCTTGAGCCCCTCCGCATTGATGCTTTGCGCTTCGGCGGGATTGCCTGCCGCCGTGACGAAAGGAGGTAGATCCTGTGACAGCCGGGTTTGAAAACCCGTCATGGCATGGGCACCCACGCGCACAAACTGGTGAATGCCCGTTAAACCACCGACGAACACCCAATCGTCCAGATGCACATGTCCGCCCAGCGTCGCCGCGTTGGCCATGATGATATGGTTACCCAGATGGCAATCGTGTGCAATGTGCACGTAGGCCATGATCCAGTTGTCGTCGCCCAGACGGGTCACTCCCGTGTCTTGCACGGTACCCGTGTTGATGGTGACGAACTCGCGAATGGTATTGCCATCGCCGATTTCCAGCCGCGTGGGTTCGCCGCGGTATTTTTTATCCTGCGGGGCAGCGCCAATACTGGCGAACTGGAAAATCTGGTTACCTTGACCCAGCGTGGTGTGTCCTTCGATGACGCAGTGGGGGCCAATCGTGGTACCCGCACCGATGCGTACGTTCGGGCCGATGATGCTGTAGGCACCTACGGCCACACTCTCATGGAGATCTGCCTGGGGATCGATCAGGGCGGTGGGATGGATCTGCTGCATATCAATCAGTACGATGTGCCACCACTCACTCGGCGAAGAGCCAACCGCCCTTAGCCATCCCCCGAGGCGGGGATGACGACACGAGAGCGGTCATTTGACCTTTCTCATGGTGCACATGAGCGTTGCTTCGCAAGCCATGCCTTCTCCTACGGTGGCTTTGCAATTGAATTTGTAGATGCCAGCGCGCACACGATCGAGGGCCGCGTGCAAAACAAGTTGATCACCAGGCTCCACAGGGCGCTTGAAACGCGCGCCATCGATCCCTACGAAGTAGAAAACGGTGTCGTCGTCGAGCGTGATCCCTTCAGTCTGGAAGGAAAGCAGAGCCGAAGCTTGCGCCAGGGCTTCAAGGATCAGGACGCCAGGCATGACGGGTCTTTTCGGAAAATGTCCTCCGAAGAAGGGTTCATTGACCGTCACGTTTTTAAGCGCACGCAGCGTCTTTGCCTGCAGATCTACATCGAGTACTCGATCGACCAGAAGGAAAGGGTAGCGGTGCGGCAGTTTGGTAAGGATCTGATGGATATCCAACATACCCGTTGCTTCGATAGGGTTAGCCATTGGGGAGGGATTGTACAGACGCCCGCAGTGCACAAGCCATGCCCCAGCCCATGAGCGCGTGTTGACGATCATCCCGAGGTCTACCCTCGCAAAGACACCAGGACGTGTTCACGCCCTAGCCTGGACCTTAGCGATCTTTGGGGAACAGGGCCTCGAGACGTTTGAGCCGTTCACGCAGGCTGTGAATATTCTTGAGTGTGGCGGCGTTCTTTTCCCAGGCCGCGTTCTCGTCAATCGGGAAGAAGCCGGTGTAGTGCCCAGGCTTGAGGATGGAGCGGGTGACGATTGAGGCCGAAGATATGTGCACGTTATCGGCGATGGTGAGGTGCCCGAGAATCATGCCAGCCCCCCCCACTGTGCAGTGCGCACCAATTCGCGCGCTACCGGCTACGCCCACGCAACCGGCCATCGCAGTGTGCTTGCCAATGTGTGTGTTGTGCCCGATCTGAATCAGGTTGTCGAGCTTGACGCCGTCTTCGATCACAGTGTCATCCAAGGCGCCACGATCTATGCAGGTGTTGGCGCCAATTTCCACGTCGTCGCCTATCCGAACGGCCCCGAGCTGCTCAATCTTGATCCACGCACCCTCATGGTGGGCGAAACCGAACCCATCACCACCGATGACGGCCCCGCTCTGGATCAGGCAGCGCTCGCCAATCACGCAGTCTTCGGCCAATGTGACGCGTTCCTTCAACACCGTGTTGGCGCCGATTCGCGCGCCGCGTCCGATAAAGCAGAGCGCACCCACGCTCGCACTGGCGTCAATCCAAGCGCCCTCTTCGACTACGGCGCTCGGGTGAACACCCGGAGAAGGAACACGGCCACTCACCTTCTTCCACAACTGGGTAATCCGTGCGAAGTAAAGATGAGGATCTGAGGTGACGATACAGTCGCCACGCTGTTTGGCTTCTTCGGCTTGCGCAGGTGCGACCACCACGCAGCCGGCGCGGGTCTTGGTCAGCAGGTGCGCAAGCTTCGGATTAACCAGATAGCTGAGCTCGCTGGCTTCCGCATTTTCCAGCGGGGCTAGACGCGTGACGATGCGCTCTGAGTCACCAAACAGCTCTCCGCCGAGGGCTTCGACGATGGCGCCGACTCTCAAACTCACCAGGCTCACTTGGCGCTGTTCAGCGCCTTGATCACCTTATCGGTGATGTCCAGACGGGGGTTGATATACACCGCTTCCTGGAGGATAACGTCGTACTTCTCGGCTTCCGCAACCTGCCGCACCACGCGATTGGCGCGGTCCAGCACTTGTTGAAGCTCTTCACTCTTACGTGAATTCAGATCTTCCTGGAATTCGCGACGACGCCGCTGAAACTCGCGGTCTTGATCCACCAACTGACGCTGACGCGTTTGACGCTGGGTATCGTTCAGTGTGGGTGACTCACGCTCGAAACGATCGGAGGCGGTTTTCAGGGCCGCACCAGCCGTATCAAGCTCTTTTTCCCGGCGAGAGAACTCCTGCTCCAGCTTGGTTTGCGCCGCTTTGGCGGGAGTAGCCTCACGCAGCATGCGGTCCGTGTTCACGAACCCGATGCGCACGTTCTCCTGGGCCATGGCCGGGTGCGCCATCAAAGCGGCGCAGGCCATCGCCGCAACTGTCACGCAACGGAATGTCAACTTCATCAAAACGAGGTCCCGATCTGGAATTGCAATTTTTGGATTCTATCGCCCGGCTGTTTGCGAATTGGCACGGCAAAAGCAAAACGCAGCGGCCCGAGTGGAGATATCCAGCTAAAGCCGATGCCGGTGGAAGCGCGCAATCCAGATGCGCTCAGCTTCTCACCCTCACCATACAAGCCGCCGATATCGACGAAACCAAACAGCCGAAGGGTTCGGTCATTACCTACGCCAGGGAAAGGCGTGATGAACTCCGTATTGAGAGTCACCTTGCGCGTTCCGCCGATGAAGGCGCCGGTCACGTCGCGCGGACCCAGCGTGGATTGCTCGTACCCACGAACGGAGCCAAGGCCGCCGGAATAGAAATTCTTGAACACCGGGAATGGCCTGCCGCTCAAGCCCTTGCCCCAGCCCACTTCGCCGTTAAATGCCAAGGTATAGCGCTTGGAGAGCGGAATGTATTGTTGATACTGATAGTTGGCCTTGAAGTAACGCGCGTCACCCAGCAGACCCAACTCTCCTAACAAGCGCTGATAGCGGCCAGCGTTAGGCGCCAGTGCGCTGTCACGTGAATCGCGCGACCAGCCCAAGGTAAAGGGGAAAGACGTGCTCGAGTAGCCAAAGCGCTCCGCGTAGGCCAGGTAAGCAGCCGGAATGTTGGTGCCGGGATTAATCCGCGTGCGCTCAGCGTTGATGCCCACGTAGAGGGTATCCAGCTCGGTCAACGGCACGCCAAATTTCAAGCCACCACCCATAGTGATCAGCGTGTAATTTCCGCCCTGATCTTGATAGGGCTTCTGGCTCTTGTAGAACAGATCCACCGTGCGGGAGATGCCGTTGGCCGTGAAGTAGGGATCCGTTGCGCTCACCACGGCCGTGCGGTTGTATTTGCCGGTATTGAGCTGCAGATCCAGCCGGTTGCCGGAGCCGAACAGGTTGTCTTGCGTGAGACCGAAGGTCAACGATACTTTTTCAGCGGACGAGTAGCCCGCGCCAACGGAAATACTGCCCGTGGGTTTTTCCTTCAGCTCAACGGTCAGATCCACCTGATCTGGAGCGCCTGGCACCTCGGCGGAGGTAATGGAAAGCTCGGTGAAGTAGCCCAGACGGTCGACTCGGTCACGGGAGAGCTTGATCTTCTCTGCGTCATACCAGGAAGATTCGAATTGACGAAATTCGCGCCGGACCACTTCGTCGCGGGTCTTGGCATTGCCCTGAATATTGATACGCCGCACATAGGCCCTGCGGGAAGGATCAGCCTGCAGCACGATGGCCACCCGATTGTTCGCACGGTCCACCTCCGGACGAGGTTCTACGCTAGCGAACGCAAAGCCGTAGTTTCCGAAGTGATCAGTAAATGCCTTGACGGTTTGCGCCACTTGGTCGGCGTTGTAAGCCTCCCCTGGCTTGATGGTGATGAGCGACTTGAACTCATCTTCTTTTTCCAGGTAATTTCCACCCAGTGAGATACCGGAGACGACAAACCGATCACCCTCGGTGATGTTCACGGTGATGGAGATGGACTCCTTGTCAGGCGACATGGCCACCTGGGTGGAGTCAATACTGAAATCAAGATAGCCACGTGCAAGGTAGTAGGAGCGCAAAGCCTCCAGATCAGCGTTCAGCTTGGCGCGTGAATACTGATCGCTCTTGCTGTACCAGCTCATCCAGCCACCGGTGTCCAGATCGAACAAATCCTTGAGGGTGCCCGTGGAGAACGCCTTGTTGCCGACGATGTCGATATCTTTAATGCGTGCCGTACGCCCTTCGGTGACGTTGAACGTCAGATTGACCTGATTGCGCTCGGTTGGCGTCACCGTGGTGACGATTTCTGCACCGTAGAGGCTGCGGTTGATGTATTGGCGCTTGAGCTCTTGCTCAGCACGATCGGCCAGCGCCTTATCGTAGGGGCGTCCGGCAGCGAGGCCGGCATCGCGCAGGGCGCCCTGCAGAATTTCCTTGCTGAATTCCTTGTTTCCCGCGAACTCTACGGAAGCGACGGTCGGGCGCTCTTGCACAATCACGACCAGAACGTTGCCATTGACCTCAAGCCGAACATCGGTAAAAAGGCCCAGGGCAAACAGCGAACGGATCGCCGAAGTGCCCTTGTCATCGTTGTAAGTTTCGCCTACGCGCACGGGCATAGATGCGAAAACGGTGCCGGGTTCGACGCGCTGAAGCCCTTCGACCCGGATATCTGCGACGGTGAACGGATCAACCGCCCAAGCCATTTGTGCGGCAAAGGCTAGCGAAACGAACGAGGCCACGGTGCGCAAGCGTAAATGGTGAGCTAGTAACTTCATGAGCAAGTGTATTGGAGCCGGGTTCAGAACAGACCGGGAAAAGAATCAGCCTAGGCGGTTGGCGACATCGTTGTACATCGCGATCGCCATCATGGATAGCAGCAAAAACATACCCACGTATTGAAGGCGATCGAGCCAGACACCGGAAACGGGCTTGCCCGTGACCATCTCCCAAAGATAATACATCAGGTGTCCGCCGTCGAGGACAGGAATAGGCAACAGGTTGAGTACACCCAGGCTGACGCTGATGAAAGCGAGAAAGGCTAGATAGTAAGTCAAACCTAAACTGGCCGATTTACCGGCGTAGTCGGCAATGGCGATGGGCCCGCTCAGGTTCTTGAGAGAAAGCTCTCCCGTCACCATCCGGCCAAGCAGCCGAAGGGATAGCGCGGAGACCTCCCAAACTCGCGAAACACCCGCCCACAAGCCATCCAGGGGGCCAAGCCGCACCAAGGTCATATCCGGCGCGCCCCCCACGTAGGCACCTATGCGGCCAATTCGCTGCCCGCCCTCTTCCTTGAGCTCTGGCTGCACTTCTATTGAAAGCTCTCGGCCGGCCCGCTCAATTTGCCACACCGTGGCAGGCGGCGGGCCATCCTTGGCGGAGGCGCGGATCAACTCGCGCAATTGCTGACCATCTGCGATGACGGTGTTGCCGATCTTGCGCACTAGATCACGTGGCTGCAAGCCCGCCCGACGCGCAGCGCCGGTATCAGACAACTCGCCAATCTCCGGCCGGGTAAGGGGCGAAGTGATCCCAATACTGCGGAATAACCGTGCGTCAACCTCGTTCACATCCAGCCCGGAGAGGGGCAAGAGCAATTCGCGACCACGCCCTTCTTCGCTCTGCGCGACCTCCAGCATGACATCACGGCGGTCGAGAGCGCCGCGAGTCAAAATCCATCGCAGGCTTTCAAACGAGGCCATGGGCTCTAGCTCATCACCGGCCAATGCCGCACGGCGCACCAGTTCCCCGCCACTTAAGCCCGCGCGCTCTGCGATCGAACCCGCCACAGGAGGAGCCAACACAGCCCTCGGTTCATCCACACCGATCCAATTCACGAGCGCATAGAGCAGCGCCGCCAGGACCAGATTGGCCACGGGCCCCGCGGCCACAATCAGGGCGCGAGATCGCAGGGGCTGGGTGTTGAACGCTAAATGTCGGTCCTCGGGGTCCACCGGCGCTTCGCGCTCATCGAGCATCTTCACATAGCCACCGAGAGGAAGTGCGCCAAGAACGAACTCGGTATCCTGGCCCGGCCGTTGGTTCTTGGGACGCCAACGCGCCAGGGGGCGGCCAAAGCCTACCGAGAAACGCAGCACCTTGACGCCGCAAGCCACCGCCATGCGGTAGTGGCCCCACTCGTGCACGGCAATCAGCACTCCAAGCGCGACGAAAAAGGCAATCAAAGTTAGCAACATGGATGAAACCTCAGCATTCAATCAGCGCGTACGGCGACGAACTTCGGCTTCAGCAGCGCGCCGCGCCGCTGCATCCAACCCAAGCAGATCCGTCAGGGATGCCAAAGCGGTTGGTACGACATCAGCCAGTGTGGATGCATTGACCGCATGGATGTCGGCAAATCCTATCCGCCGCTCCAGAAACGCGGCCACAGCAATCTCGTTGGCTGCGTTCAGCACGGCGGTCGTGCCTTCCGGTGCTTGCAGAGCGTCCCAGGACAGAAAAAGACCTGGAAATTGCTCGCGGCTGGGAGCTTCGAAATGCAAGCCCGCGAGTCGGGAAAAATCCAGCCGCGCCGCACCGCTTTCGATCCGTTCCGGCCAGGAAAGTCCGTAAGCGATGGGCACGCGCATGTCCGGGGTGCCCAACTGCGCCAACACCGAGGCGTCAGTGAATTCGACCATCGAGTGAATGATCTGCTGCGGATGGACCACCACTTCGATCTGCTCAGGCGCGAGATCAAACAACCACCGAGCTTCAATCACCTCAAGCGCCTTGTTCATCATGGTGGCTGAATCGACCGAGATTTTCCTGCCCATCGCAAAATTTGGATGCGCACAGGCTTGCTCTGGCGTCACACTTGCAAGCTCGGACAAGGGCAGTTGCCGAAAAGGCCCACCCGAAGAGGTGAGATGAATGCGGTCGATGCGGGCAGACCATGTAGCAGGGTCTTCCGGCAGGCATTGGAAGATCGCGGAATGTTCGCTATCTATCGGCAGCAACGTGGCGCCGCCGTCACGCACAGCGTGCATGAACAACTGGCCCCCCACCACCAAGGCTTCCTTGTTGGCGAGCAGCAAGCGCTTACCCGCACGTGCGGCAGCAAGACACGGAGCCAAGCCGGCAGCACCGACGATGGCCGCCATGACGGTATCAATGTTTTCGTCGCTAGCGATGCTTTCTATGGCAGCCGGACCTGCTGCCACCACAGTAGGTAAACCGCTTTGCTTGATTTTTTCTGCCAAGGCACGGCCATGCTCTTCGCTCGCCATGATCGCAATACGGGGCTTGAAGCGCGCCACCTGCGCCAGCATGACGTCAACCTGGGTCGCTGCGGTGAGCGCCGCCACTTCGAACCTTTCCGGATGGCGGGCAATGACGTCCAGGGTATTGGTGCCTATGGATCCGGTGGATCCCAAAATAGCAACGCGCTGCTTCTGACCTGTCTTCACGCCAAACCCTTACCCACGGAAACCAACATCATGGCAAGCGGAAGCACCGGTAAAAGCGCGTCTATGCGATCGAGCACGCCGCCATGGCCCGGCAGCAACCCGCTTGAGTCTTTCGCTCCCGCACTGCGCTTAACCAGCGACTCAACCAAATCACCCACCACACTCATGGCGGACAAAAACAAGCAGCCTGCGAGCAGGAACCATCCGCCGCGCTCCAAAAGACGGGTGTACAGGCTGGGGACTTCGATCGAATAAGCACGATCGATCCAAACCCACACCAGCGCCACCAGCAACACGCCCAGCATGCCTCCCCATACACCTTCCCAGCTCTTGCCTGGACTGATGGAGGGTGCCAGCTTGTAGCGCGTAATTTTCCCGCCCATTCCGCGGCCAAAAAAGTACGCGAACACGTCTGCGGCCCAAACCAGAGTGAGAATGGACAGCAGGAAATTGACCCCAATGATGCGCGCCTGGGCCAGAGCCAACCATGCTGTGCAAAGCACCGCAATACCGCCAAACCAGCGCAGGCCGCGTCCCAGCTTAGACCAGCCGGGAACGCCTCTTTGAATAAGCCAGGCGCCGCCCGGAACACCCATCGCCGTAGCCGCCAGCCACAAGAGCGGCACGGGTTGCTCCAGAGCGCCACCCCACCACAGTGCTCCGCAAATGACAGCACACAGCGCGCCAGTAGCCAGAGCCGTGATGCCTCTCCAGCCAATCAGGCGCGACCACTCCCATGCAGCAGCGGCGATCAGCACCAGGGACAAAGCGACGAAAGGCGCAGGAGATTGAGCAAACAGGGCCGGCAGGAGGATTGCCAGCAGGATCAGGGCCGTAATGATGCGTTGCTTGAGCATGCGTAAGCTCAGGCAAGCGCCTGGGAGCGGTTAGGAGCCACCTGCGCGGAAGTTTTTCCAAAGCGCCGTTCACGCTGAGCAAACGCCATCAGCGCATCATCAAGCGCAGCCTCGTCAAACTCAGGCCAGAGGTGATCGCTGAAGAACAACTCACTGTAGGCACACTGCCACAGCAGAAAATTACTGATTCGCTGCTCTCCACCGGTGCGGATCAGCAAATCGGGATCCGGCACATGCGCCAGCGCCATGGCACGGCCGAGCGATTCTTCGGTCATCGGCTCGCCCGCCTCAGCCACACGTGCGGCGGCCTGAGCGATATCCCAGCGCCCACCATAGTTGAAACACACGTTAAGCACCATGCCCGAATTGTCCGCTGTCTCGGCCTCTCCAGCCGTTAGCCCAGCGCGCACGCGATCCGATAGCCCGGTTCGGCTGCCGACAAAGTGCAGGCGAATACCGGCACTCTTGAGCTCCGGTACTTCCCGCGTTAGCGCAGTGGCGAGCAAATCCATCAGCCCGCTCACCTCATCGGAAGGACGGTTCCAGTTTTCGGACGAGAAGGCGAACACCGTGAGCACCTTCACACCACGCTCCGCACAGGCGCGAATGCACCGGCGTAGCGATTCCACCCCTTGTCGATGCCCAGCGACTCTCGGCAGAAGGCGACGGTGCGCCCAACGCCCATTCCCATCCATCACGATGGCAACGTGGTGCGGCACGGATGGAAGTTGCGGGCGAGATTTTTTCATGCGGGAGAGGTGGACATGAGGAATATGAAGGATTCTTTCACGCCTTTTTAGACAGCCAGGATGTCCTGTTCCTTGGCGACCACCAACGCATCAATTTCAGCAATGTGCCGGTCAGTGGCTTTCTGCACTTCGCCCTCTGCGCGCTTCTGATCGTCCTCGGAAGCTTCCTTGTCTTTCACAAGCTTCTTTACGGCCTCATTGGCATCGCGGCGGAGGTTGCGGATGGATACTTTGGCCGCTTCGCCTTCCTGACGCACGATCTTCGTCATTTCCTTGCGACGCTCTTCGCTCATCATGGGCATCGGCACACGAATCAGGTCGCCCATGCTCGCCGGGTTCAAACCCAGCTCGCTCTCGCGGATGGCTTTCTCGATCTTGGCGCCCATACCTTTTTCCCATGGCTGCACACTGATGGTGCGCGCATCGATCAAGGACACATTGGCTACCTGAGACAAAGGCACGTGGTTGCCGTAGTACTCCACGTGGATGGTGTCCAAGAGAGCGGGATTCGCACGGCCAGTGCGGATCTTGGTCAGGTTGTTCTTGAAGGCGGCAATGGATTGATCCATCTTGCCTTGCGTGGTTTGCTTGATGTCGGCAATTGTCATATGAGTTTCTCCATGCGGGATTATCGCCATGCGCTACAGCCGGCGCGAGAGCTCGGCAGCGGCCACGCCGCTGAAACGGCTGGGCGAACCCTGTTCGTAAGTTCTACACGTGCACCAAGGTGCCTTCGTCTCCACCCATCACCACGCTCTTGAGCGCGCCCGGTTTGAAAATCGAAAACACCTTGATCGGGAGTTTCTGGTCACGGCAAAGGGCAAACGCAGTGGCGTCCATGATGCCCAGGTTGCGGCTCATGGCTTCGTCGAAAGTCAGTGTCGCGTAACGCGTTGCTGTGGGGTCTTTATGGGGATCGGCGGTGTAAACACCATCCACCTTGGTAGCCTTTAGTACCAATTCTGCACCAATTTCCGCACCCCGCAGCGCTGCGGCGGTATCGGTTGTGAAGAAAGGATTGCCGGTACCCGCCGCAAACACCACTACTTTGCCCTCTTCCAGGTACTGCAGCGCCTTAGGCCGTACATATGGCTCAACCACCTGCTCGATTGCAATGGCGGACATGACACGGGCCGTGAGGCCATTCTTGTTCATGGCGTCCGCAAGCGCCAACGCGTTCATGACGGTGGCCAGCATACCCATGTAGTCTGCAGTCGCACGGTCCATTCCAACCGAGCCACCCGCCACTCCACGAAATATATTTCCACCGCCTATGACGACCGCCACCTGCACACCCATGTGCGTCACTTCAGCGATCTCACGCACGATGCGCTCGATGGTGGCTCGATTGATGCCGAACGCATCATCTCCCATCAACGCCTCACCTGAAAGCTTGAGCAAAATGCGCTTATGGGCGGGTTTGGCTTTGGTCATCGGCAGGCTCCGGGAAATGCAACGGTGCAGTAGTCTACTAGGGATGGATTCAAAAAGCTCTGAACCAGGCCGGCAAGAGGGTCCTCTGCGAAAAACAAGAGGGGGATCCGAATCAGGCGGCGCTGGCTGACGTCAGCAGAGCACTCCAACTCGCTTTAACTATCACGATAGCGAAAGCAGGAGTGGGAGTCAAAAAACCAGATGGCTGCGGCAGCAAGCCAATGACTTGCTGCCGCGGGGCAGGCTTCGCAAAGCCTGCGGGCTGCGCCCCTGACGAGAGGGGGACTGCGCTTCAGCGCCGCAGCGAGTTACGCTTTTTGTGCAGCGGCCACTTGTGCGGCAACTTCAGCGGCGAAATCGTCTTGCTTCTTCTCAATGCCCTCGCCCACCACGAAGAGCGTGAAGCCCTTGACAGTAGTAGCGCGCTCTTTGAGCATCTGCTCGACAGTTTGCTTGTCGTTCTTCACGAAGGGCTGATTGAGCAACGAGACCTCTTTGAGGTATTTCGCCACTGAGCCTTCGATCATTTTGGCAGCGATATCGGCAGGTTTTCCAGATTCCTGGGCCTTGGCGGTCGCCACACTGCGCTCTTTTTCGATCAATTCGACCGGCACATCGCTGCTGGCGAGCGACACTGGCTTCATGGCAGCCACGTGCATGGCAACGTCGCGTGCGGCAGTTTCATCACCTTCGAATTCGACCAGAACGCCAATGCGGGTTCCGTGCAGGTACGAGGCGAGCTTTCCGCCACCAGATTTGCGAACGAAACGGCGAAAGCTCATGTTTTCGCCAATTTTGCCGATCATGCCAACGCGCACGTCTTCAAGCGTAGGGCCAAATTCACCCAATGTGAAAGGCAGGGCACCCAGAGCGGCCACATCAGCCGGGTTGTGTGCAGCCACCAGATCGGCAGCGCCTTGCGCCAGCGCCAGGAAACTGTCGTTCTTGGTCACGAAATCGGTTTCGCAGTTGACTTCAACCACGGCGCCAGTGGTGCCATTGATCGAAGCGGTTACCACGCCTTCAGCGGTCACGCGGGAAGCGGCTTTGCCGGCTTTGGTGCCAAGCTTGACGCGCAACAGCTCTTCAGCCTTAACCATATCGCCTTCGGCTTCGGTCAGGGCTTTCTTGCACTCCATCATGGGCGCGTCGGTCTTGGCGCGCAGTTCGGCGACCATGCTTGCGGTAATTGCTGCCATCGGTTTGCTCCAGTCTTTCGGTAAGGCGCCGGCTCCATAAGACCGCCGACGCTAAAAATTTAACAAAACAAGAAAAAAG
The DNA here is from genome assembly GCF_000422885.1 of Ottowia thiooxydans DSM 14619. Lineage (GTDB taxonomy): Bacteria > Pseudomonadota > Gammaproteobacteria > Burkholderiales > Burkholderiaceae_C > Ottowia > Ottowia thiooxydans. The sequence continues at coordinate 212,590 of NZ_KE383943.1, read as the reverse complement.
GGGCGCTATACGCCCCTGTTTCCGAACTCGTCAGATCAGGCGGCGGTGCCGTCCTCGACTTCGACGAACTCATCATCGCCTTCAGCGGTGGCAGCTACAGCCTTGACCACGTCATTGACGGCGTTGGCACGGCCTTCAAGAATGGCGTCAGCGATGCCACGAGCGTAGAGCGTCACAGCTTTGGAAGAGTCATCGTTACCTGGAATCACGTAGTCGATGCCTTCAGGCGAATGGTTGGTATCAACCACGCCAATCAGTGGGATACCCAATTTCTTCGCTTCGGAGACAGCAATCTTATGGAAGCCGACATCGATGATGAAAATGGCATCAGGCAGCGCGCCCATGTCTTGAATGCCACCAATATCACGCTCGAGCTTGGCCATTTCACGTGAGAACGTGAGCTGTTCTTTCTTGCTCATGCTTTCAAGACCGGCTTCCTGCTGTGCCTTCATGTCTTTCAGGCGCTTGATGGAAGTCTTCACGGTTTTGAAGTTGGTCAGCATGCCGCCCAACCAGCGCTGCTCGACGAAAGGCACGCCAGCACGGCGAGCTTCTTCGGCCACGATGTCACGGGCTTGGCGCTTGGTACCCACCATCAGGATCGTGCCGCGGTTGGCAGCCAACTGACGCGCAAACTTCTGCGCCTCCTGGAACATCGGCAACGATTTTTCCAGGTTGATGATGTGGATTTTGTTGCGATGACCGAAGATGAACGGAGCCATCTTGGGGTTCCAGAAGCGGGTTTGGTGACCGAAGTGGACACCGGCTTCCAGCATTTCACGCATAGTGACGGACATGAGAATTCCTTTAACAAAGGTTAGGTCTAAAATCCAGCCCGCTCATCGCCGCTTTCATCGGTAGCCTCGAATGGAGATCCGTTTGCGGAGATCCTTTGAGTAACCGGCGGCAACACCTTGTGGGGACTGGTTTGCGATTTGTCTTGCCAAGCGCCGCAATTTAAGCGGTGCATCAGCGAAACCCGTCGATTATAGCCTGCGCCCGCGCACCCCGAAACCCACCCCTTTCTGACGATCGCTGCAGGCGCGGCATCGCTCCACTCTTTGGCCTCGACTCCATGAACATCGCCATCCTCGGCGCCGGCATTATCGGCGTGACCACCGCATACGAGCTGGCTGCGGATGGGCATGCGGTCACGGTATTCGAACGGCACACCAGCATCGGTGAAGAGGCCAGCTTCGCCAATGCCGGAATTCTCTCAACTGGTTGCGTGGCCCCCTGGACAGCTCCTGGCATGGCAGGCAAGCTTGGCCGCCACATCCTGACCAGCAACGCCCCGCTCCGTATGGCGCGTCCCTTGCACGCCGCTGACCTCGGGTGGATGCGCCGCTGGCTCACGGCCTGCCGCTCTGGCAATTTTGCAGCCAACCAAAGCCGATTACTCCGATTGGCGATCTACAGCCAGCAGCGGATGCGCGAGGTTTCCGCCAGCATGGCCTACACCTTCGACCGCAGCGACGGACATATGGTGCTGCTGCGCAGCGAGAAAGACCGCCGGCAAATTCAGCCCGCCTTGATCGCATTGCGCGAGCTCGCCGTGCCATTCCACGAAATCAGCCCCAGTGAGGCACGCCAGTTGGAACCTGCGCTGCACCCGCATACGGATCTTGCGGGCGCCGTCTACTTTCCGCAGGACGAAGTTGCTAACTGCCGTCAATTTGCCATCATCTTGCGCGATGCAGCGGAGCAACTGGGCGCACGCTTCGAATTCAGTACAGCGGTCGCGAGCATCGACCCCACCCAGCCAGCAACGCTGCGGATCACGAACGCGGACTCACCGAGGCGTTTTGACGCCATAGTGCTCTGTGCGGGCGTGCAATCGGCCGCCCTGCTGGGGCCCCTGGGTATCCGCCTGCCGCTTCGCCCTGTATATGGCTATTCAGTCAGCGCCCATATCCCTGAGTCCATCAACGCCCCCCGCAGCGGCGTGACGGACGAACACTACAAAGTAGCCATCACCCGATTGGGGCAGCGCGTGCGCGTGGCGGGCGCCTCGGAAATCGGAGGCAGGCCAGGCCACATAGATGATGGTGCCATACGAAAGCTCTACAAGGTGCTGGCCGATTGGTTTCCCGCAGCCGGTCGCCTGTCCAAGGGCGTGCAGGTCTGGAAGGGCGCGAGCCCTGCCCTGCCCGATGGCCCGCCGGTACTCGGCTCCAGCGGAATCCCCGGCCTGTGGCTCAACCTGGGGCATGGCGCCAGCGGCTGGACCCTAGCCTGCGGATCGGCCAGGGTGCTAGCCGATCAGATCGGAGGGCGGGCGCCAGCCATCGACATCGAAGGTTTAGGGCTGGAGCGCATCATGGGACACGGCAAATAGTCTCGCCATTCCCGTCCGGGACCTAAGGGCGCATTCAAAGAAAGTCATTTTGAGGTGGACTGGAACGCCGGCGGTGCACAATGATCGCCATGCCGCGCCTGATCCACGCCCATGAGATGCACCCGCTGCATGACACCGCAGCTACCCGTCGCATAGAGCAAGCTGCTGCAGCCCAACTGCCTGCCCACACCCTGATGCAACGCGCTGGCTTGGCGGTAGCGCGGCTTGCACTCGCTCTAGCACCACATGCTCGCACCATTTGGGTTGCCTGCGGCCCCGGCAACAACGGGGGAGATGGGTTGGAGGCCGCGATGCACCTGCGCCGCTGGGGCCTCAACCCGGTGGTGACCTGGTTGGGCAATGCGGAAAGCACCCCGACAGACGCACGCGCCTCTTGGGTACGCGCGCGCGATGCCGGCGTGCACTTTGCCGAAGAGCCCCCAAAACTCGATGCGGATGACCTGTGTATCGACGCACTCCTGGGCATTGGCGCGGCGCGCCCAGCGCAGGGCCGTATGGCCGAATGGCTTGCCTGCATGGCTACTGGCCCCGCGCAGCGTTTGGCCGTGGATGCGCCGACCGGCCTGAATGTCGACACCGGCTCAGCCCATATCCCCTGGCACACAGATGCCGGCCCTCCACGCCACCACACCCTCAGCCTCCTCACACTGAAGCCCGGCCTCTTCACCATGCACGGGCGAGACGCCTGCGGCACGCTGTGGTTCGACGAACTGGGCATATCCCCCGCAGAAGCTCCAGTGGCGCTGCTCAATCCACCCGGGTCGCAAGCTACCCGCCCGCATGCCAGCCACAAAGGCACTTGGGGCGATGTGGCCGTGATCGGGGGTGAAAGTGACGCCTCTCACGGTATCTCCATGCGCGGCGCCGCCCTCCTCGCCGCTCGCTCCGCCCTGTCTGCTGGCGCCGGACGCGTCTACGTCAGCCTACTCGGTGATTTTGATCTGCTGGCGGACCCCACCGCCCCGGCCCTGATGTTCCGCCGCTTCGATGCGCTCGATCTTTCAGCGCTCACCTCGGTTTGTGGTTGCGGCGGTGGCGAAGCAGTGGTTAAGGTACTCCCCGCACTTCTGGCCGCAGCTCCCCGCCTGGTGTTGGATGCGGATGCCTTGAACGCCATTGCTCGCGACCCCGCCCTGCAAGCCAGCCTCGCAAACCGGAGCTCACACGGGCAAGCGACGGTCTTGACCCCTCACCCGCTGGAGGCTGCTCGCCTCTTGGCGTGCACCACGGCTGAAGTGCAGGCGGACCGCTTGGCATGTGCACGTGAATTAGCCCAGCGATTCCGCGCCACGGTAGTCCTGAAAGGCTCCGGCAGCGTCATTGCAGCGCCAGACCAACTCCCCTACATCAACCCCACCGGAAATGCTCGATTGGCCACCGCCGGTACAGGCGATGTCCTAGCCGGCATGATTGGCGCGCGTCTGGCAGCAGGAGTAGATGCGTTCAGCGCTGCTCGCACTGCCGTATGGCAACACGGACATTTTGCGGATGTATGGCCGTATGGCTTGCCTCTCACGGCGGAAAGATTGGCAACTCCGTCCTGAAAGGCCGGAAGCAGACTGCAGAAGAATAACGAAGAACATTCGTTGGGACCGCCGGGCCCTGCTCGGCATTCGACGTATCACTGCACGCCACCCGCAAGACAGGACACAGCGGGACGCCAAAGCTCCTGATTTGGAGTACAGATACGTTCCTGCTACCCTCGCCCCACGAACGGCATCTTGGTGGCCATCACCGTATGAAATAGCACGTTGGCCTGCAGGGGCAGATTGGCCATATAGACCACCGATTGGCCAACGATGGCAACATCCATGCGGGGCTCTTCCATCGTCTGGCCGTTGGCTTGCAAGATGCCGGCAGCCATAGGGCCAGTCATCTGCGTAGCGGCATTGCCAATGTCAATCTGGCCGACAGCGATGTCATGGGCGCGACCATCGAGTGAGGCGGCTTTCGTGAGCCCTGACACCGCGTGCTTGGTGGCCGAATAAGCGATGGAATGAGGACGAGGTGCATACGCTGCAATCGAGCCGTTGTTGATAATGCGGCCCCCACGAGGGGCCTGCACCTTCATGACCCGAAAAGCCGCCTGCAAACAATAGAACATACCGCTCAGATTGACATCCACCACTGAGCGCCACTGCTCCACAGTGAGATCCTCCAGCGGAACCGCAGGAGCGCCCGTACCGGCATTGTTGAAAAGCAAATCAACCCTGCCGAATGCTTGAACGGTAGATTCAAAGAGGTGTGCCACAGCGGCGGGGTCAGCCACATCCGTGGGCACGGCCAAGGCGCGCGCACCGGCTTGCGATTCGTCTATGGTTTGCTGGAGGACTTCTGCACGCCGGCCAGCCAACACAACTTGCCAGCCATCGGCCAGCAAAGCCAGTGCTGTTGCCTTACCTATGCCGGTGCCGGCTCCAGTGACGATGGCGGTTTTGAGTGAGGGGTGCTTGCTCATGGTTGACATTATTGATGCGGCCTTGTGAAGTTTAAATTTCGTTCGCCCTGCGAAGGGGCTAAGCCCTTCGAACCTCAGGGCAAACGGTTAATACATCACCGGGCCGGATCAATAGCTCAGGACCTGCGGCAAACCCGCGTTCAGCGCCTTGATTTTTTTTGTTTACCGCCCCTGGCTTGAGCAGCGGCTTTCTTCACAGATGCTTTTAGCGCCTGAATGGGCGAAGGATGGTGGCGTGCATTGGCAGCGGAGGAGTCAGCGCCTTCGCTTCTTTCATGGTCCCGGGGCTTGCGCGCACTGCGCTTGGTAGATGCTTTCGCGGACGTACCCCGCTCACCCGACTGCGGCACGCCTTTGTCTCGCATCGCACGGGAGGTGAGATCCTCCCCATCGTTCACCAGACGAAAATCGATCTTGCGACCGTCCAGATCGACCCGGCTGACCTGCACGCGAACTCGGGTGCCCACACCGTAGCGGATGCCCGTGCGTTCACCGCGCAGTTCCTGACGCACTTCATCGAAGCGGAAGTATTCGCCTCCCAGTTCAGTGATGTGTACCAGGCCCTCCACGTAGAGCTCATCCAGCGTCACGAACAGCCCGAAGCTCGTGGCAGCGCTCACCGCTCCCCCAAACTCTTCACCCAGGTGCTCGCGCATGTACTTGCACTTCAGCCAGGCTTCGACGTCACGGCTGGCCTCATCGGCACGGCGTTCGTTGGCACTGCAGTGCAAGCCCGCTGCTTCCCAGGCCAGCATCTCGGCAGATGCACGTTTAGGCGGTTCCGTGCTGCCGCGATTGCGGGATGCATTGTTCTTTTGCAAACGGCGGCTGAGCTTCTCGTGCGCCTCGCCAGGCGTCGGCAATTCCGGCAACTGATAGCGGCGTTTGCTCAAGATGGCCTTGATCACGCGATGCACCAGGAGATCGGGATAACGCCGGATCGGGCTGGTGAAGTGCGTGTAGGCTTCGTAGGCCAGGCCAAAATGGCCACTGTTGTGCGGCGAGTAGATGGCTTGGCTCATCGAGCGCAGCAGCATCATGTGGATTTGCGGCGCGTCGGGGCGCTCCTTTGTGGCTTCGGCTATGTGCTGAAACTCACTAGGCTTGGGTACATCACCGATGGTCAGGCCCAAGCCCAGCACCTTCAGGTAGCTGCGAAGGGTTTCCTGCTTTTCAGGAGTGGGGCCTTCGTGCACACGGAACAGGCCAGCGTGCTTGCCCTGCTCTATGAAATCTGCGCTGCATACGTTGGCAGCCAGCATGCATTCTTCGATCAGTTTGTGCGCATCGTTGCGGGTACGCGGCACGATTTTCTCAATGCGGCCGTTGTCATCACAGACGATCTGCGTTTCTGTAGTCTCGAAGTCCACCGCACCGCGCGCAGCGCGGCTCTTCAAGAGCGCGCGGAACACGTCATGCAGGTTGATCAGGTCCTGAACGCGCGCCTTGCGCTTGCTGGCCTCGGGCCCACGCGTATTGGCCAAAATCGCGGCCACTTCGGTATAGGTGAAGCGTGCATGGCTCCACATCACCGCGGGGTAAAACTGATAGGCATGCACTTCACCCTTGGCGGTGACAAGCATGTCACACACCATACAAAGGCGCTCTACCTCAGGGTTGAGAGAACACAAGCCATTGCTCAGCTTCTCAGGCAGCATGGGAATCACGCGGCGCGGAAAATACACACTGGTAGCGCGGTCGTAGGCATCGACATCCAGCGGATGACCGGTCTGCACATAGTGGCTCACATCAGCGATGGCGACCAACAAGCGCCAGCCTTTACCGCGCCCCACCTTGGCGGGTTCGCAATACACGGCATCGTCAAAATCGCGCGCATCCTCGCCATCGATGGTGACCAGCGCCACATCGGTCAGATCAACCCGGCCGCGCTTGTCTTCTGGGCGCACCTGATCCGGAAGCGACCTGGCCTCGCCGATAGCTGCATCAGAAAATTCATGTGGCACGCTGTACTTGCGCACGGCTATTTCGATTTCCATGCCGGGGTCATCCACTTCGCCCAGCACTTCCTTCACGCGGCCCACGGGCTGACCATAGAGCGCGGGGGGTTCGGTCAGTTCGACCACCACCACCTGGCCCGGCTTGGCTTGCCCGATGCCGCTCTTTGGAATCATCACGTCCTGGCCATAGCGCTTGTCTTCCGGCGCTACCAACCACAGGCCAGCTTCATTGAGCAAACGCCCAATGATGGGATGCGGTGGCCTCTCCACAATCTCTACAACACGCCCTTCGGGCCGGCCACGCCGATCCTGTCGTACCACCCGCACCTTGACGCGATCTCGATGCAGCACCGCTCGCATTTCATTGGGAGCTAGATAGATGTCTGGCTCCCCGTCGTCGCGGGTTACGAAACCATGGCCGTCACGGTGACCTTGCACCGTTCCTTCAATTTCATCCAACAAGCCGGATGGCTCAGTTTTTTTGATATACAATTGCGTTCTTTCCTGAAATGCCCAGGTGGCGGAATTGGTAGACGCACTAGTTTCAGGTACTAGCGGGTAACTCCGTGGAGGTTCGAGTCCTCTCCTGGGCACCAACGATTATGTTGGGTAATGACACTGGAAATCTGACATATGCAGATTTCCTCTTAAAAAAAGCCGCCTTCGGGTGGCTTTTTTGTTGCCTGCTTAATTTCACACTCTTCAGGAGGCTCAAGATTGCTTGCTTTTGCAAGGCAGCCTTGAATCCGGATGAGTGCAGCAGGCCTGAACATTCGCGAATCACTGCGAAGCAGCTTGGGCTCGCATGCTGTTCGCCCTCCCCGCCTGCAGAAAAGGCGCCAAAACGCCTCATCGTCAAACTCATATGGGCAGAGCCACCAGGTCATGCCCCTGGGTGCCCACAATGCGTGCCCGCGTGAACTCTCCCACCTTGAGCTGTTTGCTGATCTTCTCGGGTGGCAGCAATTGCACGATACCATCAATTTCCGGGGCGTCAGCGTAGCTTCGGCCCACACCTCCGCGCCGACCCAGCGCAGGTGCGGAATCCACCAACACCTGCATGGTGGCGCCCACTCGCTCGCGCAGCTTGGCGGTAGATACCTCTTCCGCCACTTTCATGAAACGCGCTCTCCGCTCTTCACGCAGCTCTGGTGGCAGCATGCCGGGTAGTGCGTTGGCGGTAGCGCCCTCCACGGGGGAATAGGCGAAGCATCCTGCACGGTCAATGCGCGCCTCGCGAACGAAATCCAGCAGATGTTCGAACTCCTGCTCCGTTTCACCCGGGAACCCGGCAATGAAGGTGGAGCGAATCACCAATTCCGGGCAAAGCTCGCGCCAGCGGGCAATACGTTCCAGGTTTTTCTCACCACTGGCTGGCCGTTTCATGCGGCGCAACACGTCCGGATGGCTGTGCTGCAGGGGTACATCCAGATAGGGAAGTACCTTGCCTTCGGCCATGAGCGGCACGATTTCATCGACACTGGGGTAGGGATAGACGTAGTGCAAGCGCACCCAGGCACCATGCGGCTCAGCCAGATCCGAAAGCGCCTGAACAAGCTCAAACATGCGCGTCTTCACCGGGCGACCATCCCAGAAGCCGGTGCGGTACTTCACATCCACGCCATAGGCAGAAGTGTCCTGGCTGATAACCAGCAACTCCTTCACGCCACCCTCGAACAAGGCTCGCGCCTCTTTCAGGACATCACCAATGGGCCGGCTGACCAGATCGCCGCGCATGGAGGGGATGATGCAGAAGGTACAGCGGTGATTACAGCCTTCGCTGATCTTCAGATAGGCATAGTGGCGCGGCGTGAGCTTCAAGCCCGCTTCGCCAAAAGCGCCTGGAATCAAGTCCAAAAATGGATCATGGGGTTTCGGGCAATGCAGATGCACTGCGTCCATCACCTCCTGTGTAGCGTGGGGGCCGGTCACGGCCAACACGGAAGGATGCAGCGATTTCACCAAATTGTGGGAGTCGCCATCAGCCGAATCGCTGCCAGGTACGGTTTTAGCGCCCAGGCAACCCGTGACAACCACTTTGCCGTTAACAGCAAGCGCTTCTCCGATGGTGTCCAGGCTCTCCTTAACGGCGTCATCGATGAAGCCGCAGGTGTTGACGATGACGAGATCAGCGCCTTCGAAGGTCTTGCTGGTTTGATAGCCTTCTGCTGAAAGCTGCGTCAGGATCAGCTCCGAATCAGTCAAGGCTTTGGGGCATCCTAGGCTAACGAAGCCTATACGCGGTGCCGGCGTGGAAATTTCACTCATGCCCTGATTGTCGCAGCCTAGCTGGCCTAGCGATAGAGAAACCGCTCCAATCGCCAACCGAAGACTTGCACAGCGCCTCTGACCGGTAACTCCGCAGGCTGCTCAGCGCTTCATTCCGAAAGCGGTCATAACTTGCTCGGTCTGCTTTTGCATCTGCTCCTGCATCTGCGCAAAAGCGCTCTTCGATTGCTCCAGATAGCTGCCCATCATGCCTTGCATGACCGGTGATTGCTCCGCGAGCTTGGCCTGAACTTCCATGAGAGACTGGATGTTCTTTTCCAGGTAGGTGCCCATGAACGCTTGCATGGAGTGGCCGTAGAAGCGAATGATGTTGGCAAGCACCGCTTCACTGAACATGGGCGCCCCGCCAGCCTCTTCTTCCAGAATGATCTGCAAAAGGATGCTGCGAGTGAGATCGTCCCCGCTCTTGGCATCGCGCACCACGAACGGCTCAGCGGCCATCACCAGCTTGCGCACCTCAGCCAACGTGATGTAGGAGGAGGTACGCGTATCGTACAAGCGACGGTTCGGATATTTCTTGATGATTCGCTGCTGCACGGCGTCGGCGGCGCCTGCGGCCTCGCCCGGCGCATCGGATGGCTTGGTACTTGATGTCATGAAGTCAAAAATCCCTTAAGCGATACTGCCTTGAAGCGTTTACGATCCCTGTAGAAAGGGCCCCTAAGTTCGAAAAGCCGAGGGTGCAAATCGAAATCCGCAGCGACACTTACTGGTATCGCGAGGACTTTCAACACGGCAGACGCGGATTTTCGAGCGCGGCCCGAAGGGTATGGCGATGCTAGGTGGCCCCGCAAGGAGATCGCAAACATGCTCTGAGACCCATTCTAGGATGAGGCGATCAGAGTTCGGGAGAAGGCTTTCCCTGAGTCACACCCACAAACCGCACACAAAAGGGTTTTTCTCGCGGGTGGTTCGCTACAGGAAAGAGCCATTCCGCGAGACGCATCGAGCGAGCACGGGGCGAGCTCGCAATCGAGCTACCACCGTCAAAAGGTGTGAAAAGCTCCCTCACACCAGACTCATCCACACATTTTGAGCGCCAGCCATCAAGACTGCTTCAGCGGCCCGTCCACACCGGTGGGCGCTTGCCGTTGAAGGCGGCAAGGCCTTCGCGTGCATCCTCAGTCTGGATCATGGCGGAGATATTGCTTTCTGTGAACGCCATCATTTCGTGGAACGACATCGCCTCTACCGCATGCATGGCGTACTTGCCACGGCGCACAGCCAGTGGCGAAACCGCCAAGACATCCGCCACGAGCGCCTCTACGGCGGTATCAAGTTCTGCCGCGGGCACCACCTTGTTCAGCAGCCCAAGAGAGAAGGCGGTTTTCGAATCTATAGGTTGGCCGGTAAGGCACATCTGATTTAGAAAACGCGGGGGGATCAGGTCACGCAAGATAGTGAGGATTTGCATGGGGAAAATGCCAATCTTGACTTCGGGCATACCGAAGCGCGCCTCCTCCACAGCGATCGCCATGTCGCAGAGGCCGAACAAGCCCAGCCCACCTGCCATGCAAACGCCATTGATACGCCCAATGATGGGCACCTGACAGTCGTGCACGGCGCGGGCCAAGTCGGCCAGCGGCAACTGCATGCGAGTGAAATCTGGTTTGAAGGGCGTATCTCCAGGCGTGAGGTCAGCGCCAGCGCAGAAGGCTTTGTCGCCGGCCCCGGTGAGCACAATGACACGCACGCTGCGATCGGCATTGGCTTCCCGCACAGCAGCACCTAGCCGCAGCAGAACATCGTCAGTCAATGCGTTGCGACGCTGCGGACGGTTCAAGGTGATGCGCATCACAGCGCCTTGACGCTCTACCAGCAAGTCATTCGCGGTATCTGTGGATGGGGTTGAACTCATGCAAATCTCCTCAATCGACGGTTTTAAAAAACTCCGGTGCCTTTGTCACGAGGCTTGCCTGGAACTCGTGTGACACCTTTGCCCCGGCAATAAGAACATGCTCGCGACTCTTACGGCGTCGCGCAAGCGTCATCGTGAGGCCGAGGAGCCCGTGACTGGGATGCACTTGCTCAGCAAGCTGGGCCGCCTACGGGGTATCGGATGGGTATCGCTCAAATATCACGCTGCCAAGATGCAGTTGCTCGGATTGCACCCCTTGGACATCCACCTTCACCATACTTATCTCGAACAAATCTCGCCCATTGACGCCGGGAATCTTGACCACCATGCCCGCCTGGTCATCGCTCGTGATGCGCAGCAGTTGATTCTCCAGGAGGAGGTATCCCGGCGCCGCATCCAGTTCAGCCATGCGCCAGACAATGGGAGAGAACAGTCTCGTCACCGATTCTGGAGAGTCATTGGCAAACCGCCATTCGCTAGGCAATCGGGCCTTCCAGGCAGCGGGCAATGGTGCACTCTCAGGCGGTAACCATTCCCCTATCGGTGATTCACCCCAGCTCAGGGCATTACCTGTGAGCTCCCGGCGGATAAGGTAGTGACGCTCTCCCACCGTCTGGAAACGGTAGTTCACCTGGGAATTCCCTTCTGCCCACCAGTTGCCATCGGTACGCGAGCGTAGCGGGCCATGTAACGCTGCCCAGGCTGAACCATCCCAACTGAGCAGAGCGATTGATCCGTCGAGCTCCGAAGTCACCTGCAAGGGCGGGGTGGAACTGGCATAAACCCCGGGGCGCGCCGCTGTGCCAGGAGCCGAGAGCGGTGTTGGCACCGCGACTGGTGGAATCACAGGGGCCAAAGGATTAGGCAAACCTGGAACCGCCCCGCGCTCCACAGCCGCCCTGAGGAGCAAACCTTCTGCAAGCTTGCCCGATTCGTAGTCGTGTCCGCTTCCGACAATCAACATCGCCATTCGAAGCTCTGGCAAAACAAAGAACTCGCTGGCAAAAAAGGTTGTGCCACCGTTCTTGCTCCAGGCGCGCACGCCTCCCGCGTTCATGCCCGCTTGTTGAACTGAATCCCATCCGAGGCCCCACTTCCAGGATTCAGCGGCGGGGTTGATCGCTGTACGCACGCTCTGATTGACAGCCATCTCCTGAATGGCTTCGGCCGAGACTATGCGTCTGCCTCGGTAAACGCCGTGATCGATCAACATCTGCCCAAATTTCAACATGTCCGCGGCGTTGGTGAAAATCCCGCCGGTCGCGAATGGCGTCGACATTTCCTGCGGCAGGCTCCGGCCCTTGAAGTACGGGTGCACATAGCTGCCTTCCGGGGATGGTTTCACCGGGTAACCAGCCGAGTGCATCTCAAGGGGGGTAAATATCTCCTGCTGAACGAACTCAGGGAATGTCCGGCCATCAATCGCTTCGACGAGGCGTTCCACTATGGTGAACCCATCGTTGCAATAAACGGCGAGTTCGCCTGGCTCATGCTTGAGGTGCGAACGTTCAAGAGCCTTCTGCGTATCTTCTGCATAGCCGAGGTACGGCGCGAATGTACCGTTATCCCGCATGTTGTTGCCAGGAAAACCTGAGCTGTGAGAAAGCAGGTGCCGCACAGTGATCCGTGTGAATTGCGGCGAGAGCATACGGAAGCTCGGAAGCAACTCGAACAGCGGTTGATCGAGTTTCAACTTTGAGCGATCTCGCAATATCAGCACGGCCAAGGTGGTCACCACCTTGGAAACAGAGCCAACGTTGAAGATCGTCTCCACCGTAGCGGGTACGCCTTTCTCGCGGTCGGCATACCCAAAAGCCTCGCGCCAAACTACACGGTCATCCGCGAACAAGGCTACGGAGATCGCCGTCGTGGCGGCGCCGGGCCTGGCCAGCGCCGCGCGAATACTCTCTCTGCCCCATTGGACCGCTTTTGAATCAGCCCAATCAGGAGGGGCAGGCGCCTTGTCATCGGAGCTACCGCCGCAGGCCTGCAACCAGGGTGCGGCCAAGCCCGCGAGAGGCAAGCCCAAACAAAGGCGGCGCGACACGCCCGAGCCTGCATTCGATTTCAAGTTTGAGTACGTCATGCCATCCGCTCAAATACAAAACCACCGCTTTGAAGCTGCTCCTTCCCGCCCTCGATGACTATTTTCCATTCAACCAGGTCGCGGCCGGCGTTGACCGGGATTTTCACGGTCATACCAGCCTCGTTGTCATTGATGACGCGGAGCAATTGGTCGTGGTCCCACATCAGGTAGCCCGGCATTTCGGATAGCGCATTGATCTCCCATGTGAGCGGGCCAAATTCTCGCAACACGGATGTATCGTTGGTGCAAATCCACTTGCTTCCCACCCGGTCTTGCCAGGCTTTCGGTAATGGAGTGTCCAGAGGCGGCAACCATTCCCCAAGTGGATTTTCGTTCCAATACAAGCCGCTGGAAGAAATCTCGCGCTGTACCAGATAGCGGCGCCCTTCAGTGAATGCAAAGCGGTAGCAGCGAGTCGACTCGGTGTCGGCCCACCAGTGGCCATCAGTTCGCGCACGCAAACCTGCTTGAACCAGTACCCAGCCGTCCTCACCTAATCTGCGCAGCGTCAGCGAACCATCGCTCCCAGCGAGCACTTGAAAAGGCGAGGTATGGCAGGCGTACACACCAGCCAGGTCTGTGCGATCAGGAGCGGGCGACAAAAGAGGCGGCACCTTGAGCTGCACCGCAGCAGGAACCTTCTGGATTTTCTTGCGTTCAACCGCAGTACGAAGCAACAAGCCTTCAGCCAGCAGCAGCGAGGCATAGTCGTGGCCATTTCCGTTCACCATCATGGCCATTCGAGCTCCAGGCAAAACGATGAATTCAGTCAGGAAAAAGGTAGTACCACCGTTCTTGGACCATGCATTCAGGCCTGCGGCTTCCATGCCCAGTTGTTTCACGGAGTCCCACCCCAGACCCACACGAACATTGGAAGGCGTGAGGTTGATGCGGGCGAGCGGGCCCTGATCGATACCCATGTCCCGAATGCCTTCCGCAGAAACGATCCGTTTTCCGTTGAAGACGCCTTGATCGATCAGCATGCGCGCGAGCTTCATCATGTCAGTAGGCGTGCTCACGACCCCGCCAGTAGCGAATGCTGCGGGCATTTCCTGTTGCAGGCGCCTTCCCTCGTAATGAGGGTGTACGAACGTACCTTCGGCAGCGGGTGTCAGCGCATAGCCGCTCAAACTCATTCCCAGAGGATCCAGAATTTCCTTCTGGATAAATTCGGGGTAGGAAAGCCCGGTGAGCTCGCGCACGAGCAACTCCACCATGGTGAAGCCATCATTGCAATAGACCGACAACTCACCCGGCTCATGCTTCAGGCGTGAATTGGCCAGCGCCCGCAAGGCATCTTGCGCGTAATCGAGCTTAGGCGTGAAGTTGAAGACATTGCGTGCGTTGGTGCCCGGAACTCCGCTGGCATGCGAGATCAAATGCCGTACCGTGATGCGATTGAATCCAGGAGAGAGCATGTGAAACGCGGGAAGCAACTGGGCCAAAGGCTGATCCAGGGTGAGCCTTCCGCGATCGCGCAAGATCATGACCGCTAACGCAGCGAAAATCTTGGCTACAGAACCAATGTTCACACGCATGTCTGGCGTGCTCTGAACCCCCTTCTCTCGATCCGCATAGCCAAAGGCTTCAGCCCACACCACACGGTCATCCACCATCAACGCAACAGACACTGCGGTCACATTGATGCCCGGGCGGTTTAATGCCGTGCGAACGGTATCGCGAAACCAGCGCACCGATTCCGGGTCTTCGCCAGGTTTGGAATCACTCCCCTCTCCACCGCACCCTGCCATGAAGGGGACTGCAGCGCTCGCGGCTAACCAGGTCAGGTAATCGCGTCGGCTCACGCCGGGAGTGGGAGCGCTCATCATGTCGTCAGCCGATATGGTCATGAAAAATTCCGTAGATAAATCACCACAACCCCGTCACACGTGCAGGACCGGCAAGTTAGTGGACTATTTCACTCATTAAAACATAATACGTATTATATGCAAATGAAAAACTACGTCGATTCACGCGTGATCAATTGATATGTCATCTCGAAGCCGCGCCCGGGTAGATCCGAATCTGATCCCCCCAACCGCGCAACGAGCAGCTCCGCTACGAAACGGCCAATGTCCTGTTCGTCTCTGCGCACCGTGGTCAATGCCGGGTGCAATAGTTGCGCTGCGGGAATGTCATCAAATCCAGCCAACGCCACGTCTTCCGGAATACGCTTTCCTGAAACTCGCAAGGCTGCCATGGCTCCTATGGCCAGTAGATCGTTGGCTGCGAGGACGGCGCTGAATTGGGACCCAGCAGCCAACGCAGTCGTTATGGCGCGCTCGCCCGCAGCCTGCGTGAAGTCTTCCGCCTCAATGATCCGAGCGGGAAAGCCGGCACCGCGCATAGCCTCACGAAAGCCTCGTTCGCGTTCAGCACCAGGGCCTTTATGGCAGGAAAGCATGACGATGCGCTGATGCCCTTTGCCCAACAGCAATTGCGTCATGGCCTGGACCGCAGCTGCATTATTGATGTAGACCTTGTCAATAATCTTGGAGGGACGATAGGTTTGGCTTTCCATCTGCACTACGGGCATTCCTGTCCGCACGGCCTTCAGCACCGCAGCTTCGTTCACATGAAAGAACACGGCCATCACGCCATCCACGTGACCTTGTGCCAACCAATGGAGTGCGCGCTTCTCCCTCTCTAACGTACCGTCCGTATCAAAAATCATGGTGTCGTAACCCGCCGCTTCGGCGGCAGACTGAAACCCTCTGATCAACGCGGGATACGCTGGGTTGGTCAGATCAGGCACCACGCAAGCCAGTGTGTGAGTGCGCGTTGACTGGAGGTTACGGGCCATGCGATTGGGCACATATCCCATTTTCTCGGCTGCGCGAAGAATACGGGCACGCGCTTCCCGGGAGACGGTCGAAGACTCCACATCATTGAGCGCCAAAGAAACAGCCGTCTGCGACATACCCGTGGCAATTGCAATGTCGCGTTGCGTAGGTCTGCGTTGAGGCGTGGTTACTTGCTTGCCTTCGCGGGCAAGGGCTTTCTCCACGGGTTCAGTGGCTCTCGTGGAAACGGTGCGCGATGACTTCATCTTCTCTTGAAATCGACAATTTAAACAAGGGCGGCTTTGGACAAGCCTGCGCCACGCGGTGCGCCGCAGATTAGAAGGCCAAGCCGCAGGCACTTGGGGCGATATCGCGAGCATATATAACGCTAAAGCTATTCATAGCTCAAGAACTCATAACATGCTGAGACTTGTCAGACTTTTCTTTGCATTTTGCCCTGCTTATATCCGCCGATCGGTTCGTGCAACGGCCCTGCCTTGAATGCCGCCGCCACGCATTCGCCTAGGGAACCTCTGCAAAACCCCTCACAACGCCAGATCACTGACCCCGGGCGGTCTGCCGCGTTAATCCACTTTTGATGTGGGTTCTGCAATTCCCGCAGCCTCTTAGAACGTGTTCATGATCTTTTCAGGGCCCCGAAAAGATCATGAACACGTTCTAAGGTGGAATCGATCTGCTTCTGTGCTTAAGATGCCGGGATGACTCTTCTCCCTGCATCGTCCAATAGTTTCGAAAAACTCCCTCTTTCCCCTGCTGCTCAGGACAACCTGCGGCGGCTTGGCTACCTTGAGATGACGGCCATCCAGGCCGCCAGCCTCCCTCCCGCGTTGCAAGGGCGCGATCTGATCGCTCAGGCCAAGACAGGTAGCGGTAAAACCGCTGCTTTCGCGCTGGCTTTGCTGGCCAAGCTTGATGCACGCAGCTTCGCTGTGCAAGCGCTGGTGCTGTGCCCTACCCGTGAATTGGCTGATCAGGTCACCATGGAGATCAGGCGTTTGGCACGTGCGGAAGACAACATCAAGGTCGTCGCGCTCTCCGGCGGCGTTCCTTTACGCGGGCAAACTGCCAGCTTGGAGCGAGGCGCCCATGTGGTCGTTGGCACTCCAGGGCGCTTGATGGATCACCTTGATCGCGGCCACTTGAAGCTCGACTCGCTTGCGACGCTCGTGCTGGACGAAGCGGACCGCATGTTGGACATGGGTTTTGTTGACGACATCAAGAAGATCGCTCGCCAATGCCCCGCGCAACGGCAGACCCTGCTGTTCTCGGCAACCTACCCGGAGGGCATCGCTAAACTCGCTGCCCAGTTCCTGCGTGACCCCGTGACGGT
The DNA here is from genome assembly GCF_000422885.1 of Ottowia thiooxydans DSM 14619. Taxonomy (GTDB): domain Bacteria; phylum Pseudomonadota; class Gammaproteobacteria; order Burkholderiales; family Burkholderiaceae_C; genus Ottowia; species Ottowia thiooxydans. The sequence continues at coordinate 195,448 of NZ_KE383943.1, read as the reverse complement.
GAAGGTAGAGACGCGTCACGACAAGGGTCAGATTGAGCAGCGCTGGTACGAGGTGCGCGAAGACCAGAGACTACCCGCAGTCGCTCGATTGCTGGAACATTTCCGGCCAGCGAGCACGCTTGCTTTCTGCAACACCAAGGCACGTTGCCGCGCGCTGGCCGAGATGCTGCAGGCACAGGGCTATAGTGCGCTCGCGCTGCATGGCGAGCTGGAGCAGCGAGACCGTGATCAAGTGCTGGTGCGCTTCGCCAACGGGAGCTGCTCGATTCTGGTCGCCACGGATGTCGCAGCGCGTGGGCTTGACGTAGCGGGTCTTGCTGCCGTGATAAATGTAGATATCTCACCAGACCCGGAAGCGCACGTGCACCGTATTGGCCGTACTGGCCGCGCTGGGGAGACCGGCCTGGCACTCAGCCTCTCATCCATGGATGAGATGGGCGCGGTTGGCCGCATCGAACAGTTGCAGGGGCACGCTTCGGTCTGGTATCCGCTTGCGGACCTCACCCCAACGCCAGGTGAGCGCCTGTTGCCCGCTATGACAACTGTCCACATTCAAGCTGGGCGCAAGGACAAAATCCGCCCGGGAGACGTGCTGGGCGCGCTCACGGCCGACCTCGGCTACACCCGTGAGCAGGTCGGTAAGATCGATATCAACGAATTCGCCACCTACGTAGCCGTAGGGCGAGACATCGCCCATGAGGTCGTCAGGCGCCTGAACGAGGGACGCATCAAGGGGCGTTCCGTGAAGGCGCGACTGCTGAAAGATTAGCACCCCGACCCAGAGGTATCGAAACATGCAAGCGCGTCTTCGCACCCATGCCGTCGTTGCCTACGCCTGCAGCGCAATTCGTCTCCATAGCTACGGCTATGGCTGCGGTTTGCGCCTAGGCCTGGGAACGAATCCATCACTTTCATCTTGTTCCGATACCTCTGTGTCAGGACACTAGTCATGGCTTGCTGGGTGGAGGAAAACGAGGTCGAGATCACGGCCATCAGGGCGCAAGGCCCGGGCGGTCAGAACGTCAACAAGGTCTCCACTGCGGTCCACCTGCGCTTCGACATCCGAGCTTCCTCGCTCCCATTGGCGTTGAAGGAACGTTTGCTGGCCTTGCCTGGCCGGAGGGTCACCAAGGAAGGCATTCTGTTATTGAAGTCCCAATCTGCCCGAACCCAGGAGCAGAACAGGTCGATAGCTTTGGAACGCTTGCAAGGCATCGTGACAGAGGCGGCGCAGGTCCCGGAGATTCGCCGCCCGACGAAACCCACCTATGGGTCAAAACAGCGCCGGCTGGAAGGCAAGTCTCAGCGCTCACAGGTCAAGGCCACGCGCCGCAAGGTAGACGAATAGACTTGTCGCTGCGCTTCAACGCCTGAGTTCACCCCTTCGACACTACCGCGTCCTCAAGACCTTTCACCGCGGCTGCGCTCGATGCCACATGCCGCGTTGGGGCACGGCCAAAATACCGTGCAAACGCCGTACTGAAGTTTCCCGGATGTGCATAGCCGACTTGCCAAGCGGCCTGAGCCACCTGACAGCCGCCTTCCAGCAGCACCCGGGCTCGTTCCATCCGCAATTGCAGCAACATTTGTCCGGGTGGAACGCCAAATGCATCTCGAAACCCTGCCTTAAAGCGTGTCTCGCTCATACCCACCTCGGCGCTCAGGTACGCCACGGTGAGAGGGCGATCCAACTGCATGCGCATCAGATCTCGCGCGCGGGCCAACCGGTCTTGATCGGGCTTACGGGGTTGCTGCGCAGGCACCTGGGAAGACAACCCGAGCGCCCGGATCTCCTCTACCAGCAGGCTAAGGGCATGGATTCGACAATCCAACGCCGCCAAGCCAGTGGCATCTGAATTTCGGTAAAGCGCCTGCGCGTGGCTGGCGCTGGCAGCAGAAGTTCGTGCAGTTGCCAGCGAACGCACTCCGCACGCAGGCATAAGCCTTGCGCAGATGTCTCGTCCAAGCCACTGCGTCACCGCTTGTTCGTCAATCAACAAGCGCAACTGAACGACCCGCTCGCCCGCCGCATAGCGTCGCTCGCCAGCGCTACCCATGAACGCTGCCGCCGTCGTAAAACCTGCGGCAAACCCCAATCGCTCACCCTCCGCGCTCTGGTAGAGCGATCGCCCGTCCAGACCAAAGGTCAGCACCAGTACACCTCGCTCAGGCAAGTTGGCGTTCACTTCCCGAACATCTCGCTGCGACAGGAAGCTGGAACGCACGACTGCAAGGCCAGGCTCAATCTGCAATCGATCCACGGTACTGCCAGCCGTCGCTCCAACTGCGGGCAAACGTACCCATCCCGCACTGGCTGAATCCGGCATTTCTTGACGAGAGTGTGCAGTGTTGAGAGAGCGGTCGTTCATCGGCAATTAGTTTGGGCGGACCGAATGCAGAAGAAATTGGTCTAACCGCAGAATAAATCAAATGATAAACATTCTCATTTAAAACCAAACTCAGAAGGGCTTCCCAGCAGCAGACTTTGCACCGCAAGAAAGAACTCCTTCATGACTCGACATCCGTTTTCCTACCGCCTTCCTGGCATCCTTGGTGCCTTGGCTATCGCTGGTCTCAGCCCTGCGGCTCAGGCACAACCCTCGGACTCTCCTGAAGAAAAGACACTCCCCACCGTCACAGTGACTGTGGGGAAACAATCTCAAGCATTGGATGCCATAGCGGCCAGCGTGACGATGCATGATGGCGAGTCGCTTGAGGCAGAAGGCGTCACAAGACTCGAATCTCTGGAGCAGATCACGCCAGGTTTGACCTTCCAGCCGTTCGGCCAGGGGGGTGTTAACTCCCCTGTCATGCGTGGCGTCTCAGCACAGTTTTTCTCGTTCTCGTCGTCCACACTGTTGCTGGTGGATGGCGTGCCCACCTTGATGGCCCAAGGTTTCGACGACGGATTGCTGGACCTTGAGCGCGTGGAGGTAATGCGGGGACCCCAGTCAACGCTCTACGGGCGCAACGCCGAAGCCGGTGTGATCAGCATCCACACGCGCAAACCAGACAACACCCCGCGTGCTGCCTTGTCAACCGAACTATCCAGCCGCTCCGGCCGCGCGCTGCGCTTCAGCTTAAGCCGTCCCCTGGTGAAGGACACCTTGTACGCCAGCATCTCCGGCGAGTGGCGCCAGCAGGACGGATTCATCAACAACTTAACGACTGGCCAACGCGAAGACGATCGCGAGCGCCGCAATGTCAAGCTGGCACTGCGTTGGACACCCGACACCCGCACAGACGCCACATTGCGCTTTGCGCGGCAGGAATTCCACGATGGCGCGGCACTATGGGGATCGCCCTCCTCCCCCCGTGTCACGGTCCGCTCGAACACACCAAGCTGGAACCGCTCCACCGGTGACACCCTGGCACTGGATGTAGCCCATGAATTTGGCGGGGGTATCAAGCTTCGTTCAATCACCGCCTACAACAGCTTTCACGACCGCATCCAGCAGGACACAGACTTCCAGCCCGCTGAGATGCTCTACATAGCCCGCAACCACCGTTTCAGTAACCTTTCTCAGGAGCTTCGGCTCGAAGGCCGGGCGGGCACCTCCCGATGGCTGGTGGGCCTGTATGCCGACCGCGACGACCACGACTTGCTCAACACGCAAAAGCTTCCCGCAGCAGTGTCCCGATCAGCGGCCTCCTTGCGCGGCCAAAGCACCGCTCTGTTCACCAACTGGACGATTCCTCTCGGGCCCCAATGGACCCTGGAAGCAGGTGCACGTGTGGAGCGCACCGAGATCGATTTCACACCCACTGGAAGCGCCAGCCAGTCTGCAGGTAACACGAGCGTCTCGCCCAAACTCGCCCTGCAATACCAATTCACGCCCTCGACGCAGGCCTATGCCAGCATCAGCCAGGGCGTGCGCACGGGTGGTTTCAACGTCTTCGTGCCCGCAGCTGACTACGCCGCCTACACGCCAGAAAAGCTGCGTTCGTTCGAGATCGGGATCAAAGGCACCTTAGCCGGTCAGCGCCTACGCTACTCGGCCGCGCTCTATTACATGCAGATGCGCCAGATGCAGGTGCAGCAAATGCCCATGCCCGGCATGGTCTACATCACCAACGCGGCTTCTGGCCATTCCACGGGCGCGGAGTTTGAGCTGGACTGGGTCATGGGCCAGGGCTGGCAATTGAAATCCGGTCTCGCGCTCAACCGCACACGTTTTGACCGTTTCCAGGACGGTACCAACATCTACGACGGAAACCGCAACCCGTTTGCACCCGATGCGTCGGGCCATGTAAGTCTCCGCTACGACGCGCCCGCGAAATGGCATGTGCAAGCTCAGATGTACGGCGTAGGCAAGGTCTATCTGGACGCAGCCAACCGGTACAGCCGCAACGGCTATGGAATGGTCAATCTGCAAGCAGGGCGTAGCTTTGGACCTTGGGAAATCAGTGGCTACGTCCGAAATGCCACCAACAAACGCTACGACGCCGTGGGCTACCAAAACGGCATTGTCACCGTCTACAGTCCCCCGCGCGAATTCGGTGTGCGGCTGACATGGCGGCTGTGAAAAAGGCATAGACATGAGCAATAACCTACCCCTCCACCCCTTGAACACCTGCTGGGACCTGGCAGCCTCGGCGGTACGCGCCGAAGCCCTGGATGCGGCCTTGGAATTAAAACTCTTCGACGCGCTCACTGAACCTTCGACGGCAGCCGAGCTGGCAGCTCGCCGTGACCTACACCCCCTGAACACCAGCCATCTACTGGAGCTGCTCTGGAGCATGGGACTGTTGCGGCGCCAGCGACACGACGCAGAGCCTGATCTGTATGAACTTAGCGCCACAGCCCGTGAATTTTTGGTACGCGAGGCGCCCGGATATTGCGGTGATGCATGGCGCTACAGACTCACGTCGCTACGCGGCATGGCGAGCCGCTTGCGTGCCCATGTTCAGCAAGGCCCTCAACTACCCCAATCCGCTTTTCAGTCAGCCACCGGCGCCGGATGGGCTGCCGCAGCACGTGCACAAATTGGGCAGGAGCAACGCACCATCAGTGCAGCCGGCGCCCTGAGTATTGTGGGCCAATTGCCTCAAGCCCAAGCTTCTCGCCGCTTGCTGGACCTTGGTGGTGGCCCTGGATGGATTGCGATCGAACTTGCGCGCCACCTTCCCAATCTGAGCGGGGTTGTTTTCGACTGGCCGGAGACGGCCCTCGTGGCGCAGGAGAACATCGACTCTTCAGGCCTCTCCAGACGCCTGAGCGCACAGGGAGGCGACGTGGCTGTCGATTCACTAGGTGAAAACTATGACCTGGTGTGGTGTTCCTCGGTATTGCACTTCGTGCCTGACATCCAGGCTGTGCTCGCCAAAGTGATGGCAGCTATGGCGCCAGGCGGTTTGTTCATCTTCGTGCACGCGGAGCTTCCGCCCACAGCCGAAGAAGCCGCAAGGGTGATGCCTTTCTACCTGCCCATGCGTATGGTGGGTCGTCATGTGGTGCCCGAAGGCACGACCGCGGCGCTCATGGCAGACGCAGGATTTATTGGCATCAACAGCTTCGCTTCAGGAGATTTCCCCATGTCGCCGGTGCAGGTTGTAGTGGGTCGTAAGCCACAGGCATCAGAACGCTCAGAGACCAGCAATGTCTGAACGTACCCGCCTCATCGGCCTGCAAGCGCTGTTCGCCTGGCTAAACCTGGCTTTGACCGCGCCTAGCGTCTATCTTTGGTTGGGCCTGCCACTTTTGATGCGCCAACACGGCTGGTCCGGCGTGGACATCGGTTTGTTCCAGCTGGCCGGATTGCCCGCCGTTTTCAAGTTCCTGCTGGCCAGGCCAATGGAACGTGGGGCGACTCCTCAGCGCGGTTACCGTGCTTGGGCATTCTTCCTGATCTTGTCACTGGCAGCCATCCTGCTGCTGATCGGCTGGAGCGACTTGCTCGCAAGCCCCCTGCAGTTGTTCGCACTAGCCTTCGCTGCCGCTTGGTTGGCAACTTGGGCGGACATCCCCATCAATGCACTCGCCATCCGCTACCTTCCCTCTGACGAGCGCCTCCGGGCAGGCGGCTTGCGTTCTGCGGCCCTGTCACTGGGAGCGATCGTGGGCGGAGGCGTGATGCTGATGGTCCAATTGCAATGGGGGTGGCGCGCGCCCTTCGTGGCACTCGCAGGCATGCTCGTGATAGGTGCCCTGTTACTGGCCGCGATGAGTACTCGCGATCAGTCCGGGCCTTTGTACTCGTCGCCACGCGCGCCCAGCTCCGCTTTAAAGGACTTTCAAAACTACCTGGCCCAACCCGGCGCGCGGACATGGACGGCGCTGCTGATGCTCTATTTTCCGTTTGTAGGGACGGCGTGGTTCTACCTCAAGCCGCTGATGCTGGATCTGGGCTTCGATGCCCAGCGCGTAGCCCAGATCGTAGGAGTGGGGGGCGGATTGGCCGCAGCGGCGTCCAGCGTCACCGCCGTATACCTGGCACGCCGCATTGGCCTGCGGCGCGCTGTTCTGGCCGGCGCATGGCTAGGCTTTGCTGCACTAAGCGCCTTGGCACTAGCTGCCACATCGCGGCCAGCGCCTTCATTCATCATCGCCTCGGCCGCGTGCGTCGCGATCGCCATGGGCTACATCGCTGCGCTGGCCTTTGGTCTCACCATGCACTTTGCAAGGCAGAATGCAGCCGCGACAGATTACGGCCTGCAATCAAGCCTGTTCTCACTTAGTCGTCTGCTGGTGCCCGCCATAGGCGGGCTCCTGCTAGACCAAATAGGTCGAACGGGGCTTCTGACCAGCCTGGCCATTGCCATGCTAGGCGTGTGTTTTCTTTGCGTGTGGCGAGCCAAGGATCTGCCTGACACATAAGCGTTCAAGATAGCATAGCAAGCTAGGCTGGCGTTCAAAGCTTCTCAGGCACCTCATTGTCATGCGCCCAAACAAGCATTCCGAAGCCCGCTCGGCTGGGCGCGGAGCCCTCATGGCTAACGAGCATGGGCCTGGCCAAGTTTAGGAATAAGGCGGATATAAATCAGTTCACTCACCAGTTCGACCATGGTCTGAGCGACGATGATGGCCGGCAATATGGGAACGGCGCCCGGCACAGCGAGCGCAAGTGGGAGAACCACCAAAGAGTTTCGTGTGGCAGCACTGAATGCAACTGATCGCCCTGCGGGAGCCGCCAAGCCGAACCCTCGCGCAACCCACCAGCCCACCAGAGGAGCGATGGCAGAAAACGCCAGGTAGACAGGCATCACGCGCACAGCCGTCTCCAAGGCAGCTCCCATCTGAGGCATCACCGCCGCCACCACGATAAAAAGAACCAGTGCTGTCGCTGGTACCGGCGCAAGCCCGAGGCGAATAGAAATGTCACGGCCTACCGAGCTACGGATCGCCCATTTTTGCAGCAGCGCAGCCAACACCAGCGGGGCCAAGATAAGCCACAAGAGCGCGTCTAGAAATGGCCCAAAGCGAACCAGTCCCCCAGAACCATCTACCTGCAACAGCCCAAGATACACCGGCAACAGCACCATCTGGAAAATCAACAATACGGGCGTCGCGGCCAGCAACAGCTTCGCATCGGCTCGTCCCAGATGGGAGAAGGTCACCACATAGTCAATGCACGGAGCTAAAAGCACCAGTGCCACACCAAGCCGAACCAGGGGTTCGTCCGGAACGAATCGGAGCAGCCCAGCCACGACGAGAGGTATGGCGACAAAGTTTGCACACAGCAAGGCGCCTATGAATCTAATACGGGAGAATGCCCGCGTCAATTCAGACATAGGCACCTGAAGGAACGTCACGAACAACATGAACGCAAGCGCGGGGTTCACCAAGGGCTCCAGGCTCCTGGTGTCCGGCAGAGCCAAGGCGCACAGCGCTGCAGCGCCAATCGCGGTGAAATAGATTAGGACCTGATGTGTCTCCAGGCGCTCTCGGACGTCGGGCATGACTACTGAAAAGGGTTAATGGATGAAGGTGGAAGGCACTGTAGGAGTAGTGGGTGACGCGAGTGGGCCAAATTAGCGCTCGATTTGCCTTATACGCCAGTACCTCCCGCTTTTCTCCTAAAACCAGGAAACTTGCCTATCGGTGCTCCCTTCGACTGATGCTCGACTAGCGTCAAAAACAAAACCGTCACCGCTTGACTAGCCCGGGCGGCGTTTGCAAAGCGTCAGCCTTGTGTCGCTCGCGAGTGGCGTAGGCGAGCTTTTCTTTCCACTTCAGGCCGGCAGGCACACGCACCTGGCGTTCAAGCATGGAACGCTCATATTGATCGCATGGCCGACTCGCCCAGAAGCGCCTTCCGCTGTAACGCTTACATAAGAACACCACTGACGTATCTGCCGAAGCCGTAGGAGTTGTAGGAGCGGTAGAAACCGGGCTCCGAACATCGACTACTTGCCCGTCAGAACATGCGAAAGACTGATATTTGTTCCCGCAGCGATAAACCTCAGCAAACGCGGGCGTGCTGACCAGCAGACCAAGAGCGATCAGCAGGTGCGCAAATAACGCGAACGGCGTGTGAAAAGACCGCACCCCATTCCACGCGACGCTTGGAAAACGAGAATTCCGCCTATAAACTGGTGCGCCCAACTTTGGGCCTAATCTGGAGATCTCCATGCGTAAGTTCCTGATCCTGGCGGCCATTGCAACTGCGTTCGCTAGCCCGACATTCGCCGCCAACTCGCAGCAAAACGTCATGAAGTCCTGCAACACCTCTGCTACGGGTAAAAAAGGTGATGAACGGAAAGCTTTCATGAAGTCTTGCCTCTCCGATGGCCGGAAAGCGCAGCAGGAAAAAATGAAAATCTGCAACGTAGATGCAACCGGTAAAAAGGGCGATGAGCGCAAGGCATTCATGTCTCAATGCTTGAGCAAGGGCTAGTTCACTGAAACACTGGGATCGAACTGGTACGGGACCGCCCTATTACGCGTGAACGGTGCTGACCCCACAAGATAGGCATCCATAGCGCGAGGCTTCGCCCCTTCGACAGGCTCCGGGCAGCCCGAACGGTGTTTATTTATCGATTCAACGCAATTCGGAATGAGACGGTTCAGAGGCAAAAAAGCCACCTTTCAAGGTGGCTTTTTTTAGACCAAGTTCGGTCCCAGGAAGTTAGCGCTGTTACTGCGGAGCTCTCGCAGCGCCCGGAATCCCTGCGGTCACGGCCGGTACGAGTATCTCGCCTTTGAAGCGGGTTTTCAGCAAGTCGTAATAAGCTTTGGCTTCAGCCGATCCCCAGAGCTGCTCATAGCGCAAGCGCTCTTGGGCCGCTGCGTCAGCCGCAGAAACCGCTCTCGGGACAATCTTATTCACCCGGGCTACTGCGTAGCCTGCTTGACCCAAATCTACGCCCACAAAAACGGGAGGCTTGGTGGCGTCTGCTCGCAGCACAGCCTCCAACAACACCGCAGGCTGTTCTTGCGGGTTTTCGCGCGAAATCACAATTGGAGCAGGCAAAGTAGTCGCACTAGCCGGCTGGGCGCGCCAAGCGGCCAAACGAGCTTCACCTTCCTTGCGCGCCATCTCCGCCCCGCGCACGCTGATGTATCTGGCTTGCACCTCGCTCTTCACTTCCGCGAATGGGCGAGCGTGGGCAGCGGTATATTGAGTCACACGGCCAGCGGCCAATTGGTTCGGACCGACTTCAATGGCTTCCGTATTGCGCTTCTTGCTCAGCGATTCAGAAGAGAAAAGCGCTGAGAGAAACTTAGGAGATGCCAAAGGCCCGCTCGCACCAGGAGCCGGCGTGCGGGCAATGTTGCTAGCCGTCTGGATAGGCAGCTTGAGCTTCTCAGCGATGGGCTTGAGACTGTCCGCTTGCTCGAACACCCCGTTGGTGAAGGTGTCTGCCAACTCGCTAAATTGACGCTGCGCTTGCTCTGTGCGCAATTGGTCTTCAAGCTTGGCACGCAATTCCTGGAAAGTCGGGATCACCGCTGGCTTGATATCCGTCAGCTCAACGATGTGATAGCCGAATTCGCTCTCTACAACGTCGCTGACATCGCCCTTTTTGGCCAAGCCGAATGCAGCCTTGTTGATAGCCGGATCAAGACCTTTGTCGCTTTGGAAAAACCCGAGGTCGCCCCCACTCGGAGCGCTCATATCATCCTGGGAGGCCCGTTTGGCAACTGCAGCAAAACTACCCGGTGTTTTTCGCACTTCAGCCAACAACTCCTGCGCCTTGGCTTTCGCCTTCTCGCGGTCAGCGGCGGAAGCATCTCTGGAGGCGATGACCAGGATATGGCTCGCACGCCGTTCTTCCTTGGTACCAAAGCTGGCTGCGTTCTGATCGTAGTAGGTTTTGAGATCCTGCTCGCTCAAGGCAACCGCTTTCTTGACACTGGCCAAATCGAGAACGATGTATTCGACGCTAGCCGCCTCAGGTGCCTGATACCGATCTGCATGCGCCTTGTAGAAGCCTTCTAAATCTGCCTCAGTTGGATTAATTTTGCTGGCAAAATCGGCGGGCGAGAAACGGGCTACCTGCACTTCACGCTGCTCCAGAAAGGCGCCCAGCGCAACATCTGACTGGGCCTGACTTGCCACTCCGCTGGTCATCACAGTGCCCAACACTTGGCGTGCAGAGAGTTCCGCCCGAACATTGGCTTCAAATCCTTCTGGAGTCAAGCCTTGGCGCGCCAGAAGCTGACGGTACATCTCCATATCGAGGGTTCCATCGGGCTTGCGCAGCGATGCGATGGAAGCATCGTTTTGGAGTTCTGTCGCTAAACGCTGGTCCGTGGCTGAAAGATGCTCGGCGTTGGCAGCAGCAGCCAGAACGCGGTCTCGCACCATCCGCTCGAGCGTGGCGTATTTCATTGCCGGCGTATCGAGCTGCGCCACATCAACATTCGGATTGGAGGCGCGCACACGCTCGATCTCTTGCCGATGGACATTGTCCCATTCGGTCTGCGTGATGTCTTTGCCATCAACGCGCGCAACCTTGTTGCCTCTCTCGTTAAAACTGGTGTACCCATCGAGGCCAACCAACGCGAACGAAGGGATGACCAGTAGGAACAAGACCACCATCATGATCTTGGTGTTGTTACGAACGAAATTGAACATGCACGAAACTCTGTCTGGCTGGCCAAAAACGAAAAAGGCTCCCAAGCTCCCCATCGCTTCGCGACGTTTGCACCCTCCGACGGTGCAATTTTCTTGAGATGGCCTGGCGACAAAAAAGGCGAACCAATGTTCGCCTTGATTCAACTGGTGGGGGTGGTGGGTGCTGACGGGCTCGAACCGCCGACCTACGCCTTGTAAGGGCGCCGCTCTACCAACTGAGCTAAGCACCCCACCGGATGATGCCGGAATTAGTTCAATGCATCCTTCAGGGCCTTGCCCGGACGGAACTTAGGTACCTTGGCTGCTTTGATTTTAATCGCAGCGCCAGTACGTGGGTTGCGGCCCGCGCGCGCCGCGCGCTTGCCGACTGCAAAAGTGCCGAAACCAACTAACGAAACTGTACCGCCTTTACGCAAGGTAGTCTTGACAGCGCCGATTGTAGCCTCAAGAGCGCGAGTTGCCGCAGCCTTTGAAATATCCGCGTTTTTGGCGATGTGTTCGATCAGCTCGGTTTTGTTCACAAAGGTGCCCCTCTTCTCAAGAATTGTGAATCTGGTCAAGCGACTTCAAATGCTTTCAAGACGTGCTATACGCCTTGGCCCTGGTCGCTTGGCCTGCCATATAAGCGCTGACGACAATACGCTAACGCTCGTCAGCGAAATTCGCCAGCGAACGCTGAAATGCCAGCGAGCGTTGCATTCTAGACTGAATTGTCGGCCTCACCGCCGCTGAACGACGGCTTATGCGCCTTAGCAACACCATATCGCATAAGTTCACGCTGCTTTCGCAGGCCGCACCACGAGACTGACGCCCACCGCAGTCAATGCTGTGCCTAAAACTGTAGCCAGTGTGATCGGCTCGTCGAACAAAGTCCAAGCAATAAGCGCGGTGGTGGGCGGCACCAGGTACATCAGACTGGCCACGGAAGCCGCCGCACCACGCTGAATAAGCAGATACAGAAGCGAACTCCCGCCCAGCGTGAGTCCCAGAACTGACCACGCCATAGCGCCCACTACCTGGGCATTCCAATGCACTGACTCCGGCTCCAGCCATGCCAGAGGCGCCGTCAGCACTGCGGCAGCCATTAATTGCACCGCATTGGCGCTGCGCACATCACACGGCTTCACAAATCGTTTCTGATACAGCGTGCCGGCCGTAATCGCCACGAGCGCGACAAGCGCCCATGCCATGTTGACCGCCGTCACGTGATCGCCCGGGCTTCCGCTGGTGAGCTTGCGCCATACCACCAACACCAAGCCTGCGAACCCCAGTATCAGCCCCACCCATTGCCGGCCGTTGACGCGATGGCCGCTGCCTGCAGCGGCTGAGAGCCAAATAGCGGTCAGTACCGGTTGTATACCCACAATAAGCGACGACAGCCCGGAACCCATACCGCCCTTGACGGCCGCCCACACGCCACCAAGATAAAGACCGTGCATCAGCACGCCCACCACGCCAAGATGAATCCACTCCACGCCAGTCTGCGGCCAACGCACGCCAGACACCGCAATCCAGATGACGAAACATCCAATGGACAGAAGATAGCGCAGCAGAAGGAAAGTAAATGGCGGTGCGTACGGCATCGCGTAGCGCGCCACGATAAAGCCCGTAGCCCATATCAGCACGAACACCGCCGGCATACTGCGGATCAGCGCTTGGCCATCGATAGACTTCATTTCACACGTGCGCGAATTTCAGGCAAGGCCTTCTGCAGGTAATAGACCATAGACCACACAGTAAGAACGGCGGCCACCCAGATCAGCACCGTCCCCCAAACATGCGTATCGATCACGCCAAACAGGCGCCCGTCATAGAGCAGAAATGGAATGGCCACCATCTGTACCGTGGTCTTGGCCTTGCCGAGCATGTGCACAGCCACACTCTTGCTGGCGCCAATTTTTGCCATCCACTCACGCAGCGCGGAAATGGCGATCTCGCGCCCGATGATGATGAGCGCCACAAACACATCGGCACGCTGCAGGTGAACCAACACCAGGAGTGAGGCGCACACCAGGAACTTGTCTGCCACGGGATCAAGAAACGCCCCGAAAGAAGACGTTTGATTCAGTTTCCGTGCAAGATAGCCATCAAGCCAATCTGTCCATGCGAAAACGATGAACATCACGGTGGCCACGAGATTACGAGTCTCAGCCAGCAAAGGCAGGTAAAACACACCAACGATGAGTGGGATCGCGACTATGCGCGTCCAGGTCATGATCGTCGGAATCGTGAAAAACATTCGGTCGATTGTGGCACGGCTACCGAGACAATGTGCGCGAGCTTGGCATCACAATGACTAATCGGTGAGAAAAAGCCACTTCTCGCTCATCAGGCCAAAGCACGTGTTCGTATTCTTGCGAAGCCCTTTGAACAGATTCTTAGAGCAGGCTCCTAGTGCAGCGCGCGGTATATCTCTTCGGCCAGTTGATGGGAAATTCCTTCAACCGTGGCCAGATCTTCAATGCTCGCGGCCTCCACGCCCCGCACGCCACCAAAGCGCTGCAGCAAACGCGCACGACGTTTGGGGCCAATGCCGGCAATTTCCTCGATTCGGCTGCCACCTACGCGGACACGGGCACGCTGAGCGCGCATGCCCGTGATAGCAAAACGGTGTGCCTCGTCTCGAATCTGCGCTACCAACATCAACGCGGCGGAGTCCATGCCTAAATAAACGGTTTCACGCCCGTCAGCAAACACCAGCTCCTCCAGACCCACTTTGCGCCCCTCCCCCTTCTTCACGCCGACGATGAGAGATAAATCCAGGCCCAGCGCGGCAAATACTTCACGCGCCATCGTCACCTGCCCCTTGCCACCATCCACCAGAACGAGATCGGGCATGCGAACATGGCTTGCGGCGTCCACGGCCTGCATCGCCTCAGATATCTTGCTGTAGCGGCGCTGCAGCACCTGCCGCATGGCCGCGTAGTCGTCGCCAGGCGTGATGCCTTCAATCTTGTAGCGCCGGTATTCCGCAGCCTGCATGCGATGCCCCTGGAACACCACACAGCTGGCTTGCGTGGCCTCCCCTGCCGTGTGGCTGATGTCGAAACACTCGATACGAAGTTGATCGATGTTGTCAGGCGCCAAATCAAGTGCCTCCACCAACGCGCGGGTACGTGCCTGTTGCGAACCCTCCTCTGCCAGCAGCCGCGCCAGTTGCAACGCTGCGTTTTGCTGCGCCATCTCCAGCCAGACCCGGCGCTGGCCGCGCGGTGCATGCTGGGCGCTGATCTTCGTTCCTGTCTGGTCTCCCAGCGCCCTGATCAACAAGGGGCTCACCGCCTCGCTCGTAATCAGTGATTCAGGCGCTGGCACCCCAAGGTAGTGCTGAGCAATGAAGGCCTCAAGCACGTGCGCCTCCACAGTTGGCGCCTCCTCATCCCCACGCTCGGTCACCAAAGCCTGAGCATCTTCCACGTGGGCGGGAAAATAGGCCCGGTCGCCCAGATGACGCCCCCCCCGCACCATCGCCAAATTGACGCAAGCGCGGCCTCCTTGCACCTTCACAGCCAGGATGTCTGCATCCGCATCAGACCCCACCTCCACCGCCTGCTGATGCAGCACACGGGACAGCGCCTGCATCTGGTTGCGTATTTCCGCCGCGTGCTCAAACTCCAGTGCAGCCGAATGCGCCATCATTCGGTTTTCGAGTGTTTGCAGCACCGTTTGCGTCTCACCACGTAAGAACTGTTCCGCGTGGCGAACATCCTCGGCGTACTCCTGCACCCCTATGTGGCGCACACAGGGTGCCGTACAGCGTTTGATCTGATAGAGCAGGCAGGGGCGTGTGCGGTTTGCAAACACCGTGTCCTCACAGGTGCGAAGGCGAAACACCTTCTGCAGAAGCAAAATCGTTTCCTTCACGGCCCACGCACCCGGATAAGGGCCGAAATATCGGTGGCGTCTATCCGTGGCGCCGCGGTAGTAAGCCACGCGTGCAAAGGCATCGGGCGCCGGCGAACCAACACCAGGATCCTCCGGAGTTTTCAGGCCGTTCCCCGTGATCTTGAGGTAGGGATAGCTTTTATCGTCGCGAAAAATAATGTTGTAGCGCGGCGCGAGCGTCTTGATGAGATTGTTCTCAAGAATCAACGCCTCCGCCTCTGACCGCACCACAGTGGTCTCGAGCCGCTCGATCTTGCCCACCATGTGGCCAATGCGAGTTCCGCCGTGGTTTTTCTGGAAATAGCTGGATACGCGTTTTTTCAGATTGCGCGCTTTGCCCACATACAACACCTGGTCAGCGGCGTCGTAATAACGGTACACGCCGGGCAAACCAGGCAACCCTGCCACCTGCGCCAGAAGCTCCGGGCTATGGGGTGACAATGGCTCGGCGGGGGCCGGTAAATCGGATGGTGGCGGAAGGTCGCTCATGAGCTGAGTTTATGGCGGCACAATCCAGCGCGTGCCAATCAACGTTTTTCCCCTTACTTGGGACATCTTCTGCCGCGTAGTAGACAACCATGGCGACCTGGGTGTGTGCTGGCGCCTGACGGCTCAGTTGGCCGCACGTGGGCATAGAGTGAGACTGTGGGCCGACGATGCGCGTGCCCTGTCCTGGATGGCTCCGGCTGCCTTGGAGGGCCGCTGGCCCGGGGTGCAGGTACTTCACTGGAGTCAGCCCTTCCTCCCCAACGGATTGGTGGACTTGCCCGTAGCGGACGTCTGGATTGAAGCGTTCGGATGTGAAATCCCCTATGAGTTCATCGCTCACTTCACCGGCGCCGCTCCAGAACATTCTCCTGCGCCCACATGGATCAACCTGGAGTACCTCAGCGCCGAGGGCTATGTGGAGCGAATGCACCGCTTGCCTTCGCCCGTCCTGCAAGGGCCAGGGGTCGGCCAAACCAAGTGGTTTTTCTTCCCCGGATTTACTCCGAGCACGGGCGGCCTCTTACGCGAACCGGATTTGCCGGCGCGCCAGAGTGCATTTAACCGGACAGGATGGCTGGCCGATAAGGGAATCGAATGGCAGGGTGAAAGGCTGGTGTCGCTTTTTTGCTATGAACCGGCAGCGCTTGGCGCCTGGCTGACCCAGTTGGCAAGAAGCCCTGAGCCCACCCGCCTGCTCGTGACGCCCGGCCGCGCAAGGGCGGCGGTTGAGTCTGTGATGGGTAGCTCAATAGACGCGCAGACACCACCCAGCAAACTGGGATCGTTATCACTCTCCTATCTTCCGCATTTGCCGCAAAGCGCTTACGACGAATTGTTGTGGGCATGCGATTTGAATTTTGTTCGCGGAGAGGACTCTCTCGTGCGAGCGCTGTGGGCTGCAAAGCCATTCATATGGCAGATCTACCCCCAGGATGACAACGCCCATCATGCCAAGCTTGAGGCACTCCTCGACTGGCTGAGTGCGCCTGAATCATTGCGCCAATTTCACAGCGTCTGGAATGAAGTCCATGATGCACAACTCCCTGATCCGAACCTCATCGCCTGGCAAGAGTGCACGCTATTGGCACGCCAACGACTTCTCGCTCAGGATGACTTGGCCACTCAATTGCTTAACTTTGTGGCAGAAAAGCGATAGAATTAAAGGCTTTGCGAAAAATGCCAGGTTGCCTTGGCGCGCTTACCGATTACTAATTGGTGCGTACATAGGTGGTCATGTTTGCGTTTCCTCGCTCCGCTGCGCGCGCCCGGATCAATGTACAGCCCCCAGTGCACGAGCAGCGCTGCTCACCATTTACTCACTGGAATACCGCTATGAAAATCGCCCAGGAAATCCGCGCCGGCAACGTCATCATGCACGGCAAAGATCCGATGATCGTCCTTCGCACCGAATATGCTCGCGGAGGCCGCGGCTCATCCACGGTCCGTATGAAGCTCAAAGCCCTGCTCAATAACATGGGCACGGAAGTTGTCTTCAAAGCAGACGACAAGATGGATCAGGTCATCCTCGAACACAAGGAGTGCACCTACTCCTATTTCGCCGACCCCATGTACGTCTTCATGGACGCCGACTTCAACCAGTATGAAGTTGAAGCCGAGAACATGACTGACGCGCTGAACTACCTCGAAGACGGCATGTCCGTTGACGTCGTGTTCTACGACGGAAAAGCCATCTCTGTTGAACTGCCTACGTCTGTAGAGCGTGAAGTCACATGGACTGAGCCAGCCGTCAAAGGCGACACCTCCGGCAAGGTCCTCAAGCCAGCCAAGATTGCCACCGGCTTTGAAATTCCAGTGCCTCTGTTTGTTGCTCAAGGCGACAGGATCGAGATTGACACTCGTACTGGCGAATACCGCAAGCGCGTCTGAACACCAAACGAACTACACGGAAACGCTCCGTACAAGCAAAGGCTCCGCAAGGGGCCTTTTTTGTTGGCAAACTCCGCGTCAATCAGGGCCGACGCGCAGTCACAGGCTCCAACGAAACTCAAGCTTTTTTGCAGTGCTCGACCCACCAGGTGCTTTCGGCTCCACGGATAGAATTGAGCAATGACTGAGACGACACAGGCGCGGTTCCGCTTGACTGAGCGTGACTACGTAAGAGCCGGAGCCTTGTTCTCCCGCCCAACCAAGCGCCAATGGGCTGGATTGGCTCAATTGCTTGTGCTGCTGCTAGGAGTCGCCGTCTGGGGCCCGGCTAACCTGCGTGCCGCAGCGGCAGGAGGCATTCTCGGCGGCCTGGTTTTTGGGCTTGCCATCTACAGCGCCATCATCCCTTGGCAGTTGCGCGGAAACTACCGGCGCTACAAATCCATCCAGGAAGAGCAAACGGTGTCATTGCACGAAGATGGTCTTCGGTTTTCCTCCGTAGACGGTCAAGGACGCCTTTCTTGGGACAAAATTCTAAAGTGGCGCTACAGCCCAAACTACGTGCTGATTTATCCCATGCCGCGCCTCTATTACGTTGTGCCGACCACCGTCGTCACACAAGGCTTCGATCTGAACCGCCTGAAAACAGCGCTGACTCAACACGTCGGGCCGGCCATCTGAGCGAGCCAATACCTTACGCACTGCCAGCCCACACTAAATGCCCATCCCGAAGCTGACCAAAAAGCCTGCGCAAAGCACCCGCTGAGTTATTGGTCCGGCTCGGGTGATGTATTAAGGGTTCGCTCGGAGCTTGTCGAGGGGCTGAGACGCCTTTCGGTGCGAACGGACTTCAAACTTCATAAGGCCGCATCAATAGCCCACGCAGTTGACAGCGCCCTCCCGCTCAGATTACAGGCCAATACTCGTTCAGAGTATTAATGGCATTGGTCTTTTAGCTTCTCTTATCATAGCGAATATGGACACCACTGAAGATATCAAGGCAGCCACAAGCTCACCTCTGGCAGACGCATGGGCCGAGCTGCAAGCGCACTCGGACCACGGAGAACCCCTGGAGCCCGACGCCTATCGCCTGGCGTTTGCGGACCCTGAATTTCTGCTGCGCCGAGAAACCCGAGGAATCCGCTTTCAGCTCGAACTGCTCAAGACGGAGATGGGCTTACAGGCTGCGGGCATACACAATACCGTCGTAGTCTACGGCGGCGCCCGCTTCGTGGCCCCAGATGTTGCACAGGCCCAACTAGAAGTGGCCCGCACGCAAAACGACCCGCAAGCCCTCGCGCTGGCCGAGCGTGCGGTCCGCACATCAGCCTACTATGAACATGCGAGAGAATTCGGGCGCCTGGTGGCGACCCACAGCCTGCCGCTCCCACAAGAAGAAAAATTGTTCATCTGTACCGGAGGCGGCCCCGGAGTGATGGAAGCTGCCAATCGTGGATCGCACGACGTGGGCGTGCCTTCGGTCGGTCTCAACATCGCTTTGCCGCACGAGCAGACCGCCAATCCCTACGTCACTCCGAACCTGAGCTTCAAGTTTCACTACTTTGCTCTGCGCAAAATGCACTTTGTGATGCGTGCAAAAGCGTTGGTCGTGTTCCCAGGGGGATTCGGTACCCTCGATGAGCTTTTTGAAGTACTCACCCTGGTGCAAACCAAGAAAGCCAAACCTGTTCCCATCGTCTTGTGCGGAAGAGACTACTGGAGCCGAGTGCTACAGCTTGACGTGCTGATGGACGAAGGGGCTATTTCCCCGGAAGATCTCAACCTGTTTACCAAAGTAGATACAGCGGCCGAAGCGTGGGCTGTCGTGAGGGACTTCTATGATCTGCCGACCGCAGGTCTTGCTGCTGCGCAAACCAAATAAAACCCCAAATCGCCCAGGACAGTTGCGCCTCGACCCAATACAACCGCAGTCACAAGATCCGCAGGCGCTACCGCATGAGAGAGCAGGTAGAGCAGCACAGCTTCTCTTACACCAATGCCTGCCGGCGCGCCCGGCGTGAGCAGACCCGCGAGCCACGCGACCACATAAGCTCCGACTATTGCAGGAAGCAGGGATAGCAAGCTTTCAAAGCCGATGAGCAGCGAAAGCATGCCCGCAAAAGTCGCTCCTGAAACGGCGAGGAATGCAAACTGCCAAAGCAAAGCTGTAGCCATGGAAGCTGCCAAAGCATAGCGCGCCAGCCACCAAAGCGTACAAACCCCTGCCAAGAATACTAGAACTCCAGCACGCAGGTCGACCACGGTAAACAGCAGCGGCGCAGCCAAAATTGCGAAGGAAGCTCCCACCATCGCAATCAGGCCAAGCTCCCACGCCATAGATTGCGCGAGTGGCCGGGCAGGTATCCCGGCCGCCAGTCCAAGGGCTTGCCTACCGGCGAGGTGAAAGACATTGCCAGGAATGTACTTACCCAACTGGGATATGCCATATGTGCGCCTTGCCCAACTCCATTCCGTTGAGACTCCCACATATTTCAGCTGATGCCACCACGCTCGGGCTAACAACAAATTTCCTGCACCGTAAATAAATGCGAGTCCAAGCCAGTAAAACCATTGGACCTTACTAAACCGACCTACCTCTATGGACTGTGAATAGGTGTGGAGTCGAAACGCCACAAACAACACGCCTGCCAGTCCAAGCGCAGCACCGAGGAGATGAAGTGACTTTCTCAGCCTCTCAGACATATTATTTTCGTGTTCGGGCGAGCAGCATCGTCCAAGGCAGTGGCTTCCTCACTTCCAATACGTCGAAATACTCAGAAACAAGCCGCACAAACGCACGACTGTTCCAGTGCTGAATGTGTCCCGGAGTATTTCCCAGACCGCGAACATACTTGCCTCTAGCCATATTAAGCCCACACCATATTGGCTCTCTAGGCACGCTGAGGATGACATACGGCTTAGATATTTCCCGCAGAACCTTTAGCGCAGCTCTAGGGTCTTCCAAGTGCTCAAGGACCTCGCAGCACACAACCAGATCAGCAGCATCTCGCTCCGTACGAAGATCATAAATACTTTTAGACGAAAAAATTTGAGGATTAACTCCCTGAGCTTTTGCATTTAGCTTCGCGATCTCAATAACTTTGACCGAGAAGTCACTGCCTCTCACATCAATCCCTTCTGCGACCCAACGCAAGGCCCAATATCCCTCACCACACCCGACTTCGTGGATTGATGTTGGTACCACCTTCTTTGAAAGCTCATCCAATGCATCGTGGAAGCCCCGCATAATCAAACGAACAAGCGGATTCACGGACCCATACTTATCAAAATTGTTACCTACAACAATTCCCTCTTCAACTTGACCTTTAGATATTTTCATAATCAACACTGATCAATAACTATGGGCATCTGCACAGGAATTTATGCAAATCGATTTTGACACAAAAACCTGTACAGATTTTCGCTTGCAATTCAGACGCCTTACCAAAGTCATTTATCACTATTTCTCGAGATATTCGATCCAGTTAGATGAACCCTGTCTTCGATTTGACGAGACCGAATATCTTCAGTAAGCTTTCTATTCGCAGCGAGCAGATCGGCAATAAACGCAATTAATATTGCTTGAAATCCCATACCCATCAACAATGCAGCTAGTATTAGCGATTGCACATGACCACTGCCTTGCCCTTCAAGATACAACCACAAAAACCGCAGCCCCAGCAAAAATCCAAAACCAAACAGTGTGATGCCAATCGTCCCAAAGAACCTAAATGGTCTATATATTATAAAAATACGCACGATCGTAACAATACTCCGCTTGATGTACGAAGGAATGCTTTTGACCAAACGGGAGGGGCGCAAATCATCATTAACGCGAACAGGTACTGAAACGATAGCCATGTTTTTCTGGCCGGCCTGGATAATGGTCTCCAGTGTGTATGTGTAATCGTTAAACACCATTAAACGCTGAGCAGCGCTGCGACTCATAGCGCGAAATCCACTGGGTGCATCCGGTATGTCGGTATTGCTGGCGAACCGCACAACCCAACTACCCAGCTTCTGCAGCGCCTTCTTGAGCGGCGAAAAGTGTGCGATTGTCTCGATTGGCCTGGCACCGACAACGATTTCTGCGCGCTGTTCAAGAATCGGTTGCACCAAGGCTGGGATATCGTCAGCACAGTACTGGTTATCAGCGTCAGTGTTGACTATCACATCAGCGCCCAGGTGCAAGCAAGCGTCGAGCCCGGTCATGAAAGCCCGTGCCAACCCCTGATTTCGAGCGTGCCGTACAACGTGATCTACGCCATAGGCCCGCGCGACGGCCACAGTCTCGTCGATGCTGCCGTCATCGATGACCAGCCACTCTACGATGTCAAAGCCGCCAACCTTCCGCGGAAGTGCAGATAGCGCTATCGACAAAGTTTCTGCCTCGTTAAAACAAGGTATTTGAATAACTAATTTTTTCACAAATTCAACGGCTAAAAATCCAATAATACCCTCCAAGTCATATCATTTTTTTATGATTTTATAACCCGATATTTCCAAATCAGATTCAGCAGGCACATGCACTCGAACTTCAAAATCCATAACGGGATTTGGAAGTGAGAACTCCTGTCTTAATAGAATACCATTCCCCAGTGCGCCGGATTGTTGATGTTTGAAATACTCCCGCTCTCCTTGGTCGGAAACGATATCCATAACAAAGCCACTTGAGCCGGCCCCAGAAATGAGCACCTCATATCTACCGGCGAGCAATTTCGCATATGGCCCATAGATCAAATAACCAGCGCTACCGTCAGCAACGATTTTTTCACCGACTTTCTTTCCGGCCAATACCTTAATATCATCACCCGATGCATCGCCTTCAAAGGCAATTCCGCCCTTAACGCTTGGCGCAAAGCCAATATCACTGAATCTAAAATCTCGACTACATTTATATACCACATAAACCCCTGATATTTCTTTGCTACGACAAGAAATATCTGATCCACTTAGATCCTTCAAAAATCGTTCTTTCGATAAAACACCCGCTCTTGTTTCGACGTCAAAAACCATCGCTTCATTGTAGGCAACCTTATCGTCGCCTACGTAACCATAACTTGTAACCTGGTAGATGGATCGAAACCATGGTACACGTCCGCCAGTCTCAAATGTGATTCGGCCTCCAGTCCAAATGTCCGTATAAACCCCCGACACCTTCTCTTCCTCCAAGAACACCGCAACGTCTTTCATGGATCTATAGACAACGCTTGAAAATCCATTAATATTCCTAGATATATACGTGTAGTTGGAAAAAATATTAAAGCCAACCCACGCAACAATGTATATCCATAGCAACTTTTTACTATCTTTCAAGCCATATGATATCAATATCGCCAGCGGCACATAGAGGAGCAGTAGCCGGCGAGGCTCCAATTGAAAGTTCCCCCACGAGGATAAAACATTTGCTAAAAGAATTGCGCCTCCAACGCTGATGACAAGAAGGCCAATATTTATCTCGCGATACCGAAAGGAACGCACAACGATATTCCAACAACCAATGACGACGGGTGCAAGGAACAACGTATACATCATCAAAGACAATGGCATAGGAAGTATCCAATTTGAATGCCACTGCTCTTTCAATCCTAAGAGGCGAGGAACGCCATCCAGAACCAATTGTTGAAATCGCCCCATGTGCCCTAAGTCAACACCTCCGATCGCTTCACCAGCCTCAATAAAGTTTATAGTTCTGAAATCAAACAGGAAATTCAGAGCGATCAGCGGCAAGATACCCAACACAAATCCTGCTATTTGGGTGAGAACACTTTTTATGATAACTTTGGGATCGTTTTGAAAAACGTCCTTTCCAAAAAAGTAGACGAAAAAGCATGCCCCCCAAATAACACCCATCGGCTGCGACCAAGTGGCTAATCCGATAATTATGGCTATAGCAAATTTCTCAAAATCGCTTACACTCTTTTTATCTGAACGCGAGCAAATCCATAAACACAGTGTGAGAGCAAATATATTTTCAATGAATCCGCCTCTATTTTTCATGCCCCATATCTGAATAACCGGTGGCCCCAGACATAACAACGCAGCGGGAAACAGAGCAAAGCACTTATGACTAAATTTGAAATAATTTAGAGAAAAGGCTGTTAGAAAATAAATAGTCGCGAAGAAAAATATTATATTAGGAAGCTTCACTCCCCACACATTGAATCCCAACGCTGCCATGGAGATAGCGGACGTTATGTTCAGCGTACCATAAAGTCTGGTGACTGCGATGTCGGCCAATGTGGATTGCGATGCAGCCAAGCTCATTGCAGCCAATGGCAGCTCTTCCGCGTTATAAGAGCTTTCCGCAGTATTTATGTACAAAACCTTTATAGCAACGGCTACTATAAATAGCAGAACCGCTGATATATAAAAACCACTCTTGCTCTTATAACTCATTAAATTCTTTACCCGCTACTCTATATTTAGTAAATTTAATTGTAAGATTACGAAGACAGAAAACTCTGCTGGCTCCTGCAGAGTGCCCAAACTAACGCGGGTGCCACAAAACCGAAGCAAGAATTGCACGCATTTCTTACTCATCACGCTTAGCAGCATTTTGGTAGCCGGCACTCGATTCAGTAGGCAGTCTTTGCTCAAATAAGCGTTGACAGAATTCAACGCGGTGTATTTTCTGAAAAGGGATTATTGTCTTGAACACTGGAAATCGTCAGGACTGTTACTTTCACATACCAAAGTAGTACCTTGCGTCGATCAACGACGTGCAAAGTCCGGGTACCCTCATCCAGGCCATGATGTTCGAATCCACAAATGGCGTCGTTGGTTCGGCCTGGTTGCTGTTCACCAACATGGTGCCCTTTCCAGTTGGCCGTTCAAATCTACAGCCGTCGCACACGTGCGCTGGGTACTCGCTCGCAGCCCTGGAGCCTAATTAGCTTTAAGCTTGATAGCAACGCCTGTATGCAAAACAAGCATTCCTAACGTCGCACGCATTGCAGCAATCCGTCTCCGGAGCGCTTGAGCTGTAGAGCTTCCGCTGTCCCTCCCGCCCTATGCGGCGCACGTTTCGTAACGTGCGCTGGTTCCATGAGAGGCCATAAGTTGTGACCGAATACGCCGAGTCAGAAAAGGCCGCAAAAAAACCGGCGTGACCAAGCGAAAAGTCCGGGCGCTACTCAAGCTATAGAAAGCACTTGCGAGGCTCGTATCTGCAACGCTGAGCGGAAGGGTTGATGACGGCGAAGGCGGGAATCGGAAGTTCGCTCTCACCCTCGCGGCTCAACTACTGAAGCATTGCAGCCTGGACAGCACTGGAGTTACAAGAAATCTCGCGAAACATCCGCCACCGAATGGAGCCGTCGCGCTCCAGATGGCTCGTCTAGATGTGGCAGCAGCCGGCTTCGAGTGCGTCTGGCAGTCGGGCATCGTCGCCCCCCGGCATCGGGCCGGGCGAGTTCAAAACAAAGCGGTCTGAGGGGTCAACGAAGTATCAATGGTGGTGAAAACGTCACCTTTGTCGATCTTCGGTAATTTCGTAGCCCGTGATTTTGAAATCACTAGATTCTGTGGCAAAAAATCGCACTTCCAACTTCGAAATATCTTTCTTGAGAGAAAAATTTTGATCCACCAAAACATGGGGCTCATCTAAAGCTGAAACCTTGAAATCGGATTCAAACACTTTGGTTTCATCTGACAGCCCAACGATATCAACCCATGCACCGCCAACATGTTTAACGGTCCCGAATACCTTTAAGTTATAGCGTCCTGCCTTCAGTTTTTTGTAAGGACCAAACAGCGCGAATCCAGGTCGCCCATCTGTCGCTATTGACTTGCCGTCGAACACACCAATCTGCCGTGGCAATGTTCCAAGGGCTTCACCTAGGAAACTAAAATTTGGCGTCGAACTAAAACCTGCCATCTTCAAAATAATTTCTGGATTAGTCCCAGCTTCTACAAGCGGACTTGGATCAGTAATTCTATAGACGGAACGCACTCCAGGATCCTCCAACAAGAACTCAATATTTGGCAATTCTCTTAATCTTGCTTCCAGCTTTTCTGCGCCGTCAACATATCCACGGCGATCAATATATATTGCGGAGAAACCCAATTTTTTAACAACGGCAACCTGATCCTCAATCGGCAGGACTGAAATTTGCGAGAAAAACTCTTCGCCAGGCCGGCCTTTCATTCCACCGAAACTGAACTTCAGATCACGTGATAAAAAGAACGGAACAAGTAAATCATAGTCATCTAATCGGTTAATGCCGCCAGACTCCGGAAAAGATAAGTAGGGTAATTGGTAAACTGCAGCGCCAGGTGGAAGCTGCTTCTCCATTTCTTTCACAAAGCTCTGTTCCTTATGAAAAACCAGTCTATCTTGTTTAGCGCAATCGACGCAGGGGGATACCGTTTGATCGTAAAGCGCGATTGCGCAAAGACTTATAGAAATGCAAAACGCTACAAGATTCTTGATTTTTCCGTCGCTAAAATACTTATCAACAAATCGCGTCAATGTAAAATAAAATACAAATATTGCCAGGAATAGTATGAAAATACTTATTCGATTCCACCCTCTGATTTGACTACTCACCAACAATGAAAAAATTGCAGCCCCACCACCAACTGTGGCGAAGGCTGTCAAGAATATTATAAATGCACTCGGCAACAGAATTCGATTATCAATCTTTCGACCAGCCAACAAGGCGACGACAAAAATCACCGAAAGCGAGAATCCTGTTACACCAATTACCCCTAAATTAGCTGTATGATTTTCATTCACCAGCGGGAAACTGGCCATATAAGTCTTAGCAATTCCGGATAGAGATTCACTTCTGTGGTCTACCCGCGGCATTAACATCTGAGAAATCTTCAGCCCGTATACTTCGGACTCCCCCATAAGACGCGCGGCAACAGCAGAGTTAGTGCCAAACTCTTTTCTGTATTCCAAAGCAGGAGCGAGGTTCACTAACAAACCAGATATAACAAAAACCATCGCGCCGGCGCAATATAAAAATCTCCGACCAAACCCCCATTTGAAATATATGAAAATCAAGGCAAATGCCAGGCAGAGTAATTCAAAACAGGCGTAATACGCGCCAAAGAAAGTGGAAATAAAGAGCATGATGGCTCCCCATACGCACTCCTTTAACGTCAAGTCTTTTTCCGTGCTTTGAGTTTCAACGCCGATAATTCTAAATACCCAGTAAAAAAATATCGGGACAAAAAAGAAAGAAATATAGAAATAGTGAGGAAGACGTTGAAAGTGAAATGATGCGAACGCATATGTAATGCCGGCTGCACAAGCGTATAAGACATCAACTCCAAGTACTCGGATCACGACATACGTGGAAGTAAAAATTATCGAAAAACTCAGCAAAAAATACAAATTGTAAGCAGCAACAAATGAGTCATCGAAGATAAATCCAACTAACTTGAGAAGGGCAATCGACCCGGTATCACTGCTCGGAAAATCCAGGTGATTAGAACCGAAAGGATAGCCGCTTCTCCAATTTTGAAAAAACCATGGCTCTTCGATCGCTCTTTTCACTACATTTATAACTCCTTGCGAATCCTCAATAAATGAATACGGGTATTCAATATTGGGAATTATTCCTGCTTCCCAACCGCTCATTAAGATGCTAGCCAGAAAAAAAACGAAAACAGCTACTGGCAACCAAATCCACAATTCCTTTATCAACACCGATACTGGATTGATATTTTTTGTTGCACTCGCGCTCATACAAAATTCAAGACAAATAAATTTGGTTTACGCAAAAACCCAATACTTCTGGATAAAGTACGAGGCAATTACAATTGGGCCAAGAGCCAGTGCCCCTGCCACATATGGATCATTAATATATTGCTTTATAACCCAAATCAATGAAATGTTTAAAATCCAAATTACGAACCAAAAACCGATATAGCGAATAAATGCGTATGAGCCTGTTTTCTTAAAAACTATTTTCCCTTGCGTCCTGAAACTCACAAGTATCCCGCAAACAACTGCACACAGATTGGCCCAAATAAAATTCAAGCCAACATACAATGCCAGGCTATATACAAAATAGCTGAAGGCTGTATTTAGCCCTCCCACCATCAGGAATCTTAAAATTTGCCGTATATCGATTTGGCTCAGGTTAATCATTTAGATTCAATCGAATACACCAAGTGCATCTCGTTGTAAATAAACCGATCCCCAAATGAAGGTTGATTGACAGGAAAGTAATTCAGCTTTTCAATCGCATAGCTTTCAACCCGCCGCAGGTTATGACGATCAACCCAACCAGCATCAATATACGTTCTATGTGTCGCATCAGATTCATAACCCACCTTTCCTGGCACGACGATTACGATCTTATTTAGCCCAAGAAGCAATGCGCCTTTGCATAGTCTTCTTAAAATCTCATCAGCATTTTCAAAATGCTCGAGCACGTGTGAAATCACAAGCGTTTTGTAAAAACCGGGCGTTAATAAAGAGAAAGAAAAATCGTCCGCAAACGCATCGTAAAATCGGACATCTAGTCCCCGTTGGCGGTGCAACTCAACCAAAGATTTGTTGACCTCCAACCCGACCGATTGTTTGGGTAATTTTCTTAAAATTTGACCCGCGCCGCATCCGAAGTCTATTGTTGGTCCATCGATTTCGGAAAGAACTTTACGGATATAAAACCCTTTGATCAGCCTCCGAACAAAACTGTTTGAGCGATCGACTTGCCAGGCGGCATAGTCGCTACCGTACTCATCTTTTTCTTCAGTAGTGGTCATGTCAGAAATCTGTAGTATGCAAAGCGAAGCCAGGAATTTATACGCGAGCGAAGAACGCCTAGCTTCAATTCGAGAGGTGATATACCCGAATCACCGTCTCTATAAACCTTCTCCGCTAGCCTTCGATAGTCTTCAACCTGCTTGTTCCCCAACTTGACGCTCCAAGCCCCAAGGGAAACTCGAAAACACGTCAATGGTCTCGCAATATAGAACCCATCGCCATGTTTCAGCGCTCGGATCCAATAATCAAGATCAATAACATATGGGAACTCCGATGAATAGGGTCCAATTTTATTAACCAATGCAGCCCTCATTAGACCGCTTCCAGGCTCTCCTACTAAATTTCCGCCAGCGCGGATACTTTTTCGGACGATTTCCTTAGAAGGGATTCTCCCGGAAGGACTGCTTCCGAAACCACGAATCATCCGGCTATCACCATTTGGCCCAATCACTTGGCGGCTTGAAAAAACAAGAGATATAGACTGATCTTTATCTTCAGCAAATACACGAACTTGAGCTTCTAGACAGTCCGTACTAAGTAGATCATCTTGCGGCAACAGTTTAAAGTACTCACCGGAAATTTGTTTTAAACCTCGGTTCCAATTCCCCTGAGCACCCAAATTTTCATTTTTATCAAATATCTTAATTCGCGGTTCAGCAATACTTTTAACAATATCAATTGTGTCGTCATTCGAAGCATCGTCCATGACGATCACTTCCCAATTCGTATAGGTCTGACTCTGAACAGACTCGAGCGTTGCACGTATGTATTTCGCCCCATTATATGTAGGGACGAGTATCGAGACCAATGGTTCGTGTTTCAACGTCATTTTGTAATTTGCCTAATAACAAACTGAGGTTTTTTATTAAGATTCAGATAAGCCCTTCCTAAATACTCGCCTAACAGCCCGAGAAAGGCCATCTGAATGCCTCCCATGAATAGCGTTACAACAATCAGGGAAGACCATCCAGCGGGAACGTCCGGGTGAAAAATTTTTCTAAGAATAATAAATATTGCTATCAGTGCACTTATTGCCGCGAGAATCAATCCCACAAATGTTGCCAGTCTTAAAGGGAAAACTGAAAAACTGGTGGCCATTTTCAGCCATAGTGAGATAGACGTTTTCAGATTATAATTTCCCGCACCGCTATGCCGATTTCCATGGTCGATATCTATACTAGCAATCCTATCTGTAACACCTAAAATCAATCCGTCAACGTATGCGTATGGCCCACTATATTTTTTTACTTCGTCCACCACTCGGCGGTGCAAAGCTTTGAATGATGAAAGATATAGCCAATCCGGTTTGTTTAACAATAAGTTGGCAACCTTGTCATTAAATCGGCTACCCCATTTCTTCCACGCTTCGTGCTTACGATTTCTATAATGCGTGTAGCAGACATCATTTCCTTTCTCAATTTCTGCCACTAGTCGCGGTATATCCTCAGGTGGGTGCTGTAGGTCATCATCCATTAGAACAACAATTTCCCCAACGCTGACGGATAACCCTGCCATGATGGCATTATGCTGACCTG
This sequence comes from Ottowia thiooxydans DSM 14619, assembly GCF_000422885.1. Classification (GTDB taxonomy): domain Bacteria; phylum Pseudomonadota; class Gammaproteobacteria; order Burkholderiales; family Burkholderiaceae_C; genus Ottowia; species Ottowia thiooxydans. The sequence continues at coordinate 165,905 of NZ_KE383943.1, read as the reverse complement.
CGTTTCGGCTTAATTGAACGCCTCGGACGAATCCATACGTTCGAGAGAGTTCCTCTATCACCCTCCAGCTATCGTCAGGGCTTCGATCATCCACAAGGATCAACTCCATTTGCGGGTTGGAGCCTCCAAAAACGGAGTCGATTCGTTCTGCCAATAGATGTAATATTTTTTCACTGCGATACACAGGAACAACAATTGATAGTTTTAAATTATTATTCAGCATAGTAGTGTCTAATCATATTCTCTATATAGCCGCGATCGAAATTTATCCCGCCACGAACCAGGATCGGGCGAATCCAATCGACGTTTACTTTCATTTCATCACCCGCATCCGTAATCTCCCTCCTGGCGGGGATACCCAATACTGATTCGAATTTATCTATCAATTCCATAATCGAAATTTCACAAGTATTTGCCACATTCACAATACTTGGGATTTCTTCAATGGGAACATCACGAATAATATCCAACACGATCCTTCGAACGTCTTTTACGTCTATGAGATTCCGCGTGGAGTTTCTCCATACTGAAATGGACTCTTTATTTTTAATTTTGTTAAATATATGATTGAGTAGCGTATGAGGATTAGGAGAAACTCCTGCAACCTGCGTCAGCCTGATGATTCGAGCGTTAGGACGACTCAGAACCATTTTCTCCATACGTACTTTATGCGCTATGTACTGGCTCAGAGGAAGAGGTGCATCATTTATAGAGCAGGTACTAATATAAAAAAGCGGCAAGTCCTTCGGGATCAGTTGCAGCGCTTCATATAAGCGCTCTGCATCCCGTTCAAACTCCTTCGCATCTCTGCATTGTGAATTTGACACGCCCGCTGCATAGAGGCAAAATGAAAGCCCTTTGTCAGCGTTTTCCACGAATTCATTGGCAATCATCCCATTACCAATGACAATAAAATTTTTTACTCTAAACATCTAAATTCAGGTGGTATATAGCAGCGAATTGACTAATTGTGTCGCGACGAATTTTGCTAGCGCTCACGCCTCGGTTTGCATTGCCTTATTCACTGAACTACGCGTCGCTCATTATCGAATATGTGTGAGCAATCTCTAGATTTTTATAATCGCCGGAAATAATTCGCGCAAGTTGCAAGGAACTCTCTTTCCATGTTAACCATGGCATCAAATCTGATCTTGGGTGTTGCCCATTATTGAACAGCGCAAGCCATATTCCCAAACTCACTGCCATCTCCTCTGATTTTTCGGAGGCAAAATAGAAGGCGTGTTCTCCCGCGACCTCGCGAAACACTGGAATATCTCTTGCCATGACAGGAAGTTTATGCTGCGCAGCTTCAATCAATGGAAGACCAAAGCCCTCTCCATAAGACGCGGCAATTAAGCAACTGCTAGACGCATAGATTTGTTCGAGGTATTCATCGCTGATGCTGTCTAGCCAGAAAAGACGTTTCCCCAATTCCTTATGGGTACGAATACGGTCCACCAAATCCTCGACCATCCAGCCCTGCTTCCCAACGATGACCAGACTTATATTTGATTCGGTTTTCCACAGAATCTCAAATGCGTCAAGGACTTGCTGATGCCCTTTTCGAGGCTCCAATGTCCCCACCATAAGAAAGCTCGTACATTTTTTTATGGCCAACAAGAAGGAGTCCGCATTTTCAGGCAGGCCTTGGCTTGGAACTGAATTTTCGTGGTCAGCTCCAAGATGAAACCAACGAATGTTTATTTCTCTTTTGCGCTCTACGTTATTTCTTTTCATCCAACTTGAAAACTCGTGTGCAACATTTTCCGATATGCAAACGACGCCTCCAAAGCTGGCAACTAGTTTCATCCAATCCGCGACTACCAGGTGGACCGGGTTTGTGTGCCCCCAAAACTCCGGAAATTGAATCGGCAGTAAGTCGTACACTAGAAACTGCACATTAACCCCTGCGAGATCCAGGCCTCGCAGATAATTTTCATGCACTTTTGGAACAATATGATTTAAATCAAGTCCAAGAAAGACATCTCCTGCTTGATAATCAATAGGTTCGTCGGAAATTTCTACCTCTGAATCGCCCATGAATCGCGCAGTAAATTTCCGAGCATATCGGTACGGTTGATCGATGGTGGCGTAAACTGGTTCCACACTGAACCCTTGAGGTGGGTGTTTTACCCACTCACTCAGAATGCTGCGGACCACGCGCTGAATACCGGTTCGTGCGTCCCGCTGCGCCAATTCAGAGATATCGACCAACAGCTGGTGCCGAGGATAATGCCGTTCGATCAGAGCAGCTTTCAGCGATTCTGTACTCTGTTGCCAGGTCGACCAGCGCATATCGATTGACAGCGGCGCACTACCGCTGCGATGAAGTTCCAGCCATTCGAGTAGCGCAGAGGCCAGTTGTTCACCTGTTTCGCCGTTGAAGTAGAACGCTGACTCAGCGGCCACCTCGCGAAAGACAGGGATATCTCGCGCGATAACGGGCGTGCCGTACCTTGCGGCCTCGATCAGTGGAAGTCCATACCCTTCGTTAATGCTCGCGGCCACCAAACAGGCGCTGGCCTGATAGACGTGGCCAAGGTATTCATCGCTAATACCCTTAAGCCAGAACAGACGTTTCCCGTTCTCAGGGTGAATAGCGATGCGATCGACCAACGCGTCGATTTTCCATCCTTGTTGACCGACGAACACAAGATTCACGTCGGTACCACGGGCCCAAAGCTCTTCGACAGCATCGAGAATTTGCCCTTGCGCCTTGCGAGGCTCAAGCGTGGACACGGTGAGAAAGGTGGGTCGAGAGCTCAGGATCTCCAGGATGCCTGCCGCGTCCTGCGGTAAACCAACAGAAGGGTTTGAGCCTTCAAGGTCTGCCCCCATGTGTACCCAGTCTGTAGAAAACCGGGTTGCGGCCTTTATCTCGTTGCGGGATATCCAATCCTCATAGGCGTCGGCGGTGGCCTTCGAAATGCAGATCGCTTCATCCTGCGACGCGATCATCGTCAGCCATTGCTCGTGCAATGCCTTCGCGTTGTTGTCCTTAAAGAAATCTGCCAGTTGGATAGGTAGCAGGTCATAGACCAGAAACTTGACAATTACGCCCTCTCGCCGCATTTGGGCGTAGGTGCCCGCATGCGCAAGTTGGACATGGTGCTGCATATCCAGTCCGAAGAAAAGGTCCCCGCGCTTCCAGCGAATGGGTGCGTCCTTATCGATTGGCCTTGACTGATCCAGCATTTTCGCGATGTACGCTTGGGCATAGCGGTAGCCGTCGGTCTGTGTGGCATATACCGGCTGCACTCTAAAACCGCGAGGCGGATCTCGCAGCAAGTGGTGAAGGTAGCTACGCACGACACGCTGGACACCAGTAGCCGCATCGCGCTGGCAAAGTTCAGAGATATCAACCAACAGTTGACGTTCGATACCAGCATTTTCGTTCTGAGCTAGATGCGCAGCGAGCGCAACCAGTGCTTGATCCTCAACTACCCCGAGGTGACGAGTGATGGCGTTGAGCAGATTTTTGTGCATGTGATCACCAATGCAGGGCAAAGCGATCTTTCCCCTTGCAGTGGACGCTACCACCCCCTCCCAGGCTGCAATGGCTCGCTGTGCTGTGGCGTCCCAGGAGAACCGCTTGCTTTGCGCGAGACCATGGGTACGTAACGCGCCTAGAAATGCCTCGTCGGTCAGAGCTGCCTGGATCTTGTCGCGAATGGACGTGACCTTAAACGGGTCAAACAAAGCCGCTTCCAGGCCTATGACTTCCGGCAGGCTGGTGGTGTTGGCCCCGATGACCGGCGCGCCGCAGGCCATTGCCTCCAAAACAGGCAGTCCAAACCCTTCATGCCATGAAGGGAATACGTAAAGTTTGCACAGGTTGTACAGCTGCACCAGCTCTTCATCACTCACATAGCCACTGAACAGCAGCTCGTCGTCCAGCAGCCCGTGGCGATGCGCAATTTGCCGCAGCTCGACGACACTGCTTTGGGGCATTCTCCCTGCAAAGAGTAGTTGGTGGGTCTGGCGCAATGACACGGGCAAATTCGCCCAGGCCTCGATCAGGCGAGACAGGTTTTTGCGTTCGTCGGCCCCGCCTGTGTAGAGCACTACTGCGCGTGTGGCTCCTATCCTGTTAAGCAAGCTCTCCGATCGCTCCGGCGTGACGTCAACCGGGTGAAATTCATCACCAATGGCCGTGCCGACATTGGTAATTGGGCCAGAGCTCCCCTCCAGCGCATCTACGCCCTCTTGCCGGGCGTGTTCCGAAATCGCCAGCATCAACGTGGCCCGGCGCAGGAACGCTATTTTTCGTTCATAGCTGCTGGCGTAGCGCGGGTTGGGCGTGAGGTATTGCCCCGGATTCAACAATGGGATGAGATCGTACAGAGTGACACTGACCGGCGTATCTGCGTCGAATTCGCCGATGCTGGTCACGGCGTCGTCGGCATAGCCTTCGAACAGGCTGGTGATGTGGATCACGTCCGGCTGCAGGCTGGCCAGAAAGGCCTCGCGAATCAGCTTCGCCGTCTCACGGCGGTCGTCGTTACCAGAGTGCTCGGCGCTGACTGGACCGGGGGCGGACCATAGACGGATATTTTCTTGCGGCAACAGGCCATCAAATGCCGCTCGAATGGGTTCGATGGCGTCGGGGAACAAACCACTCAAGGCCAGGACGACTTCATGCTCGCCGCGATTGCGAACCACCGCCTGTGCGAAGGCCAAGGTGTAGCGGCCTATACCGCGAAAACGGCTTTCCGTCTGTGCGCCCTGCATGTCGATGACGATACGCATCAACTGTTCCTCCTCTATTCTCTATTATTCTTAATCGTTGCCTGAAGATCGGCATGAATCCGGCGGGCATGGGGTGTGAGGTCGTCCAACTTTGGCGTTGAGAGCGCATCAACTCGCACTACCTGCAGTGAATCCACAGACGCACCGGGCACCGCAGTACTACGATTCGCGCCGCCCCTCAAAGCGAGCCCAAAATGCTGAAGCCATGCTAAAACAACGCGCAAGGGTGCGGTGATCCGCCAAGAGGCGCTTTGCCGCAGGGCATCGCGCTCGGCCTCCAGTACGCCAGCACGTTGCAATAATTGGTCCGCGGTGGAGCTCAGCTCATCGATACGTTTTTTTTGTTGATAGTTGGCATTCGCTGCTGCAGCTGCGGCACGCTGTTCTTGCTCCTGCAAGCGCGTCAGCTGTGTGTTGGCTTCTAGCAGGCGGTCTTGCAGTGCGGTGATGCGCCTCAGGGCATCAACCATTCCACCCGCCTGTGCTTCAGCGTTCGCGATACGCTGGTCCAGCGCACTCATTCTCCGTTGCAGCGTGCCATCGTACCGCCCTGAAAGCGCGTTCAGCTCGATGCCGTAATGTGTGGCAAACGCGGCGTCAAAGCCAGCCATGATTTCAGGAACACCCGCTTTTTGGGCTACCACGGCGTAGTCGGGGCTGACACCGCCGAGCACATCCATCAAGGAGATATCGTTTTGCTGGTGTAGTTCCTGCGACTCCTGCAGTCGTACGGTATGGACACGCGCGAAGCCATGATGCTCGGGTAGGAAAGCCAACAGCAAGGGAGGGATCGGCCGCAGGTGCGTGGGATCTAGATAAAAACTACTGGTGCCAACCACCAGATTTTCAGGATTCGGTGTCTCAAGAATAAGCAAACCACCCGGCTTTAACACCCGAAGCGAGTGCATCACAAGCGCTTGAAGTTGGTCGAACGAAATATGCTCGACGATGTGGAACCCGGACACAATGCACTGAGATTCGTCACCAAGGGATTCCAGGTGGGCAACGGCCTCGGCCAAGTTCACCGACAAGCCGAGTTCCGTGCAAGCGGCAAGCATCCCGGCGTCAAGATCGACGCCTTCGGCCTGAAAACCGGCGCCCTGCAGCAACTCAAGCCATTCGCCCCGACCACACCCAAGGTCCACGGCAGTCGTCGGTTGATAAATCGCCCGCAACGGCTCAATAAATGGCAGATAAGCTTCCTGGCGCTTGCGAATCAATTCGCGCGAGCCACGATACCGCTCTTCAAATGCACGATAAAAGTCGATTGAACTCATCTTTGGAACTCAACTTCCGGTGGAATCCAGCTCACGCCCACAAACGGAGCGCGGTTGAGGTTGATCACGTTGAACATCAGCACCAGATCGCTCCATTCAATGTTTCCACTCAGATGGGTTGGGCCCACATGCAGGGCGGTAGAAACGGAGTACGAACCCAGTCCCATGTTGGCGGGGAAGGCGAACGCCAGCCTCAGCAGTTCATCTTTCTTTAACTGCGTCATTTCCACTTTCAGGTGGTGCGTATTGGTGCCAAACACCGGCTGGCCCAGACGGTCTTTGATCATGTAGCCAAACACAAGCTCCGGCAGATCGGCGTGCAGGCGGATTTCAACTTGCAGGCGCACTGACTCGCCCACGTTGACGTACTCGACGGTTTCACCTTTTTCGTTGCACAGCTCTATGGATTCGACCCGGGCCTCGCCTGAACCTGATGTTGTCTGCACGCGGCCATCTTCACGCCGCTTGACTTCGACAGTAGCGTTCTCGCGCTCGGCAATGAGGGCGTTGTAGAAATCCATGATTTCTTCAGGTGGCCCATCTTTGATGACAAAGCCTCGTTCAAGCAAAATAGCTCGATCACACAAGCTTTGGATAGCGGTGCGGTCATGCGACACGATAAGCAAGGTCGTACCTTGTTCACGGAATTCTCGAATCTTGCCAAAGCTCTTGTGCTGAAAGTAGGCATCTCCCACGGACAACGCTTCATCCACAATGAGCAAATCTGGGCGCACAGCTGTGGCCACGCTAAACGCCAAGCGCATCTGCATTCCGCTGGAATACATACGCACCGGGCGGTCGATGTAGTTACCAATCTCTGCAAAAGCTTCTATTTCGCCCATACACGCAGTGATTTCTTCACTGCGTAGCCCCAGCAGTTGCCCCGCCATATACACGTTTTGCCGGCCAGTAAAATCCGGGTGAAAACCCATGCCCAGCTCTAACAATGCGGCCACCCGCCCTTGGGCAGTGACGCTCCCCGCCGTGGGCTGGGTGGTGCCGGTAATGATTTTCAACAAAGTGCTTTTGCCAGCGCCGTTGACTCCGATGATGCCCACGGCTTCGCCTGGTTGAATGGTGAAGTTGATGTCACGCAAAACCCAGGTTTTTTGGTGCTGTTCGCGGCCAGTGAACCACTCTAGTGCTCGCGCCCATTTGCCGGGATAGCGCTTGTAGGCTTTGCCGAGGTTGGATACGGTGAGTGCACCCATCAGAGTTCGTCCACCAGTTCGCCCACACGAGCCAGGAAGAAATATGCGCCAAGTGCCAAAAAGAAAATGCTGAGCACCAGCAAAGGCCAGAGCGCGCTGAAATGGGGCATGGTTTTATCAAGGAAAACCGTTTGATATGCAGTTATTAGCGGAATCAGCGGGTTGTACTGCAATACAGCGCGGGCCGACTCTGGTAAAGCCGTAAACGTGTACACCACCGGGGTAAGCCAGAACCAGAACTGCAAGACGATGCCCGTGAGCTGCCCAACGTCACGGAAAAATACATTGAGGGTACCCAGGAAAATCCCCAGCCCCAGCGCAAACAGGATTTGCAATGCGAGGAGGGGGATAACCGCCAGCAGCGCCCAGCCAGGCCAATGACCAATTACCGCCAAAAAGGCCAGGTACAGCGTAAAAATAATGGCGAAGTTCAGAAGTGCAGAGACCGTAACGATGGCCGGCAGGCAAATGCGTGGGAACTTGGCCTTTTTAATCAGGTTGCCATGCTCAAGAAACACATTGCTCAAGCGCGACAACATCTCCGAGAACAGGCCCCAGGTAATCACCCCTGCGCACAGAAAGATGCTGAACGCAAACGGCGTTTTTTCGTGACCGGCCAAAGTGGGCCGCATCAGCTGCCCAAAAATAACGGTATAGATGACGATCATGGTCAACGGGTTGGCCACTGACCAAAAGGCGCCCAGCAAAGATTCACGGTACTTGGCATGGAACTCGCGCAACACGCTGCTCCAGACGAAGTTACGATACAGCCACAGCGCCTTGAATATTTGAAGTCCAGGCAAGCTTTTAGCCCTTCACAGCGTCGGCTTTTGAGCTTCGGCCATAGGTGTCTTCGAACCGTACGATGTCATCTTCTCCCAGATAGCTACCCGATTGCACTTCGATGATTTCGAGTGGCACTTTCCCGGGATTAGCCAGCCGATGAACGTGTCCAATCGGAATGAAGGTGGATTCGTTTTCCGAAAGCAGCATGACTTTCTCGCCATTGGTGACCTCGGCGGTCCCTTTGACCACAATCCAGTGCTCAGCACGATGGTGGTGCATTTGAAGGCTCAGGCTCGCCCCAGGATTGACAACGATGCGTTTGACTTGAAAGCGCTCGCCGCGATCGATGGAGTCATACCACCCCCAGGGCCTATGCACTTTCCGGTGGGACTCCGCCAGTCCTTGCCCCCGTTTCTTGAGCTCGGCAACCACCGCTTTAACGTCTTGCGTCTGCGACTTCGCAGCCACCAGCACCGCATCAGGTGTTTCAACTACTACGACATCGTCCAGCCCCACGCCAACCACCAAGCGTCCGTTGGAGACCAATAGACTGTTACGGGAATCCATGCTGAGTGTTTCACCCAGGGCGGCGTTGCCTTGCAGATCATGGTCGAGTACTTGCCACAGGGCATCCCAAGCACCCACGTCTGACCAGCCAGCCTGCAAGGGAACCACCCGCGCAGAAATCCCGCTGGCATGGTCGGTTGGCAGGCGCTCCATCACCGCGTAATCGATTGAATCAGAGGGGCAGGCGGAAAAGACTTCTGGGTCCGGCCGAATGAAATCCATGTCTATCGTGGCGTTTTCCATGGCGCTGCGGCAGGCTACCAGGATGTCTGGTCGGAAACGCTCCATGGCAGCTATCCACACACTCGCACGCACGACGAACAAACCACTGTTCCAAAAATATCCGCCCTCTTGCAGATAGCGTTGAGCGGTTTGCGCATCAGGCTTTTCAGCAAAACTACGAATGGAGCGAATACCGCCTTCGTCTCCCTCAGCTTGTTGAATGTACCCATAGCCCGTCTCAGGGCGGTCAGCCACAACACCAAAAGTGACCATGGCGCCCTGCGCAGCCGCTGTCCAAGCTGTCTCCACGGCTTGGCAAAAAGCTGGCTCATCATCAATGACGTGGTCCGCAGGCATGACGATCAGTACGGGATCGTCTTCGGGGGTGTCTTTAGACCAGGCCGCGAGGGCTGCTAGTGTCAGGGCAGGCGCGGTGTTTCTCCCTTTGGGCTCGAGCACTATTCGAGGGTGGTCAATACCCACTTCAGCCAACTGCTGCGCAGTGAGAAACCGATGCTCGGCATTGCAAATGACAAAGGGACGACCCGATAACGGAACCGCGGCATTCACCCCCTTAACGCGAAGGGCTGTCTGCTGCAGCATCGTAGACTGACCTGCACCATGGAGCGCCAAAAACTGCTTGGGATAGGACTCACGCGACAAAGGCCAAAGGCGTGTGCCGCTACCACCGCATAGGATGACGGGAATCAGTTCAGGATGCTTCATATAAAGATTAACGATGTCCGCTCGCCCCCCGCGCAACGGACATGAAATGCATTTGGCTAGGCGGCGAGGAAAAACACTCCTCCTCGCTTCACTACATCGGGGATTTCAAAGCTCCCTCGGGCTTTTCGTTAAAGTACCTCTGATCAAAACTCCACCTCACTGAATTGACAGCGTCAGGGAGAAAAAGACCAGACAACACGGCACACCGGAACAGATCCGTACTTAACACGCTTTGATTCTATCCATCCGAATACACTCGCCTGCGCCATACACAGGTAAGAACTGGCAGATATCGACTCTTTACATCGTGTTTCATTCGGTCTGCCCAAGAACATTCCATTCCCCGAAAAAAGAGATCTTTTCTCTGTATTTCTTGGAAGCTGTCCTTTGTAGCGCATCCAACCGTGTCTCGTCACGATCCCTTATTCGCGTGGCTTTAATCCCAAAAACCGCCCGCGTGCAGTGTTCGGGCGAGCCCCTACTCCCAGAGCTTTTTTGCTCAACCAATCCCGGAGCAGGACACCAAAACTTCCAAAGTACGGAAGTACGCATACCATGGCACGGTACCATGCACTTTTGACCTAGAAAGTGGGTCCCAGTGACTATGCTTTCAACTTTGGAGTACTGATGGATAGAGCAGTCCCCCGGATGAGTAATTTGTTCCTTCAGCTCGGGCTGGATGAGAGCGACCAAGCCATAGCAGATTTCATCAAATCACACCAACTGAACAGCGACGTCGCCCTTGCAGATGCGCCCTATTGGAATGAGGCGCAGCGCCAGTTCCTTACCGAGCAAATCAAAGCGGATGCGGCCTGGACCACAGTGGTGGACCAATTGAACGAGTCGCTCCACGAAGACGCGGTGAAACGGCAAACTCAGTCGATCTAACGACCGCCTCAGAACGTGCTGACGAGCCCTTCCAGTTTGGCTCACCATTTGAGCGAAACACTCGGGCCATTGCCCCCGGCTGCCGATGCATTGAGTCGCCAAGCTCGCTGCATTGCTCTGGGTAGAGGCGAAGCTTTGATGCGCGCGGGCGATCTATGGGAAAACCTGTGGTGGATTGAGCGTGGCGTTCTGCGTCTGTTTTATCTGGACCGCGACGGCCACTCTGCCAACAAGAACTTCTATCTCGATGGCGCCCTGTTCTGGCCGGTGACGCCTGCGCTGGCCAGTGAGCCCATCGGGTTCTGGGTCGAGGCCGTGGAAGATAGCCTGGTCTGGGCATTACCCTGGACTCGCTGGCAGGGGGTTGTGCAAGATTTTGCGCGTTGGCAGACGTTCGAGCGCGGCGTGTTAGCTAATCTGTTGCAAGAAAAGATGCAGCGCGAGCAGCATTTCTTGCAGCGTACAGCGACCCAACGCTACCAAGATTTGAAACTTCAGCATCCCGACTGGGCCGAGCGTATCCCACTACGACAATTGGCCTCCTACCTGGGTGTTACTGACGTAGCGCTTTCACGCATCCGCCGTCGCCTGAACCAGGGTTAAGGCGGCACGCCATAGCGGCCCCTACATTGGGCGCCCATGAACGCCCTACTTTCGCGAAAATTCTCCCTGTTTCTGCAAGCCGCCACTGTTTTCGTCCTCGGGCTAATGGCCGGCTTCTTTGCCACTTATAGCGCCAATGTCAACCTTGCCACGCACGAGCTAGACGGTCCCACCTATGCGCTGATGCAATCAGCCCTCAACAGGAACGTTCGACACGCTCTATTTTTCTCCGCCTTTTTTGGCCCGTTGATTCTCGGCTCGCTCACCTTGCTGAGTGCCTGCAAGGAATGCAGGCGCAGGTGGTGGGGGCTTCATGCTGGCGTGGTGCTCGCGTATGCGCTGGGCATTGTGCTTTTCACCCGGGAAGTGAATCTGCCTTTGAACTATTTCATCGAATCCTGGGCCCCAGCCACGCTACCAATGGACTGGAATGAGACGCGTGATGCCTGGAACCGAGCCAATCTTGTGCGTGCCTTCCTGAGCACGATTCTGTTTGCCGTCAGCCTTGGCTTGTTAAGTTTGCGCCTGATTGACGAGCGGCGTGGATGACGCTCTTAGATCGTGCAGAACTCCAAGGAAATGCCAATGCTGCCGGTGGCGAAACTGAAAACCCTTAGGCAAAGCAAATTTTGTTGCAGTGCAATATATTGACAGGGTTTTCATCCCTTTAGAAGCACCTTCATGAGCCATCACGCCATCGCCCTTTTCACCGCGCGCCGCACCCAATACGCACTGGGAAAAAATCTGCCCCTGCCAGAAGCAGATGTGGACGCCCTCATTCGCCAAGCCATCCGTCTGGCGCCGTCGTCATTCAATTCCCAAAGTTCGCGCGCCGTCATACTTTTCGGTGCAGCCAGCGAGAAGCTCTGGAAAAACATTACCAAAGAAACGCTGCGCCCCATGGTGCCGGCAGATGCATTCGCATCCACCGACGCGAAAATGGATTCATTTGCAGCTGGTGCAGGCACGGTGCTGTTCTATGAAGATCAAGACACGCTCAAGGAACTCCAGCAAAAATTTCCGCTGTATGCCGATAACTTCCCGATCTTCTCCGAACACTCTGCTGGCATGGCGCAATTTGCCGTCTGGACCGCATTGGCAGAAGCCGGCATAGGAGCCAGCTTGCAGCACTACGCGCCGCTAATTGATGCGGAAGTGAGCCGCACCTGGGACATACCTGTTGCATGGAAACTGCGCGCACAGATGCCCTTCGGTTCTAACGAGAAACCATTCGCCGAGAAAACGTTCATCGCGGACGAAGCGCGATTCAAAACGATTCGCTGAGCGCCATCCCGGAAGGTCGTCGGGCTTGTAACCGACGACCTACAAGAACACGCATCACGCCAGCGCCATAACTACAAGCGGGTAACGCTAGCAACGTACCAGTCACTGCAACTGTTCTCGCAGGATGCGCCGAATCTCAAGGATTGCCAGCGGGTGTTCCTGCACGCTGTGCCCCGATGGCACCACGCGCTCTGATGCGGCGCCCGTCAGGTGCGCGCTGCCATAAGGCACGATGCCGTCGCTGGAATCCACCAGCGGCAACTTGGGGTCGGACTGGCCGATGATGGAGTGGTAGCGCACATGCGGGCCGATCGGTAGCTCGGCCGCGGCTCGCACAAACGGGTCTGTGTCGCGCAGGTTGTCGATGCTGTTCGGAATGCGCTGGAGCCCAGGCTCGTTGCCGTTTGGCCCGGGCCGGGTAAACATCGCGTTGATGTCGCCGAGGTACTCCAGCATGGCCAAGGGCAGGGTCAAGAAGTTTGCGAGGCGGCGCACCAGTTCATTGCCCGCGAACGGTGTGCCGCGATGTGGTGCGGCGATAAAGATCGCGCGCGTGACCTGGGACAGCGGCTCAAAGGCCAGATAGGGCGTCAGCCGCTGACGCACGCGCTCGGCGCGGCCCGATTCATCTGTGCCGTCCGGCAAAACCGGCAGCGTAGGCCACAAGTTGTCGCCGGCTGACGACACCATAAGGCGCGCCAACACGCCGCCCATGCTATGGCCCACCAGCACCATCTCTTGTGAGGCGCGCGCCTGTCCGCCAGGGTCGAAATGAGCCAGCGTCTGCAGCAACGCCTCACGAATGGTCTTCTGGTTCAGCGCGATCGGCGCATTGGTAGGGTAGTAAACCTGCCAGATCTGGTAGTTGCGACGCAGCAGTTCATCGCCCAGTACTTCGTTGGCCACGTTGATCCAGGCCTCTGGGCTACTGGCCAGACCATGCAGCATGACAATAGTGCGCCGATTCGGGTCGTAGGGCTGCATCATTTCGATGCGCGGCCGTACGATGCCGTCTGCCATGCCGAACAGGGTGCGCAGCGACTGCCTGGCAAATCCTGAGCGAGCCAGCCACAAACCGTAGCCTGCAGTGAAGTTGGCGGCCAGCGGCACCGTTTCGCCAGCCAGCGTCACCTGAGCGCTCCGGTATGGGTCATACAGCACCACCTTGGCTTGGCGTGTGGCCAGTACCTCAGCCAGCGTACGGCCCTCGAACGACAGCAACGCCGTAAAGACCGGAAACCGCATCTCATCGAACGGCTGCTCCGCGCTGACGCCCGACCCGGGCGGCGACATCACCGCTACCAGTTCGGAGCCGAAACCGTCGCGCCGGTAGGTATTTCGCAAACCTGTAAAACGCAATGAAGAGGCGGCAACCAGTTCCTCGGGCAAGTGAGTGACCTCGGTCAATTCGAAGTCGCCCGAATGTGCCTCGACGCGCCAGCCACCTGCGCCAATCGGCGCGCCGTTTATCAGTTCGGGGCTCGCTCTAAAGCTGGGGAACAGCCGGGTGACCGTTCGCTGCACAGCGTAGTTGTAATAGTCGCGCACCTGGGTTTGCCGGTCCTCGAAGGCACGTTGGCCTGGCCGGCGCGTGGTGTGGAACAGGTACGCGTAGGCATGCCGCGCGGTTTCCAGCCAGGCCTCCAGGGCGATGTCCTCCGGCACCTGCGCGGCATCGGCGGCCAACGCGGCCTCAATCCACAGTTCGGCCAAGGCCGAGAGCCGCTGTTCGTCGCTGAGCCCCGCCGAGGCGAGCAAGGTTTCGCGGCAGGCGACGGGTCGCTCGCGGCAATCCTCGATACCGACCACGCGCAGGCTTTCCTGCGCCGTCTCGCTCAGCCTGCCTGTGGTGAGCGCATCGCCGCGGCGCTCGGCGATGTACTTGACCGGCGAGACGGAAGTGACGGTCACGCCGGCACAGCCAGCGAGCAGCGCCACGGCAGCGAGAAACGCCAGTCCCGCCACACCGCGGCGCATCATGGGGTGGCCTCTATGCTTGGCACACCACGCCGGATAGCCTGCGAGAAGCGCGGGTCGGCATTGGCTGCCTGCGCGCGATCGGTGATACGGCCTGCGCTGCGCAGCGTGGACAGCGCATGGCCGGGGACCAGGGCACCTACGTCGTTCAGGTATTCGGGCAGATAACCAGAGGCCAGCAGTCGCCAGTCCAAGGGCAGGCCGCCGACGATAGTCTGCGCCATCTCATAGACGATGGTGGTGCAGTTGGCTGTAAGCGTGTCGTAGAAGCGCGGCTGGCGCGCCAGCGCGTCGGCCTCGGCGATGTAGGCCAGAAACAGCGATCGCATGGCTGCAGGCGGCATGGCCACGCGATACAGATAGAGATCTTCGCCCCGCACGTTGGTTCGCACTCGAAGGATATCGCGCTCGTCGGCGGCGATCAGACTAAGCTCGAACTGCTTAAAGAATCCGGCGATGGCCGAGAATGACTCTCCCCGTTCCTTGCGGATCTCGATGGAAAAGGCCACCTGCTCGGTACCGCCCTGCCCGTCGTCGAAACCGAACGAGACCAGCGTATGGGCTATAGCTGGACCCATCCAGTACGAAAGCGCGACGTCCACCGAACGCAGCCGATCCAGGTCATAGCGCCGACTTTCCCAGCGCGGCGTGTAATCGGTGTCACCACGCCAGTCGAAGTTCCGCACATTGCCCAGCGTAACTACGCTACCTGCCTGGCTGGCCTGAAGGTGGCGCGAAACATCATCAGTCCAGGCGCGGCTGTCCGAGGGCTCAATGCGCGCCCACCAGCCCAGCAACATGGCGAAAGCCACCCCATAAGCCAGCAGCGCCCGGCCAACGCCGCCACGCCACAGCAGCGCGATAGCGGCCAACGCGAAGGCGCCCCACAGCACGCAAGCAGCGAGCTTGCCGACCGGTGACCAAGGCAAACAGTAGTGCAGCGCAAGCACCACCCAGGCCGCGGTCAGCAGAACCAGCAAGGTCAGCAGGCATCGCCCCAGCGCTTTCGAAAATTTCATCATCAATGCAGATCATCGCAAAAATCGACGACTTTGGGTCGAACAAAGACCACCGGTGCGCGATGCGAGGGCTTTGGACTCCCGAAGATCCTCACGGCCGGGCCTCGGTTGAAATAAGTCAAGCTAGCTCGGCTTAGGTTTCCAAGCTGCCACACGTTTCTGAACCTCCGCTTTCTGTAGCGTCGAGAGTTTTGAGGCGATGTAGTCCTTGGCCTTGACCGCTTCAAGATTTCCTTTTCGAACAGCGAGAGATGTCCAGAAATAGGCCTCGTGGAGATTTCCTTCCTTGCCGTAAATCAGGCCAACAACACGCTGCGCCTGAGCGTCACCAAGCTCTGCAGCCATGAGATACCAACGCAGCGACTCTGCTTCGTCTCGCTCTACTGCTTCGCCATTGCTGTAAAGATAGCCAAGCCTGCGTTGTGCGGGTGTGTGGCCTTGAAGTGCCGCTTTCCTGTACCACACCAAAGCCTGCTTGCGGTCTTGGGCAATACCCCCTTCTCCCAGCATATGCGCGTCACCCGCAGCGAGTTGCGCTTGTGGATTGCCCTGATCAGCAGCTCTCAAAATCCGGTCAAGCGAGGGCCCATCCACCACCGTTGGAGCTTGGCTCCCGGTTGCATGCGCCACAAAGACAGGCATCAAAATGCCGCTTACTACAAACGCCAAAGTGGCAAATGATCTTCTAATTCGCATTGAGTGTTCAATCTCCAGATCAACGGACAGCAGCGCAACCCTCAGGAGCAAACCGCCACGCAACGATACCTCACCAAAAGGAGTCCGACAAAAAGCCCGCACGAGGCGGGCCGTTGAATTTGTCCTGAAGGACTTGTCGTTAGATCCAAGGAACTCCGTAGTGCTCGTTCACACGGCGTCCATAAGCTTCATCGTACTCCTGGGGAACCGCCCGTCCATAACGCGGAGCGCCTTCAAGTTGATCCTTGGTCAGCCCCACCACGTAGCCTCCAAGGCCAGTGTCGTACTTCAACGTTTCCCAAGGTAGGGGATATACATCGGTACCCATACCCAGGAATCCACCGAACTCCATAACCGCATAGCGCACCTTCCCCGAAAGTTTGTCAATTTGAAGGTTTTCAATGGAACCTAGCTTCTCTCCTTCGGGGTTGTAAACGTTCGTTCCTTGAACGCGATCTGAAGAAATAACGCTGGAAATTGTGTTGGGCATAGTCATGTGGCGCTCCTGTATAGCCTGGGTTGAAAGGGCAAATCCAAGGCTTGCTAAGCCTTGGGTTGCTCCATGCTTTCATGCTATCCAGCCCACCCCCCATCCGGGGTAGGCATCATCGTCACAACAACGTAGGACATGATCCAAGCGGGCGTGGCGACAATTTCCTTATCAAGCATCACCGCCCAGGGGATATATGCACCCTACCCTGCGCGAGCGACGCCTTAGCAGCAATTTGTGTTCCATCAGTGACGTCGCGCGGGATATGTCAGGGCACTACTTCATCGATGCATTCATGCGTAGAGTTACCAAGGCATAGTGAAGGTCTTGCAGTTGGTGAACGACTTCATCGCCTCCTGCACCCCTTCCTTGTAGCCGAGACCCGAATCCTTGATGCCGCCAAACGGTGTCAACTCGATCCGGTAACCGGGAACTTCCCACAGGTTAACTGTGCCAACATGAAGCTCCTTGGCAAATCGGGTCATATCGTCCAGACGATTGGTGCAGACGCCGGAAGACAACCCATACGCGGTGCCGTTGGAGATCCGGATTGCCTCGTCAATATCGCAGAAACTGATGATGGGAGACACGGGGCCAAAGGTCTCCTCACGCACCACAGTCATCTCCGGCCGCACGTTGTCCAGCACAGTGGGGGAATACAGAGCCCCCTCGCGCGCATTGCCCACCAGCAGGCGTGCGCCTTGGGCGATTGCCTCATTCACGACCGTCTCGAAGTGGCGCGCTGCCGCCGTATCGATCACCGTCCCCATCTCGTTAGTCTTGTCCATGGGGTTGCCATAGCGCCATGCCTGGGTCTTGGCCACGACGCGCTCGGTGAATTCGGTCACTACCTTCTCGTGCACCAGCAGGCGCTTGACCGCTGTACAGCGTTGGCCCGAGTTCTTGTACGAGCCCTGTACCGCCAAGTCGCTGGCCTTGTCCAGGTCAGCATCGTCCATCACAATGAGCGGGTCATTACCGCCTAGCTCCAGCACCATGCGCCGGTAGCCCGCCTTCGAAGCAATGTACTTGCCGATCGATACCCCACCCGTGAAGGTGACCAAGTCCACATGGTGGTGGGTCAGCAGCTCGTCAGCAATCTCCCGGGGATCACCAGTCACCACCTGCAGCATCTCCATGGGCAGGCCTGCCTCGTACAGCAGATCGGCAAAATAGTAGGCCGACAGAGGCACCTTCTCCGAAGGCTTGAGCACCATGCGGTTGTTAGTGGCCACGGCTGGCACCACCTTATGCGCTACCTGATTCATGGGGTGGTTAAAGGGCGTGATCGCCGTAATGACTCCGAGCAACGGCTCGCGCATGGTGATTACCTTGCGTTTCTTGCCGTGCGGAGTGAGGTCGCAGGAGAACACTTGACCATCGTCGCGCAAGGCCTCGTTGGCGCCGAAGTTCAGCACATCGGCCACTCGCCCGATCTCGTAGAGGCTGTCCTTCTTGCACAAGCCCGACTCCGCTGTGATGATATTCGACGCCTCTTCCGTACGTTCACGCAGCAACACAGCGGCCCGATTGAGAATGGCCGAGCGCTCGTAACGCGACAGCGTTGGAACATAAGCCTTGGCGATGTCTATCGCCCGACGCACATCCTCCACGCTGGCCATCCCCACTGTGCCCACCCGCTCTCCGCTGTAGGGGTTCATGACATCAATCGTGCGCGCGGTGCGCACCCTGGCACCGCCGATGCGCAATGCCTCCGCGCGGAAGTCCGCGCTTTCCATGATGCAACTCATGCTGCCTCCTTGAGTGATTCTTGCGTGGTTCCAATGAAGTTCTTGCCGCGTGCGCCTGTCAGTGCGTAGGCCACTAACTGGCGTGCCTGGTCGGCGCTCACCCCATAGTCCGCAAAACTCGTTCGCACACCCAGTTGCTCGATAAAACGCGCCAGCCGCCCGGGTGCGTCAGACAGCTCGCCTAGTGCGCGCTTCAGCACGGCGTCGCGCTCCTGACTCTGGCCGATGGCCCGCTCCAACACCATGGGCAGTGGAAAGCTGCAGGCGATGCCGTGCGGCAGGCCATAGCGCAGCGTCATCTCATAAGAGATTGAATGCGCCAAGGCAGTGCGCGTATTCGAGAACGCCATACCAGCTTTCAGAGCCGCCAGGGCCATGCGCCCACGAAGCGTTACGTCATCCAGGTGTTTCATGAGCTGCGGCAAAGCCTCAAGAATTTCATGCACTGCAGCCACGGCAAAGGTGTCGGACACGGGATTGGCGTTCACGTTCCAGATCGATTCCAGCGCGTGCGACAGCGCATCCAATCCGCTTTGTAGCGTGACCGATGCGGGCAACGACAACATGAGCTCGGGGTCGATCAGCGCTATGGTGGGCCAGGTCTGCGGCAGATGCAGCGAGTACTTTTTCTGCGCTTCGCGGTCCCACACTGTGGCCCAGGGTGTCACTTCGCTACCGGTTCCGGCGGTGGTGGGCACGGCAATCAGTGTCTTAGCATGTGGCGGCGTAAAAGCTGTGCCAGAGGCCAGCAACGTCACCAGTTCACTGAAGCGGCCGCTAGGCGTTGCCACCATAAGAGCCTTGGCGGTATCGATGGCGCTGCCACCGCCCACCGCAATGATCACGTCAGCCCCTGCACTGCCACCGGACCAGAAGGCGTTGTACAGCGCATCCAGCTCGGCCACGTCAGGATTGGGCCGCACATCGTCGATCACCCCAGTCAGTTGGTCGCCAAGCAGAGCTTCGATGCGTGCGGCCAAACCGAGCTCGCGGGCTTCAGGAAAGGTGACCAAAAGTGCCCGACGCCCCCCCATCAGATCTGGCAGAGACGACAGTGCCCCTGCCCCGTAGACGGTGCGTACGGGGTTGAAGTATTCATGTGTCATAACGACCTCTAAGCTGGGGAAGGAACGTGGTTCAGCGCAAGGTCGAACACGTCAAAATTGCGCAGGCGCCGACTAGGCTCAACGCCCTGCAGGGGGCGATTGAACAGCAGAGGCACCTTCTGCTCGGAGATACCGCCATGCGATCGCAGGGGCACAGTCAAGCCGCTCAGGTCGTGCCGGGCGGCACTGGTGCCCAGTACTGTGAGATGGTCCGAGACCACCACTAGATCGCCAATGCGGTCACCCGCCAGTTCAAAGCGCTGTGCAGCCTGCTCGCGAGTCAGAACCACCTCCACGCCGGGCAGGGCCTTCAGCGCACTACTCACGCCTTCCAGCGTGGCACCGGCATTCACGTAGATGGTCGCGAAGGAGCCGAGCGCACCATGGTGCACCACGTACGGATCTGTGATGGGAAGAATCACCCGCGTGCTGGCAGCACCTAGTTTTTCATCCAACTCCTGCTGCAGGTAGACGACGCGTGGGTTCCCCGCCGCATCAGTTTTTGGGCTCATGCCATGGTCGGCCGTGAGACCGATGACCGCGCCCAGCGCATCAAGCTTGGCGAGGTAACTGTCCATCATCGCGTAAAACGCATTCGCCTCCGGTGTACCGGGTGCACACTTGTGCTGCACATAGTCGGTGGTGGAGAGATAAATCAGATCAGGGCGTCGGGTCTCCAGCAGGCGCACCCCGGCTGCAAAAACGAACTCGCTGAGATCAGCGCTATACACCGAGGGCACAGGCTTGCCAACCAACTCCAGCACGTTGTCAATGCCGCACTCGGCCAGTGTGGCCTTGTCAGCCTTTTCGGCCGAAAAGCAGATGCCCTTGAGGCCATGGCCAAGCATGGTGCGCAACTTGTCCTTGGCCGTCACGGCGGCCACCAGCGCGCCGGCATCGGCAAAGGCAGCCAGCAGCGTGGGGGCGCGCAAGTACTCAGGGTCGTTCATCATGACCTCGCGGTCAGCAGCTACATCGTAGAAGTAGTTGCCGCAGATGCCATGCACCGAAGGGGGCACTCCGGTCACGATGGACACATTGTTCGGATTCGTAAAGCTGGGCACCACACAATCCCCGGTCAGCGAACTGCCCTGTGCCACCATACGTGCCAGATAGGGCGCGACTCCGGCCTGAATGGCTTGCGACACGTAGTCCGGCTCACAACCATCCACACAGACCACAACGACGGGTTGAACTGGCCAGGCGTAGTGCCGACCATTGGCCTGCACGGTATCAATAACGGCATTCATTTAACGGGCTCCTTTTTGAATCCAGGCACGCAGCCGGGTCGAGATGTAGTCGGCCACCATCACCATCGCGATGATCACTACGATGCAAGTAGCGGTGTCCTGGTACTGAAACAGCTTCATGCTGCCTACCAGTTCGAAACCGATGCCGCCCGCCCCAACCATGCCCAGCACGGTGGCTTGGCGCAGATTGGTCTCGAAGCGATAGAGAATTACAGCGATCCATGCGGTCACCACTTGGGGCAGCACTGCAAAAATGATGGTCTGAATGGGACCAGCCCCAGTGGAACGCAATGCCTCAATCGGCCCCTGGTCAATTTCTTCAATAGACTCAGCGAAGAATTTTCCAAGCATGCCCGCACCATGCACCGCCAGAGCCAGCACACCCGGAAACGGCCCCAGCCCCACGGCGGCCACAAACACCAACGCCAGGATGATCTCGTTGACGCCGCGCGTGAAGTTGAAAAGCTGCCGCGTGAGTTGGTAGACCACGACGTTGGGCGTAAGGTTGCGCGCTGCGAAGAAACATACTGGCACCGCCAGGATCACTGCTAGCAGGGTGCCCCACACGGCAATCTGCACAGTTTCAATCGCAGGGCCGATCAGCTTGTCCAGAAACGCCCAATTGGGTGGCAGCATGCGCCCCATGAAATCCCCGATCCACGGCAGGCCTTTACCCAGCTCACCGAAGCTCACTTGAGCGCCTTGCGCTGCCCACCACAACACACTGAGAAATAGCGCGCTGATGCCGATGCGCGGCCACCAGCCGAGCCCGCCGCTAGGTCGGGCCACTAAAAAGGTGTAAGAACCGACGTTCATGCTCCTGCCTCCTCAAGTTCCAATTGACGCAGCGCCGGCGCAGCGGCGCTGACCGACGAGACAGCTGTGACGCGGCTCCGGTCTTCGCCCTCGTCAAGTCCGGGGTAGATTCGTCGCAGCACCTCGTCCGTGAGACCCTCTGGCCCACCGTCATAGACGATGCGCCCGCCTGATACACCCACAATGCGCTCGCCGAACTCGCGCGCGTAATCGATTTGGTGCAGGTTGCAAACCACGGTGATACCCAACTCGCGACTGGCCTGCTTGAGGTAGTTCAACACCGTGCGCGAGGTCTTCGGGTCCAGGCTGGCGACGGGCTCGTCGGCGAGAATGACCTTAGGCTGCTGCGCCAGCGCGCGGGCAATGCCCACCCGCTGCTTCTGCCCACCCGAGAGGGTGTCAGTGCGCAGCTCGGCCTTTTCCTGCAACTCCACGCGTCGCAGGCATTCGAGCGCGATGGCTACGTCCTTGCGCGGGAACCACTGGAACCACGACAACACCGCAGGCACAGCGCCCATGCGGCCCGTCAACACGTTCTTCTGCACCGACAGGCGCGGCACCACGTTGTAGTGCTGGAAAATCATCGCCACCTGACGGCGCAGCGCGCGCAGGCTCCTGCCGCCTCGCTCTACTCGCTGGCCGTCGATGTGGATCTCACCGCTCGTGGGTTCAGTCAGGCGGTTGACGCAACGCAGCAGAGTCGACTTTCCGGCACCCGAGGGGCCCAGGACGACCAGGAACTCTCCGGGGGCCACGTCCAGATCGATGCCTTTCAGCGCATCGAAGTCCCCATAGCGCTTGTTCAGACCACGGATCTTGATCATTTCATGGCCTTCAAATCGAGGTTAAGTATCTTGGCCGTCTCGCGAATGATGTCGTAGGCCTTGTCGTTGGTAGGGTGGAAGCCGTTGAGCATTCCCTGATCCGACCAAGGGATGTCTTTCACATCCAGGAAGGCGGCTTGCACCCGCTTCTTGAGCACCGGATCAAGGTCCCTTCGCCACACAGTGGGTGACTCGGGAATTGGGTCCGACTTCCAGACAACCACCAAGTCTTCGCGCTTGGCCAGACCCTTGGCGATAGCAGCGTCGAGAATGCGGTCGGCAATCGCCACGGCGTCTATCTTCTTGTTCTGAACTGCCACGGCGTTTGAGTCGTGCGAGCCCGAGAAGATGACCCGGCCAAAGTCCTTTTCTGTGTTGAACCCGTCCTTCATGAGGCCAGCTTTGGGAAACAAGTGGCCCGAGGTGGAGGTAGGGTCTACAAAGGCGAAGGTCTTGCCCTTGAGGTCGGCCACGGTCTTGATCCCGCTGTCTTTACGGGCTATGACTAGCGAATGGTAGAAAGCCCGACCGGCCTTCTTGGTCTCGGCTACGGCGAAGGCCTCAATGGGAGCCACGGTCGTTCCCATCACATACGAGAACGGGCCCAGGTAGGCCACATCGAGCCGCTTGGAACGCAGGGCCTCAATCACACCGTTGTAGTCCGCGGCCACGAATGGTTTGACGGGCATGCCCAGCGATTTGGACAGCATATCCATCATGGCCTGGCTGTTGGAGATCATGGCTCGCGAGTCCTCTGAAGGAATCAGGCCCACGTTCAGGACGTTGGCCGTCTGAGCGGCGGCGCCCAGACTCAAAAGGGGTGGAGCCAGCAACATCGATGTGCCAGCCAGCACAGATCGGCGCGTGAATTTCATGGGAGTCTCCTATGGGTTGAATGTGAACCTCTTTTGTGCGTATGCCGCGCTAGGCTCGACGCATGCCGCTACTGTCGGCGCTACAGCACTATCTGGCAAATTCAATTTTTTTCACCATTTCATTCATTTAACCTATAGTTCACCCGGGATAACACGGAGGCAAATGTCATGCGTTTGACACAGTTACGGTCCTTCCATGCCGTGGCGACAGAAGGCAGCTTCACGCGGGCCGCGCAATCTCTTCATGTGAGCCAACCCACGGTGACTACACAGGTCCGGCAGCTGGAGGAGCTGTATAAGGTGGAGCTTTTCCATCGCACTGGGCGGCGCATACGGCCCACGGAAATTGGCGAACGCCTGTTGCAGCTGTCTCGGCAGATGTTTGGGTTGGAGCTGGAGGCTGTGCAGGTATTACGGGACGCCGGGGAATTGCGCTCAGGGCATCTGCGCGTGGCTGCGGTAGGTCCCTCGCATGTCACCAAGATGCTGGCGGCCTTTAACCACCACTACCCGGCCATCAACATCTCGGTGAGCACCGGCAACTCCGAGGATGTGTTGACCCGCCTGCTCGATTATTCAGCTGACGTCGGCGTGCTCGCGCAAGTGCTTAAAGACAAGCGCTTTGTTTCAGTACCCTACAGCGAGCACCCTATCGTGATCTTCTGTAATGCAGAACACCGATTTGCGCGTCGGCGCAGCATTCGCACTGTGGAGCTTCAGGGTGAAAAACTCATCCTTCGCGAGCAGGGCTCCACCACACGCAAGGCTATCGAGTTGGCCCTGAAGGGAGCAGGCGTTCAACCGACCGTGGTGATGGAAGTCGCCAGTAGAGAGATCATCCGCGAAGCTGTCGTACAGGGCTTGGGGATTGCAGCAGTGTCTGAAGTCGAATACGTGCCTGGCGCGGGCTTGCACGCTGTCCGCATCAATGACGTTCAAATTAAAACCTACGCGCACGTAGTCTGCTTGGCCGAACGTCGCGACATGCGATTGATCCGTGCTTTTTTTGAAATTATTGGGAGCGGCTCCTAGGCCTGCGGCGGACGGCAGCAGAGCGAGGCCAGTTAAACGTAGATACGTGAGTTAGGCTTCTCACCGACCAGAATGTCGTCCGCGGCGGCGCCAGCGTTAGGTAGTTGGGGACTCGGCCTATTAGCTGCTATGACTGGCTTTTTGGGCCTTCGTGCGTGTCTAAAAAATTAAATAGCGCAGTGTCGTGGGCAGCCGCAGCGCGAAATACAGCGCAAGGCCAACAGGCGAAGCCCACCAAGAAACCCAGCACCCAGCGGAGGACCGTTTGAAAGGGAACGGGGATACGAGCGCAACATCAAAAATTCGCTATCAATGAGCATTTATTAGATGCCGCAAAAAAATCTCGAATTCGATAAATATTTAAAAATTAATTTCGAAATATTCATTAATCTTTTTCGAATTAATTAACGCAATAAAATATATTCCATCTTTTGAAATTAAATCAATTAACTCTTCATTCAATGGAATGTCTTGATGGCCAGCATCTAAATTCGAAGAATTTACTAGCCAGTGGCCTTTGATTTTTGCGTTTTTTAATATTTCCGACGTATTTAGATCATCTAGATTTCTACTGGCCAATACTAACGTGTAGGCCCCTGATTTTTCGACCGTCGTCTTAATCGATTTTTTTCCATCGCTGGCAAATGAAAAATGCAATCGCAGAACGTCATCTTTCTCAAGCATACGAGGTTCCACAAGCTCAAATCCTCCCGGGGCGGTAGCTATAGTTCGCCATCCATACTTCTGAATTGATGACCTGACTATCCCTCCGAATGGCTCTCCAGCAGAAGCCACATGCCTTACAGAATATAGATCCAGTATTGTGTTCTTAAGGTACTGATTTTTCATGACAACTGACGATTCATCAAATGGTATACCACACGAACGCAGTCCTGTATGGTAATTAAAATGCGGGTAACTTGGAAATAAGTTGCAAAATATATCCATCCTGTTTTTGAATATCGAACTTTCAAGCATATATCGATAGTCAGGTATTAGCCCTGGATTGCTCGAATAACTCAATATCATGGCAGACTGTGTCGATCCAATTGGGTATTGAAATTCCGGTGGATTGATTATTAGCCCTGGATTGGAATTTGTATTGCTGTGCACGGATTTATAAAATTCCGCCTCTTGCACTGTGCCTATTGTGTAGTTTTGATATATTCTCTTCCAGTTAAATACATCATACGCGTTGGCTCCGATCATTATGATCAGCCAAATAGCCAATAAAGCTCTCACAACCACATGAGATTTTATAAAAATACACCAACCAAGTGCAATAGAAAGCGGGAATATGAGATGAATGGCAAACCTGTACGGATGGTTGCCCCATCCCCAGGACGCATTGAAGCTTAGCAATAGAGTGGCAAAAAAAACCGCAAACAGCCAATTTGATATATTCGAATCTTTTTTTACAAAAACCAAAACCATCAAAGCAACTACATATAGACAATAGAACTTCAGCAATTCAATTGGGCCAATTTCGGAGCCCGTTGCCGCATCTATTGGCAATTGATGCCTATGGCTTATTAAATACCATATAAATGGGAGCGCCACAATCATTGACGTGGCATAGGTGACGAAATAGAATTTCCACTTCTTCTCAATCAATGCATTTGCAATAGTGAACCCGATGCCCAGCATCAACGCATTTCCCAAGCTCATTCGCGAATTATTAATGAAAAATGTGATTAAAATGGCAGCCGTATAAAATACAAAAATGCATATTTTTCTATTTTTTGATTTTTCATTTTTTACGACTTCAAAAATCGAGTAAAAAACATGAATGAAAAAAATATTTATGAATGTCAATGTGTGGACGTGAAATAACAATCCAAGCACGGCGCCACTAGCGAGCATCCAGGAATATTTATTGGTTTCTCTGGCTTTATATAAAGTGCATATCGCAGGTATAAAAAGCACCCAGCCAAGACTTTGCCCCGTAGCCAGCCCTAGCGCATGGAACGGAACATGAAGCAATGCGTCAATACCTGCCCATTCTCGACTCGCCAATGCATATGGATAGGAGTTAGATCCAAGCAAAGCCACTAATGTTATTACTAACGATAAGGCCTTGTTATTAAATACCGAGTTTAAAGATAGAAATCCTAAAACAATAAATGAGAATGACAACAAGGGCGCATAAATTGTTGCCTGCACTGTTGCCGCAGGTCCTGAGAAAAGCTTTGCCAATCCATTTATTATCAAATCAGATGCAAAATTATAAAATACCTGAATTTGACCGGAAAATGCATCTGTTAGATAGTGGTACGGCGCATAAAAGAACCATTTCCCATATGTAGATAAACTTATACCCTCTTGATGACTCGAAGTGATCGGCCACAACAGCCCATTTTTAGACAACTCCGTCAGGGCGGGTTTGTGCAACGCATAAGAAATGATTGCCGCGAAAGCAAACAACAATAAAGATGAAGTAACGAGTGATTTTTTTGTCGTAGCATTATTAGATTTATATAAATTTAATACTTCTCGGATTAATACGAGTTACTGTTGAAACTCAGCGCTGCGGGAGGCAGCCGGCTGGAGCGACGGGTTAGTCAACACCCGCGCGTGCAATCAGAGAACCCAGATACCTACCGAGATCTGTTCCTGGGCGATAGCTTTCGGCAAGAGGATCGGGTCGCCGACGCGTAGTGTTGGCCACCGGCATCTGCTGATGGAGCAGGGACAAGAATGGAACCGAAGCCGGTGATCTGAAATGCATCTTCAGCGATGAATAAGAGCGTCGGCTCCATGTTGGCACGCCCGTGAGCGGTAGCAGACCGAGGCGGGTAAAACGTAGATTCGTGATGCGCCATAAGTGCCTCGGTGCTGCTGGCGAGCGATGCGGGATTTGCCTCATAGGGGCCGATTTGTTGTCCACTCGGAGCGAAGCAATGAAAAGCAGCGGACATCGTGAAACTGCCCTTTCCAGAAACCGGACTCGCGAAGAACGCCTTCTTCTTGGAAGCCCACCCGCTTGAGTGTGGCAATCGAACGCGAGCTATCCAAGTCTGTGGTGGCTTGAATGCGATTCAACCCATACTGGGAAAAGCCATAGTTCAAAATAGCGCGCAACGCTTCGACCATAATTCCTTTTCTCCATTGCACAGGAGAAAGGTCGTAGCCCAAGAGCGCAGACGAATAGGCTTCAATTTTCCCGAAAAAGCCGGCAGTCCCAACTAGCGTTCCGGACTCACGTAACGCAATACCCCAGCGAACGCCCCGCTTGCTTTCAAAAAGCCTGTGATGAAGATCGATAATTTCTTCGGCTTGCACTCTGTTCTGAAGTGCCTCGATGTCATAGAACTCAACAACGGCAGGATCTGAAAACATGCGGAACAGACTGTCCACATCAGCCAAGCTCGTTTGACGCAGGATCAATCGATCCGTTGTTAGTGTGGGAAAGGGCATTTTTGGAGGGCCACCTTTTGGTCGACGGCCGAAGTCTAGCCCATTGCTCCAACGCACATGCCCGTCAAGATGGGATGCTCGGCCGCATGCTGTAGTACTCCGAAATGCGGGATATTCCCGCAATTACTTGTCCAGTAGGCATGTTGCGAGAGCTTCTAGAGACCTGGAAATGCCCACGAAGCGGAGTTCATCGATGAGGTGACAAAACCCCCGCCCATAGAAAAAGCCTCCTAAGTCATTGACCTAGAAGGCTTTTATACCAATGGTTAGTTGGTAGGCGCGATTGGACTCGAACCAACGACCCCCACCATGTCAAGGTGGTGCTCTAACCAGCTGAGCTACGCGCCTGAAAGATTCGAAGCCATCGAGTATAGCATAGCTTCAGCGCCGTTTAGCCACCCGCACCCCCGGCACGTCATGCACCGTACGCAGCACCTGCGCAAGGCGCTGGGTATCGGCCACTTCGACGGTGAACGTCATCCACGCCCAGCCCTTGACGGACTGGGTCTTCACGCCGATCACGTTCATTTTTTCTCGGGCGAAAACGTCGGAGATGTCTCGCAACAAGCCTTGGCGGTCCGTGGCTTCTACCGCCACGTCCACGGGGTAAGCCAGGCTCTGACGCGCGGCGGAATCGCTCCAGCCCACTTCAATCACACGATCAGGGTCACGCGACATCAGGTCGCGGAAGTTGGAGCAATCTCGTCTGTGTACGCTAACGCCCCGGCCACGGGTGACGAAGCCCGCAATGTCATCTGGTGGTGCGGGTTTACAGCAGCGTGCCGGCTGAGTGAGCAAGGAATCCAGGCCCACCACCAATACGCCGCCTCGCGTAGAGCTGGCAGGGCGTGGTTTGCGCAGCAGCACCTGCTCGTCTGGATCGGGTTGAGGCTCAGGTGGACGAAGAACGGTCTCGATATTGCGCAGTGAGAACTCGTCTTTGCCTACCGTCTCAAACAGGTTGTCCGCTGTTTTGAAACCAAGGTCCGTCGCCAACTGCTCGAGCGATAGCGCTGTGCGTCCTTCTCGCTGCAAAAGCTTCTCGACCATCTCTCGCCCGCGAGCCACCGTTTCCCTGGTGTACTGGGCGTTGAACCAGGCGCGCACCTTGGCCTTGGCTCGAGCGCTGGCAAGGTAATGCAGATCAGCGTTCAGCCAGTCGCGCGAGGGCCCGCCCTCCTTGGCCGCGTTGACTTCCACCGTCTGGCCGTTCTGAAGCGGGGTGTTAAGCGGCACCATCACGCCATCCACCCTCGCGCCCCTGCAACGATGGCCCAATTCGGTATGCAGCGTATAGGCGAAATCGACAGGTGTGCCACCCGCCGGCAATTCGACAATAGCCGCCTCGGGTGTGAGCACATAAATGTGTTCATCGAACAAGCCCTGTTGTGGCTCACCACCCGTCAGGTCACGCTCCCACGCCAGCAACTGGCGCAGCACGGCGATCTTGGCGTCGTATTCGCTGGCTGCAGAGACGCCTGTATAGCCTTTGGTACCGGCCTCCTTGTAAGCCCAGTGCGCGGCAACGCCATGTTCTGCGTGCTGGTGCATCTCGGGCGTACGAATCTGTATTTCCCAGGCAAGTTCATCTTCATCACGCACGACGGTGTGCAAAGACTGATAGCCGTTAATCTTGGGTCGCGCGATGTAATCGTCGAATTCGTCTGGAACCGGGGTGTAGTGCTCGTGCACCCAGCCAAGCGTTGCGTAGCAATCAGCCACGGTGGGTACCAGTACCCGCAACGCGCGCACATCAAACACCTGATTGAAATCCAGCGCCTTCCCACGCATCTTCCTCACGATGCTGGAGATGTGCTTGGGCCGCCCAGACACTTGAGCGGCGATACCTTGAGCACGTAGCGTGGTTTCTATGTAGTCGCGCCGCTGCGCCATGGCAGCCTCACGCTCTACACGGCGCTCGTCCAGCAATGAAGCGACGAGCTTATAGGTGTCCGGCTCCTGGGCCCGGAAGATAAGATCTTCCATCTCCCATTTGATCTGCCAGATGCCCAGCCGATTGGCCAACGGAGCAAAGATCTCGTGCGACTCGCGCAGCAGGCTGGGCGACGGCGGTTGCCGGCAAGCCGCGCAATGACGCAGCGTTTGCAGACGTGAGGCCAACCTCAGCAACACCACGCGCAAATCGCGGCTGAAGGCCAGCAGCATCTTGCGCACGTTCTCGGTCTGCTGGCCGGCCTGATCGGAATCTGCTGAGAGTTCGTGCCGGCTTGCTCGTGAACGCTGCTGCACGCGCTCCAGGTTGGCGGTTTCCACCGCCAACCGGGCAAAGCTGTCGCCAAAAGCCTTGCCGATCACTTCCGTTGGACGATTGAGCTGG
Organism: Ottowia thiooxydans DSM 14619; assembly: GCF_000422885.1. Taxonomy (GTDB): domain Bacteria; phylum Pseudomonadota; class Gammaproteobacteria; order Burkholderiales; family Burkholderiaceae_C; genus Ottowia; species Ottowia thiooxydans. The sequence goes on along the minus strand of NZ_KE383943.1, from coordinate 136,001 downwards.
GGGCTTGCGTAGCTGAGATAGATAGCCGCCTGCATGGCTTCCGAGCCACCGATTTCCGCCAAAATATTGGCCACGGCATCCGCATGGGCCAGCAGGTTCTCTCCGGAACCGGCGACTTCATCTCCGATGAGCGGCTCCGCAAATGCACGGGCACGCGCCCGTACGCCCTCCTGGGAAGGCATGGCTCGTGTCGTGGCCGTAATGACGTCGGCAACGGGTTGGCCGGGGCCCGGCGAGAGAGTGGGCGTCTGCTTCATGAAGGCTGAGGCGTATCAGTAGAGGCCGGCAACAGAAAATCAAGCACCGTAAGCACCTGGTCAAGCGCCACGAGGGTAGGCGCGTGGCCGACACCGGCAAACTCCACTACGCGCGCTTGTGGCCCCCGTTTTTGCATGGCTTGCGAAGTGGCGACTGAAAGCAGATCGGAATCCGCACCACGCAACACCAGGGTTTCGGCCGTAATCTGATCGTAAATCTGCCACAGCGCGGCTTCCCCTTGTACCGATGCCTCTTGCGTGACATGGGCGAAAGGTACGGCAATGGCTGGGTCATAGTGCAAACGAAAGCCGCCCTCAGGAAGGGCTTTGAGCATGGGGCGAGAGAGGGCGAGCCACTGCTCATCGGTGTGCGGTCCAAAGCTGGTAGAGACGGCACGCATGGCCTCGGCAGCTTGCTCGATAGTCGCGAAAGTACCGCTCCTGCCCAGATACTGGCCAATCCGCTCCAAAGCCGCCCATTCGATAGCGGGACCCACATCGTTGAGTATCAAGCGGCGAATGGGCACCGGCAGAGGTAGCTTGGGCATGCCCGCCAGCGAAAGACCAATAATGCCGCCCATGCTGGTTCCTACCCAGTCGAGCGTGTCCAAGGGTGCGCTGCGGTGTAGCTGCGAAAGCATGGCCAGCATATCGCCTACGTACGTGACGAACTGGTAGCCCATAGGGTCTTTCAGCCAATCGCTCTCGCCTCGGCCCACAACGTCAGGGCAAACCACGCGCAGTGGTTGGCCCGTGTCTGCAGCTCGCTGGAGGAGCGCCCGTGCCACTACATCAAAATCGCGCCCCTGGCGTGAGAGGCCGTGCACGCAAACCACCAGGCGCGATGCCGTTGGGTCGCCCCATTGCCACCAGGCCATTCGATGCCCCCCAGAGGAATCTGAGCAGGGAACGTGATGAAGTGTGGGCTCGGTCATGATGAGGCGAAATTAACTAGCGTCTCGGAATCGTAATTCAATTGCCGAGGCCGTTTTATCCAGGGGACTCTGTTGAGGCCAAAAATGGGCAAAGCTACCCCTTCTCCGTCCATCTGCGTCGCCGGTGCCCCTTCCCTCGAAGGGTGATTGGCGCGCACAGAGTCAGATCAGGCCTTACCGTGCCTGAACTGACCCCGACACGGTGACCTGCACAAGGCTCTTTCCAGGCTCTACCGCCACTGGCGCGGCATCAGCTGACTTTGAGAAGGCGCGTGCCTCCATAGCCATCGGACGTGGGCCTGGGAAGCCCGAGTCGCTGGCATCGACCGTGACCTCGCGCAAGCCATAGCCTGCAAATCCAAAAGCCTTGGTGATCTCAGCCGCCCGTGCCTTGAAGCGCTCTATGGCCTGAACCTGGGCTTCGGTCTGCACCTTGGCACGCTGCTCGCGGCTAAGGCCAAAGGCGATATTGCCAATAGGCATGGACGTGGCACGTGCCGCCGCCTGGGTAATGCGTGGGAAATCGCGGCCTTCCAAAATCAGCTCAGCCCGACCTTGCCAACCATTGATTTTGCCTTCCTTGCCGTAGCGAGGATTGACACTGAAAGTACCGGTGCTGACATTCATGTCTCCCGCTTGCGCAGATTTTTTGACTTCGGCGAGCGCGCTATCCAGCGCCTTGCGCAACTCAGCCTGTACGCCAGCGGCCTCCGACCCCTCACGCGTGGCGACCAGTGAAAGCATCAAGGTATCTTGCACCACTTCTACCTGACCGGCGGCAGAAAGATGGAATACGTTCTGAGAGGAATTTAGAGCCAAAGGTGAACCCTGCGCGTGTGCGACTGCTGCGGAAGTAAAAAGCGCGAGGCCCAGCAGGAGCGGGCGAAGGCCAAGGTTAATTTTCATCGCCGGGGCGCTCCCAAGACGAAATCGCTCCGTCGGGGAGCAGCGAACCTCGCGAAGCGGGAAAGCGTAGGGGATTTTTTTCACTTCGTGATCCGTTCATGAAAAGAATGAAATGACTCGTGTTGTGGGCACGCCGCAATGCGCACAACCATCCACGAGCATAGAGAAGAGAATTAACGAATGCGGGAGGAAGATTAGAGACAGAGTACGCGGTAAAAATTCCCGCGTTCTGTGAAGGAATTCAGCGCCGTGCGGAAAAGCCGTCTGGTCCGGTGAGAACTTCGCCGGAGCTGCGGCTCGATTCCGCTTGTCCGGCTGCGCGGCGCACCTGATCTCTTAATTCGGACCGCTCCGCAGGTGTGAGCCGACGCCCTTCCAAGGCCGGCTCTACGTTGACCTCGCGCTGAAGAGTCTGCACTGCTGTCCACAAAGCGCTTCGATGAATAGGCTGAAATTGCGCCGCCTGCTCTTGCGAATGTGGCGTGTTCAAAGCGGACTCCCCCATAGGCTGCGCCATGGCCATCGGGGCCAACGCAGCGGCACTTACGAAAACATTAACGACTTTGTTTGTCATAACACTAGAACTTTCGCATAAGCCTGCGTATTTTTCCTCTTAAAGTGCCCTGGGTAGGGCAACATTTGTAACTCTATGAAAACCTGCAAGGGAAAACCCCAAATGCTGAGGATTTCACTGTAACAATGGGCCTGTTACAAATTCGACCGAGGACACCTATGAGCCAGGTTGCACACCGAACCGACAAGATTGCCGTCGTTGATGACGATGCCCGAATCCGTGACTTGCTGCGGCGTTACCTGTCGCAGGAAGGCTTTGAAGTGATAGTGGCGGAAGACGCCAAGGCGCTTTCACGCATCATGCTGCGTGACACGATCGATCTGATCGTGCTTGATCTGATGATGCCAGGTGAAGATGGTCTTTCAGTATGCCGCCGCTTACGGGCGACGGGAGACAAGACGCCCATCATCATGCTCACTGCCAAAGGCGAGGATGTAGATCGCATCGTGGGGCTGGAGGTAGGAGCTGATGACTATCTGGGCAAACCATTCAACCCACGTGAACTGCTGGCACGCGTTCACGCCGTTTTGCGACGCCGCCCCCCACAGGAGGCCCCTGGCGCGCCTTCCGCAGAGAACGAAAGCGTGGCCTTCGGACCCTTCCAGTTCGACCTGGGCGCCCGGACTCTGCACAAAAATGGCGAAGAAATTTCACTCACCACGGGTGAATTTGCGATGCTCAAAGCTCTGGTGCGCCACCCTCGCCAGCCGCTTTCACGCGAGAAATTGGCCCAACTGGCTCGTGGCCGGGAGTTCGAACCGTTTGATCGAAGCCTTGACGTGCAAATATCCCGCTTGCGCAAGCTGATCGAGCACGATGCCGCGAGCCCACGCTACATTCAGACAGTCTGGGGGGTCGGCTACGTCTTCGTACCCGATGGTGCCGGCTGACACTGGTCATTGAGGCAGTCCAATGGCGGCGGCATCCGATTTTTACGAATCCAGCGTCTCGCATGAGCCGGAGGCATCTCCGTTGGATTCGCTGAACGCCCCTTTGGACGGGGGGCCTTCTTCAGGAATCGCCAGAGGAGGCTTCAGCCTGTTTTGGCGAACGTTTTTCCTGCTAAGCCTTTTGCTGCTAGGTACCTCCGTGGGCTGGTATCAGCTCTTTCGCACGCTAGAGTACGAACCTCGTGTGATAGACAACGCCAGGCAAGTGGCCTCGCTGGTGAATCTATCCCGTGCAGCCCTGGTGCACTCCGATTCAATTGCCAGGGTCTCGCTCATCAAGACATTGGCGGACCAGGAGAAGGTTCGCATTCTTCCGCATGAGCCCGGGGACAAGTTCGACCTGTTTGCACATACCGAACTTGAGCAACGCATGAGCCGCGAATTGATTGCACGGCTTGGCCCCGGTACGGTCGTGGCAGGTAGTGTCAATAACGAACCCGGCCTCTGGGTCGGCTTCAGTATTGAGGGCGACTCCTATTGGCTGCTGATGGACCGCTCACGCATTGGAGCTCTGTTGGGCGGCAGTACCTGGCTGTTGTGGTTGGCCTCGCTCGGCGTGCTTTCGCTCATTGGTGCGGCACTGCTCGCCCGCCTGATCAATCGGCCGCTGCGCCTCTTGTCCATTGCCGCGGCACGCGTACGCGATGGTGATTATCTGCAAGGCCGGCTAGATGAGGGTGTGCTCTCAAGCGAAGTACGTGCGGTCAATATCGGCTTCAATCGGATGGCAGATCAGCTGTCGATGATCGAACAAAACCGCGCCGAGATGCTAGCCGGTATTTCGCACGATCTGCGCACACCTTTGGCGCGGTTGCGCCTGGAAACCGAGATGAGTGTGCCCGACCCCGAAGCCCGCGAGCACATGGCGGGAGACATCGCGCAGGTCGACACCATCATTGGCAAGTTCCTTGACTACGCCCGGCCCGACCATGTCAATCTGGAAGCGATACCGTTAGCGCATGTTGTCGCCGCGAGTGTTTTGCCCTTTACCTCGCGCGAAGACATGCACGTCAAAATTGAGGTGCCGGCCGAGTTGCGTGTGATGGCCGACGAAATTGAGCTTTCACGCGTGCTCTCCAACCTGCTCGAGAATGCGCGCCGTTATGGGCAGAGCCCCGAAACAGGCGTCACGCACGTGCATATCATCGCGGCCGCCCGCGAGCACTGGGTAACGCTGCGGGTTCGCGACTACGGCCCTGGTGTACGCAAGGAAATGCTTCCCCAACTCACCCGTCCATTCTTTCGCGGCGATACTGCCCGCACCTCCGCCACTGGCGCTGGATTGGGTTTATCCATTGTCACGAAGATGGTTGGGCACATGGGCGGCACCCTGGTGCTGAGCAATAGCTCCAGCGGGGGGTTGGTAGCCACCATTCGCCTGCAACAAGCCGCGGACCAGCGCTCGGCTCAGAAGAAAAAGCGCTAAGAGCCTGTTCAAAGTCTCTGCGCGAGGGCCATTGTGTTCGAAAAGCTGTGGCTGCAAGGCGAAAAACGCAGGGATACCTTGTGGTATCGCGAGTATTTTCAACGCCGCAGACGCGGTTGTTCGGGCGCAAGGGGACCGCGAGGAGACTTTGAACAGGCTCTAAGCGCGCGTGGCAGAGTCAGCGCCTAGGAAAAAATAAGCACGGCAGCACGCGCCTCGATCGCCGCGCCCTGCCCCACCGGCCCCAGACGTTCGGCGGTCTTGGCTTTCACATTGATCTGCGCTGGCGCGACTCCCAGCACTTCGGCGATTCGCTGGCGCATGGCCTCAATGTACGGCGCAAGGCGTGGGGCCTGTGCAACGATCGTGCTATCAACGTTGCCAATATGCCAGCCGTTTTGACGCACGCGTCGCCCAGCCTCAGCCAGCAGGGCCGCAGAGTCTGCGCCTTTGAACGCTGGGTCTGTGTCCGGAAAATGCCGCCCGATGTCTCCCAGACCTGCCGCGCCCAGCAGTGCGTCGGTGATGGCATGCAACAGGGCATCTGCGTCCGAATGACCAAGAAGGCCGTGCGTGTGAGGAATGAGCACACCGCCAAGTATCAGCTCACGACCTGGAACCATGGCGTGCACGTCCCAGCCTTCGCCGATACGAAAGGGGGGATTGGGGCTAACGTTCATTTGTGAATTCTTTTCCGAGAGAAGCGTGTGATTCACTCCCCTGCAGTATGGAGAGATGAAGGAATAATTTAAGAGTCTGCCCGGGCAGCCAGAACAGCTTCAGCCAGAGCGAAATCCTCAGGATAAGTCACCTTGAAATTACTCGCACTGCCAGCGACGAGCAACGGGTGCCGGCCTGCCGCCTCGATCGCACTGGATTCATCGGTAATACCGGAAAACCCCGTGGCGGCATGCGAAACCAAAGCTTGTCTGAGTGCACCAATGGGGAACATCTGGGGGGTTTGCGCCAGCCACTTGCGGCTACGGTCGATGGTAGCGCTCACTCGGCCGCTTTGCTCGTCCTTGAGCGTGTCGGGCAGCGGAAGCGCCAATAAGCCGCCCACGGAGTCTGGCAGGCAAGCATCGATCAAGGCATTGATCTGAGCCGGCGTGATGAGACAGCGCGCCGCATCATGGACCAACACCCAATCGCCCGCGTTAGCGCCTTGCGCCAGCAGCCACTCCAAACCGTTGAAGACGCTCTCCGCGCGGGTCTGGCCGCCACAATCAGCGACCAGGAGACTATCAGCGCTCCGAGTCTGACCGCCTCCTGGCACCGGCAGGTGGAGTGTTTCGAAAAAAGGATCGCCCGCCGCAACCACTACCAAGACGTGCGCAATACGTTCTACGACCGCAAAAGCTTGCAAGGTGTGAACCACCATGGGCTGGCCGGCTACTGGTTGGTACTGCTTGGGCTGAGCAGTGCCCGCGCGCGAACCAACCCCGGCGCACGGGAGGAGCGCATAGCATTTTCGGGGGTCGTTCGTACGGGTGATCGGATTTTCCGGTTGCATTTCCATGGCGCTCATACTGAACTATAGAGGCAAGCCGCCCCTGATGAATCTTGAAAACGCCAGACTCCGCACATAGCGCGCGGTTGGCCCAAGTGGCCGACCGCCTGAGCATGGCGCGCTCGTTCTTGGACAGTAACTTGTACGGCCAACACGTTCTTGCGCGATTCCGTAAAATTCGAGCTTATACCTCCGTCCAGCCTGGCCGGGGGTTTTGTCGTTTCTTCCCGCACCCATGGATCTGCCCAAACTTACCCCAGGCAAGCGCTTTACCTTGCCTCGCCCCCCAGGCTCGGCCGATGCTTTAATGCTGGCGCAATTGGCGCGGCAGGAAAAAGCTGCCGGCCGACTGACCGCGATCTTCACAGCTGATCCCGCCGACGCCAGGCGACTTCAGGACGAACTGGCATTTTTTGGCCCTGACTTGCGCACGGCCATGTTTCCAGACTGGGAAACGCTTCCCTACGACAGCTTCTCCCCTCACCAGGACCTGATCAGCGAGCGCCTGGCCACGTTGTGGGCGATCAGACAGCGCGAAGCGGATGTGGTGTTCGTGCCAGCCACCACCGCGCTATATCGCCTTGCGCCGCCAGAGTTCATGGCCGGCTACACCTTTCACTTCAAGACTGGGCAGAAGCTGGATGAGGCAGCACTCAAATCGCAGCTGACGCTGGCCGGGTACACGCATGTGACGCAGGTTTCGGCGCCTGGTGAATACGCCGTGCGCGGCGGCCTGATCGATCTTTTCCCGATGGGCAGCCTCATGCCCTATAGGGTGGATCTGTTTGACGACGAAATCGATTCCATCCGCAGCTTCGACCCAGACACTCAGCGCAGCCTCTTTCCAGTGCCTGAGGTACGACTGCTACCGGGCCGGGAATTTCCGATGGATGAGCCCGCGCGGGCCAAATTCCGCAACCGCTGGCGCGAACTGCTCGAAGGCGACCCCACCAAAAGCCGTATTTACAAAGATATGGGAAATGGTGTGGCCACGGCGGGCATTGAATACTACCTGCCGCTGTTCTTTGATCAGACTGCCACCGTATTCGACTATCTTGGAGAAGGCGCCACGTTAGCCCTCCACGGCGATCTTGAAGCCTCATTCCAGCAGTTTTGGCAAGATACCCGTGAGCGCTCCCGGTTGGCACAGGGCGATCCGGAGCGTCCGGTGCTTCCGCCCGAAACACTGTTTCTGGATGCTGAAGGCTTCTATTTAGCGGCTAAACCGCATGCGCAGCTGGCATTGCGCCCCTCCTTGACGGCGGCCACGCCGCTTCAAGGGCATTCTTCCGATGAAGGCGGCAGCGCCTTTGCCGAATTCGAGGTGCTTCCCCCTCTCACGGTAGCACGGGGAGCCGACGATCCTCTGGCGCGGCTCCACGCTCACATTGCCACCGCGCCTCAGCGGGTACTGCTGCTCGCCGAGAGTGATGGCCGCAGAGAGAGCTTGCTGGACTTCCTGCGCGCTTCAGGCCTGAATCCCCCTGCCTTCGATTCGCTCGCGGAATTCGAAGCCACGCGCGACGAGAAAATCGGCATCGCCAAAGCGGCCCTGGCCCAGGGCTTTGCGTGGATCGAGGGCGGCATCGACCTGGTCACGGAAACCGAATTATTCGCTACCGGCTCCAGCACACGCAGGCGCAAGAAGCAGGAACAGGTGAGCGACGTTGAGGCGCTCATCAAGGATCTGAGTGAGCTCAAGGTGGGTGACCCAGTAGTCCATACCCAGCACGGCATCGGACGCTACCGCGGGTTGGTGAACATGGATCTAGGGGGCAAGAACCCTGATGGCTCCCCCGCCGTGCAGGAATTTCTGCATCTCGAATATGCAGGCGATGCCGTGCTGTACGTGCCGGTATCGCAGTTGCACCTGATTGGTCGCTATACCGGCGTTTCGGCCGATGAAGCCCCGCTGCACAAGCTGGGAAGCGGTCAATGGGAAAAAGCCAGGCGCAAGGCGGCCGAACAGGTGCGCGATGCTGCAGCGGAGCTTCTGAACATCTACGCTCGCCGTGCGGCCCGCCAAGGCCACGCGTTCCGTTACTCTCCGCAAGATTACGAGCAGTTCGCGGCCGATTTCGGGTTTGAGGAAACTGCGGATCAAAAGGCCGCTATTCATGCGGTCATCCAGGACATGATCAGCCCGCAGCCAATGGATAGGCTGGTGTGCGGTGATGTCGGTTTCGGCAAGACCGAGGTGGCTCTGCGCGCTGCCTTTGTAGCTGTGACGGGCGGCAAACAAGTAGCGTTTCTCGCCCCCACCACCTTGCTGGCGGAGCAGCACTATCAAACCCTGCAAGACCGTTTTGCCAAATGGCCGGTGAAAGTGGCGGAGATCAGCCGCTTCCGTTCTGCCAAGGAAGTGACCGCCGCCCTCAAGGGTATTTCCGATGGCGGTGTGGATATCGTGGTGGGCACGCACAAACTGCTCTCCGAAAAGACCAAGTTCAAGAACCTTGGCCTGCTGATCATCGATGAGGAACATCGTTTTGGCGTGCGCCACAAAGAGGCCATGAAGCAGTTGCGCGCAGAAATCGACGTGCTTACGCTGACGGCCACACCGATTCCGCGCACCATGGGCATGGCCCTTGAAGGCCTGCGCGATCTGAGTGTGATCGCCACCGCGCCGCAGCGGCGGCTGTCCATCAAGACCTTTGTGCGCAATGAGGGTACGGGTGTGATCCGCGAAGCGGTGCTGCGCGAATTGAAGCGCGGCGGGCAGGTGTATTTCTTGCACAACGAGGTGGAGACGATTGAAAACCGCCGCCAAGCGCTCGAGAAATTCTTGCCTGAGGCACGCATCGCCATCGCCCACGGGCAAATGCCTGAGCGCGAACTTGAACGCGTGATGCGCGACTTCGTGGCGCAGCGCTTCAACGTGCTCCTGTGCTCAACCATCATCGAGACGGGCATCGATGTGCCCACCGCGAACACCATCGTAATCGCCAGAGCCGACAAGTTTGGCCTGGCGCAGTTGCACCAGCTGCGTGGCCGCGTGGGGCGCAGCCACCACCAAGCCTATGCCTATCTGATGGTGCCTGAGATCGACGGGCTCACCAAGGCGGCATCCCAGAGGCTGGACGCCATTCAGCAAATGGAAGAGCTGGGCAGTGGCTTCTACCTGGCCATGCACGATCTCGAAATCAGGGGTGCGGGCGAGGTTCTGGGCGAAAACCAGAGCGGCAACATGATGGAGATTGGATTTCAGCTCTACAACGAGATGCTGTCTGAGGCCGTCAATAGCCTCAAAGCCGGTAAAGAGCCGGATTTGCTCAGCCCGCTGCAAGCCACGACTGAGATCAACCTGCATGCGCCTGCCCTGCTGCCCAACGACTACTGTGGAGACGTGCACTTGCGCCTGTCGTTCTACAAAAAGCTGGCCACGGCCAAGACCAACGAGCAGATCGATTCATTGCTGGAAGAGATTGTCGATCGTTTCGGCAAGCTTCCGGCGCAGGCTCAGACGCTGATCGATGTGCACCGCCTGCGTGTGCTTTCACAGCCTTATGGCGTGCAAAAAGTGGATGCGGGGCCGAACGCCATCAGCATCACCTTCAAACCGAACCCGCCCATCGATCAGATGGCCATCATCCAAATGATCCAGAAGAACCGGCACATCAAGCTGGCGGGCAATGACAAGTTGCGGATTGAGCGTGAGTTGCCTGAACCCAATGCGCGTGCTCAAATGGTTCGAGACGTGTTGAGGAACCTGGGGAAACCCACGACCGTAGCGGCTTAAGACCTGTTTACTTTCTTAAAGAATTGGCGACATGTACTTCATCCCTTCCGGGCAAACCTCCAGGAAAAAGCCAGCCTTGAAGCTTGCTCAAGCTCTGTTGTGCTTGTGCCTGCTGGGCTTCGGTGCAAGTGGATGGGCGGTGGAAATTGCCGAACAACCCTCGTTGATACAGGATTTCGCTGCCGACGTCATTCGATCGGATGATGCGCAAGGGCGCTCATTCGGAGTCGTCGACAAACCACGAGCAACTCTTTGGGTGTTCGATGCACAAGGCCGGCTATTGGACCGTAGCCCGGTGTTGGTGGGGCAGGCGCGGGGAGACGTAGCACCTGCCGACATCGGTACGCGACCTTTGAACCAGGTACGCCCGCACGAAAAGATCACGGCGAGCGGCCGCTTTGTCACTGAAGCAGGCCGGAACCTCAGCGGAGAAGACATTGTCTGGCTCGATTACGACTCGGCAATGTCTATTCATCGGGTACGTAACGTACCGGGCGAAAACCGCACCAAGCGGCTGGCCTCAGCAGATGTGGCGGACAACCGTATTTCATATGGCTGTGTGAATGTTCCGGCAGACTTCTACGACAAGCACATCCAGCCCATGTTCGGGAAGCGCCCAGGTGTGATCTACGTGCTGCCTGAGGGAAAAACAGTCTCGGAGGTATTTCCTTTTGCCACCGATGCTTATCGAAGGCCCAGGAATCGCTGAAAAAATGAGCACTCGCAGGACGTCTCATCAAGTGCGTTGACGATCTATCCAGACTCACGTTTTCTGGTTCGACATGGATAATCGGGGAAGATTGAGCTACCTGATTGACTGCAACATGACCAACTCGCCAAATTCCGCACTTCAAGCAAACGCCCTCCAGGCTTCAGACACGGATGGGCTTGTCTGCCAAGGCTTCGCTCCGCCGCTGAATCTGAAGGACTTCCGACTGATTGCGTTCGACATGGACTCCACGCTCATCAACATCGAGTGCGTGGATGAAATTGCCGATGCAGCAGGCCGCAAGACTGAAGTGGCGGCCATCACCGAAGCCGCCATGCGCGGAGAGATCACGGACTACAAGGAAAGCCTGCGCCGCCGGGTGGCTCTGCTCAAAGGCGTGACAGTGGCCCACATGCAGCAGGTGTATGACGAGCGCCTGCAGCTCAACCCCGGCGCAGCCGAGTTGGTGGCGGCCTGTCAGGCAGCAGGGCTGAAGACCCTGTTGGTCTCAGGTGGCTTCACCTTCTTCACCGATAGGATCCGAGACCGCCTGGGGATCGATTCCACGCGCTCCAATGTGCTGGAAGTAGAGAACGGCGTGCTCACAGGCCGGATGGTCGATCAGCCTTGGGGTGACATCTGCGATGGCGAAGAAAAGCAGAAGATGCTGCTTCACACTTGCGCACAACTTGGCATTGATCCCAAGCAGGCAATAGCCATGGGTGATGGCGCCAACGATCTGCCCATGATGAGCGTGGCGGGTCTGTCCGTGGCTTACCACGCCAAGCCTGCGGTGCGCGAAAAGGCCATGGTGGCGATCAATTCAGGCGGGTTGAATCGGTTGCTGGAAGTGGCGCGCGTTTAATTCTGAATGGTGTTCGTTAGATAAACACCCTTCGAGCTTGACACCTGTCGAAGCACTGCGAGAGGCTTCGACAAGCTCAGAAGGTGTTCCTGGTTTCAACGCTACTCACTACTTGACAGAAACCACTGAACCTCGTGCCAGGGTTAGCGTGTGGCACGCCTTGAATCATTCAGGCGCAACATGTTCCCCCCACTCATACAGAGCCTCTAAAACGCCCTGCCCGCGTTCATCCTCTACCGTCTCGCTGAGCGCGTCGATACGATCGAACAAGCCTTGCACAGTCAGCGCGCCGCCTTCTCCATCAATCAATCTTGCCGCACGATGAGCACGCCAGCGCTCTGTATCTGCTTCGTTTAGAGTTTCTGGAAAGTTACGAGCGCGGTAGCGAAACAGCAATTCGCCCAGGCGCGCATCATCGAAACCCGTGCGAGCCAACGCCAGCTCGGCCGGAGGTAGGCGCAGTAGTCCGTCCAGGCGGCGGCGATCACCGCTACCAACAAAACCACCGTAGAGATCTTCATCCACGTCCACGGGCTCTGTGCTTTTTGGCCGCGTATAGATCTGCGGCCAGAGTGCGCTCATGTCAGGCAGTGCCCGCAAGCGCTCGAAGTTCCGTTCAGCGCTGGCCATGTCAATTCCCCAACGAGCTGCCAACTCCGGGCTCAGGATTTTGAGGTTATTGATGACGATGGGCGATTTATTCAGGTGCACGCTCTTGATGGGTAAGCGAGTCATCCCTTCAGGCAAATCCGCTGCTGCAGAAAACATGCGTTGGCGAATGATCTCCGGTTTCATGTCGGCCAACTCGGAAGGATCGGCGGACAAGTCCCAGGCGAGCAGCTCATTCTTGTTGCTCGGGTGCATGGCCAAGGGCGCCATGAGGGCCAAGCAACCGCGTGCGGAGCCGAACATGCCCGAGACATGCAAAAACGGCCGCGCATTGGCCAGCGTAGTTGGCAAGCGCAGCTCCTGGGCTACACGGTCTTTCTTGTGTAGAGAAAGGCAGAAATCGAACAATTTCTCATTGGCTTGACGCAAAAGACGCGCCAGCGCGATGGTGGCACGCACGTCGGAAAGCGCGTCATGCGCGGCCTCATGCAAAAGGCCATTGGCAGCACTGAGCCGCTCCAGCTTGAATGAAGTCAGGCCATCCTCGCCCTTGGGCCACTGGATGCCTTCGGGGCGCAGTGCGTGGGCGCATCGGACCACATCAAGCAGATCCCAACGTCCGCAATCGTTTTGCCATTCACGCGCATAGGGATCGCGGAGGTTGCGCCAAAAAAGATGCCGTGTCACCTCATCATCAAAGCGGATGGAGTTGTAGCCAACACCCACGGTACCGGGCTCGGCAAGAGCGGCGTTGATCCTGGCCGCGAACTCATGCTCAGGCATGCCCTGCTCCAGGCACTGCTGAGGCGTAATGCCGGTGATGAGGCAGGCCTCGGGCTCAGGCAATGCGTCGATTGGCGGCTGGCAGTACCACATCATGGGCTCGCCGATCTCGTTCAGCTCCGCATCCGTGCGCACAGCAGCAAACTGCGATGGCCGATTGCGGCGCGGATTGACCCCAAAGGTCTCGTAGTCGTGCCAGAGAAAAGTGAGCTGACTCATTCGATGTTCTATTCAAGCGGTAAAGGGACGTGAACTGTAGTGATGCCGACCAATGAAGCCATCAAGCGCCGTGTGCTTTTTACAGCATCACGCAGGACCGGGCGGATTGGTACGCAAGTGTTCCAGGCCGAATGTATGAAGCAAACTACCCGCTGGCGCACCGACCGCCAGTTCTGGCGCGCCTGCCAAGGTCTGAGCAAAGTTGCCTGTAAACAGCTTCGCCCCTTGGTGTGAGAGATTGGAGCAAGCGTCCACATACACCTTGCCTCCCAGGCGGTTCCACAATCGGCAGAAGTGGTAGTCCTCGGAGAGATAGTGGCGGGAAACAGGGTCAACGCTCGTGTCAAAGAAAAGGTAGTGCAGGCCGCGGTCAACGGTGCCGCGAGAGTCCGGTACGTATTGCAGATCCGGATAGGCCGCCATCATGCGTTCGAACACACTGCGCTTGATGACCATGAAGCCGGTCGGCGCTTCTTCCATTTCCATGAAGCCATCTTCCTGGACCTTCAAGTCCACGCGGTCTGGCTTCTCACCCCGCTTGGTATTGGCCGTATACCGCCGGCTCCGCAATTCGTATTCCTCGCGACTCAGGCGGGTTGAAGGGTCACCATCGGGCCAGCCCTGCCATTTGAGCGGATACACGCCAGCAGCCACGTCGTAGCCCGAACGCAATAAGCGCAAGGCGGCCTCAGGGGAAAAACCAATGTCCGAATCAATCCAGAACAAGTGCGTCCATGTCGGATTCGCCAGGAATTCCGCTACTGCGTTGTTCCGCGCCCGCGTCACAAGGCTTTCGCCGTGCGTGAGGTAGACCTGCAGGGGCATCCCCACCCCTCCACAAACGTGGCTGAAGTTCAGCAAAGACAGCACGTAGTTGTGGAAGTACTTGCCGTCGTGACTAGGCGTCATCACGACGGGGTGCATCTGGCGCAAGGCTTGGTCATCCAGCATGGAGAGACTTGGGGTAATTTGAAGAGTCGATGGTGCCACAGGCGGGCATTGCCCTGCGACCTTGAGACAACCAGGAAGCGGTCTTTACTGCTTCGGTGTCACCATGGCCAGCAAGTCATTCACGTCAGCCGCATACTTTTTCCACTCTATCTCCTTGTCTAACCAGATGTGCAGCAGGACATGCGTTTTTGAGCGAGCGGTGGTGCAAGTTATATGGGTGACTTCCAGTACGTCTTTCTTGATTAATGGTTCTTCGCTGGCGTGGCATTCAAAGCCGAGCGGCATCTTGAGTTCGGGCGGTACGGGCACTTCAACAAAAACCGCCAGTCGCTTCTTGGCGCCCTTAACGTAGGCTCGCCAAAATGCATTGTGTCGGGGCGGGTCATTTTCCAGTTTCTGTTCTTGCAGCGTGAAACTGATGTCACCGCTCGTCGCCCGGTGATCCAGTGTGAATCGGGGATCACCGTCACTATCCAGTTCATCATCGCCAAGCTCCCATGTGGAGCCTTTGGCCTGCACTGAAAATACGCGAGGCGCCTTGGCCGTAATGTCCCGGTCGCTGCGGGATTCGGCGCCGCTGGTGGCGCTAAATACCATCAACGCCACGCCTAGGCTGGTGCATACCGCTGCGAAAGTCATGCCCTGGTTTAGTTTCACGCCCTGATCCTTAAAAATGCAGCCGCTGTTGCTGCGAACATCGTCAATGCTACAGGGAGGCTGGTATGCGGACACCAAGAAAAAAGCCGGTCAGCTGAACTGACCGGCTTTCATGGAGATCAAGGGAAAACCTTAATCCGCCGCGACTTCCTCTTCTGGCTCCGCAGGCTCAGCACGCGCCCGATCCCGTTTGGGAGTAGGGGTAATGTCGAGCAGCACTTCGTCTTTATCGTCCAGATCCACACTCAGGCGCCCACCGTCCGTCAGGCGGCCGAAGAGCAACTCGTCTGCCAGTGCCTTGCGGATAGTGTCCTGAATGAGCCTCTGCATAGGGCGTGCGCCCATCAGGGGATCAAAGCCTTTCTTGGCCAGGTACTTGCGCAGCTTGTCGCTGAACGTGACATCGACCTTTTTCTCAGCCAGTTGCTGCTCAAGCTGGAGCAGGAACTTATCGACTACGCGCAAGATGACCTGCTCGTTCAGCGCCTTGAAGCCCACAATGGCGTCCAGCCGGTTACGGAACTCAGGTGTGAACAGGCGTTTGATATCGGCCATCTCGTCGCCCGCTTGCCGCGGGTTGGTGAAGCCAATGGTCGCCTTGTTCATGGTCTCGGCGCCCGCATTCGTCGTCATGATGACGATGATGTTGCGGAAGTCGGCCTTGCGTCCGTTGTTGTCGGTCAGGGTGCCATGGTCCATCACCTGGAGCAGCACGTTGAAGATGTCCGGATGAGCCTTCTCGATCTCATCGAGCAGTAGCACGGCATGCGGTTTCTTGGTGACGGCCTCGGTCAAAAGACCGCCTTGGTCAAAACCAACATAGCCGGGAGGCGCACCGATCAAACGGCTGACGGCGTGACGCTCCATGTACTCTGACATGTCGAAGCGGATCAGATCGACACCCATGATGTAGGCCAACTGCCGGGCAGCTTCGGTCTTGCCGACGCCTGTGGGGCCAGAGAACAGGAACGAACCAATTGGTTTGTCGCCTTTACCCAAGCCTGAGCGCGCCATTTTTACGGCGGAGGCCAGCACATCCAGCGCCTGGTCTTGACCGAACACGACCGATTTGAGATCGCGCTCCAGCGTTTGCAGCTTGCTGCGGTCGTCATTGCTGACATTGGCCGGAGGAATGCGTGCAATTTTGGCCACGATCTCTTCGATCTCGGCTTTGCCAATGGTTTTCTTGCGTTTGGACGCCAGGGCAATACGCTGCGCGGCGCCAGCCTCATCAATGACGTCAATGGCCTTGTCAGGCAAATGACGGTCCGTGATGTACTTGGCCGAAAGCTCGGCCGCAGCCTGCAAGGCAGCCAGAGCGTACTTGACACTGTGGTGCTCCTCAAACCGGGATTTCAGGCCCTTGAGAATGTCCACAGTTTCAGAAACGGTGGGCTCCACCACATCCACCTTCTGGAAGCGCCGTGAAAGTGCCGCATCTTTTTCAAAGATACCGCGGTACTCCGTGAAGGTCGTCGCGCCGATGCACTTGAGCTGGCCGCTGGAAAGAGCGGGTTTCAGCAGGTTCGAGGCATCCAGCGTACCGCCCGAAGCCGCACCGGCCCCGATGAGCGTGTGGATTTCATCGATGAACAAGATGGCATTGGGCTTGTCTTTGAGGTTCTTCAGAACGCCCTTGAGCCGCTGTTCGAAATCCCCACGGTACTTTGTACCTGCCAGCAACGCGCCCATATCGAGCGAGTAAACATTGGCCTCAGCTAGGATTTCCGGAACGCTGCCTTCCGTGATGCGCCAGGCCAGGCCCTCGGCGATGGCGGTCTTGCCAACGCCTGCTTCGCCCACCAACAGTGGGTTGTTCTTACGGCGGCGGCACAGAATCTGAATAGTGCGTTCAACTTCGTAGTCGCGCCCGATCAGAGGGTCGATCTTGCCTTCCTTGGCCGCCTGGTTCAGGTTTTGGGTGTACTGCTCCAGCGGAGAAGCTTTTTCATTCTTCTCACTGCTTTCCTCGCCCTCGCTCGCACCGGGCTGGCCTTCAGCCGGCTTGGCGGCTTCTGGCGGATCGCTCTTGCGAATGCCGTGGGCAATGAAGTTGACCACGTCGAGGCGCGTGACGCCTTGCTGGTGGAGGTAATACACGGCGTGCGAGTCTTTCTCGCCGAAGATCGCCACAAGCACGTTCGCGCCAGTGACTTCCTTCTTGCCATTGCCGGTGGACTGCACGTGCATGATGGCACGCTGAATCACACGCTGGAAACCCAACGTAGGCTGAGTGTCCACATCGTCGGTGCCGGCCACCTGAGGGGTGTTGTCCTTGATGAAATTGGCAAGCGACTTGCGCAAATCGTCAATATTGGCCGAGCAGGCGCGCAAAACTTCCGCCGCGCTGGGGTTATCCAGCAGGGCGAGCAGCAAATGCTCGACTGTGATGAATTCATGGCGCTGTTGCCGTGCCTCGACAAAGGCCATGTGCAGGCTGACTTCCAGTTCCTGGGCAATCATGATGGTTTCCTTGTTTACGCCGTTACCTTACTACCGATCTGCAATAGTGTCTCGGCGTTTCGATAATCAAAAATGGGGGAAGTTCGGTGATATTCAACAGTCCGTTAATCAACGGGCTCGCTGACGCACTGCAAGGGGTGCCCGGATTGCCGGGCTGCGTCCATGACCTGATCAACTTTGGTGGCTGCTACGTCGCGTGAATACACGCCGCAAACAGCCTTTCCGTCGAGGTGGATCTTGAGCATGATCTGGGTGGCTGATTCACGGTCCTTGTTAAAAAACTCCTGAATCACGACCACGACGAATTCCATGGGGGTGAAATCATCGTTAAGCATCAGCACCTGGTGCATCTGCGGTGGCTTGACTTTCTGGGGAACACGCTCCAAAACAACATCACCACCCCGCTCCGGAGGTTGAGCGGGTGCGGGGGGGGCAGGTTGACCCGGAGGTCTGATCGGAATGGATGTGGCCATGAAAATCATTTTATCGGGCTGGCTGATGCCACACCGAATGCGTGGAAACAATGGGACGGAAGATTTGATTCAACGCCTGAGGCTTAGAACGTGTCCTGAATGAAAACAACAGGTACCCATGAGTCACTTGAACGTGTTTTAAAGGAAATGAGGATCACTCCAGAGAAATGCAAGGGCCGTGCCACTTTTAGGCCCCAAAAAGCAATTAGTTGCCAAATGTTGACAAGTGCGAAGCTGTTACGCAAACTTGTACTAATAAGAACGGCAGTAAAGGAGACAGGGTATGCCCAGCGGAAAAGTCAAGTGGTTCAATGACCTAAAGGGGTTCGGCTTCATCGAGCCCGACGGGGGCGGCCCCGACGCCTTCGCCCATTTCTCGGCGATTGAGATGGATGGGTTCAAGACACTCAAGGAAGGCTCCCGGGTGAGTTTTGAGCTGGATCAGGGGCCCAAAGGCCTGCTGGCGCTCCATATTCAGGCTGAGCATTCAGACACCCCGACACCGACCGAAGCGACGGCAAGCGCCCCTGGCGGAGATGCGCAAGTCGAGGCCGGGGTTTAAACCTAAGGCATTCAACACGCCTTGTAAGGAAACACCCTAACAAGGTGTTTTTGGTTTTTTCGAGTCTGAGTTATTGAGCGATCGTGATGACGCTGTAGGTCAATCTCGCCGCATGACCTCGCGTTCAAGCAGCGGGACGCTCTAAGAAATCAAGCCAAATCCTGCAACCGAGGTGGAGCTGGTATACCCAGCTTCTATGCGGTGGATGGGCTCTGCTGCGTGGTCAGGAGAGCAACACAGCCAGCAAACCAGCGGCCGCGAACAGTGGGCCATCACAAGAGTGTCGCGCAATGCCTTCTCGCATATGCGAAAAATCACACCAATAGGCACCTCACCACTGAGGAACGCCGATAGTAGACTTAACTCCTGTATACATAGCTCCTGAGACACGGCCGCGACCTGAATACTCGTCGCCAGCGGGAACAATGCCAGCCTCGGCGCCACCCGCTCCAATAAAGGCTATGTAAATCACTTATTTACATTCGATTACACTGGTGCAATCCAGGAGACCCTTTACATGAATTCGAAGCGTTTTGGTTTAGTCCAGCGGTTTAAACTGATCCTTGGCACATTCTTATTAGCTACTGCATCAGGTCCCAGCTTTGCGGAGCAATTCATTTACGCGCCCGCCACATTTTTCGGCTTCAGCGGATGGACAGCCGGCTGGATGAGCAACATGCCGAGAGGCACGCTAAATCAGGACTGGTACCCCGGATCGACCACCGCTTCACAGGTGACCAACTACGCAATCACCGACACGCACGACACGACTTTTCTGGCGAGCACCAGTGCACAGAGGGTTGCGCCGTCGATGACGACCTCCCTGAGCCCGGACCCCGCACTTCAAGACTTTCAGATAATTAATGGGCTGTCGCCGACCAACGTATCCGCCGCGATGGCAATTGCCGAAAATCAGTACATCGAGTTCCCGTTTACGACGGGTACGATGTACTACGCGGATACAACAGCCTCCGCCGCAAAGTTCTACATCAATTTGATCACCACTGCACAGCGCTGGAATCAGAACGGCAATAGTAATCCCCGTGCATTTGGCTACGCCGCTTACATCGTAGACGGGAGCGGCAACCACGTTGGCGGGGAGATAGCAAGCCTCGCTGATGTACGAACGAGCCTTGGCACAAGTTTTGAATTCGTGCGGAATCAAGATGGCCCCGGTCCAGGCCTTACGCTGCAGCCAGGGACCGCCTACACCCTGCGGTTTTATCTGCACCGCGCAAGCGGCAACACCGATGGCAGGGCTTCATGGGACGACACCTTGTTCACAATGAGCCGCGAGGCCCTGGCGGAGATTGTTGTGTCGGCAAGCACAGTGTCGGCCACCCCAACACCCGCCGGCACTGAAAACAACTACAACTACACATTCGATGTGTATAACAACGGACCAGATCCAACGACCGCCATCATTTCAGACGGACTGCCGACGACGGTACCCCCTGGTACGGTCACATGGACTTGTACGCTTCAAAATCCGGCGGGCGCTTGCAACGCGTCGTCGGGCGCGGGTGTCATCAACAACCCCAACCAAGCTTTGCTTTCCGGACAAACAGCGGTCTACAGCGTGTCCTGGACGGGCCCTGGTGTGACAACGCCAGACACACACACCATCAGCGCACTGCCCACCACAACTAGCCCTACTGACCCCATCACCACCAACAATACGGCCACAGTCAGTCTGGCACCGCCCACAATTACTGCGAGTAACGACTCACTGACCCTGTCAACGTCTACGAGTACGGGCGCTACTACCGTCACCACCAATGACAGTGGTGTAGGGGGAACCGTTGACCCGAACTCGGTGACCGTGGCTCTGCAGCCTCCAGCAGGCAGTGTTGCATGCGTTGCGGGGGTCTGCACTTACACGCCACCGGCTGGCGGACTCCTGGCACCGGTAGACTATCAATACAGCGTCTGCCTCACCCCTCCGAACGGCACCATCTGCACCACCGCAACGGTGACAGTCACGCCGCCGCCCACGATTGTGGCAACAGATGACGCTGTGACCTTGCCGACCAACACCAGCCCAGGTGTGACTCCGGTGACTACCAACGACACCGGCATCATGGGCACCATCGATCCAAACTCGGTGAAAGTGGCAACGCCACCTACAGTCGGCACGGTCGCCTGTGCCGCAGGCGTATGTACCTACACACCGCCGACCGGTGGGCTCACCGCGCCAGTGACTTATCAATACGAAGTCTGCCTGGAGGCACCGAGCGCATCGGTCTGCACCACCGCCACGGTCACCGTGACACCGCCGCCCACGATTGTGGCCACCGACGATGCCGTGACCTTGCTAACCAACACGAGCCCCGGCGTGACCACGGTGACCACCAACGACACCGGAATCATGGGCACGGTCGATCCAAACTCGGTGACTGTGGCAACGCCTCCGCCAGTCGGTACAGTCGCCTGTGCTACTGGTGTCTGCACCTACACGCCACCAGCCAGCGGGCTCACTTCGCCGGTGACCTACCAATACAACGTCTGCCTGGCAGCGCCGAATGAGTCGGTCTGCACGACAGCAACCGTGACCGTATCACCACCATCGCATGCACCAGTCCCGGTGCTGGGCTGGTTGGGCCTCGGCTCGCTTGCATCCTTGCTGGGTGTGTTTGGTATGGCGCGCGTGCGTCGTCGCACAGGGGGTTGAACCTCCGCACGGTGTTACGGGCCACGCACTAAGCCGCGTACACGTTGATGAGATCTACGGCACGCACACGGTGCCTATGAGGCGAACACAGCGAAAAAATAGCCATCCTTAGAGGTGGCTTTTTTTTGCACCGCCTGCCCCACCGGAGCTTGGTGGCCCCAGCCGGGCTGCCTTCCACTGCGCCCTCAAACAACAGCAGACATTAAAAAACCCCACGACCAGAGGAAGTGAGGTCTTGCACAAACCCGGCGCGCCGGGAACACGTGCAATTACATGTGATCGATCATCACCTGCCCGAAACCCGAGCAGCTGACCTGCGTGGCACCGTCCATCAGACGCGCGAAGTCGTAGGTGACGTGCTTGCTGTCGATGGCGCGCTCCATGCTGGTAATGATCAAGTCGGCGGCTTCTGTCCAGCCCATGTGGCGCAGCATCATCTCGGCGGAGAGAATTTCGGAACCGGGGTTCACATAATCCTTGCCGGCATACTTGGGGGCGGTACCGTGTGTGGCTTCAAAGCAGGCCACGCTATCGCTCATGTTGGCGCCGGGGGCAATACCAATGCCGCCCACCTGTGCGGCCAGAGCATCGGAAATATAGTCGCCATTGAGGTTCAGAGTGGCGATGACGCTGTATTCCACCGGGCGTAAAAGAATTTGCTGCAGAAAGGCATCCGCTATGGCGTCTTTGATGACGATGTCTGCGCCAGTCTTGGGATTCTTGAATTTGCACCAGGGGCCGCCATCGATCGGCACGGCACCAAACTCTTTTTGCGCCAAGGCGTAAGCCCAATCACGGAAACCACCTTCGGTGTATTTCATGATGTTGCCCTTGTGCACGATGGTCACGCTGGGCTTGCCGTTGTCGATGGCGTACTGGATGGCCTTGCGCATCAAGCGCTCAGTGCCCTCGATGGACACCGGCTTGATGCCAATTCCGGAAGTTTCAGGAAAGCGAATCTTGGTGACACCCATTTCCTTGGTGAGGAATTCGATCAGTTTGATGGCCTTCGGGCTTTTGGCCTCGTACTCAATCCCGGCGTAGATGTCTTCAGAGTTTTCACGGAAGATCACCATATTGACCTTCTGCGGCTCTTTGACCGGCGAAGGCACACCCTCAAAGTACTGTACGGGCCGCAGGCAGACGTACAGATCGAGCTCCTGGCGCAGCGCGACGTTCAAGGAACGAATGCCCCCACCCACAGGCGTGGTCAATGGTCCTTTGATGGAAACGACATAGTCGCGCACGGCATGAAGCGTTTCCTGCGGCAGCCATTCATCAGGACCATAAACGCGCGTGGATTTCTCGCCAGCGTAGACCTCCATCCAGTGGATTTTGCGACGGCCTGCGTAGGCTTTTTCGATCGCGGCATCAACGACTTTGATCATCACCGGAGTGATGTCTGCACCGGTTCCGTCTCCCTCGATAAAAGGAATAATGGGATGATCGGGAACGTTGAGCGTGAAATCCGGGTTGACGGTGATTTTTTCGCCGTCCTGGGGGACCTTGATGTGCTGGTACATGCTTGCTGTCTCCGCTATGCTGGCAGTGAGCCACTGGCGGCAAGCCCGTACTCTTAACGAGACCCGCCGAAGAAAAATGATTCTAGCCGCCACAATGCAGCCTGGAGTGACAGCAAACCCGTGCATGGCCTGAACAGACCATCATTTCCTAGATGATCCACATGATTACTCTTCTCCGCAGTTTCATACTGGCCGCAGCCAGCCTGGTGGCCACCCTGCCGGCTCTCGCGCAACGCGAGCCTGTGGGCAATCCCCAGCTGGAACTTCCGCGCACCACGATTTCTGTTGGAATGCAGCGGATAGACGCCCAAGTGGCCGCCACGCCCGAACAGCGCCAGATTGGCCTGATGCACCGGCGTGAGATGCCTCAGCACGAAGGCATGCTGTTTATTTTCGAGCAGCCGGCCGTTCAATGCTTCTGGATGAAAAATACGTTGATCCCGCTCACCGCGGCCTTTGTGCTGGATGACGGCACCATCGCCAATCTGGCTGATATGAAGCCCCTGGATGAATCCAGCCATTGCTCCGTCAAGCCAGTGCGCTATGTGCTGGAGATGAACAAGGGATGGTTTGAGCAACGGCACCTGCGCGCGGGGGCCAAGCTGCGGGGGCCGGTGTTCGAGGTTCGGCGCTGATGGGCTGGTCTATCGAGGCTCGATGAGGCGCACGAGCGGATGTTGGTGTTAGGCACGTATAACGACCGCAGCGCTCCAATCAACTGCTGCTTGCCCCCTTCCCAACCTTCCCCCAGCGGGGGAAGGAGTAAAACCAGCTCACAGCTTCGGGTTCGGGCTCTCAAGTCGGTAAGCTTGCTTGTATCAGTCTCTCTCAAGGGGAAGGAGCAGGTCGTCAAGCAGGCTCCGCCCCCAGGTGCACTAGCAAACTCCGCATGATGGTTGGCAAGGCTTGCCAGTCTTTAAAGCATAAGCAAAGCTGCCTGAGAGCCCAGTCATCCGTGAGGGTCACGGTTCGGTAGCCCAGGCTCCTGCGATACCGGCTGGCAATGGTTTGGGGAACGATGGCCACACCAATGCCGTGCGCCACCATGTCGCACAGACCTTCGAACGTTTTCATGCGAATGCGCAATGTCAAGAGCCCGCCTATAGCGCGAGCCTTCTCATCAATGTGATCTTGCAGAGCACTTCCTTGCGCAAGACCGACGAAGGCCTCGCCCAAAATATCAGCAAGGCACGTCGTCCTATTCGCAGCGAGGCGATGTTCCGCAGACACGATCAGAACCAGATGGTCGCTTGCCACCGGCTGCAACACCAAGCCAGCTTTCAGGGCGCTCGGTTGTATGGCATCCGAAACAATGCCCGCCTCCGCCAATCCGGCAGCGATGAGCCGGACAATTTCCTCACTCGTACGCTCCTTCAGATCGACGTGCAAACGTGGCCGCTCAGCTAGCCATGGCGCAAGTTGCTTTGGTAGGAGCCCCGTCAACGCGCCAGTGTTGGCATACAGATGAAGCGTCCCACGCGCGCCTGCAGCGAAATCCCGCAACTCTTCCTTGAGAACAGCCTGCTGCCGCAAGATGGTCCGCGCATGATGGGCCAGGGTTTCCCCGGCTTCCGTTGGAGCCACTCCGCGCGCCCGCCGCTCCAGAAGGCGAACGCCTGCGTCCATTTCGATGTTGCGCAGTCGCTCGCTGGCAGATGCCAACGCCAAATTGGCACGCTCGGCCCCCTGGGTAATGCTGCCTGCATCCACCACGCACAGAAATAGAGTCAGGTCTGCAATATCGAGTCGCATTTTTTCTATCCACCCGAGCCTTCGGGAAAACCGAAGGATAGAGTGAAAATGCCGCATTGTGTGAAAACGCGCGTGCGGTTCCAATGCAGGCATGAGTGAATTTTCAATGCCCCTGACGCTTTTTATTCTGACTTTCCTGGCCGCAGGTTTGGTCAAAGGCGTGACTGGCATGGGCTTGCCAACCGTTGCCATGGGCTTGCTAGGTACGGGCATGCCGCCGGCCGTCGCCGCAGCCATGCTGGTCATGCCCTCCTTCGTTACTAACGTGTGGCAACTTCTGGCTGGCCCCGCCAAGGGCAAGTTACTAAGGCGCCTGTGGCCGATGATGCTGTGCATCGTGGTGGGCACAGTCGGCGGCGCGGCACTGCTGGTGCGGGTCGACCCTGCTTTGTCCAGAATGGCGCTGGGCATCATGCTCATCGCCTACGCTGGGTATGCGCTGATCGCACCGGAGTTCTTCGTTCCGCAGCGCGTTGAGCGTTGCCTGTCACCTATCGTTGGTCTTGCTACCGGAGTGATCGCCGGTGGCACCGGCGTGTTCGCAATGCCGGCCGTACCCTATTTACAGGCTTTGGGGCTGAACAAGGATGAGCTGGTGCAGGCTCTGGGCCTCTCCTTCACCATTTCCACCGTGGCTCTGGCCATCGGGCTCATGGCGCATGGCGCATTTCGCTTGGATCAATGGGGGCTTTCCGTGCTGGCCATCGTTCCGGCATTGATGGGAATGTGGCTGGGGCAGAAGGTCCGCGCCCGGATCAGCCCCAAGCGCTTTAAGCAATGCTTCCTCGCATTCCTCATCTTGCTGGGAATAGAGCTGGCATGGCGACCATTCAGCTGATCTTCGTCAGGGAAGCCAAGCGCCAGATGCTCGAACGCAATCATGCCCGGTACAAGCGTGCTCGCCGCCCCAGTGAACATCGTGGGCGCACCAACTCTCCCCAACACGCTCGAGTTTTCTTCTCAGGCTGCGATCATTTGCAAAGTATTGCGCACCATCAACAAAGCGGGGAGCGGTTGCACCTCGCGCAGTGTGATGAACACAAGATAGTCGGCCTGGAACGGCTTCGCCAACGACAATGCACGCACTCGGCCATACTGCACATACGTCTGCACGGCCGTACGTGGTGCGAAAGCGAGTAAGTCGCTGCTGGCAACCGTCGCCAGATTAGTGTGGAAGGCTGGTGACTCTATGGCGGGTGCCGGAGGTACTAAGCCCTGACTAACGAAAGCGCTGTCAAAAATCTTGCGCGCATGCGTGCCACGACCTGTCACAGCCCAGCGCTCCTGTGCCAATTGCTGCAATGTCAGCCGACGGCGGCGAGCCAATGGGTTGCGAACACCGCACGCGGCCTCGAAGGGTTCGTCAGACAGCGGGAGCACCTCCATACGTGCCATGTCGGTGGCATGCACATCCCCTACACGACCGATCACGCAATCGACATCTC
This sequence comes from Ottowia thiooxydans DSM 14619, assembly GCF_000422885.1. Classification (GTDB taxonomy): domain Bacteria; phylum Pseudomonadota; class Gammaproteobacteria; order Burkholderiales; family Burkholderiaceae_C; genus Ottowia; species Ottowia thiooxydans. The sequence continues at coordinate 110,022 of NZ_KE383943.1, read as the reverse complement.
CGGTGCGAAGCATCGCCAGCACGCTGCTTACTGCCCCCTCTCGGATCTGCAACCGAGGCCACTCAGCCTGTTGAGACAGGCGAGCAACCAACGCCGGGATTAGCGTCACACCGGCCAAAGGGAGCATGCCGATACGCACCAGTGGAAGTTGCGGAGCATCTTTACTCGCCCGGGTGATCGCGTCTAGCGCACCCAAGGCAATACGAAGGCGTTCCAGTGCGAAGACGCCCGCCCTCGATAGCGCGCCTCCCCGGGCGTTGCGGTCCACTAAGGTAGCGCCGAACGCATATTCCAACTCTTGCAACATCTTGGTGGTGCTGGGTTGGCTGATATGCAACAAGTTCGCGGCAGCGGTGAGCGAGCCAGATTCCGCCACAAGTTGCAGCAGGCGTAGATGTCGAATTCTCAACCGATCCAGGCGTGCTAGGCCTTGGAGTGACGCCACATCGTAAGGAAAAATGGTCTGATCAGTCATCGGAATAATGAATGAGGTGATTCGAAATGAATAGTTTACGCATATGTCTTCGAGTCCCAAAATTCAGTGCAAAGGAGACACCCATGCCACGCTTTCACCGATCCCACCCTCACAAGCTTCCTCGAGTGATGCTTGTCCTAGCTCTCGCCTCCGTTGCCACTCAGCATGTCCGGGCGCAGGAGCTTGTTTATCCCAACAAACCGGTTCGCATGATCGTAAGTTACGCTGCGGGCAACGTCACCGACTTGATGGCGCGCATGGTCGCTGACAAGCTGGCAGCGAAATGGGGGCACCCTGTCACTGTGGACAACAAGCCTGGGCAAGGTGGCAGCGTAGGGGCGCAATTAGCGGCGCGCGCGCCCGCCGACGGCTACACGCTTCTAGTCTCCGCCATGGCGGCCATGGTCATCAACCCCCACGTTTACCAGAACGTAGGCTATGACGTTCAAAAGGATTTCATCCCAATCATCAATGTTGCTTCGACCACCTCGATCATGGTGGCAACACCAGGGCTAGCCATCAGCAACTTCCCTCAATTAGTGGCCTACAGCAAGGCTAATCCTACGGCATTGAGTTATGGGACTGCAGGAAATGGCACAGTGCCTCACCTCAACATGGAACTCATCAAGCAGGAGACAGGGTTGATCGCTCAACACGTGCCCTACAAGGCTGCTGCCACTGTGCTGAATGACGTACTAGGCGGCCGTATCCAATTGCAGAGCGATTCCATTTCCGTGCTGATGCGGCAGATTCAGGCCAAAAGAGTCGTGCCAATAGCGACCAATAACTCCAAACGCTTGCCGCAGCTACCAGATGTCCCTACCTTGTCTGAGGTAGTACCCGGCTTGACCCCCGTCGTGCCCTGGTTGGGCATATTTGCGCCCTTGGGAACACCACCGGCCATCGTGTCCCGTATCGCTCGCGACGTGACAGAAATACTTGTGATGCCCGACGTCAAGGAAAAATTCGGTGGCGTGGGGTTAAGCATCTCCGCCGAAGGCTCCGCAGCATTCGCCCAAACCATTGCCAAGGACTATGTGCGCCTGGGCAAGCTCGCAAGAACTCTGAATCTCAAGGTGGACTGACGTCATGGCGTTGAACGAAATGACGATGGTGACGCAGGCCACGCCGAAACCCCTTCTGGGCGTGCGCGTCGTCGACTTCACCACCGTGCTCGCAGGCCCTTACTGCAGCTACCAGCTGGCACTGCTGGGTGCGGAGGTCACAAAATTGGAACGACCCGACGGTGGCGACTGGGCTCGCAGCGGCAAGGTGCTACCCGACGTGCCCGAGTTTTCAGCCCAGTTCGTGGCCCAGAATGCAGCGAAACGCTCGATCACGTTGAACCTGCGGAGTGAGCGCGGCCGGGAGTTAGCACTGCAGCTAATAGCACAGGCAGACGTGGTGGTGGAGAATTTCGCGGGTGGCGTGGCGGACCGCCTGGGCATCGGTTATGAGGCTGCGCGTAGCCGCCGGCCGAACATCGTCTATTGCGCGATGTCGGGCTGGGGCCAGACTGGCCCCATGGCACCGCGTCCAGCTTACGACCACGTAGTACAGGCGGCTTCTGGTATCACTATGCTTACCGGCACTCCCGAGACCGCGCCCAACCGTATAGGCCCGCCTTTATTCGACTACCTTACAGGCATCTACGGTGCATTCGCAGTACTGGCTGCACTACGGGAGCGAGACCGCACCGGCCAAGCGCAGATGGTGGATATAGCAATGCTCGACACGGGGTTGGTGGCCATGGCATCGACCTTGTCGGCCATCCTCAACACTGGTGCTGAGCCTCAAGCCACGGGTAACACCGCTGCCAGCGGTGCCTCCGCGTCCGGCATCTTCGAAACGGCGGATGGTCTTTTGTCCATGACAGGTAACCAGGAAGCCCAAACCGCACGTCTATGCGAGGTCCTTGGACTCTCCCATCTGCTCAATGAGGTGCGTTTTGCTACCGAAGCCGCACGCGTGCAGCACGCGGGAGCGTTCCGTAGTGCCCTGACTACAGCCTTGCTCAAACGTCCAGCGCGAGAGTGGGAAACCCTTCTAGCTGAGGCCCGCGTACCGGCGACTCGGGTGCGCACCGTATCGGAAGCATTAGCGGAGCCCCAGGTGCAGAAACGAGGAGTTGTGCAGAAAATTCGAGACCCTAGCTCGGGAGTAGAGCTCCACGTCCCGGGGTTGGGCTTCCTGTGGAATAGTCAGCCCGTGGGCCCGGCCTTCGCTCCGCCACGGCTGGGCGAGCACACAGGTGAGACGCTACACGCATTGGGACTGAACGGCGAAGAGATAAATGCCCTGCGACGTGATGGCATCATTTGATTCACAGCTGACCTCCATTGTTCAAACCACAGGCCGTTTGCGCGACCTCGGATAGGACTTGAGGACGGTCTCAACCGACCTTGAGTTGAACCCCATCCAGGCTAGGCGCACTCAAGGGCGCAGCCAAGCATCCCTCGCGCACGCGGCCAAAGCGACCACCGGTATTCGGGTGGGCATTCCAGTCAGCCAGCGCCTGCTCCAGTTCTGCCTGGGTTCGCGCCACGAAATTCCACCAAAGGATGATGTCTTCACCAAAAGGCACGCCGCCCAGCAATAGCAGTTGAGCGTCGGCGCCACAAGACACTTCCAACGTGGAGCGACCGGGGGCAAAGTAAAGCCATTCGCCGGGCTTGATCGGTTCGCCCCCCACCGAGAGCGTACCGCGCAGAGCCATGGCCGCATACTCAAAATCAGCTCGCAAAGGCACTTCGGTCTGCGCCGCACCGCTGGCTGCGAAATCGATACCTACCAAGGGCGTATGAATGCTGGCCGGTGACGTCTTGTTCCAAGCGGTGCCCGCCAGCACAGTGGCGCGAAATCCGCCCACATCAAGGGCGGGTAAATCGGGGTAATTCTCAAACGCCGGTTCGCGTTCGTGCTCCCCTTGCGGCAGAGCGATCCACAACTGGGCAGCGTGCAGCTGGGTGCCATCGTGCAGGGAGTCTTCGGTGTGGGAGATGCCTCTCCCCGCCGTCATCAGGTTGACCTGGCCAGGGCGAATGACTTGCTCATTGCCCAGCGAGTCACGGTGCACCACCTCGCCTTCAATCAGCCAAGTGAAAGTTTGCAACCCAATGTGCGGGTGCGCACCCACATGCATGCCTTTGCCCGGAGCAAACTGCTGTGGGCCGGCATGGTCGAGAAAGCACCAAGCCCCAACGGTACGCCGTTCCCGGTAGGGCAAGGCCCGCGCGACGGGTGTGTCTTCACCCACGACGGAGATGCGGCTGGCGTAACGCTGGGCAGGTACAAATGAAGTCATGTTTATCACCTTGCGCCATGTGCCAGGGAAATGGCTTGATATTCGGGATGCTTATCTATGTAGGCCTTCACAAACGAGCAATCAGGACGCACCTTCAGGTGATTGCTCACCGCGTAGTCGAGGACATACTTCACCAGCGCGCTACCGACCCCACGCCCACCCAGAGCCTTGGGCACGATGGTATGCAGGTAGGCAATGCCACCGGGAAAGCGCTCGAACACTTCGACAGCTGTGTGGCCGTCCACCACCAGCTCGAATCGGCTCTCGGCTTCGTTTAGGACAACAGGAGGAAGTTCAGTAGTCATGCGTTCTCTTGGTGACAGCGATAGGGAAATATTACCCGCTCAAACGGTTTGTCCGGCTCTCATCCCAGCAGCCAGAAAAAGAATCATTTCGCGCAACGCTTTGTCGAACTGCCGGCCGTTGCTGACTCCGTCGGAGAGTACTTCAAGCCGGCCCGTATCCGCGAGCACGTACTGATATGTACCCAGTACGAAAATGAATCGCCAGACCACCTGCTCAGCCTCGAGTTCCGGCAAACTGCGTGTAAATGCCTGGACAAAACGATGCGATGAAGAGTCGTACAGCGTAGAGCGCAATTTTTTGCCAAAGGGGGTGCCGTCGAGTTGCAAGCGAGCCTGCATGCGCATGAAGTTGCGCCCATCCGGTCCGCTCAACGCCAGGCGCACTGCCGGAGCCAGGAAGATCTCGATCAGTCGCTCCAGCGGAACCGGCTCGCCCGCACTCTTTGATTCTTCTTCCTCGAGAAGGCTCATGCGCTCTTCGACCATCGGCTGACCATTGCGCATATAGGCCTCGAAGAACAAGGCTTCTTTCGTTTTGAAGAAGTAATGAATCATGCCTTGGTTGACTTGCGCCGATTCAGCGACGTTTCGCAAGGAGCAACCATCGAAGCCGTGTTCGGCGAAGAGCTCTGCCGCTACTCGCAAGATGGCATCTCTGCCGGCTGTCTTGGGCCGACCCGCTTTCCTGGGAGCAGCCGATGGAACGACATCGTTGACGCGAGAACTTGGGGGCATGAAATGTTCGAAGTGAGCTAACGGGAAGTGGATGAAGTACCCGAAGCCAATCTTCATGATACCCGCGCTTGCATCCAGACAGATTCGGCTTTTATAATAATTACTCACTTGACTAACTAAGTAATTTTTTACCCAATAATATTACGGAGACTTCATGAAATCGATTTCGCTAATGCTGCGTTGCGTAGCAGCACTGGCCCTCGCGGTTTTCCTCGGTCCGGCTCTGGCTCAATATCCTGAACGCCCCGTTCGCTTGATCGTGCCCTATCCGCCCGGTGGCGGAACTGACAACATTGCCCGTTTGCTGGCGGACAAGCTCTCACAGCGCATGGGAAAGTCCTTCGTAGTGGACAACCGCGCCGGTGCGAATGGGAACATCGGTGCGGATGCGGTAGCCAAGGCCAAGCCTGATGGCTATACCTTGCTGCTGGCCGGCCTGGGGCCGTTGGCGGTGAACCCGGGCCTGTACGCCAAGATGCCCTATGACCCCGGGACCGCTTTCGCGCCTATCGTCATGGTGTCGTCCGCTCCCCTAGTCCTCGTCGCGGGTCCTTCCGCGCCTTCCGGCGACTTGCGTCAACTCATCAGTCACATGCGCGAGCACCCTGGCAGCCTGACCATGGCCAATGCGGGAGAAGGCTCGCCCCATCACATCTGCGCCGGCCTCTTCACCAAGGCGGCTGGAGTGACGGGCACGCATGTGCCATACAAAGGCGCCGCGCCCGCCATCACCGATTTGCTGGGCAGCAGCGTGCAAGCGCTGTGCGAAAACGTCGGCACAATTGGTCCCTACCTCAAGTCGGGCAAAGTACGGCCTTTAGCTGTCTCCACCCGTAGCCGTACCAAATTGCTGCCGGATGTGCCGACCTTCGAGGAGGGTGGCCTGCCGCCCATCGATTTCTCGCTGTGGTTCATGCTGGTGGCCCCAGCGGGCACCCCTGCGGACGTGATCTCGCTCCTGAATCGCGAGGCCAATGCAATCTTGCTCCAGCCAGACACGGTTGACCGATTTAGCGGCATCGCGAACGAACCCGTAGGCGGCTCTGTACAAGCAGCCCAAGATCACCTGCGAAAAGAGACGCAGCGCTGGCCTGGCCTAGTCAAATCTATTGGTTTGACCCAGCAATAAGCGCCTCAGCAACAACCAAGTATCACTCATGCGTCATATTGACTTATCTGTATCCATAGAAAACGGGTTGCAGGTTGACCGCCCTGGCAACGAGCCACGTATTCGCTACCAGCATCACCTAGAGACCTTTGAGGCCCTGGCCAAACCCTTCGCTGGCCTGCGGCTCGAAGACCTGCCGGGCGGCGAGGCCTGGGCCGTGGAGCGCATCGACCTTTCCACCCACAACGGCACGCACATGGACGCGCCCTGGCACTATGCCTCCACCATGGATGGCGGCCAACCCGCTGCGACCATTGATGAGGTCCCTCTGGACTGGTGCCACCGGCCTGGAGTGAAGCTGGACCTCCGCCATCTGGCTGACGGCTATGTAGCCACCGCCGCCGATATAGAGGCCGAGTTGCGCCGCATTGGTCATGAGCTTCAGCCCCTGGATATCGTGCTGATCAACACGGCCGCAGCCGCGCGCTACGGACAGCCCGACTACCTGGACAGCGGCTGTGGCATGGGCCGGGAAGCTACGCTCTATCTCACCGCCCGCGGCGTGCGGGTTGTGGGCACCGACGCCTGGTCCTGGGACGCACCTTTTTCCTATACCGCTAAACGCTATGCCGCCACTGGTGACGCTTCCCTGATCTGGGAGGGTCACAAGGCGGGTCGCGAGCAAGGCTACTACCAGATGGAAAAACTAGCTAACCTCGATCAGTTGCCGCCCAGCGGCTTTCAAGTCATTTGCTTTCCCGTAAAGATTCACAAGGCCTCGGCCGGCTGGGTGCGGGCTGTCGCGGTGCTGCCATGAACGATACATTTACTCCAATCGACAGCGCAAAGCTGACCACCGCTCTACTTGGCACCTGGTTTTTGCGCGAAGCGTATGCCTTGGGCCCTGAAGATCAGCGCTTGTTCGAGGTCTACGGCCAGCGGCCTTCCGGCATCATCCACTACGGTGCCGACGGGCGCATGATGGCTCTCATCACGCACGATGGTCGCCAGCGCATGTCCGGCCTGGACCGCCAAGATGGCAGTGAACAGGAGAGCGCTGCGGCCTACAAGGCTAGCATTGGCTACGCCGGCAGCTACAACCTGGAAGGCAACTGGATCACCCATCACATCGACGTTTCCACCTATCCCAACTGGATAGGCACTCGTCTTCGGCGCCAGGTGTTCCTCAAGGACGACACCGTGGAACTACTCACCGCACCGCAGCCGCAAAACGGCGTGGAGACTGTTATCAAACTGGTCTGGCAGCGTGAACCCATCGGGCTCGGACTGCTCCCGGGCCAAGCCCAATCCATCAACCCTAGCGCCGCTTGATAACCATCGTGGGTCTGCGCTCGGCACTGGTGTCAGCCAGATGAAGCTCGGGCGATGCTGGCGTTAAAGGGAAGGCAGCGCAGCTGAACTGTCATCCCAAGCGGCTTGGTGCCCTGTCGCTTTTGGCCGGCAAGCCCATCGAAACTCAAAAAAAGCCCGGAAGGCGTGAACCTTCCGGGCTTTGTTGCGAGGAATCCGAGAATCCGGCAATCAGACGGATGCAGCTTCCAACGCCTTGTTAAAGGTAGCGCTGGGGCGCATGACCTGCTCGAGCTTTGCGGTATCTGGCTTGTAGTACCCGCCGATGTCGACCGGCTTGCCCTGAACATCCGCCAGCTCTTTGACAATGGTCTGTTCGTTGTCAGCCAGTGCTTTAGCCAAGGGCTTGAAGCGGGCAGCCAATTCAGCGTCCTCTGTCTGGCCGGCCAACTCTTGGGCCCAGTACATGGCCAGGTAGAACTGGCTGCCACGATTGTCGAGCTGACCAGTACGTGGGTTGGGGTTTTTGTTGTTGTCGAGCAAGTGCCCCGTGGCTGAATCCAGGGTCTTGGCCAGCAGCTTGGCTTTGGAGTTACCGTTTTTCAGGCCCAGGTCTTCCAGGGAGACTGCCAGTGCCAAGAACTCGCCCAGCGAATCCCAGCGCAGGTGGTTTTCCTCGACCAGTTGTTGCACATGCTTCGGTGCGGAACCACCAGCACCTGTTTCGTACATGCCGCCGCCAGCCATCAAAGGCACGATGGAGAGCATTTTGGCGCTGGTGCCCAGTTCCATGATGGGGAACAGGTCAGTCAGGTAATCCCGCAAGATGTTGCCCGTGGCGCTGATGGTGTCCAGACCGCGAGCCACGCGCTCCAGCGTGTAGCGCATGGCGCGCACCTGGCTCATGATCTGGATATCCAGGCCGTTGGTTTCGTGCTCATGCAGGTACATCTTGACCTTGGTGATGAGCTGCGCTTCGTGCGGACGGTAGGCATCGAGCCAGAAGACAACGGGCATGCCCGAGTTGCGCGCGCGAGAAACCGCGAGTTTCACCCAATCGCGAATAGCGGCGTCCTTGACCTGGCACATGCGCCAGATGTCGCCGGCCTCAACGTTTTGGCTCATCAGCACTTCACCAGTGGCCAGATCGGTGATGTTGGCAACGCCGTCTTCAGGAATCTCGAACGTCTTGTCGTGCGATCCGTATTCCTCGGCCTGTTGAGCCATGAGACCCACGTTGGGCACGGTACCCATGGTTTTAGGGTCGAACGCGCCGTGCCATTTACAGAAGTTGATGATCTCCTGATAAATACGGGCAAAGGTGGACTCAGGCATCACGGCCTTGACGTCTTTCAGCCGGCCATCAGCACCCCACATCTTGCCGCCATTGCGAATCATGGCAGGCATGGAGGCATCCACGATCACATCGTTGGGAGAATGGAAGTTGGTGATGCCCTTGGCCGAATCCACCATGGCCAGCTCAGGACGGTACTCGTGGCAGGCGTGCAGATCACGCTTGATTTCGTCTTGCGTGCTCTGAGGCAATGTGGCGATCTTGTTGTAGAGATCAACCATGCCGTTATTGACGTTAACGCCCAGTTCTTCGAACACTTTGGCGTGTTTTTCGAACGCTTCACGGTAGAAGATACGCACGCAGTGGCCAAACACGATGGGGTGCGAGACCTTCATCATGGTGGCTTTCACGTGCAATGAGAACATCACGCCGGTCTTGTGAGCGTCTTCAATCTCTTTTTCATAGAAGGCCAGAATTTCCTTCTTGCTCATGAACATGGAGTCAATCACCTCACGGTCTTTCAACGCGACCTTAGGCTTGAGCACAATGGTTTTGCCGCTTTTGGTGATGAGTTCCATCTTGACGTCACGCGCGCGGTCCAGCGTCATGGACTTTTCGCCGTGATAGAAGTCACCGTTGTGCATGTGCGAGACATGGCTGCGCGATGCCTGGCTCCAATCGGCCATGCTGTGCGGGTTCTTGCGTGCATATTCTTTGACCGCCTTGGGCGCGCGGCGATCGGAATTACCCTCGCGGAGCACGGGGTTGACCGCACTGCCGATGCACTTGTTGTAGCGGGCGAGAATCTCTTTTTCCTTGTCATCCTTTGGGTTTTCCGGATAGTCAGGAATCTTGTAGCCCTTTTCTTGCAGTTCCTTGATGGCGCTTTTCAGCTGCGCCACAGAAGCGCTGATGTTGGGCAGTTTGATGATGTTGGTCTCTGGCTTCAGCGTGCGCTTGCCCAGTTCGGCAAGGTTGTCTGGAACGCGCTGCTCTTCAGCCAGATATTCAGGAAATTGGCCCAGAATGCGCCCGGACACAGAAATGTCACTGGTTTCAACAGTGATCCCAGCCGGCGCCGCAAACGTGCGGATGATGGGCAAAAACGACGCCGTCGCCAGCAACGGCGCTTCGTCGGTAAGGGTGTAGACGATGGTGGATGACTTGTCGCTCATGTGTTTTCTCCGGTAATCAATTTCGGCCAGCCACGCTTTTTAGCACCTTGGAACAGGCTCCTGAAGGGTGCCAGCGGGCATCAGTCGCAGCGCGTATTTTGACAAATCGCGCGAGCACAACTTATCGATCATCCCATACCCTGATTACACGACTGTTGCTCAGTGTCAAGAGGCCGGTGTTCGAGCCAACGCCGCTGCGGACACTTTGTCTTATAGGAGATCACAGCGAATGAGATCAGAATGAGGAATGGACGCCCTGTTTTTATCGCGAATCCAGTTCGGATTTGTCATTTCCTTCCACATTCTTTTCCCGGCATTCACCATTGGGCTCGCCAGTTGGTTGATGTTTCTGGAAGGATGCTGGCTACGCACGCGCAAGCAAGCGTGGATGGATCTCTACCAATTCTGGGTCAAGGTTTTTGCCATCTCCTTTGGCATGGGTGTGGTCTCCGGCATTGTGATGAGCTTTCAGTTTGGCACCAACTGGGCCTTGCTGTCTGAGCGGGCTGGCAGCGTGATCGGGCCTTTGCTCAGCTATGAAGTGCTCACCGCTTTCTTTCTCGAAGCAGGTTTTCTGGGCGTGATGCTGTTTGGACAGAAGAAGGTGCCCGCTGCTGTGCACTTTTTCTGTACCTGCATGGTGGCCCTTGGCACCCTGATCTCCACCTTCTGGATCATCGCCGCCATCAGCTGGATGCATACGCCACAGGGCCATGAGGTAGTGGGCGGGATATTCGTACCGGCCGATTGGTCGGCCATCATCTTTAACCCGTCCATGCCCTACCGGCTCGCGCATATGGTGCTGGCCGCCTTTATTACCACCTGCTTCGTCATTGGAGGGGTCAGCGCCTGGCATTTGAGACGCGGCACACAGCCCGAGCTGGCCGCGCGCATGCTCAAACTGGCAGTCGCATTTGGCGTGATCGCGGTGCCTCTTCAGGTGCTGGTGGGCGATCAGCACGGGCTGAACACGCTCAAGCATCAGCCGACCAAGGTGGCAGCCATGGAAGCGCACTGGGAAGACGGCCCACCGGGCGAAGGAGTGCCGCTGATCTTGTTTGCCGTGCCCAGACAAGCCGAGGCCCGCAACGACTACGAAATTGCCATACCCAGGCTCGGTAGCCTGATTCTTACTCACACCCTGGATGGCACCATCCCGCCGCTCAGCGCCGTTCCTGCGGAAAACCGCCCCCCCGTTGCTCCGGTTTTCTACGCCTTTCGCGTCATGGTGGGGTTGGGAATGCTCATGCTCCTGGTGGTTACCGTGTCAGCTTTCGCTTGGTGGCGTGGTTGGCTCCTTAGCTCACCCTGGCTTCTCAACGCCTGGAGACTGCTCAGCCCGGCCGGGTTCATCGCCTTGCTATCCGGGTGGTATGTGACTGAGATCGGGCGCCAGCCCTGGGTGGTTTATGGGCTTATGCGCACATCAGAAGCCGTGAGCCCCAATCTGACTACAGCGCAGGTGGCGACTTCACTCGCGAGCTATGCCAGTGTCTACGCGATTGTCTTCGGCGCGGGCATCTGGTATCTATATCGCCTGCTGAAAAAGGGCCCTCAACCCCATGAAAAAGCACCAGACCCCGAAGGGGGCCTGAAAACGCCGGCGCGCCCGCTCTCTGCGGCTGACGAGTCTGACATTGCCGAAAGAGGTACCCCATGACTGCCAGCGAATGGTTGCCCGTGGTCTGGTTCGGCGTCATCGGCTTTGGTGTGCTGATGTATGTATTGCTGGACGGGTTCGTACTCGGTTTGGGCATTTTGGCGCCCTTTTCGGAAGACGAGGCGCAACTGGATCACATGATGAACACGGCCGCCCCCATCTGGGACGGCAACGAAACCTGGTTGGTGCTGGGAGGAGCTGGGTTGCTGGCGGCTTTCCCAAAAGCCTATGCAGTGGTGCTCTCTTCCTTGTATCTACCGGTCTTGGTCATGCTGCTGGCTTTGATCTTCCGTGGCGTGGCGTTTGAATTCCGTTTCAAGGGCCAGGGGTTTGCCAAGCGCGCCTGGGGTGCGGCCTTCAGCCTGGGCTCTATCGTGACGGCGTTCATGCAAGGGATCATTCTTGGTGCGCTGGTCACGGGCTTGCCCTTGGTTGACGGTAGGTACCACGGCGGGGCATTCGGCTGGTTCAGCCCCTTCTCCATGCTCACCGGTGCCGCGCTGGTGTTTGGCTACGCGCTCCTGGGAACTGGTTGGCTGATCCTCAAGACCGAAGGAAACCTGCACCGCATGGCGCGCAATATGGCGCGCCCGTTGGTGCTGGCCGTGTTGGTTTTCATGGGATTGGTAAGCGCCAGCCTACCGTTTCTCGACTCCCGCCTGATGTCGCGCTGGTTCGCCAATGACAACTTCCTCTGGCTCTCTCCCGTACCAGTGCTCACCCTAGGCACTGCTTTCATGCTCTGGCGAGACGCCCTGCCCTCACCAGGTAGAAAGTCTCACGACGCGAGGCCCTTTCTCTGGACGCTGTTGCTCTTTCTGCTGGGCTTTGCAGGCCTCCTGCTGGGCATGTGGCCTTTAATCGTGCCGCCCCAACTCACCATCTGGGATGCCGCTTCCCCCCCGGAATCGCAGGCTTTCGCACTTTGGGGCCTGGTCTTTCTGCTGCCGCTCATCCTGGGCTACACCGCCTGGTCGTATAGCGTGTTCAAGGGCAAGGTGCTGGCGGATGCGGGGTATCACTGACCATCCCTAAAAAGGTTTTGGCGCTTTCCCTGAGAGCGCGCTGAGACCAGCCAGGAGGAGCGAAGGCCGAGGTCGATTACCTCCATCTGTGAAACAGTGTGTTGAGTGGCGATGGGTGTTTGACGCGGTGGATTCCCGGTAAGGTTGAGGCCTACGAAGACAAGAGTTCTTCGCACTCATTCCTTCAACCCTGCTTAAGTATCGCCACCATGTCCAAAGTTCTGGTTCTCTATTACTCTTCGTACGGCCACCTTGAAACCATGGCCAACGCTGTGGCTGAAGGTGCGCGCTCTGCGGGCGCCCAAGTCGATGTCAAACGCGTCCCTGAAACCGTGCCAGCCGAAGTAGCCAAAGCCGCCTATTTCAAGCTCGACCAGGCAGCGCCTGTAGCGACCGTTGACGAACTGGCGAACTACGACGCCATCGTGATTGGCGCACCTACACGCTTTGGCCGTATGCCCTCGCAGATGGCCGCCTTCCTGGATCAGGCTGGTGGTCTGTGGGCCCGCGGAGCTCTCAACGGCAAAGTCGGTGGCGCATTTACCTCCACCGCCACACAACACGGTGGTCAGGAAGTGACTCTGTTTTCCATCATCACCAATCTGATGCACTTCGGTATGGTGGTGGTGGGCTTGCCTTACAGCCACGCAGGCCAGATGACGATTGACGAGATCGTGGGTGGCAGCCCCTACGGCGCGACCACGATCGCTGGCGGCCAAGGCCAGCGCCAGCCTAGCGCCATTGAACTCGACGGTGCTCGCCACCAAGGTAAATTGATCGCCGAGACAGCCAACAAACTGTTTCCCGCCTAAGCGCGTTCTCAAAGGCAAAACGCCCCTCTTATCGCAGGGGCGTTTCCTTAACCCGTTCCTCTTTGTTCCCTTGGGCCTACGGGATCTACTGTAGAGCCCGCAGCAGCATTCCCTGCAATTGCCTCGGAATGCGGTGCAAGGCTTGAATGGCGTAGGCCTGATGCCCGAAGATCCGGGCAATGGCGGGGCGGTCTTCGTCACCGCCAGCCAGACACATCGTATGGATACCCGAGCGGCGAGCCTTCAGCACCGCATGGCGAGCATCTTCGACCAGATAGCGGGGGTCGAACACATCCACATCGCTGGGGGCTCCATCGGTCAGTACCAGCAGCAAGCGGTGGTGTTCAGCCCGCGCGCCGAGACGCCCCGTGGCATGGCGCAGGGCACTGCCCAGGCGCGTAGAGTGCCGGGCCTGGGCGCTGTGCAAGCGGGCTGTGGCGTCCGTGGCCGTATCGAAGTCCAGCAGGCACTCGTAGCTTATGGCTTGTCGAGTGTTCGAGTTAAAGCCATGAATAGCCGCCTTCCCGCCCATGGAGCGGGCCACGCGCAGGAGAGACACGCTGGCGCCGCGTGCCAGCGACAGCAGACTGCCACCTTGTGGAAGCTCGGCACTCATGGAAGCCGACAAGTCCAGCAGTATGAGTAAGGCGAAGGGCTGCGGCCGTGCATGCGGGCGCTCAAACACACGCGTATCAGGTAACGCCCCCATGGCTTCATCAACCTTTAGACGCACGCAGGAATCCAGATCCAGCGCCGGGCCATCAAGCTGACGCTTGAGAGCGCGGGGGCTGTTTTCATTCAGCAAGGATTTGCTACGCGCGCCGGCCACGGGCACGATCAAGGGCGCGTTCGCATATTCATGCACCGCAGCCCAACCCGGTTTCAGGTGCTTGATTCGATAGTCCCACTCGGGATACCAATAAATGGACGGAGTGGCCAGTTGCGGCGCAGGATCGGCGGAGTCAGAACTTGCACGTTCCAGGGCTCGTGAAGTCTCGATGTCCGTCGCCTGCGCGCTGGTCAAATCGTGTTGCCAAAGCCAACTATGGTCGTCACGGTAGGCGATGGGCTGAGTGTGGTTCGGCTCCATGCGCACGCGCATCTGCCCAAGTTCGTTGGCCAGGACGTTTCCCAGCCGACGATACACAGCCGCATCGCCCCAGCCGAACTGAACCGCCGCCTGAGCTACACGCTCACGCGCTCGGCCCACCCAGGGATTGGGATCCACCCATTCCTCATCCCACAGGGCACGACTGAGCCGCGCCAGCAGGGCCTCCAACCCCAGACCTTCGGCGGACGACGCGCGCAGTGCACTGAGAAACCAATGCCGTGTGCCTGGAAATCGCTGGGCGAGCAGATGCTCCACCCGTGCATCCTCCAAGCTCGCGATAACAGCCAGCCCCATGGGCTTCATCGCGGCAGTGGGCTGGTGTGGTGTGGAATACAGCCAGTGCGCGGCGGCATGTGCCACTGCGGCGTTGCGGCCCGCCGTGGGCAGGTCAGACGTCAGCAGCAAAGAGGCATCAGCCAATACAGGGCGCGCGTGAGCGCCCTCTTCGGCTGACAAGACTTGTACATGCCCAGCCTTACCCGAGAGCGCATGCAACAGCAGCGCTGCGCCTCTTAAAGGGTCTTTCGGATGGTCAGCCGACACAGGCTTGGGCCAGCGCGTGCAGGCTGGCTTCCACCTCAGGGTCGTCACTAAGAGCTTGAGTAACATTCAAGCGCACTGCATCCATGATGTCTGCACCATCGCGAATCAAGTAACCGGCACGAATCAACATGCGTGTGGAGGCGCCTTCGTCGAGACCCTCCTCCAGCAGAGCGCGCGTGCGTCCTGCCAGCTTCACAAGTTGCTCGGCTACCTCCAGGGCCACTCCGGACTCGTGCGCCACGATCGCGGCTTCTGCCTCCGGCGCTGGATAGCCAAATGAAAAACTCCCGAAACGCTGCCGAGTAGAGGGCTTCAGCCCTTTGCCTCTTCCCTGGTAGCCGGGGTTGTATGAAGCCACTAACAGGAAATCTGGGTGAGCACGCAGTAATTCGCCATGACGCTCCAGAGGCAATATGCGGCGAGCGTCGGTCAGCGGATGTATGGCTGTGGTGGTGTCGGCGTGGGCTTCGACGATCTCGTCGAGATAACAAATGCCTCCGTGCCGCGCGGCCATGGTCAGCGGCCCATCCTGCCAAAAGGTACCGCCGGAATTGAGCAAATACCGGCCCGTGAGATCAGCAGCAGTCATGTCTTCATTGCAGGCTACCGTGACCAACGGCAAGCCCAGGCGCCACGCCATGTGCTCTAGAAAACGCGTTTTTCCGCAACCTGTGGGCCCTTTCAGGAGCAAGGGCAAGCGGTGCTTCCATGCGCGCTCAAACAGTTCAATCTCGCCTGCCACGGGGGCGTAGTAAGGCTCATCGATCAATCTGAATTCATCAAGCGGGTGGGGCACCACTTACCTCTCCTCGACGGCCAAAACCTCAGCGATGTTCCGGCGCCTGATTCGGAATGCCTTCGATGGGACACTCCGGCGTGCCCACGGTACTGCGCGTGAAGGCCTCCACAGACTTACGCGTTCCTTCAGGATCATTGATCCATCTGGAATAGAAGTCATATGGGCAGCTGGCTTCACCTTGAACGCCATCGCCCGAATTGATCATGCCGGTATAGCCTCGGTGCACCAGCTTGAACAAATGGTTTTCACTCTGCCCGTTCTTGCGGAAGTCACGAATGAGGCTTTTGGATAGGGCGGCGTACTGCACGCCATACTCTTCCTCGCCACATTCCCCTAGCGTTCGGCCGTCAAAGCCGATAAGCGCGCTATGACCGAAGTAGCTGTAGACGCCATCGAAGCCTGCTGCGTTGGCCACAGCCACGTAGGTGTTGTTGGCAAATGCCATGGCTTTGCTGATCAGGATCTGCTGCTCCTTGGCCGGATACATGTAGCCTTGGCAGCGCACGATGAGTTCAGCTCCTTTCATGGCGCAATCGCGCCATATTTCGGGGTAATTGCCATCGTCGCAGATGATGAGACTGACCTTCAACCCCTTGGGGCCATCGCTCACATAAGTGCAGTTGCCTGGATACCAGCCTTCGATGGGAACCCAGGGCATGATCTTGCGATACTTCTGCACGATCTCGCCCTGGTCGTTCATCAAGATGAGCGTGTTGTAAGGCGCCTTGTTGGGATGCTCCTCATGGCGCTCCCCGGTCAAAGAGAACACACCCCAAACTTTCGCCTTGCGACAGGCCGCCGAGAAAATCTCGGTTTCATCGCCGGGAATGCAGGCCGCCGTGTCGTACATCTCCTGCGAGTCGTACATGATGCCCTGGGTGCTGTACTCCGGAAAAATCACCAGATCCATGCCCGGCAACCCTCGCTTCATGCCAATCAGCATGTCGGCAATCTTGTGTGCGTTGGCCAGCACTTCCGCCTTGCTGTGCAAGCGCGGCATCTTGTAGTTGACAACGGCCACACCGACTGTGTCGTCACTGCTTGAAATATCGCCGTGGATCATGGTGAAGTGCTCCCTAATTTCAGAAGGTGTGAATGAATCCTGCGTGCCCGAAAGGGCCGTCAAAAGCCGCCCGATCAAGGCACAAAGCGCAGACATAGCTCGGGCTAGCGAGCATTTGCAACGCCGAGCGGGTAGTTTTTGACGGTCAAGGCGGGCATGAGGGATCCGTTCGCACCTTCTTAGTGGCTGATCATCCAGGGACGACGGCCAACTTGTGACTTCATGGCGGGCTGCTCCGCCGGAGTCGCCTTGGCTTTGGCCTTGGTTCCGCAGCAGCCGCAACCACTTGGGTGGCGCAAGCGTCCGTAGTTCCCGGGATCCACATCGCGTGACGAGCGCGGCGCGTGCCGCGAACGTTCATTGACCTCCACCGCACGGCGTTGCTGCGGGGTGGTGCAAGCCAAAGCCGGCGCCTGCGACATGACACGCCGGGAAGCAGTGCCACACCATGGGCATTCACAAGGCTCGTTGCGATCAGCCAGCCTGCGAATTGCATCGAATTCGCCGCAGTCATCACATGCATAGTCGTAGGTTGGCATGACGGCTCCTTTTACTTGTCTTGAGAGATCGGCATATCGATGCTGCCATCGATGTGTTTGATCGGGCCCGAGGCGTTGGGATTGATGTCGAAGTCAAAGATCTGCGTTGGCAGCCAGAGCGTGGCACAAGCGTTGGGCACATCCACCACTCCGCTGATATGCCCCTGCACCGGAGCCGTACCCAGAATCGAGTACGCCTGTGCACCCGAGTAGCCAAACTTCTTCAGGTACTCAATAGCGTTAAGACACGCTTGCTTGTAGGCCACGTTCACATCGAGGTAGTACTGCTTTCCACTTTCGTCGACGCTGATGCCCTCGAAGATCACGTAGTCGTTGTAGGCGGGTGTGATGATGCTGGGCTTGAAGATCGGGTTTTTGATGCCGTACATCGCCATGCCGCCCTTGATGATCTGCACCTTCATGTGCACCCATCCGGCCATCTCAATAGCGCCGCAGAAAGTGATTTCGCCATCGCCTTGGCTGAAATGCAAGTCGCCTACAGACAAGCCAGCGCCATCCACGTAGACCGGAAAGAACACCTTGGAGCCACGCGACAAATCCTTGATGTCGCAGTTGCCGCCGTGCTCGCGCGGAGGCACGGTGCGCGCGCCAGAGGCGGCCGCCTTGTCGCGCGCTTCACCCTTCATGGAGCCCATGTGAGCGGTGCCCGCGAAGGGAGGGTTGGCCAGGTTGCCAGCAGGGTTGGTGTCGATGAGCTTTTGCTCACGGGTATTCCAGTTTTCCAGCATCTTGGGATCAGGCAGCGTGCCGATCAAACCAGGGTGGATCAAACCAGCGTAGCGCACGCCGGGAATGTGCCGTGACTTGGTGAACATTCCCTCAAAATCCCAGATGGATTTTTGCGCCAGAGGAAAATGGTCAGTCAGGAAGCCGCCGCCATTTTTCTGCGAGAAAAAGCCATTGAAACCCCACTGACTTTCTTGCTTGGCGCCAATGTCCAGCAACTCCACCACCAGCAGATCACCAGGCTCAGCGCCTTTCACACCCACCGGGCCTGAAAGGTAATGCACGGTGGTCAGATCGACATCACGGACGTCATCCGCGCTGTCATTGTTCTTGATGAAACCGCCCGTCCAATCGTAGGTTTCAAGAATGAAATCGTCACCAGGATTGACCCAGCAGGCCATGGGAATATCCGGATGCCACCGGTTGTGCACCTTTTCGTTGGTGGTTGCAGGCTGAGAAAGATCGACCTTGACGAGGGTTTCTGCCATGACGTGCTCCTTATGGTTGGCTGGAAATGAAAAGGGCTCCAAGCTTTTCATCTTGGGAAAGCCCGGAGATTGGAAAAATCAAACCGAGAGATACGACTTGATGCGCCCTTGGTCGGTGTCTGCTCTGGCTGTTTCGTGCACCAGTCGCCCACCTTCGATGACGAACAAGCGATCGGCCACATCCATCGCAAACGAAAGCACCTGCTCAGAAACCACGATGGTCAACCGGCGCATTTTTCGAATTTCATTGAGCGCGCGGGCGATGTCCTTGATGATGGAAGGCTGGATGCCTTCGGTAGGCTCATCAAGCAAGAGCACTTTGGGGTTGGTGACCAGCGCTCGCGCGATGGCGAGCTGCTGTTGCTGCCCACCGGAAAGGTTGCCTCCCTTGCGCCCACGCATGTCCCACAGCACCGGAAAGAGCGCGTAGATCTCATCGGGGATGGATTTATCTTTGGCGTTCTCCAGACCGGTCTGGATGTTCTCAGTCACCGTCAAGGTGGGG
Source organism: Ottowia thiooxydans DSM 14619 (assembly GCF_000422885.1). Lineage (GTDB taxonomy): Bacteria > Pseudomonadota > Gammaproteobacteria > Burkholderiales > Burkholderiaceae_C > Ottowia > Ottowia thiooxydans. The sequence continues at coordinate 91,023 of NZ_KE383943.1, read as the reverse complement.
AAAATCATTCGGCCTTGCGGCACGTAGGCAATCCCTTTGGCCACACGGCGAAAGCTAGGATCTTTGGAGATATCCTGCCCAGCCACTGTGACCTGGCCACTTTTGATGGGCAAGACCCCCATGAGGCTCTTGAACAGAGTGGTTTTGCCCATCCCATTGCGGCCCATGATGGCGACCGTTTCATTGGCTTCTGCCTCGAACGAGATGCCATGCAACGCCTCGCTTTGGCCATAGGCCACGAACAGATCTTTGACTTTCAGCATTGCGTTTCTCCCTTGCAAGTGGGCTCAGTGACCCAGGTAGACATCGATGACCTTTGGATCGGCCTGCACCTTTTCCATGGAGCCTTCGGCAAGAATCTTTCCTTGGTGCATGACAGTCACCTTGTGGGCAATCTTCTTGACGAACTCCATGTCATGCTCGATCACGATCACCGAACGGTTCTTGCAGATGCGGTGCAGAAGCTCGGCGGTGAGATCGCGCTCTTTGGCGCTCATGCCTGCGATGGGTTCATCGAGCATCAGCAGCTCAGGCTCCTGCATGAGCAACATGCCAATTTCCAGCCATTGCTTCTGGCCGTGGGAAAGCAAGCCGGCCTCCGTCTCCAGCTTGTCAGGAAGGCCAATTTCGGCCGCCACGGCTTCGATGCGTGAACGCACTTCGTCGGTGCACTTGAATGCGAGCGCGCCAAATACCGAGCGGCCACTGGGATAGGACACCTCCAGGTTCTGGAAAACCGAGAGGTTCTCGTAGATGGAAGGCGTCTGGAACTTACGGCCTATTCCACGGCGTACGCGCACATGCTCTGGCAAGCCAATGATCTCTTCATCTTTGAACTTGATGCTGCCGGCGCTCGCACGCGTCTTGCCGCAAATCAGATCCAAAAGCGTGGTCTTGCCGGCGCCATTGGGGCCAATGATCACTCGCAGCTCGTTCTTGTCGATGTAGAGCGCGAGGTCGTCGATAGCCTTGAAGCCATCAAATGAAACGGTGAGATCCTCCACCGTCAACGCGAAATCGATATTGGCCATTCTTCGAATCCTCAGGTTTTTCTCAAGCACCCAGCCGCTTCAAGCCGCGGGGATGGAAGATGCAGGCGTCTCAGCTTCTTGCTTCACGGCTGCAGGCTTGGCCTTGGGTGGTGGCAGACCACCCGCCTTGGAGACCGCGGCACGGCGCGACTTCCACCATGGAACGATCTTGTCGGCCCATACGCCTGCCAGCCCCATCGGAAACGCCATGGTTACGCCGATGAAAAGCGCAGCCACGAGGAACAACCACATATCGGGGAAAGTCTCAGAGAAATAGGTTTTTCCCCAGTTCACCAGCAACGCTCCATACACCGCACCCACCAGGCTCATTCGGCCGCCCACGGCAGCGTAGATGACCATTTCGATAGAGGGCACGATACCGACGAAGCTGGGGGACATGAAGCCGACCTGCAAGGTGAACATGGCGCCGCCTATGCCGGAAAGCGCAGCAGCCAGGCAGAAAACGAAGATACGGAAGCTGGCGACGTCGTAGCCCGAAAACCGCACACGGTCTTCTTTGTCGCGCATGGCCAGGAGCAGCGTTCCCAGCTTGCTGGTCTGGATCCAGCGGCACAGCACGATGGAGGCAAGCAACAAGGCCACACAGACAAAGTACAGGATGTACTTGGCACTGTCTGTACGCACATCCCAGCCCATCAAGGTCTTGAGATCGGTCATGCCGTTCACACCGCCGGTATAGCCTTGCTGGCCGATGATGAGCACAGTAAGAATCAGCGCCACAGCCTGCGTGATGATGGCGAAGTACACGCCCCCTACCCGGCGTTTGAACATGGCGAAGCTGATGATGAACGCCAACAGTGTGGGCACCACAATCACCGCAGCCAGGGAAAACGGAAGGCTCTTGAAGGGCAGCCAGAATGAAGGCAGTTCCGTGAGCTGATTCCAATCCATGAAGTCAGGAATGCCTGGCGTGGACTGGATCTTGGTGCTCTCAGGGTCCGAGGCTTCAAGCTTGAGGAACATGGCCATTGCGTAGCCACCCAACCCGAAGAACACGCCTTGCCCAAGGCTCAGCACCCCTCCGTAACCCCAAAGCATGACCAAGCCAATGGCCACGAACGCGTAGGTCAGGTATTTACCAACCAGGTTGAGTCGGAAGATATCCAGGGAGAGCGGCAGTACAACCACCAGCAGTCCGGTAAGGATGAGCAGGCTTCCGAACTGATATCGAGTGATCCAGGCTTTTAAGGTATTCATGAGAGTTTCTCCTGGTAATCAACGGCGAATCTTGCTGGCGAACAGGCCCTGCGGACGGAACATCAGGATCACCACAATGATGGAAAGCGTGAGCACCTTGGCCATCGAGCCGCCCATGAAGAATTCCGAAATCGATTGCGTTTGAGCGATGCCGAAGGCGGAGATCACGGTACCCAGCAGACTGGCCGCGCCACCGAATGTCACCACCAGGAAAGAATCAACGATGTAGAGCGAGCCGGAGGTAGGCCCGGTAGAACCAATGGTTGTGAAGGCTGCTCCCGCTGCACCCGCAATACCGCAGCCAATGGCAAACGTGAGCCGATCTGTCTTTTGCGTGTTGATGCCAATGGCATTGGCCATGCCGCGATTGGCCACCGTAGCGCGAACCCGCAGTCCCCAGCGACTCTTGTAGAGCGCCAGCAACACGCCTGTTGTGACCACGAAGGTGAGCACAAGGACGAACATGCCGTTGATGGGAATGTCCAGGCCCTCAGCCGGTGCCCAGGAACCCATCAACCAGTCAGGCAGTGTTGGGCTGACTTCTTTCGGACCAATGAAGGTGCGGAATGTCTGTTGCAACGCCAGACTGACGCCCCAGGTCGCCAGCAGCGTATCCAGCGGGCGTTGATAGAGATGCCGGATGAGTGCCCATTCGAGCAACCACCCAGCCACGAACGCGAATCCGAACGCCGCAACGATGGCTAACGGGAAGTACCATGACGTCGCGGTCCCGCCTACGGCTTCAGCCAGCGTGGAGCCCAAAAAAATCGTGTAGGCGCCGATGGTCATGAACTCGCCATGCGCCATATTGATGACGCCCATCTGACCAAAAATGATGGCCAGACCCAGGCCCATGAGCAGTAGCACGGCGAACAGGCTCAAGCCCGCAAAACCCTGCATCAGGCCAATGTTGAGCAACTCGTTGAAAGCCATGGTGCGACTCCGGAGGGAAATAGAAAAAGCGAAGAATGCGGAGCTCTCGGCCTCAAGATGCGTGCGGCCAGACTCCAATCAGCCCGCACGCATTTTTTTGAAAGCCGCACGGCGGCAGGCCGCCGTGCCAAGGGTTACTGATAACCCTTTGGAAACGGATCTGGTTTGATCAGATCTGGCGATTCGGAAACCACCTTGAACGTACCGTCGGCCTGACCCTGTGCAATACGCGACTTGCTCCACAGATGGTGGTTCGCGTCGATCTTGACGTAGCCCTCGGGCGCGGTCTTGAGCTCAATCCCCGGCGAGGCAGCTGCCACCTTGGCAACGTCAAAGCTCTTGGCTTTCTCCACAGCAGCCTTCCAAAGCCAAGGACCCAGGTAGGCAGCCTGCGTGACATCACCAATCACGGAGTTGGGGCCGTACTTGGCCTTGAACGCAGCCACGAACTTCTTGTTGTTCTCGTTGTCGAGAGACTGGAAGTACTTCATGGACGAGTAGAAGCCTTTGAAGTTTTCGCCGCCCACGCCGGTCATTTCGTCTTCCGTCACGGACAGCGTCACCAGCAGTTGCTTGTCGCCAGTCAGACCCGCGGCCTTGAGCGCCTTGTAGAACGCGACGTTGGAGCCGCCCACCACCGCACAGAAGATGCAGTCTGGCTTTTGCAGCTTGATCTTGTTCACCAACGAGCCGAAGTTTGTGGCGCTCAAGGGGTAGTACTCCTCACCAACCACTTTGCCCTTCTGGAAGTTCTCGATGTGCTTGCGAGCGATCTTCATGGAAGTGCGCGGCCAGATGTAGTCGGAGCCGATCAGGAAGAAGCTCTTTGCACCTTTGTCCTTTTTGGCCCAGTCCAGGCTGTAGAGAATCTGCTGTGTGGCTTCCTGGCCGGTATAGATCACGTTCTTGGACTGCTCCAGGCCTTCATAGAAGGTGGGGTAGTACAGAAGACCGTTTTCTTTCTCGAAGATGGGCAGTACGGCCTTGCGTGAAGCGGAAGTCCAGCAACCGAAGATCGCGGCGCAGCGGTCGTTGATGAGCAGCTTCTTGCTCTTTTCGGCGAACGTAGGCCAATCAGACGCGCCGTCTTCCTTGATGACCTTGATCTTGCGGCCCAGAATGCCGCCAGCAGCATTGATCTGGTCAATGGCAAGTTGTTCGGCCTGAATGGAGCCGGTCTCGGAAATCGCCATGGTTCCGGTGGACGAATGCAAAATGCCAACAGTCACTTCACTGTCCGTCACCGCCAGTTTGGTGGTGTTGACTGAAGCGGTAGGTTGACCAAAGCTCCACGCTGGCAAACCTGCCAGGCCCGCAGCGCCCAGCGTCTGGAGGACGCGACGGCGGCTGGCTGCAGGCGTCTCGAGTGGAGACCGGTCGGACTCGTGAGAAGACTTGTTCATGGATGGACTCCTTGGGCTAGTTGAGGAAATCGGCCTCATGCCGACTTGCCGCTAGATTAGGGAAGACCCGGATTCGTGCCCATACGTCAAACAACGTAAGCGCACGTTGGAATGATTCTTGCGGCTCAGTACTTCATGCACTTTCCAGGTACGCGCTCGCACCAAAACCGTGTGCACGCAAAGCGTGCACAGCCTGATCGATGCACCGCCATAGTGCATTCCGGAGCACAGGGCACCAAAACCAATCGAGCTCAATGAACCGGCCCGCACGCACCATCCCCATCGTCCCGCAGCAGATCTCCGCTTCACGGCGGGAGTACAACTCCTGGGTTGCAGACGAAACGATGGAGGACTACGCACTGCGCTACACCCCAAGAGCCTTCCGCAAGTGGAGCGAGTGGCGGGTAGCGAACACCGCCTTCGGCTCGCTTTCCTTTCTGGCGCTGGAAGCCATCGGAGGAGCTATCGCCATCAACTACGGGTTTGCCAACGCGATGTGGGCGATCCTGGTGGTGGGGCTGGTGATCTTCCTCACGGGCTTGCCCATTGCATACCAGGCGGCGCGCCATGGGCTGGACATGGATCTGCTCACGCGCGGCGCGGGTTTCGGCTATCTGGGCTCAACGATCACTTCGTTGATCTACGCCATCTTCACATTCATCTTCTTCGCGCTGGAGGCCGTCATCATGGCGCTCGCGGTGCAGATGGCCACGGGCTGGTCGTTGCCGGTGTGCTACCTGGTCTCTGCCCTGGTGGTGGTGCCGCTGGCCATTCGCGGCATTACCCTGATCAGCAAGCTACAGGCATGGACACAGCCGATTTGGCTGTTCCTTTTGGTGTTTCCCTTTATCTGGCTCGCACTCTCCAAGCCGGAAATGTATATCGACTTCGCGGGCCTCAAGGGATTGAAATCCGGTTCCAGCGAGTTCTCCCCCCTGATATTCGGCGCGGCCACCACTGTGATTTTCGCGTTGGTGGTGCAAATCGGCGAGCAGGTGGATTTTCTACGCTTCCTGCCTGAAAAGACGCGTGAGAACCGCTGGCGCTGGTGGGGGGCGGTGCTGGTCAGCGGCCCTGGCTGGATCGTGATGGGCATGCTCCGCATGGCTGGCGGCGCCTTTCTGGCATTCGCAGCCATGCAGCTCGGCGTAGCGCCCCTGCATGCAGCTGAACCAACTCAGATGTACCTGGCCGGGTTCACTCAGTCCCTGGGGTTGCCCTCCATGGCGGTCGCAGTCACGGTGGTGTTCGTCATCATCTCGCAGATCAAGATCAATCTGACCAATGCCTATGCAGGCTCGCTGGCATGGTCGAATTTTTTCGCCCGCGTGACCCGCAGCCACCCCGGCCGCGTAGTGTGGCTGGTGTTCAATGTGGCCATCGCCACGCTGCTCATGCTTCTTGGCGTGTTCAGCGGCCTTGAAAAGGTACTGAGCCTGTACAGCAACGTAGCCATCGCCTGGGTGGGAGCGCTGGTAGCCGACTTGGTCATCAACAAGCCCTTGGGCCTCAGCCCTCGTGGGATCGAGTTTCGCCGTGCCTATCTCTATGATTTCAATCCGGTTGGCATTGGTGCGATGCTGGTGGCGGCTGCGGTATCCAGCGTCGCCTATGCAGGGCTGATGGGCGAGGTTGCCAAGGCTTTCTCGCCCTTCATTGCCTTGGGCCTTTCCATGGCCTTGTCACCGCTGCTGGCGGCTCTTACCCGCGGACGGTATTACCTGGCTCGCCTTCCGTTGAACGAATGGGCACCTGGCGAATCTGTGACTTGCGTGGTATGCGATAACCGGTTTGAGTCTGAAGACATGGCGACCTGCCCGGCTTTTGGGGGGGCCATCTGTTCTCTGTGCTGTTCACTGGAATCGCGTTGTCACGACCGATGCAAAACCAACTCCCGGGGGTCCGATCAGATCCGCAGTTGGCTGCACATGTTGCTGCCAGACCGCCTGGCCTCACGTGTGAATTTCCGGCTTGGCCACTATCTCATGGTCTTTCTCACTTTGAGCGCGACCATGGCTTTCCTCTTTGGCCTGGTATATGCCCAGGAAAGCGCGCAAGGCCACATAGAGGAATTGCAATGGCCGTTCCTGAAGGTATTTGCCCTTCTAGCAGCTCTGGCCGCCGTCAGCGCCTGGTGGATTGTGCTGACCAATGACAGCCGGCGCATGGCGCAGGATGAGTCGGAGCGGCAAACCCAGCTGCTGCTCAAGGAGATCGACGCCCACCGCCGAACCGACGCTGAACTGCAGTCCGCTCGCGATCGAGCAGAAGCTGCCAATCTGGCTAAAACTCGCTATGTCGCCGGCATGACCCATGAGCTGCGTACGCCGCTAACCAGCATCCTGGGTTACACCGAACTGCTGATCAAGAACCCGCTCGTTGCCGGCGCGGTGCGTGACACCTTGGGCACCATGCAGCGCAGCGGCCAGCACATGCACGCGCTGATTGATGACGCGCTGGACTTGGCCAGGATCGAGGCCAGCCGGTTAAAACTGGACTTGGCGCCACTGCCGCTAGGCCCGCTCATTGAAGATGTGGAACGCATGGTGCGGCCGCAGGCTGAGGCGAAGGGCCTGAGATTCGTAGTTGCCATTAAGGGCGATCGTCCCGATTGGATTCGCACGGACGCTAAACGTCTGCGCCAGCTTTTGATTAATCTGATTGGCAACGCGATCCGCTTCACGTCCCAAGGGGAAGTCACTCTCCGCATGGATTTCACACACCAGGTGACTCACATCGAAGTGGTAGATACCGGTATTGGCATCGCGGAGCAGGATCAGCAGCGCATTTTTCTTCCATTCGAGCGAGGTTCCGCTGGTCGCCGTTCGGCCGAAACCGGAACCGGTCTGGGCTTGACCATCACCCTCCTCATCACCCAGATGATGGGGGGCGAGCTTTCACTGCGCAGCAAACCCGGAGAAGGCAGTGTGTTTTCGCTCCGACTCTATCTGCCTCGGGCCGTGCCGGATCCTGCGCACCTCAAGCGTGCCGCCCAGAGCCTGCGCCCCGTGACCGGATACGAAGGGCCACGCCGAACACTCCTCGTTGTAGATGATCAGCCGCTGCACAGGCAGTTGCTGGCAGGGCTTTTGGTGCCGCTGGGCTTCGAGGTCGTTGAAGCTGCCAGCGGCGAGGAGTGTGTAGAGATTCTGGGAGGCAGTCGGACTTGGAGCGCCGATAGCGAAAACGGGCCCCAGCGAGGACAGTTTTCTTCGGACTCGCAGGCCCATAGCCCTGCGATGAGTCAAGAGGCCGATGAAAACTTAACCGCCGCGGACCACTTGCAGCCGGCGATTTCCAAGTCCGGCAGCCTCCCTGATCAAAACTTGCCTGATCTGCTGTTGCTCGACATCTCCATGGATGGCTGGGATGGCTGGGAAACCGCACGTCAGGTACGTGATCGCCTGGAAGCGTCACAACTGCCTGTCGTTTTCGTTTCAGCCAACATGATCGACAACCAAAGCGACAAAATCAGGCAAGCCCTCTGCCAGGGTTTTGTTGCCAAACCAGTGCTGGAAACCGAGCTATTGGACACATTGGAAAACGTGCTCAAGCTTCGTTGGATAAGGGCTGAGCCTGCGGTAGCCGCTGCAGCGCCCACCCCAGAGGCGAGTCCCCCACTTATGCCGCTGCCGATTGAATTGCACGAAGACCTGATGCGCCTGGCACGTCAAGGCCGCGCGCCCGCTTTGCGAGAACGCCTGCGAGAAGCTCAGCGTGCACTTCCCTCCGAGGCGAGCACCCTGGCAAGCCTGCAAGCCTGCCTGGACAGATTCGATTTCGAGGGCTTCATGGCCACGCTCAAACTTTCGCAGAACCCAACCCATGACTGACCACACCCCCGACCTCCCGAGCTTGAGCACGATGCCCGTGATCCTGGTCGTCGAGGACTCGCTGCCCACACTGAATATGCTGTGTGAGGCGCTAGCTCTCGAGGGTTACGACGTGCTCGCTGCGCGCGATGTAGCAGAAGCGCTAGACCGGCTGGCGATCACCGTACCGGATGGCATTTTGCTCGATGGCATCCTGCCTGACGGGGATGGTTTCTCACTGTGCTCTCAGATCAAGGCCACTCCGGCTTGGGCGCACATACCCGTTCTGTTCATGACCGGATTGTCAGAAACCGAGCAAATCCTCCAGGGCTTTGCCAGTGGAGGCGTGGACTACGTCGTCAAGCCACTTCGACTTCCAGAGGTGATGGCTCGGCTAGCTACGCACGTGCGCAATGCCAAAGTGGCTCGACTCGCGCGGGATGCGGTGGATGTAGCCGGCATGGGCAGCGTACTGCTCGACTCCCAGGGCCGCGTGGCCTGGTGTTCGCCGCAAGCTCGCTCCTGGCTGGGTGATCTCTCAGATCCCGAGACACTGGACTGGCTACGCCAAGCCGTCATTCACGGTGAAGCCAGGGGAGGCCAGGGACCTCAAACTCGTTTTCTGGCGCGCCACATGGGTCAGGGCAACCCAGGTGAATCCATGCTGCTTTTGACACCCGCTGCAGACGATAACCCCGCCGCAGAACGCCTTCGCCGCGCTTCACTTACCCCGCGCGAATCCGAGGTACTCGCCTGGCTGGCCAAGGGCAAGACCAACCGCGACATCGCCGACATTCTGGGTATGAGTCCACGTACGGTGAACAAGCATCTGGAGCACGTGTTTTCAAAGCTGGGGGTGGAAACACGCAGCGCCGCTGCGGCGATAGTTGCGGGTGGAGGAGCTCCCCCCTGATGGATGGTTCCCCCTGAGTCGCTTACGCGCCATCCCCCTTGGGGGGACGCAGCCAGCGGCCTGGCAAAGCCAGCTCCGCGGCTACTCACGGATGGCTTGCTCCGCGGCCGTCAGAGCTTCGCTGGGGTTTTACTCCCTCTCCCGCGGGCGGCAGAGGGCTGGGGTGAGGGTAAGGGCGTCACCAAAAATACCGCCGGTAGCGCAGATCTCGACTCTCCAACGCGTGAAAGCTTGAGTAAAAATGATTTCAGAGTTCAGCCAACTCGCGCTTAGGGAGTGTGAACCTTGGACTTGAGGAAACCTCAATCCCGAAAAGGCGTAAAAAAAGCAAGCCACCTCGCGGTGGCTTGCTACTTGCTGCTCGCTGCGTTAGCTGCGGCAGGAAACTTCGATCAGCCGAAATTCTTGGCTGCGAAATCCCAGTTGGCCAGCTTTTCGAAGAAGGTTTCCACGAACTTCTGACGCAGGTTACGGTAGTCGATGTAATAGGCGTGTTCCCAGACGTCCACGGTCAGCAACGGGGTGTCGCCAGTGGTCAGCGGGGTTCCGGCAGCGCCCATGTTGACGATGTCAACAGAGCCATCAGCCTTTTTAACCAGCCAAGTCCAGCCGGAGCCGAAATTGCCCATGGCGCTGGTCACAAAAGCCTTCTTGAAGTCAGCAAAGCTGCCCCATTTCTTGGCGATTGCATCAGCAAGCGGGCCTGTGGGCTCGCCACCACCTTGGGGTTTCATGCAATCCCAGAAGAAGGTGTGGTTCCAGATCTGTGCGGACTGGTTGTAGATGCCGCCGCTGGATTTTTTGATCACGTCTTCGAGTTCCATGTTCTCGAACTCGGTGCCCTTTTGCAATTCATTCAGCTTGTCGACATAAGCCTTGTGGTGCTTGTCGTGGTGGAACTCAAGCGTTTCCTTGCTGTAGGCCGGAGCCAGCGAATCATAGGGATATGGCAGTGGAGGAAGAGTGCGTTCCATTCGTGGGTCCTTTTCGTTAGTGGGTAATTCTCTCAGAGACAGCTCATGATCATAGGCGAGCCACCACGTCGCATTGTAGGAATTCAGCGCGCGCGGGCGCCCAGCACCGTCAGATCAACCTTGCCATCAGCAAGGGTGGCGGAAAGCGTTTGACCGGAGCGCACCGCGTCGGCGCGGGTCACTGGATGGGCATTTTCGTCTTCCAGCCATGCGTAGCCTCGCTCTAGCACCCGCTGGGGATCCAGCCCGGACAGGCGCAAAGCGGCACGCTCCAGGCGCTCGCGCGCCGTAGCCAGACTGCGTTCGGCTGAAACAGGCAAGCGAGCCGCGGCTCGCGCAATACGCTCGTTCTCGCGCAGGAGCAAGGGGGCAGGCGTGCGCTTCAGGCGCTCGCTCAAACGCACCATGACTGCACTCTCGCGCTCCAGCCGCAGGCGCGCTGCATGATCCAGGCGTTGCGCTTGACGATCGATCAGGCGGCGCTCACCCGCCAGCCGGGCTGAGGGGCGGCCCAGCCGGCTTTGAGCCATATCGAGCCGCTGAACCTCTGTATCCAGCCGACGCCCTAGCGCCTGGGACAAGCGTGCGGCCAGCTGTTCCTGCACATTCAGCAAGGTTTCGCGCGGCACGCTGGCAAGTTCGGCGGCTGCGGTGGGAGTGGGCGCCCGGAGATCGGCTACGAAATCGGCAATACTGAAATCGGTTTCATGGCCGACACCCACAATCACCGGCACCGGGCTTTGAATGATGGTTCGGGCTAGCGCCTCGCTATTGAAAGCCCACAAATCCTCAATTGACCCCCCGCCGCGCACCAGCAAGATGAGATCAACCGGCATCTGATCCGGATTCGATCCCGCAGGTGCCCGCGCCATCGAATAAAGGCTCGTCAGCGCCTTTATTAGCGCCTCGGGCGCTCCTGCCCCCTGCACAGGCGCGTGCGCCAACACCACCGGGATATGTGGCACGCGGCGAGCCAGCGCGGTCAACACGTCGTGCAGAGCCGCTGCGCCCAGTGAGGTCACGATGCCAATACCCCGCGGCAACGCAGGAAGCGGCCGCTTGCGCGCGGCATCGAACAGGCCTTCTTCTTCCAACTGGGCCTTGAGACGCAGGAACTGCTCAAACAATTGTCCCTGGCCGGCACGCTGCATGGATTCGACGATGAGTTGAAGATCGCCACGGGCCTCATATACCCCCAGGCGGCCCCGCACTTCCACGGAATCGCCTTCGCGTGGCTGAAAACTCAGCAAGCCAGCCGCGCGGCGAAACATGGCGCACCTCAACTGGCCAGTTTCGTCTTTGAGCGAAAAATAACAATGCCCGCTGGATGCGCGCGAAAAGCCCGAAATCTCGCCGCGAACCGCGACAGGGTTGAAGCGCGCGTCCAGACTGTCCGCCACAGCTCGGCACAAAGCCCCAACTGGCCAGATAGACGGCGCCGTTGCTGCATTCCGATTGAAAAACCCAGTATCCATGCCCTTTAGCCGATGATTTTGCAGAACAAGGTGGCTTGACTACTCCACAGCGAGGCCCACTGCAGGCAATCTCCCGAAAAACCTGCCGCAAACGCTGATTCTCTCGTGCAAGATATTGATTTCATTAGATTTTTTCCTGCCTATCAAATCATCAAAGTGTCACAAACCGCGTCAAACCGTCGTTTCAGGCCATTGTCAGGGTACTTGTTCACAAAGTTATCCACAGAAATTGTGGTTTGAGGGGAGTCGTGAACGGATGTGAGTTGGCACATACGCGGATGACCACCAACCCATGCGCCATAATCGCTCGCATTCATCATTTCCTGAAGCGACGCCCACCAGCGGTCAGCGGAGATACAAGCCTTGCTTTCGATCATACAAGCCGCCGGCTGGCCTATCTGGCCACTGATTCTTTGCTCCATTCTGGCGCTGGCATTCATTATTGAGCGCTTCATCAAGCTGAAGCGCGCACGCGTGCTCACGCCCAATCTCACCGATGAAGCCATCGGCATCTCGCGAGAGGCCGTGCCTACGCCCGATGTGATCGCTCAACTCGGAGATCACTCGGCGCTGGGCAAGGTGCTGGCCGCCGGTTGGCGAGCCATTGCCAGCAACCCTCAGTGCAGCGCCGAGGAAATGCGCGCAGCCATGGAAGCTGCGGGCCGCCAGGAGGCGCATCATCTGGAGCGCTATCTGCCCGCGCTGGCCACCATTGCGTCCGCAGCGCCGCTGCTGGGCCTGCTGGGAACAGTGATCGGCATGATCGAGATCTTCGGCTCGCAGGCCCCCACGGGCTCGCTCTCTGGAGGCAACCCCGCACAGTTGGCCCACGGCATTTCAATAGCGCTCTATAACACCGCCTTCGGGCTGATCGTCGCGATCCCCACCCTGATCTTCTGGCGCTACTTCCGCGCTCGGGTAGATGGGTACGTGATGGAGCTGGAACTGGCCGCTGAGCGCTTTGCCCGCCACTTGGAGCGGCTATGCCCAGGCAGATCAGAGGAGCGCGCACGGTGAAGTTCCGGGCGCGTTCACCGGAGGAACCGGAGATCAACCTGATCCCGTTCATTGATGTCCTGCTGGTGGTTCTGATCTTTCTTATGCTGACCACCACGTACAGCAAGTTCACCGAGATGCAGCTCACCCTGCCTGTGGCCAACGCCGACGCGCAACGAGACCGGCCCAAGGAAGTGATCGTTGCCGTGGCCGCAGACGGCCGCTACATGGTCAACCGTGAACCTCTGGCCGGGCGTGGCGTGGACGCCCTGGCGGCAGCCCTGCGCCGCACCGCGGCCAAGGACGGCATCATCATCATCAGTGCTGACGCCATGGCGAGCCATCAGTCAGTCATTACAGTCATGGAAGCTGCCCGGCGCGAAGGGCTGACGCAGATCACCTTTGCGGCGCAGAGTCTTTCCCCCCCCTGAGTCGCTTGCGCGCCTTCCCCCCAGGGTGACGCCGTCAGCGGCCTGGCAAAGCCAGCTCCGCGACGGCACTGGGATGGCTTGCTCCGCAGCCTTTCGATGCGTTGCGCATTTCGCTTTACGCCTTGACAATGGTCCACGCTGCGTCTTCCCCCAGGGGACGCTGCCAGCGGCCTGGCAAAGCCAGCTCCGCGGCCGCACTGGCGTGGCTTGCTCCGCAGCCTTTTGATTGATTGAGGTAGGTTAGTACCCATGCGAGGCGCCCTGGAAAGAAAGCTGTTGGATAGCTGGAGGCAGCGTGGGGTGCTGGCTTGGGGGTTGTTGCCTGTTTCCCTGATTTATCGGGGTCTAGTCGCCTTGAAGTGCGTGCTTTACAGGTGGGGGCTGTTGAAAACCGAGCGCCTGCCGGTGCCGGTGATCGTCGTTGGCAATGTGATTGCCGGGGGGGCGGGTAAAACGCCTGCGACTTTGGCTATCGCTGAACATCTGCGGGAACGAGGCTGGCGTCCGGGGATCATTTCGCGTGGGTATGGACGGCGTACGCGCGATTGTCGTGAGGTACGGCCCGCTGACGATCCTCTTGATGCGGGGGATGAGGCACTGCTGCTTCGCCGCCGGACTGGAGTGCCGGTGTTTGTCGCGGCGCGGCGCGCGGAGGCGGGTAAAGCGCTGTTGGCGGCTTATCCCTCTGTCAATGTGTTGGTATGTGACGATGGGCTGCAGCACCTGGCTCTGGGTCGGGACGTGGAGGTTTGTGTGTTCGACGCGCGCGGCGTTGGCAACGGGTGGCTGCTTCCAGCAGGGCCGCTTCGGGAGCCCTGGCCGCGTTCAGTGGACTTTGTGCTGTGCGCCCCTGATGCCCCTTTGTCTTCACCGCCTGCGCGTTCTTTTAGCGTTCGTCGCACACTCGCCATGAACGCAGTGCGCGCCGATGGCAGCCAAGTGGCCTTGACCAACCTGCGCGGGCAGCCTGTCACGGCCTTGGCCGGCATTGCGCAGCCGGAGGCATTTTTCAGCATGCTGCGCGCCGAGGGACTGACGCTGGCACACGCCATCGCCCTCCCCGACCACGACAATTTCGCTGATCTGCCCGAGTTACCCGGTGCAAACCAACCGCTTGTCTGTACGGAAAAAGACGCTGCAAAACTTTGGCGTTATTGGCCGGACGCTCTGGCCGTACCATTGATGTTGCACGTGCCAGACGCCTTTCTGGAGGAGTTGGGCGCAAAGCTATCATCCAGGGCATGAAACCCTGGTTGATTCTTGCACTGGCCATCCTGGCTGAGGTCATTGGCACCCTTGCGCTCAAGGCCAGCGATGGCTTCACTCGCCTCGGCCCCTCGGCGCTGGTGGTGGCTGGCTACGGCACGGCGTTCTTTTGTCTTTCGCTCACGCTTCGAACCATTCCCATGGGCATCGCCTACGCTATCTGGTCGGGCGTTGGGCTGGTGCTCATCACGGTGGCGGGCTGGATTTTGTTTGGACAGAAGCTTGATGCGCCGGCCCTGGCCGGCATGGCCCTTATCGTCGCCGGGGTTGCCGTCATGAATATTTTTTCCCGCTCTGCGGCTCATTGAACTTCAATTGCAGGCAAATATGGATCCCAAACTGCTTGAGCTACTCGTCTGCCCCGTCACCAAGGGGCCGCTTGACTACGATCGCGAGAAAAGCGAGCTCATTTCCCGCTCAGCCCGTTTGGCTTATCCCATCCGTGACGGCATCCCCGTCATGCTGGAAAGCGAGGCTCGTGCAGTCTCGGATGAAGAGGTAGAAAAGCTTCCAAAACGCACACCCCTCGTCAACTGACCGTGACTTTCTCCGTCATCATTCCCGCCCGCCTCGCCTCTACCCGCTTGCCGAACAAGCCCTTGGCGGATATTGGGGGCAAACCGATGATCGTGCGCGTGGCCGAGAGAGCCGAGCAATCCGGCGCCGCGCAGGTCGTCGTGGCTACGGACGCGCCGGAGATCCTGCAAGCCTGTGCCACTCATGGTGTGTGGGCTATTCCTACGCGCACTGACCATCCCAGCGGAAGCGACCGCCTGGCGGAGGCGTGTGAGCAACTGGGGCTGGATGGGCAAGACATCGTCGTCAATGTGCAAGGTGACGAACCGCTCATTGACCCCGCCCTCATTGATGCGGTGGCGAATTTACTGGCCAGCCAGCCCGCGGTGAAGATGGGCACTGCAGCCCATACCATCCACGCGTTGGAAGACTTCATCAATCCGAACGTGGTGAAAGTGGTGACCGACCGCCAAGGGCTGGCACTCACATTCAGCCGCGCACCCATCCCCTGGTGGCGTGATGGCTTCGCTGAAGGCATCAGCGCGCTACCCACCAACCCGGCGCCGCTTCGTCATATAGGAATTTATAGCTATAGAGCGGCTTTTTTGCGCGCTTTCCCTGCACTGCCGGCCGCCCCTCTGGAGCAATGCGAGGCGCTGGAACAGTTGCGGGTGCTATGGCACGGACACCGCATCGCAGTACACCTGACACCAAAAGCACCGGGCCCGGGCGTTGACACGCCGCAGGATCTGGAGCGCGTGCGACAGCTCTGGGGCCAATAAGAGGCGCATTCGTCAGGAAGTGAAGAGCTTTCGCATGCTATTCTTGGCCTAGAGAGGCCGCTACTCCAGCGCATAAGCCGCATACGTATTCACCTGAGGGACAAGATGAGACTGATTCTTCTGGGCGCTCCCGGCGCCGGCAAGGGCACGCAAGCAGCCTTTATCTGCCAGCAGTACGGCATTCCGCAGATTTCCACAGGCGACATGCTGCGCGCTGCCGTCAAGGCAGGTACGCCCTTAGGCTTGCAAGCCAAGAGCGTGATGGATTCAGGCGCGCTCGTGAGCGACGACATCATCATTGGCCTTGTCAAAGAGCGCATTACCCAGCCAGACTGTGCAGCAGGCTTCCTCTTCGACGGTTTCCCGCGCACCATTCCCCAGGCGGAAGCCATGAAGCTGGCGAATGTCAAACTGGATTACGTGCTGGAAATCGATGTGCCTTTCGATGCCATCATTGAACGCATGAGCGGCCGCCGCAGCCACGCAGCTTCCGGTCGCATCTATCACTTGAAATTCAACCCGCCTAAAGCTGAAGGCAAGGACGACCTTACCGGCGAGCCATTGGTACAGCGCGAAGACGACAAGGAAGAAACCGTGAAGAAGCGTCTGCAGGTCTATAGCGAGCAGACGCGCCCTCTGGTTGATTACTACAGCAACTGGGCCAAAGCAGAACCGGGCAACGCGCCCAAGTACCGGGCTATTAGCGGTACAGGTTCCGTGGAAGAGATCACTGCGCGCGCGCTAGCCGCACTGAAGGCCTAAGGTTCAAAAACCTAACGAACCCGCCGGCTCGCCGGCTCGAGTTTGCTCAGCCGGTCAGAAATGGCCCGCCTACAGCTCCCCTCAGGACAGCCATCAACATCTTGATGGCTGTCTTTTTTTTGCCTCGCAAACCGCTTTTGACCAAAAAACAAGGCAGGGGCTTGCGTTTGATTTAAAACTGGTTAAAAATACAGTTACTGGATATCAACACAGGTTTTCACCGAATTTTCGAACTTCACTGGTCCACCCCCGTGTCAAAGTCTCTATCAGACGCCCGGTAGCCAAAGGAACTCACGATGATCGACAGCCCCAAACTCACCGCTCGCCAGCAACAGATTCTGCAACTGGTGCAAAACGCCATTGCACGCACTGGTGCACCTCCCACTCGGGCGGAAATTGCGGCTGAACTGGGCTTCAAATCTGCCAATGCAGCTGAAGAACATCTGCAGGCTCTGGCCCGCAAAGGTGTCATAGAGCTCGTAAGCGGTACATCGCGGGGCATTCGTCTCAAAGGCGGAAGCCGGCAAGATTCACCCGGGCACCAATTGGGACTACCCGGCCTGGCTCAGCTGGCGCTGCCGCTCATTGGTCGCGTAGCGGCCGGCTCGCCCATCCTGGCGCAAGAGCACGTTGATCAAACCTACCATCTGGAATCAAGCCTGTTCCAGCAAAAGCCTGACTATCTTTTGCGCGTGCGAGGCATGTCCATGCGCGACGCAGGCATCATGGATGGGGATCTTCTAGCCGTTCTGTCCACACGCGAAGCGCGCAACGGACAGATCGTGGTGGCGCGGCTGGGTGATGATGTCACCGTCAAGCGTTTTCATCGCAATAAAAACCAGATCGAACTGCACGCCGAGAATCCAGATTACCCCACCATCGTCGTCGAACCGGGTGAACCGTTCGAGATTGAGGGGCTGGCCGTTGGCCTCATCCGCAACAGCATGCTGATGTAGTTTTCTCGCGCCGCCGGCAGGTGGCGGGCGTGCAGACGGTCATAGCTTCGCGCCACGCGCGAGGCGGGGCTTTCCACACCCTGCGGCGGCGCCAGTTTGAGGTGATACACCTCATTTGCAATCCTGCCTATGTTCAACCTCTCAAACAAAAGGGTTTCACATGGGATCGAATGTCATCAATTTGGCAGGTGCACAAGCCTTCAACGCCCTCGCCCCTTCTTCCGGCACCTCTGTCAGCACCTCCGCCAGTATTTCTGCGCTGTCGGTGCCCAGCTTCCGCCGCCGGCCAGCCAGTTCGCGAACTCAATTGGTGTCCACTGGCGAACATTGGGCCGCCGCTGCACGCAGGCGTGTAGCGTTACGGCTGATCGAGTCCACAAGTGTCGGCTCCACAGGTGTAGGTTCTACAGGTGTCGGTTCGTCTGAGGCCCCCACCTTACAACCATTGCGCGTCATGCGGCTAGTTGAAGCCGGTCAAGCACCTGGTACCGCAGGGCGCCTGCGATTGTCCGGTCGCTTGGCAGATGTCTGCGCCGAACTAGACCGCATGGCTGAGGCTGAACCCTTCAATACGCACGCGCGGCGAGCCTAAAACGGCCCCTTATACGGCCCCTGACACGGCCCCTAAAACGAAGCGCCTCGGGCGCTCCGATTTCACTGCTTAGCAAGACCTCCTTTCGGGGGAGGTTTTGGCCTATTGCAATGGTTTTTGGTTGACACGGGAACGGTCGTCGAACCACGCAGGCACAATGCGGGGGATGAACATTGTGATCCTTGACGATTATCAGGATGCAGTAAGAAAGCTCCCCTGCGCCACCAAGCTGGAAACATGGCCTGCCAAGGTCTATACGAACACCGTCAAGGGCTTAGGTCAGTTGTCGGTGCGGCTACGCGATGCCAACGTGATCGTGTTGATACGCGAGCGCACCCACCTGTCTCGCCAACTGATCGAAAAGCTGCCCAAGCTGAAGATGATTTCGCAGACCGGTCGTGTGGGCAGTCACGTCGACGTTAACGCCTGTACAGAGCGCGGCATCGCCGTGGCCGAAGGTGTGGGCTCTCCCATTGCCCCGGCCGAATTGACCTGGGCCCTCATCATGGCCGCCATGCGACGCCTGCCCCAATACATTGGGAACCTCAAGCACGGCGCATGGCAACAGTCCGGGCTGAAAGCGGCCTCCATGCCGCCAAATTTCGGTGTTGGTCAAGTCTTGCGCGGCAGAACCTTAGGGATTTGGGGTTACGGCAGAATCGGCCAATTGGTAGCCGGATATGGCCGCGCTTTCGGTATGCAAGTGCTGGTCTGGGGCTCGGAGGCTTCGCGCGCCCGTGCTGTGAATGATGGTTACATGGCCGCGCATTCAAAAGCTGAATTCTTCGCGCAAAGCGACGTGCTGTCCCTTCACCTTCGGTTAACCGAAAGCACACGCTCCATTGTGCGCATGGACGATCTGAGCCAAATGAAACCCACCGCCCTGCTGGTCAATATTTCGCGCGCGGAACTGATCGAGCCAGATACCCTGGTCAGCGCGCTGAACCGCGGCCGCCCCGGAATGGCAGCCGTGGATGTATTCGAAACCGAACCCATCCTGCAGGGCCATGCGCTGCTGCGGCTAGAGAACTGCATCTGCACGCCGCATATCGGCTATGTAGAACAAGACAGTTATGAGCAATATTTCAATGCCGCGTTCGACAACGTGGCAAATTTCCTGCGTGGCACGCCCACGAACATCGTCAACCCAGGGGCCTTGCAGGTCATAAGATAGCCATAATCCCTTGTCATGAATATCCCTCGTTTTTCTACTGTAGGCATCGTCGGTACCGGCGCTATGGGGCGCGGAATTGCGCAAATCGCCGCTCAGGCCGGCTCCACCGTGCTGCTCTACGACACCCAGGCTCAGGCCATTTCCAAAGCACGCGACGCGATCAGCGCCCAATGGGACAAGCTGGTTGAAAAAGGTCGGCTGGAAGCCGCTACTGCGGAGGCACAGAAAGCGCGCCTGAAGTCTGCTGCCGCCCTTGCGGACTTGGCTGATTGCGATTTCGTGATCGAGGCCATTGTCGAGCGCCTGGATGTCAAGAAAACGCTCTTTGGCGAGCTCGAAAACATTGTCAAACCAAGCGCAGTCCTTGCCACCAACACTTCGTCGCTCTCGGTCACTGCCATTGCTGCGGGTTTGAAGCGTCCTGAACAGTTCGCTGGTTTCCACTTCTTCAATCCCGTACCGCTGATGAAAGTGGTTGAGGTCATCGCTGGCCTCAAGACCAGCCAGGCCACCTGCACGGCACTGACCGAATACGCGCGTCAGATGGGACACACGCCGGTACAGGCTGGTGACACCCCCGGTTTCATCGTGAACCATGCCGGGCGCGGCTACGGAACGGAAGCCCTGCGCATCGTGAGCGAGGGCGTATCTGATTTCGCCACCATAGACCGCATCCTTAAAGACCAGGTGGGCTTCAAACTTGGCCCGTTCGAGTTGTTTGACCTCACGGCGCTGGATGTTTCCCATCCCGTCATGGAATCCATCTATACCCAGTATTACGATGAGCCCCGTTACCGGCCGAGCGTTATCACAGCCCAGCGATTGGCGGGCGGCGTGGTGGGCAAGAAAGTGGGCGAAGGTTTTTACAACTACATCGACGGCGTTGCCCAAGTAGCCGCCGAACCTCCAGTACCGCAGGTGGACGAGTTGCCCCCAGTATGGGTTTCTACCCGTGCAGCGCGCCGCTCGGAGTTGCTTCAGTTGCTCAAGGATTTGGGTGCAAAGATCGAAACCGGCGCCTCGCCCTCGATGGATGCGCTGACTATCGTTGCGCCACTGGGCTTTGACATCACCACTGTCGCGGTCGTGGAACGTCTGGATCCCGCTCGCACGGTCGGCATAGATATGCTGATCGACGACAAGGCGACCAAACGCCGCGTGCTCGCCACAAACCCGGCTACCCGCAGCGACATGAGAGACGCCGCTCACGCCTTGTTCGCGCGCGATGGAAAAGCCGTGAGTGTGATCCGCGATTCCGGCGGCTTCGTCACTCAGCGTGTGGTGGGCACCATCATCAACATCGCCAGCGACATCTGCCAGCAACGCGTATGTAGCCCGAAAGACCTCGAAACGGCGGTCACTCTAGGCCTTGGCTACCCTGCGGGTCCGCTGAGCTTGGGCGACCGGTTCGGCCCATCCAACGTGTTGGAAGTGCTGTTCAACATGCAGACCGTGTATGGCGACCCCCGCTATCGCCCCAGCCCATGGCTGCGCCGGCGCGGCGCCATAGGCTTGTCGCTCATGCACGAGGAGGCGTGAGCCCTCCGTTGAAACCGCCGTGCGCCTTGGCCGCGGCGAATCCGCTTTTCCATTTCGCCTTTCCAATAAGCCACCTATGACCGCCGAACTGCGCAGCACGGCCGAAGGCCGCACGATGGTCTTGACCATCAGCAACCCCGAACATCGCAACGCGCTCGGCCCGGAGATATACGCCGCAGGCGTAGAGGCGCTCAATGTCGCTGAATCCAACCCTGATGTGCGCAGCGTGGTCATCACGGGCGAGGGCGGAAGCTTCAGCGCCGGAGGCAATCTCCAGCGGCTGCAAGCCAACCGGCAGCAGCCGCCCGAATACCAGGCGCGCAGCATTGAGGGCCTGCACAACTGGATCGAAGCCAT
The DNA here is from genome assembly GCF_000422885.1 of Ottowia thiooxydans DSM 14619. Taxonomy (GTDB): domain Bacteria; phylum Pseudomonadota; class Gammaproteobacteria; order Burkholderiales; family Burkholderiaceae_C; genus Ottowia; species Ottowia thiooxydans. The sequence continues at coordinate 69,893 of NZ_KE383943.1, read as the reverse complement.
CCGGGCCTTTCCAAAGCCTGTGATCGCGGCTGTTGAAGGCCCCGCCGCCGGCGCTGGTTTCTCGCTGGCACTGTCTTGCGACATGATTGTTGCGGCCAAAGATGCCGTCTTCGTCATGGCCTATATCAATGTCGCGCTCTCACCCGATGGCGGCGCCAGTTGGAGCCTCAGCACGGCCCTGCCGCGCCAGTTGGTGACCGAGCTGCTGATGTGCGGAGAGCGTATCAGCGCCCAACGCCTTCATGAGCTGGGGGTCGTCAACCGCCTGGCTGATGAGGGTGAAGCGCTTTCCAGTGCATTGGCCATGGCTGAAAAACTGAATGCCCGTGCCCCCAATGCGCTGGCCAGCGCCAAGGAGTTATTGAACGACGCCCCCAACCAAACGCTACCCCAGCAATTGGCGCAAGAGCGCGATCACTTCGTCAAAAACTTGCACCATGCCAACGCCGGCATAGGAATTTCCGCTTTCCTGACCAAGCAGAAGCCACAATACGAATAAAAGCGCGGCGCTCCAAGGACGTGCTCTCAGCGCCTGGGACTTCGTTCCTGCCGTCCCCAATGCGACTAGGGGAACGTGAAAATCTTCCGTTGCAGTCACTCAGAAGACAGCCCATGGACAATCCCATTCTTACCATGGAGGAACGCGAGGCGATCAACAATGGTCGCTGGTTTTCCTCACTTTCTCCTTCGCTGCGGCACGATATCCTTAGATGCGCCTATGTCAAACGCTATGCCGATGGCGAGCTGATCACCGCACGCGGCGAAGCGCCAGAGCAATGGATCGCCTGCGCCAAAGGCGCGGTACGCGTCAGCTCGACCACGCTCACTGGAAAGCAGGTAACTCTGACTTACGTCGAACCGGGCGTCTGGTTCGGCGATGTGGCGATCTTCGACGGCGACCGGCGCACGCACGATGCGCATGCACACGGCCCAACGACCATATTGGGTGTGGCGCGGGCCGATTTCCAAAGAATCATTGCCCAGCATCCCGATTTTTCCGAGGCGTTATTAAAGCTCCATGCACGCCGAATCCGCCTGCTATTCAGCCAAGTCGAGGATCTCAACACCCTCCCCTTGCGGGCGCGCTTGGCCAAGCAGCTTGCACACCTGGCTCGAAGCTATGGCGCGCACGACTCCTCGGACACCGAGGAAGTGCGCATCACTTTGCAGCTGGCGCAAGAAGAATTGGCGCAGCTGCTCGGTGCGTCACGGCAACGAGTGAACCAGGAACTCAAGACCATGGAACGCGAAGGCGTGATCCGGATCGAGCCCGCTGGGCTCGTGGTACGCGACCGGCATGCACTCAGACGCATCGCCGAAGCAGAGACCTGATCGCGGCCCCGCGAACAGGCTCTCTAACGAATTCATCAGGAAAGCCAATCGCATGAGCACATCAGATACCGCTACGGGCAACCCGTCCGTTCCCGAAGCGCACGCCATTGATATCGACGCGCTTTCTGCATGGCTGAAGTTGAATCTCGAGGGATTTTCTGGCCCCTTAAGCATTGAGAAATTTTCGGGCGGGCAATCCAACCCTACCTACAAGCTGATCACCCCACTCCAGAGCTACGTGATGAGGTCCAAGCCTGGGCCAGTGGCCAAGCTCTTGCCATCCGCTCATGCCATTGAGCGAGAGTTTGCCGTGATGCGTGGGCTCAACGGAACCTCGGTGCCAGTCGCCCAGATGCATGCGCTGTGCGAAGATGAATCAGTGATCGGGCGTGCTTTCTATGTCATGGAATTCGTTCCGGGCCGCGTGCTGTGGGACCAGACTTTGCCCGGCATGAACGCACCCGAGCGCACCGCGATCTACGACGAGATGAACCGAGTCATCGCTGCCCTGCACACGGTGAAGTTCGCTGATCGCGGCCTGGCCAGCTACGGCAGGCCCGGCAACTATTTCGAGCGCCAGATCAGCCGCTGGAGCAAACAGTACCAAGCCTCCATCACGCAACCCAATCCAGAGATGGACCGCTTGCTGCAGTGGCTACCAGAGAACATTCCTGCCAGCGCAAAAGACGACAGTCTCGTGAGCATCGTTCACGGTGACTACCGCCTGGACAACCTCATGTTCCACGCCACGGAACCGCGTGTACTGGCGGTGCTCGACTGGGAGCTTTCCACCCTGGGCCACCCCTTGGCAGACTTTGCCTACAACTGTATGTCTTGGCATATCCCACCGGGCACGTTCCGGGGCATTGGCGGCGTAGACGTGCAAAGCCTGGGCATCCCCACCGAACAAGAGTACATCCGCCAATACTGCGAACGCACCGGTTTCACCACGCCCGAAGCCCTAGCACCGGACTGGAACTTTTATCTGGCCTACAACATGTTCCGCATCGCAGCCATCTTGCAAGGCATCGCCAAGCGGGTAGAGGCCGGCACGGCATCAAGCGAGCAGGCACGCGCCAACGGCGCGGGCGCCCGCCCCATGGCCGAGCTCGCCTGGTCATTCGCACAAAGGGCGTAAAGCGCCTTCTGGCGCTTCGCACGACTTTCCGTTTTCATTTCGCACAAGGACGAGGACTTTATGGATTTCGAATACTCCGCCAAGACCAAGGAATTGCAAGCCAGACTGCTGGCCTTCATGGACGAGCACATCTATCCCAATGAGAGCGTCTACCTGGAAGAAATCGCCACCAACCGCGCCAAGGGCAACGCCTGGATCCCCACCAGGATCATCGAGGAGTTAAAGCCCAAAGCACGTGCGGCGGGGCTTTGGAATCTGTTTCTGCCAAAATCCGACCGGGCGCCTGAGGGGCTCTCCAACCTGGAATACGCACCACTGTGTGAAATCATGGGCCGCGTGCCATGGGCTCCCGAGGTATTCAACTGCTCCGCGCCCGACACCGGCAACATGGAGACGCTGGAGCGCTATGGTTCGGAAGACAACAAGATCCAGTGGCTCGAACCTCTGCTCCGAGGTGAGATTCGTTCGGCCTTCCTGATGACAGAGCCTGCAGTGGCCTCGTCTGACGCCACCAACATCGAGTGCAGCATGCGCCTCGAAGGTGACGAATACGTCATCAACGGCCGCAAATGGTGGTCTTCCGGAGTGGGTGATCCGCGCTGCGCCATTCTCATTGTCATGGGCAAGACAGATACCGAAGCACCGCGCCACTCCCAACAGTCAATGATCCTGGTGCCTACCAACACCAAGGGCATCAACGTGATTCGCCCACTCACCATCTTCGGCTACGACGATGCGCCACACGGTCACATGGAAGTCGAACTCAAAGATGTGCGCGTACCTGTGGGCAATTTGCTCGTAGGCGAAGGCAAGGGCTTCGCTATCGCCCAGGGACGCTTAGGCCCAGGCCGCATTCACCACTGCATGCGCTCCATAGGCATTGCCGAGAGGGCACTGGAGTTGATGTGCAAGCGCCTGAATGCCCGCGTGGCTTTCGGCAAACCGCTTTCAACCCAAGGTGTTTGGCGTGAACGCATCGCAGAATCGCGCTGCATGATCGAGCAAGCAAGGCTGCTGACGCTCAAGGCCGCCTACATGATGGATACCGTGGGCAACAAGGTCGCGCAGGCAGAGATCGCCATGATCAAGATCGTGGCGCCCAATATGTCTCTGCAGATCATCGACTGGGCCATGCAGGCTCACGGAGGCGCTGGCATCAGTGGCGATACGCCTCTGGCATACGCCTACGCCTACCAGCGCACATTACGTTTCGCAGACGGACCGGATGAAGTGCACCGGAACGCATTGGCCAAAATGGAGCTATCTTCCCTGGGGCGCTGAAGCACATTTCCCCCTGGAGAGCAGTTCCCCTTTTGGGGCAGGCCGACCAAAAACCGGCCCTCAGCGGCACAATGCATACTGATTCGGAATCTTCAGGAGCTTTACCGTGATCGACGTCTATTCCTGGCCCACACCAAACGGCCACAAAGTGCACATCATGCTGGAGGAATGCGGACTGCCTTACCGCGCGCTTCCGATCAACATCGGCAAGGGAGATCAGTTTCAGCCTGATTTCCTGAAGATCAGCCCCAACAACAAGATCCCCGCTCTCCTCGATCCTGAAGGGCCAGACGGGAAACCCATCTCGGTATTCGAATCCGGCGCCATCCTCTTGTACTTGGCCGAAAAAGCCAAGCGCTTCATTCCTGAAGATCCGCGTGGACGCTACCACGTACTGCAGTGGCTGATGTTCCAGATGGGTGGCGTTGGCCCCATGCTGGGCCAAGCGCACCACTTCCGCATTTACGCCCCTGAAAAAATTGCTTACGCCGTTGATCGCTACACCAACGAAGCCAAACGTCTTTACGGCGTCATGGATCGCCAATTGCGATCCCATACTTACATAGCTGGCGACGACTACAGCATTGCTGACATGGCCATCTTTCCATGGCTGCGCTCATGGCAGAACCAAGGCATAGATTGGGCGGATTTTCCCACTCTGAAGAACTGGTTCGACCGCATCAATGAGCGTCCTGCTGTGCAGCGAGGCATTCAGGTATTGGCAGGCCTACGCCCCGACGGCATCCGCACTGCGGCTGAGAAAGAAGTGCTGTTCGGCAAGACCCAATATGAAAAACGCTAATCTTTTTTAGCCCGCTCCAAAAACGGGCTTAAGACGATGTAGAATTGCGGCTTCGTCGGAGCGTAGCGCAGCCTGGTAGCGCATCTGCTTTGGGAGCAGAGGGTCGCGAGTTCGAATCCCGCCGCTCCGACCAAAAAAAGTACAGCGCCTGCAGTGGTTTACGCTACTGCAGGCGTTTTGCTTTCCGCTTGGAAATGTCTAACCGGAAATGATGGCGTCTAACGGGTGCTTCAGAAATCGGCTCTCAGGGCTCTCGTTAGGCGCAGAGCGGCGAAGGTAGATCTCAATCCTGCCAAAGTAAATTCCTGATTGTTTTTCATACCAAAAAACGACGCATGAAGAACAGCGCTTTAGAGCGAGATCGAGCATTTCGGATCCCCTGAAACCCCCTGGAATCCGAGCCAATATCCCTGAGATTTGTCCCTAAGAGCCGTCCTAGTTTGGATGAACTGGCACACCTTGACCCTTGGGCCATCCAAGAGAGTACAAGGTCAGCGGGAATTCGTCTCGTCTTGTCTAGCAGCGTAAGGGGGCAGCGAACACACGTTGATCCGGGAGCGGCGATGTAGGAGGCTCGTGTCCGCTTAACTTTGACGGACACATGGACACTTACGGAATAGATTTGATGAGGCGAGTTCGTCGGCGTCGGCACAGCGTGCAGTTCGAGGCGGCCGTGATTCAGGAGTGCATGCGCCCTGGTGTTTCGATGGCGGCAGTAGCTGGCCCATGGACTGAACGCCAACGTGCTGCGCCGCTGGGTAAACGAAGCCGAAGCTCGCGTTGGATGAAGCAGCGCTCACCGGATCAGTGGTTACTTGCCTCTAGCACCAACAGACAATGCTTCGAGCATTTTCAATGTCGCTTGTTCAGCCCTGTCACTCTCAAAAATCGTGTTGGTAATACCTAGCGATGTGGCTGCGTCATTGATCGAATCGCAAGTCGCGTCGATTAAAGCACGCAACTCATTGGGTGTAACGCCGTTGATCTGATACACCTTGCTGCGCTTGATCGCATGCTCGTTGTGGACTACAGATTTGTTCCTGATTGCCATCACCGTCGTCACGGTCTTCAGATGAGGCTTTAACGCCCGAGCAATCGCCAAAGCCGATTTCCCCAAACCTTCTGCACGGAGCGCTTGCTTGAACTCTTTGAGTCCAGCCACTCGATTGTCGCGATCGAAAATTTTGGCTAACGAAAGTAGAAAAAGTGTGTAATGACCCGAGTTAGCTGCGTGAAAAAAATCCACATAGTCATGATTGTTCATCGTCGTGTAGTAGGTCGGCAGCGCCTTGTTGCGAAGTGCCCACCACACTTGGAAGTGCGCTCTAGCCTTTGTTCCCTCGTCAATCAAGAGGTGCGCAATCTCGTTCGCTTTGCTTGTATTCATCGCTAAAATGGTAACGTGGTTCTTCTTGCCACGAGTCAGGCGGCCGACAATAATTCCCCCCTGACGCCTGGACTCAGCGCCCCTCCGCTTGCCCCTGCCCGCCTTACCCACCGCTTTCCACGGCCTACTGTGACATCGGGGGATGAACCGTCAACCAGGGGCCGAGATGCGAGTGAGGGGTTAGTTCAGCAGCGGCCCACCCCGCAGTGGCGGCAAACTGGGATTGGAGAGAAGCGACTGGAGTTGAGCGCGCGCCAAGCCATTGAGCATCTGAAGGCGTTGCGCCTGCGGCATGCGCTGCTGGATCAAGAGAGCATTCTGGCTTTCCAAGCTTGACATCACAACTAATTGCTCCATCGTGGCGTTGTCGCGCAGGTTTCCCTTGGCATCTGGATTGGCCCTCTTCCATTCAGACGCCGTCACGCCAAACAACGCCTTGTTCAACACATCCGCCTCACTTGCATAGACGAATCCCGCGTCCTTAGACGATAACTGAGGCGGGATCAAGTGCTCCTTCACAGCATCCGTATGAACCCTATACTGGACTTTCGAAAGAGTTCGACGAACATCCCAGTCCAAGCCTCGTTCGGCCTCGGCCTGCTTAAAGCGCTGAAACTCTGTAATAAGGTACAGCTTGAATTCGGGGCTCAGCCAAGAGCCGAACTCGAAAGCGATATCTTTGTGTGCGAAGGTGCCGCCATAGCGGCCTGCGCGGGCAATTATTCCAATGCCTGCGGTGTTGTCCGTCCATTTCTTGACCGACATGATGAACCGCTGAGAAGCCGCATCAACTCTAATTTGGTGGAATCCCACCAAATTAAAATCTGGATTGTTGAGTTGCTCCCAGACTGCTAAAAAGTCAATCGTGCCACGGTTTTGTAGCCAATTCTTAATCTGCTGGTCCGCCCCCTCAAACTTGGACGCCATGTCCGTGAGGCTGATGTAGTCCTCTTCCCCCTTCGTCGTCAGGTGGATCTCCACTCCCTGCACCGTCAAGCTCTTGTCACCAGTTGCCATGCGCCCTCCTTGCTGAATCGCTCATTCTAGATGTGACGCGATGCGTCCCACCGGTAGCCCGAGGCAGCGCTTTCACTCGAATCTCGATCTTGCGTCAGACCTCTTCGGCGCCGCGTTCCTTGCTTAACGGTTTTGCCTGCTTTTGCACATCCAGCAGTTGCAAGACACGGCGGTAGCGACAGCCATGTCCGGGCGCAATAGGGCTGGAGGTCAGGGCAGGAACTTCACCTGGCCAGCTTTGGATTATTAGTCCAACGACCCTTTGACTGCGGTCCACCGGCCTCCAGCTTGATGCAATTGTACGCAGTCGCATGCTGCGTAGGGGGTAGCGAACCGCGACCCCCTACAAACCGGCAATTCGCCGGTTTGAAGGGGTCAGAATGGACCTGACTCAATTGGGTGCATCACTCTCCCGTCGCAAATCGGCCCACCTCCGCCGCATCTCTACGCTTCTTCGGAAGCCAAACGCCATCCTCAGCTTCCCTAATCCGCTTTTCACGCTGGCGCACGCTCTGGGCGAGTTGCATCGGCTGTATGCGCCTGCCCGGGTTTTTCTCGTTGAACCGCTGGACCGCTTCCCTTGCCTCAGCCTTGCCCTCTTCGTCATTGGACATAGCGGCCATGGCGAACCGTTCCACCAGCGCGCTGCGGCGTGCCTGCAACGCACGGTCATGGCCCACGATCGCCGATTTGCCTTCGTAGGAATTGCGCACACTCGAAGGTGAAAAACCAGCGGCCTGACCCAGCATCGCGGCAGAGTCGACCTCGTCCTGTATCACGATGCCCGTTTTGTCCTTCACGCCCTCGGTTTCATAGCGGAACGCCTTGAGGGGACCGCGCAAGAAGCTTGGCGCCATAGCTTCCAGGCCAAGCTGGTACCGGCCGTGGCTCATCTCCTGTAGGCCTTTCAACGCATTGATCCCGATACCGGCCACCGGGCCCAGGGCAGCAGCCATCGCAGATTCACCCAAACGCTGACCTTCCAATCCTTCCTGGATATCGGGGAAGATCAGCTTATCCAAACCGACCCGCCCGGAAATATCCCAGGGAGTCATGCGAGACAGGCCGTGGGCAAGCACTTCGGCCGGCTTCTGCCCGAAGGTGTCGGCCAGCAGGTTCTGCAGTGCCACCTGCGCATCCCACGGTTCGTCGTCATCACCACCGAGCATCGAGGCTGCGGCCAGCAAAGTGGTCACCATAGGCAGACCCAGCACCCCGGCCGCCATCGCATGGCTGGTCAGCAGACCGGCCAACGTCTTGCGGGCCAGTGCGCGATCTTCCGGTGTAGCGCCCTTCAATGCCTGTTGGGCACTGCGGGCGAAGGTGTAGACCATGTTCTGGCCGTACTGCTTGAACAGTAGCAGCACCCGGGCCACATTGCCCTGCATGACCCTGGGCCGGTTATTGGAGCTGTAATCAAAGTGGCCGTCATAGGTAGCCTTGACGGCTTGTTCGTAGGCCACACCAGGTTCGGTACCGGCTTCCCTGGCAAGGCGATAGGCCGCCACGAAGCTAACCTGCCTATTGAACTTCTCCGCGTGGTGGAACAGGAAGCTCGCCGCCCGCATGGCTGGCCGCAACTTGTAGGAGACATTGCGGTCTTCGCCCTGAGCGATACCTGCCAGGTCGTGTGCCATCGTCACATCCACCACGCCTGCGCGAACCGCCTCGTCGAATGCTTTGCGTTCTTCTGGATTGAGTGCCGTGGTGATGTCGTTCTTGCCGCGCACGGTTTCCTGGCTGGCCTTGAGCAACGCTGCGCTGGACTTGGCAAACCCCCAACGTGCGCCCATGACCGGATAGGCCACCAGCGCCGTTTGCGTGAGGTTGACCATGGCCGAGGCCGGCGATAAGCCCAGATGGAACATGAAGCCGAAGCTAGTCAGTGCAGTGGAAAGCGCATTGGTCTTTGGGTTCATGGCTGCATCGTGGCGCTTGGCCATTTCATCCACCACCTGCTGAGCCTTCACCGAATCAAAGGCAACGTCACCGGCCGCAGCGTCCACCCGCTTCTGCATCTGGGCTAGTTCTTCCTGCAACTGATCGCCGTAGCGCAGCTTGGCCAAGTAGCTGGCACCGTGGAAAACGTTCTGTGCGAAAGCGCGGCGAGCGTCCTGGCTGAAGCCTGCTGTGCCCTTACGGTGAATGCCATGCTTGGCCCAGGACAGGTCTGGAAGTGACGACAGGTAGAGCTGGCCTAAAGCATCCTCGAGCTCTGCCCTTTGCTTGGCGTCCATACCCTGCTTATCCAGCACGCCGTAGAGTTGCTCCATGAAGCCGCGGCCCACGCTGTCGCGATCTGCCACGAAGTCCTTGGCCTTGAGTACCTTACCGACGTTGAAGCCCTTGGTCGACGGGAACGCCGAGAGAAGCTGCCTGCGCACCGTGTCCGCCTCTGCCATGGTCTCTGCCCGGCTGACGTTCTCCACCTTGCCGTCGGCACCTTTGACCACCACCACGTACTGACCGAAACGGGCCAGAGGGAAATACACCCCCTTCACGCGGCCGAAGAACTCGTCATCCAGGCGCTTGAGCATAGCGGCTCGCCTCTCGCTGCTCATGTCGGCGCGCTGGATGCGTTCCTTGATAGCCGAGCGAACCTCCTGCATGTGCTGGTTGTATGTGTCTCGGGCTCTGGCGTAGATGTCCTTTGCACCAGGTGACAGCGATTCGAAGCGCTTGCGTAGCGCACCGTACTGCAGGCGGTTGTCGCCTTCAACGAATGGCTTAGAAGGATCCATCTGAGCCAACGTGGTGTCGTGCATCAGATCGGCCAGTGCGCCCTCATCGGAAAGCTTGGACCAATCCCGCGCAAGTTGATCCGCGCCAGCCCCGGCTTCGTTCTTGTCGGCGTCCATTCGCGCCATCATGTCGTTGTAGGAACGCAGCTCAGGGAGCGATTCCCCGTAAACATCCATGAGCTGGCGACGGCCGAGGAACTGCAGGCCCAGCGGCCGCAGGTCAGCGGCTTTGAAGTCTGCCCGCCGTTTGATATCCGAGACTGTGACCGACCGAATAGCCTCACCAACACGCTCTGCTGGCCCGCGGCTGAAGCGGACTTCCCCGCTTTGAGCGGCTGGGTTGATGATTTTTTCCAGATCCGATACACTGATTCCTGACGGCTCGGATCCAGTAGGGTGCACCGGCCCGGTGGAAACATCGGGAGCGACCCCAGACATTTCCGAGCCGTTTTCTATTTCTACGGCTGCAATGTCATAAAACTTGTGTAGCTTGCCGTATGGATCGAGCAGCGATTCACGCAAAGTGACCTTAGCTGCCAACACCTTCCCATTGACCTCCAACGGCACAACTAGCGTGTGAAATGCCTTGGTGTCATGCGCGCGGCGTGAATCAGGCGCGCTCTCGCCCACCTTGACTGCGCGCTTCACTAGGTCAGGCAACGCCCGGACCATCTCGGCTCGCCATCCCATCCGCAAGTTTCCCGAAGTGGCAAAGGCCGTGCGCTTGCCCTCTGAGGAGAATTGGACGTCGACCTCCATGTCGTCGTTGTGAAAGCTCTTGCCTTGCAGGTTTTCGGTGTACCAGCCACCAGCCAAAGCGCGCAACTGAGCTTGGCTGCCATCCCAGCCTTGCAGGTTCAGGGTCACCGGCTCGACTATCTTGTCGTCCGAGCGACTGAATGCAGTGGCCGCACCGCTCGGCTGTGCGCCCTGCAGACCGCGTTCGACGTAGGTACGCGCCGGCAGAATGAAGTTCTTCACGATCTCGTCATCGGACATCCGCAGGTTGTGGAAACCCGGCACGTTCTGGCGCAGCCAAGTGCGGATTGCAGCGATGGCGCGCTTCACAAATCCGATAGTGGGTTGAGACTGCGCCATCTCAGCCAGAACCTCTTCCGCCGCGGTCCGACGATCAAGGCCGCTCACGCCCCGAAGGCCGTACTCCTTGATTTTTGCATCCACTTCGGCACGACGCATGGTGGCGATCTGGTCTAAAACCTTGTCCAGATCTTTTCCGAACACGCCGCGCAAACCATGGTGTCCCAGCACTTCATGAAACAGCACACGTGCCGCATCGTTGGGCGTGCGCAGCTTCGACGCCAACAGGTAGGCTTTGCCGTTGTAATAGAAACCCTCTGGCGTGCCACGAGCTCCACCGGAGCGTTGGCGAAGATCAGCCCGCCGAGCAGAGTCAGGCACAGCCGGATCGCTCATGTCGAACGCCACGATCACGTCCGGCGAGTTTCCCCATGCGGCACGAATGGCCTCAACCGTTTTCTGAACTGAGGCGATCGCTTGTGCGCGAGCCTGAGGCGAGTAGCTTGGCTTCGCCATGACGGGGGATTCGCCCTCGATACCGCCACCCTCGGACCGACTGAACAACCCCACGTTGCCAGCCTCATCCTGGCGCGTATCCACCGTCTCAAACAGCTTATCGAACGCCGTTGCCACGGACGCCTCTTCCTCTGGTCTCAAGTAGGGATAGCGATCGGCGTTCTTGCCTAGCTTCTCCCACTCCTGCCAATCGCGAACATTGGCCAGGAAGTCGTTGCTCCAGCCGCGCTGCGCCAGCTTGCCGATTACATAGTTCTCGAAGCTGCGCGCACCGCGCTCAATGATGCGGCCCCAGTAGCCTTCAGCGCCCTTATCTAGTGAGCTCGCGCGCTTGGCCATCGGCGAGTCGTTTAACGATTGCACCAGCTCGGCAAAGACCCCCTCGACTTCGGGGCGCACACCCAGCTTATGGCTGGGATCCCGCTGCCAGCCAGCGGCCTCGGCGTTCTGCTCCAAGGTCTTGGCTGGATCATATGTCGTCAGTTTTTTGAGGCGCTCTCGCAGTTGAGCGCTGCTAACGGGCCAAGCGCCGCGCGCATCTACCTTCTGCACCCAAGCCGGTTCGGGTCTGTAGGTGATGAAGTTGTTTTTTCGGTAGCCTGCCTGATCTCCGGTAAACGTAGCTTCGCCACCACGCAGACGACTGAAATAGTTATCCAGCGCATGGAACCATTCGTGCGCCAGGCTGCCGGATCCGCGTGTCTTAGTCAGGTTGATGACTAGGTTGCTCGGCTCGAAATGAGCGGCCGCCTTTCCAGATCCACGGGCGCCAAATGACAGGCCAAGCGTCCCGTTCAGGCTGATCGCCCGCGACGGGATGCCCAATAACTCAGACAGGTCGAGCAGCGAGTCATAGGCTTCATTCAACAGACCCTGGCGCTCCTTAGCACCCTTGCCCTGCCCCACCCATTCGCCGAACTGTACGCCACGGAATCCCAGGGCTTGTTCGAACATCTCGGGCGTCACGTCCTTGCCGTCGCGCCGGCTTTCGCCCGTGCGTTGACGGTTGTCCTCGCGGCGAGTGTCGGTCTTGGCCACGTTGTCGCGTGCCTTCACCTGCTCCCAAGTGGCTTCAGCTTCTCCGGCGTGGGCGTTTAACCAGGCCCTGGCTTGCGTCACAGCGTCATCACCCGCGAAGGTCCTCAAGGGTCGACGTTCTGAGTCGCCTTTCCGGTTCACGAACACGGTGCCGTCATTGCGCTGGCGGCGTATCTCAAAGTCCGCTGCCTTCAGGCCGCCCTTCTTGGGCGTAGCCGTTCCCAACAACTCTTTCACCCTTTCCACCTCGTCAGGCCCGATCCGCTTAACCCCACCGAAAATGTGCGACTCGCCGTCTATGGTCACAACCGAAAATGGGTTAGCTACTGTCTTGCCGTCTTCCACACGATAGGCATCGGGGTGCTCGCTGGCCTTACCCACGCGGCTCCAACTTTCGCGCGGCAGTTGAGCCAGCAGACGAACCTTTGTGAAGAAGGGTGTCAGAGAGCCAGAGCGTGTAAGGTCGGAACGGCGCTCCATCTCTGCCAAGTTTCCACCCATGTCCTGCACCAACGAGCGGAAGACTTTGACCTTCTCCACCCAGGCGGGCAGCTTGTAGGCTGTACGTGGCTTCACGGGAACTTCCTGACGCGCAGCAAATGCCAGCGCGGCGGCGCTATCGTCCTCAATGCCCTCGTGCGCATCACTCGGCCAGATCTTGGACAACGGCAGGCTGGAGATTTGATCGTCCGCAACCTCTTCTTTCAGAGAGGGTGGCAGGAACTTGCGCGCTCCTTCCAATCGTTCACCAAAGTCGTCCAGCGCAGCGGAAGAGTCTCGCCGTTCTACCGGCGCATCGTCCGGTAAGGGTGGCGCCTTAGCGGCGACAACCTCCGGTTTGGCCAGACTCAGTTTCTCCACTCGCTCAGGCGCTGGTTTGCGCCCCACCACCGCATACCCGTTCTTCAGAGAATCATCTTCCTCGACTGTGTAGCTGACCTCGGGGTTTTTGCGGGCAAGCTCATTGCGCACCTGCTTGGCGCGGAACTCACTCATGCCTTCCTTGTTGACACCGATATCGCGGGAGATCTCTTTCGCCAAGGTTGGGGAAGCCGCACTGCTGCTGGCTTTCGTGCTGGTTTCCGTTTTCGGCTGTGATACAGGCTTGGGTTGCTCTACTGCTGGAGCAGGCGTTGCAATGGCTCCGGAGCTCGTGGCGGTGCTCGGAAACTCACTGACTTGGGCCAACACTTCCTGAATCGGCACCTTGAGTTGAATCACCTTGACCGGCGCACCATTGGAGCGCTTAGCCAACCACTGGTGATGGCCATCTACGACGTAGCCATCTGACGAAACCAGAATGGAGCGATCACCACCCGTGAAGTCACGGGCCCGCTGCACCTTCTCGGGGGAGAACTCCGCTTGCGTGGGCTTGAGGTCGTTGGCCGGCATCTCTGCTGCGCGGCTATCGATACCCCGGGCCTTCAGGAAATTGACCAAGGCGCCGCGGTGTTCGGCTTTGATCTGGGGCATCTCTGCTCGGGGGATGCCCAGCGTGCCAGTCTCAGGGGCGAAGGCGCTCCACTCCTGATTGATCTGGCCTGCTGACAGATCGGCGCCGTTCTCCGGCCTGCCTTCGACTTTGGCATCGGCGGCGTCGATCTCTGCCACCACTTGAGCCAAGCGCTTGCCTTTGTGATCGATGCCCATGGCCTTGGCCACCGGCACAGCGCGGAGCATATTCGTGCGCCAGTTCTCGGGACGTTCGATTCCCATTGCCTGCGCGGGCTGAACCTGCGGTAGCCCGGCAAAGCCCGGGTCCACGCTTTCGGTGTTGGCTATTTGTTCGGAATCGATCGTCCAAGGGTCGACTTGAGGCACTTGAATCTGCTGCTGGGCCGGGACGGAATCGACTGCCATCGCAGCGCCGCGAGAAAGCGGGCCGTCAGCAGGATCGATGCCCATGCGCTGGCTCGGTGATCGCGTGTCCACACCCAACTCGCCGGTATCGAAGCCAATTGGCGGCACGTCCATGCCGGTGCGTTGAGCCTGTGCCCCTGGCTCGGTGGTCCAGGATGGCGTTGTGTCTACTGGCGCGAAATCGATTGAATGGCGTGCTGACTGCGCTGCTTCCGCCGCCACGCGAGCGGGATCAACCAGCGAAAGGCCGCTGGTGTCCACCTCGCGTGTGAAGTCGATGCCGCCTTCTCGAGGCGCCGCTGCCCCTGGCGATGTACCGAAGTCCACGTCAGCCGAGCCGGGAGCGTTGGCGGGAGATGCCACATCAGTCGCGAAATCACTGAGCGGGTCTGCCGCGCCTAAATCCGTAGTCCACGTCGGAGCAATGGATTCGCCTTTCGCGCGCGCGTCCGCTGCCGCAGCCAAAGCGGCATCGGCGCTCAGCCTAGTCCTTTCATCGACCCGGCTCTGATTCAAAGCAGCTTCACGCGCATGGCGCCGAGCACCGCGTCCTTCCACGGTACTGGCCGCGCCTCCGAGCATTCCGCCGGCCACGCCTTCGGCCGTAGCTTGTCCCGCCACGCCTTCCCAGGTAGGCACATCGAAGCCTGCCCGTTGTTGAGCGACGTTCGCTGAGAATCTTTCCTGGCCACCCTGTACGGCTTCCGGCAGCCCCTCACTCACAGTGCCCATGGCCATGCGGCGCAACAACCCGCTAGTCGAGCCCTTGCCGGCCAGCGTGCGACTCACCATCCCTTCGACACCCGTTGTTCCAGATACGGCGCCAATGCCCGCACCGATAGCGATGTTGTCGGCGTTCGGGCCGGTGTACGCCTGAGCTTGATCGGCCAACTGCCTCGCCGCTTCAGGTGCTTCACCGCGATCGAGATGCTGCTTCTCGACAGCGTCGTAAACACTTCCCTTCACAGAGCCAGCGCCCTGTGCCGCACCCAATCCAATGCCAAGCAACCTGCGTGCGGCTGCAGAGCGACCCCCCGGAGTAAACATGGATGCCACGATGGGCGTAGCCGAGCCCGCCGCTTCCGCCACCGTGCTAATCGGTGCCTCAGCTATGCCGCCGAGATGCGCGCCGATCTCTTGCAATGACGAACCAGACTTTTCCGCGTCCTTAATGATCTGATCCCGCGCGGCGCGCTCTGCTTGGCGCCCCGGGCTCAACCAACCTTGAACAGTGTCCTGAGCGTTGCCCAACGTCTGCGAGGCTTGGCTGCCTGCACCAGTCGAATCGACAATCGCCTTGGTGGCACCCAGTGCACCGCCCGCGAAGGAGACGCCCAGATCGGCCAGCTTGCGACCGGCACTCGTGGGCTTGATCACCTCGAATTGCGACCAATCGACAGGCGCCGGGCTGTCCACGGGAGTGAAGTCGTTCCAGTTCACGTCAGCCATCACTTATCTCCCCAGCGGCATCGGCCGGCCATTGCGCACTACGTACAAGCTTCCATCCTTGCCACGAATCGTCGAGCCTTCTGGAGGCGCCGCAGGGGCCGAACTGGCTTGCCCAGGCGAATTGCGAGTCTCACCGGTATAGCGATTGAAGATTACGCCTGGCTGCGTCACTAGTAGACCGGTCTTGGGATCCGGGACCTGACCACCGGGGGCGTATGTCCAGGCATCGTTATCGGTCTTGCCCATGAGCGCCAGCAAGCGCTCACGAGAGCTGCGCTGCTCGGCAGGCGTCTTGGCGTTGTCCACACCCTTCTGGGCGCCCAACAGCTGCTGTGCACTCTGATTCTGGAATCCCAGCTTCGTACGTTCCAAGGTGGACGTGGCTTCAGTATCGGCTTGCCTGCGCGCTTCAATGCCAACCCTTCGCTGATCAACCGAAGCAAGCACCGCGTTACGCTGATTGGCGCCCTGCTCTTGCAAGCGAGTACGCACTGCATCGCCAGCGTTGCGCGTATGTTGCACCGCGACGTTGTTGGCAAGCGAATTGGTTTGCTCTCTGTTGCGGTTAAAGTTGGCCAACTGCGTGTCAGCTCTTGCAACACCCGGTTGTCCGCCTCGTTTACGCCACGTGTCGCCGGCCCGCTCTTTCGCTGCCTGAAGGCTGCCAACGGAGACCAAGGCATTGCGTTCGGCCAAGTAGTTCTCGTCGCGCAGCCCACCACCGCCACCGAGGACAGCCCCGCCGCCACCTGGCAGCAAGCCGGTCTTAGCGTCCCCTCCTTGCTGGATCTGCTGGCGCAAGCCGGCGATGTCACTGTTGATCGCCGATGTCCGGTTAATCTGGTCGATACGATCTGCGCTGTTGACACCTTGATTGCCGAGATCCGAGAGCCTGCCGCGTGGCGCCTTACCGTTGACATTGATGTCGCCAGAGACGTCCGTGCCGCTGTACGTCACCCTGCCATCTGGGCCTACCGTCTTGGTGACATTGGATTGCGGACGCGGAGTCGGGGTGGCTTTGGGTTCGGTCGTCCCACCAAGAGTCAGAGGACGCAACGAAGGATCCTTGGCGGGCATCGTTGCATCGCCAGAAGCCGAGGGAGGCAAGGCCGTCTGCGGCTTAGTTGCTACTGAAGCGGGCCCAGGCGCCACTGGCTCAGTTTTGTCGCGGAACAGCTTACTCGCGAGGCCAAGCGTCATGCCGTTTCCCAGATCCGAGGCGGCGCCCAGCGCGCGCACCGCTACGTCTCCCAGCAACGAAGGATCCTTGGTTTCGAGGCCGAAACGCTTGCGGTAATCCTCCGTGGGCGTGGAGTACGTGTCGACCGCTGTCGAGGCCAACGCACCCAAGGCGCCCAGTTTGGCAAGTGCCCCTGTCGGAGCGCCTGGCAGCTTGGCACTGGCCACATCCTTGACTGCAGTCTTAGCCATATCCCCAGCCATCTGAGCTGCTCCGCTGTAGCCGAGCCCATTGGCAACAGGCCCCAGATACTTGCTGGCACCGTAGGCGGCTGACCCTGCGCCTAAAGTTGCAGCCTTGGCGGTATCCGCGGCATCCCATGAACTCGATGTTGGAGGTTGCGTTGGGGTGGCAAGACTTGCCGGGGTTTGTCCAGGAGATGTTGGAGTGGGAGCGATCGGTGGCGGTGGCGTGTTCACTTCCATGACCGCCGGATTGGCAGCCACAGCCGCTGCATCGCCAAAGCTATTGTTGGGAAGGCCGTTCTCATCAACTTGTCCACCATCAGCGAATCGGGCCGGATGTGCAGGCTTTCCGCTGGGCTTGTGGGTCATGCGCACGAGATCGTGCAAACTCTCAGCCCCCACCTTGCGCACTGTGTCAGCAGGCAGGACGAACTCACCATCAGACAAGCGTGCCGGGATAGAGTCTGATGTGGCATTACCAGGGCCGCGAACCATACCGCCTTCGCGGTACCTGCGAGGTGAACCTATGGCCAGAAGTCGACGAGCTGCGAGGGATTTGGTTTGTGCCATGGTGTGCCTCAGTGATTCGTTGCTAACCAGTCGCTCGAAAGCAGCAGCGACTGGGATGTTTCAATATTTCTGGTTCGTTCACCAGCTGCAGTCCACAATGGGCGGCCTACGATCCCGCTGTTTGCGCTGCACATTTGCATCGGGCCGTTCACCGAAGGCTTGAACGAAAAGCGCCAGCCACTGAGCACCCTTGTTCAGGTCGAATGCATCGGCGTCTTGCTTGAGATAGGCTCGGTGATAGACCCAGTACAGCAGGCGTTCGTGGAAACGAGCAGGTATTTCAGGCTCTTCAGTCACGCCGCCTGCGCGTAAAGCCTGCAGGGCTCCCCGATAGACCGTCAGGCCAATGGGCTCCACCGCGACGGGCGTGGGAACGAATCGAAGCCGAGGCGGCTGCGCACCGCTGGCCTGCTCAAGAATGAAAGTGCGCGGCAATCCAGATCTGGCCTCCCAGCCTGGGCTATCCTCATCCAACGCCTCAACACTGGTTTCATCGATCCGCCGACCGCGAACGGTCAGGCGTTTGATTTCGAATACGCTGGGATCCAGGTCGTAGGTGTCCTGGCCAGGAACCAGGGTGACGGACATGGAGCGATCCTCAATGAGTCTGGCTCGCTCGCACGCCTCCTGAACCGCCTCATTGAGATAGGAGACGATGTCACCCTCCGACCAGAATGTCTGGCCGGCGCCGTCCTTCGTGTTCTCACGAAAGGCTGCAATGAGCTCTCCTACCTGCATGGTGGATCACTCCTGCTTGGTCAGCTCGGCGAATACAGCATCTGCCTCTTCACGAGATACGCTGAATCCAGCCTTCGATTTCAGACGCATCAGGTTAGGCTTACCGTCGCCGGTGAAGTCGTCCTTGTCACCGCCAGCAATCATGGCTTGCATGGTTTCCCGGACGACGAGCGCGCGGTTGAGCACTTGAGTTTTATCCTCGTCGGTTGCCCCTTCTGCCAGCAGTGCACCGCGGGCTATTGCCTCGCGTTGAAATACTTGAGGCAGATCAATGCCCTCTGGGGGGATGACTGCGGTATGACCCGAGGTCAGAGCCACATGCAACGGGGTGTCAGTCGGAGAGCGAAAACGTTTGGTCATGATGGTTTCCTTGAGAAAGCGCCCGGCAGCACAGAGCCGCCGGGCAAATAGGCCGTAAGGCCTGACCACGAAAAGTGATTAGCCTTGTGTGAAGGCTGATCGGCCCTCAACGAGGTAGAGAACGGTGATACGCGCCTGGCCTGCCGTAGCGGCCGCACCGGTTTGCGCAACCAGGGCTTTAAGCGCCTCAGCTACTGTGTGCTTGCGTCCCGTCAAGGTCAGTGCAGTGCGACCAGCGGTTTTCAAGTCGATGGCTGTGCCGGTATAGCGGTCATCGTCTGCAGCGTCGCCGAGCTTGAACGTGGCCGTAGTGGCGCTGTTCCATGGCGTGAGCACTGTGACGTCGCCGCCAACCAGCACGGCGTTACCCGGCAGATCGATTGCGTCCTCAGCAGTACCGTAAGTGGTTACGTCGGCATAACCGATGGTCAGGTGCGCCGCGATTAATTCCTGGCGCGAGGGGTTCTTTTTGATGGGCATGATGAGCTCCGTTCAACAACAAAGGAAAGAAGGAGCAGGACCCGAAGGCCCCGCTTCGAGACTGCTTACTGCAGGTAGTGGTCGATAGTCAGCAGACCGAAGTCCTCGATCGATCTGTCGTAGATCGAATAGAACTGAGGCTTGAGCAGGCCGAAGATCTTGTCGATGTTCAGGCCCACTTGGCTGTCATACTGAAACAGCTTCTCTACCCAATCGCCGGGACCGAGGTCAGCCATGCCCAAGGCTTGAGCGCCGCAAAGCAGCGTGCGCGTGCCGTTGACAGCCCCAACTGCACCCCACTTCGAGCCGGAGGCTGCGCCCTTGGTCGTATAGACCAGGTTGTGCTCATGGAGCACAGCGCCGTCCACAGTCACGGTCGCGCCAGTGAACCATGGCGAATCAGCACCGGCTTTGGTTGCGATAGCCACCACAGCGCGCTGGTAGTCCGGATCCTTCTTCAAGGCTGCCAGCGAACCAGGCGCAAGGAACATCACGTAGTACGGCTTCCCACCGCTCATCAATGGCTTGATGTGGTGCTCCTTCGCATAAGCGATGGCGTCCACGATCATGCTGTACTTGGGCACATAGGCATTGGTAATGCTGCCGGTGTTGGAGACCGCCAGCGAGGTGCCATCCCACATCAACGAACGCTTGGCAGACGGCGCCCGTACGTCTACTGCGAACTGCAGACTGGGGAATGGGGATCCCACAGCTCGGGGTGAGCCATCGTTGTTGAAAGCGTAGCCGATGCCGGAGAGCGTCAGGAACGCGAGTTGATCGCAGCGGTTGGCCAGCCAGTAGGCTAGTTTGTCGCGGCCCTGCTCGCGGAAGTTGATGACCGTTTTCTGGTCGGCCAGTTTGCCCTTGTTCTTCACGCCATGACTGATCTGGTCAATCGTGACGATCTGGCCATGCGACTGCATCGCCTCCTCGTTGCCTTCGCGCTCGTTGTCGCCTGCAACGCCATCGCCCACCAAATCGGCTACGAGTTGGAAGATGCACTGCTCACCCTTCTCCGTTTTGGAGAGCTCGGTGATGCGGTGGATGACGTTGTTGTCGCCCTTGCCGGTAAAGTTCTTGATGAACATCTGGTCGCGCGCCGCGGTCCACGTCTCACGTGCCCAGTTCACTTTCTGAATGGGCGTTAAAGATGCAAAGTTGGTTTCCATGTCTTACTCCAAAAATTGGTTTGCTTGTCGGGACATGACGCAGCCCAATGCGGAAGACATGGCTTAAGCGGCCAAGAGCGCCAGACTGTTTAACGCCGGTCTAAGGCGACATCTCGTTGAATCCTTCGGCCGACAAGGTGGATGAGTCCTTTGCCGGCCCGTGCTGCCATCAGTCGCCGCGCGCTTTCTTGCGCTCTGCCTCTGGAAGGGCCATGTACTCCTCGTCGCTGAGCTTCGAGGTATCCACTCTCACAGGCGTGGCCCTATTGCCCATGCCCGCCTGAGGAAGTGCTGGCTGCAGCAGGGAGTGCGCCGCGCCGCGTTCATTGGCACGCGCAGCCCGTATATCACCAGATACTGGGGTGTCCTGGCGAACCCTAGACAGGGGATACCCTGGTGCGAAGCGAGGGGCAATGGACATCACGGCTTCGGAAATTGCTTGGGCTCGGGACGCGCCCCGGCCCATCTTCAGAGTCACCGAAGCTTCTATCAACTCCATAGCCTCTGCGCCTTCGGGCTCGTCCAACCAGGGGAACTCACCGAGCAACTGCTCAACGGTAGCCTGCGCCTTGGCCTGCTCTCGTTCGCCAGCGTTAGCAGCCCTGAAGCGCTCAAAGGTCTCTTGCTCGACGGCAGCATTGATCTGCATGCGCAGAGCGGCCGCAGCCTTGGCATCGCCATCCAGCATGAGTTGTGCGTACTGCTCCTCCGCCTCCTGAAGGCCAATTCTCGAAGTCTGAGCGACAGACGAAGGAGTTGTTCCGGAATTTCCTGCGGCAAGCTGAGCTTGCAGTTCCTCAACCTGGGCTTCCAGGGCCTTGCGTCGATCGTTGACCTCGTTGAAGCGCGCCCGAGGTATCCCTCCACCGCTTCTCTCTCCGGTTGCGTCATCCGGTTCGACGCCGCCACCGTCAGGCGCCTGCCCTACCTGCTGGGCAGATTGATCGCCAGAGGCCACCAGCGCCGCAAGCGTATCAGCGTTGGGTTCATCTGTAGCGGTGTCTCCACGCAGGCGGCGGCGCTCTTCCTCAGAACGAGCCATGTACAAATCATCGTCGTCCAGAACCACCGCATCGCTGTCGCCGGTGTTGGTGCCGCCGGTATCGGCGCCGTCATCGCCCGCGGGCGCCATGTATCGAGCCAGTAAGTTCTTGAGCAGGGGGTTCATAGTGTTGCTTCCTTTAGTGGTCTAAGGTGTAGTTACTTCTTGTCTGTCGGCTGCAGCTTCTGCAACTCGCTGATCTTTTCTTTCGCCTTGGCCAACGCCGCCTTCAGGCGCTTGGGGTCCTTGCGGATTTCCTCTGCTGCAGCCAGGGCGCGCATGTCGCTCTCGGCCTGCCAGTCCTTGTCCATTCCGATGCCATTGGTCTTGGTCATGTCGTCCTCTTCAAAGTGGGGTGGTATCCCGGACACCATCGGGCCCGGGGGTTTCAATTCCGATCGCTTGACCCTGGGCCGGACTAGCCGGGGTCAGCGGATCGGTGTTTTGGGGCATATCCAAAGCCGACGCATTTCCTGACGGCTGGGGCACGATGGGCGCGGCGTCGTGGTCCACCGCGCCAGCAGATCGCAACAGTCCATCGGCGATCGGTGCAGTGCCGGGTGTGAGCTGCAGCACCTGGGCGGTCTGCGCTGCGCTGTACTGGGTTTTCACGACCACGTCAGTGGCCTGCGCGTCTGTCTTGCGTGCCTGGGCGTCAATCAGTCTTACGCGTGCATCGAGCGTCGGGTCTGCAGGTGGCTGGTTGCCCTGCATGCTGGCCAGAATCTCGTGCTTGTCCGCCAGGTTGGAGTAACGGATAACCTGCTGGTCAGGAATGCTGATGCCCGACTTGCGCATTTCTAGCGCTTGCTGGAACTGACTGTTCTGGAAGGTGACCTGCATGGGCTGCTCAGAAATCACCACGTCATAGGTTCCGATCGTGACGTCGTTGACGTAGCTTCCGGTGGCTGGATCGAACTTGTTGATCTCCAAGGTGTCCTCCACCTGCTTGCCCGTCATAGGATCCGTCTCAGTGATACGGAAGATGCGGTGGCTGTCGTAGTAGGTCTGGATCAGCTTGAGGACGCGCTTGGCCAACAGACGACGCGTGTAGGCCAAGTTGTCCAAAGGAACAGCCAGTTGCTGCTGGCTGGCGAACTGCTTGGCCTGGATGGCAATGCCTGAGACTTCTGGGCCTTGCTGCCCGCGCATAGCCTCTGGGACCGTCACATCCTTCAGGGCCTTGTCCGCTCGATCGATGATCCGGTCCACGCCGGTGGGCACTTGGTTGGGTTGGATCTTCTGAGGTGCCGCGCTGCCCTTCTTGAACTCAATCACCAGCCCAGTGCGTGCGCCCACCCGCTCCAACTCGTCCACCGTCATGTTGGTGAGGGAGTCCTCTTCCACGATCCAGCCGCTATTAGCAGCCGTGTTGACCACATGAACGTACTGGCTCACAGCCTTGTTCAGCGCTTCCTGTGGGCCAATGGCGTCATCAACCATCCCGCCTGTCTTGCCACGACGGAAGTAAGCAAAGTACGGCACCACGGTGAAGTGCTCGTAGGGACTGTAGTCGTCGAACAGCGTGGCGGTGAGGGTGGTTACCGTCCATTTCACCCTGCGTCGCATGCGCTTGGCTCGTACCGCACCCTGGGCGATCGCGTCGTCTATGGAGTCCGACGCTAGCGCTGACTCAGTGCGCACGTCGCCAGTCGTCGGCCACACAATGCAAGGTGTCAGCTCGTAAACGAAGCGCTGGCGATCGATGATCCGATAGCGCTGCAGGCCATCTTCCTTGGTGACACAAGCGTCGAAGGCGCCAATGTTGTCGCGGCTGGCAAACTTACTGCGTGCCTCCTCGTCGTCTAGTTCGCCGAAGTCCACGCCCGCATCGTTGCTCTCCTCAGCCTTCTTGCGCGCCTTTTGACCATAGAGCTGGGCAATCTCATCGGGAGTCAGCCAGCGGGTAATTAGCACATCGCCCCAGTCGTCCGGGTCGTAGCTCTTGGCGTCTGGATCAGGGATCACGTCCATCGGATCGAGGTCGCTCACCACGATCTCGCCCTTGATGTTGTTATCGAAGCTCACCCGCACGTCGTAGTAACCGCGCTGCTGGATCACGCCATCGCTGAATACTTGCGTCTCGTGCCAATGCAGGTTGCACATGTCCACCACCTGCATGGCCACCTTGGAGAGAATCGTGGCCCGGTTCAGATCAGCATCGCCGCCGCGCGGCTTGAACGCGATGTCCATGCGGTTGTGGATCTGGTAGCCAATGGCTGCGTTGATGCTCGGCTTGATCTCGTTGAACTCATAGCAGGGCCTGCGCTCCTGCTGCATCACACTCTTGGCCTCAGGCGTCCATTGACGGCCACCACCCATGTACATGTCCTCACAACGAGCGGCGTGAGGCAAATAGTCCAGGTGACCTCGATCCTTAGCGTACTGGTAGCGTGCCCAGTTGTCGCGCGCGGGCTCGTCGCCTATGGTAAGAAGTGCGGTACTGGTCATGATCATGCGGTGGATTGATCCCAGTGGCCACCGCCACGGGGAGAGGAAAGCTGTGATAGCCGATCCTGCAAGCTGCGCTTACGCGGCTTAGCACGAGGAGTCGGAAGGTCCGCCACGAACGTCATGGCCACGCTGTCGCCCTTGTCCGGGCTACGGCCGAGAATCTCGCGGATCTCGTCCTTGCTGTTGATCTGGATCGCGGCGCCCTTGCCCATCGTCACGACCTTGTATCGAGGTGCTGTCAGGTCTCCCAGCAGCTCGGTGTCAGGAGGGAGCGCGATCGGATCGGTGTGAGTTGGATCGAGTGCTTCACGCAGCCGCCAGTACATCTCGGCCCGCTTGTTGCGGAAATGGAGCTGCCCGGCCTTGTCCATCAGGCTGCTGGCTTCTGAACCCACCACGGGGTGCACATTCAGACCCAGGCCGACGAGGAAGTCCAAGGCGCTGGAACCGATACCGATACTGTCGACCGCGATAGGAGCACCGTCACGCACCAATGGCGTCACGAAGCCCGCGGCGGTTGGCCCGTCCTTGGTAATCACGCCTGGTGCCGTCATCAGTTTGTCGAACCAGTTGCCATGCCTGCGTGCTGCCGAGGACTTGTCACGACCACCGCGCGATGGGTCGAAGCCGATCGCAGTCATCTGCGGTTTCTTCTCTGGCTCCTTCCAACGCGCCTGCGCAGCCTTCACCCACTCGGTGGGAATGAGCTGCCACACGGGATCTGACACGCCGGCATTGAAGTCGCCACGCAGCATCTGCGAACGCAATGGCTCTGGCAGGGTCTGAAGCTGCGCCTTGTAGCCGGTGGACATGAGGAAAAGGTTGTCATCCACTCGCGAAGGAATGAAGGTACGACTCTTGGGCTGCATAAGCTCGCTGCCCACCATGACGGGATCAGGCCCTGGCACTTCCTGATCGTCGCCCTTTTCGTTCGTGACGAACCAGCGTAGCTCTCCGGACTTGGCCGGATTCGGGTGATGGGGGTCGAGCCAAGGTGCCCAGTACCGCTTCACCCATTCACCAGTGGCATCCGTGGGAGGATTGCCGGCACACACCACGCGCTGGCGCACATCGGGGTTATCGGTGCGCATCCAGCCGATCAGGGCGCGAAACTGACCTTCCGTGAAGTGGCAAACCTCATCGAAGCCCTTGAAGTCGTGCGGCCGGCCCTGGTACTTGGTCCAGTCGCCAGGCTCTTTCACGCTCCCTAGTTCCAATACGCGCTTGCCCGGCAAACGCCAGACATGATCCTGACCGTTGTATCCGTTCCGCGAGCCGAGGATCTCGGTCATGCGCTCTTCCAAGCCGATGAGCTGGACAGCTTCCCGGCGAAAGATGATGCTGCGCTCCTGGGCAGTTAAGGACAGTCCAAGGAGAATCTCTGTTTTCCCACCGCCAGCCGCACCACCGTAGAACAGGATGTCTGCTTCGGACTCGTAGGCTTGACGCTGGGGCCCATCTTGGGGCACCCATATGACTGGGTCAATATCCGAGAGCAAGGCGTCGATGGCTGCAGCCTGCTCCGGCGGCATGGCCTGCATGCGCTCAAGGAGTTCAGCAACCGATGGCGGGGCGCGCATCATTCGACCGCCTTCGGACTGGCAATAACCATCAAGGCCGCCATCAGTTCGGGATTACTCTGCAACGCTCGAGACATGCGCACAGCGCGCTCAGTCGCAGTGAAGTTGCGGATCACCAATGGGTTCTCGGAGGTGCCAACGTCTTTATTCCACCCCTGGGCCTTCATGATTGAGTTAAGCGCGCCCAATTTATCGGTCCAACGAACCTTGCGAACGGCGAGCGGCAGCGCTTTCTGGCCGTGACTCTTCTCTTCAACCGTCTCAAAACCCACGATGGCGGCGGCAGTATCTTCGTCCAGCTCGTGAGGGAGCTTCAGTTCACCGCCTTCGTGATAGGCCTGGCGCATGTCGAAGAACGCAAGCTTGGTGTACTCGGCCATGACGCGCTCGCGGCTGAGATTGAGTTTCCGAGCAGTCTTGTCCCGCTCGGCCTCGATGGCTTCCTTGATGTGAGGTTTCTTGAGGTTCTCGCTACCTATCTCACCGGCGCATTTGGAGCTGTATCCAGCCTTGATCGCAGCCTTGGTTGCGTTTGGTTCTTGGAGGTATTGCTGAACGAATTTCTGTTGCCGTGGTTCCAGCTTCTCGATCTCTCTGGAAACCGGCTTCTCCTTCTCCGGCCGGTTCCATTTACCCTTCTTCGCTCTCTTGGCGACTGCGGAGTGCGTTACTCCGTGGGCGCGTGCAATCTCCCGCGCTGATTCAGTAGTGGTTGTGTAGGCGTGCTCGATCGTCGCCCAATCCACTTTGGACGGCGAGGTTTCCAGTTCGTCGGGAACGGAATCACTGGCGACAGGTTTGGTTTCCACGGACCGGATGGTTCCGGAAACTTGGAAACCATGGAAACCCTACGGGGGGATGTTCAACCCATTGCTACATGTCACCGCAACACAGCCCCTCGATGCTGTCATACGGATGGGCGGTTGCACTAACGAGGTGCCGCGCGTAGGGAGACCCCATGCAGCAAAGTTGCTAATGGGCTGTCTTCGTCTTTTATGTAATCGGATTCGTCTTCATCCTGCTGCAAGGCTGGCACAGCGCTAAGCTCATAGGCCAACGATCGCACCTCGTGTATCTCCTCGCTTGACGCAATGACGGTGCAATCATTGGGATCGAAGCATACGAGGTTGAATCCAAACGCCACGCTACTATTAAATATCAAGCCGTTGTACCCCTCCGCACGGACCGCATCTGCGATCAGCTGTGTGGCCGCATATAGAAATCGATGCTCGGGCTGTACTGGAACATTCAAGATGTCCGCCAAAGACAGGATGGTGCGTAGTTCTCTTAGTCGGTCGTCATGTAGAAATTTTCGAATGTCTAAATCCCCGAAGTTGGCAACCACCATGTCTCGCTCTAGTCGAAATGATGCAGTGGAGATCAGGTGGCCCGGATGCGGTCGCAACTCGGCGACAGCGGTTTCTCGATCGGAGGCAAGATAGAGGATCGAAACGCGAGTGCGATTAAACCTACCTTCTGAGGCGTGCAGCATTGGTGGGTGGCCAATATCTTTTCCGCTGTAAGGCAAGTAGGTAAACGGAAACTCGGACGGGTTGCAAAAGACCTTTTTAAGGCGCGAGTGGACTCCAATACGGCCACGATAGTACTTTTGCCCAGCGTTCAGTTTTAGCGTGATGTCGTTCTTTAACGAGCGGATGAGCTGTCGCGCCTCAGGTTCAATCTCATGCCAGTTTCGTTGAAGCGAAGCATTTACCAGGTTTTCAACAGCCCGGTCTCGCTCCGCGCGCAATCCAAAGAGGACTCGACCATCCCAGTACCCGCCCCCGAGAGAAATTTCCTCATCAGACTGTGGGTACCAACCGCCCATTCCCTCTATCTGTTGGAAAGCCGCATCAAATGCTGATTCGTCCGCGTCCTCTGGATAGTCAAAAATTAGTTTGCTCGAGAAAACCAGTTTTCTCAGCTGCATCCCTCCCAAGTGGGTGTTGTAATCCCATTCAGAGAAGTTAAGGCGAATCAAAGCACGCACAATGCGCGCGAGAAGCTCATCATCAGTAGAAAGCGCCAGACCGCCCCCCCTTTTGCAGATGGGACAATCGGGTACCGGGTCTCCGCGCGAAATGATTTCCGCGCGGAGGTACTTGTCTGCAACGCAGTTCTGGCAAATGAATGATTCGAGCATAGGGCGATATTAAATCGACCCGGCTTGCATCCATTGTTCTCTTGTTCAAGAAATCGCCCCCTCGACCAACACGCATTTCTAACGCGCGCTTGCCACTATTTCTGTTGCCCGGTGGCGTCACCTCGCGATGGCCTCAGCTTTCGCCCAGATCGCGCTTGAGCCGCTTCAGTTCTTCCCACACAACGTTCACCAGGTAATTGGCGTCGTGGCCGCTCTGGATATTGGAGAACTGGACGAATTGGCCTGCCAGTAAAGCTCCTGCCTGCCGTGCCTCACGCGGCTGCATCGTAATGACCTGATCTCCGATCTCCAGAACGAAAAAGCCGTCGGTGGTCATCGTGCCGTAGACCGGGCGAGGCGGGTCATAGCGAGGAATGGGCACGAAAACGCCATTTTTTACGCGGCGGATTTGCTCGTCTTCAATCAGCCTGGAAACGTTGTCGTCGACTTTGGACATCGTCAAGCCTGTAGCCTCCCGAATCGCCTCCCTGGAGACAACCTGGTCTTGGTTGAACAAGTCGTTGATAGCCTCCCAGATTAGCTGGCGCGTTGCCTTGGCTTGGGCGGGTGTCGCCCTTTTTATCAGCGCCGGTGGCTCGTACTCCAGCGCCGTCGGAGATTTTTTTCCCCTCAACTCGGCGTCGGCCGGTGCGGCTATAGGCGAATCGGTCATGGAAGTGATTGCAGAGCTCATTGGTACTGGTCCTCAAAGTGTTTGATCAACTCGGCTCGGTGGTGGGGAAGGACTTCATGACACTCCTGGCGCATCTGTTCGCGTGCGGCCGCGTTGTCACTCCAACGATCACTCGCACGCATAGCAGCCACGACAAGGTCACGCGCGGAAGGAATGGGTTCAGTTGGCTTCGGCAGTGCGGACATACTCCACCTCTCCTTGAAATTCGACATAGCGAAGCGGATAGGCCCGCTGCTGCGTTCGAAACTGCATGCTGGCTCGGTCGAACCAGAGGCTGATCGATTTGTTTTGAATGTCGCCGTTGCGTTGCTTTTGCAATTCCAGCTTGGCATCCGGCTCTCCCTCGTCCGGCTTCGCATCGTCCTTCTGTGCACGCCAGACGGAGAACACGTTGTCTGCGCCGTCTGTGAGCTTGCTGCTGCCAGCGACATCCATTTTGCTGGGGGCGTGAGACTCATCGCGCGCCTTACGTGGGTGAGCGACCAGATGGACGTGCACATTCATGCCACGCGCGAAAGCACAGATCTTGCGCATGGCCTCTTTCTGCTGCGTCAGCGAACCAGGGCCATCCTCCGGGACATCCGTCATCATCAGGCTGTCGATGACAAAGTGCGTGGCGCCATAGCGCCTGTGAGCGTAGGTGAAAACTTCCAATAACCGGTCAAGCTTTGAAGAACCTACCAGGTCGAAGATCCAGTAGCGATCACGCATCCATTCACCGGCTGCCTGAATGTAGGCTCTGGTGGGACGATCAACGCCTGTCGCTTGCTTGATGCCGCGCTTGAGCAGGACGGCGGGTTTCATTTCACCCGAGAACACCACGAACACCTCGCCCTGAGCCATCAGACCGATCTGTACCTGGGACAGCAGCAGGCTCTTTCCGTGCCCGTTGATTCCCGTCCAAATGGTGACCTCCCCATGGCGAAACTCAAACCAATCCAGATCCTTGTCAATGCGCAGCACAGGATCTCGGGGAGCATCGTGATCCGGGTAAAAGAGGGAGAGGACGCTAGGAATGAAGTCCGCGGCCGACCGCAATTCTTCTGGATCGAGCGGGCGCGCTTGCTGGATCAAGCTGTCGAAGTCGTAGCGTTCAGCCCCCTTCATCAGGAATTCGTTCGCATCCTTGACACCGTTTTCGAACCGCACCCGGCGGCAACGTTCTGAACCAAGCCGCTGAATGACTTCTCGTGCGCCTTTCTCTCCCGCCTCATCGCAATCGAAGAACACCAAGATGTCGTCAAAGCGCTCCAGTCGGCTCCAGTCGTTCTCGATCCACTGGTGATTGCCAGCGCCGGCATTGACCGATAGCGCAGGGATGCCCACCTGATGCAGGCTCATGGCATCGATCTCGCCCTCGGTGATAGCCACCTGCCGGGTCTTGGGATCGATCAGGTGCCACCCGAAAAGGCACGGTTCGGCATCCCTCTCCTGGCGCATGTCACGCTTTTCTGCGACGTTGCGATATTTGAGGTTGACCACCTCCCCGTCTCGCACAAAAGGAAAGACGGCATAAGTCTTACCGCTCTGCAGCTGCTCCGCGATCTTGAATCCCGCAATGGTTTCTGCGTTCAGACCACGGCCCTTCAACCAGTCGAGCACACCAGCCTTGGCTGCTTGGCATTGGGGCTTGCCTGGCCGTGTATAGACCTTGCGCTCTCGTTCTGGCATGTGATCGCGAATGCCCAGCCGCTGCTTGGCCTCGGCAATCGCTTCCACCAGCGAGCATCCACGAACCGCCATCCAGAGATCCAGCAGATCTCCTCCCTCATCCTTGGCGAAGTCTTTCCACACGCCAGCCTTGGCGCCGGACAAACACACCGATAGGCTCGTGCCGGGTTCGCCGTTTGCGCTCCCGATCTTCCACTCCCGACTGGCTCTCTTGCCCTGAGGGAGCAAGAATTCGGCGATGTTAGTGGCCTCTTTGGCCAGCGCTGCACTCAACTCCTTGGCGTTCATGCGAGCTCCACAGCCTTCGCAGGCAACCGTTTGCCCTCACGGAATTCGTGGGCGTTGTGTTGATAGCAACGCTCGTTTTCCGCTTCGTAGACGTTAGGGAATCCAGCGGCGCTCCACCAGTTTCCGGCGCTAGACCCGGCATCGCTACCCGGAGCTCCAATGTTGGAAGTCCAGCGCTCCTTGTTCAGCCAAGTCGTCGGATGCGGAATGAACTTCCCGGCGTCCTTGGCCCACTGATCCGATTTCTTTTGCTGGGCGAGAGCGACCATCACCTCTGCCCGCAGATCGAGGTCCTCATGCAGCAGCTTCTTTGACCAGGACTTCGCCGCATCAGACTTGTCCACCTTCCGCGGGTACTGATCCCAAAATTCCGGGAAACCATCCGGCAGTCCGGCATTCGATTTCCTCGATCGCGAATTCTTGAGTACTGGTGGTTCTTGATGGTTAATTGGTGGTTCTTGGTGGTTAGTGTCGTTTTGCCCGACTGGTCCAGTCGTTTTGCCCGACGGGTGGGGTCGTTCTGCCCGACTGGTTAGGTCGTTTTGCCCGACCGGTCGTTCTGCCCGACCGGTAGGTTTGCCCGACTGGTTTTGATCCTCAACCTGTCGTTCTGCCCGACTGGTTGAGCGCCGGGACTTAAATGGCACCGTCGCATCGAAGAACCCTGGCGTAACTCGGTAGGTGGTTTTTCGGCCATTAGCTCGATTGGCATCAACAGCACGAGCCAACTCAAGCCACTGAAGTGCTTCAATGACCGTTGCCCGATGCAAGCACGTCCTCTCCGCGATGGTTTCAATGCTAGGCCAGCAATGGCCGTCGTCATTGGCCTGATCCGCGAGAGCTATCAGTACCGACTTAGCGGTCGGTGGCATCTTCATAGGCCAACACTGATTGAGAATCGCGATGCTCATACTTCCACCACACTTTCCATCCGCCCCAACGCGGCCGCCTGGGCCCACTGTTGCAATTTCTCAAATTCGCCCGGAAAAATTTCCTCGGAATAGTCGTCTTCCAGATCAACCAGAGGGTGCGTCACCGCATCCCATTGGCCATCTAGCCGCCATGGCTTCAAAAGGTCAGCAAGAGACACCGAGCCGTAGTCCCGCAGCCCTTCTTCGGCCTCGCGGTAAAACTGAACGCACCGCTGGCCAGGTCTTCCCACTAGTTCCGCCACCATGCGGGCGCGCCCTTCGGAAACGAAGTGGTGAGTCGGACCCGTGAGCAGTGGAGACTCCCGAAACAAATCCGGCACGGATGCCAAGAGCTGAGAAATGCGCTCGCGGACAAATTCATATCGCGGAGCTTCTCCCGGAGTGCCGCCGTGAGCATTGGCCAACACACGAAGAACACCCTCGTCGGTAAGCGCGTGCACGTGTTTGCGCGCCTGGGCTTTAGAAAGCTCCGCACAACTCGCGATTTCCAGCATGCTTGCCTGCATGTAACCGCCTTCCAGGTCATGCATTTGCGCCAGCACCATAGCCACGCGATGCCTGCCCGTGGGCTTAAGGTTCAATGCCTCGATGAGTGGCTGTATCGGGTCCATCAGTCGCGCCTCCTCATGCGTTCGATGAGGTCGAAGGCTGCTTGCACAGACTCAGCTTGCATGCGGCTCTCACGGCCTTCTTCAGCGAGCCGCTGAGCCTGCTGCAGCCGCTCCACAAGCAGCGGAACATCTTCCGGGCTGACCCACAGTATTTGAGGCTGCTCGACTCCTGGAGCCTGACTCATTAGGGCCACCGTGCAAGTCTCGGTCGGATAGACGGCGAGCTGCAGTGTGCTGACATCCATCACCATCCAACGGGTGTCACGCAGTTGCTGCCATGTAGGAGCGCTCATGCTGCCTCCGGCACTCCGTCGTAAGCCCGCAGCCATTCGGCTTTCTCCAATGCTTCACGCAGTCGATCAACCTCGGTTTGGGCTGCGGCGAGCTGCTGGCGCAGTTCTTCAACAGTTGTCCCGCTCATGCAATCACCTCTCGGCTTCCTTTGCGCCGTACTACACAGTTTTTGTACTGGCGTCCGGCGCATGGGGTGCCGGCCCTCTCCCGCAATACGATGGTGTTTCTGAAGCAACCATCAACGGAAGGGGCAGACATGAACAGGATCTTGTTCACATACGACTTGAACAAAGACTCGCCGTCGGATAAATGGGGGAGGGTTCGCGATGCCATCATTGCAACCTTTCCAACCTATTGGCGCAAGTTGACGACAACCTGGATCGTGGTAACGCCACACTCTCCAGGGCAAGTACACGACTGGTTGCGCAAGTTTCTCGACTCCCCAACGACGAACTTTTCGTGGTCGACATCACGGGCAAAGAAGCAGCCTGGTCTGGCTTGGACAAACGCTCAACGGACTGGCTATCGAGCGAACTCAATCTTTGAACTGCGCTCGGCAGGTTCAGCGCTGCGCACAGCAACCACTCATCTCGTTCATCACAGGTGATGGTTGCATCGGAGCGGAGTACGGAACCCATGTTCTCGTCGCGTAGTGGCGTACCTGCAAGCAATACGATGGTTTTCGATTGCTCCGCCACTTATCGCTCCCAATCCCGCTTCTCTTCCGGCCCGAAATTGGCTTCGAGCTTACGTAGAGTGGCAAGGTACACCTGCGCCACCTTCTTGCCAAAGTCCTCATGGTCACAAAGAGGCGACGCCAAGCACATCGAGCGCGCCCAATCGGTTGCAACCGACATAGCAATGGCACGCAGGTCGCGGATCAGCTCATTGGATGAGCCACTGGCCACCAGAGCAGAGCGGGGAATGGGTGCGGCGGGTACCGTCGCTGGGCTCATTGCTCACCTCGAACATGGAGCCAGTTCTGGACTTTCGCCGCGACCCAGCGGGTGCATTGTCTGCCGTCACGGACGGGAGCCGGGAACGTGCCTGCGGCGATGCGCCTGCGAATTGACGACTCGCTCAGGCCCGTGACAGCGACAACCGTCTGGATCTTGAGCAGAGCTTCGGGAATCTGAACCGTCTCAACGCCTTGATAGACGCGGCGGTGGTGAGGAGATTGGAATGTTTGCACTTGGCACCACATGAAGGAATGTGGTGCATGGTGTCGGCAAATTTCTCTAGAAATTACGTGCGGCTGGCTAGCCGCTACGTGTGGCCGGGCAGCCGTTACGCCTAGCCGGCTTGGCGCGGAATTCTGTTCTTCTCAGAACGCAATGCGTCGTATATGAGACGCTCAGGATTTACCGAAGCATTGGCAAGATGAATGGGAACTCGAGCCGATAACTTACGTGCAATGGCAGCGTGAGAGTCATGCATGGACTCTGCCTCTCGTAGAGCCCAATATTTAAGCTCTGTTGCTTTCTTATTTTTTGTGGCGGCACCTTTTGACCCTGCTCTGGCCAAGAGCTCTCTCCTCAGTGCGTCTGCCTTCTCCCCTTCCACGCGCAAGGCAAGCTGGGCTTTTATAAAGGGCATCACAGATTGCATCTCCTCTATCAGTGACGCGGTATGCCCGATAAGTTCAACCGACTCGTGGTTGCTGGACTGCCATTGGCCCAGTAACTCGACAAAAGAATTCAGGCGATTCTTTTGCAAGTCCACAAGTTGAAGCAGCCCCGCACACTGGTCCAACAGTTCATCGTGACCATAGCCCCCCGCAAGCAACTCTTGCTTATGACGCTCCCTTCCCCTTGCATATTCCATCAAGAGTTGCGCGGCCCATTCAGGCGCAAGCACTTGCTTGGTCACTCCATCCTTTGGGATGGGGCCCTCAGGCCTTTCAAAGAGATCTCTGACCCAATCCTGCATAGCGCCCTTTCACGCATGCCCCTGATGGTGGCGCCAGCCCAGCCCGTTGGGGAAACAGGTCTTCGGGGATCGACCTAGGACTGGCTCATTTTTAACCGGTTACTTATCGAGTTGGGTAGCAGGCTTCACTGCAGCGTTCTTGAACCGCTCAATGAACAGCTCGCATCGCGCGATCTCTCCGTTGATCGCGGTCAAGCGCTGCGCCATTTCTTCCAGCCCTGTGATCTGGCGTTTCGTCGCGGACGCCAGGTCAAGCCGTAGTTCATAGACACCCTTTTCGGCCCGCAACGCACTTAGCGTTAGCACAGCATTCAGCAGGTCGTCCTGTATCGGTCCCGACCCTATCCCGGTCTGCACAGGTTGGCCTGCTTCAGCAATTGATGCCTGCAATCTGGCCACGATCTCAGCATTCATTGACCGACTCGATGTCGTCGCAGATTCGAGAATGCGCGCGTGTAAGTCACGGGGCAAGCGGAGTGCCGTCTTGAGGTAGTCGTCTTGATAGGAGGTAGCCATGCAAACATGATAGACCCTAAATTGAAGTCAACAATTGCCTTTAATTTAAAGGCTTGATACATTACATCATGCCTTCAATTTAAGGTCAATTAAGGATTCAACATGAACCAAGTTGTTCAGCGCCCCGGTCTGATCCAGCACAGAATTCGGGCCGAGATCAAACAATGGATTGAGCAAGAAGCCAAAGCTCAAGAACGCTCTCAGGGATGGATCGCCAACAAGATCCTTGAAGACGCATACGCACGCGCTCTGCAGCAGGCAGGGAAAAACGAAGCGGGCTCAGGCTACGTTGAACCTCCCGTGCCCGACTGGCGCGCATAGCAGATCAGCAACTGCCTCGGAGATGAGAGACAACAATGACCACTGACCTCACTACTCTGCTCGAAGCCGCTCCTAACCAACACAGCCATCGCTGTGTACTGGCGCAGAACGCGATCGTCGGCGAGCGCTGGCCCGCAGCCGCGTGCAACTTACGTACTACGGCCACTTTGGCTCAGGAATGGGCAGACCAAGCCCGCACGCTTGCCGACTGGTGCGATACCCAAGCTGAAAGCGGCCGCATTCATTCGAGGGCGCTCCCGCCGTCGAAGCCTTCCTCGGCCCTCGTAGAACTTGAGCCTGCTGGCCCGGCCACCCTAGAAGCGCTGGAAGCGGGTCTGATGGCTATGGCTCACAGCGTCGGCCGGGAACACGCTATGCGAGTGCGCCGAGCCATAAATGGAGTCCTAGCAGCTCAGCCGCCGACTCAATCCACTCCCTGCGGATTGGCGGTATGAAGCATCTCGCCATCTTTGCCCGCCTCACTGCCATGCGTCGCCGCGGAGGCGCCAGCATGTCCACGTCGCTTCGCTGGGCTGCCGCTCTGGCTTGGCGCAGCCGCCTGGCCACCCACCACCGCCGCGCTCAATCCAGGAGCGCCGGATACGAGCGCGTCTGACCCTCGGTCAATCCGACATGAGCGGATTGCAAAACCATCTACTTCACCACCACACAGAACCCATGCAAGACAACCAAGCATTCCGCGCGCTTTTCACCCTGCCACAGGTTAGGGAAAGCGCCAGCACATCGCTGACGGTACCGGAGACGCCCGCGCCCAAGAACGAGACTGGCGACCGTGAGTTGGACGCCCTGCTCTGGCTTCGCGACTGCATCAAGACCGCGCATCCGGTGTTGATCGAGAAGGCGCTGGAGGCCTTCAAGAAGATCAAGACTCCTGTCAATGAACTGGAGGATCGATACACGAAACACGTGGCTCGTGTTTCCAATAACCACTTCGGTGCCGTGCTGATGACCTTCGGTTTTGCCGATCTGGAAAGTCTTGCCGAACGAGTCATCAAACGCCAAACCCGATCACATGAAGCCATATCTCGGTTCGGCTCGGTGGACCAGTTGTTCGACGAGACACCGGCCGAGGCAGCCTGTAAGACCGCTTTAAAGGGTCTCGGTAAGAAGAAAGGCGCCCTTTGGGGTTACGACTCCGCGAAGGCCGATCAACGCTTCATGAAGCTCCCGGAATTGATACCTACGACCTTGGCCGATTGCCTGCATGCCCAAGAGTACTCAAGTGAGCTGCATCAATTTCGCCAGGCGAGCTTAGAAAACGCGGGAGACCATTGCCCCGAGTTTCAAGAGTACGAAGACTTCTGCTTCCGTCGTCTCGCCCATATCAAACCACGCACAAGAGAAGAGGCTCTATCCGTGCTCGACCACTTGGAAGAGCGCGAGGCCACTGACCGCACGGAAAGCCCGGCCATCATCCGCAATCTGATCGCTGGGGGATGGGCATGAGCACCGACCTCCAGCAACTTACCGATCGCGCCTTGTCGCTGTATGCCCGCAAGCCAGACGTTCAGCAGCCCGCCGCCGGCCTCAGTGGCCCCGCAACGGCCGGAGGCTTCGACTACATCGTCGTACGGAACCTGTCCGGCACGCTGGCCGTGTGATGCCCCATAGCCGGGTGCTCAAACGCCTGCGTCGCTGGCCCAGGATGGTGGAGTGATGGTCGCCATGCTGACCTCGCTCTTCAGATAAAGCGAAGCCCCGAGCAGGTGAGATTGCATCGGGGCCTCTAGATCCAAAACCCTCAACCAGGAGAACTTAGACCATGACGAAATGTACCGGAATCACCGCCATCAATACACCAGCCACTGCTCCGCTTGATACAGAGACGACTACTTCAATGCCACGTCCCATTCACGAAGAAAGGCCGCTACCAGCGCGTATAGAGAGGTTCGAAAGGGTTGATGTTGATGTGTACTCGGGTCCTCTGGAAGACCTGATAGCTGCCGGTTTAGTACGGCGAGATCAGCTTCCTGAGCCGGGGAAGCTGTCCATTTCCTGGTCACACGGCAAGCGCATGAGGAACAAATGCAAGAAAGATGAAGCATATCTTGCAGTCCAACTCTATCACGCGGTTCCATGCGTTTGCATCGGGGTGTCCCCTGAAACTCGGAAGATGCGGAAGGAAAAACAGCGGCGCGAATGGGCGGATCTGCAAAGGGCGGAAGCCGAAGGCAAGCAAGCTGCGGAACGAAAAGAGGCAGCAGAACGGGCTAAGCGTGAACTCCAAGGGATATACAAAACCGAGCAAGAGTATCGACTGTCGCTTCTTGAGCGAGCGAGGCGCACGTTAGGTTCCATTTTCAATAAGTCCGACCAGCCCGAAGAGTGGCATGGCTATCGATTTGAATCGAGTGGCGTGGATTCAATCATGCTGGTCATCGATGCCATTACAGAGGCTGTGATGAGTGCCAATGTCATCTTTGACGCCGAACGGCACGAGAAGCTCATTAGCGGCTACCGGGCACTCATCAGGGCCGCCGACCCAGCCTTCGAAAGACAGTTCGCAACGCTTACCAAGATCGACGTGTCGATTCTCCAAGGAGAGTGCCAATGACCCGCCGCTGCAAGCCCGGACAGCGAGCAAGGATCATCGTCGGTAGAGTCGACAAGGGAAAGATCGTGCTCGTAGTACGAGCCTATCGACCCGGCGAGAAGATCAGTGATGCTGAGTGGCCAAAAGCCATATACCCTTGGGTGGTAACTTCGCTTGGTGCGCCGATCCATTGGTCGAGGATAGGCAATCCCGCGATAACAGGCCTCAGTTCGACGATTGTGTTGTGCGATACCGAAATCGAGCCATTGGAAGATGACGACGACGGCCTCGCCCGAGATACCGATGTCAGCACACCGAAAGATCTGCCAAAGGCTCGCGTAAATCCCGTGCCCAAAGGGGTTGCAACATGAACGCCGTTGCCGAAAAACTCAAGGCTCTCGGGATAAAAACTCCGCTGCTGAGTACCGACACATTCGCCACAGACGCCTGGGGCCGGGTGTGTGAAGCCGAAGCCGTTCTGCGCGCCGAAATTGAAGGCTGCAATACGGACTTCAGGACCAATGGTCTATGGGGGGTAATGTTCATCATCGGCTCAGCGGCCAATGATCTCGAACGCTTTCACATACAGCCGTCCTACGACGATTGCTGGGGCGTGTTGCGAGGCCTGGAGCAGGCCACCGGGATCCTCGATGTCTTCGGCCGCCACGAAGAAAGTCTCATATTGAACGCATGTGGCAGTCTTATCGGTATGGCCGAAAGCCGTCTCAAAGCCGGAATGGAGAACCTCCGCCATGCATAGCCTTCCCATACCGAAGCCCGGCGGCCTGATTGCACGAATGCTCAAGCAGAAAGCCCAGCAGGAACAGCAAGCCACCGATGCCAGCGCGAAATTGAACCAGGTGCCGGATGTGGTTGATGTCTCCGCGTGGTATGAGAAGCACATTGAGTTGCTCAATGAGCTCTTGTACCTGCAGGTCAAAGTCGTTGCGGGTACGGTCGACCAGAACAACGCCAAGCTGATTCAGCGCATCGGCGAAACACATGCGGCCCTCAGGGAACACACGGGCGTTATCGCAGGTGATGCCATCCCCAAGGTTCTGGCGCGCGACGGCAAGTCTTCCATTCCGTATGAGAGTCTGGCCGAAGCCAGGGCCAAGGTGAAGGTGCTGACTGCCGAACTCAGTCACGTCCGCGAGGAATTGGCCGAAGTAAAAGCGCTGGATCGACACCCCCAGGTGCGTGGTACGTCGGAAAGAGGGAAATGATGGAAGCCGATAGTGTTGCTGTGGACGACCTGCTGCTGCGTGAGGAAGAGATCCGTGCTGTCACCGGAGGCTATGTTCGCCCAGCAGAACAATTGTCCGAGCTCCACCTGCAGGGATTCTTTCGCGCGCGCCGATCGCGCGCCGGGAACATACTGCTGGAGCGAGCGCACTACGAAGCCGTGTGCTCCGGCGGAGCCACGAAGTACGCCGAGAACTCGGAACGCCGACCGAAGATGCACAGTCACTACGGATGAAACATCAGCCTCCTCCACGGAAGAAACGCGCAGCGCTGCCGGCTGGCGTGTTCGAGAAGCATGGCGCCTACTACCGCGTGCTCGCCGAGGGCACCAAGCGGAAATGGATCCGACTGTGTGCCATAAGCGAAGGCTTGCCGGCGATGTACCTGGCACTATCGAAGTTGGCTGCAGCCAGCAGCGCTGACGACGACCTGATGCCTAAATTGGTGGACAACTGGATGATTGAGATCGGAAGCCGACACAAGGCCAAGACTCAGGCCAACGACCGCACCCACAACGCGATGATTGCGCGCGTGTTCCAAGAGTACCGGGCACGAGACATTCGCCCATCAGACGTGATCAATTTTCTAAAGCCCTACCTATCCAGGCCGCGCAGCTACAACGCCTATCGCACCGCGTTACGCGAGCGGCTACGCTACGCCGAGTCAAAGGACTTCCGATCGCCTGGCACTAACCCGGTCGATTCCGTGCCCACGATGAGCACCAAGGCTCGCCAGCGATACATCACCGATTCAGAGTTACGCAGAATCAAGGCAGCAGCGATGCGGGGAGACGATGGTCTGCGCACCCGCGCGGGCTTCACTCTCTGCGGCTTGATCGACATGGCTTATCTGACAGGTCAACGGATTGGCGACCTGCTAAGGCTGGAATGGTCCGCCATGCAACCCGATGGGATCCTCTTCGAACCCAGCAAGACGGAGCAGAGTACAGGTGTGCGGATTCTTATCCAGTGGACTCCCCGGTTGCGTGCGCTGGTCGACCGCTTGAAGAACCCGCCGCCGATCCCTGGCAAGAAGGAGAAAGCAAAGCCGGTGAGCACGCGCTTCGTCTTCACTAGGTTGGATGGCCAGCCGTACACATACGATGGCGCCT
The DNA here is from genome assembly GCF_000422885.1 of Ottowia thiooxydans DSM 14619. Lineage (GTDB taxonomy): Bacteria > Pseudomonadota > Gammaproteobacteria > Burkholderiales > Burkholderiaceae_C > Ottowia > Ottowia thiooxydans. The sequence goes on along the minus strand of NZ_KE383943.1, from coordinate 30,167 downwards.
CAACCGCTTGGACGCGCGCAAGGACGCGGGCTGGCGTGACGAATGCTCACTTCCATGATCTCCGCGCCAAGGCATTAACCGACCTCGACGAACGTGGTGGAATCGGTGAAGCGCAACGAATGGGCGGCCATTCCACGCAAAGCCAGACAGCAGACTATGTGCGTCAAAAGAAAGCCCGCAGAGTGTCGGCTACCCGCTGATTTCTGTCTAACCACACATCTCCCCTCAGAGTGAGAAACAGCACTTATTCTTTGACCCAGTGGTTAGACAATTTCCACCTAAGTGATTGATTTGTAATTGGATCAAGTCTGCTTTGGGAGCAGAGGGTCGCGAGTTCGAATCCCGCCGCTCCGACCAAAAAAACGTAGTGCCGATAGTCTCTTTTGAGGCTATCGGCATTTTCGTTGGTGCCAGCGATTTCTACCTGAGCGATATGGTTAGCTCAACGGAAGAACAGTGCGATCAAAATGATGATTGGAATGGGAACTCCAATTAGCCAAAGCAGGATTGATCTCATTTCAGTGCCTTTCTAAATATTCGTAAAACAGATGAGGTTGAGGGGAGCCCTCAAGCGTCCCGTTGTCGACCGCCCAATGTGGCTGATACGCTTCCCACGAAAGCACCCATCAGAAGCACTACAAACATCCACAGCATGGAATAAGCAGTCGCTTTTCTCGCTTGTTCAGCTGCCTGCTTTGCCTTCTCTTCAGCCTCTTTAGCGGTCTGCTTGGCAGCATCAAGTTGGGATTTGAGTTGCGAAAATGTTTTCTGCACTCTGACTTGCGCTTCTTCGGGGGAGATACCTGTGGTTTGTGACACCAACTGAGCAAGGTACTGAGCGTCCTCGTTCGGAAGCGAACCACTCTTTAAAGCGTGTCCCAGTACAGTCGCCACCTCTCGTGTATTCGACATGGCGTAAGAGGAAGTACGTGAGCCGGTCTGTGCCTGAGCGCCATCTCTTGTGTCTTGTTTCTGCTGATCGGAGGAAGGCGAACTACGCATCAACCCACTGATCCCGTATTGCAATCCAGAGTCTGAATTTGCGTCCTTGCCTGTTGGTGCTCCAACGGTATCGGCCAGCTTGGAAAGCACGCCTCCTGACGCCTCGGCCACTGCCCCTGCAGCGCCTCCTGCCACGGTCGCGGCTCCAGTAGCTACTGCCCCTGCGGCCTTGACCGTACCCGTCAGGGCCGCGCCTGCAACGGATCCCATGACGGAGACCATCAAGATAGTTGCAAAAGCCCAGGCAAGGAATCCGTGAGCGGTGTCGCGAAAGTAAACCTCGTCAGTGTGGACACCCTGCCATTTGGTTCTCAGCCGGCCCGCAATGTATCCACCCACACCAGCTGAGGCCAGTTGCGTGAAGGCAAGCCAGATGATTGCAGCCCAACCAATAGTTTCACCATCTGCGCCCTTACCGGACCACACCGATACCGATGAAAGTCCCAGGCCAATGCCCAGCATGAAAAGCAGCAGCGATAAAACTGCCGCCGCCAAGGCGCCTGCAAATATCGCGGCCCATGAGACCGCACTATCTGTGTTGGGTGGAACGATGCTGACTGGGCCACGCTGGCCCAGCATTTCTGAATCAACGTACGCGGTGACCATGCGAACTCCTGTGTGACTGAAAATTTGATTCTCGTCACAACAATTTGGAATTCTGTAGGCCTTTAGCTAACGTGAGCGTACGCCTGGGGACCTTATGCAATACCAATATGCATAGACCCTGTCCCCTTGTAGCCCGCCTGATTAACGGGCAGGTGCCAATCAGTTGGCTTGCTTCGCGGCCTTTTCTTCAACAGCGGGAGCGGGAGCAGCAGAAGCAGGCGCAGATGCGTTGGACTTGAGCGCTGCAAGCTGAGAGGACACATCAAACAAGCGTGACTTGCTCGCGTAATGGCGGTCCAGACGCCATTCGTCAAGAATTTCGAGGGCTAGCTTGAACTGATCGAGGTCCAGCAAGTAGAGATCAGTGATCGGAAAATCCGCTTCTGATTCCAGCGCAAGCACCAAGCGAGACAAGGTCTGGGCATCGGCGTTTGCTGGCTTACGTTCGATAAATTTACGGGCTTCTTTGATGGCGCGCATGGGTGAAATATAGATGTTGAAAAATCACGCGACAGCCCACGCATCGCCTGGGCAATGCAGATGATTTGGGCCGCCATGCTTGACAGCTGTCATGCTGGATTCGGGTACGAATAGGTAGACATCGTGGGCCTGGACTGCTTATGCCGCCCAGACACGGATGTCAACGAGGCCGAATGCTAGCCGATAAATGTCGCGCCATCTACCGCATCATTTTTACGTCATTTAGTTGACATTTTTCTGTCACACAGCAGGTATCAGTTATCAATTTCCCGCCCGCTCCTTCCCCCACACCTCCGCCCGCTTAGAATCAAGGGTGTCAGCCAGTAGCTCATCTGGATAGAGCAATGTCCTTCTAAGACATGGGTAGGGGGTTCGAGTCCCTCCTGGCTGGCCAAAGATCAATAAAACGCCGCCCATCCGTTCGCGCAATGGGCGCAAGCTTTCTCTCACGGGCTAAGCCATTTCTGCAGAGCGTTTCGGAAAGACACATCAAAGCGCCCGTAATAATCTGTGGCACTGGGGCTCGTACAGCTGGATGCACCTCCGAGCAATTGGCCGACTACGTAGCGTTTTCCGTCCAACTGAAGAAACGCCGCCGATCCACTACTACCCTGCTCGGTGATGCCTTGCGTCCAACCCAGTCCGAAGAAGCTGCCGCTTTCTGCGGGAGTGCAATCTACATCGCCCACGCAAGTGGCGTTGCCCTGCACGGTGCCCAGACTGAACTTCTGCAGATCTCCCTTCGGGTGATGTAGCCCTGCGGTGGTGGAGCCTATGGTGGGTGCACCACCAAAGTATGACCCTGCATAGACAATGCCTGCAGGGGGTGCGTCGTTCAACCTCAGTAGCGCTACGTCGGTCGCGGTTGCTGAATACAACAAGGTGGCGCCGCCCAAGAGGCGTTTGGTTGCGGAGTTAACCTCGTTTGAATTACAAGCATTGGCTCGGTAGAACCAGTCAGTATTGAGAGTGGATGCTGCGGCCTGATCCGAGATGCAATGGTGTGCGGTCAGGAAATAAGGCGTACCCGAGGACTTTGAGTCGTTCAGCAGAGTTCCCGAACACAGATAGGAATTCCCCGCGATCACATACACCATACGTGCAACAGCACGGCTCTGGTCAAGGTAGTCAGGAACGCACGTGGCATTGACGTTGCAACTCTCTGACTCGCCCACCTTGCGCACGGGGCTGGCCTTCTCCTGAGCTTCCGCTGGCGAGCTCGTAAAGTGCGAAAGGCGCGGCACCGCGATACGCACGTTCTGAACGTGGGTCGTGGCAGGAATCTCAACTTCCAGGGTGGTCTCGGAACCGCCGAATTCCGGGCTCCAGTACGTGCGCGCTTCAGCATCTGGAACACCGGCGAGGGCATTGCGTCCGGCCGTGTCTCGCAGTTGTTGCGCAGACACTTCCACGGCGTCTGCCGCATTTTTCCCATAAAACCGAAGCACTGCACCTTCAGGCAGCGCATCGATCAGCACGCCTAGGCGTACGCCGCGAGCGCCTTCCGCCACGAAACGCAGCGCCGCCGCTTGCGTGCCCCGTGTGGTGATCTGCCATTGGAACAGCGCAGATGTGGCTGCGGCCGACGCGGTGTCTGCCACGGACCGGGATTGGCCTATCTGCAGAGCGATACCCAGAGCTTTGTTGCTTGCGGCCTTGGGACTCAAAGGTGCTCCCAGTGGACCGAGCTTCACTATGCGAGCGGCGGGAGCGATAGCGTTCGGGCTCGAGGTCGGCGTGCCAGCCGCCTTGATGCTGCCCGGGTCATAGGGTTCGATTCGATCCGCTGCAGGTGCAGGTGCAGGTGCAGGTGCAGGTGCAGGTGCAGGTGCAGGTGCAGGTGCAGGTGCAGGTGCTGGCGTTGGTGCAGGTGCTGGCGTTGGTGCTGGTGCTGGTGCTGGTGCTGGTGCTGGTGCTGGTGCTGGTGCTGGTGCTGGTGCTGGTGCTGGTGCTGGTGCCGGTGCCGGTGCAGGGCTGCTATCGCCGCCGCACGCCGCAAGAGCCAAAGCCAAGGGAAGGGCCGCCAAGCCCAGTACACGGGTGCTGTGTTTGATCATGATATGAGTTTGAAATGTAAGGAACTCGACCACTGCAAACAGCGGCCATGATGGCTTGCGCAAAGCGCCTGAACCGTGTGCGGCAGCGGTCAATCCTTCTGCTGCGCACGCTCCAAGCTGATGCTAGGAGGCACCCCGCATGGGAATTTGACTGTGCATCCTGAATTTCTTGCCTGGGTGTCTTGCGAGTCAACGTTGCCGCGTTTCAAGCAAGCGGGCGATACGCACCGACGTCTTTCGGCGAGCTTCGCTTCGGCTTTACGCTAGGGCCTGTTCACCATAAATTCACCCCGGCGCGGGGGCGAATTTAGTGTGAACACGCCCTAGTGCCAGAAGTTGGAAGTTCACTAAAAACGGAAATTGGTCGACATCGGGGTCAAGCACCGCATCACTAGAGCCCGCGAACCCAGTCGGCATATTCGATCGAAGAGGCGCCGGTTGTCTGAAGCGCTCTCGCAGTGCCACCCGAGGCCCGCGCATCTCTAGGTGTAAGACCAAAGGCCGCACGGAACGCGCGGCTGAAATGCGCCTCGCTCGCGAAGCCCAGGCGTGTGCCTATCTCCGCTACGCGCAGGCGCTGATTGGCGGGATTGGTCAGGGAATGGAACGCACGCAGAAGGCGCCGATGCTGCACATAGTGAGCAACGCCACCCAGTGGTTCGAACAACTTGTACAGCAAGGTCCGGGAAACGCCGAAGGTGCCACATAGCGATTCGGGCGTGAGCGAAGCGCCCAGATTTCGGCCAATGTATTGCTCAATGCTCTCCCGTGTCACTGCACGCATCTCAGCCTGCGCATGAGCGCGCGCTCGCCCCGCCGGGCTGAAGCATGCAGCCAGCATACGCGTGGTGGCATGCGCCACGGCCCCTGCCTGCTCGACATCAATAGCAGGCAAACGCCGGTGCAACGAGTCGAGGTGGTCGGCCAGCAACCCATGGAGCACGTCGCCCGAGCGCAGCACTGTGCCGTGAAGCGTTTCGGCCGAGGCCCCAAACGCTTCCTCACACAAGGTGCGCGTCAAGACCAACGACATCACTCTGGAAGGATTGGCGACGGTGCGAAGCGGGCGCGTCATGTCAAAGAAAACGATATCGCCGGCACGCACCTGCATGTCACCATCGCTGTCGTGCTGCCCCGCGAAACCCCCTTCGCGGTACCACTGCACCATATAGTGATTCAACCCATCGCGTGCCGCTCTCGCCTTGCCTCGGGCGAATTGCTGAGCGCCAAAACGGGCGTCGCCCACCATCAGTTGCCCCAGGTGCGTGGCATGCACCGACGCCTCAAATTCATTCAACGCGACTCGCGCCGAGGGGGTCACGTCGAAGATCACGGAAATGCTTTCGCGCCAAGCCTCGAACCGATCCTCCACAGCCACGTGGCTAGTGCGGAAAAGCGTGGTGGGCAGGGACCGGGTTGCGGCTAACATTTCCTAACGATTATGTCGTGAAACCATAACCATAGTTCACTAAAAATGCTTTCCCTCCGGCCCTCGGCGAATTCTTATCGCTCAAAAAGGGCTGCTATCGACTTCAGGCGCAACAGCAGATCGGCGACACGCCGTCTTGAGCGGATCTGTAAGACCCGGAGACCCCGCCCCATGCGAAGAAAACTCAAACCGGGTTGCTCGCTGCTTTCAAATGCGCCTCGCGCAGCACTCGCTTAAGCAATTTGCCGTTTTCATTGCGGGGTAATTCCTGCGTGAAGTCGACTGAGCGTGGACACTTGAGGCGAGAAAGCTTTTCCCGGCACAAGGCCATCAACGCCTCTGCAAGCTCAGAAGTCTCAGGTACACCCGCCTTGAGCTGCACCACCGCTTTGACTTCCTGGCCGTATTCCTCATTGGGCACGCCAATCACCGCTGATTCCGCCACGGATGGGTGGGTGTCCAAAACGTTCTCTACCTCACGGGGGTAGATATTCACACCGCCAGAAATGATCAGATCAGTGCGCCGGTCGCTGAGATACAAAAACCCTTCAGCATCGAGGCTTCCCAAATCGCCATAGGTGCCCCAGCCCCGGCTATTGAACGCCTGACGAGTCTTCCCCTGATCGTTGTGATATTCAAAAGCCACCCCCCCATCGAAATAGACCATTCCAATTTCCCCCGCAGGGATTTCGATGTCTGGATTTTCTTCGGACACGATGTGCACGGTACCGCAAATGGGGCGGCCCACTGAGCCCGGGTGCGCGAGCCATTCGTTGCCATCAATGTGCGTCACACCCACGTTCTCTGATCCGCCGTAGTACTCCTCGATCACCGGCCCCCACCATTCGATCATGGCTCGCTTCACGTGAACCGCGCAAGGCGCAGTGGCATGGATGGCGCATTGCATACTGGACACATCATGGCCTTGCCGCACTTCAGCCGGCAAGGCCAGCAGCCGAACCAGCATGGTGGGCACCCAGTGCGAATGGGTGACGCGGTAGCGTTCAATGGCCTGCAACGCTAAAAGCGCATCGAACTTACCCATGATGACGCAAGTGCCACCGCATTCGATCGTGCGGATATTGAAGCGCCCCAGAGCGTGATAGAGCGGCGAGGTGGATAGATAGATCGCTTGGGCATCAAAGCGGAAGATGGCGCGCAAGCGCTGCTCCAGCAAAGGAAGATCGCGACGCCGATCAAAAGGTGCGAGAGCCCGGCGTATGCCTTTGGGAAACCCTGTGGTTCCGGAGGAATACATAAATTCCCGCCCCATGGCACGCTCTGGCAACGTGGCCGTACCAGAAAATGGCTCCAGGGCCGCCAGGTAAGAAGCAAAACCAGAGGCCTCGCCTTCAAGCAGATAGCGGTGCGGCAACTCGTCCGGCCGCAACGTCTCAAATGCCTCTACCGCCAAACTGGCGGTAGCCCCACTGGCAATCAACGCACTGGCCTGGCAGTCGCGCAAGACATAGGCAATTTCTGAGCCCTTCAGATGGGTGCTGAGCGGAACGTAATAGAGTCCAGCGCGGCGCGCTCCCCACCACAACTCGAAAGTGTGCAGGTGATTTTCCAGCAGTAGACCGACCGTGGCGCCGGGTTGCAGCCCGAGAGAGATCAGCCACTGCGCCACGCGGTTGGCTCGCTCGTCCAGCTCACGGTAGGTCAGCTGGCCACTGCCGTCTGCCATGTGAATCGCCACCTTGTCAGGCTGCGCCTGCGCCCAATCGTGCAATGCCGGCATTACTTTTCTCCCACGCGCTCAACCAGTTCCAGCACTCTGCGCGCCTGCTTGAGGTGCGGCATATCGAGCATCTTGCCTTCCAGACCCACCGTGCCCAGGCCCGGGTTAGCCTCGAACACCTCCACGACACGCCGAGCCCATGCGACCTCTTGCGAGCCGGGCGTGAACGCATCATTGATGACATCTACCTGCCCTGGATGAATGGCAATCTTTCCGGTGTAGCCAGACTGACGCGATTGCATGGCCTCGGCAAGCAAGCCCTCGTTATTGCGGTAGTCAGCCCAGATGGTGTCCACAGGTTGCACATTGGCAGCTGCCGCCCCGGAGAGGCAAAGAGCCTTCGCCATGGCGTACACCGTGTCGTACTCGCCTGTGGGCCGGCGGTTGGCACTGGCACCCAGTGCAGCCGCTATATCTTCAGCACCCCAGGTCAATCCGTGCAATCGCTCGCTACAACCAGCATATCCGCCCAATGCGAACAAGGACAGAGGCGTTTCGGTCGCTACGGGCATGATGCGTATCACGCCGGGGGGCAGACCTTCCCGCGCCTCCAGCGCATCAAGGCAATGCCCCAAGTGGACAATATCCGCCGGGCCGTTGACCTTGGGCAGCAAAATGCCGTCCGGCGCTCCTGCCACCACCGCGGCCAAATCCAGCATGGAGGCCGGCGTCCCTAGCGGATTGATCCGGACCCAGAGCTTCTGCCGCGAGCGCTCCGGTCTGGATTTCAGGTAATCGACCACCATACCCCGCGCCAAGTGCGTACGCGAGGGAGCAACTGCGTCTTCCAGGTCAAGAATCAAGGCGTCAGCCTTCGACTCAATGCCCTTGCTCAGCTTGCGTTCGCTGTCACCAGGAACAAACAAAAGGGACCTGAGCGGTGCGTTCAAAGCCCCCGTCATGCTGGCACCTTAGGTAGCTTGAACATCAGCGCGCTGCGCTTGCAGGAACCCACCAACTCATTGCGTTGGTTGTACGCAGTGTGCTCCAGCACCACAATCCCGTTGTCAGGGCGTGAACGGCTTTCACGCTTTTCCAGGACCTTGGTCTGCACTCGCAGCGTATCGCCCGCAAATACCGGGCGAGGAAACCTGACTTCATCCCAGCCGAGATTGCCCACGGTGGTCCCCAGCGTGGTGTCGCCTACCGAGATACCGACCATCAGACCCAAGGTGAACGCACTGTTCATCAGGGGCTTGCCGAACTCAGTCGTCTTGGCGTATTCGGCGTCGATATGTATCGCCGCGGGGTTATGCGTCATGCAGCTGAACATCAAATTGTCGGTCTCAGTGACGGTTCGGCGTATGTCGTGATCCCATACACGCCCCAACTCGAACTGTTCGAAATACAAACCAGCCATACTCAATCCATTCCATATCGTTTACATGCATAACATATTCCATGAAATTCCACTCTATGGCAATACCCACTGGTACTTACCCTAGATAGAGTTTCATTCACCACAATTGTGATATGGTTGCATACTATAAATTCGATATGAAAGCTCACGGAACCTGTCTATGACCAAGGCCTATGGCATCACTGCCTTCGGTGGCTACATACCCCGTTGGAGACTCGATCGCAACGCCATTGCGAAGGCCCACCAGTGGATGGCGCCGGCGTTAAAGGGCCTCGCCAAGGGACAGCGTGCGTTTTGCGGCTGGGACGAAGACAGCGTTACCATGGGAGTAGAAGCCGCCCGTGACGCCCTGGACGGCCAGGCGCGAGACGCCATCTCGCGTGTGGTGTTCGCCTCCACCACTCATCCATTCGCAGACCTTCAACACGCCACCATCATCGGAAGCGCGCTGGGTCTTTCAAGCGGTATCCGAACACTTGATGTTGGCCAATCCCAGCGTGCCGGCATCAGCGCGTTACTCGCAGCCCTCTCCGACGCCTCCTCAGGCTCAGCCCTGGTGGTGGCCAGTGATCGCCCGCGCGGCAAGCCTGCCAGCACGCAAGAAATGAACAACGGCGCAGGTGCCGCCGCCTTCACGCTTGGCAGCGAAAAGATCGTTGCAGAGCTGCGCGGCAGCGCCAGCAAGAGTGCGCTGTTCGTAGACCACTTCCGGGCAGCGGAAAGCCAATACGATTATTTCTGGGAAGAGCGTTGGATACGCGACGAAGGCTACTTGAAGCTGGTGCCGCCTGTGATAGCGGCCGCACTAGCCGATGCTGGCGTCGAACCCAAGGAGATCCGCCACTTCATCTTGCCTTCAAGCTTCAAAGGCATAGCCACGGCGGTGGCCCGTAGCGCCGGCATCCCGGCCGAAGCGGAAGCCGACGCTCTGACCGCCAACTGCGGCTATACCGGCACCGCGCACGGTTTGCTGATGTTGGCTCATGTATTGGAACGCGCCGAGCCCGGCGAACATATCCTGCTGGCTGGCTTCGGTCAGGGATGCGATGTCTTAGTCTTGCGCGTGACCGATGCCATCACCAATGCGCGGCCGCGCCGAGGCGTCAGCGGCGCGCTGGCCGACAAATTGGAAACAGACGCCTACCTGCGCCTCCTGGCCAATGAAGGCGGTGTTGATCTTGACTGGGGCATGCGCGCGGAACGGCCGGTGAAAACCGCGCTCACCGAGCAGTACCGCTCAAACGAACAGATTTCGCACTTTCAGGCAGGAAAATGCCGCGCCTGCAGCACCATCCAGTTTCCCCAGTTACCGTTTTGCGTCAACCCTGCTTGCAATGCGCCTTCCAGCCAGTTCGATCAAGTGGCCTTGGCCGACGCCAAGGCACGCGTGATGACCTTCACGGCTGACTGGCTCTCCTACCACCCCGCACCACCGCTGTATGTGGGCTTTGTTCAGTTCGACAACGCGGCGCGGCTGATGATGGAGATCGTCGATGTAGGGCCCGCTGGCTTGGAAATCGGAGCCCCAGTGAACATGGTGTTTCGTATCAAGGACATAGACAGGGTTCGCCACTATCCGCGCTACTTCTGGAAAGCCATCCCCGTGCAGGGGCAGGCCTAGGCCACTCTTACTGGAAATCCGTCATGGCTACAGGTATTAAGGACAAGGTTGCCATTCTTGGCATGGGCTGCTCCCGGTTTGGGGAGCGTTGGGACGCGGGCACTGCGGATCTCTTAGCGGAAGCCTTCACAGAAGCCATGGCCGATGCAGGCATTGAGCGCCGCCAGATAGAGGCTGCGTGGTTCGGCTCCTGTATGGACGCAGTCAACGTAGGCAACTCCGCCATCCCCGCATCCATGGCTTTGCGCCTGGACGGTATCCCCGTCAGCCGGGTAGAAAACATGTGCGCGACCGGTACGGAGGCACTGCGAAGCGCGGCGTACGCCGTGGCTTCCGGAGCAGTGGATATCGCGTTGGCCATTGGCGCGGAAAAACTCAAGGACACCGGCTATGGAGGTCTGCCCTCCCCCTTCAAAGGCACGTTGAATGACCTCTGGCTGAACCTTGGCTCGGCACCCGCAGGGTTTGCACAACTGGCCGCCGGCTACCGACACAAGCACGGCATTTCCCCAGAGCGCCTCAAGCAAGCCCTCGCGCATGTTTCCTGGAAGAGCCACGAGAACGGCGCTCTAAGCCCCAAGGCTCACTTGCGTAAAAAGGTGAGCATGGAGCAAATCCTGAACGCGCCCATGATTGCCGAACCGCTCGGCTTGTTCGATTGTTGTGGTGTCAGTGATGGCGCAGCAGCGGCTATCGTCACCACGCCAGAAATTGCGCGTGCCTTGGGTAAGAAAGACATCGTGTCAATCAAGGCGATTCAGCTTGCGATCGGCTCAGGTGTCGAATCTTCGACAGACCAATGGGATGGCGCAAGCGTGCGAACCACGCGTCTGGCCGCCCAGAGAGCGTATGCGGAAGCCGGGATCGACGACCCACGCAGCCAGCTGGACTTGATTGAAGTACATGACTGCTTTTCCGTCACTGAACTGGTGACGATGGAAGATCTTTTCATTTCACCCGAAGGCCAGGCCGTAGACGACATTCTGGGAGGCTTCTACGACCGCACCGGCGGCGGTGTGCCCTGCCAGGTAGATGGCGGGCTCAAGTGCTTCGGCCACCCGATTGCGGCTTCCGGTCTGCGAATGGCTTACGAGGTTTACACCCAGCTTCTGGGGCGTGCCGGTGAGCGTCAAATTTCTTCGCCTTCAGTAGGGTTGACGCACAACCTTGGGGGCGTTCCTTTCCAAGGTATTGCGGCCATCTCGATTCTCGGCCTGCATTCCTGAATACCCACATTGAAAGAACAAGGGATCACTATGAAACTCTGCGAAGGCCGAATTGCCATCGTGACCGGCGCGGGCCGGGGACTAGGGAAAGCCCACGCTTTGATGTTGGCCCGACATGGCGCCAAGGTGGTGGTCAACGACCTGGGCTCCAGTGCTGACGGCATTGGCCAGGACACCACACCTGCGGATGCGGTCGTCGCGGAGATTCGGGAAGCGGGCGGTGAAGCCGTGGCAGACGCCTCCAACGTGGCGAACTGGGAAGGCGCCAAGTCATTGATCAATACAGCCATCACTCACTTTGGTGGCTTGGACATCCTGGTCAACAATGCTGGCATCCTGCGCGACCGCATGCTCATCAACATGACGGAGCAAGAGTGGGACTCCGTCACCAACGTCCACCTCAAGGGAACATTCGCACCTACGCACCATGCCGCCAACTATTGGCGCCAACAGACCAAGGACGGCAAGAAGGTTGATGCCCGGGTGATTAACACCAGCTCGCACTCCGGATTGTTTTGCAACATAGGGCAGGCCAACTATGCCGCAGCCAAGGCCGGCATCGCCTCCTTCTCGTTGGTGGCCGCGCGAGAGTTGCAACGCTATGGGGTGACGGTCAACGCCATCGCGCCGCGCGCCACCACACGCATGACAGAAGGCCTTGGCCAATGGACACCCGAACAACTGGAGCGGCGAGATCCTGAGTGGATCGCCGCGCTGGTCACTTGGCTGGCCAGCAGCCAATCAAGTGCCGTCAGCGGCCGTGTCTTCGAAGCTTGGGGCTTCGGATATGCGGTGGCGGAAAGTTGGCAGCACGGTCCTCTTACGGAGGCTAGCAAGGATCCTGAAACTCTGGGGCCAGAGATCACCCGCATCGTGAACGAAGCGCGCAAGAATGCAGGCATAGATCGGGATACCTGGATGGATATCTAAGTCCCCGATTCGAAATCCCTGAAACGCCCACATGCTCGATAAAACCGTTAATACCTTGACCGAAGCCGTCAGTGAGATTCCAGACGGCGCCACCATTCTCGTCGGCGGCTTCGGTGGTTCGGGCGCACCGATCGCCCTGCTTGAAGCGCTGCTGGAACAAGGCGCCAAGGATCTAGTGGTGGTCAGCAACAACGCCGGTAGCGGCACTGAAGGCCTCAATGCCCTGATCGGCGCTGGGCGGGTACGCAAGCTCATCTGCTCCTACCCCAAGTCGGCGGACAAGAGCCAACCACTCGCGGCTGCTTTTGAGCAGATGTACAGAGCGGGGAAAGTCGAGTTGGAATGCATTCCCCAAGGCACCATGGTGGAGCGTATGCGAGCCGCCGGAGCAGGCCTGGGCCCGTTCTTCTCGCCCACGGGCTACGGCACATTGCTGGCAGAAGGCAAGGAAACCCGGGTGATCGACGGCATAGGCTATGTGCTGGAGCAACCCATTCGCGCCGACTACGCACTGGTTAAAGCAGACCGAGGAGATCGTTGGGGCAATCTCACCTATCGATTGGCTGGCCGAAACTTCGCACCTGTGATGTGCACAGCGGCGCGGCACGCCATAGCGCAGGTTCGAGAAATTGTGCCCCTGGGTTCAATCCCACCCGAGCAGGTTATGACGCCCGCGATCTTCGTTCAGAAAGTGGTCTGCCATGCCAGTTGATAACGCTCAGTTGCCTCGCCTGAGCCGTGAGGCCATTGCCAAGCTCGTAGCGAACGATATTCCCGATGGGGCTTTCGTAAACCTCGGAATCGGCTTACCGGTTCTGGTTGCAAAACACCTTCCCAAAGACCGTGAAATCATCTTGCACAGTGAGAATGGCATTCTTGGCATGGGACCCTTGCATCCCGACCAAGCGCCCGATCCTGATCTCATCAACGCAGGCAAACAGCCCATCAGCTTGCTGACCGGCTCCTCCATCTCCGACAGCGTTCTTTCATTCACCATGATGCGCGGCGGCCATCTGGATCTGAGCGTACTGGGCGGGCTTGAAGTCTCGGCTAAAGGCGATCTGGCCAACTGGCATACCGGAGCTCCTGATGCCATACCTGGCGTGGGCGGCGCGATGGATCTCGCCATAGGCGCCAAGCGTGCCTTCGTGATGATGGAACATCAAACCCGAGACGGTCGCCCTAAAGTCGTGGAGAGCTGCACTTTGCCGCTCACCGGCGCGGGCGTTGTAGACCGCATCTACACGGACCTGGCAATCATTGATGTAGCGCCAGATGGGCTATGGGTCCGCGCCATGGTTGAGGGCTTGAGCTTTGAGCAGCTACAAGAGAGAACGGGGGCGGCACTGCGCTGTGACCCCGAATGCCGAACGCTTTCTTTGTGCGGCGTCTAAGAGAACGTTCGAAGTCTGCTGGGTTACCGTCTTACTCCCGCATGCGGGAGAGGGAGTAAAACTAATCGCTTGCGACTGACAGTGCAGGGCCCAGCGCAGCGATGGCCCGAGTGGGTATCCCACCCCTCTGGCCGCGCTGAGAAGCGCAGGGCAAGGGGCGGGCAAGAGCACTGAAAGATGCTCTTGCTTCGTTGACTAGCTTGCCGCGGCTGTTTGAACGTAGAGAGCGAAGTGAACGCAGTGAGTTCCGCGGCACCGCCCCTTGACCGAGCATCGCAAGTTGCCCGGAGCGCAGCGCAGGGACGCGTCCGGTGGGGCGCCTTTTCTTTGGTTCCTTACTTTGGGCGAGCAAAGAAAGGGACTGCGCAGCCGGGCGCAATCCCGGCCTCCGCCCTAAAAAGAAGAGCAGAAGGTTGCTAGCAATCGCAGCGTTTCAATCGACCGCCGCCTGCCCCCATCCCCACCTTCCCCTACGCCGGGCGCCCCCAGCGGGGGAAGGAGTAAAACCATTCCACAGCCTCGGGTTCCGGGGCTCAAGTCAGCAGGCACTCCTGCATCCGTCTCTCCCGCATACGGGAGAGGGAGTTAAATCGCCGCAAATTCAACTCGCTAGCTGTCGCCTGAGCTCCCGTCGAAGCAACTTCCCCTGAGGGCTATATGGCAGAGCTTCCACGATACGAATATCCCTGGGGCGCTTGATTCGGCCCAGGCGCTGAAGGGCAAAGGCGCCAATGGCTTCCGCGAGGACGATTGGATCAACATGAGATTGACGAGGCACCACAAACGCCACGGGGCGCTCTCCAAACTCGTGATCTGGTGCGCCTACCACCGCAACCTCTGCAATCTCTGGCATCTCAAGAAGAGCAGCTTCCAGCTCCTGTGGATAAATGTTCACCCCGCCAGAGATGATCATGTCGTCCAGGCGGTCAGTCAGGAAAAGATAGCCGTCCGCATCCGCGTAGCCCAGATCTCCAAAAGTTTGCCAACCCTGGCGACTGGTACGCAAAGCCGTTTTCTCTGGAGCACCGTGGTATGCGAAAGGCGCAATACCCGAGAAGAACACACGCCCTGTTTCCCCCGCGCCGAGTTCATTCTCAGCTTCGTCCAGAATGTGAAGAGTCCCTTTTCTGGCTCGCCCTACCGAACCTGGCCTGGCCAGCCATTCCTCAGAAGTGATGGCCGTCAACCCGACGCCTTCGCTACCTGAGTAGTACTCCTCCAAGATCGGACCCCACCATTCAATCATGGCCCGCTTGACCGGCACTGGACAAGGAGCCGCTGAATGCAAAGCCAGGCGATGATGCGGAGCCTTGAACTGCGCCCGCTGTCTCTCGTCCAGATCGAGCAAGCGCTGGAACATGGTGGGTACCCACTGGGAGTGAGTGATCTGTTCGTTCTGCAATAGCTCCAGCGCCTTGCTGGCTTCGAACCTGGGCATCACGAATACGGAACCACCCGCCGCAAGAAACGCCAGCCCGAATCTGAGTGGTGCAGCATGGTAGAGCGGCGCGGTAGAGAGATACCGGGAGTTCTCTGAAACGTCGAACATGGCGATCAGATCCTGCGCAAACGGCGGGCACGCTGATACGGTGGGAGACAAAGCTCGCCAAACCCCTTTGGGGTGGCCCGTAGTGCCAGATGTGTACATCATGAGCGCCCCTGAAGACTCGTTGTCGACAGGAGTATCAGGCGCTTTCGCCAGCAACGGATCCAGAGAGATAAATCCGGGAATCTCTCCGCTCAATGCCAGCCACACCGCACATTGATCAGCCATGGAAGGCAATGCTTTCAACCCATCACCCAGACAAGCATCGGCAATCACCGCACGTGCGCCACAGTCACGCACAATGTAGGCGGCATCTTCCACTGAAGCGGTGGACGGCACCGGCGTGATGTAGGCCCCCACGCGGTACGCACCCCACACCACTGCAAACACCGATGCACCATTGCCCATCAACGCGGCCACATGATCTCCGCGCTCAATCCCATATTCTCTAAGCACACGGGCCACCCGATTGGCTTGCGCTTCGAGCTCACCATAGGTCGTGCTCACAGTTCCGACTCTTACTGCCAAGCGCTCGGGATCTTCAAGCGCCCAGCGGCGCAAATCAAGTGTCATGCTTGAATCAACCTCAATCAGGAGTTCACAATGCCGTCAGCACGCAGGCTGACGATCTCGGTGTCGGAATAGCCAGCCAGGTGAAGCAGTTCATCAGTCGTCTGGCTATCGCGCTGGGGTGCAGGAGGCATTTGGCGATCACCCGTACCAAAGCGAGGTGCAGGTCCCGGCACCATCGCCCCCCCTGCATCCATGAAGGTCTCTCGCGCCAGATTGTGCGGATGCGAAGGTGCCTCTGCCATAGAGAGCACGGGAGCCACGCACGCATCGCTGCCTTCGAACAAATTGCACCACGCATCTCGCGGGCGAGTGAGGAATACTTGTTCCAATCGTTCGCGCAGTTGTGGCCACATCTCACGCTGCGCACGCTTTCCAAACAGAGGGTCTTCCGACAACCCAAGCCGCGCAAGAAAGCTCGAATAGAACTGCGGCTCCAGTGGCCCCACCGCAATGAACTTTCCATCGGCGCACGGATACACACCGTAGTGCGGCGCTGCGCCATCCAGCACATTGGCCCCACGTTCATCTGTCCACGAACCCGCAGCCAGCTTGGCATAAAACGGTGCCATCAGCAGCGCGGCTCCGTCGCTCATGGCGGCGTCTACCACCTGGCCACGGCCAGTCCGCAATGCAGATATCAGCGCGCTGGTCACGCCGAAGGCCAGCAATGTGCCTCCTCCACCAAAATCGCCCACCAGGTTGAGCGGAAGCACCGGCTTTTCAGGCAAGCCTATGGCGTGCAAGGCACCAGACAATGCGATGTAGTTGATATCGTGACCCGCCTCGTTTGAAAGAGGGCCGTTCTGGCCCCATCCTGTCATGCGCCCGTAGACGAGACTGGGCCGGTGTTTCATGCACACCTCGGGGCCCAAGCCCAAGCGCTCCATAACGCCTGGGCGAAACCCTTCAACCAAAGCATCCGCATGCTCAAGCAATCGCAGCACGACTTCCCTACCTTGCGGATTCTTGAGATCAAGTGAAATGCAACGCCGTCCTCGCAGCAGGGGATCTTGAGCGGCGTTCACAGCGCCGGCAGGAGATACCGAGCCCGAACTTCGTTCGATGCGAATGACTTCCATGCCTGCATCTGCAAGCAAGGTAACGCCGAAAGGAGCCGGCCCGATGCCGGCCATCTCAATGACTTTTAGCCCAGAAAGCGGGCCCATTTGATCTGCCATGGAGGACATTATGAATCCTCAATACCATATGGTACAGTACTTTTTTAGGTCGTTCGCAAGATAGGAGACGAGGTATGAAGGCGCTGTTATGTGAAGGCTGGAACGGGTACCAAGGCTTGGTATTTGGTGAAACGCCGGCACCCATACTTCCCTCTGGTTGTGTGCGCATTGCCGTGGCATACGCTACTGTGGGGTTTGGACAATTATTGGTGGTAGCAGGAAAATACCAACGCAAACCACCTTTGCCATTCGTGCCTGGAACGGAGGTGGCCGGTGTCATTCTGGAAGTGGCATCTGATGTTACAGGCTTCAAACCCGGGGACCGCGTGGCGGCCAGCCTGGACTGGGGTGGTTATGGAGAACAAGCCATCGCGACCGCAGAAACGGTATGGCATGTTCCAGACGGCGTCGAACTGCGGGACGCCGCGATCATTCCAACCACCTACGGTACTGCCTATGCGGCGCTTCATTGGCGTGGTCATTTACGCCCTGGCCAAACGCTTTTGATTCTTGGCGCAGCAGGGGGTGTCGGCCTGCCGGCCGTGGAACTAGGGAAATTGGCTGGTGCGCGCGTGCTCGCGGTGGGGAGCAGCCCGGAGCGCTTGGCTCTGGCCCGAGCGCGCGGCGCTGATGAAGTCTTGCTCCATACCGAACCCGAACTGGGACAACGCGTCAAGGCCTTGACGGATGGACGTGGGGTAGATCTTGTGTTTGACCCTGTAGGCGGAGATCTGTTTACAGAAACGCTGCGCTGCACCGCGACCATGGGCCGTATTCTGATCATCGGATTTGCCAGTGGCACTATCCCGCAGATACCGGCCAATATCCTGCTGGTGAAGAACATCGATGTCATCGGGTTCAACTTCGGAACCTATCTGGGGTGGTCTCCGGTGGACGAGCGCAAGCTGCATGCGGCCGGTCTTCGAACGATGATGCAGACGCTCTTTGAACACGTGCTCAACGGAGAGATCAAGCCCACATCGTCTGATTGCTATGCGTTGCCGGATTTTTTGTCTGCTTTCGAAGCGGTAAAGAGTCGGCGGTCTTTTGGGCGGGTGTTGATTGAGGTGAATGGGGGGTAAATTGGAGTGCGGCCTGTTTTACTCCCTCTCCCCCTGGGAGAGGGCGGGGGCGGCCGGCTGCGGCGTGAGGGCAAGCGGCGGTTGATTTATTGGTAGCGCTTGATAGTTACCTTCTCCTCTTCCCTTTAGGTCGGAGGCCGGGAATGCGCCCGGCGGCGCACCTACTATTTTTTGCGTCGCCAAAAAATAGTAGGCACAAAAAAGGCGACCCCAAGTCCGTGTCCCTACGCTGCGCTCCGGGCACCCTCCGGTGCTCGGTCAAGGGGCGGTGCGGCAGAACTCTCTTCGTTCGCTTCGCTCACTACGTTCAAACAGCTGCCGCAAGCTAGTTCACGAAGCACGAGCATCTTTCAGTGCTCTTGCCCGCCCCTTGCCCTGTGCTCCTCGGCACGGCCTCAAGGGGTAGGGAGCCTGATTCGGGCCATTGCTGCGCTCGGCCCCTTGAGTCAACACACCCACGACCTGGTGCACACCTAGCCAGGGCGCTATCGCGCTCGAAATGCTAACGCCCCTCGGACCCGCCGGGGACCTTGAAGGCTCCCAACTTACTCAAGGCTCAACCCCGGCAATGCCGCAAAAATCTTGGCCCACCGCGCCAACTCGTCATTCAAGGCCACCGTAGATGCAGCACTATCCATGCCAGTCGCATCCGCTCCAAACACCGCAAACCTGGCCGCGAATTCTGGCGACTTCACGATCTTCACAGTCTCAGCAGACAGTCTGTCCACAATCGCTTTAGGCGTGCCACCAGGTGCAAAAAGCCCCCACCATGGCGAGAACGGTTCCATGCCGGCCACCCCTTGCTCGGCAAATGTTGGCACCTCGGGCAACGAAGCGGAGCGCCGGGTCCCAGTCACGGCCAATGGACGGAGCTTTCCATCCTTGACGAACGGTCCCGGCACTCCGATATCAGCTATGGCGAACTGGATCTGGCCACCCACCAATGCCGTGATCTGGGGAGACACACCGGCATAGGGCACATGAATCATCTTGATCCCAACTTGCTTGCTGAGGTATTCGCCCAGTAAGTGCGCGCTTGATCCATTGCCGTATGAGCCGTAGCTCAACTCGCCCGGCTTGGCCTTGGCTGAGTCGATCAATTCCTTGACTGACTTCACGGGAACGGCTGAGTTGGCGTAAAGCACCAGCGGTGTCACACCTACATGCGAGACCGCAATCAAATCCTTGCGAACGTCATAAGGCAGGTTCTTGCGCGTAAACGGCGCCATTACGATAGGCGTACTGGTCGTGAACAGCAGTGAGTAGCCATCTGGCTCTGCCTTGGCGACCTGAGCAGTGCCTAAGGTTTGCGCTGCACCAGCCTTGTTCTCAACCACCACGGGCTGACCCATGGCCTTAGTGAGCCCTTCTGCCACCAACCGGGCCACCACATCACTCGGACCGCCTGCGCTAGCAGGAACAATCAGCTTGATGGGCTTGCTGGGGTAGGTTGACTGAGCATGCGATGGCGCTGCGGCGCCGAGCGCCATCGCAAGAAGCAAGAGAGTGCGACGATTCATTCAGGTCTCCAATTGATATTAGTTATCTACCATATAGTAAATACCCAATACCATATCGTCAATGGCAATTTCCCCAATAGCGCTCACCTGTGAGCAGCTCTCTTGCCGGCACGCGTATGGCCCTGACTTCCCCTCTTTGCAGGGGTTGCTCAGTACGATTTCGGTAGGTTCAGCACCTTCTCAGCGATGAAGGACAAAATCAACTGCGGCGAGATTGGTGCGATGCGTGTGAGCATGGCCTCGCGCATATAGCGTTCAACGTGATACTCCTTGGCATAGCCAAACCCTCCGTGCGTCAGAACCGCGGTCTCGCATGCGCGGAAACCCGCTTCGGCGCAGAAGTACTTCGCAGCGTTGGCTTCCGCCCCACAGGAACGGCCTTGGTCATAAAGCCAGGCCGCGCGCTGATAGAGCAAGGTGCCTGCTTCCAGATCGACCCATCGGTCTGCAAGGGGATGCTGGATACCCTGGTTCTTACCAATCGGCCGATCAAACACGATCCGCTCGCCCGCATAGGTCGCTGCCCGTTGAAGAGCCACACGTCCCAGGCCAGTCGCTTCGGAAGCAAGTAGCACGCGCTCCGGGTTAAGGCCGTGGAGGATGTATTCGAATCCCCTGCCCTCCTCCCCAATACGGTCTTCCACAGGGATTTCCAGGCCATCGATGAACAGCTGATTCGAATCAACGGCCTTGCGCCCGTGCTTCTCAATCTCGCGCACCTCGATCTTGGTTCTATCCAGATCGGTATAGAACAAGCTCAAGCCCTTGGAAGGCGAACTCACCTCCTCGATCGGCGTAGTTCTTGCCAGCAACAAAATCTTGTGGGCCACCTGCGCCGTAGAGATCCATACTTTCTGCCCGTTCACCACATAGCGATCGCCTTTGCGCACCGCCATGGTCTTGAGCTTGAGCGTGTTCAATCCGGTGTTCGGCTCAGTCACGCCAAAGCAGGCCTTGTTAGTGCCATTGATGATAGGAGGCAACCACCGGCTTTTCTGCTCATCGCTTCCGTGCACCACCACGGGATGCAAGCCAAACACATTCATATGGATGGCAGAAGCCCCAGACAGTCCGGCACCTGTGGCGGACACCGTCTCCATCATGTGCGCGGCTTCAGCAATACCCAGGCCTGCTCCGCCATATTCTTGCGGCATGGCAATACCTAGCCAACCGGCCCCGGCCATGGCGGCATAGAAGTCTTCAGGAAAGCCGCCCTCGCGGTCCTTTTTCAGCCAATACTCGTCATCGAATGGCGCACAAACCTCTTGTACCGCCGAACGGATCGCTTGCTGGTCATCTGTCAGGTCGAAATTCATCTATCTTCACTCCATCAATTCTGCGCGGCCGTTGTTCAACACCACGACATCACGCCCCAGTACTCGCGAGCGAAAGCTGACTACCGGGCCATCCACCCAATAGTCCGTGGCAATGGTCTCGCCCGGATACACGGGCGAAGAAAAACGCAAGCTGAATGACTTGAGCTTGTCTGCGTCATCACCGCACACCGCTTGCACGATGGCACGCGTGGCCACACCCAGGCTGCAAAGGCCATGAAGGATGGGCCGTTCGAAGCCCGCCTTGCGCGCAATGGCGGGATCGGCGTGAATGGGGTTGTAGTCACCGGAGAGCCGATAGATGAGCGCGGCTTGGGGCAAGGTCTCCAGTACGCACGTGCCGTCAGGCGCGCAGTCGGGCACCGGGTGCGGGGTTGGCGCTGCATTTGCCGTGCCTCCGCACCCGCCATCTCCGCGGAGAAAGTAGGTGGATGTCACCGTGCCCACCGGGTCGTCATGTCCCACCTCGTGTAAGGTTTTTTGCATGAAAATCAAGGCACCCTTGCCCTCGCCCTTGTCCACCACGTCTGTGACCTTGAAGGTACCGACATAGGTTTTTCCTGGTTCCAGAGGCCGGTGCATTTCAAACGCCTGCTCCCCGTGCAGCAGTTTGACCCAGTCGATCTCCAACTCTGGTGCTTGAACCCAACCACCCGGATGGGCAATAACGTTCACGAACGACGGAAATACCTTCAAGCTCTTCTCGTAGAGAAACTGCAGATCACCCGGATGCTCCGGTCGGGCCCCCAAGCCGATGCCCGCGGCGTAGAGCATGCAATCCCGTGGTTGAAGAATGTGCTCAATCGGCTTGAACTGATGAGCGAGGACTTTTTGGAGATTCATACCGGGTCCCAGGAGAACACATCACGTGAGCGGTCGAGAGGGAAAAACGATGCGCGCATCATCGGCAGGGCGCGTTCCAGGCAACTATCTACAGTCCACCCATCGCCGCCGGCGTGCGCCGTCCGTATGGGTCGCGGTTGCGAGAACAGATAGATCTCGTTGTTGCGCACCCCAAAGATCTGCCCTGTCACGTCTTGCGCCGCATCGGCCAGCAAAGCGCAGGTGAAAGGTGCAATCTTCGCCGCCTCCATACGAGAGTTCACCCGCATGCGCTCTTTGCCCTCGGGCGTATCGGCGGGAATGGAGTTGACCATTCGCGTAAACGCAAACGGTGCGATGCAATTGGAGCGCACCTTGAAGCGCTCCATGTCCAGCGCAATCGATTTGGACAAGCCTACAACCCCCATCTTGGCGGACATGTAGTTGGCTTGCGCATTGTTGCCGATGAGCCCGGAGGTGGAGGTCATGTGAACGTAGGCACCGCCCTCCTGCTCCTTGAAATGCGGAGCGGCGGCGCGAGACATATTGAAGCTGCCCTTCAAATGCACCCGGATCACGGCATCAAAATCTTCCTCAGGCATCTTGTGGAACATGATGTCGCGCAGGTTCCCGGCGTTGTTCACCACGGCGTCTACGCGGCCATACATGTCCAGCGCCTGGGAGATGATGGCCTGCGCCGACTTCCATTCCGCCACGCTGTCGGTGTTGGCGCACGCGATGCCGCCTTCAGCCTCTATCTCCTGCACAGTCTGCTGTGCCGGGCCGGCGCCGCCTCCGCTGCCATCAATGTTGACGCCCAGGTCATTGACCACGACCTTGGCCCCTTGCCGCGCCGCCTCCAACGCTATGGCTTTGCCCACGCCGGCGCCCGCGCCGGTGACCACCACAACCTTGCCTTCCAACCGCTTCATGCGCTACCCCTTGTTTGTTCGATAAGAATCTGAAGACCTACCTGCCGGACTCCAGACGGATCAGGCGTTTCCCAATATTGGCGCCGGAATACAGCTCTGCAATCGATCCCGGCGCGTGCTCAATCCCGTCCACGATTTCTTCGCGGTAGCGGAGGTCGCCGCTGCGCACCCAGGCGGCGAGTTGGCTAACGGCCTCTTCATAACGGTGTTCGTAATCCCACACGAGAAACCCCTGCATGCGAGCAGACTTGTTGAGCAAATGCCGCTCTGGCCGAGGCCCCGTTGGCCATGGATCCCAGCTCTGTACCGAAGCCGTGCCGCAGATCACGATGCGAGCAAACTTGTTGATGTGGCGCAGCACCTCATCACTGATGGCGCCGCTGGTGTTGTCGTAATAGACATCCACGCCACTTGGACATGCTTCGGCCAGGCGCTCGGGGAAATTCGGGTCCTTGTAGTCAATCGCCGCGTCAAAGCCAAACTCGTCCATACAAAGCCGAACCTTGTCAGCGCCCCCCGCAATGCCCACTGTCCGGCAGCCCGCCAGCTTGGCAAGTTGCCCTACCGCAGAACCTACTGCACCGGCTGCGGTGGACACCACCACGGTATCTCCCGCACGCGGCTGCCCAATCTCGCCAAGGGCGAAATAAGCCGTGACACCATTGATACCGAGAATGCCCAGCGATAGCGTCAAAGGCAGATCTGCTTCCAGTACTTTTCTTCTGACTGGATCTCCATTGGTCACACAGTAATCCTGCCAACCCAGCATGCCCATGACCTTGTCGCCCACGGCGTAGGCACCATGTCTGGAAGCCACCACCTCACCGGCTGCGAAGGCCCTCATCACTTCACCAACACCCACCGCATCTGAGTAGTTCGCTGCGGCATTCACCCAACCACGCATGGCTGGCTCCACAGACAAATACTCGTTCCTGACCAGAAACTCACCAGGCTCGAGCTCTGGGATCTGGCTCTCCACGATCTCGAAATGATCTGCCTGCGGAATGCCAACTGGCCTCGACTTGAGAACCACTCGGCGGTTGACCCTTTGACCACTCATCTAACGTCTCCTGAAATGGGGGCTAAGAGCAATGCCGCTCAGCTAGCTCCGCTCGCCCCGAGCTTGTCGAAGGGCTCGTCTCTTGCGTAGAGGCTTCGACAAGCTCAGCCCGAACGGGCTTTAGACTAATTGAGAAGCATTGAGGCAAAGCGAGCTCTACTTTCCGCGCTTGAACAGATCGCGGGAAATGATCTGCTTCATCACCTCCATTGCGCCGCCTGCAATCTTCACAATTCGCGCATCCGCGTAGGCACGGCACACCGGGAATTCCCACATGTAACCCCACCCACCATGCAGTTGCAGACACTCGTCGACCACTCGGCAATGCAGATCAGACAACTGCATCTTCGCGATGGCTGCAGTCACGGGATCCAGCTCATTGTTCAGCTGTTGCTCTATGCACCTATCCACGAATGCGCGTGCCACCACGGTTGCAGCATGCAATTCAGCCAGCTTGAACTGCGTGTTCTGGAAATCTGCAATCGTCTGGCCGAACGCTTTGCGCGTCGAGGTGTACTCCACCGTTTGCTCGATCGTGACTTCTGCCACCACACAGCTTCGCACCGCTTGCACCAGGCGTTCATGCGCCAGGTTGGCCGTGAGATATTTGAAGCCCACATGCTCTTCACCGATAAGATTCGAAGCCGGCACACGCACATCATCGAAGAACAGCTCCGAGGTATCTTGCGCGTGAAGCCCCAGTTTCTTGAGATTGCGTCCGCGCTTGAATCCGGGGCTGTTGGTTTCCACCAGGAAGAGACTGATCGCGTCCCGCGGCCGCGCAGGGTCAGACTTGGTGACCAGCATCACCACATCGCTGGTCTGGCCGTTGGAGATATAGGTCTTTTGCCCATTGATCACGTACTCATCTCCCTCGCGACGCGCTGAGGTGCGAATTCCCCGCACATCGCTCCCCGCTCCTGGCTCCGTGATGCCCAGAGAGCCAATCACCTCGCCGGAGACCATGCCGGGCAACCATTTCTTCTTGAGCTCTTCGCTACCGAAGCGCTCAATATAGGTAGCCACCATGTCTGAATGAATGTTGAAGCCAGGGCCTGTGACTCCCGCGCGCGCCATTTCCTCAATAACGACGCAGTTATAGAGAAAGTCTGATCCGGTTCCACCGTACTTTTCAGCAGTGTTACAGCAGAGCAGGCCTGCGTCACCCGCCTTGCGCCAAACCTCGCGCGGCACCAAACCATCTTCCTCCCACTGTGCGTGGTGCGGCTTGAGTTCGGTTTCCACAAAGCGCCGCACGGAATCGCGGAACATTTCGTGATCTGGTGTGAATAGCGGGCGCTTGGACGGCATATATCTCCTTGTTGATGACAGGCGGCGGCGTTGGGCACCGCCCGGTCGAGCTCTTAATTTTAGTTATGCTAGCGTACCATATGGAAGCTACACGAGCAACTTCAACGTTCGATCGCAAGAGTGAATATTTGATCTCCAATCCATTTTTATACTGTATGCTGGCAGATAGTAATATTTAGCCCCTCGTGACGAGCGGGCAACGGCATCTATGAAAGAAACAACTCCAAAAACGAACTCGGCTGCGGCCAAAGTCAGCACACGCGCCCCTTCGAAGGCGGCCAAAGCCCGCAGCGCCAATTCCCCTCGGATCGCCGAATCCGACAACTGGGACCAACGGCTGGGCTTTCTGATGCATGACGTCTCCCGGTTAAGACGCACGGTGTTCGACGATTTCGTCAAGCCGCTTGGCGTCACGCGTTCCCAATGGTGGGTCTTGGCCAACCTTTCCCGGCACGACGGCATGATCCAGAGTGACCTTGCCAACATCCTGGAGCTTGGCAAAGCGGCGTTAGGCGGCCTCATAGACCGCCTGGAGGCTTCAGGCTTGGTAGAGCGCCGCGCTGATGAGATCGACCGGAGAGCCAAACGTGTCTATCTTTCATCCATGGGCACACATCTGATCTCCGAGATGCGCGTCAAAAGCCACGAACTAAGTGAGCGCATGCTGAAGGGCCTGGACCTGCCCTCACGCAGGCTGCTCGCAGACATGCTGGCCCAGGTCAAGCACAACCTTTCCACCATTCGCACCGAAATCGGAAATACGGATAGTGAGGAGGATTGAGCGATCAAGGAGGCGTTGAATAGGTTTCGCGATGCAGCGCACCCTGGGGATAGGGTTGGGGTGCGCAGCACACGAAAACTTGTTCAGTGTTGCCTCAAGACACCGAAGCTCCCGAAGATTTGACGATAGGCGTCCACTTACGGATCTCCGATTGGACGAATGCCTGGTACTCCGCAGGCCCCAGTGGAGCAGGCTCAGCGCCGAGTTCGCGCACCGCAGAAATGATGGCTGGCTCCTTGAGCGCCGCGACGATTTCGCCCCCTAGGCGCTCCAGGATGGCATTGGGTGTTCCCGTGGAAGCGGAAAGCCCATACCAGGAGAAAACATCGAATGGGCCAAGACCGGCTGCCTCCTGAATGGTGGGTACGTCAGGGAAAATCGGCGAGCGTTTGGCCTGCGTCACAGCCAGCAACTTCAGTTTGCCTGCCTTGACCTGCTGTACGTAGAGCGGGAGGTTATCCATTGCGAAAAGCACCTCGCCCGCCAACAACGCCGTAAGTCCCGCAGCCGTTCCTTTGTAAGCGACGTGCTTACCAGGTACACCCACACGCTGAACAAACAGATGTCCACCCAGATGCGATGAGGTGCCCACCCCCGCGGAAGCGTAGAACACTTTCTCTGGTTGAGCCTTCATGTAGGCAATCAGCGCCCCGATTGAGTCAATGCCAGAGTCTGCTCGCACGGCAACTGCGTTCGTCAGAGTGGAAATCCGTGCCACACCTGGCAACTCCTTGACCGGATCAAAGGTAGGCTTGGCGTACAAAGCAAGCCCGATGGCGTTGGTCGCCAAATTGCTCACGTAGTAGGTGTAGCCATCTGGCGGCGCAGAAGATGTCAAGCCAGCAGCGAGCATACCGCCCGCGCCAGGCTTGTTTTCGAGATAAAGCGGCTGCCCTAAGCGCTCTCGCAGACGAGTTTCCAGGATACGAACGAACATATCACTGACGCCGCCGGCAGACCCGCCCGCAATCATTCTCAAAGGACGGTTTGGCCACTGATCCTGCGCCAAGACGCTACCTGGCAACACGCCAAGCGCCAACGAGCCCGCAACAAATTGTCTTCTAGTGGTGTTCATGGTTGTCTCCTTGAATTTAGTACTGCGTTCCGCCAAAAAGCTGATATGAAACCGCGTCTTTGTTCACCATGCAGCGTTGCAATTCCTCGCGATAGCTACAGCTATCGCTGCGGGTTGCGCCTTGCCTGCCGAACACATCCATCGGATTCATTTCGTCAGCCTTTTGATGGAACACAGTGCTAGTTAATCTTGTGGGCAATCGCCCTGATCACGTTCCCATCACCTATTAAGAGCCCAGCGCGCGGTGCCTCGCCCAGCCAACCAGACTTGCGCGCACCTCGTGCAGATTACGCAGCCGGTTTCAAGCCGGCGCCTTGAATCAGACGGCCCCACTTTTCTTTCTCTGACTGCCCAAACGCCTTGAGCTCCTCCATGGATTTGCGCTGCGGCTCAATGCCAAGCTGCAGCAGCTTCTCTTGCACATCCGGGCGGACCAGCGCTTTATTCAGCGCGGCAGACAGCACGTTCAAAGCCTCTTGTGGAGTGCCCTTAGGCGCGTAGAAGACCGTCCATCCCACAAGTTCGTACCCAGAAATTCCCTGCTCAGCCAAGGACTTGACGCCCGGCAAAAGCTTGCTGGACTGAGCCGAAGTCACCCCCAGTGCCTTGACCTGATTGCTGGTCACTGCAGCGCGAAGCGAAGTGATCGTGTCGACCATGAACTCCACCTGATCCCCCAAGACACCCGTCAAAGCCTGGGCGCTCCCCTTGAAGTCAATTGGGAACATGGGAGCCTCGCCGCGTGACTTGAAGAGCTCATAGGCCAGGCGGCAAGTAGTCGTGGATATTGCAATGTTCAAGGAACCCGGCTTGGCGCGTGCAGCCCGCACCAGATCTGGCATGGAATTGATAGGACTGGATGGCTTGGTCACAAACACCAAGGGCAAAATTCCCACCATGGCAACGGGTTCGAAATCCGCCTGTGAGTCAAATCCCGTGTTTGCGTAGAGATAGGCGTTGGCCGCGTGCGTGGCGTTCGTGCCAATCATGATGTTGTAGCCATCGGCGGGGGATCTGGCCGCCGCCTGAGTGCCCACGTTGCCACCCGCGCCCGGGCGGTTATCTACGATTACCGGCTGCTTGAGCTCCTTGGAAAGCTCATCGCCAATGTACCGCGCCGCAATATCAGTGCCTTGTCCCACGGCATACGGAACGATCAACCGAATGGGCTTGTTGGGGTAGCCCTGAGCCATCACCGTAGTGGCGGCGGCTAAAGTCAAGCCCGTCAAGACACGCGGTAAAAAGCGCAAAACTTTCAATGAACGCATTGGATTCCTCAGGTACTGGTTTGATCGGTATACTAGATCTTAGTATGCTAGCAAACCTTTCGGAATGCCTCATAGGGATTACCCCACGCTGATGCTTTCTTGTTTTGATGCACAGGCGATCACTCGGGTCGCACCGAAAAAAATCATTCACACTTCCCTGCATGACTGAAAAAACACCCTCACCTCTCGCCGGTTTGCGCGTGCTTGACCTCTCCAAAGTGCTCGCCGGCCCACTTTGCGCCCAGTACCTAGGCGACATGGGAGCCGACGTCATCAAGGTCGAACCACCGCGAAGCGGAGACGAAACCCGGGGCTGGCCGCCATTGCGCCAGGGCGGCGACACCCAGACGGGAGCGATCTTTCTTAGCGCCAATAGGAACAAGCGATCAGTAGCCGTCGATCTGGCCAGCGACTCTGGACGGGACGTGGTGTACCGTCTGGCCCGCTGGGCCGACGTGACTATCCTGAGCTTTGGCCCGGGCGTGGCCGCGAAGCTCAAGATCGACCCCGCGACTTTGCGCGCCCTGAACCCGAGGCTCATCTGCTGCGACATCTCCGGCTACGGCAGCGTCGGGTCTATGAACCAGGGCAAAGGCTACGACGTCATTCTTCAGGCATTTAGCGGCATGCTCTCGATCACTGGCGAACCGGGCCGCCCACCGGTTCGCAGCCCCTTCTCCCCGGTCGATCAAGGCACGGGCCTGCACGCACTTGTAGGCATTCTTGCTGCCTTGCAAGCTCGTGAGCGCACGGGCGAGGGCTGCACAGTCGAGGCATCCTTGTTCGACACGGCTACCGGTTTTCTGGGATATTTCCTGCAGAACTATTGGGAACGCGGCACAGAACCCGAGCGCCCAGGTTCCGGCCACGAGTCTCTTTGCCCCTACCAAGTCTTTGAGACGGCGGACAAGCCGCTCATTCTCGGCGTCGCGAACGATTCGCTCTGGCAGCGCTTCTGCGCCATTGCCGATCTGCAAGCCATCAAGGACGAGCCTCGCTTTGCGACCAACGCCGCTCGCGTAGCTCACCGGGCAGAAACGCTGGCCTACGTGGAAAAGGCCATGAAGACCCGGGGCCGGGCTGATTGGTTGAAAGCATTGGATGAAGCCGGCATCCCCTGCTCTCCGCTGCACACTCTCGGCGAGCTGTCATCCCACCCGCATACGCGGGAAAGTGGCATGGTGTTCGACTACGAGCATCCCACGTTGGGTCAGATGAAGTCGGTTGCCCAACCTCTGAGATTCAATGGTTTGCGCACGGGCCTTCAACGCCCAGCTCCGCAGCACGGAGAGCATACGCACGAAGTTCTAAGCGAACTCGGCTTCAGTGAAGACGAGATCTCAGCGTTGCAGACTGCAGGCACCGCAGGTCCATTAGCTCGCTGACTTATCAAGTTCGTTCAGGCTGAGGTTCTATGGTTTCAATCCAGCGGTGGGTGACGTTGAAAAAGGAACACCGTTCGGGTTGAGCTTGGCCTGGCCTGAGGTTCTATGGTTTTCGTCAAGTTTTTCCAGCAACGATGGAGGCGTCGAAGTTGCTTTTTTGCTTGAACAGTGAGAATGCCACGCGCAGGAGTTTTCGGGCGAGCACGATCAGGGCAGCGGTTGTGCTCAACCCTTTCTCGCGCTGAGCATGATAGAACCCATTCCAGGTCTTGGTGCGAGCTGCCGACATCGCAGCAGCGTACAGAAGGCGTCGGATCTCCGGCCAGCCTCTCTTGGACAGACGCCGTTGGCCCGTTTTATTGCCTGAGTCGTTCGGGCGCGGGTCTAGTCCGGTGAATGCGACGACAGCATCAGCACTGAGCTTGTGCATGCGCCCGAAGATCATGACCAACAG
>NZ_KE383942.1:3352-598059 GCF_000422885.1 Ottowia thiooxydans DSM 14619 | reverse complement strand
GCGTGCACCGTGCTCACCGCGGGCACAGCCAGACCAAGATCGCTCAATCGAGTGGCCAACTTGCGAGCACCCCATGCAGGGTGCTGTTCACGCAACTGGCACACCTGCTGCTCAAACTCGGCTGAGCTGCGCTTTGGAGAGTGCATGGGCCTTCGACTCAAGTCGCTCAGAGGCTGCTCGCGGCGAGAGCGCTCAAGCCATTTGTAGCCCGTGGTGGGACTGATTCCGAGACCGCGACACAGCGCCCGGATGTTGGTGCCGTCGTGCTGCGCTAGTGCAACGAATTCTTCGCGTAGTGACATTGCGGACTTCTCCTGCCATGGCATCGCTTTGCTCCT
Source organism: Ottowia thiooxydans DSM 14619 (assembly GCF_000422885.1). Lineage (GTDB taxonomy): Bacteria > Pseudomonadota > Gammaproteobacteria > Burkholderiales > Burkholderiaceae_C > Ottowia > Ottowia thiooxydans. Next base: position 597,721 of record NZ_KE383942.1, on the reverse strand, counting down.
ATTGGGCTGCTTGATGCTCTAGCTTGATGTGTCCACCATGTCTCCGAACATGTGTCCACCATGTCCCCGGTCTATACAGCCGTGCCGAGGAGCGCAGGGCATGGGGCGGGCAAGAGCACTGCAAGATGCTCTTGCTTCGTGAACTAGCTTGCGGCAGCTGTTTGAACGTAGTGAGCGAAGCGAAAGAAGAGAGTTCTGCCGCACCGCCCCTTGACCGAGCACCGCAGGGTGCCCGGAGCGCAGCGCAGGGACACGGACTTGGGGTCGCATTTCTTTGGTTCGTTGCTTTCGGCCGGCGCTCCGGGTGCGAGCAAAGAAAGGGACTGCACTGCCGGGGGCAATCCCGGCCTCCGACCTCAATACAAGAGGAGAAGGGACTTACAACCGCAGCGCTTCAATCGACCGCCGCTTGCCCCCATCCCCACCTTCTCCCAGAGGGGGAAGGAGTAAAACCAGCTCACGTCCGCGCGCTCTGGGGCTCAAGTCAGCAAGCGCGCCTGCATCAGTCTTTCCCAGGGTGGGAGAGGGAGTAGGATGCCAAAGCGCTCGCCCTGAGACCTTGGAGGGGCTTGGCGCTTAGCCTGCCTTCCCGCGCTCCAGGCGCAGTACGCGATCGCATCTACCGGCCAGAGATTCATCGTGCGTGACCATCACGAAAGCGGTCCCGTGTTCGCGTGCCAGCTTGAGCATGAGCTCAAACACCGTGTCGGCAGTGCTCCGATCCAGGTTACCGGTGGGCTCGTCCGCCAAAACACAAGCAGGCTGCGTGACCAACGCGCGTGCGATCGCCACCCGCTGACGCTCGCCCCCAGAAAGCTCAGACGGGCGATGGTGAGTGCGCTCTTTGAGACCCACCTGTGCCAGCACGTGTTCGGCCACCTGCGCAGCTTGCGCTCGCGGCATACGCCTGATCCACAGCGGCATGGCAACGTTTTCCAGGGCGCTGAATTCAGGAAGCAGGTGATGAAACTGGTAGATAAAACCGAGATGCTGGTTGCGCAGGGCGCCTTGGGCGGAAGGTGAGAGGCCGCTGAAATCCCTTCCCAGCAAGCGCACTCCGCCGGTGGTTGGGGCGTCCAGTCCACCCAGCAAATGCAGCAAGGTGCTCTTGCCTGAGCCAGACTGGCCCACGATGGCCAGCGTTTCGCCGGCCTTCACCGTCAGATCAACGCCTTGTAGAACCGTGAGGTCTAGTGGGCCCTCCTGAAAGCGCTTGGAAATGCCTTTGGCTTCCAAAACGATAGCGTCATGCGCAGGCTTGGTTCGAACGGTGACATCACTCATAGCGCAGCGCCTCAGCAGGATTGACACGGCTGGCGCGCCAGCTGGGGTAGAGAGTGGCCACGAAAGACAAGACCAGAGAAATCACTGCAATGGGCACGATATCGCCACGTTGAGGGTCGCTAGGCATACTGCTGATTAGGTAGATGTCCTTGGGGAGAAAGCTTGCGCGGAAGATGCTTTCCAGGGCTGGAACGATCACATCGATGTTGAAGGCAATCAGCAGCCCCAGTGCCAGGCCGCCCAGCGTACCGATCACGCCAACCATAGCGCCCTGCACAACGAATATCCCCATGATGCTTCTGGGGCTTGCGCCCAGGGTTCGCAGAATGGCGATATCGGCACGCTTGTCCTGCACAGTCATGACCAGGGTGCTGACCAGATTGAACGCAGCCACCGCCACAATCAAGGTAAGAATGATGAACATCATGCGTTTTTCGAGCTGCACCGCAGAGAACCATGTACGGTTCTGGCGCGTCCAATCCAGGAGCAGCAGGTTTCCACTCACGGTGCCGGCCAACTGCTCAGTCACTTGCCGGGCAAGATTCAGATCGCGCAATTTGAGGCGGATGCCCGTAGGCCCCTCCAGCCGGAAAATACGCTCGGCATCTTCAATATGAAGCATGGCCAGCGCTGAATCGTATTCGTAGTGGCCGGAATTGAAGGTGCCCACCACGGTCATCTGCTTCAGGCGTGGCACCACGCCCGCAGGCGTGACCTGACCACTGGGCGCGATCAGCGTGACCTGATCGCCTTCGCTCACGCCCAGACCCCGCGCGAGATCACTGCCCAGCAAAATGCCAAACTCTCCCGGAACGAGCTTTCTCAAAGCTGTGTCTTTCAATTGGGCTGCGATGTCAGTGACCTGCGGCTCCATCTCAGGGCTCACCCCTCGAATAAGAGCGCCTTTCATGGTTTCGCCCCTTGCCAGCAAACTCTGCGCGCCCACAAAGGGAGCAGCGCCGATCACCTCGGGGTTGGCGCGCACCTCAGAAAGCGTGCGCTGTGGATCCGGGAGCGCGGCGCCATCAGGAGAAAACAATTCAATATGCGAGATCACGCTCAGCATGCGCCCGGTGACTTCCTTCTGAAACCCGTTCATTACAGACAGAACGATGATCAGAGCCGCCACACCCAAGGCAATTCCCAACATAGAGGCTGCTGAGATGAAGGAAATGAAACCATTGCGCCGGGAGGCTCGGCCGGCGCGCGTGTATCGCCAGCCAAGCAGTAATTCATAGGGCGCGCGTAGAAGCATGAGGCAATCTTTGATTAAGCGTCCGTCCCTAAGAGCCTGTTCAAAGTCTCCTCGCGGTCCTATTGCGCTCGAAAAACAGCGTCTGCGGCGTTAAAAATACTCGCGATACCACGAGGTATCCCTGCGTTTTTCGCCTTGCATCCACAGTCTTTCGAACACAATAGCCCTCGCGCAGAGACTTTGAACAGGCTCTAAGGCCGGTGTTTGAAAGGCGTCATTGTGGCATCCCGGACAATACGCCTATATGTCTTCCCAAGAGCCGCTGCGTCACTTGCTCATTCCTGGCGCCCTGTTCCCGCTGCCGCCCGATCAGCCGCGCCCTCCATTGCCACGCCTTCCCCACCTGGAAGCTTTGCTCCGCCACCTGCGGCCAGACAGCACCATAGCTTGCGACGACGACAATCCCAGCGATCCCGCGGAACTGGCGACGGCGCGGGCGCTGGGCCTGCCCTCTGAACCTGGCCGGATTCCTTGGGCGGCGCTTGAAACAGGCACCATTGGCACCCCCTGCGCCTGGCTCATTCCCTGCCATTGGCAACTTGGCATGGACCATGTGTTGCTGGCGGATACTGCGCACCTCGGCCTCACCGAGGCGCAATCACGCGCCCTGTTGGCCTCAGCCGAGCCTCTGCTACGAGAGGACGGCATTGATGTACGGTATGTGATGCCCAACGCCTGGTTGGCGCAAGGCGAGGTGTTTCGCGCACTCAGCACCTGGTCCATGGCCCGCGCTACTGGCCGCCGCCTCACGCCAGACTTGCTCATCAATACACCGGTGCCCGCCCACGCGGCCCTGTTGCGGCGGCTGCAGAGCGAATTGCAGATGCTTTTTTATATCCACCCGACCAACGATGCACGCGAAAGTGCGGGCCAATTGTCCATCAATGCGCTGTGGATTGCAGGTGCAGGGGTGTTGACGGAACCACATGCCCCCAGAACGGATGTGGCGGTTGAAAACCGCCTCATCCTGGCAGAACAGGCCCAGGCCGGCTCTCTTCTCAGCGAGGCAGTAGCGGCTCACCATGAAGCCTGGCGGGCGTTGGATGCCGATTCCGGTAAACGCCTGCTGACCGCACTGCAAGCCGGGCACGATGTACGCTTGAGCCTGTGTGGTCCAAACCAGTCCATTAGCTTCACACCCTTGCGGCCGGGTGTGGCTTCCCGTATAGCGGGCTTTTTCAATCGTCGGCCAGTGAATCTGGAAGCGGCAGTGGCTCGCCTGCTCTCTCCAGGGAACACCAATGGGCCATGAATGCGGGCGTTTCCTGGCTCCGGCCTTTCTGGTGACAGTGCGGGGTGTGCAGAAAATGCCAGAGGCCCTTCCGCGATCAACTGCTTTATCTTGCCTGCCAACCAACGCCGCTTTTGCTGCTCGCGCTACCGACTTGCCGTTTCGAGGCAGAACGAATTACTGATCCAATTATGAAGATAGAAATACGCGACATCCCTCCCCGCGCCGCCTGGACGCTGGAGCAGGCAGGTGTGCATCCTCTGCTGGCACGCCTGTTCGCCGCTCGCGGCGTTTCCAATACAGACGAACTCGACTCCAGTCTGGCACGTCTGCTGCCGCCATCTGATCTGCTCGGCACACGCGAAGCCGCAGTGCTTCTGGCAGATGCCATTGCCGCGCAGCAAAAGCTTTGCATCGTGGCTGATTACGACTGCGATGGTGCGACTGCCTGCGCGGTGGGTCTGCGTGGCCTCCGGCTGCTAGGAGCAGCCCAGGTGGACTACCTCGTGCCTGACAGGGTGGTCGACGGCTACGGCCTCACTGCCCCCATCGCCGAGCGCGTGGCAGCGCGCAACGCCGACATACTCATTACAGTGGACAACGGCATCGCCAGCATGGAAGGTGTGGCAGCCGCGCGGGCCGCAGGGCTGAAGGTATTGGTGACCGACCACCATCTACCCGGCGCCGAGCTGCCGGACGCGAATGTGATCGTCAACCCCAATCAACCTGCCTGCACCTTCGAGAGCAAATCCATTGCCGGCGTGGGTGTGATGTTCTACGTGTTGCTCGCACTGAGAGCAGAGCTCAGAGCACGTGGTGTCTTTGATGCAAGCAACCAGCCAAAGCTCGACGCCTTGCTGCCCATCGTAGCCTTGGGCACCGTGGCCGACGTCGTGAAACTGGATGCCAACAACCGCCGTCTGGTCGCACAAGGACTCAAGCGCATACGTGCCGGGCAACTGCCCGCAGGTTTGAACGCCTTGTTTTCTGTGGCAGGTCGCAATGCGTCCAAAGCTACCACCTTCGATTTCGGCTTTGCCTTGGGGCCACGCATCAATGCGGCCGGACGATTGGCGGACATGACACTGGGCATCGAGTTGCTCATGACTGACGATGCCGCCCGCGCCGCCGAGTTGGCCGCCACACTCGACGGCATCAATCGCGAGCGGCGCGAAATAGAAAGTGGCATGCGCGAGCACGCCATGCAGGTAGCTGAGACATTGTTCGACGTGGACGAGCAATCCCCGCCCACGGCACTGTGCGTATTCGACCCTGATTTCCATGAAGGCGTTGTCGGCATTGTGGCGTCACGCCTGAAGGACAAGCATCACCGCCCCACCTTCGTCTTTGCGGCGAGCGGCGCACCAGGCCATGAGCACGAATTGAAAGGCTCTGGCCGTTCCATTCCCGGCTTTCACTTGCGTGACGCGTTGGATCTGATTGCCAAGCGTCACCCTGATGTGCTGGTGAAATTTGGTGGCCACGCCATGGCTGCCGGTTGCACGATTGCGGAAGAACATTTCGATGTCTTCGAGCAGGCCCTGCAGAAAGTAGCCGCCGAGTGGCTGGACGCCGCTACCCTCACCCGCCGCCTAGCCACCGACGGCCCGCTCGCTCCGGAATACAGGCGCCCCGACTTGATCGACACCCTGCACCGAGAGGTTTGGGGCCAGGGCTTCGCGCCCCCGGTCTTCAGTGAAGAAGTAGAAGTGCTTAGCCAGCGCCTGGTCGGCGAAAAGCACCTCGCATTGAAGTTGCGCCACCAAGGCCAACCGGTCGACGGTATCTGGTTTGGTCATGTCGACCCCCTGCCTTCGCGTGTCATGCTTGCATTCAGGCTGGAAACGGATGAATGGCAAGGCGTACGGCGGGTGCGGTTTATGGTGGAAGCAGCAGGTGGCTGAAATCCCCCCTGTGTCGCTTACGCGCCTTCCCCCAAGGGGGACGCCGCCAGCGGCCTGGCAGAGCCAGCTCCGCGGCAGCCACGCATGGCCTGCTCCGCGGCCTTCTGATCTTGCACCTACCCAAGAACCCTGATAACGCGCTGATTCTTCATTCTGATGCGAATATATGAGCCTGCGCGGATCGTGAACGTGTTGCCAGAGGCCTGCTCGGTCAGAGCCTTAAATTGTTCTTTCCCCAACGGGGAAAGACGAGTACGCCGGAGGCCGAGCGCAGCAATGGCCCGAGTGGGTATCCACCCCTTTGGCCGTGCCGAGGAGCGCAGGGCAAGGGGCGGGCAAGAGCACTGAAAGATGCTCTTGCTTCGTGAACTAGCTTGCGGCAGCTGTTTGAACGTAGTGAGCGAAGCGAAAGAAGAGAGTTCTGCCGCACCGCCCCTTGCCTGAGCACCGGAGGGTGCCCGGAGCGCAGCGTAGGGACACGGACTTGGGGTCGCCTTTTTTGTGCCTACTATTTTTTGGCGCAAAAAATAGTAGGTGCGCCGCCGGGCGCAATTCCCGGCCTCCGACCTCAAGAGAAAAGCAGAAGGTAATTAGCAACCGAAGCGCTTAATCAAGCACCGCTTGCCCCCTTCCCAAGCTTCCCCCAAGCGGGGGAAGGAGTAAAACCAGCCTCGGGTTCTGGGGCTCAAGTCGGCAGGCGCGCCTGCATCAGTCTCTCCCGCGTACGGTGAGGGTTGGGGCACCCGGCTGCGGGGTGAAGCCTTTGAGAAGCCCACCTTCAAATCGCCGCGATATATGCATATATCAAAAAATATATGAATAATTTATTTTTCATATGGTTTTTTGGTTAAAGGCTGGGATTTCGCCTGAAGCGATGCGAGAATCTCGGGTTAACCCGTGTGCCGTGCTGCGGTACTGATATTTCAAGCCTCCACTCTCAATCATGGCCGCCTTCGACGAAGAAACAGTTCTCACCGTTCGCCACTGGACGGATCGCCTTTTCAGCTTCACCACCACGCGCAGCAGCAGTTTGCGCTTCTCCAATGGCCACTTCACGATGATCGGGCTGCGGGTGAACGGTAAGCCGCTTTTGCGTGCCTACTCCATCGTCAGTGCCAACTATGAGGAAACGCTGGAGTTTCTGAGCATCAAGGTGCAAGACGGCCCTTTAACCAGCCGCCTGCAGCACATCCAGCCGGGAGACAAGGTGATCGTGGGTCATAAGCCTACCGGCACTTTGCTGATCGACTATCTCCTGCCGGGCAAGCGCCTGTATATGTTTGGCACCGGCACGGGGCTGGCGCCGTTCATGAGCCTTATCCGAGACCCTGAGACCTACGAAAAATTTGACGAGGTCATTCTGGTTCACGGCTGCCGCCTGGTGAGCGAGCTGGCTTACCGGGAATACATCACCCAAGAACTGCCCGAGCATGAGCTGCTTGGCGAAATGGTGAAACAGCAGTTGAAGTACTACCCCACGGTGACGCGTGAGCCCTTTACCACCCAAGGCCGCATTCCAGACCTGGTTGAAAGCGGCCAGATGGCACGCGACCTTGGCGTACCGCAGCTCAACCCTCAAACCGATCGCGTGATGCTGTGCGGCAGCCCTGAGATGCTCAAATCCATCAAGACTGTGCTCGAAGAATTGGGTTTCAACGAAGGCAACACCACGACTCCAGGGGATTTCGTGGTGGAGCGGGCGTTCGTCGAGCAATAAAGCAAGGGCAAATGGTTCCAGGGCTTGCTCGCCCGGGACCCTGCCTATTCGCTGATCCTAACCACCGCCTGATTGCCGGGCGCGCAGCTTCTCTTGAAGCCTCTGGAGTACCAGAGGCGACACATATGGCGCCACGTCGCCGCCGAGCTGAGAGATCTCACGGATCAAGGTGCTGCTCACCGACTGCAGTGCGGCTGCAGGCGTGAGGAAAATGGTTTCGACGTCAGGCGCCAAGTTACGGTTCATGCCGGCGAGCTGGTACTCGTAATCAAAGTCAGTGACACCGCGCACCCCGCGAACCATGACCTTACCGCCTCGCGCAATCACGAAATCCTTCACCAGGCCTTCAAAGGGTTCAACGCTCACGTTACCCACCCGGTTAGCAACATCCCCTGCCAGCGCCAAGCGCTCATCCAGGGAAAACATGGTTTTCTTGTGATGCGCCATCGCCACCGCGATGATGACGTGATCAAACAGCCCCGCTGCGCGGCGCACGATGTCTTCGTGCCCAAGGGTAATGGGATCGAAGGTGCCTGGGTAAACGGCAATCACGCCACGACTCATTAAATATCTCCTGTTTGATACTAGGAACTGCGCTCAAAACTCCGGGGGAGGATTAGCCGAATGATTATGCCGGTGCCCGCTGCAGCAGATGAGCGTGCACGGCACCTGCTTTCAAGTGGCGATGCAGAGCGAGGCCCAACGCTTGCAGTTCAGCCGCATCCGCTTGCTCCGGCGCCTCCAGATATATCCATCCTCCCGCCCGAACGATGGGCGCTGCAGCGGCAAGGGCGGTGCTAAAAAGGTTCGCGCTGAAGGGAGGGTCTAGCAGCACCAAGTCCTTGCAGCCAGCCGGTAGCGCCCGCATCACCACAATGGCATCACCACGTTCGACTCGCACCTTTTCGGCCTGCAGCTTTACTTTCAGTTCGCGCAGACTGGCCGCCAACGAAGCATCTTGCTCAATCATCAGCACATCTGCCGCGCCTCGCGAGGCCGCCTCAAGGCCAAGCGCACCGGTTCCGGAGAAGGCATCCACCACATGCCAGCCCGCCAGATCCTGGCCCAACCAATTGAACAGAGTTTCACGCACTCGATCTGGTGTGGGGCGCAATCCAGGCTTGTCGGCTACAGGTAAACGGGTGCGGCGCCATTGGCCACCTATGATGCGCACCACATGGGGTGCGTTTTCGGTGCTTCGCGCTGATTGCTTTTTGGTCATCGCACGATTGTCGTCGCCCGCGCAGGGCTTTTGAACAATCAACCGGGAAGATTTAGCTGGCCCCACGCCCATCCGCTCATTGCTTCACCGGGGTGACGAGGCCTGCTGGCCCTCACCTCGTCCGCCTGCCACATCGCTAGAAGAACGCCACAATCGCCCGCCGGTGATCTCGCCAGCCTACCCCACCTCTCGCCCTTCTACGGTCAGCATGCTCTGAGTGACATACGTACTACCCAGGCCACGCGCGTCATAGCTCACTCTGAATCCTCCAATATCTGCAGCCTGCCGCTGCTGAAAAGCAGCGAGCACACTGGCCCGATCTATCGTGCCTGTGGTGCCGGCCAACACCTGCTGCGTGTAGCGGGCTGCGAGATAGCCAGCCAAACTCAGCGATGAGGTGGGTTCATCAAATAGGCGCGCCAATGTGCCACGGTAAGCCTGAACCACGGGCATTTGCGATCTCGTGAGCGGCACCACCTGGGCGCCAATGACAGGGATGCCCGGCGCCGCACCCATTTGCCGCAAGATCTGCAGATTCACATCCGCGAGCGCCACCACGTAGCGCTGACGGGTTTGATCTGCGAGTCCTTGAGTGAAACGAGCCAGTTCAGGCGTGCCTCCAAGGAAAAGCATCACCACAGGTGATTTGGCTGACATCTGCCGACCAAGGTCTCGAGGATCGCCATTCCCCTCGAATCCCACCACTTGAAGTTGCAAAGCCGCCGCAGCGCTCGTCACGCTCTCTTTGTACAGCCCGCGATCACGCGCAGAGGCAAACACAGCTCCGATTTCCCGCACGCCTACCAGCGAGAGTGATTTCAGGGCGTGCCTGATCTGCATTTGGCGGTTAGCGAATATTGGGAAAGTCCGCTCATCTGCGTGATCGATGTCCTGCAACCAGGGCGCTACATGGGCAAGCGGCAGTTTGGCTGCTGCCAGGTGCTGCGCCAATTGGCGGGCCGCCCCCTCTGATACTGAGCCGCTCACGGCCACGATCGAAGGATCCCGCAGTTCGGCGAGAGCTGCGCGCCAATCAGGGGCGGTGCTATCCATCTCCAGCTTGCGGTGCACCACGGTGCGCCCGCGCAGGCTATCCTGGCTACCGAAATCCTGCCAGGCTGCCAACGAACCGATGAAAAAATCCTTGGCTACATCCTGCTGACTAATCGCGGTGTCAACGATTTGAATAACGGTGGGCGGATCACTTTTGGATCGGGAAGATTGGGCCAGCACGGCAGGTGCGGCCAGCAAGCAGGTGGTACTGGCCAAGCCTAGGCGCAACGCGGAACGCCGAGTGAGCGCTGGGGGACAAATCATCATGGTAGGTACAGGTTGGCGATGAGCGATCGCTGAAAGAAGTCCAAGTTCAAAAGCGAACTTACCTACTCAACATGAAAATTCGATGAAAAACCCTAAGCACCAAGCATTCAGCGCGCAATCGCGCGCTGAATAAAGGAATCACACAAGTCATTCGCCAGCAGCCTGCTTACCCTGCTTACGTACTTCCATATACGCGCAAGTTCAGGAGGGCCAGGCATGCCCGGTCAACTCAAGAACCCGCGCCGCCCACCACCACTGTCACCATTTTTTCCGGCTGAAGCTTGCGCGCGAAAGCGGCCTTGATATCTGCAACAGACACTTGGCCCACGCGATCAACCCAGGTGTCCAGGTAGTTCAGGGGCAAGCCGTTCCAGGCGATGTCGGACACGGTGTCGAGCAGCTTGGCGTTGGAATCGATACGCAGTGCAAAACCGCCTTGCAGGAAATTCTTGGCGCCCTTCAGTTCGGCCTCTGTAGGCCCTTTGGCAATGAAGTCAGCCAGGACCTGCTTGGACACGCGAACCGCTTCGTTCGCCTGGTCAGGGCGTGTTTGCAGCGTCAGCGTAAAGGCCCCGGCGTGCAGCGCAGGCGAAAAGTAGCTGCCTACGGAATAGGAAAGGCCGCGCTTCTCACGCACTTCAGTAGTCAGGCGTGAAACGAAACCACCGCCGCCGAGAATGTAGTTACCCACCAGCAGTGGGAAAAAATCTGGGTCATCGCGCTTGTAGCCAGGCTGGCCAATCAAGACTTGCGCCTGTGCAGATTGGAATGCAATTCGCTGCTCGATAGGTGCGGCCAGCGGTGCGACCTCAGGTACCGCTGGTAATGCCGGGCACGCGGCACCGGGCGTAGCGGGCAGGCGTTCGAGCAATTGCGTGACGAGGAGTTCGGCCTGCGGGCGTGTGACAGCGCCCACCACGGTGACTTTGGCGCGGCAAGGCAAGATGCCGGCAGCGTATCGTTCACGCATGTTCTCCAGGGAGATAGCGGCCAGCGTCTCGGGCGTGGCCTGGTAGCCATAGGGGTGCGTGCCATAAACCGCCTTGGAATAGGCTTGCCCGGCAATGGTGCCCGGGCGTGTGAGTGCCTCTTTCAGGGACGCTGTAATGCGCTCGCGCTCACGCGCCCAAATGTCCTCCGGCCAAGCCGGCTCGCCCAGTTCACGTGCGGCCAGATGCACCGCTTTTTTCAGCAGATCGGGCTCTGTGAGCGTGCGCAACCGGAAGCTCATGCGATCAGAGCTGGTTCCCCCGCCAAAGCTGGCGCCGAGATCAGCCCAGGCTTCACCGAGCTGGTTTTCATCCAGCGCGGGTTCACCGCCGGAGGCCCGAACACCCTTGCCAGCGATGAGCGCCGTCACATCGGCCAAGCCAGCCTGGGTGGGTGTGTCGCGGCGGCTGCCTGCATCAAAATCGATCCGTACATCCACCATGGGAATGGAGGGGCTCTCCACCAGAAATACCTGCGCACCATTCGGCAATGCCCAGTTCTGGATGGGAATGGCTGCGAACGCGGGCGCCAGAAAGCCAAAAGCTGAAGCGATGGCCAACACGCGGCTGGCCGATGTTTTTTTAAGAATATTCATACCAGTTCTAGCTCTAGTGCCTCATGCCAGCTGGTGGCGTGCGGGGCTTTTGATTCGGGTCCCGAGGCTGCGGCAGCAAAGTGCCCACGGTGAGTTGATCGTCGCCAAAATAGCGTTGCGCTACTGATTGCACTTGAGCTGCAGTAACGCCGCGCAGGCGAGCGATCAAGCGCTGATCTGCGTCGAGCGGCAAGCCCTGCACCCATAGATTTCCCAGCTCCTGTGCTTGCGCCATGACCGAATCAAGCTTATAGACCTCTCCAGCGACCCACTGCGTTTTCACGCGTGCCAATTCCTCTTGGCTGACACCGTCACGCGCCACACGCGCAACCTGCTCACGCAGCGCGGTTTCCACCTCTGCGGCCGTCTTCCCCGCGGCAGGCACACCTGAAAGCATGAAAAGTTGCGGGCCACGCCCCATGAGGCCGTTGCCGGCACCTGCAGAATCAGCCACGCGGTTAGGCCCTTGAGTCAACGCTCGATCCAGCCTGGCGCCGCTGTAGCCATCCAGCACGGCAGACAGCACGGTAAGTGCCAGTGCATCGTCGTTAGCTGCGTTGGACGCCACGCCCTCCAGGCGCGGCACCTTGAACCCCATAGACACCACCGCCTGTTCAGCAGGTGCTTTGACTTGAATGCGCCGTTGGCCCAATTGCGCGGGCTCTTCGCGGGGCTTGCGCTCGGGAACCGCACGAGCGGGAATGCTGCCGTAATACTTGCGGGCGAGCGCCAACACGGCTTGCGGATCTACATCGCCTGCCACCACCACCGCAGCATTGGCAGGTACATACCAGCGCTGGTAGAAGGCCCGTGCGTCATCGGGCTTGAGCGAATCAAGGTCTCCCATCCACCCCACCACTGGGCGGCGATAAGGCGAAGCCACAAATGTGGCGGCGGTTTGCTGTTCACCCAGTAAAGCGCGCGGATTGTCGTCCGTGCGCATGCGACGCTCTTCCTTGACCACCTCCAACTCCTTGGCGAATTCCTCATCGCTCCAGCGGTTGTTGGCAAAGCGATCCGCTTCCAGGCTCATGACATCAGCCAATTTTGCAGCGGGCACTTGCTGGTAGTAGCCGGTGTAATCGCGAGAAGTAAACGCATTCTCACGCCCGCCCAAGGCCGCTACCCGGCGCGAAAATTCACCTGGTTTGAGCTTTTTCGTGCCCTTGAACATCATGTGTTCAAGCACGTGGGCAACCCCGCTCGCGCCATCGACTTCATCCATGGAACCCACCCGCAGCCACAACATGTTCACCACGGTAGGCGCTCGGTGATCGGGCTTGACGATGACCGTCAGGCCGTTGTCGAGCTTGAACTGGCTCACCGCAGTTGAAGAGCGTGCCGCCTGCCCGGTGAGCGGTGTGCTCTGAGAAGGCGGCTGGAGCTGCGCGAAGGCCCCGGGGGAAGCTAGCGCACCGCACAGCAAGGCCAAACCAAGTGCGCGGGGGCGTGTGGCACGAAACAATCTTGAATTCATAGCCAGAAATGAGTCAAAAGACGAGAAAACGTTCCCTTGGAGGCTGCCCAATGTTTAGATCGCCAGCCGCAAAAGGGGCGCGGTGGTCCATGTTTAACTATGGGCGCTCCAGGGTCAACAGCCGACTAGGGCGAATTAAGTGTGAACACGCCCTAGTGTGCAGGATTTCCGCGTTCGGCATGGACAAGCCACCGTTCGATCGACACGCTCCGCTACTTCTTTTCTGCTGGTTTATGGCGGCTCGAGAGTTTCATCTGCGTCTTGAGCAGAGTCGCTGCGAACCCGTCCACCGCCGGGTTCGTCCGCGATCGAAGCATGGCCATCACCGTGACGGCTTGCGTTTTCAATCGATCCTGAAGCGCTACCCACGTCAGGGTGTCGCCGCGCGCGCGCAGGATGGTCCAGGGCACGATCGCAACGCCTACGCCTGCCTCGATCAGCGTGAGGTTGGTCGGCACTGCACTTTCCTGCACGATGCGCGGATGGTGGCCAATGCCGGCAAACATCTGGTGAATCATTCTTCGGAAGTAGGGCGACACGGCTTGCTCATAGCCTATAAGCGGAGCCTCGGCGAGCGCTTCCATGGAAATGCGCTTCTTTTCAGCCCAGGGGTGATCCCGACGCAGTGCGAGCACCATCGGTTCGCGATAGACCTCGGTAGTCTCAATATCGGAGTCCACAGGCACTGGACGCATCAGCGCGATGTCAATGCTGCGCTGGCGCAACGCGGCCTCCATCGCGCTGGAGTTCATCTCGCGCAGATTCACCTCAATCTGCGGATGTGCAACGCGGTACTGGTATAGCGCCTCCGCCAGTGGAGAGTAATTGGCACTGATAGTCAGACCGATGGAGAGCGAGCCGGTCTCCCCTCGCGCTGCCTGACGCGCGGCGCGCACCATGAGTCCCGTGTCAATGGCCAACTTGCGGGCACGTATGGCCATGACCTCGCCAGCAGGCGTGAGCCGCACCGAGCGCGTGGTGCGTATAAAAAGCTGCTCGCCCACCAGATGTTCAAGTCGCTTGATTTGCTGGCTGAAGGGCGGCTGACTCATGAACATTCTGGCAGCCGCGCGGCCGAAGTGGAGCTCTTCCGCCGCCGCACAGAACATCTCGAGCAGCCGGCCATCGAGAAAGATTGTGTCGGGATTCGTCATAGTTTCAGTCCAATTTCGTATTGGACTAAGAATAATCCAAGAACTACGATGCGGCCAACGAATTCCCCTTTCTTGTTTGGCCCTCATGTTGAAACCGCATCCGATCTCCGAGTCCAAGGTAGCCGCGGCGCTCAGGCGCATCGCACAGTGCGACACGGAACTCCGTGCTTGGGCATGCGTTGCCACCGAAGCTTCCATTGCCGAACTCGCGCCCGTTGACGGCCCGCTTTCAGACCTTCCTTTCGGTGTGAAAGACATGATTGACGTGGCTGGATTGCCGACGCGCTACGGCTCCAAGGGAGTACCAGGCCACGCTGCCGCGTTTGACGCCACTTGTGTGGCCTTGCTCCGGGCAGCAGGGGCCGTTCCCGTGGGCAAGACCGTGACGGCCGAATACGCCTACGTATCACCGGGGCCCACACGAAATCCGCATGCGCTCAGCCACACGCCCGGCGGTTCTTCCAGCGGCTCAGCCGCTGCCGTGGCGTCTGGGATGGTGCCGGTAGCGCTCGGTACTCAGACTGGTGGATCAATGATCCGGCCGGCTGCCTTTTGCGGTGTGCCGGGATTCAAGCCTTCATTTGGCGCAGTGGCACGCAACGGCATGTGGATTACCTGCGAATCGCTGGATGTGATCGGCTGGCACGCTGCAACTCTGCAGGAGATAGAGAAAGTCGCTGCCGTGCTGATGCCCTACCCCACTGTGATGCCCGCGCCCACGCGTGCTCCGGTTGTGGCGGTCATAGAACAAGCGCCGGGCGGCGTGCCCCAGACCGTCGCAGTGGATGCGGTGAGGCGTGCACGCGATCGATTGGAAGCCTGGGGCGCCACCATCGCGCCAAAGCCCGGCCTGGCCGAAGCATCGCACTGGCTGGACGCGCACCATGTAGTGATGCACTACGAGTTCGCTCGCAGCCTGCTTCCCGTGGTCCGAACGATGGAGCAAAGCCTCAGCCCCGAGTTGTTGTCTGCTGTGGACCGCGGCCTTTCCATTGCGCACCCACGTTATTGGGAAATGCGGGCCTTGCAGACCGAGCAACGCCTGCGCTGGCGCGAACAATTTGGTGATGCCGATTTCGTTTTGACCTTCAGCGCCTATGGGCCGGCACCCGAGGGCTTGCAAAGCACGGGTGCCTCGGGCTTCAACAAAGCCTGGTCTCTGCTGGGCTGGCCCTGCTTGCACTTGCCCACCACCACAACCGGGCACGGCCTTCCCATCGGCGTGCAGATTGTTGGCCCGTGGGGTGCAGATTCCAAACTGCTGGCGTGGGCTCGCCTGCTTCATCCGCTCATCGATGAGCGGAGTGCTTTGGCGCTGACCGCTGACTAGGGCGTGGTCACCCTGAATTTCCCGCTTCACCTTCTATTCAATTCACCTTCCTCCTGAAAGGCTTCATCATGCGATCGATTTTTGGCCCCCGTTCCTTGCTGTTGGCGCACGCGCTTGCGCTTTTCTTGCCGCAAGCATGGGCTCAAACGGCAAGCGTGTATCCATCTCAGCCCATAACATTCATAGTTCCATATGCTGCCGGTGGCAGCTCGGATACGCGCTCCCGCCAGCTGGCAAGGAAGATGGAACAGTATTTGGGTCAAACGGTCGTGGTTGACAACCGGCCCGGTGCCAGCGGCAATATCGGTACACAGGCCATTGCCAAGGCCAAGCCTGACGGGTATGTGATCGGCCTGGGCAACTTCGCGCCCATGGCGGTCAATCAGGCGCTCTACCCGAAGCTAGGCTACGACCCGAAAAAGGACATTGAACCCATTGCCTTGCTGGAGAAGGGGCCGCTAGTGTTGGGCGTGTCCGCTTCGGCGCCTTACAAGACGGTTGCCGAATTCATTGCCTACTCGAAACGCAAGCCCGGCGGCTACAACTACGCATCAACCGGCACCGGCGGCGCCTCCAATCTAGTGGCCGAGCTCTTCAAGGATACGGCCAAGTTCGACGCCGTTCACGTGCCCTATCGAGGAGGTGCTCCGGCCATCAACGACATCATGGGCGGTAGCGCCGATTTCATGATGGATCTCGCGAGCCTGTTTCTGCCTCACACCACCAGCGAGAATCCTCGCATACGCATACTCGCAGTCACTTCCGAGAAGCGCTTGCCGGCCATGCCCAATGTGCCGACCTTCGCCGAAGCTGGTTACCCGGCGATGAACGCTTCCAACTGGTTTGGAGTGATCGCGCCCAAGGGCCTGCCGCCCGAAATCATCGCCAAGTTGAACGATGCCGTCAATCGCGCGACCAAAGACGACGCGTACCGCAAGCTCGTTGCCGAGCAAGGCGCTGAAGTCGGCGGTGGCTCGCCCGCGGACTTTTCACGCTTCGTCAATGCAGAAAGCCAGCGCTGGATTGCACTCATTCAGGCCAAGGGCATCAAACCAGATTGAACAGGCGTCAAACGCGCTTCATCAAGCGTCGACCAAAGTTACATCAACGGCAAGCGGTTTCTCGTCAAAGCATCGATTGCGGATAGGTTCACGGAGCTGTTTGAGGTCCTGGGTACGCGCTTGGGAGGCTATCGGAGACAATCGGTCTCATGAGTGGACAAACCGCACCCCTTGAAACCGAGCCTCGCCTGACCTCGCTCTCACATGGCGGCGGCTGTGGCTGCAAAATCGCCCCCGGCGTGCTTTCCAAAATCTTGCGAGGCACGGGCGCCATGCCTATTCCCCCAGAGCTGCTGGTGGGTATAGAGACCTCTGACGATGCAGCGGTGTACCAGTTGAACGACACCCAGGCGCTCGTCGCTACCACCGATTTTTTCATGCCCATCGTCGACGATCCGTTCGACTTCGGGCGAATTGCCGCAGCGAATGCGTTGTCAGACGTCTATGCCATGGGAGGCACCCCCATCATGGCCTTGGCGCTGGTCGGCATGCCGATCAATGTTCTTTCCACCGACACCATTGGCAAAATCCTGGAAGGCGGCGCCTCGGTGTGCCGTGAGGCTGGCATTCCCATCGCAGGCGGGCACACCATTGATTCCGTGGAGCCCATCTACGGCCTGGTAGCGCTTGGGCTCGTGCATCCAGACCGGGTAAAACGCAATGCAAGCGCAAAAGTGGGCGATGTGCTGGTGCTGGGCAAGCCGCTGGGAGTTGGCATTCTTTCTGCCGCTCTCAAGAAAAATCAATTGAGTGCAGAGGGCTACGCGCAAATGATCGCCAGCACCACCCAATTGAATGTGGCTGGCCCTGCCCTTTCCGTATTGCCCGGCGTTCACGCGATGACCGACGTCACCGGCTTCGCTCTGGCTGGCCATACGCTCGAACTCGCCAGAGGCGCGGGAGTGACAGTGCAAATTGACTGGCCTGCCGTACCTGTTTTGTCTGGTGTGCGGGAATTGGCCTCGCAAGGCATCATCACAGGAGCTTCTGGCCGCAATTGGGCGGCTTACAGCCAAGAAGTATTCCTCCCAGAGGGGTTTTCCGAATCAGACCGTGCGCTTTTGACCGATCCACAAACCAGCGGCGGCCTTTTGGTATCTTGCTCTGCGGCGAGCGTGGAAGAAGTGCTCTCGGTCTTTCGTCAACGTGGCTTTGGTCATGCAGCTGTAGTGGGGAAAGTGCTGCCCGGCGGTGAATACTCGCTGGTGGTCAAGAGCGCCTGAAAAGGCAATGATCTCGTAGGGTGCAAATCAGAAAATCAAATGTTTAGTTTCTTCCGCAAAAAAAAACCAACCCCCACGCCAGAATCCGCGCCCCTGGAGACGCCAGATCTTGCAGACATTCCGGCGCCCGCGGCGCCGCCTCAGGCCAACGCTACATCAGTGGCGCCGCCTCCGCCGCCACTTCCCTCGCCTACACCGCTGGAGAAAGTTGAGCTTCAGCCGCCCGCACCTATTCCCGCCCCACCGGCTGAGATAGCGTCGCCGCAGATCCCTGTAGCGCGGGAACTGGCCCCACCAGCGCCAATTCAGCCAGAGCTCACCGTGCCGGAGCCCGTGGCACGCACCGGCTGGCTGGATCGCCTCAAGTCAGGCCTGCGCAAAACTGGCAGCAGCATTACCACCGTGTTTACTGGCGCCAAGATAGACGAGGCGCTCTACGAAGACTTGGAAACCGCCCTGCTGCTCGCCGACACTGGCGTGGGAGCCACCGAATTCCTGCTCTCGGATCTCAAACGCCGGGTGAAGGAGAGCCGCGCCACAGAGCCGGCTCAGGTCAAACTGCTTTTGCAAGACGCCATCGAGGAAATGCTGAGACCGCTGGAAAAGTCGCTCGTGGTGGGTGAATACCACCCTACTGTCATCATGGTGGCCGGTGTGAACGGCGCCGGAAAGACCACTTCGATCGGCAAGTTGACCAAACATCTGGCAGATGCAGGCGCCACTGTGTTGCTTGCGGCTGCCGATACGTTTCGCGCCGCCGCCCGGGAACAACTATCCGTCTGGGCTGATCGCAACCGGGTAGAGATCATCAGCCAGGAGGGGGCCGATCCTTCTGCCGTCAGCTTTGATGCCGTCGCGGCCGGACGCGCTCGGGGTAAAGACGTTGTACTGGTCGACACAGCGGGCCGTCTACCCACGCAAAAGCACCTGATGGAAGAGCTGAGCAAAATCCGCCGTGTGGTTACCAAAGCGGATGTCACGGCACCCCACGAGGTACTACTGGTCATTGATGGCAATACAGGGCAAAACGCGCTCGCGCAGGTCAAATCCTTCGATGCCGCAGTGCAGCTTACCGGCCTAATTGTTACAAAGCTCGACGGCACGGCCAAAGGAGGCGTTCTGTGCGCCATCGCACGTGAGTACCCAGCCCAAGGACGCCCTATGCCGGTCTATTTCATCGGTGTAGGGGAAAAACTGGAAGATTTGCAGACATTCAACGCACGCGAATTCGCGCAAGCTTTGCTGGCCTGACCCTCGAAAAACCGTTCGCCGCGGTACGGATTGCAACGTATGCAGGCGGGGATTGGCTCTCATAGCCGATACACTGCAGCCCATGACCGTGAACCCCTCCCGGAAACACTTGGTGCTGCTGGGCGTCGGGCGTGCAAATTTGCAGGTGCTTAAAGGCTTGGCCAAACATGGAGCCGGCGAGCTCCATGCCACGCTGGTAGCGCCACACCCGTATTACATTGATAGTGCCATGTTGCCAGGCTACGTGGCAGGCCAGTATGCGCTCGACGATATCCGCGTTCCGCTGGATGGCTTGGTAGAAGCCAGCGGGGCCACCTTCGTGCCGGCGCATGTGCACGCGCTCGACCCCACCACACGGCGCGTACAACTATCCAGTGGTGACGCCCTGCCCTACGACGTTCTCTCCATCGATACCGAGCCGGTCATCGATCGCGAGCAAGCGGAAGCCACCATGCCCGGCGCACGCAGAAATGCGCTGTTCGTGCGGCCCCTCGAAACGTTTGTCCAGTTGTGGCCACAGCTGAAATCCTTGTCTCAGGAGCGCGCTCTGCAAGTGTCTGTCATAGGGCATGGCATCGCAGCGGCTGAACTGGCCATGGCTGCAGCTCAGGCACTCGCCAGGCCACACGGAACTCGTGTGACCCTCATAGCAGGCGAGGCTCCTTTGTTAGGCGAAGAATCGCCAGGCCTGCGCAGGCGTGTACTGAACCGCCTGAAGCAATTACACATTACGCTGCTCCAGGATCGATGCGTGGGCATGGATGGCCAGGTCTTGCAGTTGCAAAGCGGCGCCAGTCTGGTGTGCGACGCTCCACTGCTCGCGGCGGGAGACAACTCACCAGACTGGCTACGACAGGCCGGGTTGCTCCATGATGATTCAGGTTTGCCAATGGTGAACGAACGGTTGCAGAGTGAGCACCACAGGCAAGTATTCATCGTGCCGGAGGGCGCCTCCGCAGAGATCGGTCCTATGCTGGAGGCCAATCTGCGTACGGCATTGTTCGGGGGCTCGTTCAAAAAGATACCGCTTACCACCTCTCGCCTGCACGTGGTGGGTAGTGGCGAGGGCTATGCCATTGCCGCCTGGGGCCCTCTCAGCCTGGAAGGCAGCGAAGTCTGGCAATGGAAAGACCGGCGTGACCGCAGGCAATTTCAGGCCCTGTTCAAGATTTAGCGCCCGCTAGCGCGGCGGCGCTTTCTCCCCGTTAAGAAATTAGACTGCTAATTGAATGGCAGTGCGGTCAGCCGTGCGCGCTATCTTTAGCGCCCGGAGGTGAGATGGCTTGGAACAAGCCCTCATCACCCTAAAACCAGGGGAAAACCCGCATTCCCGATAGGGGGATGTGAAATATACTGCCTCTAAACAAGCACTTTATTTCATCATTTCTGAAGATTGCGGTCTTAGTGTTTCACACATACGCTCTATCTTTTCCAAGCGAAGCACGCTTTTGAATCAGAAATCACGCGCGTTTGGGCGTTTAGCCCAGGCTTTCTGGTCGAAAGCCACTTTGAGATCCGTCTCCATCGGGTCGAGCCCCGTCATTCCCGGTCTGAACACCGCGAAACATGATCTGTACGTGTTCACCTCTAAGGGATACTCATATGGTGGTGGCTCCCGAGATCAACAACAATGCAGCACCATACGCAATAAACTTGACACCTAAAGGAGTTCTATCAATGAATGCATCGTCCCCTCGCTCCCCCAACCGCCGCCTCATCCTGTCCCGTAGCGCAGCACTGGTAGGAGCGAGCTCAGTCGGCCTGCTGCTGCCCCAGATTGTGCGTGCGCAGAGCAACAAGGTCAGAGTCGGTTTCATGCTGCCTTACACCGGCACCTTTGCGCAGCTGGGTGTGGCCATTGAAAACGGCGTCCGGATGGCGATCGCTGAAAAAGGCGGCAAGCTGGGTGGCCGCGAGATTGAGTGGTACAAGGTGGATGACGAATCCGAGCCATCCAAGGGCGTGGAAAATGCCAGCAAGCTTGTGCAGCGCGACAAGGTAGACGTGCTGATCGGCACTGTGCACTCTGGCGTGCAGATGGGTATTCAAAGAGTTGTGCGCGACGCCGGCGTGCTCAGCATCATCCCTAATGCGGGCGTTCATGCCGCCACGCGCGCACTTTGCGCGCCCAACGTGTTCCGCACCAGCTTCACCAATGGTCAGCCTTCCCAGGCTCTGGGCAAGCCCATGATGGACAAAGGGCTGAAGCGCACCGTCTGGATTTCATGGAAATACGCCGCTGGCGATGAATCTCTGGAAGGCTTCAAGGAAGGCTACCTCAAAGCGGGCGGCACCATCATCAAGGAGCTGAGCCTGCCGTTCCCGAACGTGGAATTCCAAGCTCTGCTCACTGAAATTGCCTCGCTCAAGCCTGATGCCGTGGCGTGTTTCTTTGCCGGAGCCGGTGCTGCCAAGTTCATGAAGGACTACGCAGCCGCCGGTCTGAAAGAGAGAATTCCTCTTTATGGTTCTGGTTTCCTCACCGAAGGCGTAATCGAGGCCGCCGGCCCCGCCGCAGAGGGCGTCTACACCACACTGCACTACGCTGATTCGCTGGATATTCCACGCAACAAGCAGTTCCGCTCCGCCTACGCCAGCCAATTCAAGCTACAGCCCGATGTGTATGCCGTGCAAGGCTACGATTCTGGCCAACTGCTGCTGCAAGGCATGGCCGCCGTCAAAGGCGATATGAGCAACAAAGCTGCGCTCTATAAAGCCTTGGAAACCACTGTCATCGACAGCCCTCGTGGCAAGTGGGCCATGAGCAAGGCGCACAACCCCGTACAAGACATCTACCTGCGTGTGGTCGAAAAAGGCGACAACAAAGTGCTGGGCGTTGCGGCCAAGGCATTGGCGGATTCTGGCGTTGGCTGCAAACTCTAAGCCAACCCCCTGAGGCGCTTGCGCGCCTTCCCCCTTGAGAAGGGGGACGCCGCTGGCGGCCTGGCGAAGCCAGCTCCGCGGCGGCCTGGGTTGGCCTGCTCCGCGGCCTTTGGAGTTTGGGGAATTGGCTCCGCTTCGCGGTCGCCTTTAGATCGCCTTTTGGCTCGGATTTACGCTTGCGGTTGACGCTGGCTTTTTTGAACGAACCCGTATTGCTCTGTGGACTTCGCCAACTTTCTTATTCAGCTGCTCAACAGCGTGCAATATGGCCTGCTGCTGTTCATGCTCGCTGCCGGCCTGACGCTGATCTTCGGCATCATGGGTGTGGTCAATCTGGCTCACGGCAGTTTTTATATGCTGGGCGCCTATCTGGCTTATTCGCTCTCCGGAATGTTTGGCAGCTTGACGCTGGCGATCATTGCCGGAACCGTGTTGTCGGTCATATTCGGTTTGATTCTTGAGCGAATTCTGTTTCGCCACTTTTATCACCGGGACCACCTGGATCAGGTGCTGTTGACCTTCGGTCTGATCTACATCTTTGAAGAAGCGCGCTCACTGCTTTGGGGAGATGATGTTCATGGCGTCACCATTCCGAATCTCCTGGCGGGCTCCATCACCTTGACGGAGAACCAGTCCTATCCGGTCTACCGGCTTTTCATGATGGGCGTGTGCGTCGTTCTGGCCATAGGCCTGTACCTGCTCATCAATAAAACACGCCTGGGCATGAAAATCCGGGCCGGCGCGTTCAACCGGGATATGGCTGAATCGCTTGGTATCAATATCAAACTCATTCACGCCGTGGTTTTCGCCATTGGTGTGGCGTTGGCCACCATGGCCGGCATGATCGCAGCCCCTGTTTCCAGCGTGTACCCCAATATGGGTTCGCAAGTGCTCATCATGTGCTTCGTGGTGGTGGTCATCGGGGGCATTGGCTCGGTCCGCGGCGCGCTGATTGCAGCGCTGCTCGTAGGCCTGGTCGATACGTTTGGCAAAGTCCTGCTGCCGCAAGTAGCAGGCATGCTGGTTTATATGTTGATGGCAGCGGTGCTGCTGTGGAAGCCTGAAGGGCTGTTCAAGCAATGAGCGCACCCCAATCTCACCTCGAAACCCTGCCGCGCGGCATCCAGATCGTGATGGCACTCGGGTTTATCGCACTCGCTGCATTCCCATTCGTGGGCAGTGAGTTCTACCAACAGATGGTCACTCGCATGATGATCCTGGCGATCTTCGCCATGAGTCTGGATCTGCTGCAAGGGGTTACCGGGCTGGTCTCACTCGGGCATGCCGCCTACTTCGGGATTGCGGGGTATGCGCTGGCGTTTCTCACGCCGCAAGGCGAACCGGTAAGCCTGTGGTGGACCTTGCCTGTAGCCGTGCTGGCCTCCGGCGCTGCGGCGCTGATCATTGGGTTTTTCGTCGTCCGCACCAAAGGCATCTACTTCATCATGGTGACGATGGCCTTTGCGCAGATGGTGTTCTTTCTGTTCTTCGACAACAAGGTGCTGGGCGGCTCTGACGGGGTCTACATCAACTTCAGGCCCGTCGCCGGTATCTTCGATTTAGAGAACAAGAAGGTGTTCTATTACTTCACGTTCTTTTGCCTTCTGGCGGTGTATTTTTTCCTGCGCCGGCTGCTATGGAGCCCATTTGGTCGTACTTTGGCAGGCATCCGGGTCAATGAGCACCGCATGCGCGCGGTGGGTTTTGGGAGTTTCAGCTACAAGCTCATGGCCTTCACCCTGGCCGGTGCGCTTGCGGGCCTGGCGGGCTACCTTTGGGGCGCGCAAACTGGCTTCGTTAATCCCGAACTCATGGGATTTCACAAGAGCGCGCACGTGATCATGATGATCATCCTGGGTGGCATGGGCAACTTTGCGGGTGCCATCGTTGGCGCGTTCGCTTTCGAGTTCATGCTTGAACTGTTCAAGGACCTCCCCGCAGTGGCCGGTTTCAATCTCGGCAAGCACTGGCAACTATGGATGGGCTTGTTTATCGTGTTCGTCATCTGCTTCGCACCGCGCGGTCTGCTAGGCGTGCTGCAGAAACTGATGCACCGCAAGGGAGCTGGCGATGAATGAAATCCTGCTCTCGGCCAAAAACCTGACCAAGAAATTCGGCGGCCTGGCTGCCGTGAACGACGTGTCGGTAGATCTCTGGCGTGACCGCATTCACGTGGTCATTGGACCCAACGGCGCGGGCAAATCGACCCTCACCAATCTGCTGTCCGGCGATTTACCGCCCACCTCGGGCAACATCGTGCTGGGTGGCCATGACATCACCAGCGCGTCTCCTGAGCAAATCTCAAGGCGCGGCCTGGGTCGCAGCTACCAGAAAACCAACATCTTCCTTCCCTTCACGGTGTGGGAGAACGTTCGTATGGCCGCTCAGTCGCGCGCGGAGCAACAACCCTGGAATCCCCTGCGCTGGCTGCAAAGTGCGGCTGGAGACGCGAGAGTCAATGAACGTGCAGAAGCTGCGCTGGAACTCGCCGGCCTCACCTCCCGGCGTGCAACCATAGCGGGCGCCGCCAGCCATGGCGAGCAGCGGCAGTTGGAGATTGCCATGACGCTCGCCACCGAGCCTAAAGTGCTTCTGCTTGATGAGCCTCTCGCCGGCATGGGTGTGGCTGAAGCGGAAAGCATGGTTGAGCTGCTGCTGCGCATCAAACCCCAACACGCCATGATGCTGGTCGAACATGATATTGACGCCATCTTCGCCCTCGCCGATCACCTCACAGTGATGGTCAATGGCACCGTCATCGCGAGTGGCTTGCCAGCCGACGTACGAAACGATCAAGGGGTGCAGGCTGCGTACCTCGGAGAACACTGATGACGGCCTGTGAGGCGCTCCGTGGCAAAAAAGGATTGATGTAATGGCTACTCGTAACAACGCTAACGTCCCGGATGATCCCAACGATCCTCTTGTTTCGCGCAAAACTTGGGAGCAAGCAGTCGCTCAGCCCGATGACGAAGAATTGATCCGGGCTATTGGCTTGCACAGCTATTACGGCGCCAGCCACATCTTGCGTGGCATCGATTTCCATGTACGACGTGGTGAAACCATCGGATTGATGGGACGCAACGGCATGGGCAAAAGCACCCTGCTCAAATCCATCATGGGCCTGGTCAAGCCCCGCTCCGGTGGCGTGTTGGTGATGGGGCGGCCCATGACAGGCCGGGCACCTTATGAAATTGCCAAGCTTGGCGTAGCCTATGTGCCGGAAGGACGCGGCATCTTTGGCAACCTGAGTGTGGTGGAAAACCTGAAAATGGCTGCCCGCCCTGGCACCCGTGGCCAATGCGACTGGACTTATGACCGCGTGCTGGAAACCTTCCCACGGCTTAAGGAACGCCTCGGCCATGGTGGTCAGCAACTGAGCGGCGGTGAACAGCAGATGCTCACGATTGGCCGTGCGCTGATGACTAATCCGGACGTGCTGATTCTTGATGAAGCCACCGAAGGCTTGGCTCCCCTGATCGCGAGAGAAATCTGGCGCATCTGCGATGTCATCCGCCATAGCGGTATTAGCAGCGTCATCGTCGACAAGAACTGGAAGCACGTGACGCAGGTGACCGACCGCAACGTCATACTGGTCAAAGGCCAAGTAGTGTTCGAAGGTACTTCAGCGCAATTGATTGCCCAGCCAGACTTGCTGACCCAGCATCTGGGAGTTTGAGCCTTTCTTGGCGGCCTTTTCGCCAGCCAAGCGACTCACGTTTCAGTACAGGCTGGTGCTCTGACGCGCCGGAAGTGCCTGGTCGTACTGCTCGCCATCGATGCCACCGCTCGTCAAGGCCTGCAGCATCTCGCCAGCGGAGGGCACTCCGGCCGGTCTTGTCGTGTTCGACCACAGACCCGAACGCTGCATCGCTCGCGCGCACTGGAAAAACGCAGCTTCAACGGCTATACGTATCACGCACTGTGGTGGCTTCCCCTCTACTGCCAGGCGATCCAGCAACGCACGATCTGTGCTGATGGTGGCACGGCCGTTCACTCGCAGCGTTTCCCCCACGCCTGGTATGAAGAACAACAAGCCAACCCGGCTATCGGTCAGGATATTGCGCAGGCTGTCGATGCGGTTGTTGCCCCTGCGCTCCGGCAGCAGCAAGCTTCGTTCGTTTTCCACGACCACAAACCCGGCCGGGTCGCCCCTCGGTGAAGCATCCAAGCCTTCGGGTCCTGAAGTCGCCAGGACCACAAACGGTGAGGCCTCAATCCACCGTCGGTACACCGCAGGAATGAAGTTTGCTTCCTTGCGAAGTGAAGCTTCGCCCACGGAACCGAACAGTTCCTGCAATTGATCAATCGTGGTGATGGTATCGGACGTAGGCATGCCTATAGTTTAGGCAAAATCTGCCGACGGGTTTGCAGCCGCACATCGCTCGCTGCCTGCGATGAGACATCGAGCAGGCATCGAGTCATCAAAAGATACAGTGACTGATTTGGGGATTACCGCGGGCCACCCTTGATCCCAAGCTCCTTGCGCCAATCGTCATCCCGGGGCATGGACGGATTGGAAGGACGTTCCTGGTAGTACGGGATCAACGGAACATACAAACCGTACAGGCGGCGAAGTTCGGCAATGGGCTCGTTGTGCTCATCGACCCTCAAATCCACCCAGGCGTAGCTGCGTTCGTGATGCACCTGCAGCGCCGTTGAATATTGGCCCGCGACCTGACCACCCGCGTCTCGACCAGCTTCCAGTGAGGCGAGCAGCTTATGAGCCAGCTCACCCTCGGCGTTCTCGAACCCATCAGCCATGGCCTGCGCCACTTTGTCATTGGACAAACGGTTGCCAATGACCACCAGGTTTTTCCGCACCACCTGGCCGGCCCATTCTTCGTTCGTACTACCGGTATGTGCAGCCGTTCTGCCGTCTTTATCGACGACCGAGATCTGCCGCCATGGAATATTCGCCGCTCCATCGCTGTCAAGCAACTCCTTCAGCACCTTTTCTGCGGAGTAGCCCATTTCCAAAAGCTTCAAGCCCAGTGTACCCAAACGTGGATCACCGTTGGCTTGCACCACCAAGCCACCAATCTTGGCCCGCACAAAGGGGCACTTGGCACCGATGGCAATGGGACGCGTGGCGATAGCCATCCCGAACATGCCTGTAGTCTCACAACGAGCAAGTACTGAAAAAGTCATTGGATTGATCTCCTTGAGTTCGTGTAGAAATTAGTTAGGTTTGACGTCTGCCCGACGAACGATGTCGGACCATTTGGTGATTTCTTCCTGCACGTAACGGGCGAATGCGTCTGGGCCGCTTGCAACCACCTCCATGCCTGAGGCGTCGAATCTGGCGCGAATTTCAGGCTCTGAAAGAGCGGCGCTGATTTCGCGGTGGAGTCTGTCGACAATGGGGCGAGGTGTCTTCGCAGGTGCAAAGATGCCAAACCACACTTCAGCCGCGTACCCAGGCACACCCGACTCGGCGATCGTCGGGGTTTCAGGCAGCGCTTTGCTTCGCTGCGCCGAAGTCACGGCCAGTAGCCGAAGCGTGCCTGCCTTCACATGCGGCAGTACATCCACCAAGTTATGGAATCCGAGATTGATGTGCCCTGCCACGATGTCCGAGACCGCTGGTGCAGCCCCCTTGTAGGGCACGTGAAGCATGTCTACACCAGCCATGACCTTGAACAGCTCTGCAGATAGGTGTTGTGAAGAGCCGCTTCCGGTGGAGGCATAGCTCAGCTTTCCGGGTTTTGACTTCGCCAAGGCGATCAACTCGGCCACGCTGTTCGCTGGTACAGAGGGGTGTACGACCAACCCATTGGCGGACGAACCGACCAACGTGATAGGCGAAAAGTCTTTCACGGGGTGGTAACTCAGCTGCGGATAGATGCTGAGCGCTGTGGCGTGAGTGGGGGAGCTTCCCATCACCAAGGTGTAGCCGTCTGCGGGAGCACGCGCCACCTGGCTCACGCCCAGCGTTCCCGAGGCTCCAGGACGATTCTCCACAATGACCGGCTGCCCCAGCGTGGTGGTGAGGCGCGTGGCGATGAGGCGCGAAAACGTATCGTTACTGCCGCCAGCAGGCCATGGACTGATCAACTTGACTGGATGCGTAGGCCAAGCCTGCGCTTGGGGCTGAGCCTGCGCCTGCACTTGCCCGAAAGAGGCGAGCGTACAGGCGACACCCACCAGGAACACACCGATTCCGTGGCGACGAGTGAGAGCAGATTTGCATGGTGACATCGATGAACTCCTTTGAGCAGAACGAAGATCCAGAACGAACCAAACCCATTGCGGCTCCATCCAGCGCCCAAACCAAACCCCGTTTCGAGCTCAGCTCGAAGCCATTGCCGGTTGAGTGCGATCTCAGATGCAAGCTATTTTTAATGGTCTGACCATAGTGTATTCCCAAAGAAATGAAATGCGCAAGCCCCCCGCTTCGCACTCACCCACCACACTCTTTGAGCACAGCTCAATCCATTCGGGGTCACGGGAGACGCTCTCGTCATACACTGCAACCCTGTGGTTCAGTGCAGATGGAGATAGAGATTGCGAACAACTGATGAGGCGGCAGAAAAAGTTAGAGCGCTGTTGTTCAACGGTGCACTCCATCCCGGAGACAGGCTTCCGTCTGAACGCGAACTCAGCACCCTGTTGGGCATTAGCCGGTCGGCTTTGCGTGAAGCTCTCAGAGCACTGGTCACTGGCGGCTTACTGGAGACACGGCTCGGCAAATACGGCGGCACCTTCATCACCGCAGGCAAGGCGAGCGTTGTCTCTGGGGCCATGTCTGACCTGCTCCGACTGAGCAGCGTATCGATCTCTGAGTTGTTTGAAGCACGCCAGTGGATTCAAGGCGCCCTGATACCCGCTGCATGCGAAAGGCTCACCGAAGCGCAGATCGACGCGCTCGAAGACAACGTGAATCAGTCAGCCGCCGCTCACGCCGAAGGCCGGTCAGAAGACCGCATTCGAATCAATGTTGAGTTTCACAACATGCTAGCTGAAAGCGCCGGCAATACCGTCGCGGTCATCGTAGTGCGCGGCCTGACTCAGGCATGGCAGGAGTTAATGGCGGAGGTTGGTTCTGATCAGGTTTCGGGAGGCGTGGCCTTCAGAAGAGAGCTGATCAAAGCGCTGCGCGCGCGCGATGAGGAAGGCGCCACCAAGGCGCTCTCCAAAATTCTCCGCACATCAGAATCACTCTACAAAGAACTGGCCAAGCGCAGAGCGCAAGAGCTGATCAGCTCCGCCCAGTCAAACCCTGCAATCAAGCGCAGCAAGGCCACCGCTAACGCGTTCAAGACCTGAGGTTCATGAGTGTGCCCAGGTTCGGTGCCCAAACCCCGCTAGCCGCAAGCACCCATCAACGACCATTCTGCGGACTATTGTTCTAAAAAATCCTTTTCACGACAAGGGGATACGCGGGTTTTCCACGGCTAGACGCACCTTGTTAACGCATTCCGTGAGGCGTAGACTTTGTGAACTACAAAATGCAAGGGAGACGTTATGCATCGCTGTCACCGCAATTTTTCGGTCATCGTCGCTGGATTGATTGGTCTGGGCGCCGCAGCCGGTGTGCAAGCAGCGACAGTAACAACGCCTTCCGGCATGACATCCAGCGACGATGCGGCGGTCGATCAGCAGTGGTACCGGGCCGCAAGCTCGGGTGCCAGCACCGGCATCACGGCTGACTACGCACGAAGCGGTAACGGGTCTATTCTGATGACGTCACCGAGCATCTCGGGTAGCACGGAATGGCGCTATGACGCGGCAAGTCCCACGAGTTTCGGGGCGTTGGGTACCTTGGCCCAGTTCAGCTCAGCACAGTACGACTGGTACCGCGATGCGAGCAGCACCAACCCCACCGCTCAAGCGCCAGCGTTTACGCTTTGGATAGACGAAGACGGCAACTCCGCCACTACGGCAGACCGGAGTTATTTGATATTCGAGCCGTACTACCAGACCAATACAGACCCAGCAGTCAATACATGGGTGACATCTACGGTCAATGCTTCGTCCATCATGTGGACTCCCAGCCTGTCTGGGTATTGCGCTTTTTCTGTGTTTGCAACCGGCGGCACCTGCAATGGCACAGCGTCGCCGTACAGCAGCGCCAGCGTGGTGATCAGTGTGATCCCCTTCATGGGGTCTGGGTGGGCAGGCGTATTCCGCGGGGCCGTCGATAACGTGGTTTTCAACACCACCCAGTCAGGCGGAAGTTTGTCTGCCAATTTCGAGCTGGCGCCACCGCCTCAGCCCGTCACGGCGGTCACGGCGGTGCCAACGTTGCAAGCATGGGGCCTGATGCTCACCGGCCTGCTGTTAGCTGGGACGGTGGGGCTCCGTGCTAAGAATAGGCGCAAGAAAGATTGAAACGGGCTTCGAATTTCTGTGGGCGGGCAAGATGTGCCTCGTCCGCAGAATTGATCTCTTCAAAGCCAGCGCGACTCACATGCCTGGGATCATTTACCGCGCACCATTTGCATGATCTTGGCGGTGTTCAGTCCACGGGCCACCTCCTGCATCTGCGGCAGGTATTGGGTTTGCAATTGGCGGCCATCTGCCATGACATGCTGGTAGGCGTCGCGCAGCATCTGAGTGCTCAGGGTGCGACCACCCGCGTAGTATTGATTGGCAACGTGACCTAACGCGTAGGTGGCGGCAAAGCTCATGCCGCTACTCACCGCTTGCCGGCCCAGGCCGCCGAGAATGCCCTTACCCAACAAACCTGAAAGCAGCCGGCGACCCGCCTGCTCCAGGTACTGCGAGGTCAACCCGACGCCCACTGTAGCCAGCAGATCCTTGATATGGCCACTGTCCAGCTCGTAGCCGTAACTCTGACCAACCTGATAGACCATCCGCATCTGAAGCGGAATGATGGCCAGAGTGGATAGGTTTTCTGGCAGCAGTTCGATGGCGCCGTTGAGGATTGCCGCGTTGAGAATCTTGCGATCCATGTCTGCGGCAGACAGGGTTCCGGTGCGTCGCGTTGCATCGGTATCAGGCAGAGCATCCACGGCAACTGGATGCGGCACTGCCTGCCCGGCCTTCACGACCTCCGGCAATGCGCCGGCTGAGGCGGCCAACGGCGCAGCCGACAAAGTGTCTGCCTGCGCGGCAAATTCAGTAGGTGCCTGCCCGAGCGCCTGCTTCAATTGACCCAGGAAAGCCTGCTCCTGCGGGCTGGTTTGGCCGTCGGCTTCGCATACGCACACAGCCATCTCGTAGGCCAACTGACGCGCTTCGCTGCTAACCAGTTTTGGCAGCACGTCCGCCAACTGAACACGGCGCATCAGTACGTCCTGGTAGAGACCAGGCAGATTGATCTGCTGGTCTTGCGCCAAGCCTTCAGCGACTTGGCGGATCTGCTCGCGTTCGCGATCGTGCTTGTCTCCGTCGGCATAAGCGGCCAGCAGGCAGACCGTGACAATGGCGCGGATTTCTTCGGTGCTCATCAGTTTCCTTGTTGAATCGGGTTGTGTAGTCGCAGGCGTTGATCGCCATCTGAGTACAGAAAGAAAAGGGATCAAATAGGACGTGTTCACACGAATAGATCCCCGGTTGGCACTCATGGTTCCCTTCCAGAAGTGCCACTCGCTAAAACTCTCGCCCCCAGACAGACGATAGATAGACCTCAGGGCATCAACGCCATGCGCTCCACTTCGAATTCGGTCTTGCGCAAACCTTTGTCGAACTCGCCCAGCAGTTCCACGCGACTCTCCGCACTGATGGTCTGGCCTGCCGGGAATTTATCGTGGTCGATCTCTACGGTGATACGACCCGTTGCATCCTCGAAAGAGTAATGCTCCCCACCATTGTGCGAGACGATGCGGCCTTGCAAACGCGCGTGTTGATCGTCGCGCCCTGTGTCGATCAATTGCTTGACTGTCATCAGCGGTACGACGCTAGGGCCCGAGTAGGCGCCGGCAGCCACGGCTTTAGGCGCGGTGCTCGGCCCGCTGTAATTTGCAGACTGAGCAATCGCCACAGTGGCGCCAAGGGCCAGCACGACAGCGGCGGCAAATGCGGAAACGGTTTTTTTCATGGTTCAACTCCTTGTTGTAGGGAAAGAATTCCGCCTATTGCGGAATAAGCCTATTGGAGGGGTTGAACATGAAGGCAATCTGAAGTGCCTGAGGTTGCTGATAATTTATAGGTTGGATGGAAAATCCAGCACCACGCCGAGGCCACGGCCATCGAGCCCATCTTCGAAATGCAAGGATGCGCCGTGCAACTCCGCGATGCGCGCGACGATAGACAAGCCCAAACCGTTGCCGGTCTTGCCTGTACCCAGCACCCGAAAGAAGCGCTCCCCAAGACGATCTCGTTGATCAGAAGGCACCCCCAAGCCGTCATCGCGCACGGCCAGGCGAACGCCGCCTTGCGGCAACCGCGAGGTTTCGATGCGCACCCGGCCTCCTTCGCGGCCATAGCGCACCGCGTTGTCGAGCAGATTACGCAAAGCACTTGCCAATAGCGACCCTGAAGCCCATATCTGCGGCTCGGCCAAGGATCGTTCCACCCGAATCTGCATCGCTTGCGCGCCCTCCAGGCTCAAGCTGTCGAGCACCGCGTTCAGATCCACCGCCTCCCGGCTCAACGGGGTGGCCTGAGGCTCCAGCCGAGCCAGTGCCAGCAGGCTTTCCACCAACGCGGTGCAGCGATCCAGGTCAGCACGCAATTGCTGCAAGTGCTGATTGGGCAGCTTAAGCTCTCGCTCTATGAGCTGCACGCGCATGCGCAGCGCGGCAAGCGGTGTGCGCAATTCATGCGCTGCATCTGCAGTGAAACGCCGCTCACTGTTCAGGGCCGTACCCAAACGCGCCAACAAGGTATTGAGGGCGGCCAGGATCGATTGCAGTTCGCGCGGGGGGTTTTGCGCTTGAACGGGAGTCAGATCATCAAGAGACTTGGCGCTAATGCGCAAAGCCGTATCCTCCAGCGGCCGCAGCAAACGCCGAATCAGTAACCAACTCAAGAAGCCGAGCAGCACCAATAGGCCCAACGCAGGCCATATCAGGCTTTCGGCCATGTCCTCCAACAGCTCCAGCCGCTCCTCCATCGGCTGCCCCACCTGCGCAGTGACGCCATCCCGGCCAGCACGCGCGTGTACCCGCCAGAGTTTGTTGTCCACCCAGACGGTGGCTTCCTCCTTGTGCTGGGCATTGGGAAGAAAAGCCGTCTCCGGTGTGCCCTCCCCTCGTATCAACACTCGCCCGTCTGAGGCCACGAGTTGGTAATACATGCGCAGCTTCAGTGCCTCGGTGGCGCCAAGGCGTTGGCTTGGATCTGCATTAGCGGCAGGCCCGCCTTGAACGCCTATCTGCAGCACCAGGCGAGCGCCTTCCTCCAACGCATCGTCGAACACTTCACTGGTGGCAAACCAGGCGACACCCACCACAATACCCAAACTCACCAGCCACAAACTGATGCTGGTGCCCATCACCATCAGGAGCAGGCGCCGCCGCAGCGACCAACCTCCGGGTGAGGGTGCAAGCTTCGCTGTCTTGAGCCGACTGCAGCCAGGCGACCATTTTGGAATTTTCATGCCGGCGCCAATCCGTAGCCCTGATTGCGCACGGTCACAATAAAGCGGTTACCGAGCTTCTTGCGCAGGTTGTAGATATGAACCTCGATGGCATTGCTCTCCACCTCTTCGCCCCACCCATAGAGGGCTTCCTCCAGCTGGGCGCGGCTAAGAATATGGCTAGGTCGGCGCATCATCGCTTGCAGAACAGCGAACTCCCGCGCCGTGAGCGTAAGCGCCGTCCCATCCAGCGTCACGCGCTTCGCAGCGGGATCCAGAACGACCGAGCCATGTTGGAGCACCGGTGTTGGCTGGGCCGCGCTGCGGCGCAGGGCCGCGCGAACACGCGCAGAAAGCTCCTCCAGATCGAAGGGCTTGACCAGATAGTCATCCGCACCTAGATCCAGACCTTGAACACGGTCGGCCAGCGTGTCGCGCGCCGTAATCACAATCACCGGCAGCTGTGCGCGTGATGTTCCGGCAGCGCGCAGGGCTTTCAGCACCGCATCACCATCAAGACCCGGCAGGCCCCGATCAAGTAGTACGCAGTGGTACTCATGCGTAGCCAGCGCGGTGGCCGCCTGGTCGCCGCGCGTTAGCCAATCAACCGCGTAACCATCCATCTGCAGCCAAGATTGCAGGGAGCTGCCCAAGGAGGAATCGTCTTCAATCAGGAGGAGTCGCATGCAGCGGAGCCTACGCCAGGAACATGAAGCAGAACTGAAGCCGCTGCATCGAGGTTCTACATGCAAAGGCAACAATGGTGTACGGCCCACCTCATTCACTTGATGACTGCTGCCACCGGCTGCAGAGCACTACCTGAACACAGTCTCGGAAGCGCTATATCTCCGATCAAGTCCAATTCGAAAAATGGCCGCACATCGAATTTACTCCATGGCGTTTCCCTATCGCCCAATGCGATCTATTGAAGCTGAAAATTCAGGAGGTGTGAATGAATCCAGTATGTTCGCGAGGGCCGTCAAAAGCCGCCGGGTCAAGGCGGCTTTTTTTCGGTCAAGGTAGGAATGGGGGATTCGTTCACACCTTCTCAGGCTGCCTCTTCGACAAACGCTTCCTCGCGCTTGGAACGAACAGAAGGTGCCAACACGATCACTAACAGCAACACGGCCCCCAGCAGCAGTCCCAGTGAGATGGGGCGTGTAGCTAACACAGTCCAGTCGCCGCGTGAAAGCAACAGCGCACGGCGCAGGTTTTCTTCCATCATCGGGCCCAGAATCAGGCCCAGCAGGAGTGGTGCAGGTTCGCAGCTCAGCTTGAGGAAACCATAACCCACGACGCCGAAGATAGCGATCAACCAGATGTCGAACACGTTGTTGTTGGTGGAGTACACGCCAATAGCGCAGAACAACACAATGGCGGGGAACAGCCAGCGGTAGGGAATCGTGAGCAGCTTCACCCAAAGGCCGATCAAGGGCAGATTCAAGATCACCAGCATCAAGTTGCCTATCCACATTGAAGCAATCAGGCCCCAGAACAGCTCAGGGTTGCTGGTCATCACTTGCGGACCGGGCTGGATGTTGTGAATGGTCATGGCCCCAACCATCAGCGCCATCACGGAATTGGGCGGAATGCCCAGAGTCAGCATAGGAATGAAAGACGCCTGCGCTCCTGCATTGTTGGCCGCCTCAGGCGCCGCCACACCGCGGATATTGCCTTGGCCGAAAGGCACCTCGTCTGGGGCAAGCTTGGTTTTCTTTTCGATGGTGTAGGCGGCAAAGGCCGACAACATTGCACCGCCCCCTGGCAGGATGCCCAACGAGCAACCTAGAGCAGTACCGCGCAGCACGGCCGGAACCATGCGCTTCAAGTCCTTCCCGGAAGGCAACAGGCCAGAGACTTTGGCAGTGAATACCTCACGATCTTCATCTGGCCGCGCCAGATTGAAGATGATCTCGCCATAGCCAAATACCCCCATAGCCACGGCGATGAAGCTCAGACCGTCGGTGAGTTCCGGCACATCGAAAGCGTATCGTGCCACGCCTGAATTGACGTCAGTGCCCACCAGGCCGAGCAGTAATCCCAGCAGGATCATGCAAATGGCCTTGAGGAGTGACCCCGAAGCCAGCACGACCGCGCCGATCAGGCCCAGCACCATCAGAGAGAAATACTCCGCCGGGCCAAACTTGAAAGCGACTTCCGTCAGTGGCACGGCAAACGCAGCGAGCATCAACGTGCCCACGCAGCCAGCAAAGAAGGAGCCCAGGCCGGCAGCGGCGAGAGCAGGACCGCCACGCCCCTTCTTGGCCATCTGATGCCCATCAATCGTAGTGACCACGGATGATGCTTCACCCGGAAGGTTGACCAAAATGGCGGTGGTCGATCCGCCATACTGAGAGCCGTAGTAAATACCCGCCAGCATGATCAGCGCAGCCACGGGCGGTAGCGCGTAGGTGGCTGGCAACAACATGGCTACCGTGGCCGTCGGCCCGATCCCGGGTAACACGCCGATCAGCGTCCCCAACAAACAGCCGAGGAAGGCATACAGCAGGTTTTGCAGGCTGATGGCCGTGGCGAAACCGAGCGATAGGTTATTGATGAGATCTTCCATGGCGCTCAGCTGCTAATGAAGGTCGGCCACACCTGGAACTGCAAGCCCAAACCGAGAACGAAGGTGAGATAGCTCCCCACGGCCAACACGGTGGCGAGCACCAGTGACGCCTTCATGCTGAACGCGGCTCCAGCCATGCAGGACACAATAACCAGCGCATACACCGCCACAATCAGCCCCATGGCAGGCAGGCCCAGGGATTGCACTCCCGCGAGCAGCACCCCGAACAAGAGGTTAGCGCCAATGATGAAGCCCAAGGGCTTCCAGGCAATCCTTCCCACGGGTTCGCCATTTCCACCGGGGCTGGACCCTACTGCAGACAAGGCCACTGCCGAGCCCAGCACGGTCAGCAACACACCCACCATCAACGGGAAATAGCCGGGGCCCATTCGTGCAGCGCTACCCACCGTGTAATCAAACGCACCGATCGCGAATGCCGCCCCGACAGTGGCGAACATGAGGCCCGCTATGAAATCCTTCTTCCTTTTTATCCGTAAAGACACTAGCTCATCTCCTTGAATACTTACAGATTGCTTACTAATCTATGTCATGTTATGAGGTTTTAATACCTCACAGTATGAGTAATTACCCTCAGCGTTTTCGGAGCCCTGCTACAGTCGGTTGATTGCCTTCATTGACCCACTCACTGCACTGGCTGCCATGTCTCCCCCCAGAATGCCTATCGACAAGGCGCGACTCGAAGCCTTGTCAGACTTCAGATTCAGGCTTCGCAGCTTTCTGCGCTTTAGCGAAGATGCGGCGCGGGCACACGGCATCACAATCCTGCAATACCAGGCGCTGCTGCACACGCAGGGGTTCGCGGGACGCGAATGGGCGTCGATCAGTGAAATTGCAGAACGCCTGCAGGCGCAACCGCATGGTGTGGTTGCGCTGATTTCACGTTGTGAAGAGGCAGGTCTGGTGGAGCGCCGGACCAGCGCCACCGATCGTAGGCAGGTAGAGGTTCACCTGCTGCCGGAGGGGCGCAAGAAGCTGGAAGCGCTGGCCACGGAACTAGCCGATCACGTGGCCGAGGTTGCGAACGTGGTGGCCTTCGCTCGTCACCGGTAAGCGCTTCAGGTGTAGAGCGTGGGAAAGGCTTTCACTACAAGCCATCAAGGCAGCAGGCCACTGACGGGCCTTGCCACCCACCGGAACATCTAATCTATCTTCAGGCCTTCGTCCTTGACGACCTTCTGAAGCAACTCAGCATCGCGCTTCAGTGACTTGGCGAACGTGGCAGGGTCTTCGTAGTTGGGATAGAGGGCCGACAGCTGCAATTGCTTTTTCACTTCGGGGGCATCAAGCACTTGGCGTACCGCCTCCGCCATGCGCTGAACGATAGGCTGAGGCGTGCCTTTGGGCGCGAAGATGGCGAACCAGCTGAACGAGCTGCCATCACCGAAACCCTGCTCCTTGAGCGTCGGGATATCCGGAAGCTCGGGGTTGCGAACGCTGCTGTTGGTCGCCAGACCTTTGAGATCACCAGCCTTCACGCGAGTGGCCGTGGCTGGGTCGTACATGAGATCGATGCGCCCGCCCATCAAATCAACGGTGGATTCGCTGGCCCCTTTGTATGGAATGTGCACCAGCTGTACGCCAGTTTCCTTGTGCAGCAAAACACCTGTCATGTGCACGATGGAGCCTACGCCGTTGGTCGCAAACGTGAGCTTACCGGGATTCGCTTTGGCGTAGGCGATCATTCCTTTGTAGTCGGAAAAAGGGGCGTCTTTCCGCGCGGTGACCAAACCATACGAGGAGGCCAGCTTCGCCACAGGTTCGAAGTTCTGATAGCTGTACTTGACGGTCTTCAGCAGGTAGGGTGCCAGCGCCACAGCAGCGGTTGGCGCCACCAGGAACGAATAGCCATCGGGCGCTTGGCGGCTCGCATAGTCGGTGCCCATAGTGGCAGCCGCCCCGGGCTTGTTCTCGACGACGACAGGCTGGCCCAGCACGCGCGAGACGCCATCAGCGATGAACCGGGTGATGACATCCGACGACCCACCAGGAGGATAAGGCGTGACGAAATGCACCGGCTTATTAGGCCATGCCGCTGGGCTTTGCGCCATCGTGGGAACGGCCACACTGGCAAGGGTTGCCAGTACAGCCAAGTGAACGACGCGGCGGGTGTAGATCATGAACATCCTCGTTTGATTAGTCTGCAGATTGATTTTTTCTGAAAGACGAGTCTAGCTTTCCACAAAGTGGAAAAATGCATTTGCTTAAGCGCTGAAGGTATAAGAGCCTATTCAAAGTCTCCTCGCGGACCCATTGCGCCCGAAAAACCGCGTCTGCGGCGTTGAAAATACTCGCGATACCACAAGGTATCCCTGCGTTTTTCGCCTTGCATCCACAGCTTTTCGGGCGCAATGGCCCTCGCGCAGAGACTTTGCATAGGCTCTCAGACAACGTCAACCTTTTCACTACGGACATACCCGCAGCTTGGCAGCTGCGTGCCAATCCGGCTGAAGCAAATGTGAGGGTGGAGATGCCCGCCTGCGAACCGGTCGTCAGGCTTTCGGCGCGCGGTGCAGGCCGCAGATCTTGTGGCCATCGAGGTCGCGAAAGTAGCAGAGATACACGCCACTTGGGCCTCCGCGCCAGCCGGGCGGGTCTTCCACAGCCACAGCACCGTTCGCGAGCGCGGCCGCATAAAACTGATCGGCTTGCTCTGGCGATTCCATTTTGAAACCGAAGGTCGCTCCATTGGCAAGCGTAGCCGGTTCGCCATCGATGGGCTTGCTCACGCTGAACGTGCCGCCAGGGGTACGCCAGAACACCCGGTGGCGGTCCACGACGCCGGGTTTCACCCCAAGCGTGCCCAGCACGGTATCGTAGAACTGCTTGGATTGGTCGAGATCGTTAGTGCCGATCATGATGTGACTGAACATGAATGTCTCCTTTATTGGTGAATCGCTGATCGATGCTAGCTGAAAAATTCCTTGCACCATGATTTTGGGTTGGTTTCAGATCAGCGCAACTCAGTGGCTAAAGCATCTGCCGCAGCTCTCGCGCCGCTTCACGCAACCGTTCCAGCACTTGTTCAAGCTGCGGTGTCCCCTGCATTCGTCCCTGAGAAACGATGACATTCAGCGCCGCCACCACACGCCCTTGTGGGTTCCTGAGCGGCACAGCGACAGCGTGAACGCCCAGTTCATGCTCCTCGCTCGCCACGCAAAAGTCCTGCTTGGAAGTCTCCGCCAATAGTGCCTTGAACTCACGCAGGTTGGTGGTGGTGTGAGGTGTCAGACGCGGTAGAGTGCGGCCAGCCAGCCAGTCGTTCAGTTCGTGTTTGGGCAGTGCGGCCAACAAAACCCGGCCTGTAGACGTAGCATGCGCGGGAAGCCTTGCCCCCAGGTGCATGCCGTAAGCCAACAACCGGGTAACCGGGGCCAGGCCAGAACCGCGCGCAATGATGACCACTTCGTCGCCATCTAGTACCACGGCGGAATAAACGTCTTGGGTTTCGGCGGCCAGCCGGTTCAACGTAGGCTGGATCACGCGCGGCAGCCGAGCGGATGCAAGATAGGCACCGGACAAGCGCAACACTCTCGGGCTAAGCCAAAAATGGCTTCCATCCGTTTCCAGATATCCCAGGTGTGCGAGCGTGAGAAGGTGCCGCCGCGCAGCCGCGCGAGTCAAGCCCGCACGATCAGCGGTTTGCGTGGCATTGAGGCGCTGGCGTTCGGTATCGAAACTCTCCAGTACGGCAAGCCCCTTGACGAGGCCATCGATGGTGTCTGCGCGAGCGATGCTCATGGCTACAGGTAGGTGAATAGTTCTGCGCGATGATCGCACAATTATTTCTCTGATCGCACAAAGGATGCTGAAAGCACTGGCGCGGATGAATTGCGCGACCTAAGCTCCTGGAAAGTTCTGGGGTGCTCAACCGCTGCGGAGCCCTCACCCCACAGCCGGGCGCCCCACCCTCCCCCAGAGGGACAAGCCAACAGGGGTGCAACTACCCTCCCTCAAAGAAAGAAATCTTCATGCGCACTCAAGTCGCCATCGTGGGCGGTGGCCCCTCAGGCCTGCTGCTCGGCCAGTTGTTGCACAAGGCCGGCATTGATGCCGTGATCGTTGAACGCGTTTCTGGTGATTACGTGCTGGGCCGTATTCGCGCGGGCATTCTGGAGCAGGTCAGCATCGATCTGATGGACGAAGCTGGCGTGGGAGCACGCATGCACAAGGAAGGCCTGGTGCACGAAGGCATTGAGATGCTCTTTGGCGGTGAGCGCCATCGCGTGGATCTGAACAAGCTCACTGGCGGCAAGAACGTGATGGTGTATGGGCAGACCGAGCTGACCAGGGATTTGATGGAAGCCCGCTCCGCTGCCGGCCTGCCTACAGTGTATGAAGCGCAGAACGTGCGCGTGCACGAATTCGACAGCACCCACCCTTACGTCACCTACGAAAAAAACGGGAAAAGCGAGCGCATTGATTGCGACTTCATCGCGGGCTGCGACGGCTTTCATGGTGTATGCCGTGCCAGCGCACCGCGTAGCGCCATCAAGGAGTATGAAAAGGTCTACCCATTCGGTTGGTTGGGCCTCCTTGCCGACACCCCTCCAGTGAACCACGAACTCATCTATGTGAATAGCCCACGCGGCTTTGCGCTGTGCAGCCAGCGCAGTGCCACGCGCAGCCGCTACTACCTGCAGGTTCCGCTCACTGACAAAGTTGAGGAGTGGACAGATGATGCCTTCTGGCAGGAACTCAAGCTACGCCTGGATGACAAAGGCCGCCGCGATCTGGTCACCGGCCCTTCGATCGAAAAGAGCATTGCACCGCTGCGCAGCTTTGTCACTGAACCCCTGCGTTTTGGCCGCATGTTTCTGGCTGGCGATGCTGGCCATATTGTTCCGCCCACGGGAGCCAAGGGCCTTAACCTGGCCGCTACCGATGTGAAGTTCCTGCATGACGCCATCGTGGAGTTCTATAAGGACAAGAGTGAAGCCGGCATAGACGACTATTCACGCAAGTGCCTGGGCCGCATCTGGCGCGCCGAGCGCTTCTCGTGGTGGTTCACTCAGCTCATGCACCGTTTTCCTCACGATGAGGCCATCACCTCCAAGTTCCAGAACGCCGAGTTGGACTATTTGATGAACTCTGAGAGTGGCTTGAAGACCATTGCGGAGAACTACGTGGGCCTGCCGCTGGATTTTGGCGCCTCCAAACGCTGAAACCCCTCAAACCCAACCAAACGCCTTTTCAATCAATTAGTTTTAAGGATGCTTTCATGAAATTGAAAAAAGTGTGAGTTCGAGCGAATAGACACGGCGGCACTGATCGGCTCGGGCTTTGGAGTGGCAGACTCTGCGCTACATTGGCAACGACAGCCAGCCTCTAAATCAGTTCTTTAGTCATCGCCATGACGCTCTATCTTCAAACCGCGCGCAGCTACCTGCTCGGTCACCAATTCGACGCCTGTGAAAACTGGTTGCTCGAACTACACAATGAATACCTGCGCGATCCAGACAGTGAAGCGGAAGCCACCGCTGTAGGGGCTGGCGCCA
The DNA here is from genome assembly GCF_000422885.1 of Ottowia thiooxydans DSM 14619. Taxonomy (GTDB): domain Bacteria; phylum Pseudomonadota; class Gammaproteobacteria; order Burkholderiales; family Burkholderiaceae_C; genus Ottowia; species Ottowia thiooxydans. Next base: position 556,254 of record NZ_KE383942.1, on the reverse strand, counting down.
GCGCGCTGCGCTCTGTTGACGAAGCCACGGCGCAATGGCTTCGCAGATCTCCTGAGAGCTATGCCGCACTGATGATGCGCGGCCAATATCTTTGGGCCTGTGGCAGGCAGGCACGCGGATCCACAACAGCCAACGAGGTTTCGCAAGCACAGTGGAGCCGCATGCACGAGTGCTTCAACGAGGCTTGCCAGTTGTTTTATCGCGCCGCACTGAGGGTAAAAAACCCAGGGTTGGCGCTTTCCATGATTGGCCGCATGGTATGGATAGCCGGCGATGAAACCGCAAAGGGACTGGGCTTTCCCAAAGGGCAGGACTGGTATAGCTATGGATTGGCGGTAGACCCTGCTTCCTACGCGCTTCATGCCGCCAAACTGCACAGCTTGCGTCCGGAATGGGGCGGCTCCATCGGGGAGGTGGAGAAATACCTCAACGCGCCGGAGCAAGCCTCGCTAACGCCATTGGGTAAGCAGCGGCTGAAGCGCCTGTCGAAGTCCGTGCTTGGCTTTTACCGGTGCATGTTCCTGGGGGAACGGGACGCCGGCCGACGATTGATTGACGAGGCCATTGCACTATTGCCGCAAGATGCGCTGGGCTACTACTGGCGCGTGCTGGTAGACCGCAGCGAACGCAAGTATCAGGATGCCATCCAATATAGCGAGAAGGCCCTGGAGCTGGATCCGGAATACACGGAGCTGCTTTGGGAAGGTACACAAGCGCGCTGGTCAGCGGACAAGAACGACCCAAAAATTCTGCCGCAGTTGAAACGCTTGGTGGCGGTGGGACACGAGGAGGCATTCCTGTCTTTAGGTGACTACCTGAACACAGTGCTGGACGACGCCGGCCCGGCCTATGACGCCTGGAAGAAAGGCGCTGACGAAGGCATTGCGTTGTGCGCATTGCGCTTGGCCGAAGTGGCTTACGGCCAAGGGCGTGGCGTCAAGCAGGACGGAGATCAAACCGTGTTTTGGTACCTGCGCTCCTACCAGCTGGGCTGGCATGGCGCTGTGGCCAATGCTTACTGGTGGGTGGTGCAAGGGCGTGCTCCCGGCCACAATTTGCAAGCCTTGGCGCCCACGCTGATCGAAGCGGCAAACGTGCATGACGAGCCGTTCTCACATGGCCGCCTGGCCGATGCCATCACAGACCAAGGCCTTAGGTATGACGAATCGGGGAAGGTGTGGCTGACGCAAGTAGCGATGGCAGATGACCCCGAGGGTATCCGGCTGTATTTGTATCACCTGATGACGGCCGCTGAAAACGGGCACGCCTATTCTCAGATCGCGCTGGCACAGCTTCATCGCCGCGGGCAGATGGTGGCGCAGTCGTTCGAGCAGGCCGAAGGCTGGTTGCAAGAGGCCATTGACAATGGCTCAGCCGTGGTAGCTGCTAACGCCAAGCGTGTGCTGGGGGAAATGATCCAGGCAGGTGAAACCAAGGAGAGCGGAAAAGAAGAGCAAACCAAGGCGGTCCAGTTATTCCAGCAAGCGCTTGAGGAAGCTGGCGATGACGACATTGCGGGCCAGTGGGCGCTGGTAGGTCTGGCGCGCGCCCATGACCGCGGCCTGGGCGTCAAAAAAGACGGCGACGCCGCTCATGAATTGGCCGCGCGTGCGGAAAAGCTTGGCGTCAAGCTCCCCGATGACCTCAAGCATTTGTCCTTCAAAGGCAACCACAGCGAGTCCGTAGGACGTTCGCTGTTGATGCATTTGATCTTCGGCCCGATCGCGCTGTTGTGGGCTTTTCTGGTGGGCTTGTTCGGCAAGCGACTGCTGGGCAAGGTTATCAAGTGGACTCTGCTGACCGCTCTAGTGCTATTTCTTCTCTTCTTCGCCCTGGGTGCCTACCAGGCATGGAAGAATCCAAAGCCGCGCTCTGCGCCAGAATCGGTCAATTCTCCGGTGGTCCCGGGGGATCCGGATGCCAAGCCTTCGCTCCTTGAACGGTTGAAAAGAAAAAGTGAGGAAAAGCGCAGGGCAGAGGGAACCGGCCATCCAGAAAATGAAAAATAATCCAGCTAACGGAGACACCATGAGCAGCACTTCATCAATCAAACCCTTGCGTGGCGTGCGGGTTGTCAGCCTCGCACTCAATCTTCCCGGACCTGCAGCTCTGATGCGCTTGAATGCTTGGGGCGCTCGTTGCACCAAGATTGAACCGCCCGGCCGAGCGGGCGTCACGGCTGATCCTATGGGTCAGTACGCACCGAACGCTTATGAGGCGATGCATCAGGGCGTGCGGGTGCTGGAAGCCGATCTCAAGAGCGATAAGGGGCAAACTGCTTTGCACCGTGAGTTGGCTCGCACGGACGTGCTCCTCACCTCCTTTCGGCCTTCTGCGCTGGTCAAGCTCGGGCTTGGATGGAGGGCACTGCACGCTCGCCACCCGCAGCTTTCGCTGGTGTCCATCGTTGGTGCACCTGGAGAACGAGCCGAGGAACCAGGGCACGATCTCACCTATCTGGCTGAAGCTGGGCTGGTGCCAGCGCTTGAACTACCCGCCACCTTGTTCGCCGACATGGCGGGCGCACTGATGAGCAGTGAAGCCGTGCTGGCAACGGTGCTCGCGGCGCGTGCGAGTGCCAAGGGTGTTCGTCAGGAAATCGCGCTTTCCGACGCCGCTGGCTGGCTGGCTCTTCCGCGTGGGTGGGGTCTCACAACACCCAAAGGCGCCGTGGGCGGCGCGCATGCCGGCTACGGCGTTTACGCCTGCAAAGACGGGCGTGTGGCGGTGGCCGCGCTGGAACCGCATTTTGCGGCGGCCTTGTGCCGAGTAGTCGGCCTGCCTGTACCAAATGCAAAAACGCTACTCGCGCCGGCCACTCGAAAAGCCATTGCGGGCTGGGCTGCTGGCAAAACACGGGCGCAATTGGATGCCCTGGCACGCGAGCACGACATACCGCTCCACACCTTGTCCAAGACATGAGGCAGTAAAGGCAGCCCCGCGGGCTAAGATGGGGCCATGCTGCCGGGCGGCTTGGCTGGCAGCGTTTATTTGGAGTACTGCCTCATGGGTCTGCATCCTCACCAGAAAAAAGAGTTGGCCGAACTGGCCGTGGCAGCCATGCACGAACGCGGGCTGAAGCCGGAGTTCTCGAAAGAGGCACTGGAACAGCTCGAAACCATTCCCACATCGGAGACCAAAGAAAGCGCCAGTCTGGCCGATCTGACCGGCCTGCTCTGGTGCTCAATAGACAATGACGACTCTCGCGATCTGGACCAACTTTCGGTCAGCGAATTGCTGCCAGGTGGCGAGGTCAAAATCCTCATTGCCATAGCCGACGTCGACATCCTGGTGGCCAAGAACACACCGATCGATCAGCACGCGCAAGCCAACACCAGCTCGGTCTACACCTCTGCACGCATCTTCCCTATGCTGCCGGAAAAGCTCTCCACCGATCTGACCTCGCTCAATCCTCATGAGATTCGCGCGGCCACAGTGACCGAGATGGTGCTCAAACCCGATGGCTCGCTGGCGGCCTCGGACATTTTCCGTGCGCGCGTACACAACAAAGCCAAACTGGCTTACGACTCAGTTGCCGCCTGGCTTGATGGCCAGGGCCCGCTTCCCGAAGCGGCGGCCAGAGTACCCGGCATGGATCAGCAGTTGCGCACCCAGCATTCGGTAGCGCAGCAGCTGCGTGCCATGCGGCGAGAAAAAGGTTCTCTGGAATTCCAGACCTTTCAACCCAAGGCGGTGTTCGATGGCGATCAAGTGGTGGACATCCGCCAGCAAGAGCAAAATCACGCCCGCCAGTTGATCGAAGAGTTCATGGTGTCCACCAATGGTGTGACGGCCCGCTTCCTGGCTGGCAAGCACCGCTCATCCATCCGCCGGGTTGTCCGCTCGCCTGAGCGCTGGGCGCGCATCGCTGAAATCGCAGCTGAATACGGCGAGACACTGCCGCCGGAGCCTGATTCACTTGCGTTGGAGAGTTTTCTGGTGAAGCAACGCCGAAGGGACCCGGTGCGATTTCCCGACCTGTCCCTAACCATCGTCAAACTGATGGGGCGCGGCGAATATGCTGTGGATCGGCCTGGTGGCCCCAAAATTGGCCACTTCGGGTTGGCGGTACGCGACTACTCACACTCCACCGCCCCCAACCGCCGGTTTCCTGACCTGGTGACTCAGCGCTTGATTAAAGCAGCCTTGTCTGGAGCGCCCTCACCCTACTCAGATAGCGAACTGGAATTTCTGGCGGCGCATTGCACCCGGCAGGAAGACGCTGCCAATAAGGTTGAGCGGCAGTTGCGCAAATCCGAAGCGGCGCTCCTGCTTGAGTCACGCATTGGCGATATCTTCAATGGCGTGGTGACAGGTGTTTCCAAGGGCAATACGTGGGTGCGCATCTTTACGCCTCCTGCGGAAGGCAAGCTGCTGGTAGTGCGTGGCCACGCAGTGAAAGTGGGGGACAAGGTGCGTGCGAAGCTGCAATCGACGAACGTCGAGCGCGGGTTCATCGATTTTGAGATGCAGCCTGGATAGACAGTGGCTTGCCTCTGAGCTCCAGGCCTTGGCGGCGAGCTGCGTTCAGCACACGCGCGTAAAGATCCGGGTCGGCCAGCATCAACGCACGCCCAGTCTCCGGGCAGATCAGCCGCAGAACCTGCGTATCGTCGTGCGTTGGTTTGACGCGATAGTGCGCCGTGCGGGAGTGGTCCCACTCACGCAGCAGAAGCCCTGCTCGCTCGAATTTCTGGAGACACCTGTAGATGGTGCCTGCACTGACTGGTGTACCGCGCTCCAACATCCGGCGGAATACGTCTTCAGCGCGGATGCTCGCCAGGCCTGCGGCTTCCACCACCTGCAGCACACCAATGCGTGCCGAGGTAGGGCGTAGGCGAGCCAAGCGCAGGCGTTGCAAAACAGTGAGTTCACTCATCGGGTTAATTCCGCTGGGCTGGCGACCTGCAACCAAAGATTTTGTATAGAACCGTTCCTAAGATGCCCCAACGCTTCAGGATAGAAAACGCCCTCGGACCTCCCTCCATTACGGGTTGACCTCAAAGCTCAGAGTAGCTGTATAGCGCACGTCCTCATACTTCTTTCCCTCGATGTTGACAGTGGCGTTGTTCACCTTCGCACTGACCTCCAACACGTAGAGGCCAGGGATGGGCGTGTCCAGCGTCACGGTGCCATCCGTGTTGGGCGTTAACGACTTACGCCAGCCAGCGGCAGTCTCCACGTTCACCCGGCTGGCGTTCGCCAGCCGGCCTTTGAAAAACAGGCGAAAGCTGTTGCTGCCCTGCTGGGTGGGTACCAACTCCAGATCATTGACGGCCTTGGTCTCCAGCCTTCCGAATCGGGCCTGAAAATAGGTCAGCACGCCATCAGAACTGGCGCGCGTGGCCACAAAACGCGTATCGCCTGTGCCAAGTGCGAATCTGAAGTTCGCTTCAGTCTGCTCATGGGAAAGCGCCGGCTTGCCTTCTGAAGAAACGGGCTTGGGATCAGTCAGATCTGGCAGGCGCGCGAGAGGCCTATGTAACTCGCCCGCACGCACCACGGCTTGCGGGCCTTCACGCTGCAGCCAGAGATAGTCAGCATGGGCCAGGGGCGCCATCAAAGCGGCAAGGGAAGCCAACAGTGCATATTGATAGCTATTCATGGTGTCAAAATTCTTGTGTACAAAAGCCAAGCAAAAAGCAAAGGCAAGCCAACCATTGAAAGACATAGCGTCAAGTGCCAAGCGCGCTTCAGATCCAATGAGGTGATGCCTTCAGGCGACGCTTGCACAGCTGGTTCTGGCTTGCCGTGGAGAACCCGGGCACCACGTTTTCGCCATGGCCAATAGGCCACGGAAAACACCAAGGCAGTCGCGGCTACCGTTAACCAGCCTAGCCACAGAACTAGCCCGAAGTTGTAGCGCCACTTCAGCATGCACACTGCAAGGGCCCATGCCAGCCAAGCCCAGCCGCCACCGCGCAAGACCCAACGCAGGCGCTTGCCAGGTGCACGTTTCAGCAGTAGCTCCCCCTCACGCTCGGAAGACAAGGCCAGACACGTCAAGCCGCCCAGGTTGATAAGCAGCACCAGCAGATGCCATTGAAACGGCAGGCTCGGCATCATGCTGCGCCACCTCTGATCAGGTACCAGGACAAAAGCGCCACCATGCCTGTCCATGCCAACAACCAGCCCCATGCACGCAAGGCACTGCGCGTGTGGAAAGCCCATAGCAGGATAGGGATGGCGAGCAGGAACCCTAGATCCGTTCCCAGTACGACGGCCTGTGAACGTGCCACGGGCAACAACAACGCCAGCAGTACCGCCAACGCAGAGGTCAACAAGTAACCTCCAACGGCAGCGGCCATCACACGCGAGGCCACGCTCAGGCGATGACGAGTGCGTTCGCCCAAACGAGACCGGATGAGAAGGCTTGAGGCACTCATGCCGTCAGTTCTCGCTTCACAGCCAATTCGGCGGCTCCTGGCGCGTTAGGAGGTCGAGCCCATCGAAGATGCAGCCTGCGCGCAATAGCACCGAAGCACAATGCCAGAATCAGCATGCTCAGATCAAAGCCGGCAAGGCCCCAGTCACCTGCGAGGATCGTCACGCCCAAGTGGCGATCAGTCGTCAGGGCATTGAGTAGCGGGATGAACCCGAAGGCAGCGCTCGCCAGCATCAGGACTTCCACCCAGGCTTTCTCTTCGGAGCGCCACAGGCTATAGATGGCCAGCCACCCCCAGGTGAAAAACAAACAATGCAATTCCCATTCGGCGCGTTCGGGCATGCCCAAGGGCAAAAGTCGATTGGCCCAGAAAAAGGCTGCAATGGCGACTGGCAAGCCCGCTATGAAGGCGAGGTTCAGGCGTGCCACCATCGTTATGCCCCAAGGCAAGTCTTGGCGCTGAGCATGCTTGGCCCGGCGCTTGATCACCCAGAGTGTCAGGCCGGAGCCGATCATCACGCACCCGAGCAGCCCTGAAAGAAGATACAGCCACAACATCCAGGCATCGGCGAACCAGCCATCGTGCAAGCTGAGCAGAAACCATCGGTAGCGAATGCCAGGCCCATACTCAGGAAAGACAAGACGCGCACCTGTCGTGCCATCGAAGCGCAGTGTGTTGTCAGCAGTTTCGTAGCGCGGCATCTCGCTGCCGTAGGGGCGCCTCAGATCGACCTGCAGCCGCCCACTACCTGGGTTGGTAATAATGATGCGCGCGACCTCCCCACGTCCCAACACGTGTTCGGCGCGTTCAAACATCTGCGCAATGGACGCAACAGGACGCCCTACCGCACCGGAAGGTTCGGGCTCGTTGGGAAGCTCACCGTGAAAGCGTTCGTGCGCGTCGGCCGACACCCCATAGATGGCGGCGATGGGTACTGGCAGCGTATCGCTGTCAAAGTACACCAGCCCGCTGTAAATGATCATCACAAAGAAGGGCAAACCCATGACGCCTGCCACGTTATGCCCATCCAGCCAGGAGCGTTGACCTCGCCCGGGACGAAAGGTGAAGAAATCCTTGAAGACTCTACGGTGAACAATCACGCCCGTGGCGATGCCCGTCAGGGCCAGCACCGCCGCGACCCCCGCAATGCGTATGCCAATCGCCGGCGCCATGTAGTGGAGCTCGCTGTGCAGCTCCATGAACGCGTCCCCACCCTTGGTCGCCCTGGATGAAACCGGTGCAATGATTGAACCGGTTCCAGGGTCCAGATTCACTTGCCCCGTCATGCTGCTTTCCCAGCCTACCGCGAGATAAGAACGCGTCTCCTGCTTATGCCGATGCTTGTCGTGAGGCAAAAAGATGTCCCAACGTGTAGCACCTGCCGCATGACGCTCCAGGTAAGCCAGGGCGTGTTCGATCATCTCGGGCGCAGAAGCTGCCGGCACGTCCTTGACGAGTGCCCGCTCCGGTTGCATCCAACGCGTGATCTCCAGGTGAAATACCGTTGCGGTACCGCAGACGAAGATGAAGTACAGGAGCCACCCGGAAACCAGACTGCCCCATGTGTGCAGCCACGCCATGCTCTGACGAAATTGCTCTTTCATCGAGCAATTCCGCCTTCACACCACCAGACGTGGCCAGGAGCGTGATCTTTTAAGCGATGACTCTTGCCTTCAGAACACATAGCGGAAATTGACCGCAATGTGGCGAGGTGCGCCGTAGATGTTTTCCAGCTTGGTGCTGTAGCTTCCAACGGAATCGTAGTAGCGGCGATCGAACAAGTTGTTGATGTTGATGCCCACCTCTGCCTGCCGATTGATCTGGTACTTGGCCATGATGCCCACCACGGCATAGGCCTTCTGCTGGATGTAGAAGTCTTCCGTCCTGGTAAACACCTTGCTCTGCACTCGCACGCTACCGCCCAAAGTCCAGCCCGAGCCCGGAATGCGATAGGTGGTGTAGGCGCGCAGGATATGGTTGGGCGCGTAGCTCAAGTAGGGCATGCCGCTTTGATCGCCAGTGCGGTACTCGCTCTTCACATAGGTGTAGCCCGCGCCGATCTGCCAACCCTTGGCCAGCTCGCCATTGACCCCCAGATCGATCCCCTTGCTGACCACCAGCCCTGCGGCTGTGTAGCAATTTCCCTTGCAGATGTTGCCTTCATCGAATGGAACGCTGGGATCTACCTCGGCGAGATTGGTTTGCTCCAACTTGAAAACGGCAGCTGATAGGTTCAACCGCTTTTGCATGAACTCGCCTTTGACGCCCAGCTCAAAATTCCGGCCAACTACGGGCTTGACCGTGGAACCTTGCGCAGTGCGGCTGCTTTGCGGCTTGAAGATGTCCGAATAGCTCGCGTACAGCGAATAGCTCTGGTTAATGTCATAGACGAGGCCCGTGTAGGGCGTGAAGACAGCGTCCTCTTTCTGATCACGAACGCCTTCCGCCTTGAACTCATACCAACTCACACGGCCACCCAAAATCCACTTGAGTGAGTTTGTGAGATTCAGGCGGGCCACGCCATACATGGCCTGTTGCTGGGTCGTATCGCCAGTGGTCCAGTCTGGAAACTCCCCAACTGGGCGCGTGACGCTGGTGCGGTCAAAGTTGTTGATATTGATGTCGTTTCGCACGTAGTCGGTCATGCGATTGCGGTAATTGAGCTTGGAGGCCGACGCACCGAACGCCAGTTCATGCGTGCGCCCAAACATCTCTAGCGGCCCGGTGAGATAGGCATCAAAGACATTCGCATCAGTCTCTCGTTGCTGCAGAGCGCTGAAGATCCGCAAGCCGGCGCCCGTGCCCACGTTCAAAGTTCCACCGAGATTGCTCGGCACGTTGTCTACATCCGTCCTGGCATGCGTGAAGGCAGCCCTCAGACGCCAGTTGCCCGCCAGGCGCTGGTCGAGATTGAACGTGTAGTTGACGTTTTTTCGTGTGCTGTCGCCATTGGAAACGCCAAAGAAGCTCGAACGCGGCAGCCCCAGATCTGAGCCATCAGGCGCCATGGGCACGCCGTAATGGTTGTTGAACTTGTTCCTCTGATAGGTGACGCTGGCTGCCAGCATGGTTGTGTCAGAGAGGTCGGCTTCAACGATGCCGTAGATACCTTCGCGGTTGTCGAAGACGTAGTCGGTAAAGGAATCCCTGTGGTCCGTGAAGGCAACGACCCTGCCGCGAATCTTGCCGGACTTGATCAGCGGTGCGGAGATGTCACCCACCAGGCGTCTTTTGTTCCAGGAGCCAAACTGCGCTTCTGCATGCGCCTGAAACTGCTCTGTGGGGCGCTTGCGCACCAGATTGATCGTGCCGCCAGGTTCGCCTGCGCCGCTGGTTAACCCCGCAGCCCCTTGCAGTATCTCCACGCGGTCAAGAAAGGCACTGTCAGGCGATGGGCTGAAGTTGTCCTCACCAATGCCCAAAGGGTTGGGCATGCCATCGTACTGGGATTGGAGGCGGAATCCGCGGCTGAAGTACTGCGCGCCATCGCCTCCTTGCCGTTGGATGAAGATGGTGCTTGTGCTCTCAAGCGCTTCCTCGACGCTGTCCAGTGAGAAGTCCTCCATCTTCTGGCGCGTTACTACCGTCAGTGTCTGGGGCGTCTCGCGGGGAGACAACGCCAACTTGGTTGCCGTATTGGTGGAGCGCGCAGTATAAGACCCTGTGGCTTCAGAAATGCCGCTGCGGTCGATCGGAGCCGTCACCTTCACTTCCGCAAGCGCAGCGCTCGAAGATGCAGGCGCTAACGCAACCGGCGCAGATGGCGTCAGCTTGAGTGAGAACGCACCTGTCCTCGCAGTAGCGATCTCCAGGCCGGTGCCGGCCAGCAGCCGCTCTAATGCCTCCCGGGGTGTATACCTGCCAGACACCGCCGTCGCTTGCCGCCCCACCACCAGGCTTTCATCAAACAGCACCTGGTGTTGGGTCTGCCGCCCGAACTCACGCAAGGCCCCCAACAAAGGTTGCGCTGTGATGTTCAATTGCGCCCGGCTCTCCTGCGCACCGGATGCTGGCTGTGCTTGTGCAGCTTGCGGTGCCGCGATAGCCGCCAAGGCGCCGGCAACCAACAAGGCCATCAAGGAAGGCGTTGGCCTGCCAGTCACCCCAACTCTCAAATTCCTCATCAACCCTCGCGAGGCGGGGGAGCCCTTCCATTGTTCTTGCATTGCCATGCCTGCGTTCTTTCCGTTGCCGCTAATGCGCGTATGCGCATGTCGAATGACACTTCTTGCGGGCAGGTTGCTTCAGGTGCGCATGAGCGCACCCGGCAGAGAAAATTTTCAGACCGAATAGCTTCAAAAACACTAACCCATTCACGCCGAGCTCAGCGTGAACGGTGTTGATCTATTGAACGCAATCGTGCATGAGGCACCCTGCAGCCAACCTGCGCACGAAGCGCACCGCTTGATTGGGACCGTTGGCTAGGGCGAAGGAAATGCCTTCAACTCCGCGGCTGGCAGCCGGAGGTTGGATGAAATTCCACCCTCTGAATAGGTAGACGGGAATTACCGGAAACATGGAACCCAGGTGTCTCCGAAATTTGAAACAAAAAGAAACAGATCCAGAGCTATCGTTGACGGACGCAAAGCCTCATCAGCGTGGAGTCAAGCGCCAACTGCCATCGCCCAGACGCTCCGCACGCACGGGTGCAACATCCGGCAAGGATTGAATGAAGTTCTCAGGCGTTTTCACGGCCAGGAGCCCGGAGATGGGTACCGAGCCGAGCGTAGCGTCCGTCACCATGACGGGCCTTCCCAGGTAGCGTGACAACTCCTGCGCCACCTCCGCCAGCGGGGCCCGGCTGAAATGGACCTGCCCACTGCGCCAGTCACCCACGTCTTCTACGGTAGTTGGCAAACTCTGGTATTTGCCGGTAGAGGGGTCTATGCCAACGCCAGATCCCGGTCCCAATACCAGCACTGAAGTACCACGTGCATCGCGATCAGGTTGTACCTCCACACGGCCTTCGCTCACCTTCACAACCAAACTGGGCGGTGCAGCGCGCACGTTGAAGGCGGTGCCGACCACGCGCACCTGGCTGGCGCCGCTATCAACAGTGAAAGGCTTGGACGCATCTGCTGCAACCTGAAAAAACGCCTCGCCCTGGTTGAGCACGGTCTCTCGCCGGTGCCGGTAGTAACGCACCTTAAGCGTACTGTTGATATTGAGCGTGATTTGAGTTCCATCAGGCAGACTCAGCTCGCGGGTTTCACTGGCGCCGGTGGCAGCATCGAGGGAGTAATTGGCAGCGGTGTCCCAGCGATACCAGCCCGCTGCAACGATCACGGCACAGGCCACCGCAAATGCCGGCGCAAATGCGCGGCGGCGCATGCCTGCCTTCCATGATGCATCAGCCGCCCCCCCAAATGCTCCGTGAACTGCAGGCGCAGTGGCTGACTCGAGGGGTGCAGGCCGCGCCGGTGTCGAAGCGGCGGTCGGCTGGCGCGCATAGACTTCCGGTTTATAGGCCTTGAGCTGGTCCGCCTGCAGCCAAGTGCTCGCCAGGCCATCCATGATCTCGCGATGCAAGGGATCGGCATCCAGCCAGACATTCATCTCCACCTCGTCCGCACGGCGCCAGCCTACCTGCTGCCGGCGAACATACCAGTCAGCTGCGATGGTGTGCAGCTTCAGAACGGATGCGGGTGTCTGGCCCGTGGGGATGGGCTTCATCATGGTTGGCTCCCACCGGGAGAGGTTTCAGTTTCTTCTTCGTTCTCTGCACCGGCCTCCTGGGTATGCAACTGCCGCATTTGCTCAATGCTGACATACATCACGCGCGCCTGGCAGTATGCCAAGCCCCTGCTGAGGTGCTTGACGGCCATGCGCGTAGAGATGCCCATCAGCAACGCGGTCTCCTGCACCGTGTGGCCTTCAATACGGTGAAGCATGAACGCTTCGCGCTGGCGCGTGGGCAATTCTTCCAACGCCTGGTCAAGCCGGGCAATAAGTTGGTGGCGCTCCGCCTGATCCAGGGTGGAATCTCCAGCTCCCTGGACGGCGACTTCCTGATGTTGAACTTCTAGCGAGACCACTTGGATCTCTTCTCGCTCCGCGCTCTTGCGCCACCCATCGATGGCGATGTTGCGCGCGGTCGTGCGCAGATACCGTTGCTCATCCCCCTCTGGCAAAGTTTTACCCGCTGCAGCCATACGGACGAAAACTTCCTGCGCGCCATCTTCAGCCTCTGCGGGTGTACCGAAATAGCGGCGCAGCATACGCGTGAGGGGACCACGCCAGCGTTGATAGAGCTTGGCCAGTTGTTCATCTGCGCTACCAGCGCCGACAGGGCTTTCCATAGAGCGATTCGCTCCTGGCAGAGGCTCGCGCTTCAAGACTGCACCCTCACCTGAGGAGCCAATTCCCGCTCCGCCACGCACTCCTCGCACAAAGCAGTGCCCCTGCGCCTTTCGCAGTGAAGGCGCATCTTGCCTGGGAAACGCCCAGGTGACGAAGAACAGAACGGAGAGATAAGCACGTATGACACCGAAGGCCATTAATCCGGAATGGCAGAGCCCCGTGCGTCGGGTAAGGACTAGGCTGGCCTGGCTACGTGCGGATGTCGAATGGCTGACAAACTGAGTGCGATTGTATCGGGTACCTCCGAGGGGAACGCCTGCCTAGGCAACTTTGCACCTACGGCGGAGGGCGGGGCCTCACCCGCCTCACGTAGTCTGAGTGCTGCCTTGATCGAATGATCTAGAATTGATATTGATTCTTATTTCGATCCACATTCTGCTTCTTGCCTATAGCTTGCACGGTCCATGTCTACGCTGGAAACCGCATCCCCTAATAGCGTTGAGTCGCTCTATCGCAACCACCATGGCTGGCTGCAGGGATGGCTACGAGGAAAACTGGGCAGCGCATTCGACGCCGCCGATCTCGCACACGATACATTCTTGCGCATCCTGCTAGACAGCAACGCACAGGCTATTCGTGAGCCGCGGAGCTATCTTGCTACGGTGGCGGGCCGGGTTGTGGTGGATCATTACCGGCGGCAAGCGCTGGAGCGCGCCTATCTGGATGCCTTGTCGCACTGGCCCGCTCAGCAAGCCTTGTCCGCTGAAGAGCGCGCCATCTTGCTGGAGACGCTCTACGAGATAGATGCCATGCTCGAAGGACTCGGCAGCCGAATCAAACAAGTTTTCATACTGTCGCAATTTGAAGGTTTGACCTATGCACAGATTGCCGAGCAGTTGGGCATGAGCTTGCGCACCGTCAACAAGTACATGACGCAGGCCGTGACACATATCTGCCTCCTGGAACCCTAACCTCATTTGATATGAGTGCGGCCAGCCCTTTGCGACGCTTCCCCTCTTCACCTTCGGCACGCACGACGGCTGAAGTGCGGGCGATCGAGGAGGCCGCTGCGTGGTACGTGCGCCTGAGTTCAGGAAGCGCCACCGACGACGACCAGCGCGGATGGGAAAACTGGCGTGCAGAACAGCCGCACAATCGCTTCGCCTGGGAACGCGTGGAGGCCATGCACCGCCGAATCAGCCTGGTGCCGGGTACGCTGGCAGCCCCAGCCCTGACCGCCGCCGTGCAATCAGAGATGAGTACGCGCCGAACCATGCTGCGCAGCGCTGTCGGGGGGCTGGGCATAACCGCCTTGGCCTGGTGGGGCTGGCAACAGCCTTCCCGCCGGGAATGGATGGCCAGCCTGCGCACGAACATCGGTGAACAGCGTGACGTGAAGCTGAGCGATGGCTCTCAGCTCGTGCTTAACACTGGGACTTCCGTTGACACAGTGTTCACGAATTCGGAGCGGCGGCTGGTGTTGCTTGCCGGCGAGATTCTGGTTCAAACCACACCGGACCCCGAAGCCATGACACTCGGGGGCGCACGGCCTTTCCTGGTCGAGACGGCCCACGGGCGCATCCGCGCACTAGGCACTCGCTTTCTTGTACGCACCAATGCTGACGAATCCCGAGTCACCGTTCTGGAAAAAGCCGTAGAAGTGCGCACCATAACTGAAAACGCTTCGGGTGTTCCGGTTGTGCTTCACGCTGGCCAGCAACTGCGCTTTACCCGCGATGGCTTCGGTACGGGCGTCGCGCCTGCCGATCCAGTGGCTGACGCCTGGCAACAGGGAAGCATCATCGCCAATGACATGCCGCTTGGGCAACTCCTGACTGAGCTGGGTCGCTACCGCCCTGGCATGCTGGGTTGCGACCCGGGCATTGCGAGTCTGCTGGTATCCGGCGTTTTTCCGGTTCCGGACACGGATCGAGCACTTTCGGTATTGGCGACGGGGCTCAAGTTGCGCGTCGAAACCCGTACCCGTTATTGGGTGCGGGTCATGCCTGGTGGCTAGACACTAGAAAAAAATAATTTCTTCAGCCCGTGCACTTTTGACGTGGCTCATACGACCTCCCTTCTGAAAGCGCTGCACATGCGCTCAAAACCTGAGGGAATACATGACTGCCGCTCGATCAAACTCGCTTAGCGCCTCGTCCAAGGACGCCTTGTTCCTGGTGAACCCCATTGCCTGCGCCACGCACATGTTGTTGTTGGGCGTGCTGGCTACCGCATCGGGGCTGGCCCAGGCTCAGGTCACCGCCCCCATACCCTCGCCGGCGAGCAGTTCCGCTGTGCGCCCTTTCGATATCCCAGCCGGCCCATTGGCCTCTGGCATCACCCGCTTTGCAGCTGCGGCGGGAGTAGCGATTTCATTTGATGCGTCTCAGCTAAGAGACCTTCAATCTTCCGGCGTGAAGGGAAGCTATTCGGTGGACCAAGGTTTCGCCCAGTTGCTTCGCGGAAGCGGCTGGGAGGCTCGGCACCAGGGCAACGGGAACTACACGCTGGGTAGATTGCCTTCATCCGCGCCCCAGTCGACGGACTCCGTATCCACGCTGCCAGCGGTGTTGGTGACCGCACCGCTGCAATCCCCATCGGACCTGCCCAAACCTTACAGTGGTGGGCAGGTCGCCCGCGGCGGGAGTGTAGGGATCTTGGGCAACAAGGACTTCATGGACACGCCTTTCAGCGTGGTGAGCTACACAGCCCAGACCATAGAAGATCAGCAAGCCCGGACCTTGGCGGATGTGGCAGACAACAATCCCGCGTTTCGCTTTATCTATCCGGACAATGATGTCTCGACGGACTTCACCGCTCGGGGCAACAAAGTTAAATCGCTTGATGTCGCGTACGGTGGGCTCTACGGCCTGACATCGCCCGGTGTAGAGGCATTGGAGCGAATTGAGGTCATCACAGGTGCCAACGCTTTGCTCAACGGGTTGGGGCCCATTGGCGGCGTTGGCGGGAGCATCAACATGGTTCCCAAGCGTGCGCTGAGTACACCCTTGACCCGTGTAGCCACAGGCTTTGTGTCCGATTCTCAACTGGGAGTGCATGCCGACATCAGCCGGCGATTTGGTGAAGATAACCGTTGGGGCGTGCGCTTCAACGGGGCCTATAGCGATGGCAAAACTGCGATTGACGGCCAGTCCAAGAAGGTCACCATGGGTGCGCTCGCGCTCGACTACAGCGGAGACAAGGTTCGGCTATCTGCTGATCTGGGATATCGCCAAAACGATGCCAAGTCGCCATCGCGCACGGCTTATCTGACGGCAGGGTTCGCTATCCCCAAGCCACCCAGTTCAGGAAAAAGCTGGCAGCAGCGCTGGTCTTACGAAAATACCGAAGGGCTCATGGGAGCATTGAGAGGCGAAGTCGACATCACCCCAGACGTCACCGCGTTCGCCGCATTGGGCGCGTCCCGCCTGCGAATGGAGGAGCTGTTCGCCAATTCCATTCTCTACGAAGCCAACGGAAATCTTCTTCAGCGGCAGGTGTATTGGCCCGTCTACCGGGACAGCTCCACCGCAGAGACGGGCATACGCGGCCGTCTCGTGACCGAATCTGTGACGCACAACTGGGTAGCAAGCACTTCCGGCCTCTGGGTAAAAAACGGGATCGCACTGAACAACCTGGCCAGTACCTACACCAACATCTACTCGCCCGTTTTTATTGATCAGCCCAGCATCTCAGGCCTTGCTGACGCGTCGAACATACCCAAGACAGGAGCGACGACTGCCTCCGGCATTGCAATCGCAGACACACTGTCGATGATGGATGACAGGTTGCAAGTCACACTGGGACTGCGGCATCAGCGCGTCAAATCCGAGAATTTCAACGGCACAACGGGCGCCACAACCTCCACATACAACAAGTCGGTCACAACGCCTGGCCTGGGTGTTCTCTTCAAAGTTGCGCCCAACGTTGCTCTCTACGCCAACTACATCGAAGGACTTCAGCAGGGCCCGGTGGGGGCGGCCGGCGCCTCCAATGCGGGCCAGATATTTGCGCCCTATGTTTCCAAGCAGCATGAGGCGGGGATCAAGGTCGACTTTGGAGGCTTCGCCACCACGCTTAGTATTTATCAGCTAAAAACCCCCAACGGGTTCACGAATCCCGCTACCCTGATCTATGGCATCAACGGCGAGCAGCGCACACGCGGCGTTGAGTTGAATACCTTCGGTGAAGTCGCGCGAGGTGTTCGCCTACTGGGTGGCGTTGCCTTCGTGAGCGCCAAGCAAACCAAAACAGCAAACGGTACGAACGATGGCAAGCAAGTCACAGGCGCGCCCAAGGTTCAACTGAATCTGGGAGGTGAGTGGGACCTGGAGCAAGTTCCTGGCCTCACCCTTTCGGCCAGGGCCATCCACACCAGCAACCAATACATGGACCTCGCCAATCTGCAATCCATTCCGTCATGGACCAGGTACGACGCTGGCGTGAGATACCGAACCAAGCTGGGCGCCGTACCCACCACGCTTCGATTCAACATACAGAATTTGACCAACAAGAGCTATTGGGCTGCGGCAGTCGATGGCTATCTGATCCAAAGCTCGCCACGCACTTTCCGGCTATCGGCTACCTTCGATTTTTAAGCGTCTGCAGGGCATGGCGTCGGCCGTCAGAATTCGAACGTGGTATCAGGTGCACAAATGGAGCAGCCTGATCTGCACCCTGTTCTTGCTGCTGCTTTGTGTGACCGGGCTGCCGCTGATCTTCAAGGATGAGATCGAGGACTGGTCCAGCGCAAAAGCCGCCAGAACTGACGTGGGAAACGCCCGGGCTGACCTGGATGCCATGGTGGCTTCAGCGCGCGGACCTGATGGCCTATACCCTGGCGAGGTGGTCCGCTGGATCAGTCTGGAAGATGACCGCCCGGAGGTCTGGATTGCGTTGGCTCCGGCCTACTCAGCAAGCCGCACGCTCGACCACGTCATCAAGTTCGACGCCTATTCAGGCCAAACTCTGGCGCAGAGGCCTTCCGCTGCTACCGCAAAACCCACTTTGATCGGCGTCGTGTTCTGGCTCCACAAGGGGCTGCTTGCCGGTGAGGTGGGTGAGCTCTTTCTGGGCGCTATGGGCCTGCTGTTTGTAGTGGCCACCGTGTCGGGAGCGGTGCTGTACGCCCCATTCATGAGAAAGCTGGATTTTGGTTCCATCCGACGCGATAGCCGGCGCTTGCGCTGGCTGGATTTGCACAACTTGTTAGGCATATCGAGTTTGGCCTGGGTGTTTGTGGTCGGTGTAACGGGCGTCTTGAATGAAATCTCCAGCCCCATGTACGAGCGTTGGCGCCAAACCGCCATTCCGGCCTTGCTGCAGCCCTATACGGGCAAGCCTATGCCTACGAAACTCTTTTCCGTACAGAAATCAGCCAATGCGGTTTCTCTCGCGTTGCCAGGGATGAAGATCAGAAGTATTCGCTACCCAGACGCTGAGCTTGGAAGCCCGCACCACTATCTGATCTGGTCCATAGGGGACACGCCGCTGCGATCTCGACTCTTCCAACCCGCCCTTGTAGATGCGGTGACGGGAACGATCTCCAGCATCGGCGAAGTGCCTTGGTATCTGACGGCAGTCCAGCTTGCGCGCCCTCTGCACTTTGGAGACTACGGGGGCATGCCTCTGAAAATCCTGTGGGCAGCCCTGGACATCATCGTCATTGGTGTTCTCGTCAGCGGCCTGTATCTTTGGTTGGCGCGACGCAAAGCAAACGGTGAGCGGATCGCAAGGCTCATACAAGCCCACATCAATACACATGAATCCTCCCTCACCAGGAGAGCCGCAGGATGAGGAGCCTTGACAAGCGCTCACGCCACAGCCTATGGATCGTCTGGCGCATGCCACTCCTGCTAGGCGTGCTCACCGTGTTCGGGCTTCTCTTGGCGCTCCTCGGGGATGGCACATGGCGTTGGGCATCCTGGCTCGCGCTGGCATCTCCCGTACTGGTGGCGGCATGGTTCGGCCTGCGGAGTTGATGACGATGAGAGGGTCATTTCCCGCCGGCCGCCCATAGGCAGATAAACCTGCCAAAGCTGGCAAGGCTGCCTGAAGCGCTACGATATCCGCTTCTAAGCTCCAACAAGAGAATCACGCCCTATGTCCGAGACTGAAAACTGCGACGTTCTGGTGGTGGGTGGCGGCCCCGCCGGCTCGACCATTGCGGCCTTGCTGGCTCGCGAAGGCCGTGATGTGGTCCTGCTTGAAAAAGACCATCACCCGCGGTTCCACATCGGTGAATCGCTTCTGCCGGGCAACGTGGCCTTGTTCGATCAATTGGGGGTGCGTGAAGAGGTCGAAAAAATCGGCATGCCCAAATTTGGCATTGAATTCGTTCGACCAGATCTGAATTACTGCAGCTACGTAGATTTCGCGGAGGGTTGGGACCCAGCCAAAGGTTCTGCCTGGCAGGTTCGCCGCTCAGACCTTGATCAAGTTTTATTCCGCAATGCCGCCAAGGTGGGCGCCAGAACCTTGGAAGGCGCGAAAGTCCGGGAAGTGGACTTCTCCTCAGATGGCGTCAAGGTGCAGGCGGTTCTTGACGATGGAAGCAAGCGCCAATGGCGTGCGCGCTTTCTAGTGGATGCCAGTGGGAGGGACACCCTCCTGGCGAACAAATTCAAGTGCAAAAACAAGAACCCCGATCACAACAGCACCGCCCTCTTTGGACATTTCCGGGGTGTACGAAGGCTGGAAGGCAAGCGCGAAGGCAACATCAGCATCTGCTGGTTCGAACATGGCTGGTTCTGGTTCATTCCGCTGGCTGACGGAACCACCAGCGTGGGTGCCGTTTGCTGGGCGTACTACCTCAAGGCCCGCAATAAGCCCTTGACGGAATACTTCTACGACACGATCGCGCTGTGCCCAGAATTGGCGGACAGGCTGAAAGACGCCACCTTGGTGGACGAGAAAGTGCATGCCACCGGCAATTTCGCGTATTCCAGCACGCATGCCACCGGCGATCAGTACTTGATGATCGGTGATGCCTACACCTTCATCGACCCCATGTTTTCCTCAGGCGTTTTTCTGGCGATGCAGGGCGCTTTCGATGGCGCAAAATTCGTGGAGACGGCGTTGGATCAGCCTGCAGACCTCGCCCTGGCCCGCCAGGCGCTGGAAACACGCATGCGCACGGGCCCGAAAGATTACTCATGGTTCATTTATAGAGCCACGAACCCCACCATTCGTGACATGTTCATGCACCCCAAAAACATGTTCAACATCAAGCAAGGCTTGATGTCGCTCCTGGCTGCTGACCTGCATCACGGCCCGGCTTACCGCCGTTCGCTGTTCATGTTCAAGGTGTTCTATTACCTGATCTCACTACGCTATTTCAAGCGGACCTACGACGGCTGGAAGCGGCACCGCGTCAATATTCGCGATACCGGTCTCTTGCGTGGAGAGACCATCATGAAGGCTGAGTAAACGCACTCGGAGTGTGCGGGCGGGTGCCTGGTTAGAACCCGGCCCCCGGTTGGGCCAGATACTCCACTTCAGCGGGTGTGCTGGCCCTGCCAATAAACGCGTTTCTATGGGGAAACCGCCCGAAGCGACGAATCACGTCGCGGTGACGCTCGGCATAGTCGAGATTGGCTTTAAGGGTGGCGAGCACTGGCGACGGTGCATTTGCGGACTCCGCATCGGCCACCAACTGCTCGAAAACTGCGACGCTTTGGTTTTGCCGTGCAAGATCTTCAGAGTGTTCCAAAGGCAAGTAGGTGAATGGCCGAACCATGAGCGGCAAGGTGCGATCCCAGCCTTCAGCCAACCCGCGGTCGGACCAACGCAAGGCAGAGCTGTCTCCTGAAAAGCTGGCCGGTTGGCCACGATAGACGTTGCGGGTGAACTGATCCAGCACGATCACCAAGGCAAGCCACCCCCAAGGCTCACTAGCCCAGGAATCCAACTCACCTTTAACGGCGGCTTCTATGGTGGCGCCAAAACGTGTGCGTATTTGGGCGTCGAAAGCGTCTGATTTGGTAAACCATTGGCTTTGAATTTGAAGCGACGCGGCGTCGGTAGGCGCAGCAGTGCCGAACCAAAACGCGAGGACATCGGAGGCTGTAGAAAGTGCGGATGGTGAGTTTGTCATGTGTACAGGTTGGTTAAGGTACAGATGGTGTGATGCACAGATTTCGATCTACAGATTGCCCGAAACAGGCAATCTATTTACGAGGCCCTTGCTTCTCAAAAAAAGAAATCAATGGAGGGTCAAACTTCTCGTGATCCAGTTGCCACAGCCCCAAGGGACCGCGCAGAAATGGAATGGAATAAAGGTGGCCATCATCGAATTGATCCCAATACTCTCTTGACTTGGGAAAACGCAGTCTAGGCAAATCAAGGGATTTATCGACAGGCTCCAAGCGCGCAGGCTGCATCAGTTGATAAGCGTAGTCCTGGCTGGGCCCGGAAGCAAGGACTTGATCCACACGTTTGGCGATTGGCAATGCGGCGAGGCCGATCGCGCTGACGAGGAAGGCAGAAAGCACCAAAGATTCACGGGAAGGAACCTGCCCGGAGAGCATCCACCTGTAAGCTCCCAAGGCGCTCACACACCCAATCACCGCCGCGCCTATCAACACGCCGGGGTGAGAAAGAATGCGGAATAATTGTTGATCAGTCACTTCGTAGCGCGAGACAAAGAACGTATCGATGAGCGCGTACGCCAGCAGCCCAAAGAAAAGCACCAGGGCCGCAATGCTGTGCGAGTTTTTCTCCAGCGCAAAGTCTTGGCTTGCTTCCTCAGGCAACTCGAGTTGAGGAAAAATGGCGGAAAAAATGTCTTTCAAGTTTTCCCGGGAAGGCAAGGCGTAGACCCCCGTATCGGCGGCAAACAGCATGTCTCCCTTAGGGGTTCGCAACTGCCCCCAGTACATGTTGCCTGACTTGATGGAGCGGTTGCCTAGCCAGCTAGGTTGGCATTCCGCTTTTCGCATGACAGACTCAAATCTTCGTTTATTGCCACGCCAGTAGCCGCGCACTCGCAACTGAGCGCCCTCATCAATCAGCACACCCTTGGCCTCGAAAGGCTGCCACGTGAGCCAACGTTTAAAGAACGCTGGCCGCGCCAGATTTACTCGCCAGAAACGCACACCCTTCAAGTCGGTGACGAGTTCGTTCTGTAGGCGTTTCATGACGCGCTGGCTCCAAAAGAGATACAGGATCCAGACAAGAACCACGAGATAAGTAATTAGTAACAGCACTCTCTTCTCCTCCACTCAGCCCCCGCCAACCGGCTCCGGGTCGCTTGCGGGCTCATAACAACTTGCTTTCAAGCATGAACGGTATTTTTCGATTGAACGCCAATGGGATAGGCGTCCACGAAAAAAGGCAGCCGTGAGCTGCCTTTTTCTAACTTCCCCTGAATTATCGCTGCCCTGATGACTGTCCAGCTGGCGGCACAATGTGCAACATCCAAGCCCGCTTTCCCGTTACCGTTCGCGGTCGACCGTGAAGCCTGCGGGAAGCCTCGTCACACGACGCAGCTGCACCGGATCGACCGCCATGATGCGATTGGCCACGAAGCTGTTCTGGGAATCGGGCTCCAGCGCAGCGCTGATGAGGCCCGCCTGCGGTTGGCGCATCGACACATAGAAGCTACCCCTGACCGGCAGGGCTTGCCCTGGCTCCGTACGCACCGTCAACAGGCGAATGCCCTGACCATCTGCGATGGCGCCGCGCGCGTCTTCCCGCTGCCCGGAGGATTCCGCTTCGACCACATAGTTCTCGACGCCCCACTGCTTGCCAGTCGACGCCCTGCTCAGCGCCTGGACCTTGACGCCAAGCAAGCGCAACTGCTCAACAGCTTCCTTCTGCTCGGCGCCAATCAGGTAGCCACACGGCCGTGCCCGCTCGCGCACCTTCTCCAATTGCAACGAACTTCTCCAGTCGACGTCGATCTCGCGGACCTCCCCGGTCTGCGCGTCGAGAAAACTCAAAGATCGACGCTGTGGGGTTTGACGCACGACCAAGGTCATGTCGCCCCGACACGCTTGATCAGCATTGGCCGCTCCTGCCTCGGCGCGAGCACGCATCAACGAGGCGCCATCCTGAGCGGCCTGCTCGATCACCCCCATGGCAGCTGCCACGTGTGCCTGCACCCGCCGCGCCAAATGCGCCCGGCCGAGGCCAACGCCGCGCGTTTCAAGAAGGATGCTCACCGAATCATGCAAGCCCCCAACGTTGCGCCCCGTGTCGACATTGACGCCGCCCATGGCCACCGTCTTGTTCTTCGGGTCAGGCGACGTCGTGTGGTAGTCAGACACCTGCTGACCCTCAGCTTCGATGGCCGAGCGCGCAGCGGCCAGGTAGCGGTCTTGTACCAATCGAATCGTCGGGTTCAGGTTGCCCACCGAGGCCGCTTGCAAAAGCGCGTCGTAGCGCATCATGGCGCCGAATTTTTCTACCCAGCGCCCTGCCACGGTGAACTCGTGCATATCGAGAGTGACGGCAGGCTTGTAGCGCCGCACCGCACTGGCGATCGCGAGGGCCTCCGGCGTACGCAGCAGGAGGTGATCACGGTTAACGTCAACGCCGTTGGCCGTGACTCGCCGGAAGTGCTCCGCACCGTCCGGGTTGGCGCGTGGAACGATCAGTACATTGACTTTCTCCAGCAGCGCGCTGCGCTGCGTGGCCAGGATTTGTGCAAGCGCCAGAGCCGCCTCTCCGCCTGCTGGTTCATTGCCGTGCTGTTGGCCAAGAAGCATCACTGTTGGCAGCGCAGGATTGAAGCCCCGAGTGCCCGACAGGACCACCAGCGCCATCGCCCTGCCTTCCTGAGAGCGCCCCATGGTTTCGATGGCAACACGGGCAGATTGGCGCGCGAGTTCATCTATAAAGCCGAAGACTTCCGCATGCGAGGTGAAGTCCTTGCGCCCGGGGGCAAAACCGGGCGTTTGATAGGCCTGCGCCGGATCGGGAAACTGGCGGGCGATCGCTTCGGGCTCTAGAACGACCTTGGTGGCGTCGAATTGGGCCCAACCAGGCGCTGCGCAAGCAGCGAAGGTGGTGGCTGCGAGAGCGAGACGCTGCAGCGAAGTACAAGAGTGATTCCGCATGGTGGAAACCAGTCTACCCGAGATCGACCGTTTGGCGCGAGAAACTCCGGCGCCCTTCACACCTTGAAACGCCCCAGAGCAATCAGGGCGTTTTCACACTAATCACCTAGGCTTGCGACTCGCCGCTTTTCGCTGACCGCCCTGCCCCGTAGAACGTGGAGGAAGGCCAGTGTGCTGCGTGAGGATCTGACCAGGTGCGGGTCGGCTGGTACGGAACCGCACGTCCTCAACCGGCTCATTGGCCGCCATGACTGCCTCACGGCGTCCTAGCTTAGCGCCTGCGGAAGAACCCACACGCGGTTTTGCGGATTCGGACGAGCCAGAAACTGAGGTGGTGGCCGGTGTACTGTTTTTTCGCCGGGCCGTCTGGTAGCCGCCGTCAGACAGCGGCTGCCATGCAGGAATGAGGTGGTGCTTGCCATTGCCTACGAGATCGGCGCGGCCCATGTCCTTCAGTGCTTCGCGCAGCAATGGCCAATTATTGGAGTCGTGGTAGCGCAAAAAGGCTTTGTGCAGGCGCCGGCGGCGTTCACCCTTGGGCGTATCCACCTTCTCAGCACGCTCGTCGCGGTGAATACCTTTCAGGGTATTCAGACCGGTGTGGTACATGGTGGTCGCAGTGGCCATGGGCGACGGGTAGAACGCCTGTACCTGGTCTGCACGGAAGCCGTTTTTCTTCAACCAGAGGGCAAGATTCAGCATGTCTTCATCGGTCGTACCGGGGTGCGCCGCGATGAAATAGGGAATCAGGAATTGCTTCTTGCCTGCCTCTTCGCTGAATTGTTCGAAGAGTTGCTTGAAGCGGTCGTAGCTGCCAATACCCGGCTTCATCATCTTGGAGAGCGGGCCCTCCTCCGTGTGCTCGGGGGCAATCTTGAGATAGCCGCCAACGTGATGTTGCACGAGTTCTTTGACATAGGCTGGAGATTTCACCGCCAGGTCATATCGCAAGCCGGAGCCGATCAACACCTTCTTCACACCTGGAAGCGTGCGCACGCGCTTGTAGATCTTGATCAGGGGATCGTGATTGGTCGTGAGGTTCTGGCAAATGCCAGGATATACACAGCTGGGCTTGCGACAGACGGCCTCAATCGCGGGAGACGAGCAGCCCAGGCGGTACATATTGGCCGTGGGGCCGCCGAGATCGCTCACGATGCCGGTAAAGCCCTGAACCTTATCGCGCATTTCCTCGACTTCGTGCACGATGGAATCTTCTGAGCGCGACTGGATGATGCGGCCTTCGTGTTCGGTGATGCTGCAGAAGGTGCAGCCACCGAAACAACCCCGCATGATGTTCACGGAGAAGCGGATCATTTCCCAGGCTGGAATTTTGGTCTCGCCGTCATGGCGGCCTCGCGCATCCGCATAGCTGGGGTGCGGGCTGCGCGCGTAGGGCAAATCGAAAACGAGATCCATCTCCTGCGTAGTCAGCGGAATAGGAGGTGGATTGATCCAGACATCGCGCGCCGTGGTTCCTTCGCCATGGGCTTGAACCAGGGCACGTGCATTGCCGGGGTTGGTTTCCAGATGCAGCACGCGGTTGGCGTGGGCATAGAGCACGGTGTCTGATTTGACTTTTTCGTAGCTGGGCAGGCGAATGACCGTACGTTCACGTGGAGGCCGAAGAACTGCTGCAGGCGTGAGGGCCCCCTGCTCTTGCTCTGCCTTGCTCGAAGCGGCAGCCGCCACTGAACCTTCAGTGGACGCGCGCCCAGCTGACGGAACAAACCGCAACGGCTGCTCGCCAGCGGTCAGGTTCGTTTTGCTCATGGCTTTGGAGCCATCTTGAGTGCCTGACTCAGCTTCGCAGACGCTTCCTTGCGCAGCCGCTTGCTCGCTCGTGGTCTGGTAAGGGTTGATGTGGCTTTCCACACGGCCAGGGCGATCAACCTCTGTCGAATCAAGTTCGAACCAGCCTTCAGGCGTGGTGCGGGCTACAAAAGCCGTGCCGCGCACGTCTGTGATGTTCTCCACAGGCTCACGTCGTGCCAGCCGGTGCGCCACTTCTACCAGCGCGCGCTCGGCGTTACCGTAGAGCAGAAGATCGCATTTGCTGTCCACCACGATGGAGCGGCGGACCTTGTCGCTCCAATAGTCGTAGTGGGCGATACGGCGCAAACTGCCTTCAATACCGCCAAGGACGATGGGCACTTCCTTGTAAGCCTCACGGCAGCGCTGGCTATACACAATGGCTGCGCGATCCGGGCGTTTGCCGCCCACATCGCCCGGGGTGTAGGCGTCATCGCTGCGGATTTTTCGATCAGCCGTGTAGCGGTTGATCATGGAGTCCATGTTGCCCGCCGTGACGCCCCAGAACAAATTAGGACGGCCAAGCGCCTTGAAGGATTCACTGCTTTGCCAATCCGGTTGGGCAATGATCCCCACCCTGAAGCCTTGGGCTTCGAGCACACGGCCAATCACGGCCATGCCGAAGCTGGGGTGATCGACATAGGCATCGCCGGTGACCAGGATCACATCACACGAATCCCAGCCGAGCATATCCATCTCGGCCCTGTTCATGGGCAGAAATGGAGCGGTTCCGAAGCGCTTGGCCCAGTACGGTTTGTAGCTGGAAAGAGGCTTGGCGGCGCGCGGGAAAAAGGAAACGTCGATGGGTGCGTTCACGTGTGGAGATGTGCGGGACAACCCCATAGTGTACTTTTTAAGCCGATTTCGTGCTGGAAAAAGGATAGAATGCGCGCGCCCAAGAATAGGGGCTTGCTAAAACGACCGTTTTTGGCTTAATGCTTTTCGATCAATTGGCCACGGATTTCGCCTTCCGGGAAGCGAGCCGTGCCCAAATTGACATACCACTGCCCGGCTAGCAAGTCAGCGCGCTGCGCAGGCGTGAGCATGGCGCGGCCTTCGCTGGGGCTGGAAATTCCGCGTTGGCCCAGCGCGACACGTGGGTTGGCAACTTCTCCATCCATCGCCGGACCGTGGAAATTTGCGCGACGCACGGGGCCACTCAAACCTTCAAAAGTCAGTTTCCAGCGGAAAAGGCCAGTCTTGCGGTCTAAAACCGCCACCAGTTGGCCTTGGGCTGCGCTGCTGTTACGCGGCACCGCTTCTTTGCCGGTCAGCCGTGCGCTGAAGGCGGCCAACGCTGGTTCGCGTGGGGGCTCCACGGGGGGTGCTGGGGGGGGAGCGGGTGCGGGAGGCGCCGACGGTTGGGGTTGGATGGGGGGCTGGGTGCCGCAAGCACTGAGTAACGCTAACAAGGCCACGCCCATCAGTTGGCGGGTGAACCTTGCTCGGGGCAGGGAGTTGGTGGGATGGGGGGCTTGGGGGTTGGGGGCAGTCGGCAACGGCATGCCTTGGACCATATCATTCTTGGGGGGTGTTTCGTTATGGAAAAGTGCAACAGCTAGGGGTGGGTGGGTGATGATTTCAAGGGTGGGTGAAGGCAAGTGGTGGTGGATTTTTTGCTTTTTAATGGCCTTCTGCTTTTTGGCTTAGGGCGGAGGCCGGGAATGCGCCCGGCAGCGCAGTCCCTTTCTTTGCTCGCACAAAGCAAGTAACCAAAGAAATGCGACCCCAAGTCCGTGTCCCTGCGCTGCGCTTCGGGCACCCTCCGGTGCTCGGTCAAGGGCCGGTGCGGCAGAACTCGCTTCGTTCGCTTCGCTCTCTACCCTCAAACAACTGCCGCAAGCTAGTTCTTGAAGCAAGAGCATCTTTCAGTGCTCTTGCCCGCCCCTTGCCCTGCGCTCCTCAGCACGGCCTCAAGGGGTGGGGAGCCTGATTCGGGCCATTGCTGCGCTCGGCCCTGCACTGTCAGTCGCAAGCGAATCGTTTTACACCCTCTCCCGCAGGCGGGAGAGGGTGGGGGTGAGGGGGCGGCAGCGTTACCAAGATTTACCAGGCTTTGTTCAGGAACTGCGTGGTCGGCTCTTATCGGTCTTTCGCGCCGCAAATGAGCTGAGTCCACTTGGATACGCCGCCGACCCTCACCCCAACCCTCTCCCGCGCGCGGGAGAGGGAGCAAAATCAGAAGGCCGCGGAGCAGGCCATGCGGGGCTGCCGCGGAGCTGGCTTTGCCAGGCCGCTAGCGGCGTCCCCCTCTGGGGGAAGGCGCGTCAGCGACTCAGGGGGAGCCGTATCTAGTCCACCCCGCGAAAGCCAGAAGCCTCCACCACGGCCTTCCAGCGAGGCATGTCGGCGGCGATCATGCGGGTCACTTCGTCTCTGCTGGTACCTGTCACTGAGAAACCAGCTTCAACCAGGGTCTTGTTGATCTCAGGGTCGCGCACCGCGGCGGCCACTTTTTCACTCAGCAATTGCAAGATGGGCTCGGGTGTTCCAGTGGGCGCGAATACCGTGAACCACGCGGAGAAATCCGCCTTCGGGTAGCCTTGTTCGGCAAAGGTCGCGACATCCGGAAGCAACGGGGAGCGCTTAGGTGCGGTGGTGGCCAGGCCTTTGACTTTTGCGCCTTTGATTTGCGCCATCGCAAGCGGGGTGGACATCAGGATGCCGTCAATTTGGCCAGCGATGGTCGCGGTAACGGCATCGCCAGTTTGCCGGTAGTGCACCGCTTCCAGAGGAAAGCTACCCAATTGACCAAGGATGACGGCCCCAAAATGGCCAGGGCTGCCCGCGCCGAAGGTTCCGAAATCAACCTTGCCGCCCTTGGCGGTGGCCATCTTCATGAAGCTGGGTGCGTCCTTGGCTACAGAACTGTTGGGCACCACCAGAACAAAATCGGTCTTCGCGACTTCTGAGAGCGGCACCAACTCCTTCGTGGGCTCGTAGCCAATTTTTGAGAAGGCGAAGGGGGCGATGGAGATGGCACTCACGTCAGCCAGAAGCAGGTTGTACCCGTCCTTCGGACCTTTGGCGACGTTGGCGGCTGCGATCTGCCCGCCCGCCCCGGTGCGGTTTTCAACCACGACCTGCTGATTCAGTTGGGTGGACATGCCTCTGGCCAGGGTGCGCGCCAGGATGTCTGGCCCGGTGCCTGGGGCAAAGCCCACTTGAAGACGAATGGGGTGATCTGGGTACTTGGCTTGTGCTTGAACACTACCAGCGGCCACGCCCAGCGCCAGGGCGATACTGGCCTGAAGAACTTGGCGGCGTTGCTTTGAATCGAAAAACATGGGTTTGCTCCTTTGTTGATATGGTGGTTATTGGTGGGCCGGCATCCTCAGCGGCCAACGAATCTGGGGGCTCGCTTTTCCATGAACGCGAGAGGGCCTTCGCGGGCGTCTTCGCTGCTCATCACTTCCCGTTTGGCGCCGTCTTCCAGAGCAAATGCGCTGTGCAACGGAAGGCCACTGCCTTGAATGGCGGCTCTGCGCACGGCCTGCACCGCAATGGGGCCATTGCTGGCGATCTGTTCGGCCAGTTCAAGCGCTCTGGCCTGCAGATGCTCGCGGGGATGCAACTCTGTAACCAAGCCCCACTGAAGCGCCTGTTGGGCACTGAACGGTCTTCCTGTGAGGAGCACCTGCATGGCCACCGCCGCAGGCACCTGCCGAGGTAGCCGCGCCATGGAGCCGGCGAAAGGCAGCAGAGCGCGTTGCACCTCGGGCAAACCAAACTGGGCGTGGTCCGCCGCTATGCGGATGTCCGTTCCCAGCATCAGCTCAAACCCACCGGCCAAACAGGTGCCGTTGATGGCGCAGATGGTCGGCTTGACGATGTCGAAATTGCGCAGCGAAGACACCTCCATGGTCCGCTCGTCTTCGAGCAAGCGCCTATCGAACTCATCCTGCGGCGCACGTGCGCCCGTCATGAGCGGCAAGGTCAAACCAAGATCTCCGCCTGAACAGAAGGCGGCATCGCCTGTACCGGTAAGCACGACTGCTCGCACTTGAACATCGCGCTTGGCTGCGAGAAATGCGTCTGCCAGGGCGCAAAGCATCTTTGGCGATAGTGCGTTGCGAGCCTCTGGCCTATCTATGCGGATCAGGGCGATGTGCTGGCCATACATCTCCGAGTGGATCGCGCCGCTCATACACCCGCTCCTTGCGAATCGCGCTGATCAGCTAACCGCCAACGCACCGCAAAAGGCACCATCATTTCTTTCACTGCAGCAGCCGCACCCGCGTCATCTCCACAATGAAATACCACCTGAACACCTTTGTGGTCGGCCTGCACTTGGGCCACCACCTTGGCCTGAAGGGAGCGCTCCACCAGTCGGGAGTCGATGACGTGCTGCGTTGCCATCTCTCTTAACCTGGGCTTGAAGAACTTGCCAATAGCAGTCATGGGCAACGTGTCGAGTATGAAAATTTGCTTGGGCACTGCCGGACGCTCGGGCACGTGCTGCTCCGCGAAAGCCAGTAGCGCTTGTGCATCGGCCGTAGCGCCGGGCTTTAAGCTGATGTAGACCACCGGCAACTCGCCGGCATACTCATCTGGTGCGCCTACCGCCGCAGCCATAGCCACATCCGGGTGTTTGTGGAGGGTGTCTTCGATCAGGAGCGGATCGATGTTGTGGCTGCTGCGGATGATCATGTCCTTGGCGCGCCCGGTCACATACAGGCGCCCTTCTGAATCGAGATGGCCTACGTCTCCGCTGTTCAACCACCCGCCATCCAGGAACAAACCGCTGTTCTTAGTGGCGTCCGTGTAGCCGGGACTGACGTTAGGCCCCTTTATCTGCAGCTCGCCGTCTTCACCTTCAGGGACAGGTTCTCCATTCGCATTCACTGCGCGGACCTTCACGAACGGAATGGGCAAACCCACCGAGCCCGCCGTGCGCGGCATGGCGCAAGGCTCTATGGCAATGATGCCGCCGCACTCGGTCATGCCCAGGATATTGCGAACGGGCATGGAGAACTGCCGCTCAAACGCTTCTGCCAGATCGGGCGGCAAGGGCGAGCCACCCGTTAACAGGCATCTGATACGAGAGATATCTGCGCCGCTTGCGGGAACCGTAAGCAGCGACGACATCACCGTGGGAACTGCGGCGAGTAGCGTAGCTCTTTCGCGCTCGGCAAAATGCCAGTAGCGCTGGACATACCCTGGGTTTCTCATGCCCAACAAGGTGGGCAGAACAACCGTCGCGCCCACCAGGAACATGGAGAGGCCATAAACGAACGAACCCGCTACGTGAAACAGCGGAAATCCGTTGATGATCACGTCCTGGTCTGAGGCGCCGTACATGCAAGCCGCCCCTGCTGCAGCGCAAAGCTGGTTGCGGTGCAGGTGCTGCGCCAGTTTCGGGCTGCCTGTGGTGCCTCCGGTGTGGAAGAGAGCGGCCACGTCATCCAATGACGTCGAAGTGGACAAGGGTTCGTCGCTTTGCGCTGCAACCGCCTGATCAAAATTCAGTGCCCCGCCCTCACCTGCACCAAACGCCTCCCCACCGCCCACCGCCAGTACGTGGAGCAACTGAGGGCAACGCTGCCGAATGCCGTCCACGCGCGACCAGATATCGAGTTCAGGATGTGGCCCCAGAACCACCAGAACATTCACTTTGGCAGCCAGGATGAGTTCGGCGATATGTTCCTCACCAAGCAGATAGTTGATGGGACAAGCGATGCCCACCGCCTCCGCGCCCCAAAGGGTGAAATGGGCCTGCGGGATGGCTGGGAGTAAGAACCCCACACGAGGCTGTTCGTTGCCGCAGAGCGATTGAAACAGCCTGGCGGTACGCCGTACCTGCGCCACAAATTGCAGGTAGGTCCATGCCTCGGATGGTTCAGCCAGGTCTGCGCTTTTGATGTACTGGAGCGCGACGCGATTGGAATGCTTTTGCGCCTGGACTTCCAGGGCATGCATCACGCTGGTGTAAGGCAAATACTCTTCGAATGGACGCGACTCAATAGCGCGAACATCATCAAGGCAATGAATGGGACGAATACTCAAGAAGCGCTCCTGGAGCCGAACAGACAAACCGACGAACAACAACAGCTTTGCTTTCAAGCCGTTGCGCTCCATCAAATTCTCTTCATGCCAGGTGCTTTCGTCTGTCCTCTGCGATGGGGACAAACAGGGCGTTAGTCAAGGGAAAACCCTTGCCTTCTCTCAGATAGCATCCCTGAAAATGTCTTCGTTCCAAACGCATCACCGAGTAGCCCGCCCTCAACCCGCCACAGCGCCATAGGCATGCAACTCATTTCCACCAGCCGACCAACTCGCATCCGTTCATGGACGAGTGCGCGCGCGCTTGAGTCGATGGCCGGGTTAGTGGGATGTATAGGCGACCCTAACTTCGCCAGCGGCGCGCTGGCACAGATCAACCGCTTCATGCCCATTGCATGGTGGTCGGTGTTTCAGTTGCATCACGACACGCCACCCTGCATGCCGCTCACGGCCAGCTTTGAGTTTCCTGATGGAACCCTGGACTCCTGGCAGGCCTACCGAAAATCCCTTTATCTGCGGGATCAGACCTTTCTGGAGGCCAGAGAGAAAGCGAGCGGCTCGCAGCAGGTGATCGTGCATTGGAACGCCCGCGAAATACCGCGTGCCCACCGCGAGCGCATCTACAGCAAGCACGCGCTGCGTGAAAGACTCTCTCTGGTGTGCGAAAACGAAGGGGCCTGGTTGGCTGTCAACCTCTACCGGAGAGAAGAGCAGCCTCAGTTTTCCGACAACGAGATAGACGCCGTAGACAGTGCTTGCGCCTTGATTCTTTCAAGCGTTCAGCGCCACCTGGCCTTGAGCGCTGCAGCCTCACCTGCCGCTACCGCGCTCGGCGTGCTCACTCCGCGTGAGCGCCAGGTGTGTGAGCGCATGTTGAAGGGTTGGACCCACGAAGGGATTTCAGCGGATCTTCAACTGTCTCCCGCTACGGTGAAGACCTATCGCGACCGAGCTTTCGAGAAGCTGGGCATTCATCATCGCAATGAACTGTTCGCGCTGATGAATGGGTTTCTGGCGTGAGGCCATCCGGGTTCTGTTCCCCTTGGGGCCTGTGACTCGTTTGGCTTGCGGCGTTTAGAGCGTTTTTACGCTCCAAACATAAACCTCACCTGACGATACGCAATTGGGCCCGTACTTCCCCTGCGGGATAGGCGCTGGTCATCACGTTGACATACCAACGCCCGTCCATCAGGTCTACGGCTTGCTGCGGGGTCAAAGTGGCGCGTCCTTCGTAGCGCGGGCCGAAGGGGCCGGGCCAGATCATGGATGCTGGCGCTGATTGGCCTGGGTCTGCCGGGCCATGAAATTGCACTGCCGTAATGGCACCCGAGAGACCGGTCCAGGAGGTCTTCCAGCGCAAGGTGCGGGTGCTCGAGTCGTACAGAGCATCAAGCTGGCCGCTCCCGTTGCTGCGCGTGGCGGGTATGACGCTCATGCCATCCAGCTGTCCGGTGAGGGTTACAAGATGTGTATCGGGGCGCACTGGCGCAACAACCGTGGAATCCACAGGGGCCGGTGGCGGAGATTGGGGCTGCGGCTGTACGGCGCCGATAGGCGGCAACGCCTGCGGCACAGGTTGCACCCCAGAAATGGGTTGTGGCTGCACCCCGGTCGGCGATATCGGGGGTTGCTGGGATGGAATCGGCTGCGGCAGGCGCAGGGGAGGTGGATCGTAGCGCTTGCTGAGGTCAACCGAGGCGCAGGCGCTGGCCAGGCACGCGGCGGCAAGCACGGCCAGGGCATGACGCGAAGGACGCGAAGCAGTTGTCATGGGCATGGCGGACTCCTTATGATCGATACGTGACGCCTGATACGTCAACTATGGGCGAAAGTCGAAATTGTAGGGAAACATGCAAAGCCAACCATGCGACTTCACACGCCCCCGAGTAGATAGTAAATACGTTCTATGCTGAAGGAGGATTATCGTGCTGGTACTTAGTGATGTTCAACACATCCTTGATCCACTGTTTCCGGGCCTTATGGGTGTTCGGCTGATTGAGGCCACAGGCGAGCGCGTTCTCGCGGAATTGACGGTGCGATCCGATCTCTGTACCGCTGGAGGCATCCTCCATGGAGGCGCATACATGGCCTTCGCCGATACACTGGGCGCGGTGGGAACCTTCATGAATCTTGGGAAAGGCCAAACCACCACCACCACGGATTCGAGTACCAAATTCATCGGAGCGGCCAAGCTCAACTCCGTGGTGACCGGTGAAGCCATTGCACTTCACCGCGGCCGTACGACTCAGGTGTGGCAGACCAGTATCCGATCCGCCGAAGGCAAGCTCTGCGCGCTGGTCACTCAAACGCAATTGGTGCTGGGAACCAAAAGCGATTGAAATTTGATCAGCGATGCGTGGAGCGGATCAACCGTGGATCAAGAGAGTAGTCACAGCAATTCCGCCGTTTGCACCGTCACCACCACCGTCTGCTGGGCTGTCTCTCGCTCGCGACTGCGCAGCCACCAGACAGCGCCTTTTTTGACCGAGCATTCGGGTTCGGTCAGTTGCAGCAAGCGGGAGATGGTCTCACCAAGTGTAGGTTGATGGCCCACGATCAATACGGGCGCTTTAGCACTTGGCCAGCCCGCCAATTGCAGCAGTTGCTCAGGAGATGCACCGGGGCGCAATTCATCGTGAATTTTGTATTTTCTGGCCAGCGCCCGCACGGTCTGCTCCGTACGAACAGCAGGGCTGCACAGAATACGAGTGCCTTCGGGAAGCTGCCGATCGAGCCAGGCGGCCATTCGTGCAGCCTGTTTGTCGCCCCGGCGTGTCAGGGGGCGCTCGAGATCGGTCATATCGCCCTCGGGCTCTTGCGCCTCTGCATGGCGCCACAGGATCAGGTCCATTATTTTGTACTCCCTCGATGCGCTGCGTAGCGCGCCATCAATGCGTCTTGCGATCCATGCCCTGGAACGCCGCCTTCAGGCACCACCAGGCGGTACTTGCCGCCCTCCCCCATGACCCACGCATCGCGGGCATCATGCAAGCATGCGACCAAGCATTCATCCACGATACGTTGGCGCAGCGCCGGGTCCGTGACCGGCCATGCTGTTTCCACCCGGCGCAGCATATTGCGGTTCATCCAGTCCGCACTGGACAGCCAGAGCTCTTCTTTCTCATCCGCCAGAAAATAGAAAACCCGAGAATGCTCAAGGAAGCGCCCGATGATGCTGCGAACACGGATGTTTTGTGTCAGATGCGCAGGCAACATGCAAGCGCCTCGGACGATGAGATCAATCTGCGCCCCGGCGTCCCCGGCGACGAGCAAGGCCTCAATCAGGGCTTGATCGGTCAAGGCGTTCATCTTGGCAACAATGCGTGCTGGCTGGCCGCGTCGGGCTGCCTCGCCGACTTGCCGAATCTTGCCAATCATGCGCTTGTGCAGAGTAAATGGCGCCAAAAGCATGCGCTGCATCCGTGGTAGCCGGCTATGGCTGGCCAGGTGCACGAAAAGCTGCTCCATATCAGCCGTGAGGCGTGCATCAGCGGTGAGATAACTCAGATCGGTGTAGAGAGAGGCCGTCCGCGGGTTGTAATTCCCGGTGGAGAGGTGCCCGTAGCGCCGCAGGTTTCGCCCCTCCCGCCGAGTCACCAGGAGCATCTTGGCGTGCGTTTTGAGTCCAACCACGCCATAAACCACCTGCGCGCCGGTTCGCTCCAGGTGCTCTGCCCAGTTGATGTTGGCTTCTTCATCGAATCGAGCCTTGAGCTCGACCACCGCAGTCACTTCTTTTCCGCGCCGCTGAGCCTCGATCAACAGATCCATCATTCGACTGTCATTGCCAGTGCGATAGATGGTTTGTTTGATAGCTAAAACGGCCGGGTCGTGAACTGCTTGGCGAAGAAAGTCGATCACACCGTCAAAGCTTTCGAACGGCTGATGAATCAACGCATCACCACTGCGCAGACGATCAAACACCGATTCTCCTGCAGCCACTTTGAGCTGCGCCGGATAGCTGGGCTGGTAAGGTGGGAAAAGCCACTCTGGTGCGTCCACGAGTTGGATCAACTGCTGCAGGCGCACCAGATTCACTGGGCCTTGCACTCTGAACATCGCCTCTGGGGGCAGCTTGAATTGCCGGAGAAGAAACTGCGCCAGCTCATCCGAACAGGCCGAAGACACCTCCAGCCGCACAGCCTCGCCATAGTGGCGTTGATGCAGGCCTTGCTGAAGCGCAGTACGCAGGTTCTTGACTTCTTCCTCGTCCACCCAGAGATCCGAGTGCCGGGTGACACGAAAATGAGAAAACTCCCCCACCTCGCGCCCGGGGAACAACTCCGCCAGGTGCGCACGGATGACGCTGGAGAGCATGACAAAAAGCGTCTCTCCCCCAGCGACTTTCTCTGGCATGCGAAGCACGCGCGGCAGCACGCGCGGCACTTTCACAATAGCGATCTCATTGCTACGGCCAAAGGCGTCCTTGCCCTTGAGTTGAACGATGAAGTTCAAAGACTTATTGGCCACCTGAGGAAACGGATGTGCCGGATCAAGCGCTACCGGTACCAGCAGCGGCTTCACTTCCCGCAGGAAAAGATCACGCACCCAACGCCGCTGCGCCTCATTGCGATCCAGGTGGGACAGGATTCGCACCTTTTTTTCACCCAGCGCCCGCATCAGCGAACCATTGAAAATGGCATATTGCCGCTCTACCAGGGCGTGCGCGACATCCAGCATATCGCGCAGGCCTGCATCGACTCTGGAAGTTTCTCGCCAGGCCGAGATATGAGACTCCGCTCGCACCTCAAAGAACTCATCGAGATTGGAAGAGACGATGCACAGATAACGCAATCTCTCAAGCAAGGGCACATCAGGGCGCTCGGCCCAATGCATGACGCGATGGTTGAACGCGAGAATACTCAGGTCACGGTCTTGCAGCGGATATTTCTGCAAAACGGCTGGCAAATCAGAAGCTGACGGAGGCATCGAAGAAATAGATTAGATCGTTTGACGTTGTATCACGAGGCGGGCTTTAACGCAGGGGCGTTGGTGCGCGCAGGTACTAAAAAGCTAGCAAAAAGCAGTGCGGCTTGATTCCAGTCGAAGCGCAGCGCATGGGCTCTGGCGTCTTCTCGCGGAATTTCCAGGGCGGCGCTTACAGCCTGGGCCAAGTCAACATGCATGAAACCACCGCACGGCTGGCCCGGCACAGCGGCCAGCACCTCCAGGGGGCCATCCACCGGAAAGGCTGCCACCGGAGTACCTGTGGCCATGGCTTCAAGCATCACCAGGCCAAACGTGTCTGCGCGGCTAGGGAAAACAAAGACGTCTGCGGCCGCATAGACGCGCGACAACTCTTCGCGCGGCAACACACCCAGCCAGCACACCTGCGGAAAGCGCTCGCGCAACCGCTCTTCAATAGGACCCACCCCGCAAACCACCTTGGTGCCGGGCAGATCGAGTTGAAGAAAGGCTTCAATGTTCTTCTCGTAGGACACCCGGCCAACAAACAAGTGAACTGGCCGAGCCAGGTGCCCCAACGGCGGATACTCACCCGACTGAGGGGAGAAGGCAAATAGGTTCGTATCGACCCCATGCGTCCAGTAGCGAAGGTTGCGGAAGCCGCGCGTGGCCAACATATCCGCCACACCGCGCGTAGGCACCATGACGCCTGCCGAAGGCCGATGAAAATGGCGAAACAGCGCATATCCCAACCACAAGGGCACCTTCACCGCCGCATTCAGGATTTCCGGGAACTTGGTGTGAAACGCCGTTGTGAATGCCAGGCCGTGGCGCAGGCAGTAGCGTCGCGCGGCCCAACCCAGCGGGCCTTCGGTGGCAATGTGGACCGCATCAGGCTGCGCTTCATCCAGCATACGGGCAAGTGCCCGGCCCGGACGTATCGCGAGATCAATGCCGGCATAGCCAGGGCAAGGCCTGGTGCGAAACAAGCCTGGTTCGATGACATCTACCGTATCGCCTCTGGCTTGCAATCCGTGCACCAGCTCGACCAGCGTGGTCACCACGCCGTTGACTTGCGGCAACCATGCATCGGTGATGAGTGCGAGCTTCATGCGTGTTCCGCCTCGGTGGGTGCTGGCACCTGTTGTGTGGAGGCAGCCGGCTCCGGCGTAGGCTGCCAGTAGATCAGTTCCAGCCGGCCATCGTGGTGTTCCACCAAAGCGCTGCGGCTTTCCACCCAATCTCCATCGTTGCAATAAAGCGTGCCGTTGATGCTGCGGATCTCGGCGTGGTGAATATGGCCGCAAACCACACCATCCAGGCCAAGCCGCCTGGCCTCTGCAGCCACCGCCGACTCAAAATCGCTGACGTAGTTCACCGCCTTCTTCACCTTGTGCTTGAGGTAGCTCGATAGCGACCAATAAGGCAGTCCCAGGCGAGCTCGCAAGCTGTTGAAATGCCGGTTCACCCGCAGCGTGAACTCGTAGGCGTAGTCGCCCACATAGGCCAGCCACTTGGCGCACTGGATCACGCCATCGAAATAGTCGCCGTGCGTAACCCAAAGGCGTTTTCCATCTGCGGTAACGTGTACGGTATCTTCCAGCACTTCGATGCCACCAAAGTTCAAACCCACGAAGGCGCGAGCGAACTCATCATGATTGCCCGGAACGAAAACCACCCGGCAACCCTTGCGCGCGCGGCGCAGAAGTTTTTGCACGACGTCGTTGTGCAACTGAGGCCAGTACCAGCGCCGGCGCAATTGCCAGCCGTCGATGATGTCGCCCACAAGATAGAGTGTCTGGCTGGTGTGGTCTTTCAGAAAGTCCAGCAAGGGCCCGGCCTGGCAACCCGGCGTTCCCAGGTGAAGATCTGAAATAAAAATGGCGCGGTAGCGCGCCATTTCAGGAGAAGTGGGCTCCGCAGCCTCGTCATCTCCCCCACCCCCAGCGCCCTGTAGCGCCGCAAAGGCTGGTCCACGGTCCATCAAGAATGCTGCCGGCATACCGGAACTGGATGGAGGCGAATCAAGCCACTGGCTTTGATCGCGCAGCATCTGTCCAAAGTGTGGATGGGTTGGCACGACCATGATCAGGTGGATCCCAGAAAGTGCTTGCGATAGCGCGCCGGCAAATCAGCGATGCGCATGAGCATGGGCAGATCGGCGGTGTTGAAATCCGGATCCCAGGCCGGTGGCCCCAGCACTTTGGCGCCCAGACGGAGATAGCCGCGAATCAAGGCTGGCGGTTCCACCTGGAGGCTACCGTCAAGGCGTTCCACAGGCAATGCCAGACGCGGGCGCACATGCCACTCTATAGGCGCCATGTGGGTGGAGCTGACCTGCCGCCAGATACTGGCCGCCACGTCTCCGCTCACGGCGCCGCCGTGCAGCATGGGGATGCTGGCGCAGCCAATCATCGTGTCAAGTTGGTTGCGCACCATGAATTCGGCCAGCGCTCCCCACAGAGCCATGATGACGCCACCGTGACGATGATCCGGGTGAACGCAACTGCGGCCCAACTCCACCATGCGCGGGCGCAATGTGCGCAGGCGTGTGAGGTCAAATTCGGTATCGCTGTAGGTGCTGCCCACACGCCTGGCCTGAACGGGCGTGAGGACCCGGTAAGTACCAATCACTTCCTGAGTGGCCTCGCTGCGCACCAGCAGGTGTTCACAAAAATCGTCGAACAGATCGATATCATGTCCAGCTAGCGTGGTGGTAAGGCGAGCACCCATTTCACCTGCAAAAACATCGTAGCGCAGCCGCTGGGCTTGCCTTACTTCATCTTGGTGACGCGCCCAGGCCACTTGAATCCCTTGCCCGCCGCCATCTGCAGGCCGCTCCACAACCGCCCTTTGGCTGCTTTGATGAAGCGACCCCCGAGGCAATGCTGCGGGGTGCGCCGAGGGCGACAATGCAAAGGTCGGTGTGGGTAGTTCCTTCATCTTCTTTCTCCTTGCGGGGTATTCACCATTGCTGCAGATGTTGACCCGGCGCCTTGACAGAACAATGTCATATTTATGAAGGATTGATGACATGACGACGCTTGAAGAACGGGCACAGACTCAGATGGGCTCCTCGCCCCTGACAAAATACGGGTCATGACGGCACAGCCTCTCATTCATACACTCAGCGCGCACCCGCTCACACCCTGCAGGGCGGTGCAGGCATTGACTGCCGCCGCGCATCCACAAACCCGGAACGGACAGTCAGGCGTGCTGGTTCAGTACTTGTTGCAAGGCGATACCCCTCAACTGCGCATACCTCCGCCCGTGAAAAGGCCTGAAGCGGCCGATGACCTTTGGCGGCACACCTGCTTTGAAGCCTTCATCCACCGGCCCGGCGAAAGTGGTTACCGCGAATTCAACCTTTCACCCTCCGGGCAATGGGCTGCATACGCCTTCAGTGATGAGCGTGTGCGCCATGAGCCAGGTGTGCCGACTGCACCGCTAGCCATCGCGATGTCGCTCTCGCCTCAAACCCTTGCTCTTGAGGCCTGGCTGCCGCTGCCAGAAGCACTACCCGGTCAAACTCTCAAGCTCGGCTTGTCAGCAGTCATAGAGACGCTAGGAGGCTGTCGGACTTGGAGCGCCGATAGCGAAAATGGGCGCCAGCGAGGACAGTTTTCACGGGATTTGCAGGCCCATAGCCTAGCTATGGGTCAAAAAGACCGTGAAAAATGGACCGCTGCGGCCCATTTGCAGCCGGCGATTTCCAAGTCCGACAGCCTCCTGGAGGGTCACCTGAGCTACTGGGCTTTGCATCATCCCGATGCCAAACCTGACTTCCATCGAAAAACTGGCTGGACAGCCTCATTCTCAACATCATGAATTTCGGAATTGAACGCCTACTAAACGATCCGGCCTTGCGCGCGCCCCTGATCGGCCGCCGCGTGGCCCTGCTGGCGCACCCTGCGTCTGTCACCCGCGATCTCACTCATTCACTCGATGCGCTGGCGGCACTGCCGGAAATCAAGCTCACGGCTGCGTTCGGACCACAGCATGGCCTGCGCGGTGATAAGCAGGACAACATGGTGGAGTCGCCCGACTACGTTGACCCAAAACTCGGTATTCCTGTCTTTAGCCTGTACGGAGAGGTGCGCCGCCCCACCGACGCCATGATGGGCAGCTTCGACACGCTCCTGGTGGACCTGCAGGATCTCGGCTGCCGCATCTACACCTTCATCACTACGCTTCGTTATGTGCTTGAAGCGGCCTCGGCTCATGGCAAGGCGGTATGGGTGCTGGATCGTCCCAACCCAGCAGGGCGTCCGGTTGAGGGCTTGACCTTGCGAGCAGGTTGGGAAAGCTTTGTAGGAGCAGGCCCGATGCCCATGCGCCACGGCATGACCATGGGCGAGCTGGGTCATTGGTTCATCGATACGCTGGGGCTTCAGCTGGAATACCGCGTGATCAAAATGGACGGATGGCAGCCCACCGCCGCTCCTGGGTTTGGATGGCCCAGCGAGCGCAGCTGGGTGAACCCTAGCCCCAACGCGGCCAATCTCTCCATGGCCCGTGCCTATGCGGGAACCGTGATGTTGGAAGGCACGACCCTCTCCGAGGGCCGTGGCACGACGCGACCACTCGAGCTGTTTGGCGCGCCGGGTATAGACACAGGCCGGCTACTAAACGACATGCGCGCAATGGCCCCCGAATGGCTAGAGGGCTGTGTGCTGCGCGAATGCTGGTTCGAGCCAACTTTCCACAAGCACGTGGGCAAACTTTGTGCGGGCGTGCAGATACACGTGGAAGATTCCACTCATTACAAGCACGAGGCATTCAAACCCTGGCGGCTGCAATCATTGGCTTTCAAGGCTTTGCGTAAACAAGCGCCAGACTATCCCCTGTGGCGCGATTTCGCGTACGAGTATGAAACCGGCCGGCTCTCCATTGACCTTATCAATGGCAGCGAGCTACTGCGCGAGTGGGTAGACGATCCTGGCGCCACCCCCGCTGATCTTGAAGCGATCACTCGGCCTGACGAATCTGCGTGGATAGAAATCCGCGCGCCCTATCTCCTTTACTAATGGGACCATCACATGAGCAACATCACGATCTACCACAACCCACAATGCAGCACCTCGCGCAACGCGCTGGCCCTTATCCGCGAAAGAGGTGAGGAGCCTCGCATCGTCGAGTACCTGAAAACGCCCCCCAGCCGGGAGGAGCTCAAGGCCATTGCCAAGGCCACCGGCGAGCCCTTGCGCGAGCTGGTTCGCACCAGGCAGCCTGAGTATCTGGCGCAAGGACTGGACAAGCCCGAACTCACAGACGATCAACTGATCGATGCGATGTTGGCAAATCCTGTGCTGATCAATCGGCCCATCGTTGTGACGCCAATGGGCGCGCGACTTGCTCGCCCGATTGAAAAAGTGTTGGAAGTACTCCCTAGCGCTTGATAGGGGGCGTATTCACGCCCTCACTTCAGGGTGAAGCGTGCTGTCGCCGGCTTGCCATTGATTGTGATGACCGCCACCGCCTTGGTGCCGGGTCCAAGCTTGAAGCTCCCAGTCGCCTCCAGCTTATCTCCCACAGGCCGCAGTTCAACCGCCTGAGTCTCGGCGCCGGTCAGCAATGTGAGCTTGGCGCTGGCTTTGGAGAGATCCGCTGGTTTCCCGTGGTCCCGTAGGTAGAGTTGAATCGTTGCGGGTTTGGCCACCAGTTCATAGTCCATGTCTTTGACTTCCACCACAACGCCGCCATGCAGTGGCTTGTGTGCGTGGGCATGGTCGTGCTTGTCTCCTGCGGAGAAAGCGGAGGTGGAAAAAGCCAAAGTAGCGATAGCCACAACTGCATGCATCTTCATGAAAATCCTCTTCGGGTTGATTGAAAAATAGGTCTCACCGCTTAGTGGTTTGGGTAGTCCAGCGGTGAGTAAATGGCTCTTGAAGTGAGAGAAAAAAACGGTCATAGCGCCTCAGCATCCTTATCAGTCAGCAGCTTCTCCGCGTCCTTACGGCCAAACAGCCAGAACATGACGGGCGTGAGGAAGGTGTCGAGGAGAGTGGAGCTGATCAGGCCGGAGAAAATCACCACCGCTACGGGATGCAGCACTTCCGTACCGGGCCGCTCGGCCTCGAACAAAAGCGGCGCCAACGCGAACGCGGTCACCAGCGCAGTCATCAGCACAGGAGAGAGCCTTTCAAGCGAACCGCGCACGATCATCTTCTGATCAAAGCTCTCGCCTTCGAAGCGCATCAGATTGATGTAGTGGCTGATCTTCAGGATGCCGTTGCGCACCGAGATTCCCGCCAGCGTAATGAAGCCCACCAACGCAGCCACGGAAAGTGGTTGTCCGGAAAGCCACAAGCCGATCACCGCGCCCACAAGCGCCAGCGGAATGTTCACCATGATCAACGCCGAGAGCGTGGTGGATTTGTAGCGGCTATAGAGCACCACAAACATCAACATCAGCGAGACCACAGACAGCACGCCGACAAGCCGCGATGCTTCCTCTTGAGCCTGAAACTGACCACCCAGGGTAATGAAGTGCCCTTCTGGCAGCTTGGTCTCCGCGACGATCGCACGGATGTCCGCCACAATCTCTGAAAGCGCTCGGCCCGAGGCGTTGGCCGACAGTACGATGCGCCGCTTACCATCATCTCGGCTGATCTGGTTGGGGCCGTCGCCGTCTTCAATCGTTGCCACTTTTGACAACGGAATACGTCCCGCCGGAGTCTCGATCAAAATCTGGCTCAGGCCTTCGATCGACCGCGCCGATTCCGGTAGCTTCACCACCAACGCGAAGCGCCGACCCCCTTCCACGATCTGCGTGATCTTCTCACCCTCCACCAAGGCCTGCAGCGTGGCCAAGATCTGCGGCGCAGGAACACCATACTGCGCCGCAGCAGCGTAGTCCACCCGCACCTTGATCTGAGGCGCGAGTACCTGCTTCTCAATCTGCAAGTCTGC
Organism: Ottowia thiooxydans DSM 14619; assembly: GCF_000422885.1. GTDB lineage: Bacteria > Pseudomonadota > Gammaproteobacteria > Burkholderiales > Burkholderiaceae_C > Ottowia > Ottowia thiooxydans. The sequence continues at coordinate 512,879 of NZ_KE383942.1, read as the reverse complement.
AATACCCGGAATCGTTGCCAAGCGCTGACGCAGCGAATCCGCTTGCCCGCGCAAAGCATCCAGGTCTTCGCCATAGATCTTGATGGCGATCTGCGAGCGTACTCCGGAAAGCATGTGATCAATACGGTGCGAGATAGGTTGACCGATCTCAATGGCCGCCGGCAAGTTAACCAGCCGTGCCCGAATATCAGCCTTGATCTCGTCCATGGTGCGCGTCAGCTCAGAGGCCGGTTTGAGACCCACATCAAGCTCGCTCACATGCACGCCTTCGGCATGCTCATCCAACTCCGCACGGCCACTGCGGCGGCCAACGTGCGTGACCTCCGGCACCTTGCTCACCAGTACCTCTGCCTGGCGCGCCAACAGGGAGCTCTCCGTCAGCGTCACGCCGGGGTTCAGGCGCACACCTATCAGCAAGGTCCCTTCGTTGAATGGTGGCAAAAAGGTGGTGGGAAAGAACGGCACTGCAGCCACAGCAGCCACCACGGCAATACACGCCGCAGCAAGCGCGGCCCTTGGGCGATCCAGTACGGCCTGCAAGCTGCCTCGATAGCGCGCTTTCAGCCAGGCCAGCACCTTGGTGTCGCCATGATCGAGATTCTTCATACCGGGAAGCAGGAAGTAACTCAGCACGGGCGTGATGGTTACTGAGACCACCAGCGAGGCCAAGGTGGAGACCACGAAAGCGATACCCAATGGCACAAAGAGCTTGCCCTCCAATCCCGGCAGCGCGAACAGCGGAATAAACACCAGCACGATGATCACCGTGGCGTACAGAATGGCCGAACGTACCTCCATCGTCGCGCGGCTCACGATCTCTTTGGCGCTCAAGCGCTGCTCAGGGTTCTTGAGCCTATCCTCCTTCAGGCGGCGCAGCACGTTCTCCACCCCCACCACGGCATCGTCCACGAGGCCACCAATCGCGATGGCCAGGCCACCCAGCGTCATCGTATTGATGGACAGGCCGAAGTAGCGGAAAACCAGCGCCGTGATGAAAATCGAGACGGGTATCGCGGTCAACGCGATGATGGTGGGCCGGAGCGTGCCAAGGAAGAAAAACAGAATCACCGCTACAAATACCGAAGCACCTATCAACTTGCCTTGCAGAGTGGTGATCGAGGCTTCGATAAAGCTGGCCTGTCGGAACGTAACGCGCGGCTTTTCCATACCCACGGGTAGCGAGGCGTTGAGCCCGGCAAGCGCGTCCTCAATGGAGGCGGTCAACCCGATGGTGTCCGCGGTGGGCTGCTTCTGAATGCCCAGAATGACGGCGGGCTTGCCTTCAAAACCCGCATCGCCGCGCTTGATCGCTGCAGCAAAGGCCACATCCGCGATCTGGTGCAACAAGATCGCTTGGCCCTTGGTCGCGCTCACCGCCAAGTTCTTCAGATCATCCAACCGCGAAGTGCGGCCCAGATTGCGGATCAGATATTCCCTGCCGTTCAGCTCCAGGAAACCGCCCGAGGTATTGGCGGAAAACCCTTTGAGCGAGGCCTCAAGCTGATCGTGCGTGATGCCCAATTCGGCCATCCGTGCGGTGTTCGGCTGTACCTGGAACTGCCGCACCTCCCCGCCAATCGGAATCACTTGAGCCACACCCGGTACGGAGAGCAAGCGGGGGCGCAATACCCAGTCTGCATATTCCCGCACCGCCATTGGGCTGATCTTCTGCGGATCGACCGGAATCGCGATCTGCATGATCTCACCCATGACCGAGCTGATGGGGCCCATGCGCGGAACCACTCCTTCAGCCAAGCCTTCTTCCATGGCTGAAAGGCGCTCTGACACCAACTGCCTCGCGCGAAAAATGTCCGTACTCCAGTTGAACGTGACATAGAGAAACGACAGCCCCGCCGAAGAAGTGGAGCGCACAGACTCCACTCCGGGCAGTCCATTCATTGTCGTTTCCAGCGGAAAGGTAATGAGTTGCTCCACCTCCTCCGCAGCCATCCCCCCCGCCTCGGTCATGATGGTCACGGTGGGTTTGTTGAGATCCGGGAACACATCCACCGGTGTACGCGAAAGGGTGAATGCACCATAGGCCATGAGCACCACGCTGGCGATGATCACCAGCAATCGGTTGGCCAGGCTGTTATCGAGAAGCCACTTGAACATGCGGACTCCTCAGCGCACCTGATTGATCAATGTGGCACCCTGGGTAGCCACGCGATCACCGGCCTTGAGGCCTGAGGTCACCGCTACGCTCACGCCGTCCAGCGGCTCCACCGTCACCGTGCGTGGCTCAAAGCGCTCTGGCGCGGCCTTCACCCACACCACCGTCTGATTGGACGGGTTCTTCATCAGCGAAGCCACGGGCACTGCGATGCCTTTGACTTTGTCTTTACTCTGAACGAACACCCGTACCGGTTGCCCCACTGCCAGTGCCTGCAGCGCGGCCCCCTCAGCCCGGAAGACCAGCGGTAAAGCCTGCTCTCGCAAGCTTCGCGCTGCACCAACGAAAGTAAGCGGCACGCGCTCTTTGCCGACAGCAAGCGCGGCGCCGCCTATGTTGGAAGCCAGCGCAGGGTCGAAGCTCAGAGCCTCAATACGCAGACGGGCTGGGTCGACGATTTCGAAAACAAGTTCACGGGCATCAACCACCTGCCCAGCTACTGCATTGATGGATGCAATCACGCCAGATACCGGCGCCACCAACGCCTCTCGGTTGGAGAGTCCGCCTCCCACAGCAGCAATGCGTTCGGTCAGGCTCCTTGCTTCGCTCTCAGCCGCCTCGATATCCTTGCGTGGAATCGTGTCCGCCAATTCATTCAAACGAGCTGCGCGTTTGTCAGCAAGGCCTTTGGCCGCACGCAACTCTGCCAATTGAGCGGCCTGGTTCGATCGATCAATGGGCGAGGCAGAAGGCACGACGTAAGCCAGCACTTCGCCCTTGCGTACCCGTTGGCCGGGATCCGGCAACCCCCGTGGCCCGGGCTCCAGGCGGCCGGCATTCAAAGGCTGCACCTTGCCGCCCGCGTTCGGATCCATGTCCACCTTGCCATTCAATTCGAACGTTCTAGGCAAGTCCCCTTCTTCGGTGAGCAAGGTTCGCACGCCCAGTTGCCGTTGCGCGGATTTAGGCAAAAAGACGGCGCCATCAGGCAAGCGCTGCGGACCATTGGAGTTGGCTGGCGCGGACGCACCGCCATGGTCATGGCCCTCGCCGGCCAAAGCGGCGGTAGCTGTACCGAGCGACAGCGCTGCCGTCAAGATGAGAAAAAAGTGCTTCGAGGTCATGCGGCATCTCCAGCACGGCGTTGACGGGAGGCCGACATGCGGCGTGTAAAAACAACCAAGACCAACAGCGCCGCCAGGCCAGCGGCCCAGGGCGCATACCGACTCCAGGGTCTGGCGGGTGCCGCGGCATCGGCGTGCGAATCCTCATGGAGATCCAATTCCGCAGCTAGAAGGTCGGTCTCGCTTCCGGCGACAACCATCGCCGTGATAGGCAGTACGCCCGGCTTGGGCTCAGCGGCCAGTACGACTTCATAGACGTCTTCGTGGGGTTCTGCCTTGAGCTTTTCACCAGCGATTTCGAGTTCGATACGGGCATCGACTACGGGAGCGTTATCCGCAGCGCGGTCCAGCCAGAGGGTGATGCGCTTGCCATCGAGCACGCCGACAAGCTCAAAGACATCGGACACGGCGGCAAACCGGGGTAGTGAAGGCCCGGAGGCAGACGGAGCCGCCCCGCCATGACCGTGGCCATCGTCTGCATGCGCCATCGCAGGTAGAAAAAGTGCCGTGACGATGCAGAGCAACGCCAGGAAAGAGATAGGTTTCATGATGAAGTTCTTTATGAGAATCTGGGGTTTGGCAGCGGGCATCACTGCGGGAGCAAACCCAACGCTTGGCGCCAAAGAGAAATCGCTGCGGCCAACTCAATACGCCCGCGCGCCGCCTGGCGCTCGGCTTCATTGGCTTCGTTCTCAATACGCAAGCGGGTCGGAAGGTCGCTTTCGCCCAGGCGGAAGGATTTTTCGAAAAAGCCACGCGTTTCGCGCGCGAGGGTGGCGCGCCTTTCTGCAGCCGCCAGCTGGGCACGTGCAGCGCCCACGCGAGCCACCGCGGATTCGCGCTCAGATTGCAAACGCACTTGATCAAGCTCAAGTTGCACTTGCGCTTCCACTGCATCAGCTCTGGCGGCGGCCACGCGGCTGTCATAACGCGGACCGGCCCCAAACGGTATCCGGATACCTACGGAAACGGTATGGCCGTAACGCTCGCCTGCTCCTCCGCGATCACGCGTAGCCGCCAGCGTCAGCTCCGGATTGGCACGTGACCTTGTAGCAGCGAGGGCAGCCGTACGCTCCGCCACTTTGGCTCGGTCCTGCAGTTCGGTAAGCGCCGGATGCACGGGTGCCTCTGCGGAAGAAGGCTCAGCTTCCGTAGGGACATCCACACCTGCATTTGCATTTGCATTTGTATTTGCTGCCACGGTTGCCCCACCGGTCAGCGCTCTCAGGCGCAGCAAGGCAGTAACGCTTTCCGCATCAGCTTGGGCCACGCCCGCTTCAGCTGCGGCGGATGCGCCATCAGCCTGGTGCTGATCAGCTCGCGCCAACTCACCGGCCTTGGCGCGCCGTGCCACATCGCTGGCAATGCGGCGCGCATTATCCAATTGCCCACGCGCAACATCCGCATCAATACGCGCGCGCTGCCAATTCCACCAAGCCTCGCGCACGGTGGCCGCAAGGCGCAAGCGAGCCGCTTCCACGCGGCTCTCTATGGCTGCCGCTTCCGCATCCGCCAGCGCACTGTTGTGGCGCCGCTCACCGGGCAGCCACAGGGGCACCGCAACCCCAAGCTCAAACTCTCGCGCGCCATCGTTGCGCGTCAGCCGATCGGTTTTGTGGCTGAGTTCCAGCGCAGGCGGCTCGGGCGTCCAAGCCTGGGCCGCGCGACGCTCCGCCTGCACGGCTTCGCGGCGCCCAAGCAGAGCCTGCGATTCGGGTTGACGAACCCAGGCTGCATCGAAGACTTCCTTCAAACTCGCCGGGGGCCATGTTGATTGAGCTAATACGCCGGCTCCCGTGCCAGCGAGAACGATGGCAAGCACAGCTTGCCGCATACAAATCGATATTCTTGTTCTCGGAACCATCCGATACTCCAGTGTTGAGGGTGAGACACAGGAGACCGGCGAGCGACGACCAAAGGGTCGCGCCGAATCCGAAGGGACCGCGCATGGCGGCATGCCTTCAGACGCAAACGGGATTTAAGGAAACGTAGAGTCCCGCCTCGCCGATCAGGCGAGGCGTGCCCACTTAGGGCGGTCGGGTTGCGCGGCCGTGTAGGGAGCCCCGGGCTCATCACTGCCGCGTATACGCATATGCGGCACTCTATCGAGCTGCAGTGGCTGCACTCCAGTCAGCAGGCCCGCCAGTTGCCCGTGGCAATGCCCGCAATCGTGGTCAAAATCAGCCCCATCTACATCGTGGCCTGAATCCACCGTGGCTGCGACATCGAACAAATCTGAGTCATGGCTGTGCGCTGCATGATCGTGATGTCCAACATGATCCACCACCACAGCACCTGGCTTATGCACGCAGTAGCCAGCCACCGCCGCCCAACTCATCTGAGTGGGTAGCAGTACAAATAAAAGAATGGCAAGCCAGCGGCGCATATCGAAAAGTGTAGCAGCTAAGGCACTAGCGTCGATAAGATCGACCTGGGAATCCGATTCACGATCAGGGCTAATCAAAGGCGTTCTTAAGCGCCACGCATGCACTGGAATCCAGGGCGTGTTCGCACGCCCTAGTCCTTCAGACGGGGCGCAGCCATCTCAAGAAAATCGACGAATCTGATCGTTGCATCCGTGACATCTTGCGTTGGTTTCAACACACCGATGGGCTCAAACGCCAGAGGTAACTGAACATCTATCTCGCACAGCTGGCCTGTATTCAGCATCTGATACACAGCCCGGTAGGGCAGCAATGCAACGATTTCCTGCGCTTGAAGCATCGCCCAAAAAATCGATGCGCATCGGCTGCTCACCAGGCGAAGAGGTGGCGTGACGCCGGCGTTGGCTGTCAGTGAATCGAAAGCGGTACGGGGAGCACTCGGCGCCGGCCCCAACATCCACGTCTCCCGCCATAACTCCTCCAAAGTAACCTGGCGCCTTCCGGCCAGCGGGTGCTGGGGCCCGCACGCCACGATCAAGCGGTCGCTTGCCAGCTTGGTGAACGACCAACCGGTGGGAATCACTACGGGTTGGCGGCACAAAGCCACATCCACCTCACCAGTCCCAATGAGCGCACCGATATTTTCTATATCAAGCTCCTGAATCTGGACGAGCGTGTCAGGGTGAGCCGCACTAAAATTTGGCAAGATATCCGACAAAACGCCTGACACCGCACTGGAGATTGCAACCACCCGCACCACCGAGCTAGCCTCACCGGCCATAGCGGAAGCCACACTGGCAAGCTCCTGCATACCATCGAGTGCTCGTCGAGCGATCGGGATCAGATGCTTGCCGATCTGAGTGGGCCTCACTCCTCTTGCATGGCGCTGGAAGAGTTCGCAATCCAGCAGGGTTTCGAGGTCTGCAAGCACAGTGGTGGTGGTGGGTTGCGTCAGACCGATGGCTGCGGCTGCGCGTTGAATGCTCCCGTACTCTGCAACCTTGACCAACACTTGCAAATGCCGGATACGCGCCTTGACCATCAGGCGCGAAGCAATCACGCTGGGAGGCAACGACATATAGAAGAATCAAATATGAAGGACATTTTTTCTATTTGAATTCTATAACGTCTCGCATAAAAAATAGGCAAAAAAGGAGACATACGTGAACCGTAGAAAATACCTGCTTGGCCTGTGCGCCCCCCTGCTCTTGCCTGTATTGGCATCCGCTCAACAGCCCTATCCTCAAAAGCCCATACGTGTCGTCGTGGGCGTGGCGCCAGGCGGGGCGGGAGATATCCTGGGGCGTCTTTTCGCGCAGCGTCTTTCAGAAGGCGGCCAAAGCCTCTTCGTGGAAAACAAACCGGGCGCTGCGGGAACATTGGCTGCGGACTTCGTCGCCAAGGCAGCCCCCGATGGCTATACCCTGCTCGTCGCCGCACCCGCCACCATGGTGGTGGCCCCATTCCTCTTCAAGAAACTCAGCTTCGACCCATCGCGAGACTTTGAACCCATCGGTTTGCTCGGTGGGGGCCCGCTGGTACTGGTGGTTCCTTCCGAGCTTCCTGTGAAATCTGTGACTGATCTAGCTGCCTTGATCCAGAAAGCACCTGCGGGCTCAGTCGCGTTTGGATCAGGAGGGCAAGGCACCGCGTCTCATCTGACCGCCGAAGCCTGGGCGCGTGCTCAGGGTGCGAAACTCATCCACTCACCCTACAAGGGGGATGGTCAGGCTCTCATGGACGTCCTGGGGGGACAAGTTCAATTCATGTTCACAGGTTTGAATCTGGTCGAACCGCACATCAAGAGCGGACGCTTACGGGTGCTCGGAGTCACCAGTAAGTCTCGGCTTTCGGCCATCCCTCAGATTCCAACTCTCGATGAATCTGGGTTCAAAGGTTTCGAGTCGCTGGGGTGGCTGGGTGTCTACGCGCCAGCAAAGACACCGGCCTCCATCATCCAGAAGCTGGCAAGCGACTGGGAAACCGCGCGTAAGACGCCAGCGGTGGCTGGAGTACTCAATGCGGCAGGCATGGGCGCCCTGACGCTCAAGACTCCTGCTGAATTCGCCAGCTTCCAGCGCTCAGAAATCACCAGGTGGGCAGCCGTCATCAAGGCCGCTGGGATTGAACCGGAATAAGGGCGACAAGCCATTTACTCCCCTGTGCATTCACATGCGCGGCTAAGCCCCAAAAGATCTCAGCTGGCCGCAATACCCATTTCCCTCGGCGCAACCGTGTCATGAAAAAAACAAAGATCGAGAAGCTGGAAACCTTTCTGGTTGACCGCTGGTGTCTATTAAAAGTCAGCTGCGAAGACGGAACCGTCGGCATTGGTGAAGCCGGAGTGCATGCCTGGCCCGCTGCCACGGCTGCCGTCATCGATTCCATGGCGAGGTATTTGATAGGACAGGACCCTTCCAAAATCGAGCACCACACACAGCTCCTGCATCGTAACTGGCACTTCATGAGTTCGCTGGTGGATGGAGCACTCTCCGCTATCAACATTGCGCTTTGGGACATCCAAGGCAAGCGGCTGGGTGTGCCTGTGTACGAACTCATGGGTGGGATGACGCGCCACAAAGTTCGCTGCTACATCCACGTACGCGGAGACACGGTAGACGCGCTTGTTGCGGACGCACTGAAAAAGAAAGACGAGGGTTTCACCGCGATTCGCTTCTCTCCATTCGCGCCTGACTTTCATCTCAGGAAGTCTTTCGAGGAATGGGTAACAGAAGCGGAGCGGCGCGTAGGCGCCCTGCATGAAGTGCTGCGAGGAGAGGTAGATCTGTGCATCGAGCTACATCGCCAGATGAATCCGGCGGAATCCATTGCCCTGGCTCAACGCCTCCAGCGCTTTCATCCGTACTTCTACGAAGATCCCATGCTGCCGGACAGCCCCGCGATGATGGGCGATGTCCGTGCGCGCTGCGGGATTCCCATAGCCACCGGCGAGAGGTTTTCCACAATCTACCAATTTCAGGCCCTGCTGGCTGCAAATGGCTGCGACTACATTCGTCCGGACGTTTGCTTGACATTGGGCCTCTCAGGTGCGAAGAAGGCTGCCGCGCTTGCCGAGGCTCATCATGTCAAGGTGATTCCACACAACCCGCTTTCCCCCGTTTCCACAGCGGCTTGTGTTCAGCTTGATGCCTGCATACCGAACTTTGCCCTTCAGGAATACACAGGTGAATCGGAATCGCCCAAACGGGAGTTGGTGGTGCAACCCCTTACCTTGAAGAACGGCCATCTCATCGTTCCAGAATCACCCGGGATAGGCATTGACTTCAATGATGCTGAGTTGGCAAAACTCAAAGCCAACCCAATGGTGCCCGCAGTGCCGATCGCAGCAGACGGTTCTGTTCAAGACTTCTAGTCCAGCCAGGATGGCATGGGCGCTCTATCCTGAAGCGGGCAGGCGCCTTTGCCTGTGAGGCGGGACAGGTCGATCATTTGGCCGTTGGTTTGCATATTCGAATATCCATCCACTCTGTCCACACAGACAAGCGATCTCGGAATTCATCCCGTTCGTTCCTCAAAAGCCACATCGGTCAGACCACCACTTGGTCCTTCTGCATCTTCGCGTCGTCAAGGCCCCATTGCCCGACGGATAATGCCGCATGCCGCCCATCGCTTCGAATACCGCCGAGACGCCAGAAGCGCTCAATTCCCCGAGCTCCCGCACTGACCTCTTCTGGTCATTCACCTGGCTCGCACTACAAGGGTTCGGAGGTGTTCTGGCGGTCGTTCAGCGTGAACTGGTTGAAAAGAAGCGCTGGCTGACGCGTGAACAGTTTCTCGAAGATTGGGCGGTAGCCCAGGTCATGCCTGGGCCGAACGTGATCAACATGGGAATGATGGTGGGCGATCGGCACTTCGGCCTCTCAGGCGCGCTAGTGGCGCTCGTCGGCTTGCTGCTGTTTCCTACCTTCGTGGTGTTAACCCTGGCGGTGTTATTTGCCACCGTGGCCGATAACGAAATGGCTCAACGGGCCCTTCGCGGCATGGGCGCCGTAGCAGCTGGGCTGATCATTGCGACGGGCATCAAGCTGGCCAGCGCGCTGAGCAAAAGCCCTATGGGCATCCCGGTGTGCATCGCGGTGGTGGTCCTGACGTTCATCGCTTCAGCCCTCATGCGATGGCCTATGGGCTGGGTTCTATTCACCATAGGTGGGGCCAGTTGCCTCTGGGCTTGGTATCGATTGGGCAGACTGCCTGGATCACCGCCCTCACCTTCAGTGGAGACCACCTCCGCCGCGCTCACTGATGCCGATTCCGGCCATGCCCCGAAACTATGACCATCGACTTCACCGCCGCAGATTGGTGGGCACTGTTTGTGCACTTTTTATCACTTTCTCTAATGGCCGTGGGCGGCGCCATCACCACTGCGCCTGACATGCATCGCTACCTGGTGGATACGCGCCACTGGCTGACAGAGGATCAGTTCACCTCCTCGATTGCCATCGCCCAAGCCGCACCTGGGCCGAACGTGCTTTTCGTGGGATTAATGGGCTGGAACGTGGGCATGAACGCCAGCGGCGGAGCCGGCAACGGCTGGTACTCTTACGGCCTGGCACTGCTGGGAATGATGGTCGCCATGTCTGGGATCTTGCTGCCGTCTGGTTTTTTGACTTACGCCGCTACGCGCTGGGCGCATAAGAACCGCGAGCTGCGCGCGGTGCGTGCCTTCAAGACAGGCATGGCGCCCATTGTGATCGCGCTACTGATCACTACCGGCTGGGTGCTGAGCTCCGCGAACAATCAGCCGGCCCGAGACTGGCCACTTTGGCTGCTGACCGCAGCAGTCACCATCATCGTCTGGCGCACCCGTTTGCACCTGCTTTGGTTGATCGGTGCCGGAGCGCTTTTAGGAGCGTTGGGCTTGGTTTAAGCATCGCGCTAATCGCCGCGTGGCTCGCTCTTGGGAGCTCTTGCAGCAGCTGGCTATTCGCTCCGGATTTTCGAGGTCATTTCCTGCTGGAATTGTGCGGACGCGCGCAGGTGCTCCACCAGCAGTTGCGCCGCACCGGTGAGCGTCTTGCCGGCCTGCACGCAAAGCGCCAATTGACGCATGGCCCAGGGCTCAGCAAGTTTGATCACGCTTAGCGTGATCGCACCCCTGTAAAGCCGGGCGCTTCCGCGCGGCAGTACTCCCACGCCCAAACCAGCGGAAATCATCAAACATTGGGCGTCGTAGCTGGTGACTTGCATGCGCAGCTTGAGCGGCCGACCAATTTGTGTCGCCTCGCGCATCAGCAGGTTGTTCACAACGCTACCCGGATGCAAACCAATGAAATCATCCGAGAGCACATCCGCGAACCTCAAGGATTTACGCTTGCTGAGCGGATGCTTGGCCGGTACCACCACCACCAGTTCATCTTCGTGATAGGGGAGCAAGACCACGCGCTCGCCGTAGTGTCCGTCGTTGAGGATCCCCACGTCTGCGGCGTTTTCGGCTACTGAACGCGCAACCGAGGTGCTGATGTGCTCTTGCAGCCGCACATCCACCTGCGGATACCGGGCTAAAAATCCTTGCAGCTCAGCCGGCAGGAACTGCGTAATGGCCGAATTGTTGGCAGCCACCCGCACCTGCCCTCGCGTGCCTGAGGCGTAATCCCGCATCTGCAGGGCGATGTCGTCCATTTCATTCAGAAGGCCACGCGCACGATGTTGCAGTGCGTAAGCGGCTGCGGTCGGCTCTACTCCTCGATTACTGCGCCCGAAAAGCTCCACATTCAAGGCGGTTTCCAGCTCAGCCAGACGGCGGCTCAGAGCGGACGCCGCAATGTGCTCACGCTCGGCGGCAGCGGCAATGGAGCCGTGCTCCATGACGGCGACAAACAGGCGCAAGGAAACTGGATCAAGGCGAGCGGGGTGCATGGCTTGGATCGTATCCTGTTCACGGTCTGCCATGCCGGATTGCGATGGTAGCTTCGCATAAAAGTATTTTGCTGTTGTAGCCGGTTGCGCCGATGATTGCCTGAACAGAAAAATATCCGAGGAGACTATCGCTCATGCCGCAGGCGTTCACCGCCTCTGCCACCTACCCCACCCCCTCTCCCGCTTTTATCCTCGCCCGAGCCGCGCCGCCGCATCCTCAAGACGGACGGCGACCCTACTAGCACTCACCACCGTTGGTTTCACCACGACAGGCGAACACGCGACTGGAAAGTGCGATAGCAAGAAATATTCAGGAAACCAAGGAAGTTTTCTCGTGAGAATCTGCCGCTTCAATGACAACCGCTTAGGCCTCGTAGAAGGCGAACAAGTACGCGATGTAACCGCTGCGCTGAATGTGCTGCCCTCTTACCGCTACCCGCTACCGCAGTTCGACCCGCTGGTCGCTCATCTGCCTGAGGTCATGCACCAGATCGCCCTGCTGGCCCCCACCGCCCAGGCCTTGCCGCTGTCTCAGATCACCCTGCTCAGCCCCATTGCAAACCCCGGCAAGATCGTTGCGGCGCCTGTCAACTACATCAACCACTTGAACGAAGCACGCGAGCAAGCAGAGATTCATCACAACAATCGCGTGGCGGCTATTCAAGAAGTAGGTCTGTTCCTGAAGGCCAATAGCGCGCTGGTAGGACCGAGCGCAGGAGTGGAACTTAAGCATCCAAACCGCCGCAACGACCATGAGGCGGAACTGGTGGTCGTCATCGGCAAGGCGGGGCGCGATATTCCTCGCTCCCGGGCGCTGGAGTACGTGGCAGGGTATGCCGTGGGACTGGACATGACCACTCGCGGCCCCGAAGAGCGCAGCCTTCGAAAATCCATTGACAGCTATGCCGTCATGGGGCCATGGCTTGTCACCGCGGACGAAGTTCCGGACCCTTCCAATATCGCTTTCCGCCTGACCGTGAACGGCGAACCGCGCCAACAGGCCAATACCTGCGATTTGATCATCGACGTACCCGGATTGATAGCGTTCGCTTCGAGCTTCTACACGCTGCATCCCGGTGACTTGCTATTCACCGGAACTCCGGAAGGCGTGGGCCCGGTCGTACCAGGTGATCAGATCGACTGCTCTTTCGACGGTATTGGTGCAATCACAGTGAAAGTGCGCGCCGCAGTAGAAACTGAGATGAGGGACAAACTTTGAACAATCTGATCGACGAAACGCACGATCCTGCCCGCAGAAGCTGGCTGGCCTCCGCCAATATCGAAGATGGCGACTTCCCGATACAAAACCTGCCTCTGTGTGTGTTTGAGGTGGACGGGCAAGACGCACGTGGTGGCATCGGAATTGGCGACCAAGTGCTCGATCTCAAGGCGCTGGCTTTGTCTGGCTTGCTGCACGGAGAAGCACTCGACGCTTGCCGAGCCGCGGCACAAACCACGCTCAATGCGCTCATGGCGTCGCCACCTTCGGCGTCTTTTGCCCTGCGCAAATCTGTTTCAGCTTTGCTTTCTACAGACAGCGCAGTAGAGCAGCAGGTCCGGAATTGCCTGGTTGCCATGGATGCCGTGCACTTTCAGCTGCCTGCAAAAATCGGTGGCTACACAGATTTTCTTTGCTCGAAGCATCACACCGAGCGCAATTTACGCCTTAGAGGTTCACACGATGGCGTGCCTCCAGCGTTCTTTTCGTTGCCCGTTGCCTACAACGGTCGCGTGTCTTCGATTCGTCCGAGTGGCCAGAACCCCACGCGTCCATGGGGGCAGTTCCGTGATGCCAACGGGCAGGTGATCTATGCACCATCGCGTGCGCTGGATTTCGAGCTGGAAATGGGGGCGTTTGTCCGCCATGGCAATCAGCTTGGAGAACCTATTCGCATCAGTGACGCCGATAGCCACATCTTCGGCCTGGCGCTGTTCAACGACTGGTCGGCCAAGGACATTCAATGGTGGGAGCAAATTCTGGGCCCATTCCTGGGCAAGAGCTTCTTTACCAACTTGTCTCCCTGGATCGTCACGATGGAAGCCCTGGCGCCGTTTCGCGTAGCCCACTCAGGACCAGACAAAGACGACCCGCCACCTCCGCCCCACCTGGTGAACGCCGAGGACATGGCGCACGGCATGTTCGACATCGATATGACTGCGAGCATCCGCACCGAAGACATGGTGCGCAGCGGCTCCCCTCGAAAATTATTGACGGCCACCAACCTGCGCAATCTCCATTGGACCTTCGCTCAGATGCTGGCGCATCACACCAGCAATGGCTGCAACCTGGAAACAGGTGACTTCTTTGGAAGCGGCACTGTGTCCGGAAGCGAAATCTCCAGCGCGGCCTGCATGACAGAACTGACATCAGCAGGCAAGCAAGCCATTCAGGTGTCCGAAACCGAAGAGCGAACCTGGCTCCAGGATGGCGATGAGATCACTTTCCACGCGAAGGCCCGAAACAAAGGGTTCATCCCCATTGGATTTGGGGAATGCCGAGGCATTGTGATGCCAGCCATTCGCTATTAATTCCCTAATAACTCGACTGCTTTTTTTAACACTCAGGAGGACGACATGAAATCTTTTCCCTATTTCTTAGCGACAGCCGTACTGGCTTTCTCAGCAGTGGCCCATGCCGATGACTGGCCCAGCAAGCCCATCAAGTTCATTGTGCCCTTCCCGCCTGGTGGCCCGACCGACATGATTGGGCGCACGGCTGCAGACATCCTGAGCAAACAACTGAAAGCGACCGTCGTCGTCGAAAACAGGCCCGGAGCCAACGGCGTGCTGGGGCTGGATGTACTGTCCAAGGCTCCCCCTGACGGCTACACCGTTGGCATCACCGCCATCACACTGGCAACGGCGCCGCACCTGGGTCTGAGCAAGTGGGACCCGTTCAAGGATTTCACCCCCATTTCCAACATGGTGGCGACCACACCCATTTTTGTGGCCAACAACGCAGCCCCCTACAACAACCTCAAGGAGTTGACAGCCTATGCCAAGGCCAACCCCAACAAAGTAGCCTACGGAACCCCCGGCGTGGCCACGATTCCGCACCTGGCGGCCGAGTTGTTTCAGAGCCAGATTGGCGCCAAATTCAATCACATACCGTACAAGGGTGCGGTACAGCAAATCACGGACCTGATCGGCGGGCAAACACAGTTCGATTCGCAAAGCTCTCTTGTGGTGGCCCTGCCCTTCATCAAGGACAAGCGCATCAAGCCCCTGGCGGTCATGACCGAGACCCGTTCACCTGCGCTGCCAGACGTGCCTACTGCCAAGGAGTCCGGCTACCCCGAGATGGTGGTCGTCCCTTGGTTCGGCGTGGGCGGCCCGGGCGGTTTGCCACCTGAAATCACCAAGAAAATGCACGAAGCCCTGGTCAAGGGTTTGGCTGAAAAAGAAACACAGGACAAACTCATTGCCTTGGGCAACGTGCTCCTGCCCAGCAAATCGCCTCAGGAATTTGCTACCTACATTCGCGACGAATACAACCGCTGGGGCAAGGTCATCAAAGACGCCAACATCAAGATCGAGTGATCGCCCTGTCTGGGCACGTCACGAGAAGTTAGAAGCTGGCGTTCAAAGCCCCCGCTCAACCATGTGCAGCAAGCGCTTGCCGAGCGCTTCACGCGTCTCGGCTGGCGCGGAATGCAGGGGGCCGTCAATGATCAGAAGCGCCATGCCATGAACCGCTGACCATGCCAGATATTCCGCTCCTGGCCTGCGCTCTGCGGGCAGTGCGCCCGTCTGCACCATGGCATCAAGCGCTGCATTGAGCAGCCCGAACGGACCAAGGCCTTTGCTGCCGGTACGTGCAGGATCACCCTGAAGAGCCCCTTCGCGCTGCCTGGGCGCGAAAGCGGTACGGAACAAGCCCGTTTCGGCCTGAGCGAAGCCCATGTAACCAGCGCCCACGGCAGATAGCTGGGCGCGCGCGCGCTCAGCGGCATCAGGAATGGCATCTGCTTTGTCCCATTCGAGCTCAATGGCTTTCGCCAGTGCACCGAGGGCCGCAGCGCGCACAGCGTCAAACAGTTCTCTATGACCGGCGAAATGCCGATAGGCTGCGTTCGGAACCACCTTTGCTCGGCGCGTAGCTTCACGCAAAACGATGGCGTCGGGCCCCCCTTCACGCGCAAGCGCAAGGCCAGCCTCCAGCAACGCCCGGCGCAGGTCACCATGCCGGTATGTACTGCGCGGCACGTCTGCAGGTGAATCCTCGTTACTCATATGGTTTTTATGTGGACAGCGTCCATTTTATGCAGCAAGATATGTGTACATTGTCCACATTAAAGCAATGCCCTTCAATGAAAAGGTGTTCATGGTCTATTCAGGGTCCTCCAATAGGTCATGAGCACGGTTAAGAGCCTGTTTACAGGAGAACTACTTATGAGCACCGTTTCCTCACGCATACAGCCCTGCCTTTGGTTCGACCAGCAAGCAGAAGAAGCTGCGCGCTTTTATGTTGGTGTTTTCAGGAACGCCAAACTGGGTTTGATCGCCTACTACCCTGAGGCAGGACGAGACGAGCATGGCAAAGAACCTGGCAGCGTGATGACCGTCTCCTTTGAGCTGGACGGTCAGTCTTTCCTTGCCCTCAATGGCGGACCACACTTCAAATTCAATGAAGCCGTTTCATTGATCCTTCTTTGCGATACGCAAGAAGAAATTGACCATTACTGGAACGCCTTGTCACAGGGCGGAGATCCAGCGGCCCAACAATGCGGTTGGTTGAAAGACAAGTACGGCCTTTCCTGGCAAATCACGCCCGCAGGCTACGAGGAGATGATCGTATCTCCCGACCGTGCGGCGGTAGAGCGCTATATGGCCGCCATGATGAAGATGAAAAAGCTTGAAATCGCTCCACTGTTGGCAGCTTTCGAGGGCCGCTAAAGCCCTTGAATTTTTTCCTGCTTCTTATCGACATTCGATGACACTTCAATAACCGCCCGTCCCGAAAATCCACGCAATAGGAGACAACCGTGCAATTCACCCCCTACCTCAATTTCGATGGCAACTGCGCAGAAGCCTTCGCGTTCTACAAAGAACTGTTCAAGGGCACCATCACATTTCAAAGCACTTTTGGTGAGATACCGGATGGCCCGCCCATTCCACCTGAGCATCACCACCGCATCATGCACATCTCGTTGACCGTGGGTGAGCAGACCATCATGGGATCGGACACCATGCCAGGCGCCGATGTGTGCGCCGGCGGCTACGCGAAGCCTCAAGGCCTATGGGTATCTATTGGTGCGGACAGCGTTGAAGAAGGCCGCCGCATATTCGATGCACTGGAAAAAGGTGGCGAATCTTCCATGCCCTTCCAGGAAACCTTCTGGTCGCCCGGGTTCGGATCGGTCATTGATCGTTTTGGTACGCCATGGATGGTGAACTGCACCCCCCCCTGAGGCGCTTTGCGCCTTCCCCCCAGGGGGACGCGCCTAGCGGCCTGGCAAAGCCAGCTCCGCGGGCACCCTCGCCTGGCTTGCTCCGCAGCCATCTGATTTGCCCCGCATTGGATCGCGGGTCGGCGTCGGAATATTGCTTATTTCACGTTTGCGGTGGCGTCGGCAGATTATTACCCCCTCTCCCGCGTGCGGGAGAGGGTTGGGGTGAGGGCCAGCAGCGTCTGAGACACAACCGGGTGCACAAGTGCCCACCCAAATAAACACCTAAATTTTTTCAAGGAAACCAACTATGAAAATTACTGTTGAAGCCAACATCAAAGCGCCCATTGAACTCGTCTGGGCGGATTGGAATGACCCCCGGGCTGTGGAGCAATGGAACACACCTTCGCCTGAATGGCATACGCCGCGGGCCAGCATTGATCTGCGAGAAGGTGGCAAATTCAGTACGCGCATGGAAGCGCGTGATGGCAGCATGGGCTTCGACTTTGAAGGCGTCTATTCGCGCATTGAGCTCCATCGCGTCATTGAATACGGGATGGCAGACGGTCGCCAAGTGCTTGTCGAATTCATCGCGGGGCCTGACGCGGTCACGGTGCGTGAAACCTTTGACGCCGAAAACGTTTATCCCGCAGAGCACCAACGCCAAGGCTGGCAAGCCATCTTGGATAGCTTCGCTCGCCACGTTGAAAACCACGCCTGAACACGCCCTCTCATTACCCAACGGAGACCACTATGAAACCGAATCCCATCGTCTGGTTTGAAATTTACGTGCAAGACATGGAGCGTGCGCGCAAGTTCTATGAAACCGTCTTTCAGTGCACTTTGGAAGCCTTGACTGCACCTGATGATGCGGGTAGCGCCGATGGCTCGCTCATGCTGGCTTTCCCGATGAGCATGGAAGGCACAGGCGCTGGCGGCATGTTGGTCCAGATGAAGGACGTGGCTTCCGGCGGCGGCGGCACGCTCGTCTATTTTGGCTGCGAAGATTGCGCGGTGGAGCAAGGCCGGGTCGAGAGCGCAGGTGGAAAGGTGCACCGGGGCAAGTTTGCTATTGGGCAGTACGGCCAGTGCGCGCTGGTGTCGGACACCGAAGGCAACATGATCGGCCTGCACTCCATGCAGTAAGCGAGCGAGCCATCATGTCCTTGATCCTCTACTACCACCCCTTATCTTCGTATTGTCAAAAGGTTCTGGTTGCGCTTTACGAGTTGGGCACCCACTTTGAAAAGCGATTGATCAATCTGGGCGATTCTGCCGAGGGGGAGGAGTTGAAGGCGGTCTGGCCCATGGGGAAGTTTCCGGTGTTGCGCGATGCGTATCGGAATCAGACGGTGCCTGAATCGAGCATCATCATTGAGCATGTCGATCTGCTCTACCCCGGCCCAACTAGGCTGCTTCCGACCTCGGCACTCGATGCGCTCACGGTGCGTCAATGGGATCGGGTGTTCGACCTGCACGTACAAGACGCCTTGCAAGCCATCGTCGCCGACCGCATTTTCAACAAGCAAGGGGACATCCAAGCCAAGTACGATGCCTTGGCCAGTGCGTACGGGGTGATCAACGCTCAACTGGCCAGTGGTTCTACCTGGGTCTACGGTGAGGAGTTTTCACTGGCCGACTGCGCCGCAGCGCCTGCCTTGTTTTACGCCAGCACGCTGCAAGCCTTTGGCCCTGACGATCTGCACCTTCAAAACTATTTCGACCGCCTGATGACCCGCCCTTCGGTTGCTCGCGTGCTAAGCGAGGCCAAGCCGTATTTCCAGTTCTATCCGTTTCAGGAGCGCATTCCGCAGCGCTTTCTTTGAGGGAACCGAAGCCGCAGTTGCGCAACTGGGCCCATCGACTTCCTGCTCAGCATGCGGGGGCTGCAGGCGCCTTAGTGCTGAGCAGGACCCCGGCGATCCCAGGAGAGAAACCTGCAGCAGGTCAGCTGAGGAACTCAGGCTTCTGAGGGCTGCGTGAATGTCAAACGATTGCCAAAAGGGTCAGCGATCGTCATGTCCAGACCCCATGGCTGCTCCTGCACGCCTGGGCGGGCGTTTGCGTAGAGCTTGGCCAGCAACACCTGCTGGTAGGCGCGCAAATCGTCGCACGGAATACGCACTTGGCCGCCGGGCGTGGCATCGCCGTGATGGCCTGAAATATGCAAAACGCAAGCACCCTTGGAAACCTGCATGTACAAAGGCGATATTGGCTCGAACCTATGTTCCCAATCCGCCTTGAATCCAAGGAAATCAACATAGAAAGCTCTAGCTGCCGCTTCGTCGAACATCCTCAGAATGGGAATGGGTGAACCCAGGGGCATGATCAGACTCCTCTTTGCCGGCGTGCCTCGTAGAGGCATACGCCACTGGCCACTGACACATTCAGGCTTTCCACAGCACCCATCATGGGAATGCTCATCAACTGGTCACAGGTTTTGCGCGTAAGTTGGCGCATGCCAGCGCCTTCAGCACCCAACACCAACGCCGTGGGGCCTGCGAGATCAACCTCATACAAGGTCTTATCGGCGTCCTCCGCGGTGCCGGTGATCCAGATGTTGCGCTCTTTCAGCTCACCCAGGGTGCGCGCCAGATTGGTCACCATGAAGTACGGCACAGTCTCCGCAGCGCCGCTGGCCACCTTGGCCACAGTGGCGTTGATACCGGCTGCATGATCCTTGGGCGCAATCACCGCGTGCGCGCCTGCACCATCGGCCACTCGCAGGCAGGCGCCCAGGTTGTGCGGATCAGTCACGCCATCGAGCACCAGCAGCAGAGGCGGATCCGTCAAGGCATCCAGCAAATCATCCAGTGAATGGGCCTGCTCCAACTGATGGACGCGGGCTGCAACCCCTTGGTGGCCATGGCTGCCGGCCAATTTGGCAAGGCGCACACCATCGGCCTCGATGATGCGCGCTCCCACTTCAGCGGCCCGGGAGAGGAATTGCTTCATGCGGGCGTCGCGACGTGTCGGGTCTATGTAGACCTCAATCACGGAGGCAGGCGAAGTCTTCAGGCGGACGCCAACGGCATGAAAGCCGAATAATACTTTTGGGGTGGACATAGGGGGATTATCGACTCATGCCCGCATTCGAGCTCGAGGATGAGCGAATCTCAGCAGACCTTACGGCCCGAACTTACAGCGCCACCACGAGTTTTCCTCCCGCGGCCCGGGAACAACATGCCAGCATGCGGGAGTTGGTAGCACGTTCAGATTTGGTCAGCACCTTGTCTCGGTGATCTACCTCGCCTTCGAGCACAGCGACTTCGCAGGTCCCACACAGACCTTCGCCACAGTCGCAGGGCACGTCGACCCCAACCGACTGCAGCGCTTGCAGCAAAGTACGGTCGGCGGGGACTTCCACGTCCATGTTCGAGTCTTTCAGACGCACGACAAAGGCATGTTCCCGGGATGGGTCAAGGACCTGGCTTTCGGCATGGAAGTGCTCGAAGTGAAGCACGCCTGCCGGCCAGGCTTCGCTGTGGCGTTCCAGCTCGTCGATCAATCGATCAGGCCCGCAAGCATAGACACGTGTCTGGGCATTCACCTCACTCAAAGCATTGGTCAGAGACAATCTCTGCCCTTCGCGTTTGAGATACAGATGCAATGCAGATGCATGGTCACGCTCAAGGCGGCCGAGCAGAGCCATCTGCTCTCGCGCGCGGCCCGCGTAGTGGATCGAATAGGGTTTGCCCAGGAACTTCAGTCGGTCCGCCATTGCCATGATGGGGGTGATGCCAATACCGCCAGCCACCAGAATGAAACGCTCGGCGGATTCATCAAGCTTGAACATGTTCTTGGGCCCCGCCAACTGGAGCGCATCGCCCACCGCCAGGGTGTCGCAGAAATGGCGTGATCCGCCCCGGCCGTTGGTCTCTCGTTGAACGACGATCTGCAACGACGAGCGATCATCTGCCAAGCCACACACAGAGTACTTGCGCCGGAATCCTCCGGCGATCAAATCAAGGTGCGCACCCGCTGACCAGGCCGGCACAGGAGCCCCTTTCGGATCAGCCACCACGATGCGGCAAAGGCCATCGCCCTCTGCGTGCTTTTCACGCACGACCACGCTTCGGGTGATAGCGTCTTTGGGCGGTGGGCCCACATAGAAGCCGCCAGGTGCTTCGCGCAGCTGAGGGCTCTGCCGCTCAGGGTTGAGCGCGGGGTCCCATTCGGCTAGCAGCGCGGACGGACCTCTGAACGAGGTGTTGGAGAGATAGCTGAATGATTGATCAGCCACCAGGTGCAAGTGCGGCAGGCGACGCGTGAATTCTTCGATGAACACACGCATCTGCATGCGCGCAATGTTCTTGCCCATGCACTGATGCGCACCATATCCGAAGCTCATGTGCTCCACCGCGCTTTCGCGATAGACATCAACTTCTTGAGGGTTCTCGAAGTGCAAGGGGTCGAAGTTGGCCGAAGCTTGCAGCAGCAAAATCCTGCTGCCTTTGGGAATGGCCACATCACCGATCACGGCATCGTCGGTGGCAAGGCGGCGCCAGGCGATGATGGAGCCGCCCACACGCAGGCATTCCTCCACCGCGTTGGGTATGAGCGCAGGGTTTTCGCAGAGGGCGGCCCAGGCAGTACGGTGGCTCAGCAGCGTGTGAAACGCGTTGGCGGTTGCATTGGAAGTGGTTTCGTGGGCAGCAGCCAGGATAGCCATCATCATGGAACGCATGTACGACTCAGGCACCACGTCGGGATGCGCCAGATGCTGGCGTATGGTCTCGTACATCCAGCCCTCACCGTCTGGCTGGGCACGCATGTGGTCAAGAATCTCCTGCGCCGTTTGCCAAAAGCGCCCAACATCGTGCGCAATCTGAATCTGCTCCTGCGCTGTGGGCCGCCCCCAGGTATTGAGCGTATGCGCCACGGCGAACTCGCGCAACTGCGCAGCGTCATCGTCAGGTACACCCAGGAACTTGAGCGCGACGTTGAGCGGAATTTCGTAGAACATCTCAGCGACCAGGTCCGCGCGGCCTTTGTCGATGAATCTGTCCATGTACTGCCGCGCCAACGAACGCACCATGGGCTCAAAGGTGGCCAGCCGGGCAGGCAGGAAGGCATCCATCAACAGGCGCCGGCGTGCCATGTGGTCAGGCTCGTCTTCGTTGACCATGGTTCGGTTCATGGCAAAACCGTATCCCTGCAGCACCTGCATGACTTCCGGCGTGGCCGGTGTGATTTTCTCCAGCGCCACGGAGGGCGAGAACAGCAGGTTGTCACGGAACACGGCTTTCACGTCTTCATACCGTGTGACCACCCAGTAGCCCAGTTGGGGGCTCCAGAACACGGGTTCCTGTTCGCGTGACCAGCGCACGTAGTCGGCTGGTGCCTGCATGTAGGCATCTTCGAAAGGATTGAATGCAGCCGCCCCTGCGCTGACAGGGCATCCATTGGGTGCCACTTGGCCGGTCATTGCACGGTGATCGACGGGGCAGCGGCCTGTGGGCTGGGAGCTGGGTAGATTCATGGCGATAGCTTTGAGATCAGTTATCGTAATGATATTACGCAATGCGTAATTTATCAACCAGTGGCCCGACACAGAGGGTTCGCGCGAATCTCAGCAGGATCAGTAGCGGCAAGCGAGCATTGCCTTGTCCACGCCACCGATCTATGCCTTCAAGAATCCCATGGCGGCGCTAATCTCTGAAGCCTCACGCACGACGTCTTGACAAACCGGACCATCACGCCGCACGTCAACGCCATTGGTGGAACCCAGCGCCGTCAGCACGGCGCTCACATGCCCCCGCACATCGAAAATTGGAGCCGCCACCGCGCTGATACCGCGCAGGAGCGTGTCATTCACAATGGCGCAGCCCTGCTCACGCACTTGAGCACACAACTGCGAGATACCATCCGGCGTGGCCAGAATGGCGCGCTGTTCTGCACTCCCGGACTGATACTCTTCCTCGGCTTTGGTGCGCATCTCGCTGTCGTCAGAAAATGCCAGGAAGGCTTGGCCCGTGGCTGACCAGAGAAAGGGCAGCACCGAGCCAGCGCGGATGTTCACCGTAACGGGCAGAGAAGGCTCTTCAATGCGCAACACCGTCGGCCCCATATTGCCAGTCACTGCAATAAAGCAGGTCAGTTGCAGTGATTCACGTAGCCGCACCAACGCCAACTCCCCCATGCGCACCGGGTCACACTGCCGCAACGCGGCCAGCCCGATGCGGATCGATTCGGTACTCAGGTAATAGTGCTGGGTGGAGGGGTTCTGCGCGATCAACCCCTCCTGCGCCAAGCTGGAAAGGTAACGATGCACCTTGGCCGTGCTCTCGCTCACTGCCGCAGCGATGCTGGTGAGGCTGGCACTGCCGCCCAGAGTCGCGAGCGCTTTGAGGATCACCATGCCGATCTCGGCGGATTGAACACGTTGACGCCGGTTGTTCGGAGGTTCGAGAGGTTCGGATGCACGCATGGGCCAGGATCGACGCTAAGCGATCAATATTTACGCAATGCATCAGATCATTGCACAGTGCCGGTGCTAACAAGGAATCCCACCCGAGGGAAAGCCCAAAGTCCCCAACCCACCCAGATCGATTGCAGTCAGAAGGAGTGAACGAGTGAATGAGTCCAACGTGCCCGAGATCTCAAGACCGGCATGAGGGGCTCGTTCGTGCTTTCTTAGCGCCCATTCAAAGTCTCTGCGAGGAAACTTTGAACAGGCTCTCAGGCCAGACTGGTCGGCTTGGGGCACATGTCCGTGTGGCGCATCAGCGTGCGCGCCAGCTCTTCCACCAAGGATTGCCGCAGCCCCCGGCTGCCTTCATCGTCCCATAGGTTGTGGCATTCCTGCGGGTCTTCCTGCAGGTCGTAAAGCTCTCCCCAGTCGCCCTCGTGATAGAGGCTCAGGCGGTAGCGCTGAGTAACCAGCGTGCGCACCTGCACGGGCGTCTCGAACCCCACATACGCCCGCTGCTGGCTCTCTTCAATGAGCACACCACTCCGGCCAGAAGCCAATGCCCCACCATGCTCATCGAACAAGGGGCAACCTTGCACACCACTGGGCGAGCTGATGTTGGCGCGGCGCAAAATCGAGGGACCAAGGTCCATGCTGCTGCCCAGATCATCTCTAGCGCCTGCACTGCCTTCGGGATCAGCCCAGATAAAAGGCACACGCACCAGGCCATCGTAATGAAGCGGCCCCTTGAGCATGATGCCGTGGTCACCCATCAGATCGCCATGGTCAGACGTAAAAATAACCACGGTATCTCGCTCCAGATCCAGCTCCCGCAATCGCGCCATGATCATGCCGATACGATCGTCGATATTGCTGATCATGCCGTAGGTGAGCGCGATGATCTCCTGGATTTCGCGCGCCTGCGCCGCAAACATGCGGGGAGTTTCCAACTGCGCACGGCCATCAGCACGCTCGCGCTGCAACCACTGCACGTGGCGCTCGGCCCCTTCGGTCCGAGTCGCCGTGGGCGGCAAGGCCATCTGGTCAGGGTCGTACATATCCCAGTAGCGCCCGGGTGGTGTCCAGGGGTGGTGCGGATCTGGAAATGAACACATCAGTGCAAAGGGCTGGCCCGGCCGCTCAACAGTGTGACGGGTCAACCAATCCATGCTTTGTTCGGCAATGTAGTGGGTCGGGTACTGGAATTCATCGAGCTGCGTGTGCCACGCCTGCGGAGCGACAAACTCAGGATCGCGCCTGCCGTGCTCACGGCCAATGCGCCCCGCCACCTCAGGGTGGTGCTTCTGGAGCCAGCGGAGATAGTCACCAAAGCACTCGTCAGCATGATGGTTACACAGCACCACGTCCTGAAACCCGTAGTACGGCAAAGTCAACTGGTGCTCTGGACGCTCCCAGCTGGAACGCAATTCCTGCCGGTAAGCAGGCGCGTGCAGATCGACGCGGCGCGCTTCGGCGTAGCGCTTGCTTTGGCGAGTAGTCACCTTGGCTTCGGGCGGTAGCGCAGGCGGTCTGTCTTCCATATTCTGAAGGTGGCTTTTGCCAATCAGGGCCGTGTGATAGCCAAACTCCGAAAGCACATCAGCGAAAGTCACGCTCTCCAGCGGCAAAGGCACGCCATTGCCGCGTGCACCGGTGACCGAAGGCATGCGCCCGGTCATCATGGCACCGCGGTTGGGCATGCAAACCGGGTTGCTGACGTAGAAGCGTTCAAAACGCGATCCACGATCCGCCAGCGCATCGATGTGAGGGGTGCGCACCACTGGATTGCCATAGCAGCCCAGGTGGTCTGCGCGGTGCTGATCGGTCAGGAAGATGAGGAAATTAGGTTCGCGCACAGCCGCCTCCAAGCTCATTCGTTGCTCACTTTGCCGGCCTTGATCAACTCCGACCAGCGAGCTTGATCGCCTTCGATACGTCGCGCTGTGGCTGCGGCATCGCGATCCAACCGGTCGACACCTTGAGTCACGAATGCCTGCTTCAGCATGGGGTCGTCCATGGCAACCCGCAGGGCCGCATCCAGTCGCGCCTGCACGGCTGCCGGCGTGCCTATTGGTGCGGCAAGCGCCCACCAGACGTCGGTTTCCTCACCCAGCCCCTTCATCCCGAGCTCAGTGAAGGTAGGTACGGCTGGCAACCGCGCTGAGCGCTTTGCACCGGTCACGGCCAGTACGGCGAACTTCTCGTTCTGAGCGTGCTGCACTGCCACTGGCATACCCACAAACATCAGATCCAGCCGTCCGCCCAGAAAATCCGTCATGGCGGGGCCCGCACCTCGATAGGGCACATGGAGCAATTCGATGCCCGCCGCATTCTCCAGCAAAGCACCCACCAGATGCGAAGGTGTGCCATTGCCGGCAGAACCGAAGCTGATCTTGCCCGGACGAGTCTTGGCCTGGCGAATGAGCGTCTGGAGATCGGTCAGACCCGTTGCTTTGTTCACAAGCAGCACATTAGATTGCCCTGCCACCGTGCGGATGGTGGTGAAGTCACGCAGGGTTCTGTAGCCCGCGTTGGCGGACAACTGCGGTAGCAAGGTAAGTTGGCCATCTCCAGCAAACATCACCGTGTAGCCATCCGCCTCTGATTTCGCGAGAGTCTGCGCTGCCAATGCGCCGGCAGCGCCTGGTCGGTTATCGACCACCACGCTCTGCCCTATGGCCTTGGTCAGCGCCGTGGCCACGATGCGTGCCAGGATGTCGGTCGGACCACCTGGGGCAAACCCAACCAGCATGCGGATCGGCTTATTGGGAAATTCCTGTGCCAAGGCCACGCCAGGAGCAGAGACACAAAGACCTGCGCCCAGCGTGGCGAGGAAGTGGCGACGGTTCTGTGGATTCATGCTGGTCTCCTTGGAGTTTGTTGTTGGTGTTCATCGGGGGCTTCTCTATTTTTGATTTTCCCGACGCACTCAGCAATAGACGCTCGCACTGAAAGATAATCTGAAGTTATGGATTGGCGAAATCTGGAACTCCTGCGCTGCGTGGTTGAATCCGGCGGATTCACGTCAGCGGCACGCGTGGCTGGCGTGAGCCAACCTGCGATTTCTCAGGCTATGCAGCGGCTGGAAAATCAGATTGGCCTGCCCTTATTCGAACGGCAAGGTAGAAGGCGAATTCCCACCGCCAAGGCTTTGGAGCTGTCACGAGCCATGCAGAGGGCAGAAGATGACCTGCGGCCCCTGCTGCAGGACAGTGCCGGCGCAAGTCCGCCGGCCCATGAGCGCGGCGTTCGCGTGGGCCTGGCTCCGGCTGCGGGTTTGCTCTACGGTCCAGGCATGGTCAACGTACTGGCCAAAGCAGGCTTTCGCACCAGGATGTCCATCACCACAGGTCCGGCACCGGAGATGCTGGAGGCCTTAAAGTGCGGCGAGCTGGATATAGTGGTCGCACCCCGCCCACGCGGCAGTGATGACGGTACTTTGTGCGAGCACCTGATGTATGTCAGCCAGCCCCTCATTTATTGCCGGCAGGGCCACCCGCTGGCCAAGGCCACCTCCTTGCGCGAGATCACTCGCGCGCACTGGGTGGTAGCAGGTCAATCGGGTACGCCCGGCAATGTGGTGGAAGAGGCGTTTCGGGTCAGGCGCTGGTCACCGCCCCGGATTGCGGTGCAATGCACGGACTACGCGATGTTGGTTCAGATCGTGGCCGGTAGCGATCTGCTTGGCGTTGTGTCTCATCCTCGGCTGGTGGCACAAAGTACGCAGCAAGGAATCGTCGCGTTGTCGGTCGAGGAAGGCCTGCCGCATTACGAGGTATGCCTGTTCTGGCCGCGCCGAATTCCCAGGCGCGAGGCCTTGATTCGGCGGATCATTGAGAATCTGACCAGCAGCTAAGGCTTGAGGAAACCGAGGCAGTCAGAAAGTCTGCAGCTCCTAGGAGGCTGTCGGACTTGGAAATCGCCGGCTGCAAATGGGCCGCAGCGGTCCATTTTCGCTATCGGCGCTCCAAGTCCGACAGCCTCCTAGGCTGGGGTGGTGGAGGCAATCCTTCCGGCCTCCACGGTCAACCGCCTGGAACACAGCTCGGCAATGGCGCGATCATGCGTTACCAGCACCAGGGTGGTCCCCTGCTCCCGGTTCAGATCAAACATGAGGTTCATGATGGTCTCGCCGGTGGCGAAATCCAGGCTTCCGGTGGGCTCGTCAGCTAGCAATACGGCTGGGCGCACTACAAACGCTCGTGCCAAAGCCACACGCTGCTGCTCTCCACCCGACAACACCTTTGGATAGTGGTTCAGGCGCTCGGCCAGGCCCACGCGCGCCAGCATCTCCGTAGCGGCGCGGCGCGCATCCTTGCGGCCGGCCAGCTCCAGCGGCAACATCACATTCTCCAGTGCGGTGAGGTTGCCCAGAAGCTGAAAGCTCTGGAACACAAAGCCGAGCTTGCGTGCCCGCAGCGCGGCTCGTTCATCTTCGCTGCCGGCAAAGAGATCTTCCCCATCCAGACGCACAGTTCCGCGCGTAGGCGTGTCCAGTCCTGCGATGATGGACAGCAGCGTACTCTTGCCAGAGCCAGAGGCGCCCACAATAGCGACTGTTTCACCCTGATGCACGGTGAAGTCGATATCACGCAGAATATCGAGTGTGCCAGTGGAGTCCGTGACGGACTTGAAGACGTGCTCCACGGCGATGATGGCGGGGCGGGAGGCGTCTGGCGAAGTGCCGGGCGTTAAATTGGTCATTGGAGATTTTTCAGCTTTGTTGCGACGACACTTTATCCGGTTCTCCCTTGCAGGCCTTCCAATCGGGGCTTTAGCGGCCTCGCCTGCCCGGCCACCCGTGCTTCTGGTACTGGGAGACTCACTCAGCGCAGAATACGGCTTGGCGCGCGGCACCGGCTGGGTGGCGTTACTGCAGAAGCAACTTCTGGCGGAAAAAAATCCGACCAAGATCGTCAACGCCAGCATATCCGGCGACACCACATCAGGAGGCCGTTCCCGCCTGCCTGCACTCCTGAAAAACCATCAACCCACCGTGGTGGTGATCGAGTTGGGGAGCAATGACGCCCTGCGCGGCCTGCCTTTGACCATGACGGAGGACAACCTGACCGCCATGACGCAAGCAGCCCAGCAAGCTGGCGCCAAAGTCGTGCTGGTGGGTATGCAGATGCCCCCCAACTATGGAGCAGACTACGGTAACCGCTTCTCCTCCCTGTTCGAAAAGGCGGCCAAGGCCCAAAAGGCGGCGCTGGTGCCCTTCATGCTTAAAGGCGTGGCGGATCAAAAGGACGTGCTGAAGTTATTTCAGGCTGATCGCATCCACCCCACTGCCGAGGCACACCCCACCATACTCGCCAATATCCTGCCCACTCTAAAGCCCTTGCTCAAGTGAGCGTCCTACGCATTGCCGCTGAGCAGGCGCTGGAGCAAATTGCCGAGTTCAGCGCCGTCATTGATGCGCGCAGCGAAGGCGAATTCAAGCTCGATCGCCTTCCACACGCCGTCAACTGGCCCAGCCTGCACGACGAGGAGCGCGTGCGCGTGGGAACACTCTACAAACAGGTCAGCCCCTTTGAAGCAAAAAAACTGGGGGCAGGACTGGTGGCCAAGAACATCGGCAGCCATATCGAACGCGAAGTTCTGGACAAGCCAAAAGACTGGAAACCTCTCATTTACTGCTGGCGCGGTGGCCAACGCAGTAGCGCGCTGGCGCTGGTGCTCGGGCAGATCGGCTTTCGTGTCCACCTCATAGAAGGGGGCTACAAGGCTTTTCGCGCCGCCATGCTGGTGCAGATCTCACTGAAGGCGGAGCGCCTGCGCTACCGCGTGATCTGCGGACCCACAGGCTCTGGCAAGACCCGGCTTCTGCACGCCTTGGCGCAAGCTGGTGCTCAAGTGCTGGACCTGGAGGGGCTTGCCCATCATCGTGCTTCGGTGCTGGGTCTCATCCCAGGTCAACCCCAGCCTTCGCAAAAACGCTTTGACACGCTGGTGTGGGAAGCCCTGAGCAGCTTTGATCCTCAGAAACCTGTCTATGTGGAAGCGGAAAGCAAAAAGGTGGGCAACGTCACACTGCCGGACAGCTTGTTCTCGGCCATGCGGTCAAGCCCCTGCATACGGGTCGAACTCACCGAAGAAGCCCGCGTGGCGCTGCTGCTGCAAGACTATCCATTTTTCGTCTCTGATCCAGAGTTTTTCTGCCGCCGCCTGGAAGCTTTGATTGAGTTGCGTGGCAAGGCAGTCATTGAAGCCTGGAAAGCTCAGGTGCGAGCCGGTCAGCTCGAACCGGTGGTGCGCGAACTGCTGCGCCTGCATTACGACCCTGGCTACGCCGTCTCCACCCGCCGCGCCTTCTCGCAATTCGACACCGCTCGCGTGGTGTCCAGCAACGATTGGAGCCCTGAAATGCTGGCACTCAAAAGTGCGGAAATCCTGTCGAATGAAAGCAGCCCCCTTTAGGAGCACGGGCGGTACAAGGCATCGGCGCCCCTAGACCGCTCAACCGCTGTTTTTCGCCCAGTCCTTTCTCTGCAAACCCTCTGCGGACACAAAAAAACCAGGCTTATCAGGCCTGGTTTTTTGTGTCATGCGCGATAGAACCACTACCGCACCGATCTGAAAGCAATCTCAGGCAGCGCAAGCCTTGCTGGATTTCGAGACCTGGTAGCCCTTGGCAGTGGCATCTTCCTTGGTCATGTATTGGCCATTCTTGGTCTTACCGAAATGCTGGTCGCCCTTGCAGTGATAGATTTTGGTGTCGACGTTTACCCAGACTTGGCCAGCACGGCTGCGGGAGGATTTCGTAGCCGTGTCACCGTCTTTTTTAGCGACTCCACCATGCCCGCTGCATGCACCACGCATCGTAGTGCCTTCGAATGCAGTGCCGTCTTTACAGACAGCGCGTACTGAGGAGGTCTTGGCACCAGAGGCAGCCTTGGCACCAGAAGCAGCCACTGCAGGAGCCGCCGGAACAACCGCAGCCGTCACAGGGGCCACGGCAAGGCTAGCGACTGCCGGGGCAGCGACTGCAGGCTTGGCTGGCGCGGTAGCTGCGGCCGGTGCTTGCGCGAACGCGGCACCTGCGAACAAGGTACCCAAAGCAAACAGGAGGGAAGAAGTCTTCATGAGATGAGCCCTTAATACCGCATGAACGCACATGCATGCTGCGAAAAACGCGATCTCACGAGGATCGGTTGACAGCTTGACCCCACATCACACGCCTGGGGCTGGAGCAAATGCCGAATTGGCGACACTTATTGAAAGTATCCTGAAATATGTTGGCGTTTTAATCGCCGCCCTC
This sequence comes from Ottowia thiooxydans DSM 14619, assembly GCF_000422885.1. GTDB lineage: Bacteria > Pseudomonadota > Gammaproteobacteria > Burkholderiales > Burkholderiaceae_C > Ottowia > Ottowia thiooxydans. Next base: position 482,318 of record NZ_KE383942.1, on the reverse strand, counting down.
AGCACCACTACCACCGGCTTCACCGGGAGCGGCACCGTCAGGCTCACCGTCGGCATGACCATCTCCGCCCTCCCCCGGTTCGAACTTACGTTCGGCCTTGGCTTTGAGCTTGTCTTCCTTCTTGCGCTTCTTGGCCAGTTCTCGTTGGCGCTTTTCGAAGTTGTAATTTGGGGTTGCCAATGTGCTTATCCTTGATATAAGTATTCACTGTACCACCTTGGCCGCGGGCTCCAAGGCGGGCTCCTGCCAATGCACCGAACCACGGTAAGCGTGCCAGCTGGCGTGACCCAGAAGCGGGCCTGCGACGATCAGTCCCAATCCCCAGGGGATAAACGCCAGCAAGACCAAAAGTGCGATCAGCAAGCCCCACCACAGCATGGTGATCGGATTGGCGAAGACCACTCGAATGCTGGTAATGGCCGCGGAAATGGCGTCGGTATCGCGGTCAAGAATCATCGGTATCGACACTACGGCAGTGGAATACACCAACAGCGCAAAAATACCGCCTACCGCCAGGTACACCAGCACAAACTCGATGTTCTCGGGGTTGAAAATGGCTTGCAACACACCAGTGGTCGAAGGCATGCCGGTATTGAAGAACACAGCAAAAACCACCAGAGACGCCCGTCCCCACAACAGCTCAAGCACGATCAACACCAAAACCAGCATCGCCATGCTGCGCATGTGACGATCCCAGCAGGTGAGCGAAGCGGCAAACTCCGGTGCAATGCCCCGCTCCCGCCGGCGGCTGACTTCGTACAAGCCCATGGCAAGAAACGGCCCTATCAGCAGGCAGCCAGAGGCGATAGACATCACATATTCGGGTTGATTGCGAAACACCAGCGCCAGCACGGCAGCCATCGCCCAGAAGCAAACCCCGTAAAAGATCCCTATGCCGGGTGCGGCCATGAAATCCTTGAAGCCTCGCGCAAGCCAACGCAGCGGATCGGCAAGACCAAGCGGCACCATCACGGCCTGCGGAGCCGTGGAGGCCGGGGGAACATAGGGCACGTAACCCTGGTCCAACTCTGCGGACGGCGCTTGGGTGGACAGATTGGTTGATGCAGGGGCAGGTTCGGTCATGCGATACGACAGGAAGGGCTCTAGGAGGCCGCTGGACTTGGAAATCACCGCTCCAAGTCCAACAGCCTGCTTGGCAAGCATATATCGCCAGAGACTCTATTGATAGGTGGCAAGAACCCTACACGCACAGGTAACGGAGGGCCACCGGGCGTCACAGCACCGGTTGGAACCATTCGCGCCAGCCCGTTCCTAATCCGATGAAGCCGCCAAAAAGTTCATCTTTGCGCTCACCACCATCGGGGATAAATCAAGTGCTTGAGTCCGTCACATTTTCAAAGTCGCCCTCTTTCCCAGAAGCACACTCTTTTTCGGCGCTGCCTGCGCCAGACGATGACGTTTTCCACGACCCTGAGGAGCTCCCACAGGCGCAATACGAAGCATTTTTGAGCGCTTGCGAAGAGGGTGCCGTCAAAGACCTTTTGCCTGAGGTTCTCGTTGACTCTGGTGGCTCCACTGACGCTGTTAACTCTGCTGACTCCGTGGATGCTGCTAACTCTGTTGACTCTGCTGACTCTGCTGACTCTGCTGACTCTGCTGACTACTTTAGCGTCGACGAAGACTCTGTCAAAGAGGCCGTGAGTGCGGAAGCCAGCGCCGCGGCGAGCCTGGGAACTTCCCTAAAAGAAGCCAATGAATTTATACAAAACAGCTTTAAACAGAGAGCTTCGTCTGAAGAATTGAAAAATAATCCGGCAGAGCTACTTCGTTTTGTCGCCAAAAATACCAACCCTCACCAAATGCTCTTCATTTGGGAGAACTTTGTTCAGGCATTGAAGGATTGCATCAAAGAAAAATCTCTCACGCCGCTTTGGACCAATGGATTCAAATTGAACTGCGTGACTTGTTCATACGCCGTCGACAAAACGCTTCTCAGCATTTACACCTCAAGTTCCTTCACGGCCCCTCCAAAGCTCTGGCAAGTCACTTACGGAAGGGCTAAGGGCCTCACGGACACCAGCGCCGCCATATCCAGTAAGTGGGATGAGGACGAAAAGCAATATGACTCCGAATACTTGGACAGGCTAAAAGGCTGTATCAAGCCTGGTGAGCGTGCCATTATTTCCGTTCCAGTGACAGGGGTGGGGAAAAGGTACTCTCATGCCATGAACATGATCAATTTGGGAACTGAGGGTTCGCAAGGGCCGTTTTTCATCATCTGCGGCCAAAGTGGAACCGTCTTTAACCTGCAAGAGAGAGCTGATGTCAACGCCTTTTATGCGCGCCACACGAACGACGCCACCCCCACCAGAGCGAGCGAAATCGACAAATCCGATGTGAAATACACCATTGTTCGCGACGATGAGCCTACCGATGCCGCGTCAAAGGAGTCAATGACCGCGGGTCAATCAGAGGTCCGACAAGCTACCCTAACCGTGGTCCAGCAGCCTGATCTGCATCCTGGCCAATTCGTATGAGGCCAAGGGCTCACATGGGCAGTGCTCTGCCCAACGCTTGCGTCAGGTCCGCCTGTAAATCAGACGCGTCTTCCAGCCCCAAGGAAAAACGCACAAGTGTGCCTCGGGCCAGATAGCCGGGCCACGCATCCCTCATGTGGTTGAGCTCGTAAGGCATGACCAAGCTGATTGGCCCACCCCAACTGAAACCCAGCTTGAAAAATTTAAGCGCATCGCAAAAGGCATCTACCTGCTGCGGGGTATAGCGTTCATCCACCATCACGCTGAATAGTCCGGCAGCGGCCCCCTGGCCTGCCGATTCTGCCAAGCTACACACCTGCTGCCAATGCGCATGACCGGGTGAGCCCGCAAGTGCCGGGTGCAGCACCTGCGCGAACTGCGGTTGCTCCGCGCACCACCGTGCCAAACTACGGCCGGCATGGTCTTGCGCGCGATAGCGCAGGCCAATGCTGGGCAGCGCGCGCAAAATCGCTTCCACGTCGTTCGCGCCTACGCCCAAACCCAGGCGCATATGCGTCAGCTTGATCTTCAGGTGGAGAGCCTCATTGCGCGTGGTCACGCTGCCCATCAGCACGTCGCCGCCGCCGCTGGGGTATTTGGTAAGGGCGTGGACAGAAACATCCACCCCGGTGCCCTGCCCGTCCAGATCAAAGGCATTGAAGGCCAGCCCTGCTCCCCAGGTGTTGTCCAGAGCGCAGATAACGCCTCTGGCTTTGGCAATGCGTACCTGCTCAATCAGGTCAGGAAATTCCATCGTCACCGAACCAGCGGCCTCCAACCACACCAGTTTGGTTTTCTCCCCTATGCGCGCCGCCAGGTCGGCAGGGTTCATGGAGTTATAGATCTGGTGGGTAATGCCAAAAGCGGCCAATTCACCCTCGGCAAGCGCCCTATTGGGGCCATAGGCGCTGTCCGGGATCAGGACTTCGTCACCGCTCTTGAGCAAAGCCAGCGCCACATTGGCAATGGCCGCGAGACCGCTGGGAACCAACACGCATTGCAGACCGCCTTCTAGCGCTGCAATGCGCTCTTCCAGCACAAACGTGGTGGGGGTGCCGTGCAAGCCATAGGTATAGCCGCTCTTGCTCTTCCAGTCGCGCGTGCGCATGGCGGCCACGTTGGGGAAAATAACGGTAGATGCCTTGAACACGCCCGGCTGAGGCGCGTCGAAGCCATCTGGCGGGCTATAGGGGTGATGAATGAGACCGGTGGATTGCGCCGTCATATCTGGTTATTTCCCCTGGGGCAGCACAGCCACGGCCGCTTCGGCGGTCAACAAGCGGAACGTCAGCGTCTCTTCCAGGTACAAGCGCACGCTGGTTTCGTTGTGGCTCAAGTAGCCAATGGAAAGATCGCGTCCCAAATGCAAGGTGAAGTCTCCACCGCGTGTGGAGAGCACATAGGCACCTTCTATAGCGGGCGCCCAGATGAGTTTGTCGTTGCCGCCCAGCAAGCGCTGCATATGATTGAGCACAGGGTAGCCGCGATCATTGGCTTCTTGCACGGCTGTGTAAACATCAGCGCCCAGCACTGCAATATAGGGGCCATCCACGCCAGCCAGCTTGAGTTGCTTGAGCGCTTCAGCAATCACGTCCGGGTAGTCGGTGGCTTGGGCCGGAAGCGACAGGACAGGGTTGGAAGAGCCCTCACGTATTCCTTCAATGCCGGCAGCCTGGTAACCCAGAAAAATGGCGCGGTCTTCAGCGTAGGCAAGTTGCTCAGCAGCGTTCTTGGCGGGTTGCCAATCGGAGTCCTCTGCTCCGCGCTCCACGTCATCAATCGCTTCGCGTGAAAGCTCGAAAGGCACGCGCAGCTCCACCAGCGGTTTCACAATGCGCTGGCGGGCAACAACACCCTCTTGTGGTGGCGCAAGCGGAGCCATGTGCCCAGTCCCCACAGCAGAGCATTTGCTACCCGCTTCTTCGACATCCACATCCACTGCGCGGCGGCCAGCCAGGTTGCGACGGAAAGTACGGGCGACCTCTTCTTCGATCTGCGCCCAGGCGCTGTCAGAGATGGGTGCCAATTCACGATGCAGGTTATTCATTCTGGAGCTCCAGCAGTGATTGAAATTAACGCGCGTTCAGCTACCTTTTTGAGGCGCCAATAGGGAGTCCAGTTGCGGTTGCCCTCTGAGAGAGCCAATGGACAAGGTGCCACCGTTCGAAGTACCTGCCATGTCATCGGGACTGGCGTCTGAAGCAGAAGATGCGCCAGGCGCTGCGCCTAGTTCTGCCTCTGCTTCTGCCTTCAGCGGGTTGCCATCGGCCAGCGCCTCCAGCAGGGCTTGTGACGGCACAAAAAAGAGTGTGCCCGTCACGGCGGTGCTGAAATCGAGCAGGCGATCGTAGTTCCCAGGCGGGCGGCCTATGAACATGTTGGTGAGCATGAGTTCAGTCACGCTCGGATTGTTGGCGTACGCGATGAAGTAGGTGCCGAACTCGCCACGAGAAGGGGCGGCGAAGGCCATGTTGGAGCGCAAAATGGCCAACTCGTTGCCGTCTTCGTCTTCCACCACATTGAGCGCCACGTGCGAATTGGTGGGTTTGACGTCGTCCGCCAATTCGATGTCATCGGCCTTGGTGCGGCCTATGACGCGCTCTTGCTCCTCTGTGGAAAGCTTGTTCCAGGCTTGCATGTTGTGCAGGTACTTTTGCACGATGACGTAGCTGCCGCCCTCAAAACCGGGGTCTTCGCCGCCAATAACAGTGGCATCGTGCGCCTCGGCGCCTTCAGGGTTTTCCGTACCGTCGACAAACCCAACCATGGAGCGCGCATCGAAATAGCGAAAGCCATGCACCTCGTCGACAGGCTGCACGGCGGCTCCCAACGCCTGCATGATCTGCGTGGCCAGTTCGAAGCACATGTCTTCAGTGCGAGCGCGAATGTGCAGCAACAGATCGCCGGGAGTCGATGGCGCGTGATGCTTGTCGCCACTCAGTGCTTTGAAGGGGTGGAGTGCAGCCGGACGAGGGGCGCCAAACAAGCGGTCCCAGGCGGATGAGCCAATACCAACCACCAGGCTGAGCTCCCGCCCCACCAATCGTTTCCCCACGCTGCGGCGAAGTCCGGCGGCGTTGCCCAGGAAGGCGCGTACCGCTTCCTCGGCCGGTGCACCGGGCGCAATGTCCAGCACGATGAAATACGCTGCTACGCCGGGTGAATCCGCAACAGCCTGCGGTTCGGGGGAGGTGCTGGGGTCAGTCATGGGGGCGTCAAACTTTGAAATTAAGCCCTGCCCTTTTCCCGGGCAGTCGAGAAAATACCTGAAACTTCAACTCGTCACTAGATCTTCCACTTGGTCAGCAGCTTTTCCGGAGGCATGCTGTCATAGGTCTCGAAAGGCTGGTGAATCCAGGGGTTGGAAGGCAAATCTTCCACCGAGTAATCCGGATTGAAGCTGGAGCACCCTTTGGTCCAGATGACAGCTGTGCGCAGCTCGGTGATGGGCGCGTAGTTGGTTCTCAACCTGTCCACCACGGACTGAAGCGTGACTCCGGTGTCGGCGAGATCATCAACCAGCAAAACCTTGCCAGCAATCTGGCCTTGAGGCGTAGTGATGTAGTGAGCAATATCCAGATGCCCCTGCACCTTGCCAGCCTCAGCGCGGTAGCTGCTGGTCGACATGATGGCCAGTGGCACTGAGAATATGCGGGAAAGAATATCGCCGGGGCGCATACCACCACGCGCCAGGCACAAGATGGTGTCGAATTTCCAGCCTGACTGATGCACCTTGATCGCGAGTTTTTCCACCAGGTTGTGGTACTCGTCAGAGCTCACGTAGAGATGCTTGCCGTCCTCTGTCAACATCGTGTATTCCTCGATTTCTTAGAGTTGGATCAGTCCGCGAGATAGGGATGGCGCACCATGATCGTGTGATCACGATCCGGGCTGGTAGAGACAACATGGATGGGCACGCCCGTTGCATGAGCAATGCGTTGCAGGTAAAGCCGGGCATTGACGGGGAGTTTGTCGTAGTCAGTGACCCCAACCGTGCTTTCGCTCCAACCTTCCATTGTTTCGTAGATGGGGTTGCAGCGAGCGATCTCGTCAGCGCCAAGAGGAAGAATGTCTATGGTTTCGCCATCGAGTTCATAGCCCACGCACAGCAGCAATTCATCCAGGCCATCCAGCACGTCGAGCTTGGTAATGCACAGACCATTCAACCCATTGACTTGCGCCGAACGCTTGAGCAAAGCAGCATCAAACCAGCCGCAGCGCCGGCTACGTCCGGTGGTCACGCCTTTTTCGGCACCAACCGTGCTCATGTGATAGCCCGGTGTGCCAGGGGTTTCCCAATCCAGCTCTGTAGGGAACGGGCCGCCGCCAACACGTGTGCAATAGGCCTTGGTGATCCCCAGCACGTAATGCAACATGCCTGGCCCCACCCCGGAACCCGCTGCAGCATTGCCAGCCACCGTGTTGCTGGAAGTGACGTAGGGATAGGTGCCGTGGTCAACATCCAGCAAAGTACCTTGAGCGCCTTCGAACAACAAGTTTGCACCGTGCAGATGCGCTTCGTTCAATTCGCGCGAAACATCCGCCATCATGGGGCGGATTTGCTCAGCGTGCCGCATGGCCTCTTCATAGACCACATCGAACTGCACCGCGCCGTCTTTCAGGTAAGGCTTCAGTGTCTCGCCGAACTCAAGGTTTGCGGAATCCAGGAATGTGGTGAGCACCAGGTTGTGCAGCGCCAGCAGCTCGCGCAGCTTGGTGGCAAAGCGATCCGGATACTTCAGATCCTGAACGCGCAGCGCACGGCGCGCGATCTTGTCTTCGTAGGCAGGGCCAATGCCCCGGCCGGTAGTGCCAATTTTCTCGCTGCCGCCGCTTGCACGGGCAGCCTCACGCGCCACATCCAGCACAGCGTGGAAAGGAAGGATGAGTGGGCAGGCTTCGCTGATCCGCAGGCGGTCACGCACTTGCACGCCCGCTTTTTCCAGCCCTTCGATTTCTTCCAGCAATTTAGCGCATGAAAGCACCACGCCGTTGCCGATATAGCACTTCACGCCTGGCCGCATGATCCCGCTGGGAATCAGGTGCAGTGCCGTTTTGACGCCGTTGATGACCAAAGTGTGGCCGGCATTGTGTCCGCCCTGAAAGCGCACAACACCCTGCGCGCTTTCGGTGAGCCAATCTACCAGTTTGCCTTTACCTTCATCGCCCCACTGGGTGCCGACGACGACAACGTTACGTCCATTAGTGGTTTTCATCCTGTGCCCTGTTTATGCTATTTCTTGCTGCTTGCCGATAACCGAAGCCGATGACCGGTTGCCAATGATTTCGCCACTCGCGCGGCTTTCATGAGAGATGCCTTAATGGGCACTCTCATCCGTGACTTGTACTACCCACTGTCCGGCTACTTCATGCAGTTCGCGGTCGCAGCGGAATTCATCGATCTCATTCTCATCACCCGGCAAAGCGCAAACAACGGTTTCACCGCGCCCACGCAAAGACGCCACCGCCGCGCGCAAGCCAGGAGCATCGCTCCAGGGTGCCCGTATCGCTGTTTTGAGCGGAAGCGTAGGTGCCGCACGCACCAATTGCTTCACGTCCATGCTGAATCCCACCGCGGGCCGATCTCTATCGAGCTTGTGGCCAAAGACCGCGCCAACGCCGTCATAGCGACCACCGCGCAGTAGCGCGTCACCCGCACTCTGGGCGTACACCGCAAAACGCGTTCCGCTGTAGTAGGAGTAGCCACGCAAATCGGCCAGATCGAATGTGGTCTTCGCGCCATCCAGGCGTGCGGCCAGCCATTTCATATCAGCCAGAGCGGCGCGCACCGTCTCTGACGATGCAAGTCTCTTTTCCGCCTCTACCAGCACCTTTTCATCGCCATACAACTGCACCAGCGCCAGCAGGCCATTGCGAGCGGAAACCGGGAAGTTGCGAGTCAACTGCGAGAGCTCGCTCTCGTCCTTGGCGGCCAAAGCGGCGTGCACATCGTGAAGTGCCTCAGCTTCCAGAGGAACTTCAGCCAACAAGCCGCGCACGATGCGCGCATCGGCCATATCCACGCTCAGGTGATCGATACTCGCCGCGCGCAGGCAATCAAGCGCCAAGCTGAGGATCTCCAGATCCGCCTCTCGCCCTGCATGCCCGTAAAGCTCAGCGCCCAGTTGCAGCGGCTCGCGTGTGCCATGTGCGCGTTCAGGACGCGCATGCAGCACGGGGCCGCAGTAGGCCAAACGGGTAATGCCCTTGCGGCCCAGCAAATGGGCATCAATACGGGCGACTTGCGGCGTGGTGTCAGCGCGCAAACCGAGCGAACGGCCTGAAAGCTGATCGACAAGTTTGAAGGTCTGTAATCCCAGCGCTTCACCGGTACCGGTGAGCAAGGAATCCAGATGCTCGATCATTGGCGGAATCACCAGCTCATAGCCGTAGCTACGCGCGGTATCCAGCAATAATCTGCGCAATTCCTCGATGTGCCGGGCCTCTGAGGGCAGAACATCGGCGATGTGATCCGGCAGGAGCCAAGCGGACATGGCTTTTAGAGGGCTGTTAAAAACAGTATTCTACTAGTGTCGGGAATGGGGATCCGCGTGGCATGTCAATCGCTATGGGTTCAGCTAGGAACGTGGAGGTCCTGCTCGGCTTCTCTCAGTGGTACTGGGGCTCACCGCAAGCTGGGGCAGCCCAGTTTTTGACGAGCGTCAGGGGTGTTTTCAGAAGCTGCATGCCGCGCAGGAGCACGGCGGTCCCAGCGACGGCGAACTGCGGATCAGCAGCAGACTGGGTACACGCTGAACGGGCCCTATAAACCCAAGAGGATGCAGACAAAAGCACTTCGCAGCCTCGATTCTGTCCATGCCCTCTGAGAACGAGTTCAAGCTCGTTGAGCGATCACTTTCAAGGTATTGAATTAATCTTTCCCGACAGGGAAAGACTAGCCATTCGAAGGCCGAGCAAAGCAATGGCCGGAGCGGGTATCCACCCCTTGAGGCCGTGCCGAGGAGCGCAGGGCAAGGGGTGGGCAAGAGCACTGAAAGATGCTCTTGCTTCGTGAACTAGCTTGCGGCAGCTGTTTGAACGTAGTGAGCGAAGCGAAAGAAGAGAGTTCTGCCGCACCGCCCCTTGACCGAGCACCGGAGGGTGCCCGAAGCGCAGCGTAGGGACACGGACTTGGGGTCGCATTTCTTTGGTTCCTTGCTTTGTGCGAGCAAAGAAAGGGACTGCACTGCCGGGGGCAATCCCGGCCTCCGACCTCAAGAAAAGAGCAGAAGGTAATTAGCAACCGCAGCGCCCAATCAACCGCCGCTTGCCCTCACCCCAGCCCTCTCCCAGAGGGAGAGGGAGCTAAAGAAGGAGAGGGAGCTAAAGTGGGAGAGGGAGTCAACGCCCCCGCACGGAGTGCGCTCTTAAATCAGCCAAAACAAAGCCAATCCAATCACCACACTCACCAACCCAAAAAACCGAATCTGCCCATCATGCATCTGCAGCAATTGGGTAAACACCCCACGCCAAGCCTTAGGCGCCACGAAGGGCAGCAAGCCCTCAAGCACGAGCGCTATGCCCAACGCCATCAAAAGCGTATCCGCATCCATCGCCTCAACGCTTGGTGGCGGTAGTGCCTCGCATGACGTTGAAGAACTCAGACGAAGCCGGATCGATCACCAGCACATCGCCTTTTTTACCTATGCTGGCCTTGTAGGCATCCAGGCTACGGTAGAAATCAGCAAACTGCGGATCTTTACCGAAGGATTCGGCATAAGTACGGTTAGCTTCGGCATCGCCCTCGCCTCGCACTTTCTGAGCATCCCGATAGGCATTGGCCACGGTGACCTCGCGCTGGCGATCAGCAGTAGCGCGAATGGTTTCGCCCTCGGCTGCACCAGTCGAACGCAGCTCATTCGCCACGCGCTGACGCTCCGCCTGCATACGGCGATAGACTGATTCGGTAATGGCTTCAACATAGTCGGCACGCGTGATGCGCACGTCGACGATGTCCACACCCCAGGGCTTGGCACCCTTGACCGACTCAAGCACTTCCCGCTTCACGTCTTCCATCAGCGTTTCACGCCGGGTGGAGATCAGCTCGGGCACCGTGCGGCGGTTAATTTCCTCCTGGAAGGCATTGCGCACCACGCGATTGAGTTGCAGAGCACCGGCATTCTCATCCAGGCCCACGTTACGGATGTAGGCACCCGGATCAGTAATGCGCCAGCGCACGTACCAATCGATCACGACACGTTGCTTCTCAGCCGTGAGCATGGGCTCCGTGTCCACACTGTCGAGCGTGAGCAGGCGTTTATCAATATAGGAAACGTTCTGAAATGGCGGGGGCAACTTGAAATTGAGCCCCGGTTCAGTAATCACTTCCTTGATTTGCCCCAGTGCATAGACCACGCCAAACTGGCGCTGATCCACCACGAAGAGGGTTGAGCTGAGCAGGCCCAGCAAAATAATGACGGTAGTACCGATGAATCCAAGCTTGTTCATCTGCGGGCCTTATCTGGATTCACGATCGCGGCTGCGAGCGGCATCGCGCGAACGCGCATCAATGGCGGGAGGTGCGGCCGGCGGTGCGGGTGTGGCGTTGCCGGGAGATGCGGGAGTAGCTTCCGTACCTGCAGCAGTTGCCGGGGCACCAGCCGATTGCATGATCTTGTCGAGAGGGAGATACATGAGGTTTCCACCGCCGCGACTGTCAATGAGCACCTTGTTCACGCCGCCGTAAATCTGCTGCATGGCATCAAGGTACATACGGTTGCGCGTGACTTGAGGCGCTTTCTGGTATTCGGTCAGCACCGAAGAAAAGCGCTGTGAATCACCCTGAGCCTGCGCCACGATACGCGCTTTGTAGCCTTCTGCTTCTTGCGTCAGGCGGGCAGCGGTACCAATGGCACGTGGCACGACGTCATTGGCATACGCCTGTGCCTCGTTCTTGGCACGTTCGCGCTCCTGGCCAGCCTTCAACACATCATCAAAGGCAGCTTGCACTTGCTCAGGAGGCCGTACGCCGCCTTGCTGCATGTTGACAGCCACGACTTCAATCCCGACCTTATAGCGATCCAGAATGACCTGCATCAGATCACGCACGCGTGGCGCAATCTGATCGCGTTCCTCAGCGAGCGCTGAATCCAGCTTGATCTTGCCTACCACTTCGCGTACGGCGGTTTCCGCAGCCTGTACGACGGCATCATCCGGGCTCTTGCTTTCGAAGAGGTACGCACGTGCATCGTTCAGACGGTATTGAACGGCGAATTTGATCTCGACGATGTTTTCGTCTTCGGTCAACATGGCCGATTCACGCAAGCCTGTGCTCTTGATGACCGTGTCACGACCGACATCGACCGAGCGGATCTGCGTCACGCGCACCACCTCGTGGCGCTGAATGGGGTACGGCAAACGCCAATTGAAACCCGCACCGACGGTGGAGTTGTATTTGCCGAACTGCGTAATAACGGCCTGTTGGCCCTCTTGCACAATGAAAAACCCGGTGCCCAGCCAGATCAGCAGAGCAATACCCGCGGCCACACCTATTCCCAAGCCTGCGCTTTTCATATCGGGCTGGTAGTTGTTGCCACCGCCGCCACCGCTATTGCCGCCACGACCGCCAAAGAGGCCGCCCAGCTTACGGTTGAAATCACGCCAGAGCTCGTCCAGATCAGGAGGCCCCTGATTAGGCCCGCGGCCATTGCCGCGTGGAGGTGGTTGCTGCTGGGGACGCTGCGGCGCAGGATTGGGCTCGTCCACCGGAGGGCGTTGTTCATCAGCGCCGCTGGGTTGGTCGTCGCCTCTTCCCCAACGCTGGTCATTCAAGTTGAACATGCCCCGCAAACGCCCCGGCCAGGAGGCAAGGCGCAAGGTGCTGTAGCGGTCTTTCATTCGTAGAGGTCTTGGCTATTCAAACTGTTATTGTGCCCAATCCCGAGAGCACTCTCGGAAGGATCGGACAAGTGACCTGATTCTGACTCTCGGTTCCCATCCGGGGCTACACGAGAGGCCGGCGCCAGGCGCGCCAATTCAGCCCGCAAGAGCTGCAATCCTTCGCCCGATTGGGCGCTAACGAACAGGCGCCCAAAGGTGCGTCCGTCTATCTCCACGACGTCTTGCGCAGCCAGCGGGCGGCGCGCGTCGTCGAGAGCGTCGAGTTTGTTAAAAACCAGCAGCTGGGGAACGTCGCCTGCACCAATCTCCTGCAGTACGCGTTGCACCTCAGCCATTTGCTCGTGATAGCCGGGGTTGGACGCATCGACGACGTGCAACAGGAGATCGGCGTCTACCGCCTCTTGCAAGGTGGCTTGAAACGCGTCGATAAGCCCGTGTGGCAGATCCCGAATGAATCCCACTGTATCGGAAAGGGATACAGAAACCCCTGTTTCCCCCAGGTAGAGCTGGCGGGTAGTGGTGTCGAGTGTGGCGAAAAGTTGATCGGCCGCATATGCACGCGCTTTGACAAGCGCGTTAAAAAGCGTCGATTTACCAGCGTTGGTGTAGCCAACCAACGAAATATTGAATGCGCCCCGGCGTTCGCGGTGGCGCCGCTGAGTCTGGCGCTGACGCTTAACCTTGACCAGGCGGTCTTTTGTTCGCTTGATCGAATCGCCAATCATTCGGCGATCAAGCTCAATCTGGGTTTCGCCTGGCCCGCCCCGCGTGCCAATACCGCCCCGCTGGCGCTCCAAGTGGCTCCAGCGACGAACCAAACGGGTGCTCAGGTATTGCAAGCGCGCCAGTTCGACCTGAAGCTTACCTTCATGACTACGCGCCCGTTCGGCGAAAATTTCAAGAATTACCAGAGTGCGATCATTCACGGGCAAGCCCATGACGCGCTCCAGATTACGCTGTTGCACCGGGCTGAGTGTCTGATCAAACAACACTTCCTCGGCACCTAGCTCCGCAGCCAAAGCGCGAATTTCTTCGGCTTTACCGCTACCAACGAACAAGGCAGCATCTGGCGCCTTGCGCTTGCAGGTCAATCGGGCCACCGGGCGCATTCCGGCCGTTTCTGCAAGCAAACCCAACTCTTCGAGTTCACCGTCAAAATTGGGCGCACCTAGGTCCACTCCTACCAGCACAGCAGCGGCGCGATGGGATTGTTCAGGGTTTGCCAAAGTGAATAGATGAAATCCGTTGTTTAAGCAAACTCACCCCGCTCTCACGGGGTAAGGCCTAGAAGATCCGTTTGCTGAGACTGCCCCGAGGGTCCAGCATGGTGCGTTACACCATGAAACCCGCCTGAGGGCGTTCAGAGATGAAAGCAGATAGGCGCCCAGCTCAATTAGAGGGCGAATCTGGATTGTCAGTGCTCACAGCGAAATTGACTGCACGTCCGGGGACGATGGTCGAAATCGCATGCTTGTAGACCATTTGCGTCACAGTGTTACGCAGCAAGACGACGTACTGATCGAAAGACTCGATCTGCCCCTGCAATTTGATGCCGTTGACCAGGTAAATGGATACCGGTACATGCTCGCGGCGCAGGGTATTGAGGAACGGGTCTTGCAAAAGTTGCCCTTTGTTATTGCTCACGATATTCTCCGTGTTCAAGAATTTGTTGGTTGGAAGGGGATGGAACTTACCACATGGGGGCGGCAAAACTCATCACAAGGGGAATATTCCGCGCTCTTCGCCTCAATTGGCGAATATGGACTACACCGCAGTTTTGGAACCTGCCTGATTAGGAGTCTTTTTCGGCGAAAGGGTTCCGCGCAGTTTTCATTTCCACCCGCAGTGGAGTGCCTATCAAATCGAACGCCTTTCGGAAACGACCCTCCAGATAGCGCTTATAGGAGTCTGTCACGCCTTCAAGCGAATTCCCGTGCACCACGATGACCGGCGGGTTCATGCCGCCCTGGTGGGCATAGCGAAGCTTGGGACGGAACATTCCGCTGCGCTTGGGAGACTGAAACTGAACCGCTTCCAGCAGAAGACGCGTAAGTTGCGGTGTGGGCATCTTGCGCGTGGCAGCCTTATGCGCCTTGGCAATGGAGCCCCAAAGCGGGCCCAGGCCCTGCCGTTTCTTGGCCGAGATGAAATGCAACTCGGCAAACTTCATGAACGGCAAGCGCGACTCGATGGAGCGCTGAACCACTTCGCGCTGATAAGCATCAATGGCGTCCCACTTGTTGATCGCGAGCACCACGGCGCGGCCCGCTTCCAAAATGAAGCCGGCAATATGGGCATCCTGATCGGTCACACCTTGGGTGGCATCGAGTAGCAGCAACACCACGTTGGCGGATTCAATGGCCTGCAAGGTTTTGACGACAGAGAACTTCTCGATCGCTTCAAAGACCTTACCTTTGCGGCGCAACCCGGCGGTATCAATCAGCTCGAACTTCTGGCCTGCGCGCTCAAATGGCACCGTAATGGCATCGCGCGTGGTGCCGGGCAAATCGAAGGCGACCAATCGCTCCTCGCCTAGCCACGTGTTGATGAGCGTCGATTTGCCCACATTGGGGCGGCCAGCTACAGCCAAACGAATGGGAGCGTCTTCGGCCGGCTCGGCATCTTCCTCTGGTTCGGGCAGATTCAAGGCGTCCAGCGCGGCATCCAGCATGCTGCGAATGCCCTGTCCGTGGGCAGCGGACACCGGGATCACTTCACCCAGGCCAAGCTCATAGAACTCGACCAACTGAACGCCCTCCAGCATACCTTCAGCCTTATTGGCCACCAGCAAGCAGGGTTTGCTCAGGCGCCGCAGGTAGTTGCCGATATCGTAGTCCTGCGCCGAAAGGCCCGCACGAGCATCCACAACGAACACAACGACATCAGCTTCGGCCACGGCCTGCCGGGTCTGCTTGGCCATTTCCTTGACGATGCCAGTTTCCGCGTCCGGCTCAAAACCACCGGTATCAATGACGATGTACTCGCGCCTGCCCAGATGCCCTTGGCCGTAGTGGCGGTCGCGCGTGAGCCCTGCGAAATCGGCCACGATGGCGTCTCGGCTCTTGGTCAGCCGATTAAATAATGTGGACTTGCCGACGTTTGGACGGCCAACAATGGCAATAACTGGTTTCATGACAATAGGCCTAGTGTAGCGTTCGGTGCTGTGAGGCACTCAATAAAACCGATGGTTTGGGCCTCAGGGCGAGGCGCAAACCGCAGACACAGCGGGAGGCTATGTCAATGAATTGCGCGGCCGGCTTCGGCAACGCGGCCATGGGGTCGAAGGCGCGGTTTTATGTGCCGATCAGCGTTGAACGCTGCACCAGCGGGTAGCTTTCACCCGACGCTGGGCATGCTCAATCCTCTCTCCGTACTGCGAGAGAGCGTTAAATTCAATCCGGAACAAAACCATACACTCCGCCTGAACGGGTCACCACGACCAGGGTGTTGCCCGCCGCCACTGGCGTAGCCGCAACACCCGATGAATCGGTGGTAAGCCGGTTAAGCGGGCTGCCGTTTTCGCGCGAAAGCATATGCACCAAACCGGTGCTATCTCCAACGATGACGGACCGGCCCAGTGCCAAGGGCGCTGTCAGGACGCGCCACTGCAAAGCTTCATTGACCCAACCGCGCTCGCCAGAAGCTGCTCGCCAGCTCATGACCTTGCCATCTGCCTCGGAGCCAAAGAGCACCTCGCCGTCGCCAGCAAGACCCGTGGATCCATTGGCAGGCTTGCTCCAGCGCACTGAACCATTCGCGGCGTCAACGCAGCCAACAGCGGTTTGAAACGCGCGCGCGCAAATTTCCGTGCCCTGACGGCTCACGCCGCTCACCAGATCCACCAGCCGCTCGACATCATTGGTGCCACGCGCTGCCGCCACAGGCGCCTCCCAGCGCACTACGCCGGTATCAGGATCTACGCCGACCATGCGCCCGGCCAGACCGGCGACCAGCGTATCTCCCACCGCGAGCAACACCCCAGCCTGCCGGAGCACCAGCGGCTCTGCTGGGCGGGTAATGTTCCAGATCACGGCACCATTGCGGCCATCGAGTGCGGTAAGGGACCGATCAGATCCCAACACGAAAACACGTCCTCCGGCCACGAGCGGCGCGGTGAAACTTTGTGAATTCAGTTTTCGGCGCCACAGCTCGCGCCCACCTTCCAGCGCCACAACCTGGTTAGTCCGCGTTATCACGGCGCTCACCCGGCCATCGCTACCCACACCCGCAGCCAAAGGTTCGCCCACGGCGGCACGAGAAACCTCGCGCCCGCTGGCGGCATCCAGGGTGAGCACGGTTCCATCGCCGCCCGCCGCGACAATCTGGCCACCCTGCACGCTCACCTGAAGCGGAAAGCCCACGGCCGGCATCTTCGCGGACCAAGCCTGCCGCACGCCCACCAGAGCGACGTTAGGTGGCAGCTCGGCTGGCGTAGGGCGACTAGAGCCCGCAGCGCAGCCCGCAAGAACAGCCCCAATCAGCAGCGAAGCGATCAGGGGCAACAACCGTGCGCCTGCAATACCTTGCTTGTGGCTCATGCAGCGCCTCCTTTGCCGGCTTCAGGGTCGATGCCTAGCGAATTGAGCTTGATGCCAACGAGCCGGCGATATTCACCGCTTGCCGCGTCGAGCCCTTGATACGCCTTGCCAAACTCGGAAGCTGCTTCAGCGCGCTTGCCTTGCAGTAAATAAATGTCGCCGCGCCTGTCAGCCGCCAAAGGCACGAATTCCGACGGGAAGCTGCCTGCCAAATGCTTGAGTGCTTCGTCGTAGGCTTTCTCGCCAGTCAACAGCGAAGCCAGGCGCAGTTGCGCGATGGCCTTCAGACCTGCGTCAGACCCTTTTTCAGCCACCCAGGCCAAAGCGGCCTTGGCCTCGGGAAGCTTGCCTTTTTCCGACAATGCTTTCGCGGCTTCCAGGCCACCTAGCGAGGCATAGGCGGTGCCGCTGAACTTGTCTTTCATATCGGCCAAAGCACGTTCGATATGCGCGACATCGCCCGAACTGATGGACCGGGTTAATTCGTCGTGCATCAGCGCCGCCTTGGAGGCCTGCGAACGCTCCCAATATTGCCAGCCGTTATAGGCAGCAAATGCGCCGAAGATAACAATGAGCACCCAGGTAATCAGGTTGCCCCATTGTTTCCAGAAGTGCTTGATCGCATCGATCTGCTCTTGTTCTTCTAGGTCGAGATGTGTTGCCATGTGTTCGTAATCAGGTTCAAGCGGTGGATTCTAGTGTGCTGCACACCAAGCGGTTACTTTAGTGTGCCTGCCCAGGCAGACACTTCTGCAAGCGATTGTCGCTGCTGAGCCCCAGCGCCGTCGCGCAGGGATTTGACTGTCAGCTCACCAGCGGCCAATTCATCCGGGCCGAAAATCAGCGCGAAACGCGCACCGCTGGCATCTGCTTTTTTGAACTGGCTTTTCATGCTTCCCATGCCCTCGCCGGTGCCGGCGTGCATCTGCACCGCTACACCTGCGGTGCGCAGCGCCTGCAGGCAGCGCATGGCGACAGGAACAGCAGCCGTATCTGGGATGATGGCATAGGCGTCTGGCGCGGGCTCAGGCGATTGCACGCCTTCTTCTTTCAAGAGCTCAAGCACACGCTCTACGCCCAGGGCCCAACCGACGGCAGGTGCAGGCTTGCCACCGATCTCCTGTATCAGGTAATCGTAGCGGCCGCCGCCACAAATCGTGCCTTGCGAGCCAAGTTTTTCAGAAATGAATTCGAATACGGTCAGGTTGTAGTAGTCCAGACCCCGCACCAATCTGGGATTGATGCTGTATTCGATACCGTTGGCCCGCAAAATAGCCTGCACAGCCTCAAGATGTTTTTGCGACGCTTCGCCAAGATATTCCATCAGCCGGGGCGCGCCCTCTACCAATGCCTGCATCGCAGGGTTTTTGGTGTCCAGAATGCGCAGCGGGTTGGCATGCAAGCGGCGGCGCGCATCTTCATCGAGCTGGTCCGCATGGGCCTCGAAATAAGTAATGAGTGCCGCGCGGTGTTCGCGCCTCTCCTCGGGTTGCCCCAGGCTGTTCAGTTCAAGGCGCCATTGCTTGATGCCCAAGGCATCCCAGAGCTGAGCCGCCAGGAGGATCAACTCGGCATCGACTTCCGGCCCGCCAAAGCCAAGCGCCTCGGCACCGATCTGGTGAAACTGGCGATAGCGGCCACGCTGCGGGCGTTCACGGCGAAACATGGGGCCCATGTAATAGAGCCGCTTGCCGCCTTCATAGAGCAGGTTGTGCTCGCTGACCGCACGCACCACTCCAGCGGTGGACTCCGGGCGCAGCGTCAGATGCTCCGCATCACCGTTCTTGTCCGCCCGGTCCTGGAAGGAATACATCTCTTTCTCGACAATGTCAGTGACCTCGCCCAGACCCCGCGTGAACAACTGGGTGTGTTCCATGATCGGCGTGCGGATGTTTCGGTAGGCGCTGCGAGCCATCACTCGGCGCACAATGTCTTCCAGCCATTCCCAGCGTGCCGACTCCTGCGGGAGGATATCGTTCATGCCTTTGACGGCGGTAATCTGTTTTTCTTTTGACATCCCGGAAATCGCTGTTATTGCCCCGCCAATATGGATGGCGATCTAAAAAAATGGAAGCAGCGAGTATGACCTCGCAGCCTATAAGGCAGCCTTGGAGTTTTTTCAAAGCCTCTGCTGGGGGAGATTTTGAACAGGCTCCTACACCTCAGCGCCGTAGCGTTGCGCGATATAGCGCTCAACAATGGCATGAAACTCGTTGGCGATGTTCTCACCGCGCAGCGTCATGGCCTTCTCACCATCGATGTACACCGGTGCAGCCGGAGCCTCGCCGGTACCTGGCAGGCTGATGCCGATGTCAGCATGCTTGCTTTCGCCCGGGCCATTCACAATGCAGCCCATCACAGCCACCTTGAGCTTCTCAACCCCCGGATACTGGTTGCGCCATACCGGCATCTGTGCGCGAAGATAGTCGTCGATTTGCTTTGCAAGCACCTGAAAGGTCTCGCTGGTGGTTCTTCCGCAGCCCGGGCACGCTGTCACGCTAGGTACGAAGGAGCGCAATCCCAGCGATTGCAGTATCTCAGACGCAATCACCACTTCCTGGGTGCGTGCCTCACCCGGTTGAGGTGTGAGGCTGACGCGGATGGTGTCTCCAATGCCTTCTTGCAGCAAGATCGCCAGCGCCGTGCTTGAGGACACGGTGCCGCGCGTGGCCATGCCCGCCTCAGTGAGCCCCAGGTGAAGCGGGTAATCGCAGCGGCGGGCCAATTCCCGATACACCGCGATCAAATCCTGCACACCACTCACCTTGCAACTCAAAATGACCTGTTCGGGGCTCATACCCAGATCGACTGCCGTGCGCGCCGACTCAATAGCCGAGGTAATGAGCGCCTCATACATGACCTGCCGGGCTTCCCATGGCTTGGCACGCAGGCTGTTCGCATCCATCAAGCTGGCCAGCAGCTCCTGATCCAGGCTACCCCAGTTCACACCAATGCGCACCGGCTTGTTCCATTTCAGCGCGGCCTCGATCATCTGGCCGAACTGCTTGTCTTTTTTGTCGCCCTTGCCTACGTTGCCCGGATTGATACGGTATTTGCTGAGAGCCTCTGCACAGGCAGGGAAATCAGACAACAGTCTGTGGCCGTTGTAGTGAAAATCGCCGATCAGGGGAACATCCACACCCATGCGATCAAGCTGCTCGCGAATGTAGGGCACCTGCTCAGCCGCTTCGGGCGTGTTGACGGTAATACGCACCATCTCGCTCCCCGCCAATGCAAGCTCCTTGCACTGGATGGCCGTGCTAATGGCATCGACGGTGTCGGTGTTGGTCATCGACTGCACGCGAACCGGCGCATCGCCACCAATGGTGACCACGCGCTGCCCCCACACCACTCGCGCCTGGCGCGAGCGGTGCGGAGCGGGGGTTGCTAGTTCAATCGGGAGTGATTCAGAGGGTGAGTCGGAGCGGTCCATCTATGCACCTCATTCGACTTGAAAGCGAGCCACGTTGGATTTTCCTGCGGATTTCAGATCGTAGGGCTGACCGCGCACTTTCACGGTGACGGCATCCTTGCGTCCGATGGTGACCGTAAGCGGCAAAGCGCCACCAGCCGCCACTGTTTCGCCTGCGGCCACAGCGCGATTCAGGACTTGCTTGCCTGCGGAATCGCGCACAGTGACCCAGGTTTCCGAAGAAGCCGTGACGACCAGGAGTTGATCCGGAGACACAGGCACCGGGGTTGGCGCCATGGGTGTGGACGCTGGCTCGGCTGGCGCAACGGCCATGGGCGGCTCAGCCGGTGCCACGGCCTCCACGGGAGGGCCGGGCGTGACGCTCTCACTGACACTGCCATCACTGTTGACGGTGGTCGAGGGCGCTCCCAGCTGAATCGGCAAGGTGGGCAACAGCCACAACAGCGCGGCACCCGCCAGCAACAAGCCCACGGCAATCAGCAGGGGCTTGGAAACCCCGCTGTTCAGCATAGGCGTGGGGCGATCGCCTGCACGGCGAAACGCTTGTTTCACATCAGGACTCTGCGCGCGTAAGCCATGGGCGGCAGCGGGCATACGCGCGAGTACAGGTGCGGGATCCGCACCAAAAGCACGGCAGATAGCGGCAGCCAGGCCACGGGCGAAGGTGACGTCGGGCAGTTGATCCAGGTCGTCTGATTCAAGGGCTTCCAGCTTTTGCTGAGGAACCTTGAGTACGCTGGCGAGAACCGCGGCGTGAACGCCTGCAGATTCGCGCATTTGCCGCAGCATGGCGCCAGCCGAAAGATCGGCGGTAGCCGTATTCACCGTATTCGCCGGAGCATGGTCTTCGGAAGTGCTGGGCGTGGAATCGTTTTCAATCATCAAAAGAGCCCCGTTCGAAAGACTGCAACTCACGCGACTGGGGGAAACGCCGACGGAGCTGCGAGGCCAGCTGTTGCATGGCCTGGTTGTTATTCATGCGCCGCTCCACCTTCATGCCTAGCCAAAGCGATTCGGCATTCGCCTGCTCGCTGTTGTTCAGGCGTCGGATGTAGAACTGCGCGCGGGAGTAGTCTCCGCGCAGATAAAGAAGCTGCGAAAGGTTGAAGCCTGTCACGGGGTTGCCCGCGTCCAGTTCGTAAGATCGCATCAAGGTGGCTTCTGCGGTCGCCCTATCTCCAGCACGCGCCTCGCAGATTCCCTGCGTCATGAGTGTCATGGCGCGCGCTGGATAGCCGGGAACCGCCAAGGCGCGCTGAAACGACTGCGCTGCCTCAGCATAGCGCCGCTGTTCGCATTGCAACCAACCGAGGTTATGCAAGGCATTGGCATCGCGTGGGTTCAGTGACACGGCTCGCTGAAAATGAGCTTCGGCCACTTGCCGGTCATTCAGTGCCATATAGATCATGCCGCCAAGGTTGTAGGCATCGCCGAAACTTGGATCAATCTGCACCACTTTTTTGAATTCATCCAGCGCCACGTTGTGCTGGCCATTCTCAAAATACCCCACAGCAAGAGCCATTCGGGTACGTGCGCGCTTGCGCTCATCGCTGTCGTCCGAAGGCGTCTGAATATCGCTGGACAAGTTAGCGCTTGAACCGCTCTCGCCAGGCTGGCTTGCACACCCCGCCAGACCGGCCAGCAACGCCAGCAGGCACAGGAGGTGCGCAGGTGAAAAACCGAAGCGACGCTGTGAAATAAAGGGCATCAGGTAGTTTTTCCGTGAGCATCTGGAGCTGAACCGCCAATACGGTGCAGAACAACGGTGCGCTGGCGTGCGACACGTTCTTGCACGCGAGTACGATCGCGCACATCTCCCGCCAGCTGGCCGCAAGCGGCATCTATGTCGTCACCGCGCGTTTTGCGCACGGTGGTGACAATACCAGCATCACTTAACATTTTGGCGAAAGCCTGCACGCGCGGTGCGGGTGAACGCGTAAGGCCTGACTCGGGAAATGGATTGAACGGGATCAGGTTGAATTTGCAGCGCAGGCCTTGCGCAGCATGACGGCGCACCAATTCAATCAAGGCTTCGGCTTGTTCCGGCGTATCGTTCACGCCATCCAGCATGCAATATTCGAACGTGATGAAATCACGTGGTGCGTGCTCAAGGTAGCGCACACAAGTCTCAAGCAATTCATCCAGCGGATACTTGCGGTTGAGGGGGACCAGATGGTCTCGCAAGGTGTCCACAGGTGCGTGCAAGGATACCGCCAGCGCCACAGGGCAGTCGCGCGCCAACCTGTCAATCATGGGAACCACCCCGGAGGTAGACACAGTGACTCGGCGCCGAGACAGGCCATACCCATGGTCGTCCAGCATGGTACGCAATGACGGCACCAGGGCGCTGTAATTTTGCAGCGGCTCGCCCATGCCCATCATCACCACATTGGAGATAACGCGCTGGTCTGTTTTTAAATGCTTGCGAAGGAAATGCTCAGCAAACCACAGCTGGGCGGTGATTTCGCCGGTGGTCAAGTTGCGGCTGAAGCCCTGATGCCCGGTGGAGCAAAAGCGGCAATTGACCGCGCAGCCCGCTTGCGAGGAGATGCACAGGGTACCGCGATCCAATACGGGGGTGCCGGCGGATGACGAAGCTTCATCGTCATATTCAGGAATGAACACAGCCTCCACGGCATTGCCGCCGCCCACATCGAACAGCCACTTGATAGTGCCGTCTTTCGACTCGTGTTGGCTGATCACCGGCAGGCCCGCCACATGGGCGATACCGGCAAGTTTTTCCCGTAGGGATTTGGCAAGATCACTCATGGCGCCAAAATCAGAGGCGCCGCGCTGGTGGATCCAGCGAAATAATTGGGTGGCGCGAAAGCGCTTTTCGCCCAGGGTTTCGCAATAAGCGGCCAGGGCATTCAGATCGAAGTCGAGCAGATTGACGCTAGAGGTCACGCGCGGTTCTCCTTCGTGCTCACAGGCCGTGCCTGCAAAGGGTTATTGCATATTGCAGCGCGCGTGCGCGCACCTTCTCCCCTGCACTCTCCCGCATGAGGGAGAGTCAGGCTCAGAGCTTCGCTTTGGCGTGGAGCAAGGTTTTGAATCACCCTTTGAGGCCGCGCCTGCACACGCAGGCGCGAATGCAAGTTATCGATTGAAGATTTCAGTGCCGGGGAAGAAGAATGCCACTTCAACGGCTGCGGTTTCAGGAGCGTCTGAACCATGGACTGCGTTGGCGTCGATGGAATCAGCGAAATCTGCGCGGATGGTGCCGGCAGCTGCTTTCTTGGGATCGGTAGCGCCCATCAGGTCGCGGTTTTTGGCGATAGCGCCTTCGCCTTCCAGGGCCTGGATCATCACAGGGCCGGAAATCATGAAATCAACCAGATCCTTGAAGAAAGGACGCTCTTTGTGCACGCCGTAGAAAGCTTCGGCTTCGCGGCGCGAGAGGTGCGCCATGCGGGAAGCCACCACTTTCAGGCCTGCAGCCTCGAAACGGGCATAGATCTGACCAATGACGTTTTTAGCAACTGCGTCAGGCTTGATGATGGAGAGTGTGCGTTCGATAGCCATGAGAATATTTCCTGAAAGGTTTTTGAAATTTTTTCTGCGAACCAGGAAAACTTTTAGGTTCCCTGGGCAAAGCTTTTGATTTTAACCCGGGTGCTTAGCGTTTGCGGCTACCACCGCGCGGACCGCCGGAACCGGGGCTTGAACCCGACCCACGCCTTGAGCCGCCGCTACCTGAACGGGGTGTATTTTTACGCTGGCGTGCCAGAGCGTCCGCGCCGATAAAGCCCACCGAGGTTTTCAACGGATCAGGCTGCCCACCATCGCCGTTGCCATCAGCAGCCCCAGGATCGTCACGCCCACGAAGACCGGCGAAAGCAGGCCGGAAATAGCTGGCCGGATTGGGTGGTGCCGGAGTTCGGCTGGGGCGCGGTCCACTCCCCCTGCCGCGGTCCGCCCGCGCGCTCGCCGCCTGGCGTTGATCTTGCGTGCGGGCCCGGGAAGCTGCGCTCTCTGCAGTGCCGCGAAGCGCGGCACCAGAAACACCCGAAGCCTGGGCCAGAGATGTGATGTCGCTTTCATGCAACTCCATCCATTGGCCGCGCTTGAGGCCGCGCGGCAGCATCATGGCGCCATATCGGATGCGGATCAATCGGCTGACCGCATGGCCGACGGCTTCGAACATGCGCCGGACTTCGCGGTTGCGCCCTTCCGCAATCGTGACCCGATACCACTGATTCGCGCCTTCACCGACGCCTTCAGCCTTGATCGACTGGAAGTGCGCCGGCCCATCGGCCAGCGTGACGCCATCAAGCAACTTCTGACGCTCTTCATTCGACAGGGGGCCGAGCACCCGCACGGCGTACTCCCGCTCCAGGCCAAAACGCGGATGCATCAAGCGATTGGCCAACTCCCCGGAGTTGGTGAAAAGGAGCAGTCCCTCGGTGTTGAGGTCAAGCCGCCCCACCGATTGCCATTTACCCTGCTGCAAGAATGGGAGTCTCCGAAAAACGGTGGGCCGATTTTGCGGATCGTCGCGGGTCACCACTTCGCCCACTGGCTTGTGATAGGCCAAAACCCGAGCCGGAGGTGTGCGCAATGCCACACGAACGGGCTTGCCATTGATCTTGATCTGATCGTCCAGGTAGACACGTTGACCAACGTGCGCAGGCTGGTTGTTCACCGAGATGCGTCCCTCCAGAATCAATTTCTCCATCTCTGTGCGAGAGCCCAGGCCGGCCTGCGCCAAAACCTTGTGCAGCTTGGGTTGCTCTGCGTCCGGGCTCAAAACGCGCTTGGCAGGGCCAGCAGGTGCCCGCTCCGAAGAATCAGATTCCTCAGCCGATTCAGCTGGCTCGGCATCCTGATCGAACCGACCGGAAAGAAGGTCGTCGAAATCCACCGATTGAGCCTCAGGGGCGCTGACCGAGGGCGCTGACGACTCTTCGGTGGACTCAGGGGACGTTGACTGCTCTTCTGGATTCATGGCGTGTTCTCGGTGGGAATAGCGGCAGGCAACTCGCCAGCAGGGTCTTCAATTGGATTCGGGGGTGCAGCCGCCTCGGCATCAACCGGGGACGACTCAGAGAGGGAGTCAGGCGGGGGTTCAATCACCGGTTCGATCGGTGATTCGACAGGTGGTTCAATGACCGGTTCAATTTCCGGATCGGTTGGAGGTTCGATCGGGGGGGCCGCTGGAGATTCGGCGGGTGGATCGTTGGGGAGTTCGATCGGTGGATCGATCGAAGGCTCACCCGATGGCTCGAGCAGCAATTCAGGCTGCAGATCAGCGGGCAATGCAGATTCAGCACCGGCGCCGTCAGGTTCCGCTCCCTCCAACACTTCGGCGCCTGCTTCCGCAACAGCCTCTTCATCGCCCGGGGCGACTTCAGGCTCTGCTTGCAGAGCGTCGAACATGCTGGCAGCCTGTTCTGGCGCGGATTCGAGCAAGGGAAGCTGGTTAAGCGACTCCAGGCCCAGATCATCGAGAAACTGCCGCGTGGTGGCGTAGAGCCCCGGTCTGCCAACGGTTTCACGGTGTCCGATGACCTCCACCCAACCGCGATCTTCCAGCTGTTTGATCAATTGGGAGCTGACTGTCACGCCACGGACATCCTCAATATCTCCACGCGTCACGGGCTGGCGATAAGCAATGATGGCCAGCGTTTCTAGCGTAGCCCGTGTGTACCTGGGGGGCTTTTCAGGGTGCAGCCTGTCCAGGTATTCCCGCATTTCGGGCCGGCTTTGAAAGCGCCAGCCGCTGGCGACCTGCACCAACTCCACCCCGCGCGGTGTCCAATCATCCTGCAACTCCAGGAGCATGGATTTGACGGAGTCTGCGCCCAACTGATCTTCGAATAGCGCGCGGAGCTCCCGCAACGGCATGGGCTGTTGCGCGCAAATAAGTGCAGTCTCCAGGATGCGCTTGGCCTCTACGGTGTTCATGGAGCTCTCGAATGGGGGGCGGTAAAACGCCCATGAAGGATGACGCGGTCGCTGCGCAGCCCAAAAAGGACCCATGCGCTCGACATCGGATAACGAAGCTTGAGGCAAAAATGCCACAGGCTCAAGTCAGGGCGGTCATTCGCCTTGACTGACAGGATTGTAATCAAGCCCCCAGTTTGCCAGCGCCGCACGGAGATCAGCGGGCAGCTGCGAAACAAATTGCAGAGATTCCCCAGTGATGGGATGCTCAAAAGCCAGTTTTTCAGCGTGCAAAGCCTGCCGAACCATTCCCGCCGCAGGCGCGCCGCCATACAGCCCATCTCCCAGCAGAGGATGCCCCAGGCTCGCCATATGAACTCGGATCTGGTGCGTACGTCCTGTAACAAGACGGCAGCGAACCATACAGCCCTCGTCTACGTTTTCCAGCAGTTCGAAGATCGTTTGCGCGGTCTTGCCCGAGTTTTTATTGATATCGACCACAGCCATACGCAAGCGGTTGCGGGGGTCGCGGCCAATAGCCGCATCCACAGTACGGCTTTCGGGCCCACTCCAGGAACGATGCGCCAGCGCCAGATATTCGCGTCGCACTTCGCGCGCTGCAATGCAGGCAACCAGGGCTTCCATGGCCACCCGGCTGCGCGCAACCACCATCAAGCCGCTAGTGTCCTTGTCTAGCCGGTGCACGATACCTGCGCGTGGCAGCAGGCCCGCTTTGGCGTCTCGTGCGAGCAAGCCATTGAGCAGCGTACCGCTCCAGTTGCCTGGGGCCGGGTGAACCACTAATCCGGCAGGCTTGTCGATCACTGCCAGGTGTTCGTCTTCATAGAGCACGTTGAGCTCCATGGCTTGCGGCACGAAAGCTTGAGTCTGTGGCGTGGGGCGCAGCTCAATCTCCAGTCGCTCGCCAACTTTCACGCGCTGCGCGGGCTTGCGCACGGGCACGTTGTTCAGGCGGGCGGCGCCATCTTCGATCAATTGGCGCAGGTAATTGCGGGAAAATTCCTCCACCAACGCCGCCAGAGCGCGGTCCAGACGATCGCCGTGCAAAGCGGCAGGCACATCGAACTGGCGCAGCTCGAATTCTGGCGTGGCGTCGGCCGCGTCGTCTTCCAGCGCCCAGCCAGACTCCACATTTTCCGCGTCATCGAGGGGGTGAGAGTCTTGCATTGAAGGGGGGGCCGATATAATTGGTGGTGTCTGAATCAAGAGGATTGCCTGTGATGCATCGTGCCCGATTATCAGCCGCCGCCAGCGGAGTGCTTGCGTTGGCGTTGCTGCTCGCGGCCTGTTCCTCGAAGCCCATCGACCAGACCGCTGGCTGGAGCCCCAATCGAATCCATGCCGAAGCCAAGGATGAAATGAATTCTGGCGGCTTCGACAAAGCCATTCCGCTGTTCGAAAGGCTCGAAGGCCGCGCTGCGGGTACGCCCCTGGCTCAACAGGCTCAACTCGAGAAAGCCTACTCCCAGTACAAAGGTGGAGAAAGGGCCGAAGCCCTGAACACCCTTGACCGCTTCATGCGCCTGCACCCAGCCAGTCCGGCCATAGATTACGCGCTCTACATGAAGGGCGTGATCAACTTCAACGACGAGCTGGGCTTGTTCTCGTTCCTTTCACGGCAAGATCTCTCCGAACGCGATCAGCGCGCCGCCAAGGAAGCCTTTGAGTCCTTCAAGGAACTGGTCACGCGCTACCCGGATTCACGCTACACGCCAGATGCTCGCGCTCGCATGACCTACACGGTCAATGCGCTGGCGCAGTATGAAGTGCATGTGGCCCGCTACTACTACAACCGCAGTGCTTACGTAGCCGCCATCAACCGGGCGCAGCAAGCCATCAGCGATTACCGCGATGCACCCGCGCTCGAAGAAGGCCTCTACATCATCTTGCAGTCATACGAAAAACTCGGTATGACACAACTGCGTGACGATACTCAGCGGGTTCTGGAAAAAACCTACCCGAACAGCGAATACGTGGCCCGGGGCTTCAAGCCGAAATCCTCACCCTGGTGGCAGCTCTGGTAAATCTGCGCGGATTACCCAGGTTACCCAGGTAACTCTGCCTCCAGCACGACGAGCGCACCAATGATGAGTGCGTTCATCCCTCGTATCAGCTCCTCTTCCATCTCCGCCTCTTCTGAGAGCCTGGTGGCATCCACCACCGGCTCCTGCGCCGCCACAGAGTACACGGTATCGGCCACTGCAATTCCGTGGAATGCTACTGTGGCCAACAGCCAGCGCGATTGATCTTTTGAAATACCGTATGCCTGCGCAATATGCGTTTGGTGGGCATCGATCTTCTCCAGCATGGGTTGCGTGGCGGCCATCCTCCGGATCACATAGGGGGTAAGGCCCGGATGGGCTTTCACGAATTCACGCACCGACGCGGCGAACACCATCAGGTACGCCTTCAGGCCCCCTTGCCCCCCGTCTAATGCACGCGGAATCTGCCAGCGGCCAAAAATTTCGGTGGCCACAAGCCGCTTAAGGGCATCAAGGCTCGCGACGTGCTTGTAGAGCGCCATATGGCTCACCCCCAAGGCAGCGGCCAAACCTACGAACGTGATATTGGGCAGACCAATCTGTATGCCTGCATCGACGATCCGATCCTGAGTAATGGTGGGCGGACGGCCACGAGCTCGTGGACGCTCACCGGCCAATGATGGTTGCCTGGATTGCATGTGGGTTCCTTGCTGATTAACGGCCTTTTAAACGGGTTTTCGCACAGTCGTTTTTTCGCCACCAGCTAATTAGTTTAGTATCATGCAAATAATTCTTATTCGTGCTCCTCATGGAGCTGCATGACGAACCCATTGTCGGCGCAAATCAGGCGCCTTTTTTGGTGCCTTCAGATCCTGCACGAGTGTGAAGCATGGTCTTTTCGCCTGGATCACCAGGCAATGACCGTCAGTTTTTGCCGACAATTTTTCTTCAAGAGCACCAAGGCGTGTCTTCTGCTGCCCACACATCGAAACGGCAAAGTCCGATCAAGCGCGTCCTGGAACCTATTCAGGGCCGTCTAGCGGCCGCGTTCGCCTTGGCCGTGGGCGGCGCCATGTTGACTTTGCTCCCACTGGCGGGAATTGCACACATCGCGAAGATCGCCCTCGCCAATGCGGGCCCAGACTCGCTTGCCTCCGTCCAAGCTACAGGCGATGTCTGGCGCGTAGCGTTCTTGAGCGTGCTTTCCGCGTTGATCGGCATGGCTTTGATTTCTGCGGGGGAGATGGTGGCCCACCTTGCAGATAACCGGCTGACCCATCAGTTGCGACTTGCCATCGCGAAGCGGCTTGGACAAGTGCCCTTGGGTTGGTTTACCAGCCGGGCGTCTGGCGAGGTCAAGCAAGCCATGCAAGACGATATCTCCACGCTCCATAGTCTGACGGCGCATTTCTTCACCTCAGTCGGTCGCGCCCTGGGAGCGATCACGATATCCGTTGTCTATCTGTTGGCGCTGGACTGGCGCCTGGCCCTTCTGGCTCTGCTGCCATTTCCTGGGTTTTTTCTGTTCCTGCAGCGTGCCATGAAAGCCAGCGGATCGAACATGGGGGAGTTTGCCGCTCGGATGGGCCGCATTAACAGCGCGACCACTGAATTCATCAGCGGCATTCCCGTCGTGAAGACATTTGGAGCCCGTGGACAGGCACACAGCGGTTACCGTGAAGCGGTAGACGCGTTTGCTGAGGCTTTCGTCGGGTTTACGCGGCCGCTCGTGAAAGCCATGGCCCACGCTCACGCGATGATCGCCCCCGTCACCGTGCTGGCAGTGGTGCTGAGTTGTGGCGCATGGTTTGTGGGGCAAGGCTGGATCGCCCCCGTAGACCTGATTCCTTTTGCCCTGGTAGCCCCGGGCATTTGCGCTCCCGTGCTGCTGCTGCACACACTGCTGCACGATCTGGGTAGCGCGAGCAGTGCGGCGCAGCGCGTTCAAGCCCTTCTGGAAACGCCTGTGCTGGACACCGTGGCACCGGGGCAGCTACCTCTGGGGCATGAGGTGGTGTTTGAGGGTGTGAGCTACGGGTATGAAGCGGAACACCAAGCGCTTTCGAACGTTGGCTTCATGCTCAAACCAGGCACCGTCACGGCCATCGTGGGCTCCTCGGGCTCGGGTAAAACTACTCTGGCGCGGCTATTGCTGCGCTTCTTCGATCCCACTGAAGGCCGAATCACCTTTGGTGGTGTCGACTTGCGGCACATCGAGCCTTCAGTCTTGTATCAGCGCATTGGGTTCGTATTGCAGGATGTGCGCCTGATTCATGGCACCGTGCGCGAGAACATCGCCCTGGGTCGCCCCTCCTCCACGCAAGAAGAAGTGGAACGCGCCGCCCGCGCCGCGAGCATCCACGAGCGCATCCTCGCCTTGCCGCGTGGCTACGAATCCGTGGTGGGTGAAGACGCCTTGCTCTCAGGTGGCGAACAGCAACGCGTGAGCATTGCGCGCGCAGTGCTGCTCGATCCTCCCGTGCTGGTACTGGATGAAGCCACCTCAGCGACCGACATCGACCACGAAACGGCCATTCAAGAAGCCATCTCCCGCTTCGCGAAGGGCCGCACGTTATTGATCGTCTCCCACCAGTTGGATGCCATTAAGCATGCCGACCAGATCCTGGTGCTCGATGGGGGCACGCTCGTGGAGTGCGGCACCCATGATCAACTCATGGCGTGCAATGGGCGCTATGCGCAGCTGCGGACATTGGCAGAGCACAGCACCTGGGGAGAGCCTGCATGCTGAAGGTTTTTGTTCGGCTGCTCGGCCCCGATGTCCCCATCTTCCACCGCTACGTAGGGATGGCAATCGCCTACAGCCTGCTTTGCGGCCTGGTCATCACAGCGCTCGCCCCCCTGCTCCAACATTTGTTGGCCGGCCACGTAACACAGGCGCTCCCATGGCTTGGCGCCATTCTGGTTGGAACGCTCGTGTGCTGGGTGTTGCGGCGCTACGTGGAGCAGGCCGGAATTCGCGTGGCAGTGACCGTATTGCAGGGCGCCCGCCAGCGCCTGGGTGACCACGTCGCCACCCTTCCTGTGGGCTGGTTCACGCCGCAGAACACAGCCCAGCTCGGCCATGTGGTCACGCAGGGCATGATGTCTGTGGCTCAGCTGCCTGCGCATGTGTTCACACCACTCATCACTGGCGTGGTCACCCCCATCGTGCTGGTCATCGCGCTGGCGGCAGTGCATTGGCCCTTGGGCTTGATTGCTCTGTTGGCGTTGCCCATTTTGGCGGGCGTTTTTTTCCTGACCGGGAAACTTGCTCGCCGTGCCGATGAAGCTTTCCATCACGACTTCGCCAGCGCAAGCCAGCGCATGGTGGAGTTTGCTCAAACGCAATCTGTGCTCCGCGCCTTCAGCGGAGAAGGTGCCAGCACGCGTTTTCTCGAGCAAGCGGTTGCAAAGCAGCGCGATTCCGGATCTCGCTTGATTCGCTTGTCGGCACTGGCCTCTGTACTCAATTCCTGGGCTGTGCAGGCCGTGTTCGCGGCATTACTGATCACGGCATCGCTATGGCTGAACAGCCAGTTGGGCGGCGGTTCGGGGGTGACCGGCGTCATAGGTGTGGTGGCGGCTTTCGTGCTAGTAAGCCGTTTCATAGACCCCCTGCTTGAAGTGGCGGGTTACAGCGAAGTACTGAGAAGCGCAGGCAGCCAGCTGCACGCTATCAGCGCGCTGTTCGCGGTAAAGCCGCTGCCGGAAACTTCCACCCCCGCAGAGCCGCAAGACACCTCCATTGAACTCCGGGGCGTGCATTTCCGTTACGCCGCGCAGGAGCCCGATGTCTTGCGTGGTGTGAGCTTGCGGATCGCACCCGGCAGCATGACCGCGCTCATTGGCGGCTCCGGTTCTGGCAAGACCACATTGACGCGGCTGATTGCCCGCTCCTTCGATGTCACGCAAGGCACCGTGCTTGTGGGCGGAGTAGATGTCAGAGAGATGTCGCAAGCCCGGTTGGCCGATTGCATCAGCCAGATCTTTCAAGATAGTTATCTATTCGCAGGCTCCATTGCAGAGAACATCCGCATTGGTAAACCCGAGGCCACCCACGCTCAGATCTTGGCGGCTGCGCAGCAAGCCGGCGTGACAGAAATCCTCCAACGCCTGCCGATGGGGATAGATACCCTGGTCGGTGAAGGCGGTGCACGCCTGTCTGGCGGTGAGCGTCAACGCATTGCGATTGCCCGGGCACTGATCAAGGATGCCCCCATCCTTTTGATCGATGAAGCGACCGCTGCACTGGATGCCGAAAACCAGGCGGTCATTGTCAGCACACTGGCTCGGCTGCGCGGAACGCGCACCCTGGTGGTGATTGCCCACCAGCTTTCCACCATCGCCATGGCCGATCAGATCGTGGTGCTGGACAACGGACAGGTGATTGAGCAAGGCAGCCCCGAGGCGTTGCGCGCCAGTCAAGGACGCTACGCAAACCTTCTGGCGCGTCGCGAAGCCTCGCAGGGCTGGCGTCTCGATTCTTCCGCTCTCTGATCCATCGAGCCGAATATGTCGTGGACCAGTGCGCGCTTGTGGCCAGTGTTTATCGTGCTGTGCATTGCATCCTTGTTCGTGGGAGCCAAGGAAGTTTCATGGATGCAGATTCTGGCTTTCTCAGATGATGCCTGGCTGACCTTGACCGCAAGCCGCCTTCCTCGTCTGGCGGCGCTGGTTCTCACAGGTGTGGGCCTGTCCGTTTGCGGTGTGATTCTTCAGCAGATCGTTCGCAACAAATTCGTGGAGCCCGCCACTACGGGCGGCCTGGATGCTGCCAAGCTGGGCATCCTCGTCGCGCTCACCGTAGCGCCTACGGCAGGGGCCACTTTGCAAATGGTGCTCGCCCTGGCGTTTTGCTTTGCGGCAAGCCTGGGCTTCGTTGCCATCATTCACCGCATCAAAGTCAAGAACACGGTCTTAGTGCCTGTGATCGGGCTCATGTACGGCTCCGTCATCAGCGCTTTTGCCGAGTTCTACGCCTATCAAAACAACATCCTTCAGAGCATGCAGGGGTGGATGCTGGGTGACTTCTCACGAGTCATACAAGGCAACTACGAAATCATTTACCTGATCCTTCCGATCATCGCCCTCACCTATCTGTATGCCCATCGTTTCACCGTACTGGGTATGGGCCAGGGCATGGCCACCAGCCTGGGGCTGAACTACACCGCCACTGTGGCGCTGGGTTTGATCCTGGTGGCAGTCACGGTGTCTGCCACGGTCATCACCGTGGGGTCTATCCCCTTTGTGGGTTTGGTCATTCCCAATCTGGTGGCCTTACGCCATGGGGACCATCTGGCGCGCACGCTGCCCATCGTCGCGCTGGGAGGTGCTTCGCTGCTTTTGCTTTGCGACATTGTGGGTCGCCTTCTGATTTACCCCTTTGAAGTCCCCATTGGCCTGACCGCAGGCGCCGTGGGCGGTGTGCTCTTTCTCGCCCTGATCATCTGGAGAGGCAGGTGATGCGAGTGCCTTCTAGACATACCTTGTGGATCGTCGTGGCCATGCTGGCACTGGCATTCGTGTTCTTCCGCTCCGGCCTGGATTTTGGGTATGTGATCCCCAAGCGGCTCGCCCGGTTGGCGGCCATGGTGATCGGCGGCGTGTGTATTGCCTGGTCTTCCATCTCATTTCAGACCATCACGAACAACAGAATTTTGACGCCCTCGATCATGGGATACGAGGCCATTTACGTGCTGCTGCAATCCCTGCTGATTTTGATCATGGGTACGTCCAGCCTGATGGTTTTGGGAGCCAACAGCAACTTCCTCATCTCCATTGCATTGATGCTGGCCTACTCCTGGTTGCTTCATCGCTGGTTGTTTCGCAGCGGTAGAAACAACGTGTATTTTCTGCTCCTTATCGGCCTGGTTCTGACCATGGTGCTCGGCACCTTCACGCAGTTCATACAACTGAAGATCAGCCCCGGTGAGTTCTCCATTCTTCAAGGCTTCGCTCAAGCTTCCTTCAACAAAGCGCAGGCTCCGCAGCTGCTTACTTCCGCGCTGGTGGTAGCAGCCACCTGCCTGCTTGCACTGAAGAAACTTCCCACGCTGGATGTGCTCGCCTTGGGCCGCGAACAAGCCATATCGCTCGGCGTGGACTACCGGCGAAACGTACAGATTCAGCTCGCACTAATTGCAGTTCTCGTGGCGGTATCCACCAGCCTGCTCGGGCCCACCGCGTTCATGGGAATCTTTGTTGCCAACACCGCTTACGCGTTGGCGGGAGCTTCACGGCATCGCGTCACCCTGCCAGTGGGTTGTGCCATTGCCATTGGTATTTTCATACTGGCCCAGATGGCCGTGGAGCATGTCTTCAATTACAAAACCACCGTCGGCATTCTCGTCAACCTGGTGTGTGGCGCGTACTTTCTCGCGCTCATGGTTCGTTCCAGAGGGGCCGCATGATCAGCGTTCATAAACTCGACAAGAGCTACGGCAGCAAGGTCGTGCTGTCTGGCGTCAGCGCGCAGTTTCCGGCCAAGCAACTCACCTCCCTCATTGGCCCGAATGGTGCTGGCAAATCAACGCTTCTCATGACCATTGCGCGGTTGCTGGAGCCCACGCGAGGAGAGGTTCACCTGGAAGGCCGCAACGTCTCTGAGTTGCGCATTAGTGAATACGCCAGAAGAGTAGCCACATTGCGCCAGTCACCGGATTTCAACCTCCGTCTGCGAGTGGAAGAACTCGTTGCGTTTGGGCGCTTTCCCTATAGCCGGGGAGTGCTCACCACTCAAGATCATCAAGCGATTGATGAGGCCATCTCATTTCTCTCACTGGAGCCATTGCGCAAAGCCTATATCGACGAGCTGAGCGGTGGGCAGCGGCAGATGGCTTTCCTGGCGATGACCATCGCGCAGCAGACCGACTACCTGCTGCTTGATGAGCCATTGAACAACCTCGACATCAAGCACGCGGTACAGATCATGCGCGCGCTTCGCCGCCTTTGCGACGAGTACGGGCGCACCGTGATCCTGGTCGTTCACGACATCAATTTTGCGACCAACTACTCCGACCACATTGTCGCGATGAAGCAGGGCTCAGTTCATTGCGCCGGCCCTGTGGCCGAAGTGGTCACTGAGGCGCGGATGCAGGAACTGTACGGACTCGAATTTCAAATCCTTCGCACTGAGAACGCAAGCCTATGCAACTACTTCAATCCAACAGGAGAAATGAAATGAGAGGGAAACTCCCAAGCATCAAAAGCACGAGTTGGGGCTTGCTCCTGCTCATAGCCACCACCGCATTGCTGGGGTGCAATCGGGACGCCGCGGAAGCACCGCGCGTATCTAATGCACCTCCATCCACCAATGCGATAGCAAGCTCGGTTTACTCCCCCATCGCGGTAGAGCACAAGCTGGGAACCACCCGCATCGAGCGCCTTCCACAGCGGGTTGCGGCATTGGATATGAACGAGGTCGATTTTCTCGATCAGCTAGACGTTCCAGTGATCGGAATGCCCAAGGATTTCGTGCCACGCTTTCTTTCCAAGTACAAAGACGCCCCCGGCACCGAAGATCTGGGAGCAATTGTTCAACCCAACCTGGAACGGGTGCACGCCGCCAAGCCAGACTTGATTTTGATGACCTCCCTGCAGGCAAATCATTACAAGGAGCTGAGTGAAATCGCACCCACTCTTCATTTCGATGTGGACTACCGCGACAGTCAGGTAAAACACATCGAAGTCATCAAGGACCATCTGATCACCTTGGGCCGCATCTTCCAAAAAGAGGATCTCGCCCGAAAGAAAGCGGATGAGTTGGAGGCCAAGGTGCAAGAGGCCCGCGCCGTTACTCAAGATCGCCCTGAAAAAGCGCTGGTGGTACTGCACAACAACGGCTCATTCAGCTCGCTCGGCGTGCAGTCTCGCTACGGATTTGTATTTGAAGCCCTGGGCGTGAAACCTGCCGGCCCTGTCGCGAAGACAGGTCTTCATGGTCAGCCGGTTTCCAGTGAGTTCATTCAGCAAACCAACCCCGACATCATCTACGTGGTGGACCGCACCGCCGTTATGCAGCACCGCCCAGCCATGGACGCGGCGAGCATGAACAACCCACTTTTGCAGCAAACCAATGCCTGGAAAAACGGACGCGTGGTGTTCGTGGACCCCGAGGCTTGGTATGTCACTGCCGCCAGCCCAAGCTCTTTGAAGATCGTGATTGACGAGGTCATCAAAGGCTATAGGAAGTGATTTTCACCGCCTCGTTCTCCTGATTTTCTTCCGCTTTTTCTAACAACTTATTCGCCTCTGGCTCGGCACGCAATCCAGCGATCCCGAAGTAAAGCGTATCGATTCTCAATCAACCTCACCTGAAAGCTAAAAATGTCCAAGAAGCAAGCAAAAACAAGGGCTACCTCATCTGCGCGGCAGGGCACGCGTTCATTCCACCTGAGCCACACGGCGGGGGCCGCGCGCATGGCACTGCTCCTCGGAGGGTGCCTGAGCGTGCTTGGATTGGTGGCTTCACCAGCCTTCGCTCAAAGCGCAGGTCAGGCGGTACAAGTGCAAAAGAGTGTGGAAATTTCTGCTGGCTCACTGGAGCAAGCACTGCGCGCCTACGCGACTTCAAGCGGCGTGGAGCTGAACCTTGACTCTGCCCTGGTTCAGGGCAAGACCAGCCAAGGCCTGCGTGGAACCTACAGCGTGGATCAGGGCTTCAATGAGCTGCTGCGCGGCCAGGGTCTGCAGGCCACACAAGAAGCCGGTGGCCGGTATGTCTTGAGCCGGGTCGCACCAGCAGCCCAAAACGCCAGCACTGAGAGTGCGGGCACCCTCCCCGCGGTCACCGTCTCTGGCCGGGTAGCCACCGCGACATCTGCCTACGCCGGCGGACAAATCGCCTCCGGTAGCCGCGTTGGGCTGCTGGGCGACAAAGACTTTATGGAAACCCCGTTTTCCATCGTCAGCTATACCGACAAATACGTCGAAGACCGGCAAGCCAAAGACATCACCGAAGTCATTGCAGCCACCGACCCCTCGGTGTTCAGCAACGGGGTTACTGGCGCCTGGAGCGAGAACTACTCCATTCGTGGATTCAGCTCCGGCACGACAGACGTCACTGTGGGTGGCCTGGTGGGCATGGCTCCCTACTACCGCACCACGCCGGAAATGTTTGAACGCATTGAAGTGCTCAAAGGGCCTTCGGCTTTGCTGAACGGCATGCCTCCCGGTGGCTCAGTCGGTGGCACTGTCAACCTCGTACCCAAGCGCGCAGGCAACACGCCCTTGACACGCGTCACAACCACCTACATGTCTGACTCCCAACTGGGCGGACATCTTGATATAGGACGCCGGTTTGGAGAAAACCAGCAGTTTGGTGTTCGCTTCAACGGTCTTTACAGAGACGGCAGAGGGCCGGTGGATCACCAGAAGAAGGGTTCGCAATTGGCCTCTCTGGGGCTTGATTGGCGCGGCGATCGCGCGCGCGTATCTGCAGACCTCTACACCAGCGAAGACAGCGTGAAGGGCGTGACCCGAGGCATCAACCTGGCACCCGGCGTGGCAGTTCCCACGCCACCCAGGGCGGAGTCTCTTCTGAACCCCAGTTGGTCCAATGTAAAAAACAAGGACCAAGGCCTCATCTTGAGGGGTGAGTTCGATGTGACCGACAAAGTCACAGCCTATGGCGCCTTCGGCACCAGCAAGAGCAACTACCACTACAACGGTGCCATTTCAGCCCAGGTGTTGAATGCAGCCGGAGACTTCAGAACCACCATTGGCCAACTGGCATTTGATGTGGAAAAGAAATCTTCAGAGATCGGTGTGAAGGGCAAGTTCAAAACTGGCTCGGTGGGCCACCAATGGGCTCTGAACGCCACGCACTACACAGACACCGTGAAGGAATTTGGCCGCAGGTCTGTTCCCGGCGCGGATTGGACAACCAACATCTACAACCCGGTGTGGGGGCCCGCCGCTGACTTCATCGCCCCGCCTACGCTTCACAACGAGAACCGTCTGGTCAGCTACGGCGTGGCAGACACCCTCTCCTTCATGGAGGATCGCATGCAGCTGACACTAGGCGTACGCCGCCAGCAAGTACTAACCAACAGCTACAACGTCACCACTGGTGCCCGCAGCGCGCAATATGACGCCAGCGCCACATCACCTGCGGCTGCCATCCTGTTCAAAGCCACGGACAACCTGTCCGTCTATGCCAACTACATCCAGGGCTTGAGCAAAGGGCAGACAGCCCCGGCCACCGCCGCCAATGCAGGCGAGCTGTTCGCGCCCTACAAGACCAAGCAGAAGGAAATCGGCGTGAAGTTCGATCTGGGTGAGTTCGCTCACACTGTCGCCCTGTTCGAAATCACACGCCCCAGCAGCTACACCGATCCAGTGACCAACATCTTCTCCTTCGGTGGTGAACAACGCAACCAGGGTGTGGAATGGACATTCTTCGGCTCGCCCCTGCGTGGCGTTCGCCTGATAGGCGGCGTGGCGTACATAGACCCCAAACTGACGCGCACCACCGGAGCTGTCAACCAGGGCAAGCAGGCCACAGGCGTGCCAAAACTCCAGGGTAAAGTAGGCGTGGAATGGGATGTGCCCACTGTGCAGGGTTTGACACTAACCGCCAATGCCACTGCTGTATCCAAGCAGTACATCAGCGCAGACAATTCCCTGTCGATTTCCGGCCGCGCCATCTATGACCTGGGCGCCCGGTATTCCACCAAGCTATCCAGCTTCCCCATCACCTTCCGGGCCAGCGTGAACAACGTCACCAACAAGGCTTACTGGGGCATGCCATTGCTCTCCAGCTTGGCCATGGGTGCACCACGCACGTTCCTGCTTTCGGCGTCGATGGACTTCTAAAGCCAGGCCAGTCGGACCTTGGCAGGTGGATCAAACGTCAAACGTGACGCCCGCCTCCAGGTCCGGCTTCACCAGGCCCTCCAGGGCTTCATGGAACGATGCCTCGTCCGTCAGCCTGCGCATGGGCGGCAGCGCGGCGAGCAGGCGCTTTCCATAGCCCATGGAGGTCAGGCGCGTATCGCAGATCACCAGCATGCCGGTATCGGTCTCCCGCCGAATCAAGCGGCCTGCGCCTTGCTTGAGGGCCACGGCAGCCTCAGGGATTGAATAATCAGCGAAGGCGCTTCGGCCCTCAGCCTCAATGCGGCGGCAGCGCGCCTCCACCAGCGGATCTCCGGGCGGAGGAAACGGCAGTTTGTCTATCACCACCGCCTGGAGCGTGTCTCCGGGTAAATCCACCCCTTCCCAGAACGAGGCTGAAGCCACCAGCACGCTTCCCCCCTGCCCTGGCCCCTGGGAGTTACCAGCGCGAAAACGCTCCATCAATACGCGTTTAGGCAACTGGCCTTGCACCAGCACTTCCACACGGGTGCCTTCAAAGCGTTCAGCCAGTTTCTCGCCGATCACGCGCAGTGCACGGAGGGTGGTTGTGAGCACCATGGTGCGCCCACCCAGGCGTTCAGCCGCATCGCCTGCGATCTGCGCTACCTGCGCGCCGTGCGCAGGGTCATTGGGTTTGACGATCTGGCGCGGCACATACAGCGTAGCCTGGCGCTCATAGTCGAACGGACTGCCCACCCGCAGAATCTCCGCGCCGCTCAAACCGCAGGGGCCGGTGAACCAGGTGAGGTTCGCGTCATCACCCAAGGTAGCGGAAACAAACACCCACGCGCGCGACTGGCCTGCTTCAGCGGGTTCCTCGCCCGCGGGTGCCCCCAGCAAGCGTTTGCGCACGACATCGGCAATATCAAGCGGGGATTCCATCAGGCGCAGCTGGTTGCCCACATCAGCCCAGCGCACCGCACCAGGCTCGCAAGCGCCAGCGAAACGTGCAACCCTTTCGCAAAGCAGCATGGCGCGCTCGTGCAGGCGAACAAAATCGGGGGAGATTTCGCTCACGTTATCCAGCCCTTCCGCAGCCTGCGCAAGTGCTTCACCCAGGCTCGCCAATGTCTGCCGCCATTCGCCGGGATCAATGCCTTCTGGCATCTCATCCACCCAGCGAAGCCGGGAGCTGAGGCGGTTAGCTCCAAAGGCCATGCGCATATCCCGCGCGGCCATTTCAACGCCATTGGCCAGCAAGGACCAATCAGCCAGACCGCGGGCCTGTTGCAAGCCCGCGCCCAAAAGGTCTCGCGAAAAATCGAGCAACTGCGCCGTACCAAGATGCTGGCCCAGGAACTGAATACCCGTTTCGTTGAGCTGGTGCGCTTCATCGAAGATCACCACCCGCACTGTGGGCAAAAGCTCTGCCATGCCTGATTCGCGAATGGCGAGATCCGCAAAAAACAAATGGTGATTCACCACCACCACATCAGCCGCCATGGCTTCGCGCCTCGCCAGGTTGACATGGCAAGCGCGCCACTTGGGGCACTCAGCGCCCAGGCAGTTCTCACGTGTGGAAGTCACCAGCGGGATCACCGGAGAGTTCTCATGCAAACCAGGAAGCTCAGCCAGATCACCCGTGCGCGTGGAGTGCGCCCAGCGCTCAATCTTGGAAAGCGCGTGCTGCAGCCCACGTTCGTGTGCAATCGCTTGAGGCGCCGCTTCAAGGCGGTGCAGGCAAAGGTAACTGCCCCGCCCTTTGAGCAAGGCCATTCGCACCGGCAGCCCCAAAGATTTAGCCAAAGCCGGCAGATCACGACCAAACAGCTGGTCTTGCAGTGTTTTGGTAGCTGTAGAAATCAGAACACGCTCACCAGAGAGCAGCGCCGGCACCAGGTAGGCAAAGGTTTTTCCAACACCGGTAGCGGCCTCAGCCACCAGCACGCCGCCTCCGGCCACCACTCTGGCCACGGCTTGGGCCATACGGGTTTGGCCCTCTCTTGGGCAAAAGGTTTCGGCCGCCTCAGCCAAGGGACCATGTTCGCCGAACACAGCGCTCACGGCCTCTTGCAAAGACTGGACAGGGTCGCTCAGTTCACTGCCCGCCAATGGGGAATCGCCAGACATGCTCATGCGGGATTTTGGTGGCCGAACGCCAATTGAACAAATTGAACAGACTGGATGAAGCTCAGCGGCAAGCGAGATTTCCTGGGTAGCTGTATGTTCGGAAAAAAGCGCACGGTTAACCGGCGGATGGGCAAATGGAAATTTGGAATCACGGGGAATATTAAACCTGGAAACGATGGTTGCCTGCGTGTACGACACTCCAAAGCGGGACTTCCTCAAAAAAACCCACGCCAACCGGATGGATTGCCAACACGTTCACTGAGACATCTCCATACGTTTCCACCCCGGCTTCCACATTAAATTAACGCCTTTGACGCTCTCGTTCGATAATACGATCTTGCTAACCCTGGACAATCATGGAAAAAGGCTATCGACTCAGCGCTGCCACCGGGCTGCACAAGGGTGACAGGGAATATCAGCAAGATCAGGTGGAATTGCTCATTCATCCGCGATCGTCCGGCTGCGTGATGGGCGTGGTCGCTGATGGCATGGGTGGGCGCACTGGTGGGCGCAAGGCCTCTGATCAAGTCTTGATGACCGCGCGCCAGCTCTTCGGCCGCCACTCTCCGAATGATGATGACCCTGGTGAGCTGCTCCAGCGCATAGGAGAAGAAGCCCACACGGTGATCCGGCTTACCGCTATCTCGGCCGAGCAGGAGCCCCATAGCACCTTGGCCGCCTTTCTGATTGAACCAGGTGGCGAATGCCACTGGGTTCATTCCGGTGACTCTCGCCTCTACCACTATCGTGGCAGCAAATTGCTGGCGCGCACCTTTGATCACTCATTTGTTCAAGCCCTGATCGATCAAGGCAGGCTGACCGCTGAAGAAGCCGTGTCGCATCCAAATTCGAACGTGCTCATGAGCTGCCTGGGCACGGAAGAGCCTCCAAACTTGGCCGGACAGAAAACGGCTCCCCTGAAGATTGGAGATTCTCTGCTCGCCTGCTCAGACGGGCTTTGGCAATATTTCACTACCGAAGAGCTGGGCTCCGTACTGCATTCCCTTTCACCTCGCAAAGCCAGCGAATTTCTCACTACGAAGGCCCGCTCGCGCGCCATGGGAGGTGGAGACAACCTCTCACTGGTCATTGTGAAAGTTGAAGCGCTGGCTGAAGACAAACCCGGGAAATAGCGACTAATACAAATCGCGTTGAGTGTTATAGACCGTTCGGGCTGTCGAAGCGCTGCGCAAGGCTTCGACAAGCTCAGCTCGAACGGTATTTATCTATTCAACGCAACTCGGCGTGAACAGGAGCTTCGCGGTCCCGGGATGGGAGCCTGAAGCTCCAGAGTGCAGGGCTCAGCTTTTCTCGCGCTGCTTCTGCTCGAGATCGCGCAGGCGGTTAGCAGCGCGGCGCTTGCGCTCCAGGTCGTTCACAGCCAGCTCTTCCTGCCGCAGCCGATCCAAAGCGGCTCGGCGCGCGTCGGTCGCATCGCGCAGGCACGCATTAACCATAAAACGGTGCCAACATGCTTTCTCTTCATCTGCAAAGCGCTGTGTGGCTGCCTCCCGCGCCGCAGACAGGCGTTCTCGCTGACTTGCGAGCCATTCCGGCAAATGCTCATCCGCCGGGGCTCCCGCCACCAAGGCTTG
The DNA here is from genome assembly GCF_000422885.1 of Ottowia thiooxydans DSM 14619. Classification (GTDB taxonomy): domain Bacteria; phylum Pseudomonadota; class Gammaproteobacteria; order Burkholderiales; family Burkholderiaceae_C; genus Ottowia; species Ottowia thiooxydans. The sequence goes on along the minus strand of NZ_KE383942.1, from coordinate 439,598 downwards.
TGCGGCTGCGGTATCAATCCCGCGCTGCGCGGAAACCAGCTCGTGGTGCGGCGTGCCACAAGCCCCCAGCAAAACGCTTATCAAAACGACGGCACTCAGGTGCAGAATTTTCATGTCAGGTGCGTGTCCACGTTTCTATGTTCTAACGCCAAATACTCAGCAGACTGCATTTCGTTCAGGCGGCTCACGGTGCGCGGAAACTCATGCGCCAAGGGGCCTTCTGTATAAAGCTCCTCGGGCGATACCGCTGCAGATAGTATGAACTTGACTCGCCGGTCATACAACACATCCACCAGCCAGGTGAAACGCCGAGCTTCTGAAGCATGGCGCACGAACATCTGAGGCACATCAGAGAGGAGCACCGTGTGGAATTGGCTGGAGATCTCCAGATAATCGTTCTGCGAACGCGGGCCACCACAGAGTGTCTTGAAATCAAACCACACCACACCCCCCGCGCGCCTGCGTGATTGAATCTCACGCGCCTCAATGTTCAGCACCGGGCTCTCATCCTGAGAAACCGCCAGGCGATTGAAGGCCTCGGTCATGGCGGCATCGGCAATAGCGCCGAGCGGCGTGTGATAAAGCTCAACCTGCTCCAGAGTACGGCTGCGGTAGTCGGTGCCGTTGTCTACATTGAGCACCTCCATACGGGCATTCAATAGCGCGATGGCGGGCAAAATGCGGTCGCGGTGCAGGCCGTTAGGGTAGAGGTTGTCAGGCTTGAAATTGCTCGTGGTTACCAAGCCCACGCCGTTTTCAAACAGGGCCGCCAGCAACCGGTGCAAGATCATGGCATCTGTAATGTCTGCCACGTGGAACTCATCAAAGCAAATCAGCTTGAAGCGGTTGGCAATGCGTTTTCCCAGCTCATCGAGCGGGTTCACTGTACCTTGCAACCCAGCCAGCTCCCTATGCACTTCACGCATGAACTCGTGAAAATGCAGGCGTGTCTTGCGGCGAATGGGCACGGCGTTGAAAAAGCAATCCATCAGGAAGCTCTTGCCTCTGCCTACCCCGCCAAACATATAAACACCCTTTGGCACTTCAGGGCGATTGAGCAGCTTCTTGAAACGGTTGGAACGCTTTTCTTTATAGATAGCCCATTCGTCCGCACAGCGCTGCAGCGCTTCCACAGCGCGCAACTGCGCCGGGTCGCTCTCAAATCCACGAATTTTCAATTCGGCCGCGTAGGCCTCGCGCACAGCATTCATCCGCAGCACCGCTTCCTGCTAAATCTCCATTTGCGAGCGCCCCCGGCGCCCGCAAGAGCCGCCTTCAGCGAGCACTGCTCTACCTCACTCTCCCGCACAGGGGTGAGCAAAGCAGGCAGCACGGGGCCGAAGAGCGTCAAAGCGAGCTTAGAAATTAAGCGTGCGCTTGTCCACCGCGAGCGCGGCTTCCTTGGTTGATTCGCTCAAGGACGGGTGCGCATGGCAGATGCGCGCAATGTCCTCGCTGCTGGCGCGGAAGGCCATGGCCACACAGGCTTCAGCAATCAGCTCGCTCGCCATGGGGCCCACCACATGCACGCCCAGGATTTCATCCGTGGCTGCATCGGCCAGCATCTTCACCATACCGGTGGTGTCGCCCAGCGCACGAGCGCGGCCGTTGGCCAGGAAGGGGAACGTGCCCGCTTTGTATTTCACGCCATCAGCCTTGAGCTGCTGCTCAGTCTTGCCGACCCAAGCGATCTCAGGGCTGGTGTAGATGACCCAGGGAACCAGGTTGAAATCAACGTGGCCATGCTGACCAGCGATGCGCTCCGCAACCGCCACGCCCTCTTCTTCCGCCTTATGCGCCAGCATGGGGCCGCGCACCACATCGCCAACCGCCCATACGCCAGGCAGGCTGGTGCGGCATTCATCATCCACAACGATGGCGCCACGGTCATCAAGCTTCAAGCCCACGGCTTCAGCATTGAGGCCAGTGGTGTTGGGCACCCGGCCAATAGAAACGATGAGCTTGTCGACTTCCAGCGCCTGGGCTTCGCCCTTGGCATTGGTGTAGGCCACGCTCACGCCCTTTTTATCGGATTTGATCTCGCCCACTTTCACGCCCAGCTCAACCTTCAGGCCTTGCTTGTCAAAAGCTTTGCGGGCTTCTTTGGCGATCTGCTCATCCACAGCGCCCAGGAAGGTGGGCATGGCTTCGAGCACAGTGACTTCAGCACCCAGGCGGCGCCAGACGCTGCCCATTTCCAGGCCAATCACGCCGGAGCCGATGAGGCCCAATTTCTTGGGCACACCGCCAATGCGCAGTGCGCCGTCGTTGGAGAGCACGTTCTCTTCATCGAAAGGCACTCCTGGCAGCGCGCGGGCGCTGGAGCCAGTGGCCACGATGATTTGCTTGCCTGTGAGGGTCTCGGCTTGCGCACCGGTCACGGCGAGTTCATAGCCGCCTTCCACAGGTTTCACGAACGAGCCGCGGCCGTGGAAGAAGCTGACCTTGTTCTTTTTGAACAGGTACAAGATACCGTCGTTGTTCTGCTTGACCACGGCATCCTTGCGCGCAATCATTTTGGCTGAATCCATTTTCAGGCCACTGACAGAAATGCCGTGGTCTGCGAAATGTTTGTTGGCGTGCTCGTAATGCTCAGAGCTTTGCAGCAGTGCCTTGGAGGGAATGCAACCCACGTTGGTGCAGGTGCCGCCGGGCGCAGGGCCACCGGCAGCGTTTTTCCACTCGTCGATACAGGCCACGCTGAAGCCCAGTTGTGCAGCGCGAATGGCAGCAATGTAGCCGCCAGGGCCGGCACCGATGACGATGACGTCGAAATTCTTGGACATGATGTTGGAGTTTTCTGTCAGAAAGATCTGCGGGCCGTCATTCCTCAGGCACGAAGATCCATAAAAGTAGATAGGCCACGATACCCATGCCGCCCATCAGCAGAAGCACGGAAAAAATAAGGCGCCAGCCCCAGCTCTCGAGCCCGGTGGAGCGGGCCAGGCCGCCGCAGACTCCAGCGAGCCAACGGTCTGAGCGGCTGCGCCGAAGCTGATTGAACGCATTCAGCGCCGGCCCACCCGCAGGCGATCCACCCAGCAAACGATCCTTCGCTTGCTGAAACTCAGACTCACTCAATGCGCCGTTACGGCGCAGTTCGTCGAGCCGGGTGAGATCGTCTGTGAGAGACATGGCGGTTGGCTTAGAACGTGTTCAGAGCCTGTTAGACCCTGTTTCAGATGTCAAACAACAGGCGCGCTGGATCTTCCAGTGCGTCTTTCATGGCCACCAGACCCAGAACGGCTTCACGGCCGTCAATGATTCGGTGGTCGTAGCTCATGGCCAGGTAGTTCATTGGGCGGATGACAATTTGCCCATTTTCAACCACGGCACGGTCTTTAGTGGCGTGAACGCCCAAGATGGCCGATTGCGGTGGGTTGATGATGGGGGTAGACATCATGGAGCCGAAAGTACCACCGTTGCTGATGGAGAACGTGCCGCCGGTGAGGTCATCAAGACCCAGTTTGCCATCACGAGCCTTGGTGCCGAATTCAGCAATTTTCTTCTCGATGTCGGCAAAGCTCATCTGGTCAGCGTTGCGCAAAATTGGCACAACCAGACCGCGCGGGCTACCCACTGCAATACCGATGTCGAAGTAGCCGTGGTAGACGATGTCATTGCCGTCCACGCTGGCGTTCAGCACAGGGTATTTTTTCAGTGCGTGCACTGCAGCTTTCACGAAGAAGCTCATGAAGCCCACTTTGACGCCGTGCTCTTTCTCGAACTTTTCCTGGAAACGCTTGCGCATGTCCATCACCGGAGCCATGTTGACTTCGTTGAAGGTAGTCAAAATGGCGTTGCTGGATTGGGACTGGAGCAGACGCTCAGCCACACGAGCACGCAGGCGCGTCATAGGAACGCGCTGCTCTGGGCGGTCACCCAGGTTAGGTGCTGCGGGTGGTGCCACTTGTGGCAGCAACTTGGTAGGCACGCCAGTAGGAATCTGGGCAGGTGCGGGCGCTGCGCTGGCAGAACCCGAAGCCACGGCACCCAACACATCGCCCTTGGTCACTCGGCCATCTTTGCCAGTGCCAGGAACGGAGCCTGCGGCGAGCTGGTTATCAGCCATCAGTTTGGCAGCGGCTGGCATGGCAATGCCGGCTTTGCTGCCGCCTGCTGCTGCGGCAGCAGCCTGAGCAGGCGCTGCGGGTGCGGCAGCGGGTGCTGCTGCCGGGGCGGCTACGGCGCCAGCCACTGCAGCGGTATCAATACGGGCCAACAGCTGTTCTGCCAGCACAGTGGCGCCATCAGCTTGCACAATTTCAATCAACACGCCGGCTGCGGGCGCGGGCACTTCAAGAACCACTTTATCCGTCTCGACATCGATCAGGATTTCATCGGCGGTGATGGCGTCGCCAACTTTTTTCTTCCATTGCAGCAACGTGGCTTCGGCCACGGATTCAGACAGCTGCGGGACCTTCACTTCTACGATAGCCATTATTTTTTCCAGTTCTTTGTATTCATTAATTCAGCGAGAACGCCGGAGAAAAGCAGTGGGTGCTTTGACTTCCGGCGTTTTTTGATTACTTGCTCAGCACGAAACCTTTGAGGCGCCCGAAAGCGGCATCGAGCAGCGCCTTCAGTTGCTCCTGGTGCAGGTGAGCGTAGCCAACGGCTGGGGAAGCCGACGCAGCGCGACCGGCATAACCAAGCTTCTGGCCAGAAACCATGTTTTCGTGAATGTAATGCTGCACGAAGAACCATGCGCCCTGGTTCTGGGGTTCGTCTTGGCACCAGACCACTTCCGTGGCGTTGGGATACTTTTTGATCTCAGCGCTGAAAGCTTTGTGCGGGAACGGATAGAGCTGCTCGACGCGGATGATGGCCACGTCGTCGATCTCTTTTTCCGCACGGCGCTTGGCCAAGTCGTAGTAGACCTTGCCAGAGCAAGCCACGATGCGCTTGACTTTGTCGGCCTTCAGATCGCCTTGGTCTTTGATGACGGTCTGGAAACCACCTTTAGTGAATTCCGAAACTGGCGAGGTAGCGTCTTTATTACGCAGCAGGCTCTTGGGCGTCATGATGATCAGCGGCTTGCGCAGCGAACGGATCATCTGGCGGCGCAGCACGTGGAAAATCTGGCTGGCCGTCGTGGGCTGCACCACTTGCATGTTGGTGTCAGCAGACAACTGCATGAAACGCTCCAGACGCGCTGAAGAGTGCTCAGGGCCTTGGCCCTCATAGCCGTGTGGCAACAGCAGCGTGAGTCCGTTCACACGACCCCACTTCACTTCACCGGAAGCAATGAACTGGTCAATCAGCACTTGAGCGCCGTTGACGAAGTCACCGAACTGGGCTTCCCACAGCACGAGCGTGTTGGGGTCATTGGAAGCGTAGCCGTATTCAAAGCCCAGCACGGCCTCTTCAGACAGAATGGAATCGATCACGACGAACGGAGCCTGGCTGTCTGCCACGTGTTCCAGCGGAATGTAGGTACCTACGTCCCACTTCTCACGCTTTTGATCATGCAGCACAGCATGGCGGTGAGTGAAGGTGCCGCGACCGCAATCTTCGCCTGAGAGACGCACCGGATAACCGGAGGCCACCAGCGATGCATAGGCCATGTGCTCGCCCATGCCCCAGTCCACGTTCACTTCACCACGGCCCATGGCAGCGCGGTCTTCCAGCACCTTCTTCACCAGTGTGTGAACTGTGAAGTCTTCTGGCACGGTAGTAATGCGCTCAGCTAGACGTTTCCACTCAGCCAAAGGAATGGCTGTTTCAGCGGCGTCTGTCCACTTGGTGTTCAGGTACGGCGACCAATCAACCGCGTACTTGTTCTTGAAGTTGGTCAGAACCGGATCCACGGTGAGCTTGCCGGCGTCCATGTCAGCACGGTAGGCTTTGACCATGTCGTCGCCCAGCGTGTCGCCCAGGCCTTGGGCCGCGAGCTTGTCTGCGTACAGTTTGCGGGTACCAGGGTGCTGGCTGATCCGCTTGTACATCAGCGGCTGCGTCAGCATAGGGGTATCTTGCTCGTTGTGGCCCAGTTTGCGGAAGCAAACGATGTCAACCACGACGTCTTTGTTGAATTCCTGGCGGTATTCAAGAGCCAGCTGAGTGGCCAGCACCACGGCTTCTGGATCGTCGCCGTTGACGTGCAGAACAGGCGCTTCAATCATCTTCACCACGTCTGTGCAATACAGCGTGGAACGGCTGTCGCGCGGATCGCTGGTGGTGAAGCCGATCTGGTTGTTGATGACGATGTGCACGGTGCCGCCGGTGTAATAACCGCGCGTTTCAGCCAGTGCCAGAGTTTCCATGACCACGCCTTGGCCTGCAAAGGCGGCATCACCGTGCACCAGCACAGGCAACACTTGATCGCCTTCTGCATCACCACGGCGGTCCAGGCGGGCGCGCACGCTGCCTTCCACCACTGGGTTCACGATTTCCAGATGCGATGGGTTGAACGCCAGTGACAAGTGCACCGGGCCACCGGCCGTGGAAACATCAGAGCTGAAGCCCTGGTGGTATTTCACGTCGCCGCTGGAGAGTTCTTCAGGGGCGGTGTGGTCGAACTCAGCGAACAGCATGGAGGGCATCTTGCCCAGGGTGTTCACCAGCACGTTCAGGCGGCCGCGGTGGGCCATGCCGATCACGATTTCCTGCACGCCGGCCAGGCCAGCGCGGTTGACCAGCTCATCCATCGACACGATGAAGCTTTCACCCCCTTCAAGGGAGAAACGCTTTTGGCCAACGTATTTTGTATGGAGGAAGCGCTCCAGGCCTTCGGCCGCAGTGAGGCGCTCCAGCACGTGCTTTTTCTGCTCAGCGTTGAGCTGAGGGTTGGTGCGCTTGCTTTCCAGCTTTTCTTGCCACCAGCGCTTGCGCGTCTGGTCGGTCATGTACATGTATTCGGCGCCCAGGGTGCCGCAATAGGTTTCGCGCAGTGCATTCAGCAGATCGCGCAACGACATCGATTCCTTGCCGAAGAACGTGTTGCTGGTGTTGAACACCGTTTCCATGTCGGCATCAGTGAAGCCGTAAAACGATGGCTCCAGCTCAGGAATGGCGGGGCGCTCTGCACGCTTCAGGGGATCTAGATCAGCCCAGCGGGTACCGACGTTGCGGTACGCGGCAATCAGCTGCTGTACGGAAGTGCGTTTGCGGCCCAGTTCGGAATCAGCGCCGCTGGCTTCGACCACGCGGGTGCCGCCTTGCTTGGCGCGCTCTGCAAAGGCATTGATAACTGGAAGATGGGGTACATCCCGGGCATTGGTGCCATCTGCTGCGGGAACGTGCTGCAGTGCATCAAAATAGGCACGCCAGCTGTCTGGCACGCTTCCGGGGTTTTCGAGATAGCTCTCATACATCTCTTCGACGTAAGGCGCGTTGCCCCCGAAAAGATAAGAATTGCCCTCGTAAGTGGCGTAGACGGATTTCGCCTCGTTCATGCTGCGCATACCTTTCGCTCCCCTTCAGGGAACATGGGTTGGTTTAATTGACCTTCCGCGTCACGGCTGAACCGGTTGGCGGACGCGACTGGCTGTGGAAGGGCCGGATACTTCGCAACCTCGAATTGTGCCACCGAACGGCGACAAAGGGGTGACGAAACATTGCCAACTCTTTCCTCATATCGAATCTTAGGCCGTGTTTGAGGGTTTTACGCTGAATATCTTTCAGGATTTAGACAGCATCACAAATGGGACTATGACACCCCTGCCCGCACACACCCCTCTGGGACGTACGCACGCCAGTGAACCGTCAAAGGCGTTCTAGCCGGGTTAAATGGCCAAGTCAACTGCCATTCCCCTTCAAACTTGCGCATATCGGCATCCACAGGCAGCTTGTTCAGCAATTCCGGCGGCGCTGGAGGAGTAGATTGCCCCGCTTCGCCCTCTTGCCACACCCAGAGCAGGCCATTCGTTTTCAGGTTTTCCAGCGTCACCCACGGGGAGTAGCGCGGGTCACCCTCAATCAGCAGGGAGGGCCTGGCAGATGAATCAGCCACGATCAGACCCGCAAGCCAGTCGTCTCCCCCCACCGTGCGAAATCGGCAGCTCGCCACCTTGTTCCAGGAGGTATCAGCCTTTTCAGCAAGCGCTGCCATAGGCCAGTCAGTTCGAGCTGGGCGATCGCGCCACTGCGCGCTATAGGCGAGATACACGCCCGAGACCACTGAAACCACCAAAAGCCAAATCAACAGCCCGGCCAGCAGCTTTGGACGCAAGGGTGCCAACCACGCTTGTGGCAACCACGCCACCACCAGTAAACCGCTGAAAACCCACATCGGTGTGCCCCACATGTCATACACACGCAAGGAAGCCAACACACCCAATAGCGTGACCACCAGGCAAGGCCCCAAGCCAATCGTGAGCAGGTACCCTGGCCGCTCCACAGACAAACGCCAGTCAGCCCGCTTGGCAGGCAAACTCTTACGGGCCCGGCGCGTGAGGAGCAATGCGCCAGAGACGATCAGGATCAGTGGGAAGTGGTTAAGTACTTGAACCGCCGGGAAAATAAGCACTTCCATGCGTGTGTGTGTCTGCTCCCCCGAAGCGCGCGCGCCCACATATTCCATAGGCAGCCAGTTGGATTGCCACAACCAATACACGTGAGGCGCCAGCACCACCAGCATGGCACCCAAGGCCAGCCATGGGCCGGGCTTGAGGAATACACGGCGCTCAGACGACAACACCAGGTAAAGCGCCTGGCACAGAAGCAAAAAACCCACCGAATACTTGGTGAGCATGCCAATACCCGCCACCACGCCCAGCAGCAGCCACTGCCACCGCCGCCCATCTTGCAAGGCCGCCAGCAAACAATAGCCCAGCGCTGCCCACACGGGAATTTGCGCCACGTTGTGGTTGAACTCCACCGTCGAGCGGCTGTAGTGCACCACGCCCATAGTGAGCACCACGCCCAAAAACGAGCGTTCTGGCGAAGTCAGCCGGCAGCCAGTGAGCCACACCAGCCAAAGCGCCAGCACAATGCACAACTGGCTCAGCAGATAAGGCCCCACATTGCCAAAGGCGCCATAAAACACGCTCAGCACCCAGGAGGGGAACGGCGGATGTTTGTAGTAACCCCATTGCCAATCACGGCCCCAGCTAATGCCCTCCACCACGTCCAGCGGCAAGCTGGTGATGATCAGCGGCGGAACCAGGATCCAGGTGAGCAGGTAGACGACGGCAGCGGTAATGAATGCTCTTGGGGCACCGGAAGAACCGATCAGTAAACGGATTGTTGACATATGTAAAGCACGAACTTGGGGCGTAGTGTCGCCTACGAGAGAACAGGCGCTCTAGACCACATGCTTCTACATGAAGTTTTCGTAAAGATTTTTGATATCACAGAGCTGCACATCGGCAATCTACAGCCCACTAAATTCCCTGCCGCAAAAATCCCTCTTCCGCTGAGAGGTCAATCGCTGGGGCAAGTTGGGATTTCTAGCAATGCAAAAGGATTACGCAGCAGTTGGACGAGCCCAAAAAAACCCTTCATGTAGCCCTTTCGGGCTGCATACAAGCACGTTACAAAGCGCTTTAATAGGGGAACTGCATCTAGTTCAGGTGAGGCACGGACATCCGTGCCCAGAGATACTCCGGAGGGGAAATGACTTCATTCACAAGAAAAGAATGGCTTAGTTCACAACAAACGGGATTGAGCTTTGCCCGAGTCGCATTTTTACTGATTGCGCTGGCGCTCAGCCCTAGCGCCTTCGCAAGTTTCGTGTTGCATGAAACTGTAAGTGGCGGCGGCACTACTCTTGCAATAACCCATGGCAGCACCATCACCCGCACCTATCTGGATGTGGACGAGCTGGCTTTCATCACTTCTCTAGGCACTGATGGCACGCCGTTCACCACCAGCGTGGTTAGCAGCGACACCTCGGTTTTTGAGCCCCTGTTCCCAATACCTACGATCCCCGGGAGTCCCTATTCCACCCTGAACGGAATGCAGTTCAAATCCGCCGGGACCGCGACCGTAACTTTTACACGCCGCCGAAACAGTGACACCGCCGTGCTCGAGCAGGCGACAGTGACATTTGTTATCCAGCCCTCCCGCTTGACCATACAAGCCAACGATCAAACGCGCTTTTATGGCATGCCTAACCCGTTTTTTAACGGCACAGTCCACGGACTACCGCAGTTTTTCCCTGCATTTAGCACCAACCCCACATACAGCACCATTGCTGGCCCCAACTCACCTGTAGGCGTCTACCCAATCACAGTCTCGGGCGCGGTCACTTACCCCCGCTACGTATTGGACCCCTCCATCAACGGCACGTTATTCGTAACAGCCGCGCCGCTGACCATAACGGTTGGAGATGCAGGCCGCACCTACGGCAGCGCCAACCCACCGTTCAGCGCCACCTTTACAGGTTTGGCGCCCGGCGAAACCGGCGCCAATGCATTGGTGACACCACCTGTTCTGGCTACGAGCGCAACACCCAACTCACCCGTAGGCCCCTATCCCATCACCGCGACGGGTGCCTCAACAAATGCCAATTACTTGCTGCAACCACCCGTCAATGGCACCTTAACGGTGGGGCCTGCTCCACTGACTATGACAGTTGCAAACGCAAGCCGCGCCTATGGCAACCCCAACCCGCCCTTCAACACCACGTTTACAGGTCTCGCGCCAGGAGAAACCGGTGCAATTGCGTTGGTGACACAACCTGCCCTGGCTACGCTCGCTGTCGCCAATTCACCTGTTGGCCCCTACCCCATCACCGCTGCAGGTGCCGTGGCAAATGCCAACTACGTACTGCAAACCGTCGTCAATGGCAGCCTGACCGTAACACCTCGTCCGCTAACGGTTGGGGCTCAAAATGCAAGCCGCCCCTATGGCAGCCCAAACCCACCGTTTACCGTTGTCTATGGAAGTTTTGCGCCCGGCGAGACCAGCGCCAATGCGTTCACAACCCTGCCCACACTGATCTCCTACACCGACCTGAACACAACCCCCGGTACCTATCCAATCTCCATCCAAGGAGCAGTGGCGAACGCCAATTATTCGCTGCAGTCCCCCACCAGTGGCATCCTGACTGTGGAACGCGCTCCACTCACTGTGACGGTACAGGATGCGACACGCCTCTATGGCGCTCCAGATCCAGTTTTCAACGCCACCTATACGGGCCTGGTGCTAGGCCAAACCAGTGCCGTTGCGCTAACGACCCTGCCCACACTAAGCACCAACGCCACCCCAGCCTCACCCACCGGAAACTATCCGATCACCGCCACCGGTGCCGTGACCAACGCCAACTATTCGTGGCAAACCCCGGTAAGTGGAACTCTGACAGTGGGACCAGCCCCGCTGACCATGACCGTTGACAATGTATCGCGCATCTACGGCGCCCCAAACCCTGTTTTCAGCGCTACCTACGGGGGTTTGGTACTAGGGGAGACCGCCGCCGATGCATTGACGAGCCTGCCCACCCTGGGTACAAGCGCCACAGCGAGTTCAGCCACAGGCACCTACCCCATCACAGTCTCAGGCGCCGCGTCCAATGCCAATTATTTGCTGCAAGCCCCGGTAGAAGGTGTGCTCACCGTGGCCCCCGCGCCTCTGGTTGTTACTGCGGCGAATGCAACGCGCGTCTATGGCAGCGCAGACCCACCTTTCAGCGCCACCTACACAGGTTTGGTACCCGGAGAGACCAGCACCAACGCACTAACCACCCCACCCACGCTGGGCACCAGCGCCACAGCTGCCTCAGCCGTGGGCACCTATCCCATCACGGCCTCAGGTGCAGTGAGCAACGCCAATTATTTGCTGGGAACCCCGGTAGACGGCGCACTCACGGTAACACCCGCGCCGCTGGTCGTCACCGCTGAAAATGCCAGCCGTGTGGCCGGAGCTGCCAACCCTGTTTTCACAGCGCTAACGTCTGGTTGGGTGAATGGTGAGTCAGATGCCAATCTGGTGACCCCTCCAGTTTTCAGCACCACCGCCACATCGGATTCCCCACCGGGCACCTACCCCATCATTGCCAGCGATGCGGCGGCCAGCAACTATGAGGTGAGCTTTGTAGACGGAACTCTCACCATCACTGCGGCACCTGTCGTGGTGACTCCCACCCCTGTGCCGGTGAACAGTGGCTGGCTATTGGGATCACTCTGCGCGTTGCTGGGTGGTTTGGCATGGCGTGCGAAAAGAGCCAAGTCGTGAAAAACCTGAGCCTGCGAACACCCGCATCTCCGATCAAACGCCGGGCCCAGGTTTAATAAGCTCCGCAACATCAACATCAGCAGTGGCGACTGGTCGACAAATGCACCCCGCAAGGGGCATTTGTCCCGTAGGGAGCGTGCGCGCCCTGACCCATGTGTGGAAACGGTTTGAGGCCGGGCGAGCCGTGGGTACTGAGCGGCTAAGCTATCGCTCCACCGAACCGCGAGGAAAGCCTCGTAGGCCGGTGAATTCAAACCTTAGACAACTCCAACCATGCACTTCGACGGCACCATCAAATCCTGGAACGATGAGCGTGGCTTTGGCTTCATCGAGGCAGACCAGGGCGGCCAAGAAGTCTTTGTTCATATCAAGGCATTCCGGGATCTACGCGAACGCCCTCAAGTCAATCAACGCGTGCGCTTCCAAGTCGAGCTGGGTCCACAAGGCAAGAAGCGCGCACTCAAGGTAGAGCCCCTTCGCACAAGGCGGGCCGCACCGGTGCCCGTGCGAAAAAACGGATCGGCTCAATGGGGAACCGCCAGCCTTTTTGCCCTTCCTTTATTCGCGATCGTATTGCTCCTTGGTTACTTCCTAGGTCATCCGCCCCGCTGGGTACCAGGGGTTTACCTCCTCGCCAGTGTCACAACTTTCGTGGCCTATGCACTCGACAAATCAGCGGCAAAGCGCGGCTCTTGGCGAACCTCTGAACAAACGCTTCATCTGCTGTCGCTTGTAGGTGGTTGGCCGGGCGCGTTGATCGCGCAACAGGTGCTCAGACACAAGTCTTCAAAAGCTGAATTCCGCGCAGTGTTTTGGGTCAGCGTTGTACTGAACATCGCCGGATTCATTTTCTTGGCAAGCCCCTACGCAAGCAGTCTAAACCTTGGGTAGGTCGGCGGCTCTGATACGGCTCTCCTCACGCTTGCGGATCAGGTGCAAATACTGAATGAATAAGTCCTCAGTGCGAACATCAAGATTTAGCGAAAGTTGCACTTGCCTTAAAGTTGAGAGCTTGAGCACCGGAAGTCAGTAAGGGTTTTATGAAGTTGGGTAGAACATTTTTTTCATTCAGCGCAGGCTTGATAGGCGCTGCTTCGATTTTCGGTCTCAGCGCCTGCGGCGGAGACGGCACTCCAGATCCATTGCAAAAGTACCGTGAACAAACGGTTCAATGGACCCACTGCGACCCCACCATCCTGGGTGAGGAAAACAATACATTAAGCACGTTGGACCCATCAGTGGGCGAGAGGCTGCGATGCAGCTATGTGCGCGCCCCCTTGGACTGGTCCAACACTGAGCGCGGAGATGTCGTGGTCGCCGTCATGCGGCTGGCTGCTGGTACGCCTGAAAAACGGCAAGGCTCTTTGCTATTCAACCCCGGAGGGCCTGGACAAGATGGCTTAGCGGATGCTCTGTCTCTGTTTAGTGCGTTTGCCAACAGCAATCCAGATAACCCGCAGGGTGCCCGTCAACTACGTCTCCTGAACGAATTCGACATGGTGGGGTTCTCACCGCGCGGGACAGGCGCTAGCACTCGGCTGGAGTGCAGCACGAATGAGCTTGAACGCGAAGTCGATATGAGCGCAGCCGAGTGGGACACGCCCGAAAACATTGAGAACGCAACCTACAACAATGCCAAGACTGCACAAGCGTGCTTGAAAAACCCCATCACTCCGTACATCAACACAGATGCCACGGCGCGCGATATGGATCTGCTACGGGGACTGCTGGGTGACGAGAAGCTCAATTATGTGGGCTACTCCTATGGCACCTGGTTAGGCTCATGGTATGCCAACCTCTTCCCCGAAAAGGTGGGGCGCATGGTCTTGGATAGTTCGCTGGATTTCACCTCTACTTTTGACGACGCCCTGGAGGTTGGTCAGCCATTGGCGCGGCAACGCTTGCTCGACGAAGTGATGATTCCTTACGCGGTTCGGCATGAAGATCACTTCCGCCTGGGTTCAACTGGGACCGAGGTGAGCGCCGTCATATCGGCCTTGAGTCCAGGAGTACAGCAATCACTGATTGGTGGCTTGACCAAATTAACTTACAGCCGAACGAGTGCCAACGAATTCCTTGCAAACATTTCGGCCGCCCAAGCCTTGGACGCGGTGTTGAAGGCAGCACCTGATCCAGCTGATACTGCAGCTATACAGGAAGATCTGGATGAGTACGTTTTAGACCCTGTGAACCCGGTGCGAAACGAGGCCCTGCGTAGTGTCTTGAAAAGCCTTTATGCAGTTTACCTTGAGCGGGCAGAGGCTAAGCCGTCGAGCTTCAATCTGGACTCCTCAGAGGCAGTCCGCGCGGCAGTGACTTGCAATGACACGCTGGCCATCACTGATTCGACAACCTGGGTTGAACGCATACGTGGCGTGGCTCAGCGGGCGCCATTGTTCTTCGCAGCGATGCTACAAAACCCCTGCAGTTTCTGGGGCGGCCCTACGGTCAGCAAACCTGCGCTAACCCCCATGAAGTCGCTGAACGTACTCATGGTTCAATCCCAGTACGATGCCGCCACCAACACCGACGGAGCCAACACGTTCTTTGCTCAGTTGCCCGCTGCACGCCGCGTCTACGTATCCGGAGATTTTCAGCATGCGATCTATCCCTATGTCGATTCTTGCGTGGATCCCATCGTCACCAACTATCTATTGGGCGAATCGCCCGCGCAACGCGAAACCGTCTGTACTGGTCATCCGTTGGAGCTAGATGCCCTGAACCTCAATTCAAGTACGAAAGCGGCCAGCGTTTCGCCAATTTACAAAGACGCTGAGAGAGCCCGAGAGCTTATTGAAAGATTCAAACGCGGCGCTATGGGCCTCAAGCCTTGAGTGAGTGACTTGAATACGGTGGGCGGAAAACTAACCCTTTACCGCCCACACTCCGAAATGGTCTACCTATCCTGCAGCAGGAATCAGAGCGCCGGCTCTGCCGGGTTGCCGCGCGTCGCTGCCAACGCCAAACCTGCGGCGATCACGAGCAAAGCCGCGCTCGTGAAGAAAGTAACCCGATACCCGCTGCCGTCAAATAGAAGACCACCCAGCGTCGAACCGAGGGCGATCGAAAGTTGAATCGTCGCCACCATCAGACCGCCACCGGCCTCGGCGTCGGCAGGCAGTGTTCTGGCCAGCCAAAGCCACCAACCCACTGGGGCCGCTGTTGCGACCAATCCCCATAGGCCAAGCAGCAGGAATGCCGCAACCACAGAGCTTCCAGTCAACACCAGTGCGATGGCGATAGAAGCCATGGACAGCGGAATGACGCTCAGAACGAGACGCACACTCGACTTCAAGAACAAACCGATGAGCGATGTGCCGATGAAGCCAGCGATGCCCATGACCAACAAAATCGTCGACAACGTCGGTAGGTCAACCTGTGTGACGGTTTCAAGGTAGGGGCGCACGTAGGTGAACAACACAAACTGCCCCATGAAAAACACGCCCACGGCCAACATCCCGAAACTAACTGCGCTGCGTTTGAATAAACTGAAGAAGATTCGGAAACTCGGAGCGCCCTTCTCCGGCTGCATAGCCGGAAGGGTCACCCACTGCCAAACGAGCGCAACCGCCGCCACCGGCACCAGGCAGAAGAAAGCACCGCGCCAGCCAATGACCCCCCCGAGGTAGCTCCCCAACGGCGCAGCGATGACTGTCGCCAGTGCATTACCGCTATTGAATATAGCCATAGCCTTCGCGACATCTTCAGGAGGCACCAGGCGCATGGCCACCGCTGCCGACATGGACCAGAACCCGCCTACGACCACGCCAATCAGTGCCCGACCGATCATGTAGGTCTCGTAGTTTTGCGCGAGAGCGACCACTGCACCCGAAACACCCATCAGCGCGGTCAGTGCCAAGAGCAGGACTTTGCGATTCATCGAACCGGAAAACGGCGCGATGCAAAGACTGGCCACAACCGCGAACGCGCCGGAAATGGCCATGCCATACCCGATCAGCCCCTCTGACACGCGCAAGTCACGGGCCATGGGTGTCAGCAGACTAACCGGCAGGAACTCTGATGCTATCAACGCAAAGACACAGAGCGTCATGGCGAACACACCGCTCCAGGCGAAGGGGCTTCCCCCTTTCCGCACATCCGCATCGCGAATGACGCTGCCCTGCGACCTCTCCAGGACTTCAGAATTCATCACCACTTCAAGCCAGGTGCGTAGAGAAGAAGGAGTTCAAACGGCTCCAGGGGATGAGGTTTGCGCGGTCGTAGAGATCGACGTGGCCTGCTCCCGGAACCCATACTAATTCTTTCTGCCCGGCGGCCAACCGGTACGCGTCTTCGCTGAATTCCCTGGAGTGCGCCTGATCGCCAGTGATGAACATGAGTGGCCGAGGTGCAATCGTTTCGATGTCATTGAAGGGGTAGAAATTCATGAACCGGACTTCGCTGGTCAGCATACGGTTTTGCGTCAGCTCCAGAGTGCGGCCTTCGGGAATATGAATGCCGCGAGGCGTGCGGTAAAACTCCCAGAATTCCCGCGTGATGGGGTCGACATCCGGCCCCAGCTGGGCCGGGAGATAGTTCAGGAAAATGCCATTGCTATTGGCGAACTCACTGTTGCGTTGATCCACGGCTTTTTCCAGCAAGGCTTTGCGCTGCTCCAGCGACTGCGAATGCTTCAAGCCACTGCGCGTGACCGCGCCCATGTCATACATGCTGACTGTCGCAATAGCCTTCAGACGCGTGTCCAGCTTGGCTGCTGCGATGGCAAACCCTCCACTTCCACAGATGCCCAGTACACCGATGCGGTGGCGATCGATGTTGTTGCGGATGCCGAGGTAATCCACCGCAGCGCTGAACGCTTCGACGTAGGTTTCTGGGGCTACTAAATTGCGCGGCAAGCCTTCGCTCTCGCCCCAGTACGGCAGATCTATAGCCAGGGTAACGAAGCCCTGCTCGGCCAGTTTCTGCGCGTACAGCATAGAGCTCTGTTCTTTCACCGCGCCCATTGGATGGCCCACGATGATGGCGGGCAACTTCGCCACGGCCTTCAGGTCTTTTGGCCATACCAAGTTGCCCACCACCTGCATGTTGTACTGGTTCTTAAAGCGAACTTTCTCAATGACCACACGAGCGCTCTTGTAGAAATTATCAGCGCGCTCGTGAGGCGCCGGTACGGTGGCCTGTGCAGAGGCGGCTCTCACGCCGGTCAATCCGCTGAAGGCAACGACCCCTGCACCGGTGGTTTTAAGGAAATTCCGGCGTTGGTTTGCAAAGGCGTGACGTGCAATGGGTTTGGTTGGATTGTTCATTCGATGCTCCGGTGCTGTGCAGGCCGAAAGGCGGCCTGCCTGTGCTGTGTATCGTCTTACTAACCGGCGGCTTCGATAAGATGGTGTAATTTTTATGCAGTTGTGAAATTTATTCATCAATGAAATCTGCCAAGACCGACGACCTCCAAGCTTTCCTGGCCGTTGCACGCGATCAGAGCTTTACGAAGGCCGCGGCCAAATTGGGGGTGACGCCCTCTGCGCTCAGCCATTCAATGAAGACGCTGGAGGAGCGACTAGGCATTCGTTTGCTCGCCCGCACGACCCGGAACGTTTCCACCACAGAGGCCGGTGATCGTCTGATGCGGTCCATCGCCCCGCTGTTTGAACAGATTGCGGCGGAAGTCGAGGCTCTAGGCGAACTGCGCGACAAGCCCGCCGGTACCATCCGCATCACCTGCACCGACGACATCATTGAGCTGTGCCTAAGGCCCTTGCTCGCCAACTTCTTGGAAACGTACCCTGACATCACGCTAGAGATGTACGTGGATTACGGATTCACCAATGTGGTCGAAGAGCGATTCGATGCGGGTGTTCGAATGGGCGAAGCTGTCAGCAAGGACATGATTGCCGTGCGCATCGGTCCTGATTGGAGCCTTGCTGTCGTCGGGTCGCCTGCGTATTTCAAAAAACACCCCCCGCCCAAAACCCCCTATGACCTGCCCCAACATACCTGCGTGAACATCAGGCACAGGCCATCAGGCTCAATTTATGCGTGGGAGTTTGAGAAACATGGCAAGATTTTCACCGTCAAAGGAGAAGGTCAATTGGTCTTCAACAGCATCATGCACGTGCTGAACTGCAGCTTGGACGGGCTGGGACTGGGGTACGTGCCTGAGCAGTTGGCAGCACCCTACATAGCCAATGGCCAACTCCAGCGTGTCTTGAAACCGTGGTGCCCCGTATTTCAGGGCTTTCATCTTTACTATCCCAACAGGCGCCAGTCATCGCCTGCATTTTCTGCATTTGTGGATGCGGTCAGGCACAAGGGGTAAAGCGAGAAAGCACGCGCAAAAAAGACTGCGCGCACAATTGCTTGAGCCGACCTCACCCACTAAATGGAGCGGGCCTTCCGGTCAACAGTTAACGTGTCATCACCAACATTTCAACGCTGCCCGTGGTACCACTGGAGTAAGACTGGAGCGCTTTGCCAATGACAGTCCCTGGTCTAATTTGAATTGGGGCTTTTTTGGCGTGCCCAGGAAGACTGGCTGATACAAGCAGATCACCTGGTTTGATGTCTCCACCTTCAAGCGTCACTTTGACCGGGACGCGGCCAACAAGAGCAAGTGCAGGCAAACCTGTAGCGTCTTCCACCGTGGCGTTCATGAGGAGACCTGGTTTGGTGGTGATCACTCCGGCAACCAATGCACTCTCGGAACCAGTGGACAGACGATAGTGCAAGCTATTTTCAGGGTCGATTTCGACAACATCTCCCGGACGCGGAATACGCCCTCGAAAATCAATCAATTCTGCGACGTCAGCACCGCCCGTTTGCGTGCCTCCATTGAAAAACCCTTTACCAGTACTGTCGATGCGTGCTACGTTGGCTCCGGATTTAGCAAGTGTCATCAGATCGCCGTTGCCGTTGCTTTCCACCTCCAGTGTGGTTGTGGGGCTGGCGCCATTGACATTTTCAAAACGGCCGGCCACACCACTCCCGCCTGAAATACCAGCCTGACCCAAAACACCTGTACCGCCATTAGGGTCAGTGACGAATCCGCGCACTGCAATTCCTCGCTCTCCGTCGTGTCTTCCTACGACGGCGCCAATACCAGCGCAACGACCTATATTGGCACTGCACACCACTCCTGTATGACGGGCCACAATGACTTCACCGGAACCGCCATCTCCGATCACAGCTGCTGCAGAAATAGAGTTAACGATACCCCAAATTGAATTGCCGCCTGCGGATGTAACAAAAACTCCTGGACCTACGCCGCTAGTTACGTTGATTCCTCTGCCCCCACTGCCGGTTGGCAGTTGGACATCCATACCATTGCCCAGCCCGGCCGTAGTGACCGTCATGGCTGTGGCACTGCTGCCAGCATTACTTATTGCTGCGCTTAAAGTCCCGCCAGCGCCTGTCTGCGTAATGTCGAAGAGTGTGGACGGGCTGTTAACGGTCGCAGCATAAGGCAGATTGAAGCCAACTGTCGCTGCGCAGGGACCGAGCGAACCGGTCCCGCTGTTAATACACATTTGAGAGATTTGTTGTGGCAAAGCCGGCCACCCAGGAACCAAGATCAAGCCGGTCTCGCTCACTCGCAGCCGTTCGATGGCGCCAGTATTGTCTTTCACCACCAGTGCGCTGCCTGCCGAAGGCTGAACCACCACATCCGCCGCTTGCGCGGCCGACATCGCGAATAGCGGCGCCAGCAAAATGGGGAGTAAATTTATACGCTGCCTACTTGGGGTGCTTGGAACAGACATGATTGAAACCTCCTGGACGGGGAAAATCATTTAGGAACGTTACTTCGGGTCATACTCTTGAATTCAGTTTCTTCGAGGCAAGCCTATTTCGGAGGCAAGCGGCATTCTTTCGGCAGATACGCCAGCGTCACGCAGAGCCGATTTAGGTGCTTGTGCCCTGCTTTGAGTTGTAGGTAAGTTCAGCTCTGAAGCGAGAATTGGGCGTTCATTAGGCACAGCTTCTGCAGCCTTGACTCGATTGAGCGAAGAACTTCTATCAGCAATCGTGGGCATACCAACTTCAGATGCCAGCCGGCGAGATTGTTCTTGAGCAGAAACTCCGATGGGTATGGCCAGGAGGAACCCTGCCAAGAGAACTCCGTGTCTTTTTCTAAGTTCATTCATATTGGAATCTCCAATCTGTATTCACGAACCAACCAATCCGTTTTTACTGTCCTCCCGCTGCAGTTTTGCGAGTTGGCCGCCTGCCAAGGAACAGGAGCATGACGAGGGTGCTGAGCGCCAAGATGGCCCACTGAGAGAGAGTGGGCACGGGCACATTGATCAGGTTGCCGTCTTCATCAAACCGGAACCAGCGATAGACTTTGCCTGAAGCAATAGAGTCAAAGTTATGCGGCAACCCCAAAGCTATAACCGCGCCCACCGCTCTGTTGTCCGCCACATCTACGTACCGAATACTCTGAGCAGAGGTTGCGGCGAGAAGGGCCGGAGTAAGTGGAGTTGAACTGCGAATTTTTAGTAAATTTGCAGGCACGCCTTTGAGCGTGAGAGTGCCGGCCACGTTGGTGGTTTTGCCCGCTTCGAAGATAGCCTCTTTGCCCGTTCCGGTGGTAATGGAGAGGTTATTGAAGGAGCTTTCCCCTGAAATCCTTGATTGAGCTTTCCCGCAGCCATCAACGATCATCACGCTCCCGGAGCCTCCGCTGAAACTTCCTCCATTGGCAAAGTCCCCTGAGACTGATAGCAGGCCAGAACCGCCATTGATAGCGCCCCCGGCGCTGATGCTCACGTCGTCGATTCCGGTTAACTGAGACGCTGTGGTGTTGGCAGTTCCACTGATCACAAGATCTGAGCAACCCATATCAACAACTGCATCTCCGAAATCAATGCTCGAGCCTGCCCCCACATTGAATTGAGCCCATGCGTTTCCATTGAAAAGCACGATAGCCAATACATAAGCATTACTGAGTTTCGAGAAAAATCTCATCATCCTCTCCTCTGCTTTGGGGGTGGCAAGTCCGATTTCCGCTCAATTTACGCTAGATTTGTCAACTATGTCTCACTAACTAGGTACAAACACCTACTTATATTTTTAAACATTTGGTTTAGTAACTTTTCGAAATACATCGCCGCTGATTTCAATCAAAGTTGGCGTATGGGTAGAAAAAAGTGGCATGCATCCATGGCTTGCCATACGCGCGATGGTTAAAAACGCGCTCCGCGAACTTCAACGCCTGTTTGAGGGCAAGTAAGCTGATCGTGCCAGCTTGCGTCGGCATGCCAGACAGCAAACCAGAGCCGCTTAGCGCCAAGCAAAGAGCTGGAATGCCCGGGAGGCGTGCGCACGTTGTTGGCTAGAGCGCCTTCAGCTTCAGTCACAATCTGCCTCATTGCTGAAAACTCTCTTGAAACACCCATGACCACTCTCGGAACTCCACTCTCGCCCCATGCCACCAAAGTCATGCTGCTGGGCTCGGGAGAGCTGGGCAAAGAGGTACTGATCGCGCTGCAGCGCCTGGGCGTGGAGACCATCGCCGTTGATCGCTACGAACATGCTCCTGGCCAGCAGGTAGCGCATCACGCCCGCACCATCGTCATGAGCGACCCACTGCAGCTCAAGGCGTTGGTGGAAGCTGAGCGCCCCCATCTCGTAGTGCCCGAGATCGAAGCCATTGCCACGCCCATGCTCGAAGAGCTGGAAGCCGCAGGCACCGTGCGCGTGATTCCCACGGCCCGCGCCGCGCGCTTGACGATGGACCGCGAAGGCATCCGGGTACTCGCCGCCGAGACGCTGGGCTTACCCACCAGCCCTTATCAATTCTGCGACTCGCTGGCCGAATTAAAGTCCGCCATAGAGGGTTCGGCCGATGGCAACGCTGGTCGGCCCGGCATAGGCTACCCCTGCATCGTCAAACCTGTAATGAGCAGCTCAGGCAAGGGCCAAAGCAAGATCGATGGCCCGGAAGATATTCAGAAGGCCTGGGACTATGCCATGGCCGGGGGCCGAGTGAGCCATGGCCGAGTGATCGTCGAAGGTTTCATCGACTTCGACTATGAAATCACCCAACTCACCGTGCGCGCCATTGGTGCCAGCGGCCAGGTAGAGACCCATTTCTGCGACCCCATTGGTCACGTCCAAGTTGCCGGCGATTACGTGGAAAGCTGGCAGCCCCATCCTATGCAACCAGCCGCGCTGGCAGAGTCACGGCGCATCGCCCAGGCCGTCACTGACAACCTGGGTGGCCAGGGGCTTTTTGGTGTGGAGTTGTTCGTGAAGGGCGACCAGGTATGGTTCAGCGAAGTAAGCCCCCGCCCGCATGACACGGGCCTGGTCACACTGTGCACTCAGCATCAGAGCGAATTCGAGTTGCATGCACGCGCCATTCTGGGCTTGCCGGTGGACACCAGTCTGCGTAACCCCGGTGCCAGCGCCGTGATTTACGGCGGAGTGGATGCACAGGGCATCGTGTTTGACGGTGTAGACGAGGCCCTGCGTGTGCCTGGCACCGACCTGCGCCTGTTCGGCAAGCCAGAGAGTTTTACCAAACGCCGCATGGGCGTGGCTCTGGCGCGGGCGACCGATATAGACACGGCACGAGATAACGCCAAACTGGCAGCAAGCAAAGTCAGGCCGCGCAAGGCTTGAGCCTGGCGCGTAAGTGTTTACTACGGCGCTTAATGTAGCGATGAAGCTCGGCGCGCAGAAGTGTTGCTGGTAAGCCCTGGCGCCATCAATCGGTTAGGAACCACAAAAATCCGTTCGGGCTAAGCCTACCGACGAAGCACGCGCGCTTGCTCTATCGTTTTCTTATTCGGCCTCATAGGCTTGGACCGCCCCGCGCACGAATGACTCGGATCAGCCTTGCTCGCTCATTCAAGCCCAGGCTGGTCATGCCGCAGTGACTCCCACTCCTCCAGAGTGGGTTGTGGCATGACAAAACGATCTACTGTTTTGGCGTACCACCCGGGACTCTCCATACGACCGATCACGTCAAAACGCGCGCTGTCGACGTAGCAGCGCTGCGCGTCCTTCACATACTCGTCATCGATGTGTATTGCCTGCACAGTCGCCATCACGATGACCGACGAGGGTTTGACGTCAATGATCTGCTGCAATCGGCACTCCAGCGCAAGCGGGCTTAGCTTGATGCGGCGTCCAGAAATTTTTGAACATGTCACGGTTTCCAGTTCCGCCTTGTCAAGTTCGTTGACACCTGAGGGGAACGCCACCGAGGTCGTGTTCATTGCTTGGGCCAGAGATGCCGTGACCATATTGATGACAAACTCCTGCGTGGTGCGAATATTGGACAAGCTGTCTTTATCGCGCCCGTTAGGACGCCCCATGCCAATGCACACCACTGGGGGATGCCCGCCAAAAAAATTGAACAGCGAATATGGCGCCGCATTTGCCACGCCATTCGCATCTTGGCTAACGACCCAGGCAATCGGCCGGGGCACGATGGATGAGGAAAGCAACTTGTAGCTGCGGGCCAAATCCAGCTGGTCCATGTCGAACATCATGAGGGGGTGCTCTCCGGGGGGTTGTTGGCATGGGCGCAGACAGGTTTGCCGCGTCCGCTCATGCCAATCTAGAGATCAATTGGTGCCGATAGTCACATTCTTGAGCACTTCAGACCAACGCTTGTGGTCCTCGTCGATGAGCTTGTCAAGCGCCTTGCTGTCCGCGTGCAGTGGGATGGCTCCCATGTCGGATATTTTCTGCTGGACATCGGGGTCTTGCATCACGGCTCCCATCTCCTTGCTCAGGCGTTCAACGACAGACTTGGGTGTCTTTGCTGGAGCAAAAAAACCCATCCAACTGGAGGATTCCGCGCCTTTGACTCCTGCTTCTGCGGCGGTGGGAACGTCAGGCAGGGATTTGATGCGCTCGCCATACACGACGGCCAGCGCACGCAGGCGTCCCGACTTGAGGAAGCTGGCGGTGGTTGCAGGATAGTCGAACGCCACCGGAATCGCCCCTCCCAGCAGATCCTGCACGGTTGGCGCGCTGCCGCGATAGGGAATGTGGGTCATCTTGATTCCAGCGACGTCCTGGAACAACTCGCCGGTGAGGTTGGCGGCAGAGCCATTGCCGGCCGTGCCGTAACTCAGCTTGCCCGGATTGGCCTTCGCGTAGGCGATCAAGTCAGCCAGCGTCTTGTAGGGTGCATCCGCACGAACCACGACGACAGTGGCCGCGTCGATAAACCCGTACACCGAAGAGAAATCACTCGCGGGAGGAATCTTCGCATCCTTCTGAATCATCGCGTTGGTGACCTGTGTTCCGCGTGTTCCCATGAACAGCGTGTATCCATCGGGCTTGGCGCGCGCCGCGTACTCCGCACCGACGGCACCGCCCGCTCCCGGACGGTTGTCAATCACGATCGGCTGGCCTAGTCGCTCGGACAGCTTCTTGGCAACGAGGCGGCCGGAGTTGTCGGTGATGCCGGCGGCAGTGTATGGAATCACCAGCGTGATCGGTTTCTCGGGATAGGTTTGAGCGGACGCGATTTGCGCCATGCCCAGCAGGCACAAAGCGGAGTAAACAAGCTTCTTCATTCAAATGTCTCCTTTTTGGTAGTCAAATATTCACAGAGGGAATTCGGTAGCCAGGTGCGCTAGCGTGTCACCAGGCGTGCTCAAGAATCTCCAGTGCATCAGTTGCACTTCGAATGGGTCGTGGGTTGTGGTGCATGCCGGGGTCGTGTAAGCTTTTCTGCGCGATGTCGGGCAGATCGCGCTTGTCAACGTTAAGCTCACGCAATCGCGTTGGCAGGCCAAGGCTGCTCACCAACCGCTCGACCCATGAGCCAAGGTCAGTGTTGGAGACGCCAAGTGCTGACATCACACGACATTGCTGCGAGCCGTTGTGGCCTTTATTCCAGCGCAGCACCGGCGAGAGAAGCGCGCAGGAGGTGAGTCCATGTGCAACACCTGAATGCGCCCCCAGAATATGGCCGAGTGCATGACTTGCCCCGGTCTTCACGCCGGCCGCACCGCCAGCAATCGAAAGCCACGACGCCAGCTGACACTGCTGGCGTGCCATAAGGTCTCCCGGGTTGCTGTGCACTGCGGGTAGCGCTTGCGACAGCATGCGCAGAGCGTGAATGCTCAAAGCATCAGACATCGGGTGGCTGTGCAGCGACACTAGTCTTTCCACCGCATGGTCAATGGCTTTAACACCACTTGCCAGGAAGATGGGAACTGGAATTTCCAGCGTCAGTGAGGGATCGAGAATCACGCAACGCGGTGCCATCGTGGCATGGGCCACGATGTTCTTGACTTTGCGCGATGGATCGGTGACTCCTGCAAACCATGTAAATTCCGCCCCCGACAGGGTTTGTGGAACGGCGGTAATGCGTAGCCTCTTCTCATCATCCCTGGACCGCTGACTGGGATCGACCAAGCGCAGGTCCTGTTGATCCAGCAATTGCGCAACCTGCAATGGCATCCCAGACCACACCAGCAGCGAAATCGCTTTGGCCGCATCGATGACCGAACCGCCACCCAATGCCACGAGATGATCAGCGTTCAGTTGCGTTGCCCACACGGCTGCATCACGCACGCATTCAACGGGAACATGGGGCAGGACTTGACAGAACTCACCCGAAAAATGGTCACCCAGCGCGACTCGTAGCCGGGCAAGCGCATCGGAGCCGTGTGCGCGTGGTGACGCAATGACCAATACCCGTTTTGCGCCCGTCGCGAGCACCTCGTCCGCCACGGCTTTCTCGAACGGTTGGCCGTGCACCACACGTTCCAGCAAGGTGTGCCGATATGTGCCTGTGGGCATAGATTGGGTTTCGTGCCAGTTCATTCTGTCGTCGAGCTGGTACGGGTCACGTCGGACATGCCAGTGAGCTGCACGGGAAAACGCAGAAAGCTACTTCCGTCATGCGCCTGCAATTCGCGCCCAGCCGCTGCGCTTTCACGCAACAAGTCGGAAGGTTGGACCAGCAGCATCACCGGTACATCGGCAGCAACCAGAGCCGAGAGCAATTCAGCACTGCCCCTTGTGCGTACGCGTTCCGCGATGGCTTTACGGATGGCTCCTGCGTGGTGGGCGCGGTGCTCGTAGCTCATGAACACCTGTTCAGAGAACGCATCCAGCGTCAGCACCTCGACCAGACGTTGCCAGAAATGGTTTTCCAGCGCGCAGATGGTGATTTCCTTGTTGTCACTGCAGAGGAAAACGCCGTAAGCGGGTTTGTCGAGCACGTCCCTGCGTTGCTGGGCCACGGTGCGCAGGCCTTGTGCGGCAAAACTTCCGAGACGGGGGTTCATCCAGTGCGCCAAGCAGTCCGCAAGCGCGACGTCCAGATATTGGCCTTTGCCCGTCTTCGAGCGTTGAAACAGTGCCGCCAGCACGGCGCTCATTCCGTACATGGACCCACACAGGTCGGCGGCGGGCAGTCCGAAGACATGCTCTGGCCGACCATCAGGTAGCCCCGAGAGCGCCAGGGCGCCGCTGGCCGCCTGGTAGTTGAGATCATGGCCTGGCCACAAGGCTCGCGCTCCCGTTTGACCATAGCCGCTGAGCGACGCGTAGATCAGCTTCGGAAAACGTGCGCTGAGCGATGCATAGTCCAATCCCAATCGCTTCATCACGCCGGGACGATATGCTTCCAGCACGACGTCCACCGTGTCGAGCAACTGCTCAATCTGTTCGCGCCCCTCGGCGGATTTCAGGTCGATCTGGATGCTTTGCTTGCCTCGGTTGGCCGCTTGGAAAACGCCCGGCGCCATCAGACGCGCGTTGTCGCCATGCGGCGGGCGTTCGATCTTGATGACCGTTGCACCCATCTCCACCAGGTTCTGCGTGAGGAACGGCCCCGGCAGAAGCTCCGTGAAATCCAGTATGCGGATATCTTGAAGTGGTGACATGTCAGTCCATCAATATCCGCTGGTTGCCTTGACGTTACGTGGATCCTGTTCGAGCACCAGATCCCACAGCTCCTGGCCCGTGGGTGACTCGAGTTCTTCGCGGACATGTGCCACCAGCCCCGCTGCACGCCCGATCAACATCAAGCCGCGTCCGAAGATGCCGTCAAGCCCCATGTCGGCAACAATTGCGCCCAGCGCACCGGCGCCATTCAGTGGCAAGCGTTTGCCGCGTTCCTGCTCCAGTACCACTGGAATGGCGAGTGCCAGACGCCAGTGCTTTCCAAAGTAGCCATGCTGCTCGGAGATGTCGCGCAGGACGGGAACGCGTGGATCGCCATGTACGTGGATGTTGTGACCAAGCCCAGAGATGGGCGTGCGGTTTGCACGATATTCGCGCACCAGCTTCTGAGCGCACTCCATCACAGACTCGTCGCTGGCGTTGTCGTCCAGATCGGCTGCGCCTTTCTTGTACATCTCCGCTACGTTCTGCACGGTTCCCAGGAAGCGGCTGCCCGCACCGAGAAGGCCGGCAGCCACCGCACCCTGCACCGACTCAGGTGCACCCAGAAACGTCAACCGTGCTGACAGCGCGCTTGGAGTGAGGCCGTGATCGGCGGCAGCGACCAGAATCAGATTGGCCATTGCCTTCTCGCGCGGCTCGGGCAGACGCGAGAAATTTAACCAATAGATCATGTCGATGAAGTCGAACTTGCCGAAGATTTCCGTGGACAAATTCTTGCCACGCACTGAGATCACATCCGGCGTGGTGTAGCCGATTTCCGTTTTGACTGCCATGTTTCTTTGCTCCGATTGATTCTTGAACTTACTGCTCGATGATCACGACCGCATCCAACGGAATCGCGCCTTGACCTTGCGCGCCGACCCAGACCGGGTTGAGATCGATTTCCCGTACCTGCGGGTTGGCGATCACGAATTCCGATACCTTGAGAAGCAGCTCCTGCAACGCTTTGAGATCGCATTTCGGTTTTCCGCGCGCGCCGTCGAGCAGCGGGAAGCACTGCACCTCGCGCACCATGGCCTCGCATGTCGACGGTGTGAGCGGCAACATGCGCCGGCTGATGTCCTTGAACACCTCCACGTAGATGCCACCCAGCCCAAAACTCATGATCGGGCCGAACACTTCATCGTGCTGCACGCCCACAAACACCTCCATGCCACCAGCGCCTGCCATGCGCTCGATCAGCAGTCCGTCTATGGAAGCATGTGGTGCCTTCTCCTTCACAGATGTCAGGATGCCCTCGCACGCAGAACGCACCGCCTCTGCATTGGCAAGACCCACGGCAACACCACCCACTTCGGATTTGTGAGCGATCTGTGGACTCACGATCTTGGCGACCACCGGATACCCCATCGCGTCGGCCAAGCGTACGGCCTCATCGGCATTGGCAGCCACGGCTCGCTCCATGAACGAGAGACCGGCTTCTGACAGCAGCTGCTTGCCTTCTGTTTCCGTCAACGTTCGTGTGGGTGTTGCTGCTCCGGTACGCGGCTCGCCCACCGGTTGAGGAACAAAGCCGGTATCGCGTTGCTTGATCCAACGACCCCACTCGATCCAGTGACCAATGGCCTTCACGGCGTTGTTCAGTGATCGCGCCGGAACAAAACCCGCTTTCACGAGCGCCTGGTAGCCATCGCCCAGACGATCACTCATCCACACGGGGAGAATCGGCACTTCTGTAGAAGCCTGCACGCGCACCGCGCTCTCGGCGTTGTCGCGCATGACCTTGCCGTAGTCGAGCGGGAAGGTGTAGAGCACCAAACCCACATCCGGGTCCTCAACGATGGCTTCCAGGGTGTCGTCGACCAGACGAGAGTTTGTGAAGATTTCCGTCCCCACATCCACCGGATTGCCGATGGCGGCGTAGTCTGGCAACAGGGATTTCAAACGCTCCGTCGTGCGAGGCTCGAACTCTGAGAGCTTCAAACCTGCGCTTCCGACTTTGTCGGCGGCGAGTGTGACCGCACCGCCCGATGGACCGTAGATCACCAGCTTTTCCTTACCTGTAGGCAGTTGACGAGCCAGCAACCAGGCGGTGTCTACGAGCTCGTCCATATCATCGACTTCGATCACACCGAGCTGCTTTAGCACCACGCTGTTGATCTGGGCGGAGCCCGTAATGGAGGCCGTGTGCGATTGCGCCGCGCGAATGCCATACTCGGACTTACCGACCTTGAGCGCCACTACTGGCTTGCCCTTCGAGGCTGCGTGTTGAACGGCTGCGACGAACTTCTCGCCGCTCTTGAAACCTTCTATCACCGTGATGATGACCTTCACGTCGGGCGCATCGGCCATATAGTGAATGAAGTCGCTCACCTCCAGATCGGCCTGGTTGCCAGAAGACGCCCAGGCAGCCACACCGATGCCGCGTTCCATCGACTGCATAACAGTGCGCCCCAATCCACCACCCTGCGTTGCCAAGCCAATCGGACCGGACGTCAAGTCGAGACGGAACGCTGGCGAGAACGACATACCGATCTTGGCGTTGATGTTGTTCAGGCCAGGGCAGTTGGGACCGTAGATGCGCATGCCGCTGCGAAGGGCGATGTAGCGCATCTGCGCTTCAACCTGCTTTCCTGCTTCGCCGGTTTCACCAAATCCCGAGGTCAGCACGATTGCGAACTTCGCGCCTTTGTCCGCACACTCCTGCAGAGCCTCAATGACAGACCTGGCGGGCACAGTGATGACGGCCACATCGGGAGCTTCAGGCAGATCGCGTACCGAGGCGTAGCAGGGCAGCCCCCTGATCTCCGACTTGGTGGGGTTGATCAGATAAAGCGGTCCCTTCAGATGAGAGACTTCTAGCAGGTTCTCCAGTGTCCGCCCGCCTACGCTGTCGCTGCGGCTTGAAGCCCCGACCAGGGCAATCGTGCGTGGATTGAATAAAGGATGAAGATCCGAGAAAAGACCGGGCTTGTCCGCCATGTTCATACCACCTCCCTGCGTTTGAACAGCATGCTTACTAAGCACTCGACAACGACGTCGCCGCGCTGAGTCACGGCGTTGCGCCGAAACTTCACAATGCCGCGATCGGGCTTGGATGAAGGGCGAGCCTCCATCACTTCAATGTCTACAGTGACGGTGTCTCCTGCGAGCGTAGGTTTGATGAAGCGGCACTCCGTACCCAGCAACGCCAGCATGGATGGCTCCAGAAGTTGGTTGACGATGGTGCGGCTGTTGAGCCCCGCCATGTACGACACCACCAGCAGGCCATGTGCGATGCGTTGGCCAAACGGGCCGCTGCGAGCCGCTTCGTCATCGACATGGGCGCGGTTCATGTCGCCCGTCAGCGCTGCAAAGGAGACGATGTCTGCTTCGGTGATGGTCCGCGACGACGTTCGGTACTTGAAGCCCACGGGCAGGTCTTCCCAGAAATAGTGTCCCGGCGTGATGCCACCGAGCGCAGCTGGTGCCTGTTGAATGTTCTGTGCTTGTGTCATGGAGCAGTTCAGGCGATGGCGGACATGCCGAGCAAGCTGCGCCCGATGATGAGAGTCTGGATTTCCGTCGTGCCTTCGGGAATCGTGCCGCCGCGCGTGTCGCGGAAGATTCGCTCGATGGGGTAGCCCACCGCGTATCCTTGCCCACCATGCACCTGCAGCGCCATATTCGCCACTTCGTGTGCGGCTTCAGTGGCATACAGCTTGGCGATAGCGCACTCCATGGTGGCTCGCCCCTGTTGCATGGCGCACGAAGCCTGGTACGCCAGTGCGCGCGCGGCATTGACTCGCATGGTCATATCGACGATGTGCTTCTGCACAAGCTGGAAGCTGCCGATCGGCTTTCCGAACTGCACGCGGTTCTTGGCGAACTCGGTTGCCAGATCGAGCGCCGATTGCGCTGCGCCCACTGCGCCGTGGGCGATATGCAGACGCCCCGCATCAAGGCCCGCCAGCGTGACGCGCATGGCCTCTCCTTCTTCACCCAGCAGATTCTCGCGCGGCACTTTAACGTCGTAGAAGCCTAGCTCCGCAGTGCCGGTGCAGCGCAGCACCATCGTTTCCACGGAGCGCCGCTCAAACGGTGACTCCTTGGCGTCCACGATGAACAGCGAGACCTTGCCGTCACAGTCGGGGCTGTAGGTGCGCGCCATGACGATGCCGATGTTGCCCCACATTCCGTTGCTGATCCAAAGTTTGCGGCCGCTAATGACGTAGTGATCGCCCTTCAGATCCGCGCGCGTCTGCACAGCGGCAGGGTTCGAGCCCACGCTCGGCTCGGTGATGGCGGTGAAGATGGAACCCTTGCCTTCGATGAGCGGCTTGAGATACTTCTCCTTCTGCTCGGGCGTACCCTTGTTGGCCAGCATCATCATCGGCACGTTGGTGCAGTTGAGCATGGTGCGCAGCGACAGCCAGTGGTAGCCCAGCTCGCCGAACATCATCGACCAGGTCACGTAGTCGATGCCGAGGCCGCCCTCCGCTTCGGGCAGCACACCGCCCATGAAGCCGAACTCGGCCAGCTTGGGAAACAGTTCAAATGGAAATTTGCGGTTGGCCTCGCATTCTTCGATCAGCGGAGTGACTTCACGCTTCATGAATCGACGCAACTGGCCCTGCAGTTCAAGTTGCTCAGAAGTGAGATCGAAGTTCATCATGATTTCAGTGTTCATTTAGAGGGGTTCAGCCCGAATAGCGACCGCCGGTCACAAAGAGAGTGGTGCCGCTGATATAGCGCGCCACATCCGAAGCAAGAAAGGCGACTGCGTTGGAGATGTCCCGCGGCTCGCCCAGAAAGCCGACCGGAACCTTGGCGGTGGCCGCTTCCTGCAACTTGGGAAAGTGGGGCAAATTTCGAATGCCGGGGGTCATGATGAAACCCGGCGCAACGGCGTTCACGGTGACACCGAAGCGACCTTGCTCCAGCGCCAGCGCGCGGGTAAAGCCCACCAGCCCGGCCTTGCCTGCCGAGTAGTTGGTCTGCCCCGGATTGCCAAACAGTGATCGTGAAGAGATGTTGATCACGCGACCCCACTTCTTTTCCATCATCTGCGGGAGCACCGCGCGCGAGCAAAGGAATGCGCCCTTCAAGATGATGTCCACCACGCTGTCCCAGGACTGCTCGGTCATCTTGGTAAGGTAGCCGTCCTTAACGATGCCGGCGTTGTTCACCAGGATGTCAACGCCGCCCAAATGCTGCGCTTGCGCCGCCAGGTGGGCCACTTCATCTTCACTGGTCACATCGCATGCCACGGCGAGGGCTTCATGCCCCGCCTTTCGCAATTCTTCAGCGGTCTCGTGGGCGCTACCAGCATTGATGTCGGAGACGACGATCTTGCATCCCTCCTCGGCCAGTTTGAACGCCGTATCGCGGCCAATACCGCTACCCGATCCTGTGACAAGGGCCACGCGTCCTTGGAGATTGAGTTCCATATTGCTCCTGAATTTGTCTTGAATTTTTCAACGAAATATCGTTTTATAAAACGAGTGGTCGTAATTTAAGACTTAGAGGCAATGCTGTCAACGACCAATGCGACACTTTTTCAAAGGCTTATGGAAATCCCTAATATTCGTGAAAAAAGCAAATTCGCCCGGGAAACACTGACCTTCTCATCGACCCATTCAAACAGCCCGACGAAGTAGAATCCGACCTATCGTCAAGAATTTGGTCAGGATTTTTTGTGCCCGCAGACGTACCCGCATGTACCCGGACCCTGGCGGTCCTCGAAGTGTTCGCGCGCGAAAAGCGTGAGCTGTCCGTGTCCGACGTCGCGCGATTTCTGGACTTGGCAGACAGCAGTTGCTCGGACCTGCTGCACACCATGATGAAAGCCGGATATGTGGTGCGCACTGCCAAAACACGGCGGTTTTATCCCACTGGCAAGCTCTACTCGATTGCGCTGGACATCTCGCGCAATGACCCGCTCTACATGGCCAGCTTGGAAATGGTGGAGCTGCTCAGTGAGAAGACCGGCGAATCCGCCTTCTGCGCCGTGCTCGACGATGGCGCCGTCAAGGTGCTGGCAACCGTAGAAGGCAAGCACCATCTGCGCTACGTACTGCGTACAGGAGAGCGCATAGCACTGCACGCTTCAGCACTGGGCAAAGCGGTTCTCGGTAGTCTGGACGACGAAGAAATGCGCCGTCAACTGCGCCTCAAGCCCCTGCGCAAAGTGACCTCGGAAACTATCATCGACCCCAACGTATTGGAAGAAAACGTCAAAGGCCAACGCGAACGTGGCTGGTATAGCGTGCAGGAGGAAGGAAACGATGGCGTACTGGCGTTCGGCATTCCGCTGCAAATTGGCGATGCCAAAGTCGCGCTGTCCATCGCTGGCCCTGTCGAACGCATGCGCAAGAACCAGGATACCTACCTGAATGAGATGAAGCAGATCGCAGCGACCACCCACGGAGATAAATCTGGCTGAGTGAACTTGTGAGGAAACCTCTGTACGGTGCGCGCCATCGGCGCTAGCGCCGTGCTTTACGGCGGGGTGGACGCAAAGGGCAAGAGATCGAACAGCGGATGCCTGCTCCCCCTAGTTGACACACCTCCCCCGTTCGGGCCGAGCTTGTCGAAGCCTCGCGCTCCACTTCAATGCTCTATTCCTAGCGCCAACAGAAATCGCGAAACCATGTTGTACGCAGCGATGGTGGCCGTAATTTCAACCGCTACCTGAACGCCAAAGCGCTGAAGGACGGCGTCGAACACCTCTGGCTGCACCCGTATGTCCTTCGTCATGCTGTCCGTCAAACGGAGCACGCAGCGCTTTTCTTCATCGAACATATCCGCGATACCGCCCAGCTTCGCAGCAGCAATTTGGGCATCACTCACTCCCCCTGCTTTGGCGTGTGGGACATGGGCTTCAAACTCATAGTCGGCGCCATTGAGCACCGCCACACGCAAGATGATGAGTTCCCGCAAATCAGGCGGCACTTGCGTGTGATTGCGAATGACCGTGAGCAAAGCTTCCCATCCTTCCGCCAAGGGCGCGCTATTTAGCAGCACCTGGTACAGCAAGGAAATGCGGCCACGTGCCGCATGAATATTGGCTTCAATGTCGGCCAGTTCTGGGCGGGTTCCCGGAACCACCAAGGGAACGCGAATGGAGTCTGTCGTCATGGGTTGGGGTCAATCTTTTAAGTAACGCTGAACGCGCCCCCGGGCCTTAGGCCTGGCAGGGGCACACAAGGAGATACCGAGATTCAGTGAGACTGAATGCCGTTGTCCTTGATGAACTTGCCCCAGCGCTTTTCTTCTTCGGCCACATAGGCATCAAGCTCTGCTGGCGACCCCGCATCGATAGTCAATCCTTCCTGCGCCACCTTTTGCGCAAACCCAGGGGACCGAGCTGCACTGCCGGCGGACTTATTAAGACGCGCGATCACCGAGGGTGGCGTTCCCGCAGGTACATAAAGGCCGTACCAGCTTTCAACCACATACCCCGGAACACGCGTAGCAATGGCGGGGACGCCCTTGAACGCTGGCGACGGCTTAGCCGTGGTCACACCCAAGGCCCTTAGCTTTCCGTTCTCCAACATCGGTGCTGCCGCTGCTGCCGTGGCGAACATCATGTCGACTTGCCCACCCAACAAATCGTTCAGTGCCGGGCCGGCTCCGCGATACGGTATATGCGTAATGGCCGAGTTGGACAGTTTGGCAAACATCTCACCCGAAAGGTGCGGTGAAGTCCCGCTTCCTGGCGATGCGTAAGTGAGTTTTCCTGGGCGGTTTTTGGCGTCAGCAAGCAGGCCTTCCAGATTTTTAATGGGGCTTTCTGCACGCACTACGAGCACATTGGGCCCGCGCCCCAGCAGCATCACTGGCGCAAAAGCCTGGTTGCTACCGTAAGGCAATTTAGCTTGCAAGGCCGGATTGACGGCGTGCGCAAAAGTGGCAATCACCAGGTTATACCCATCGGGTTTGCTTTTGGCCACGTAATCCGTACCAATCAGGGTGCCTGCACCGGGCTTGTTTTCAACCACAACAGGTTGCCCCAAGTCGCGGCCCATTTCAACGCCCAGGAACCGCGAAATCGTGTCTGCGCCACCACCAGGTGCGAACGGCACCGTCAACCGAACGGGCTTGTTAGGAAAGTCCGCACCACTTTGGGCGCTTGCCACCGGCAAGAGCGCACTGCTGGCGAGCAGCAAACCTATGGAGCGAATGACAACGCGGCGATTCTGCATAGACATGATTGGCAATTGAGTTGTAGTAATAGAGGCGATAAGTGCTTGTCTCGATTGAGCGTCTGGAGTGTCGCCCCCAGAGAGATAAAGGTAAACTGCATACTGCCTATATCAGACATTCCCAAAAGCTATGGATCTAAAACAGCTGGAGCATTTTGTCGCTGTAGTGGAGAGGGGAAGCATCAGCCGCGCTGCAGCGGCTTTGCACTTGGCGCAGCCCAGCGTCAGCAAGCAGATGACCTTGCTTGAAAAGAGCTTGGGGCAGCGCTTGCTCGAACGTACAGGGCGAGGCGTGACCCCCACCGAGGCAGGCCGAGCCCTGCTTGGGCATGCCCGCACCATGCTGAACGCCGCCGCACAAGCTCGTCTGGAAATCACAGACATGTGTGAAGAGCCGACGGGCAAGGTGGTGGTGGGGCTACCCAATCGGGTGGCGCTGGGCTTGTGTGTGCCTTTACTCAAAGAATTCCGCAAACGCATGCCCAAGGCCATGCTGTCTGTTCAAGAGGGCTTGAGCGTGCCTTTGCGTGATGGCTTGATTCAAGGGCGCATCGACATAGCCATGATGTTCGATCCGGTGCTTACGCCCCTGTTGAGCTTTGAGACCGTAATGCGTGAACCATTGATGCTGTTCGCCCCCGCAAACCACCGCATGCCCAGTGAAATTGCACCCAAGGACATCAAGAAATATGCGCTGGTACTTCCCACTGCACCGAACCCCATACGCAACCTGGTAGACACCACCCTACTGCCCTACGACTTAGCATTGAACATCATTGCCGAGGTGGGTGCGGTGCAGTCTGCACTCACCATGGTGGAAGCGGGCATTGCATGCTCCATCTTGCCGGAGAGCGCGCTACATATCAGTCGCAGGCCTCACATGATGCAGAGAATTCCCATTGGGCCTCCCGTGACGTGGAATACCTTGATGCTTGCGCAGCCGGTGGCGCGGCCTGCTAGTCGGTTGGTGCAGGAAACGGCGAAGCTGCTGCGGACACTGGATTTTCGGACTTTGGATAAGCCCTCGTGAATCGGTTTGCTTCACTTAGTTGGGCCGTGGATTCTGCACTGCTCCATCACCAATTTTCCGCTGCAATAGTCCCTTGGTGATATCGCATCTGCCAGTTGTCCCCAACCAGAACCCAGACGGAACGCCCACAATGCGTTACCAGCAGTGCTGCGAGGCGGGGGTGCCGTGCACCTGCGCCCAAATTACACGGCGTGCTACACATCTCGTTGACTGAGAGGCGCTTTGGATTGCTTTGACTCCTTCGTAGATTCGCCAATCTTTGAAGCGAGCGCCACAATTAGTTCCTGAACATTTAAGGGGTACGAATCTACGGTCTGAACATCAACATCCTTGCCACCGAAAAGTCGGTTTGCCATTTCAGCTTTCAATCTGTGCTGTTCTGATGCGGGAAGCGATGCAAGGTATGGCGTGATCGACTGCAGATCGAGAGACATGCGGTTGTACCCATACTGTTGTGCTCGGTGCTTTGTAGACTCCCGAGCGAGATAGACAGCAGGAACAGATAATGCCAAAGAAAAGACAAGCCGGAATACTCCAAGCTGCCAGTCAAAATATGCTGTGACAGTCTCCAACAAAGAGTACCCAATGATCAGGGACGCAGTTAGCATAAGAAAAACTGACCCATTCCGGGTCGCGTCGGCCCACGTCTTCTCCGTCTCCGCACTGCTTGCATACGACCCAGCCACTGCGGTGCCAGAGATGATTCCCACGAGCTTGTTGACTTCGGACTGCTTCTGACGGAGTTCGATCAGGATTTCGGTGACAGAATTCTTCGCTGCCGCCTTTGCTTTCGCAACTTCGTCGCCTAGCGCGCGCACTGAGGTGTCCCCATGCTCTGCAATTTTCTCAACCTCTTGAGTACGTTTCCGAATTTGTGTTTGCCTGATCTCTAATTGGCTCAACTCTTGACGCAGAAAATTTAACGCCAGTTCGTACTTCTTCGCGATCTCCTGCCATTTTGCAGCCTCCTCCGCAGCAAGAGGGGAAGCATTAGGGGCAAGGGTCGAGTCTTCACTAGTGGCAGCGTGTAGAACCGCATACAGGGAGGCCACCACCGCGCCAGGGTGCTCCCCCTTAATCAACGCTGCTTGAAGCGCCGATGCCCGGCTGCGAATTGAGGCATGCTCGTAGTCTATTTGGCTTGTGTTTCCAGTTTCAATGGCATGACGCAGCTTTTTCAAGTGAGCTTGCAAGCTAAATAAATAACGCCGAAGTGAGTTCGCAAGAGGTTCTCCTGTCTCAGCTGTCTCGAAGGCCTCGAATATCGCATCTTCCAATTTTCGTGCAAGCCGATCAGCACTCACTCGCTTCGCTTCTTCTGTAAGTTCCATCTGAGTCATCTTTGAAGTGTGAGCCCTAAGGTAATGCTGCGCGCAGCATCCAAGCCTCAAGATCTGCGTCAGGCATCACACGAACGAGCTAAGTCGTGGATTTATTCCTGCGCGAATTTGAATGCAAACCAAAGGGAGGGATCGGTAATTGTCAAGCGGAAGTCACCGGCGGACGTGTCCGATTCTTAAGCTAGCGCAGAATTAATCCTAACGAAGAGTTTCCCAAATGTCTCCATTCCCATCGCTCCCAGATTAACGGCTGTGAGCCTTGGTAGGAGCGCTTGAGCGACACGGTAATGATTGAAACCACCGTCTTTCAACAATGTGAGGTTCTCAGTCTTCAGCCATTGGTTGATGCGCTCCACAGTTCTCGGGTGCTTTCCGAGGCATGCCGGGTCGAGCGTTTTGCCACCCAATTCTTTAGCATAGGCTGCGTTGAAAGCATCCGCATAAAGCGCGATTGGTATCAAATCCTCGATGTCTGCCTCTACAGGGGAAGGCTCGATAAACATCGAGAAATCGAGAACCCTTTTCCGTTCAATCAGTTTCTGATGCACTAGGTCTTCAAGTTTCTGATGAGGTGCAGCGGCGCGATCATGGAGTACTACCAGCTTCAGCTTGTTCGAACCTAAAAGAGCAACAAACGTTGCAAGTTTGTCTAGGCCGCCCACCGGCACTATGACCCCATCAATCAATCCGGCCTTCCCAACTTGCTCCAGGACTCCACTCACGTGTTGGAGGATGATGAGATCGGCCGGACCTTCGACGAGAAGGTTTCGCTTGGCGATGAACAAATTTTGCGCGATGGAGTAGCCTAGAGCAGCTTGCAGAGGGAACACGCTTTCGTCAGACGAGCCGGCTAGGTCGCCCGTCACTTTGCTTCCTTCCTTGGGCCTATCTTCAACCACCCTCACGTCTTCCAGCCGGGCGCTGTCGACCATAAAAGGGGAGTGAGTTGAAAAGATGATTTGATGCGTATGCGATAGCTCGCTGATGTAGGCCAACAAGTCTGCTTGAGCCAAGGCATGTAGATTTAGGCCAGGCTCGTCCAGCAAAAGAACTAGGTCATCTTTTGTACCTACCCGGCTTTGAATAGCGTCGAACCAGACAAGAAAGCTGAAAAACCAGATAAAACCCTTGCTACGTTGATCAAAGGGCACAGTTACGCCATGCCTCCTGTTTTTTATGCGGATATACAGATTTGGTCCAGAGTTGTAAGGTGGGCGATCCTTCGAATCCGACTTGATGTCGAATTCAACATCAAGGTCCAGGTTCTGTTTCCAGAACCCGAACACTTTCTGAGTAATGCTTAATCCGATCGCTTCGAGGTTGGCTTTGGCCGTTTCATAGCCCTCATCGGACATCAGTTCTGCGATCGTAGTACCGGCCAGTTCTAGTAACCCCAATGCAGTCTCATCCGCATCATCAAGCTGGCCTTGATCTAGTCTTGACTGGAGCTGCTGTAGGTTGATCTTGCC
The DNA here is from genome assembly GCF_000422885.1 of Ottowia thiooxydans DSM 14619. Lineage (GTDB taxonomy): Bacteria > Pseudomonadota > Gammaproteobacteria > Burkholderiales > Burkholderiaceae_C > Ottowia > Ottowia thiooxydans. The sequence goes on along the minus strand of NZ_KE383942.1, from coordinate 400,672 downwards.
GTCCAACAACTTGTAATCGTCAAAATACAGAAACTTCGGTATCGCCGAGTTGAAGTAGGACCGCCAGATGTAGCCATCGATATATCCCCAGCCGTTGTTTTTGGCTTTGCGCTGCGCCCATTGATTGGCGAACTGTGCAAGTTTGCTATCTGCGGGCAGTTCTAACTCGTCTATCCGCTCAAGTACCACCTCGAGGCTTTGGGCGCCCTCGAACACTTCCTTTTGGTGTTCTAGCCCCTCCAGCTGCTTGCGAAGCGCCGCCAAAGCTGCCTCTTGGTCGACATGAAAGCTAACTGTCGTAGAGTTTCCATAATCAGTTGTCCGGATGAGCTGGATTTTTTTTGGAACTACCGAAATGCCCCCAAAAACCTCACTATTTATCGTCCCTACCAGCCTGTCGTCAAGCTCATACGTAAGCGCGACAACTTTCTGAAAACGCCCAGCTGTGTGCTCGACCTTGTAGAGGCTGAAATCCTTTCGGGGAAAGTCATTAACGTGATTGAATTTCTCGGTATTCAACGGGCGCGCTTTATTTAGCGCTTCTAGGAACGCAGTCTTGCCAGATTCGTTCTTGCCAACCAGAACGGTGATTCCATTGGAAATCTCAACGAGAGTTGAATCCTCGACAGACTTGTACTTCCATACACGCGCCTGAATCAGCTTGACCATTTTCTCTCCCTTCCTATTTAGCACCATATATGTTGACTTTAATTGAATCTGAGCAAATTTCCCATGCTCGGGTCACAAGTTGCTCCCCTAAGGCTGTGACTGCTCTAAAAATCTCGTTCCGGAGGGGCGTGAGCGATCCGATCACAAGAAAGTCCTTTTTGGGGTGACTACCTTAATTCGATGCGCTGTAACGGCTCTTGAAGAGAACCGTGTCCAAACTTAACCAATCAACTTGAGCCTCGTATCACGTGTTAGCTCTCTCCAAACTCAACAGCGTTCGTCAACTACTGACCTGCGATTTTCCCCTTCTGCCTCTCTACGTTTACTGCTAAACAGCTTAAGCGGCGAGCGAAAGACCATCGTCAGCCTTAGACATAAAACTCACTCCACAACCAAACCCTTAATCTGCTGCAACGCAGCCGGATCCTCCATAGTCGTCAGGTCCCCAGGATCGCGCCCTTCACAAACCGCCTGCACTGCACGGCGCAGCAACTTCCCACTCCGGGTCTTGGGCAAGGCCGTCACAAAGCGCACCCGCGCTGGCCGCGCAACTGCCCCCAGCGATGCATCAACCACCTTCATGACCTCACCTTCAAGCTTGAACATGGCAGCCTGATCATCCATCTGGCTGGCATCTTTAAGCACGGCAAAGGCCATCGCCACCTGCCCTTTCAGGTTATCGGCCACACCCACCACAGCCACCTCGGCAATGTTGGGGTGGGCGCTAATAGCTTCCTCTATCTCACGCGTACCCAGGCGGTGCCCCGCAACGTTGATCACGTCATCAGTTCGGCCCAAGATGAAGTAATAGCCGTCTTTATCTTTAATACCCCAATCGAACGTGCTGTACACCAGCTTGTTCGGCACGCTAGACCAATAGGTGTTCACAAAGCGCGCGTCATCACGCCACACAGTTTGCATGCACCCGGGCGGCAGTGGGCCTTCAATGGCGACCACGCCTTTCTGATTGGGCTCTGTGAGCTCTTCGCCTGTTTGGTCATCAAGCAGCTTCACGTTGTAGCCGTAGACCGCTTTGCCGGGCGAGCCGAACCGGGTGGGCATGGATTCCACGCCGCTGCACACGGTGAGGATGGGCCAGCCGGTTTCGGTTTGCCAATAGTTATCAATGATGGGCTTGCCGTTCAGGCCTTCGCTGATCCACTTGGCGGTGGGCTCATCCAGCGGCTCGCCTGCAAGGTAGAGGGCACGCAGGCTGGAAAGGTCGTATTTGCTTAAATAGGCTGGGTCTTGTTTCTTCAGGACACGCACGGCCGTGGGCGCGCTGAACATGACCGTGACTTTGTACTTCTCGACCAACTTCCACCAGATACCGCCATCTGGGCGGATGGGCAGACCTTCATACATGATGGTGGCCATGCCTGCGATAAGGGGGCCATAGACGATGTAGCTGTGGCCTACAACCCAGCCGATATCGCTCGTCGAAAAATAGGTTTCGCCGGGCTTGCCTTCAAAGATGTGCTTCATGGAGGCGGCCAGCGCTACGGCATAGCCACCAGTGTCTCTCTGAACGCCTTTGGGCTTGCCGGTGGTGCCGCTGGTGTAGAGCGTGTAGCTGGGGTGGGTGGCATCTACCCACTCACAAGGAACTTGAGCGTTCAGATGCTTTTCACGCTCGGTAGCCCACAGGTGATCACGCCCTGCTTCCAGGCTAATGGGTACCAGGCCTCGGTCTACTAAAAGCACAGCGCCTGGCTTGTGCTTGGATAGCTTGATGGCCTCATCTAGCAGGGGTTTGTATGAAACTGCCTTGCCGCCGCGAGAGCCGGCATCTGCACTGACGATGACTTTGGGCTCGGCATCTTCAATGCGCGTAGCGAGTGAGCCGGAGGCAAAGCCGCCAAACACCACCGAATGCAAAGCGCCAATGCGCGTGCAGGCCAGCATGGCGAAGGCTGCTTCAGCGATCATGGGCATGTAGATGAGCACACGATCGCCCTTGCCTACGCCCATGCTCTTCAATGTGGCGGCCATGCGCTGCACCTCCAGGTGCAGCTCCGCAAAGGTGTAGCTTTTTTCTTGATCGGTTTCAGTGGAGACGAAGATCAGCGCGGTGTCATTGGCACGATCTTTTAGATGACGATCAACCGCGTTGTGGCACAGGTTGGTGGTGCCGCCAGCAAACCACTTGGCAAAGGGTGGGTTGCTGTAATCGCAAATGGTTTGCGGAGGGGTATGCCAATCGATCAGCTTGGCTTGCTCGGCCCAGAACTCATCTGGCTGTTCGATGGAACGGCGGTAGAAATCGGCATAGTTCGTCATGAAACGTCTCCGAGGCCTTGCTGGCCAGTTTTATTGATCGACTGAATTTCGCCCGGATTTAATGGCCTCTCAGCGCCGTAAAACCTAGGCTCAACTCATTTTGAATTCATAATTATGGCTTGAAGGCTTGCGCAAAACTGACCGAGGCGCCGTGCACCTCAGTCAAAAGCTCACTTTATTTAATCAGGGCTTGCATGTCTTTAAACGCCGGATGCTCCGCCGAGCCTATCCATTCAAAGCACACCATCTCTGTGGTGACCAGCTCGCAGCCCGCTCCGGCCAGGCGGTCGTAAGCGGCATCACGATTGCGCTCAGTGCGCGAGCCGCAGGCGTCTGTGACCACCCAGACATCGCACTCTTCTTCCAGCAATACGAGGGCCGTTTGCATTAGGCACACATGGGCTTCGCAGCCGGCAATCACGATGGTGTTGCGCTCTGGGGCCTCAGGCTCCGCAGGTTTTTGAAGATGCTTGGGCAAGCTGCGTGCGTTGCCGCCGCGCTGGGGTTTGGGAGCTGGGCGCAGCAGAGGCAGCAGCTCTTCTGCGCCGCTGAAGGCCATCTTGGCGACGATGGTGTCGCACAGTTCCGCCAGGGGCTGGTCCAAGCCGCCAAGCTTTGCTGGGTTTTGCTCCGTGCCCCACACAGGCACCTGAAGCAGCCTGGCCATGCGCGCCAGCTTCAGCGCGTTGGCCAGTACAAATTCACGCCCATCAATGGCGGGCATGAGGCGTGCCTGATAGTCGATCAGGACAAGTTGGCAATCATCGGCATCAAGCAGCATTAATAAACCTTTCTAAATTCAAAACCATCAATTTTGGAAGCGACAGGTGAAGGGCTCATCAGAGCCCAAACACCCTCAGCGCATTCGCGCCGCGGATGGCGCGCATCTGAGATGCCGGCAGCTGTGCGGTATTGGCCAGGGCGCCAGCGGTGTCGTGCACCCAATGCGGCCAATCTGTGCCCAGCATGACGTGCTCTTCTCCCACCACATCCACCAGGTACTTCAATGCGCCCAGGTTGTACGTAATATTGTCGTAGTAGATGTGGCGCAGGTAATCCGTGGGCTTGCGCTTCATCTGGCGGCGTTGGGGCAGTTCTACCTCATCGCCTTTTTCAAATCTGCCCACCAGGTACGGCAGCGTGCCACCGCCGTGGGAGGCAATGATCTTCATATTGGGGTATCGGTCAAAGAACCCTTCGAAGATCATCCGGGTGATGGCCAGGGTGGTGTCGAACATAAAGCCCACAGACCAGCTCAAATCGAACTTGGTCATGTCCATGGCGTCTACGCCGGGGGGATCTGTGGGGTGCACCAGCACGGGAAGCGCCCGCTTGTCGATGGCTGCCCAGATGGGGGCAAACATGGGGTCTGTGAGGCTTTTGCCGGCCACGTTGGCCAGCACCATGACGCCTACAGCGCCTTTGGCGCAGCAACGTTCCAGCTCCTCCACGGCGCGCTGTGGGTATTCCCAAGGCAGAGAGGCAAACCAGCGGATGCGGTCTGGGTATTCGCGCTGGGCATCCGCCACGTTGTCATTGGCCTCACGTGCGGCTTGTACGCTGATTTCTTCTCCGCCCCAGTACACATTGGGGCAAGTGAGCGAAACCACAGACACATCAATGCCTGCCTTATCCATGTGCTGAATGCGCAGCTTCCAATCGAAGTGCCCTTTCTGCGGGATCACCACCGGCGTATCGCCACGGAAAATCTCGTGCTGGCCATCTGGGCGGGTTTTCACGTTGTACATACCGGCGTTGGCCTTCAGAAGTTCAAGCCATTTGTGCGTGAACATGTGGGTATGGACGTCGATGATGGTCATTGTGTCTCCTCGTTTTTGAATGTGGGATGCTTGAAAATAGCACTAGTGTTCGCTAGCTTCCGTATTGGATACTATGCCAACAAACGATCATTACAACGGAGACTCCCTATGAAACGCCGCGCCCTCGCCGCCTTGGCCACTGTTGCTCTCGCTGGTGCATTCGCTTCGCCGCTTGCCTTCGCTCAAGAGAAAACCATAAAAATCCTGATCGGGTTTCCGCCAGGCGGCTCGGTAGATGTGGTGGGCAGGCTGCTGGCTGAAAAAATGCGCGCTTCGCTTGGCCAGAATGTGCTGGTTGAAAACAAGCCGGGCGCGGCTGGGCGTTTGGTGCTGGGAGAACTAAAACGCGCCGCCCCAGATGGGCAGACTTTGGCGCTATCTCCTAGTGGTGCCATGGTGATTGCGCCCTGGCTTTACAGCAATATTGGGTATGACCCTATCAAGGATTTCACGCCCATTTCAGGCGTGACTACGTTCGATTTCGCAGTTACCGCTGGCCCGGGCGCCACAGGTGGAGATCTGAAATCCGTACTGGCGTGGATGAAGGCCAACCCCGGCAAGGCGAACTACGGCACCTCCGGTGCAGGCACGGTGCCGCACTTTGCAGGCCTGCTGCTGGGGCAGGCTGCTGGCGTGCCGCTGACTCACGTGGCTTATCGCGGTGGCGCTCCTGCCGCTCAGGATTTGATTGGCGGGCAGATTCCGCTGATGGTAGATACCGCTTCTGAAACCCTGGAACACCACAAAGCAGGCAAGGTGCGCATCTTGGCCGTCACGGGCGAGCAGCGCTCCAAAGCCCTGCCTGATGTGCCTACGCTGAAGGAGCAAGGCATCAACATGGTGGCCGATGCCTTCTTTGGCCTCTATGGACCTCCCGGCATGCCTGCTGACGTAGTTGCAAAAATTGACCGCGCCGTTGCTGAAGCTCTGAAAGACCAAACCGTGCAAGACAAGATCTACGGCTTTGGTCTGGTGCCAAACCACGCGCCTGCGGCTGCACTGGCTTCCATGCAGGCATCGCACCTGAAGCGCTGGGAACAGCCGATCAAGGCTTCTGGGTTCAAGGCAGAATAAGTCAGGCTGGCGCCCACACTGCGGCGCCGGCAATTAAAGAGAGGCCCCATCGCAGGCGATTCGCTGGCTAGCGACTTGCTGACGAGGGGCTCTCTCACCAAACCGAATTTTTCTCGCTCTCAAACACCATGCAAAGACGTTCCCTTTTTATAGCCAGCATCGCCCTGGCCGCTTCTGTCAGCGCCATCGCCCAAACAGGTAAGCCTATTCGCCTGATCGTGCCCTACGCACCGGGTGGCCCTATCGATGTCACAGCGCGTGCGCTGGCTGAGCGCGTGAAGGATTCGCTTGGTGGCCCGGTCATCATTGACAACAAACCCGGCGGTGGCGGCAACATAGGTAGCGATCTGGTGGCCAAGGCGGCGCCAGATGGCCACACCATCGGTATTTCAGCTGTGGCCACCCACGCCATCAACCCGTGGCTCTTCAGCAAGATGCCGTTTGATGCGGGCAAGGATTTCGCGCCCATCACGCAGATGGTGCGCGTGCCCAACGTGCTGGTGATGAACGCAGACGCTGCTACTCGCCTGAACATCAATTCCCTGGCTGATCTGATTGCCTACGCCAAGAAAAACCCTGGCAAGCTCAACTACGGCTCCGGCGGAAACGGCTCGGCCGGCCATCTGGCGGGAGAGATGTTCAAGCAAGGCGCCGGCATCTTTGCGGTGCACATTCCCTACAACGGCGGCAACCCTGCGCAATTGGCCCTGCTGTCTGGGCAGGTGGATTTCAATATTGACAACCTGGCTGCGGCTTCCAGCAACATCAAGGCAGGCAAGCTCAAGCCTTTGGCGGTGACTACAGCCAAGCGCTCGCCCCTGTTGCCTGGGGTACCTGCTATTGCGGAAACACTCAAAGGCTTTGAGGTGGAAACCTGGTGGGGTCTGGTGGCTCCTGCGGGCACGCCTAAAGATGTGATCGACAAGCTCAATGCGGCCTTTACTACTGCATTGAAGGCACCGGAAACGCAGCAACGCTTTGAACAACTCATGGCTGAGCCTGTGCCCACTACGCCGGAGCAGTTTGGCTCTTTCATGACGCGTGAGCGGGTGCGCTATGAGCCAGTGGTGAAGAGGTCAGGCGCCCGGGTCGACTAAGACCGAATCGCTTTCATTCGACAAACACCGTTCGGGCTGAGCCTGGAGAAGCGCTGCGCAAGGCTTCGACAAGCTCAGCCCGAACGGTTTTTTTGTTTCAATGGCATGCGGGGATAGACCAAAAACATAGAACCTCAGCCGGAACGGATTTTTGTAGTTCAAGCAGCCGTCTCCTCAATTTCACCTGGCCTCGCCCGTTATCGCGGAGATTTTTGCGTTGTCGCCCATGCCGACCAAGTGCGTGCTCCACCGTTGAAATTCCCCCAACTCCAATTGAATACCAAGGTAATACTCGTCTATAAATTTTTTCCAGACGCTGTTATATTGAGATACACCGTATTAAGTTCAGTACCTGCATAGCGATATTTTCAAGCGCGAGCGGCGTGCCGAAAACCAAGGAAATACTCTTATGCCACACCAGCTTTCAGCCCCGCGCGCGCTCCTTGCCGCCGCACTTGCGAGCGCTTTCTTGCTCGCAAGCTGTGGTGGCGGCTCCGACACCGTGGGCACCGGAGAAGTCACGATCTCTCACCTTGCGAGCGCAAAAACCGGTTCGCTGCAAAAAGCGGCCGCGGCCCTTCCGGCCGGGGTCGACAGCATGCAGGTCAAGTTCCTGGATGCCAGCGGCGCCGTGGTGCATGGCCCAGTCGAGGTTTTGGCTGGCCCCACTGTGGCCATCCAGAATGTGCCCCTCACCGCAAAATCTGCCACGGTGGATTACCTGCGCAATGGCGGCTATTCCTTGGCAAATGATGATGAACCCATTGCATGGGATGGGGCACGAGGTTCTGCCAGCCCCGTACCTACCACTGCAGGGCCTTCCACAACCAAGTGGCAAGCCTCTATGGATGACACGGGTATCGCTAGCCTGAAGGTGGCTGTTAACGGCGGTGCCGCGCAAGATTTTCTGGCCAAGGGCGTAGCCTACTCCCCTGCCCCCATTGGTTCTTCCAATAAAGATGGCCCCAGCTTTGGCGATCTCTTCTGGGACACCCCCGGCGGCTTCCTGGATTTTGAGCTCGTCTGGAAACGCGATCTGGAAAACATCCGCAAGCATGGATTCAATTCCCTGCGCACCTATTCCCTGATTGCCAACTTCATCAAGAATGATGGCTCCACCCCTACGCCAGCGGAAATCAATGCGCCGGGGTCTTTGCTGGTGCGCCAGCACAAGAAATTCCTGGATGAAGCCTGGAACAACGGCGTGAACCCGGTGTATGTGATCGTGGGTATTCCCATGCCAGACACGATGTTCGTGAAGTCTGTGTTTGATCTTCCGGTAAAAGCCAAGGAGATCGAGTTCTGGGACAACAACTTCACCGCCACCATTGAGCAAATGAGGGACCACCCAGCCGTGATTGGGTTCACCATCTTCAATGAAGTGGGCGGTTCGTGCCACTATGCGGATCCTGTGCCTCCTGCTCCAACAACCTTGACGGATCGCAAGTGCGAAGGCTCCGACGACCTGGCCGTTTACTGGCAACAGCTTCATACCTACCCAGTGCACTACTGGGCTCAAGTGAAGAAATATGCTGATCGCGCCAAAGCCCTGGCACCCAACAAACTGATCGGCTGGGCTTTCAATGATGACCCCGTGTTCGCTGAGAAAACGGTTGAATACCGCAAAGCTAACGCTCAGTCGATCGACTACTACGGCGTGAATGTGTTCCAGGCCGAGCAAGTGGCTTCTGCGCTAGACCCTTGGCTGAAAGCCAAGCAGGGTGACGCTGCCCGCCCTATCATCATGACCGAGTACGGCCTTCCGGCCACGGGCCATCGCACTTCGGGCGACCCGCTTTCCATCTACTCTGATGAGGCCACTGTCAAGGCAACGGCCAATGCGGTTGGCCCGCTGATCAACGCTTCGTTCAAGCACCCTGCTGTGACCGGCATGTTCTACTTCGAGTGGAGCGACGAATGGTGGAAACAGTCAGGCGGAAGCAACCGCAATGATCGCCAGGAAGGCACACCCACTCCCAACGGATTTCCAAACAAATACTGGGATGAAGAAGGCTTTGGGCTGAACTCCATTGCGCTGGGTGACCGCGCAGCCAATCAGGCCTATACGGACAACTATGGCGGCAAGGGCGGAAATTTACAGGTAGACAAGCTGACCCCCCGTACCGAATTGCTGAATGCGGTAACGACAGCATTTAAAGGCGCAGAGCAAACTCGCAAAACGGCGCTTGGTTTGAAGTAATCTTCACCCAGTGTGATTCAATGCAAACGGCACCCAAGGGTGCCGTTTTGCTTTTATTAAATTTATGCCTCAGTGAGACATGATGTACCTCAAACTCGGCTCAGCCCGGATCATCAAGGCAGTGGTTGCAGCGGTTTTTCTTACGCTGATGGCCAGCGCCTCCAACGCCCAGGTTCACCGGTGCAAAGGGCCAGACGGCAAGCTGGCCTATAGCGATGCGCCATGTGCCAACACCTCGACTGGCGGGGTCATCAAACTGCAAGAGAACACCATAGAAACCCAAATGGACTGGGAGCGCAATGAACGCTATATCCAACAGCAGCAGCAACAGCAACAGCAGCCAACGCAGCAACCAGGGCGCCCGGTAGTCGCCGCACCTGCCACCCGCACAGTACCCACCAGCAACGACCGGGATTCACCCGGCTGCCAACTGGCCATTCGCAATGCCAATACGCAAAGCGCCTCAGCCTCCCCGGCAAAGATCGACAACGACCGCGCTGAGGCTAGCCGGGTATGCGGGTTCAACCCCTGGCCAGGTAAATCTGCCTCTGAAATTGATGCAGAGAACCGCCGCTCAAGAGCTATAGAGCGCGCTGCACGCTCCCAACCCAGTGTGATCAGCCGGTGTGATGACACCGGCTGCTGGGACAACATGGGGGTACGCTACAACGGCTCAGGGCAAACGCTTTTCCGGCCAGATGGCCAAGCTTGCAGACGCGTAGGCAACACGCTTGAGTGTTTTTAGTGGAACCTGATTGGCGTTAGGATTTCGACTGAAAGATTGGTTGCCAACAAAAATTGAGGAGACACAAAATGACGAAAAACCAAAGTTCAATGATGGAGCGCCCGCTGCTGATCTCCAGCATTCTGGAGCACGGCGCTGCGCAACACGCCACCCAGGAGGTGGTGTCACGCGAGACCCACGGCACCACGGTGCGCCACACCTACGCCCAGATCGCCCGCCGAGTACGCAAACTCGCCAATGCGCTGCGCACGCTGGGGCTGAAGGAAGGTGATGCGGTGGCATCCATAGCGTGGAACAACCATCGTCACCTGGAAGCCTACTACGCGGTCTCTGGCAGCGGCATGGTGATGCACACCTGCAACCCGCGGCTGCACCCAACCCAGTTGGCCTACATCCTGAACCATGCAGAAGATCAAATGGTGCTTTTTGACAGCACCTTTGCCCCGCTGGTGGCAGCCATTGCACCGCAGTGCCCACACGTTAAGCACTGGGTGTGCCTGAGCGATGATGAGCACCTTCCAAGCGGGCAAGGCTCGCCAACCGTGGTTTCCTACGAGAGCCTGATTGCCACGCAAGCTGACACCTTCGAATGGCCGGAGTTTGACGAGCGAACGGGTGCTGCGCTTTGCTATACCTCTGGGACCACCGGCAATCCCAAAGGCGTTCTCTACTCCCACCGCGCCATCGTCTTGAACGCGACCACATCAGGCTTGCCTGATGTGCTGGGCCTGTCCACGCGCGAAGCTATTCTGCCCGTGGTACCCATGTTCCATATCAACGCATGGTGCATCCCCTACTCGGCCATGCTCGCAGGCACCAAGCTTGTTTTGCCGGGGCCGCGCCTGGATGGCGCCAGCCTGCATGAGTTGATGGAGAGCGAGCGCGTCACCATCAGTGCGGGCGTGCCCACCATCTGGATGGGGCTGTTGCAACATGTTGAACAAGCCGGTTTGCGCTTCACCACCATGCGGCGCACCTGTGTGGGTGGTTCGGCCATGCCGCGTGCACTGATCGAAAAATTCAACGATGTTTATGGCGTGGAAGTTCGCCACGGATGGGGAATGACAGAAACCACGGCCATCGCCACCTTGAGTAATCTGAGCGCAAGCGACTGGGAATTACCGGCAGAGCAACGCCATGCGATAGTGGCCCGACAAGGAAAGGTGACGAGCGGGATAGAAATCAAAGTGGTGGATGAAAGCGGCGCCACATTACCCAGAGACGGCACCAGCCAGGGTGAACTCATGGTTCGCGGACATTGGATCGTGGAGCGTTATTACAAGGCAGAGGAAACTGCCCTGGTGAATGGCTGGTTTCCCACTGGCGACATTGCCACCATCGATGCCGATGGCACCATGACCATCCGCGATCGCACGAAAGACGTCATCAAGAGCGGTGGCGAATGGATCAGCTCGATTGATCTCGAGAACGCTGTCGTTGCGCACCCCGGGGTAGCCATGGCGGCAGTCATTGGCATCAAGCACCCCAAGTGGGACGAGCGCCCTCTTCTACTCGTGGTTCGCAAGCCCGGGCAAGACTTTGGAAAGAACGAGGTGCTCGAATTCCTGAGCGACCGCGTTGCCAAATGGTGGATGCCTGAAGATGTGGTTTTTCTAGAAACGCTGCCCGTAGGCGGCACCGGAAAAGTTCAGAAGAACGAGCTTCGCAAACAGTACGGCGGCTTGTTCACCGAGGCGCTCCCTTAACCCGGTCATACGGACGAAACCCGGGCGTCCCCGGTTTCGGGTTCCGAACTGAGCCAATGACTTAATTGCGGTCTGCGCGGGCAGGTCTAGGAGGGTTAGCTCCACTACCGGACATGGCTCCTGTGGAGCCGCCAGGGGTCATGGTGGAATTAGAGGTACCGCTCATCCCGGAAGTGCCGGAATTGGAAGAAGTACCACTGCCGGTGGTGCCTGTAGTGGCACTACCGGTGCTACCTGTGTTGCCACTGGGCGTGCCCATGTTGCCAGATGCGCCCCGTGCATTTTGCTCACCTGCGGCAGGTGTACCACCAGGTGGAGGAGTGGCGGGCGCTGTGCCTTGAGCCACTGCGGCACCCACCACGGCTACGGTAGCCAACGCAGCCAGCAGCATTTTCAGTTGATTCGAGGTAGTCATTTAGGAAATCCTTGGTTTGCATGTAGAACAAAATCGCAAGCAACATCACAAAACCTGAACGGTGATGTCACGCGTTAATCGAATACGAATGGCCTTCGGGCGAGGCACGGCACCGTGCCTCAGCAAGGAGGGACATGCGGGGCTTACAGAGGGGCTTTACGCGCTGGCTTAGTCATGTGGGAGTCATTGGTGGTCAAACTCCAAAGAGGTTGCTCACCTGAAGCAGGCGCTTTTCCAGTATTGCCGCTACGCATGCTGTGGCTGCGGTCATCCCAGTTACCGGATGCACCGCGTGCGTTTTGCTCACCTGAGGCTGGCAGGTTGCCTTTGGTGACGCTGCCGGAGCGACCCATATGGTCACTGCGGTTTCCCATGGTGCCCATGTCATAGGTACTGCGTGATGTTTGCTCACCTGAAGCAGGAACCCCACCAGGAGGGGCAGTAGGTGCTGCGCCCTGCGCCACTGCAGTACCCACAATGGCAACCGTAGCCAGACCGGCGAGAAGTTTTTTCAGTTGATTAGAAGTAGTCATATGGAAAGTCCTTGGTTTAAATCCTTGAAGAAATCGCCAGCAAGTTCGCCAGCTAATTCAACCCTAGGGCTTCCCTGTGGAAACAGCGTCATCCTCATGCCGGGCACCATGTGGGACAGAAGCCCGTCCAAGATGACTCTCTCTACCGAACACACATGCGCGTTTAGGCGTCTACAACGGCATGAGTACAAACCCAAGGACAAGCGTCAGCGACGTCTTAGGACGGCTATGCCTATCCCTGCTCATTCCCGCATCTACTCCACGACGGAGCCATCACAAAACGAGGCGTCTGTTGAGATCGCGTTGAGGCTTGCGTTGCTGCTAATGCGGAAATGAGCGCTGTTGGTAGAGACCAGTTGATTCACTGCAGCGAACATCGAAATGGGCAGGCCTAGTGTTCCCACCGCATATTCTTCACTCAGCCTGAAGGTTGCAGCGTTCGACAAGAGATCGTCCGAGAAAACCGCCAGCAATATTGTCCGGAGCGCGCCAGCACGGCTACCCAACAGCTCGATCACCCCGAATGGAGCCTTTAACTCGAAATCGTACAAAGTTAAATCTCGCATGCCGCCCAGTACAACGCTTCGAGCGGACCGCACTTTAAAGGTGTTGGGAACACCCCAATCGTTCGCAAGGTTCAAAGGGGTAAATTCTTGATGGAGGCCACGACGACGGGCATCAGTTCTGGCGTAATTCATAGGAGACGATCACAAGGCACAAATACGCGCCAAATGCTATTTTTTCCTTCGGTAAACGTTGTGTGCTTGCAGGGCACTGTCGGTGTCTTGCAACCCTCGTTCCAGATCCTCAAAGGCCTGCTCCACCTCAGGGTGCGGGGTGTTGCCTGTCATGGGTACGGATTGATCGTGCTCATGAGGAAGAGAAGCTTCAGTGGCGCCTTGGTTTTCAGGGCCAGCGTCAGGTTCCTGTTGCACGGTAGTGATGCCAGTGCGCTGCTCAACCCGTGCCGGTACCGGAGCGGAAGGATCGATATCTTTCTTGATGAGCGGGTTCATTGAGCATCTCCTAAGTAGTCACGAAAATATCGGGCCCGACAGCAATGCCTCCATCCAGGGGGACCACAGATCACGGAAACGAAATCGGTTTCGCTTGCGGCAGTGAGTGCTCCACCGCTAGGTAACAAGATCACGAAGCGCATGAAGCGCATGAAGCGGCGACGTGAAACCTGGGCATTTGCGACCGCTATCTAGGCACATCTCGAACCTCCATTACAGGGAAGTTCTCGAATCCTTCGGCATGACACGAAGCTAACGACCTGCATACTTTTTGTCAGTAGGACAAAGGCTTTGCTGGGGGTATCCGCAATGCTCAAACAGGACGTTAGTGAGGCTCGCCTGCATTGCCTAGGAACAACAGCGGCTCCTTGCTGCTTAGACATACTCGCACGCAGGCTTTCCATTCTTCAAAGTAATCCTTTATGATTACTTAAATAAAAAGGAGACCGAATGTTTGATAAAGACAAAACCGAGAGGGCAGCTCGCGAAGAAGCGCACCAGTTGATCACCCGGCTGCGCGATGAGATTAACGCGCGCATCAAGACTGAATGGATGAAGCCAGACCGCTGTGACCTAGAGGTCAAGGCACTTCGTGCCAAGCGCGATTCTTTGTTGGTGGAACGGGAAAGCCTGGGACATCAGCCCCGCGAAGAGATCGCTCTGTTGAAGCTCGAAATCCGTAAACTGCTGAGCGACCTGAATAAGTAGCTGCAACGGAGCAGATCAAGCAGAGCGTGACAAACGACGAACGATTGGTCGCTGTGTGCCCCGCCTCTCATTCCTCCGATCTCAGACCGTTGCCAACCTCTGCATGGTGTCAGGAAATTTTTCCACCAAGCGAATGAGAACAGCCGCTTGGGCGTTCGGCTTGGCTCGGCCCTGCTCCCAGTTTTCCAAGGTACGCGGGTTGATGCGCAGATAGCCTGCGAACACCGGGCGTGATAGGTGCAGGCGCTCGCGTAGCGCGAGCAATTCGGCTGCACTCACCTCCGGTGCAGGCCTGATTTCGGCAACGTGCTTGCGCAAGGTTACCTTGCCAACGCGATCAGCTTCAAGGGCTTCCAGCCCTTCCATCAGTTCCGCGGCAAGACTGCGTTTCGGTTTCATCTGCGTTTCTCCAAGTGTGCTTTCAAGCCATCCCTGAATGCGCGTTTCGTTTTTGCATCCAGATCATCCATTTCATCTTTATCGTATAGGGTGAACAACCAGAATTGAGCGCTGCTGTCCCACCAGTAGTAGATCACCCGCAATCCGCCGCACTTCCCTTTGCCTCTGCGAGGATCACCATGCCGCAGCTTGCGTAGACCACCAGTCCCCTCAATCACATCGCCAGCTTCGGGGTTCTTCATCATGGCCGCTTGCAAGCCACGGAAGCCTTCGTCATCCATATATTCCGCTCTATGACGGGAAAAGGCTGGTAACTCTACGAAAACGGCTTCCATGAAGAAATTGTACGCATCTTGCGTAGGGTTCTCAAGGGTGACGCGGTAACCTCCTGTATAGCGCAGGGCTTTCCGATTAACCTCTCAGCCAACACCCTCGCCCATGCGGATGAACTGGCCAGATAGGAAGATCGCCCCTGTGGTCACCGTGCTCCCAACGGAGCAGATCAAGCCGAGTATGACTAACGACGAACGATCGGTCGCTGTGTGCCCTGCCTCAGTCCGTAGCGACGTGAGCTGCGCAACGTGCGGCAGCTGCGCCAACCGTAAGCGGCCGGCCATCCCAACCTTGAATGGATTGTCTTAAACGGCAACGATGGTGTCCACCAAACGGATTTAGGTGGGCACCATGAAGAAGCCAGGAAGAGCCGGCGCAGATACAGACCCGAGCTCAAAAAGCAGATTCTTGTTCAGTACGCTGAGCCAGGTGCATCGGTGGCGGGCATTGCCCTCTCCCACGGCATCAATGCCAACATCGTTCATAAATGGCGTCGCCAATCCTGTGAGGCATTACCTGCAGCGCATGCCCCTTCGTTCGTTGCAGTACCACTGCCGCCAGCGGCGTACGCAGTCACCCCTGACATCCGAATCGAGCAGCGCCGTGGCGCCACCAGCATCACACTGAACTGGCCCGTGCTGCAGGCCGAGCAGTGCGCCGTGTGGATACGAGAGCTGCTCAAATGATCCGTATCGATGCGCTGTGGCTGGCCACCGAGCCGCTGGACATGCGAGCGGGTACCGAGACCGCTCTGGGCCCGCGTGGTACTGGTCTTCGGTGCAGCACGCCCGCACCATGCCTACCTGTTTGCCAATCGACGGGCCAACCGCATGAAGGTGCTGGTGCACGATGGAATAAGTGGATAGTAACTTCCATGAACTCTTCACCATATCTCACGCACATGGGTTTGGTTGGTATGGCGGCTCTGTGGGGCGCCTCTTGGCCTTGGGGCCGTGTCGTAGCGCAGGCCATGCCGGCGCTCACCGCGGCCTGTCTGCGGTTTATATGGACAAGCGTTGTGCTGTTGCTGTGGCTTTACCGCAGCCGGGGCCTGGGTTCGTTGCGCGCACTTCACTCTCGTCAATGGATTGGCTTGACCTGTGCATCAACCGTGGGTGTATTGGGTTACTCCATTTTCTTCCTACTGGCGCTAAAAAGCGTTCCTGCTGGAAAAGCCGCCATGGTGGTGGCGCTCAACCCGGTGCTGATCATGCTGTTCACGGTACTGCTGTTTCGCGAGAAAGTGAACAAACCCATAGTGGTAGGGTTGATCTTGGCAGTTACGGGCGCGCTGTATGCACTCAGCGGCGGCTCAATGGCTGTCTTGCAACCAGGTCAATCGGGTGCGGGAGAGCTGTTGTTGTTGGGCTGTGCTGGGTGCTGGGTGGCGTACACCTTGATTGGTCGAATGGCGCTGGCCACCGTCGATTCACTCACCACTACAGCAGTAACCGCAACCATCGGAGCGGTACTGCTGCTCATTGCAAGTCTGGTGCTGGAAGGGCCTGCTGCACGGGTCAAACTACCGAATGCGCCTTCATCCGCCTGATACAGCATCGCCGCGGCGGCGTTGGGAGCCACGGCTTTAGCCTACGCCTGATACCTGCATGGTGTGAAAGTGTTGGGGGCCGGAGCGACTGCAGCTTACATGACGCTGGTGCCACTGTTCGGTATGGTGTTTTCCGGCATATGGCTGAGTGAACCCTTCACCGCCTCGTTGTTGAGCGGCGGAGCAATGGCCATCCCTGGCTGCTGGCGATGAACTTTGGGCCGCTGCAGATGGAGACGCGGGCAATGACGGTGAATAACATTGCCCGCGAAAATCGTACTGCGTTAATCGATCAGGACTCGGTCAATCGGCGATTCTTTCGTTAAAGAAGAAATCCGACGCGAGGCGGCTCGACGTGTTCGCCAATCTCCCAGAAAAAGGAGGATGGGCGCCGCGATAAACACAGAGGACGAAGCGGCTATCACAATGCCGAACACCATGGGAACGGCAAAGCTCTCCACAGCGGGACCGCCCCAAATCGCAAGCGGGAGCATGGCGAGAAGTGCTGTTGCCGATGTGTAGAGACTGCGAGCCAGTGTCTCGTTGATAGACAAGTTGATTATGTCCCGCAATGGCATGGTTTTACGCAGACGAAGGTTCTCGCGCATGCGGTCATACACCACAACCTTGTCGTTCACGGAGTAACCCACCAGGGTGAGAAGTGCCGCTATGGCTGTCAAATTGAAATCCAGCCCCGTAAGCGCGAAGAACCCAACTGTCTTGGTCAGGTCCAAAATCAGTGTGACGATCGCGCCGACGGCGAATGGCCATTCAAACCGAATCCAGATGTAGATGAGCATGGCTATGCTGGCTAAAGCAACCGAAAGAATGCCGGCGGTGGCCAACTCGCCGCTGACTTTCGGACCGACGACCTCAGAGCGCTCAATTTCGGCACCGGCATCAGCCGCCTTCAATGCATCCTTCAGGGACTCAACTGCCATGGTCTGCGCTTCTTCTCCTCCCGGTTGGCGTTCTACACGCACAAGCAAACGGTTCCCGTCACCGAACTCCTGCAACGCCACCTCGCCAAGTCCAAGCTTATCGAGCCGTGCACGAAGATCGCTTAGGTCTGCTGGAGCGCTGGTCTGAACCTCCATTTGAATCCCCCCACGGAAATCGATTCCATAGTTCAGGCCGGGGTTGAAGAAAAGAGCGACGGATGCCGCTGAGAGCACCAAAGAGATCGCCAAGCCGATGAAGCGGGCCTTCATGAAGTTGATGTGGGTGCCGTCCTTGATCAATTTGAATCCGAAGAGCGGACGGATATTGATCATCTTGAGGCGCCATCCACGTGTAATCGCGATCATGATCACTTTCACGATGGATACTGCCGTAAACATAGAGATGACCAGCCCAATGGCCATCGTCACTGCGAACCCTCGCACGGGCCCGGAGCCGAACCAGAACATGAGTGCGGTCGCAATCAACGCGGTGACGTTGCTATCCATGATGGTGGCATAGGCTTTTTTGAATCCTGTATCAATGGCCGCCAAAGCGCTGCGCCCTTTCTGGGTTTCCTCTCGAATCCGCTCATTGATCAGCACGTTCGCATCAACCGCCAGGCCAATTCCCAGCACGATTCCGGCAATGCCGGGCAGTGTGAGCGTCGCACCTATGACGCTGAGCGCCGCAAGCGTCAGCACTACGTTGAGCGCCAACGCAAGATTGGCGACCAGTCCCCAAGTACCGTATAGCGCGAACATGAACAGGAAGACCAGTGCAAATGCCGCGATGCCTGCGTAAATTCCTTTTTCAATGACATCACTTCCCAGGTCGGCGCCAACATTGCGTTCTTCAATGGTTGTCAGTTTCGCGGGCAGTGCGCCGGCGCGTAGCAGTGCCGAAAGCGTCCCTGCCTCCTGGACTGTGAAATTGCCAGAGATCTGGCCCATACCACCGGTTATCGGCTCTCTGATCACAGGCGCACTTAACACCTTGCCATCCAGCACGATGGCGAATGGTTTTCCAACGTTCGCGCGCGTGATTTCTGCAAACAACCTTCCACCAGCGCTGTCAAATCGGAAGTTGATGATGGGCTCGTTGGTTTTGGGATCGAAACGTACCCGGGCATCAGATAGACGGTCACCGGCGAGTTCAACACGGCTTTGCACCGGATACACATTGCCCTTCTCATCTTTGAGCAATTGAACACCTGCAGCCTCCGGCTCCTCCAGCATGTGGAAACTCATTCTTGCGGTAGATCCAAGCAGCGCACGCAGCTGGCTTGGATCTTGAAGACCGGGCAACTGAACCAAAATTCTGTCCACACCGACACGCTGGATGCTCGGCTCGGCGACGCCCACTTGGTCGACCCGCTGGCGAATGATTTCCAGGCTCTGTTCTACGGCGGACGAAGTCGCCGCGTATACACCCTCTTCGGTCAGTGTGAGTTCCAACACACTATCTTTGCGCGCAGCAATTTTCAGATCGGTTCGTCCATTTCCGATGGAGTTGACCAGGGTCTCCAAGGCATCAATCGCCTTGGAGCGCTGGGATGGATCTCTCAGCGTGATGGTCAGGTGTTGGCGCTCGGCCTGAAATGAAGTAGCCGCGATGCCACTCTCGCGCAGAGTGCGTCGTGCATCCTCTGCCAAGTTGCGCATCCGCTCTTTCTGAAGATCTGCAGCATCCACTTCGAGAACGAGGTGAGAACCACCCCTTAGGTCAAGTCCCAAAGCCACTTTGCTTGTGGGCATGAATGCAGGGAAGCGCTCCAAAACGGATGCGGAAAAGAGATTTGGGAGGGCAAAGAGAATGCCCGCCAAGATGGCGACGACGTAGATCGTCACCATGATTCTGGAGTTTTTCATGGTGTTTCCTTGGCACGAGCGAGAGCGGCCTCGCGCGCACGAGCTGATCAAAAATGGAAAAGCGCACGTAGCCGTGCGCGTTCAGTCACGCCAAGGAAGGTGGTGCGCGCGCTGCGAAGTTGTCTAGGGCACTTTGCGGCCGCTTTACTTCAGTGGAGGTGAGTGGGCGTTCGCAAGATGCTTGCCCCCAAAACCACAGCCAATGCCTATACGGCGCGAGGCCTCCGCAGCCAAGCCATCGCTTGCCCTTCGGTTGAACAGGCTCCATGGCAACCTGCGCCACGGCGACGTGACGCAACGCCGCAACAAGCAGTCCGGGTTGTCCACCCAACACGGCAGCATTCGCCCCATGCTGCTGGCTGATACGAGTGGAATGGGCCGTTGTGGATGCGAAGAAGGCGCAAAGCAACAGCAGAAGTGCCGTAAATACGCGACACTCTTTCGCGACATCAACGAGTGCTGTAGCTGTTTCACCAGCGCAGCTGCGCGTTGAGCGTTTCACGAGCAACCATCGGAGAGGAGGATGTGCATTCACTGCAGACGTCGCACCAATCAACTCATCCATTTGATCCTTGCACACGTTCTGAAAGCCGTACCTCGAACTGCGAAGTTCGCGTTCCACAGATGCGACCTGGCACGGGCACACCCCGCAATCCCTTGGCTACGGTCAGTCCGGCGAGTCCGGTACCAAGAATCACGTCTCTTTTGCGGTCTTGTATCACCAGTTTTTCTATTTAGAGGCTATGTAGGTATATTCAACACTCGTTTTAGTACGATCGCATCTTAAATACCGGGAGAAACCAATTGGGCAGGCCACGCACTATCAATCGCGAGCATTTGCTCGATGTTGCAGAAGCACTAGTCGCTGCATCAGGTGCTTCTTCGTTGTCGTTTGGCAGCGTTGCCACCGCAGCTGGCCTTTCGAAAGCCAGTGTGCAGTCGGCATTTGGCACCCGAGAGGCGCTTGTCGAAGCCATGCTGGAAAGGTGGCTTCAGCAAGAGCAGAAACGATTCGACGCTGTGGCTGGTGCCACCCCCTCACCGAGCGAGCGTATTAGAGCCCATGTCGAGACCACTGCGACGGAAACCGAAGCCGCCAGTAGTCGTATCGCTGCCGTCCTGGCAACCTTGGCTGGCTCTGATGCTCAGGTGAGTAGCGCTGCCCAATGGTATGCATCCAGGGTGGGCGATTTTTCAGCAAAGACGCCTGAGCAAAAGCGTCTTCGAATTGCATTTTTGGCCGCTGAAGGTGCATTTTTTATGCGTTACTTGGTGGGTTTTCCCATGAGCGAAAAACTGTGGAAAGAAGTTTTTGAAGACCTGAAGGCGCTGGGAGATGGCGATGAAAGTCATACGTCTGGCCCTAAACAAGCTCCGAAAACAGGTGCGAAAAAATCAGGATCGTGAAACCTACACACGTCATGACTACCCCCGCCACATCAAGAAGCAAGGCGTCGCGGTAGTTGTCGTTTCTGCGCTCTACACGTGCATGTCCATGGCAGATTAGAGAGAACACGAATGGACAGAAGAGTAAGGTCACTTGCGAGATTGGGTCGAGGTTGGTGAAACGTTCGCACGCAGTCCAACTGAGGATCGTCCAGCGGGTCCGCCTGTGGAATGCGTCAAGGTTGAAATGAGGGCCTACTGCGCGTCGGCCAGCGTGACGATCTCATGGATGTAACGCTGCCAGTCGGTCGGGCTTAAGCCCATTAGCCCGAGGTGGTGTAGAAAGAACAAACCTTCTGTAGCAAAAAATACCATGCGAGCTCGCATGCCTAACAGCCTGCATAGGTCATCGATATCTCGAAATCGACTGCCATACCAGTCGCGGACCCAAGTCAAGTGATGAGGCGATTGGAGTAATGCAGCGACAAGTGCGGCACCGCGCGCATTCGTTTCACCGCCGCCCAGGGTGACGCCCACGTGAGCACGCAATGCGCTCATCGGGTCGGGAGACTTTCCAGCCAATGCTTCCAAGCTCCTTTCGTAGGACTCACCCCATCGAATGAGCATTGCTTCGATCAAACCTTCCTTGCTTCGGAAGCTGGACTGCACCCCACTCTTTCCAATTCCCGCGGCATTTGCAACACCCCCAATGGTTAGGCTTGCCGCACCGTAATCGGTCACTAGCCGCTCTGCTGCGTCGAGGACCTTTCCTCGGTCAATGGTTGAACGACATCCCATGACAAACTCGGGCTCAGTGGCCCGATGTGATCTTCAGGCCAGCAATCGCGCCGACGAGAACAAAGATCAACAACCCGCGCACAAGCGTCGCTGGCTCATGAAACCAGATCATGCCGATCAGCACGGTGCCCAGCGCGCCAATGCCCGTCCAGACAGCGTAAGCTGTGCCGATAGGAATAGACTTGGTGGCTAACTCAAGAAAGTACATGCTGGCGGCGATGCAGACCAGGAAGCCGATAGTCCAGGGGATATTCCGAAATCCATCTGTGTAGCGCATACACGTGGTGAAACCCACCTCAAGAACACCACCGATAAAAACAAAGAACCAAGCCATAAGAGCTCCGTTGAAATTTAGCATTAAGATACGAACGTATTTTAATTGTATAAAAATACGATCGCATGTAAATGCTTTTCTTCTCGCACGGTTATAGGTTCTTCTTCGAGGTTGCTCGTGATGCCAAGTCTCTTGACGCCCTAGTCGTTGCGGACCAGCAAGAATTGCTAGACCACGCAGGCAAATACAACTAGGCGCCGCATTTTTCAGGGTGACGCACCGCAGCAGGCTATGGTCCGCTGGCTCTACACTGGAACGCAGTCACTGCGGGGTCGAGAGGCCACAGCCTGGAGCACTTCTGTGAGGAGATCCGGAGCTTGCCAAAACGGCAACTCTGGCGGTATGGCCAAGCCGGCGACCTCCCAGGCGATGGCGTGCGGATCGATGCCGACGCACTCGAGCAGATCGTGCACGCCAACCGAGGGCGCAACGGCTTCGCCTACACCCACTACTCCCCGCTGGACCCACACAACGCGCGAGCGATCGCTAAGGCCAACGCGCAGGGCCTCACGATCAACCTCTCGGCCAACACACTTGCCCACGCGGATGAACTGCCAGATTGAAGATCGCCCCTATGGTCACGGTACTCCCAACGGAGCAGACCAAGCCCAGTGTGACTAACGACGAACGATTGGTCGCTGTATGCCCTGCCTCAATCCGTAGCGACGTGAGCTGCGCAACGTGCGGCATCTGCGCCAAGCCTGAGCGCAGAGCCATCATTGGCTTCCCGGCGCACGGTACCGGGGCTGCGAAGGCCCGCAAGGTGTTCTTCATGGAGCCTGTGCCACCGTGACACGGACTGTGACACGCTAAACCCGGCTCCCCGGGGAGCAACCGGTGATCGTTTTTTAGCACAAAAAGATAAAGGGCTTGAAACTAGTTCCAAGCCCTTGATCTATAAGTAAATTCTGGTGGGTGATGCAGGGTTTGAACCTGCGACCCCTGCCGTGTGAAGGCAGAGAATTGACGGTTTTTGAATGTTCATGAATGCACTTTTCTCTCTAGAGAAGCTTTCATAAGCAGTCATATTGCGCCTATAATTTTCCGTACTATTTCCGTACTGGAGAATCATCGTGGCTAGCATCAACACTGTCGGAGCGCGTGACCGCCTAAAGCCACGGCGTGAACCGTACTGGCACAAGCTGTCAGCTGGGTGTTACCTTGGATACCGCCGCCTCACTTCCGAGAGCGCCGGTTCTTGGTTGGCGAGGTGCCGAGGCGACGACGAAAAACAGCAGTACCACGCGCTCGGTACTTTTGACGACATGGCGCCCGCGATGCGCTTTGATGTTGCATCCAAGGCCGCACGGGAGTGGTTCGAACATCTGGGACGTGGCGGCTCCACAGATGAAATCACAGTTGGCGAAGCCTGCCGCCGCTACCTCAAGAAGCTTAAAGAGGATGGGCGGGACGGCACAGCGAAAGATGCGCAAGGCCGCTTCAATCGCTGGGTGTTCGACGATAAAAGGCTTGAGCGCCTGCCCCTCACAAAAATAACCCCCCGGGTACTAGATGATTGGCGCTCAAAGCTGGCGGGCACTTTGGCCATGCCGCAAGACAAAGCGAAGGAAGCCACGCGCAAACGCAGTGCAGCATCTCTAAACCGCGATATGAGCAACTTAAAGGCCGCGCTGAATCTGGCGCTGGCCGACGGCTACATCACCAGTAGCACGGCTTGGGATACCAAACTTCGCCCAGTGGAAGCGGCAAGCGGGAAGCGGGAGGTTTACTTGGATCATGCCCAGCGGCAGAAGCTGGTTAGGCACGCTGCATCAGACATTGGAACGTTCATCCGAGCTATGAGCGCCCTCCCCCTCCGTCCGGGTGCGCTCGCAGCCCGCACAGTGGCAGACTTCGAGCCACGTCTGAAAAACCTACGTATCGGCAACGACAAAAACGGCAAGCCGCGCACGATCCCGCTACCCAAGGAAACGGCGGACTTCATCGCGGGACAGTGCAAAAACAAGCTGCCCGCTGCGCCGATCTTCGCAAGAGCGGATGGTGCCGCGTGGAACAAGGACTCATGGAAAGGCCCTATGAGGGATGCCGTGACCGCTGCCGAGCTACCCAGCGGCGCAACAGCTTACAGCCTGAGGCACAGCACTATCACCGATCTGATCTCAGCTCACGGGCTGGATCTGCTAACCGTCGCCAAGCTGGCTGATACGTCTTTGCCAATGATCGAAAAACACTACGGACACTTGAGACAGGCGCACGCCGCTAATGCACTGGCTGCGCTGGCAATTTGATACCGGCAAGCCCTGCGCCGGACTATGTAGGGCAAAAAGACGGCGACCGGGAAGCCTGAGAACGACCCGACCGCCTGACCACTATCAAAAGGACTTTGAAAATGGCTGCATTAATTATCCACCCAGAAGACCATGGATGGGAGCGAATCGAGACTGGTGACATGCTTGTTCGCCGCTCACATCTGCCGGAGGGGCGGCTTTACACTCGAGATAGTTGGGGCTATGAGATCGTCGCAGCCAGCGGCGTGCTTGATACGCTCCGCATCCCTGACATTGAATTCCCCATTGCACCGAAGCGGCTGGCATATCGGAACGGTGAGTTTTGCTCCTGGATCTCTGTTAGGGCAGTCAAAGGAAAGCGTTGGGATGTCAGGGCGAGGTTGCTTGAACCGCTCGACCGCATAGAGGCAATGTTTAAAGCGGCCAGGACTAAAGCGCCCCCTAAGCATAGCCACCTTCGTCTAGTTTGGTCAGCTTAGCCATTTTCGCCAGCCCTAGGCTGATCCCCGAAAACCCGTTTCCCTGACGGGCTGGGCTGGCAACTTTTTCAGGGGCGAGGGGGACGCTATGACGAGTAATGAAACTGATGTTTCTAACAGCATATGCAATGCAGCTGCAATGAGAGAACTGGAAAGAGTCAGGAAAATTGCTGCAAAGCAAGAGGCAAGAGCCGCAGCCGTTCTCGATGAGTTAGTTCATGGGTGTCCTGACCCTTTTGTCGGCGATGCGGAAGCGTGGAATGTCGAATATTTGGCGCACAAAGCGCGTTTAAAAAAAATTATCGCAACAAACTTGGATGAGGAATCAATCAGTGAGTTTGTATCCCTGACATACCAACTTAGAGACTCTAGTAAAGCAAGGCGCCGGGCTATCAACCAGCACTACGCGGGCCCCAAGCAAGCAGCAAAGCAGCACGTTTTCGATTGCTGGATTCGGTGGCAGAAGAATAGACACGAGTACCGGAGTAAATCCGCATTCGCGCGGGCAATGCTTGATAAATATGATGCCTTGGGAAGTCAACGAGTGATCGAGCGCTGGTGCAAAGAGTGGGAATCTGAACCCAGCTAGCAGGGTACGTACCTAGCTAGCAAAGTACGTACCCTGCTAGCATAGTGCTATATATTTAGGAGCAAATATCGGTTGCAATGAAGGCTCATTCATTCATGAGGCTTTCAATGCACACTGTTTCCGCTCCAACCCGCCATAAGCGCCCACCTCTCCAGTCGGCCTATGCGCTTCATATTGCCGAAGCCCTGCTAAAGATTCAGACGGTGATCGAAGTCACTGGCCTGTCTGAATCGAGCATCCGCCGCAGAGTTGCCGAGGGCACGTTCCCAGCGCCAAAAAAAGATGGCAAGCGCTGTACCCGTTGGGTAGCCGGTCAAGTCTCCGACTGGCTCAAAGCCAAGGGGGCGGCATGACTTATCGGGCTGGCACGATAAAACGTGAACGTCGCACCCGTGATCGTGTCGAACAACTGGATTCGCAGATCATTGCCGTGTTGAACGAAGATCATCCCCAATCCGTGCGCCATGTGTTTTACCGGATGACCGACCCGCGCCTGCCTGAGCCGGTGGAGAAGTCCGACCGAGGCTACAGACATGTTCAAGAGCGCTGTGTGAAGCTTCGCCGCGACGGTCAAATACCCTACAACTGGATCGCGGACATGAGTCGCCGCGGCTACTTCGTCAACACCTATTCAGGTGCGGGCGATTTCATCCGGAGCATGGCGGGTCATTACCGCGCCGATCTATGGCGAGACTCCGATTACCGCTGTGAAGTGTGGGCAGAGTCGCGCAGCATTGCATCTGTGCTGCTGGGTGATTGCAAAGACCTTGCGGTGGACCTGTACCCCTGTGGCGGATTCAGTAGCTTGTCCTTCGTCCATGAGGCTGCGCAAGTGCATAACCATGGCGACGACGCCAGGCCCCTGGTGGTGTTCTACATCGGTGACTACGACCCGGCGGGCGTATTGATTGATGTGACGCTGGAGCGTGAACTGCGCATGCACTTGCGGTCAGATATCGAACTGAACTTTCGCCGCATTGCCATCAACGAGGAGCAGGTGGAGGAATACGACCTGCCGACCAAGCCGCGAAAGGAAAGCGATAAGCGCGCCCAGCACATCAAATACACCGTGGAGGCAGAGGCCATGCCAGCTCGATCACTGCGTTCATTGTTGCGGCTCGAAGTGGAATTGCTGCTACCTGAAAACGCCCTGGAAGTCGCTAAGGTGGCCGAACAATCAGAACGTGCTCACTTGGCCAGAATGGCCCGACTGCTGGAGGCGCGTTAATGGGCCGGGATAAACGCCCAGCTAAGACCTACGCCGACAAGTTTGTAGGCGTCAATCTCTCGCTGCTGAACAGTCCCGCTTACATTGCACTAGATCGTTCCTCCCAGGCCCTGTTCTTTGACCTTCGCGTGAAGTTGAACGGGTTCAACAATGGAAACATCAACGCGGCATTGTCGGAGCTACGGCACCGGGGATGGACGGCCCCGGTGACACTAGCAAAGGCTTTGCGTCAACTAGAGGCCGCTGGATTTATCGCCAAGACCCGCGCCACCATCGGCGTGGAGAACGGTTCCAAGGTGTGCAACCTCTACCGCTTCACGGACTTGGAAGTGTTCGAGAACCTGAAGCTTCACATTGATGCCATGAAGCCGACGCACGAATACCTAGCAGCCAAGACGCTAACCGAAGCCCGGCGAGTCATTAAAGCTGCCACAGCGCCACGGGCCAGGGCGACTAAAAATAAAACGACGCTACAGAAAATGCAGCGTGCCGATACAGAAACTGTATCGATGGGAGCATTTGACGCTACAGTTTCTGTATTAGCCCCTCCTGCGACTCATTAAAAAATGTAGCGTCAGAACGGTGGCGAATTTCTCAAAACCCAGTATCCATGCGGGTTTCAGGCCGATCAGCCCTCAGTTTCTGTACCACCGACCAACTACAGAAACTGTACACCTCTATAGCTCTACCAGTCCTAGGACGCAGAACAGGACTGATGGCAGGGCCAGGACAGCGAGCGGCCCCAACGACCCGCCTTGCTGTTGGCATATCGGAGAGCGGCCCAGTGAAAACAGGCTCCAAACAGTGGTTGGCCCGCAACGGCAAAAAATAGTTATCTGCCATGTTCGGCCATGAGCATTCACCCCTCTCAGGCCTATTGCTATCATTTTTGAAGTTCGGTATATCTGGGTCTTTCTTCATTCTTTGCAAAGAACTGACCCATGAAACTGAACGACCTGCGCGAAGCCCGCGCTGCCAAAGTTACCGAAGCCCGAACCCTGCTGAACGCTGAGACGCTGACGCCCGAGGCGAAAACCAAGTTCGACTCACTCAAGGCTGAAATCTCAGCCCTGGAGGCTGACGAAGCCCGCGCCCAATTCATTGAAGAGGCCGAGCGCCGCTCTACAGGTACGCCTGTAGACACCAGCCGCCGCAACATGGAAAGCCGTGTGAACGTGCTGGACGCCATCGCCTGCCAGGTGGAGAACCGCAGCGCCACGGGTGCCTTGGCAGAGTTCCAAGCCGAAGCTAAGCGCATGGGCATCGAACCTAGCAAAGGCGGCATTCTGGTGCCCACGTCGATCTTCGAGAAGCGTGCGACTCAGACCACCACCAGTTCCGCAGCCATCGTGCCGGACGACTTCAAAGCTGACCAGTTCATTGGCCTGCTGCGCAACAGCCTGATCGTGAAATCACTGGGTGCCCGAGTCCTTACCGGGCTGCGCGGCGATACCGTGTTGCCCAAACAGACCGGCGCATCAACTGCGTACTGGATTGCCGAAGGTGACGCCCTCACTGAGAGCAACACCACCTACGGAAGCGTCAAGCTGGAGCCAAAGCACGTAGGCGCACTCACTGCACTGAGTCGTCAACTGATCCAGCAAAGCAATCCGGCCATTGAACAACTGGTGCGCGATGACTTCTCCGCAGTGGTTTCGCTGGCAGTGGATAAAGCGCTGCTGCACGGGACTGCCGCCGCCAAGCAGCCCACGGGCATCTTGAGCGTGGCAGGCATTCAAACTGCATCACTGGCAACGCTCGATTGGGATGCCATCGTCGCCATGCTTGAAAAACTGGGCCTGGAGAACATCACGCCCAATGCCATCGTGACTCATGCCAAGGTTTCGACCAAGCTGCAAACCACGCTCAAGGATGCTGTGGCCGGTGCCGCGTACCTGATGCAAGGCGGCCGTGTGGCAGACCTTCCAGCGTACTCCACCAACCAACTGGACGCCAAGGCAGGAAGCCCAGCCACGGGCCGATTGATTGCAGGTGACTTCACCCAACTGGTGATCGGCGAATGGGGTGCTACAGAAATCCTAGCAAACCCTTATGCCGCTGGGTACTACGAAAAGGGTGATGTGCAGCTCCGAATTTTGCATACCTGCGATGCCGCAGTGCGCCATCCCAAGGCATTCGTGCTGGCTGACGACATCGCTATCTAAGGAGCAAGCGAATGTTGGAAGTCCGCTCTACTGGCAACCTGCGCAGCAACGGCAAGACGCTGCACGGGTATGCCGCGATATTCAACAGCGAAGCCAACCTGGGGAGTTTCTCTGAGGTCATCCGCAATGGAGCCTTCGCCAAGTCCCTGGGAAGCGGCTCCAATATTCGTGCGCTCTATCACCACCAAGGCGCTGCGCTGCTGGGTACGACCCGTGGCGGTAGCTTGAAGCTCAAAGAGGATGCGCATGGACTGGCTTTTGAGTTGGCTCTACCAGATACCACCCATGGCCGGGACTTGGCTGTGCTGGTTGATCGTGGCGACGTGGCCGGTTGTTCATTCGGCTTTCAAGTAGCCGATGGTGGCGACCGCTGGGAGGAACGAGGCTCCACGATAGTGCGCGAGTTGCTGGAGGTGAATCTTCATGAAATCACCTTGACCAGTGACCCGGCCTACACCGATACCACGGTGGCGATGCGCAACAAGCCTAAGCAGTACCTGGTCATGTTCTCATGCGAGCCGCGCAACCTGTGGCTGGAGACATGCCGATGAGCCTCCTAGAACGCGCATTGAATGTGATTGGCCTAGAGCGCCGAGCCACCAACCCAAATGACACCTGGGGAGCCTTCCAGACCCTGCGCAATGGCCCGGTGAACGACCAGACCGCGCAAGGGGTGAGTGCTGTCTATGCCTGCGTACAGGCCATTGCCGAGACTACGGCCACGTTGCCCCTGATCCTTTATCGGCGAAGTGGTGATGACCGTGAACGCGCTGGCGACCATCCCCTATACCGTGTGCTTCATGATGCGGCTAACCCCGAGCAAACCGCCCTGGAGTTCCGCGAACTGATGCAGGCGAATGTCTTGCTTCGTGGCAATGCCTTTGCCCGCATCGTGCGTGGCTATGACGGCCAGGTGAGAGAGTTATGGCCCATCAACCCCGACCGCATGAACGTGCTCAGGTTGAACACTGGCAAGCTGGCCTATGAGTACAGCGATACCGAAGGCCGATTGAATCGCCTGCTGGCAGATGAGGTACTGCACCTGCGTCACCGACTGGGTGACGATGGCGTGATGGGCGTCAGTCCTATACAAGCCGCCCGTGGAGTGATCGAGTTGGCTATCTCCGAACAGGAGCATGGTGTTTCGACTTTCCGCAATGGTGCAAAGCTGCTGGGTGTACTCAAGTTCCCCGGCAAGCTCAAAGCCGAACAACGCACAACCATCCGTGAGTCCTGGGCCAGCCAGCATGCAGGAGGTGCCAACAGCGGCCGCACTGCTGTGCTTGAAGAGGGTGCCGACTTCCAGCCGGTGAGCATGAGCCTAGAGGATGCCGAATGGATCGAGGCCCGCAAGCTCTCAGTGGTGGAGGTGTGCCGCTTGTTCCGTGTGCCCCCTGTCATTGTGCAAAGCATGGAGAGTGCGAACTACTCCAACAGCGTGGAGCTAGCTCGCCAGTTCGTGACTCTGAGCCTACGCAGGCACCTGACCATGTGGGAGCAGGGCATTGCACAGAAGCTGCTGACTGAGGCAGGTCGGCGCACCTACTTTGCAGAGCATCAGGTTGAAGGATTGCTGAGAGGCGATGCCACCAACCGAGCCGCGTTCTATAGCTCAGGCATTACCAGCGGCTGGATGCTCAAGAGCGAGGCCCGGAAGCTGGAGAACCTGCCGGTGATCGAGGGCATAGACGATGCCAAGACGGTGGAATCCGATTCCACCCCCACCCCTGCGCCGCAACCCTATCCATCCAAGCAGAAGGAAGCCGCATGAACCGCCCCAAGCTGAAGATGCTGCAACCGCGCATCAAGATGATCGAAGACACACGCATCAAGATGGCACCGCCTTTGCGCCTATCCAAACGCACAGGACGCGATGCAGACCCGCGCCGCACCTTACCCCTCAATGGAGCAGCGTGGCAGCGCCTGAGGGCATCTGTGCTGGCTGGTGAACCTCTATGCAGAGCATGTGCCCAGCGTGGGCAGGTGGAACCGGCTACTGATGTGGATCACGTCTCAGGTGACCCGAGCGACAACAGCACGGATAACTTGTGTCCGTTGTGCCATAGCTGTCACTCGATCAAGACGGCGATGGATCAAGGCAAGCGCGTGAGCCTGGGGTGTGGCCTGGATGGCTGGCCTATCGACCTGCGCCACCCGTGGAATGCCAAGACGCCGCTGCTGCTCAGGCCCGATCCGAGGCGAGGCGATGAGCCAGAAATCACCAGTGGCTGATTGGCCTAGACCGTCCTGTCCCTCTTCCTTTAACGCTTGCTGCTTAAAAAATAGGCAACCATGAAGCTCACTCCCAAACGCCAGCGTGCAGACACTGCCAAGGGTGCAGTGCAGGCCGCTCAGAACGCCGCACAAGGCCCGATTGATCCGCCGGCCTATGTGACCCTGCCGGAAGCCTGCAAACCGTTCTGGAATGCCATCGTGCAATCTAGGCCGCGTGATACCTGGACTGATTCCGATCTGGTGCTGGCTGCGAATCTGGCCAGGGTGCAGCATGCTATTGAAACCGTAGCAATCGGATCTGATGAGCATGCCAAGCTAACCCGCCTTGCCATGGCCTTGTCTCGCTCGGTGAGTGTTCACACAACCGCTACCGTGGGCCGAGCCGCTGACATGGTGAATGCAGCGACCGCCGAGCGTGGAGCACGCCAGCAACCAGATGATGATCTGATTCCGAGGCTCCGCGCAGTATGAGCAGAGCCGCCCGCATCATTGACTTCATTCAGCGTTACTGCGTGACGCCCGAAGGCGCGGATGTGGGTAAGCCGCTGGTGCTGGCTGACTTCCAAAAGAAGTTCATCCGTGAGGTCTACGACAACCCCGCTGGAACGCGCCGCGCTATTCTTTCAATAGCACGAAAGAATGGTAAGTCTGGCTTGATTGCTGGCCTGCTGCTGGCGCACCTTGTCGGGCCTGAGGCCAAGCAGAACGCGCAAATAGTCTCTGGTGCCATGAGTCGGGATCAGGCATCCCTGGTGTTCTCGTTGGCCTGCAAGATGGTGCAGCAATCGGCGAAGCTCTCCAGCCTGGTGCGCATCGTGCCTTCAGGCAAGCGCCTGATCGGTCTGCCCATGAATGTTGAGTTTCGAGCGATGGCCGCTGACGGCAAGACCGCTCACGGGCTATCCCCGGTGCTGGTGATCGGCGATGAATGGGGCCAGGTACGGGGACCGCAGTCTGATTTCATTGACGCGCTGCTGACCAGCCAGGGCGCGCATGCCGACCCTCTCCAGATCGTCATCAGCACGCAAGCTGCCACAGATGCCGATTGGCTGAGTGTGCAGATTGACGACGCCAAGGTGAGCAGCGACCCAAAGATTGTTTGTCATCTGTACGCCGCACCAGAAGGTGCTGATCTGCTGGACGTGCAAGCCTGGAAAGCAGCCAACCCCGCGTTGGGTTTGTTCCGCTCCGAAGCCGATTTGCAAGAACAGATGGTGCAAGCCCAGCGCATGCCCAGCATGGAAAACTCAGTTCGTAACCTGCTGCTGAATCAGCGGGTATCGACGGAAAGCCCGTTCGTGTCGCCGGACGTGTGGAAGGCGTGTGCTGCAACTGCACACTCAATGTGCAGTATGGATGGTCCCGTGTTCGCTGGCCTGGATCTATCCATGCGCACCGACCTAACCGCTCTGGTGCTGATCGGCCAGGACGATGATGGTGTGTGGCATGTACAGCCGTTCTTCTGGACGCCTGAGGTGGGCTTGGCAGACCGTGCCCGCCGTGACCGCGCACCCTATGACGTGTGGCATCGCCAGGGCTTGCTACGCACCACGCCAGGCAGTGCCATCGACTATGAGCATGTGGCCCGCGATATGGCCGAGATTCTGGTTGACGTGAATGTGCAGGCTATCGCTTTCGACCGCTGGCGCATCGATGTGCTCAAGAAAGAGCTTGAGCGCCTGGACATGGAATTGCCTCTAGTGCCATTCGGCCAGGGCTTCAAGGATATGTCTCCTGCCCTGGATGCGCTGGAAGCTGCCTTGCTGAATGGGCAAGTGGCCCACGGTGGCAATCCGGTGCTCCAGATGTGTGCGGCCAATGCGACGGTGACGAAAGACCCGGCAGGCAACCGCAAGCTCGACAAGAGCCGCACCACGGGTCGCATTGATGGCCTGGTGGCGATGGCTATGGCCTTCGGGATAGCAGCCAGCTCTCAGGCGATGAGCGAGGGCTATAGCGATGGCCAATTCATGTTTGTTTAACCCTAGCCGGGAGGGGTCGCAAGACATGGCCCGGACGCGGATTTGTCAGTGAGTGCCGCGTTCATAGAAAACCCTGACAGCCTGCGGCTTGGTGGCCGGGACATGTTACCCGGCACCTCTCACCGAGCGCGGCAGGCGCATTTACTGAGGAAAAGACATGGTGACCCTGGAAGAAGCAAAAAACCACATTCGCGTTGATCAAGATGAAGACGACGCTGCCATCTTGGCAATGATTGACGCCGCCGAAGCCGCAGCGCTGGACTATCTCGACCTAGACGAACTACCCGACGCAGCGCCAGTGCATGCCGCTGTGTTGATGCTGGTGGGCAGTCTGTACACGCGCCGGGAGAGTCAGTCCGATGGCCCTATCGTGGAGAACAGGCTGTTTACTCGGTTGCTTGATCCGTATCGGAAATGGGTGGCTTGAAGAGAGGTCGACTCAGGAGCCTTTGGATTGCAGCGCCTCCGCGATCTTCGAAGGCTTCTTCAGCTTTGCCCGAGCAAAGACGGGTGAGTAAGTGTTAATTATGAGGGTTCCACCCGCGTCAACTATTTCTATGAGCGGACCGTCCTTCGACAACACTTCGCGACCCGGATAGGTGGTCAGGTCTGGATGCCCGTTATGGTCGCGGCCGTCCAACATTTCAATGTCATACTTTTCGCCAATCTTGAACACTATCCCTCTCCTCGTGTGGTTATGAAGAGGAACATTTTGCATGACGATGGGGCAATCGAAATGTGCAGAGCCAAATGAACTGTGCATTGAGACGCAAAAAAAGCGCTTTAAGCCAGCACCTGTTTTCCGTACTTTTTCCGTACCGGCAACAAAAAAGGACTCGGCATTTCTGCTAAGTCCTTGGTTTTATTGAGTATTTTTGGTGGGTGATGCAGGGTTTGAACCTGCGACCCCTGCCGTGTGAAGGCAGTGCTCTACCGCTGAGCTAATCACCCGATTTCGGAGTTCAAGCTTTTCGCTTAAACCTGAAAGATGGGATTATGCCACAGCTGATTCGGCGTTTTGCGCAGGCTCGGCCTTCCGCCATACTGTTTTTCCACCGCTGGCCTTGTCTAGCTGCGTGAGCATGCCGTCATGGGCAGCGAGTTCTTGCGGGTTTGCTGCAAGAACTGGTAATACAAAGCCGGAGAGATCCATGCGCGGCGTGCCGCTGGCTTCATCTTCGCCCA
Organism: Ottowia thiooxydans DSM 14619; assembly: GCF_000422885.1. Taxonomy (GTDB): domain Bacteria; phylum Pseudomonadota; class Gammaproteobacteria; order Burkholderiales; family Burkholderiaceae_C; genus Ottowia; species Ottowia thiooxydans. The sequence continues at coordinate 366,688 of NZ_KE383942.1, read as the reverse complement.
CATTGCCCAGATCAATCAGCAGCGCATCTTGTCCGCGCGTGAGATTGATGTAGACATCTGCCAGCAGTTCGGCATCCAGCAAAGCGCCGTGAAGCGTACGGCCGGAGTTGTCTACGCCCAAGCGGTCGCACAAGGAATCCAGGCTATTGCGCTTACCGGGGTACAACTGCTTGGCCATGGCCAGCGTGTCGGTCACCAGGTCTACATGGACATCCATACCGGGTAGCCCCACGCGTTCGAACTCCTTGTTCAGAAATCCGACGTCGAACGCCGCGTTGTGAATGATGACTTCGGCGCCTTTCAGGTAGGCCACTATTTCATGGGCTACTTCAGCAAATTTTGGCTTGTCGCGCAGAAACTCGTTGCTGATACCGTGCACCTTGAGCGCGTCTTCATGGCTGTCGCGCTCAGGGTTCAGATAGAAGTGAAGATTGTTGCCAGTGAGCTTGCGCGCCACCAATTCAACGCAACCGATCTCAATGATGCGGTCGCCGCCTTCAGCAGAAAGGCCAGTGGTTTCTGTGTCCAGGACGATCTGACGGGACATAGGCTCAGTGGTTCTCTTTGGCGTGGTTGATGGTGTAGCGCGGAATCTCTATTGTCAGATCTTTTTGCGCCACGATGGTCTGGCACGACAAGCGCGACTGCGGCTCCAGGCCCCAGGCACGATCCAGCAAATCTTCTTCCTCTTCCTCAGCCTCATTGAGCGACTCAATACCCTGGCGCACGATCACGTGGCAGGTGGTGCAGGCGCAGCTCATGTCACAGGCGTGCTCGATCGCAATATTGTTCTCGAGCAAGAGTTCACAAATGGAGTGACCCGGCGTGGCCTGAATCTCAGTGCCTTGAGGTGCGTACTCGGGGTGCGGGAGGATCTTGATAACGGGCATGGGAAATTAGATTTTTATAGCGCGTCTACCCGCTTGCCGGATAGCGCTTTCTGGATGCTGTGGTTCATGCGTTCGGCGGCAAAAGCCTCTGTGCCGTTTGCAAGAGCCTCTGTGGCGTCTTCAATGGTTTGAGCATCTGTGCTGTTGGCGGCAATACCACGCAGTGACAGCATGAGTGCATCTATGGCGGCGCGTTCTGACGCCTCAAGCAGTGCGCCATCTACATCCAGCGCGCTTTGCGTTGCCAGCAGCATGCGATCGGCATCGAGCTTGGCTTCGGCCAGTGCGCGCGCTTTGATGTCAGCTTCAGCGGTGGTGAAGCTTTCTTGCAGCATGGTGGCGATTTGCTCGTCGCTCAAGCCATACGTGGGCTTGACATCAATCTTGGCCTCCACGCCGCTCGCTTGCTCCTTGGCGTTGACGCTGAGAAGCCCATCGGCATCGATGGTGAAAGTCACGCGGATGCGGGCCGCGCCCGCTACCATGGGTGGAATGCCGCGAAGCTCAAAGCGTGCCAGGCTGCGGCAATCTTGCACAAGATCGCGCTCGCCTTGCACCACATGCAGTGCCAATGCGGTTTGGCCGTCTTTGTAGGTGGTGAAATCCTGAGCCATGGAGACGGGAATGGTCTGATTGCGCGGCACGATGCGCTCCACCAAGCCGCCCATGGTCTCAATACCGAGCGAGAGCGGGATCACATCAAGCAGCAGCAATTCACCAGCGGTGTCATTACCAGCTAATTGGTTGGCTTGGATAGCAGCGCCAAGAGCGACCACTTCGTCAGGGTTCAAATTGACGAGCGGTGGCTTGCCAAAGAACTCCGCCACGGCACGCTGGATCTGCGGCATGCGGGTAGAACCGCCCACCATGACCACACCCTGCACTTCTTGCGGCGAGAGCCCGGCGTCGCGCAAGGCACGGCGCACGGCGGTCATGCAGCGCGCGGAAAGCTCTGCGGTGACAGAATAAAAATCTGACCTTGTCAGCGGGAGTTCAAAGCTTTGAGCTCCTGAAGTTACACGGAAAACCGTTTCCTCTGTTTCGCTCAAGGCTTCCTTGGCGCTACGCGCTGCGGCTTTCAGCGCCGCCTTGGATTCAGGGGAATCCATGTTCGCGTTGATTTGCGGCAACGCCCAATCCACCAGGGCGCGGTCGTAGTCGTCACCACCCAAGGCGGAATCGCCGCCGGTGGAGATGACTTCAAATACGCCTTGTGTCAGGCGAAGAATGGAAATATCAAACGTGCCGCCGCCCAGATCGAATATGGCATAGATGCCTTCGCTGGCGTTATCCAGGCCATAGGCAATAGCGGCTGCAGTGGGCTCATTGATGAGGCGCAGCACATTGATGCCGGCCAACTGCGCAGCATCTTTGGTGGCTTGACGCTGAGCGTCATCAAAATAGGCCGGTACGGTGATCACGGCGCCGTAAAGATCATCATCGAAGGTGTCTTCAGCGCGCTGACGCAGCGTGGCCAGGATCTCAGCGCTGATCTCCACCGGGGATTTCTTTCCCTGTACGGTGTCTATGGCGAGCATGCCCGGCTGGTCGATGAACCGGTACGGCAGCTTCTCAGCCTGCGCAATATCCGCCAGCGCGCGCCCCATGAAGCGCTTGGCGGAATGAATGGTGTTCTCGGCATCTTCTGCCGCACCAGACTCTAGTGCAGCGTAGCCAATCTGGCGGCGGCCGCCAGCCAGGTAGCGAATAACGGAGGGCAGTAGTACACGGCCATCGTCGTCTGGGAGGCACTCGGCCGCACCATGCCGGACAGCGGCGACCAGGGAATGCGTGGTGCCAAGGTCAATACCGACTGCAATGCGCCGTTGGTGAGGATCGGGCGATTGACCGGGTTCGGAAATCTGAAGCAGCGCCATGTTCTACGAATACAAATCTTGCAAAGCCATTCTCAGGCGGCGAGTGTCTCACGCTTGCGCGAGACGTCGGAGGCGAGCTTCTCGAGAAACATCAGTGCCCGTACGGTTTGCGCGGCAGCGGGCCAGTCATTCTCGATATCTGCTTGCCGTTCAATCTTTACCAACGCCTGGCTCCACAAGGATGCAGACAGTTGGCTGATCTGCTCAAGTTCCTCAGGGGTGCCGGCATCATCCAGGCCTTCGCGCAATTCCATTTGCTGCATGAGGAACTCAGCAGGCATGGCGGTGTTGTTTTCCGCCTGGATGGGCGCGCCATTGAGTTCGCACAGATACGCCGCGCGTTTGAGCGGGCTTTTCAAGCGTCGATAGGCTTCATTGATACGGGCTGACCACTGCATGGCGACGCGCTGGGCTGCCGCACCTTGGGTGGCAAACTTGTCTGGGTGCACTTGCCGCTGAAGTTCTTTCCAACGCGCATCCAGCAGTGCAGCATCCTGCGCGAAGCGCGGGGGCACATCAAAGAGCTCAAAATCTGTGGACTGAAGATTCATGGCGATGGGTTAGTTTCATCCTCTTGTACGAGGTTTCCCCGCCAGGGCAGAACAACCACGGAAAAACCGTTTCAGCCTGTTGGTGCCGCCCTCAAGACAAGAGGTAACGAGCGCTAGACGCGGAACGATTCTCCGCAACCGCAGCGGTCGCGTTCGTTGGGGTTGTTGAACCTGAAGCCTTCGTTCAGGCCTTCACGCACGTAGTCGAGTTCCGTGCCGTCAATATATGCCAGGCTCTTGGGATCAATCATCAGCTTGATGCCATGTTCTTCGAACAGCACATCCCCGGTGTCCACTTCGTCCACGTACTCCAGCTTATAGGCCAAGCCGGAGCAGCCGGTGGTTTTGACACCAAGCCGCACGCCCACGCCCTTGCCGCGCTTGGCGAGATACTTGTTTACGTGCCGCGCAGCGGCTTGGGTAAGAGAAACGGACATTTGGGGTATGTAGCTTTCGCTTAGAGTCTTTGGCTTATTCCGGCGGGAGCGCTGAAGGCTGAGCATTCAGCGCGCGCATGGCTCAGGCGTGCCTTTGTTTGTAGTCGTTGACTGCTGCCTTGATGGCGTCTTCAGCCAAGATGGAGCAGTGGATCTTCACTGGCGGCAAGGCCAGTTCTTCAGCAATCTGGCTATTTTTGAGCTCAGCTGCCTGATCCAGCGTTTTGCCCTTAACCCACTCAGTGACGAGCGAGCTGCTGGCAATGGCAGAACCGCAACCATAGGTCTTGAAGCGAGCATCTTCAATGATGCCAGTGGCTGGATTGACTTTGATCTGCAGCTTCATGACGTCGCCGCAAGCAGGCGCGCCGACCATACCGGTACCGATGGTGTCGTCGCCCTTGTCAAAGCTGCCGACGTTGCGGGGGTTTTCGTAATGGTCGATGACTTTTTCAGAATAGGCCATGTTCGTATCTCCTTGGTTGAACAGACAGCACTGGATTTCCAGCACCGAGTTCGTTGATCAATGCGCTGCCCACTGGATGGTGGAGATGTCTACACCGTCTTGGTACATCTCCCACAGGGGGCTTAGTTCGCGAAGTTTCGCGACGTTCTTGCGGATGGTGTCTACCGCATAGTCGATCTCTTCTTCTGTAGTGAAGCGACCGATGGTCATGCGCAAGCTGGAGTGCGCCAATTCATCACTGCGGCCCAGGGCGCGCAATACGTAGCTTGGCTCCAGCGAGGCAGAGGTACATGCCGAACCACTGGACACGGCCAAACCTTTGATACCCATGATCAAGGATTCGCCTTCAACGAAGTTGAAGCTCATGTTCAGGTTCTGGGGCACACGGCGTTCCAGGTTACCGTTGATGAACACTTGCTCAATGTCTTTGAGGCCATCCAGCAGACGCTTTTGCAGACGAGCCGCGTGAGCGTTGTCTTCCTTCATTTGCGCCTTGGCAATCCGGAAGGCTTCGCCCATGCCGACGATCTGATGCGTAGCCAGTGTTCCGGAGCGCATACCGCGCTCATGGCCACCACCGTGCATTTGCGCCTCCAGCCGCACGCGTGGCTTGCGGCGCACGTACAGGGCTCCAATGCCTTTGGGGCCGTAGGTCTTGTGGGCGGTGAGGCTCATCAGATCCACTGGGAGTGTTTTCAGATCGATGTCGACCCGGCCAGTGGCCTGCGCGCCGTCTACGTGCAGCAGCACGCCTTTTTCACGGCAGATATTGCCAATGGCGGCAATATCTTGAATGACGCCGATTTCGTTGTTCACGAACAAGACGCTGACGAGTACGGTGTCAGGACGCAGAGCTTCCCGGAATTTATCCAGATCCAGCAAGCCATCTTCCTGAACATCGAGGTAGGTGACCTCGAAGCCCTGGCGCTCCAGCTCACGCATGGTGTCCAGAGTGGCTTTGTGCTCAGTCTTGAGCGTGATGAGGTGCTTGCCCTTGCCTTTATAGAAGTGCGCTGCACCTTTCAAAGCGAGGTTGGTGGATTCAGTGGCGCCGGAGGTCCACACGATTTCACGTGGGTCAGCACCGATCAAATCTGCGACATCGACGCGGGCTTTTTCAACCGCGGCTTCGGCTTCCCAGCCCCAGGCATGGCTGCGGCTGGCCGCGTTACCGAAGTGTTCGCGCAACCACGGAATCATGGCATCGACCACGCGTTGATCAACTGGCGTAGTGGCGCCGTAATCCAAGTAGATTGGGAAGTGAGGAGTCTGGCTCATGGCTGGCTTGACTGGCTATGAAGGTTAAATCTAGAAACTGCTGCTGTGCACCCTGGGGTGCACATGCTCAGAGCTTGGAGGAGATTCCACCCAGTGCGAACACCGAGTTGGGCGCATTCACGCGAATAGGCTTGACCACCGGTGCGCTGGAGATGGCGCGCTTGGTAGCTGGCTTGTCCTCAACTTCAACGCCCTTTTCGAGTTGGTCATTGACCAGCTTCTGCAGGGTGACCGAATCAAGAAATTCGACCATGCGAGCGTTCAAGGAGGTCCACAGATCGTGCGTCATGCAGCGGCCACCATCGCCATGACAGTTTTCTTTGCCGCCGCAGTGGGTGGCATCGATGGGTTCATCCACTGAGACGATAATGTCAGCGACGGTGATGTCAGCCGCTTTACGCCCGAGCGAATAGCCGCCGCCTGGGCCCCTGGTAGACTCTACCAATTCGTGCCGGCGCAGCTTGCCAAACAGCTGCTCCAGGTAGGACAGGGAAATCTGCTGCCTCTGGCTGATAGCGGCAAGCGTCACCGGACCGTTATCCTGACGCAAGGCAAGGTCGATCATGGCGGTTACCGCGAATCGGCCCTTGGTTGTAAGGCGCATGACAAACTCCTCGATAGCGTGGGTTGAACATTCATGGGAAAACTTCCCATCTGGGAGCCAAAACTAGGCTCTGCTGAATCCAATTGACTGACACCGTGGCAAGCTGTCTAGTTCAATTTATTTCCGAGTATTTTTATCAAGTATACACTGATTCTCCCTCTTGACAGGCCAAAAAAATTGGCTTAAGGACGTGGAGTTTCATTCTGGTCTGCAGATTTCGAGCAGTTGGATTCCTCCTACAGGTCTTTCATCCACAGCTGACATCCCAGTTGAGCACCTCTCTCTACAGTTACATCTCAGTGGGCACTTCAGCTCATGGATCTGGAAGGAGAAACCTCAAATGAAAACAAGTATTCAACGTTTGACGCTTTTGGCCGCCGCTGCGGCGCTAACCACCGGTCTGGTTGCTTGCAACAAGAACGACGAGCGAACCGCTGGTCAGAAGGTCGACTCGGCTATTGCGAAAACCGAGGATGTGGCTCGTGATGCGGAAGCCAAGGCAGCTGCAGCGGCCGCTGATGCAAGAGCGGCGGCAGCACGCACCGGCGAGCAGATCAAAGAGGGCACAGCAGAGATGCGCGCGGATGCTAGCGCCGCTGGCTCACGAATGGCAGAGGCTGCCGGAGATGCCGCAATTACTGCTTCTGTTTCAGCTGGCTTGATGAAAGATCCCGATCTGAGCGCGATCAAGATCAATGTGGACACCAGCAATGGCGTAGTTTCGCTGAAAGGCCCTGCACCTAATGCTGCAGCCAAGGACCGCGCAGAAACGATTGCAAAAGGCGTCTCTGGCGTGAAGAGCGTGAGCAATATGCTGGAAGTGAAGGGCTAAGCTAACAGGGCTACGGCCCTGCCCTGGCCTCACTCAAGCGGCAGCGCTCCCCTCCCCTGCAGCACCAAAGATCCTGCTTTTGAGTTTGGCTAGTTGATCTCGAGTGCGGGCAGCTTGCTCGAACTCGAGGTTGCGCGCATGCTCCATCATGAGTTTTTCCAGGCGACGGATTTCTTTGGCGAGGTCTTTTTCGGACAAAGCCTCCTCTTTGAAGGTCGCAGAGCCGTGATTTAGACGCTCCGCGTCTCTACCGCTTTTCTCGCTGTAAACGCCATCGATCAGATCGCGAACCTCTTTCACGATGCCTCTTGGCGTAATGCCATGCTCCAGGTTGTGGGCTATCTGCTTTAGCCTTCTGCGCTCCGTCTCACCTATCGCCTTTTTCATCGATTCAGTCATCCTGTCTGCGTACAGAATGGCCTTGCCGTTGACGTTCCGTGCGGCGCGACCAATGGTCTGGATGAGAGAGCGTTCCGCGCGGAGGAAGCCTTCCTTGTCGGCATCCAGGATAGCCACCAAGGAAACTTCCGGGATATCCAGGCCTTCGCGCAGCAAGTTGATGCCCACCAGAACATCAAACGCACCCAGCCGCAGATCACGGATGATTTCAACCCGCTCTACGGTATCTATGTCGCTGTGAAGGTAACGAACCTTGACGCCGTTTTCACTTAAGTATTCCGTGAGTTGCTCCGCCATGCGCTTGGTAAGCGTGGTGATCAGTACACGCTCGCGCTTTTCGGAGCGAATGCGAATTTCCTGCAGCGCATCATCGACCTGGTGAGTGGCGGGACGAACCTCCACTTCAGGGTCTATCAGGCCGGTGGGGCGAACCACCTGTTCAACCACTTGGCCGGCATGCTGCTTTTCGTAATCAGCCGGTGTGGCGGAAACAAAAATCACTTGCCGCATGCGCTGCTCGAACTCAAGGAACTTCAAGGGACGATTGTCCAGGGCGCTCGGCAAGCGAAAACCATACTCAACCAGCGTAGTTTTGCGTGCACGGTCGCCGTTGTACATGGCGTTGAGTTGCCCGATCATCTGGTGGCTCTCATCGAGGAACATGAGGGAGTCACGCGGCAAATAGTCTGTGAGCGTCGCAGGCGGATCGCCGGGGGCAGCGCCTGAAAGATGGCGGGTGTAGTTCTCAATGCCCTTGCAATGGCCTAGTTCAGCCAGCATTTCGAGATCGAAGCGTGTGCGCTGCTCTACCCTCTGAGCTTCCAGGAGCTTCCCCTCCGAAACGAAGAACTTCAGGCGTTCATTCAGCTCAGCCTTGATGGTTTCCACGGCTGCGAGAGTCTTCTCTCGCGGCGTGACGTAATGGCTTGAGGGGTAGATTACAAAGCGCGGCACCTTTTGCTGAACCCGGCCAGTGAGCGGGTCAAACAATTGGATGCTCTCCACCTCATCGTCGAACAGTTCAATGCGAACGGCCAGTTCGCTATGTTCGGCCGGAAAAACGTCAATGGTGTCGCCGCGCACGCGAAAGCAACCGCGCGTGAAATCAGTGTCATTGCGCTGGTACTGCATGCGTACCAACTGAGCAATGGTGTCGCGCTGCGGCTGCTTGCCCCCCACTTTGAGGATCAGCCGCATCTGGAGGTAGTCCTCCGGCGCGCCGATGCCGTAGATGGCACTCACCGTGGCCACGATCACCACATCACGCCGCTCCAGCACACTCTTGGTGGCGGAAAGACGCATCTGCTCTATGTGCTCGTTGATGGCGCTGTCTTTCTCAATGAAAAGATCGCGCTGAGGCACATAGGCCTCTGGTTGGTAGTAATCGTAGTAACTGACGAAATACTCAACCGCATTCTTGGGGAAGAACTCCCGGAACTCGCTGTACAACTGTGCGGCGAGCGTCTTGTTCGGTGCGAACACGATGGCGGGCCGCCCGAGCCGGGCAATGACGTTGGCCATGGTGAAGGTCTTGCCCGAACCAGTGACGCCCAGCAAGGTCTGGAAAGACTCCCCCGACTCCACACCTTCCACCAGCGCATCAATGGCCGCGGGTTGGTCACCAGCGGGCGGATAGGGCTGAAAAAGCTGAAACGGCGAATCGGGGAAGGACAGGAATTTGCCCTCGGTTGGCACTTCGGCCACAACGGTAGAAGTCATATTCTGGAAGTAATGCGGTGCCTGGAGCTTGGTGGGTAAGGAGCGCCGATACGAGCGGCTTGCAACGGCTCATTTTGCAGCCAAGCTTGGCGCTTTAGCAGCAGTATGTGAGGCCAAACTCGGTAAAAACCATGAACACTGGAGTCAATTTTCAAGCCTTTGTGACAAGTCCTTCAGGCTACTAGCTAAAATTCAAGGGTTTTTCCCTCTCCAGCGTACCGCATGCGGTCCTGCCGCGTTTGGACACGTCTGATTCGATGCCTTTGCATTCAACAGGACTTTTCCGCTATGTCTCTTTTCTCCGCCGTCGAAATGGCCCCTCGCGACCCTATCCTGGGTCTGAATGAGCAATTTGCCGCTGACAGCAATCCTAATAAGGTCAACCTCGGCGTAGGCGTGTATTTCGATGAGAACGGCAAGCTGCCTTTGCTCCAATGTGTACAAGCAGCCGAGAAGGCCCTGATGGACACACCAAAGCCACGTGGCTATTTGCCTATTGATGGCATTGCAGCTTACGACACGGCAGTGAAGAAGCTGGTGTTTGGTGCCGATTCGGAGCCGTTCAAAGCCGGTCGCGTTGCTACCGTGCAAGGCTTGGGTGGTACAGGCGGCCTGAAGATTGGCGCTGATTTCATCCGCAAGCTGAAACCCGAAGCCAAAGTCCTCATCTCGGATCCCAGCTGGGAAAACCACCGCGCCCTCTTCACGCAGGCCGGGTTTGAGGTGGATTCGTACCGCTATTACGACGGTGCCACCCGCGCCTTGAACTTTGAGGGCATGCTGGCCGATCTGCAAGCTGCCGCACCTGGTACGGTTGCTGTGCTGCATGCCTGCTGCCACAACCCTACTGGCTACGACATCACGCCCGCTCAGTGGGATCAGGTGATCGCCGTGGTGAAGTCGCGCGGCCTCACGCCTTTCCTGGATATGGCCTACCAAGGCTTTGCGGATGGCATTGCCGAAGACGGCGCTGTAGTTGGCAAGTTCGTGGCCGCTGGTTTGAGCTTCTTTGTCTCGACCTCGTTCTCCAAGAGCTTCAGCCTGTACGGCGAGCGCGTGGGCGCCCTGTCTGTGCTTTGTGACACCAAGGAAGAAGCTGATCGCGTGCTGTCTCAGCTCAAGATCATGATCCGCACCAACTACAGCAACCCACCCACACACGGTGGTGCGGTGGTGGCCATGGTTCTGGAAGACCCCAAGCTGCGCGCTCAGTGGGAAGAAGAGCTTGCCGGCATGCGCGTTCGCATCAAGGCCATGCGCAAAAAGCTGGTGGAAGGCCTGAAAGCCGCTGGCGTGAAGCAAGACATGAGCTTCATCACCACGCAAGTGGGCATGTTCAGCTATTCAGGCCTCAGCAAGGACCAGATGGTGCGCCTGCGCAATGAATTCGGCGTGTACGGTACGGACACTGGCCGCATGTGCGTGGCTGCGCTGAACGAGAAGAATATCGGCTACGTTTGCGAGTCGATTGCTAAAGTGGTCTAAACCGCCTTTTTATATCCGCCAACAAAAAGCCGCGACAGCCGTCGCGGCTTTTTTGTTTGTGCTGCAGGCAAACGTGAAGTACACCTTAGCAGCGCATTCCAACCTGCTCACGATGCATCGTGAACAGGTTCTAGGAAGGTTTAGAAATCGTCCTGGCTGCCCGGAGCCAAACTCTCGAAGCGCGTCAGCTGTTTGACAAAGGCAAGTTTTACGGTACCCGTGGGGCCGTTACGCTGTTTGCCGATAATGATCTCGGCCACGCCAGGTTCGCGCGAATCCTTGTTGTAGTAATCATCGCGGTAGATGAACATGATGATGTCGGCATCTTGCTCAATAGCGCCTGATTCACGCAAATCGCTCATCATGGGGCGTTTGTCGGTTCGCTGCTCCACGCTGCGGTTAAGCTGCGAAAGTGCAATAACCGGGCAGTTCAATTCCTTGGCAAGCGCTTTCAATCCGCGGGAGATTTCGCCCAGCACAGTGGCGCGGTTTTCCTCGTTACTGCTGCTTCCGCTCATCAGTTGCAGGTAATCGACCACGATCAGGCCAAGCTTGCCGCACGTGCGGGCCAGTCGGCGCGCGTTGGCTCTCAACTCGCTTGGTGACAGGCCTGGCGTTTCGTCGATATGCAGGGAAATTGTGCGCAGGCTTTCAATGGCTTCTGTGAGACGCGGCCACTCTTCATCTGTCAGCTTGCCAGTACGCAAGTGACCCTGGTCGATACGGCCAATCGAGCCCACGATACGCACGGCGAGCTGCGCCGCGCCCATTTCCATGGAGAAAATGGCCACGGGTAGCTGCTCGTTGAGCGCCACGTGTTCAGCGATGTTCACCGCAAACGCTGTCTTACCCATGGACGGACGCGCAGCGAGCACCACGAGATCGCCGCCCTGCAGGCCAGCGGTCATGCGATCCAGATCGTAGAAACCAGTGGGTACGCCCGTGACGTCATTCGGGTTGTCCGCCATCTCCTGCACACGATCCAGCAGATCGACCACCAGCTTATCCATGGCCTGGAAGCCCTGCTTCATGCGCGAGCCTTCTTCGCCGATCTTGAAGATCTTGGATTCAGCCTCGTCAAGGATTTTGGCCACCGGCTGGCGTGGATTGAAGGCGGCGGTGGCGATCTCATCGCTGGCGGAAACCAGTTTGCGCAAGATCGCGCGCTCACGCACGATTTCTGCGTAACGGCGAATGTTGGCGGCGCTGGGAACGTACTGCGCAAGAGAGTTCAAGTACGCCAGGCCACCAATCTCATCGCCCTTGCCCTGGCGCTGCAACTCCTCAAACACGGTAATGACGTCTGCCGGTTTGGTTTCGTTGATCAGTTTGCCGCAGACGGCGTACACCAAACGGTGTTCGTAACGGTAGAAGTCCGTGTCTTTGACCAGATCGCCAACGCGATCCCAGGCGCCGTTGTCTAGCAACAGGCCACCGAGCACGCTCGACTCCGCCTCTATCGAATGGGGAGGAATGCGCAGCTGCGCTACCTGACGATCGGGCGACAAGTCATCGCCGAGGTCAGGGTAACTGGGAGGAAAAGCAGAGGACATGTGTAAATTGAACCTGGGGACGGCAGTTGAATGCGCCCTCACCCGGCAGGGGAGGACCAGCGACGCAGCGAAAAACGGTACTCATACGGCATTTGGAGGGTTTCCAAGTCCGACAGGCTCCTAGGTCCAACTCCATTCCGAATGCTACGCCGGCTGAGCTGCGGTGTCACGGGATAGCTCTGGGGATAAGCGGTGCACGGACTGTGCATAAGATACCCATATGCTGTGCACAACGCGGTGCATTTCGCACCGCTCAACTAAAAAAAAACCGCCACCCTTATGGGGTGGCGGCTGAGACAGGACCGTATTCGGTTTAGGCGGATTCGCCGTACACAGAAACAGTAATCTCTTCCACCACGTCAGTGTGCAGTGACACAGCAACGGTGGTGTCGCCCACGAGCTTAATAGGACCGTTGGGCAAGCGAACTTGCGACTTCACAACTTCAAAGCCTTGCTTTTTCAGTTCTTCGGCGATGTCGCTGTTAGTGACGGAGCCAAACAGGCGGCCATCAACACCGGCTTTTTGTGTCAACTTGAAGGTTTTACCAGCAAGTTTTTCGCCTTGGGCTTTGGCCTGGGCCAGTTTGTCAGCGGCTTGCTTTTCGAGTTCCACACGGCGGGCTTCGAATTCAGCTTTGTTAGCCGCAGTAGCGCGACGAGCGCGGCCGCTAGGGATCAGGAAGTTACGGGCATAGCCGTCTTTGACCTTGACGATTTCACCCAGGGTGCCCAGGTTAGCGATTTTGTCTAGAAGAATAATTTGCATGGTGCTTCTTTCCCTCAGACGCGGTGCTGGTCTGTGTATGGCAGCATGGCCAGGAAGCGCGCGCGCTTGATGGCGGTATTGAGCTGACGTTGGTAGATCGCGCGCGTGCCGGTCAGGCGAGCGGGAATGATCTTGCCGTTTTCGCCGATGAAATCGCGCAAGACATCCATGTCTTTGTAGTCGATCTCGACGACGCCTGCCACTGTGAAGCGGCAGAAACGCTTGCGTTTGAACAGCAGCGACTGGGTGTTGCGCTTAGGACGCTTGTCCTTGTTGAATTTCTTGAACGTGGCCATTTGGGCCTCCTTACAAATCTTGCTGAAAATCCTGGATGTGGAGCACTACGTGCTTGCCGTTGCGGGGGCTGGCCAAAAAGCCGGTGAAACGCCATTGCGATCCCACCACCTGTTTGCCTAACCTCTCAGCCATCGCGCCAACCGCGAGAGCCTTTAGCGTGGCTTTCACCTGTCTCGTTGCACCGGCCTCTTCAGCGCTGGACTCGTGTTCGAGCCTCAAATCCAACGCCGGCAATCCTGCCGGTGTGTACCTGAGAGCGCTGCATTCGACGATGCAAGCTGTGAGATCGGTGCGGTTCACGCCCGCCAATACGGCGACGACTTAGTTGGACTCGACTTGCTGAGCTTTGCGGGCTTCTTCGCGCTCAACTGTCTTCATCATGGATGATGGGCCGGTGTCAGCCTTAGGACGTTGTACGGTCAGGTGACGCAACACTGCATCGTTGAAGCGGAAAGCGTGCTCCAGCTCGCCCATCACGGCTTGATCAGCCTCGATGTTGACGCACAGGTAGTGAGCTTTAGCCAGCTTGTTGATCTGGTACGCCAATTGACGACGGCCCCAGTCTTCCACGCGATGAATCTTTCCGCCGCCGGCGGTGATCATGCCCTTGTAGCGCTCCAGCATGGCCGGAACTTGTTCGCTCTGATCCGGGTGGATCAGCAAAATAATCTCGTAATGACGCATTCAAACTCCTTATGGATGAATACCGTGCCGGCCACTTTAGAAGTAGCAGACAACTAAAAAACCGCCTCCAGCGTCAGATGGAGTGCGGCAAGGGAACCTCGAATTATAGCGCGAGCTTGAGGGTTTATCCCTGCTCGCGTCAAATCTGCCTGAGTCGAAGCTGGAATCGGCCCAGCAGATGGCAGACAAAAGCCAATAAAACCCAACTACTTCAGCTTCGCAATGCGATCACGCGCCGCCTGGGCAGCTTCAGATTTCGGGTAAGTCTTGACCAGCAGTTCAAGCGTAGCGCGCTCGGCCCGAGCATCCTTGAGCTCAACCTGGCAGTTGGCAATGGAAAGCATGGCTTCCGGAGCCCTGGCGTGATTGGGTACCGCAGTCAGCAAAGAGCGGAAGTTGGTGATCGCTTCCTTGTAGTTGCGGGTAGCGTATTGCGCGTTACCTAGCCAAAACAGGGCAGACGGGGCCAATGAGCTGCGTGGATAGCGCTTGATGAACGCGGCAAAACCAGTCTGCGATGCTTTGAAATCACCAGAACGAAAGACTGCCAGCGCGGCATCGTATTCCTGCTTTTCGGTCGCATCCGGTGCCGCTGCGCTCGCACCCGCCTCGGGGGTGGTGGGTGCTGCTGCCGCTGCGGTGGCAGCCGCTGCTGCAGAAGCCGCACGCGCCACTTCGCCGGCCTCCAGCTTGCGCACGCGCTCATCGAGCTCCTGCTGCGCGCCGCCCTGGCGCTTTTGCAATTCGGAGAGCTCGCGCGCGAACTGCTCGTCTTGACCACGCGAGCGTGCCAGTTCAGCACGCATGGCTTCGATCTGCTGCTGAAGTTCAAGCATGCTGCGCCGGATCTGCGTGTTTTCGTCGACCAGGCGGTTCTGTGCATTCACCGCTGCGTCGAAACGCTGGCGCAAATCCAGGATGGCCTGACGAGCCTGGTCGTCGCCGCCGAACAGCTGCGCTTGCGCCGCTGTGCCTGCGAAGCACGCCGCGGCCAGGACAGCGATGCGGAAATAAGGCATGGAGCTGGACACGTTCAAGGCTTAGCGGTAGCGCAACTCAACGCGGCGGTTTTTGGCGTAGGCACCTTCACCGGAGCCGGTCACAGCGGGCTTTTCCTCACCAAAGCTGATGGCTTCGACTTGCGCGTCGGTGGCGCCAACCAGAGTCAGGGCACGGCGCACGGCTTCAGCACGCTTTTGCCCCAATGCCAGGTTGTACTCACGGCTGCCGCGCTCATCGGTGCTGCCTTCAAGCACGACACTGCGGCCGCGATTGGCCTGGAGAAAGCGTGCGTGCTGGTCTACCACCGACTGGAAGGCGGGCTGAACAACGAAGCTGTCGTAGTCGAAATAGATGACACGGTCTACGCCTGACGGGCCTGCCACATCAGCGCTCGATCCACCAACCTGCACTGGTGCGACCGAACTTTGACCTGCGCCCTGCCCTTGCGTCCCGGCAGCTGTTGCGCCGGTTCCCGCACCACTGGTGCTCGTGGCGGTGCTGTCTTGAATTGGTGGGTCGAGCTTGACACTGGAGCCGCAACCAGCCAACGCGGCAGCAACTGTAGCGAGTACAAAATAACGCTTAATCATGAAAGGTTCTCCTGGGAGGTGAATTCCGAAACAAAAAAATTAACGCTGGAACGGGCCCCAGGAGGGCTCACGAAGCTCGCCTCCCTGGCCTGCCAGACGGGCTTTGATCTTGCCGTCCAGCGTAGTGGTCATCAGTGCTTCACGGCCGCCTTGCCGCGTGGCGTAGACGATGAGCTTGCCGTTGGGGGCGAAACTGGGGTTTTCATCGTCCGTGGTGTCCGTAATGGAGGCCACGTTCCCGGATGCAATCTCCATGACCTGGAGTTTGAAAGCACCGCCGGTACGCGAAATGTAGGCCAGCCACCGCCCATCAGGGCTGACGGATGGAGAAACGTTGTAGTTGCCACTGAAGCTCACCCGCTGTGCCGGGCCTCCGCTGGCGGGCATGCGATAGATTTGCGGCGCGCCTCCGCGATCGCTTACGAAATAAATACTACTGCCATCTGGCGAAAAAGCCGGCTCGGTATCAATACTTTGCGATTGCGTGAGCCTTCTTGGCTCCCCACCGTTCGCACTGATCAGATAGAGCTGTGATCCGCCGTCGCGCGACAGGGTGACCGCCAGATTGCGGCCATCTGGCGACCAGGTGGGGGCGCTGTTGGATCCCCGGAAGTTCGCCAGGAGCCTGCGCCGCCCGGTGGACACATCGTGCACGTAGATGACCGGCTTACGTGATTCGAACGATACATAAGCCAACTGCAGGCCATCTGGCGACCAACTGGGGGAGATGATGGGCTCAGGGCTTCCCAATGCAGCTTGAGCGTTTTCGCCATCAGAGTCAGCGACCCAGAGGGAATATCGGGTGCCGCTCTTGGTGATGTAGGCCAGGCGCGTGGAGAAGACGCCCTTCTCTCCGGTCAGTTTTTCGTAGATGTAGTCGGAAATTTTGTGTGCCGCTAGCCGCAAGTCAGCCCGGGGCACCACATAGCCCTGACCGCCCAGATCCTGGTTCCGAACGACGTCCCAGAGGCGAAAACGTACGTCGAAACGACCGTCTGGAAGAAGCGTCACGCTTCCGCCAACCAGGGAATCAGCGCTTTTTTGCCGCCAGACCGACATATCAGGACGGGTGGTTTCGTCCATTGCATCGGCGCCGGGCTCGACCGCGCGAAAACGGCCGCTTCGCTCGAGATCGGCGCGGATGATGGCGCTGATCTTTTGCGGCGAGGCGCCCTCGCCGCGAAACGGCACAAGCGCGATGGGTAACTGGGTCAGCCCAACGCCGGAGACTTCAACGCGAAACTGCGCCAATGCCGGAAGGCTGGGTGCGGCAGCCATGGCAACAATGAGGCCACGGCGGCGAAGGCCAGGAGACAAAACAACACGGGGGTCTAGTTTCATGCGATGCAATTGTGAACTGGGGAGATCCAGATGCAGGGTCGAATGTTACACACTCAGCATTAACCCTCGTGACAAACTGTATTGCGCACTGATGCGCTTTTGCAAAAGACATTCCTGAGACACGATTTTTTGGCAGAGGTTCCATGCTCGTTAGACTCCTCTCCCATGGCCTCACCAGACCCCCAGCCCAGCCCCTCCAGCCAACGCCCTCTGAAAGAGCGCATGCGGCGCCTATGGGGCTATTTCAAACAATACCGGGCCGGATGGGCCCTGGCCATCGGCTCCACAGTGGCCACAGGCCTCACTGAACCAGCCATCCCGGCCTTGTTGCAACCGCTGCTTGATCGCGGATTTACCCAGGGCGAGCTGCCGATCTGGATGGTCCCCGTGACCGTGATCGGATTGTTCATGCTCCGGGGATTGACCCAGTTTGCCGGGCAATACGCCTTGGCGCGCATTGCCGGAGAAGGCATGCTGGTGCTCCGGCGCCAGCTATTCGACCGCCTGCTCACGGCCGATCTATCCGTTTTTTCACGGCAATCAGCTAGCCAATTGGCCAACACCATCGTCTATGAAGTGCAAAACGGCGCTTCACAACTGGTGCAGGCCGTTATCACTGGGGCGCGCGACAGCTTCACGGTGATCGCGCTCCTGGCTTACCTGTTCTACCTCAACTGGTCGCTCACTCTCATCGTGCTGGTTTTAGTGCCGTGCGTGGCCTGGATTCTCAAGGTCATGACGCGGCATCTGTACAAGGTGACCAGGCAAAGCCAGATTGCTACCGATGAATTAGCGTACGTGGTGGAAGAAAACGTGCTCGCGCACCGCATGGTGCGCCTGCATGGTGCGCAAGGTGCGCAGGCTGAGCGCTTCGAGACCTTGAGCCGCCGCCTGCGCGATCTGGCGCTAAAGGCCACCCGCTCTTCGGCTGCCACCACGCCGCTCACGCAATTGGTCGCATCCGTGGCGCTCTCAACCATGATCGGCATAGCGCTTTCACAAGGCCAAAGCGTAGATGGGCGCGCCATGACCGTGGGAGGCTTCGTGGCTTTCATTGGCGCCATGCTCATGCTGGTCGCGCCCACCCGGCGACTCGCTGACGTGGTGAACCCGATCACGCGTGGCATGGCTGCGCTCGAACGTGGCCTGGATTTGATAGACAGCGTTCAGCCCGAGGCCGACAACACGGCCGGTGCAGCGCTGGTTCCCCCACGTGCGCTCGGAAAAATCGAGCTGCGGGAGGTGAGCGTGCGTTACCGCGATGACGCCGCCCCCGCCCTGGATGGCGTGAGTTTGCACATCAAGGCAGGGGAAACCGTCGCACTGGTGGGGCCTTCAGGCTCAGGCAAAAGCACACTGGTGAATTTGCTGCCTCGCTTTGTCCAATCCAATGGGGGACAAATACTGCTGGACGACATTGACGCCAGTGCCTGGCCGCTTGCCGCTTTGCGGGCACAGTTCGCACTGGTCAGCCAGGATGTCACCATGCTCAATGACAGTGTGGCCGCCAACGTGGCCCTAGGTGCCGCGCATATCGACCGCGATCGAGTGCAGGCATGCCTGAATGATGCCAATTTGGCCGCTCACGTGGCAACGCTCCCACAGGGCATGGACACGGTACTGGGGCATAACGCCACCGAGCTTTCTGGTGGCCAGCGCCAGCGGCTGGCTATTGCCAGGGCGCTCTACAAAGATGCGCCTGTGTTGCTGCTCGATGAGGCGACCTCCGCGCTAGACACCGAAAGCGAACGCCTGGTCCAACAGGCCATGGCGCGTGTCATGGAGGGGCGCACCACTCTGGTGATCGCGCACCGGCTCTCGACCATTGAGCACGCTGATCGCATCGTAGTTATGGAGCGAGGAAAGATTGTGGAGCAAGGCACACATGCGGAGCTGCTCGCGTCAGGAGGCTTGTACGCACGCCTGCAAAACTACGCCGGGTAGCCTGAAGCGGTAGAGAGGACATTGGCGCAGGAGCCTTCAACACCCAGCGGCTGGGGCTGAAGGACATCCATTCACAGACGCTCTGCGCTCACGCGCCCTGCGCTTACTGCTTCTCGATCTTCGCGCGCGAAATGACTTCGGCCCAGCGCTGGATGTCTCCGTTCAACATGGCGGCGGCATCAGCTGGCGTGCCAGGATGTGGATCCAGATTCAGTGCTTCCAGTTTCTTGCGCACATCCGCATCAGCCAGCGCAGCATTGATCTCTTTGCTCAAGCGATCCACAACGGCTTTCGGAGTTTTGGCTGGAACAGCCAGACCGTTCCAGGATGCCGCATTCAAATTCTTGACGCCAGCCTCTTGCGCAGTAGGCACATCCGGGAGTACGCGGGAGCGCTTCGTGCCTGTAACAGCCAGCGGATGAAGCGCCTTGCCCTGTATTTGCGACAGGAGTGGACTCAAAATATCCAACCCCACCTGAATCTGGCCGCCACGAATGGCCGTGATGACATCCGGCGTACCTTTGAAGGGCACGACCTGGGCATCAATGCCGGCAGCCGTCTTGAACAGTTCCGCGGCCAAATTCTGCGTGGTGCCAATGGCAGGCGTTCCAATGTTGAGCTTGCCTGGGTTGGCTTTGGCCCAAGACACCAAATCTGTCAGAGTCTTGAACTCACCAGTGGGCGAACTCACGATCACCAAGTCAAACGTGGCTAGAGGTGCCACGGGCGTGAAATCCTTGCGTGAGTCGAACGGCAGCGACTTGAACAGCGCTTCGCTTACGGCGGTGCCACTGGAGATAAGCAACAAGGTGTAGCCGTCGGCAGGCGCGCTCGCCACCGCTTGTCCGGCCACCACACCGCCAGCACCCGGCCGGTTGTCGATAACTACAGGCTGCCCTAAGCCCTTAGCCATTTTTTCGCCGACCGTACGCGCTGTCAGATCAGCCGCGCCGCCGGGTGCATTAGGGACGACGATCCGAATAGGTTTGCTGGGGAAAGCCGGTTGCGCCCAAACGGCAGCGGGTGCGAACACGGCGGTGCAAGCAAGTGCGCCTGCAATCAGTATGTGACGTCTCATGAGGATCTCCTTTGAATTTTTGGGTAAAGCGAATAGCGACCTCGCCATTTTTGCATGACGCAAGCGCGCGCAGACGCCGGGCGAGCACAACCACACGGGGAAAACCCCTAGAAATAAAATGCCACAGTCGCTTGAATTTGATTATCTTTGATAATCATAATTGACACTTACCGAGGACAAAAATCGGGCACGCCTTCGCAGGCTGCCGTCCGGTAGCCTGCGAGCTCAACCGCGGCTCTCACGATGCATATGGAGATAAGAATGGCTAATAAATTCGAAGGTCTTTCGCTCGAAATCCGTGGAGATCACAATGAAATCGCTGTGGTCCGCCTCACGCGTGGCGCCAAGCGCAACGCACTTTCCGACGGGCTGATCCTGGCCATCCGCGACACGTTCCAGAACCTGCCTGATACCGTAAAGGCTGCGGTCATTGATGGTGAGGGCGAACATTTTTGCGCCGGTCTCGATCTTTCGGAATTGAAGGAGCGCGACGCCGGACAAGGCATGATTCATTCGAGGCTGTGGCATTCGGCCCTGGAATGTGTGCAGCATGGCCCGGTCCCCGTCATCGCGGTACTGCACGGCGCCGTGGTTGGCGGCGGCCTGGAGCTAGCCAGCGCCGCACACCTGCGCGTGGCCGATGAAAGCACGTTCTACGCGCTGCCCGAAGGCTCGCGCGGGATTTTTGTGGGCGGCGGCGGCTCGGTGCGCATTCCAAAACTGATTGGCGCCTCACGCATGCTCGACATGATGCTCACCGGCCGCGTCTATAACGCGCAAGATGGCGAGCGGGTAGGCTTTGCCCAATATCTTGTTCCTGTGGGACAGGCCTTTGACAAAGCGCTGGAACTAGCCGCGCGCATAGCACAAAACGCGCCGCTCACCAATTATTCATTGATGCACGCGCTGCCGCGCATTGCCGAGCAATCAGCCGATCATGGTTTCTTTACCGAAGCGCTGATGTCTGCCATTGCTCAGTCCGCACCAGAGGCCAAGGAACGCGTGCGCGCCTTCCTCGAAGGTCGAGCGGGCAAAGTACAAAAATCCTGATTCGACCTCTCCTGGCGATCCCATAAAAATAGACAAGCGAGACATAAGCATGACCGGCAGCGAAACGGCGCAAGCCCAGCCAGAATACCGCCCCCTTGCGTTTGGCGTGACCCGTGTGAATCTGCGGCATAGCGAAAGCGGCGCTCAGTATCTGGCCGCTGACGCTAGCCTGGCGGCTTTTGACGAGCGCATGTCTGACCGCCTCATTCACTGGGCGAAAACCACCCCCAATGAGACGCTGATCGCCCAGCGCCAGCGAGGCGCGGATGGCTCGCTGGGTGATTGGCGTCACATCACCTACGCGCAAGCGTTGGATGCTGCGCGACGCATAGGCCAGGGGCTAATGGATCGCGGCCTGACCGCCGAACGCCCGGTCATCATCTTGAGCGACAACAGCATTGACCACGCGTTGTTGGCACTGGGATGTCTCTACGTTGGCATTCCCTACTCCCCCGCTTCTCCCGCCTACTCCACCATCAGCAAAGACTACGGCAAGCTGCGCCACGTCATCAACACGCTCACGCCTGGATTGATCTGGGCTGACGATGGCGAGCGCTATGGCGCGGCCATTGCCGCTGCCGCACCTTCTGATGCGGAAATCGTCATTTCTCGCCACGCGGATCATGCACATCTGAAGGACCGCCCTTCTACGCCATTCGCGGCGTTGATGGCCACCGAACCCACGCCTGCCGTGGATGCAGCCCAAGCCGCCACCGGGCCGGACACCATAGTCAAGTTCCTGTTCACCAGCGGTTCGACCAAGCTGCCCAAGGCAGTGATCAACACCAACCGCATGTGGTGCGCTAACCAGCAGCAGATGCGCCAGTCCATGCCGATCTTGACCGAAGAGCGGCCCGTTCTCATTGATTGGCTGCCCTGGAACCACACCTTCGGTGGCAACCACAACTTTGGCATGGTGATCAATAACGGCGGCACGCTCTATATTGATGAAGGCAAGCCCACTCCAGCCCTAGTGGGTGAAACGCTTAGAAATTTGCGCGAAATCGCGCCCACCATGTACTTCAACGTACCCACCGGTTTTGAAGCCATCGCTAACGCGATGAAAACCGACGACACGCTGCGCAAGAACTTTCTCTCACGCGTCAAGATGTTCTTCTACGCTGGCGCCTCGCTGGCGCAGCCGGTGTGGAACGCACTGTTTGAAAGTGCCGAGCGTGAGCTAGGCCAGCGCATTGTGATGACGTGTGGCTTCGGCATGACCGAATCCAGCCCCTATGGGTTGTTTCCCACCAGCCCGGATATCCGGGCTGGCGATCTTGGCTTACCCACGCCGGGAATGGAATGCAAACTGGTTCCCAAGGACGGCAAGACGGAACTGCGTTATCGCGGCCCCAACATCACCCCGGGCTATTGGCGCGCACCCGATTCCACCGCCGAGGCGTTCGACGACGAAGGATTTTTCTGCACCGGCGATGCTGTGCTGTGGATCAATCCTGAAGACCCTCACGCCGGTTTGCGCTTTGACGGGCGCATTGCGGAAGACTTCAAGCTCGCCACGGGCACCTTCGTCAGTGTGGGGCCGCTGCGCGCTCGTGTCATCGCAGGTGGAGCGCCCTATATTCAAGACGTGGTGATCGCGGGTTTGAATCGGAAGGAGGTCGGCGCGCTCGTATTCCCCACACAAGCAGTGCGCACGCTCACCGATCTGCCGGCCAACGCGCCGCTGGCTGAGGTCCTCGGTGACAAGCGAGTACTGGCCAAATTCCAGAGCCTGGTGACCGACCTCTCGCTCACGGCCACCGGAAGCGCCAACAGGGTGACCCGCCTGATGCTGATGGCCGAACCACCATCCATAGACAAAGGCGAGATTACGGACAAGGGCAGCATCAACCAACGGGCCGTGCTCAAGGAGCGCGATGACTTGGTACAGGCGCTCTACGAGGATGCACCAAAACACACCGTCATCAAACCTTAGGAGCCTTGTTCAAACGATCTCCGGATGAAAGAGATCGAAGCAACACAGGTTTGATGTCACTCGGCGGAAGAATGAAACCGCCATCAGATCAACGCTAGGAACCGTATGAAAAACAGAGGATTCTTTAACGCCTTCGACGACGTCTGGATGCTGGACGGCGTGCGCACACCTATGGTTGATTACTGCGGTGTGCTGGGCCACATTTCACCTACTGACCTGGGCATCAAGGCAGCGCGTGAAGCCCTCAAGCGCGCCGGAGTGCCTGCTTCAGACATTGGCTCTGTGGTCTGCGGAAACATGGCGCCGGGTGATTTCGATCAGTTCTTCCTGCCGCGTCACATTGGCCTTTATGCTGGCGTGCCCGTTGAGGTGCCTGCCATCATGGCGCAACGCATTTGCGGCACCGGCTTTGAATTATTCCGACAGGCCGGTGAGCACATTCAGAGTGGCGCTTGCGAGGCTGCCCTGGTGGTTGGCACAGAAAGCATGACGCGCAACCCCATCGCGTCCTTCGACAACCGCACCGGTTTCAAACTGGGCGCGCCGGTCGGCTTCAAGGATTACATGTGGGAGGCCCTGAAAGATCCTGCTGCCGGTATCAACATGATCCAGACGGCAGAGAATCTGGCGAAAAAATACGGCATTACCCGCGAGCAGGTCGATGCGTTTGCCTCTGAGTCATTCGCCCGTGCCGTCGCAGCTCAGGCGAGCGGATTCCTGGCTGGTGAGATCGTGCCAGTCATCACGGAGAAGTTCGAAATCGAAGGCTATAAGCCGCGCGGCATCCGTCTGCAAGGCAAGCTGACCGAGGTAGCGCAAGACACCCATCCGAGAATCTCGCCGGTGGAGGTTTTGGCCAAGCTCCGGTCCGTGTTCGAGGGTGGCGTTCAAACCGGTGGCAACTCCTCTGCCTTGGTGGATGCGGCAGCCGCTGCGGTGGTGGCGTCTGGTGCGTACCGCAAGTCTTCCGGTCGCCCGGCGCTTGCGCGCGTCGTGGCAGCTGCCGCGGTGGGCGTTCCGCCGGAGATCATGGGTATAGGCCCTGCCCCGGCCATCCGCTTGCTGCTCGAGCGCACAGGCCTCAAGCTTGAGGACATTGGCCGTTTCGAGATAAATGAAGCGCAAGGTGCGCAGACACTGGCGGTGGCCAAAGAACTCGGCCTGGATCTGGCAAAGCTCAACGTGAATGGCGGCGCCATTGCGCTGGGGCATCCGCTTGCCGCTACTGGCGTGCGCCTGACCATCACACTAGCGCGCGAAATGCAGCGCACAGGCATCAAATACGGTATTTCCTCCGCTTGCGTAGGCGGCGGGCAAGGTATAGCGTTGCTGCTGGAAAATCCAGCCGCATAAACGCCTGCCTCGCTCCGTAATTACCCAAACAAGCTCATGAGCAAAACTACCATTTACGACGTCAAGGTCATGTTCGGCGATTGCGACCCTGCCGGCATCGTCTTCTTTCCCAACTTCTCGAAATGGATGGACGCCTCATCGCTCCACTTTTTTATGGAGTGCGGCATTCCACCGTGGAGAGAGCTGAAGAAAACCACCGGCATCATCGGCACCCCTTTGCTGGAGATCCATACCAAGTTCATGCGGCCGGCCACCTACGGGGATCTGCTGCACGTTCATACCTGCGTCGAAACCTGGAACGCCAAGACCATTGTTCAAAAGCACACTGTGATGAAAGGTGATGAGATTTTGTGCGAAGGCCGGGAAACGCGGGCTTTCTGCATCCACCCCGAAGGAGGCCGCTTGCAGGCCATCCCCGTTCCTGATTTCATCAAGGAAAAGTGCTCCTAGGGAGCAGCGCTTCAATTAATCACCAAAGCCAAAAAGGAGACAAACCATGACCCGTTTCAAGAAACACATCCTCGTCGCCGCCGCCGCCATGCTGGCCGCCGGCACCACCTTGGCAGACATCACCATCGGAGTGATCGCGCCTTTAACCGGCCCCGCCTCCGGGTTGGGAATTCCCGCTGGCAATCAAGTCAAGCTGTGGCCCAAGCAGATCGCTGGTGAAAAAATCAACGTGATCCTGATGGATGACGCCAGCGACCCTACCCAGGGTGTCACGCATGCCAAGCGCTTCGTGACCAATGACAAGGTAGACATCATCATGGGCTCGGTGGCAACGCCAGTGGCCGCTGCGATTGCCCAGGTGGCCGAAGAGGCCGTAACTCCGCAAGTGGCGTGGTCACCAGTGGCCCTGCCCCCAGGCAAAGACAAGTGGATGTTCCGCCTGCCGCAATCCAACTCCGTCATGGGCAACGCCGTCATTGAACACATGAAACGGCAAGGCATCAAATCCGTGGGCTTTCTGGGCTACAGCGATGCGTACGGAGAAACCTGGCTCAACGACTTCAAACCTCAGGCTGAAAAAGCAGGTATCAAGGTGGTCGCGGTGGAGCGCTTTGCGCGCGCAGACACCAGCGTGACTGGTCAGGCACTCAAACTGGTTTCCGCCAATCCTGATGCCATGCTCGTTGTAGCCTCAGGTTCCGGCGCAGCCATGCCGCAGATGGCGCTCGTTGAGCGGGGCTACAAAGGCAAGATCTATCAGACCCATGCCGCAGCCACGCGCGATCTGATGCGGGTGGGTGGCAAGCAGGTTGAAGGCGGGTTCGTGGTGTCTGGTCCAGCGGTGCTGGCCGAGCAATTGCCGGATGCCCATCCTTCTAAAGCCGAAGCCATCAAATTCGTGCAGCAGTACGAAAAAGCCTATGGCCCCGGCTCACGCAACCAGTTTGCCGGCCATGCCTATGATTCGATCCTGATTCTGGAAAAGGCTTTGCCGATTGCGCTTCAGAAAGCCAAGCCTGGTACGCCAGAGTTCCGGGCAGCGTTGCGCGATGCGTTTGAAAACATGGGCCGCGTCGTGCTGGCCCACGGCGTACTGAACTGGACGGCGCAAGACCACTGGGGTTACACGGCCGATACCGGCGTGATGATGCGAGTGACCGGCGGCGAGTTCAAGGTCGAAAAGTAAAATAGACCGCTGCAAGCTCTTAGAGTCTGTTCAAGGTCACTGGAAAATGGGGGCATGGAGATCTGGCCAGCATCGAACCATGTACCAGTGATCGATGACAGCCGCTTGCCCCTGACCCATGCCCCCCACTAAAACTCAAAGGGTGTCCGCCTCCGCCGAAGAGGTGGACACCAGCTACCTTCAAACGCTGGTGGGCTATAACGCCCGCCGGGCGGCGCTCACCGTCATCAGCCTGTTCGTGCCCCGTATGGCCGAATACGGCCTGCGGCCAGTCGACTTCTCCATTCTTTCGGTCATTGGGCATAACTCCGGCATCACCTCCAAGCAGTTATGCAAAGTTCTGGACCTCCTTCCGCCTAATCTGGTGGGGAAAATAGGTTCCTTGGAACAAGCAGGAATACTGGAGCGCCGCCCCCATCCCTTTGACGGCAGAGCGCTGGGCCTACATCTGACGCCATCCGGCCACGACCTCATGCGGCAGGCGGAACGCACGGCGTTTGAGCTGGAAGCTGAGGCTGCGGGCGCGCTTACAGCGGCCGAGCGCAAGACTTTAATTCGGTTGCTGCAAAAAGTTTATCAGTAGCTCCCCCTGAGTCGCTTACGCGCCTTCCCCCGGAGGGGGACGCAGCCAGCGGCCTGGCAAAGCCAGCTCCGCGGCCACTTGGGATGGCTTGCTCCGCAGCCGTTTGATCTTCTTCGGCGCATGCGGTGCAGATGTGCCCTGCACTGTGGGCAGTTGAATTGGCCTTGCGGCTTCCTAGACGCCGGATGCATCTCGGGTAGACGCCATCCCGCTACGCCGCGAACCCTACTCGTCATCCTCAGATAGCCGGCCTCCGGATTGCCGGCACCGCGCGCAGGCGGGGATCCAGGATTACTTGATGCGACTTGCGTCAAACCCCGGGGATTCCGACACAAATGGCCTAACTCGCGGCGAACTGGCTTAGCGGTCTGCGATAGGGAAGCCTCTTAACCGTAGATTCCAGCGCCTTCGGGGCTAGCCATCCGGGATAGAGAGAGGTGCCGGGTCGACTGAGGAGGGAGGAGCTTGTGGAGAGCGAAAACACCGGGCGTCAACCTCGGGAAAGTCCGGATTTTGTAGCACTGAACCCACGCTCCATCTACTTATCAAGCTATTAAACGTGTAGCGTTTAAGTAAATTGAGCTATATTAAAGCCAACATACCAAAGATAATTGAGGAGAAGCTTGAAATGAGTTCCAAGGAAAATGCGGCCACTGGCCAGCTTTTAGCCTTGCTAGAGGCCCGCTATGCCATTCGGGTTCTCTGGGCGTTGCGAGACGGGCATCCTCAAACTTTTCGCTTACTTCAAGACAGTGTGGGTGGCATTACTCCCAACACACTCAATACCCGTCTCAAAGAACTGCGCGCTGCCGGGTTGGTCACGCACGGGACAGCGGGCTACAGCCTTACCCTGAGCGGTGCCGATCTGGTCAAACGCCTTTCTGACCTCCAGGCATTCGCGACCAAATGGGTGGCCGCGCAAGCGAAGAAAAAATAGGCTCATAGTGGCCTTGTAGGCGTTTAGACCGTTCCTGACCTATTGCTCCAGAGCTATTAATTACGCGATTTACGCGCTTTTCTAGAATTACACTCATCGTGGCTGATCATCCAGCCTCCAGACGGCTATATTCCAGCCTGATCACTTCAACCCTTTTCTCATTGCAATGAACACTACTCCCAGCGGCCTGCAATACACCGACACCCAACTTGGCACAGGCGCCGAAGCTACCGCCGGTCAGCACGTTACCGTGCATTACACCGGTTGGCTCTATACAAACGGCCAGCAAGGCGCCAAATTCGACTCCAGCCGCGACCGGAGTGACCCGTTTCAGTTTCCACTCGGCGCCGGACACGTGATCAAGGGCTGGGATGAAGGCGTAGCCGGCATGAAAGTCGGTGGCCAACGCACGCTGATCATTTCCCCTGAGCTGGGTTATGGCGCGCGCGGAGCTGGCGGCGTGATTCCTCCTAACGCCACGTTGAAATTCGACGTGGAGTTGCTGGGCCTGGACTGAAATCTGGCTCTGCGCCAACAACCGTTCGCTTAGGCTCGTAAAGCCATCGCCCCCGTCACGCTCGCTTTGCGAGAATGACGGTTAGCGGTTTTAACTGGTTGAAATTGACCCCCTGGGCCGCCCTCTTCCGCTTTTGACCTCTTCAGCTTCTCTCCACCCATGAACAATGGGCGAGAAGCTGACAAAAGCACGGACCATTGAGGGCCAGTTGCGCCCGCGACCGGGCTCTACCAGCGCCAGAGCACAGCCAAAGACCACACTTCTATCCGTTTTTCCGCTGAATTTTGCAGAAAACTGGCTTTTTCAGCTCGTTTTCCTCTTGTATTTGCGCAATCGGCTCCCAATTAGTTCCATGAATTGAAAGTTCACTGAACAACTCAAACCAGAAATCAATGCCACGCGAAGTCCAAGCCCCTCGCGATCCCAAAAAGATCAGGGCGGCTTCTCTGCCTGATACCGATTTCGACAGGTTTGTGCTTCCCAGCGAACTTCCAACTCACAACGCTAGCGCTCACTAATTCAAAGCCGCGTAGATAACGTTTCTTTTCCTGAACCGCATGTCTGACCAAGCCAAACCTTACCCTCAAGCCCCGGCCGATGAGCCGTTCAGTCCAGAAGAGCTGGAAGCTGCCGCCGCTGCCAATGAGCATGACGCCGTCGCCCAGCTGGACAATACCCTGGCCGAACTCGAAACCTTGAAAGCCAAGGTGAGTGAGCTGACTGACCAAGCCTTGCGAGCCCAGGCTGACGTGCAGAACACTCGCCGCAGGACTGACGATGAAATCGCCAAGGTGCGCAAGTTCGCCGTAGAGGCTTTTGCCGAAAGCCTGCTTCCCGTGCTCGACAGCCTGGAAGCCGGGCTGCTGATCGAACACGCCACACCTGAGCAACTGCGCGAAGGAAGCGAAGCCACTCGCAGGCAGCTGCTCAGTGCGCTGGAGCGCAATAAGGTGGTGGAGATCAATCCAGCCGCCGGCAGCAAATTTGATCCCGGACAGCAACAGGCCATCAGCCTGGTGCCAGCCGAGCAGGAACCCAATACCGTGGTGAGCGTGCTTCAAAAAGGCTATCTCATCGCAGACCGTGTACTGCGCCCGGCACTTGTAACCGTGGCTGCACCCAAGTAATAAACCACAAATGATGCGAGAAATGAGACTTGTGGCGGCTTGAAAAACAAGCACTTATCCACAACCTCCTGAGCATCGGAATCAAAATATATCCAAGCGGAGAATAAAAATGGCAAGAATTATCGGTATTGACCTGGGCACCACCAACAGCTGCGTTTCCATCATGGAAGGCAACACGACCAAGGTGATCGAGAACGCCGAAGGCGCTCGTACTACGCCTTCCATCGTGGCCTACCAGGAAGACGGCGAAGTGCTGGTGGGTGCTCCCGCCAAGCGTCAAGCGGTCACCAACCCCAGAAACACGATCTACGCCGTCAAGCGTCTGATCGGTCGCAAATTCGACGAACCCGAAGTGCAAAAGGACATCCACCTGATGCCCTATGAGATCACCAAAGCAGAAAACGGTGATGCCTGGGTTGGCGTGCGCGGCAAGAAGCTTTCGGCGCAGCAAATCAGCGCGGAGATCCTGCGCAAAATGAAGAAAACCGCCGAGGACTACCTGGGTGAAGCCGTGACGGAAGCCGTTATCACGGTCCCGGCCTACTTCAACGACAGCCAGCGCCAAGCCACCAAAGACGCCGGCCGTATCGCGGGCCTGGAAGTCAAACGCATCATTAACGAGCCAACCGCTGCAGCGCTGGCTTTCGGCCTGGACAAGCAAGCCAAGGGCGACCGCAAAATTGCCGTGTATGACTTGGGCGGCGGCACGTTCGACATCTCCATCATCGAGATCGCCGACGTCGACGGTGAAAAGCAATTCGAGGTGCTGTCCACGAACGGCGACACTTTCCTGGGTGGTGAAGACTTTGATCAACGCATCATCGACTACATCATTGGCGAGTTCAAGAAAGACCAAGGCGTTGATCTGTCGAAAGACGTGTTGGCCCTGCAGCGCCTGAAAGAAGCCGCCGAGAAAGCAAAAATTGAGCTTTCCAGCAGCGCCGCGACCGACATCAACCTGCCCTACATCACGGCAGATGCCTCAGGCCCAAAACATCTGAGCATCAAGCTGACACGCGCCAAGCTGGAAAGCCTGGTTGAAGAGCTGATTGAGCGCACCATAGCCCCTCTGCGCACCGCTATCAAGGATGCGGGCGTGAGCGTGAGCGACATCAACGACGTGATTCTCGTCGGCGGTCAGACTCGCATGCCTAAAGTGCAAGATGCCGTGAAAGAGTTCTTCGGCAAAGAGCCACGCAAAGACGTCAACCCTGATGAAGCGGTTGCCGTTGGCGCAGCGATTCAAGGCCAGGTGCTGAGCGGTGATCGCAAAGACGTGCTGTTGCTGGACGTCACCCCACTGTCTCTGGGTATTGAAACCCTGGGCGGCGTGATGACCAAAATGATCACGAAGAACACCACCATCCCAACCAAGTTCGCACAGACCTTCTCCACTGCCGAAGACAATCAGCCGGCCGTGACGATCAAGGTGTTCCAGGGCGAGCGCGAGATGGCCACCGGCAATAAGGCGCTGGGCGAATTCAATCTGGAAGGCATTCCGCCCTCACAGCGCGGCACGCCGCAGATCGAGGTTGCCTTCGATATTGATGCCAACGGTATTCTTCATGTGTCTGCCAAGGACAAAGGCACCGGCAAAGAAAACAAGATCACCATCAAGGCCAACTCCGGTTTGTCGGAA
The DNA here is from genome assembly GCF_000422885.1 of Ottowia thiooxydans DSM 14619. GTDB lineage: Bacteria > Pseudomonadota > Gammaproteobacteria > Burkholderiales > Burkholderiaceae_C > Ottowia > Ottowia thiooxydans. Next base: position 336,117 of record NZ_KE383942.1, on the reverse strand, counting down.
GCTGAGATTCAGCAAATGGTCAAGGATGCTGAGCTGAACGCCGCTGAAGACCACAAGAAACTGGAACTGATTCAGGCTCGCAACCAGGGCGACGCGCTGGTGCACAGTGTTCGCAAGTCGCTTACCGAGCATGGCGACAAGCTCGAAGCCGGCGAGAAGGAACTAGTGGAAACAGCCATCAAAGACGTCGAGGAAGCGCTCAAAGGCGAAGACAAGACCGTCATTGAGTCCAAGACCGAAGCGCTGATGACCGCCAGCCAAAAGCTGGGCGAGAAGATGTATGCAGATGCACAGGCTGCGGCCGGTGCAGCCGCGGCGGCAGGCGCAGCTCCTGGCGGAAACGCCGGCGGCGCTTCTGCTCCAGCAGATGACAACGTGGTCGACGCCGAAGTTAAAGAAGTCAAGAAAGACTAATTGAGGGTGACCTTAGTCGCACTCACGGCAAATAGCGAAGCATGAGCCTCGCCATTTGCCTGCGTAAAAGCCTCGATCGATCCGGTCGAGGCTTTTACGCTCCAAGTGAGTCTTCAACCGTCGTCTCCAGGTTCAACCATTAAAGCGGGATAACCGCTTCAGTCATTCGACACATCTGCCATGTCTACAAAACGCGATTACTACGAAGTATTGGGCGTGCCCAAGAATGCGTCTGACGAAGAGATCAAGAAAGCCTATCGCAAACTCGCGATGAAGTACCACCCTGACCGCAATCAGGGTGACGCACAAGGGTCTGAGCTGAAATTCAAAGAGGGCAAGGAAGCCTATGAAATGCTCAGCGACCCGCAAAAAAAGGCGGCGTACGATCAGTACGGGCACGCGGGGGTCGATCCCAATATGCGCGGCGGAGAAGGTTTCGGTGGTTTCGCCGAAGCCTTCGGAGATATCTTTGGCGACATCTTCGGCCAGCAACAAGGCGGGCGCGGCGGGCAACGTGGCGGACGGCAGGTATTCCGTGGTGGCGATCTCAGCTACGCCATGGAAATCAACCTGGAAGAAGCCGCTGGCGGCAAAGATGCGCAAATCCGCATCCCTAGCTGGGACGAATGCACCACCTGCAGTGGCTCAGGCGCCAAAGCCGGGACCACCGCAAAAACCTGCGCCACTTGTCATGGGCAAGGCGTGGTGCAAATGCGGCAAGGTTTCTTCAGCGTGCAGCAGACCTGCCCGCATTGCCACGGCACAGGCAAGATCATTCCCGAGCCCTGCGGCACCTGCCACGGGCAAGGAAAGGTGAAGAACCAGAAAACACTGGAAGTCAAGATTCCTGCCGGCATTGATGATGGCATGCGCATCCGCTCGGTCGGCAACGGCGAGCCGGGTGTAGGCGGCGGCCCTCCAGGCGACTTGTTCATTGAGATTCGGGTTAAAAAGCACGACATCTTTGAGCGCGATGGAGACGACCTGCACTGCGTGGTGCCCATCAGCTTCACCACTGCGGCTCTTGGCGGCGAAATCGAAGTCCCCACGCTGGGCGGCAAAGCGGCCATTGACATCCCCGAAGGCACTCAAGCCGGCAAGCAGTTCCGCCTGCGCGGCAAGGGCATCAAAGGCGTACGCTCCAGCTACCCTGGCGATTTGTACTGCCACATCAGCCTGGAAACCCCGGTCAAACTCACCGAGCACCAACGCAAACTACTCAAGGATTTTGGTGAATCCTTGAAAAAAGGCGGCGCCAAGCATTCGCCCAATAGCGAGAGCTGGACAGATAGGCTGAAGAACTTCTTCGGGGCGTAGAGTCAGCCGAGCCTGTTCATCAGGCTTGGCTTCCTGCTGGGTGGAGAGGGCATGCGCTGCCCCTGAAGATGCCGAGCGGGAGCTCGGCGGTCCCGGCGGATAGCCGTTCAGGCCGCGCCGGGGAAAAGCGTTCCTTGCGGGCTGGGCTCTGAGGGCACTCGAAACAAGGAAACATTCGATGTTCCACCAAGCCTTCCCAGCCCCAAGCGACGAGCGGCCATATTGAATCTCTGGCGCAGCAGTGTCGCGTAGTGACCGGTGCCGCGCATCCGATTGCCAAACGATGAATCGTAGTCCGCACCTCCCCGCATTTGCCGAACCAGGCTCATGGTGTGTTCTGCCCGCAGCGGAAAGTGCTCTGTCAACCATTCGACGAACAGGTCTCTGACTTCCAGCGGGAGCCTCAACACAATCATGCTCGCGGCACTGGCGCCTGCTGCGGCAGCGGCATCAAGAATGGCTTCAAGCTCCATGTCATTGATGGCGGGGATCATGGGTGAGGCAAAGACGGAAACAGGAATTCCCGCTTCAGACAACTCCTTGATGGCCCGCAGACGCCGATGAGGTGCATTGGCGCGGGCGTCCAGAATACGGGCCAGCTTGGCATCCACAGTGGCCAGGGAGATATTGACTCTTGCCAATCCCTTTTGCGCCATGGGTGCGAGGATGTCTATATCGCGAACCACCAGTGCTGATTTAGTAGTAATGCTCACCGGGGCGTTGAATGATGCCAATACTTCCAGCACTGAGCGTGTAATGCAAAGCTCACGCTCAGCCGGTTGGTAGGGGTCTGTGTTCGCCCCCAGGGCAATGAGACTCGGGCGGTAGCTCCTGCGGGACAACTCCTTTCTCAAGAGTTCGGCGGCATTTTCCTTTGCAAATATCTTGGTTTCAAAGTCGAGCCCGGGCGACAAGCCCAGATACGCGTGCGTCGGTCTGGCAAAGCAGTACACACAGCCGTGTTCGCAGCCTTGATAAGGATTGATGCTTTGCTCAAAACCAATATCCGGTGAACGATTGAAGCTGAGGATGCTTCGTGCCTGCACCAACGAAACCTCTGTGGCGATGGGGGGCGCTGATTCATCTTCGTCATCTGCCAGTTCGCGAATTTGCTCAAGGTATTCGTGGCTGGATTCACGAGACCAAGCCTCAAAACGGGACCGTGCATTCGAGCCCGTTCCTCGCCCCTTGACGAACTTGAGAATAGCGCTTGAGGCGGGCTTTTCCATACTGCACGCAGGATCTGGAAGCTCAGATTAGTGATGCGAAGATACTGTGAATATTAACAGTATTACACAATCAAACTGGCTGAGAGGTCCGCGGCAGCAAGGGCGCTAGCCCTTGGCTATCTACAAAAAGCGATCGAGCAACTTCCTGCTGTGCTTATCCATGTCCGGCAGGTTACGAATCAGGTATTGCACCCCATGCGCATCGCTCACGATCAGCAAATCCGGGCCCAAGCGGCGAATGTCTTCTTCGCCTTTGAGTACGAAGCTGGTGCTGCCGCGATCGGTTTCCACCTCCCAGGTGCTGGGGGTAGCGAAGCTGCTGACGCTGATCAGGCGCTGCAGCACAGGCATGAATTCACGTTGCTCCAATGCCTGCGCCACCAGGGCTCGCTTGGGCTGATCTAGCGTGGAGAGATCAGGCACCCAAGCCAGCTCATGGCCGTCAATGTTCAAAAGGCTCACGCCTTCATCAGGCGCGGCGATGGGAAACGCACGCACGGCCACTACACCCACATGCTCTTGCCCCTCGCTATCAATGAGCACCAAACGACCAAAGGCGTCGCGGTGGAGATCAAATACGGTTCTCATTCCCGCTCCTCCTTGGCGCTGATGGTGACAGTTTCTGCATCGCGCGGAGGCTCGTCGATGGCCAACATGCGTTCTCGCTCAGCCTTCTCCTGCCGAGCTTGTGCTTCGTACAGCCGCCAATAGGCACCACGCTGAGCGATCAAATGCTCATGCGTGCCCTCCTCTACCTTGCGGCCTTTGTCCATGACCACCAGGCGGTCAGCCTTGCGCAGTGTAGAAAGCCGGTGGGCAATGGCGATGGTGGTGCGGCCACGCACCAGGTTGTCCAGCGCCTTCTGAATTTCCCGCTCGGTTTCTGTGTCTACAGACGCTGTGGCCTCATCAAGGATCAGGATGCGCGGATCGATCAGCAGCGCGCGGGCAATGGAAATGCGCTGGCGTTCACCGCCTGAGAGCCCCTGACCGCGTTCACCCACCAGAGAATCGTATCCTTGTGGCAACCTTAGTATGAATTCGTGTGCATGGGCAGCACGCGCCGCGGCAATAATTTCAGCTCTGGTCGCACTGGGTTTCCCGTAAGCAATGTTCTCCGCAATCGTGCCAAAGAACAAGAATGGCTCCTGCAAAACGAGGCCAATATTGCGCCGGTAATCGGCCAACCGCAGCTGACGGATGTCTACGCCATCAAGTGCAATACTGCCGTCGGTGATGTCGTAGAAGCGGCAGATCAGGTTGACCAGCGTGCTTTTGCCCGAGCCGCTGTGCCCCACAAGCCCGATCATCTGGCCCGGCTGGATGTCCAGGTTCAAATCCTTGATCACCGCCCGGTTTCCGTACCGGAAATGGGTGTTGGTCAGGGTGATGTGGCCCTTAACCGCGGGAAGATCAACGGGTTGCGCAGCCTCCGGAACGCTGGAAACGTGATCCAGAATCTCAAAAATACGCTTGGCACCGGATGCGGCCTTTTGCGTTACAGACACGATCCGGCTCATAGAATCCAGCCGCATGTAAAAGCGGCCGATATAAGCCAGGAATGCGGTGAGCACACCCACAGTGATGCTTTGCTGGCTGACCAGCCAAATCCCAAAGGCCCACACAACCAGCAGGCCTATCTCGGTGAGCAGGGTCACAGTGGGCGAAAACAATGACCAGAGCTTATTCAACCTGTCGTTAACCGCCAGGTTATGCCGGTTGGCATCAGCAAAGCGCTTGGCTTCACGGTCTTCCTGGGCGAATGCCTTGACCACGCGGATCCCGGGAATGGTGTCTGCGAGTACGTTGGTCACCTCAGACCAAACGCGGTCAATCTTCTCGAAACCGGTGCGCAGACGATCGCGCACCACGTGAATCATCCAGCCAATAAAGGGCAAAGGGACCAGCGTGACCAAGGCCAAAGCCGGATTGATGGAGAACAAAATGACCGCCGTCATGACGATCATCAGCACGTCTGTTGCGAAATCCAGCAGGTGCAACGATAGGAAAACGTTGATTCGGTCCGTCTCAGAGCCTATGCGTGCCATGAGGTCGCCCGTGCGGCGTCCGCCAAAGTATTCAAGCGACAGATTAAGCAGGTGTTCATAGGTCGCCGTGCGCAGATCGGCCCCAATGCGTTCTGACACCAACGACAAGATATAAGTCTTGGCCCAGCCCAGTACCCAAGCCACCAGTGCGGAGCCAAGCAAGCCCCCCAGCAGCATTCCCACCAACCGGGTGTCTATTTCTTGCCCGTTCTGGAATGGGATCAGCACCTTATCCATGAGCGGCATGGTGAGGTAGGGAGGCACCAAGGTGGCCGCCGTGGCTGCCAGCGTCAGCAGGAAAGCCGCCAGCAACTGCCATTGGTACGGTTTGGCAAAACGCCAAAGCCGAAACAGAATCCAGGTGGATGGAGGCTTGCCCGCTTCTGGGGCCAGCTCTTCCTCCCCTACTTCCTCCAGATCTTCGATCTCAGCCGCGCCTCTACCCGCTATGGCGGCGAGCGCTGCTTCGAACTGAGCCAGCAACCGGAGGGCTGCAGGATTTCGGCCCAGCGTATAGCGCCAGATGGCCAATTGACCTGCCTCATTCCGGAACTCCAGAGTCCCAACTCCGGCGTAATCCTGGTGACCAAGCGTCAATCCAGCACGCAAGTCCCACGATTTCCACTCTGTTTCATCCGGAAACCGGGCGATAAGCCGTTGATTTGTAATGAGTACATACCCTAGGCTGAAACGTAGTCGCTCAGTCAAGTCAACTTCCAGCGTGGCGCGAACGTTTTCTTCTGAACGCAGCGTCAAGCCAGCAGGAACTCTTACCGAAATCGCGGTTTCAGTGGGGGTGAAGGCGGTGGATGTTTGCAGCGACATGGAATGAACAACGCTTTGCCCCCGTTTTGGGGTGACCACAAAAGTTGAAAACCAGGAAAGCGAGCGCGCTCCCGATGAGGCGAATCAAACAAGAAGAGCATTGCTGTTCGATGGGTGGCGGATTGTATCCGTCGGCCACCCAAGTCACGGCCAGTGAAGCCCAAGTAGGCGCCCCGCTCCCCGTGACGGTGTTTCCCGACATGGTGATCCGCCGCGTAGCTTATTTGCGCGGGCCCAACATCTGGACCTACCGCCCGGTCATAGAAGCCATTGTGGATATCGGCGTGCTGGAAGACCACCCGTCGAACACCCTGCCAGGTTTCTATGAGCGCCTGACCGCCTGGCTACCGGGCCTGATTGAACACCGCTGCAGCGTGGGCCGCCGCGGTGGGTTCCTGATGCGTCTGCGCGATGGCACTTGGCCAGGCCACATCCTGGAGCACGTGGCTTTGGAGCTGCAAACCCAGGCCGGCATGAAAACGGGTTTCGGCAAGGCGCGCATGACGCCTGAGCACGGCGTGTACAAGGTCGCCTTCCGCAGCCGTGATGAGACCATTGGCAAGAGCGCCCTGGAATCTGCGCGGGATCTGGTGATGGCCGCCATCAACGACCGCCCCTACGACGTGGCCACCACCGTCGCCCGCCTCACTGATATGGTGGACCGTATTTGCCTGGGCCCCAGCACAGCCTCCATGGTCGATGCGGCAGGCGAGCGCGGCATTCCGTTCATCCGGTTGAACGAGGGCAACCTGGTGCAATTGGGCCATGGCGCCGCGCAGCGTCGCATCTGGACTGCAGAAACCGACCGCACCAGCGCTATCGCCGAGGGCATCTCACGCGATAAGGATCTCACCAAAGAGCTGCTGGCCGCCTGCGGCGTGCCAGTGCCCGAAGGCCGCACGGTCGAGAGCGCCGCTGAAGCCTGGGAAGCCGCCGAAAGCATTGGCCTGCCGGTGGTTGTCAAACCCACGGATGGCAACCATGCTCGCGGAGTTTCGCTGAACCTCAATACACAACAGGAAGTCGAAGAAGCTTTCGCTGCAGCTGAAAAAGAAGGCTCCGAAGTCATGGTCGAGAGTTTCATCCCCGGCCAGGAGCACCGTCTGCTGGTGGTGGGCGGCAAGGTGGTTGCGGCCACCCGAGGTGAAATCACACGCGTCAGCGGCGATGGGCGCTCCACGGTGGCGCAGTTGATTGAGTCGCAAGTCAACTCTGATCCACGGCGCGGCCCTGAAGAGCATCTGCCGCTAGACACTGTTCGGGTGTATGAAAACCCAGTTACTCAGCTCGAACTGGCTCGTCAAGGTCTGAAGGCTGACAGCATATTGCCGATTGGCCGTAGTGCTGTGGTCGAGCGTACCGGCAACATGGCCAACGACGTCACGGACCGGGTGCACCCAGATGTCGCGCATCAGGTGGCTCTGGCCGCTCGGGTGGTCGGCTTGGACATTGCCGGCATTGATCTCGTGGTCGAAGATATTGAAAAGCCCCTCGGACCTCAGGGCGGCGCCATTGTTGAAGTCAATGCGGGACCCGGTCTGCTGATGCACCTGAAGCCTGCGGTCGGCCGTGCGCAACCGGTGGGCGAAGCCATCGTGAAGCATCTTTTCCCGACATCAGATTCCGGGCGTATTCCTATTGTCGGCATCGTCGGACAGCAGGGAGACGTACTGACTGCCCACTTGGTGTCATGGCTGTTGCAACTGGACGGCCGCGTCACCGCGCTGGCTTGCCAAGATGGCCTCTACCTTGGCCAACGCCAGCTTGCCAAAGGCAGTGCATTGGGCTGGGAAGCCGGCGAGCGCATGCTGATTAACCGCACGGTGCAGGCAGTGGTGCTGGAAACTTCAGCCCGCCACATCCTCTCCGAAGGCCTCCCCTACGACCGCTGCTCGGTTGGGGTGGTCACCGCCATGCCCTCCATCCAGGGCCTGGAGGAGTTCTACATTCGCGACGCCGAACAAATTCCGAACATCGTTCGCACTCAGATTGACGTGGTTCTGCCGAGCGGCGCCGCAGTGCTGAATGCAGACGACGCCGGAGCGCTGGATCTCGCCGACCTTTGCGACGGTGAAGTCATCTTGTACAGCCTTGATGAGCGCAATCCCGCCGTCACCGGACATAGAAGCAGCAAAGGCCGGGCGGTATTCGCACGCGGCTTCACTGTCGTCCTGGCCACAGGTGCCGATGAAATGCCCTTGGTAGACCTTTCGGCACCGGCATTCTCTGCACTGATGCAGGCCCAAGCAGGCGACGCTCGCGCCTGTGTATTGGCTGCAGTGGCCAGTGCTTGGGCACTTGGCTTATCTGCCGAACTCATTCGCGGTGGTTTGCAGCGGTATGGGGAGCCTTCGCGGGCACCTCAAGTCGTCCTGCAGTAATCCATACCAACCCGGCTCATTCATTTTTTCCAGCAGAAGAAAGTATTTCTATGCAAGTCACTCGCATACGTGCACTGCGCGGCCCCAACCTGTGGAGCCGCCATACGGCCATTGAGGCCGTCGTCACCTGCGACGAGGGTGAGTGCAATCTCCGCACCGCCCCCGACTTTGAAAAGCGCCTGCGAGAGCTCTTCCCGTCCGTGGGAGGCCTCCATGCCAATAAGCCAAGCGTGCCCATCTCGATGGCGCATGCCGTTGAGCTGACCGCCTTGGCGCTGCAGGCCAATGCAGGTTGCCCTGTCACCTTCAGCCGCACCACCGCCACTGAGCAACCAGGCGTGTTCCAGGTAGTGGTGCAATACACCGAGGAATCCGTGGGCAAGGCAGCGTTTGAGAAAGCTCAGGCGCTGTGCCAGGCCGCCATGGAGGGGGGCCAGTTCGACGTCAATGGTGCACTGGCTGAACTGCGCGAACTCGACGAAGACAAACGCCTTGGCCCCTCCACCGGCGCCATTGTTGACGCTGCGGTGATGCGCGGCATTCCTTTCCGCCGGCTCACCAGCGGCAGCCTGGTTCAGTTGGGCTGGGGCAGTAAACAGCGCCGTATCCAGGCCGCGGAAGTTGACCGCACCAGCGCCATTGCAGAATCCATTGCCCAAGACAAGGATCTGACCAAGAAGCTGCTGCATGCCGCCGGGGTTCCCGTACCCATGGGCCGCCCCGTTTCTGATGCAGATGACGGCTGGGCTGCTGCACTGGAACTGGGTCTGCCGATCGTGGTGAAACCGCAAGACGGCAACCAGGGCAAAGGCGTCACAGTCGGTGTTTCTGACCGCGCTCACTTCAACATCGCCTACGATGCAGCCGCCAAGTACGGCGGCGTGATGGTGGAGAGCTACCTGCCAGGCCACGATTTCCGCCTGCTGGTGGTTGGCAATAAATTGGTAGCTGCTGCCCGGCGCGATCCACCGCTGGTCATTGGTGATGGCGTGCAAACCGTGCGCCAGCTGGTGGACGAAGTGAACAAGGATCCTCGCCGTGGCGACGGCCATGCTTCCTCGCTCACCAAAATCCGCTTCGACACCATTGCCGAAGCCCGGCTAGCAACCCAAAACCTTAACCCTGAGTCGATTCCCGCCAAGGGTCAACGTGTGGTGCTTCGCGCCAATGCCAATCTATCCACCGGCGGCACGGCCACCGATGTGACTGACAGCGTGCACCCAGAAGTGGCCGCGCGGGCCATCGAAGCCGCGCAGATGACCGGCCTGGACATCTGCGGCGTCGATGTTGTCTGCGAAACAGTCATCAAACCACTTGAAGAGCAGAACGGCGGCATCGTTGAAGTTAACGCCGCTCCCGGCCTGCGCATGCACATCAGCCCCTCCTTCGGCAAAGGCCGTGATGTGGGCGAAGCTGTGATGGCCCACATGTATCCGGATGGCGACAATGGCCGCATTCCCGTGATAGCGGTGACCGGAACCAATGGCAAAACCACGACCGTACGTCTCACCGCGCATCTGCTCAAAGCGCAGGGCCTGCGTGTGGGCATGACCAACACCGATGGTGTGTATGTCAACGGCCGGCAGATTGACTCCGGCGATTGCTCAGGGCCACGCAGCGCACGTAATGTGCTGATGCACCCCGATGTAGATGCCGCCGTGCTGGAAACCGCGCGTGGTGGCTTGCTGCGCGAAGGCCTGGCGTTTGATCAATGCCAAGTGGCCATTGTCACCAACATGGGTGCCGGCGACCATCTGGGCTTGAACTACATCACGACGTTGGAAGACCTGACTGTCCTGAAGCGCGTGATCGTGAAGAATGTGTCCACCAGCGGGATGGCGGTACTTAACGCCGCTGATCCTGCCGTGGCAGCCATGGCCCGGCATTGCCCAGGTTCTGTCACCTTTTTCGCGCAAGATGGCTCTCACCCGGTCCTCGATACGCACCGAGCCCAAGGCCGACGTGTGGTGTTCATCGAGAACGGGGATATCGTATGCGCCGAAGGCCGGTTCGAAAAACGGCTGCCTCTCGCCCGAGTACCGATCACACGCAAAGGCCAGATCGGCTTTCAAGTCGAAAACACCATGGCTTCCGTGGCTGCAGCCTGGGCCGTCAATGTATCTTGGGAAGCCATACAAAAAGGCTTGGCCAGTTTCATCAGCGACCTTCATGGTGTGCCAGGGCGCTTCAACATATTCGACTATCGCGGCGCAACCCTGATCGCAGATTACGGCCACAACCCCGATGCCATCGCTGCCTTGGTCGCAGGCGTGGAAAACATGCCATCTCGCCGGCGCTCGGCGGTGATCAGCGGCGCGGGAGACCGCCGTGATGAGGACATTCGCGGTCAAACCCGGCTTCTGGGCGCCGCCTTTGACGATGTCATCCTTTATCAGGACGCTTGCCAGCGCGGTCGCTCTGATGGCGAAGTGCTTTCTTTATTGCGTGAAGGTTTGGTGGGAGCACCGCGCACCAAACGCGTCGAAGAAATCCACGGCGAGTTCCTGGCTATCGACACCGCCTTGCAAATGCTGGAAAAAGGCGATCTATGCCTGATACTGATCGATCAGGTGGAAGAAGCACTGGCCCATATTCGCCAACGCGTAGATGCGGCCAATGCGACCTCTTCCAAGCCTAGTGGTAATCCTGCCAAACTCAGTCGTCGGCGCCGCTCAGCTTCTGTGCAGGGGCAGGAGTTGCCCGCTGCAGCGCTACGGTAGGCTGGTTTCAGAAACGGGGGCAGCTGGAAGAGCCAGCGCGCCCGCCTGGACCCTCGCGGCAGGCACGAAAGACCGGGTCATCGCAGTTGCGCCTTCGCGCCCATAGCTTGGCTATGGGTGCTTTGCAAATACAAGTCTGGTTTGCTCGGCAGAAATCTGAGTCGAATCCACACCCCACCAACCTTGTTGCGTCAGCTCACGCTGGCGCTCCCAGTCGTTGGCATCGATGCTTAGGGTGGGGCCATCATCTGCAGCCCAGGATTTGGCGAGGTCTATAGCCAGGAGATGTCGCCTCAAACCAGACAACTCCCCGACCCATCCAATTCGAAAACCTTCACGCATGAGGTTGCGCCGGCTGGCATGGTTATGCAAAGAGGCCATAGCGACGCAAAAATCCCGTCCTCGGGATCGGGCTAGCGCAAGGCGCCTCTCCACAAGCACTCGCTGCAGGCGTCGACCTCGGTAGGGTTCGCTCACCATGCAACTCACCAACTCTCCTGTGCGAGCAAGCTCAGCCTTCTCCTGGTGGAAATAGCAACCCAGGTTTGCGGCGTCGTTGCGATCAGGAAAACCGAGCATTCCGTATGCTACGAGCCGGTTGCCGTTGAAAACACCGAGTGTCTCGCCCTGCCCCGTCGTTCCAATATAAGAGCGTACAAATGCTGACTCGTCCGGCTCACGCGAATACAGATCAACATTTCCTAGTCCCGCAAGTACTTCATTTCGCAATCCAACGAGCGCAGGGATATCTTCCGTGGTCAACAGCTTGACCTTGAGCGCCCCCAGAGACTCGCTGTCCGCATCCCAAAGGTTCATTGCTACTGCCCGGGCAAAGGACATTTAATTACTTCAGAAAATCCAGATCAACCCCACGGCCCTCAAGTTGTGACCGCAAAGCTGTTCGAGCCCGAGATAATCGACTACGAACCGTACCCACTGGCACGGTGAGCAAAACAGCCGCATCCTCGTAGGAAAGCTCATCAACCGCGACCATCAACAAAACTTCCCGCATCCTCGGCGGTAGCTCCTCAAGAGCTTCAGCAAGTGCACTCAGTTGCTGAGTTTGCTCAACATACTCTTCTGGATTAAGCTCCTTAGACGGCGTAAACTCCAATTCGGAATCGTCTGTGAACTCATACCTTCGGCGAGGGGCTCGCGAAAGATAATTGCGAACCAGATTCATCGCAATCCCGTAAAGCCAGGTCGATAATTCAGATTCGCCACGAAAGTGCTCAAACGAGCGGACGGCCTCAGAAAATGCTTGCTGAGTCAGATCTTCGGCATCGTCGTGATGCCCAATATTTTTGATGATGAAACGGTGTAATCGTGTCCAATGCTCTTTAACGAGGTCACGGAACAGAACTTCGGCGTCAACGCCATCCGCATCATTGTTGTGTTCAAATGACATCGCTATCGCATCCTTGTCACCAACATCGACTCCTATAAGGATGACGAAAAATGTACCGGAGCAAGCGATAAATTCCACATCTTTGGCGCATCCTATGCCCTCAGTGTGACAGAAACATCAGCAAAATCCGTTAAGACGAAAGTTTTTTCTAGAGATGAGAGAAAAAACAGACGTGCAAAACGAAAAAGCGGAACCATCAGGGCTGCACCGTTACTCACCTAATATCAGACATACCTCAGCTCATTCACTGGAAGAGAATCCCCCGTGACTATCGAACAATCCTCCTCAGCGTACGGACGAATCGCACCTCCCCTTGACGCGTTTCGATCTGCGGCGCAGCAGCACGACGCCGTTCAACTCACATTGGACGGCGAGCAATGGCAAGTTCAAGGCACTGGTGTGCTCCCGGGTAGCGGACGAAAAGTGGCTTGGGTTAGCCCAGGAAGTGATCAGGTAGACACCACCTCAGCATTTGTCCATGCCCTGGGGCAGTCGTTTTCCGCTGGCATCAGCCGGGCTGTGGCTCGCGAGCTTGATTTGCACCCCGATCCTGGTCAACCTTTGTCGTCGCGCACAGTGACGCACGCCATAGAAATGGCGCAGCACGGTCAACAGGCATTGTCCGGAGTTGATTTTTTTACTCGGTTGCAGTTTTCCGCGGCTTCGGGAGGACCTGAGTTCAAACGGATCGCCACAGAAGCAGGCCTCTCTAGCGGTCTTCAGAAAGACGCGCTCGCACGGGTTGACCAGTTTCTCGATCAGAAATTTGCGGAAGCCCAATCGAACGGTGCTTCGCCCATCACCTACCGTGACGCCGAACGCTGGTTGAAAGAAGCATTGAACTTATCGCGCTGAAACGCGAACAAGGTCTCCCAAGAGACTGCTTTGGGTATGAGCCAGCATTTCAAAGCAGGAGGAGCTCGTCCTCAGGTTGCCATTTCAATATCCACTACCAACGTCAACACATTGCGTGTGCCCTCCCGGGCATAGTGGATTGATTTCAAATAGTGGCGCATCAAGCGCAAACCATGCCCACCTGGCAGGGCATCCTCAATCGATTTCGGGTGTGACCCAAGAAGAGCGCCAGTGGGATCAAAAAATGCACCTTCGTCCTCAATGCGTAACGCGACCTCTTTGGACGAGTGCTTGCAAAACAGCCAGATCGAAGCTGCCTCATCCGCCGGCTCACTAAACGAGTAGGTAACGATATTGGTCAATGCCTCGTCGGCACTCAAAATAAGCCCGAACGCTGCGCGCTGAGGCCATTGATCCAGCGTAGCCAATCCACGAAGCCAATCCAGCGCCACGCCGATCTGGTCCAGCCGCGGCTTGATCTCAAGCGCATGCGTTGATAGACCAAGACTGGGTGAGTTCATCACTGACAAACTGCAACTTCTCCCCTGCGGGGTATCATTGCACTAAGAAGCGGTATGTTGCCGCCAGCGGTACATCCATTCAAGCACTTATCGATGATTGCCCATGAAGCCCTCGCCAATGCTCGCCTCGTGAGCTTCACAGGCCAGCTCAATAGCGGTAATGCCGCTAGTGCAGAAAATGACATCTTAGGGTTGATCACCCAAGGCGATCGTAAGTTGGTGTTGGACTTTACCAATCTGGACTACATCTCCAGTGCAGGCCTGCGAGTAGTGTTGGTCACGGCCAAACGCCTTAAGCCCGAGGGTGGCCATATGGTGCTGTTTGGCATGCAACCCCAGGTGCGCGAGATTTTCGACATCAGTGGCTTTTTGAACATCTTGAATGTCGTCGAGACACGCGAACAGGCGATCGCCCGCTTTGATGCATGACCGCGGGTAGCGGCTATCGCTATAGGGGCCCCTACCCCTACTAAAGTTTGCAATGCCTTCACGAGTTCGTGAATACGTATTTGAATCGGAAACGGACCTCCGACAGTCGCTGAGGAGTTGTTTCGCAAAGAGCAAACCGTCAGACTCTCTGGATCGTACGGGGTATGGCTTGGGTTGACGCGCGAGGACTCTCCTCTGAAAGCCGCCGTTCCCAAAGCTCCAGGCTGTTGAGCATGCCCTCAATCTTTGCCAACAGTTGTGCATCACTGTCAGGGTTCAACGCCACCTCGTGCTGAAGACAGAATTGCCCACGCTCATCAATCGAGAACCAGCCGCCACCTGCGCCACCACCCCACAGATTGGCTTGCATCAGCAACCTCTCCGACCCTGTGGGCCAAATCGCCCCTGCGCCACCGACACGGGCACTCAAGAGCATTCTTCGTTGCGCGCTTGATACGCGCAACTCAAACAATCTTTGACCATCAAACACCAAACGGCAGCATCCTTCCCGGTCAAACACTAACCCGGGAATACCTAGCTTTTCGCCAAGAGAACTGAGAATCGCGCCAAAGGAACTCACGGCACAGGCCCTTTGGTACAAATGACCGACGCGCGTCTAGTGGGCAAACGGCATAACGCCATGGAGCTTCGTTCCGGTTAGATGGGAGATCAGGAAGCCTTTTGGATGACGCCTTTCAGCGCATCTCCCAATTCCTTGTTCAGCGTGCTTTGCAGCTGAATCATCATCGTCCACTTTTGCAAACCGACTTGCATTTCAAGTAAATCAGCTTGGGTCGGATTTGGACCCATGTTGGCAACTCTTGAGGACAGCGCGGTTTCGGCGTTGGTCAATACCGAACCCATGGTTTCAGAGAGAAAGGAAAAATTGATTCCGCTGGTTGAAGTTGCCATGAGATCCTCTTGAAGAAAACGATCGAAAACTTAACTTAAATGCATTCTCGCACTATGGCGGCCAGTCGGTGCAGCGGCGTCAAGAATTTCTCGAGCACTTTCACATGCTTTCAGGATTGCACTCAGTTGGGCGAATTCAGCAGACGGGACACCTCGGCCTATAGCCTGACGCGCCCGTTGCGCCAATGCATCAATGCGCTCACCCGCCAGTAACAGAGCTGCTCGCACTTGTTCTGGTTCACCGGTCAGCGCTGTCTCCAGTTCACTTAATGGCCCCAGAGAGACCAAGTCCTGCGCCCTGCCCGGTGCGCAGATTCTTTGTGGCTTGGAGAAATGAGCGTCATCAGACATGCAAAGGCTCCAGGGACAGGTAGAAGCAAGCACGGCAGCGATCCGCCAAAGAAGCCTTATTGGATCTAAGCATGGCTTGAAAAGGAGAAATTTTAAGAACGAGACACATCATCTGGTGACCACCAATCTTCGAGGCGAGTCGAACACCAGTACATCGGGATCTATGGCCTGCAAGCGCCATCCTTCGTGCGATCCGCCCGGAAGTAGTTTCCCCCCTCCTGGTAATACGACGTACGGCACCTCGCCACCGACCACTCCAAGAATAGGGAACGGCGCTTTGGATCGGGCAGATTGGATAGCCGGGATGACTGGGGTGACAAGTGTTGGGTTCACGCGCAATGGCAGCCCAGGAAAACGCTTGGCCAACTCAACCAAGGTGTCCTCAAACCGGGCACGAGAGAGATCCTTCAAAGACAGTGTTGCCAAGACCTGATGCCCATCCCAGCTGGCTTTGGCATCCGCGAAACCGGCCGTAACCAAGGCGGCACGCACTTCAGGTGCCAGCTTCTCGGCCAGACTCAATTCATCCGCCAGTTCAAGCCTGGCAGGCAAGAGCTGCCCTACCGCGGTGAGCGCCTCATGCTGAGCTGCCGCGCTAGGAACAATGCCTCGAATGCGGAGTACGCCGGGCCCTCCCGGCAAAAAATCGAGTTGAGGATAACTGCCTGCGAGTTGGGCGCGCAGTTCGGTTCGCACGTCTGTCGCTACATGCACCCGCATCACAGGAGCTGGGCGCCGCATTCCCAACGCATCAGCCAGCCGATCAAGCTGAGCCACGGTCTCGACCCAGCCATTCACCCTCACCAGACCATCTCGTTGAGGCGTCAGCTGCAGTCGCAGCGTGGAGTCGAGCTTTGCAATAGCCAATGCCAAATCAGGCATTTGCTTTTGTGCCTGGGCCGTCATATCCGGGGCTGAAGGCACTGTCAGCTCAGTTGCCCCTTCGGTCTTGAGAGAAGGACGATCCGAAACGAAAGCCGCCAGCACCAGCAATCCAAGTATCAAAAAAACCGCAGCCGCAATCCATAGGGAGGAACGCAGCTTGGATCGCCTGGGTTGATCCAGGGAAGCGCCCAATGCGCCATCAAGCTCGGTTTTTTGAACGTGTTCCACAGGCGACGGCTCAAGCGAATCTGGTTCTGCACCGACATGAGCCACGCTTTGCTCAGGCTCGAAACCCGACGAGGCGTAGGTTACTGGAAGCGGGGGCCAATCGGTATGTGGTGCGCTCACGCACAAGGCCAGGCCACCCCAGTGGATCAGTTCACCCACCTTCGGAGCATTGTCCCAGGCGTGCTCTGTCGGGTGTTCGTCTGCTGGCGTAAGCAACCAATGCTGGCCATCGAGCAAGTGCAAGCGGGCCACACCTGCTCGGGGATCCAGATCCGTGAGAATGACATCTGACTCATCTACTGCCCCCAGCAAGAGGCCATCACGCGCTGCAGTGGACGCACCCGCGTGCCGACCGTTGAGGACACGCAACTCCAGCGCGAGCGAGTCCCGCATCACAGTCTAAGCACCTGGGTGGGCCGTGCCTTCACAAATCTATCCTCGCGAGTGGCTGGATATTGATCTCCTGCGTCAGCTCCTGATAGCTGAGCACCGGCAGCTCATACAAATCCTGCTCGATCATCTTGCGCATGTAACGGCGAATGTCCATGGAGGTGAGCAGTACGGGCCGTTGTACGCTCGTGGATATGTCACCCACCGTTTTCTTGATGCTATCGACCAGGCGTTTGGACACAGCGGGATCGAGCGAAAGATAGCTACCTGCAGAGGTTTGGCGAATAGCACCACGAACTTGATCTTCTATGCTGGGCGCCAGGAGATAAGCGGGCAGCACGTTCTGTCCGCTGGAGTGCTTGTAGCTGATCTGGCGTTTAAGCGTGGAGCGCACATACTCGGTCAGGAGCACCGAGTCCTTTTCCTTCTGACCCCACTCGATCAAAGACTCCAAAATGGCGCGCAAATTGCGGATCGAGACATCTTCGGACACCAAACGCTGCAAGATTTCAGCGATCTTCTGGATAGGAAGCACCCGCGTCGACTCCTTGACCAAATCCGGAAAGCGCGCTTCCATAGAAGCCAGCAAGAAGCGCGTTTCTTGAATGCCGATGAAGTCTGAAGAGTATTTCTTGAGAACGAACGCCAGGTGATAGGCCAGCACCTGACTGGAATCCATGAACGAGATTCCCGAGCTTCTGAGGCTTTCTGCTAGTTGGGCTTTGGCCCACAGCGTTGGAATGTGCGGCAGGAAATTGCGATCAGACTCGTAGTCGATCTGCAAGGCGTCAAGGTTTTGCGTCTTCTCACGCACCAATAGCCACCCATGCCGCAGCCGCCCCTGAGACACAGGAACCTCCGAAAGCAAAATGTTGTAGCTCTCCTGGGGAAGTGCCTCATTGAAGCGCAGCTGAATGCCCGGAAAAGGCACCCCCAAATCGAAATAAAGTGCGCGGCGAATCTTGAGCAGTTCGTCGTTCAATACTTCGGCATCAAAGCTGTTTTGCAAGCCCGAAGCGACATCCATCAATAGCGGCACGGTGGGAGAGAACTCGTCGCTTCCATCGTTCTTGGCCTTGCGAGGTTTCTCGCCAGCGGCCTGCAAGGCTGGCACCTCGGTGATTTCTCCTGTTTTCTCGTTCACCACCCGGCGGACACCTCTCATCAGCACGAAACCGATCGTGCCAATAACCGCGGCGAGTAGGGCAAATACAGGGAACGGCATGCCAGGAATCAGACCCAGCCCGAGCGCCACAGCCGCAGCGATCAGCAAGGCCCGAGGTTGGGCCAACACCTGCGAACCGATGTCTTTTCCGACGTTGGACGGCTCATCCCCAGTCTGCACGCGGGTCACAATCATGCCCGCGCAGATGGCGATGAACAGAGCGGGAATCTGTGCAATCAAGCCATCCCCAATGGTGAGGATCGAATAGGTTCTGGTGGCATCGCCCACCGTCATGCCGCGCTGCATCGTGCCGATGATGATGCCGCCAAGCAAGTTCACGGCCACAATGATCAAGCCAGCAATCGCATCACCTTTGACGAATTTCATGGCGCCATCCATGGCTCCATAAAGCTGGCTTTCCTTTTCAACGATACCTCGACGACGCTTGGCCTCTTCCATATCGATGGTGCCTGCCCGCATGTCACCATCGATGGACATCTGCTTGCCCGGCATGGCATCAAGTGAGAACCGAGCCGCCACCTCAGCGACCCGCTCAGCGCCTTTGGTAATCACCACGAACTGCACGATGGTCAGAATCAGGAACACCACGAGGCCGACCACCAGATTCCCGCCGACCACGAAGTTGCCAAAGGTGGTAATGATGTGCCCCGCGTCGCCCTGCAACAGTATCAAGCGCGTGGTGGCAATCGAGATGCCCAGACGAAACAGCGTGGTGATCAGCAGTACTGAGGGAAACGAGGAAAATGCCAGAGGCGAAGGCAAATACATGGCCACCATGAGCAAGATGGCGGAGATCGTCATGTTGGTGCCGATCAGCATATCCACCAACCAGGTGGGCAGTGGCAAGATCATCATGAAGATCACGGCCACCAGGAAGAACGCCAATACCAGGTCGTTTCGGCTGGTAGCCAACTGCACAATGCGCTGCAATCGCGCGAGGGTGCCGGTAGAAGAGTTGGTAGCGCTGATTGCCATTGCGCTCAGTTTACTGTGGTCATCACATCGTTTTTCTGGGAGGCGCGCAAAGCCACGTGAGCGCGCATGGCACCAGCCGCTTCACCGATACGTCCCAAAGCCTGAAAAGCCTGTGCCCGCACGAGATGAAAAGGGGCATCTACCGCCCCCAGCATGGCCAGCCGCTCCAGCGTTTCCAGCGCACGCTCCGGCTTGGACGCACGCACCTGCGCGAGCGCCAGAGTGAGCAAGGTGATTCGATTGTCAGGTGCCAACAAGTCACGCGCCGCCAGAAGTACGGCGGCCTTGTCGGGCAGGCCGTGGCGCAGATAGATGTAGCTGAGCAGATCCATCAGCTCGATTTGCGTGGAAGAGATTCCATCGGCTCGCCCAAAATCAGGCAATGGTGGCACAGCGTCTGGTTTCATTTGTTCCTAGACCCAAGCACGGGATTTATCACGCAGGTTTCCAGGAGAGCAAGCACTCTGCAGTGATGCGATCTCTGCCAATGACACTTTCAACCTTGGTAGAGCACGCTGCGATACATCTGCACCAAGCCCCGCAGATCACGCTCATTGCTCAATAGCCTCACGGCCCGTTGGAGAACACGTCTTTCTTCGGGTGACCCGAACTGATCCGTACCAGCCGGGTTATTTTCGGCTTTCTCCGAGATCGCCGCGTGTACGCTGTCGAGGGCCGCCTGAAAGCGGCTGGGCACCAGCAGATCGCGATTTTCGAGCCTGGGGCGAATGGCCTCCTCCAACATGCCATCAAGCGTAGGCTGAGCAAGCAGGCTCTCCAGCTGTGGTCGGCCTCCCAGTTCCGAAGGTGCCTCCTCCCTTCGCTGCGGGAGACTCTGCGACTCTCCCAGGCGAGCATAGGTGACCTGGTCTATGCCACGGTCAAATGCAATGTGGGAACCAACATGATTTTCTGCCATAGCTGCTCCGGTTCTTCGGGATTAGTGTCGCATGTGTTTTTCGCTCAAGCCAGGGGGAACTTAGGCCGCAACGTAAAAAGTGTAGGCGATAGAAGATGGAGCGCCATAATTAAGTGGATAGGAAGCCTCGCACTAGCGTCGACACGCACGCGCTCCCCCGCACAGGAACAGATCCAGACGCCCCCGAGCCTTCAAGCAATCCAGGAAAACGGACCACACCCTAGTTCCCCTCGCCATGCACGAGCTCTTTTGCGCGTGTCTCCAGGCCCTCCTCAAGCGCTATGGCCCAGCGCGCCGACGCATCTGCAAGCTCACCCCACACGCGTGCCAAGCGATCAGGTGGGGCATCCAGTGGCTCCCGCCGAGACAGCACCAGGCGGCCAGAGCGCTGCAAACCCAGTGTTGCGCCCAGTGTGGGAGCGCCCAATGTGTTCGCTTGCAAGAGCACACGCAGTAGATTGGAAGACGCATCCACAGACAAAGGGTCAGTACCGACATAGCAGGCCCCTTGCATGGAGCCGCCCATCTCATCCGCCTCATAAGACAGTGCGATGGCCACGCCATCAATGACGAGCTCCTCGTATTGAGCCAAAGCGGAGCCATCAAGGCCAATGTCTTGCGCCAGGTCGGCCAAGGCGATTTCGTAGCGTTCTTGAGTCATGTTGCAACAAATTTGAGCATTGGAGATTCGGAGGCCGCTCACGCGCGCATGTGCAAAATGCTTTCCGGCCGCGGAAGCTCTGCCTGAGGTTTGGCTGTAAGCCTTGCAGTCCAACTATCGGCATCGGCGCACAGCGCACCCAGAAGAGCATCGAACATGGTGATGTCGAGCGAGCCAATACGCCTTGCCTGGCTCATGATGAGCACATCCTCACCGCGCATGCCCAAAGTAGAGCCGCCCGTGCCGGCCCAGAGATTATTGGCTTGCAGCAGAAGACGACAAAGATCTTCTGCGGGGCTCTCGTTGAACCGTGCAAGGTCGGTGCGGCATATCACCATGCCGTCTTCAGGAGAGTTCTCGTGGAGCTTGAATGAAAGACTCACTGCCCGCCCATGGATGATGAGCTCCTCCGTGTGGGGCAAATCAATGCTGACGACACCGGGTCGTGCATGCTGCTCGTAAGCAGCCAGCAGGTTTAAATATAGGCTATTGCTCATTTGATTAACTTCGTCAGATCACCGGCAACTGCGGCTTCACCTTACCCTGCACCACTTCCTGCCATAGCAAGGCCACATCCACGAAGGCTTGCACGGCTGAAGACAGGGAGGCCGCATCGCTCACGGCCAGAGACAGGCGCACACAAAGCAGCACCGCACCCGTCCCCGCTTGCAGACCCAAAGTGCACCCGCCCGTACCCACCCACAGACCATTGGCCTCCAGCATCAGCTGCATCAACTTTTCCCTCTCAACGTCTGGTGCAGGTCGCCCCAGCGAAGAAAACACGGTGACGTTTCCGACATCTTCATCCCCCTCTGGCGCCAAACCAATGGCGATACCGGCAATCACCAACTCCTGAGTAGACAGGAATTCCTGCACTGGCAAACCTACATGACGGGCATAGTCTTGAAGCAATGTGGTGTAGCGTGTCATATCAATACTCCTGTATGGAAAAACTTCGCGAACTCGAAACTCGGGGCCTTGCTCTAGACGGTGGACCTCCATACTCATAAGTAACAGGAATAACGCAAAGGTTCCATCCTCAAGCTGCCCTGACGATCAAATGGCGAAAAGCTCAGCATCTATGACCCCCGGTCGGGCAGGATAGCTCCGCAGGTTAAAAAGTTCGGACATTTCGCGAAACGTGCTCCAACGCCGGACAACTCAATCGAGGTAGATGCAAAAAAGCCGGATGAAATTCTGCTGCAGGGAAGCTCTGCACAAATCGATCAAAAAGCGTGCGCCGTAGTTCGGGGCGGGGTGCAGGGCGCGAATCCTCAGGAATACCAGACGGTATCGCGAGGATTGCAACGCGGCAGCAGATAGCTAGGCGCCCCCGAACGCAGGCGATCCGCGCTTCGGTTTAACCCCTGCGGCTCAGTTCTGAGCCCTGGCCTTAGGATTTGACCGCAACACTCGCCTTGCAGCTAATCCCTAGACCACCGCCCGGCATCCGAGATGGGTTAAGCAGAGACTCCCTAAACGCCACCTCATGGGGAAACCCCAGTACAGGCCTGTTTAAGCGGTCTGCTAACCCCGTAACGCAGCAGCGTATTGACGAAGCCAACTGGACATCTGATGCAGTTCACGGGCCCCGCAATCCCGCTCTGGCATACGAGTAACCAGTACCAGATTTTCGACTCCATCTACCCCGCGCAAGCCAGCCTGCAGCGGTGGCTCATTGTATGGAGGATCACTGATACGCTTGAAAGCACGCAGCAGAAGTTCAGGCGCATCGTACGGTGCAGGCTCGGCCCAATGGAGCACCACGTCCGCTCCCTGCTGAAAGAAACCCAATATTCCCCCATGATCGAAGCGCAACTGGACGGAACCTGAGGGCCCTGGCGTCAGGCTTTCCACTCCAATGTCTTGGCCAAAATCCGCCAAGGTTTGATCAAAACTCGCCATTTCAGCCTTCTTCGCGGTCGATCGCGGCATCTAGCGCATCCTGCGCCGCGGTGATCACACTCTGCCGCTGATCGCTATCAATAAAAATTCTGGGTGGCATTTCCCTAAGCAAACCCTTCACACCTGTCAGAAAGTTGATCTGCGGCTCGACATCCTCCGCTCCAGCTTTCTCCGCCAACCGCAGGAAACGATCAGACGAGACCCAGGTTTCACTGCTCAGATTGACCAGATCCTTCATCAGTGCCACAGGAACATCTTCAGCGCCAATGCCATGCCTTGCGTGCAGTTGAGCCTGCAAGTCTCGGCAGCCTTCGAGAACCGTAGTCGCTACACCAAGATGATACAAATCCTGCACGAGATTGCGCAGATGTGCAGCGTCAGTACTTGGACGTACAGCAGCCAGATCGTGCCCTAAAGCACGCTGCAAACGTTCTATTCCTGCCGCCAAACCGCCCTCCCCAAACTGATCCAGCACCAGATGAAGTGTGCCAGCGAGCGTAGCGTGACCCAAAACCAAATCGACGTAGGTTGACTGAAACCACGCCACCCCCGCTGACCCGGGTGAGCCTTCAGCCGCGACTTCGATGGTGTTGACATCAGCCCGTATGCGTGGGCCGTGTTCCATTTCGAGATCATCCAGCGCATCGCGTAGGCCAGTGAGCAGTTGCTCGGACGCACCTTCCCGCTCAGCTTGCTGAAACGCGTATTGCAGCGCCAGATACTGAGAGGTAGGCCGCTGGAAGGCATGGCGAGCATGGGCACCCGGGTCGCCTTGGCCGCTCATTACTTGCTGCACAAGGTTTTTCAGCTTGCGCGAACCCTCTTCGCCTTCCTCGCTCTCTTCGTCTTCTGCGTCTTCGATATAGCTTTCGATCGCCTGGGAACTCATGAGAGAGCGTGGCCGAGCCAACTCTTTCTTTCGTTCAGCAACGTGCTTGGATTCAGCAGTCTCAGCGTAATACATGCTGATCTCCTCTGCTGCTTCGCTCAGCATCGACGCATCCAGCTCTACCTGCAGTTGATCTGTACCCATATGGCCGCGCGAGTTCGCACCCCGATCGGCCACCCCTCCACGTGGGGGTTCGAAAGGGGTGGATTGAGGAACGGATGGATCAATGAAGTTCATTTGGACCAGACAACGATGAGGATGAAAAATGCCAGCCTGCACACGATGAGTCACCACAAAAGCAAACTAGTTCCAATAGTACGTGCATGCCCACTCGAGCAGCCAATCCTCGTTCAGGATGGAACACCACACGCCGAGATGTTACTCACCCCGAGTAAGCCTGCTTTTTTCTTCGATCAAACGTATGATGCCCCAAAGACACCAAACGTTACAGCTAAAGCATCAATTGCATCAATTCCCTGCAACAGGAGCCACTATGAGCGTTTCACCTACAGCGACCATCACACTTACCAGCACACAGCATGCCCGCTCATCCAGCTTCGACCTTGAGGCAGCGGTTCTGGCCATGACCATGGATCGCATCAGTGTGTTTGATGAGCAGCTTGCCAGCAAGATGGAAAAAATGAAGGAGAAAAATGCCAAAGCCTCCTTGTACAACGCGGCCATGCAAACTCTGAACAAGGTTAAGAATACCTTTGCGAATGATGCCAAGAGCGACACCCAGGTAAGTGCAGAAGCACTGAAGCTAAAGACTGAACTGGAA
This sequence comes from Ottowia thiooxydans DSM 14619, assembly GCF_000422885.1. GTDB lineage: Bacteria > Pseudomonadota > Gammaproteobacteria > Burkholderiales > Burkholderiaceae_C > Ottowia > Ottowia thiooxydans. The sequence continues at coordinate 311,888 of NZ_KE383942.1, read as the reverse complement.
GCCGCGTTCAAAGCGGCAGGGCTAGCGCCTGGTATTAGCAAGAAAATTGATAACTCTAAAGCAATACCCGCGTGCGAAGCATCCATCAATCTCGCGCAAGTCAATATAAAAAAAATCAAAGCTCAAATTGACGAAAAAACAAAGAATCTTCACTCCATTACAAACATAGCGGATTTAGCTCGAGCTGGTTCCGATATAAATTCTCTACAAGGCAAGCTCAGATCAGAAGAGAATAATCTATCGAGCTTCCAAGCCAACTTGGTGAGGCTGAAAGACGAGCACAACCCCGAAGGGACCCTTACCAAGGCGACTACGAAGGCAGACATAGAAAATGCGATCAACGCCGTTCAGGGGCTTGTGGACGAAAATAACAACACCAGCCAGATGGACCAACTCCAGCTGCAGTCGCTCATCAGCAAACGCAACTCTATGTTTGAGACAGCGAGCACCGTCATGAAAAAGATCATGGACAGCCTCATGTCCATCGTCGGCAACATGCGCTAGGCAAGCGTTCCAACGGTCTCATCCAAGTCAGCCTGAAATTTTCGACCGAATTGGAACGCATGGCTTCGAGAGGTTACTAACCCTACAGAAGCAACGCACTGAGACATCGCAATCATCTTCTACCAAATTTTCAGGAGTTCACTCATGTCGCAATCCAACATCCTGGCCGAACAAAAAGCAGCCATCGAGCAAGCAGAACAGGCCTTGCAGGAAAGCAAGGAGTTCTTTGAGAAGCATGGGCTGGATCCAGAAAAGACCAAAGCATTTCTTGCATCAAGGATGACTCCTGAGATGCGCGCCCAAAATCAAGCGGCCTTTGAAGCCGACATGATCGCCATTGAGCAAGAGGTCGGTGAACAGATGGCTCGGTTGTCCTCCAACGTTACCGAAACCCGCACCGCCCCCCGTCCATTTCGAAAAATGATCTGAAAATCGTGAACTCAATTCACTTCGACATTTTTTACTAAATAATTTATCAGGATCCATCATGACCGCCGCAACCAGTAATGTGACCATTATTCCAATGGGAAGGCCCTCTGTATCAAATTTTGATCTCGAGACCGCCATACTTGCAATGACCATGGACCGCATTGAATCCATGGACAACCAGCTTGCGGGCATGATGGAGAAAATGAAGAATAAGAATCAGAAAGCTGCAAACTATAACTTGGTCATGCAGGAGCTGAATAAAATAAAAAATTCATTTGCCAACGATGCAAAAAGTGGCGACAAAATCCCTGACGGTGGTAAACAATATAAAGATAGTTTGGAAAAAGCTCTTGCAACTGCTGGAATCAAACTGGACAAAAGCTTCGACGACATGACGAAGGGCGAGATTGAGAATGCAATCAACAAAGTCCAGGGTTTGGTGGATGAAAACAATAACACCAGCCAGATGGATCAGCTTCAATTGCAATCTCTGATCAGCAAGCGCAATTCGATGTTTGAAACTGCCAGTACCGTGATGAAGAAAATCATTGACAGCCTGATGTCAATCATTGGCAACATGCGTTAATAAAATTCATCTTTGGGGAAAATGATGCAGGCTTCCAATACCGATTCCGTGAGCGACTCGCAAATGATGGCGCAGATTGACGAACTGAAAGCCTGGCTAGCCACAGGCGGCTCTCTGGGAGACGCCTTTGATGTGTCCCCAGAGCAACGGGAGGCTCTCTACCAATTCGGGCATGGTTTCTACACCCAGGCGCGTTACGCTGAGGCATTCAAGGTTTTCTCGCTGCTGGTGGTTTACGAGCACATGAACGAGCGTTACCTCATGGGTTTGGCCGGTGCGGCTCAGATGCTAGGACGTTACACAGACGCGTTGCAGCATTACGCCACCGCCACCATGCTCATGCTGAATAACCCTCTACCGGTTTATTACAGCGCAGAGTGTTTTATTGCGTTGGGGCAAAAGGAACTCGCAGCAGAATCCCTGCGCCTGGTAATTGAGCTCTCCACCAATTCAGAGCCGTATGCCGCACTGGAGCCACGTGCGCAAGCGCTGCTGGCGTCCTTAAGCGACAAGCGAACCTCAGCAGCGCGGCCGGCCAAGCGTTGAACCCATTAACAGGTCCGAATACCTATCTGCCAATTTAGGAGCGATCATGAACGTAAACGTATCCCCATCATCCCTCATCGGGACCTCTGTGAACCAGAGCAATGCGCCAACGCGTGTGGATCCGCCGCAGTCCATCGCGGGGACAGCAGCTGCTTTTTCGGAAGACGAACGAGGTGGCCATGGACTGCCGGTGAACCAAAATGGTAAAGCGGCCGACCGCGATTTCCCGGAGCCGTCAACGCCGAAGCTGATCACCATTCAGCTGACGAGTAAGGCAGTCGATTCCCTGAGCCCGGAAGAGGCCCAGGCAGATTCCTACTCCGTGATCGCGATGATGACGAGAATTTTCCAGGAACGGCGCAAGGTCGCCCGTGAGAACCGCGGAAACGAGCTGCAGGCGCAAGTCAAGACCCTGACTGGCGAAGCTGAACAGATACGAAAGGCAGGCAACGCACGCTTTTGGGGAAACATGCTCTCCGGTGCCGCTCAGGCGATCGGCGGCGCACTCCAGTTTGGAGCCGTCGGCTTCGGCGCCTGGCAGGCAAAGGCCGCGTTCGACAACAGAGGCCCACTACAAGCTGTTCCACTCCTCGGCAAGGACGCCTCCAAGGTAGATTTCAAACTCCACACAGAGGCTCTCCAGTCCAATAAGGCTGCGCTGAAAGGCTTCGAACTCGCGATAGAGAAGACCCGGACATGGGGAGCCTTGGGGGAAGGATTCTCCAAAGGGCTCTCAGGCACTGGCAGTTCGATCCACGCCAAAAAAGAGCTCGACGCCGCTGGAGAAGACGCGACCAAGACTGACCTGGAAGCTGCGAACAAGGCCCATGACGCCTCCTACCAGCAAGCAAGCGACGAACTTCATCAGACGCAGGACTTTATGCGCGATCTCCGTGAAAAACTGGACGCCATGGAAAAATCCAAGATCGAAACACTTCGCTCTATCAACCGCAACATTTGAGCCTGATCATGAGCACGATTACAACAAATAGTTCGCCAGTCAGCCCCTCTATCGTCTCGCCAGGATTGGAGGCAACGCCCTCTCCCGTGGCCGCAGGCGCCGCGCCACAGCAACCGGCATTGATGGAGAGCCAGGCAGCGCCACAGTTCATCAGCCTCTTCAAAGATGCGAATGGTGCGCCTAGCCTGTCCAACCCCGTTAGCGCGCTTTCACCCGACGATCTGATCTCAGCACTCGACGAATTGCGCAATAAGTCATTGGTGGGTCAGGAAAGCACAGCCAAAAACTCAATAACCAAATCGCGAATCGACTTGAAGAACGCGAACGAGGCGCAGCAGAAGAAGATTCAAGAATGGATCGAAAAGTGTGAAAAGGAAGCCAAGGCTGGCTTTTGGGGCAAGGTATGTTCTTGGATTGGCAAGGTATTGGCCTTCATCGCGGCAGTGGCAGCAGTGGTGGTTACAGGTACCGGATCTGTTTTTTCCGGAGGCGCTGCGACACCATTGTTTGCATTGGCGTGCATAGGGCTGGTCACTGCCACAGTATCCTTGATCGATCAGATCGTGAAGGAAACGGGCCACAAGGATGGTTTTACCTTATCTTCCCTGCTGACCAAGCCCTTTGAAAAATTGTTGATCGCTTTCGGCGTTCCCGAGGAGAAGGCGAAACAGATCAGCCAGGTGGCCATGGCCGCAGCTCTCCTTGTTTCACCCGGGATGCTATTGCTTGAGCCGCAGTTGCTCGGCAATGTAGCCAAGGGCATATGCCAGTTATCAGGCGCACCTGAAAACGTTACTTCAGCCGTGAGCCTGGCCATCGGCCTGGCTGCAACGCTTACAGTGGGCATCGTCATGGTCGTGCTGTCGCGCAATGCAAGTTCCATCGACGCCTTGACTCAGGCGACAAGTAAGCTCGGGAGTGTGATCGCCGGCTCTGCAACGCAGTTGATCGGAGCCACAACCCAGGTCGGCGAGGGCACGACCAGGATGGTGGGAGCTCATTATCAAAGTCAGGCCAACGAAAAGTTAGAGCAGAAAAAATTGATGGAAAGCTTCATTATGGAGCTTCAGAAGTCGCTTGAGAGTGGCGGTGACGACTTGAAAAAAATCATCCAACAGCTCCAGGATGCTGTGGAATCCGTCAGTCAAATGATCAATAGCCTTGGTGAAAGCACTACGTTGATCACTCACAACATGAACAAGAGCCCTGTGTAATTCATCTCCGAAAGGTAAGTGCCATGACCAATGCAACGACCGATGAGACAGAGTTCGAAACATTTGATGCCCACGGCTTCGCTGAGGATGTTCAAAAAGAGTTCGAGTCCCTCCCCGCTTCGCAACGCTTCAGCGCCGAGCAGCTGGAGGTGATTTATGGACTGGCCTATGCCCACGCCGCTCAAGAACAGTGGGAGAAAGCGCTGCCAATCTTCGCTTTTCTTGCACAGTATGGTCCTACACGCCGTCATTACTTGGCAGGACTGGCTCAGTGCATGCGCCAACTGGATAGGCACGAGGAGGCCAAAAACCTCTATTCGCTCATGCTCCTTCTGTTTCCAGATCATCTGGAACCAGGGCTGTGCGTTGCGGAATGCCAGCTTGCACAGGGTGACGCACGAGCGGCCACTACCACACTGCGGCAGCTTGCGGATATTGCGGAAGAAAACAGCTCTTTGAAATATCGAGTTCAGGCATTATTGGGGCGCATAAACGCCCGGTCTGGAGAGGCCTCCGATTGAAAGCGCTTGCCTAAATGAGCCAGATACGCGCGCTACCTGATAGCGACGAAATCCGTCTCCTTACCGAAATCGGGTTCCTGGCTTCGGCTAAGGGGGATGTTGCGCGCGCCGAAGTTATCTTCGGCGCGCTTTTGCTTTTGCGGCCGGAAAGGGCCTTTGCGCACGTGGGCCTGGCGACGGCGCTGATGAATGCCCACCGCGCAGGGGATGCCGCATCGCACCTGGCGACCGCGCGCATCCCTGCCGGTGCCGATGCTGACATGGTGCAAGCCATGCACGGCATCGCCCTTCAGTTGGATGGGCGAATCAGCCAAAGCCAGCGAGTTCTGCGTGAGGTGGCCCGGCGATCGGACAGCGCTGACGAGCCAAGCGATGGCACGCGGCTTGCGCGGAAGCTGCTGGGAGAGGGCCCGCCCGAAAAAGCTTGAGAAATCAACAAAAAACAGCGACCCCGCGACTCCTGCCCTTCGAATCTTCGACATAATCAAAAGTACCCTCAAGGACGCTCATTATGGAAATCGCCGCTAACGCTCTCGTCGTCCAATCGACGCGCAATGCTGCCCCGCTCGCTGTGGAGACGTCCCTTGCCTTGCCTGCTGGTGCGCCCAACGATTTGGCAGTAGCACGCTTCGCGGCGATCATGAAAGCTTCGGAAGTAGCCCCGACGGCTGAAGCCGCCAATGCAGCGGCGGGTACGCATACATCTACGACCGCCGTTGTGGATCCGGCGGCCGTCAGCAGTAGTGCGGCGCCCCAGTCACTGGGGGACAGAATGCTTGCGAGCCTGCAAACCAGCTCAGACGATTTCAAAGCCGTCTGGAATACGGCGAAAAACGAGCTCCAATCGGATCAGACCATGGGTCTGCGCGAGATGATGGCCATGCAACTGCAGGTCACACAGATGGCTGTGCAATATGAGCTGCTAGGAAAGGCCATCAGCCGCGCAACGCAAAACGTTGATCAGTTGGTGCGCGTGCAATGACATTGAGTTTTCCGATGACGGCGCCTCATTCCATGGCAGGACTGCGCCGTGTGCTGCATGCGGTTCTTGTCAGCCTTTGCATTCTGCTGGCGGCATGTAGCGGGCGGGTGGATTTGATGGGAGCCATTCCAGAAGATGAGGCCAATGATGTGCTTGGCGCGCTGCTCAAGGCCGATATTTCAGCGACCAAGGTAGCGGGCAAAGATGGCATGGTGGCTGTACGGGTTGAAGGGCAGCAGGTCAGCCGGGCATTGCAGGTGCTGCGTGAAAATGGCTTGCCACGCGAACGCTATGCAGGCATGGGGCAGGTCTTCAAGAAAGAAGGCTTGATTTCTTCGCCGCTGGAGGAGAGAGCGCGATACATCTACGCGCTTTCGCAAGAGATATCCGGCACTTTGTCGAAAATCGATGGAGTGCTGTATGCACGGGTGCACGTGGTCCTGCCTGAGCGCGGTATTGCCGGTGAAGCCGGCACGCTATCGACCGCGGCCGTGTTCATCAAGCATCAAGAAGGCTACGACCTTGAGCTTCTTCAGCCGCAGATCCGGCGCCTGGTGACCAATAGCATTCCGGGGCTCGCACCCGAACGAGTCTCGATCGTGTTCGTCGCAGCACGCGCGCCGTCAGCCGAACTGGCAACGCCCACCAACGTGGAGTGGATGGGGTTTGATGTAGGTGCGGGGTCTGCATCAGGATTGTCGACTCTGGTGTGGGGCCTCGCGGCTCTCGCAATGCTGGCATTGGCAGCTGTGGGTGTTCTGCTCTGGCTCTACGTGCTTCCTGCGCGGCGCGTGCTTTCTACAAAAAAGGAAGTGATGGCTTGAGGCTTATGACCATAAAGCCGTGGGTGGCGGATGAAGCATCGCCACCTCTCCTCACCTTCGCCCTCCGCTGCGTGCGCGAAAGGGCTTGCATGCGACTTGTTTCCTCGCCTCCTTACTTTTTTGGGGGCCTCAGATCGCACTCAGTCCTGAAACAGCCTCTCCTGCGAGCGCTTTCGGCATGAGCGAAGCCGCCCCGCTCTCTGCTTCAAACTGGCCAGGCCTGGGCGGCCTTCTGGTGTCGCGCCTGCTCGAATTCAATCTGCTGCCGAGCCGCAGCTTGCACCCGGCCCAAATACCCCAACTGGCACCGCCTGATGGGTTGGCGGACGCACCTCCATCGGTTCAGGATGCCTTGCATCGCCATTGGTCAAAGCGGCTACTCGGGCGTCTTGGCGCGAGCGCCACGCCGGTGCTTGACCTGGATGAACCAGCCTTGCCACTGGCCTTGGCTGCGCCAGTGTTGCTACGGAGGCTAGCTCTTGATCTGGGTATTGCGCTCATAGGTTCCCCCTTGCGCCACATTGTCGAGCGCGAGGAAGTATTGAAGGCGCGCACAGCGCTGGGCGAACAAGGCATGGCTTGGGCGCTTGATGGCGCGGCCCAGTTACACCCAGGTCTGAACGACGCTCACTCTTGGCTCCGAGCTGGTTGGGCCGAGGCTGCAGAACAATTGGGGTCCGGTCTGCTGGCGCAGGCCTGGCATGACGCACCCGCCCCCATTCGTGCACGCGCCGACTGGAAACTACCACCTGGCAGCCTGGACGAAAAAACCCGGGTTGCCTCAGGGCGAACCGCGTCACAAGCGCGGGACATGTGCCTTCAACGTCTGAACCAGATGGACCCCACATGGCTTTTGTGCTTCCCTTAAGGCTCCCGGATCCTACGAAACCGGTGCGTACTCTGCAAGCCCATGTGGCGCCGGGCACGAAGGTGCTGCGCCTGGCGGAGGTAAACGCTTGGGCGGAAGCCGAAGCCATGCTGAAAGCGGCGCGTGCGCAGGCAGATTCCATCGTGGCCGGTGCCGAAGAGGCGTTCGAGCAAGAACGCCAGCGTGGCTATGCCGAGGGCTTGACAGCGGCCCGAATGGAGCAGGCCGAGAAAATGATAGAAACCGTTACCCGAACGGTAGATTACTTTGCCAAGGTCGAGTCCGACATGGTGGCGTTGGTAATGGCAGCCGTGCGAAAAATCATAGAGGATTTCGACGACGAGCAGCGCGTAGTGATCGTAGTAAAAAATGCGCTCTCTGTAGTTCGAAACCAAAAGCAGATGACGCTGCGCGTCAATCCCCGGCAAGTGGAGCTCTTACGGGCACGAACCAACGAATTGCTGATGGCTTACCCCGGTGTGGGCTATCTGGATATAGTGCCCGATGGCCGCCTGACGTCGGACGCCTGCATCCTGGAAAGCGAAATTGGCATGGTGGAAGCGAGCATAGAAGGCCAGATTTCGGCACTGCAAGGCGCGTTCCAGAAAGTTCTGGGCAATCGCATATGACGCCTCCACCGCGCACGCCCGCCGAGATACAAGGACCGGTGACCGTGGCGCCAGTGCGCGTGCACAGACAGTTCAATTACATCACCGAGATGATGGATCTGGCGCTGCAAGATACGCAGATGCTGCGCATCAAGGGTCGCGTGACGCAGGTGGTAGGCACCATCATCAAAGCGGTGGTGCCCACAGTAAAAGTAGGAGAGGTATGCCTGCTGCGCAACCCTGGAGAAGATTTCGAGATGAAAGCTGAGGTGGTGGGCTTTGCGCGCGATGCAGCGTTGCTCACACCTATCGGCGATATGTACGGCATTTCTTCTGCCACCGAGGTAATTCCTACTGGCCGTGCGCATATGGTGCCGGTGGGCTTCGGCTTGCTGGGGCGGGTACTGGATGGGCTCGGTCGCCCGCTCGACTCTGCCGAACACGGCCCTCTGGAAGCCACCAAGTATTACCCGGTGTTCGCTGAAGCGCCAGACCCACTGACGCGGCGCATCATCAGCGAGCCCATTGAGTTGGGCGTGCGTGCGCTCGATTCGGTACTGACTTGCGGAGAAGGGCAACGCCTTGGCATTTTCGCTGCAGCCGGGGGCGGCAAGTCCACCTTGATGGGCATGCTCGTCAAAGGAGCGGCTGTGGACGTCACCGTAGTGGCGCTGATTGGGGAGCGCGGGCGCGAGGTCAGGGAGTTCCTGGAGCACGAGCTAGGTCCTGAGGGACGTCGGCGCGCTGTGATTGTTTGCGCCACAAGCGATAAATCCTCCATGGAGCGCTCCAAGGCCGCCTACGTGGCAACCGCTATCGCCGAGTTTTTTCGTGATCAGGGCAAGAAGGTGCTGTTTCTGATGGATTCGGTTACGCGCTTTGCGCGCGCGCAGCGCGAGATCGGTCTGGCCGCCGGTGAGCCGCCTACCCGCCGAGGCTATCCACCCAGTGTGTTTGCCACCCTGCCCAAACTGATGGAGCGTTCGGGAATGAACGACCGCGGGTCGATCACCGCTCTCTATACAGTGCTGGTGGAGGGCGATGACATGACCGAGCCGGTCGCCGACGAAACTCGCTCCATCCTGGATGGCCACATTGTGCTTTCGCGGCGTTTGGCCGCGGCCAATCATTACCCAGCCATCGACGTGCTGGCTTCGACTTCGAGAGTCATGAACGCGGTCGTTACGCCAGAGCATAAATGGCTGGCTGGTCGGATGCGCGAGCTATTGGCCAAATATGAGGAGGTGGAACTGCTGGTGAAAATTGGCGAGTACAAGCGAGGCGGCGATGCGCGCACCGATGAGGCCATCGACAAGATCGACGCCATTCGCTCCTTCCTGAAGCAGCGCACCAATGAACATTGCTCCATGGATGAGACACTCAAGCATATGCGCGCTTTGGTAGGCCCAGCGCCCAAAGGCCTCATATGAATGTGTTTCCCGAGCTTCTACGCATCAAGAGCTTTCGCGAAAGCCAGGCTGAACTGCGGATGCACCGCCAGTACGACGTGACACGGCAAGCACATGAGAAGCATGAGTCCGAGCAGAAGCGACTGACAGAATTGCTGCGCGAGGGGATGGAAACCGAAGACAGGCTGTTTGGAGATTTATGCCAGCATGTGGTGCGACTGCGCGACATCGAAGACGTGCGACATGCCATAGCGGACTTGCGCCAACGCGAGGACCGGCAACAGGGTGTAGTGAGCGCAGCGGGGGAAGCCAAGCTCCAAGCCGAGCAAGCGCTTTCAGAGGCACGCGCTGTGCACCACGAAGCACACCGTCAGAAAACCAAATTTGAAGATTTGTCGCGCGATTTCGACGTCGCCGCAGCGCGCGACGCGGAGCGGCGGGACGATCTCGAGATGGAAGAAGCCGCCAGTGTGAGGCACGATCGCGAAGACTGGGAACCGAGCGATTCAGAAGGAGGCCGTGTGTGACCGTAAGCAGCGACCGCCCCGTTTCCCTGGATATCGGCACCTCCTCTGACGCGAGCTTCGAGGCCCGGCCCGATAGCGCCCTGAGTGCCAAGCCCGGGCCCAACCATTTGCCAAAGCGCGATGCCGACCAGGAACAACAGCATGAAGAGGATGCCGCCAAGCTGCGCGAGTTTCTAAGGCCAGAGGAAGCCGCCCCGCCTATGCCCTCCCCTCATCTGCACGAGCAAAACACCGCTGCCCTGCGTCCGTTCGATCTCTTTGGGAGCCCAGTGCAGACCCAGACAGCACCGCTGGTTGAATCGCCAGCCATCGCAGACCTCAAGGCAGACATTGTTCACCTGGCCCGCCGGCTAATGGTGGGTGAAAGCGTTCACGGTGCGACAGTAAGAGTAGAGCTGGCCTCTGAGACCCTACCCGGGGTTGTGCTGGAGGTTTTCAGGGATCAGGGAGCCATCGTGGCTCACTTCATTTGTGCCAACGAACACTCGCGCACGCGCCTGGCCCGTGCGGTGCCCTGGTTGGGCGAATCTCTTTCCCGAAGTCTGAGTCAGGACACGCTGATCCGCGTGATGACCGACGACCCCGAAGATCCTCACCCCGTGGAAACGCGCAATCAAGCAGTTTCAGGTTGACCGCGTGCCCCCCATGCCCGATTTTTCATCATTCTCCACACCATACCAGCCGCCACGGCTGTCGCGCAACGAGGCCAAGGCGCGCACCACAATCGCCCAACGTGGCAGCAATTTAGCGCTGCGCTTGGGCGATGGACACTGGTACGCCGATCTCAGGCCCTCCGATCCGCAAGCCATGCCGGCTGGGTATTGGATGCTGAGTTTCGAATGGATCGGGGCTGAATTTCACCTGCAATTGCCCAAGGCCTCAGCTGATCAAATCGCCGCGCCATTGTTGGCGGGAACGCCGCTGCCCGAGTTGCCGCATGAACTGGCTCTGGCCACACTGGAGGCTGCGCTGGCCGACACGCTAGGCGCGCTCAAATTGCTTGGCCGAGGGACCCCTCAATTGCTCGATATGCAGCAGGATTGCGCCCCGCCTGCCTCCAGCGAGCACACTTTTTCTCTATACCTTCGCGCCGTGGATGGGTCAGCAGCGATTTCAGCCACCTTGCACGCCGACTCCCTGGGCCTTCTGGTGCTTGCGGGACTGGTGAGCAAACGTGCGCCAGCGCAAGGCGTACTGGATGAGCAATTGCTGCTGAGACTACCGGCCGAGATCGGTTTCACCCGCCTTCCCGCTAGAGAGCTGCCCACGTTGGCACCCGGCGACGTTGTGCTGATGGATACGTGCCATATTGGTGCACAGCGCGTGCTATGGCTGGTTGCTGACGGCGCAGGTGGCTTGCTGGTGCGTCTACCCGAACTGTCACCGGAACAATCGACGGGCGATTCACCAGAAGATCCAAGAGAAGATTTGTCGCCGCTATCGCCGGAGAATTCGCTCGAATTTTCTCCGAGGGATTTTTCAGGGCAGTTGCCGACTATCGAAAACGAGGCCATCCCTGCCATCGCCCCCACCCTGATTGTGATTCAAGCCTGGAGCCCCGTCATGCCCCCCGAAACGCACCCTTCCACCAGCGCTACCTCGCTCGATGGTGTTCCGATTCGCCTGTCTTTCGATCTTGGAGAAGTTACGCTCACCGTGGCCGAGGTACGCGCCCTGCAGCCAGGACAGGCAATCTCGCTGATGAGGCCACTGGCGGGTGCGGTACGCATTCGTGCCAACGGCGCCCAGGTTGGCGAAGGCGACCTGGTGGAAATTGACGGCCAGCTAGGAGTTAGCATTCGCGCCCTGTTCGCTGGCAACAAACAAGAGACCGAATGAACCCGGGTTTCGATCCAATCACGCTAGCCGTGGTGCTAGCGCTGATGGCTCTGCTACCCACAGTGGTGGTGGTCACCACTTCGTTTCTGAAGATCACGGTGGTCATGGCGTTGCTACGCAACGCGTTGGGCGTACAACAAGTGCCCCCAAACCTGGCGCTCCATGGAATGGCGCTGATTCTCACCGCCTACATCATGGCACCGGTCGGCGCACATATGTATGACCGCCTTTCAGCCAACCCGGAAACGATGACCAGTGTCACCTCACTGGTTACTGGCGTACGCGAGGGTGCGGAACCCTTGCGCGAGTTCATGGTGCGCAATAGCAAGGCTGAGCAACGGGATTTCTTCGTACGGACCGCCAAACGGCTGTGGGGCCCTGAGCTTTCGGCCGGTATCACCGAACGCGACTTCATGGTGCTTATGCCAGCGTTCATGGTCTCGGAGCTGACTGCGGCGTTCCAGGTAGGTTTTCTGCTCTACCTGCCGTTCGTTGTCATAGATTTGATTGTCTCCAACATCTTGCTGGCCATGGGGATGATGATGGTCTCACCAGTGACCATCTCATTGCCTCTGAAGCTGTTTCTGTTCGTCATGCTCGATGGTTGGTCTCGACTAATCCAGAGCCTGATTCTTTCCTATGTTTGACCGGAAAAGACAACATGCAAACTGTTGACGTTGTGTCCTACTTCACACAGGCGCTCTACCTTACGCTGTGGCTTTCCTTGCCACCGATTGTGGTGGGAGCGCTCGTCGGTACGCTGTTTTCCCTGTTCCAGGCTCTCACGCAGATACAGGAGCAGACCTTGTCTTTCGGCGTCAAGCTGATCGCCGTGACGGTCACTATTTTGCTTACAGCCCGCTGGATGGGGGGCGAGTTATTCAACTTTGGCGCCCAGATATTCGACGCCATGGCGTTGGTTGGCCGATAAGGCTGAGCAGAGGCTGGCTTGAACTTCTTGAATGCCCCGCTCACGTATGAGGACGCCAGGGTTTATATCCTTGCACTCTCCATGACGCAGCCGCGCATTCTCGCCATGTTCATTGTGTTGCCCATCTTCAACAGCCAACTCATTCCTGGTTTGGTGCGTTTTGCCATAAGCGGTGCGCTTGGCTTAGTGGCGATGCCGGTAGTCGCTGAGCAGATGGTGGTGATGCAATCGACGTCGCCAGCCTTCTGGATTTTGGTGGTCGTCAAGGAAGTGTTTATAGGGTTCGTGATGGGCTTTATTGTGGCTATCCCGTTCTGGATTTTCGAGGCTGTGGGTTTTCTGATCGACAACCAGCGCGGCGCGAGTATCTCTGCCACACTGAATCCCTTGACAGGCAATGACTCCTCGCCCATGGGAATCTTGTTCAATCAGGCCTTCATCGTGTTCTTCCTGGTCTCGGGGGGATTTGCGTTGATGCTGTCCATGCTTTATGACAGCTTTCAGCTTTGGAGCGTGACAGGGTGGATGCCGCATTTCCGCGCCGAATCAGCACCACTGCTGCTTGACCAGCTTAATCGCCTGATGCGCCTGGCAATGCTGCTGGCCTCGCCCGCGATTGTCGCCATGTTCCTGGCCGAACTGGGCCTTGCCTTGGTCAGCCGCTTCGCACCTCAGTTGCAAGTATTTTTTGTGGCTATGCCGATCAAAAGCGGGTTGGCGGTGTTAATCCTGGTGCTCTATGCCGCTACGCTGTTCGAGTATGGAGCAGAACTCGTGGAGTCCGTCAAGGACATACTGCCATTTCTGCGCGAGCAGTGGTCACCAGCGGGGGGGCGATGAGCGAGAAGACCGAACAACCCACCGCCAAGCGCTTGCGGGATTCGCGCAAGAAAGGTGAAGTAGCTTACAGCAAGGATTTCACCCAGACGGTCCTGATCATTGCGATTTTCGGATACTTGCTGGCAACAGCAGGGCTCCTGATGGAAGACTTGATGGCGATGATCTTGCTGCCTACTTCGCTGATGAAGATGCAGTTTGAAGACGCGGCAGACATTCTCCTCACCAAGCTGATCACTGAAGCGGCGTGGTTCATCTTGCCGTTCCTGGGAATCATCTTGATATTAGGGATCTTCTCCGATGCGCTTCAGGTTGGCCTTGTGCTGGCGTTCGAGAAGCTCAAGCCTTCAGGCAAGAAGCTGAATGCGATCACAAACTTGAAGAACATTTTTTCCCAGAAGAACCTGGTGGAGTTCCTGAAGTCATCCGTCAAGATCGGTTTTTTGTCGATCCTGCTGTGGCTGCTGTTGCGCGACGCGTTTCCCATCATGACGAGCATCCCACAGGCTGGGATGGCGGGTATGGGGCAAGTCGTGGGCTCACTCATCAAGACAATGCTGATCTACATTGGCCTGGCCTACACAGCCATCTCGCTGGCGGACTTCGCATGGCAGCGCTACAGCTACCGCAAGGGCTTGATGATGACCAAGAGCGAGGTCAAGCAGGAATACAAGCAGATGGAGGGCGATCCGCTCATCAAACATAAGCGCCGGCATCTGCATCAGGAAATGCTGCAGGAAGGTGCTGTACAAAGCGCACGTCAGGCGACAGTGCTGGTCACCAACCCTACCCATCTGGCAGTGGCTTTGCATTTTAAAGAGGGCGAAACTCCGCTACCAGTCGTACTAGCGATGGGCGAAGGGGACCTGGCCGAACGCATGCGTCGAGCCGCGCGCGAGGCAGGTGTGCCGGTCATGCAAAATATCCCGTTGGCACGCGCACTCACCGAGCAATCAACCGTAGGCCAGTACATCCCATCCGAGCTTGTCGAACCAGTCGCTGAACTGCTGCGTCTCTTGCGGCAGCTCGTGGCGGACGGCACACCGCCCATGGATTAAGGGACACCTGATTCAATGATCTTTTCTCATCTTGCAAGCCTGTCATACGCCATGGGACACCCTGTCTTTGCCACGCTTTACTTTCCACGGGGAAAAACGTGTCCAGGCATCCTCACTCAGGAGCACGCATGATTCTTGCTGAGTATGCTGCCACATTGGGCGAGGATGCGCCCTTCACCGGCACCCGCCTCACGATGACAGTGGATGGTCGCTATCGCTTGCAATTGCTGGAGCGCCAGGACGGGCGTGTGCTGGTGCGCACGCGGCTGCGCAGCTTGCCCGCGCCCGGGCCAGCGCGTGATGAGGTTTTACGCAATTTTGGCCTGCTGGCCTGTGGCCGCATGATCAGCGCGCCTGTAGCCTGCGCGGTCGATGCGCAGGAGCGCGGCCTGTGGCTGCAACAATTGTGTGATGCCGGCTCCACCCAGATTCTGGATGAGCAGGTAGGTGCGTTCGTAAATGAGCTGGCCTTCTGGGTTAGTGCAGTGCAGTCTGACTGAAAGGCCCGAGCGCCCAATGAAATTCTCACCCTTTTCTCTGCCTCCGCATCGTCTGGCCGCGATCGCCGCGGCTCTCATGCTGGTCGCAGCACCTTGCGCGCACGCCGGACCACCACCCTGGGGCGACGTTTCTTACAACTACTATGCAGACAAAGCGACACCACTGGCCACAGTGCTACGTGAGTTTGCAGGTTCATTCAGCCTGACGCTGGATCTTTCACCGCAACTGACCGGAAGCGTCAACGGACGATTTCAGGCGCGAACCCCCACAGAGTTCCTCAACCAATTGGGCGGTGTGTACGGTTTCCAGTGGTTTACCCACGCAGGCACCCTGTTCATAAGCCGCAGTAACGAGATAGCCACGAGCAGTATCAACAGCTCTGGAGCTCGTATCACGGCCATGCGTCAGGCGCTTACCAGCCTCGGCGTGCTGGATGCGCGATTCGGCTGGGGTGAATTGCCCGAACAGGGGCTGGCGCTGGTTTCAGGACCTCCTGCTTATGTGGACCTGGTCAAGCGCACCATTGAGAACTTGCCCCTGGTAGCTGGGGGACAGCAGGTTGCGGTATTCAGACTCAAGCACGCCTCGGTGGATGATCGCACCATGACGTACCGGGATCGACAGATCACCACCAAGGGCTTGGCGCAGGTGCTCCGCGACCTGGTGATGGGTGACTCCGCATCCGTGCCCGGCGTTAACAACGATGCTGTCTCGCGCTTGGCCGCACCACTGCGAGCAAGTGGAAACCCACCTTCTGGCCCACTCAGGAGTGTGGACTCCAGAATGGCCACTGCCCCCGCACTCGCGGGTAGTGTGAGCCTGCAAAGTGAAGACGCAGATGTCACCCGCGAGGGCTCCGCCAATTTAGTAGCCTCCCGCCGGCGTATGCCCTCCATACAGGCCGACTCCCGCTTGAATGCATTGATCATCCAAGACACGCCCGAGCGCTTGCCAATGTTCAAGGCACTGATCGAACAACTCGATGTGCCCACCGCGTTGATTGAGATAGAAGCGCTCATTATTGACGTCAACTCCACCCGCCTGGACGAACTGGGCATCGCTTGGGGTGGGCGAAAAGGCGGTTTGGCGGCTGGCTTCGGTGATGTGACCTCCTCCACCGGTGCGCTCACGATTTCCGCGGCTGCACGCAATACTGGCATCAGCACCACCTCCACGGTGCTCGACGCAGGCAACTACCTGGTTACCCGTATTCGTGCCCTGGAACAGATGGGAGAGGCCTCCATCCAGTCTCGGCCATCGATCCTGACACTCGACAATACGGGCGCATTGCTTGATCTGTCCGAAACTTTCTATATCCGCACATCCGGCGAGCGCGTAGCCACGGTCACTCCTGTGACGGTGGGCACGACGCTCAAGGTTACTCCGCGCTTCATCAGCCCGAGCGGGATCGGCCCCACCGTGCAGTTGGACGTGGACATCGAAGATGGCCAGATCCAGGATAGGGAGGTGGACAATCTGCCTACCGTACGGCGCAGTACTGTCAGCACTCAAGCGTTGGTGGGCGAGAATCAGACACTCTTGATTGGTGGTTACAACACGCAATACACGACGCAGGCGAATGACCGCATCCCCTTGCTGGGTGCCATTCCGTTGGTGGGAGCTCTTTTTTCTCACAAGGTGAACACTTTGCAAGCACGCGAGCGGCTGTTTCTCATCAAGCCGCGCGTGGTGACCTTGCCAGATCCTGAACCAGCACTGCTGCCCGGTGGCCCTGTGCCCCGTATCAGCGCCCCCCCGGGGCGTGACCCGTCTGAGAAGACTTCCCCGTATCAGCCCACACAGCCGCCAGACTATCCTGCCACTCTCATTAACCCGCCGCCCGCCCCATTTCAGTTGGTCAAACCGGCTACACCTGTACAGCGTGCCAAGCCGCCGCAGAGCTTTCCGGCCTCCGGCGAATACGATGATGGCAGGCTGAAATGAGCCTGAATGCCAGAGGAAAGGCACTCGGTGCTTTTTTTTTCCTCACGTTCCTGTTCGCCAGCGGCATGCACACGGGCGACGCACTCGCTCAACGAAAAACCCACACCATCGCCATGGTGCTATCGCGCGAGGAGCAGAACATAGAGGCAAGCTTTCGCGACTATCTGGCCAAGCGGCTATTGCTCGTCAAATTTGAGAACGTCCATTACTCTGACCGCCCCGAGGATGGACCAGCGCTCATTGAGGCAGTACGCGCGCTCAAGCCCGATCTGATCTATTCCTGGTCTACAAGCACCACTCTGGCGCTTGCGGGGAAAGATAACCTTGTCGATGCTGCCACACATATCCGCGACATCCCCATCGTATTCACCGAAGTCACCGATCCCGTTGGCTCAGGCTTGCTGCGCCAACTCGATCCCCCGAATCGCAACCTCACGGGGGTGAGCCACGTGGCCCCGCTTACGGTGCAACTCAAAGCCATGAGCAGCTACCGACCCTTCAAGCGGCTGGGCTACATCACCAACCCGGCTGAATCGAACACCCTAGGTATTGCCCAGGTGCTCAAACGCATGGCGCCCGAAATGGGCTTCGACCTGCTCGAAGAAACTGTGCCGTTGAACGAAGACGGCGAAGCAAACTTCAACGCGCTGCCCGGCCTGGTTGCGCGACTGGCAGAGAGAAAGGCTGATCTTCTCTACATAGGGCCCAGCTCATTTCTGGCTTTCACACACCGAGACTTGGTGACCAATGCCGCGCTACGCGTTCGTTTACCAACCTTCTGTGCCACTGAAAGCGTTGTACGTCAATCGCAATGCATGTTCGGTCTGTTTGCCAACGGGGCTAACGTAGGCCGATTCGCCGCATACAAGGCCAGCCAGATCCTGATTGACCATGTTCCAGTAGAGACCATCCCCGCGCAGTCGCTTCAGCGCTTTTCATTGCTCATCAACATGCCTATCGTGAAGAAACTGGAGTTCTACCCTCCATTGACTCTTCTGAGCGTGGCGGAAGTGATCGAATGATTGAGCCAGAAGGCATTTCGGCGATAGGCTGGAAGCGTCCACTCATCACCATATCAGCCTGCCTGGAGCTTACCGGGCGATGGTGGGTTGTGGCCATGTGCGGACTGCTCCTCTTGACTGCGCTTCTGTTCAGCCTGCAGCGCGCGCAAGCACAGGTGCTTCGTGAAGCGCGTCTGGACATCGCCCTGCAGGGACTGCGCGAGCGTCTGGAAACTAACCTCTCGCTTGGGTTTGAATTGGCAGAAAGCAATCAGGCACAAGCGCTTCTGGAGGACCTCCTGTCCGATGACCCATCACTATTGGCAGCCGAGGTATTCGATACCAATTCTCTATCCCTGTTCAATACCGATCGCGGCGCTATCGGCGACCGTGTTCCGCCCAGCTGGATACTGGCCAGCTCGACCATGACGTCAACCCGAGGCATGGAAGCACACGCGACTTGGTCGGTCATCGGAGGGGAATCTTTCACGCTCGGTATGCCAATCCGTGGCCCGTTCGGGGAAATTTCGGGGCATATCAGCATTACATCCCCCAACCCACCGACACCTACGCCTTGGCGCCTCCTGGGCGCTGTGCTCATTGCAATGGTTTGCCTGACAGCCGCCTGCGCCTTGTTCACCGTGTGGCTGATGCGTGGGCTGGCGAGGCAAAGTGACGCCGTGGGGATGGACCTTGCTGCGACACGTCTGCACGCCGCAGAAGTGCGTTTGGCCAATGGGCTTGAATACCTCACGCGCAATGAGGATGGCATACGATGACCACTGCTTCATTGGCTCGCCAGTTTGCCGTAAAGGGCTTCCTGCTTCTCTTGCTATCAGGCCTTCTGGTTACCTGGGTTGCCTTGTCCCAGCTACGTGAGATGGCGTACGACGAAGCAAAGGCACGAGCGCACTTGATCGCAGAGGACATGGCTGACCATGTTCAGTTGGCAGTGAATCTCGGGATCCCCATAGATCGCCTGGTGGGAGTGGAAGATCTGTTTACCCACCGCATGCAAAGCTTCAAGAGCATTCTTAGAGCCGCACTGGTCGACACCCAAGGCCAAGTGCTGCAGGAACGCGGCACCAGCCAGGGGGAAGCGCTACCACTGGTGGTAGTGCCGATCACCATGAAGGGAATGCCTGTCGCACGGCTTGAGTTGCTCTGGCGCCAGCCCGCTGTGTCAGCCCTGCTACTGACTTGGGGACTGCCCGTGGCCGTGCTGACAGCGCTTATCGCCGGGCTGGCAGCCGAGGCGCTGCGTTACGCTCTAAGAGGCCGAGTGCTAAGGCGCGAGCTCCTTGTGCGTGAGGCCTGTGAACGCATCGCCGCTGGTGATTTGGCAACCCGCCCTCCCCGCATAGGACGCAAGGATTTCGATCAACGCCTGCCGTGGCTGGCTGAGCAATTGCGCCATGCCGGTGACCAACATCTGCGCATTGAACGCTTGGCCCAATCGCTTCGGCAGACTGAACCCGATTTCGACAAACGTCATCAACTTGACCGGGTACTGGCCGAGACACTGGGCGACGACCGCTTTTCCTTGCCATTGCCCAGGGGCGGTACAACCACCACGCTCTCTTCACAGTCGCCTGGACGATCTCACTCCACCGGGCCCATCCCTGTAAGTTCAAAAGACGCGTTGCAACGCTGGCGCGGGGTACTGTTGGGGCTGCTGGCTTGGGCGCCCATCACCGCTCTGGCTGGCTACCCCTTGAGCTTGGTTGGCGCTTGTGCTTTCGCCATGCTGGCAGCCGTGCTCGGTATTGCACACTATTCCCATTGGTGGAAGGGGACAGCCCCGGCTTGGTACGGCGCCTTGCTCGGCGGACTCGTGTTTGGTCCTGGCCTGAGTCTGCTTGCGCAGATGGCTTGTGCACCCCGGAGTTTTCAAGCCTCGAATGGACTTGGCTATGCAATCTTGGGGGTTTGCGGTCTGGCAGCCCTCTCACTACCTCTGATCGGTAACCGCGTGCGCGAATCGAAGTCCAAGCCAGGTATGGAGCCGCATGCAGCTTAAGACTCGCGTCACGGTGTTGTTGCTCATTGCAGCCATTTCCCTATTGCTGTTCGCTGGCGCTTGGGGGTGGCAACGCGATAACGAACTGACAGACCGTTACCACCAAGTGGTGCTGCAATCTCAAGCCATCGCCTGGAACAAGCTGGAAAATGAATCCAGGAACAATCTAGAAACCACACTCACAGAAGTCTTGGGGCGAGCCGACGTGGCACATGCTTGGGCGGAGCATGACTACGAGGCCCTTGATACCCTGATGGAGCCCATACTGGATCGCCATCCCGGATGGCGTGCGGATTGGTTCGATGCCCGGCGTGTACTGGCTCATTCCAGTTCGACCGCCCTCCTACAACAACCCATGGTGGATACAGGCTGGCTAGCTCGAGCGCTAGCCAGCAATCAAACGCAGACAGGGCTAAGCCAGTCTTCGCGCGAGCGCTACTACCTGGTGGCGTTACGTCGCTTCGGCCCTGAGAACGCACCGGGTGTCCTCGCCCTCGGACAGAATCTGGGGCACCTGTTGCCCGAAATGAATCGCACCATAACCGGTGAAAGTTTCATCATCAACTTGCGCGGCCAGGGCATCGCAGGAACACTCCCCGGTGTAGTCAACGAAGAAGACTTGTCGCTGACCGCGCGGCGACCGAGCATAGCCGAGATCTCCGCGCCCGGCGGGCGCCAGTGGTTAACGGCGACAATGCCTTTGGAGGGCCCCAACCATCGCCCCGTGGGCGCCATTTTGACCGCGTGGGACATCACTGACCAGGAAGGTGCCGAACAGTGGATCGATTTGCTGGCGATGGGCGGAGCCGCGACATTCCTTGCTGTGCTGGGCTGGGCTGTTTTTGTTTATTTGCGCCGCGCGCTGCGTCCGCTGGAACGCTCTGTACGGGTACTGGATCAATTGGCGAAGGGGGATCTACGTGCCACCCCCGATGAAGACGACCAGGCATTACCCGACGAGGCAGGCCAGATTGCGCGTAGCGTGGCCGCGCTCAGGGATGAAATGTTCAACCTGCAAATGCTGCGCGATGAACGCTCGCGCACCCATCAACAACAGGAAAGGCTGATTCGCGGCCAACTGCGCCAACTTGCCGAGACCCTGGATGAAGAAGCGCGCGCTGAGGTGTTGACCGCACTGGAACCACAGGAGGCTGAGACTTCTCGCACCGACAATTCACTGGTCAAGTTGGCTGGTGTCCTTGGCCGCATGTCCGATCTGGTAACTACGCAGCAGCATCGACTGGTGGGGCTTCTTCACAAACTTCGCGAAGCCATGGCTCAGCAGGCTACGCTGATCAGCCTGCAGCAGGAGCTTGAAATAGCCCGCACCATGCAGCTCTCCATCTTGCCGCGTTCCGCCCCGCCCACGCAAGCTGTGGCGGTCTCCGCATTGATGGTGCCGGCCAAGGAGGTAGGGGGCGACTTCTATGATTACTTCCTTATGAGAGACGGACGCTTGGCCATGGTGGTGGCCGACGTATCAGGGAAAGGCATTCCCGCTGCATTTTTCATGGCCATCTCTCGCACCCTGCTCAAGAACATTGCACAGTTCCTGCAGGATCCCGCCGACATCATCGACCGCCTGAACAAGCAACTTTGCGCTGAGAACGAGCAGATGATGTTCGTTACTGTTTTTCTGTGCCTGCTGGATTTGAAAACCGGCCAACTCGATTACGTCAATGCCGGCCACAATCCGCCGCTGCTGCTGCGTGCTGATGGCGCTGTGGAGACCATGCCACGCGGCAAGAATATGGCGCTGGCAGTGATGGACGACTTCGAATTCAAACCAGGTCGCACCCAACTGAACCCCGGCGATACGCTGCTGCTCTACACAGATGGGGTCACTGAGGCTGCAAATCCAGAAGGACACTTCTTTGGAGAAGCCCGCCTGACCGAATTGGTGAGCCAGTACAAACCGGGCTCCGGTAACTTACCCGAAGCCCTGCTAGAAGCGGTGCGCGAATTCGAAGCGGGCGCGCAGCAGACAGATGACATCACCTGCGTCACCACGAAATTCCTTGGCTGAAACTGTCCGGCGTTTCCACCAACCGCAATCCGCTGCACCGTTCCAGGAGCATCTAACTTCGCTGAGTCCTGCGAATTCGTGGGTCTATTGCACACATCAATTTATGATTTCATGAACAGAAATTACAATTCGTGACACAACCTGTCCACTGCCACACACCTTGTCATCTTCTATTTCGTTAAATGAAATGGTGATGCTGTTGTCGCAGTGATAGTTGATGAGTTTCCTATTGAGCGTGTTATTTTCAAATGAACTCAAGGGAAAACAAAAAAGTTCGACTGATAGGGTCTGTATAAGCCGTTGTAGAGTTGCCTGGTCTTCACATTTTTTGAGAAGAACGCCAGGGAGCCTCCTTCAATGGAGTCACAACCCAAAGCTTGCAAGCGGAAGACCTGTATATGCAGAAGATTCGCTGGCCACACAACTGGAGCACATCGTGCGCATTCGATCCAAATTCCGCGCTGCTTTTTTGGGGTTCTGGCGTCGCGCCAGGCCAGGTAAGCTGCAAGCCGCATTTGCGCTGGGCTTGCCTCTCCTGTTCAGCAGTGGATGGGTCCACGCGGCGAATGTCGAGCTAACGGTTAGCAAGGGAGCGCCGAGCACCGCACTCACATGGACGGACTTTAACTACACCATCACGGTGGGCAACACGGGTAACGCGACCACCGGCACCAGCACCGTGCTGGACACATTGCCAGCACGGCTGTATGACCTGCAAGCCACTAGCGTGGTGCCGATAGGAGGTGCCACCTGTCCGACTCTGGCAGTTATCAATGCGGCCATCCCCATTGCTTTGCAAAGCCCGGCAACAGCCGAATCCTCGGCAGGCCAAACCATCAGCATTCCCATTCCCAGCCTGCCTCAAGGGGCACGTTGTGAAATCACGATATCAGCGAAGGCCTCCACACCTGGTAGCTATGTCAATACGATCAGTGTGACTCCTGCAGCCAGTGACACTGACGGCCCAACAGGGAATACGGGCGTTGTCACTACCAGCGTGGAGAAGGCTAACCTTGATCTACGAGTGACAAAGGAGTTGCTGACTCCATCGCCCGCAAACTTTGGCGTCCCGGTGCGCTATCGCATTACTTTTCACGGTGATCCCGTCATCTCAGTGCCCAACCTGGGCACCTTTTACCCTCGCACGTTTGACGGATGGCAAAGCGTTACCGGCACTTTCGGGGGCAGCAATGGTGGCGTGGCCTACGCCAGTTCAATCGCCAGTTGTGTCACAACAGGAGGCGCCACAGGCTGCGCAGGCTCTCCACCAGCAGTGACTGCCGTCGGCGGGAGCACCATGAGCGCCGGCCAGTTGTTGAGCCAAACCAAGATCTCACTGCCCGCGAACAGCACGCTGGTCATCGAAGAAGACGTTGTATTTACCCCGCCCGCTTGCGGAGGGCTGCGCGTGGTCAACCTCGCAACTTTAAGCTTGCATGCCAATGGCGGCGGAACCCTACTGGACGACGACAATCCCGCGAACAACAACGACAGAGCCACGCTGGTACTCAACAACGTGGGAACGTGCGTGGTCGCCACCAATACCCTCAGGACGACCAAGACGCTGGCCAACACTGCGGATACGGTAGTAGATACTGAGGGTGAGGCCGTAGGGTATGTGATCAGATCAACCTACACGAGCCCGCACGTCCCGGTGGCTGGGATCAGGTTTGGTGACATATTCCAGTATTTCAACGAAAACGGGTCCGCCGCTTTGGCCACAGGCCCTGCGCCATCACACTCAGTCTGGCTGATGAGTTGTACGGTAGATTCTCTGGGCACGGGATCCGCTTGCCCGCCTGGCCCTTATCCGCGCCAGTTGCAAGCACCAACGACGTCTTATGCGAATCAGAATTCACCCTTGGGCCTAGGCAGCATTGCCCACGGTGGTTTTGTTGAAATCAGGTTGGAAGAGCGCTGGACCGGTATCAACACACTGCCTTGCCTGGCTGATCGAAAAAGGGTGTCCAACAAAGTGGATTCTGTTTTGGTCATGCCAACAGGCAGCGGCTATGCGAACTTCAGCGAGCCATCATCCTCTCCTACCTCAGGGGAAGTGACTATCGACCCGAACGTACCGGTATGCGTGGATATAGCCACCAACAAGAGCGTTTCCCCTGTCAATCCAGCGGCAGGTGTGCCGGTCACCTTCAACCTGCAGTTCACCAACAACAGCCTGGCTGTAGTGGGTGTGGCCAACTCAGCCACCAATGTAGCGGTCACCGACGTGTTGGGTCCCCACTTCACGGCGACCGCGGCCTCCTGCAGCGTGACGTCTGGCAGTGCCGAAGCACCTTCCGTGTCTTTGGCCAACATCACCGGTGCCAACAACACCTTCAGCGCCGTGATTCCACGAATGGACAACGGCGCTTCTGTGCAATGTACGGTTACGGGCCTCATTGAAAGCACCGGCAGCTTCAGCAACACCGCAACGGCCAACGCCACATCAGGTAGCGGCCGTACCGGGCGATACGACACGGTGGCCATCAACAACGACAGCATCGTCAACTACGGCATTGTTCCGCCGGCGACCGTGTCCGTGACCAAAACATTGTCGGGTGCAGTCGAAGGGCATGTAGCTGGAAGCACCTTCCCTGTGACAGTCAGTTGCACCGTCACGCCTACCGCAGGCGGAAATGCAGCCACAGTCTCGCAGACGGTTAACCTGTTGCCCACTGTGACACAGGTTATTCCTATTCCGCCCACCACAGGCCAGCAAACCGCAGCATGCACGGTCACTGAAGGCGCCACACCTGCAACAGTGTCGGCAGGGTTTGCGTACGGAACGCCAGTGATCACTCCGGCCACATTTGACTCTCCGCCCGGAGGCTCGGCAGCGCCTCCCATCACAGTGAACAACCCACTTGCCCTTGTGATGGGTTCACTAACCGTGACGCCCACCGTGACGGGTCTTGTGCAGGGCTACGGAGGCCAGACGTTTGGCGTCAGTGTGAACTGCACTGGCCCAGGCGTGACAGGTTTCCCTCAGGTGTTCGACCTGGTCGCTGATGCAAGCCAAATGGTGCCTGTACCTCTGGCAGCGATCTGCACGGTCACCGAGACGCAACCGCCAGCCAATGCAGGTTTTGTGTTCCAGGCCCCCATATTTACCTCTGCTGCAACGGTGACAATCACGGGTGAAGATGCCGTGAGCATCGTGAACAACCTGGTGGCCGCCAGTGCTTCACCGGTTCCCGTGCCATCTCTGGATGCCAAGGCCCTGGTCAGCCTCATGTTGATGATGGCTATAGCGGGCCTTTGGGTCGGCCGACGCCGCCGCTAAAGCGTTGTAGAACGATAGAAGCCAAGGCCCTCTACAAGTGAGCAGTCACTTGTAGAGGGCCTTTGTCTTTGTATTGGAACTACAAGTAACCTCACCACTTTCATATCTGATCAGCGGCCTTGGACACATTCTTAGGCGGCTCAAAACAAAAAACCCCTAGCTCGGACTCGCATCCAAGCTAGGGGCCGGTTCAGGCGAACGCCCGTTTTCGAAATCAGTTCAGGGCAGTTTTCTTGCCGTTTTTATAAACTGAAAGCGTGATGGTGGGGTTCTTCATCTCGCCGTTCGGTTGGAACTGAATGGTCGATGTGACGCCCTTGTAATTCGCCTCGATCAGCTTGGGGGTGTAAACCTTGGGGTCAGTCGAGTTGGCGCGTTTCATAGCGTCTGCCAGCAACATGGCGGCGTCGTAGGTGTAGGGGCTATAAAGCTGGAACTGCTTGGGGAAGTCTGCGTCGTAACGCTTCTTCCATGCAATGCCGCCAGGCATTTTCTGGATGGAGGAGCCACCATCCGCGCAAACGACGTTGCCCACAGTTTTAGCGCCTGCAGCCAGCTCGCCCAGCTTCTCGGTGCAAATACCATCGCCGCCGAACACTTTGACATTGCCCATGCCCAGTTGCTCGATCTGGCGCAGCATTGGGCCGCCTTGTGCATCCATGCCGCCGAAGAAAATACCATCAGGCGCCTTGGCCTTGATGGCGGTCAAAATCGCCATGAAGTCGGTCGATTTGTCCGTGGTGAACTGGCGATCGACAACCTGGATGCCTTTGCTCTTGGCAGTTTTCTCGAAGATGTCTGCCACGCCTTGACCGTAGGCGGTGCGGTCATCAATGACGGCCACTTTCTTCAGCTTGAGGGCATCTGCGGCATAGAAAGCCAGACCAGCCCCAAGCGAGAGGTCATTGGCAATAATTCGGTAGGTAGTTTTATAACCAGGCTTGGTGAGGTCCGGATTGGTGGCCGCGCCAGTCACGTGAGGGATACCGCAGTCGTTGTAGACCTTGGAAGCGGGAATCGTGGTGCCCGAATTCAGGTGGCCCACCACGCCATTGACCTTGGCATCACACAGCTTCTGGGCTGCGGCAGTGCCTTGCTTGGGATCAGCTGCATCGTCTTCGGACTGCATTTCCCACTTGATCTTCTTGCCACCAATGACGATGTTCTGCTTGTTCAGATCCGCAACGGCCATGCGCACGCCGTTTTCGTTGTCTTTGCCATAGTGGGCCTGCGGGCCAGACATAGGCGCAACGCTGCCAATCTTGACCACTTGGACATCCTGCGCAAACGCCATGCCAGACACGGCAGCCAGGGCGGCAACGGCTATCAGACTCATCTTCACATGCATAAAGCCTCCAGATTGAATTTGTTGAACAGAGATTGTGCTCAACGGGCATAAACGTTAACGCAATTTCCGGACCAGCAACATAGGGATCACGCTAGGAGATCGTCGAACTTGGAAACTGACTGATGCAAATCAGCCCGCCGAGCCCGGTGAACCACTCGATCGGAAAGCTGCGAACGCCAGCAGTTGATTCGCGGTGTATTGCGTGCGAGCAACACTTGCAGTTTCTCGCCATGCCCGGAGAGGCAAGGTGCCAGGAAGTTGAGGTGGGTCAACCCCTATAGACATGAGCTTTGTTTCAATGAACTTGTCAGCCAATAAATGCATGCGCTGTCAATAAAGTGCTTAAGAACGTGCTCATGATCTTTTCGGGGTCGCGCACGTTCCAGTGCGGGATGGGATGCAAGGCGCGGCGCGCAGCCAATAGCCCGTGCTATTGGCAAGCGTTGCAACGCCGCAGACCGCCCGCAATGGCACTTGCCCTCCGGGTTGGGGCGAAATCGGGCGATTTCTTTGGCCATCCGCTTGCATGGGCACCAGCCCATGCGGCGCAAATGACCTTCGAACTCATCCCGATTGCGACCCAACGCGACCCCGAAAAGAACATGAACACGTTCTGAGGAAACCACATGAAAAAAACTCTGATCGCCCTTGCCGCAGTAGCCAGCGCCCTGACCGCAGGCACTGCGTTTGCCCAATCTTCCGATGGATCCAGCCCCTGGATGGTGCGTGTGCGCGCGGCCCATCTGGCCAGCGACAACGGCGGCCCTGCGGGGAATGCCGGCGTGAGTGTGAGCGACAAATGGATTCCGGAAGTCGATGTGTCGTACTTCTTCACTCCCAACATTGCGGCCGAGTTGATCCTGACCTATCCGCAAAAACACGATGTGCGACTGGGCGGCAGCTCCATCGGCTCGCTCAAGCATTTGCCTCCCACACTGCTGGCTCAGTACCATTTCACCAATTTTGGTGCGTTCAAGCCCTATGTGGGTGCGGGCGTGAACTACACGCGCTTCTCGAACGTAGACATTCTCGGCGGCACGGTTAATGTGAGCAGAAACAGCTGGGGCCCTGCCCTGCAAGCGGGTTTTGACTACGCGCTGACCAAGAACTGGTCGCTGAACTTCGACGTCAAGAAGGTGTATATCGACACCAATGTCAGCGCAGGCATTGGCAAGCTCAAGGTGGATCCTTGGCTGATGAGCGTGGGCATCGGTTACCGGTTCTGATTAGGTTCCGAGAAAGGGAGACTGAAGCAGGCAAAAATCTTCAGGCTCTCTTTGCCATCAAACCCTGATGGTAAAAGCGTGCGTTCGAGAATAGGAATCCGCTCACGCCTGTCGAAGCCTTGCGCAACGCTTCGACAAGCTCAGCGCGAACGGATTTGTTGAGATCGAAGTGCGGCGCGAGGCTTCGACAAGCTCAGCCCGAACGGTGTTTTTGTTTCCAAGCCACTCAGCGTCGTGACAGAAATCATAGAACCTCAGCCCGAACGGTGTTTATCGATTAAACGCAGTTCGGTACTAGGTCGTGGACGATCTTAGTCACTCCGCGTGGCTGCCTTCGCCACTGTTTCACGCACCACTTCAGCCACTGCCTGCCGGATGTGGGCATTGAGAATAGGCATTTGTGCGTGCAGCACCTGTGCAATGGTTTCGCTGAGGCGGGCATCCAGCTCCGGGCCCAGCCGGGCCAATAACTCGATCACTGCGGCATCAGGCAGCGAAACGACTGGTTGCTCGGGCAAGCGAGACTGCGCCACTGGTTCAAGCGGCGGATCAACAGCCGCGCGGCCAGCCGTTACCGCCGGGCCGACGATTTCCGTCAGCGTAGGTACGAAACGCGGGGCCTGCCGAGGGAAGGGGGTATCGTCCAGGGACATGCTTCAACCTAGTTTGATGAATGGGCTCAACTGCGGTTCAGGCCATGCTGCTCGATAGCGTAACCACGACTGGCATAGTGGCGCCAACGAAGCCGCGCGCTGGCGCGATCGGCCTCCTCCTGGCTCACCAGTTCAATCAAACGCTCAAAGCGCTCGAAACCCTCAGGTACCTCCTGCCCCAGATGCAGGAGCACCTGGGTATGAGGCAATCGGCTGGCGTCAAGCGCCAGCACGATAGGCGTAGCGGCCAGCATGGACGCCTTGGCAGATACCGGGCAATGCGGTATGAAATCCAATGCGGAGAACGTCCATAGCGCCGTATTCAGGGCCAGCAAGGTCTCCTTGTCGCCCAACACGCCCACCTTGGCGCCCGCGCCATACGCCTTGCGCAAAAAGCGGCAGGCATAGGCCAGCTTGTCGGGCACATTGAAGTGAAACTCCACACCGGTCATCTGGCTACCCACGCAGACTCAGGCACGCCGTTTCTTTCCCTTGCCAGGCTCCCGCGCCTTGTCTCCGGCTGCGGCAGGTTCTTCCACCTGGGACAAAATATATTGCAGCAACAGCCCCACGGGCCGGCCGGTTCCACCCTTGGCTGCGCCACCTTTCCAGGCGGTTCCTGCGATGTCCAGATGCGCCCAAGGCGTGTCTTCGACGAATCGCTGCAGGAACTTGGCTGCCGTCACGGCGCCAGCGGCCCGGCCGGCGACGTTGGCCACATCAGCAAAGTTCGTTTTCAGGCCTTCGGCGTATTCGTCATCCAGGGGCATGCGCCAGCACGGATCTTGCGCTTTCGCGCCGGCCTGCATCAGCGCTTCAGCCAGCTCATCCCGATTGGAAAACAGGCCGCTCCGCACGCCGCCCAGTGCAATCACGCAGGCACCAGTGAGCGTGGCGATATCGATCATGGCGCGAGGCTTGAACCGCTGGGCATAGGTGAGCGCATCGCACAGGACCAACCGCCCTTCGGCATCGGTATTGAGAATTTCGATGGTCTGACCGCTCATGCTCTTCACCACATCGCCCGGCTTCACGGCACGGCCATCGGGCATGTTCTCGCAGGCGGGGATTACTCCAACCACGTTGATCGCAGGCTTGCACTCTGCCAAAGCCCGAAACACGCCCAGTACGCTGGCAGCGCCGCCCATGTCGTACTTCATTTCGTCCATTTCTGGAGCGGGCTTGAGCGAAATGCCGCCGGTGTCGAAGGTAATGCCCTTGCCCACCAACGCCACCGGCGCGCTCGATTTTTTGGCGCCGTTGTAGCGCAGAACAATCAGGCGAAGCTCCTGTTCGGAGCCTTGCGCGACGGCCATAAAGGAACCCATGCCCAGCTTGGCAACTTCCTTGGGCCCAAGGATTTCGCAATCGAAATGCTCGCCCTTGCCGAGTTCACGCGCTACTTCAGCCAGATGTATGGGCGTGGCGTGATTGGCTGGGCGATTGGCCCATTCCCGGGCCAATTCCACCCCGCGCATGGTCGCCACAGAATTTTCAAAGGTTTCGCGTACGGAAGCCGCTTCAGGCACGCCCAGCACCACGCGGTTCAGCTTGCCTGGCTCAGACTTGCTTTTGGTGGCGGTGTAGACATAAGTAGCATCAGACACCGCCTGTACGGCAGCATGCACCGCAGCCGCTTCAGCGGAAGCTGCAAAGCAAAGCACGGCCTCTTTGGCGTCAGATCCCTTGAGCGCCGCCATCCCTGCCAGCGCAGCTTTGCGCACTGATGCGGGAGAACCATTGCCAATACCGGCAAGAATCAGCCTGGCGGGCGTGACGCGCGCCGCGCCGTACGCCTGGAGCAAACCGCCTTCGGTCTTGAAATCGCCGCTGTCTGTGGCGCGGCGAATCAGCACGGAAATAGCATCTTCGCCGGGCGTGAAACCATCGGGAACCAACACGATGAGCGCACCAGATTTACCGGAAGCTGCCTCATCCAAACGCAAGGTCTTCAACTCGAAGTTCATAATCTACCTTTTCCTTTCAGCCGATGTTATTCCATTCGTCGTTTCGCAAGGAGCTCAGCCGCAGTTTCGGTGCCACGCTGGTAGTACTGGTGACGATCGTGATGACCATGATCCTCATCCGTACGCTGGGGCAGGCCTCGCTCGGCAGCGTGAACCCTTCCGAGGTATTCCTCGTCATGGGCTTCACGGTGGTCGGGCAGTTGCCAACCATCCTGACGCTGAGCCTCTTCATCTCTGTGACCTCCACCCTCACGCGCATGTATGCAAGCAGCGAAATGGTGGTGTGGTTCTCCTCTGGGCAAAACCTTACCGCGTTTCTGCGCCCGCTGCTGCGCTTTGCCGCGCCTATCTTGCTCGTAGTGGGTTTATTGGCCTTGGTGGTCTGGCCTTGGTCGAATGTGCAGATTCGTGAGCTGCGCGATCGCTACCAAAGCCGTGGTGACATCGAACGCGTCGCGCCGGGGCAATTTCAGGAATCAGCCGGTGGCCAACGTGTGTTTTTCATAGACAAATTCACTGCGGGCAGCGATACGGGTAGAAACATCTTCATCTCGGATGTTGAAAATCAGCGGGAATCCGTGACCTCCGCCCAGAGTGGCAGCATCCAGATGATCAAGGACGAGCGCTTTCTCATGCTCAACAACGGGCAGAGATTACAGACAGAACTGGACACCGGAGCAACCCGGGTGAGTGAGTTCGTGGAGTACGGCGTGCATGTGAGTGATCGCACGCTGGGCTCCTCGGTGAGCGATTCACCCCGATTCAAGGCCACGCCGGCGCTTGTGATGGAGCCCACCGCACGCAACCTCTCAGAGCTTTCCTGGCGGCTGGGCCTGCTGTTCGCCGCTGCCAATTGCGTGGTCATTGCGCTGGCTGCCACCAGGGTCAACCCCCGCGTAGGCCGCAGCGCGGGGCTGATCTTTGCCCTGTTTGTCTTTGCGACCTATTACAACCTGGTGAACGTAGGGCAGTCCTGGATCGCCAATGGCCGCGTGAACTTTCTGGTGTTTATGCTGGCCCTGCACGGAGGTATTTTCCTGCTGGCGCTTTCCTGGATGATGGTCCGGCAGGGCAACTGGCCCAGCTTGCGGCGCCGCAGAGGATGTGCCCCATGAACACCATCAGACGCCTCATTTACGGCGAGATCCTGCGCTCAGTAAGCTTTGTGATCGTGGCCTTCCTGTTGCTGTTCTTTTTCTTCGATTTCGTTGACGAACTGCAATCCCTGAATCGTCTGGCCGCCCAAGGTTACACGCTTCCCCTGGCCCTGCTCTATGTGGCGCTGCTTGTGCCCTCTCATCTGTACGAGCTGCTTCCGATTGCGGTGCTGATTGGCACCATCTACGTGATGGCACGCCTGGCAGAAAGTTCGGAATTCACCATTTTGCGTACCAGCGGACTGGGGCCAAGCCGCGCTTTGAGTACGCTTTTGACACTCGGTTTGGGGTTCGTTGCCCTGACTTTCATTTGCGGCGACTACCTTGCGCCAGAAGCCAACCGCGCCGCGCAGATCCTCAAGGGTCGTTTTTCCGGCGAATTGACGGTGGGGCAGACAGGCGCCTGGCTCAAGGACCGTCAGGACGAACACAGCTACTCCGTCAACGTGGGAGCCCTCTCACCATCGGGCAGCATGACCAACGTGCGGATTTTCGAGTTCGATGCCCAGGGGCGGTTGGTGTCGACCACCAAGGCCGCTCACGCGCGCTTTGCCTCTGATAATTCCTGGGCGCTGGAGAAGGTGCAGCGTAGAGAGTTCGATCTGGCGGCGCCGACGGGTCAGGCTGCAAGTGGGGGCAAACTCCCTCAAGTACAAAACTCGATCTCGCCCGAGTTGCGCTGGCCCACTCGTCTTTCGATTGATATGGTGGCCGCGGCGCTTTTGAGCCCGGACCGCATGCAGACCGTGGATCTTTTCCAGTACATCCGCCATCTCGATGACAACGGGCAAAGCGCTCAGCGCTACGAAATCGAGTTCTGGCGCAAGGTGTTCTATCCTTTGAGCTGCCTGGTGATGATGGTGCTCGCACTGCCTTTCGCTTACCTGCATTTCCGCTCGGGCAACATAGCCGGGTATGTGTTCCTTGGCGTGCTGGCGGGCATTAGTTTCTTTCTGCTTAACAACGTATTCGGCTTTATCGGCAATTTGCGAAACTGGGAGCCCTGGGTAGCGGCGGCTGCTCCGGGTATCTTGTATTCGCTGCTATCGCTGGGAGCGTTCCGGTGGTTGGTGGTGAGGCAATGAGCCCTTCTCGCGCCACCGTATTGTTCGCTCACGGCTCGCGTGATCCGGCGTGGAGTGCGCCCATTGAAGCTGTGGCGCAGCGCATGCGCCAAATTCAACCTGGCTCGCAAGTGGCGTGTGCCTACCTGGAATTGACAGCGCCCGACCTCGCCACCTGCGTGGCCCCGCTGTTGAGCGCCGGCGTCCGTGCGATTACTGTCTGGCCGATGTTTCTTGGCAGTGGGCGCCATGCGCGCGAAGATCTGCCACGGCTGATTCGCGAATTGAGCGAACAACATCCGGAGATCGAGTTCAACTTGCAGCCGGCCATCGGCGAGCATCCGGACGTGCTGGATGTCATGGCACGGACTGCACTAGGAACGGGCATCTAACGGCAGCGCCGTCTTGTATCTCACCTGCTTGAGCGCAAAGCTGGATCGAATTTTCTCAATATCCGCAATGGGTGTGAGCTGATCGAGGATAAAGCGCTCCAAGGCCGCGATATCTGCCACCACCACGCGGATCAGGTAGTCTGAGTCGCCGGTCATCAGGTAGCACTCCATCACCTCATCCTGCTCGGCAATGCGTTGCTCGAAACGGGCCAAGGCGTCCTTGCTCTGGGTACGCAAGCTGATGTTGATGAACACGTTGAGGCCCAGGCCGAGCTTGGCGGCATCGGCCAAGGCCACGTATTGGCGGATCACTCCACTGCTTTCCAAAGCCTTGACGCGCGCGAGGCAAGGAGACGGAGAAAGCCCGACGCGCTTTGCCAACGCCACATTCGAAATAGATGAATCGCCTTGCAACTCGCGCAGGATGTTCTTATCGACTTTATCCACTTTATTTCCTGAGTTTTCACAGATTCAAAGCATATTGTGCTGCTATGTGAGTGAATTTCAGAATCAATAAGCAGCACATGCGGCCTTATTTTCTCTAAAGTGCTCGTTATGAACGCCTCTGTACCCCCCTTGAGAATAGATCCTGATCCCGCCGAAACCGCCGAATGGCGAGAAGCGTTTACAGCCTTGTCCGCCAATGCGGGATCAACACGCGCACGCTTCATTCTGGATGAGCTCGTTCGCCTTGCGCGTAGCCAGCAACTCGAATGGCGGCCAGACCTCAATACGCCCTACATCAACACGGTGCCGGCGCAGGCGCAACCGGCCTTTCCCGGCGATTTGGCCATTGAAGAAAAACTGGCCTCTCTGATGCGATGGAACGCCCTCGCCATGGTGGTGCGCGCCAATCAGGCCTATGGAGAACTTGGCGGGCACATAGCCAGCTACGCCAGTGCGGCTGACCTGTTTGAAGTCGGGTTCAATCATTTCTTCAGGGCACGCTCCAGCCACAACGGCGGTGATCTCGTTTTCTTCCAGCCGCACAGCGCTCCCGGGGTGTATGCACGCGCGTTCCTGGAAGGCCGGCTCAGCGAGCTTGATCTCCAGCATTTCCGCCAGGAACTCACAGCGCCCGAACACGGCGCCAGGGGACTGTGCAGCTACCCTCACCCATGGCTAATGCCTGATTTCTGGCAGTTTCCCACCGGCTCCATGGGCTTGGGCCCCATCAGCTCGATCTACCACGCACGCTTCATGCATTACCTCTCACACAGAGGGTTGGTGAACTGCGAAGGCCGAAAAGTTTGGGGCGTGTTCGGGGACGGCGAGATGGATGAGCCTGAGTCCATGAGCGCACTCACACTGGCCGCAAGAGAAAAACTCGACAACCTGGTCTGGGTGGTCAACTGCAATCTCCAGCGCCTGGACGGCCCAGTGCGTGGCAATGGCCGAATCATTGATGAACTCGAACGCCTGTTTGCCGGCGCGGGCTGGAATGTGATCAAACTCATCTGGGGAAGCGACTGGGACGGGCTTTTTGCGGGTGATCCAAGCGGAGCCCTGGCCCGGACTTTGGGGGACACCGTAGACGGGCAGATGCAGACCTTCGCCGCCAAGGACGGCCGCTATAACCGTGAGCATTTCTTCGGGCAAAGCCCGGAGCTCGCCGCTCTGGTGCAAGGCTTGACCGATGAGCAGATTGATCGCCTCAAACGTGGTGGGCACGATATCGTGAAGATCCACGCCGCGTACGCCGCTGCGGCAGCGCACCGGGGTCAACCCACCGTAGTTCTGGCGCACACGAAAAAGGGTTACGGCATGGGCTCTGCCGGCCAAGGCAAGATGACCACGCACAGCCAGAAGAAGCTGGATGCTTCCGACCTGATTGAATTCCGAAATCGCTTCCAGCTGCCTCTGACCGACGAGCAGGCCACCAGCCTGGCATTTCACAGACCAGCGCAGGACAGCGCTGAGATGCGCTACCTGCATGAGCATCGCGAACGGCTGGGTGGTTCCATGCCTAGGCGGGAAACCGCGTGCGACCAAGTGCCTGTGCCGGAGATGAGCCACTACGCCAACTTTGCACTGCAGGCGAACGGCAAGGAAATGAGCACCACCATGGCCTTCGTGCGCATGCTGGGAACCCTGCTGAAAGACAAAGCACTGGGCCCCCGTATCGTGCCCATCGTGGCCGATGAAGCACGCACCTTTGGCATGGCCAACCTCTTCAAGCAAGTGGGCATCTACAGCAGCGTAGGCCAACGCTATGCGCCGGAAGACATTGGTTCAGTGCTGAGCTATCGCGAAGCGCAGGATGGTCAGATTTTGGAAGAAGGCATCAGCGAAGCGGGGGCCATTGCCAGCTGGACAGCGGCGGCCACCAGCTACAGCGTGCATGGATTTGCCATGCTGCCGTTCTACATCTACTACTCCATGTTTGGCTTCCAGCGGGTGGGCGATGCCATCTGGGCGGCGGCAGACCAGCGCGCACGTGGCTTCCTGCTTGGCGCCACCTCTGGCCGCACCACGCTGGGCGGCGAAGGCTTGCAGCACCAGGACGGGAGCAGCCACGTCGTGGCAGCCACCATTCCAAACTGCAAAGCCTACGACCCGGCCTTCGCGGGGGAGTTGGCGGTGATTGTGGATGCCGGCATGCGGGAGATGCTGGTGGAACAGAAAGACGTTTTTTACTACATCACCTTGATGAATGAAAACTACGCCCAGCCTGACTTGCCGGAGGGTGTGGCCAAGGGTGTCCTTAGCGGCGCCTACAACTTTGCAAGCTATGGCAGCGCCTCAGGCCCACGCGCCACGCTGCTAGGCTCTGGCGCCATTCTCACGGAGGTGATTCGAGCGGCAGAGCAACTGGCGAGTGAAGGTATGGGAATTGACGTGATCAGCGTCACCAGTTGGAGCGAGCTCGCCCGCGATGGCGTGGCGAATGCGGAGGCAGGCCACCTGCACACTCTCCTCGCGCAAACCCGGGGGCCTATTGTGGCGGCGAGTGATTACGTGCGCGTGGTTCCTGAGTCGGTGCGAGCGTGCATCCCCGAGGGGCGAAGCTATCGCACCCTGGGTACAGATGGATTCGGTCGAAGCGATACCCGTGCCGCCTTGAGGGCGTTTTTTCAGGTGGACGCGCACAGCGTAGCAGCGGCTGTAAGAACGTGTGTGTGATCTAGGGCACGCCCTAAGGAATCCGCCTCAGGCGTGAGATAGATAGGGGTCGCCCAACGCCACAAGGCGCTGGGTTACCGAACCGGTCAGCCCCCCTTCCCGACAAGGCCTCTGCGCTGAATACTCACCGACGAGAACCCCGCCAGCAACGCCCCCATCAGCAGGAGTGCCCATTGGCTGAGGGTAGGCACTGCGATTGGGGCAACAGCCGACTCAAGGACGACCATCGCGATAGGATCCACCACCACGCCAGGATCCGTGGTGTTTGAATCTCCCGCTCCATCATCTATGACCCTATAGCTGATGCTGGTGCCGTTGTCGCTGGTGCTTATGGTGGCTGCAGGGTCGTACCAGCGGGAAGCTTGGCCGGCTCCAGGCGGCCCCCATTTCAGTACTCGCGCATTGCCAGGCAAGGCTTGTGGATAGGTGGCCGTGATCTCCAGGGTCTCGCCCGCACATCCGCTCGCACGAAACGCAAATACGTCGTGCAGCAGACGAGCAGTGGGGTACTGCGCTTTCAAAGCGGCTTGTGCCTCAGCGCCCGCGGCTGTGCCGAAGCCAGTGGCTGAAGTATCCAAAGTGCACGAGGCATTTTCACCGCTTACACCGCTGGCGCCGAACTGCGCCATTCCGGCCATTCCCGGAATCATGCCACTCCAGATAAAGCGAAAAGCCGCCAAGTCTGACGAAATCCGCGTCACAAAGCCGTCACCGCTTCCTGAAGTGAGGGGTGCAGCGCCATTGGCACACCCCGTGGCAGCATTGGTGCAAGGATAGTCATTGGAATAACTGGTCCCGGCCACGATCAAGTCTCCATTGGGTGTCATGACCATCGCCTTGATACTGTCTTGTGCGGAGCCGCCGAGGTAGGTCGCTTGTCTGAAGGTCCGCAAATCACCAGGCAGACGTGCTATGAAGCCGTCTAAATTTCCCCGCTTGCTGCTTTGTGCCCCGGTAGCGCACCCTGTTCCGGTCCTGGTGCATGGGAAGTCTGCCGACACAGTCCAGCCTGCCACAACAATGTCTCCCCCGCTGGTATTCAGGAGGGCCGAAGCATCCTCCGAATCGGAGCCCCCAAGATAAGTGCTTTGCCTGAAACTTCTCAGATTCCCAGAAAGGCGACTGACTATGACGTCTGTAGCTCCCCCCAGGGAGCGTTGTGCCCCCCACCGACAGCCCGTTGCGACGCTGGTACAAGGAAAATCAAGTGACCCAGAATTCCCGGCCACAATCACTTCCCCGTTAGCGGCCATCACGACGCTTGTAAGTCCATCGTCGTCACTTCCGCCCGCGAACGTACTTTGCCTGAGAGTTCTCAAATCACCGGCCAGCCGTGCCACGAACCCATCAAAACGCCCCAGACCATAAGAGCGTTGCGCGCCGTTGGTGCACCCAGTGGCAGCGCTGGTACAAGGAAACTGAACAGAATTTGTGTAGCCCACCGCCACCACATCTCCGTCGCTCGTCAAGGTCATGGCTGTGATGCCGTCAAGGCCGCTGGCACCCAGATAAGTACTTTGCCTCAAGGATCTGAGGTCCCCAGATAAGCGAGTGATGAAACCGTCGCGCCCGCCAGAATAGCTGCTTTGGGCGCCATTGGGACACTGCCAGTTGATACTGGCGCACGGAAAATGCTCGGACTCGGTCGACCCGGCCACCAACACATCTCCATTGGGCGCCATGAGGATGCTGCTGATGTTTTCGTCGTTGATACCCCCCAGGTAGGTGCTTTGACGAAGCGTTCTGAGATCGCCTGAGAGCCTTGCAACAAAACCATCGGTGTTGCCTGCGCGGACACTCAGCGGTCCCTCGGTACACCCTGTTTCAGCTCGGGTGCAAGGAAAATCAGCAGAGTAGGTGATTCCAGCCACTATCACATCACCGTCCGCAGCCAACACGATGCCGGAGAGGGAATCGACCCCGGTGCCGCCGAGAAAGGTACTTTGCCTGAAGGTTTTTAGATCAGCGGAAAGCCGTGTGATGAACGCGTCGCTGGGAGCAGTTGGAAATGGACCGCCCGCGACGGTGCCTGCACGTGTGGTTTGAGCTCCATTCGCGCAGCCGCTGGCCACACTGGTGCAGGGCAAATTGGCAGAATGGGTGGTGCCTGCCACGATCACGTCTCCGTTGCTCGCAATGACGACCCCATAAATATGATCGGTTCGATCGCCTCCCACATAGGTACTCTGAATGAGAGGGTCAATCACAAGCGGGTAGCGGCTGTCGTAGTCAGCCAGCGCAAACCCATAGCGCGCAACTTGCAAGTTACGGTCTGACGGGTGCCTGGGGTGCAGCTTGTAGCGCACCTCCACAGGCATGCGCACGCCGTTGATGTCCTGCCATGCAACGGGTGGCGTGTAGGCGATCTCACCATTGCCCGTCTCCAGAATCAGAGCCCCCTCGTCACCCAGCCTGGCACTCTTGGCGCCCTCTACCTGAAGTTTGATGCGCCTGGCGTCGGCACGTGGGGCTACATGAAAGAGCTTTTCCACGTTGTTGGCACCTGCCACCAGCTCCACTTCAATTCCCGGCCAGGCCTCACCCATGTTCACGCTTTTCCAGGTTGCACTCTGAAAGCTACCGGTTCCCGTGAATCTGCTCACATGGGCTTGTGTCTCCTGGCTGCCCACAGGACGAAGCGAGGCGGCCCCCACCAGACTTTCAGTCAACTGCCAGCCGGGACCGCGCTGCTCCAATGCCTTATGCTGCACATTCAATGTTTCATTGGATACCTTCAACACCTCCGTTTCTTTCAAAGGAATGCCTGGAAGGCTGTAGACCATCTTTCCGTCGCGCGTGACCACCAGGGGCCCGGCGAAAGTCCTGGCCAGGAATGCAACTTCGGCACCAAACTGCCCAGTGTTCTGCTCAAAAGGAATCGCCAGACTTGAGAGCGCCTGCTGCACCTGCGCTTTATCTACCGCAGGCCCTGAAGGCGCCACTTCCTTGGCCACCACCGCATGGCCAGCCAACGCCAAGAACAGAGAAGCTGCCGCAAGGCGACGGGTGTTTCTCATTGTTTGGTTCATTCCGCCTCTCCTTAAAAAATCACTTTGCTTTGTCTGGATTCTTGGAAGGGTGGATCGATATGACCACTCTCCAAAGTGAGTGGCAGCGTAAAAAGTTCGCATGACGCCCAAGCTATTGATTCGGCCGGATCAGACCTAAATCCCAAACGGCACGTTCTGAGCGGTGCAGATGTATCTGGCCATTGAGACTCCCAAGCGCCGGGATATCTCAGTGATCGATGCAGTGCATCGATTCATAGATAACGCGCAATTGTCAAAGTCTCTTTTGAACTTGATGATGAACAGCTATCTATTCGCAGCTTCAATCCAAGAAAGAGACAGATGAAAACATTGGCATGCTCCCGCTCGGCAAAGGCGTTGGCGTTGGCTTTACCGATCGTGACGATGATGGGCTGCGCGCAAGCCCCCATCCAGCTGGAGAAGATGGGCTCGTTCCATGTAGGCGGTCGAGAGGTTGTCCTGAGTGGCCGCCCAGTCAAGGAGATCTCCTTGACTGCGGGAGGCGTGCCAGCCAAGTTTGATCCCAATGGGGTTTACCAGGTGGAGCAGATGTACGTGCAGTACTTCATTCCAAAAGACCCACGCGGAACGTTGCCCATACTGATGTGGCACGGCGGCGGACTCAGCGGCGTGACCTACGAAACCACGCCCGATGGGCGTGAGGGATGGCTGAACTATTTTGTGAAGAAAGGCTGGCCGACCTACAACTCAGATGCAGTCGAGCGGGGGCGCTCAGGCTTTGCGATGTATCCGGACATCTTCAAGACTGAACCCGTATACCTCACCAAGGAGAACCCTTTCGAGCGCTTTCGAATTGGACAAGGGCCTGGCTCATACAGCAAGGTTCCTGGGCAGATGAAGCTTCTGCCGGGCAACCAATTCCCAGTGGAGGCCTATGACCAGTTCACCAAACAAAACGTGCCGCGCTGGACCTCCAATGACGCGCCAACCATTGCAGCGTATACCGAGCTGGTCGATAAGGTCTGCCCATGTGTGGTGGTGGTGCATTCACAAGCCGGACTATTTGGCGCTCGCGTGGCACAGGCACGGCCCGATAAGGTGAAGGCGCTGGTGATGGTGGAGCCGGCTGCAACAGGTGCGGTGGAAGATGCGGCCAAGATGAAGAATGTGCCTGTACTGGCGATCTATGGCGACTACATCGCTCAAGACTCGCGGTGGCCAACTATCCGTGCCAACGGCGGACGCTATTTCGATGCTTTGCGGACGGCGGGTGGTAGCGCTGAGGTCATCGATCTTCCGGAAATCGGCATCAAGGGCAATTCGCACATGATCATGATGGACAAGAACAGCGATGCCGTGGCCGAGATCATTCAGGGCTGGCTGACCAAACGCGGCCTCTATAAGTAGCCCCAGGAACACGTTCAAGGTGCGGCTAGTGCCGAAAGGCCCTAGGACTCCACTCAACCCACCTAAAAGGGCCGCTGCAGTGACATTTCCACGCCAACTTGATCACTGCAGGTGCCCCCGCCAACCCAATTCGTTAGACGGATATCGCATAATTAAGGAAATTTATATACGAATACTCCATGAACCTCCACCAATTCCGCTTCGTTCAGGAGGCTGTTCGCCGTAACTTAAACCTGACGGAGGCGGCCAAGGCGTTACATACCTCCCAGCCTGGGGTTTCCAAAGCGATCATTGAGCTGGAGGAAGAGCTGGGCATTGAGATTTTCAGCCGCCACGGAAAGCGTCTGAAGCGGGTTACAGAGCCTGGCGAGCATGTATTGGAAAGCATTGCCATCATCATGCGAGAGGTGGGCAACCTCAAGCGCATCGGCGATCAGTACAGCGCTCAAGACAGTGGCACGCTCTCTATTGCCACTACCCACACGCAGGCTCGTTATGTGCTGCCCGTGCCGGTGGCCCGGCTGCGCGAGACCTATCCCAAGGTCAATATCAGCCTGCATCAAGGCTCGCCCGATCAGGTGGCGCGCATGGTGATAGAAGAAACGGCCGAGATCGGTATGGCCACCGAATCTCTAGCGAACTACCCCGAACTCGTCACCCTGCCCTGCTACGAATGGCAACACGTACTGGTGCTGCCCCACAGCCATCCCCTGGCCAAGAAAGAGCGAATTGCGCTCGAAGATATTGCTGCTGAGCCGCTGATCACCTATCACCCCTCGTTCACCGGCCGCACGCGCATCGACACGGCCTTTGCCCAGCGCCATCTGGAGCCACGCATCGCGCTAGAGGCTATCGACTCCGATGTGATCAAGACCTATGTGCGCTTAGGCTTGGGGATTGGCATCGTTGCCGAGATGGCGATGAAGGGGGACGCTGATCAGGACCTGGTTTCTCGCCCGCTGGGCCAGTTGCTGGGTCAGAACGTAGCGCGTATTGCCCTCAAACGAGGCGCCTATTTGCGCGATTTCGTGTATCAATTCGCGAGCCTGCTCTCAGACCGGCTTGATCGCAATCTGATCATGAAAGCCATGACTGGACACGTGAACGACTACGAGCTGTAAGAATGACCCCTGAGAGCGCCGCGACCACCCCCGCCTTCCCTTCCCGGCTGCCCAATGTGGG
The DNA here is from genome assembly GCF_000422885.1 of Ottowia thiooxydans DSM 14619. Classification (GTDB taxonomy): domain Bacteria; phylum Pseudomonadota; class Gammaproteobacteria; order Burkholderiales; family Burkholderiaceae_C; genus Ottowia; species Ottowia thiooxydans. The sequence goes on along the minus strand of NZ_KE383942.1, from coordinate 269,960 downwards.
CACCACCATTTTTACCGTGATGTCGGCCCTGGCGGCTGAACATCAGGCGGTGAATCTGGGCCAGGGATTTCCTGATTTCGATTGCGACCCGAAGCTGGTGGACTCCGTGTCCTCCGCCATGCAGCAAGGCTTGAACCAGTATCCGCCTATGCCGGGTGTCGCGCCACTGCGCGAGGCCGTGGCGGCGAAGATAAAAACGCTTTACGGCCGTTCATACAACGCGGCGACCGAAATCACAGTGACCGCGGGCGCCACCCAGGCGATTTTGAGCGCCATCCTGTGCTGCGCTGGCCCTGGAGACGAAGTGATCGTGCTGGAGCCCTGCTATGACAGCTACGTGCCCAATATCGAGCTCACGGGCGCCAAAGTGGTTGCAGTTCCGCTCACGCCGGGCAGTTTCCGGCCTGATTTCGACAAGATAGCGGCCGCCCTGTCACCCAAGACGCGCGCGATCATCATCAACAGCCCGCACAATCCCAGCGGTACCGTGTGGTCCCCCGCTGACATGCAGCGTTTGGAGGACCTTCTGGCGCCCACCAATGTGCTGCTGATCAGCGACGAAGTTTATGAACACATGGTCTATGCGCCGCTGCAGCATGAAAGCGCGGCACGCTACCCAGGTTTGGCTGCACGGGCTTTCATCATCAGCAGCTTCGGCAAGACCTACCATGTGACCGGCTGGAAGGTGGGCTACGTGGCAGCCCCAGCTGCTCTCACGGCTGAATTCCGCAAGGTACACCAGTTCAACGTGTTCACCGTGAACACGCCCATGCAGCAAGGGCTGGCGGCGTACATGCAAGACCCCAGGCCCTACCTGGACCTGCCTGCGTTTTACGCCGCCAAGCGAGATCTGTTTCGCGCGGGCCTGGAGAAGACCAAGTTCAGGCTGCTGCCGTGCGAAGGTACCTATTTTCAGTGCGTCTCCATCGCGGATCTGGCGATTTCCGAACGCGACCTACCTGAGGGTGAGTTCTGCCAGTGGCTCACGCGCGAAGTGGGGGTGGCGGCGATTCCTCTTTCTGCCTTTTATAGAGATGGGTTTGACCAGAAGGTGATCCGCTTTTGCTTTGCCAAGAAAGAGGGGACGCTTTTGGCGGCTATGGAACGATTGGCGAAGCTGTAGCTGGTTTTACTCCTTCGCCCGCTGGGGGAAGGTGGGGCGGGGCCGGCCAACCGGTGGGGGCAAGCGGCGGTTGATTTGTTCGTAGCGCTTGATAGTCACCTTTTTCTCTTCTTTTGAGGTCGGAGGCCGGGATTGCGCCCGGCGGCGCAGTCCCTTTCTTTGCTCGCACAAAGCAAGGAACCAAAGAAATGCGACCCCAAGTCCGTGTCCCTACGCTGCGCTCCGGGCACTCTCCGGTGCTCGGTCAAGGGGGCCGGCCATCCGGGGCGGTGCGGCAGAACTCTCTTCTTTCGCTTCGCTCACTACGTTCAAACAGCTGCCGCAAGCTAGTTCACGAAGCAAGAGCATCTTGCAGTGCTCTTGCCCGCCCCTTGCCCTGCGCTCCTCAGCACGGCCAAAGGGGTGGGGAGCCTGAATCGGGCCATTGCTGCGCTCGGCCCTGATGCTGTCAGTCGCAAGCGAATAGTTTTACCCCTTCTCCCGCAAGCGGGAGAGGGGGGCGGCCGGCAGCGGCGTGAGGGTCAGGGTCTCAATCACCACCGCCCTTCTCAGATCCACAACAGCAGGATTATTCTGGACATCATGTCCGCAAAAAAGAGCCTATTCGCAATGGATACGCTGCCGACCCTCACCCCTACCCTCTCCCGCAGGCGGGAGAGGGAGCCAGATCAGAAGGCCGCGGAGCAGGCCATACGTGAGTAGCCGCGGAGCTGGCTTTGCCAGGCCGCTGGCTGCGTCCCCCTGGGGGGAAGGCGCGCCAGCGACTCAGGGGGGGGTCATTTCCTCGCTGGAGGAAGATCCGTGCAACTGCCGTGAGCTACTTCCGCCGCCATGCCAATGCTCTCACCCAGAGTTGGGTGCGGATGGATGGTCTTGCCGATGTCTACGGCGTCAGCGCCCATCTCGATGGCCAGCGCGATCTCACCGATCATGTCACCCGCATGAGTGCCCACCATTCCGCCGCCGAGTATCTTGCCGTGGCCATGTGCCTCAGGGCTGTCGTCGAACAGGAGCTTGGTTACGCCCTCGTCGCGGCCGTTGGCAATCGCCCTGCCAGAAGCGTTCCAGGGGAACAGGCCTTTTTTGACCTTGATGCCCTGAGCTTTGGCCTGATCTTCGGTCAAGCCCACCCAGGCTACTTCTGGATCGGTGTAGGCCACGCTTGGAATCACGCGGGCGTTAAACGCACTGCGCGCCAGGGCTTCATCGCCTTTGAGCTCGCCTGCAATGACCTCTGCCGCCACATGGGCCTCATGCACCGCCTTGTGCGCCAGCATGGGTTGACCCACGATGTCGCCAATGGCGAAGATGTTCGGCACATTGGTGCGCATCTGGATATCGACATTGATAAAGCCGCGGTCTGTGACGGACACGCCTGCTTTGTCAGCGCCAATTTTCTTGCCGTTGGGGCTGCGGCCAACCGCCTGCAACACCAGATCGTAGGTTTGCGGAGCCGGTGCGCCTTCTCCTTCGAATGACACTTCAATGCCTGCATCAGTGGCCTTGGCGCCCACCGTCTTGGTCTTCAGCATGATGTTGTCAAAACGCGGGGCATTCATCTTCTGCCAGATCTTGACCAGATCGCGGTCAGCACCTTGCATGAGGCCGTCTAGCATTTCCACCACATCAAGCCGAGCGCCCAGGGTGCTGTAGACCGTGCCCATTTCCAGACCGATGATGCCGCCACCCAGGATGAGCATACGCTTGGGCACTTCCTTCAGCGCGAGCGCGCCCGTGGAATCCACCACGCGTGGGTCATCAGGCATGAACGGCAAACGCACGGCTTGGGAGCCGGCTGCAATGATGGCGCGCTTGAATTGCACCACTTGTTTCTTGCCGGTTTTTTCCTGCGCTGTGCCGCTGGTTTCCTCGACTTCAATGTGGTTAGCGCCCACGAAGGCGCCATAACCGCGCACCACCGTGACTTTGCGCATCTTGGCCATCGCCCCCAGGCCGCCGGTCAACTTGCCGATGACCTTTTCCTTGTGAGTGCGCAGCTTGTCGATGTCCAGCTTGGGAGCACCGCCGTAATCAATCCCGAGTGCAGCCAGGTGGCTCACCTCATCCATGACCGCTGCCACGTGCAACAAGGCTTTGGAGGGAATGCAACCCACGTTCAGGCACACGCCGCCCAGGCTGGCGTAGCGCTCAATGAGCACCACTTTGAGGCCCAGATCAGCCGCACGGAATGCCGCGCTGTAGCCACCTGGGCCACCGCCCAGAACCACCACGTCGCAATCTACATCGGCCGCGCCACCATAGCTGGCAGCGGCAGGAGCCGGCGCACTGACGGCGGGAGAAGCTGCGGGTGGCGAATTCGCAGCAACACTGCTTGGAGCAGGCGAGGCCGCAGGGGCGGCAGGCTTGCTCGCCTCAGCAGGAGCAGCCGCAGCGGCCGCTTCCAGGATCAGAACCACCGAGCCTTCAGAGACTTTGTCGCCCAGCTTCACAGACAGAGACTTCACCACGCCTTCGTGGCTGGAAGGAATCTCCATCGAAGCCTTGTCGCTTTCGACGGTGATCAGGCTTTGCTCTCGCGTGACCGTATCGCCTGGCTTGACCAATAACTCGATGACGGCGACATCTTTGACATCACCGATATCGGGTACCTTGACTTGAATTTCGCTCATTGCCTGATCCCCTTACAACAGCACGCGACGGAAGTCGCTCAGGATTTGGCCGAGATAAGCGTTAAAGCGCGCAGCCGCAGCGCCATCAATCACCCGGTGATCCCAGGTGAGCGATAGAGGCAGCATGAGGCGCGGCTGGAACTGCTTGCCATCCCACACAGGTTCTGTGGTGGAGCGGCACACGCCCAGAATGGCGACTTCAGGGGCATTGATGATGGGCGTGAAGTAACGCCCGCCAATGCCGCCCAGGCTGCTGATAGTGAACGTGGCGCCACTCATGTCAGCGGGGCCCAATTTGCCATCACGTGCCTTCTTGGCCAGCTCGCCCATTTCCTGGCTGATCTGGAGAACGCCTTTCTGATCAGCGTTTTTGATGACAGGTACCACCAAGCCATTGGGGGTGTCAGCAGCGAAGCCGATGTGCCAGAAATTCTTGTAGATCAGTGCATCACCATCCAGAGAGCTGTTGAACTCTGGAAACTTCTTGAGCGCCGAAACACAGGCCTTGATCAGGAACGCCAGCATGGTGACCTTGACGCCGCCGCCCTTCTCGTTTTCCTTGTTGGTGGATACGCGGAAGGCTTCGAGATCGGTGATGTCGGCGTCGTCATGGTTGGTGACGGCCGGGATCATGACGGCATTGCGCAACAAGTTGGCGCCGCTGATCTTCTTGATGCGAGACATCTCCTTGCGTTCGATGGGGCCAAACTTGGCGAAATCCACCTTGGGCCATGGAATCAGGCCCAACTCGCTTCCACCAGTTCCGCCGCCGCTAGCCGGCGCAGCAGCGCCTTGGGCTTTGGTGCGTGTACTACCGGACATCACGGCTTTGGTGAAACCTTGAACGTCTTCCTGTGTAATGCGGCCTTTGATGCCGCTGCCCTTGATTTCTTCCAGGGGAACGCCGAGCTCACGCGCGAACTTGCGCACGCTGGGGCTGGCGTAGGGCAGACCAACGGGTGGCTTGGTTGGGTCGTGCGCGGCTTCGCTGGCACCCGAGGCCGGCTGCTCACTCCCTCTCCCGCGGCGGGAGAGGGAGCAGGAGCGGCAGATACAGCGCCAGTAGATGCAGCACCTTCCAGCACCAAGAGCAAATCGCCAATGTTGAGCTTATCGCCCAGCTTGACTTTCAACTCTTTGACGACGCCCGCCACGCTGGAGGGAATCTCCATGGAGGCTTTGTCCGACTCAACGGTGACCAGGCTTTGCTCGACTTTCACCGTGTCACCTGGCTTGACCAGGACCTCGATCACGGCGACGTCCTTGAAGTCGCCGATATCGGGGATACGAATTTCCACCGGGCCGCTGGTAGCTGCCACAGCAGGTGCGGCTACCGGGGCAGGAGCTGCCGCTTGAGCCGCGGGTGCTGAGCTCGCCGCCTGCGCGGCGGGTGCTGCGGGTGCTGCGCTTTCTGCGCTGCCTTCCGCCTCAAGCACCAGAACGACAGAGCCTTCCGAGACCTTGTCACCCAGCTTGACTCTCAGCTCCTTCACCACGCCAGCGGTGCTGGAGGGGATTTCCATCGAAGCTTTGTCGCTCTCGACGGTAATGAGAGATTGCTCAGCCTTGACCGTATCGCCCGGCTTGACCATCAACTCAATGACGGCGACTTCACTAATGTCACCAATATCAGGGACTTTGACTTCCACTAATGCCATGTTCGCCCCCTAATTACGCGTACAGCGGGTTGATCTTGTCGGCCTGAATGCCGTATTGCTTGATGGCAGCGGCGACGCTTTCCATCGGCACTTTGCCTTCGTCGGCCAGCGCACGCAGCGCCGATACCGTGACGTAATGGCGATTGACCTCGAAGTGCTCCCGCAGGCGGTAGCGGAAGTCGCTGCGGCCAAATCCATCCGTGCCCAGCACTTTGTACGCGCGGCCCTTGGGAAGGAAGGGGCGGATCTGCTCGACGTAGTTCTTCATGTAGTCCGTCGATGCGACGACCGGACCCGCATGCGGCTCCAGCTGCTGCGTGACGTACGACGTGCGTTGTGGCTCAGTAGGATGCAGCAGGTTCCAGCGCTCCACGTCCTGGCCTTCGCGTGCGAGCTCGTTGAAGCTTGGGCAGCTCCATACGTCTGCGGCCACGCCCCAATCTTTCAGCAGCAACTCTTGCGCTGCGATGCTCTCGCGCAAGATGGAGCCAGAGCCCAGAAGCTGCACGCGGGGTGCATTGTCAGCTGCGCCCGACGCAGGCTTGCACAGGTACATACCCTTGATGATCTGCTCTTCCGTGCCTTCGATCAGGCCCGGCATGGCGTAGTTTTCGTTCAGCAGCGTCAGGTAGTAGAAGACGTTGTCTTGCTTCTCCACCATGCGTTTCAAACCATGGTGCAAGATGACGCCCACTTCATGCGCGAAGGTGGGGTCGTAGGTGATGCAGTTGGGAATGGTGCTTGCCAGAATATGGCTGTGGCCGTCTTCGTGCTGCAAACCTTCGCCGTTCAGCGTAGTGCGTCCGCTGGTACCGCCCAGCAAGAAGCCGCGCGCTTGCATATCGCCAGCAGCCCAGGCCAGATCGCCCACACGCTGGAAGCCGAACATGGAGTAGTACACGTAGAACGGCACCATGATGCGGTTGCTCGTGCTGTAGCTGGTAGCCGCTGCAATCCAGCTGGCAATCCCGCCGGGCTCATTAATGCCCTCTTGCAGAATCTGGCCGTCCTTGGCTTCCTTGTAGTACATCACCTGGGCCTTATCGACCGGCGTGTAGTTTTGACCCTTGGGGTTGTAGATACCGATCTGGCGGAACAAGCCTTCCATGCCGAAGGTACGCGCCTCATCTACCAGGATAGGCACCACGCGGGGGCCAAGAGCCTTGTCGCGCAGAAGCTGGGTGAGGAAACGCACGAAAGCCTGCGTGGTGCTGATCTCGCGGCCTTCGGCCGTGGGCTCAAGCACTGCTTTGAAGGTATCCAGCGAAGGAATGGTGAAGCTCTCATCCGACTTGGCGCGGCGCAAAGGCAAATAGCCACCGAGCGCCTTGCGGCGTTCGTGCAGGTATTTCATCTCTGGCGTGTCGTCGGCCGGCTTGTAATACGGGAGCTTTTCGAGATCACTGTCAGCCACCGGGATGTTGAAGCGGTCGCGAATGTGGCGAATGTCTTCATCGGTGAGCTTCTTGGTCTGGTGTACGGTGTTCAGGCCCTCTCCAGCCTTGCCCATGCCATAGCCTTTGACCGTTTTGACCAACAGCACTGTGGGCTGACCCTTGTGATGGAAGGCGGAATGGAAGGCCGCATAGACCTTCTCTGGATCGTGGCCGCCACGGCGCAGTTCGAAGATTTCTTCGTCTGACATGTGCTCCACGAGCTTGGCTGTCTCAGGATGTTTGCCAAAGAAATGCTCGCGCACAAAGGCGCCATCATTGGCTTTCATGGCTTGGTAGTCACCATCTACCGTTTCCATCATCAACTGACGCAGCTTGCCGGATTTGTCGCGTGCCAGGAGTTCATCCCAGCCTTTGCCCCAGATCAGCTTGATTACATTCCAGCCACTGCCGCGGAAATCACCTTCCAGCTCCTGGATGATCTTGCCGTTGCCGCGCACCGGGCCGTCCAGACGCTGCAAGTTGCAGTTGATGACGAAAATCAGGTTGTCGAGGTTTTCACGGGCCGCCAGACTGATGGCGCCTGTGCTTTCCGGCTCATCCATCTCTCCATCACCCAGAAACACCCAGACCTTGCGGTTGGAAGTGTCGGCAATGCCACGGGCATGCAGGTATTTCAGGAAACGTGCTTGGTAGATAGCCATCAGCGGGCCCAGGCCCATGCTGACGGTAGGAAATTGCCAGAAACCGGGCATGAGCTTAGGGTGCGGGTAGCTCGAAAGCCCCTTGCCTCCCACTTCCTGGCGGAAGTTTTCGAGTTGCTCTTCCGTGATCCGGCCTTCCAGGAACGCGCGGGCATAGATGCCGGGGGCGCTATGGCCTTGGATGTAGAGGCAGTCACCACCGTGGCCTTCGCTTTCCGCATGCCAGAAGTGGTTGAAGCCGGCGCCCCACATGCTGGCCAGCGAGGCGAACGAGCCAATGTGGCCGCCCAGATCACCACCATCTTCCGGATGCAGGCGGTTGGCCCGCACCACCATGGCCATGGCATTCCAGCGCATAAACGCCCGCAAGCGCTTTTCGAGCGCGATGTTGCCAGGGCAACGCGCCTCGTGCATTGGCTCGATCGTGTTCACATAACCCGTCGTGGCAGAGAACGGCAAATCAATGCTGTTTTGGCGCGCTGTTTCAAGCAATTGCTCAATCAGAAAGTGCGCGCGCTCTGGGCCCTGCGACTCAATAACGGCCGCTAACGCGTCCGTCCATTCACGGGTTTCCTGTTTATCAGCGTCGGTAGGCGAAACATTTCCAGACGCATTAGGTTCTGCGGACATCTCGTTGTCTCCTCGTTATGGCTTGTGCCCATTGTGTACGAAGTTTCGATCCTCCCACAAACGCGTGAATATTTCAAGTCATGGCTATTGATTTCATATTAAGAAATATTAATTACGAATTAGCCTATAAAACGAGAGAGAAATAGGACGCCGGGTCTTGGGGAGGAAAGGCTTGTGACCTACACTGCTAGGCCCATGCAGTCCCCCCCCTCCTCACTCGCCAGCGAAAGCAATACCTCGGCCTCGCTGGCCTGGTGGCGCCTCATGTCCCCGCAAGGCCGCGAACGGCTGATTCATTTCGCCCCGCTGGCGGCGGTACTCCTCTTTCTGGCGGTCATCGCTTCAGCGTTCTGGTACTTGCGCCTGGAAGAAATGCACCGCGAGCAGGAGGCGGTCAAGAGAGACGTGGAATACGGCCAGCAGCGCCTGCGCCTGCGCCTGCTGGAAAGGCAGGAACAGCTCATGCGCCTGGCGCGCGATGTGTCGAACCGAGAGCTGAGCGCCGCCCACTTCCTCATTCGCGCTGAGTCTTTGGTGGCCCAAAATCCGGAGTTGCTTTCTGTGAGCTGGATCGACGATCGCCGGAGGGTGATCGCCACGCAGGCTTCCGTCAGCGTTTCCGCCCAGCGCGACTGGATGGATGGCGAAGTGCTCAAAGCGGGAGAAGCCGAGGCGGGTTACGGCCTCGCTCGCGATCTGCTCCAGCCGGTGTACTCGCAACCCATCACGGCCAAAGGCAGTGAGGCCATCTTGCAATTACACGTGCCGCTCACTTTGCGCGGCAAGTTTTCGGGTGAGTTGCTTGCCGAATACGGCGTTGATGGCTTGCTTCGCTACGGCGTGCCTTCCGAGGTGCTGGCGAAATATGCAGTCGCGCTACTCGATGCGAAAGGCACTCTGCTCGCAGGTCAAAGCATTCCTGACCGCCCCGGCTTGTCCGAGCGGCTTCCCTGGACCGGCAAGGTCAATGAGTACGAGAGCCCGGTGTCTCCTGTGGGCAATGGGCTGGTGCTGCGAGCGCAGGCCTGGCGAACTTCGCAGGGCGTAGTCGGTGGCACGCTGTTCTGGCTGGTAGCAGTGCTGGCCTCCATGACCACGTGGATGCTGATCGCCAACTGGCGCCAATCGCAAAGACGCCAACAAGCCCAGATGGCGCTGCAGTCCGAAACAAGCTTTCGCCGCGCCATGGAAAACTCCATGCTCACCGGCATGCGCGCGCTCGATCTGCAAGGGCGCATCATCTACGTCAACCCTGCCTTCTGCCAAATGACAGGCTGGAGCGAAGAGGAGCTGATCGGCCAGTCACAGCCCTTCTCCTATTGGCCTTCCGACGACCGCGAAACACTGGCAGCGCGGCTGGTAGAAGAATTGGACGGCGCGGCTGATCCAGCAGGCTTTCAGATGCGAGTGCAGCGCAAGGACGGCACACAGTTTGACGCCCGCCTGTATGTCTCGCCTCTGGTCGATGCCACCGGAAAGCATGGGGGCTGGATGGCCTCGATGACCGACATCACCGAGCCAAACAGGGTCCGGCGGCAGCTTTCGGCCTCCTACGAGCGCTTTACCACGGTACTTGAGGCACTCGACGCTTCTGTATCAGTGGCGCCACTGGGAAGCGAAGAATTGCTGTTCGCCAACAAACTGTACAGGCAGTGGTTCGGCACCACCACAGAGGGCCACCTGAAACTGGTGGTGCGTGGCGGCTCGGCTGAAACCACCGTGTCCGACGAAAGCCTGGATTCTGTGGACTCCTTTGCGGGCTTGCCGCTACACAGCCTGACGAATTCCGTGGTGGCTGATCACGCGGAGATTTATCTCGAACGCCTGGGCAAATGGCTCGAAGTTCGCTCGCGCTATCTCAATTGGGTGGACGGCCGTTTGGCTCAGATGGTGATTGCCACAGACATTACCGCGCGCCGCCAGGCAGAGGAGCTAGCCGCCGCTCAGGCCGAGCGCGCTCAAACGGCCAGTCGTCTGATCACGATGGGGGAAATGGCCTCCAGCGTCGCTCACGAGCTGAACCAACCGCTCACGGCCATCAGCAACTATTGCACCGGCATGATCTCGCGCATTCGCGGCGGCGGTATTGCCGAGCAAGACCTGCTGAACGCACTGGACAAGACTGCGCGGCAAGCCCAGCGCGCCGGGCAAGTGGTGCAACACATCCGCAGCTTCGTCAAGCGCAGTGAGCCGCGTCGGCAGATGGCGGAGGTGCCGCCCATGATCGACCAAGTGATTGAGCTGGCCGAAATCGAGATGCGCCGCCGCCAGGTACGGCTCACGCGCCAGATCGCATCACGCCTTCCACCTTTGAATGTTGACCCCATTCTCATTGAACAGGTGTTGCTGAATCTGATCAAGAACGGGGCAGAATCTGTGGATGCCGCCCATCGCGCGCCCGTTAACCGGCTGGTCGAGCTGCGCGTAGTGCCCTGTGTGGTGGATGGCCAGCAGGCGGTGCAATTTAGCGTAACGGACTCAGGCAAAGGCCTTTCCACCGAAGCGCTGGCACGGCTTTACGAGGCGTTTTTCTCCACCAAAAGTGAAGGTTTGGGCATCGGCCTGAACCTCTGCCGTTCCATCGTAGAGTCGCATCAAGGCCGGATCAGTGCCGAGAACCTCTACAATGCCGGCCAACCCGTGGGCTGCCGCTTTTCCTTCTGGATTCCGGCCGGCCCGATCCAAGACACGCCCCATTTGGGCGCCAACACCAAGACCATTGCATGAACCTAATTCCGAAGCGAGGAACGGTATACGTCGTCGATGATGATGAGGCCGTACGAGATTCCGTGCAGTGGCTGCTCGAAGGCCAGGACTTTAGGGTCCGTTGCTTCGAATCGGCCGAAGCCTTTCTTTCACGCTACGACCCGCGGGAAATAGCCTGCCTGATCGTGGACATTCGCATGGGCGGCATGACCGGCCTGGAGTTGCAAGACCGTCTCGTAGAAAGACAGTCTCCGCTGCCAGTGGCCTTCATCACCGGCCATGGCGACGTGCCCATGGCTGTCGACACCATGAAAAAAGGCGCTATGGATTTCATCCAGAAGCCTTTCAAGGAAGACAAGCTGGTGCCGCTGGTTGAGCGCATGCTGGAACAAGCCCGCGCAGCCTTTGCCGAGCACCAGCAAGCTGCCAGCCGTGACGCGCTGCTTTCCAAGCTCACCGGGCGCGAAGCGCAGGTGCTGGAGCGCATCGTTGCAGGCCGCCTGAACAAGCAGATCGCCGATGACCTTGGCATCAGCATCAAAACGGTGGAGGCGCACCGCGCCAACATCATGGAGAAGCTGGGCGCCAACACTGTGGCTGACCTGCTCAAAATTGCCTTAGCTGGGAAATAACCCCCTGGGTCGCCTTTGGCGCCTTCCCCCCAGAGGGACGCCACTGGCGGCCTGGCGAAGTCAGCTCCGCGGTGGCCCTTGGATGGCCTGCAATGAAGGCCTTGCGTTTCGCGTAGTGAATAAACGAGATAGTTGAGAATTATTTAACGCCCGTGGTTCCTGGACTTTCGGGCGTTTTCAATTGGAATTTTGGAGAACGACCCATGACTGCACAGATCATCGATGGCAACGCGGTTGCCAAGCAATTGCGGACCGAGGTGGCGCAGCGTACGGCTGCGCTCAAGACCAAAGGTATTACGCCCGGTCTTGCGGTGATCCTGGTTGGGGAAGATCCTGCCAGCAAGGTTTATGTGGGCAAGAAGGTTCAAGCCTGTGAGGAAGCAGGCCTGCACTCGGTGCTGGAGAGGTATGAGGCCGATCTGACCGAGGCCGCGTTGCTGGCCAGGGTAGAAGCACTCAATCAGGATCCAAGCATTCACGGCATCCTGGTGCAACTGCCGCTGCCCGCCCATATCGACGCGCACAAAGTGATCGAATCGATTTCGCCAGCCAAGGATGTGGATGGCTTTCATGTGGCCAGTGCCGGCGCACTCATGACGGGAACGCCCGGTTTCTGGTCGTGCACGCCTTATGGCTGCATCAAGCTGCTGGAGAGCACCGGCATGGATCTGCGTGGTAAACACGCCGTGGTGATCGGCCGCAGCAACAACGTGGGCAAACCCATGGCTCTGATGCTGCTGCAAAAAAATGCCACCGTCACCATCTGCCATAGCGCCACACAGAACTTGAAAGCCCACACACTGCAGGCTGATGTCATCGTGGCTGCAGTGGGCCGGCGAGACACTTTGACCGCCGATATGGTCAAACCCGGCGCCGTGGTGATCGATGTAGGCATGAACCGCAATGACCAAGGCAAGCTTTGCGGCGACGTCGATTTTGCAAACGTGAAAGAGGTCGCAGGCTGGATCACGCCAGTGCCCGGTGGCGTGGGTCCCATGACGGTCACCATGCTGCTGGTCAACACACTGGAAGCGGCCGAGAGACTGGTTGCCTAAGGCAAGCTAGGGCGTATTCACGGCCCAGGGGAAGGCAGCGCGCTTTCCCCTGCCAAAAAGCCTCAACTCAGTCGCGCATATTCGCGAACTTGACCAACTCCGTGTATTTGCTGATGTCGTCGCGCATGAGGCGGGTCAGATCTTCCTGGCCAGTAGCGGGAATTGAACCGCCCTCCTCCAGACGGCGCTGAAACGCCGGTTCCGCCAAACCGGCCTTGAGTGCAGCGCTGAGCTTTTGCGCCACCTCTGGCGGCAAACCTTTGGGAGCGGCCAGCGCGAACCAACCCGTCAACTCATAACCCTTCAGCTGGGCGTTTTCACCCAATGCAGGCACTTGCGGCAGTGTGGGGAAACGCTTGGCTGAAGTCAGGCCCAGTGGCGTGATCCGGCCAGCCTTGATGAAGGGTGCCGCGGCAGTGGGGGAAATGATTGCAAAATCGAGCGAACCACCTACCAGGTCACTGGTCAACGCTGCTGTGCCGCGGTAAGGGATGTGGGTCATGAACACACCGGCGCGTTGCTTGATCAGCTCCCCGGCAAAGTGCAGCGTGGAGCCCACGCCCGAGCTTCCATAGCTGTATTTGCCAGGGTTGCGCTTAAGCAAGGCGATGAACTCCTCCGTGTTCTTCACCGGGATTTTTGGCCCAGCCACCAACATCACCGGTGCAGTAGCCACCAGGCCCAAGGGTGTGAGATCTTGCTGCGCGTTGTATTTTTGCGCTGGATTCACCAGGCCCGTGGCCGCCATCTCGTTGCTCGAACCCACCAGCAGCGTGTAGCCATCTGCAGGGCTGCTAACCACACGTTGCGCCGCCAGCACACCTGCAGCACCCGGCGCGTTATCGACCACCACCGCGCTGCCGAGCTTAGCCGTCAGGATATCGGCCACTACGCGTGCAGCCATGTCCACCGAACCACCTGGCGCGTAGCCCACCACCAATTTAACTGGCTTCGACGGATAAGGAGCCTGCGCAAATGCCGGCAGAGCCAACGAAACGGCTGCAGCACCGCACGCTGCCAGTACCAGACGTCGTGAGAAGGAAGAGGATTGGCAAATGGTCATGGTGGGGTTTTAGTGAAGAGTGAGAAAAGCGGGCAAGGCAGGCAAAGCCACCTCGATCAGGCAGCAGGTACGAGGTAGCGCCGCACCAGCTGTACCCAGTAGCTCGCGGCGACTGGCAAGATGGCGTCATTGAAGTCATAGCCTGGGTTGTGCACCATGCAGCCCCCGGTGGCGTGGTGATCTCCCTCGCCGTTGCCCACAATCAAATAGCTACCTGGGCAATGTTCGAGCATGAAGGAGAAATCCTCGCTCCCCGTGAGCGGCTGCAGCGGCGGCAGCAAGCCGTCCTCGCCCAACCAATCCACCGCGACCTGGCGGGCAAATTCGGTGGAGGCCACATCGTTGACCAACGCGGGATAGCGCCAGTGGTAATCCACCTCCGCTGTCACCCCCAGGGTAGCCGCCTGCGATTGCACCAACGCAGTGATACGCTCGCGCAGCATGGCTCGAATCTCCGGCCGATAGGCCCGCACCGTCAAACGCATCAGCACGCTGCCGGGGATCACGTTAGGCGCGTCACCTCCATGGATTGCACCGACCGACACCACCGCCATATCGCGTGGGTCAACATTGCGCGACACAATCGTTTGCAGCGCAACAATGATGTGGGCTGCCGCCACCACAGGATCTGCCGCCAGGTGTGGGGATGAACCATGACCTCCGCGGCCTTGCACGGTGACCGTCACCGAATCCGAAGAGGCCATGAACGGGCCTTCTTTGAAACCAAACTTGCCCACGGGAAAGCCAGGCATGTTGTGCAGGGCGAAGATCGCATCACATGGAAACTGATCGAACAGCCCCTCCTCCACCATGCGGCGCCCGCCGCCCAAACCCTCTTCCGCAGGTTGGAAGATCAAATTCAGCGTGCCGTCGAATGATTTCTCCTGGGCAATACAGCGCGCCGCTGCCAGCAAGATGGCCGTGTGCCCGTCATGGCCACAAGCATGCATCTTGCCTGGCACTTGGCTGGCATACGGCAGCCCAGTGGCTTCCTGGATAGGCAATGCATCCATATCGGCGCGTATGCCTAGCCGGCGAGGCCCATTCCCCAATCGCAGCGTGCCCACCACGCCGGTACCTCCCAAACCCCGATGCACTTCGTACCCCCACCCTTGCAGGCGCTCGGCCACGAGATCGCTGGTGTTGAACTCTTCGTACGCCAATTCGGGATGGGCATGGATCTGATGGCGCAGTGCCACCATCTCAGTGGCCGTATTGGCCACGCCGGGTAGCACCTTGTCTGATGCCGCTGCTTGATCGATTGTGAAAGTCATATGACATGCAGTCTAAAAACACCAGGCATGGTTCGATAGACAGGCGTTGCCTTTCCTTGAATGGCAATGCCTTTCTTCACGCGATAATGAAACCCATGAAAGTTCACCAGCTTCGCTACTTGGCCGTTGTGGCTTCGGAAGGCAGCATCCGGGCAGCGGCGCGCAAGCTGGGCGTCACGCAGGCTACGATCACCCAAGGCCTGCGGGAGCTTGAAGCCCACGCTCAGATCGCCCTGCTGACAAGGCACGGCGGTGGAGTAAACCTCACGCCGGCGGGACTCGATCTGGTGGTCCACGCCCAGCGAGTGTTGGCTCAGTTGCGCCAGGCGGACGATGCATTGGCGCGGCACCGCGATTCCGCCACACCACAGCGCCTATCCGTTGGAATTACGCCGTGGGTCGCCCAAACGCTCATGCCCGTGACCGTGCCATTGTTCCGGCAAGCCTTGCCGCATGTTCAGTTGGAGATGTTCGACGGCCTCTCTGCCCTCGTCTACCCACGTCTGCGCGAAGGTAGCCTGGACTTGATGATTGGCCGCATTGCGCCCGATTCCGCCATGCATGGCTTGCAGGCGCTGCCGCTGTGCAGCTACGAAATGACCGTGACCGCCCGGCGCGGGCACCCTCGCGTGGCTGCGACTTCGATCGTAGAGTTGCTGGACGACGACTGGATCTTGAACTTCACTCCGGGCGAGCAAGCCAGCCTGATGGACAACCTGTTCCACCAGCATGGCCTGGAACACCCCCTGCGCCACATACACCTCGCACACTCCGCCTCACTGATGCTCACCCTGGTGCAACGCACCGACATGCTCACCTTCTGTCCTTGGCCACTGGTAGAAACCGATGGCCTGCGCCACAGCTTGGCAGCCATTCAATTAAAGGAGCCCTTTCATAGCCATGTGGTCGGGCTCATTCGTAGAAGCCACGAAGCCCCAAGCCACGCGGCCACCGTGTTCATAGAAATATTCCTGGCGCAAGTGAACGCCTGGGAAAGTTCGAGCGATCCGCAACTGCGGCGGGTACTACACACGGTGGACGTGCTGGACAGCCCTCAATGGGTGTCTTACTAGGTAGGGGAAGAGTGAAGCGCCCGCTACTGAAGTACCCGGCGCTTTCGCTTTCGATAAACCGGTGCCCTACTCGATCTTGATGTTCGCCGCCTTCACGAGCGCAGCCCAGTAAGCACGTTCCTGCGCAACGGCCTTGGCCAGCTCTTGAGGCGGTTGGAAGCTCACACTCGCACCAGCAGCCTTGGCCGATTCGATGGCCTTTGGTTGTGCCATCCCTTTTTCGAGCGCCGCCGCCAATTTGCGTACAACGGCGTCGGGTGTGTCGGCTGGGGCAAAGAGCCCTACCCAAGGATTGAGTTGAAATTTGGGAAACCCCTGCTCCACTGAGGTCGGTACGTCGGGCATCATGGGATGACGCTCTGAGCCAGCAATAGCCAGTGCGCGTAGCCTGCCTTGCTGCACGTACCCCAGAACCGCTGGCGGAGCGGTAATGAAAAACTGCACTCGACCCGCCACAAGGTCTTGCATGGCTGGCCCCGAACCTTTGTAGGGCACATGCACCATTTCGATTCCGGTGTCTTGCTTGAGGAGTTCGCTGCCTAAATGCGCCACCGAACCGGTACCTTGCGAAGCAAAACTGACGGCACCAGGATTTTTCTTGACGTACTCAACAAACTCCTTGAGCGAGTGAACCGGTAAAGAAGGGTGCACCACAACCACAGAAGGCGTGACCACCACCCGACCAATTGGCACAAACGATTCCGGACTCCATTTCAGATTGCTGAAGAGCAGTGGGTTGACGTTGTGGTACAGCGAATATGAGGCAAGCAAGGTATAGCCATCTGGCTTGGCCTGCGCTACATACGTGGCGCCAATATTAGCGCTGGCGCCCGCCTTGTTGTCTACCACCACAGTGGATTTCAGCTCTCCTGCCAGTGCCTCAGCAGCCAATCTACCAGCCAGGTCGACCACACCGCCGGGAGGTACCGGTACCACCACGGAAATAGTGCGGTTGGGAAATTCTTGAGCCGAGGCCCCCATGGTGCCGAACAACGCAGCCACAAGTAACAGGAATCTAATCATCGTGTGCCTCGAAAAAGTAAAAAGGTGCAGTGGGGCCGCCATCCATGAATGCCAGCGCCCGGCATCCGCGATAGGTTTTGCAGAGGCTCCCTAATTCATTCTATCTACCGACTTATTTGCTAAAAATATATACATATACAGAAAATAATCAACTTTTAAGGGCAGCGTTGCGCAAAAAGGCTTCCACAGCTGCGCTACCGCACCGCACCGCTCACCACGCGTTTTTGGGAGTGGAGGCATCGCTGGAATAGCTCTCTTTCCTGGAGGATTGAAAAATCCTTCACGCCCTTTGATGTATGCAAGATTTACGCCAGATCGTTCACCCAGAAATGCGTAGAGCAGAAAGAAGCGAAGCCAAAAAAGCGAACCGCAGGGCAGGTGTCGAGATGCCTGGCAGGTTGCTGAAATACTCCCCGAAGGTCCGGAAATTGGTTGCGCTTGGGGTGCCTAATCGATCAACACCTAAAAAAAATCGCTTTTGCGCCGTTTACGAGGTCACTCTCGTTGGGTGCCAGTCGTCGCGACAGTATTTCAGCAGCCTGTTAAAGCGCAGTGCGCCGCACCCAACGTCTCGGTCTATGCTCCAGTGACTCCTTGCGGAGCTTTCCAGACTGAGACTCAAGACAAGACGCCGAGACCAAGACACGCAAACGCACACGAACCCCTCCCCATTCAGGGTTGAATTTCAGCGGGGCGTTCGGCCAGCTACTATGTCGGCATCTCTGTGTTTATTTTTCCCTTTCTGCCCCCAGCTACTGCGTCATGGCAAATCCACTTCTTGACTTCACCGACCTCCCCCTGTTCGATCAGGTCCGCCCGGAGCACATTGCTCCCGCGGTAGATCAATTGCTGGCTGAATCCGAAGCTGCGCTTGAGGCGACCGTAGCGCCGGAGCTTCCGGCCGACTGGGACACATTGGCTCGCACGCTTGACGTGGTTACCGAGCGGCTTGGCCGCGCGTGGGGCGTGGTCGGTCATTTGAATGCCGTGGCGGACACGCCAGAATTGCGTGCGGCCTACAACGCTGAACTCCCCAAGGTCACCGAGTTCTGGACGCGCCTGGGCTCTGACGAGCGCCTCTACGCCAAATACAAGGCGCTCAACCCCGCCGCACTCAACAACGAACAACGCCAGGCGCTGAAAAACGCACTGCGTAACTTCGTGCTGGGTGGAGCCGAGTTGCAGGGAACAGCGAAAGAGCGCTACGCTGAAATTCAAGAGCGCATGGCCGCTTTGAACCAGAAGTTCAGCGAGAACGCCCTGGACGCGACTGATGCCTACTCCTATTACGCCACGGAGCCTGATTTGGATGGCGTGCCCGCGGATGTCAAAACCGCCGCCCGCACAGCGGCTGAAGCCGATGGCAAAAGCGGCTACAAGCTCACACTCAAGCTGCCGAGCTACCTGCCAGTGATGCAGTTCGCCAACAACCGTGCCTTGCGCGAGCGCCTCTACCGTGCCTATGCCACCCGCGCTTCTGACCAAGCAGAAGGCGACAGCATCAAGTTCGACAACGCCCCCCTGATCCGCGAGATTCTGGCCCTGCGGCGAGAAGAGGCTCAGTTATTGGGCTATGCCAATTTTGGTGAAGTTTCAGTCGCAGCCAAGATGGCTGACTCGCCCAAGCAAGTGGTTGATTTTCTGCGCGAGCTGGCAGCCAAGGCCAAGCCTTATGCAGAACGCGACGTGGCCGATCTGCGCGCCTTTGCCAAAGACAATCTGCAGCTCACAGATCCACAAAGCTGGGATTGGCCTTACATAGGCGAAAAACTCAAGGAAGCGCGCTACGCCTTCAGCGAGCAAGAGGTCAAGCAATACTTCCAGGCGCCGAAAGTGCTGCAAGGATTGTTCAAGATCGTTGAAACGCTGTTCGAAGTGGCCATTCGCCGAGACAGTGCCCCTGTTTGGCACCCTACCGTGGAGTTCTACCGCATAGAGCGCGATGGCAAACTCCTCGGCCAGTTCTATCTGGATCCGGGCGCTCGCGCTGGCAAACGCGGCGGCGCCTGGATGGACGATGTGCGCGCCCGCTGGTTGAGGCCTGACAACGGCAAACTGCAAACCCCGGTGGCGCAACTGGTGTGCAACTTCGCCGAAGGGGTAGATGGCAAGCCGCCGCTACTCACCCACGACGACGCCACCACCTTGTTCCACGAATTTGGTCATGGCCTGCACCACATGCTGACGCAGGTCAGCGAGCACGATGTCTCAGGCATCAGCGGCGTGGAATGGGATGCCGTGGAGCTTCCCAGCCAATTCATGGAAAATTTCTGCTGGGAATGGGATGTGCTCAAGCACATGACCGCTCATGCGGACACTGGCGAGCCCCTGCCCCGTGCGCTTTTTGACAAGATGATCGCTGCCAAGAACTACCAGGCAGGCATGCAAACTGTGCGCCAGATCGAGTTTTCGCTGTTCGACATGCTCCTGCATACCGAACACGACCCAGCCCAGGATTTCCAGCCCGTGCTGGATGCCGTGCGAAACGAGGTCGCCGTGACCGTTCCCCCGCCATTTGCGCGTACAGCACAGACTTTTAGCCACATCTTCGCGGGTGGGTACGCCGCCGGCTACTACAGCTATAAGTGGGCTGAGGTGCTGTCCGCGGATGCTTATGCGGCGTTCGAAGAAACCGCAGCCCCCGATGGCACGCCAAGTGTCGAGACCGGGCGCAAATACCGCCGCGAAATCCTGGAAGCCGGCGGCAGCCGTCCAGCCATGGAGTCCTTCAAGGCGTTCCGTGGCCGCGAGCCAAGCCTGGAGGCACTGCTGCGTCACCAGGGCATGGCGTGAAGAAAGTACGATAGCTGTAAGGCATTGCTGGGAAAATGCAGAGATGAATGCCATCATTGCAGGACATAGGCTTTCGCGTCTGCGAAGCGCCGGTTCTGTCATGTCTCCCTTGGGTACCTCTGTTTGAGTAGGTGCCAGTCCACTCGGGCTAAACAAGGGGGTTCGTGGTTTTTACTTGGATCGATAACGTTCTACATGCGCTCCTTGCCCGCCAATTCTCTCGTCGCCGTCTTCGCCGCGCTCTTGCTGGGTAGTGCCGCCCATGCACAGCTCTATCGATCCGTAGGGTCTGATGGGCGCGTCACCTATTCAGACAAACCACCCGCTGTAAGCACGAACAACCGCGCTCCGGGTGGTTCGGCTGGCGGCACCACTGGGGCTACCCCTGCAGGTGATAGCGCAGCATCCGGTGATACCGGCCTGCCTTTTCAGTTTCGGCAAACCGTGCAGCGCTTCCCCGTAACGCTCTACACCACTGGCGATTGCGCACCTTGCAGCAGTGGGCGCAGCTTTCTGATTACCCGAGGCGTGCCGTTCACCGAGAAAACCGTCACGACCAAAGACGATATCGCTGCCTTACGTCGCCTCACGGGCACGGACAACAGTATTCCTCAGCTCACCATTGGCGGCCAGCATCTCAAGGGCTTTTCTGATGCTGACTGGGCCCAATACCTGGACGCCGCCGGCTATCCCAAGACCGCCCAGCTACCCAGTAGCTACCGGCGCCCTGTTGCCAGTCCTCTAGTGCCGGTGCAAGTGAGGCCAGTTGGAACGCAGCCAGCGGCTGACTCTGGTGCCGAGCAGGCGCAGACTGATCCGGAAGTGGCGCCTCCCCCCTCTGACTCGAACCCGGCGGGAATCAGGTTCTGACACTCGCGTGGCGTGAGGGTCGAGAAGGACGTTCGGAGCTAGTTCATGACATATGAACAGCGGCTCTTGGAGGCAGACCTTTCAAGGTCTTGACAGATTTTTCTCCGATAGGAGAACTGAAATCTGGGGGCCGAGCGCAGCAATGGCCCGAGTGGGTATCCCACCCCTTGAGGCCGTGCCGAGGAGCGCAGGGCAAGGGGCGGGCAAGAGCACTGAAAGATGCTCTTGCTTCAAGAACTAGCTTGCGGCAGCTGTTTGAACGTAGTGAGCGAAGCGAAAGCAGTGAGTTCTGCCGCACCGCCCCTTGAACGAGCACCGGAGGGTGCCCGGAGCGCAGCGTAGGGACACGGACTTGGGGTCGCATTTCTTTGGTTCCTTGCTTTGTGCGAGCAAAGAAAGGGACTGCGCTGCCGGGCGCAATCCCGGCCTCCGACCTCAAGAGAAGAGCAGAAGGTAATTAGCAACCGCTTAATCAACGGCCGCCTGCCCTCACGCCGCAGCCGGCCGCCCCCGCCCTCTCCCAGGGGGAGAGGGAGTTAAAACCCGCACGCCGCAGCCAGCAGCCAGCAGCCAGCAGCCAGCAGCCGCAGCCGTAGCCGTCAGCGGGGCCCACCCCTCAGAGAGGGTGAAAAGTCAAAACGCCAGCAACAAAACCCAAAAGTGCTTGCCCTCTGGCCTTACTCAAAAGTCAACGTCCGCACACCACTGGCCGTTCCCAGCAAGCAGACCGCAGCCCTCTGATGAGCAAACACCCCCACCGTCACCACCCCCGGCCACTGATTCACATCAGATTCAAACGCCACTGGATCACCAATGCGCAGACCAGTCACATCGAGAATGTGCTGCCCGTTGTCAGTCACCAGAGGAGCGCCGTCCTTAAGCCGCAAGGTGGCCTGCCCACCGAGTGCGGCAAACTGCCTCACGACCCGCTGCGCAGCCATGGGAATAATTTCTACGGGTAATGGGAAAGCCCCCAGCACATCCACCAGCTTCGACTCATCAGCAATACACACGAAGCGGCGCGATTGCGCTGCCACGATCTTTTCGCGTGTGAGCGCCGCGCCACCGCCTTTGACCATACATCCACGATGGTCAATCTCATCAGCGCCGTCGATGTAGACCGCGATTTCCTCCACCACTGAGGAATCAAGCACGGGAATGCCCAAGGCCTTCAGCCTTGCGGTGGAGGCTTCAGAGCTGGAAACAGCCCCTGGAATCTGGTCTTTCATCGCCGCCAATGCGTCGATAAATTTGTTAACGGTAGAGCCCGTACCCACGCCAACGATCTGTCCGGGCACTACATATTGCAGCGCTGCTTGCCCGACCATGGCCTTGAGTTCGTCCTGGGTAGGAGCGGAGGGTGATGGCATTTGCGACAATTCCCCAAATTACTTGCAAAGAAGAATTATCCGATGCCGCTGCTCCCCTATGGCTTGGCCCGCCCATTTCTTTTCAATCTCGACCCTGAAACGGCACACGAACTGACCCTGGATGCGCTGGCCCGCACCCAAGGCACCCCGCTGGCCTGGGCTTGGTGCAATGGCCGTGTGGACGACCCGGTCACACTCGCCGGCCTGCACTTCCCCAACCGCATAGGGCTGGCCGCGGGGCTGGATAAGAACGCGCGCGCCATAGATGCCTTTGCTTCCATGGGCTTCGGTTTCGTCGAAGTGGGCACGGTCACCCCATTGGCGCAACCCGGCAATCCCAAGCCTCGCATGTTCCGGCTGCCGCAAGCCAATGCATTGATCAACCGCCTGGGCTTCAACAACGCAGGCCTGGAAGCCTTCGTTCGCAACGTCAGGAATTCGCGCTTCCAGGCCAAGCGAGACGCAAACCCGGCGCCTGGCCGAATGATCCTGGGTCTGAATATTGGCAAGAACGCTGCCACGCCCATTGAGCGGGCCAACGATGATTACCTGGCATGCCTGGCCGGCGTCTACCCGTACGCCGACTACGTCACAGTGAACATCTCCAGCCCCAACACCAAGAATCTGCGTGATTTGCAAAGCGACGCCGCGCTCGACGCCTTGCTTTCCGCCCTTAAGTCACGCCAAAGTGAATTGGCCGAGCAGCATGGCAAGCGCGTGCCTCTCTTTCTGAAGATCGCACCCGATCTCGAAGAAACGCAGGTACAAGCCATTGCCGATGCCTTGCTTCGCCACGCCATGGATGGCGTGATAGCCACCAACACCACCCTTTCGCGCGAAGCGGTCAAGGGCATGCGGCACGCGGAGGAAGCGGGTGGGCTATCTGGCAGCCCGGTGCTCGAAGCCAGCAACCGTGTTGTGCGTGCATTGAGGGCATCGCTGGGCAAAGGGTTCCCGATCATCGGCGTCGGTGGCATTCTGAGCGGAGCTGATGCCGCCGCCAAGATAGAAGCCGGGGCAGATGTCGTGCAAATCTACACCGGCTTGATCTACAAGGGGCCGGCCTTGGTTTCGGACATTGCGCGCGCATTGACCCGCAGCTGAGCCCACATCCGCTTTCGCACTCCGTCCTTTGGCTCGGAGTGCGGCGGTATCCCCCTTCCAGCAAAAAAACAGAACAACAAGGACAATACAAGCCATGGCTTATACCTCCAGCTCCGTGCCCGAAATCCTGACCCCGACCCTTTCTGAGGTCGAAGCGATACAAGGTCCGCTGGTGCTGGAGTTCGGCACTGGTTGGTGCGGCTTTTGCCGAGGTGCTCAACCCATCATCGAGCAAGCGCTGCAGAACTACCCGAACGTACAGCACATCAAGATCGAAGACGGACCGGGGCGAGCACTGGGGCGCCATTTCAAGGTCAAGCTCTGGCCTACGCTCGTTTTCCTGCTGGATGGAAAAGTGCAGGCGCAGTTGGTGCGCCCCACGCAAGTACAAGACCTTAGCGACGCCCTGAGACTGATTGCGCCTTAAGGTCCTCTTCCCCTGCTGATCCGCTTCGCCCAATTACGCCCGTCACCCCGGCTTCCAGTTCATCCGTCACATGTTCCGCACACTCCAAGGCCCGCATGTGCTGGGCATTACGCTGGCCGCCGCTGGCATCATGATGGTCACCATGGGCGCCCGGCAATCGCTGGGCTTGTTTGTGGGCCCCCTCAACACGTCTACCGGTCTGGGGCTGGCCACTATCAGCTTCGCACTGGCGATCGGGCAGTTCGTATGGGGAGCAGTACAACCAATCGCAGGCGCCGCCGCCGACCGCTGGGGGCCCAAGCCCGTACTGACGGCGGGCATTCTGATCCTTGCACTGGGCTGTTCAGTCGCACCATTCATGAATTCAGGCATGGGTTTGACCATCTCCCTGGGTGTGCTGATGGCCATGGGCGCTGGGGCCGCAAGCTTCTCGGTTCTCATCGGCGCTGCCGCGCAGCGTCTGACACCTGAGGCACGCGGCGCGGCATCGGGCGTCATCAACGCCGGCGGCTCGTTCGGACAATTCGTGTTCGCGCCAGTCATGCAGAAGCTGATCCAGATGCTGGGATGGATGGGTGCCATGTGGTCTCTGGCGGTGTTCGTACTGGCTGCCCTGCCCCTCATTGGCAAAGTAACCAAGGGAAACCGGGCTGCTCACGTCGTGCATGCAAGCGAAGACACCGGTCTGAAGCAAGCGCTGAAGACGGCACTAACCGATCGCAGCTACCTGCTGTTGCATGCGGGGTTTTTTACTTGCGGCTTCCATATCGCGTTTTTGGTCACCCACTTGCCCACGGAGGTTGACCTGTGCGGGCTTCCGCCGTCGGTCGCGAGTTGGTCATTGGCACTGATCGGCTTGGCCAATATTGTGGGCAGTCTGGTGGTGGGGCACCTGGTCGGACAATACCGAAGCAAGATGATCCTGGCGGTAATGTATGGCTCGCGCGCGGTTTTGATCGTGTGGTATTTGATGATGCCGCGCGAGCCGTGGGTGTTCTATGTGTTTGCAGTAGGCCTGGGCTTGACCTGGCTGGCCACGGTGCCGCCAACGGCCGGTTTGGTGGGCAAGCTGTTCGGTGTGCGGTATTTGGGGACGCTTTTCGGTCTTACGCTCCTGAGCCACCAGACCGGCGGTTTCCTGGGCGCATGGCTGGGCGGCTTGGCCATCACGGAGCTGGGTAGCTACGAGCTCATGTGGCGCGCAGATATTGCGCTGGCTCTCCTGGCCGCCGTACTCAATCTGCCAATACGCGAGAAAAAAATCGGTGCCCAGCCGGCAGCGATCAGTGGGTGAACTCATCCACCCGGCTCTCTCCATTTTTTGCACCTGAGCCCCTAGGAGTCTGCGCGGCTGGGCGCCCCCGGCAGAAGGGCGCTCTGCCGTGCGGTCACAACCAACGGCTATCCGAGAGAGACAGTTTGGGTTTCTGAGGTCCGCTGAAAAGCCAACTGCAGGTGCTGCAGTAGATATCAGAACGTATTGACGATCTAAGAACGTGTTCATGGGAGTAGGGATAGAGATGAATATTCACCAGCGGTTGTGGGAATCCGCTTGCGGGATCGAAGATGAGCTCGCATGGCGTCAAGCCATGCCTGCACAGCCGGAGGCAGCTCTTGAAATGAAGTTCAACGGCGGAGTGGCTCCCGCGGTGGCGAACCATTACTCCAAAATCGTCACTTCTGGCAGGCTGCCAGAGGCCGCGAAAATCCTGGATTTGGGCTGTGGCTTCGGGCGAATTGCCATGGCGCTGGCTAACAGAATTGGACCTGCGGCGCAGTATGTCGGGCTTGACCCCAATGTGGAAGGGCTTGCCTGGGCGCAGCGCCATATCGCCACGCGACATCCGAACTTCTCGTTTCGGCGAGTGGATATCAAGAGCCTCCCCTACAACCCCACAGGTACCGTGAACGGTAGCGAATTCCGCTTTCCGTTCGAAGACGCCAGCCTGGACCTGGTTTTCATGATCTCGGTCCTGACCCACGTCGATCTTGCAACCGTAGAAAACTATGTGCGCGAAGCCGCAAGAACACTCAAGGCCGATACTGGCCGCCTGGTGACGACCATCTTCCTTCTGGACGACGAAGTTGATGACCTGCTTGCTGAAGGCAAGGGCCATTTCACGATGGGGTTTGGCTACGGCGAAAGCCGGGTTGAAAATCCGGCCAATCCTGAGCTCGCCATTGCTCATCCACGCCAAGCGGTACTCGACATCCTGGACCGCGCTGGTTTTGCGCACCACACCGTATTCACAGGACACTGGAGTGGCCGGGATTCCATCTCACCCCTGGATTTCCAAGACCTGGTCATAGCTGACCGCAGCCCAGGAGCGGTACATAGCACGGCCTCGTCAATCATCCCCCCAGTGGAGGATGTGAGTCCTGGTGTGCAGCAACTCTACGACCGGATTACCGAGCTAACGAATGGCGATGAAGGGCAGTTCGGACAATTCATCAGCTGGTCCAACACTTTGGCGTTCAACGCGCTCTGGTGGCAGCACGATGGCCTGACGCTTGCTCTTGCCGACGACACATCGACCGAAGCAGACCGGTGGCACCTGCGTTTTCACACATGGAGTCAGCTTGGACTGGAGAATATTCGCCCTGATGACTCAGCCCCTCGCGGAGCATTCCACACGCTTGATGACATCGGCATGGTCACACTCTTGATCCGGACTGAACGTGCGGTGCTTCGCCATACCTTGCTGTCGTCCCTGCAGGAAGCGGCTGCAAACGGATTGCTCGTTCTCGAAGCGATCAGAGCAGGAAAGAAGCTGGTTCTGCGCTCCCCTGACTGCCCCCCTCTGCCCGCGCCCATACCTGCATTCGAAGCTTGAAGCAGGGAACCTAGTGTCGTGAATTGGAAATTCGCTGAACAAATCCGTCGAAAATCGGCGCCATGCGGCGTCACCTAGGCGGCCCCACAACTCCTCGCGATACCACTCGGTATCACTGCGGTTTGCTCCTTGCCTGACACCGATTTCGACAGATTTGTTTTTTCACCGAACTTCCAACTCACGACACTAGGGCGTCTTCAGCGCTACCCTGCAAGCCTTTCCACTTCGCCCGCGGGGCACTTCACAGCCTGGCTCCCCAATCACGCGGATAGGCTTTGCTCCTTGCGCCAATGCAAACGCCTCCAGGGCAATGCGGCAACGCTCGATTGCCGCCGCCGCTTCCGGGCCTTGCAAAGGCAGACGCACCACCAAGGTGCTAGGCTCCCGCTGCTCCAGCTGGAAGTCAAAGACCCGGCACTCCTCCTCCAACACCGTGCACAAAGCCAGTGGCAACAGACTGACCATCTGGCCGCGCCGGAGCCCCGGCACTCGGAAGGTATCGTCGCCCCGGCCCTGTACCTGGATCACCGGCAGCGATGAGCCGCAGGTGCACCGCCCTCTGTGCATGCTGATCTGATCGCCAAGGTTATAGCGGATGAGCGGCTGCACATGATTCGCCAAATTGGTAAGCAGCACGGTATGCGAGAACTCCCCAGGTGGCGTGGGGCGGAACTGTTCATCGACCGGCTCCAAAAGCAGCCAGTCCTCATTCACGTGCAAATGCCCGTGCGCACATTCCCAAGCGATGGGCAGGAACTCTGATGCTCCATAGCTGTTGCGCACCGGCGCCCCGAAAGCGCTGGAAATGCGAGCGCGGGTAGCGGCGCTCAGCATTTCTCCGCCCGTCATGATGCTGGTGGGCCGAATGCGCAGCCTCCCCTGCTCGGCCTCTTCAGCCAGCATGGCAGCGGCACTTGGGTAAGTCGCCAATACCATGGGGGCATAGTCATTCAACTGCTGAACCAGCGCATCAGTCGGCTGCTGAATGCTAAAGCCCCGGGACTTGGCTTCAAGCCACGGGTTGATTTTGCGCAGGCGATCAAGGCAGCATATGCTGGCGAAATGCCCGCCAGTAGCGGTCACCATGGCATAGCGATCTCCCAGCCCGAACATATCCAGTGGAGAGAACGCACCGAACATACTGGCCTTACGCCCTGGCGGCTTATGGCGCACCGCCTCCAGCGCGTCATAAACGGCCAGTGCCTGTGCGTCTTGCACAAAGATACCCGGCTTGCCACTGGTGCCGGAGCTTTCCCATACCATGTACTTACCCAGCCAAGGCTCGCCCATGCGCTCGGGATCAGCGGTGAAGGCCCGCAGCGCCTGGAGATCGAGCTCGGGATCAGTCACCCACTCAGAAAAACGCCCCATCAACTCATCGCGCGTCACGGGTGGCAGCTTCAGCCAGTCGCTCTGCCGAATCTGATTTTTGCCCAGCCGCTCCCTGTACAAAGCAGAGCCAGCGTGGGCCACCTCGATCAATCGGGAAAGTCGTTGCTGCTGAAGCCCCGCCAGCACGGAGGCAGACGCGTGGCCGCCAGCGATCACATCAAGCGTAGCGGCTTGCAGACGCAGCGGATCAAAAACAGGCTTTGAAAAGGCTTGCCCAACGGCGCGGTGATAGTGCATTTTTTTGTCTCCAATAGGTTGGCCTGTGCAGCTCTTGCGGCTATCTTGCGTCCAATCAACACCATCGCATTGATGTGCATCAATTGTGCTTCCTTATGAAGATCATCACCAAGGCCTCAGAAAAGGCTCTCAGCGCGGCTACTCCGGGAACGTGTTCATGATCGCCCGTTATCTCTTGGGAACGCCTCTATTCGCGAGCGCATCCGCTCGTTCATTGCCCTCGTGGCCGGCGTGGCCCTTGACCCAATGCCAATTAATCTGATGCCCGCTGGTACTCACCACAGCATCGAGTTTTTGCCATAAATCGACGTTCTTTACCGGCTGCTTGTTCGAAGTGCGCCATCCTTTGGCTTTCCAACCGTGGATCCACTCGGTGATGCCTTGGCGCACGTACTGGCTATCAAGATAAAGCTCCACCTGGCAGGGCCGCTTGAGTGCACTCAAGCCTTCGATCACTGCCGTCAATTCCATGCGGTTGTTGGTGGTAAGCGATTCACCGCCAAACAACTCTTTTTCGTGATTGCCCGAGCGGAGCAGCGCGCCCCAGCCACCGGGACCAGGGTTGCCCTTGCAGGCACCGTCTGTGAAAACTTCTATCTTGTTCAAGGTCTCTTTTCCGTGATTGTCGGTGTAGGTGTGCGATTGGCGATGGAGACCGGCGCCCCCACCACTTTTGGAGATTTTTTCCAGTTTTGGCCCATGAGTTTGGCGCCACGAGTGCGCTTGACTGCCATGATGAAATACCCGGCACCGAAGATTGGCCACCAACGCTGGCCCAGTTTGTCCATCCATCGAAAACGTGCCAAAGTGCCAGCCCCCCGTACGGCGGGAAGGTAACAACCAAAGCTGATCGACTCCAGTTCGAACTCAAGCAGCCGCAGCCAATCACTAAGGCGCCAATGGCCAATGAACTGGCCAGCATCCGGCAGGAAAAGGTGCTCCGAACCAAAGCGTCCGTAGAACCGGGCACGGTATTGGCGCAAGCCCCATAAACTGGCGGGGTTAAGCCCGGTAATGGCTACTTTACCTTCGTGGACCAACACACGCTGAACTTCCCGTAGCGCCGCGTGGGGGTCACTGCTCAACTCCAGTGTGTGCGGCAATACCACCAGGTCCAGGCTGTTTTCCGCGAATGGCAATGCTGTGGCATCCGCCACCATCGCCCAGCGGGGTTCCCGAGTGGCCTCTTCCAAGTGCTTAAACGCATCAGCGGCCAGCGGAGTCTCCACAGCCATCCATCGATGCGGCATACGGTTGGCATGCAGGGCATCAATATCAATAAGACCCAACTGCAGGGCGTGATAGCCAAAAACATCAGTCAGGGCTTCATCAAACCGAGCCTGCTCCCAAGCCAGAAGATACTGGCCCGGGGGTGTTTGAAACCAGTCATGCAAGCCAGTCATCGTGCTTTATAGCCACCTATTGAAATTAATGAAGAATTGCTCGCACTCATCGCTCTCCGTTGTAACCACGTGGGGCCGCAGTCTGCCGATGTGTACAGGGCTAGGATGATCGGCCATGAAGAGCCGCTTTCCTGAGCAGGGGGCTCTGTATGCCTCGCCTGCATTTTAGGGCGTGTGCCCAATCGCTCGTGAGAGTATGGCGGGAATGCTCCTGCTCTGCCACCCCAATCACCAGAAGTTGGGTGCGGCCCCCTGCTTGTCTGCAACGACAAGCATAGCCACTACCGTCTCGTCCGATGGCACTCCCCGAGTTAGACAGTCAGCGTTGGGGAATAAGCTCCCCGGACATGCCGGCAGGTGTCCTTCCCTGATGCGCAGCCGTAGGAGCGCTTGCACTACTGCGGTTCGGGGCTCTCTGCCGTAAACATCATGAGATCCCCCGATGCCCGGCTTTAACCGTGCACCGCGTGACGGATTGTTCTGATCGGTGGCGAGAGAAGCCGAGCGTGTCCTGAACTTTCCTATTTATAGGGCACTACGGGTCCTGAACTGCGCTGCTCGCGTTAGCACCTCCCCGCCAGCGTGATAAGCGCCTGCTAGGTTTGGTGCCTCCCCCAATCAGATCCTGCGAGCGCGGTGCAAACGCATCGCCGTGAACCCAGCCAGAACAATGGAGAGCAAGATCAATGCCCACTGACCAAGCGTTGGCACCGAGGTGACGGCCGATCCATTCGTGTCGCTATCCGTGGCCGTATTTACTTCCTGCACCGTGTCGGGAAGGGTGAAGTAAAACCGCCCCCGGAGCGCTTCCGAGGGGCAGTTTCATACCCATCACTTGCCGCGTTGGCGGCGGCGTAGTGCCAGGCCGCCCAGGCCGGCGCTCAGCAGGCCCAGCAGACCCAGACCAACAACGTCTAACGCGGGCACCGGAGTTGGCTTAAGAGGTGCTTGGGGAAGCATCACAGTGTCTGTGGCGCTATTGTTTCCGGGAGTTGGGTCACTCAGTCCTGCCGGCGGCGTGATGGTCGCCGTGTTGGCTATCGCGCCCGTGGCTGTGGGCGATACCGTAGCGGTCAGTGTGTACGTCACGCTGGCCCCTGCGGGTAGGTTCACGGTGTCGTTGATGTTGCCGCTACCCGATGCCGTGCAAGTGCCACTGCCCGATCCAGCGCAAGTCCAGCTTGCATTCGTGAGTGCTGCTGGCAATGTATCCGTCACCGTTGCACCTGTTGCTGCTACCGGCCCAGCATTGCTTGCAACCACGGTGTAAGTCATTGTGCTGCCCGGTGCAGGGTTGGCCGAGCTGTGGGTTTTCGTAATGGAGAGATCCGCTGCGGGAGGGGCTCCCGTACAAGCGGCCGTCACATAGAAGTCCGCAAGCACGCCCAGAGCGCAAGCACCACCGGCACAGTCATTCCTGGCTTGTCCACCATCCAGCCTGAAACCAATGGTGTTCTGACCTAGTGCGAACCCTGAAATGGAGGGTGTAGTAGCTTGGGTCGCGAAGACGCCATAACCGTTGGGCAGATACGTGCCACCAAGGATCGAAGTCGGCCCGGACGCCCCCGCAGGTTGCACAAACAGGGAGTTGCCATAGTCGTCAAAACTGAACCGGCCGTCGAGCTTGATGCTGGCCAGATCCACGTTGTTACCCACCGTGATGGCTTGATTCATTACGAATGCCGCACCGTCAACACCCCCCTTGGATTGGCCGATAGCAGCCGGATAGGGAACACCGGGAATGTCAGTGGTGTGAGGGTCCGTCGTGCCCGGACTGATCCAGCGGGCACTGGTTTCAGATCCAACGGGTAAACCAGCCGGCTTGACGTAGCCGCGAAATAGATAGTCGTCAAAAAGGGGCTGCTCGACGTTCTCCAGCGCAGTACCTGCCGCGTTGGTACGCCAGAGCCACTTCCAGTCGCGGGCATTCGTTGTGAAGGGGCCAATCCTTACTATCTCGCCCGCCTGGCTACCCACCGGGCAGCTAAGGGGGGCAGTGGGCTGTGGAGCCACGGGCGTCAGACAGTCGGCCGTGATCTCGAAATCGGCGACCACGCCTCCCGGTTGGGCGGTGTTGAGGTCTTCGCTGTAGATAGACAGGCCAACGGCGTTGTCACCGTAATAGAAACCCAGGCCGTTGACGCTGCCGTCCACTGAAATGTTGGCCGGCGCACCCCAACTCCCTCCAAGGAGGGCCGTATCACGCACCCAAGGCAAAGCGGCGGTGTTGGCAATACCTCCAGGCAAGGTGGCCGGTTTGACCGAGAATCTTGCGAGGTTGTCCGCACCGCCACGGCCGGTGATCTTGATG
This sequence comes from Ottowia thiooxydans DSM 14619, assembly GCF_000422885.1. GTDB lineage: Bacteria > Pseudomonadota > Gammaproteobacteria > Burkholderiales > Burkholderiaceae_C > Ottowia > Ottowia thiooxydans. The sequence goes on along the minus strand of NZ_KE383942.1, from coordinate 238,254 downwards.
CTCGCCAGATTCACATTGGTGCCAATGTTGATGGGCTCGCTATAAATAAAGGTAGCGTGGTTGGTCACCCAAGCGCCTTTAGCTCGGTCACCTCTGGTGGTCACGAGGGGGTACCCTCCCTCCGCGACGGTTCCAAACGATAGCCACTTGGCAGCGATCGGCTGCGCGATGGTCGCCGGGTTGAACCATCCATAGGTAGCTGAGATGAAATTATCAACGGTAGCGGCCTGCGTATCTGCTGGGGAAGTGCGCGCATCTGTGGTCCATTGCGCCTTGTCGGTGGTGGCGATGCGCAGCGGGGTACTGCCAGGGCCGCACGTGAGTTGAGCCGCTTGCACACCGCCCATAGCGCAGATGCCCAGCAACGCCACGGAAAGCGCTGACGCCTTCCGAACCGCGCGCGAACCACCGCGAGTTTCTATCAATCGTGAAACGAGTTCCAAAAGACACCTCCAAATATAAGAAAAAATTGAAAAAACCAACTGATACGTCTGGCCGCCAATCGCGGCCGTCTGATTTATTGCGTCGAGATACCACGCAGTGCACGACGTGCCATCAGGCCCGCCAAGAGCTCAGCCAACGAGAGCATCCAGGGGCTTATCCATAGGAACCGGCGTAGACACCAAAGGCGCAGGCGGGAGCGGTCCTGTATTGATATCGATCGCGGTGCTGTCATCCGAGTACGGGTCCACGTTGTCCTGAAAATCGCGATTTGAATTTGAGAATTGACTAAATCCAACAACGCGACGATGCCAACCTTCGCCTTTGGTCCACAACGGACCACCGAAAAAATACCTACCGATTGCTTCGCCGGCCATCTCACACAGCCGGAAAGGTCTGTGTGAGATGCAGTTGATCAATCCACTGGCTTATTGCGTATTCCGACGGCGGAATCCCATCACACCCAACAACGTAGCTAACAAGCCCAACATCCAGGTACCGAGCGTAGGCACGGGTGCCACGGTCACTGGCACGGCCGTCACCTGAACAGACTGACTCACCTGGGTTGCCGAAGTGAAATACGCGTCACCCTCTTGGTTTGCCGCGATCGTGCAAGCGCCAGTGCTCAGGACGCGCACCGAACTGCCCGTCACCGTACATACGGTCGGCGTGAGGCTTCTATAGGAGACAGGCAAACCAGACGAGGCAGTGGCTGCTGGCGCAATCTGGAACGTACCTCCGGTCACCACGGTTTGCGCACCGGCGGTTTGCGCAGGGAAGTTGATGGTTTGTGGGCTTTGCACGACCACGCTTTGCGTCACCCGCGCTGCGGCGTTGAAGGCAACCGCGCCAACGGTGCCACCAGCCTGATCAGCCGCAATGGTGCAAGCGCCACCGGTCAGCGGCGTTACAGTCATACCGGAGACCGTGCACACCGTGGGCGTCAGACTGCTGTAGCTCACGGGCAAGCCGGAGCTAGCCGTTGCCGCAGGGCTGATGCTGAAAGCACCATCAGCCACGTTCTTCGGAGTGGCTTGAGCCGGGAAAATGATGCTCTGGTCTGGCGGCGCATCGATTTGCATGCTTTGCCGAACAGGTGTGGCAGCACTAACGTCGTAGGTAGTACTGCCGATTGTCTGCTGGCCCGGCGCGGCGTTGGCTTCGAGAGTGCACAGCCCCGTTACTGCAGGAGTAACCAAGGTCACCGCACCAGTGGAGGTATTCACCGTGCACACTGAAGGCGTCAAACTTGTATAAGTTACGGGCAGATTCGCGCTGCTAGTAGTGGGCGGTACAGCAGGAGCCCAAGTAACGGAAGCGCCATTGATCGCCGAATACACCGCAGGGTCTGGCGCCTCGAAGTTGATAACCTGCGTGGTGGGATCCAGCTCCGCCAAGCGAGCAATGCCAATGCGGGCCTTCCCAGCCACGCTCCTGAACTTGCCGCCCATATAGACCGTGCCATCACTGTTTGGCAGCACCGACCATACCCAGGCATTTGCGCCGTACGAAGTGTCGAAACTACTATCGACCGTTCCATCTGCGTTAAGGCGTGCAATGCCCTGACGAACCACATCCGTGCCAATCACTGCGCCCGAAGTAACGTCACGCTCCCCCACGCGAGTGAAACTTCCGCCTATGACGATCTTCTGCTCACCGCCAACGGTTTGCAAAGCGATGGAAGCGCCCCAGTCATTAATGAAAGACCTGAAACCGGGATCTGGTGATCCATCTGGGTTCAGCCGCACCACCCCCCGGTGAACTTGGCTTGCGAAATTGAGAGGACCCCCGTTGAGAAGGATCTTGCCGTCTGTGGGTTGCACGGCAATTTGATACACCGGGAACGAGCCGCCCCAAGAACCATTCACCACTCCGCTGTCGCCAGAATTCGGGACGAAAGTGCTGTCCAACGTTCCGTCAGTGTTCAAACGGGCTACGCCCCGGATGTCTGTGCCCTGCACATTGGTGAATGACCCAGAGATCAGGATTTTTCCGTCACTTTGCAGCTTGACGTCTTCGATGTTGCCGTTGGAGCCAGTGCCTACATTAAAGCTTGTGTCGAGTGCGCCATTGGCATTCAAACGGGCAATGCGATTGCGCGCCACGCCGTCGATCAGCGTGAAATAACCGCCAATGACAATTTTTCCATCAGCTTGAACTGCAATACCACGCACGTTATGGTTGGATTTCACACTGCCTGCCGGTGCATTCTGAAACGTATTGTCCAGAGTGCCATCTGCATTCAGACGGGCAATTCCCCAAATGGTGGTATTTGCGGAACTTCCAGTCGGCCGAACCGAATGGAACTCACCTCCGATAAGGATCTTTCCATCACCCTGAATAGCAATGGCCTTTACAAAAGCATCGGTAGCGACCTTGAATGTTAGATCTAGCGAGTCGTCCGTATTGAAACGGGCTATGCCTTGATAACCAGGCTCCCCTTCAACAGTGTTGAACAGGCCGCCAACCACAACACGATTACTTCCATCCTTAACCATCACCATGGTTTCAAGGTTGGTTCCTCCGTTTTCGCCGAAATTGTCGGGCACGTAGATGGCCGCATTCGCCATACTCAGCGCACAAGCCCAGGCCAAAATTGCGACCGGAACAGCCTTCAGAGCAGCGCCGGAGCCACCAACACCACTAGCAAATGACTTCATAAATCCCCTCAGTTACAGATGAAACGACCGATGAACGCATGGCATGGCCCCTCACATTGAGCACACGTAAAGCGACCGTGGATTTCAAATTTTCCTCGTAGACAGATCTTCGCTTGCAACTCTTCAGTTGTGCGTCCGCCTAGTGCTCTCCTCACGTATGCGAGGCTGCTAGTTTTCCAGGCCGATTTATACAGAAGGCATCAACTTAGTTTCTTTGCTTTTTTTCAATTACCTTTGAATTTCAACCGGATGCAGGTAAATTTGCAAAGAAAAACTCTTTGACTCAGGAAACAACCAACCAAGACGTCCATGGCATCGCAGATTTCCTGGTTCCTTCACAAAAGTCGATTACAGAATCAGCACTAAGCATATGCCGATCGCTGCAAATAACCACTTCATTGACATGGTTAAAACAAGCGATAACCTTCAATCCAAATAGCTCATCAAATTGACATTGAAGATAAGAAAACAAACAAAAAGGTAAAAAAACAAACGATCGATACCGCGGTTATGTGACAATCCACAACTATCCAGCTGCGATCAAGTGCGATGACCATATGAGTAATAGAGAAATTCAGTCACCGCATATATTGGTAATGGATGATGATCCAGATCAACTTCGCCTTCTAGTAACCGCTTTACGCAATGCATCGTATCGCGTCAGTGTCGCACTCAATGGCGATCAGGGGTATGCACGCGCGATGGTATTACTCCCAGATTTGATTTTTTTGGACGTACGTATGCCCGGAAGAAATGGCATTACTATCGCCCGTCTGCTAAAGACAAATCCTGCGACGCAGCATATTCCAGTTTTATTTATCTCCGCGTTGACTAGCGAGCAGGAGCGGCTGGCTGGTTTAAGAGCAGGTGCGGTGGATTACATTAGCAAGCCCTTTTATGTCGATGAAATTCTTGAGCGAGCACGTATTCATATAGCTCTCGCCAAAAGAGAAAAATATCTTACTCCTGAAGACATCGAAACCAGTCATTCACTCAGCGAAAAAAATTCATTAAATATTTTTCCTGCCAGCTTAAATCTTAGACAACTCGCGACTGAATTTATTCTGCATCACATTAATGAGCCTGCATTAAAAATTTCAGATGTAGCTTCCAGCCTGCAGGTACCAGTCCGGCGCTTGAATGCGGTCTTTGAAGCCAGCGATGGCATATCCACATTCGAATTCATACGGCAGGAACGCATGCGCAGGGCGGCTTTGATGCTGGGACAAAGTACACTGTCTATCGCAGAAGTCGCAATCGAGGTTGGCTATCCCAATCCAGCAAATTTTTCCACTGAATTCAAGAAATTCTGGGGAATATCGCCAACGCAGCTTCGAAATGAGTCGCAAGCTGACGCAAACACCCTGCAACAGCTCATGTCATCAAAATTTAGCTAGCCGATCTACGCGACCTGAGCTCATTGCTTTTTCCTAGATTGGTGAATTCATCGCGAACCCCGTCACTAAGCGATTTCGTGGGACGTGGCTTGTTGGCTAATAGCCAGCAAGCTCACTAATAAGAAAACTATGAGTGCAAAAGGAAATCGAAACGGTCGACAGATGCCTCCCGTCGTGCGTCGAGTGAGGCTGTATCTGATCGCTTTCTGGTTAGCGCTTGTAGCTGGCTTGAGTTGGTGGATTTCGCAGCGAATTGAAAATAATTGGATCGAGAGTTTGGCGGCGAACACCGAGTACGAAACCGAAACTACGGCGCTGGTCATGGACCGGCTGTTTGCCGAAATGTTCAGCGTGGCTAATATGGTGGCACGCCAAGCTCAGGTCATTGAGCTTGCAAGTATCTATCGCACGGATCCGCCTGGTGCTGCCGAGTTGACACGTGAGCAACGAGCGGATCGGTTCATTCGAGATCCGCTGGTGCGCAAGGTCGGCGACTTCATGAACGCGCTGTCTAGCGATCTGCGCTATGCCCGCATCTACATGAACAACCTGTCTGACGACACGGTGACAGCGAGCAACTGGAACGAACCTGACAGCATCGTAGGGATGATCTATTCAGGCCGCCCCTACCTGATGGAAGCATTGCGCAGCGGCAATGGCCATTCGTTCGGCATCGCCCGATTGAACAAGAGCCTGTCGTATTTCGTAAGCAGCCGCATCGACGACTCGTATGACGTGCCTCAGGGATCCGTGACCGTAAAGTTTGACGCACCAGAAATGGCACTCTTTCTTGCAGGACGGCACATTGCACTGATCGTGAACCGCCAGGGGCGAGTAACCACCACGTCTTCTGCACCGTTCAGCCTGCGCAATGTAGCGGCGCTTCTTCCGCCAGGGATGGTGGGACCTTCGATCGATGACGAAGACCCAGGAGAGCCCATGGACATAAGTTCGATGGCAGATAAAGGTCATGCAGATCAGTGGCTCATCGACGGCAGAGCCTACCTACTGAAGCGCCAGCCCTTATCCAACACTCAATACCAGTTAATCACGCTCGCTTCGCTGGACGACTTGGCACCGATGCGCATGCAGCACTTTCTGACGGCAGCCCTCGTGGCTGCGCTCGGAATATCCCTGATACTGTTGTCCAGCCAAGCGGCAGGACAAATGATCATGCGTCGTCAGGAAGAACGGGTTGCTGCCATGCACGCCTCCGCTTTGAATGTAGATCTGAATGCAGCACTCACAGACGCAAAAAACAAAGGCCGGCAGAAAATCGAAGTCCTTGGCTATATAGGACACGACCTGCGCGCACCGCTTGCGACAATAAGCGGATACTCCAAACTTCTGCTCACCGATGCAAACGAAATCCAACATAAGCTACTACTAACCATCCAGCGTAGCGTCAAGTATCAGCTCGACCTGATCGACGAGTTGCTGGAATATGCCCAAGCCGAACTGCAGCCTCTCGCGGTCCAGCCCCTTACCACAGATTTACCCCTTCTGCTGGACGAAATTTCGGAATACGCCATAGCCTTGTGCTCACAGCAGAACAATCGCTTCCGTTACTACGCACCGGAGCGAATACCTCGGGAACTCAATCTAGACGGAAAGCGCTTGCAGCAGGTGTTGCTAAACCTCCTCTCGAATGCCGCCAAATTTACACACGATGGCGTCGTGGGTCTTTCTGTCATAGCTAAACCCGAGGGTGATACTTGTGCTCTGCACTTCTCTGTCAGCGATACAGGAATAGGGATCGACCTAAATCAGAAGGCTGATATTTTTGGTGCTTTCCAGAACATACAAGCCGCAAGCGGCAGCACAGGGCTGGGATTGTTTATCGCACAACGCATCGTCTCGGCTATGGGCGGATCTCTTAGTGTGGAGAGCATCTCCGGAAAAGGAACCACGTTTTCTTTCGTACTGTGGGTGCCATTTGTTGGCTCATCGGAATCAAACTGGTCCGCCGCAGAGCTACGGGAGGTTGAACCCGCAGCACAATGCGCAGAGCCAACTATGCCTCGATATTCCAAGTTAGACGATCAGGTTCTGGATGAACTCGCCAGCCTGGCGCTTCATGGTCGCCTCACCGATATCGAACGTTGGATAGAACGCCACGCCAATGAAGCTGCTCATGCTCCGTTCGTTACCCAATTACGTGACCGCCTTGAACGGTTCGACTTCACCGGTGTGCAAGCATTGGCGTTGCACAACAAAAATCAATCGAACCAATAAATGACGTATGTACTAGTGCAGTGCTTCATGCTCGATGGCATAAATGAAAAGGATGGATTTTTGGTCTTGGCGAGGCGGAACCCGCAGCGATACCCAGAGGTATCGCGAGGAGTTGCAACGCGGCCATGGCCGAAAAGACGCCTTTTTATGTGCCAGAAAGCGTGAAACGCTGCACTGGAATACTCCGTCCTGGCTATCGAGACTTGGCATCAGGATGAGCGGAATAGGTTTCGCTTCAGCACCTCTTGCCACCCGGCTCCGCTAAGAGCCTGTCAGACTTGGAAATCGTCGGCTGCAAATCGGCCACGGCCGTCCATTTTTCACCGGCTGGCCGACCCCCGTCTTTTTGACCCATATCTAGGCCATGGGCCTTCGAATCCCGCAAAAACTGTCCTCGCTGGGGCCTATTTTCGCTATCAACGCTCCAACTTCGACAGCCCCATAGGTCGGCAACCTTGAAAGAAGCCGCTTTCACGGCGGGCCCCCAACACCGTCGCTTTCACTGCATTGAAGCGGCGGCAGGGTCCAGGCGAAACTCGGCTGCCCATTGGGGCCAAAGCCATAACCGGGAGGAGCTGTCGCGACAACCGTGGCATTGAAAGTCCCCAATGCGGTAGCGTTCAGCGGAGAGCCGGTGTTCCCATCAATTTCTGGGGTGACAGAATCAGGAGTTAACGGATTAGGCGTAGTTGACCAAGTTGGCGTTACTGTAGTGGGGCCAAATGACGGGCCTTGAATAACAGGCCTGCGCACCTCGAGGACAGAAGAACCAAAGTCTCCAGCGAAGATGTACTGATGAACAAGTTCCTCCCCACAGGTCCAGGTAGGTGGTACCTCGACTGTCAACAGTTGCAAAGGTTGCGTGCAAACTGGTGCCGTAGTGCAAGATTGACCTGGTGCGAGTACAGTTCCAACTCTGCATGAGCCCGTATCGGCCTCGTTACCGTTGCCTGTGATACGCACTGACACACCTGTACTATTCATGACCGTTTGCAAGGGAGCGGGAGGCGTGTAAGAGAAGGTGTGAGATAAGGTTCCGCCCAGTGCCTCGACGAAAGCATAAGGACCAACGGCCCTCACTTCGCGAATCACACCTTCGCCACCATGAAAGCTAAGCGCTGCAGCGCTGGCCATGGTCAAGATCGACAGCGCCTTCCCACTGCCACGGCGTATACGCCGCCACCCGACAACTCCCATAGCCGCAGCCAGCACGCTCAACCCCAGCATATGTAGCGTAGGCACCGCGGCGGGGGGCTGCATGGGTATGGGTATGGGCACGTAGCTTAAGGCGACGGTACAACTGCCCGCGAGTTGAGCCAAAGCAGAAGTGGAGGAGCCTGATGCTACCAACAATGCCAAAACTGTGGGTAAACGATAATATTTCATTTTGTATTTAATAGTCTAAAAATTTAGATGAAGACGGATTTAAAACGCTCTATCACCCTCACGCAGAGGTGTTCCTTAGCCACCTGGGCTGCTGTTAAATATTTAATCGGACATCACGAATAACTTGTGAGGAGCACCACCGCAACTATCTCCGCACATTGCACAAAACAGAGTGACTTGAGGCGAGCTACTTCCTGCAGCCACGGCAATCATGTCGACTGAATTAACGCCGTAGGAACACCGCAACTCTGCACCTCAAAAGCCCCGCCTTGCTACGCATCGCGCGGATCCGCTGAGCCACCTGACCTCAAGCCGCTGGCTCAATTCGTTCAACCTGATCTGATCTAAGTGGTCGGACACCTACGCGGCAGCAGTGCTCACACCCAACGTCCCTATTAAAGCCAAAATTTCTGCCCCCACGACTCTTACGGCGAAAAGGACTTCACAGCCACACAAGTCTTACAGGCTTTTCGCACTCTCGCACTGGGCAGATTTTTTATTTAAAACCTCAGGTTGCAATTTCGTCCTAGGGAAGCGCTGCAGAAATCGATCGGAAAGCCTGTGCGGTGGCTCGAGAAGGGGTACAAGGCGCAAATCCGCAGGGATACTGCGCGGTGTAGCGAGAATTTTCGACACAGCAGTCCACTCGAATCCACCGATGCAAGCAGCGATGAATGGTGCAGAGCTTCCCCAGCCTCCGTCGACGTCAAGCAAAGAGAACTCCTAAAGAATTTATACACATACTCCATGTTCCGCATGTTTGGTTTTATTCATTTTCTTTTGCAATAATTAATTTTAAGAACGAATTCTTAAAAAATTGCAAAATATTGATGAATTTATAAAAGCAACTATAGATCCAGAAGAAATCAATCCCACAAAGCACAGTCAATATTGAAATTGTTTCAAACAATAACTTTCCAAAAAATATACGCGGCACCCATGACTGAAGAATCATCCAGACAACCTCGTAATTCATCCGACCATCGACCACGACAAAAATTAAAAGCTCAATGCTATGAACAGATGGCTATCCTCGGACACGCACAATCCCCTTTGCAAATCAGCGTCACCCCAACGTAAACCCTGACAATCTTTGTCATAAAAATTCTCACGGTCATAGCTAGAGTTATTATTTCCATTTTTTTCGCCTTGCCTCCATAGCGAGGTTCGTCCGATACACAGCCCGATTTTTCGATCAATTTTTGCAGGTGTCCTTCGTCCAAGAACATTAGAAATGTGTTTCTGATCCTCGCCAAGCGCTTTCGAAACCAGTCATCTGTCTTAATTTGTTCCCGTAGGAGCCTTGGTTTGCGTGTACTCACTCGGTTCAACCTCCTGTTACGCGACACCGAGCATCACTCCTGATACTGGCGACAGGTAGTCGTCTTTGTTGCTTGGCAGGGTGTACCCGTAGAACAATGCGCACTTTCTCCCCATTTAGAAATCAGGCGTTCAGGTTTTGGAGAACAGGGAATTCAAATTGCGTCACAACCCGGCGCTGGATGGGTTACGGGGAATCGCGATCTTGCTTGTGGTCCTCTCACACGCCCATGTCCCGATGTTCGAAGGTGCCTTCTTCGGGGTGGATCTGTTCTTTGTGTTGAGTTGCTTTCTGATCACATCGCTCCTGCTCATGGAATGGCGAGCTCAAGGTCATTTGAGCTTCTGGCGCTTTTATCGCCGCCGCCTCTATCGGTTGACGCCTGCGCTGCTGCTTTTCCTGGGTGTCTACGCGCTAGCGGCCCCCTTGCTGTGGCCAGAGCTTGATGACGTGTATTCAGACGTGGTGTGGTCCGCTCTGTATCTAGCGGACTACGGCATCACTTTCGTTGACCGACCGGGCACGCTGCGGCACATGTGGTCGCTTTCGATACGACTCTGGAGAATGAGCTCCTGGACGAGCTCGCCAGCCTGGCGCTTCATGGCCGCCTAACCGATATCGAGCGCTGGATCGAACGCTACGCCAATGATACGGCGCATGCTCCGTTCGTCGGGCAGTTGCGCGCCCTGCTGGAACGGTTTGACTTCACTGGCGTACAGGCTCTGGCGTTGCATAGCCGACGTGCCTCGAGCGCATAAATAGACCTGTGTTGGCATCGTAATCCACGGGTATCTACGGGAACACAAGCACAGGCCGAAAGTGCGACACGCAATGCGACTCCACTGCCCACGGCCCGCACAAAATGCGGTCACTGACCAAGCGTTAATTAACAGCTTAGGTCAGCACGCATTCCTCATATTAATGGCGTCCGACTTGGCAGGTACTCCAGAACCAGCAGGTAGGTTTCGGCCGAAACCACCGCCGTCGCCGGTGTGGTCGCAACGTCGGCAGAGAGCTGCACCCCTCTCGCTAGCTTGTATATTGCGACTCTGTGGTGCTTGCGTTGCCATCCACACACGAAGAGCTCAAGGCCCGGGGGCGATAGAAACAATGAGGCCGGAGCGGCACTCGTTGGAGCCGATGAATAGTCCAGCGTCACCTCCGTCAGCATCACCCACTACCTGTGAACAGAATGATCTGAAATGAACCTGAATCTGGCAACTGCCGCGTTCTTCACAGCCTTGGTGGAGCTTGCTCTTGGCATTGGCATGCTAGCCCTTTGGGCGAGGGAGAAAAAGAAGTATTTGATTTACTGGGGCTCAGGTTTTCTTGCCTTTGGCTTCGGGTCTTTGCTGATCTCATTACGCGGAAAAATCCCGGACTTTTTAACCATCCTGACCGGAAATCTCTCTACAACACTGAGCTCGGTCCTATTCTACATAGGCATCTGTCTATTCTTCAATCGACGCCGATCGATGCTGCCGTGGTTGGCATTGATACTGGCTCTTGAGGCGGCATTTCTTGCCTACTACACCTACATCACATATGACACCTCAGCACGTGTCTATGTGTACAGCGTAGCTCAGACATTAGCTACCGCAATTACGCTTCGAACGCTATTCGCTGTGAAGCGCGAGCAAGGGGGAAGTATCAATCCGGAAGTCGTTATCGTCACCTCATTGTTCCTGGCGACTCACACCGCACGCATCCTGGGCACGTCGTACTTTCCCGCACCACAAGATTTTTTGACATCGGGAAATTTTCAGACCTTGCTTTCCTTTGGTGTGATGCTGATTCACATCAATTACGCACTCGCATTCGGCAACATGCATGCATCTGCCTTGCAGGCAGACCTGAACGCAGCACTCTCAGACGTCAAGACCAAAGATCGTCAGAAAGTCGAAGTTCTCGGATACATCAGCCACGACTTGCGCGCGCCGCTAGCAACGATCAGTGGGTATTCGGCGCTATTGCTTGGCGAAGCGAACGACGATCAGCGCAAGCAGCTGCATGCGATCCAGCGCGGTGTCAAATACCAGCTCAACCTGATCGACGAATTGCTGGAATATGCCCAGGCAGAATTGCAGCCTCTGGCGGTTCAGCCCGGCACCACCGACTTACCACTTCTACTGGACGAAATTTCTGAATACGCCGTAGCCCTGTGCTCGCAGCGGAATAATCGCTTTCGTTACCGCGCACCCGAACGAATGCCCAGGCAGATGAATCTGGACAGGAAGCGCTTGCAGCAGGTGCTTCTGAATCTCCTGACCAATGCCGCAAAATTTACGCAAGATGGCGTCGTGGCACTGACTGTCACCGCCAAACCTGCGGGGGGGGCTTGCACATTGCATTTCTCGGTGAGCGATACAGGGATAGGGATCGACCTGAAGCGGAAAACCGACATTTTTAGCGCTTTCCAAAATATTCAGGCAACTAGTGGCGGCACTGGGTTGGGCCTGTTTATCGCTCAGCGCATCGTCTCAGCCATGGGCGGATCTCTGAGCGTGGACAGCGCCTCCGGACAAGGCACCACGTTTTCTTTTGTGCTTGTTGTGCCGATCGTCGATGCACCTGAATCTGACTGGTCCGGTCCCGCTCAACGAGAGATCGAGCCTGCGAGGCCATCCACGGAACCCACTACGCCGGCAGTAACTACCCTGGACGATGAGGTCCTCGATGAGCTCGCCACCCTGGCGCTTCATGGCCGCCTTACCGATATAGAGCGCTGGATCGAGCACCACGCCAATCACGGTGATCATGCGCCGTTCGCGGCCCAACTGCGTGAGCTGCTAGACCGGTTTGACTTCCCCGGACTGCAAGCATTGGCCTTGCTCGCAAGGCGTCATTCGAAGACCTCAATGGACGCATGCGTTCCTAGCCGTTAACGTGCGGTTCAGCAACTCGCAGGCATCCAATCATCCGGCCACGAAGCCCCCTATATGGAAGACATGGCAGCGAGCTAAGACGACAGCGCCGCTCCTGGAATCGTTTCGAGGGTTTTCACGATCTACGCCAGACACGCATCGAAGCCAGGTAGGCGTGGCTGAAGCGTGATGGTTTAAGTACTGGACGCAAGGTGAAACAAACTCCAGTGAACGCTTGAAACCGTTTTTGATCAGAATTCCCGCTCTTGCGTAATTTCCATCAAAATTGGAGCGCGGAACGAATTTCCAGACACACCTGCCTGCACCGCATCTCATCTCACCTGCTCATTCTTGTTTGTCCACCAGCTTGACTGGTTATTTTTGAATGTGAAATGGCGCCAGCCACATCAATTCAACTGAATACGACAAATCGTTCACCTTGCAAGCCGCCTTGGGTTTTTATAATTCGTCGCTTATGAATTTGCTCGCCCTGCCCGCTTTCAGCGATAACTACCTGTGGCTGCTGCATGATGGCGCCCGTGCCATCGTGGTGGATCCAGGTGATGCCACCCCCGTATTGGCGGCGCTCAAGCAACACGGCCTGGAACTCGCGGCCATCCTGACCACACACCACCACGCTGATCATGTGGGGGGCGTCGACTCTTTGCGTGAATCCACGGGTGCCACGGTGTACGGGCCGGCACGCGAGCGCATTCCCCAGCCCTACGTGCCACTCACTGACGGCGAGACTGTGAAGGCTCTTGGCATTTCGTTTCGTGTGATTGACGTGCCTGGCCACACCGCTGGCCACATTGCTTACTTTGCCGATGAGGTGAACGGCGCGCCACTGCTTTTTTGTGGCGACACGCTGTTTTCCGGCGGTTGCGGACGCTTGTTCGAGGGCACGCCTGCTCAGATGCTGGCCTCCCTCGATGCGCTCGCCGCATTACCGGCAGACACGCGCGTCTGCTGCGCCCACGAATACACTCTGGCCAACCTGCACTTTGCGCGAGTGGTCGAGCCAGGCAATGCCGCCTTGGCCGAGTATTATCAAAATTGCGAAGCGTTGCGCGCCGCCGGTACACCTACCCTACCGTCCTCCATTGGCATGGAGCGCGCAATCAATCCATTTCTACGCAGCCGCGAAGCAGCCGTCACGCAAGCCGTGCGGGCTCACGCGGTCACCACAACCGACGATGCAGCGGTATTTGCCGCGCTTCGCGAATGGAAGAATAATTTCAGATGAAATGGTTTCATGTGGCGGCCTTGGCCGCAAGCGTCTGGTTGGCCGGCTGTGCGGCGCCAGTCAGCAATCCGGAACCGGACTCCGCCGCCGGCACTCCCACCGCAAGCAATCCTACCGCTAGCGCCACGCCCTCCGCTACACGCCCGCCCGTTGTCATGCGGCGACAAGCACCGCTTGCGGGAGACATGCCCCCGGTGCCTGTTCGCGAACTGCACTCTTCGGCGGTCGCTGAACTGGACACCCCGGTCGACCTCTGGGAACGCATTCGGCGAGGTTTTGCTATGCCAGATCTCGACACAGATCTGGTGCGTGACCGTGAGCAGTACTACATTACGCGGCCCGACTACCTGCAGCGCATGACCGAGCGCTCACGCATGTACCTTTTCCATATTGTGGAAGAGTTGGAACTGCGCGGCATGCCGACCGAACTCGCGCTCCTGCCCTACATTGAATCTGCGTTCAATCCCCAAGCAGTCTCCAGCGCCAAGGCCGCCGGCATGTGGCAATTCATGCCGGCCACCGGGCGGGATTTTGATCTCAAGCAGAACATTTTCCGCGATGACCGGCGCGATGTGCTGGGCTCCACCCGCGCCGCGCTCGACTATCTCCAGAAGCTCTACAACATGTTTGGCGACTGGCATCTGGCTCTGGCCGCCTACAACTGGGGCGAAGGCAGCGTAGGCCGAGCCATCGCACGTAACAAAGCCGCAGGCCTGGGCACAGGGTATCTCGATCTGAAGATGCCCAATGAAACACGCTACTACGTACCCAAGCTACAGGCCGTGAAGAACATTGTGGCCAGGCCGCAAGCTTTGGGCACTGTCTTGCCCTTGATTGAAAACCACCCGTTCTTTGACACGGTGGATATCACCCGAGACATCGACATCGAAGTGGCTGCTCGCCTGGCTGAAGTGCGAGTGGAAGACTTCAGAGCGCTCAACCCCTCACAGCGCAAACCAATCATTTTCGCCACTGGCACGCCCCAAGTGCTGCTGCCTTGGGACAATGCGGCCACGTTCAAACGGAATCTGGCAAGCTACGATCCGGGCAAACTAGCATCGTGGACGGCATGGGTCGCGCCAGCCAACATCGCTTCGCGCGAAGCTGCTCGCCGCGTCGGCATGGAGGAAAGCGATTTTCGTTCCGTCAACGCCATCCCTGCCGGCATGATGGTCAAAGCTGGCTCCACGCTATTGGTGCCGCGCACCAATGACTCCCAGCAAGCGGTCCCCAGCCACGTATTGAACAACGCCCAGGTGGCGTATGCACCGGAGGTGGTGCTCAAGCGCTTCGCCGTGCGCGCCCGCAAGGGAGATTCGATTGCCAAGCTGGCCTCGCGCTACGATCTCCCTGCAGCTACCGTTGCCGGCTGGAACAATACCAACGCAGGGGCCGGACTCAAGGCAGGTCAGACAGTCACGGTCTTCTTGCCTGTTCGCGCTGGTGCATCGGCCGCTGCAGATGCAGCGCGCCATGTGCGCAAGACCAGTGGCACAAGCCGGGCGAAGGCTGCGCCCTCTGCTCGCGCTCGGTCCACTAGCAAAGCAAGCACTTCGCCGCGATCGAGCAAGGCAAGTAGCTCTACCCGAAAAAAGAAGTAAGCCCCTGGGGAAATGAGCTCCCCCTGCGTCGCTTACGCGCCTTCCCCCTGAGGGGGACGCCACTAGCGGCCTGGCAAAGCCAGCTCCGCGGTGGCACTGGGATGGCTTGCTCCGCAGCCTTCTGATTTGGATTTCCCCCCTCTCCCTCTCCCTCTCCCTCTCCCTCTCCCTCTCCCTCTCCCGCTCGCGGGAGAGGGTCGGGGTGAGGGTAGACAGCGTATCAAGGTTGGCGCGAGATTCGTTGCTCCCAAGAGGCACTGGCTCGTTACGGCATTCAGGCCTGAAACCGGCGTTTGGCTCGACGGGCGAAGTCGTTGGTGAAGGTGGCCGCTGGCGAAGGAGGCCGGACTGCCGAGGCAGTGATGCCATACTTTGCCACCACCCGATGCGTGGTTTCCACGCAGTCTTCCGAAACCAGCCCATCGGGTGACATGGCTTCCCTCGCCTTCCCAAGGGCTGCGAGGTAAAGCGCGCGATCGCCATACATGAAGGCTTCAGGGACAGCTCGCACGATATCGCTCGGCCCTGCCGTCTGGAGCCACTTCAGAGCGCGCACTACCGCGTTCGTCAATGCTTGCACGGTATTCGGGTAACGCACCAGGAAATCCTGGGAGGTATAGAGGCAACCGGCGCCCATCGGGCCTCCATACAAATCATGGGTGCCCCTCATCGAGCGGGTATCCCATAACACACGGATCTCACCGCGAGACTCCAGCAGGCTGATCACGGGATCTATATTCGCGATGGCGTCAATACGGCCTTCCCTGATAGCCATTGCCGCAGAGGTAGAGTTACCTACGTTGACATACTCCACGTCACCAGGCTGCAAACCGGCACGCCCCAACAAAAACTTCGCAAACCAGTGCGTCGCCGAATCGGTGGCAGTGATGCCTACACGCCGGCCCTTCAGTTGCGCCGGTTCTTTAAATTGCGCGAGGGTGCGCGTAGAAACGCCAAACACCAGCTGCGGCGCCCTACCCGTGAAGACGAATGCGAGGCAATTGAATCCACGCCCACGGAGGTCAATCACGTGCTCGTAGCTGCCTCCCGTGACGTTTGCAGTCCCTCTTAACATCGACTGCAGGGCGAGGCTTCCTGCCGTGTGGTCTTGCAACTCCACCTGCAGGCCTTCATCCTTGAAGTAGCCCAATTGATCTGCAATGGTGAGAGGCAAGTAATAGATGGCCGTGCGTCCTCCTACAGCCAGGGTCACCTCAGACCGCTCTGGACGTGGCGGAGACGCTTGCGCCCAGGCGCGACTGGCGCCAATGAGGGAAATGGCCGACGCAGAGAGCAGGAGACGCCGCCGTTGGTCAGCGGCCGTGAAGCTATTCTCTAGTTGCATAAGTCTGCGTTGTGCCGAAAGACGTCCGGCACCCCGCCAGCAAAGCGCAAACCGCATTCATAGCCGCAGCTTTGGCTAGGGAGAGGAGTTGCAACGCCACAGCCGGGGATGCCGGGTGGCTCGAATGCTGCAGGACTTATGTAACTAGACACGACGCAGTTGGATAAACAAGGTGGGTAAACAAAACGACTACCTCGCAAAGGTATCCGAACATGCACCCCAACGTCATTGGTAAAGCCCCCGATGGGGTTTACCTTGATGGTCTCTCTCGATCTCTGGTGATCAAGACCAGGAGCGTAGGCGGCTCCTACCCCTCCCCCTTGCGGCCGGGTAACTCAGCGCCTGTCTACCAGCGCATGAGCGATCGTGCCGAGATCCACATATTCCAGCTCGCTTCCCGCTGGTACGCCCCGCGCCAGGCGAGTGACCGCAAGGCCGCGGCTCTTCAAAGCCTGGGCTATGACATGAGCGGTGGCCTCACCCTCGGCCGTGAAGTTGGTGGCGAGGATCACCTCCTGCACTACACCATCGCTGGTACGTTCAATGAGCTTGGCCAAGCCGATATCGCGCGGGCCAACACCATCCAGGGGGCTAAGGCGCCCCATCAGCACGAAGTACATCCCTTTGAACGCTGCAGTACGCTCCAGGGCCGCCTGATCAGCTGGCGTTTCGACCACGCACAACTTGCTTGCATCGCGCCTGGCATCTGCGCAGGTCACACAAATTTCGTCTTCTGTAAAAGTGTGGCAGCGCACGCAATGGCGCACTTGTGACACGGCTGCTTCCAGCGACCGTGCCAGCAGCACAGCACCTTCCCGGTCGTGCTGCAACAAGTGGAATGCCATGCGCTGCGCAGAGCGCACCCCCACTCCCGGCAGGCGGCGCAACGCCTGAACCAGAGCATCAAAACTATGGGCGCTCATTTTTTTATAGCAATTTCAATATGGAGCGCTCGCAGGCATGCCGAGCGACCCAGGGCTCTCAGAACGGAAACTTCATTCCACCAGGAAGGCCCGGCATACCGGCGGTCAGCTTGCCCAACTTCTCCGAGGAAACTTCCTCTGCCTTGCGCACGGCAGCGTTGAATGCGGCGGCGACGAGATCCTCCAGCATGTCTTTGTCATCGGCCAGCAGGCTGGGGTCGATGGTGACGCGCTTGACATCATGTTTGGCAGTCATGAGTACCTTCACAAGGCCCGCGCCTGATTCGCCTTCGACTTCCATCAGCGCCAGTTCGTCTTGCGCTTTTTTCAGGTTGTCCTGCATTGACTGGGCCTGCTTCATGAGACCAGCGAGTTGTCCTTTGTTGAACATGGGGTTCCTCTAAATAAATGGGTAGAAGGGTTAAAGCGGCTTGACGCTTCCAGTGACGATTTTCGCCCCAAACTCGCGCATCATTTCTTGCACGAACGGGTCGGCCAACAATAGTTCTTGCGCGGCCTTCTGGCGGCTGGCCGCGACTATAGCGTTACGGCGTGAAGGACTGTCTGAAACAGCGCCCACCTCCACCACCAAGCGAATCTTGTGCCCGGCCTCAACCAGTGCAGCCTGCAGGCGATCGCGCGTGGCCGCGTAGGTGAGGGATTCGCTTTCAACCTTCAGCGTCCACTGGCCTTCCGCACGCGCCACCAGTTGTGATTGCAGCGCTAGCTCGCGCACCAACGCCACCACTAATTCGCGCGCCACGAGATCCTGCACCAGCGTGTGCCAATAATCGCCCTCAACCGTATTTTGCACAGGGCGAGGCACCGCTGCCGGTAACTCACCCCGGTCTTCACGCATGGACCGCTCCCTGACGGCGTAGCCCACGATCTCGGCCTCCTTGGGGGCATCGATCACTGCGGGCGGCGGTTCATCTCTTTTCGCGGCGGCAGGCCACTCACGCACTGGCACCGCGGGAGTGGGTGGGTGGGGCTGGCGCCTCGGCGCGACTGATGGCACGGAGGCAGGATCATCCTCCCAAGGAGGGGCATCGTTACCCCAGTCTCCGGGCATAGGGGCGTCCGCGTCCATCGCGTCTGGCGGAGCAAAGCCGCCAGGGCCCGAGGGCGAGCCCTGCTCGTAGGGCGTTGGCTCGCTTTGCGGCAGCTCTCCTTCGGGCTGGCCTTGCGCGCTTTCCACTTGGGGCAAGGGGACTTCGGGCGGCGCAATCGGCTCAGGCGCTACTGGCGCTACTGGCGCTGCCGCAGCTTCATAGGCTACGCTCTGAGGTGAGGGCGCAGCCTCACGGGGAATCGGTGGTTCTACGGCTTTCTCAGGGGCGGCCGCCACTATTTTCAGAGTTTTTTTTTCCGCCTCAGCGGGTGTCGCTGCTGACGGCTTGATCTGCGCCCCTCCTCGCGTGGCCCCTGCTTTGAACGGCAGCAAGCGCAGCAGCACCATGGTCAGCCCGGCATACTCATCGGGCGCAAGGCCGAGTTCGGTTCGGCCATGAATGCACAAGCTGTAGAGAAGCTGGGTTTCATCAGCAGGCAGCAATTGCGCCAGGCGAGCCGTCTCCTTGGCATCTGGATCGGTTTCATCAATGACCATGTCAGGCACAGCCTGCTGCACGGCCATCCGCTGCAAAACCATCGCCATGTCTTCCAAGGTGGTGGCAGCAGACAGGCCGTTAACTCGCAATTGCTCAGACAACTCCACCACAGCCTTGCCGTCTCCCGCAGCCAAAGCCCCTATCAGCTGAAAGACCACGCCGCGATCTACGCTGCCCAGCATCTGCCGCACGCCGGACTCTTGCAGTTGCCCGCTCCCAAACGCAATCGCCTGATCGGTCAGACTCAGGGCATCGCGCATGGAGCCACGGGCCGCGCGCGCCAAAAGCTTTAACGCTGGCAGTTCAGCAGGTACCTTTTCCTGCCCCAACACGCGCTCCAGGTGCTCCAGCACCACCTCTGGCGCCATTGGTCGCAAATTGAACTGCAAACAACGGCTGAGCACCGTAACCGGAACCTTCTGCGGGTCAGTGGTGGCAATCACGAACTTGAGATATTCAGGCGGCTCCTCCAGCGTCTTCAACATGGCGTTGAAGGCGGTATTGGTCAGCATGTGCACTTCATCGATCATGAAGACCTTGAAACGGCCTTGCACAGGCTTGTAGACGGCCTGCTCCAGCAATTGCTGCACTTCGTCAACGCCGCGGTTACTGGCGGCGTCAAGCTCCGTGTAGTCCACGAAGCGGCCAGCATCGATATCCGTGCAGGCTGCGCACACACCGCACGGAGTCGCCGTGATACCGCCCTGCCCATCCGCCCCCACACAATTGAGCGACTTGGCCAGAATGCGAGATACCGTGGTTTTACCCACGCCCCTCGTACCCGTGAACAAGTAGGCGTGGTGCAAGCGTTGCTGCGTCAAAGCATTGGTCAAAGCCTGCACCACGTGCTCCTGGCCAACCATCTCTGAGAAATTCCGGGGCCTGTATTTCCGGGCCAGCACCATATAAGACATCCGCCGATTCTAAGGGGCGGCCTCTTGGAACGTGTTTACCATTTATCCGAAGCGGTGAAAGATCCTTAGTTGCCACGGGAAAACTGACCGGGATGCCCATCTCGATTGGGTCGGCTAAGCCATTGGTGAGACGCTTTCCCGTGCCCGTCCACGGATAGCCATAGATAAGCGTCGCGCCCAATTTGTAGAACCGGACTTGCAATAGGCACGCGCAACGAAACGCCGGGCTCAAGGGGGTTGCGGCAACCATTCAGGCTCAGAGTGGACCTAGTGCGCTGCCCACTGGATGCTGGCGATGTCCACGCCATCGAGGAACATTTCCCACAGGGGACTAAGTTGCCTTAGCCGGTCAACTCTCGACTTCAGCAGCTCGACCACGAAGTCGACCTCTTCCTCAGTCGTGTAGCGCCCGAGCGTGAACCGGATCGAGCTATGGGCCAGCTCGTCGCTGCGTCCAAGGGCCAACAACACGTAGGACGGCTCCAGTGATGCCGAGGTGCAGGCCGAACCCGAGGACACGGCCACATCCTTGATCGCCATCATCAGAGACTCCCCTTCGACGTAGTTGAAGCTGATATTGAGGTTGTGCGCGACGCGTTGTTCGAGCGAACCGTTGACGAAGATTTCCGGGATTTCCGAAAGCCCGGCCAGCAACCGGTTCCTCAACGCCCGAACACGCGCGCCTTCCTCATCCATCTCAAGCTTCGCGATGCGGAAGGCCTCACCCATACCGACGATCTGATGGGTAGGCAAGGTACCCGAGCGCATGCCACGCTCGTGGCCGCCACCGTGGATTCCGGCGACGATCCGCACCCGCGGCTTACGCCGAACGTACAGCGCGCCGATTCCTTTGGGCCCATATACTTTGTGCGCTGTGACTGTGAGCAAGTCAATCTTGAGCTTGCGCAGATCGATTTCGACTTTGCCAGCCGCTTGAACCGCGTCGCAGTGGAACAGCACTCCGCGCTCCCGGCACGCAGCACCGATCGCTGCCACATCCTGAACCACGCCGGTTTCATTGTTGACCATCATGACTGAGCACAGGATGGTGTCGGGGCGGATGGCCTCGATCACGCTCTCCACACTCACTAGGCCGTCCTCGTCGACATCGAGGTAGGTGGCGGTATAACCCTGGCGTTCGAGTTCACGGAAGGTGTCGAGCACCGCCTTGTGCTCGGTCTTCTGTGTGATCAGGTGCTTGCCTTTGGCAGAGTAGAACTGGGCCGCTCCCTTGATAGCCAGGTTGTTGCCCTCGGTGGCACCAGAGGTCCAGACGATTTCACGCGAGTCCGCGTTGAGGAGTGCCGCCACATGGCCTCGCGCGATTTCGACCACAGATTCCGCTTCCCAGCCGTAGATATGACTGCGTGAAGCGGGATTGCCGAATTTCTCGTACAGGTACGGCACCATCGTCGAGACCACACGCGGATCGACAGGGGTTGTCGCGCTGTAGTCCATGTAAACGGGTAAAACAAGGGTGGATTTCTGCATGAAAGGTTCCGTGAGATGGTCGGGCAATCAACTCGAATCTGGTTTCAGGCGGCATCCAGGCGATCAGCTGCAGTGCCGAGTGCAGCTTCCACCGCCAGCGCGACCGTCGCAAGCCGGGCGTCGTCACCGCGCAGGCCGCTGAGCATCAGGCCGACCGGAAGCTCCCCTTCGGCATGGCAGGGAAGGCTGAAGGCACATCCGTCGAGATAGTTGACGGCGAACGTATTACGTAGCAGCAGGCCGTTTGTGCGGAAGAATTCCCCCTCGTTAGCAACCAGGGCCTCGATCGTCGGCGCCACAATCGGCACGGTCGGACAGATCAAGGCATCAAAGGGTCGCAGAATCGTCTCGGCGCGCACAATCCAGGCAGCGCGCAAGTCCTGCATCCGGAGGTAGTCGGCAGCGCTCGCAACCTGGCCGGTCACGATGCGTTTCGCCACGCGCGGGTCGAAATCGCCCGCCCGGTCGCGGAGTCGCTCGCGGTGCTTGGCGAACGCCTCCACCGCGGAGAATCCGCCCGGCGCGTTGAGCGCCTGGATCTCGGCCAGTTCGTGGAAGGGGATGGTCTCCACATGTGCGCCCGCCTCTGCGAGGCGCTGCAGCGCGCGCTCTACAGCGGCTGCGACGGCTGGTTCGATGCCATCGAACATAAGCGTTTGCGGTAGCGCCAGGCGCACGCCTTTAAGCGTGCGGCAACGCGTATCGAGCGCCTCACCCGCCAGCGCGGCATCGACAGTCAAGCAATCCGCCACGCTGCGCGTCATGGAACAAACTGTATCCAGCGTGCGCGAGAGTTCGAAGGCGCCGGTACGAGGAACCCGCGACTGTGTGCTCTTGAAGCCAACAAGGCCACACAGCGCCGCAGGAATCCGGATGGAGCCACCAGTGTCCGACCCCAGACCCACAACAGCGAGACCGAGGGCCACCGACACCGCCGCGCCGGAAGACGACCCTCCTGGGATGCGCGCGACCGCGTCGTCCGCCGGGTTGCGCGGCGTGCCATGGTGCGGATTGATCCCTACGCCGGAAAAGGCAAACTCCGTCATGTTCGTCTTGCCCACGAGGGCAGCGCCCTGGCCGCGCAGGCGCATCACGGCGATTGCATCTGCAGTCGCCGGCGCGTCGTCTTGGCATACCTTGCTCCCCGCCAGCGTGGGTTCTCCCGCAACGTCGTAGAGGTCCTTGATCGAAACTGGCAGGCCAGCCAGCATAGGCAACCGGACCCCGGTTCGCATCGCGGCGTCGGCCTGTCGTGCTGCGGCCAGCGCCGCATTGGGATACAGCCGGGTGAAGACATGACGCGCCGCCGGCTGCTGCGCCTTCTCGAGGGCCTCACTCACTAAAGCCTCGTGGCACGTGTCGCCTTGCTGGATGCGCGCACGCAGCGCGCTGATAGTGTGACTCATGGGGATTGGCGGGCGTCGACCTTGCTCAAGCAATAACAGGCAAAAGATCGACCGTGTAGCGGTGCACGATGGCGCGGTTGCTCTGGGGATCGCGCAACGACAGCTCCATTGCCGCGGCCGCGCGGATGCCTTTGCCTTCCGCGTTGGGGATAGCACCCAGCGTGCCGCAGAAAAGGAAGTAGCCTGTGGCCGCGACACCGCCTAACTGCTCGAGCAGGCCATCGCGCAGCGAGGCGAGCGGCCGGATCGAGGCCAGCGTGCCGCGCTGATAGGTAACCCATTTGCCGCCCTCAAGGATGCGCGATTCAAGCTCGATCTCGTCCTGGCGCGCTGCAACGTCGGACCAGCGCCAGGCCGCAGTGGCGATGGGCTTCGGACACATTTGCTTGGACACAGCCACCGAGTAGCCCTCGACCTTCCGGTCGGTGTGATCGGAACCTACGGTTAACCACCATTCGCCTTCGCTGAAAAACAGCACCGGTTCGGCTTCGCCAGAGCTCTCCACGCCAAGCACCTCGACCGATGCCTCCTGGCTCAGGAGACCCCGGCTAGCGCGGTAGTAAAGCGGTACGGCCGACGGGCGGGGTACCCCGATCTCGGCTAGCTCGTCGATGTGGTGCTGGATCGCAGCCGCGTCGCGGCCGGTCCAGCCGGCAATCACGAAGCGTTGCGGCTCGACCGAGACCAGGCGTGTGGACGTTGCGCCATCGGTATCGACGGATTCGCTGGAAAAATGGAGCGTGAAAGTCATGGCCTCTAGCTCCTCACGCTGGATCGTAGTAGTGCGATTCGAGCAGGTAGCAGCCGTTGATAGAGCGGAACGGACCGTGCCAAGCACCCGGCGGACGCACGGCGTAGGTGTAGCCCTGGAACGGACTGCCGCCGTTGCCGTTCTCGTCGGCACCGACTGTCATGTCGCCTTCCAGCATGAACACCTCCTCCCAATAGTCGTGCACGATGGGCTTGAAGGTGGCAAAGCCCGGGGGGAAGCGCAGAATGCGGGTGCGGCTGCCACGCTTGTTCGCGGTGTCAAGCGAACCGGAAATTATGATTTCGAGGGCGCCCGATTCGGGTGCATAGCCCTCGGGCAATTGCCAGCCCGGTGCATTAAGGTCAATCTTGTGGAACTCGTGGTGCTTCTTGTTAATAGCCATGGGGTACTCCTAGTGGGAAAGATTCAGCGATCGGCTTGGGCGTCAATGTGCTTTTCCATCGCATTGCGGCTCCGTCCGATCCAACCAACAATCACAGCTTGGTGAATTCCGAGCTGACGCTCAGGCCAGTGTCGTTGGCGGACTAAAACTTAAAAAAGCCGAATTTGAAGGACCGTGGGTCGTTGTCGTTTCGACTTGACCTGCTGTGATGAGCTATTGGACTGAGGCTCCGGACGTCTGCACGACTTTTTTCATCCGAGAGACTTCCTGCGCAATGAATGCACCGAATTCTTCGGGCTTGTCCGCGATGACGGTGAGACCCATCTCCTGAAGACGAGCCGTCACAGAGTCATCCTTCAAAGCCGCAGCGAAGGCGGAGTTAAGTTTGTCAACAATCTCTTTCGGCGTGCCCCTAGGTGCCATCAAGCCGTACCAAATGCCTGCTTGCAAGTCGGGATAGCCTGCTTGCGTTGCAGTAGAAACTCCCGGCATCACAGGACTGGGAACACGATCCGTCAGAACAATGGCTTTGAGCCGTCCCGATTGAATGTGCGGCATGACATTGGAGAGGTTGTCGCAGATCATCGAGACTTGGCCACCCAGCACATCCTGCGTTGCAGGGGCTGGACCTTGATAAGGCACATGAACGATATCTATTCCGCTCAACGCCTTTAGCGTGGCACCACAAAGATGACTGGTACTGCCGTTACCGGCGGAAGCGAAAGTCAGCGAACCCGGAGACGCCTTTGCAAGACTGACCAATTCCTTCAAATTCGTGGCTTTGACCGAAGGATTGACTACCAAAATATTGGGCGTGGATGCAGCGTTAATGATCGGCACAAAATCCCGCTCTGGGGAATATTGAAGCTTGGCATAGATCCATTGATTAATTGCCAGTACACCCGTAGTGGCCACGAGAATGGTGTAGCCATCAGGCTTTGCTGCAGCCACCTTGACTGCGCCCAGGGAGCCATTGGCGCCCGGCCTGTTCTCCACAATGACAGGTGCCCCTAAAGATTTGGAAACCAGAGGTGCGACCAATCGCGGAATTAGATCGCTCGTGCTGCCAGCCGGAAAAGGTGTGACGATGGTTATCGTTTTTTCTGGATAACCATTTGCATACGTGTTCAACGCTAAAATCGACACCAAGCCGGCAAATAATTTTTTCAGAACAATACCCATTTAGTTTCACCTTTGTAGCTAGAATTCAAGTTAGCTTATGATTGATAAATTAAATTTGTCAGCCTTATATTAATTGCGTTGCCAATCTCCTGCAAACAATTAATAATTCAGATGTCTTGAGTTTTTTGAAAGTAGTTTTCAATGCGACGCCGTGTTCCCAGCATGAGTGCCCTTTTGGCTTTCGAGGCGACCGCCCAGCATCTGAGCATCACCCGGGCCGCCGACCAGCTTGCTCTGACCGAAAGCGCAGTCTCTCGACAAATTTCACTTCTGGAAGACCAGCTAGGAATACCGCTCTTTCATCGCGTCAAAAAACGTCTGACGCTTACACGTGCTGGGGCTGCATATGCTCGCGACGTCGGACGTGTCTTGGCTCAGTTGGAGCACGATACGCAAGAGGTTATGGCGCTTGAGGGAGCAGAGGGCGCCCTGGAAATCGCTGTCTTGCCGACAGTCGGCTCGCTGTGGCTGATCCCGAGGTTGAACGACTTTTATGCGCTAAATCCCACTCTGTATGTGGATCTCAGCGCACGCAGCCACCGATTTTTATTCAGTGAAACAACCTTCGATGGGGCGCTATGCTTTGGCAGTGAGACTTGGCCTGGAGCACGCTCGGACTTCCTGTTCAACGAAGATCTTGTACCGGTAGCGAGCGTTAGGCTTGTTTCACCAGACGTCCCGGCGGAGCCAGACGCTCTGGCTGCACACAGACTTCTTCACCTCATGACTCGACCAGATGCCTGGCAAGCCTGGGCCGAAATAGCGGGCCCCACGGATCGCAACATGATGAAGGGACTGCGCTTCGAAACACAGTCCATGCTGATCAGCGCAGCATGCGCCGGACAAGGTATCGCGCTACTCCCACCATTTCTGATAGAGGCTCAACTTAGATCGGGCGAGCTGAGGGTGCTTTCGGATGTCTCTGTGCGCAGCCCCGGGGCGTACTATTTCTGTTACCCAGAAGATAGTGCCACAGAGCCGCATCTGATTGCCTTCAGACATTGGCTGCAGGAGCAGTCCAAGCTATTCCGATCTGGCCACCCATCGTAAGCTTAAAGCTGCGCCGCCTTCTCCAAGCTTTCGATCATGGAGATGCGACGAAGGAACGCGCGCGTCTTGTCAACATCGGCCATGGCATCGCGAATCTCGCTGCGGAACGACTCTTGATCTTCGGGCGTCTTGGCCTCTAAGTTCCGTTTGTTCCGGATAGTACCAACCTGAATCGCATCCATAGTGACGGCACGCCTCTGGCGATCATAGGCATCCAGGAACGACTCTTCTTCACGACCTTCAATGACAGCAGCCAGCCGATCTGCGAGGTTTAGGGCGTCATGGAGCCCGCCGTTCATGCCCATTCCTCCCAAAGGATTATTGATGTGGGCAGCATCACCAGCCAGGAATGTTCTGCCAGCACGAAAATTGGAAGCGACACGCTGGTGCACACGGTACAACGTGGTGTGCTCGATCGGCGCAGCCGCTCCAATTTGCTTCGGGAGGGTGCTTAGCAGAGCGTCCCGTGCGTACTCCATCGTGCGTGCATCATCATCCGTCACTTCTGCTGCGACCGGCACCATAATTCGCCAAGCGTCGATGATTCGCAGGAAAAAATGCCAGCGCTCTGGGTCGGCCCAATAGCTGACCGATGTCACACCAGGCTTGGCCGCCGCCACGTCCGCCGAGGTGGTAATTACCAAAAAGCGCTCGGGCCATGTGAAGCCGTCGAACGCGATGTTCTGGCACCGGCGCACTGCGCTATTCGCACCGTCCGCACCGATTAACCATTCGCATCGGAGTCGATCCTCAGACCCACCCTGCAAGACAGCGTTTACGCCAGACGCATCCTGATCAACGCCGATGACCTCGCAGCCGAAGCGAATCTCGAATAATGGATTGTCTTCGAGTGCATCAAGGATTATTCGAGTCAGCTTGAATTGCTCAGCCTGCAGGCGATACGGATGCCTTGTGAGATCCGAAATTGCTGCAAAATCGAATACCCCTAGCTCACCATCGATGGTTGAAGCGTATTGAACCTTGGGCGCCTTTAGTCCCTGTGAAATCAAAGTTTTCGCAAAGCCCAAATCGTCCAGCATGTCGAGTGTGGGGGGGTGAAATGTCGATGCTCGAGATTCGGAGCTGAGTTTCTCGTTTTTTTCCAATACCAAAACTGGTATGCCGCGCCTTACCAGATCGGCCGCTGCAATCATTCCGACAGGACCCGCACCCGCGATCACCACGGGCCTTGTATTTTGTTGCATCAATTTCTCCACAGGTTTTAAAAAGTCCTGCGACGCAGGAATTTAAATAAATGTTAGGAGAGAGGAATGTCGCAGTCAATTGATGAATAGCGAACAGATCTTGAGTTTTTAGTAGTCCACACAAAACCATCCTTGCGACAAGATTTCCGAAAATGCGCTGCGATGATCCAGGAATACAACCAAAGGTCGCACCGACGTTAGTACCGTGAATTCGAAGTTCGCAAAAAAATTTCTCAATTTTGGTGGTGATAACTTTGACCAAACAAGGAGCTTCGGCTTGGCGCTGTGGGTGTCCGGGTTCCACCGGACTTCTTTCCCGAGTTCACGCTTGAAGCGGAGGGTGCCGGGACGAATGCAGTGCTGCGCGCTTGTCGCGAACCAGCGCTCCTCTTAATTGAGCGGTGACGCACCGGGGACCTCAGGTGAACTTCAAGGGTGGAGACGGGCCGGCTACGATCTGATCGGTTCCTTTGTCATCTTGGGGCGACCTTGCGAAGGCACTTTGCACAAGCTCCCCCGCTGCGCGAAATCGCGGGCCCCCGAGGGGGCTTTTTCATCTTGGGACGGCCCGACGATGAAAGTTTGCCCCCACGCTCCCCCGCTACGCGAAGTCGCTGCCCCCAAGGGGGTTTTTTCATCTTGGGACGGCCCGACGATGAAAAAACTGTAAACGCACTCTAAAACTGATGTATTCAGGCAACGATCTCGCCCACTCAAGGCGAATCGCGCTATGCTGCAGCGCAATAGAAACATTCGTAGTTCCCATTCGGCGATCGCTCCAATACTTGATATTGGTGAAAAGTCGTTAAATTTGTTTCACAGGCATGCTTCAACTTGTAGAGAGTCCTGATTGCTCTGATACCGACACCGCGCTGGCCACCGCCAGTCCTGAAGCGGCGGCTCTGGTGTTGGCGCTCAATGGCTGTTGTCATCCTCGCGTAGGTCGCCTGAGAGCGCGGCTCGGTGACTGTGACAATTCCGACCAGCTCGAGCTGTTGCGGAGCGAGGTTTTTAATGTTTTGGCACTTAGTTTCGGCCCCACGGAAGCGCAACGCCGTCTCCTGCCCCTACAATAGCAAGTGACGGGCCTTCCCGCATGGTGAAGCGGCCAACCGGGTCAGGTGGGGAACCAAGCAGCCCTAACTGTGAAGTCAGTGCCGGGGTCAAGGCTCGTCACCTTTTTAATTACTCGCTTCCAGGATTGCCTTGAGTATGTCTCCGCGCTTGGAGCAAAGAAATACGAGACATTCCGCATGAAGCGTCGTAACGCCCTTCAGTCGTTTGGTTTACTCGCTGTGCCTGGCCTTTTGGCAGCCTGCGGTCCTGGCGACAACCTTACGCCCACGCCTCCTCCACCAGCGCCTTCCCCTGCGGATAGCTGGGCTCCCGGTGTTCTGAAGAATGCGAGCACCTTCGGATCAGGCACACCTGCGCTGGCGCTTCAAGCCAACGGCGCCGGAAAAATGCTGCTCGCGGTGGGGCCCACTTCTGAATCACTGGTTTTCAGCGTCAGTACGCTTGATGGCTCTTCCGTCACGATGCAGCGGCCCGGTGGCACCACCACCACGGTCGCTACCCTGGCGCCCGTTGCAGATATGCGCGGCAACACACTCTGGTTGTGGCAAGACGCAGGAAGCTCTGCGGCGCAGCAACTGTTTTACGCTGTCAGTAGTGGCGTTAATGGGCAAATCAGTGCTGCGCGCGCATTGCCTCTTTCGCCTGCGCCGTCCTTACAAGCATCGGTAATGGCACAAGATGCCGATGGCAATGCCTTGGTGCGCTGGTCCAGTGGCCCATTGGATGGCGCTGGCCTGCCCACCCTTGGGGGCTTGCTGCGGTTTACCGCCGCAACGCAACTCTGGAGCGTGGTGCCACTGCCCGAACCAACAGCCAACCCAGCCTTACTGCTTTCAGCGAACGCTGTTTTTGATTCCAATGGCCGCGCCTGGCTGATTCAGCCCACCCCTGGGACCGTCAGCGGCGAATGGACGCTCCCGCTCTACAGCCTGCTTCCCAACGCAGCCAATTGGTTGACGGCACCAGTGGTTCCCGCCACCCTGCCCCGCTCATCGATTTTCCAATTGAGCATTGATTCAAGAAATCGGCTCGTAGCCGCCCACTGCGTGGCCCATGATCCCAAAGTCATCACGCCTCCGCTTTCGATTTCTCGTTACGACCAGGCAGGCGCGGGCTGGACCACGCTACCGGTGCCAACCCTGCCAAGCAATGGCTACCGCGTGAGCGTGGATGCAGTGGGCAATATATGGGCCGTGGGCGCAAGTACCATCGCGCGTTACGACAACGCTGCCGCCAACTGGACCGGTCCTCAAAACATCGATTTCGCCCCTGCCGATGGCCTGCAAAGTGACGGCTCCTGGCCATTCGCTTTGGCCACCAACAGCCAGGGAAATACATGGGCCGTGGGAGTGCGCCGCAAAACGGCCGGACAAGACCTGCCGGTTCTGTGGATCAACTTCTTCGATGCCACCACACGCCTGTGGAGCCAAGCCGGCACCCTGGCGGTGCAAGGCGGTGAAAACAGCAGCTTCGTTCAACCGGCCCAGGGCCAAGGCACAAGCTTCCTGGTGGCACTTGCGTTAGACTCCCAGAGCCGCCCCATGGCCACCTTGACGGAAATTCTCAGAACCACCTTGTTGAACTACCAAGGCCGCACCTGGATCGCACGGGGCCGGACTGCCTGAGAGCGTAGAGAGGCTATAGAGCCTGTTCAAAGCGGCAGAACACGAGCCTAGTTGGCTCGGTTCACCTCGCTGGGCGCCAGTGACAGCAGCATGGTCAATGCGCTCGAGACCATCATCATCACCCAGAAGATAAAAAAGGTGACGGTATAGACGGCCTCTCGGGACCAGTTCAGGCGTGCGCCGAAGAGGCTCAGTGCCTCGGGATCAAGCACGGCGAACACCATCATCTCAAGCACCGCTGCCGCTAGAAAGGCCGGCCAGGCGATCCACATGAGTCGCTTACGAAGCATGGATAATTTCCAGCGCGCAGTGGCTTAAGGGTGACCGGCTTGGCGCGTTGGGGCCGTGCCCTCCAGCGCTTTGGCGGAAGAAGGGGAAGCCGCGTGGTTGCGCCCCTGCATGGCTGGCGTGAGTGCGGGGTCATGCTCGTCTGCTGGCTGCAGTTGAGCGCTGCGAGGAGCATCCGCATAGACCGGATCCGGCCTGGTCACGGCCAGGTAAAGCGTGATGAACGAGGCCACCACCACGATAGAGGGCCCTCCCACCACAAGCCACATATGGCCATACTTCCACCACGGGCCTGAAGAAATATTCTGTGTTGAACTCATATGGATTACCTTGAGATTACCTGGGTACTATGAAAACGGATTTCTCGTTCACCTGACCTGCCTGCTCTGATTTCACATCGATGTGGATCTCATGAGAGCCAGGTTTCGCTCCGTCGTAAGGTAGCTGCAGCCTGACTGGCACCCAGAGGCCTTCAGCAGCATCTACCGTGACGCGAGCATCCGTCACCAATTTCAGCCCTTGCAGGCCAGAAACCGAGATATCGTAAGTCTGTGGTTTCTCGGTGGCATTCATGATCTGCACGCGGTAGACGTTCTCGATCTTGTTGCCATCAACGATCCGTGCCAACGTAGCACGGTCACGCACGATATCGACCTTGAACGGTGTCCGCAGGAAAAGGCTGCCGAATAGCGCAATGGTCAGTACCGCCAGGATGCCGCTATAAATCAATACGCGTGGGCGCAGCACGTGGCGCAGGATCTGCGAGCCGCTCCAACCTTTTTCGAGCGCGTTCTCCGTGGAATAGCGAATCAGCCCTCGTGGGTAGCCGACCTTATCCATGACGCTATTGCACACGTCGATGCAGGCAGCACAGCTGATGCACTCGTATTGCAGACCCTCGCGAATGTCGATGCCCGTTGGACAGACTTGAACGCACAGGGTGCAATCCACACAATCGCCCAGACCGGCGGCACGGTGATCCGTCTTGCGCGAACGCGCGCCGCGAGGCTCACCACGAGCCGCGTCGTAAGTGACGACCAGTGTGTCCTTGTCAAACATGGCGCTCTGAAAGCGCGCATAGGGGCACATGTACTTGCAAACCTGCTCGCGCATGTAGCCGGCATTACCGTAGGTGGCAAAGCCGTAGAAGAAAATCCAGAAAAGCTCCCATGGTCCCAAGGTCCATTGGAAGAAGTGAAGCGCCAGTTCCTGTATGGGCGTGAAATAGCCGACAAAGGTGAAGCCTGTCCATAAGCCTACCGCTATCCAGGCAAGCTGTTTAAGCGCCTTGCGCGTAAACTTGGCCGCAGACATAGGCGCTGCGTCCAGCCGCATGCGGGCGGAACGGTCACCTTCGATCTTCTTTTCAATCCACAGATAAATTTCGGTGTACACCGTCTGCGGGCAGGCATAGCCACACCATTGCCGCCCCGCAACTGCGGTGAACAGAAACAACAGCATGGCCGAGATGATGAGGAGGCCCGAGAGGTAGATGACATCCTGCGGATACAGCACCAACCCGAAAATGTAGAAACGCCGCGTGTCCAGATCGAACAGGACAGCCTGCCTCTCACCCCATTGCAGCCAGGGCAGGCCATAGAAAAAAATCTGCGTGGCGTAAACGAAGAACCAGCGCCACTTGGAGAACAGGCCAGTGACGCTGCGCGGGTAGATCTTCTTTTGCGCCTGGTAGAGCGACACCATGACTTCATCAGCGGGCACAGCACCAGCTGCCACCGCCGCAGCGGTGGTTTTTTCAGAGTGGGATTTTGTACTCAAGTCAGCTCAATTTGTCGAGCGCCAAACGGCGCTTCGCGCGCGGGGCTTGAATTCTGCTGCCGATCGACCCGCCCCGCATGCAAGTTGATCGGTACTCATACAGTGGAAAACGGACCTAATTCAAACACTACGCTCTGCGTGAGAAATTCCTAACCCAAAGCCACTTCCACGCGGCGCGCCTCTTTACCGGCACCGGCTTCAATGTTCTCGGGCTTTTTGAACTCTATCTTATCCTCGGCAACGCCCAAAGTCTTGAGCTGGTCACGAACCGCAAATGCGCGCTGCTTGGCCAGTTCCTCGTTCTGAGCCGCATTGCCAGTGGTGTCAACGTATCCGCTGATCACCACCTTTTTGCCAGCCTGTACTCCGGCCACGACATCGGCGAGAGCCTTATCTGAACCGGCAGCCAATTCAGCTTTGCCCGTGGAAAAGAAGAACTTGACCACGCCATTTTCGACCGCCACTGATGCCGCATCAGCCGCAGGAGACGCTGCAGGAGTTGCAGGAGTGGCAACCGCTGCCGCAGGCTGCACACCCGGCACGCCCCCGCCAAGGCCCCATACATAGGCTGTCAACACATTCATCTGCTCTGGCGTGAATTTGCTCGACCAGGCGGGCATGACATTGGTCTTGCCGTTGGTGATCATGTTGACGATATGCGATTCGACACCAGCACCGTCAACCCAGATGTTGTCGGTCAGGTTAGGTGCGCCCAGGGCCTGATTGCCCTTGCCATCAGCACCGTGACAGGCTGCGCAGACCGCAAACTTCGGCTTGCCCAGATTCGAGCGTACGGAGTCATTGGGTGAGCCTGAAAGGCTGAGCACGTAGTGTGCGACATTGCGCACATCTTCGGGCGTACCGACTGCAGCGGCTATGGGTGGCATCACCCCTGTTCGGCCGTTGGCGATGGTTTCATGAATTTTGTCGGGCGAGCCACCCCACATCCAATCGCCATCGGCCAGGTTCGGGAATCCCTTGCCGCCGCGAGCGTCGGAGCCATGGCATTGCGCGCAGTTGTTCATGAACAGGCGGTCACCAATGGCCATGGCCTTGGCATCCTTGGCCAACTGCTCCGTGCTCATTCCCGCGAAAGCGGCGTAAATAGGCGCGGCCTGCTCGTTGCCCCGGGACACCTCGCGATCGAACTGGCCGGTTTGCGACCACTTGAGCGAGCCTTCATAGGTACCAAGCCCTGGGTAGAGATACAGATACGCGAATGCGAACACCACGGTGATGATGAACAGGCCCACCCACCAGCGCGGCAGGGGGTTGTTCATTTCCCGCAAATCCCCATCCCAAACGTGCCCGGTGGTATTGTCGCTGAGAGTCATGGCCTTGGTCTTGCCACTGATCCACAGCAGCGCCAAGCATGCCAGGATCCCCCCGATGGTGATCACCGAAATGAAGATCGACCAAAAGTTGCTTGTAAAGTCACTCATTTTTTGTTCCTTGTGGGACCGCTTCGGCGCCTCTCAATCCTGCTCGAAAGGCAGGTTCGCCGCCTCGTCGAAGCGCGCCTTGTTTTTGTTCGACCACGCCCAGAACACGATGCCGAGAAAGACAACCAGTGCCGTGACGGTGACGATGCTGCGCAAGCTATTGATGTCCATGAGTTGAGTCCTCCTGAAGCTTATTTGCGATGAATGCCGAGAACTTGCAGGTAAGAGATCACTGCATCAAGCTCGGTCTTGCCCTTCAAGTCTTCTGGTGCTTTAGCGATTTCTTCGTCTGTATATGGCGCGCCCAAGGTACGCAGTCCCTTCATGTGGGTCTGGATGGACTTGGCGTCGGCTGGGGTCTTTTCGAGCCATGGGTAAGCCGGCATGTTCGACTCCGGCACCACGTCACGAGGGTTGATCAAATGCACACGGTGCCAGTCGTCGCTGTAGCGGCCGCCTACTCGCGCCAAATCAGGACCCGTGCGTTTGCTGCCCCATTGGTGGGGACGGTCATAAACGAACTCGCCTGCAACCGAGTAAGGACCGTAACGCAGCGCCTCAGCGCGGAAGGGCCGGATCATCTGCGAGTGGCAGTTGTAGCAGCCCTCACGCACATAGATATCGCGCCCCACCACTTGCAGCGAGGTATAGGGCTTCAGGCCCTCTATCGGTTGGGTAGTGGATTTTTGGAAAAACAGTGGAACGATTTCGACCAGGCCACCGATGGAGACCACGAGCAAGATCAACACAATCATCAGAAAGTTGTTGGTCTCGATCTTGGCGTGGCCGGTGATTTTTTCTTGAGCCATGTTGGTTACTCCTTCAACTTCAGGCGTGTGCAACTGCGGCAGGAATCTGCACAGGAACCGCGCGGCCGGCTGTTGCCGTCTTCACTGTGTTCCACAACATGATGAACATGCCGCCGAGATAAAGCACTCCACCAAGCAGACGCAACACGTAGAAGGGGAAGGTAGCCTTTACGGATTCGACGAAGGTGTAGGTGAGCGTGCCATCCGGATTGACAGCGCGCCACATCAGGCCCTGCATCACGCCTGCAATCCACATCGCGGCGATATAGACCACGATGCCGATGGTGGCGATCCAGAAGTGTGCCTCGATGGCTTTGGTGCTGTACATCTGAGTACGGCCAAACAGGCGCGGGATCATGTAGTACATGGAGCCCATGGTGATCAGGCCCACCCATCCAAGCGCGCCGGAGTGCACATGGCCCACCGTCCAGTCGGTGTAGTGGCTGAGGGCGTTGACGGTTTTGATCGACATCATCGGACCCTCGAAGGTGGACATGCCGTAGAACGACAGCGCCACGATCAGGAATCGCAAGATGGGATCATCACGCAGCTTGTGCCAGGCACCGGAGAGCGTCATGACACCGTTGATCATGCCGCCCCAGCTTGGCGCCAGAAGGATCAGGGAGAACACCATGCCTACGCTTTGCGCCCAATCAGGGAGAGCGGTGTAGTGAAGGTGATGTGGGCCAGCCCACATGTAAGTGAAGATCAGCGCCCAGAAGTGCACGATGGAGAGCCGGTAGCTATACACCGGACGGCCAGCCTGCTTGGGAATGAAGTAATACATCATGCCCAGGAAGCCTGCCGTGAGGAAAAAGCCCACGGCGTTATGCCCGTACCACCACTGCACCATGGCATCTTGCACCCCGGCATAGGCGGAATAGGACTTCATGGCACCCACGGGAAGCGCCGCGCTATTGACCAAATGCAAGAGCGCTACGGCCAGTATGAAACCGCCATAGAACCAGTTGGCCACGTAGATATGCTTGACCTTACGGGTACCCACGGTGCCGAAGAAGACCACCGCATAGGCCACCCACACGAGGGTGATCAGGATGTCGATGGGCCATTCGAGTTCGGCATATTCCTTGCCGCTGGTGTAGCCCAGCGGCAGGCTGACCGCAGCAGCCACGATGACCAACTGCCAGCCCCAGAACGTGAAGGCAGCAAGCTTGTCCGAAAACAGTCGCACCTGACAGGTTCGCTGCACCACATAGTAGGACGTAGCCATGAGACCACAACCACCGAAGGCGAAGATCACCGCATTGGTGTGAAGCGGCCGCAATCGGCCGTAGCTGAGCCATGAAATGCCCAGATTTAACTCTGGCCAGGTCAGCTGGGCGGCGATGATCACCCCCACAAGCATCCCGACCACACCCCAGACCACCGTCATGATGGCAAATTGCCTAACCACCTTGTCGTTGTAGACAGTGGCTCGCATATTGGCGAACGTCATTTCCACCCCTTCCTAATGAACCTTGAATAGTGTCCTCGAACCCAGCATGGTTTCCCTTGATATGAATCAATCATGCTCAAAAATGCGCTCCCCTTCGCGGTCGATTTCATCGAATTGCCCGCGGTAGATAGCCCACCACAGGGCGCCGAGGATGAAAAAAATCAGCACCACGGAGAGCGGGATCAGTAAATACAGAATGTCCATGGGCCTAAAAGCGCAGTGAGGAGAAACAGCGCTGCACGGGCAAACAGGAACTTTGAACCTCAATGACCATTCAGCGCTCCTAAAGCTTGCCCTTGTTCGAGCGGCATTTCAAGGCCTAGCTCCAGTGGCGCTGCCCCAGACAAGCGCAAGGCGTTGAGCACCACCAAAAGCGAGCTGGCAGCCATACCCAGCCCAGCCAGCCAAGCCGGCATCCAACCGATCACTGCGAGCGGAATACCTACAGCGTTGTACACAGCTGCCCACCCCAGGTTTTGCTTCACGATGCGCATGGTGCGGCGTGCCCGCAGCACTGCAGCCGGGATGGAAAGCAGCCGCTCGCCAAGAACCACGAAATCAGACTGCGCTTGCGCCAAGGGCACTGAGCGCCCAAATGCGAACGAGACGTCGGCGCCGGCAAGCACGGGACCATCGTTCAAGCCATCACCCACCATGGCAACCGTGGCGCCGGCTCGTTGAGCCTGCTGCATAGCACTAAGTTTGTCTGCGGGAGAGTAGCCGCCACGCGCATCACTGATTCCAGCCAATTGCCCCACGCGTGCCGCCGCTCCAGGCCGGTCGCCGGAAAACAAATGCACCCGGATACCCTGTGCCTGCAAGGCAGCTACCGCTTGCACGGCATCGTCGCGCAAATCCTCACGCCATTCGAAGCTTGCCAGCCACCCTTGCTCATCACTCAGGTGAGAGGTGAGGCCGTCTCCCGCCGTCGCCCCGTGGGTGCTACCCTCGAATCCCTTGCCCTGGGCCGCTACCGCACGCGGCAGGCAAAAAGCTTCAGAGCCCAGGCGCACTCGTCGCCAAGCCATCCCCTGATCAGCCAACTCAGCCATCACCCCCTGGCCGGAGATCTCCTGCGATTCACGGACATGCCAGGCATCGGGCGTGAGGCCCGCCCGTGCGGCTTCGGACACCAAGGCGCGGGACACCGGATGCAGGCTTTTCTGAGCCAGCGCGGCACCGATTGACAGCGCCTCCTCGCTTGTTACCCCCGGGCGTAACTGAATACGCTCCAGCACGAACGCATCACGGGTCAGCGTGCCCGTCTTGTCAAACACCACCGTGTCCACGGCAGCCAAGACTTCGAGCGCCTGCAAGCGGCGCACCAATACGCCCCGCTTCGCCAAACTTCCTGCACTGGCCAACATGGCAGCAGGAGTAGCCAATGAGAGCGCACAAGGGCAGGTGACCACCAGAATAGCCACGGCAATCATGAGCGCATGCCCCGGATCTGTGGGCCACCACCAGGCACAAGCCAGTCCTGCCGCCAACAGCACGAATATCAGGAAAGGCTTGGCGAGGCGGTCAGCCAATTGGGCAATGCGGGGCTTGCTGGTAGAGGCCGATTCCATCAACGCCACAATCTGTGCGTAGCGTGTCTCACGCCCCACGTGTTGCACCCGAACCTCCACTACCGCCGTAAGGTTGTGGCTGCCGGCGATCACCTGGGAGCCCTGGCCCCGTGCCAATGGCGTTGACTCGCCGGTCAACAAGGCTTCGTCAGCCGTGGTTTCGCCGCGCAGCACGATGCCATCCGCGGGGAAAACCTCGCCCGGAAGCACTCTCAGCACATCGCCCACGCGAATCCGGCGCGCCGCTACACGCTCCCAAGCGCCATCTGCGCGTTGCCGCTCCACGCTCTCTGGCAAGCGGTGCATCAGCTTTTCCAGGGCGCCAGCGGTGCGATCACGCAGCCGCAACTCCAACCAGCGGCCCGTGAGCAGGAAGAACACGAACATGGTCAGCGAATCAAAGTACACCTCGCCGCCGAACACGCCGGCAGGCTCAAACGTGCCCAGGGTGCTGACGACGAAGGTGATCAGCATGCCTATGGAGACCGGCAGATCCATGCTGACGCGACGCAGCTTGAGATCAAGCAGCGCATTGCGGAAAAAAGGCTGGCAGCAAAAAAGCATCACGGGGATCGACAGCACCCACGCTGCCCACCGAAGCAGGTGCACGATATCTGGCTCGATCTCGCCTGGCGCAGTGAAGTATGTTGGTGTGGCATACATCATGACTTGCATCATGCAAAGGCAGGCCACCCCCAGACGCCACATCATCGTGCGGGTTTCTGCAAGACGACGCTCGGCGGCAAAGGCATCGTGCGCCGGTAATGGCGGATAACCGACCCTCAGAGCAGCCTGCATCCAGGTGGAAGGAAGCGTGGCGCCCTCCTCCCACACCACCCTGCCGCGATGGCTCGCCGCACCAACCTCGACCGAACGCACACCAGGTGTTTTACGCAGCGCGTCTTCAATGGTGACCGCGCAGGCTGCGCAATGCATGCCCTCAAAAACGACCGTAGACTCCCAGCAGACGCTCGTATCCTCGCCCTGCGTTTGCACGCGGCGGCTGAATTCCATCCACTCGTCGGGCTCGTCAAGCAACTCCCAGCGCTGGGCAGCGCGTGGTTGCAACTCAATTCGCACTGGCTCGTCTCGTGGGGAAGATAGGACGGCGGCGCTTTCCATGAGGTGCACTGTAAACCCAATACCAGACGCGGCCTTGACATACATCAAGACAAGCTCCGGCGTTTACTTTAAGGTAGCTAATGTGCTTACTAAACTCTTGAGAGCGTCTGGCTCTGTATGAATTTAGTGTGAACCATTTTAGAGACGTGCCTGCGCTCTAGAACGTGTTTGAGCAACCCTTAACTACCAAGGAGTCAGTCATGTACGAACGTATTCTCGTAGCCACCGATGGTTCGGCGCTATCCAAGAAAGCCGTCAACAGCGCGATTTCCCTCGCCACCCTCTGCGGCGCCGAGCTGATCGCCCTGAAAGTGGTGCCGCGTTACCCGCAGAGCTATTTCGAAGGCTCTATCGCCCTATCGGCCGAAGATGCCAAACGCGTCGAAGCTAAATGGACGGAAGAAAGCCAGAAAATTGTCGACGCCATCAAGAAATCTGGCGAATCCAAGGGCTTAAAGGTCAAAGCCGTGCTGGTGAAATCAGACGTGGTGTCCGACGCCCTGATCGCTGCCGCCAAGAAGCACAAGGCTGATTTGATCGTCATGGCATCACATGGCCGCAAGGGCGTCAAGCGGCTGCTGCTGGGCAGCGAAACCCAGCAAGTACTCACACACTCGGAAATTCCTGTGCTGGTATTGCGGTAAGCCCAGGTGAAAAAAACTACCGCAGGGCACGCCTGAGGTAGTTTTTTATCACCATGATTCCAGCATCAGATTCCGCTGGATCAGGCGGACTCAGGCGCGTTTCATTTCAAGCGGATCCTTTCCGAATCCCGACCAAGCTTGTACCTCATGACACCCTGCAAACGGGTCTCACTTATTGTTATCGTGTGACGTAGTTGGGCGCTAGGTAGACGCCGCCTTTAAGGCTTTCCCCCGCAATAGATTGGAAGTTTTGGCCAGCCCTCTCGCCAGTGGTAAACCGGTAGAGAAGATTCGCAGCCTGGACGTCTTTGTGGGACGAGGGGGGGAAATCCGGATTGCCATAGTTAATGTCTTCCCAGGCAGCGTAAGACTTCACGTTGAGGCAACCATCATCCTTCACCCTGTAGCCCCACTCGAAGTCGCCCTCCCATGCCCCATCCTTGTATTTACCGCGTCCTATGTCGCCCGCCGGGCAACTGAACACCATGCTGGCACCACTTGCGTGCGACAGAGTTTGTCCGCATAGCGAAGAGAATTTCGTATCGCTCGGCAGCGTCCGGGTTGTCACCTTTTGAGGAGCAACCACGCCGTTGGTCACGATCTGGAGTATTCCGAACGAACGGCCGGGCGTGCACGCACCGGCTGTAGGCGCCGGTGTAGGCGTGGGTGTCGAAGCTGAGGTCCGGCTGCCCGTGAAGCTGCCACTGATAGCCTTGCCATCCGAAGTACCGGTATAGCTACCTGTCACACCGCCTTTTGCATCAATCTTGCCGTTCAGCGTGGCATTGGTGCCATCCCCATCACTGCCTTTGAGGGAAAAATCACCATTCATGGCCACATTGCCGGAGCAGGAGATCAGCGTGCCTGCTGTGCAATTGCCGATGTTGCCATTGCCATTCACCGGGAAGCTCACAGTCACGCCGCCGCCGGAAACATTGTAGGTGCCTGCGTGGGGGAAAGCGGGCGTTGGTGTTGGTGTTGGTGTTGGTGTTGGTGTTGGTGTTGGTGTTGGTGTTGGTGTTGGTGTTGGCGTGGGTGTTGGCGTGGGTGCAGTACCTGTAGCCACAGGCTTGACCTGTGTCCAATCCACCATGTTGTTGGCAGACGGCCCTTTATTCATACCGGCGATCGTCCCGGTTATCTGGTCATGCGGCAAATCTGCAGAATTTCCGCCATTCGCCGAGCTTGGCGTTTTAACAATCTGGCCGGAGGTCCCTATTTCCCCGCGTGGCATAGACACGACGCGATTTGCGGCGCTCTGTAATTCATTCGACGCTAGGAAAGCCTTTCCTTTCTTAACCAATGCAGAGCCATCTGCCCCAATTCTTTGAACAAACGTGACACCTTCCTCTACAAAGTATCCAAAAAAATCCGCTGCTAGAGTGGCTTTCGCCATGAGGTCAGCGACCGCGCACTTGTAAGCAACCGCCTCTCCCCAAATCGATCTCTCAGACTCTTCCACAGGGTGATTTTCCAAGCAAGTCTCAACGAGGGATGCCTTCTGCTGAAGAGACTTCCCCGCGGGCAAGGAGCCAGTGATAGCGCTCCCATCGCTACCGGTGATAGAGAAATACCTTAGTGGCCCACCGATATTCATGTTGATCGCTATACCATCGAACTGCATGAGCATATCGTTCTCACGAGGCCACGAAAAGTGATAGATGGTTTTGTCCTTGGCCAAATAGTCCACATGCGACACCCCGCCAGCAGCATTGCGGTAGGCCACGAAGCCCGTTCCGTCCGGATTGCTCTCTACAAAGGCGACCGTTGAGTTTTTGTCGGTGAAATAGACCGCTGAATACTGCTGCACTGTAGGTGCAGGTGCAGGTATGGGTGCGGGCGATGGAACCGCGGCGGAGTCGCTTTCACCACCGCCACCGCAGGCATACAGGGACGCTACCAGCCCGGCGAGCAGGACCAGCCGATGCACACGGCGAGATACAGCAGGTATGTGGAGCGGAGGGCAAGCAAGGGGTGAAGGCGAACGTGGCATGGGATTTTTCCTGTAATGATTGCGCGTGCACACCTTAGCTTTGATACAGAAGAAACAAAATCATGCAAATGCAGTATTTTTGATGTAGATTTGCCCTTGATTGCTCCCTCTCGCTATGCCCTCCACCCTAGACAGCTACAACGCACTGCTGCTGCATCTGTACCGCCTATCGCACGAATTGCCTCTGGATCAATTCCAGGACGCGGCGCTGGAGTTGGTCAAGCCCGTGTTGCCGTTCGATTCGTCGATGTGGGGTTCGGCCACGCTGACGCCCGTAGGCATCGACGTGCACAACATCCATTTGCACTGCCAGCCACCGGAGATGCTGCAGGCCTACGAGGAGATCAAGCACCTGGACACAGCCGGTGCGCTGGCCGCGCAGGAGCCCAACGCGACGCTGGCGTTCCACGCCGACTCATGGTTTGCCGGTCCGGACAAGAAGCCGTTGCTCGCATATGGCAAGCGCTTTCGGCAGACCCATTTCTTCATTGGCGGCGCGGTCAACCCCAAGACCCGCTTCACCCGATGGCTGACGCTGTTTCGCGCCGACGACCGAGCCTATTGCACCGAGACGGAGCGCGTGCTGCTTGCGGGCCTAATGCCGCACATACAGCAAGCACTGGAGCTGAACCGGCTCACGCACTTGGCCCAATCCGCGGTGACGGGGGGCCAGGTCGCGCGAGGGGCCGCCATTGCCGACCTGCGCGGGGTGATTTACCACGCGGACGCAGCGTTCGAGCAGGCCTTGCGCGCCGAGTGGGATGGCTGCCGCGGCGATGTATTGCCTCCGGCGGTCATTAAGGCATTTCTGCAAGGGGCCGTGCGTTTCAAGGGGCACAGCCACGTGGTGAGGCTGCGGGTGGAACACCAATTGCTTTTCCTGCAAAGCCGCCCGCGCTGCGCGGTGGACGAGTTGACGCCCCGGGAGTTCACTGTGGCGCAGTTGGTGGCCCGGGGTAATACGCACAAAGAGATCGCCGATCTACTGCACCGCGCACCCGCCACAGTACGAACCCAGATTAGCGCGGTCTATGACAAGCTCTGCGTGAGCAACGTAGCGGGCCTCATAGAGGCGTTGAGGCTGGTGGAATGACGCATAAAGACACGAGGACTATCAAAAACCATCGCATCTAGTGGGTGCCGGGTAAACAACAAACCCTCATTCTTGAAACGCCTTCGAAGCCCAACCCAGCGCAAGCGTCAGCTAGGCACCACTTTGCCGATATCGTCCTGAGTTGGAGCCGCCAGAGTGGCGGTGGTGGAAGGCGAGACAGAAGAAGGCGCGGGTATGTACCCGGCCAAGCCCTCGCGCAGACCCATTTCCAGGCGGTCCACACGGGAATGCAGATCACGGTTATGGTTTTCCACTGCTTGTACCAGCCGTGAAATCTCAGCATCTACCGGGCGCTCT
This sequence comes from Ottowia thiooxydans DSM 14619, assembly GCF_000422885.1. Lineage (GTDB taxonomy): Bacteria > Pseudomonadota > Gammaproteobacteria > Burkholderiales > Burkholderiaceae_C > Ottowia > Ottowia thiooxydans. The sequence continues at coordinate 195,606 of NZ_KE383942.1, read as the reverse complement.
CGAAGGCCCATTTCAGCGCGATCCACCCGGGAAAGCGTTTCTCTGCTTTGGTTGTTGATAACTTCGGAGAGCCGCGCAACTTCGCGATCCAGGTGTGCCCGTAGATCGGTAAAGCGCGAAGCCTCGGCTTTATCTGCCAGATCACGCTGGATCGCCAGCTCCTTGGCGTGGCGACGTGTCTCGAAAAGTACCGTGGTCTGCATGTAAGCGATCAGGGCCACGAACACCGTTGCCAGCAACGCCATCAAGCCCAGCAGGATCAAGCCCAGCGGTGCGCGGACATCCGTATAAATCAGGGAAAGCTCGGTAGGCGCAGTCATCTGCGCCCAGTTGACGCCTACAAAAATAACAATGACCGCCCCGACGAGCAGCAGGAACAGGGATCTCAAGGACATGTCGGATTCCTTACAAATGAATTTAATGCAACGCAGCACACAGCCGCATCGTTCTATCCCAAGTGTAGCGGCCCGGCCAAGCCTCGCGTGTCAGACGTTACCGCCGAGAAGCCATGAGTGAATCCTTCTGAGAGCAATGACAAGCCGAAATGCGGCCAGATGCCCTCCTCCGATGGCCGAGAAACAGGGAGAGCAGCTTCACTTCCTTTTTGGGAAAGCGCTTCAAACGCTTGATTTCAAAGCGCTTTACGAGTCATCCAGTGTTTCTGTGGATAACTTTGTTGATAGATGGTCGGAAAACGCTCCCGCGCCTTATAGAACAAGGCTTTGTCTGGAATGCCCGCAAAAATGGCAGCTTCTTAAATCCAATTAAATCAAGCACTTACGTTCACAGCAGTTTCAACACTGAAAGCCGGACGATCACAAGATCTTGATGCGCCGCAACATGCTTTTTGTGCATAAGCTAGAACGCTGGAGCATTGACCGCAGTCAAACGAGGACACTAGAGAAAAGAAAGATCAGCGAAGACAACTTAATTATTGATTACTTTAGTATTTATTTTTTATCTAGAAAATTCAACAACACCTTGCCTCGCATAGCAAACTGCAGGACGAATAGAATGCGAACTATTCTCATTAGTAAACCTGCGCATGCAAATGGCAGACACTTTCATGCTGTCAAGCGATACAACTCTGCGCGTCCACGCGTTGTACAGCAACCACCATCGATGGCTGCAGAGTTGGCTGCATCGCAGATTGGGCAATACATTCGACGCCGCAGATCTTGCCCAGGACACTTTTCTGCGGATTCTTGTTTCCGGGCGAACGCCCGAAGCCGAACAATCGCGCGCGCACCTTACACAGATCGCCAAAGGTTTGGTGGTGGATCTGTACAGACGGCGATTACTGGAAACGGCCTACCTGGAGGCTTTGACTCATCTTCCTGTAGCGTTGTCGTCTTCGGAGGAAGAACGTGCTCTGGTGTTGGAAGACCTGTTGCAAGTAGATGCTGCACTCCGTGCCTTGCCACCCAAAGTGAGGGAGGCGTTCCTGTTGTCCCAACTCGATGGACTCACCTACACGGAGATCGCCCAGCGCATGGGCGTCTCGTTTGGCGCTGTTCGCAAATACATGTTGCGTGCCGCCCAATCGCTTCATTCAATACTCGGGACTTGACACCCCGCCATGAGAAAAGCCACGGCAACCCCATTCAACGCTTCTGGCTCGTCCGGCCCACGTCAGTCTCCGCTAGCCAGCAGAGTCATGCAACAGGCATTGGAATGGCAGGTCACGTTCTGGTCCGGGGAAGTCACCGCCGCCGAGCGAGAGAACTTCGAGCGCTGGGTGGCGCAAGATTCGGAGCACGCGCGGGCATGGGGGCAAATCCAGCGAACCGACGCGAAACTGCAATCCCTTTCCAGCCCGGGAGCGGGTACGGCGATACGCGTGGCCAACTCGGTGACGGTATCAAGTTCACGGCGAAGCGCTTTGCGTGTCATTGTGGTCGTCGCGGGGGCTGGCTTCGGAGCCTACGCCTTGCGGCAGGGCCCACAGTGGCAACTCATCATGGCTGATTACCGAACCAGCCATGGGGAACGGCGAGAGATCAACCTGCCCGATGGAAGCCGGCTGATACTCAACACCGCCACCGCAATTGACGTTCAGTTTGGCCCAGAGGGCCGAAATGTGTTCTTGCGGGCAGGTGAGATTTTCGTAGCCACAGCGCCCGATCCACAGGCGTTAAATGGGTTGACCTCGCGTCCGTTCACGGTGCATACGGCACAGGGGGCTGTGCGTGCTATTGGGACCCGTTTCACGGTCCGTCAACTACAAGAAAAATCACAGGCCATGGTCGAAGACGGTGCCGTGGAGATCCGTCCTCAGGCAGAGGCTTCCAATGCCACCCGGCTGAACGCCGGGCAACGCGCTCTTTTCTCCAGCGGCACCGTGGAGATATCCACCGCGTCGGCAGCTACGGAGACAGCCTGGACGCGCGGTCTGTTGGTGGCTGATCGCATGCGCATGGAAGATTTCCTGGCCGAGCTGGGGCATTACCGCGCCGGCGTGCTGCGTTGTGACCCGGCGGTGCGCAATTTGATCGTCTCTGGCGTCTACCCGTTAGATGACACCGAGCTGGCGCTTTCTACGCTCGCACAAGCGTTGCCGGTCAGGGTCGACCGGGTGACCCGTTACTGGGTCACCGTGCGTCCGCGGATGGATAACTAAGAAATAACGCAGAGAGCGCTAAAAAAAGCTTCTTCAACGGTAGCACTTTTTTCTTTTCGTTCGGGAAACAAGGGAAGGCCCATCACAAACGTGAACGCGGCCACTGCCACCATCGAAAAGGAAAGTTGATGCATCCGCGCCACCTCATACGTTCGCAATATCTCTCGCCCAAACCTGCTGCCCCATCCCCACTGGCCCACGCTGCGCTGCTCCTTTGCTTGAGTGCCAGTGGCCTGGCCCTGCCATCCATAGCCTTGGCCCAACCAGCGCAGCGTGCGGTCTCTGAGGTGCGGTATGACATTCCCGCTGGCTCGCTTGATCAAGCGCTCAACCGCTTCGCCACCACAGCGGGCATCGTGCTGTCAGTTGATGGATCACTGACAGCGGGCAAAACGAGCCGCGGACTTGCGGGCAGCTTCGGAGTGCATGACGGTTTTTCCGCTTTGCTGGAGGGTTCAGGGCTGGAAGCGATTCAGGGTGCGGGCGGAGGTTATGTCTTGCGCAGATCAGTGGCGGCATCGAAATCATCAGAAGCCACACCACGGGACTCAGGGGTCTCCACCTTGCAGACGGTCACGGTCACCGCGCGAAGTGAGTCCGCCGACAGTAATCCCCCACCCTACTCTGGCGGACAGCTTGCTCGGGGAGGACGGCTCGGGTTGCTGGGCAATAAGGACGTGATGGACACGCCCTTCAGCATTGCCAACTACACCAGTGAACTCATCCAGAACCAGCAAGCCGCCACACTGGCCGATGTTCTGGACAATGATCCCGCCGTTCGCATGAGTTCCCGGGGACGCAACACCAGCGTAGGTGGCGGCGATAACTTCTTTCTGCGCGGCTTTGGCCTGGCCAACCGGGACATCTCGTTTAACGGCCTCTACGGCGTCCTGCCCTATGGCAGCCTCTCGCTGGAAACGGTGGAGCGCGTGGAAGTTCTCAAAGGTCCCAGCGCATTGTTAACCGGCATGGCTCCCAGCGGAGGCGTTGGAGGAGCTATCAACGTAGTGCCCAAGCGCGCAGCCGATAGGCCCATCACGCGCCTCACGGCCAGCTATGCCTCCAACTCCCAATGGGGAGGGCATATAGACGTGGGCCGGCGTTGGGGCGAAGACAACCAGTTCGGAGTGCGAGTCAACGGTGTTTACCGCAGCGGCCATACTTCTACTTCAGGCCAGAGCATCACACTGGCTGCGGGCGCCATCGGACTTGACTACAGAGGCGACAAACTTCGCGCATCGTTCGACGTGGGGTATCAATCAGATGATGCCAAGGCGGCTGCAGTGGGTTACCGCCTGGCCCCCACCTTGAGTGCGATTCCCTTGCCGCCAAGAGCCGGTGAAAGATTCGCCCAATCCTGGGAGCGCAGAAGTTACAAGGACGACTATTACGTTGCTCAAGCAGAGTACGACGTGTCACCCGTCTGGTCATTCTTTGGGGCTGCAGGGGCTCGAAATCATCACCACACGAACTTCCGTACCGAATCCCGCATTCTCAATCCCGCTGGCGACACCACCACTTCGCCCGTCAACTATCCGGAGTCTTCCAAGTCGAAGTCCTATCTCATGGGTATGCGGCTGAAGTTTGGCGCATTGAATGCCCAGCACGAGCTGAACATAGCGGCGTCCTCCATGGATATCGCAGCGGGCTACGCCTTCGCTCAGTGGCAGGGTTTCGCATCAAACCTTCATCGCCCGGTCTTCGTTGAAAACCCTTTTCAGACAGGCGCGCCTTTTGCTGGCTTTCTGGATACACGCCAGGCTTCTGAAACCAAACTTGCTTCAGTGGGCATCTCCGACACCATGTCCTGGCAGGACGGCGCCGTTCAGCTCACGCTGGGCATGCGGCGCCAGAAAATCACTGTCGACAACTACGCTGGCACAGCACCTGTGAACAACTGGGTTTCCGGTTATGGGAAATCAGTCAATTCACCAGCGGTGGGCCTGGTGTTGAAACCGTGGAACAACACATCCATCTACGCAAACTACATCCAGGGGCTCAGCGCGGGCGCCACGGCACCTGCGGACGCTGAGAACGCCGGTCAGGCCTTTCCTCCCATCAAGACCAAACAAACGGAGCTGGGCGTCAAGGTCGATTTTGGCCAGGTTATTGGCACCATCGCGCTTTTCGAGCTACGGCAACCCAATGCCATCACAGTACCTGGCAGCGCGCCCAATCGATACCGCTATGTGATGGACGGGGAGCAACGCAACCGGGGAATTGAAGTCAGTGCATTCGGCCAGGTGGTGCGCGGTGTGCGGATTCTGGGTGGAGTGACCTACATGCAAGCCAAGCAGGTGCGTACGCAAGGTGGCGCCAACGACGGCAAAAGCGCCATCGTTGCTCCGCGCTGGATCAGCAATGCTGGCGTGGAATGGGATACACCATTCCTGCCCGGCCTGACGCTGACGGCACGCACCTTGTTGACAGGCTCGCAGTACGTGAATGCACAGAACACCCTCAAGCTGCCAGGGTGGGCTCGCTGGGATCTGGGCGCACGTTATCTCACCCGCTCATTTGGCCGTCCGCTCACCATTCGAGCCAACATCCTGAACCTCGCTAACCGCAGTTATTGGGAAGGCAGCGCTGGCTCAGGTGGCATTGTGTTGTCTGCGCCACGCACATTCAGCATTTCCGCGACCATGGATTTCTGACGGTGCGCCTGCGATCGGCGGTCGCAAGCCTGCATCGTTGGATCGGCCTTAGCATGGCCGGATTTCTGCTTCTTGCAGGGTTGAGCGGCGCCCTCTTAGCCTGGTATGAGGAACTGGATGCATTGCTAAGCCCCGCGCTCCTGAAGGCTCAACCAGCGCCGGGTACTGAGCAGGCGCTGGCCCCTTTGGCACTTCGCGCGCAAGTTGAAAAATCCTACCCCAACAAGCTGGTCAATCACATACCACTCAGCCAGGCGATCGGTCGCTCGGCCGTGTTCTATGTGGTGGCCCGGCCAGGTCAGCCTGGCGCACCCGAAGAGCCCGTGCTGCAGGTTCTCGTTCACCCCTACACAGGACAAGTGCTGGGCGACAGGGTACTTGGGGACATCGGATTCGACGCCAAGCATGTCATGCCCTTCGTATACCGTCTCCACCATTCGTTGGCGCTCGGCACGATTGGGACTGTCTTGCTCGGTGCGATAGCGATACTGTGGACGCTGGACTGCTTTTTCGGCTTCTGGCTGACCTTACCGGTCGCCGGGCGAAAAGCCAAGAGTGGCCTGAATCCTTCTCATGACGCTGCTATGTGGCGAGCTCAGGGCGGATCAACCAGAAGGCCATGGCTTGTGAAATGGAAAAAATCCTGGTTAATCCGATGGCACGACGGCGCCTATAAGCGAAACTTCGACCTGCACCGTGCTGGCGGTCTCTGGATCTGGCCCATGCTTTTGGTCTTCGCGTGGAGCAGCGTGGCTTTCAATCTCTCGCCCATCTATCAGACCGCGATGAAAAAATCAGGCCTGCCATTCCAGGGAACAGCGAAGTCGCTGCCTGCACCTGGCAGCGCCCAACTCGAGCCAGGCCTCGATTGGAACCAGGCTCTCACTATTGGCCGAAAGCTGATGTCTGAGCAGGCGTTGGCGCAAGGGTTCACGACTGAGCGGGAAGACCTGCTCTACTACGACACGCGCAAAGCCATCTTCAGCTACTACGTGCGCACCAACCTGGATGTACGAGAAAAGGTCGGCCGAACCCATGTGGTCTTCGACGCCAATAGTGGCGCGCTTCGCAGCACATGGTTTCCTACAGGCGCGGCAAGTGGCGATACCTTCACCAGTTGGATCACAGCCCTGCATATCGCAGGGCTGTGGGGCCGACCCTTCCAGATTTTTGTCACCCTGGTGGGCTGTCTGGTCGCCATGCTCAGCTTCACCGGTCTAGTGATCTGGCAAAAGAAGCGGCGTCTTCGGAACAAGGCCGCTTGAACAGGGCACCCCAGAGACAACACTGAGGGCGTCCATATTTGCCGTGTTCAAGGCGTCTGCGCTGCGCCTGCAAACAGGCCCTTGTGTTGCTCTCTAAGCAGATTTTTCTGCACCTTGCCCATCGTGTTGCGAGGCAACTCGGTTTCTATGAAGCAACGCTTGGGAATCTTGAAGTTAGCCAGGCGCGCTTTTAACTCTGCCAGCAACGCCTCCCCATTCAATTGGGCACCCGGTTTGGCGATCACCACCGCAACGCCTACTTCACCAAAATCAGGATGAGGCACCCCCACCAGGGCGCTCTCAGCGACCCCGGGCAGCTCGTTCAGGTAGCCTTCAATCTCCGCCGGATAGACGTTGTAGCCACCGCTGATGATGAGGTCCTTGCTTCTTCCCACGATGGTGACATAGCCACTCTTGTCTTGCAGGCCCACGTCACCGGTTTTGAAGAAGCCGTCAGACGAGAACTCTTCAGCGGTCTTCTCAGGCATACGCCAGTACCCGGCAAAAACGCCTGCTCCCGCCACCTGAATACCGCCAATCTCTCCGGTAGGCACAGGCTTCCCATCGTCCCCCAGCACCCGCAATTCCACGCCGGGCAAAGGAAAACCAACGGTTCCTCCGCGTCGCTCGCTCTGGTTGTTATGGCGCGGATCGGCACGGTAGGGGTTGCTGGTGAGCATGGTGGTCTCACTCATGCCATAGCGCTCCAGGATGGTGTGACCTGTGCGTTCCTTCCAATCAGTGAAGGTTTCCAGCAGCAGCGGCGCGGAGCCACTGATGAACAAGCGCATGTGCGCGGCTTGCTCGCGGTTCAAGGATGGCTCAGCCAGCATGCGGACATAAAGCGTAGGCACGCCCATGAACACCGTGGCGCGGGACATATCGGCTATTGCACGCCGGGGGTCGAACTTGCCCATCCACAGCATCTTGCTGCCATTGAGCAATGCGCCGTGAATGGCCACGAACAGACCGTGCACGTGAAAGATCGGCAAAGCGTGGATCAACACATCGCCCCGCTCCCAGCCCCAATAGTCTTTGAGCACGCGCGCATTGGACAGCAGGTTGCCATGCGAGAGCATCGCACCTTTGCTGCGGCCCGTGGTTCCACTGGTGTAGAGAATGGCAGCCAACTCATCGGCGCGCCTTGGAGCCGGCGTTTGTTGAGGGCTGAAATGAGCGGCGCGCTCAAGAAGGCTCCCCGTACGATCTTCATCCAACGTGAACACGTGGCGCGCGCCGGCTTTGAACGAAAGCTTGCTTACCCAGTTGAAGTTTTTGCTGGAGCACACCACTATGGCTGGCTCAGCATTTCCTATGAAGTATTCAATCTCGGCACTTTGGTATGCCGTGTTGAGCGGCAGAAACACAAAGCCTGCCCGCAATGTAGCGAGGTACAGCAGCATGGCCTCGACGGACTTCTCCACCTGCACGGCCACCCGGGGCGGCACGCCATCCGGTGAGGGCGCGATATCCAGAGATTGCAACAGGTTGGCGATCATGGCCGTGGCGCTATCAATATCGCGCCAGGAGTAGGAAAGGCCCTCGTCAGTCTCGACGGCAATAGCATCCAGATCAGCGGGGAAACCGGCGCGCAGCGCCACAAAGAGGTTGTGGTTGGTCATCATGCTTCAAGCAAAAAAATCAAAAAAACTTAGGTGGCCGCTTGCTCAGGAATGCCGAGATGCCTTCGCGATGCTCTGAACTTTCGGCATAGGCGTAGGCCTTGGGCAGCAGCCTTTCAATCGCCCCTGGCGGGTTTGCGCCAAGTACCCGGAGGGCCTGCTTGTTCATGCGGGCAGCTTCAGGTGCAAGGCTGGCGATGCGCCGCGCCCTTGCGCTGGCATGCGGCGCCAATTCTGCATCTTCCAGCACAGCGTGTAGGAAGCCTCGCGCCTTCATCTCGCCGGAATCCAGCACGGCCCCTTCCAGCAGCATTTCACGTGCAGTCGCTTCACCGGCCACGCGCATCACCAGTTGCGCCTCGCGCGGCGCCATTGGAAAACCGAGTCGAGCAATCGGGGCGCCGAACTTGGTGGAGCGAGAGGCCACGCGAATATCACAGCAGCTGGCAATCTCCACCCCCGCACCCATGCAGTTGCCCTCTATCGCAGCAACAATAGGGACATCGCAAGCCAACATGGCCTCCAGACCGCCCCATACATCGTCCTCGTGAAAGGCACGCAGGCTTTCCGAATCAAAACGGAAATCGGGATATTCGGAGATATCGCCACCAGCGCAGAAGTGGCCAGCCTGGCCGCTTATGAGCACACAGCGCGATTCAGAACCAGCCTGAACCCGAGCGAATACTTCGCGTAGCTGGCGCCACATACTGCGAGACATGGCGTTGAACTTGCCGGGATGCGAGAGCGTGACGATAGCCACGCCCTCCTCCTCTCTCAAGAAAACCTGACCGCCTGAGACTTGGCTTGACACTCCGAACACCACCTTCCAACTGAGTTAGTCGAGTTTGGCGCCAGAGGCTTTCACCACTTGCGCCCAACGCTGAATCTCAGAAGATATCAAAGTGGCGAACTGCGGCCCTTCCACATCAGGAAAGACAGCACCCTGCGCGGCCCATACGGCCTTGGCTTCATCGGCCTGGCACGCTTTACGAATACTTTCAATGGCCGCTTTCTGCATATCGGCCGGCATCCCCTTGGGCGCCCAGATCCCATACCAGGTGCTGACGTTGTAATCAGGCAAGCCCAGCTCGGCTGCACACGGCACATCGGGGAAAGCGGGGTTGCGCTGCTTGCCAGCCACCATCAAAGCCTTGATTCGACCAGCCTTGATATGGGCGGCGGACGAACCAAGTCCATCAAAATTCATGTCCACATTACCTGCGATGAGATCCAGCAGCGCGGGGCCTGCACCCCGGTAGGGAATGTGGGTGATGAACGTCTTGGTCTGAATCTTGAACAACTCGCCCGCCAAATGGTGGACTGATCCAGCGCCTGCCGAGGCATAGTTCATCTTACCCGGGCTTTTTTTGATCTGCGCCAGAAGTTCCTTGAACGTCGCTGCCGTCGTGTGTTTGGGGTTCACCACCAGCACCTGCGGCACGCTCGCCACCTGGATCAAAGGCACGAAATCCTTCTCGATGTCGTAGTCAAGCTTGGGATACATGCTGGGCGCGATCATGTGGTGAGCGCCGCCCATGAACAAGGTATAGCCATCCGCAGGGGCTTTAGCCGCTATGGAAGCGCCCACAGTGCCACCCGCACCGCCGCGGTTGTCAATCACCAGGGTTTTGCCCGTGAGCCTGGAGAACTGGGCCGACAGTGGCCGAGCGAAAGCATCAGTCCCGCCGCCGGCAGGAAACGGCACCACCAACGTCACCGCCTTGCTAGGCCATGCGGATTGCCCGATTGCGCCCAGGGGCAACGCCACTGCGGCGGCACCCAGAATAGCTTGCCGACGCGTGATGAAAGAGTCCCCACCCTGCTCCGTTGCTTGTGGTGTACGGCTCTTCTGCGGCGCGTCTCTTGAATTGAGGTGGCCCGACAACGAAAAAGATCTCATTGGTTTGTCTCCTTAGGGTTATGAAGCTCGTTGCACAAGTGCTTCTCTTATTTTTCCATTCCGGACAATAACAGGGAGCGGGCCAATAACCCAGAAAAACCAAAGGCAGTCGGGGAACCCCCTAGTGCAGTGTTTCATGCTTGGTGGCACAAATAAAAAGGATGGATTTTTGGTCATGACGAGGCGCAAGCCGCAGTGATACCCGGAGGTATCGCGAGGAGTTGCAACGCTGCCAGGGCCGAAAAGACGCCTTTTTATGTGCCAGATAGCGTGAAACGCTGCACTAAAAGAGGCTCAACGCTGGGGCATGTCCTTGACGGAATAGCCCAGGCTCACAGTGGCGTCTGGCGGGATAGCTGGCATGCTGGAGGCCCATGCTTCCCATGAGGCACGCATCGCGGCAAGACGCTCAGGCTCTCGATCAGCGTGGTTGGCGCGCTCGCGTTCGTCAGCACGGATGTTGAAGAGGTAGTCATTGCCATCCACCCGAAGATATTTCCAGTCTCCCTCCCGCGATGCACGCTGTCCGCGGTGGTTCATTCGCCAATACAGAGGGCGTTGGAACTTAGCTTGCGAATCGGTAAGTACGGAAAGCAGTGACACGCCATCCAGCGGGTAGTTGGTGTGAGGCGTTGCACCACCGATGTCAATCATGGTGGCGGACCAGTCCATCGTCATGCACAGCTGCTCGCTGATACCGCCAGGGCGAATCATGGCTGGCCAGTGGGCAATCCAGGGCACACGGATGCCGCCCTCGGTCAAATCCATCTTGCCGCCCACTAGCGGCCAATTGTCAGAAAAACGCTCGCCGCCGTTGTCGCTGGTGAAGACGATCAAGGTGTCATCCAGCAGCCCCTCATGGCGAAGTGTCTCCACAATGCGGCCAATGCCCTCGTCCATGTGGTGGATCATGCGGTGATAGGTATGGATGTTGCCACCATGCAAATGGAAAAGGTTGGATTTAACCTCCTGCGCCAGCGCAGCATCGTCCCGTGTTTCCCAGGGCCAGTGTGGCGCCGTGTAATGTACGCTGAGGAAAAACGGGGAGCCCTCACGCGCGCCCGGAGCCATGCGTTGCACATAATCGACCGAGCGCTCGGAGATGAGATCGGTCAAATAGCCTTCCTGCGCCTGCTCAGCTTCGCCCTGATACAAATCGTGCGAACCATTGCTGCTGCAGTGGGTGAAATAGTCCACCCCACCAGACATGGGGCCGAAGAACTCCTCATACCCTGATTTAAGCGGACCGAATGCGGGTGGGTAGCCAAGATGCCACTTGCCCATGAGCGCCGTGCGATAACCAGCATCTTTGAGCAGGGATGGCAATGTAGGGTGCTCAGGCGGCAGGCCCAGTGTGGTGCTGCCCCGGCTCTTGCTATTGATGGGTTCTTCGGCTGCACCGCGTAGCCTGTACTGCCAGCGCGCCGTCATCAGCCCGAAACGGGTGGGCGAACATACAGGCGAGTTGCTGTAGCCCTGCGTGAACTTCACACCCTGCTCGGCCAGCCCGTCGAGCACGGGTGAAACGCGGCCAAAGCGCGCATCACGCCCGCCGTAACAGCCCAAGTCTGCGAAACCGAGATCGTCGGCAACGATAAAAACAATGTTGGGGCGCTTTTTTTGGGTCATTTCAATTTCGGGGCTGCAACGAACCTGAACGTCTTGATGCCAAGACACCTCGTCATCCTAAGGCTGGTAGCCTGATTTCTGCACCACCGGCGCCCACTGCGCTCGATAGGCTTTGAGCATAGCCGTGGTTTGCGCTGATGTGCTGGATACGGGGGTCATCTTGGCATCGACAAACTTCTGCTGGGTATCAGGGTCGAGCATCACATCGCGGATGGCGTTGCCCAGCCGCTCTACCTTCTCACGCGGCATGGAAGCCGGTGCGAACAGAGCATTCCACCCGGTGGCCACGAGATCAAGCCCAGCCTCCTTGTAGGTGGGAACCGTCTTGGAAAATGGCGAGCGCTTGGCGCCCGACGTGGCGAGGATACGAAGCTTGCCGCCTTCAGACTGAGGCAGCAGGGTATCCAACGTGTCAAAAGCGACGGGCAGTTGCCCGCCAATCAAATCACTAATGAGCGGTGCAGAGCCTCGGTAGCCCACCACCTGGCCGTTGACCTTGGCTTTTTCAGAGGTCATCAAAGCGAAGAAGTGAGGCAGGCTGCCGGTGGCCGGTACGCCAAAATTGGCCTTGTCTGGGTTGGCACGCAACCAGGCCAGCAGATGGCTCAGCTCCTTCACGGGCACCGCAGTAGACACCGCCAAACCGAACTCATAGTCGCTGATTTGGGAAACCGGCTGAAAGTCCTTTTCTGGATCGTAGCCGGCGTCTTTGAACACCAGCGGGGCCACGACCACCAAGGCGGGGTTGGCCAACATGAGAACGTTCTGGTTGGCGGCCAGCCCCTTGAGTTGTTGAGCCGCCAAACGTCCGCCTGCGCCAGTCTTGTTCTCCACAATCACAGTCTGGCCTAACTTGGCGCCTAGCTTGTCGGCCACGATGCGCGCGGCGCGGTCACTGGAGCCTCCAGGGGCATAAGGAACCACAAAGCGCAAAGGCCCTTCGGCTTGGGCAAATGCGTTGGGAACAGTCAGTGGGCTGACCAGCACGCTGGCTAGGGCGGCGTACGCGAAATTTCTTCGTAGCAAAGCTTGTCTCCGGTGAATAAGGATCACAGAATCAAAGACTTTAGGTGCCAGCCAAGAATTGACAAAATCAATCATTGCCCGTGAATACCCTGATGCCCGCCTCACGCCTTACCCAACCGCAAGAACTGCATGACATGCTGCTATTTCGCCTCTGGCGCTTGACTGCCAGCGCGAGCCGGCCCGTGATCCAAATGTGCGAAGAGGAGTTTGGTGTCACAAGGCGGGAGTGGCGCATGCTGGCGGAGCTGGCTTCAAATGACGGCATGCAGTCTTCACAACTGGCCGAACAAACGGGGCTGGACCGCGCTCAAACCTCTCGTGCCGTCACCAGCCTAGTGATCAAGGGATTCGTGGTGCGCGAACCGCGCCCAAGCGACAGGAGAGAGGTGCCGCTGCGCCTCTCCGAGAAAGGTCTGGCGCTATATGAACGCCTTCTGCCACGTGTGGCGGCGCTCAATCGCGATCTGGTGTCGGTACTGTCCCAAACTGAGGCCGACGCGCTGGATGCAGTGCTCCGGCGTTTGCAAGCTCAGGCTCAATCCGCAGATTAAACAAAAAAAACGAGATGACATGCATCTCGTTTTTCTGTTCAAGCGGCCCGTTACCAGGCCACCTTAAGCGCAATCAGGCTGATTCGCCGCTTTTCACGTGGAAACCATGGGCAATGGCTTCACGAGTCGATTGACGCACTGCGGCACGGGTGACATCGCTGTGCGCACTGGTATCGATTGCGAAAGCGTTGTAGCCATCGGTAGCGGGCGGAGTGGCAATGGCTTGCTGGCGCACTGCTTCGCGGGTCAGTGTGCTGACGGCTTGTGCTTCGTTCAGAAACAGCGGGCCTTCGCCAGATGCAGGTTGTGCTGCGAAAGCGTTGCCAGCCAGAACGACGGAAAACAGGGAAGCGAGGGCGATGGTTTTAACTTGCATGATCTTTCCTTTAAATTTGTTCTTTATCTACTTAAGCCATTTCGCCGCTTTTCACGCGGAAGCCATGGGCAATGGCGTCACGAGTGGACTCACGCACTTCGGCACGAGTCGCAGTGCTGCGCACAGACTTGGCATCGGAAACGGAGTCGTAACCGTTAACAAGGGGTGGGTTAGCAATGGCTTCCTGGCGCACAGCTTCGCGGCTCAGTGTGCTGACAGCTTGCGCTTCGTTCAGAAACAGTGGGCCTTCGCCAGATGCAGGTTGTGCTGCGAAAGCGTTGCCAGCCAGAACGACAGAAAACAGGGACGCGAGGGCGATGGTTTTAACTTGCATGATCTTTTCCTTTAAGGTGAATCTTTAGTCCAGCGAGACTGCCCATCAGGCGGCCTCCTCTTCAATGAGTCCTCTTTACTTTTTGGACTCATCGCGGAGGAGGCTTTTTGCTTGGAAAGCTAGTGGCCGGCTCCGTAAGACGTAGTTTGCGCCTGCAATGGGGTGTTTAAAACCCCCAAACCAGAACAACACTTTCTCCGAATTGGAAACAATCATTTCGAGAAATCGGGATCAAGGCGCAAAATTTGGCTCCAACGAGTGAACGGCCTTAGCGCCGACCACTTTCCACCCGACGAAACACTCCGACCCTGATGCTGTTTGCGCTTCTGAAGAAAGCGTTTGCGCCTTCTCAGAAGTTGGGAATGGATCCGGCGTGCGCGAAAGGGCCGTCAAAAGCCGCCCGATCAAGGCGCAAAGCGCAGGCATAGCTCGGGCTATGGCGAGCATTTGCAACGCGGAGCGGGTGGTTTTGGGCGGTCAAGGCGGGCATGAGGGATTCGTTTGCGCCTTCTCAGAAGGTGGGAATGGATCCGGCGTGCGCGAAAGGGCCGTCAAAAGCCGCCCGATCAAGGCGCAAAGCGCAGGCATAGCTCGGGCTATGGCGAGCATTTGCAACGCTGAGCGGGTGGTTTTTGGCGGCCAAGGCGGGCATGAGGGATTCGTTCACACCTTCTCAGCCCATCAAGCTCTTGACCTGCCCGGATACAGGCACCTTCCCCTGCACCAGAGAGGCCTTGTGCCTGTCCAGGCGATTGAGGTCGTAGAGATAGTTCACCATCAACCCAAACGACTGCTTGAGCCCCTTGGCGGAAGGGTCGGCAAGCCAGTTCAGGCGTTCCACGCGGGCACCATTGCCTAGGTGAAAGCGCGCGACCGGATCAAGCGGCTTGCTGCCTTCAATGCCCTGCCCCAGGTATTCGGCGGCGCTTGCCAGCAACCAGTGGCGAAGCGCGGAGCTCTCTTTCATATCGGAAACACCATCCATGGCCGCAAGTAGATTCTTTGCCGTGGGAGGTTCACCCAACTCGCGCGTCAGCGATTGCTGCGCCCGGGCTGGCGTGGCCTCCATCAAACGCCCCGCGTTCTTCACCAACCAGCCGCGCAAACCGGGAATCGGGGAAAGCGTGGCAAAGACCTTCAGGCGCGGAAACTCCGTTTTCAGGGTGTCCACCACATGTTTGATCAGCGAATCCCCAAAACTCACACCACGCAATCCGGCCTGAGTGTTGCTGATGGAGTAGAAAATAGCCGTGGTCGCTTTTGCCAGATCGGCCGGGGCGGCAGACTCATCGAGCAGCGGTGTGATGCTGCCAGACATCTCGCCAAGCATGGCAACCTCTACAAAGATCAGCGGCTCATCTGGCAACCTGGGGTGAAAGAAGCCGTAGCAGCGGCGGTCGCTGTCCAGCCTGTTCTTGAGATCGGCCCAACTGCGGATGTCATGTACCGCTTCGTACTTGATCAATTTCTCCAGCAGCGAGGCGGGTGAATCCCAGCTCATGCGGCGCAACTCCAGGAACCCCACGTCAAACCACGTCGAGAACATGTATTCCATCTCGACGTCCAGCGCGGCCAATGTGGGGCGCGCCTTGAGATGCGGCAACAGTTGTTCGCGCATGTCCACCAGGAAGCGCACGCCTTCTGGCAATACTGAGATCCGCTGCAGAATGCGCCGGCGCGGTGACACCGTGGCGCGCCGCAGCCGAACCTCCGCAACCGCCTCATCGGAAGTGCCTATAGCGGACGCGTACTGTGCTTGCGCAGCCTGCGCCTTGACTTGATCGGCTACGAATTGCTCGCTCATCAGCAGCCAGACATCCAGCCTTTCACCGGGAGCGGCTTTGTTGTACCAAGTGATCAGTGCCTGAGCGCGGCGCCCGCCCTCGACCTCCCCTACGCGGGGATCAATGATGGCTTGAAGTTGTTCCAGCAGCTTTCGCAGTGCGCGCGGCGACAAGGCTTCGCCCTTGCGCCCCAGGAGTGATTCCAGGCGTTCATGCGTGCCACGCGGCGAACGCGCCGCGTCTTCCGTGAGCTTTGAATTGACTTCCGTGTTCATACCAATCCGATCTCCACGCAATAAAAACGTTCCCCGCAGGCTGTCGGGCTTAAAGCGACGATAGCCGCCTCGAATCTCAGCTTACGGTTTCACGGCGCTTGCTCGCCCAAACCCACATCACAATCCCGGCCAGGATCATGGGCACGCAAAGCCACTGCCCCCGTGACAAGCTCATCGCCTGCAAGCCTAAAAAGGCATCCGGTTCGCGGAAGTATTCAGCGATGAACCGAAACAAGCCATAGCCGAACAAAAACGCTCCGCTGACTTGCCCCATCTTGCGTGGTTTTCTGGCGTACAGCCACAGCAAGATGAACAGTAAAACCCCCTCCATCAGGAACTGATACACCTGGGAGGGGTGGCGGGGCTCAGGGCCAGCGGCAGGAAACACCATGGCCCAAGGCAGCGTTGGGTCAGCAAGGCGTCCCCACAACTCGCCATTAATAAAATTGCCCACCCTGCCGGATGCCAAGCCCAGAGGTACGCAGGGTGCGATCAAGTCAGTCACTTGCAGCCAAGGCCGGTGACGTGAATACGCCCACAACACCATCGCCCCAATGACCCCGAGCATGCCGCCATGAAAACTCATGCCGCCTTGCCAGATGGCAAAGATCTCCAGCGGATGCGCCAGGTAATACCCCGGCTTATAAAACAGGCAGTAGCCAATCCGCCCGCCCACAATGACTCCCAAGACGCCATAAAACAGCAAGTCTTCGATGTCGCGCCGCGTCCACGGGGCGGGTTGGGTGATGCTGGCGTATGGTTCGTGCTTCAGTCGGCGTGTAGCCAGCCAGAAGAACAGCGCGAATGCGACCAGATAGGTAAGCCCGTACCAATGGATGGCCAGGGGTCCCACTTGCAAAGCGATGGGATCAATTTGGGGATGAATCAACATGCTCGCATTGTGCATGCTCACACACCCTATCCGTGGTCAGGGTGCATGCAAAAGCGCTACGGACGTTACGGCGGGTCACCACGCCAGAGTGATGGATCACACGCCTAATTGCGGCGCCGCTTGGATGAGGCGGTAGGCTGGCCGATGGCCTTGCGTTGACGGTCGATGCGCTGCTGCTTACGCACATCGTGCCTGTCCATCGCCTTGCGCTTGGTATATCCCGACCAATCGGCCCACGCCCACCAAACGATGGCTGCGGCGAAAGGCACCAATACGAGCCACCAACTCCACTGCGCGACAGGGCTGATCTCGAAATATTTCAAGAGCAACAAAATGATTCCCAAACCCAGCAAATACATCAGGTTTCCTTGAAGGAGATCAGGTCTTGAAGTCAACCCGCATCTATACAATAACGTTTTGAGAATGTAGCTCAATCACCCACGAAAAAAAGGAAAGACATGAAACGCGCTTTGTTCGTCCTGGCTGCCCTGGCCGGCCTTACCGCAGTCTCGACTCCGGTCATGGCTAACGAGGCTCTTGCCAAGTCGAAGAACTGCATGGCTTGCCACACAGTCGATAAAAAACTTGTGGGCCCATCCTACAAAGACGTAGCTGCCAAGTTCAGCAAAGATGCTGGCGCGGCAGACATGCTGGCAGGAAAAATCATGAAAGGCAGCTCTGGTACCTGGGGTGCTGTACCCATGCCTCCCAATGCCAACGTGAGCGAAGCGGAAGCCAAAACGCTGGCCACCTGGATTTTGTCGCTGAAATAAATCATCTGCCAGGCAGGAAGCTGGGGCGCTTGCTCGCGCTCCTGGCCTCCTGACATTTCGCACGATGCGCCGCCCTTTGAGGCGGCGCTTTGCTTTTCGCCCGCGCCGGCAACCGCAGCTTAGCTATGGCGGCGCTCGGTATCACCAAGCGATCCGCGCGATCCGCACTTTTAGTACGTTTCGCGCAGGTGCCTACTAGTAAGTTTGATCCAGCTGAGTCAAGATCTGCGGGTTTTCAAGAGTACTCGTGTCTTGGGTGATTTTTTCACCCTTGGCCAAGCTGCGCAGCAAGCGTCGCATGATTTTTCCCGAACGTGTCTTAGGCAGGTTTTCGCCAAAGCGAATGTCTTTGGGCTTGGCAATAGGCCCGATTTCCTTGGCCACCCAATCACGCAACTCTTTAGCGATCTGCCGGGCTTCGTCACCTTCCGGTAATGAACGTTTAAGCACCACGAAAGCGCAGATGGCCTCGCCGGTGGTGTCGTCCGGGCGCCCCACCACGGCTGCCTCAGCCACCAGATCAGTCTTGGCCACCAAGGCTGATTCAATCTCCATGGTGCCCATGCGATGGCCCGAGACATTCAGCACATCGTCAATACGGCCGGTAATGCGGAAGTAACCCCGCTCGGCATCGCGCACGGCGCCGTCGCCGGCCAGATAGTAGCCTTTGAGTTCTTCGGGGAAATAGCTTTTCTTGAAGCGCTCAGGATCGCCCCAGATCGTGCGGATCATGGAGGGCCAGGGCTTCTTGATCACCAGAATGCCGCCGGAGCCATTGGGAACGTCGTTCGCAGCCTCATCCACGATGGCGGCCGCAATCCCCGGCAATGGCAGTGTGCACGAGCCTGGCACCAAAGGAGTGGCCCCAGGCAGCGGCGTAATCACGTGACCGCCGGTCTCGGTTTGCCAGAAGGTGTCGACCACAGGGCAGCGTTCGCCGCCCACGTGCTTGTGATACCAGATCCAGGCTTCTGGATTGATAGGCTCGCCCACACTTCCAAGAATGCGAAGGCTGCTCAGATCCCAGTTCTTGGGATGCACTTTTTCGTTTGTTTCCGCCACCTTGATGAGCGAGCGAATGGCCGTAGGGGCGGTGTAGAAGATGGTGCACTTGTGGCGCTCGATCATCTGCCAGAAGCGACCGGCATCCGGGTATGTAGGCACCCCCTCGAACACGATCTGAGTGGCGCCCGCCGCCAGTGGCCCGTAGGCGACATAGGTGTGGCCGGTGATCCAGCCGATATCTGCAGTGCACCAGAAAACGTCGTTGTCTTTCAGATCGAACGTCCAGTCCATGGTCATCTTGGCCCACAGCAGGTAACCGCCGGTGGCATGCTGCACGCCCTTGGGCTTGCCAGTGGAGCCACTGGTGTAGAGCACGAACAGCGGGTGCTCTGCATCTACCGCCACCGGCGCGCACTCAGTCGACTGACCTTGCTGGAACTCGGCGAAGGTTTTATCCCGCCCAGCGACCATTTTGCAGGCCGTTGACGTACGCTCATATACGAACACGTTCTTAACCGATTCACAGCCATCCATGCTCAGCGCTTCATCCACCACGGCTTTCAGAGGCAGCTCCTTGCCCCCGCGCATCTGGTAGTTGGCGGTCACCACGGCAACGGCGCCTACGTCGATGATGCGCTCTTGCAACGCCTTGGCAGAAAAGCCACCAAACACCACGCTGTGTGTGGCCCCGATGCGCGCGCAAGCCTGCATGGCTATGACGCCCTCGATGGTCATAGGCATGTAGATCAGGACACGATCACCTTTCTGGATACCGTGCGCCTTCAGCCCATTGGCGAATTGGCTAACGCGCGCCAGAAGCTCCTTATAGGTGACCTTGGTAACGGCGCCGTCATCTGCTTCAAAGATGATGGCGGTCTTGTTTTCAACCGGCGTACCCAGGTGCTTGTCCAGGCAATTGGCACTGGCGTTGAGCTGGCCATCGTCGAACCATTTGTAGAAGGGCTTGTTCGATTCGTCGAGTACCCGGGTAAAAGGCTTGTTCCACACCAGGTTTTCCCGGGCTTGGCGTCCCCAGAAGCCTTCGGGGTCCTTGTCCGCTTCGGCATACAAGGCCTCGTAAGAGGACATGCCCGAGATGCGCGCAGCCTTGGTAAGGGCCTCGCCAGGAGGGAATACGCGGTTTTCAACCAAAACCGATTCGATGGCACTCATGAGGATTGTCTCCGTCGTTGTTGCACACAGCAGGCGCCCACGCGCCACCCTAAACCCTGCCATCATCCGGCAGAGCTCTTACAAAGTTCTGACTTCGCCTTCAACCAACCTATTCCTTGCGTTGAGAGGCTTGTCACGGATACTTTCTACAATCACTGTTTTTATCAGGTTCTGAGGCGTCTTCGTCTTCGATCCACCTTATTTCATGTCCGACCCAGTCCAATTCCCTGCAAATCGTCCCCTGCGCCCTCTTCCGGCACTGGTTTTTGCCAGCCGATGGCTGCAGCTACCACTCTATCTGGGACTCATTGCGGCCCAAGGCGTGTATGTGGTGCATTTCCTTGTGGAGTTGTGGCATCTCATCCAGGCAGCTTTTGGAGATAAACACGCTCTGGAATTGCTTGTGAACGCGATTGGCTACCGAAGCACCGTTCCTGTGACCTCGCTCAACGAGACGGTCATCATGCTTGTGGTGCTCGCATTGATCGATGTGGTGATGATCTCAAACCTGCTCATCATGGTGATCATCGGGGGCTATGAAACCTTTGTCAGCAGGCTCAATCTGGAAGGCCACCGTGACCAACCCGAATGGCTGAGCCACGTGAATGCTTCCGTGCTGAAGGTAAAG
This sequence comes from Ottowia thiooxydans DSM 14619, assembly GCF_000422885.1. Lineage (GTDB taxonomy): Bacteria > Pseudomonadota > Gammaproteobacteria > Burkholderiales > Burkholderiaceae_C > Ottowia > Ottowia thiooxydans. Next base: position 175,099 of record NZ_KE383942.1, on the reverse strand, counting down.
CTGGCCCTCTCGATCATCGGGATCAGCTCTATCCACCTGCTCAAGACCTTCATCAACGCAGACAACTACACAGACAAAGTGCTGATCGCGCAAACGGCGATTCACGCTGTTTTCTTGCTGTCTGCATTGGCGATTGCCTATACAGACAAGCTGATGTCAGCTGCGGAAGAGGCGAGGCACTGACCGCTTAAGCGATCGAAGAACACCCAAGGGTCAGGCCGCGCGTCGACCGGGTGTCTTTGGCGTCCCTGGGCCAGTTTGCCTCACACGGGAACCTGCGCCCCTATTCTTCGATGTAGCAGCCCAGCCTCGTCAGTTCCGCATCTAGCCAAGCGAGGTCTTTCTTGCCGGCGATCGTGGCGGCCAGCGTTGCGGCCTCTGCGTTGCCCTTGGCCACGGCTGCGGCATGCACGCGGCCCACGTCTGCCAAGGGAACGCACAGCAGGCCGTCTTCGTCACCGACGATCAGATCACCGGGCTCTATCAGCATTCCATCCAGCGCGATAGGCACGTTGATTTCCCCGGGCCCATCCTTGTACGGACCGCGGTGGCTCACGCCGGCCGCATAAACTGGAAACTGGCCTGCACGTATGGTGGCCAGATCGCGAACTGATCCATTGATGACCATACCGGCTACGCCGCGGCTGATGGCGAATGAGGTCATGAGCTCGCCCACCAGCGAGTTGGTGAGATCGCCACCAGCGTCCACCACAATGACATCACCCGGTACAGCCATGGCCAGCGCTTTGTGAACCATCAGGTTGTCGCCAGGGCGTGCCTTGACGGTGAGCGCGGCGCCCGCCAGGTAGCCTCCACCGTGTAGAGGCCGCAGTCGCGGCCCGGCTGCGCTCATGCGGTGCATGGAATCGCTGATGTTGGCCACTGGAAGTCCGCGAAAGCGCTCCACCGTTGCTGGATCCACACAGCGGCGTCGTTTAAGAACTCGAAATCCGGTCATGAATATTCCTTAGATGATGTTGAATGCCATGTGGTTCAGGGATCACACCCTCTGCACCACGGCTGCTTCGTTAATTCAGGCCAGTGACCTATTTGCGCTAGCGTGACGAGCCATGTGCGCGGCAAGGCGTGGGTACACGCGCAGTGCATTGCCGCTGAAAAGCTTCTCGCGGCGCTGTACATCGAGCCAGTCGACAGCGTCGATGTAGCGCTTGGTATCGTCGTAGTGGTAGCCAGTGCGAGGATCGATGCCTTTCACCGCACCGATGATCTCGGAGGCGAACAGGACGTTGTCAGGGGGCACCACTTCCAGCAGCAATTCGATGCCCGGACGGTGGTAAACGCAAGTGTCGAAAAACACATTTTTCATCATGTCTTCAAGCGGCGGACGGTTGAGCTGCTGCGCCAAGCCGCGATAACGGCCCCAGTGGTAAGGAACGGCGCCGCCGCCATGCGGAATGACAAAACGCAGCGTGGGAAAGTCTTTGAAGAGGTCCGACATCAGGAACTGCATGAAGGCCGTAGTGTCGCCGTTGAGGTAGTGCGCGCCCGTGTGATGAAAGTTGGGATTGCAGGAGCAACTTACATGGACCATGGCGGGTACATCCAGTTCCACAAGCTTTTCGTAGAGCGGATACCAATGCCGAGCTGTCAAGGGCGGGTCAGTCCAGTAGCCATCGCTGGGATCGGGGTTGAGGTTGCATCCGACAAAACCTAACTCAAGCACGCAGCGCTCCAGCTCCGCAATGCAGTTGGCCGGACTCACTCCTGGCGACTGAGGGAGTTGGCAGACGCCAGCCAGTTGGCCTGGATACAGCGCTACGGCCCGATGTATGAGATCGTTGGAAGCGCGCGTCCAGTGCTGGCTGGTCGTCTCGCTGCCAACGTGGTGTGCCATCGCGCCCGCCATAGGCGAGAAAATAGTGAGATCCACGCCACGTTCACGCTGCATTCGCAGCTGGTTTTTTTCCAGGCTCTCGCGAATTTCGTCGTCCGTGATGTGGAAATCCGGCGTCAAAGGAGGAAGCGCAGGATTTTCCAGGGCCGCGATCTGACGTTTGCGATAGTCGTTCAGTGCCGGTGGCGAAGTGGTGTAGTGGCCGTGACAGTCGATGATCATGTCGTCTTTTTTTTGCATGTTCTTCAATCGATCTTGATTTTGTTCGTCTCGACGACCTTGCGCCAGCGAGCCTCTTCGCCACGTACGTAGGCGTTGAGCTCTTCCGGGCTTCCCGCACTCACGACCACCCCTTCCTGCTGGAGGTTGCGACGAAAGGCCTCCGTCTGACTCGCAGCTTTGGCCGACTCATTGAGTTTGGCGATGACATTGGCGGGTGTGCCAGCAGGCGCGTAAAGGCCATACCAGCTTTCTACCGAATAGCCCGGAACGGTTTCCGCTACGGCGGGCATGCCCTTGAACGCTGGAGAACGTTGGGGTGTCGTCACGGCGAGGGCGCGTAATTTGCCGTTCGAGAGAAGCGAGGAGACGGCGGACGAAGTGGCGAACATGATGTCAACTCGGCCGCCAATGATGTCGGTGATCGCACCCGAAACCCCTTTGTAGGGGATATGTGTCATCTCGACTTTTGCCAGGTTGACGAACATCTCACCGGCGAGATGCGCCGAGGTCCCATTGCCTTGCGACGCATATGTCAAGGCCCCGGGCTTGGATTGCGCTGCAACAAGCACATCCGCGACCGTCTTGTAAGGGCTGTCGGCGCGCACCACCAGCACATTGGGGCCGCGCCCTATCAAGATGATCGGGGCGAAGCCTGTGTCGGTGGAATAGGGAAGCTTAGCGACCAGGCTGGGGTTGACTGCATGCGCGAAAGAGGCAAGTACCAGGGTGTAGCCATCAGCCGGGCTTCTTGCCACCGCATCGGTGCCGATGATGGTGCCTGCACCGGGCTTGTTGTCGATGACGATGGACTGCCCTAAACGCTGGGACATGGCCGTTCCCAGTGCGCGTGCGATCGAGTCAACTCCACCGCCCGGCGGGAATGGAACGACCAGGCGGATTGGTTTTTCGGGGAACGCCGCGAGTGCAGGCATGGTCATTGCCAGCCCGAGCCCAAGCACGGCGCCAAATCGTACGACACGTTTGAAGAATTTATTGATCATTGTCTTGTTTCGAGTTTTAAGGTTTGTTGGCAGGAACGGGTTTTGCAGGATCGGGTGATGGTCGTTTTCAACGCATGTCAGCACAGCACTCCAGTCACTTCGTGGAAGAGTTCGTCGACTGAAAAACGGCGGGGAATCATGGACGTCGTGTACATGTAATTCACAAGGACCTCGATGTTTTTGCGGTTCGCTTCCACCCCGAACGGCGTAAACGCGGCCTGGTCGAGAGGCTCATTCGCCAGTCGTTTCGATTCCTTCAACATGCGCCATATTTCGCGAACTGCTTCCGGGTCGGAATTCGCAAAATCGTCTTTCACAACCATCATGTGGTTGATCTGAATCGCATCGTTGTTCACCTGCCAGGACCTCATCGCCTCCAGCGGATCCGCGATAACGGGGCGAATACGCGGGTCGTCCGGTATCGGCGTAACAACGAGTGCGTCGACCTCACCCGAGAAGAGCATTTCGGTCAAGTCCATCTTCGGAACCAGCGTGACGTTGGACGGGTCATTCCATTGCGGCACATTGGGTTGCTGGTGCGCGAGCCATCTGATCCTCGTCACGTCAACGTCGTACTCATTGCGCAAAATTCCGCGCAGCCAGGAAGCCGTGGTCGAGGTAAAAAGCCGCACACCAATCCGCGCGCCTTCGAGGTCTTTGGGCGTCATCAGCCCTCTGGTCGAGTCGTATACAAGATAGGGGTGTTGAAACCGGGAGAGGGTGACGGCCGGCAACAGCGACAACCTGCGTCCCGCGGCCCGCGCCTGCAGGAATGTGACCAGCGACAGCTCCGAAACTTCGAACTCCATAGCAACCGCTCTCGAGAACGCGGGGAACGCTACCGCGAACGGCGCGATGTCCAGAGCAACAGCATCAGACTTCATCAGGCCCGAACGGAAGGCCCGGGTATGAGGGAAGTCGCCAATCAAGGTCGAGACTTTCCTGGGGAAAATGTTGATCGTCATGTCCTTAGGTCTTATGGGAAGATGTGAATCGAATGTATGAAGCTTTGCGCAGAGCGACAACGGCGTTACATCAGGTGAAACGCCCTCCTCAGAGCAGGCCCAATGACTAGCGCGCGAGGGCTAAGAGGGAATCTCCCGATGTTGGGAACACAAACCGCAGCAGGTCTTGAATGAATAGCAGGCAGGGCAACTCAAAAGATCCAAAGAACCCTGTGTACGTACAGGCAGTGACACGCGCCCTGTCGATACTGACCAGCTTCACGGGAGACGACGACTACCTCTCCCTGGCCGAGCTAGGTCGCCGCACCGGCTTGCACAAACCCACCGTGCTGCGGCTTGCACGCACGCTCGCGCAATCGGCATTCATGGTGCAAAGGGAAGATGGTGCGTGGCGCCTTGGGCCAAGGACTGGGTGGATTGGATCGCGCTACCAAGCCCAGTTCGATGTCAACGATTGCCTGGAGCCGATCCTGCAGGAGCTGTCGTCTGCGACCGGTGAAAGTGCATCGTTCTTTGTCTATGAAGACAACGTGCGGATATGCCTCCTGCGGTCGGAAGGCCCTCAAGGCATTCGCGGCCATGTCCGCTCCGGCGAGTTGTTGCCCCTGGAGCGTGGTTCAGCGGGAAGGGTGATCCTTGCAGCCCTCGGCCAATCCGGCGACGTATACGACAAGATCCGCCGGGACGGCTACCAGGCAACGCGTGGAGAGTATGCGGCGGGTGCCGCAAGCGTGTCTGCGCCGGTGTACGGTGCGCGTGGCTCGGTGTTGGGGTCGGTCAGCATCTCTGGGCCCATCAAGCGGCTCACGTTTGCCCTGCTTGAAAAACATGCACCTCACGTCAAACGTGCCGCTGGGCAAATTTCCTATGAACTGGCCACGGTGACGCCAGCATCCCTGCGTTCGACTTGGCATCCCTGAGAACGTAGAGAATTATCCGATCCTAAAACGCTCCCAAGGGCTGGGCAACAAAGTATGAAAGGGCTGCGGGCTCGTGGAAGGGGATGCACTACCCCCTCAGATCTACAACGGCTCGCTGGTTTCCCTGTTACCGGGTGCCGACCATATCGCCTGGCTTCACCCAGGCGTCGAACTGTTCAGCGTTGACGTAACCCGTGGCCAAGGCTGCTTCGCGCAGGCTGCTACCTTCCTTATGGGCTTTCTTGGCGATCTGCGCGGCCTTGTCGTAGCCGATATGCGGATTGAGCGCCGTCACGAGCATCAGTGAGCGGCTCACCAACTCCTCAATTCGCTCGCGATTTGGCTCAATGCCCACCGCACAATGGTCGTTGAAGCTCACCATCCCATCGGCGAGCAAACGCACGCTTTGCAGGAAGTTGTGGGCGATCATGGGCCGGAAGACATTCAGCTCAAAATTGCCGCTGGCACCCCCGATGTTGACCGCCACATCATTGCCCATAACCTGGGCGCACAGCATGGTGAGGGCCTCGCTCTGAGTGGGATTCACTTTGCCGGGCATGATGGAAGAGCCTGGCTCGTTTTCCGGAATGCTCAGCTCGCCAATACCGCTGCGTGGGCCGCTCGACAGCCAGCGAACGTCATTGGCGATCTTGGTCAGGCTGGCTGCCAAGCCTTTGAGCGTGCCGTGGGCGTACACAAGCGCGTCGCAGCTCGCCAATGCTTCGAATTTGTTGGGTGAGGTCACGAAAGGCAGATCAGCCAGCCGTGCCAACTCTGCAGCGGCGCCTTCTGCATAGCCCTTGGGCGCATTCAAGCCTGTGCCTACCGCCGTGCCTCCCAATGCCAATTCGCACAAATGCGGCAGCGCGGCGCGCACATGGGTTTCAGCGTGTCCCAGCTGGGCGGCATAGCCTGAAAACTCCTGACCCAACGTGAGCGGTGTCGCATCTTGCAGGTGGGTACGACCGATCTTGACGATATCCGCGAAATCGCGCGATTTGGCATCCAGAGTGGCGCGCAGCTTGGCAATAGCGGGCAAGAGCTTCCCAGTCAGTGCTTGCACCGCCGCCACATGCATCGCGGTGGGGAAAACGTCGTTACTGGATTGGCTCTTGTTGACATCGTCGTTCGGGTGCACCAGCCGAGCCTCGCCACGCTCGCCGCCCAAAAGCTCACTCGCCCGGTTGGCAAGAACCTCATTGAGGTTCATGTTGGTCTGCGTGCCAGACCCGGTCTGCCATACGACGAGCGGAAACTCACCTGGGTGCTTGCCGGCCAGAACCTCGTCTGCCGCGGCGATGATGGCCTTGGCCTTTTCTTCCTTGAGCAGGCCCAGTTTCTGGTTAACCGCCGCGGACGCTCGCTTCACCAACGCCAGCGCATAGATGATCTCGCGCGGTTGCTGCTCACCGGAGATATCGAAATTCTGCAGTGAGCGCTGCGTCTGGGCACCCCATAACTGATTGGCCGGCACGTCAATGGGGCCAAAGGTATCGAGCTCGGTTCGGGTTTGTTGAGAGTTTGTCATATCAAATTACCAGTTACCAATTAACCATAGGGCTCTGCCCCATTGCCCAGCTTGAAGGGCTGGAGCGGTGGCGGGGCAAGCCTTGCCAGATTCATCGTGGAGCGGGCTTTTCCAGGCCACCGGCAGCGCCTTCCACCAAAGGAAGGCGCTTAGGCGGCTCAGGGGGCAATCCAGCCTGTCAAAATAGCGAGTTGGCCGCAACGTTAGCAGATGAATGATGCCCTTACGTTCGTCCTACATATCTCACGAAAAAAAAGGAACCCACGCCATGACCGCCATCAAGCAGGACGACCTGATCGAATCAGTAGCCGCCGCACTTCAATTCATCAGTTACTACCACCCGGCAGATTACATCGCGCATCTGGCGCGCGCGTATGAACGCGAGCAAAGCCCAGCGGCCAAAGACGCCATGGCCCAGATTCTTACCAACAGCAAGATGAGCGCCATTGGCCACCGGCCCATCTGCCAGGACACAGGCATCGTCAACGTGTTCCTGAAAGTAGGCATGAACGTGCGCTGGGAAGGCTTCTCCGGCTCCCTGGAAGACGCCATCAACGAAGGCGTGCGCCGTGGCTACAACCACCCTGACAATAGCCTGCGTGCCAGCGTCGTGGCTGATCCGCACTTTTCACGCAAGAATACAAAAGACAACACGCCCGCGGTCATCTTCACCGAGATCGTGCCTGGCGATACGGTGGACATCACCGTAGCCGCCAAGGGAGGCGGTTCCGAAAACAAGAGCAAGATGGTCATGCTCAACCCCAGCGACAGCATCGTCGATTGGGTTTTGAAAACCGTTCCCACCATGGGTGCCGGTTGGTGCCCTCCAGGCATGCTTGGCATCGGCATAGGTGGTACGGCGGAAAAAGCCGTGCTGCTGGCCAAGCAGAGCTTGATGGATGACCTGGACATGTACGAGCTGCAAGCCAAGGCGGCAAAGCGCGAAAAACTCACTCAGGTAGAAGAGCTCCGCCTGGAACTGTTCGAAAAAGTGAATGCCCTGGGCATTGGCGCACAAGGACTTGGTGGCCTGACCACAGTTCTGGATGTGAAAATCGCCATGTACCCCACCCATGCCGCCAGCAAGCCTGTGGCCATGATCCCCAACTGCGCCGCCACACGTCACGCTCACTTCGTACTCGATGGCAGCGGGCCAACCTACCTGGAGGCTCCTTCGCTGGATCTCTGGCCAAAAGTTGATTGGGTACCGGATACACAAAAAAGCAAGCGCGTTGACCTGAACCAGCTAACCAAGGAAGAAGTCGCCAGCTGGAAACCAGGTGAGACCTTGCTGCTCAACGGCAAGATGCTCACGGGTCGCGATGCCGCTCACGCACGCATTAAAGACATGCTCGCCAAAGGCGAGAAACTCCCGGTAGACTTTACCAACCGAGTCATCTATTACGTCGGCCCAGTCGATCCTGTAAAAGACGAAGCCGTGGGCCCCGCTGGCCCAACCACCGCCACCCGCATGGACAAGTTCACCGACATGATGCTTGCACAAACCGGTTTGATCTCCATGATCGGCAAGTCCGAGCGCGGGCCTACCGCTATTGAAGCCATCAAGAAACACAAAAGTGCGTACTTGATGGCCGTGGGCGGTGCCGCATACCTAGTGAGCAAAGCCATTAAGAAGGCCAAGGTAGTGGGCTTCGAAGATCTCGGCATGGAGGCCATCTACGAATTCGACGTTGTCGACATGCCCGTTACGGTAGCCGTCGATGCCAGCGGCATCAGCGTGCACAACACTGGCCCGGCCGAATGGGAAAAACGCATCGCGTCGGGTGAATTCAAAGGCATTGAGCTGGCTACAGCCTGAGAAAACTCTATGTACCCCGCGCCCATTGGTGTGTTTGATAGCGGCATTGGCGGCATATCGGTGCTGAGAGCGCTGCTGGCCGCACTGCCCGAAGAGCGCTTCGTCTACGCTGGCGATAGTGCGCACGCACCCTACGGCGAGCGGGGTGATGAGTACGTCACCGCGCGATCACAGGCGGTCTTGGAAGGCATGCGCCGTACGCATGGCATCAAGGCCTATGTCATCGCCTGCAATACAGCCACCGCCGCAGCCGGGCGCGTCTTGCGCGATCAGCACACAGACCTGCCCATCATAGGCATTGAGCCTGCCTTGAAGCCCGGCGCCCTGGCCACCCGTACCGGCCGCGTGGCCGTATTGGCCACACACGGCACGCTTTCCAGCGAAAAATTCAGAGTATTGCGCGAACGGCTATCAGGACCGGTTGAGTTCATACCGCATGCTTGCACTGGCCTGGCTTCCGCTATAGAAAAAGAAGCATCCAGCGGGATCCAGACCCACACAGATGCCCTGCTCGATCAGCACCTGAGCGCATTGGGACCGCTGGGTACCGAGCCCGGCCAGATCGACACGGTGGTGCTGGGCTGCACGCACTACCCGCTGATCGTGTCGCGGATTCAGCAGCGCACGGGTCCCACAGTTCAATTGATTGATCCTGGTGAAGCAGTCGCTCGGCATACGCGTGACTTGCTGGCTGCACACGGACTGCTGGCCACAACCCAAGCCCCCTCACTCTCACTGGAGTTGCTAGACAGCGGCGATGGCCAGGCGCTCAGTGCAGCGGCTTCGCGCTGGCTGGATGGAGTTGCGAGCCTGACGAAAGTGCAAGCCTTCGCGACGGCTTGAAATCGCAGCCGGCTTAGGCGACTCGAGCCCGCTGAAACATCATTGTCCATAGCTAACCCGATAAGCCAGCGAGACGCCAGATTTCACTTATAGATCCGGCACGGTGATGTATTAACCGCTCGCCCTGAGCGTGTCGAAGGGCTTAGACTCTTCTCACGGCGAACGCAATTCAAACTTCATAAGACCGCATCAATAATGTCAGTCACAAGGGGAGGCCAACAGTAAACGCATTTCTGATTGACGCAGACAATTTTTCATCATCGGCATGGATAGATGAAGCGTTTCAAATGCTTGAACGGACTGAAGGCTCAATATCAATTCGTCGCGCCTATGGCAGCTCTGAGAATTTGAAGGGGCTGACCGACACGTTACGCATGTGGGCTATTCGCCCATTCGTCAATCTGCCCCTTCCCAAGAACACCACTGACATGTCGCTGGCTGTGGACGCGATGGAGTTGGCCTGCATGGCTCCAAGACCAAAGTTAGTAGTTATCGGTTCGGGCGATCTGGACTTTGTGCCGCTGGTTGTGCGACTTCGGGAGCGTGGCATCAAGGTCGTATGCGTCACCGAACGGGGCAAGATGGCGCAGGACGCTGTACCAGCCTACGATCAAGTGCTTTATGTGGGTGGCGGACAGGTTGATCGGCCCAAGCTCGTAGAGGCCAAACCACTAGCAACGACTCCCGTAAGTGCCGGACCCGAGAAGGCAGCAACAAAATCACCTGCTCCCAAGACTGCAAACCCCAAACCAGCAGCCACTAAAAAAGCGGTGGCAAAAAAGATGCCTGCCAAGAAGGCCACGGGCGCGACGACCGGGGCCGTCACAGTGCAAAAAATACTAACAGCAGCACCAAATCTGAAGGCTGGGCAATGGCAACCATTGGGTGATGTAGCCAAGGTATTGCACGACGAAGAGTTGCTTGCTAAGAGTGCAACCTCGACAAAGCTATTTAATAAATTTCCTCATCATTTCGAGTTGATGCCACCCGGCAAGCCCAATCAAGTGCGCTTTATCTTGCCTCCGGCCTAGCCCCCCGGAGAATGCCTGACTCTTGGACTAGTGAAGGGCGCGATGATCTGCTTACCGATCAATCGATGCATGTGCTCGATGACAACTGAGCGACTGGCCGGTTATCGTCGAGGATTGACGTTTTTTTCATGATTACTGCGGCGCCAGGGTTGCTCATTGACGGAATTTTGCCAAGTTGCTTGGGATATTTTCGCAAATTCAGGTTGTTGCCGCACTTTTCCTAGAAAACAAGTTGACATAAAAATTGACTTTTACGTTCTTGGTTACGCCATCGTTGACGAAAAATGCGGGACTTAAGTAGATTTTTGACGAAAAAATTCAGACTACAGCCCAAAGAGAAAGCGTCCGAGCAAAGTTGGAATGGTTTGAGTTCGAACCTGACCAAGCTGGCCAAGTGATTTCAGAGACGCCAAGCAAGACGATGAGCTGACGGTGGTAGCCGGTATCACGCGCGCACGCGAGATGGCACGGCTGAACGGCAAGGCCGGATAGTTCAGCAGCGATCGATGAGGCTGCGCCAGCCGGTTGATTTGCCTATGGCGACCTGAAACGATCTTTCAATGTGCTCACTCACAATCAAACCCAGGAACGCGCGCAAAGCCCATAACTTGCCACCCTCTGTCACCGACGCGCAAACAGCGGCTGCTCAAAGTGCCCTACGCGAGTGGCACGCCCTCTGAGGCACACTTCAGTGAATTGAAAAATAATGGCCCCAGTGGGGGCGGCGATCCAACCACTTCCGACCGGCATACGAAGCACCGGATGCGTGCTGTCTTCTATGGATTCGAGCAAGGGCGCATCCGGGCGCATGAATTCACTGAGAGGAATCCGGTGTGCGCTTGCCACCTCCCCCTCATTGAGCGTGAACCCCTCTGTCCTACCCGCCCAAACGACCACCGGCGTGATGCAAAAACCTGAGTGGGTCACAAAATCGTCCAGCTTTCCCACTACGCAGTCTGTAGGCAAATCAAGCCCGACTTCCTCTTGAAGCTCCCGGAGTGCAGCCTCCTCGGCTGATTCCCCCGGGTCAATGGCACCGCCGGGCAAAGCCCATTGGCCTGCATGCTTGCGCAGCCCTGCGGCGCGCCGTGTCAACAACATGGCCGGGCTTTCGCTACGTGAGCCGGGTGTTGCGATGCCGGCCAAATCCGCCCCAAATCCTTCGTCGAGAATGGTGAGCGCCACCGCTGCGCGCTTGCTGGATCGTGTCGGATCTGCCGCGCTTCGCTCCCATCCCATCAGCGCAGAGCTAATCTGAGACTTGAAAGCATCGTCGATTCTCATGTGGCTTATGCGTTTAATGCAGCGTCTCGGCCACGCCGAACATTAATGGGCAACAGTGCCAGCAGGCCCAGCGCAAACAAAACGGTGGTCGAGGCAATAGCCACCCGCTGATTGCCCCCTGTCATCCAGGTGATGAGTCCGTAGCTCAAAGGGCCGATGATGCTCGCCAGACGAGTAGCCACGGTCCAGAGTCCGAAAAATTCCGCCAATTGCCGCTCCGGTGCAAACAGGCCCACCATCGCCCGGCCGGCCGATTGGCTGGACCCCATACACAGCCCGGCAATTGCAGCGGCCCACCAGAACTGACCCTTGGTTTGCGCCAAGGCCGCAATAACGCAGGTGACCACCCAGCCCAGCAGAGTCAACGCCAGCGCGCGTTTGTGGCCAATGCGGTCTTGCAGATACCCGCAGCCGAAAGCCCCAGCCGCCGCTGCGATGTTGAGCACGAAGATCAGCACCATGGTTTCCTGTGGCGCGAAACCGATCACTTGCTCAGCATAGATCGCAGCCAAAGTAATCGCTACGGCCACACCGCCCTGATAGGCCACCGTGCAGGCCAGCAACCAGATGAAATCTCGGTACCGCCGCGCTTCACGCCAGGTCTGGTGGAGCTGCCGCAGCGCAGCAGCCAGGCCCTTGCCTTGCCCCGGGATGGCTACCTGGGGGCGTGCACGCTCGCGCAGCAGAGTGAACGTGACCAACGCGGCCAAGCCATACATGGCCGCCGTGATCACCATGGTGACCGGCACAAACTCCGCGGCGGCTTCCTCTCGTGCCTGCGCTGAAAGCACATACGCCAGGCAAATGCCCAGTACCAGCATGCCACCAACATAGCCAAAGCCCCACCCCCAGCCGCTGACCTTACCCATGCCCTCAGGTCGCGCCAATTCCGGCAGGAAAGCGCCTGTAAGCGACTCACCGTAAGAATAGAAGGTGTTGGAAATAATGATCAGCACCATCGCCAGTGCGACGTCGCCAGGACGTGCAAATGCAAGCGCCGCCGTGCTTACAACACACCCGACGGTAAACAGCGCCAACAATCGCTTTTTGGCTCCTCTCAGATCAGCCCAAGCCCCCAGGCTGGGCATGGTGAGCATGACGATGGCATAGGAGGCACTCAGCGCCGCTGTCCATGCGAGCGGGCCCCAGGGCGCCCCCTGCGTCACCGCACCAGCGAAATAGGCCGCAAACACCGCTGTAATGACTACCGTGGTGTAGCCCGAATTGGCGAAGTCATACATCGCCCAGCCAAAAACCTCGCGCTTTTTAACGCCGGGATTCAGCACGTCGGATGAAAAAATGGGCATGCGATCGGCTTTCAAGCTGAACGGGCCGCCAGCTCGCTGCACAGCATAGCGGCAACCAATGACGGCTCGGGCATCACAAGCCCCGGGCGGTGCGCGTGGCCTTGGAACCCATAGCGGCTTCTTAGCGCGTGCTCCAAGGCCTCTGCTCAGGCAAGTTCACGTTCAATGAAGGTGCCGCGGCCTGCGTCCACCGCCATGGCCTGCCCCGCCGCCCCCCGGGCTGCGCGGTGGTTTGCCGAGATCGAGCGAGCTCGTGAGCGCCGTGAAACGGTCGGTAAAGAGCTTGTCGATCTCTGCCACGACGCCCCCCAGTTCGGCGCCATCGAAATGGCGCTCCATGAGGTTTACAACGTCTTCCACCAGCAGGTCGCGTTGCGCCTGCATGATGGCCTCTGGTGTGGGGCCAACGAAGAGCAGCACGAAATCGTCTCGGGACTCCCTGCCGGCGCTTTCGTCGTCTTCATCGAATTGGGCGTCATAGAAAGTGATTTCGATCTGCGCGCCGGCTTCTGAAAGCTCGTTCAGGTTCATGCAGAGCTCGTCAAGCTGATGACGAAAATCATCATCACCTTGCAGCGTCCAGCACATCTGCAACAAGTGCTCGCGCGGATTGAAGCGAATACCTGGCTCATCTTCGTACAGGCTGGTCGAACCATCGGCAAGCGACCGAGCTCCAGCGTACTTCCACAGGGGTTTCAGCGCATCCTGCAGGGTGTCGAAGTCGACATCGGAGCGCAGCTTCACGTCGCCATGCACGTGTATTTCGAAGGGTGCGTCTTGATGACTCATGGCATGTTCCTCTTGATAGTGCCCCTGGCCGGGGCCGAATTCTCTAATGTGTACGCGGGTTCCAAGAGGATCATTGGGACAAAATTGGAACCCAACTTTTCCAAGTTGACGCTTCCACTCCATCACATCTGAAGGTAGCCATCGGCTTTCTACTCTACGAAAGAGCAGTTTACCAAGCTCCTTGCACAGTTTGGAGAGGTCCTATGGCTGACAGCATACCTCGTTGCGGATCAAGATGAGTCTGACGACTTCAGCCCCCATGGCATCTCGAAGCTTCGGAAGACAAGGCTTGCCGCAGGAATGAGAGTGCCCAGGCATTCAAGTGACTAAACGCCTGAATACGCAGGGAATCCGGGGGATTTGTGGATGAATGGCGTGTACTTTAGTTATTTTTACGTATGAGCAGACTTCGCGGGACCAAGTACGGAAATAATGCTTTGTATGTCCATAGACACGACTCGCTTTTTTTTACAAACTGGCATTTCCAGCCACTAGCACTCAATCGCCTCCAACCATCTACCCGACAAGATGCCCAAACCCTACCCATCATCCAATTTCGCTCTCCGCCGCCGGCTTATCGCGCTCTCTTTGGCGGTGGGAGCAGCCTTGGGGGTAACCGGTGTATTCGCTCAGGCACCAGCCTTGCAACTTGCGAACCCGGCATCGCAACATTGCGTAGCTCAGGGCGGGAAGTCGTTGATGGAAAAAACCCCAGGGGGCGGCCAGTACGGCGTTTGCACGTTTGAGGACAACCGGGTTTGCGAGGAATGGGCCATGTTGCGTGGCCAATGCCCCGCGGGAGGCATCAAAGTCACGGGCTACGTGACGCCAGCCTCGCGCTACTGTGCGATTACTGGTGGGTCGTATACCGTGACGAGCGGTTCAAACACGCCAAGCGAAGCGGGAACATGCAAACTTCCCAGTGGGAAGACTTGCCCCGCAGACGCCTACTTTGTTGGCTCCTGCACCCCACGCCTTGACCAACAGCCGGCCAAGGTGGGCGCGGCCACGCCAAAGGCTTCTGCGGTCATTAAAGCGAAATTCGTTTGCGCCGGGTCCAAATCGATTGCAGCCGAATTCGTCAACAGTCCCTCGGCGCAGGTGCATTTGGCTCTGTCTGATGGCCGTAAGCTGACGCTGCCACAGGCTGTTTCTGCGAGCGGCGCACGCTATGCGAACGCTTCGGAATCATTTGTTTTCTGGAATAAAGGCCGAACAGCGTTCGTTCAGGAAGGCGGTCAAACGACCTTCGCAGACTGTGTCCAAACGCCTTGAGTGATCACGCCCGTACCAGCGGCATAGGCTGGGTTTATTTGGAAAAAAACCGCTCCTATTCACACAGGAACGGTTTCCAAACTGGTGCCCGAGGCCGGACTTGAACCGGCACACCTTGCGGCGAGGGATTTTAAGTCCCTTGTGTCTACCGATTTCACCACTCGGGCTTAACGCGCGATGCGCGAAAAACACCAATCCTTTTTGACTCCATCCCTAAAGTGGAAAGCTGAAAAGAATCGGCAGGCCGGGATTTTATGTCAGATGTGCCCGCAAATTCGCCACACGAACGAAAGAAGGCTTAAGCGACACAGAAATGCTGGAGGTCAGAAGGGCCACAAAGCGCTGTCGGGCAGCGGAATAAGCATATGCAGTAGAGGTAGTTGCGCTCTGATAAGCTGACTCATTCCCTGCAAAACCTACTTCAATGGTGCCCATATGCAACGTCGAGAACTTCTTCACTCCGCAGCGTTAGGCGCCTTGGCTCTCTCGGGCGGTCTTGCAGCGGCCCAGTCACCCTCACGCAACCTGCGGGTGCTCATCCCCACTGGCCCTGGTGGCATCACCGACACCATGCAGCGCGCCACCGTGCCGGTCGTGGAAAAGGAATTGGGCCAGACCATGGTGCTCGATTACAAGCCCGGCGCAGCTGGCATTGCGGCCATACAGTCTGGCCTGAGCGCACCTGCTGACGGCAGCACACTCATTGGGGTCTACACCTCGCTCGCCTTCAACCCATGGACCTACTCTAAGCTGTCTTACGACACCTTCAAAGATCTGGAGATGGTGTCTCTCCTGGTCAATATTCCATTGGTACTGGCTGTGGGCCCCGCTGTGCCCGTCAAAACCATAGGTGAATTGGTGGCGTGGGGACGTGCCAACCCAGGCAAACTGACCATCGCCGCATCAGGCCTTGGTGGCGGGTCACACCTGGGTGGATTGCTGCTGTCCATGACGGGTGGCTTCGATCTCACCGTGGTGCCTTACAAGGGAGGCGCTGCCGCCCTGCCCGACTTACTCGCCGGACGAGTCGCCCTCATGTTGGATGCCTACCAGACGCTGCGCCCGCATGCCGAGTCTGGCCGCCTCACCTTGCTTGGCGTTTCAAGCACCAAGCGGCAAGAATTTGCGCCAGACCTGCCTCCTATCGCGGACACTCTGCCCGGGTACTCAACCGCCTCCTGGCAAGGCGTTGCGGTGCGTGCAGGCACTCCTGCAGCCGAGAAGGAGCGTATTTCCCGCGCCTATGCCCGTGCCATGCGCGACCCTGCCATTCGCGCCAATCTCATCTCTCAAGGGCTGGAGCCGGTGGGCAGTTCGCCCAAGGAGTTCACCGATATTCTGCAAACGGACTATGAAAAGTGGGGGCCTGTCATTCGCAAGGCTGGCCTGAAGAACGACTGATACCGAGTTGCGTTAAAGCGATAGACACTGTTTGATGTCGAAGCGCCGCGTAAGGCTTCGACAAGCTCAGCTCGAACGGTTTATGAGCGGTTTATATTTTTGAAGGCAAATCGGCATAAAGCCATAGGGACATCAGAACGTGTTCGCAGAGAGTGAAGTTGCTATCGACTGCTACTACTCGGTACGATCCGTGTATGCGTATTTTGGCGCTGCGCGAATCATCGAACTCGCTCGTCGCACAGGCCGCAAGCTGCGGCACTTCCCTATAGACTTGTCGCAAGTCGTACCCGCTTACGGCAGTACACCATTTGCGGAGCGCAGCGCACGCAGGCGTGCCCATCAGTTCGAAGTTGAAGTGAAACGATGGAGCGAGTGGCTAAAGATCCCCGTGATCGTGCACCCTGTGTATCACCGCGGCGACAGGCTCCTGCCATCTTGCTGTGTGCTCGCGGCGCAAGCCTTGGGTGAAGACGTAGATGGTTTTTCCCTCGCAGTGCTCACTGCGCTGTGGAGGCACGATCGGGATATCGGCAATGCAGATGTACTTGCCTCCATCGCTCAAGATTGCGGTGTCTCAGCCCGCGCGATGCTTGATCTGGCGCATTCTGAGCAGGTGCAGCTGGAGTTTCAGCAATGCACCGAGCGGGCCATCGCACAAGACGTACCAGGCTCGCCTACTTATGTGATCGGGAACGAGCTCTTTTATGGGCAGGATCGGCTGATGTTTGTGGAACATCATCTGACGCACAAGGCATCAAGCCAATAGCTCGCGTCTTTCGACTCTTGCGTCAGGTAGCCAAGCTCAGTCGCTTAGCCGAACTCGTACCTTGATCTCAATACGAGCAGACAACTCAAGTAGGCGGACAGAACGATCCGTCTCGCAGTAGCAGTGCTACTGATTTTAGGTAGCCGCGAGGCAATTTTCGCCCTGATTGAGACCAGGAAACAAAAACGCCTCGGCTATGCGAGGCGTTTAAGTGTTTGATTTTTATATGAAAAATCTGGAGGCGCGATCCGGAGTCGAACCGGACTAGACGGATTTGCAATCCGTTGCATAACCGCTTTGCTATCGCGCCATGCTGAAAAACCTGCAAAAAAGAAAGCTGAGCTTACTTTCAGTGCCGATCTTAGCTAAGACTTAAATTATAGCCTTGTTCAGGGCCGCTCTGATCAACAATCCGTTCATCTGAGCCTTGAGGAACCTCTGCAAACCCCTCACGACCCGGATGGCCGCCCCACCAGATCACCGCCTCCAGGCGGTCTGCTGCGTTGATTCTTTTGCCGATCGCACGAGCTATTGGCTGTAAAACTCGCCTTGCAGCCCATCCCGTGGCCAGCGCCCTGCATCCGCGATAGGTTTTGCCGAGGCTCCTAAGGAACTACTCGAAGAACAAATGACGATGTCATGACCATGCCACAGCTGTGTGCCATGGTGAGGGATTCGCCTCCTTGCCGTGTTCCGTCATTCGACAACGCCTTTATGCCCATACGCGCCACCCTTCTTTCCTTGCTCGCCGTGCTCGCCTTTTCGGCTAACTCCGCCAACACCCCTGCTGGCAGCAAACCTGCCCCGCGCCCCGGCCTTTGGGAGCAGGTGATTACAGGCAACAGAACGCCTTCCCCTATTACGCTGAAAGTCTGTGTGGGCCTCGCTGACGACAGCGCCAACTCTTTCGGGGCTCCAAACGCGGAGGACGATGCAGAGTGCCAGACCAATGAGGTCAAGCGCGTTGGAAACGACTTGAGCTATCTCAGCGTATGCCGCATGAACAAAGGCACGATGACCAGCAAGGGAACCGTCACGGGGGACCTGAACAGCCGATACCGTACCACTGGCACCATTGAGGTCTCAGGTTTGGCGCTGGCTCCTGGCGAACCCAAGATCAGCCGCGTGGAGATCATCGCCCGTTACCTTGGGCCCTGCCCTGCCGGCCTGGAGCCGGGCGACGTCGCGCCCTGAACGAGCAAGGCAGCGCTCAACGGCGAACCCCCGATGCGAGGGACCCGGTTTTTATGGCGGCCTGCTACAGCCGGGTACGGCTAAGCTTTTGCAAGACCAGCCTCGTCCCGCATTATTTGGCGCGAAGGGTTTGAAGTGCCTTGGTCCAACGCAGAAGTTCATCGAGCATGGTCGTGGCTGACTGCTGATTGATGGGGTTGGCGGCCAGCCCACCTTCTGCCTGAAGTTGCTGCGCGACGTTCACGACCGAGACACCCTCGAACATGGGAACAAGCTTGAATGTGTTCACCAAGCCCTTGGCGACCTGCACGGACCTCATTCCCCCCGAAATACCGGCGTAGCCAACAAAGCCCACTGGCTTGTAATTCCACTCACGTGCCAGGTAAGTCAGCGCATTGACCAGCGAGACAGGGGGTGCGTAGTTGTATTCAGGAAGAACAAAAACAAAGGCATCGGCCTGCTCGACACTGGCGCTCCAGGCACGGGTGTGTTCGTGGACATAGCGGCCGAAACGGGGGTGCTCAGGTTCATCGAAGACCGGCAGGTTGAACGAAGCTAGATCGACCAGCTTGGCATCAAAGCCACCGTGGTTTTGAGCCACACCATGCGCCCACTCGGCGACCACGGGGCCTACGCGCCCGGGGCGAGTGCTGCAGATTAGCGTATGAAGAACAGGACGTGTCATGAATGTGCTTGATAAAGAAGAAGAAATCGACGAGCCTTAGATAGCAGGAGGCTGGCTGACAGGGAAACTGCCGGGGCAACGGGTATTGCCAATCCACGCCCGACAGGCTCCCAAGCACTGGATGGTAGCGATCTTTAGCAACGTACACCTCCTAATGCATATTCGGATGGGCGGCAATGACCTATAGGAAAACACACTAATTTTTAGCTTTCGACGACCCGCATGTTGGCCGGCGGATCAACCAAAGAAATATGACGGAGACAAAATGAGTTTGCCATTCAGCCAAGTAAAGATCCTGGACTTCACACGTTACATCGCCGGCCCCTTCGCCACCTTTCAATTCGCGGTTCTCGGTGCAGAAGTCATCAAGGTGGAACCCTTGGAAGGAGACCCTACGCGCGAGGTCACCAAAGACAAAGTGTTGGCCGAAGCCAAGATGTCGCCGATGTTCCTGGCCATGAACCCCAACAAGCGCAGCCTGGCGCTAGACCTTAGATCACCGGAAAGCATTTCGATCATTCGCAGCTTGATCAAGGATGTGGACGTAGTCTGCGAGAACTTCCGGCCCGGCGTGATGGATGCCATGGGCCTAGGCTACGAAGCTTTAAAAGAACTGAACCCTCGCCTGATCTATTGCGCGATCTCGGGGTTTGGCCAATCCGGCCCGGAGCAATACACCGCGGCGTTCGACGGCAAGATCCAAGCGATGTCAGGGGTCATGGCCATGAACGGAGAGCCTGCAGGAGGGCCCATGCGCATTGGGTTTGCCGCGTGCGACCTCATGGCTGGCATCACGGGTGCATTCGCCATTTCGAGTGCTTTGTTTGAACGAGAGAAAACCGGGCAAGGCGCGTTTCTGGATGTCGCCATGCTGGATTCAGCGTTGTCATTCTTGTCTGCGCAAGTGTGCGAGGCGACGATGACCGGCACACAGCACACACAGATTGGAAACAAATCGGTAAGTGGCAAACCCACAGGAAATAGATTCAAAACCGGTGACGGCGACATTGTGCTCGCGGTGATGAAGGAAAAGCAGTTCACCAATCTCATGCGCACACTGGGTCACCCGGAGGCGCTGGAAGACCCGCGCTTTGCCAACTGGTCCATGCGTGTGGAGCACGAACCGGCGTTAAGACAGTTGATTGAATCCGCCATGTCTACCCAAAGCGCAGAGTATTGGGAAAATACGCTCACAGCGGCAGATGTTCCCTGCGGGGCTATCCGCCGGGTCGATCAGATCATTCAGCATCCACAACTTGAGCACCGTGCGGTGCTGCAGAAAGTCCAGACCCCAAAAGGAGAGTTTCAGATGGCGGTCTCAGGCTTTCAATGGCCAGACAAAGCGCCAACGATCGAAACCTGCGCGCCACTGCTCGGCCAGCACACGGACGAGATCCTGCTGCAAGCGGGGTACAGCGTGGAGCAAATCAGGCAGCTGCATGAAGCGGGGACTTTGGGGCCAGCGGCGTAGAGCGTCTCCGTCTGCATCTCTCAGTCTCCCGCGCCAGGCTCCGGCACGTAGACCATGGAGCCATCCTTGAGACGGTAGGCCACACCTGCCTTCGCCCCCTGGCCTTCGCCGATCTCTCCGCTGGCACGATAGCGGTCAACCTTGTGGCCATCCTTGATGATCACTTCCATGTTCTCCTTCCCGGGGTTCTTGATGACCGTGACGGATTCGGCGCTGAATGGGTTGACCGTACTATTGGCAACAGCCAGCAGGAGCGCCGCGATGATGACCAGGAAGACGTCGATCAAATTGACGACTGACAAGATGGGATCGTCTGCATCCAGATCCTCCATGAGACGAAGCCGGCTCATCGTGCCCCCTCCACAGCCAGCGTCGCCACGGGATCGTAAGCTGGGACGATGGTGCCCTGCTCAATGTCTGCCAGATCCACTGCATACCAGCGTCTCCGCACATTGACCACGGTGTAGCTGATGGCTGCGGCCAGTAGCGCCAAAATCACGGAGGAGAACGCGACCATGAGGTTGCGAGACACGTCTGTGAATTGCCCATCTGCCAAGGCCTTCAGCGCCGGGCCCATGGGAATCATGGTGGCCACAAGGCCCAACATGGGGGCCACTCGCGTGGCGATGCGCGCAAATTCCATACGTT
This sequence comes from Ottowia thiooxydans DSM 14619, assembly GCF_000422885.1. GTDB lineage: Bacteria > Pseudomonadota > Gammaproteobacteria > Burkholderiales > Burkholderiaceae_C > Ottowia > Ottowia thiooxydans. The sequence continues at coordinate 154,095 of NZ_KE383942.1, read as the reverse complement.
TTACAGCGAGCGCCTCCAATTCAGTCAGCGTAAGGCCAGGAGTGCGGGCGCGTGCAACCATCAATTCGAAGCCGCCTGCCTGCCTTCGGTGACGTTGCCAAGCTTGCCAGATGAACGCACCCAGCGCGTAGAAGGCGTGCACAAATAGCACAGCGATGGCAATAAGTACGGGATAGAGAAACAACTGGCTGGCGTCATACATCGCCGATTCGATGGGATTGTTCATAGTGCTTTAAGTCCTTCGGAAAAACGATAGCGAGAGCGCTGACGCCATGCACCGGATACGGACACGGCGGCCAGCAGCAGCGCAAACACCGCAGCAGCAGGTTTGAATGGAAGGGGTGGTTCGGCGGGCTGCACTGGAGTGAGCCGCATACCACTGACTTGTGGTGGATCTTCCGGCTGGGTGGATGCTGAGTCCGGTTCTGCCTGAGGTTCCGACGAGGGTTGAGGGGTGACCTCCTGCTTGGTGGCAATTGCGGCCACCAAGGCGGGAGCATCCAGGCCAAAGCCGCTGGCGCGTACAGATGTTCCCTCCGCGACGAAAGCAGTGAAGCGAGCGTTGTCGCTGCGCACATCAAAGCGGCGAGAGAGTTCGCTCCACCGGTTCTTGAGGTCGCGGACGGATGTTTTATCGGCCTGCCAGTAGCCTTGGCGAGCAGCTTCAAGCATCCGTTCTATCGTCTGGGCGAGAGCGTGAGGGTTATGCCGTTCGAACCAGGCATCAAGGCCCAAGCGGTGTTTGTCTTTGACATAAACATCGGCCATCTCCTGCCATTGGTCATCGCGCACGATCTCTCTTGCTGCGGCAGTCCATCCCCAGAAATTATTGGTGGCGTCCAATACCTGGAGGGTGCCCGCATAACCTTCCTTCATCAGGCCCTTGATGTAGCCTGGATGGAATTGGCGTGTCGCCAATTCCTTGGCCAGAAACTGTGCTGCGCCTTCGACCCGCCCGCTGCCCGAGCCACGCAGATTGCTGATGAATAGTTGCGGCGCCTTACCATCCAGATGGCGCACCGCAAGCCCTATGCCCCCCAGATACTGGAAGGGATCATCGGTTGTCAGCATTCCATAGGTGTTGGAGCTGCGCGAGAGCACCGCTGCCTGCGTGCCGCCCAAGTGCTCAGCATAGAGGTTGCCCGCAGCGCCTTGGCCACCCGCCGGCAAACTGCCCCATTCCGATTCATCAGGCCCGTAGGCGTACTGCATACGCGAGAGGTAGAGCTCAGCGAGCTTGCGATCACCTTCCTCTTTGCCCTTCCATGTATCAGTGGCGAGAACCGCGTCATCCAGTCCGGTTCCGTAACGGCCCGATTCCGATGAGAAGATGCGTGTCTGACCTGCTCGCAGCGCGGCGCCCTCCTCCATCCCTCGGGCGCGTAGCCGGGAAGCAATGGCACGGGCATTAGCAGCCAAAGGATTGTCTGGTTCGTCGGCTTTCGCTGCTAGCTGAACTGCACGGGCCAGTTGCTGCATCGCGTTGGGAAAGTGGTCGCGGTACAAGCCGGTGGCGGAAAGCACAACGTCTACGCGTGCACGGCCAAGCGTTTGCCTTGGTACAAGGCGTACGCCTGTCACCCGCCCGCCCTTATCCCATACGGGTTCAACACCCATAAGCCAAAGCGCCTGCGCCTCAAGCATGCCCTGGTGGCGCATGGTTTCCACCGACCAGAGCGAGAACGTAATTTTCTCAGGCGCTCTGCCACCGTGTTGCTCACGATAGGCTGCGATAAGTTGCTCAGCTGCCTGCTTGCCAGCTTCCCACGCCTGAAGAGTGGGAACGCGCGAGGGGTCGAAACCATAGAGATTGCGGCCGGTGGGGTAGGCATCGGGGTTTTTAATGGGATCTCCGCCATAGGAAGTTTCCAGGTAGCGCCCAGCCAAGACTGCTAGCAGAGCAGGAAATTCGTTCTGCGCCCCGATGGCTTGCCACCACTGGCGAGCCTGCGCCATCTGTGCGCGCAACGGTGCGGGCAGTGCATCGTCACGCTCGCTCTGGATCAAGTGGCGCTCGAGCAGTTGGTACGGTGCAGTCTGAGCCATGCGCTCATAGTCGCCGACCAGCGTTTCATCAACGTCCTCGGGTTTCGTGCCTGCGTGCCGCGCAGCCGCCTCCCAGTACGGGCGACCCAACATCAGCAGCACAGTACCCAAGCGGTGCGTATCAGCGGGTGCGACGCCCAGTGAGTGCAAGCCCAACGGTTGCGCCGTTTCCGCCAGCTCATGCAGGTGCGCGTGCAAGTAGTTCGCGAAAGCAGGGAAATCAGCACGCGCCTGTGCTGTAGTAGTCCCCATATCAGCGACGATGCGCTGCTTGTCTGCGCTCGCCAGTAGATCCACCGCAATACGGTCCTTCACTGCACCCTCATCTTGTGCCATCCAAGCGTGCAGCAGGTCGTGAAGATCGGTAAGTTGTGCGTGCAACCCTGCTGGTTGAAACGGCGGCGTTTGATGGCTCACGATCACCGCACGGCCGCGACGGCGTGCCTGCTGAGCCTCCCCGATGTTGTCAGCAATGTAGGGATAAGCCACTGGTACGTCACCCACTGCCAGCATCCCCGGGTCGGTGACGGCGAGGCCGCGCTCCTTTCCGGGTAACCACTCCTGCGTGCCATGTGTGCCGAAATGCACGAAAGCATCACCTGCATGCTGTCGGGCCCACAGATAGACAGCCAGGTAATGGTGCGAGGGCCACGCGCTCGTGGAGTGATAGAGAGACTTTTCCTTGTCTGCCCACTTTTCACCCCGAGGCGGTTGCGGCAGCAATGCAAGCTTGCCTAGAAGGAGCCGCGGAATCACGAAAAACGCTTGCCCATCTTCGCGCAGCACCATAGAAGAATCTTCGGGTGCACCCCAGCTGTCTTTCAAAGCAATTTGCGTGGCAGCCGGTAGAGTGGCCAGCCAGGTCCGGTACTCCTTCACAGGAAGACGCTCCGCCAGATTGTCGCGAAGCAGCGGCGCAAGCATGCCATCGCGGTAGGCGGGTGCGAGCAGGCGCTGCAGCTTTTCCACAAGCGGATCCTCAAGCTGAGGCTCCGTGTCATAACCCGCACCGCGCAATGCTGAAAGCATGGCCTGCATACTGCGAGGCACGTTGAGGAACGAAGCTGAGAAATTTTTCTCGCCCGGCGGGTAATTCCAGAAGAACACAGCCAGACGTTTTTCTGAGTTCGCTTTGCGTTGCAGCTTCACCATGTTCATGGCTTTTCCCACCAAGGCGGCGGCCTGCGCGGAAATAGGCATGATCTGCTCATCTCCAGCGCGCGTGGCAGCCGTAACCTGGATATCCACCACACCCGCGTACTCAGGCTGCGCCAGGTAGAACGGCACATCCATGAGCGGCACGCCCTGTGGATTAGCTGCCCACTCAGCCTCACCTCCACGTCGGTAAGCCATGGCCTGTACCACGGGGATGCCCATGCGTGTAAATTCCGCGCGGCGCTCATCCGCGTTCAAGATGATTTGGGTATTGATGAGTGCATCCGCTAGCACGGGCGAACCTTCTCCGCCCGGTTGCAGCACGCGAGTGAAGCCGCCAGCATCAAGCATGGGGGTATAGAACGGCAGCGCAATACCTCCTGCGGCTTCAATACGTGCGATCAGGTCATCGATGAAAACTGTCTGCATCGATGCGATGTATTGCTGATGCAATGAGATTCCAATCACCGGACGACGCCCCGCCTCCGGTGGATTGCTTCCCTGCGTTCGCAAGTACGCCACGGGGTCAGCCATGACCAACCCCTTCGTACGCGGGTGATATACACCGGTTTTTGGAAATACCACGGGATCGGGTGCCGACGCCATGGCATCACGCCCCTGGAGCTGGGCTGCCAGCGTCACAAAGAACCCTTCGAAGTTCTGCCGCCCACCACTACCGTAGTAGCGAATAAGCCGTTGCGCCACAGTCTCTGGCAGCCCGCCGCCCCAGGCAGGACGGGCGTCATAAAGCCAGGCGTTCGGCACCGCGAGCGAGGGCAGCGCGCGGGCAAGATGGGCGCGTACCTCGTCTTGCAGATAGCTGTCAAAGAAGACGGCGTCATAACCACGCCAAAGCCCGCCATCCACATCGGAGGGAAGACTATTCAGAAAACGTACTTCGACCTTCAAGCCTAACGGCCGCGCTATCTCATCAAGCTGATGAAATTTCCCTGCGGGCACATTGCCAGTGGCAACAAACAGCACGGATGCTGCATGCACCACGCCGGCCATTAACAGCATGACAGCGCAAAGCAGCCATCTCTTGAGTCTCAACATAGTGTTCAGTGCTTCTGTCTCGGGCACGAGCTGATAGCACAACGGACTGATCCATTGCCCCGCCTCGTCAGAACTCCAGCCGCGCGATAGCGCACAGCAATGGAAATTCCGCCCCTAAATGCAATTGATTCGCATTTTTATTCTGACACCGCAGGTTGGAATAATTAATGACCTAGGTCAACACGGCATCAACCAGAGCACAGTTTCTGAAAATTACCCACGATCCCAACTCCGACAGAAGGGCGCGCTGGGAGCACGATCGCTGGAGGCACCGTGTTCAAACCTGTTGGTGGCCAACCCTCAAACCGGATCATCCAGCGAAGAACTGATTGCCTGGGCGGGGCAATCCCAGGTGCTCGCGCAAAGTGTTGCCCTGGTAGGCGCGCCGGAAAATTCCCCGGCGCTGAAGCTCAGGCACGACCTTGTTCACGAAATCCAGCAAGCCACCGGGTAGCCATGGGAACATCACGTTAAACCCATCACTGGCGCCGGTTTCCAGCCACAGTTGCATCTCGTCAGCTATGGACTCAGGGGTCCCCACAAAGGCCAAACCAGAATAACCCCCCAGGCGCTGCGCAAGTTGGCGCACTGTGAGGTTCTCCCGTTGACCGAGTTCGATCGCCCGCTCACGGCTGCTCTGACTGGCATTGGTAGGAGGGATCTCAGGGAGCGGTTGATCCAGCTCGAAACCCGACACATCGTGCCCCAACGCGATCGAGAGAGAAGCGATGGCGCTATCTTCGTGTACCAGGCTGTCGAGCCGGCTCCGGATCCCGCGCGCTTGCTCGAGCGTATCGCCGACCACGACGAAGGCGCCGGGCAAAATCTTTAAATGGTCCGGGTTGCGACCCACAACGCGCATGCGGCTCTTTATATCGGTATAGAACCGGCGTCCGTTCTCCAGGGTACCGGGCGCTGAAAACACCACCTCCGCGGTTTCTGCCGCAAGTTGGCGGCCAGCCTCTGAGGCGCCCGCTTGCACGATAACGGGCCAACCCTGTACGGGTCGTGCAATGTGCAGCGGGCCACGCACTGAAAGATATTTGCCACGGTGGTTCAGCACGTGCAAGCGCGCTGGATCGAAAAATCTACCGCTTTCCGCATCACGCACGAATGCGTCGTCGGCCCAACTGTCCCATAGACCCGTGACTACACTGTAGAACTCACGCGCACGAGCGTAGCGCTCGTCGTGTTCCATCGACTCGCTGCGGCCAAAGTTCAGCGCCGCATCAGGATTGGAAGTGGTCACGATGTTCCAGCCCGCGCGGCCACCGCTTAGATGATCCAGCGAGGCAAAGCGCCGGGCAATGTGGAAAGGCTCGTCAAAGGTAGTCGACGCAGTGGCGACCAGACCAAGACGTGTCGTGTGTTGCGCCAGCGCCGACAACAAAGTGAACGGCTCGAATGAGCTGACCGTATGGCTGCGCTGCAGAGATTCGATCGGCATATTCAACACCGCCAAATGATCTGCCATGAAGAAGGCATCGAAGCAAGCACGCTCCAGCGCTTGCGCCAAAGTCTTGAGGCGCTCGAAGTTGAAATTGGCGTCGCGCCACGCGCCCGGATAACGCCAAGCACCAGTGTGGATGCTGACCGGGCGCATAAAAGCGCCTAAGTGCAATTGCTTTGGAGTGCTGCTCATGTCGTCATCTCGCAAAGAAAGCCAATTTAGCGCGCTGGCGCCTACAGTGCCACGACGCTTTCCGTCCATGCTTCTGCAAAAACTGCACAAGGCAAACGCGGGTTACGCGCGCACGCAAGGCTACTTCTTTCGGCGGATAAGCGATCTCAGGCGCCCTACTCCTCCTGTGCTTCGTCCATGCGTGCAAGCAGGTCGCCAACAAAATCGTCGAACAGAGGCAATGTTGGTGTTGGCGCACCAGTCGGTTCAGCCACCCAACCATCTGCTGCGCTGAACAGACGAATGGCATCGAATTGGGGTTCTTGCCCCGCATCGAAGCAATGCGGCAAGCCCGCCGGCAAGGCCACCCAATCACCCGCCTCACACAACAGGCCCAGAAACCCATCGTCGTCCCGGATGTAGAAAAGGCCAGTGCCCGCCAGGAAGAAGCGGATCTCTGCATCTGAGTGCTGGTGCTCTGTCAGAAACTGGCGTCGCCACTCAGGCCATCGAGAGTCATCTGGCGCGATGGCGACCCGGTCCGCGCTACGCAGCGGAAAATCCTCCCCCAAAGCCGCCAACTCAGGGCCGTAAACAGCCTTGAGTTCGGTCAGCCCATCACCCACCAAGGGCCTCAACGGCCAGCGCCCCCAGTGAACGCCAGCTCGTGTGAGCTCCTGGCTTACGAGGTGGTCGCAGACCCAGGTTTCACCCCACCGCCCGGCGGAATCAAAACGTACCAATGCAACCATATGCCCCTCTCATACTGAGCCGCGTAATCGATACACACTGTTCGGGCTGAACAAAAATTGCCATCAGAACAAGAGCCTTCTGCACCTCTGCGAAATGACGTGTGAGCGCGGCAGCACGCCGGCGACGAGGATTGCGCATGGAATCGCTTGTGTGTGGTGCGCGTTCTGCGCGGTGCAACCAGTATGCGGCGCAACGGTTTTCCGCGGAAACGAATCTTTCAGGCTGTACATATTCGTATTCCGGCTATCAAAGCAACCCTCCGATGCAGGCACGCGAGCAAGAGCCACGGCAGCAAGAACTCGTTTTTCTTCTAAGCAAATTGGTTTTGGTTCGTTGGCCGCCCGGAGTGCCCAGCCTAAAGTCAAACTCCCTTCGCAAACCATCCAGCCATCTGCTCTATGCCTATTCCTCTCGACGTCGTTGCTGTGGTCGGCAGCACCTCTCAGCCATCACGCACCAGGGCGCTGGTTGATGCATTGCTGAGCGCACTTGAGGAACGCCTGCTGCTGCGCGTGCGTGTCATACAGCTCGGCGAATTCGCCCGCCCGCTCGGGCAAGCGCTGGCGCGCGACGAGTTGCCTGCAGAGATCGAGAAGCAGCTGCAAGCGATTGAGTCCTCCACTCTATTGATAGTGGCAACGCCGGTTTACCGAGGCAGCTATCCCGGTCACTTCAAACACCTGTTCGATCTCATCGGCCAGGATGCTCTGGTGGAGAAACCCGTGTTGCTGGTCGCCACCGGTGGCACCGATCGGCACGCCCTCGTACTGGACCATCAACTGCGTCCGCTGTTCGCGTTCTTCCAATCCCTGACGCTACCCATCGGCGTGTATGGAGCGAATGCGGACTTCGAGAACTATCAGGTCACCAGCCCTGCGTTGCAGGCCCGCATTGCACTGGCTGCAGACCGGGCGGCACCACTGTTCATCGAAAACCAGCGACCACTGCTGAGGCGGGCAGCCTGAGAAGGTGTAAGCGCTGCCACTGACCTACCCTTTGTCTCCTTGCCTTTGTAACTCGTTCTAAGGCAATTAGAGCCCTGCGCGGTATCCGCCAGGGCTCTTCTTTTTTTCTGGCTTTCACTCAGGGTTTGTAGACTTCGACCGTTTGCATCATGCCCATTTCTTCATGGTTCATCATGTGGCAATGCAGCATGAAGATACCCGTGAAGTCGAGGAACCGGGAGCGAAATACCACTTCACCGCCTTTACGCTCGACGATCACCGTATCTCGCCATTGCGGAACAGCCAGTGGCTTGCCGTTGATTGAAACGACCTCAAATGGGTTGGTGTGAATATGAAAGACGTGATCGTCATGTTCGTGCGTATTCACGATCTTCCACTCTTCCACTGCACCAAGCTTTACCCGGTGATCAATACGGCGAGGATCGAATTTTTTGCCATCAATGAAAAATCCGAACTCCTGCCAATGACCAGCGGCATCCGCCTCAGGCGCTGTGGCTGAGAAAACCAGCGTGCGGCGGTTGGTAATCTCCGAGGCCTTGATGGATTTCAAGGGTGGCGTGGGCAGGGCACGCGGCAACGTCATATTCATCGGCGCGCCCGCCACCACCACCCGTGCCAAGGTGCCAGTGGGAGAAGGATGCCCTTGATCGTAGGGAGCTGCATTCAAAGCGTAGGTTCCAGCAACACCTGCCCGAACCAAGATATCAACGCGTTGGCCCGGTGCAATCAAAATCTGCTTAAGAGGCTCCATGACACCGAGTTGGATGCCGTCGTAGGCGATTGCATTCAGATCGTGCTTGTCCAGCTCAAGCAACATATCGTCCTGGTAGCCCGCATTGAGGATGCGCCAGCGTTGCACCTCCCCGGGTCGCATGGAAATCATCGGCCGTCTTTGCCCGTTGATGGCGAGAAAACGGGTCGCCGTTTCAGGGAACAAGGTCTCAAAATTTTCGATCATGCCGTTGGCATCGAACACCACCTGAGTCAGAACCAACAGGCGCTCCTGAGCCTCTGCTATCTCGGGGACATTGGCAAAATCTCCCTCGACGACGATGGCGCCCACCATCCCGCTAGACATCTGAACATCGGCGCTTCCGTGGTGATGCGGGTGGTACCAATAGGTGCCTTTGGTGTGATCTTCAGGAACCTTGATTTCTACGTTGTAGCTATTCCCAGGCGCCATGGTGCGCATGACGTTGTCCGCGATACCGCTTGGACTCACGTGGGACCCGTGGAAGTGGAAATTGGTGTTGTTGAACTGGTGCGGCCGACTGATGTCTGCGGGCATGGGGTCCCGGTTAGGCGGGAGGTCATTGATAAGCTTGATGCGCAAAGTTTCGCCCGGTTTCATGCGCAAAGTGGGCCCCGGACTGACTCCCTCATAAGAACGCACATAGAGCTTGACGCCACCGATGTACCGGTAGGCATAGGCGACCCGCAAGGTGGTGTTCAGCACACCATTCACAGACCGCCGCACCTCAGGCTCCAAAAGCGGTTGGTCCATCGCAGGTACCCGCTTATCCTGCACGATGCCCAGCGTAGGAGACATGTCCATGTGTCCGTGTTGGGCGTGCTGCCCATGCGCAGAGTGGTGAGCATGGCCAGCCGCCTTGGCGGCCCCCGCCGTGAGCAAGAGCGCACCTAACCCAATGCCCCCATCAAGCAACTGGCGCCGCGAGAGGTTTCTGGCATTCGTGGCCATGCTGAAGACATTGAAGTCGTTTGGATCTTGCGGCACTAAGTTCTCCCACATAGTCGATCTGAATCCGATGCACCCGTTGGTGCGTCGATCTGAATTCTAAGTAAAAGTAACTACTGCTTCAAATCGTGCTCACACCTCAGGTCATTTGATGGCCAGCCAGGCCAGCCGAAAGCCTGGTATCAAAAGCGCCAAGCCAGAAAGCAGCAAGAAGCCAAAGATCAGCTTTTGAAAGTGGAAGTCACTCACCCATCGGCTGGCGCGAGATCCTATCCACGAGGACAGCATGACGACCGGGGCAAGCCATAAAAACAGCTCCAACAGCGCCGCATCAATCAAACCCTGCCATGCGTAAAAGATGATGACTTGCACTTGCACGAACATGAAATAGGGCTGGTAGGTGGCCCGCTGGGCCATGGTGCTCCACCCTCGCATGGAACACCACAAGATCATTGGCGGACCACTCAATCCACATGCCCCGCCGAGCACACCAGACACCGCGCCCACACAGCCATCGGCCGCGCGATTGGCATTTTCCAGTTTGGGCAGACGCACTGAGCAGAGCATGACGGAACAGTAAATAACCAGGGCTGCCCCAATGAGTAGCCGAAATACCGTCATATCGAGCGAGTGGAGCAGCAGTGTCCCTAGCGGCACCCCAACAAGACTCCCCAGCGCGAAGGGGCTCACACGTGCGATATCGATACTCCGCCTCACGCCCAAAATGGAAATGCATTGGCCTATGAGCGATCCCATGACGACCAGGGGAACGACCTTTTGTGGCGCGAGTATCCACGCCCATAAAGACGTGGCGATCAGACCGAACGCGAATCCCGAGAGCCCCTGAATGAAGCCCGAAACCGCGCCGATCAATAAGACTTCCGCCAGCATGGCCGTCAAACGGGCTTCAGTAGGTGGAAGGCCAGGTCTGCATCAAGTGCTTGCCCACGCCCCCGGTCAGGCGAAGCCGATGCACTTGGAGCGCCCTGATCAAGTAGTCCCTGGTTTGATGCGGAAGGATCACGTTCTGAACCGCATAGATGGAAGCGATGTCGTAGACGCTATTGCCCTTTTCCATCTCGGCCAGCTTTTCCTCGTATCCATCGTCACCGGGTTCGAGCCCGTGCACGATGTTGACGGCATAGCTGGGGGTCATGAAGCTCACCTCTGCGGTGGGCCATGCAGCCACTTCGTCGGAGTTGCGACCGCCCCCCATGTTCAGATACGCTTGGCCATAGCTCTTTCGCAAGATGACCGAGACTTTGGGAACCGTCACCATCTGCAGCGCCGTCATGAAGTTCATGATTTTTCCCGGCGCGCGCTTTCGCTCCGCATCGACGCCAATCATGAAGCCGGGGGTGTCCACCAGCAGCACAAGCGGAATGTTGAAGGAGTCACACATCACGATAAAGCTGGTGATCTTTTCGCACGCATCGGTATCCAGTGCGCCACCCTTGTGCAAGGGGTTGTTCGCAATCACACCCACGGTATGCCCATCCAGACGCGCGAGCGCTGTGAGGGCCACCTTGCCAAAGCGCGGCTTCATCTCAAAGACGCTGTCCTTGTCAAAGATAGTTTTCACCACTTTGCGAACGTCATAGACCTTGGTTCGGCTAATGGGCACCAGATCGAGAATCTGGCTCATGTCGCCACCGGCCTCCTGCGGTGCAGCGACCGGGGGTGCCTCGTTATGGTGGCTTGGCATGTAGGCCAGAAAGCGCTTGATGGCTTCTAGCGCCTCATCATCCGTATCGACCACCATGTCGACCAGGCCCGTCACTTCGGAGTGCAGTTTCCAACCACCGATTTCTTCGGGGTCAATCTGTTCCTTCACCGCCATGGAAACCAACCTGGGACTGGAAACCGCCATGATGGCGCCCTTGCGCATGACGCTGAAGTCGCAAAACCCGGTGTACCAAGTCGACGAGCCATAGCAAAAACCCATCACCGCACCAGCCCAAGGCGTTTCACGCATGCGCATGTATTGCGTGGGGTCGCCACCGAGCATGGTCCCCATTCCGCGTGCGCCCATGGTGTCAGGCATCCGGGCCCCGGACGACTCTCCGAGAAATACAAGCGGAAAGCCACGCGAAGTCGCGGTGCGCTTCATATGGCTGATTTTCTTGGAGTTAGTGGCGCTGCTGGAGGCCCCCATGACCGTGAAATCATTGGAGACCACAGCCACATCCCGGTTCGCAATGCGCGCATAACCGACAACCTTTCCATCGCCGGCAGAACGCTCTCTCATGCTTTCCACCACAGAAGTGGCGAATAGCCCCGACTCCATGAAGCTGCCCGGATCAACGAGCTTCTCTATGCGCTCGCGCGCATTCATGATGCCTGTGGCTTTGCGCGCGGCCAGCTTGGCCTCGCCGCCCATCGCCAGCGCATGCGCCTGACGTTGTTCAAATTCCGCTTGCAGTTGCTCTGCCGCATTGGTGATGTCATTCAAATTCGTTCTCCTTGTGCCGCCGTGAACTCATCACGACGGCGATATACAGTTGGCACCTGTCCGACCGCAGTTGCCCTATGCCGTGGCACTAGCCGCTTTAGCGGCGTCTGCTTCAGCGCGCAACCTGGCTTTGCGCTCTGGAATAAAGCTCTGCTCCACCCAACGAGTGGTGACTCGAGCCTCAATAAACGCAGGGTGTTGAAGCACCTCCTGATGAAAAGGAATGGTGCTCGGGATGCCTTCAATGACAAACGCATCCAGTGCATTTCGCATGGCCTTGATCGCCGTTTTTCGGTCCGCCGCGTGAACGATGACTTTCGCCAAAAGCGAGTCGTAATTGGGTGGCACCTCATACCCGGAATAGCAATGTGAATCCAGACGAACACCCGTACCTTCAGGCGGCACCCAACGAACAATCTGGCCAGGCTTTGGCAAGAAGTTTTTGTTGAAATCCTCCGCATTGATACGGCATTCAATGGCATGCCCCTGCAAGCTCACACTTTCCTGGGTGAAGGAAAGAGGATGCCCCTGCGCAATCTGGATTTGTTCCACCACCAGGTCGATCCCGGTCACCATTTCCGTGACCGGATGCTCCACCTGGATACGCGTGTTCATTTCCAGGAAATAGAAACGCCCTTCGACTTCATCAAGTACGAACTCAACGGTCCCAGCGCCCGCGTATTGCGCATTGCGCGCCAGTTGCACGGCGCATCGCCCCATCTCTTGCCGCAGCTCAGGCGTGATCACTGGAGAAGGAGACTCTTCGATCAACTTCTGATGACGGCGCTGCGTAGAGCATTCGCGCTCGCCCAGGTGAACCACGGTGCCGAATTGGTCACCCATGATCTGGATTTCGATGTGCCTGGCACATTCGATGAACTTCTCCAGATAGAGCGTTCCATCGCCAAAGGCCGCCTTGGCTTCGTTGGCGGCAGACTCCATGGCGGCAGGGAGTTCCGTCTCCTCACGGACCACACGCATTCCGCGGCCACCTCCCCCTGCCGTCGCCTTGATCAGCACGGGGTATCCGATGCCGCGCGCAAGCTCCATAGTCTGGGCCACGCTTTCCAGCGCACCAGACCCTGGCACGCGGGGTACGCCCGCCGCCTGCGCCAAGCTCACCGCCGTGATCTTGTCGCCCATCTGTTCTATGGCTTCGGGAGATGGGCCGATAAAGATGATGCCGGCCTCTCTGCAGGCACGGGCAAGCGCCGGTCGTTCAGACAAAAATCCATAACCTGGATGGAGCGCATCACAGCCGCTGCACCGAGCGGCATCAATGACGCGATCAATATTCAGATAGCTCTCCAAGGCCGGAGCCGGGCCAATGAGCGCTACTGAATCTGCGAGTCGCGCGGCCAGAGACTCCTGATCCGCCTCTGAGACGCCCGCGACCGACTCGATTCCAAGTGACTGACACGCGCGAATGACGCGAACTGCGATTTCACCCCGGTTCGCGACAAACAGGCGGCGGATAAGGTGCTTGGGTGTTGGCTGAGAGGGCAACATCGAACGGTTCACTTCTGCATGAGTTTGGGAATGGATTTCGAAACGCCTTGCCAAGTCGTAAGTTCTTTCGTGAGCAGCGAGCGGAAGTCTGCAGGCGTGGTGTGCCTCGGATTGGCCCCTGCGGTGCGAATGGCGTCCACCATCTCTTTACTAGTCATCACAGACTCAGTAACACGAGCCAGCTTGTCCACGATGGTCTTCGGTGTGCCTGCGGGCAGGAACATTCCGTACCACATCGTCATATCGAAATTGGCACCGCTTTCCACAAACGTAGGCACATTCGGCAAGCCTTCAAACCGAGTGGCCGATGTCACTGCCAAAGGCTTGAGCTTGCCGGCCTGAATGTGGGGCAACAACACGGGGACCAGCGCGTAGACCATGTTCACTTGGCCTGCCATGGCATCTGTGGTTGCAGGACCACCCCCTTTGTAGGGAACCAGCAGCAACTCCATCCCGGCCTTGTTGTTCAGCAACTCCAGGGATATATCCAACTGTGCGTGCGAGACCGAAAGTTTTTTAGGCTCGGCCTTCGCCGCTGCGATGAGTTCGCGGCCGTTCTGGTAAGGCGTACGAGGATTTGCGGCAAGCACGAAAGGCATGTCTGCCACCAGGCTCACTGGTTCCAGCGCCTTGAACATGTCAAAACCCGGTTCTGGGCCGAAGACATGATTGAGCACCTGAAAAACGCTGCCGAAGAGGATGGTGTTTCCGTCAGGTTTGGCTTGCGCCACAAACTGCGCGCCAATGTTGGTCGCTGCACCCGGCTTGTTGTCCACCACGAAGGTTTGGCCCAATTCCCGGGTGAGACGCTCGCTCAGCTTTCGGGCGATGAGATCGGTGGTGCCACCTGTCGCATAAGGCACTACCAATCTCACAGTTTGCGTTGGCCACTGTTCCGATGCGACAGAAGCACTGGCCACTGCACATAACGTGATGGCTGCCAAACAACGACCCCATACCCCGCGATTTTTGCTCATCCGATGTCTCCTTATGATTAGACTACATTAAGATTGTTGACAATAAGAATGTCCACTATACTCAACTTAGTCTAATTCAACAAGGAGATCTATATGGCTACCGAAACTATTTGCTCTGAAGTCACTGGAAGCGTCTGGAAGATCGAGGTGGCGATAGGCGCTGACGTCGAAGCAGATCAGTCCATCATGGTTCTGGAGTCCATGAAGATGGAGATTCCTGTTCTGGCGCCGGATGGTGGCCGAATCGTCAAAATTCTGGTCACGGAAGGTCAGGCTATCAAGGAGGGCCAGGAGTTGGCCATCATTGAGAGTTGATGAGCCCCGCGCCCGCTCCCCATCCCGACTCGAAGCACGATCTTCGTCTGATCGATAGAACGCGCAGCGATGGTGCAGCCTTGCGCACCATGCCCGAGCAGATCGCGGAGCGCATCTACGCAGCTATCGTCGCTGGACAGTACCAACCTGGCGAGCGCATTCGTGAAGACGCGCTTGCAGACTCTTTTGGGGTGAGTCGCGGCCCGGTTCGGGAAGCCTTGCGAATTCTGGAACGCGACTTCGTCGTTCGAGTCCTCGCGAACCGGGGAGCGCATGTGACCAAGCTGACGGCCAAAGAAGTTAACGACATCTTCGAGGTTCGAAGAGTCTTAGCTGGCACCATGGTGCGCCGGCTCGCGAGCATGTCTCAGGCCACGGTTGCTCGCTTTGCGCCTGCCGTGGAGAAGCTGGAGCAACTCGCCACTGCGCAGGATGCGCAAGCAGAAGCGGCATATTTGGCCGCCAGCGTTGAATTGTCTTTGGCCATAGCCAGTGCTTCTGGCAATGAGCGGTTGGCAGAAATCATGAATTCATTGGCCCGGCAGAGTTGGCGCTACACCAAGCTTGGTCTTAGCGATCCCAACAGGCGTATGGAGTCTGCACGAACGTGGCGAGTGCTTCTGGAGGCGCTCCTCGTTGGTGACGGGCAAGTTGCGGGAAACGCGATGGAAAAACTGGTGAACGACTCATGCCGTGAAGCCGCGCGTCAGCTTGAACGCGGAGCCGTCTAAGCCTACAAACCCATAAGCAGCCACGCCGGGGAACCACGCAGGCACGCAGCGCAGCAACGCCACGCCACGTGCCTGATCATTAGGGCGTGTTCACACTAGATTCGCCCCCGCGTGAGGTTCTGGCGAGCCGCAATCAAGGCGCAAACCGCAGCCGGGTTGGACACCCGGGGAGGGTTTGCAACGCCGAGTGCGGTTTGCCAGAGCCTCACCCTTCGGGCCGGGGTTTGCCGGGCCGCATTGCCGCGTTGCGCCTCTTGCCAAGGATCGCACCTTGGCGGCAAGGCGCGCCTTGCACTGCAACCCGGTAAACCCCGGCGCGGGGGTGAATTTAGTGTGAACACGCCCTAGGTTCAAGGTAAAACACCAGACCGCAGCTTGGGACCCAGTGATGTCCGAAGCCGGCCTTGGGCGGCATCGATGAAGCGGCAGAGATAGCGCCGCGTTTCACTGGGATCAATGATGTCTTCCACACCAAACGCCTCAGCGGTACGGAACGGAGAAGTCAACTCGCGCAATTCTGCTTCCAGTTCACGCTCCCTTTGTTTGGGATCTTCCGCCGCCGCAATCTCGCGTTTGTAGGCTGCGGCCACACCACCTTCTACAGGCAATGATCCCCACTCTGCTGAAGGCCAGGCGAGCTTGAGACCGATGCCATTTTTATCCGTAGCCGCCATCCCGGCCATCCCATAGCACTTGCGGATCACCACAGTAAGAATGGGCACGGTCGCCTGCATGGCCACATACACGCTGCGCATACCTTCGCGCAATGTGCCAGCCAGCTCTGCATCTTTCCCCACCATGAACCCAGGCACATCAACCAAAAAAATCAGCGGAATATGGAAGGTGTCGCAAAGCTGAATGAAATGCGTCTGCTTGCGAGATGATTTCAAATCCAGTGCCCCACCATAGATCATGGGGTTGTTGGCGACCACGCCCACGACCTTCCCATTCATTCGCGCAAGACTGGTGATGACGGACTTTCCATAAGTGGGCTGAATTTCGAACACCGACGCTTTGTCCACCAACAGGCTGATCAAGGTACGCATGTTGTAAGGCTTGCGTCTGTCCTTGGGCACGATGGTTCGCAACGCTTCTTCCGCTCGCTCAGGAGGATCCTGGGATTCCACCGCCGGCGGGAGCTCCCACACGTTGTTAGGCATGTAGGAAAGGTAGCGCCTGATCATCTCAAAACACTCGGCCTCATTGGCCGCAACGTTATGCACCAGCCCCGCCATATCAGCTGCGGCCTTGTGCCCGCCAAGCTCTTCCTTGCTAATGATTTGCCCCAGCGATCTCTCAACGACGGGAGGCCCTGCCGCAAAAATCTGGCTGGTGTCGCGCGTCATCACGGACCAGTGAGAAAGAATAGCCCTGCCCGCAGGCCCCCCGGCGGCCGTTCCCAGCACCGCGCTGACCACCGGTGCTACGCTCATCAATTCAACCGAGGTTTCAAAGCCGTGAACGCCGGGGAACACCGCATGGCCACGCCTCTTGTGTGAGGTCACGCTTCCGCCAGCGCCATCAATCAGGTTCACCAAAGGAATGCGGTAATTCAGCGCAAGGTCTTCCACGAATCCGCCTTGCCCGCCCTTCTTGCGATCACCACTCCAGCTGGAGCCACCACGGATGGTGAAATCCTCACCACCGATGGCGACTGGGCGGCCATCAATCTTCGCCAGACCCATGACGTACGGTGCGGGCGTGACGCTCTGCAGCTTTCCTTCCACATAGTGGCCCTGCCCCGTGAGTTTCCCAACTTCCTGGAAACTGGTTTGGTCCGCAAGCTGGGAAATACGTTCACGAATGGTCAGACGACCGGCGCCATGTTGCTTGGCTATGGCTTCGTCTCCGCCCATTTTCTCAGCGAGTTCGTGGCGCTTTTGCAGCTCCTGAAGCTCTTCCTGCCAGTTTTCCGGAGCCTCTTGCTTTTTGGCTTCCACAGTCGGGGTTTCCATGAATCTATGCACTCCTGAGTTTGCTTATTTGGTAGGGCCTGTTTGGCCTGGATTCATTCAGCGCGAATGTCCATTTGTGTGGCCAGCTTCTTCCACTTGGAGATTTCGTCAGATATCAGTTTTGCGTACTGTTCCTGCGACATAGGCGCCAGCTGAAGGCCACCTGTCTTACCTAGCTGCTCCTGCACGGCAGGATCGTTCAACACCTCTGCCACTTCGCGATTGATTCGCTCCACCGCAGCTTGTGGCATTTTTTTAGGCCCCATGATGCCGAACATCACTGAAGCGTCGAAGTTTTTGACGCCAGCCTCAGCAAAGGTAGGTACATCGGGTAGGGCCGGTGAGCGCGCGTTGCCCGTAACCGCGAGCGCGCGGACCCGCCCCGTACGAACGGATTGCGCCGCCAAAACCGTGGTGTCCACCAGGGCTTGAATTTCCCCGGCCATCAAGGCTTGCCCTGCCGGCCCATTTCCACGATAGGGCACATGGGTCATGCGCAGCCCCAGGGTTTGAGCCAGCAATGCCGCAGCCAGGTGAGTGGACCCACCTGTACCCGATGAGCCGTAGTTCAATTTGTCGGGATGTGCCTTCGCGTACTCCACGAATTCCGCGAGCGTTCGCACAGGCATGGAATCCGTCACCATCAGCACGGTTGGGATAAAGCCGATATTGGCGATGGCAACCAAATCCTTCTCGACGTCGAACTTCAGGTTTTTGTAGACCGCCGGAACAATGGTGATGGCGCTGGACACCGTCATCAGCGTGTAGCCATCCGGCGCAGACCGAACGACTGCGTCCGCGGCGATGGTCGACGCCGCGCCTGTGACGTTCTGCACGAGCGCGGGCTGACCAAGCCGCTGCCCCAGTTTGATCGAGATCACCCGCGCCACGACATCGGTGGCGCTACCCGCTGCAAAGCCACACACCATGTTGATCGGCTTTGAGGGATAGCCGGTTTGAGCCAACACGGCCCCAGAAGAACCCGCCATTGAGGCTGCGGCGATCCGTTTCATGACTTCTCTGCGTTGAAGCATGTCTTTGTCTCCATTCTTTCTTAGTGTTCCCAGGCAATGAATCACAAGCGACACACGGAGCCTGGCATGTGTTGCTGCGCTTGAACTACAGCGTCTCTCATTCCGATGACGACCTGTTCTCACACCACAACAACCAAACCCGGCCACCGCCTCGGGCGTGTTCGGAAACACCCCAGCATGCAGCCATGGAGAAATGACGTCACGGAAATTGTAGTAGACATTCAACTTGTTGACAATAATAATATCGGCAATGAACTGGGTGGTTGAATTACCCGCAGGTTTGCACGCCTGACACCACAACCGCCCTTGGTATTGGCCTGATTTTTCAACTTGCTTTTATGAACCACCCTCCCTCAAAAAAGGGCTCCGGCCCTCTTTCCGGTTATCGAGTTCTTGAATTGGGTTCGACGGTTGCCGGGCCGTTCTGCGGCCGCCTCTTTGCAGATTTCGGTGCCGAAGTGATCAAAGTGGAGCCAGCCGAAGGAGACGCGGTGCGCATGATGGGCAAAAGCTACCAAGGAGAATCTCTTTACGGAGCCAGCATCCTGCGTAACAAGTCACTCATCTCGTTGAATCTTCGTTCCGAAGAAGGACGGGAGATTGTTCGCAGGCTGGTGAAGGAGTGCGACGTGGTCATTGAAAACTTCAGACCAGGCGCATTGGAAAAGTGGGGATTGGGTTACGAGGCGCTCTCGGCGATCAACCCCGCCCTGATCATGGTGCGCATCAGCGGCTTTGGGCAGAACGGGCCCTATAGCGAGAGGGCCGGCTATGGCGTCATCGGTGAGGCGGTCAGCGGCCTACGCCATGTGACCGGCGATCCAGATCGTCCGCCCTCTCGCGCGGCAGTCTCGCTGACTGATTGCGTGACCGGCCTCTACGCCGCATTTGGGGCAGTGATGGCGTTGTTGCATGAGAAAGATTCAGGGCACGGCCAGTTGATTGACGCCAGCCTTTATGAGTCCGCTTTCAGCTTCATGGAACCACATGTTCCCGCCTATGAAAAACTGGGGTTCATCGCCAATCGCGCGGGCTCGAAGCTTCCAGACAGTACACCCAACAATCTCTACCCTACAGGTGATGGCTCCCACATTCACATCACTGCCATGGGAAACGCCGTCTTTCAACGCTTGGCGGAGGCCATGGGGCAAGCTCATCTCGCAACCCACCCGGACTACGCAGAGGCGCGTGCTCGCTCTTCCAATAGCGAAGCCCTGGATGGGCTTATCTCTGAGTGGACAAACTCGCTTGCCTTGACGGAACTTGAGCAGAAACTGGAAGCGGCGGGTGTACCCGCAACCCGGATCTTCACCATGGAAGATATCTTCCAGGATGCTCACTTCAAAGCGCGCGACATGTTGCTCGAAGTGCCTCACGACACGCTTGGCACGGTTACTGTGGCGGGCGTGGTTCCCAAACTGTCTGCCACGCCCGGGCACGTTTACTCAAGCGGCGGGGCAGTAGGACGGGATACGGAGCGCGTGCTCATTGATCTTGCCGGCCTCTCAAGGGAAGAAGTAGATCGCCTGAGCAGCCAAGGGATCATTTTCCAATCCAGCCCTAGCGGCGCAGAAGGATTGTCCGGCAGCTGAGCTTAAGAATCTAAATCTTAAGTGGTATTTTTCAGATGCAATGAAGTGCTGAAACGCATAGAGCTGGAACTTTCATTTTCTGCTTGGCCACTTTGATTCAGGATCTTGAGCGCACCTTGGAAAGCGTTCATGCTCTTAGGAAGGCCCCACTTCAGAAAGATACTTCACTGCATCCAGACGAGTGGCGTTCACCAATCTCTGCATGATCTCGCCCGCCTCCTGCACTTCGCCCTTTTTCACGTAGTTGTAAATTTGCCGCCAATTCGTAGCCGACGATTGCCTGCGCTCCACCGTTCTTAGGCTCAGTTTCGTGTAGCGCCAGCTACGGCGCGCCAACGATCCCATAAATTGGGCGAGAACGGGATTGCCGCAAGACTCTGCCAAGGTCAACGAAAGATCAACGCTACAGGCGGCATAGGTGTCCGCTTGTTCTCCTGGCTCATTGGCAAGCCCCTCGAGTTTTTGCACTCTCTTCTCAAAGTCGCTCAAAACTGCCTTGCTGGCATTCGCAAGCCCTCGGATCATGGCACCGGCCAGCAATATTCGAACTTCAAAAACGCTGTTGACTTCCTCAACGGAGAGCTTGCTTACATAGGCCCCGCGATTCGGGAGCATTTGAATCACGCCGTCGTTTTCCAGAATGCGAAGCGCTTCACGAATGGGCCCGCGGCTCACGTTGAACGACGTTGCCAGTGCGTCCTCCCTCAAGCGCTCGCCAGGTTGAACGCGCTCGGAGACGATCGACTCATATAAACGCTCTGCTATTTGTTCGGGCAACGTCCGTAGACGGCTTTCACGGCGCAGTACGTCGCCTTGCTGCTCAGATAGACTCACAGAACGATCCTTTTGCTTTAGGGTGAATTATGACCCGTGGATTCCAGTCACTGCCAGGGTCACAAGCGCAGTTGCCTTGAAGCGAACCGAAAAGAACGCGCACGTCTTCCTGGACACGTCAGACTGCTGAAAAGCCCTTTTGCAACTGATGAGGTGTCCTACCGAATCTGCTTTTCAACACGGCCCATGACCGTCCCGCGGATGAGTTCCCAAACGCGATGTGCGACGGGTGAAGGTGAGCGATTGCGACGGTGCACCAGCACGATGTCTCGCTGAACGACCGGTATCAAAGGGCGCGTGGCGAGTTGGCCTAGACCTTCCGGAGGAACCGCAAGTGCCGGCATGACACTGATGCCAATACCCGCCTCGACCATTCGGAAGACAGTGGTGGGGTGGCCGAGCTCCTGGGCCACCTCGCACTGCGCGCCATGGCGCCCCAACGCAGCATCAATCAAGCGCCGGCTGCCAGAGGCATAGTCCAGCAACACTAAGGGCTGCCCGCTCAATGCCGACCATCGCAGTGAGCTGTGTTGCATTAACGGATGGGTTTTCGGGGCCACCAGCACGAACGGGTCCTGCATGATGGATTCGCAGTGGAGGTCATTGATGGGCGAAGGCTCTATCACCAGGCCGAAATCCACCTCACCCGCTCGCACGCTGGCCAGGACATCTTGCTGAATGCGGTCTAGCAGGACCAACTGTATGTCTGGCTCGTGCTGCAAGCAGGCCGCAATGCATTCAGGCATGAGATTGGCAGAGAGCGTTGGGCTGCTGGCAACTCGCACCCGTCCGCGTAAGGCACTGCCCATGTCCCCTACATCTCGCAGCGCTTGATCGAGTTCATCAAGGAGCCAATCCAGGCGCGTGGCCAATGATTGGCCCGCGCTGGTTAGCGCCACTTCGCGCGTTGTTCGGTCCAGAAGCCTGATCCCAAGCTGCGACTCCAGTTCGTGGATGGACCGGCTTACCGCAGGTTGGGTCAAGCCAATGCGTTCGCCCACACGGCTGAAGTTGTGCTCTTCGGCGATGGCGCGAAATACCCGAAGCTGGCGCAAAGTGACATTCATGACTTTGAATCATATATCCATCAGATAAATCCATTTCACTTTTCAATCTCCGCAAGCTCCAATTGCCGCATGACACGCCCGCGCTTCCTTCCAGACAATTTCACCCTGGCACTCATAGCCACGGTCACAGCGGCAAGCCTGCTGCCCGCGAGTGGCCCAACAGCCCGCCTTTTTGAAATGGCGACCACGGTCGCCATAGGGCTGCTTTTCTTCCTCCACGGCGCCAAGCTCTCCAGGGAGGCGGTCTTTGCGGGGGTGACCCATTGGCGGTTGCACCTGCTGGTGCTCTGCAGCACCTTCGTGCTCTTTCCATTGCTGGGGATGATCCTCAAACCAGCATTGGCGCCATTGGTCACGCCCGAGCTGTATGTCGGGATCCTGTATCTTTGCGTCCTCCCAGCGACCGTTCAGTCAGCCATTGCGTTCACTTCACTGGCGCGTGGCAACGTTCCAGCAGCGGTGTGCAGTGCCTCCGCCTCCACCTTGTTGGGTGTGTTCATCACCCCGCTGCTGGTCAGCGCACTGGTGGTGCCGCACCACCAGAGTGGCGGCTCGCTTGATGCGATTGGCCGCATCCTGCTGCAGCTGATGGTGCCATTTGTGGCTGGTCATCTCCTGCGCCCGTGGATTGGGAGCTTCGTCAAACGTCACGCGTCTACCCTGAAGTTCGTCGATCAGGGATCGATCTTGCTGGTGGTCTACACCGCCTTCAGCGCCGCTGTGATTGAGGGCTTGTGGAAACAGGTGCCACTCTCGGCTCTGGCCGGGTTACTCGTCGTGTGCGCGGTGCTGCTGACGCTCGCGCTCGTGCTTACCGCTTTGGCAGCGCGTAAGCTGGGCTTTGACAAAGCCGATGAAATCACCATCGTGTTCTGCGGCTCCAAGAAGAGCTTGGCCAGTGGCGTGCCGATGGCCAAGGTGCTTTTCCCAGCAGCGTCGGTCGGGGCCATTGTGCTGCCGCTCATGCTGTTCCATCAGATGCAGCTTATGGTTTGCGCCGCGTTGGCACATCGTTATTCGCGTCGGACGAGCGCCCCTCTCACGAGCACTCACGAAAACAAGGCCTGATCGCTGATCCGCCGCCATCACATTGCGACCAAGTATCTGAACCTGGCCAAGGCGATCGTCCCATTCCACAGCCTCCCTGCCGGCTGTCTGGGACATCGATCATCGCCCTCGTTAGCGCTTCCCCCTTCTCGGCGCAAGCGATTCGTTAGTCGCGCAAGCAAATAGCGGCAACCTGATAGGGACTCGCTTGGACTGCCGCATGGGCACTGGCGTGTGCAGTTGCCCATGGCCGCCTCGCCATGCCGGTGGCATACCGGCGCAGCCGCGACATAAGCACCCACGCACCCTTACGCGCGCCACTAATCTTGGCAGCGAATAAACCAGATCACGGACAGACCTAGGGTTTTACCGAGTATTTGATGCATAAGGATACCTTTCATTTTTACTAGCCGGCCGGTAAACTCCGCGTCATGAATGACATACCAAACGGAGTGAGGACGACTAAAAAGCTACGTGTGAAGACATCCGCGCTTTTGGAAAAGACGAGATAGCTAATTAGCGGTTGCCAGACAAAACCGTGTTTGTGGAAGTTCTTCCCCACACGGGCCACCGGCAAGCAGCCGAAGCTCAAGCTTCGCGAGTCTTTGCGCGGCTATCCCCTTTCTGCCGAAAAGACTCGGCCACCCCCTATCTGCAACGCCACTTTCAGATGGCATGCACTGACTCATTACAGATCCCATGACAACTCTCGATGAAACCCAGACCATGCTGCGCGACAGCGTGCAGGCATTCCATGAACGACGGCCAGCTCCGGCACGCGTACGCCGTATCCGCGACACCGCTGAGCCCTTCGATAGAGCTGTGTGGCTCGCGATGGCCGAGGCTGGTTGGTTCGGGGTGCTGGTACCCGAGAGCCTTGGTGGCCACGGCCTCGGTGCGGCCGAAGCCGCGTTGATTGCGAGCGAACTCGGCCGAGGCCTGGCTCCCGAGCCCTTCGTGGCCAGCAGTGTGCTGGTGGTGCAAGCCCTGGTGCCTCTGGCACCTGAATCCGCTACCGTCCGCGCGCTGCTTGAAGGCGTGGTGAGTGGCGAGAAAGTGGCA
Organism: Ottowia thiooxydans DSM 14619; assembly: GCF_000422885.1. Lineage (GTDB taxonomy): Bacteria > Pseudomonadota > Gammaproteobacteria > Burkholderiales > Burkholderiaceae_C > Ottowia > Ottowia thiooxydans. The sequence goes on along the minus strand of NZ_KE383942.1, from coordinate 130,225 downwards.
GCCTTGGCCTGGCAGGAAGCCGCCGGTGCCCCTGATCTGGCGAATATCCAACTGCAAGCCTGCAAGCACGGCGAAGGCTGGCAACTGCAAGGCGCAGAAAAACGCTTCGTGCCCCTGGCCAGCTCCGCCGACGGCTTCCTGGTCTACGCTCTCGACGAAAGCATCCCCGCACTGTTCTGGGTCGACGCGGACCAAGCGGGCTTACGCGTACAGAACAGCCGCACGGTGGACGGCTTGAACTTCGGCGCGGCTTCCTTCGATGGGCTCACGCTTTCGGGTGACGCATTGCTGGCCCGCGGCCCGGTTGTGCGCGAAGCGGTGGCGTACGCCATCGAACTCGCTCGCCTGGTCTCAGCTTTCGAGCTGGTAGGCGTAGCCGAACGTGCGCTGGAAACGACAGTAGCCTACACCTCGCAACGCATTCAGTTCGGCAAGCCCATCGCATCATTTCAGGCGCTGCAGCACCGCATGGTCGACATGTGGATGCATTGCCAATTGGCCCGCTCTTCGGTAGAGAATGCGCTGCAGGACTGGATTAACCCAACGGACGAAGTCACGCGCATCCAGTCGCTGCGTGCGGCGCGCGCCCGTGCCGGTGCCACGGCGTTACTCGTGAGCAAGGCGGCCATCCATCTGCACGGCGGCATGGGCATCGCCGATGAGACAGACATCGGCTTGTGCCTCAAGCGGAGCCTGACGCTCTCCGCGTGGTTAGGCAATCCGCTATGGCAGCGCAGGCAGTTCATCGCTGAGCTGCATAAAAGCGGCCGCGTGCGCCAGGGCGATTCAGCACCCGTGGTGGTAGCAGACGATGTAGACGTGGCCGAGCTGCCCGACGAGGAATTCCGCCGCGTGTTGGCAACCTGGATTGCTGCCAACTATCCGCCTGAAAAGCGCTTCATGAAAAAGCGCGCGTTCTACGCAGACATCTCTGACTGGTATCAGTCGCTCTCAAAAAAAGGTTGGCTCGCGCCTGCCTGGCCCAAGTCGGCCGGGGGCATGGGCCTGTCGGCCACCAAGCAGGTGATCTACGCCGAAGAGATCGCACGCTACGGCTGCGCTCGCATCCCTGATCATGGCCTGGCCATCGGCAAGCTGTTGCTGATGCATGGCACGCCTGAGCAGATCGGCTACCACCTACCGCGCGTGTTGAACGGTGAAATCATGTGGTGCCAGGGCTACTCCGAGCCCAACGCCGGGTCTGATTTGGCTAGCCTGCGCACCAGCGCCCACCTCGACGGCGATGACCTCATCGTCAACGGCCAGAAAACCTGGACCACCCTCGGCCCGGGCGCTGATTGGATGTTCGCGTTGGTGCGCACGAACAAGGCTGAAGGCATGGCCAAGCAGCGCGGCATCACCTTCTTGCTGATCAACCTCAAAACACCGGGCGTGAAGGTTCGCCCCATCGTCAACCTCAAGGGCGAGGGTGAGTTCAGCGAGGTCTTCTTTGACAACGTGCGCGTTCCCGTCTCCAACGTGGTGGGTCGCATCGACGACGGATGGAACGTCGCCAACTCGTTTCTGCGTGAAGAGCGCATCTTCTTCGGTACCCCGCGCCAATGCGAATACGCGCTGGCTCAGTTGGACCGCCTGGTGGAGGCCACCGATGCGCTGGAGGACGGCGGGTTCCGCGACCGTTACGCGCAGATCGTTCTGGACGTACGAGACTTGAAAGCTGCTTTCGAGCTCTTCATGGGACGGCTGCGTGGCGGGGAAGAGCTGGGCCCGGAAGTCTCCTACCTGAAGATCTGGGGCACCGAGACCTACCAACGCATCACTGACGAGCTAGTAGAACTTGCGGGCGACTACGGCAGCCAGATGGACGACGTACTCATCAACGGCATCGCCTCCGACGTGATGGGGCAGTACCTGGACTCGCGCATGCCGGCCATCTTCGGTGGCTCCAATGAGATCCAGCGCAACATCCTCGCGAAACAGATTCTGGCCTTGCCATCAGGGAATCCGCGCGGCTGATTCAGCAAATTGCCTTTTCCCCACGCCCCGCTTTCCAAAACTACATCAATGACTCAAGAGACAAATATGACGAACAAGGCAAACTCCGTTCCAGGCTTTCGGTACTTCAAAAAGTTCATCACCATGGCTGGGGCACTCGCATGCTGCGTCAGCTTCGCCCCGGCTTCATGGGCGCAAGACAGTTTTCCAACACGCACATTGCGCATCGTCGTGCCCACGGCAGCTGGGGGCGGGTCTGACATGACCGCTCGCTTCTTCAGCGAACAACTCAGCAAGGCTTTGGGTCAACCCGTCATTGTCGAGAACCGCCCTGGGGCCAATGGCGCTATTGCGGCCATGGCAGTCAAGAACGCACCAGCCGATGGCCACACCATCTTTCTGGGGACCAACACACACATGGCGGTGAATCCGGTTCTGATGAAGGGCGTCCCTTACGACGCGCAAAATGATTTCAAACCGATCAGCGGGCTCTCCCGTCAAATGATGGTTCTGGTGACGGGGGCAAACTCCCCGCTCAAGAGCGTGGCGGACATCACGCAAGGCGCACGCCAGGCCGGAAAATCGCTCAACGTGGGAGGTTATACGGGCGGCTTCGAGCTTTCTGCGGCATGGTTCGCCAATGTCACCCAGACGCCGCAGGTCTACGTCAGCTACAAGGGAATCGGCGACGTGGTGGTGGGCTTGATGGGTGACCAGCTCGACTGGGCGATCAGCGACCCCTTGGCAACGCTGACACAAATCAAAGCCGGAAAACTGCGGGCGCTTGCAGTCACTGGTGATGTACGTCACCCTGATTTGCCCGATGTACCCACCGTGAAGGAGAGCGGTTTTCCAAGCTTCGTTAACTACAGCTGGGGGGGGATGTACGTTCGCGCTGAAACGCCCGCGCCAGTCACAGACAAGTTGGCTCAGACCATGAGCAGCCTTCTCGCCACTCCTGCCGCCACCGCATTCGTACATAAGTTTGGCTCCGACCCACTCACGCTGTCGCCTGCAGACATGCGCAAGTTCCAGATCAGTGAGATCGAGCGATTCCGCAAAGTGGCCAGCGACGCCGGCATTCAGCCGCGATAACGCCCTCGGCAGGACAGAAATCTCATGACCCAACTCTTCAGCCCGCTCAAGATTCGTGGCATGCAGGCACGCAATCGCGTGGTGATCTCGCCCATGCAGCAGTACTCGGGCGACGAATCCGCGCGGGCGACCGATTGGCACCTGGCCCACCTCACACGTTTTGCACTAGGCGGTGCCGGTATCGTCTTCGTCGAATCAACCGCAGTCGAAAAGCGCGGACGCAGTACACACGGCGACATCGGCCTTTGGGAAGATGAGCAAATCGCTCCGCTGGCCCGTGTGGCGAAGGCGCTGCGCGACAACGGTGCGGTTCCCGCCATTCAGCTCGGCCACACCGGCCGTAAAGCCGCTACGCAGACCTGGTGGCATGGTCATGGGCCTTTGGGCGAAGCAGACGCCGCGCGCGGCGAGCCCTCTTGGCCGGTGGTAGGGCCCAGCCCCATTCCGGTGGGAGACGGTTGGCCCACACCGCAGACGCTTGAAACCACCGACGTGGAGGCCATCGTGCGGGCCTGGGCGGATGCTGCCCGCCGTGCGCGCGAAGCCGGGTTCGGCGCATTGGAGGTTCACGGTGCCCACGGCTACCTCGTCCACCAATTCCTGTCGCCCGTGGCCAACCAACGCAGCGACCGCTACGGCCAGGACCGCTGGCGTTTCGCGCTGGAGGTAGCCGAGGCCGTACGCTCTGAGTGGCCCGATGATCGCCCCCTCTTCTGGCGCGTCTCCCTGGCCGATCCCATCGACGGTGGGCTTGAGGTCGATGAAATGGTGGGTCTGCTGCGTGCTCTGAAAGAGCGTGGCGTCGATGTGGTCGACTGCTCTTCGGGCGGGGGCATTGCCAGCTACCCCACACAGGGGCGTTCGGTATCCAACAGCTTGCTGTTTCGCGCGGAGATGGCCGGCCACCTGCGTGCGGCCAGCGGCCTGCAAGTGATGGGCGTAGGCCTCGTCATCGAACCCCAGCAGGCAGAGAACTACTTGCACGCCGGACAGGCTGACCTGATCGCCGTGGGCCGCGAGGCCCTCTACAACCCCAATTGGGCGGTGCACGCGGAAGTCTCGCTAGGCGCTAACGAGGGGTACGCCACCTGGCCTCTGCAATACCGCAACTACCTCGTCCGCCGCGCCGCAGCCGCCGATGCGCTGCGCAATCCAAATGCCTCCAGGAGCACTGTATGACGACAAAAATCGAAATCATTGGCGCCACTCGCGACCGCCTGGGTGAATGTCCTCTGTGGGACACACGCGACCAATCGCTGTACTGGATCGACTCCAAGGCTCGCCTGGTGCGCCGTCTTCAGAACGGCGAGTACCGCGAATCGGCCACTCCCAGCGACGTGGGCTCCATTGCCCTGACGCAACGCGGCCGCTTGGTGCTATCCCTCGAAGACGGCTTCCACCTGCTCGATCTCGGCACCGGAAGCACCCGTCTAGTGGCCGAAGTGCGGCACAAGGGGCCTTCGATGCGCATGAACGATGGTCGCACCGACCGGCAGGGCCGCTTCGTGGCCGGCTCCCTGGTGATGGGCCGCCATGACACCGATGGTGCCTATTACCGTCTCGACACCGACGGCAGTGTCACGCAGCTATTTGATGGCATTGCCCTGGCCAACGCCACCTGCTTCAGCCCCGACGGCCGCACCCTCTATCACGCAGACAGCTTCAGCGACACCGTCAGTGCCGTGGACTACGATCCCGCCACCGGAGCGGTCGGGCCGCGCCGGGCGGTGTTCAACACCCGCTCCCACGGCTCCGCGCCTGACGGCACCACCGTAGATGCGGACGGCAACCTGTGGGTTGCACTGGTGCAAGCCGCCAAGGTGGGCTGCTTCCGCCCGGATGGAACGTTGGTCAAACTACTAGACGTACCAACCCCCTACCCCACGTGCCCCTGCTTCGGCGGCGAAAACCTCGACGTGCTCTATGTCACCAGCATCAGCAACAGCGGCAATCTCTTGCGCAGCGAGCACCCCGATGCTGGGGCCGTTTTTGCCTTCCATGGATTAGGCGTGCGCGGTCTGCCCGAAGTGCTCTTCGACGACACGCGCCTGGCATGAGCAGCACCGCTTGATGGTCCGCACCGAGGCTCATCCACGCGGAGTCTCGGCAAGGGCTAACCCGCCTCCAGCGAACGCTTAGCGCCTGACTCGCCCAGACCAAACCGCCTCGCCTGCTCTACTGCGTGTCTTCGATATTGACCACCACCTTACCCCAGAGCTTTCCTTTCTCGACGTAGGTGTGAGCATCCCCAGCTTGCTCCAACCGGAATCGCTTCTCGTCAAGCAAAGGCCGAAGCTGGGCACGCTCGCAGAGTTCAGCCACGCTTTTCAAAATATCCCCGTGCTCCTTTCGCCCCTGGCCATTGAGCATGGGTAAAAGCATGAACACCACATGCAGTGACAATGCTTTGGCATGCATGGGCGAAAGGTCATGCACGCTCCTCGCGGCGCATACGGAGACTCTTCCGTTCTGGGCTGCAGCCTGCAGCGAGCGATCCAGGTTCGCGCCACCCACGGTGTCGATGACAACGTCGAATCCGCGTCCACCCGTCAATCGATCCACGTAGGCGGATACCTCTTCTCGCTCGAACTCAATGATGTCGTCAGCACCCAACTGTAGCGCCCGTTCCCCGGCCTCGCGCCCTCGCACTGTCGTTGCCACCCGGGCGCCAAGTGCCTTGGAAATTTGAACAGCCAGATGCCCTACACCGCCCACCCCGCCATGCACCAGCACCAACTCTCCTTGGGCCACGGAAGCTTTATGAACTAGTTGCCATGCAGTAATGACGGCAAGCGGCAAAGCGGCTGCTTCACGGAATGAGAGAGTTGAAGGCTTGTGCGCCAGAAAATCTGCGTCGCAGGCGATGTACTCAGCGAGCGCACCCCCTTGCCCTCGCACGCCTCCTGCGCATGCGTAAACTGCATCGCCAACCGCGAAACCTTGCACCTCGGCTCCGACTTCAGAGACCGTCCCTGAAAAATCGCAGCCAAGAACCGCTGGCAACTCAGGCCCTATAGGCAGGCCGCCTCGAATCTTCAGATCGATGGGATTGATAGAGGTGGCCGCGATTTTGACCAACACCTGATTCTTCTCTGGTGCGGGACGTGGAAGTTCCCTCATGCGGAAATTCTCCTCGCCACCGTGTGCGGACAGCACCATGGCTTTCATGGACGCGCTCATTGATCGAACCCCGGATCCGTAGGAACGCGATAGCCATTGACTAGTCGATTAGTCTCGTTGGCCATACCAATCACCGCCATCAACTCGCCAAACATTTCTGGCGTCATTCCGGCTTTGGCCGCTCCAGCGGAATGACTTGCAATGCAGTACCCGCAATTGTTCGTCACACTGACCGCCAAGTAGATCATCTCTTTAGTCACGCTATCCAGCTTGCCCGGCGCCATGACTTCCTTGACACTTTCCCAGGTGCGTTTCAACGTTTTGGGATCGCTAGCGAGGTATGCCCAGAAATTATTGACTTCGGGAATACCTTTGACTTTCTTGATGTCGTCGAAGATCTCGCGGACTTCGCTGGATGCAGCTTCATATCTGATGGGCTGTGGTTTAGACATGGAATCTCCTCTTATTAAAACTAATGAAACCGGGAGTGGCTCGAACGAGGGCAACAGCCTATCGCGACCGTGGATCCCGCAACGACACTCCCAGCCAACGAGTTCAGTAGTTCAGTCGACGTGAATGTTCGCACGTACCTTGATATCACGGTACGTACGGAGGTCGCGCCGAATGGTCTGCGAGAAACGGGTGGCACTCTCCGGCTCAGGAGCTAGGCCAAGGCCTGCCAATGTCTTCACCACATCCGGTGCCGAGAGCATAGATCGCGTGGCAGCTTCGAGTTTGCTCACGATTTGCGGTGGTAAGTCAGCAGGCCCCAACAGACCAAACCAGCCGGACAACACCATATCCGGGCCTCCAGACTCCTTGACGGTGGGAACATCCGGGTTGGAGTTTGACCTTTTCTCCGCGGTCGTCGCGAGAACCTTGAGCCTGCCACCACTCTGGTGAGCGAGCACAATGGGATCGATCAATACTTGTATACGACCTGCCATCAACTCGGTCACGCCCCAGGCACTGCCCTTGCCAGGAATGTGAACCATATCGACGCCGCTCAAGAGCTTGAGATACTCGCCGACGAAATTCCCGAACGATCCCGTCCCCGGCGAGCTGTAGTTCAACTTGCCCGGATTTTTTCGTGCCAGCTCGATCAGTTCACCGATTGAATTGGCGGGCACATCAGCGCCAACCGCAATGAAGTTTGGAGCGTCCAGCATCTTGACAATGGGGGTGAACGCCGTAGCCGGGTCATAAGGTGGTGGTGTTTTCAGCACCGACTGTACGACCAACGCGCCGCTGTTGGCAAACAGCAGCACTTGTCCGTTAGGCGCTGCCTTGGTGACCTGGGCAGATCCAATGACTCCGCCTGCCCCGGCGCGGTTGTCCACCAAAACCGGTTGACCAAGCGCGCGTGTAAGGTGCTCCGCCAATAGCCTCGCAGCGATGTCGTTCGGACCTCCCGGAGGATAAGGCACGACCAAACGGATAGGTGCTACGGGCCAGGTTTGCACAGGCGCTTGAGATTGAGTTTGCGCTCTGGCAGGAAGCCCCGCCACCAACGAAAGGGAACTGGCGATAGCCCCCTGCACCAGTCTCCGACGGCTAAACAGCCTTTGCATCTTGTCTCCTTTTCGCTTTTAATTTCAGCGAATCCGCTCAATGGCCAGCGAAGACTGGAGTCTTCCTGTTACGGAATGCCTCCAGACCAGCTTGCGCATCAGCACTCTGCTCTACCGCCTCCACATCCAGCTGTGCGCGGTATGCAGCTTCAGCCGGGCTGACGGGCAAGGTCTCGCGCGCCATTTTCTTGAGCAGACGAATCACCATAGGCGCCGCCTTTCCTAAATCACCAGCCATCCGCATGGCATCGTTCAGTTCGCAGCCCAAGCGCGCCATCTGGTTAACCAAGCCTGCTTCGTAGGCCCGCTTCGCATCAATGGGTTTGCCAAGCAACATGATCTCGTTGGCAATCTTCAGGGGAACTCGAACGGACAAAGCCGCCATCAACCCCTTGGTAACGCCAATCCGGCCTTCCGGATAAATGAAACGAGCGTCTTCCGCCGCCACAGCCAAGTCACTGAAAACCACCATAGCGAGTCCAAACCCGACGGCGGGACCTCTGACCGCCGCGATGACAGGCTTGCCAATCTGGATGCCCACCTCCGGCAGTGCACGCCAAAAATTGGAGGGTGGCTGATTCAGGTCAGCGCCAGCACTGAAAGCTTCGCCTGCACCATGAAGCACGGCCACCCGGTCATCGCTGTCTCGAAATCGCTGCCACGCGATCGCCATGTCATCGCACATCTGCGCAGTCATGGCATTGCGCTTATGAGGTCGGTTGATAGTGACAAGCGTAATTCCATCACGCGAATCTAGTTGAATTTCTGGGGCGCTCATCTATGGATCAAGAAGTGATGCCTCACTATAGGTGCGTGCTATTCTTTAATAAAGCAACTTATTTTTATTGATTCCCAAATTCAATTTGAATATAAACGCGTCATGAACATTTCACTGCAGCAATTCAGGGCATTCTCCGCTGTAGCACGCCTTGGGAGTTTCACCGCCGCAGCTAAGAGCATGCACCTGACCTCTGCCGCAGTCAGCGCCTTGATCAAGGAACTGGAAGCAGAACTTGGGTTTGTGCTATTTCACCGCACCACTCGGCAGGTCGGCTTAAGCGACCAAGGCTCGTCCTACCTTCCGCATGCCGAGCGTGTACTAGAGGATCTTCGCGTTGCCAAGCGTGTCGCTGATGACATGCGCAATCAAAAGAGCGGGCTGGTTCGTATTGCGATGACACCACTCATGCAACTGACACTGCTCCCGCAGGTATTCATGTCTTTCCAAGCCATGTGGCCAGAAGTACGAATGGATTTGGTGGATGTCCCCTCAGACCAACTTCTATCGAGCCTGGAGGCAGGCCACGCAGATGTAGCCATTTCGCTGGAGCAGCCGGAAAGCAATTTCATGTCGGCAGAACTCCTCTTCATATCTCGCATCCACGCAGCCCTGCCCACCAGTCATCATTTGCAAGACCGCGCAACCATCAAGTGGAAAAATTTGAGTGGTGAACCCCTCATCTTGCCGAATCAGGCTATGGAACTTCGTGTGCGCTCGGCTTTACCCGAAGACATCCCTCTGGACTTTCGGTACTGCGCCAACAACAGCATCACCGCTTTTGCGCTGGCAGCGAGCGGAGCGGGCATTGCCATCTGCCCGGGTTATTCACGCCCTCTGGCGAACGTGCACAGCCTCAAGCTCATCCCTCTCGCAGGCCCGACCATCGACAGGAAATTTTTGCTATACAGGAGTAAGCGCGCCAGTTCATTCGCAGTCACCGCCTACTGCGATTTCATCACGCAACGGTTCGCCAAATTCAGAGCTCAACCGATTGAGCGCTCCAGCATCGCATCCACCGTACTCTAGGGCGTGTTCACACTAAATTCGCCCCCGCTGAATAGGGCCTACTGCGTGTCTACAGACAAGGCACGTGCCGCAGCCTGCACATGTTTGGCCATCTTGCGCTCGACGCTGTCGACAGTCCATCGATTGGATGGCACTGAAATATTGACAGCAGCCCGGGGGAGGCCGTCCGAGCCTATGACAGGGGCTGCCAGTGAGATGTCACCAATGACCGCCTGATCCGCGACGATGGAATAACCTTTGAGCGCAGCATGCTCAATGCGGGCAATCAATTTCTTGCGCTGGATCTCGGTATGAGGCGTCAAGGGAACGAGCTTGCTGTCTGCAAGGACCCGGTCGCGGTGAGCAGTGGGCAAGGATGCGAGGATGGCCGTACCCGACGCTGTGCAGAAAGTAGGTAATCGGCTACCCACAGCTACCCGAACATTCAGCAAATGGGGACTCACCACCCGTGCGATCAACACGATCTCAGTATGGTCAAGCTCCTGCAGATTCACCGTTTCGTTGAACGTGGTGCTCAGTTCCTGCAGGTACGGCATCGCTTTGGAAATCAGTTGGTGCGAGCGTACATAGTTGTAGGAGAAACTGAGCAAGCGAGAGGTGAGCGCATAGGTCTTGGTTCCCGGTACACGGGCAAGATATCCAAGCGTTTCGAGTGTAAAAACCATCCGCTGTGCGGCACTGCGGTCCAAGCCACTCTCCTGCGCTATCTCGACCATCGTCATCTGACGTTTGGGCCCGTCAAATACGTCCAGAACCTTGAAGCATTTGGCGATGGCGTTGACGAAGAGAGGCGATTCTGCGTTGGACATCAGGAAAGCAGTTATGTCAGCGCGGTATGCACCGAATCAGGGCTTGATTATCACCGTGCTGCTGCAATACACCCCACCGCCGAGACGGCCAAGGATGTCCGCTTCAAGAGGGTCTACACGATGCCCATGCACAAGCCCCTCACGGCTGTGGGTCTGCACGACCTCCCCCACAATAAGTGCGGAGCGCCGGTCGCCGAAGTACTCGATGCGATGCAGCTTGCATTCGAAGTGGATAGGCGCCTGGGCAATTCGCGGGGGTTTGACCTTGATCGACGGCACTAAATAAAGCCCGGCATGCTCGACTTCACTTTGCGTGGGGCCGAGCGCAGCGCTGCACTGCTGTACCTGTTTCGCCATGGCCGTGTCCACAGTATGAATGACGAACTCTCCGCTGGCTTCAACCAGGCGATACGTGTCCTTGATGGAACCATCGTCGCGCCGTGCCACCGATATTCCCAAAAGGGGAGGATCCACAGACAGCACCACGAAACTGCTGAAGGGCGCCGCGTTGACAAAGCCGTCAGCGCCAAGCGTGGTGACCAAGGCAATGGGGCGCGGGATCACGCTGGCCATCAGGAACTTGTAGCGGTCCTCATGCCCGAACTGGGCAAGATCGACAGATTCGAATGAGTAGGGAGATGTCATATTCGATTCAATATAGGGTGTCACACCAATCGAGCCAATTGAGTACGGTAGCCTTCGTCGAGGGCTGTTTGATCGAGTTCGGAGGCTTGGCAGCGGCCAAGCAGTCGCAGCGTGATCTCGAACTCCCGGAGCAAGATACCGAGTACGTCGTCAACGCCTTGGCGGCCGCTGGCCGCCAAGCCATAAAGCGGAGCACGGCCCAGCAGCACCGCTTGCGCCCCCAGTGCCAGTGCTTTGGCAATGTCACTTCCGCGGCGCACCCCACCGTCGACAAGCACGGCCAACTTCTGCCCGACATGGTCCATGACGCGGGGCAGGACTTCGATCGGACTGGGTGCGAATGCCAACTGGCGTCCGCCATGGTTTGACAGCACAATGCCGTCCACGCCATGCTCAGCAGCCTTGAGGGCATCATGAACGGAAAGGATGCCCTTGATGATGAGTGGCCCAGGCCAGTGCTTTCGCAGCCATGAGATGGATTCCCAATTGAGCGCCGTGTCCATCTGGCGGCTCATGGTCGCGGCTTGCGAGTTGATATTGGCCCGTTCACCGAGACTTCGCGCCAGATTGACCAGTTGAGGCGACCCGCCCTGCCGCAGCATGCGCAAGCACCAGCGCGGATGCAAGAGCAGATCAGCAATGAGGCGTGCCGAAGGGCTCAGCGGCAGCTTGAAGCCGTTGCGCACATCGTGATCGCGCACACCGTGCACGGGCGTGTCGACGGTGACCATCAATACCGAAAATTCGGCATCGCGAGCACGCTGAATCATGGATTCAGCAATGGCACGGTTCTGTTGCACATAGAGCTGCAGCCAGAGATCACCGGATGTCGCAGCACGTACGTCTTCAATTAAGGAAGTGGACGCCGTAGACAGCACGAAAGGCAGCCCGGCCGCGTGGGCAGCCTTGGCCAGCACTTCCTCGGCGCGAGGTATGTAAAGGCCATTCAAGCCGGTGGGGCCCACGATGGCTGGCATAGCCATGGGCCTTCCCATTACGGTAACCGCGGAGTCAACATGGGTGACATCGCACATCACCCGAGGCTGGAATGTCAGGCTTTCAAATGCATGGCGATTGCGTCGGAGTGTGTGCCCGTCTTCGGCACCGCCTTCAAGGTAATCGAAGGCAATACGGGCCAGGCGCTTGCGTGCAAGGCGCTGGTAGTCTGCGATGTTGGCGAGGGTCACAAATTTCAGGGCGTCTCGCCGAAATCTGTCATCAGCTTCTGCACTTCTGCCCTCAGCGCCTGCGCCAGTCCTTCCTGAGGCGGCGCCAGTGGCGCGAGAACGTCAGGTGCCGCAGGACCCACCAGGTCGAGCACTGCCTTCATGGGGCCGGGGTTGGTTTCTGCGAACGCCAGGTTCATAAGCGGCATGAGGCGCCGATGCAGCATCAGCGCTTCGCGATGCTGGCCGGCCTGTACCAGGTGAAAGAGCCGGTTCCACACGCGCGGCACGAGCGTGGCGGTCACAACAATGCCGCCATGCCCGCCGGCCATCAGGTGCAGGGGTAACAAGGAGTCCTCCCCACTCAGCACGGCGAAGTCTTCACCCACACAAGCCAGCACGCTCAGGAAGTGGTACATGTCCAGGTTGCATGCCTTCATGCCGATGATGCGCTCGTGGCGTGACAGCTCTTCGTGGACTTCGGGTGCGATGGCGATTCGTGTGCGGTATGGGATCTCGTAGAGGATCAACGGCACCGGCGATTCGTCAGCGTAGCGCAGGAAATAGTCGCGCACACCGGCTGGCGTGGGGTTGGTGTAGTAAGGAGTGACCACCATCAGCGCGTCCGCGCCGGCCTCGGCCATACGGCGGCCGGCGGCGAGCGCGTCAGGGTAGCCGGGGTCCAGGATGCCGGCAATGACAGGCAGACGCCCTGCACTAGCCTCGGCGGTGTGGCGCACCATAGCCTCGCGCTGAGTGGTTGAAAGTGAGCCGTATTCGCCTGTTCCGCCGATCGGGACCAGGCCGGTGCTACCGGCTTCGAGCTGGCGGCGCACCATCGTGCGCACTGCCTCGGCATGCACAGTGCCATCGGGGTGAATCGGTGTGGGCAGCGCCGCAAAGATGCCGTGAAGGTGTTTTGCTGTGATCATATGAAGTGATTTGGAACTTGGTGTGGCAACGCGTGCAGTGCTATGGCGGCTCAGGGAATTCAGACCGACAGCTGCACGGATTGCAAGCGATCACGCAGCGCGCCCAAACGCTCCGCCACGGCTTCGACTTCTGTGCAGTGAAAGCCCTTTGCAAGTTCGGGGTCGTGAAGTTCAAGCTTTTCACGAAGCAAGCCGTGGTAGCAGGCTCGTCCGTCAGTGCTCACGGTAAGGCCACTGCGCTCCTCGAAGGCATTGTTCCAGCGCTCGGCTTCTTGAGCCGTGATGCCCTCCGGAAGGTCTAAGGCAATGCGACCTTGGGCATCGATCCGCACCGGGTACCCACCTGGCAGACCCAGTGGCCCCGGCACGTGTCCGCGCCACTCCTTCCCCAAAGCAAGCGCCATCATCAATGGCACGCCGGTGGCACCTGAAATATCGAAAGCCACTTCGGGGGACAGCTTGACATCAGCAAACTCGCCAAACACGTCCGCAACCTCCCGACCGTCCAGCCATACTCGAGGTGTGGCGCCTTGGCGTTCTCCCGGCTGCCTGCGCCAGACGCCAAGTTGTTGATAGTGGGCCAGCACGCGCAAACGCCCATCTTCCTGCACATTCTTGGAGCCAGCGAATGAGTTGGACAAAATGCCAATATTGCCCACTCCGCAAAGCACGTTTGCGCCAGCTGCTGCCAGCATGGGGTTGACCACATCTGGAAAGCAGGCATTCAGAAAGTGGGTGCCGGGCAACACCCGCTGAGCAATTCGTGCGATCCGCAGCGAAAGCAAGGCCTGAAAGGGCGCAGTAGCGCTTAAACCCCCTTGCTGCACGAGCTGGCTCCAGGCGTTGTCTGTACCGCGAAGCACTGATGCTGTTTGTAGCGAAGCGGCCTGGAACACCACGCGCGGGCGTGATTCAGACAAGATGCGTGCGATGGGCTCGTCTTCAAAGCTATCGCACACACGGGTGACAGTGCGCACCGGACGCCCAAAGAGCACCGCGCGCGCATTCGCTGCCGTACGCAGCCACGCCAGGCGTGCCTCGTTGCGGCCGACGACCTGCACAGTAAGAGGTTGACTGGCGCTTGCCACCAGGTCGAACAAGGCACGAGCGGCAAACTCTCCCGTGCCAAAGAAAGTAATGTCAGCGGATTGGGTGGTCACGGCGTTTCCGAATGGCGGGTGGAATCAAAGGCCTAGTTTGTCGAGCAACTGACGACGAAATGCATACGACACAGCTTCCAAAGGCGATACCCGCCCAGGCTTGCAAAGCGGCGAGCGCACACCCTGCTGTTGAAGCTCGTTGATTTCGTTGTCTTCAGCCACCGCAACGTCCCAACGTTCGTAGTAGCGCTGAACGATCTCTTCGAAATCTGGACGCGCTACGGTGCTCCGGTGGAAACAGGAACCCAGTGTCAGCCGAATGCTTTCCGGGCCAGTGGGATTGATCTGAACGTACCAGACACAGTCTTTGGTGAAGCCAAACAGACCGCAAGACGAAGTAAAGATGAACGTAGAGCCTTCTTTGTTGCGCCCTTCCAGGCCCGGCCAGACAGGAAAGCCTTCAACGCCTGGCAGTAAGCCGGCGGTGCCTTCGTGAGCTGCATACAGCTCAAGATAGTTTCCGTCACATGCCGCTAACTCCACCGGTTTGCGGTGATACACCGACAGACTCCCGCGTGCCAGCGTCTTCTTATGCACGGTAGGCGTGTGGTAGTAGTCCATGAAGTTCTCGACGAACACCTTCCAGTTGCACTTGACATCGTGCTCCATACGGCGGGTAAGAACGAGTTCGTCAATTCCATGGCTACCGACCTTGGTGGGCAAATCTCCAAGGTGCTCAGCCAGGGAAACTGCTTTCTCATCAAAATTGATCCACATGAAGGGGCCCATCTTTTCCAGACGGACAGGCACGAGCCCGTTCTCTTCCTTGTTGAAATTTTTGACATCCTCCATGCCAGGGCAGCCCCGCAGCGATCCATTCAAGTCGTAGGACCAGCTGTGGTACTTGCAGACAAACACCGGCGAAGTGCCTTCTCCACTCACAAGGCGTGCGCCACGATGCCGGCATGAATTTGCGAATGCATGAATTTCACCAGCGCTGTTGCGCGCAACGATCACCGGAACGCCGGCAAAATCAATTGTGAAATAGGAGCGCGGGCTTGGGAGCTGGTCTTCATGGCCTATGAAGTTCCATTCCTTCAGAAAGAGCCTATCAATCTCGCGCTGGTAGAACGCGGCATCATGGTAAGCAGCGGGCGGCAACGTACTGGCATCGGGCAACTGTTTTCGGGCTGCGGCGAATGCTTCGGGAGCAAAAATATCAGACATGGAAACGCTTGAGATTCGAAGACAAGAGGCGTGCGAGCACCGCACGAGAGAGCACATCTCGTGCAGCGTTCAAACGAGGGAGCGTCAATCGACGGTAATCTTGGCGGTCTTGATGACGTTCAGGAGATCCTGTGTTTCCTTATGGATCTTCTGCTCGAATTCCACCACGGACATCGGCATCAGCGGCCCCACCACAGTAAGGCGCTCACGGAAGGCTGGATCTTTCATGGCAGCGTTCACTTCAGCGTTCAGCTTCTCAACGTAAGCACGCGGTGTCGCCTTGGGTACAAACAGCCCAACCCACGAGGCCACATTGAAGTCACCGTAGCCCAACTCCTCGACGGTGGGGACATCCGGGAGCTCGGCCAGGCGTCGGTTCGAAGATACGGCCAGCGCACGCAGGGTACCGGCGCGAATATGCGGCATCACGGCGAGCGCGTCGAACGTCATGTCAACGTCTTTCGCCAAGATGGCCGCCTGCGCTGCAGCGGTTCCCTTATAGGGAATGTGAACCAGGTTCGTGCCCGTACGAGTGGCCAGCAGCTCTGCAGCGATATGGACCAGGCCCCCATTGCCAGATGAACCGTAGTTCAATCCTTTCGGTGTGCGCTTCGCTAATTCGACCAAGTCTTTCAGGGATTTGACAGACTGCATTTTCGGATCGTTGGCGTTGACCACCAGGATGAGAGGCATCTCAACCAATGGCGCGACGGGCGTGAAATCCTTATCCGGGTTGTAGGTGATGGTCTTGGCGAACAAGGTGGGATTCATCGTGATCGCAGTGCTGCTGCTCACGAAGATCGTGGCACCGTCGGGTGGTGAATTCTTCACCTGCGTAGCGGCCAGTTGGGCGTTGGCGCCTGGACGGTTGTCGACGATGAAAGTGGACTTGGTTCTCGTCCCCAGTTGTTCAGCAATCAACCTGGCGGCTTGATCCACAGGCCCGCCTGGACTAAACCCGACCACCAGTTTGGAGTTGCGCGGAACTGCATCCTGCGCCATAGCGGGTACTGCAGCCACACAGGTAGCCATCATGCCGAGGCTGGCGGCGAGCAAGCGGATACGGTGGGAGAAGAGAGGAGTCATCGTGGCCTTTGGTTAAAAGTTTGTCGGGGATTACTTTTTCGTTCGCGATGAAATCAATGTCTCGGTGGGTGTCCGTGACCAACCGCGCTGCCGCCATTCGCTCATGGCAAGAGGATCAACAGTAGGCGGATGCTAGGTTGCCCAACTTCTGTTGTCAAAAAAGAAATCAAAGTAATTGCACTTCGATTAATTCAACGCATTGACTGATCTTCTGAAATAGGTCATGCACGAGATGCGCTCGGTGCCTCTCGCGCATGACGGCCAGGATCAAGCGCGACTGCAAAAAGCCGAATGCGCAGTCAGTTTGGGCTTACTGGTCTACCGCAGCGGTACAGGCCGAGCGGTTAAGCCTGCACAGCGTGTGCGCTGGCAAAGCTGAAGGTTCCCTGGCGCTCCATACGGGCGAACTCCGCGATCACAAAGTCGTGCACCACGGACAAGGATGGATTCGGCCGCGGGTCGATCCGCGTGGCCAGCACCAGCAGGCGATTGAGTTGAACGCCTGATATTTCGGACATCACCACCGGTTCCTGGTGCAGGTGCTCGCGAAACACCGACACAGGCATGATGGTTGCCCACCGGCCGCGCAGGACCATTGCCCGGATCGAATCTACCGAATCAATCTCGGCCTGCACATTCAGCGACTTGCCCAGGCTGGCAAGTTGGCGGTCCACCAAGCCGCGGTGCAGACTGGTCATCAACAACGGAATTCGAGCGAGCTGACTCACCGAGACTACTGGGCCGATGCCCATTTTCGCGTGCGAAACCAAAGCGAAGGGCTCGCCGAGCAAGGGCTGAAAAGACAATGCGTGACCAGGCTCGGGGTTGGTCAACACCGCGAGGTCGATCATCCCGCGCTCCAGCCAATCGATGAGTTCGGGCGTGAATGCTTCTCGCGCACGCAGTTCGAGGTTGGAAATGGCTGTAATGCTTTTTTCGAACAAACCTGGCAACAGCAACCGGGCCAGTGTGGGTGATGCCCCGACCACCACAGGCACCAGGTCGCGCTGCTGGCTGTGCGCCAGGCGCCGGTCCAGCCGCGCGGCCTCAGACAAGATGCGCTGTGCAGACTCGTACAGCGTTACACCCGCTTGTGTCAGCCGCACGCCGCGCGGCAGGCGCTGCAACAACTGAACGCCAGTTTCGCTCTCCAGTTCGCGCATCTGCCGGGTAAGCGCGGGCTGGGCGATCGGTATGGCAGCCGCTGCGGCAGTCAGGCTGCCGCTATCGGCCACAGCCACGAAATAGCGTAGGGTTTTCAGGTTCATATTGAGGCCTTCCGATATCAAGATGATATGGCAGGGCGCAAATTCAGCATTAGACAAGCGAGGCCAACCCCCCTAATCTGCGGAGTCTGACCCAGCCACGCACTGGACACACTACAAAAAATACGGAGACACCGCATGAAACTGTTTGGCCCCATTGCCTTGACCGCCCTGCTCTGCCTGCCCCTGGCGATTCATGCCCAAAGCAGCTACCCGAACAAACCTATCCGTATGATCGTTCCATTGGCCGCTGGCAGCGCGGTGGACAACGCCGCACGCCTGGTGACGCAGAAGATGGGTGAGTCCATGGGCCAAGGCATCGCGGTTGAGAATATCGCCGGCTCGGCCGGTGTGATCGGCGCCGAGCGCCTGGCACGCGCCACGCCTGACGGCTACACCATTGGCGGCTTCAACGACAGCGTGCTCACCATGGTGCCGCACCTCATGGCCAAGATGCCGTGGAATGCGCTCACCGACTTCGCACCGGTGTCACTGGTGGGCACCATCGAGTGGGGCCTGGTGGTGAAGGCCGATTCGCCCTACCGCAGCTTGGCGGATTTCACCGCGGCAGCCAAGGCCGCACCGGGCAAACTGAACTACGGCAGTGGCGGCAACGGCAGCCCGCAACACATCGGCATGGCATTGATCCTGGACCGCGCGCAGATCAACCTGATGCACGTGCCCTACAAAGGCGCCACACCAGCCGCGGTGGCTGTCGCCGCTGGCGAAGTGGATGTGTCCATGCAAGGTCTGGGCACGGTGACCTCGCTGATCCAGGGCGGAAAGCTCAGGCTGCTGGCAGTGTCCACGCCGCAGCGCCTGAATCAATACCCCAACGTGCCGACCTTCCACGAATCGGGCATGGCGAACTTCACATTCAATTCATGGTTTGCCATGGTGGCGCCCGCTGGCACGCCACCAGCCATCATCGAACGGCTCAACCGGGAAGTTCGCTCCGCAGTGGAAGACCCCGTCACCCGCGACAAGCTGCTGGCCATTGGCGTAACCCCCCGAGGCACCAGCGCCGCTGATTTCGGTGCAGCCACGAAAGCCCAGTACGAGCTCTACCGCAAAGTGATTCAGGACAAGGGCATCTCCGCTGACTAGCGGTGTGTTTACACCAATGCCCAACGCGCCCGCGTCAAGCAACCTCTTCCTAACACCTTCGTCCACATGACACCATCCATCGTCACTGCACAAGCGCTGCAGCAATTCATTCACTCGGCCTTTGCCCAACAAGGCCTGCCGGACGCAGACGCCGCGCAAGTGGCGCGGCTCATGACCGAAGCCGACCTGCAAGGCTCCGACGGTCACGGCGTGATCCGGCTGCCGCAATACATCAAGCGCATCCAGGCTGGCGGCATCAACAAGCAACCGGAAATCCGAATCGTTGAAGAACGACCCGCCATGGCTGTGGTGGACGGAGACAACGGCATGGGCCACCTTGTGGTCAGCAAAGCGGTGGACATCGCGATTGAAAAAGCCCGCACCTGCGGCGTGGCCTGGGTCAGTACGCGCTACAGCAACCACGCGGGCCCGGCTTCGCTCTACGCACGCCGTCCGTTAGAGCACGACATGCTGGGCCTGTACTTCGCGGTCGGCAACGCGAACCACCTGCCACCATGGGGCGGCATGGACATGTTGCTGTCCACCAACCCGATCGCCGCAGGCATTCCCACGGAGGAAGAACCACCGGTAGTGTTGGACATGGCCACCACCGTAGCCGCCTACGGCAAGGTCAAGGCAAAAGCCAAGCGAGGCGAGCCCATGCCAGAAGGCTGGATGATTGATCGCGAAGGCAAGCCCTTGCTCGACCCCAACCGCTCGAACGAAGGCTTTCTGCTGCCCATCGGCGCACATAAAGGCTATGGCCTCGCGCTCATTGTGGGGCTGTTGGCAGGCACTCTGGGTGGCGCAGCCATGGGTCGTGATGTGATCGATTTCAACGCTGATTTCAAAACCGTTACCAACACGGGCCAGGCCATCCTCGTGATCGATCTGTCCGCGTTTGGCGATCCCCAGGTGTTTAAGCACAACGTCGACCGGCTGGTGCGCGACATCCGCGACAGCGCACGCCTGCCTGGCGTGGAGCGCATCTGGTTGCCCGGTGAGCAAAGCCATGAAAAACGCGCCCGATATCGCGAAGGCGGTATCCCCGTCTCTGCCGGAGTCATGAGCGAACTTCACACCCTGGCCACGCAACTCGGAATCCCCGCCTTGAAAGAAACGGCTTTAGCATGAGCATCGCGTCCATCAATCCCGCCACTGAAGACGTACTGGCGCAATTCGACGCCCACGACGCAGCCACCATAGACCGGAAACTGTCGGAGACTTCGAAGGCGCAACGCGAATGGGCGAAAACGCCCATCGCGGAGCGCATGGCCTTGCTGCGCCGCGTGGCGCAAACGCTGCGAGCACAAAGCTCCGAGCTCGCGCCGCTGGCCACCCTGGAGATGGGTAAGCCTCTGAGTGAAGCAGTGGGCGAAGTGGAAAAATGCGCCTGGAATTTTGACTTCTATGCCGAAGCCGCACCCGGCTTCCTGGCGGACGAAGTGGTGAACAGCAGTGCCACCGACAGCCGCATCGTGTACGACCCCATCGGTACCGTGCTCGCCGTCATGCCGTGGAACTATCCGTACTGGCAGGTGATGCGTGCAGCGGCGCCGGTGCTCGCAGGCGGCAATGCCATGGTGCTCAAACATGCGAGCAATGTGCCGCAGTGCGCGCTGGCCCTTGAAGGCGTGTTCAAACATGCGGGCGCGCCCGCTGGGCTATTCAGCACGCTGCTGGTGGGCTCCGGTGAGGTAGCCGGACTCATCGCGGACCCACGCATTTCTGCGGTTACCTTCACGGGCTCAACCCCTGCAGGACGCAAGATTGCCTCGCAGGCGGGTGCGGCTTTAAAGAAGCAAGTGCTGGAGCTAGGCGGCTCAGACCCATTCATCGTGCTGGCCGATGCTGACATCGAAGCGGCCGCTGCAGTGGCAGTGAAGGCCCGCTTCCAGAACACTGGGCAAAGCTGCATTTCCGCCAAACGCTTCATTGTTGAGCAGGCTGTGGCTGAGCGGTTTGTAGAAGCATTCTGCGAGGGCGCGCGCAAACTGGTCGTTGATGATCCCATGCAAGCGCGCAGCACACAAGGCTCCATGGCCAAACGCCACCTGCGCGATGAGTTGCACGCACAGGTTCAGGCGAGCGTGCGGCAAGGTGCCCGTTTGTTGCTGGGCGGATCGCCAGTGGAAGGCCCGGGCGCGTTCTACCAACCCACGGTGCTGGATCACGTGACGCCCGAAATGGTCGCGGCGCAAGAGGAAACATTCGGACCCGCGGCCGCGATCCTGCGAGTGAGCGATGCCGATGAGGCCGTGCGGATTGCGAATGCAACGAACTTCGGGCTGGGCGCAGCGCTTTGGACGAGCGACCTTGAGCGCGCCAGGAAACTCTCCCGCCACATTGAGGCCGGTGCCGTCTTCATCAACGGCCTGGTGGCTTCTGACCCTCGCCTTCCATTTGGCGGCATCAAAGAATCTGGTTACGGCCGCGAACTGGGCAAGCTGGGCTTGGCCGAGTTCACCAACACCAAAACCGTGTGGACCGGCCCCGCACGCACTTGACGACAACACAAGGAGTCCCATGACCACCGCTACCAAATACGCTGTGCTGCGCCCCGACGAGATCAAGAGCCACGACAGGGGAGGTGGTGCCCGCACCACGCCACTGGTGCTGCCTTCAATCGGTGCCACGGGCTTCATCAACGGCATTACCGAATTCAGCGGCGGCACCGCGATTCCGTTTCACAGCCACAACTGCGAAGAAAGCGTGATGCTGCTGAGCGGCAACGCCTACCTTGACATCGATGGGGATGTGCAGGAACTCAAACCCCTGGACACCACCTTCATTCCTCCGAACGTGCCGCACCGTTTTCGCAATATGTCAGAGACGGAGCCCATGAAGATCCTCTGGATCTACGCATCGGTTCACGCCACGCGAACAGTGATCGACACCGGGGTAACGAATCCGGTCTCATCAGAACACGCCAAATAAAAACCACCACACGCTGGAGACATCGCCATGGGACTTCGATTTCTGGAGCACGCGCTCATCCTCACACACGACCCTGATGCCACGCGCGACTGGTTCGTGGAAAACCTCGGTTTTCGCAGTGGCTACCACCCCGAGTTTGGCTTTCCGGTGTATTGGCTCTACATCGGCGAGCAGGATGTGATCCACATCGGAAAAGCGCGCCACTCCGAACACCAGGACACGTACCTGAAAACCCCCTCCGACGGGGACCGCGACTTCTCCGCCGCGGGCGCACTGGGCTCAGGCCGCATTGATCACCTCTGTCTGAACTGCGACGGTATCGAAGAGTTCATTGAACGCCTTACCCGCAACGGCGTGGATTTCAGCGAACGCAAAGCGCACAACTCCAACCTCTATCAGCTGTTCATGCGCGAGCCCATCAACGGCCTGAAGATTGAGCTCAACTTCGCCTGGCACGAAGCAGCTCGCATGGGCCGCGTACCCGAGTGGACTGATGCCGGCGTCAATCCGGAGTTCAAGGAAGCTGACACCGACAACAGCAATCAGCCGCAGTCCAACGCCGGCACGTCGCCCCGATGAGCTGCACAGACACTTCCACTGGAACCCGGAAAGCGTGATGCCGCAGTACCCCGAACTATCCGGTCGCAGCGTCGTGGTTACCGGCGCCGCCGGCGGCATCGGTGCCGCAGCAGCGCAGGCTTTCGCAGCGCAGGGCGCGCACGTCTTTCTCCTGGACATCGATGGTGAGCGTGTGCGCGAGATCGCTGCCGGTCTGCAAACTGGCGCTAGCGCCGCAGGCTTGGCTGTGGACATCACGGACGAGGCGGCTGTTATTGCGACATTCGCCGAGATCGCCGCAGCCAGCCACGGTATCGATGTGCTGGTCAACTGCGCCGGCGGCTACAAGAAGCTGCTCACTGTGGAGCAGATGGACATCGCCGAATGGGACGCCACGGTAGCGCTCAACCTGCGCAGCGTGTTCCTTTGCTGCCGCGCCGCCATCCCGGCCCTGAAGGCATCAAAGGCCGGGCGCATCATCAACGTGACGTCCATCTCGGGCCGGACAGTACATGCGGCCTCATCCCCGGCATACGGCGCTGCCAAAGCCGGCGTCACCCAGCTGACGCGCTTTCTCGCGTACGAGTTGGGCCCGCATGGCGTGACCGCCAACACCATCGCCCCGCTCACCACGCTGACCCCGCGCGTGGCTGCCCTGCGCACCGCCGAGGACGTGGAGCGTATCGCCTCGCAAGTGCCGCTGCGCCGGCTGGCGCAGGTGGATGACCACGTCGCCGCCATGCTGTATTTGGCATCCGACGGCGCCGGCTTCGTAACCGGCGTCAACCTTGACACCAATGGTGGCCGCGTGATGCTCTGAGAAGGCCACACGCCCTGCCCCGAGAACAAAAAATCGAAGGAGACATCTTCATGGCATCTCTGCTGACGCGCATCGCGCGCACTACCACCCTGTGCCTCACTATGGCCACCTTACCGCCCGCATGGGCTGCCGGGGAGACCGTGACTGTGGTCACGCCGCTGGCCGTAGGAAGCGCCTCAGACGTCGCACTGCGCATCGTCACGGATAAGCTGGCCACAGCGCTAAGCCAGCCTATCGTGATCGAAAACCAGACCGGCGCGTCCGGCGCCATTGGGGCAGAAAAGGTAGCCCGCGCCACGCCAGACGGAAACACCCTGTGCGGCTGCAACAACGCCATCCTCGGCGTGCTGCCGCACCTGCGCAAAGTGCCCTTCGATCCAGTCAAGAGCTTCAAGCCGGTTGGCATGGTGGCGGTGCTGCCCACCGCGCTGGTTGTGAACCCCTCTCTGCCGGTGAACAGCGTGCAGGAACTGATCGCCTACGTGAAGGCGAACCCGGGCAAGGTGAGCTATGCAAGCGGCGGCGTCGGCAGCGCCCAGCACATTGCCATGAGCATGCTCGAAGTGGCCACCGGCACCAAAATGCTGCACGTGCCCTACAAAGGTGCCAGCCCGGCCGCAGTGGGTGTGGCCGGCGGCGAGGTGCAGGTCATGTTCAACGCCATTGGCACCGTGCTGCCCCTGGTGAAGGCCGGCAAGCTGCGCGCTATCGCCGTAGCTGGTGCCCAGCGCACGCCTGTGATGGCGGATGTCCCCACCGTGGCTGAGCAGGGCGTGCCGGGCTACGACTATGCCTCCTGGATAGGCATCGTCGCGCCGGCCGCTACGCCGGACGACGTGGTCAACCGCATCGCCGGAGAACTGACCAAAGTGCTACGCAACCCCGACACGGTCAAGCGCCTGGCCGACAACGGCATCGATCCTTCCGTCATGACGCCCACCCAGATGCGTGACTACATGGCGAAAGACCACGCCCGCATGGCCAAGGTTGTGGCAGACGCCGGCATGAAGGAATGACACAGGCAGCGCTTTGGTGCGAGGAGCGCTTCGCTCGCCCGAAATAAGCATTCAACCCGGCCGTTCAACAAAACTATTCAACAGAGACAAACATGCACATTCCCTTCACCCGATCACGCCGCAGCATTCTGGTGGCCCCCCTGTTGTTGGTGCTTGCTGCGCCTGTCGCAGTTCAAGCACAGGCCAGCTACCCAAGCAAACCGATCCAGGTGATCGTTCCCTTGCAAGCCGGCAGTGCGGCCGATGTGGGTACCCGCGTCGTCCTGGCCAAGGTTGGCGAGAACATGGGTGCCAGCTTCGCCGTCGAGAATCAGCCCGGTGCCTCAGGGCTGGTCGGCGCTGACCGCATCGCTCGCGCCGCACCTGACGGCTATGTACTGGGTGGCATCACAGATAGCGTGCTGAACTACGCCGTCAACCTGGCCGCCAAAACCAGCTTCGACCCCCTGAACGACTTCGAACCGGTCAGCCGCATGGCCAACATCGCCTGGGTGTTGGTGGCCAATAACAACGCCGCCAAGAACGTGACAGAACTGGTGGCGCAAGCCCGGGCTCAACCGCGCAAACTGGACTACGCCTCCGGTGGCAACGGCAGCCCGCATCATGTTGCAATGGAGCTGTTTTCCTCCGCCAACAAATTGCAGTTGACGCACGTGCCCTACAAAGGCGCCACACAAGCCACAGTGGACGTGGCTGGCGGGCAAGTGCCATTGATGTTCTCCGCGATCTCGGTGGCCCTGCCCCTGATCAAAGACGGAAAGCTGCGCCCGCTGGCCCAACCGGCAGAGCGCCGATCCAGCCTCTTGCCCGACGTGCCCACCTTCACCGAAGCCGGCATGCCAGCCTTCAACTTCTCAACCTGGCTCGGCCTCTATGCGCCCAAGGGAACGCCCAAAGCCATCGTCGATCGACTCAATGCGGAGGTGGCACGCGCCCTGGCAGACCCGGGTGTGCGCGATCGCCTGCTGGGGTTGGGCCTGGATCCTGTAGCTTCCACACCGGCACAACTGGGTGAACTCACTCGCACAGGCCATGCCCGCATCGGCAAAGCGATTCGCGATGCCGGCATCAAGGCGGAGTGATGCAAGCCAGGACCGCATCAACCGCGGCACCTCCGGCCACGCCTGAGACGGCCTTACGGATCGGCATTGTCGGCTTGGGTCTGATGGGCACGGCTTGTGCCACTCGCCTGGGAGGTGCCGGCCTGTCGCTGGCTGGCTATGACGTCGATCCGGCCCGCCGGGCGGCTTTTACCGGTCCTGGTCGTGTCGCCGCCGCGGAACTGGCCGACCTGGTCACCTGCGACGTGGTCGTGCTGGCGGTATTCGACACCACACAGGTTGAGCAGGTAGTGGAAGGCGATAGCGGCTTGCTGAATGCAGCACAGAAGGCCGGCCGCAAGCCCGTGGTCTTGTGCGTGAGCACGTGCGATCCGGACCGGATGGCCGCGCTGGCGCAGCGCTGCGCCGCAGCCGGCCTGCCCTTTGCCGAAATGCCCATCTCAGGCACCAGTGGAACATTGGCGCGTGGCGAGGCTGTCGGGCTAGTAGCAGGCGCCGAGGCAGACTTGCAGCGCGCGACTCCAGTTCTGGATGCGCTATGCTCATCAAGGCACATCCTCGGCCCCGTGGGCAACGGCAGTCGCGCCAAGCTGGCAGTGAACCTGGTACTAGGGCTGAACCGCAGCGCGTTGGCAGAAGGCCTCGTTTTTGCCAGTGAACTGGGATTGGATCCTGAGCGCTTCCTCGATGTGCTGATTGGTTCAGCCGCATATTCGCGGGTGATGCAGGTCAAAGGCCGAATGATGGCCACGCGCCAGTTCGAGCCACTACAAGGCAAGGTCGACCAAAGCCTGAAGGATTTCCGCCTTATTCTGGAGCAAGCCGCAGTCCGCGGGCAGGCACTGCCTTTTGCCAACATTTACGCCGATTTGCTTGAAGGCTGTGTCGCCCGGGGCGACTCAGCCCGAGATAATTCGTTTATCGTAGAAGCCATTGCCCGCTGCCGCACCACCAGCATCAGCCCATCCGAAGACCCAGCATGAAAACCACCTTCTACTTGGCGGGTTATCAGGGAAGTGCCTCCATCCTCACGGCGGCGCTCACCACGCTCGCGCGCCGGCTGGACGGCTCCACCGTGGGTACCCCTCACCTGGTGCCCGATGTGACCGCGCTGGGCGAAAGTGCTGCTTCGCTGTTCGCCTCGCTTGAAAACGGCGAGCGGCACATCGGCTACATGGCCTCGGGCTACCTGTCGGCCCGCGTACCCGAACTGGCCGTTCTCGACCTGCCCTTTTCCGTACAGGACCGCGCAGCCGCGCTAGCCGCACTGGACGGCGAGGCCGGCAACCTGCTGCGAAATGCGGTAGCGAAGCAGAGCGGGTTGCACGTGCTGGGGTTCTGGGACAACGGCTTTCGCCACATCTCCAATGCGGTGCGCTCTATCACCGCGCCCGAAGATTGCCAGGGCCTGGTGATCCGCACACTCGATAGCGAGTTGTACCGCCGCTCCCTCTCGGCCCTGGGCTTCAAGGCGATCACAACCGACGTGAAAGACCTGGTGCGCGTCGTCCAAGACCGCACAGTGGACGCACAGGAAAACCCCTTGACGAATCTGCTCACGTTCGAGCTGTGGAAACACCACCCTCACGTGAGCCTGACCGGCCACTTCTTTGGCGTTCTGCTACTGGTGTGCCCACGCAGCTGGTACGAAAGGCTCAACCCGGCACAGCGTGAGACACTCCAGCAGGCCGTGAACGAAGCGACCGTCCAGCAACGCGCCAGCGCCGCCGAGCAAGATGCATCGGCGCTGACCCGCTTGCAATCGCTCGGCGTGCACGTCAAGGGCATGGAGGCCCTGGACATGGCCGGCCTGCAGCAGGCCACCGCAGAAGTACGTCAACACTCACTTTCGCAATTGCCGCCAGAACTGGTGCAGGCCTACCTGCCCACAATGTTGCACGCATCCATCAACTGATTTCTGTCCTTAAGTAACTTCACCACCATGAGCTACCTTTTTTCCCCCACTCCCACCACCGGCGTTCCCATCGTCGGCCAAAGCGAATTGTTCCCCGTACACCGCGTGTATTGCGTTGGCCGCAACTACGAGGACCACGCCAAGGAAATGGGTTTCACAGGCCGCGAGCCTCCGTTCTTCTTTCTCAAGCCGGCAGATACGGTGCTGGTAGTCCCCGCGGGCGAAACTGGCCAAATGCCCTACCCGTCACTGACGAAGAACCTGCACCATGAAATCGAGTTGGTCGTCGCCATCGGCAAGGGTGGCAAGAACATCAAAGCCGCCGACGCAATGTCGCACGTGTACGGTTATGCGGTCGGCCTGGACATGACACGGCGCGATCTGCAAAACGACATGAAAAAGCAAGGCCGCCCATGGTGCATAGGCAAGGGCTTTGATCTGAGCGCGCCCATCGGCCCGATCACTCCAGCGCAAGCCGCGGGTGACATCGTCAACGCAGAAATTTCCATCACCGTCAACGGCAGCGACCGCCAGCACAGCCACATTCACAAGCTCATCTGGAACATCTCGGAAACCATCGAACACCTCTCCAGCGCTTGGGAGCTGCAGCCGGGCGATCTGATCTACACCGGTACACCTGAGGGCGTAGCCGCCGTGGTGACAGGCGACACCATGGAAGGACGCATCACCGGCCTGACCGACCTGCGCGTGAAGATGGTCTGACGGCTGGGAGCGCCCAAGAAAAAACGCGTTGGTCCGTGGGATCAACGCGTTTTTTTAATGAAGTATTAGGTTTCGAGGGATGGAGAGCCCGAATCGGTTAACTCTTCTGAAATGAAAAAAGGAGCCGAAGCTCCTTATTTTCAACAACTTACAGTCGATCTATAGACGACTGTAAATCATAAATTGGAGCGGGAAACGAGACTCGAACTCGCGACCTCAACCTTGGCAAGGTTGCGCTCTACCAACTGAGCTATTCCCGCATGTACTTCGAAGATCCACTAGAGACATCTGAAGCATTTAACAACTGTGTTTAGCAGTTGAGCCCTCAATTATAGCCTTATTTTTTGCATCGTCTTTTGGCTTTTCTAAATTTCGTCTTAGGCTATACCCACATTGGCTTTTAGTCAGGCAGATCTGAGGGCTTGGCGCCATGCCGGACCAGGGTCTCTGCCAGAAAAGAAAATATCCGCTCGTCATCGCAGTACGCCGGATTGAATCGCATCCAGTTCGTAGTTTCCAAGGAAGTGGAGTACAGGTGGCCTGGCCCCATCATGATGCCGTATTCAGCCGCTTCGGCAGAAATCACATCGGAGTCCGGCAGGTCAGGATGATGGGCCCACAAGAACAGCCCTGCACCCGGTTGTGCAAACAGGTTGAAGCCCATGTCCAGCAGGCGTTCTGCCGTTCTACTGTGAGCCTCTGCCAGTCGCCCCTGCAAAGACTTCAGATGTTTACGCCAGCGTCCATCCATAAGAACGTGATGCGTGATGCGCTCGCTGATCTCGGAAGACGTGAGTCCGGACATCATCTTCAATTGGGCGAAGTCCTCAACGAGGTCTGCACTGCCCAGCAAGTACCCTACCCTCAGATTAGGTGAGAGCGCTTTGGAGAAGCTGCGGATGTGTATCACCCGATGGAGTTGATCGAGGTTGGCGAAAGACTGGCGCGCCACAGGATCGAGATCCGCGTAGATGTCGTTTTCCACCAGGAGCATGTCATTCCGCTCTATCAGATTCAGCACGCGATGCATCTGAGCGAGGCTGGCGACAGAGCCAGTCGGGCTGTGCAGACGAGGTTGTGTCACGAAAATCTTCGGGTGGTGCTCAGCGACCAATCTCTCCAGTGCGCCCAAGTCGTAACCGTCGGGCGTGCGAGGAACCCCCAGGAGTCGTGCACCCAGAAAGCGAAGAGAAAACAGCTGATTTGCATACCCTGGATCGTCTACCAACACCGCATCACCTGGCTTGATCAGGCTTCGCACCACAAGGTCCAGCGCCTGGCTGGAGCCCTGTGTCAACAATATTTGTTCCAGGGAAACCGATATTCCCTGCTCCGACATGAACTCACGAATCACCTGCCGCAAGGGCTTGTATCCCTGCGGGTCGCCGTACCCACCAAAGTCTCCACCATCCGCCGCTAATGCCCGCATTCCACGCTGCAGCCCCTCCTTGAAAAGCCACCCCTCCGGGATCCAGCCACACCCGGGCTTCAGCGCAAGGTCCCGATTCTCGAATACCTCGCGCAAGCACCACATGGCGTCGAAAGGTGCCCAGCGCCTTACTCCGTTGCTGGCAGTCGACGTATCAACGGACGCCATCCGCCTTACAAAAAAACCAGTGTTAGCACGAGACACCAAGTGTCCCTGCGCCACCAGCCTGTCGTAGGCATCTGCCACTGTGAAGACACTGACCGAATGCGTCTTGGCAAACTGCCGGATGGAAGGAAGTTTGGCCCCCAAGCGAAGTTTTCCCTGCTCGATCAAGCCAGTGAAGTGCGTGACGATCTGCTGAACCAACGGAACGTTGCTATGGGGCTGCAGTGCAAACATGGAAATGATGCCGTGAAGAGTTGCTGAAAGGAACGCTGGAACCGCAGTAGCTCTTGAATGGTCCATGCCCACCGGACGCGCGCCACTTGCAAATCCGACCTTCGTCGAACGGACTAGGGCTTGCAAGTTGCCAAGGAAAGATGAGATCGAAAAATTGTACAGGTCTGCCCACCAGTACAGGCTTAGCGCATGCGAGCCCTTTCTGTACCTGTCGCACCGTGCGAGGGCAGGGGAAAATGCCTTTGAACACCCCTGGTGCAAACCGCCGCACACGCCATCCATACTTTTCCGAACGTCGCCTTCATGCTCCAAGCCCACACTTCCTCCAACGCAAGCCTCATGTCCCGCCGCAATCAGGCCATTCCTCGCGGCGTGGGCAATATCCATGAGGTATTCATCGCCCGTGGCGACAACGCAGAAGTCTGGGATGTTGAAGGCAAGCGCTATATCGATTTTGCTGGTGGCATTGCGGTGCTCAATACGGGACATCGCCATCCACGTGTGGTGGAGGCCGTTCAGGACCAGTTGGAACGTTACACCCACACCTGCTTTCAGGTCATCGCCTATGAGCCGTACGTGGAGCTTGCCGAGCGGCTCAACAGTCTGGCGCCCGGCCAAGCTCCCAAGAAGACCTTGCTGCTGACTACAGGCGCCGAAGCCGTGGAGAATGCGGTGAAAATCGCACGCGCCTATACAGGGCGCCCGGCAGTGATCGCTTTCGGCGGCGGATACCACGGCCGTACCCTGTTGACGATGGGACTGACGGGCAAGGTCATGCCCTACAAGAAAGGATTCGGGCCCTTTCCTGCCAGCATCTTTCACGCCTTGTTTCCGAATCCGCTGCACGGCGTGACGGTGGATGCTGCCATTAACTCGGTGGAATGGCTGTTCAAGAATGACGTGGAAGCCTCTCAGGTCGCAGCCATCATCGTCGAGCCCGTGCAAGGTGAAGGTGGTTTCTACATCGCACCGCCAGAATTCCTTCAGCGTCTGCGCGCTCTTTGCGACACCCACGGCATCCTGCTGATTGCCGACGAAGTGCAAACAGGCGCTGGCCGCACAGGGACCTGGTTTGCGATCGAACACGCGGGCGTAGAGCCTGACCTCATCACGGTGGCCAAATCCTTAGCGGGCGGATTTCCGCTTTCTGCAGTGATAGGGCGCGCCGACATCATGGACGCGCCACACGTAGGCGGCCTGGGTGGCACTTACGCTGGCAGTCCACTTGCATGCGCCGCTGCACTGGCTGTGATGGATGCCTTTGAAGCGCAAGAACTGTTGGCCCGTAGCCAGGCAATTGGCAAGCACTTCACGAAACGCCTGCAGGCGATGGCCGTTCGGCATCCCATCATCGGCGACGTGCGAGGCCTGGGCGCTATGGTGGCGATTGAGCTGTTCCAACCGGGTGATCCCGGGCGCCCCGCTGCGGAGGCCACCGGCTTTATCGTGGCAGAGGCCTGCCGGCGAGGGCTCATTGCAATCAGTTGCGGGACCTACGGCAACGTATTGCGCTTTCTGGTCCCACTCACAGTGTCAGACGCTCTGCTCGATGAAGGCCTGGAAATTCTCGCGCAATGTTTCGACGCCCTCGCCGGCGCCTGCCTGGAAGCTGCCTGATGGAAACGCCTTCACTATCCACTGGCGCCGACCTGCTGGTCCGTACGCTTTTGGCGGCCGACATTGATACGTGTTTCGCCAATCCAGGCACGTCCGAAATGCATCTGGTCGCCGCCATTGATCGGGCGCCCGGCATGCGGGCCGTACTGGGTCTGTTCGAGGGCGTGGTTACGGGTGCGGCCGATGGCTATGCGCGTCTGACTGAAAAGCCTGCAGCGACATTGCTGCACCTGGGCCCTGGCTTGGCTAATGGGTTGGCTAATCTGCACAACGCGCGCAAAGCAGGAACCCCGGTGCTCAACGTGGTGGGTGATCACGCCGTGCGCCACCTGCAATACGACGCGCCGCTCGCCTCCGATATCGACTCACTTGCTGGAGCCATGTCGCATTGGGTGGGTCGCGCCCAAACGCCTGACGCCGTCGCTACCCGCACGGCTGAAGCTATCGCGGCCACACAGGGCACACCGGGCCACATCGCGACACTGATATTGCCCGCAGATTCAGCCTGGGGACTTACTACAACCTCGCCGGCCTTGTGCCGAAATGCGGAGGTGAAGGAGCCAGCGGCAATCGATATCGAAACCGCCGGCGCTGCACTGCGGAAATACGGCAGCCGCGCGTTGCTGTTGCTGGGCGGTAAAGCACTCCGCGCGAGATCCATAGCGGAGGCGTTCGCGGTCGCCGAAGCCTCAGGCTGCCGCGTGGCCGCTCCAGGAAGCAATGCACGCATGGAGCGCGGCGGCGGGCTACCCGAAGTGCCTCGCATTCCGTATCCGGTAGATGCTGCACTTGCATTCCTGGCGGAAGTGGATTGCATCGTCCTCATGGGCGCGCCCACACCCGTCGCCTTCTTCGCTTATCCCGACAAGCCCAGCGTGCTGATTCCCGAAAGGTGCCGCGTCGTGAAAGCGGTCGCACCCGGCGTAGATCCCCAGACAGCGATGGCCGCGCTCGCTTCCTTCTGCGCCCCCCGAGGCCAACAACTCCGACGCGCACCACAAGAAGCTGTGATCGCCCCATCCGGCCCATTGACCGCCGACTCTATCGCGCAGGCGCTGGCGCATACGCTACCAGAAAATGCCATCGTCGTGGACGAGTCCGTCACATCCGGGCGAAGCATCTATGCCACGATGTCCAGATCAGGCCCTTTCACGCTGCTAGGCAACATGGGTGGCTCCATTGGCTTTGGAATGCCGGTGGCCCTGGGTGCAGCAGTGGCATGCCCGGATCGGCGCGTACTGGCGATGGTGGGGGACGGGAGCGCTTTCTATACTGAGCAAGCCCTGTGGTCACTCGCCCGTGAATCCGCAAATGCCACTGTCGTGATTTTCGCCAACCACAACTACGCCATTCTCCAAGGGGAATGGCGCAACACCGGCGCAGGCCCTAGCGGGAAAGCCGCGCGCGACATGCTGACCCTGGATCGACCACGCGCCGACTGGGTGTCGATAGCACGCGGACACGGTGTGGAGGCCGAGCGCGTCGTCGATGCCGCCGCACTCACTCAAGCGCTTGCGCGCTCGTATGCCAGCTCAGGTCCGCGCCTGATTGAAGTGTTGATGGCCTAAGAGTGTGTTCATGAGCTTTTCGGGCGCCGGGCATCCGGGGTCGCGAAAAAATCATGGACATGTTCGAAGCCCCCTCCCGAAAAGATGCTTGCTCTTGCTCAGCCCCGGCTCGTTATCTCAAGCGCGGCGCCGAGCGAGCGCCGCAGCTTACCAAGAAGTAGTTTGCGGTATCGGGAGGTCCAGCGCGTTACGGATGTCCGCACACATGCTCTCGAATTCAGCCTGCGCCACCTTGCTCCAGCGCCGCGCGCGCACGAAACCATGGACCATGCCAGGTGCAGAACGCAGCGTGGCGCGCACACCGGCTGCCTGCAGCTTGTCCACATAGATCACGCCGTCGTCGTGCAGCGGATCAAGCTCGGCTACAAGCACATATGCCGGCGGCAGGCCAGCGAGCGAAGCATGGCGCAGCGGACTGGAATAGGCATCTGGCACAGCGTCGCCCAGGAAGGCGCGCTGCGCGAACTCAACGCCTGCAGGCTTGAGAAACAGATCCTCGGTATTGTTGCGAAAGCTCGCTGTATCCGGCCCTGCGCCAAGGCCCGGGTAGATCAGGGTCTGATGCGCAATGGCCGGACCTCCTCGGTCGCGCGCGAGCAATGTGCACGCGGCGGCCAGCGATCCCCCCGCGCTGTCACCTGCCACGGCGATTCGCGATGCGTCTATGCCCAGACGCTGCGCCTGCGCCACTGCCCAGCAGAGCGCTGCATAGCAGTCTTCAGTGGGCGCAGGGTAAGGATTCTCCGGAGCGCGGCGGTAATGCACGCTGAGCACCATGGCACCCGTATTGTGAGCAATGCTGGCGCTGATGAAGTCGTGCGACTGAGGGCTTCCAGCTACATAACTGCCACCGTGAAAAAACAGGATGGCTGGCAACAGCCCGCTTGCGCGCGGCCGGTGCACCAGCACGGGAACTTCACGGCCCTGCAGCGTGATGTACATCTGCGAAGACTCAAGCTCCGGCGGATGGGGCTCGGCCGTCAGTTTGGCGTACTGCTCGGCACGCCAGCGGCGCTCCTCCACCGTCAGGCCGCCGGTGGCGGCATAACGACTCATTTCTCGCGTGACGAAGTCGAAGAAAGCGACTATCTCGGGATCACATGGCATGGAGTGCTCAATTGGAGGTGAGTGATGAGTAAAACGACGCAGCTTGAGATTCAGCGGCCAACCAGGTCCATGGCCTTGACGATGGGAACCCAGCGCCGGTTTTCCTCATGGAAATAGCGCTCGCCCTGGGCGACCGGCGCCGGTGTGGCGACGAAGCCAAGCTCGTCGAACCGCGACTGCAGGCCTGGGTCTGCCAACGTAGCCGTGACGGCTGCGTTGAGTTGCGCAATGATCTCCGGTGGAGTGCCCTTACGCACCATGACTGCTTGCCAAGGTTCGAGGTTGTATTTGACACGATCGGCCAAGCCGGCCTCAGCCACTGTGGGCAGTTGCGGCATGGCCGGAGAGCGCTTGTCGGAAAAGACCGCCAACGGCCGAACCACTCCGGCGCGCATCTCGGAAGAGCCACTTGTCTGCACCATGAAGGCAATACGCCCGCCACGCAGGTCCGTGTAGGCATTCACGCTGTTGCGGTAAGGAACATGGACGGCCTTGGCGCCAATGGAGTCAACGAAATTTTGCGCGAGGATATGTCCCGAAGTCCCATTGCCAGCGGACGCGAAATCGTACTTCCCCGGGTTGTTACGCAAAAGGTCCGCCAACCCGCGCAGGTCCTTGACCGGAAGATCGTTGTTGACCACCATGACCAGCGGCATCTTGGACAACAGCGATGCGACGGTGAAATCCTTCATTGGGTCGAACGGCATGGTCTCCACAGCGCCCTGCATCAGGATGTGGGTAGTCAACCCACCCAGCAACAGTGTGTAGCCGTCAGCAGGAGCCCGGGCCACATAGGTGCATCCAATCATGCCACCTGCACCACTGCGGTTGTCGACAACCACGGTCTGACCCAACTGCTTCGACATGCGCTCCGCCACGAGTCTTGCGGTAATGTCGAACGGACCCCCTGCACCATATGGAACAACGAAATTGACCGTGCGCGTGGGAAATGTGGCTGCCCGCGCGACAGACGTCACGGCCAAAGCGCCTGCCCCGCCCACACCAACGGCAAGACCAGCGCGAAGCAAGCGTCTGCGGTGCAAGGATATGGTCATTTCGAAATCTCCGATATAGCAATAATGATGAGAAACAGGTTCTTCCGTACCATGGACGCGAGGCATTGGCGTGCGTCTATCGACGTGTTGGCACCATTGAAACCCCGAAGGGCAGCAATGCCTGGTACCAATCGACGCAATTTGATGGGTCCATTGAAACATGCAAGCGTTATTGGTTGATCTCATCAGGCTGCGCATGCCAGAAGGCCCCGCGCCCATGCACCGGAGGCTGTATGAATGCCTGCGCAGCGCCATACAAGAAGGTGTTTTGGTTGCAGACTCCTTGCTTCCCCCATCACGCGTGCTGGCGAGTGAACTGGGGATCGCCCGGAACACGGTCCTGGCAGCCTATCGACAGTTGCAATTGGAGGCTTACGTCGGCTCCAGACAAGGCATTGGTACGCGGGTAAAGCAGTTGGCGCCCGAACGCACGGCCCGAGCGATCGCGTTTCCATCAGGCACCGAGCCCTATAAGTCAGATGCCCTTTCCGCCCGGGGAACGCAGATCGTCGCCATGCCCCGCGCCTCGGCAACCCAATGGAGCGCCTTCATGCCCGGGGTGCCAGACGTGTCGCGGTTCCCCGAACGGCTATGGACGCGTCTGCGAAATGCGTGCTGGCGCAGCCATCGATCAGAGGAACTTTGCTATGGCTACGGGGGGCTTGCACAACTGCGCCAAGCCCTATCCCTCCATCTAACGGCCACACGCTCAGTTAACTGCACACCGGAGCAGGTATTGGTCACTGACGGGGCACATCAGGCCATCGACCTCATCACTCGTCTACTCGGTGACGTGGGAGACATTGCCTGGATGGAAAACCCTGGCTATTGGGGCGCGCGCGCCATTCTGGAGGCCAATGGCATCCGGCAGGTTCCTGTCGAGGTAGATGCTCACGGCATGCGCTGCCTGGAACCGGCTGCTGGAGAAGCGCCGCGTTTTCTTTTCGTGACACCATCGCATCAATACCCCCTTGGCTCTGTCATGCCCGTGCAACGCAGGCAAGAACTGCTCGCTCTTGCGCACCGCCACGGAAGCTGGGTCATCGAAGATGACTACGATGGGGAGTTCCGATTTTCCGGCAACCCTGTCCCTGCCATGCAGGGGTTGGCAGCAGGAAGCAGGGTGATCTATGTAGGCACCTTTAGCAAAACCTTGTATCCAGGCCTTCGCATGGCGTACATGGTGGTGCCGCTGGAACTAGTGGCCAGCTTTCGGGCTGCCCATGCCGAACTCTATCGCGAGGGACGGCTCATGACACAGGCCACACTGGCCCAGTTCATAGCTCAGGGCCACTTTGCCTCGCACATACGTGCTATGAGGACACTGTATGCGCAGCGGCGGGAGATGCTGGCCCATCTCATTGAAAGGCGCCTGGGCAGAGACTGGATGGTGCGTGGTGAAGATGAAGCCGGCCTGCATCTGGTCATGCGATTTCCCATTCCTTTGCAAGACACTGTAGTTGCGCGGGAGGCTCTTGCACGCGGAATCCATGTCAAAGCGCTTTCCACCTATTTTGCGCCCGGCACAACCGCACAACAGGGGCTTGTTTTGGGATACGCCTGCGTGCAAGAGGCTGACATGGTGACGAAATTCGAAGCACTGTTGAGCGCCTTGCGGGCAACCGATCGAACAACCTGAGGCCCCGCAGCACAAAGCGAACGCTATTCCACTTCAGGGAGAGATATCAGTGGTGAAACTACCGCTCTTAAACGCAAGGTTCTAGCGCTAGGCGTTGAATTGAAAGGCTTGGCAATGCTTCAAACCGCTGGCAACCGCCGGCTTTCATTGGCATTTCTCCGGCGTCCTTCAGGTTCTCGGGACTGACGCAGGCATAAAAAAAGGAGCCGAAGCTCCTTTTTTTTGCACTCCACGGGTCTCTGTGGACACACATGGAAAAATACTGGAGCGGGAAACGAGACTCGAACTCGCGACCTCAACCTTGGCAAGGTTGCGCTCTACCAACTGAGCTATTCCCGCATTGCAAGCCTTGCAGTATAGCCTTTTTTTCCCCGGCTTCTGGCAAGTGCCGTAGAAATTTTTCAAAAATTTCTACGGCTGCTTCGTCATTAACTCACTCAATGTTTAACGGCCGAGCCCCTGGTGGCTTTTTTCTCCACCACGGGCGCTGGCTCTGCCGCAGCGGCAACTTCCTCATCCGTCAGAGGAACTGGTTGGCGCTCCAGAGCGACTTCAAGCACCTTGTCGATCCACTTGACAGGAATGATCTCAAGACCTTCCTTCACATTGGCTGGAATCTCCTGAAGGTCCTTCACATTCTCTTCAGGGATGATCACCTTCTTGATGCCACCGCGCAGTGCCGCCAACAGCTTTTCCTTCAGACCACCAATCGCGGTCACTTCACCACGCAAGGTGATTTCACCTGTCATCGCCACATCGCCGCGCACAGGAATTCCTGTAAGAGCCGAAACGATGGCGGTAGCCATGGCCGCACCAGCACTCGGGCCGTCTTTTGGAGTCGCTCCATCTGGCACGTGAATGTGGATGTCTCGCTTCTCGAACACTTCATCCTTGATACCCATGACACGGGCACGCGAGCGCACGACGGTGCGAGCGGCTTCCACCGACTCTTTCATCACATCGCCCAACTGACCAGTGCGCTGCACGACGCCCTTACCGGGCATCATGGCCGCCTCGATGGTCAGCAGATCGCCACCAACTTCAGTCCACGCGAGTCCGACAACCTGGCCCACCTGGTTTTGCTGTTCGGCACGGCCATAGTTGAATTTCCGTACGCCGAGGTAATCATTCAGATTTTCCGCGGTGACGTTCACTTCGGGCTTCAATTGCCCCAGCTGCAAACCCTTCACGACCTTGCGGCAGATCTTCGAGAGTTCACGCTCGAGCGAACGAACACCCGCTTCACGCGTGTAATAGCGCACGATGTCGCGCACCGCTGCGTCGTCAACCTTGAGCTCACCTTCTTTCAAGCCGTTGTTCTTCAACTGCTTGGGCAACAAGTACTTGATCGCAATGTTGGTCTTTTCATCTTCGGTGTAACCCGACAGGCGAATAACCTCCATGCGGTCGAGCAAGGCCGGCGGAATGTTCATGGAGTTCGAAGTAGCGACAAACATCACGTCGCTCAAGTCGAAATCCACTTCAACGTAATGATCGCCAAAGGTGTGGTTTTGCTCGGGGTCGAGCACTTCAAGCAATGCGCTTGAAGGATCCCCGCGGAAATCCATACCTAGTTTGTCAATCTCATCCAGCAGGAACAAAGGATTGCGCGTGCCTACCTTGTTCAGGCTCTGCAGCACCTTACCCGGCATGGCGCCGATGTAGGTGCGACGATGGCCGCGAATTTCGGCCTCGTCACGCATGCCGCCCAGTGCCATGCGCACGTACTTTCTACCCGTGGCTTTCGCGACGGATTGGCCGAGCGAGGTCTTGCCGACGCCAGGTGGGCCCACCAGGCACAGGATTGGCGCCTTCACCTTGTCTACGCGTTGTTGAACAGCAAGATACTCAAGGATGCGGTCCTTGACCTTTTCCAGGCCGTAATGGTCTTCGTTCAGCACTTGTTCCGCATAGGCCAGATCGTGCTTGATCTTGGTTTTCTTGGCCCAAGGCAGGCCGACCAGGACATCAATGTAGTTCCGCACCACTGTGGCCTCAGCCGACATGGGCGACATCAACTTCAACTTCTTGAATTCACTGTCTGCCTTCTTGCGTGCCTCTTTGGGCATGCGGGCGGCCTTGATCTTTTTCTCGATCTCCTCGATGTCCGCGCCCTCTTCGCCCTCGCCAAGCTCCTTCTGGATCGCCTTGACTTGTTCGTTGAGGTAGAAATCGCGCTGGTTCTTTTCCATCTGGCGCTTCACGCGGCCACGGATTTTCTTATCGACATTGAGAATGTCGACTTCGCGCTCGAGTTGCTCAAAAAGGTTTTCCAGGCGTGCCTTGACATCGGCCAGGTCGAGCACGAATTGCTTGCTCTCCAGCTTGAGCGGCAGATGGGCAGCAATGGTGTCTGCAAGACGACCTGGCTCATCAATGCTGGCGATGGACGTCAGGATCTCTGGCGGGATTTTTTTATTCAGTTTGACGTATTGGTCGAACTGCTGCATGACGGCGCGTCGCAAAGCCTCCACCTCACTGCTGTCCTGCTCACTGGCTGGCTCCAGCGGAGTGACCGTGGCAATGAAGTGCGATTCGCCGTCTTCGATATGCGTGACGGTAGCGCGCTGTTGGCCTTCGACCAGCACCTTCACGGTGCCATCAGGCAATTTCAGCATCTGCAATATGGTGGATACGCAGCCGACCTCAAACATGTCGGAGACCGCAGGCTCATCCTTGGCGGCGGTCTTTTGCGCCACGAGCATGATCCGCCTATCGGCGGCCATGGCAGTCTCGAGCGCCTTGATGCTCTTGGGGCGTCCCACGAAGAGTGGGATCACCATATGCGGAAAAACCACCACGTCGCGCAATGGCAGCAGGGGTAGGTCAATCGGCGTGGCAGGCAGTGGCGTAGTTCCAGACATGGAAAATCCTCAAGGTTGTCAGCCAGATATGGCAGCGCAAGTCACATTTTCAACCCTTGAGCGGGTTGACGCCGGAAATGGCGCGTAAAGCCTTGCAATTTTGATGCCCTCCTTCACGAAAGTGAGGCCAGGACAGGGAGCCGACAACTGATTGACGGCAAAGCAGCCCGGCCTCCCCACCCTTGCCCGCTCATCATAGGGTGAGTTCGGGCGAGGACAGGAACCGCTCAGGCCTTTTTTGCGGCTTCGCGGTAGACCAGCAAGGGGGGCTGGCTTTCTTCTATGGTGTTCTCATCGACCACCACTTTCGCCACATTGCTGGCATTGGGCAAATCGAACATGGTGTCGATCAGCGCTTGCTCCAGGATGGAACGAAGGCCGCGGGCACCTGTTTTCCGCGCCAGCGCCTTACGGGCGATAGCATTCAGTGCAGAGGGACGAATCTCAAGCTCGACACCCTCCATAGCAAAAAGGCGCCCAAATTGCTTGACCAGCGCATTCTTAGGTTCGGTAAGAATCTGAACCAGTGCATCCTCGGACAGCTCAGCCAGAGTAGCGACCACAGGCATGCGGCCAACCAGCTCAGGAATGAGGCCGAACTTGATCAGGTCTTCTGGCTCAATCTCGGTGAAAACTTCGGAAATGGAGCGCTGGCGCTTGCTCTTGACCGTGGCACCGAATCCAATGCCTGAAGCCTCGGTACGCGCTTCAATCACTTTTTCCAACCCAGCGAACGCGCCGCCGCAGATGAAAAGAATGTTGGTGGTGTCGATCTGCAGGAAATCCTGATTTGGATGCTTGCGTCCGCCTTGCGGAGGCACGCTGGCCAAAGTGCCTTCGATCAGCTTGAGCAGCGCCTGCTGCACGCCTTCGCCTGACACATCTCGTGTGATGCTGGGGTTGTCCGCCTTACGGCTGATCTTGTCGATTTCGTCGATGTAGACGATGCCGCGCTGAGCTCGTTCCGCGTCATAGTTACAGCTTTGCAGCAGCTTGCTGATGATGTTCTCGACATCCTCGCCCACATAGCCGGCCTCGGTCAGCGTAGTGGCATCTGCCATAACGAAAGGCACGTCCAGCTGACGCGCCAGCGTTTGTGCCAACAAGGTTTTGCCGGAACCGGTGGGGCCTATCAGCAGAATGTTGCTCTTGGCCAGTTCGACATCGCCGCCCTTGGCATCTTCCTTGTGCTTGAGCCGCTTGTAATGGTTGTAGACCGCGACCGCCAGCGTACGCTTGGCACGCTCCTGACCAATGACGTAGCTATCAAGGTTGTGCTTGATATCGCCCGGCGTCGGCAAATCGCTTCGGGACTCAGGCTCCGTGGTCGCAGGAAGCTCGTCGCGAATGATGTCGTTGCACAGATCTATGCACTCGTCGCAGATGAACACCGACGGTCCGGCAATCAGCTTCTTGACTTCGTGCTGACTCTTGCCACAAAACGAACAGTACAGAGTCTTCTCACTGGAAGAGCCTTTTTTATCGGCCATTGAATGACAGTTTGATGATGGATGGCCGCATGATACCGAATGCTTTGTGGCCAGAAAGGGAAACGCCGTTGCCCGAAAGCAACGGCACTACCCACTTAACTAACACCTGCCTGCACATTGGCGGCGAATTGAGGGCGCCACCAAGCTCTTTCCAAAACAGATCGCCTCCCTCTCGGAAGGTGCACGGCGTATGGGCAGCAGGCCATGCGCAGCAGAGCAACCGTCCGGGTAATTTTAGGGCCGCTGGGCAATGACTTGGTCGATGAGACCGTAGTCTTTCGCCTCGTCGGCGGTCATGAAATAGTCACGCTCGGTGTCGCGCTGAACTTTCTCCAGCGATTGGCCAGTCCGCTCTGCGAGGATACGGTTCATCTGATCTTTGGTGCGAAGGATGTCTCGCGCGTGAATTTCGATGTCCGTCGCCTGTCCACGAGCGCCACCCAGCACTTGGTGAATCATGATCTTGCTGTTGGGCAGCGAGTAGCGC
The DNA here is from genome assembly GCF_000422885.1 of Ottowia thiooxydans DSM 14619. Lineage (GTDB taxonomy): Bacteria > Pseudomonadota > Gammaproteobacteria > Burkholderiales > Burkholderiaceae_C > Ottowia > Ottowia thiooxydans. The sequence goes on along the minus strand of NZ_KE383942.1, from coordinate 88,654 downwards.
TTGCCCTTGGCGCCTGCGGCGAGAAGGAACGCGCCCATGCTCGCAGCAAAGCCGAGACACATGGTGGAGACATCAGGCTTGATGAACTGCATGGTGTCGAAAATGGACATACCAGCGGTCACGCTGCCACCGGGAGAGTTGATGTAGAGAGAGATTTCCTTGTCAGGATTCTCGCTTTCCAGGAACAAAAGCTGCGCCACCACCAGGTTAGCTGTTTGGTCATTGACCTCGCCAACGAGGAAAATGACCCGCTCTTTCAGCAGGCGGGAATAGATGTCATAGGACCGCTCCCCGCGGCCCGATTGCTCGACCACCATGGGAATCAAGCCGAGATTGCTGGTTTCAAGTACGTTCATGAAAACTCCGTTGGTTCTGTTCAAAGCAAATGGGGCTTGAAGCCCCAGGCTCAAGCCCCATGATGTCAACAGCTTTGGCCATTGGACACAATCTACCGAAATTCAACTAGATGGCCGAGCGTTATTGCATGGCAATCACGCAGCGGCCATCCCGTGGTTTCAGCCTTGCTGACCCATTAGATCGTCGAAGCTCAACTTCTTGTCTTCCACCTTGGCGTGAGCCAAGACGTGTTCGGTCACGTTGTTTTCGATCACCAGCGCTTCCACGTCAGCCAGACGACTGTTGTCAGCGTAGTAGTAACGCACGACTTCCTCTGGTTTCTCATAGCTGGAAGCCATTTCCTCGATGTGAGCCTTGAGTTGCTCAGGCGTGGCTTGCAGGTTGTTGGCGCGCACCAACTCTGACACCACCAGGCCCAGACGCACACGACGCTCAGCTTGAGGACGGAAAATTTCTTCAGGAATAGGCGCTTTTTCAGCGTCTTTAATGCCGCGCGCCTTCAGGTCTGCACGGGTGCTTTCCACCATGCGGCCCAGCTCAGCTTGCACGCTGGCCTTAGGCAGATCCAACTCAGCCTTGGCGGCGAGTGCATCCATCACGGCTTGTTTGTTGCGAGCGGCAATGCGGAACTTCACCTCACGCTCAAGGTTTTTCCGGATATCAGCGCGCAACGCGTCCACAGTGCCTTCTTTGACGCCAAGCGCTTTGGCCAGTGCCTCATTGACCTCAGGCAAATGGCCTGCTTCGATCTTGTGCACGGTAACCATGAAATCGGCGGTCTTGCCAGCGACTTCCTTGCCTTGATAGTCTTCGGGGAATGCCAGCGGAAAAGTCTTGCTCTCGCCCACTTTCATGCCGCGCACGGCGTTTTCGAACTCGGGCAACATCTGGCCTTCGCCGATCAGGAACGAGAAATCGCTCGCTTTGCCGCCATCGAAGGGCTCACCGTCAATCTTGCCGGTGAAATCAACCGTGGCGCGGTCGCCATCTTCAGCTGCAGCATCTTTGGCGCGCTGAGCGAAGGTGCGGCGCTGCTTACGCAGGATGTCGATGGTGCGATCAATGGCTTCGTCTCCCACGTCTGCCGAGACGCGCTCAACTTCAGCAGTAGCCAGATCACCGAGTTTCACCTCAGGAAACACCTCAAACACGGCGTCAAACGCCATTTCGCCCTCTGGAGCGGAGTCTTTTTCGGTGATGGTGGGCTGGCCGGCAACGCGCAATTTAGCTTCATTGGCTGCGTTGAAGAAGGCTTCGCCCACTTTGTCGTTCATGACTTCGTACTGGACCGAATAACCATAGCGCTGGGCAACCACGCTCATGGGCACTTTGCCTGGACGGAAGCCATCCATCTTCACAGTGCGTGCAAGCTTCTTCAGGCGCGCATCCACTTCGCCGCGAATTGTATCGACGGGCAAAGTCAGCGTCATCTTGCGCTCGAGCTTTTCAAGGGTTTCCACGTTCACTGCCATTATGTTTTCTCTCTCGAAAGAAATATGAGTTGTGGTGCGCGGGGGGGGACTCGAACCCCCACACCATTGCTGGCGTCAGGACCTAAACCTGGTGCGTCTACCAATTTCGCCACCCGCGCAATATGTCTCAAACGATGCGGGCGGCCTGCTCATGCATGACCACCCGGCTTTATGTAAATTGGCGAATCGAATATTTTAACCTGCATTGAGGCCTAGCCAGAACGCAAGATGCGTTTGAAGCTCAGATTGAGTAAAAAACTCAGCGCAACCCCAGCATTCCGGTCAATGCATCTATACCGAAAGGCCCCACAGCCCGGCATGCTCCTTGTGCACTCCAACAGTTCGCCGCGAGGACGTTTCCGCTCTCTTGTGCCTGAGTCAGGCGCCCATCGGCGAAAGCGCCCCACTCGGCCACGAGTCGCAAGGGGACAGCGGCAGCGATCGCCCACCCCAGGGTGGCATGCTCGGCCAAAACTTGGCTGGGATCTGCCGGCGGAGGTTGAAAACGTATGCCCCTCTCGTATGACGGATCTCTGCTCAGTACAGCAAGTTGCTCTGCACCTGCACTCTGACTTACTTGCGTGAAAACAATGGCGCCTGGTGCGATGGCGCTTCTGGCACGCATCGTTTGTCGGCCGCCCTCGGATTGAGGAACGCCAGGATACGCACTCACACCCCGCCCAAGGTTGCTTGGGGAGGCGTCGCTGTACCCGATGTAGCCGTCCATGGTCACCGCGTAGGAATCGTTGGCAGTGGTGATGTCCTGCGTTTCGAGTGACCCGGTGGTCAAGCGATTGCTGGACGCAGGCGCTTGGCTGTCAATCAGCCCCCCGACGAGCCGAGTCACGCCACCCACTTCCATATCGAAGCCACCTTGCCCAGCAAAAATGCCACTCGGTTTGCTCACGATCGCATGATCAAGCTGCGCCTCACCTCGGGCACCGCTGATCCCTCCGTAGCTCATGCCGCCACCCGTTCCCAGAAACACATCTGCTGCAGTCTTGTCGGCCCTGCCGTTCGCGCTTTCCTGCGAGCTTTCAATCAGCAACTGATTTCCTGCAGCAACCGCTACCGACTCTGCCTCCAAGAGAGCACCACGCAACCCAATATTGCCAACACTTCGAACACTGAGTTTTTTCGCAGCGCTTACCTGGGTGAGGTGGGGGTGTTTTTTGCCTCTAGTGGCCGCATCTTCCGAGTAGTAAGCCCACCCGTCTACACCCAAAGAGGCCCCTGGGATGGCGCCAACTGAAAAGCCAAGGGCATGCTCTCGCGAGTCTTGGTGGTCATGGGCTTGGGCAGCGCCCAGTTCAATGTCGTGTGCAATTAAGTGCACCTGTCCGCCGTGAACAGCCGCTCCTGCGGAGTGCAGTTTCCCGGCGTGGGGATCAGCCTGCAGCTTGACCAAGCCACCGCCACTGATTTTGGCGATCTGCACAGTATCGTTCAGGCTCTGGTCCATGTGAGAGAAGTCATTCCATAGCACCCCCGTTCGAAGCCCACCGGTGAACCCTTTCCATTGCCTGACCGGGGCCGGAGTGGGAAGGCCTTGCTCATCCTTGCCGGAATAAAACATACCTCCCGCAATTCGCAGCCCCCGCAACGCTGCAAGCGAGTGCAACGCGGCCACACGCCCGCTAGGGGCATTGACGGCTAGCTTTGCATTGAGCCAGGCAGTACCCCCGATGCCTAGAAATCCGAACATCCCCACGCCGAGACCCAGGCCACGTTCACTGGTCTCACTTTCCTTGATTCGTCGGCTTGCATCCACCACCTCCAATAGTTGGATATCCCTGGCGCGCACGTCGATATCAGCGAAAGCCAGAAGATCGCTGGCGCCTTGGGTATAGCTGCCTTTCGCCTCGATGTTGACGCTACCGCCCAATGACCCCACGGTCGAGCGCTCTGCTTTCCCGCCGGTGGTTTGGCTCTCTTTAGAAAGGTCTCGCCAGCCCAAGGCAAGACTCGCTCCCGTTATAAAGAAGCCGCGCTTTTTGTCTTTGGATACATCGTCCTCGCTGTAGACGTTTTTCATGCCAACAATTTCAACGTCTCGACCAGCATGAACCTCCAGACTCTGCGTACTGCTCACGCTGGAGCCGCTGACCTTTGCGTCGCGACCAGTCTTCATCGAAACCCGGTGGCCTTCGATTTGAGACTCCTTGATGCTGCTGCCCGCACTGAGATGGTTCGAGGAGACACCGTGGCGAGCGAACCACCAGCCATGGCTCGCGTCACTGCCTCTTTCGTGGCGGAAACTGTTTGACACACCCTTGATATGAACGTCATGCCCCGCAACCAAGCTGGCTAGACCGAGCCGGGCGTCAACCAGGCTTCCGGCGATGCCAATGTCTTCATCCGCGATGAGCTGAACATGGTTGTCGGCAGAAAGACGGCTCTCCACAGGGGTTTGGCGAAATGTGCGCGTGTGCAGGAGATCCGCCCCCCTGGTAGTTCGAACAGAAAGTTCCTGCTGGGTCTCCGCGCTTTCGATACTGATATGGCGTGCGTTTAACTGAAGATCGTTCTCGCTGGCCATCAAGCTACCTGTGAACGTGAGCTGCTCCCCCGCGTTCAGGTGAGCTAAGCGTTTCGCGCGCAATTGGCTGCCGAGCAAGGTGCTCGCGCTTTGACTCCATAGGGAAGACTGTTCACCTTGGTCCGCGATGGCGCTCGCTTGCGTGCTGCGGTTTTCGAAGGCAGGGCCAATATCGATGTGACGATCCGCGCTTGCCATTAAGGTATCTCCAGCGGTGACGACAACGCCCTCGGTCAGCAGGTCTTGCCCTGCACGCAGATCAATACGTTCGGCGGAAAGCACGGTGGTGCGTGAAGCTATGTGAGCTTCCGCTTGGTCAATACCCAGGCTTTGGCTGAGCGGCTGCACCTCAGACTGCAATTGAATGTTGCGGCCTGCTTGGAGGTCTATCCGCGAGCCATAACCGGTAGGGCCGCTATCACCGGGACGGTTGAATTGGCCACCAGTGACAGCGATGTCTTGTGTCGCGCGCAGAACCGTTTCGTGCGCAGAGAGGGTGCCTCGGTGGCTTATGCGGTCGGCCTCCACGGTAAGGCTGCCCGTGGATATTGCGTCACCGTGCGCAAGCAGAGCGCCACTGTTGGTGAACGACTCACCGGGGGCTAAAACGCGGATATCGCTCGCGGCCAGCAGGCTGCCTTGAGTGTCCTTGGTAGCCGGAGCAAGCGGCACAGCCAGCCCAGAAAGCTCGCCATGCCCAGCGAAGTTCACGCTGGCAGCTGACGTCCACGGGAAAGCCTGACCGCCGTTTGGCTTGTCGGAATTAGGGAGCGAGGCAAAGCGATCTATTTTTGGCAGCTCACCCCATGGAGAAGGTTTTACCAAGAAGGTGTCTCGCGCTCCAATGGGATGCTTCATAGGCTTGGCATCCAACGGAAAAGTCTGCTCGGACACCAGCGAGGTGAGGAGCACAGGCTCATCCAGGCGTGGTTGAGCATCTCGAAATAGCGCAGCTTCTGACCACGAACGCTGAAGGCGACCGTGCGCAGTGACGGTGCGCCGGCCCTCGGTGGCGTGGTTACTAAAGCCCCGTGAGGAAAAGAATTGACCACCAGCGGCAACCAGGCTGTCCCGGTTGGTCCCTCCGGCAACGCTGATGGAACTGCCGGCAATCATCTGGCCCGGCTGGCTGGCAACCACACGGTCCTCGGTTATCTGATGCTGGTCAACGCTGTGCGAAAAGTAGCTCGCAGTACGACGCTTTTCCAGATCAGTATTGAATGCATCCAACTTCAGTTGCAGTTCGGCCAAGGCCTGGGTTCGGCGAGCCTCGACGGCCACTTCATAGTTGTCCGACGCAACGCAAACGTCCGTGCCCGGCAGCGACGCATGGGAATCAAGATCGCTAAAGTCAGGGGCTTTCACGCCAAAGCGTGCCCAGACAGGATCCGAATCCGCATACCGAGCGCCTGGAAATTTCTCCGCGCTGAGGTAAGCGTTTGGCAGCAGAACGGAATCGTAAGCTTCATGGCCAAACTGCTCGAAAGGGAATTGGGTGCTCGGCAACACCAGGTTTTGCTGCCGATCGAAGCGAACATCATCGGCTCGATGTGCATCTGCGGGAGCGAGCTCATCCGAGTAATACAACTCGTTGGGCGCGCTCGTGGAGGTTTCCCGCACTGTGCGAAAACCAGCGTTTTCATTGGTCAGGTGGCCAATGATTTTGATGTTGCCCCAGGCATGAACCGCCCCACCGACGTTATGCAGCGAGCCGTTGACCGTGAGATCCCCTGCACTAAACACAAGCGCGTCTGCGCGGTTGTGCACATTTCCGCTCAGCAGCAGGCTGCCAGCGGCACGCGCAGGATCTGCATCGACGCCGCGACGATCCGCCATAGCCGAGGTGCCACCAACGAGCGCCCCAGCGTTATCGATTTCCAGCGCCTGTACCGATAGCCCTTCGCCTGCGGCCACCAGGCCGCCATTGCGTAATACCTGCCCTGCCGAGATGTTCAGTTGAGCAGGTGACGCCACTTCGCCCGACACAGAAACGTCGCCACCGGCAGATGCCAAATTCACCCCCTGCTGGCCGTAGGCCTGATGAACGCGCAGATCACCATCGCTGCCGAGGCGCAGGCTCCCTTCGTGCGCAACCAAACGCCCTTCGCTATTGACACCCATCCCCCTCTCGGTGGCCAACATATAGATTTGCCCCGCGTACATGCCTCCCAGCTTGCCGATATCCACTGCAAATTTCGGCGCATCGCCGCCACCAGCCGCAAGGCTTTGCACCGCCGGAGCATCGCCGTAGTCCACCTGGTTAGCCCCGGCAATGGCATGAATTTTTTGGCTTTGCACAACTCCTTCGATCACGATGCCGCGAGCCAGCAAATCAAGCTGATGCAAGTCCCTTGCGTCCAGGCCGCCGTTGCCCACGCTCAAAACACCCTTTTCAATATGAAAGCCCAGAATGCTTCCGGTGCCGTTCCAAATAGGCAAGCCAGTTGTCAGCGTGGTTCGCCCCGCGTTCAGGAAGCCACAAGCATCGCAGTGGATTCCATTGGGGTTGGCCACAACGAGGTCGGCCCTAGGTCCGGCCACCTCCAGCGCGCCGCGTAGCGTGCTGGGTGAAGCGGACGTGACCTCATTCACGATGATGCGCGCAGGCTGCCCTCCCAGCTGCGGATTGCCAGCTACGCCGCCACCGAGCACTGTGGTGGTGCGCTGCGCGCTGTTATTCAGTATCAAACCCGCCGCTGGAACATTGAAGTGTTCGTACTGGTTGCGGCTGACACCTCCCGGGCTGGGCGGAGCGATGTGCATGACACCTACCCCGTTGCGAGCGAGATCAGGTATGGGGCTTGTCCCTTGCAGTGCTTGCGGCGAAGGAACCGTTTGAGCTGAAACGGGGAACTGGCCCAAGACCCAAAGTACGAGCACGGTTAGCGAAAGACTACGCCTTTGCATGATGCGAATTCGACCAAAAAATATAATTAATTAAGGTTAATAATGAGATTTATTCTCAATTAATAACATAACTATAGTTCTATTTTTTTGATTCGACAAGCGCAAAAATACCACGAGTCACTATGCTCGCTTTCGTTCCTTCAGTCTTCTTCCCAGGTGTAAGTTGCCTCGGGCCAACGACAGAACGCAGCAATAGCCGTTGCTACGCCGAGCGTTCCTCAGTCAAATGATCGGAATGGCAGAGAGTTGTATGCCAATCCGCCCTCCACTGATCAAGGCTTCTGTTGCCGCTCTCTTGCCCGACGAACCTGCCGAGATTCAGTGGCGCGCCGGGCTTGTAATTGGCGGATCTCGCGCTTGGCCCGCCAGCCTCTAGACAAGCGCCGACCCAGCCAGGCGCTGCCCACGCCGGTCACCACTGCCACGATGAGGCCCACGGTGGATACATCGATCGGAATCATTGCACCCGCTCCACGCTAGTGGGTTTGAAACCCAGATCTGCCGCTTTGCCTTTGCGGGCGCGGGCGGCACGCGCGTTGTTGAGGCTCCTTATTTCCAGCGTCTCCTCGCGCAGCTTTCCCCCTCGGCCAATACCTCGAATGCGCACACTACGGGTATAGGCCGCAGCGCCAGCCAGGGAATCCTTGGGCTCAAGGTCGATCAAGGTCAAGCCACGGCCACCTTTTTCCATTACCTTCAGTTCGGCGATTTCGAAGGTGAGAATTCGGCCACCAGTAGACGCGCACGCAATGTGCGTGGCCGGCAGAAGTGACGTAGCCGCAGGTAGTGAGACCACCGAGGGCTGGCAAACTTGCTCGCCTTCTCCGAGAGTGAGGAATGCCTTGCCCCCGCGCTGACGCGAAAGCATGTGTTCCACCCGCGCCAGAAACCCATAGCCACCCGAACCCGACAGCATCAGCACCGCGCCATCGGCACCGGCGAAGTAATGCGCAGGCTGAGTACCGGCCTCCAACTCGATCAGCGTGGTAATGGGTTGTCCGTCACCACGCGCACCCGGCAAGTTGGCCACGGCGACCGTGTAGACGCGGCCATTGGTGCCAAACACAAGCATGGAGTCGGTTGTGCGGCATTCAAATGTGCCGTACAGGCCATCGCCTGATTTGAATGCAAACGCGGTCGCGTCATGCCCGTGGCCAGTGCGAGCGCGCACCCAGCCTTTTTCGCTGATCACCACGGTAACGGGCTCATCGATGACTTTGACCTCGACAACCGCTTTTTTCTGCGCTTGGATCAGCGTGCGGCGAGCATCGCCAAATTGCTTGGCGTCAGCTTCGATTTCCTTGACCATCAAACGCTTGAGGCTGCCGGGATTTCCAAGAATATCTTCGAGGCGCCCTTGCTCTTCGCGCAGTTGCTTGAGCTCCTGTTCGATCTTGATGGCCTCCAACCGGGCCAATTGCCGCAGCCGGATGTCGAGAATGTCTTCTGCCTGCCGGTCCGTGAGGCCAAAGCGGGCGATCAAGGCCGCTTTGGGCTCGTCACTCTCCCGGATGATGGCGATCACTTCATCGATGTTCAGCAGCACCAGCCGCCGACCCTCCAGGATGTGAGCGCGATCAAGTACCTTTTGCAGACGATGCTGGCTGCGCCGGGTGATAGTCTGTTGACGGAAGGTCACCCACTCCAGCAGCATCTGGCGCAAGGATTTCTGCACTGGCCGACCATCGATTCCAACGCTCGTGAGGTTGATGGACGACGAGGTTTCCAGACTGGTGTGGGCCAGCAGGATGTTAGCCAGTTCGTCCTGGCCGATTCGACTGGTGCGGGGCTCGAACACGAGGCGTACCGCCGCGTCCTTGCTGGATTCGTCGCGCACGGTGTCCAGCACAGCCAGCAGAACTCCCTTGGAACCGGTTTGATCAGCCGTGAGAGCCTTCTTGCCCGCCTTGACCTTGGGGTTGGTCAGCTCTTCGATTTCTTCCAACACACGTTGGTTGCTCACGCCAGGCGGCAGCTCCGTGACCACCATTTGCCACTGGCCGCGTGCCAGCTCCTCAATTTTCCAGCGCGCCCGGACCTTGAGGCTACCGCGACCTGTTCGATAGGCGTCGGCGATGTCGCCAGGCGAGCTGATGATCTGCCCAGCGCCTGGGTAATCAGGGCCGGGAATCAGAGCAAATAGCTCCTCGTCCGTCATCTGCGGGGATTTGACGAGTGCGATGCACGCATCAGCGACTTCGCGCAGGTTATGGCTAGGAATCTCGGTGGCCAAGCCTACCGCAATACCACTGGCACCGTTGAGCAAGGCAAAGGGCAGACGCGCTGGCAACTGGCGCGGTTCATCATGTGAACCATCGTAGTTGGGTGCGAAGTCCACAGTGCCTTCATCCAGCTCGTCCAGCAGGAGGCTGGTGATCTTGGCTAAGCGCGCTTCCGTGTAGCGCATGGCAGCGGCGCCATCACCATCGCGGCTACCGAAATTACCCTGACCGTCAATCAAGGGATAACGTTGGCTGAAATCCTGCGCCATTCGCACCAGCGCGTCATAGGCGGCGGTATCTCCATGCGGGTGATATTTACCCAGCACATCGCCCACCACCCGAGCGCTCTTGACTGGCTTGGCTCCAGTATTTCCGTTGTAGCCGAGCCCCATGCGCTCCATGGAGAACAGGATGCGCCGCTGAACCGGTTTCTGTCCGTCGCAAACGTCGGGGAGCGCACGGCCCTTTACAACGGAAAGTGCATATTCGAGGTAAGCCCGCTGAGCATAGGTGGCCAAGGCCAGATCGTCATCCGACCCGCTACCCTCCCCGGCCAGGTCCAAGACCGATTGATCGTTCATTGAAAAAGAGGAAAAAAAGAAAGGACTTAGAAAACGTTTTTAGTCAATCGAAGCGGTATTTGCCTCGACCAACTGACTCAATTCATTGGCTGAAGCCGGCTGTGCGTAAGCTACAGGAGCCCTACGGGCCTCCCCGCGGCCACTGGCGTCTGAAATGCCCCCCAGCTCCACCCGGACACGGCCACCGGATTGACCGCTGATCCGACCTCCGAGCTTTCCGACCGCGCCAGCTAAAGGTTGCACGACTTGGACAGCAGGCTTGAACACTTCATACAGGCCCATCACGGTCTTGACGTAACCCTGGGTTTCCTTGTAATTGGGAATCTTGTTGCCAGCGCGCTGCACGGCGCCCTCGCCGGCGTTGTAGGCAGCCACTGCAAGAGAGAGCTCGCCCTTGAAGAGCTTGATCAGATAGGCCAGATAGCGCGCCCCGGCCTGGATGTTGGTCTGCGGATCGACCAGCTTTTGTTCCACACTCTGGGCGGGAACCAGCTTGCCTTTGCTGTCTTTGCGGCCTTGCCTGTCTGCCACTACTCCGTACTGCCCGGCCGTGGTGGGCATCAATTGCATCAGACCGACAGCGCCTTTAGGGGAAACTGCCCCCGGATCAAAGCCAGACTCCGCCGCGATCACCGCTTTGATGAGTTCGTAGTCGACTGCGTGCGCCTGTGCGGCGGCCTGCATGTGCTTTTGAACCGCCTTGTAGCCTTTGGAGGCATCAAGATCTGCGAAGCGCTTAGGAATCACAAAGGCTGGTTCACCGTTCACGCCGGTTGCCTTGACACCTGGACGCGCGCTCCCATTGCCGGATGTCAGCGCGCCTTCACTCTTCACAGAGCCCAGGGAGCCTGCGTCACCGCTGCGGAAGAACAACTGGTAGCGACCATCTACCTGCTCAGAAGCGAAATGGGTCACCCCTGCTTCGTCCAGGTAAGCCCACAGATCAGCGCGCGCAGCAAGATGCCACGTGGATAGCCACAGGGCCACCGCCACCGGTAGCACGCGAACCGTCTGTTTAAACAAAGCCTGAATCATTGCTGGTTATATGTCGATTTCCACGGCATCGCCGTGAAGTTCCATCAGTTCGCGGCGAGCAGCAGCTTCGCCCTTGCCCATGAGTTTGGTCATTTCTGCGGCGGTCTGGCCGAAATCGAAGCGGCCCAACTTCACCGGTAAAAGACGACGGGTGTCGGGATTGAGTGTGGTTTCCCACAATTGCTCCGCGTTCATCTCTCCCAGCCCTTTGAAGCGGCTGATGGTCCATTTTCCTTCAGACACGCCATCTTTGCGCAATTTGTCCAAAATCGCAGTCAATTCACCATCATCCAGCGCATACATCTTGGAGGCTGGCTTCTTTCCCCGCGCCGGTGCATCCACCCGAAACAAAGGCGGCCGGGCAACGAAGACATTGCCTGAATCAATCAATTTGGGGAAGTGACGGAAGAACAGAGTCAGCAGCAGAACCTGGATGTGCGAGCCATCCACATCCGCATCTGAGAGGATGCAGATTTTTCCGTAACGCAATCCAGAAAGATCCGGTGAATCAGTCGGGCCGTGAGGATCGACCCCTATGGCCACCGAAATATCGTGAATCTCCGTGTTGGCGAAAAGCCGGTCGCGCTCCACCTCCCATGTATTGAGGACCTTTCCTCGCAAAGGCAGGATGGCCTGGGTTTCCTTGTCGCGCCCCATTTTGGCGCTGCCTCCGGCGGAATCCCCCTCCACCAGAAACACCTCATTGAGGGTGAGGTCGCGGCTTTCGCAATCGGTTAGCTTGCCGGGCAGCACAGCTACACCAGAACCCTTGCGCTTTTCAACCTTCTGGCCCGCGCGTTGGCGGGTTTGAGCCGCCTTGATCGCCAATTCGGCCAGACGCTTGCCGTGCTCCACGTGCTGGTTAAGCCACAACTCCAGCGCCGGGCGCACATAGCCGGATACGAGGCGGACCGCATCACGCGAGTTGAGTCTTTCCTTGATTTGGCCCTGAAACTGGGGATCCAGTACCTTCGCAGATAGTACGTAGCTCGCACGCGCGAAGACATCTTCAGGCATCAGTTTGACACCCTTGGGGAGCAAGCTATGCAACTCAACGAAGCTCTTGACGGCGTTGAACAGGCCGTCTCGCAGCCCGCTGTCATGTGTACCACCGGCGCTCGTGGGGATCAGGTTGACATAGCTTTCGCGCACCGGATGCCCCTCCTCGGTAAAGGCCACGCACCACTGTGCGCCCTCGCCTTCTGCGAAGTTTTCAGCGTCTTTGCCGGCATAGCCCTCGCCCTCAAACAGGGGGATGACCGCATCTGCGACCAAGGTCTGTTCCAGATAATCGCGCAAACCACCCTTGTATTGCCAGGTTTGCGTGTCCTTTTTCCTCTCGTCGAACAAGGTGACACTGACTCCCGGCATCAGCACCGCTTTGCTGCGCAGCAGGTGTGTCAGCTCCGCCATGGGCAAAGCAGGAGATTCGAAATACTTGGGGTCCGGCCACACGCGAACGGTGGTTCCCTGGCGGCGATCGCCTTCGGCCTGCTTGCGAAGCTGGAGTTGTTCGACCACATCACCGGCCTCGAACACCATTTTGGCCACCATGCCCTCGCGATGGCTCCACACTTCCATGCGAGTGGACAGTGCATTGGTCACGCTCACCCCGACGCCATGCAGACCGCCAGAAAAGCTGTAGGCACCGCCTTGACCCTTGTCAAACTTTCCGCCGGCGTGCAGCCTGGTAAACACCAGTTCTAGAACGGGCGCTTTCTCCTCCGGGTGCATCCCGTAGGGAATGCCCCGACCATCATCCTCCACGCTGACCGAGCCATCGGCGTGCAGCGAAATCTTGATTTTCTTGCCAAAGCCGGCCAACGCCTCATCGGCGGCGTTATCCAGTACTTCCTGGATGACGTGCAGAGGATTGTCGGTTCGCGTGTACATGCCCGGGCGTTGCTTGACGGGCTCCAGCCCTTTGAGCACGCGGATGGAGCCTTCGGAGTAACCGGAAGCTGTAGTGGAATTCGTAGCCATAGCGGAGCATTTTAGCCCCGCCATCCTCGATGGACTGGATAAATCCACAGCCAGCACGTATTCACGCTATATTTAAACGAGCTTTCCATCTGTAAACATGAACGCAACGCCCCCTATTCCCAGCCTGCCAGCGCCATCCCCCTGGGTGTGGCGCTGGAGTCCTCTCGTGCCCGCCGGCGCGCCAGTTCTCGATGTGGCCTGCGGAGGCGGCCGCCACATGCGGTGGTTTGCGCAGCGCGGGCACACAGTGACGGGAATCGATCGCAACCCAGCGGCCATAGAAGCGGTCAAAGACCTCGGCGAAGCGGTTCTGGCCGATATTGAGAACGATCCCTGGCCATTGGGGGATCGCCGGTTCGGTGCAGTGGTAGTCACCAACTATTTGTGGCGGCCACTATTTACGACCTTGCTGAATTGCGTGGCCGAAGGAGGGGTACTGATATACGAGACCTTTGCCGCCGGTAACGAGACGGTCGGCAAGCCCTCGCGGGCAGATTTTTTGTTGCAACCCGGCGAATTGCTGAAAGTTTGTGCGGGACCGGAATGGCGAATCGTGGCGTATGAGGACGGTTTTTTGCCCCATCCGCAGCGGTTCGTTCAAAGAATTGCAGCCGTACGAAAGACTGGCTTTTCGGAGAGAGAAAGCAAAGCAATGGAACAATATCCACTGTAGGCCATCAAAGGGTAGGCCGTAGCGCACTAAAATGCTCGCTTCACGGCGAAAGACAAGCACTTTCATGACACCTATCTCTGGCAGTATCGTCGCCCTCGTTACACCGATGCACGAAGACGGCAGCGTTGATTACCCCACGCTGCGCAAACTGATCGACTGGCACATTGCCGAAGGCACCGATTGCATAGGAGTGGTCGGTACCACGGGCGAATCGCCCACGGTGAATATCGAAGAGCACCAGGAAATCATCCGCGTGTCGGTCGAACAGGCCGCCGCTCGGGTACCCATCATGGCCGGCTGCGGAGCTAACTCCACATCTGAAGCCATCGAACTCGCACGCTTTGCCAAAAAGGTCGGGGCCGATTGCCAGTTACAGGTAGTCCCCTACTACAACAAGCCAACGCAAGAAGGCCAGTACCGTCACTTCAAGGCTATCGCGGAGGCAGTGGGTGATCTACCCATGGTGCTCTACAACGTGCCAGGCCGCACGGTAGGCGATATGCACCACGATACGGTCCTGCGCCTGGCGCAAGTTCCCGGCATCGTGGGCATGAAGGAAGCCACCGGCAATATCGAACGCGCACAGTGGCTGATTCGCGAGGTACCCAAGGGCTTCGCTGTCTATTCTGGAGACGATCCAACAGCCGTTGCGCTAATGTTGTGTGGAGGCCAAGGCAACATCAGTGTCACAGCCAACATCGCTCCAAAACTCATGCACGAGTTGTGTGTGGCCGCCATTGCAGGCAACACACGCGCTGCCATGGATATTCAATTCAAACTTCTGCCGGTGCACAAGCAACTGTTCGTAGAAGCCAACCCGATTCCCGTGAAGTGGGCCATGGCCCGCATGGGTCTGTGCGGCGGCACACTGCGGTTGCCCATGACCCCCCTGGCGCAGTCTTATGAGGCTGTCGTCGAAGAAGCACTGCGGGCAAGCGGCCTGCTGCGATGAATTCTGCGGCAAGGCGCTTATCCGCCTGAACGCCTGTTCCGTATTTAAGGAAACACACACGTGAAGTCATCTCTTCCCATCCGCGCCCTCCCCCTCGCCCTGCTCCTGGGGTTGAGCGCGTGCTCGATTCTCGAAACCGACCGGATCGACTACAAGAGTTCCGGCCGAGGCGTTTCACTGGAAGTGCCACCTGACCTGACACAACTTCCAGGGCAATCGCGTTATGTGGTTCCAGGAACTGCGGTCACGGCCAGCAACTACCAGTCCATTCAGGCTGCAGCCGCCACCACCGGCACACCCACCGCGGCAACCACCATTGCCGATGTGCATTTCGAGCGCTCCGGAAATGAGCGCTGGCTGCGCGTTGATCGCCCTGCGGACAAACTCTGGAACCCAGTGAGAGAGTTCTGGCTGGAAAGCGGCTTCCTTCTCGCGGTTGACCAGCAAAATATCGGCATCCTGGAAACTGATTGGGCCGAAAACCGCGCCAAGATTCCTCAGGACATCATCCGCGCCACGATTGGCAAAATGCTCGATTCGGTGTATTCCACTGGAGAACGCGACAAATTCCGCACGCGTATGGAGCGCAATGCCCAGGGTGGCACGGATATTTTCATCAGCCATCGTGGTATGGAAGAGGCCTACACCAACGCGCAACGCGACAGCACCATCTGGCAACCTCGAGCCAGTGACCCTAACCTGGAAGCGGAATTTCTTCGCCGCCTGATGGTGAGGCTGGGCGTATCACAAGAGCAATCGAAAGCCATCATTGCCAGCGCCGCTCAAGCACCTGCGGTACCCAATGCACGCGTGGCCAACGTGAACAACGTGCCGGTGGTTCAGGTCAACGAGGATTTCGACCGCGCATGGCGACGTGTCGGCCTGGCATTGGATCGCACAGGCTTCACCGTAGAAGATCGTGACCGCAACAAGGGCATTTATTTCGTCCGCTACGTGGACCCTACGCTGGAGAAGAAAGAGCCAGGGTTCTTCGGCAAGCTGTTAGGACGGGGCACCCCCCCAGTGCCTACATCCCGGTACCAGGTTTCCGTGAAAAGCGAGGCTCAGGTCGCCACCGTGTCTGTGCTTGACTCGAATGGAGCCCCCGTCACGGCTGCAGTTGCGCAACGCATAGTACAAGTCATCGCCGACGAATTGAAATAGTGTAGAGCGTGTTCGAAGTCTCCTCGCGGCCCCGTTGCGCCCGAAAAACCGCGTCTGCGGCGTTAAAAATACTCGCGATACCACCAGGTATCCCTGCGTTTTTCGCCTTGCAGTCCCAGCTTTTCGAACACAACGGCCCTCGCGCAGAGACTTTGAACACGCTCTAAGCCATGCTGCGTTTTTGCAGCCTAGCGAGCGGCAGTTCTGGTAACGCCACGCTGATTGAGGCGTGGGACGGTACCACCAGCACCAGGGTGCTGGTGGATTGCGGGCTGGGTATTCGCCAACTGGAAGCCCGCCTGCAACGCCACGGCGTCTCCACTCCGCAACTCGACGCCATATTCATCACCCATGAGCACAGCGATCATGTGGGGTGCGCCTTAACGCTGTCTCAGCGACATCAAATTAAACTGTTCATGAGCGCCGGCACTTGGCGCGCCTTGGATGCGCCTTTGGCGGGCGCGCCCTTGACTCTCGTTCGTGACGGTGAATTGGTGGGCATAGGCGATATACAGTTGCGTCCATTCACCGTACCGCACGATGCCCAAGAACCTCTGCAACTCAATTGCACCGATGGCGCACGCTCATTGGGGCTGTTGACCGACCTTGGTCACGTCACACCTTATGTACTATCCAATTTGAGTGGTTGTAACGCCCTATTGCTCGAATGTAATCATGACTTGGATCTTCTGGAACGATCGAGCTACCCGGCATTCCTGAAGCGGCGTGTAGGCGGCTCTCACGGCCATCTCAATAACGGCCAGGCTGCCCAAGCGCTACAAGCGTTGTTGCACAAGGACCTTCACACGGTGATCGCCGGGCATTTGAGCGAACGAAATAACCGCCCTAGCCTGGTGCAGGCCGCGCTCTCAGAAATACTAGGATGCGCACCAGACGAAGTGCCATTCTGCACGCCGATGGGAAGCGGCGAGTGGCATAGCGTTTAGAGCCGCGTTTGCGCTCGCGCCAAACGTGGAGAACGTTCAAAAACGTACTCCTAATCTAAATTCAACGCACGAATTTCGAGTGCTTTTTACCTAATTTCTTGTTACGTGAAGCTGGATGCAAAAATCCACCTTACCCTAACAGGGCAAAAAAAAAGCCACCCAAAGGTGGCTTTTTTGCCGGAGCAGATAGCTCCGGTGAGCACGCGAGTGCTTATTTGCTAGCAGCAGCAGCGGCTGCAGAAGCAGCGGCGGCGGCAGCGTTGCCGGCGGCAGCAGCAGCAGCATCAACGGCGGCACCAGCAGCAGAAGCGGCACCAGCCACAGCAGAGCTGGCAGCGTCAGCTGCGGAAGTGGCGGCTGCACCAGCGGCAGAAGCTGCGCCAGCGGCTGCGGAAGCTGCGGCTTCAACGGCAGGAGCGGCTGCAGGGGCTTCAACAGGAGCTGGAGCTGGAGCTGGTTCTTCTTTTTTGCCACAAGCGGTCAGAGCAGCAGCAGCCATCAGAGCGGCCAAGACAAGCGATTTATTCATTTCAATAGTCCTTATGAGAGTAATATTTTCGGAAAGCCATGACGCTCGATATGAATTGCGTCCTGACCGAGAGAAAGCGCTCATTCTCTTTCCGCTCAGACTTCAATTATAGCGCGGGCCTCTGCAATTGTGATAAACCCTGATGCGTCAACGCGACGTTTCCAGGCCATTTAGTGAATGCAAATCGTTAAATATTCTGCTTTTTGAGCTTGCGAGGCGTCGCTCTCAAGCGAAATGTAACCATCCTGCGTGTTTCCATTGCTTGACCAATTCGATCGCGTCAGCACTCAAACGGGCCACCTCAAGCTTGTCCAGGGTGCGGTTGTCCGCCAATGCGCGCATCGCCCGGGCGTCTCGCCCGCCAGCACGATAACTCTCGCCGTTGATGAAGACATGCCGCTCGTCATACATCATGCGCGTCCGCCGATCCAGCACCACAGCGCCGCCAGTCTCGCCGTCAGTGGCACCGGAGGACGGCTCAAACCACACATTGGTCTTTGGCTCCGTCAAAGCCTCACCTAAAGCCATAGCCAGTTGCGCGGGGTCGCTCAAAGCGCGCTCAACCGCATCACGTGCAAACTCCAGCATGGCTGCCGGCACTTCCGCAGGGCGGGATACTGCAGGTTGTGTCGGGTCCCGGTACGCCGTGTCGCCCAGAAAATCAGTGGCTTCGTCTGCGGTGCGTGTCAGTAATTCTCGCGCCAATTCACCCCGAGAAGGCTGACGAAACCCGATTGAATAAGTCATGCAATCGCCGCCAAGCGCCACGCCATCGTGCGCCCAGCGAGGCGGCAAATAAAGCATATCGCCGGGTTCCAGCACATATTCGTGTTCAGGCTCGAAGTTTGCCAATATCTTCAAGGGCAGACCTTCCACGAGGCTCAAGTCCTTCTGGCGGCCTATGCGCCAACGGCGCTTGCCTGCCGCCTGAAATAGAAACACGTCGTAGCTGTCGAAATGAGGCCCTACACCTCCCTGGTCACTCGCGTAGCTGATCATGAGATCGTCCAGACGAGCGTCGGGAACGAATCTGAATTGCTGCATGAAGGCGTGAATACCATCGTCGTGAAGATCGACGCCCTGCACCAGCAATGTCCAGTGCGGCTGGCTGACGGGCGGTAGCGCACGACGTGCAATAGGCCCGCTCCGCAGTTTCCAGCCCTGCTTGCCCTCACTCAGCAAACGGGACTCAACGCCCTCTTGACCCGCCAAGTCGAACAGGGCCGCGCGTGTGAGGAGCGGCGAGAAGCCAGGGACGGCTTGACGGACCAGCAGTGGTTTTTTTTGCCAGTGGCGTTTCATGAACTGCTCAGGTGTGAGGCCACCGAGCAGTGGTAAAGCGAGGGTTGTATCCATTGTCAGAAAGAAAGAGAGGGCGCTTTTGCGGCAGCCCATCGTTGCAATGCGACAATTGTGCGATGGAAATTACCCCCCAATGCGTTGTTTCGCTCACATGGACGCTGAAAGACGGCCTCGGCGATGAGCTGGACGTGCTCGACGAGCCTGTTGAGTTTTTGCTAGGTAGCAACGATCTGCTGCCCAAAATCGAGGAAGCCCTACAGGGCCATGAGCCTGGATCCACGCTTGAGCTCAATCTCGAGCCGCTGGATGCCTTTGGAGATTTCGACGACCAAATGCTCTTTCTCGAGCCGCGCGCGCTCTTCCCTGAGCCGCTGGAAGAAGGCATGGTCTTTGAAGGTCACGCGCTACCCGAAGGCCTGAACTCCAAACTACCAGCAGACGCGCTCTACACCGTTTCCAGCATTTACCCCGAACACATCGTTCTCGACGGCAACCATCCACTGGCCGGCATAGGCCTGCGGCTACGTTTGAAGGTGGAGGGCGTGCGCGAAGCTACCGATGAAGAGATTTCAGCAGGTACGGCTGGGACCGGATTTTTCCGAGTGCAAGCAGCGGCTCCTGGTGGGCCCCTGCTGCACTAACTTTCTGGAACACGGGGCGATCAGCGATACAGCTGGTTGCCTTCCACGCGCACGCGCTCGCCGATACGAACGTTTGGCGATTGCTGATAGTCGAAAACTTGGCTGCTGCCGTTATCCAGACGTACCGTGACGCGGTAGACATCTGCGCCGCGGCCTGCTGCCGAATTCCGCTCAACCGCCTGGCCGATCAAGGCGCCACCGATGACACCGGCCACCGTAGCTACGGTGCGACCGGAGCCGCCACCCACCTGGTTGCCAAGCACGCCCCCAGCAACCCCGCCAATAGCAGCTCCCGCGATGCCACCTGTGCCTCCGCCTGCTCGGACCATTTCTACATTGGCGATGGTGCCGAATGAGGAGTATCCGGGCTGCGAATAGCCCGGTTGGGTGTAAACGGGCTGTGAGCCTGAGGGGTAATTCGAGTTGCCATAGGGCTGGTTCGCACACGCTGCCAGCGTGGTGACCACCACCGCGCTTATGCCCACGCGACTCAGTCGTTGAAATTTCGACATTTGGACTACTCCTTAATGAATACGGGAAGAGACCGCGCCCACAACTTAAACCAACGTATATGTGGGTGCGATCTGTGCGCGTCTATCAACGCGCGCAGAGTCTATTAAACGCTCGTCTGAATCAAGCTTCAACCAGAGAAGGGAAGGTTTTCGTGTCAGACAAATCGCACATGGCTACTTTTTTCCAGTAGAGCCGTAGCCGCTTTCGCCTCGTTCGCTGGCGGGGAAATCGCTGACGATGTGAAATCTTGCTTGAACCACAGGAACAATGACCAATTGCGCGATTCGCTCCATGGGTTCAATGGTGAAGGCCGTTTCACTGCGATTCCATGCACTGACCATTAGCTGGCCCTGATAGTCGCTATCAATCAGGCCCACCAGATTGCCTAGCACGATGCCATGCTTATGTCCGAGTCCCGAGCGCGGCAATATGAGCGCTGCGTAGCCCGTATCGGCCAGATGAATGGCCATGCCAGTGGGCACTAGCTGCCAAGCACCCGGAGCCAGCTCCAACGGTGCTTCAAGGCAAGCGCGCAAATCCAGGCCAGCACTGCCGGGGGTGGCGTAAGCGGGCATCTGCGTACGCAGGCGCTCGTCCAGAATCTTCACATCAATCTTCAAAGTTTTCTCCTTATCTTTATTCTGGTGCCGGAAAGCGACTTCACCGCTCGCCATAAAACGAATGCAACAACGGCCACTGAACCCATGGCCACCGGGAAAAGTACCCCGGCAATCACCAGCGCCATGGCCACCCAGAGCCACCATGTGGCGGTGCCCTTGCCTTCAGCACGCAGCTTGGGTTTCTTTATCAGCTTGTTCAGCAGTTCAACGAGATCGGGGGGCCCTTCCGCTCCAGGGACCGCGACAGGCGTAGACGCAGATGAAACATGATTGGCTCCCGCGGTTACCGAGGGGCTGGCGTGCATGGCAACGCCAGACGGCTGCATGAGTTTCTCCAGGTAGCGCACATAGTCGCCATTGGGTGGAGAGTGATCAATCAGTTGACTCATCGGTTGTCCTCCACATAGCCGTCCATGGCCACAAGCGCGGAAAAATAACCTGACTCACTCATGACCACGGGTCAGGCCGACATTCCGGACACACGTCTGGCGATCTCAGCCACCAGTTGCTGCGCCAATACGCGCTTGCTGGCGTGCGGAAGCTCTCGCGCACTCTCATCGTCCACTAGTAGGAGCGCGTTGTCATCTCGCCCAAAGGTGGCGGGGCCAATATTGCCCACGAGAAGCGGTACCCCTTTGCGCGCGCGCTTGGCCTGAGCATTGGCCAAAAGATCCTGGCTTTCAGCCGCAAAGCCCACGCAGAACAACTCACCTGACACCGCGCGAGGCGAATGAGCGATCTCGGAGAGAATGTCTGGGTTTTCAACGAAAGCGAGGTGCGGAACATCGCCTGAGCCATCTTTCTTGATCTTGTGCGCGGCCGACTCTGCAGGGCGCCAATCAGCCACAGCCGCGGTGGCGATGAAGATATCCGCCGCCTGAGCGTGTTCTACGCTGATGCCTCGCATCTCCTCTGCAGAGGTCACATCGATTCGCGAAACACCTCGAGGCGTAGGCAGATGCACCGGCCCCGCCACCAGGGTGACCTCGGCACCGGCCTCCCGAGCTGCCCGGGCAATTGCAAAACCCATTTTTCCGCTTGAAAGGTTGGTAATTCCACGCACTGGATCAATCGCTTCAAAGGTCGGCCCAGCCGTGACCAGCAACTTCTGGCCGGCCAGAAATTTGGGAGCCAGGAAAGCAATCAGCTCTTCGAGCAGTTCCTCTGCCTCCAGCATGCGCCCGTCGCCAAATTCGCCGCAAGCCTGATCGCCATGCGCTACGCCAAGAACGTGCGCGCCGTCTTGCACAATCTGCCCTAAATTCCGCTGGGTGGCCGGATGCGCCCACATCTCGCGGTTCATGGAAGGCGCAATCAGCAGAGGCACACGCCCGGATGGTCGCGCCAGACAAAGCAGCGCCAGCAACTCATCTGCCCGGCCTTGCGCGAGCTGGGCAACGAAGTCAGCGCTCGCTGGTGCGATCAGGATCGCATCGGCCTCACGGCTAAGATTGATGTGTGCCATGCCGTTATCTGGCCGCGTGTCCCACTGCGACGTATAAACGGGCCGCCCTGAAAGCGCCTGCATCGTCACCGACGTGATGAATTGCTCCGCTGCCGCTGTCATCACCACCTGCACCGTGGCGCCGGCCTTGACGAGCACGCGGCAAAGCGCCGCCGCCTTGAAGCAAGCCGCGCCGCCGGAGAGCCCCAGCACGATATGGCGACCTGACAATTCGCCTGATTTTTGCACCCAGTCGTTCATGCCGGGCAATGTAGCACGGGCGATGAATTGAAGGCGGGCGCCTATAATCGGAATTTCCCACCGAGCGGAGGCTTACGCCTTCGTCATGACATGACCAAATTCGTCTTCGTCACCGGCGGTGTGGTGTCTTCCCTGGGCAAGGGAATCGCCTCGGCCTCCTTGGCCGCGATCTTAGAATCTCGCGGCCTCAAAGTTACTCTCATCAAGCTTGACCCGTACATCAATGTAGACCCAGGCACGATGAGCCCGTTTCAGCACGGCGAGGTGTTTGTCACCGACGACGGTGCCGAAACAGACCTCGACCTGGGCCACTACGAGCGTTTCATCACGACGCGCATGAAGCGCGCCAACAACTTCACCACCGGAAAAATCTACCAAAGCGTGCTCGAAAAAGAGCGCCGCGGCGATTATCTGGGCAAGACGGTTCAGGTGATCCCGCACGTCACGAACGAAATCCAGGATTTCATCAAACGCGGCGCGGGCATAGGTACATCCAGTGAAGTCGATGTGGCTATCGTCGAGATCGGCGGCACGGTGGGCGACATTGAGTCACTTCCATTTTTGGAAGCAGTGCGTCAACTGAGCCTGAAAATGGGGCCCAATCACAGTGCCTTCGTGCACCTGACCTACCTCCCCTGGATCGCCGCCGCAGGCGAGCTCAAAACCAAGCCCACCCAGCACACAGTGCAGAAGCTGCGCGAGATCGGCATTCAGGCCGACGCCCTGCTGTGCCGCGCTGACCGCCCTATTCCAGAAGAGGAACGCGACAAGATCAGCCTGTTCACCAACGTGGCCGCCTGGGGCGTGATCAGCATGTGGGATGTAGACACCATCTACAAAGTACCTCGCATGCTGCACGAGCAAGGCCTTGACGGCCTCATTTGCGACAAACTTCGGCTGAACACACCTCCTGCCAGCCTGAAGCGTTGGGACGACCTGGTGCACGAGGTAGAGCACCCGCAACACGATGTGACCATTGCCATGGTGGGCAAGTATGTCGATCTTTCGGACAGCTATAAATCGGTGAACGAGGCACTGCGTCACGCAGGCATGCAAAACCATGCGCGGGTGCGGATCGAACACATTGATTCCGAGACCATCACCCCAGCCACAGTGGCGCAATTGGCCAAGTTCGATGCCATTTTGGTGCCCGGCGGCTTCGGCCCGCGCGGCGTAGAAGGCAAGATCGCCGCGGCTCGTTTTGCCAGAGAACGCGGTGTACCCTATCTGGGTATCTGCCTGGGCATGCAAGTGGCCACGATCGAATACGCACGCCATGTTGCCAATCTGGAAAACGCGAACAGCACGGAATTCGACCCTGCCACGCCTCACCCCGTTATTGCGCTCATCACTGAGTGGAAAGACAAAGACGGCAGCATCCAGAAGCGCAATGCCACCTCCAACATGGGCGGCACTATGCGCCTGGGCGCACAAAGCTCGGATGTCGCCCCTAGTACGCTGGCCCATAAGATCTACGGCGACGTGGTCACCGAGCGCCACCGTCACCGCTATGAAGCCAACGTGAACTATCTGGATTCGCTGCGCCAGGCGGGTCTGGTCATTTCCGCGTTGACCCAGCGCGAACATTTGACTGAAATTGTGGAATTACCGCAAAACGTGCACCCCTGGTTCGTCGGCGTGCAGTTCCACCCCGAGTTCAAGAGCACACCCTGGGATGGCCACCCACTGTTCAACGCCTTCATTCGGGCGGCGCTGGAACGCCAGGCGACTCAACAGGGCGAAGCAGGCGCCAAGGCGCTGAAGGCAGTCAAATGAAGCTATGCGGATTCGAGATCGGGCTGGACAAGCCCTTTTTCCTGATTGCCGGCCCGTGCGTGGTTGAGTCAGAGCAACTGCAAATGGACGTTGCAGGCCAGTTGAAGGAAATCACGGCCAGCCTGGGCATTCCCTTCATCTTCAAAAGCAGCTACGACAAAGCCAACCGCAGCAGCGGCGTCAGCTTTCGTGGTCCGGGCATGGATAAAGGACTGGAAATCCTGGCGAATGTCAAAAAACAGCTGGGTGTACCACTGTTGACCGACGTGCACACGGAATCCGAAATACCGGCCGTGGCTCAGGTAGTGGATGTTCTACAAACCCCTGCCTTCCTTTGCCGTCAGACCGATTTCATCCGAGCCGTAGCGCAAAGCGGAAAGCCGGTGAACATCAAAAAGGGGCAGTTTCTCGCCCCTCATGACATGAAAAACGTCATCGACAAAGCGCGTGCTGCGGCGGTGGAAAAAGGCTTGCCTCCCGACAGCTTCATGGCTTGCGAGCGTGGCGCCAGCTTTGGCTACAACAACCTCGTCAGCGACATGCGCAGCCTGGCCATCATGCGCGAGACCGCCGCTCCCGTGGTCTTCGATGCAACGCACTCAGTGCAATTGCCCGGTGGTCAGGGAACATCGAGTGGCGGCCAGCGCGAGATGGTCCCGGTATTGGCGCGCGCTGCGGTGGCGGTTGGTGTGGCGGGGCTGTTCATGGAAACCCATCCTGATCCGTCCAAAGCACTGTCCGATGGTCCCAACGCCGTGCCACTCAAGCACATGAAGGCCTTGCTGGAAACGCTGGTCGCGCTTGATCTGGTCACCAAGAAGAACGGCTTCCTCGAGAACGCCTTCAACGCCTGAACTTCAACTGCTGGAGCTCCCGCCCATGAGTAGCGGCTACATCATCGCCCAGGTCGAAGTTACCAATCCCGCTCAGTATGAGGAATACAAGCGGTGGTCGACCCTTGCCATTCAAACACACGGCGCTGAAGTGTGCGTGCGCGGCGGTCCGGTGCAGCCGCTCGAAGGCCATTGGGCGCCAGGCCGCATGGTCGTTCTGAAGTTCGAAAATTTCCAAAAGGCAAAAGCCTTTTTCGATTCTCCCGAGTATCTGAAAGCTCGGGAGGCTCGGGTCGGCGCTGCGATCATGAACATGGTCGCCGTTGAAGGCGTCTGAGCAGGCAACCGTATCCTCATCGGCATGGCATACCAACTCACTGAAGCGCGCCACGGAAGGTTTCTCGTCAACGAGAATGACACCTACGTGGGGCGCAGCCTCCGCACGTATGGCGAATGGTCTGAGGCCGAAATCTGGCTTTTCCAGCAAATCCTTCGCCCGGGTGACATCGTGATCGAAGCGGGCGCGAATATCGGTTCGCACACAGTATTCATGTCGCGTGCGGTGGGCGAGAAGGGAAGCGTTTACGCCTTTGAGGCCGCCCGCCTCACACACCAATTGCTGTGCGCCAATCTAGCGCTCAATGAGTGCTTTAATGTTCACGCTCTCCACAAGGCGGTTGGACGCGCCACGCAAGTCACTCGTTTTCCCAAGCTGGATCCACTGGCTGCGCAAAATTTCGGCGGACTGTCTCTGCGTGAAGTTCAGACACAAGCTATCGAGTCAACCGAACAAGTGGAAATGATCCACCTCGACGGACTGCAGTTGCCCAAAGTCGACTTCATCAAGGCGGACATCGAGGGGTTCGAGCTTGAAATGCTGGCGGGCGCGGGCGACACGCTAGAAAAACATCGCCCCATCGTCTACCTGGAGATCGATTTCGCCAATGGCCGACCTACTGGCAACCGAGATGAGTTGGTAGAGTTCGTGGAAGCGTTAGGCTATGCGGCCTTTTACTTTATCGCGCCCATGTTCAACGGCAACAATTTCAAAGGCGCCGAGCAAAATATCTTTCACGCCGCGTCTATAGACCTGATCTGCGTACCGCAAGATCGCTGCACCGTGACAGGTTTGACACCTGCGCATATTGGCGACACATCCATACATGCGGATCTTTCAAAACTGGAGCTATCTTATGCCGTTCTCCCTTGGGACGGAGCCCGTTTGATCCGCCAGCCTGCCCTCGCTTCAGGCTGAAAACCAGTTTCTTTCCGATTTCTTAACTTCCAATCAAATCATCATCATGAGCGCAATAGTTGACATCGTAGGCCGCGAAATCCTCGATAGCCGAGGCAATCCCACTGTCGAATGTGACGTTCTGCTTGAAAGCGGAGTCATGGGCCGTGCCGCCGTACCAAGCGGCGCCTCTACTGGCTCGCGGGAGGCGATCGAGTTGCGAGACGGCGACAAAAAGCGCTATGGCGGTAAGGGCGTGCTGAAAGCCGTAGAGCACATCAATACCGAAATCAGCGAGGCCGTGCTTGGCCTGGATGCCTCCGAGCAGGCTTTCCTGGACAAGACCCTGATTGACCTCGACGGCACCGAAAACAAATCTCGCCTGGGCGCCAACGCCATGCTGGCCGTGAGCATGGCAGTAGCTCGCGCTGCAGCAGAAGAGTCTGGCCTGCCTCTGTATCGATATTTCGGCGGCATGAACGGATGCCAGCTGCCCGTACCCATGATGAACGTCATCAACGGAGGCGCGCACGCCAACAACTCTCTCGATCTACAGGAATTGATGATCGTTCCCGTGGGTGCGCCATCGTTTCGCGAGGCACTGCGCCAGGGTGCCGAAATATTCCAGGCACTGAAGAAGATCATCGACGGCCGGGGAATGTCTACCGCCGTGGGTGATGAAGGAGGCTTCGCGCCCAATGTGGAAAGCCACGAAGCTGCGATTGAACTCATCTTGCAGGCCATCTCGGACGCCGGCTACACCGCAGGCCAGGACATCGTGCTGGCCCTCGACTGCGCTGCCAGCGAGTTCTACAAAGATGGCCAATACGTGCTGGAAGGTGAAGGCGGTGTGCGTCTGTCTGCTGAGCAATGGGTCGATATGCTGGCCACATGGGCCGATAAATACCCCATCATCAGCATCGAAGACGGCATGGCCGAAGGCGACTGGGACGGCTGGAAGCTGCTCACCGAGCGCCTGGGTAAGAAAGTCCAATTGGTAGGCGACGACCTGTTCGTTACCAATACCAAAATCCTGCAAGAAGGCATTGAGAAAGGTATAGCCAACTCGATCCTCATCAAGATCAATCAGATTGGCACCCTCACTGAGACGTTTGCCGCCATCGAGATGGCCAAACGCGCAGGCTATACCGCAGTCATCAGCCACCGGTCCGGCGAAACAGAAGACTCAACCATTGCAGACATCGCAGTGGGCACCAACGCCGGACAGATCAAGACGGGCTCGCTCAGCCGCAGCGATCGCATGGCCAAATACAACCAATTGCTGCGTATTGAGGAAGATTTGGGAGATATGGCCCAATATCCAGGCCGTTCAGCCTTTTACAACCTCCGTTGATCCTATTAAAATCGTAGCATTCCAACCAACTACAGCAATGAACTGAGCATGGGTAACCGCGTCGTTCCATTTGTGCTGGTCGCCGTCCTGGTGATCTTGCACGCACAGATGTGGGTCGGTCGCGGCAGTATTCCCAATGTGGCGGCGTTGCAGAAAAAGCTGGATCTGCAGAAAGCGTCCAACTCGCGGGCGAAGCTCGAAAACGAGCAACTTGCCTCCGAGGTGGATGATCTGAAGGCGGGGCTGGGTATGGTGGAAGAAAAAGCGCGGCTTGAACTGGGTATGGTCAAACCCAACGAGATCTTCGTACAAGTGACTCGCTAGAGTCCGCTTCCCGTAGATGCGGGAAGATATTGAGCGCAGCGCACACGGGGGTATTGATCACCCCGTAACGGAAAGGCTCAGTAGTCGAGTTGCCAATCTACAGTGATTAGACGGCCAGGAAGGTCTACCGAATCCACGTAGGCATCCACGAACGGGATCATGCGCTCTTGTGGCTTGCCTGCGTCTACAAAGCTCAGTACCAGGGTTGTTTGCGGGCCAGTGGCCAGCAACTCCTTCACCTCGCCCAGAGCAAGGCCTTCACGATTGACTACCGCCAGGCCGATAAGATCGACCCAATAGTATTCGCCTTCTTCGGGCGTGGGAAAAGACGAACGAGAAACGAATATCCGGGCGCCTTTGAGCTGCTCGGCAGCGCTGCGATCTTCAATTTCATGCGCGCATGCAACTACGGAATCTGCATGATCCTTGGCTTCCTTGATCGACAGGCGCACAGTCCCTGTGAAGGATGCACGACCAGCTCTTTCGGAAGGCTGAAGAAACCAGCGCTTGGAAGAAAAAAGCGCCTCAGGAGAGGCGCTATAGGGCTGGATTTTGAACCAGCCCTTGACCCCCCAGGCATCCAGAATACGGCCTATTTCGACCGCGTCTGCCGGCAACTCAGCCGGTTCAAGCCCAGGAAGAATCATGAGAGCAATACGCTCAGGCAGCGACAGGAGCGGCTGCTTTAGCGCCCTGATTGATCAGGCGCTCCACGGTAGGCGAAGCTTGTGCGCCAACGCTCTTCCAGTAAGTGAGACGGTCCTGCGCAATACGCAGGCCCTCAGCACCACCGACGGCTGTGGGGTTGTAGAAACCAATGCGCTCAATGAAGCGACCATCGCGACGAACGCGCTTGTCGGCAACAACGATGCTGAAGAAAGGGCGAGCTTTAGAACCGCCGCGTGCGAGACGAATAACGACCATGATTGAATGTCCTGTGGGTGGTGAACCCGGGCCTCCTTACTATTCCGGGATGAAATAGCAGGTAAACCCAGTTGATTTCCAGTGCTGAGACACGCGACATAGCCACCCGGCCAGCGACACACTGAGAAAGCCGATTATTATAGAGCTTCAAAAAGCTGCGGCGGCTTTCTCAAGCCTTGCCTCGTCGCCGCGCACCGCCAAGACGGTGCCTTTTCGCAACAAAAACCTCTCCCACCCGGCTTTTCACACCCCTGTCGAATCCAATTGAATGAAAAAAAATAAGACTTTTGCTACCTGGCTGACTTTTCTCGGGGGCCCGCTTGGGCTACATCGCTTTTATCTGCGCGGCTTTGGTGATTGGCTGGGCTGGTTGCTGCCAATTCCCACAGCCATCGGGATTTACGGAATTTCCCGCTTAAGACAGTTCGGCCAGGATGATCAATGGACTTGGTTACTTCTGCCGGTGTTTGGCTTCACCTTCGCAGCGTGCGCCCTGACAGCGATCGTCTACGGCCTCATGACGCCCGAAAAGTGGAACGCCCGGTTCAATCCACAATTACCGCTCGACGCTGAGCCTGGTCGCACGAACTGGTTCACGATCATTGCTATCGCCCTGTCGCTAATGATTGGCACATCCGTGCTGATGGCATCGATAGCGTTTAGCTTCCAGCGCTACTTTGAATATCAAATAGAGGAAGCCCGCAAGATCTCGCAGTGATTCTTTTGGTTGTCGAGGTCGCGGCAAAGCGACCTCGACGAATCAAAATATCAATGTGCTGAACCAGTAGGCCACAGCGGCCACCAAAGCGCTGGCAGGAATGGTCAGTACCCACGCCCATACGATGTTCCCAGCGACGCCCCAGCGCACCGCGCTGGCACGCTGAGTGGAGCCTACGCCGACGATGGCACCTGTAATGGTGTGCGTGGTCGAGACTGGAATGCCCAGTGCGGTAGCGAAAAACAGTGTCAACGCTCCGCCAGTCTCCGCGCAAAAGCCGCCCACGGGCTTCAATTTGGTGATCTTTTGCCCCATGGTTTTGACGATGCGCCATCCCCCAAACATGGTTCCCAGACCAATAGCCACGTAGCAGACCACAATGGTCCAGGTAGGCGGCGCTGCGTCGCTGGCGGCCGTGTAACCGCTAGCGATCAGCAACATCCATATCAGGCCGATGGTTTTTTGAGCATCATTGCCTCCATGGCCAAGACTGTAGGCCCCGGCCGAAACCAATTGCATGCGGCGGAACCATCGGTCTACCTTGTTGGGACGGGAGCGGCGACACACCCAGGCCACCAACACCATCATGAGGGATCCGAGCAAAAATCCGAGTAGCGGCGAGATGAAGATGAACGCCACGGTCTTCAAAATGCCCGCTGCGACCAAAACACTGGGGCCTGCCTTGGCGAGCGCCGCGCCCACAATCCCGCCGATCAAGGCATGCGAGGAACTGCTGGGGATACCGTAGTACCAGGTAATCAAATTCCATGCAATGGCACCCACCAGCGCGCCAAACACTACGTTCACGTCCACCACATCGGGCAGAACAATGCCTTTACCGACCGTAGCTGCCACCGAAAGGTGAAATACGAAGATGGCAATGACATTGAAAAAAGCGGCGAACACCACCGCTTGCGCAGGACGCAATACACCAGTGGACACCACGGTGGCGATGGAATTGGCGGCGTCGTGGAAGCCGTTCATGAAGTCAAATACGATTGCCAGCGCGACAAGCAAAATGACAACCCAAAGCGCAGCTTGTGCGGTTTGCATGATTCTCAGAACTTTCGGATGAGGTGAAATTCGCGGTGAAGGCTGAAGTTCAGCATGTCAAGAATTCTCAAGGACGATGCCTTCGATCTGGTTGGCAACGTCTTCGCATTTGTCGGTCACGGTCTCCAGAAGCTCATAAATCGCTTTCAGCTTAATGACCTCCCGAACGTCCGGTTCGTTGCGAAACAGCGCACTCATGGCACTGCGCATCACGCGATCGGCGTCTGATTCGAGCTGATCGATCTCCTCGCACGTCTTGAGCGCGGCTTCGGCCGTGGCAGGCTCCGCGATCTTGGGGAGCAGGCTCACGGCATAACGCAGACGTTCGCAACATTTGACCGACAGATCGGTCAGACGTTTGATCGCCTCGGTCATGTGGCGGATGTCGTACAGGGTCATGGTCTCAGCCGAGTCCTGCAGCAAGTCAGCCACGTCGTCCATCAGGTTGATCAGAATATGAATCTGCTCACGATCGATAGGCGTGATGAAGGTGGTGTGGATCAGGCGGTTGACCTCATGGGTCACACGATCGGCAGCGCGCTCTGCACTGTCTACCTCTTGTAGATATTGCTCTCGCAGGCGATCGTCGCCGTAGTGCGTAACCAGCAGCGAAAACGCCTTCGCCGCTTCGACGATGCGATCCGCATGCTGGTTAAAAAGCTCAAAAAAATTGCCCTCCTTGGGCAATAGCTTGCTGAACAGCATGGCGAAGACTCCGGCATTTCATGACATTGGGATGTCACTAAAGTGAAACTTTAGCGACTACTGAGTTTAAAGCACGCCAACCGCGAATTCCGAACAAACCCTAATGTTCATGATCCAGGAACGTGTTCAGGTTCAAGGAACCGCGAAAGAAGAAGGACACCACCCCACCGCGCTCAGCCCTGCTCACCGGAAATCAAGCTTAAGCAGTTGATCCAGGTAAATCAACACAGTCGGCAGGGATATCGGAAGCTTATGGGCGAATTGCATGTGCAGACCTGAATAGCTTTTATGGAACCAAGGCCTATTTAGTCAATACGCTCAATGCCCTGCCCTGCCACAGCCGCGAGCAACTGCGCGCCCACGCGTGTCGGCGCGATTTCGGCCAACGGAACGAGGACAAACTCACGCTCGTTCATCCGCGGGTGGGGCAACGTGAGCAGCGGGCTCTGGATGCACGCCTCGCCATAGACAAGCAGATCAAGATCAAGAGTGCGCGGAGCATTGCGATACGGGCGCTCACGGCCGGCCGCCAGCTCCAACATCTGCAGTTCACGCAGCAAATCAGGCGCGGTCAGGCAAGTGGAGATTTCAGCAACCGCATTGATGTATTCAGGGCCCGAAGAATCGATAGGAGCCGTGCGGTAAAGGCTGGAACGTGCAGTCTCCTGGGTGTATGGCAGGCTGCCCAGGCTGTTCATTGCCATCAAGACAGCGTTCTTCGCATCGCCCAGGTTGGCACCAAGCGCCACGTAGGCGGTAATGGGGATTCTTTGATGCGGCTTTGCCCCTGCCTCGAAGGGCATTGGCGTGCCTTCGCTTCCGAGTCGCGCCGACTCGATCACATCGGCTCGGCGGGGATAAGCCTGGGAGACACGCCTCTGGATCAATTCGGGAAAATTCTATTTAATTTCAACAACTTGCCTTCTCAGGAAGGGTCATTACCGCCAGCACTGTCGGCACCCGCCTCGCCAGCTGAAGGCTTACGACGGCGGCGGCGGCGCTTCTTGGCTGGCCCGGCTCCACCGTCATCGCTCTCTGTATCGCCTGCACTGGCCGGCGCCTGGGAGGATTCCGCAGTGTTTTGAATTGATCCCTTGGGAACTCGATGAACGCGCGGTTGTTGGCGTTTAGAGCGTTGCTGCTCGGCGCGCAGCTCTTCCACCATGCTCTCTCTCGCCCCATCACTGGCCAAACTGAATTCCTGCCACCAGTCAGCCAGGTCTTCGCCAATTTCGCCTATATCTGCACGCAAGCGCAGAAAATCAAAGCCGGCGCGAAATCTTGGCTGCTCAGACAGGCTGAACGCCGAATGACCGCTGCGTTTTTCAAACCGCGGCTGCATCATCCAGATCTCGCGCATATCGGCGCCAAGCTTGCCTCGACCAGAAACGTCGCCTACGCGGTCATCGAAAACCTCGTCGATGGCCGCTTGCAGGGAAGGGAACGGAAGTTCTTTTCGCGCAATACGCGCGTTCCAACCGCTCAGCACATCTTCCCAGAGCACGCAAGCGAGCAGGAAAGAAGGTGCCACGGGCTTGCCCTCAGCCACCCTGCGATCTGTGTCTTGCAGTGCAGCCTTCACGAAAGGATGATCAGCCCGCTCCACAATGACATCAAGCAGGGGATAGATCCCGCGAGCGAGGCCAAGTTTGCGCAATTGATCTACGCT
The DNA here is from genome assembly GCF_000422885.1 of Ottowia thiooxydans DSM 14619. Taxonomy (GTDB): domain Bacteria; phylum Pseudomonadota; class Gammaproteobacteria; order Burkholderiales; family Burkholderiaceae_C; genus Ottowia; species Ottowia thiooxydans. The sequence continues at coordinate 55,922 of NZ_KE383942.1, read as the reverse complement.
GGCCAGTGAATGGCCAGTCTGCATCAGCTTGATCATCTCGTCGAACAGCCGGCTTTGCGGTACATCGGCCAGCAGCGCCTTGGCTTCGAGCAGCGGTTTGGCCGTTTTGGGCTCCAGCTTGAAGCCCAGCCCGGCGAGCTTGGCGCCAAAGCGCACCGCACGAATAATCCGCACCGGATCTTCGCGGTAGCGCGTGGCGGCATCGCCAATCATGCGCAGGAGCTTTTTCTGGGCATCTTGAATGCCATTGTGGTAATCGACCACTACGCGCGTTTCCGGGTCGTAGTACATCGCGTTGACGGTGAAATCACGCCGTGCGGCGTCTTCATCCTGAGGACCCCACACGTTGTCTCGCAGTACGCGTCCGCTGGCATCCACTGCGTGGGTCATACCGGCTAACTGCCCTTTAGCCGTGCGCTCATTGCCGCTCACAGCCTCAGCGGCGGCATTGTCTACGTTGGCACGGAAGGTAGAGACCTCGATGACTTCGTGATCGCGTCCACGTCCGTACACCACATGAACTATGCGGAACCGCCTGCCAATGATGAAAGCTCGCCGGAACAGGCTCTTCACCTGCTCTGGCGTGGCATTGGTGGCCACATCAAAGTCCTTGGGCTTGAGGCCCAGCAGCAGATCACGCACTGCTCCCCCGACGATATAGGCTTCGTAACCGGCCTCCTTGAGCGTACGCACCACATTGGAGGCTCGCTCATCCACCAATGCAGGGTTGATGGCGTGCACCTGAGGCCCCACCTCCACTCGTTTACCCAAGCGTTTTCGTGCCGTGGAGCCGCTCTTGCCAGTGGCCTTGCCAATAAGCTTGTCTAGGAATTTCTTGATCATTGCTATTCAGGGAATAGGTTTAGTATGCGCCACCCGCGCTCCTGGGCGATTTTCGCCAACGCAGGCGCGGGATTGGTGGCCACGGGATGCTGGGATTTTTCGAGCAAGGGCAGATCGTTAGTGGAATCAGAGTAGAAACTGACTTCAGCATCTGCCCACCCCAGGCCGCGCTCGGCCAGCCACTGCTCCACCCGCGCCACCTTTCCTTCGCGAAACGACGGAACGCCGACAATTTCCCCGGTAATCCAGCCATCATCGCCGCGAGCCAGGTTGACCGCGATCAGCTCGTCCACGCCAAACGCGTGCGCAATGGGGCGTGTAATGAATTCATTGGTGGCGGTCACGATGACCACTGCATCGCTGTCTTGCTGATGCTGGCGAACGAGCGCAAGCGCCTGCGGCGTGATGACAGGTTCAATGACTTCGCTCATGAACCGGGCATGCGCCAGGGCCGCCGCTTCAGATCCACGCTGGCGAACGGCGTCTGTGGCAAAACGCACGTAGTCGTGCACATCGAGCGTGCCGGCCTGGTAATGAGCGTAAAACTCATCATTGCGGTGTTTGAATTCGGCCGCATCGGTCCAGCCGATACGGGTAGTGAATTCTCCCCAGGCATGGTCAGAATCCAGGGGTAACAAGGTGTGATCTAGATCGAAAAGAGCAAGTTTCATGAATCAAGGAACGCTTTGGGGCCGTGCTTGCGAAAAGCGAGTGTCGTGGAACGAGGAAAGGTCGCGCCCCGAGGGCAATGTGATCCCCCTGACTTTCGGGCGTGTTAACAGCCCAGAGCAAAGCTATGGAAAACCGTATTCTGCACTTCAAACGCTCAGCGGCGAGCCTTCTTGGAACGTGTTGACGATCTAATCATTCTCCAGCATCGATTTAACTAGCGGAATGGTGATGGCGCGTTTCGTCTGCAGCGCATAACGATCCAGGTGATCAAGAAGCTGCATCAGGCTGCCCAGGTCCCGCGAGAAGCGCGCCAAAACGAAGGTCATCACGTCATCCGAGAGAAACACGCCCCGTGCATCCGCGGCCTGCCGCAATACGGCGCGACGCTCCTGCTCTTGCAGCAAGTGAAGCTCGAAAACATGCCCCCAACCCAGTCGAGTGCGCAAGTCCTCTCGCAGCGGAAGATCGGAAGGCGGCAACAAGCCAGCGGCCAATATGCCGAGCGGCTTGCCAGACGCCGGGCTGACGGCGTTGACGAACCAGTTGAACGCCGTGTGCTGCTGCTCCGCGCCATAGAGATGCACATCGTCCATGAGAACGACATCCCACTGCTCGTTAAAAGGAGCGTTCGGCTCCCCTTCGGGCTCCAGCCACCCTACCGCGGCCCCCTGCGCAAGCAACTCGTGGCGAATCGCCCGCAACAAGTGGGTCTTGCCAACGCCAGACGGCCCCCATAGGTAAACGGGCACAGGCGAGCGCGTGACTCCACCGCTCCAGGCTTGCAGATACTGCAAGGCAGCCTGGTTCTGACCGGCCAGGAAACCGCTTAGCGTAGCCTCGTGAGGCAAGCCGATATCAAGCGCAATCTGCTTCATGTGAGGGGTGCCGCCTAAAAAACGCGGCGATATAGTCTTCCGGGTGTGTCATCATTCAAAATTCCCCAAATTTTATGCGGCTGCCCGGTATGCCGCACCTGCCCCATGACTCTTTCAGCTTCTACTCCCCTGTCGTATAAGGATGCTGGCGTCGATATTGACGCTGGCGACGCTCTGGTTGAACGCATTAAGCCCATGGCCAAACGCACTCTTCGCGAGGGCGTGCTCTCCGGCCTGGGAGGCTTTGGCGCGCTGTTCGAGGTGCCCAAACGTTATAAAGAACCCGTATTGGTCAGCGGCACAGATGGCGTTGGTACCAAGCTGCGCCTGGCCTTCGAATGGGCCATGCACGATACGGTAGGCATCGATCTGGTGGGCATGAGCGTCAACGACGTGCTGGTTCAGGGCGCGGAGCCGCTGTTTTTCCTCGACTATTTCGCTTGCGGCAAGCTGGATGTAGACACAGCGGCTGCCGTGGTTGGCGGTATTGCCCAGGGCTGCGAATTGGCCGGCTGTGCTTTGATCGGTGGAGAAACCGCGGAGATGCCCGGCATGTATCCGCCAGGCGAGTATGACCTCGCTGGTTTTTGCGTCGGTGCGGTGGAGAAATCGAAGATCCTCACCGGTCGCGAAGTCGCAGAAGGCGATGTAGTGCTGGGACTGGCTTCAAGTGGTGTGCATAGCAACGGCTTCAGCCTCGTGCGAAAGTGCATTGAACGCGCTGCTGACCAACTACCCGCCACGCTCGATGGTCAGCCCTTCCGTCAAGCCGTGATGGCGCCCACCCGGATTTACGTCAAAAACGTGCTGGCTGCGCTTGCCAATCACCCTATCAAGGCCCTTGCCCATATCACTGGCGGCGGCCTGCTGGAAAATATTCCGCGTGTGTTGCCAGATGGCTTGGCTGCACACCTTGTTAATGGCAGCTGGCCCCGCAGCGAGTTGTTCACCTGGCTCCAAAAGACCGCTGGTATTGATGATTTCGAGATGAACCGCACTTTCAATAACGGCATTGGCATGGTTGTCGTCATTGCCGCCAATGAAGCCGCCGCCTGCGCCGAGACCCTGCGCGCGGCCGGCGAACAGGTGTTCGAGATTGGCCGGATCGCTCCACGGGGGGCAGATGCCGCCGTGGTGGTCGCCTGAGAGGCATTTCATTTCAGGTTGCAAACTTTGACGCCTCAATCCGAGCGCCGCGAACAGATCGCCATTGTGGCCAGCCATTTGGCGATGGTGTTTGGACTGCTGCTCATCATGTGGCAGGGCTTGTTACCCGGCTTGCTGTGTGCATGTCTGGGCTTTCTTGCTTCTCGCTGGTTCAGTCCGCGCCTGGGTGTGTTGCTGCGCACGCCAGATCACCTCGCACCCAAACTGGCGGCCGCAGTGGTCGCACTGATTCCCATCATAGTCATTGCCCTTCTGTTGCCGCGCGCACGGGGCGTCATCCTTGACGCGCCTACGACGTACAGGGACTTGCTGGCTTTCATGGCGCGTACGGTTTTGGAGTTTCGTGACCGCTTGCCCGTTGACATCGCCACGCAACTACCCACCGGAGCCACCGACGTGCAGCGCGCCATCGCGACCTACCTGGCGAGTAAGGCGGGCACACTCGCCACGACAGGACGAACCTGGCTCACCGGGCTGCTGTTCGCGTTCGTCGGGTTGTTGATTGGAGCGCTGGCGGCGGCACGGCCTTCCGTCATTGTTCTGCGCCCGTTGTCCGCTCAATTGCATGCCCGGTTGACTCGTTTCGGTGAAACGTTTCGTCAGATCGTGGTGGCCCAGTTCTGGATTGCGTTGTTCAACGCCTCGCTCACGGCCATTTTCCTTCTGGTCATACTGCCGTTGTGGGACAGCCGCCTGCCCTATAGCATGGCCCTGATTTTGCTGACCTTCGCAGCCGGACTGATCCCCATCGTTGGGAATCTGATTTGTAATGCCGTGCTGACGCTGGTGGGTCTTTCGGTGTCACCCTGGGTTGCGATGGCTTGCCTGGTTTTCCTGGTACTCATCCACAAGGCTGAATACTTCATCAACGCCAAAGTCATCGGTCACCGTACACATATGGGCGTGTGGGAGCTGTTGGCGGTGATGTTCGTGATGGAGGCTGTGTTCGGCCCCACAGGCCTGGTGGCGGCACCGCTGTTCTACGCGTATTTCAAGCGAGAACTGGAAGCGTCCGGTTGGGTCTGAGAAATCCGACCCGTCTGAAACAAGGGCAAGGGTGGCGAGGCCGCCCACCCGCTCGAGTGCAGACACCAGGTGCGTAGTGCACGCCCCTGAAAAAGGCGCAGGGTCGAAGCCTAGAAAGCCGGTGCTCTCGAGGTTTTTGTAGCGCTGGCAAGCAGTCGACTCTCGTCTCCACGTTCCAAGCCCTCATAACGGCAACGCCCATGGAGGACGCCGCACACCCGGCGGGCTCCGAACTGCCCGATTCCTTGCCAAGGCGGGTAGTAGATACGCCTTTGCACGAACACCCCTCCCTGCTGGAGCGTTGACCCGCGCCCGATGGCTGCTCAGTCAGGCACCCTGCTAAAAATTTGACCAAATGCACCTCAGCGTCGCCTTCGGAAGGCAGATGGATTCTGACGGCATTACCCCAGCCTCTGCCTAGCCACGCCACTTTTGCCCGCACCTTTTTTGTTGAAATCCAGAGCCCTGCAGCATTCAGGCAAACCAAGAATTTAGCGCCTCCATCATGAAATACATCAATGGGTGTAATCCACTACCAATTACTGTACAAATTTCCATATAAAAATAGTAATAAAGGTATAGCATCACATCGCGTGTAATAAATTGTGTGAGTTGTCAATCCTCATAAGTCTCGAACGCAATCTCTTTTTTTTTTCGGTACAAGAGAACGGAGTCATGAGATGCGATCCATAGTGATGAGAATCCCGGTTAGCAGATTCATCTGCGCAATGACCGCCGTCATGGCACTTGGGGTGTCCGGGGAGGCCTCAGCGGCTACGAACGCGCAAGGGCGCGGATATGGCTTGAACCTATCAGCAACAGTGGGGACAGTAGTTGGGTTGTCGGCCCCACTGGGCGACACCGGAGCCCGATCGGCGCCCCCGGATTTCCATCAATTCGCTAGCTTGCTAAGCGCCGATGTAGGCGTCAACGCCGGCCCTCTCGATGTCCTGAGAGTCCAGACCGGCAACATTCATGGCAAAGCCGATAGCACGCTAGCTAGAAACAAAGTTGATTCCGAAGGCCAGGTGCTCGGTTTGAACGTCAGCGCTCTGGGCCTTGCTCTTCCTCTCTTGCCTCGGGCCAACTTACTTAGCTTGCACGCCGACTCGATCACAGCAGAAGCTCACTTCACTTGCGTGGGTGGCTCTCCTCAAGCAGCGGGCAAAACCAGTATCGTCGGCTTGAGCGCAGGGGGCACTTTGGGCTTGCTGCTAACGCCACTACTGCCAGCCGTGAGCCAGTTGCTCAACGTCAGCCCGAACACCAATTTAAGCGTCAACATCCCTCTCATAGCCAGTCTTACGCTCATTCTCAATGAGCAGTCGATTTCTGGAAACACGCTGACTGTCAACGGGCTCCGCCTGGGGCTGAACGTGTTGGGCGCCATCAATGCAGATGTTTCCATAGCCCATGCTGAAGCGACCATGCCCAACTGCGCGGCAGCACCAGGCTCGGTGACTATCGCCGCGCCGAGTATCAATACCGCCAACCAAAGCGCCGTACCAGTGACAGGCCAGTGCACTGTAGGCGGAGGCAACGTGTCAGTAAGCAGCAATCCCACCGGCAGCCCGGCCACGAATGTGCTTCAAACATGCGGTGGAGCCGGTACCTATAGCGCAAGTATCAACACCTCCTCCTCCGGCTCAAATCTCCCGGACGGCTCCGTCACATTCTTTGCCAGCCAGGATGCCCAGAGTGCGAGCACCACAGTGACCAAGAACACTGCCTCAAGCACACCTGTGGTCTCCGTCAATCCTCCGCCTACCATCAACGCAGCCAATGCGAGCAGCTACGGCAATACACCCCTGGTCTCCGGTCGATGCACCGTGGGTGCCGGAAACGTCGCGGTGAGCATGGGTGGATTGCCTGCAGGCACGCCGGGGTGCAACAGCGGGGGCACATGGCAACTGGGCGCGGGCGTGAATGTGAGTGGGCTGCCGGACGGTTTCGTCGTCATCAACTCCATTCAGGGCAGCGGCAGTGGTTCGGCCGTAGCTACCAAGGACACGGTAGCACCCGCGGTAGTCATTACCACAGCGCCACCCATTACCCCCGCCAACGCAGACAGCTACGCTTTTGCGGGTAGCTGTTCCGAAAACGGCACGGCCGTCAACACCACGATCGCCGATGGAAATCCAGCTCATGCGGCCAACGCTGCGCCTACGTGCCTCGCAAACCGATGGTCTGTATCGCGCAACATGTTCAGCTTTAACGAGGGCAACTTGACGCTCACGGCCAGCCAGACAGATGACGCAGGAAACACCACCAATCCAGTGGCCATGCGCTTGGTTCTAAAAGACCTGACCCCGCCCGTGGTGTCTATCAACCTGCCCGCCCAGATCAATGACGATAACCAGGGCAACTACAGCATTTCAGGCGCCTGCACTCTCGGCGACAGCAGCGTGAGCATAACCATCGGCAGCATGCCCCAAACCGGGCTTTGCACTGGCACGAGCGGCGATGGTTCGGCAGGCGTGTGGACTGCTTCGGCCATCAACGCGCGAGGCCTGGCGTCCGGACCAGTGCAGATATCTGCCCGCCAGACCGATGCAGCTGGCAACGTCGGCAATGCCTCTCGCACAGCTACGAAAGTGTCTGCAGCTGAAATCGATACCACGCCACCTGTGGTGACGGTGACGGCACCGGTGATTGATGTCGACAACGAGGGCATCTACCAACCCAGTGGCACGTGTGAAGCGGGCAGCAGCTACGTGACAGTGGTGATGGGCGCTGGCCTTTCGGGAGCGACAGCTGCGAACGCTGCCTGCCTCCCCAACGGAACCTGGACGGCCCCGCCTACGGACGTCAAAGCCCTGCCGCAGGGTCCCGTAACAGTCACGGCCACGCAGACTGATTCGGCTGGAAATTCGGGAACCGGCCAGGCTGAGACTGTTAAAAATACGCCATCATCCGGTGGCGGTGAGAACGGAGAAGGCTCTTACCCGATATTTACCGTTCCTGTAGGCGGCGCTTGGGCAGGTTTACTCCTGTTGGCCACTGGCTTGGGATTCCTTCGCCGCCGGCGAAGGATCGCCTGAAAATCTGAACCTACGCTATGCATCTGCCTGAGAGGGCATCACTCGCTGGGTGCCCTCTTCTTGCTGGAAAGCCACTCAGGGAAGTAGCCCACCCAGCTCGGCAAGCCTATCCACGATAGTCTCGCGGTCAACCGCATCGGGAGCCTCACGCAAGTACACCGACAAATCCTGCCGGGCGCGCTGCCGCTCTCCCAGCTCAGCGAGCACCATGCCCCGGTCGCGCACCTCTTCCCAAGCATCTGGAAGCAGCGTGACCAGACGCTCCTGCACAGTGAGCAAGCGCGGCCAGTCTTGTTGAGTGCGATGAATATCCTGCAGGTTGCGCAGCATACGGGCGACCATTTGACGCGGGCGGCTGACCTGCAGATACAGCGCAAGCGGCAATTCGCTGCCCTCTTCAAAAGAAAGATTCGGATGAATTTCCGCAATGCGCTCTCGCAAATCGGAGCGATTGAGCGATTGGCCGGTGAACGGATCGACCACCACCTTGCCTACTGGCAGGCTCACCTGTGTCAGGAAATGCCCTGGAAAGCCCACTCCTTCGGCCTTAAGCTTCAAGCTCTGGGCCAGCTCAATCCACAGGACAGCTAGCGAGATCGGGATGCCGCGCCGTGTATGTAAAACGACGTTCAGGAAACTGTTGTCAGGGTTGTAGTAGTCGTTGACATTGCCCGAAAATCCCAGGTCGCCAAAAAAGAACTGATTCAGCGCGCGCACCCGCTCCAGAAGCGGAGCGTCGACCGCCACACGCCGCGCCAGCCGCGCAGCCATCTGATCTACATCACCGAGCACTTGCTGAACGTCGAGCTCAGGGTATTCGTCTTGCGCCAGGCTGGCTACGGCCTCCAGCAATGGGAAATGCTCATCACTTTCCACCAAAGCAGCGAAGTAGCCAAGCGGTGTAGGAAGAGAAAAATTCAAGGCCATGGGCGCTTTTTATAGTCAGCGAAGAGGCTCGTCAAGGGATCACACCGAAGCGATGATCAGCTTGTCCCCTCGGGTGTTCTTGGAAGTGGTACTGGAAAATAACACGGCACGGCGCAAATTTGATTCAGGACAGCTTGCGCGGTGCTCCCCAACAGAGCTGGCAGGAGACCCGCTGGCGCGCTATGCAGGCAGCACCTAACGCCTCAGAAGTTGCCTTAGCTTCAATCCTGAAACCCTCAGGGCTCCGAAGTAGATCAAGCCAGCCCCCATAACGAATGCAGTCAGCAATCCAGCGCGGACCAAGCCATTTGTGGTGACCCAATTCACCCGTTCGGCGCCCAAAAGTAGAAAAGCCGCCATGAGCGCCGTGGACCCCAGCACCTGTGCAGCAAAAACAGCCCAACCCGCCAGGGGTTTGTAGCTGCCTCGGCGAATCAGGCCGATGAGCAGCCACAAGGCGTTTAACAACGCCCCCAGGCTGATCGTCAGGGTTAGCGCGGCGTGCTGCAACCACGGCACCAGTATGACGTTCAGCACCTGTGTGAAAACCAGCACCACGACGGCGATCATGGCCGGCGTACGCATGTCATGCCGCGCATAAAACCCCGGTGCCAGCACCTTTACCGCCACGATACCCAGCAGGCCAACACCGTAGAACAACAGGGCTGCGGTGACCATTTGAACGTCTCGTGCCCCGAACGCACCGTAATGAAACAGCACCGCTACCAGAGGTTCGGAGAACACCAGCAAAGCGGCCGCGCACGGTACCGCAAACAGCACCACCAGCCTCAACCCCCAATCCAGCAAGGCCGAATAATGAGACGCATCATCTCGTGCGCGTGCTGCGGACAATTGGGGCATCAACACCACACCCAGCGCGACGCCCAGCAGTGCGGTGGGAAACTCCATCAAACGATCAGCGCTGGAAATCCAACTGACACTGCCGGGCGCCAGATGAGATGCGATCTGTGTGTTGATGAGAAGCGAGATCTGAGCCACGCTCACGCCTAGGAGTGCAGGCAGCATGAGTCGCGCAACCTTGCGCGTTTGCGGATCGCGCCACGCTTCACGCAGTGCCTGGCCGGTCCAGCGGACACGTGGAAGCAAACCCAGCCTACGAAGCGACGGAATCTGCAGCGCCAATTGCAGCACCCCACCCAGCAACACGCCCGCGCTCAGTGCATAAATCGGCTCGATTCCGAAACGTGAAAATACCGGTACCAACCCAATCAGCGCAGCAATCCATGCCAGATTGAGCAAAACCGGCGAAGCAGCTGGCACGACGAAGCGCCCCCAGGTGTTGAGCACGCCACCCGCCAACGCCACCAAGGACATGAAGGCAATATAGGGAAACATCCAGCGCGTCATGTGCACCGCAGCCGCCGCGCCCTCCGCAGGTAGCCCGCTGGCCATGCCCCACACCAGAACAGGCGCGGCCATCACTCCCAGTACGCTAAGCAAAAGCAGCACCAACGCCAGCAATGAAGCCACTCGATCGATCAGCAGCTTCGCTCCGACATCGCCTTCAGTGGCGCGCGTAGCGGCCAACACCGGCACAAAAGCCTGGCTAAAAGCGCCCTCACCCAGCACTCGGCGAAACAGATTGGGCAAGCGGAACGCAACCCAGAAAGCATCTGTCATGGCACTGACGCCAAAAACGGACGCCATCAGGACATCCCGAGCCAACCCTGTCACGCGCGAGGCGAGGGTTAGCAAGGAAACGGTGGAGGCGGATTTGAAAAGGCTCATGGAAGATGCTTCACCCCGGCTATCCGGAAGACCGCTTGTGGCCCCACAACGAATATTCAGGTCATTGCGCGGAGTAAGCTGAGAAGGTATGAGGCAATCCGGCGGGAAGGAGGGATTCACTCACAGCGTCTCAGTCTGAAAGACATTGAGTTTAGTCTTTGAACCTGTGGTTTTGCAGCAGTTAGTCGTCGGCAGGGGCGCCCGAGTGACGCCGGGTGGCTCCAAAGGATTCAAACCTGCTAGAATGCTCGGTTCTGCTGTCAACATCCACAGACACTTAAAGGAATACTCTCATGGCCGCTGCAAAGCCCAAGAAAAAGAACCCCCGCCTGGCATCAGGCCGTAAACGCGTCCGTCAAGACGTACGTCTGAACGCTGCGAACACTTCGCTGCGTTCTAAATACCGCACTGCCGTCAAGAACGTTGAGAAAGCCGTTCTCGCCGGTGATACAGATAAAGCGAAGAGCGCCTTTGCACTGATGCAATCCGTTGTCGACAGCGTCGCTGACAAAGGTATCTTCCACAAAAACAAGGCGTCTCGCGATAAGAGCCGCCTGTCCGCCAAGGTTAAAACCCTGGCACAAGCCACCGCCTGAATTTCAGGCAAACAGCCCGGTTGGGCTTCCTGATTCACATCAGTCAAGCCTACCGCCGTTTGTAACGGGTGCGCTGTCAGCAGAAAAAAAAGAGCCGCTTAGCGGCTCTTTTTTTTGCTTTCAACCATTTGGATTTGAGTTTTTTTGGCCTCCGACGACCCTAGCCGCCATCATCAGCGCTCGGCATCCACGGTCGGTTGCGCAGACTCCTAGGGATTGTTGTCCGGCAAAAGGCATGCCTCGGCCACTTGCAACTCGTTGTCTCGCGCAAAGTTCATGACGAAATCCCAGGCCATGGGGTCGTGCTCGCGCAAAGCAACATTCACCACCACGCACTTCACCCCATTGAGCGCGGTGGGGACACACCAGGGCGAGTAGCTAAGATGGCTCCCCGGGTGAGCGCCCCCGGGACGAAAAGGGCTCATGACGCCCGCAAGCCGTTCCGCCCAATCGCTGGGGCGAAACGTGCGGCCGGAACGGGTCACGCCCTGAATAAAGACTTCGCTGCTGGAAGGATTGATAGCCATCGTGGGTTCTGGCGGAAAAAAAGAAGTGCAACTCGCTTGTGGCTGCTGCACCGCACAAAATTCTATCTTATATAAGACTACGCCTACGAAGGAACTTCGGATAGCCTGAAAACAGGCTCGCATTCCGACGGTTTTACCTCACTAGGAGGCTGTCGGACTTGGAAATCGCCGGCTGCAAATGGGCCGCAGCGGTCCATTTTTCACGGTCTTTTTGACCCATAGCTAGGCTATGGGCCTGCAAATCCCGTGAAAACTGTCCTCGCTGGGGCCCATTTTCGCTATCGGCGCTCCAAGTCCGACAGCCTCCTAGATAAGCTGATGGTTTTGGCGGAGACTTGCAAAGGATCTCATGCTTGGCCGCACTTGAGTCCACTTGAGCGGGGCGCAGTGAGGCCCTTGCTTGTAGGAAACGACGCACTGTGATGCGATCAATGCAATAAAGCTGTCTTTCCAAGCCCCTAGAATGCAGCTTCAGCGGGCCTCGTTGGCCCGATTTTTATTTCCAGGAGCCTTTAGTCGTGACCAAGCACATCGAAGCCGCCTCGCCGCACACCATGAACACCTACGCCCGCCTGCCGATCGCCATGGATCGTGGCCAAGGCTGTCGCGTCTGGGATATCAACGGCAAGAGCTACCTCGATGGCCTGGGTGGTATCGCGGTCAATACGCTCGGGCACAACCATCCCAAGCTGGTACCCGCTTTGCAGGACCAGATCAGTAAGCTCATCCACTGCAGCAACTACTACCATGTGCCCAATGCTGAAGTGCTGGCCAAGAAACTGACCGAGCTGTCAGGCATGACCAATGCCTTCTTTTGCTGCACCGGCCTGGAAGCCAACGAAGCGGCTCTCAAGCTCGCCCGCAAGTTCGGCCACGACAAAGGCATCACGAATCCACAGATCGTGGTCTACGAAAAAGCCTTTCACGGCCGCAGCATTGCCACTCTTAGCGCCACCGGCAACCCGAAAGTGCAAAAAGGGTTCGAGCCATTGGTGGAAGGATTCATTCGTGTTCCCCTCAACGATATCGAAGCATTGAAGCAAGCCACTGAGGGCAATCCCAATGTAGTGGCTGTGTTTTTCGAGACCATCCAGGGTGAAGGCGGCATCAACCCCATGCGCGTCGATTACCTCAAACAGGTGCGCCAGCTCTGCGACGACCGCGATTGGTTGATGATGATCGACGAAGTGCAGTGCGGCATGGGCCGTACCGGCAAGTGGTTCGCACATCAGTGGGCTGGCATCGTGCCTGACGTCATGCCGCTGGCCAAGGGGCTGGGATCAGGCATGCCTATAGGCGCCGTGGTGGCGGGGCCTAAGGCCGCCAACATCTTCCAGCCCGGCAACCATGGCACGACCTTTGGCGGCAACCCCTTGGCCATGCGCGCAGGGGTAGAGACCATTCGCATCATGGAAGAAGATGGCCTGATGGAAAACGCAGCCAAGGTGGGAGCCCACTTGAAGGCAGCGTTGGACAAAGCCCTGGCAGGCAACGCCGGCATCAAGGACATTCGTGGCCAAGGGTTGATGCTGGGCATCGAGCTCACCAAGCCCTGTGGTGTGCTGACCGAGCGCGCTGCGGAAGCGGGCTTGCTTCTCAGTGTCACTGCAGATTCAGTGATCCGCCTGGTACCCCCACTGATACTGACCGAAGCTGAGGCTGACGAAATCGTTGCCATTCTGGTGCCTTTGATAGAAGCTTTTTTGCAAGAGCAGGGCTGAACACGATGACCACACCCATCAGGCACTATCTTCAGTTCAGTGATTTCAACGCCGACGAGTACGCATACGTATTTCAGCGCGCGGCGCAAATCAAGGGTAAGTTCAAGACGTACGCGAAGCACCACACCCTGGCTGACCGCACGCTGGCCATGATTTTTGAAAAAGCCTCCACGCGCACCCGCGTGAGCTTTGAAGCTGGCATGTATCAATTGGGTGGATCAGTGGTCAACCTGACCAGCGGCGACAGCCAACTGGGGCGCTCAGAGCCCATAGAAGACACGGCACGCGTGATCAGTCGCATGGTCGACATCGTGATGATTCGCACTTTCGAGCAAGCGCGTATAGAGCGTTTTGCCGAGTATTCACGTGTACCCGTCATCAACGGCCTGACCAACGAATACCACCCGTGCCAGATCATGGCGGATCTTTTCACCTTCATCGAGCATCGCGGCTCGATCGCTGGCAAAACGGTAGCCTGGGTGGGCGATGGCAACAACATGGCCAACACCTGGCTTCAAGCGGCTGACATCCTTGGCTTTCAGGTTCATGTGAGTACCCCGCGCGGCTATGAAGTCGATGAAAAGCTAGTGGCCGGTACGCGTAAAGGAGCAGGTAATTACCGCTTCTTCAGCGACCCCCTGGAAGCTTGTCGCGGGGCCGACCTGGTCACCACGGACGTATGGACGTCCATGGGCTACGAGGCCGAAAACGCAGAGCGCATGAAAGCCTTTGCTGATTGGTGCGTAGACGCCGAGATGATGCGGGTCGCCAAACCGGATGCGCTGTTCATGCACTGTCTGCCCGCTCACCGCGGCGAGGAAGTGACCGCTGAAGTCATAGACGGGCCTCAGTCCGTAGTGTGGGACGAGGCAGAAAACCGCATGCACGTCCAGAAGGCATTAATGGAGTATTTGCTGCTAGGCCGTCAAAGCGAGGCTCAAGGCTGATACTTACCCCGCCCGGATGAGCCCTTCGGTAAGAAGCTGAATCATCCGGGTTGGCGTCATACGCCCCAGCCCTGCAGCAGCCCTGCTTCAAACAATGAGCGCATGCCAATCCTGCGGTGCTTGCTGCGCCCACTTTCGTGTGGACTTCTCGGCCTTTGAACTTCAATCAGAGGGTGGAAGCGTTCCTGACGCGCTGGCGGTGGTCGTCAATGACAGCACCTGCCGCATGCGTGGTACTGACCATATGCCCGCTCGCTGCTCCGCGCTAACCGGACGTATTGGCGAGAAGGTGGCATGCGGCATCTATGAATGGCGCTCCTCACCTTGCCAGGAATTCGAGGAAGGCAGCGAGGCCTGCCACCGGGCTCGCCTACGCCACGGTCTGACCGCCCTGGCCGATTAACACCAAAAGAAGATATTGGGCTCGTCAACTGTGACGGCGCGCACCTGATTTGTGACTAAAAATCTCTTGAGTTGAGTAATATCATCAAATTGTGTACGCTGTACACATTACTCCAGGAGATGTCCATGTCCACCTCATCCGACAGCGGCACAGCGCAGGCCCCAGCCTACCCCCAGGTTGTGACGCGCACTGAATGGCAGCACGAGCGCGACGTTTTGCTTCAAGCCGAGAAGGAACTTACCCGCGCACGCGATGCGTTGAACGCCCGCCGCCGCCGGCTCCCCATGGTGCGCATAGAGACTGAATATGTATTCAATACCCCTAGCGGGCCATTGAAGCTGATCGACCTATTCGAAGGACGCGACCAGCTCATCATTTATCACAACATGCTCACGGCCAACCACATTTGTCCTGGATGCTCACAAGTGAGTGACCATTTGATGAATCACTGGGAGCATCTGCACGCTCGGCGTACGTCATTCGTGATGACAGCGCATACCAGCCTGGAACGCATCGAAGCGATCAAGGCACGTATGGGTTGGACGTTCCCCTGGGTCTCGTGCGAGGGCAATAGTTTTCACGAAGATCTGGTAAAGGCGCAGAACACGCCCTTTGGCTTTCTGGTTTTCATCCAACGGGGTGGAGATGTTTTCCAGACCTGGTTCACCGCCGGACGAGGCGCGGAAACACCCACCAATACGTTCACGATGCTCGACCTCACTCCCTGGGGGCGTCAGGAAAACTGGGAAGACTCCCCTGCTGGCTGGCCTCAGGAACCGGCTTACAGTTGGCAGCGGCTCCATGATGAGTATTAAGGAAGCGGCTCAATGCGGCAGGCTGGCTTATCCGCGCTTGGGAGGTGGGTCTGATTGGCCGGCAGGCGCCTGACAGCTGCCGCACTCATCGCATGAATGGCAACCTCCGGTACTCGCAGCCCGTTGCCAACCCAGTCGGTTGGCCAGACGCTGGCGCCAACGCTCAGGCGTGAAGGACCACACTGCGTAGACGGCCGCCAGCACCACTGCTATGCCCACAATCCATTGCTGCATCGTTTCCTGCCGTTTCAGGTTTAACCCGCGCCCAGCGCAAGCGCCACGCGATAGGTAATGAAGGCTGCAGCATAAGCCAGCCCAAACAATTGAACCACCATGATGAGCGGATAGCGCCAGCCGTTCGTCTCTCGCTTGACAGCCACCAGCGTCGAGATGCATTGAGGTGCAAAGACGAACCAGGCCAGCAGCGAAAACGCTGTTGCCATGCTCCAGCCCTGAGCGATCAGCGGTTCCAATTGCTGCGCCACATCATCCCCGGAAGCTGAAAGGGCGTAAACCGTACCCAAGGCCCCCACAGCCACCTCGCGCGCCGCCATGCCGGGCACCAATGCAATGGATATCTGCCAATTAAAGCCTATGGGCGCCAGCACATACTGCAGGGCCTGGCCAATGCGGCCAGCCAGGCTGTATTCAATGGCTGGACCAGTAGCGCCCGCAGGCGGTGCCGGGTAGCTGGAGAGAAACCACAGCAGCACCATGACCGCCAAAATGATGCCACCCACCCGCTGCAGGAAAATGCGCGCCCGCTCCCACAACCCGAATCCCAATTGGCGAACGCTGGGCCAGCGATAGGAAGGTAATTCCATGATCAAGGGCGTAGGCTTTGCCCGACCACCTGCCAGGCGATATGCCCCTGCCAACCCCAGCGCCGCCAGGATGCCCGCGATATAGAGTGCGAACAGCACCAGCCCCTGCAGATTGAAAACCCCGGCCACTTTGCGCGCAGGAATAAAGGCGGCGATCAGCAACGCGTAAACCGGCAGCCTCGCAGAGCAGGTCATCAACGGCGCGATCATGATGGTAACCAGCCGGTCACGCCAGTGCGTAATGGTTCGTGTAGCCATCACGCCGGGGACGGCGCACGCGAAACTCGATAAAAGCGGAATAAAGGAACGCCCTGAGAGCCCCACCTTGCCCATCACCCCATCCAGCAGAAACGCCGCACGGGGCAGATACCCTGAATCTTCCAAAGCCAGTATGAAAAGAAACAAGATCAGAATCTGCGGCAGAAACACCAGTACGCTGCCAACACCAGCCAATACGCCGTCGACCAGCAAGCTACGCAGTGGCCCATCAGCCATCTGATTTC
Organism: Ottowia thiooxydans DSM 14619; assembly: GCF_000422885.1. Lineage (GTDB taxonomy): Bacteria > Pseudomonadota > Gammaproteobacteria > Burkholderiales > Burkholderiaceae_C > Ottowia > Ottowia thiooxydans. The sequence continues at coordinate 39,286 of NZ_KE383942.1, read as the reverse complement.
GTACAAGAGTTGCCAAGCCTTCTACGCCTGACTTGATCCACTCCATAGGCGGCTGTGCCCAGCTAAACACCGCTTGAAACATCAGGAAAAGCAGCGCGACTAACAGCAGCATGCCCCATACCGGGTGCAGGGCCACAGCGTCAATCCGGTCATCACGCTCCAGCGAATGCACAGGCATGCTGACCGCTGCACCTAGTATTCGCTGCACTTCCCGCTGCGTCAGTACGACTCCATCAGCGTCTGGCAAAGCGCTCTGTGCCGACGGACTACGACCGATCAACGGCAACTTGAAAACATCCAGCTGAGCCAGCAATTCACTGGCTCCTTCGGCGCGGATACCTACTGTACGAACGACCGGCATCCCCAGCTCCTTCGACAGCCGTGCCGTATCAATCACCACGCCATTTCGCTCCGCCATGTCCGCCATATTGAGCACCAGCAGCATGGGCAGGCCCATCCGCTTGGCTTCAAGCACCAGGCGGAGATTAAGGCGCAGCTTGGTGGCATCGGTCACGCAGACGAGTAAATCCGGCCGGGCTTCGCCAACGCGTTGGCCAGTCACCACGTCGCGCGTAATTTCCTCATCCACGCTCATCGCGTGCAGGCTGTAGGCCCCAGGCAAATCCAGCACCGTGACCTGCCTGCCGGAGCGGGTAGTCAAACGACCTTCCTTACGTTCCACCGTCACGCCGGCGTAGTTGGCCACCTTCTGGTGACTCCCAGTCAGCAGATTGAACAGCGCAGTTTTCCCGCAATTGGGATTACCGAGCAAGGCGATACGCAGAGATTTCGGCGCGGCCGGCGCTACCGATTCCGGAACGGATTGGGCAGGCTTCGGCTCAGCAGGCGATGGGCGGCTCATACCCGACTCCCCACGGTTTCGGTTACCAGGCGGACCTCAATGAAGGCCGCCTCATATACGCGCAGTGCGAAGGTCGCCTGACCGATACGCACCGCCACTGGATCGGAGGCGCGCCGGCTCGGTGCAATCACGCGCACGATTTCACCGGGCAAAAAACCAATTTCCAGCAACCTCAGCAATACCTCGTGATCACCGTCTTGTGTGGGTTTGCGCATTTGCTCAATCACACCGCGTTCGCCCCGTGACAGAGCGTGCAGAGGCAATAGATCACCGACGGCTTGCGAGGCACTGGAGGCAAAAAACGCGGAATCCATTAAATGAGACTCAATTAGTTATTCATTCTCATTTTAGGCACCGCGCAGGCCTGCCGTCTTAGATCCAGCTCAATGGTGTCTCGTTGGAAAAAACCGACACCACTGCGCGCGCAAACCGCTACCTTATGAGCACGAACGAATGGCATGCCCTGAAAAGATGAAAACACTCTGGGATATTTCCCCACCGGTACACGCGGCATCGCCCGTGTTCCCTGGCGACACGGTCTATGAGCAACAGTGGAGTGCCGAAATCGGCCCCGGCTGCCCGGTCAACGTCAGTAGCCTCACACTTTCTCCGCACATTGGCGCCCACGCGGATGCGCCACTTCATTACGACCCCCAAGGCGCGGCCGTGGGCTCGCTCGACCTTTCTCCGTTCCTGGGCCCCTGCCGCGTCATCCACGCCATAGGCGTGCGTCCACTCATCTTTTGGCAACATCTCGCGCACGCAGCACATAAGCTGCCGCCCAGAGTTCTCGTGCGCGCCTATGAACGCATGCCGAGCGACCAGTGGGATGGCGAACTTCCCGCCTTCGCACCAGAAACGGTGGAGCGCCTGGCGGATGCTGGAGTCCTGCTCATCGGCATCGACAGCGCAAGCATAGATCCAGCCAGCAGCAAAGAGCTGGAGAGCCACCAGGTCATCCGCCGGCGCGGCTTGCGGGTACTGGAAAACCTGGTCCTCGACGACGTACCGGAGGGCGACTACGAGTTGATCGCCTTGCCCCTGAAACTCATGAGCGCCGACGCCTCTCCCGTGCGTGCCGTGCTGCGTGCACTCCCCCCTACAAGCGCTTACGCAGCAGGATTAACATGACTTCTCTAAACGACTGCCGAGACCGCGACGCCGCCGATCCCCTGGCGCCGCTCAAGAACCTATTCGACTTGCCCCAGGGCATGATCTACCTGGATGGCAATTCGCTGGGTGCGTTGCCCCGCGCTGTGCCTGCTCGGGTAGCGCAGGTCGTGGCCGAGCAATGGGGGCGTGACCTCATCGGCAGCTGGAACAGCGCCGGCTGGTTTGACCTGCCGCGCCGCGTGGGAGATCGCATCGCGCCGCTGATTGGCGCCGGACCGGGCGAGGTAGTAGCCACCGACACCACTTCAGTGAATCTCTACAAAGTACTTTCGGCCGCGCTCACACTCGTAGAGCAGGACGAGGCCGGGCAAGGCCAGTCGAAGCAGGGCATTGCGGGCAGTACCTGCACCCCTCGAAGAACCGTCGTCAGTGAGCGCAGTAATTTTCCGACCGACCTTTACATCGCTGAAGCGCTCTGCCGCGAGCGTGGATGGAATCTTCGCCTGATCGAGCCGCACGAAGTGCAGACCTGTCTGGAGCCCGATGTGGGCGTGCTCATGCTCACGCATGTGAACTATCGCTCTGGCGCCATGCACGATATGCCGGCCGTCACCGCCGCTGCACACGCCGCCGGCGTGCTGGTGATCTGGGATCTATGCCATAGCGCTGGTGCAGTACCGGTTGACCTGACCGCCGCTGACGCTGATTTTTCCGTGGGTTGCGGCTACAAGTATTTGAACGGCGGCCCGGGTGCGCCCGCCTTCGCCTGGGTCCACCCCCGCCACGTAGCGCGCTGCTGGCAACCTCTCGCCGGATGGTGGAGCCATGCTCAGCCCTTTGCGTTTAAGCCTGGGTACGAGCCTGCGATGGACATCACGCGCTATCAATGCGGCACGCAGCCCATCATCAGCCTTTCGGCACTCGATTGCGCGCTGGATGTATTCACAGAGGCTGACAAGCTCGGCGGCATGGCAGCTCTGCGCTCCAAATCACTCGCATTGACGGATCTTTTCATTGAACTCGTTGAAGCCCAATGCCCTGGGCAGTTCGAGCTAATCACGCCTCACGAACACGCCAAGCGCGGTTCTCAGGTAAGCCTCAGCCCAAAAGGAACGCTCCCCTCGGATAGCGCGTACGCCACCGTGCAGGCATTGATCGCACGAGGCATCGTCGGAGATTTCCGCGCGGGGGACGCCCAGCAACCCGATATCTTGCGATTTGGCTTCACGCCCCTTTATCTTTCCTACGAGAACGTGGGCATGGCAGTGCAGGGCTTGCAGCAAGTGCTCGTGAACAAGGAGTACGCACTGCCTCAGTTCACCCGAAAGCAGGCTGTCACCTGAGAAGTTCTGAGCAGACAAGGAAAAACACCCCATGACCACACCCGAATCCATTGTTCATAGCGAGAAGGCGCAACTCGATTTCAGCCGCAGCATGAGCTATGGCGACTACCTGAACCTTGATCAGATCCTGAGCGCCCAGCGCCCGCTTTCACCTGCGCACGATGAAATGCTTTTCATCGTTCAGCATCAGACCAGCGAGCTCTGGATGAAACTCCTGCTCACCGAGCTGGGCTCTGCGATGGGCGACCTGCGTGAAAGCCGCCTGCCTCCCGCATTCAAGAAACTCGCCCGCGCCAGCCGCATCATGGAGCAACTGGTACGCGCCTGGGATGTTCTGGCCACCATGACGCCGCCAGAGTACAGCGCAATCAGGCCGTTCCTGGGCCCTTCCAGCGGGTTCCAGAGTTTTCAATACCGGTGCATCGAGTTCGCATTGGGCAACAAGAACGCTGCCATGCTGGCCCCTCATGCCCACCATCCGGAACGCAAGGCGATGGTGCAATCATTCTTTGAAGCCCCTTCACTCTACGACGAGTCCTTGCGCCTGCTGGCCCGCCAAGGCCTGGCTGTACCGGCCAACTACTTGCAGCGTGATTGGACTCAGCCCTATGAGGCCAGCGAAGAGGTTGAGGCGGCCTGGTTAGCCATTTATCGCGCACCCGAGGCGCATTGGGACCTCTATCAGCTCGCCGAAAAGCTCACCGACCTCGAAGATGCTTTCCGGCTTTGGCGCTTCCGCCACGTCACTACCGTGGAGCGGATCATCGGTTTCAAGCGAGGCACCGGGGGAACAGGCGGAGTGAGCTACCTGCGAAAAATGCTCGATGTCGTGCTGTTTCCGGAGCTTTGGAGTCTGCGGACAGCTCTCTAGGAGCCTGTCACGGACGTGCAGGTAGGGAAAAGCGTTCGCGTTCATAATCAGCAAAATTCGGCTTTGAAGCTCTTTCGCGCAAGCTCCATTTAGGTTTCCCTCCCATGCTGATCGATTTTTTCTACGCCCTGCGCTCCGCCAAGCTACCGGTCTCGGTCAAGGAGTTTCTGGTACTTTTGGAAGCCCTGCAGGCCGATGTCGTGGGCCCCAGGCAACCTGATGCCTGCTCAATCGATGATTTCTACTACCTGGCTCGCACGGCCCTGGTCAAGGATGAGAAGCACTTTGACAAATTCGACCGCGCTTTTGCCGCGTATTTCAAAGGCGTAGAGCAACTGACCGATTTCACCAAGGAAATCCCTGCTGACTGGCTGCGCCAGATACTCGAAAAGGAACTCACCCCCGAAGAAAAAGCCGCCATCGAAAAAATGGGCTGGGACGAGCTGATGGAAACGCTCAAGAAGCGCCTGGAAGAGCAGAAGGAGCGCCATGAGGGCGGCAGCAAGTGGATAGGCACAGGCGGCACCAGCCCTTTCGGCCATGGGGGCTACAACCCACGAGGGGTACGCATTGGCGGCAAGGGCGGGAACAAAAGTGCGGTCAAGGTGTGGGACCAACGCGCTTACAAGGATTACGACGACAGCCAGGAGCTAGGTACGCGCAACATCAAGGTCGCATTGCGACGGCTGCGCAAATTTGCACGCCAAGGCAACGAGCTGGAGCTGGACCTGCCCGACACCATCCGTTCAACAGCAGCCAATGCCGGCTGGCTCGACATCAAGATGGTGCCAGAGCGGCATAACAACGTGAAAGTGCTGATCCTGATGGACGTGGGCGGCACCATGGATGAGCACATCCAGCGCGTGGAAGAGCTGTTTTCAGCCGTGAAGGCAGAGTTCAAGCACCTGGAGTTCTATTATTTCCACAACTGCGTCTATGACTTCATGTGGAAGAACAATCGACGGCGCTTCGCGGAAAAATTCCCCACCTGGGACATCATCCGAAAGTACAACAAAGACTACAAACTGATCTTTGTAGGCGATGCCACGATGAGCCCCTACGAAATCCTGCAGCCCGGCGGCAGCGTGGAATACAACAATGAAGAGGCGGGTGCCGAGTGGCTACAGCGCCTGACGCACGCGTTCCCCAAGTTCGCCTGGATCAACCCCGAGCCCATGGGCGTCTGGCAGTATCGCCAGAGCATTGCCGTGATCCAGCAATTGATGAGCAACCGCATGTTTCCGCTCACCCTCAAAGGGTTGGAGGAGTCGATGCGGATGTTGTCGAAGTAACGCCAGGGCGTGTTTCCCTAAGAGCCTGTTCAAAGTCTCTGCGCGAGGGCTATTGTGTTCGAAAGACTGTGGATGCAAGGCGAAAAACGCAGGGATACCTCGTGGTATCGCGAGTATTTTTAACGCCGCAGACGCTGTTTTTCGAGCGCAATAGGACCGCGAGGAGACCTTGAACAGGCTCTAAGGCGATTCGTCAACGCCCTCGCCGCCGAAATGCCATTTCACGCCCTATCTCGGCGAGGCGGTCCTCATTGAACAACGAACGGGCGCGAGGGTACGCCAGAGACTCTTCCAGCGGGATATGGCTTGCATAGATCTGCGTGAACTCATCTATCAAGGCCTGATCAGCACCTGAGACCACTGGCGCAGACTCAGAATCCCTCCATGTGAGAAGAATCATGCGCAGCCTTGCCCAGAGCGCACTCAACCGCACGTGATCAGCGCGCAGCCTGGCCACGATGTCGCGCATGTCGGCATCATTGTTTTCTGAGAGCGCAGGAAACAGGTGCTGCTCTTCATCTTCGTGATGAAGTGGCGCCGCGATGTCGAAATAACGTAGAACATCGGCGGCCGCAGAACGCGAAGAGGCATCGTGGCCGCTTGTTTTGACGTGCTCAACGAGCCGGCCTAGCAACCCAAGACTTCTTTGTACCCGTTCGTGGCACGCCTCGAGCATCTCGAAGGGTTGATCAAAATCGACGCCCGGTGCATTGAACCCGGGCACCACACCAGTTGTAGCAGGCATGCATTATTTCCTACAAGCTTTGCAGCGTTGACGTTCGATAATATGTGACTTTTCGGGCCATTCAGGATGTGGGGACGCCATTCACTGTCGTTTGATGCGGTTTTTTTTAACTCTTAGCGATCGCGTTCCACCAACGCGTGGGTGGGCGCACTTGATTGGAGTCAGCGCGCTGTGCGTTGGCGCGTGGCTGGCAAGCAGTCACGCCATAGCGCAAACGCCACAGGTTTCATCGCCCTCACAAACGCCTGAAGCTCCGCTTGCTGCCGCGTCTGCAAATGCGCCAGCAACAGGAGGAGCCACGCAGCAAGGCGAGGCTGCTAGTGCCACCGGTGCGCCAGCTGTCAAAGCGTTCGAGATTGAGGTAGTTGCGCCCGATTCTGTCCGCGAGCTCATAGAGCGCCACAACGAACTGCAGCGCTACCAGGCCATCTCCGATCTCGAAGGCGTAGAACTCGAACGCCTGCTGATCCTTTCCGAACGCAACCTGCGCGAGCTGCTCGGAACGCAAGGGTATTTCAGCCCACGCATCCGTATCACGCGCAAGGGTGCGCCCGGCGAACGTCCCACGATCGTGATGGATATCGAGCCCGGCGAGCCCACCGTGATCGGAAAGGTGGTGATCGATTTCCAGGGCGATATTGCGCAATCGAGTGATGCAGGTACCGTGGAGCAGCGCGATGAGATTCGCTCGGACTGGAAGCTGCCTTCCGGCCGCCGTTTCACCCAAGATAGCTGGAGTAGCGCTAAAACCGACGCCCTGCGGCTACTGGTGGCTCGCCGGTATCCGGCTGGGAAAATCGGCTACAGCCTGGCAGATGTGGACCCTGCGGCCGACTTGGCGCACCTTCAGGTGCAGCTCGACTCGGGCCCGCTATATCGCCTCGGTGCGATGAGGGTGACAGGCACGCAGCGCTATGACCCCGTACTCGTGCAAAGATTGGCACGTCTGCAACCTGGCGACATCTACGATCAGCGCAAACTCAATGACGCGCAGTATCGGCTCACCTCCAGCGGTTACTACGACTCAGCTACCGTCTTCATCGACCCAGAAGACAACCCGGAAGCCGTACCGGTACAGGTGCAGGTCACCGAAGCCAAGTTGCAGAAGGTGGTGCTGGGTGGAGGATTTTCTACCAATGGTGGGCCCCGCCTCGGGCTCGAATACCGTCACAACCGAGTCCCTGGAATCGGCTGGCGGGCCATCACCAAGATGCAGATTGAGAAGACACACTCCTACCTGCAAACAGATTGGCAAGGCATCCCGGCCGAGAACGGCTGGCGCTGGGGAGCCATCGCGAAGATTGACCGGCTGGATGACAATGAATTGACCACCGTGTCTCAGCAACTGCGATTTGGTCGCTCGCGCTCGGATGATCGGTTTGACCGCAATCTGTATGTGCAGCTTGACCGCGCGCAGGTCAATGCGCGTGATGGGGCGCAACTGACTGACGCACGCGCCGGCGACGGCTCAGCGCTTTCGGTGAATTACATATGGACTGCACGTTATTTTGACAGCCTGCCATCTCCCTCCCGTGGCTATGGCTTAGGGGCTGAGTTGGGTGGTGGCTACACACTCGAAGGGGTTAGAAAGCCCTTTTTGCGTGGAGTGGCTCGCTGGCTGGGAATCCTGCCCCTGGGCGAGGGAGCCAACGCCAGCCGACTTTCCCTGCGTGCCGAAGGGGGCGCTGTCGTCGCCAACAGCGGTGCCCGTGTGCCAAGTGCCCTGCTCTTTCGTACCGGCGGAGACACCACCGTGCGTGGCTACGCTTACCGGGCGATCGGCATCGACTATCCGGACGATGTCATAGGCCCGGGCCGCTACATGGCCGTAGGCAGCATCGAATGGCAACGCCCAATCCTGCGAGAGGGCCTTCCCAGCGGGTTGGAGCACACCATTTTTCTCGATTTCGGGGATGTCGCAGAAAAGCCGAAAGACTTGCACCCTCGTTTTGGTATTGGCACAGGTGTTCGTTTGAAAACGCCGGTAGGCCCCATGCAGCTCGACCTTGCCTACGGCCTTAAGACCCGCAAAGTGCGCCTGCATCTTTCGGTTGGATTCGTATTCTGATGACCGAACCCACCGCCAACTCTCCCGCAGCGTCGCCCTCACCTGCGGCCCCTGCACCACCTTCCCGCCCTAGCCGTTGGATGCGCCGGTTTTGCTACGCCTTCGCCTCCTTGCTCCTCGTACTGGCGTCAAGCTTGGCCGCCTTCTGGTACTGGGCTGGCAGCGAGGGCTCTTTAGCTCGCGTGCTGAGTTGGGGGCAACGCTACCTTCCACCAGACGCGCTGGGCATCGAAGGTTTGCAGGGCGCGTTGCGGCGCGGCGGGGAAGTGAGTCATCTGCGCTGGCACCAAGGTGGCTTGAAGATCGATGTTTACGACGCACGCTACACCTGGGATCCGCTGGCTTTGCTTGGTGGCCAAATACGTTTCACCAGTCTCAGCGCTCGCCACATCCGTGTAGATGATCAACGCCCGCCCGATGGCGCGCCCTCCTCAGGCCCGCCGCAAGCACTGGGACTGCCCCTGAAGGTACAGATAGACGGTTTCAATGCCGGTAAGCTGGAAGTGGTGAATCCGCAGGTTTTCAGCGCTGAAGCAGTCACCGGACGCTATGGCTTTGATGGTTCCAACCATAGGCTTCACCTAGACAGCGCTGCCATTGCCCAAGGCACCTACCAGGCAGAAGTTCGTTTGGGAACGGTTGGTTCGCCGGATATAGACGCGCGCTTGTCTGGCACCTTCCTGAGCCCCTCCCCCGAAGGCGGCCAAAGTGTGCCGCTTTCGGTGAATGCGCGCGTTCACGGTCCACTGACAGAAATGCGCGCCGAAGCGACCGTGCGCGGTCAAGCGGCCGAAGCCGGCACGCCCGCCGCCAGCGCTGACGCCACCGCACGCATCACGCCCTGGGGCGAACACCCCTTGCCCGAAGCACAAGCTAAATTCTCTGATCTCGACATCGCCCCCTTCTGGCCCCCTGGCCCGCAAACCCGCTTGACGGGCCAGTTGGACATCGCCCCCACGCCCGCCAAAAAGCCCGCCGAAAGCAAGGCTGTTGGATGGCAGGTCACAGCGCAGATCACGAATGCGCTGCCCGGCCCGTGGGATAGCAAGCGCCTGCCATTGGATCGCCTTCATACGCGAGCGATATGGCAAGACGGCGTGGCGACTGTCGAGGCTCTAAAGGCTGAGCTTGCGGGTGGCACGCTGGAAAGCGCGGGCTCCTGGTCAAGGCCCGCATCCACAGCCTCCAGCGATTCAGGCAACTGGCAAATCGTGACCTCGCTGAATGGCATCGACCCTGCCAGGTTGCACACGAAACTGGCCCCCTTTCCCATTGATGGCCGCGCCACGGCTTCGGGTGCAGGCACCGCCATCGATTTCGATGTCGCGCTGCAAGCACGCGCCAATCGTCAGGCCACACCGGCTACACGCTCAGGCGATACGGCCGCAAAGGCTTTGGCGCGCGATATTTATGCGTTGCGCGTGCAAAGCGCTGCTGCGCAAGGACGATGGCAAGAGGGCCTCTTGCGTATAGCCAACCTGCGCGTACGCACTTCAGATGCCGAACTGACTGGCACCAAGATCGAAGCGCGCCCTAACGCACCCTCTGGCAAAGGCCAGATCCAGCTGAGCGCCCCTGGAGCGCTCATCAAACTCGACGCCGATGTAGCGGAACGGGTCGGCGGTGGCGCCGTAAACGCCCAGATATCCGATCTTTCCAAAACCCTCAGCTGGATTCAAAAACTCCCCGGCGTGCCATCAGAATTGAGCTCGGCACAAGCGAGCGGGCAACTGGCATTGAATGGCAGTTGGCAAGGCGGATGGACAGATCCCTCTGTGAAGCTAAAGCTTGAAATTCCCGCGGCGCAATGGCGGGCAGATGCCAACGCGAACGTCAATACCGCGCCAGCACCCACCAGGCTGCAGGAAACCCTGCTCAATCTGAATGGCCGGCTGTCTCAGGCTGAGCTGGAATTGCGCGGCACCTTGACGCAAGATAAACGGACATTCAAATTGCGCGCCAGCGCTGAAGGTGGCCGCAGCCGAGCTGGCGCCACACTGGCAGCATCGAGTTGGCAAGGGACATTGCGGCAACTCGAACTCTCTGCCCAGGATCCCGCTCTGAGCCAAGGTCGCTCTGATGCACCGTGGCAAGTCAAGAGCCGTGTTCCAGTGAGTTTCAGTTGGGCACCTGCGCCCGGCGCACAAGGCAGTGGAGAATTCAAGGCGGGTGCGGGAGAGCTGGTGCTGACGGCCCCGCTCAAAACTTCAGCGGCGTCCCCAACCACCGTCGCCTGGCAACCTTTGCAGTGGCGTGCGGGCACCCTCAGCAGTAGCGGACGCATTACTGGCTTGCCGCTGGCGTGGGCGGAGCTGTTCGCCGGCCCACAAATGGCTGAATCCGGCGTCACAGGCGAAGTGATTTTCGACGGCCAATGGAATGCCCAGTTGGGCGAGACCATGCGCATCGAAGCTGAACTGGCACGTACTCGCGGCGATCTCGTCGTAACCACTCGCGATGCCGATACCGGAGTGCAAACACGCATTGCAGCCGGTCTGAAAGATGCGCGCCTGCAGCTGCGCAGCGAAGGGCAAGCGATCACGCTGAAATTGAACTGGGACACCGAGCACTTGGGTGTCGCGACAGGCGAAGTGCGCTCTCAACTCGTCTCCAGCAAGAGCCAGGAGGGCGATGTGGCCTGGAGCTGGCCTGAGAGCGCTCCTTTGTCGGGTGAAGTGCGAGCCGCACTGCCACGCATCGGCGCCTGGTCACAACTGGCACCTCCTGGCTGGCGGGTAAGGGGTTCGCTGGCAGCCAATGTACGCATCGCGGGCACCCGAGGAACGCCGCTCCTTTCGGGCACGCTGGGCGCTGATGATCTGGCCCTGCGCTCGGTCGTCGATGGCATTGAATTCAGCGGCGGACGACTGCGGGCTCGACTAGACGGGCAGCGCCTGATCCTCGATGAATTCAGCCTCAGGGGCGGCGGCACCGATCAGGCCGGAGGAAGCTTGCGCGCCAATGGGGAAGCCAAGCTGCAGAACGGCCAGGTTCAGGCCAACATGAACGCCACGCTCGACCGGCTTCACGCGAGTTTGCGTGCCGACCGAAAAGTCATTGTTTCCGGTCAATTGCAGGCCAGCGTGGCTGGACGCGAGAGCACCGTCAACGGCAAACTAAGAGTAGATCAAGCGCGCATTTCGCTGCCCGAGGAAACGGCGCCCACACTTGGGAAGGACGTCATTGTCCGAGGCCCCAATGGCCGTGGAATCGGCGGGTGGACCGCAACACCCGTGGCCGCCAAATCTCCAAATCAAGGTGCATCGCCAGCAAATACGGCCACGCTGAAGGGCGAAGTGCAGATCGATCTAGGCGAAGACTTCCGCGTCAGCGGCCTGGGCCTCAATACCCGCCTTGCCGGCCAACTCGCGATCACCGCAAGCGGTGCCATGGGCACATTGCCAAGAGTCACAGGAACGGTAAACACCATCGGGGGTACTTTCCGAGCTTACAGCCAGCAGTTGAATATAGATACCGGCGTGATCCGCTTCGTTGGTCCCGCCAACGACCCTGTTTTCAACATCCTGGCCCTGCGCCCTAACTATCAATCCGATCAACGCGTAGGCGTTCAGGTCACTGGCTCAGCTCTGCTCCCACGCGTACGCCTATACGCCCAGCCAGAGCTTCCTGATAGTGAGAAGCTCGCCTGGTTAATTCTGGGTCGCTCGGCTCCCTCCGGGGGCGCTGAGTCCGCCCTGCTCCAACAAGCGGCCATTGCCATCATGGGAGGGCGAGAAGGCCGCAGCGTCGCCTCCCGCTTCGGGCTGGACGAGCTCAGCTTCAGCGGCGGTGGTGATACAGATACCGGCACGGCGGGCGCCTCCGTCACCCTGGGCAAGCGTATCTCTGAAAAGCTCTATGCCACTTACGAACATAGCCTGGCTGGCGCAATGGGGACGCTGTTCGTCTACTTTGAGCTTTCCAAACGCTGGCTACTCCGCGGCCAAGCAGGCGAGCGCAGTGCTCTGGACCTGATCTACACCCTCTCGTTCGACTAAGAACCATCGTTCGAAATGAATGCGGGAGTCGACTCAACAGGGCGCGGCTGCCGCCCCATTATGTGAACTACTGCGCACGCGCTGAGCGGTAAAAATCTGCAACCACGCTCCAAAGCAGCCACGTGTACAGATACTGGTGTTTTATCCAAAAACTAGCTCAGCGACGGGAGAGGCCTGTGGTGTTCGGTCCCCATCGTGTCGTGATGCGCTCAACCAAACATGAAATCCTGGATCGCTACCCTGTGCCTAGCCATGGCATCAGCCCTTGCCGGCACCGCTGTCAACGCTGCCACCTTCACAGTTCCCGGTACGAACGTCTCCTTTAACGCTCCCTCGGGCTTCACCCCACTCACAGCCGATGAGATCAGCCAAAAATACCCATCCAACCGCGCTCCCTCCTTCGTGGTGGGCAATGCCCGGCGCACCACTACCATCGCAGCCGACCTCAAGCCTAATGAACTGCCCAAGGACAAGCTACCCCAGGTACAGGCTTCATTTGAAAGCGTGTTCGAGCGCGTTGTCCCCGGCATAGATTGGAAAGAAAAGAAGCTCATCGACATGAAGGGCCAGCAGTGGATCTTCTTCGAGATGACCTCGCGCGCCGTTGACTCCGACATCTACAACATCATGTTGATCACGCCCCACCAGGGCAAGATGCTGGTCTTCAACTTCAACTCCACCAAAAGCGAATTTCCAGCGGTGGAAAAAGAGCTACGGAAAAGCTTGCAGTCGATCGCGCTGGGGAGCGAGTAACCAAGACCCACCAAGGCTCGTTTAACTTTAAAGCCGTGAACGAGGAGAAGTAAGCGAGAATTTGCAGCCTATGGATACTCTTCAGGGTTCATGCCACTGCGGTGCGTGCCGCTTCGAAGTCGACACTGACCTTGACCATGTCAGGAGCTGCAATTGTTCAGTATGTAGACGCCGGGGTGCGCTGATTCACAGGGTTCCCAAGTCAGCGCTTCGGATGCTCACGCCGCTTGAAAACCTGACAGTCTATGAATGGCACTCAAGGACAGCCAAGGATTACTTCTGCCCCCATTGCGGAATAATGCCGTTTCGGATTCCGAGCGCACCGACTGCACAGGAGACTTCGGAAGGTAAGCTCCCGTTTGAGGGATGGGCTATCAATGCTCGCTGCCTGGAAGGCGTTGAACTGGCCGACATACCGATCAAGTTCGTGAACGGCGCAGACCTTTCTTGAAGATCGACAGCGGTTCTCGAAAATGGTGCCCCCGGCAGGAATCGGACCTGCGACCTATCCCTTCATCCCACTTCGGTTTTCACCGCCACACCATGCGTGTGTTCGTGGGCTGGACTATGTCTTGGCCATTGAACCCCTTAGGGGTTCATGCAGGCCTGAGCCGTTTAGTCTCTACACCTTCCCCGTGAGGGGCTTGGCTCGGCGTTGCCACGGGCTTGTAAGCCCAGAGGGTTCACCGAATTTGACTCAATTCACACAGCAGCTTTCGCTAATCTGGTGCCCAAAAAATCTAGGAGGGGATCGCTCTATCCACTGAGCTACGGAGGCACGGGGCGTAGTGTACCAAGGCACGAGACGCAGCTCTTCAAACTTTGCTGCGCCGCCCATTCGATTCCCTTAAATCTGCACTTCAACGCAACCCTGCTGAGCCTATGAACAAGTTCGACGGATCCACGGTAGTGGTCAGAACAACGCCCGCAGTACCGGCTGTAGCAGCATTTGAAGCACCCCCTGAATTTCCTCCGTTACCTGCAGAGCCTCCGCCGCCTGCTCCGTATCCGTGGGCTGTATTCAACCCCGTCCCCGCCGGGCCCCCACCCACGCTCGTGGTGCCTTGCACAACGGCAGGTGCGAGCAGATTGACAAACCCGCCGCCGCCGCCACCGGAGGCAGATCCTCCCGCTGCGCCAGCGAGAGCGTCTGCCCCCTTGCCGCCCGTGGCCTGAAGGGTTCCATTGTTGGTGACGGAAGTTCTCGACGCCAGTACGATCACCCCGCCGCCGCCGCCGCCGCCGCCCACGCTGACATTGGGCACGATCGGCGCAGAACTGGCGCCATTCGCCCTGATTACCCCACTAGCTCCAACCGAGATGGCTCCGCTTGCTGCAATGACAAGCGTGCCGCCACCGGCAGCATTCGCAAGTGCTCCGTTGGCAAGCCTGTAAGGACCTATGCCGCCGCCCGCAGCGCCTGGGTTTACAAGTGTGCGCGCGAGCATGGTGTTCAGCCTTGCCCTGCCGCCGCTTTGAACCGCTGAAGTATTGCCGTTATCGAGCCCTGCCTCGGTTCCTGCAATTCCTTTGTCGTCCGAAGGACTTGCGGCCACCACAATCGTGCCTGCAATGCTCACACCTCCGTTGACTCGAATGATCAGGCCGCTCGGCACCGTAAGCGTCACGCCCGCAGACACTGAGAAGCTGGTGTATTGAAGCGTACTGTTTATAGGGTTGGTATCCCAATTTGCACTGGATGAAACCGTCAAGGCCCCACTAGAGCCATTTCCGTAGACTTCCGCAGACACTCCGGCTGGACCCGTCGGCCCGACTGCCCCAGCCGGCCCTGTTGGGCCCTGAGTGCCCACGCTGCCTGTAGGCCCAAGGGAGCCGGCCGCGCCTGGCGTGCCTGGTGTTCCTGGGGTCCCAGTGGCCCCTGTAGCGCCTACGCTGCCAGAAGGACCCGTAGGTCCGGCGGCACCCACTACGCCTGTTGCGCCTGTTGCGCCTGTTGCGCCTGTTGCGCCCGTTTGCCCCGTGGCGCCTACGGCGCCAGTCGCCCCTGTAAGCCCTGTCGGCCCGATCAGACCTGTGGCTCCGGTCGCACCTGTAGGGCCGACTTGGCCGGTCGCGCCGGTCGCGCCTGTAGGGCCCAGGACGCCTGTGGCACCCGTCGCACCTGTGGGTCCCTCAGCGCCCGACGCTCCTGTGACCCCAGTCGCCCCCACAGCCCCCGTCGCGCCAACTGGGCCCGTCGGACCAGCGCCTACCGACAGCTTGCCGGTTGAATCGGTGAAGACGTAGCCTCCTGTCGTTCCCAGGGATGGAATAGTCACCGAACCGTCATTTGAAAAACCAGTGATGACCGAACCGGAGGGCGATTTGACAGCTACTCCATTGGCGCCGGACAGTGAGACTTGGGCCTGAGATGCGACCCCACTGATCAGCAAGGCGCAGGCTATGGCCAATGGCCGAGCTGTGCCGACGAAAGTGCTTTGCTTATTCATAGGAAATCGTTTTCTTCAGTTGGGCTCAGGGATTTAAAGATGGCGATTTCATGGAAGCCGGTCGACCCGAATTCAGAAGAAACGCATCACTACGCTATTTACGTAATTATTTGCAACAAGAAATGTAGTCCTTTTTGATAAAAATGCATCACTCTGGAAATCTTTATTTCGGCGCCACGAACATCTAAGGCGCCCCGCATCTCCCGCGCCATGCAGAAATGAGCGCATAAGCATTTGAGTCCATCACCAAATCAAAGTAGCCGCCGCATAAGTATTTTTTAATACTAAATTACTAATATAATCATCGACGCTTGTCGGTCAGACCTACGCCCATGTCGTCGAGCTCGGAAGATTTTCTCTACTGGCGCAAGCACGGTTAAGGCTGCCCTTTCAGGTGACATGCCCTGCACTCCCTGACCTCTATTCGATTTCCCGTTCATCCTCACCTCACCTCACCTCACCTCACCTCACCTCACCTCGCCTCGGCCGAAACCTGTTTACCAGTTCTTCGTAAGCCAAGGCGGCACCCAAGTTCGCATGCCTGCTTCCTACTTCTGCCCAGCCCCATTCCTCAAACTCTCCTGCACCTCTCTCACCACGACTTCTTTTGCGCTGTTCATTGCACTGCCCGCAGCGGCAGGTCTGGATCCGCAAGGCGCAACCACCTCATTGACGGAAGTAGTGGTTACGGCGGTGCACGATCAGTCGCCAACACAGGTGGTGGCAGACCTCAGGCAGCCGCGTCAGCCAATCCCTGCCAGCGACGCAGCAGACTACTTGAAGACCATTCCAGGGTTTTCAGCCATTCGCAGCGGCGGCTCCAACAGCGACCCAGTCTTTCGCGGGCAGTTCGGCTCGCGTCTGCCGCTGCTCACCAACGGCACCTATCTGTTGGGAGCCTGCGGCGGTCGAATGGATGCGCCAAGTTCCTACATTTCCCCCCAGACATTTGATCAACTCACTGTGATCAAGGGCCCTCAAAGCGTCATCTGGGGACCTGGAGCATCAGCCGGCGTGGTGCGTTTCGACCGCCTTCCTCCCTCATTCACCAGGCCTGAGGCCCGTTTCTCTGGCAGCATGCTCAGCGCCACTCACGGTCGAAATGACCAAACTGCGACGTTGGAGGCTGGCAATACGATGGTGTACCTGCGTGGTACGGCCAATCACTCTCAATCGGGCGATTACTACGATGGCAACGGCCAGCGCATCCCTTCTGCTTGGAACAAGTGGAATGCTGATATCGCCCTGGGCTTCACGCCCGACACCCACACGCTGATCGAATTGAGTGCGGGTGCAGGCGATGGTCAAGCCAGGTACGCTGGCCGCGGTATGGACGGTTCGCAGTTTCGTCGTAACAGCTTCGGTCTGCGGTTCGAGAAGCAGCAGATCCGCCCATGGCTGTCCAAGCTGGAAGCGACGCTTTACGCCAACCAGGTGAATCACGTGATGGACAACTACAGCTTGCGCCCCTTTCCTGCAAACGGTGGTATGAAAATGCCCATGGCCGGAAACGTGCGCCGCACCACGTCAGGCGCACGAATGGCCGCCACGATGGATCCGACCGAGAACTGGCAGTTAGTCACCGGCGTGGACATCCAACGCAGCCCTCTCGAATGGCGTGGAGGCACCCCTACATCGCCTTACCAGGAACGGGCTTGGACACCTGATGCCAAGCTCTCTAACCTGGGATGGTTCAGTGAGGTGAACTGGCAGGCTGCACCGCGCACCCGTTGGGTTAGCGGGGTGCGCCTGGACCATTCACAGGCCTGGCGATATGACACACCTTCAAATGGCCACAGAAGCCGCAGCCCATTGCTCAGCGGATTTCTGCGCTGGGAGCACCAGCTTGCGAGTGACAACGTGGTTTACGCAGGATTGGGACATGTGCAGCGGTTCCCAGACTACTGGGAGCTGATTGCACCGGGAAATAGCGCCCTGGAGAAAGGCAACGCGTTCATGGCACTCCAGCCCGAAAAAACCACGCAACTCGATGTGGGTGCGCGCTGGAAAGGCGACGATTGGCAGCTCTGGGTGTCTGGCTATCTGGGAGTGGTGCAAGACTACATCCTCTTTGACTACACGGCCAAAAGCTCCGCCGTTCGTAACGTGAATGCGGCCACCACTGGATTTGAGCTCGGCGGTCAATATCGGATGGGCGCATCTTGGAATGCGCAGGCGACGCTCGCGGGCACCTGGGCAAACAACCGCACCGATGGTCGCCCCCTGCCCCAGACTCCGCCAGCCGAGTTGCGCCTGGGCTTGAACTACGCAGAGGGCCCATGGAGCGCCGGAGCGTTGTGGCGCCTGGTCTCTGCCCAGCATCGGGTTGCTGCCGGCCAGGGCAATAAAGTGGGCAAAGATTTCAGTGCGAGCCGGGGATTCGGTGTGGTTTCCCTCCACGCCGGATACCGCCTCAACCAGAAATTGAAACTGCTCCTGGGCGTAGACAACCTTTTTAACAAAGCCTACGCAGAACACCTCAATCTGGCTGGTAACGCAGGCTTCGGGTTCCCTGGTGGAACACGCATCAACGAGCCAGGCCGCACGGTCTGGCTGCGGGCTGCCATAGAACTTTGATCGACTCGGGAGACAATGGCTGTTAGACCGCTAACATCCCTACATGCCCGCCTACTCCTTCGAAGCCGTTCAAGCCGATGGCAAAACCCGCAAGGGCGTCATTGAGGCCGATACCGCGAAATCCGCACGCTCGCTCCTGCGCGGGCAGGCGCTGGTGCCGCTCAGCGTAGACCCCGTAGCCGGAGGCGTTGATGGGCCTGGGCTCCTCTCAAAATCTATCTTCGGCGGCGGGGCATTCAACTCCACCGAACTGGCCATCTGGACCCGCCAGCTCGCCGGGCTGGTCTCCTCCAGTTTGCCGCTGGAGCGCTCCCTCACCGCTCTAGCGGATGAAGCTGAAGATGAAAAACAACGCAATCTGATCGCCTCTCTGCGCTCGGAAGTCAATGCGGGCTCGCCGCTGGCCAAGGCCATGATGCAACACCCGCGCGAGTTTTCACAGGTCTATGTGGCTGTCATCGCGGCTGGCGAACAAGGCGGCCATCTGGGTACTGTGCTGGAGCGCCTGGCCGACGATCTGGAAGAGCGGCAGGCCCTGAAGGCCAAGCTCATCGGCGCGGCGCTGTACCCCGCTATCGTGACCGTCGTGGCCATCGTGATCGTGATCTTTCTTGTGAGCTATGTCGTGCCCCAGGTGGCCACGGTGTTTGCCGGCACGAAGCATGCGCTGCCCTGGCTTACCGTGGCGATGCTGGCCATCAGCGATTTCGTACGCGGCTGGGGCTGGTGGATGCTGGGGGCCATCGTGGTGGGCGCCTTCGGCACCAAGTGGGCACTGGGCAGGCCTGCGCTGCGCCAGAAGTTCGATGCAGCCTGGCTCAATCTTCCTCTTGTGGGCAGATTGGCGCGCGGCTACAACTCCGCACGCTTTGCCAGCACGCTGGCCATGCTGGCCGGAGCAGGCGTACCCATTTTGCGAGCACTGCAGGCGGCCGCCGAAACCTTGAACAATACCGCCATGCGCGCAGATGCAGAAGACGCTCTGATCCTGGTGCGAGAAGGCGCACCGCTCGCTTCAGCCATGGCTCAGAAAAAGCGTTTCCCCGGTTTACTGGCCATGTTTGCTCGACTAGGAGAGCAAACGGGTCAATTACCTGTCATGCTGCAGCGAGCAGCCAATCAACTCTCAGCTGAGGTTCAACGACGCGCGATGCAATTGGCCACCGTGCTGGAGCCGCTTTTGATCGTGGCGATGGGCATCATGGTGATGTTGATCGTGCTGGCAGTCATGCTTCCGATCATGCAGCTCAACCAGTGGGTTAAATAAATCCAAACATCATGGCCGCATCGCTCCAAGACCAGCTCGTCGTTGCCATTTCATCACGGGCGCTATTTGATTTCGAAGAAGAAAACCGCCTTTTCGAGGCGGGAGATCCGCAGGCGTATATGCGCCTGCAACTCGAACGACTTGATGCACCGGCCACGCCTGGGGTGGCTTTCTCCTTGGTACGCAAGCTCCTGGCTTTCAACGAGCCAGATCAGCGCCGGGTCGAAGTAGTCATACTTTCCCGCAATGATCCGGTGAGCGGAATGCGCGTGTTTCGCAGCGCGGGGGCTGCCGGTATTCATCTGGAGCGCGGGGTATTCACGCAGGGGCGCGATCCCTTCGGCTATTTGCGCCCACTGGGTGCACATCTATTCCTCTCAGCCAACGAAGCCGATGTGCGCCAAGCGCTGGACATTGGATTTCCGGCTGCACGCGTCGTGACGGATTCAGCCCAGGCGATGGCCAACCACGCCCATGAAGTGCGCATCGCATTCGATGGCGATGCCGTGCTGTTCGCCGATGAAGCGGAGCAGGTGTTTCAGAAAAAGGGGTTGGCTGCGTTTCAGGCGCACGAAAAGCGCAAAGCTGCGCTGCCATTGCCAGATGGGCCCTTCAAGCCACTGCTGGCCGCACTGCACCGTCTACAACAATCAAGCTCAGGCGCCATGCGTCTTCGCACCGCCCTGGTCACCGCCCGCAGCGCGCCCGCCCATGAGCGCGCCATCCGCACACTCATGTCCTGGGGCGTAGGGGTGGATGAAGCCATGTTCCTGGGAGGCCTGCCCAAAGGCGAATTCCTGAGGGAGTTCGAGCCAGACTTCTTCTTCGACGATCAGGCTGGCCACATCGAGCATGCGGCACGCCATGTGCCGGCAGGCCATGTCACCAGTGGCGTTACAAATCCAACGGCAGCACGGGAACTCCCGGCGCCCGCGCTCACCAAACCTGCATGAGTTTTAACAAAGTCTCTCTCACCGTTGCCCTCGCAGGGGCCGCATGGGTCGCCTCTGCTGGTTCGGCGCTTGCCCAGCCAAAAACGGCTGCATCAGCCCCCACCGTCAGCAAGCCCACCCCCAGCCCATCGAAGCCAGTCGCCAAGGCCGATACAACCGCCAGTGCCAATACCGACAAAGGGGACGAGCAGGCCCTCAAATGGTTTCGCATGCTCGACAGCAATGGGGATGGCCGCCTGTCACGCGACGAAACCGCTTGGATCACACGTTTCAAGCCCTCCGTAGCGGAACAGTTCAATGCGGCAGATGCCAATCGTGATGGCTACGTGACGCAAGACGAGATTCGCGCCCTGGCAAAAAAACGTCGTGTGGAGCGTGAAGCAAATCGCAAAAAAGAATCACCCACCCAGGCAGGCGCCATCAGCCGAGTGTCCACTCAGTAAAGTTTGTAAGGCGGTCGACTGCGCCTATCCGCAGCGCGTTGTATTGGAAATCAGTTTCCGCTGCGATGCTTATGTCAGCACCTCATCATTCCTTCGGCACAAAAGCCCAGCACAAGTCTCTGAGATCTTGTGCTTTCGCCATGGCGTCGTACCTGCTCATCTTTGGCAGCGCGGCGGCGGAAACCCAAAGCGCAGATGCAGATGCCTGGCGCGCACTTTCACGCCTTGGCTACGGGCCTACCCCAGCCTTGGTGGAGCAGGTGCAACGGGCCGGTGGTGCGCGATCGTGGGCGCTGGGAGAAATCGACCGAGCTTCCACTGCCAGCCATAGCCCGGCGCAGATTGACGTGGCGAATGCTGAATTCAACGCCCCATTGCCTGAGATCTTCTCCAACTATAGAAGCGAACTTGCGCTGCGCCGCGAGATCCGAGCCCAAGAACAAGCCTCATCCAGCGCGGTCTCACCCGCACCAGAGGTCACAGCGGTCGCCAACCCTGCTCGAAACTACAGCAACCGGGTCGCCCGCCAAGCGGCCTCCTGGCGCTTAGCCTCCTGCAGCCAACCGGACACTGAAAACCCCTTGCTCGCGCGGTTGACCGAATTCTGGTTCAACCACCTCAACGTCTCTTCGGACAAAGGCATCGTCAAGCCTTTCGTGGGCCACTATGTGCTGCATGCCATACGCCGCAATGTGCTGGGCCGGTTCGACGAACTGCTGCTCGCCAGCGGTCGGCACCCTGCCATGCTCTACTACCTGGATCAAACTCAAAGCGTGGCAGATGGCACCACGCTAGGCCAACAGCGCCGCGGTCTGAACGAGAACTACGCGCGCGAACTGATGGAGCTGCATACGCTGGGCGTGAATGGCGGCTATACACAGCGCGATGTCCGGGAACTGGCGCGAATACTCACTGGTTGGGCGGTGGCGCCCCAGCAGCCTGAGGGGTTCCGCTTTGTGCCTCGCCTGCACGATACGCAAGCCAAGACCTTACTGGGCCGCACGTTCGCCGCAGCGCCGTCTTCTGCGGGCGAAACGGAAGGCCTCGCTGCCATCCGCCTGCTGTCTGAGCAAACGGCCACCGCTCAACGTATTGCGCTCCGATTGGCGCAGTGGTTTGTCGCAGATCAACCACCGCAGGCCCTGGTCGACCAGCTCGCGCGCAGCTTCCAAACCAGCCAGGGCGATTTACGCACGGTAATGCGCACTCTGGTCGCATCGCGCGCATTCTGGGATCCAGCGAACAAGCTTTTCAAAACGCCTTACGACTATGTTTGCTCGGTGCTTGCGGCCACCGGCGGCGCGCACAATGATCGCGACATCAGCTTGGCGCTTGGGGCGCTCAACGGTGCCGGCCAAGGCATTCATCGCTGGCCCACGCCCGATGGCTACAAATCCGATACAGCCACCTGGTTAGCTCCAGAAGCACTCACCCGCCGCGCTGACTACGCCATGGCGATCGCCCGAAAAGAGCCGCCGGTGGACTACCTGGCAGCCTTCGTACAGCCCGCCACTATGCAGCGGATCAACGCGCAGCCCCCAAAACTCCGCGCAGGCTTGATGCTGGCGAGCCCTGACTTCATGGCCAAGTAAGGCAGCACTCCAACTCCTGACAAAGGCCAGCCATGACTGCACACCACTCACCTCTTCGCCGAGCCATGCTCGCAAGCGCGGCCGCAGCTGCCTTTCCCAGCGCATGGGCACAAACCATGCCGGCGGCCAAGAGCGATGGTCGCCTGGTCATCGTCTTTCTAAGGGGCGCCTATGACGGTCTCTCCGCTTTCGTACCTTGGTCAGATCCCGAGTACGCTCGCGTCCGGCCCAACATCGCCATCGCCCAACCCGATGGCACAGACCAAACCGCCATCCACCTGGACAGCCGCTTTGGGTTGCATCCCGCGATGGCTGGACTCCTTCCTCTATGGCAAGAGGGGGTGCTTGCCGTCGTGCCAGCCGCGGGCTCACCGGATCCCACGCGCTCGCATTTCGAAGCCCAATACCAATGGGAAACCGCGCGCCCCGGCCGCACTGGCGAGGCCCCTGGCTGGCTCAATACGCTAGCCGGCTTTGGCGAATCAAACAACTCAGCCCATGCCTTGGGGGTCGGGGAAGCCAACCCGCGCGTATTGGCTGGCGCGCAAGCGGTCAAACTGGTGGCGCGCGGCAAATCTGCGCAACGTGCTGGTGTGCTCGAAAACCAGCGCACGCGTGAAGCGTTTATGGCGCTATACGACGGCCCGGACAAGCTCTCAGCTGCTTTCCGCCAAGGTGCCGAGAGTCGGCTGCAAACGGCGCAAGACTTAAGCCGTGAAATGCAGGCCGCTGACAACGGCGCCGCTCCCGCAGCTGCGCTGGAAGGCGATGCGCTCAATCTTGGAACACTGATGCGGCGAGAGCGCTCACTCCGCATAGGTTTCCTGTCCGCGGGTGGCTGGGACACCCACGCCAATCAGGGCGCCGTCACCGGACAACTGGCTAACAACCTGCGCAGACTCTCCGCCGCCCTGGTTCAGCTCCGCCGGGATTTCAATCAGGACAATGACGTCATCATCGTAGCCAGTGAGTTTGGGCGTACCACGGCTGAAAATGGCAGCCGTGGTACAGACCACGGCCACGGCAATGCGATCTGGCTGCTCGGTAACCGAGTCAACGGCGGACGGTGGCACGGCCAATGGGCAGGCCTGTCTCCCTCCAATCTGCACGAAAACCGCGACTTACCAGTGCACCACGATTTTCGGGCTGTCATGGCGCAAGCTCTACGCTCTTGTTTTGCCCTCCCGGACAGCCAATTGGCCCGCGTGCTGCCGGGGGCCAACTGGGATAGCCAACTCAACGGGTTGATGCGGCGCGCCTGAAGAAACCTCTTATCGCCCGCTCTTTCGCTTCTTATCCAGCCGCTGGGGAACGCCTCCAACAGATGTCTGCTGCTGCTCCAGCCACAACAGCGCCTCAACTTGGGTAACGAAGCGCTGTAGGTAGGCGGGCGAGATATCTTGCATCACGGCCAGCGCGCGATGCACCAAGTGATGCGAATTGAGTGGGCCGGCCTGCGGAGGCACTTGAGCCAGAGTTTGACGCAGGCGCTGCTCGGCAAACAAACGAGACCACGCACCGCGAAACTGGCGTAGCGTGCCAAGCTCGCGTTGTGCGGGAGATGCGGAGGTAAGCCCGGCAGCCTGTGTGACCGGCGGCTCGTTCGCGGCGTGGCGGGCAGCGATCCCGTCTGCCAGCTGCCCCAAAGGTCCGCGTGTGCCCGCCTGGCCACCCGGTCTGGATGACATAGCAGGTTGCGAAACGCTCTCAGCCCTTAAGGCTGCCAACCGCGCTTCCAGCAAGGCACGCGCAGCGCCTTGATGGTCATCGACACGGCGAGCCAGCGCGGCAATGAACGCCTCACGCACGGACAAGGTCATGAGCCCGGGCCGCGCTTGGGACGCGCCATGGGAGCCATCTCCACGCGGCGATTGCGAGCACGGCCCGCGGCATCCGCATTGGAAGCCACCGCCTGCTCAGAACCGAATGCAGCCGCAAAAACATGGCCCGCCGGCACGCCTGCTTCAATCAGCGCACGGGTCACAGTGAGCGCGCGTTGCGCCGAAAGCTCCCAGTTGTCGGCAAACTTCCCAGCGCTGGCATCGCGTGACTGCCGCATACGCCGGTCGTCTGTGAAGCCGCTCACCATGAGGATTTCCCCACGTTCACGCAAATAGTTGGTCAGCGGTGTGGCCAAGCTTTGAAGCAATTGCTGGCCCTCCGGCTGCAGCTCGTCGGAATTGAAGGCAAAGAGCACGCTGCCGCTGATTCCGATTCGACCATCTGTCAAGGTAACCCGTCCCGCCGCCAGTGGTGCGGCCAGCGCTTGTTCCAAAGTTTGAAGTCGTTGGGTTTGTTCCTGGCGCGCGTGCTGCTCGGTCTTCAATCGCTCGGTGAGCTCCATCTGCATACCCAGCGCGGCCACCAGTATGAGCACAAAGGCGCCCAGTGCTCCCGCCATGAGATCGCCGAACACCGCCCATACGGGTACAGACCCCTCGCCAGAGTCGAGCGACAAATCGTCACTCGGCATAAGTTGGTCAGAGTGATGCACGTTAGACCTCGCGGGCAACGGCCAGTTGCCGCAGCTCGTCGATGATCTGCTTTTGCGCGCCGGTGCTGAGTTCAATCACTTCACGCGCCTGGGCAACGTAGTAGTCGAGCTGTTCATCGCTGCGCGCCAGCGATTTCGACAGTGATGTCTCTATCAATTGCAGCTGCACCATGAGCTGTTCGTTGGTCTCGCCGAAACGTTGCACGCCTGTACCGAATGCCTCCCCCAAACTGGCCACCTCCGCAGCGCTGCCAGTGAGTTGCGCCGACGCGGTGTCTATGCGTTGCAGCTGGGTGTCTAGCGTGTCAGCAAAACGACTGTTGGCACGTTCCATCAATCCGGACGTCGTTTCCACCAATGACTGGATAGCGCCACGCTGCTCTTCCCCGGCGTGGTTCACAGCTTCCAGCAAAGTAGACAGGGTTTTCAAAATTTGGCTGCGCTCTTCAAGCAGGGCGTTGTCGCGCACCATGCTGTCGCTCAACTGCTGACGCATCTCGCCAATCACCTCAGCGGCCGCTCGAGGCGCCTCTGAAGCGCTCTGCATCAGCGCGCTGATTTCGCCCAGGGTATGGCGCGCCTGCGTTTCGAGCTGCTGCGTGATGCCGGCGCCCGTTTTTGTCAGCATGTCCCCCAGCCCTTGCCATTGCTCAGTACTGCGCTCGCCTGCCTGCTGCCACTCATTTTTCAACGTGGTAGCGAGGGCTTGCAACGATGCAGTCCAGGCGACCTGCCGAGATTCTTCCTGCTCTGCCAAGCTGCGATTGCGCTCTTCCAGCATGGCGTTGTCACGCAACACACTTTCTGCCAGATGCTGGCGCATCTCGCCAATCACCTCGGCGGCTGCTCTAGGGGCCTCCGAGGCCGCCTGCATCAGCGCACCGATTTCGCCCAAGGTATTGCGCGCCTGCGCCTCAAGCTGCTGCGTGATGCCGGCGCCCGTCTGGGCCAGTGTTTCACCCAGCCCTTGCCATTGCTCGGCACTGCGTTCACCCGCCTGCTGCCACTCGTCTCGCAGCGCGGTTGCCAGCGTTTGCAAGGATTCGGTCCAAGCGAGCTGCCGGGATTGTTCTTGCGCAGCAAAACTCCGATTACGCTCTTCGAGTATCGCGTTGTCACGTACTACGCTCTCAGCCAATTGCTGACGCAGCTCGCCAATCACTTCAGCGGCCGCGCGGGGAGCTTCAGAGGCGGCCTGCATCAACGCGCCGATTTCGCCCAGAGTATTGCGTGCCTGGGTTTCGAGCTGCTGCGTGATGCCGGCACCCGTCTGGGCCAGAGTTTCGCCCAGGCCTTGCCACTGCTCAGCACTGCGTTCGCCCGCCTGCTGCCATTCGTCTCGCAGTGCGGTAGCCAGAGTTTGTAAAGATGCAGTCCATGCAGCTTGCCGGGACTCTTCCTGCTCTGCGAAGCTGCGACTGCGCTCCTCCAGCATGGCGTTGTCACGCTTCACGCTATCAGCCAATTGCTGACGCAGTTCACCGATCACTTCGGCTGCTGCACGAGGTGCATCTGAAGCAGCCTGCATCAGCGTACCAATTTCGCTCAAAGTATTGCGCGCCTGGGTTTCGAGTTGCTGCGTGATGCCGGCACCCGTCTGAGCCAGGGTTTCGCCCAATCCCTGCCATTGCTCGGCACTGCGCTCGCCCGCTTGCTGCCATTCGTCTCGCAACGTGCTCGCCAGAGTTTGCAACGAGGCCGTCCAGGCGGTTTGCCGGGATTGCTCCTGCTCCGCGAAGTGGCTTTGCAATGCCGAATGGGCTTGCTCCATATCTTTTGCCACAGAATGCAGCGCTTGCCGCTGCTGGGCCGCTTGCTCCGCACCGCTCTGCGATTGCAAAGCCAAGGCTTCGCCCCAGTGTGCAGCAAGGGCCTGTGCCTGGTGGTCCATCCGCTGTGCGAGACCGTCGACCAGCTTGGTGCTGCGGTCGTCGAAAGTCTGACTGAATCCTTCCAGCGTTTCACTCATGGCGCGCCCCATCGCCGCGCTGGTTTGCTGATGAGTCTCGAGCGCACTGGTCCACTGGCTGGTGACGGCGGTCGTGGCATCGCCAAATCGGGCTGTCATGCCATCAAGGTGGAGGCGAACCTGTTCGGCCTGTGCGGCTTGTAGTTGTGTGCCTTCACGGGCCAGCCCGGCCAGCGCAGCTTGCACAGCAGGTTGAATAGCTTCACCCGCATGACGAGCGGTTTCAGCGGCAGTGGCAGTGAGTGTGCGTTCGACCGAGGCGGCCAAGGCCGTGTAAGCCGATTCAGTTTCCGCGTGGAACCTGGATTGTTCAGCGCCAAGCCGCTCACTCAGCGCCGCTTGCTGGCGCTCCAATGCGGTCATGCATGCGCTAATGCGCTCTACCAACTCTGGCATCAACCCGGCCTGCTGCTCCATCAGGCGCAGCGAAGCCTCACGCTGGTGCTGCTGCGTGAAAGGCCGCAACATGCTGCCAATGGCCACATCCAGCTGCTGCCCCACTTCCAACCTGTCACGGCGCGCCATTGCCGCCATGAGCCCTAGGGCTGCCGAAGCGCCCACGCCTGCCACCGATGTGCCAAAGGCCAGCCCCAGACCGCGCACAGGAGCAGCCAGCGCGTCACGGATGGCCTGCAACCCCTCTGCACCTAGCAGAGCCGCGCCGGTACCGTGAAGCGTCACCACCATGCCAAGAAAAGTACCCAGCATGCCCAGGAGCACCAACAGCCCAGTGAGATACGGGGCCAGCACGGGAGCAGGCAAGCTCGCTCGCACACCCTCCACTCTCTGGCGTACTGCGACCCGTAGCGAGGCGGGCAGTGATGTCATCCAGCTGTCCAGGCTGGCCGGAGAAGCACTCAGCGCATGCAGCGATTCAGCCAGGGCCTTGGTGGCACGCAGGTAATGAACCAGCTCCCAGGAGCCAGCCAGAAAAAACGCCGCTATCAACAAGGTGACGCCGAGCGCCAGCAAGTATCCGCCCACATAGCCAGCGCCCACCCAGAACAAGGTAGCCAGGCCCGCCACGAAAGCAGCGCTAAATATCAGTTTCGTCATCAGTCTTCATCCAGGGCATCAAGGAGCCCTTCTACTGGTTGCAATCGAAGATCCAGTTCGGCCAGCAACACCGTGTGCATGTCCTGGTGAAACAATTTCACCCAGTCGCCACTGCCCTCATATTCGTCCCGCAAGCGCCGGTAATGCCTTTCCAACAGCCCCGGAACGGTGGCTAACAACCGCCGCTCCTGAACACTCAGCACCTGGTCCATCACCGCGTCCAACGCCGCCAGCCGAGCCATCTCGGGCGAGCGCTCTGCCACCACAGCGCGAACCCGCTCACGCAGAGTGCCAATGGCCACTTCCATGGTCTGTTGCTGCATCACATAGCGTTTGCGCAATGATCCGTAGCCCACCTCAGCTTCCATGACCGAATGCCCCGTAGGCGCCATGGCACGGGCCAATCCTTGCTCCAAGCTTGTACGAAGGCGCCCGAATTCGGCTCGTTCATCAGAGTCAGCCTCATTCAAGGCCTGGTCTGCAAGCGGTCGTTCGAGAGCGGCAGACAACTCAATGGCATCCGCCCAACCGACCCACTGCACTAATCCATCGGCAAACCCCGTGCGCGCGTCCCGCACGCGTACACGCGAGTCGGCAAGCGCTTCGAGCAGACGCACCAGCGCCGCGCCCGTAAGGCTGGTCTGCACTGATTTTTGCTTGGCCATGTCGCCCGGTAGAAAACCTAGCAGTCTACCGCGATACGGAGTTCTCCCCTGAGAACGAGTTCACGATATGGGAAATGGCTGGTAAGGGCTCGTAAGCACCCTAAAAGCGTGCTCTAGGAGGACTTATACAGCCACGGCACGTCGAGAAGGCGTTCTCCCAGTAAACGCATCGACACATCACGCCCCAGACGAATAAGGCCCGTGGAATGAAAAATCTGGCCATTTCGGATGGAGCGCGCCTGCACACGAGCACAGCGTTGCCAGCGCTCCAAGGCATATCGTCTGAGTCGCGTGGGTACGTCGACCGCGTTCATAGCGAGCGCGCGCTCCAGTGCGGCGGCATCTTCAATCGCCATGCCCGCCCCCTGGGCCATATAGGGGCGCATGGGGTGGGCCGCATCGCCCAACAGCCCCACAAGGCCGCCAGCCATCTGCCCAGGCCCCGACACAGGCGCGCGGTCAGACAGGGGCCACAAGCGCCAGGCATGCTCGTTAACAGAGGCGGCCGGAACCGCAGCAATGAGAGATTGCAACGGTTCACAGGTGGCACCCATGGCTCGCTGCAAATCAGAGACATGGGCCTCTTGATCCCAGCCCGGCGCGTCCGCCCGCGGCACGCCTTGAACAATGGCCACCACGTTCATCCATTCACCACCCCGGACTGGATACTGAACAACGTGCAGGCGCGGACCGAGCCACGCCGTCACCTGAACACTGCGAAGCCGCTCAGGCAGCGATGTTTGCCTCAACATGGTTCGATAGGCAAGGTGACCGGTCACCCGAGGCGGAGAGTCGCCCAGCAATTGCTGGCGTGTACCACTCCAAACCCCATCGGCACCGATCAATGCATCACCCTCCACTTGCAAGCCTTGCTCTGTGGTGATGGTCACCGAGCATCCATCGTCAGCGAACTCCCTCAAACCTTGATCAAGATTGAGGTGAACCTCCGCCTGCTGCTGAACCGCCGTGGCGAGCAAGCCATGGATGTCGGCGCGATGAATCGTCGCGTAGGATGCGCCATACCGTGTTCGCATGCGTTCACCCAGAGGCATCCCCCCCAGCAACTCTCCGCTTAAGGCATTGCGAACCTGCAGGCGTTCAGGAAAGGCCGCTACAGCGCTTAGCGCATCGCCCAGCCCCCAACTCTGCAAGATGCGCGTGGCATTGGGCCCCAGTTGGATGCCCGCCCCCACTTCACTGAACTGCGGCGTCCGCTCGAAAACACGTACTTCCCAGCCAGCCCGCGTTGCGGCCAGAGCAGCGGCCAGGCCACCAATGCCGCCGCCTGCGATCAGCAGTTGCTTGGGCGCCATTTGACAAAGATCAGTGCGGGCATGACGGATTCGTTCGGACCTTCTTAGCGCGGAGCTTTCCAATTGAACTCTACATAGCGGCGAATCACCAAGCAGCCAGGAGGTGCGTCGATAAGTGAGACCGTGGCGGTCGGGTCCTTGGCGTCAGTGAACACGGTGAAAGTAGGCAGCAGGCGGGTGGCGGTCATGCCTTTCAGTTCCTGTTGAGCCACAGCCTGACAAGAAAACGGCGCAGACGAGATGCGTTCAGCCGATACCGAGCAACCGCCATTGAGCCCAGGAACTGCAGTGACTGACATGGCAGCGCCCCCATTGGCGTATTCCAGGCCAATCAGAGAAAACACAGGGCCGGCGTCCACGCGCTGGCGGTCCCAATCGAGCAGCACATCGTTGCCGCGCGTACCGTTCACGGCCAGTGCAGAAAGCCTTTCCAGCGCAGGCCGGCAGGTTTTGACACCCACGTTTTGCGAAGCTACCGAAAGTGCATTTTGCGGCGCCGCAGCAGGCCGAGGAATATTCTCAAACACAGCTTGCGCCTGCGCCACCAAAGGCACGCTCAACACCAGCACAAGGTATTGAAAAAACCGGATAAGTCGCTTCATCATGAACAGGATTCCCGAAGAAAAGGCCACACCTCCCTCATACCCACCCTCTTAACCACCGTTATACCCGCCTGATCGCCTCGCTATAGGCATGAATGTTGGCCTCATGCAGCGGGTGAAGAGTGCGAAGAAAAATATCTGCTCTGCGGCGATAGTCTTGCAGATTGTGATCGTGCCCGGCTATGGCTTCAAGCAGCACACGCCCCCCCTCCTCGCAGTCAAACCCCTGGTAACGCCAACCGCAATCAGCGATCAGGTGCGAATTGTGAATCAACGGATAGCCACCGTGAAGCGCCTCGTAATAGAGGTAGTTCTGGGCGTTCTCCCATTGGTGGCAGACAAGCGCATCAGCATGTTCGGTCAGTACTTCAACAATGGTATGACGACCATTGAAGCCGGCCAGTTCATGCCGTGTGAGATTCATGCTTGAAAACACTCCGCTGAATACGGCGTTGGATTTGAGTTGCTCAGTGTTGAAAACGTGCAGGTATTCGATCTTGTCCGCATCCGCCCGATGCGCAGCCTCGCACACCAGGAACGGTATAACGCAAGTCTTCACGATACTGAGGTTGGGCTCCATGATGGCCAAGCGCCAACGGCGCCGGCCGGGCTCATACCCAAACCGAACACCATCCCCCCGCCTACGCAGGGAGGCTTCAAGCAACTCCGCGCTCCACAAGTGCGGGAGAATGGAAACCGGCGCGCGAAAAGTAGCCGCATAGTAGGGCGCACCCACTGTTTCATACTCCGGCAACGTCCATACGGCGTCTCTCGGATGGTGGGGCACCAAGCGGCCTGCGGGCAGGTCGTAACCCAGTCGCTCGGCATCAATGGCGAAATCGTTGCCCACACACATGCTCACCAGTTTGCCGCCGCGCTCGCGAAAGGCAATGGTCCACTCGGCGGAAAGCTGAGCGCTCATCTCAATCACCATATCGAGCTGACCAGCGGCATCGCTCAAGTCCATCGCTGCGAGATCGGTGTCTTGCAGCAACTCGCGCTTAGCCTGCGCACTGCCATCGCCAACAAAGACGATGTAGGCCTGCACAACACCCGGGCACTGCCTAAGCAGTTGCACAAGGAAAATGCAGTTCTGAAAAATGCCGTTTTCCCACAGGGATTGCCCGTCGCGGACCAGCAGCGTGACGCCAATGCGTAGAGGTTTCAAATTCATGCTGTCAACCACTCCGGGCGGTCTTTGGCCAGAGACATCAACAGCTCGGCGTAGCCACGCGCATTGTCTTCGCTGTCAGGGTCAACCGCCTTGAACACCCGGCGCGAGCGCTCGCGGTAATCAGGAAGTGATTCCTGATGGTGCTCCTTGGCCAGCGCGAGCTGCGCAGCCCCGGCTTCTATATTGAAATCCGGATAGTAGTATCCGGCCTCCTTCAGCCACGGCGAATTGTGAATGAGCGGGTAATCTCCGTGAAGCACGTCCAGGTAGCTGTAGTTCTGATCGTTTTGCCATTGGTGGGCCACTGCGGCATCCAAGCCGTGTTGTGACATGAAACCAGCTATGTCGTGTCGGCCGGTGAACACGGCGCGACTACTCTTGACCAGATCGAGGGAATTCGCGAGATGCAGCAAGGTGGGATGGTTGACCAGATGCCCCGTGTTGAGCGCATACATCATGGAAAGCGTGCCCGGCCAACGGCGCTCGGCTACGTCGCAGACGAGCATGGGAATGAGCGAAGATTTGATGGGCGCCAGGTTGGGTTCGAACATCGTCACACGCCAGCCTATGGAGCCCTCCCCCGGTTGAACCGGTTTGAACCCGTAGGCATGACCGATGGCCTCCAGCTCCCGGATGCGGTTCTCCAGAAAGTGCGGCGACCAGAGATACGGCGCCACCTGAACGGGGCACCTATGGAGGGTGCGCATCATGGGCGCGAAGACAGCGTCCTTAGGAAGCAGCCAAACCTCGTCGAAGCGATCCGGCCGCAAGAAGAAACCGCTGCGGTTAAAAATGGCGGTGTCGACCATGCTCGAATGAGGTTGGCCAACGCAGTGATAAATCACCTTTTTTCCGCGCGCGCGCTGCAAATCAAGCCACGGCACCCCTAGCGCACCCGCAAGCTCAATCACGACATCCACACGATCAGTAGCGTCTTTCTGACGCATGATCCGGGTGCCGAACTTGTCAAGATCGATTTGATCGCTTAAGGCCTCTTCGCTGCCTGCATCGATCAACACCACGTCACGCACAAATGAAATCTTGCGCAGGGACTGCACCAGGAACATGACGTTCTGGCCCAGTCCATTCGACCAGATATTCTGATTTTTATGGCTGAAGGCCGAAATCCCGATCCGCATCACGCCTCTTAATAAAAAACTTTCGTGGTAGCGAGAGCATACCGTGACTTTTCAGCACGTTTGGAACACGCTCATAAAGCGAATGGGAACCACCGATCTGAATGCTTTCGAACAGCAGGACCAATTCGGCCCGCACACACCAGCGAGAATGCGCGTACTATGAAGGCACTACATTTCGCCCAGCTCGTCGCCCTGTCGGCCCTGTGGGGTGCATCTTTCCCGCTAATCCGTATTGCCGCACCTGCTTTCGGGCCTTTCGGCTTGGCCGGTCTGCGCTGTCTGCTCGCCGCGATCGTGTTATGCCTCGTGATAGCCGTATTGCGCCACCGCTGGCCACCGCGCGCAGCTTGGCCCATGCTGACGGCAACTGCGGTGTTGACCGTGGTCACACCTTTCGTGCTGTTTAACTGGGCGGGGCTCGTGCTGCCATCCGGCTATTCAGCAGTGCTAAACGCAACCGCACCGTTATTCGGTGTCTTTGCGGCCGCCATCGTTGGCGAGGAGCGAATGACGCTGCGGCGTATCTTCGGCTGCGGCCTGGGTTTTGCAGGCGTCGCCCTGCTGGTGCAGCTTGGGCCTGTGGCGGTGACGGGTCCCGTAGTACTCGCGGCCTTGGCCTGCACGGTTGCGGCAGCCAGTTTCGGCTTCGGTGCCATCCTTATGAGGCGAGCGACGATAGCCCACAAGCCTTTGCCTGCATCAGCCGCCATCCACGTCGCCGCCGCTGCAGTGTTAATGCTGCCTATGGGCGCATCGATCCCTGCCATGCGCCCAACGAGCGGCGCAGTGCTGGCGCTGGCCACCTTAGGGATCGTGACGTCGGGCTTCATGTACTTGATCAGCATGCGACTCATGCGCGAGATTTCGGCCAGCGCCGCAACGTCATCGGCCTTCATGATTCCCTTGTTCGGCGTGAGTTGGGGTGGGCTGTTTCTGGGGGAGCCGGTCACGGCGGGGATGCTGCCGGGCTGCCTGCTGGTACTGATTGCCACGGCACTGATCACGGGGTTCAATCCATTTCGCCGCGCGTTGCCGGCGCCCTGACCATCCATCGCTAAGCAATACCTATCGCAGATACCGGCGCCGGACAAGACGTCGCTCTAACGCGGATTGTCAACTCGGCATCGCGTTCGCTGCCGTCATGCAGGCAAGCTACGAATCCGAGAAAAAGATGGCGCGCAGGTCTGATGGATTTTCAGAGCGATGGGACTTTACACACGGTTCGGCAATTCCAACGCTACATTGCCACCCGCACACGCCGGCTTGCCCAGGCCAGCAGCGCCCACCCTGAGACCACGACGATGGCCGCGATCCCCACCGCATACATAGCCACGCCGCCGTACCCGCCCACGTTCGCCGGATTCAGGAAAGGGTATGGATACCACTCAACAACAGCGCCGCGCACCATCGAATAGGCGAGGTACAACGCCGCAAACGCGACTACCCAGCGCAGGGGCCGCAAGCCTACAGCCGGGCGCGGCGGCCACAGCAACCAGTCAAGCAGCACTACGACGGGCATCACATGGTGAACGACCGAATTTACCCAAGGACTCAGCGCGCCGAGGTCCACGTCGCGCAGCAGCAGCGCGAACACGACGCCCACCACCAGCATGCAGGTTGTGGTCACGGCGCGCAGTGATTCGAAAGCTGCTGAGGGTCGCGCTTGCATCCATTGACGACATGCGCCAGCGATCAAGACACCCACGGCCAGCAGGTTCGACAAGTTGGTGAAGTAACTGAAGAAGTTGAGTACGCTGTAGTTCAGCCCCACATGCAGCGACAGTTGCCAGCCGATGGCAGCGAGTGCAAGGAGGGCGAAGGCCAGGCGGAGAACGGCGGTAAGAGGCGTTGGGTTCATGATGGTTCGGGAAGACAACGATCTTGGTGGCGATCAAACGGCCGCGTGGCCGAAATGGCGCAACCGATGCACTCAACTCGTCAATTCATAGGACACGCAGACGACCGCTTGCCCATACCTGACGCTCCGAGTGTTCGCGTCTGGTCGATAGCGCAAAATTCGTTCATACGTTTTCAGGCCCCTGCGCAGCCCCCGCTCCGACATTCGAGATGAAGGTGGTTACGTGCGCACCCGCTAAATCGCTTGCATAGCAGTTCAAACTTGCCCGACAACCGGCAGCCACCTCCCCTTGCGAGGAGATAGCTCACCGGTCGTCCCATGGGTTACTTCCACTTCCAGCCAATACCCACGTTGACACCCCACTCCTTGCCAGTAGTGGAAACGCCCACACCCCATGACATAGCGCCGGTTTCACTGAGAGACTTGAAGTTCACCGCAACAGCGCCGTAGCCCTTGTAGTTTCCAAGCCCGATCCCCAGAGCTTTTTCACCAGCATAGAGCGTAGGCATGTAGGTGCCCGCCATAGCCATGCTCATTGCTACACCTGAGTACGCAATGCGCGCCACCTGGTTAAGCTGCGACACATTGACGGCATCTGTGCTGTTCACACCGGGTGCAACGTTGGTGATACGACGCTCGGATCCTGGCGACCCAACAGAGACAGTATTCGGCTGATCTGCCACTGAGTTGGCACCCAGGGCAACCGAATTCGCGCCTGTAGCTTGCGCTCCTGCGCCCAGTGCCATGGCATTGTTAGCCGTAGCTTGCGCCGCTGCACCCAAAGCGACTGAGTTGTTGCCAGAAGCCAGGGAGTTCCAACCCACTGCGGTAGCCGGATCGGCTATGGCCTGCGCCTGGTAGCCGATCGCCACTGAACCTTCATAGGTTGCAGTAGCCCGGAAGCCGATCGCAGTGGTATTGGTATCTTGAGCCAGCGACTGCGCACCATAAGCAGTAGCCCCCGCAGCCACAGTAGTACTCGTTGCTCCGTTTACCCCGATCATGGTGCCTGCGCTGGCGCAAGCTCCAGTCGCGGTCGTGTCAACCCCGTTCGCCACGAGGCAATCAGACGCCTGGATCGTAGACAGGGTGGTGTTATCGAACCGGCGACCCTGAGTTTGAACAACACCCAGCGTAGAAGTCGCCCCACCCGAAATCGTGGCCGAGATGGTGGCACCACGGTTAGCAGCGACGTCCTGAGCCTGTGTCAACGGCGCCAGCGACGTCGAGAGGCTGGCCACGGAACTGTTCGTGCCCACAAGCCCAGTACTCAGCGAAGCCACCGAACTATTCGTGTTGACGAGTCCTGTGCTCAAGCTGGCCACCGAGCTATTCGT
>NZ_KE383942.1:0-1282 GCF_000422885.1 Ottowia thiooxydans DSM 14619 | reverse complement strand
AAGGAAGAGACCGAGCTATTGGTGTTGCTCAGGCCAGTACTCAAACTGGACACTGAACTGTTCGTCTCACTCAAGCCTGTGCTCAAGCTGGACACCGAGCTGTTGGTGTTGCTCAGGCCGGTGCTGAGCGAACTCACTCCGGTGCTCAACGACGAAACGGAGCTGTTGGTGTTGCTCAACCCGGTGCTGAGCGAGCTGACGCCAGTACTCAACGAGGAAACAGAGCTATTGGTGTTGCTCAGACCCGTACTCAAGCTAGACACGGAACTGTTCGTGTTGCTCAAACCTGTGCTGAGTGAGCTCACGCCAGTACTCAACGAGGAAACAGAGCTATTGGTGTTGCTCAGGCCCGTGCTCAAACTAGACACCGAGCTGTTCGTGTTGCTCAGGCCTGTGCTGAGTGAACTCACGCCAGTGCTCAAGGAAGAGACCGAGCTATTGGTGTTGCTCAGGCCAGTACTCAAACTGGACACTGAACTGTTCGTCTCGCTCAGGCCAGTGCTCAAGCTGGACACCGAGCTGTTGGTGTTGCTCAAGCCCGTGCTGAGCGAACTCACGCCGGTGCTCAAAGACGAAACAGAGCTATTGGTATTGCTCAAGCCCGTGCTCAGGCTAGACACCGAGCTGTTGGTGTTGCTCAAGCCGGTGCTGAGCGAACTCACGCCAGTGCTCAGCGACGAAACAGAGCTGTTCGTCTCGCTCAAGCCAGTGCTCAAGCTGGACACGGAACTATTCGTATTGCTCAAACCAGTACTCAGTGAGCTCACACCGGTACTCAAGGAGGAGACAGAGCTATTGGTGTTGCTCAGGCCCGTGCTCAAGCTAGACACGGAACTGTTCGTCTCACTCAGGCCAGTGCTCAGGCTAGACACTGAACTGTTCGTGTTGCTCAAGCCTGTGCTCAAGCTTGAAACGCTGGAGTTCGTATTGCTCAGACCTGTGCTGAGCGAACTCACTCCGGTGCTCAACGAAGAAACGGAGCTATTGGTATTGCTCAACCCGGTGCTGAGCGAGCTGACGCCAGTACTCAGAGACGAGACGGAGCTATTGGTATTGCTCAGACCCGTACTCAAACTGGACACGGAACTGTTCGTGTTGCTCAAACCTGTGCTGAGTGAGCTCACGCCAGTACTCAACGAAGAGACCGAGCTATTGGTGTTGCTCAGGCCAGTACTCAGGCTGGACACTGAACTGTTCGTCTCGCTCAAGCCAGTGCTCAAGCTGGACACCGAGCTGTTGGTGTTGCTCAGGCCGGTGCTGAGTGAACTCACGCCAGTACTCA
>NZ_AUGX01000001.1:63237-770067 GCF_000422885.1 Ottowia thiooxydans DSM 14619 | reverse complement strand
AAATTACCTTCTGCTTTTGCCTTGAGGTCGGAGGCCGGGAATTGCGCCCGGCGGCGCACCTACTTGTTCTTTGCTTCGCCACCGGAGCGCCGGCCGAAGAAATGTAGGCAAAAGAAAGGCGACCCCACCGGACGCGTCCCTGCGCTGCGCTTCGGGCAACTTGCGATGCTCAGTCAAGGGGCGGTGCAGCCGAACTCACTGCGTTCACTTCGTTCTCTACGTTCAAACAGCGGCTGCAAGCTAGATCACGAAGCAAGAGCATCTTTCAGTGCTCTTGCCCGCCCCTCGCCTTGCGCTTCTCAGCGCGGCCAGAGGGGTGGGATACCCATTCGGGCCATCGCTGCGCTGGGCCCTGAAATTGTCGGTCGCGAGCGAAAAGCTTTATTCGAGCTTTCGCTTGCGAGGGGCGCCCGGCTGCGGAGCAGCCGCGCTTGCCCCCTCGCCAATTAACTAAATGCCGCAATCCCGGTGATCGCACGGCCCAGAATCAGCGCATGCACGTCATGCGTGCCCTCATAGGTATTCACCACTTCCAGGTTCACCAGATGGCGTGCCACGCCATACTCGTCGCTGATGCCGTTGCCGCCCATCATGTCGCGCGCCATACGGGCGATATCCAGTGCCTTACCGCAGCTGTTGCGTTTCAGGATGGAGGTGAGTTCGACCGAAGCCGTGCCTTCATCCTTCATTCTTCCCAAGCGCAGGCAGCCTTGCAGGCCCAGGCTGATGTCGGTCAGCATGTCTGCCAGCTTTTTCTGAATGAGCTGATTGGCAGCCAGTGGGCGGCCAAACTGGTTGCGGTCCAGAACGTATTGGCGAGCACGCAGGTAGCAATCTTCGGCTGCGCCCAAGGCGCCCCATGCAATGCCGTAGCGCGCGCTGTTCAAGCAAGTGAAGGGGCCTTTCAAGCCGCGCACTTCGGGGAATGCGTTTTCATCTGGCACAAAGACTTCATCCATCACAATTTCGCCTGTAATGCTGGCGCGCAAGCCCACTTTGCCGTGCACTGCAGGTGCTGAAAGGCCCTTCCAGCCTTTTTCCAGAATAAAACCGCGGATCTGGCCACCATCGTCTTTAGCCCATACGACGAACACGTCGGCTATGGGCGAATTGGTGATCCACATCTTGGCGCCGCTCAAGGAGTAGCCGCCATCAACCTTCTTGGCGCGGGTGATCATGCTGCCAGGGTCGGAGCCGTGGTTGGGTTCGGTCAGGCCAAAGCAGCCAATCCATTCGCCAGTAGCCAGCTTGGGCAGGTACTTTTTCTTCTGCTGTTCGGTACCGAATTCATTGATGGGCACCATCACCAGCGAGCTTTGCACGCTCATCATGCTCCGGTAGCCGGAATCCACGCGTTCTACTTCACGCGCCACCAGGCCATAGCAAACATAGTTGAGGCCTGAGCCGCCATAAGCTTCCGGAATCGTGGGGCCAAGCAGACCCAACTCGCCCATTTCACGGAAGATCGAGACATCAGTTTGCTCGTTGCGGAAGGCCAACTGCACACGCGGCAGCAGTTTCTCCTGGCAATACGCACGTGCAGCTTCCTGCACCTGGCGTTCGTCTTCGGTCAACTGATCAGTCAGGTTGAAGGGGTCTTGCCAATCGAAGGTGTTCTTGTTGCTAGCCATGCGCAGGTCTCCGGGTAGGGTGATTTGTTAACCACGACATTTTGCCGTTGTTATGAATAGCTGTCTAATATCGGATACCGATCCAAGAATAGGTTTTACGTATCAATGGAGCTGCGCCACCTCCGCTATTTCCTGGCTTTGTCAGAAGAGCTGCACTTTGGCCGTGCCGCTCAGCGGCTGGGCCTGAGCCAACCACCTCTTTCGGTGGCAGTTCAGCAACTTGAAGCTGCGGTTGGAGCGCCCCTCTTCATCCGCAGCAGCCGCGGCGTTCAACTGACCGCCGCCGGGCAGGCCTTTGTGCCTGCTGCACGGGCCGTGTTGGAGCGTGCAGCGCAGGCTTTGGCGGAAGCCCGTGACGTGGCTGTAGGAGAAGCGGGCAGCCTTCGCATCGGGTTTGCGGGCACTATGCTGTACCGCGGGTTGCCTCGCATGCTGCAGCGTTTCCAGGCTGAGCATCCACGGCTGAAAATACTCTTGCGCGAACTAAGCTCAAGCGAGCAACTGCTTGAGCTGCAGCATGATCGGCTCGACGCAGGTTTCGTACACACGACCCAGGTGCCGGCCGGTTTGTCGCAAATCCTGGTGTCTAGCCAAGCCTTCGTGGCTTGCGTATCTGCGGCCCACCCGTTGGCGCGCCAGCGCTCCATTCCTCTACAGGCTTTGGCAGATCAGCCTTTTGCCTTGGTGGCCCGGGCTGTTTCGCCGGATTACCACTCACGGATTTTGATGCTGTGCGGCGCTGCAGGCTTCACCCCTGAGCCCGCGCATGAGCTTCAGCACTGGTTGAGCGTGGTGTCGCTGGTAGGGCAGGGGCTGGCAGTGGCTTTGGTGCCTGCTGCTATGCAGCAAGCCGGGATGGCAGGCGTGGTCTTCTTGCCGGTTAAGGGCACACGAAAGGACTGGCTGCGCTATGAAACGCACTGCCTCTGGAAGGCAGATCAAGACCAGCCGGCATTGGATTTATTTCTCACAGCCGTGCGGCAAGTCGCTGCAACCTGAGGTCTGGGACCGCGTTCATGAACTTTTCACTGCGTCGAGAAGATCATGAATTCGTTCCGAGAGCTTTGAATCACAACGCCGTTGCCGGATTACGATGCCGGGGGCGGAGTTGCCCTATCGCCAGAAGGCCAAGCGGTTCAAGCGGTTAGCACCGAAAAGCTCGGACCAGTCCAGCTTGAACGAACTCCAATCGTCATAGGCCTTCGCATCGTTTTCTACAGATCGTGTTTCTTGATGTGTAGCCGCATTCTTCACGGCTGAACGAGAGCGGGTACGGACTGCTTTGACCGCGGAGAGATTTTCATCTTCGTTCGTGGGGGTGGCCAAAATATTTTCTTCCAGCGGTTCTTCCATTCCGCCAGTTTCGTAGCTCACCGGCGCATTAAATTTTACAGAACCTTCATTATCTTCGCTGTTACCGGGAGTGGTGATTTGGGCAAGAGTGGTTGTCTCTGCTACCGAGATCGTTGGGATATTTGTTAAGTTTGCAACCGACCATGCAGGGCTTGAGGTTAGTCCGTGGGCAAGCTGGGAGATCTGAAGATTATCGTGTGCACTGCCACCTTGCAGAAGTTGCTGTTCGCTCTTGCTCGAATAGAAGATGCCATCCGTATTGACCGAAAGCATCGAAATGTCATCTTCTTCGGAATCAATAAGTATGTTGGACTCTAACGGGCTCAGGAAGATGGCGGATTCTAATGAATTAGCGGAGAAGGGGATTTCTGGTGTACTCGTAGTTAAAGCCATATTCTTCAATGAAGTTGCCGGTGAACTCGAATTCAATGGCATGGACGATGCTACAAATGAGTTTGTGGCATTAGCGAATTGAGAGACATATAAATTCCCGAGATAATTTTCATGTTGAGTGAATGGAATGCTATTTACGACGTCGTCGGAGTCATCAGTTGTTATCATCGAGCGAATGGATGTATCAACTTCTGATGGATTCAGAGAAATGTGAACCTCAGCCCCCTGACGTTTGATCTTGTAGTGATCAGAAAATTTACCCAGCTGCGCGGTTTTCTCAATGATGTTTGATAAAAGAGTGTTTACAGATTGCTCCATTTGGTAGAGATATTTTTTGTTGGCGGCCCCTGCCAAGGTTTTAAGCAATACGCACATATCTGTGATTCCACCATTTACTGCCTCTGTAACGGAATCTGTCTCGATGATCTGATTGCGTTTGCCATCATTAATCAGCTCTATAAACTGATCGTGAAGGGGTTTCAGCACCCCCTTATGGACGTGCTCCTGCCGTAGGGCTCCCTGAGAGTCGTGTGGAGTTTTTTGCGATTTGCTGTCAACGAAATGTAGGGCGTGCCCAGCATTTCTTACCGTAGCAGCGAGCGTACTACTTACCGCTCCAGCCAAGCCGCCGTCTGAGTATTGGTCAGTGAAGGCCGGGCAACCAGCCGCTTCGAATTTAACGAAAAGTTCAGGCCGACCATCCGCCCCCGCTTTTAATTTGTCAAACAGTAGGGCTCCCCCTGGAATGGGCAAGAGAGACCTGTAGTCCTCGATACCCCTCTGATCTGGACAATATCCTCTGGTCGATAAAAAATTTAAAAAATAGTATGAATCGTTGTGGCCCAGGCGCTTGGCAAAATGAGTGGAGGTACGATGGTAGGTGGAGGAGGAGCTATTCAGAAAATCGTAAATTCGATTGTCTGGATCCTTCATGATGAATGACCCTGAAGTGGTCATGTCGCTCATTGTGAAGTCACCTCCATCGCGGCGTTTTACGTCTTGAGAAGCCGCAACACCGAGCATGTACCAGCATAGGGCGCGCACTGTATAAATATTTTTCTCTATAATTTGAGAGTTATTGTTTATATTTATTATTAGATTTGAATTTTTTACGTAACCCGGGCTAAATAAGGCCCTTGCAATGTTCTCCCCAATCGTCAGCTGATCGCGCAGGTTTTTCTGCAGATAAGATGCAAGGCCATCGTTGCGTTGCCCATAGGAAATTATCAAATCTCCAATCGCGTCATTGTGGCTGATGGAGGTTCCCTGAGGTGTTTTCAGGAAATTAATCAAATCCAGGTTGTTCTTTAAATAATCGTTTTCAAAGATCTCTTGGTTTTCTTTGTGCGATTTTGCTGGTGCAGCTACAATATTGCTAACGACGTTGGTAACTAATGACAAACCACGATTCAGATAGTCAAGGTATCCTGGGCGTTCAACGCTGTCGTGCGGAACCGCAGAGTTTTTTATTATGAGGAAATCGTGATCTGACGAGATTTTTTGCTTTGTTGGTGCAAGATTGCTTATTCCAACCGAAACGCTTCTGTTATGTTTTGATTTTTGAGGGGAAATCGAATTTTCATTCGTGAAATTTCCCTTAACGAAAGTATTGGTGACTGGCAGAGCTACTTCTAGTGGCATTGTCTGAAGATCCGGTGAAATGAGTTGTTTGAGTGGGTGCCTTGATCCTGGATGACCTGGAATCGGCTGCCTGAAGGGGATGGCTTTCTTCCTGTGCTGCCTCGTCTCAGCGGACCCCTATCGGATTCGAGTCAACATGACAAGTGTGAGTAACCCGTGCCTACAAAAAAGTTCCAATCTGATGTTGGAAATCAAGAGTTGAAGTTTTCTAAAGTATTCATATGTCTGGGTGTGGTCTGTCCCCGCATGTGCCGTGCCTTTGATGAAAACTTGGCCGTGTGGAGTTGTTTCGTAAGCACCTAGGGAGTCTCTGCGAAACCTATCGCGGATGCCAGGCGCTGGCCGCGGGATGGGCTGCCAGGCGAGTTTTGCAGCCAATAGCTCGTGCTATTGGCAAAAAAATCAACGCAGCAGACCGCCCGGGGGTAGCGATCTGGCGCTGTGAGGGGTTTTGCAGAGGTTCCCTAAAGCCTGTTCAACGCATGCTCGCGGTCCATTGCGCTCGAAAAACCGCGTTTGCAGCGTTGCCTAAGCTGGCCGCAAAAGTACCCGCAATACCAGGAGGTATCCTTGTGCTTTTCGTCGCATGGGCGCATTCCTCGCATCCAAAGCTTTTCGAACACAACGGCCCTCGCACGCAGACGTTGAACAGACTCTTAGGAAAAAAATGGAAGAAACTTCTAACTTCGACAAGCCCGCAGCTTCAGAAACCATCGCGCTGGGCGGAGGTTGCTTCTGGTGCACAGAGGCGGTTTTCAAGGAAGTGCGGGGCGTGACCGATGTGGAGTCGGGTTACAGCAACGGCCAGTCGGCCAGGCCAACCTACGAGCAAGTCTGCACTGGCCGCACTGGCTATGTGGAGGTGGTTCGGCTCCAATACGACCCCGCAGTGATCAGCACCCGGCAGATCCTGGAGATATTCTTTGTGGTGCACGACCCCACGCAACTCAACCGGCAGGGGAACGACGTGGGTACGCAATACCGCAGCGGCATCTACTTCACGACGCCTCTGCAAGAACAGGTGGCCAAGACGCTGATCGCCGAAGCTTCTCGCGATGCCTTATACGACGGTCCCATCGTGACGGAAGTCGTGCCACTTGCCAGCTATTGGCCAGCAGAAGACTACCACCAGGACTTTTTTGAAAACAACCCCACGCAGGGTTACTGCATGGCCGTGGCGGCGCCCAAAGTAGGGAAGTTCCGGAAGACCTTCAAGGAGCTGGCCAAGGGCTGAGCGTTAGCGTCAGGCGATTGCTGAAGGTTCCCTCTGGAACCTCCGAGCATTGAATTCTGGTTATCGCGTACCAAAAATCCGGTCACCGGCATCGCCCAAGCCGGGCACGATGTACCCATGGTCGTTAAGACCACGATCAATGGCTGCAGTGAAGATAGGCACTTCAGGATGCGCCGCATGCAAGGTGAGGATGCCTTCGGGCGCTGCCAGCAGGCACAGGAATTTGATGGAGCGTGGTTGCGCCGATTTGATCTTGGTAATGGCCGCGGCGGCTGAGTTGCCAGTGGCGAGCATGGGATCGACTACCACCACGTCTCGACCTTCCATGCCTGTGGGCATCTTGAAGTAGTACTCAACGGCTTGCAATGTGTCTGGATCTCGGTAAAGCCCCACATGGCCCACGCGTGCATTGGGTACCACGGAAAGCAAGCCGTCCAGCATGCCATTGCCCGCGCGCAAGATAGAGGCAAAGGTCAGCTTTTTGCCATCGATCATGGGGCTCATCATGGTTTCCATGGGCGTCTCGATCTCCACATCGGCCACCGGCATGTCGCGCGTGACTTCATAGGCCATCAGGG
The DNA here is from genome assembly GCF_000422885.1 of Ottowia thiooxydans DSM 14619. Taxonomy (GTDB): domain Bacteria; phylum Pseudomonadota; class Gammaproteobacteria; order Burkholderiales; family Burkholderiaceae_C; genus Ottowia; species Ottowia thiooxydans. The sequence continues at coordinate 763,237 of NZ_AUGX01000001.1, read as the reverse complement.
CTGCCAACTCATTCAAAAGCGTGCGAAAGCTGTTGCTGCTGGCATCTTTCATGCGCATCAGCGTGAGCTTGTGCTGAACGAGCGGGTGAGTGACGTGATGGACTTGAGACATTTGATTTTTGTGTTTTTCTTGAGTTTGAACAGGATTTTCTCGTGATCGCGCGCGGGATGATTTGCTTAGACGTTGAATAGGCTTTTGGAGGCTTTGAGCAGGCGCTTAGCGCTTGCCGCCAAAGATGCTGCCCAAGACGCCGCGCAGGATTTGTCGCCCTGCGGTGGTACCCATGGTTCGCACGGCTGATTTGGCCATGGTTTGCACCAGACCATCACGTTTGCCGCCGCGGGGGCCGGTGCTGCCGAAGAGGATTTCCTTGGCCATATCCATTGCACCGCCAGATTCGGCCGTGTTGACTGCGCCACCCGAGCCCGCGCTCGAGCCTAGACCCTTGTCGGCCTGGGCGCGTGCCTGCAGCGTCTCGTAAGCGGATTCGCGGTCCACTGCTTTCTCGTATACCCCTGCGACCAGAGAGCTGGCGATGCTGCTTTGCCTTTGGGCCGCGCTGACCGGGCCAATTTGGCTACCCGGTGGGATGACGAACACCCGTTCGGTCACGCTTGGACGGCCTTTTTCGTCCAGGAAGCTTACCAAAGCTTCACCCGTACTCAGCTCAGTGATGGCGGTTTCTATGTCCAGCTTTGGATTGCCGCGCATGGTCTGCGCAGTGGCTTTCACGGCTTTCTGATCGCGAGGGGTGAACGCGCGCAGAGCGTGCTGCACACGGTTGCCCAACTGGGCCAACACGGTGTCCGGCACATCCACCGGGTTTTGAGTAACGAAATAAACGCCTACCCCCTTGGAGCGCACCAACCTGACGACCAACTCAATGCGCTCAAGCAATATTTTGGGTGCATCGTTGAACAGCAGATGCGCTTCGTCGAAGAAGAACAGCATCTTGGGCTTATCCAGATCGCCTACCTCGGGCAGTTGCTCAAACAATTCGGAGAGCATCCAGAGAAGGAAGGTGGCGTACAAGCGGGGCGCCGTGAGCAGTTTGTCAGCCACCAGCACATTGACCACACCCTTGCCGCCAACGGTTTGCATCATGTCCTGGATATTGAGCATGGGCTCGCCGAAGAATTTGTCTCCGCCCTGGCTCTCGATCTGCATCAACCCACGCTGAATGGCGCCAACGCTGGCAGCGCTGATGTTGCCGTATTGGGTGGTGAATTCCTTGCTGTTCTCACCTACGTACTGGAGCATGGCGCGCAGATCTTTTAGATCAAGCAGCAGCAGGCCGTTGTCGTCAGCGATCTTGAACACCAAGTTTAGTACGCCCGATTGCGTTTCGTTCAAATCGAGCATACGGCCCAGCAGCAGCGGCCCCATGTCGGAAATGGTGGCGCGCACAGGGTGGCCTTGCTCACCGAACACGTCCCAGAATGTCACCGGGCAGGCTTGCGAGTCAGGGGCGGGTAGCCCGCGGTCCTTCAGAATCGCAGCCATCTTCTCGCCGATCTGCCCTTTCTGGCTGATGCCGGAAAGGTCGCCTTTTACGTCACTCATGAACACCGGTACCCCGATGTCAGAGAAAGACTCGGCCAGCTTTTGCAGCGTCACCGTCTTACCGGTGCCTGTGGCGCCTGTGATCAGGCCGTGGCGGTTGGCCAAGCTCGACAGGATTGAGCATTCGATCTCGCCGTGCTTGGCGATGAGTAAAGATTGAGCTGACATGCAGGGCCATCACGTTGAAAAACTCCTGCATTCTCTCAATAATGAAGTGGCGCTCTCGCGTTTAAGGACCTTTTTCTCCCTTTTTGGCGCATTTTTATGCCTTCAGCTGTCTTTTCGCCTTCCAGTCACGACTTTTCGAACACAACGGTCCTTGCTCAGAGGTCTTGAATGCGCTTTTAGGCATTGCCGCGTACCGAGAAAAGGGGGCGTTTTATCTTCATCGTGACCATTTGCGCACCCTTGCATCCTGCCAAAACGTAAAATCTCGGTTTAGGCATTCATTTCTAGGGGAATATCTTTGGCCGGCCATAGTAAATGGGCAAACATCCAGCACCGCAAGGGTAGGCAGGACGAGAAGCGCCAGCGAGTCTGGACCCGTGTCGTGCGGGAGATCATGGTGGCTGCGCGTACCGGAGGCGGAGATCCCTCTGCCAACCCCCGTCTGCGCCTGGCCATTGAAAAGGCAAAAGCCGCCAATATGCCGGCGGACATCGTCAAGCGCAACATCGATAAAGCCACCGGCAACCTCGAAGGCGTGAGTTACGAGGAAATTCGCTACGAGGGCTACGGCATCGGCGGCGCAGCCATCATTGTGGACACCATGACCGACAACCGCGTGCGCACCGTGGCGGAGGTTCGGCATGCTTTCAGCAAATACGGCGGCAATATGGGCACTGAAGGCTCGGTGGCTTTTCAGTTCAAGCATGTGGGTCAATTGATCTTTGCGCCTGGTACCAATGAAGACAAGGTCATGGAAGTCGCTTTGGAGGCCGGCGCAGATGACGTCATCGCGGACGAAGAAGGCGCCATTGAGGTACTGACCGACCCTACCGCCTTCGAAGCGGTAAAGAATGCACTGGAGGCCGCAGGCTTGAAGCCTGAATTGGCCGAAGTCACCATGCGCGCCGAAAACACCATCGACCTCACGGGAGACGATGCAGCCAAAATGCAAAAGCTGCTCGACGTGATCGAAGATTTGGACGACGTGCAGGATGTTTTCCACAACGCTGTGATCAACGAGTAAGAGTAAGGCGCTCCCTTGAAAATTCTGGTTATCGGCTCGGGTGGCCGCGAGCACGCCCTGGCTTGGAAGCTTTCGCAATCGCCGAAGGTGCAGCAGGTCTATGTTGCCCCTGGTAACGGCGGCACTGCGCTTTCTCCCACGCTTAAAAACATTCCCATCACCGATCTCGCTGAGTTGCGCGAGTGGGCGTTGGCCGAAAAAATCGCTCTCACCGTGGTGGGCCCCGAGCAGCCGCTCGCTGCTGGGGTGGTCGATGATTTCCGTGCCAACGGCCTGCGCATTTTTGGCCCCACCGCCGCAGCGGCGCAGCTTGAGAGCTCCAAGGCCTTCAGCAAGGACTTCATGCAGCGCCACGGTATTCCTACCGCGCGCTTCGAAACCTTCACTGACCCCACTGCTGCACATGCCTACATCGACAAGATCGGCGCGCCGATTGTCGTGAAGGCTGATGGCCTTGCGGCTGGCAAGGGCGTGGTGGTGGCGCAGACATTGGAGCAGGCGCACGCCGCGGTCGCCGACATGCTGGAATCCAATGCGCTCGGGGTCTCTCATAACGCCGGCTCGGATGGCGTAGCTGTCCCACGCGTGGTGATTGAAGAGTTCCTCCAGGGCGAGGAAGCCAGCTTCATCGTTATGTGTGATGGTAAGAATGTGACTGCCCTGGCCAGCAGCCAGGACCACAAACGCCTCAAAGACAACGACGAAGGCCCCAACACCGGTGGCATGGGTGCTTATTCGCCTGCCCCAGTGGTGACGCCCCAGGTGCATGCCCGCGCCATGCGCGAAATCATCCTGCCCACCATCCGCGGGATGGATAAGGACGGCATTGGGTTTACCGGTTTCCTGTATGCCGGTCTGATGATCGACGAAGAAGGCAAGCCCAAGACGCTGGAATTCAATTGCCGTATGGGCGATCCGGAAACCCAGCCCATCATGATGCGGCTCAAGTCTGATCTGGTCGATGTGATGATGGCCGCCACCTCCGGCAAACTGGACACCGTGGAACTGCAGTGGGATCGCCGCGCGGCGCTAGGCGTTGTCATGGCCGCTGGCGGCTATCCGCTGAGCCCTAAAAAGGGTGATCTGATCTCCGGGCTCCCCAAGCCAGAAGACGATGCCGTGGTTTTTCATGCCGGTACCGTGCTTGAGGGCGAAGAGGTCCGCACTTCAGGTGGCCGTGTGTTGTGCGTTACCGCGCTGGCTGATTCGGTCAAGCAGGCGCAGGCCCGGGCCTACGACGTGTCACGCGGTATTCATTTTGACGGCATGCAGTACCGCCGAGACATCGGTTTTCGTGCTGTTAAATGAACCCCCCTGAGTCGCTTCGCGCCTTCCCCCGAGGGGGACGCAGCCAGCGGCCTGGCAAAGCCAGCTCCGCGGCTGCACTTGCTTGGACTGCTCCGCGTCCTTTTGAGGAGGCGCGTAGCCCGTGGTTTGGCAAAGCCAGCTCCGCGGCTGCACTTGCTTGGACTGCTCCGCGTCCTTTTGAGGAGGTGCGTAGCCCGTGGTTTGGCGAAGTCAGCTCTGCGGCTGCACTTGCTTGGACTGCTCCGCGTCCTTTTGAGAGGGAAACTGTCAGCGGCTTGGCGGGATTAACTGCGCGTTTGCCGGCGTTTGGGCTGCGTCTCGACTTTCTGAGCCCTATTTCCTTCTTCCCCCAAGGGGGAAGGGGGCATGCTCCCTTGCAATGAAAAGCTGACATGGCATCACTTGATCCCAATAGCGTGCGCGAATACCTTGTTGGTTTGCAGCAGCGCATCACCAGCAGCATCGAATCGGTCGATGGCCAGGCTTGTTTCATCACTGATGCCTGGTCCAAGGCGCCTGGTGAGCCTTTGCAAGGCGAGGGCATTACCCAGATCATGGAAGGTGGTGCAGTTTTTGAGCGTGCTGGCTGCGGCTTTTCGCATGTGCGAGGCCCACGGCTTCCGCCTTCGGCGACGCAGCATCGGCCAGAGTTGGCGGGCGCTCCGTTTGAAGCCATGGGTGTTTCGTTGGTGTTTCACCCGCGCAACCCCTATGTGCCTACGGTTCACATGAACGTTCGCATGATCTCTGCGGGGCACCCTGGTCAGGAGCCGGTATGCTGGTTCGGGGGAGGGATGGATCTCACGCCCTATTACGGATTTGACGAAGACGCGGTGCATTTCCATCAGGGCTGCCGTGATGCACTGGCCCCTTTCGGTGAAGACAAGTACCCCCGCTTCAAGCAGTGGTGCGACGAGTACTTTTTCAACAAGCACCGCGCAGAACCTCGCGGCATAGGCGGCATCTTTTTTGATGATTTCGCCGAAGGTGGTGCGGAGAATGGTTTCGCGATGATCCGTTCTGTAGGCGATGCGTTTCTGCAAGCGTACTTGCCCATCGTGGAAAAGCGCCAAGCCCTGCCATGGGGTGAACGCGAACGCGAACACCAACTCTACCGGCGAGGCCGCTATGTGGAATTCAACCTGGTGTGGGACCGCGGCACGCACTTTGGCTTGCAATCCGGCGGCCGCACCGAATCTATCTTGCTTTCCATGCCGCCTTTGGTGCGTTGGTCATACCAACACGTTCCCGAACCTGGCTCGGCGGAAGCACGCTTGACCGAGTACTTCCTCGTGCCCAGGAGCTGGCTATGAGCGCGCCGCGCCGCCGCATAGGCATGTTTGGCGGTGCCTTTGATCCGCCGCACAACGGCCATGTTGCTTTGGCGCGCATTGCGGTGGAGCAATTGCGCCTGGACGAGCTGCATATTCTTCCAACCGGCCAAGCGTGGCACAAGGCGCGGGTGCTGAGCGATGGCCCTGTGCGTGTAGCTATGTCGGAGCTTGCTTTTGCGGGTGTTCCACGCGTGGTTCTTGATACCCGGGAAGTCATGCGCGAGGGCCCCACCTACACTGTTGATACACTACGCGAGTTGCGACAGCAATCTCCCGATGCACAGCTACTGCTGATTATTGGTGCTGATCAAGCTGAAACGTTGCATACTTGGAAAGACAGCGCAGAGATTGCGCGGCTGGCCATTCTCAGCATCGCCGCGCGTGCGCGCCCGGTATCAGATGCTCCGCCGGCCGATATTTCCAACCTTCCACCAGGCTTCTACCAGCCTATTAATCTTCCACCTATTGTCGTCAGTTCGACTGAGGTAAGGGCCCGCGCTGCTGCTGGCCAACCTATCGAACATCTCGTGCCGCCGGCTGTAGCGCGGTATATTGCCGAAAATCACCTTTACCAGCTGCCCCCGAGCCCTTGATGAGCGAAACTGCCCAAAAGAAAGACATCCTGAAACTCCAGCGTGCCATCATTGATGGTCTGGAGGACGTCAAAGCCCAAGATATTCGAGTGTTTAACACCGAACATCTATCGCCGCTGTTTGAGCGCGTCTTGGTGGCCTCCGGTACATCCAACCGGCAGACCAAGGCCATCGCTGCCAGCGTGCGAGACAAGGTGCGGGAGGCGGGCTTTCCCAAGCCGCGTATCGAAGGTGAAGAAAACGGTGAATGGATCATTGTGGACTGTGGCGCCGCCGTAGCCCATGTCATGCAGCCAGTCATTCGTCAGTACTACAACCTGGAAGAAATCTGGGGCGATAAGCCTGTGCGCCTGAAAGGTCCAGCTTCTTCCAGCAAGTCAGCTGGGAAGCGAGCTGCAGAGCCCACGCCAGCCGCTAAATCTGCGCCTGCCAAAAAAGCAGCCGCCAAGGCGCCTGCAGCGAAATCAGCGCCTGTTAAGGCGGCCCCCGCCAAAGCAGCCGCTGCTAAGCCGCCGGCCAAGAAGGCTGCTGCAGCCAAATCGCCTGCTGCAAAAGCACCTGCCAGCAAGTCACCAGCCAGTAAGGCTCCAGCCGCGAAATCTCCTGCGGTAAAAGCCCCGGCCAAGACCGCTGTGAAAGCAACTGCCCCGGCAGCCAAGAAAGCTGTAGCTAAAAAAGCTCCAGCCAAGAAAACATCCGCTTGAGCGCTCCTGCCCGCAAGTGCACTTAAGGGCGTGTTCAAAGCTCATGGCGACTAGCGGGTTATGAAGCTCATCATCATTGCGGTGGGCCAGCGTGTGCCTGCATGGGCACAGCAGGCCTGGGATGACTACGCCAAGCGCTTCCCGCCCGAGATCCGCATCGAGCTCAAGGCTATCAAGACAGAGCCGCGCGCGGGTGGCAAAACGGTTGAGCAGCTCTATGCCGCCGAGCGCACCCGCATTGAGGCCGCCATTCCCCGTGGTGCCCGCATCGTGGTCCTGGATGAGCGCGGTACGGCATTGACTACCACCGCCCTGGCAGAACAACTGAAGCAGTGGCAACTGGGTGGGGGTGATGTGGCTTTGATCATCGGCGGCCCGGATGGCCTGGACCCCGCACTGCGCGCAGCAGCTCATCAGCGCATCCGCCTTTCTGATCTAACCTTGCCTCACGCCATGGTGCGTGTGCTGCTGATTGAGCAGCTGTACCGCGCATGGTCGGTCAATGCAGGGCACCCCTATCACCGGGAGTAATGGTGAACCACCATGCCTGATTTCATCTACCTTGCCTCCCAAAGCCCGCGCCGCCGCCAATTGCTGGAGCAAATTGGCATTCGTCACGAACTTTTGCTTCCGGGCAACGATGAAGATGCGGAGGGCCTTGAGGCTGTTTTTCCAGGAGAATCACCTCGTACTTATGTGCACCGCGTGACCTCCCTCAAGCTGGAGGCTGCCGTACGGCGGTTGCAAGTACGGGGGCTGCCTCTTGCCCCGGTGCTGTGCTCTGATACCACGGTAGCGTTGGGTCGCACCATCTATGGCAAACCTGCAGACGAGCCTGACGCCGTACGTATGCTGAGTGAATTGTCAGGCACCACGCATAGAGTGCTGACGTGCATCAGCTTGTGGCATGAAGGCCGCGAACTGCAAGCTCTGAGCGAATCGCGCGTGCGCTTTTCGCCCATGACTGTGGCACAGGTAAACAGCTACGTTGCCAGCGGCGAACCTATGGGAAAGGCCGGAGCGTATGCGGTGCAAGGGCGTGCCGCTGAATACATAGAGCACATCAGCGGCAGCTATACCGGCATCATGGGCCTGCCTCTCTTTGAAACCATGAAGCTTTTGCGCTTGGTGGGCGTGGCTGCGTAGCGAGAGCTGGTAAAAACAAGTTTGGTGCGGTGTTCCGAACGCCGGATGAAATAGGGGGGAGAATGCCCAACATGCAGCAAGACATTCTCATCAATTGGTCACCCCAGGAAACCCGTGTGGCCATCGTCGAACATGGCGCGGTACAAGAGCTACACGTGGAGCGCGCGCTGGAGCGCGGCTTGGTCGGCAATGTGTATTTGGGCAAGGTGGCCCGCGTGTTGCCCGGTATGCAATCGGCGTTCATTGACATAGGTCTGGAGCGAGCCGCCTTTCTCCACGTGGCCGATGTCTGGCAGCGTCCTTTGGCTGGCGAGAGCCTGCCTGCCCACCGCACCACAAGCGTTCCTCCCAAGCCTATAGAAAAACAGGTGTTCGAGGGTCAAACTCTGATGGTGCAGGTCATCAAGGACCCTATAGGCACCAAAGGCGCTCGCTTATCCACGCAGATCAGCATTGCCGGGCGCATGCTGGTATTTCTTCCGCAAGACGAGCACATTGGCATTTCCCAGAAAATCCCCGCCGGCCAGCGAGACGCTCTGCGTAGCCGGGTGCAGGCATTGGCAGGGGAGGGGACGCAAGGGCAGGCACGCGGTGGCTACATCCTGCGCACCAACGCGGAAGACGCTACTGATGCCGAGCTGGGCGAAGACATTGCCTACCTTCGTAAAACCTGGACCCGCATCCGCGAGGCATCGGTCAAGTTGCCACCCACCAGCCTGCTGCACGAAGACCTGAGCCTGCTGCAACGTGTGTTGCGAGATCTGGTGAATGAAGAAACTCAATCCATCCGCTTGGACTCACAAGATCAGTTCAAACAACTCACTGCCTTTGGCCAGGAGTTCATGCCCGCTGCGGCTGAGAGGCTTTCGCTTTATAAGGGCGAGCGGCCCATTTTTGATCTCTATTCGGTAGACGATGAAATCGCCAAGGCGCTGGGGCGCCGCGTAGACCTGAAATCAGGTGGTTACCTGGTGATTGACCAGACGGAAGCCTTGACCACGATCGACGTCAATACCGGCGCATTTGTAGGCGCCCGCAATTTTGACGACACGGTGTTCAAGACCAACCTGGAAGCCGCGCAAGCTATCGCGCGGCAGCTCAGGCTGCGCAACCTGGGTGGCATTGTCATAGTTGATTTCATCGACATGACCCAAGCCGAGCACCAACAGGCGGTGCTTTCAGAATTCAAAAAGCAGTTGGCCCGTGACCGCGTGAAAACACAGACCGGCGGTTTTTCAGCGCTCGGATTGCTGGAGATGACCCGCAAACGCACGCGTGAATCTCTGGCCCAGTTGCTTTGCGAGCCGTGCGCCCAATGCCAGGGCGCAGGCCGTGTGCGCACCGCGCGAACCGTGGCTTACGACATCTTGCGTGAAATCCTGCGTGAAGCCCGGCAGTTCAACCCCAAGGAGTTTCGCGTGGTGGCCTCGCAGGCTGTCGTGGATATGCTGTTGGACGAGGAAAGCCAGCATCTGGCCGGGCTGTCAGATTTCATTGGAAAGCCTATCTCGCTACGGGCAGAGTCCGCCATGGGACCGGATCAGTACGATATTGTGTTGCTTTGAGAGGGGAGCGGCCTGTCGTAGTGCCTGTTGAAGCAGGTGGCAGAAATTCCACGGTATGGCGGCGATCTCTTTTGATTGAAGCGGGGCAAGGGTCAAGCGCTCAACGCGAGTGTCCCCGTTCCCAGCTTTCACGGGGTGAATGTACGCACGCATCTCGTCCGCATTGCTAAGGTCTTGTTGCTCGAACTTTCTGACCCAGAAGTAAACGATAGGCTCCCTGCAAGAGCGAGAGGGGTAAACTGGGACTCGGTGGAGGACCAGTACGCATCGCCAGTAAAACCGCCTACATCGGTCCTGTTGGTGAACAGCAATGCCAACTGGCTGCTGGCAGGAAGAAACCAGTCGTTGTAGCAGGCGTTGCCAGGCTGGCAAGGCGTGTTTCCCTGAGAGTCCACTTCATAGCTACTGCACAACTTGGCGGCATAGGGCACGCCGTTATTGTTGCCATAAAAGGCTTCGATGGCCACGGTGTTGGAGGCGCCATCGGTCAAACTTTGCGCTCCAGGCCCCGCTATAAAAAGCTCACCCCAAGCAATGCCAGGGCTGTTATCCGTTGTCGCCGCAATCAGGTTATTCGATCCTCCGCCGAGCGCTGCAATCTTGCCGCCTCCGCTGCTTTGCCCCACGGCGGTGGCGAGGTAGATGTAGCCGTTGGAAAGAAGCGCCGCCCCGCTCGGCGTCATCACCACAATGTCCACGGCGCCCGCTGCGTGCGCAGGCGTCACCGCAGTGATGGTGCTGGAGTTGAGCACGTTGACGTTGGTTGCCGGTACACCGTCAAAGGTGACGCTCGTTGTCCCGAGCAGGCCAGAGCCTGTCAATATGACCCCCACTCCGCCCGAGGTGCTCCCGGAACTCGGGGAAACTTGAGTCACAGTAGGCGGGAGCATGTAGGTGTAGCTCTGGGGCGCTAATGCTGACCCGCTCGGCGTGGTCACCGCAACGTCTACGAGAGCCGCCACGTGTGCTGGCGCAATCGCAGTGATGGAGGTGGAGCTGTTCACGATGAACGTGCTTGCGGGTATGCCGCCAAAAGTGACGCCCGTGGCTGCAGTCAGTCCGGTGCCCGTCAGAACCACTGAGGTTCCACCCGCTGTGCTCCCGGAACTTGGAGAAACCTGAGCCACAGTAGGCGGGAGCATGTAGGTATAGCTCTGGGGCGCTGGTGCTACCCCGCTCGGCGTAGTCACCGTGACGTCTACCGTACCCGCTGCGTGTGCGGGCGTAATCGCAGTGATGGTGGTGGAGTCGACCAGGTTGACAGAGGTTGCGGATATGCCGTCAAACGTGACGCCCGTGGCTGCAGACAGCCCGGAACCTGTCAGAGTGACTGAGGTTCCGCCCGTTGTGCTCCCGGAATTTGGAGAAACTTGAGCCACAGTAGGCGGGAGCATGTAGGTATAGCTTTGGGGTGCTAATGCTGACCCGCTCGGCGTGGTCACCGCAACGTCTACGACACCCGCTGGGTGTGCAGGCGTGATCGCAGTGATAGTGGTCGGGTTGATCACGACGACAGATGCCGCTGCAATACCGCCAAAGGTGACGCCCGAGGCTGCAGTCAGCCCGGTGCCTGTCAAAGTGACCATGGCACCACCGGCTGTACTGCCAGAATTCGGGCTGATAGCCGTCAGCGTGGCGGCCGGTTCAGGTACAAGAGCGCGGCAGATCGCTTCAACATCCACTCGGCAAACGGCGCTAGTGGCCAGCGTGGCTCCCACGGTGCATGCAGGGTGCGGAGACGGGACGGGCACCCCAGGGGGCAGTAGCGTGTTGGCCGGGTTAGTGGCAAAACATTCGGCCAAATCGGGCGGATCGATCGCTTCAATTCGCAGCGCAACGCCTGAGGCGTTGCTGAAGTCCGCAGGCTGAAAGCCCGTGAACCCCCCCGCAGTGATGGGGACAACACCAATGGAGAGTGTCTCTCCGGAGGAGTTGGTGAACGCATTGAGTGCCTGCGCCATCAAGCCCGAACTGTGCCCGGCCAAACCGGCAAGAGCGCCCACCAGAACGAGCGACACCACTCGTTGCGCGCCGCGGCTGCGCCGCAGCGACCACCATCCGGCGAACACAAGCACCAGAAACAGGGCTGCAAGCGCCAGGGGGTTGTCCACTGGTACAGCAGTCAGAGGCGCAAGGGGGGCGGCCGCCGGGCTGGTTGATATGGTTTGGGCTGTGGTAGCTATGGGCAACAACAGTGCAAGCAGTGCAAATGGGCCAGCGCTAACAGATTTAACGGTCATCAGTCACATCTCTGCAAAGTTGAGGGGTAATTAGATGATGCAAAGTATCACAACTTGTTAATTTGTCGAGTTGAGTATCACAAAAACGCTATCTTTTTTTCGCAATGACAGCTTGGGCTGATCAGAAAACTTCTTGTGATTCATTTCACTCCTTGCCGCGGCTTAACGGAGTGGTGCGGCAAACACCCTCAGGGCGTGGGTTATCTGGGCGTAGGCATTGGTCTCGATGATGGTGTTGTGCGCGACCACTATTCTGGAAATTGGCCATTGCAGTAGCCGCTCGGCGCTCCGGGCCGCAGCTTGCTTATCGCGTACCAGTGCTCGGACGGTGAGAGGTACGGCGGGCTTATGGCGAACCCCTGTCAGGATCGCATAGGCTTGGGTTGTCCAGCGAAGTTTGCCTTGCCACCATTGAACCAGGTCGGTCACTATCAGTGTGCCTGTGGGTCGATGAAACCAAATCGATTCACGGCCCGCTGGAATTCCCTCAAACGTCAAATGCTCCAGGTCAGGTTCCCATTCCTGGTTTTCGCCGGTGGGCAAGTCTCTGAGCGCCTGCAGATCTGGGCGCTTCTTGCGAAGGCCAGCTGGGCCGTAGACGAGTGCTTCAGGGTAGGCATCGGAAAAGAGGCCCAGAAACAGATGGTGGAATAGATTCGGGGCCACGATGAATGCCACACGACCAAGGGCGTCGAGCTGGAGCCGCGTTTCATCGTCCAGGGGGATTGGTGAGTGAACGAACAACTTTCGATCAGGTAGGCGCACCACCGTCATGCGCGTAGTGATGGGCAGCCCGTTGGCTGTGAAGCTATGGACGGCGTGCCAGATGTTCGTATCAATAGGTTGGAGCATTCGCACATGTTGCCAGCGCGTCTGCCCGTTGTATTGAACGATTCCGACATTTTTTGAAGTTGTGCGTCTCCTAAAATCTCAGCATGGTTTCAGATTTTCCGCCCCTCTCAGGTGCGAGCTCACGTCTGTGGTTACCCAGAATGTCTCTCACCGGTTGCGTGCGTGGCGTAATGGCGCGAGACACCAGGGGCGTGCCACTGAAGCCTGAGCAACGGTTCAGTCACTATCCGGCCACACCGATGTGCACCATCAGTTGGTGGTTCACCGGCTCGGTGGAAATGCTGGCACCCGGTGCAGCCACCACCGCATTCAGCCAACGCTCACCTGTGTCGTCGTCTGTGGCATTTGGAGGTCCGTTCGCCCGCCCATCGGCAACGTGGAGTTCCGGCCCGGTGCACGGCATGATGTTGCTTTTGCTTCCTGACGCGGTGCATTACCTCACGGGAGCAGATCCCGGAAACTGGATGAATCGCCTGGTTGACGTTTCTGAAGTTCTCCCGCAAGAATGGCTGCAAATGTGCATGTCTGTAGCTGCCGAGCAGACAGATGAGGGGCGGGTACGCCTTATCGAAGACTTCCTGGATCCAAGATGGCAAGTCGTACGTCCCAAACAGGTGATAGGGACGCATCGCTATGCAGACTGGGTAAGTGGTCTCGCGCTGCATGCGGCGCTATCGCGGACAGGCAAGAGCCTGCGCCAGATAGAGCGCAGGGTTCTGCGTTGGGCAGGACAACCCCTGCGGGAACTTAAAGGCTTCAGTCGCGCAGAACGCGCATTCTTCGAAGCCATGGAAGCCAACGAAGCTGAGGCGGTGAAATGGTCTGGATTGGCGACGGATGTGGGTTACTCGGACCAGTCGCACTTATGCAGGCAGTCGCGTCGTATTACGGGCTTCACGCCGAAAGAGCTTTGGGATCGGATCCAGCATGACGAAGGATTTTGGCCTTACCGAATTTGGCAATGACCCAGCCGGCGCTGCTTCTACGCAGTGCTCTATGCAGAGAGGTTCCAGATCAAGTGCCAGCGTGTTGTGCGGTCAGGCGTTCAGCTCTGAGAGCCATTGGACATGGCTCAGGGCCTCCGATGGAACAGACTCCAGCGCCGACCCCATCAGACCGTTCCAGCGGTTGAACCACCCCGTCATGGCTACACACGAAACGATCTCTATGATTTCTTCATCAGAGAAAACGGACTTGGCCTGCTCCATCGCCAGAGCCGGTTCACGCACCGGCAAGGCGCCGCCGGCACTCGCTATGGCCAGCGCCTTCCTCTCCTTGTCCGTGTATTGCGGATCGTCCAGATACGATGGCAGAGCAGCCAGCTTTTCCCAGGAAACGCCAAGATGATGCGCGACGTGAATAAGGTGCGTCGTCGTGTAGCGGCACTCTGCTCCGCGCGCAGCTTCTGCCGCAACCAGAAACCGCAGTGATTCCGTGAGCAGCCCATCACCTCGTAGCGTGACCCCTAGAAGCTTCATCAGCCCAGGTACTACACCGGGTTTGCGCGCCATGGTTAGAAGCGCGTTGGGACGATAGCCTACAAAACTCACCAGCTCTTCGAGCAGTGGATCCTTGGATCGGGGGTCATGCACATCTAACGGCTCAATGCGTGCAGAGAGTTCAGTTTTCATGGACATATATTGAGCTCCAGCATTCGTAAGCGAGGACATTGCACTCCGGCCCATCGGGAGTGATGAATTCATGAAGGGTGTCAGGGGCCCAGTGCTCAGCGGCCAAGGATGGTGATGACTGCAGCGGCTTCTTCCACACCGATAAAGCCACCACCGTTTTCGGCAATGCCCAATCGCGCGTTTTCGACTTGACGCCCGCCGGCCTCGCCTCGAAGCTGGGTGACCAACTCGTAAATTTGGGCTAGCCCTGTTGCTCCGATAGGATGACCGCGCGAGATCAAGCCTCCCGAGACGCTGACGGGGATACGACCACCCAACGTGGTGGCACCAGACTCCACCAGAGGTCCGCCTTCGCCGAACTTGCAGAACCCGAGATTCTCTGTTTGCTGGATTTCTGCGAATGCTGTGGCGTCATGCACCTCGGCAAGGGACATGTCGCCGGGACCCACACCTGCGATTTCGTAGGCTTGCAAAGCAGCGAGATGACATAGGTGCCGATCAAATTCATGGGCCTGCCGATCGGATCCCGAGCGCAATACGCTGGCTAGTACACGTATGGCCCTGCTGCGGTGAGCCATCTTCTTTAAGCCGTGCTCATTGCACACAATGGCCGCTGCCGCACCGTCGCTGATCGGAGAGCACATGGGCAACGTTAAAGGCCAGGAGACGATGCGGTCGTTCAACACTTGATCGACGCTCATTGGATACTGAAACTGTGCAATTGGATTCAGAGTGGAGTGGTTATGGTTCTTGGCAGCCACTGCGGCCAGCTGACGCTGGGTGGTGCCGAACGCTTCCATGTGCAAACGGCTCAAGTTGGCGTAGATGTCCATGAACGGGCTCCGCTGTCCTGGCTCGGGGGTGCCGGTGGGAGGCTGCACCGAACTCCCAAGGCCACTGAGCAACGCCATTTGTGCCTCTGTGTCATGAACATCCCACGCCCCGTTGAACACCCCAAAGGATTTGGCACGATCGAGAGAGAACAGTTTGTCGACACCAACGACCAGGCAAATGTCGCCTTCTCCGGAAGCTACATAGAGTCGCGCGGCATTCAAGGCGGTGCTGGACGTTGCGCAGGCATTCTCAACGTTCGTCACAGGAATGCCGCTGATCCCCATCGCCCTTAACGCGACTTCCCCCGGAACACTGGTCTGCCCTTCAATATAGCCCTGACCTGCAGTACCAAAGTAGGCCGCTTGAATTTGCGATGGCTCACAACCCGCGTCCTGCAGAGCAGCGGTCACTGCCTGACTGACGAGGTCTTTGACGCTTCTATCGAGTTGCTTGCCGAAGTTGGTAATACCAATCCCTGCGACATAGATGTTCTGAGTGATCATGATGGTGCCCCTGTCGTAATGAGTCCTTCGACGTGCGCACGCTGCGCGTCGAGTTCTTGGGAAGTTCCTGACCAGACGACTTGGCCGTGATCCAGGACGTACTGCCGGTGGGCTAGCTTCATGGGCACCTTGAGGTTCTGTTCAACCAGAACAATGCCGGTGCCCTGGTTGTGAACTTGGGAAAACACTCGAACCAGTTGGTCGACGATGACCGGTGCAAGGCCCTCGGTTGGCTCGTCCAGCAAAAGCATGCGCGGATTTCCCAGTAGCGCTCGGCCAATGGACAGCATCTGCTGTTCGCCACCGGAAAGCTGATCACCGCCAAAGCTGAGGCGCTCCTGCAGACGGGGAAAAATATCGAGGACGCGCTCGAGCGTCCAATGCCCCGGCCGGTGGCCAATGGCACCGATCTTCAAGTTTTCCAGCACTGAAAGGTTTGGAAAGATCCGGCGCGTGTCTGGAACCAACGCAACGCCAAGCTTGGCAATGGCTTCGACACCGTGAGTTGAGATGTCCTGGTCGCCGAGCAGGCGCCGGCCAGCGACAAGTGGCATCAACCCGATCAAAGCTTTGAGCAAAGTCGTCTTCCCCGCGCCATTGCGTCCGACGATGGCCACGATCTCGTGAAAATCGATCCGGACGGAAATCTCCTCCAGCGCCAATGCCTGCCCGTATTTGACGCTCGCATTTTCTAGTTGGATCACTCCGCATCCTCCCCAAGGTAAATGGACCGTACGGCCTCATTTTTCTTGATGACCTCCGGAGCGCCGCAAGCGATGACCGAGCCGTTGCTCATGACCACGATTTCACTGGAAAGTGACATCACGGCCTCCATGTTGTGCTCGATCAACAGCACGGTGCGGCCCTGTGAAACGTTCTTGATCAATTGCAGGGCAGATTCAATTTCATGATGCCCGATGCCCGCCAGTGGTTCATCCAGCAACAAAATCTTGGGATCCGGTAGCAACGTAACTCCCAGCTCCAGCGAGCGCTGTAAGCCGTAGGGCAAGGTGCCCGCAATGTCGTTGCGGTAGGCAGTCAACCCAGTCAACTCCAGGATGGAATCCAATTGCTCGCGAAACTGCTTGTCGAAATGGCGGCTAATCCAGAACGGCTGGAATCCGGGCCGTCGGGATTGCGCCGCGATAAGCAGGTTCTCGTTGACAGTCATGTCGCCGAAGATTTTGATGATCTGAAAGCTCCGGCCGATTCCCATGCGGGCGCGCTCGTATGCCGGCCGCTTGCTGATGTCTTGGTCGCCGCAGTACACCTGGCCCGAATGGCGCATTTGCCGCCCCGCCAACACGTTCAATAGAGTCGTTTTTCCAGCGCCGTTGGGCCCGATCAAGCCGTAGATACGTCCCTCCCGGAACTCATGGTTTACATCGTTGACTGCTTTCAAAGCGCCGTAGCTGACGGTCACACCCTGACACTTGAGTGCGACGTTGTTCATTTGATGCCTCGCTGGCGCAATTTCCGGCTGTTTTGGTATGCAGCGAAACCCTTCTCCAATCCGCCGACAATGCCGCGCGGGAAGAATATGGTGGCGAGAATGAACACCAGCCCCAGGACTCCGTACCAGTACTTGGTCCAGCCGCTCAGCCACTCCTTCAGTACCTCGAAGACGATCACGCCAACCGTTGCGCCCCACAGCGTGCCAGAGCCACCCAGAAGGGTCATGATGATCACATCACCGGAGGTCGTCCAGTGGAGCATCTGCGGGTTCATATACATCAACAGGGATGCCAACAAGGCCCCTGCCAGACCGCTCAAACCACCTGAAATCACAAAGGTAATCTGTTTGTAGCGGTTGACGTTGAAGCCGAGTTGGTCGGCGCGGGTTTCATTACTTCGGATGGATGCGATCACACGGCCAAATGGTGAGCTTCGCAGGGAGATCACCGCGAGCATGACCAAGGTGTAAACGCCCAGAACAAACCAGTAGTAATTCACTGGGTCGTAGAAATCAATGCCAAATAAATTGGGGCGCTCGACACCAGAAATACCGTCAGTTCCACCGGTGAAAGCGCGCAGCTTGCTGTCTGCCAAGATGAATATCAATTGGGACAAGGCCAAAGTCACTAGTGCAAAAAAGATGCCAGATACCCGAAGGGCAAAAAAACTAAATAGCAGTGCAAAAGCTGCACCTAATACTATGGCAAGGCCCGCGCCAGTGAAGAAAGAAAATCCATATTTTTGAGTTGCAAGAGCCACTGCATAGCCTCCCACACCCAAGAAAGTGGCATGCCCGAACGACACCATTCCCAATGCACCAAATACAAAATCAAAACCGATAGCGAATATTGCCCAGATGGCTGACAGAGTTACCAGTTGAATCAGAGCTTCCTCTGGGTGAACGAAGGGCAACAAGATACCTGTCACCGCCAGCATTAAGCCGAAGTAGATGTCGAATCTCAATATCTTCATGCGGTCCTCGCTGTCCGGAAGAACAAGCCTTGGGGGCGCGTCAGAAGAGTGCCAATAAGTAAGGAAAAGGTCATGATGTCAACCCAACTAGGCAGGTAAACATAGCCTATGGCTCGCACCATCCCAATTAATAGAGACGCAGCTATAGCCCCTCGGATATTTCCAAGACCTCCTAAAATAACGACAATGAAGCAGTCAATGATGGTATTGGTTGCCATGCCCAACTCAATGGGGAAAAGAGGCGCTGCAATCGAACCAGCCAAACCCGAAAGGCCGCAGCCTGCAGCAAAAACCGCCATGCGAATTGCACCCACTGGTAAACCCAGTATTCGAACCATTTCGGCATCACTGCTTGCCGCTCTCACGAGCATACCGAAGGTGCTTTTTTCTAACACGAAATACAGGCCAATTGAGACAATGGCGCCGAAGCCGATTACAAACAATCGATAGATGGGTAGAGTGCTCCCGAGCATATCAACGGTGCCACTCAATACTGCGGGAATTGCGACTTCCTGGTATCCAGGGCCCCAGATGAATCGCACCATGTCACTCAGAACCAGAATCAGGCCAAATGTCAGAATGAGCTGATAGAAGTGAGGGCGCTCATAGAGCGGCCGAAGTGCCAGCTTTTCGACCACAGCTCCCACTAATGCGGTCAAGAGCGTGGCGGAAAGAACCCCAACCACGAATGATCCCGTCCGCTTTCCGGCTTCATACGAGACATATGCTCCCAGCATGTAAACCGCACCGTGGGCAAAATTGATCACACCCAGCATTCCGAAAATAAGCGTGAGTCCAGCTGCTAGCAAAAACAGCAGCATTCCCAGACTCAAGCCAATCACAACAGTTGACATATCAATAACCGATTACGATTCGAATGGGAGAGCAGGTAACGGAAGAGGCTTTTCTAGGTGCTGTCGGACTTGGCAGTTGCCAGCGATCCAAGTCCGACTGGCTCCTAGGCCCATGCGCCGAAAAGCTTCAGCTCTTGCAAGCTGTGAAAAGCTTTGACTCTGGGAAAACTTTGGTGATCTTCATGGTCAAAGCGGGCGCAGGCGCGGTGCCTTGCACGACTTCTCCCCAAAAGCCGACTTGCAGCGCCTGATGATCACAAGCACGCATGGTTTTTTTGCCCTCTACAGAATTTTCACGGGTGCTGTTTGCGAACGCATCCACCCACTTTTCCTTATCCCAGGATCCTGTTTTTTCAACCGTGTCCAGCCACCACGACATGCCATCGTAGGCCTCTCCCGCGGCCATGGGGGGCAGCGCACCGAATTTCTTTTGGTAGGCCTCAACGAATTTGCGGTTGGCAGCGTTGTCGATGGAGTAGTGGTAGCGCAAACCGGTATTAACCCCCAGTGAAGTCGGTCCTACGGCTGCTGCCATAGTTTCATCAGCGGCGACAGGGCCAAAAACAACTTTTCCCTTGCTAAGGTTTACTTGCCCCGCTTGTTTAAGGAAAGTGACCACGTCCGAACCCGTTAGCATCAATATGACGCCATCTGCATCTGATTTGGCAATCTTATCCACAATAGATGAATAGTCTCTATTGCCGAATGCTGGGAAATCTTCCCCAACAATTTTTATGCCTTTTTGCGTGGCTTCTTTTTTAACCCACTCCCATCCATCTCGCGTCGCCTGGTAATCAGCGGTCACGGCATAAATTTTCTTCAGCCCTTTTTCCTGTGCATACACCAATGCCATGCGATTTTCCATATCCAGATTATTGGATGTGCGGAAAGCATAGCGAGAACCACCAGGCACAGTAATTTTGTCGTCAGCTGAAATTGTGATGAGATGAGGTATTTTCCGCTGCTTGGTGATATTCATGATGGCGAGCGTGGAAGCAGAGCTCAACGCGCCAAAAATCATGTGCGACCCTTCTGATATCAACTTGGTCGCTTTTTGAACGGCTGGCTGTGGCTTGGTTTCGTCGTCTTCCCACGCCATGTCGATGGGAACACCCAGTACTTTTCCACCGCGCTCGTCAATAGCGATTTGCACGCCTTTTCGCATATCCTCGCCCAACAAGCCATATGGCCCAGAAAGTGAAATCACTCCGCCGATTTTGAATTTATCTGGTTTGGTCTGCGCATGCCCTAAAGGTGCCAGGCCTACCGTGGTTATCGCAACCACCACAACACTTTTTTTGAACCACGTTGTAAATTTATCCATGATATGTCTCCTTTAGTTGACCAAAATTAATTGAGAATTAACCAATTCGAGCTGAAATTCCGCCGTCCACCACTATTTCGGCGGAAGTAATATATTTGGATTCATCGCTTGCTAGCCACAGAGCCGTATTTGCCACATCCCAGGCATCTCCCATATGCCCCATCGGGCACTGCTGGTCCCGCTTCGCCAGCATTTCCTCTACGGATTCCGTGTGGTATCCATCAGCCAGTGATATGAGGGGCTGCCTAACCATCGGCGTGTTCATCAATCCAGGCATCAACACGTTCGACCGAATGCCCTGTTTGGCATATTGCAAGGCAACACTGCGGGAAAATCCGAGCACCGCAGCCTTTGACGCGCTGTAGGAAACGTAGGCCACACCGCTGTCGCGGATGCCGGCCACCGAACCTATATTCACGATGCTCCCTTTGCCCTTTTTGAGCATGGAGGGAATAACGTGCTTGCAGGTAAGGAACATCGATGTAACATTGACATCGAAAACCAACTGCCAGTCCTGCAGGCTTTGTTCGACAACTCCTCCAATTCGAGCAGTGCCCACGTTGTTGATCAGAATGTCGATCTCACCCAGGGTCTCCACGCAAGCTTTGACCAATTTCTCTACCGCGTCAGCATCCGTCACATCGCACTGGGCGACGTGCATGGCTCCGCCCTCGTTTTCCACGATCGCCTGGGTTTCCTGCGCTGCGCTTAGATTGATGTCACAGCCATAGACCTTGGCCCCCTCACGCGCAAACAGCGCGGCCATTGCCTTCCCATTGCCCCAGCCTGGCCCCGATGAACCACAACCGGTAATCAGAGCTACCTTGCCTTCCAAACGTTTACCCATCGCATACCCTTTTAAAAAGTGCGTCAAGCCCTAGGAGGCGGTTGGCTCAGTTCGTACGCCCGTAAAGGGTCACCACAGTGGCGCCACCCAGACCTGCGTTGTGTTGCAGAGCGTGTCGTGCGTTCGGAACCTGCCGTGCCTCGGCGGTGCCGCGAATCTGGTGCGTGAGTTCGAAACATTGCGCCAAGCCGGTGGCGCCCAGAGGATGCCCCTTGGACAGCAGCCCACCCGAAGGGTTGACAACGACCGCACCGCCATAGGTATTCGCCTCGGAGTCGACGAAGGACGACCCTTCTCCCACTCCGCAAAAGCCGAGGGCTTCGTAACCGAGTAGCTCGTTCTGAGCGAAGCAGTCGTGCAATTCGCACACGTCGATGTCCTCCGGCCCCACGCCCGCCGCCTCATAGACTTGGCGAGATGCCTCGCGCGACATCTCGAACCCCACCACAGAAATCGCTGATTTGGCGCTGAACGTGCCTTCGTAATCTGAAACGAGCGACTGCCCCAACACCTCGACGTTGGAGTTGAGCCCCATCTTTTGGGCAAACTTCTTGCTGACGAAGATCGCCGCGGCTGCACCACACGTCGGAGGACAGGCCATCAAGCGCGTCATGGTGCCGGGTACTAGTGAAGAACTGGCCAGCACCTCTTCGGTCGTGACCTCCTTGCGAAACACGGCCAATGGATTCTTTGCAGCATGCCGACTCGCCTTCGCCCTGATCTTGGCGATGGTTTCCAGAGAAGTGCCATACCGTTCCATATGCTCCCGGCCAGCTGCCGCGAAGTAGCGGATGGCCATCGGCAACTCGGGGTGGCCAAACACCTCATCCATGACGCCGTTGAATTGATCAAGCGGATCAGGTCGATCATCCCAGTGACTCTTCAAGGCGCCTGAGGGCATCTGCTCGAAACCAACTGCCAGGGCGCAGTCCGCCGAACCGTTTGCCACGGCTTTGCGGGCAAGGTAGAGCGCGGTGGAGCCAGATGCACAGTTGTTGTTGACGTTGATCACAGGTATGCCGGTCATGCCAACTTCGTAGATCGCACGCTGTCCGCCGGCAGAGTCTCCATAGACGTAGCCTGCGTAAGCCTCCTGTATGTCGGAATAGGCCAGGCCGGCGTCCTGTAGCGCTTGGCGGATCGCCTGTGCGGCCATCTCCGGGTATGGGAGGTTGTCTCCGGGCTTTTTGAAGGGGGTCATGCCTACACCGGCAACTAGAACGGGCTCTTGCATCGCGAATCTCCGGGTTGATAACGTCATCACGCGTGTTTGGGATGAATTTGCGCTGGGATCAAGACACCATCCGTTCCTGGTGTTGCCAGTACTTCTTTCGGACTTCTTTCTTGAGCACCTTGCCCACCGTGCTGCGGGGCAACTGATCAACGATTTCGACATCCTTGGGTGCCTTGACGCTGCCTAGCCGGCTCTTGACGAACTGGATGAGTTCCTTTGGCGTCACGGATTGATTGGGTCGCAACTCAATGACTGCTTTGACCGCTTCGCCCCATTTTTCGTCGGGTACGCCTATGACAGCGCAGTCCTTCACGGCCGGGTGGGCCATGACTGCAGCTTCGACTTCCGAGGAGAAGACATTGAAGCCGCCGGTGACGATCATGTCCTTCTTGCGGTCGACGATGAACAGGAAGCCTTGTTCGTCAAAGTAACCCACATCGCCTGTGCAATGCCACCCGTGGCGCTGCACCTCCGCCGTGGCGTCGGGGTTCTTGTAGTACCCTTGGGTCACGATGTCGCCCTGAGCGACAATCTCGCCGACGGCACCCGGTTGAACGAGCAACTTCCCGTCATCGTCCATGATCGCTACCCGCGTAAACGGGAAGCGACGTCCTGCGCTTAGCAGCCGCTGACGCGGCGCCACCCCTCCGTCGATCAAGTGATCTTCCACTCTGAGTACTGAGATGGCACCAGGCACTTCAGCTTGGCCGTAGATTTGCAGCATGACCGGGCCAAAGACCTCAATGGCCTCGGCAAGCTTGTCAGGCGACATAGGGGCTGCGCCGTACATGAGGTAGCGCAGGGCCGAGAAGTCAAAATCCCGCACATTGGGCTGTGCCAGAAGTGCATAGATGACCGTCGGCGGCAGGAACAGCATGTTGACTTGCTCTTGCTCCATCACCTTGAGCAGGTTTTGCGGATCGATCCCGTCCATCAGGATGACGCGGCCACCACGCGCAATGAAAGGCATGGCGACCAGCCCCGCCGTGTGGGTGATAGGTGCCGCAGCCAACACCGTCATGCGGTCGGTCACCTGCATTGCCGACATGTGGTTGGCCAGGGTTGCCGTCAAGTTGCGGTGGGTCAGCATGACCCCCTTGGAACGCCCCGTGGTCCCACCGGTGCCCATGATCATGGCCAGCGACTGCGGTTGCGAAGGTGCCGAGAACATCTCGCTCGACTGGCCCTGGATCAGTTGGTCGACGGACAGGTCCGTCCTTGCGGACTCGCCCAGCGAAATGTAATGGCGAATGCGGGGGACTTTGGCGCGGATTTCGGCTACCTGATCGGCGTAGCTCGCTTGGTAGAAAAGTACATCGCAGTCCATGTCTTGCAGGAACTCGATGTTGGTCTCCACGCTGTTGCGCGCGTTGACAGGCAACCAGACACCTTGGGCGCGTAGAACCCCTAGCAACGCTGTGAATGCGGCTTCCGCGTTGCCGCTGAGTACCGCACCATGAAAGCCGGGCTCAAATCCCAGGCCTTGTAGTCCTCTTGCGATTTGGGAGGTCAGCGCTCCTGCCTGGGCATAAGTGATAGCTGGAGCATCGTGACCGCAGTCCACAAAGCAGGGAGCATCTGGGTAACCAGCGAGGCCGGCGTCGAAAAAGTCAATCAGATTCATTGCAAGCTCCCCAGTTCGGGTTGTGTTTGCTGACCCACTGGTGCCGCCAACTGACCTGTTCCTGGCGAGAACGGAAGCGGCCGGCTCTCCCCGTTGGCGGACTGTGGATTTACAGCATTCTTTATGCGAGCATCTGAGGTGTACATATTGCCTATTCGGTACGTTTGCGTCACTATTGGTACCATTAAATCCATCGAGCGGTACCAAGTCAACCGTCTGGGTACCGTATTTAGCTAGGAAAAACCCGAATGAGAAAAGCGCTCACAGATGAAGAGTTCTTCGATGGACTAATCCAGTTGTTTCTTGCTGAAGGAGTTAGAAACCTGACGGTGGGAGAGATGGCTTCACGCTTGCGCTGCTCGCGGCGTCGCCTCTATGACATCGCGCAGACCAAAGAGGAGATCTTCTGCACCACCGTCAGTCGCTTCTTTTATGGAATTCTTGAAGAGGGCAATGCGCTGACTCGCAGTGAGAAGAACCTGACTGCAGCGATTGCTGCCTACCTTGAGGTAGGTGTGCGGGCAGCCAGCCGAATCGGTGTGCAGTTCCTCAAAGACGTTGAGGATTCGGAGGCGGCACGGACCATTTTTGACAACTACCAGCAGGCAAGAACGGTAAGACTTTCACAGCTGATCGACGAGGGCGTAAGCCAAGGCGTATTCGTCAAGTGCCACGGACTCGTGGTGTCCGAACTTATCCTGGGAGCGGCACTGCGACTGCGCCGGCCCGCGTTTCTCGCGAAAGCCAATCTGACGATCGAAGACGCTTTCCAGGAGTTTTACCGGATATTGCTGGGCGGACTTATGGTCGAAACCGCTCCGCTGAAATTGGTGGAACGTGAAGGTCAGGCCCGAAAAGCCAACGTGCGAGGTTTGTCCGAGACACAACCACCAACTGGCGATGATGAGGTCGGGACGCTGTTGTTGGACGCTTGGAACCGCGACTAGGAGGCTGTCGGACTTGGAGCGCCGATAGCGAAAATGGACCGCTGCGGCCCATTTGCAGCCGGCGATTTCCAAGTCCGACAGCCTCCTAGGCGCAGGCCCCGTACATACAAGCAGTTCAGGCACTTTCCTGTCTTGTCGTCAGCGTCCTTCGAAGCCGACGAAGGCGACGGTCTGGGATGGTCCGGATTGGCGGTGCGTGTTGCGCAGTCCGATAAGTCGCCTTACATAAGCTTCTGAATCAACGCGCCTTTAAAGAGCACGGGTCCAGTGGGGCCAGTCTCGCTGGGTACTCCCCCTTTGGGCTCGAGACTGATTGCCAACGTTGGCACTTCGCGCACATCGCTTTCCCCAGCGGTGAGGCGCAGCAGCTTATCGTTGCTGAGCACACCGAGCGATTTTGGGCCACCGGAGGGCGGGAGGGCCCAGAGTTGTAGAGACCTATCAGCTGATTCCTGGTAGTTACCCACGCGTTGCAGGATTAGCTTTTTGTTCTTGGCGTCGAAGGTCACCAGCATGGACGCCGCAGCTTTGTCGTCCGCCAGTACTGCCACATATTGAATTTGCGGTGCGGCTTGTAGCGTGGCAATCTCGCTATCCAACTCCTGGCGCACGTTCAGCCCCACAACGACTGCGGCCACTGTGGCTGCAGCGCCGACCGCACTGCTCACCCGCCAAAAACTCAGGCTGCGTAGCCAGCCGCCCCGACCTTCGTTAGAACCTCCGGCTTGAATTGCGCGGTGTCGTACTTCTGCCTGGGTCGCTTGCTCGCGATCGGCGCGGACGAGATTGTCTATCCGGGTCCAGACGACGGGTGCGGGTTGGGCGCTGGGTTGCAGTTCGTTCAGGCTGGACATCCGGCTTTGCCAAATGAGTGCCGCTGCGCGAACTGGGGCTTGTTCGCGGGCGATGGTCTCGAAGCGGCGGCGTGCTGGGCCGCGCAGTGTGCCTAAGGCGTAGCTGGCTGCCAGGCGGTCCAGCAATTCAGGGTTTTGGTGAATTTTCATGGCAGCCTCACGCGAAACGAGCCATGCAAAGGCGCAGTTGGTCCAGGCCTCTGCGTATCCAGGTTTTCACTGTGCCAAGCGGAAGCTGTAATTGGGCGGCTAGTTCGCTATGGCTCAAATCACGCATATAGGCAAGTTTGACCACTTCGCATTGCTTGCTCTCCAGCCGGCCAAGGCATTGATTCAGGGCCCATGCTTGCTCACTGGCCTGGGCGGTGTCCAGCGGAGTGGGGTCATCGCTTTGGAGCGTATCGGCGAGAGTGACGTCTATCTCCTGGGTGAGGTGGGTGCGCGCTGCGGCACGGCGGCGCAGCAGGTCCAGGGCACGGCTGCGCACGATGAGGCCCATCCAGGCCATGGGGGGGCTCAAGGACGCGCTGTATTCAGGGGCTAAGCGCCAGATGTTCAGGAAGGCTTCTTGCAGTGCGTCTTCCGCAAATTCCCGGTGGCTCACCACACGCAGCGCCAAACCATACAGCTTACCTGCGCACGCTTCATACAGCGATTTGAGGGCAGCCTCATCTTTAAGCGCAATGCGTTGAAGCAGAACGATGAGTGTGGCGTCGGAGTGTTCTGCGTTCATATGTTCATTGTGTTCTAAACCAGGTACGCAGGAAACCTGGGATTGGATTCAAACCATTTTTTTTGAAATTGCTGAATCCAGGTGGCAAGGGGCGCGCGTATTCGATTGGAGAGCTGCAAATACCAACCTCGGTAAGTGGCTCTCGATCTCACTAAAAAAAGGACCCACCATGACAACCATTATTCAATCTCCTGCCGCGGTTTCTTCAGTGGCATCCCGTCGTAACTTCATGGGCCGCACCGGCGGGCTTTCAGCCTTGGCAGTGGCTATGCTCGCAGGTAAAGATGCATTGGCACAGGGCATGGCAGGTGACACGTCCAAGGACGTCGGCATTCTGAACGTCGCTCTGGGCCTTGAGCATGAGGCTATTAATGCCTACCAACTAGGTGCCGGTAGTGGCTTGCTCCAAAAGCCAGTGCTGGATGTGGCGGTGCGTTTTCAGGCCGACCATAAAGCCCACCGCGATGCGTTGATCGCCACCATCCAGAAGCTTGGTGGCGCACCCGTCATGGAGAAAAAGCTGGATGAATATGCCAAGGCCCTGAAGGCTGACACTCTGCGCAGTCAGAGCGACGTGCTGGATCTGGCTGCCCGCCTGGAGCTGGGTGCCACCAATGCCTATCTGGGTGTGATTCCTGCGTTTGGCAACAAAGATCTGGCCAAGGTGGCAGGCCGCTTGGCTGCAGACGAAACCATGCACTACGTGCTTCTTCTTAACGCACTGGGCCGCCCGTTGCCCGCCGGCGCTTTGTCCTTCGGTGCGTGATGGCCGTGTACACCCACATCCGACGATGCGCGTGGGTGCTGTCTTTTGCGGTGACGGGGGGTATGCCAGCAGTGACGCAGGCCGAAGGCCTGGTCCCCTCGGTCAGCCGTGGACAGCAGCTGGTGGAGAGTCGCTGTTTCGCCTGCCACAGCCTCGACACCCACCGCGTAGGCCCCGCCTTGGGCGGTGTGGTTGGCCGAAAGGCAGGCAAGGCAGAGGGCTTTGTCTACTCGAAGGCGATGACCGCGGCCACCCACACCTGGAATGCTGCAGGCATCAAGGCATGGTTAACCGACCCTGAGAAAGTGGTGCCCGGGCAGGCCATGAACTACCGACTTGACGAGGCGCAGGACAGGGAAGACGTGGTGGCGTATCTGGTGAGGCTGTCTACGCCTGCGAAAAATAGGTCCGCAGGAAATGCGCCAGACTGATTAGCCAGCACGTGGCGGCTCATGCAGGTTTCAGCAAACGTGGATATTCCCCTTTTGCAAAAAGACCTGGCGTCAGACCGTAGCGTCAGAGTTACGCCGCGATAGTTTTCACCGCGTAGCCCTTACCGCTTTCGATCACTTCCAGCAGTCGGTCAATGTTGGGGTGGTTGCCAGGGTTTTTACGGGCGTCGTCGGTATGTTCTGCAAACAGAACCAGTCCCTCTTGTGCGGCCGCTGCATTGATGCTCCCGTGCTTGGCCGCCAAAGCTGCGTACACAGTCACTGAGCCTGCTTTTCCAGGTTGATTGGGGATGGTGGCTACGACGTCGCCAGCATCGTTGAGTAATTCAATAGCGGCTATATGAGCGATCGAGGGCAGGGTGCGCAGATTGTCGGCGAAGGCCATGAGAGTTCTTGGTGATTAAGTTGAACAAGTCGTAGTATCGTAAACGGAGCGATGCGCGGTGACTTCAGCCACCACGGTCCTACGGAAGCACTGCCTTGCGAGCGCGCTCGCGGGGCAACACGCACGATAGCTTGTGGCTGCACGCCGCGCCCCTTGCATCCCATCCCGCACTGGCACTCGCGCGGCCCGGTTGCCCGGCGCCCGAAAAGACCATGAATACTGTCCTAAGGCGTCAATCGCCCCGCGCGTAACTTTTCAGCCAGGCTGCGTTCCACGGGCAGAGGCTCGCCATGAAGCCAGGAGGCGAGGATTTCGCCACAGAGCACGGCCAGCGTCAGGCCGCGCGCGCCAAAACCGGTGCAGAGTTGCAGCGCGCAAGGCTGCGCATCGTCATTTGTGCCAGTAGTAGCGTGTTTGCCTCCCAAGGCGCCAACGGCGGGAAGGCGGTCGGGGAGGGTGGCGCGGACACCTGACCAGGCACGCGCTCGGCCGTCGGGCCATTGGCTATCAATAGCGGCAGCGGCCAAGGGTAGGAGTTCTGCGATGCGCTGGCGATTGTGGGCATGGTCAGCGTCTTGCAATTGGGCTTGTGGGTTGCCTCGCTCAAAGGTGGAGCCTGTGACCCACATGGCCCCATCTTGAAGCGGTACGTGAGCAATCAGGCTGCCGTGGCCGTTGACTGGAAAAGTGGGCAATGCCGCATTACTCGTATTCCCCGGCATCGGGCCAAACGCGACTTGGCCGCGCAGGGCGTTCAGGGGCAGCGATCCTCCGGTGATCGCCCGTGTATCGAAACCCGCCGAGACGACGACTAATTCCGCCTCCGCCAACATCGCGCCGCTTTCATCCAGTACGTACCACACAGGCGAATCCGCATCCGAGGAGCCTTCGAGCCTGTGCACGTTTTGGTTGCCGCGCCACTCGATGCCGGGCGCTTTCAGCATGCTGCGCACCAGCATGGCGGGCCTGATCCATCCGGCTTGCTCGTGCCAGAGGGCCAGACGGGCTTCGTCCAGCGGTGCCGCAGCCTGTTGCGCTTTTGTGATGGTTTCCGGTGCAGTGGATGAGTAGGTGGTGGAGCGGGTGGCCTTTGAATCAGATTTTTCTTGCCATGGCGTGGGGAGCCTCCGCTCGCCGGGCGCGTGGCGCTCCAATACGCCGGTCGGAGCAAATTCAATGCCTTCGCGCAGTAGCCAGCGGGCTCGCCCCAGGGTGGCTTGTGCGCCGGCTCGGGTGAGGCGTGAAAGGGGGCGGTCGTCTGGTGAGACATGGGGCGCGACCACACCGGCTGGTAAGCCACTGGCTCCAGCGGCGGGTTCGGCAGCGCGGTCCAACACGGTCACTTGCCAGCCCCGCTGGGCCAGGCTGTAAGCGCAAGAAGCACCCGCCAGGCCGCTACCTATGACGATGCAGCGGCGGGGTGTCGCTCCGCCGGGTAGCGGCAGGGGGGATGCGTCGGCTCGGGCTTTGGGCTCCCATCGTGGGTCATACACCGCGCGCAGAGCATGTCGTTTCGGTGGAAGTCCCGGTACGCGTTTGACGATGAAGCCGCAGGTGCCCAGGCGCCGGCGCATTTCACCGACCACGCACCAGCTGGCAGCCAAGGCGCCTCGTCGGGCGAGGCGAGCTATGGCCTTCATGGTGTGGATATCCCACATCTGCGGGTTCACGCTGGGGCTGAAGCCGTCCAGGTAGATGCTGTCGAACTGGCCGGTCAATTCGCTCAGCATGGCTTGAGCATCCCCAATAGCCAAGGTGAGTTGAATCTTGCCGCCTTCAAATTCCATGCGGTGGACCCCCGGCAGCAGGCCATGCCAGCGAGCTGCCAATTCTTGCGCCAGTGGGGCCAGTTCGGCAAAAGGCTCCGCACTGCGCAGGATGTGGGCAGCTTCGGGCGGCCAAGCCTCAACTGCGCTGTAGAAGAGGCGATCGGGCCTGGTGGCATCCGCGCGCCATGCATGCCACGTGGCCAAGAAATTCAGGCCAAGGCCAAAGCCGGTTTCCAGTATCTGCCACCGTGGGGCGTTGGCCCAGGCAGATGCACCGTCGGCAGCCAGCAAGCCGCACCCTCGCAAAAACACGTGGCGAGCTTGCTCCAGCCCGGCGTCACTGTCTCCTTGCGGGTTGCTGCCGCGATAAACGACGCCGAAGCGCGGGCTGACGGGTAGGCCGTCATCGCTCCAGACTACCGTTTCTTGTGTCTCCGGCTGCATCGCTGTAGTTAGTAAGGGAGGTCTTCCGGTGAAACACCAATGTAATCCGGAGCGGGATCGGTGGAAAAGCGCACGGCCGGGATATGGGTACGGCCTTCGCGCAAGGCTTGAGCTACCCTGTGCATGCCATCCATGAGCCGGCCGTCAGAACTCAACACGATGGGCCATTTCAGATCGCAGCTATCCATCAGCTTGAGGTGCTCCACAATTGCGCGCGGCGTAGGTGGAGCGTCTTCATGTTCGAACCAGTAGGGCTCGTCGAGTTCGCGGATCTGGGCAAGCGGCACATCATGTACGGGCAGCGCATGCTCTTGGGCCAACCGAATGAGCCTGTGCACATCCCAGGCCTGCAATCCGGCAGGACCGGGTCGAAAGTGATACTGACGGCGCAGTCCTGGAATCAAAGGTACGGGCTTACTGGCGCTTTCTTCGTTCAAGCGCTGGGGGGTACGTAGCCCATGGCCTGGTCAGCACCCGTGCCGAAGAAATGGTTTTCCATTTGCCGGGCAAGATACTGGCGGGCGCGCAGATCGGCCAGATTGAGGCGGTTTTCGTTGACCAGCATGGTCTGGTGCTTGAGCCAGCCTGCCCATGCCTCTTTGCTGACGCTTTCCCAGATGCGTTTGCCGAGATCGCCCGGATAGGGAGGGAAATCGAGACCTTCGGCTTCTTTGCCGAGCTTGATGCATTGAATCATGCGTGCCATTTGAACTGCCTCTCGCGTAAGCTGGTGGGTGTTGTAATTAGCAACTGACTAAATTGACTTAAGCAGTTGTTGGATTTTCACGCGGTAGCCCTGAGAATGCGCAGCATCATCCAAAAATTTGGATTCCGCGCACGGCCAGCCGTGTAGCAAACCCAGCACTTTACCCGAGCGGCGTAATGAGCCTGCCGGACATAAGCTCTTTGTGTGTCGATGGTTTGGCTGCCATCAAAAGAAAACTTGATCAAAAAGGAGATCTCTCATGTCAGAAACCTGGAAATTTGAAACTCAACTGGTTCATGCCGGCTACCAGCCAGACCCCACCACCAAGGCCGTGGCTGTGCCTATCTACCAGACCGTAGCCTACGCTTTTGACAGCGCGCAACACGGGGCTGATCTTTTCGATCTGAAAGTGCCGGGCAACATCTATTCCCGCATCATGAACCCCACCTGCGATGTGCTGGAAAAGCGCGTGGCAGCGCTTGAAGGTGGTATTGCCGGCCTGGCTGTAGCCAGTGGGCAGGCGGCCATCACGTACGCTATTCAAACCATTGCTGAGGCGGGTGACAACATCATCAGCAGCACGGCCCTCTATGGCGGCACCTACAACCTGTTTGCGCACACGCTGCCGCAACTGGGCATCACCACTCGCTTTGCTGATCACCGCGATCCACAGAGCTTCGAGAAGCTGATTGATGCCAAGACCAAGGCCGTGTTTGTGGAGACCATTGGTAACCCAGCTGGCAACGTAACGGACATCGCCGGCGTAGCCGCCATTGCCCACAAGCATGGCGTTCCGCTGATTGTGGACAACACCGTGGCTTCACCCTATCTGGTGCGCCCTATCGATCACGGTGCAGATATCGTGGTTCATTCGCTCACCAAGTACCTGGGCGGCCACGGCACTACGCTGGGCGGCATCATCGTGGATAGTGGCAAGTTTCCGTGGGCTGAGAACAAGGCGCGCTTTCCTCGCCTGAACGAGCCAGATGTGAGCTACCACGGTGTGGTCTACACAGAAGCGCTGGGTGCCGCCGCCTACATTGGGCGGGCACGTGTGGTGCCGCTGCGCAATATGGGCGCTGCACTTTCGCCCTTCAATGCATGGCAGATCATCCAGGGCATCGAAACCCTGGCGCTGCGTATGGACCGTATCTGCGAGAACACTCTCAAAGTGGCGCAGTTCCTGCAAAAGCACGACAAGGTCGCATGGGTCAGTTATGCAGGGCTAACTGACCATGAAGACCATGCGCTGGCGCAGCACTACATGAAAGGGCGTGCCTCGGGTCTGCTGACTTTCGGCGTGAAGGCGGCCGCAGGTGGGCGTGAAGCGGGTGCGAGGTTCCTCGATGCGCTGCAACTCTTCACGCGCCTGGTGAACATTGGAGACACCAAGTCACTGGCAACTCATCCTGCCAGCACCACGCACCGTCAACTGGCGCCCGAGGAGCTGGCCAAGACAGGTGTCAAAGAAGAAACCGTGCGTTTGTGCGTGGGCATCGAACACATCGACGACATCCTGGCCGATCTGGAGCAATCTCTGGCAGCGGTCTGAGGGGTTGAACTCGCGGGGCCTCCGGGCCCCACGAACCGCTGCTCAATTGATTTCGCTGCCTCTGCGAAAAGCCAGCGGAGCCATTCCATGGCGCTCACGAAAGGCTGCACCAAAGCGGCCATGGCATTGCCAGCCGGCTTCTTCGGATACTTGGCGGACTGGCAGAGCTGTTTCGCGCAGTAGCCGCGCGGCAAGATCCAGCCGTGCGTTGCGCAGGTATTGGTGAACAGATTGCCCGGTATCGGCCCGCAGGCTGCGCTGCAGTTGGGCTTCACTGCAACCGGCCTCTGCGGCCAGTTCGGCCACAGACCAGTCCCGAGCTGGGGCTTCGTCTATGCAGCTGCGCACCTTGCGCAACCCGGCGCTTCCATCGGCTTTCGTGCTGGAACGCGCAGGGCGCAGCAACTCCATGAGATCCAACAGCACGTAGGTGAGCAGTTCTACCGAGTGCGCTTGGAACAGGGGCGCAAAGGAGGGCGCTTCCACTTTCTGGCTTCGGATGCGTTCCAGGGCTGCCCGCACCCGCGCAGTCAGTGCCGCATTGCACAACACGGTGCCGTTGTTCAGATGCATGAGCCGTTCCATTTGGTGCACATCCATGTGGACGCCCAGGGAACGCAGCCAGAGGGGTATTTGCGCACGGCGCAGCCGAAACTGCACAAACGCATTGCGGCAGGCGCCGGGCACCTGAATCAGATAGCCGCCATCATGGTTTGGTGTGCGAAGCAGTGCGCGGCCTCGCTGAAAATCCAGTGAACGCAAATGGCCGCGGCTTGCACCGATGGTGCCCTTGACTTCCCCAGCGAGAAAGAACGTCAGCAGCAACTCGTCTTGCGGTTCCAGGCGAATATGCAGATCGTGCTGCAAGCGAAAGTCAAAGAAAAGAGCGGTGGCGCCTTCCCATGGCGTGTGGCGAAGTTGCGTGAGCTGGCCGCCGTCATCCGGCCAATGGGCGTTGTGCAGGCTACCGCGCAGCGTAGGCAAGCCGCCGTGTCGGGTGGCTTGCAAGCGCCACATGGTGGCGTTGAAGTCATCCTCAGGAATGGCAGGTGTGGAAGCAAACGGCACAGAATGTGAGCGAATCGGCATAGCGGGTTCTCCGGCGAGGCGCTACCTTTGCGTCTGGTCTGCAAAGGAGTTTTTTCATGACGATATGCAAAGCGAGCCTATATTCAAAGCATACGCGAGGCCGGCGATCCGTGCTGCGGGCGGTAGCGGCTGGCGCCACGGCTTTGGCCGTTCCCGGCGCTTTTTCTCAGACCTGGCCCGCCAAGCCCATCAGGCTGATTGTGCCTTTTGTGGCCGGCGGGGGGGCTGACGCCACAGCTCGCCTCATCGCCGGGAAGATGGCTGAGCGGCTTGGGCAGCAGATCTTCATAGACAACAAGGCGGGTGGCAATACGATCATCGGCGTGCAGAACCTTAAGGGCGCGCCGCCTGACGGCCACACGCTGATCTGGACCATGGATCAGACTTTTGTGCTGAACCCCTCGCTGTACAACCGTTTACCCTATGACCCGGTGAAGGACTTTACGCCGGTCGCATTGGCTATTAACTCACCCATCACGGTCATCGGTAGCACCAGGCCAGGTGATGCGCAGACTATTCAAGAGGTCGTGCAGCGGGCGAAGGCGCAACCAGGCACGCTCAATGTAGGCTCGGCCGCGATTTTGGCGCACATCGCGTTTGCGGAATTCAGCCAGTTGGCAGGTATTGACGCCGCTCGCATTACCTATAAAGGCAGCGCGGAAGTTGCACAGGGCTTGATTGCGGGCGATGTGAGCCTGGCCTTCGATGGCCTGGCACCTTATGTGCAGTTCGTGAAAACGGGGCGGGCGCGTATTTTGGCGGTGACCTCTGCGCGGCGTTTTGGTGCCTTGCCAGATGTTCCTACCCTGGATGAATCTGGCTACAAGGGCATGGATCTCTCTGTATGGTTCGGTGTGGCCGGCCCTGCTGGCATGCCAGCAGCAATCGCTCAGCGCCTGGCCCAGGAGGTGGAGTGGGCGGTGCGCCAGCCTGACGTGATTGAAAAGCTTGGCACCTTCGGGTTCGAGCCGGCTACGGCCATCAGTCCGGCCATCATGGCGGAGCGCATCGTGCGCGATGGCCAGCGTTACGCGCCGGTGATCCGCAAGCTTGGCTTCAAGCTGGACTGACGAATGAAGACTGTTGGTCTTATCGGTGGTGTGGCTTGGCCTTCCACGCTGATCTATTACCGCCTGCTGAATGAGAAGGTGCAAGCCGCGCTTGGTGTGCCCCATTCGGCGCGCTGCGTGATAGTGAGCCTGGATTTTGCAGAGGTGCTGCAAGACATGAGTGAGGGGCGCCCACAAGACGCCAGCGCGCGCATGCAGCACGCTGCGAGACAACTGAAAGCGGCCGGTGCCGAGCTGGTTGCCATTTTGGCCAACACCGGCCATTTTGCGGCTGAGGCGGTACAAGATGCCGCAGGGCTTCCTTTGGTGCATATCGCCAAGGAAACCGCCCATGCCGTGCGCGGGCAGTTGCCTAAAGCGAAGCGCTTAGGCGTGCTGGGTACCAGCCATGCGCTGCGTGCTGATTTCTTCATGCAGGCGTTCAGCGAGCAGGAAGGATTTGAGTTGGTGCTCCCAGATGCGCAGCAGCGCACTGAGTTGGATACCTTGATCTTTGGTGAACTCGCAAGCGGGCGTGTGGGACCTGATGCTGCCGCTGTAGTCGCCCGCATCTGTGCCAGCCTGGCTGCGCAGGGTGCCGAAGGCATCGTGCTGGGATGTACTGAACTGGCTGAGTTGCAGCCTTGGCTTGCTTCACCAGTCACCCTGTTTGATTCGACTGAGTTGCACGCGCGCGCGATCGTTCGCGAAATGTTGGCAGCTTGAACTACCCCTTTTTACTTTGAGGAGAACATATGCAGATTCCCGTGATTACCCCGTTGCCGTTCGCAAACGCGCCTTATTCCCGCGCCATGTTCGATGACGATTGGATCTTTGTGTCCGGCACTCTGGGCATGGACTATGAGGCGCATAAGCTGGCTGAGGGTGCAGGTGCGCAGACCGAACTGATGCTTCGCAACATAGAGCGCTATCTGGCTAAGTGCGGAGGCACTCTGAAGAACATCGTCAACTACACACTGATCATCTCTGCGCACGAGCACTTGCCAGCTGTGCTGGAGGCTCTGAGCAAGCATTTGCCCTGCAAGCCGACCGGTACCGCCATGATTGCTGGCATAGCCATCCCAGAGGCTTGTGTGGAGATGCAGGTCATCGCTCGTAAGTCACACCAGGGTTAATGCTCCTTTGGCATCCTGCTGGCTGCCCATGGAACATAGCGCGTTGATGTGAGCCCAGACACGCAACCGCAGCACAGCTCCCACCATGATTTAACGCCCCGTTTCGGGGCGTTCGTCTTATGGGTTTTGAGTTGAGCGCCCCATAAAGGGCAGATAAGGGAGCGCGAACCCCTTCTGAGCTTGGCACGGCTCGTGCATTGCATTTTGTATCTTCGGTAACCTGAGGGCACGAGATGTATTCAAGTTTGATTCGGGCTCTTTTATGGATTGCGGCGCTGGCCGTTCCCTTGCAAACCCGGGCTGAAGTGGCGCCAACCGCCCCGGGTCTTGTGCAGCAGGCCACGCTGCACCCTGCAGATACGGCCTGGGGGATGGTGTCGGTCTGTCTCGTATTGCTGATGACTTTGCCTGGCGTGGCACTTTTCTACGCTGGCATGGTGCGACGAAAAAATGTGCTGAACACCATGGTCAGCGTGATGGCGGTGGCGGCACTAGTCAGCGTATTGTGGTTTGCACTTGGCTATTCGATTGCCTTCACGCCAGGCAATGCGTTGATCGGGGGTACGGAGCGGTTCTGGTTTTCCGGGCTCGATTTTCAGAAAGAGACCGGGCTGGTCGCTGTGAGCCACTTGGCGCCGAACATTCCTGAATCTGTGTATTCCATGTTTCAGCTCGCGTTTGCCATCATCACGCCTGCCTTGATAGTGGGGGCGTTCGTAGAGCGCATGCGCTTTTCCGCCATGCTGTGGTTTGTGGGGATGTGGACACTGGTGGTGTATGCGCCCATCGCGCATTGGGTGTGGGAGCCCGGCGGTTGGTTGGCGCGCATGGGGGCTTTGGATTTCGCTGGGGGTACGGTGGTGCACATCAACGCGGGCGCTGCCGGGATCGCCTGTGCCTATGTTTTAGGTCCACGCCGTGGCTATGGCAAAGAGGCTTTCGAGCCCTACAACCTGGGCCTGACGATGACCGGGGCTGCATTGCTCTGGGTGGGGTGGTTTGGCTTCAATGCGGGCTCAGCAGTGGCGGCCGATGGCCGCGCTGGCTTGGCATTGGCCGTGACCCACATTGCAGCCTCCGCTGGCTTGCTCGGCTGGATGTTGGCGGAATGGATAGGTCGCCGGCGCCCTTCTTTGTTGGGCACCTGTTCGGGTGCCGTGGCTGGTTTGGTGGCAATCACGCCGGCTTCAGGCTTTGTAACTCCGGGCTCGGCGCTGTTGATAGGGGTTGTGGCCGGGCTGGCTTGTTACTGGGGTGCCACCGGGCTCAAGCGCTTGCTTCGTGCCGATGATTCGCTGGACGTGTTTGGGGTGCACGGCGTGGGCGGCCTGGTGGGCTGCGTGATGACGGGCCTGTTAGCCGACCCTGCTATTGGCGGGGTTGGTGCGAGCCTGATGACCCAGGTGGTGAGCGCACTGGCCGTGATGGCCTACAGCGGCGTGGTGACTGCGCTGTTGCTCTGGCTGACCAACTTTATTGTCAGCCTGCGTGTCAATGAAGACGAGGAGCTAGAGGGGTTGGATCTTTCCCTTCATCGGGAAAAACTGGGAGCATAGCTATGAAAGAATCCCAGCGTCTCGCCATAGCGGCACACATGCACGTGATGCTGCGGCGAAAAACGGGTCGCGTGACGGATACCGAATGGATGGCGAAGAATGTGGAGTACGCAGCTGAGATCGTGCGCTATGCACGCACGAGAGCCCGTGAGGACGTACTCCCGGAATTAGCCGATCTTGCCGACCGCCTGCAAGAAGCCATGTTTCCGGCGGCTCCGGTGCCGGCACCTACGGCTGCAGCAGCAACGTCAGACGGGGGGAATCTACTCGCCCGTTATGTGGGCCGATTGAGGTAAGTCAGGCGAAGCGGTATTGGTTAATCGTTCGCCGAGCAGCGAGTGTCATCGAAACAAAAATCCGTTCGGGCTGAGCCAGTCGAAGCCTCGCGGGGCGCTTCGACCCTTCGAACCTCAGGACAGGCCAAGCTCAGCATGAACGGTTGTTTGGAGGTCTCAGTGCGCCCCAACCTTGCCACTGCCGTCATGCATCCAGCGGGCGTGATCCGGGGCTTTTTTGGTGCGGTCCCATTCGTTCAGCATCTCCCACTTCACGCGATCAAGCTCTTTGTCCATCTTGGGTGTGGATGTGTTGGCTGCCAGTTCCAGACGGTGACCACTGGGATCGAAGAAGTAGATTGATTTGAAAATGGTGTGGTCAGTGGGGCCAAGCACTTCAATGCCATCCGCTTCCAGCCGGGCTTTGGCCTTCATCATGGTCTCCACGGAGTCCACTTTCAGCGCGAGGTGCTGGGTCCAGGTGGGGGTGTTCTGATCGCGCCCCATCTCCGGGCGAGTGGGCAGCTCGAAGAACGCCAGTACGTTGCCGTTGCCGGCATTCAGAAAGACGTGCATATACGGATCAGGCTCCTTGGTGGAGGGCACTTCGTTTTCTGCAATGGCAAGAATGAAGTCCATCTCAAGGTATTTTCCGTACCACTCGACGGTCTCCTTCGCGTTCTTGCAGCGGTAGGCGACGTGGTGGATTTTTTCAATGATGGCCATGGTGAGTCTCCTTGGAAAATCGTGAATCAGGTACAGCGAACCCATAGAACGCCAGCGCGTTCTATGGGCACTTTCTTAGATGCCGTCACGTGCGATTTGCATCGCTTCGCGAAGCACGGCAATATCGCCAATGTGGTTGGAGAGCAGCAAAACCAACCGCGCATTGACCATGGCGCTTTGCTCATCGCTCAGGTCTCTGTGGGTGTCGATCAGTGCTTCGTAGAAATCGTCGCCGGGCGAGTAGGCATTGAAGTAGCGCTTGCCGGGTTCAGAAAAATTGGGTTGGGTGTTCAGGGGCATGGAAACTCCTAAGCGTTGCAGGTGGCGCGAGCCACCGCTGTGCTGATCTTTGAAGCATCAAATGAGCGCCAGCGCGCAGCCACATGCTGATCGGGTCGGGCCAGATAGGTTGTGCCAGGCTGCAAGTCATAGCGCTGGGCGATGCAGCCCTTGCTATCGATCAGGGTTTTCAGGCCGGCAGGCGCCAAGCCTGTGCGCGCCACCACGATGGGCTCCACTGCGATGCTTGCATTCGCAAGCGCAGCCAGGGATTGCGTCGTAGCCGAGTCCAGCGCGCTTGCATCATCCACATAGTGCAGCGCCTGAAAACGGTTACCAAGCTGATGCAGCAACCAGGCTTCGCCTTCCGATGTGCTGATGGGAGCATCTGCCATGGGGGCGCCAGGAACCATATAGCCCTTGAAGGCCTCGGTATCCGGTGTGTTCAAGCTTGAATCGGCCAGCCAGGTGGGGACTGAAAGACGTCCTGAATTGACCAAGGCCCGTGCGAAGGGGTGTTTGGCGGCAAGTTCCAGCACGGCATTACGGAAAGTGCGGCTTGTGTTGCTCTTGGGTGTAATGAAATCGGTAGAGCGGGTCGAATTCATGATGTTCTCGTCCGCCGCAAAAACGCGCTCTTCCGTATAGGAGTCGAGCAGGGTGGCGGGTGCCTGACCGTCCATCACCAGCTTGAGCTTCCAGGCCAGGTTGTCAGCGTCTTGAATTCCGCTGTTGGCGCCGCGCGCGCCAAAAGGCGAAACCTGGTGAGCGCTATCGCCTACGAACAGCACCCGCCCGTGATTGAAGCTGTTCATGCGCCGGCACTGGAAGGTATAGATGCTGACCCACTCCAGCTCAAACTCTCGCTCATCTCCCAGCATGGCCTTGATGCGAGGGATCACCTTCTCCGGCTTTTTCTCTTCTACAGGATCGGCATCCCACCCCAGCTGAAAATCTATGCGCCAAACGTTATCTGCCTGCTTGTGCAGCAATACCGATTGATTGGGGTGAAAGGGCGGATCAAACCAGAACCAGCGCTCAGCGGGGTAGTCTGCCTTCATCACCACATCAGCGATGAGGAAGCGGTCCATGAAGATCTTGCCTTCAATGTCCAGCCCCAGCATGGTGCGTATGGGGCTGCGCGCACCATCTGCCACCACTAGCCAATCCGTGGTGAGAGAGTAGGGGCCGTCCGGCGTTTCCACCCCCACCGTGACTTTGTCTTCGCCCTGGACCACGGAAATGACCGTGCTCTTGAAGCGCTTTTCCAGGCCGGGCAGCTCGTTCGTGCGCTCGACCAAGTATTGCTCCAGGTAGTACTGCTGGAGGTTGATCATGCCGGGACGGTGATGGTGCTCTTCCGGGCGGAGGTTGAAGCTGAACACCTCGCTCTCGCGCAGAAAGGTTCGCCCCACATCCCATGAAACCCCTTTGCGCACGAACTTGTCCCCGCAGCCCATGCGGTCAAGCACTTCAAGCGTATGTTTTGCATAGCAAACACCGCGTGAACCCAACGAAACAGTGTCATCGTTATCCAGCAGCAGCACCTTCTGCCCCTGGTTAGCCAGATCAATGGCCGTTGCCAGCCCCACAGGCCCGGCCCCTACCACCACCACAGGGTAATGCCCAGCCCGCCCCTCAATCAGCTCAGGCGGCCGAACAAACTCGAACTTCGGGTACGTGAACGTCTTCTGCACTGCTTGTCTCCAGCTTGTTCTCTCTATTCAACGTGGTTTGCATCATCCCCCGCCGGCGTTAGCTCTCCAACAACTCTGGAGGCTGCGGAGCAAGCCATTCCAGTGCCACCGCGGAGCGGGCTTTGCCCGGCCGCTGGTGGCGTCCCCTGGGGGATGGCGCGAAGCGCCTCAGGGGGAGCTTCACTCTGGCTTTGCCAGGCCGCTGGCTGCGTCCCCCTTGGGGGAAGGCGCGTACGCGCCTCAGGGGGTTACTCTTGAAGCGAGTGCCACATCTGCTGATCCCGCTCCGCTGTCCAAATGCGCGGGTCCCGAATACCGCTCGCTTCATCATGGGCGCGGGTCACATCAAAAGGCAGGCAATGCTCGTAGATGAACACGTGGCCGAAGTCAGGGTCCATCTTCTTGCGGGTATGGGCCATGGTGGCCTTTAGGTCCATGCCTTGAGCCACGGCTTCCTGGGCGCTGGTGTAGAGCGCACTGGTGAAATCGCGTGTGTATTTGAGGCCGCTTTCCACCGCTTCGGGCGTCAAAAGGCTTGGGCCACGGCCGGGAACGAGCTTGTCGAACTTCATGGCTGACAGGTTGTCCAGCGTTTGCGGCCAGTCGGCAAGATAGGCGTCGCCGGTGTAGCAAGCAGCATCTGCCTCCACCAGGTCACCGGAGAAGCATATATTTTGGCTCGGCAGGTAAACGATGGTGTCGCCCTTGGTGTGGCCACGTCCTACCTGCTTGATCTTGACTTCCAGCTTGCCCATCCAGAGCGTCATCTCACCATTGAAGGTGAGGGTGGGCCAGGTCAGACCGGGTACGCTTTCAACGGCCTGGAAAAGGCGCGGAAAACGGCCAATCTCGGAATCCATGTCTTGCTGGCCGCGCTCTACGATCAAATCGTAAGTGTCTTGGCTGGCAATGATCTGCTCCAGGCCTTCACTCTTGTAGCCGCTGGCACCCAGCACGCGCACGGCATGGTAGTGCGTGAGGACGACGTACTTGATGGGCTTGTCCGTGATCGCGCGAACCTTCTCAATGACGCCTTGCGCAGCCACAGGTGTGGCGGTGGCATCAATGATCATCACGCTGTCATCGCCAATGATGATGCCGGTGTTGGGGTCTCCCTCGGCTGTGTAAGCGTAGGCGTTGTCAGAGAGCTTGTCCCAGCTGATCTTCTTTTCTTCCAGATCGGCGTGGGATGCAAATTTCTTTTCGCTCATGGGCGTCTTTCCGTGGGGTGGCTTGTGTGAGCCGAATTCTCCCTTGAATTTTGTTATTGGTCAATAAGTTCGTTAATGTTTAATTTTTTGGCGGAGAGTATCCCAACCGGCTGGAGGCTCTATCCGCGTGTTCGCGGAGCAAGCGACCCGCCGGGCTATCGATGCTGGCGTCGAACACGCCGTGCGGGCCGATCATGGTGATCACCAGCGCTATCTTCCCGTCGGCCGCAAACACCGGGGCGCACAGGGTATTGACGCCCGGCTGCGGCATAGAAAGGCCGCGCCCCATGCCAGTGGCGCGAATTTCGGCCAGCAATTGCTGAATTTCAGGTGAATCAAAGGCGGCTGATTGGCCACCCACCACACGGCGATGCTCGTCCTCCAGCATGGTGCGCACCATTTTCTCGGGCAAGTAGGTGGCGAAAACCCGCCCCGTGATGGTGTTGAAGAGCGACATCACCGTGCCCACTCGAAGGTTCACATGCAAGGGGTAGCGCGGCTCGTCCAGCCGGACGACGGTAGGCCCGAGCTGGCCCCAAACGGCTAAAGCAATGCTGAGGTCAGAGCTGGTGGCAAGCAACGCTGCTTCCTGACTGGCTTCGGTCACGGGATCGAGCTGCTGCAGCGCAGCCAGGCCTAACTTGAGCGCTCCCGGGCCCAGTTCATACAGGCCAGTGAGCGGGTGCTGCTTGACCAGGCCTACGCTCATATAGCTCACCAGATAAGGGTGTGCTTTGCCCGGGGGCATGTCAGCCAGACGGGCAATATCCTTCAAGGGCAGGGGCTGCGCTGCGTCTGTAAGCGTATCCAGTACGCGCATGCCAACCTCGATGGACTGGATGCGGCGCTGCCGTTTGGAGTCTGCTGAGGTTTCATCAGGCGGCAAGGAGGTAGGGGTGGTGTCGTTGGGCATCAGTCTTGTCATTATCGGAGCCTGCGTGTGCGGCACGGGTGCATACTGCAGAAAGCAAAGGTCTGCTGCGGCAGGGCTGTTCGCGAACTGCCATCATTCTTTCACTTAGCCATCCAAGGAAAAATCGTATGAGCCTCAATATTGCCGTCGTGGTCGGTAGCATCCGCAAGGATTCCTTCAACAAGCAGTTTGCTGATGCGCTGGTCAAACTGTTCCCGGCTGACGTGAAGGTGCAATTCATCCGCATCGACGATCTGCCCCTGTACAGCCAGGATGACGATGGCAATCCCGCTCCGCAAGTGACGCGGCTGCGCGAAGAAATCAAGGCTGCCAGCGGCGTGCTGTTCCTCACGCCTGAATACAACCGCTCGGTGCCTGGCGTGCTTAAGAACGCCATTGATCACGCTTCACGGCCTTGGGGAAAGAGCGTGTGGGCCGGCAAACCCGCCGCAGTGGCTGGCGTTTCTGTAGGTGCTATAGGTACGGCGCTGTCTCAGCAACACTTGCGCAACATACTGTCTTACCTTGCCATGCCCACCCTCTCAGGACACGAGATTTTCATCCAATGGAAAGAAGGCCTGGTGGAGAACGGTGAAATTGGCCCTAACAGCAAGGAATTTGTGCAAGGCTTTGCCAATGCTTTCATTGACTGGGTGAAAAAGACAGCCTAAGCAGGTGTGAACGCCGTGTTTTCTCATCAAACCCGCCTCAAGGCGGGTTTTTTCAGTTCTTGGTGAGTCGATAATCGCGGATATGGAACCTCTTGACGCATTTGAGTGTCAGGAACATGCATGTTGCTTGGCTTTCGCCGACATCCTGGATAAATGAAGCCGGCAAACTGCGCACGAACCATTTTTCGGAAATCATCTTGCTCACAAACTGTTTTGCTCGCCCGCGCCGGGTCTTCGCCGCCATTGCCGTCATTTGCGCGGCCATGCTGGCCTTCGGCATTCTCTATCTTCAAAATGTGGTGGGGCTCGAGCCTTGTCCCATGTGCATCGTGCAGCGGTACGCGCTGATCATTGTGGGGGTGTTCAGCGCATTCGCCGCG
Source organism: Ottowia thiooxydans DSM 14619 (assembly GCF_000422885.1). Classification (GTDB taxonomy): domain Bacteria; phylum Pseudomonadota; class Gammaproteobacteria; order Burkholderiales; family Burkholderiaceae_C; genus Ottowia; species Ottowia thiooxydans. The sequence goes on along the minus strand of NZ_AUGX01000001.1, from coordinate 719,871 downwards.
TTCTCCAGGAAGCCTGGCGCTTGGCGCCTTTGGGGGCTGCTGGCGGTGGCCATGTCGGCTTTTGGTGCTTTCACCGCTGCCCGCCAGAGCTGGCTCCAATGGAACCCACCTGAGTTCGCCACCTGTGGGCGTGATATCTACGGCATGATCGAATCGTTCCCGCTGCAGAGCGCCATTCCCATGATCTTCAAGGGCAGCGGTGATTGCAGCGCGATCGACTGGACTTTCCTGGGCGGCACCATCGCCAACTGGTCCTTCGTGTGGTTTGTGATCTTCGCCATCGTGATCCTGGCTGTTCTGCTGCGCTTGCCACGGCGAGTCAATGGCGGGTTCTCAGCTTAGAAACTGAGTGAATTGATAAGGCGCCTGACCTCGGCGCCACACAAATCCCGCACCTCCTGCCTGGCATGCGGTTGCCTGGCCTTGGTGTCTTCCCTCTCTGGGCTTTAGAGCCTGCTCTTGCCGCCGCTGCTGTCACTAAGAGCTGGATTTCGTTGGATAGCTTGCGGCCATCCCAGCCCTTACGTCCATCTGGACCCCGTAAGGAGCAATCGGATAGCGCAATCCATTCTTGGCCAGTGCGTTCATTCCCTCGATTGCTTTGGGAAGATATTTGGGCGGCAAAGCCATCAACATCTCATCGTCGGGTACACCGCCATAGCGCCGTTCTGCAAAGCAAGGCAGGGAAAGGCTCGGCTCGCCAGTGGCCAATGCGCGCCCCCAGGAATCTGCGCAGGCGGTTTCACCCACTACGCTCCAGTTGAAGGGCCGATATTCTTTCCACTGCAATCCATTGATCAAAATGATCATCTGGGCTGGGTTGGCGTAGATAAGGCACACATCTGGAGGATCAAGCCGTGCGGAGGTCAGTGGAGACACCGCCATGGCTTTGTATTTACCGCTGGGAACCACGTTCAACGCGGCCTGCCGCCCATGCGCATCTTCGAGCGTGGCGTGCCACACGCCTACATAGGGTTTTCCACTTAGCCACTCCTCATCCTGGGGCGCCAAACCGATCACGGCGCGACATTGCTGGCCCACCAGATCTTCCGCGGTAATGCCAACAGTCCAGCCCAGTCGCGAGCCCATGCTCACTATCTGGTCGGTCGTATGGACACTCTTTGGGCGACGGATTCCCGGCACCTTCTCCATCTCCTCTACCTCTTCAAACATCTTGATGCCGGTGACCGTGGTCTTAAGCCGCAGAAACCGGTTGAGCTCTTCTCCGAGATGCTTCCAATCGTAGGTGGTGTTGTTCATTTTTAGTGTTCCGTGGTTGGCAGTCTCCACCGCGGGGGCCCATGTTGAACCACGAAGTGGATGCCATCCATCCTAAGAGATGTCGCAGAACTTGCAAGTTTGCTTGGCTTGGCTGGTCACTGTGTGAACACGGCGCGGAATGATCGTGCGTGAACGATCTCCGCACCAAGGAATGGTTCAAGGCACCCGGGCTAGACATAGCCTCGAGCTTTAAGCGTCCGTCCAGTGTGGCCTGCGCGTTTTTTGGCGATGAACAGGGATACGATTTTTTTGGCTGTGCGTGAATAGTCGCGCACAGCGGAGCGCCTTAGAACACGGCCTTACAGCTTCTTCACCAACACCTGGCTCTTGCGGTCCCAGTTGTATTTGCGCTTGCGGGCTTCCGGCAACCAATCTGGGTCTACAGGCTGAAAGCCCCGCTTGATGAACCAATGCATGGTGCGCGTGGTGAGCACAAAAATACTGCTTAATCCCATGGCGCGCGCGCGATGCTCCACACGGCGCAGGATCTTCTCGCCATCTCCCTGGCCTTGCGATTGCGGTGACACCGTCAGTGCCGCCATTTCGCCGGTCTTGGCCTCAGGATATGGGTACAGCGCGGCGCAGGCAAAGAGCACGCCATCGTGTTCCACGATGCTGTAGTTGCCAACGTCTCGTTCGATTTCTGTGCGGCTGCGTTTGACCAGCGTGCCGTCTTTCTCGAAGGGCTCAATCAGTTGCAGGATGCCGGCCACATCGTCTGAGGTGGCTTCGCGCAGGCTTTCAAGCTTTTCATCCACCACCATGGTGCCAATGCCATCGTGTACGTAGATTTCAAGCAGCAGCGCGCCATCCACGGAGTAGGGCAGGATGTGGCTGCGTTCCACGCCATGCAGGCAGGCGCTCACGCAATGGCGCAGGTAATAGCCTGGGTCAGTGGGTAGCTCGGGTGGCGGCAGGCGGGCCATTAGCGCTTGTGCGTCTGCCAATGGAAGCTCAGTGTCTATGGGGTTGTCTTCGCTCTCGGGTTCAGTAGGGCGCACACGCACGCCGGCCGTTTCGGTGACGAAAATCAGTTTGTCGGCCTGCAGCGCAATGGCGACTGACGTGGCCACTTCCTCCATGGCGAGATTGAAAGCTTCACCGGTAGGAGAAAAACCAAACGGGGAGAGCAGCACCAGGGCGCCACCATCCAGCGAGCGCGTAATGCCGGCCGTATCAATTTTGCGCACCACACCGCTGTGCTTGAAATCCACGCCGTCGATGATGCCCGTGGGCCGCGCAGTGATGAAATTGCCGGAGATCACCCGCACCGTCGCACCCGCCATGGGGGTGTTGGGCAGGCCTTGGCTGAAGGCCGCTTCGATTTCATAGCGCAATTGGCCAGCGGCTTCCTGCGCGGAATCCAGCGCCACTTCATCAGTGATGCGCATACCGTGCGAGTAGCGCGGTTCGTGCCCCTTGGCACGGAGCTGTTCGTTCACTTGCGGTCGGAAACCGTGCACGAGCACGATCTTCACGCCCATGCTCTGGATCAGCGCCAGATCGGTGGCAATAGAGGCAAGCTTGCCTGCCGCAATGGCTTCACCTACCACCCCCACCACAAAGGTCTTCCCCCTGTGCAGGTGAATATAAGGAGCAACGGCGCGAAACCAGGGAACGAAGGTGAAATTGAAGACTGTAGACATGCGGCGCGAGCGTGAATGGCGTCACTCTATTAATGCTTTTTATTTCATTTAAGAGCAGCGTCTTTAATCATTTTTGGTGTGCCACAGTGTAGTGTCCTTACGGGTCGTTCGGACCGGCTCCTCCGTGAAAGTCGGTAGAGCGCGGGGCTACCGCCCCGGCTTCAAAAAATCAACCAATCCGTCATCGCATGAGCCACATCGCACGGCTGCTCCATCGTGCTCATGTGACCACAATGCTCGATGACCTCCAGCCTAGACCCGGACATGAGTTCCTGCATTTGCTGATGCCGTGCCAGCGGGCTCCAAACATCCTCACGGCCGCACAAAAGAAGCGTAGGGGCCGTGATTTTGGGTAGCAACTGCGTTGCATCAGGCCTGTGCAACAAGGCGTGAATCTGTGCTTCAAACTGATCAGGCGTGAACCGCTCGATCATTTGGAGGATCTCTTCGAAAACTTCGGTATCCCAGCGTGAGGGGTGGACCATGCCACGCGCCCACTCTCGGCCCATCGAACGCATGCCCTCGCTGCGGGCCAAAGCCAGCAATTTCATGCGTTGCTCTGCCTCCGCTGTGCCCACAGTGCCGGACACGCGCGCCTGAAACCCGGTGTCCAGCAGAGCAAGGCGCTGCAGCCTCTCGGGCGCTATCCGCGCGATCTCCAGAGCGCACCGGCCTCCCATGCTGTGGCCCGCTACGCTGAAAGAGCGGCCCGGAGGTAGAAGGTGCAGAGCCTGCACCGCCATAGTCTCGATGGAATCAGCCATACCATGAGTGGCCACCACGCAATCGACCAGCGGCGAGAGTACCTTGATCTGCTCCGTCCAGACGGCGCCATCGCAAAGCAGGCCCGGGATCAGCAAGAGCAGCGGCTTGGCATCTGCATCAAGCAAACGGCCGCTCTTTCGGTTAGTCAAGCTTGGCCCCAGATTTGACGACGATTTGCGCCCACATGTCTTTCTCTGCGACTACAAAGCGTGCAAATTCCTCAGGCGTGCTGGCGACGACTTCCGCGCCGGTCGGGCGGATCTGGGCCTGGATTTCCGAGGTTTTCAGTGACTGCGCCGCAGCCGCGTAGATGCGCTGTACCGTGGCGGCCGGGGTGTCTTTGGGTGCCCAGAGGCCGTACCAATTGGTGAGCACATACCCAGGCAAACCTGCTTCGATCATCGTCGGCAGATCGGGCACCAAGGCCATCCGGGCGGGGGATGTCACCGCCAAGGCGCGCAATTTTCCAGAGCGAATATGCTGCATGGAAGATGAAGCAGGATCGAACATCACCTGGATCTGCCCGCCAATGAGATCGGTCAGGGCGGGGGCGGCCCCTCTATAGGGTACGTGCACCATATCCGCACCAGTCAATTGCTTGAACAGTTCGCCGGCCAGGTGGGCTGCGCCTGCATTGCCGGATGATCCGAAGGAGAGTTTTCCAGGATTGGCCTTGGCGTAGGCGATGAGTCCCTTGACATCGTTCACCGGCAGTTGGGGGTTGATCACCAGCAGCATGGGAACACGGGTGAGCTGGGTGATAGGGGTGAAATCCTTGATCACGTCAAACGCCACCTGCTTAAAAAGCGCGGGGTAGGTTACATGCACGGAGGCATTGACGAGTAATGTTTCTCCGTCTGGCTTGGCCTGGGCTACAGCTTGGGCTCCAAGCATGCCACCGCCACCTGGGCGGTTATCCACGACCAGAGTGGCCCCCAGGGATTGGGCAATTCCGTTGGCAGCAATGCGCGCGATCTGATCGGCTGGCCCGCCAGCAGGATGGGGCACCACCACACGGATAGGGCCTTTGGGCCAAGCTTGTGCGCGGGCTGGGAACGCGAGTGTGGGCAGCGCGCAAGCGACGGCGCTGGCCACGAAACGGCGGCGGCTGGTACCTTCAGCCGCGTGATGCAGCACATTCTTGTTTGGGGTCATGATGTCTCCTTGAGGCACCGGCAATAGCCGGTATGTATATCGTGCCCCCATCCGCCCATGCTTTCGATGCATCGCAATGGGTAGCGATGCGTTTTACTTGTCACCCGGGGACGGCTTGCACGAGTGCTTCCTGGAAAGCGCGGAGCAATGGAGTGGGGGCGAAACTGGCGCGAACAGTGAAGCCAATCGAGCGAGGAGCATGCTTGGCAGGCACTTTCAAAGTGTCAAGCAAACCCGCTTGTAGCTCTCTTTTCCATTGACTGGGTGGCATCAAGGTGAGGCGATCACTTTGATGCAGCATGGCGCATACCAGCGTCGGGCTGTTGATGTACACCCCTTCCGGCGTTGGGAGGGATTGTGCTGAAAAAATATGCGCCAGCGCTTGGCCAGCAGGGGAGCCTGGCATGGGCAGTACCCATTGCGCCGCACTTAATTGCGAAAGCGTTAAACGACGTTTTTTCAAAAGCGGATGGCCGGCACGCACTACGATAGAGAGCGGGTCTTGAAACAGAGGAGTTTGGTTTAGATCACGCGGCACTTCAGGCCTTAATGCGCCTACGACGATGTCTATCTCCGCTTGGCGCAGCTTGATCATCAAGGATTCATAGGTGCCGTCCACCACAGATACTTGCAAGCCGGCCCATCGCGATGTCACGTTCTGGATGGCCTCAGGAACGATAGTTCCCGTGGAGTAGGGCAGGGTGCCGATGGTGAGCTGCCCTCGCATATTTCCCAGCAGCGCCGCCGCATCTTCTGTCATGGCTCGCATCTCCACCAAGGCAAGCTCAGCTTGGCGCGCCACCCAGGCTCCTCTGCTGGTAGGACGCAAACCGCTAGCCAGTCGATCAAAAAGCGGTTCACCGGCCAAATGCTCCATCTGAGCCAGCGCCTGTTGCACTGAGGCCTGCGAAACCCCAAGTAAGGCGGCCACCTGTCTTTGGCTGCCTGCTTTGGCGAGTAGAAGAATCGCTTCCAGTTGCGCAGCGGTCGCTTGCGCGGCCAATCGGCCGCCTTGAAGTGGTACTCGCCAGGGGCCAGCATCTGCCCGGGCGAGATGAGTCAGGGTTTCTCGCGCACGCTTGAGGAGGGCATCACCAGCTTCCGTGGGATGCATGCCTCGGTGGCTGCGATCGAAGAGAAGAACGCCCAGCTCTCGTTCCAACTGGGCAATCGCCCTCGCGGTGGCCGGCTGCGAGACGTGCAGGGCTCGCGCGGCAGCAGATGTGCCGCCATGCGTTAGAACCGCCATAGCGGCGCGTAAACCTCTCAGTGATAACGCGCCCAATTTTCCAGCCTTCACGTTCCTGGTGGATCCCAGGTTTTACGCTATCGTAGATGAGATTCAAGCTGACTCAATCAGGGCGTGCAAACCCCTTCTGAGCCGGGACGGCATACTTCGTTCATGTACAACATTCTCAACGGCATTCGCGTCGTCGAATGCGCCTCCTTCATTGCCGCACCCTCATGCGCGTTGCATCTGCAGCAAATGGGCGCGCAGGTCATACGCATCGATCCCGTCGGTGGCGGACCAGATGCCCGTCGCTGGCCACGAGGGCCAGTAGGCAATAGCTTGTACTGGGATGGGCTCAATAAAGGTAAGTTGTCTGTAGCGATCAATTTCTCCAGCGAGGAAGGCAGAGAGCTCATCACTCAGCTGGTCTGCGCCCCCGGAGAAGGTGCGGGTCTTTTCGTTACCAACTTTCCGGCAGACGGATTTCTCTCGCATGAGCGTATGGCCAGGTACCGTGCGGATCTCATTACCGCTCGGGTGATGGGGTGGGCAGATGGATCGCCCGCAGTGGACTACACGGTGAATGCGGCCATCGGCGTTCCGTACATGACCGGGCCTGTCACTCAAGATGGTGAGCCTGTGAACCATGTGCTGCCTGCCTGGGATTTGCTCACGGGCGCTTATGCGGCCTTCGCACTGCTGGCGGCCGAGCGGCACCGGCAGGCCACGGGTCTGGGTCAGGAAATCCGCGTTCCCCTGTCAGATATGGCAATAGCTTCACTGGGGCATATAGGGCAGATCGCAGAGGTGTTGACGCAAGGCGATAGGCCGCGCATGGGCAATACGCTTTTCGGCGCTTTCGGGCGTGATTTCATCACCGCAGACCGCCAGCGCCTCATGGTCGTGGCGATCACTTCACGTCAATGGAGTGGCCTGCTCGCTGCATTAGGCCTGGCCGATGTGGTGGGCCGGATAGAAAGCGCGCGAGGGGTCAGCTTTGCGAAGGACGAGGGCTTGCGCTTTGAATACAGAGATGTGTTGACACCGCTGGTGGAAGCGGCTGTTGCATCACGTGATGCCGCCGATCTTTCCAGCGCATTTGATGCCAACGGTGTTTGCTGGGGAGCGTACCGCACGCTTGCGCAGGCGCTTTCAGAAGAGCCTCGTCTGGTGGCGGAGAACCCCATCTTCTCCCAAGTGGCTGACGCCAACGGCGCCACTTATCCTCTCCCCGGCGCTGCGGCCACCCTGGTGCAAAGCACCCGTGGGGTGCCAGGGCGCGCGCCTCGCCAGGGGGAACACACGGACCAGGTTCTCGCAGAGACCCTGGGTTTTTCATCGGCACAGATTGGCAAGCTGCATGACAGCGGTTGCGTGGCCGGCCCCCTTGCTTGAAACGCCATGGATACTCAAACAGGTATTTCGTCCGCATCTGCAGAAGCTGCTCTCTCAAGCGAACAATTGCAAGAGGTAGCCGCTGCAGCAGAAACCTATGGCCAGCAGGCCTTGGAAGCAGCGCGCCAGCTGCTGTGCATTGATGGCGCTATCGATCCCCAGCTTGCTCACAAGCATCAACGTGCCTTGCACGGCTTGGCCTGGATTGCTACCACGGTAGCCGCTATCACAAGCGCCATGAACTGGGCGCATCGGCTGGCGCAAGCGAACAGCCTTTCCCACATCAACCAACTCGTGCTTCGCGTGGGGGTGGGCGAGTATCTGGAACAGCTCTCCGGTGGCATCCTGATGGGAGCGCATGAAATATTTCGTCCCCATGAGCTGGCGCTTGAACCGGCGGCGCAGGCGCTTCGCTCGAATGATGCGGTGGCACGACTGCTTTGCAAAGGGAATACGCCTGAGAGCCGTGCGGCGCTGATGGCCGCTGTCATAGCAGGTGAAGAGGTGTCGGAAGATCTGCCGGACTCTGATCTCAACATGGTGCGGGAACAGTTCAGGCGGTTTGCCGTCGAACGTGTAGAGCCCCATGCCCAGCGTTGGCATCTGGCCGACGAACTCATTCCGGATGAGATCGTCGAGGCGATGGCGGAGCTGGGCGTGTTTGGGGTTTGCATAGGCGCGGAGTACGGCGGCTTAGGTATGGGCAAGCTGGCCATGTGCGTCGTAACGGAAGAGCTCAGCCGGGCCTGGATTGCTGCTGGCTCGCTGGGCACGCGCTCAGAGATTGCCGGTGAGCTGATTGCACTGGCGGGCACCCCGGAGCAAAAGGCGCGCTGGCTTCCTCAGATCGCTTCAGGTGCTGTGTTGCCCACGGCAGTGTTCACTGAGCCAGACACCGGGTCCGATCTGGGCTCGCTACGCACCCGCGCCGTGCGGGCGCTGGATGGCTCCTGGCGGTTGGAAGGCAATAAGACCTGGATCACACATGCCTCGCGCAGCGATCTGATGACCGTGCTCGCCCGCAGTGATGTGGACACCAAAGGCTATGCGGGTCTAAGCATGTTCCTGGCCGCCAAGCCGCGGGGTACACCGCAAGATCCTTTTCCGGCGCAAGGCATGAGCGGCGGGGAGATCCCTGTTCTTGGCTACCGGGGCATGAAGGAATACGAGATCGCTTTCAATGATTTTGCGGTTTCGGAAGATGGCCTCCTCGGAGGCGTTCAGGGGCAGGGCTTCAAGCAACTGATGCAGACCTTTGAAGGCGCGCGTGTGCAGACAGCCGCTCGTGCAGTAGGCGTGGCGTGGAAGGCCTATCAACTGGGGCTGCGCTACGCCCGCGATCGCCGCCAGTTTGGTGCTGCCATCCTGACGTTTCCGCGCGTCGCGGACAAGCTGGCGACGATGTTGGCAGAAACGGTGCTGGCGCGTGAACTCACCTATTTCGCTGCTGGTGAGAAAGACAAAGGGTTGCGGTGCGATGTGGAGGCCGGCATGGCCAAACTCCTTGCGGCACGCGTGGCCTGGTGCAACGCTGATGCCAGCCTGCAGATTCACGGCGGCAATGGTTATGCACTGGAGTTTGAGATCAGCAGGGTGCTGTGCGATGCACGCATTCTGAACATCTTTGAAGGTGCTGCCGAGATCCAGGCTCAAGTGATTGGCCGCGGATGCTTGGCGAGATGATCCTGCTCAAAGTTCTAGCGAGTAAATTCACCTTGTCGTGACTGGGCTACTGCCGCTGTCTTATGCTCTCGTTTTTCTGCCGTGCACCATGTCACACACTCCATTTCCGCCCCCGTTAACCGCCCCGGATCAACTCAATGCTGCGTTGCGCAACGAAGGTTTCGCTGTACTCGACGCCGCAGCCGTGCGCGCGCTGGCAGGGGTCAGCGCAGAAAAGCTTGAAGTCATCGCGCAGGATTGGAATCATCTGGCGCCTGATCGCTATCTCAAAGATGGCGGCAGGTACCGGTCCCGGCGCCACGCATCATTCGTTACCCAAGACGGTGAAGCCCAAGCCATCCCACACCGCGCACATTGGCAGCCGGTAGAGTACAACGCACTGCACGGCGGCATGGAGCGCTGGTTCGAGCCGGTGTTGGATGAGACCATGATTCGGCCCGAATGGCTCTCGCTCTTGAGGTGGTTGGTGAATGTCGCCTCTGCTCTACGCGGTGAGCAGCCCTGGTTCATGGAGGCGCACCAGTTCCGAATAGACACCCACGGCGGCATTGGGCGGCCTACTCCGGAAGGCGCACACCGCGATGGCGTGGATCTGGTGGCTGTCTTTCTGCTGGCCCGGGAAGGGATCAAGGGCGGGGAAACGCGCGTGTTCGAACTCACCGGCCCCCGCGGCCAGCGTTTTACGCTCAGAGAACCTTGGTCTGTGCTGCTGCTGGACGATAAGCGCATGATTCATGAATCAACCCCGATTCAACCCATCGCAGAAGCAGGCCATGGCCACCGGGATACCCTGGTTGTAACTTTGAGGTCCGGGGGATTCCAAGACCCTGAAACTTGATCCGGATCAAGCGAATCTCCGCTACTGGCTGCAAAATGGCATAGTCAGTCATCGTCAGTAAAAGGAGTTACTTATGTTCAAACACATCCTCGTTCCGGTAGATGGTTCAGACACCGCGCTGGCTGCAGTTGACAAGGCAGCAGGCTTGGCGAAGGTGTTCGGTAGTGCCGTATCCATCATCTACGTGATAGATCCGTACCCCTTTACGGGAGTGGGGGCTGATTTTGCGTATGGCCAAGACCAATATCTGGGCGCCGCTACTGCCGAAGCCAACTCTGCAGTGCAAGTAGCCGCAGAGCGCGTGGCGGCATCGGGTATCCAGGCCGACACCCGGGTGATCGAATCACATACCGTATGGCGTGGCATCCTGGAGGCAGCCGAAACCGCTGGCGCAGATCTGCTGGTCATGGGATCGCACGGCCGCAGAGGATTGGAAAAGCTGGTTCTCGGAAGCGTCACCCAAAGCGTGATCTCGCGCGCCAAGATCACCACTATGGTGGTGCGCAGCGATTCGCCGGAATAGTGTGAACACGCCCTAATCCCGCGACGTGCTCGTTCGCCAGTAGGCAAAAAAAAAGGAGCCTGTGATGGCTCCCTTTTTTTCGGAGTGCGAGTTACGCGCGTTCGAAGATAGCGGCAATGCCCTGGCCGCCACCAATGCACATAGTCACCAGCGCGTATTTGCCCTGGATGCGTTGCAACTCATACAGTGCCTTCACTGTGATGAGCGCGCCGGTCGCGCCAATGGGGTGGCCAAGGGAGATGCCTGAACCATTGGGGTTGACCTTGGCTGGGTCTGCGCCCAAGCCTCTGGTAACGGCGCATGCCTGAGCAGCGAAGGCTTCGTTCGCCTCAATCACATCCATCTGATCGATCTTCATGCCCAATTTCTTGAGCAAGATCTGCGTGGCTGGCACTGGGCCGATGCCCATGGTCTTAGGCTCTACACCAGCGTGCGCATAACCCACCAAACGGGCCAGCGGCTGGGCTCCACGCGCTTTCGCGGCTCCGGCTTCCATCAGCACCACGGCGGCGGCGGCATCATTGATACCGCTGGCGTTGGCTGCAGTCACGGTGCCGTTTTCTTTCAAGAAAACGGGTTTCATTTTCTGAAAATCTTCCAGCGTCGCGCCGGCGCGGAAATGCTCGTCTTTGTCGAAGGCGATCTCGCCCTTGCGGCTCTTGAGCATGATGGGCACGATCTGACCGGCGAAGCGGCCTTCGGCCCAGGCCCTTTCGGCGCGGCGATGGCTTTCCAGCGCCAGCGCATCCTGATCTTCCCGGGTGATCTTGTGTTCCACCGCTACGTTCTCGGCGGTCACGCCCATGTGGATGTTGTGAAACGGGTCGTGCAGCGCACCCATCATCATGTCGACAAGCTTGGTGTCACCCATGCGGGCGCCAAAACGGTTGGTGAGGCTGGCGTAAGGCGAACGGCTCATGACTTCCGCGCCGCCACCAATGGCAACGTCGTAGTCGCCCAGCAAAATGCCCTGGCTGGCGGAAACGATGGCCTGCAGGCCAGAGCCGCACAGACGGTTGACGTTCATGGCCGGGGTTTCTTTGGGGCAACCGCCGTTCATGGCCGCCACGCGGGAGAGATACATGTCGCGTGGTTCCGTATTCACCACGTGGCCAAACACCACATGGCCCACATCCTTGCCCTCTACCTGCGCACGCGCAAGAGCATCCTTGACCACTGCTGCACCCAGATCGACCGGGGCAATGTCCTTCAAGGCACCGCCAAAAGTACCGATGGCGGTGCGCACACCACTGACGACAACGACTTCACGAGCCATGCAAATCTCCTTTTATTGGGAATGGAATCTGTGCAAAAACGGGCAAGGTTGAAGAGCTAGGACCACTCTCTCCAGCCTAACATCTCAGTATGCCATTGGCGGGAGCGTCGCGCCTGGGCAGCCAGTCGCCGAAGAGACCTTGGCTATAAGGGAGTTAATTAGCTCTATGGCTTCACATGCCAACCCACCCTCGATGGCGCTTTTTATCTCGCACCCTTCTGCTCTGAAGATTTCCTTAGTCTGCTCGTGAGCCTCAACGGGCTAGTTTGCGCGAATCAGAGACGCTCACGTCCGGCGTTACATTGAGGTTAAAGGCAGTTTGTAATAGTTAGTGACTTTGGTGAGCGGCTTTGCGCTGGGTGGACGAATTGCCTGATTGTGGGTCAAGAATCGGATGACAGACGGACCGCTGCGGCCCATTTACTGCCCGCGATTTCCGAGTCCAACCGGCACCTGGTCCAGGGGGCACTACGACGCCCTTCGTAGGCTTGGAAATGCGACGAGCGCAGGCTTTTCCGAGCAGGCCTCCAGATCGCCTCCGCAAGCAACAGGCCCCGAGTGCTTTACCCCACTACTGTGACAGTCACACGTTTGACACATCTCATGGGTAATCTGACGGTTGTAATTTGCGGAGAACTATCGTGAGTGATGACGAACTGATGCTGCGCCTGCGCCATGAGCTGGTAGATGGGTACGACGAAGAGCTTGAGATGGAGCTCGAAGACCGAAACGTCGATGAAATCGCCGGTATGACGCTCGACGCGGACGACTACAAAGAGAGTCGGCAGCGCTATTTCCGTGAACTCTTTCGCTTGCAAGCTGAGCTGGTGAAGCTCCAGGACTGGGTGGTGAGCAGTGGCCACAAGATGGTGATCATCTTTGAGGGGCGTGATTCGGCTGGCAAGGGTGGGGTGATCAAGCGCATTACGCAGCGCCTGAACCCGCGCGTGGCGCGCGTGGCTGCACTGCCCGCACCCAATAGCCGAGAACGCACTCAGTGGTACTTTCAGCGCTATGTATCCCACCTGCCTGCTGCCGGTGAGATGGTGTTGTTCGATCGCAGCTGGTACAACCGCGCTGGCGTCGAACACGTCATGGGTTTTTGCAATGACGACGAGTACGAGGAATTCTTCCGTTCGGTGCCGGAGTTTGAACGCATGCTCGTGCGCTCCGGAATCCAGGTTGTCAAATACTGGTTCTCAATCTCCGACGAGCAGCAGGAACTGCGCTTTCTAAGCCGTATCCACGATCCGCTCAAGCAGTGGAAGCTGAGCCCCATGGATCTCGAAAGCCGCCGCCAATGGGAGGCGTACACGCAGGCCAAGGAGGTGATGCTGGAGCGAACCCATATCCCGGAAGCGCCATGGTGGGTGGTTCCTGCCGATGACAAGAAAAAGGCCCGTCTCAACTGCATCGCGCATCTGCTGAGCAGGGTGAACTACACAGAGGTTGAGCGTCCCGTCATTACGCTTCCGCCCCGGGTCCGCCATGAGGACTACAGACGCCATGCGGTGCCCGGTGAAATCATCATTCCGCAGATCTACTGAGGTTGATTTCGTTTCTAACGCTGTGCTGAGTTAGGGGTGTGAGCGGCAAGAAAAGTCGCGAGCTCGTAGTCTCGCGTCTTGATGGCCATCTGCAAGAGATGAATTACAAGCACTTGCCGCTCTGCGGGGTTGGTAATCCGGGCTTGCCACGCTTGCAGTTCTTTCAATCTGATTTCAGGCGCCCAGTCCTTGCGCGGCGGACTGGGGAAGGTAATCGCCGTCGGCAGGGTACCGCTGGCGCAGCGGCACTTGGGATGGCCCAGGAATTTGCGGAACATGTGCCAGTCTGTAGGCTGGCCAGGCGGCGTGGCCGTCCACCCCTGAGGTAAGCGTCGATAGAAGCTCAAAGTGTGCCCCGCGCACGACAGGGGTATGCGGTTGCCCACTCTGAGCAACTCGTCCCGGAACGGTGGTTGAATCAGGTCGACGGAAAAGAACACGACCTGCTTCTCCAGCACGTGCAGGGGAAGAGAGTGAGCGAAGTCGGCACCCTGCAGCAAATGAAGCAGTTGCGCCACATGGTCAGGAAGCCACAGGTCGCGATCGCACAGGTAACACACGATCTCGCCTTGGGCATGCGCCAGCGCGGCGTGGCGGTATTGTTCGCCCCGGCCCGGACTCTTGGGGTGATCGAAGAACCGCACGCGAGGCTCGCGTGCGGCCAGCTTGTAAAGAAACGGCTTTTGGTCTTCGGGCACACCGTCGCCAATGATGAATACCTCCACCGGCACTGTTTGGCGCAGCGCGCTGTCCACGGCCAAGCCGATCAGCGGGCCATGGTCGAAAGTTGGAATCACCACGGTGGCCGCAATACTATTCATGGAATTCATCTTACATTCTCATGGCTTACTTGCCGCGGGCTTCTGGCCTAGATGCGCATACATTAGTTCAAATGCCTGTACATCGCACCGCCATCGAAGGCCTGTTGGTTCTCAACTGGGACATGCATCATGACGAACGCGGCTATTTCAAACAGACCTACCAGCACGGAGAGTTGGCGCAGGCTCTTTGCCGCGAGCCCCGGCTGCGGCAGGGCAACCATTCGCGTTCACAAGCAAGGGTGTTGCGCGGCTTTCATATCGAACCGTGGGACAAGCTGATTTATGTGCCTCGCGGCCTGGCGACCTGTGTGGTGGCGGATGTACGTCCTGATAGCCCTACCTTCGGTGCGACCGAGCACTTCCTGCTGGGCGATAGCCCTGGCCGTTTAGACCGCGTGTTCATCCACCGAGGCCTGGCCAATGCTTTTTACAGCCATGCGGAGACCGACTATCTAAACGACGTGTCGGAGGAATACAACCCAACCGGCAGGGGCGGTGTGGTTTGGAACGATCCGCATTTGAACGTACCCTGGCCAGACACTAACCCCATTCTGTCGGAAGCAGATCGCCAACACCCGACGCTGAAAGCACTGTTTCCCAGTCACCCTTTCTTGGCATGAGGCCGGGTGTCAGTAGCTAAAGCGGCGCTTATGCGTTTCTTATGTCGTCTACAGGCTCTGCGCCAAAGTCAGCCCGTTGTAGCCAGGCCAGTACGCGGCGTGCGGCATCTTCGGGCGAGGTGAGCTGACCCTCGTTCTTTAGCCGTTCAAAGTTACCGCGGTCAGGGAAACTGGATTGGTTTGCACCTCTGAGGTGGCTTTGCATATCCGTATCGATCACACCGGGCGCGAGGGAGCACACCTTGGCGCCATTGGGCTGACCTGCTTCGTCAAGGGCCAGGCAGCGCGTGAAATGATCCATGCCCGCCTTGGCGGCGCAATAGGCCGCTTGAGAGGCCATGGCGCGGCGGCCCAGCCCAGAAGATATGTTCAGCACCTTGCGTGCAGCGTGCCAGTGGCGTGTACTGCCCAGAAACGCGGCAGTGAGTTGCATAGGGGCTTCCAGGCCTACCCGCAAGGCCTGGGCTAGATCTACAGGATTCGCATCTCGCAGCGGGACGATGTCCGGAATGACCCCGGCGTTATTGATCAGGCTCGCACTGACAAAGTTGTGGGGGCTTTGCGTGGCCAACCACTCCGCTAGCCGGGCGCTGACGGCTGCACCCTCGGTCAGGTCGGCGGTCCATTGGAAGAGGGTGGCCCCAAGCTTATCGGCGCGAGATGGCAGAGACTCCGCTACCCCTCGCGATATGCACAGCAGCGTGTGCCCCGGTTGAAGCAACTGCTCGGCCATGGCCAAGCCCATGCCGCGCGATGCGCCAGTGAGGATGAAAAGGTGCTGAGGTGGGTGGGGGGTGGGCGGGGCCATAGGCCTCATGTTAGAGGATTCTTCCAATCAAAATGCTTTACATCTTTCGTTAGGCCCGCAGGCAAGGCCGCCAGGTAAATATTCTCTAACCATCCGCATATTCCCCACCATTCAAGGACGGGTCAGGTTTGAGTGTCGACAATCCTGCGGCTCACCAGACGCAGTTGCTCGATGAACGCGCGGGCTGCGGGCGTGGGCTCCCGTTTCTCATGCCACACCACGCTGATTGGTGGCAGTGTGAGATCGAGAACAAAGGGTAGCAATTGAGCCAATCCCAACTTCACGTCGTCCTGGAATGCCTCAACAGGCATCGGGCAGATGATGTCGGAATTGAACATCAGCGAACGCATGACCAAATAGGACGTGGATTCCACCGGAGTCCTGGGAGGGGCCACCAATGCCCGGCGAAACATATCGTCGAGAGCTGGCCTCGTTCGTACGCCGGCTGGAGGCAGTATCCAGGGATAGGCCAGCACATCGCTCCATCCTGGATGAGAGAGTGTGGTCAAGGGATGTGCCGTTCTCACTCCCAACCGGAAGACTGATTCGTACAGGGGCTCGGTACTGAGTTCCTTGTCTTGTCCCGTGTAGAAGCGCCCCACCAGCAAGTCAATGCTGCCGGCCTTGAGGTCCTTGAACATCGCGTCGGAATTGCCTTCCAGCACCGTGGTAGTAATTCGGGGAGCCGTTTGTAATAGCTGAGACAACGCGAAGGGAACCAGATATGGCGTGGAGACTGGAAGCGTACCGATGGTGATGTGTCCGGCTGCGCCGCTATGCCACATGCCCAGCTCTTTCTCGGCGTCCTGCAACTCTGCCAGCACCAAACGCGCACGCCGGCACAGTATTTCCCCCTGCGGGGTGAGCACACTGCCGGTTCCGCTGCGCTGCACCAGCACTTCACCCGTACCCTGTTCGAGTTGCTGCAAAGCCTTGGTGGCCGCTGGCTGCGTGACGTGGATGGCTTCAGCGGCGCGTTGCAGTGACCCTGTCTCAGACAGTGCCACCAGAAGGCGAAGCTGGCTGAGGCGGATGCGGTGGTGAAGCGGTGAGGTACTCATGAGCAGGCGGATCCCCTTACGACGGATGGATCATGCCCGAACCAGGAGCTTCAGGGATCGTAAACACCTTCCTACGCCCAGACGCGCCCGCGCACTCACTCCGGCTTCAATCCCAGGCTCTGAATCAGCTTCGCCATCTTCTCGTCATCGCGCCGCAGTTTCAGCGCCAGCGCTGCTGCGCTGGTATCTGGCACGGTGCCCATGCCTACGGCCTTCATGCCTTTGACGACGTCCGGCTCTGTTAGCACCGCTGCGATATCGCGGTTCAGGCGCTGCGCCACGGCGGGAGGCGTACCGGGTGGTGCGAAGATCGCGAACCAGAACTCGCTTTCGTACCCCGGAGCCGTCTCCGAAATCGCCGGGATGGATGGAAAATCTGGCAGGCGCTTGGCGCCCGATACGCCGAGCGCTACCAGCGCACCGCTCTTGATGTGCGGTTCTGCTGTACTCATCGCGATGAACATCAGATCGGAATGCCCGGCCAAAACGTCGTTAAAGGCTTGTGGGCCTCCTTTGTAGGGCACATGGTTCTGTTTGAGCCCGAGCTGTTGCTCCAGTAGCGCCATGTTCAGATGGTGAGGTGACCCAAGGCCCGCAGAAGCGTAGGCCAGCTTTCCTGGTTGGACACGCGCTTTGGTCACGTATTCCGCCATGTTGGCAACCTTCAGCGAAGGGTGGGCGACCAGGACCATTGGCGATGCGCCCAGTTCGATGATGGGAACGAGATCCTTGAAGCTCTGCGTAGCGCCACCCTTGAGCAGGCGGGGTGAAACCGTCAGGTATGAGTCTGCCGCGATGACAAGCGTATGCCCGTCCGCAGGCGCCTTGGCTGCTTGCGCCACCCCCAGGGTGCCTCCTACTCCCGGTCTGTTGTCTATGACCACTGACTGCCCAAGCCGCGGGCCGAGACGCTGCGCGATCAGGCGCGCCACAGCGTCCATGGCTCCACCGGGAACCGTAGGGGTGATCAAAGTGATCGTCTTGCCCGGGAACTCGGCGGCGGTGGCGGTGGCAGACCAGAGAGAGAGCGCTGACGCGGCAGTGGCTGTGGCGGCAGCGCCAAGCAGGCTGCGGCGGCTGATAAACGTTTTTTCCATGTTTTTGTCTCCTGAGATCATCACTGTGGGGTCTATAGCGGGGATCACGTTCAAGCGCGTCCCATCGGAAACGGCGATCGATCGTCTGCCAGCATGAGTTCGCGTGCGAGCGACTCAAACAGAGTGGCGCGCACGCTGGCGTGCGCAGGGTCGTCGATCAGATTGTTGAGTTCGTCCGGATCTTTTCGCAGGTCGTACAGCTCAGTCCACCCGGGTTGGTCGTAGGTTGTAAGCCTGTGGGTCTCAGTGATCACCGTGCGTGCACGGACGGGTACCTTGAGGCCGAAAGTCGGCGCATGGCCATCCTCTTCCACTAATACAGCATCCCGGCCCGCCTTGTTATCTTCAGATAGGACGGACTGCAGGTCGCGCCCTTGCATTCCGTAGAAAGGGGCTAAACCGGCCTTGGCCAGAATCGTGGCGGGAATGTCGATGGTCGAGGCCAGTGCCTGCGTAGAGCTGACGGTGTCTTGCGAATTTCCTCTGCCTGGCTCGGACCAGATAAAGGGAACGCGTACGAGGCTCTGGTAGTGCAACGCCGCTTTGAGCAGCAGACCGTGGTCGCCCATGAAGTCCCCGTGGTCGCTGGTGAATATCACGATGGTGTTGTCATCAAGCCCAAGCGTCTTCAGGTGCGCGAGGATGCGGCCCACGACATCATCAATCATTGTGATCATCCCGTAGGTCAATGCCAGCGCGGCCTTTGCTTCGCGCTCATGGGCCGCGAAGCTCACCGTCGAATTGATTCGTCCTGCACCGCTGGCACGTTCCCGGTGCAGGGCTGCCACCGGTGCAAAGGATTCGTCCGCTGCTTGATAGAACGAGCGTGGAAGAACCATCTGCGCAGGGTCGTACATGTCCCAGTACTTGCCTGGGGGCGTGAATGGATGGTGCGGGTCAGCGAAGGAGCAATGCAGAAAGAATGGTTGCTCGCTCCCTGCAGCGTCGTCCAGAAATGCCAGCGTCTTGTCACCTACCCAGGCAGAAGGGTACTGGTGTTCGGGCACGCGTGTTCGGTAGGCTTGTGGCGCCGGATACCGGTCATCCGAAATGGCGTTCCCAGGCCCACGGAGTTTGTCGATATCACCCGCTACCTCGCGCAACCAGCGCGCATAGTCGCCTTCCACCATGTCACCGTGCATGGTGCACAGATCAACGTGATCGAACCCGTAGTAGGGCGTCTGTACACGGTGTGCCGGGTCGGTGCGCCAACGGCGAACCATCTCTTGCTCATACCCGCCTTCGCTCCAGCGTGAGGTGATGGCGTCTGCATGCGCGTCTTGAGGGGGGCGCAAGCCCTCGGGCACCGGATCGCGAGGGGCTTCAGCCGGCATGTCGGTCATGTTTTGCAAATGGCATTTGCCGACGAGGCCAGTCCGGTAGCCATCGTCCCGCAGCAGATCCACAAAAGTAGTGGCATTGCGTGCCAGCGGAATGCCATTACAGCGCGTGCCGTGCACAGAAGGCATGCGGCCGGTCATCAAGGAAGCCCGGTTTGCCATGCATACGCCCGTGGCGACATACATGCGATCAAAGCGCGTACCTCGCCTTGCCAGTGCATCCAGGTGCGGTGTGCGTACCTGTGGGTTGCCGTAACAACCGAGGTGGTCGGCGCGTTGCTGATCTGACGTGATGAGAAGGAAGTTGGGCTTTTGGCGCATGGGGCTGGTCCTGTTGTCTGCGAGAGGTAATACGCGCTCGTGTGGGATGCGGCGCAGTCTAGGGATGTGTGTCCTGCTCCGGTAGTGAAATTAATTACGTTCGCTATAACCAAAGGTGATACAGCTAAAACTGCATTGCAGCCACCGTATCTTCCGAATGGCATGAAACTGCGCCACCATGAGCTAGGCCAACAAGAAAAACCTTCAACAAGAGCTGCATCCCTACGTATTGGCTGCGGTCCTTGTTGATGCCAAGGCTGCCCCTTGGGCAGGTTTAGTGAATCTCTTGCATCGCGATGCCACAGGCCATGCGTCTCGGATTTATCTGCAATGGACCTCGTCCTGCTTTTATGGGAAATTGGCGCCGGACTACGCCTGACGTCGTAGAATTAAGAAGCAAGGCTGTCTGATTTGTAGGACGCGCTTGCACGGATTCCTTTTTTTGTCAGCCCGCACTGGCAGGGATCAAGTGGTCAATTGAACACTCATGGATCGAACACACTTCAGGATTGACTGGTGATCAGGCACGATCGGACACTTCTGGTTCGACGAGAAGCCATGGGCTGGCTACCACAGGTGATGGTGCGGTCCGTTGTTCTGGTTCTTCTGCTTCTTACCACGATGCTGGGGGCCAGCCTTGGAAGCCGTGGGGGCTTCCTGGCAAAAGCGGCTGCGAGCTCTTTTGCTACTGGCTTTCAGCCTTTGCGAAGTGGTGGCGGTCAGATTCGCCAAAGCAGCGTTCGTGACTCTAGTCACGCAGTCGCTCATGGCGAGTGGCAGTTGCCTGCTAAGAAGGGCGGGAAGACCCCTGAGAAGGCAGCAGCAGCTCAAAGCGCGCTTTTCATTGCACTGTTAGACCCGGTTGCGTTGGCGTTCTCCAGGGAAGACCCAGCGCGTTCCCATACGGTCGCTCTCGGATATCAGACCCGCGCCCCTCCATCCGCAGAGATGTGATTGCCTGCGCGCAGCTTGCGCGCGCCCTTTGACAACTCCGACAACCGCGAGCCGCAGCGCGTAGGCGCTCGCGCGCTCCTCTGCACTGTTCATCATGAAAAACTCACCATATATGGTGGCCGTATACGCGGTCATCATCGTGGTCGGCATCCTGTTTGCACTTCCAAATGTGCTGCCGACTCGAACGCTGGAACGTTTCCCCGCGTTTTTGCCAACCAATACCGTTTCACTGGGGCTCGACTTGCGTGGAGGTTCGCATCTTGTCTTGGAAGTAGATGGGGCAGATCTTTTGAAGGAGCGCCTTCGTAATCTGACCGAAGACTCCCGGCGCATCTTGCGAGAGGCCGAAATTCCCGTCTCAGCTGTGCAGCAAACGCAGCAAGGAGTTTCTATCGTGCTGCGCGACTCATCGAAACGCAATGAAGCGCTGGACGAGCTGCAAGGTTTGGTCAATCCTGTTGGCAGCGCTGGCAGGGACCTCGAACTTTCCCGCCAGGGAGACGATCGCATCGATCTTCTCCTGACGGATCAAGGCTTGCATGCCTCTATCAGCTCCGCAGTTGAGCAAAGCCTGGAAGTCATCCGGCAGCGAGTGGATCAGGTAGGCGTATCAGAGCCTACTATTCAGCGGATTGGCGCGGACCGCATTCTCGTTCAGTTACCAGGTTTGCAAGATCCTGGTCAATTGCGTGCATTGCTGGGCTCCACAGCCAAGATGAGTTTTCACCTCATGGGTGATCCAAGCATGCCGACCGGGGTCGACATGCTGAAAGATGAGCAGGGTAATACTTATCCCGTCCTGAACCGGATAGAGTTGTCCGGTGATCGGTTGACGGACGCGCGCGCCGGCTTTGACTCAAATACGAACGAGCCGGTCGTCAATTTTCGCTTCGACAGCACGGGGGCAAGAGCATTTGCCGAGATCACGCGCGCCAATGTGGGAAAGCCTTTCGCCATCGTGCTGGACGAAAAAGTGCTTAGCGCGCCGGTGATTCGCGAACCCATCATTGGCGGGTCTGGCCAGATTTCTGGCAGCTTTACTGTGCGAGAAGCCACTACGCTTTCTGCCCTGCTCAGGGCTGGCGCACTTCCTGCCAAGCTGACGGTCATCGAAGAGCGCAGCGTTGGCGCCGACCTCGGTAGCGACGTGATTAAAAAGGGCGTCTTCGCTGGTATCGCTGCTTTCGTATTTGTGTTCCTGTTTATGTTCCTGCTGTATGGTCGCTGGGGGCTGGTCGCCAATCTCGCACTGGCACTGAACATCGTACTTACCCTCGCGGGGTTGAGCTTGCTGGGGGCAACGTTGACCTTGCCGGGCATTGCAGGCATCGTACTGGGCATAGGACTTGCAGTCGACGCGAACGTGCTAATCAACGAACGTATCCGAGAGGAGACTACGAAGGGCAAGAGTGCATTGGCAGCCATCGATGCCGGATTCAAGCGGGCTTACGCCACTATCATGGACAGCAATGTCACTGCGTTGATCGGCACGGTGCTGCTGTTCTGGTTTGGTTCAGGGCCGGTACGTGGCTTTGCTGTGACCATGGCGTTGGGCATCGTGATTTCCATGTTCACCGCGGTGTCGATCGTCAAGGTCATCATGCTATCCATCGCACGTAGGCGGCGGCTCAAAACCATTCAGATTAGCCCACTGTTCGGCTTTCGCCTGGTTCCAGATGGAACACGTATCGATTTCATGAAAGCCCGATTCATTGGGATCGGCCTTTCCATTCTCCTTTCGGCAGCCTCTGTTGCGCTGTTCTTCAAGCCTGGGCTCAGTTACGGAATCGATTTCCGTGGCGGAATCCAAGTGGAAGTAGAAACTAGCGCACCCGCTGATCTTTCGGTGTTTCGAGATCGTCTGAGTGCTCTTGAGTTGGGGGAAGTTTCCTTGCAGGAGTTTGGCGATGCTAACCATTTGCTCGTGCGGGTTGAGCGTCAACCTGGTGGAGAGGAGCGCCAGACTGCTGCGGTTGAAACTATCAAAGCTGCGGTCACAAATATCGACCCGAACGCGAGGTTCGAACGCACCGAGGTAGTTGGTCCAAAAATTAGCGGGGAACTGGCCACAGCCGGCATTCTTTCTGTGATCCTCGCGAGCATTGCAATGCTCATCTACATCTGGGTGAGGTTCGAATGGCCATTCGCCGTTGGCGCCATCGTGACGCTGGCACTGGATGTCACCAAGACAGTAGGTTTCTTCGCGCTGACGGGTCTCGACTTCAATCTGACGGCGATCGCCGCGCTTCTGACCTTGGTTGGGTACTCGGTGAACGATAAGGTTGTTGTTTATGACCGTATGCGCGAGAACATGCGGTTGTACAAGACGATGTCGCTTCGTGATGTGATCAACAAGTCGATCAATGAAACCTTGACACGCAGCCTCTATACGTCGGTGACGGCATTTCTGGCGATGCTCCCTTTGGCCATCTGGGGGGGTAACGCGGTGGAGAGCTTTGCCGTTCCAATGGTTTTCGGGATTGTGATCGCTGCAACATCGTCCGTGTTTATTGCAGCGCCTATCCTTCTGTTTCTTGGGGACTGGCGTGCCCGTCGTCAAGCCCGAGTGTCTGCAAGAGTGCGGCCAGTTGATGTTGAACTGGTATGAGATGGCTTTGCCCATGGAGAGTGGGCGTTATCCAGGCGGAACTAGGGTGACCGACGTGGTGACTTTACTCACCCGAGTGAATCGCGGCCGCACTTATGGGACTAAGCAAGCCGCAGGCTTGGCAGCCCGTCGCTGCCGGGTCAACGGTGCGCGGGCGTTGGATGGACTGTTTTTTGGGTTACGTTGAGCACGCCGTGAGAAAGGTCCGATTCATGCTGGGTTGGCGATCATTCGCAAAGTTTGCTAGGAGCTTTGTGCGCCAATCTCTGCTCGGTGGGCAGACGGCGTCATTCACGCGTCTGCGTGTGCTCGTGATCGCCTTCGCAGTGATCCCGTTCCTGTGTGCTTGCTCCGAGGGCTACCCCGCATATGATGAACCCATCATCGACCCGATGGATCTAACGCAGGATGAACGCATTGCTGCAATGAATGAACTCGGGGACACGGCTCATCCAAAAGCTCACTGGGGGTACGACCTGAGCGGCCGCTGCACCCTTGAGATCGAGACGACACGAAAAGGTGAAGACCGTTCATTCCTCAGCGTTGGTTTGGGGACCAAGGACGTACGTGTGAAATACGACAAGGTAGACAAGGTTTACGAAGTTCAACTGACAAGACAAAACGTAGTTGATGGTGTTTCAATCGGTGTCTTGGAGAGCGTTCAGCAGATCGACTCATTGCTGATGTCAGGATTGCTTCGGGCGGCGCAACTCGGCTGTCAATCAGAAAACAAGAGGCGTTGCCTGCGACCGCTTTCTTCAGGTCATAGCTTGCGCAGTCAGTGTTGAGCCTTGGCCCAATCGTTCAGCAGGAGGTCCACTGGAGAGGTTTTTCACGGATATACATCCAATGAGGCCTACAAAGAGAAGTCCGCCGTTCAGCCTGACGAGCCTAACGGCGGACCATAAGCATCTCTGAAAGAATTTACTAGCGCGATGCTGCGATCAAAGCGTGATCTTGTTGATCTTTGCACCTTGCACGGACACACCCACTTCCAAGCCCACATTGGTCAGCACGAAGCTGGTCACGGGTTGCTGAATTGTCTGGGTGTCCACGGAACCGTTGGCACCGACTTTACCCATGGTTACAGTGGCGTCCGCACCAGCACTCCAGCCGTTGCTTGCGCGGAATTTGTTCAGTGCGTCGGTTGTATTGAATACATAGATGATGGCCTTGGACTGACCGCCAGCCTGGAAGCCCACAGAGCCTGCAGTGGTGCTGTAGTAATCAGTGGTCCGGCCGCCAACCTTCAGCGCGCCGCGACCGTATTCGGCGCCAACCACAAAGCTACCGCCAATTACTGCAGGGAACACCAGTACGCCTGCAGCCTTCTGCACCATTTCCCGTGAACCTGGCACTGTGCTGTACAGGCGCGAAAGCGTGGCGTCCACTTGGGAATCCATGGATGTGCGGTCCATGCGAGGCGCTGGCTCTGAGCCAGGAGGCGTGGTGGTACAGCCCACCATGGCGACGCCACCCAATGCAATAGCGGCGGCCAGGAAGGCGGAACGGAATGGGGTCTGATTTGTCATGGTTTGAGCTCCTTAAATATTGATGGCCTGATTGTGGGGTAACAAAGTCTCTGTGAATGTCAGAAAAAGCCGCGAATTGTGTGTAGGCGAATTCCTAGGAAACGCTAAAACGGCACTTGGCTTTGGAGATGGAGTGCTGCTCCAGATTCCGGGTGGGTCAGTCGCAACTCATAGGCGTGCAGCATCAACCGCGGTGCGCCATCCTCAGGCCCATAAAGCGTATCGCCCACTATGGGGTGGCCCAGTGCCTGCATATGCAAGCGCAATTGATGCGTTCGTCCGGTAATGGGCTCCAGCAGTACCCGTGTTCTGTGCTCTGTCACGTCATGAGCCAGCACCTTCCAGCGGGTCTGGCTAGGCTTTCCATTCTCCAGGTCGATCTTGGAGCGTGGCCGTCTCGGCCAATCGGCCATCATGGGCAGATCAATCTCTCCCCACCCGTCTGAAGACCCGGGAGTGGCTGGCAGCCCGTGAACGATGGCCTCGTACCGTTTGTGGACACGGCGCTCAGCGAAAGCCGATGAGAGGCTTCGTTGCATCTCTATGTTGCGTGCCAGTAGCATCAGGCCGCTGGTGGCTTGATCGAGTCTATGTACCACCAGGGCATCGGGCCAACGCTTTACAGCCCGGCTGGCCAGGCAATCAGCTTTTTCAGCGCCGCGTCCGGGTACGGCCAGCAGGCCTGCCGGCTTCTCGATGGCCAGCAAGTATTCATCTTCGTGAAGAACCACGCAGTCGAACCTTGGTTCACCATGCACTTGATCAATCAAGTGTGCTCCGGGATTCGGCTCGCATGGTGTGCACATCAAGCACCGAAACCTCCGGTGCCTGATTGCCCCAACTATTGCGGATATAGCTCAGCACCGAGGCCATTTCCGCGTCGCTCATGCTCAATACGAAAGGTGGCATGCCGAATGGCCGGGGGTGCCCGGATGTCGAGGCACCAAAACCTCCGTAGAGCAACATCTGCAGCAAATTCTCCGTTCGCGGTAGGGTCACGGCACGGTTACCTGCTAGCGGAGGGTAGGCCCCCGCTATCCCCTCACCCTGGCTGCCGTGGCAGGAAGCGCAGCGTTCATCATAGATTTTCTGGCCCGCTATGGTTCTGCTGCTGGATTGCCGGTTCGCCAGCCCTGGCTGCGGGGAATCTGCGTTCGTTTGTGGCAGGGATTTAAGGTAGATGGCCATGGCCGTGAGATCTTCCGACGAAAGATACTGTGTGCTCTGGCTCACTACTTCGGCCATGGGGCCGCTGGTGGAGGCACCGCGTGCGTAGCCAGTTCGCAAGAGTTGAACGATGTCCTCCACCGGCCACTTGCCGACGCCGGCTTCACGATCAGAGACTAGCGAAGGTGCATACCATCCCTGGGCTGGTATCAAGCCGCCTGAGAAATCTTGCCAGTCTGCACCGGCCAGCCCGTCTCGGGGCGTATGGCAGGCCGAGCAATGGGCGACCCCACGTACCAGGTAGGCACCGCGGTTCCATTGCTCACCACGCGCTTGCTCTTCGCGGTAGCTGCCCGGCTGAAAGTAGAGTGCACGCCAGACGGCCAAAGCTGCCTGCGTTCCAAACGGCCAGCTCAGTTGATGATCTGGCACGGCAGATCGTACAGGCGGAAGGCTCTTCAGGAAGGTATACAGGGCATCGGAGTCGGCCCGCACCAACTGCGTGGTATGGGTGTACGGAAACGCCGGGTACAGCAGGCGCCCATCGCGCGAGCGACCATTGTGAAGGGCACGCCAGAAGGCTGCGGCATTCCACTGCCCAATGCCCGTATCCGGGTCAGGGGTGAGGTTGCTTGAATACAAAGTACCGAAGGGCGTGGCAATGGTGCGACCACCTGCCCAAGGGGCACTTGCACGTGTCGTATGGCAAGCCATGCAATTGCCTGCACGCGCGAGATAGGCGCCGCGTTCACGCAGGGCAGTGGGGTCGCCTTCGATTTTTTGTTCGCCTGCTGCGGAAACATCGATCCCATCGTTGTAGTTCACGTGCCACAGCCAGCCCAAGGCGAGCATCACCACCAGAGTCGCGCCGAGCAGGATTTTTCTGGTGACGCTATTCATCGCGCTGCTCCTGGAGCCTGAGCGCTGCCGCATTTCAGGTCTTGGGGGCCTTCCGCACGCATAGGAAGAGTAGAAGCATTGTGGGCGTCGGCGGGGACAGGCTGGCTGGCGAGCCAGGTTATGGCGGCGTAGGCGTCTTTATCGGACAGTCGCTGCACAATAGTTGCCATGCAGTCGGGGGTGTGGGCTCGCCGTTGGCCGGTCCGCCAGCCTCCCAATTGGGCCATCAGGTAATCCACCGGCAGACCGAGCAGGCCGGGCACATTAGGCTGCGCGCCGGTGAGGGCGGAGCCATGGCATTGCACGCAGGCGGGAACACGCAGCGCTGCGTCGCCGTGCAAGACGAGAGTCCGCCCGCGTTCCAAGACCGCAGGGGCTGGCGTGGTGGCGGGAGTTGCTGATAAAGGGTAGGGGGCCTTCATGGCCGCAAAATGCTGGGCGATCTCCATCAGGTAGGCGTCGTCCAGCAAATCGACCATGCGCGTCATCAAGCCATAGTGGCGCCTGCCATCCCGAAAATTGAGCAATTGGTTGTACAAATACCCTGCTGGTTTGCCCGCCAGCCGGGGGTAATAGCCATCGGGTCCTGCGCGGCCTTGTTCGCCATGGCAGGACGTACAGGCAAGGGTGCGCTGCGCAATGCTGTCTTCAAATGCCGGTGCCGCCGCCGCAGTCCCCATTGCCAGGGTAGTCAACAGGGCTGCCGTCCAGCTCGTCATCAAGGCCGACGCCAGTCTGCGAAGGCTGGTCATGCCAATTACTCCAAAGGTCATGCCGTCACTGTAACGGCACTTTAGCCTTCCCCAAGACAAACACCAATCTCACGCGCTGTTTGCAGTAACGGATGATCAAGTGGCACCTGACGGGTGCGGTCGGCGACTTCGGCGAGCGAGACGCTGCTCATAGCGCCGCGCTCGAACGTGACCATTCGATTGAACTGACCTGCTTCCACCATCTGTGCGGCGTGGTTGCCAAATTGGGTGGCCAGTACACGGTCGAACGGCGTGGGTGCGCCGCCCCGTTGTACATGACCCAGGACCGTGGCGCGCACCTCGCTGCGCAGATGTGGCTCCAGGAGCGTACGCAGGTGGTAGGCCACACCGCCAAGGCGTATGGGATCGGGGCTGTTTTCGATCGTGCGCTCAACCGTCATTTGCCCACCGCGCGGCTTGGCGCCTTCGGCGATACAAATTACGGTGTAGCGGGGCCTGGCCTCACGTTGCCGGCACAGCTCAATCAGGGCTTCGGTGTTGAAATCGATTTCTGGAAGCAAGATGGCATCAGCTGCACCGGCAATGCCCGCCTCAAGCGCTATCCACCCCGCGTAACGCCCCATGGTCTCCACGATCATCACGCGACCATGGCTTTGACCTGTGGTCTGCACCCGCTCCAGCGCTTGTGTGACCGTAGCGACCGCGGTGTCGAAGCCAAAGCTACGCTCGCAGCCTTCCAGATCGTTATCAATGGTTTTTGGTACGCCGACAATGGGCAGCCCTCGGAGGGACAGCCCATGCGCAATCGTCATGGTGCCATTGCCGCCGATAGCCACTAGAGCGTCCAACCCCAGGGTACGTGCTTGTGCCAGTGCTCGTTCGGTAGCCTGCTCGGTGGCTAATGGATCGGCGCGGTTGCTGGTTCCCAGGATGGTCCCGCCAGAAAACAAAATGCCGCTCACCGCATCCCAATCGAGTGGGCGTGTGCGTCCTTCAAGGAGACCGGCAAAACCGTCTTCGATGCCAATCACTTCAGCCTGGCAGCAACCAAGCAGCGATTTGGTGACCGCGCGGATAACCGCATTCAGCCCTGGGCAGTCGCCGCCTCCAGTGAGTACACCGATCCGCATTCCAGAATGCCCCAATTTAGCGAACGATGATTACAACGCGGCGGTTCTTGGGCTCATCCACCCCGTCTGCCGTAGGAACCGCAAGTTCTCGTTCTCCCCGGCCCACAGCGTGAACCAACACTGGCGGAAAACCACGCTGGATCACCAGCTCCCGGATGGCGCTCGCGCGTTGCAGCGAAAGCTTGTCGTTCAATTCCTGCGTGCCTACAGAATCCGTGTGGCCAACGATCAGAATTTCGCCACCTGGGCGAGCTACGGCCTGCGCGAGAATTCCGCTCAGAGCCCCTTCGGATTCAGGGGTCAAGGCAGAACCACCGGCCACGAAGTACAGCGTGAAGCGTTCGGCTACAGGCGGCTGTATGGCCAGCAATTCCGGATACCGCAGGTGGACGTCTTGTGCATTGGTTTGATCTGCGGCGATCACACCCCGCTGGGAGACGCTGGCCACCTCGAAGGGGGTGGTCATCTTCCAGGTTTCATTGGCGGCCCTGACTTCCACCGAGCTTTTCGGGTGGTTTTCCTGGGGCAGCAGCGTTACTCGCGTGGTGGGGGCACAACCTGCTAACGTCACGATAAAAACCAAGGCGAGAAGTCCCCTCATGGAGCCGTTGCCTCCACGATGAAGTCAGTACCGCGCACGCCGATCACAGCAGTAGGCGTGAGAACGCTTACGTTTTCGGGTTTCAGCTTGGCGATCAAGCCGGTAACCATTCTCAGGCTGCCGCGAAGGAGCCGAACCGCAATGCTGCCCTCTTGGGTGGTGGCGTCATAGCTGAACTTCTCCAAAGCGAGCGCGCTATCCGGGCCGACAGCAATCACTGTCCCGTCTTGCAGCGTCAGGGCCGCTGCGCTTTTCGGACCCACCAACAATTTATCCGTGGTGAGAAAACCGTCACCTGAGGCGGCGGGACGAGGAATTTCAGCGCGCACCAGGTTGACTTCGCCCTTGATGGACTTGAAAGTCCCTTGACGATCGTCGCTCGGGGTGATCTGCACAGCGGCTTCTTGTGTCCAGGCAGGGGAAGAGCTCAACAGGGCCAGCATGAGTAAATGCTGGCAATGGCGGGCTATCTTCGAGGCTAATGGCTTCATTTTGATATTCTCCCTAGCGTAGCGTGGTTGGCTTGGCTAACCTATGATAGTACCTTAGTGCGCGGCAACAGCACTTTCAGGGCGAAACAACGCTCAAACGGCAATAGCGGTTGACCTCCACCTTCTGAACCTGACCTTGGCAATCTTGCTCGCCCCTATGGAGGGCCTTCTCGACCATACGCTTCGCGACGTGCTCACCCGCGTCGGCGGAGTGGATCGTTGTGTCTCCGAATTCATACGCATCACTGACCAGCTTTTACCTAAAAGAGTGTTCACACGTGTGGTGCCTGAGCTTTTGAACGGTAGTCGCACCCCGGCTGGGGTGCCGGTACGGCCTCAATTGCTCGGTTCCGAGCCCGTATGCCTTGCCGAGAACGCAGCGCGGCTCGCCGAACTGCGGCCGGAGGGCATAGATCTCAACTTTGGCTGTCCGGCCAAGACGGTGAATCTGCACCGTGGTGGAGCGGTACTACTGGATGAGCCCGAGCTCATTCATCGCATCGTGGCGGCGGTGCGGCGTGCCGTGCCCGAAGCCATACCAGTTTCGGCAAAGATCAGGTTGGGTGTGCAAGACGCAAGCCGCGCGATTGAGTGCGCACAGGCGATCGACCTGGCGGGCGCCAATCAATTGGTGGTTCATGCGCGTACCAAAGTTCAAGGTTATCGGCCCCCGGTGTACTGGGAGCGGGTAGCGGAGATCCGGGCGGCGGTCAAGGTGTCTGTGGTGGCCAATGGAGACATCTGGAGCGTGGAAGATGCCCTGCGCTGCCAGGAGGTGACTGGTTGCAAGGATTTGATGATCGGCCGCGGCATGGTGCGAGACCCGGGGTTGGGGCTTGCCATCCAGGCGCGATTGCTGGGCGATGCGCAGGGGGCTCACGCTGTCAACGCTGAGCCGCGAGTTACCTGGTTGGAACTGCTCCCTTTGATCGCCGAATTCTGGCGGCAAGTTAGCCTGCGCGTGGAGCCGCGGCATCGTCCCGGCCGGCTCAAGCAATGGTTAGGCTCTCTGCGCACTCGCTATCCAGAGGCTGAGACAGCGTTCGATCAGTTTCGCCAAGTGCACGATTGCTCGCGTATTGATGCATGGTTGGCAGGCGCCACTGCGCACCGCACTTTGAAAGCTATCGGTGTTGAGACGGAAGTGGCTGAGTCTGTAAATTAATCGTCTTCGGGCGCTCTGATTTCCAGGACTAAGCTGGTTTAATCCGCAAATCTATTTCTTTTGAGTCCTCGCACCATGGCTACCAGCTTGCTTGCTCTGCTTGACGACATTGCCACTCTTCTGGATGACATTGCCGTGATGGCCAAGGTATCGGCTCGTAAAGCCGTGGCCGTATCAGACGATGTCGCGGTGCTGACCAAGCTTTCAGCGCAGAAAACAGCCGGTGTGCTGGGCGATGATTTGGCGCTGAACGCACAGCAGGTCACTGGCCTGAGTGCCAACCGCGAAGTGCCGGTGGTCTGGGCCGTGGCCAAGGGCTCTTTCGTGAACAAGGTCATCCTTGTGCCCGCCGCCTTGGCCATCAGCGCTTTTGCGCCATGGGCCGTGACGCCCCTGTTGATGGTAGGTGGCGCCTTTCTTTGCTACGAAGGTTTTGAGAAGGTTGCACACAAGCTTTTGCATAAAGAAGACGAGGGTGCGCAAGCAGTCGCAGTAAGCGCCACCAACGAGCCCGGGGCTGAGGTTGATCTTGTGCAGTTGGAAAAGCAGAAGGTCAAAGGCGCCATACGCACGGACTTCATTCTTTCCGCAGAGATCATTGCCATCACGCTCGGCACAGTGACGGGGCAGCCTTTCCTGACTCAGGTTCTGGTGTTGTCGGGCATCGCCTTGCTGATGACCGTTGGGGTATATGGACTGGTGGCGGGTATCGTCAAACTGGACGATCTAGGTCTTTACCTCAGCCAGCGTGCAGGAAGTTTCACCCAGGCGTTGGGCCGAGGCATTCTTGTGCTTGCGCCCTGGTTGATGAAGTTCCTCTCGATTGCCGGTACGGCCGCGATGTTTCTTGTGGGCGGTGGCATTTTGGTTCATGGCGTGCCGGCTCTGGCGCACTGGGCAGAAGCGTGGTCGGCGGGCATGGGGGGGATAGCTGGCACGCTCGCTGGAATGCTTGTAAATATGGTTGTTGGTGTGGCGGCTGGTGCTGTGGTGGTCGGTGCCGTTGAATTGGTGAAACGGCTGCGTGGGCGTAAGTAGCAGCCTACCAAGTCTCCGGATCATTCTTGTGCCCCGGCGCTGATCGCACGCGCCGCGCTTGTCTCCTGCACTGACGCATGGTTCACGTGCGTCAGTGTGAGTCGTTGATGGAACTTTTCCCTTCCTGTGGTTACTCAGCAGAGGGCACCGTTCGGTGCTGTTGACGTTCTGCACTGGTGTTTACAACTCATCTGTTGAACGGATGACCTGCGCCGGAACCTCAACCATCAACCGAAACGCGATATGCCGATTACTCCGCCGGGCAGTCCCAGCCATCAAGGCTCCGTACTAACGCCAAAGGGTGGTGCAAGCTATTCGCAGCACGCACCTGACGAGGCGCCGCCCCCTGCTGAGCCGACCGTGCTTCCAACTTGGCGCAGCGAAGACTACATGAGCTCCAGCGAGTTCAGGTCCGGTGATGGGCGTACGAGGTTAGAGTTGTTACAGGACAGTGATTTTTTTCTAGATGAAACGTCCGCACTGATGACCGGAAATCGCGGCTTTACGGTGCTTTCGAGGTCCACCTCCGCGCCTCGATCACTTCAATCAGATGCAGACTATGTACTTGCGTCGGAGCCAGAGACTGATCAAAGCACCGACATCGCTGGGGAGGCGCTTTCCTGGAGACGTTTGTTTGAACGAGAGTTTGAACGAATGCTCTCCCTCAATGCCTCGGATGGTCCTTCGGAGTTTTTGGACACACCAAATTTCTCGAGAGCTCCCTCTTATATCGGCGGATACGCCGTTCACGCAAGACTCGACGGCGCGGAGCCAAAGCCAGACGAATCCAGTGTCGACTCGGATCTGTGGTCTCCTCTCCGGCTTTTTTGGTCCCCAAGCCATCCTTCCTGGGAACCAGAAAGCATCTGGACCAGCGAAAACACGGATTTTGATCACGAAGGAGCTGATATAGGTTCCGTGGCACATGCGCTTCTCGCGTGCGGGCCTGAGCGCGTGCTGGTCGAGCGTGCAGCGCTGGTGAGTGGATCACGCGAGTCAGCCCTGGCCGCCTATAACGACTATTCGCTCTTGAACGGGCAATCGTTCGAGGCGGATCGCCGCGCCAGGCAAACCTATGGAGATTTACTGGAGTCAACGCGGCAGAGAGCTTTGGCGGTTCACCCAGATCAACTCAGGGCTGCCCACGCGGCGGCCCTTGAGGCTGCTTACGCCCATTCTGGTGCTGAGCTCGCAGCCAGGTATTTGCGTACGGCTTATGTCGTCTATGCCACGCAGGCATTTTCTGCGGGCGATCTTGCTACAAGCGGTAGAGCGGCTTTTTTGAGCCGCGGCCGGGAGGCGCTGCAAGTTGTTCGGCTAGCGCTTCTCGCGGAGCTCAATCATCGTTTGCTCGCGGCGGTGTTCGGTGCCATCACAAGAACAAATGATCCTTGTCAGCCGCTTCAGCCCGAACATTCGTTTCTGCTTGCGGACCCAGGTGCCCTTGAGCACTTTGTGCGCCTTTCTGCCCGCATCGTTCCCTATCTTAATGACGCGGGAGAAGCCGATGAAACCACCGCCTCCAGCGCCACCACTTACGATGAAGTTCTTGCTGCCGCCAATGAAGACGCTCATGCGTGGGGGCTCTACCTCGCGGAGCAAGAAAGAGCTCAAATCTCAGAGTGGATTTTTATGGAAGCCCAAGCAAAAGAACTGGATTGGATCCAGGATTTTCTGGGGCTCTTTCGGGTGAAATCACCTAGGATCGATGGGCTGCTGAGAGACCAGCAAAAAGAGGTCACTACTGCGATACGGCAATCCGTGGTGGCCGATGTCTCTCTGCAACTTCGCGAAGCATCACAAAATTTCTTGGCCGGCAGCGCCACGGCTTTTGCGGCGGCAGCGTTGGCGTACAGCAGTTGCTTGGAGCATCTGATCCGTATTGCCTTGGCGGCGCCGCACGGAGCCCTCCCGTTTATACCCAGCACCCTTGAGATACCCGCGGTGCTTCGATACTTTACCGACGACCTTGACCCAGTCTCCAACGCTAGAAGCATCCAGACCAACGCTCTTCGAGCGCTCGATGATGCGTCGAATCTCATGCAAAAACTGATTCCAGCCTTGCTGATGATTCAATCAGTTCCGGCATTTCGCTTCAAGAACGCGCCCAACGCCTAAGGCGTCTTTTCCTGCGTATCCCCTATCTGCTCAACCCGATTCAGTGCGCGGGAAGATGCATAGCCTTAATCAGGGCAGCTTTAGTTTTCGCTCTGAAAAAATGCTTCAAAGCCACCAGGTGGCTCAAAGCGCTTGTCTTTCCATACAAGCCGTGTGGGGGTTGGCAGAGCGCGTTCTCGAACCGAATGGCGTTCGTCACCCGGATAGCAAAGTACGCGAGTGCCGTCTTCCTCAAAAGATTCGGGTTCTACCAATGGTGGCTTACGGGTGAGGGCATCTGCTCGGGCTTGCGCTACCGTAGTGAAACCCGCTAGATGGGCCAAGCCCATGATTTGAGGTGGAGCCAGATCAATGCTCCCAGCTTTGTACTCGGTGAGTGCGCTGCGAGGGGTGAGCCACAGCGTTTCAGTCGTTTCGAAGTTATCGTGCCGTGCGGTCTGGTCCGTTGGCGCCACGGCCAGGAAGAATCGCGTGTCAAAGCGTTTGTTCATGACCGATGGACGGCGCGGTGTGATCCAGCGTGACCATGGCACAAGGGCGTCAGTGTCGAGCGTGAGGCCAAGCCGCGCCAGCAGGGTGCCGAACGATTCACCCGCGTTCAGGCTGGCGCGTGCCGTCGCATCAACCGTGGCTATTTCGGTGTTTCCAACCTGCTGATACAGCACGCCGGCTTCTTCGAAAGCTTCGCGCGCAGCCGCCACGTACAAAGCAGCCGCGTGCGTAGGCGATAGCTCAGGCTCACCTAGCCGAGCATGCAACTCGGACGGAGCGCGGTCAAGCCGCGCCAGCAAATCCGCGCTACTGTCGGCAGCATCCAATTTCCCACCCGGGAAAACGCATGCGCCGCCCAGCACACTCGAATCGGTATGGCGGCGTACCAGCAGAACCTCCAGACCCTGGGCTCCGTCCCGGATCATGACCAAGCTGGCGGCGTCGCGTGGAGGGGTGTCAATCACGTTCGAGTTAAGTTCCATGATCAGCATTTTGCGCGAATAGGGCGCTCTTTCTATCTACAGAGGGTCGCGTACGTGTCTTGGGGCACTTAGCGCACGTTCTGAGGGATTGCGGTGTCAAGTGTTCCCACTGCCCGAAGCAGTACATTAATAACCCTCTGCGAAACCCATCGGGGCGCGGGATCCAAGTCCCCCCGGCGGTCTGCTGTGTTGTTTTTTTTGCCAATAGCGACGGCCATTGTCTGCAAACTTACCTTGCAGCCCATCCCGACGCCGACACCCAGCCTCCACGATGAGTTTTGCAGTAGGGCCTAAGCGGTTTGTCCGCTAGTTTGATTACAAGGAGCGAAAGCATGAGCAACCCCCTCGATTTTTCCGGCCGCGTAGCCATTGTCACTGGTGCAGGCGGTGGCCTGGGTCGCTTGCATGCGCTGGAATTGGCCGCGCGCGGCGCCAAGGTGCTCGTCAATGACCTCGGCGGCACGGTTAACGGCAGTGGCAGTTCCGCATCAGCTGCGCAGAAAGTGGTCGATGAAATCAAGGCGGCAGGCGGTGAAGCCATTGCCAATGGCGCTTCCGTGACCGATTTTGACGCCGTCCAAGCTATGGTGCAGCAGGCTATGGACACATGGGGCAGGATTGACATACTGGTCAATAACGCTGGCATTTTGCGCGACAAATCCTTCGCGAAGATGGAGCTCGCCGATTTTCGCCTGGTGCTGGATGTGCACCTGATGGGCGCCGTTCACACCACCAAGGCGGTGTGGCCGCACATGGTGGCGCAGGGTTACGGCCGCATCGTCATGACGACATCATCCACCGGCCTGTATGGCAATTTCGGCCAGAGCAACTACGGCGCCGCCAAGTTGGCTCTTGTGGGCCTGATGCAGACCTTGAGCCTGGAGGGAGCCAAGCACGGCATTCGTGTGAACTGTCTCGCGCCAACGGCGGCTACGCGTATGACTGAAGGTTTGATGCCCGCACCGGTGCTGGAGATGCTTCGCCCGGAAGCCGTGGTACCTGCCATGCTGGTACTGGCCTGCGAGGACGCGCCCACACGCACAACGCTCTGCGCGGGCGCGGGTACCTATGAGGCTGCGTATGTCACCATGACGCAAGGGATGCACCTTGGCCTGACACCAGACACCCCGGAGCGCCTTTTGGCCCACCTGGCAGAGGTTACCAACCGAGCCGGCGACTCGGTGCCGGCGAGCGGAGCCGATCAGGGCACGAACGAAGTCACACTGGCCATGGCGGCCCACCGCTGACAACGGCGCGTTCTTGAAAAGCCGCGTACGATAGAACGCGGTCACAATCCGCATATCACTCCTGAGAGACTTTGAACAGGCTCTTAGGCGGTCCGGGCTTGGTGACCCCGCCTGCGCGCGGAATTGCCGCCTGTGATACCGTCGCCCCCCAGCCCGAGAAATGAGACACGACATGAACAAGCTAAGGAGCCTATTAGAGGCGCTGCCTGGCGACCGGCTGCGGGGTATTCGCCGCGGTATTGAGAAAGAAAGCCTGCGTGTCAACCCAGATGGCCGGTTGGCGCTAACGCCCCATCCGGCTGCCCTGGGGGCGCCTTTGACCCACCCCAACATCACCACCGATTTCAGTGAATCGCAGGTGGAGCTGGTTACGGCCGTGCATGGCAGCGTGGAAGCCTGCCTTGAGGAATTAACGCAGATCCACCAGGAAACCTACCGCGTGCTCGCCGAGTCCGGTGACGAAATGCTCTGGGTTTCCAGCATGCCCTGCGCGCTGCCGCCAGACGAAATGATTCCGTTGGGCTTCTATGGCAGCTCCAACGTGGCGCGTGCCAAGAGCGTTTACCGCATGGGCTTGGGGCACCGCTATGGGCGCCGCATGCAAACCATTTCCGGCATTCATTACAACTGGTCAATGCCAGGGGTGACGAGTGATGAGTATTTTGGACTTATCCGAAACTTCCGCCGCCACGCATTTTTGATGCTGTATCTGTTTGGTGCATCGCCAGCGGTCTGTTCCTGCTTTGTCGAGGGACGCCCTCATGAGTTGCAAGCGCTCGGTGATAACACCATGTATCTGCCGCACGCTACTTCGCTACGCATGGGGCGATTGGGCTACCAAAGTGAAGCTCAGACCTCACTCGCGGTCAGCTACAACAACCTCGAAGGCTATGGCGCCTCCCTGGAAGATGCGCTCACACGGCCGTACCCGGCGTACGAGGCTGTGGGTCTGCGCAATCCCGGCGGAGATTACAACCAGTTAGCGACCACGTTGCTGCAGATAGAAAACGAGTTCTACGGCACTATTCGGCCCAAGCGCGTGATTTTCCCTGGAGAGCGTCCGTTGCATGCCCTGCGTGAGCGGGGCGTGGAATACGTAGAAGTGCGCCTGATGGATTTAGATCCATTCGTACCTATTGGTATTACGGCTGAGACAGGCCGTTTTATTGATATGTTCCTGCTGCACGCACTGCTTTCTGAGAGCCCACCTGACACTCCGCAAGAGATTGCTGCGCTTGGGCGCAACCAGCACCGTACGGCTGCTCGTGGGCGTGAGCCTGGCTTGATGCTGGAGCGAGATGGCGGGGAGATCTCCTTGCAACAATGGGGTGCCGAATTGCTGGCCGAGTTCGATCCAATCGCTGAAGCTCTGGATGCGACCCACGGTGGTAACGCCTATCGCGCCGCGCTGGAATCTGCGGTGGCCGCGATGCGTGCGCCAGAGAATCTGCCTTCAGCGCGTGTTCTGAATGCCATGCAAGGTGAATTCGGAAACAGCTTCATGGGGTTCGTGCGCCAGCGCTCAACGCACACTCGCGCTGAATTGCTTGCACTGCCGTTTGAGCCTGAGTGGCAAGAGCGCTTTGCGAAATTGGCCGCAGAATCGGTTGAAACGCGCAAGCGAATCGAGGCTTCCGACACCATGCCGTTTGAGCAATACCGCGAGGCCTATACGTCGCCAAACCGGCTGGGGCTGCGCGCGGGTGCCCGAATGGCGAATGCGGAATCGGTATAGGTAGCTTGCTACCGGCGTTGCTCCACGAGCAACGCCCTTGCAAGACTTCCAATCGGTAGGAGTACAGGGCGGAGGAGCCTTGGCGACCATCAGCGATAAGTCGGCAGATCGCGGTTTGTCTCGTGCGCCCTAGGCTATGGGCTTTTCCACATTTCAATCGCTCAACGGATTCGTTGGGCTGAGCGTGTGCAGTACACGGCAGGTTCCGACTTTTGGGTGGACTCGCATGATTCGCTTGCTGTCAAAGGCTTGACGATGAAGTTGCCGTTGATGGGAACCTCTACCCGGTAGCGTTGGATCTCAGCTTCTGCCGGAGTGCCATGCATGTAAGGAGTCAGTCGCAAGTCGCTCTGGCCGCAGAGTGCCAGGAGTGGTGGCTTACCCATACTGGTAAGCACACGCGTGACGCTGATTCGGGAAGTCTCGCAGTCTTTTGCGGTGGTGGCTTCTGAAAGAGTCAGACGTGTGCTTCCGTCGGCCATCAGCGTTAGCAGCAGGAGTGCGTGTGCGGCTGCCATCAGAATTTCTTCGTTAGAAACAGGTTGATGGAGCGCTCCGCACCCGGCATTTGCCCATAGGGTGTGTATCTGCGGTTGGTCAGGTTGTTGAGTTCGGCCACCAGGCTGAATCCGTTGGCCATCTCCGCATGGGCGCGCAGATTGAGAGTTCCATAACCACTGGCAGATCCTGACACAGCGCCGGAGTTGTCGCGCAGGCTGACCTTGCTTTCTCCGCGCACGTAGAGATCTACGCTCCCCCCTGTGCGGCCCCAGCGCCAGTCCTTGCGCAAGCCAATCTTGCCCGCGAAGCTGGGCGAGCCACCATCGTTGGTTTGATAGCCGTTACCGTAGCGTAACTGCCGGCTCATCGCGGCGAACGAGGTGTAAGGGGTCAGGCCCCATACCCCCAGTGCATGTTCCGCGTACAACTCCACTCCCGTGCTATGGGCTGCATCCACATTCTCATAGCTGCCGATGGCTCCGGAGGACACGGTGGCAATGTAGTCTTTGGCTCGGGCATGGAACAGGGTGGCATCCAATACGGTGCCTCCAGCGGCGTAGCGTGCGCCAAGTTCGTAGGTGGTGGAAGTCTCGGGCTTAAGATTTGGGTTTCCGGTCAGTGTGACGCCACCTCCCGTGGTGGTCAGGAAGAGTTGGCCCAGTGTTGGATAGATATAGCCTTGCGAGATGTTGGCGCGCAATGCCAAGTGCTTGGAGGGGCTCCAGACCAAGCCAGCCGAGCCAAGGAACTTGCTGTCGCTGCCGCTGCTCGTGGTGTTGGCGATGCCGTTGGTGGCGGAGGCGCGCAGATCGGAATTTACACGGGAGCCCCGTGCTCCGATTGTGGCGGTGAGTTGATCGCTCAAGGTGATTTCGTGCTGTCCGAAGACTGAAAACGAGCGGGTTTTGGCATCGTCGAAGCGCAGCGTTTTCGTGGTCGTTCCGGGAGGCGTGCGCGTGGTATTGGTGGTTTTG
This sequence comes from Ottowia thiooxydans DSM 14619, assembly GCF_000422885.1. Lineage (GTDB taxonomy): Bacteria > Pseudomonadota > Gammaproteobacteria > Burkholderiales > Burkholderiaceae_C > Ottowia > Ottowia thiooxydans. The sequence continues at coordinate 680,615 of NZ_AUGX01000001.1, read as the reverse complement.
TCGGCCGTCAGCCCGTCGTCTTCCCACTCGATTCCTGCCACAGTACGACTGCGTGCAGAAAATTTCATTTCGGCACGCAGATTGGCACCGTTGGTGGTTTGCTGGTCGAGCGAAGTGGAAAGCACTCTGATCCGCAGAGGTCCCGCAGCGGTACTCACGTCGTTTCTGAAATCACGATCTATGGTTTGCCGGTACAGGTTAGCGCTGAGTTTGGTTAACCAAGGTGTCAACTGCGTGCCTTCATAGAACAGACCGGTCTTGCGCAAGTCACGGTGGGGGAGTGATATGAGGAAGTTAGGCTGGCCCACATACACGTTGGCCGCCAGGTCGAAGGCCTGTGCTTTCAGCCCGAAGTAGTGTGGCCCTAACCGGTAGCCAAGGTGGCCCGCAATATTGCGGTCTTCAACGTCAGAAGGGGATAGTGTGCCGTCAGGCGTGCGACGATCGCCCTGCCTCATCTTTCCCAGGCTAAGGTTGTAATCCAGTTGGCCCGGGCCGGCGTTGACGGTCCCGCTCGCACTAGCCGATGCCCTGTATCCGCGCGTGGCAGACATGTAGCCCGCTGTGGTGCTGAGGCTGAAGGGTTTTCCTGCGCCGCGCTTGGTGATGATGTTGATCACACCTCCAATGGCCGCGCTGCCTGACACCACTGAAGAGGAGCCACGCACGACCTCAATACGCTCGATCGTCGTAGGGTCCACCAGCACAGGCTGGCCGTAATTGGTGTGGTCGGTCAGTTTCTGACCATCAATCAGGATGGCGACACGGCGAGCGGTTTCTCCCCGAATCGAAATACGCTCGATACCTTCCTCAGAAATTTGTACACCTGGTACATCACGCAGCAGGGTTGCGACGGAGACCGGCGCCGTCTGCTCGATGGTTTCGGCGGAGATCACTGTGATGGAAGCAGGGTTGCGCAATACTTCAGTTGGCAATCCCGTACCAATGACGGTCACCGTCTCAAGGCTCTGAACGTCCGCTTGCGCAAAAGCAGGGGAGATGGCGATGTAAAACCCGGCACCCAGGACGAGTGAGCGGCCCAGTGAAGACATGATGGTCCTTTCGTCGATAGACAAGCTGAAAAAGCCTGAACCTGGCGAAAGCTGGGAAGGCAACAAGCTGTTTATATGAACTTTGTTGCGAATGAGAATTGATCCACATCAAAATTTGAGAAACAGGTGTGGGTGGTTCTTCCCATTTCCATCTTTTCGAATCAAAGAGGCTTATAAGCAGACTGATTCCGCTCTTCGACCTTCTTTGGAGTGGACTCTCTACGCCATGGGTGAAGAAACTGGTTATAGTGAATAATTGATTTAGTGTTCCCCGCGTGGCGCCAGATAGTGTGATCCCCGCGAGGTCGTTTCCCAAATGTCCATGCGAAGCGTGGAAAGCATGGGTGCCATTTTTAAGGAAGCAATCCATGTCCTCCAGCACGAATCGCGAAGCGACCACGCTGCTTCGCCAAAGCACCGAAATCGCATTAGCTGCGCCGCAAGTTGTCGCCCATCGCATGACGCGCATGACCGCGGGAGCAGGCGGCATGCCCTCCGCGCGTGATCAAAAGGAATTCACTCAAATGGTGGTTGAAAAGCAGGTAGCCTTTGGCCAAGCCTGGGTCGCCATGATCATGCACGCCGCTACCACAGCGCCATCTCTTTTTCTGGCTATGGCACAGTCTTGGACAATGCAAGGTACCCCAGCCAATAAATCGTTACTGACGCAGTGGCAAAACGCCACGCTCGGCATGATGAATGCCGGGCTCGCGCCTGTACGTGCTAAGGCCGTGGCCAACGCCAAGCGCCTCTCGCGCGGGTAAACCTACTCAGAAGGCGCCGGCCCTAAGCCTGGCGCTTTTTCGCCGCCGGTGGTTTAGTCGTTTTTCGGGGGGCTTTGGGTTTGGGCCGAGGTAGCGCTTCTGCCGTGGCCATCACCAGCGACCGTAACCAATCGCGCTCATCCCACCGATCAGGCGTGACCAAGAGGTGCGGCTTTATCTTTTCGTAAAAACTCCCCCACACCGGAGGATTCATGATCCCCTGGCCGGCGTCGGTGGGTTTCACGTAGAGCAAGTCGTCGCACACGAAGGCAACGGGTTTGTCATCTACATACACGCAATACTCACCGAACATACGCCGCGCGCGCAGCCCCGGTAGATCCCCAAGCTGATCAAACAGAAATTCGAGGGTCTCGGGCCGCGTAGACATATGCTTTAGTGTTGGTAGACAGCGCTCTCAGTGCCGGGATTTATTTTGGAGCCAGCCTGATCGCGCCGTCGAGGCGGATCACCTCGCCGTTGAGCATCTCGTTTTCAACGATTTGCTTCACCAGCTTGGCGTAATCTTGCGGAGTGCCCAGGCGGCTTGGAAAGGGTACGCTGGCTGCCAGCGCGTCCTGGACTTCCTGAGGCATGCCAAAGAGCATTGGCGTGCCGAACAATCCCGGTGCGATCGTCATATTCCGAATGCCATTGCGAGCGAGATCTCGTGCGATAGGCAGTGTCATGCCCACAACGCCGCCTTTGCTGGCTGAATAAGCCGCTTGGCCAATTTGCCCGTCGTAGGCTGCCACGCTGGCCGTGCTGATTAGCACTCCGCGCTCGCCCGTATCTTCCGCTTCGTTCTTCGACATGGCATCGGCTGCCAGGCGGATCATATTGAAAGTTCCAACCAGATTGACCATGATGGTCTTGGTGAACATTTCCAGCTTGTGTGGCCCGTTCCTGCCAACCGTTTTTTCTGCTGGGCCGACGCCGGCGCAGTTCACAAGGCCCATCAGCTTGCCCATCGAAGTCGCTTTGGCCACGACAGCCTGGCCGTCAGCTTCGTTACTGACGTCGCACTTCAGGAAGGCGCCACCAATTTCCTTGGCCACGGCCTCGCCTTTTTCCACTTGCATATCGGCGACGAGCACTTTCGCGCCTTCAGCTGCCAACATACGCGCCGTGCCCTCGCCCAAACCAGAGGCTCCGCCCGTAACGATGAAAACTTTATCTTTGATCTGCATGAATTGACTCCTTTTAGTGTTGATTGTTTCAGGCTTGATTATCGGTCCCTAGGAGGCTGTGACACGTCTTCCAGGGCGAGTGAGGAAGGAGAGAGCGAAGCAAAGCGCCAGTGTGGGCAAGGCGGAACCCAGCATGGGCGCTACTTTGGGCAGCAGGTGGTAGAGCGCGATTCCGGCAAGCCAGATCAGCGTCGGAGTCCAGTGCACACCTTCAGCGCGAGCCAGTAGTTGTTGTGCATTTGTACCAAAGGCCAAACGCCCCAGGATGACCCCGAAAAGTGGCACGAACACCGAGCTGAGCAGCATTAAAAATGGCTCCAGACCGTGCATCGGAAGCACCAAAGCAAATGCGGTGCAAGCGGCGGCAATGATCAACCCCCAGCGGCGTATGCTCCAGGTGGGAAGCAAACTGTGCGCGGATACGGAGCCTGAATAGGCATCTCCATAGGCGTTGTCTACCTCATCAATCAGAATGAGCGAGAGCGCGATGAGGCCGCCCTGAGCCAGCAGCAAAGCCGTCACCAGATCCTTGCTGGGTAGCACCAGCGCCACCAACACGCCCAGCGAATAGCACCACATATTGGCCAAGGCGTATCCCAGCCAGGTGCCGCGCAACGCGGTGCGGCCCTCTCGGCCATGACGGGCGTAGTCTGCCACGAGTGGAAGCCATGAGATGGGCATCGCAATGACCAGATCTAACGCAGGGAACACGCCCATGCCGCCTTCACCTCGGCGGCTCCAAAGCGCCGACAAGCCCTGCGTGTGGGCGAGCGAGAGGAATTGCCAGGACAACCAAAGCAGCGAAAGAATTACTAGGGGAAGTGCAATGCGCGAGATGAGCTGGCGCACCAGACGCACCATGCTGCCACTGATAAGTGCAATGACCACCGCCCCCCAAAGCAGGGTAGCGGCAACGGGTGCGTAGGAAAAACCAGCAGATGCGCCGCTGGCCTCTATCAGCCCTGACTGCTTGGCCAATGCTACGGTGGCGTCGCGCATCACCACCAGCTCAAACGCGCCCCAGCCCAGCAGCTGCACAATGTTGAGCACAATGGGCAGGCTTGCGAAGCGACGGCCATACACAGCATGCATAAGCCCCGCGCTCGACAAACCGCTGTCGCAACCCAGCTTGGCGACCCAACCCAGCAACCCCGCGCCGATGATGGAGCCAAGCACAATGGCTAAGGCGGCTTGCTGAGTGCTCAGCGCGGGCATGAGGTAGGCGCCCACCTGCATCACCAGCAGGCCTACCCCCAGGCTGAACCATAGGGAGGCATGGTCGCGAAAACCAAAGGCGCGGCTTTGAGGTGCGACAGGGGCCAGGGCTTCGTTGGTGGAGGCTGTCATGGTGTTTGTGGTGAGGACAGGCCCAGCAGCCTGTGCAATAGCGTGGACGATGTGGTGTATTGCAGGGGCACGGGTGCTCCGGCGAGCTGTTCCGCAAGCGCAAAGGCCGCAAGCGTAGCTTCATGAAAGCCACTGAGGATGAGTTTGCGCTTGCCCGGATAGGTGTTGACGTCGCCCATGGCGAAGATGCCCGGTTCGCTGGTTTGGAATTTTTCGGTGTCCACTACCAGTTGCTTGCGTTCCATGGCCAAGTGCCAGTCCGCAATGGGCCCAAGCTTGGGCGTGAATCCTTGCAGAACCAACAGCTTGTCAGTGGTCAAGGTGTGCGGTTTCCCGTCCACATCCAGGATATGCAGAGCGGCCAGGCGTCCTTCCGGTGCATCGAATCCTTGCGCTTGGCCAATGACAAAGCTCAGCTTGCCTTCAGTGAGCAAGGAACGGAAACGTTCAACCGTGGCGGGTGCAGCCTGGAAGCCATCGCGGCGGTACACCAGCGTCACACTGGCAGGGCGATTGACTTCGCGTGTGGCGAGGTCAATTGCTTGCTCCAGGGCGCTGTCTTCGCCGCCGATGATCACCACCTGTTGGCCGGCAAGGTGCTCCGCGTCAGGCGTTCTGTAGAAAAGGTGGTGGTCCTCAAGTGCGTTCAGGCCCTCTAACTTGAGCCGCTTGGGCTCAAAAGCACCTACGCCTGCAGCAATGAACACGGCCTTGGCGAGCAAGCGCAATCCCCGCTGGGTGGAGAGCAGAAAGCGGCCATCCGGTTGACGCTGCAGTTCATCTACGCGATGTCCCAGGTGCAACGGTGGATTGAAGGGTGCGATTTGCTTCATCAACCCATCAGCCAATTGCTGCCCGGAGCAGACGGGAGTGCCCGGGATGTCGTAGATAGGCTTGTCGGCGTACAACTCCACCGGTTGCCCGCCAATGCGGGGCAGGGCGTCGATGATGTGGAAAGAGAGTTCGTGCAGCCCCAGTTCAAACGCAGAGAAGAGCCCTGCGGGGCCGGCGCCGATGATGGCAACGTCGGTTTCAATGGGCGAAGAGAAGTCTTTGGCGGATGTCATTGCTCTCTTTCACAAAAAAAAGCGGCTGGCGCAGATCAAACCTGCGTCAGCCACCGTTTAGTTGAGCCACTCCTCGTGATGCGTGAAAACCAGGAGCAGGCCAGTCGTTCTCAGGATCGCCTTGCCCCGGGAATACGACGATCAAGGCGATAGGGGTGATTCAGCGTTTGAGTTCTGCAAGCTTGTCGGTGCGGTCTTTCCACTCTTCGGCCGTGGGCAGAGGGTCTTTGCGCTTGGTAATGGTCTTGAAGTTGGCCGAAAGAGCCAGCTCAGCGTTGATCTTGATCATGTGCTGCTGGTCTTTGGGCAGATCTTCTTCGGCGTAGATGGCATTAACCGGGCACTCAGGGATGCAAACGGCGCAATCGATGCATTCATCGGGATCGATGGTCAGGAAGTTGGCGCCTTCCTTGAAGCAATCGACCGGGCAGACGTCCACGCAATCGGTGTATTTGCATTGAATGCAGGCTTCGGTGACAACGTGGGTCATTTTATTTTGACGGGAATCAAAGTTGTGAAATTAGTCCGGGCGCTCTGTGGCATGCGCAACCTGGGAAACCCCGGGATTTTATCCCTCTAGAGGCTTCTAGCGTCGGTGGCCGTGCTGACAGAGCGGGTATGGCGAGGAGTCAGGAGCTCCAGGCCCTGGATGACGTGCCCATTTTGCCGTCCAGAAAGGGCAGCCCCAAGGGGCCACGGGAGGTGGATTGTCTCCCGTGGAGCAGCCCTCAGCGCACGAGCACCGCGCCTGCAGTTTTGTGATTGGCCGCATCCACCAGGATCATCGATCCCAGCGCACGGCTCTTGGCGAATGGCGCGGCGGGAATCGGCTCTTGTAGTGCCAATTCCACATGGCCGATGGCGTTTGGCTCAAGTTGCGCGGCTTCTTCTCGCGCAAGCGTCTGGATGTTCAGGCGTTCTACAACGCGCTTGACCTTCGCTTTGACCCAGCGATGACCATGAAGCGCCCAGTACACCCGACCGGCCACCAGGGGTTCGTCATCCAGCCAGGCGATCGTGGCATGGACTTCGCGGGTGGTGGGCCAAGCGGAGGCGGGCGGGGTCTCAAAATCATCCTCAGTGGCCGCTGACGCAGCCGTCGGTGAGGCCACAATCCAATCGCCGCGGGAAACATCGAGCTCGCGGTCGAGAGCAATCCCCGCGCTGTGGCCCGCAGTCACGATCTTGGGTACGCGCGCATGATCGAGCACTCGGGCCACTACGGCACTCTGGCCACTTGGCAGCAACGTTACCCGCGTGCCAGGGGCCACTTGCCCTGTCGCCACGCGGCCCCAAAATATACGGCGGCCTTGTGAGGTGTCGTTGGAAGAGGAGAATTTCTCGACCCATTGCACGGGAAAGGCCAGCGGCAGCTCAGTCTCGCGCGGAGTGACGGGAAGGGATTCCAGAATCTGCAGCAGCGTGGGGCCTTCATAGCCGCACCAGAGCGCGTCATGCTGACCGGCTTCCACCACGTTCCAGCCCTTCAAGGCGGAAATAGGCAAAACGCCAGCAGTATGAATACCTGCCTCCCGGGCAAAGGCTTGCAACCCGTCACGAATATGCGCAAAAGCTAATGCTGGGTCTGCCACGGCGTCCAGCTTGTTGACTGCGAAAACCACCGAAGGCACGCGCAAAAGCTGCAGCAAAAGCGTATGCCGCCGTGTCTGGGGCAGCAAAGAGAGGTCCGCGCGTTCCCAATCCAGTTTGGTGGCATCCACCAGCACTACCGCAGCATCCGCCTGGGAAGCCGCAGTCACCATATTGCGCGTGTACTGTTCATGCCCCGGTGCATCACCAATGATGAACTTGCGCGATTCAGTACTGAAGTAGCGGTACGCCACGTCAATAGTGATCCCCTGCTCGCGTTCCGCCGACAAACCATCGGTCAGCAAGGCCAGATCGGTCTCGCCTTGTCTGGTAACCCCAGCCAAATGATCTTGCAGCACCGATTTGCTATCCACCAGCAACCGCCCAATCAACGTACTCTTGCCATCATCCACACTCCCGCAAGTGATGAAGCGCAAGGCAGTCCGAACATCGCCCTTGGATTCATTTGCTCCGATAACCACCGGAGGAGCCGTCAATTCAATAGTCATCACATCACCTTCAAATAGGTAGAAGCATCAAGTGCCAGTCCATATCCCCACAGCTGTTCCAGCCCTCAAAGGCAGGGCTATTGCCCTGCCGCTGTTCCAGGGCACCAAAGCGCCGGCTTTGCCAAGCCGCTGGTGCGTCCCCTTGAGGGGAAGGCGCGTAGCGCCTCAGGGGTGGGCCAATCCTTCAGGGGTGGGCTAAAAATAGCCGTCTTTCTTCCGTTTCTCCATAGAAGCCTCAGACGTTTTGTCATCCATCCGGGTGGCGCCGCGCTCGCTGACGTCAGCCGCCAGAGTTTCAATCACGATTTCACCAGGCGTGGCGGCCAGGCTGGGCACGGGGCAGGTGCATGTGATGTCGCCCACGGTACGAAAGCGGACTGTGCGGGTCTGTGCAACTTCGCCTTCCTTGGCGGGCGTCAGTGGCGTAATCGGCACCAACAGGCCCCGACGTTCCACAACCTCGCGTTGGTGAGCGTAGTAGAGGCTGGGCAAGCCGATGTGTTCGCGTTCGATGTACTGCCACACATCCAGCTCTGTCCAGTTGCTGATGGGGAACACACGGAAATGCTCGCCCGGCGCTACACGCGTATTGAACAGAGTCCACAGCTCTGGCCGTTGGGCTTTGGGCTGCCACTGGCCAAAGCTGTCGCGGTGGCTGAAGATACGTTCTTTGGCGCGCGCCTTTTCCTCGTCGCGCCGGGCGCCACCAATCAATGCATCGAAGCGAAATTCTTCAATGGCTTCCAGCAGCGTCACCGATTGGTGGGCATTGCGGCTTTCCTCAGGATGGGCAAGGCGTACGGTGCCCCGGGCCATACTGTCTTCCACACTGCGCACGATGAGCTCGGCTTCCAGTTCCTTGGCACGCTGATCGCGGAAGTCGGTCACCTCGTGAAAATTGTGACCGGTGTCAATCATCAGCAGCGGATACGGGAGACTTCCCGCGCCAAAGGCCTTCTCCGCGCATTTGAGCAATACCAGCGAATCCTTTCCGCCGGAGAACAGCAGAGCAGGGCGTTCGAACGTCGCGGCCACTTCGCGCAGGATAAAGATGGTTTCTTCTTCCAGCGCGTCGAGGTGAGCGTTGCTCAGCTGAGGCCGTGGATGCAAGAGTTTGGGGTCGGTACGGGCGTTCATGCGTGAGCCTGTGGTTCTGGTTGGCTGTTTCTTGCCAGACTGAGGGAAGACGACTGTGGTGCTTGCACGTGGAGGCCGCATTCCTTGGCGGCTTCATCCTCCCACCACCACCGGCCAGAGCGGAAATCCTCACCCACGGTGACTGCGCGGGTGCATGGTGCGCAGCCGATGCTGGGGTAGAAGCGGTCGTGCAGCGGATTGAACGGCACTTCGTTTTGCGCGATGTAGTGCCACACGTCATTCCAGGTCCAGTTGGTCAGGGGGTTGTACTTGAGCAAGCCCTTGCTTTCTGCCTCAGAGCGATCCACCAGACTGACTTCGGCGCGCGCACCTGATTGCTCGCGGCGTAGCCCAGTGACCCAGGCGCTCTTGCCAGCCAGCGCACGTGCCAAGGGTTCCATCTTGCGGATACCGCAGCAGGCTTTGCGAAGCTCAATGCTCTTGTACATGGCATCTTGCCCCTCACGGGCTACGAACTCCACTACCGCTTCTTGCACTGGGCGGTAGATGGTGAGAGGCGCATGCTCATGCTTTGCTTGCTGAGTTTTAAGCTGATCGATCAGCGTCACCGTCTCGTCGTGCAATGCACCGGTGTCGAGCACAAAAACCCCTATGGGCAGGGAGTGCGTGTTGATGAGGTGGGTGATCACCATGTCTTCTGCACCAAGGCTGCTCGCCTGTGCGACTGGGCCGGTGGCAGCTGCCTTGAGCAGTGTGACCACGGTCTCATGGAGCTTTGCATCGAAATCGCGAGAAGGGCGCGCGTACAGATCGATCGCTGAAGACACATTCACTTGCGAGGGCTCGTACCGTGAGGACGGCAGTTCACTGACAGCGGCATTCATGCGGGCTCCAGTCTGGCGAAATGTGGAAGTGGCTGCTGCGCATCTCCTTGGTAGAAGCTGGCGTAGCGCTTGAACTGGCGCTCTGCAGTGGCTGGGTCTACGCCGGGTGCCAGCACAGCGCTGGTGAATCCGCTGCGCGACATCTGCACCAGTTGGTCAATCAATACATCGCCGGTGGCGCGGATGTCGCCGGTGAAACCAAAGCGCCGGCGCAGCAGGACAGCCTGGCTGAATGCGCGCCCGTCCGTGAACTTTGGAAAATTCAGGTCGATGCGTCCAATGGTTTCAAACGCGCCTTCTGCGGCCAGGGCAGCAAGGTCCGCATCGTTGGCAACTTGCAGCGTATTAGGGGCGACTGCTGATTCGGTATCTGCTGTGAGAATGTTCATGATTTTTCTACCGGTCTTCGTGAGACGGCCAGCGCTCAGAAGGTGTGAATGAATCCGACGTGTCCGAAAGGGCCGTCAAAAACCGCCTGATCAAGGCACAAAGTGCAGGCATAGCTCGGGCTATGGCGAGCATTTGTAACGCGGAGCGGGTGGCTTTTGGCGGTCAAGGCGGGCATGAGGGGGTCGTTCGCACCTTCTCAGTGCGTGCCGTGTTCAGATTTGCTCAGGCCAGTGCTTCCTCGCTTTCACGAGTGGCGCGGTGGCCTGAATTGCGGGCGGCGTTGGCGGCCAGCTTGAAGGGCTCATGTCCCACGCGGCGCAGTGCGTCGATGAAATGCTCCGCTGAGCTGGTGCGCAGTTTGCGGTACGTATCCAGAACAGCTTCCACAACACCAGGCACCTCTGCGGCGGTAAACGATGGGCCCACCACTTTGCCCGCGTGTGCAGGGCCTGAAAGCGCTGAACCATCAGAGCCACCGAGCGTGACTTGATACCACTCCTTGCCATCCTTATCGACACCCAGGATGCCGATGTGACCGCTGTGGTGGTGACCGCAGCTGTTGATGCAACCGCTCATATGCAGGTCGATGGGTCCGAGGTCAGTGACTTCATCAATGTCTTGATAGAGCTCTGTCAGCGCCGCGGCGATAGGTAGCGAGCGCGCGTTCGCGAGTGAGCAGTAATCGCCACCCGGGCAGGCGATCATGTCGCTGATGAGTCCAATGTTCGGGCGTGCCAGCCCCAGTGCCTTGGCCCGTTCGTACAGGGCAGGCAAGTCGCTTTCATGCACCCAGGGCAAGGCCAGGTTCTGCTCGTGGGTGATGCGGGCCTCGCCGGCGCTGAAGACTTGGCTGAGCTCGGCCACGGCATCCAGTACGTCAGCGTCAGCATCTCCTGGGGCGGCGCCAGGGCGCTTGAAGGAAAGGGTAACGACGCGCAGATTCGGCAGCCGGTGCGCGCGCACGTTCTGGCTCAGCCAGCGCTGAAACGCCTTGGCATTGACATCGGTCTGGCTGGGAAGGTTCGTCGGCCGCAGTTCGGGCTCCACAAAATTGGCCGAAACTCGGTTCAATTCAGCGGTGGTGATGGTGTGTGGGGCGCCGTCTTGTTCAATGATGGAGCGGTACTCGGCCTCTACTTCGTCAATGAACTTTTGACCTTCGGCCTTGACCAGGATCTTGATGCGGGCCTTCCACTTGTTGTCTCGCCTGCCGTAGCTGTTGTAGACACGTATCACTGCCTCAATGAAATTGAGGAGCTGATCCCAGGGAAGAAACTCTCGTACCACGGTGCCAATCACTGGCGTGCGGCCCATCCCTCCACCTACTTTGACGGTGAAACCGATCTCCCCTGCTTCATTGCGCACCGCTTGCGCGCCAATGTCGTACCAGCCAGTAGCAGCGCGGTCTTCTACCGAGCCATTGAATGCGATCTTGAACTTGCGTGGCAGAAAGGCAAATTCATGGTGCAGCGTGCTCCACTGGCGCACGATCTCGGCAAAGGGGCGCGTATCCACGATCCCATCAGGTGCGATGCCTTCCAGGGCCTCGCAGGTGATGTTGCGGATGGTGTTGCCACTCGTCTGGATGCCGTGCATGTTCACGCTGGCAAGAAGGTCCATCACGTCCGCGGCTTTAGAAAGCGGGATCCAGTTGAACTGCACGTTGGTGCGGGTGGTGAAGTGGCCGTAGCCGTATACCAGCGGAGCTGCGTCCAGCGTCAATCCAGGCTGGGCAGCCTGTAATTCATCTTGGGTGGCTTGCGCCTGCGCCAGCAAGGCTGGCTCTGGCTTGTCATAGTCACGTGCAATGCGAGCGAGCATACGTAGCTGCGTGCTGCTGACTTCCCCATAGGGAACTGCAATGCGGGCCATGGGCGCATAGCGCTGTACATACCAGCCGTTTTGCAGGCGAAGTGGCAAGAACTGTTCATCGGTCAATTCGCCGCGCTGCCACCGCTCCAACTGGTCGCGAAATTGCTGCGCGCGCAAGGTGACAAATTGACGATCGAATTCGGTGTACTGATACATTATTTTCCCCGGGTAAAAAACCCGCGAGCGGGTGGGTCCGAGGTGAAATGTACCTATTGCTTATGCAAAAACAAACCAATTGTTTGTTGTTGATATATGCATTTTAAGAATAAGGAGCTGCCTGTCGCAATTTGCGCGTCTGCGCAGGCGGCTTGAGCACGGGGAGAAACCCCTCAGACTTCCGAGCCTATCAACTGGCGGAAGGCCTCTTCCGGACCTCTTCCGGGCCATTTGCAGGCCGCTTTAAAGCCTGGAAAGCTCGCGCTGATGGCGTTAAGCGCGTCGCGAAATACGGTACCAGTCATCAAGGTCAACTTTGGATGACGTGGTCACGACGTAGTCCTAGGACACTTTATCTACCAAGCTTTTGGAATTGAACATCGGCCAACGCAATCTTGCCCGACTGAGCCGGAAGATGCAGACGCAACTCACTCAATCGGCTCAGATCGAGTTCCGGGAATGCGCTGAGAGGGATGGCCACCATGTTCATTAACTGCGCTGGCTCACCGTTGCCAAAGGGAAGGTCGGCCACATCCGGTATCAGGGGTGAGCCGGAGCGGGGTGCGGTGGGACCCAGGTACAGCGCATCGCTGAAACGGCTCGCTTTGACAGACGCTGATTTTCCTGAAGCATCGGTCAGGGAGACTTCGATCTCCTGGCCGAAGGGGCGGACAACCGCCACACGGAAGGAGAGGGTGTCGTAAGCTTTTGCCGAGATTCCATCCAGCATGGTGGACATGCTGGCCTTAGGGCTGCTCCAGGACAATTGGATATGTTCAGAGATCGAGCGCAATCCACCGGTGGTCATGGTCCGGGTTTCGAAGCCTGGCAGCCGAGCGGGCATGCAGGCCGCCTCGGTTTGGGAGTTACCGTACGGCATTTCACACAACGAAGCGGCATCAAAGCCTCTCAACGTCACTGCACCGCCTAGATCGTTTCTCCCCAAACTGTCAGCGTATTCAAACCGATGGATGCTCAGGCGACTGGCTGCGTCTTTCTGTATGGTTAGTGCAACCCGTGCATCGCAGGGCCACTCTCCTTGCGGACAAGCTGACGAAGGTAACTGCGCCAATCCGTTCCAATAGGGAGCAAACGCGGGCTCACCGCCCACGAAATGGCGCATGAAGCTATTGATGAGGAAGAGGCCGCCGCGGCGCTGGTCCTCGGGGTTCAAGTGTGGAGTTTCGTTGCGTTCCGCATCGCAATAGGCGTCATGGGGCAGATAAGGAGGATTGGTGTCATCTCTTCGCCATTCTGTGTTGTAGTAGTTGTGGTTGGCACCCCGTACCACTACTTGAATATTGGCTGCAGTGTCGTAATCAAATCCGTAGCGATTGTTGTCATAGGTGCGCGCACCTTGAAAGTTAAATACGTCGCCATCGCATGAAGGCAACACAACTGCCAGCGGAATGTTGGCCAAGCCGACAGTGCCATAAAAATCAGTGGGAGCCAGCAGCAGTCCACCCCGAAAGTTGTAAGGCCTGACGCTATTGGCACTCGGGCTGAAGGCAATCTCCTCGGTTTCGATGGCCTTCGTGAATAGCTCAATGTCGACCACTCCCGGGCTGACCACAGCCTTCAGTAAATCCGGGTAGTTGGCGAAGGTCTCAGGCGTGTAAGCCAGTTGATCCCTCAACTCGCGGGGCGTAACGGATTCACGTTGCAAGTTGAACTTAAAGGCGTTGGTGAGACCTTGGCCCCCACGAGAGTGGCCCATGACGCCGATACGCTCAAAATCAAGTTTGTTCATCAACGCGGACATCCAACCTGGCCCGCCCGATTTGTCGATATTGCGCAGTTGGTCTAGCGTTCCCAGAATCAACTGTCCTCGCGACACGCTGGAGGTGTCTCCGTGGTTGGATGGGTCAAATGGATCGTCGGAGCTTGCGTTGATGGCATTGGCATCAATGGATACAGCCACATAGCCGTGAGCGGCTAGATCCTGCGCGAGGTAGTCGTAGCCCCGATAGCTCGGGTCTGTTACCTCATGATTGCCGTGAAGGAGCAAAACGATCGGGAAGCGATCGTTCACTCGACCGCTTTTGGCCAATGCAGCTTCCGGAAAACGGATTAGGCCACGTATCGGCGTGAGGAATACGCTCGGGAATGGCGCGATACCCCGCACTGGCAAATGGCCGAGTTCATACTCAATGGCCTGTGAAACCGCGTGAGTGGGCTGGTCCTGAGGCGCTGGGGCAATCTGTGTAAATCGGACTGGATCGGTAGGTGCGGGCGCTGGATCAGCACCTTCACCACCACAGCTCACCAAAGTTAACAAGGCAGCTAAGGCAAGCGCGTATTTACTCATTTAAATCAAAAAATCTATAGTTGTCTTTGGCATCGACCGTTTCTGATGTGGAAGTGCGGAATTCTCAGCAAACCTTCCCCCACCTGCGATCATATTTCGATTGCAGGAGGTTACAGGCGAAACGATTTTTAAAGAGAACTATAGTACCTCGCTGGCGAAATCTGCCAAGCGTGAACGCTCTCCGCGAGCCAACGTGATGTGGCCACCATGCGGCCAGCCTTTGAAGCGGTCGACCGCATAAGTCAGTCCGGAAGACCCTTCTGTAAGGTAGGGCGTATCGATTTGCGCCAAGTTCCCCATGCAGATGATCTTGGTGCCGGGGCCGGCGCGGGTGATCAGGGTCTTCATCTGCTTGGGCGTCAAGTTCTGAGCTTCGTCGATGATGATCCACTTGTTCATGAAGGTGCGGCCGCGCATGAAGTTCATGCTCTTGATCTTGATGCGGCTGCGGATCAACTCGTTGGTGGCCGCGCGTCCCCATTCTCCGGAGCCGTTGGTTTCGCCCTTGGCCAGGAACTCGAGGTTGTCGTCCATCGCACCCATCCATGGGCCCATTTTTTCTTCTTCGGTCCCGGGTAGAAAGCCGATGTCTTCACCCACGCTGACCGTGGCGCGGGTCATGATGATCTCCGTGTAGCGGCGCTCATCCAGCACCTGGGTCAGGCCAGAGGCGAGCGCCAGCAGGGTTTTGCCCGTGCCCGCCGTACCGGCCAGAGTCACGAAATCGATCTCGGGATCCATCAGGAGGTTGAGGGCGAAGTTCTGCTCACGGTTGCGGCTGGTGACACCCCATACGGAGTTCTTCAGATGACCGAAATCCTTCAACGTCTTGAGGACGGCGGTCTTGTCGCGGATTTCGGACACGCGGGCATAGAGGCTGGGCTCACCTGGCGCCTCAAAATAGACGAATTGGTTGAGCATCAGGTTAGGCACGATGGGCCCGCTGATCCGGTAGTAGGTGTGGCTGCCCGATTGCCAGCTTTCCACCGTCTTGCTCTGGCGTGTCCAGAAGTCGTGAGGCAGTTGTAGCGCGCCAGAGAAGAGCAGGTCGCCGTCCTCTAGCGTCTTGTCGTTCTCGTAATCTTCGGCAGAGAGGCCCAGCGCCCGCGCTTTCACGCGCATATTGATGTCCTTGGACACCAAGATGACTTCTCGCTCAGCGTGTTTCTTCTTGAGCGCGGTCACTACGCCCAGGATTTGGTTATCAGCCTTACCTTGCGGCAGCGCAGCAGGAATGGTGGCTTCCAGCGGGGTTGTCTCGAAATAGAGCTTTCCGCCGGCTTCTCTATGACCGGTGGAGTCGAGTTTGAGTCCGGCCGTCATGTCGGCCCCCTTGACCCCGGCCAGCGCATCAAGTGAACGGCTGGTCTGGCGGCCATTGCGGGCAACCTCGGTCATGCCCTTTTTATGGCCATCGAGCTCCTCCAGCACGATCATGGGCAGGTAGATGTCATGTTCCTCGAAACGGAACAGAGCGATCGGGTCGTGTAGCAAGACATTGGTGTCGAGCACGAACAGGCGGGAAGGTCCGCTGGATTTTGGTTTGCGTTTCGCCTCGGCGCTCGGTGCCGGCGCGCGCGCAGGGGCGGGTGCGGGCGACTGGGGCCGGCTGGAAGGTGACTTTTTAGCTGGCGCCGCAGCACGTGCCTGAGATGGCTGGGCTGCAGCGGTAGGTTCGGTCGCCACCTTGGGAGGTACGGGGGCAGCCAGCAAACGCGCTGCCGGCCGGGTGGCTTCTGAAGCTTCCACCGGTGCAGCACTGGCTGTGCGCGGCTTGGTCCGGCGGGTGGACTGGTCTATGGCTTCGATGGACAGCTGGGCAGCACGTTTGGCGGGCGGAGGAGGCAAAGGCATGGATTTTGTACGCGTGAAGCTAAAACGAAAAAGCCGCCTTGAAGCCAAGGCGGCTTTTTATGGAGGCGAACGTTGCGGTGTGCGACGGCATTCAGGCCATTATGCACAACTGCGCGAAGCCAATACCCTCAGGCAGCTTTTTTCATCACCTTGACGGCTTTGAGAACGTCTTCAACGTGGCCTGGCACCTTGAGCCCGCGCCATTCCTGCACCAAAAGCCCTTCGGCGCTGACCAGGAAGGTACTGCGCTCAATGCCCTTAACCTTTTTGCCGTACATGATCTTGTTTTTCACGACGCCGAACATGTGGCACATTTTTTCTTCGGTGTCGGCGATCAGCTCGAAAGGAAGCTCAAGCTTGGTCTTGAAATCGTCGTGCGACTTCATGTTGTCACGCGAAACGCCAAAAACGATGGCACCGGCTTTCACGAAGTCCTTGTACTTGTCGCGAAACTGCATCGCCTCGGTCGTGCAACCGGGGGTGTTGTCTTTTGGGTAAAAATAAAGAACCATCGCCTGCCCAAGGTGAGAGGTGTTTGAAACCTTGATGTCGCCAGTGGCGATGGCTTCAAATTCGGGCAGGGGTTTGTTGACAACTATCGCCATATGAACTTCAATCTCTCTCGTGACGGTTTTTTGTAAGACGCGGCACGCCGTCTCCCGGCGCTGCAACCCGTACGTTATGGAAGGCTTTTGGCCTTGAATTGGTAAAGGCTTGTATGCTTTATGCCAAGTTTGTAGACCAAATTTTGAGCGCAATGTATTGTCACTGTGTTCAAACTTTCAGTCTTTCGTCGGGCGCCGCAACAGTCGGCAACCGTGAATTTTACTCCATTTTGGGTTGGCCCGCCGGTTCCGCGGTTTCGATAAGCAGCGCGACCACCACGCGTCGCCCCTCACCGGCCAGTATGTTGTAGGTGCGGCAGGCTGCTGGCGTGTCCATGGTCTCAATACCAATGTTGGCTTCAATCAGTGACCGCAGCCATTCCGGGCGGGGGAAACGCAGGCGCGAGCCACTGCCGAAAATCACCAGTTCCGGTGTGGACTCTATGAGGCGGGCGAAATGCGCTGCACTCAACTGCTCGAAGCGATCGCAGTCCCACACCGAACGTTCACCGCTCGCATGGAGCACGAGGCTCTGCGTGACGCGTTCGTTACCGACGGCGATCCAGTCTGGGCCATAGCCGCTTATGGTGGCGGCGCCAACGAGGTCTGGCTGAAATTTCATGAGTTGCGGCTAACTTGGTGGTGAACTGTGGTCAAATTCTAGGTTTTCCCAAGCGGGAACGCTCACTGGAGGGCTTCATCATGAAGGCCATCAAGAAATCGGCCAAGCTAGCCAACGTGCTCTATGACGTACGCGGACCCATCGTGGACGCCGCGAAGCAGATGGAGGACGAGGGTCAGAAAATCATCAAGCTGAACATAGGCAATCTTTTGCCGTTTGGCTTTGAGGCGCCGGAAGAGATTGTGCAGGACATGGCCACGAATCTGGCCAATTCCGCCGGCTACTCAGATAGCAAGGGCATTTTCTCTGCTCGCAAGGCGGTCATGCACTACACCCAGCAGCAGGGGATCACCGGCGTGACGCTGGATGATATTTACCTTGGGAATGGTGCGAGCGATCTGATCGGAATGGCCGCCAACGCGCTGTTATCTGATGGCGATGAAATGCTGGTGCCTGCGCCAGACTACCCTTTGTGGACAGCGGTGGCCAGCCTCTCCGGCGGAAAACCGGTGCATTACATCTGCGACGAAGCCAGCGGTTGGATGCCCAATCTGGACGACATCCGCGCCAAGATCACGCCCCGCACCCGCGCTATTGTGGTGATCAATCCCAATAACCCCACCGGCGCGCTCTACTCAGACGAGCTGCTGCTGGGTATTGTGGATATCGCGCGCGAGCATGGCTTGGTGCTGATGGCCGATGAGGTCTACGACAAGGTCCTGTTCGACGGTGTGAAGCACACGGCCATTGCGTCGCTTTCCACTGATGTGCTTACGCTCACCTTCAACTCCCTTTCGAAGGCCTACCGCTCTTGTGGCTTTCGTGCTGGCTGGATGGTGGTTTCTGGCGACAAAGGTCGAGCAAGTGATTACATCGAAGGCCTGAACATGCTGGCCAATATCAAGCTTGGCTCCAACGTGCCAGGCCAGTACGGCATCCAGACGGCGCTCGGTGGTTATCAGAGTATTCAGGACCTGGTTTGCGAAGGTGGGCGTTTGCGCCGGCAGCGCGACCTGGCGTACGAGCTCATCATGGCCATTCCCGGTGTGACCTGTGTCAAGCCACAGGCGGCGCTGTATATGTTCCCGCGGCTGGACCCCCAGATGTACCCGATCGAAGACGATCGCCAGTTCTTCATGGAGGTGCTGCGTGCCACGCGTGTAATGTTGGTGCAGGGATCGGGCTTCAACTATCCCGATCATCAACATTTCCGCATCGTTTTCCTTCCGCACGAGGATGACCTGCGGGTGGCTATTGGCCGCTTGGCCAAATTCCTGGAGCAGTATCGTTCTCGCTATGCGCATACTGCGCCGGTGGTCGATATCGCTTCAAAAAAAGCAGCTGCACGCGCCTGATTCGTCAGGGCTGACTCATCGCGACTTGTCGTAAGTTTGAATTTTTATCTCATGAACCCCATAAAAGTAGGCTTGCTTGGTATTGGTACCGTCGGTGGCGGCACCTTCAATGTGTTGCAGCGCAATCAGGAAGAAATCCGGAGCCGCGCAGGGCGGGGCATTGCCATTACCATGGTGGCTGATCTGGATACCGCGCGCGCCCGTGAAATCGTGGGGCCTGGGGTGGAAGTGGTGGCCGATGCTCGCGCCGTCGTCGCCAATCCTGAGATTGAGATCGTCATTGAACTCATTGGGGGCTACGGCATTGCCAAGACGCTGGTGATGGAAGCCATCGCCGCCGGCAAGCACGTGGTCACCGCCAACAAAGCGCTGCTGGCAGTGCACGGCACCGAGATCTTCGAAGCGGCGCAGAAGAAGGGTGTGATTGTGGCCTTCGAAGCCGCAGTGGCGGGTGGTATTCCCATCATTAAAGCGCTTCGCGAAGGCCTTACAGCCAACCGCATTCAGTGGATTGCCGGCATCATCAACGGCACTACGAACTTCATCCTGAGCGAAATGCGAGACAAGGGGCTCGATTTCGGCACGGTGCTCAAAGAAGCGCAACGTCTGGGCTACGCTGAGGCGGATCCCACCTTCGATATTGAAGGCGTGGATGCGGCGCATAAAGCGACCATTATGAGCGCCATCGCGTTCGGCATTCCGGTGCAGTTTGACAAAGCCTATGTAGAGGGCATTACCAAGCTCTCCGCCACCGATATCCGTTACGCGGAGCAGCTGGGGTACCGCATCAAGTTGCTGGGCATCACCAAACGCCGCGAAGGTGAAGGCGTGGAGTTGCGCGTGCATCCCACGCTAGTGCCTGCGAAGCGCCTCCTTGCCAATGTGGAGGGTGCCATGAACGCGGTAGTGGTCAACGGCGATGCCGTGGGCACCACGCTTTACTATGGAAAAGGCGCAGGCAGTGAGCCCACGGCCAGCGCAGTCATTGCCGATCTGGTGGATGTCACCCGCTTGGCGACCAGCGATGCCCAGCATCGCGTGCCCCATCTGGCATTCCAGCCGGGTTCATTGCGCGATGTCACTGTGCTACCTATGGAGCGCATTGTGACCAGCTATTACCTGCGTTTGAGTGTGAAAGACGAAGCTGGCGTGCTTTCACAGGTCACACGAATTTTGGCTGATGCAAATATCAGCATCAGTGCCGTGTTGCAGCGTGAAGCCGATGAGGTGGCTGGTACGGATGCAGGTGCGGGCGAGCCCACACCTGATCAAACCGATCTGATCATCTTGACCCATGACACCAGCGAGGGCACGATGAACAAAGCCCTGGCGCTCATGGAAGCATTGCCTGCGGTATTGGGCTCCGTGGTCCGGATTCGCAAGGAAGAGCTGGCCTGAGGGCCCTTTGCTGAATTTTCACCATGAACTACATCTCAACCCGTGGCGACACCACGCGCCGCAAGTTCTGCGACATCCTTCTTGAAGGGCTGGCACCAGATGGTGGCCTGTATCTGCCGGAGCAGTACCCTCAAGTCGATTCCGCCACGCTCGCTGCGTGGCGAGACGTCCATGCCAGCCAGGGATACGCGGGGCTGGCTTTCGAAATCCTGTCGCTGTACATAGACGACATCCCTTCCGCTGACCTGAAAGCCATTTGCGCCAAGACCTACACGTCTGCGGTGTTTGGCACAGAGGCCATCGTGCCACTGAAGAAGCTGCGTGAGGGCTTCTTTCTTGAAGCACTGTCCAACGGCCCCACACTGGCCTTCAAGGACATGGCCATGCAGCTCCTGGGGAACCTGTTTGAGTATGAGTTGGCGCGTCGCGGCCAGCAGCTCAACATCCTTGGCGCCACCAGCGGCGATACCGGCAGTGCGGCGGAATACGCCATGCGCGGGAAAAAAGGCATCCGGGTGTTCATGCTCAGTCCGCATGGGCGCATGAGTGCGTTCCAGCAGGCACAGATGTTTTCTCTGCAAGACGAAAACATTCACAACATCGCCATCGAAGGCGTGTTCGATGATTGCCAGGATATTGTCAAGGCTGTGAGCAATGATCTGGCGTTCAAGCGCCACTACAACATTGGCACGGTCAATTCAATCAACTGGGCACGCCTGCTGGCGCAGGTGGTCTACTATTTTGCTGGCTATTTCCAGGCCACCACATCCAATGACGAGCGCGTGAGCTTTGCTGTTCCTAGTGGCAACTTCGGCAATGTCTGCGCCGGTCACGTGGCCAGGATGATGGGTTTGCCCATTCAGCAACTGGTAGTGGCCACCAACGAGAACGATGTGCTGGACGAGTTTTTCCGTACCGGTGTGTATCGGGTGCGCGCAGCCGCGGATACGCATGAGACATCCAGCCCGTCCATGGACATCAGCAAAGCCAGCAATTTCGAGCGCTTCGTGTTCGATCTGCTTGGGCGCGATGGTCCGCGAGTCAAGATGCTTTTCACGGACAGTCTGGCAAACGCAGGAAGCTTTGATCTGAGTAGTGATCCGGCTTTTCAGAAGGCACGTGAGCGCTACGGCTTTGTAAGTGGAAAGAGCATCCATGCTGACCGCCTCACCACGATTCGCCAAGTCTTTGAGCAGCACGGTGTGATGGTGGATACCCATACTGCTGATGGCGTGAAGGTGGCTCTGGAGCATGAGACACCTGGTGTGCCGATGATCGTGCTCGAGACCGCACTGCCAATCAAGTTTGCCGAGACCATTGTCGAAGCACTGGGGCGCGAGCCAGACCGGCCCAGCAAATTCGAAGGCATCGAAGCACTGCCGCGCCGGGTGCAGGTCATGGCCGCGGATTCTGGTGCTGTGCAGCGACTCATTGCCGAAAATTGCTGAAAGTGCGCCGATGAAAGTGGTTTGCTTTGCCGGTTATTCCGGCTCCGGCAAAACACATTTGATCGAGCGCCTGATTCCAGCGTTCAAGCGGCGCGGCTTGCGCGTGTCAGTCGCTAAGCATGCACACCACAAATTCGATGTAGACCACCCAGGCAAGGATAGCTTCCGTCACCGCGAAGCAGGTGCTTTCGAGGTGGTGGTAGCGTCAGGCCGGCGAATGGCGTTGATGCGCGAGTTCGAGCATGAGACGCAGTTGTCTGTGCGCGATTTGATTGCCGAACTCGATCACCGTGTGGATTGGGTGTTCGTGGAAGGCTTCAAGCACAGTGATGTGCTGAAAATCGAAGTCTGGCGAGCCGCATCTGGTAAGCCACTGCATGACGTAGATGACGAGTTGGTGGCGGCGATCGCGACTGATTCTCCTGCCGATCTGCCTGAGATTCCCCCGCGCCCCGTGCTGGATCTGAATGCCACTGAAGCAGTGGTCGGGTGGCTGCTCGAAAATGAACGTCTGTTCGAATACGATTCCTCCCAAAATCTGAACTCTGTCTGACCGATGTCTTCTCCTGCTCCTCGCCGACCGCCACTCATGCCCTTGGATGAGGCGCTGCAACGGGTGCTCGCACAAGTGAAGCCCTTGCCCCTGCAGGAATTGGTGGATACTTTTGAGGCTGATGGCCGGGTACTGGCGGAGGATGTGATTTCCCGTTTGCAGGTGCCCCCTCAGGACAACTCCGCCATGGATGGCTATGCGGTCCGCGTGGCGGATGTCGCGGCCTCAGGGATGGTGCTGCCCGTGACGCAGCGTATTGCCGCAGGCCATGCAGGCGGGCCGTTGGTACCCGGCAGCGCAGCCCGAATTTTCACGGGTGCTCCCATTCCTGCCGGGGCTGACGCAGTGGTCATGCAGGAGGACACCGAGGTTGTGGATGAGGGCGCGCGTGTACGCATCAATGCTGTGCCGGCAAGTGGCCAATGGGTGCGTGCTGCTGGCGAAGATGTCCTGCGTGGGGCTGTCATTCTTCAACGAGGCGAGCGGCTCAAGGCGGCCAGCATAGGCTTGGCGGCCGGCATAGGGCTGGATCAGCTCCAGGTGAGCGCTCGCCCGCGTGTCGCGGTGTTTTCAACAGGAGATGAACTGGTGATGCCGGGCGAAATACCTCCCGAGCAGATGAAGCCTGGTGCCATCTACAACAGCAATCGTTTCTTTCTGCGTGCATTGTTACGGCGGTTTGGCTGCGTGGTGACGGATCTGGGTATCGTGCCTGATCAGCGGGATGCCACACTGGCCGCGCTGCAGGGCGCGGCTGACGGGCATGATCTGATTCTTACCAGCGGTGGTGTGTCTGTTGGGGAGGAGGATCACGTCAAACCGGCGGTGGAAACGCTCGGTGCGCTAGATCTCTGGCAGATCGGCATGAAGCCGGGCAAGCCATTCGCCTATGGGCACGTTCGGCGCTCGGAGGCCAGCGCTGGCCAGACGCATTTTGTAGGTCTGCCGGGTAACCCCGTTTCAAGCTTTGTGACCTTCTTGCTCTTGGTCCGGCCGCTCTTGCTCAAACTGCAAGGCGCTACTGAGCTGGGTGTTCCCGCGATCGCCATGAGAGCCGATTTCGATTGGCTCAAGCCTGACAAGCGCCGTGAATTCCTGCGGGCCAGGCGCAATGATCAAGGCGGGCTTGATCTGTTTCCCAATCAGAGCTCCGGTGTGCTCACTTCGGCGCACTGGGCCGACGGGCTGATCGATCACCCCGCAGGTGCCACGATTGCCAAGGGAGATATCGTGCGTTTTATCTCGATGGGGGAGTTTTAAGCTCGTGGTTACAGGCATCACACAACCCGAGATGAAAACCATCACGATCCGCTACTTCGCTAGCATTCGCGAAGCGCTGGGCACCGGCAGCGAGAGCTTGCAGACCTCCGCCGCTACGGTGGAAGCGTTGCGCGATGAGCTCATTGCACGCGGCGGTGTGTACGCGGAAGTTCTGGCCCGCGGCAAGGCCGTGCGTACGGCTTTGAACCAAGTCATGAGCATGGAGTCGGCCGAGTTGCTTTCGGGAGCGGAATTGGCGTTTTTCCCGCCAGTGACAGGCGGCTGATGCAGCGCTGACGAAGGGACCTTCTTTTCCTCCTGGGGAGAAACAGTATGTGCACGAGGCAAATCATGACCGCTGGTCAGTGCACAATCAGCGCATGGCTCCCGTGCGCGTTTCTATTCAGACTGAAGACTTCAACCTCAGCGAGGAGGTCGCTGCGCTCCGCGCCAACGATGCTCGGGTAGGCGCAGTTTGTGCGTTCGTGGGCACGGTACGCGATCGCAATGACGGGCAAACAGTGGGCTCTCTGGAGCTTGAACACTACCCCGGGATGACCGAGAAATCCATCGAGGCTATGGTCTCTGAGGCGCTGGAACGGTTTGATCTGTTTGGAGTGCGCATCATCCACCGTGTGGGCCTGCTCGCGCCGCAAGATCAGATTGTGCTGGTGGCCGTTACCTCGGCGCACAGAGGCGAGAGTTTCAAGGCCTGTGAGTTCCTTATGGATTATTTGAAAACCCAGGCTCCCTTCTGGAAGAAGGAGGAAACACCTGAAGGTTCCCGCTGGGTCGACGCCCGGTCTTCGGACGACGCCGCTCTAGCGCGCTGGGGCATTAAAGCCGTCAACTCCTGACACTCTGAGTCGCGTTTCATCGATAAACATCGTTCGGGCTGAGCTTGTCGAAGCCTTGCGCGGCGCGTTGATCTTCGACCAGCCCCAGGACAGGTCAAGCTCCGTAGGAACGGTTTTTTAGGTTGTTAATTTATTGCAAACAAAGAAAAGTAATTTTGCTTTTTGAGTTTGCTGAAGGGTCAAAGCCTCGTACGACGCTCGCTCGGGTGTCCCGCCGGCGGCCCAGAGTTTGTCAGGATCATTTGCTTGTCTTCGTTTGTCTCTCTTTTCACTTTCGTAGCGTCCACCGCTCGTCGTCCTGACCTCTTTCGATGCCTCTCTGCGTTGGTGTTGGGTGGTTCTGCTGTGGTCGCGAGCGCACAGGAGGGTGCGAGGCCCCGTGCTGGCCAATCGTGGGTAGCTGAGGTGACCTACGTAGTGGATGGCGATTCAATCTGGGTGCGTTCGGAGGCCGATGGGAGACGCCGAAAGCTGCGGTTGGAGGGCGTGGATGCGCCGGAGATTTGCCAAACTCACGGGCCAGAGGCGCGAGCAGCCATGCAGGCCTTGGTGCAAGGGGAGCGGATGCGGATTACAGTGAGGGCGTATGACCGATTCGGCCGTGGCATAGCCTCAGTCAGAAGAGCCTCGGATGAACTGGACATCGCAGGCGCGATGGTGGCGCAAGGCTGGGCCTGGACCAACACTTACAAAAGCCGACGGGGCAAATATTGGCGCGAAGAGGCGCTCGCCCGTGAGCAAGGCAAAGGCCTTTTTAACGACTCATCTGCCATATCGCCAACAGATTTTCGCCTGAAGCACGGGCCTTGCGGCGCTAAAGCGTATTCGCAACTGTGACCGCAGCCTTGAAAGCCCGGGTGTAAACCCTCATCTGAAGACCAATTGGAGGCTATTCATGCGATTAGACAAACTTACCACTAAATTTCAGGAAGCCCTGGGTGACGCACAAACGCTCGCCTTGGGAAACGATAACGCCTATATCGAACCCGTGCATTTGCTGGCAGCCATGCTGCGGCAAAACGAGGGGCCGAAGGCATTGCTTCAGCGTGCAGGGGTCAATGTAGCCAAGTTGGCGCAGGAGACTGAAGCTGCGATCAAGCGTCTGCCCAGTGTGCAGGGGCATGAGCAGGTCACTGTGGGCCCGGAGATGAACAAGCTGCTTCAGGCAACGGAAAAGGAAGCCATCAAGCGTGGCGACCAATTCATCGCGGCCGAGTTGTTCTTGCTGGCACTGGCAGATGCCAAGGACGAAGCCGGGCGCCTGGCCAAGGAAAATGGGCTCACTCGAAAGAGTCTGGAAACTGCCATTGACGCCGTTCGCGGCGGCCAGACCATGGATTCGGCAGAAGGCGAATCCCAGCGCGAGTCATTGAAAAAATATACCCTGGACCTCACTGAGCGTGCCCGGCAAGGCAAGCTGGACCCAGTGATTGGCCGCGACGACGAAATACGCCGCACCATCCAGGTTTTGCAGCGGCGTACCAAGAACAACCCAGTATTGATTGGCGAGCCAGGAGTGGGCAAGACCGCCATCGTTGAAGGCTTGGCTCAGCGCATCGTCGCGGGCGAAGTGCCGGACACGCTGAGGGACAAGCAGGTGCTTTCGCTTGATATGGCTGGCCTGCTGGCCGGAGCCAAGTACCGCGGCGAGTTCGAAGAACGCCTGAAATCCGTGCTGAAAGAAGTGGCGGCTGAGGAAGGCCGGATCATTCTCTTCATTGACGAAATCCACACCATGGTGGGCGCGGGCAAGGCCGAGGGCGCCATGGATGCAGGCAACATGCTCAAACCCGCGTTGGCTCGCGGTGAACTGCATTGCATTGGAGCCACCACACTCGACGAGTACCGCAAATACCTTGAGAAAGATGCTGCGTTGGAGCGGCGCTTCCAAAAGGTGCTGGTGGGTGAGCCCAGCGTTGAAGACACCATCGCGATTTTGCGCGGCTTGCAGGAAAAATACGAGATTCACCACGGTGTGGATATCACTGATCCGGCCATCGTCGCCGCTGCCGAATTGAGCGCGCGCTACATCACCGATCGGTTCCTGCCAGACAAGGCCATCGATCTGATCGATGAGGCCGCCGCCAAGATCAAGATCGAAATTGATTCCAAGCCTGAAGTGATGGATAAGCTGGATCGCCGCATGATCCAGCTCAAGATCGAACGCGAGGCGGTGAAGAAAGAAAAAGACGAAGCGTCGCAAAAACGCCTGAGCCTCATTGAGGAAGACCTCATTAAGCTGGAAAAGGAATATGCCGATCTTGATGAGATCTGGAAAGCGGAGAAAGCCAACGCCCAAGGTGGCGAGCTACTGCGCAAGGAGATCGATCAGGTCAAATTCCAGATTCAGGAAGCCACCCGCAAAGGGGATTTCAACCAGGTAGCAGAGCTTCAATACGGCAAGTTGCCCACGCTTGAAAAGCAGCTGAAAGAAGCACAAGCCAGCGAAAGCCATAAAAATCAAGCTGCCCCACAGCTCTTGCGCACGCAGGTTGGCGCAGAGGAGATTGCCGAAGTGGTGAGCCGTGCCACGGGGATTCCCGTGAGCAAGATGATGGAGGGTGAGCGCGAGAAGCTGCTGCAGATGGAAGATGCCTTGCATCAACGTGTAGTGGGTCAGGAAGAGGCGATCAGCGCAGTGGCCAATGCTATTCGCCGCTCGCGCTCGGGCCTTGGCGATCCCAATCGACCACTGGGCAGCTTTTTGTTCCTCGGCCCTACGGGTGTAGGTAAAACCGAGTTGACAAAAGCTTTGGCTGGATTTTTGTTCGACAGCACCGATCACATGATTCGCATCGATATGAGCGAATTCATGGAAAAGCACAGCGTGGCTCGCCTGATTGGTGCGCCACCTGGCTACGTGGGTTACGACGAAGGTGGTTACCTGACGGAAGCCGTTCGCCGCAAGCCCTATAGCGTGGTGTTGTTCGACGAGATCGAGAAGGCTCATCCAGACGTTTTCAACGTACTG
The DNA here is from genome assembly GCF_000422885.1 of Ottowia thiooxydans DSM 14619. Taxonomy (GTDB): domain Bacteria; phylum Pseudomonadota; class Gammaproteobacteria; order Burkholderiales; family Burkholderiaceae_C; genus Ottowia; species Ottowia thiooxydans. Next base: position 653,468 of record NZ_AUGX01000001.1, on the reverse strand, counting down.
CTGCAAGTGCTGGACGATGGCAGGTTGACAGACGGCCAAGGCCGCACTGTGGACTTCAAGAACACTGTGCTCATCATGACGAGCAACATCGGCTCGCCCATGATCCAAAGCATGAGCGGCCTGCCGTACGATGACGTCAAGGATGCAGTATTCGGCGAATTGAAAAACCACTTCCGCCCGGAGTTTCTGAACCGAATTGACGAGATCGTCGTATTCCATGGTCTGGATGCTTCGCAGATTGGCTCGATTGCCAAAATCCAGTTGCGTACGCTCTCCGAGCGCATGGCCAAGATGGACTTGAACTTGAATGTGTCAGACCAAGCCGTGGACGAGTTGGCCAAAGTCGGGTTCGATCCAGTCTTCGGCGCGCGGCCTCTCAAGCGTGCAATTCAGCAGCGCATCGAGAACCCGCTCTCGAAGCTGCTTCTAGAGGGCAAGTTCCCGCCGAAGTCCGATGTCAACGTGTCGGTCGATCCCATCAAGGAACCAGGGATCTTCAAGTTCACGACCTGACCTGACTCTGTTTCCCTGAAATGCACATGAAGGGGATTTAGTGTGAATACACACTAGTCAAACTAAAAAGGCGCAGCGGCTATTTGGCCGTGGCGCCTTTCTTTTCTCTATCATCTGGATATGACTCCACCAAGCAGCCTGCGCGATGTCTTCGATGAGCAGTTTCGCGCCAGTCGCGTCGCACCTGCCACCTCTCTTGATGAGCGGCGTCGTAGGCTGGATCTTCTGTCCCGTTTGGTAGACGAACACGCAAGTGCCTTGGCCGATGCCGTCAACACTGACTTTGGCGGTCGTGGCGCCGCACTGACTGAAATCGCAGACATGTTCGTCCTGCGAGCGACGCTTGTCGAGTTGAAGCGAAATCTAGCCCGTTGGAGCAGACCCCGGCGCGTTCGTACGCCCATCTACCTACAACCCGCGAGTGCGCGGATCGAGCGCCAGCCTCTGGGCGTAGTGGGCATCATCGGACCGTGGAATTACCCGTTGCAGCTGACACTCGGCCCCATCGCTACCGCACTCGCGGCTGGTAACCGGGTGATGATCAAGCCCAGCGAAATAACGCCGCGCACCTCCGCGTTATTGGCCGAATTGATCGCGAAGTATTTCGCCGAGAACGAAGTGGCCGTGGTGCAAGGAGGGGCGGAGGTGGCTTCTGCATTTGCGGCACTGCCGTTCGATCACCTGTTTTTTACCGGGTCTACATCCGTGGGACGCAAGGTCGCGGAGTCCGCGGCCCGCAATCTCACGCCCATCACGCTAGAGCTGGGAGGGAAGTCTCCTTGCATTGTCGATGTGTCCTGTGCGGATTTGGCGGATGCTGCTTTCAAAATTGCTCACGGCAAGCTGCTCAACTCAGGCCAAACCTGCATCGCGCCTGATTACCTGTTGCTGCCACGTGAACGTGAAGCGGCTTTTGAGCAGGCCTACCGCGCTGCTGTTGCCCAGATGTATCCTCAAATCGAGGGCAATGCGGACTACGCTGCCATCGTGAATGATCAGCATCGGGCCCGTTTGACGGGCCTGTTGGAGGACGCACAGGCACTCGGCGCCCATGTGGTGGATGTTGGCCCCGCTTCAACCGGCGAGGCAGGCACAAGTCGTCGTATGCGCCCCGTGCTGGTATCCGGCGTTCGACCTGAAATGCGCCTCATGAAAGAGGAAATCTTTGGTCCCGTGCTTCCTGTGGTGCTCTACGACCAGCTTGACGAGGTACTGGCCAAGATCAACACCGGCCCACGGCCATTGGCCTTGTACTGGTTCGGGCAAGATGCCGAAAGGCGAGACGAAGTGCTCCAGGGCACCGTAAGCGGTGGTGTCACCGTGAACGACACCTTGCTGCATGTCGCGCACGAACGCTTGCCGTTTGGTGGGGTAGGGGAGAGCGGGCTGGGCGCCTACCATGGCGAAACGGGCTTCCTGCGTTTCACTCACCAGAAAAGCGTGTTGCTGCAATCGCGTTGGGCGCAGGGCCGCTTGCTGTATCCCCCTTATGGCGCACGATTTGCGCGCGTCATGGGTTGGATCAGGAAGTTGCTCTAAGCGGGGCTCAGCTACCTACTACCACCGCTTTCAGGCGGTTCGCTTTCCCTGCAGCCGAGAAAATGCCCTTGGCGATTGCCCAAGCGTTCCTTTGAACATGGCGCTGAACGCGCTTTCACTGGAGTAGCCGCACCGCGTTGCCACCTGTCCGACTGGAATCCCGCTGGCCAAAAGCGGGAGTGCGTGGGCCAGTACGACCTGCTGGCGCCACTGCTGGTAGCTGGTGCCCAATTCCTCATGAAACAGCCGGGCCGCTGTGCGCTCGCTGGCGCCTACGCTTTTCGCCCAATCTGCGAGCGTCGCCCGTTTGGTGGGGTTTCGCATCACCGCTTCGCATAATGCGCTCAGCCGTTTGTCACCATCGCTGACGCGCGGCAGCGGTACGCCCAGCGTTTGAAGATCTGCGCGCTCAAGCTCGTCGAGGATGAGCTGGCTCAGGAGCGCTTCCCGCGGTGCCGATGAACTGCTCTCGTCAAGCGCCAGCGCCAGTTCACGGAACAGGCCGCTCACGGCCAAAACCCGGGGAATCGTCCACTCCTGTGGCAATGCAGCCGCATCTATATACAGCGTGTGCATCCGGGCCGCCTGCAACGCTGTAATGGCATGAGGCTCATTAGCAGGAATCAGCACTGCGCGTGAGGGAGGCACGATGAAGCTAAGCCGCGCATCGCTTCCTAACACCACCTGGAGCAGGCCATCCGTGCAATAGGCTAGTTGCGCCCATGGATGGTGATGGCGCTCAAAATGCCAATCGGCCGGCAAGTTGCGCGGGCGCGTTCGAACCGGATGCTGGGCCGAAGGCGCGAACTCATCGTTACCAGCCAACAGTGGAGAGTTGGCCGCATAGGGGGGTAGCCGGGTGGCTTGTGCGAGTGGCATGGCGTGAATTCGACGATCCATGGCAGTTTAGCGAATAGTGGAAAACTGTGCGCTGGCGTAGCATTGCCCACATGAGCTCACCCACTACCGAACTTGCTGCCGGCCCCGCGCCTGGCGCTCTGAAAGACGACGCCGCTGTGATCGGTCTGGTGGGCGCCGGCCATATGCTCAGTCACTACAGCCAGCTCCTGTTGGCACCGCTTTTCCCTTGGTTGAAGGCAGAGTTCAACGTCAGCTATACCGAGCTGGGCTTTCTGATGACCGTGTTCTTCGTGATGTCCTGCGCGGTGCAGACATCGTCTGGATTCATGGTGGATCGCTTCGGACCGCGCCCCATCCTTTTTGCCGGGTTGGCTTTATTGGCCTGCGCGGCTTTTGGGTTTGCATCCAGCACAAGCTACTGGATGCTGATGTTCTTCTCCGTGATAGGTGGTGTGGGCAATGGCGTATTCCATCCAGCGGATTACACCTTGATCAATCGCAAAGTCAGCCCAGGGCGGCTGGGGCACGCGTACAGCGTTCATGGCATCACCGGTAGCTTGGGTTGGGCGTTGGCCCCCGTGATGTTGGTGCCGTTGGCGATTGCGTATTCGTGGCGCGTGGCGCTTGTGGGCGCGGGCTGTCTGTTTTTGTTGGTGCTGGCGCTGTTGGTCATCTACCGGGCACGTTTGCATCTACCTCCTTTGCAGGTGGCACCTCAACAGGGCGAGGCCAAAAGGGAAGGGAGCTTCGATTTCCTCGCTATCCCCGCGGTATGGATGTGCTTCGGCTTTTTCTTTTTCTACTCGGCGGCGCTCAGCGCGGTGCAGACTTTCGCACCCGAGGCCGCTGGTAAGTTGCACTCTGTGCCGCCCACACTGGTGGCCATCTGCCTTACGACATACATGCTGGCTGCCGCAGGGGGAATGGTGCTGGGGGGATTTCTCATCAGCAATCCGGAGCGCTGTGAACGCATTGTCGGCTTCGGTTTTGGCGTGATCGTTTGTATTTCGCTGTTGATCGGTTTTGGCAGTCTTCCCGTATGGATGGTGCCGGTACTCTTTGGCGTCATGGGTTTTGCGGCGGGGAGTTCAAGCCCATCAAGAGACATGCTGGTCAAGCGCTCAGCACCTCCCAATGCTTCGGGGCGCGTGTACGGTGTGGTGTATTCAGGTCTTGATATCGGTCAAGCCCTGATGCCCTTGATCTTCGGAGCCATGATGGACAAGGGGCGGTACCAGGCCGTATGGGTGGTCCTGGCTTTGACTCAAGCAGTTTTGATTGTCAGCGCCTTTAATGTCCGCAAGGTGCGCCGGACGCCCTTGCCGGCAACTGCATGAGACCTGTGACCAGGGGAGATTAGAGCGCCCCCACGCTCCCCGCTTCGCGAGGTTCGTTGCTCCCATGGAGGGGTTTTGTCTCGGAGCGGCCTAGCCAAAAAAAAAGCCAGCTCAAGAGCTGGCTTTTCTTGGCCCGAAGGCGCGTCGATCAAGACAGGTGTGCGTTGATGAGCTTGGTCATCTCGAACATCGTGACTTGTGCTTTGCCGAAGATTGGCTTCAGCTTGGCATCTGCATTGATGTTGCGCTTGTTCTCGTTATCTTGCAGCTTGTTAGCCTTGATGTATTCCCAGACTTTCTTCGTCACTTCTGTGCGCGGTACTGGCTTGTTGCCGATCACTGCGGCCAGAGCGGCGCTAGGTGTCATTGCCTTCATGAAAGCGGCGTTTGGAGTGCGCTTTTTGGCTGGGGCGGCTGTCTTGGCAGGTGCTGCAGCTTTTTTGGCTGGAGCAGCGGCTTTCACCGGAGCTGCGGCCTTTTTAGCTGGAGCAGCAGCTTTCTTTGCCGGCGCCTTCGCGACGGGAGCTTTCTTTGCAGTTGCCATGGTTGGATCCTCTTTGTTTGAAATTGGGAACATTTGGCCGGCGCAGTGTTTGCACCTTGCAGGCTGACCGCCATGCTACTGGATAAGTAGCACCCTTCCAAGAGGAAAATGTCCTTTTTCCCTCTGTGATGTTGCTTTTTTTTGTCGCTGGGCCGCCCCGAGACAAAAAGGCCCCCACGGGGGGCAGCGGACCTCGCGAAGCGGGGAGCGTGGGGGCATGTTTTGTCGCTGGGCCGCCCCGAGACAAAAAGGCCCCTACGGGGGGCAGCGGACCTCGCGAAGCGGGGAGCGTGGGGGCATGTTTTGTCGCTGGGCCGCCCCGAGACAAAAAGGCCCCTACGGGGGGCAGCGGACCTCGCGAAGCGGGGAGCGTGGGGGCATGTTTTGTCGCTGGGCCGCCCCGAGACAAAAAGGCCCCCACGGGGGGCAGCGGACTTCGCGAAGCGGGGAGCGTGGGGGCTCTCTTTTTTCTTGTTCGTCCCACGTCAGTACATGCGGCCGAAGGGTATGAAACCCTAGGACCGGCCGCGCTTCGAAGGAAGAGTAGCCAGCACTACGCCGGCCAGCGCAATGCAAAACGCCAATACCTGAGTCCCCGTCAACTGCTCTCCAAGCACCACAACGCCCACCAGCGCAGCGCTGATGGGAAGCATCACAGTGAACACGCCAGCCTGTGCGGCCGGAACACTTTTCAGGCCCGTCATCCACAGCCACACCGTCCACATGCATGCGGCGAGCGAATAAAACAGCAGCAACATCCAGGTACTTGCATTCACAGCCCTGAAGTCAAACCCCCAAGCCAGCCAAAGGCCAAATGGCAAGGTAAGAACGAAACCCCAAAGATTGATGAGTGATGTGATGCGACGCGGTCCCAGGCTGCCGGTTAATTTTTTACCGATCACTGCATAGCTGGCTTCGCAAAACACGGCTGCCAGCAAGAGCAGGTTGCCCAGCCAGGCTTTGCCTTGGCCACTCGCTTCAGATGCAGGCCCCGAATTCGAGAGGGAAAGCAAACCAATTCCAAGCACCGCACAGACCACGCCGCCCCACACACGCGGTGGAACACGTTCGCGTAAGAACGCCCACGATAGGAGCGCCACTGCGGCGGGAATCGCCGCCATGATGACTCCTGCGGATACTGCCGTGGTGAGCTTCACGCCAGAGATCATGCACAGGGTGAAGAGAAAATTACCCAGGAATGACTCCAGGAACAGCAGGCGCTTCACCTGGGCGGTCATGGGCGGCTCGTCTTGGGGCTTCTTTAACCAGTGGAGCATGGCGGCGCCACCAATGCCAAAGCGCAGCCAGGCCAGGAGCAATACCGGAAATACGGCCGCAAGCGGTTTGGACAGCGCCACGTAGCTGCCTACCAAAGTCATTGACAGGGCAAGGCAGGCGTAAGAGACGGCGCGGTTATGAGCGGTGGCCAAGTGAACCCGTTCTCAGTGCAAAAGAGCCACGATCATGCACAAGTTTCCGTGCACTCTTTCACTGCCTGCAGGACTATTGCACAGCAAAAAAGCACTTATTTTGCAATGCGACTTTCATTTCTTGTATAGTGAAAAACGAATTGCTGCGCTGCCGCATTTTTTCTCAATATGGGATAAATGATTTCACATTGAGGTATTTGGTTGATAAGTAGTTGATTTATTTGATTTAAATTTTTCTCTTGTATAAGACATAAGAATGTTGCTTAGTCTTATATAAGAGTTATGATTCTTTCAACGGCGAGATTCAAAGCAAGGTAAGCGCAGCGAGCCAAGCCGCCCGAAATTCTTGATCTACCCACTGGAGCTTCACATGCCACAAAACGTTACTGAGCAACTGAGCCGCGAGCAGCAGATCGCTGCGTTGGAAAAAGATTGGGCTACCAATCCCCGTTGGAAAAGCGTCAAACGCGGTTACTCCGCGGCTGATGTCGTGCGCTTGCGTGGCAGCCTGCCAATCGAGCACACCCTGGCCCGCCGCGGTGCTGAGAAATTGTGGCGTCTGGTTAATGGCGATGCTAAAAAAGGCTATGTGAACGCCTTCGGCGCCATCACTGCGGGCCAAGCCATGCAGCAGGCCAAAGCCGGGCTGGAAGCTGTGTACCTGTCGGGCTGGCAAGTGGCCGCTGATGGCAACACCAGCGAGACCATGTACCCTGACCAATCGCTGTACGCGTATGACTCAGTGCCCACCATGGTGCGCCGCATCAACAACACGTTCAAACGTGCAGATGAAATCCAATGGGGTCGTGGCATTGAGCCAGGTAGCAAGGAGTTCATCGACTACTTCCTGCCCATCGTTGCAGATGCGGAAGCTGGTTTCGGCGGCGTGCTCAACGCATTCGAGCTGATGAAGAACATGATCGCATCCGGCGCGGCTGGCGTTCACTTTGAAGACCAACTGGCCGCAGTGAAGAAGTGCGGCCACATGGGCGGCAAAGTGCTGGTGCCTACGCAAGAAGCTTGCGAGAAACTGATTTCTGCACGCTTCGCCGCAGACGTGATGGGCGTGCCCACCATCATTCTGGCGCGTACCGATGCTGAAGCTGCGAATCTGATCACCAGCGATCACGATGCCAACGACAAGCCTTTCTTGAACGGTGAGCGTACGCAAGAAGGCTTCTACCGTGTCAAGAACGGCCTGGAACAAGCTATCAGCCGCGGCGTGGCTTACGCTCCTTACGCCGATCTGGTGTGGTGCGAAACTGGCGTGCCGGACATCGGCTTTGCGCGTGAATTTGCACAAGCCGTGCATGCTTCCAGCCCGGGCAAGTTGCTTTCCTATAACTGCTCGCCATCGTTCAACTGGAGGAAAAACCTCAACGACAAGCAAATCGCTTCGTTCCAGGAAGATCTCTCTGCGCTAGGCTACAAATACCAGTTCATCACCTTGGCCGGTATTCACGTCAACTGGTATCGCACTTTCGAATTCGCAAAGGCATACGCAGAAGGCGAGGGCATGAAGCACTACGTCAACATGGTGCAAGAGCCTGAGTTCAAAGCACGCGAGCAAGGCTACACCTTCGTAAGCCACCAGCAAGAAGTGGGCGCAGGCTACTTCGACGACGTGACCACGGTCATCCAAGGTGGCTCTTCCAGCGTCAAGGCGCTGACGGGCTCTACCGAAGAAGAGCAGTTCCACTGAGTGTTGTAGTGGCGCCGCATAGGCGCTGCTAAAAAACGAAGCCCGAAGGTAATGCCTTCGGGCTTTTTTTTGCTCAGGGTTATTGCTAATGTTCTCAAATACACGGCCAAGACAAACTTAATAAACCGCCCGACCGGTCGGTTTATTAACTGTGAGGCTCTTGACCTCGCAAACCCACGAAGTATTCCAAGAGGATTCCCTACATGCGTTTTGCCTTTAAAGCTGGCCGGCTGGTTTGGCCAGGTCTTGTCATCTTGAGCGCTTTCATCACCGGTTGTGGCTCTTCAGATGCTCCCGAGCCGGCCCCTCAGGTTCGGACGCTTTCTTCAGACCCCAGCCGTGTGACGGGCGGAAATGTTTTGATCGAGGTCACACTGACCGGTTCTACCAAGGACGGCAAGGTCAAGGTGACATCCGGCGCAAAGGATTTCAGCGACTCCTTCAAACCAACGAGTTCCACCGGCAGGTATCTTGGCCTCATCGAAGGCCTTCCGGAAGGCACATCCACTTTCGAGATACAGGCCGTCAGCAATTCTGGGGGGAGCTCTGCCACCTCAAGTTTGAAGCTTGTAAATCACCCAAGCTCCGGGCCCGTGTTTGCCGGTGCCAAAGAAACCCCGTATATCTGTACGGTCTCGGAGAACGGGATGGGGCAGGCGCTTGATGCGAACTGCTCGGCGAAGACGGAAGTCAGTTACCGGTACTGGGCTTCAAGTGGCGCATTCAAAACACTTGACCCCGATTCACCGTTGCCCAGCGATCTCACGACAACCCAAACATCAGATGGGAAGACCGTCAATTTCATCGTGCGTCTTGAGCGTGGCACGCTCAACCGGGGAATCTATCAAATCGCGTTCTTACATCAACCAGGGACCGCGCTTCCGAATCCCTGGACAAACACCGCCGATTGGAATCGCCGCCTGCGATACAACTTTGGTGGAGGTTGTGGCGGTGGGCATACCCAAGGGGTATTCGAGACTACGGCCGGAGGCGTTACGTACAGCCTGGCTACGGTGCTCGACAAGCCTGCACTCGCACGCGGCTACGCCGTTGCGACCTCGTCGCTCAACGTGGGGCAGGTCAATTGCAATTCAGTAGTTAGCGCAGAAACCCTTGCCATCGTGAAGGAGTACTTCATCAAGCGATTTGGTCAGCCCGTGTGGACCGTTGGCAAAGGCGGCTCTGGCGGGGCGGTGCAGCAATTTGAGATCGCTCAAGGGTATCCGGGGCTTCTGGATGGCATTTCACCTGATTCCAGCTTCCCCACCATGATGGAAGCGGCAACGATGTTCTCCGATTGCAAGCTGCTGCGCACCTATATGGCGAGCGGTGACGCTGCTGGCTGGACTGACGAACAAAAACGGGCGGTCTCCGGATACGCTACATGGACCACTTGCAATGGTCTCGGCGTGGGGCTTGGCAACTCAATGGTGAACGCATCGTCTTGTGATCCGCGCCTGCCAGCAGGCTTGGCCTTCAATGCGGTAAGCAATCCAGCTGGTGTGCGTTGCGCACTCGCAGATGTGTTCTCGAACGTTTATGGCCTTGACCCTGCTACCCAGGTTGCTCGTCGGCCGCTGGACAATGTGGGCGTTCAGTATGGCCTCGTCGCGCTGAAAAGTGGTGCTATATCGGTCGATCAGTTCCTGGATCTGAATGAAAAGCTAGGTGGGTTCGACCTCAATGGGGCAGTCCAGCGGCAACGACATGTGGGCAATACGCAAGCGTTGAGCACTGCATATGACACGGGCCGCGTTCTCGTGGGTGTCAACCTTGATGCGGTTCCGATGATTTCGTCGCGCACCTACAACGATAAAGCAGGTGACCTGCATGATCGTACTCGTGACTTTCAGATCCGCGCAAAGCTCGATGATCGCTTCGGAAATCATGACAACCATGTCTTGTTAATCGCCGCACCTGGCTCTCCTTCGGGCAGCGCTGAGATGGTCAACACGCAAATTATCGAGATGGAGAAATGGCTGGATGGTATTGCTGCAGACCTATCTGCTGATGGACTCGCTCAAAAGGTAAAACGGCATAAACCAGTTACTGCGCAGGACACATGCTGGCGTCCCGATGGATCGAAAGTCACAGAGCCTGCCAGTTTCGAGAGCACCGGCATTTGCAATTCACTGTACAAGCCGTACCTGGATCCGCGCTCGGCCGCTGGTGCTCCGCTGGCCGAGACGGCTCTCAAGTGCCAGCGCAAACCTGTTGACGTCAGTACCTATGGTGTTCCTTTCTCGGCGGACCAAGCCACGAGGTTGTCCGCAGTGTTTCCGGAAGGGGTTTGCGACTACTCCAAGCCGGGCGTAGAGCAGAAGGCGCCGACTCGCTTCTGGGCTTCATTCTGATGGTTGACGAAAGCCTTCGCCCATTGGTGACATGCACGCCACGCTGATGGGGGAGGGCCGAAGCGGGCGCGCTCGACTTGGGACTCTCCTGAGAGTGCGCTCTGCTTCAACTGGAAGAAAAACCTGGACGATGCCACCATCGCCAAGTGCCAGGACGAACTCCCTGCACTGGGCTACAGGTACCAGTTCATTACGCTGGCCGGTATTCACATTAACTGGTATCGCACCTTCGAATTCGCCAAGGCATACGCTCAAGGCGAGGGCATGAAGCACTACGTCAACATGGTGCAAGAGCCCGAATTCAAGGCACGTGAGCAAGGCTACACCTTCGTGAGCCACCAGCAAGAAGTGGGCGCAGGCTACTTCGACGACGTGACCACAGTCATCCAAGGCGGCTCTTCCAGTGTCAAGGCGCTGACGGGTTCTACCGAAGAAGAGCAATTCCACTGAATGTTGTAGTGGCGCCGCATAGGCGCTGCTAAAAAACGAAGCGCAACTCCATGGGGGTGACTGCATTGGCTTGGAATCTTGGTCCGTATTTGTCTCCTGTTGTGCGCTGTGCGAGTTGCAACCACTTCTGTTTTTCCGGTTGGGGTAGCCTCTTCAATGCGTGAACAATCGCTTGAGCAAGGCCTACTCCTGCAACTCCCGATTCGTCCATTCGTCGCAGACTCGAGAACACCAGCGGCGCCGGCGTCCCGTGCTTGACTACGGCCTAGAGCAACTCGCCTTCCTTGAGAACACCTGCAGCTCGTAACGCAGCTGGTAGCCATTTCGACACGGTGTCTCCAGTAGCGATTGCCTCTAGGCGAGCCGCTTCGTCTGCCACCTTCTTGTCGGCTAATGCCATCATGGCCGGTGCCTTGGCTCGTTCTATAACGACTACGCCATCAGCGTCCCCCACGATCAAATCGCCCGGATTGACCGTCGTACCCCCGGCAGACACGGGATGATTGATGCGCCCGGGAACGTACTTCGTAGGACCTGCAGGGTTGAAACCGGCGCTGAACACTGGGAACCCCAGCTCCAGTATTTCCAACTTGTCACGGATGGCGCCATCAACGACAACGCCGGCCAATCCAATCTTTTTGCAGGCGCTAAGCATCAGCGTGCCCATCAATGCCGCGGTTTGATCTCCCTTGCCATCGATCACAAGGACATCACCTGGTTTGGCCAGCGCAATGGCGGCGTGAATCATCAGGTTATCCCCAGGCCGTACTTCCACAGTAAACGCAGGGCCTGCAAGCTTCATGTCCTGGTGCACAGGCGTGATCCGTGCAAGCATGGTGCCACGGCGTCCTGCTACGTCGGCCAAGATGGCTGCTTGGAAGGTCGCAGCTTTGGCGATGACGTCAGCACTCACGCGTTCAATGTCACGGATGACTTCGGGAAGGTGGCTCATGAGATCTTTCAAAAAGTGGTTGAAGAACTTTGATTTATTAAGTGCAGGTTGCTTGGATTTGGCGTTTTGGGTCTGTTGAATGGAGGGGCAGAACATCTAGCTAGATGCCCCATACCCTGCATTTCTCTGGTCCTTGAAACCGAGGGCGTAGGGGGCGAGAGTTCCGACCAGCCAGGTAGTTGCCTCGGCACTGAAGCACGTGAGGCACCATACTGGTCTACCAGGCTCCAGAAGGGCCTGATGCGGGGAATGTTCGATCAAATCCTCTCCGCCATGGAGTGCAATGAAACAGGGTCATTGCTGTCGCCAGGTTCTCAGTTCAGCTCGACTCGAGCGTCCCGGATGACCTTCTCCCAGACTCCCCGCTCCCTGAGGACTATCTTTCGTAACTCATCAGGTCCTGCAAGGGCGACATCAACACCTTGCTCATCGAATCGATGTTTCAAGCCAGGGTTTTGTGCTGCTGCACGCATCGAGGTGTAGAGCTTGTCGATAGCGCCTGCAGGCGTACGCGCTGGCGCAAAGATCGCGTTCCACGAACTATAGGAAAACCCGGGCACGGTCTTTGAGATAAGCGGCACCCCCTTCAGCGGCTGAGCGTTGCTCGCGGCGGTAATGCCAATGGCATGCAGAGCGCCTTTCTCAATCATTGCCGTAAACGACGGCATCGTGCCGAAGATGGCATGAATCTGACCGGCCACCAAATCGTTTGTTGCTGCGGAGGCACCTTTGTACGGAACATGGGTAACTTTGATACCTGCGCTGTGAGCCAGCAATTCAGTTCCCAAATGGGCCAGGCCTCCAATCCCAGCAGATCCGAAATTCACTTCACCGGGATGTGCTTTCGCGTAGGCAATCAATTCCGGTAAAGATTTGAAGGGGGCCTTGTCGCTGATGACCAGCACGTGGGCAGCAGAGGCGATCATGCCGACTGGCGTAACCTGGCTCAAGATGTCGACGCGGTTCTTAGAGAGCAGTGGTTGCGCGGTGATGTTCCCCGAGGCGCAGAAGAGGACCGAATACCCATCGGGCGCTGCACGCGACACGCTGTTTAGCGCTGGCACGCCTGCTCCACCACCGATGTTTTCGACAACGAACGATTGCCCGAGACTGGGAGCCATTGCCTGACCAAGATCGCGCCCCAGTACGTCGGTCGCACCACCTGCTGCAAACGGGATGATCATCCGGATTGGTTTGCTGGGGTAATTGGGCTGAGCTTTTGCCGCCAATGGCAGGAGCGCGGCAGCGCTGAGAATATGGCGCCGGCTGAAGTGAGGAGGAATATCCATTGCGTCGTCTCTTTTTAGGTTGTCGGAGCCGGAATGATCACGCGACTTTCAAACCGGAACAACGTGTTACGTCAGGCGTAACAACTATCATTGGTCCATGGTTAAAGGTTATCTCCCCTCTACTCACCCAGCCGGTTCCGCTCCCCGACCTACTTCCAAGAGTCCAGACGATATCGACCAGGAACCCGGGCGCGAGCACGTTTATGCGGTGGTCCGTGCCATGTCACTGCTGAAAGCGTTTGACGGTGGCGATGAAGTCTTCCTCTCGCTTACCGAACTGGCACGACGCACAGGCATGCACAAGCCGACCGCGCTGAGGCTGGCTCGCACGCTGGCACTTTCGCGCTTCCTGGTGCAGCGCGAAGGCGGCGCTTGGCGGTTGGGTCCTGCCGCGGGTTGGATCGGCTCACGCTACCAGGCTCAATTCGATGTTGACTTGGTCATCGAGCCCATCTTGGTTCGTCTTGCGGCAGAGACTGGAGAGAGCGCTTCGTTCTATGTGCATGAAGGCAATCTGCGCAGTTGCTTGATGCGTTGTGACGGTCCAAACGCGAGGCCGGATCATCCGCGCTCAGGAGAGTTGCTACCTCTGGAGCTTGGCGCCCCCGGCCGAGTGATTCTGGCAGCGCTTGGCGAGCCAGGTGATCTCTATGAACGCATCCGGCGAAAAGGGTTTCACTGGGCTCGCGCCGAACGCTCCACTGGCGCCGCCGCTGTTGCCGCAGCGGTGCGCGGAGGCCAGGGCACGGTACTCGGAGCCGTCAGTACTTCCGGTCCTGTGGAGCGGCTGACCCCTGCGGTCCTACGCAAGCTCGCCCCCATCACGGTAGCTGCCGCTCGACAACTTGGGTTGGCATTGGGGGCGGTTCCAGCGACCGCTTTGCGGGCAACCTGGCATCCGTGATGTTACGCATCGCGTAACGCATTGCCGATACGCTTGGTCTGGATTCCAATGCCACCAAGCCCGCAGGACTGCAGGCAGCCGAAGGAATCCGCATGACTACAACTCCACCGCGACAGCAGCTTGGTCCCGCGCCAAATGCGCGTCGGCACCTGCCGCCCAGATTGCGAACCATTCTCTCTCTGGGTGATCTGGAGCCTGCTGCCCGCCGCATCCTGCCTCGCCCCATCTTCGGGTATCTCCAAGGCGGAGTTGAAGACAACGTGACGCTGCAAGCGAATGCAGCGGCGTATCGAAGATGGATGTTCCGCACGAGTGTTTTGGTAGACGTGTCACTGCGTGAGCAATCTTGCCAACTTATGGGCCAAACCTATAAGGCGCCCTTTGGCATCGCTCCCATGGGATTGTGTGCATTGTTTTCCTTTGATGGTGACGTTGCCATGGCGAGAGCGGCCGAAGCAGCAGGCATTCCCTATGTGCTCAGCGGCGCATCGTTGACCCGCATGGAGCGTGTGGCGCAGGCCGCACCTACCTGCGGCTGGTTTCAGGCCTATATTCCTGGAGAGACTGCACACATCGAAGGTCTCCTCGAACGCGTCACAAACGCAGGGTTCAAGACCTTGGTAATCACCGTGGACACGGCCACGCTGGCGAATCGCGAAAGCAACGTTCGTGTCGGTTTTTCAACACCTCTGCGTCCCAGCTTGCGGTTGGCGTGGGATGGCTTGGTGCGCCCACACTGGTTGCTGGGAACGCTGGGTCGCACCCTTATGAAGAATGGAGTTCCGCATTTCGAGAATTCGGGCTCAGGCAAAGGCGTCCCAATAATTTCCAGTAATGTGGTGCGGCAGTTCGGCTTGCGCGACCACCTGAACTGGAGTCACCTGGCGCTCATTCGCAAGCTCTGGCGAGGCACGCTGGTGATCAAGGGTTTGATATCCGCGAACGACGTGAAGCGCGCGGAACAAGTTGGTGCTGATGGGGTGATACTGTCCAACCATGGCGGCCGCCAGCTTGACGGAACGGTGCCCCCTCTTCTGGTGCTTACGGACGCCGCGAAGGCCAAAGGTTCGATGGCGCTGATGCTGGACAGTGGTATTCGCCGAGGTACCGACGTCATTAAGGCGCTTGCCCTGGGCGCGGACCACGTTTTTGTAGGTCGTCCCATGGCCTACGCAGCTGCAGTAGGAGGCCAAGCGGGCGTCACCCATGCGATTGGCTTGCTGCGCGACGAGATACATCGGGACATGGCGTTGCTGGGGGTCAAAGCCCTGGATGAGCTGGGAGATGACCAGTTGATTGCTATGTAGAAGAACTGTCCCTGGAGGGACCTGGATGGTCCGCTCAGAGTCTGACGGTTACACCATCAGGATTAGCCCATCGACCCGTATTGCGGCCAGGTGCCAGTGGTGGGTAGTGCCGCCAATTACACCCTGAAGGACACGAAGCCGAGCGCCCTAACCACGCAGTCGACGGCATGATCGTGGTGAATTTCTCCTTACCGGTCAAGTCGTACCGGGACATGTTGCCTTCGTGAATTCCCGGCTAGGCCAACTCACATTCGACCACCAAGATTAATCTTAGGCCAAGCCTTTCAAAATCTTCCCCAGCTTCTTCACCAGTGGCCCCATGGTTTCCACGGGTGTGTTGCCGTAGCCCAGAACGAGCCCATTGTCTTGTGTCTGCGGCTCCAGCGCGAAGCCGGATAAGGCTTGCGGAGCCATGCCGTAGCGCTGCGCGGCTTCGACCACGGCCACATCGGCGTAGTTCGCAGAAAAACGCACGCATAGGTGCAGGCCGCTGCGCCCACCTTCAATGCTGTGCGGCACACCCAGATGCTGGCCTAGTGCGCTGCGCAGGGCTTGCTGACGCTCGCGATAGAGGCGGCGCATGCGGGCCAGGTGACGCACAAAATGGCCCGCCTCCATGAAGCGGGCCATGGCCAGTTGCTCGTGGCTGTGGCCGCCGCGCAGTAGCTCGCGCAGTGGTTGCTGCAACAAGGGCTGCATGCGCTCGGGAAGCACCAGGAAGCCGAGCCGCAGGGACGGAAACATGGTTTTGGAAAACGTGCCCACGTAGAGTACCGGCGCATCTGACACCAAGCCCTGCATCGCCCTGATGGGTTCGCCACTGTGGCGAAATTCGCTGTCGTAGTCGTCCTCAATAATCCACGCACCGTGAGCCTGCGCGGCGGCCATCAATGCCAATCTGCGCGCTACAGACATGACGGTGCCCAACGGGTACTGGTGAGATGGTGTGGTGTAGATAAGCCGGGGTTGCTCGGTGCGCCAGTCGGTGGCGGTGAAGTACAAGCCCTCTGCGTCCACGCGTTTGGGCAGCACGCGCAGGTCCCCCGCTTGCAAAGCCGATTTGCCTCCTCGGTAGCCGGGGTCTTCCACCCACGCGGTGTCGCCGGGGTTGGTGATGAGGCGCACACACAGGTTCAGCGCTTCCTGCGCGCCTTCGGTCACCACCACCTGCTCCGCCGTGCAATGCACGCCACGGGTGACCGCCAAATGGCTGGCAATGGCGGCGCGCAAGGCTAGCTCGCCTAAAGGGTCACCGTAATTGAGTGTGTTGGGAGTGGCCGAGCGGGCGGCATAGGCGAGCGCCAAGCGCCAATGTGCTTGCGGAAACTGGGTAAGCGCGGGCACGCCAGGGCGCAGGGCGGTGCAGTCGGCCGTCGTCGCGGGGCTAGGGCGCAGGCTGGCAAGACGGGAGGCCAAGCGAGGGGAGGGGGGTGAGCTTGCATTAGTGCGGGTGTGGGCGTGTGTGCGCAGCTCTGCCACCACGGTGCCCTGTCGGTCTGCCACCACATACCCTTCAGCCAGCAGATGCTCGTAAGCCATGCTGGCCGTGTTGCGCGAGATGACCAACTCCTGTGCCAGCGCCCGTGTGGCGGGCAGACGCAGTCCCGCAGGCAGGTCTCCTGCCACGATGGCGTCCTTGATGCGGCGACATAGTTGGCGCTGCAGGGGCTCGGCGCTGACCCGGTCCAGCGGGGCCTCCAGCAGTGCGAGTAAAGACGATGACGAAGGTGTTTTCATCGCGTCGTGGCACCATGAAAAATAGAGATTGTGGAGCTTTATACCATGCCACAAATTTCCTATGCTTTGCTTTCAAACAGGAGACGAAGCTTTGAAAAATGCAATCAAACGGGCCATGCGCGTGACGGCCATGAAATTTGCGATGACGCTGTTGTGCGCCCAAACCGGTGCCGCCATCGCCAAGGAGCCGACCGCGTATCAACTGCCTGGTCTACGAGAACAAGCGGAGATCATTGTTGACAAGTGGGGCATTCCGCATATCTACGCGAAGAGCCAGGATGATGCGTTTTTTGTCCAGGGATTCAATGCCGCACGCGATAGGCTTTGGCAAATTGACTTCTGGCGAAAACGCGGTTTGGGCGAGCTGGCCAAGACCTTCGGTCCGTCATATACAGAGCATGACCGGGCCGCGCGATTGTTTCTCTACCGTGGCGACATGTACCGGGAATGGCTCGCTTACGGATCGGATGCCAAGAGAATTGCAGAAGCCTTCGCCAGCGGTGTGAACGCCTACATTCGCGAAACTCAGAAACACCCAGAGCTTTTGCCAGCGGAGTTCAAGCAATTGGGATACCAGCCCGCTCTGTGGACCGCCGAAGACATTGTGCGCATCCGCGCGCACGGATTGACGCGCAACGCCACGAGCGAGATTGCAAGGTCCCGGGTCGCTTGCAACGGCGACGTAGGCGTGGATGAGCTGCGAAGCGGCCTACAGCCGCCATGGCGCGCGGCCATCCCTGAAGGGCTTGACCCCTGCACCATCGACCCCAAAGTCATGGGCGCCTATGCGCTTGCGACGGCAGAAATCAAGTTCAGCAAAGAGTCCGTGGCCCAAGCGCAGTTGCCCGATATTGACGAGATGTTGGCAAGCACCGAGCGCATGGAGCAGGGTACGGGAAGCAATAACTGGGCGATTTCTGCCTCACGCACCAAGTCTGGCCGGCCAATTCTGGCCAATGATCCCCACCGTGCCTATTCCTCGCCTTCGCTTCGGTACATTGCCCACGTGTCCGCACCGGGCATGGATGTGATCGGTGCCGGCGAGCCATTTCTGCCGGGTGTCTCGATCGGACACAACGGGCGCATTGCATTCGGTTTGACCATATTCCGCGCAGATCAAGAGGATGTGTATTTTTACGAGACCAATCCGCAAAACAGAAACGAGTACCGCTACCGCGACCGATGGGAGCCAATGACGGTGGTCAAAGAGTCAGTCGCCGTCAAAGGCGCACCTGATCGGGTGGTTGAACTCAAATTCACGCGGCATGGCCCGGTTGTGCACGAAGACCCCGCTACCGGGCGTGCCTACGCATTGCGAGTGGCCTGGCTTGATCAAGGCATGGCGCCCTATTTCGGCAGTGTCGATTTCATGCGGGCACAAAACTGGGATCAGTTCACCGCAGCCATGAATCGCTGGGGGGCTCCTTCAGAAAATCAGGTCTATGCCGATACGGCTGGCAATGTGGGCTGGGTACCTGGGGGTTTGATTCCCATTCGTCCGAATTGGGATGGTCTTATGCCCGTACCAGGTGATGGCCGTTATGAATGGGCAGGTTATCGCCACAACGATGAACTTCCACGCGAATTCAATCCATCACGTGGCTGGGTTGCCACGGCGAACAACAACACCTTGCCGAAGGCCTACCCAGCAGACAAGAAGATTGGATTTGAATGGGCAGACCCAGCACGCATAACCCGCATCACGGAGGTTCTAAATCACCCTGGGAAGACTAGCGTGAGCGACTCCATGAAGTTGCAGACCGATGTGTACTCAGTACATGCGCGCCAGCTTACGGAGTTGCTGCGCCCACTCAAGAGCGATGACGGTGCCGTCGTCAATGCGTTGCGAATGCTGAACGGGTGGGATCTGAACGTGACTAAGGAGTCATCCGCCGCTGTTCTGTACGAAGTGTGGTTCTCTCGGCACCTCAAGACGGCCATCCTGGACCGCCTTGCGCCGCAGGACAAAAAAGCTTTGCTTGGAGAGGGTGACTCGCGGGTCATTCTAGGTTTACTGCTGCAGCCTGACGAACGATTGGGGGTTGACCCGAAATCTGAGCGCGACCGCATTCTCTTGGATAGCCTGAAGGCAGCGATGGCAGATAGCAGCAAATTGCTCGGCAGCAACCCAGATTCCTGGCAGTGGGGGAAGCTGCACCATGCGCTGTTCTCTCACCCGCTGGAAAATCTACTAGACAAGAACGTCCAGGCAAGCGTCGGGCCAGTACCTAAATCGGGAGACGAGTTCAGCGTCAATTCGTCTGTGTACCGCCGTAGCGACTTCAGGCTCATGACCGGGCCATCGTTCCGGATGGTGCTTGATGTTGGAGGCTGGGACAAATCACGCGTGATCAACACGCCCGGGCAATCAGGCGATCCGGCCAGTCCTCACTACCGGGACATGGTGTCTGATTGGGAGGCAGGACGTTATGTGCCGTTGCTGTACACGCGCAAGGCCGTTGAAAAGCAGGCCAGGGTGCGCATTCTTTTGCAACCGTCCCAGTAGCTAATAGTCAATACCCATAGCCACTAATAGAAAAGAGGAGAAAAACAGTCTGCACGTTAGCAGGCTGTTTAACGCCAGCGCTTCTATGCGGTGAGTCCATTGCCCTTTCCGAAAGCCCTCATGACACGCCTCAACGACTACGGCCAACCCATCGGCGATCCAGTCTCGGAATGGACACCCCGGCGATTGCCACCGCGCGCAACCATAGAAGGTCACTTCTGCCGTTTAGAACCTATCAATGCAAAGCGCCACGGTGCTGATTTGTTTGCTGCCAATACCACTGCGTTAGACGGGCGTGCTTGGACGTACCTGTTTGCAGAGCCTTTCACTCGTTGCGAAGAGTTCAATGTCTATCTGGAGAAGCTGGAAACCAGCGATGACCCCCTGTTTTTTGCCGTGGTGGACGGTAAAACTCAGCGCGCTGTTGGTTTTCTATCTCTGATGCGGATTGATCCCGCGCATGGTGTGATCGAAGTGGGGAACATCAACTATTCGCCTCTGGTGCAGCGCACGCCTGCGGCGACTGAAGCGCAATACCTGCTGATGAAGCTGGCGTTTACTACGCTCGGCTACCGCCGCTTTGAGTGGAAGTGCGATAGCTTGAACGCACCTTCGCGCAGCGCGGCGTTGCGTTACGGCTTCACTTTTGAAGGCATCTTCCGCCAGGCAGTGGTCTACAAGGGCCGTTCACGAGACACGGCGTGGTTCTCAATTGTCAACAGCGAGTGGCCGGGCATCAAAGCTGCGATGGAGTCCTGGCTCTCGCCTGGCAACTTTGAGCCTGATGGCAGTCAGCGCATGTCGCTGGTGGATATCCGGCAGCGTTTGGCGTCTAACCTGCTCGCATGAGCCCCACGGCACGGTAAAGAATCAACACATTGAGAGGAAGATGCCCATGAATATTCGATTGGCGCAAGCGCAAGACTACGCGCAGTGGCTACCGCTTTGGCAGGCCTACCAAGACTTCTATAAAACCATCATTGCCAAGCCGGTTACGCAAAAAACCTGGGCGCGATTTATGGACCCCGCGGAGCCAATGTACTGTGCAGTGGCCGAGCAGGATGGCGTGCTGGTGGGGCTGGTCCATTACATCTTTCACCGCAGTTGCTGGACCTCGGGCGACTACGTTTATTTGCAAGATCTGTTTGCCACGCCCGTACTGCGCGGCAAGGGCATAGGGCGAGCTCTGATCGAGCATGTCTACGCGGTTGCTCAAGTGCAGGGCGGTAGTCGCGTTTGGTGGCTCACGCACGAGAGCAATACCGACGCGATGAAGCTCTACGACAACATCGCCGACAAAAGCGGATTCATCCAATACCGAAAGTTAATGGCGTGAAGCATTCTTCGCTGCCCCCGGACTAATGATGCGTGTATTCGGGTCGACGGACTTCTTTGGTGTGTGGGTCGTGCGTGCTGCCTTCGTGCTGGCCGTCTTCGGATGGGGTGTCGGTTTCTATGGCCCTCCGATTTTTCTGCACGCGGTGGTGGAGCGCACAGGATGGCCTCTCGGCACCGTCTCTGCGGTTGTGACATTGCACTTCCTGAGCGGCGCGCTCGTGGTGGTTTACCTGCCCAAGCTCTATGCCCGATGGGGGTTGCCAACCGTCATCAGCGTTGGCGCGGTGGTCACCTCAGTCGGCGTATGGGGATGGGCTGTGGCGTCCGAACCCTGGCATCTGTTCGTTGCAGCATTGGGCAGTGGTATGGGTTGGGTGACGCTGGGCTCGGTTACCGTCAATGCCGTCATTTCGCCTTGGTACAGGCGCACCCGGCCCAGGGCATTGGCCATCGCCTATAACGGTGGCACTTTCGGGGGCGTGCTCTTCTCCCCGCTCTGGGTCACACTGATTGCCTTGCAAGGGTTTGCGGGGGCGGCCATGGTGGTTGGCGTCGTGATGGTGGTGGTGATCATTTCGCTTGGCGCCCTGGTGTTTATTCATACACCGCAGGATCTGGGCCAGCAATCCGACGGCCTCTCCAAATCCTGTGTGGGGGAGCACTTCGCCTCTTCATCGCGCCCGCCGTTGCCCGGTGGGCAGTTGTGGCGCGACCGTGCATTCCAGATGCTGGCTATTGGGATGGCTGTTGGGCTATTTGGTCATATGGGGCTGCTTGCGCACCTGTTTTCGCTGCTCGCAGTGACTTTGGGGTCCCAATATGCCGGTTTGGTCATGGGCGGGCTCACTGTGTGCGCATTGTTGGGGCGCACAGCGGCGGCCCATCTGCTAACCCTCGGGTGGGATCGACGAGCCATAGCTGGCGCGAGCTATACGATTCAAGCTTTTGGCGCGTTAACATTTCTGTTCGCAGATTCCGGACATGTGTTCCTGATTTTGTTGGCGGCAGCATTGATCGGCTCGGGTCTTGGAAATGGCTCGTATCTGCCGCCCTTGATCGCCCAGAGCGATTTCGCAGCAGAAGATGTTCCTCGGGTGGTAGCCACCACCGTAGCTATCTCGCAAGCCGTCTATTCGTTTGCGCCGCTGGTATTTGGTTTGCTACTGTCCGCATCGAGCGGAGATAGTCATACCGGAGTCGGGGCGCAATCAGTCGTATTCTTCGCTGTCGCAAACGGGGTATTGCTCTTGGCAGCGGTTTGCTTCTTCGCCTGTCGGTTGGGCCCCGGGCGCGCTGCTCGCCAGCGAGCTTAGGTCATCGGTGTTACGACATTTACTGGATAAGTCATGAAACAAACAGTTCAAGATAAGCGTGCCGCCTTTAGGGTGCTTCACGAAAGAGGCTGCTTCGTGTTGCCCAACCCCTGGGACACAGGCAGTGCGCTGTTGTTGCAAGGCATGGGCTTCAAGGCTCTGGCTACAACCAGTTCAGGTATGGCGTGGTCTCAGGGACAGGCCGATGGCGCGGTTTCCCGTGACCTTGTTCTTGAACATATGCGCATGATGGTTGCTGCCACAGACTTGCCAGTGAATGCCGATTTTGAGAGCGGCTTTGCGGCAACCCCGGAAGGTGTTGCAGAGAGCGTGCGTATGGCTATTGATACCGGTGTGGCAGGCCTCTCCATCGAGGACGCGACAGGAGATTCCCATAACCCGCTACGCGAGCTGGGCGACGCGGTTGCCCGCATCAAGGCGGCACGTTCGGCCATAGATGAGACGGGCGGAGACACCCTGCTGGTTGGGCGCGCCGAGAATTTCTTTGTGGGCCGCCCGGACATTGAAGACACCATCCAGCGCCTGCGAGCCTATGCGGAGGCTGGTGCTGATTGCCTGTATGCGCCCGGCATACGCAGCCGGGAACACATTGCTGCCGTGGTGGCCGCCGTGCATCCCAAACCAGTCAATCTGTTGATTGGTTCTGCCAGCGAATTCAAGCTACAGGACGTGGCAGCCATGGGCGTTAGGCGCGTGAGCGTAGGTGGTGCCTTGGCACGCGCCGCCTGGGGCGGGTTTCTTCGAGCAGCTCGCGCCATTGCAGACGAAGGCCGATTTGACGAATTCGCGCATGCGGCATCAGGCGCGGAACTTAACGCTCACTTTCGTCCATCTGCTGATTGAGTGAGGGGAGCGAGGGCTTACGCAACCCATGCATCAAGGTTTACCTCATCGGCGTAGGCCGGTGCACGTCATTTTGCGCCGGGCTTATCGACTCCAAATTTTTCACGGTACAACTCACTTGCCCAATCGATGAACACGCGTACCCTGGGGGAGAGTTGGCGGTGAAACGGATAGAGCGCGCAGACGGGCAGCTGGGGGCATGGCCATTCCGCCAGAACCTGAACCAGGCGCCCCGCCTGTAGATGCTCCTCCAGGCGAAAGCGTGGCAATTGAATCAATCCACATCCCGAGAGTGCTGCACTGAGGTAGCAGTCAGAGTCACTGACTGACATCCAGCCTGCCGCGTTGAACTCGGTCACTTGGCCGTTCAGGGTCACTGAGAAAGGGTACCGGCTGTCACTTCCCCTGGAGAAAAACCCGATGCCTTGGTGCGCTGCTAAATCTTGAGGATGCATTGGCGTGCCCGCTTGCGCCAGATATGCAGGGCTGGCACAAATGATCTGCGGCATATTGGCCAAGCTTCTCACCACAAGCGAAGAGTCGCGTGGCTCGCCGGCTCGAACCACGCAGTCAATACCCTCTTTCACCAGGTCAACCAGCCGATCACCGCTGCTGATGGCGATATCGATGTAAGGGTAGCGCTGCCGAAATTCGCCTATGCGCGGCAATATGATGGCCGTTGCATGAGCACCATGCAGATCCAAACGCAATATTCCGCGAGGATTGGCGACATGGGTGCTCAGAGATGCCTCCGCATCTTCCAGCTCAGCCAGAACACGCTTGCTGCGCTCATAGAAGGCTTGACCATCCAAGGTGGGTTTTACCTGGCGAGTTGTTCGATCCAGCAGCCGAGCTCCTAACCGGTTTTCTAGCGCCTTGATGGTGTGCGTGGCGGTTGCACGCGGCACATTGAGCACGCTTGCAGCTTCTGTGAAGCTGCCCAGCTCAACGATCTTGCTAAAGAGTTGCAGGGCATCGAAGCGGTCCATGATGATTAATTGTTGATGTATTTGGAAAAATAAAGACAATTTACATCTATTTATTCATTCTGAGTAAACCTTGATGATCGATCCCTCAGCTGTTCAGCCCAGCTTTTACTGGTGGAGCAGCAACTTACAAGGAAATCATCATGAGCCACAGCCCTACCTCTTTAATTCGGTCAGCCATCGTCACTGGAGCCTCGCGAGGCATTGGCCGTGCCATTGCCCTTCGGCTGGCCGCTGATGGTTTCAAGGTCGTCGTGAACTATTCAGGTAACGCTGCGAAGGCTGAAGAGGTCGTCTCGATCATTCGATCTGCGGGTGGTGAGGCAATTTCCTTGCAGGCGGATGTCGCCAAAGCCGAAGACGTGAAGCGGCTCTACGCTGGCACGCTGGAAGCATTTGGGAACATCAGCGCTGTCGTTCACAGTGCCGGCGTCATGCCTTTAGCCCCAATTGCTCCTGAAAGCATTGACGTCTTTGATCGCGTCATTCAGACAAACCTTCGCGGCGCTTTTTTGGTGTTGGGGCAAGCCGCACAACATTTGCAAGAGGGGGGCCGCATAGTGGCGCTTTCCACCAGCGTGATCGCCAAATCATTTCCGCAGTATGGCCCCTATATTGCAGCCAAGGCGGGTGTGGAAGGTTTGGTGCACGTGCTGGCGAACGAGCTGCGGGGCAGAAGCATCACGGTGAATGCGGTCGCGCCAGGGCCTGTGGCCACCGAGCTATTTCTTCAAGGCAAGTCAGACGAGCAGATTGTCCAACTCAGCAAGCTCCCGCCGCTGGAGCGCCTGGGGCAGCCTGAGGATATTGCTGGGGTGGTGTCGTTTCTGGTTGGAGCAGATGGGGGTTGGGTGAATGGGCAGGTCGTGCGAGCCAACGGCGGGTTTGCATGAATTGGCCGCAAGCTAGGACGCGAGTTCGGACGTCTGGACATCGAGCGACATGGTGTCCGCCTCATTTAGTCCAGCGCTTTTTACTCCATCAAGCGTAATCCAGTGGAAGCGCCGTCGTGTATTTGAGCTGCTCCATCGCAAAGCTCGAACTTACGTCAAACAGTTCAATATCCCGGATCAAGCGCCGGTACACGGCGTCGTAACCCTTGATGTCAGGTACAACCACGCGAAGCAGATAGTCATTCTCTCCGCTCATGCGATAGAACTCCACGATCTGGGGGATGGTGGAGACCACGTCCGCAAATTTCTTGAACCACTTGTCGTTGTGCTGGTTGGTCTTGATGGCCACGAACACGGTCACCCCAACGTTGAGCTTCTCCGGGTCCAGCAGCGCCACGCGGCGCTGGATGAAACCTTCTTGTTCCAGACGCTGTATGCGCCGCCAGCAGGGGGTGGAAGACAGGTTCACCCGCTCTCCGATCTCGCTGACCGAGAGCGTGGCGTCTTTCTGCAGCAGCTCCAGGATAGCTCGATCGGTATTGTCTAGCGTGTGCCCCATGTCTCTACCTGCCCTTTTTATTGGTTAGAGCTTGTTCAACGTCTCTGCGCGATGGAACTGCGAGGAGAGACTTTGAACAGGCTCTCAGATCTCCACTGCAGCGCGCAAGGCGTCAAGATTCGCAGAGGAGGTGCTGGCCACCTGGACCGAGCACCCTGGCCCGAGCAGCAAAGACTTGCCCCCCGTTTCAGCAATGGCAGAACGTGCCATCGTCGTGACCTCGTCTGGTGTGCCCACGCGCAGAGTTTTTGCATCTACGCCGCCGCCCACCGCTTTGCCTAACTCCGCATGGCCTGCAGCCAATGTGGGGTTATGCCCGGCGCTGCGGTCCCAGTGGAAGACTTCTACGGGGTAATCGGCCATCGCATCCAGACGGATAGAGTCTTCGCAAAGGTGGAGCATGTTGCACCACATTGGCTTCGCCGCTTCGAGCACCTGGAGGTCGAACGGCCGTACAAAACGCGCGTATTGCTCGGCCGTCAGGCGCCCGTCATTGGCCCATTTGGTGGAAAAATAGATGCCATCTACGCCTTCGCCCACCAACTGCTCGACAAAGCGGGTGAATGTGTCACCGATGGCGGCCATTGCGCTTTCCACCGCTTGTGGGTTCTCTTCGATGTGCGCACGCAGTAGCGCGCCATCACGGTCGACCAGCTTGTCTGCGACATCCAAAGGAGAAAACACCGTCATGATGAGCGGAACCGTGGTGCCCACGCGCTCGCGGATGTAGCGAATGGCTTCGATCTGCTCATGCAGCGCGGGCGTATCAAGCGTCAACGGTTTCAGCTTGCCCCAGTCGGCGCTGGATTTGATGGGCATCGTGGTGCATTTGTGCAGCAGCGCTGGGTCAGTTGAGGCTTCGTAATCAAAGCCCCAACCTTCCACGTGGTAGCTGGCACGCGCATGTACCTTGAGGTAATCCCAATCGTGGCGCTCGAAGAAATCGACCATGGTGTCGGCCAGCGAGCGCGCCGAAATTTCCTGTGGATAGAAATGGCCCCAGGCGCTAACCGGAACGCGGTCTGGCGTACCGCCTTGCACCGCAGCCTCCACACGGGTGCGCCGCGCGTCTTGCATGCGCACGGAATTGGCAGCGCGCGTCATTCGACTTTCATCCCGCTGTCTTTGACCACCTTGGACCAGCGCACCAGGTCCGCTTTGATCAGCTCGCCAAATTGTTGTGGCGTGTTGGTGGTAATGATGGCGCCTTCGGAAGCCAGCGCTTTGCGGCTCCGCTCAGTGCCCATCACTTTCACGATGTCGGCATTGATCTTGGTCACCAGCTCGGGCGGAGTGCCTGCGGGCGCGAGGATGCCAAACCAAGGGGAAGGGTCGAAGTTGCGCAAGCCGGATTCGGCCATGGTTGGTGTGTCAGGTAAAACTTCAAGGCGCTTAGGGCTGGCCACGGCCAATACTTTCAAGCGACCGGTCTGGATGTGCGGCAACACGGTGGCCGCACCCACCATCACCAGCGACACCTGGTTGCTCAACAAATCCGTCACCGCGGGACCCGTACCTTTGTAGGGCACGTGCACGATGTTGGTCTTCGTCAGCAGCTTGAAATATTCCATCGCGAGATGGTTGGCACTGCCGTTGCCGGCGGAGCCGTAGTTCAGCTTGCCCGGGTTGGCCTGCGTGTAGCTGATCAGTTCGCCCACATTCTTAGGCTCCAAAGAGGCATTGGCCACGAACAGCAGAGGCAAGAGCGTCACGAGCGAAATAGGCTCGAAGCTCTTCACCGGGTCGTAAGGAAGCTTGGGGTACAGCAGTGGATTGACCGACATCGTGCCGGTGTGGCCCAGTAGCAGGGTGTAGCCGTCCGCCGGTGATTTGGCGACGAAGTCGGCGCCGATGCTGCCGCCCGCGCCTGGGCGGTTGTCCACCACCACCTGCTTGCCCCAGAGGTCAGACAGCTGCTGGGCGAGCGCCCGGCCGATGATGTCCGTCGAACCACCAGGAGGGAAAGGAATCACCAGTTTGACAGGGCGGTTAGGAAAGGAGGACTGGGCCTGCGCAGGCAGACTGGAAAGTGCCGCCAAGGACAACAACGAGATCAGAAAGGCGCGCGACTTCATAAAAAGCTCCAATGAAATAGGGTGGTTGGAAAGACGTGTTGAAAATTCGAGGGGATCTGCAATCAAGTCTACCAACGGCATCCGAATAAATCTTTTCGATGATTGTCTGTTTTTCGAATAACGTAGAAAATTATTCTATTAATCTATAGGAAATTGTAATTTCCATCCAATGGCGCCTGCTTTTACTTAGAGGGATGCAGAGCGCTGGATACGGCTTGAAAGGAGTGCGCCACTAACCGTGCGTGCGGCTAACGCGCCAGGGTCGTCCCCAGGCCTAACTGCACAGCTCGTTGAAACACCAGCGCTGAAACCGCCGCGTCCGCCAGGCCCGAGCCTGCAAAGACGAGCGCACGCCGGGCGCTTGCGGAAGACGCACCAAACTCAGGCTGTGCAAGAACCTCTGCGAGCTCCCCAGCAAAGCTGCCTTTGTAGTGCAGGTCTTCCAGGGCCATCTGGGAGACAGGATCCAGATCGTCGGTTACGACCATGTCCAGTTGGTCGAAGCCGGCAGCATTCCATGCACGTCCGCCATCGACCATAGACACGAATGACCCTGGGGACAACCAGTCAATATCGAGGAACGAAGTGTGGGAGGAAAGTCTAGGCGTGCTGGTGATAACGATCTGATGGTCCGCCACAGCGTCTCGCGCTTGCTCAGCCACCCGAGCTTGCAGACCCAGAGACTGTGCATACTCTACAAAACTGGAAGCACCTTTTCCGTTCAGGCTGTAAGCGGTAACCCGCTTGAGTGGAAAGCGGGCCAGCAGGGCGTCCAGGTGGGAACGGGCTTGGAAACCTGCGGCAATGAAGCCTGCCGACGCCGACTCTGGGTCCGCCAGCACGGCAGCAGCAGCGGCAGAAAGCCCGGCCGTACGCACGCCCGATATCCAGTGCCCATCCATGATGGCCGCAGGCTCGCCGGTGGGCAGGCGGTTGACCAGAATCATCGGGATGAAGTTGGGAAGATTCAACGCTGCGTTGCCAGCTGCGAAGCCATACCATTTGACGGCCACGAATCCTTGCCTGGCGAGTACGCCTCCCTTGGCTTTGAAATCCAGCTCGGCGCTGGCCTTCATATACAGCGGTCGTTCGGTGATGGCTTGGTGCGTGTGCTTATCAACGAAGGCTTGCCGAATCGCTTCGGCCACTTCGTTGATAGAGATGCCGCATTGCCGGATCGCCGCGTCATTCAGGTAGAGCAAGTCTTGCATCGTCAGCTCAGAGCACGTTTTCCATCAGGTGCACAGCACTGTGCTGCGGGGGAACTGCTGACACATCGGAGCTCGTGCCGGGCTTTCGAGCCGCGGCTTTCGCTGCGGCCTCCAGCGCCTGGGCCATGTCGGCTTCGAGATCGATGTAGTCTTCCAGGCCCACATGTACCCGAACCAACTGACCCTGACTTGTCCAGGGCGCGACTGCGCGCTTTGGAGCGTCCATGGGTAAGGCCAGGCTCTCAAATCCGCCCCACGAAAGGCCAATTCCAAACAGCTTCAACGAGTTGAAGAAAGCGATGGTCTGCGCGCGGGTGAGAGGCAGCAAGACGAATGCGAACAGGCCGCTGGCCCCTTGGAAATCGCGCTTCCATAGCGCATGCCCGGGGTCTTCAGGCAAGGCGGGGTGAAGCACCCGCTCCACCATGGAATGCTGTTGAAGAAACTTCGCAAGGCGCACGCCACTCTCCCAATGCCGTTGCATGCGCAACGAAAGAGTTCGCAGGCCACGTAGCACCAGGAAGATGTCGTCGGGGCTGGTGGTTTGTCCGAAATCGTGTGCGCCGGCCTTGAGTAGTGGCCAAGCGCGCTCATTGGCGGTGGCCACCCCCATCAAGGCATCAGAGTGCCCGACGAGGTATTTCGTCGCAGCTTGAATGGACACATCCACTCCGTGCTCGAAGGCCTTGAAGAACAACGGACTGGCCCAGGTGTTGTCCATAACGACAAAGGCCCCATGTTCGTGGGCTTGGGCGGAGATGGCAGGAATATCCTGGATGTCAAAGGTCGCTGAACCTGGGGACTCTACGAAGACCAGTCTGGTATTTTTCCGCATCTGCTGGCGGATGCCGGCACCGATGGTGGGATCGTAGAACTCCACTTCCACACCCAGACGGGAAAGCACGTCTTCCGCAAATGAGCGTGTCGGGCCATAGACGCTGTCGGTCATCAGCACGTGGTCACCAGAACGCACGAACGCCAAGAGGGCATGGGTACACGCGGCCAGACCCGAGGGAAAGACCAAAGAGCGATGACCACCCTCCAGCTCGGCCATCATGTCCTGCAGCGCTAGCGTGGTGGCCGAACCAAAGCGGCCGTAAGAAGCGTAGGGATTGCCGGGTGTCTTGCGGGCTTCCCATTCCTGAAGTGTGGGTGCGACGATGGTCGATCCCCTGCAAACCGGCGTGTTGACCAGGCCACCGTGGCTGGCCGGGTTCCTGCCAGCGTGCAGCAGGCGCGTGTCGATGTTGAAATTGGATTCCACAGAGATACCTTTGGTGATTGCGGAAAACGTCTTTTCTAGCTCGTCTTCCAAAAAAAAGCGGGGATGAGTGCCCAACGGTTCGTGCGTTACAACCCGTTCCTTTTCTCGCGCGTCAGATTTCTTAGTGGTTCACCCGCGCCAGCAAGCCCGTCACGGTTTCTCCGGCCAGCATCAGTGGTTCGAGCAAGTCGTTCTCTGCCGTGAAGTCCCGGTCGGTGATCAAGGCAGCGTTGCCGATGACCGCCTGCGTGGCGGTCATATCCACGCCAGCGATGCGGCCCAGCGCCACGTTGAAGATCAGCCCGAACGGAACGTCCTCAGCAAGGAAGCGCGTCGCCACGTCGGTCGGTCCGGGCGGACCACCACGCGTGGCGTGGAGCTCGTCGGCAATTCCACTCAAGTTTTCAGCCGAAGTGGAGAACGATTGGGCGAAGTGCTGTTCGATCGTGCGTACCCGGGTGCCAAATGCGTCGGCCAGGGCTATCCGCTCGGCGTCCAGCTTTTTGATAGCGCCAGACACCATGGAGGTCATGTAGTGGTACTGCGGCCAGTGCTCGGCGCGTTCTATGCGCGTCCAGTTGTAGAGCGCCAACGGTCCGTGCGCCACAGGGTTGATGTTGGTCAATGCACTGGCCAGCGCATTGTCTTGTGCTGTGAACCTTTCGCCAAAGAGTGTGTTGCATAGGCTCACCACGGCTTCTGTGCGCCTGCATGGAATGGCGGAGACTCCCAGCGCAACCCTGCACGTCATGATCTTCACATGGGTGTCGCTCTGCCTGCGTGCCGTCAATACGGTGGTGCCCCAACTAGCCACAGTGATGTCGTGCCCAAGCTGACGTGCCTGCTCTGCCAAGTACAGCGCGGACAACGAACTCATGGAGCTGATGATGATGGTCTGGCCATCGCGCAGATGAGGAAGGAGTGCATCCATGACGCGCCGATGGGCGTTGACGATCACGGCGATCAACAGCACATCAGCGGCCTCAGTCAAAGCGGCGGCGTTGTCCACAACCCCCACCCGCACCTGGGTCGTCAGCACGCCGGAGGCGCTCAGAGGTTCGTCGCGCAATGCATCCGCATTGTGGCCCGTGGGCGACCACACGTTCACCTTGTGTCCGCCGTGAGCGAGCCAGGCGGCTGATGCCAACGCCACGGCGCCCGAGCCTACGATTCCAATATTCATGGCGTTCCCTTTCAGTTCACTTTGATGTTGCTTTGGCGAATCACGCGGCTCCATCGATCGAAGTCCTCCGCTACTACTTTCTCCAGATCCGCCGGCCCGCCGCAGGAGGGGAGGGCGCCCAGGCCGAGAAACATTTCCTGTGTCTCCGGCAACTTGCAGATGGCCTGGAGCTCTTGGGTCAAATGAGCGATACGGGCTGCGGGTGTCTTGGCCGGAGCCATCACGCCAACCCACACGGGCACCTCCAGCCCGCTCATACCGGCGCTTTCGTTCACCGTCGGCGCTCCACCCAGCGTGGGTAGGCGCTTGGCAGTGAAGCTCCCCAATACGCGCGCTGTGCCCATCTTCACGGCGGGATCAATGGATGCCGAACTCGCCACCATCACTTCGACTTGCCCGCCCATCAGATCGGTCATGGCCGGGCCGGCACCCCGGTACGGAACGGGCAGGATCGGAACGCCCACACGCTGGGCAAACAGCTCGCCGACCAAATGCGAAATCGTGCCTGTCCCGTTGGATGCGAAGCTCAGCGGCGCTGAGCGGGTCTTCGCGTCGCGGATCAGTTCAGCCATGGTGGTGTAGCGGCTCTGGCTGCGCACTGCCAACGTCATGGGCGTGTCGGCCAGGATCGCCAGGGGCACGAAGTCGCGTTTTGGGTCGTAGGGCAGTTTGGGTTGCAGGTGAGGCGCGATAGTGATGGGACTGCCCGTGGCAATCAGTAGAGTGGTGCCGTCCGGCGTGGATTTCGCCACTTGGTCTGCCGCAATCACGCCACCCGCTCCGCCTTTGTTCTCCACCACAACGGTCATTCCTGCACGGGTGGTCAGCTTGTGGGCAAAGTATCGACCTATGGCATCTTGCGCTCCGCCAGCCGCGAACGGCACGATGAAGCGTACCGGTTTGCTTGTGCTGACCACTTGTGCCCACGTGACCGAAGGCGTTGCGCACAACAACCCGGCGCTGCAAAGAATGACCGAAAAAACGTTTGACTTCACGCTATCTCCTTCAATAAATATGAGATCGTTGGGCGGCCTTTACGGAAAACGTGAAAGCCGCCGGATGCCCTGTGAATCAAGGAACAAGGCCCCGTGTTCGTTCAAAAATTGTCGGTTGATGCATGGAGTTTTTTGCTGCGCAATTTGGCGGATATCTCTTGTTTCTTAGAAGAGTTTTCTCCGCATTTGGGTGTATTTGGAATGGGGTTGCAGGCGTGTCTTTGCGCGGAGTTGAGTGCGGCGGAAGCGGTAGTTGGCGATCGGTTGATCTGGTTGTGCCCCTAACCAGAAAATGAAAAAGACCGCTGCAGCGTGAGCTGCAGCGGTCTTGGGAAGATCGGCGCTTGAGGTCGTTGATGCCTGGAGCGTGTTCGATCAGTTCAAAAGGTAAGGATCAAGTGGAGGGATCAACGCCCTCGACGATGACGTTCTCCACTATCCCCGCATCGCCCCGGCGAAACGAGGCAGCCTCGCGGTACTCGGCGGACTCAAAGCACCTGACGCCCGCTTCGAGACTAGGGAACTCGATGACGACGAAACGATGAAACGTTTCCGGGCCCTCCATGATCTGGTAGCGGCCGCCGCGCGCGAGCACTTTGCCCCCGTGTGCGGCAAGGATGCCCGGAACCAGATCGGTGTACCGCTTGTATTGAACAGGATCGCGGACGATGCAACGGGAGATCCAGTAGGCACTCATTTTGGATGGCTCAGGGCAGGAGAACGCTCGAACCCATGGTGCGCCCAGATTCCAGATCCGCGTGCGCCTGGGCAGCATCAGCAAGTGCATACCGCTGGTTAATAGAGACTTCGAGAAGTCCCTGCGAACGCAGCTCAAATACTGCCGCTGCAGATGTCCGTAGATCTTCTGTGGAAGCCGTATAGGTCACTAGTGTCGGACGGGTGAAGTACAAAGACCCCAGCTTTTGCAATGTGGCCGCTTCAATTGGAGGCGGCGCGCCCGTGGTCGTGCCAAAGGAAACAAAGTACCCGCGGGGCGCCAAGCTGGCGAGAGACTGCTCAAAGCTGCTCTTGCCCACCGAGTCGTACACGACTGGTACGCCCGCACCGCCTGTGATGGCCTTGACGCGCTCAGGCACGTTTTCGGTCAACCGGTCGATCACGTGTTCATAGCCATTGGCTTTCGCCAAGGCAGCTTTTTCTGAGCCTCGGACTACTCCGATCATGTGCGCACCCAAGTGTCGGCCCCACTGTCCCGCGAGCAGGCCCACGCCACCCGCGGCGGCATGCCATAACACGTGCTGACCGGCTTGCACGGCATAGCAGCGGCGCATCAGGTACTCGACCGTCATCGCTTTGAGCATCGAGCCGGCCAGTTGTTCGTCGCTGGTGTGATCGGGCGAATGCAGCAGTCGCTGAGCGGGGTAGTTGCGGTGCGTGGCATAGGCCCCCAGGTTCGGGCCGCTGATATAGAAAACGCGGTCGCCTGCCTTGAAGTCGGTCACATCAGGGGCCACAGCCTCCACGATACCTGCGGCCTCGGTCCCGAGTCCACTAGGTGTGGGTACAGGATACTGGCCCGAACGGGCATAGATATCCTGATAATTCAAACCTATAGCCGTGTGGCGGATGCGGACCTCTCCAACGCCAGGCTCTGGAAGGTCAATGTCGTCGAATTGGAGGACCTTGGCCTCGCCTGGGGCGTGAAATCTGATGGCTTTAATTTTCATGGTTTCTGCAATGGTCGATAAGCGGGGAAAAGAGAAGGCGATCCAGGCCTTCAATGCGAGGAAAACGCATTGGCATGGTCTGAGTCGCCATTAGAAATCAACGCGACCTTCGCTTTCAGTCCATTTTGATATCGCGATCGCGGATCACCTGGCCCCACTTTTTGTTGTCGCGCGCGATAATTTGCGCAAACTCCGCCGAAGTAGTGCCGGTAGGCGTAAACGCAAACTCCGCCATTTTTTTGTTAATTTCCGGCGTCTTCACGATGCGGACAAATTCGGTATTGAAGCGCTCAACGAGTTCTGGCGAGGCACCCTTTGGAAGCCAAACCCCATGCCATGAAATCAACTCGTACCCGGGTAAGGTTTCGGCGACAGTAGGCAGGTCAGGGAAGTCTGGGTGGCGGGTCGCACCCGTGTATGCCAAGGCTCGGACCTTGCCTTCTGAAATGAAGGAGCGAATGGAGGGTGGCACCTCCAATTGAATGTCGATGTTGCCACCTATCAGGTCGGTAACAGGCGCTTGCTTGTAAGGAACGTGAGTGATCTTGACGCCGCCCATACCGCAAAACAGCTCCATCCCAATGTGATGGGCGGACCCCGCGCCCCAGCTACCGTAGTTCAATTTGCCGGGGTTCTTCTTGGCGTGCTCCACCAAGTCCTTGACCGATTTGACTGGCAAATTATTGTTCACCACCAGAATGAAACCCACGGTGCTGGTTTGCGTTACCGGCACCAAATCAGTTAACGGGTTATAGGTCAACTTGGGGTAAATGTGGGGGTTGAAGGTAACGATCTGGTTAATGCCATACAGAATGCTGTACCCATCCGGCGCTGCCTTGGCGATGTCGGCGGCCCCTATGTTCGCGGAAGCACCGGGTTTGTTCTCCACGACGACGGGTTGATTGAACACGTCGGTAAGGCGTGGCGCAACCAATCTGCCCAGGATATCGATGCCGCCGCCGGGCGCCTGTGGGATCACCATGCGGATGGAGCGGGAAGGCCAGTTGGCCGGCTGAGCATGTGCCATGCTCATTCCCATTCCCTGCAGGGCAAAAAGTCCACCGACGGTTTTGGTCAGGGCCGCGCGGCGGTCGAGCATGGCCGCTTTCTCCATGTACGAATGAGCTTCTTGAGTTTTGCGTTCTTGTTTCATGATTTGTCTCCGTTGCTTAGGTTAAAAATGGAACGCCTTCTAAGTGCGTTCTCTGATCCACTGAAATTTGCAAGGGTCAGAATGTCCAACCCTTGCTCGGTACTTCTCTTTTTTAGTGGCACTGGCTGCTGGCTTCTAGTGCTCGCAGGCGTCTGTTTAGGCGCACATGCGTCCGATACACGAAGCTTCATGCATTCCTGACGGAGAGCGATGCCTTGAAAGGCTGAATAAGCTCAGCGCAGATGGCCCAGAAGGGGCGAATGCTGTGAATAGAGAGAAATTCAAGAACCCTCCGATTTGCGTGGTTCGCCGACTGAGTCAGTTCATCAAGCGCCCATTTACTGCGCCGTCTTCTTGGTTGTCTTGGCGGCGCCTGGGATTTGAGTTGCCGCGAACGCAACAAGATGCGTGGAGATTAGGCAGCGTGATCCCATCTGTCCAATACCTAATTCACTGCCTGCCATATCATCTTGAGATGGATGCGAGCTTGGTCCTCATCGGCAGCTGAGACGCCGCGCCTCTCAATTTCATGGGAAGCTCAGGGGGCAACGGCTACCCCAGTGCCATCAGCCGAAGGCAGTTCGAGGCCATCAAGCCCGTGTTGAAGGGCCAGTGCACAACGGCACGCCCGTGGCGGGCTGCCGAGCCAAAGAATCGCGAAGACCGCTGCAGCGGTTCTGAGGAGATTGGCGCTTGAGGTGGTTGATCGCTATCCTCCGCACCATCCGAAAAGAAGGGCGGCGCGATGGCCAACATGCCTAGACTGGGCTGATACTTACCGGCGATG
The DNA here is from genome assembly GCF_000422885.1 of Ottowia thiooxydans DSM 14619. Lineage (GTDB taxonomy): Bacteria > Pseudomonadota > Gammaproteobacteria > Burkholderiales > Burkholderiaceae_C > Ottowia > Ottowia thiooxydans. The sequence goes on along the minus strand of NZ_AUGX01000001.1, from coordinate 617,734 downwards.
TTTTACGGCGTCCCCTCTAGCTTTGATTCCAAAATCTAACCAGAGTCAAAGCTTCCTTGGCGCGTGCAGCAACGTGAGAAACTCCTGTGCCGGTTTGCTTAGAGGACGATCCGATCGGACCACGCTGCCGTAAGCTTCGAGCTTCTGTCTAAAGCGATAGGGCAGGATGTGCAGCAGATTGTTTCCTGAATACTGCTGGGCCACGGCTTCCGGAATCACGCCGATCAGTTGTGAGCGCCGGATCAGGTTGATGGTGGTGAGGATGGAGCCCGTCTCGATCAAACCCTTGGGGATCAGTGCATGGTGGTGGCGAAACTCATGCTCTATCAGGTCGCGCATTGGACTTCCGTTGGATTGCAGTACCCAGGAGAATTCGAGCAGAGATGTGAATTCGATGCGCCGCTTGCCAACCAGAGGGTGATCGCTGGCTACCACCACGGCCAGCGCTTCGTCGTCAATGGCGCGAAAGGCGCACTCCATACCGGGGTCGTCCACCAGGCGCCCAACCATCACCTCAAGCACGCCTTCCCTCAATTGAGCGAGCAGGCGGTCGCTGGTGTCGACGGCGATCTCCATGGCAAGCAGTGGAAACTGGGCCTTTAGCCCTAGCAAAGCGTCAGTCAGTCGCCCGGGCGACGCCGCCATGATGCTGCCTAGCGAGAATTTGCCGGCGCTGCCCAGGCGCATCTCACTGAGTTCACGGTTCAAAGCTTCCATACAACCGCGGATGCTGCGGAAATAGCCCGTGGCGCGCTCGCCGGCCGCATTGAGCTGCAGGCCCCGGCCTACCCGGTCAAAAAGCGTCTGACCCAAGGCGTCTTCCAATTCGTGAAGCATCTTGGTTGCGGCTGGCTGGGTCAGGCCCAGCTGATTCGCTGCGCCACTCAGCGTATGCCGATCCTCGATAGCGAGCAACAAGGCTACTTGCCGCATGCGTAGCCGATTAAGCAGTTGTGGAGTGCTGTCCTGCCGGTCGATAGAGCCCATTTTCTATTACCTGAGGTTATTGATCGATCAAGAGCTTTCAGTTTACGGCAATCAATTGCATGCCTACCATCGGTTCACTTCTTATAAAACGTATTCGGAGACAGCTAGATGAAATTCATGATGGCCTTAACGGCTGCCACTGTGCTTGTGTTGGGCCCTGGTGGTGCTCAGGCGCAGGAGTGGCCCACTCATCCGGTGCGCATCCTGGTGGGGTCCGCGCCGGGCGGGGGCACTGATGCTATGGCGCGTGCAGTGGCAGACAGGTTGGGGCCGCTACTTAAACAGCCCGTCGTGGTGGAAAACCGCCCCGGTGCGTCAAACACCCTGGCAGCTGGCGTCACCGCCAAGTCTACCGACGGGAACACCATGCTGATGGGTGTGGTGACAGCGCACGCCATTGCGCCGCACCTGCTAAAGCTAACCTACGATAGCAACCGCGACCTGGTTCCGGTGGCGTTCGTGGGCTCTGTTCCCAATGTACTCGTCGTGGGCAATGGTGTACCTGCGAAAACCGTGAAAGAGCTCATCCAGATTGCGAAGGCTTCACCCGGAAAGCTCAACTATGCGAGTAGTGGCTCCGGTAGCACACAGCACATCGCAGCAGAGATGTTCAAGGATGCCGCTGAAGTTGATATAGCTCAGGTGCCTTACAAGGGAAGTAGCCCGGCCCTGATCGATCTGGTGGGCGGGCAAGTCCAGATGAGCTTCGACACCTTGCCTTCCATCCTGGGCCACATCAAGAGCGGGAAGATCCGGGCGCTTGCGGTCACCACACCAAAGCGCAATCCGCAACTTCCTGATGTACCAACGATGGCCGAAGCCGGTGTGCAGGGCGTTGAGATGAGTGCCTGGTACGGCATCTACATGCCTGCTTCAACGCCAAAGGCTGTGCAGACCAAGGTGCATGACGCTGTCAATCTCGTGCTCGCCATGCCGGAAACCAAGACCCGCCTGGACGGCATTGGCGCAGAGATCACGCCAACGACGCAAGCTCAGTTCGCTGACTTCCATGCAGCCGAAAACAAGCGTTTCGGCGAACTCATCAAGAAGCGCAACATCCGCCTGGAGTAATCAATGAGTCACCCCGTACTGCCTGTAGTCTCCGTCATGCTCGGCGATCCCGCCGGGATAGGGTCCGAGCTGATCGCCCGGCTGCTTGCCAAACCTGAAGCTACTGCATTGGCCAACATCGTGCTGGTGGGCGACCCCTGGCTTTGGAATGAAGGGCAGCGCATCGCAGGCCTGACGGTTCCGTGTGATGAAGTGGCGTCGTTCGCCGAAGTCCGTCAACGTCCAGACCGCTCGCGCCCCGCGTTCATTGCAGTTGACAGCATTGATCGTGCCTTGGTGAATCGCGGTCAGGCAGAAGCGCCTGGTGGCCGCTCGGTCTTGAAGGTGCTTGATCTTTGCATGGACGCCGCACTTGCCGGCGAAGTCGATGCCATCTGTTTTGCGCCACTTAACAAGCAGGCCATGAAGATCGGTGGAATGCAGCATGAAGATGAGTTGCATCACTTTGCCGAGTATCTAGGGGTGAAGGGGTATTTCTGCGAATTCAACACGCTTGGCGACCTTTGGACATCACGCATCTCTTCGCACGTACCGCTCAAGACGGTTGCCAGTTTCCTGAGCGTTGAGCGCATCGAGCAGGCCTCGGAGCTGATATATCGGTCACTCTTGGCCAGTGGCATCGCAGCGCCCAAGGTGGCGATTGCTGCGTTCAATCCGCACGGCGGAGACGGCGGCGTTTGCGGACGTGAAGAGCTTGACATCATTGCTCCGGCTGTGCGTGCCCTTCAGGCGCGTGAGTGGCCAACCGACACGCCATTCCATGGCCCTTTCCCGGCTGACACCATCTTCCTGAAGGCGGTGGCGGGCGAGTACCAGGCCATTGTCACCATGTACCACGACCAAGGCCAGATCGCAATCAAGCTTCTGGGCTTCTCGCGCGGCGTCACGGTGCAGGGAGGTTTGCCGATTCCCATCACCACGCCGGCCCACGGTACCGCCTACGACATTGCCGGCATGGGCAAAGCCAACGTCGAAGCTACCTGGCAGGCTTTTCAGATTGCCAGTCGCATGGGCGCCGCGCGCCTGCGCGATGTCCAACCCGCTTGAGTCCATCAATTCATTCACAACGAGACAGCCATGAAAATCAAATCCGTTCGCGCTCGCGTTTTTCAATGGAAGGGTAAGACCGTCCCACCACAAGGAAATTTCTGCTCTAACGCGATGGACCTGGTCTACTCAAATACTGAGTCCATGAGTACGTTCCGCTTTCACTCCTGGACCGTGGTGGAGATCGAAACTGACGACGGTATCGTCGGGCTAGGCAACGTGGCCTTGGCTCCTGCTGTCGCCAAAGCCATCATTGACCAGTATCTGGCTCCGTTGGTGATTGGCCAGGACCCCTGGGACTATGAGTACCTCTGGCAACGCATGTACCGCAGCACGCACGCCTGGGGGCGCAAGGGCGTCACCATGGCCGCCATCTCAGCGGTTGATCTGGCCATCTGGGACATTCTGGGCAAATCGGTCAATAAGCCGGTCTTCAAGTTGTTGGGCGGGCGCACCAAGGAAAAAATTCCTGTCTATTACTCCAAGCTTTACCGCACCGACCTGGATGAAATGCAGGCTGAAGCGCAGAAGTTCCTTGACCAGGGCTTCACCATGTTCAAGTCTCGCTTCGGCTACGGCCCAGCGCACGGCACTCGTGGTGTGGCTGAGAACCTGAAGGCCGTTGAGGCACTCCGTGAAGTAATTGGCTACGAAAGCGATCTGATGCTCGAGTGCTACATGGGCTGGAACCTGGAGTACGCCAAGCGCATCTTGCCCAAGCTGGAGAAGTTCGAGCCGCGTTGGGTGGAGGAACCAGTGATTGCCGACGATATCGATGGCTACGCCGAACTCAATCAACTGACGAGCATTCCCATCTCTGGGGGCGAACATGAGTTCTCGCTCTATGGATTCAAGCAACTGCTAGACAAGAAAGCGGTGAGCGTCGTTCAATATGACACCAACCGTGTGGGCGGCATCACTGCTGCGCACAAGATCAATGCTCTGTGTGAAGCCTACTCGGTGCCAGTCATCCCGCACGCAGGTCAGATGCACAACTACCACCTGACAATGAGCACCATTGCGTCGCCCATCAGCGAATACTTCCCCATGTTTGATGTCGAGGTGGGCAACGAGCTGTTCTATTACATCTTTGACGGCGAGCCGATCGCGGAGAACGGGTTTGTGCAATTGCGCGATGACGTCCCCGGCCTCGGTCTTAGCTTGAAGACCGAGTTTCTTGATCAGTTCGACATCATCGAGTGAGCCATCCCATGCCTGGACTTTCCAACCCTCGCTATCGGGGCATCTTTCCCGTAGCACCCACCACCTTCGACGAATTCGGTGCGCTTGATCTCGAAAGCCAGAAGCGCTGTCTCGACTTCATGATCGACTCGGGCGTAGACGGAATCTGCATTCTTGCCAACTTTTCGGAGCAATTTTTGCTTTCAGACGAAGAGCGCGAGATCTTGACCCGGACTGCACTCGAACATGTTGCCGGGCGAGTGCCGGTCATTGTGACGACCACTCACTTCAGTACAGCGGTTTGCGCTGCACGCAGCAGGCGAGCGCAAGACATGGGTGCGGCCATGCTGATGGTCATGCCGCCCTACCACGGCGCTACCTTCCGTGTGCCTGAGACTCAGATCTTCGAGTTCTATGCCGGGCTATCGGACTCGGTCTCCATTCCCATCATGGTGCAGGATGCACCGGCCAGTGGAACGGCGCTTTCCGCTGCTTTCCTTGCGAAGATGGCAAAGGAAATTGAACAGGTCAGCTATTTCAAGATCGAAACCGCTGGCGCAGCAAGCAAACTGCGCGAGCTCATTCGTCTGGGCGGTGAGGTCATAGAAGGGCCATGGGATGGCGAGGAAGCCATTACATTGCTGCCCGATCTGGACGCCGGGGCGACCGGCGCGATGACCGGTGGTGCCTTTGCGGATGGCATACGCCCAATCATCGAAGCGCACCGCCTGGGCAATATGGATTTGGCTTTTACGCTGTACCAGCGCTGGTTGCCACTGATCAATGTCGAGAATCGGCAGGCAGGAATTCTTGCGGCGAAGGCGCTCATGAAGGAAGGCGGGGTAATTGCTTGCGAAGCACCGCGTCATCCGTGGCCGCCTATGCACCCGGCCGTGCGTGAAGGGTTAATCGCAACGGCTAAACGGCTCGATCCCCTTGTGCTACGCTGGGGAAAATGAACGGATCACGAATGAAAAAGAACGACAACTTCATTGGCGGTCAGTGGGTTAGTGGAAACAGCTACAGCCCCAACCTGAATCCCTCCAACCTTGCCGACACCATCGCTGAATACACGCAGGGCGATGCCGCGAGCGTGGATGCCGCAGTAGCTGCTGCCACCGCCGCATTCCCGGCCTGGGCCACGGGCGGGGTTCAGGCACGCTCGGATGCGCTCGACAAGATCGGTACCGAAATCCTGGCACGTCGTGAAGAACTCGGTACGCTGCTGTCGCGAGAAGAGGGGAAAACCAAGGCTGAAGGCATTGGAGAAGCCACGCGCGCCGGACAGATCTTCAAGTTCTTTGCCGGTGAATGTCTGCGCCTGTCGGGCGAACTCTTGCCGTCGGTACGCCCGAACATCGGCGTGGAGATCACTCGCGAGCCCATCGGTGTGGTGGGTTTGATCACTCCTTGGAACTTTCCCATCGCCATTCCGGCCTGGAAGATCGCGCCTGCCTTGGCCTTTGGCAATTGCGTTGTCCTCAAACCCGCAGATCTGGTGCCAGGCTCCGCTTGGGCTTTGGCTGAGATCATCAGCCGTTCGGGCATTCCGGCGGGCGTCTTCAACTTGGTCATGGGGCGCGGTAGCGTCATTGGTAGCGCGCTGGTAAGCCATCCCGGCATACATGCCATCAGCTTCACCGGGTCAGTCGGTGTGGGCCGAGCCATTGCTGTGGAATGCGTGACCCGTCAGAAGAAAGTCCAACTGGAGATGGGCGGCAAGAACCCGCAGATCGTGCTGGATGATGCCGATCTGGCTCAAGCGGTAGAGTTGAGCGTGCAGAGCGCTTTCTATTCCACTGGCCAACGCTGCACAGCTTCAAGCCGTCTGATCGTCACTGAGGGCATTTACCCTAAGTTCATCGATGCCATGAAGGCTCGCATGTCCAAGATCAAAGTAGGCGATGCCTTGGCGGAGGGAACGGATATTGGCCCCGTTTCCAGTCAGAGCCAGCTTGAGCAGGACCTGAGCTATGTGCGGATTGGCCAGGACGAAGGCGCTACGCTGCTCACCGGGGGCGAACGACTGAAACTGGCTACCGAAGGTTTCTACATGTCTCCGGCTCTGTTGGTGGATACGGATAAGGACATGCGTATCAACAGGGAAGAGATCTTTGGCCCGGTCGCAAGCGTGATCCGGGTGAAGAACTACGATGAAGCGCTGGCTACTGCTAACGACACAGAGTTTGGTCTGTCCGCAGGAATTGCGACCACCAGCTTGAAGTACGCGACGCACTTCAAGCGCCATAGTCAGGCAGGCATGGTGATGGTGAATCTGCCAACAGCCGGTGTTGACTACCACGTGCCGTTCGGCGGCCGCAAAGGATCAAGCTACGGCTCGCGAGAGCAGGGCAAGTATGCGCAGGAGTTTTTCACCACAGTGAAGACGTCCTACACGCTGGCCTGATTCGTCCTCCGAAAAAAAAGCCCGTGGATTCGCTCCACGGGCTTTTTTTGTGGCCGGGCCGCCTCAAAGCAGAAAAGCCCCCCACGGGGCCCAGCGAACCTCGCGAAGCGGGGAGCGCGGGGGGATTTCTTATGCTTCTCAGAGCACCAAAATTTCACTTGCCTGTGCGGATCTTTGCCAATTCAGAACCCATGCGCTGCATCCAGTCACCGCCAATAATGCCAGCATACTTAGTCACGACGGGCTGGAGCTTTTCTGCGAGGCGTTGCTTCTCCGCCGGAGTAACGTCGTTGACTTGCATTCCGTCCTTCTTCAGTTTTTCGAGCAATGAGCCAGCCAATGCACGGCTCACACCGCGTTCGTAAATGGCTGCTTCCTGGGCGGCTTCTGAAACCAGCTTTCGCTCGTCCGGGTTGAGCTTGTCATAAGTCTTTTTTGACATCAGCAAAGCGACCGCGTTGTACGCGTGCCCAGTGAGGCTCAAGTACTTCTGTACTTCCTGGAAGCGGTTGGAATTGACTGCTGCGAGGCTGTTCTCATGGCCATCGATGGCCTTGGTTTCCATGGCCGTATAGACCTCGTTGATGGTCATGGGCACTGCGTTTGCGCCCAAGGCGTTGAACATGTCAACGTAGAAGGCGGAAGGCTGTACCCGGATCTTCAGACCTTTGAAGTCTTCCCATTTCGAGATGGGGTGCTTGCTGTTCGTGGTGTCACGAAATCCCTGCTCCATGTAGGTGAGACCAATCAGATTTTTTGGCTCCAGCAGCGCGAAAAGCTGCTTGCCAATGGCGCCATCCAAAATGGCATCTGCCTCTGCAGTGGTGCGGAACATGTAGGGCATATCAAAGAGTGAGTACTCCTTGACCATGCCTACCAGCGTCGTGGTCGTTGCGATGGAGAAATCCTGCACACCACCCTGGAGTGCAGACTGCATCTGCATCTCATTGCCCAATGATGCGGAGCTGTATACCCTGGCCTTCATCTTGCCCGCGCTCTTGGCCTGTAGTAGTTCACCAAACTTCTTGGCCCCCTGGGTGATCGGGTGATCATCCGGCAGGGTTGTACCAATCTTGAAGTTTTGTTCTCGCACTTGTGCAAGAGTCGGTGTGCTTAACACAGCCAATGCTGTAGCAGCGACGGCACTCAAAATGAATCGTTGGCGGGAAATCATGGTTTGTCTCCTTGTAAGTCAGGGGGGGAAATCCGATAGAAATTCAGTGCATTACGACGAAAGAAGGCGTCGCGCTCGGAGGCCGTGAAATCGGCGAGGATCTGCTGCATAGCCTCTATCAATGCGTCGTATCCGATTCGTAGACCGGCCACTGGAAAATTGCTTGCGAACATGCAACGTTCCATGCCGAAAATGGTGATCGTGTCACGTACGACGCCGCGATTGGACTCAATCGTCCATGGCAGATCTCGCAGGCCTAGCTCGGATATCTTCACGTGCACATTGGGCTGGCGTGCTAACTCCTCCATGGCAGTCCGCCAGGCAGCTATTCCTTCAGCGGAGCGATTCCAAGGGAAACCTGTGTGGTTCAGCACGATGGGCGTATTTGGAAACTGCCGTGCAACCTCAGCCGCCTCAGCCAGATGCCAGTAGGGCACGCGCAGATCCCATGAGAAGCCGTGCTGCTCCAGCAAGGAGAACCCGCGCAGCCATTGGGGGTCATGCATGGACCCGGCGCCACGAGGGGGGGGCGCGTCGGGCGTGGCAGATGTCACTGGTTTGCTCCGGATGCCTTTCACCAGGGGCCAGGCTGCCTGTGCAGCGAGTACTTCCTCGGCTTCAGGCGTGTGGAACCAGGCGTGCGCGACAACCGCGTTTGGCAGCCCGTGCCGAGCGTGCTGGCGATGTAGCCAGGCGGTTTCACCGACTTGGTCATCCCGTGCACGTTCAGCCTCCACATGTACCGTGGCGATGACTTTATGGTGGCGGGTATCGTTGCGATAGTCGCCTGGAAGATAGTCGCGCCGTATGCCTGCGTAGTCACCTAGGAAAAAGTTGGGCTCCACCGCATCCTGAAGCCAAGGATAGCGGTGAGCTTTCAGATCCCAAAGGTGATGGTGCGCATCCACCAAATTGAGTGGTGCTGCATCACCCATGGAGGTCATTTGACGGTGGCACGAACTTGATCAAGCGCGCCGAGCCACGCCTTGACGAAATCCTCGCCGAGCGTGGATGAGAATTTCGTCTGTACAGGTTTGGCCTTTTCGGCGAAGCGGGCGGTCTCGGCGGGGCTCAGCTCATTGACCGTCATCTGCTTGCGCAGCTCTACCAGCAAGGCCGAATTTTGCTCGCGGGCGATCTGGCGCTCGTAGCTGCGTGCGCTAGCAGCGGCGTCCGTAAGGATCTTGCGCTCATCCGCGTTGAGTTTGTCCCAACTCTTCTGGCTTGCCAGCAGCACGTACGCGGTATAGATGTGGTTGGTCAATGAAAGGTGCTTTTGGACCTCAAAGAACTTCTGTGTGGACACAATCGATGGCGGGTTCTCTTGTGCATCAATGGCTTTGGTCTCAAGAGCCGTGTAAACCTCGTTGATAGCCATCGGAACGGCATTGGCACCCGTGCTGTTGAAGAACTCGCGGAAGACCGGGCTCTGCACTGTTCGGATCTTGAGACCATCGAGGTCTTCCCATTTGGTGATTGCACGCCGGCTATTGGTGACTTGACGGAACCCGATTTCCCAGAACCCCAGGCCGATAAGGCCCTTGGCCTTCAACTTATCGAGTAGCTGTGTACCCATCGGGCCATCGAGCATGGCGTCGACTTCTCGCACGTTGCGAAAGCTGAAGGGGAAGTCCAGGACGCCGAATTCCTTGACCAGGCCGCCCAGCGTGGGCGCGCCAACAAGTGCGAAATCCATGGTCCCACCTTGCAGCATGCCTTGCATCTGAACATCGTTTCCGAGCATGGCAGAGTCGTAGGTTTTGACCTTCATCTTGCCGCCGCTGGCTTTGGCGACCAACTCTGCGAAGCGCTTATTACCCATGGGTCCTGGGGCGGCAGATGGATCGCCGGTGCTGATGCGGAAGGTGTGCTCACGCACTTGAGCGTTGGCGCCCAGGGGAACTGCCAAAGCGGTGCACGTGAGAGCGGCCAGGATAGCGAGGTGAAATGATTTCTTCATGTTTGTCTCCTTCGTTTATGAATTCAGTGAACAGGGGTCATAGTTGGTAGACCCGGCACGCGTTGTCATGAAAGAGCCCACGTTGGACTTCCCATGGCATTGATGCCGTGGCCTGTGCAAAACCGCTGAAGATGGTGTTGAAGTCTCCGATCAGACTGTCAACGGGGAAATTGCTGGCGAACATGCAGCGCTCTGCCCCGAAGATCGAGATCGCATCGCGCACCACTGGTATGTTGTCCTCCGCGCGCCATGGTCGGTCTGCCAGTCCTATTCCCGAGATCTTGAGCATGACGTTGGGAGCTCTCGCCAGATGCTCCATAGCCGAACGCCAGGCGGCCAAGCCGGGTACGCTGCGGTCTGACGGAAGCCCCGCGTGGTTGAGCACTATCGTGGTGGAGGGAAAGTCCCCCGCCAGGTCTGCGGCTGCGTCCAGATGCCACCAAGGCGTTTGCAAATCAAACATCAGATGATTTGGGGCCAGATGAGCGAAACCGTCGCGCCATCGCGGGTCATCCATGCTGCCCCTGGCACCGCGTTGCGCTAGCGCCGCGCTGGCGGCTGCACGAGGCTTGTGGCGCACGCTACGTACCAACGGGAAGGCCGCCTGGGCAACGATCAAGTCCCTGGCGTTTTCGCTATCGAGCCAAGCCTGGGCAACCACAGCATTCGGCACTCCGAATTCCGCGGCTACCTTATGGATATACCGCGTTTCGCCCAAAGGGTCGCGGTGATCCCATTCGGTTTCAACGTAGACGGTCTTTGCAACCTTCCACCCACCGGTTGCCGCCATATAGTCCGGTGGCAGAAATCGGCTGCGAATCGCCGTGTAATCCCCATAGCGGAACGGGATCATTGGCTCGTCGTTTAGCCAGGGGTGATAGTTTCGTTCTGGCTCCCAGAAATGCTGGTGCGCATCGACGATAGGGAAATCACGGGCCTGCATATCTGCGATCTCGCTCACATCCACCACTTCATGGGGATCAGCACGAGCTGCGGGAATAAAGTGAACGCGGCCAGTAGCAACAAGTGCGCGAGCAGGAATGGCCAGATGCCCTTCATCACTTGATCCATGGTGATCTTGCTGACGCCGCAGATCACGTTGAGCACAGTGCCTACTGGCGGCGTGATGAGGCCGATGGCGTTATTCATGATGAACAACACGCCGAAGTACACCGGATCAATGCCTGCTTGCTTGACCACTGGCATCAGTACAGGTGTCAGGATCAAGATCGTAGGTACCAGATCCATCGCGGTTCCCACGAGCACCACAATGATCATGATGACCACCATCAACAAGATCTTGTTGTCGATCAATGGCTCCAGCAATCCAATAACGGCTTGCGGCAAATCAGCGATAGTGATGAGCCAGGCTGAAACCGCCGCTGCCGCGACCAGGAACATGATCACTGCGGTTGTTTTGCCCGCTGACAACATCAGCTCATAGAGCTGCGAAAACTTCAGTTCCTTATAGACAAATTTACCCACGAGGAAGGAGTAAACCGCAGCCACCACACCGGCTTCGGTGGGTGTGAAGACACCCGCCTTGATACCCCCTACGATCAGTACCGGGATGACCAACGCCCAGATGCCATCCTTGAGGCAATACAGCACTTCGCGCATCGACTGGCGTGGCGCCACCGTGAGTTCTTCCTTGCGGTTGACAAGCCACCATGTGAACACCAGTACGATGCCCATCATCAGCCCCGGAACAATGCCTGCCAAGAACAGCTTGCTGATCGAAACACCGCCCGCGACGCCGAAGATGATGAATGGAATGGATGGCGGCAACACCGGTGCAATGATCCCCCCGGAGGCGATCAAGCCAGCCGAGCGTGGCACGTCGTAACCTGCTTTGCGCATCATCGGAATCAAAAGCGCGCCCACGGCGGCGGTATCGGCGACGGCGGAGCCTGACATGCTGGCCATCAAAATGGCAGCGAACACCGCCACGTAACCCAGGCCGCCGCGTTTATGGCCGATCAACGACATGGCCAGGTTCACGATGCGACGTGAGATGCCGCCCGCATTCATGAATTCGCCTGCCAACATGAAGAAAGGCACTGCCAACAGCGAAAAGCTGTCAGCCCCGTTGACCAGGTTTTGCGCAATGATTTGCGCATCGAAGTTGTTGAGCTGAACCATCAGCGCGACGCCGCAAACGACTAGCGCGAAGGCAATTGGCATACCAAGCGCCATGGCGCCGAGCAGCGAGAAAAGGAAGACGGCGATGGTCACTTGCGCACCTCTGGCAACGCCGCTTCAGGCATACGCTCTTCACTTTCGACCACCTGCACAAGCTCGTCCACGCCAGCTCGGCCGCTAAGCACTCGCATCAAGTGCGACGTGATCACGATGATCAGTCCTACACTGGACACCACTGCTGCTGCGTGCATGACGCCGACCGGTACACCGGAGACCGGGGCCGCGTTGTCCATGTTGAAAAGCGTTTGTTTCCAACTTCCAATCAGCAGCAGTACGCAACAGCCGAGCATGAATACGTCGCTGAGTACTGCGCAGAATTTCTTACCCATCACCGGCAGCCGCGAGACCAAGGTGTCCACACCTAGATGCGCGTGGTCGTACATGGCGACTACAGCACCCAGGAAGGTGAGCCATACGAAAAAGTACCGCGCTGCCTCCTCCGAGATGCTGATGCCGGAGTTGAAACCGTACCTTAGTACGACGTTCCCGAACACGAGCACCACCATGGCACCCACGCATAGCACGATCAGCCAGCGCAGCACAGCGAGTGCGCCTCGGCCCAATGCATCCATTGTTGTCTCCTATTTGTTGCGACGCTCTTCGCCCCTCGAAAGAGGGCTTTGCGTGGGCCGGATTAGAGAGCCTCAATCGATAACCGTCCAATCAAATGTGGAGATTGTTTGATTCCCTCAAGCTATGGATTCAGGGTGTCTTGGTAAAAACCCTTGGTTCGTTGTGCGCCTCGATTTCGGCTGAAGAGCGAGCACTGAAAATGGCCTGATACACGGTCGAGGAGGGGAGAGTTTTCAGTTTCGAGCCAAGCGAAGTGGGGCGCTAAAGCGCTGCGTGTTGCGGCAACTCAAAGGTTTTTTGAAATCTAGGATGAGAAGGCCGTTTCGGCTTGTATGACGGCTGCGACTGGTGTTTTGCCACGTTTTTCGATCCTTGCCACCACTTCACAGCCGATCACGTTCATCCCCGGCTGGTGAGAAAATCCGAGCCAGTGGCCAGGCAAACCAACTCGGGACCCGGTAGAATCTCACCATCTGTAACCCATAAGGGCGAGAAAGGCATAGTCGGTTATGACACCGCGAACTACAACGGAGATTCTCACCAGCCGCTAGGCTGGCCGTTCGCGCCTGCACGAGATTTAGCCTTTGCCCTCGAAAAAAGCGCGGACCTTGCTCCGCGCTTTTTTCATTTTGAAGACCAGGATTCCCACATGATTCACATCACACTCCCTGACGGTTCCCAACGCGAGTTCCCCGGCCCGGTGACTGTGGCCGAGGTGGCCGCTTCCATTGGCTCAGGTCTGGCGAAAGCGGCACTGGCTGGCAAGATCGATGGCAAGGTCGTTGACACCAGCTTTCAGATCACGCAAGACAGCCCTCTGTCCATCATCACCGCCAAAGATCCAGATGGCCTGGAGGTGATTCGCCATTCCACGGCTCACTTGTTGGCTTATGCCGTCAAAGAGTTGTTCCCGGACGCGCAAGTCACCATTGGCCCGGTGATTGAAAACGGGTTTTTCTACGATTTCTCGTACAAACGCCCATTCACGCCTGAGGATTTGGCGGCCATTGAGAAAAAAATGACCGAACTGGCGGCCAAGGACGAGCCTGTGGTTCGTCGCGTATTGCCTCGTGATGAAGCGGTTTCGTATTTCAAAGGCATTGGCGAGGCTTACAAGGCCGAAATCATTGCCAGCATTCCTTCCAACGAAGACGTCTCGCTGTACCGTGAAGGCGCGTTTGAAGACTTGTGCCGTGGCCCCCACGTGCCGTCTACAGGCAAGCTCAAACATTTCAAGCTGATGAAATTGGCCGGTGCTTACTGGCGCGGTGACCATCGCAACGAAATGCTGCAGCGTATTTATGGCACGGCCTGGACCAGTAAGGACGAGCTGCAAAACTACCTGCGCATGCTTGAAGAAGCGGAAAAGCGCGATCACCGCAAGCTGGGCCGGGAACTTGATCTCTTCCATATTGACGAGCATTCGCCCGGTACAGTGTTCTGGCATCCCAAAGGCTGGACCTTGTGGCAGCAGGTGGAGCAGTACATGCGCCGCATCTATATTGACAACGGCTACCACGAGGTCAAAGGCCCGCAGATTCTGGACAAATCCCTGTGGGAGAAAACAGGGCACTGGGACAAATACCGCGACAACATGTTTGTCACTGAATCGGAAAAGCGGGATTACGCGCTCAAGCCGATGAACTGCCCCGGCCACATCCTGATTTTCAAGCAAGGCCTTAAAAGCTACCGTGATCTGCCCCTGCGCTACGGCGAGTTCGGCAATTGCCACCGCAACGAGCCAAGTGGCGGCCTGCACGGCATCATGCGTGTGCGCGGGTTCACTCAAGACGATGGCCACATTTTCTGCACGCCTGAGCAGATCCAGGCCGAATGCACGGCCTACACCACACTGCTGCAAGACGTGTACAAGGATTTCGGCTTCACCGAGATCATCTACAAATTGGCCACACGGCCTGAGCAGCGCATTGGAACTGAGGAAAGCTGGGATCAGGCTGAAGAAGCCTTGAAGGCAGGTCTGCGCGCCTCTGGATGTGAGTTTCAGATCAGCCCCGGCGAGGGTGCCTTCTATGGCCCCAAGATCGAATACACCCTGAAAGACGCCCTTGGCCGGGAATGGCAGTGCGGCACCATGCAGGTGGATCCCAACATGCCGGAACGGCTGGATGCGGAATATGTAGGCGAAGACGGCGCGCGGCACCGGCCTGTCATGCTGCACCGCGCTATCGTGGGCAGCCTGGAACGCTTCATCGGAATGCTGATTGAGCACTACGCTGGCGCATTGCCTGTATGGCTGGCTCCGGTACAGGTTGCGGTCCTCAATATCACTGATTCACAGGCTGATTACGTTGAAACCGTGGCGAAAACGCTGCGTGATCAAGGGGTTAGAGTGCAGACGGATCTGCGCAACGAGAAGATAACGTATAAAATACGAGAGCATTCGTTGCAAAAGCTACCTTTTATCCTGGTCGTAGGGGACAAGGAAAGGGAGGCTGGCGCCGTCGCAGTGCGCGCCCGAGGCAATGTTGATCTCGGCGTAATGTCTCTGGATGCGTTTTCCAAGCGTATCGCCGAAGACATTGCTTCCAAAGCCTGAATTTCTACCCGAAACAAGCTCTGGCCCGCGTGTAATGAGCGGCTTTCGCTACGTGTTCGTAGCATTTTGTATTGAGGATTTTTGCCATAGCTACCAATTTTCGTGATCGCCGCCAGCGGGAGGAACGTGCCCACCGTCTGAATCGAGAAATCATGGCCCCAGAGGTTCGCCTCAACGGTCCTGAAAATGAACCCCTTGGCGTTGTGCCAATCCAGGAGGCTTTGCGCCTGGCTGGTGAGTACGACGTTGATTTGGTCGAAGTTGTTGCCAATGCCAATCCGCCGGTTTGCCGGCTGATGGATTACGGCAAGTTCAAGTATCTCGAACAGAAGAAGGCCGCCGAAGCCAAGGCCAAGCAAACGGTTATCGAGATCAAGGAAGTCAAGTTCCGCCCTGGTACGGACGATGGTGACTACAACATCAAGATGCGCAATATTCGCCGCTTCCTGGGCGATGGCGACAAGGTGAAAGTCACGCTGCGTTTTCGCGGCCGCGAAATCACGCACCAAGATCTGGGCATGGCGTTGCTGAACCGTATTCGGGACGAGCTGGCCGATCAGATTCTGGTCGAGCAGTTTCCGAAGCTTGAAGGTCGTCAGATGATCATGATGCTTGCTCCGGCGCGCAAGAAACCAGGCGGTGGCGGTGCGGTCAAGCCTGTCGTGGCGGGTCAACCAGCAGCGGTGCAGGCAGATAGCTGATCCCGAATTGGGGTAGATGGTGAGATGAGAATTTGCCAGTGCGCTCCACTCCTCTGGAGAGGGGTGTGCAGGCAGATGAGTCAGCTGAAAGGCTGACTATAAGAAGTGTCTCGGGGCCAACAAGGCTGCAAGCAGTTTGCAGACGCCTCACGAGCACAATTCAAAAGTGAGCATTTAAATGCCCAAAATGAAAACTAAGAGCAGCGCGAAGAAACGTTTTCGCGTTCGTCCCGGTGGCACCGTCAAGCGCGGTCAAGCCTTCAAACGTCACATCTTGACCAAGAAGACCACCAAGAACAAACGCCAATTGCGCGGTGCGGTGAATGTGCATGAGACCAATATGGGTCACATGGCACAAATGCTGCCATTCGCTGGCCTTTGATCAACTGACGAACAAGGAAAAATAACATGCCTCGCGTTAAACGTGGTGTAACAGCCCGAGCTCGCCATAAGAAAGTCCTCGCCCTTGCTAAGGGTTTCCGCGGTCGCCGCGGTAACGTCTATCGCATCGCCAAACAGGCGGTGATGAAGGCCGGTCAATATGCATACCGTGACCGCCGTGCCAAGAAGCGCGTATTCCGTCGTCTGTGGATTGCCCGTATCAACGCCGCTGCGCGTGAATGCGGTATGACCTACAGCCAGTTTGCCAACGGCATCCGCAAGGCCGGCATCGAAATCGATCGCAAAGTCCTTGCTGACATCGCTGTGCATGACAAGGCGGCTTTTGCCGGCATCGTGGAGCAGGCCAAAGCTAAGCTGGCTGCCTGAAACCCTCTCTGCAAACATCACCTCCCATAGTGAGGTTTGCAGATTGCCCAAGGGGTTGAGGCCAGACCGGCCTCAATCCCTTTTTCATTTCATCGTTGTTTTCCGTCTGCCATGAACGCACCCGTTTCCGCCGCCTCTGAACTCGATACGATTGTCGAAAGCGCGCGCGCGGCTTTCAGCGAGGCCACCACTCCGGCCGATCTGGAAAACGCCAAGGCTCAGTACCTCGGTAAGACCGGCCGTCTTACGGAGCTGATGAAAGGCCTGGGCGCGCTGCCAGTGGAAGAAAAGAAAACACGCGGCGCCGCCATCAACGTAGTCAAACAAGCGGTCGAAGGCGCCCTGAATGCGCGCCGTCAAGCACTGCAAGATGCTGACCTGGACCGCCAACTGCGTGCCGAAGCGCTGGATGTCACATTGCCCGGACGCCAACGCGGTACGGGTGGCCTGCATCCCATTTCCCTGGCCTGGGAACGCATTGAGGCCATCTTTGGCAGCATGGGATTCGACGTGGCCGATGGCCCGGAGATCGAAAGCGATTGGTTCAACTTCACGGCGTTGAACAATCCGCCGAACCACCCAGCGCGATCCATGCAGGACACCTTTTACGTGGATATGAAAGACGCAGACGGCCAGCCGTACTGCCTGCGTACCCACACCAGCCCCATGCAGATCCGCTACGCCACGGCGCACGCCAAGGCGCAAGCAGAGCGTCTCGCACGCGGTGAGATGAGCGAAATCCGCGTGATCGCGCCTGGTCGCACGTACCGCGTAGATAACGACGCCACACACTCACCCATGTTCCATCAGGTCGAAGGACTCTGGTTGGGCGAAAACGTGAGCTTCAAGGATTTGAAGGTCACCTACCTTAATTTCTGCAAAGCATTTTTCGAAACCGACGATCTCATTTTGCGTTTCCGGCCGAGCTACTTTCCGTTTACAGAGCCCAGCGCCGAGATCGATATCCAGTTCCAAACCGGGCCCTTGGCAGGTAAATGGCTGGAAGTTTCCGGTTCCGGCCAGGTGCATCCCCAAGTGGTGCGCAACATGGGCCTTGATCCTGAGCGTTTTATCGGCTTCGCCTTCGGCTCCGGCATCGACCGGTTGGCTATGTTGCGCTACGGCGTGAATGATTTGCGCCTGTTCTTCGAGGGCGATGTGCGCTTCCTGCGCCAGTTCAGCTAATCAGTTTCCTAGAGAGTTTTTATGCAGTTTCCTGAATCCTGGCTGCGCGAGTTCTGCAATCCGCCGCTGTCTACTGAGCAATTGGCCGAAGCCCTCACGATGGCTGGCCTGGAAGTAGAAGAAGTCAGCGCGTTTGCGCCGCCGTTTTCCAAGATCGTTGTCGGTGAAATCAAACAAGCCGAACAGCACCCCAATGCCGATCGCCTGCGCGTATGCCAGGTGGATGTCGGTCAAGGGGCGCTGCTGAACATCGTATGCGGCGCGCCAAATGCGCGCGTTGGCATCAAGGTGCCTTGTGCTCTTGTGGGGGCTGAACTGCCGCCCGGTGAAGATGGCAAGCCCTTCATTATCAAGAACGGCAAGCTGCGTGGCGTAGACAGCGAGGGCATGCTTTGCTCGGCCCGCGAACTGAAACTATCTGAAGATCATGGAGGCTTGCTGGAACTTGCGGCGGATGCTCCTGTTGGCAAGGACATTCGCGAAGTGCTGGCACTGGATGAAGCGCTGTTCACGCTCAAGCTCACGCCCAACCTGGGCCATGCGCTGAGCGTCTACGGCATCGCCAGAGAGCTGTCTGCCATTACCGGCTCACCTTTGCTGACCCCTGAGCATCCTCCGGTGGCTGTAGGTTCTACTGATGTGTTGCCTGTCAAGATCAGCGCCCCTGATCTGTGTGGGCGTTTCTCGGGCCGAGTAGTTCGCAACGTCAATACCAAGGCTGCCACTCCCCAATGGATGATTGATCGCCTGGCGCGCTGCGGGCAGCGTAGCGTTACCGCGCTGGTCGATATCTCCAACTACGTGATGTTCGAGTATGGCCGGCCCTCTCATATTTTTGACCTTGAGAAAATCCATGGAAGCCTGGATGTGCGCTGGGGCAGGGCGGGTGAACAGCTCAAACTGCTGAACGGCAACACCATCAGTCTCGATGAGACCGTGGGTGTGATCGCAGACGAACGTGAGGTTGAATCTCTGGCTGGCATCATGGGCGGTGACGCCACAGCCGTGTCTGACGACACGCAGCACGTGTATGTGGAAGCCGCTTTTTGGTGGCCAGATGCGGTTGCAGGCCGTTCCCGGCGTTTTAACTTCAACACAGATGCTGGACACCGCTTCGAGCGTGGGGTGGACCCAGAACTCACAGCCGCGCACATTGAGCGCGTGAGCCAACTCATCATTGATATTTGCGGTACTTCGGCAACGGTATGCGGCCCGATCGATGATCATCAGCCGAACATGCCTGCACCGCAGCCGGTGACACTGCGCGTGGCGCGGGCTGTCAAAGTGATCGGCATGCCGCTCACGCAAGTTCAATGCGCTGATGCATTGAGCCGCCTCGGTTTGTCCTTGCAAGAGGGTGAGGGCACGATTACCGTTGTGCCGCCAGCGTACAGGTTTGATCTGCGCATAGAGGAAGACCTGATCGAAGAGGTTGCTCGCCTGATTGGTTTCCAACAGTTGCCCACCACTGCGCCGTTGGCGCCCATTGTTCCGCGCGTTCGGTCTGAATCGCGCCGCAGCCCTTTTGCTGTGCGGCACATGTTGGCTGGGTTGGGGTATCTGGAAACCATCAATTTCAGCTTCGTGGAAGAAAGCTGGGAGCGGGATTTGGCGGGTAATTTGGATCCGATCCGCCTGCTGAACCCTATCGCAAGCCAGATGAGTGTCATGCGCTCGTCGCTGGTCGGCTCACTGCTTCAAGTGGTCAAACACAACACCAATCGCCGGGCTGATCGGGTTCGGGCGTTTGAGATTGGCCGCACCTTTTTGCGTGATCCCGCGGCCAAGGCCTCGGACACCAGCGTGCAAGGCGTTCGTCAGCCCATGCGCGTAGCCGCCATCGCCTATGGCTTGAGCGGTCGCCAAGGCTGGGAGGGCCGCCAAGCCCCTGCAGATTTCTACGATGCCAAAGGAGACGTGGAGGCCTTGCTTTCACCTCGTCAGCCTCGTTTTGAGCCCGTTTCCCACCCCGCGCTGCACCCTGGTCGGTCGGCCGCTGTGCTGCTGGATGGGGTTGCTATTGGCTTTGTGGGTGAATTGCATCCACGCTGGCGCCAAAGCTGGGAACTGCCACAGGCGCCCGTGGTGTTTGAACTCGATCTGGAAGCCGTGCTTGATCGCACACTACCGCAAGCCCAGGCCGTGCCCCGGCATCAGCCGGCCGAGCGCGATCTGGCCGTGGTGGTGCGCGAGGCGGTTACGCACGCTCAATTGATGCAGGTCATCTGGGATACCCCCACCGACGGGCTGCTGCGCGATGCCGTTCTTTTTGACGTCTATCGTCCCAAAGCTGACGCAGCGTCTGCTGGGGGTGTGGCGGCAGGTGAGAAGAGCTTGGCGGTGCGGCTAACCCTCAGCAGTGCAGAGGCTACTTTGACTGATGAACGCATCGATGCGGTGATGCAGTCTGTGTCCGGAGCGCTGCAACGCGATTTGGGCGCCAGGCTTCGGGCTTAGGCATAGTTAGCAGCGAATAAAAAGAAGGAGCGAGGACGTCATGGAACTATCGGTTGAGAGCCTGGAAATTTCGGCGCTGACCAAGGCACAACTTGCAGAAGTGCTGTTCGAGCAGATTGGCCTGAACAAACGCGAATCAAAAGACATGATCGATGCATTTTTCGATCTGATCAGTCAGCGTTTGATCTCGGGCGAAGAAGTCAAACTGTCGGGTTTTGGGAACTTCCAGATACGGGTGAAAGCTCCGCGTCCTGGCCGCAACCCGCGTACGGGCGAGCTGATTCCCATTGAGGCTCGTCGCGTCATTACTTTTCATGCCAGCCAGAAACTCAAGGACCAGGTGCAGTCAGATTCAAACGTGAGTTCTGAAACTTGAAGGTACAACGAGACGCTAGCGTTGCACCTCTCGTACCGAGCCTATGAAAGCGTTTCGAAGGGATTGAATTGTTTCGGTTTACTTCGGGATGCCCCTCTGGCCCCATGTTACTGATCAATAAGTCACATCTTCGCTCTTACCCTGTAGCGATCTGCTTCAACTTGCGCTACCCTTTCGGATGGTCGCCCAAGGTCTAGGTTAAATGGAGAACGTACTCCCCCCCATTCCAGCTAAGCGCTACTTCACCATTGGTGAGGTAGCGGAGTTGTGTGGCGTCAAGCCGCATGTGCTGCGCTATTGGGAACAGGAATTCACGCAGCTGCGCCCCATGAAGCGAAGGGGCAACCGCCGTTATTACCAACACCACGAAGTGCTGATGATCCGGCGTATCCGCGGCCTGCTGTATGACCAGGGTTTCACTATTAACGGTGCCCGCCACAAGCTTCAGGAAATCGCCCAGTCGGAGCGCGAACGCAGCCGCTCGGGCGATTTCGGTCTACCCGTCATAGACGAACTCGATTTGCACGGGGATGAGCTGGGCCAATCGAACGGATTGCCAGAACCATCCGATCAGGCCGTAGCCATGGTCTTTGAAGATGGCCCCATGCCAGAGCAGATCCGCCAGGTGGAGCGGGAACTGAAAGCCATCCGCGACCTGCTAACGGTCTTCTAGGGGGTGAACACGCCCTGGTCTCCAGGGGCCCACGTATTGGCTCCCCGCTGCGACCGCCGAGCTCCCGCTCGGCATTGCAACGTATCCAGGTAGCTCGGTATGCCAATACGAAGCTCGGCTGTCCCGCGCAAACAGCCAAGTTCGCGAATCCTTGCAGTCACTTACCCGTTTATCTGCCCCCTCTAAGCAGTGCCTCCGTATGCTGCCCCAGCGATGGAGCGCCGGCTCTCAATTCAGAGTCTTCTCCCACATACGTGAAACCCAGGCCAGGTGTGCGAATCGTGCGATCCCCCTGCCCATAACTGCGTACCGGAAGCGGCAAGTGCGAACCACTTTCTACTTCGTCCAGGAATTCACCCAACCGCCTGACGCGCGCCGCCGGAACCCCTACCGCATTGAGTTGCTCTTCCATATCTCGCGCTGAGCGTTGCGCGAAGGCGGCGTTGAACTGCTGGCGCACGTAGTCCATATCGCGCGCAACCACGAACCCGCCTCCTGGGGCATTGAATGCTGCCAGGTCGATGGCGTTGCCATCCTCACACAGGTGCTCCAGCTCGAGAATCTTGGTCAGCTTGCGGAACTGGGCCGGGGTGTTCGCCGCTGTTGAAAGCCAACCGTCGTTGCATTGATAGGTATCTGCCGTTGGACTGCCGGTGTATCCCCGGTTACCTACCCGCTGGGGTTCTACCCGCTGGGTCAGAAATGCGCTCGCATTGGGATACATAAGCGTCATGGCCGCTTGAACCATGGACACATCTATGCGTGCGCCCGTGCCGTCCCGGGAGCGCTGATGCACAGCAGAAACGACGGAAAGCGCGCCCAGGAGCCCGGCAGCTACGTCGATCACCGGAAAACCTACCTTCAGCGGAGGGGCATCCGCTGAATCGCCTGACATCATCATCATGCCCGTGAGAGCCTGTACGACGTGATCGTAAGCGCCGCGCTCTGACCAATCTCCCTGCTGGCCGTAGCCAGAGACCGAGCAATAGATGATGTCCGGCTTCACGGCCTTGATGCTCTCGTAGTCGAGGCCATACTTGGCCACCACGCCCGGGCGGAAATTCTCAATGAAAACATCGGCGCTGGCTGCCAGTGCGCGCACGGCTTCATGCCCCTCCGGTTTCCGGATGTCAATGGCCATTGATTTCTTGCCAGCGTTGAAAGACACAAACCCGGTGGGTGTGTCCCCTTCGCCTGGGCCTGCCTTGCTGGAGCGCATGACATCGCCACCCGCTGGTGTTTCAATTTTGATGACTTCAGCGCCGAACTGCGCCAGGTAGAAGGAGGCCATAGGCCCGGCGATCACGTGGGAGAGATCAAGAACGCGGATGCCCGCCAGTGGAAGCTTGGTAGTCATATGCATCAGCCTCCCGTGACATTGCCTTTGCGGATGATTTCAGCCCACTTGGAGTTTTCCGCGTGAACGAACGCTGAATACGACGCCGGGCTTTCACTGGTTTCCACCTCACTACCCCCGTCTCGTGCCTTCGCCTGGACAGCCGGCGCTTTCAGAGCGCTGTTAACGGCCGCATGAATGCGGTTGATGATGTCCGGCGGTGTCTTGGCGGGGGCCCAAAGGCCCGACCAGGATTCCTGAATAGTCAGTGGGTCACGCGTGAGTTCATTCATAGTGGGTACATCCGGTAGCTCAGGTAAACGCTTGGTACTCGTGACGGCGAGCGCGCGAACTTTTCCGCCCTTTACTTGAGGCACTGCGGTTCCCGCTGTAGGAAAAGCGAACTGCGTATCTCCGCGAAGCAGTGATGCTGTGATTTCCACCGAACCACGAAGTGGAATGTGCACTACCTGCAGCCCCTTGAGAGCTGCAAATGTCGCCGCTGCCAGGTGGGCGCCTGTACCTACCCCTCCCGATCCATAGTTGAATTTCCCGGGGGCGGCTTTGGCGGCGGCTGCCAGTTGGTCAATGTTTTTGTAAGGCGAGTCGCTCGGCACGATGAGAATCGATGGCGAGGTAGACATGTTTCCGGCGAAGGCGAAATCCTTCAACGGATCGAAACCGAGTGAGGGCTGCAGTATTTTGAGGATCAGGTGCGTACTCGCTCCCATGAGCAGCGTATATCCGTCTGCAGGCGCGGCGGCTACGAATTGGGCCGCAAGGACGCCGGCCGCTCCCACCTTGTTCTCAATCACGATCGTTTGCCCAAGCGCATCGCCAATGGCGGGCGCCATCTGGCGCATGAGTACATCTGGCCCGCCCCCGGCCGCATAGGGGACGATCACGCGTACAGGGCGGGTGGGATAGCCTGTGGCGGCCCAAACAGACCCCATCGGCAGCGCCAGGGCTGAGGCGGCTATGCAGAAATTGCGTCGATTCATGCTGTCTCCTTTGTGGTTTTCCTCACTGTAGGCCTGTTATCTGATTCACGGAACTGATAAATTTCTATTTACTGATAGCTTTCTTGAATTGGTATGGAAAAACAAGACCCACCCAACGCTGGCAATGAAGAACGTTTGCGACGACTAGTGCTGCGGCTTCGATTCAGGCACCTGCAATTGTTGGCAGCGCTGCGAAAAGCCGGAAGCCTGCATGCCGCAGCCAAATTGCTGCACCTGACGCAGCCTTCGCTGAGCAAGATGCTCCATGAGGTGGAGCAAGCTTTTGGTCAACCGCTTTTTGAGCGCAGCGCCCGAGGCTTGCAGCCCACGCCTTCAGGCGATTCAGCCATGCACGGAGCTGAGATGCTCCTGGGCGAACTCGATCGGCTCTCACGTGAGTTGAGTACGCAACGACCACAGATGCTGCTGCGCATTGGAACGCCGCCGTTCGTAGCGCATTCCTTGATGCCACAAGTCTTTACCGAATTGAGATCGTTGTCGGCAGATGTCCGAGTGGAGCTGACGGAAGGTGGCGTTCCGCGGCTGCATCGCATGTTGCTGGATGGCAAGCTGGACGCGCTGGTTACCAGCTTTGCGAGCGACATGTCTGAGAGCGAAGGGCTGAAGTTCGAGCGCCTCAAATCGACTCGGATTTCGGTGGTGGCGGCTTCTTCTCACCCGCTGGCTCGAAGGCGCCAGATCAGTTGGGCCATGCTCGCCCAGGAGCCTTGGATTCTTCCTCCGCAAGACTCTCGAGTCCGGCGCTTCTTGAACGATATGTTCGCCCAAGCTGGCTATCTCACTCCACAGCCCATGATTGAGTCAGGCAACCCCATTACCAACCTGCGGTTTGTGGCGGCGGGGCTAGGGCTCGCGGCTGTTCCTCAGGAATGCTTGCGCCTGGTGGAAAACCCAGACGCTATTGTCAGCCTGCAGCTTGCAAAGCGCTTGCCCGAGAGCATCCTTGCTTTCGTCTACAGGACGGATCTGGAGCACCCCCGGATGAAGATTTTTCGAGACGCGTTGCTGAAGGCAGGTAAGAACGAGGCATTTTTCTGATGCCTCAGACCTTAGGCCTTACGCGTAACGCATCAAGCCTTCACCGGAAGCCCGATCAACTGCTCCAGTTCGGCATGGCTTAAGCCATCAACCTTGTCAATCAAGCGCAGGCCCTCAGCGGTGCACTCCAGTGTGACCAGATCCGAATAGATCCGCTTGACGCAGCTCACGCCCGTCAGCGGATAGCTGCAGCTCTCGACAACCTTGCTTTGACCTTGTTTGGTCAGCAGATCCATCATGACCCAGGTTTGCTTTGCGCCCACCGCCAGGTCCATGGCGCCACCGACTGCTGGGATCGAGTCTGGCTCGCCCGTGCTCCAGTTGGCGAGATCGCCGGTGGCTGAAACCTGGAAGGCTCCCAGCACGCAGATATCAATATGGCCTCCGCGCATCATGCCGAAGCTGTCTGCGTGGTGAAAATAGCAGCCACCAGCCAGCAAGGTCACAGGTTGCTTGCCTGCGTTGATGAGGTCGTAGTCTTCTTGTCCTGCGGCTGGAGCCGGGCCCATGCCCAGAATGCCGTTTTCGCTGTGCAGGACCACTTCCACGCCAGAAGGCAGGTGGTTGGCCACTTGAGTGGGCATGCCAATACCCAGGTTGACATACGCGCCATCATGAATGTCGCGTGCGACGCGTTGGGCCAGTTCGGTTTTGCTGCGGCGGGTGTAGCTCATGGGGTGTCCTTTCATGCGGCCTTGAAGCCACCTGCCTGTGTCTGCGTGCGGGCAATGCGCACAATCTTATTCACATGGATGCCTGGCGTGACCACGGTTTCGGGGTCGAGTTCACCGAGCTCAACAATTTCATGGACTGTGGCAATGGTTTTGCGTGCGGCCATGGCCATGACGGGGCCGAAGTTGCGCGCAGCCTTGCGGTAGGTGAGGTTGCCCCAGCGGTCACCGCGTTCAGCCTTGATCAGTGCCACATCACCGTGAATGGGCTCTTCCAGCACGTAGCCTTTGCCGTTGATGATGCGGGTTTCCTTGCCTTTGGCCAGTTCTGTGCCGTAGCCCGTGGGGGTGAAGAAACCACCAATCCCTGCGCCCGCAGCGCGCAGGCGTTCCGCCAGGTTGCCCTGCGGAACGAGTTCCAATTCCAGTTTGCCGCTGCGGTAAAGCCCGTCGAACACCTGGCTGTCTGCTTGCCGGGGGAAGCTGCACACCACCTTGCGTACCCGGCCGGCCTTGAGAAGGGCAGCCAAGCCAGTTTCGCCGTTGCCTGCGTTGTTGTTGACTACGGTCAACTCACGGGCCCCTTGCTCAATGAGCCCGTCAATGAGCTCGCCGGGAATGCCTGAGGTGCCAAAGCCGCCTATCAGCACAGTAGCGCCATCTTGAGTGTCTGCCAGTGCAGCGGCGATCGATTCAGCGATTTTGTTGATCACATGTCCCTTTTCTGTTCGTAATACGAACATTTGTTCATAATGCGAATTATAAAGAACTTGTGAATTCAATTCAAACCCCGCCATGAAGAGCCCAACCGAGCCCACCACGCCGCGCCCTGGCGACAACTACGTGCAATCGTTTGCGCGTGGCCTGCAGGTCTTGAGGAGCTTCAGCGCACAAGCCCCGCGGCAGACTCTCAGCGAAGTGGCCGAACGCGCCGGGATCACACGGGCGGGCGCACGCCGCATTCTTCTGACCATGCAAACCTTGGGTTATGTGCAGTCGGATGGCAAGCTCTTCAGGCTCACCCCCCGGGTGCTGGACCTGGGTTTTGCGTACCTGTCGTCCATGCCCATTTGGGACCTTGCAGAGCCGGAGGTGGAAGCGCTGGTGAACCGCGTGAAGGAATCAAGCTCCGTCGCGGTGCTGGATGGTGCGGAGATCGTTTACGTGATGCGCGTGCCTACGCACAAGATCATGAAAATCTCGCTGGGCATAGGCTCGCGTTTGCCGGCGTTCTGCACATCGCTCGGCCGGGTATTGATGTCAGATCTGGAAGACAGCGAAATTGTGCAACGCCTGGAGAGCGCCCCACATGCTGCGCTGACTCGCCACACAGTGACCGATATTCCCAAGATCTTGGCTCGTATTCAGCAGGTGCGAAAGCAGGGCTGGTGCCTGGCCAACCAGGAACTTGAAGAAGGGCTGATCTCGGTGGCAGCACCCCTGCGCAGCGCGGATGGCCGCATCACAGCCGCCATCAATGTGAGCGGGCAGGCCAATCGAACCAATGCGCAGGAAATTCAAGAAAAAATCTTGCCGCCCCTGCTGGAGACCGCGCAGACGATTAGTCGCCTGCTTCGCCGCAAGGGTGGGTGAGGGCGCTCGTTCAACGCATCGGCTTGGCTAACTGATCTTTTATCTATTTATCTATATTGATCGTCTAGGTATATCCATGAGAATCGGCTACTTCAAAGATTCAGGTTGTAGATGACATGAGACGGGTACTTCCCTTTGTTTGTCCGCCCTCCTATCCGTTTTGGCGTCAATGGGTTGCAGCTCTTCAAGAGGCTATGCCGGATGAGCACGTGGTGGTGTTTCACGAGTTGGACGCACGGGATCTCGCATCGTGTGACGTCGCTGTGGTTGCCAACCCCTCCATTGAGGACTTGCGTGCGTTACCCAATCTCAAGTGGGTGCATAGCGTTTGGGCGGGCGTGGAGCGTCTTGTCGCGGATCTTGGGGATCTTGACTTGAAGATCGTGAGGCTTGTCGATCCCGTCATGGCGGAGACCATGTCGGAAGCAGTACTCGCTTGGACGCTCTACCTTCATCGCGACATGCCCCGTTATGCCAAGCAGCAAGCGTCTCGGGAATGGTTGGAGCACGAGTATGTTGGCGCGGGGGATAAGACCGTCTCATTGCTCGGACTCGGCGCTTTGGGTACTGCGTCTGCGGTGAAGTTGCGTGGTGCCGGTTTCCAGGTGTGCGGTTGGAGCAGAACTCGCAAATCGATATCAGGCGTGCAATGCTATGCGGGCGAAGAGGAGTTGCTGCAGATGCTGGGGCGTACCGACATTCTCGTATGCCTGCTACCTCTTACATCCAAAACCGAGGGCATCTTGAGCGCAGAGGTGCTTGGTGCCTTGCCTCAAGGCGCATCGATCATTAACTTCGCTCGGGGTCCCGTTGTGGATGAACACGCGCTGCGGCGTGCGTTGGACGAAAGCAAACTTTCGCACGCCGTACTCGATGTGTTCAACCGGGAGCCCTTACCCGTAAACGCCTGGCAGTGGGCCCATCCTCGTGTAACCGTGCTTCCACATATATCGGGCCCCACGAATCGCCGAACAGCTTCGGCATTGGCAGCCGCCAATATCCTCAACTATCGGACCACCGGCGTTCTGCCCATTAGCGTGGATCGGAAAACAGGTTACTAGGGCCGTGCGAGCACGCCTGAGCGCATCGAAGTCCATCTGATACGAAAAATCGAGTCGAATCTGACGCTGTTCTTCTAAAGGGATCGAGGCCATAGTTCCAAGCTGAAACGGCGTACTGGTGATAGCACCATGCGCCGCGTCTCGAGGTTTCTATGCCACATCCAGAACATTCATCACCCGACAAAAAAGCCAAGAAAATCATACCGATCCTCCCGGAGTCGGTCGCTTTACTTGAGCCGCGCAAGAAGATCCAACCGCGGTCCATCAGTGATGTTTTTTCCGCATGGCGCTGGATCATGGTGTGGGTCACGCAACTGGTGTTCTACGTGCTGCCCTGGCTGGAATGGGGAGAGCGCCAAATGGTGCTGTTTGATCTGGAAACCCGGCGCTTTTACCTTTTTGGCCTAGTGTTGTACCCGCAGGACTTCATCTACCTGACGGGCCTGCTTATCATCTCGGCGTTGGCCTTGTTTCTCTTTACGGCGCTGGCAGGGCGCCTTTGGTGCGGCTTTGCGTGCCCGCAGACGGTCTACACCGAGATGTTCCTCTGGATTGAGCACAAGGTGGAAGGTGAGCGAAGTGCGCGTCTGCGCCTTGATGCGAGCCGCTGGACGTTCGAGAAGCTCTGGAAGAGAACGGCCAAGCACGGCGCCTGGATTGCGGTGTCGCTATGGACAGGTTTTACCTTTGTGGGCTTCTTCGTACCTATTCGGCAGCTTGGCAGTGAGCTGCTGATGCTACAGGGTTCCTGGCAGCTCTTCTGGGTGCTGTTTTACGGCTTGGCCACGTACGGCAATGCGGGCTTTCTGCGTGAGCAGGTCTGCAAGCACATGTGCCCCTACGCGCGGTTTCAAAGTGCCATGCTCGATAACGACACACTGGTCGTCACATACGATGCGAAACGCGGAGAACCACGAGGTGCGCGGAGCAAGAATGCGGCCTCCGAAGGGTTGGGCAGCTGTATTGACTGCACGCTGTGCGTGCAGGTCTGCCCTGTGGGAATAGATATCCGCAATGGCCTGCAGTACGAATGCATAGGCTGTGGGCTGTGCATTGATGCCTGCAACAGCGTGATGGATAAAGTGGCTCAACCACGCGGGTTGATCCGCTTGGCCACCACTAACAGCATGGCCGGTCAATGGAACGCTGCACGCATGTTGCGCCGGATGATTCGCCCGCGTGTGCTGATCTACGCCGCAGTCCTTGTGGCGTTAAGCAGCGCCATGATCATCAGTTTGGCCGTGCGTACACCCTTCAAGGTGGATGTGGTGCGCGATCGGGCTGCGTTGTCGAGAATTGTGCCGGGTGGAAAAATAGAGAATATCTATAGATTGCAGATCATGAACGCGACCGAGTCACCACAGCGCTACCGAATAAGCGCGCGTGGTATTGAGGGCGTTGAAGTGGCGTCTGAGCCGGAAGTGAGCGTCGGTGCAACCGAATCTCAGTGGGTCTCCGTGCGCCTGCAAGTTCCTTACGGAACCGTGCCCTCGGGTGCGCATCCGGTGTACTTTGAAGTGGAGTCATTGAGTCCAGAGCCAGAGTACGTATCAGAGAAGTCCTCTTTCCTGGTGCCGCGATGAATCCTCTGCTGAGCGCCGCTTCGATCTATCCAAGACACTAGGGCGTGTTCACACTAAATTCACCCCCGCGTGAGGTTCTGGCGAGCCGCAATCAAGGCGCAAACCGCAGCCGGGTTGGACACCCGGCGAGGGATTGCAACGCTGAGTGCGGGTTGCCAGAGCCTCACCCTTCGGGCCGGGGTTTGCCGGGCCGCATTGCCGCGTTGCGCCTCTTGCCAAGGATCGCTACCTTGGCGGCACGGCGCGCCTTGCACTACAGCGCGGCCGGCTTCGGTACGGCAAACCCCGGCGCGGGGGCGAATTTAGTGTGAACACGCCCTAGCTCCCAAATCACTCCCCAAAACCAACCAAGGAACTTATATGACCCGTGCCTTTGACCCCAAAAATCCAGCCCTGTTCGAACAAGGCTTGTCCACCCGCCGCGATGTGCTCGGATCCGAGTATGTGGATGCTGCACTTAAGAACGCGACGGATTTCAACATTGATATGCAGGAGTTGGTCACGCAGTACTGCTGGGGTGATGTGTGGAATCGTCCTGGCCTGGACCGCAAAACCCGCTCGTTCTTGAACCTGGCCATGCTCACTGCATTGAACCGTCCACATGAGCTGAAGCTCCATGTGCGTGGAGCCATCAACAATGGCTTGACCAAGGACGAAGTCAAAGAGGTGTTCTTGCAAACAGCGATCTACTGCGGGGTGCCTGCTGCTATCGACTCGTTCCGCGTTGCATCAGAAGTGTTCAAGGAAATGGAGATCTGAGAACGGATTCTCAGACTGAGGCTTAAGCTGCCGCCGTGCGGCTTCCCCGCTTTTGTGCGGCAGCCAATTCTTGCGCAAGCCATTTTCCTAGCAGGGCCACAGCGTCTTGTTTGTTGCTGAGCCGTGGCCAGCAATAGTAGTAAGACCTGCCGGTGGGAATTTTCAATTTGTGCAGGCGCTTCAGCGCGCCCAAACCAGAGCTTGGAACGAACTCTGGCGGAAGCAACACTACACCAAGCCCGGTCAGCGCAACCTCGAAAGTCAACAAGTACAGCGAGTGCTGACCCACGAAGTCCAACGGAGTTTTCAACGATGTGGCCGCCATATAGATGGCCCAGGACGCGTCTTGTTCTTGTAGGTCGACGGCTGGAATGCGTTCTAGATCTTCAAGCTTGTTGGCACCAAGCCGCTTCAGAAGGCTGGGCGATGCGAAGGGAGACATGGCGATGTCCATCAGCTTGAAGCTCTCGCAGTTCTCGGGTGGGGTCGTTGAGTTCACGATGGCCGCATCGATTGAGCCTCGCTCGAAATTCACGGCGCCAACATGCGGCATGACGTTTATCTGCGCCGCGTCCTCCAACGCGGAGTAGCCCGGCAGGTTGGGAATGAACCATAGGTTGCAAAAGCTGGCAGCCACAGATAAATTGAGCACGTTGCTTCGCAAGGCACGCATCTGCATGCGCAAAGTGGCCGCCCGCAGATCCTGGATGACCGGCTTTATGAGCTCTCTGAACTCAACTCCAGCTGTGGTGAGTGCCACCCGTTGACGCTCTCTGGAAAACAGCTTCACACCCAGGAGCGCTTCCAGATCGATGACTTGGCGGCTCACTGCACTCTGAGTCAAACCAAGTTGCTCACCCGCTTTGGTAAAGCTGGCATAGCGAGCAGCCTGCTCGAAGATCAGCAGTGAGTCGACCGAGGGTAGTGCGGCATGTAAGCTTCTCTTCATGAGTTTTTTGCATGGACTTGATGCGCCATTATCGCTGTACATTCATTCGTGCTGATCCTACTATTTGCGCAAGTTCACCTCACGTAAGCCTATGAAATGCCATTCGACAGCAAAAACATAGGCGTAAAAATGAAGCAAATTGGTTTGATCGCTGGTATGGGGCCTGAAGCCGGGGGCGACATGTTGATGCGATTTTTGCATGCGTGCCGTG
Source organism: Ottowia thiooxydans DSM 14619 (assembly GCF_000422885.1). Taxonomy (GTDB): domain Bacteria; phylum Pseudomonadota; class Gammaproteobacteria; order Burkholderiales; family Burkholderiaceae_C; genus Ottowia; species Ottowia thiooxydans. The sequence continues at coordinate 586,191 of NZ_AUGX01000001.1, read as the reverse complement.
ATGAGATTGTGAAGACTGGTCACCCCGTCAGCGATCAGGCGTATCCCGCGCACGTGCTCATTCAGTACCCCATCCCTGATCGGTCATCGGCGTTGCTGAATGGCGGAACAAGCCCACTGCCCGGACTGGTGAAAGCCATCGGCGCTGCCCAAGCCACTGGAGCAGACGTCTTCGGCATCGCGTGCAATACCGCGCACTTCTGGCATGAGGATCTGCAGACGCTCTTTCCTGACATCGATCTTCTTCACATTGCCACGGAGACTGCCGAACACGTGGTCAATTCCGGATCAAGGCGGTGCGCTGTGCTCGCCACCTCGGCTACTCAGCGGCTCGGGATGTACGCCTCTGCATTTGAGAAGTTGGGTTTGGAAGTCGTGAAGCAGCCGCAAGAAGATGACGAGTCAACGCACCGCGCCATCTTTGACATCAAAGCGGGGAACCTTGAAGCAGCCCGGCATTGGCTCAACAGTAGCGTAGAGCGCCTTTTGCAATCGGTCGACACCGTAGTTCTGGGATGCACAGAACTTGGATTAGTGGTCCATGAGGGCGACTACCGGAAGCATCAAGTCACTGATGCGGCGACCGTACTCGCGCGAGCACTCGCCGCGAAAGCGTATGGCACCTACCGACCAACCCCTGTTAACGCACTTTGAAAGACCAACGATGAACCGCCGCCAACTTGCCCTTAGCCTATGTGCAACCCTCGCTTTATCGGGTCACGCTGTGTGGGCGGATACGTTCCCTAGCAAACCCGTTAGGTTGATCGTGCCGTTCGCATCCGGCAGCTCGCCAGACACTACAAACCGATTCTTTGCCAATGAGCTGACCAAGGTCATTGGTCAGCCGGTGATCATTGACAACCGGCCTGGCGCCAATGGGATCACCGGAACCATCGCGGGACTGGCCGCACCTGCGGATGGCTACAACTTGCTTTCGGTCAACGTGGGCACATTGGCCATCAACCCGTTCTTGTTTCCCAAGCAGAAGTATGACCCGCTGAAGGATATCGCCCCCATCGCCATCGTGGCCTCTACAGCCAATGGCTTGGTCATTCGTCCTGACCTGAAAGTGGCGAATGCTGCCGAGCTGATTGCTTATGGAAAAGCAAACCCTGGCAAGCTGAGTATGGGCTCATCAGGTACAGGCACGACGGGCCACTTGAGCGGCGAACTTTTTCTCAAGATGACCGGTGCTTCGGCCGTGCATGTGCCGTACAAAGGCTCTTCTGCTGCCTACACCGATCTGATCGCCGGGCGGATTGATTTCATGTTCGATAACCTCGTATCGGTATCGCCCTACGCAAAGGACGGCAGGGTGAAACTACTTGCAGTGACAAGCGCCCAGAGAAACGAGAATTTTCCCAGTATTCCCACTCTGCAAGAGGTCGGCTTGAAGGACTACGAAATGACGACCTGGGCCGGATTGGCCGCGCCAAAGGGAACACCCGCAGCCATTGTGCAGGCGCTGAAGCAAGCCGTGGATAAGGCCAATGCAAGCCCTGAAAATATTGCGTTCAACAAGCAAACGGGCATCAAGGCAGTTGCTCCGATGACGGAAGAGCAGTTCACCAAGTTCGTTGAAGCAGAGCAGAAAAAGTGGGCCGCCTTGGTCAAGAGCAGCGGCGCGGACACCAATTGATCGTGGGAAAATTGACTCACAGCTTCCCCAAGCGGATTCGAATTGCGGTTGTACATTTCTCGCACGAGACAGTGACGTTCTTGCCCAACGACACCCAACTCTCAGATTTCGTGTACGAGGGCTCGCCTTGCAGGGACGATGCGCTTCTGGCGTATGACCCCAATGGCTACATCGGCGGCTTTGTTCAATGTGCTCGGGAATTCACCGAGGTAGATCTCGTCGGTATCCAGTCTCCGTTGTTTCCTAAAACCGGAATTGGTTCCGGATGGGTGACCAACGAAGCGTATGAACATTTCGTTGGCGAAATGATTCAAGATCTGCAAGAGCGAGGCCCGTTCGACGGCGTCTACATGGCGTTGCATGGTGCGATGGCCGCAAGAGGCGTTGCACATCCGGAGGCGGAACTGGCGGCTCGAATTCGTAAGGTGGTCGGTCCCGAGGCCATTTTGGCTGCCACCTTCGATCCCCATGGAAATGAAGACGAGAAGTTTCATCAATCGGCTGACCTCGCGTTCTGCGTCAAGTTTTACCCGCACTACGACACGCATTTGCAGGGGGAGCGGGCAGCGAGAACCATGGTTCGCTCCATTCGTGGTGAATACAGGCCAACGTCTGCGTGCATCAAGGTGCCCATCCTCTCGCCCACGGTCATGCAATGGACAGGTGCTTCGCCCTGGATGGATCTGGTTCAGCGGGCACTGGTCTGGGAAGCGCGCAAGCCTGGCGTCTATGTGAACGTATTCTTCGGATTCCCTTGGGCAGATACTGCGGACGCGGGTATGACGATTCAGGTTACCTCCAACGGCGACCAAAGTCTCGCCCAGGAAGTGGCGAAAGACATGGCCAATGTCGCTTGGCGATTACGTGAGGCGCTCACACAATCAACGAAGGTTCACAGTATTGAGGAAGGTGTCAGCCTCGCGCTTCAGGCGGTGGAGAATGGGCAATATCCTGTGGTCTTGGCCGATCACAGTGATCGTTCCGGGCATGCGACCTGGTTGTTCGAGGAGCTACAGAGGCGAGATACGCGCAAGACCTTGCTGGCTTCAATCGCCGAAGGTGAGTTGGTTAAAGACTTGATCGCGCAAGGCATTCGCCCAGGAGATCCCTTTGACCACGAGATCGGCGGCAGAGTTGATCCGTCAGCAGGTGTTGCCGTTCGCGTCGTCGGAACTGTTCTGGGTTCAGGAATGGCCAACGACGGCACTGGCAGTAGAAGCGAGTGGATCAGTGTGGCGCTGGGCAACGGAAATGTCGTTGTCATCAGTGCCTACCTCATGCAAATCATTGAGCCCGGCATGTTGACAAAGATGGGGCTGAATGTCGGGGAGTTTGAGATTTTCGCCATCAAGTCACGGGTGCATTTCAGGCGTGGTTTCGATGACAGTGGGTTCGCCGCCCGTATCTTTCTCGTGGAACCGGAAAGTCCGTTTCTCGGAACTACACGCCTTGATGCGCTTGCCTATGAGCATGTTCGCATCGGCAATTTTTACCCTTATGGCTTGGAAGAATTTGAGGCTGATTGATCTGGTGTGATGATGCATTCACCGTTCGCCCTGAGCTTGTCGAAGGGCTTAGACCTTTCTAAGGGCGAACGGAATTCAAGCTTAATGAAGCCGCTAGCTTTTCAACACAGTGAATTTGCTTCGCACAATGAGCATGCCAGCACTCCGTGAATTTTGGATGGTTGCCAGCCCTTCAAGGCGCAGTTGCTTTCCGTCTACGCTGAGCACTGACTGATCGAATGCCACCGTCGTGATCTCTTCTGCTGAACGTGCCTCAGATGCATGCGCGGAGAACAAGATTTCATCGGTGGTGCTTATGCCAAGAACCTTCACCGTCTCCGGCACGATCTCCGGCGGTGGGTTGATATAAATCACGGTTGAGTTCGTAGTCGAGTTCGTAGAGGAGTTCACAGAGGAGTTCACAGCAGCCTCACAATCAGCGGAACCAGAATGCTGGTGATCAGTGCAGTGAGTCCCATCGCCAAAGCGGCGAAGGCAACCGCCGTCTCGCTCAGCTGAACGGCTCGGGCGGTTCCAATGGCGTGAGCCGCAGCGCCTAACGCCAAGCCGCGCACCGTGTCGCTCTTTACGCGGAGCAGGGAGAACAGTCTCGTGGAGAAAACGGCTGCTGCGATGCCCGTCAAAGCCACCGCCACTGCACTCATAGAGGCTACCCCTCCCACGCTTTGAGCGAGAGGCATGGCCACGGGCATGGTGGCAGATTTTGGAGCCAGGGACATCATCAGTTCCCAGTTGGCACCCAATAGCCACGCTATCCCTATAGCGGAAATCACAGCGGTAGCTGATCCCGCCAACACTGCGCCCACGACCGGCCACCAGATGCCTCGTAGCCGTGCACGTTGCGCGTAGAGGGGCAGGGCGAGCGCGACAGTGGCTGGGCCTGCAAGCCAGGAGAGCAGGGCGGTGCCTTCCCTGTACACGCGGTACGGAATATCCATAGCTAGCAGCGTGACCACTACCAGCGTGGTGCCCGTGAGAATCGGAAGGAGCAGCTCCCAGCCGCTACGCTGATATGCCCATAGAGCCAGCCCATAGGCCACCAGCGTGAGGAGTGTCGCGGCCAGCACCATCGCAGCGCCGGAAGGCGATGCCAACGCGTCGATCATTCAACCGCTTCCTGGCGCTTCATCAGCTTTTCCAGGGTGAACGCTGTCACCACGAGGGTGAGCGCCGCGCCCGCAATACTGGCCACTACGAACGGCAGCCAGCCAGACTTCAATGCTTGAAATTGCTCCATCACGCCCACCACAGCGGGAATGAAGAACAACATCATGTGCCTCAAAAGCGGCTTGCCTGCAGCTTCCGCGGTAGGGGCCAAGCGGCCAAAAATACCGAGCACGATGAGAAGAAGCACCATGCCGATGATGGCTGGCGGTATTGACAAGGCCAGCCATTGAGAGAGTTTGTCGCCTGCAAGCAGCATGAATACCAAGACAACGAAACCCAGCGAGAACTTTGGAATTCTCGAAGCTATTTCCGTTAGGCGTAATGATCCTTCACTCATATCTCAGTCAATTCCTCTTGCGAGTGCGAGCCTGATGGATCGTGCTCACACATGCCAGAGAGTCTGCACGTCCAGCCGGGACGCTTCAATGCTCAGAATTGAAAGAAAAAATCAGCTCAGATCCGGTCGATATACTGAGTAAAACCTTAGCAAAGCTCCAAGCAAATCAGTCCCACCATGGTGTACTTCCAGAAGAGCGAAAGAAAGTGAAGCGCTACGAACAACTGGCCAGTGACATCGCGGAGTCCATAGCCAATGGAACCCTGCCTATCGGAGCGCGGCTGCCCTCAGTGCGGCAAACCTGCGCCAACCGTGGCGTCAGCCCTTCCACCGTCTTCCAAGCCTATTACTTGCTTGAAGATCGAGGCTTGATTCAGGCGCGTCCTCGCTCGGGTTATTTTGTGGCCAGCAGCGCCTCCAGCGTGCCTGAGCCTGAGTCTTCCCGGCCCAGTGGTGAGCAGCAAGATGTAGAGGTTTCTGAACTGGTATTTCAGGTGCTGGAGCACATGCGAGACCGCCATCTGGCGCCCTTGGGATCGGCCTTTCCTGATCCCACTTTGTTTCCACTCGAAAAGCTTGCGATGGCGCAAAGCAAGGCTATGCGCAGACTGGATCCATGGCGTACCGTGGAGCATCTCTCGCCAGGTAACCCCGAGCTGCGCCGACAGATCACCTTGCGCTACCTTGCAACGGCCTTCGCTATCGACTCAAATGAGCTGGTCATTACCAACGGCGCGATGGAGGCCCTGAATTTGAGTCTCGAAGTAGTGACCCAACCCGGCGATCTCGTTGCCGTGGAGTCACCCACTTTCTACGGCGCGCTGCAGGCATTGGAGCGGCTCAACTTGCGGGCCATAGAAGTGCCCACCCATCCTCGCACAGGGGTAGACGTGTCAGCGCTTGCCGCTATTTTGGAGCGACACCCCGTGAAGGCATGTTGGTTCATGCCCAATTTTCAGAACCCTTTGGGCAGCCTGATGCCTGATGAAGCCAAGCAAGCACTGGTGCAGCTCATTACGGAGCGGCAGATCCCGCTGATCGAAGACGATGTCTACGGAGAGTTGTACTTCGGCGCGCACAAGCCGCGGCCTGCCAAAGCTTGGGACACGCAAGGGCTTGTACTGCATTGCAGTTCCTTCTCCAAAACGGTGGCTCCTGGCTACCGAATTGGCTGGGTGGCCGCTGGCCGCTTTGCCGCCACTCTCGCACGTCGAAAGCTGATGAGCTCCTTGACGGCCGCTGTGCCTTCTCAGGAAGCGTTGTCACGCTACCTCCAGCAAGGCGGCTACGACAAGCATCTGCGGCGATTGCGGCTCACCCTGCTAGGGAACCGAGCCGCCGCATTGCGCGCTATTGCGAAGCACTTCCCTCCAGGAACACGGGCTTCACCGCCGGAGGGCGGTTACTTCCTCTGGATCGAACTGCCGATGAACATAGATGCGCTGGCATTGCATCGGCTGGCTCTTGCGAACCAGGTGAGTAGCGCGCCAGGACATCTTTTCTCTGCAGATCATCGATTCCATCATCATCTGCGAATCAACTTTGGGCAGGCGGATGCGTCGGAACTGGAAACCGCCTTGGCGGTACTGGGCAAGTTGGCAAGCTCGTTGGCATAGCGCTGATCCGGTCAAAAAAGCAGCATCTGCTGCTTTCCCTGCGGGGATGTCCTAGCGATAGTGAAGGGGCTCAGAACGTGCATACACAGCCGCTGATGTTCCCCTTTACTTCTCCGTAGAAAACGCATGTCCAGCCCCTCCGGGTTTTTGCCTCGTCAATCCAAACCCACTTCGACCCAACCAGTGGCGGCAAGCGGCCAAATGGGGGCAAGGTCCGCCCATTGGCTGGTTGATTTGTCAGAGGCTCTGGATCAAGGCACAGCAGGTATTGATCTGCTGAGAAAATTTGCATCTGAGGGGCTGACACGCATAGGGGTTCCTGAAGCAATGGGAGGCAGTGGCGGGTCTTGGGCTGAGACTGCTGAATCCATCGCGGAGTTGGCAGAGCACTCATTGGCAGCCTCTTTCGTCCTCTGGAGCCACCGTACTTATATCGAATGTGTGGTCCGCAGCAATAACCCCGCATTGCGTGAACGAGAGCTGCCAAGACTGCTCGCAGGTGAGTGGGCCGGAGCGGTTGCCTTGTCAAATGCAATGAAGTTTGTTTGCGGGCTTGAACCCCTTGAGGTGGTCGCCAAGCCAATGGCAAGAGCCGAATCGCGAGAAAAAAAGTGGCGCATTGATGGCGTGCTTCCTTGGGTCACCAACCTCCGCGCCAGTGGTTTCAGTATCGCAGCAGCTGCGCAACCTGCGGCCCCCGGACCTGTACCGGTCTTTGCCTTCCGGTCAGATATGCCAGGCGTTCATCGTGGCCGGGATTTGGGTTTGATTGGCCTTCGGGGCTGCGAAGTTTCATCTGTCCAGTTGGATGCGGTACTTATGGGCGCGGAACACCGGCTGCATGACAACCTGACGGTCTGGTTGACACAGGTTCGACCGCAGTTTCTGGGGTTTCAGTGCGGTATGTCGATTGGTTTGGCGCGCGCCAGCGTCGCCGCCGCCCAGGAGCGCGTTGGCCGTCGTGCAGTTTTAGCGCCTCATCTCCTTAAGCTGAGCCGCGCTCTGGAGACTGATGCCGGAATGCTATTGCAGGGCTTGAAGAACGGCCGGTTCAGCAGCGACCCGGCTGCCCTGTTTCGTTTGAGAATCGCATTTGCTCGCCACGTGCAGCAAGCCCTGAACCTTGAGTTGCAAGCTTGGGGCGGACATGCGTACCTGGAAGATCACGCTCCCGGTTTTGCTCGTCGCTGGCGAGAGTCTGCGTTGATCCCGATCATTACCCCCAGCCTGGCGCAATTGGAAATCCAACTGAGCTTGCTCAGGTAGCAGCCGTGATTCAAACCTGCGTTGGCTGCGTTTCCAGCCCCCGTTGGTGTTGAGACGTATCGACTTGAACGTCATCACACCTCTCAGGAGTTGGTGTACATGGCTTCAGGATTGGAATGCAGCAATCAAACCTTGGCGTTTTTTCTTTTTATCCACCGCAGCACACCGGTCACACAGATCAGTGCCACGAACAAGCCACCTAAACTGATGGCCAAACGCCCAGGCACCCCCAGAAGTTTGCCGGAATGAACCGGATACAGCCACACCAGGAAACGATCGGAAGCGGTCCCGCTGATATATCCGAAGCGGCTCAGCAAGTTGCCGGATTCCGCATCTACGAATATCTGCTCATACCGGACACGAAGAATATGCTCTCGCAGCCCACGTTCCTTGAAGGCAGCGCGATACAAGCCTCGGGAAGCGTCGTAGCCCAAGTACCAGTTTTCATAGTGTCGCGCTTCATCTGGCAATAGCTCGCGCGCTAGTTTGAGCCCTTGCTCGGGAGAAAGTGTTGGAGAGGTGGCCAATGGCACTCGGGCCTTGGGTATGGTCGTGAAGGGGTGGGGCGTGATGGGGCCAAACAGGCTGACCGCTGGTTTGAACAGCTCGTTCCCAAGATTGAGGTAAATGCCGGTGAATGCGGTGGACAAGGTAAGCAGCAGTACCCATAAACCTGCAGCCCGGTGCAGATCATTGATTCTCCTAAAACCCTTGGCTCCTCGTTTGATCTGCCATGCTGGCTTCCAACGGCTCCAGTAGGTGGCACCCGCCTGCCGGTGAGTGCCGGGATCTGATGTCTTGCTCGTTTTCAGTTTGGCGGGCAATGTGAGGTAGAGGCCCGCGAACGATATGGACAGCCACACCACCGCCACCGAACCCAGCAGTTGGTTGCCTATGCGCCCAGGTAAGGTAAGGCTGCGATGGAAGCGGTTCATCCACGGCATCAGGTGAGCACGATCCCATTGCCAAACCCCCCATTGACGCGCCCCAAGTACACGGCCTGTGGTGGGGTCTACGAACAGACGATCAAACCCGATCGGCGCTCGCGCGGAGCCTGTAATGGCCTTGGTTTCTACCTGTACTTCGCGCGCTTGCCCTGGCTCTGTATCCAACGGCATCTGCGTCACGCGGAGCCTTGAATCTTGCCCCTCGATTCTGGCAATCAGCGCATCAAGGGGCAGTGCTTTCCCGGTGGTTCCCGTATAGAAAAGCTCAGGGTTGAGCCAAGCGTCCAGCTCGTGTTCAAAGGCTATCAAGCTCCCCGTGAGGCTGCTTGCCAACAGAAAGACCGCGACACTCAGACCGCACCAGCGGTGCAGCCTGCGGAGCAGGGCGCGCACCCGATCACCAAACGTGCGTGTAGCTGATTTTCAGCACAGCGCCTGCCGCTGGGAGGCGACTGGTGTTGTTATTGCTTCTGAGCAGTTGGCTGTAGAGTGGGTAGTAGTGGCGATTGAACAAGTTTTCAATACCGAACGAAAGCCGGTTCTTCGAATCGATCTTCCATTGGCTGATCAAGTCCACTGTGGTGTAGCCCTGGGTGTCGTAGCGGCCGAAACTTGTTTTTCCGTCCAGGCGGTAATCTTTGGATGCGTAGGAAGTAGCCTGTACCCGATGGCTCCAACGCGCGTTTGGCCTGTATTCCACATACGCCGTCAGTTTCTGAGGAGGGATCCGAAAGCCAGTCATGCTCTGGTAGTTGCTCGCGGTCTGCAACAGCTCGCGGCCCTTCATCCAGGTGAGGGTGCCTCCCATACTCCAGCGATCGTCTGTGCTGAAATAGTCCAGACCCGCCTCCAGGCCGTGAATCTTTTCCTTGGTACGCAGCAGCGTCAACCCGTTATTGAAACTTTGAACTGCTCCCAGGTTGGATTGGGATTGGAAGACGCTCAGGTTCGCTTGCATGTTGTTGAATTTGCCGCGCCAGCCGAGTTCAAAGGTATTGGTCTTGATGGGCTGAAGATTGGAGTTGCCTATGTCAAATCCAAGTGTGGCATTGCGTACCACCACTCCAATATCCGGTAATTCGAAGCCTTGGCTGTAAGACGCATAGAACTCCTGGCGTTTGACCGGCGTGAATACAGTCCCCACGTTGAAGGTAGATGAACCATACTTCACAGTGCCTCCAGTAATTGACTGCGGCGAAGGCAACTTTGATTGAGAGAGCGGCGTGAAGTCATTGAAACGAGCTTCAGCCCGGTCATACCGCGCGCCGCCTTCAAGAGACCATTTTTCGTTGAACTTGTGCTGCAACTGCGCAAAGCCGCCAAAACTGCTGGTGGTGATGGGCGGCATGTAGATCAAGCGGCCCGTCTTGTTGAAGACGAGGCCGCCACTGGCGTCATATGCTTTGGGGTCGAACACGTCAATTGGCATGTCCGTGCGTTCATGGTTGAAGTCCGCGCCCCAGATGAGCAGGGTTTTCTTGTCTTGCCCTAATGGAGTTTTGATGGTGAGCCGGCCACCAAATACTTTTGAGTTCTGCATGGCCTGATCGATATTGGCGCCACGTACGGGAACCGCGCGCGCATCGAAAGGCGAGAACCGGGTGAAGAAATCACGGTAATACAGTTGTGCGGCAAGCTTGCTGCCCGCAATGTCTCGATTCTCATAGTCCAGACCAAGCAAAGTATTCTTGATCTGATTCTGATCGGCAAGCACCAGGCCTTTTATAGGCCGGGCAGCGGTGGTGCCCGCCGGCAAGCGAGCCACAGAGGGATCGGAGGCGTAGCTGGTGTCCTGATTGGCGTTGTAGTGGCTGGCAGATAGTTGCAAGCGCTGGTTGGCATCGATCTTGAAGCCTACCTTGCCAGAGGCGTTGTACACATTGGAGTCGAACAAATCCCCTTGGCTTGGCTCTGGTGCAATTCGGTCACCCTTGGCATCAAATGATCCACCAATTCGCCGGCCGCCTACACTGAACGAGTAGTCGAGCTTGTCGTTGCCACCGGAAATGTAGTGCTGCACTTCACCGCCAAGGCCTGAACCTCCCAGCCTGGAGAGTGGGCTCAAGCCGCTCACTGTGGTTTCAGCCTTGGCCTCGCCTGAAGGCCTCTTGGTTTGAATGGCAATGATGCCGCCTGCTGCGCCACTGCCGTAGATGGCACTGCTGCCACGCAGCACTTCTATCTGCTCAATATCCGCAGGGTTGATGTTGGCTAGATTTCTGGATGAGTCACGGTTGGTGTTGAGAGGAATTCCATCTATCAGCACCAGCATGTTGCGGCCGCGAAGCGTTTGCCCGTAATCGGTGATGGTGTGGCTGGAGTCCGCCATCCCCGGAACCACTTTGCTGAGCATGGTGGCAAGACTATCCGAGCCTTGTCTGAGCTGCTGAATCTCCTCTGCCTCCAGAACAGTGACCTGTCTGGCGGGTGCTGTCAGGTTGTTCTGTGTGCGCCCAGTCACTGTGACTGTGGCCAGTTGCTGCACTTCACTCGGCTCGGCGGTTGAGGATGGTGCTTCAGTGGCCACTCTTGACACAGGTATTGCCCGCAGCCCATATCCACCTCCGCTCAATGGGACAGCTTGCAGGCCGGTGCCCGCCAGCAGCGCGACCAAGCCACCGGCTACATTGAATTCGCCCTTTAATCCCGGGCTGGTTTTGCCTTGGGCCAGACTGCTGGAAGCCGCTAGATGAATACCTGATTCAGCCGAAAATCGCGTGAGTGCGAAGGGGAGTGGCCCAGAGGGAATGTCATAGGTTCGCACCGCGGATGGAGCGGTCTGCGCGTGTGCAGGAGAGGTTATCGCCAGGAATGAACTGCTTGCCAGTGCAATGTGCAGAGCGGTTGCAATGGGTCGCAGGGCGAAGGTAACGGAGGCGTGAGTACCACGAGGCATGGTGATGGTCTTGATCAAGAAATGTGGAGAAATGGCGAGCGCCTCATTTCCTGGTTCGAACTGGCTGCCTGCTGCGCGGTGGCTGTCGCTCTTGGATGTGGCCCTCTCTCACTAGGTAAATCAGCCGAGACAAAAAAAGCGGAACCATTTCTGCAAATTTTTTCAAGATTTCCCCGTCGGTGGTTTCCTCGGCAAGCTTTTTCATCTGAGGATGGGCTACCGATGAGAACGGCATGCGGTAGCGCAGGGACGTCCAGCGAGGGAAAGACCCCCCCCCCGCGGCGCGCGTCAACCGGGGTTCACAAAGCTTCCAGGGTGACCCACCACGGTAGTGTGCGGCGTACTCGCAAGTTGGCTGCATCTGCCAGCAGATTCAGCGTGGTGTTGACGTCATGCAGAGGGAACGAACCAAATACCCGCTGTTGCGCGAAGGATGGGTCCACACCAATATGCTGGCGCGTGTAACGACGCAGTTCTTCCACCACTTCGATCAAGGGCGTGTCTAGCGCCACCAGATCGCCACGGCTCCATGCAGCGCTGGATTGATCAGCGGACGTCAGAGGTCTGATGCCTTGAGCACTGAAGCGCGTTTGCTGGCCAGAAGGAATGGTTTTGACGTCACCACTTGCGGCCGTACGGACTTCAACTGCTCCCTGATACACGGCGAGCACGGTTTGCTCGTCCTCGCGCCGGACTGTAAAGCGGGTTCCAAGTGCGCGCAGCCAGCCTTCCGGTGTCTCAACGATGAACGGGCGCTTGGCGCCGTCCGCAGCGGTGTCGATGAGGAACTCACCGGCTAACAGTCGTAGCCGCCGAAAGTCCGTGTTGTAGTGTTGGTTGAATGCGCTGGCAGTATTGAGCCAGACGCGGGTGCCGTCGGGCAACTCGATCTCGCGTATCTCGCCCACACCCGTGCGGTGATCAGCACTCAAAGCCAGCACCATGGGGCCGAGTGAGCTGCGCCAACTCATCCACCCCAGCGCGCCTGCACTGGTGGCCACCGCCACACTGGTGAGCACATGGCGGCGGCGCCATGTGCGGGTGTTGGCGGAGTGCAGGTTCTCTGCGGTCAAATGAGGATCAGTGGTGTCCTTCAACGGTGCCAATACACGCTGACTGACCGTTTCTACATAACTCCAGGCTTGGCGATGCTCCGGATTGGTCACCAGCCAGGCCTTCCAGCGTGCCCGGTCATTGGCTGTTTCTTCGCCGGAGATCAGCAAGGCGTACCAATCGGCCGCTTGCTGCATGGCGGCATGTGAAGGCGTGTGCATGAGGCGCGTGTCAGGAGTCTTGAAGCAGGCCGGCTACGGTCTGGCTGGCCTGCGCCTGCATACAACGCAGCATGACTTGCGCTACGTACTTGCGCACCATCCGGGTAGAAACGCCCAGCTCGTCCGCCACTTCCTGGGCGCTCATTTCGCACACGGAGGATAGAAGGAAAGCCCGGGCTGCCTTGGGCGGTGCACCCAGCAATAGCGTGCCAATTTCGTGCAGCGCTTCCAGAACAATGGCCTGCCGTTCTGCAGAGGGGGCGAAGGCCTGCGGATAGGTAGCCAGGGTATCCAGCCAGGCTTGCTCGATTTCCCTCCTATGCCAGAGGTTGATGCACATCCCTTGGGCCATGGTGCGCAGATACCCACGAGCCTCTCCATCGCTGGCAAACCCACGTGGAGCTGGCTTGACGATCAAGCGTAAGAACGCGTCGTGTGCCAGATCGGCAGCATCCGCAGCGTTGCCCAGGCGTTTACGCAGCCATCCCAGCAACCAGCTGTGATGATCGAGATAGAGTGTTTGCACGTCAGTGTGCAAGGGTAGGGTGGCAGCAACCATGTATATAAATAGGAATGGTTCTTATTTATATCTGGAGTGTACTCTTCCGGCGGCAGCGCCCTTCTGAGTGGGGGCTAAGCTCAGAATTTCCCTCCACAGCGTATGTGCCCTGGGGCGCCTGCAAGGACTACGCTTGGAGTTTCCGCAGCTTGCTTAACTGCTAGGGCGTGTTCACACTAAATTCACCCCCGCGTGAGATTCTGGCGAGCCGCAATCAAGGCGCAAACCGCAGCCGGGTTGGATACCCGGCGAGGGTTTGCGCGGCCGGCGTCGGCAACGCCGAGTGAGGATTGCCAGAGCCTCACCCTCAGGGCCGGGGTTTGCCGGGCCGCATTGCCGCGATGCGCCTCTTGCCAAGGATCGCTACCTTGGCGGCACGGCGCGCCTTGCACTGCAGCCCGGCAAACCTCGGCGCGGGGGCGAATTTAGTGTGAACACGCCCTAGTCGGGTTGTCTGCGGGTCTCCCTGCTGGGACCGCCGAGCTCCCGCTTGGCATTGTCGCGTTTGCAGATTCTCGAGCGTCCTTGGAGAAAGTCGCTCCTCAGGTTCGCACACCAATGGCCCTTAGTGGGCAATGTGCTTTCGAGCTGTAAGACGCTGCTGGTGGCCCTCACCTGCCGTGATCAGCAACTGAAAGAACTTCATGGCTGCCGGTGACAAGGTGCGGTTGCTGCGTTGAATCAAAGTCTGACGTAAAGGTCAAACTTCACTATCGACCATTCGGTGAGAAGCTGATGGATTCGCTACGGCCGCTATGGCGGCAATCCACCCCTAGTGCGACTCTATGAACGAATTGCGTGGTCAACCGTTCGCAAAAACTCAACCGTTAGGTTATGAATTCCTGGCCGCTTACTTTCGCGGGGGCCGGCGATATTCAGCGTCTTGATAGAGTGGTGACGGAGCCATGCAAGCGCATTGGTTACGGCGTCCGCTGTGGCCTCGATGTCAAGTTGTGCAACAAGAGTCGTTTTTCCTATTTGTGCGGCAAAGGTTTGGGTCGCGAGTGTGCCGCCGTCCAGCGGCCCGAGATTGACTATTAGCGTGCCGTCGCTGTCTTGAATATTGCGACGGGTCCGCTGTCGATAGCCGCCTTCGGTCATTTCGGTGAGCTGATAGTTCAATGGGATGATGCCGTCTTCGGCTCTGCGCCCCCGCGGTACCCAACCACCATGTGAGTATCCATGTTCGATCGCAAAATTCAGCGCACCACGATCCACACCGGTTTGTCCGCCGGAGACAATGCGCTCGCAGAAGCGAGATGGATGGTGTAAGTGGTTGTGCAATGGTTGCAGTGGCGGCAACGTGCCATTGGTAGGAATACCCCAGTGATCATAGACGCCGTAGTTGGGTTCTGTTGGGTTTTCATACATGTGCGATCAGTGGCGCTGACCCGCCGCCTGTAGCAAGATCGACTTCCCCAACGCTCATTGAACGGATTGCAATTCTAGAAAGAAGACATGTTTTCAGAGAGCCACCCTCTCGTCGCTAGCTCTGAACGAATGCATTTGGTTTTCTCCCAAAGTTTTCATTCGAAGGAAGTAGTCGATACGATCTCCGTTCGCTATCCGGAGCAGACCGCGAAGTGCTTGATCTGCGCCCGGATGATGCGCCGGAGGTACTGACAAAGGTTTCGCGGGCAAGACCGTCCGCGTCGGAAGTGAGCGGTGGTCTAAGCTGAGTCCGACATATTCGAAAAAGGTGCTCCGCGTTCATTAGCAGGGCCCACCTGACCTGTTGTCTAAGGCAAATTTTCTTGCCTGTACACACTGATTCTTGGGACTGAACATGCGAAAAACCTTCCTTGCCCGACCTCTACCTGACGATCCTGTTATCGCCCAATGGCTGCAAACCCATGAGCAAAGTGCTGCCGCACGCGCCTGTGTGTACTATTCATTGGCTTACAACTTGCTTGACATCGGTTGGGTGAAAAACATGCTGGCGCCTGGCGTGCACTACTGCACGCAAGGCAGTGTTGAGGGGTATGAAGGCGTTAAGCGGGTGACTGAATTCCTGTCAGGAAAATTCGACACATTGCGCAGTAGTCCCGAGCATCAGCCACTCTTTGAACTTGCTGAAACAGGGCCCGATTTTCAGCCTTGCGCTTCAGGCTGCCAGCCACTAGGTGCTTTTGACCGCAACTGGCTCTCCCGACCGGTCGTGAGCGTGGCCTTTGAGACGGGCCCACTGGGACTGATCAGCAAGATTTTCAATATCACGTCCATGCCAAACCCGGCCTATGTTCGGCGCCGCGGAATTTACCCTGGCACCAACGGAACGGTAAAGGAACGTCCGCGCCTTTTCATTCGCCCTACGCAGGATTTTCAAGGTGTACGTCTGGATTTTTATGTGTGGTCAGGAAAATATCGGCAAGACCAGCAGATGCTTCAAACTGCAGATGCTGTGCAGGAGCAATTGCCGGGTGCGGAAGTTCGAGTAGTGATTTTGCATGAGATCGAACCTAATTCCGAGGCTAAGTTGACCCTCCGGCAAGCCCAACTCACTGTCTTTCCGTCTGTCGTGGTGTATTACCGCGGAGAGGGTGTTTTTCGATACCTCGGCGTGATTTCGGCGCATCTTCTCATCGATGCTATTGTCAAAGCTAGCCCTCTGCATGTTGTTTCTGACTCTTAGGACAGGTCTTACGCGAAACGGGGCAAGCGCTTTTGCCGATCGATGGGATGCCGGTTGCATGGGGCGCACAACAGGGGTCTCATGCTCAGGTAGGCCGATGGGGTTGCGAGTGGCATGTTCTGGCGGGCTTGGGCACCCAGGCTCAAGGCTCCATCTTGCGGCCCGCCAGCTTTTGCGGCGTGGTTGGCTACAAGCCAACTTGGGGCGCCGTGCCATTGAGTGGCGTGCATCCCGTTCTACTTCGTGCTGGCGCAGTGCAAATGAGCGCTGCCTGACGTTGCGCATCCCGGTACAACGCCAACTGCGTTGGCGCGGGTTGCGCTTGAGTTGACCACCGCATCTGCGTTTTGCGCTGAGTTAGGTCAAGTGCGCTGAGCTCTATCCGAGACCAGGCCACCTCGCTTTTCAGCGGGACATTCCCTTCGTTCTGATTGGCCGAGGTGCCTCAAAGCGGCTCTGTACGGCGGACGCATTGCTATAGCCATGCTGGGGTTGCCGTATCTCTATGGAGGCTACCCGCCTCATCACGTCCGAGTACTTCTTTCCTGGGGTAATCCCTATATCAAAGAGATTTGCATCGCCATAAGATGCATTCAAAATTTGCACGAGTTGCAGGAAATTAGAAATGAATACTCAATTGAGCGTTGAGAATTTGCGTGAAATTCTGAGGGAAGAACGAGCCAAAAGCGGGCGGAGTCGGGTGGGTGAAAAGGCGCTGGTGGTTCTTGAGGACATGCTGAGCCGCCCAGGGCCCGCTGCGGTGGACAGCATTTCTGAGCTCGCTGCAAAGAATGGCGTTGATCCTTCAACCCTCACTCGCTTGGGAAAAAGGCTTGGGTTTGCCGGTTTTGCTGAACTGCAGGATGTGTTCCGCCGCCACGTGGCACAGACCCAACCGTTCTACAGCAGCCGTGTTCAGGAGCGGGTGGCGGAGCCGGTAACCATTGATGATCCGCAGGAGCTGATCCGCGTACATGCCCAATCTGAGTGCCAGCGTGTGCTCAAGCTCGCGAACAGCCTCGACGCCGATGCCGTGACACGTGCGGTCGACGCCATCGTTTCAGCCAAACACGTGCACGTATTGGCCATGCGTGCCACCTACGCCTTCAGCCACTTCTTTGGCACGTACCTTGGAACCTTGCGCGAGAACGTGACCATTTTGGGAGTTCCCGGGCAGGGGCTGACTTTGGAGTTGGCCAGCCTCACACCAGACGACTTATTGGTCGCGGTGAGTTTCCGTCCCTATACGCGCGCAGTGGTGGCCGCCGTGGAAGTCATGAAGGAAAACGGCGTGCCCATCCTTGCTCTGACGGATGCGGATTCCGCCATTCATGTAGGGCCAGAGCATGGCACTTCTGTCGTCATTGACGAGCCTTTTTACTTCGACTCAGCTACTTCTCAGTTTTTTGCCATCCAAACCATTTTGTTGGCGGCGGCGCGCCGCCTGGGCCCCTCTGCGGTCGCCATGGTGAAGCGCCGCGAGCGCCTGGACAAAGCACTGAACGTGGAAATCACCTAAAGACACGTCGGTTTTTACTCAGCCACCTTTAAAGCGATCACTTTCATTTTTCCCAATGACAGCACAGACCTCTAATTCCGCAGCTATCCAGCTTGCGATCGCCGAAGCGAAGAGCCGCTATCGCGCAAGCAATCCCAAGAGCCTGGCACAGCACCAAAAGGCAGCCCGCGTTTTGCCGGGTGGCAACACACGCACGGTGCTGTTCAGCGACCCCTTCCCGATCACTTTGACCTCGGCCGAAGGCTGTCGGGTTACATCGCTTGATGGCCGAACCTACACGGATTTTCTGGGGGAGTTCACTGCAGGCCTGTACGGTCATTCGGATCCTGTTCTTAAGCAGGCCATGCTGCAAGCCATGGAAAGTGGTTGGGTGCGTGGCGGCCACATTGAGCAAGAGGAGCAACTGGCGAGTTTGATCTGCGACCGCTTTCCATCCATTGCGCAGATTCGTTTTGCCAACTCCGGTACCGAAGCCACGCTTTATGCCCTCGCCAGTGCGCGTGTGGTCAGTGGCAAAAACAAGGTCATCGTATTTGAAGGCGCGTACCACGGCGGCGTGTTCACCTTTGGCGCGCAGACGAGCCCCTTGAATGCGCCCTTTGACTTTGTACGTGCCCCCTTCAACAACTGGGAGGGAACTGAGGCCTTGCTGGATGCGAATAGAGAAGATCTTGCTTGCGTGATCATCGAGCCCATGCAAGGTTCAGCGGGTTGTATTGCCGCAGATCCGGAGTTTCTCCGGGCCTTGCGTGCCTGGACCATGGCGCGCGGCGTGATCCTGATCTTTGATGAAGTCCAGACCTCCCGTCTGGCTGGTGGTGGGCTGCAAGGCGTCTACGGTATCGAGCCCGACATGACAACACTTGGCAAATACATAGGCGGTGGATTTAGCTTTGGTGCCTTCGGTGGCCGTGCCGACATCATGGAAAGGTTCAACCCCTTGCGGCCGGACTACATAGCTCATGCCGGTACCTTCAACAACAACGTATTCACGATGTCCGTGGGTGTCGCGGGCCTCTCAAAGTTGTACACCCCTGAAGTCGCGGCAGCTCTTACCGCGCGCGGAGACGCTCTGCGAACACGGCTGAACGAGATCGCCAGCAAAGCCCTTTTTCCTATGCAGTTCACGGGCATCGGATCGATGATGAACGTGCATATGTGTGAGGGGCCGGTTCGCAGCATCCGCGATTTGACGGTGAGCAATATGCCGCTGCGTGACCTGTTCTATTTCGACATGGTTGAACAAGGTTTCTGGCCTGCGCGGCGGGGAATGTTCAACCTCTCGCTGCCTATGGGTGAAGCAGAGATCAATGGGCTGATAGACGCTGTCGCACGTTTTGTGCGAGAGCGAAACGCGCTCGCTCAATGAGGTGTGTCAGCGCCAATTCATACCAGGCCCATAAGAGATGACTCACGAAGACGCACACATGCTGATGAAGTTTGACGCCGAAATTGACAAGCTTGCTCAGGTGGCTGAACAGCTGTTTTTCAAGATTGCCGAGGCTTCCCGTGATGGAGAAGGGATTACTCGGCCTGCCTATTGCGAACAAGAAACCACGGCAGGCCATGTGCTGCGTGAGTTTGCTGAAGCCGAAGGCCTGCGTTGTGGCCCTGATGCAGTCGGTAATTTTGAATATGTGCTCGAAGGCGAGGACAAGAAAAACTTTGTCTTGATGGGCTCTCACCTGGACTCAGTTCCCATTGGCGGCAACTACGACGGCCTGGCCGGTGTGGTGGCGGGCGTTCTTTTACAGGTCGCGCTCAAACGTTGCGGTCTGGTGCCCAAGTTCAGCTTGAAAACAATTGGGTTCAGAGGGGAAGAGAGCCCCTGGTTTGGTACCGCCTACATCGGAAGCCGGTTGCTGCTCGGAGAGTTCGCGGGCGAGCAGTTGACTTCCCTCAGGCACAGCTTGACGGGCCAGACATTGCAACAGCATCTGCATGAACTGGGCGTCAGCGTGGACGTCAATGCGCCCGGCAAAAACAAGCTCGATCTGACTTGCGTTAAAGCCTATCTGGAGCTTCATATTGAACAGGGGCCGCTTCTGGAAGCCGAAGGAGTGCCCATAGGCGCTGCAACGGCCATTCGGGGCAACATTCGCAGGCCCTTCGCATCCTGCCGAGGTGAGTATGCGCACTCGGCGGCAACGCCGCGGCATCTGCGCAAAGACACCGTCATCGCAACGGCCCATCTGGTTGCCGCTGCAGACCGCTTCTGGCAAGAGTTGATTGATGCTGGCGGCAACGACGACCTGATTATCAACGTCGGAATTTTCTCAACCAATGCGGCGGAACATGCACTGACAAAAGTGTCGGGCGAGGTCACCTTCAGCCTCAACGTGGCTGGCACCAACAACGCCGTCCGAGACGCGCTGTATGAGCGCATCTTGAACGAGGCTGCGCGCATAGAGAAGGAATTTCGGGTGTCCTTCGACTTTGGCTCACGAGTAGGCACAGACGCGGTTCAACTGGATGCAGGGCTGATCTCGAAGACTGAGAAAGCTGCGCGAGGTCTTGGGCTTGCCGTGCTCACCATGCCTACGGTGGGTCACGACGCGGCCTTGTTTGCGCGAGCAGGCGTGCCCGCCGGCATGGTCCTCATCCGCAATCAGAACGGCAGTCACAACGTGCATGAATCCATGGAGATCAGGGATTTTCTCGATGGTGTCAAGGTGCTGGCCCGCTGCGCGTTGGAGCCCATTTAGCTTTTGTCTTCGGTTTGATTCAGCTTTTCGATTTCATTTTTACAGGAGAAATCATCATGGAAAAATTCTGGCGTTTCCCGGTTCTTCGCCGCGCTTTGCTCGGGCTCGGTGTTGTTGCAGCATGCGCTGCTGCACCGGCGCTCGCAGCCTATCCGGAGCGTCCTGTGAAAGTGCTCGTGGGGTTCTCTGCAGGCGGCACGACGGACATTGCGGCGCGCATCATTGCCGCTGAGCTAACCAAGACCCTGGGCCAATCGTTTGTAGTGGAAAACAAGGCCGGTGCGAGCAGCAACCTGGCGACCGCTCAAACCCAGGCTGCGGCGCCTGATGGGTATACCTTGTTGGTCTTTGCAGTGACCTCGGCGATCAATCAGACCTTGTTCAAGAACCTCAAGTTTGATATCACCACCGATTTCGAGCCCGTTGCCAACTTCTTTCTCTCGCCTAATTTGCTGGTGGTTAACCCATCACTTCCCATTAAGAATGTGAAAGAGTTGGTGGAGTACGCCAAGAAGAATCCAGGCAAGCTGGCTTTCGCATCTGCTGGAACAGGTGGCTCGACGCATATGGCTGGTGAGCTCTTCAAGATCCAGGCAGGCGTTGACATGCTCCACGTTCCCTACAAAGGGAGTGCTCCAGCTCTTCAAGATCTGATCGCAGGTCAGGTGCAGCTGAGCTTTGACAACATGCCATCAGCCTTACCCCATGCCCGCGCTGGCAAGCTACGTGCGCTTGCTGTGACGAGCCGCGAGAGATCACCAAGTGCGCCTGATATTCCCACAGTGGCGGAAGCTGGCTACCCCGAATATGCAGTCTCCGCATGGTTTGGAATGCTTGCTCCCAAAGGCACTCCTTCTGACATCGTGATGAAGCTCAACGCGGCAGTCAACAAGGCGCTGGCGGAGCCGTCAGTTCGTCAGAAGCTGGACCAGATGGGCGCCATTCCTTCGCCTATGACGCCAGCCGAGTTTGGCCGTTTCGTGAAGGCGGAAACCGACATGTGGGGTAAGGCTGTTCGCGCTTCTGGCGCGACCAGTGAGTGAGATCGCCTGCCATGTTCAATCAACTTTTAGCTGAAGACGCGGCCAAGGTTTCTAGCGATGAACTTCGCGGGAAGATTCAAACAGTACGCGGCCTGATAGAGCCGGATTCCCTGGGCAAGACGCTGATGCACGAGCACTTGCTGTGGGACATTCGAAGCGCCGAGCAGAAAGCTGCCGTGGATCAGGGGCCGGAGATTACGCTGTGCAACTGTTTCAAGATCAACTATGGCCGCTTGAAGGTTCCACGAAACAAAATCTTCAGGAGCTGGGAAACCGCAACCCGTGAAGTTCAGCTCATGCTTGATGCAGGTGGGAATTCCATCGTCGAGCTCAGCAATGGCGGCTTGGCGCCAGATCCGCTTGGCCTCAGAAAGATCTCGGAAAGCACTGGTGCTCACGTGGTGATGGGCTGTGGTCATTACGTGGATGCCTATCAGGACGAGAGCAACCGTGACCGTTCCGTTGAAAGCTTTGCCCAGGAAATCAGATCGCAAATTCTTGAAGGCGCATGGGGCACAGATGTGCGTGCCGGCATCATTGGAGAAATTGGATGCCAGGCGCCCTGGACTGACCTGGAAAAGAAAGTCATGCTTGGTGCGCTGATTGCACAAGCCGATACCGGCGCTGCGCTGAATGTGCACCCGGGCCGCCACGAGGACCAGCCGCAGGAAGTGATCGATTTCATGATCAGCAACGGCTACCCCGTGGAACGAGTGATCATCAGCCACATCGATCGCACGATCTTTGATAACGAACGTATTCTCCGTCTTGCGGACACTGGGTGCGTTCTGGAGTTTGACCTCTTCGGGCAAGAGCATGCCTACTATTCGCTAGGCGACATTGACGGACTCAATGATGCGATGCGTTTGAAGTACATTCGCACGCTCATCAGCCGCGGGCATCTATCGCAGATCGTGATCAGCCACGATATTTGCCACCAGACCCGCTTGGTGAGCAATGGTGGCCACGGCTATGGGCACATCTTCGAGAACGTGATTCCAATCATGGACCGTCATGGGTTCACTGAGCAGGAAAAGGCTGCAATTCTGGTGGAGAACCCCAAAAGACTGCTGACCTTCGCCGGAGGGCGTTGACCTGCGTCATTGAGCGGCGTGGCTTGTCACGCTTTGACTTCGTCAGCCAATCGCGCCAAACCATCCCCGGCTTCTATTTTCTCGTCGACGCAATCATTTGCGATTGAACCCACCCCTGGGGGTGGGGCGTTGTAGCACTTAACTTCCTAGACTGATGCCATCTACAGTCGGAATTAAGAGCAATGAGAACTTTAACAATAGCAAGCAGATGGATGCAAAGAGCGAAACGCGTTGCCGCCAGCGTGGCTGCAACTGCCGCGTTCTGCGCTGTAGCGCTGCCAGCGCAAGCGGCCAATATTTACGGGCCAGCGGAGTTACAGGCCAATAGCGCAAGCAACGCTCCAAACGTGTCGACGGCCGCCGTCAGCGCGGACTTTAATAATGATGGTTACCCAGACTTGGCGGTGGTCAATGAAAACACCTCCCAGTTGCTCATCTATCTCGGCACGCCCATTGGCGGCCTGGCGCTTACGCGGGACTTCAATAACCTGGTATTCGGTTTGCAAGTACCTAGGAGCATTTCTGCCGGAGACATCGATGGGGATGGCAAGATTGACTTGGTTATTACTGATTCTCTGGGGGTATCAGTATTAAAAGGATCAGGTAACAATAACGCCGATTTTAATGCATTTGGTATTCAAAGACCGCTGCTTTCGGATGCTGATACTGGCGCCTTTAATGCGAGCCTTGCGGATCTCAACCACGACGGGAAATTGGACATTGTTGTTGGTGTGCATGAGTATGGTAATTTTGGTGGGACTGATTACTTTGAAGTTTTGCAAAATGTGGGGTTCGGGAATTTCATATTAATTGGACAATATGAAGTAAGTAGCAGCGGGTATGCTGCTCGCTCTTCCATAAGAACCTCGCATCTGGCTGATATTGATGGCGACGGGAAAACTGATCTGATCTTTCGTGGCAGCTACGAAGGAACGAATATTTCATGGCTAAAAGGGCTAGGGAATGGAGGTTTTTTACCGCAGGCACAATTGCTTGGAGTAGGCGCTGGCGCCACGGACCTCGAGGATATTGAAGTCGCTGATATAGACGGCGACGGCAAAGTCGATATATTGATGCAGAATTCCTACGGCCAAGGCGTATGGATGGCCAAGGGTGTTGGCAATGGTATTTTCTTACCGAGCACCAAGCTTTATGCCACAGGCTTATCTGGGGGTGGCGAGCGTGATATGGGGCGAATCATCATTGCCGATGTGAACGGTGATGGTCGGCTGGACCTTATATCGGATGGCTATGTAGGACTGCAGCAAGCCAACCACACCTTTGTTTTAAACGAGCATATTGGTTATTCGGTCACCCGCATGCTTGCGGCAATTGACATTAACCGTGATGGTCGCGTGGATCTGGTGACATCTGGCCCCGGTGCCGGGAAGATTGCTGTTTTCAAAACCATTGCCCTCGCTGCTGCGTCAGTCGGGAATACCGGCACGCCGCAAAGCACGGTTTTCAATACCAGTTTTGCGCAATCCTTGACCATCAAGGTGCTCGACAGCAATGGCGTGGGAGTGCCTGGCTTGGCGGTGAGCATTACCCCAGTGAACCCAGGGCCCAGCCTGCCAGTAGCGTCTACCGGCTCGGGCACCACCAATGCGCAAGGTATTTTTAGCTATACCCCAGTGGCCAATGGCGTGATGGGGTGCTATGAGATGAAGGGAACCATTGGCATCTTGGGCAATATGCCGATCTTTTCTTTGTGCAACACCAACACGAATAGCCTGGCGGTGACGGCCGGCGACAACCAAACCACCCTGGTCAACACGGCCTTTGGCACGCAGTTGCAAGTGAGGTTGACCGACGCGTCGAATGATCCGAAGGCCGGTGTCACGGTGACATTTGGCGGACCTAGCGTACCGTCGCGTGTGACGCTTTCTTCGACTACAGCGGTGACTGATGCGAACGGGTACGCGGCGGTCACGGCCACAGCTGCAGGCATGTCTGGTGCCTATAGCGTCAGTGCCACAGCGCCGAACACGGCGGGAACGTCGTTCAAGCTGTCAAACTCCGCGCCTGCCGGAGCCGCTGCCGCGATTGCTTTTGGCGTGTCTACTCCGCAATGGGCATATGTCACCCAGCCATTCTCAGGGCCCGTCACTGCGCATGTCCAAGACTTTTTTGGTAATCCAGTGCAAGGCGCCACGGTTATTTTTGCCATCACACCTGATGCCGTATCGGGCGCCACGGCGAGCTTCTCCGCACTCACAGCGGTGACCAACGCCGCAGGGGACGCGCAAGTGAGCGCGACGGCCAACGGGTTTGTGGGCACCTACGCTGTGAAGGCCAGCGTGCAAGGCAGTGCATTGGTCAGCCCTCAAAGCCACCTGCTGAGAAACATTGCGGATCTGCCAAAGTTCATGACAACGGCGAGTGGCACGCCACAAAGCACACCAATCAACACGGCTTTTGTCCAGAAACTGCGGGTGCAAGTCACGGGCTGGGATGGCAGCGTGACGCCGCAGGTTCGTGTCTATTTCCTGGCATCCGGCGGGGCGGTGTTGTCTAGCGAAAGCGCCCTGGCCGATGCCAATGGTTTTGCGGAAGTCACGGCCACCGCCGACGCCACGGTGGGGACGTATCAAGTCAGTGCTGTGGTGTATGACACCGTGCTTGAGGAACCTATTACACAAACGTTTGACTTAACGAATATCGCTGGTTCAATTCCACCCGTCGTCTCCAGCAACCCCGTGCCCGTGCCGGTGCCGGCGGTCAGTCCGGTTGGCCTGCTGGGCCTGTCATTGGCCATGCTGGCCTTGGTCCGGCGCCGCCGAGCAAGGCGCTGAGCGTTCTGACTGCTCAATAGGTATTTCGCCTTTTTTCGCCGGTGAATACTTATCCCTACCCCTTGGGGTGGGGCGGAGAGCGCGGTGTATGTGGTAGGTTGTTACAAAGTGCACTAACAACCGACTGATCCACACCATGTCTCTTTCTCGAGTTCAGCAGCAAGCCCTGGCGCGCGTGCAGCATATGGCCTGCTTGGATTTCAACGGGCCGCAACTGATCGAGGCCCTGTTTCACGAGCTGCATCACCTGATCTTTTTTGACACGGGGGGTTATTTCTACCCCGGCAGCGAGGGTGCGATGGGGGCCTACATCGAGCCTTCGCTGGCGCGCGACATGATGCACATTTACTTCGACCCGGAGATCATGGCCAGCGAGCGAAAAGTGATCCGGCGCAGTGCGCACGACTTTGCTGCTGCGGTGCGTGGTGACCACGGGCCGCAGATGATGGAGCAGCTCATTACCGTGCCGATTGCCGAGTTGATGCGCAGCGATTTTTACAATCTGACGCTGCGCCCGGCAGAACTGCTGGACTGCCTGAGTCTGGTGTTGCGCACGCCTCAGGGCGCCGGTGTGGGTGCGATCAAGCTGTATCGCGGGACGCAGGCGCCGCGCTTCGGCCCCGAAGAGGTGGCCATGATGGCGCAGCTGGAGCCTTGGCTGGCGCGTGTGCTGCAGCTAGGTGAGGCGGATGCGAAGGACACTGTGGTGCATGACAGCGCCATGTTGGTGGCATCCCCGCAGGGGCAACTGTTGTGGACATCGCCCGAGGCCGACCGGCTGATGGCTCTGGCGTTCGAGCCGCGCTGGTATCGGCGCAGCGAGCTGCCGCCCGCGTTGCAGGCATTGCTGCGGCGCCTGGAGTACGCCCGCCAGGGCGCCAGTCTCCCTGAGCCACCGCAACTGGATTTGCACAACGCCAGCGGCACGTTCTCGCTGCGCGCTACGCTGATGGAAGCGGTCGCTGGCGAGGGCAGGGCGGTAGGTATCGCCATCACGCAGCGTGTGCCGCGCGTAGCCAAATTGTTGCCCACGCTGCGCGCCCTGGGTCTTCCGCAGCGCCAGCATGAGCTCGCCTACTGGCTGGTCCGTGGCCTGCCTGAGGAGCAGATTGCCACGCGCATGGGCATCAGCGCGAATACAGCCACCTACCATCGCAGGCAGGTGTACATACGGCTAGGGGTGCAGAATAGGCAGGAGCTGCAAGCGTTTTTGTTTGCACCGCAGTGATGCGGCGCAAAGCGCCTATCACCCATGCAAAGTTCCCATATTCATCAGCAGGCCACTGAGCGCCTGCAATTAATGGCCTGTCTGGATTTCAGCGGGCTGGCGCTCATTGAGCCAGTGATGCATGAGCTGCACCAACTGATCGCCTTTGATACGGGTGTTTATTTCCACCCCGATGCCAGCGGGGCTCTGGATGCGTACATCGAGCCTTCGGTAGCGCGCGAGTGGATGCACCGCTATTTTGATCCGCAGATGGCGGCGCTGGAGCACGAGGTCGTCAACTACAGCTCGCACGACTTCGCCGCCGCCGTGCGGCATGAACATGGGGTGCGGGTGATGGAGCAGCTCATCTCCGTACCCAGGAGCGTATTCGTTCGCAGCGATTTCTACAACCAGGTGGCGCGACCATCCGAGCTGCAGGATTTTTTGAGCCTGGTGTTGCGCACACCGCAGGGGCGGGGCCTGGGTTCGCTCAAGCTATGCCGCAAGCCGGGCGCCCCGTGCTTCACGCCCGCAGATACGGCAGTGTTGGCGGGGCTTGAACCTTGGCTGGCGCGCATCCTGCAGACCGGAGAGCTGAATGCGCAGGACAGCGTGGTGTGCGACAACGCCATGCTGGTGGCCACGCCTCAGGGGCGGTTGCTGTGGTCATCGCCACAGGCTGACCGGCTGATGGCTCTGGCCTTCGGGCTACGCTGGTACCGCCGCAGCGAGCTGCCGCCCGCGTTGCAAGAAGTGTTGTTGCGCCTGCAATCTGTCCAGCAACCTGCGCTCAGGAGCTCGAAGAACCTATCTTCAGCATTGCCGCAACTGGAGCTGTACAACGCAAGCGGCTCTTTCACGCTACGCACCACGCAGATGGCCGATGCCAAGGGTGAGGGCCGGGCGGTGGGTATCCACATCACCCAGCGGGTGCCGCGTGTGGCGCATTTGCTTTCCGCACTGCGGGCGCTGAAGTTGCCGCAGCGCCAGTACGAACTAGCCTACTGGTTGGTACGAGGCCTGTCTGAGGAGCAGATCGCCACGCGCATGGGCATCAGCGCCAATACCGCCACCTACCATCGGCGGCAGATCTACACGCGATTGGGGGTGAAGAGCCGCAAGGAGTTGCAGGGGCTATTGTTGGCGCCTTAGCTGAGCGAGGTTGAGTAGGCTGAGTTCGAAAGGCACGGAGTCTTCTTCGGGACCCACTTGAGCTGCCGGGACCGCCGAGCTCCCGCTCAGCAGCTTCATGCTCGCACTTGGCAGGGGCAGCTGCATCGTCTGGCAAGGGATAGGCGAGCTGTAATCGCGCCTAAATTCCGTTCGTCCACAATATTTCCTGTGCTCGTACGTCTTCCTAGTATGGACGCCGTAGTCAGCCCGCCCCCCGCAGCACAATTCGCCATGCCGACCAATGTTTCGCGTTTTACTGAAGTCGTTAAGCGCGAGCGGTCGCGGCTGGGTAACTTTATCCGCGGCCAGGTGCGTGATGCTGCGGAGGCAGAGGACATCTTGCAAGACGTATTGCTGGATTTTTACGCCGCCACCGAAACCATTGAGAAAGCCAGTGGGTGGCTATTTCGAGTGGCCAAGAACCGAATCATTGACCGTTCACGCAAGAAAAAAGAAGAGCCGTTTGCGCCCGTTGACGGCGAAGAAGGCCGAAGCTGGCTTGAAGAGAGTCTGCCTGATCCCGCTGCCGGGCCTGATGCAGCCTATGCCCGTTCGGTTTTACTGGCCTCTATACAAACCGCTCTACAAACGCTTCCGCCCGAACAGCGCGACGTATTTGTTGCGCATGAGATTGAAGGCCTTTCGTTCGCTGAGATGTCCGCCCAATGGCACGTGCCGCAGAACACCCTGCTTGCGCGCAAGCGTTACGCCGTGCTGGCCTTGCGTGAAAGGCTACAAGCCGAGTACGGCGAATACGGCGATTTCATCATCTAACGCTCACTTATTTGCACTTTTTTGTTGGAGAAAGCCATGCGTATCTTTCCATTTGCCCTCATCGCCATAGGCGTGTTTGGGGTGCTCAAACACTTCGGTTTCATAGACCCCGCCTTTGTGCAGTTGTTCTGGCCTTTGATTTTGATAGGCATTGGCATCGCCATGCTTGCGCGTGGCCCACGTTGGCGCGCCGACATGCGTGAACGCATGCAAGACCGTTGGGAGCGGCGCATGAATCGTCAATTCGGCCCCGGCTGGACCAATCTGAGCGAAGAAGAACGCAATCGCTTTCGCGCAGGTATGCGGCAGTGGCACTCTCATGGTGGCCCTGCAGGCCACTCACACTTTCCCGCCTCCACAAAAGAAACATCTTCCTCGAAGCAGTTCGCTCAGCCACCCACCTCTTGATTCAACCTAGAGCACATCATGAGAATCCTTCCTCTTGCATTTATTGTTATCGGCTCGCTTGGCGTCGCCAAATACCTGGGCCTGATCCCCGTCGGCATGTTTCCCCTCATTGGCCCGGTCTTGTTGATTGCGCTCGGGGTGGCACTTCTATTTCGTCGTCCACGCCACTGCCGGGGCGAATGGCGCGGCCGTAGAGACGTCGCCAAGACAACCACTCCATAACTCGAGACCGCCGGCAGGCTGAGAGAGGCCCCGGCGGTTTGCTATTTGCAAGGGTGTTGCTTTCGGCTTGGCCATGACAGGCCATGACAGGCCTTGCGGCCTATTGCCCTCAGGGCCGTGGCGTCCGCTACCATCAGCGGGATGACCCAGCTTTCCCCATCCCGGCTTCAATGACCTACTTACTATGGTCAATGCCAGCGTTTGTCATGGTGCTGGCCATTTGCAGTGGCCGTGTCAGTATGACGAATGCTGCGGTGCTGGGGCTTTTGTCTGCCATCCCTATCGCATTCACCACGGGGCCAACGGCATTCGGAATAGAGCAATTGAGCCACGCACTCACGCGTGGTTTCTGGATTGGGGCCACCATAGCGCCCTATATCCTGGGTGGGCTTTTTTTCTGGCGAATTGCTTCGCATAGCAAGGTTCAAACCGAAAGCGCGGATACGGCTTTATCAGGTGCCTCTGCAACGCAATCGCCGCTGGCCCGGCGCCGGAGGCTGTTCTTTGCTTGCTTCCTGGTGGGCCCATTTGCGGAGGCCGCTACGGGCTTCGGTGCCGGAATGTTGGGCACCGTGACCTTGATTCGCCACATGGGCTTTGCTCCTCGGCATCTCATGGTCTTTGGGTTGCTGAGCCAAACCATGATTCCTTGGGGTGCCATGGGCAGCGGGACTCTCCTGGCAGCCGCGTACGCGCGCATTCCAGCGTCCGTGCTGGGGCTTTACTTGATGGTGCCCATCAGCTTGTTCATGATGATATGGCTGCAGTTGTTCTGGCGGACCATGCGGGCCGCAGGCTGGGAAGTCTCAAAAGGGGAGTGCATCCGCGAAACTGCGTGGATCGCCACAGGCTTGGTCTTGCTGGCTTTTGCCACCTGGTACCTAGGGCCCGAAACAGCTCTTCTTGCAGCCTATGGCCCCTTGATCTTGCTGCGTTACTTGGTCGATGAAAAGCCGGACCTTGCCAGTGCCCGGAAGGCAGCAATACGAGCCATGCCGTACGTGGCGTTGATCAGCGCGCTAGTACTGACACGGCTGCTGCCACCTCTCAAGGATGTCCTTGGGAGCATATTCAGGATTGCACCTTTTGAGGATCTGCCTGCGTGGTCCCCGCTCTTTCATGCGGGCTCCTGGTTATTGGCCGGTGGTGTGGTCACTGCTTGGGTCCGCAGGCAGGCCCAGCTCATTCCTTTGGAAGCTACCGCGGCATGGGTGACCGGCAAGCATGCGGTATTAACCGTATTCCTGTTTGCCATGATGGCGGAAGTCTTGTCTGCCGCGGGTATCTCGGGGGCCAGCGCGCAGGCCATGTTTGCTGCGCTGCATGAAAAAGCGATTCTGGTCACCCCGTTGATCTCAAGCGCTTTCGGTATTCTGACCAATAGCGGCAACGCTCCCAACAGCCTGTTCATGCCCTCTCAACTCGCTCTGGCTGCGCAGGCTAGTCTGAGCCTGCCAGCCGTTGCCGCATTGCAGCACGTATCAGGCACCGCCATGAGCATCTTTTCACCTGTTCGGATGACGATCGCCGCGGGTATGGCACATGGAGTGGGGCAGGAGCGCCTGGTCTATCGCGCGCTTCTGCCTTACGCAGCTTGTTGTCTTGCTGTGCTTATGCTGGGGGCGCTATACATTGCTTTTTTCATGTGAGCACTACCAGGCGTAGCCGGGAAGTTCGACCGCGACCACATTCAGCTCCACTCGCTCATCAACGCAAGCGAAGGCTTGCAGTAGATAGCTCCTCCAATAGCTGATCTCTTGCACGGACGCCCGCATTCGGTTTTTGCGCTTTTTCGTCCTGAATGAGTCGGGCGAACACCAACGTTTGCGTGCCTTTGGTTGCCCATCCAACGTACCAGCCATACGCTTGATCCGCCCGATATCTGTTGTCCTGACCTGGTGAGCCCGTGCCTGTTTTCCCGTAAATACGCCAGCCGTCCAAATGCATATCTTGCCTTGCAATGGTGGCTGTCATCTCATATGCGTGGGCACTCACAGGCAGTTGACGATTCACAAACTTTCGCAGGAAAGAAACTTGCTCATTGGGCGATATTTGAAGCGATGACATCACCCAAACACCATGGCTGCTTGACGCTTTAACGGGTACGGCCGAGACATCCTTGTTCCCATACCCGAAGGCCTCTACGTATTTCTCGAAGCGAGCTTGTCCTAGCTGCTTCAACACTTGTTGGGAATACCAAAATACAGATACCTTCATCCAGTCGGCAGGATCGATGTCTCGTCTCCATGCGTCTCCAGCCCAATCGGGGTAGCCGACCTGATACGGCCATGAAGGGTTTTTTGCATCAGATAGAACGCCAGAGTCGAACCCCATCACGCTAATGGCGAGCTTGAAGGTCGACGCGGGAGTTACGCGCGTTGCACAGTGTTGGCCGGTTTTCAGGACGGTGTCACCGCTGGCTGCGTCGATGATCAGTGTGCACAACTCACCGGCAAATGACGTGGGTGCTGAGAACGCCAGGGTTGACGTAAGAACAAGTGCCGTGGCTCTGCGCATGTTAGGCTTTAAGTGTTGAAGTTTGAATTTTCGCCGACAAGACGGCTTCGCCCCTCGGTCCAGTGAGCTTGAGTTGGACAGGTCACAAACACGGGAGACGCTGCCGGCCCTCACCCCAGCCATCTCCCGCATGCGGGAGAGGGAGTGATTACTCGAGACCAACGATGACCAAATTCCTGATCTCCTTTCCTGCCGGTGCGATGAAAGTCGCCCCTGAGGACCTGGCCGCCGTGAGCGATGCTTCGCACCAGGTCATCCGGGAGGCCAAGGAAGCTGGCGTGTATGTGTTCGGTGGCGGAGTCAACGCAGAGGTTGCCACACGCATGGTGGCTCCAGACGGTACTGTTACCAATGAAACCTATCCCCAGACCAAGGAGTTCGATGGGGGCTTCTGCGTGCTGGAGCTTCCGTCTCGCGAAGCCGCCATTCTCTGGGCGGCAAAACTCGCCAAAGCTTGCCGCTGCTCGCAGGAGCTCCGCGAGTTTGGGTATGACCCCGAAAGCTGAAGGCTAGGAGTCTGCGCGGCTGGGGGCGCCCAGCCGCGCAGACTCCTAGGCGCCAAGGGCCCGGTTGCGCCAGAAGGAGGCCTCAGGAATGATGCCCATGCCGGCTCTGGCGTTGTCTACCATGTGCTCAGGTCGGCTGGTTCCT
The DNA here is from genome assembly GCF_000422885.1 of Ottowia thiooxydans DSM 14619. Lineage (GTDB taxonomy): Bacteria > Pseudomonadota > Gammaproteobacteria > Burkholderiales > Burkholderiaceae_C > Ottowia > Ottowia thiooxydans. The sequence goes on along the minus strand of NZ_AUGX01000001.1, from coordinate 554,225 downwards.
GGGATGACACAGGTCACTGCGGGGTTGCTGAGCACAAACTTGAGAAGCACCTGCGCCCAGCTTGCGCAATCGATTTCCTTGGCCCAACCAGGCAACGGTTTGCCTCGCAGTTCCCTTAGTAACTCGCCGCCACCAAACGGCTTGTTTATCAATACGGCTACGCCTTTGTCTGCAGCCAAAGGGAGCAGGGTGTTGGCAGCGCTTTGATCATCGTAGGCATAGTTGATTTGCAAGAAATCCAATTGTTCACGCCTGAGTACCTGCTCTACCTCGCGGAACGCCGAAGGGGTGTAGTGCGTGATGCCAATGTACCGAATCTTCCCCTGTGATTTCCAACCCCGAAGAGTCCTCAGGTGTGTTTGCCAGTCCACCAAGTTGTGAACCTGCATCAGGTCCAGCTTGCTGACGCCCAGCAAAGAAAAGGACTCATTCATCTGTGCAATGCCCGCCTCACGCCCAGATGTCCAGACTTTGGTGGCCAGGAACGCCTTGCTCCGATGCTTCGATTTCGCCAGTAACTCTCCGGTAGTCTTCTCAGAGCGGCCGTACATGGGTGAACTATCTAAAACAGTGCCGCCAGCTTCGAAAAGCGCGTCGACCACGCCAGGCAAGCGCAGGTACTCGGCGCTCCCTTCGGCATGCCCAAAGCCCTGCCAGGTACCACATCCAACCACAGGAAGAAGTTCGCCTGTGGTGGGGATTTTCCGTGTGATCATCTTGCTTCCTTGGACATCCTGGGAGGCAGAAAATGCCGTGCTCCCGAGCGTCGCCGCCACTGTGGCGGCCGCGGTGGCTCGCAGGAACTGCGCTCGGCTGACGCCTGTGGCTCGAAGTTCACCAGGTCGGGTCATGTGCTCTCCAAAGAAGTTGCTGCAACCTTAGCACTCGTTGAAAAGCTTATATGCCACAGGGGGGAGTTCGCGTTTCCACTCATAGCCTGGCGTTCCCAGACATCAAAATGCCGAAGTCAGTTTACAGTTGGCGCTAGCGCGATGGGTTGGGCGTGGTTTCGGCGCCGGTAGTGGCCATGTAGTTGGTCGCGGTGGCCTGTCGGGGGAGTGCCTGCTGCCGCAGCATGGCGGGGGGCATACCTCAAGAATATTTCGAAAGGTGTTTCAGTTCATGGCTACTTCAAACACAGTTAAAGGCCCAGCCTCCTATTTCCCGTCCATAGAGAGCAAGTATGGAAAGCCCATCAGCCACTGGATGGAAGTCCTGCAAGCGGCGGGTCCCTTGAAGCACATGGAGTATGTTGCTCTTCTGAAGACCGAACATGGGATGGGGCATGGGCATGCCAACGCGCTCGTGGCGGTGCACTTGGCCGCCAGCAAGTAGCGACTGGCAACGGCGAAAATCTTAGGCTGGCGTGTTCACACGACCTACTTCGCGCCGTGTTTTCCTGGGGCCCGACCGTCGTTTTGCTCAAGATCGGAGTCTACGGACCGTGGCGCGCGCAGTGCTCCCACACCTAACAAGAGGGCAGACAGCAAGGCCAAACCTAATTCGCCCATTGTGGGGACCGCAGCGACCTTGCTGCCACCGTTACTCACTGGCCCGGCCTGTATAGCGACGCACTGCGAGAATTCAGACGTACCGAATTGCCCGCCGTAGTCCACCGTAGCGGTCATGGTGAGCGGTGTGCCTACAGGTAGATTGGGCAGCGCCATGCTGCCGCTGTACTGACCGCCGTTCCCGCTCACGCTGACACTGCCCAGATAGGTGCGGCCAGGGCCCCAGCCGCTTGCGCCACATTCGGTGTTGCTGAAGAGTTCGAAACGTACTGGGTATTCCAGAGGGCCGTTTGTCAACATGAAGTTCACCACACCCGCCGTCGCGCTGGTAATAGTGGGGCGCGACATGCCGACCACAGAGTTGGGCGCTCTGCTGCCTGGGGCTGCGCCTTGCCCCGTGGCCGTGTCGATCAGCTCGATGCCTTCGCCTACAGTGGCATAGATGCTGTTTCCCAGGACGCTCATGAAGCTGATGCTGGTGGCGTTGTTTGTTTGGCGATCAGCTCGTATTCCGTTGCCACGCCAGTGTGCAATGGTGTTTCCGTCGGCGGGGTTGGTGGTGCCTATCTGCGGGAAGTAGGGGCTTTGGTCGTGGCTGCCATTGGTGATGAACACTCCGTGGCGGCTGTTGGCGCCGGTGAGGTTGGCGCCATCTGTGCCCACGCCAATTCGGTTGGTCCGCAGGGCGATGTGGTTGACCCCACCATCAATGTAGACTCCTACGTCTTGGGCACCAATGACGTTGTGCTCCGCCATGGTGTTGTCTGAAGATCCCACGTACAGGCCTTGGCCAGTGGCTATCAACGCATTGCCCGTGCGATCTGTCCCGATGAAGTTGCCCGCCACGCGGGCCGAGGTGGCACCGAAGGCGCTGATGCCCGCGCTTGAGCTGGGCGCAACTATGAGGTTGCGGTCCGCCGGCTGAGAGCCACCCGCGGTGGCATAGGCAGCTTCATTCTGAATTCTCACAGCGTCGCCTTCATTCGGCAGGGGTGTGAATCCATCAAGATCCACGCCGACGAAATTGCCTGCTAGGGTGAGACCGGTCAGATTGCTGCCACCTTGCCCATCAATGAGCACGCCGGCTCCGGTGAAACGTGTGATGGCCACCCCACGCACCACCGAATTGGATGCGCCGGGGAGAAAGCGCAGGCCAGGTGTTCCCGATGGGCCAATATTGCCGCCATCTATGCGCACGGTGATGATGGCGTTGTTGCCTGCGGCCAGCGTGTTGGGGGTGCCTCCGTTGGTGTAGCCGTCGATGGTGAGCTGGTGAGAGATAGAAGGCAGCGATGTGTCGATGCTGATCGTGGTGGGCGCGCCGCTAAAGTCGAACGCGATGGTGTGCATTCCCGGCAGGGCGCTGGCTTGCTCAATGGCCGCGCGCAGCGTGCAACCGTTGCCTTGGGCGTAGCACACGTTGTCGCCCAGGGCATGGTCAGGGGCGTCGTCCGAGCGGTTGACTGTGAAGGTGGCGGCCCATGAGGCCGATGGCATCAGCACACAGGCCAGGAAAAGCAAAGCAAAAGAATTGGGCACGGGGAAGATTCGAAGGAATGCGTTGCCCCGTATTCTTAGAAATACCTCATCACCTGTATTGGCTGCGTGCGCCACGCAATTGTCTGTACACGACATTAGCGAAAACACGGGTAAATGGCGCGATGCGATCTGCGACACTTTTCATTACAGTACGAAGAACGAGGAACTGTGCATGACGACTTCCGTAGACGCTGCTGCTCCCATGGCCACCATACGCCTTTCCGGCCTGCACGCTGGCCGCGAGATGCTGGCTATGCGTGAATACCTTGCCAGTGTTATGCGGGTGGATCTTGCGCCCCTGGATGCCACCCAGCCGCTGCGCTATGAAGCGAGCTTGCGCACCGTGCCGGGTGCGAGCTGGGGTGGCGCCCGGGTGAGCCCTGTGCGCACCACGCGTACGGCGGCACTCTGCAAAGACGGCCAGGACGACCTGATGCTGCTCATGCCGCAGGCAGAGACGCTCATCGAGCAGCCTGGGCGAGAGGCGCTGCGAGTACGGCCCGGCGGTGCGGTACTGGTGTCGCAGGCGCGGCCCATGCAGATCAGCCAGCAAGCCGGAGCGGCCTGGATGCTGCGCGTGCCGCATCGCGATGCAGCCCGCATGCTGCCGCGCCTGAGCGATGCTCCTATGATTGCGCTGCACGAAGACACGCCCATGCTGGGGCTGCTGCAGCGCTATGGCAAATTGCTGGAATCAGAAGCGCTGCGGGGTGCGGCTACCCAGCAACTGGCAGCACGCCAATTGCAGGACATGCTGGCCGTGGCCCTTGGCCAATCGCCTGACTACGCCGCCTGGGCTGAGCAGAACAGCCTGGCCTCCGCCCGATTGCAAGCACTGCGCGCCGATATGGCTGCACATTTGACCAGCAGCCGTCTTTGCCTGGAGTGGCTGGCCGCGCGCCAGGGCCTATCACCGCGTCACCTGCAGCGTATGCTGGCCGCAGAGGGCACGAGCTACCTTGATACTTTGCGCCAGGTGCGCGTGCAAGCGGCTTACGCCATGCTGAAGGATCCAAAGAACGCGGCGATGAGCATCACAGCGATCGCGTACGCGTGCGGGTTTTCAGATGCACCGGGGTTGAACCGGGCTTTCCGGCAGCACTATGGCATGACGCCTGGGGAAGCCCGATGGCATGCAAGGTGATTAGCCAAACCCGGTCCCAAGGGGAGGTCGCCCTCGCGGCATTGATCTTCACGCCAATCCGCGTCCGAAGACCTTAAACGCCTAGATAGCGGTGCAGGGTGGCGGTGTCGTTCGCGAGTTCTCTTCCCGTGCCGTTGTAAACCACCGCGCCCGTTTCAAGCACGTACACAGAGTCCACCACGGACAAGGCACTGCGCAGGTTCTGCTCCACCAGCAAGACCGTCATGCCCTCGGCCTGCAGGGTGCGGACAGCCTGTTCAACGTGCTGCACGATCAACGGCGCCAGCCCCTCAGTCGGCTCATCCATCAGCATCAGGTCCGGGTTGAGCATCAGGGCCCGGGTGATGGCCAGCATCTGGCGCTCTCCGCCTGAGAGCTGATTACCTCGGTGGCCACGGCGCTCGCCCAGCCGGGGAAACAGCTCGTAGGCCCGCTCCACCGTCCAGGGTTGACGGCCCGATGAGACTGGTCGACGCGGAATGATCTCCAGGTGCTCCTGTACCGTTAGAGAAGGGAACAAGCGGCGCCCCTGTGGCACCAGGCCTATGCCCAACATGGCCACCTCATTAGGCAAGAGGCCGCACAACTCCTGCCCGTTCCAGCGAATGGAGCCAGTAGTCACTTGCGGTGGTTTGACCTGCATGATGGAGCGGATCAGGGTGGTCTTGCCGGTGCCGTTGCGTCCCAGCAGGCCGACGACTTGGCCGACTTCCACCGTCAGATTCACCGCATGCAGAATCTGCGCTTCGCCATAGCTGGACGATACGGATTTGATTTCAAGCATGGCTGCTGGCTGTTCCAAAATAAACTGATTGCACCTTCTTGTCCGAGCGCACTTCTTCCGGCGTTCCATCGGCGAGCAGGCTTCCATAGTAGAGGCAGCTGACGCGGTCGGCCAAGCCGAGCGCCAGCTCCATGTCGTGCTCAATGAGCACGATGGTCAGCTCGCGCGGCAAACGGCGGATGGTCTCGGCCATGGGGCCTCGCTCGGCCGGTGAAAGGCCGGCCGCGGGCTCGTCAAGCAGCAGCAAACGCGGATCATTGGCAAGCGAAATCGCCAACTCCAGCAAGCGTTGCTCGCCATAGGACATCGCCCCTGCGCGCACATCACGGCGGTTTTGCAGGCCACACATGCTCAGCAACTCGTCGATGCGCGCACTGCTGGCCGCATCTGGGCGAGTGCTGGTGAACATATTGAGTTGGCCACCGCCGCGCCCGCGCATGGCTAGCACCAGGTTTTCCTGCACGCTGAGGCCGGAGAACACGTTGGTGATCTGGTAGGTTCGGCCCAATCCTGCCCGCGAGCGGCGCATGGCAGACCAGGATGTAACATCCTGGCCGAATAGGTTGACCTTGCCAGCGCTCACACCCAGCTCGCCTGACATCAATGCGAACAGAGTGGTTTTGCCCGCCCCGTTCGGACCAATGAGCACGTGGCGCGTGCCGGCCTGAATGCGGAGCGTGACATCATCTACCGCCTTCAAGCCACCAAAGCTACGGCTCACGCCGTGCAGCTCAATGGCCGCCGCGCCTGCGTTTGCCGCTGAACTCGCTAGACTCATTTGGCAATGCCTTGGAAGGCGCGGCTGTACGCAGGCTGCTTCAAATACTCCACGGGGTTGTAGTTCCAGAACTGCGAGACCTGAGGGTAGGTCTCGACGACGGCATTCACCAGCTTGCCATCGGCGCGCTTGACCACGCGGCGAATGTACACGTCGAACACGGGGTTGCCATAGGCATCCATCTTCACGCTCTTGCCAAACGGCGTGCCTTCAATGGTCTCGCTAGACAAGGCAGAAATGAGGGCGGCGGAGTCTTCGGAGCGGCCATTGATCTTCTTCAGTGCGTGGGCCAGCCACATGGCGCCGGTGAAACCTTCGGCAGCGAAGATGCCTGGCAACTTCTTGAACGCCTTTTCGTAGTTGTCCACGAAGCGTTTGGTGTCGGGCGAATCGCGCCCTTCGGCGAAATGGGAGCTGGAAATGATGCCCTCACACTCGGCGGCATTGAGCGTGCGAATCACGGATTGATCGGTGACGTTTTGGGAGGTGATCAGCGGGATCTTGTCCTTGAAGCCATAGTTCGACCATTGCTGCAAGATACGCGCGGAGTCGGCACCCGTTTGCACCGAGAACACCACATCGGGGTTCAGGGCTTTGATCTGTCCAAGGTAGGTGCTCAGGTCTGGCGTGTTCAGTGGATGCCAGAACTGGCCAGCGACTGAACCCCCACCCTCGGTAAAGACCTGCACGAAACCACCAACCTGCTCATGGCCAAAAGCGTAATCCTGGCCGAGAGTGACCACGCGCTTGTAGCCGCGCTTGCGGGCCCAGTCTGCCAGGGGGCGCGTGATCTGGCTGGCAGAGAAACCACCGGTGCGCAGCACATTGGGAATACGGCCACGCTGGGTGAGTTCATCGGCGGCCACCGCTGGCATGAGATAGGGCACATTGGCCGTCTTGGCGTATTCAGCCACCGCCAGGCCGGTGTTCGCCAGCACGTTGCCCACCAGCATGTGCACACCTTGCTGCTGGTGCAAACGGCGTGCTTTCTGCATGGCTGTGTCGGGGTTGGAGCCATCGTCCTCCACGAGGATTTCCACCATTCGGTTCCCAATCTTCAGGCCGTTTTGTTGCCAGAACATATTCCACCCATCCAGCAACTCCCGGCCTGTGGAGGCTGCCACGCCAGTGAGCGGGCTCATGAAGCCGATTTTGATCGGGCCGGTCTGGCCGAAGGCTAGCGGGCTCAGTGTCGGCAGCATAAGTGCGGCACCGGCTTGGGCGCTGTTCAAGATGAAGTTTCTGCGTTGCATGCTTGTCTCCTAGGGTATTGAAAGTTCGAAGGACGGGAACGGGATTCAGGGTGGCGTCGTCTTGGACGAACCCTTCTTGAGGCGCTCAATCACGGTGCGCGCCGTGCCCAGCAGGCCTGTGGGGGCGAACAACATGGTCAGCACAAACATCACGCCCAGCACCATGGCCCAGCGTTCGGTGTAGAAGCTCACCAGGTTTTCCAGGGCGATCATCACGCCCGCACCAATGAAGCCCCCCCACAAGGTGCCAACGCCGCCCAGGATGGCCATCAGCAGGCCTTTGGTGGACTGCGCCAGCGCCACGCTGCTGGGGCTCACAAAGCTGTTCAGGTACACGCCCAGCACGCCGGCCACGCCGGCAACGAAGCCAGATACCGTAAATGCGAGAGCGAGTGTCAGCGGCACGTTGTAGCCCAGGGTGCGCATGCGTGTGCTGCTCTGCTTGATGCCACGCAGTGCAAGGCCGAACTGGGAGTTCACGACGCTGCGGAGCGCAAAGAAGGTGAGCGCCACCGCCGCGAGCACGAACCAGTAGAAATGGGCGTTGTCCTCCAGGCCTTCTGGTCTGGCAATGCCCCGCAGGCCGCTCTCGGCGCCCGTGACCGAGACCCAGCGGTAGGCCACCCCCCAGACCACCATGCCCAGCGCCAGCGTGAGCAGCAGGAAGTACACGCCTTCTGTGCGCACGGCCAGCAAACCAAAGACCAGAGCCAGCAAGGTGGCGGCCCCCACACCCAGTGCAGCGGCCATCCAGGGATCAATGCCCGCAGAAGTCTGGCACCAGGCCACCACATAGGCGGCTGTACCAAAGATCGCTCCGTGACCCAGTGAGGTGCGGCCAGCCACACCGGCCAGCAGGTCGATGGAGGCTGCAAACAGGCCAAAGATCAAGATCTCGGTCAGCAAAGTTTGCGGGTAGGCATTCAACCAGAACGGAGCGCTCACCAAGGCCAGGAACAAAACCAGCGCCAACAGAAGCGGAGTGCGTTGAATCACGTTTCAGGCCTTTCCAAACAAGCCAAGAGGGCGGAAGGCGAGCAGCAATGCCATCGGCCCAAAAATCACGAAGTAAGCCAGCTCGGGTAGCCATAGAGGCCCGAACGTTGCCAGGCCGCCAACCAGCAAACTGCCAATCGCTGCGCCGCCCAGGCTGCCTCGTCCGCCAATGATCACGATCGCCAGGCTGAACACCAGGATTTCGGAATCTGCCGTGGGATACAGCGTGAGGAATGCACCACCCAGAACACCGCCCAAGCCGGCCAGAGCTGAGCCCAGCATGAAGGTGAACACGAAGAGGCGGCCAATGTTGACCCCCATGGCCTGCACCATTTCCTTGTCGTCGACGCCCGCGCGTATCAAGGCGCCCAGGCGAGTGCGGTTGTAAACCAGCCAGAGCAACACAAAAGTGGAGAGCCCTGCGGCCATGACGAACACTCGGTACTTGGGATAGAACGCTTCGCCGATTTCCATCGCGCCGCGCAGGAACTCAGGAATAGGTACGGTCAACGCATCACCGCCCCAGATCACCAGCGCCAGATCATTGATGACCAGCGCCACACCCAGCGTGAGCAAGACCTGTTTCAGATCCTGGTCCTTCACGCGCTCCAGCAGGAACCGGTCCAGCAGGTAGCCGGCCAAGGCTACCGAAGCAGTGGCCGCGAGGATGCCAAGCAGAAAACTCTCTGACGAGCGTGCCACCGTGAGGCCTATGTAGCCCCCCAGCAGGTACAAGGCTCCGTGCGCAAGGTTCACCACCCGGAGCAGGCCAAAAATCAGCGTGAAACCACTGGCCACCACAAACAGCAAGGCCGCCAGGGAGAGCGCGTTGGCGATCTGTATCAAGGTCCCCATCACAGACTCACTTCCGGGTTGAGATTGATGCCGCTTCCCGGCAGGAAGGCGGGCGTACGGGCGTGCTGGTCAGGGCGCGCCTCGGTCCGTCGATTAGCTTGCGCGGGGTTCATGCGCCAATGGCTGCATTGACCCTGGGCATGACCTGCTCGGACATCAGCTGCATGGAGCGTTTGCCCAACGCTGGGTCTACCCAATCGTGCCCGGCGTAGAGCAGGGTGCCGAAGTCACCCACCTGCTCGCGGAAGGCCAGCAGTTGGTCCACCACTGAATCGACCGTGCCGGCAATCACCAACCGCTGTGTCACGTAATCCGGCGTGATGGCTTCGTCGGGCATGCTGGGGTCGGTCTTGAACAGGTTGCCGCGCCCGCCTGCACCCACCAGTTTGCGCACCAGTTGCTTGAAGTAAAAATGGTAGGGGCCATCGGCTTCTAGCGCGTAGCGGCGCGCTGTGGCTTCGTCATCGGCCACAAATATGCTCTTGGCGATGCGCCATTCATTGGGGGAGGCCTCAGCACCGATGGCCGTGCGCCCCTCCACGTATTTGGGCCAATGCGTCTTGACCCATTCAGGCATGAGGAAGTTTGCAGAGATGGGCTGCCAACCACGCATGGCCATCTCCGTCACGCCTTGCGAGAAGGGGGCGACTGCCGTGCCCACGATCAAGGGATGCGGTTTCTGGAACGGTTTCATCATGAAGCCCTGGCCAATCTCGGGGATCATGGTCTTGGCGACTGAGATGTTCCAGTACTTGCCTTCAATGTTGTAGGGCGGATCAGACTGCCAGATATTGAGCACCGCATTGATGCCCTCCACAAACATCTCGGTGCGGTTATTGCCAAGATTGCCGAACACCTCTGCATCTGACATCAGCCCACCCGGGCTGATGCCCATGATGAAGCGGCCTTTCAGCAAATGGTCCAGCATGGCGGCTTGCGTGGCGATGGCCGCAGGGTGGCTGTTGGGAACGTTGATCGTTCCGGTGCCCAACATGATCTGCTGCGTCTCGGCGATCAGGCTGGCAAGAAAAATCATCGACGAGGTGACGGTTTCTGCGGCATCGGTAACGTGCTCACCAACGTAGGCTTCAGAGAAACCCAGCCGATCAGCCAGGATGATGGCCTCACGGTCTTCCTGCAGTGTCTGAGTCACATTGCGGCCCGGTGGGTGCAACGGCATCATGAACATGCCCAGCTTCATTGTCTTTTCCTTGGTTTTCTGTGAATTGGTGAATCGTTGGGTGTGGCCAGCCCGGCGTCAGCAGGCGGCGTTGCGTGCTGGGGCGGCTGCAGGTGGCGGTGTGATGACCGTGGCCTCTATGTACTTGCCGTTGTGGAAGAGCAGGGGCGCAGCGTCTTCGTAGGTGTAGCGCTCCACCCGGCCCAAAAACAACATGTGGTCTCCCACCGTATGGCTATTGATAACCGCGCACTCAATCGTTGCAGTGCATCCTGTGAGCACTGGCAAACCACCCAAGCCATCTGCGTACTCGACGCCGGCGAACTTGTCCGGTGCGGGGCGTGAGAAGCGGCCAGACAGGTCCATTTGGTGCAGTGCCAGTACGTTGACCACAAAACGCCCCGCGTTCCGGAAGTTTTCAAGGTTGGGCGACTTGGTCGCCAGGCTCCACAACACGATGGGGGGCTCCAATGACACCGTGTTGAACGAGTTCGCTGTCACGCCAACGCGTGTGCCATCAAAGGTGCGCGTGGTGATAACCGTCACGCCTGTGCCAAAGCGACCGAGGGCACGTCGTAAATCGAGAGGGTCGATCTCAGGTTTCATGTTCGCCGCTGCCATGGTGCTCATCCTTGTTGGGTTCATGCGCCGCAGAAATAAGGGCATTTGCCGTGACTTTAGTGATCAAGTGATCACCAGAAAATCGGGGTTTCCCCTATTCGAGAAAAAACGCATTCAGTTCGAAGCCAGAAAGTTCTGCACGGCTCGATCAAAGCCCACCGGGTTCTCGATATGCACCAAGTGGGGGCCATCGATCTCGATCAGTTGCAAGCGGTCGTTAGAGGCGGCATCAGCTTTCACCAGCGCGCTGAGCACCGCCTGGTCTGCACGCCCTGAGATCAACAGCGCGGGCACCTGCAATTGCTTCAGGCGCTGAGCCTGGTGCATGTCGGCAAGGGCACGTGCGCAAGCGGCAAAGCCTTCGGCAGACATGGAAGACAAGGTCTCTCGTACAGCCTCCGTGATGTGCGGTTCAGTGGCTCTGAACGCCGGTGTGAGCCAGCGGTCTAGCGTGGCATCTACCACCGCAGCCATACCGTGTTGCTCCACTGAAATGGCGCGCTGTTGCCACATTTGCGTTGCCGCGGAGTCCATCTCCAGGCGCGCATTGGCTATCACCAGGGATTGCACCGCTTCAGGGTACTGGTGGGCCAGCGCCAACCCCACGCAACCACCCAGGGACAGGCCCACAAAATGGCTTCTTGCAATACCCAGTTGCTGCCACAGTGCATACACGTCGTCAGCGAGATCATCAACTCCACAGGAAGGCCCTTGGCTGGGAGATTCACCATGGCCGCGCATGTCATAGCTCAACACCCGGTAACGCTGAGACAGCTTGGCCGCTTGCGGCGCCCAGGTCTTGCGGTTCGCGCCCACCGGATGGGCCAAGGTGACCCAGGGGCCTTCGGCTGGCCCTGCGATTGAATAAGTTGCTTCAGCGTGCATGAGTGTGTTTAAATCCAAGAAAATATGTGATTTAAGTGATCATATGATCACTAGAGGTGAGCTAATCCGCACAGGCTTGGCCGCCCCTACAATCTTTCATGTCCCCACTGACAAGGCTCCCTTGAAACACAGGTCGGATTCGATCCCTGGCGCCGCTATCGCCGCCACCGGCACCCAAGCCGCGAGCCCTGAGCCACCGACTCGCCGCCGCTTGTCGAGGCCAGAGCGTGAGCGCAGCATCGTGGAAGAGGCGGTCAAGTTTTTTGCGGAAGTCGGCTTTGATGGCGACACCCGAGAGCTCACGCGGCGCCTCAACGTCACACAATCCCTGTTGTTCAAATATTTCCCCAACAAAGCCTCTTTGGTCGAGCGCGTGTACCAGGAGGTGTATGTAGGGCGATGGAATTCGTACTGGGAGGAGATCGTTGCCGACCGACGCACTTCTCTGCAGGAGCGGCTCGTTCGGCTGTATACGGACTACGCCCAAACCGCGCTGACCTGGGACTGGGTTCGCTTGTTCATGTTCTCCGGCCTTCGAGGCGAAGCCATCAACCAGCGTTACCTGGGCTTCTTGCGCAGCCGCATCCTGGAGCCGGTGGCTATCGAGTTGCGCGCGGAGCTTGGCCTGCCAGGGCCGGACCGTGTGCCGCTCCATATCCAGGAGATTGAGCTGGTGTGGGGCATCAACGCCCGTATCTTTTACTTCGGCCAACGCCGCTGGATTTTCAATGTGCCGCTGGAATCGAGTGTGGAAGAGCTGGTGCAACTGACCATTGAGCACTTCATCGCGGGAGCGCGTGTCCTGGTGCCTCGTATTGTTCAGGCTCAGATGGATGCCACGCCTGCGCATGCTACGTAGAGGGCTGAAACGCATCATTTCGCCCCTGAAGAGAAACCATCGCGCAGGGCTGCAAACGCCTGCTTGAGGGGCTCACCCTGAAGCCCCTGTGCCAAAAGCAGCCGCAACAGCAGGCACGCTTTGGGGCCTGACAGTTCTCCTGCAGGCAGTACCCCTTTGCTGATCAGATCCATCTCGGACCCGGCAAAACCATAGGTTGAGGTGAATACAGGTCCGCTGACCACGCGTGTAGCCAGGATGACCGGTAGGGTCTGGGCCAATTGCGCCACGATGGCCGCATGGGAGGCCGGTAAATGCCCCGCACCCAAGGCTTCAATTACCGCACCATGGAACCCCAACCCAGGCAATGCAGCCAACAAGCGGCCATCGTCGCCCAGCACCGTGCTTACCAAAGCCACTGGGCAGTGGTTCACGCGCTCGGGCCGCGCGAGCTTCGGTGCTTGCGGCACGCGTGCCTGCAGGCGCAACCGGCCTTCAATGACTCGGCCCAGAGGAGCGAAACCGGGCGAAGCGAATGCGGAGGTGAGTGCGGTGTGAGACTTCCGAACATAACGCGCGGCATGAACCTCATCGTTCAGCACCACTAACGTTCCCATGCCGGCCGCAGCGGGAGAAGCTGCCACCGTCACCGCTGACAGCAAGTTGGCCGGCCCATCGGCGCCTGGAGCGCCAGCGCCACGCATTGCGCCTGTGACCACCACAGGCCGGCCCGCCGCCACCAGAACATCCAGCACGAAAGCGGTTTCCTCGATGGTGTCTGTGCCCTGAACCACCACCGCGCCCGCAAACCCCCGCGCAAAGCCATCATCCAGAAGGCGCGCAATCTCTACCAGGTCTTCCAGGGTTAATGAGGCACCAGGCTTCTGTGAATAACTCAGTACATCCAGTTCAGCCTGTTGTGCCAGTTCAGGCACGGCCTTCACCAGGTCATCGCCCGTGAGGGTGGGCACAATGCCGCCGGGGCCTGGCCCGGATGTCATGGTGATGGTGCCGCCCGTGGAGATGAGCAGCACGCGAGAAAGGGGCTTGGTCATTTGGGAAAGCCTTGCAGATGAAGGTTGCCGCATCGGCCAGCAGCGAGGCTCATGCGGGCTGCTGCGCTTTGTACACATCCATGATTTCTGAACCCGTCATCCAGGCCACGTCCTGGTGCTGGAGGATGTGGTCGTACAGGGCTTCGAGATATCTAATGCGATGAGGCACGCCCGTCAGGTACGGGTGAATAGAGATAGCCATCACGCGCGGAATGCTCGCGCCTTCCTTGTAGAGTTGGTCGAACTGGTCGCGCCCACGGCGGAATAGCTCGTCTGAGGCGTGTTGTTGCACCGCAGAGATGACCACGTCGTTGATTTCCACGCTGTAGGGCACTGAAACAATGGGGCCAGATTGCGTCTGGATGCTCACCGGCTGGTCATCCAGAACCCAGTCGGCCACGTACTCGATGCCGGCGGCAGCCAGCAGGTCTATGGTGCTGTCTGTTTCCGTCAGGCCCGGGCTTTCCCACCCGCGTGGCGGCTGGCCGGTGAAGGCGCGGATCGCGTCCACGGTCTGTTGTATGGCCAAGGCCTGGTCCTCTACGCGGTGCATGGGCTTTTGTTCAAAGCCATGTCCCATGAACTCCCAGCCCGCATCCAGCGCGGCGCGGCATGCTGCTTCGTACTCTTGGCATGCGGATCCGTTCACCGCAAACGTTGCGCGAAGCTTCCTGCTTTTCAACACCTCCAGAAAACGCCAGAAGCCCACGCGCATGCCGTACTCGTGCCAACACCAGTTGGGCACATCGGGCAGCAGCGGTTGTCCCATTGGTGGCGAAAGTACCGCACGCGGCATGGCGGCCTGCGGTAACCAGTTCTCAACGTTCACGATGGTCCACACGGCCACACGTGCGTTGCTCGGCAGCACGAATGGGCGGCGCCCCACGATGGGCTCGTAAGGAATCCGGTCTCTCGCGGTGCGTAGCGGGTTGTTTGGGTTCACCTGATTTGTCTCGTGCTCGCGCCAGGGTTCAACACTGGGCGAATGTTTTCTACTATTTGGACTACTTTGATTTAGTACAAATGCCTGTAGAAGCATTATTGTTTCGAGTGAAATTCAGTCAACACAAGTAAAATTCGTTTCACTATTTGGACGCATCCGCCCTATGACCATTACCCACGGTGCTCAGACCATCACCCGCGCGATCAGGGCACTGAAGATCCTCGCAAGCCAGAGCTACCAAGGCATGCGTTTGGTGGATTTGGCGCGCGAGATGCAGCTGGAGCGACCCACAGCGCACCGCTTGCTGAAGGCCTTGATGGTGGAGGGCATGTTGGTGCAAGACGCCAGTAGCCGCCGGTATACGCTGGGGCCATTGGTGTTTGAGCTTGGCCTGGCTTCCGCGCATCAGTTCAATCTGCGAGATCTCTGCGCACCCATCCTTGAGCACTTGGCAGAGCAAACCGGCGACACAGCATTTCTGTTCGTTCGCAGCGGAAACGATGCCGTGTGCCTGAGCCGCGTGCAAGGCAAGTACCCCATACAGACACCCGCAGTGCCGGTGGGTAGCAGGCAGCCCTTAGGTGTCAGTGCGGGTGGCCTGGCGCTGCTCAGCAGCCTCTCTCCAACAGAGATCCAAACCATCACGCAGGCAATTGATGCGCGGCTCAGTGTGTACGGTGATCTGGATGCCGCAGAAATTCACCGGCTGTGCGCGCAAACCAAGCGCACGGGTTACGCCTGGATCTCTAACCGCGCTGTGCCCGGAGTGAGTGCCGTGGGGTTGGCCGTTAAAAGTGAAAACGGTACGCCGGTGGCCGCCGTGGCCGTGGCAGCCACCATGGCGCGCATGACCGAGAAACGTGTGCTGGACATCCTGCCTTGCCTTCAAGAGGCAGCCAAGGAAGTGACCAACATCTTTCGCGCCTAGCCTTTTGCACCCAAGCCCAACTCTGAAAAGTACATGAGGCACCCATGGAATACTGTATTAAAATACAGTATTCCAATAAAGGTAAAGGAAGAGCCATGCTGAGAGGTAGCTGCTGCTGTGGGGAAGTGAAATTTACGGTTTCCATGCCTCCGAGCATGATGGGCACATGTCATTGCAGCCGATGCAGAAAGATCGGCGCCAGCACCTTCGTATTCGTCAAGCGTGAATCTTTCACCTTGGTTTCTGGGGCAGAGCTCATCGCCACGTTCAAGCCACAAGCCCCTTACAAGTACAGCCGTTGCTTTTGCTCGCAGTGCGGTTCTGCCCTGGGCGAAGTGACTTCGCTTAGTGAGTCATTCCCTGTTGCTGCCAATTGCTTTGACGACGAATTACCGCTCAGCAATCAGTTCCACGAATTCGTCCAGGAAAAGCCAACCTGGTACGACATATGCGATAGCGCCATACAGTTCCCAGGACACCCCCAGCAGTAAAAAGTGGAGCACTCCCTCACTGCTGATGCGTTAGCGATACTTTGCGCCGACCACTGAAGAGGCCGGGGTCGCGCAAGTGGTTTAGCAAGGGCCTTGCGAGAGCCCTAAGTCGCCTTACGCTACCACTCCGCGCCCGTCAACCGCCAAGGCCCCTTGTCCGGCTGGGCGTACCAGCAGAGGGTTGACGTCGAGTTCTAGGAGCGAATCTCCCAGATCGGAAAGCAACCAGGAAAAGCGACAGATTGCGTCAACAGCCGCCTCCATGTCAGCGGCTGGCTTACCCCTGAACCCATTGAGCAACGGGAACAGCTTCAGGCTCATCAGCATGGACTGCGCTTTCTCTCGCGTGACAGGTGCGAGCGCGGAGCACACATCTTGCAGAAGCTCCACCTGTACGCCGCCAAAGCCGACCAGCAATTGCGGGCCAAACTGCTTGTCGTAGCGGCCGCCCATGATGAGTTCTGTGGCGCCATGGATCATTGGCTGAACAACGATCGCGTTGCCGGCGCTCGTCGATAAGCGCTTGAGCACGTCGCTGAGGTGTTTGTAAGCTTGGCGCACATCTGCGGCATTGCTCAGGTTCAGTTGCACTAATCCTGAATCGCTTTTGTGCGAGATATCGCGGGCCACCCCTTTGAGAACCACCGGGTATCCGATGGCATCCGCAATGGCCACTGCACTGGCTTCGCTGTCGACGACATGATCTTCCGTTGCTCGAATGCCATAGCTCGCCAGCATGCTTTTGACTTCCGGCTCGGTCAATATCGTGCCCGGCGCGTGCGTACCGCTATAAGCGGCCTTGAAGTTCTGGGGTACATCTGCTGGCCGAACAGGCGAGGCATCGTGGGTTCCCGCATTTTTGGAAAGGCGACACATCACTTCCAGCGTCCGAATTCCGTCGTCGATTCGGCTCACGAAGGCAGTTCCGCTGGCAATGAAGCGTTGGCGTATAGGCTCGCCCAGGCTACCCGTATTGAGCACCACCAGGAGCGGCTTGCCGGAATCTTTCCACGCTGCGGCCAGTGCATCGGCCATCTCTGGCATGAAAGGTTGCGGCGTCATCAGGAACAGCATGACGGCCACCCCCGGGTCGGCAAGGATCGCACGCACGGTAGTAACGGAATCCTCCAGATTGGGGCCGCGCTTCAAGGCGCCAAGGTCAATCGGATTGTTGATATGCCGATCGAGATAACAATCACCAAGCGCATCGCGCGCGTTCTTTCCGTAGGCCGTGAGCAAGGGCAGACCAAGGAGGTCAAGCCGGTCGCTGGTAACAGCGCCGCAACCGCCTGAAGACACCATCATGGCAATGCCACCGGGGTGCAGTTCTCCCAGCTTATCCATTGCACCAGCCGCCAGCACCATACCTTCCGGCTCATCGATCAGTAGCGCCCCGGTGGCCTCGCAGGCGGATCTGAACGCTTCGAACGAACCCGCCAGGCTGGCCGTATGAGACAACGCGGCGATCTGACCGCTGGTCGTGCGGCCGGCTTTCACCACGAGCACAGGCTTGCCCACGTCGCGCGCTCTACGGGCCAGTGCAATGAACCGTTCAGGGTTCACCAGTCCTTCCACATAGAGGCAGATCACACGTGTGGCGGCGTCATCAATCAGGCACTCAAAAAAGTCACAGAGTTCCAGGTCAGCCTGGTTACCCACCGAGATCATGCGGCTGAAACCAACGCCGTGGTCATAGCCAATCATGAAGAGTGTGGCCATCAATGCCCCACTTTGACTGACCAGCCCAACGCCGCCCTTGGGCAACGAAGGCACGTGGAGCATGGTGGCTGACGAAGTCAATGCCATTCCGTGGGCGGGATTGATGATGCCCAGGCAATTCGGCCCCACCAATCGCATGCCGGCTTCGCGAGCCGTGCGAACGACCTCACGTTGCAGGTTTTCTCCAGCCTCATCGAATTCTGCCGTTTGCGCAGTGATGAGCACGCAGGCACCAACACCCGCATTCGCACACGCCCTTACCGTTTCCAGCAGTTGGGAGGAGGGCAGCGCGATCACCGCCACATCCACGGGCTCTGGCACGTCTGAGATATTGGCGTAGGCGCGCAGACCCAGCAGGGTGTCGCGCTGCGGATTGATAGGGAAGATACGGCCACTGAACCCCTGCTTTACCAGACAGGCGAATAACCGGCCTCCGAATTTCTCCGTACTGGCAGACGCCCCAATGATCGCCACTGAACGTGGGTTCATTACTTGCGCCACCGTGAGGCGTGGCGGGGCGCAACTCACTTTGCATTCCTCAGAGCCCACCATCAGCCCACCACCTTGGCATTCGGAGCCGCCGCTGAATCCGCTGCAGAACGGGTGTTCACGAAGGCATCGACAGCCCGCCCTGCATCGCCGGCCCGGAAAACTTCCTGCCGCAAAGGAATGCCGAATTTGTAGACATCGCCATAGGAATGGTCGAGCGACTTGTACAAGGTTTTCTTCGTGAGTTGCAGAGCGGGGGCACTCATGTCACACAGGCGCTTGGCAATGCGCATGGCCTCGCCAAGCTCTTCGCCGGGCAAGCTGACCCTATGAACCAACTGGTGTGCCAGTGCCCAGGCAGCGTCTTTTTTCTCGCCCAGGAAGCAGAGTTCAACCGCTGCCGGAAGGCCGAGAGCACGCACGCACTGGGAGCTGAGCCTGATCAACGGCATACCGACCGCCACTTCGGGCACAGAGAAAATCGCATCTGATGCGCACACGCGGAAATCGCAGGCAAGGGCCAGGTGCATTCCTTCGCCCACGCACCAGCCGCGAATGGCGGCTACTACCGGTTTGTCCAGGTATCCGGGCTCTGCAAAGGGGATCTCGTAATCACTGTCGTGGAACTCGCCTGCCAATGAATTTTTCATGGCCTTGAGGTCAACCCCTGCAGAGAAGGCGCGCTTACCCTCTCCGCTGATGACAGCAACCTTCAAAGATTTATCGTTGCGGAACTGATCTATGGCCGCGTTCAGCTCCTGGAACATCGCCAGGTTGAAGCTATTAAGGGCTTCGGGGCGGTTCAAGCGGATATGGGCAATAGAGCCCTCAATTTCAAAAATAACAGCGCTCATTGGTTTACCTGAATGGAGTAGGAGCTTTCCCGCCGCGGAGTGGG
Organism: Ottowia thiooxydans DSM 14619; assembly: GCF_000422885.1. Classification (GTDB taxonomy): domain Bacteria; phylum Pseudomonadota; class Gammaproteobacteria; order Burkholderiales; family Burkholderiaceae_C; genus Ottowia; species Ottowia thiooxydans. The sequence continues at coordinate 535,318 of NZ_AUGX01000001.1, read as the reverse complement.
CGGGGAGGGGAGAGGCGCAGACCGAGTCGGTCCGCACGGTGATGTATGAAACTTATGTCGGCTCGATGCCGGCCGCCTTGAGCAGCCCATCCCAACGGTCCATGTCCTTGCGCACGAACTCATCTACTTCTCTGGGGGGCATGCGCAACACAGCACCACCCTGTTCAGCCATATGTACGACTTCCTTGTCGTTCACCACTTCGAGCATCTGTGGGTAGAGAAAATCAATCACTGAGCGAGGCGTGCCAGCAGGCACGAAGAAGCCGTTCCAGTAACCCACATCCACTCCGGGTACCGTTTCATTGATGATCGGAGTCTGTGGGTAGGCCGGTAGCCGGCTTGGTGCCGCAATGGCGATCATCTGCAGGCCGTCGTGCTGCAAGAAAGGCGCTACGCCAATCACCGGCTGGAACGCCGCCGCCAATCGGCCGCCCATGAGATCGGTCATCATTTGCGAAGAGGCCGCGTACCGAATGTAGGTGTGCGACAACTTGGCCTTGTTCTGCAATTGCTTGTTGAGCACTTCCGCCGTTGTGCTTGATCCGCCAATCGCATACTTCTCAGGAGATTCGCGCGCACGCTCTATGAATTGAGCCAGCGTGGCGTTCTTGTCTCGGGCTCCAATCAACAGCGCGAAGTAGCCTTCACCGGTAATCGTGATGCCGTTGAAGTCTTTTGTGGGGTTGTAGCTGAGAGACTTGGAAAGGGAAGGCGCGGCTGAAAGCGAAGAATTGGTGGCGTAGAGCACGGTGTAGCCGTCGGGCTTGGCTTTGGCAACGTAGCCGGTCCCGATCATGCTGTTGGCGCCGGGCCGGTTATCAACCACTACCCTTTGGCCGACGCGACTTTCCAATTTGCGAGCAAACAGCCGGCAATAGGCATCTGGTGGGCCACCGGCTCCAAACGGCACGATCAAGGTGATTGGCTTCGTCGGATAAGCCACTGATTGCGCCCTGGCAGGCTGGATGCCAGCACCCCACGACCCGAGTGCTATGAGTGCGCCCGCATTGACGAAATGGCGGCGGGGGATGGTCATATATGTCTCCTTCGTTGTATGTGTCTCCCATTCTGTTTGGCTTTTTCGACTAGTACAATACTACCTATTACACTAGTATAAAAACTACCAAGCTAAGCATGGCCTTGCAGGACAGAACCGAAGCGCGTAAGGATCTGGCGGTGTTCCTTCGCGCACGCAGGGCTGAGATTTCTCCACTGGATGTAGGCATGTCTATCGGTGCACGGCGGCGCACACCAGGCCTAAGAAGGGAAGAGCTGTGCCACTTGGCTGGAGTGGGCTTGACTTGGTATACGTGGTTGGAACAGGGGCGCGATATCAACTTTTCGCGAGGTGCCCTTAACCGTCTGGCGGGAGCATTGAAGCTGAATACCAGCGAACGCAACCACTTGTTCGCGCTGGCACAGCAGCCCATATTCGAAGTTCCCGCAGAGCAGGCCACCGTATCACCTCAGCTGCAGCGCGTGCTGGATGTGATCGGTACCCCTGCCTACATCATTGACCGCCATTGGGACATCTTGGCCTGGAATCAACCGACGTCCGACCTCTTTGGAGATTTCGCCAATCGCAATGGCCAGGAGCGTAATCTCGTGTGGCTCGTCTTCGCTGATCCTTCCTACCGACACCTGTTCGTCAACTGGGAACAGGATGCGCAACGGGTGCTGGCCAAGTTCCGTGTCGCCTATGCCCGCGGAGGCGGCGAGTCTGACCCAGCCAACCACCGGCTGGTAGAAGAGCTGCGCAGCATCAGCCCACACTTTTTGCAATGGTGGGGCCGGCAAGATGTTCTGGATCTAAGTGAAGGTGACAAGCGTTTCCGCATCAAAGGCGAGGGCGATCTGCTGATGCATCACACGTCTTTTTCCATCGGCTCAGATCCTGATCTGCGGCTGGTGGTGTATTCCTAGGCTCGCGTATAAGCACCGAGCTGCTCAGCCTGGTAGAAGCGGTTGAGTTCACCTGTGGTTGCGAGTTTCACTTTGGGCAGGCGGGCCTTCTCGTACAGCTCTGCATAACGCAGCCGGTTGCCTGGGGTGACGATGGCTATATGACGAAGCATTCCCCACTTGATTGAATCCTTGCCGCCCTCCAGTGCTCCGGGCCGGTGATGTTCGAACCAGGTTCTACGAAAGTAGCGAAAGAGGCTGATGGCCGTCGACACCTCCAGCAAGATGAAGCCTGTGGCTCGCTCCAGCCGTTGGTCAAGGGTGCGCGTGTAATTGCCCTCCATGACCCACTGGTGCTGCTCTATCGCCTGGTCGTGCAGGCGAATGAACTCCGCTTGGGGCCGGGGCTGCCAATCTGTGTGGGGCTGATGGAATAGTTGATCGAGGTGAATAGCCGGAAGCCCACGCTTGCGTGCGATGGCCTCCGCTAGTGTGGACTTGCCGCTGTTCGAAGGCCCCAATATGCAAATACGGGAACCAAGGTCATGAAGGGAGTCCATATGCGGGCATGTCTGGTGAAAAAGGATTTGACCAGAAAGCTGCTAGCAGTGAGCCCCCCAAAATAAAAAACCGCCCGAAGGCGGTTTGCTTAAATTAGATATTGCGTTGGCGAACTCTCGACATGCCGAACAAAGCAAGCAGGGACATCAACGCCATCAGCGCCCACTGGCCCAGACTTGGCACGGGTGTTGGCGTGAGTGTCTGTGGAACAGCAGCGCTGGTCACAGGGCCTGATGCAAGCGTACACACTTCCAAGCCTGGGGAGGCACCGGTCTGCGCAGCAGGCGTCACGCAGTAATAGACGTACTTGTTCAGATCCGCTGGCTGCAATGTGTAGGGGACACTGCCGGCAGCGCCACCTGTAGAGCCAGTTGCCACCACCGTGCCACCGCCGGAGCCAGTGATTGTTGAGCTTGTGCTGGTGACAAAGTGATAGATGGTGCCGCTGGGGTTCTCAATATCAGAGTTGCTGTCGGCATAGGTATAGGTGCCGGTCACGGTGGATCCTACTTGCGTGGTCCCTGTGATAGTCGGAACTGCCGTAGGAACCACATTGGGAGGAGGAGCATTAGTGACAGGCCCGGAAGCCAGGGTACATGCCTCCAGCCCTGGGGACGCACCCGTCTGCGCAGCAGGTGTCACGCAGTAGTAGACGTACCTGTTCAGATCGGCTGCTTGCAATGTGTAGTTGACACTGCTGGCAGCACCACCTGTAGAGCCAGTCGCCACCACGGTGCCATCTCCGGAACCAGTAATGGTTGAATTGGTGCTGGTGACAAAGCGGTAGAGGGTGCCGCTAGGGTTTTCAATATCAGAATTGCTGTCGGCATAGGTATAGGTGCCGGTCACTGTGGATCCCACCTGGGTGGTGCCCGTGATCGTCGGAACCGCTGTGGGAACCACATTGGGTGGTGCCCGCTCAATGATGGCCGCCATGCTTTGCTTTGCCGGATCCTGATTGTTGAAAAGATCCACGGTTAACGTAGTGGCGCGGTATGTCGAGGGAAGGGTGGCAAATGCAGTCGTCATGGCCTGGTACAGAGTTTGGTAGGCAGTGACGAATGCAGGGTAGTCTGCATGAGTCGGCGGATAAACGACATCGTTGCCGCTGGCTGGACGTGAGGCACCTGCGTTGTCATTGATGCTGCCGACAGTGCCGTTGTAGTCGTTTCCGATCTCCCAGAGCGCATATTGAATGGCTCGTTGCTGCGGCCCTGTTCCGTTCTTGAAATAGGTGAGATAGTAGTTATCCAGCAGCCAATGGACTGCGGCGACGCCAGCGTTGCCCGAGCCACCTTTGAGCGCAGTGCCACCTGCTTCCGTGAGGAAGGTGGTTGTCTGGTCGAAGGGGGCCTGTGTCGAATGGTCTACGCAAATCAGCGTCACCGGCAGGTCGCTGTAAGGCGTGGAATCGGGATGTTGAAGGTTGGTCGACTCAACCGCGTAGGCTTGGGTAAAGGTGTAGCGCATATAGCCTGTCACCGTGGCTGCCATGGACAAGCTCGGCGCGGCAATGGCGAACGCCACTCCTAAGGCAGAGAGTAATTTACGCATCGTGTCTTCCTCGTTCAGTTGTGGCCCCAATGCGAAAGCTTCAGGACCGGTTGCCACTTATTGATAAGAACCTTTACGCAATGAAGGAGCCTCTCCCGCTGAGCTCTCCTTCGTCTTGCGGCTTCATTCGTGAATTCCCAGAGCTGAATAAGGAAGTTTCCCGTACTGAAGATTCAGCGAGAGTATCTATAACTACTTTGTCTGGGCAAGTGGCTTGGCGTGAAATTACTGCGGAACGCCAAATTTGTCGAGCTTTCTTTGAGATATTTAACTCAATGCCACATGGGTTATTGAAATTAATCAAAGAAAATTAATAAATACCAAAGGTTTAATGGGTTTTCAAGAATTCGTTACTTGGAAACGTCGATCGGTTTCTTTAAAAGGTGGCTTGGCATCATGGCGCGGATAGCCATACAACAGCCTCGTTCCCTCCCGCCAGGGCAACACTCTGCCTCGGTGCTCGTGGCTCACTGGATGACGTAGTAGAAGGTGAAGGCCGTTGTAGGTCACGTGCAGAGCCATGCACGGCCAGTTGCGTCGGGTCTTGTGCAGCAGCCACCTTGCGAGCACCTCCACCATGGACGCGAGCAGGAAAATAATGCATGGGTCGTGTGCACTCGGGAAGATCAGCGAGCGGACTACCACCCCAGTTCAGGCTCCATAACGGCTTAAAGCATTGGCAATGACGCCGCGGAAGGGAGCCGCTTCACCGATGGGCGTAAGGATGGAGCCCGTGAACAGGAGCACGGCAAGAGTAACTCCATCGGCCTGGGCGGCTGCTTGAAAATCGCCTTGGGTGGTGGGTTCGTTGATGAAGTGAAATAGACCGCTTCAATCGCGAAACTTGCGGCAAACGCGATAAAGCCTATTCCTATCCCGAAAAGGATCCACTTCCACGAAGTTCTACTGAATCCAAAGGTATTCCCGCGGTGAATCCTCAAGATAAGGGCCACGAGCAGGCCGGCTACACCAGTAACTCCATTGACGGTACCGCCCGCAATTCCGCGCTGTGCGGCTTGTTCATTCGGGTTTTCCGTGATCCATATAAGCTGCTCGACCTGAATGATGAGATATCTCGCAAGCCTTGCTGCAAGATCTGGTCACCTGGGCCGGCCAAGGGTCGCAGGTGGGTTGACCACAGAAAGCTTGCTCATTCGACTAGTTCCAGATTACGTTGCTACATGCACACGCTGCCGTACCCGCCTACTGTCGCCGGATTCAGAATCGGGTATGGAGACAGCCAACGGCGGCGCTGCTTGAATTTAAGTCAATAGTTAATCACGAATATTCAGTGGTACCGGTTATGAGGTTTCCCGAGAAATACAGAGTGTGCTAGTTTTTTTGTAACCACCTCATGAGAATAAATTGGATCAGTGACTGATATTAAAAAATGCCACTTCCAGAGTGCCGCGTATAGGCAGGGCTATGTCACATGGAGCCAATTGCATGGCGTGTACAGCCAATACAAGTCGCAGCGAATTCCGAAAAATACCCGGTGGTTCTCACCCCGGACTTCCAAGCCATGCCCCGCTTCCCGTTGTCACTATCCCTGGCCTGCATATGGCTGCCTGTCGCTGCAGGGGCTGCTACGGTCACCGTGACTGACGCGGGTGACGCGCCGCTGGGTGGTGCGGTGCACTGCAACACGGGTAGTTCCACTTGTACGCTGCGCGCGGCCATCGACCACGCGCAGCCGGGCGACACTATTGCGTTCGACTTCGGCGGCGTGCCCACCATCATCAGCCCGGCCACACCGCTGCCGTTCATCACCTACCCGGTCACCATCGACGGCTACACCAACGGCGGAACGCCCAATAGCGCGGCTACGGGGACCAACGCGGTCATCACGGTGCGGATTGATGGCGCGAACGCCGGGGCCAACGCGGTTGGCCTGCAACTGGTGCGCGGCACGTCTGGTTCAGTGGTGCGCGGGCTGGCTGTTACTCGGTTCGGCAACACGGGCGTGTGGGTTACTTCCCAGCAGTTGAACGACGTGTATAGCGTGCAAGTCCTTGGCAATTTCATCGGCACAGATGGCAGTGGCTCGGCGGACGATGTGGCGGGCTTGCTGGCCAACGGGCGCGGGGTAGGCGTCGCCAACCGTGCCCAGGGCACCTCGGTGGGCAATGGCACGCCCGCTGGACGCAACCTGATTGTGGCCAGCGATGGCGGCATAAGCATTCTCGCTACCGACAAGGTGCTGGGCACCTCCATCCACGACAACCTCATTGGAACGGATCGCAGTGGCAACCAGTTGCGCGGCGGTGCGCCCATCGGTATCCAGGTGATGGGCAGCAACAGCGTTTCCATCCGCAGCAACGTGATTGGCGCTCGCGAGACAGGTATTGACATCGTGAACGAGAGTGACGCGAACGAAATCCGGTCGAACCGCATCGGCGTGGGCGCCGACGGCAGTGCTTCCATCGGTGGGAGCGGCCACGGTGTGCTCATCCGCAACTGGATGAACATCAACAAATCCTTCCCCTGGAACAACCGCGTGGGCGGCACCAGCGCTGGCGAGGGTAATGCCATCGCCCACTGGGGCGGCAACGGTATCCGCGTGGAGCACAACCTTCTGCAGGTCAGGAACCCCCAGGGGAACAACTGGCGTGGCAACAGCATCTACAGCAACGGTGCGCTGGGCATTGAACTGATCGACCCTGGCAACCCCCTTGTCGTGGGCGCTGACCCCGCGCAACCCCAGCCCATTTGGGCTGAAGAGTTGCCCATGATCGCCAGCGCCACCGGCAGCGCTGCCGGCACGCAGATCCACACCACGCTGATGGACAGCCTGCGACCCAGTGCCAACTTCCGCGTGGAAGCTTTCGCTAGCACTGCCTGCAACGTCAGCGGCTATGGCGAGGGCCAGGCCTTCCTGGGTGCGGCCAACATACAGACCTTCGCGAGCGGCGGTTGGGCCGGCGCGTTAAGCTTTTCCGCCTTACCAACCGGCTACACCCATGTGGCGCTGACAGCCACTTGGATCGGTGTGAATGGATTCGCGGCCAGTTCGGAGTTCTCGCGCTGCGTGGCAGTGCAGATACAGGGCGGTGGCTCCGACGCGCCGACGCCGCCCGCCGTGGCGTCCGGCAGCGCCAGCGCGCTGGTGAACCAGCCCTTCAGCCACGCGCTGGCGCAGTACGTGACGGCCACCGACGGCGATTCCCTGCAGTCGTACGCGTTGTTGGGCACGCTGCCGCCAGGTCTGGGGTTCGACTCCGCCACTGGCCTGCTCACCGGCACACCCGGTACACCCGGCATCTACCCGCTGCTGCTATCTGCCTCCGACAAGGACGGCACCGCCAGCGCGGTGTTCACCCTGACGGTAACCGGACCGGGTGGCGATGTCGGGGGCGGTGGAGGCGGCGCCAGCCCAACGGCCATCCCCACGCTGGGCACATGGGGCTGGCTACTGCTGTCAGGGCTTCTGGGTGGCTTCGTCCCGTGGCGAAAACGCCTTCGAAACTAAAGCCACTTTCGCTTTATGTCCTGCTGTGTTTCGCAAGCAGGTCGTGTTGGCTATCAACTCTTGCTGCCCAGCCACAAGCTCATCAATTCAGCACGGCTGCGCACTGCGAATTTTCGGAACACGGCAACGATGTGCTGGTGCGTGGTAGAGACAGCCAGGCCAAGCTGATCCGCGATGACACGCTCCGATGCCTTGGTCAGCAGCAGCCTGAGCACCTTGCGTTCGGTTGGCGTTAATGGCGACTTCGCTACCAACGGCCCGCTGGTGAGCATGAGTTGGCGGTGAAACCACTTGATGCCGCGCAGCGCGTAGGCCAGCAGTTCGCAGTCCTTGTCAGTAAAGACCTTATGAGAATAGAAGCCGAAATGCGATTCCGCATCGCTGTTGATCGGAAAACCCACCCATAGTGAATCCACGATGCCGTAGCGCGCACTGAACATCTGGTACACCGGTCCGTCGAACCACTCCGGCGGCAGGTCGCGCCTGTGCCCGTAGGTGCGGAATTGGCCGATGCCTTGCATGGGCTGCAAGAAGGAAACATCCATCTCGCGGTTGTTCCAGCGCTTCTGCAGTTCCTGGAATGGCCCGTCTTCGGCGGGTGCCTCGAAGGGGTAGAGCAGCCGGGTGACGGCCACGCGCCAGCCTTGCAGAGGGTCATCGTTGTCCGGGCCAGGGTCGAGGCGGGTAGCACCACCCCAGGTCGAATTCCACGCCCCCACCATGCGGCACAGGCGCTCCTGCAGATGTCTTGCGGCCGCATCGGTCTGGCCTGCATCGAAGTCCGTTAGTTCATCCCACAAGCTGTGAATATCTTCTTGAACGGCTGAATCCAGCAAATCAGTTGTCCTTTATTTCTTCACCCTGCGGGGATATGGAGTGTCAACCCTACACATCTGTGGATAGGCGCAATCTAGTGTCCTAGGTAAGCTTTATGCAGCAATCGACGGGTACAGGCCGGTCTTTATTAACTACTTAAGAAAACTATTTTCTCTGGTCGATCCATTCTAGATTGAAGGAATATTTCCCGACAATTTGGAGCAGTTTGCCGCCCAGGGTACAGACGAAGAGCCGAACATGGGACGCGCAGGGCAACGATTAGGCGGCTGGGCATCACGGGCTGCCGTAGCAAAAATCTGCGGCTACTCAGCCCGTTGTGTTGGTCTGCGCGTGCAGATGCCATTCAGTGGGTGTCAGCCCAAAGCGCAGCCGGAACAGCTTGCTGAAACCCGATGGGCTTGCAAAGCCGCAGCGCCACGCTATTGCCCCCACATTCAGACGCTGGCTTTGCTCGATGAGGTTTCGGGCGCGTTGCAGGCGCATCTCGCGCAGCGCGTCCATCACCGTGCCGTTCCTGGCTGCAAAAGCCTCGTACAACCGCGTGCGCGAACAGCCCGCACCGTGGGCGATTTCAGCGGCGCTTAGTTCGGGGCGGTGGGCATGCAGTTCCATAAAACGCAACGCCGCCGCACGGCGGCCCGAGTGCAGGCTTTCGGTGGTGTCAGGCAGATCCGAGCTTTCGCCCTGGCGGCCCAGGTTGCGCAGCATGAGCAGGGCCAGAGCGCGCGTGGCATCCAGCAGGTCAGCGTACTCCGCGTCGTTCACCTGGGCGCGCTGGCGCAGCAGCGGAGTCAGGTGATTCATGTGGGACGCCAGTACGGGCGCCAGCGCGCAGCGGGCGGTGCTGATGGACTGGGAGGCTGGAGGCTCGCGGCCCAACGCGGCCTGCACATCGCAGTGCCGCAGGGCGATGAAGGCGTAGCGGGTGCCCTGGGTCCAGCGAAAGTGCCCCGCTCGCCGGGTGGCGCACAAGCCCATGCCGCCCGCGGCTCTGGGTGCGTCCAGGCCAGGCAGCATTTCGCCAGACTGAATGAGCGAGATCACCACCATGTCCTCGGGGCGCTGCCAGCGCGGGCCGGTGCGCATGTCGTAGGCCGAAGAGCGCATGGAGCCGGTGGCGCAAGTGCTGCCCCGAAGGATGTCCATCTCAGCCTCCAGTGGCACGCCGGGCATGGGTTCGTAACCGACCCAGGGATGAGCGATCTCCTTCCAGGCATCCCTGCGCACGGATGGTTCCCAAGCGTCGGTGCGCAGGTGAGTCAGCAGGGACTGAGGCAAAGGGTGCGACATGCACCGAATTCTAGTGATGACCGGGCGCGCGGGACGCGTGTGCTCAATCTGGGACGCCTGTGCTCAATCTCATGCGCAGGGCCTCTGCCTCCGTCCCTAGACTTTGCAGATGTCCCGTTGCGCACCGTGGAGCTCAAGGAAATTTCAGTCTCCAGCGCTTGTCAGTCTGTCGTATTCAACTATCAAAAAACAGAGAAAACCTGAGCCTTCTATGCTAGATCTGCACACCCATCAGCCGCGCCGCCATTTCATGGCCGCTGCAGTCGCCAGTCTGGCCCTGCCTGCGCAGGCGCAGCCCAGGCCCGCCGCCCGAATGGAGCGCGGCAACACCCGTGTGGCTGGCTTTGCCAGCGCGGAGATGGACTACCAACTGATCCGCCAGTTGGGCTCGGCGCGCTATGGTGGCGCGTCGGTGGGCGAATGCTTGGCGCTGGCGCAGCGCATACAAAATGGCATTCCGGCCAGTTGGGTGGCAGAGTTCACCAAGGCTGCCCAGCGCCAGGAGGCTGACGCACGGGTTCGCGCGTTGCGGGGCCACGCCGTCAGCGCACGCGAGCAGTACCTGGTGGCGTGCAACAGCTACCGCGCTGCCGAGTACTACTGCGGTGTTTTGAACCCCGAGCACGCACGCCTGGGCCGCAAGAGCCGCGAATGCTTTCTGGCCGCCGTGCGTGGGCAGGATGTGGAGGAGGTCTTCCTGCGCTTTGGTGGCTCATCGCTGCCCGCATACTATGTGCGCGCACCCAGTCAATCTGGCGCCAAGCGCGGCCGTCCTGGCAAGACACTGCTGCTCATCAGCGGCTACGACGGCACGCTGGAGGAAACATGGCTTTCCTACGGCCTTGCTGCGCTGGAGCGTGGCTACCACTTGCTGCTGTTCACTGGCCCAGGGCAGATGGACGCGCTGCGTACCAACCCCGGCATGGCCTTCATTCCTGAATACGAGCACGTGGGCCGCCTCGCGCTGGACTACGTGCTGGCGCGTCGCGAGACCGACCCGCGCCGTGTGGCGCTCATGGGCATCAGCTTCGGTGGCTACTTCGCTACCCGTATCGCCTCGCACGAGCCACGAGTGCGCGCCCTCATCGCCAACTCGCCTATCGTCGATCTGCATGCCTACATGGCCTCGTTCGTGGGGTTCGATCCAGCCCTTATGCCAGATGCTGAGGATGTTCGGCTGGAGGATATCGACCACATACCTGACAGCGCCGTTCCCCCGCAGACACGCGAGATGATGCGTAATCTGATCGTACGCATGGGGCAGCGCAGCTTCAAACAGGCCTACCTGCGCCTGCGCGAGTTCCGCGTGGATGACGATGGGCTGCGCGGTATCCGCTGTCCTTCACTGGCCCTGGTCGGCGCTGGCGAGGGTGCCGAGCCCCTGGCCCAGTGCGAGCGTTTCCTGCGTACGGTCGGCGGCCCGGTTCGGCGCCACGTCTTCTCGGCCGAGGAGGGTGCTGAGGGCCATTGCCAGACCGGCAACCTGGCGTATTCGGCTGCCATCTCCATGGACTGGTTGGACGAATTGTTCGCTACCTGATTCATGTCCGTACACCGTCCGAGGCCGACGCCGACGCCGAAGACGGGCGGTACCAGTGCCTCGACCGTGTGCGAGGCGCTCCCTTCCCTCAAACCAACCCAAATCCGATATCTACAAGGATTCTTTCAAATGCGCACATCTCCTCCACCCGGCCATACCCCGCACCCAGTGCCCGCCGTCGTTGCTCTGGCTCTCACCGCTAGCTTGGTAGCCTGTGGCGGTAATGGCACTTCCGAGTCAGCAAGCGGTGGCGGGCTTGGAGGCGCCCCCATGGCCAACAAACCCATCGTCTGCAAGGACTATGACAATAACGACGTGCTGGTCCAGCCCAAGACCATCACCATCCGCAACAACTCCGAAGGCCAGATCTACCCTGTGCTGGCCACCAGCACTAACGCGGTCAACGAATGGGTGCAGGGGTGTTTGCGCACGGTCGAGCCGCTGCCCACCGAATCGGTCTACAAACTCTACGTCAACGACGGACAGGGCATCCCGCCAAACTCGGAGGTCACCATTACGCTGCCGCTGTACAGCGAACTGGGGCCCAAGCAATACGCCACCTGGTGGAATGGCGGGCGCGTTCTGTTGGCTGACCGCACCCAACGCCTACGCAATGAAGAAGACAAGGCCATGGCCACGCCGGGTGGCGTAAATTGCAAAGGCGAAGGTACCACCTGCAATCTGAGTACCTATTCCAGCAAAGTGCAGTTCCCCGAAGATGCCTTCGCCCAGTTGTCCGAATACACCTTCGGCGACGCCTACATCCCCAGTGGGCAGTCCGTGCGGCTACTCAAACCCGAGAACGTGGGCTACAACATCTCCTACGTCGATCATGTCTACATGCCTGTGGCCATCGGCGTGCGGGGAAATCCCTACATTGGCTACAGCGGATCGGCGCAAAAGCTCAGCGGCTTTCGCAGCACCTTGCGCAGCTTCCTGGGCAACCTGGGCGAGGGCTGGCCGGTCTACAACATGAGCGAGCTGCGCCTGCCCGGTGGCTACAACATATTTGCCCAGCGCGGGGGCTTCCTGATCAAGGATCCCGACGTGCCCGTGCAGCCGCCGGACAATCTGAATCCGCCGGTGCTCACCGTGATGAAGTGCATCGACAAACAATGCACCCCGCAGGAACAGCGCAACATGCAATGGGGCCAGTCCGTGCAGAACATTCAGGACTTGTGGGGCGCCTGTGTCGATTGGGGCAGCGAAGACATTTCTGCCTACACAAGCAAGAAGTATCCGCAAGATTGCACGGCCCCCGATGCGATGAAGGCGAACATGGTCCTCATCAAGGATTTCTTCACAGAGAACCACAGGAAGTACCTGGCCCTGTACGCCAGCGGAGCCTGCCAGGGCAGCACGCCACCGGAGCACGTGGCGGAATTCAAGTACTGGGAGGCCGTCAAGCACATCTATGGCTGGGTGCCCTACAACGAAGGTTGCGGCGCGGCAGCCAACAAGCTGAGCACCACCACGGCCCATGGCCGCGATCATGCCTACATCCAGGGCATGTACATCCAGGACCTGCAATACAACTACAAGCAGCCTGCCGTGCAGGCTAACCCCAAGCTCACCTTTAACCCGTACGTCAAGCTGATCCACGAGGACCTGGGCATGAGCGCCTATGGCTTCTCGGTGGATGACGCCGTGGGGTTCATGAGCGAGCTGGGTAATGGCCTGGTATTTACCGTTGGCGGCGAGCAGGGGCTGGAGAACGGGCGGGCCTTCAACTATGCCGACGGCTTCGAGGTGCTGCTGGGCGGACCCAGCGAAGTGCCCGAGAACAAGCCACTGCTTAAGAAATACGGCGTTTGCTCGCTGGGTCAGGACGCGGGCGACCCGAACTGTGAGAAAGACAAGCAGGACGTCACTATGCCTGATGGCCGAAAGGTCGTTGGCTTTCGCGTGGGCACCATGCCCTCTTACCCCATGAAGGTGCGCTTCACTGACGCGCAGGACAACGTCTACACCTTGCTCATCAAGGAGAAGTTCGCGGCCTGTACCGGCCCGCTGGCCAACTGCCCATCTAACAAGGCGGCCATCGTGGACAAGAGCGCGTGCAGCGTCATCACCCCGCAGGGACAGAAACACGCTGACTCCGACCGCTGGTGCAACGGCGCCAACCCCAACCAGAGCCGGGAAAACGACGAAGCGGCGATCAAGAACCACCTGAGCTACCCGGTGCCGGTCAAGTACCTGCCGTAAGCCAGATTCAAGAAAAGAGATGCCTCAAGCAATTGCAGGACAAGTGCTGGAGGCTATTAAAAAACTGGAGTATCCACATGCAAAAGACGAAAGTGCAGTTGGCCATTTTGGGCCTGCTTGCACAGCCTCTGGCGGCTTCGGCGGCCACACAATCCTTCAGCGCCTCAGGTACCTGGACAGTGCCGCCAGGCGTCACGCAGATCAATGTGCAGGCGCTGGGCGGTGGCGGTGGAGGCGGTGATGGCGTGCCGGGCGGTGCGGGAGGCAGCGTCACTGCGAATGGTCTGGCCGTCACGCCGGGCGCTACGCTCACCATCGTTGTGGGCGGGGGAGGCGGCGCCAGCACTGGCGGCAATAGCGGCCACTCCGCAGGTGGCGGTGGTGCCAGCAGCATTCAGGCGGGAGGCACCTGGGTCGTGGCGGGCGGCGGCGGGGGCAGCTCGTACTAGAACGACAACAGCGTCTCCGACACCGGCGGTTGGGGCCAGGGTGGCCACGGTTGCGGCGGCCATGGTACAGCGGGTGGCGACAACGCGGCAGACGACGGTCAAGGCGGCCAGGGCGGCAGCGCGGGCATGGGCGGCGCGGGCGGCATCGCAGGCACTGGCGGCCATGCGGGCGGGTCGGGCCAGAGCGGCCAAGGTGGCGCAAGCGGTAGCGCCGCACTGGCCAATGCGCTGGTGGGCAACGGCGGGTCAGGCGCAGGTACGGGCAGCGGTGGCAATGGCGCCTACGTCCAACTCGTTGGCGGCGGCGCAGGTGGCGGCGGTGGCTGGGGCGGTGGCGGCGGCGGTGGATCCAGCGACGATACCGACGCCGGCGGCGGCGGTGGCGGCAGCACCGGTGGTACCTGCACCCCCGGCAGCAATGGGGGGCTGAGTTTCCGGGCCTCGACTGGCGACGGCCCGGACCTACCCGCAGAGGCGGGCGGCAATGGCTTCGTCACCATCACCTACACCGACGCGCCGTCACCCCCAGTGGGCGCGCGGCCCGTGCCCACACTGGGCGAATGGAGTGTGGCGCTGCTGTCGGTCCTGCTCGGGCTGGCGGCGCTGGGGTGGCGGAACTTGGGTCGAATCAGTTTACGGCGCTTAACTGCCAGGCGCTGAAGCCCATAGAAAAGCAGATACACCCAGAAAAACCATGCAGCCCACGGGCTTCAACAGAGAACTTTTCAGACAAGTATTCAAAATGCCCTTTGCTTCACGAACCTGCATTGCGCGACCTTCGGCGGGTGCCTCGCGACTACTGCCCACCCGCTTGGCCATGCTGCCGTCCGCGCTGGCCTGCACGCTCCTCCTGGCCAGTTGCGGCGGCGGCTCTGACGAGACAGAACCCACCTACGCCTCACGTTACCCCGCTCTGGCCGCGCACGCGGCCATGGACGAGGAAGACTTCGATCGCTTCCTGAAGACCGCCGGCCGGGGTACCGACATCACGCAAGAGACCATCAAGTCGCTGTCGGTTGGCGCCAGCATCGACTCCGGCGCTTCTACCTACAACCTGCGCCCCATTTTCGACCTAGGCCGGCTCAAGGACGATAACCTGCTGAACGTGGACACCACGCGCTCGCAGCAAAAGACCGAGCTGAGGCTTACCAGCAACAAGAACGCCAGTTCGGCCAGCAGCCAGGCCACCATCGACGGCTCGGCCTCCGGCTCCTACGCCGGCTTCAAGGCTGCGGCAGCCTACCACCAGGCCAACGCCTGGAAGAACACCCACTCCGATGGATCCATCAGCGTGCAGATGGTGTCGGCCAACACCAACAACATCGTCTCTATCTTGAGCAGCGGGTTCAGTGGCAGTGAAAACCTCACCCCCTATCTCATAGGCACTCAGCTCACCGACGAGCAATTGCGCGGCTACGTCAGCGTCACCGAAAGCGCGTCCGCCGACGTGTGCGGTGGCAAATCCCACATCACCGGTCTTACCATCAGTCGTTACAAGATGGCCGACGCCGAGCCTTACGCCAACATGCAGTTGCTCTCGCGCATGGAGAGTATCTTTGCCGACCTCCGGGCCCAGCATGAGCTGTGCTCTGACGCCGCTATCAAGGCGAAATCCATCCTGCAGATGACCGAGCTGCGCGGCAAGATCGAGAGCGCCATCGCTGATTTCTACGCCTTCAATGGCGATTCGTTCGTCTCCCAGACCACCTCGATGAACCAGGGCGTTGGCAAGGGCCAGCTCACCTTCAGCAGTGCCGACGGAAACACCGAAGCGCAGTACGGTGCTTCCCTCTCGGCCGAATACCAGACTGCGGCCTTCGGCGCCGGAGCGACAGGTGCCTTCCAGTATTACAAGCAAAACGGCTGGGCCTCGGCTCTGCAGAACGTGCAGGTCTCTGCTGAGTCATGGCCCGCCGGCGTGGCAGACACCACTGCCTGGGTCAGCAGCCTCTACACCATGCTGAAAGACCAAGGCAGCTCTGTGGTGCCGCCGCTGGGCGGCCTGCCCAAGGACCCCGGCGTGAAGCTGCCCACCCCAGTGGGCCCCAAGAAAGAAAAGCAGGAGGGCCCGCCGGACTCGGTGTTTTCCTCCTATGACGACTGGAAGAAATACCAGGCGGACAAGAAGAGCGCCAAGGACGCCGAGGAACTGGAACGAGCACGCCAGCGCGCCGAGAGCCTGCCCATCATCGTTGATGGCGATTGGAAGAGCCTGCAAGCCAGTCAAGGCAGCGGCGGCAACGCTTACCTCCAGCTTATCGCCGAACTCGACGACCTGAAGCAGCGTGCCAGGGTTCCCCAGCAGGCGCCGCAGGCTGGAGCTTCGGCCGCAGCGGTCGACGGCAACCTCGTGCGCTTCGACAAGATGTACGTTAGCGGCTTTGAGACCACGCCTTACGACAGCGTCATCCCTCAGCTACGCCCCAACCTGGAGATTCCGGGTATGGACAAGGCCATTGGCAGCTTCCCCCAGTTGATGGACATGATGCTGGCCGTGGAAAAATTCGGCAAGCTCGACTCCTACCTGCGCTTTCTGGCCAACCTCTCGGTCAGCAACGTCACGCCCGAGATGAGCGCGCGCTACCACCAGTTTTTTCAGACCGCCTCGTCGCGTGCCTACGACCTGGTGGCCCTGGCGATCGGGCAGGGTGCGGACATCACGCCTGAGGTGCTTGCCGGATACAAACAGGCCATGTTCGGCGGTACCAGCGCCACTAAAGCGCAGAGCGAGTTGTACAAGAGCCTTCAGGACATGGACTATTACGACTACGTCGTTGGCACTCTGCTTGACCCCGTCAAGGGCAAGACGTGGGCCACCGCACCGGGCGGCTACCTGCCCATGCGTTGGAAGAGCGACGGCAGCGGTGGCGCGGAACTGGTCACCTGGACAGCGCTGTCGCAGGAACGGGGCGGACACAGGGGCAAAGAGGGCGTGGTGGCGGCGGATTTCAGCAACCCCAACGCTGACCCGCTGGCGCTCTACAGCAGCAGCATGAAGGCCCTCCAAACGCCTTGGTACCCGGTTTACATTTTCAACCAGGGCAACGCGCCGGCGCTAGTGTTCGTGCAGAACTTCGGTGCCTACCAGGCGATCTACGGTGCCCGTTGGGTGGTGCGGCCCTTCGATGGGGATGTGCCCGTGAAGCCGAGCCTGAAGCCCCTGTGGTCGGATTACCAAGCGCTGGGCAGCAATGCCATGCGCGCGGTCATGACGGGTAGCGAGAACTCCTTTCTGGAGCACATGAGCTGGGATTACTCGGTGTACTTCCCGCTGTCCGGCAATGACCCCATGCGCCTGCGCAAGTTCAATGCGCTTTTGCTTACTATGCCTGCAGATTTCACTGGCGGGGAGACCCTTTATTCTGCTTCGCACTCGGCGGCGGTGCGCGATTTCCGCAAAGGAGCGTACGACGTCACCTTAATGTCCGACGCAACCTACAACGCCTTCCGGCTGCCCGTCAAAGAGCACAAGATGCGGCGCATGAGCGACGGCGCGGTGGTGGACACTGCGCTGCAAAAGATCGACGAAAACTACGCCACCTCGCTGATGCTGCTACCGCTGAACACCACCACCACGGGCGCGAGTCTGAAACAGGCGTTCAACTATGCCCCTGAGCGGGCGCCGATGGATATCGTTACCCCCACCAGCCTGGACCTCGTCAACAAGCTGGCCGTGCTGCTGCAGTGAACCGGCGTCACCACCCGCCACGCCCATAGCAAACCCCTGCCCACACTCGGCGAAAGGGGGGCTTTGGCCGTGGGTTTGGGTGTTCCTGCCCAGCGCCGTCTATTCAGATAATTCAGACTATTTTTCTCAGCGGAAGCGGCCATTCAAAGCTGCTTTCAAGCACCTGCAGCCCAGGCGCGCCGGTGCCATTCCGAAGGCGAGATGCCGAAGCACGCCTTGAACAGCTTGGCAAAGCCAGATGGGCTGGCAAAGCCGCAACGCCACGCGAGCGCGCCCACGTTCAGGCGCTCAGTCTGCTCAATGAAGCTGCGGGCGCGTTGCAGGCGCATCTCGCGTAGGGCGTCCATCACTGTGCCGTCCTCGGCTGCAAAGGCCTCGTATAACCGCGTGCGCGAGCAGCCCGAACCGTGGGCGATTTCAGCGGCGCTTAGTTCGGGGCGGTGGGCGTGCAGTTCCATAAAACGCAATGCCGCCGCACGACGGCCTGCATACAGAATTTCAGTGTCGGTGGGCGTTACGTCGGGTTCGTCGGCTGGCTTGCCGCTGCGGCTGTGGCGGGCGTGGCGGCCCAGGTTGCGCAGCGTGAGCAGGGCCAGGGCGCGCGTGGCGTCCAGCAGGTCCGCGTACTCGGTGGCATCCACCAGACCGTCGGCCTCGCCACTCTGGCGCAGCAGCAGCGCCAGTTGGTTCATGTGGTTGGACAACAGCGGAGCCAGCGCACCGCGGGCCGTCAACAGTTGTGTGAAAGGGGCCTGCCCCAGCGCGGCGGCCACATCACTGCGTGATAAGGCCAGAAAGACCTGGCGTGCGCCTTGTTCCCAGCGAAAGCGGCCCACCTCGCGCGGATCGCACAGGCTTAGCGCGCCCGGCCCCTTGCGCCCGTATACATCAGGCAGAAGGCCGCCGGACTGCATGAGGGTGAGCACCACCATATCGTCGGGCTGCGCCCGGTGCGAGCCCGTGCGCATCTCGTAGGCCGACGAGCGTGTGACGCCCAGCGTGCAAGCCTCGCTAGCTAAGATACTCAACTCCGCCTGCAGGGGCACTTCGGCCGCAGGGCGAAAGTCCACCCAGCGGTGCGCCACATCGCACCACGCATCCCGTCGTTCGACAGGAGCCCAGTCATCAGATCGGAAGTGAGCCACAAAGGACGGCGGCATGGTGGTCATGCTCAGGATTTTAGTAATACTCTCGATCTACCAGGGTTCGCGCCAACCTGGCGCTTGATCTTCCTGTAGAGCGTTGCGCGGCTGATGCCTAGCATTTCGGCCGCGCGCTCTTTGTCTCCGCCGGTGGCCTGAATAGCCCGGCCAATGCTCCTGGCTTGCCGTGCGAACGAGCGCATGGAATTGAACCGCCTTCGTAACCAAAGAGCTCAGCATTGATCAGGTTCTCAGGAGTGGCGGCGCAGTTCACCCAGAAGAAAGGGCGCTTGGCGCGAGGCGAAAGCTCATGAATGGCATTGGCTGCCAGCTCTTTCCCCGTTCCGGTTTCATCTGTGATCACCACGGGCAAGTGCAGGGGTTGCGGGTTACATTGCGTTAGTCTTTCCACAGAAGAGAACATGAGCCTCGCTTCCTTTTACGTCTACAAAGACACCGCAAAACGTGGCGCTGGAGGTTTGTTGCCACGAATAGAAAAACAATCGCTGTTAGTTCTGAGGCCTATCACCATCTTGTGGATTGCGAACACTCGGTCAATCTGGTCAAGCAAGAAGGTCCAACCTGTCCATTAATCAGGCATGACGATTTCAAACGCGCCAGGCTTTAGCGTGGATACTTGGCCTAACCTATCAACCAAGCGGATTCGCCATCGGCAATCCACTCGCTCTAAACATTGGGCGGTGCAAAACTAATGCGTAGTGTCCTTGACGATCATCCCGCGCTCGCCGCCGCCATCCGAAAGCTCCATTCGGCTGCCGTGAGTGCGAGCGAAGCTGAGGACTTGATGGCACGTGTTGCCTCTGAAACCAAGTCGATCCCCTTGAGGAGAATGGACGACTGGGAACGCACGATAAGAGCCGAGTTATGGTCTGCTGAACCCGGAAACAGTGAAGCCTCGTGGAAGTTTTGGGTTCGCCCGCGTCGGCTTACTTCGTGGCTTGACCTCTGTAGCCACGATGGCCACAAGAGAGAAGCGGCACTGCGAGCCACTTCTAGCGGCGCACCGAGTGCGTTTCTGCTCACTCTCGCATTTAGGCGCTTGAACGATTGGGTGCCGCAAGTAAGGAGTGCCGCCCGCGAGGTGCTTCCAGAGCTCGCTTCAAACTCTGCGCCAGAAGACGTCGCCAATGCGCTTTGGAGCCTACTTGCTCACTGGAATACTTGGGGCCGGCTGGAGCCTGCGGATAAAGACGCTGTAGCTACGATAGCTTCAGTCGAACCTGTTGCCCTTGCACTTCGGTCGAAGATCATGAACGCAACGGTAGGTCCAGCAGCACTCGTTCTATCTCAATCTGCCCGTTTGGGCATTTTCGATTCCTGGATCCAGGAGGTAGCCCAAGGCGCCGCCCAGCCAGCTGCCCGAGCACGGGCTTTCCGGTGGTTGTTTCTTGGGCGAACTACTTGGGTTGTGGGCCGCAAGTGGAGGTGGACCGACTTGGCGTATTGCAAAGGGAAACTCGAGCCCATCCTTGAGTCTCGAGACATTCCTACGAATTGGTCGTTCGCAATGACGCTAGGTGCCGCAATGGCGGATAGGTCGCCCATGGTTCGCCGGGTCGCGGCGGAGTTTCTCATCCGCGAGCTCCCCTCTTTGGGCGAGAACGCGCTTCCCCTCGCGCAGCGGACGGCTTCCGATATGAGCCCATCCGTTGCACGGCTTGGCCATTTCGCGCTGAAGCAACTGAATCACCAAACTCTTACCAGGTCGAACAGCGCCGCTTAATCCCTCGCTTAGAGGGCGCACCAACGCGTCATTGTCGGGCGAGAAGGGCGTGAGGGATCAATACCGCGCGCCGTCCGGCAGCTTGCGGAACTCTTGCCAGACGGCCTGGCCTTCTTGCTGCAGGATTTGCTGAGGCGCGAGCTGGCGCTGCGGGTACGGCTTGGCTAAGTCCAGACCGATGTTGGAGTCGTCGAAGATGTCGTCGTAGTCGCGCCAGCCAGCGGCAAAAAAGATCTTGTCGATGCGGGCCCAGTAGGCTGTGGCGTAGCACATGGGGCAGCATTCGCAGCTCGTGTACAGCACCGCGCCGGTCAGGTTAGCCGAACCGACGTTACGGCAGGCCATGCGGATAGCGTTGACCTCAGCATGGGCCGTAGGGTCCTTGTCCTTGACGACGCTGTTGCCACTGGCCGCGATGATTTTGCCGTTGAGCACGATAACGGCACCGAATGGGCCACCCGTCTTGTCGACCACACCCACCTGGCGCATCAGGCGGATCGCCTCTCGCATGTACTCGCGGTCCTTGTCGGTAACGACAGCCATGCCGCCGCGCGCACCACCGGGTGGCCCAACGGCAGTCACCGCAGCTGCCTCGGCGTTACTGGCGCCCAGCAGAGCGCTGCCCGACGCGGCCAAGCCGGCGGCCGAGAGGAAATTCCGGCGGTTGATGACGGAATATTGCGCGTAGTTTTCGTCGAGTTGCTGGCCTTCGGACGGCGGATTGTGGGTCATGGAAGCGCTTTCAGATGTAGGGTTCAGGATCTAGGGATTGATGCTGCGATTTCGCCAGCCTGGGCTGAAGCGCATAAGTAGCCAGCGCATTGACGCACAAAATGTGTGAATTAAGTTTCATTTTGCAACGTAAATTTGCACTTCGCAATACCTTCGTGGACGGAATTATTGATTTGCAATGAGAAAAGGCGTTCACCGGATGTTGGTGAACGCCTTTAAGCCTTCTAACGGGCAGTGATCTTGCGCTTGACTGGTTTGTAGAGTCCGCCCATGGACTGCGCTTTTCCAGAAATCTTCGGTCAAAGGAAGAATGCCGCTGTAGCCGATTTCGCTAACAGGGCGACCAGCCTGCACCCGAAGGTTGGCGCGCTGCGCATTCGTCGGGGGGCAAGGTTTCGAGGGGGTAGTTAACCGTTTCTTCTTCACCCGGCGAACATAACCCGCACGGTTCGCTTGCCGTCGCACGCTGCGCTTATTCGAGCGATGCGCAACTGGCCCTATCGGATATCATGCCGCCGAAGTGCAGCCGACGCTGTACAAACCGGGGGAACGCATGTTCGGTTTCGATATCGCGAAATGGTCGCCGCGCCGCGCCGCGTGGTTGCTGGTGCTGGCCGCCGCGCCGGTGAGTGCCGTCACCTTTAGTTATACAGGCGGCATGCAGACCTGGACGGTACCCAACGGTGTGACCAGTATTACGGTCGATGTCAGGGGATCGCAGGGTGGAGAGTGTATTTATAACAATACGGCCAAGCCAGATGACCCCGGCGGTAAAGGCGGCCGGGTGGTAACCGTATACCCGGTTACGCCTGGACAGATATTGAACCTGTTCGTAGGCGGGCTTCCTTACAACGGCGGCGGTAACGGGGCGGGCTCCATTTGCCAGGCAAATGGCGGTGGCGCCTCGGATGTGCGCATTGGCGGCACGGCTTTAACGGATCGCGTAGTTGTAGCCGGTGGCGGCGGCGGCGGCGGTAACAATTGCTCTCCCGATGCGGAGCCTGGTGGCGACGGAGGGGGATTAATCGGTGCTGCGGGATGGGAGTGTGGTAACCAGTCGTCAACCTATGTAGGACCGGGCGGTACGCAGTCAGCAGGCGGCGCTGGCGGCACCGGCCCAGGCAATCCCGGAACTGCCGGCGTGCTCGGTATAGGTGGCAATGGAGGTGGGTTCGGAACCGCTTCTGGTGGCGGTGGTGGCGGCTATTATGGCGGTGGTGGCGCGGCCTATGGCGGCGGCGGCGGTGGTAGTAGCTACACCAGCTCGTTGGCCACGTCGGTGGAGCATACCCAAGGCTTTCAAAACGGGACGGGCCAGATTCTTATCGCCGTAGCGCCGACGATAACGGCATGGCCGAGCGGCAGCACCATCACCTACGGTCAAACTCTGGCGGATTCCCCCTTGACCGGCGGCGCAGCCTCGGTTCCGGGCACTTTCGCGTGGACCACGCCCGCGACAGCGCCGCCCGCGGGCACGGCGAGCTACTCCGTTACCTTCACGCCGACCGACACAGCCAACAACTCCACCGTCACTGACACGGTCAACGTGGAAGTGAACAAAGCCACGCTGACCATCACCGCCGACGACAAATCGCGCGCCTACGGGGCAGCCAACCCCGCGTTCACCTGGACGCCGAGCGACTTCGTCCACGGCGATACCGCGTCCGTGCTGAGCGGCACACCGGCGATTAGTTCGACCGACACGCCGACCTCGGCCGTGGGCACGACGTATCCGATCACGATCACGCAAAGTCAGCTGGCGGCGGCGAATTACACGTTCACCTTCGTCAGTGGTACGTTGACGATCAACAGCAAGGCCAGCCAGTCCGCGTTGACTGCCATCGCCACGCCGTCGGGCATCGCCTACGGCGGCAGCAGCGCCTTGAGCACCACGGGCGGTTCGGGCACCGGCGCGGTGAGCTACGCGGTGACCGCAGGCAACGCGTTCTGTAGCGTGAGCAGCGCAACACTGACCGGAACCGGCATCGGCACCTGCACGGTAACCGCGACCAAGGCGGCGGACACGAACCACAACGCCGTCACCGCGACGGTAGACGTCAGCGTGAGCCAGAAGACCTCGATGATCGCGCTGAATGCAACGCCGAACCCGGCGCCGCTCAATGTCCCGGTGACGATCTCCGCGATCGTGGCCGGAGATCCGCCGAGCGGCACGGTGACGTTCTGCGACGGCGCGGCGACGCCGGACGCGGCCTGCAGCGGCGGCGCGCTGCTGTGCACGGCGACGCTCGTGCCGGGCGCGACGAATTCGACGGCCGTCTGCACGCACAGCTTCACCACTGCGGGCACGCACAACCTCGGCGCGTACTACGCGGGCGATGACAACTACGTCGCGATCGCCACTGTGCAGGCGCTGGCGCTGTCGGTGAATACACCGGCAGTGCCCGTGCCGACGTTGTCGGCGTGGCTGCTCGGCCTGCTCGGTGGCCTGCTCGCGATGATCGGCTTCGCCCGCGCACGGCGCGCGGTCTGATGCCTGGAAAGCCGCATGAAATAAGCTTTCCAGATGAGAGTTTTACCGTCAAAGACCGGTTTAGTACGAACAGCGGAATTCATCCTCCCGTTCTGAATGTCCGGGTGCTGGGATAGGGTGCGCCCGCGCGCAATCCGCGCACGGGAGCTTTGGGCCGATCTGTGAACCGAAAATCCGTCGCCTTCATCGCTGCGCCCACCCACGCGCGCGCGCCAACCCCACCACTCCTAGCAAACCGCCGAGCAAACCGAGCAGCCAGCCCGACAAGGCGGGTACCGGGTGTATCGGTACCAGCACCGGTACAGGGGGTGCCGGTGTCATCGCGAAGTCCTGCGTCATTTGCCTCGCTGCCGCATAGGTGGAGTCGCCGACCTGATCCGCCGCGATCGTGCAGGTGCCAGCGCTTAGCATCGTCACCGTGCTACCACTGACCGAGCATACGCTTGGCGTCTGCGAGGTGAACGCTACCGTCAGGCCGCTGCTCGCGGTCGCCGCCACGTTGAACGTAGCGCCGCTCACATAGGTTTGCGGTGGGATCGCGGGGAAGGTGATGTTCTGCGCGCACAAGACATTGAACACGAGCGCATTGCTGACGATGGCAAAACTTCCGGTGAAGCCCGTTGTGCTGCCGGTGTAGTCGAAACTGAAATCGCTCGCGGCAAAGCCGCTGATGCTGCCCGCCTGGATCAGCGTGTACGCCGCACCACTGCAGGCTGCAGGCGCGGTGGCCGCGTCGCTGAAGTGGAACACGTAAGTGCCGCTGCCGGCCTTGCTCAGTGCGCCGGCGACGACGATCGCATCAGATGCTGGCGGAGTGCCATCCAGCTGGAAATCAATCGCCGCGCCGCCGCTCCAGGTCAGTGCGCCGGTGCTCAGCGTGGCCACAGCGCCGGAGCTGCCGCCGGGGGCGATCGCGCCGCTTTGCAGGGCCACGGCGCCGGCCACGTTGCCGCTGCCGGCGAGTGTACCGCCGCTGACCGTCACCGTGCCTGACCCCGTGGCGCTGTTGGGCGCCGCCGTATTCGCGAACAGGGTGCCGGCTGAGATCGTCGTGCCGCCGCTATAGGTGTTCGCGCCGGTCAGTACCAACGAGCCCGGGCCGGTGAGCGATAGCGCACCCGTGCCCGTGCCGCCATTGGCGGTCTGGTCGGTGATGACGTCGCTCACTATCTGTGTGTCGCCTGAAGCGGGGGTAAAGGAGATGGAGTTGTTCCCTTGGACGAATATGCCGCTGCCGAAGGCAGAGCCGTTCTGGTAGCCCGTGCCGCCGGTGACGGCATTGGTGGTGATCGTGAGCGGGCCGGCGACGATGAGGCTGCCGCCTTGTTGCACGAAGATGGCACCACCCATGCCCGCGCCGCCGCCGCCGAAGGAAGCTATGCCGAATGAGCCGCCGCTCCCGCCACCGAAACCGCCGCTGGAGTTGTAGCCGCCGCCGTTGTAGCCGCCGCCGCCGCCGCCGCCGAAGCCGCCGGGACCGCCTATGCCGGCGTCGATGCCACCGCCGCCGCCGCCGAAGCCGCCACCGCCGCCCGAAACGAGGCCGCCGCCACCGCCGCCGCCGAAGCCGCCGCCACCGCCGGAATTCTGGAAAGAGGGCGCACCGCCGCCTACACCTCCCCCCGCGCCTTCGTTGCCACTCGAACCGCCGCCACCGCCGCCGATGCCACCTGCATTGGGCCCGTCGGAGCCGCCGGGCGACGCGCCGGTGGCTAAGCCGGGCCCGCCGCTGCTGAAGTTGCCGCCATCGGCTCCGACGCCGAGGCCACCGCCACCGTACACGGTACCGTGGCCTCCCATACCGCCGCCGCCACTGGCAGCGAAGCTGGCAGCGGTGCTACCGCCGATGGCGGAGCTGGAATCGAGGGAGACGCTATCGAGGGTGACGGTGGCCCGGTCGGCGACGAAGAGCGCTCCGCCCAGGCCAGCGCCGCCTCCACCGCCAGCTCTCATGACGGCCCATCCGCCGCGGGCGCTGGCATGGCTGATGGAGAGATTGCGGATAGTCACCGCGACGGGGGCGAAGGTGCTGCCACCGTTGAAGTTCGCGACGAACAAGCCGCGGTAGCTATCCGCGCCGTTGAGGGTGTAGCCCGCGCCGTCGATAGTGATGCTCTTCTGCACGAGGGGGAGGTCGCCGCTGAGGAAGATGTGGGTGCTGAAGACAACGGTGTCGCCGTCATCCGCGCTGCCGGCACCATTGCGGGTGAGGGCGGTGCGGAGTTCGGCATCGGTCGCCACCGAAATCGTTGCGGACAGCGCCAACGACGGAAGCAGGGCGACCGCCAGCACCGCAGCGGGCATAGCGTTCGTGAAGGAAATGCTACGGGCCGCATGCCGCGCGCTGCCACGCGCAGGCCCGGATTTTTTCATTTGCTTGGCCGCTGCGGGATACGCCGTGAGCATGTTGGAGAACGTCATTTCTAGTCTCCCCTCGCCTTTTTTGTAATGGATTCAACGTCGACATACGCGTGTCATCGACGGGCTCAGTGAATCGCCCCAGCAAAGAGTCTGGGCGCTAAGAATTATGAGCGATCAGATTTCTGTTTGTTCTGAAAGCTCTGAGGATATACAAAAGCTGTAAGCAGTGGCAACATGGAGCGCCCCCGCGCACGCAGGGATTAAAAAATTCTCAAAACCATAGCTGCTTGCGCCTGCCGGATGGGCGTTGGAGGCCAAAATCATGCCAAGTACCCCGCACCCCGCCCACGTCCTCCACCGCTGGCTTCTACGCATGGCCTGGGGTCTGTGGGCAGCGGCCCTGCTGCTTGTGGGCGCCGCACACGCGCAGGCCGGCCTCTGGACTGCCAGCAGCGACCTGGCCACGGCGCGCGCCCGCCACACGGCCACGCTGCTGCCCAATGGCAAGGTGCTGGTCGCAGGGGGGGCCAACGCCAGCGGAGACCTCAACCAGGCCGAACTGTACGACCCCGCCACCGGCACCTGGGCCCCAGCAGCCAGCATGCTGGCTGCGCGCAGCGTGCACACGGCCACGCTGCTGCCCAATGGCAAGGTGCTCGTCGCGGGGGGCTTTAGCGCCGTCACACAGGCTGAGCTGTACGACCCGGGCGCCAACACCTGGACAGCCACCGGCAGCCTGACTCAACAGCGCCTGGCCCACACGGCCACGCTACTAGCCAATGGCAGCGTGCTGGTCGCAGGGGGTACCTTGAGCGCCAGCGCCAGCACCAGCGCAGAAATCTACAACCCCGCCACCGGCACGTGGACGGCCACCAGCAGCCTGGTCCAGGGGCGCTTCTATCACGCAGCCACGCTGCTGCCGGGCGGCAAGGTGCTGGTTGCCGGGGGCACGCTCAATGGCGACACCGGCCTTACCAGCGCCGAGCTCTACGACCCCGCCAGCGGCACCTGGGCTGCCACCGGCGCGTTGGCCACGGGGCGTTACGGCCCCACGGCCACGCTGCTGCCCAATGGCACGGTGCTCCTTCTCGGAGGCGCCGGGGCGGGTACAAGCTTTCTCAGTGCCGCCGAACTGTACGACCCCGCCACCGGCACCTGGGCAGGCACCAGCGCGCTGCCCACCCCACGCTTCGCCCACACCGCGAGCCTGCTGCCTGGCGGCAAGGTGCTGGTCGCGTCGGGGCAGACCGACCTCGTCCCGCCCACCAGCAGTGCGGTGGTGTACGACCCTGCCACCAGCACCTGGGCTGACACCGGCATGCTGGCCCATGCCCGCATCGACCATACCGCCACCGTGCTGCAAAGCGGCATGGTGCTTGCCGCCGGGGGGAGCAATGGCGCCCCGTACCTTGCCAGCACCGAGCTGTACCAACCCACCGCCCAGCCCACCCTGGCGCTGGCAGCCAGCGCCAACCCCAGCGTCCTGGGCGCCAGCGTCACCCTGAACGCCACGCTGGGCAGCGCCAGCAGCCCCACGGGCACGGTGGCCTTCAGCGCGGACGGCGTGCCGCTGACCTGCGTGGCCCCGCCTGCCATCAGTGGCAGCACGGCCACCTGCACCGTCAGCGGCCTGCTGGTGGGCGCGCACACCCTCACCGCCAGCTACGCGGGCGACGCCAGCAACTCCCCCGCCACCAGCGCCCCGCTGGCACACACCGTGGACAAGGCCAGCCTGGGCCCAGGGCCCACGGGGGTCACCGTCAGCGGCCCGCCCGGCTGCGTGGTCGGCAGCCTGGCACTGGCCGCCGCCGCCCCTACCGACAACTTGCCCGCTAACGCCACCGCCCCTCTGGGCGTGCTGCGCTTCACCGCCACGGGCTGCGCGGGCGCCACGCTCACCGTCACGGTGGACTACCCTGCGGGCAGCCTGGCCGGCCTCACGCCCTACAAGTTCGGCCCGGCCAGCGCAGGCGCCACGCCGGATTGGTTTGCCCACGGCGGCAAGACCGGCGACAGCGTGACCTACACCGTGACCGACAACGGCACGGGCGACAACCAGAGCGCCACCAGCGGCCCCAACGCGGGCGTGATCGAAGACCCCCACGCCATGCTGCTGCTGGCCGCGCCGCCCGGCGGCACGCAGGCGATTCCCACGCTCTCCCAGTGGGGGCTGGCGCTGCTGGCGGCGCTGCTGGGGCTGCTGAGCGCGCGAGGCTGGCGCAGGCCTACCTAGTGTGGTGTTCGACGCTATCCGGCACTTAAACCGCGTCTTTTCGGTAGTGGCGGCGTTGCAAATCCTCGTGATAGCTATGGCTATCACTGCGGCTTTTGCGCCTCGTCATGATCAAAAATCCATCGGTTTTATTGATCCGGCACGATGGGCTCTTCAGGCCGCATACTTGACGATCGGGTCCTGGAAGTAGCTCCGAACCCGATCGCGATTGGCTGAGATGAGTTGCATGTGCTCATCCGCTGTGGCGCGCACTTTGGCTTTCGTACGAACTTGAACCTTTTAGCTGATGGCGTGCTTGATGTCGGCGTTCAGCCGCGTGTCGGGATTGAGCTCGGGGGTGTAGCTAGGCAGGAAGAAGACTTCGATGCCGCGCCGGCGCTCAGCCAGCCAAGCCTTCACGGGCTTGCAGTGATGCACGCCCAGGTTGTCCAAACTGAAGCTCTGGAACGAGGTTTACCTACCCCAAGCTGAATGAAATGTAATGCCGTATGACATTGAAAGTCCGGTCCTAGCCTCCAGGCACGTCTGCTGATCTCGGCCAATGCGGCGTGGGCTTGCTTGCGGATTAATAAACCCGCAGCACCTCAAACTGCTGTCGGATTGCAGCGACCTGTATCCACACCTCATCACCCTCGCACTTACCCAGCATGGCCTTGCTCAAAGGGGCTTCGCTGCTGATGACCTGAACGAGTTGAGCGCCGCTGACCAACTTCATGCTGCCTCCATCCGGCCCGAGAAAGAGATGTTGCTGCTTGGCGCAGGAATCGACCAGGCAGACTAGCGCGCCGAGCTGTATACCTTTGCTGGCGTCGTAGGGGTGCGACCGGAATTGGCGCCAATTGGCCATTGCCTGCCGGATACCTTCGGCGCGCCGGGCTTGGCCGGTGGCCAGGTAGGCGGCCTCGAGTCCCAATGTGTCGTATTTGTTTTCGGCGATGTTTTCTTCGTGAGTCGCCGTTTCATGGGCCGTCTTCACTGCTTGTTCGGCTTGCAGCAAGTCTTCGGCAAGCCGCTCCAGCACCTGCTGCTGCAGCAAGAATTTATCCATGATGAAAGATCAGCATCTCGAAAAACGGGAGGTCTTGATTATGAAGGGCGCCACCAGCCTTAGCCGCTTCTGTTAGCTGTTCAGCTATCAGCATGCAAATACACCCTGAGGGGCGCCAAGCGGTCGCTGGATCGCGCAACTGGTGCTGCAGGAGCAGCCCTTTTCCTACTGCCTGGGCGCCGTAGCCGGCTGCTTGCAAACTGCTCAGGAAAAGCTATTCCGTTGCCTGGGGCTGACTCCCGCCGACATTCACTACGTCATGTGCACCCATCTGCACAGTGATCACGTGGGCTGGAACACTCAGTTAGTGAATGGTGAATGGGTTCCCACCTTTCCCAACGCGCGGTACGTTTTCAGCAAGCAAGAGTTGGAATGGGCCCAGACAGCAGACGCCAAGGAACCGCTCGCGGCCTATCGCGACAGTGTTCTACCCATCGTCAGAAAAGGTATGGCTGAATTGGTGGAAGACAGCTATGGCCTGGGAGACCATGTGCGCCTGTTGCCTACGCCTGGGCATACACCAGGCCATGTGGCGTTCTGCTTTGGCCGCGGCCGGGATGAACTCGTCGTGACGGGAGATCTGATTCATGTCCCGCTGCAGATGCGTTACCCCGAGCTGAACTTCGCACGCGACAAAGATCCCAAGCTTGCTCGCGAAACCCGGCGGAGTTTCTTTGAGCGCTATTGCGACACCCCCACGCTCTGCTGTACAGCGCATTTTCCGCCACCCTCAGCAGGCCGGGTTCGGCGCTGGGGTGATGGTTACCGGATGGATTACTCCGGTTGAAAGAGAAGGACCCGCATGCGCGCATACGCTGCCAACCGCCTTAGTTAACTACGGGAAGCCGTTGACCTTCCTGGCCCGGAACACACGGGTCCCTACCGCTGAAATAAATCATCTTCGCCTGGGCGATGTGACCCGGCGCCGCCGTGCCTAGCTCTCATTCATAACCTGACATTGACATGAACAACCTACATAGCAAGAACTGGTCTGAGGCCCGCTCTGTGAAGCGCCGAACTTTGCTGGCTGCCGCCGCAGCGTGCACTGTGATGCCAATGGGCGCCAGCGCCCAGGCCGCGTGGCCCAACCGCCCTATAAAGTTGATCGTTCCATTCCCACCTGGTGGCGGCAATGATTTGGTCGCCCGTGCGTTGGCCACAAAGTTAGGTCCCCGCTTGGGGCAACCTGTGGTCGTGGAGAACAAGGGTGGTGCTGGGGGTACGATCGGTACGGATTTTGTCGCCAAGTCTGCGCCTGATGGGTACACGCTGGTTCTGGCCTCCACCTCGATATCCACGAATGAGGCCAGCGGAAAAAAGTTGCCGTATGACCTAGAGAAAGATCTTGTCCCGATAGGGCAGATTGGTGCGGGTGCCCTGGTGGTGGTCGTGCCAAACAATTTGCCTGTGAAAACGCTACAGGAATTCATCGCATTGGCTAAAGCCAAGCCGATGTCTATCAACTTTGCTTCAGTGGGCGTTGGCGCCATGAATCATCTGGGCGCCGAACTGCTGGCCTCCAGCGCCAACGTGAAGCTCACGCATGTTCCCTACCGTGGTGCTGGGCCGGCTTTTAACGACCTGATAGGCGGGATCGTGCAGATGCACATGCCAAGTCTCTCTGTGGCAGCGCCGCAGATGAAGGCCGGAAAGATGCGTGGGCTGGCGGTAACAAGTGCTGAGCGTTCCCCGCTCGCGCCTGATCTTCCAACGGCTGCCGAGGCCGGATTGCCTGGTCTGCAATGCGAGATCTGGTGGGGCTTGCTCGGCCCAGCACGCATGCCGCCAGAGGTGGTCAAACGGTTGAACTCGGAGATGAACGACCTGTTGGCTCAGGCCGATATGCGCGAACTCCTAGCGCGTGAAGGCGCAACTCCCAGACCGGGTAGCCCTGCAGCGTTTGCGAGCCTGATCCGTTCTGAGACAGGACGGTGGGCAAAAGTAATTCGGGACGCGAACATTCAGATTGAGTGAGCCGCATGGGTGTGCGGGAAGAAGAACCGGTTGGGGTGATGGGAGCCGGCGAGCCAAGCGGGCCTGAGGGGGAGGGCGGGTGCACCTTTCCCCGGACGGCGCACTCGACAGCAATCGGGTACGCTGTTTTGCTTTGATCTGTCAGAGAAGAACTGCGAGCGTCTTCGGCTAACCTGATGTGTTGAGACGAATAAACTCCGAATGCCGTCCGTTTGCCCGACCAACTGCCGTGGTGATCGCCAATGAACTCGTTTGAGGGTTGTTAGTGCGGTGCAGGGTATGGTTAAAGCTGGACTACTTGAACTTTGCCAGCATATTCGTCCATCAGAGACTCGGCAAACTCAATGGCTTCATCAAGCGACTCCCCTTCGTGGAACGAGGTGAGGATGAACCTCGTTTCATCGAAACCGTCTCCGACCAAGAGTTCATGGATTATGTCTTCCACGCGCGAGCAATCATGGCCCACGACACCAACAAATACCACCCCGTCGCGTATGAACTGCTCAACGATTTCATCGAGTTCCGTTTTGTAGCCGCATGGGCAGTGCAACACTATCTTTCGACCGTAGGGCATGGAAGGCCTATCGTTTATGTTCGATGGGTGGCGGCGTGTTTGGCATATTAGCGCCCCCTTGAACAACCAAGTAGGTCAAGCACAATTGTTCAATCAGTATGCTGATGTGAGCAAGTATTGGTCGCCGTGCTTCAATCGGGTGACCTGGTTCGCGCTGTGGACGGTCAAAGAAGCCGCAGCTCGAACACCTGTTCGTGTAGCGGCACTGCGTCGCCTCCTCGAGGGGAGGTCGTAGATCGTGCGTGCGTCGAATTGACCGCCGGCGACACACTGGCGTATTCGCCGTGCCAATCGGTTCGCACTGCGCTCCAGCTGTCGGCCGCTTGCAATGGCTGCTTCGCAGCGTGAGCCGACATTGGAATTCGGAAACGCGATGACCGCTCTCAGCGGAAGCTGTCCTTAAGTGGCTAAATCGGCTTTGCAGCGGCTGCTGCCTAACGCACGTATAGTGCTGACTGGCGGGAGTTCACCAACGGCTCAAAGACGTCTAGAAAAGCCGGGGCGATTCACCTTTCGCCACAAATTACTGCTCTGAGGTGCCTTCGATGGCGATGCCTCGAGGTATCTGCAGATCGTCAAACTTGGCTGAAGTGATGCGACGATCTCCAGTGGTGCATCTAAAAAACTCCAGGAAAAAACGATATGAGGTCAGGTTGCACGAGTCATTCAAAACACGACTGCTTGCGCCAGCAATCCTATTTGCCGAAGCACAGCGCATTCCTGACTTCGTGTAATTGAAGACGAACGAGTCAGGAGTGATGTCTAGCATCTTGTCGCACTGACTAAGCAGCTCTTTGTGACTGCCTAGTGTCATTGCTACGCCTTCATCTATTCTCTTTGATTGAATCAGGACTCCCTTGGAGTAGGTGAGTTGTGGCGTCGCGATCGACACATGAACCAGCATGTCCGCACCAGCCGTTTTCTCCTGTGCCGCTACCCCTTGGCGGTGCCTCAGAACGGACGAAGACCAGTTGATACCACCAATATCCTTATCAAAAGCCGCGTCCAACCGGCCTATCAAAACGCCAGTGATGTCGTCTTCATCCGTCACATGACCATTGGCGTACTTCTCCATGGCGGCGCTCACAGCTCGGTCTGCAGCATGCGCAGCTTTTCGAAAAGCTTTTTCAAGGCGATTTTCCATTTAGGTATCAGTGTTGGGCAAGCATCTGTGCGACTCGGCGAACCCAGTGGCACTATGAAACGCTTTTAGCGTCACTATAGGTGAATGAATGTGGAGAGGCTTTGGTTTAAATGCCAGGCTCGATACAGGCCGTTCGGGCGTTACAGCTAACTAATTGGCAAAAATCCCAGTGGCCTACGGTCTTGAGCCCTACAGGTCGTTGAGTCAGAATGTTGCCAATTGTGACAAATGAGGCGCTGCGATGATTGAAAAGCTGGATATTGCGAACTTCGGGTCGTTTGACGGTTTTCGATGGGACACCGATGTCCGTGAGCCGCACGGGGCTGTTGGGAGGTTCAAGAAACTCAATATT
This sequence comes from Ottowia thiooxydans DSM 14619, assembly GCF_000422885.1. Lineage (GTDB taxonomy): Bacteria > Pseudomonadota > Gammaproteobacteria > Burkholderiales > Burkholderiaceae_C > Ottowia > Ottowia thiooxydans. The sequence continues at coordinate 502,028 of NZ_AUGX01000001.1, read as the reverse complement.
CTTTACGGACGCAACTATTCGGGAAAGACAACGCTCTCCCGCATCTTCCGTTCGTTCGAAGTCGGCCAGACACCCGCCCGGTACGATAACCCTTCGTTCCAAATCAAGACGGCCAACGGGCAATGGACGCAATCACAGTTGAATGTGCAAGGAGCGCCTATTCGCGTCTATAACAAGGATTTCGTCGAGGCAAACCTCACCTTCCTTCGCGACGACCATGGCCACATCCAGCCGTTCGCAGTACTTGGTGCCCAGAATAATGAGGTCGAGCAAGAGATTGAGAAGGTGAAGACCCAACTGGGAAGCAAGGAGTCGGACACCGGCCTGCGAGCGGCTTTTTTCAAAAAGCAGACCGAAGAGAGCAATGCTCAAACCATCGTTACCCGAAAGACCGAGGCCTTGAACAAGAAATTGGTCGACAAGGCTAACGGTAAACCCGGGGGCATCAAGCACAACGCGCTGTACCGCAATCCCTATTACGACGTCCGCAACCTGAATGCAGATATCGCGCACGTCCAGTCTCACCAGATCGCGGCGCTGGATGAGGCAGTGCGAGTCGAGAAAATCGGTCTGCTCACGGAGAAGCCACTTAATGACATTAGCCCACTTGCTGCATTCGCATCAAGCATCGCGGCATTGAACAAGCGCGTAGTGGCAATTGCAGGCGAGAAGATTCAGCCCAGCGCGCCGCTTCAAGACCTCCTGAACTCTGCCGTCCTAGCGAACTGGGTCAGAGACGGCCGGCCGCTGCATGTGAACCGTGACTGCTGTGCATTCTGTCGGCAGCCTTTACCCGCTGACCTGACAGAGACGTTGAACAACCACTTTAACGAGGAATCAGAAAAGCTGCAGGCCAAAATCCAACGTTTCCTGCAGGATTGCGAGTCCGAGCGCGCTCGGATCCAGGCCTTGGGTCTGCCTGAACGAGATCGGTTCTATTCATCCTTCCACGCAAAGCGTGACTATGTTGTGGAGAAGCTCGGCGCTGCAAAGGCAGGGTACGAGCGAGCACTTGACGAGTTATCCAAGGTAGCACGTGAGCGCTCGAATAACATTTTTTCTGCTCACGAACTCACCGAAGTCGTTCCTGACTCCGATTCGGGCATCGGCGCTGCTTTAGATAAGGGAAACGAGCTCATTCGTCAGAGCAATGAGCACACCGCTCGAATCGGCGCATCCCAGAAGCAATTGAGAGATGAATTGCGTCTGAGCGAGGTGGCCGCGTTTGTGGCTGACAGCGGACTGGATGAGGTCAAGGCGGACATCGAACAAGACCGGCAGAAGCTCGAAGCGCTTACAAAGGAGCTCGAGGAGTTGGAAGCCGAGGGCAAGAAACTGCGCGCCGCATTGGAGTCGCTGCAAGCGCAGCTTCGAGACGAGAAGCGCGGCGCCGAGCGCGTCAACCGTTACCTAGGCCACTCACTGGGTGGGACAAGCCTGCGCCTTAAGGCTGAAGAGGAAGAAGGTAAGGCAACCTATCGGTTTCGCATCATGCGGGGCGAACAGGAGGCGTTCAATCTGAGCGAGGGTGAGTGCAGCCTCGTCGCCTTTTGCTATTACTTGGCGCGATTGGATGACGTTCAGACCCATGGGACGAAGCCCATCATCTACATTGACGACCCTATTTCGAGCCTTGATAGCAATCACATCTTCTTCATCTTCACCCTGATTGAGTCCTTCATTGCAAAGCGGCTTGTCAGCAGCGATGGGACTGAACTCAAGGATGCCGTGGGAAAACCCGTCTACCGATACGAGCAGCTCTTCATTTCCACGCACAACCTTGACTTCCTGAAGTACCTCAAACGGCTGACGGCGCCCGAGCAGGTGGAACGATTCCTCGTCAGCCGCAAAGCGGCGTCGAGCTCCATCTCGCTCATGCCCAAATACCTCAAGTCCTACATCACCGAACTCAACTATCTCTTCGCTGAGATTCATACTTGCACGGACGATGCCAACTCTGCCGCGAGTTATCACAGTTTTTATAGCTTCGGTAACAACCTCAGAAAATTCTTGGAAGCATTCCTGTTCTTCAAATACCCCAGCGGAACCGTGAACAACGATAAACGGTTGCAGCTTTTCTTTGGAGATGACGTCGGCGCGGTTGCCTTCCTGAGCAGATTGACTAACGAGCACTCCCACCTGGAAGAGTATGTAGACCGAGGAATGGTGCCAATCGATTGCGCTGAAATTGCTCGAACCGCGAAGTTTGTGCTGGGAGCGATGAAGGCAAAAGACCCCGACCAGTACCAACACTTCCTGCGTAGCATCAACGCAGGAGACCCCCTTTCAGCGTGATGGAAGGTTTGTTGCAGGGACCGCCTGCCGGACTTCTGGATGCTGTTTGTTTTATCGTTGCGGGCCAACTTTTAGGCCAAATGAGTTTCAATTGTCCGACGACTGCTATACGGTGACAGTAGTTGTTCGGCGCTGAGCTCTTGAAAGGCCGTTACCAGCCTAAAGCTGCCCTAGCAAGTCACACAACGAATCTCTGAATCTGCTTCAACGCCGCAGGGTCCTAAATATTCGTCATTTCTCCAGGATCCCGCGCACCACGCACCGCCCGTACCGCATGGCACAGAAGCTTGCCGTGTCGTCTTGTGCAAGGGCGTCAAAAAGCGCACCCGAGGCGACGACCATGGTGGTTAACCGTGGGGATATGTTCCGTGGGCTGGTGTACACCATGGCAGTTGCATTGGTACTGTGGTTATTGGGGCGTTTCTTTATCCGAGACCGCAGCCGTATTGATATGCGTGAAGAAGAGCCGGACGGTGTTCGCATGCGGACCTACTATCGCGCGCCCAGTCCGAAAAAATTCCTTTGCGGACTGTGTCGCGCCTATGTCGAGACTGCAGCTGAGCTGTTGCAGCGAGGCTTGGCCGCGTGCCATCGCCCCGGTTGTGCGTACTTAGAGACACGCTCGCGACGGCCTGAGTTTGTGTGAGTTACAAGTAAGCAATAAAAATCGATCAAGAGGAATTCAGGATGAAGGACCAATGCGGAATTTATGGCATCGTTTTGGTCGGCTTCTTTAGCTAAGCAAATCAACGTTACTCAGGAAGTTGCATCTCAATTCATTTTTCAGAACTGAACTCGGCTGGAAGTGCCACAGACTCGTTCATAAAAAATGCCCTGTTCGAAAGTGCGAACGATAATTAGAGGCAATGGAGGCACATATGAAGTTCCAAGCTGATGCAGGCGTTCTACGTCTGCGGGAATGCATTATTTTGGGGGGAAGCGGCTTTCCGTTCGCTTCAGGGGAGACGGTAGGCGTCTTGTTAGGGAAAAACGGCCTGACCGTTCATGGGTCGGCCTATCTCGTAAGCATCTCGCTAGTAGAAATTGCCGAATTGAACATTGCGGGGCCTGGCTCCGTCACAACAGGCGGCAGCTTTGTTGGTGGCGGCTTTGGTGTTGCGAGCGCGCTAGAGGGCATGGCTATAGCGGGCGTACTCAACGCGCTGACAAGCCGAACCAAGATCCATACGTTCATTTCTCTGATTACGAACTTTGGAGAACTGCACTTGCATTACGGCGATCTGGAGCCATCCGCGTTACGGATTGCACTGTCTGACGTATTTGTGAAATTGCGGTCCTTGGAGCCATCGTGGCAGCCTTCACGACTCCGCCTGCTGGAGGCGGAACATTCCCGTGGAGGCATCACGCAGCAGCAATTTGATGACGGCAAAAGCCGCCTAGTATCCGACCCCACATGGAGCACTATCGCTGATGAATCTCGCCGCATAAACGCGCTCAGAGATGCTGGGGCACGTGATGAATTTGAACGTGCACCAAAAGGAATCTGCCCGAATTGCGATGCCGTGATCGCATTGCACTCTGAAAAATGCCCCAAATGTGAGGCTACGTTTGGCGTTGGATCGGCATGGGCGCCAACGCCAATTGCTGAATGAGAGCGACGTCCTTTGGTTTCGAGGATTATCTTTCTTCTGGGAGCCAAGTTGCCCTCCAGATGCGCTGTTGAGCCTTGCGCAAGCTGTTTACCCCGACGCATTTCAGGACCAGCTTTAGAGCTCAAGATGGTGATTTGTTCGATTGCGCTGGGGCGGTGGCGAGGTGAGCAAGGAAATGAAGGCCGAGTTCACTGAGTATCCGGTTTATCCCGCCGATTCTGCAGAACACATTAGTTAATAAACCATCATTCTGGAGCTCCCGAGATATGTACGGCCAATGCATCCTCTGCCTTGAGTCCACTGAACTGCTGACCGAAGAACACATTTTTCCCGAAGCTGTCGGCGGAAACATTGCAAAGTACGTGCTCTGTAAGCCTTGCAACGACGAGTTGGGGCGCTGGGTTGATGCGCCCTATGTTGACCAAAAGCACATTCAGCTCGCCCGCGTTGCATACAAGATCAAAGGAAAGACTGGAAACATCCCACAGCCGTTTTCCGAGACCTACTCTCTAAATGGCTCGGACGGTCAGTTGAAGATAAAACTGGACAAGGACTTTACGCCAAGGGTTGTACCTCAAGCACCGAAGGTATGGGTTACAGAGGGCGGAGAAGTTGGTTTCAGTCTGTCCCGGGACGTCAAGGACAGGAAGGACATTCCGAAAATCATTAGGACAGTACTGTCGCGGTTCTTCAAGTCGGAAGAGGGTAAGCGTCTCGGATGGTCGGATGAGCAAAAGGAAAATGCAATACAAAGAGCCATCGACGGGGCTACTAGAGTCGAACCTAGGTCCGAGCAGATAAAGTCCCCCTTGGGTGGTCGTTGGACAATCGAACTTAAAGCACTATTTGCTGAGCATATAAAAGTCATTTATGAAATCCGCTGTCTAGAGTTCGGCGCCCCCTACATCAATAGCCCATCAGGTGGGCGACTGCGGGCCTTTCTCCGTGCTCAATGCTGCGATGAACCAGAGCCATGGGATCTGAAGGACATGGCCAAGCATCTAAATGTTGCCCCTCAAATTCCAAAAGACCTTGATGGCTTTATTAAGTACCTCACGAACGGCAATCCACATACACATCATATTGCCGTAGTGACCCCAGCCAGTGTGGTGTGTTCTATGCTCGGGATGGGCGCCGTTTTCCACGATGGAGACCTCGATCAAGCCCCTGGAGTGGCAGACATAGTAAAGGTCTATATCAGCAGCGTCACGGGCGGCAAGTCGGGAATATTCTGTCTCCATGAATTGCTGGGTGATGGCCAATGAGTTCTAACCTCGTGGTCAACACAGATCGCCTGCAAGCTGCGCGTGATCCTCACGCCATTGCCACTTTCCCCGCGGGGTATCGCTGCAACAGACAAAAGAAAAAAGACTTAGCCCCTTTCGAAGCTAAGTCCTTGATATAAATGGTCGGCGTGGCGGGATTCGAACTCGCGACCCCTTGCACCCCATGCAAGTGCGCTACCAGGCTGCGCTACACGCCGACAAGCCGCAGATTATAGCCTGTAAATTTATCCCCTAGGCTAGTTCTCTGTAGAGCTTTCGGCGATTCCAGTTCTTGGTCTTGCTTGTCTCTCATTAGCGACGTTTTACGCGGGGGGCGCTAAGCAAACTTGCACGCCACGACACGACGCGTGGCAGTCTATTATTGAGTTCATCAACTTACAGCCACAACGTTCAAGGCCAGTGAATGCGCATTGCCATTGTCTCGGACATTCATGGAAACCTTCCTGCGCTCGAGGCCGTCGTGAAGGACATCGGCCGTCGGGGCGTCGATTTCGTGGTCAATCTGGGCGACAGCCTATCTGGGCCGTTGATGCCTCTCGAGACCGCCCAATTTTTGATGGGCCAGGATTGGGTTCATCTCGCTGGAAATCACGAGCGCCAGCTTCTTACGCTCGCTTCTGGTCAGCGCGGTGCGTCAGATGAATATGCACATTCCCGGCTCGGCGCTAAGGAGTTTGAGTGGCTGGCTTCGCTCAGGCCTTGTCTTCGGTTCAGTCCAGAGGTCGTGCTTTGTCACGGAACCCCGACCAGTGATTTTGAGTACTTTCTGGAAACAGTGGAGCCTGAACGCTTTCGTGCGGCCACAATGCCGGAAATCGATGCCCGCCTCGGGGAGGTCAACGCGGAACTGATAGCGTGCGGGCACACGCATGTGCCACGCGTGGTTCGGGCGTCTAGCGGGCAACTAATTCAATCCGGGCAGTGTCGGGCTGCCGGGTTATGACGATATCCATCCTTATCCGCATGTCGTTGAGACAGGGTCGCCGGACGCGCGCTACGCCATCGTCGAACGACAGGAAGGTGTCTGGATTTCCACGCTTTTCTCGGTGCCATATGCTCACCGAGCAATGGCAGCCCTGGCTTTGGCTCGCGGGCGTCCAGACTGGTCAAGTGCTCTGTCTACTGGACGCCTTGCGTAGCCCAGTGGCATTGGTAAGTTCTGCTGTGCCCACTTTATGCTGGCAGACCCTGGTGCGGAGAAGTTGGCGTGCGAGCGGAACGCAGGAAGCAAGCTCGTGTTGGCGCGTGCCTAGGTCATGCATTGGTTTCAACTGATGTCCGACAGCAGGTGCGGAAGATGGTTCACGGGTAGGATTGCCGACAGGAAATGCCTACATCGCTGGGGAGGACTCAGTCCAGGGTAGGCTAGTGGCTGTTCAGCCGTTTCGGATAGGAGAGCTTCAAAAGGAAGCTGGTAATGGAAAACCTCGATGTGACTGTCTTACGGGCCTTGCGTGACTGGCGTCTCGCAGGCAAGCGTGCGCTTATGGCTACTGTGGTGCGGACCTGGGGTGCTTCACCTCGGCCCATTGGCTCCATCATGGGGCTGGCTGAAAGTGGTGCGGTGGTGGGCTCGGTATCTGGGGGCTGCATTGAAGACGACTTGATCGCTCGCTACACGCAGTCTGCAGCGGCTGATGCGCTTACGGCTTGCACAGATGGCGCGCCGCAGTTCGTCAAATACGGGGTTTCAGCGGATGAAGCCCACCGCTTTGGATTGCCGTGTGGTGGCACGCTGGAGCTGCTGCTGGAGTTTGATCCGGATGCAGCCATTCTCTCGGAGCTGGTGAGCGCTCTGGAGGCGGGGCGGCTCACGCATCGCAGTGTGGATCTGGCTGATGGTTCGGTCACGCTCCAAGCGGCCAAGGCACCTGCGGAGTTGAGCGTGAGCCCCACGCAGCTCGTGAATACGTTTGGGCCTGAATACCGCATGCTCCTCATTGGCGCTGGGCAATTGGGGGAGTATTTGGCCACGATGGCGCTGTTTTGCGGCTTTGCCGTGACTGTGTGCGACCCGCGAGAAGAATACCGGGGCGCATGGAGTGTGACGGGTGCTCGTGTACTGAGCACCATGCCTGATGACACCGTGATTGATTTCAAGCCTGATCGCCGCAGCTGCATCATTGCCTTGACTCATGACCCCAAGCTGGATGATCTGGCGTTGCTCGAAGCGCTTAAAAGTGAGGCGTTCTACATTGGCGCCATTGGTAGCCGCCGGAATAACGAAGCTCGCCACCAGCGGATGATTGAACATCTGGATCAAACCGAGGAAAGCCTGGAAAAGCTGCGCGGGCCGGTGGGCATTTTTATCGGCAGCAAGACGCCACCCGAGATTGCGGTGAGCATCATGTCTGAGGTGTTGGCGGTGAAGAACGGGGTCACGCTGCCGCGTGATCTGGATGTGGCGCATGTGAAGAACGCGCAGAACATGCAGAACGCTGAGCTTGCCCAGGCGGGTGATCAGGCGGCGTGTTTCATTCCTTGAGCATGCCTGGGAAGATTGGCGCCATCATCATGGCCGCAGGGGCAGGGCGGCGCATGGGAGGGCGGCCCAAGTCTTTGCTTTTGCGTGATAGCGTGCCTTTGATTGAAAGGCAGTTGCGCGCGCTGGCGCAAATAGGGGTGTCTCACGCTGTGGTGGTGCTGGGCCATCACTCGGTGTGTATTGAGCCCGTTTTGGTGGCGCTTCAATCACAGTTTGGTGATTCACTGGATCTGCGCTGGGCTCTTAACCCGCTGCCAGACGATGGGCCGGGCTCTTCATTGCGAGTGGGGTTGGCGGCGCTTTCACCCGAGCTTGATGCAGTGCTCGTTACGCTGGCGGATCAGCCTTTGGTGGAAGCCGCAGATATGAGGGCGGTGCTGGCTGGGTGGGAAGGCAGGGGGCCTGAGGTTGAACTGGTGGTGCCCAGCTTCGAAGGGGAGCCGGGGCATCCGGTGGTTTTTGGGGCGGGGGTGCGCGATGCCGTTGTGGCGATGAGTGGTGGTGCGGGTTTGCGTGATTGGCGAAAAGCGCATTCGGCTCAGGTGCAGATGCTTCCGGTTGATCATGCGCGCCATACGCTGGACATTGATACGGAGGCTGACCGTGCTGCGCTTGCTGAGCGCTACGGTATTGCTTTGGAGTGGCCTGCTGGGTTGGATGCGGGTGTTGCTGCGTCGGGATAAATTGGCTGGCGTTGACGTTTTCGCAGCTTGTCACAACTAACCTACCGCCGTTCGGGCTGAGCTTGTCGAAGCGTTGCGCAAGGCTTCGACAAGCTCAGCCCGAACGGTTATTTTGTTCCAACGACATTGACCGCGGCCCTCGCAAGCACCTCAACCCCGGCTAGTTCGCGCGTAGACGTCGAAGCGGCGTAGCTGGGCTTCACTGTTGTCGATTTCATCCAGGCTGGCTTGTCCGCCGCTTTGGACCAGCATGGCCACCAGGGTTTGTGCCACGGAGAGTGCGGGCACTACTGATGGGAACAAGGATGGAGACGCGTTGGCGAACAGCAGCAGGGCGTGGGCTGGTCCGGCGATGGGGGAAACGGTGCTGTCAGTCACAGCCACGATGCGTGCGCCGCGCTCGTGTGCAAACTCGACTGCAGCCACGGTGTCTCGGGCGTAGGGGGCGGCGCTGAAGACCACCATGGCGTCGTCTGCGCTCACCTTGCGGAGCGCATCGGTAAAGACGCCGCCGGTGCTGGTGAGCAAGGTGGTGTCTTGGCGGAACATGCCGCATGCATAGCTGAAATAGTATGCGGCGGGAAACAGGCTGCGTAGGCCCACTACGTAGATGTGGCGAGCTTGTGCAAGTAGCTTTTGGGCTGCTGCATAGCGCTCTACTGTTTCGGGCGCCAAGGTTTGAGCCAGGTTCTGCGTTTCTGATTGCAGCATGTCTGCCAAGAGGCGAGCATCTGCGTTCTGCGCTCCACGCTGCTGTAAAGCGCTGGCGCGGGCAGAAAACGTATCTGAGCCTTGCCCTAGCCAGGCTCTATAAATCGTGCGGAAATCTTCATAGCTTTCAAAGCCCAGCTCGCGTGCCAGGCGCAGCATGACACCTGCTTGTACCCCCGCTTCTTGAGCCAAGGCACGCATGGATTGCATGGCCACATCGCGCGGGTGATCCAGGACATAACGGGCTGCCAATTGCAGCTTGGGCGTTAGTGCGGGAAATTGCTGCGCGATGCGCCGATCGAGCGTGCGCTTGTCCATAAAACTCCCAATTTACGACACTAAGAGGCCCGCATTGTCACGCATGCGATGGCTTTGCATGGGAGATCAGCTTGTTGCCCGAACCTCTTGCAAGGCAGTATCAACAGATTGCCGCAGCAACCCCGCTATGGATTCCAGTTCAGACTCCGTGACGATGTAGGGCGGCGCGAGCAAGATGTGATCGCCGGAAGCTCCATCAATCGTACCTCCACCCGGGTAGCACAGCAGGCCCTGGCGTTCGGCAGCGGCCTTGATGCGTGCGTTCAGTTTCAGGGCGGGGTTAAAGGCTTGGTTGCTTGCGCGGTCTGCCACCAGCTCAACGGACCAGAACAGGCCTCGCCCACGGATGTCGCCCACATGTGGATGATCTCCCAGGGAGTCGCGCAACATTTTTTCGAACCGTGGCCCGAGCGCGGCAACCCGTTCTACCAGGCCATCGCGCTGGATGATGCGCTGAACCGCCAGCGCCGCGGCGCACGCCACGGGGTGGCCCACATAAGTGTGGCCGTGTTGGAAGGCACCGGCTCCGTGGTGCAGCACATCCACTACCTTGCGATGTGCCAGCACCGCGCCTATGGGCTGATAGCCGCTGCCAAGCCCTTTGGCCAGGGTGACGATATCTGGCACCACGTCTTCCTGTTCGAACGCGTGGTAAGTGCCCGTGCGGCCTACGCCAGACATGACTTCATCCAGAATGAGCAGTACACCGTGCCGATCACACACTTCCCGAATCTTGCGGAAGTACCCAGGTACGGGAGCGACTGTGCCTGCGGTGGCCCCGACCACGGTTTCCGCCACAAAGGCCGCCACGGTATTGGCGCCCAGGTTGACAATGGTTTCGTTCAACTCGGCAGCCAGGCGGGTTCCATAGCAGTCGTCTGTTTCGCCTGGCTCGCGATAGCGGAAAGGAAAGCAAGGAGACACATGATGGCTCTCCATCAGCAGGGGTTGGTAGAGCGCGCGGCGAGCCATATTGCCGCCTATGGAGAGGGCGGCCAGGGTATTGCCGTGGTAGCTCTGGCGGCGTGAAACGAAACGGCGGCGCTCGGGTTCACCACGGTCCACGTGGTATTGGCGTGCCATTTTCAAAGCGGTTTCTACGGCTTCTGATCCACTTGAAACGAAGTAGGCGTGGCCTAAGCCAGCGGGGCTGCGTGCGGCCAAGGTTTCAGCCAAGGCTTCTGCGACCTCGGTGGTGAAAAAGCTGGTGTGCGCGTATTCCAGTGCGTCCAGCTGAGCTGTGATGGCGGCTCGCACTTCTGGATGCCCATGACCCAGGCACGAAACGGCTGCGCCTCCAGAGGCATCAATGTAGCGGCGACCTTGGGTGTCGACGATGGTGCAGCCTGAGCCGGAAGCGGCTACCGGCAAAGGGGCGTGTGGATTTCGGTGAACGATGTGAGTCATTGGCGGTATGCGCTGGATAAACAGGCTGGAGAGGGGCATGCCGAAAGCGGAAGTCTGCTGAGCATTTGGGTTGCTGCACTTGACAGGGCTTGCGGCCATGGATAAAGTGAATGTGTGATTTAAATGAATAATAAATCATTTGTTCGATTTTGTCTGAGCCAATTGTTGGTTTTCAGCTCCTTACATCCACTTCATCACCTGTAAAGACCCACACAATGTCCATTTCATTTCGTGCAGCGTTTGCAGCTTGCTTTGTCGTCATGGCGCCCTTGATGGGAGTTGCTTCTGCGCAGACTTGGCCAGACAAGCCTCTTCGCCTCGCGGTTCCTTTTGCTGCAGGCGGCACCACCGATCTCTTGGGGCGCCTGGTAGCCGAAGGCATCGCTCCTGAGTTGGGCCAGCCGGTTGTTGTGGTGAACAGGGCCGGCGCTGGCGGTAGCCTGGGTGCTGCCGAGGTTGCCCGCGCTGCACCAGATGGTTATTCGCTGCTGCTGGGCACGCCGGGTACGCAGGCCATCAACGCCTACGTGTACAAGAGCATTGGGTATGACCCCAGGAAAGACTTTGCGCCTGTGGCCTATGTGGTGCAGGTGCCCAATGTGCTGCTCACCAATCCTCAAAGCGGCTTCAAGACCATGGCGGATGTCGTGCGGGCGGCCAAAGCGAATCCGGGTAAGTTGAACTGGGGCTCACCCGGGGTGGGAAGCTCAGGGCACCTGATGCTGGAAATGCTCAAGCAGCGCGCTCAAGTGGATATCACGCACGTTCCTTACAAGGGCGCGAGCCAGGCTAACAACGACCTGCTTGGCGGGCAGATCCAGTTGTCTGGAGACAACCTGCCAACGGCCTTGCCTTTCATCAATTCCGGCAAACTGGTGGCATTTGCTGTGACTTCCAAGGATGCCGTGCCAACTGCCCCAGGTGTGGCTCCGGTGTCTGCCACTTTGCCAGGCTTTGAGTTGACTTCCTGGTTTGTGCTGATGGCGCCGGCGGGTACGCCTAGCCCGGTGGTGAATCGCCTGAATGCTGCAGTGGAGAATTGGCTTGCCAAGCCTGAAACGCGCAAACGCCTCTCTGAACTTTCTGCGTTGCCGGTTGGTGGGTCTCCTGATAGCCTGGGGCGCCACCTGGAAAGTGAGCAGCGCAAATACAGGGATCTGACCACCGCCGCTAAGATCGAACCGCAATAACTTTGGGCAAAGCATGAGCATTGATTCAGCGCCGCGCAAGAAGCGCCTGGCCGTGGCTCGCTTCTGGTATGAGGGGAACGTCTTTTGCCCGGTGCCTTGCACCCAGGAAGATTTTGACCGCCGCGAGTGGCGCACGGGCTCCGATGCTCTGGCAGTGGCCCGTGATACGGCCACCGAGCTTGGCGCGGTGGAGCGCTTTGCTCGCACCCGCACTGATTGGGAAGTGGTTGCGCTTCGCTGCGCATCTGCACTACCGGGTGGTGCCATAGATGATGAAGTCTTCACGCGGTTTTACGATGAAGTACTCACCGGCTTGGCACAAGGCGGGCAGTGGGATGCTGTTTATCTTTCATTGCACGGTGCCTCCATCACCAACGCGCGGCATACCCCGGAAATGGATATTCTGAGTGCGGTGAGGTTTTTGCTACCCGGCGTGCCCATTGGAGCCAGCTTCGATTTGCACGCCAACCTTTCTCCGGGAATGGGGCCGTTCCTTGATATGGCCAGTGGCTACAAGACCTACCCTCACATAGATATGCTGGAGACGGCTCAGCGTGTGCTGGATGGCTTGTTGTCCATTGTGGAGCAGGGGCGTCGCACGCGCGTGACGGTTGTCAAACCTCGCGCTATGCTGCCCAGCTTTAATATGCGCACGGCCGAAGGGCCCATGAAAGAGCTGCAGGAGCTGGCTGCGGCACAGATCGGCCCTGGGGTAGTTGAGGCGCTGGTGTTCGGAGGCTTTCCTTACTCTGACACGCCAGATACTGGGTCTTCTGTGGTGATCGTTTCGGATCTCAATGCAGATCCAGAAGGCAAAACCGCTGCAGCAGTCAGTGCGAAACTGGAAGAAGCAGTGCGTGCGCTTGCGCCCCGTTTTGCTGTTCAATTGCCAAACGCAGAAGAGGGTTTACGGCAAGGTTTGGAAGCCTTGGTCTCCAAGGGCGGCCTTGTAGCGGTAACTGACCCTGGCGACAACCCACTCTCCGGGGGCGCATGTGATACCCCGGGTCTGTTGGCCGCTCTGCTGCAAACAGACACCACCGTGCCTTGCTTGTTCGCCAGTTTTGCTGATGCCGATTCCGTGCGAACTTTGCATGAAGCGGGCATTGGCGCGCAGTGCAAGGTAGCGCTGGGCGGAAAACTCACCGCAGATTTTGGGCCTCCGGTAGAGGTCACTGTGCGCGTTGAACGCCTGACCGATGGGGTGTTTCGTAACACGGGCCCCATGGAAACAGGCGTTGAAACCCGCTGTGGGCGCACTGCTCTGGTGTCATTGGTAGATAGGCCAAATATTCAAGTGATCGTGACCAGCTCAGTAGCCCCCGCGAATGACCCTGGTTTCTTTGCGCTCCACGGCATAGATCTGGATGCTTCAAGGCTGCTTTGCGTAAAAGCCAAGAACCATTTTCGTGCGGCTTTTCTGGATCGTTGCCAAGCCATCATTGATACGGATGTTCCCGGGCCTTCGGCGCTGGATCTGGATCTATTGCCCTTTAGGTACGCGGATAGATCGCTGGCGCCGAAGTAGCCCGAACTCATTGGTGTTCAGCTGTGGTTAACCCGGCGGTTAGTCAACCTTGGCGCCGGATTCAACTACAACCTGCTTCCAGCGAGCAAGCTCCGTGTGAATGTGCTGCTTGAATTGTTCTGGTGTTCCACCCAGTGGGTCAGCGCCCAGCTTGAGCAAGCTCTCCTGCATGGCCGGTGTCTTGAGGCCTTTGTTGATCTCTGCGTTGAGAGCGTTGATCACTTCTTGTGGTGTACCCTTGGGCGCGAGCAGGCCCCACCATGATGTGACGTTAAAGCCTTTGTAGCCTTCTTCTTCGAGCGTGGGAACATCGGGCAGAGAGCTTGAACGGGTTCGTGATGTGACGGCAAGCGCCCTGAACTTTCCGCTGCGGATATGTGGCAGAGCTGTGGGCACGACGTCAAACATCATGTCGAGTTGACCGCCCAGGAAATCGGAGACCGCAGGTGCGGAACCTTTGTACGGTATGTGCGTTGCTTGCGCGCCCACCTGCCGCAGGAAATACTCAGTCACCAGGTGCGTGAGGTTGCCATTGCCTGCGGAGCCGTAGCTCATCTTTCCGGGTTGTGCTTTCAGCGCGTCTACAAGCGCACGCACGTTGCGCACGTTGGAAGAGGGTTGCACCACCACGACGGCAGGTGTGCCTGCAATCAGAACAACCGGGGCAAAGTCACGCTCTGTGTCGTAAGGCAGTTTGGGGTAGAGGCTGGGGTTGATGGTTAACGGCCCAATGGGGCCCAGCAGTAGTTCATAGCCAGTGGGGGCGGCTTTGGCTACGGCATCTACACCAATGGCGCCGCCTGCGCCTGCCTTGTTTTCCACAACGACTGCGGTTCCCCATGTGCGCGAAAGGTGATTGGCCACGATACGAGCCACCAGATCCACGGCCCCACCAGCAGGGAACGGTACGACGATGCGCACGGGTTTATCTGGGAAGGCAGCATGTGCTCCCGTAGAGGTAAGCAGACCCAGGCCCATACACAGGGCCGCGAGAAAATGGCGTCGTTTGGAGAATTTCATAACTGGTTGGCTTGTGATTTAGATATCTGACGGCGCGCATTGCGTGTGTTGCGCGCGTTGTGCCTCAGGTCTTGGCGCTTCATGTTTCAGGCTTGCAGCGGAATCCCGACCTTGGTGATCACGGTGTGCCAGCGGGCGATTTCGTTTTGCACCATGGTGCGGAATTCATCTGGCGTGCACGGAGAGGCCGCACTGCCCGCAGCGGCAAGTGACTTTTGCAGGGTGGTGTCTTGCAGGGCCTGATGCACTGCAGCGGTGAGTTTCTGAACAACGGGTGCGGGTGTTCCGGCAGCCGCGGCAATGCCAAGCCACGAGCGCACTTCAAAGCCCAGCAAAGTGCTTGAGACAGGCGGTACATCTGGTATGGAAGGCCATGCAGCCGCGCTGGTTACGCCCAATGCGCGCAGGCGTCCGGATTTGAGGTGGGGCGTTGCAACGGTCAGTGTGTCGGTCAATATGTCTACATCGCCGGCAATCACTGCTTGCACCGGGGCACCCCCGCCACGATAAGGAACGTGCAGCAACTCTACGTTGGCGGCGGAGCCCAGTAGTTCGCCCACCATATGCTGTGTAGAACCCACGCCCACCGATGTGAATGTGATCTTGCCCGGGTCCTTCTTGGCGAGAGCGATCAGATCGGCCAGCGTTTTGGCCGGATGCTCTGCGCGCACCGCCACCACGAAGGGGAATGATGAAACCGTAGAGATGAAGGAGAAATCCTTGACCGGGTCGTACGGCAGGGATTTCTTGAGCGCGGCAGACACCGTGTGCGCTCCGGTCAACATGACGAGGTTGTAGCCATCAGGTGCTGACTTGGCCACATAGTTGGTGGCAATGCTGCCGCCCGCGCCGCTTTTGATGTCAATGACTACCGGCTGCTTGAGAGCATCTTGCAATTTCTGGCCCACCAGGCGAGCCACTACATCGGCGTTGCCGCCAGCGCCAAAGCCATGAATGAGCTGTATGGCGCGTGAGGGATAGGTGCCTTGCGCCCAGGCCTGGGGCAAAGCAAGTGAGGCGGCGCCGGCGAGCAGGGCAGTGCGGCGGTTGAGGAACATGGTCATAGGGGTGTCTCCGTCATGGTTCTATTGATGGGGCAGGGTCAGTTAGCAAGGGTTGCCGGCTCCCGGGCACTCGCTTGGCCGGCGGCGGTTGCCGAGGGGTGAGCGCCAAAGAGCGCGCTTTCAAGTGCCAGCAGCAGGTGCGGAAGTTCCTCTGCGCTTTGGGCAACGCCGTATACATATCGGTCTGGGCGAATGACGGCGACCTTGGCGCCTAGTGATTGCAGCCAGGTGGAGAACACGCCGTCTCGTTCCTGCACGGCGAGTACATCCGGCGCCACGGATGGTGATGGCGGTACGGTGCCTATCCAAACGCGCTGGCCTGCAATGCGTTGCCAGAAGGAAGCCGTGGAAGCGCTCATTCCGTCTAGTGCGGAAACATCGTTGCTTACGAGGAGGAAGCCAGGTGAGGCCAAGTCGTCTAGTCGTTGGAACGCCAGGTTCACGGCGGTTTTTACCCACGGTTGCACAAACAGCACGCCAGCGCCTGGTGCGGGGCATTGCTGGGTGTCCATGGCGATCAACCCGGTGGTCAGCCCGGGTATGAATTTTTGCCTTACGCTTTCGGCTTGGCCCGAAAGCAGCTCTTCTTCCATGCGCTGGTCACGGATGCGCGCAGCCGCTTCATCCAACTCCCCAATGATGAGCCCGAATGATTTTGCATGGCTCACCACCGTGCGCACATGGGGCGTGCGTTCTTCAGCGTAGGTGTCCAGCAGCTTGGGCGAGGCGCCCAGGCGCTCTACCGCATCAAGCTTCCACGCCAGGTTGATGGTGTCGCGAATGGCTGCACACAGGCCTTGTCCCAGAAAGGGCGGCATCTGGTGTGCGGAGTCGCCCATCAGGAACACCCGGCCAAAGCGCCACTGTTTGGCAACCAGGGCATGAAAGCGGTAGATGGCTGTTCGGCACAGGTCCAAGGCTTCGGGGTTGGTGAATTCGGCCAACACTTTCCGAATGGCTGCCTCGTTGTCGAATTGCTCCGGCAACTCGCCGGGAAGCATTTTTATCTCCCATCGGCGGAGCGAATTCGGGCCCACGATGTAAGTGCCGGGGCGCGATGGGCGGCAGTACTGGACGCAACGCTCAGGCAGATCAGCATCAGCGCGCAGCCACGCATCCACCACGATCCACCATTCATCGAACGCGAGATCTTCTATCTCGCCGTTCATCTGGCGGCGTACGGAGCTTCGGGCGCCATCGCAGGCGATGGTGTAGCGCGAGCGAAGCCGGATTTGCTCGCCATCTGACAGCCGCCGTATGTCTGCGCAGACTTCGTTTTCGTTCTGCTGGAGTTGCAGCAGTTCGTGGCCCAGGAAAACCTGCACCTTGGGAAATCGCTCCACGCCTTTGCGCAGTTTGACTTCCAACTCTGGCTGCACAAACATCCATGTGGGCTCCCACGCCAGCAACTGGGGAGGTGGCTGGGGGTAGAAGCGTTTGATGACTTGGCCCTGCATGCCGACAAAGTCCGTTCCCGGATGCGGGCAGGTGCCTTGTTCCATTTCTTGCGCCAAACCGCAATGCTGGAACACCCGCATGGCTTCCTGATCAGCCGTGATGGCCCGCGGCTTGTCGTAGATGGCGGTGGCTGACTCAACCACGGCCACGCTGTAGCCGCGCTGGCCCAACAGGTTGGCCATGGTGGCGCCAGCAGGACCGTACCCGATGATCAGGACATCGAAGCACTGGGGCATGGGGGTCTCCTGTTTCTCAAGCACGCGCAGTTCTCCGGAATCAATCCGCCCGAATGCCGCGGGATTTGATCAAGGGCTCCCAGATGGCCTTCTCTGCACGGACGTGGCGATCCATTTGCGCGGCGTCGCTGGGGATGGGTTCCATGCCAAGATCAGCCAGTTTTTGGCGCACGGCGGGAACGCTCAGTGCTTGCTGTACTTGTTGCGATAGAGCTTCAATGGCGGCGGGTGGTGTCCCCTTGGGGGCCACCAAGCCTTGCCAGGCATAAACGCCTGTGCTGGCGAAGCCCAGCTCCTTCAGGGTGGGAACATCAGGCAATTGGGGCAGACGAGTGTCGGAGCTGACCGCAAGGGGGCGCAACTTGCCGCTGCGGAAATAGGGCAATGACAGCGATGGAGACAGCACGGCCACGGGAAGCTGGCCACCCACCAGATCCTGAAGCGCAGGGGCATCACCTTTGTAGGGCACATGGGTGATGGTGCCGCCAGTGGTGGCTCCCACCAGTTCCATGGTGAGATGGTGCGGAGTACCCACGCCAGCAGAGCCATAGGTCAACTTCCCATCAGGCTTCTTGGTGCCAGCCACCAACTGCTGCATGCTTTGAATGCCGCTGGCAGGATGGGTGGCCACGACCACCGGAAAGCGAGCCATCAACCCGACAGGGGTGAAATCCTTCAGCGCGTCGTAGCGGATCTTTTGGTAGAGCGCACCGTTGAAAGTCATGATGGCGATGTCGCCGGTGAGCACGGTGTATCCGTCAGCGGCGGCGTGCGCTACGGTTTCTGCAGCCAGCATGCCGGCAGCGCCTGGCCGGTTGTCAATCAGTACGGACTGCTTGATCTGCTCTGTGAGTTGTACACCGACCGTGCGGGCAAGCACATCGGTCCCACCGCCAGCGGGAAAGCCCACTACCCAGCGGATGGGCTTGTTGGGGTAGCCATCTGGTGATGCCGCCAGCGCGGCAGCGCTGCTTCCCAGCAAAGCGGCGCCCATGCATAGTGCCAACGTGCGGCGAGAGAGCGCCTGTGGGTAAGAAGTCTTCACTGTTGTCTCCTGAGGTTTATTTGTTGGCTTGTTGGTTTGAAGGAAGGGCGTTGGCTCGCTATGGCGCTCGTACGTACCCGGTCTTGGCACCAAAGACCTTCTCGCGCTGAGACCAGTCGTGGGTTGCGTTCCACAAGGCGAGCACCTGGGGGGCTTCCGCTTCAAACTCCGGATAGCGCGCGGGATCGCAAGTGCGTGTGGTCAGTTCCAGGCGGTGGCCTGAGGGGTCAAAAAAGTAGATCGACGTAATGAAGTCGTCGTGATTGGTGGGGCCCACCACAGACAGGCCTTTGCTCTCCAGGTCCTTCTTGGCCTGCAGCAGGGTGTCTATGTTTTCCACTTCAAAAGCGAAGTGCTGAACCCAGGCCGGTGTATGCGGATCACGGCCAGAGGGTTCTCCTTCGTCTTGCGGGCACTCAAAGAATGCAATGTTGCTGCCGTCTTCCATCTCAAAAAAGATATGGACGTGCGGGCTGTACTTGCCTGTGGAGGGCACATGGTCTTCGCCCATGGCATGGGCGAATTTCAGACCAAGTACCTCGGTGTAGAACTTCACGGTTTCTGCGGCGTCTTTGCAGCGGAAGGCAGCGTGGTGGAGTTTTTTACAAAGCATGGCGTTCTCCTGTGAGCGAAACGGGTGGTCAGGGCGTGGGCGCTTTCAGGCGCCAGTGGGTTCGGAAGGCGGTTCTTGCCACATGGGCTGAAAGAACGGTGCGGGCGTGAGGAATTTCGATTCCTGGCTTTGCAGCATGGGCAGCATCTTGGAAACGTAGGCCAGCCACTGCGGGTCTTGCATCAGGCGGGCACGCAGTTGTGCGCGCTCGTTCAAATCGGTATAGGCCCACAGATGCACAATCTGGTTCAGCGGCCCAGACTCCGTGGTGTAGTAGCCCACCATGCGACCCAGAATGCGCTGCTGCACAGCCAAGCCCTCGGCTTCATACAGGGCCAGGTAGTTGCGCCATTGGCCGGGGTGGGTGGTATAGGTGCGTTGTTCGACGAGCATGGTGCTTTCCTCAGACCAACTGCTACGCGGAGGCCGCCAGCACCGTGTTCGTGCAATGACCCCAGCCAATGCTGATGAAGCCCTCACGCGAACAGCGGCCACGGAAGCTGACTTCGTCACCGTCTTGCAGGAAGCTGCGCTGCTCCTGGGTGGCTGCAATCGCCAGCGGCTCAGAACCTCCCCGGGTGATTTCCAACAGGCTTCCCAGTGCGTCTGCCGAGCTACCGGAAATGGTGCCTGAGCCCAAGAGGTCGCCTGTATCCAGCGCACTGCCGTTGCTCGTGTGGTGCGCCACCATCTGCGCAAAGCTCCAGTACAGCGTGGAAGCGTTGGAGCGCGACAGGCGTTGGGCCGATGCGCCCGTGGCGCGCATGCGTTCGGTGCGTAGAAGAGCCTCAATCTCCACGTTCACTGTGCCGTGAGCTTGATCGTTGGTGTCCAGCAGGTGAGGCAGCGGGGCTGGGTCTCCTTCGGGGCGTGCAGCCACAGCCTGGCGAAACGGAGCCAGGGCCTCGGCGGTGATCACCCAGGGCGCGACGCTGGTGGCAAAGCTCTTTGCCAGGAAGGGCCCCAAGGGCTGGTATTCCCAGGATTGGATGTCGCGCGCAGACCAGTCGTTGAGCAGCGAAAATCCGAAAACATGGCCCCACGCATTGGCCACTGCCACCGGGCTTCCCAGGCGCGACGGCGCGCCGATATACATGGCCAGCTCCACTTCAAAGTCCAAGCGCTGGGCTGGGGCGAATACTGGTGCTGCCTGATCGGGCCGCTTGAGCTGACCCCAGGGGCGCTGCACGGGTGCGCCGCTTACTCGCACGCTATTGGCGCGGCCGCTATAAGCTACGGGCACGTACTTGTAGTTGGGCAGAAGTGGGGCGTCTGGGCGAAACAGGCGGCCTGCGTTGGTGGCGTGATGCACTGAGGCAAAAAAGTCTGTATAGCCCGCCACGCGTACGGGTTGCAGCAGTTCAACGCGGTCAATGGGATGCAGGGCGCGCTGCAGTGCCTCTCTATGGGTCTTCTGGTTGGCGCTGAGCAAGCTCGATAGTTCTGCGCGCAATGCCGACATGGCCTCAGGGCCGAGGGCCATCAGGGCGTTCAAGGTATCTGCGGCCTCACAGGCTTGCGCAGCGCTGCGTGCCAGCGGGTCGCTCATCAAGGGCGCGCACGCAGCAATTTCCAGGACCTGGTCACCGATGCCAACACCGCAACAGGCTGTGTTACCGCCCTGTGGGCGAAACACCGCGAGAGGCAGGTTTTGAATGGGGAAGTCTGCGCCAGGCTGATTGGCGCTTTCCACCCAACTGCGCAGCTCGGGTGCGTGAGTAGCGTTGAGTTGCAGGCTCATAAGGTATGCCCCCCGTCAATCACGATGCGTGCACCCGTGGAGGTGCGCAGATGCGTGATGCAGGCGAGGATGGCCTGGGCCACATCTTCGGGTGTCACTACGCGGCCCAGGGGGGTCTTGGCTGCCTTTTGCTCCAGCTCGTTGCGGCTGCGGCCGGCGACGAAATCTGTATCTACCGAGGCCGGTGAGACGCATAGGAAGCGCACCGGGGCAAAGGCACGGGCCAGAGAAACGGTGAGCGTGTCGAGCGCCGCTTTGGCCGCGCAATACGCCATGTTGCTGCCGAGGCCGGTAAAAGCCGACACGGACGACACATTGACGACCGTGGCTTCTGGGCGGGCGCGCAGCAGTGGCAGCAGGGCACGGGAAATGCCGTAGGTGCCGCCTACGTTTTCTGTGAGGATCTGGTTGAATAGTTCAGGTGTCAGGGCGTCCAGATCTGCGTGAGCAATACGCTGCGTGAACCCTGCGGAGTTCACCAGGATGTCCAGGTGACCGTGCTCTGCCTGTAGCCATTGGCTGGCAGCCGCGTGGGTTGCTGGGGCATCCAGCGAGATCTGCAGCGTGGCGTGGCGGCCCGCATCGCCCAGGCTGGCGCGAAGGGCTTCAGCACGGTCACGGCCCTGGTGGTAGCCAATCACAACGCTGGCGCCTTCTCGCGCCAGCGCACGCACCGTGGCGGCGCCTATGCCGTTACTGCCTCCCGTAACGAGGGCGACTTTGCCTTGCAGTGAGCAGGAGGAATTGCGTTCCATGTTCTATTGCCGATCTGAAGCGTCATGTCCGATAGTTGGATGGCTTGAAAGCCAACTGACGGAATTGTTTTCTAATTGCGGAATGGCGTCATTAATTTGTCCGATAAACGAACATGAATAAAAACACCGAATTAGGATCACTTAAGCGTGGTGTTGTCCTGCTCAAGCTGCTGGCTACAGGTGGGGCAAGAGGATGTCCGTTAAGTGAACTTTCCGAAAAATCAGGAATGCCGCACCCTTCGGCGCACCGGATCCTCAAGCAGCTGATTGCCGAGCGCCTGGTCGAGCACAACCGCGAAACGCACCGCTACAAGCTGGGGCCGCTGGCCTTTGAGCTGGGCATCGCCGGATCCACCATGCATGACATCAGGGATCTGTGTGAACCCACCATGCAGGCGATGGCGTTGGAGACGGAGGACACGGTGTATCTCGTGGTTCGCAGCGGCTTCGAGGCCGTGTGCATGCACCGTTGGGAGGGCAGCTTTCCAATCCGCACGCTGGTGCTGGAAGTGGGAAGCCGTCGTCCGCTGGGGGTGGGCGCGGGTGGTTTGGCTGTGCTGGCTGCCATTGAAGAAGACGAACGCGAGGAAATCATCCGCCGGGTGGCCCCCTCACTCCCGGCATTCGGCAAGCTCACGCCGGCGGCATTGGCGGAGGCCTGTGACACCACCCGGGCTCACGGGGTGGCGATTATTCAGAACCGGGTGAGCCTGGGCGTGACGGCCGTGGGCGCTGCCTTTCGCGACAGCATGGGTTTAGCGATTGGTGCGGTTAGCGTGGCGGCACTGTCTCAGCGGATGGGGCAGGCACGGCTGCGCAAAATCTCTGAATTGGTGCTGCGTGGCGCGCGCGATATCGAGGCGAGCATCCGCAGGCAACGGGCGCCGGTGAAGGCGGGGAAGGGCGCGCGGATGGACGAGCCCTCATCATTGGCCGCCTCCATGCCTCGCTTGTGATGGCGCGCAGCGCATTCTTGTCAGATCGAAATACAACCCCATATGCTTGATTCCCGCACGTGGTGCTCACTCTATCTGCTGAGAAAGAGAGGGCGCCTACAGTTGCCTGCAGGCCCTTGGGGGCAGCCGATAAGCGGCAAGCCCCCGTCGCTGGGATAATCCCCAACCCGATGATTGAGCCAACCCCGCCATTGAACTCGCCCTTGAAGATCGAATTTCCACCAAACCTGCCCGTATCCGAGCGCCGCGCCGAGATAGAGGAAGCCTTGGCACGGCACCAGGTCATTATCGTTTGTGGCGAAACGGGCTCGGGCAAAACCACGCAGCTCCCCAAGATGGCGCTAGCCATGGGCCGGGGCCGCATGAACGCCAAGCCGGGAGAGCGGGGCAGGCTGATCGGACACACGCAACCACGCCGGATTGCGGCCAGCAGTGTGGCCAAGCGTATCGCCGAAGAGCTGAACACCCCGCTGGGCGAGGTGGTTGGCTACAAGGTGCGTTTTCAGGACCGTTTGTCCCAGAATGCGTCGATCAAACTGATGACCGACGGCATTTTGCTGGCGGAGACGCAAACGGATCCGCTGCTTAAAGCCTACGACACCCTGATCATTGATGAGGCGCATGAACGAAGCCTGAACATCGATTTTCTGCTGGGCTATCTGAGGCAAATTTTGCCCAGGCGGCCAGATTTGCGAATAGTGGTGACTTCGGCCACCATTGATGCTGATCGGTTCGCCAGGCACTTTGAAAGCAAAAATGGCCCGGCGCCTGTGCTCATGGTGTCTGGAAGGACCTTCCCGGTAGAGCAGCGCTACCGGCCCTACGAAGAAAGCCGCGAATACGATCTGAATAGCGCCATAGCCGATGCTGTGGATGAGCTGTGGACTGGCCGGCCCGTGGGCGATATCCTGGTGTTTCTGCCGGGAGAGCGTGAAATCCGCGAAGCGGCGGATCACTTGCGCAAGCATCTATCGCACCACGCCGGCACGCGCAACGCTGAAGTGCTGCCTCTGTTTGCGCGTCTGTCACAGGCTGAGCAAGACCGCGTGTTCGATACGCATGGCGGCCCGCGCATCGTGTTGGCCACCAACGTGGCGGAGACATCACTCACGGTTCCAGGTATCCGGTACGTGGTGGATACGGGTACGGCCCGGGTCAAGCGCTACAGCTACCGAAGCAAGGTTGAGCAATTGTTGGTCGAACCCGTGAGCCAGGCTGCCGCTAATCAGCGCGCCGGCCGTTGTGGACGTGTGGCCGATGGCATTTGCATACGCCTATACGACGAGAAGGATTTTTCCGGGCGCCCGCGCTTCACAGATCCTGAGATCTTGCGCAGCTCGCTTGCGGGCGTGATCTTGCGCATGAAAAGCCTGCGCCTGCTGGGCGACGGTGGCCGGGTGGAGGATTTCCCGTTCCTGGAGGCGCCTTCCGGGCGCGCCATTGCCGATGGCTACCAACTTTTGGGTGAGCTGGGGGCAGTGGATGAAATGGGCGAGTTAACTCGCTTGGGTAGCGAGTTGGCACGCCTGCCGCTCGATCCCCGCATCGGCCGGATCATCATCGAGGGTAGAGAGCGTGGCGCCCTGGATGAGGTGATGGTGATCGCTGCAGCCTTGAGCGTGCAGGACGTGCGCGATCGCCCGATGGAAGCCCAGGCTCAGGCCGATCAGGCGCATGCCAAGTTTGACGACGAAAAAAGCGAGTTCAGCGGCTATTTAAGACTATGGAAATGGCTGCAAGACGCTCGCGGCGGGCATGCTGCCGGCTCGCGCCGCGAAATGGCCGCGCAAGAAGGCAAGGCGCCTAAAGTGCCCGCGAACATCGCGGTCCTTCCGGTGGCGCAACGAGCTGCGATGGCGATGCAAGCTGCACGTCAGGCGCTCCAGACTTCAGCTCAAAACGCGGCAACTGGCTCCAAAACTGGGGGTTCCAAGGCCGCGGCGCGCCCTGCTCCGGAAGGAGCGGCGGGGCGATGGGTAGACCCCTCATCCCACAAATTAAGCAACCGCCAATACGAAAGCCTGCTGCGCCAGAACTTCATCAGCGTACGCCGCGTGCGCGAATGGCGCGATATTCACACCCAGTTGCATACCGTGGTGGCGGAGCACAAATGGAAGGTGAACACGCAGGCCGCAGGCTATGAAGCGCTGCACAAGTCTTTGCTTGCCGGATTACTGGGCAACATAGGTTGCAAGCTGGAAGAAGACGCCGGTGGTAGTTCTGGTGAATATCTGGGTGCGCGCGGGATCAAGTTCTACAGGCACCCCGGATCTCATCTGAGCAAAAAGCCGGGCCGCTGGATTGCCTGCGCGGAGCTGGTGGAAACCACGCGCCTCTTTGGCCGCAGCATTGCCAATATTGAACCGCAATGGCTGGAGGAAGTAGGTGAGCACCTGCTGAAAAAGCAACTGCTGGCGCCACACTGGGAGAAAAAAGCCCTGGACGTGATTGCACTGGAGCGAGCCACTTTGTATGGCCTGCCTGTGTACACCGGCAAGCGCGTGAGTTTTGGCAAGGTGGACCCGCATGGTGCGCGGGAGATCTTCATCCGGGAGGCATTGGTTGCCGGTGAATGGCCTGATGAATGGGCGCGTCGCCTGCCATTTTTGCCCGCCAACCAGAAAACCATTGCCAAGGTGGAGGAGCTGGAGCACAAGAGCCGCCGGCAAGATGTGTTGGTGGATGATGAGCTCATCTACGCCTATTACGACCAGCAGATCCCAAAAACCATTTGCAACGGCCGAGACTTCGAGGCTTGGTGGAACGAAGCCAGTAAAGCACAGCCTGACCTCCTGCGGCTAACGCGCGAAGAGCTGATGCGGCACGATGCGGCTGGCATCACCACCAGCGCGTTCCCCCGGGTGGTGCGCCTTGGTGGCGTAGATTGCGCCGCCACGTACTTGCATGAACCGGGTGATCCCAAAGATGGCCTTACGGTGACCGTGCCGCTTTTTGTGCTCAATCAGGTCAATGAGGAGCGGGCGGAATGGTTGGTGCCCGGCATGTTGAAAGACAAGATACAGGCGCTTTTGAAAAGCCTTCCGCAAAAGCCGCGCAGCCGATTTGTGCCGCTTCCCGAAAGCGCCGCGCGCCTGAATGAGCAACTGGGGGCGCCTGAGGCGTTCGGCCATGGAAGCCTGATTGATTCGCTGCTTAAGCTCGTACGTGATGCCACCAGCCTTCAGGTGACACGCACCGATTTCAAGCAGGACATGCTTCCCCTGCATTTGTTCATGAACTTCGTTGTGGTCGACGAACATGGCCGTCAATTAGCCACGGGCCGCAATCTGGCCGCTCTCAAGGCAGAGCTGGGGCATCAGGCGAGGGGAGCGTTTCAAGCATTGGCGGCTTTGAAGGTGAACACGCCTGCGGCGCAGGCCTCATCCGCCTCGGATGGCGCAAGCCCCGCTTCAAGTGCCAAGGCACGTGCAGGGTCGCCAGGTGCCGCTACCGCTGAGTCGTCTACCGCGCGATCGGCAGGAGCGCAAGGGGCGCGCCCAAGCGATGAATTGGCCCCAGCCCAACGCTATACGACCTGGACATTCGGCGAATTGCCGGAGCTGATGGAGATTCGCCGAAAAGGGCAGGTCTTGATCGGGTTTCCTGCGCTGGTGGATGGTGGCGACGCGGTCACCATAGAAGTGTTTGATGAGCCCGATGTGGCCGCCGCCAAGCATAGAAGCGGTTTGCGCCGGCTTATTGCGCTGCAGATCAAGGATGCCTTGAGGTACTTGGAAAAGAACGTTCCTGATCTGCAGAAGATGGGCGTTGCGTTCATGAGCCTTGGAACACCGGAAGAGCTGCGTCAGCAGATCATCGATGTGGCCCTGGACCGAGCTTTCCTGCAAGAACCCCTGCCGCAAGACGCCGGAAGCTTTGGCCGCCGTGTTGAAGAAGGCAGAGGGCGGTTGACCCTGATCACCAACGAGGTGGCACGCTTGGCTGGAGTGATCTTGTCCGAATACGCCACGGCCGTTCGCAAGCTCAAAGACACCAAGAGCGCTCCAGACGCTGTGGCAGACGCTCAAGTGCAACTGCAGCGTCTCATGGGCAAACGCTTCCTGCAAGAAACGCCTTGGGCCGCCTTGCAGCACTTACCGCGCTATCTGAAAGCGATTGTGCTGCGTATGGAGAAGCTCCGCGCTGATCCGGCCCGGGATGTGCAGCGCATGACAGAAGCGCGCGCTCAGGAGCAGCGGTTTTGGCGCCTGGTGGCTGATCGCAAGGGCGTGCAGGATGCTCGCTTGCAAGAACTGCGCTGGTTGCTGGAGGAGTTGCGCGTGAGCTTTTTTGCGCAAGAGTTACGCACTCCACAACCTGTGAGCGTGAAGCGGCTGGAAAAGGTTTGGGGCCAGGTCAAGGGCTAGAGCAAGGGCTGGATCAGAGGCGAGCTTAGTGGCTAGGTCAGTGCCTAGGTTAAACCCTTATAAATGCTGTTGATCTAGAGCCCTGGGAAGGAAATTGCGCGATGTTGAGAACGGAAGGTCTCAAGAAGCGCGCAAGAAACCCCAAAAATATCACGCATGAGCGAATACGTGCTGACGCGAAAGTGACAAATCCGCGTGGATTTGTACACAATTAGAAACACGTAATCTTTCGTCTTGGCTAGCTCATGTTTTCCACCCTTTCGTCGGCCTTTTTATTGCTTCTGGGGCTTGTTGCGGCTCTGCTGCTTCTGGCCGCCGGCGCGTGGGGGTATCGCGCTTGGGCGAAACGGCTCGCCAGGCGCCAGCGTCGTATACCGCACCATTGGCCACTGGTACCCAGGGCCTTGGTCAATAGCGAAGAACTCAGAGTCTGGCGCTGGTTGATGCACACCTTCCCTGATCATCGGATCATGGTGAAGCTGCCACTCACACGCTTTGCAATGCCCAATGACCGCGCGCAGGCGGAAGCCCTGCACGAGCTTCTGGGTGCCGTATATTGCACTTTCACCATTTGCAAGACTGACGGCAACGTAGTCGGTTGTGTAGATGTTCCAACGCAGGCCGAGACGCAACGCAGGGCCTATAGGATCAAGCGCTCAATGCTTGGCCAATTTGCGCTGCCCTATTGGGTGGTCAAATCAGACAACCTTCCTGACCCGGCTTTAATGCGCACCGAATTCCTGGCTGGCGAAGGCCCATCGGATTTTTTGGTAAACCAGGAAGAATATGAAGACCAGGCCATCATGACGGCTCAGGCCAGCCTGCGTTCCGCGCTCAACCGCCAGCGCCAAAACCGGGAGCATAGTGACTTCGGTCCATTGCCTACGGAGCTTTCTGCTCTTGATGCAGTCTCGCAAGATCGCGGCATGCGCGGGGGCTGGCAATCCAACTCCTTCTTGACTCCCATGGATAGCCGCGAAGCCGGTTTACGCTGAAGAATACCGGGGCCTTAGCGCTCCAGTAGCTTGGAAAGAAAGTCCCGGCCACGATCGGTTTGTGGCGCTGAAAAGAACTGCTCTGGCGGGGCCTCTTCCATGATCTGGCCTTCGTCCATGAATACGATGCGATCAGCCACGGCGCGCGCAAAATTCATCTCGTGCGTCACGCACAGCAGCGTCATACCCTGGCCCGCTAGATCCACCATGACATCCAGCACTTCCTTGACCATTTCAGGATCAAGTGCGGAAGTGGGCTCATCAAACAACATGATGCGCGGTTTAAGGCAAAGCGCACGGGCGATCGCCACACGCTGCTGCTGACCGCCGGACAACTGCAAGGGGTACTTGCTGGCTTGCCCGGCAATACGTACGCGCTCCAACTGAGCCATGGCTTGCGCGCGCGCTTCAGCCGGAGTGACTTGATTGACCCAGACGGGTGCGAGCGTCAGGTTTTCCAGCACAGTAAGGTGCGGGAACAGATTGAACTGCTGGAACACCATGCCCACCTGGCGGCGCACTGCCTGCACTTCCTTGAGATCATCTCCCAGTACATGGCCGGCGACGGTGAGCTCGCCTTCCTGGTAGTCCTCAAGCGCGTTTACGCAACGCAAGAGCGTAGATTTTCCTGAACCTGAGGGGCCGCAGATGACGAGGCGCTCGCCGGCCTGCACGGAAAGATCGATGTCGCGCAGCACGTGCAGGCCATCTCCATACCACTTGTTCACTTGCTCGAAGCGGATCAAGGGCGCGTCGGGGTTGATGGGCTGAGCAGTCATGTGGTGTGGCGATGCAGCCGTGCTTCCAGGCGCCTGGCATAGAGCGACATGCAAAAGCAGAGCGTGAAATAAATCATCGTGATGAACAGGTAGCCTTCAATTTTGTAGGGCCGCCATACGGGATCTCCAGAGAGCGCAAGACCGAGGGCGCCAGTCAACTCGTAAAGGCTCACGATGGTCACGAGCGAAGTGTCCTTCAGCAGCGCAATGAAATTGTTCATCAAGCCCGGCAGCACCGTGGTGAGCGCCTGAGGCAGCACCACCAAGCCCTGTGTTCGCCAAAATCCTAATCCCAGGGAGGCCGCGGCCTCCTGCTGCCCTGCGGACACGGCTTGCAAGCCCCCGCGTACCACCTCTGCCATATAGGCCGCAGCAAACAGCGTGATGCCTATGACCACGCGGATGAGTACATCGGGGTTGTATCCGGTGGGCAGGAGCAGCGGGAACATGAAGCTGGCCATGAACAAGACAGAAATCAGAGGCACGCCGCGGACCAGCTCCACATAAACGGTGCAAACCGCGCGCACCGCTGGCAGGGCCGAGCGCCTGCCGAGCGCCACGGCCACCGCTAGTGGGAATGCCAGCGCAAGCGAAACGGTTGTGAGCAACAGCGTGAGCGGTAAACCACCCCACTGCGAGGTGTCGACGCGTGAAAGCCCCGCCACACCTCCGCCCATGAGCGCCATGAAACCTGCCAAGCCTACGATCCATGCCGGCAGCAGCCATTTGCGCCAGAGTTGGCGTACTCCGCTGGCCACCACCAGCGCCAGAAGCAGCACGGAGGCCAGCGCTGCACGCCAATGCTCGGCATAAGGGTAGTGGCCAAACAGGATGACGCGGTACTTTTCGGTAATGACTCCCCAGCAGGCGCCTTGTCCGCGGGCGGCTTCGCAAGCCTGCTCGTCAGGTGCAAAAACTGCATTCAGCACAGCCCATTCGGCTGCGTGCCAGAGTGCCCAGATACCGAGTACAGCCAGCAGACAAGTGGCCAGCAAGCTCGCTGGGCTGGCGCCAAAATTGGTGCGCAGCCTGTGCAAGATTCCTGCGCTGCGTCGGGGCGCCGGCCGCGCTGCGATGAAAGCTTTTGGAGCGCTCATACTCATCGCTCCTTGATCGCTACGCGGCGGTTGAACCAGCCCATCAGTGCAGAAGTGAGCAGGGAGAGCACCAAATACACCAGCATGATGAGCGTGATGCACTCCACCGCACGCCCCGTCTGGTTGAGCGAGGTGTTGGCCACCGAAACAAGGTCAGGGTAACCAATGGCCACCGCGAGCGATGAATTCTTCGTGAGGTTGAGATACTGGTTGGTGAGCGGCGGAATGATCACGCGCAGTGCTTGTGGCAACACCACCAGCCGCAGCACAAGGCTGCGCGGTAAACCTATGCTGGCACCTGCTTCCAATTGCCCGCGGCTCACGGAGGAGATTCCTGCGCGTACCACCTCTGCAGTAAAGGCCGTGGTGTAGGCCGTGAGGCCCAGCAGAACCGCCATGAATTCGGGGGTGAGAGACACACCGCCCTCGATGGAGAAGCCGCCTAGCTCGGGTACTTCCCAGGCAGTGGGCATGCCGCCAACCAGCCATCCCAGCAGGCCTGCACACAAGACGATGGCCAGTGGCTGAAGCACCAGGCTGGGAGGGCGCCCACCGGCCTCCTGGAATCTTCGGCGCGCGCGCAGTCCTAACGTGGCGGCTATGGCCACACCTGCGGCCAGGCCACCGGCAACCCAACCCCAACCAGCAGAGGCTGCGGGAGCAGGCAGCGCCAGGCCGCCTTTGCTGAGGAAGATGAGTCCACCCAGACTCAGCGGCTCGCGGGCAGGGGGCAAGATCTCCACGAAGATCAAATACCAAACGAGCAGTTGAATCAGCAGCGGCACATTGCGGAACAGCTCTACGTACGCTTGGCAAAGGCCACGCACCAGTGCGTTGCTGGACAAGCGGCCAATACCAATCAGCACGCCAGCCACAGTGGTGAGCAAGCAGCCCGCTACGGCCACACGCAAGGTGTTGCCAAGGCCTACGAGAAAAGCCTTCCAATAGGGATCGCTGCTGGAGAAATCAAACAGGCTTTCACTGATCTCGAAGCCTGCGCTGTCGGTCAGGAAACCAAAACCACCCTGAATGCCGCGCGCACGCATGTTGGCCCAGGTGTTGGAAAACAACCAGGCCACGAGGCCAACCACTGCAGCCACGGCCAGGGCCTGATAGACCCAGCGGCGCAGGCTACGGCTGCGCCAGCTCCATGCAGCACGGCGCGAGACGACCGGAGGTGGTCGTGCGGGGATGGTCATCAGCCTGCGTCCGGCAGGCAGAAAGGCGTGCGATCAGCGGACTGGCGGCGCATACATCAGGCCACCCTTGTTCCATTGCCGGTTCAAGCCACGTGGCAAGCCAACAGGTGTTTTCTCACCCAGATTGCGCTCAAAGATTTCGCCATAGTTGCCTGTGGTCTTGATGGCGCGGGCGAGCCATTCGCGGTCAAGCCCGAGCAGCTTGCCCATGTCTTCGCCTTTACCCAGCAAGCGCATCACCACGGGGTCAGTGCTGTCGGCCTTGAGTTGATCTACGTTGGCTTGGGTGATGCCGTTTTCTTCTGCCTCGATGAGGCCATACACCACCCATTTGACGATGGTGAAGAACTCATCATCTCCGCGGCGTACCAATGGGCCCAATGGCTCTTTGGAAATCAGATCGGGCAGGATCACGTGGTCCTTGGGATTTTTGGCTTCTTTGGAACGGATAGAGGCCAGGCCGGAGACGTCAGAGGTGTACACATCGCAACGACCACCAAAATACGCTGCAGCCGAGGCATCCAGCTTTTCGAACACCACAGGCTTCAGATTGAGTTTGTTGGCCCGCGAGAAATCAGCGAGGTTCTTCTCTGTGGTGTTGCTGCCTTGCAAGCAAACGGTGGCGCCCTTGAGTTGTTTGGCGCTGGTGATCTTGCTCTTGGCAGGCACCATGAAGCCTTGGCCGTCGTACAAAACGATGGCTGTCTGGACCAGGCCCAGGGATGCATCGCGGGTGAGCGTGAAGGTGGTTCCGCGAGAGAGCAAATCCACTTCGCCAGATTGAATGGCCGTGAAACGCTGCTGTACGGTGAGGGGAACCCATTTGGTTTTCTCGCCATCGCCAAGAACGGCTGCTGCCACAGCGCGGCCAATATCCACATCCAGCCCTGTCCAGCGTCCTTGGCTGTCCGGTGCGGAAAGGCCTGGCACGCCGCTGCTCACGCCCACCACAAGCTGGCCGCGGGATTTGATGGTGTCCAGGGTTTTGCCAGCGAAAGCTGGGAGCGATGACGCCGCGAGAACACCGGCGAGCAGAAGATGTTTTCCGAGGGATTTAGGGGAAAAGGCCATATGACGCCACTCCGATGTGCGGTTTAAGGAAGTTCTCTCGGACAAACGGTGCACCGAAGCGCGCCCACGGCGTCCAAGAGGATCGTTCAACAATATACTGAATACTGTAGCAGCCGCCAATCAACCAAAATGATCTCAGCTCATAGCTTGGCGGCATAAGCGAGTAGTCACCTTGTTCTCGCTAGCGCGATGATTGGAAGCTGCGGCTCACCACTAGTGTCGTGGGTTGAAAGTTCGTTGAAAAGACAAATCTGTCGAAATCGGTGTCAGGCAAGGAACAAACCGCAGTGATACCGGTTGGTATCGCGAGGAGTTGTGACGCCGCATGGCGTCGATTCTCGGCGGATTTGTTCAGCGAACTTCCAATTCACGACACTAAACCACCCCCGACGTTCGAATTGCACTTGATTCGTGATGGACTCAGGCTGAGTCCACTTCACGGGCTGGTGCTTTTGTGATTGACGGTTAGATACCCCCAAGAGGAAACCCATGATTGATGCATTGATCGCTGGCAAGTTATATGGCCAGGCCCAACAACGCGACGGCGCCAACGGCAAACCCTTCACTACCGCCAAGGTGCGCGCTTCAGTGGGCGAGGGCGAGCCACTCTTTGTGAACGTGATCGCATTCAGCCACTCGGTGCAGGAGACATTGTTGTCCCTGGGTGATGGCGAAAGCGTGGCGCTGTCTGGAGAGCTGACGCCCAAAGTGTGGACGGATAAAGAGGGCAACACCCGCCCAGCGGTTGATCTGGTGGCCCACGCCGTGCTGTCTATATACCAAGGCTCGCGCGATCGCTAGGTCTGCATCTCGCGCGTTGCAGCCGGCGATCCTTCTGCCGGGGGCGCCCAGCCGCGCAGACTCCTAGGCCTTGGATGCAGCGTCAATCTTTTGCTGCAGATCGCCGGAGACCGGCATGCGGCGAAAGGGGCTGACATCCGCGCCACCTGTGTTCCCGGTGGGAACCAGGCCGATGGCGGTTTTGGTGGCAGCTCCTACGACGCGAATGACCTGACCAAAAGCTTCCTTGAATCGGCCATGGCGCCATGCCCAAAAGAGCATCTGCATATGTACGCGGACATGCTGGACAGTAGAAGCCTGCCCGAGGACATGCGCCCGCTCCAGGTGCCTGAAGCCTAGGTCAGGGAGACCCTTGGCTTCAAGTTCGAAGGCCTCGTGAATTTCGGTATCTACTACCGGCCGAATTCGCTTTCCAAATGTGTTCATGATTGCTTTTGGGGAGGGTTGAGCTTTTCATCGCCCTCCGCGTGTACTACATGCCGGGCGACTTGCCCACAATTGGAAACCCTGGAGTAACTCCAATGTCAAGTGCTAGGGCGTGTTCACACTAAATTCACCCCCGCGTGAGGTTCTGGTGAGCCGCAATCAAGGCGCAAACCGCAGCCGGGTTGGACACCGGGCGAGGGTTTGCGCGGCCGGCGTCGGCAACGCCGAGTGCGGATTGCCAGAGCCTCACCCTCCGGGCCGGGGTTTGCCGGGCCGCATTGCCGCGTTGCGCCTCTTGCCAAGGATCGCACCTTGGCGGCACGGCACGCCTTGCACTGCAACGCGGCCGGCTTCGGTACGGTAAACCCCGGCGCGGGGGTGAATTTAGTGTGAACACGCCCTAGTCTCTAGCGGAGCTCAATCTCGAGTTTGAAGGTGTCGCCCCGGTACAGGCCTTCCCCGAGGTAGATCAGCTTGCCGTCCAGGTCAACAGCCGTGCGGTGCACCTTCACGATGGGTGCGTTCAGCGGCAGTTCAAGCAGGTTGGCGATTTCGATGTCTGCCGAGCTCACGGTCAGGATCTGGTGAGCCGAAGCAATGCGGGCGCCGGCGATATCGTGGAGTATGGGCAGGGTGGGCTCTCGCAGGAAACGCTTGGGCGGGCCCAGCCGGAATAGTTCGCGGTCCAGGTAGAAGCGCCCCACAAGATACGGCTGGCGTTCGCGCAGATGCAGGCGCCGCATCATTTCGTATTCAGCGGCGGGCTCACCGGTGGTTGAGGCATAGGCGGGCAATGTCTTGGTGCGCCCTTGCTCCAACACGCGGATTTCCACGCCTTTGTGCATCTCGATCATGGATGCCCAATCGCTCTCAAGATGATGCACGCCCTGGGCTATGGGCGATTTGCGCACAAAGCTGCCTTTGGCGCGAAAGCGCTCAATCAGGCCTTCCTCCGCCAGAACGTCCATGGCTTCGCGAATAGTCCCCCGCGCGACCTGGAACTCTTCTGCCAGCGCCTCCACGTTGGGAATACGCTCGTCTACTCCCCATTCCCCTGATGCAATCCGGTTCCGGAAAAGCGTGGCAAGCTGGAGATAGCGTGCGATGCGGCTGCGGCTGATATCCGTGAACTTCGACATGTTTTTATGTTTTGAATTTCGTAGCTGGCGTTGGCCATTCTAGGAGGGTGTTGGCTTCGACCGTCTTGGTCTGCAAATGGACCGCAATGGAAATGCCGTGCAACCAGGGTATGACTGATGTCGCTTATTGACGCTCTCATAAACCACGACAAATACCCGTTCGTGCTGAGCTTGTCGAAGCGTTGCGCAAGGCTTCGACAAGCCCGAACGGTAGTTTGTAGCTCAAACGACCTTTGCTACTTGACCGAGACCAGGGAACCTCAGAACAGGCCAAGCTCAGCGTGAACGGTGGCAGGTTGGTTTGGTGCTCCAAACTTCGCAGCCTCCTGGAAAATCTCATTCTGGCTGGATTCCAATAGTCTGGGCCAAGCGGGCAAACCGGGCTACGTCTTCCTTGACAGTACGAGCCATGCTCTCTGCTGAAACATCGGCCGGCTCGAAGCCGCCTTTCATCAATGAATCTCTGACCTCTGCAATCCCCACGATGCGACGGATTTCTTCGCCTAGACGTGCCACGATGGGTGCTGGCGTGTTGGCAGGCAAGGCAAAGCCGAAGTAGGTTTGTGGCAGTAGATCTGGCTGCCCGCCTGATTCAGCAACGGTGGGCGTCTGCGGAAGCAGGGGAGAGCGGTTGGGCGCGCCCACGGCCAGGGCTTTCAGCCGGCCATCTTTGATGTGTGGCAGCACTGCGGCAATGGTCGACAAGGTGAATTGAACCTCACCACCCACAGTGGCCATGACCGCTGGCCCACCTCCCTTGTACGGCACATGCGAAATGCACGTGCCGTAGTGCGCGTTCAGCGACTCCATACCCATCTGAGCCATGCTGCCTATACCAAAGCTGGCGTAGTTCAACTTGCAGGCGTTTTGCTTGGCATAGGGAACCATCTGCGCCAGATCTTTCACTGGCAAACTGCCTGCGGCCACAAGCACATAGGGCGACCACGTGGCGATGCCTATATAGGCAAAGTCCTTCAGCGGATCGTAGGCGAGCTTTTTGTAGAGACTTGGGTTGACACCAAAGGCCCCGCGGTCCGCAAACAAAAGGGTATAGCCGTCTGCAGGCGCCTTGGTCACCGCACCTGCGCCAATGGAGCCGTTCGCGCCAGGGCGGTTGTCAATCAGCACGGGCTGCCCGAACGCATCAGACAGGCGTTTGCCAATCATTCGGGCGGTGGCGTCCACACCACCACCCGGCGGAAAGGGGACCACCATTCGAATGGCTTTGTCTGGATACGATTGAGCGACTACCGGCAGCGCAGCCAGGGGTGCGAGCGCGGTGAGCAGTAACCGTGCTGCAGCGTACGAGCAGCGGCCGAAGGCGCTAGCCTCCCGGGGGCGAATCTGTGGCATGGAGATCTCCTCGTTAGTCATGTTCGTGGACGGTGGCTGTGCGCTACCCGTGGCGGGGCATACCCGCCGGCTCGGCACTGCCGATGCCGAACTCACGCAGCACTTCATCGGTATGTTCGCCCAGCACCGGGGGTGGGCATCGTGTGGGCGCGCGCCCACCATCGAACAGCACGGGCCGCTCAATGCAGGTCACGTCTCCCATTTCCGGATGCGACAGCGTACGGAAGGTGCCACCTCGCTGCAGAACCGGATCTTGGAGTACCTCGTCCACCCGGCGGATCGCAGAGTGAGGTACATCGGCGCGGGTGAGTACGTCCAGCCAATGCGCCCGAGGCTGGGCTGCAAAAAGCAGGCGCAATTGTGCGGTGAGTTCCTGGAAGTTCTGAATGCGCAGGACGCGCGTGCAGAAGCGAGGGTCCGCAGCGAGCGCCGGTACACCGATGGCGTTGACCATCGCGAGCCAGAATTTCTCTGGCGAGGACAGCTGAATTCCCACCATTTCCCCATCCGCGCACCGAAAGGCAAAGGTATGTGAATACGCAGCCCGCGTGGTGGACCCCATCAACGTGCCTTCCCTTGAGTAGCTGGCAAAGAAATCAGGCATGAAAGACATGGCCGCTTCTACCATGTTGACATCCACCCTGCGGCCCACGCCACTGGTTGTACGCCCGGCCAGCGCGCCAAGAATGCCATAGCTGGCATACATGCCTGCCACCTGGTCTGCAATGGTGGGGCCGCGCACATCCGGGTTGGCGGGGTCCAGGAAGACGTCGAGCATGCCGCTCTGGGCCTGCCCGATGGCATCGAACGCGGGGCCGTCAGCGTTCTCGCTGCCGGGAGGAAAGCCTGCAATGGCGCAATACACCAGTCGCGGGTTGAGAGCGCGCAGCTTTTCGCAACCCAGCCCCAGCTTATCCATCACGCCAGGTCGGAAGTTCTCTATCACGACGTCGGCCT
Source organism: Ottowia thiooxydans DSM 14619 (assembly GCF_000422885.1). GTDB lineage: Bacteria > Pseudomonadota > Gammaproteobacteria > Burkholderiales > Burkholderiaceae_C > Ottowia > Ottowia thiooxydans. The sequence continues at coordinate 465,440 of NZ_AUGX01000001.1, read as the reverse complement.
GCTCCACCAGGCGCAGGAAGGTGTCCCGCCCTGTAGCGCTGCCCAGGTCGAGCTTCACGCTGCGCTTGTTTCGGTTGAAGCCCACAAAATTTGGGCTGTATTGACCACCCCGGAACGCGCGGAAAGGGTCTCCTTCCGGGCGCTCGATCTTGATCACGGTGGCTCCCAGGTCAGCCAGAAGCAGACCCGCGTACGGCCCTGTAATGAAGCCACCTAGTTCAAGCACCGTGATGCCGTCCAGCGGCTCACGGGCAGGCGATGCGCCGTTGGCTTCGCCGCTGTTCAAGACGATTCCTTGGGCTGATTGGCGCCAGCGTCTTCGTTGCGTTGATAGGCGCCATAGCCAGGCCTGTACGTCTTCTCGTCCAGGAACTGGGTCATGGCCTGCTCACGACCGCGCTCGGTGTCCAGGAAGCGCATCTCGCGCTCCTTGGCCAGCAGGTAGTCAGCCGCCTGGTCCACGCTCATGCCACGCACCAGGCGCAGGCTTTCCTTGATGGTGCGCAAAGTCTGCGGGTTTTTCTTGGCGAGTTCGTGCGCCAAAAGCTCCGTTTTCTCACGCAATTCAGCAGCCGGAACAGATTGCGTGACGAGGCGGATCTCTGAAGCTTTCTTGCCGTTGAACTGCTCACCCGTCATGGAGTAGTACACCGCATCGCGATAGGAAAGACCATCTACGATGACTTTGCCCACCAGGCCGCCGGGCAAAATTCCCCAGTTCACTTCCGAGAGGCCAAAAAGTGCTTCGTCTGCTGCAATGGCGAAATCGCAGGCGAACAGCTGTACGAAGGCGCCACCGAAACAATAGCCGTTGACCATGGCAATGGTGGGCTTGGGAAAGCTCGAAAGCAAAGTCCAGCGCCATTCGTGGTTGGCCAGGCGTGCCAGGTGCCTCTCGCGTGGCTTGTCGTCCAGATCACGGAAGAAGAGCTTGATGTCCTGGCCGGCGCACCAGCTGTCTCCCTCGCCAGACAGCACCAGCACGCGCACTGCGGTGTCTTCGGCCAGCTCCTTGAGCACATCGACCATCTCGAAATGCAGATCCGGGCTCATGGCGTTGCGCTTTTCCGGGCGGTTCAGGCTGACCCATGCAATGCCGTCGGCGATGCGGACTTTGACGTTCTTGAGTTCGTTGAAATTCATGGCATTGGCTTTCAAGTTAAGGATGCGGTGGTGTCAGAGATTGATGTGGATGTTCTTGAGCTGCGTGTACGAGAGCAGCTCCTCAAAGGACTCTTCGCGGTTGTTGCCTGATTGCTTGGTGCCCCCAAACGGTGCCGGGAAGAAGTGGCGCGCGGCGTTGTTCACCCAGACATAACCCGCCTCTACACGTGCCGCCGCACGGTGTGCCGTAGCGAGGTTGGTGGTGTAGATGCCGGCGGCCAGGCCATATTCGACGTTGTTCACTTCTTCGAACATGGTGTCCTCGTCACTCCACTTGATGATGGACAGGACCGGGCCAAAGATCTCTTCCTTGGCGATACGCATCTTCATGGTCACATCGGCGAAAACCGTGGGCTCGATGAAGTGGCCGTTCGCGAGGTGTTCCCCATCTGGGTGTTTGCCGCCAGCCACGAGACGGGCGCCTTCGTGTTGGCCACTTTCCACATAGCTCATGATCTTGTCGTACTGCGCTTTGGAGACGATGGCGCCCATCGTGGTGTCCATGTCAGTGGGTATGCCTGGGCGGAAGGCTTTCACGCCTTCCGCAACGCCGGCCACCACCTGGTCGTAGATGGAAGCGTGTACGAACAACCGGGAGGTGGAGCTGCAAGCCTGGCCGCACCAGGTGAAGCACATGCCGGCCACGGCGCCCGCGATGGCTCGCGGCAGGTCTGCATCCGGGTAGAGGATGAGGGCATTTTTTCCGCCAAGTTCCAGGCTCACGTGCTTCAGCTTGTCGGCGGCGCCGCGCGCAATGGCCTTGCCTGTGGGGATGCTTCCAATCAGGGTGACCTTGGGAATCAGGTCGTGTGCCACTAGAGCTTCGCCGCAGACCTGACCACCGGTGAGCACGTTCATCACACCCGGTGGCAGCACGCCGTCAATCAGCTCCATGAGCCGCAGGGCAGACAGCGGGGCCTGTACCGGGGGTTTCATGATGACGGTGTTGCCGGCCGCAACGGCGGGCGCCATCCGGCTGGCGGTGAACATCAGCGGATGGTTGTAAGCAACGATGCGTGCGCAAACACCGAAGGGCTCACGCACGGTCATGTTGACCACGTCCTGCCCCATGGGGATGGTGGAGCCACGCAGTTCGTGGACCAGGCCGGCAAAGTAGTCAATCAGTTGGGTGGCGATGTCCACGTCGTGCATCAGCGCGCGCACGGGGTTCCCGCAGTTCATGGCGTCCAGGCTCGCCAGTTCCTCCCGATTGGCGCGCATGATCCGCGAGATCTCTCTCAGTGCCTTGGCGCGCTCTTCTGGGGCGGTCAGGCGCCAACTGAGGTAGGCGGCGTGTGCGGCTCGGGCGGCAGCGTCTACATCAGTTGCGTCCGCGTCTGCGTAGAGGCCCAAACTGGCACCAGTCGCCGGGTTGAAGGTCTCGGCATAGCCACCGTGTGGCGCGTGCCACGCGCCACCGAAGTACAGGTCTCGGTGCTTGGGCAGGTAAGTGGCCTGCCGCTCTGCGGCGCTGGCGTTTTGGGCGTTTGACATGTGCTTTGTCTCCTAAGTTAAATATTTGAGTGCTATGGCCTCCAGGCCATTGAAGATTCAGAACCTGAGTTCAGAGCCTGGTCAGGAATTCGGTGATGGCCTCAATCAAGCCTTGGGGGTTGTCGCTCACCAGATCGTGCGATCCGGTGATCTCGCGGGTGCTGACACGGGCATTCACTTCATGAACTTTCTCCAGCGTTTCGCGGGAAAGCATGTCAGAGGTGCTTCCGCGCAGCACTTCTGCGGGAATGCTTAGTCCAGCCAACATGGCCCAAAGATCAACGCCTGCAGGTTGCGACTTCCCGGTGCGCAACACCTCGCGGAACGAATTGCGAAAGTGCAGGTCTCGCTTGAGAACCAAGCCATCGTCCGTGGCCCGTAGAAACGCGGCATAGCGCTTGTACAGCGGCGAATCACTGGAAACTCCCTCATGCCCGTGATAGGCCAAAGCCTCATATATCGAAGCAAATGTGTCGGGCTGGTTGCCGATGCGAAGGGCGACCTTCCGGCGTCCTTCAGCCTCCACATCCGGTGCGAAGTCCAGGCACATGAGTGCGCCAACGCGTTGCGGGTGCCAGGCTGCAGTGCAGAGGCAAACTCGGCCACCCATGGAATGGCCCAGCAAGGCCGCTTGATCCCAACCCAAATGGTCCAGCACGGCGATCAAGTCGTTGGACATGGCTTGCAAGCCGTATTCACCAGAGGGGCTGCGGTCTGAATCACCGAAGCCGCGCAGATCAATAGCCACTACTTCTCGCTGCTGAGATAAGGCGGCGGCTATCTCTATCCAGTCGTAGGAGAAGTAGGAGAGTCCATGGACGATCAAGGCGGGCATCTTCCCCGGCGAAGCCTCCCGTGAAAGGAAGCGCCGGTAGTGGATGCGCACATCGCCGGAAGTGATGTGTCCTGTTTCTGAAGACAAAGTCATTGTTCGTTCCTTCCCGGGGCAACGCCCGTTGCTTGCTCAGTGCGGTGGTGAAATTTCATGGCTCACTCACACCTGCGCCGTTACCACGCCCATGCCAGTCAGCCATTCGGGAATGGCCTGGTAGTAGCGGATCTCAGGTTTCAGCGCGTCTCTTCCTGCCATGGCTTCGCAGGCGGCAGCCGCCGCTACCCAGGTGCGCACTTCGTGGCCTCCGAACCCGGCTTTGCTGTCTAATTCCGCATCGGTGATGGCGTCCAGGGCGGAGTGGTCTAGTGCCACGATGCGCTGCATGAATTCGTCGTCCCATTGCACATCTGGGGGTTTGCAAGGTCCGCGGCCCAGCACCATGTCGCGTGCTGCCTTAACCACGCGGGCCTCTCGGGCCTGCAACTCTTCCTGGCTGGGGGTGGCGCGTTTGATCAGCCTGCGTGCTACTTCAAAAGATGTCTGTGCGAGCCTGGGTGTGGGTGGGTCGTGGGATAAGCCCCCAGAGCCCAGCACCGCCACGCGCAAAGATTGCCCCGCCAGAAACCGCCCGATCTCTGCACCCAACTGGCGCACGCGCCGCATGGAAGGCCGCGGATCGCCAGCGCAGTTGATAAATATAGGCAGCACGTCGTAGCGCGCCAATGCGCCGGTTACTTGAATGAGCGGAATCGTCAAGCCGTGGTCAACCTTCATGTCGTAGGACAGGCTGATGTCGAAATCTGCGCCGTGCAGGTGGCGGACGCACGCCACGGCAAGATCACGCGGTACGCGCAAGGGGCCGCCTTCAGCTCCCCAGTCCCGCGAGCCCTCAGCGGCGGCGCCGATGCAAAAGGGGGGCATCAGCTCATAGAAGAAGCCGTTGAAGTGGTCAGGTGCGAACACCACCACCAAATCGGGCGAAAAGGCGTGCAGTTCCTGAGACACGTCTTCCATGGTGGCAATGAAGCGGGCTTGAGCGTCGCCCTGCGACTCCTCAATCCCTGTCAGCATCAGAGGGCTGTGTGAACAGCAGATCATTTGAACTGGCATGGTGGTCTCTCCGCTCAAACGTGCACTGCGTCGAGTGTTCCCGGGGCAAAGATTTCTTCGATTTCGAGCTTGCGTACCGCCAGGCCCTGGTCGTAGGAATAGCGGGTCATGGCCTCCAGCGCCCCCCTGTTGGCAGCCACGCCGTAAGGCCAGAAGTCTTCACCCATGACCTGCTGTGTGGCTTCCAGTTCGGCAGTGACCCACGGCAATCCGATCTTCAGCGCCGTGACCTCCTTGAGGTCTTCATCGGAAATGCGTTTGGCTGCTGCGAATGCTTTGTAAACGCTGGCTGCGAGCCAGGGGTGCTTCTCCGCCATGTCCTGACGCACACCGACCGCGTGCATCAGCGGGAACAATCCCGTGCGGCGGTAGTAGTCCTGCTCTACCGCGCGGTAATCAGGAAAGAGCCGCTGCACGGGCACCCCGGGTTGCCCGAAACAAGAGGGTGCGCGAGCCGAGATCACTGCATCCAGTTCACCGCACGCCAGCAGGCTGGAGAGTGAGCTTGAAGACGCAGAGGTCAGCGGGAAGTCTGGCGGCAGGTTTAGAGGGAATTTGTCTTTTCGGCCAACCTGTTCCAACCCGCCTTGCACCCATTGCATGTCCGCCGGGGCCAGCCCGAAGTCGTCTTGCAGGAACCCTCGCACCCAAAGGGCCGCCGACTGCTGATATTCCGGAACACCAATGCGCCTGCCGCGTAGATCCTGGGGGGTGCGAATGCCACTATTCGAGTTCACGTACACCGCTGAATGCCGGAACGTGCGCGACAGGAAGGCGGGCACCGCCACGTATGGTGCCACGCCGCGCGACAGCGCAATGAGAAACGGGCTGAGGCCAATCTCGGCCACTTCGAACTCGCCGTGAAAGTAGGCGCGATGAAAACACTCTTCTACCGGCATCACGAGGTAGTTCACATCACACCCCTCCACCGTGACCCTTCCGTCGATGAGCGGGCGGACTCGGTCGTAGTCCCAGGTGGCGATGGTGATTGGCAGGCGTGCCATGTCGGATCCCTTTTTCTTGATTGACAACGGGCCGGAGTTTAGACCTTAAAAGTCAAAAGATCATAGTATTGACCTTTAGGTGTTTTCCCTATTGATGGTTTTTTCTTCAAACAATCAGACTATTGACCTTTATGGCGTGGAATTTTCGGGAAACCGAAAAACCACCATCGCTTGGTTCGAAGAAAAAATGGAGATCAACATGTCTAGCTGTTCCCGCCTGTCACTTCAAGCCCGCCCATGGAAGGTGCGCGCTTCCCTGTTGCTGTGTGCGGCGCTCAGCGCGCTGGCCGTGCCGGCTGCTGCGCAGACATATCCCACCAAACCGGTACGAGTGATCGTTCCGTATGGACCCGGGACCGCACCAGACTCCATTGCGCGCATTGCGAGCGATGGCTTGCAGCGGCGCCTGGGCCAATCGTTTGTGGTGGAAACGCGTACCGGCGCCGGTGGAAAGATCGGCACTGAAGCTGCTGCGCTGGCGGCCCCTGACGGCTACACCTTGTTTCTGGGCACCAAAGATTCCCAGAGCATCCTGGCGCACCTGTACCCCACATGGAACATCAAGCCTGATCGCAGCCTGGTTCCTATCTCCGGGCTGGCGCGCATTGAGAATGTTCTTGTGACGCGTTCTGCGTTCCCGGCGAATTCCCTTCAGGATATGGTGGCCCTTGCGAAGACCAAGGAACTCACGTACGGAACCCCAGGAGTGGGCACCAATTTGCACCTGATGGGCGAGCTGCTGCGCTCTCGCCAAGGGCTCAAGCTGCTGCACGTGCCTTACAGCAGGAGTTTTGCCGAGGCATTGCCTGCAGTGGTGCGAGGGGATGTCGATCTGCTGGTAGCCGGCTTGCCGCCCATGTTGCCCTTTCTTCAGGACGGGCGGGCCAAGGCTCTCGCTATCACTGGCACGGCTCGGTCCAGATACCTGCCGGACGTTCCCACCTTTTCAGAACTCGGCATCAAAGATCTGGAGACTGGTGGTTGGTTCGGATTCTTTGCACCCGCAGGGACGCCTGCTGCCATTCTCAGCAAGCTTGAGGCAGAGCTCGCGCTGGTGGTCAAGAGCCCGGAGTTTCGAAGCCGCATGGAAACGATGTCTGCTGAGCCTTGGCCTGCGACGCCTGCAGACGTCTCGCGCACGATAGAGGCAGAGACGCGGCGTTGGGGAGCGCTCATCCAGGAAAGCCGCATCACGGTGAACTAGGGCTGTCCAGTAGAAGGTCTCGATCTACATCAGGACTACATCATGCTGAAGGACTCCGAGCTTCACTGAAAGCGAAGCTTCGCCGCCAGGTGCTCGGGCTCACTCCAAGCTCGCGCCGGAAGTGGTGGCGCAGCGAGACTGCCGACCCAAAGCCGGCCATTTCTGCAACTTGTTCGACCGATTGATCTGTTTGTTCGAGCAGTCTCTGGGAGAGCGCAAGCCTCTCGCTTAGCAGCCAGGATTGCACGGTAGTACCCGTCAAAGCCTTGAAGTGGCGCGTGAAGCTGCGCCGGCTCATGCGGGCTTCCGATGCCAGGCTGTCCAAGTTGTGCGGCTGGTGAAGGTGCATTCGCACTGAATCGATCAGCCGGGCGAGCCTAGTTCCTCCCACGGTGCTGGGAAGCGGCTGTTCAATGAACTGCGCTTGTCCCCCTTCGCGATGCGGCGGCACAACGAGGCGCCTCGCGAGCCGATTGGCGACTTGTGCACCTAAGCGTTCCCGAACCAGGTGCAGACAGGCGTCTATGCCCGCCGCTGTACCGGCGGAAGTCAGGATGCCATCGTCTTCCACATACAAGACATTCGCATCGATATCGACCGCCGGAAAACGAGCCGCCATGGAGTCCGCGTACTCCCAATGCGTGGTTGCTCGTCTTCCATCGAGGAGCCCGGCTTCTGCGAGCACGTGCGCGCCAAAGCAAAGGCCCACTATCCTGGCTCCGCGGGCATGTGCATCGCACAAGGCCTTGAGCAGGCGCTCTGGCGGCCGTTCATTGGTGTCCCGCCAACTCGGCACGACGATTGCACCAGCTTTCTTCAATACCGATAGCGCAGCCAGGTTCCCTAGGCTGAAACCGGCAGTGGTCGTCAGCGGGGCAGGTTCAGCGGCGCAAACCACTACTTCAAAGGGCGAACTCCCACCCATTGCGTCGCCAAAGACTATGCAAGGCACGGACAGGTGAAAAGGGCTGATGCCGTTGAAGGCGACAACGGCAACCAGTGTTGTGGGTGAATCAGCAGGCATGAGCGATCCCGTGGACGGAAGCAAAGCAAAAGCAAACTTGGCCCGATGTTATCGATATTGGTATCTCAGGCCAATCGTCAGGGGCCGTGTGGAGAGAAACAATCCTCCCATCAACCCTAAATGGAGTTACCCATGAGCAAGCCCGCACTCGTCGTCATCGATGTTCAGAACGACTATTTCGAAGGCGGAGCCTTCCCCCTCTGGCATGCCGAACAAACGCTCGCCGCCACCGAAAAAGCCATTGCGGCGGCACGCAGCAAGGACATTCCTGTGGTGTTAGTTCAGCACGTCGCGAAAGGTGCGGCGCCGTTCTTCAACCCAGGCACGGAAGGCGTAAAAATCCACGACCGTGTGAGTGCGGCGGTAGGTGACACTCCCGTGGTCACCAAGCAGCATGCCGACGCGTTTGAAGGCACCACACTGCACGATACGTTGAAGGGGCTGGGCGCGGACGAGCTCATCATCTGCGGAATGATGACCCAGAACTGTGTCACGCACACGGCCATTTCTCGCCGTGCTGATGACTACCGCAAGATGACCGTCTTGAGCGATGCCAGCACCACGGTCTCCGAGATCTTGCACCTCATTGCCCTGGCTGGGCTCTCGCCGCGCGTGAATCTAGCTACCGTAGATCAGGCGTTTGCTTGAAACAGAGAGCCGGGTCGGCCGGAAAGTGGTGCGCCGCGTATTGGCGCGCCCATTCCGGCGCTTTACTCGTGCCAATTATTCTTCGATCGTGATCTTGGCTTTGGTTGCCAGAGTGCGCCAGCGAGTCAAGTCGGTGAGAACAAACTTCTTGAATTCATCTCCGCTCTGAGGAGCGGGATCAAAGCCCTTTTCCTGCAAGCTCTTGATGAATTCGGGGTCGTTGATCACCTGAACCATGGCGGCGCGCAAAGATTCTGTAGTGGCTGCCGGCATGCCTGCTGGGCCGGCAATGCCCCACCAGTTTTCCACGCGCAAATTGGGGTGCCCGATCTCTGGCGATGAGGGGACCTGTGGAAGCACATCGCTCCGACGCCCACCAAAGACGGCGAGCATCTTGACCTTTCCATCCTGAACCATAGGCCGGATCGAGCCGGGCGACACAATGCACGCCTCGATATGTCCGCCCTGGAGATCGTTGAGAACTGGGGCCATGCCTTTGTAGGGAATGACATTGAGCTCAATTCCCAACTCTGATTGCAACATCATGGCGCCCATGTAGTCCAGCGCGCCAATGCCTGCGGAGCCAATGCGGATGCTCCCCGGGCGAGCCTTTGCGGCTTTCACGAATTCGGCAAACGTATTGGCCGGAAAATTCTTGTTCACTACCAAGCCGAACGGGCTGCTGGCAATGCGCACGAGAAAGGTGAAGTCGCGGTCTACCGCGTAACGAACTGATTTGCTGATGGCCGGCAAGATTCCCATGCTGGCAGTGGCGCACAGCAGGAGAGTCTGGCCATCAGCAGGTTTGGACTGGGCCACAAACTGTGTGCCCAACATAGAGCCGGCCCCAGGTTTGTTTTCCACAATGAACGTACGGTTCATTTTTTTGCTGAGGGCATCTGCCATCAGGCGCCCTACGAGGTCGTTGGAAGCACCAGCCGCGAAGGGCACCACAATGCGGGCCGCTTGCTGTGCAAACGCGCGAACAGGGGCCAATGAAGCGAGCAACAGCGCGCCGGCGCCCTTGATGGAACCACGGCGCGTGGAAAAAATAGTTTGTGGCATGTCTCTGTGTCCTTGTTTAGTTTTGTGAAAGCGGTTGGCCCAAATATTCCAGAACGATCTGGTTGAATTCTTGCGGGCGTTCCCAGTTGATGGAGTGGCCGGCATCACCGATCTCGGCGTATTGGGCGTTCTGCAGGTGCTTGGCCCAAGTTTTCATGAGGGCTGGAGGCGCTAGCAGGTCGGCACCGCCCATCAACACAAGTGTTTGCGTAGCAATGGTGGAAATTTTGGCGAAAGTGTTGGGTGTGCGAAGAGCCTGCTCCGGAGCACCTTCCTGGCGAGAGGTGTGCTCCATTTCTATGAAGCGGGCAAAGCCTTCGGGGTTTTCTGACCGGTAGGCCACACCCACCTCCAGATATGGCCGCACCTCTATACGACCAGTCAAGCCAGGAACCGCGATACGGGCATAAAAATCCTGCATTTCGGGCTGGGTGAACTTCCCGTTGCTCCCGGCGATGACCAGCTTGATCAGTCGCGAAGGCTGCCAGGAGGCGTAATCCAGTGCTGCAAACCCACCTCCGGCAATGCCCAGAAGATGGAATTTCTCCAAATTCAGCGCGTTGGCTAATGCCTCAAGATCTTCAGCAATGCTCCCTGGCTGAGGGCCGGTGGCAGGGTCTGCCATGCTTTTGCCCCAACCGCGGCGATCAAATGCAATGACTCGGTAACCTGCTTCGTGAAACGCGACGAACTGTGCGTGCCAGGACGCGACAGTCGAGGTGTTGGCGTGAAGCAGAACCAGCGGCGTTCCTTCTCCGCCGCTGTCCATAACCCAAAGGCGAGCGCCTGGTACAGCGACCTCCCTGGCCGGAAAGGTGGAGGAGGGGAGGGGAGATGAGCTTGATTGAGTCATGCGTGCAAGTTCTTCTTGTACTGAGATGAGGCCCGGAATGAGCACGGAGCTCGCAGGCGTGGGTCGGCTTGCAGGCAAAGGGCTCTGCTTGGCGCTTTGCAAGAACCCGAAAAAATCGTGTGTCCGATGTCGTGTCTCCTCACGGGCGAAATGACCGCCCGCGTCGCCAAAGTCTAAGGGGAGTCAGTAATTCGGCCTATTGCCGTTCAGTCAAAGCAGCTATGCAGGCCGATTTGGAGTTGGGGTATTTCTACAACTCGCGCACTCGTTATCTGGATGTGGCCTTGCAGTTTGAGACAATATCGCCACTCATGTCACGCCTAGAAGACGCCCACCGCCCCGTCATGCCAGATACGCAATGGCTTGAACGCATGTACAACAATCGCATGCGCGTACCCGATCACGGCGATTATTTCGCCCGCTGGGCGGCTGAATCGGCTCTTGTGCGCCAGCATTTGCCATGCGAGCGTGATGTGGCCTATGGCGATGATCCCCGCGAAAAACTCGATGCTTTCCACACACCACGCAAAGGCGCCCCGTTGGTGGTGTTCATCCATGGCGGATACTGGAAAGCGCTTGATAAGTCCCATCACAGCTTTTTGGCTGCAGCGCTTCATGAGGCTGGCGCGGGCGTAGTGGTGCCTAACTATGCGTTCTGCCCACGGATGACCATTCCTCAGATCACATTGCAGGTGGCGCGTGCTGTTGCCTGGACGTGGCGCAACGCGTCGCGCCTGGGCGGCGATGCCCGCCGCATCACGGTGATCGGGCATTCCGCAGGCGGCCATATGGCGGCCATGATGATGGCTTGCGCCTGGAACGTGTTTGACAAAGATTTGCCCCCAGCGCTTGTGAAGGGGGCCATGGGCGTTTCAGGCCTGTATGACCTGGAACCTCTCATGCACACACCCAGCCTGCAGGAAGTCCTGCGTATAACACCAGAGCAGGTGCACGCAGCCAGCCCGGCGAGGCTGCCGCGCCCCGCCAAAGGGCGCTTCTATAGCGTGGTGGGTGGGCTGGAGAGCGGTGAATACCTGCGTTTGAACCGCCTCATTCAGCAGGCTTGGAGCCGTGAGCGGGTGCCGGTGGCCGCAACTCTGGCTGGCCTGAATCATTTCAGCATTCTGGACGCTCTGGCAAAACCAGGCCATAGGCTGAATTCGTTGGCACGTGAGTTGATTGGCTAAGTGCTGAGTACGGTGGCCGTGGTTGCCTGGCCAGGCGATCATGTTGCGCGCAGTGCCCGGCATGCCCATGCTCGCCTCCGCTCGCAGAGCCGATCAGGACCCCCTGCGGTTTCGTGACCACATGCGCTTGGCCGCTCCCAGCACCAGCACGCCCAGCAACGCCAGCCCGAGGTCATTCAACAGAGGAACTGCAACCGGGGTTGGAGGAGGGGGAGGTTCGGGCGGAGGCAGCGCGGGGACAAGGGTGAACGTATGCGGCTCACTAAGATCGCTGCTTTGGCACCCTTCATTACCTCCGTTGTCTCGAACTTGAAACCCGAAAAATTCTGAACCAGCAGGTGGAGTAGGCAGGCTAAAAACCAGCTTGCCATCACGGATAGCGACAATACTTATCTCAGCATTCTCTGCCAGGAGCATTCCATCCAGCGTCAATTGCCCTGTGGCGGGCAGGCCGGTGATCACAACCGACTTGAATCCGTCCGCGGGCGTGTCATTCGGATCAGAAAAACCGAAATCTGCCTCCTGCAAGGTGTAGCTTGTGGCCGCACCAAGGTTAATGGATGCATTGACAGCGTTAGGCGGGTCGTTGGTTGGACTAATGTTTACGAAGAGGTCCATCGTGACTGAATCGGGCACTCCCGTATCCTGAGTCGTGAAGTTGACCGAGAAGTAGCCATATTCATTTGGTCGCAAGGCCGCATTGACATTGATAGCAGGCCCGCTACCAGTCAAAAGTGAAACAAGGCTGCTCCACTCTGCATCCACGACCGAATTGATGACCGTATTGGTCAGTGGAGCTGTGGTCATGTGCCCACCCAACTCCAGCAAGGCTGACACTGGCCAAGACCTCGCTTCGTCTTCGCATATATCTACGGAGCTGGAAAGTTCTATAGGCATGTGTACCTCCTAAAGACGTAGGAAACCCAGGACACTCGGCATTGCAAATCGACTTCTACCCTGCAGTTTAGATCTACCGACCCTATTTTGGGGACTTTTCTCAGAAACTACGGTTTCGGAATCTACTGCTTAAGATTTATTTTGAGCGTATTGTGAGGTTAGGCATTCACAAAAGCCGAGACTCTCTGCAAAACCCACCGCGGATGCCGGGCTGGAACGTCGGCATGGGCTAAAAGATGAGTTTTTCGGCCAATTGCTCGTATTGTTGGCGAAAAATCAACGCCGCAGGCCGCAGCTAGGCAGCCCACGGGCCAATGATCTGGCGCCATGGGGTTTTGCAGAGGGCCCCTGGGGGAGTTAAGTAATTAGTACGGAAGCCGTTCTGTCCGCACCAGAGGCCGCGGCGGTTTCCCGGGTATGAAACTGCCGCTCATGCCGCGTGGGCTTACATCAGCAGATGTTCACCGGCGTTGTCTCCACCCAGGATGACGTAGTTCACCTTGCGGATGTCCAGCAGCTTTTTGCCGCCCGCATAGCTGATGGAGCTTTGCACATCCTGCTCCATTTCGGTGAGCGTATCGTCCAGTTTGCCTTTGATTGGCTCCAGGATGCGCTTGCCCTCTACGTGGCGGTACTCACCCTTGTTGAAGTCGCTGGCGGAACCGTAGTATTCCTTGAACTGCTCGCCATCCACCTCTACGGTGCGGCCAGGTGATTCTTCGTGCCCCGCGAAAAGCGAGCCAATCATGATCATCGTGGCGCCAAAGCGGATACTTTTAGCGATGTCGCCGTGACTCCGGATACCTCCGTCAGCGATGATGGGCTTGGTCGCCACGCGCGCGCACCATTTGAGCGCTGAGAGTTGCCAGCCACCGGTGCCAAAGCCCGTTTTTAGCTTGGTGATGCACACCTTGCCTGGACCCACGCCCACTTTGGTGGCGTCAGCGCCCCAATTTTCCAGATCGATCACGGCCTCAGGAGTGGCCACGTTGCCAGCGATGATGAAAGATTCAGGCAGCTTGGCTTTGATGTGGGCAATCATGTCGCGGACGGTGTCCGCGTGGCCATGTGCAATGTCTATGGTGATGTACTCCGGAGCCAGATTTTCTGCCGCCAGTTGATCCACCGTGGCGTAATCCGGGCTCTTGACGCCCAGTGAGATAGAAGCGAACAGGCCCTGATTCTTCATCTCGCGCACAAAGGCGACGTTATCAAGATCGAACCGGTGCATGACATAGAAGTAGCCGCTCTTGGCAAGCCAGGCGCACATCTTCTCGTCCACCACCGTCTTCATGTTTGAAGGCACCACCGGCAGTTTGAAGCGCCGGCCACCGAACTCCACGCTGGCATCGCATTCGCTGCGGCTTTCCACCAGGCATTTGCGCGGTAGCAGCAATACGTGGTCGTAGTCAAAAATTTCCATGAGATCCAAGCTCCATTCAGGTTGTGAGGGAAGGGCGCTTGGTCTGGCAACCGGTGTTTGTGGGCGGCCACAAAAAACCGGGCCAAGAAATCTTGGGCCCGGTGGCTGATTCTACTGCGTTGAGATTGCCGTGCCCCCCGTACTGGAATACCGGTTTCGAGCGTAACTACCAGCTTGTTGGGTTGCATGGGTAGTGGTATAAATATTTGAGAACTTTTGATTTATTTATTCGCAACCTTGGTGCAGAGACGTTGAGCATGCTTTGTGGGCAAGCAGGCGGGCTCAGTCAGGAACGTGAGCGCTTCTTTTACTAGGAAAATCACATGCTAGGCCGTGCCGGTGTGCAAGACACAAGTCCCCAGATCGCCCTTCGCTCGCTTTCCTCCGCGAACATCAAGCCTGTACCTGTCTTGCGGCAGCAGGGCGCTCGCAGCGATGCTTTTATCTCTGGCACCGGCGTGGGTACTCCCCTGGAAGATGATAAAAGCCAGTGTGCGCAGGTACTTGGTAGTACTTTGTCGTTCCCGGAGTGCTCAGTACCGGTGAGTACGGAGCAGCGGGAGGTCCCGGCCGCCGTGGGGCCTGGTGGCTATACCGGGGAGCGAGCGATTGCACTACAGATCACGGCCGAATTGGGGCCGCTTGAGCAGGTTCATGCACTGCGTCAGGTTGGCGCGAGAGTTGATGGGGATATCAATGGCCCCATCGCGTCGCGTGCAATGCGTTCGGCGGCCCTTGCAGGACGAGTGGACTTGGTAGCCGGATGGATTGCTGCCGGTGCGGACATCAATGCCCCCAACGCAAACGGCACCACTGCCCTGATGATTGCAGCGCAGCTTGGGCACGCGGACGTCGTGTGTTTGCTGATCCAGGCCGGCGCTCTCACTGACATGGTCAATCGCAACGGGGAGACCGCATTCACGCTTGCGTTGGTTGCGGGGAATGTCGGCATTGCCAAGAGCCTTCATTTGGCTGGGGAGAAAGCGGCCCATGCGGTGACCCCTTCCAAGTGATTTTTTGCTGGGAAACGGCTTGTTCCGGTTGGGCGTGCGCCCTGACAAAGACACGCCCATTTGCAACTTTTGTAGAAAAACCGAAGCTTGCGGTTTACTGAGGTAAGCCGGGGTTCCGATACTGTTTCATCAGGAAAATCCTAATGTTGAGTCGTGCTGCTATCAGTGACAGGAGTTCCGGAAATACGCCTCCTTTGCGTCCACGGAGAGAGACTTCCCGCGGATCTGGCTCGCCGCCAATGGTGGCTAGAAGCGGGCCCTCCATTTCCTCAGAAGGCCTGGGACCGTCGCTGAAGAAGGGAGGGCCTGAGCTTAAAGCTAGTCCCTGGCTTCCAAGTCACCAAGTGCTGGCAATCGTGACTGTCAACGCGATAGAGCTTGGGCCAGAGAGCACGGCTGCGGAGAAGGCGTCCGCGCTGATGGCCGCAGCGGAGCGGGGCCAGGAAGACCGGGTTCAGGAACTGCGTGGTATGGGCGCTTGCGTTGATGGCCCTATCCATGGGCCGCTCGCATCACGATTGTTGAGGGCGGCAGCGCAAGCCGGGAAAACGAATGTAGTGGCAGCATGGATAGCCGCAGGAGCTGACATCAATAACGCCGACAGAAATGGCTCCACGGCGCTGATGCTGGCAGCTCAAGCAGGGCATGGTGCGGTAGTGAATTTGCTCATTGCAGCCAAGGCGAGCATCAAACTTGCCAACCTTTCCCGTGAAACCGCGCTAACGCTCGCCGCACGGGCGGGACATGTGGAGACTGTGAAAATCCTGCGCATAGCGGGCGCAACGGTATCGAGCGCTCAGCTCGATAAGAATTTGCCCGAGTTGCGCCGTGCGATGGAGACCAACTCATGCTCACAGGCACTGGCGTGGATGATGGCGGGGGTGGATCTGGCGGTGCTTAACCCGGTGCTCGTTTTTGACCTTTTCTCCTCATCGCCACGCGCTGCCAGTGAAAGTAGTTCTTCCGCCGCCGTCAGGCGCGCTTGCCTGATGGCACGCATGAATCCGGGGCATCCATCTGGTTCGATAGAAGTCGGTCTGCAATCCAGCCTGGATATGAACCTGGTTCAATGTGCGGCGCTTCACAAGCCTGAGCTGGTTCAGGCCTTGCGATCACAAGGGGCCAGGTTGCCTATCGAGTGCGTGGCGGATGCAGAGCTTGCGCTTCTTGAGGATGCGCGCCTTGGGCGAGCAGCCGGCGTACAAGCGTGGCTTCTAGCGGGTGCCTGCCTCAACGCCGTCCATCAAGACGAGCTCGCAGCCCTTATGAATACGGCCCAGTTTGAAGACATTGCTTTGATCAACACCCTCATTAGGGCAAGAGAGCGCCTGGATCCGCAAGACAAGAGTGGAGATGGTGCGCTGATCCATACGGCTGGAGCTGACAGCATGCCAGATCCAGATTGAGCAGATTGGGATGGTGCCAGCGGCACCTGCCGGCGCGTAATCTGGGCTAAGTTCGGGTGCGACCCGTTCGCTTTTTCTACAATGGGCGCAATGTACCTCGAAAGCCCCGTGTCAGATCACTCTCTACCCCTTCTCGCGGGCCTCAATCCTGAACAGGAAGCCGCAGTCACTTTGCCAGCAGAGCATGCGTTGATTCTGGCTGGCGCTGGCTCTGGTAAAACGCGCGTTCTCACCACCCGCATTGCATGGCTGTTGCAAACCGGGCAGGTGTCGCCTGGTGGCATATTGGCTGTTACGTTCACCAACAAGGCTGCCAAAGAACTGCTCACGCGCCTCACTGCCATGTTGCCGCTCAATGCGCGCGGTATGTGGATTGGCACCTTTCACGGCCTTTGCAACCGCTTTTTGCGCGCCCATTACAAGCTGGCGAATCTGCCTCAATCGTTTCAGATTCTTGATACGCAAGACCAGCTTTCTGCCATTAAGCGTTTATGCAAGCAGTTCAACATCGACGATGAGCGCTTCCCACCCAAGCAACTGCAGTGGTTCATTGCCGGGTGCAAGGAAGACGGCGAGCGGCCAGGAGATGTGGTGGCGCGGGATGAAGAAGCGCGCCGTAAGGTAGAAATCTACCAACTGTACGAAGAGCAGTGCCAACGCGAAGGCGTGGTTGATTTTGGCGAGCTGATGCTGCGCAGCTACGAGCTGCTGAGAGACAACGATGCCGTGCGCGAACACTACCGCAGGCGTTTCCGGCATATCCTGATAGATGAGTTTCAAGATACCAACCGCCTGCAGTACGCGTGGATCAAGATGATTGCCGGCATGCCCTCAGAAGGGGGCGGCTCAGTCTTGGCTGTGGGCGATGACGACCAGAGCATTTATGCCTTCCGTGGTGCTCGCGTGGGCAATATGGATGATTTTGTGCGGGAGTTCAATGTTCAGCACCAGATCAAGCTGGAAGAAAACTACCGTAGCTACAGCAACATCCTTGATAGCGCCAACCAGCTGATCAGCCACAACAAGAAGCGCCTGGGCAAGAATCTGCGCACGGTTCAAGGGCCGGGAGAGCCGGTACGGGTGTATGAGGCGGCTACGGATTTCGCTGAGGCGGAGTGGGTGGTAGACGAGCTTCGCCAACTGGTCCGGGGCGATGGTTTCACACGCAGCGAAGTGGCCATTTTGTACCGCAGTAACGCGCAAAGCCGCGTGATCGAGACGCAGCTGTTCAATGCTGGTGTGCCGTACCGGGTGTACGGGGGGCTGCGCTTTTTCGAGCGTGCGGAGATCAAGCACGCCTTGGCTTACTTGCGCTTGCTGGAGAACGAGCGTGACGACACCAGTTTCCTGCGCGTGGTGAATTTCCCCCCGCGTGGCATTGGCGCACGCACCATAGAGCAATTGCAAGATGCGGCGCGAGCCTCAGGCTCTTCCCTGCGCGATGCCGTGACCTCCATACCTGGCAAGGCGGGCGCCAATTTGGCGGGTTTCGTGGCCATGATCGACGTGCTGCGCGAGCAAACGGCGGGTCTGACTTTGCGCGAAATCATCGACGCCGTGCTGGAGTCCAGCGGCCTGATCGAACACTACCGCGCCGACAAGGAAGGTGCCGATCGCATAGAAAACTTGGAGGAACTGGTTAACGCTGCTGAAAGCTTCGTCACCCAAGAAGGCTTTGGGCGGGATGTGGTGGCACTTCCTGTAGATGAGTACGGAACGCCCCTGACGCAAAGCCCAATCAGCCAAGGGCTGGATCCTGATGCACCTTTGCTCAATGAGTCGCTGGGTGTGGCGATTGATGCGGAAACCGGCGAAACCCTTTCCCCGTTGGCAGCCTTTTTGACCCATGCCGCTTTGGAGGCTGGAGACAACCAGGCCCAGGCTGGTCAGGATGCCGTGCAACTGATGAGCGTGCATGCCAGCAAGGGCCTGGAGTTTGATGCGGTGTTTATCACGGGGTTGGAAGAAGGCCTGTTCCCGCATGAAAACTCCATGAGCGACTACGAGGGCCTGGAAGAAGAACGCCGGCTTATGTATGTGGCCATCACGCGGGCACGCAAGCGCCTGTACCTGAGCCATGCCCAAACACGCATGCTGCACGGGAAGACGCGGTACCACGTGCGCAGCCGGTTTCTGGAAGAGTTGCCGGAAAGTGCACTGAAGTGGATTACGCCAAAACGCTCAAACTTTGGGTCTGGATTCAGTTCTGGATCTGGCGGAGGGTACAACGCGGGTTCCAGGAATTCAGGTGCCGGCATGCAGCCCGCCTGGGGCCGAAGCGGCATCGGTGTGGAAACCTTCGCCAGCCCGCCAGTGCCACCCCAAAAAGCAGCTCCAAGCCATGGGATCAGAGCTGGCATCAAGGTCTTTCACATCAAGTTTGGTGAGGGCAAGGTGCAGGCAGTGGAGGGCGCGGGTGATGACGCACGAGCACAGGTGAACTTCCCTAGACACGGGGTGAAATGGTTGGCGCTGTCAGTGGCCAAGCTGACTGTGGTCGACTAGAGGAGTCGGCTATTCACCCGGGACCGCCGAGCTCCCGCTCGGCACTGCGGCGTTTCGTGGCAGCACCGCTGCACGAGGCGCTTAAGGCTGCGACACGGTCCCTGTCGCGTTATCCACCACCAGAAGCAAGTCATAGTAGGTGATTTTCACGGGTGCGCCGGTCGCCTTTTCTTTTGCGGCGATCCACTCGGCGTTGTGCGCCTTTTGCGCGGCCTCGCGCGTGGGCCAGAGGTAGAAGCCCGCGCCGTCGCGGTTGTTGTCGCTCACCAGAAAGTGTTTGCGCACCAGGTCCGTGTTGGCCTGCCACTGGGGTACGACGGACAACGCGCCTTCGATGATTTCGGCGCGTGTGCTGCCCGCAGGGTGGGTGAAGGTGACGAGTTCGGCAATCATGAATTCTTCCGTTGAGTTAGTGTGAACACGCCCTAGTCCAGGCGGATTCTCGCCTGTTCGATAACGTTGGCCCAAAGCTTCACGTTGTTCCGGATCTGGCGTTCAAGCACGGCGGCATCGCGGCCGTCGGGCATAAAGCCCTGTTGAATCAGCGTGGGCCGCAAGGCCGGGTGGAGCACGATGCGGTTGAGTTCGGTGGAGAGTTTGTCGATCACGGCGCGGGGTGTTCCCTTGGGCGCAAGGATGCCGAGCCAGTTCACGACGGTGGCGTCGGGCTGGCCGGCTTCAGCCACACTGGGTACGTCGGGCAGGGCGGCGTTGCGGGCTTCGCTGGTGACGGCAATGGCGCGCAGGCGCCCGCTTTTCACGTGGGGCACCACGGGCGCGGCCAATATCCAAAGCGCATCGGTCTGGCCGCTGAGCAGATCATTGATGGCGGGCGGGCCCCCCTTGTAGGGTACATGGGTCCAGTCGATGCCCGCGCGCAGGCCGTAGAGCGCGCCCGACAGGTGGCTTGATGTGGCCGGCCCGGGCGAGCCGGCGGTGAGGGGCTTGCCGGCTGCGGCGCGTTCAATGGCGGTGCGCTTGAAGTCGGCCAGTGTCTTGATGGGCGAGTCGGCCCGCACCAGCAGCACGTCGGTGGTGAGCGCAAGCAATGAGACGGCTTCAAAGTCGGTGAGCGGGTTCACCGCACCCTTGATGCCCAGGCTGGGCGCGGCCGAGATGCCGTCGGTTGTGAGCAACAGGGTGTAGCCATCGGGCGCGGCCTTGGCGACGGCGCCAAATGCGATGTTGCCGCCTGCGCCGGGCCGGTTGTCCGTGATGACGGCTTGGCCCCATGCCTGCTGAAGGCGCTCGCCCAACTGGCGGCTCAGGATGTCGAGTCCGCCGCCCGGTGCACCATTCAGGATGATGCGGATGGGGCGCTCAGGGAAGATGGCGGGTTCTGCGGCTTGGGATGGCGTGCTGCTGAAAAATACCGCAAACGCGACGAGGGCGACGGCGGGGAGCCGGAGAAAAATTCGAGTCATTGCGCGTTGCGTCGGGAGATTGCAAAGCGTGAATGCTAGGAGCGTGCCTTCGTGAAGGAAACGAAGAAGATGTCATGAGCTAATGCAGTTGGCGTCATGAGCCAAGCCCATAGGAAAACGCGTTCCGTGAGGCCTCGCACGCCAAGACCGGACAGCAACGACATCTGCTATGTCGATCACTGGCCGGTTGCGTAACGTATCAAACGTTCGTCCAGAGTTCCCGTGTGGAGCTCGAACAAGTGATTGTCAAAGTCATGGAAGTACAAGGAGTTTCCTTCTCCTTCTACGCGCGGGCGCGGCGTTTGAATATCTACACCTATTGAGCGCAGGCGGATTTCAAACTCAGAAAGTTCATCCTCAGAAACCTTGAAGGCCAGGTGCCGGTAAGTCCGTTCCGCAGGAGGCTCTCCCTCCATCGCAGCCAACCAGACACCACCCAGGAGGAAGAACTTTTCACGCGAGACGGAGTAGTTCTTCGCGCTGCTGTCATAGACCTCCTCAGCTCCCAATCCTTCGCACAAGAATTTCTTCATCAGATCGAGATCCCGAACGATGAACGTGATGTGGCTGATGCCTTGAATTTTCATAGGCAATTCCAGGCAGCTTAGCTGTATAGATCTCAGGCAGGCTCAATCGAGCCGCCTTCTGAGCCTGCAGGCGGCATTGCTGAGGCATAGGTAGGGCGCGAAGTGATGCGTGCATACCAGTCGTTCACACGCGGACGCGCCGCGACCAGGCCGAACAGATCGATGCGTACAAGGCGCTGCACGAAAGGGGCGATGTCGATGTCAGCAAGGCTGTACTCCTCGCCGGCGAGCCAGGGCGCATCTTGCAGCGCGTCATCCATTCGCTCCACCATCTCGGTCAGGCGCCCAATCGACGGTTTCAGGTCATCCGCAGAAATCCCCTCGGTCGCGGCCTTGCGCCATCGCGCGCGAATGTGTTCATTGGGTATGCGGGCTATTGTGGCGAGCGCTTCTTCGCGCGGCATGCGCTGCAGCCCTGGCTGGATATTCTTGACGAAAGACGGCAGCTTCACTGCCTCGGATGCCACGTCATCCGCGTATTTGGTCCATAGGCGCATGCGCGCACGGGCATGCGCGCTCTCCGGAGAAAGGCGCGGCTGCGCATAGGCGTCCTCCAGGTACTCGTTAATAATGCGCGACTCCGTGAGCACTTGTCCGCCGTCGACCAGCACCGGCACCAGACCCGCAGAATTGAGTGCGAGGAATTCCGGTTTCAACTGATCGAAGGCCCGAAGGTTGAGGTGGTGGCCGGTCCACGTGAGCCCCTTCTCCGCCAGGCAGATGCGTACCTTCTGGCTGCAGGTTGAGTGGGTGCTGTGATAGAGCGTAATCATCGCTAGTCGACGCGTGCGCCGGTTTTGCGGACGAGGTCGCCCCATTTCTTGATGTCAGCACGCAGGAGCGTGGAGAATTCCTCGGGTGTGCTGGTCATGGGCTCGATGCCCTGGAGCCGGAGCTTTTGATCGACGTCGGGCATGCGCATGATCGCAACCAGTTCCTGGTTCAGTTTGGCGATGATTTGTGAGGGCGTTCCAGCGGGGGCGACCACACCGAACCACACGTCTGCCTTGAAATCAGGCACGCCTGCTTCCGCGACTGTAGGTAGTTCGGGCGTGGCCTGCGAACGGCTTGCGGTCGCGACCGCGAGTACACGCAACTTGCCGCTGGAGATCTGGGGCCGGAGTGTTGCCATTTGCGCGAACGAGGTCTGCACCTCTCCACTGGTCTGAGCCTGCACCACCGCAGCCGTGCCCTTATACGGAACATGCACGATATCGACACCCGCCAGGTTTTTGAACAGCTCCATTCCTAGGTGGGCGACGGTGCCGTTTCCGCCGGAAGCGTAGCTGAGCTTGCCTGGATTGGCCTTCGCGTGGGCGATGAGTTCCTGCACGTTGTTGACTGCAAGCGAGGAATGAACCGACAGCCCCATGGGTGCGCTCACAAGCAAGCTGACAGGCGCAAAGCTCTTCTCGGCGTGATAAGGTAGTTTGCTGCGCAGGCTCTCGTTGATCGCCAGGTCAGGTGCCACCAAAAGAATGCTGTAGCCGTCCGGCGCTGCCTTGGCAACGACGTCAGTCCCGATGACGCTGCCGCCACCGCCGCGATTTTCCACAATCACCGGTTGCCCCCATTTTTCGGTGAATTTTTGCCCAATCGTGCGCGCCAGCAGGTCGGTCACTGAACCCGGGGGATAGGGTACGACAAAGCGGATGGGCTTCTCGGGATAGGAGTCGGTGGCAGCGTTGCAGACGCCCCCCAAAGCAAACATGGTCATGATCGGCAGCGCGAATCGCAACATGGTGTTCATTGTTTGTTCTCCTAAGGGGAAGTTTCGAGTTGTATTTCAATGAGGATAATGGGGAAACCACATCACGCATGCCGCTACCGCGACGCACGAATACCGGCGTGGTGTAACTACCACGCCATTTGCCGAGCTGACGAGGCCAGCGATGCTCAGCACGCGTTGACTTTTCAGTGCTGCCCTAGTCACCTTTCAGCGTGAGACGAAATACGCCTAGAACTCTAACTTGTTCAAGACTGCCCAGAGATATTGAGCTGTTTGATCAGCTTACCCAAGCGATTGGATTCCGTGGCAACCAACTTGTTCATTTCATCGCGACCGCTCGCTACGATCTCGAATCCTGCCTCTTGAACCTGTTGGCGCACCTGTGGATCTTGAAAGACGGCGGCAACTGTTTGGGCAAGTTTGTCCAGAATGACTGGTGGCGTCTTAGCTGGTGCGACCAAGCCGACCCAGGAGTAAAACTCAAATCCTGGAAAAGTCTCCGAGATGCTAGGCACATCTGGCAGCGCGGCCAACCGCTGTGATGAAGTAACGCCCAGCGCCCGCAGTTTTCCGTTCTGTAGATGCGACATGATCTGCGGCAGGCTGCTGAAGCTTGCGTGAACATGGCCACCCATCAGGTCAGTCATGGATGGGCCGCCGCCTTTGTAATTGATCATGGTGGCGCGTGTGCCGGCTTTTTGGTGCAGTAGCTCAAAAGCCAGGTGCGAGCCTGCTGCAACGCCCACCGTGGAGTAAGACAAGTTCTCCTTTTTGGAGGCGGCAAGGTAGTCTGCCAAGGTCTTGAAGGGGCTGTTCGCACTCACCACGAGAACCAATGCCGAGCGAACCATGCATGACACGCCGGTCAGATCCCGCATGGTCACATAGGGCAATTGCGGATACACATGTTGCTCGGTTGCATAAGAGTCATACACCATGGCCAGCGTGTAGCCGTCGGGTGCTGATTTGACGACTTGAGCTGTACCAATAGTGCCGCCGGCGCCGCCCCGGTTTTCTATGATGAGGGATTTTCCAAGCTGTGTCTGCAGCGGCTGTTGGATCATCCGGGCCACGCGGTCCACTACACCTCCTGCGGCAAACGGCACCACGACGGTAACGGGCTTGGTGGGGTATTGTTGAGCGAAGGCGGGTGATGCATGTGTGAGCAGTGCAATGGATGAGCCTATACCGCTTGCAATGGCTTGGCGGCGGGTACAGCGAAAGCTGGATTCGTTCATGGTTGTCTCCTTAGTTGTTAAAAATGGTGGTTTCGTAAGCGACGCCATCTCGCCCGGGATCGGCACCACCCTGGAACTGCCCAGCCGCCATGCGAATGGCGTGTACCCAGCCGATCGTGTAGCCATAGGGGTTGCGTATGACCTCGTAGCCCATCGAATTGAGCTCAGACTGGGTCGAACGGGGAATACGGTTGCAGATGTCTATGGCGTTGCTGGTAGCAGAGAACCTGGGTAGCGACACGGCGGTCTGCATGGTTTCACCGTGGTCGATCACGTTCAGCAAGCTCTGCAAGATGCCCATGGCGATCTGCGTGCCACCTGGGGCGCCCAAGACAATTTCTGGAGCACCATCTCGAAAAACGATGGTGGGGCAGGCCGAAGTGAACCGGCTCTTGCCCGGCGCAATGCTGCCGGCACGGCCTGGCCGTGGATCGAACACAGCCATGCAACCGTTGTACATGTAGCCAAGGCCAGGGGTGATCACTCCAGATGGTGAGCCCAGAGAGTGAGTCAGTGAAACGCAATTGCCGTCTCCGTCCACGACGGAGAGGTGGGTGGTATCTCTTGGCTCAGGGGCCGCCGCATCCATTCTTTGGATATGCACTTTGTCGCCGGCAATGATTCGCGCTGCCGCCTCAGCCGCATGGCTTTTGGAAAGCAAATGCTCTAGCGGGACCTCTAGAAAGCGGGGGTCACCAATAAACCGGTCCTTGTCCACAGTAGCCTGCTTCATGGCTTCGCATACGAGGCGGATGTATTGCGGGCTGTTGTGCGGGAGCGATCCCAGATCGAAATGCTCCAGAATGTTCAGCATCTCCAGCAACAGGGCACCTCCACCAGGTGGTTGGTTGGTGGTGATGGTCCGATCGCGGTAGGTGCCGGTAAGGGGCTTTGTACGTGTAGCCTGGTAGTTGGCCAGGTCCTCACGGGTGATCAGTCCGCCTTCCTGACGAAAATGCTGCAGCATTTTCTCGGCCAGAGAGCCCAGGTAGAACGCATCTGCACCTTCGCTTGCGATGATCTCCAGGGTTCTCGCGTAGTCGGTATTCACCAGCGGTGATCCCACGGGTTTGGGCGACCCATCAGGCTTGCAGTAGAGCGATCTGCCGTCAGCGCTGAAGGCCAGGCGCTCCTTGCTGCTGGCGCGCCCCAGTCCAGCCTCATCCATCCAGTAGGTGTACATGGATGGACGAACAAAAAACCCCTCTTCGGCCCAACGGATCGCAGGCTCAACAAGCTGTCGCCACGGCAAACGTCCATGCTCTCGGTGCATCAACTCCAAGCCGCGCAGCGTGCCGGGAACTCCTATGGATTGAACGCCTATTTCATTCAAACGGCCTTTGATGCGGAAGCCAAAGCCATCTCTTGATTCGCCCTCCAGCAGGTGTTCCCACATGGTTGCGCTGGCGGCTGCGGGGGCTGGCGCATGAAAATCGACATACTCATGCACGCCTTTGCCCGGCAGGTAGATGGCCGCTGTACCGAAGCCGGCAATGCCGCACATCAAGGGATCGACCACGGTTTGCGCGAGCGCACAGGCGACTGCTGCATCGACCGCGTTGCCGCCCAGCTGCAGGATCTCGATTCCAGACTCGGCCGCCTCTGGCTGCAGGCAAGCCACCATTGCTTTTTTCGTCATTCTTGATTGCTACTCATGGATGTTGTCTCAGACCCTGGCATGCAGCGTTCGTCAATCTGTTTGTTGTTGATGGGGAGCGCGGAGTGCGACCTTGGGCGGTCGGGCAATCGAGAATTTGGTCTCTGGTGTTGCCACGAAGTAGTCGAAATAGCCCGCTCGCATGATGGGGCGCATGGCCGCGGTATCGACCAAGCCGTTCTGGATAAATTGGTCGTCTATATACACACCCATGACCTGTCCCAGAATGATGTATTGATCCATCTTCTGGCCATCGACCGTGCTGGGTTGGATGGTCTGAACCCATCGGCATTCCAACGCGGCGGAAGCTTCCGCAACGCGGGGTGTCTTGATGAAATGAGAGGGCGCGGTGGTCAGCCCTGCATAGGCTAGTTCGCTCTCGCCGCGTGGCAGGTTGGTGGAGGTCTTGTTCATCTCGTCCCGCAAGTCCCACGTGACGATGTTGCAGACGAATTCCTTGCTTTTTTCCACAAAGGCGATGGCGTCCTTGTAGCCGGCAGAGGAGAAGGCCACCAAGGTTGGATTCTGTCCGAGCATGTTGAAGAAAGAATAGGGGGAGAGATTCAACTCTCCTTTGTCCGAAATTGCGCTGATCCATCCGATGGGGCGCGGCCCGATCAGTGCTTTGATGGGGTTGTGAGGCAGGCCATGGTTGTTGATGACGGCGTCGTAGATCACAGGGTGTACCGGTTGGGAAGGTCGACTCAGATGAAACTTGAAATCAGCTGGAGCATGTGGCGGTGATTTCCAAAAAAAGGAAACTTCTTAACTTTCTCGATCCTACAATTGCACTTTTAGGTAGGCAATTACCGAATTTCTAACAATGCGTTGCTTTACAGGCAAAGGTAAGGCGCTTTTTGAGCGTTTGCCCG
This sequence comes from Ottowia thiooxydans DSM 14619, assembly GCF_000422885.1. GTDB lineage: Bacteria > Pseudomonadota > Gammaproteobacteria > Burkholderiales > Burkholderiaceae_C > Ottowia > Ottowia thiooxydans. Next base: position 439,101 of record NZ_AUGX01000001.1, on the reverse strand, counting down.
GCTTTCCTGGAGCGCCGCAACGAGGGCATCGCGATGGATCAGACGGCTCTGCGCTACTTTCTAGAAATCTCCCGCAGCGGCTCTCTCAGCAAGGCTTCTGAGCGACTGTTTGTGGCTGTTTCTGCCCTGAGCCGCCAGATATCGAGGCTTGAAGAGCAAATGGGAACGCCTCTCTTTGAAAGACGGCCCAGGGGTATGGTGCTGACGGACGCAGGACGGCTGCTCGCGAGCCATGTCAAGCGCCGTCAGATCGAAGAGGAGCGCGTCATTGAGGAAATAAAAGACCTGAGCAATCGCGGTGCGGTGGTTTTGCGCGTTGCCGCGTCCAGAGGCTTGGCTCCGGATTTTTTGCCTCAGGTTTGTGCGGAGTTTCTCAAGATGTACCCGCGCACACGCTTTCATCTTGATGAGTCCATGCCTTCGGTCGCCACGCAGCGTGTCAGGGATGGCTCACATGATGTGGCGGCCTGCTTCAATATCGCTCCAGAAAGAGACGTAGAAATCCAATATGTCCAACCAGCACCCGTGTGTGCCGTGATGCAGCGTGGTCATGCATTGGCTTCGCGTGATTCGATATCGCTTTCTGAGCTGGGGTCCTGGCCCATTGCTCTGCTTCAGGAGGTTGGGCCGCTTCGGCACGTACTTGAGGTGGCCTGCAGTATGGAAGGGCTGATTTTTGAGCCGGTGTTTGTGGCAGACAGCCACTCTGCGTTGCGTGGCTTTGTGCAGAACACTGATGCCATCATGCTCACAAGTTACCTCACGGTGCATGGGCGTCTTGCCAGCTTGGGCCTGGTGGCCGTACCCATCACCAACCCCGAGCTACATCAGCGTACCTTGCAAGTCCAGACGCAGGCAGGGCGAAAATTGCCGGAGGCTGTAGAGGCGTTTGTTGCATTGCTGATCAAGACAATCAAAGCGTCCCCAATGGGGTGATTGAAGCGGGCTTCGCAAGAAGGCCTCATAATCCGCGCCATGCAAGAGCTGCGCAAATCCCTGCTGCTAACTCGCCTGGTCCTGGCGTGGTTCTTGTTGACGTTGGGAATTGCTGTGGCATCGCCCATCGTGCACCCCCGGGCCATGCAAATGGTCTGCGCGTCCAGTGGAAGCATCCAGGTCCTCATCCTGGATGAAAACGGTCAAGCAGAAGCCAGCCTCCATCACACGCTGGACTGCCCGCTCTGTGTAGCCCTCACCACACCGCCGGTATACCCAGCTATCCAGTTTGAGCAGCCCGTGCCCCAGGCAATTGCCCTGTACGCGCTCGGCTCGCAGCATATTGCGGCGCTTTTAGGCGCACCATTCCCCCCGAGAGGTCCCCCAGCTCTGGTGTAAGTCCTGCGTGACAGGCCGTTGTGGCCGGTCGCGCGCATTCGTTGTCGGGCTTTGCTTTGCCTGACCGATTTCACTTGCACACAGATCGATCATGACCCGTCCCGTTTTTGCAGCGACGCCCGTAGGCGTGGCTAGTTACTTTTCGCCTGCACACCTCCAAAGTGCACCTCTTGGTTGGCTCCTTCCGCTGGCTTTCATTTCCACATCGTCGTGGGCGCAGTCCTCCGGCACCCTGGAAGCCGTTACCGTGCGCTCATCTGGTGAGACAGCTTTGGAGCGCACTGTCAGTACCGGCAGTCGCCTTGACGTCAGCCTGCGGGACACGCCCGCCAGCGTCGAAGTGATCACGCGTGAGCAACTGGAGGCCAAGGGCGACACCTCGGTGGTTGACGCCATCACGCGCTCCACTGGTATCACCAGCCTGGGACATCCTGGCAACAGCGGCAGTTCGCTCTCCGCACGAGGTTTCACGGATACGACGTCGGTGATGCGTCTGTATGACGGTACCAGGCAGTACGGCGGAGTGGGGGTGAGTTTTCCCTTTGATACCTGGTCTATCGACCGCATCGAGGTGCTGCGTGGCCCCGCTTCGGTGATCTATGGCGATGGTGCCATTGGCGGCGTCGTGAATGTGGTTCCCAAGAAACCCTCGCGTGGACCCATCCGTAATGAGATCCAGGCGATCGGCGGAACGGATGGCAAACGCGCCCTGGCGTTTGGCAGCGGAGGTGCCATCAGTGAGCAGTGGTCTTACCGTGTAGACCTCAGTGGTGACCGTTCTGACGGCTGGGTGGACAGGGGCGATTCCAGCAACCGATCGGCCTCAGGTGCTTTGCGTTGGGATGTGACGCGAGACTTCAATCTTCAGCTTTCTCATGCGCAGGGGCGGCAAAACCCCATGCGTTACTTTGGTACGCCCTTGATCAACGGCGTGCAAGACCCCGCTATCCGCGAGCGCAACTACAACGTGCTCGACAGCCGAATTCAATACAAGGATCGCTGGACAGAGTTGATGGCTCAGTGGGCGCCCAGCAGCCACGTAATGGTGCGCAGCAAGCTCTATCACATCACCAGCAACCGGTACTGGCGTAACGCTGAAGCCTATGCGTACAACGCCCGAACGGGGCTGATAGACCGCTCGGACAACACAGAGATTGCCCATGACCAGACGCAGACTGGCAACACCACTGATGTCACCTTTACCGGCAAACTCTTTGGCCTTCCTAACCAGGTTTCCGTGGGTTTTGACGTCAATCGCGCCTCGTTCCAGCACACCAACAATACCTACACCGGCAGCTCTGGTTCGGTAGACCCCCATCACCCTGATTCAGGTTATTTCAACAGCTCTGTTCCATTCATTCCGCGCTACCGCAACAAGGCGGAGCAATACGCCGTGTTCCTGGAAAACAGGCTGGAGCTGACCGATCGCTGGTCTGTGGTGGGGGGCGCGCGGTTCGACCATGCCGAACTATCGCGCCAGGATTTGATTGCCGGCAGCCAGGCCTTCAAACGCAGCTACGCGAATACCGGATGGCGTCTGGGTACGGTCTACAAGCTAACCCCGTCTACCTCGCTTTATGCCCAGGCCTCGAAAGCGGCAGATCCAGTGAGCGGCTTACTGATGCTGTCAGCCGCTAATGCCGCGTTTGATGTCTCGACTGGCAAGCAGTTCGAGGTGGGAGTCAAACAGACATTCTGGGAAGGCAAGGGCGAATGGACGCTGGCGGCGTATTCCATCACCAAGAACAACTTGTTGACGAGAGATCCCGCCAACCCTTCGTTGCGGGTTCAGGTGGGGCAGCGTTCGTCCAAGGGGGTTGAGGGCACGCTCTCCATGCGTGTGACCAAGGCACTGCAGCTTGATGCCAATGTGGCGTTGCTCAAAGCCCGCTATGACGATTTCAGAGAGTCTGTGGGCGGCGTAGCTGTCTCGCGCAACGGTAATGTGCCCACTGATGTGCCGGAGCGGGTAGCCAATGTCTGGGTGGGTTGGAAGCTGGCGCCAGCCTGGACGCTTTCCAGTGGCCTGCGCCATGTTGGCAAACGCTATGCTGACAACGCCAATACCCTGAAGCTTCCTGGCTACACCACGGTTGACGTGGCGCTGCAATGGAAGGCGACGGCCGACACCACGCTGACCCTTCGTGGCTTCAACGTTTTTGACAAGAACTATTTCTCCACCGCCTACTACACCACCAGTCAGTGGCTGGTGGGGGAAGGCCGGCGCATTGAAGTGACGCTAAACCACCGTTTCTGAGCATCCACGCCATGTGGTCTGCTTCGCGCGCCAAGCGGTTGGTGTTTCTGGTCCATCGATGGACTGGAGTCGCTGCGTGCTTGCTGATGGCATTGTGGGTTTTCAGCGGAGTGGTGATGCTCTTTGTGGGGTATCCCAAGCTGCTACCCACTGAGCGGCTGGCTGCGCTGCCACCGCTTTCTGCGCAGCCTTGCTGCGTTCCGGTGGAGGCGGCCTTGCTGCAAAGCCGTGCGCCGGACAAGGTGCAGCAAATTGTTCTTACCACCATCGCCGGGCGTCCCAGCTACCGTTTGAAAGAGGAGGGGGGTACCCTGCGGGTGGTTGACGCCACCACCGGCCACGCGGCACCTTTGCCCAACGACGCCGCCGTGCTGCGCAGCGCCCAGGACTTTTTGCCAGGATCGACTGCCATTTCGCGAGGCCACACGCAGGACGACCGCTGGACGCATTCAGGCTCGCTGGACCCTCACCGGCCGCTGATCAAGATGCAGATGAATGATGCTGCGTCAAGCCTGTTGTACGTGTCCTCCACGACGGGTGAAGTGGTCATGGATGTACCGCGTTACCAGCGGCTTTGGAACTATGTTGGCGCGTGGCTGCACTGGGTGTATATGTTTCGTGACGGATCGAGGGACCCGGTATGGAGCTGGCTGGTCATTGGCTTGTCAGCGGTGGGGACAGTCTCCGCAATAGCCGGGGCTTTCGTGGGTATCTGGCGATGGCGGTTTTCCGGGCACTACAAGTCAGGAGCCAAGACCCCGTATCGGGAATTTCAGATGCGCTGGCACCACCTCACCGGCCTGGTGTTCGGGGTGATCATGATCTTGTGGATTTTCAGTGGCTTGATGTCTATGAATCCGCTGGGCATCTTTAACCCAGCGGGGCCACGTCCGGATGTGAAAGCGTATCAACAGGGCAGCCCGGGGAACACTCGGCCTGGCATCTCTACAGGCGAGGCCTTGAACTTGCTGAACACCGATGGGTTCGACACTCGGGAAGTCGAGTGGAAGGTGCTGGATGGGCAGCCTTATCTTTTAGCATCTGATGGTGCGGGTAGTACGCGCGTGGTGACGTCAACCGGTGGCGGCTACAGGGTGCGAGAAACCATAGAGCTTGCAATGCTGGAGCGAGCGGCGCTGCGTTTGTTTGGATCTGGTCCTCAATCTGCCAGTGTCTTGAACACCTATGACGCCTATTATTTCCGCCGCGGAGATGCGTCGATGTATGGCGGGTCGGCACGTGATCTGCCGGTGTTGCGGCTTCAGTTTGAAGACCCGGGGCGTACCCTTGTGTACATCAGCCCAGATTCAGGGGATGTAGTGCTCAGCATGGACCAGGCGCAACGCACGGGCCGCTGGCTTTTCAATTTCCTGCACAGCTGGGATTTGTCCTGGATGCTGCGGCACGCCTGGCTTCGTGATGCCGCCCTGGTGCTGCTCAGCATCGGAGCCTTTGCCCTCTCCTTCACGGGTGTCGTGCTTGGATACAGGCGGCTTGTGCTGTTTATCAGGCAAAAGATCCAGCGCCGTTTCTGAGAACGGCAGACCTCCCCCGGGGTAGCGGATACAGAGTGTTTAGCTATCGCCAAGAGAGAAGATGCGAGCCAAAATATCGGCAACAACAACCCCCTCTATTTCTGTTAGGGATTTTTTGTTGAATATATATTCATTCATGCTCGCGTAGCTTTTTAGCCTGCGGGTAACTATTTTTCTTGTTGGCTCATCGACCGTTTGCAATAAGAGAGACGCGCGTTCTATTTTTTCCTTAAGAAAGTCCACATAGTGGTGAAATTTTTGGTTTGGAGGTACGCACTCCGTTAGTGTGCAATGTTCAAAACTGACGCAATCGAGTTTGCAATTTTCAAAATCAATAAGTAGCGGCTCACCCTTGCCAGTGAAGTGAATTTCTCTAAGAACACCTGTGAATCGGCAATTTATCCAATTGGAGGCGTGGAGTGTCAAGTCTCTCAAATTGCATCGTTCAAAACTGCAATCGACCCAATGGGCACGATCGAGCGCGGTTCCTCGGAAGTCGCAATCTTTGAACGTAGTCTTCACAAATTTCGAGCCATCTTCCCCGATTCCAATGGCTCGCATGTCACATTTTTCGAATGTGCAATTGTAAAAACTACAAGCAGTGAAAAATCTGGAACTGCTTAGATTTGATTTTTTAAAATGGCAACCATCAAAATGGCAGCTGAAAAATATAGGCCCATTGAAATCTGAGTTTTCAGCATTAAAAGCCGTAAAGCTCTGCTGGTTGTACTCGATAGCCTCGTCATATGTGATATTGTTGACAGTAATATCTGAGGTTATTTTGTCATGCATGGTATGTGCCTCGATACGCCCTGATGGTCAGTGTCAAGTATTTCATTCGGCGGATAGGGGCAATCCAGGTAAGGTCATTGGCAATAGTCCTGCGGCTTCGACATCTACAAATAGGACTGACCCATGGCATTCACATCGGAGGCCTTGCCCAGTGCCTGGCTTCGTCGTCATTCCACAAGCAGACACATACTCATCTGAGATACGGCAGCTATTGAAATTTACCTTTTAAATTTATGAATTTTCCCATCTATTTTTATGCCTTTCTCCATAAAAAGGCGAGTGCACACGCTCATAGATCCCAAAAGCATGTTTGTCAGGGACGTATATTTTTGAAAATCAATATTTTCATGCAAATATGAATCGTATAGAAGACTGGGTTTTGCATGTTTTGGAAATCTACTTTTCTTTAAACCATAACTTACTTCATCAATAGATGGAATTGGCAATAAAAAAGTGCTCCGATATTGCTTATCTGAATTGATTGTCTGTTGCTTTTTCGTTATGCCGGTGTGATCTGTGTTAATGAAGAAATATGTGATATCCAACTTCCAGCCCACTGGCATTAAATCGCTCAAACAATTATCAAGCTCAGCCAATTCGTCATCTAAAATTTTCTTTTCAAAGTCATTTTCTGGGAAATTAACTACATATGAATGAATATGCGTATTAATTTTATTCAACATAATTTATATTCATTTTGGGTGGCTGTTTTTTACTTTTTTTTATTTATTCAGTGGTAAATCATGGCTTTGATTTTTTAAGGTTCTAACTCGCTTTTGCCGCAAATCGTTCGGCTTTGCAAGTGGTTGTTACCCCCCCCCCAAAAAAAATTCTCCACAACTCGTGATCCCGAATTCTTTCAAGAAAAAAAAATACATTCCCGCCACAGGGTCGGCACGAAATCCTCCCCCTTGCTCAGCGTGAAGAGGCTTTCAGTGCAGGTGTCGGCTCCGCGCATGGTCTGGGATTTGAATCGGTCAAGGGATAGGTGTCAGCTTACCGGGCAACTCGGACTAGTGAGCGCATGGAGTATTTCAGCAGCCTGTTAAGCGGAATTCACACGCGATGAGAGGAGTACACCCGACTCGAATGCTCTCAGTGTGGGTCCTATGTCCCCCGTACAGGCAAGCTGACTGATACTTGCAGCCCCGGCCCCGCGTTGCGCACACTCCACCTTCCACCGTGCGCTAACACCACCAGCTTGCACAGGTAGAGCCCCAGGCCGACACCGCCGGTGGCGCGTTCGCGGGCTGCATCGGGGCGGTAAAACGGCTCGGCCAGGTGTGGCAACACCGCTTCGGGTACGCCCGGGCCGTGGTCGCGTACTACCAGCCGCACGGTACCGGATTCTTCTGCTTGCAGATGAATTTCGGGGGGAAGGGGGGCGCCGGCGCTGTGGTGGAGGGCGTTGCTCAGCAGGTTGCGCACGAGCAGGCGCGTGCGGGTACGGTCGAGCATGGGGTGTGGAAGGCCGCTCGCCAAGTGCATTGACACGGTTGTTCCGGCGCCAGAATGCGCTTGAATGCTCGCTGCTACGTCGCTTACCAACTCAGCCAGGTCGGTCGACTCCAGATGCAGTGCGGCGTGTCCAAGTCCCAGGCGTTCGCTCTCCAGCAGATCTGTGATCAAGTCTCGCATCGCGGCAAGATCGCGCAGCAGTGCCTCGCGCAGGGGCAGAGTATCGGCAGTCTCGGGCAGAAGTTCGGTGTTGAGGCGGGCACGCGTGAGCGGGCTTCGCAGTTCGTGGCTGATGGCTAGCAGCAGGCCGCGCTGGGATTGCAGCATCTGGTGAATGGATTGTCCCATGGCATTCACATCGGAGGCCAAGGTGCCCAGTTCGTCGCGGCGGCGAACTGGAATCTGCGCCGCAAAATCGCCGGCACCGAAACGCTGCGCGCCCGCGCGAATGTCGTCCAGCGGACGCAGCATCCGCCGCACATAGGCATAGGCACCGGCGGTGAGCAACAGCAGCAGCCCGAGCGTGAACCAACCCACCCCGCGTGACGGGTGCTGCCAGTGCGTCGTGCTCAGGCCAAACGCAATATGGTGACCATCGGCCGTGGTGCGCTTTAAGAGCGGCGTATCGCCGTCATTGCCATCACGGCCCTCGGGGTCGTCGTCCATCCAGCCGCGGCGCTGGCGCCAGCTGTCCAGGCGAGGCGCAGGTTCAGATTGCCAGTTCACCTGCGGGCCGCTGATGCGCAGCGAGATGGGGAGGCGCTTCACGAGAGCCTCTGCCCGTTCAATACTGGGTGGGCTTCCGAGTTCGGTGACCAGCCGGTCTATGTAATCGGCCACCAAGGGGCGCGCTGCATCTCGCCAGCCACCACTCAGTGCCTTCTGCATGCCGCCCAGGAATACCACCGTCACGGCCAGCGCTAGCACCAGGAAAAGCAACACCAGCCGCAAGCGCAGGGAATGGCCCAGCGAATGGCTCAGCCGCCTGCGATGCGTGTGCAAGCGCTCAAACATCGGCAACCCTGGCCAGACCCAACGCGTAGCCAGCGTTGCGCAGGGTCTTGATGCAGTCAAGCGGCTCCAACTTCTTGCGTAGCCGGCTCACCACGATATCGACCGCGCGGGTATAGAGCTCGGCTTCATGGCCACGCAGCTGGTTCAGAATATCGTCGCGGCTAAACACCTTGCCCGGCTCGCGCGCCAGCAGGTGCAGCAGATCGAACTCTGTGCTGGTGAGCTCTACCGGTTGGCCCTGGCGCAGCACTGTGCGGGTAACCGGGTCGACCATCAAACCATCGAAGTGCAACGGCCCTGCTGCAGGCGGTGCACGCGAAGGCTGGCGTCGGCGCAGCACAGTCTGCAGCCGGGCCACTAGCTCGCGCGGCTCGAAAGGCTTGGGCAGGTAATCGTCTGCGCCGAGTTCCAGGCCCACTACACGATCCATCACATCTCCGCGTGCGGTGAGCATGATGATGGGGATGTCGCTGGTTTTGCGGATCTCGCGGCAAAGCGCAAAGCCATCCATCTCGGGCAACATCACATCGAGGATGGCGGCTTCGAAGCCACCCAGGGACAGCTTCTGCAAACCAATGCTGGGCCGCAGCGCCTGCTCCAGCCCATATTCGAAACGGGCGAAGTAGGTGGCCAGCGGAGCACCAAGGTCCGCGTCGTCATCAATCAGCAGTATGCGTTGCATGACAGGATTGTCCCATTCACTTCGTCCGTGTCCCGCCATCATGCGCGAAGTCGCCGCGGCGGACAGGGCAGGGTCCCTGGTCTCCTTAGCCGTGCCGGCCCCAACGCGAGCCACGGTTCATGAAGTCACGCACCTTCTGTTGCTGCGCAGGGTTCAGACTGTCATAGAAGTCACCCAGCGCAGTGATCACCTCGGGGCTCTGACTATTCAGCGCGGCGGTCTTCTCGGTGACCAGTGCCTGGGCGCGTGTACGGTCGAATTTCTCACCGGCCACCAGCGCAGTCACATCTGCACGCGGGTTGGCGCTGCTGCCCATCAGCGCAGTACGCTGCGCGTGCAGCTTGTCTGCCACGACAGTGAGGCGCTGCTTCTGGTCAGCATTCAGATCGAGTTTGCCGCTCACGCGGTCGACCATCTTGACGCGGAATTTGGCTGAGTCCTCCGCGCTGGTCTGCCAGCGATGGCTTTCTCCGCGTGTACCGCAAGCCGTGAGGCCAGCCAGCAGTATGGAGGCGCCGACAACACCGAAAAGGCTTCGTTTGATCCAGGATTTCATGACAGGTCTTTCTACAGACAGGGGTTGAACATGGCTGTAATGGTGCCGTTGGGACCGCACGGCGTCCTGTCAGTGGGGTATCGGTTTGTTTCGTTTTATGTCAAAACCCCGGATCTGCTCTTAACCTGGGGCGCACCGGTTGACATACCGGCTGCTGTACTGAGATCGACGCATGCCGTCGTGCCACCGATGCTTCTCAAACGTGCCACTACACTTAGTGCGCGACATCAACGGAGAGTGGCATGCTTTTAGTGCTTGGATTTCTAGCCTTCCTCGGTATTGGATACCTATGTTTTAAGGGCTTCCAAGCAATCGGCGCCAAGAGATCCATGGGAAATCAGGATTGGCTCCGGAAAAAGCTCGCCGGAGACAGCAGATTTTCTCAAGCTGACAAGTTATCTGTGCTTGATGAGTCCGCACTGGCTTTTCATTCAAGAGACCAAAAAATCTACCTTGCCCAGAAAGAAGTTGACTGGATTTTGAGCAAGAGCCATCCGAGAAAGCACAATGGATGGAAAGTCGCGATCAAGGATTACAGCTTTGCTGACTTCGTTAGCGTGGAGCAAGTTGATAACGACTTTGAGCCGCGGCACATATTGCTTTGCGGGAAGGTTCGCAGTGAGGAGGTCCGGGTTGCATGGGGCCACACCGAACTCGTGAACGCCTTGAAGCCGCTTCTCACGAGCAAATAGTTCTTCCACGTTTTCAAGGTGATGACGGTGCCGGTCGAGATGGCGACTGGCTTGACCATGCCGTAACCTGAATCTCTAGAATTTATTCCGCACTGCAGGGCTTGGAGAGGCCCAAGATGCCGAGCAGGAGCTCGGCGGACCCAGGTCAACAGCCTGCCTGATGAAGTTTTACACGACATCAATCCTGATATGCGCCTCTGGACACCGTCTTCTTCGAAGACGGCGCCAGGCTTTTCCGAACAAGCTATGGTGTGATCAGGGCAGTGTTACGCCTGCCTTGGTGATGACCACTTGGTGGGAATAGTCGCCAGCGGCGGGGCGGCCGACAGTTCCCTTGGCGCGGATGTAATCCACAAAGGTTTGCGTGTAGAGCAAGTAGTTGTTCACGTAGTTGCCACTGTCATAGATTGGCTTGAAAGTAGCGTAACCATCCTGGCCTTTCGCGGCGAAATCGTTAGTGGCCACGATGTAGGTTTGTGTAGGGTTGATGGCTGCCCAGACGCCAGTGGTGCGGTTTTTCACTTCAAGCTGGGTAAAGCGTGCGCCTTTGGCTTTGCTCATGTCAAGGTGCCAACGCAGGCCCGCTGCATAAGGATGACCGCCACCAGTGGTTTGACCTGCGTCGAGGTAGTTCGATAAGGCATCTTCCAATACGGCAGCAACCTGCTGGCCTGTGACGGGCAGCTCTACCAGCACGTTGGAGAAAGGAAGTACCGTGAACGCGTCTCCCATGGTGATGGTGCCAGCCGCCATCGGCACCCGTACGCCACCGGCGTTCTGGATGGACATATCGGCCCGCAGGCTGGCATTCAGGAAGGCTTGTGCAACCACTTGCGCTGCGTCGCTGCCGCGCGCCAGTTTGTTGGCATTCTCGCAACCAGCCACGCCTGCACTGCGGTTGGTGCTCTCGCCCGGCGTGCGTACGAGGCATAACGCTTCAGTAGTGGCGCCGATGGGCTCCTTCTTCAGTACTTCTACCTGACCGGAGTAGGCTTTGAGCACGGTGGCGGCGCTGGCGTCCGGCGTGAGCATTTTCAGGCCCTTGTCAGCGGCCACGGCAGTGGTGATCTGTTGCCGGGTGGTGGCATCCACTTCAGCCCAGGTGCCGTCAGCGCCCTGGCGCTTGAAGCTGTCACCAATGATGAGCGAGGCCTGGCCGGCGCACGAGGTGATCTCACCATATTCGTTAAAGCTCACACGCATTTCGCCCATGGCTTTGCTGTATTCATACGCATGGCCAATACAGACTGGCTTGCCATCCTTGTTGGTGACTTTGGTGGGATAAGCGCCGGAAGTGGAGTAGCCGCTACCCTGGGCGGTGAAGTCGCCTAGCAGGGTGTGTGAATCACCGCCAATGATCACATCCACATCTGTCAGTTTGGGGGCAATGGCTTTGTCAGCGTCGTAGCCCATGTGGGTCAGCAGCACGATGTGGCGGATGCCTTGAGCTTTTAGCTGGTCGATAGTGCGCTGGGCGGCCACGGCTTCGTCGTCGAAAACGGTGGTGGCTAGCGGGCTGGAGGAGTTCTGAGTTTTGGACTTGATGGTCAGGCCAACGATACCCACCTGGATGCCCTTGATGGTCTTGATCGTGTAGGGCTTGAGGTAATCGTTCTCTGCTTTGGGCGCCAGAGGTGTGCCGATCTTCGGATGAATGTTGGCGGCGAGCACGGGCGTCTTGCAGGCGCCTGCTTGCAAATGATCGATGAAGCTCTTGAGCTGGGCATCGCCATCGTCGAATTCATGGTTTCCTACGGGCATGGCGTCGAAACAGATGGTGTTCATCATGTCTGCGTCGGCCTTGCCCTTGAAGAGCGTGTAGTACAGGGTGCCGGTATTGGCGTCGCCCGCGTGGAGTTTGAGCACGTCGTCACGCCCAGCGTACTGCTTGAATGCTGCAGTGACGCGGCTGAAGCCACCCAGCTCAACTTGCGTATCGACGCCGCCGATTTTCATCGCCTGGGCGGTAAAAGGGTCCAGGTTGGAGTGATGGTCTCCAATGTGAGCGATGGTCAGATCAAGAGGGGCGGTCTTGTCGGAATCATCGTCACCGCCACCGCAAGCAGCGAGGGCGGCGGCGAGGGCCAGGGGAGCCAGAAAGAGGGCGCGGCGAGGGTTCAGCAGTTGAGTATTCATCTTGGCATGAAGCGGACGTTAAGTACCGCGTCATGCTGCTGTGCTCGCGTGAAAATACGTTGACTTATTCGTGACGGTGAGATGACGTCAGCAGGCTCGGACTAAGCTGATCAGCGTGACTTGGTCACCTCAGCTTTGAGCGTTGCAGACGGCGTTGCAGCTGAAGTGCGCTTCAACTCGTCCGCGCTTAGACTCAGACTTTCGAGGTTTCGGATTCATCTTTCCCCAGTAAGGGAAAGACCAGCAACCCGAAGGCCGAGCGAAGCAATGGCCCGAGTGGGTATCCACCCCTTTAGGCCGTGCCGAGGAGCGCAGGGCGAGGGGCGGGCAAGAGCACTGAAAGATGCTCTTGCTTCGTGATCTAGCTTGCGGCAGCTGTTTGAGGGTAGAGAGCGAAGCGAACGCAGCGAGTTCTGCCGCACCGCCCCTTGCCTGAGCACCGGAGGGTGCCCGGAGCGCAGCGTAGGGACACGGACTTGGGGTCGCATTTCTTTGGTTACTTGCTTTGTGCGAGCAAAGAAAGGGACTGCGCAGCCGGGCGCAATCCCGGCCTCCGACCTCAAAAGAACAGCAGAAGATAACTATTACGAGCTGCCAACAAATCCACGGCTGCTTGCCCTCACCCCCGCCCTCTCCCAGAGGGAGAGGGAGTTAAAACCCTCACGCCGCACCCCGACCCCCACACTCCGACCCCCGCACCCCGACCGGGGTCGAGGTAACTAAAACTATCAGAACGCGACCTTCGCAATCCCTTTAAGCCCAAGAATCTCACGAGCCTCAGCCGGCGTAGCCACCTCAAGCCCCAAGCCTTCAATGATCTTGCGTACCTTGAGCACCTGCTCTGCATTGGTTTGCGCCAGCTTTCCCGCCCCAATCCAAAGACTATCCTCCAACCCAACCCTCACATTCCCACCCATAGAAGCTGCCATGGCCGCCACAGGCATCTGGTTGCGCCCAGCCCCAAGAACTGACCAACGATAGCTGTTGCCGAACAGCCTGTCGGCCGTGCGCTTCATATGCATCACATCTTCAGGATGGGCGCCGATGCCGCCCAGGATCCCGAACACTGTTTGCACAAAAAATGGTGCCTTGATCAAACCGCGATCTACAAAGTGAGCCAAGTTATAGAGGTGCGATGTGTCATAGCACTCAAATTCATAACGCGTTTCGTTGGGTGCCATGCTCTTGAGCGCAGTCTCGATGTCTCCGTAGGTATTGCGAAAGATGAGGTCTTTGCTACCTTCGAGATAAGGACGTTCCCAGTCGTGCTTGAACTCTTTAAAGCGTTCCAACATGGGAAAGAGGCCGAAGCCCATGGTTCCCATGTTCATGGAGGCGACCTCGGGCTTGAGCACCATGGCCGGTTGGATGCGCTCATTCACGGACATGTAGGGCGAGCCGCCAGTGGTCAGGTTCACCACGGCATCGCATCCGGCCTTTATTTTTTCCAGGAAAGGGCGGAATGCCTCTGGTGTTTGATCCGGCTTGCCAGTCACGGGATCGCGGGCGTGCAAATGAATGATGGCCGCACCCGCCTCGGCCGCCTCAATGGAGGACTTGGCGATCTCTTCCGGCGTGACCGGCAGATAGGGAGACATCGAAGGGGTATGAATCGCACCGGTGACGGCGCAACTGATGATCACTTTTTGACCGGCCATGACTTGCCTCTTTCTTAGTGCTGAACAGGCCCGGGGCAGGCCATGTGGTTGGTTAGCATGATCTTGGTATGCTAAGAAATTGTATGTCAGTATCTCATTTGTGTGGCAAACGAGTCGCGAGTTTCCATTGGGTGGAATGGTGGTGCACGTTCTGACTCAGGGGTGGCCGTAGAGTTGGCGAAATTCTGCCTGAGAGCCTGCAGGGGCTCCAGGTCAGACAGTCTCCTAGTGTCGTGAATTGGAAGTTCGCTGAACAAATCCGTCGAGAATCGGCGCCATGCGGCGTCACCTAGGCGGCCCCACAACTCCTCGCGATACCACTCGGTATCACTGCGGTTTGTTCCTTGCCTGACACCGATTTCGACAGATTTGTTTTTTCAACGAACTTCCAACTCACGGCACTAGTGAAGCACGACTCCAGCCTGGGTGGTCACTGCCTGGTGAGAGTAGTCTGCCGGCGCAGGGCGTTGCACCTTACCGTGGGCGCGGACGTAGTCTACGAAAGCTTGGGTGTAAAGGAAATGCGTATTCACGTAGTTTCCACTGTCGTAGATAGGTTTGAAGCTGGCATATCCTCCCTGTCCCCTAGCCAGAAATTCATGCGTGGCAACGATATAGGTGCGTGCTGGGTCCAGGGATGCCCAAGTGCCGCTTTGGCGGTCCTTGGTTTCCAGCCGGCTGAATCTGCGCCCTTTGGGTTGGCTCATGTCAAGATGCCAGCGAAGGCCTGCCGCGTAAGGGTGGCCTCCGCCAGAGGAGCGCCCAGCGTCCAGATAGCTGGACACGGCATCTTCCAGCACGGCAATGATCTGCTCGCCTGTCACCGGCAATTCGATCAGTACGTTGTTGAAGGGCATCAGAGCAAAGGCTTGGCCCAAGGTGATAGCGCCAGCCGGCACTGGAATGCGGACACCACCAGCGTTGTGAAGGGCCAGGTCAGCACGCAAGCTGGTTCTCAAGAAGGATTGCGCCACCAACTGCGTCACATCGCTGCCGTGTGCGCGCTGGTTGGCCTCCTCGCAGCCAGCGACTTCCCCGCTGGCGTTGAAACTCTCGCCTGGTGTGCGTACAAGGCAGAGGGCTTGAGAGGCTTCGCCAATCGATTCCTTCTGCATTTTTTCTGTCTGGCTGGAATAAGAGCGAAGCACATTCGATGCGATGGCATCTTCCGCCAGCATTTTCAGACTGGCGTCCGTAGCGGCCTCGGCTGCTATTTTCTGAGGCGTGGCGGGATCGACGGCCACCCATTTGCCTGCGGCGTCCTTGCGCTTGAAACGGTCTCCGATGATGAGCGACGCTTGCCCTGTGCAACTGGTGACGTCGCCTTCCGCGTTGAAGCTGACATTCATTTCACCCATGGCCTTGCTGAATTCCCAGGCTTGCCCTACGCAAACTGGTTTGCCATCTCGATTGGCCACCCGCGTGGGGTAGGGGCCTGCTGACTTGGGCAGGTGGCGTTGTTTACTGAAGTTGCCCAATAGCGTGTGCGAATCGCCGCCAATGATGACATCCACATCGCTCAGCTTGGTGGCCATGGCTTTGTCGGCCTGGTAACCCTGGTGGGTTAGCAGAACAATGTGGCGTATACCCCGGGCTTTGAGCTGATCTATGGTGCGTTGTGCCGCGGAGGTTTCGTCTTCGAAGCTGGTGCTGGGCAGAGGGCTGGACGAGTCTTGTGTTTTGCGCTTGATGGTGATGCCGATGATCCCCACAGGGATTCCGCGGATGTTCTTGATGGCGTAGGGTTGAATGTAGTCTTCAGCGTTCTGGGGGGCCAGCGGCGTACCCCGCTGAGGGTGGACGTTGGCGCTCAGCACAGGCGTCTTGCAAGGTCCGGTGTGCAGCTGTTCAATGAAGCTTTTGAGTTGGGCATCACCGTCATCGAACTCATGGTTGCCTACCGCCATGGCGTCAAAACAGATGGTGTTCATCATGTCGGCGTCGGCTCGGCCCTTGAAGAGGGTGTAGTACAGCGTGCCCGTGCTGGCATCGCCCGCATGCAGCCTGAGCACGTTGTCGCGACCTTCGTACGATCTGAATGCGCTGGCCAGGCGAGTGAACCCGCCCAGTTCCACCTGCGTATCCACGCCACCTATCCGAACGATCTGATCAGGGAGCGCTTCCAGGTGGGAATGGTGATCGTTAATGTGGGCAATGGTCAGCTCCAAGGGGGTGCCCCTGTGGGTACCCATGCCGCCGCATGAAGCCAGTAGGAAGGCCAGTGTCATGACCAGGGAAACCGATGCTGATATAGCCACGTGAATCCAAGCGGGATGACGGCTGTGGCCGGAACGACGGAATTCGTTCCGGCCAGGGCCGGGAGGCGGATTTTCAGCTGGCCGATTCGGCCCAGCTACCTTGAGTGCAAGTCGTCTCGAACCGGTGTAGCCAAGGGGTAATGTCATGCCCGTTGGTTTTCAGCCATTCGTCGTTGTAGACGGTGTCGAGGTAGCGCTCACCGCCGTCGCAGGCGAGGGTGACGATGCTGCCTGTTTCGCCGCGTGCACGGATTTCGCAGGCAAGTTGCAGCGCACCATAAAAATCAGTGCCGGTGGAGCCGCCAAAGCGCCGTCCCACCACCATTTCAAGGTACCGTGCCGCAGCAAAAGATGCAGCTGTGGGCACGCGCATCATGCGATCAATCACGCCCGGCACAAATGAGGGTTCTACCCGAGGCCGTCCAATGCCTTCTACCCCCGACCCGCGAGGGCTGGTGAGGGTGAGGTCGCGGGTTTCATAGTAGTCAAGAAACACCGAGTGCTCAGGATCCACCACGCACAGCTGGGTGGCATGGCCTTGGTAGCGAAGATAGCGTCCAATGGTGGCTGAGGTGCCGCCAGTGCCTGCGCCCACAACGATCCAGCGCGGGACAGGGTTGGGCTCTGCACTCATTTGCTGGAAGATGGACTGCGCAATATTGTTGTTGCCGCGCCAGTCTGTGGCACGCTCTGCGTAAGTGAATTGGTCCATGTAGTGACCATTGGTTTCACGCGCCAGGCGCTCGGCTTCAGCGTAGACCTCGTCTCCCTTGTCAACGAAGTGGCTTTGGCCGCCATAGAAAGCGATCTGGGCAACTTTGGCGGGTGAAGTGCTGCGCGGCATCACGGCAATGAATGGCAGACCTAAAAGCCGGGCGAAATAGGCTTCAGAGACGGCCGTGCTGCCTGAAGATGATTCGATGACCGTAGTGCCTTCCTGGATCCAGCCATTGCACAGGGCATAGAGGAACAAGGAACGCGCCAGCCGGTGCTTCAAGCTGCCGGTAGGGTGGGTAGATTCATCTTTAAGATAAATCTGCACGCCAGGAAATGCACGCAACTCGATTGGAAAGAGGTGCGTGTCGGCGGAGCGCTGAAAATCGCGCTCAATGCGCCGGATGGCGTCGGATACCCACGGAGATGGCATGCTGGTTTATGGCTTTGGAGCAGTTTGAGACGGGTCTTCGTCCGCCGAAAAGCTGTCGCGGAAGGTGAACCAGAGGGAATTGAAGAACATGGAGGCGATCAAGATCGCTACCGGCATGAGGCCGAACGAGGCAATGGTGGCGCTGCCAGTGACGGCCGACAGGACCAGCAAAGCAAGGCCAGCTGCGAAAGACATGGCCATCCACATCAGGCCGTAGAGAAGAAATGCGCCTACGTTGCGAAACACGGCCACCGCACTGAAGAACAGGCTTTTCAGGGGAGGTACACCGTGCCAATGCACCAGCGCCGGTGCATGCCAGAAGGCTATGGACAGCGGGAGGTAGAGCAGGGTCGACACCCACATCGCGGTGCGAAACGAGGGGTCTTCCACCATTTCAGTGGTGATGCCACCACCACCAATGTAGAGCTCCGCGAAGCTTCCGCCATCAATGAGCGCAGAAATCCCGATCACGATCAGCACGCCGATAGCGTAGAGGACGCCGAGCAGGAGCATGGCACGCCTGCGCTGTGGTCCCTGGCGCAGGGCGATGGCCAGCGTGAGCGGCATCGGGAAACGTCCGGCTTCTGCTTCGCGAGCAGCTGCCATCAGGCCCACGGTGGCGGCTGGTACCAGTATCAGCGCCAGAACACCGCCCACAAAAGGAATGATCGCCACCAGCGAAATGCTGACGATGAACATGAAAAAAAGCCCGGTAATGGCTAACGGTTGCCGGAAAAAGGTGCGGACGCCGTCTCGGACCCATCTGGTACCTGTGCGGGCGGGGACGATATTGAGCTTCATAGGGACTTCATGGAAGCAGCGGCTCAGCAATGCGTGCCAGGAGCACACGTTCGAAGTGCGTGGGGTCGTGTGCTTTCAGCATCGCAGCTTCGCGTGGGAGGTGGTAGTCCCACAGGCGGGAGATCCAAAAACGCAGCGCACCGGCGCGAACCATGGCTGGCAGCAAGCGGCGCTCGGCACTGGTGAGAGGGCGAACGGCCTCGTACGCCTGCAGCATGGCTTGCGTGCGCTGTGGATCGGCCCGCCCGCTGGGGTGGTCTATGGCCCAGTCGTTGAGGGTGATGCCTAGATCCAGCAGCCAGGTATCGATACCGGCAAAGTAAAAATCAAAGAACCCTGAAAGCTTGGGCTGCTCCCTGGTGCCTTCAAACATGACGTTGTCTCGGAACAGATCAGCGTGCACCGGGCCGCGAGGCAACGCCGCGTAAGCCGAGCTTTGAGCAGTGTGGTTCTGATAGGCCAGCTCGGATCGGATCAGCGCGGCCTGTGTTTCGCTCAAATAGGGTAGAACCACCGGCACGGTTTCGTTCCACCAAGGCAGCGCGCGCAGATTGGGTTGACGGCCTTCGTAGTCGCGCCCTGCCAGGTGCATGCGGGCCAACATGTCGCCTACAGCGGCGCAATGGGCATCCGTGGGGGCTAGCTCGCTCTTGCCGCGCAGGCGGTTTACTACTGTGGTTGGCTTGCCCTTCAGGGTATGCAGCAGGTCGTCTTCGCCGGCCGGGATGCGCATCTCAGCTGGCTTGGCGCAGGGCGCCGGTACCGGAATGCCCTTGCCCGCCAGGTGCTTCATGAGGTGCAGATAGAACGGCAACTGAGCGTGCGTCAGTCGCTCGAACAGGGTGAGCACCCAACTGCCATCAGTGGTGGTGACGAAGTAGTTGGTGTTTTCTATGCCACCTTCTATGCCTCGCAGCTCGGTGAGGGTGCCTAGACCCAGCGAGTGCAGGAGCTGGCCTGCCTCGTTTTCGGAGACTTCTGTAAAAACCGCCATGAGATGTTAAAAGCTCAAGACTTTCCACACGCGCCGGCCAGCGCCCCCGGGCGCCGTTTCGCCGCTGTTTGCGCCGGTGCTGGTATTACCGGCAGGCTGCACTTCGTAAGCGGGAACGCCCGCTTTGGGTTGCACCGTAATGCTCTTGGTTTCGCCGCCGGCCCGAACTTCGTCAACCCGGCTTCCAGCATCTTCAACCCGAATGTTTTCAATACGCTGGGTCTTGCTGTCGTGCTGAACCGGGTTTTCACGCGCTAAGGGGGCGTTGGAGGCTGCTGCTGGGGCAGGGGCTTGCGCCAACGCCGCGACGCCAACGAGGCAGGTGGCCGCCAGCAGGGCAGCCTTGGAGGTAATCGAGAGTGGCATATATGGGGATTGTAGAGGCCGCACCCGGTCAACGCACGTTTCAGGCCGAATTGCGTTGAGTCAACAAATACCGTTCGGGCTGAGCTTGTCGAAGCCTTGCGCGGCGCTTCGACAAGCTCAGCCTGAACGGATTTATATTCTTGGACGCGCGGCAGTATGAATCTCATCAAGGCTTGGTTGCGGATACGTAAGCACATGTTGCGGCATGCGGGAAGCCGTGCATGCACAATTCACCCATGACCGAAATTGTCCCAGCGTCCGCCGACCAAGCCTCCAGCCAGCCTCAACTACTGATCGTGGATGGCTCCAGCTATTTATATCGTGCATTTCATGCCATGCCTGATCTGCGTGTGGACCCCAATGACCGGGAGAGCCAGCCCACCGGAGCCATCCGCGGCGTGATCAACATGTTGACCGTGCTGCGCAAGCAGTACCCGCGTGCTCAATACGCGGTTTGCGTCTTCGACGCCCCTGGTGGCACGTTTCGCGACGAAATCTATCCAGATTACAAGGCGCAGCGCGCTCCCATGCCGGATGACCTGCGCAGCCAGATCGCACCTATTCATGAGGCGGTGGATCTCCTGGGCTGGAAGGTATTAATGGTGCCTGGCGTGGAGGCAGATGATGTGATTGGAACGCTGGCCAAAACGGCGGCGGAACAAGGTATTGAGGTGATTGTCAGCAGCGGAGACAAGGATCTCGCGCAACTGGTCACGGACAACATCACCATCATCGACACCATGAGTGGCAAGCGCCGCGATATGGCCGGCGTGCAGGCAGAGTTTGGTGTGCCCGCTTCGCTGATGGTCGATTACCAGGTGCTCCTGGGCGACTCGGTAGACAACGTGCCCGGTGTGGACAAGGTGGGGCCCAAGACCGCCGCCAAGTGGCTTGGGGAGTATGGTTCGCTGGATGCCATCGTAGCCAATGCCAGCCAGATCAAGGGCGCTGCAGGTGAGAACCTGCGCAAGGCGCTGGATTGGCTGCCTACCGGCCGCCAGCTACTGACCATCCGTACGGACTGCGATCTGACCGGGCACGTGGACGGCTTGCCTTCATTGGATTCGGTGACTGGCCGCGAGATGAATACCGAGGCGATCGTCGAGTTCTACAAAAAGTATGGCTTCAAGAGCTTGGCTAAACCGCTGGAGACTAGCCAACCTGGCTCGAAGGCCAAAGCGAGCGCGCCAGTGGCTGCCAAAGACACCAGTGGCACCGGCGATCTTTTCGCTGATCCGCCTGCCGCCTCTCGTGCAGGCGAGCTGAAGTACGACGTGGTGCTCGATTGGCCCGCCTTTGATGCCTGGCTTGCAAAGATCGAAGCCGCTGAGTTGACCGCCCTGGACACCGAAACGACCTCACTGGATGAAATGCTGGCGCGCATTGTGGGCATTTCATTCAGCGTGAAACCAGGCGAAGCGGCCTATATTCCGCTCGCCCATACGGGACCTGACGCGCCAGAGCAACTGCCCCTGGAGGAAGTGCTCGCGCGGCTGAAACCCTGGCTGGAAAACCCGGAAAAGAAAAAACTGGGTCAGCACATCAAGTACGACCGTCATGTGTTTGCCAATCACGGCATTGAAGTGCAGGGCTTCGCGCACGACACCATGCTGCAAAGCTACGTGCTGGAAGTGCATAGGCCGCACGGCTTGGCCAGTTTGGCGGAGCGCCATCTGGGTCGCCAGGGTATTCAATACGAAGATTTATGCGGCAAGGGCGCGCACCAGATTCCCTTTGCGCAGGTGGCGGTTGACAAGGCTGCAGAGTATTCCGCCGAAGACTCAGACCAGACGCTGGATGTTCATTTGGCGCTTTGGCCGCGCTTGCAAGAAAACGAGAAGTTGCGTGCCATCTATGAGCTTGAGATGGAGAGCAGTGAAGTGCTCTACCGCATCGAATGCACAGGCGTGTTGATCGATAGCGACGCGCTCAGAGCCCAAAGCCATGAATTGGGCCAACGCATCCTGGCGCTTGAAAAAGAAGCCCATGAGCTGGCGGGGCAACCGTTTAACCTGGGTTCGCCCAAGCAGATCGGTGAAATCTTTTTTGTAAAGCTCGGCCTGCCGGTGGTCAAGAAAACGGCTACAGGAGCCCCCAGTACCGATGAAGAGGTGCTTGAAAAACTGGCAGAAGATTACCCTCTGCCAGCGCGGATTCTGGAGCACAGGGGGCTTTCCAAACTCAAAGGCACTTACACGGACAAACTGCCGCTGATGGTGAATCCCACCACCGGCCGGGTGCACACCCATTACGCGCAGGCCGTGGCTGTGACGGGGCGGCTATCCAGCAATGACCCCAATCTGCAGAACATTCCTATCCGCAATGCGGAGGGGCGCCGCGTGCGCGAAGCGTTTGTGGCGCCTGCCGGCTGTGTGATTGCCAGTGCTGATTACAGCCAGATCGAGCTGCGCATCATGGCGCATATCAGTGGCGATGAGGCGTTGCTGCGCGCCTTTAGCGACGGACTGGATGTGCACCGTGCCACGGCTGCGGAGGTGTTTGGTGTGGAGACCGAGCAGGTCACGAGTGAGCAGCGCCGGTATGCCAAGGTGATCAACTTTGGCCTGATCTACGGCATGAGCAGCTTCGGCCTGGCGCGCAATCTGGGAATTGATAACACGGCTGCGCGCAACTACATCGCGCGCTATTTTGAGCGTTATCCCGGCGTGAAGAAGTACATGGACGATACACGCCAATCGGCCAAGGAAACTGGTTACGTGGAGACCGTGTTCGGCCGGCGTTTGTACTTGCCCGAGATCACTTCACCGAACGGCCCGCGCCGGGCAGGTGCTGAGCGAGCCGCCATCAATGCACCTATGCAAGGCACTGCGGCGGATTTGATCAAAATGAGCATGGTGCAAGTGCAGAAAGTGCTGGATGATCAGAAGCGCAAGACGCGAATGATCATGCAAGTGCATGACGAATTGGTTTTGGAAGTGCCAGAAGACGAGATCGAATGGATGCGCAGCGAGATTCCACGTGTGATGGCGGGGGTGGCTGCGCTGAAGGTGCCTTTATTGGCTGAGGTGGGCGTGGGCCCCAACTGGGAACAGGCGCACTAAGCAAACGTCGCAATGCAAGGTATTAAGCGCAAGATTGTTTACGTTACCCTTTTTGAACTGATTGCTGTGGCCGTCACGACTGTGGCGTTTGCAGCTTACTCAGGGCAGGGCGCAGGGCACTCCACCTTTTTGGCCGTGGCTTCCTCACTCATTGCCACAGTGTGGAATCTTTCTTACAACACGGCCTTTGAGAAGTGGGAGTCTCGCCAGAAAGTGCGCGGACGAGGCCTGAAGCGGCGCCTGGCGCATGCTTTCGGCTTTGAAACGGGTTTGACGGTGATGCTGGTGCCGCTATTTGCGTGGTGGCTGAAGGTGTCCTTGTGGGAGGCATTGATTTTGGATGTGGGACTCATCGTCTTCTTCCTGGTCTATGCCTTCCTCTTCAATCTCTGGTTTGACCGCGTTTTCGGGTTGCCTGCCTCGGCTCAGCCTTTACCTGAGCCATCTCCTGCCGTCACAGCTTCATCCGTTATCCCGAACTGACTTTTACCAAAGTGACAAGAAGTTGAGCTGGGTCTAACTTCAAACAATGTGAAACGTCGCGCCTACGGCTTTGTGCCGAGGCCGAATTTTCCCCGCAGGGGAGATTTCTCTACGTCGAGATCTCTTGGCGCTGAGCGTTCTAGTTGTTGCCGCCGCCGCCGCCATCGCAGGAGATCGGGTAATCGGTCGTACAGGATGCATTGTTTTCCAGCAGCGTATCTGCTGAGCAACCGATCCAATCGGGAACGACACCGGTGATACGGACGCGAACGCCTGATCGGTTGGTAAACGTCAGCTGTTCGCCGTTAGGAACTTGCACATTCAGCGTGCCAGAGGGGCTGAGGATATCTGCCGTGGCGGCATAAGCTTTCTGTATCAACCCACCCCCACCCTGATTGGCCATGAAGGCGGCCATGGCCAGAAGCGCGGCTGCTAATGGGCGGGCGCCGGGTAACTTGCGTTGGCGCCAAGCCACGAACGCGACACCCCCCACCAAAACAGCAAGGCCTAAGTGAGACAGGCTAGGTACAGCTGTTGGGACGACTGGGGCTACCGTGACTGGTGGAGCTGCCGAAACATAGCTGATAGCGACCTCGCACATCAAGGGTTGTGCCCAAGCTGTAACCGAGGACAGGCTAGCCGTTACGCCGATAGCACCTATTCGCGGGAGCGTGCCGAAAAATTTAATCATTTGATTTTAATTCGTGGAGTTTATTATTTAGATAATGTATCCATGGAAAATAATTTTAGCTTATTGAAATTTCTAAAATTAATGTAATGGATGTCTCGATTTTATTATCTTGAATGAATGCCGGACTACGTAGTTTTCCTGTCTTTTGTAATAGGGCAGTTGAATAGGAAAAAATTCACAAGAAAGATTTGTTTCTTTGTTGCATGACTGATTTGACTGAACGTGCAAGACTGTAGTGGTATACCGCCACCGCAACCCTTGTAGCCAAAGTAGTCAGTCCCGGATCAGAGACGACGAGTACGAATGCGGAGGCTATAGGAATGGGCTAGGTAGTGGCCGGGGGACCTGGGGTCTGCACACGCTGCCATGGAACACATGCGTATGCATCGGCACGGGCACACCACTGAGGAGATCTTCGGCGAAAAAGAGTCATGGGTTCCGTTCCGTAAGAAAGGGTTCTTTCAGGTTAATGCATTTCCTCTAGTTGCAGTAAAAATTGAACTTATGGATTCAAGTGCTTCTATTTATTTAAGCTATGAAGGAGACTGTTTCTTGAGTAGGTCCCACCTTGGAATTGCATGCATATGCAAAAAAAGAAGTCTTCTCAGAGGCTGGATACCTTCACTTATCAGACCAGCAGCCTGACGCACGCAGTTGCGCTGTCCATTCTTTTAGGCGATTCGGCGGTGCCCGCGCGCGTTCGCAAGGATAGGAGTTGAACGCAAACTGGAACAGCAGCGCACTGCTGCATATTCATTCGCATTCAAAGGAAGTTTCAATTCGTCGGCCGACGCTGCGTAGAGCGGGTGATTGGGTATCCGCTCGTACTGGCCGTCTGGAGTGAAAACTGAGGTATCGCCACGAGAAGCGTCTACGCGCCGGAGTCTGTAGCGGACTCGCAGATGGATCGGATGTTTTCTTGGCACCGACTGCGGTCCTCTGGCGCAGCCTTTGCCTGAGTCTTCTCCTGTCGTCACAGCGTCATCGGTTATCCCGAACTGACTTTTTCCAAGCGGTAAGGATGGCGAAACCTCCGTCGTCGTGGTCAGTGACTGCCATCCTTGGCGAAGTACCTATCCGGCCAACAGGCCTGACGCACGTAGTTGCCCCGTTAATCCCTCAGTAAAGCGTCGGTAACCCTGAGCGTTTGCATGTATTTGATCGGATCGTAAGCTGGCGTCGGCAAGCACCTCCGCCCAGCCGTTCTGGTGCAAGGGAAGCTTCAACTCGTCCGCCAGTTCTGCATAAAGCGGGTGATCTGTGAGGCGCCCTGTGCTGGCCGCGAGCAGCGAAAACTGCGGTACCGCCACGAGAAGCGCTTGCGCGCCGGAGGCTGTGGCGGCTTCACAGATTGATCGGATGTTTTCCTTGGTACTGGCCGCACTCATTTGGCGAAGAAAGTCGTTGCCGCCAATGCTCAAGATGACAAGTTCGGGGTTATGTTCCTTGAGAAGGGCGGGCGTGCGCACAAGCGCC
This sequence comes from Ottowia thiooxydans DSM 14619, assembly GCF_000422885.1. Classification (GTDB taxonomy): domain Bacteria; phylum Pseudomonadota; class Gammaproteobacteria; order Burkholderiales; family Burkholderiaceae_C; genus Ottowia; species Ottowia thiooxydans. The sequence goes on along the minus strand of NZ_AUGX01000001.1, from coordinate 413,708 downwards.
TGGGCCGATGTTTCCCCTGAGACGCCCCCATTGATCACTTGCCAGCCTGTCAGCTCATGCAGCACAGCCGGGTAGGCGGTGGTGGCATCAGTTCCAACGCCAGAGGTCAGGGAGTCCCCTAGTGCCAGAACAGTGCTGCCCGCGGCTATGGCTCGGGCTGTTGGCGTGCTCTTTTTGCCGCAGGCTGCGAGCAGAGTGGTCATGGACACCAAGGCCAGCAGATGGCGGCGGGAAAGGCTGTGGTTGTTCATGCGTTGGGAACACGTATGGAAAAGAGGAAATGAACCAGATGGCGGGCCTCTCGTGAGTCACCGGGCGCACGTGCAGTCACACGGCTGACATCTGGCGTCTTTATCGTCACGCGATTTTGTCAAATTTTTGCGTTGCGAGTTTCATGAAGAATAAATTCAAGGTGGGTGCGGTCACGCTATTGATCGCAGTGGGAAGTCCATTCGTTTGGGCTGCACCGTTCAGTCCAGGAAATGTGGTCGTGTACCGATTCGATGGCGGAGCGACCAAGACGGCGCAGCCTGTGTCGCTGCTTGAACTCAGCCCTGAAGGTACTCTGGTGCAGACCCTGAGCTTGCCATCCACGGGCACGGGCGCCAGCGTTCTGACGGCCAGTGACACGCGCTCGGAGGGCCTGCTAAATCGCTCGGCAGACGGGCGTTGTCTTGCGGTACCTGGCTATAGCGTCGCGGCCGGCACTACGCCTCTGGTTGACGCGGCGACGGCAGCGCCGCGCCGGGTGGTCTTGATAGGAGCCACTGGAGAACAGGTTGGCGGCGTGACCTTTGGGAGCTCAGCCAGCTCCGCTTTCATGGGTGATTCAATCCGCAGTGCCGTCAGCAGCGACTGTACTCAGGTGTGGGCCAGCGGCGCTGGCAGCGGAGGCGCTACGCGTGGACTCTGGTATGCACCCAATGGTGGCCTGCCTGCGAGTAATGCGCAGTTGTCTACGACGAATGCGCAAGGCATACAGATCTCCGCAGGCCAGCTCTACGCCGCTTTCGCCGGTGGTGGCACCGTGAACAAGTTTGGCCTCAACCTGCCGACAAGCACGCCCAGCCCTTCCACGGTGGTGCCTCTGCCTGGCGTGCCCGCGAACAATTTCCGGGGTCTGGCTTTGCTCAAGCTGGGCAGCGGCCCCGCCGTGACGGATACGGCTTATGTGGCCAACAATAACGCCAGCACCCCCGCCATAGAAAAATACAGCTTCGACGGTACCACCTGGTCTCTCAAAGGTCGCATGCCAGTTCCTGATGCGCATGGTGTTCTGGCCCTGGATACCGGTAGTGGCCAGGTGGTGGTGTTTGCCACCGGATCAGACGGCAAGGTCTATCGCGCGTTCGATCGCTCCGGACCCACCGGAACGCTCACAGGAGCATGGACCTCCATTCATGCCATCGAGGCAAGCCAATCTTCTCCGGCACGCTTCTTTGGCCTGACGCTGACGCCTGAGGCCACTTTGCCTGCGGCGGCGCCGAATGCGCCGACGAATGCGTCCACCAGCCCCGCGGCCAATGGCTTCACTGCCCAATGGTCTGCGCCAGCTTCAGGTGCGGCGGTCGCCTGGTACGTGCTGGAGTTGTCAACGGACAGTTTTGCCACGGTGGTTCGTGAGCATGTCGTGCCCGCCAGTGGCGCCGCGCTCAGCAGGGCGGTGACAGGGCTGCCCAATGGCACGTATGGTTTTCGCGTGCGTGCGGTGAACAGCAAGGGAGGGAGCGCCCATCTCACCTACGCTGGCACCGTCACGGTCCAGCCGCCAGATATTGCAGGGCTTGCCAATCAATTCGCTCTCTCTGGGGTAATTGGCGATGCCACTGATCCTGCCGCCACGCTCGGCTTGCAGTTTCAAGTCAGTGACGCCCAGGATGTAGCTGCCATTCTTGAAGTGAAGGCCGAAAGCAGCAACACGAACGTGGTAGCGCAGTCAGGTTTGCAAATTCTGAAGAGCGGCAACGATGTCACTTTAAGGATTGCGGCCAGCAGGGTGGGCTTTGCGGACATCACTGTCACGGTCACGAATAGCCGCGGCCTCTCTATTGCGCGGACGATTCGCTACGCTGCTTCACAGGCCATCTCCGCCACGCCCTCGACGCGCTGGTACACCGGCCGTTCAGATGGCTCCACCGGCAGCATGCTCAATGGTGGTGCGCTCGTACTCGTGGGAGACGATGAGGCGCCGGCTGTTGATCTTTCTGGTCAACCTCTGCCTGGTGGCAACGCTTTGTGGGCCTACTCTCGCAGCGGTTCAGGAGCCCCTTCGGCGCCTTTGGCTATTGACTCAGCGTTGGGTCTCAGCCAGGCAACCAGTTGCACTGTGCAGGGGCTCACAGGCATCACCAGCAATTGCAAGGCGGATGGAGAAGTCGATCTTGAAGCCAGCATGCGCATTGGTGACCGTCTCTACGTCACGGGCTCGCACTCGAATAATAAGAGCGGAAACTCGCGCGCGGATCGCTGGCGCGTATTTGCCGCAGACGTGTCAGATGGTGCCACTCCTTCCCTGGATATCAAAGGCTACTACCGCTGGTTGCGCGAAGATCTGCGCGCCTGGGATGCAGCCAATGACCACCGCTTTGGGCTCGTGGCAGGATCTGCCGGCGGCGGTATTCCTGAGAGCGAGTCGCTTGATGGGTTTTCAATAGAAGGGCTCTCCAGTAACCCCAGCAACAGCGCAGCCTGGTTCGCATTCCGCGCGCCTTTGGTGCCCGCGCCTGGGCAACCTGCTCCTGTTTTTGGCAATGCGCAGGGGCGCAACCACGCGCTGATCGTTCAGGTGAACAACTATGACGCGCTTGCGACGAGTAGCGGCGGCGGCAACATAGGTAGCGCGCAATTCGGTGCCCCGATCTGGCTCAATCTAGGTGGGCGGGCCATTCGCGAAATCAGCAAGAACGCAAGCGGGCAATACCTCATCATTGCCGGCCCGCCTGGCAGTGCCACGGGCGTAGCACCGAAGGATTTTCGCTTGTACAGCTGGGACGGCAGTGTCGCTTCCAACGGCCTGGCCACCAATCTGCGCCCGCGCGCGACTTCGCTGGCTTCACTTAGCCCAAGCGTGACTAGTTGCTCACCAGAAGGGTTTGCGGAATTGCCTGCCAACATGATGGCGGGAGGTGATACAGGCCTCATCAGCGACTGCGGCGATGCCGTCTTCTATGACGATGGCAATGTGGCCAAAGATCTGGAGTTCAATGAGTGGAAGAAATTCCGCACTGATAGCGTTGTTCTCGATACGCTGGCGACTGCCTCTGTGAGCGCCACGGTTAGTGAAGCGACGGGGCTCCGCGCTAGTGTGACGGCGAGCCAGGCCGGCCAGTTCTACTGGGTGGTATTGCCGGCTTCGGCGCCAGCACCTGATTTTGCGCAAGTGATGGCTGGTTTGGATGGCACTGGGACGCCAAGCGCTTTTTCGGGTCAGCTCGCCGTGGCATCTGCATCACCCACCAGCTTCAGCGCGAGTGGCTTATTGGCCAGTGAGAACTACAGCTTGCACGGGGTAGTGGTGGTGGGTGATACGCCGGGAGTTGTGGCGAGTGCCTCGCTGAAACGCCTTGCCTTGGGTGCGGCGGGGGGAGCGCAGGCTGTTTTGTCTGGTGATCATGGCTGGGCATTCGCGCCTGTCGGCTCCGGGGCCATGGACTCAGGCGGTTGGATTGCTGCGAGCGGCGCGCCCAAATCACCGCCTTCATTGCCATCCGGGTACAGCTTTCCATATGGATTGCTCGACTTTGTAGCGGTGAACGGTGATGCCGACTCGATGTTGACCGCCCATTTCACCTTGCCGTCTGCGGTTCCGATGGGCGCTGTCTTGTGGAAATACGGGGCGACCGCGGCCAAGCCGCAGGCTCATTGGTACATGCTCCCGGAGGGCGCAGAAGGTCAGCCTGGTAGTTACAGCCTCTCGCAAGATAGAAAGACACTGACGCTGCGTATTGCAGACGGTGGCTTGGGTGACTCCGCGCTGGATACCAAAAACGTGATTGCCGATCCTTCAGGCATTGGCATACCTTTGTCGACCGAAGCAAACATGGTGCCTGTGCCAACGCTCTCGCAATGGGGGGTGATGATCCTGGTGGCCGGCTTGACGCTGCTCGTATGGAGAAGAAAAGGCTCATTTTGAAATCCCGACGGTCTGGAATCACTATTCAAACCCAGGTGCGGATGAGCGGCTGACATGGGTTCGCGGCCTTGGCCTACAGGGCCATATGGCCCTGCATCGGATAGCATGTGCAGTTGCTATATGCGACGTAAGAAGGGCATTCCATGAAAGTCAAAGCGACAAAAACACTTGTGGGCCTGCTGGCCCTGTGTATGGTGAGCGCTCCGGTGCTGGCGCAGCCGGGCCGTGGTGATCACGGACGCGATCATGGCCGTGACGGGCGAAATCCTGGCTACCACCAAGGTGGACCGGACCGCCGTGGCCCGCCACCTTCATACAACCATAGGCCGGGGCCCCCTCCACACGCTGGCCCACACCGGCCGGGCCCTGGTCCGCAGGTATGGGTGAATCGGCCTGGGTACCAGTACCACCCGGAATATCGTCGTTTCAATCGCGGTGATCGCCTTCCGCAGGAGTTCCGCCAGCGTCAGTACGTGGTCAATGACTGGCGGGGCCATGGGCTGCGCCAACCGCCGAGGGGGTATTACTGGGTGCAGAACGGCTCAGACTACTTGCTGGCTGCCGTTGCAACCGGTCTGATCACAGCCGTGGTGATCAACGCGATGACTCGTTGATGGGTTAGGAGCTGTTCAGGGTTTTGCCCATATAAAGAGGATTACCACGACCTGGCGATCCTCTTTGTTTCTCTCTCACATCTGGGGTTTTCTGCGGCGCCAAGCCATGAAGCCTATAAATGCCGCCAGGGCTGCCAATGCGCCATATCCCACGGTTGGCACCGGGTGAGCCGGCGCGGGAGCTGGGGCAGGTGTGTAGGTAGGGCTTGCCGTAGCGGAACAACCTGTAGCCGGTGAACACTCTCCACCCGCCCCTGGGGTAATCGTTGCAGTATTTTCCAAGGAGGCGCGGCCAGTTACGGTGCCCTCTAGCGTGAACAACAAGCTTGACCGGCCCGGAAGGTTGAATGGCGTTCCGGGCGTGGGTGGGTTCGGGCACACCGCGGAGCCCGTGGCGGGTGTGCAAGACCAGCTAGCCCCTGTGATTCCGGGAGGGGTGGGGTCGGTCAACACCACCCCAGTGGCATTCACTGTCCATTCGTTTGTGACTGTGATGGCGTATCTTGCAGTCTCGCCGGGACGATAGTTTGCCTGGTTCGCCGTTTTTGTAATGCTGATGGGTGAAGTCTGCGAAGCTGTGTAGCTTGGTGTGACAGTCGCCGAGCACCCGGTGGTCGCCGCGCACACCCCGCCAGTTCCGGGTGCAATAGTGGCGGTGTTGTCTAGCGTGTCTCGCCCGGTCACCGTGCCAGTCAATGTGAATACAAGGCTGGATTGGCCCGGCAAATCAAACGTGATTCCGGGCGTTGCGGGAGCTGGGCATGCTGCCGTTCCGGAAGCCGTTGCACACGTCCAAACGGGATTGGCAAGCCCGGCAGGTACTGGGTCAGCCAAGCTGGCACCGGTCGCATTTACCAAACCTATATTTGCGACAGTGACGGTGTAGCTCGCTGTATCTCCTGGAACGTAGCTGGCCTGATTGGCCGTTTTCGTGATGCTGATGGGAGAGACTGAGCAGATCGATTGCCCCGCAGTGCGGGCACGCATCAGAAAACCGGCTGACCAACCGGTGTCTCCGGTGGTGAAAATCAATGAATTGGCGCCCGCGACCCAGCCGCTATTCATGGTTGTGTAGACCCCACTAACAAATCCGGCAGAGGTGAACGGAGAAACTGCATTGCCGTTCACATAGGCGGCGGTGACCGTGTCGTCACCCATGTATTCGAGTTCAAAACTTACCGCCGAAGGAGGCACTTCAGGCGAAAGGTTGAACTGCACCCTGTAGTGGTTGTAAAACGGAGTGGTGGCGGCCATGGGGCGCGGCCACCAATCGCCGCTGGCCGATTGAATGTAGACCCCGGATCGGCTGGGATAACCGGGACTTAGCCATTGAGCATCTGTAAAAGTGCTCCAGACGCCGTCTATGGCGCCAGTCGTGCGCGCCTGGACCCATGCGCTGGAGTTAGGCGGCGGCGTTTGGGGAGTGACTGTGCGCTCCTGGAACTGTGCCCAGATCGGATCGGGTTGATACAAACCCAATGGCGTTCCGCTAAGCACGCCCGTGTTCAGCTCGGAAGACAAGCTGGCGCACGAGAGAGTAGGTGCAGTTTGGGCGAATGCAGACACCGCATTCATTGCCAGTGCCAAGACCAGGATTTTTTTACTCATTGGGCGGGTAAGTGGCCAAGATAGAAGTCGCTAGCGGGGTGACCGTTAGTTGGAACCAATTATCTCTCTTTGTCGGCTTGGGTATCAATTTGTATCGGTTCAAATTGCCCGATCTTTGCCCAAAGTTGGTTTCGCGGGCGGTACGCCCCTTTTTGGTGGCATGGGTAGGAGCATCTGCTTGGTCGACATAGTGCAGGGCCCAATGACGATGCGGCTGGCAACACCAGTACTACCCGCATGAGCAGTCGCGAAATCTGGCGATATTCCTTGTGCGTGTCGGTCGGCAACAACGCTTGTGGCTGGTCAAGTCCACACTACTTGTTGGCTGCGGTTGCACCAAGCCTGATTGCAACCGTAGCGATCAACGCGATGACGCGTTGATCAGTCTCATTGACCTGAGCTGGCCTGTTCCTGATGGTAGGAGGTCACCCGTTCTACTTCATTCTTGCTGCCCAGAATGACGCTGACGCGTTCATGCAGCTGGGTGGGTTGCACATCGAGGATGCGCTCGCGGCCGTTGGTAGCAGCACCCCCTGCTTGCTCCACAAGCCAACCCATGGGGTTGGCTTCATACATGAGCCGCAGCTTGCCGGGTTTGCCGGGTTCGCGCTTATCCCATGGGTACATAAAGATGCCGCCACGCGTCATGATGCGGTGAACGTCAGCCACCATGCTGGCGATCCAGCGCATATTGAAATCCTTGCCGCGCGGGCCTTCCCGACCTTCCAGGCATTCGTCCACGTAGCGCTTCACCGGGGTGTCCCAGTGGCGCATATTGCTCATGTTGATGGCAAATTCCTTGGTGTCAGCGGGAATGCGCACGTCGTCTTGCGTCAGCACGAAGGAGCCTTGCTCACGGTCCAGCGTAAACATGGCGACCCCATCGCCCACCGTAAGCACGAGTGTGGTCTGAGGGCCATACACGCAATAGCCGGCCGCTACCTGGCATTTGCCGGGCTGCAGGAAGTCTCGCTCTTCCACACCACGATCACCCTCGGGCATTTTCAGCACGCTGAAAATGGTGCCAATGCTCACGTTGACATCGATGTTGCTGGAACCATCAAGGGGATCGAACAGCAGCAGGTATTCACCGCGTGGGTAACGGTTGGGCACCAGGTAGATGGCGTCCATTTCTTCGCTGGCCATGGCGGCCAGATGGCCACCCCATTCGTTGGCTTCAATCAGCACTTCGTTGGCGATGATGTCGAGCTTTTTCTGCACTTCGCCTTGAACGTTCTCGCTACCGGCGGTGCCCAGCACATCACCCAGTGCGCCCTTGTTGACCGAGTGGCTGATGCGTTTGCACGCACGGGCCACCACTTCGAGCAACAAGCGCAGTTGTGAAGGGATGTGGCCATCAACGCGCTGTTTTTCAACCAGGTACCGGGTGAGGGAGATACTGCGGCTGCTCATGAGTTGGCTTTCTGCTCGGAATTCGAGTCTTCATGGATTTCAGAAGAGGGCGCATCCGTTGCCTCGGCTGCCAACGTGCGTGTGATGACTTCGCGCACGTCGTTGCTGAGGTCGGTCTTGGCGGCAACGCGCTCGATAGCGGCCAGGGCAGCTTGGCGGTACGGCTGGGCAAGGCGTGCCCATTGGTCCATGGCACGTGCCAAACGCGAGGCCACCTGCGGGTTGAGCTTGTCCAGCTCAATGACGCGATCCGCCCAGAATGTGTAGCCAGCGCCATCAAGGCGGTGAAAGCCCGCCAGGTTGCCGTGGCAGTAGCTGGAGAGCACGCTGCGCGCACGGTTAGGTGTGCGCAGGCTGAAGTCAGGGTGGCGTGTGAGCTTCTGCACGATGGGCAGAATGTTCCCGGAGCGGTCAGAGGTGAGAACCTGTAAGGAGAACCACTTGTCGAGCGCAAGCGGCTCGGCACGGAACAACTCGTAATAGCGGGTAAGCGCCCGTTCGGCGAGTTCGTGGCCGCAGTTCAGCAGGGCGCCCAGTGCGTTCAGGCGGTCGGTCATATTGCCGGCATCCTTGAAGCGCTGGTAGGCCTTGCCAGGCCACACGGCGTCGTTCGTTTTGCAGGCCCACACGCAGAGGGCACTCAGAGCCATCCCGGCCAGGGAGCGGCGCCCACTTGAAACCGGGTCAGGTTGGTAAGCGCCAGTGTCTTTGTATTGCTCGTAGGCCCATTCCCAATCGTCCCGCAATTCTGTGGCCAACTGCACTGAGATCGCTTCGCGGACGGCATGAATGCGTTGCGGGTCCATCTCTTCCATCTGCTCGGCGATGTAGTCATCATCTGGCAGGCTGAGCACCAAGGCCTTGAAGGCTGCGTCCAGATCAGGATGGCGCAACACTTCGCGCAGGGCGGCTATATAGGCATCATCCAGTGGTCGCTCTGGGAGTGCGTTCGCGCTGGACGACAGGGCATTGAGCGCAACGCGCAGGCCTAGCTGCTGGCCGGCTTCCCACCGGTTGAAGGAGTCGCTGTCCTTGGCCAGCAGACGCAGCAATTGCTCTGAGGTGTAGTTGCAATCGAGTTTCACCGGAGCGCTGAAGCCGCGCATCAGGGAGGGCACAGGCTCGCTTCCCACATCTACGAACGTGAGCGTAGCTTGCGGCTCAGTCAGCACATAAGTCATGCTGCCGGTTGGCTCGCCTTGCTCCTGCGAGAGGCTTCCTTGTTCAAGCCGCAAGGGAAGATCACGGCCATCTTCTGCCACCAGACCCAGGCGAACCGGGATCACAAAAGGCTCTTTCACCGGCTGCCCAGGTGTGGGTGGGCAGCTTTGGGAGAGCTTCAGCGTATAGGTGCGCGCTGCCGCGTCGTAATTTCCTTCGGCCTTCACCACAGGTGTGCCAGATTGGCTATACCAGCGTTTGAATTGGGGGAGAAGGCGGGGGAGGTCGCTATCCGGATTCGCATCAGCCAGGGCTTGGGCGAAGTCATCGCAGGTCACAGCTTGGCCGTCGTGGCGCTGGAAGTAAAGATCCATGCCTTTGCGGAATCCATCGCGTCCTACGAGCGTCTGGTACATGCGCACCACTTCCGCGCCTTTTTCATAGACGGTGGAGGTGTAGAAGTTACCGATTTCCAGATATTCGTCTGGCCGCACCGGGTGCGCCATGGGACCGCCGTCTTCCGGAAACTGCGCTGAGCGCAGATCGATGACGTTTTCAATGCGTTTCACGGCCCGCGCACTCGGCGTGCTGGCCAGATCCATACTGAATTCCTGGTCGCGGAATACAGTGAGGCCTTCTTTCAGTGAGAGCTGGAACCAGTCGCGGCAGGTGACGCGGTTACCCGTCCAGTTGTGGAAATATTCATGACCAATCACGCTTTCCACGGCGTCGAAGTCAGCGTCAGTGGCGGTGGAGGGCTTGGCCAGCACATACTTCGTGTTGAAGATGTTGAGGCCCTTGTTCTCCATGGCGCCGGCGTTGAAATCGCTGGTGGCGACGATCATGAATCTTTCCAGATCCAGCGGAAGGCCAAAACGCGCTTCATCCCACAATACGGAGTGGATGAGGGAATTCATGGCGTGTTCGGTCTGATCAAGATCACCCGGACGCACATAGACCTGCAACAGGTGCTCACCGCCTGAGCGGGAGATGATGCGTTGCTCGCGAGCCACCAGTTGGCCCGCCACCACCGCAAACAGGTAGCTGGGCTTCTTGTGCGGATCTTGCCACTTGGCAAAGTGGCGCCCACCTTCGAGTTCACCCTCATCCACCAGATTGCCGTTGGACAACAGCACTGGGTATTTGGCCTTGTCCGCGCGCAGGGTCACGGTGTAGCTGGCCATGACGTCAGGCCGGTCTATGAAATAGGTAATGCGGCGAAACCCTTCGGCCTCGCATTGCGTGAAAAACGCACCGCCACTGAGGAACAGGCCCATCAGTTTGGTGTTTTTCTCGGGATTGCAGGTGGTGAAAATTTCCAGCTCAAAAGGCTCATGGCCTTCTGGCAGGCTTTCCAGCACCAGTTGCTCGCCTTCCATGCGGAAGGAGGTGCCCTGACCGTTCACCAGTACACGTGCCAGATTCAGCTCGTCGCCATCGAGCTTGAGCGGTTGTGCCGCCTGGTCCGGGTTGCGGCGCAGCGTCATTTTATTGAGAACGCGCGTTTTGGTGGGATCCAGATCGAACGTGAGATCGACCGTGTCGATCCAGAACGCGGGGGGGGCATAGTCCAGCCGCCGGGTGACGGTGGTGTGTCCTTCACGCATGGGAATTCCTTTTTATTTCAGTGGTGGCGTACCTAGAGCCTGTTCAAACTCTCTGCGCGAGGGCTATTGTGTTCGAAAGACTGTGGATGCAAGGCGAAAAACGCAGGGATACCTCGTGGTATCGCGAGTATTTTTAACGCCGCAGACGCTGTTTTTCGAGCGCAATAGGACCGCGAGGAGATTTTGAACAGGCTCCCAGAGCAAGCTCTTAGACGCCTTGCTTCAGGCTGGCTTCGATGAAGGCATCGAGATCGCCGTCAAGCACTTTCTGTGTGTTACTGATTTCGACGTTGGTGCGCAAATCCTTGATACGGCTGTTGTCCAGCACGTAGCTTCGGATCTGATGGCCCCAACCGACATCGGTCTTGCTGTCTTCGAGCTTCTGAGCTTCCTCTTGGCGCTTGCGCATTTCATGGTCGTACAGGCGCGAGCGCAGGCGTTTCCAAGCCACGTCGCGGTTGCTGTGCTGGCTACGGCCATCTTGGCACTGCACCACGATGCCGGTGGGGATGTGCGTCAGGCGCACGGCCGAATCGGTCTTGTTGATGTGCTGGCCGCCGGCGCCGCTGGCGCGGTAGGTGTCGGTGCGTACGTCTGAGGGGTTGATGTCGATCTCGATGGAGTCGTCCACCTCAGGGTAGACAAACACGCTGGCAAAGCTGGTGTGCCGGCCGCCGGAGGAGTCGAACGGGCTCTTGCGCACGAGACGGTGCACGCCTGTTTCAGTGCGCAGCAGGCCGTAGGCGTATTCGCCTTCAATTTTGATGGTGGCGCCTTTAATGCCGGCGGTTTCACCTGGGGTTTCGTCTTCAATCTCAGTCTTGAAGCCCTTGCGCTCCGCATACTTGAGATACTGGCGCAGCAGCATGCTGGCCCAATCCTGTGCCTCAGTACCCCCGGCTCCAGCCTGGATGTCGAGGAATGCGTTGTTCGGATCAGCTGGCTGGTTGAACATACGGCGGAATTCGAGATCCTCGACCAGCGCCGCGAGCTTGGCGGCTTCGGCTTCTATGGTCTTGATACCGTCTTCATCGCCGTCATCGCGGCTCATCTGGAAGAGCTCGGCGTTGTCCGCGAGCTCGCGCGAAAGCGTGTCGATCACTTCGACCACGCCATCAAGCGCTTTCTTTTCCTTGCCCAGTTCCTGGGCCTTCTTGGGGTCGTTCCAGACGGAAGGGTCTTCGAGCGAGGCGTTTACCGTGCGCAGGCGTTCAGCTTTGGCATCGTAGTCAAAGATACCTCCGTAAATCTACCGTGCGCGCGGTGAGATCTTCGATTTGTGAGCCGATCTGGTTGATGTGTTCTGCGTCCATGATTTGATCCTGATGTGGGGGAGCCTGTAAAAACAGGCGAATCCATCATTTTCTCATGGTGGCAGGCGCTTTGGCGGCGGATCAGGAACTCGTTTCCCGGACTACCTGCAGCCACCTGCTTAGTACCGGTGTTTCCTGGCTGGACATCCACATCACACTGGTTTCGCAAACAGGAAGGAAGGGGGCTTCCTGCAACCCGCGGTACACGACGCCTGCGCGCTGTAATTGACTGACACTTTGCGGTACCCAGGCCAAGCCCAGTTCTGCAGATACCAGGTTGACAATGGTCTGCATCTGAATGGCCTCCTGCTCCACATTCAGGGCCCTGCCCACTGCGGCGTAGCAGGCCAGAAGCCCGTCGTAGATAGCCGGCAAAATGGCGCGAGGAAACAACACCAAGGGCTCCCGGGCGACCTGCTCGAAGGCCAAGTTGGCCGTTTTTGCCAACGGATGGGCCTGGGGAAGGGCTAACCAAAGCGGCTCCTGACCGATCATCTGGCGTGTAATGCCCAGCGGGGCTGGCTCCTCGTGGGCATGCAACACGATGCCGGCATCTATGCGCCCCTCGCGCAGCAGACGCAGCTGAACGTCCCCAGTGGCCTCGGTCAATTCCAGCCGCACGCCAGGGCTTGTGGCACGGAAATTTCTAACCCAGCCTGGCAATCCGCCAAACCCCACCGTGGAAACAAAAGCAAGGCGAAGGCGCCCCACCTCGCCGCTGGCCGCTGCTCGGGCTTGCTCTGGAAGGGCCAATGCTCTGGCCACCAGATCCTGCGCTTGCGGCAGTAGCGCTGCCCCGGCAGGGGTAAGTTGCACGCTGCGTTTGGTGCGATCGAACAACCGAACACCCAATTGCCGCTCCAGGCCAGCAATGGCCTGGGTCAGCGGAGGCTGGGTCATATTGAGGCGCTGGGCGGCGCGGCCAAAGTGCAATTCATCAGCCACCATGATGAATTGCCGCCAGGCCCGGATGTCGATCAAGGGTAGACTCATATGTAAAACATATTAGTCGAGATCTTTAAAGGTATTGGATCAAATTAGCGGATCGTTCCATACTCGACGCTTGGCAACTCTGGTTTCTGTCTTTTCTCCGCCGGGGAAGAGGGGGAAGTGAAGAGAGAAGCCTTAGAGTAAGACCGAGACCGAGACCGAGACCGAGACCGAGACCGAGACCGAGAGCCTTTTTACAACCATTCAAAAAACCACGATGCCTGCTTACCGTTCCAAGACTTCCACCGCTGGCCGCAACATGGCTGGTGCCCGTTCACTGTGGCGTGCCACCGGCATGAAGGACGAGGATTTCTCCAAGCCCATCATTGCGGTCGTCAACTCTTTCACCCAGTTTGTACCCGGCCACGTGCATCTGAAGGACCTGGGCCAGCTCGTCGCCCGTGAAATTGAGGCGGCAGGTGGTGTGGCCAAGGAATTCAACACGATTGCGGTGGATGATGGCATCGCGATGGGCCATGACGGCATGCTGTATTCGCTGCCAAGCCGCGACATCATTGCCGACAGCGTGGAATATATGGTCAACGCGCACTGCGCTGATGCCATGGTTTGTATCTCCAACTGCGACAAGATCACCCCCGGTATGTTGATGGCCGCCATGCGGCTGAACATTCCTGTGGTGTTTGTCTCCGGCGGGCCTATGGAGGCTGGCAAGGTGCGTCTGGCGGTGCCAGAGTCGGCGACCATTCAATTCAAGAAGCTGGATCTGATCGATGCCATGGTGATGGCCGCGGATGACAAGGTCAGCGATGCGGATCTGGCTGAGGTGGAGCGCTCTGCCTGCCCCACCTGCGGCTCTTGCTCGGGTATGTTCACAGCGAACTCCATGAACTGCCTGACCGAAGCGCTTGGCCTGGCGCTGCCCGGCAATGGCACGGTGGTGGCTACGCATTCAGACCGCGAGCAGCTCTTCAAACGCGCTGGTCGCCGCATTGTGGGGTTGGCTCAGCAGTACTACGAGAAGGACGACGAATCCATCTTGCCGCGCTCCATGGGTTTCAAGGCGTTCGAGAACGCGATGACCCTGGATATCGCCATGGGCGGTTCAACCAACACCATTCTGCATTTGCTGGCGATTGCGCAGGAGGCAGAAATCGACTTCGGAATGACCGATATCGATCGCCTCTCTCGCACCGTGCCTCAGTTGTGCAAGGTGGCTCCCAATACCAACAAGTACCACGTGGAAGATGTTCACCGTGCGGGCGGCATCATGTCCATCCTGGGTGAACTCGAGCGCGCAGGCAAGCTGCATACCGATGTGCCCACCGTGCACGCCAAGACCATGGGCGAAGCGCTGGAGCAATGGGACATCACGCGCACGAATGACGAAGCTGTGAAGACCTTCTTCATGGCTGGTCCTGCGGGCATCCCAACTCAAGTGGCCTTTAGCCAAAGCACCCGCTGGCCCAGCCTGGACGTGGACCGCGAAGATGGTTGCATCCGTTCCTACGAACACGCTTTCAGCAAGGAGGGGGGCCTGGCCGTGCTCACCGGCAATATTGCACTGAATGGCTGCGTGGTGAAGACTGCGGGTGTGGACGAATCCATTCTGGTGTTTGAGGGCCCGGCCCATGTGGTCGAGTCTCAGGATGAGGCTGTTGCCCACATCCTGGCCGATGAAGTGAAGGCAGGTGATGTGGTTGTGGTGCGCTACGAAGGTCCCAAAGGTGGCCCTGGTATGCAAGAGATGCTCTACCCCACGAGCTACATCAAATCCAAAGGTCTGGGCAAAGCTTGCGCGCTGCTGACTGACGGGCGTTTCTCAGGCGGTACTTCTGGCCTTTCCATCGGCCACTGCTCGCCAGAGGCAGCGGCAGGAGGGGCTATTGGCCTGGTGAGAAATGGCGACCGCATCCGTATCGACATTCCCAATCGCACGATTGATGTGTTGGTGAGTGATGAGGAACTGGCTAAACGCCGTGCAGAGCAAGACGCCAAAGGTTGGAAGCCGGTTGAGGCACGCCCTCGCAAGGTTTCAGCTGCACTGAAGGCCTATGCCAAGCTGGTGATGTCTGCGGACAAGGGTGCGGTGCGGGACTTGTCTCTGCTGGACTAAGCTGGAGCGTAGCGGGGAGACTCAGTTCTCCCTGTGCCGCCCAGCCTGGGAAGCTCGGCTTCGGTGAAACAACTGACGGGAAAAAGTCGGTGGAGATTCAATTCAGTTAGAAGCTCCATTCCCGCAGGCTAACTGAATGACATTGAGCCTAGAATCGCTCCGCATGCATGGTGAGTTGCCCTTGATTCTGGTGGTGGAAGACGAACCCGGTATTGCCGAGACCATCCACTATGCGCTGTCGTCTGACGGCTTCTTACCCGAAGTCTGCGTGAGCGCGCGCCAAGCCATGGAGCGCTTTGCCGAACGGCCACCCGCGCTGGCGATTCTGGATGTCGGCCTTCCAGACATGAATGGCTTCGAACTGCTGCGCCGCCTGCAGGAATTGCCGGGTGGCAAGGCAGTGCCCATGCTTTTTCTTACTGCACGCGCGAGCGAGATTGACCGGGTGGTGGGGTTGGAGCTGGGCGCGGATGACTACATTGCCAAGCCGTTCTCACCGCGTGAACTGGTGGCGCGAGTACGCACGATCTTGCGCCGCAGCCAGCGCATTTCTTCAAATTCAGACTCAATTCCAGCGCCTGCCCCTCAGACAGTGCCCGTCGTCAAGACTGAAGACACTCCGGCGACCGGAGCGGATGGCTCCGCGCCGATCCGGATGGACGGCGCAGCACCCACTGGCGCTTTCATGCTGGACGAAGAGTGCCGTTTGATCCATTACCACGGCGAAGCTCTGAACCTGTCTCGCTACGAATACGGACTGCTGGCTGCGCTGATGCAACGGCCTGGCCGCGTGTTCACACGCAATGAATTGCTGGAACGCGTGTGGGATGACCCGGGTGAGAGTTTCGATCGCACCGTGGACGCGCACATCAAGACCTTGCGCGCCAAGCTGCGATCAGTGCGCGATGACGAAGATCCCATCCGCACCCTTCGCGGCATCGGATATGCGCTGAAGTGAGCCGTCGAACCCGAATTTTCCTTGCGCTGGTGGTGGTCTACGCCATCGGTATGGCGGCGCTGCTCTACCAACTGTTGGGTGATCTGGATCCTCGGTACCGGGAATCGGCCGAGGAGGGGCTCGTGGAGACCGCGCAGCTGCTGGCGACCGTGATTGAGCAGGATGTAGAGCAGGGCGCGTTGCCTGCAGATCGCATCGCCGGCATTTTCCGGGATTTATACGCCAGACGCTTCTCGGCCCAGGTTTACAGCTTGCACAAGACCCGCGTGGACTTGCGCGCCTACGTGACCAATCGCCACGGCATCGTGGTGTATGACTCCACTGGGCGAGACTTCGGCAAGGATTATTCAACCTGGCGAGACGTGAGCTACACCCTGCGCGGTGAATATGGTTCTCGCACTACGCGTGATGTGCCGCAGGACCCGCACAGCAGTGTGATGTATGTGGGCGCACCTATCCGATGGGAGGGTGAGATCGTAGGTGCTGTGGTCATCGGCAAGCCGGTGCAGAGCCTGGAGCAGTTTGTCTCTGCGGCGCGGGGCAACATCATCTCGGTGGGCGTGGCCTCGGCCTTTTCGGTGTTGCTGCTGGCTTGCGTTTTATCCTTCCTGCTGATTCGCCCACTAGGCATTACCAGCGATCTGCTGGCGGCGCTGCGCACGGCGTGGTGGCGTGACCCTGAGGGCAGACGCCATTTCAGCCCACGCCGGGCCTGGCGTGCCGTGCGTGCGCAAACGCGCGCAGCAGCGCAGGAGGTGCGAGACGCTATTGCCGGGCGCAACTATGTGCAAGAGTATGTGGAGCAGCTCACGCACGAGCTGAAAAGTCCTATCTCTGCCATTCGTGGCGCTGCAGAGCTGCTGCAAGAGCCCGGCATGCCGCCCGAGCAGCGGCAGCGATTCACCGCCAATATTGCGCGCGAGACCCACCGCTTGCAAGAAGTGGTGGACCGCATGATGGAGCTCACCGCACTGGAGAGCCGCCGGTTGCTCCAAGACCAGCAGCCAGTAGATTTGGCGCCGCTACTGCATGAGCTGGCGGGTGGTGCGCGCCATCAGGCGCCGGCACTGCGAATTGAGGTGCGTATTGATGCGGAGCTGGTGGTGGAGGGGGATCCGTTCTTGCTGCGCCGTGCGATTGGCAACCTGCTGGACAACGCGGTGGGGTTCTCGACGCCTTCCGGGGGCTCTGAACCTGACATCTTGCTCACTCTGGCGCGTGAAGGTCGGATGGCGCGAATTGATGTGCGTGATCACGGGCCGGGTGTGCCTGTCTTCGCTGAAGGCAAGGTGTTCGAGAAGTTCTTTTCGCTGGCGCGGCCTGGTTCGGGGAAGCGCAGTACGGGGTTGGGGCTGGCGTTTGTGCGGGAGATTGCTACGCTGCATCAGGGGAGTATTGCGCTTGGGAATGCTGGGGATACTCCGGGGGCGCTGGCGGTGTTGCGGCTGCCGTTGATGAAGGTCTGAGAGCGAGCGATCGAGGTCGTTCTTAATTCATCTGCCCTAAGAGGGGGGCGGGTGGTTTTTACCCTTCTCTTTGAGGTGGGCGTCTGGTTTTTGCGCCCTCTCCCGCTTGCGGGAGAAGGTTGGGCGGGGTCGGCCAACCGGTGAGGGTAGGCGGCGTATCCATGTGGACTAAGCTCATCAGTGGCACCAAAGATCACTAAAAAGCTGACGACGCGGTGCTTGAACGAAGCGTGGTGATCCCAGCGACGCTGCCAGCCCTACCCAAGAACCCTGATAAAGCGCTGATTTTTCATGTAGAGATGAATATATGAACCTGCGCGGATCGTGAACGTGTTGCTAGAGGCCGGCTTGGTCAAAGCCTTGAATTTTTCTTTCCTGATTGGGAACGACGAGCACTCTGAGGGCCGAGCGCAGCAATGGCCCGAGTGGGTATCCCACCCCTTGAGGCCGTGCCGAGGAGCGCAGGTCAAGGGGCCGGCCATCCGGGGGCGGGCAAGAGCACTGAAAGATGCTCTTGCTTCAAGAACTAGCTTGCGGCAGCTGTTTGAGGGTAGAGAGCGAAGCGAACGAAGCGAGTTCTGCCGCACCGCCCGTTGACCGAGCACCGGAGGGTGCCCGGAGCGCAGCGCAGGGACACGGACTTGGGGTCGCCTTTCTTTTGCCTACTTTTCTTCGGCCGGCGCTCCGGTGGCGAAGCAAAGAACAAGTAGGTGCGCTGCCGGGCGCAACTCCCGGCCTCCGACCTCAAGAAAAGAGCAGAAGGCAATTCGCATCCGCAGCGTCTAAATCAACCGCCGCTTGCCCTCACCCCAACCCTCTCCCGCAAGCGGGAGAGGGGGTAAAACCAGCTCGCAGCCTCGGGTTCTGGGGCTCAAGTCGGCAAGCGCGCTTGCATCAGGCTCTCCCGCGAGCGGGAAAGGGAGTAAAGCAATCCCCGCTCGCTTTCACCCAGACTTCACACAGACTTCACACAGCGCCCAAACCTTGCGCAATTTTCCTGGCGTCTTCTCGCAGGCTTCATAGCTCCTTCGAAGCCGATTTGCACAGTAGCGGACATAGAAGCTCACTACTGAAAGGAAGACCCCATGCGCACTGCCGCACTCATTGTTAAGTCCGCCTCCGTCGTTTTGGCCCAGCGGCTCACCTGGCATTTGGCACTGACGGCCTTTGTGCTCTTGGCGCCGTCCGCTCGTGCTTCGACGGACGCACCGGCCAAGGCTGAAAGCCCGTACTTCTTTGTCCAGGGCGCGCAAGCCGGTGTAGAGGCGCTACCGCTCAAGCGCACAGATGTCAAAGTGAACATCAGCGGTGTGATCGCCGACGTGGTGGTAACTCAGACCTATAAGAACGAAGGTACGACGCCTATTGAAGCGAAGTACATCTTCCCGGGTTCCACGCGTGCTGCGGTCAACGGCTTGAACGTGCGTGTGGGTGATCGCCTGGTGGTCGCTCAGATCCGCGAGAAACAACAGGCTCGGGTGGAATACGACGAGGCCAAACGCGCGGGCAAGACCGCAGCCTTGCTGGAACAGCATCGGCCCAATGTGTTTCAGATGAATGTGGCCAACATCCTGCCTGGCGATGACGTGCAGGTGGAGCTGCGCTACAACGAGCTGCTCGTCCCGGAAGAGGGGCAATATCAGTTCGTCTTTCCTACCGTGGTAGGCCCACGTTACGCAGGCGCTGCAGGTAGCGCGGTCGCGGAGTCTTTTCCGGCCCAGGCGGTCTTGCGCAGCAATCAGCCAAGCGCCAGCGCTTTCGACCTCAAGGTCAACCTGGCAAGCCCTATTGGCATCCAGGAAGTGCGCTCCCCCAGCCACTCCATCGACACAGAGATGAATGGGCAGCGCGCCAGCGTGCAACTGGCTGGCAGCGCCTCGCGCGGCGTGAGCAAGAGCAATAACCGCGACTTCATTCTCGATTACCGCCTGGCGGGCGCGCAAATTCAGTCCGGCGTGCTGCTGCAAAGGGGGGAAAAGGAGAACTTCTTCATTGCCATGGTGCAACCGCCCAAGGCCGTACCGCAAGCAGCGATCACGCCGCGCGACTATGTCTTCGTGGTGGATATCTCTGGTTCCATGCATGGCTTTCCACTGGACACCACCAAGGCCTTGATGCGCCAGCTCCTGGGCAACCTGAAAGCCAGTGACACCTTCAATGTGTTGCTGTTTTCAGGCAGCAACCGGTTCCTGGCACCGCAATCGGTGCCGGCCACCCCTGCGAATGTCAACGCGGCTATCCGGACTATCGAGCAGATGGGCGGCGGTGGGTCGACTGAGTTGCTCCCGGCGTTGCGCCGCGTTTACGCAGAACCCAAGCCGGCTGACCTTTCGCGCACCGTGGTTGTAGTCACGGATGGCTATGTCACCGTGGAAAGCGAAGCCTTTGCACTGGTGCGCAAGCAACTTGGGCAGGCCAACGTATTCGCCTTTGGCATCGGATCTTCGGTGAACCGCCACCTGATGGAAGGCTTGGCCCGCGCTGGTATGGGTGAGCCGTTCATCGTCACCCAGCCGAGCGAAGCCAAGGCTCAGGCTGAACGCTTTCGCCGCATGATTGAATCTCCTGTGCTTACCAGTGTGAAGGCACGCTTTGAAGGCCTGGATGTGTACGACGTGGAACCCCAGGTCTTGCCCGACGTATTGGCAGAGCGCCCCGTCATCGTGTTCGGCAAGTGGCGCGAGACCAGTAAATCGGCAAACCCCAAGTTGCTGATCGAAGGCCGCGCTGCCAGCGGTGCGTATCAGCAGACTTTGCCTATCGATCTGCAAGGAATTGACAGCAGCACCACCGCGCTGCGCTACCTTTGGGCGCGCCACCGCATTGCTGGCCTGAGCGATGAAGAAGCCTTGACGGGCGGCGACGCGCAAAAGGCGGCTATCACCCGCCTGGGCTTGGACTACAACCTGCTTACCCAGTACACCAGCTTCATCGCAGTGGACAAGGTGGTGCGCAATCCAGGCGGGCAAGGCGCCACCGCGAACCAGCCCAGCCCAATGCCCGAAGGTGTGAGTGATCTGGCTGTGGGCGAAGCCAGTGCCCTGGGCGCTGATGTCAGCAGCACCCCTGAGCCTGAGACCTGGGCAGCGATGCTGGTAGTACTTGCGGTGCTTGGCGCACAGATGGCTCGCAGGCGTGAGCGCCGGGCGTTCACTGGTTGAACTGCCATGAGCTCATCTCTTCTACTGCGCCACGCGCCCATTCTTCGCAACGCCATGCGTATTGACCGCGCGCCAGCATGGGTGTGGCTTGGGCTGCAAGCTGCCGCGCTCTGGCCCACCTGGCGCTGGATGATTGCACGCGTAGCGGACGGCTCCGACGATCCACTGGGTTTGTTGGCACTTGCAGCACTGGGAGTACTGTTGTGGTCTGTGCGTGGTCAGTTGCGCTCTTCACCACGCCTGTCCTGGATGGCAGTGGCTTTGGTGGGTACGTTGGCGGCTACCTCCATGCGAGGGGAAGTTACCCCGCTGGCCACCAGCTTGCTGGCGATCACCAGCTGGGCCTGCGGACTGCTGGCGTTCATGCCCTCGGTGCGCCGCGGCGCCATGCAAGCCCGCAATGGCGTGCTTTGGCCCGCCTCGCGCCACATCGTCGCTGCGGTGCCTGTGCTGGGGCTTGCGGTGTTGGCACTGCCACTCATTGCCTCGCTGCAGTTCTACGCGGGTTACCCGCTGCGCGTGCTCACCGCCGAGGCTAGTCGTTGGTTGCTGAGCGTGGCGTTCTCTGTGCAGCGCGAAGGCGGCAGTCTGCTGGTGGATGGGCGTCTGGTCATTGTCGATGCGCCGTGCTCCGGTGTGCAGATGGCCTGGGCGGGTTACTTTACGGCGTGCGCCGTAGCGCTGTTCAAAGGGCAAAGCAACCGCGGCTTCGCTTTGCGCCTTCCGCTGGTGGGCCTTACGGTGTTAGCCGGCAATGTGCTGCGCAACACCGCGTTGGTCGCGCTGGAAGCCACTGGAAATGCATCTTCTCAGATGGTCCATCAGGGCATTGGATTATTGGCGTTGGCGGTGGCGTGTGGTGCCATCGCTCTGTTGATGGGGCGGCCTGTCAGTGCCGAACCAAGGCCTTCAGGTAGCCGCTAATCGAACGTAGGAGATCAGCATGATAGAGAACACTTTTCAGAATCGGGTGCTGGGCAAAGTTATGTTCGGTTGCGCCATGCTGGCGTGTGCGTTGGCAGGCGCATTCTCGAGTGCCCGTGAGGTGGTACCTTCACCTGCCATGCAGGCTGTGGAGGTACCGCAGCAGTGGGAGGGGGCCATCGTGCGGCCTCTGGCTTTGTCTGCTGTGGAGCGGCGCTTTGCCGATCGATTTCCCGGCCGTATCACGCGTTTGACCGATGAGCGTCAGATCATTGTGTTGAGAGATGTCACTGCCCCCACGCGCATGTTGCATCCCGCTGCGGATTGCTACCGTGCTCTGGGTTACCGCATAGAAGGCGAGCACCTGGAAAGTACGCCTGCTCAATCTGCGATGACTACGGTGGCAATGGTTTCGGAAGAATCTCTCGGCAGCGGCCTTCAGCGCTGCTTCATTGCTCGCAAGGAAGGCGTTGCGCTGAGGGTATGCGAGCAGATAGAAGACGCCAATGGTCAACGCTTTGCAGATACTTCGGCATGGTACTGGGCCGCCACCATGGGGCAATCTAAAGGCCCGTGGCGCGCGGTCACCGTCACGCGTGCGCTGGCTGCGGGGGCTGTATGAACAAGTCGACAAAGTCCCGATTCAGATTCCTCGTGATTCTGATTTGCTCGCTGTTGATCCCCGCAACATTGCTGGCTATGTTATGGGGCGCCGCGCGCATCGCGCTGGCGCCCAAGGCCGATGAGTGGTCTGTCAGGGTAGGGCGTGGCCCGCTCAAGATGGAGGCCAGCGTGCCGCAGCTTGTGTGGCTGGCGACCACGCCGTGGATTGGCCAGGTGCTTGATGGGGTGCGTGTGCCTAGCCGCATTGGCTTCATCACTTTGGGATGGAAGCCCGCCGGGGTAGAAGGCCCGGAGCCGGTGCTGACCTTGCACTGCGAGCCATGTACGTTTCCCGTGCCGGCCGCATTGGGGCAGGAGCGGCTGAGGGTGCCCGCAGCGCAGATCGCTTTGTCCCGTGGGGAGGGCGTAGACCGGCTGCAAGGCCAACTGCTGCTCGCCTCTGAGTCTCCGCAGGGTGAGCGAGCCATTGTGAGCGCGAAGTGGCAGGCCCGCCGTCATGGCCCAGGGTGGGATGTGACGATGCGGTGGCCTGATGCGCCGGCACGCCATTGGGTGGCCTTGTTGGCGCCGGGGCTTGCGGAGCTTCGCGTGGCACATATAGAAGGTCATGTGGCTGCCACCGCCCGTGTGCAATTGCCTTCAGGAAGGTTTGAGCTGACTCCGCAAGTGCAGGGGCTGGCTGTCAGTGGCCTGGGCACCGAAACCTGGGCGCACGCCCGTTCGTCTTGTGGCCCTAGCCATAAGCTCGATGCGCGTGGTTGGTTGGCGCGAGCGGTAGTGGCTGCTGAAGACCAGCGCTTTTACGAACACCCAGGTTACGACCTGGAGGAGCTTCAGGCTTCGCTGGCGATCAACGAGCGGAACGCAACCATCCGGCGCGGTGGAAGCACCTTGACTCAGCAGGTTGCTAAATTGATGGTGGCGGGGGGTGAACGCACGCTGACACGCAAAGTGCGTGAACTGCTGTACGCCGTCGAGATTGAGCAAAGCCTGGGCAAGGCGCGCATTCTTCAGCTCTACCTGAATCTGGCTCCCTGGGGCCAAACGGTAGAAGGCCAACTGGTTTGCGGCGCCGATGCAGCCGCGAGGCATTATTTCGGCGTATCTGCCAAACAGATCGACGCGCGCCAATCCGTTACCCTGGCCGCCATATTGCGCAATCCCGCGCACGATGCCAGTGCGGGCCGGTTGCTGTGGGTGGCTGAGCAGGTTCGCGGAGTGTCAAGGCCCCAACAACGCATGCTGACCCAGGAGCTGAGGGTGCTCGCTTCTGCACAACTCAACGTGTCAGTAAAAGACCAAGTCAGCGTGACAAGGACTGTCGGTACTGGGCATTGATTTCATCGTGACTGCGGCGTATTTCGGGTGGCCATTGCGCCTTGATCCATGACAGCACGGCTACTATTTCATCGTCGTTCAGTATGCCGCTGTAAATGGGCATTGCTGTGCGGTAGCCGGGTTGTTTGATCAACTGGGCGAGTCCATGCTTGGTGATGGCGAAGAGTTGCTCATCGGGATGGTGCCAGGTGTGCCCGCTGGGATCGTGGGGGGGCGCCGGAAGCTGGCCATCGGGCCCCTGGTCGCGCCAGTTGGGTTGGCCTTCGCCCTTGGCGCCATGGCAGGCCGCACATTGTTGTGCGTAGATCTTCGCGCCAACTTGAAGCACATGGGGGTCATCGGGCCGCAGGCTGTGTAGCGACGCCGTGACTTGTTGCTTGCTGGCGTTCAGGGAAAAATAGGTCGCCCCCGCGGCTAGCACCAAGGCCAGAACACCTGCGGCTCCCAGGGCTAGCGGCTTCATCTTCATTGCAACTTCCTTGATCTCAAGCATCTCACACGGAGGTCCGTCGTCGGCTCATCGGACACTCCGTTCAAAGCGTTCGCGGCGTATCTCAAGGAGCGGTCTGAATATCGGTCACGATCATCTTCCCACCTTCCTGGATGACTGTGAATTGCACTTTGTCTCCGGGCTTGAGGGTGGTGAGCTGCTTTTTGTCTCGGGCTGTAAAGACCATGGTCATTGGGGGCATGTCCAGGTTCTTGATCTCCCCATGCTTGAGCGTGATCTTGCCTTCTTCGGCCTGGATCCTTCTGACCTCCCCGTAGGTCATCGATGCTGATGGTGGCGCCGTAGCTTGGCCTGAATTGGAATTTTCCTGTGCGTGGGTAGCGATGGGCAGGGCGATGCCCATGGCCAGTGCGGAAATAGTGAGCAGACGTTGGATGGGTTTCATGGCGGTTGTCGTTGATTGGCTGGTGCTTGTGTTCCGCACCGAGATGGTTGGCTTACATCTGATGGCGCTTCATAGCCCTACTTGCGGCCCACCTTGATAGCGCCTTTCATGCCCGCCTCATAGTGGCCTGGTATCAGGCAGGCGAAGTCCACGGTTCCCGCCTTGGTGAATTGCCAGACGATCTCGCCTTGTTTGCCAGGCTGCAGCGTGATCTTGCCGGGTTCGTCATGCTCCATGTCAGGGAATTTCTTCATTTGCTCCAGATGCTCCAGCAATTCCTTTTGCGTGCCCAGGCTGAGTTCGTGCTTGACCTGCCCTGTGTTCTTGACGATAAAACGCACGGTTTCGCCTTGTTTGACCTGCATGCTTGATGGCGTGAAACGCATGTTGTCACTCATGGCTATGGTGATGGTGCGGCTGGCATTGGCTGCAACGCCAGGCTTGCCAATGGCTGTTTCACCGCTATCTCCATGACCATGGCCGCCTCCGTGATTGCCGCTGGCCAACGCGGCACCGGATGCGGCCAGCACGGCCATCGCAAGGGCCAGAGGAATGGTGGATCGTGTGAATTTCATGGGATTTTTTCGTTGAAGATTGAATGAAAAAAATCAATGCGCGCCATGTGAGCCAGGTTTTCGTACCCTGACTTCTGTGGGCGATGCCGGCTTGTGTGCGCGCTGCATGGACTGCCCGCCTTCAGCGCTAAAGCGTGCGGGCTCAGCGATCGGGCCGGTGTACTCATACGCCACCGTGCCAGCCGGATGCTTGAACCAGCCAGGATCTGTGTAGTCACCGGGTTTTTGCTCTCTGCGCACCTTCAGCACGCTGAACATTCCGCCCATTTCTACTGATCCGAACGGCCCCTGGCCACTCATCATGGGTACCGTGTTGTCCGGGATGGGCATTTCCATCTCAGCCATATCAGACATACCGCGCTCACCCATCACCATGTAGTCAGGAATGAGCTTATTGATTTTCTTGGTAAGGCCGGTGTGATCCACCCCAATGAGCGTAGGGACGTCGTGACCCATGGCGTTCATGGTGTGGTGACTCTTGTGGCAGTGGAACGCCCAATCGCCTTCCTCATCAGCCACGAACTCAAGCTGGCGCATCTGACCTACAGCGACATCCGTGGTGACTTCATGCCAGCGAGTGCTCTTGGGTGTGGGGCCGCCATCGGTGCCAGTCACCACGAACTCGTGCCCATGCAGGTGCATCGGGTGGTTGGTCATGGTGAGATTGCCGACACGAATGCGAACTTTGTCATCAAGCCGCACGTTCAAAGAGTCGATGCCGGGGAAGACCCGGCTGTTCCATGTCCATAGATTGAAATCCGTCATCTCTGCCACCTTGGGTGTAGCGGCCCCTGGTTCGATGTCATAGGCGCTGAGCAGAAAACAGAAATCCCGCTGCACCTCATCAATCAAAGGGTGCTTGGCTTTTGGGTGGGTGACCCAGAAACCCATCATGCCCATAGCCATTTGCACCATCTCGTCAGCGTGCGGGTGGTACATGAAAGTGCCAGGGCGGCGCGCCACAAACTCGTAGACAAACGTCTTGCCAGGCTGAATTGCGGGCTGCGTGAGGCCCGAAACGCCATCCATGCCGTTGGGCAGGCGCTGACCATGCCAGTGGATGCTCGTGTGCTCGGGTAACTTGTTGGTGACGAAAATGCGCACGCGGTCTCCCTCCACCACCTCGATCGTGGGGCCAGGGCTCTGGCCGTTGTAACCCCAAAGATGGGCCTTGAAGCCCTGGGCCATTTCGCGTACTACCGGCTCGGCGACGAGGTGAAACTCCTTCACACCTTGGTTCATACGCCAGGGCAGGGTCCAGCCGTTAAGCGTTACCACGGGGTTATATGGGCGCCCAGAGCTAGGCACCAGTGGGGCCATGGTGTTCGGGCTGGTTTGCGTGATGGGCTCAGGCAGTGCAGCCATAGCCACCCGGCTGACCGAGCTGACTGCAACAGCGCCACCAGCTATACCGGCGAACTTGAAGAACTCTCTTCTGGATGTCATGGAAATCGTTTCTGCATCAATGACCGGCGCCACCGCTGGACACACTGGATGTGGTGGACGGTGTAACGGGTAGGTTGGGGTTCGAGGGACGCCCGATCACGGCTGCCTGTATGGCGGCATCGGTCAGCCAGAATTGCTGCTGTGCATCGATGGCCGCCGTGACGGTGCTGACCTGATCGCGGGCGTCTGCCAATAGCTCGAACACGCTGATCAACATGCCGTTGTAGCGAAGCTGGTTTTCCTCAGAGATCACCTTGCGCAGAGGCACGATTTCATCACGGTAGTGGCGCGCCACGTCATAGGCTGAGCGATACGCCGAGTAGCTTTCACGCAGGTTGGAACCGGCGGAACGCATCGTGGATTCAAGCAGGTTGGCCGCTGCCAGGGTTTGAGCATTCATGGCGCCTCGCAGCATTGCGCCGCTGTCGAAGATTGGCAAACGTACCGAGATTTCCCAGCCGCGTGCGGTTGAGCGTGTACCTTCAGCACCATCAAAGCCGGTGTTGCGGCGCCCCTCCAGTTCGATGTCGGTGAAACTGGTCACCATGTTCAGGCCTTGGGCTTTGGCAGCGTCATCCAACGCGGCTTGTGCCAGACGGATGTCCAGACGGGATTGCGTTGCTTGCGTGGCTACGGCCTCTGGTGCCAGTGGCTGTTTGGGCAGATCCATCAAACGCTCCGGCAGCTTGAGTGCTTGTTCCTGCGCCTCATCCAAACCAAGCAATCGAACGAGTTCTTCGCGGCTGGCTGTGGCCTGATGCTGCGCGGTGCTGAGCCGGGTGGCGGCATCCGCGTAGAACGCTTGTTCGCGGGCGCGTGTCATCCGGTTGAAGTTGCCTACAGCCTGCATGCGCTTAGCCAGTTCTGCACTCGCTTGCGCGCTCTCATAGACCTGCTGGGCATATTTGAGCGTTTGCTGCGCAGCCACGGCTCGCACCCATCCCTGGCGCACCCGGGTGATCTGGTCCACCACGTCACTGGTCAAGCGCAATTGCGCTTGCTCAATGCGCCGGATAGCGATGCTATGCCGTGCGGGGAGTGTCAGGATATCCAGCAAGCCGATAGATAAAGCGCGCCCTAGCTCCAGCCCATCGCCGGAGGCCATGCGCTCAAAGCTGAAAACGGGATTGCCAATTCGGCCGGCCTGCGCGGCACTTGCCGATGCTGCCCAACCCTGTGCTAAGAGAGTCTGCAGGGATGGACTGTTTACCAATGCCAACTGGACAGCATCCTTCTGCTGCAACGGTTGAGCCAGCAAGGTCTGCGCGGCCTTTGCACGCTCGTCTCGCTCCTGCTGTGTGCGGACTAATGCGAGATTGCCCCCTGTAAAGCTTGCAGCCTCGTCGTTGATGCGGCGGATGTTCTGATCCGGGTTAACGCTGGCACATCCGGCCAGCAATATCAGCACCAGCGCTGACAGAGTCAATTTGGCCTGAATAGCACCCAAAGCCATCATGGCCTATGCCCCCCGTGATGGCCAGCATGCGGATGGCTACCGGAGGTGGGAGCAGAATCCTTGGCTGTTGTGGTTTCGTCTGAAGCGATTTCCTTGGCATAGGCACGCCAGCCGCCAATTTGGCCTACGCGGTCATTGGCTTCGCGCCAGGACTGCAGGGGTTGATCCACATAGGCTTGATAAGCTTGAATGGGGGACGAATACCGCAGTGCCGTCAACGGTGCAGGCTTGGAAGCTTCGGCTTCTGCTGGAGCTTGTGCAGAAACTGCTCCCGAAAAAATTGCCAAGGCCCAAGGCAACAAGGCGCCAAGGCGGGGCAGGGGGGTGAAAGTGACCATGGCCTCTTCTGAAAGAATCTTGAATCTCACGATGTAGCGATTCTGAAGAGGCCACCCTTTCATCCGGATGTTCTGAACATTACATTGTTGTTATCTTCGTGTCAGGCCGCTCCAAACGCGGCAAACTCTCGCCAAGAGATTCATACCGAGTTGGTAGCAGCGGAACGCAAACGTGAAAATATTGATCGTTGAAGACGAGCCCAAGACGGGTGAATACTTGCGCCAGGGGTTAACCGAGGCTGGCTACATATCGGACTTGGTGCCCAATGGCGCTGATGGCCTGCATTTGGCCGTGCAAGGTGAATACGACTTGGTGATTCTGGATGTCATGCTGCCTGGGTTGAACGGCTGGCAGGTTCTGCAATCCTTGCGTGAGCGCGGCCTTCAAATGCCGGTGCTGTTCCTGACCGCTCGCGACCAGGTGGAAGATCGTGTCAAAGGCTTGGAATTGGGGGCTGACGACTATCTTGTCAAACCCTTTTCGTTTGCCGAACTGCTGGCAAGGGTACGGATCATTCTGCGACGAGGTTACGCAAGCAATGAGAGCACCGTTTTGAGGGTGGCGGATCTGGAGCTGGATTTGCTGCGCCGGCGGGTCTCACGAAACGGCAAACGTGTGGATCTCACGGCCAAGGAGTTTGGCCTTTTAGAGCTGCTGATGCGTCGCCACGGAGAGGTGTTGCCGCGCTCCCTGATCGCTTCCCAGGTGTGGGACATGAACTTTGACAGCGACACCAACGTCATCGAAGTGGCTATGCGCCGCCTGCGCGTGAAGGTAGATGAAGGCCACCCAGTCAAACTCATTCAGACCGTCCGCGGCATGGGTTATGTGCTCGACGTTCCAGAGGAAGATTAGGTGACGCAGAAACCGTTTCTGAGCAAGCTTCTTTTGAAAAAACTCTCGCTCACCAGCCGTTTGAGCCTTTTCTTCACCGTGGCCGCCGCCGCAGTGGTCCTTGGGTTGGGAGCGCTGTTTCTTGTGGAAACCGAGCGGCACTTCGTGGAACTGGATCGAATGGCTTTGCAGGAGAAGCGGCATTTGATAGAGGAAATCCTCAGCAACGCGGACTCAGCGGAAAGTGCCCGAGAGCGTCTGGGCGAAGCTTTGAACTATCACCACGATCTTCGCGTCTTGGTACAAAGCTCGCAAGGTGAAACGATCTTTCAAACTTCAACATCCAACCTCAGGGTGCAAAGCGGTGAAGCCGTGAGCACCGATGAAAAGGGGGTTTTCGGTGTATGGCGAGACCAGAATACCGAATTCCACACTTTGAGTTTTGAGGCTACTCCGGCCTACTCCACATCCGCGCTGAAGGTATTGCTTGCTACGGACACCAAACACCACACCCACTTCCTGGAAGGGCTACGCAGCAGTTTGACGCTCTATGTGATCGCCGCGGTCATCGTGTGCGGTCTGCTGTCTTGGTTCGCTGCGCGCCAAGGGCTGGCGCCCTTGCGTGAAATGAAGTCACGTGCCGCCGTGGTCACAGGCCAGAAGTTGTCTGAGCGCATGCCCGTGCAAGCCGTACCGGTGGAAATGGCAGATCTTGCGCAAGAGCTGAACCGCATGTTGGATCGCCTCCAGGAAGACTTCCGGCGTCTGACTGACTTTTCTTCAGACCTGGCGCACGAGTTACGCACTCCCATCAGTAATCTACTGACGCAGACGCAGGTAGCCTTGGCCACCAAGCGCGATGCCGCAATCTACCGAGACATTCTGGCTTCCAACGCCGAGGAATTTCAGCGTTTAGCGCGCATGGTCTCTGACATGTTGTTTTTGGCCAAGACCGAGCGTGGTGTGGATCTGCCACGCAAGGAGCGGTTTTCCGCCCGACAGGACTCGCTGGCGCTGATGGAATTTTACGAGGCAGTAGCCGAGGAAAAGCGCATTCGACTCCAGTTGGAGGGCGACGGTCAGATTGATGGTGATCGCCTGATGTTCCGCCGTGCGGTGAGCAACCTGCTCTCCAACGCCTTGCGTTACACCCCAGAATCAGGCGAAATCACCATCCGCATCACCAGCGCGCCACAAGCAACGACCGTGGAGGTAGAAAACACCGGCACAGACATCGATCCCAGGACACTACCTCGATTGTTCGACCGGTTCTACCGCGCAGATGCGTCCAGGGCGCACCCGGACTCCGATGGCTCCGGGCTGGGGTTGGCCATTACACGCGCCATCGCACATGCCCACGGCGGGCGTGTGACGGCAACATCTACAGACGGAAAAACTTGCTTCGCCCTGGTGTTTCCTCTCCATGGCCCTCGGCCATCAAGCTGAACCCAGGGCGCTTTCCACTCAAGTCAATACGCTCAGGAAAGCCTCGTTCAATTTCCTGTCGTGGTAGAAGATTCCGCGGCCCACTTCTTCCCAGCTCCACGTGATGGGCGGCATATCCGGGTACCACTGATAACCTCCTGCGAAGGTTTCAAGGCGGTTGCCAGATGGATCGAAGAAATAGATCGTGGTGCCTTGAGTAATGCCGTGGCGCGTGGGGCCAATGTCTATTGATACGCGGTTGCGGCTAAGGATGTCAGCGGCCCGCAGTACCTGCTCCCAACTCTCCATCATGAAACTCACATGGTGAAGTTTGGCATCTTCCGAGTGCCGCACCATGGCCAGATCATGTGCCTTGGTGCTGCAAGTGAGCCATGTGCCTAGATCGGTATTCCCGTCTTCGAGCTTCACGCGCTCCACCAGGCTGAAACCCAGAATTTCAGTGAACAGCTTCAGATTGCCGTCAATGTCTCCCCCATAGATCAACGCGTGATCCATGCGTACCGGGCGGATGCCTGGGCCGTCGATCACATCTACGTCGGGATCGTTGTAGCCGCAAATGCTGCCTACGCATGTTTTCTCGGCAAACAATTCGATGGTGTGGCCCGTGGGAATCTGAAAGCGTACGCGTTCTCCAGTTTCGAGCATCTCGCCTGCGGGCATGCGCTCGGTTTTGACGCCAGCCGCTTGCAGTTTTTGGTCAAGTTCTTCCAAAGTGCTCTTGTCACTCACCTTGAAGCCAAAGAAGTCCATCCCGGCGTGATCGGCTTGGCGCAACACAATGCTGTTGTGATCGTGTTCCTGCCGGCATTTGAAATATACGCGGCCGGAGCTATCACGCCCGGTTTCCATGAACCCCATTACTTGGGTGTAAAACTGAACGGATTCCTCCATATCCAGAACGCGAATCTGTGCGTGACCTGGACGCAAAACACCTGTCATTGCCATTTCAAAATCTCCTTTAGTTTTCTTCAGGTTGAGCGCAGGGGGGAATCGTCTGCCGGCTCAACCAGCCTGCAGACGTTCTTTTTCATTTGTCCAAGCACCAAGATCCGTAGATCACTGGTGGGCTTGATCCGGCACGAGAGCGCACGGCCAGCAGCTTCCTCAGCTGCACTGACGTGCTCACGGCTCATCACGCGCCGCGTGTATTGACCTTCAATCACCTGCACCTTGCAAACACCGCAACCACCGTTTCGGCAGCCCACAGGAATGCCCTTTCTCCCCAGCGCTTCCATGCCTTCAAGCACCGAGCGATACCCAGCACACCGATAGCTTTCGCCGGTCTCCATCAAAGTGATCGTGTAGGCACCCAAACTCATCTCACCCACCCACACCACCCACCGCGACCCGCCCCCCAGCCCCCCAGCCCCAGTTCCAACTCGAACGGCTGCGGAGCAAGCCACACGAGAACCACCGTGGAGCGGGCTTTGCCCGGCCGCCAGTGGTGTCCCCCTTAGGGGGAAGGCGCGTGAGCGACTCAGGGGGAATCTCAGCTCCACCGCGGAGCGGGCGTTGCCCGGCCGCCGGTGGTGTCCCCCTCGGAGGAAGGCGCGTGAGCGAGCAACCACCCAAACAACCTACCGCGACCCGCCACCCCAGCCTCAGTTCCAACTCGAACGGCTGCGGAGCAAGCCACAAGAGAACCACCGCGGAGCGGGCTTTGCCCGGCCGCCAGTGGTGTCCCCCTTGGGGGAAGGCGCGTGAGCGACTCAGGGGGCGTCTCATATTTTTTTGAACAAAGGACTGCGCACCTGCTGAGCATCAGCAGCCGATATGAACTTCTCGGTATAAATGTCGCGCTCAAAAAGGCGACCTTGCATCAAGGTGCTGATGCAGGCGTCAATCATGAGCGGTGGACCGCAAAGATAGGCTTTGTGACCCCGGAAGTCGTTCCTGAAATGAGCCTTGGCGGCCTCGTGCACGAATCCTCTCGCACCCGGCCAACCGGCATCATCCGAGGAGAGTGCGGCCACGTAGCTGAAATTGCTGTGCTTGCTGGCAAGGTCCGTGAACTCTTCGTGGTGATAGAGCTCTTCAGAGCTGCGCGCTCCGTTAATGAGAGCAATAGGTTTTTCGCAACCGCTCTCCAGCAGATCCAGGATCATCGAACGAGGGCTGGAAAGGCCTGAGCCACCGGCCAGGAAGATGTATCCCAACTCATCCTTTTTGTGTGCCGATTCCCGCACAAAGAAGCGGCCATACGGCCCTGATAACTTGACTTCCTCACCACTGCTCAGTTGTTGGTGAACCCATGCCGTGCCTTTGCCGCCTGGCACAAGGCGGATATTGAGCTCAATCTCCGACGCTTGCGCAGGGGCACTCGCGATCGAGAAAGCGCGGGGTGCACTCTCCCCAGGGACGTGCAGATTGATGTACTGACCAGCCTGGAAATCCATGGGCCTGTCCAACTCAATCCACACGCCTTTGATGGTAGGCGTGAGGTCTTCGATGCGCGAAACCGTACCTTGGTAGTCCTGAACCGGAAGGAATCTTGCGTCTGGCTCCTCATCTATTTCGGCTTCTATGGTGGTGTCGGATAACAAGGTAGCGCAACAGGCCAGGCATTGGCCTTCGTCGCGTTCGTAGTCCATCAGAGCGAAGGTGCTTGCTTCGCCGTGATCGATTTCTCCGTCCGTCACGTTGACTTTGCAAGTGGCGCACAGGCCATGGCAACAGGCGTGAGGAATGTAGATGCCCGCGCGGAGCGCTGCATCGAGGATGGTTTGACCATCTTCGATGTCCAGCACCTGGCCCAGGGGTTCGATGGTGAGTTGGTAGCTCAAGCTGCTCCTCCGGGGTAGTTGCTCAGTGAGCGGAGCCCTTCAGGCCGGTCAAGCCCGGCGTGCGAAAGCGGATGACATCTTTGTGTCCCAAGCCGTTTTCAGCCAAAGTCTTTTCCATGTCTGGGGCCCAGGGTTGGCCAGACTTGAACCACTCGGCCTTGTCCCAGTCGATGTTGGCGAAATCAGGGTGGGCACCAAAAAATCCTGGGAACGCGCCGCGGCACATGTCCGCGAACTTCAGCGTGGGTGGCAGTGGCACGGCAAAGGGCGCGCAAAACATCTTGTGATCTTCCCAAGAGAAGAACAGCAGAGGGGCGGGGAATTTCTCGACACCGTCTTTTTGCGGAAACTCATACTTGCCGATGGAGGCGATGGTCATACTGGTTCTCCTTCCAATCAGTTGCCGGTGGCTTGTTCGCGCCACTTGTCAAAGTTTTTCTTGTCGGTCGAGTCTGCGTAGTCGAGGTTGTCTTCTCCCCAGGTCATCCGATACCAACGAAGCACTTCAGCCAAGGGGTTGAAGTCAGGTTGCGTGGGGTCAGCGTCGGGGCAGAAGCAATTGCCCTGATAGATTTGCTGCACGGGGAGCCAGCTCTGGCTGTACTTTTCCGGCTCATAGTCAAAGATGTCTTTACAGCCGTCTGAGCAGAAGTGGTATTTCTGGCCTCGCCAGTCGCTTTCGCGAAATGCGATCTTGGTGGGATCGTCAGGTTCGGTGAAGAACATGGGAATCTGGCAGGTCTGGCACAACATGGGTAAGGTGCCGTTGTAGAAGCGCCTGCCTTCCTTCTGCTCCTCAGAGAAGTGCTCCCAAAGAGGGCGGTAGTGCTGATCGAAAGTGTCGGGGTACTTTTCGCTTAGCCATTTCATTTCGCTCTCGCTGGGGGCCCATGTATGAAATGGGGCGGCGGCGCCGTAGTTGTAGAACACGTTCCACGCCTGGTGGCTGAGGTGGTCTTTTTCCTTGCATGCCTGCTCCCATCCCTTAGGTGGGCGCAAGCCGTAGCGGGCCAGATCGGCGAACAGGGCACCACCGTTCTCTTCGGCGTAAACCTCCCATGCCTCCTTCCAGCTCATCACGCGCTTGGGCAGCATGTAGTCCATCATCATGGCCACCAAGGTCAGCACGCGATACCCACGCCAGAACCATTTGTCGATCCAGCGTTGCACGATGGGCAGGTTGTCCGGGTCTTGCTCGAGAATGAACTTGATCATCTCCAGCCCCAAGGTCATATGGCGCGACTCATCGGACTGCGCCGAGAAGCCAAATGCCATGGCCCCCATATCGCCGTTGTAGGCCGCTCCACTGATGAAAGGCACGAACAACAGGTTGGTCAGCACGTATTCGAACGCGAACCCGATGGCGATCATGAACTCGAACGGGCCCGAACTAACGGCGTCGTCGAAGAATGATTTGGGCACGCTGAGATACCACACGCGGTCATGCTGATGGCGCCAGTGCTGGAAGCCGTTGTAGTGTTTGTTGTAGTTTGAAAGTGAGTGGAGCTGGGTTTGCGCGTGGCGCATTTCATCCAGGCTCTGCATAAGGCAGGCCACGCGCGGGCCAGCGCCTGCGAGCTGCCGGCCCACATGAGCGAAGCCTCTGTGCGCCATGTACTCGAGTGGGCTCACGCCCGTGAGGAAGAGTTTCAGTGCATTGATGTAGCGTGCATCGGTGACGCCCAGATGGCCATTGTTCTGCGTGAACGCGTCCATGATGGCGTAGAGCTTGCGCTCTTTCTCTGCCTGGTATTTCCAGTAGGCATCCATCGTCATGCGGAACGGATCCTCGAACTTGTCCCAGTCATGAATCTTGATTCCCTCGTACTCTGTATACGGGAATACGTCATTCACGGCCTGGTAGGTAGGCGTCCAGGCCAAATCTCTTGTCATCAGGTTGTAGCGGTCTTTCAGACTCAGCTTCTTGTTGACTTTCATGTCCATGTTTGTCTCCTTTGATCTGTTGTTACGTACGGGGGCGGGCGATCAGCTGTTCCAACTGAGGGTGAACTCGTCGTCCGTCTCGTCGATGTAGCCAGACAGGGTGATCAGGTTGACCTGCATCTCCTGCAGGTCGAACTCACGCCCCAGCTCTTCTTCGATGGTGCTTTTTCGGATGACCATGCTGCGGGGCACGTCGATCTTCACCATGGCAGGTTGTTCATTGACGATGGCCCCAGGGTTGTCCGCCACGATGGCGTTCACAATGGCGCGCGTTTCTTCGTTGCGTTGGAAGGCGATAAATACGTTGGACACAGGCACTCCTGTTCAAGCGTTTGGGAATGGATATCGGAGGCGGCAGGGTTTATGTCAAAGCCGGCAAGCCGGCCTTGACCATGCGCGAATCGAGTGCTGAGGCAACGCGCTCCAGCGCAGCGCTTCCCCCGTCTCCCAGGCCCAATCTGGCGACAGGCTCCAGCGCTTCGAGCGAGCGAGTGCGCCAATGGGCGTACCACTGCAATAACTGGGTCTTGTTTTCAGGGTTCTCCGCTGCTGCTGTTTTGACAACCGCATCTACCCATTTGCAGGTGTCCTGGAACCACTCGGCCTGAAAGCGGGTGAGCATGGCCACTGCCGGGCCTGCTCGTTCAATAAGCGCGTTGTCGACTTCCTTGTAGGCCAGCGCGAAGAGCAAACCATCGAGTACGACGTTTTGCGCCACATAGAGTTCGAACCAATCTTTCATGACCAAGGTGTCTTCCACCAGGCGCCGCAGGCCTTGCCATGCTGGAGCTTCCATCCAGGCATGTTTGGCCGCTTCCAGATCGCCTGGTTGCCCAAGGAGTAGACCAAGGCGAGTGAGGTATTGCGCAATGCCTAGTTGGTCCATCGCTGCGTAGAGGCAGGGCTGGGTGATGGCAGTGCCATACCCATAGGCGCACTGGGAGGCGCCGTTCAGGTTGGCGCCCCAAGCCACATGACGAAGCGGTACGTAAAAGTCGAGCGCAGTGCGGCGTGCGGTGTCATCGTATTGGTCCGCCAGGCCGCGTGTTTCAACGAATTCGAAATCAGCCTCGGCGGTTTCCTGCATGCGAGCGCGTGCTTGCGTGTAGGTGCCGTAGTAGAGCTGGCGCGGGTCTTTCAACGCGTACCAATCCGCCATGGTGATCTTGGTGCGCGTGGGATCAAAGATCTCGTGCTCAGGATCCCAGGTAGGGCGGTAGTGAAAGTTCGCGTTGGCCTGGACATCCATCGTGCCTTCCAGGTAGCGCGAGGCCGCCTTGTCTGCACCCAGGCGCTCGGCAATGTTGGCGTAGGTTTGCCGCAGGGGCGTGATGCTGACAGTTCTAAGATCGATTTGCATGAAACGATGTCTCCTTTTTGGTTTTGATGACGGTGCCGGTTCGGCGGGGCAAGGCCCTCAGAATCTGCTCAAGGCGCGTGGCGGAAATGCTGATCTCGCGCTTCGCGCAAGCTCCAATCCCATTCGTGCTCAGCGGTGCCAGCCGCGTTCTCTGGCAGCGGCCATTCCGTGGGCGTCACTTGCTGGTCTTTGCAGAATTGCTCAAACTGCGCCTTGGGCAACACCAATTCCACAAACAGTTGCGGCTCGCCCAAGGCGAACTCGAGCTCAACCATTCCATCGGCTCGCGCTTTGATCAGGCGGATGAATCGGTGGTTGGGGTTGAATGGAAGGGATTCGGTCATGGTGGTTTGATTCCTTGCCCAAGACAGCTGCATGGCCCGTGCCACATGGGGCGAGAAATGGTGAAATATCGATAAATCTAGGGAAAACCATGAGGGTGTCAGTGCTTTTGAGTGTGATGCTCTAGGAAAGCTCACTATCCTGCGGAGTGATTTCTGTTTCAAATTCATGATTTGAAGCAAAGCTGTTACCCGTATTTCATGATTTGATGAAGTTCCGCGATTGATCAGTGCGCTATTCCGCCTTAAGTAAAAATATCGATAAAAATATGACTGCCCCACAATTGCCCAGCGATCGCGATTTGCGCCGGTTGGTCCAGTTTTCAAGCGGCGACGGCCGTATCTGGCTGGCCGGACAGCGCATGGTGTTGGTACACGCTGCAGCGCTGAGCTCACTCCGGAGCGAGCTGATCAACACGATTGGTCCCATTGCCACGCGGCGGTTGTTGCTGCGTGCGGGGTTCGCCGCTGGCGAACAAGATGCCGCTCTGGCACGCCAGATCCGCCCGGGTCGTCCCTTGCAGGAGATGTTTGCGGTGGGGCCTCAGCTACACATGCTGGAAGGATCAGTTCAGGTGACCCCGGAGTTGCTCAACCTCGATCCTGAAGCCGGCAGCTTCCATGGGATTTTTCGCTGGGATCACTCTTGGGAGGTGGAAACCCACGTGCGCGATTTCGGTCCTCAAGCCGAGCCCGTATGCTGGATGTTGTTGGGGTATGCCTCCGGGTACACCAGCGCCTTCATGGGTCGCCCTATTCTCTATAAGGAGGTCGCGTGTGAAGCCTGCGGCGCGGCGAGTTGCCGCATAGAAGGGCGTCCGGTCGCTGAATGGCCTGATGGTGAACAGCTCTCGCGTGATTACGATGCAGACTCCATGCTGCTCAAGCTGGAAAACCTGGCATCAGAAGTGCAGTCACTGCGCAGCACCCTGCAGGCGGCAGATGATCTTGGACCACTGGTCGGCCATTCGCGTGCCTTCAATGTGGCGCTGGATTTGCTTCGCAAAGCTGCTGCCACCAACGTCACGGTGCTGCTCACTGGCGAGACGGGGGTTGGCAAGGAGCGCTTTGCGCGCGGCTTGCACGCCATGAGTTCCCGTAAGGACAAACCATTCATCGCGGTGAATTGCGCCGCGTTGCCAGGTGATCTCATTGAATCGGAGCTCTTCGGTGCCGAGAAAGGGGCCTACACCGGCTCCGCTGCCAGCCGGCCAGGTCGGTTCGAACGCGCTGATGGTGGTACTTTGTTTCTGGACGAATTGGGTGAATTACCGCTTTCAGCACAGGCGAAACTACTGCGTGTATTGCAAGATGGGGCGGTGGAGCGCTTGGGCGCTACGCAGGCGCGCAAGGTCAACGTACGAATAGTGGCAGCCACCAACCTCGATTTGGCAGCGGCCGTAAAAAGTGGGCGCTTCCGTCAAGACCTGATGTACCGCATAGATGTCTATCCCATCCTTATCCCGGCACTGCGAGAGCGCCCGGACGACATCGAACCATTGGCATTGCATCTTCTGCAACGCTTCACGAGTCTGCATGAGAAAACCGTTCCCGGTTTTACTGACCGAGCGCTGGATGCTCTGAGACACCACGACTGGCCTGGCAACGTACGCGAGCTTGAAAACCTGGTGGAGCGCGGCGTGATCCTGGCAGGTGCCGGCGAGATGGTAGATGCGTGCCATCTGTTCCCGTCGTTGCCAAGTCGCAGTGAGATGACCGTGAACCAGGCAGGTCGGCTGGAGCGGAGCGCTGACGGCCCGGCTGCTACTGTTGCGCGAGAGGCGCTTGTCCGAGGGATCAGTCTGGAGGATCTGGAGTCGGAGTTGATCCAGGCGGCTATGCAGGCCAGCGAGGGCAACCTCTCTGCGGCTGCGCGGATGTTGGGACTGACTCGGCCGCAGATGAGCTACAGGTTGGAGCGCATCAAAGCCAGGGATGTTGACTCGGTAGGATAGGGCTTCCGGGAGGTGCTTGAGCAAGGCGCGATGGCGTGAGGCGTGACGGCAGGCGACAGGCGACAGGCGACGGGCGACGGGCGACGGGCGGCGGTTGGATTCTCACTCCCTCTCCCGCGTGCGGGAGAGGGGGTCAGATCAGATGGCCGCGGAGCAGGCCATGCGGGAGTAACCGCGGAGCTGGCTTTGCCAGGCCGCTGGTTGCGTCCCCCTGGGGGGAAGGCGCGATAGCGCCTAAGGGGGGATCTCAACCTCCAGGCCGTTGGCTGCGTCCTCTGGGGGAAGGCGCGATAGCGACTCAGGGGGATCCAAAAGCCTTTCAGGGGGTTAAAAACTGCTCCAGCATGCCCGCTAAGACCTGCGGCTGATCATGATGCAGCATATGGCCCGCATCCTGAATCTTTTTCCGTTGCAGCTTGGGCACATGCACGATGCGTTCGTCGAATTCGGCTTGGGTGTACTTGCCTCTCCACGCGTCCTTCAAGCTGCCCTCGGTGGCTTCCACCATCAAGACAGGTGCGGTGATTCGTTTGTACAGGGCGATCATTTCCTCCACGCGGAAAAGCTGCGCGGTGGGAATTCGGTGCGCGCCATCGCCCAAGATTTCCCAGCGCGTGCTGCCATCGGCCTGGGGGCGCGGCTCGGACCAGTAGCCAGCCAGCCAGTCGGCTTTGTCTTGCGGCAGCCGATGGTTGGTTTTCATCAGTCTGGCCGCTACGCCGCTTTCATTCTCGTAGCTTCTGAGCATGTCCTTGCCCGCGTGCAAATTCTTGATCTCGTCAATCCATTTTCCATAGCGCGCCGGGGCTTGATCGGGTTGAGTGCCCGGCATACCAAAGCCTTCGAGGTTCACCAGCCGCCGGATACGGGTTGGGCGCACGCCGCTATACATCATGGCGACGTTGCCACCCATGCTGTGGCCTACCAGATCTACAGGTTGATCCCCCACGTAATGATCAAGAAGCATCTCCAGATCGCCCAGATATTCTGGAAACTCGTAATGATCTGTGGCCGGGCCGGTGGATTGGCCAAAACCTCGCCAATCAGGGGCGATGATCATGCGCCCAGCAAAAAACTCTGGCGAAAGTGCATCAATCATGAACTGATACGACGCGGCTACATCCATCCAGCCGTGCACCAGCACGAGAGGGGGCAGGGCGCTTTTTTGGCCTGGGGAGGAGTCACCCCACAGCCGTACGTGATAGCGATGAAACCGGATCGGAATGAACTCGCTGCGGGAGGGGCGCATGACTTGGTACATTGGCCCCATTATCCAAATTTGGAAAAGAACACGTTCTACGCGTTACGATTCCGCCAAAGTTTGAACTTCGTCTCATCAAATGCAAACCATAAACCTTGGGCGCAGTGATCTGCGCGTTACACCCATCTGTCTTGGCACCATGACCTTCGGCCAACAGGTGGATGAAGCCACTTCACATGCCATCATGGACCGCGCCCTTGAGCGCGGTGTCAATTTTTTGGATACGGCCGAGATGTATCCCGTGCCGCCGAGCGAGCCCACTTATGGACGGACTGAAACCTTCATTGGTAACTGGCTTAAGGCCCGCCCGGGCCTCCGGGAGAAAATCGTGTTGGCCAGCAAAGTGGCCGGCCCCTCGCGCGGCATGCCTTGGGTCCGTGAGGGACAGGGCCTGACTGCAGCAGATATTGAAGCCTCATGCCATGCCAGCCTGAAGCGCCTCCAAACCGACGTGATCGATCTCTATCAGATTCACTGGCCTGAGCGCCAGGTGCCTGCGTTCGGCAATCTTTATTACGATCCTTCGCGTGAAAGATCGGTGACTTCCATCGGCGAGCAATTGGAAGCTCTGGGCAAGTTGGTCAAGAGCGGAAAAGTGCGCGCCATTGGCCTTTCCAACGAAACGCCCTATGGCGTCCATGAATTCGTGCGGTTGGCTGAACAGCATGGTCTGCCACGTGTGGCGACCGTGCAGAACCCTTATTGCTTGATTGCACGGGGCTACGATAACGGGCTCGACGAAACCTGCCACCGGCTGGAGGTCGGCTTGCTGGCCTATTCGCCACTGGGCTTTGGTTTGCTCACAGGTAAATACGACGCCACTGGCATTCATTCAGCCGACGCTCCAGTAGGCCGCATGAGCCTGTTCGAGCGCATGAAGAGCCAGCGCTGGGGCCTGCCGGCGTCGCTGGAGGCCGCACGCCGCTATAACCAATTGGCGCGCGATCATGGCTTGACACCCTCACAGATGGCGCTCGCTTTCTGCTACCGCTCCTGGCGGGTGGCCAGCACCATCATCGGCGTGACGACGATGGCGCAGCTGGAAGAGGATTTGAACGCGTGGGATACCCAACTCTCGCCTGAAGTACTGGCCGCTATAGACGCCATCCGTCTGGAAATGCGCGATCCAGCGCAGTAGTCCCCTATGAGCAAACGAGGCCACGTCAGTGAAACGCCAGCTACCGCGCTGCTGCGCGCGCAAGCCGTGGCGTTCACGGAGCATCCTTATGAGTACCTGGAACACGGCGGCGCCGAGCACAGTGCCGAAGTCCTGGGGTTTGATCCGTTCACCGTGGTCAAGACACTGATCATGCAAGACCAGGATGCCAAGCCACTCATCGTGCTCATGCACGGCAATCGCAAGGTGTCCACCAAGAATCTGGCGCGCCAGATTGGCGCCAAATCGGTAGAACCCTGCCAGCCGGATGTGGCCAACCGCCACAGCGGCTACCTCGTGGGGGGCACTTCGCCGTTTGGAACTCGGCGTGCCATGCCTGTATATATCGAAGAAAGCATTCTGGCGCTGCCCCGTATTGCTATCAACGGCGGCCGGCGTGGTTACCTGATAGGCATTGATCCACAGGTGTGCTTGCAGTTGCTGGAGGCCAAGCCGGTTCAGTGCGCGATCGACTTGTAGGTATTATTGGCTCAGGTCTATTTCTGTAACTTTTGGAAGAATTCGAAACCGTGCAAATACTTTGGCCTTTGCTCGCGGCTCTGCTTGCCTACCTGATTGGCTCGCTCAGCTTCGCCGTCATCGTCAGCCGAATCATGGGGCTGAAGGATCCGCGCAGTTACGGTAGCAAGAACCCGGGCGCCACCAACGTGCTGCGCTCCGGTTCCAAGGCTGCGGCCATCGTCACCTTGCTACTCGATGCCGCCAAAGGATGGTTGCCGGTGATGCTGGTCAAATGGTTTGGCGCGGCCTACGGTTTGGGGGAGGGTACACAAGCCTTGGTGGGTGCCGCCGCCTTTCTGGGGCATCTGTACCCGGTTTTCTTCGGTTTTGCCGGTGGCAAAGGCGTTGCCACTGCGGCAGGTGTTCTTTTGGCCTTTGAGCCTCTGCTGGGGGCGGCCACGCTGGCTACCTGGCTCATCATCGCGTTCTTCTTCCGCTATTCATCCCTCGCCTCCATGGTGGCTGCGGTGTTCGCCCCCGCGTACTACTTGCTGGGCGATGGTGTGGGCTGGTATTCGGCAGGTGCCAAGACATTGGCGATGGCCGTGATGGGGGTC
The DNA here is from genome assembly GCF_000422885.1 of Ottowia thiooxydans DSM 14619. Taxonomy (GTDB): domain Bacteria; phylum Pseudomonadota; class Gammaproteobacteria; order Burkholderiales; family Burkholderiaceae_C; genus Ottowia; species Ottowia thiooxydans. Next base: position 371,454 of record NZ_AUGX01000001.1, on the reverse strand, counting down.
TTCTTGATCTATCGCCACCGCGAAAACATCAATCGCCTGATGGCTGGAACCGAATCAAAATTGGGAAAAAAAGGTAAAAAATGAGTGAACTGAAGCGCATTGGTATGGGCACACGCTTTTCAGAGGCGGCCATTTTCAATGGCGTCGTCTATTTGGCCGGCATGGTGCCTGAAAACGGCGCCACTGATATTCGTGGCCAGACGGCAGACGTGCTGGCGCAGGTCGATCAGCATCTGGCCAGTTGCGGTAGTGACAAAACCCGCATATTGCGCACACAGATTTTCCTCACAGACATTGCCGATATTGACGTGATGAATGAGGTCTGGGATGCCTGGGTGGCGCCAGGCAATGCACCTCCGCGGGCCACGGTTCAGGCGCCGCTGGCCAATCCTGCCTGGAAAATAGAGATAGTCGTGACCGCCGCTCAAGGCTGAGTGGAAGCCGCACCAGGAGTTCATTCTTACCTCCTGGTGCTGTCATGAACATGTTCCTAGCGCCTGCTGAGGATCATTTGATCTGCGTCGCGCCTCATGTTGAAGCGATTCAAAAAGCTATTGCCCAGCAACACCACGGGCATGGACATGGGTGTGATGATGGCTTCTACGTCGTAGGCGGTGACATCACCCACCCGCACGCTGTGTAGCTTGATGCGCCAGCCTTCGGTGACACCGTTTGCGGTGCCCATGCGGACCACAGTGCCGGATTTGTAGTCCAGATTCAACCTATCTGCTTCGGCTCGGCCCAGCGCCACCGTTGAAGCGCCTGTATCCACCATAAACTTCACGGGCCGGTTGTTGATGCTGCCCAGGGTAAGAAAGTGCCCCCTGCTGTCCGCGGTCAGGCTGATGTGGTCGCCTCCAAGACTTGGCGCAGCGCCCCGTACATTGCCGGGAGCCTCGCCCACACGCAAGGTTTGCTTCTTTCCATCGATGGTGATCACGGCTTGATCGCCGCTGGTGGAGAGTACGCGCACGTTGCCAATCGCGTCTCCAGGCGCCACGCTACGAGGGTTCCCTCCATCGATGATCAGCAAGGCTCGATTGCCCAGCATGCCCTGCAGCGAAACTGACGTTTGTGCGAGGGCACTGGCACCCTGCAATAAAACGACCATCGATGTCCAGGAGGCCCAGCGATGAAGACTCCTTGGCTTCATGTGTTCGACTGAAACTGCTCGAACACCTGCTGACCCGTCAGTTTCTGTGTGTCGTTGCGCAGTGCATAGTAGGCTGGCTGCTCGTCTACAAAGATCTCGTTGGTGAGCTGAAACTCCCGGTCCTGAAACAGCCCGGCCGGCAGGATGTAATCATTGGCTGGCAAGAGGTGATAGAACAAGTGGGTTCCACATGTGGGACAGAAGCCTCGCTCTGCCCATTCAGACGAACGGTAACGCACTGGCGCGGGACCGCTGAATTCCACTTGCGCACCGCAGTGAACAGCAAACATGGGGCCACCTGACCAACGCCGGCAATTGGTGCAATGGCACAGGCCCACCTCCTGCTGATCCTGGGCTACGACCTCAATGCTGCCGCAAAGACACTTACCTTTCATACGCTCCTCCGAATCGGTGTTTGGAGTCCTGGGTGCAGGACCGCTGAACAAGTCCATTGAGAATCGGTGCCGACTGTGAAGTCATGTTGCCCGCGAATCCCCAGAAGGCCCAGCCTGATCAGTCTCTGAAATTGTCGAAACTGAGTGGCAAGTCAGCCATGTCCTTGCGCAGCAATGCCATCACTGCTTGAAGGTCATCGCGCTTTGTTCCGGTCACGCGCACGGCGTCACCCTGGATGGAGGCTTGAACCTTCAGCTTGCTTTCCTTGATGATCTTCTGGATTTTTTTGCCATCTTCGGTGGCAATGCCGTTTTTGACCGTGATCACCTGTTTGACCTTGTCACCACCCATCTTGGTGACGGGGCCTTTGTCGAGAAAGCGCACATCCACATTGCGCTTGATGAGCTTGCTGCGCAGGATGTCTTCCACCTGCTGAAGCTGAAAATCGGCATCTCCCACCAGGGAAATTTCCTTGTCCTTCAGCTCAATAGCGGCGGAGGTGCCTTTGAAGTCGAAGCGCGTGCCGATCTCTTTGGCGGTGTTCTCCACTGCGTTCTTGACTTCCACCATTTCAGGTTCGCAGACGGTATCGAATGAAGGCATGTTTGGGTCCTTTGGTTGGGTTTATTTGGTTTTTCTTTGGCGTTCAAATTTGCGCCAATATTGAAATTCGTCTTCGTGCACCTCAAGATCCACTTCAGAGACTCTTTGCTGAAGGCGTTCCTGAACATCGGCGACTGCCTGGTTGTACACCAACGGGCCGAGTTCTTCGAGAAAGAAACCCAGCAGACCGCCGGCGGCAATGTTGCCGATGCGTTCTTCCATGTTTTCCTCGAAATAACGCATGATCGAAGCCACGGCTTGCTTGCGTGATTCGGTTGAGATTTCGATGGCCATGATTGAATAGGCGCTTGCGCGAACGCGATGCGACAATTGTCCCATGTTCGTGGAGCAAAATGTCCCCCTTCAGCCGCTCAATAGCTTCGGCATCGCCGCCCGGGCGGCTACCCTTGTGCGCGTGCGCAGTGAAGATGATGTCAGCGCGGTGCTGGCTGATCCCGCACTCGCCAGTCAGCCCAAATTCGTGTTGGGTGGAGGCAGCAACATCGTATTGACTGGCGATGTCAAGCCACTGGTCTTGAAAGTCGAGGTGCCGGGTCGCCGTGTGGTGCGGGAAACCGAGCGCTTTTACATCGTGGAGGCCGGCGCTGGTGAGAATTGGCACGACTTCGTGACCTGGACGCTGGACCAAGGCCTGCCCGGCCTGGAAAACCTGGCCCTTATTCCCGGTACCGTGGGCGCCTCACCAGTGCAGAACATTGGCGCCTATGGGGTGGAGTTGCAAGACCGCTTCGACTCGCTTGACGCGATCAATCTGGCAACGGGTGAGTTGTTCAGCTTGAACGCGGCTCAATGCGGCTTTGGCTACCGAGATTCAGTGTTTAAACACCCACCCGCCATTCCCAGCCAGAGTGGGATTGCACCGCCCAGCATGGGTCTGGGAGGGCGCACCCTTATCTTGCGCGTGCGCTTTGCGCTTTCAAAGGCCTGGAAACCGGTGCTTGGCTACCTGGATCTGGAGCGGCGCATGCAGGAGGAGGGCGTTCCAAATCCGAGTGCCCGGCAGATCTACGATTGGATCGTGGCGATTCGCCGCGCGAAATTGCCAGATCCCGCAGTCATCGGCAACGCTGGCAGCTTCTTCAAAAACCCTACCGTCACGCCAGAGCAATGCCTGGACATCATCGGCCGTGACCCCAAGGTGGTGCACTATCCCATGGCGGATGGAAGCATCAAGCTCGCGGCGGGCTGGCTGATCGACGCCTGTGGCTGGAAGGGTAAGCAGGTGGGCAATGCGGCCGTGTACGAAAAGCAGGCACTGGTGCTGGTCAATCGCGGAGGCCACGAGCATCCCGCCACAGGCGGAGAGGTGATGACCTTGGCCAAAGCCATTCAGACCAGTGTTTATGAACGTTTTGGCATTCGGCTGGAGCCGGAGCCAGTGGTGGTGTAGATTGATCTTGCTTGACCGGCCGAACGCCCTCGGCCTTTTCTTTTCTCTCAAGGGCTCGGTGCTTCCTCGCATTGCTGCGAGCATTGCCACCTGCACGGGTTTGGCGGTCCTCGTGACGATCACGCACGGCCTGCTGTTTTCATGGAAAGTGACGCTGACCCCTGTCCCATTTACTTTAATGGGGCTGGCGTTGGCAATCTTTCTGGGCTTTCGCAACAGCGCTGCCTATGAGCGCTTTTGGGAGGCGCGCAAGCTTTGGGGGGAGTTGATCCACCAATCCCGCAACCTGGCTCGCCAACAAGCCTGGGTGAAGATTGATTCACCAGCCCAAGCAGAGGAGGTCCGTCGCGTTCTTTTTCGTACCGTTGCGTTCGCCCATTCGCTGCGATGCCAATTGCGCCGCCTGGATTCCAAAGACGAGCTCACCAAATGGATAGGCGCGCAAGAGCAGACTGAAATAACAGCGCGGGTTAGTCCCGGCAACGAGCTTCTTACACGAAACACCCTTGATCTTGCTCGATGGGTCCGTGAAGATCGCCTGCCATTTCCCCTGGCTGCTGAAATGGACAAGACCCTTGCAGGGCTGGCCGGTGTGCAGGCTGGTTGCGAACGCATCGATTCAACGCCCATACCCTTCGCCTATACCCTGCTTCTGCATCGCACAGCGTATCTCTATTGTTTGCTGTTGCCGTTTGGCCTCATTGACGTCATAGGCGTCATGACTCCCGTGGTGGTGGCGATCGTTTCGTATACTTTTTTTGGCCTGGATGCCCTGGGCGATGAGATTGAGCAGCCATTTGGCGTACGCCCGCATCACCTGCCACTGGACGCCATGTGCCGGGTCATCGAGATTGATCTTCTCCGCGCGTCTGGAGAGACAACGTTGCCAGAACTTCTGAAGCCGGTAGGCGGCATCATCCGCTGAGTTTCAGGCGCATTGTCCGGGCGTGCAACGCACCGGCGGGGCCTGGGCTCGCACGCTTCGGAGGTGCGCACCCAGGACCAGGCGCTCAGTGTTCAATTACGCCCTGGCGTTCAGCACTGCCGTGCTCGCCTTTGGCGATCAACCGAAATGGCAGATGTAGTGGTACGGCTCAGTGACTCGGATTTCGAATGAAGAATTGGCCGGAATGCTGAACTTTTCCCCTGGCCCGGATTTTTTCCATTCGTTCGAGCCAGCCAGTTTGTATTCGCAGTTCCCGCCTACGCACTCCATGATCTCGGCAGCGCCGGTATTGAAAGTCAGTGTTGCCGGCAGGACGACGCCCACGCTTTTTTTGGTGCCGTCGGCCAATGTGAAGCCATGAGAAACGCATTTGCCGTCGAAATAGACGCTGGCTTGCGTGGTGAGGGTCACATTGGCGAAGTTTTCAGTGGTCATGATGGAGAGCAGATAAGAAGACAAACCCTAGATGTTATCCGCCAGGACGGGATACCAGCTAAGCCTTGCCGAAACCTCATCAGCCGCCCAGGTATTTACGGGCGTGCTGGGTGTGTCAGCGCCGCATCTTGCTCCCGGACTTCATCCAGGAAATCAAAGTTTCTTTCCTTGTAGGCGATCTGCAGGGTGGCTCCTGTCAGCCATGAGATGACCGCAGCGTTTGTGCTTTTGGCGGTAGCCAGACGCATGATGTTCTCGGCATTGGCTCCGGCGATGAATGCAATGGGCGCCACCTCCCGGTTCAGCTCATTGGCCCAGGGCTGTGCTCGCTCACTGAGAGTCTCGGTGATCTCCTTGGCGGAAGTGAGGTCCGCTTCTTCGAGCAGCACCAGCACACACGCATGGCCCAGGTGCTCAAACACCAATGTGCCGGTGGATCCAATGCCATGTTGCACATAGGCGCCCAGGGCATGCAGTACCTGCAGCGCTGCGTTGATAACGCCTACGCGGTCACCATGCTCTAGTTGACCAAAGAATGCGATGTCGGAGATCTCCTTGAGCAATGCGGCTTCTCTGGACTGCAACTCGCGGCGCTCCTGCGACGTTTGTGCCAGTTGCTGACGTAGTGCGCGTTCTCTCTCCGTCACCACTGGGCGAGCTCCCACGTAACCTGAAACGCGCGCGTCCAGCCGGAGGCGGGCGCTGAGGTCGTCCAGTGCATCCACTATGGTGGCGAGGGCCGCCGGAGAGGCGGTTTCCCGCAACTCCGGAATAACGAGAATGCGGCCCGGGTGATGGTATTCATAGACTGCGCAGACTCCGTCGCTATCTGAAACAGATGCAATGGCTTGCGCCTCACCTGGCGTCAACGTGGCGCAGGCTACAAATTGCTCACTGAAGGCGTCGAAAAACTGCCGAAACGGCTCGCCTGCATCACATCGCAACGCGGAAGGTTCGCACGCTTGGTGGCCTAGGCTTCTATAGCCCGGCAGGGCTTCGATCACGTCGAACGGAACGACGTCCTGCACCGTATGCAGCCCCATCTTGGTGAAGCCCGGGGCCAGCATCACGAGCGTGCCGCCGCGACCCAGGAATTCCTCGAACTCGGTGCGCCAGTAACGGATATGGCTGAACACCCGCTGTGAATCTCGCACATCCAGTACCGGCGTGCCCTCGAAGGAGTGGTCTCTTGAATAGACGTTGGCGATGGCGGCAGGCCGCCAGATCACCAGATCGAACTCATTCAGCGAGGCAGGCTCCGCGAAGCTCAGAGGGCTCACTCCCTGGAGCCGCGTATTAGGGAAATCGATAAGTCCAATGGGCATGTAACCAGCACCTTTGAATAAAAAAGCTGTTGACACAAGATTGACTGCATATCATGATATCCGTACAAGCTGATGAGTGGAAATTATTTCTTTAATCGTCATGTCCTATACAGATAAAACGCAGAGCCCTGGGCGCCCGGGCAGTACCGATCAAGCCGGGCAAGAGCTCGGGCTTGACCGAGATTCCGCTCTGCCGCTCTATGCGCAGCTCAAGCGTCGGCTACAAGCCATCATCCAAACCGAAGCGCTACCTGGCGGGCTTTTCTATTCCGATCAAGAAGTTGGTGCCATGTTTGGCGTCAGCCGCTATACGGTGCGGCAAGCAGTGCAGGAACTCGTCACTCAGGGACTTCTGCGCCGGGTTCAAGGGCAAGGTACTTTTGTTAATACTGAAAAGTTCGATGAGATCTTTGGCCCTCAGATGGACTTTCAGAATCAGTGGGAGAAGGGGGGACGCCCGCTCACCTTCAGCCTTCGTAGCTTCGCCATCCTGCCGTGCCCGGAAAGCGTGGGTTTCCATCTGGGTGTGAGTGCTGGGCAGGACGTACTTCATATTGAACGGCAGCGCAGGAGCGGCGACGCTACCGTGTCCTACGACTACCGCTATATCCATCCTGACCTGGCAGGCTCGATTTCCGAGCAGGAAGCCACGCGGCACTCGCTTTTAGATCTTCTCTCGCGCAGGGTGAGTCTGTCTCACGCTCAAAACAGTATTGAAGCTGTGATCGCTGGAGCCGAGCTCGGCACTCTGCTCAATGTTCCGCCCGAATCAGCGGTCATGGTGAGGGAGCTCGTTTATTTCTGCAAAGAAGGTCTTCCTGTGATGTGCGGGCGGTCCTACTCGCCTGGCAAATCCGTGCGCCACACCTTCTCGGTCGCACTTTCAAGCGCTCACTTCGCATCTCATCCCGCCAACACCGTTAGCGGGACGCTTTCGACCGAAGTCAGCGATTGATCGACGGACATCGCTTGCCCATTTCCCCACCACCAACCCTCGACTGCCATGAATACATCTTTTTCCAAACGTACGACTCTGAAGTTGCTTGGTCTTTTGATGACGGGTCTGTCCACGTCAGCCAAGGCTCAATCCACCTACAAGATCGGTTCTGTTCTCTCGGTCACCGGGCCGGCTGCTTTTCTGGGTGACGACATGAAGGCGGGGATGGAGCTTGCCTTGGATGAAATCAACGCCAAGGGCGGTGTGAACGGCAAGAAGATCGAATGGGTCTTCTACGACGCTGAAAGCCAGACGCAGAAAGGACTGAGCGCGGCACGTCGCCTGCTGACTCAGGACAAGGTTGAGATGATCGTCGGCGGCGGCAACATGAGCGGCATGGCCATTGCAATGCTGCAACTGACTGAGAAGGCGCAGGTCCCGTTCATCTCCACCGAAGGCAGCATGCAAATTGTCACGCCTGTAGACGAGCGCCCTTGGACATTTAAATCCACCGTGGATGACGATCAGGCGGTTGAACGCATTGCCGACTATTTCGACAAAAACAAGATCAAGAAAGTCGGCATGCTGGCGGATTCTTCTGGTTTTGGGCAGAGCGCTGTCGAACAATGGAAGAAGGTGGCGCCTAAGCGCGGGCTGGATGTGAGCTACGAGTCATTCAATCCAAGCGATACGGATATGACACCGCAAATCAACAAGCTGAAGGCTGCGGGAGTGCAAGCCCTGGTTTGCTGGACGGTCACCCCTGCTGGTGTTGTAGCGATGAGGCAGGCCAAAACGCTGGGCATGGGCAACATTCCGTTTATCCATAGCTACGGCTTCGTAGACAAACGCTATATGGACCTTGCAGGAGATGCTGCCAAGGGCGTTTTGTTGGTCAGCGTGAAATTTCCTGTGGGCGAAGACCTTCCGGATAGCGACCCTGTCAAGGCCCGGATTCTCACCCTCAACAAGGCATTCGAGACGCGCTTCAAGCGCCGCCCGAATCAGTTCGCCGCGCAAACTTACGACGCCATCTATCTGGCCAAGATGGCGCTGGAAAAAGGCAATACCGACAAGGCCAAGGTGCGCGATGCCATACGAGGCGTTCAGAACTACCACGGCGTTGGCGGAACGTTCAACTTCTCCTCTACTCAGCATTCCGGTCTGTCGAAATCCGATCTGGTCTTGCTGAAGTACGAAGACGGTCGCTTCCGGCTCGCGGACTACAAGTAATCGACGCACTGCAAGGAGATCGACATGAGTGCAACCTTCGCCGTAGCGCCCACCATTCTGGATGCGCCCGAAAATCGTTTCCCACTGGATCTGGACATTGCCGTACCGCGCGTGCGCAATCTGTTCCATTCCGCCACGAACAATCAGTGGAATCCGGCCACGGATATCGAGTGGTCTCTGCTGGACCCATCGGTCTACACCGATGAGCAACTTTATGCCGCGCGCATGTACTGGAGCCGGCGTGCCTGGGGTGAGTACGGGGCTATCTCTGAGTCGCCTGCTTTACAGATCCGGTTCTGCCAGGAAAACTGCCCACCTGATACGCGGCTCTTTTTCACCATCCGTACTCAGGAAGAGTCGCGCCATGCTGAGGTGTGTTTCCGTATGGCGGAGAGGCTGGGCGGCTACATCCAGCAACCGGAACAATCGGAGTTTCAAGGAGCCATAGCCACCCACGGGGTGCGCAAGATGGCCCTTGATCCTAGTGTGCCCCTGGAAGGTGTCATTGCAGCGTTGGTCTGCGCGGCCGAAGAAATTGCATTCGATGTGTTTCGCCACCTGATTGACATCACGCCGAACCCAGTGGCGCGCCAGGTGCTCAAGAGCATCATGCGCGACGAGGTGCGCCATTGTGCTTTTGGCTGGGCGTTCATGGACAACCGCATCCCGCATCTCTCCAAAACCGAGTTGAAGGCCGTGGAAGACGCGGTTGTGCTGATGATCGAGAAGGTGGAACTCAATGGCTATCACAGCGCCTGGTTAGCCACGGAGGGCGCGGCCAAGTCCGCGGAGGTGGAGACTGACCGCATCACTTGGCAAGCCGGGCTGGGCGCGACGGTGGAAGAGCTGGAAAAGCCTGTCTTCGTGGCCTCTGTCCAAAGGATTCGCCGTCAGATGGAGGAGTCATGGGGCATCCAGCTTCCCATGTTTCGCCACCCCAAGATCGACGGGGAATTCTGATCGCAGTAGCGCAAGACTTCAGGAGAAAAGCACATCATGCAGGCACATGCACCCGTCGTCACTCTGACGCCCACCCCGCTCATGGTAGAGCGCCGCTTTCCACTGGATCTGCATCGGTCCATTCAGTCGATCCGGGAACTGTATGAAACCGGAAAGCAGAAACACTGGAGTCCAGGCAAGGACATCGATTGGAGCAAGCTCGATCTTTCCGCTTATTCTTCAGGGCAGTTAGAGGCGGCGCAGCAGATATGGAGCCGCAGAGCCTGGCTTGAGTACACCGGGCTGGCAGAAACACCGGCTTTGCTTATCCGCTTTTGCCTGGAGTTGGACCGCGAGTCAGACCCCAAGTATTTCCTGACCGTCCGCAACACTGAAGAAGCCTGGCATGTCGAGTGCTTTCACCGATACGCCAAGGCTTTAGGCGGCTACCAGAGCAGACCCGCCAATTCTGCCTGGGAGGAAGTCATCAACCGTACTCTCTACCGCGACGCATTGAACGCCACGCAATCCCTGGATGCGTATGTCGCCACGCAATGCGCCATGGCGGACGGCCTGGAGCTGGAGTTAGCTCGCCTCTATGCCGGGAACGCGAGAGAGCCCATCGCTGCGCAGATTCTGGAGCAGGTGGTTCAAGCCAAGGAGCGGCATGCGTCGTTCGGATGGTTGTATCTGGAGGAGCGGGCCGCGCACATGGATATGGCAACCAAGGAAATGATCTCCAAACAGATCAGTGCCTGGATCGAGGAGGTCGCATTCTCGGGCTACCACATCCCCACCTTGTCCACACAGATCGACACACAGCCCGATGCCGCGGCCGCCACGCTGGCAGCAGAAGCAGGGCTGGGCGCTGCCACTCCTGAAAGTGAGCAGGGTGCGTTCAAGCAGTATCTGCAAAACGCCTTTGGCCGTCTGGAGCAATTGGGCTTTGTCGTCACCCCACCGCAGCATCCTGTGCTGGGTCTTTTGTAACCCGTTCACAAAGGGACTGGTTTATGAGCGACACCCTCCAGTTGCTGTTCGCAGGCCTCAGCACCGGAAGCATTTATGCCATGGTGGCACTCGGCTTCAACATCATTTTCAAGAGCACCGGCGCGCTCAACTTCGCGCAAGGGGAGTGGGTGATGTTGGGCGGAATGGTGGCTGCCATGCTGTATGCCGCCAAAGTGCCGCTGGCCATCGCGTTCCTCGTGGCCGTAGTGGTTGCCATGGCGGTGGGTGGTCTTTCCGAACGGTTCATCGTTCGAAAACTCAAAAAACCCAGCCCTATGTCGATCACGATTTTGACAATCGCGATTGCCATCTGCACCAAAAGCATGGTCATGTTGGTGCTCGGGAAGAGCCCGGCCGGCCTGCCTTCTTTCTCTGAAACCGGTCCCATTTCCCTGGCGGGTGCCATGCTGGAGACCCAATCGCTTTGGATCATAGGCATTGCTGCGCTGGTGATGGCTGGAGCAGGCTACTTCTTCAACCGGACTGTCCTCGGCAAGGCCATGCGCGCCGCCGCTGCGCAGCCCGAAGCGGCAGCGCTCGTAGGCATCAGCCCCAGGCTCACAATGAGTCTTTCGTTCATTCTTGCGGCAGGGGTTGGTGCCGTTGCGGGCGTGATCGTCACGCCGCTGACGCTCACCTCTTTTGACCACGGAACCATTCTTGGCTTCAAAGCTTTCTGCGCGGCCATGCTTGGCGGGCTGGGTAGCTTGCCGGGCGCGATGATTGGCGGCCTGCTGCTCGGCTTGGCTGAGAGTTTCGGTGGCGGCATGATTTCATCGCACTTCAAAGACGCGGTTGCATTCGTGGTGTTGTTGCTCGTACTCGTGAAGTGGCCAAACGGCTTGCTCGGGCGCGGACAAGTGGAAAAGGTGTAAGACATGTCTACGCTGACTTCCTCCACTTCTCCAATCGGCGATCGGCGTGCCCGCCATCGCTGGACACTGGCCGCAGTCTGGGCGCTGGCGCTGTTTTGGCCATTGCTGGCTCCCAATGAGTATGTGCTGAGCCTGGGGGTGTACTTCTTTATCAACCTCATCTTGATCGCCAGCCTGAACGTGATCATGGGCTGGACTGGGCAGGTGTCGTTGGCTCACGCGGCGTTTTATGGTCTGGGCGCCTATGTGAGCGGCGTGCTGAATACGCGCTGGAATATTTCTCCCTGGATTGGAACGTTTGCCGCGATCTTGGTCGTTGGCGGGGTCGCTGCATTTGTCGGGTGGGCTACGCTGCGCTTACGCGGGCCCTATCTCTCCATGGGGACTTTGGGCTTCAGCGGCATTCTTTCCGTCATGTTTGTGGAGTTGGTTCCTCTGACGGGAGGGCCCAACGGTCTTGCCGCCATAGCTCCCTACGAAATGTTCGGGTACGCCCTGGACACTCCAGGCCGGTTTTTCTGGCTCGCGTGGTTGATGGGGGCGCTGGTCATGTGGTGTCTCATCAACCTGTTTTGCAGTGTGTCCGGGCGCTCGCTGCGTGCCATTGAGGGGAGTGAGATTGGGGCCAACACCCTTGGCATCAATACGTTCCGCGCCAAAGTGGTGGCATTCAGTCTCTCCGCAAGCATGGCTGGGCTTGCGGGTGCCATGTACGCCCACTTCAACCAGTTTGCCTCTCCTGAAACCTTTGGCTTCTTTGGCTCGGTTCTTATGGTGGTGATGGTGGCTCTTGGCGGGGTTGGATCGCTTTGGGGGCCGGTCTTTGGTGCGGCCGTTCTCACCGGTGTGCCTGAGTTGCTGAGGCGTTTTCAGGACGCAGAGCTGCTGATCTTCGGCATCGGAATGATCCTGGTGCTGCTCTATCTTCCGGGGGGCGCTTCTTCCCTGGGGCAGCGATGCGTGCGCTGGTACAGACACAAGTCGACCAAGGCCAATGCCGGTGAAAGCAAGCCTATGCACAAACCACAAACGGAGTCTCACAATGGCACTGTTGGACGTTGAAAACGTACGAGTGAGTTTTGGTGGCCTGCATGCCGTTGACGGCTTGAGCATGCACGTGCAGGCCGGACAGATCAAGGGCATCATCGGGCCTAATGGCGCGGGAAAAACAACCCTTTTCAATGCCATTGCTGGAATTCAGAAACTGAGCGCCGGCACCATCAGGCTGCAAGGACAAGAGATCCAGACGCTTCAACCCTACGAGCGCGCGGCATTGGGTCTCGCACGAACGTTTCAGAATTTGCAGATATTTCCCGACCTGAGCCTGATCGAGAACGTGATGATCGGCTACCACCCTAGAGCCCGCACCGGCTTTCTGAAGGCGCTTCTCGGCATGCCCAGTGTGCACAAGGAAGAGATCAAGATTGAGGAAGTGGCCTACGAGAAGCTGAGGTTGATGGGCCTCGCTGACCGTGCAACCAGGCTTGCCGGAGACTTGAGCTTCGGAGAGTCGAAACTGCTGGAAATCGCACGGGCCCTGGCGGCGGAACCCCAGATCCTGATGCTTGACGAGCCCATCGCAGGAGTGCCTGCATCTGAGCAGGCGCCTGTGGTCAGCATGATTCGGGAAGTGAATAAGTTGGGTGTCACCGTGGTGCTGGTGGAGCACAACATGCGCATGGTGATGAGCCTCTGCCATGAAATTCTGGTTATGCGCAGCGGTTGCTACCTGGCCGAAGGCACGCCCAAGGAGATTTCTTCGAACCCTGAAGTGATCAGCGCCTACTTGGGAGAGGAGTCCGTTCATGCTTGAGATACGTGATCTTCATGCCTCCTATGGGAACGGGGATGTTTTGCACGGGCTGAATCTCAGAATTGAACAGCGCTCAGTGACCGCGCTTCTTGGTGCCAATGGCGCTGGTAAGTCCACCGTGATGAGAACCGTCAGCGGCTTGATGAAACCCACTCGCGGCGAGATTCTTCACTCAGGGCAAGACATCTCCGGTCTCGGTGCTGAGCGCGTGGTCCGCAGAGGCATGGCGCTGGTGCCCGAAGGGCGCAAAGTTTTTGCGCCGCTCACTGTGGCCGAAAACCTGGAGATGGGAGCGTTTCAGTACTTGATCAAACGCGAGACCACGCACTATCACACCCAGCTCGAGTTCGTCCTGGAACTGTTTCCCAAGCTGAAGGAGCGCCTGCCCCAAGCAGCCGGAACGCTATCCGGCGGCGAACAGCAGATGCTTGCCATTGGGCGTGCCCTGATGTCTGCGCCCAAGATGCTGCTGCTTGACGAGCCTTCCATGGGGCTTGCACCTTTGGTGGTCAAACAGATCTTCGAGACGCTCTCTGAGCTCTCGAGCAAGGGCATGACCATTTTCGTTTGCGAACAGAACAGCGAGGTCACGCTACGGCATGCCGACTACGGGTATGTCATTGAGAGTGGTCGCTTGGTTCTTTCAGGCAACGCGAAAGAACTTCTCGCCGATGCGCGGGTAAAGGAAGCTTATCTTGGAGGTTAGTTCATACCGCATTCTGGAGTTGGTGCAGCGTGAGGAGCTTAACTACAGCCTGCGTCCTCGGCATCCCGAGCGCGATTCCGTCTATGCCGACTATCGCACCCGAAGCGAGCAGTTCCGCGCCCAGGCAGAAGGCTGGAAAAGCATTTCCTATGGTGAATCCGAGCGCTGCGCGATCGACTGGTTTCCTCCGCTAAAACCAGCTGGTGCAGATGCAGGAGCGCCGCAGGCTCCAGCGCCGCTTCTCATATTCATTCACGGGGGATTCTGGCGAGCGCTGGATCACCGTCTGTTCAGCTTTATTGCTCATGAGTATGTGAAGCGTGGCATTGCCGTGGCGATGTTGGGCTACCAGTTGGCCCCTGAAGTCCGCGTGACTGATATCTTTGAGCAGGTTTGCAGCGCGGTACGGCTTTTGAACGCGCAGGCCGCCGAACTCAATTTCGATCCGCACAGAGTATGCATTTCCGGGCACTCTGCTGGTGGCCAACTTGCCGCCATGCTGAGCGGTACGCCGCCTGATCAGCTTGGTGGACATCCCTTGGTTTCCGTCGTTCCAGTGAGTGGCGTATTTTCACTTCCACCACTGTTGCTCACTACTGTTAACCACGACGTGCGCATGACGCCGGATGAGGCGTTGCGCATGAGCCCGAGCGTTCTCACGCGTTTTTACGGCGCCCAATTTCTGGTGGCGGTAGGAGGGCTGGAGACTGAAGGCTTTATTGGCCAAAGCCGAGATTTCGTGGATACCGTCAAAGGACTGGGTATTCCCGCAAGCTTGCAGATTGTGCCGGGCCGCACCCATTTCGACATTCTTGAAGAGCTGGCCAGCCCCGGTTTTGAACTCTTCGAGCGCGTGCTGGAGCAATTGCTTTCGCCACATCTTTCAGAAACTTAAAGGAGACCGTCTTGACCGAATTCCGCAATTCACCCTCCATCGCCCCGCCCGTAGGTGCGTACTCGCATGCGGTTCGTACCAGTGGACCTGGGCAGTGGCTGTATGTCGCCGGGCAAATTGGCGTAGACAAACAGGGCGCATTGGTTTCTGGCGTTCAGGCCCAGGCCGATGCGGCTTGGAGCAATCTCGTCGCCATTCTTGAAGATGCCGGCATGGGGGTGCAAGACCTCGTGAAAATCACCACCTACCTGCTCGATTCGGATGATTTGGCCGCAGTGAACGCAGTGCGCAAGCAATACCTTGGTGAACATAGGCCTGCCGCCACCTTGGTTGTGGCAAAAGCACTCGCAAAGCCGGAATGGCTATTTGAAATTGAGGCGGTCGCCTTCAAGGAAGCCTGACCAGGTGCCAGCCCCAGCGGTCAATCCTTGGACTGGGCAGCCATACGCACAACGATTGGATCCAGCTCTGGCGCGCTTGCTTGAGCAGCAAGCCGAGGGCGTTGCGAAAGTTGATCGATATGCCGTGCCTTTTCCCGAGTCACGCAAGCTGCTGGAGGAGGCGCGCATACGGACGCACGCCAACCGCGTTTCCATGCACCGAGTGGTGAATGAGGACCTGTTGACCAACGGGCGCCTCGTCAAGCTGCGCTGGTATTACCCCAGCGCTGACCATGCTCAGTGCACTCCTATTGTGTATTTGCATGGGGGAGGTTGGTGTGTTGGCTCCAACTTGACGCATGACACCGTTTTGCGTCATCTGGCGTACGCAGCGCAAGCGCCGGTTTGTGGCGTGGAGTACTCGCTGGCGCCCGAATACCCATTTCCCGCAGCTCTAGAGGATGTCCGTGCGGTGATTGATTTTCTCTGCGGCCCTTCGAGCAAGCTGAAAGAAGGCGGTGAATTAATTCTTGCCGGCGACTCTGCAGGCGCCAACTTGGCGCTGGTTGAAGCCATGCGCCGAAGAGATGAAGACGCCACATCGGACATATCGGCCTTGATCCTTTACTACGGCTGCTACGGGCCTCACCGAGAGGGCGGCTCTTTCGAAGCTTATGGGGATGGCCGTTTTGGGCTGAGCAATCAAGCTCAGGCACGCTATCTTGAGGCGTACATGCCCACATCATCGGGTAGCGACTGGCGAATCTTCCCCCTGGAAGGCGAGCTTCGCGGGTTGCCTCCCACCTACGTCCTGGCTGCGGAGCTTGATCCGCTGTATGACGACTCCATAGATCTTTATCGCGTACTCAAGGATTGTGGTGTTCCTGCCGAGCTTGCCGTTGCCCATGCCTTACCTCACGGTTTTTTGAATCAGGCCAACGATCTGCCGGCAGCTGCCCGGGCTATAGAGCAGTCGGTCGCTTACGTGAACGCCGTTGCGCGACCGGCTTCATCCCCGAGAGATTGAATCATCAGCAAAACGTGGGACTCCATGCGAGCTAAGGCTTGTTCCAAGTTTCGCGATCGCAGTGGGTAACATGGCGGTGAGGGTGGCATGAATATCTGTAGCCACCTCGCATTCCTTAACTACCATGCAAACCCGTTTCGTCCTTATTGAAAGCAGCCATGCCGGCAATGTGGGAGCCGTCGCACGTGCCATGAAGGTCATGGGCTTTGATGACCTGGTCCTGGTTGCGCCGCGCTGGCCAGACGTTCTTACGCGCGCCGAGACCGTTGAGCGCGCCAGCGGTGCGACTGATGTGCTGGAGAAGGCGCGCGTGGTATCCACCGTGGAAGAAGCGCTGAGTGGCTGCACTCACCTGTGCGCCACAGCCATGACCCCGCGTGACTTCGGACCACCTACTCGCAGCCCGCGCGCGCATTTTCAAGGCTTGCTCGCGCCTGAACGCAGAATTGACGAGCCCCCTGAAGGCATCGCGTTCTTGTTCGGCTCTGAGCGTTACGGCATGAAAAACGAGGATGTCTATCGCTGCCACGTGGCGCTGTCCATCCCCACGAATCCTGACTATGGCTCACTCAATCTGGCTGCCGCCGTGCAGTTGATTGCTTACGACTGGCGGCAAGCTTTGTTCGCTCGCTTTGGTGATTCCTGGGCGCTGCCGATGGGATCGGCTCCAAAGTATGCGGACGCCGCTCAGATCGCCGGCATGTTGGTTCATTGGGAAACATCTTTAGCCGACATAGGTTTTCTGGATCCCGCTGCACCCAAGAAGCTGATGCCACGGCTGACTCAGCTTTTCAACCGCGCAGAGTTGACTCAAGAGGAAATCCACATCCTGCGTGGCATTGCCAAGGCTATGAGCGAGAGCGCGGCGAATGCCAAACGGGCCAAGTCGGCTGGCTGATTCGGGCTGATTTCGTCGTTACGTCCATCGCACCCCGGACCCGGAAGGTGTCCGATGCTGTGGTTCTGCGGTTGTTTGCCGGTTAGGTTTTGCTAGTGGGTCTAATTTTTATCATTTATTGCATCAATTGATCTGAATGTTGCAATTCACGGACGACCCGTTGTAACCGACACTTAGGCTGAACCAGATACTAGCAATCACTCTGCAGATATATCCAAATGAACACCACAGCTGATTCGTTGAATGCCTGGGTTGGGCGGAGCGAGATTCTCCAGGACACCATCACTCCTACGCCTGTCGTGGCGTTGAACGCCACGCTGGATTACCCCGCGACGGCTTTGCCCGCCGGCTCCCCGCTACCTCATTTGTGGCATTGGCTGTACTTTTTGCCAATGTATCGGCAATCGGAAATTGGGGTTGATGGTCATGCCAAACGCGGTGGATTCCTTCCACCCGTGCCCCTGCCGCGCCGCATGTGGGCTGGTAGTCAGTTTGAATTTCGCTCGCCCATTCGCGTGGGCGACAAAGTAGAGCGAACTTCCACCATTGCGGATGTGAGCACCAAGGAAGGGCGTACCGGAAAGTTGGTGTTTGTGAAGGTTCGGCATGAAGTCCGCTGCAACGGAGCGAGTGAGCCTGCCTTGATCGAATTTCACGACATCGTTTACCGGGAAGCGCAGCGGCCCGACGATGTGGCGCCACCTCCGCAGGCTGCAGAGCAGGGGGCCTGGAAGCGAGAAATCGTGCCAGATGACGTGTTGCTCTTCAGGTATTCAGCTCTGACCTTCAACGGTCACCGCATCCATTACGACCGAAAGTACGTCACGGAGGTCGAAGGCTACCCCGGCTTGATCGTGCACGGTCCGCTCATCGCCACGCTGCTCATGGACCTGCTGCGCCGCCAGCGGCCGGATGCCGACATTGCCAGCTTCCGTTTCAAGGCGCAGCGGCCCACATTCGATCTGAACGCTTTCCATGTGCATGGCCAACCGCAGGAAGATGGCAAGACCATTCGCCTCTGGGCGTCCGACCATGACGGATGGTTGACCATGGATGCCACCGCCGTGTTGCGCTGAATCTGGTTGCGCTGAACATACTTAAAACAAGACACATTGCCATGCTGCAGCCATTAAAAGGTATTACGGTCGTCACCCTCGAACACGCCATTGCGGCGCCTTTCGCCACGCGGCAACTGGCGGATATGGGGGCGCGGGTCATCAAGATCGAGCGGCCTGGTGCAGGCGATTTTGCGCGTGGCTACGATCAGCGCGTACGCGGCTTGGCCTCGCACTTCGTCTGGACCAATCGCTCCAAGGAAAGCTTGACGCTGGATGTCAAGTCGCCAGAAGCGGCCAAAATTCTTGAACGGCTGGTACTTGAGAAAGCCGATGTAGTCGTACAGAACCTGGCCCCGGGGGCTGCTGCGCGCCTGGGCATGGGGTATGAGCGTTTGTCCAAGCTCAAACCCGAGCTGATCGTCTGCGACATATCCGGCTATGGCGATCATCCTGTGAATCCTGGCCCCTATCGGGACAAGAAGGCCTACGACCTCCTGATCCAGAGTGAATCGGGGTTTGTCTCGGTCACAGGTACTCCTGAAGAGCCCAGCAAGGCCGGCACATCCATTGCCGATATCGCTGCGGGTATGTACGCCTACAGCAACATCCTGGCGGCGGTTATTCAACGCGGCCAAACCGGAAAAGGCCAGCGCATCGACATTTCCATGCTGGAAGCCCTGACTGAGTGGAACAGCTACCCTCTGTACTACGCTTTCGAGGGAGCAGAGCCGCCGCCGCGTACCGGCGCGAGCCATGCCACTATCTACCCCTACGGCCCGTTCCCTGCGGGAGATGGGGGCACTGTGATGCTAGGCCTGCAAAATGAACGTGAGTGGGTGAGTTTTTGCGAAAAGGTGCTGCAACTGCCCGCGCTGGCCACAGATCCGCGCTTTACTGCGAATTTCAAACGCGTGGCAGAGCGCGTGGCGCTGCGTCAGATCATCGTAGAGGCCTTTGCAACGATCACGGCTGCTCAGGTCGTGGAGCGGCTGGAGCTGGCGCAGATCGCGAACGCGCAGGTCAACACAATGCGAGACGTCTGGGCGCATCCTCAATTGCAGGCGCGTGGCCGTTGGACCACAGTGGATTCTCCCCAAGGACCTCTGCCGGCCCTGTTGCCACCAGGTAGCTGGGACAGCGAACCCCGCATGGACGCCGTGCCCGCGCTGGGCCAGCACACGGATGCCATTCTGGCTGAGCTGGGGTATTCCGGCTCGGACATTGAGGCTTTGCATACTGCGCAGGCAGTTTAAAAAGTCCTCCATGATGAATCACTGCACTAGCGAATTGCCGCCGCGCACCTACCTGTTTGTGCCGGGTACAAGGGAAGATCGTTTTGCCAAGGCGCTTGCCACCGGTGCCGACTGCGTGATCCTGGATCTTGAAGACGCCGTGAGCACTGACGACAAGCCCCGTGCTCGCGAGATAGTCGCTGGATGGCTGGCATCCGCGTCATCGGAGCAGCGCTCGCGGGTCGCAGTACGGATTAATGATGCAGGTTCATCTTATTTTGCTGACGATCTGGGCGCGCTGAGAGTTTGCGGTGCGGCGACCATCGTCTTGCCAAAAGCGGAGAACGCCTCGCAGATTGCCGCTGTCACAACGGGTGTGCCTGGCGCCCGCGTTCTGGCATTGATAGAGAGTGCCCGCGGCGTAGCTTATGTGGATGAGATCGCGAGCGCGCCTGGTGTGTCGAGATTGCTGTTCGGTACGCTGGATTTCGCACTCGAGCTGGATATGGATATTTCGGTTGACGCCAGCGGGCTCGCCTATGCCGCCAGCCGCATCGTGATCGCATCGCGCCTGTCTGATTTACCTGCACCAGTGGCTGGCGTCACGCCGCAGCTCGATGACGATGCCCGGCTTCTGGCTGACTTGGCGCAGGCGCGCAGTTTTGGATTTGGGGCCAAGCTGTGCATTCACCCCAAACAGGTTGGGCTCATTCACGAAGCCTTGCTTCCAAGCGCCCAGGCGCTTGAGTGGGCTCGCCGGGTATTGGCCGCTGATGCCGCATCGCCTGGCGCCGCGCGGCTGGATGGCCGCATGGTCGACAGGCCCGTAGTACTTCAAGCCCAGCGCGTGCTGGCTCTAGGTGGCTCTTAGGCAGCCCTCTAGAACGAAAGATTAACGCTTCCATATTCAAGGAGACTCCATGGCATCCACGATCATCGATTCACGCATCTTCGGCGACATGTTCAGCGACGTTCGCATGCGCGATGTCTGGTCTGACGAAAATCGCACGGCCAAGTACCTGGACATCGAACGAGCCCTTGCCAAGGTTCAAGGCAAGCTTGGGATCATCCCGCAAGAGGCCGCGGACGAAATCGTGCGCAACTGCGAGTTGTCCATGATTGACTGGGACAAACTCAAAGCGAAGACCGAGCAGATTGGGTATCCCATCATTGCGGTCGTTAACCAGATCAACGCCAATTGCCGTGACAAGCTGGGTGAGTACTGCCATTGGGGCGCCACCACCCAGGACATCACCGATACCGCCGCTGTGCTGCAGATGCGCGAAGGCCTGGCATTGGTAGAGCAGGATCTCAATGAGATCGGTGATGCGCTTGCCGCCCTGGCAAAAAAATACAGGGACACGCCCATCATTGGCCGCTCCAACTTGCAGCAGGCCACTCCCATCACGTTTGGCTACAAGATGGCCAGCATACTGGCCGGTATCGACCGGCATCGTGAACGTCTGCAACAGCTCAAGCCTCGCGTGCTGATGGGGGAGTTTGGTGGTGCATCCGGTACGCTGTCTTCGCTCGAAAAAGGCGCCATGGAAACGCAGGCCGGTTTGATGCAGGAACTGGGGCTTGCCCAACCGCTGATTTCCTGGCACACGGTGAGAGACACCATCGCGGAAGTGGGTGCGTTCCTCGGTTTGGTGGGGGGCTCGCTTGGCAAGATAGCGATGGATGTCAAGCTGATGATGCAGACGGAAGTGGCGGAAGTGTTCGAGCCCTATGCGCCTGGCCGCGGCTCTTCCTCCACCATGCCGCAAAAGCGCAACCCCATCTCGTGCCTGTACATCCACGCCAATATCTCTGTGGTGCGTCAGCATGCAGCCGCGCTGATGGATGCCATGGTGGCCGATCATGAACGCTCTACCGGTCCCTGGGAAATCGAATGGGTGTCATTACCTGAGATTTTCTGCCTCATGTCCGGTGCGTTGAAGCAGACCAAGTTCGTATTGAAGGGCCTGGAAGTAGATGCAACGCGCATGCGCGCCAATATTGACATCACCAACGGTTTGGTGATGTCAGAGGCCGTCATGATGGGCTTGGGCCCCTATATTGGCCGTGAGTATGCGCACGATCTGGTGTATGACCTCTGCCGCGAATCGATCACCAAGAATCGCCCTCTGATCGACATCCTTGCCGAGCACCCTGAGATCAACAAACACGTGACGCGGGCACAGCTCGAAGCCATGTGTGATCCTGCCAATAACCTGGGGCAGGCTGGTGTGATGGTGGACCGCGTATTAAGCTCCCCCCTGAGGAAATGACTCCCCCCTGAGTCGCTTGCGCGCCTTCCCCCCTTGGGGGGGACGCAGCCAGCGGCCTGGCAAAGCCAGCTCCGCGGCTACCCTCGTATGGCCTGCTCCGCGGCCTTCTGAGTTAGAACCCTCTCCCGCATGCGGGAGAGGGCAGGGTGACGGTAAGGGGAGTTTCCAGAAGGCGGAGACCTGTGCGTTGGAGACGGGCCTGCCTCCAATCCACCTCGTATGGCCTGCTCCGCGGTCTTCTGAATTAGGACCCTCTCCCGCATGCGGGAGAGGGCAGGGTGAGGGTAAGGGGCGTCTCCAGAAGGCGGAGACCTGTGCGTTGGAGACGGGCTTGCCTCCGGTCCACCTCGTATGGCCTGCTCCGCGGCCTTCTGAATTAGAACCCTCTCCCGCATGCTGGAGAGCCTGATGCAGGCGCGCCTGTCGACTCGAGTCCCAGAACCGGAGGCTGGTTTACTCCTTCCCATCTGGGGGAAGGCTGGGCGGGGCCGGCCAACCGGTGGGGGCAAGCGGCGTGTCCATAGTGGCGCTGCGCGTTTCCGCTCAGGTGGGCCTACTCCACGGCTTTCTGAGTTAGAACTCTCTCCCGCATGCAGGAGAGAGCAGGGTGAGGGTAAGGGGCGTGTCCAGAAGGCGGAGACCTGTGCGTTGGAAACGGGCCGGCCTAGAGTCCACCTGGAATGGTCAACTCTGCACCTTATTCTGGCTTGATGCCCGCTTCGCGGATGTGGCGGCCCCAGACTTGATACTGGTCGGCTACGAATTTCTCTAGTGTCGGTCCGAAGAGGATGAATGGCTCAACACCTCTTGCCTTGAAATCTTCAATGACGTTGGGCCTGTTAAGCGTAGTGGTCAGATTGCGCTGCCACCAGGTACGTACTTCTTCCGGCAGGCCAGCAGGTCCGGCAACGCCTACCCAGCCGATCAACTCCGCATTGATGCCACGCTCGGTCAGCGTGGGAACATCAGGGAATAAGGTGGCACGTTTGTCTCCGGAGACTGCCAAGGCGGTGAGCTTGTTTCCGCGAACCAATGCGTCTACTGAAGGCAAATCGGAAGTGACGAATTGCACCTGATTGCCCACGAGGTCCGTCAATGCGAGCGGCTGACTCTTATACGGAATTCCCACCACATTCCTGTCAATCCCCGCAGCGCGCACAAAAGCCGAGGCGCCCACCTGGCCAGTGGCTGAGCCATATCCATAGTTGAGGCTTTTCTTCTTCGCCTCTGCCACAAGATCTTCAACGGTCTTGATGCCTGAACTGGCGTTGACGACCAGCATCAAATGGAAACGATCCAGCGCGCCGAGGTGTGTGAAGTCCTTGACTGGATCGGCGACGGTCATCTTGGTCAACTGCGGTGCTGAGGAGTGGGTCGCACTGGAGGTGGGCATGAGTGTGTACCCATCAGGTGGGGCTTTCGCCACCGCATTCATACCTATCATGCCCAAGGCGCCCGGACGCTGCTCCACTACGAACACCGCACCCGTACGCTTGGAAATGTCATCCAGCACGATGCGAGACAGATTCTCAATCGAAGACCCTGCAGCGAACCCGGTAACGAAGTGAATGGGCTTGTTGGGATAGGACTGCGCGAAAGCTAAACCGCTTGAAATCAGCAGGCCCGCGCCAGCGAGGAGGGTGCTTATCTTCATGATGTCTCCGGTTGTTTTCTAGTTGGTGCAATATTCAACTTAATGCCAAAGCGGGCATGACGGATTCGTTCACGCCGTCTCAGTTGGCAGAAAGCGCTATTTGCGCATTGCGCTTTCTCCTCGCCGCAAGAGAGCCCGCATGCGCGACCTTGGACGGCAGCGGATGACCGACTATCTCCTCCGCCATCGCCACGCATTCAATCAGTCGCTCAAGATCGATGCCCGTGCTGATACCCATTTCCTCGCACATCTGCACCAACTCTTCAGTGGCTATGTTCCCCGCCGCCGCCGTATTGCCGGCGAAGGGGCAGCCTCCAAGCCCTCCGCAGGAGCTATCAAAGTGATCGACACCCAGACGCAAGCCGGCCATGGCGTTGGCTATTCCCAAGCCACGCGTGTCGTGCAGATGCAAGCCCAGACGAAGCTCAGGCCAGCGTTCGCGCAATGAACCCACCAGACGCTCCACGGACAAGGGGTGGGCCCAACCCACCGTATCGCACAGCACAATGCGTGGCACCGGCAGACCTTTGAAAAGCTCGAGCAATTCTGATACTGCACGCACCACGGTGGACGGGGCGATATCGCTCTCGTACGCGCAGCCGAAAGCCGTGAAGACGTAGCCATCCCGTGGTGTGAAACCGGCCGCCTGGTATAGGCTCAACAACTCCTGCTGTTCAGCCAAGGCCTCCGTGCGGTTCTTGTTGCTATTGCGAATGCCAAACGTTTCTGAAGCGGACAGAAACAACAGCGGCAAGCAGTCCAGGGGGGTCTTTCTCGCGCGATCGAACCCCGCCGCATTCAGAATGGTTCCGGTGTAGTGCACACCAGGGCGTTTGCGGATGCCCGCAGCCACGGCCTCTGCATCCGCCATCTGAGGCACGCGCTTGGGATTTACAAAAGAAACGCAGTTGATTTCCCTCACGCCGGTTTCCGCGAGTGCTTCGATGAAGCGGATCTTGTCAGCCGTTGGAACCATGTTGGGTTCGCTCTGGAAACCTTCCCGAGGACCTTCCTCGCAGATGTTCACGGACTTGGGAAAATCAGACATGGCGCTACTTCTCGGTTTTACCGATTGGTCCAATGTGGCTGGCGCTTCTCGGCGAAGGCGGCAAGGCCCTCTTTGGAGTCTTGCGTGAGTGCCATGGTGCCAAGCTGCTGAGCCATGAAGGTGAGGCCTTGCTGAAGCGTCATGTCGGCCACGGCTTCCATGGATTGTTTGCCTAGCCGCACCGCGGTGGGTGATTTGTCCAGCAGGCGCGAGAGCAACCAATCCAACTTGGCGTCCAATTCGGCTGCGGGAACAATGTGATTGACCAAACCGATGGCAAGCGCTTCGTCAGCGGTGATGGGCTCCCCAGTCAAGCTCATCTCCACCATCTTCCTGCGAGGAATCAAGCGCTGCAGTAGCGCATCCACCTGCAAGGGAAACATTCCAATTTTGACCTCAGGCAGGCCAAAGCGAGCGCTGTCTACGGCAACCGCCATGTCAGCCATGCTCAACAACGCCATGCCTCCCGCCATCACGTGGCCATTCACCCGCGCGATGATGGGAAGCGTGCTCTGCGTGGCTTTGGTGATCAGCCGAACAAGTGGCAGATCCATGCGCGAGAAATCACGCACGAACTGCTGAGTGGAGGGCTGAAGATCCCCGCCGGCGCAAAAGGCCCGATCCCCCGCACCCGTCAGCACGATAGCGCGCACTTCTTCGTCGTCTTCGGCAAGCTCGATCCCGGTATGCAACTCGCGCATCACCTGGCTATTGATCGCATTGCGCACTTCGGGGCGATTGATGGTCAGCCAGGCTACAGCGCCTTTGCGTTCGTATTGGATGAAATCGAAATTGGGCATCGGGTCGGCTTCTACTCTGAAGGTTGAAAGGCAGGCTGGTTAACTTGCTTGGCATCAAGGAGGAGGCCACGGACAATCTCGACCAGTTGAAACGGGCTGTCTGCGACGATGGCACCCGCCTCTGCAAGTGCTTCGCGCTTCGCCATTGCGGTGGACTTGTGATCGCTCACGAAAGCACCTGCGTGCCCCATGCGTGTGTTGGCAGGCGCGTGGCGGCCTACGATGAGGCACACCACCGGCTTCTTCTGGGAGGCAATGGCGTCGAGCATCTGATACTCCTTGCCTCCGCCGATCTCTCCCAGCGAGACAATCACCTGCGTTTCATGGTCCTCAAGGAAGGCTTGCAGGTACTCCACCGGGTTGCGCCCGATAACCATGTCGCCACCCATGCTGACGCATGTGGTCTGCCCCAGGCCGGCACGCGTCAGAAGCCGCACCGTCGTCAATGAAAGTGTTCCGCTGCGTCCCATGAGCCCCACGGCTCCTGGCATGGTGTAGTCGGGCGGAATAGAGCCCAATGCGGCCTTTCCGGGAGAGGTGAGCCCTACACAGTTCGGCCCCACCACCCATAGGCCACGCTCCCGGGCATAAGCCAGCCCCCACAGCGCATCCTGAATGGGTACGAACTCTGCTCCCACCACCATCAGCTTCAGTCCGGCATCAGCGGCTTCGACGAGCGCATCGCGCACACCGGCTGCGGGCACATAGGTCGCTACAGCGTTGGCGCCTGTAGCCGTCGCGGCTTGAATAAGCGTATCGAATACGGGAATCCCATCCATCACCTGCCCACCACGGCCAGCAGAGGCTAGCGCAACCACATTCGTGCCGGCCTTTTTCATGGCCCTCATCTGGTTGAGGCCATAGCCTCCAGTGGTACCTTGGAGGACTACGCGGGCCCCCTCATCCAAGAGAATTGACATTTTTCTTTGTTTTGCTGGAGGTTGATTCGTCCGGCACATACAGATAGCCAGACACGGCGCGAGTCTGTTTGAATTTGTCCCCGCGATAGATGTTGTTAGCCGCGTAGGCAATGCGCCCCGAACGATCAGTCATGACGCGCACAATGCGTGCGATTGGACTGGCCATCGGGTATTCGAGATATTTGGCTTCTTCCCAATCAGCGCTATCCACCGTCAAGATGTCTTCACCCTTGGCCATTTCGACACCGCTGGCCGCCAGCAGCCGAGCCAGCTTCTGGCGGGCGTCTGCGCCGGCCGGCAAGCGTTCATAGATCTCGCTGGCAATACTGACCTCGTAGTACCCATAGGGAATGCCATTGAGCAAATGCACCTTGCGTATCAATGTGTAGGACTCATAGGGAGAGCCCACCTTGAAAAGGGCGGTGTTGAGGGACACACGGTGTCGCCGCTCTAGAACAATGATCTTGTGTTCCTTGGGTTCAGGCGCAAGAACCTGAAATAGCCCGCCGTCAACCTCGCTCGCAGGTGGCTTCACATACGAAACCCTGCTGCCGCGCCCCCGCTCGCTCACGATCAACCCCTCGGCCACGAGCGCTTGCAGGGCTTGCCTGGCCGTGGCACGGGCCACGCCATAAGTGTTGCTTAACTGTTCAACGCCGGGTACCAAGGCATCGTGCGGCCAGTCACCCCGCACGATGCGGCCTTTCAAAATGCTGGCAATGCGCACATACAGCGCAATGGAGTCATGCTGCCCCTTTGAATCGGTGGGCTTGGAGGAATCGAGCTTTGATGAACCGAGTCGACTCATGTCGTCAAATGTCCTTGGGGTGTTTCGTTAAAGTTCTAGCATATTAGAACTTTGAAGTAGGATACGCAATCCCTTGGTTGAATCCCATCACCGGACAGGACTTATGCAGCTCATTGAATTCGATGGCAAAGCTTTGCTGGAAAACCATGGCATCCCGGTCTTACATAGATGCTTGCTTGCACCGGATGAGCCTGCCCAGTTCTCGGGCGATGCGATGGTCAAGGCCCAAATACTCTCTGGCGGACGCGGCAAGGCAGGGCTCATCAAGAGAGCCGATGTTGGCTCGTTGGCTCGAACCGTAGACGCCCTGCGAGCGTTGTTGAATGAGCGTGGCGAGCCCGGCTGGCTGATGCTTGAGCAGCCCGCGCAAATTACGGCTGCGCTCTACATCGCCTTCACCATCGACGATGTCGCCTGCGCGCCCTGCCTTCTGTTTTCATGTGCGGGGGGAGTGGAGGTCGAGAGCCACCCCGAGCAGGTTCAGTGCTTGCTCATCAACCCTTTGAAAGGTCTCGTGGCATGGAAAGTAGTTGAGTTCTTGCGTACGGCAGGCTTGGAAGAAGGGCTGATCGGGCCAGTCAGCCGCTTTGCGCTGGAGCTGTGGAGAGTCTGGTGCGCCGAGGATGCCGAGCTGATTGAAATCAATCCGCTGGCGGTTACCCCGGATAGGAAACTGGTGGCCTTGGATGCCAAAATCATTCTGGATGACCATGCGGAAGCCCGACATCCGCATCGATACGATTCGGTGTCGTCGCGGCTGAACAGCAGAGGCCGGGGAGAATTAGATACTTTTGTGGAGATGCCCGGCAGCATAGGCTTGCTCACCGGAGGAGCTGGGCTGGGCATGACTGTGGTTGATATGCTCGCCGACGCCGGCCTACATGCTGCGAACTTCGTTGACGGCAGTGGCGGCAACGATCCCGCAGTCTACGAGAACAAGGCCAAACGAATACTCCAGCTTTCCGAGAGTCCGGCTATCAAGGGTGTCTTGGTCTACTTTACTCTCGCGGCAGCGTCACTTGCGCCTATCGTGCGTGGAACGATCAAGGCTCTTCAGGAACACCCCACCTCGAAACCAGTGGTGGTTGGCATCGTGGCCGCTGCAGCCGCTGAGGCTGAAATGACCGCGATCGAAGCGAAACGGATTTTTGTTGAAGCAGGCTTCGCTTTCGTCCCTGAGCTGGATGAAGCCATCGCGGAGCTTTCCCGTCAAGTCAAGGCAGGTGCGTCGTCCGCGTAGTACATGCGGTGGTGGAGCGGGCTTGAGCGAGTTCGATGAAGGATGCGACCCCAGAAGGATTCGTTCACACCTTCTCAGGTCTTTGCTGGCTTGGATTTTGGCGCGCGCTTGCCCTTCATCTCTATGAAGAAGTCGTAGAGCTGCTGGGCTGCGGGGGACAAGGGCCGGCCTTTGCGCCGGATAAGGCCCACTTTCCTTGTGACGATGGGGTCTACCAGCGGCACGCTGACCAGCAGAGGATGGTCGGGCCCTGGCATCGCCATCGACGGGACCGCTGCAACCCCAAGCCCCGCCTCCACCAGTCCCAGCATGGTGGTCACGTGCTGGGCTTCAAACAGGCTTTGCGGCCGACTCGTCAGACCCGCCAGGGCTTGGTCTATCAAAAGACGATTGCCTGAGCTCTTGCTGGTAGAAATGAAGTCGTATTGGCTCAACTCGCTCCAACTCACCTTGCGTGCGAGGGCCAGCGGGTGATCGCGCCGGCATGCGGCGACGA
Organism: Ottowia thiooxydans DSM 14619; assembly: GCF_000422885.1. Classification (GTDB taxonomy): domain Bacteria; phylum Pseudomonadota; class Gammaproteobacteria; order Burkholderiales; family Burkholderiaceae_C; genus Ottowia; species Ottowia thiooxydans. The sequence continues at coordinate 342,942 of NZ_AUGX01000001.1, read as the reverse complement.
AGCGCTCTTCAAGCAAGGGTTTGAACTCAATCTCAGGCTCTTGGCTGCCAATGAAATTGAGGCCAAAATCCGCTTCGCTACGAGCTACAGCAGAGAGCACCTCGTTAGCGCCCGCATCGAACACCTTTACACGGATCCTCGGGTATTGCTCGTGATACCGAGAGACGACCTGCGATAGGTAGTAGTAAACAGTGGAAGGTACGCAGGCAACGGTCACCTCGCCCATGCGGGTGGCGGCGACGCCGCGAATGCCTAGAAGGGTGCTGTCGAGATCGTCCAGCAGTTGTTTGACTTTTCGATCAAAGTCCCGCCCCACTGCGGTCAAACTCACCTTGCGCGTGGTGCGTTCGAGTAGCTTGACGCCCAGCGCCTCCTCCAGTTTTTCGATGCGCCGGCTGAAGGCCGGTTGAGACAGGTGAAGCGCTTCCGATGCCTTGCGAAAATTGGCCAGTTCCGCCACCGTTCGAAAAGCCTGCAGGTCGTTCAGGCTGAAATTGATGGACATTCCGTACTCGCGCAAATCTGCAATGATCCAAAGTATGCATCAATTGGTTTTGAACTCCACATTGACATACCCACGCTGCTGCTGAAAGCGCCGCCCGCGAGTAGACTTCACGCACCATGTTAGACCGCATTCGCTCCTATTCCAGCGCCATCCTAGAGCGCGATCCCGCTGCACGCAGCGTATGGGATGTGATTTTTTCCTATCCAGGCTTTCACGCGCTGGTGTTGCATCGCATTGCGCACGCGCTTTGGAAGCGCGGCTGGCTTTGGCTGGCGCGCTGGATATCCCATTGGGGACGTTTTCTCACCGGCATCGAAATTCACCCAGGCGCCACCATTGGCGAGCGGGTTTTTATTGATCACGGAATGGGTGTGGTGATCGGTGAAACCGCCGAGATTGGTGATGATTGCACCATCTATCAGGGGGTGACACTGGGTGGAACTTCGCTCACCAAAGGCAGCAAGCGCCATCCCACCCTGGGAAAACGCGTCATCGTGGGGGCCAACTCCCAGGTGCTCGGTGGCTTTACGGTGGGTGATGGGGCCAAAATCGGGTCTTCAGCCGTCGTGACCAAGCCGGTACCGGCAGGGGCCACGGCGGTCGGTAACCCCGCCAGGATCATCCAGGCAGAAGGGGACGCCATGCGTGAGCAGGCGGCGGCCAAAATGGGCTTCTCGGCTTATGGGGTGACGCAAAGCGATGATCCCGTGAGTCAGGCTCTGCGTGGTTTGATTGATGGCACCGCCACGCACGACCATCAAATCTCGTTGCTATGGCAAGCGGTTGAAAAATTGGCTTGCAAGCTCGATCCCGATTGCGTGCCGGAAGCCGCTGCGCGTGAAGACAGCTTTGAGGCTAAAAAATTCAACGACCTCGTGGGCAAATAGCCCGGCCCCAGTTTAAACAGGCGTCCGGGCGTTCAAGGCGGTTTCGCAGTTTTGCTTGAAGAGACTTTGAACGAGCGCTAAGGCCTTCCTGCAATACTGCTTAGCTTGGCGATTAAAGCAGGCTCTTAAGGTGTGCGGGCAATAGGCGCAAATTGAGAAAGGTCAGCTCATACATTGCGGACAAGCCGGTGGCTTGTTCGTCGGTCAAGTCGGCCGCGCAAATGATGAAATTTTGGCGGTTGAGCCCCAGGCGCTTTCGCAGGCGTAGGTATTTTTCAATATCCCGGCGGAATTCTCCGCTTTTGCATTCCACACAGATGGGGCTGCCACCGGCCGGCAATACCATGACGTCCAGCTCGTGCAGGTCTTCGTTCGGGAACGTCACCTTGACGCCTCGTGCACAAGAGAACTGGTTCACGTTGGCTGCTTTTAGCGCATCCAGCGTTTGCAGAAGTACGTACCATTCAAACCAGCCGCCTTCGAAGAAGCGACGTATTGCGGGCGCCGTCTGCAAGGTTACCCGAACGGTCTTTTCTGGCTTCTGATAGTAGTAGCGAGAAAAGAAGGTGTGGCTGTAGAGCTCACGACACAGCTGCGTAATGGCCTTTGCGTCTACTTGAGCCAGACGCCCCAGCTCAAGAAAGACGCTGGAGTGTCCTTTGCGATAAGCAAAAGACACTCGGTCGATCAACTCGCCAAACAGGCCCAACCCATCACCCAGCATGCGTGCCGCATCATCGAAATAGCCCGCCGTGTCGACCTGCTGAAGGTCAAATTCGGCGGAGATTTTTCGGGCTGAAAACCAGTCTTTGAGAGGTTGATGCTGCTCAGCAGTGGCTAAAGAACCGCTGCTTGATGCTTCCACGGTCGCGGACGCAGGTGCTTCTTCTTGATCCTCTGGCGCATCGTCTCCCGCTGACCGCAACACCTGCAGCTCGCGCATGGCAGCGGTGTAACGCTCGACCAGTTTCTCCACGAAGAACACGGTGCCATACACGGTGCAGGCGTGACCGCAGCGCGCACAAGGCTGCTTTTGCCCCACCGGCACGATGGCCTCCTCCGAAACGTAAGCGCAGGCGTTGCATCTGTAGATTGGCATTGCTCTTTTTTCTTCTGGGTTCTGGCCTTTGGCTTCTGGCCACTGGCCTATCTCCGAGGCCTGTCAGTCTTTGGGTTTATACCGTGGTTTCTGTCCGCCTGGGCCGTATCGCATTTTTCGGCCGAAATGCCTTGCACACTGCATCATGCGTCTCGAAGTAGGGGCCTCCGATCAGATCGATGCAATAGGGCACGGCTGCAAAGATGCCGTGCACCAGCGGCTTGCCATCCCCATCTTTCAGCCCTTCCAGTGTTTCGGCAATGGCTTTGGGCTGGCCCGGCAGGTTGATGATGAGCGTGTTGCCGCGAATGACCGCGACCTGGCGCGAAAGAATGGCTGTGGGTACGAAGGTGAGGCTGATCTGGCGCATCTGCTCGCCGAAACCTGGCATTTCCTTGTCAGCCACGGCCAGGGTGGCTTCGGGGGTGACATCACGCACTGCGGGGCCCGTGCCACCGGTGGTCAGGACCAGGGAGCAGCCTGAATTGACCAACTCGATCAATGTCTGGCTGATCAACTCTTTCTCATCAGGAATCAGGCGTGACTCGAAAGTGATGGTGTTTTCCAGCGCCTTGGTGAGCCAGCCTTGCAAGGCCGGCAAGCCTTGGTCCTCGTAGCCCCCGCTGGAGGCGCGGTCGCTGATGGAGACTATGCCAATGGTGACGGGGTCGAGTGCGTGGCTCATGATGTCGAAGAGGGGGTGTCTGGATCGGTGTCGGTGTCAGCGGCGCCTTCTGTGTCGTCAGGCTCAGCAAGCTGCTCGCGCACGAGTTGGAACAATTCCCGCCAGGCGCGGGTTTTGCGCGGTGCCAGACCCTTGGACTCTGCTGCGTTCGCTTCCGCTGCCGGAGGGGCATCTTTGCGAATTTGGCGCACCAACGCGCGAAGCTGCTGCGAATCGCTTTGCGGGAACTCCTCAATCCAGGCTGCCACGGCGGTATCGTCTTTAATCAGCCGCTCGCGCCAGTCTTCCGCCGAGTGCAGCAATAGCGTCTCTTTTGCCGAACCTTTGCGTTGCACTTCCAAGGCGACACGAATGGATTCGACCTCTTCTTCGTCGAGCTTGCGCATCAATTTACCCACGAACTGGCTTTGCCGGCGCCGACCTTCAAAATTGGTGATGCGCTTGAGCTCTTCCAAGGCTTCCAGGAGCTTGGATGGAAGCTCAAGGGCCTCGAAGAGATCGCGGCGCAAGCCGAGCAAGTCTTCGCCCAGGCCTTGAAGCTCTGAGCTTTGGGCCTTCAATTCGGTTTTACTAGGCTCTTCGCCGCCGCCTTTAAGCTCGCGCTTGAGCTCTAGATCTAGTTCGCTACCTTCGGCAACGAAATGGCCACGTACGTAGTAGCCTTTCTTGAATTTGCGGGACATGAAATATGGATCAACAAGTTGAGGCGCATTGCGCCAGCAAAGGCGGGAAGCGGCAAGTATGATAGCCGCCACCATGAATAAAACATCTGTGGGCGCCGGACAAGGCGCCGAATCCGGTTTTAGCTACTCTCGCGCGTTTTTCGAGGATTTGGTCGATACCGCCATTAAACATGCCAAAAAACTAGGCGCCACTGACGCAGGTGCCGAAGCCTCTGAAGGTTCTGGACTTTCGGTGAGCGTGCGTAAGGGAGAGCTGGAAAACGTTGAGCGCAACCGAGATAAATCGCTCGGCGTGACGGTCTACCTCGGCCAGCGGCGCGGAAATGCCAGCACTTCTGATTTTTCGCGCGCAGCCATCGAACAAACGGTGCAGGCAGCCTACGATATTGCACGCTTCACAGCGGCCGATCCTGTAGCAGGCCTGCCGGATGAGTCCGATATTGCGACCGAACACCCCGATCTCGACCTATTTTACCCCTGGGCTGTCACCAGCGAGGAGGCAGCCCAGATGGCAGTGGCTGCAGAGCGTGCAGCTTTCGCTACTGACAAACGCATCACCAACAGCGAAGGCGCGGGTGTGTCGGCGCAGCAAAGCCATTTTTTCAGTGCCCACACGCATGGTTTTCGCGGTGGCTACGCAAGCTCGCGCCACAGCCTGTCTGTCGCGCCGATTGCCGGCAAGGGTAGCGGTATGCAGCGCGATTACTGGTACAGCTCCATGCGCGCGGCGCAGGAACTGGCTAGCCCGGAGGCCGTAGGTCGGTACGCCGCTGAACGCGCGTTGAGCCGCCTGAAAAGCCGCAAGATCGCCACTTGTGAAGTGCCTGTACTTTTCGAGTCGCCTTTAGCGGCCGGTTTACTGGGCGGGTTTGTACAAGCGGTGAGTGGCGGGGCCTTGTACCGGAAAGCCACTTTCCTCCTGGATTCGTTGGGTAAGAAGGTTTTCCCCAAACACATCGACATTGCGGAAGATCCCTTCATTCGCGGCGGAAAAGGCTCTTCACCTTTCGATGATGAAGGTGTCCGGGTGCGTGCTCGCAAAGTGGTGACCGCCGGTCGCGTGGAGGGGTACTTCCTGACCACCTACTCGGCACGAAAGCTGGGTATGAAAACTACCGGTAATGCGGGTGGCTCGCATAACCTGACCCTGACATCCCGCCTCACGCAGCCCGGGGACGATCTCGAAGCCATGTTGCAAAAGCTGGGCACCGGCCTTTTCGTGATCGAGTTGATGGGGCAGGGCGTGAATTACGTGACGGGCGATTATTCGCGCGGCGCCAGCGGTTTCTGGGTGGAAAACGGCCGCATTGCTTTTCCGGTGCACGAAATCACGATTGCCGGGAACCTGCGCGACATGCTTGCGGGCATCACAGCAGTCGGTGCAGACGCGTACAACTACGGCGCGAAGACCACTGGCTCCTTGCTGATCAACCGCATGAAGGTGGCCGGTAGCTGAGCTCGCCAGGCGGCGGCACCCCCTGGTTGGCGCGCGAAGGAGCTTGAGATGGCTCCTGTCACGATGGGGGCGCGTCCTAGGGCGTGTTTACACTAAATACACCCCGGCCCGCAGGGTGAGGCTCTGGCAACCCGCACTCAGCGTTGCAATCCCTCGCCGGGTGCCCAACCCGGCTGCGGTTTGCGCCTTGAATGCGGGCCGCCAGAGCCTCACGCGGGGGTGTATTTAGTGTGAACACGCCCTAGCTTGCTTGCGATCATTCTCCAGCCCTCGGCAGTTGCGCCGATGTAATTCTGGGCAGTTGTGCTTAGGAGCCTGGGCTGCGTAGCCCCGGCCAGGAGCTCTATCTTCTAGCTACAGTTGACCTCGATGTTTGTCACATTGGAGGCGGGCACGGTGCCCGAGCCATTCATCACTGTGCAGCTCTGGGTGGCGGGTTGTGCGGCCACCGTGACCAAGTAGGAGCTCCCTTGTGCAACGGGTGTGGAGAACGTGAAGCTCCCGCCGGAACTTTGAACCAGTGTATCGCTGCCGTTGTTCAGGAGTATCACGCTTCCCACCAGGCCAGAGACTACGCCGCCTACCGTATACGTGTTCGTGGAGCATGTGACCACGATGTTGCTCACGTTGGAGGCGGTCACGGTGCCCGAGCCGTTGATCACTGTGCAGCTCTGGGTGGCGGGTTGTGCGGCCACCGTGACCGAGTAGGGGCTGCCTTGTGCAACGGGTGTGGAGAACGTAAAGCTCCCATTGGAAAGTTGCGTCAGTGAGTCGCCGCCATTGTTTTGTAGCGTCACGCTTCCCGCCAGGCCAGAAACTACACCGCCTACCGTATACGCGTTCGTGGAGCATGTGACCGCGATGTTGCTCACATTGGAGGCGGACACGGTGCCCGAGCCGTTGATCACTGTGCAGGTCTGGGTGGCGGGTTGTGCGGCCACCGTGACCAAGTAGGAGCTCCCTTGTGCAACGGGTGTGGAGAACGTGAAGCTCCCGTCGGAACTTTGAACCAGCGAATCGCTGCCGTTGTTCTGGAGCGTCACGCTCCCCGCCAGGCCAGAAACTACGCCGCCTACCGTATACGTGTTCGTGGAGCATGTGACCGCGATGTTGCTCACGTTGGAGGCGGACATGGTGCCCGAGCCGTTGATCACTGTGCAGGTCTGGGTGGCGGGTTGTGCGGCCACCGTGACCGAGTAGGGGCTGCCTTGTGCAACGGGTGTGGAGAACGTAAAGCTCCCATTGGAAAGTTGCGTCAGTGAGTCGCCGCCATTGTTCTGTAGCGTCACACTTCCCACCAGGCCAGAAACTACGCCGCCTACCGTATATGTGTTGGGTGCAACCGTGACGGCTGCACTGACTGCATTGGTATTGGCACCTCCGATGACGACGTTCGTTGGCCCTTCTGCGGAAGTGCTCGTCAGGGTGATGGTGCAGGCGCCGCCTGGTGGCAACTGGCTGCCGCAGGTGTTGCTCATCACAGTGAGGCTGCTGCCTTGAGGGATCGTTGGCACCACGTTGGTGGCGGAGACCAATGATGAAGGGTGGGCCGTCACGGTGATGCTGTCATAGGCGTTGGGCGCAAATGACAGGGTTGTGGGCGAAGCGCTGATCGTCGCCACGCCTTTGGTGCACATGGAAGCGACATCCACAAAGCAGCTCGAGTTCTGATCGAGTTCAAGGTTCTGAGCGCAAACGGTCGCGCCAATGGGAAGCGGTGTTGTAGGCAGGCTCGCAGGGACACCAGATGGGAAGCAGGCTGAAATGCTCGCGGGATCGGTGATGGCCGAGATCTTCAGCCTGGCTCCACTGGCATTGGTGAACTGGATGGGCGTGAACCCTGAGGGCTCTTGCGAGCTCCCTTCAGGGAGGATTGGGATGTTCAGTGTTTCACCACCGGGCTGGGTAAATGACCACATTGAAGCCACAGCGGCTCGTACGGATGGGTTGTAACCCAGGGCTACCAAGCCGAGGGCGAGGGCCAGTACGCCACAAATTGAGCGAGCGGCCCGCTGTGCGTGATTAGAGCGAATCAGCCATGCCCCCAAGGCTGCCAGTAGTGCAGCCATCAAGGTAAGCGTCCAAAAGCCGCTCGTAGGGACTGCGGCTATCGCTGCGGAGCCGGGAACAGGCGTTGTGGTGATGGTTTGCGCGAAACCTGAAGTGCCAGTCAGGGCGGCTGCTGTGCCCGCTGCGATGGCTTTGACCCAGGATGAGCTGTTTGATGGGCCCGTGCCGATTTGCACTTCCAACTTTTTTTCCCGCATCTGTACCCTTTGATTTGGTCATTCGTGCAAGTGGAATCAAACGGTGATTCACATTCCTTGCACCAGATGCGGCAAATTTTATTTCATTTGATTACATTTTTATTATTTTTTGAAAGAACTGTCGACAGTCTGGTTTCATGAGTTGGAAGTCCGTTGAAAAACCAAATCTGTCGACATCGGTGTCAGCTTCCTGGTAACCAGTCAACTCAATCCTGGCCTGCGAGGTTATTGGGCGGCCGCTGGAACCCCGGGCGCTCTCCTGGTCGCATGGGTTGCGGGCGTTGTTGGGACTGCCTCTGCTGTTCCATTTGCTGGCGGTGCTGCTGCTGTTGTTCGCGCCACTGGTTTTGTTGCTGCTGAGCGGCCTGGCGCTGATGATCCAGCTGCTGCCGTTGTTCTTGCTGTTGCTGAAACTGCCTGTGCTGCTGTTGCTGCTGCTCGCGTTGTTGCTGTATCTGGCGCTGTTGGTGATCGCGCATGGCCCGCTGCTGCTCAGCGATGACCTGCTGTTCACGTAGCTGCTGTGCCCCACGTTCGCGCTCCATTTGTTGCTGCTGGTCGCGTTGGCGATCAAATCGGTGTTGTTCCTGCTGTTGCTGGATCCGCCAAGCCTGTGATTCACGTGAGCGGTCATCCCCCATCTGCGGTTGACCTCCAGGGCGACGGTTCTCAAACCCGGGTTGATATGGGCGATCGCCACCAGCGTTGTAGCCGGGCGCTGGCATTGGGGAAGATCGATTCGGGATGGCGCCAAAATACCCACTGCCAGGGTTGCGCGGGCCGGATATGCCCGGCAAGTTGGGGCGCGGTGGTGGCGGCACAATGCGCGCGCCATTCCACTGGCCGGGCGGGAGGCGGCTGCCGTCGGTAAAGCGAGGTCTGCGGCCTTCGCCTATGCCGAATTGATCGCGCGCGACCACGCTGATCGCGTTCGGGTGGCGTTGGAAGAAATAATTGGAACCTCGCGGAGGAACGCGTGAGTTGGCCCATGGGTTCAGGGCGCGCATGTAACGCGGGCTGGCTCGGTAACCAGGCTCCCAATACTCGCCTGGGGCCAGGGGGAACCAGGCGGCGCCAGGGCCTCCGTTTCCAAGCGATATACCCCAACTTGTGTCACCGCTGGTGCCACCCATGAAGCCCACCAGCGCAGGCGAATACACGGGGCGCCGCACGACCGGGCCGGGTACCCAAGCCCAACGTGGGCCAATTTGCGCCCAGCGGCCATAGTGAAACGGTGCAAAACCCCAGGGTGCGGCATCTACCCATGTCCAGCCCCATGGATCGACCCAGCGCCACTGACCATCGCGGTAAGGGGCCCAGTTCGCATCGGACACCCTCGGAAACCAAACGGCGCCATGCGTGGCATCCTGATTCCAGTCGCCATAGGCGTCTAACTGTTGATAGCCTGGTACGCCTGGGGACACATAACGCGCGGAAGCTGAGCGATCATCCAGTACATCCCTTGAGGCAACCCATTGATCGAAGGTGTCTCGGTAGCTGATGATTCCCCGGGTGGCACCACCGAGCGAGCGTCCAGTGAGGATCAATTGTTCGCCGGCTCCCACGTTGACCGATTGACCTGCTTCGCCATACACGGTGGCACTTCCTTTGTGTATGGACAAGCGAGTAGTGTCTGAGCGCGGATCTACATCGAAACGGTATTCCCCTGGCTGATTGGCTACCAAAGCGATGTTAGGTGTGCCGATCTCAAAGCGTTCACCTTGCTGAAGTTCGCGTACACGGGCGGAAAGGGTGCCACTGGTTAATGCGAGGCGAGTTCCGTCGTCATCCAATTCGGTGATTTCCAGCTCGGATTTACCTGATAGACGGAAGGCTGACCATCCGCTGTGCAATTCGGTGCGTGAGCCGTTTTCCGTTGCCAATCGAGCCCCGGAGGTCACTGGCATATTGAGAACGGCGGGAGACCAACTGCCGCTGCCGTCCGTTGCCAGCACAGCCGTGCCTTCCTGGAGGCTGATGTAGGCCACCCGATCCGGCGGATCTACCTGCTCAGCCTGTGCCCATGCCAGCGTAGAGCCCGCCAACATGAAGGTGGCAACCAGCCAGTGCCGAATTTTGAGATGAAAAGTGGATGTTTGCATGGCTCAAGTAGGGGCAAGGGGAGGGCGCAGAAAAAGGGCCCCACGCTCCTCCGCTTCGCGTGGTCCGCTGCCCCCGAGGGGGCACCTTTTTGTTTTGGGACGGACCGGCAACAAAAAATGCTGGTTTTGCCCAGTCTACTCAACGCGGCAGACTGGTGAACGGTTTGCCTGGAAATTCCTTGCACTGCAAAGCTGCGATGTTAATTGCAACAGTATGCAAAGCCAGAGGTCAGTGGATGCTGACTTGGCGGGGCTTGGGGTCTTGCTTTGCCTCGCCTTGCGAGCGCTGTGCTTGTGCGGGTTGTCAGTCGCACGCGACGGTTCTTACTCCCTCTACCGCATGCGGGAGAGACTGATGCAGGCGCGCCTGCCGACTTGAGCCCCAGAACCTGAGGCTGGTTTTACTCCCTCTCCCCCTGGGAGAGGGTGGGGGTGAGGGCAAGCGGCGGTCGATTGAAGCGCTGCGGTTGTAAGTCCCTTCTCCTCTTGTATTGAGGTCGGAGGCCGGGATTGCCCCCGGCAGTGCAGTCCCTTTCTTTGCTCGCACAAAGCAAGGAACCAAAGAAATGCGACCCCAAGTCCGTGTCCCTGCGCTGCGCTTCGGGCACCCTCCGGTGCTCAGGCAAGGGGCGGTGCGGCAGAACTCTCTTCTTTCGCTTCGCTCATTACGTTCAAACAGCTGCCGCAAGCTAGGGCGTGTTCACACTAAATTCGCCCCCGCGTGAGGTTCTGGCGAGCCGCAATCAAGGCGCAAACCGCAGCCGGGTTGGACACCCGGCGAGGGTTTGCAACGCCGAGTGCGGTTTGCCAGAGCCTCACCCTTCGGGCCGGGGTGAATTTAGTGTGAACACGCCCTAGGATACTGCCCAACTTAAAAATCGCCGGCTCCAAATGAGCCGCAGCGGTCGGTTCACCGCTGGCGATTACCAAGTTCGACAACCTCTTAGAGCCTGTTCAAAGTCTCCTCGCGGTCCTATTGCGCTCGAAAAACAGCGTCTGCGGCGTTAAAAATACTCGCGATACCACGAGGTATCCCTGCGTTTTTCGTCGCATGGGCGCACCCCTTGCATCCACAGTCTTTCGAACACAATAGCCCTCGCGCAGAGACTTTGAACAGGCTCTTAGAACCCCTTTACCTGACCGCAATTGATTTTCCATGAGCACAGACTCTATTAATGCCCAAGCGTTTCTGCGCGCTGAAGGGCTTGGTTTTCCTGAGTTGCCGCATGAGCTTTCAGCGCAACTGAGCGAGCGCTCACCCGGCGTCTATTCCTCCTGCGAGTTGGTAGTTTCGCCCTACGACATGGAAGCCCATGTAGCCAAGCTGTTGAGATCCGATCGCCCAAAAGACTATGCCGTGTTGGCAATAGACACCCAAGGCGTCAACAACGGGGCATTTCACTACTTCCTGGTAAGCGGTCCTCTGGCCTTGTTTGTTCAACTGCCTTGGGCCGGTGCGTTGAAAGACGCAGCCCCGTCTCGTAAAGAAATCGATCGCGTGCTGGATTGGGCAGCTCCCCTGCTCGACCGCCTGAGCGAACTGCAAGAGCGCGGGCGCTTGGAGTCCGATCGAAGGCTTGTGGCGGTCATCACCCACCTCAGCGAAGCTCGTTGGGCCTGGACCTACCAGGCCGGTTCAAATTCTGATGAAATCACCTGGCGCCCGGCCAAGAAGTTGCTTGCCGCCATCGACGCGGAACTGAAGGCGATGGCGAAATAGCGCCAGGAACGCTAATCGTCTATGCCGGAGGGGACTGAGACGCTATGCCCGGCGTGGGGTATTCCACGCTCAGCACCTCGATTTCCCTCGCTCCAGCCGGTGTTTGCAGTTTCAACACGTCACCGACACGGGAACGCAATAGCGTGCGGGCAATGGGAGAAATCCAGCTCACCTCGCCCAAACTGCTTTGCGCCTCATCAACCCCTTTGATGGTGATCGTGCGCTCTGTACCATCGTCTTCTACGTAGATCACCTTGGCGCCAAAGAACACCTGCTCGCCGCCATGGTGAGCGCTGGGGTCTGTAACCTCGGCAATTTCCAGGCGCCGTGTCAGGAAACGGGTACGCCGGTCGATTTCGCGCAGGCGCTTTTTGCCGTAGAGATAGTCGCCATTTTCAGAGCGATCGCCATTTTTGGCCGCCCAATGCACCGCCTCCACCACCTGTGGGCGCTCAACATCCAAGAGGGTCAATAGTTCGTCGCGGAGCCTGGCGTAGCCCTGCGGCGTGATGTAATTGCGCGTCCCGGGCGGCAACGCCGGCTGTGCACCGCCGGCGTCATCGTCGTCGTCTTCTGCGTCTGATTCGCGTGTAAATGCCTTGCTCATTTCAGCCGCCATGCTAACCGCGGTTTGTATCCGTGGGAAAATAGCGGTTTTAGAGCGTGTTTACGTTCTCCGCGTGAGGAGATTGTCAACACGCTCTTAGCCCCCGCCATCGAGCGGGCGGGCTATCCCGGCTCTTGCTCTTGCTACAACCTATGAACTCCACCCTGCACCCCATGCTCAACGTGGCCATTCGGGCCGCACGCGCCGCTGGCGCCATCATTAACCGCGCTGCGCTCGACGTCGAGGCCGTTCGAATTTCTCAAAAGCAGGTCAACGATTTCGTGACCGAAGTCGACCATGCGAGCGAAGCAGCCATCATCGAGACGCTGCTCACCGCCTACCCTCACCATGGCATCCTTGCTGAGGAATCCGGCTCGACCCATGGTAATGCCCAATCCGATCACGTCTGGATCATCGATCCCCTGGATGGCACTACCAATTTCATTCACGGCTTCCCGGTCTATTGCGTCAGCATCGCCCTGAGCGTGCGCGGGCGCGTGGAGCAGGCGGTGGTTTTCGACCCCTCACGCAACGATTTGTTCACCGCCACCCGTGGGCGGGGTGCCTACATGAATGACCGGCGCATCCGCGTAAGCAAGCGCACCCAGCTGAACCAGTGCTTAATCTCCACCGGTTTTCCGTTTCGCAAGGGCGACGATTTCCCCAAATATCTGCGCATGATGTCCGATGTGATGCAGCGCACCGCCGGCCTGCGCCGCCCAGGCGCTGCCGCGCTGGATCTGGCTTATGTTGCTGCGGGTTTCACTGACGGCTTTTTTGAAACAGGCCTCAAACCCTGGGATGCAGCCGCGGGTTCGCTGTTGGTCACAGAGGCTGGGGGCCTGATTGGCAATTTCACCGGTGAAGCGGAGTTCCTGGAACACGAAGAGTGCCTGGCCGCCAGCCCGCGCGTCTATGCTCAGCTGGTGGCCCTGCTGAATCAATACTCCAAGTTCGATACCGTGGCGCCCAGAGCCGGCCTCACCCTCAAGGCCGGGCACGCACCCGAGAAGCAGGAGCCGGACGCGGGAGCTGAGCAGCCATGATGATGGGGAACGAGAGCGGCGAACGCGTTGAGCATGCCGGAGACGTGGAAAGTACTAAACCTTCGGCGGCTGACGTGCCTTTCCCCCGCGCCGTTCGCAGCTTCGTGACCCGCGCCGGGCGAGTGACCACGGGCCAGGCACGCGCACTGACCGATCTGGGGCCTCGCTACCTTTTGGCCTTCGATCCAAACACCCCAGACCTGGTGGCCACCTGCGCCGCTTCGGCCAGCGCCCAAGGGAAGCAGTATGAGAAAACCGTACTGGAAATTGGCTTCGGAATGGGCGCGGCCACCGCGCATATCGCTGGCGTGCAGCCCGACACCCTGTTCATTGGCTGCGAAGTCCACGAACCGGGCGTAGGCGCATTGCTGAAGTCGATGGGCGAGCAAAATCTGGACAACATCCGTATCTTGCAGCATGACGCTGTTGAGGTGCTGGCGAGCATGATCGCTCCCGCCTCATTGGATGGCATTCACATTTTCTTTCCAGACCCCTGGCACAAGAAGCGCCATAACAAGCGGCGCCTGATCCAACCAGCTTTCGTGCGTGAATTGGCCAGCCGGCTGAAGCCTGGCGGCTATATTCACTGCGCCACCGATTGGCAACCCTATGCCGAACAGATGCTGGTTGTGCTTGGTGAAGAGTCTTTGCTAGCCAACTCAGCGGAAACTTATGCTCAAAAGCCTGATTACCGCCCATTAACCAAGTTCGAGTTGCGTGGGCTGAAATTGGGCCACGGCGTCTGGGATCTCGTGTTTCACAGGGTCTGATTCTTTTCCCAGAAGCCGCATGGCCCAAGCCCCGCGTCCGCTCGATCTGCCTTTGCGCAACGGCGTGAGCCCCAGCACAGTGGCCGTGCCCACCGCCTCATGGCCCACAGTGCTGGATTTCCTGGCAGACCGCCTGCCCATTTTGAGCAGAGATGCTTGGGCGGCCCGGTTAGCTGCCGGCGATGTGTTGGGAGAAGATGCCCTTCCCGTCGCGGCCACTTCCGCTTGCCGGCCCGGCCAGCGCCTGCACTACTACCGCAGTCAACCCAACGAACCTGAAGCACCCGAGTGCGAAACCATCGTTTTTCAGGACGAATGGCTGGTGGTGGCCGACAAACCCCATTTCATGCCGGTCATTCCCAGCGGACCCTACGTTCACCGCAGCCTGGTGGTCCGCCTGAAGCACAGGCTAGGTCTTGAGCATCTGAGCCCTATTCACCGTATAGACCGGGAAACCGCTGGCCTGGTAGCCTTTGCCGTGCAACCCGCCACCCGTGCGCCTTACCAGGCCTTGTTTCGCGAGCGTGCCGTGGAGAAGGTATACGAAGCCGTGGCCTCCTACAGGCCCGAACTTGAACTACCCCGTACGCATATCAGCCGCCTGGAAACTGACCCTGACCGGTTCTTCCTTTCGCACGAAGTGCCAGGGCCAGCCAACAGCCACACTCGCGTTGAACTCATCGCTTTGCACGGCTCGTTGGCCCATTACAGGTTGCTTCCAGTCACGGGGCAACGCCACCAGTTGCGCATACACATGGCTGCGCTCGGCATTCCCATATTGGGCGATTCGTTTTACCCACGGGTGATGCGCGGACCAAGCGAGGCCGACGACGAAGCCAATCCCCTGCAATTGCTGGCTCGCCGCCTGGCTTTCAAAGACCCCGTGACGGGACAGGAGCGAGAATTCAGCTCGGGGCTGAAGTTAAAAGCAAGTCTCTAAACGCTGTACGGCTATGCTGAATCCAGAAAGCCATCGTTGCGCCCCAAGCAGGAGTCCAATTTAACTAGGGCGTGCTCACACTAAATGCGGCCTAGAACAAGACCCGCAGGACTTGAGGCACTCTCTGGATTTCCGCCTGCGCCAGAATGATGGACATACAGCGCTCTTTTGAGCATCTCGGATGCAGCGCCCTAAACTGAACGGTATTAGCTCCAAACTATGCGATCTGAAACGCGAATGGCCTCATCCCTCTTGCCTGCTGACATGCACGTCATGGAGCGTGGTTGGCTCTCTTCCAACAACATCGTCTGCCTGGGCGACGCGCCAGCCGTCATTGACACTGGCCACACCAAGCATGCCGCGCAAACGGTCACCCTGCTGGCCAAGGTGCTTGGCGATCAACCGTTGGCCACCATTGCCCATACCCACCTGCACAGCGACCATTGTGGCGGCACGGCGGCATTGCAGGCGGCCTGGCCCGACGCTTCCACCTGGGTGCCCGTGGAGTCCTTGTTGTATGTGCAGACATGGAATAAGGACGCCCTCACCTTCGACGGCACGGGCCAGCGCTGCGACCCCTTCACAGCCAGTGATGCCTTGATCCCCGGCAACACCGTGCGATTCGGTAACCACCATTGGGAGATTCACGCTGCACCCGGCCATGACGCTTTGGCAATCCTGCTGTTCGAGCCCGAGCATGGCCTTTTGATCTCTGGCGATGCGATGTGGGAAAGCAGTGTGGGCGTCATCTTTCAGCACATAGACGGCTCGGGTGGTTTCGATACCTTTACCGATACGCTGGCTCTGATTGAACGACTGTCACCCCGCGTCGTCATCCCCGGGCATGGAGCGCCCTTTTCACGTGACAGTGGCGCCATAGACGCCGCCTTTGCTTCCGCGCGCAAACGCATTGAGTACTACAAGGATCATCCGGCGCAGCATGCTCTGCACGCAGCCAAGGTGATGATCAAGTATCAGATGATGGATTTTGAAAGTGTGCCGCATGCGGGGTTTGAGGCGTGGCTGAATGCCATGCCTTTATTGCCCGTATTGCACAAGCAGCACCGGCCGGATGTCGGTTTCGGCGAGTGGCTTGATTTGATAGTGGAGCCCTTGTTCAGCAAAGGCATGCTTCGGCGTAATGAAACGCATGTGATGAATGGTGACTGAATGCGCTTCAATTGGGTTGGGTTGGGTTAGTTGGGTTGGCTGGTTGGCTGGCTGGTTGGGCGTGCGGGTCGTCTTTACTCCCTCTCCCTTTGGGAGAGGGTTGGGGTGAGGGCTGGCAGCGGTTGATTGAGCGCTGCGGTTGCTAATCACCTTCAGCTTTTCTCTTTAGGTCGGAGGCCGGGAATTGCGCCCGGCAGCGCACATACTATTTTTTGCGTCGCCAAAAAATAGTATGCACAAAAAAGGCGACCCCAAGTCCGTGTCCCTACGCTGCGCTCCGGGCACCCTGCGGTGCTCGGTCAAGGGGCGGTGCGGCAGAACTCTCTTCTTTCGCTTCGCTCACTACGTTCAAACAACTGCCGCAAGCTAGTTCTTGAAGCAAGAGCATCTTGCAGTGCTCTTGCCCGCCCCTTGCCCTGTGCTCCTCGGCACGGCCTCAAGGGGTGGGATACCCACTCGGGCCATTGCTGCGCTCGGCCTTCGTGTAGCTAGTCTTTCCCTTGTCGGGAAAGATGAATTCAAAACCTTGACTGGGCCAGGTCCTGCAACGTGCTTAGACGCGCTCAGCAACCCAGCCCTGAACAGACTGCAACGCCTGTGGCAGGCCACTGGCATCCGTTCCACCGGCCATGGCCATGTCGGGTTTGCCGCCGCCTTTACCCCCTACCTGCTGGGCGACAAAGTTAACCAGCTCCCCGGCTTTGACCTTGCCCACGCTGTCAGCCGTGACCCCTGCAGCCAATTGAACCTTGGCGCCATCTACAGCGGCCAGCACAATGACTGCGGATTTGAGCTTGTCTTTCAGCTTGTCCATGGTCTCGCGCAATGTCTTGGCATCAGCGCCCTCCAGCTTCGCAGCCAGCACCTTGATTCCTTTGACGTCGACAGCCTGCATGAGCAGTTCATCGCCCTGCGAAGACGCCAATTTGCCTTTCAGCTGAGAAACTTCCTTCTCAAGCGCCTTCACCTGATCAAGCATTTGCCCTAAACGGCCCTGCACTTCGGTGGCTGGTGCCTTCAAGGTGGCTGCCACGCTGTGCAGCGTGGACTCAAGCCCTTGCAGGTAAGCCAGCGCGTTGGCACCCGTGATGGCTTCTATACGCCGCACGCCCGCCGCCACGCCACCTTCGCTAAGGACCTTGAACAAGCCAATGTCTCCGGTGCGCGCCACGTGCGTACCACCGCATAGTTCGCGGCTGGTGCCGATATCGAGCACGCGTACGGTTTCACCGTATTTCTCGCCAAACAGCATCATGGCGCCGGTCTTTTGCGCACTTTCTATATCCATCACGCGCGCCTGGGTGGCTGCATTGGCAAGGATTTCTTCGTTCACGCGCCGTTCGATCTCAAGGATCTGCTCGGAAGTCACGGCTGCGCCATGAGCGAAGTCGAAACGGGTTTTGTCTGCATCGACCAATGAGCCCTTTTGCTGCACGTGTGTGCCCAGCACCTCACGCAACGCCTTGTGCATCAAATGCGTGACGCTGTGGTTGCGCATGGTGGCAGCGCGGCGCTGCTGATCAACCCGCGCATCGATCACGTCACCTACTTTGAGCGCGCCCTGGGTCATTACCCCATGGTGGCCATATACGTCTGCGCGAATCTTCTGCGTGTCTTGCACTCCGAATTCAACGCCCTCGGTTGCCAGCACGCCCTGATCGCCCACCTGGCCGCCGGATTCAGCATAAAAGGGCGTGGAGTCCAGCACCACGATGCCACTCTGGCCTTCCTTCAGTTCGCTCGCGGGCGTGCCTTCCACGTACAACGCCACAACTTTGCTGGTGTGTGCGAGTTCGTCGTAGCCGGTGAAGGCATTGGCTGTGCCGCTGTATTCAACGGCCTTATCCATCTTGAATTTGCCTGCAGCGCGGCCCGCAGCCTTTTGGCGCTCCATGGCGGCGTCAAAACCGGCCACATCTACAGTGACATCGCGCTCACGGCATACGTCTTGTGTCAGATCCAGCGGGAAGCCAAAGGTATCGTGGAGCTTGAAGGCCACTTCACCCGGCAGAGAAGTCTGTCCACTCGCCAGGGCGCTATCAAGAATTTCCATGCCGTTGGCCAGCGTCTCAAAAAAGCGCTCTTCTTCCGCCTTCAGCACTTCGCCTACTCGCTGCTCATCAGCGGCCAGGCGCGGATACGCTTCGCCCATCAGCTTGGCCAGATCGGGCACCAGCTTATGGAAGAAAGGCTTTTTCTGGCCCAGTTTGTAGCCATGCCGAATGGCGCGGCGAATAATGCGCCGCTGCACATAGCCGCGGCCCTCATTGCTGGGGATCACGCCATCGCTAACGAGAAACGCCGTGGCCCGCACGTGGTCAGCGATGACTTTAAGTGAAGGATTGGCAATATCTTCACACCCTGTTTCGCGCGCCGCAGCCTTGATGAGCGTGTCGAACAGGTCGATCTCATAGTTGCTGTGCACGTGCTGCAAGATAGCTGCCAGGCGCTCCAGGCCCATGCCTGTGTCCACGCAAGGCGCGGGCAATGGGGTGAGCTTGCCGTCGTCATGCATTTCAAACTGCATGAACACGTGGTTCCAGATTTCGATGAAACGGTCGCCATCTTCATCAGGCGACCCAGGAGGGCCACCGGGAATCTCGGGGCCATGGTCATAGAAGATTTCGCTGCAAGGGCCGCAAGGGCCGGTGTCAGCCATCATCCAGAAGTTGTCGCTCTTATAGCGGCCGCCCTTGTTGTCGCCAATGCGGATCACGCGCTCTGGCGGCAGGCCGATGATCTCAGTCCAGATGCCGTAGGCCTCGTCATCTTCTGCATAGACGGTGGCCAGCAAGCGCTCGGCAGGCAGGCCAAACACCTTGGTCAGCAGCTCCCAACCCCACTCAATACTTTCTCTCTTGAAATAGTCACCAAAAGACCAGTTGCCCAGCATCTCGAAAAACGTATGGTGGCGCGCTGTATAGCCCACGTTTTCCAGATCGTTGTGCTTGCCGCCGGCGCGCAAACAAGCTTGCACACTGGTCGCTCGCACATAAGGCCGCTTGTCGGCGCCGAGAAAGACGTCCTTGAACTGCACCATGCCGCTGTTGGTGAACATCAGCGTGGGGTCGTTGCCCGGTACCAATGGGCTGCTCTGCACCACTGCGTGGCCTTTGCTTTCGAAAAAATCCAGGAATGTCTTGCGGATTTCAGCGACAGAAACGGGAGGACGATTAGTTTTCATATTCTTTGACCGATTCGAGCGCGGTCGCAACCGTCAACAGTTTTTCTTACCACGGGCGAAACCGTAGCAAGGCACAAAACCTCGGGTTTTCTGGGGAGTTAGGTTGAACCAGCCAAATTTTAGCTGTTTCACCCTTGAGAACGCTCATGATCAGTCTAGGAGGCTGCCTGACTTGGAGATCCGATGGCAAAAATGGACCGGAGTGGCCCAGTTACAGCCGGCAATTTCCAAGTCTGGCAGTCTCCTGGGGAAGCTCAATGCGCCCCAAACTGGCCTAGTCGGTGATAGCGCAGCGGCTTGGGTTTTAATTCTGACCATATCCAGTCGATATGCGAAACACGCCATCGAATGGCCTGTGTCAAAGGCTGCAATTTGGTTTTTTTCGCACCGCGCAGCGTCGTCAGGTGCGGCACCCAGGCTCTCGTTTCGGCAGGCAAACCGGCACGGCGCGCAAGCCGAGCTGTCGCCAGGTGCAATTCAGCCAATTCGGCCGAGGGCTCTGGCAGGAGTACAGCAATTCTTTGGCCACTTGCGTCCCATAGCTCAGCGTGGGCGAGCGCGATTTCAAACGGTTCGAACCGCAGCTCTTTCAGCGCGATGAGCCAATCCCGCTCGTGCGGCCAATCAACCTGGTTGAAGCTCTGAAACGTGATGTGCATACGCTCGGGTATGGGGTACAGCTCGCGTGGGTGGCCCAGCCATCGCTGGCGTTCGGCATCTATGGCAGCACAAGCTTGGGCATCTGGAAACAACATGGTCAATAGCCGCCGGGGTGGCGCCGGCTCAGGTAGGGGGTTGTCTCCGAACAGATCGCCCTGCACAAGGGTAGTGGCTAGCATGGTCATCAATGAAAATCCCGGCTGCTCGTTGATTCGGCGAGACGCCCCAATAAAGGGGTCAGATCGTGCATACGCTGGGCAATCAAGTGTCGAACCAGACCACCGCTGCTTTCATCTTTCTGCCATTCGCCCTCCACTGCCAACAGATGTGAGCGCAGCAAAGCATTGCGCTGCTCCTCATCGACCCGCGCGCTTTTCCAGACGATGACGTTCACTGGGCCAGTTTCATCCTCAAGGGTGACGAAAATGGTGCCCTTGGCGGTGCCGGGCTGCTGGCGGCCAATGACCAGCCCGCAGGCCGTGACACGTCGCCCATGTGGCAGTTCATTCAATTCAGCGGCACTGAGCACACCGCGCCGAGCTAGCCGCTCCCGCAACAAGGCCAATGGATGATTACGCAACGAAAGACCCAGGGTGGCGTAATCGTGCACGATCTCTTCACCTTCGAGTGCAGCCGGCAAGGACAACGCGGCCTCTTCCACTGGTGCTTCACGCAGCAAGCCCGGTGCCCGCCTCTCGGCGGACGCCTGCCACACCTGCTGGCGGCGGTGGCCGCTGAGGGAGCGCAAAGCATCGGCTGAAGCCAGAGAATTGATATCCTTGGACTCCAGATCGGCACGAAGACATAGATCGTTCACGCTCGCAAATGGCGCCAACCTTCTTGACTCAACCACCTTGGCACCTGCCGCCTCGCCAAACCCCTTGACCAACCGCAGTCCCAGGCGAACAGCCGAGCGAGAGGCGGAGCCAGGAGCGACACATTCGAGCGTGCAATCCCAATCGCTTACCGTGACATCCGACGGCAGCACCACGACATCGTGCCTTTGCGCATCTTGAATCAACTGCGAAGGTCCATAAAATCCCATGGGCTGGGAGTTGAGCATGGCAGCCAGGAATGCCTCGGGTTCGTGGCATTTGAGCCAACTGCTCTGATAAGCGATCAGTGCAAAGCTGTAGGCATGGCTTTCAGGGAAACCATATTCACCAAACCCTTCGATCTGCTTGAAAATTCGCTCTGCATACTCCTGCTTGTACCCGTTTTTAAGCATGCCGGAAATCAGCTTTTCACGGTGCGGACCCAAGCCACCTTTCCTCTTCCATGCGGCCATATCCCGGCGCAGCTTGTCAGCCCCCTCGGCGCTGTAACCAGCTGCGATCATGGCCAGTTCCATCACCTGTTCCTGGAAAATAGGAATCCCCAGCGTGCGCTCAAGTGCTTTGCTCAACTGCGGTTGACTAGCTGGGTCAAGGTGATTTTTGTGGTTAGGAGGCGGATCTTTAGAAGAACGTTCGTACTCAATCGGCAGACCCTGCCGCCGCCGCTCGCGTGCCTTCAGGTAGGGATGAACCATGCCTCCGCTGATTGGCCCCGGCCGGACAATGGCTACCTGCACTACCAAATCGTAAAACGTATCCGGCCGCAAGCGCGGCAACATGGACATCTGCGCCCGGCTCTCAATCTGGAAGGTGCCCACGGTGTCAGCCTTCTGGATCATGCGGTAGGTTTCCGGGCATTCATGCTGAATATCGGCGCAGGTGAAAGGCTTTCCTCGTTGGGCTGAAACCATATCCAGGCAGCGCCGCACTGCCGTCAGCATACCCAGAGCCAGCACATCCACTTTCATCATGCTCAAGGCGTCCAGATCATCCTTATCCCACTGGATGATCTGGCGTTTTTCCATGGCCGCAGGCTCCAATGGCACCAGCCGGTGCAATGGGGTTTCGGTCAAGACGAATCCCCCTACGTGCTGGCTCAAGTGCCTAGGCGCACCACGCAATTGATTGGTCAATTCCAGCCACAAGGCAGCTAATTCTTCCGTCAAGGTCGTGCCCACATCTTGAGCCAGCGCACTCAACCGGTGAGCCGCCAGGTCGGTATCGAACCAGTGGTGGTCTTTTGCAAAAACATCGATCAGGCGTATATCGATACCCAGTGCCTTACCCACATCGCGCAACGCACTGCGTCTGCGGTAACAGATGACTGTAGCGGCCAGCGCTGCCCGGTCACGTCCGTACTTCCCATAGATGTATTGAATAACCTCTTCACGCCGCTCATGCTCAAAATCGACATCAATATCAGGGGGTTCATGGCGGCGTTGCCTGCTGATGAAGCGCGCCAGCAGCGGGTTCGATACCCGGGGATCAGCCTCTGTAATCCCAAGGCAGTAGCACACTACCGAGTTGGCAGCCGAGCCACGTCCTTGGCACAAAATTCCCATGCTGCGCGCTTTTCTCACGATGTCGTACACAGTGAGAAAGAACATCTCATAGTTGCATTCAGCAATGAGCTTCAACTCAGCATCGATGAAACCCTGGATTCTTGACTTTGGACCTTCTGGAAACCGCCAAACCGCCCCTTCCCTTGTATAGCGCTCCAGAGTTTCCATCGGGGTCAGTCCCTCAAGAACGGTTTCCCTCGGGTAGTTGTAGCAAACCTCCGTCAGCAAGAAAGTACAGCGCTCAGCCACTGCCAGCGTACGGGTCAGAAACTCCGAGGAGTACACATCGGCCAGTTGCCCGCGCGGACGCAAGTGGCGCTCGGCGTTGGCCTGCAACTCAAAACCACACTCCTGCACGGACTTTCCTAGGCGGATAGCGGTCATCACATCGTGCAGCCGCTTGGCGGAGCGCACATGCATATGCACATCGCCCGCAGCGAGCAAGGGGCAACCCGTGGCTTGGCTGAGTTCCCGCATAAAAGACATCCACAGGGCATCATCAGCGGCACCATTCAATTCGACCAGTAGCGAGACACCAAAATCAGAAAGCGCCCTTTCCTCACCTTCTGACAGAAACGAAGAAGCCTGCCCATGAGAAACGTCCGCAGCGGAACGCCAAGGTGACCATAGAAGTTCGCAATCGCCCAGCGCAGCCAACGTTTTCAAGAGCGAATCCATACAGTACTGCCCCTTGGTCGCAGCGCGGCGGGCATTTGTGATGACTTCGCACAAATTTCCCCAGCCATTCAGGTTGCGCGCCAACGCCACCAAGGTCCCCTGCCCTTCAAAACGAAACTCGCTGCCGCAAACCAGGCGCATGGGTTGCTGCATACCAAGCGCCAGACGTGCGGAGCGGATCTGCCCCAATTCTTCGTCATAAGCATCGCTGCCCGATTCGCACAGACCCAGCTCTTTCCAAGCCCGCACCACGCCAGCGACAGAGCATTCATCCGTAATCGCCAGCGCCTCATACCCGAGCGCCCAAGCGCGCCGCACAAGACTTTCGGCGCTGGAAGCCCCCCGCTGAAAGCTGAAATTAGTCAAGCAGTGAAGCTCCGCGTAGCCTGGCAGCACCGCTTCGGGCAACGATGCAGACGCCGAGCCCTGCGGCGACGTGCTGCTGCGACGATCTGGCAGCCGGAGGATGGTGGCCGTATTCATGTCAGTTAGTCTGACGATCGCCCTCTACATTGCAGACGCTGTCCGCCCTCAGCCGGGCGCCCTCACCCCTGCCCGCTCCCGCAAGCGGGAGAGGGAGCAGAACCCCCAACATGAGCGAAGCTCTAACGGCTGCGGAGCAAGCCATACAAGTGCCACCGCGGAGCGGGCTCCGCCCGGCCGCCAGTGGCGTCCCCCCAGGGGGGAAGGCGCGTAAGCGCCTCAGGGGGGACTTCATGAATACAAGCCTTGGAGAAACCAGCGCGCCTCACGTCCCTCATGGCGCGAGCTAGGGCGCTCCCGGTACACCCACAGCAATTCAGCTGCTGGGTTCTGGGCAATGTAGTAATCACGTGCGGCGGGCACTCCCTGGCCTGGCATGGCCGCCCCCCACCATCCGGCTTCAATGCGGCGCGGACCAGTGAGCAGACGCAATAAACCTCGGTAGCAGGGTTGATCGTCTCGCAATTCCAGCGGCAGGGGTTCACGCAGCAACCAAGTGGGCGCCAAGGCGTCAGGCAGATAGGCTGAGCGATCTTTCTCATTGGTGGCAGAAAAACCTGATGGCAATTTTGGCCGCTTGAGTTCTTTCATATCTGCGCTTTTCACACCCACGCCTCTACCTGTAGCGGCAGATATTCGCCCGCCTGCACCACGACCTTGCCGCGCACGCAAGCTGGCCGAACCAGCCGCCAACCCCACGGCCTCACTCCATTCCTGCGCGCACTCCGGCCGATGATCGGCACGCATGGTGGGCGACAGCACCTGCGCCGAGCCCAGGCGCGCACTGACACGCTCAAGGAAGGCATGCAGTGGGTCTCCGTTGCGCTGGTCTTCAGGCAGAAAACTGGTGCTTCCCGCCAGCCACGGCGCGGTTTCCAGCGAACGCAAGCGCAAATGCACCGCAGGCGCCAACAACTGCACTTGTGCCAGGCGCTCGGCCAGCAAACGCCTCAAATGCTCCATGGATTGCGCTGGCTCAGCGGTGCGAACTATGAGCGACTGATGCGGAGGCAATGGCCGGCCATCCAGGCGCTTCAGATCCAGATCCCAAATCAGCTCGAAGGCTAGCACGCCAAGCTGGCGCGCACGCAGCCAGATCTGCAAAGCGGTAAGCAGGCGGTTGGCAGACCACATCAGCGCTTGGGCGTTTTCCACGCGAGCAGCCAATTCCAGAGACTGATCAAAAACATCAGGCAGCTCAAGCCAGCGGTAGCTCTCAGGCGTTGCGCCCCAAGCCACATCGAGTGCAGCGCGCAACTCAACCCCAAAGCGCCGCACCAAAGGCCCGCGTGGCAGCGCCGCCACATCGCCCCAAGTGCGGCAACCCAGGCGCGCCAGCAAATCCAGGTGTGGACGTGCAGCCGTCAGTGTGGCGAGAGGCAGCGCGCCAATTCCTCCACTTGGCAGCGGCAGGCCTGCAACACGCAGGCGTAAACGTGCCAGCGCGCTGATGCCACTGATGGCCTGTGCCAACTGCATCTTGCCCTGCGCGGGATTGGACTCCAGCATGCGGTCCAGCATGGCTTGCCGCCCTCCCCAAAGCCGCACACTTGCCGAAACCTCCAAAAGCAAGGCTTCGTCTAGCCAAACCACGCGCGGAGTGAATTCCAGCGCCCACCAACCCAATGCCTCACGCATGGGAAGCGCCGCATCGCCACCTGCAGCCTCTTCAAGCGGCCACTGCAAAGCGATCCAATGCATGGAAACCTCCTGATGAGTCTGCGGGAGTTGGAATAACCAACTGGGGATGGGAGTAGAAATGGGTGTGCGGATGGAGAGGCTGAGACGGAATCGCCAAAAAGGGCAGTACGGCGGCACCTCCGCTTTGACTTGCGTCGTGCGGGCGCTGCCGGGACTGCTGGACGGCCAACAGCAACGCCCGTACACCATCGCCTTGCGCGTTCAGAAACAGGGGCTCCACCAGTGGAGGACCACGGCGTTTGAGAATATTGATTTGCAAACGCGGTTCGGCATTTCGCCCCGAGGAGGCGCCCCGAACCACCAAGCGCACCCGAGCTGGCGAAGCGGATGCCGCCGCACTTGCTGGCCGAAGCACAAACAGCAGGCTATCCGCTCGCCTGGCCGCAGCACCTTGCAACCGCCGCAGATCCACAGCGCGGGCCCCTGGCAGCCAGGCCATGACGGCCCCCACGTCTGCACAGCGCAGCGCCTGCTCGGCAGCCCACAAGGAAGCAGCTGCCGTCTCGCCACGGATCCATAGAACAGCCTGAGCAGCCAAGCCCGCCGCCATCAATGCGGGCATGAAAGGCTCATGAGGCGGGTGAACCAACGCCACGGCTTCGCCCCGGGCTTGCCAATGCGCGGCCAGCGCGGGGAGCAGGAGCTGCCAGACCGGAGCATCCACCGATGGCTGGAGCAGCTCGGTCATGGCGCCCAAGGGCCAGCCACCGCCAGGCAACTCCGCATCCAATAGCGAATGACCAGTGACGACCGTGCGCACGGCTCCGCCGGCTAATTCATCGGCGTGCCATACGCCGGGCATATCAGTGTGAGAAAGTGAAAAAGCGCCCATGATGTAAACTTCAATACTGCGTTTTTATACAGTATTTTTCAACATCTGCCAAGGTCAACCAGGTAACAGCGGGAAGGTGTTTAGACTGAGTGAAAATCAGAAATGCGCCACAATCTCGACCATGACAACGCCGACCAACCGCCCCATCCGCCATCAGTACGAAGACTTCATGCGCCATGTGAATGAACATGGCGTGTTCAAGGCTGATCGCACCGGCACGGGTACCAAAAGTGTCTTCGGCCACCAGATGCGCTTTGATTTGAGTGAAGGCTTCCCGCTGGTCACCACCAAGAAGGTTCACCTGAAAAGCATCATCAATGAGCTGCTTTGGTTTCTGCGCGGTGATGGCAATGCACGCTGGCTGCAAGAGCGCGGCGTGACCATCTGGGATGAGTGGGCCAATCCGGAAACGGGTGATCTAGGCCCCGTGTATGGCGTGCAATGGCGTTCATGGCCCACCCCCGGGGGCGGGCATATTGATCAGATCGCCCAGGTGATGGAAACGCTGAAGAAGAACCCGGATTCGCGCCGCATCATCGTCAGCAGTTGGAACGTGGCAGAGCTCGATCAGATGGCGCTGATGCCCTGCCACGCCTTCTTTCAGTTCTATGTGGCCAATGGGAAACTCAGCTGCCAGCTCTACCAGCGCAGTGCGGATATTTTTCTTGGCGTGCCGTTCAATATTGCCAGCTACGCCTTGCTGACCCACATGGTGGCCCAGCAGTGCGATCTGGCCGTGGGCGATTTCATCTGGACCGGTGGCGATTGCCACATCTATTCCAACCATGAAGAGCAGGTGAAGGAACAGCTCTCACGCCAGCCCTTCCCCTACCCCACCCTCGCCATCCGCCGTAAGCCAGCTTCGATCTTCGATTACGAGTACGAAGATTTCGAGGTGCAGGGATATCAACACCATGCGGCCATCAAAGCACCAGTGGCCGTGTGATTGCTATTTTTGAATGAGTTCACCCGCTTCCGGCAAGCCGCTTCAAGCCCTGCTTCAAGAGGCCTCTGTACACCTTCAACAACGCTCGTTCGATTCTGCTCAGGCTTTGCTGGATGAAGCGGCTCGCCTAGCACCACACTTGCGCGATGTGCAAATGCTGCAGGCCATTCTGGCTGTGCAAACGCGCCAGGCGGAAAAAGCAGAAAATATTTTTAACGGCATCTTGCAGATCAACCCTTCGGATGTCGATGCCCTCGCCAACCTGGGATTTTTGCTATTGCAGGCCGAGCGATCAAAAGAGGCTCGTGCTTTGCTAGAACGCGCCATTCAACTCCAGCCTCGCCATGCTGGGCTGCACCTGAACCTGGGGGTTGCACTGGAAGCCCTGGGCCACACGCAGGATGCCCTTCAAAGCTACCAGCGTAGTTTGGCGCTCGATCCAAAAGACGCCCAAACACACTTCGCGATCGGCAAGCTGTTGCAGCGGCGCCAGGATTATCAAGGCGCTTTCGCGAGCTATCAACGCGCCTTGTCGCTCAATCCGCATCATGCAGATGCATTGAGCAGCCTTCTCTTTACGCACCACTATCTTGAGGATTTCAGCCCACTGGTCAATAGCGCCTGGGCCAGGCGCCTATCGCCATCCTCGGGCTTGGCGCGCGCTCGCTCAGCGAGCAGGGGCGCGCTCAAGCCATTGCTGAGAGTTGGCTTTGTTTCAGCTGATCTGCGTGAGCATCCGGTAGGCTTTTTTCTTGAAGCCACACTTGCCCAGCTCGACCGTTCTCGCCTCTCGCTATTCGCCTACAGCAACAACATCTTCGAAGATGAAGTTTCCGAAAAATTGAGACCTCATTTTGCGCAGTGGCGCGTGATCGAATCGCTCAATGATCAAGACGCTGCTGCTTTGATCGAACAAGACCAGATCGACGTGCTAATTGATCTATCTGGCTATACGGCCGGCCACCGTCAGAGCCTTTTTTCTCTGCACCCGGCTCCGCTGCAAATTTCCTGGCTGGGTTATTTTTCCACCACCGGGCAGCCAGCCATTGATTACGTCCTGGCGGACCCGGTCAGCGTTCCCCCTCAAGAAGAAAACTTGTTCGCAGAGAAGGTGTGGCGAATGCCCAGCATCCGGTATTGCTTCACGCCACCAGAAAACGCGCCAGAGACATCCAAGGCACCGGCCACTGAACGAGGCCACATCACCTTCGGAAGCTTTCAAACCCTGCAGAAGATCAACAACCGCGTGTTGCGTGTCTGGGCAGAGATTCTCAAGCGCGCTCCCAAAGCACAGCTACGCATTCAGAGCACTCAATTCGATCTTCCCCTGCCACGCAGCGAATTCGAGAGCCGCCTGACGACCTGCGGTATACCTTTGGAACGCGTGCACTTGGCCGCAGGCCAAAGCCGAGCAGACTATCTGGCTGCCTATCAAGAGGTCGATCTGATTCTGGACACCTTCCCCTACCCCGGTGGAACCACCACGGTTGAAGCACTCTGGATGGGCGTACCCACGCTCACACTGGCGCTCCCCGGCATGCTTGGGCGACAAGGACAAAGCATCATGGCTGCGGCAGGACTGACTGACTGGGCTGCTGGATCAGAAGCCGATTACGTAGCTCAAGCCATACACTGGGCGCAATCAGCTGCCGAAAACCCGCTTGAACTGGCCCAGTTACGCTCAGGCCTGCGCGAACAGGTACAAGGCAGCCCCCTTTTCAATGCCGCCCGGTTTGCCCGCGATTTCGAGCAAGCCATTGAAGGCATGTGGCAAGGCACTTCAGCCCCGGGTGCCGTCACCCAAAATCCCAACTCTTCCAAGTAAGAACGTCTTTAAGACCCGAGACTGCAATGACATCGAAAATTGGCCTGATCTACGCTCGCGCTCGCAATGGTGTCATCGGTAAAGATGGGGTGATGCCTTGGCATCTGCCGGAAGATCTGGCGCACTTCAAACGCGTCACATTGAATCATCCGGTCATCATGGGGCGCAAAACCTGGGATTCGCTTCCTCCGCGTTTTCGCCCCTTGCCTGGCCGAACCAATATCGTGATCACACGGCAAGCAGATTGGAACAACTCAGGGGCCACACGCGTCGCCAGCCTGCAAGAAGCTTTGCAAAAATGTGAGGATGCTTCGGAGGTCTGGGTCATTGGTGGGGCCCAGATTTATGCCCAAGCCATTGAGCTGGCAAATGAGGTGGTCGCCACCGAGATTGATGCTGATTTTGAAGGTGATGCCCATGCGCCTGTGCTTGATAGCTCCTGGCAAGCTGTGGCACGCAATGAAGTGACGGCAGCCAACGGACTGGGTTTGAGTTTCGTCACCTATAGAAAATCAGCGACCAACGCTCTGGGGACTTAACACCTTCACTCTGACGGATACCCCTAATGCCGCACAGGAGCTCAGCTGTCCCAGCTGAACAGCCCTATCGCCCTATCAAGGGATGACGATGGCCGTATCAGTTTTTACCCTGTCCAGCGCGACCAGTGTCCTGAAATACACCACCAGCTCGTTTTCGGCGAACAGGCGCCGGGTCAAGCCTTCGTAGGTAGGCATGTTCGGCGCGATGATGATCAGAATGAAACTGACTCCACCGGTGACATAAAAGCACTGCTGCACCTCCGGCGTATTGCGAAACAGCTCCCTTGCCAGATCAGAAGTGGATGCGCGTTCATCCCTCAGTTGCACTTCCACAATCGCAGTGATGGTGGCCGCTACAGCATCAGGATCCACCACCGCCACATTGGCGGCGATCACACCTGACTTTTCCATGGCTGCAATGCGCCGCTGCACCGCGGCTGTGGAAAGACTCACCGATTCAGCAATCACCCGCTGAGGCGTCTTGTTGTCGCGTTGGATGATGTCCAGAATAGCCCTGTCATAACGATCCAGGACAAAGGGAGAATTAACAGTTTTCTTGGGCATAACCGAGAAATTTTCTCTCCACAACAAGAATTCAGAGTCAATTTATATCACCTAAACGATTAAATTACTCACATGAATACGCTTCCCATGTCTCAAAGCCACAGCAGCAAAATCTGGGCCGGCCTTGCCTGCGGGATGGGAGCGGGTGCGTTCTGGGGCCTGGTTTTTCTTGCTCCAGAACTGGTGCGGGAATTCAGCCCGCTGCAGATCACGATCGGGCGGTATCTAAGTTACGGATTGATTGCAGCTGCACTGCTCGCCCCGCGCTGGCGCCCACTGGTTGCCCACGTCCCGCGCCACCAATGGTGGAACCTGATGTGGCTCTCATTTGCGGGCAATACGCTGTACTACATCCTTCTGGCCAACGCCGTGCAGATTGGGGGAATTGCCATGACTTCGCTTGTGATCGGCTTTCTGCCAGTGGTGGTGACAGTTACCGGTAGCCGAGAACATGGGGCGGTCCCCTTGAGCAAACTCGCCCCGTCACTGTTGCTTTGCACGCTGGGCGCGATCTGTATTGGCTGGCAAGCCATTGCAGGGCCCAGCACTGGCTCGCCCATCCAGCAATTAATCGGTTTGTTGTGCGCCATAGGAGCCTTGGCATCATGGTCTGCATACGCAATAGGGAACGCGCGTTGCCTTGCTAAGCTAGACCGCGTTTCTTCCCATGATTGGAGCTTATTGACCGGTGTGGTCACGGGCGCTCAAAGCCTGCTCTTGATCCCATTTGCGCTGGCACTGAACAATGCGGATCACCAAGTCAACGCGTGGCTTCTGTTCGGCGCTGTGTCGGTGGGGGTGGCGGTTTTCGCCTCCATCGTCGGCAATGGATTGTGGAACCGTGCGAGCCGCCTGCTGCCGCTGACGCTTGTGGGCCAGATGATCTTGTTCGAGACGCTTTTTGCCCTGTTATATGGATTCATCTGGGAACAACGCCTGCCAACCTGGTTGGAAATCGCAGCATTGATCTGCGTGGTACTGAGCGTTCTCACCTGTCTTGCCGCCCACCGCAAACCTGTGGCGATCGAACCTGCTGCATAGAACTTGTTCATGATCTTGGAACGCCCAACCTGCAGACCCTAGACCGGCACACTTTCTTCCTTCAGAACGCGCAGCACAAAGCTGGACTTGCTGTGCCGGATACCAGGTATCTTGTAGAGCTTTTCGCGCAGCAAGCGCTCATAGTCTCGGGTGTCGCGCACCGCGATGCGGATGTAGTAATCGTAATCACCAGATACCAAGTAGGCTTCCAACACCTCTGGAATGGTGGCCAGCACCTGGCCGAAGGCGTAGAGCGTGTCTTCCGTGTGGCTCTCCAGATTGAGTTGCACGATGACGGTGTCTCTGTAACCCAGGCTGGCTGGGTCCACCTCTACGGTGTAGCGCTTGATCACGCCTTCGGATTCAAGCCGCTTGATCCGGCTCCAGCAACTGGTGGTGGACAGCCCCACCTCTTGACCAATCTCCTGGAGCGTTCGGCGCGCATCCTGCAGCAGGATACGCAGAATACTCAAATCCTTCTTGTCGAATGATTTTTCTTCATTTGCATTATTCATAGAAATTTTTTCAGAATAAAAGCCTTAGATATTGAAAATCTCGAAGCCAATTCTGCCTCATAACCGTAAAAATTGAGGTTATGCACTCATCATCCCTCTTGGATTCCCAGCCCGCCGTAGCCAATACGGTTTTGCACCCCGAGCCGTCAGCTCCGCGCAATGGCGCGCAAACCTTGCTGGACACACTCATTGAATGCGGCGTGGACACCCTTTTCGGCTATCCCGGTGGCGCCGCACTCCCTTTGTATGACGCCTTGCATGCTGAGCCCAGGCTGCGCCACATCTTGGTTCGCCACGAGCAAGCCGCAGTGCACGCCGCTGAAGGCTATGCACGAACCACAGGCAAAACTGGTGTGGTGCTGGTCACTTCCGGCCCAGGCGTTGGCAACACCATCACCGGCTTGCTGGATGCCATGAGCGATTCCGTGCCCGTGCTGTGCATCAGCGGGCAAGTGGCAACCTCTGTGATCGGCACGCAAGCGTTTCAGGAGAGCGATGCACTGGGCATGTCACGCCCTGTGACCAAATGGAATTTTCAACCGCGCAAGGCTGACGATGTAGCCGGCGCCGTGCGCCGCGCGTTAACCATCGCCTCAGGAGGCCGGCCAGGCCCGGTGCTGCTGGATATACCCAAAGATGTGCAACTGGCCCCTGTAAAGCCTTCCGCCGCAGTGCAACCGCAGCCTGCCCCGCAGCCTCCACGCCTTCCCATCGCCAGCCTCCAGAGGGCTGCCGAAATGATCGCCAGTGCGCAGCGTCCTGTGTTCTACGGCGGCGGTGGCCTTATCAATGCCGGCCCTGCCGCTTGCGAAGCCTTCACGCGGCTAGTGCGCCAAGTTGGAGGGCCTTGCACGCTCACCCTCATGGGGCTGGGTGCTTTCCCCGCCTCCGATCAGCAGTTTCTCGGCATGCTGGGCATGCACGGCACGCTGGAGGCCAACCTTGCCATGCACGAGGCTGATGTCGTGATCAACGTGGGGGCTCGGTTCGACGACCGTATCACCGGGAAGCTTGACGAATTCTGCCCGCACGCAAAGAAGATCCATATCGACATCGACCCCAGCTGCATCAATAGAACCGTCAAGGTTGAAGTGCCCATCGTCGGAGACTGCGGTGAGGTGCTCAACGCCTTTCTAGCCTTGCCCCAGTTGCGTGGTTTGGACCCTGCCCGGCTCTCTCCCTGGTGGGAAAGCGTGGCCCGCTGGCGCGCCCAGCGCTGCCTTGACTTCGTAGCTGAGCCCACTGTCATCCTGCCTCAACAATTGATGAGCACGCTGAATGCCAGGATCACGGGGCGGAATGCCATTGTTTCCACGGACGTAGGTCAGCATCAAATGTGGGCCGCGCAGTACCTGCGGTTTGAGCAACCACACCGCTGGCTGACATCCGGTGGCGCAGGCACCATGGGCTACGGTTTGCCCGCAGCCATCGGCGCGCAGGTAGCGCACCCGAATTCGCTGGTCGTTTGCGTCAGCGGCGATGCCTCTGTGCTGATGAATATTCAGGAGCTATCTACCGCCATTCAACATGGCACGCCCGTCAAGCTGGTGCTCTCCAACAACGGCTACATGGGCATGGTGCGGCAATGGCAGGAGTTGATCCATGGCAATCGCTTGTCGCACAGCTGGAACGCCGCATTGCCTGACTTCGTGGCATTGGCCAAGGCCTTCGGTTGGGGGGCTCGCAGCGTGAGCGATCCTGCAGAACTGGGTGATGCGCTGGCGGAGTGCCTTGCCTACGACGGCCCCTTCTTTTTGGATGTGAAGGTCGCTGCCCAGGAAAACTGCTTTCCAATGATCCCCGCCGGCGCTGGCCATCACCGTGTGATGCTGGGCAAAAACCGCTGGTATGAGGACGAAGGAAACAGCCATGAAGCAAGCTCAGCCCCGCTTCCAGCTACCGTCTGACACTAGCGCCTGCCGAGCGCCCGGTTCATTGGCCAACGTTACGGATGAGCTCCGACTCGAACCTGTAATGCTCCGCAGGAAACACGCTGAGCGAGAGCAGAATCAGCTTGCCCTCACGCCCCATGTACCACCGCCTGGAGCTCACCGCAGCGGAGCCAGCCGGTTGCTTGAGCATCTCGGCTTGCGTGGCGTCCAGCAGGCACGCGCCAATCTCTTGGCGGATCGTCTGGATTTCGTCCCCATGAGTCTCTGCAATGAACTGCGCCAGCGAGCTGCGCAATCTTGCCAGTTGGCTTATCGACGGCGTCAGCAACGCGGGAACGTAGTGCACACTGGTTAAAAGTTTGCTGCCATTGGCCGCCTTCCGCAAGGCATGAAGCCGGGAAAAGCGTTGACCTTCTGGAATTCTCAAATCCAGCGCTTGCTCAGGCGTTACCGTAAAAACGGACTGCTCAATGAGCTTGAACGACACGCCCTGCGTGAAATAGAGCACCTCATCAATGCTGCCTCCCGCATGAGCGAACACAGGCCGCTTCACCGTTTGCGAGAGCACTCTGGTGCCAATCCCCGCTCGGCGGGAAACAGCGCCACCTATCTCCAGCTCTTTGAGTGCCGCGCGCGCCGTAATGCGGCTGATATTGAACTGCTCACATAGTTGGGCTTCTGAGGGCAACAGATCGCCCTGGCGATAAGTGCCTTCCTGAATCTGCTGCAAAAGATGCTCGGCCAGCCGCATGTATTGCGAGCCGGCACTGCGTTTAGTCATGCGCCATCATACGACCCCATCTGCCCGCAGTAGCGCGATCTCTTCGGGATCGAAGCCGCACTCCAGCAACACATCGCCCGTGTTCTCCCCAAGGGTGGGTGCCATCTGCTTTGGCTCATCATCAGACTTTGAAGAAGACAGGGGGTTGCGCACCAAACGTACTTCTTCCCCATCACCGCTTCGAACCGTCATGATGCGTTGCCTGTCATGCACATACTCGCTCTCAAGCGCATCGTCCATCGACAATACAGGCGAAGCGGGCACCTGGCCACCAAAGATCTCCATCCACTCACCCGTGGTGCGCACGGAGAGAACTTCATCAAGCCGCTCAGTCAGTTCATCACGGTGTTCCCAGCGGGCCGGGAAATCCAGATAACGCGGGTCTTTCGCCCATTCCGGATGTCCTATGCACGCACAGAGAGACAACCAGAACTTCTCCTTGTTGCACATCAAGTAGATCCAGCCGTCAGCAGTCTTGTAAAGCTGGCAAGGCACAAGTGAAGGGTGCGCAGAGCGGGCCTGGCGGTGCGTGGTCGCACCCGCATTCAAATACCAAGCGGCCAGGTAATTCAAATTGTGAAGCGCCACATCAAAGAGCGAGACATCTACATCGCTGCCGGTACCACTGCTGCGTGCATTCAAGACCCCGCTCACCAGACCAAGCGACATCACCACGCCCGTCATGTAATCGATCATGGATAAGCCCATGCGCGAGGGCGGCCCATCAGGCTCTCCCGTCAAGCTGAAATAACCCGCCTCAGCCTGCATCAGATAGTCATAGCCAGGCCACTTGGCGCGAGGGCCTTCGCGCCCATACCCACTAAGGTGCGCGCACACGATCTTAGGATTTGCGCTGGAAAGATCGGCGTAAGTAATGCCAAGCTTTGCAGGCACATCCCCACGGAGATTGTTGAGCACTGCATCGCTCTTGGCCACAAGCCTTTTGAAAACGCCTCGCCCGCGTTCGCTTCTCAGATCAAGCGCAATGCTCTTCTTGCCAGTATTGAGGCTATGGAAGAACAGGCTCTGAGCCGTTTCCGGCAACTTTGGATTGAAATGCGGCCCCACCTGGCGGGAAACATCTCCCCCTTCACCCGGCTGTTCGATCTTGATCACTTCCGCACCCAAGGCAGCCAGGTACTCCGTCGCGAACGGCCCTGCTCCGTACTGCTCAATCGAAAGAACGCGAACTCCTCGCAGCAACGCCATTGGTTTTCCTTGCAAGCTCAAATGCCATAATGATATGATATTTGCAGAAAATTCGAGACATTATTGAAAGGGTTCGTATGCAGCGACGCAGCTTCTTGCTTTCTGGAGCCGCAGTGGCGCCATGGGTACTCAACATGTCGCCAGCCCTGGCGCAGGCCGCCTACCCCAGCCGCCCCGTCCGCATCTTGATTCCCTTCGCCGCAGGCCAAGGATCAGACATCCTGGCCCGCGCATTGAGCGAACATCTCACTACTCTCTGGGGCCAACCGGTCATCGTAGAGAACAAAGCAGGCGCCAATGGCGCGTTGGCTGCTCAGGAACTAGCTGGCTCCGCCGCTGATGGTCATACGCTGCTCCTGACCTCCAATTCCCCCATTGTGGTGAACCCGGTTCTATACAAGAGCCTCAGATACGACGTGGAGCGCGATTTCCATCCCATCGCCCTGCTCTCCACCACACCACTGGCCCTGGTCGCCAATGCAGCGCAGCCCTACAAAACCGTGCCCGAGCTTCTGGCTTATGCAAAGGCCAACCCTGGAAAGCTGAGCTACGCCAGCATAGGTGCCGGCTCCACCAGCCACATGTGCATGGAAGCGTTCAAGCAGATCACCGGGCTTGATGCCGTTCACGTGCCCTACAAAGGAAGCGCGCCTGCACTGGCCGATGTCATGGCGGGCCACGTGCACATCATGATTGACGGGCTTCCCAGCGCGCTGGCCGCCCACAAGAGCGGCAAAACACGCGCCCTTGCCATCACCGGCCCCAAGGAATCCAGCTTTATGCCTGGAACTCCCACGTTCGACTCTCTTGGCATCAGGGGCGTTCCAGCGGGAGGATGGTATGGCCTCATCGCACCCGCACGCACAGACCCTGCAGTACTTGACAAGCTCTACAGAGATTTCACATCCCTCATGAAGCGCCCAGATGTGGATGCCAAACTGCGCTCGTTGAACCTGGAGCCAGCGCCCACAATGACATCTGCCCAGTTTCATGAAATGATCCGCAAGGAAACGACCATGTGGGAAGGCACCGCCAGGAAGCTTGGTCTGTACAAATCCGAATAACCGACCACCTAGTTGCCCATGGAATCCAGCGAACTCGACCTCACAGAAAACTTCCTGCAGCAACTACCGGCCTATGAAACGGTGAGATGCTTCCGTGCGGCCGAGCATGTTCTAGGCGTTGAGCTTTCCAGGCCCGATTCAGCGAACGCGCTGAACACGCAGATGGGCCACGACCTGCTGGATATCTGGACCCGCCTCACCGCTGCCCCGCTGGCAGCCCGCTGTATCGTGCTCAGCGCCAGCGGCACGCGGATCTTCTGTGCCGGCGGCGATCTGAAAGAGCGCAACGGCATGACACGCGCACAATGGATTCAACAACACGAGTTGTTTGAGCGCATGTTCTGGACGTTGGTGGATCTGCCGCAGCCGGTCATTGCCGCCGTTAACGGGCACGCTTTTGGCGGTGGGCTGGAAATGGCGCTTTGCTGCGATTTCATCTACGCAGGAAGCCATGCGCGCTTCGGGCTTCCTGAAGTGGCTCTTGGCATCATGCCCGGAGGCGGGGGCACGCAAAATCTGCCCCGCGCCGTGGGAGAAAGGCGAGCGAGGGAGATCCTTCTCAGCGGCACCCCCTTTGATGCGGAAAAAGCGTTGCGATGGGGCCTCGTGAATGAAGTCTTCTCGCAGGACGAACTCCCATCACAGGTTCTGCAGGTAGCCAGCCGTATTGCGGGCAACGCACCTCTGTCAACCCGGCAGATCAAGAAGTCAGTCCGGTACGGAATGCAGATGGAGCTTCGCACTGCATACCGCTTCGAAATCGAAGCCTACAACCACCTTATTGACACCGAAGACCGCATGGAAGGTGTGCTGGCGTTCAACGAGAAACGCGCACCACGATTCAAGGGAGTCTGAGCAAGCCCTCATCCAGCACGAAAGGCCGTATTCAGAGAGGTCTACCAAGCTGTAAAGTGTCGCCATGGCCGAATCCCGCACGCTTTACCCCTCCATCGAACCCTACGAGACCGGGCGTCTTGACGTAGGCGATGGCCATGTCATCTACTACGAACGTGTAGGTACCCGCGGCGCCAAGCCGGCGGTATTCCTGCACGGCGGGCCAGGCGGAGGCATTTCGCCTGAACACCGGCGGCTGTTTGATCCGGTCCGCTACGACGTGCTGCTGTTCGACCAGCGCGGCTGTGGCCGCTCCACTCCCCATGCCGGGCTGGACGCCAACACCACATGGCACCTGGTCGCAGATATTGAAAGACTGCGCGAACTCGCCGGTGCCGAGCAATGGTTGGTTTTTGGCGGCTCCTGGGGATCTACGCTGGCCCTCACCTATGCGCAAAAGCACCCGGAGCGCGTGAGTGCGCTGGTGCTGAGAGGCATCTACACCGTGACGCGCGCTGAACTGGCCTGGTATTACCAGTTTGGCGTTTCGGAGATGTTCCCGGACAAATGGGAACGCTTTCAGGCGCCCATTCCGGAAGCAGAGCGTGGCGACATGATGGCAGCCTACCGCAAGCTGCTGACCGGAAGCGATGTGGCACGACAAATCGAAGCTGCCAAGGCATGGAGCTTGTGGGAGGGCGAAACCATTACGCTGTTGCCCGACCCCTCATTCACCGCCACGCATGGAGATGACCACTTCGCTCTGGCCTTCGCTCGGTTGGAGAACCATTATTTTGTTCATGGTGCTTGGCTGGACGAAGGTCAACTGCTGCGCGATGCTCATCGGCTGCACGGCATTCCGGGCGTGATCGTGCATGGGCGCTACGACATGCCCTGCCCCGCTCGCTACGCCTATGCGCTACACAAGGCTTGGCCGGAAGCCGAGTTTCACCTGATTGAAGGTGCCGGGCATGCCTGGTCAGAGCCAGGCATTCGGGATCAGCTTATCCGGGCGACGGATCGCTTCGCTCGGCAATAAGGCAGCGAAATAGCCAGCGCGATGAATGGCAGCCACGCAATCGATCGCCTCTTTTTCCAAAATCCGCAGACTCAGGATTCTTCGCTTTTAGCTGGCAGCGTTGGGCTGTTGCTTGGGCAAAAACATACGGCCAAAGTTCATCAGTGCCATACCGACTATGGCCATCACACCGCCAGCGAGCAATGATTTGGTAAGTGGCTCGCCCAACCAAAGGCCGGAAAACAACATGCCAAATAGCGGGACTAGAGCCATGTAGGCTGCCGCGGCTCCAGCACCCAGGACCTTGACCCCGTGCAAATACCATGCGTAGGCCAGCGCGGTGCTACCGAAGGCCAGTGCCATCAGGCTAAACCAAACAGTTGTTGAAACAGTGGCAAGAGTCTTCCACGCGGCAGGCCCTTCCACGGCCATGCTGGCAATGAACAGAAAAATAGCGCCAATCACTGCGGTGACGGCGGTAGTGGTGAGTGAATCGACGGTGAATAGGACTTTACGCCCTATCAGCGTGTAGCCCACCCAACAACCCGCACAGCCAAGCAACAAAAGCTCTCCAGTGCCGGAAAGCCCAGGTTGCATGACAGCAAGTGAGCCATCAGTCAGTGCGTAAAGTGCGCCGGTCACCGCCAGTATGAGCCCTATACCCATGACCCAATTCACCGACTCGCGAAATAGCAAGACGGCAAAGATCAAGGTCAATACGGGGTTGAGCGCGACCACCATCGCGGCCTTGCCAGCTGGCACCGTTTTCAGCGCTAACAAGAAGAAGGAGGCGTAGCCCAGCACCCCGACCGCCGCAGCCGCTGTCAGCCCCCACCATTGCTGCGCGCGCAAGGCACCCAGGGTATGCATGCGTCCGCTGCCCTTAAGCCAGAGCAAGAGCACCACACTGGCCAGCACAAACCGAAGGCAGGCTGCAGCCAATGGCGGCATGGCCTGCGCCACAACGCGCCCCCAGGGCCAAGAGGCGCCCCATAACGCGGCCATGCCTACCAACCCAAGATGGGTGGAATATCTAGCAGAGATCATGGGTTTGTAGTATCTGCTTAAGTGACCATAGTCGAATGAGTAAACACGGATACCCCTCAGGCATATGCGAGCTTTTGCGGCTTCGATCTTCAGCTTGGAAGAACCGTTGCATCGTAGTGGGCACGAGGCAATCGGTACAAGTAGTGGGGTCGCAGAGAACTAGCTTCCGGTACGTGAGGATGTTCAAACGCTCCGGACTCCAGCATGCCTAGCTTTTTCATCACGGCACGAGACCTGGCGTTTTGAATGGCCGTGAAGGACACGATCTCGTCCAGGCCTAACGACGCAAAGCCAACACCGAGTGCGCTTCTTGCTGCTTCAGAAGCCAATCCCTTTCCCCAGTGTTGATAGGACAGACGCCAACCTATTTCCACGCACGGCGAGAAGGGAAGCTCAGGAGAAGGGGTATGCAAGCCGACAAACCCGATGAATTCGCGAGAAGTCTTCAGTTCAGTCGCCCAGAATCCCCAGCCGCGCTCTCTAATCAAAGACTCACAACGATCAGCGATCGCATCACTTTCTGCTCTTGTGAGGCGGGCAGGGAAAAACTCCATCACCAGTGGGTCTGCGTTGAGCGCAGCAAACGGTTCACGATCAGCGGGTTTCCACTGCCGCAAGACCAGGCGCTCCGTTTCTAATTCGATGAGATCAGTCATATGCAAGGGTTGGATCAGGGTTTCTGATGATCGCGCAATATATTCGTCTTCCGGCGGCCTACAGATCGCTTGGCACCAAGGAGTTCTTTCACGCGCGCAGATCCACCTTTTTCCAGGCTTCGAACACCTCGATCTGGTTTTTCAGCCATGCCACAGAAGCTGAGCTCGTACCCC
This sequence comes from Ottowia thiooxydans DSM 14619, assembly GCF_000422885.1. Taxonomy (GTDB): domain Bacteria; phylum Pseudomonadota; class Gammaproteobacteria; order Burkholderiales; family Burkholderiaceae_C; genus Ottowia; species Ottowia thiooxydans. The sequence goes on along the minus strand of NZ_AUGX01000001.1, from coordinate 302,964 downwards.
AGTGATGCAAACGCCCCACAGCCTCCCCAAGGTTCCATAGATGCCTGAGCTGTATGAACAAGGGGAGTGCAGCCAAATCCGCCTCTGATGGATTGCCGCCCCCAGCACGGTAGCCTCGCAAGTAGTGTGCCCAACGCTCCCGCAGGGTTTCGTCGGGTTCCTTCAGGGTCTTGCGAATCAGGTAGGACCATGGCATCACACTCAGGTCGTATGACAAAAAACCCGGCCCGGCATCATCGAAATCGAAGAAGACCGTTTTCTTGCAGCCAGCATCATCTGCGAAGACATGGTTGTTGAACCCATGGGTGTCCCCATGGCAAATGACCCGGGTAAGACCGCCCTCCACCGCCGCCAGCTCTCCCAGAAGACCGCCGATCAAACGGCTATACGCTTCCAAAAGCTCTTCGCCCAACTCTGGGTATGCTTGCAGGTAGTTCAAACTCCTACCAGCAAGATGATGCCCATCAAGCGTATACAAGCTGGGCGGGCCTGAGTAGTCGAGTACCGCGCCGTGAATCTCAGCCAACGTGCGGCCAGTCAGCTCGAACTCTTCGAGTGTGTCAGGCGTAGCGCCCTCCGCATAGCGGAACAAAGCCAATGCACGCGAACCCTCAGGGAACTGCAGTGAGACGTGATTTCGCCCCTGCGCAGCAGGAACCACTGCCGCTACTCCCGCGCCCTTGGCCGCAAGATGCGCCAAGAGTGAAGATTCAAATTCAACATTGAAACCACCGCGTGGCCGGATCGAGTAAAGGCGTGCAACGTACTGCGTTCCTTCGATCGACCGAAGTGCGTAGTTATCGTTCAGGCCGCGGCGGATCAAATGGCAATGCTTCACAGCGATGCCATGGTGCTGCGCTACCCAGCGTGCAATGGAAGCCGCCGCAGCAGTCGTGTGGGTGGGGACCAGATAGGGGTCTTGTACTTGTTCATGCGTATCTGCCATGGCGTATTGTGTATCCACCCGTAGCGCACGGCCCCTCCGCCGTCTTGCTGTTAGCCTCGCATGGTCGGCAGCGTTCCTGCCGAATCAGTCCGGGCCATTGCGTCCCACCGCCGCTATTTATAAGTGAACTCACAATGACAAGTCCCCTGTACACCGCCTCCGTTCCCGTCATGCTGCAGATGCTGCGCGCCATGTCCGATGTGCTCAAGAAAGCCGAAGACCACGCAACGCAAAAAAATATTGAGCCCAATGCGCTGCTGCAAGCACGGCTATTTCCTGACATGTTCCCGCTGGTACGCCAGGTTCAGATCGCCTCAGACTTCTCCAAAGGCATCTCTTCCCGCCTGGCCGGCGCAGAAGTGCCATCCTGGCCCGATTCCGAAGTCAGCTTCGCTGATCTGCAGGCATTGATTGCCAAGGCTCTGGCCCATATTGAATCTTTCAAACCCGAGCAATTCGACTCAAGCGAGACCCGCGAGATCGTACTGCGCCCCGGCACCCCCAAGGAGAGAAAGCTGACCGCCAGCACATACCTTCTGCACTATGGTCTGCCACAGTTCTTCTTCCACGTGACTACCGTCTATGACATCTTGCGCCACAACGGTGTTGAGATCGGCAAGCGCGACTATATGGGTGCCTATTAATTCACGAGTTTCGGCGCGCGAGCTAGCGCGAAGTTCTTCCGAGACATTACATTAGTGCGTGTCATCAATCCCCCCTAAAACCGGGGGACTAGTGAGTGACACGCCCTATACAGCCTCAAGAGGAGAACGCATCGTGACATCCACGCCACCCATGCCGGCGAGTCAGCGCGTCGTGCAAATCAGTTTGTTCCTCGTCGCGGCCATCGCCATACTCGGCGGTACGCTTCAGATGTACCTGGGAGAGCCGGAGGTCTCGCCAAGGCTCGACAACGTACACCGCTTCATGGCCGGCGTGTACCTTTCTACCGGGTTCATCAACCTCTGGGCCGCCATCACCATCAGGCAGCAGGGAACGCTGGTGTACCTCCTTGCACTGGGAGTCTTCCTTGCTGGCGTTGGAAGGCTGGTGTCCATCAGCCAGGTCGGGCTTCCCCAGCCAACCGCCGTATGGCTGGGTTACCTTGTACCTGAGTTGCTCTTGCCAGTGATCATTGCTCTGGCTCACCGAGCCACCAATCGCAATGCCTCTCGATAGGTAGCGAACCCGTCCAGCCGGCGCCAGCCTCAGCGGGTTACAGGGCTGCGCCGCAAAGGATCAGCCGAGCATATGAAATCGAAAGACGCCATGCTTCGCCGGAACTGTGGATTGCGCCAGCGAAGCCGCTAGCCGCAGTCCGTTCTCACTGTTGGTCATGAGAACGAACCCATCTCCCGAATTCACGGACAGCATGGCAAATGCGCGATACCCTGGGTTGTTGCCCCATTGCCAGAGATAGGGGACTGCCTCTGCGGTTTCTATGCCCCATCCGTGTCCCCACGACAATCCAAGCTCGCGGTCGACCGGCACAGGATCTGCAACCGTCAATGACAACAGATCGCGGCGAAATGCCAGGGCCCCAAGAAACTTCGCGTAGTCACTTGCAGTCGTGTACATAGACGCGGCGGCGTTCGGCTCCGTGAACTCAAAATGCGTGCGGTGACCAAACGGGCCGACTCCGCTGACGACCCGCCCTCGAATGTCATCGGTCAGGCGCATTCGGGAATCACGCATTCCCAATGGCTCGAATACGAGCCTGGAGACTGTTGTTTCTGTGCTTTCACCGGTTACGGCGGCTATCAAGGCTTGCAGGATGAGATAGCCTTCTCCCGAGTATTGCCAGCGGTGCCCCGGCTCGAAAGCTGGTGTTAGAGCGCTACTCGTCCAATTCGGAAAACCGGAGCTATGGTTGAGCAGCGTTGCCACCGGAATGCGGGCCAGCACCGCTGGTGCCACCCGGTCGGTGCGGTTGTCATCTGGTCCGGCGAATGGCTTCTGACGATGCAAATAGCCGTTGGGCAAGTATGCGGACACTGGCGAGCGCAAATCTATCTTGCCAGCGCGCGCCAATTCGAGTGTGACGAAAGCGATGACCGGTTTGGTCAGGGAGGCCGCCTGCAAGATCCCATCTGGGCCTAAATTGTTGGACGGCCCGCAGCCATTGACCACCACGGGTGATTGCGGCTTACCTGCGCGCAGCACAACATAGGTCGAATAACAAACTCCGGCACTCGCGGCCAACTCCGAAACCGGCGTACTGCTGTAGCTACTCAAGTTGGTAGCGCATGCGGACAGCGCGAACCCGGAAACGCCGGAAAGAAGAAGATTGCGTCGCGAAAGATACATATTACGTTGCAGAAAAATAGAACTACTTAGTCCTGATGGTGTCCCGCTCGTCGCCTTTGGCGAGCGCGTTAAAAACACTATAGCTCGGGTATGACGCTGTCTTGCATGGCGGTCTTGAAGCGCTGATCCAGGTAGCAACTCCAGCTCCAACACACCCGTTCGTGCAGTGGAATGGCTAAGAGTCTGCGCGGCCTTCTCGCTTGCTATGCCCCTTAAGCTTTATTGCAAAATGTTAACCAATCGCTATTAGTTAAGGGAGGGGGACAACAATGTCGAAGCGCCGTAAATCCAGCCCCGCTGAAGATCTCATGGACTTGGTCGCCATGCTGCCGTGGTGGATGGGCGTGGCGTTGGCGGTCTCCAGCTATTGGGTGCTGCACTCTGTGGCCTCTCGCCCCCTTCCTACCGCAACGTCTGCACCACAAATCGTGCAATTCGCGGCAAACGGCCTGTTGCAAACACTCGCCACCTTCGGGCAATACCTGCTCCCGGTTATCTGCCTTATTGGCGCCCTGGTCTCAGCTCTGCGCCGCCATCGGCGGCGAGCGCTGTTTGAATCAACGTCTACGAGCAGCAGTGCTGATGCACTACATGGTATGTCGTGGCAGGAATTTGAAATTCTGGTGGGTGAAGGGTTTCGACGCCGCGGCTACTCAGTCAAGGAGCTGGGCGGAGGTGGCGCAGATGGTGGCGTGGACCTGGTGCTCACCAAGGCAGGGGAAAAGTCCTTCGTTCAATGCAAGCAATGGATAGCTTTCAAGGTGGGCGTGACTACTGTGCGGGAGCTGTATGGCGTCATGGCTGCCCATGGGGCCGCAGGTGGCTTCGTTGTGACTTCTGGACGCTTCACGAAGGAGGCCTTAGCGTTTGCGCACGGCCGCAACATCCGGTTGATCGACGGCCCCGCACTCATGGGCTTGCTGCGCGAAGCACGTGGTAAAGGCGATCGCAATACGTTCTCTCCCGCATCACCTTCCGAAGCGCCGGGTTCGCAGACCGTGAAATCACCAGGCCTGACGCCCCAAGCAACAGAAGTGGCCATTTCGGCAGCAAAGACGGAGCTGCCTGCCGAGCCGCCCTGCCCCCGTTGCAGTAAACCGATGGTACGGCGTGTCGCAAAGCAAGGCTCCGCAGCAGGAAAAGCCTTTTGGGGATGCTCGGAATTTTCTGCGGGGTGCAGGGGCACACGAGACATCTAGGGAATCTTTAGAGCAAGTACATTCGGATTGCGGCTCGCCAGAACCTCACGCGGGGGTGAATTTAGTGTGAACACGCCCTAGAGCGAAGCATTCCGATCCCCGCAAGCTTGCTCGGCCCAACTGCGTAAGCCCTGACTGCTATCTCGTAGAGTGCTCAGTAGCGCGCGGCAAGGAAAACCTGAAGCTGGCCCCCGATTCCGCCACATCAACCAGGGCGATCGTGCTTCCATGAAGTTCCAGCATTCGGTGCACGATTCTGAGACCCAGGCCACCATCGCGGCGTGCCCCACCCACCGTGAAAGGCTTGCGGAAAAGCCCCTCACGGAGCTCCTCTGGAATACCGGGGCCAGAGTCGCTTACAGTGACTTCGAGCATGTCCCCCTTCCCGGCAATGCCCACTCGAATCTTTCCGCCTTCCGGGGTATAGCGCAAAGCGTTATCCAGCAAGTTACTCAGGACTCGCTCCATCATGCCAAGATCTGCGTTAGCGGAAGGTACCTGCGGCGGAAAACTGGCCTCTAACGCCACACCTCGTGCCTCGGCACGCAGCTCAAACTTTTGAAACACATCCTGCACCAGATCCACTAGGGAGAAGGCTTCAGGCTCAGGCTGAACAAAGCCATACTCCAGCCGCGCCAACTCGAACAGGCTTCGAGACAGTGCGCCCACATTGCGGCTTTGCTCCAGCGCAATGCCAAGGTAGCGGCGCCGCTCTGCCGGCTCCAGCGTGGCGTCTTTCAGCAGCAAGGTTTCCAGGTATCCGTGAAGCGAAGACAGGGGAGTGCGCAAGTCATGCGACACGTTGGCGATCAGCTCTCTGCGCTCCTGGTCCTGGCGCGTCAGCGCCTTCCATTGCTCGCCAATACGCTTGACCATTTGCCGGTAAGTAGCGTCCAACACCGCGATCTCGTCTCGGCCGTTTTCGTTTGCCTCGGGCGACTGTGCGGGCAGAACGGGGGGAGGCCCGTCAATATCAAACCCGCGCACCGTTTCAGTCAACCTGCGCAAGGGCCGTGTGATCAACGCAAACGCCACCAAGCCGGCCGCCAGGCACAGCAGCGCCACCATACCGATGGATAGCAGCGCCGTTTTCAGAACCGCGTTGGCGGAGCCTTGGGCGGCGAGCAAATCGTGCGCTTCTCCCAGCAGCACCACATAGATGAACCCGACCTGCCTGCCCTCCACACTCAAAGGCGCGGCGCTAAACACTTTTCGCCCATCCCGGCTGCGTGGGTCATCTCCCAGAATGGGTAGCATTTGCCCATCCAGAAAACGGCGCACCGGCTCCAGATCTACCCGGTCACGGCGCAGGCGCCCTTCAGGTGCCGCATGGCCGGCAATACGGCCATCTGGCTCCAACAGGTAGACCTCCACGCTGGGGTTCACCATCATCAGTTGGTTGAAGAGGTTGCGCACTGCCCCGGGCATGAGTCCGTTCGCATCCGTAAGCTGGGCGTCTCTGGCGATGCTTTCAGCCACATCCCGGGAAAGGGCTTGAACCACCTCCAACTCATGCATGCGGTTGGAGCGGACCTGCAGCCATGCCGATGTGCCGCTGCATAGCAGGAGCAATACGGCGAACACGATCGCCAAGCGCTGGGTCAGCGTGAGTTGGAGCTTCATTCGCCCTCGCCGCCTTCAGAAAATTTGTAGCCACGCCCCCAGACCGTCAGGATGCGCGCAGGCTGTGTGGGATCAGGCTCCACTTTGGCACGGAGTCGATTAATGTGGGTGTTCACGGTGTGCTCGTAGCCTTCATGCTGGTAGCCCCATACCGCATTGAGCAAATCCATGCGGGAAAACACCTTCCCAGGCTGGCGCGCGAAGAAATACAGAAGATCGAATTCACGCGGTGTGAGGTCTAGCCGATGCCCATCCAGCCGCGCCTCTCGGGTAACGGGATCCATCACCAAGCCTTGTATCGATAGCTTGCCGGACTCCAGCCGCGCATTTTGTGCCAGCGCATCCACCCTGCGCAGCAGCGCTTTCACCCGCGCCACCAGCTCCAGCACGGAGAAGGGTTTGGTGAGGTAGTCATCCGCACCAATTTCCAGACCCAGAATACGGTGCACTTCGCTGGAACGGGCGCTAATAATGATGATTGGGGTGTAACGGGTCATGGCGCGGGCTCTTCGGCAGATTTCCAGGCCATCCACGCCAGGCAGCATGATGTCTAGCACCAGAGCATCCCAGCCGCCACGCTCCAGCTGCGCCAGGCCATCGTCGCCACGGGCACAGTGAACCACTTCCAGCCCCTCATCGCGCAGATGGAGCAGAAGAAGATCGGCGATGTGGGCATCGTCCTCAACCAGCAGGACGCGGCGGGCAGTGGTCATGGGTGGCAGGTTTTCCAGGAAAATTGGCAATGCAGGGATGCGCGCTGTTTCGCATTGTGCGCAATCTTGTGGTTCTTAGTTATCACGAATTTTTTAACTTTACGTGAGGACTTCGGGAGCCTGGGCCTGTAAGCTGACCTGCATTCCTTCCAGAAAGCCGATGCCATGACCACCCGACGCAACCTGCTCCTGGGCACTGCCGCCTCCACCGCCGCGCTGGCAACAGGCCTTTTCCACCGCCGCGCCACGGCTGCGGCAGCTGCTGAGGCCTTTGAGGTGACCTACACCGATGCCCAGTGGCGAGCAAGGCTTAGCCCACAGCAATACGCTGTTCTGCGCAAAGAAGGCACGGAGCGGCCGGGAACCAGCCCGCTGAACAGCGAGAAGCGCACAGGTACTTTCGCTTGCGCAGGTTGTGCCCTGCCCCTGTTTTCGTCCACCACCAAGTTTGAAAGCAACACCGGCTGGCCCAGCTTCTGGAAGCCGCTGGATAACGCTGTGAAGACCCGAAGTGACCGAACCCTTGGCATGGTGCGCGTAGAAGCACACTGCAGGCGCTGCGGCGGACATCTGGGGCATGTCTTCGACGACGGACCACCGCCCACAGGCCTGCGCTACTGCATGAATGGCCTTTCGCTCACGTTTACACCCAAGCCTGCCTAAGCTGCTCTCTAAAGAAGCTAAACCATGTTGCTGATTGTTCTAGCTTATCTCGGAGGTGTGCTGACCATCATCAGCCCGTGCATCCTCCCAGTGCTTCCTTTCGTGTTTTCCCGGGCTGACCAGCCTTTCAGGACAAGCGGCTTGCCCATGCTTGTGGGCATGGCATTGACCTTCGCGGTGATTGCCTCCCTGGCTGCAGTTGGCGGGGGATGGGTAGTTGCTGCCAACCAATATGGTCGCTGGCTGGCAATGGCACTGGTGGCGGTTCTGGCGCTAACGCTGATATGGCCCGGGCTCTCCGAACGGCTGACCAGGCCCTTGGTGGCCATGGGAAATCGCTTATCGCAGAACGCTCATGCAGACGGAACGCCCCGGATTGGGTCTTCGGCCCTGCTCGGTGTGGCTACGGGGCTACTTTGGGCGCCCTGTGCCGGCCCCATTCTCGGATTGATCCTGACCGGCGCGGCTCTTCAAGGTGCCAACGCTACATCGTCGCTGCTGTTGCTGGCTTATGCCCTGGGCGCCGCCACCTCCATGGCAGGGGCGCTGCTTCTGGGGGGCAAAGTTTTTGCTGCGCTCAAGCGTTCACTGGGCGCAGGGGAATGGATACGGCGCGGCCTGGGGGTGGCTATGCTCGCCGGCGTCATCGCCATCACGCTTGGCCTGGACACGGGAATACTCGCTCAGCTATCTACCGCATCCACTGGGGATCTGGAACAAAAGCTGGTTGACCGACTGAAAAAGCCGCAAGATGGTCAGGCCATGGCCATGAGCGGCAATCCAGCCATGATGATGCAAGGATCGTCCGCCATGATGATGCAGGGGCCGGCCATGGCGCCTGCAGAAGGTGCAGCCATGATGGCGGCGGGTGGCGCGATGCGCATGTCCGGTCCGGCCGGTGGAACTTCGGCCCTTCCTGATGAAGGCATTGCGCCCTCATTGGATGGCGCCACGCAATGGCTCAACTCCCCGCCTTTGAGCTCCCAGGACCTTCGTGGCAAGGTGGTGTTGATTGATTTCTGGACCTACTCCTGCATCAACTGCCTGCGCACGCTGCCCTATGTCAAAGCCTGGGCTGAGAAATATCGCGACCAAGGTCTGGTGGTCATAGGGGTGCACGCGCCGGAATTCGCCTTTGAGCGAGACATCGGCAATGTGACCAAGGCCATCAAAGACCTGGGCATTTCTTACCCAGTAGCAGTAGACAATAAATACGCGATCTGGCGCGCCTACAAAAACCAATACTGGCCAGCCCACTATTTCATTGATGCTACTGGCCGCATTCGCTATCACCACTTCGGCGAAGGCAAGTATGCTGAATCAGAGCGTGTCATTCAGCAGCTTCTCAAAGAAGCCGGTGCCTCGCAGATGGCCATGGGCCTGACTGAGGTAGAAGCCAAGGGCGTGCAGTTAGCCGCCAATATGGATGAAGTCCGCTCGCATGAAACCTATCTTGGCTACGAACGGGCAGAGAACTTCGGATCGACCCCCAAGGCCGTGCATGACAAGGCGGCGACCTATACAGGGCCCGCCCGCCCTGGCCTGAACGCCTGGGGATTGGCCGGCAGATGGGTGATTGGCCCGGAAAGCGCCACGCTTTCGGAAGCGTCCGGCCGCATCGTCTACCGTTTTCAGGCTCGCGATCTACATCTGGTGCTAAGCCCGGGTGCAGACGGAAAGCCCGTGCGATTCAAGGTGAGCATTGATGGCAAACCTCCGGGAGACGCGCACGGTATGGATGTAGCTCCAGATGGCAGTGGAACCGTCACAGCCCAGCGGCTATACCAGTTGGTGCGCCAACCAGGCGACGTCACACAACGCACCTTCACGATTGAGTTCCTGGACCCTGGCGTCTCTGCTTACGCCTTCACCTTTGGATGATTGATATGAAAACCTCTGCTCCATTGCTATCTCTGCCCAGCCGGCGTAGCCTGCTCCAAACTCTAGCGGGGAGCTCGGTATTGTTGGGTGCCGGGCTGCTTCTGATTAAACGGGCTCACTCCGCAGAGGAAGCGGTTCGTATCCCTGCCCCAGCGCAGGATCTCCCCGCGGGGGCTCCAGCTCCGCAGCGCGCGATATTTGCGGGCGGGTGCTTCTGGGGCGTGCAAGGTGTGTTTCAGCACGTCAAAGGGGTGCAACGTGCGGTTTCGGGCTACAGCGGCGGCACCGCGTCCACGGCCGCTTATGAACTGGTCAGCCGGGGAACCACCAATCATGCGGAATCGGTAGAAGTCACCTTCGATCCGGCACAGGTGAGCTACGGCACGCTCCTGCAGATATTTTTCTCCGTGGCGCACGACCCTACTCAACTTAACCGCCAAGGGCCAGACACCGGTACGCAGTACCGCTCGGCCATCTTCGCGAGCAATCCTGCACAGCTCAAGGTGGCCCAAGCCTACGTGGCGCAATTGAACGCTGCTCGTGTGTACCCCAAGGCCATTGTGACGCGCCTGGAAGACAAGCCCAGTTTCTTCCCAGCCGAAATGTCTCACCAGGATTACATGACCGAGAACCCGCGTAACCCGTACATCGCGATTAACGATCTGCCCAAGGTAGAGGGCCTTAAACGCCTATTCCCCGACAGGTACCGCAGTGATCCGGTGCTGGTGAAGAAAGCGCGCACGTAATCCGGTCACGCCAGGACACCGGGCGGCAGAAGAGTCTTCTGCTCCCGCCCATGTGTCTTTGAGCATCAATTGCCAAAAACAAGCTGAGTGATGACTCCGGTAGCCACTGCGATCAGCACGTAATCACTGCCAACCTGTACCCAGCGATGGCCACGGGGAGGCGCGCTCAGATGGTGACCCCGCCAGTTCTGCACGACGTAGTGATTGGTTCGATAGTAAGCAGGAAGGCGTTCGCCTCTGTAGAAACGCCGATCCGGCCCGGCGCCCCGGCCTCGATCAGCTTGGTGAATGGGCGGGCGGCCATGAACCACCACGGGCTGTCTATAGTCCGGTGCGCGCTGCGGACCTGCATGGCGACCGGGGTGTTGCGCGTCACGGGAGGGCTGGCGAGCCTGCTCCTGCCGATGATCCCTGTCTCGGCGCTCATGTGATTGCGGCTGTGCATTGGCCACGCCAGCGCTCATGCCGAAGGCTACAGCGGTCAAAGCGATGATGCTTCGTGCGTTCATGATGATGATCCTTTCAGGGTTAGAAAATGGTCACTCCTATTTCCGTCAATTGTTTTCGCGGAATTCGAGTACCCATTGCTGATGAGCATAGGCGTGGCTAACCACCTGCCATATGACGCGCGTGTAAAGCAGCGTGAAGCCTGTATCCGGAACCTCGAATCAAATGACAACGGCGCCCTGAAGGCGCCGTTGTGTTGGGCAATGGCCTCCTCTTTATGAAGAGCGCCTGTTTCTCAGCCTCCACCCAGCCAAACCTGCCAGCAATGCCGCCATCAGCATGGCAAAGCCAGCGCCGCCCACAGGTACGGGGATAACAGCAGAGGGCTGAACGGGTGGATTCACCACCGGTTTGGCTGTGACCATGATGGTCACGGTGGCCGTGGCGGATGCGTTGCCGGGGTCTGCGACGACATAGGGGAAACTGGCCTGGCCTACAAAACCGGTGGCCGGGGCAAAACTGATGGCCCCAGTGGCGCTGACGGTGACAACGCCATTGGTGACGGCGATGGTTTGCTCGGTGCCAGACGTAATGACGGTGCCATTCAGGCTGACAAGGTGCAGCGGCTCGCCATCGGGGTCGCTGTCGTTGCCCAGCGGGCCGAGCGTGATCGCTGGGGAGTCTTGCACGGTGGAGTAGCTGTCGTTGACGGCCACAGGGGGCAAGTTAGCGCTGACGTTGAAGCTGATGGTGTTGGGGCTGGCGTCCAGGTCAATGCCGCCGTTGGCAGTGCCACCATCGTCTTGCACCTGGAAGGTGAAGCTGGCAACACCATTTCCCACGCTGCCGGGTGCGGGTGTCCAGGTCAGCTGGGCGATGCTGGCTGCCAGAACGCTTTGCCCCGTTGCAACCGGCGCCCCTGCCAACAGAAGCGTGCCGGTGTTGGGCAAGGTGGTGATCTGCACGGCCAACAGGGCGTTGGCACCCGAGGTATTGGCCGCGTCCTCGGGGTCGGTCAAAGCAAAGTCTGCGGCACTGAAGGTGTACAAGCTGTGTTGGGCGACGGGGATTCCGAGCTTGTCGGTGCCACCAGGCGCATCGTTCACGGGGATGATGGTGAGCGGCAACTGCTGCTGGGCTGATAAATCACAAAACTGCGGGCTGGGCGTGGCCGGGTACGAGGGGCAAACGCCGGAGCTGCCGTTGCTGCCGTGGTCATTCAGTTCAAGGCTCAGTGCATCGGGGCCGTTGTAATTGGCAACCGGGGTGTAGACCATGCCTTCAAGCGCGCGGTTGATTTCAGCAAGCGTGCCGACGAAGGTGTAGCTGGCAGCAGGGCCCGAGGCGGGCGTGGCAACCAGCGTGGGTGGCGGGCTGTTGGACAGGATTGATAACGGGAGAGTAGGCGTCAACGTGCCGTGGGCCACGTTGGCCGTCAGCGTGTAGTTCGTCGTTTCGCCATCGGGGTCGCTCACGCCGAGGTTGTTGAGGTTGGCGCCCGAGAAGGTCAGGCTGCCATCTTCTAGCAACTGCTGCGCCGCAAACGGGCCCTGCACGTTGATGTACTCCATCGCAATGTCGGTGCTGTTGGTGGTGCCGTTGATGGTGGTGTCGGCAATGCGCAGGGTGGTTTGTGCGCTTAGTGCCACAAAGGTAAAGGACTGCGTGCCCGCCAACTGGCCATAGGTTTGCGTGTGAAGAGCTGTGCCCGGCAAAGGACCAAACGGTGTGCCCGCATCGGGGCTGCCATCAGCCAGTCCGACAGTAATGCGTTGATCTGTCGTGAAATAACCGCCGAAATTGATCTTGAAGTTGACCGTGTAGGTGGTGCCAGGCTCGGTCACCATGACCTGTTGCAGGATGCCACCGGGCGGCGAGTCGCCGGTATTAAAGCCCACGCCGCCATAGCTGTGACCAATGTTCGTTCCCAGGTTGGAAAAAGTCCAGCCTGGGAGGGTGAGAGGCCCGTTGTTTCCTGGAAAACCGCTGCCGTTGACACGGTTGGTGCCCAGGAACGGAGTGTCGTTCACCGCCTGGTTAATGCCCAAGGTCAACGTGTACGCGGTTGGGTCGGCATCTACCGTAAACCTGAATGCTGTGGGCGAAGTCTGGTTGAGGCCCGGCGCCCATGACAGACGACCTGCTGCGATGTCTGCGCAGCTGGTAGGCGGCCCAGTGACGTAAAGGCTTGTCCCGTTGTTGATAACGTTACCCTGGCCCGTGCCCGGAACGGCCACAGTGGTGATGCTGGTGCAGGAGCTGTTATCGATGTTGGCCAACACTATGGGCACCGACGTGTCTTCGCGTGTAGATACGCTACTGTTCACCCCTGCCGCGAACGCTGGCACGGACAAAACAGACAAACACCAAAGCGCCCGAGTGGCAATGGCTCCGATAGCTCTGACCGATGGCACAGATCGGGCAATGGGATGAAATGTCATGGCAGGAATGCGTACGGTTTTTCAATTCGGCGGACGGTACAAAGCCATACCCACCAAAAAAATGAGGGTAACACCATCTCAGCATATTGAAAGCAAAGCACGACCGAGTACTTCGCCATTCAGGCGTGCCCGAGGGATTCGTTCACACTATTTGAATCCGCGGGGTGGGCAATTTCTTTTCATCGATAATCTATCAATGCATTTGCTGCGCACATCATCCATCCTGACTCGCCTGGTATTGGCGTGGTTTCTGTTGATGATTGGCGTCGCAACGGCATCCCCCATCGTTCAGCCCAAAGCGACAGAAATTGTCTGTTCCGCGGGCGGCGTGATGAAAATCGTTTTCCAAAACGATGACGGGCAAGTCACCAGCAACGGTCAGCACACGCTCGATTGCTCTCTGTGCCTGGCGCCCACTCTGCCGCTTGCTCAGCAGCGCACCCTCCAGGCTCTGCCCTCAGCGCCCTCGCACGCATTAAAGCCAGAGCTCGAGGCGCCTGTTGCCGCAGCGGTTGGGGCACCGCTACCCCCTCGCGGTCCTCCCGTCTTAATCTAAGCTCTTCATCGGCCTAGCCCTCATGGGCTCGCCACGGTAGCCGTCGGCAAGTGTCAGTTGCCCGCGAAGAGTCTCACTGGAACATGAACGGCTCATGGCCCAGGTCAGAGCTGTTTCCCGCGCTTCGAAGGCGGTGGGTTTGGTGCTTTACATGCCTGCTCTCGCCCTCCCTGTATTCGGCACGTCCCACTACTGTCTTACAGACCAGGCTGCTCGCCTGATTTGCGAGTAGCTGGAACCATCCACATCACACGATTTATCACCCCAAAGGACCTCAAGATGAAACTCTCATTTGCATCTATCGCAATCGTTGTCTCTCTCTTCGCCTCCGTCGCCCACGCACAAGTTACGGTGACAAACGCCTGGGTCAGAGCCACGGTACCGCAACAAAAAGCGACCGGCGCCTTCATGCAAATCCAGGCCGCACAAGACACCAAGCTGGTTTCAGTAAGCTCGCCACTGACCCCTGTGGTTGAGGTGCATGAGATGGCCATGCAAGACAACATCATGAAGATGCGCCAAATTTCTGCTCTTGATTTGCCTGCAGGCAAGGCAGTGGAACTCAAGCCTGGTGGCCATCATGTGATGTTGATGGATTTGAAGCAACAAGTAAAAGAAGGCGACTCAGTCCCGCTGACCCTGGTTTTGGAAGGACGTGACGGCAAACGTGAGACCGTGCAGGTTGCAGCGCCTGTACGTGCCCTCAACGCTAGTGCACAGCCGAAGCATGGTGCAGGTGGCAAGCACTAATCGAGCGCGGCGATTACGGATGCAACTAGGTGTCAGTGCTGCCGGGTCGCATGCCGTTCAGACTTACGCGTCTGTGGCGTCCGTGACGTCTGGAGAAGGCGGGGGTTTTTACCCCCTCTCCCTCTGGGAGAGGGCGGGGGCGGCCGGCTGCGGCGTGAGGGCAAGCGGCGGTTGATTTAGCGCTGCCGTTGTAAATTACCTTCTGCTCTTCTCTTTAGGTCGGAGGCCGGGAATTGCGCCCGGCAGCGCAGCCCCTTTCTTTGCTCGCCCAAAGTAAGGAACCAAAGAAATGCGACCCCAAGTCCGTGTCCCTGCGCTGCGCTCCGGGCACCCTGCGGTGCTCAGGCAAGGGGCGGTGCGGCAGAACTCTCTTCTTTCGCTTCGCTCACTACGTTCAAACAGCTGCCGCAAGCTAGTTCACGAAGCAAGAGCATCTTTCAGTGCTCTTGCCCGCCCCCGGATGGCCGGCCCCTTGCCCTGCGCTCCTCAGCACGGCCTCAAGGGGTGGGATACCCACTCGGGCCATTGCTGCGCTCGGCCTCCGAATAGCTTGTCTTCCCCCTTACCGGGGAAAGCGAAGACCAATACCTTGAAGGGATGGCCCTTAGAACGTGACGATGTTCTATGCCGTAGCGCGAACCACTTTGGGGATTTCTCGCGACGCTCCCGGCTGCTCAACCCACATCTACCCAGAGTGCCCCTTTCTCCGCGGTACTGCTTCAAACGGAACGGTAGGAAAAGTCACGCGCAGTAGCGTCCGAAAGCGCGAGCAGGCCATATGAGATGGCGCGGGGCATTCTGCGACATGCCTCAGCAACTTGCTCAATGTGGTCAAACGGAGAATTTGATCGTCCAGCTCATCCGCACGCTGATGCAAGGTCGGCCTCGGCAGTTCAGGCTTCCGGTCCTTATCAAACATTCCTCTGATCTCCCCCAAGGAAAAGCCGGCAGCCTTTCCGAGCGAGATCAATGCGAGCTGTACCAGTGTGTCTTCCTGGTATTGCCGTCGCAGCCCGTTCCTGCTGACGGGCTGGATCAACCCCACTTCCTCGTAATAGCGAAGCGTGGATGTGGGAACGCCCGCTGCCTTGGACAAGGCTCCTATATCTACGAGATTCATGCTTGACTTCAAGTTGACTTGAAGTTGCATAGTAGGCCTTCGTTCGGAATCAAGCAAGGAAGTGCCCATGAAAAGTGAAGGTTTAAACCCAGACAGCAGGCTATTGATGATCGCGTTAGCGGGGTGCATCCTGCTCGCTTCATTAGGAATCAGCATCGTCACGGTAGCCCTGCCAACCCTCACCCGAGCTTTCTCGGCAGAAGTGCAGCAAGTCCAATGGGTGGTGCTGGCGTATCTGCTCGCTGTGACGGTGACTATTGTGTCGGCGGGGCGTATGGGAGATCTATACGGGAATCGGCGAGTGTTGGTCGCAGGCCTCCTACTCCTTACCCTGGCTTCGGCCGCCTGCATGTGGGCCCCGAGTCTGAACTGGTTGATTGCCGGGCGCGTGGCGCAAGGCCTGGGCGCCGCTATCCTCATGTCGTTACCCATGTCCATAGCTAAAGGGCTGGTGGCCAAGGAACGCGTAGGCTCAGCGATGGGGTTGCTGGGAACCACATCTGCCATCGGGACCGCCATGGGGCCCTCCTTCGGCGGAGTGCTCATAGGATCGCTGGGTTGGCAGTCCGCGTTTGCTGCTCTGACGATCTTGGGCGCGGGGATGCTGGTACTGGCCTTGAAGGCTATCCCGAAACCAGGAGCAAGTGGTTCAGCAGGCAGTGCAATCAACGGCGGCATGGATTGGGCCGGGAACTTCTGGCTTGCAGTAGCACTGCTCTGCTTCGCGCTCTCTGCCACTGGCGGAAAGGTGGGCATGGACATCCCAATATTGATGTTGCTGGCCCTTTCCGCCATCGCGCTCGCCGCATTCGTTCACACGGAGCTGATGGCGGCGAAGCCTCTTGTTCCCGTGGCGCTACTAGGTGAAAGAGCGATCTCGACGGCATTGATCACCAACCTGCTGGTAGGCGCCATCATGATGGCCACCCTGGTGGTGGGCCCCTTTTTCCTCTCATTTGGCCTGGGGCTGAGTGATGCAGGAACAGGCTTGGTCATGGCCGTGGGCCCGATCGCCGCGGCTCTCTCAGGCGTTCCGGCAGGACGCATGACGGACAGATTTGGCGCAGACAGAACCTTGCTGGCAGGATTAACGCTCGCCACTGCGGGGCTTTGCTGCTTCGCCATATTGCCCAGCCTCTTCAGCATTCCTGGCTATGTCATAGCGTTGATCCTGATCACGCCTGGATTCCAGCTCTTTCTGGCCGCCAACAACACGGCAGTCATGCTCAAGGCAGCAGATGAACACAAAGGTATGGTGTCAGGGCTCCTGGGTTTGTCTCGCAATCTGGGGTTCATGGCGGGAGCCTCCCTGTTTCCACTACTGTTCGCATCCATGCTGGACTCTGGCGGGTTGACCGGCAACTCCGCCGAGGCCATTGGCAAAGCCTTTTCCTTCACTTTTTTCTCGGCAGCCGGGTTGTCTGGTCTTGCCATCCTTCTTGCAGTAGTGGCTATGGGTACCCGGAGCTCTCGCGCCAAGGCTTGAACTACATCGAGTAAAACACCGCGAAACTGTCAAAAATGGCATGCTCGAAACCACGGCGGCGCGGCTATAGTGAAAGATCAAAGTTTGGAGATTGATCTTGGCCAAAGCCAAAAAGAAGTTGCTTCCTAAAGATTTCACGACGCAGTTGGAAGCGGGTGATCTTGACGCGCTCAAGGCCGTTTTTGATTCCTGCGATGTGAATGCGCGTGGAGGAATATTCAAGCAATCCGCCCTGGCCTTCAACGAATGTCCGGATGAGTTGGTGCGCTGGCTGGTGACACAGGGCGCTGATCTTTCAACACCCGACAGTTACGGTCAAACACCTCTGCATGCACGGGCCGGCCACTGGCAAGGCCGCATTGAAGTCTTGCTGGAACTGGGGGCAGATGTTCACAGCGGTGAGAACGTGCGAGGCACGCCGCTCCATATGGCAGCGGGAATTGGCAATATTCACACTGCACGCTTGTTACTGAATCATGGAGCGCGTGTCGCAGCACTCGACGGCCAGGGTCTGACACCGCTGGTCTACGCACTCCAACGCTGCAGCAACGCCGGGATAGAGGGGATGGCGGCCATGGCGGAGTTGTTGCTTGAAGCCGCACAGGCCCAAGCACCCAAGAGTGCGCGAACGTTTGTCGATCGTATTTTTAAGCGGCGCTTGGAACACCCAACGCCCGTGACACCGGAAATGAAGGCGCATGTGCAGCGAATAGGAACCGAATTCGAGTTTCACCGTGCCGGCTTCAACCCAGACTCCGTAGACGCGACCAGCGTAGCGCTAGAAAAGCTGTACGCGCTGTTCGATGTTCCTCCTGTCCCCCGCCGGACGACGCACGATGGCAAATCCCCGATCATTGCCAATGCGACGCGATGGCAGGATCAACATCAGGAACTCTGGGAATTGCTTGTTCCCTCCAAGGGGGCTGCGGACACCGTCCAAGGTGAAGTGGTCAGAATTTCTGGCCGAATCCGCAGCGAACTTGAGGGCAATGGTGGTGTCAATTGGGACGCCTCATTCAAAAAAATGGCTGATGCCTTTCTAGCGCACGTTGCCTCTGGTGTTGCCCTTCCCGAGTCTGCGTTAGCGGAAGCCAGGGAAATCGTTTCAGAGGTAAAGGGCCAGCGAGGCGACACTGAGCGGCTGTGTGCATTGGCCGTGGAATGGGTGGGGCTGAATCCCAAACCAGAAAAGCTAAGCACGCCGAGCTATCACCGTTAAAGGGCCAAAGGGCCAAAGAGCCAGTTCAGAGACTGCGTATGAGCCAAGAATGCCCGATTTGCCATTTAGTCGTTACCGAGAACCCACGGTATCGAAATTATCTGTGCCGCACCTGCGCTAAAAAAGTTTGCGACATCGAAGCCCGTCCGTTGCGGCTTTTCCAAACTGGTCCTGAGGGTCGGTACGCAGCAAGCTATGCCGACACTGGTGCACCTTACGACAGCCACGAAGTCTACGTAGACGGCATCGCTTGTTGGGCGGAGGAGGCTCGCTTCGGCGGAATTGTGGTTCAAGCTCGCTGACCCGGCACAGCCGCCTTGGTGATTGCCAATTTCTGTGTGTACGAACTAGGGCGTGTTCACACTAAATTCACCCCCGCGTGAGGTTCTGGCGAGCCGCAATCAAGGCGCAAATCGCAGCCGGGTTGGACACCCGGCGAGGGTTTGCGCGGCCGGCGTAGGCAACGCCGAGTGCGGTTTGCCAGAACCTCACCCTTCGGGCCGGGGTGAGATCGTTGGAAGTATGCTGCCTTGTCCGCTTCCTTGAACGCCCAAGAGATCCAGAAGTGAGCCAGCTCGCGCAATCAAGGATAATCAAAACTCTTCATGCTTTAGATCTCAGGTCAGCCACGTCCCTCGAAGCCCACCTGCGCATGGCTTTGTCATTCGTCCAGGATGTGGTGCAACTTTGTTCGAACGGTACTATCGTGAGCTGCTGAATTTCCTTGCGCGCAAGGTCGGTGATCGCGAACTCGCCGCCGACCTCGCTCAGGAGAGCTATGCCCGCGTGTACGCGGCGCCAAACAGCGAAGAGGCTTCCGAGCCACGTGCCCTGCTCTACACCACGGCCCGCAACCTGGTCACTGATCATCATCGCCGTTCTGCAGTACGCGAACAGGTGGAAATGCCGAATGCGCGAGACAGTCTGGAGCACCTTGACTTCGTAATCGGCCCCGCGTCGCTGGAACCTGATGCCGTGCTGGCTGGTCGTCAACGCCTGGAGGCTATCGAAGAAGTCATCGCACGGTTGCCTCCTCGCCCGCGCGAGGCTTTCGTCCTCAGTAAACTGGATGGGCTAAGCCGCAGTGAGGTAGCGCAGCGCATGGGTGTGGGTGTCAAAACGGTTGAAACCCATCTGGCTATAGCTATGGAGGCTTGCTTGCACCGTTTGCAGGAGCTTGAAGGCTTGGCACCAGCAGCCTCGGCACGCTCTGCAAGAAAGGCACGCACATCCAAATGAGCATGGACCATTTTTTGACGTTTTTCGGCTACCTATCCGGCAAAGCATGCTCTCGTGCGTCTACACGTAGAACAGAAGTATCCGCCCCATGATCTCCGCAGTCCCACCCGACGATGCCGCGCGCCAGCGTAAGAAGCTGGTCGACTGGTTCCTGCGCCGCCATGATGGCCAATGGGCGCCTGAGGACGAACAAGCCTTTCAGAAATGGATGGCCGCATCCGACAATCACCGTGCCTATACCCAGTGGGAAGCCGACTGGAACTCGATTGATGCCATGCCGCAGGCTTCCGCTGATCGCCTGCGGGCCATGGTTGCAGCGGACCGCCAGACACGCCCAACAGCCCAGCTTACTTCCGCGCTTCAGCCAAGGCTTCAAGGAATGGTCGTGCCCGCACGTCGCAGAACGCTCGCGGCAGGTTTTGCGATGGCTGGTATCGGCGGTGTGGCCGTCGCCAGTGGCTGGCTCGGATGGCGCTACGTCCAGTCAACGCCGCTGTATGAGCAGGCTTTCAACACACCCAAAGGGCAACAGTCCGAAGCGACTTTACCTGACGGCTCCACCTTGCGCCTGGATACGGCAACGTCCCTGAAAACCACTTACTACCGCGATCGGCGGGAGATTCATCTGGCTGAGGGGCAAGCACTATTTTCCGTTCTACCGGATGCAGAGCGGCCTTTCCGCGTGATAGCCAATGATGTAGTCATCACCGTGGTGGGCACAAGGTTCTCGGTGCGGCTGACTCCCGACGTGCCCGGCCGCGGAGGTGTAGAGGTGGTGGTACAGGAAGGCCGCGTGCGCATCTCGCAAAAAAGCTTGACGCAGGAAACCAGAGGCTCATCCTCCCAGAAGACAAGGGAGCAAACATTTGAGCTGACAGCCGGGCAATCCCTTGTCTTCGCCGTCGACGGCTCTCCACCCCGGCAAGGTACTGTGCCAGCCGGTGGATTTGCCTCATGGAGATCTGCTCGCCTGAGCTTCAGCGACGTTCCGCTCAGAGAAGCGTTGGCTGAAATGGATCGCTACGCTGATCTGGGAATCTCCACGGTAGACCCTGCAGCCGCGAGCTTGCGCCTGACCGGCACGTTCGATCTCCGGGATGTGGCTGGTACGCGCAAGCTGCTGGCCAATGCCCTGCCCATTAAGCTTGAACGTGGGGAAAGTGGCCTGGAGTTGCGTTCCGCACGGTAGCTGACGCCTCAGGTTCAGGGCGCCCCCTAAGTACGCTTGTTGCGTCCCGCAGCCATTCGACTTAAAAATTTTCAAAAAAATGCAGAAAGTTATCCGGCATGCGGACACCTGATGCGTCTACACAAACAAGAACCATTCCTATTTGTCTGTTTGTGGAGTTTTGATGAGTCGAATTTTTCCGCGCCCGGCGCCTCTTGCGTTAGCTGTTTCGTTCGCCTTGAGCACCCAGTGTCTTTGGGCGCAAGGCACGGTAAATCCTTTGCAGATTGCAAGCCCGAGCCACATCAGCATCCCCGCCCAGGCACTGGGTGACGCCTTGAATGCGTGGGCGACTCAGACTGGTGCTCAACTGGCCGTGCAGCAAACGCTGGTGGCAGGCAAGAAAGCACCCGCTGTATCTGGTGACTTGACTCCCAGACAGGCGCTGGACCGCTTGCTCGTGGGCAGCGGATTGGTTGCGGACATAGACGGTCGCTCAGTTGTTCTGAGGTCTGCGCCAGTTTCATCCGACTCCACCCTGCCCGTGGTCACAGTCACCGGAGTTGCTGATCGGGAAACGGCCACGGGACCAGTGCTCGGATACGTCGCAAAACTCAGTGCGACCGGGACAAAAACCGATACGCCGATCATCGAAACACCGCAATCCATCTCTGTGGTTGGTGCCGAAGAGATGGAAACCCTCAAATCACAGAACATTCAGGATGCTCTGGGCTACGTGGCCGGCGTCAGCCGTTTCGAAGGCATGTCCCGGGTTCAGGACACCATCTACATACGCGGTTTCCAAGCGCAAGCTGCGACTGGCAGCGTGTATCGCGACGGAGCAAAATACACCGTCAACGCGTTCAATGGCAAGCAAGAAATCTACGGGCTTGAACGCATAGAAGTGCTGAAAGGCGCCTCCTCACTGCTATACGGCACGGCAGGGCCAGGCGGCATCATCAACATGGTGAGCAAGCGGCCCCCCTCCTCTCCGCTGCATGAGCTCAATGTGGAAGCCGGCAGCTTCAGCCGAAAACAAGTCTCTGGCGACTTCGGAGGACCGCTGGACAAAGATGGCAAGTGGGCTTACCGACTCACTTTTCTCAAGCGCGACAGTGACACCTTCGTCGATTTTGTGAAGGATGACAGGCTTTTCATTGCCCCGGCCCTGAGGTGGCAATTGTCCGCTGGCACTTCGCTCACCCTGCTTGCCGACTACCAGAAGGACAAAACGAATTATGTCTATTGGCTGCCTGCAACCGGGACCATATTCCCCACTGCGTTTGGAAAAATCCCACGCAATCGGTTCACGGGAGAGCCCGGATACAGCAAATTCGATGCGGAGCGGTATTCCATAGGGTATTTGTTCGAGCACGCCTTTAGCGAAAAACTAAAGCTCCGCAACAGCCTGAGATATTTCCATTCCAATAGCGATTTCCCTCAGGTGTGGGTGTCTGGTCTTGCCTCGGACCAGCGTACGTCTGCCTACCGCGGGGGAACTCTGCGCTGGGAACGTTCCTCGTCTATCGTCGCAGACACTTCGCTGCAGTACCAAGCCACCCATGGCAGCGTTCAACACACCGTTTTAGTGGGCTTCGACTACTCCCACCCTAAAAACCAGTCAGAGCGCTATGACAGGTCAGCCAGCAACATCGATTACTACAACCCCGTTTATGGCACCCCGTTGGGTGAGCCCACTCGGGACAACTGGTGGTCTTACAACGCAGACACCAAGCAACTGGGTATTTATGCGCAAGACCAAATGAAGATTGCGGATAAGTGGGTGGTTCTGGTTGGCGGCCGGTACGACCACTCCCGCGAAAACCAAAGCAACCTGTACACCGGTGAGAAATCGATCGACAACGAGAAGAACAAAGCCTTTACGGGTCGAGCTGGCTTGGTCTATCTTGCTGACAATGGTCTGGCGCCCTATCTCAGTTTCAGCCAGTCTTTCGAACCCACCTCCGGCAGAGACCGCCTGGGATCACGCTTTTCGCCCACAAAAGGCACGCAGTATGAGGTTGGCGCACGCTACCAACCGCGAGGTTCGGACACGCTGATCTCTGCGGCCGTCTACCAACTCACGCAAAAGAATGTCTCAGTCTCAGATCCCGTAGATCCCGTAGATCCATCTTACTCAGCCCAGATTGGTGAGGTGCGGTCTAGAGGTTTTGAACTGGAGGCACGAACGCGCATTGGCCGCAACGCGAACCTCATTGCGGCGTATGGCTATACGGACGCGCGCACCACCCAAGCAAGCCCCCTGCAGCCTTCAGCGGTAGGAGCGAGATCACCCGGCATCCCGTTCCACCAGTTCTCCATCTGGGGCGACTACAACTTCGGCAACATGGGGTTGCCTAATCTCAAGATCGGCGCAGGTTTGCGCTATCAGAGTGAAACCAAGCCTAACGTCGGTACGTTCGACGTCCCATCCTTCACCTTGGTCGATGCCATGATCAGCTACACCAAGGGTCCTTGGCGCCTGGCCTTCAACGTGACCAATCTTTTCGACAAGACCTATGTCGGAAGTTGCACAACAGGTTGCTTCTATGGCGAACCCCGAAAGATGATCGCGACAGCGACATACCGCTGGTGACGCTTGATGCGCTCCGTATGGGTGCCGGTCCACCGCTGGGCCGGCCTATTCATCGCCGTATTCCTCTTCATCGCAGGTGTGACCGGTTGCGTGATCTCCTGGGACCACGAACTCGACGAGTGGCTCAATCCGCATCTGTTTCAAGCACATAGCGCTGATAACCCTGCGGCAGTCGCACAGCTCTCTGCACTTGAACTGGCACAACGCGTGGAATCATCAGATCCTCGCCTGCGGGTGAGTTTCATGCCTCTGATCATCGAAGCCGGCCACACACTGCTAGTCTCAGTGCAGCCCCGTATCGATCATGCGACGGGCCAACGCTTTGCCCTGGACTTCAATCAACTCGCACTCAATCCTGCCACCGGTGCCGTGCAGGGGCAGCGGGAATGGGGTGCCATCTCCCTCTCGCGCGAAAACCTTCTACCTTTCCTTCACAAGTTGCATTACAGCCTGCACATCCCTGACATCGCAGACGTGCGCACAGGTTTGTGGCTCATGGGCATAGTCTCCATAGTCTGGATTCTGGACTGTTTCATTGCTTTATGGATATCCTTCCCCAACCTGCGCAGCTGGCGCAAATCTTTCGCTTTTCGTACCCATCAGGGTTGGCCCAAGCTGAACTTCGACCTGCACCGCTCCGGCGGCACCTGGGTTTGGGCAGTACTGCTGATGCTGGCCATCACGTCGGTCTCAATGAACCTGGGTCGGGAGATCATGAAGCCATTGGTGGCGCTGCTGTCACCGGTTGGCACCACACCCTTTGAAACACGCTCGCCGGCGCCGCTCGACGAGCCGATCGAACCGGTATTATCAAAAGGACAAGCGGTTGCCCTGGCACATGCCGAGGCTCGCAAACGGAACTGGGCCACCCCACCCGGTGCCATTTTCTATGCCGAGCGTTTCGGTCTCTACGGCGTGACGTTCTTCGAAAATGGCAACGAGCACGGTGACGGCGGCTTAGGCAACCCGTGGCTTTATATCGATGGCCGCACCGGAGCCGTGGCGGGAGACTTCGTGCCAGGTACCGGCAGCGCAGGGGACATTTTCCTGCAGGCACAGTTCCCCTTGCACTCAGGCCGCATCATCGGCTTGCCCGGCAGGATACTCATCTCATTGATGGGGCTGGTAGTTGCCATGCTGAGCCTGACCGGCGTGGTCATCTGGGCCAGGAAGCGACGTGCACGCGCGAAGAGAAACCTCAACGCACCTGTCTCGCGCCTGCACCTTCCCGGCTAGTCCCACAGACAAGCAGAGAGATCACGCTCTGGTAGTGCAGACGATGGGGCAGTTGAAAATATCTCGCCACTTTGCTGAAAAAAGAGTCGATCGAGTCACGACTCTTGTCTTCCCAATCCAGGTGTGGCGCCTGATGCGTTTTCTTCGAGGGATTTTAGAAACGTGGAAAGGTGAGCATCCAATTCAGCCAACGCCCCAGCTGGCAGTGGCTTCAAGATTGCACGCTCTCTTTCAAGGTGAACCTCGACGGCGCGATTGACTAACTCCAGGCCCTTCGCGCTCAACTGAACCAACAAACTCCTGGCGTCTTGCTCATTGGGAACACGTTCAATCAAGCCGCTGCCCTCCAGTCGTTTGAGGCGGTGGGTCATCGTGCCGGAGGTCACCATCAATGAGGAAAACAGCTCTGTAGGGCTCAAGCGGAATGGCGCACCAGCGCGCCGCAATGAGGCCAGTACGTCGAACTCCCAGATGCTCAAGCCGAACTGTGAGAAATTTTCATTCAGACTCTGATCCAGTAACGCAGCACAACGTTTGATTCGCCCTATGGGCCCCATGGGGCTGGCGTCCAGATCAGGCCGCTCGCGGGCCCAATGCATGAGGATGACGTCCACTGCGTCCGTTGGACGTGCAGGAGTTTTGGATTTCATTTGTCTTGACTTCAAGATAAATTGGGTTGAAAATTATTTTATCTTGAATTGAAGATAAATCACCATGGCGAATTCCCTCTCCCCGCCCCGCTGGCACGACTTCCTTATTACCGCAATGGCGCCTGTCATCTGGGGCTCCACTTACATCGTCACCTCAGAGCTACTGCCACCCAACCGGCCATTCACTGCTGCACTCCTGCGCGTGCTGCCAGCTGGGCTGCTGTTAATCATGATCACGCGCCAGAAACCCGCTCTCCAGCATTGGGGTCGCCTTCTGATCTTGAGCGCGCTGAACATTGGCGCGTTCCAGGCCTTACTGTTCGTGGCGGCTTACCGTCTGCCCGGTGGATTAGCTGCGGTGCTCGGTGCCATTCAACCCTTCGTGGTCATGGCGCTTGCATGGATGGTGGATGGCAAGTCGCCCGCTCGCACCACTTTGATCGCGGCGGCCGCCGGTGTAATTGGGATGGCCATGCTTATCGTCTCACCGCAGACGGTGTTCGAGCCTGTGGGAATCCTTGCCGCCTTAATGGGAGCGGCGTGCGCAGCGGCTGGGGTCTGGTTAACGCGCCGCTGGCAACTACCTTTACCGGTGCTGGCGCTCACTGGTTGGCAGCTGTTCCTGGGCGGGCTGATGTTGGTTCCGCTGGTCTTGCTGGCCGATGCCCCGCTGCCAAGCCTGAGCCTTTCAAACGTCGCAGGATACGCGTACCTGTGTCTTGCGGGCGCCTTGCTGTCCTATGTATTGTGGTTCCGTGGAATTGAGCGGTTATCGTCTGTGGCAGTTACTTCCTTGGGTTTGCTGAGTCCGCTCACTGCTGTAATTTTGGGTTGGGCGTTCTTGGCCCAGTCCATCACCGGAATGGCCTTCACTGGCTTGGTGATCGCCTTGGCCAGCGTCCTCGCGGTGCAGTGGACGACGGCGCGAAGCAGCTAAATCCTCACCTCGCCATATAACGCCAGATGAGCGCAACTCCCGAGCACAATACAACCACGCTGACGATGCGAAGGAACTGCACGCGCGAAAGACTCAGCGTGATGCGCCGGCCCACCGCTGTGCCAATCAGCATGGCGGGCACCAATAGCGTAGCCAGCACCAGAATGGCCCGGTCAGCATAAACACCCGCCAGCAGAAACAGCACCGCCCGCGTCAAAGTAGAAAGCCCAATCAACGCCGACTGCGTCGCGCGGAACCGGTCACTGGCTTCTATGCGCCCTGCCAAGTAGATCGCATAGATAAAGCCACCGCTGCCAAACAGCGCAGAGAACACTCCGCCCACCAACCCGAAAGGCGTGGCAGCTCGAACAGTGAACCTGGCCTGAGACTTGAAGCCGCTCAGCGAATACAAAGCGTAAGCCGTGGCGAAAATCCCTAAAGCCAGCAGCAAAAACTCCGCTCTTCCCATGAGCAAAATGGCAGCGCCCCCAAGGCTGCCCAGCGCCATGGCAGGCACGATGCGTTGGAGCTCGGCGTTATCGGCCGAACGCCCATCGCGCATGACATTCACCGTAGCCGCCGCAAAATCCAACAAAGCCAGCATAGGCACGATGGTGGACACTGGCACGAAATGCGCCAACACTGGCCCGGCGACCAACGCAGTGCCAAACCCTGCAATGCCGAAAATCACATAAGCAACGGCAACGCCCAGCGCCAACACGAGAAGTTCAAACGGGGTGAGCGGTAGGCCAGCAAGGGCTGAAGAAATCAAAGGGTGCACGGGTAAACGATGGAAAGGAGTGACCTCACCAATCTATCGCTCCCCCTTCAAATGCGCCAATACAGAATGTGGCGCGCGACTATCTCGAAATCAGCTAGGCATCCTCTGAGAAATCTAATCGGACTTATAGCGTCGAAGGAGAAAATAAGCCATTGCGGCCTGTTTGCAGCCGGCGATCTACAAGTCTGGTGGCCTGCTGAGCCCTCCTAGCGCCGCAATCAATGCTTCAGCGAAGCGTTGCGCTAAAACCGGTGCGTCGCGTCGCCACACCGCCAAGACCTGCGTCGTGCAATCTGTACCCTCCAGCGGTAACAGGCACACGCCCTCCGGTGCAAGCCGCCCCATGGATTCAGGCACGATAGCGATCCCGAATCCGCCCTGCACCAATGCAAGTTGCGACCACTTGCGTGAGCGCACGGTAGCCGGTATTGGCTGAAAACCCGCAACACGGCATAGCTCCGCCACCCGATGACTCAGGCCACCCCGCTCCAGATGTGGAACGGACACAAATAACTCCTGACTCAGCTCTGCCACGGCCACGCAGCGCCGGCTGGACAGCGTGTGCCCAGGTGGCACGGCTACCATCAGAGGCTCTTTGTACAGCGTCGCGTAGTTCAAACTTCCATAGCGGCGCAAGATAGGCGAACGAGCCAGCCCGACGTCTGCTCTGCCTTCATGAACGTCCAATGCCTGATGCTCGGAAGAGGCCAGCGAAACCTCGACCACCACACCGGGATATTGCTCGGCATGCTGCCGCAGCATACCGAGAACGGGCTCATGCAAGGGCACGGAGCTTGAATGCAGAAGTTGCAATGTGCCTTCAGTACCGCGCTGAGCATTCGCCACATTGGCTGCCGCGTCTTCCAGGGCAGCAAGAATACGGCGTGCATCGGCATATAACGAACGGCCCGCGGGGGTCATTTCCAGGTGCCGCGCATCTCGCTCCAGCAACAGCACCTCAAGTTCACGCTCCATCTCGCGTACCTGACGGCTGAGCGCAGACTGGGCTATGAACAACCGCTCTGCCGCCAAGCTGAAGCTGCCGGCGTCCACAATTTCAACGAAATAACGCAACTGACGATGGGTAAGCATGCAGGAATTCTGGCATGGGACGGCCATTCGCTGCGCTATCTCGGCGTCACAAGCCCAAGTACGCCTTCTGCACCTGCGGGTCTCCGCGCACGGAGCCGCTGTCGCCGCTGAAAGCGATACGGCCCGACTCCATGACGTAAGCCCGGTCAGCAACAGTCAACGCGAGATGAGCGTTCTGTTCCACCAACAAGATGGTAGTCCCCTGCCCCCGCAGTCGCCGAATGATGCGGAAAACCTCCTGTACGATGACCGGAGCCAACCCCATGCTGGGTTCATCCAATAGAAGCAAGCGTGGCCGCGCCATCAGTGCGCGGCCCAGCGCCAGCATCTGCTGCTGGCCGCCAGAGAGGCTACCCGCCGGCAGGTGCTGTTTCTCACGCAGGATAGGAAACAGATCAAGCATGCGTTCAATGTCTTGAGGCACTTCCGCCTGATCACGCACGTACGCACCCATCAGCAGGTTGTCACGCACGCTCAGAGGCCCAAAGACTTGACGCCCCTCCGGCACCTGCGCCATGCCCGCACGCAACCTGACGTGCGATGCCTGTGCGCTCACGTCCACTCCATCGAAAAAAATCTGACCGGCAGCCAACGGATGCACGCCAGACAAGGTGCGTAGCAGCGTCGTCTTGCCGGCGCCATTGGCACCGATCAAGGCAACTATCTCACCTGCTTCAATGTCCAGTGACACACCATCAAGCACTTCGATGCGGCCGTAGGCAGCGCGCATGTCCTTCACTTCTAGCAGCTTCATGCAGCCTCCAACGATTCAGCGCCCAGGTAGGCAGCCAACACGGCAGGGTTGCTGCGAATCTCCGCGGGCGTGCCCCGGGCCAATTCTTGTCCCAGGTTCAACACCACGATGCTGTGCGATATTTCCATGACCAGTTTCATGTCGTGCTCTACCAGCACTACGGTGATACCCCTGGCAGCAATCGCCTTGATCATGTGCTTGAGTTGCTCCGTTTCCGCACCATTGAGGCCCGCCGCAGGTTCATCCATGAGGAGCAGCCTGGGTTCGGCCGCAATGGCGCGGGCCAGATCCAAACGCTTGATAGCGCCGTAGGACTGCTCGGCAGCGGGGGTGTCTGCGGCGTCAGCCAAGCCCACAAAGTCCAACCACTCCAGACTGCGTTCGCGTAGCGCACGTTCCTCCCGCCTGTAGGCCGGCAGGCGCAGCAGCGCACTGAGCAGCCCACGGTGAGCAAACCGGTGGCTACCGATTTGCACCGTCTGCAGCGAGGTCGCGCCATCAAAGACCTGAGGGTTCTGAAACGTGCGTGCCACGCCCAACCCAGCCAGCCTGTGTGGTGCCACGCGAGTCAGGTCCTGCCCTTCCCACAAGACACTACCGCTTGTGGGACGGTATAGGCCGCTAATCACATTGAACAGCGTGGTCTTGCCAGCTCCATTGGGGCCGATGACAGCCATGATGCTGCCTGGCGGCACATCGAAGCTGATACCGGACAAGGCCTGCACGCCACCAAAGCGCATCTCTACTTGTTGCACCTGCAGCATCACGCGCCCCTCTTGCGCCAACGTTGCTGCAGCGTTGGCAACAGGCCACGTGGCAAGAACAGCACGGTGAACACCAGTACCAAGCCGAAGACGAGCGTTTCATAGTCATGAAACCAGGTCAACAGGTGCGGAAGTGACATCAGGATTGCCGCACCCACGATGGCACCGTAGATAGAGCCCATTCCCCCCAGAAGGACGATGATCAACATCTCGAATGAATACAACAGCTCAGCCTCGCCCGGCGTAATGAACTCCGTATAGTGCGCGAACAGGCTACCCGCCACGCTGGCGTACACGGCCGAGACCACGAAGATCAGCAGCTTGTAGCGCGCGATATCCACGCCTGACACCTCCGCCGCCACTTCCGAGCCCTTGATCGCCACCAACGCGCGGCCTACAGGCGAGTTCACCAGATTCAGCGCCAGCCAGGTTCCTGCCAGCACGGCGCAGCAAATGGCGATATACCACTGCAATCCACCCTGCAGCCGAAAACCGCCTACCTCGAATGGTTTGACTGATATGCCATCCGGTCCGCCGAAAAGGGCCACATTTTGATTGAGGATGATGTAGATCATCGACCCCATGGCCAGCGTAGCCATAGCCAGTAAATGCCCCCGCAGGCGCAGGATGGAGCGTCCAATGATCAACGCGATCAGCGCGCACACCGCAGCGCCCGCCAACAACGCAACCGGCACCGGCCAGTCCAGCCGAGACGTGAGCAAGGCAGAGCTGTACGCACCGATGGCGAAGAAGCCCGCATGGCCCAGACTGATTTGCCCTGCAAAACCCAGCAGCAGGCTCAGGCCCAGACACAGCAGTGCGCGGATGCCCACGTTGTTGGCTACGTTGAAGTAGAGGTCGCTGGTGATCAGCATCGGCAGCAATGCCATGACGGCAGCCAGCGTGACCAACCCTCCAGTCTGAGATTGCCAGAAACCGGATTTCATACACGCTCCTTGTGTCGGGCACCAAAAATACCCTGCGGCGCCAACAGCATCACGGCCAAGATCACCAGCAGCGCGATCAGGTCCTTATAGCTGGACGAAAGATAGCCTGCGGCCATGGACTCCGTCAGCCCCAACAACAGGCCGCCTACTACAGCGCCAAGGCCATTGCCCATTCCGCCGATGATGGCGGCAGAAAAGCCCTTGACACCCAGGTTCAGGCCCACGTCATACGAGGTAAACGTGAGCGGTGTCACCAGCACTCCTGCCAAGCCGCCCAGGAACGCGGAAAGCGTGAAGCTCCAGCGAAGCACCACGTCAATCTTGATCCCGAACAACTGAGCAGCCATTGGATGAGCGGCTGCGGCCAGAATCGCCTTGCCGTGACGACTGCGGCGAAAGAAGCTGTCTACAGCCAACACCGCGACGATCATCAACCCAATGACCCATAAAGTCTGGGGCACGATGGTCACCCCCATGATCCGGATGAGATCGCCGCTACCAATAGGCGCCAGCGTGTGCACTTCCTTGTCCCACAACAGCATGGCAACACCCCGGAAGACGATACCAACACCTATGGTGAGCAGCATCAGCGAGAGCACGGGCGCCTGCCTGCGCGGCTCGATGGTCAGGCGGGCCATCAGCAAGCCGACTAGCGCCGTACCCACCACCGCCAGGAACATGGCCACTGGAAGTGGCAGCCCCAGGCCTGCGAGCGACACCGCGCCCATGCCCCCCAGCATCACGAACTCGCCCTGCGCGAGATTGACCACGTGGCTAGCGTTGTAGATCAGCGCATAGCCTAAGCCGACCAGCGCATAAATTGAACCCATGGCGACACCGGAGATCGCCAGCTGTAGAAAACCATCCATTGATCGATCCCGATGCGGTTGCCGTCAGTGATTGCGAACGCGACTCAAGGCGCGTCTTTCTCCAACACGAAGCCCTTGCCTTTCACGCGCATGGTGTAGACCGAATCGATATCGAGCCCGGCGTGGTCTTTCGGCGTGTAGGTATAGGTACCGTTGATCATGACCAGGCCCTTGGTCGACTCCAGGGCCTCACGTACCTTCTTCTTGTCTTGCGCACCACCAGCGCGGCGAATAGCATCAGCCGCGATCATCAATCCATCGTAGCCCGTGGCGGCGAAGGCCGAGACTTCGATCTTGTATTCCTTCTCATACTCGTGCTTGAGCGTCTGGATGATCTTCTTGCGTGGATCGTTGTCCGCCAGTTGGTCAACAATTGGCATGGCCACTGTGGACATCAGAACGCCCTCGGCACCGGGGCCAGCCAGTTCAATGAAGCGCTCGGTGGCGTTACCCGTTGCTACGTAGAACGGTTTTCCGATCTGCAACTGGTGGTAGTTCTTAGCTGCCAATGCAGCGCCCGCTCCCAAGCCGAATACAAAGACCGCATCCGGGCCTTTGCCCCGAATGGTGTTGAGCTGTGGAGAAAGATCTTTATCTGCGTCCGCGTACTGCTCATCAGCTACTAAAGTCATGCCCATGGCCGGCACCAGATCACGCACCGCTTGTTGCCCGGAAACTCCGAATGCGGAGGTGGACGACAGCAACCCCACCTTGGTCACTCCACGGTTTTTCATGTGGATGAGCGTCTTGCGCACGGTCAGCGCCTCGCCGGCCGCCACCTTGAACACCCACGGGCGAACCGGCTCGGTCAGACGGCTGGTGGTGCCCATTGCCACGAAGGGGACGCCAGCGGCTTCCGCGATAGGCGCCGCTGCCAGCGCATTACCTGAAACCCCACCACCCACCACGATATCGACCTTGTCATTCTCGATCAAGCGCTTCATGTAGCTCACCGCCATAGCCGACTTGGATTGATCGTCATACTCAACCAGCTCAATCTTGCGGCCATCGATGCCGCCTTTCTGATTGAGCAACTTCACCCACAGCCGAACAGCTTTGAGTTCGGGATCTCCAATGGTGGCAGCGGGCCCGGTGGCCGGATTGAACGTGCCAATGCGGATCGTGTTGTTATTAGCCGAGGCAGCGGACGCCGCAACCAGCGTGAACGCAGCAGCAGCCGCGAGCATGAGATTCTTGATAGTCATGGTTGTCTCCAATAAATGAAAGGAAAAGCGGGTCTGACGCCCACTATGCGAAATGGCAAGAACTGGCCAAAGGTGGAAAGGCAAGGAAACGAAGGGAAGCCCCCCGGTGCTCAAAGTTCGCCCAGGAAAGCCTTGATGTGACGGGCGGTCTCTTCTGGCTGCTCAAAGTGGGGCAGATGGCCGCAACGCGGCAGGATCACCTTGCGAACACGCGGCAGCGCACTACTCCACACGTCGGCGTAAGGCGTAGGGCAAATCAGGTCTGTATCACCCCACAGCACCAATGAAGGCGTGGTCAGTTGGCGTAGTTGCTCTTCCAGCGCTGGATTGAAGAACCCCGTTGGGCCGCCCAAGCGCGCAGTGCTGGCTCGGTTCTTAGCCAGCATTTGCTTCTGCTCGTCGGTCATGTCCATGGAAAGGATGCGCTCAACAATTTCCTGATCGAAATAAGCCTTGCGTGTAACCTCCTGGGGTGTCCAGGACAGCATATCGGGCACTGGAATGTCGTCGCGCCGCAAGCCCGCAGGCCCGAGCAATGTCAGGCTTCGTAGCAGAGCGCTATTGCGCACGGCGATCTCGCTCGCCAACCATCCACCGAGCGAACTGCCAATCAGATGGACACGCTCCACACCCAAGCCCTCGATCACATCCAGATAAAACGTCGCGAGTTCGTCAATAGATGAGATCCACTCTGGCGAGTCCGACTTTCCGTAACCCGGGTGCTCAATAGCAATGAAGTCAAACCCATGCGACATGGTCTCAAAAAACGGTGTCCAGTGGCTCAGACCGGCGGCGCCATGCAGAAAAAGCGTGGGCTCGCCATGTCCGCCGCGAAACATTCTCAGCTTGACGCCTCGCACGGTGTAGGTAGATTCGAATTGCATCATGTCAGGTTTAAACAGCGGAAGGGTTTGTAGCGGAGGGGGTGACGAGATAGTCGTCAGGTTCGAATTCACGCGTGAGTTGCCAGTAATCCACCAGCTTCCATGGCGAAGTAATCGTGACGCGGTTGTCGCGGTTTTTGTACCAGCTGCTCACACCGGGGTGCGACCAGACCATGCCACGGCAGCGCTCGTCGACCTCGTCGTTGTAGCGGTCATGGATGTCCTCTCGTACCTCTATCGCCGAGCAACCGCTCTCAAGCATTGAGCGGAGCGCCTGCATGATGTACTTCACTTGGCACTCCGTGTGAAACACAAGGCTTCCACCATGCGCCAGCGCGGTATTGGGCCCGCATGTCAAGAACAGGTTTGGAAAGCCGGGCATGGTCATGCCTTTGTAGGCACGCGGGTTCTCGCCTTGCCACACTTCACTCAGGCGCAAGCCATCGCGCCCAGTGATCTCCATCGGCCACAACACCTTGCCCGCATGGAAGCCGGTGGCCAGCACGAGAGCGTCCACCTCATGTCGAGTACCGTCCTGCATGATGACCGCGTCTTCGGTGATGTGCGCAATAGGACCGTTCTCAAGCTCCACGTTAGGCCGGCGCAGCGTGCGATACCAATGGTTGTCGCGAAGCATGCGCTTGCCATACGGCGGGTAGTTCGGGATGCACTTGGCGATCAATGCCTCGTCACCGTCCAACTCACGGCGGATATGCGCAATCAACACCTCCCGCATGGCGTGGTTCTCGCGATTGAGTGACAGCTCGGGCTGAGTCCAGTTGGGATCAACCTGCAGCGTATCGTGGAAGCCATCAGACCCAGCCCAGAAAAGCAGGAAGCGGCACCACTCCGTGAACAAGGGTATGTGCTCCAGTGCCCACTGATGACCAGCGCTCACGGGCTTGTGGTAATTGGGGTTGTGAGCGGCCCAGTGCGGAGAGCGCTGAAACAGCGTGAGCTTGGCCACATCGGGTGCGATCTCCGGCCCAGCTTGCATAGCGCTCGCCCCGGTTCCGATCATGGCCACGCGTTTACCCTTGAGATCAACCGTATGATCCCAACGCGCGGTATGGAAGCAAGGGCCAGCGAATTTCTCCAGGCCCTCGATCACCGGCACTGCAGGCCGATTGAGAATGCCCACTGCACTGATCACAGCATGAGCACCCATCGTCTCGATAGTGCCATCTTCCAGGCGCAACTCAAGGGACCAAAGCGCCCTGTCCTGCTCATAGTTCAGCTGAGTGACCTCCACGCCGAACCGCACGTGGCGACGCAGATCATGAAGCTCGGCCGTATCCCTGAAGTACTCAAAGATCTCATCGCGCTTGGCGAAATGGTGAGACCAGTCGTTTTTTGGGTTGAACGAGAATGAGTAAAAATGGTTGGGGGTGTCCACGCCACAGCCGGGATAGTCGTTCTCGAGCCAAGTCCCCACCATCTCCTGGTTCTTCTCGAGAATCACGAATGGGATACCCGCCTGCCGCAGGCGAATGCCAGCACAGATGCCCGAGAGGCCCGCGCCTATAACCACTACCCGGAAATCCTTCACAGCCTCCGGCGGCTCACCGGAGTGCCAAGGCACCGCCCGCGGATCTTCGTGCGCCAGCCGCATTTCCTCGATCAGCAGCGGCACGTAGGATGCCGGTACGGCTTGACCAGCCCCCACGCTCATGATGCGCTGCAAACGCTCGTCAGGCACCACGCGCGGAACTGCTTTCCCGTTCTGCGCGTACTCGTGGAGCGCGCCAATCAAGCGCTCACGGATGCGTTCGGCCAGCGCAGGAGGAATCTTCTGCTGATAGCTCCATGCACCCTCAATGTAGGGGGCGGCCTCCTCCAGCAGTGCCGTCTCGTCGGTCAACTGGGCCAGCACCATCAGTGCGGGAACTGTATCCGCGTCCTGCAGCGACTGGCGCAGCACCGCCTCGTCGCGGCATGCTCTCTCGATCATCGGATCCATCGTTGTCTCGGTCATTTTCTGAATGACCGCAATACTAGTCAGCGGGACAACTCAGAAAAAGCGATTTAAATGGATGTCACCCATCACTCAAACCGATGACTCGTTCAACGCTCCCGCTAGGACGCCTCTTGTAGCGACTTTTCGTGCTCACCTACTGCGGCGTCCCACCTGGCGCGCACCTCACCAAGCCTGCGCTCCAGGATTTCCGCGAAAGCCCTGGCCGCCGGCGTAAGCGGCCTGCGCTGATCGCGCACCAGGTAGAGGTCAAAGCGCAGGTCGGGTTTAACAACCGGATAGATAAAGAATTCCTTCGAGTCGAGTTCATTGACCACAGCGGTCATGGGGCACAGACATGCCCAGTCCGAGGCAAGGACGCTTTCCATCGTTGCGATAGTGCCGTCGACCCGCATCAGCGAGCGCGGCTTGACGGCGCCGCTGGCAATGAGTGTGCTGATCGCCTGCCCCAACAGATGGCGGTCGGAGGGCACGACCAGTTTGAGATCGTCGCGCGCGGTCAAATCACAGGGTGTGAGGGATTCGCCAAGGATAGGCCGGCCTGAAACCATCACGCATAGATCGCGTATGCTGGAGTGAAACGCGAGACCGCTGTGCTCCTGCGGCATTGCGGCCAGTGCCACGTCTAGTTGCCCGGCCTGAACCTGGTCTGTCAAAGTACGATGGTAGGCTTCCACGACGCTCACATCCACCTTAGGGTAACGCTCGCGAAACTCCCGTAGCACACCACCCAGGATACCCCTGCAGATAGAGGAAGGAAGGCCAATGCGCAAGGCTCCCGTAATCTTCTTGCCCTGCACCAAATCTACGATCTCCTGCTTGGCGGAGGCCAGATCGCGCAGCAGCGGCAGACTCAGCTCATACAGTCGCTGCCCGGCCGGAGTGGGATCCACCCCTCGCGCTCCGCGCTCAAAGAGTGGTGTACCGAACTCGTCTTCCAAATTGCGGATCTGCGCACTCAGCGCCGATTGAACGACGTGCACTTTCTCAGCTGCGGCGGTGAAACTGCGTTCCTCGTAAGCATTGACGAAATAGTAGATCGCACGCATATCCATGGTTGGCGGTCAAAGGAGTGGCAACCGTGCGGACTGTAACGGACCCTGATGCCAAGCGCATCGCAGCGACGGTAGCGGCCCCCTCCATAGCCAGGGTATCTTCGGCAGAAGTTCATAAGACCGCCATTCCTCATCGGCATCCGCAGTTCATCGCGCTTCGGCCTGGGAGCCACAGCGGTTAAGCGGTACCACCTCGCTTAGGGAGGATAGGCATCCATGAAGAACAAGCCCTAATCCGGCTTCCTGGTGGCACCCAGGTAGGTATCGATGACACGTGCGTCTTGCGCCAACTCGGCCGCCGGGCCTTGTAGGCTCAGTTCGCCCATTTCCAGCACGTAACCATGGTCGGCAACTGCCAGCGCGGCGCGCGCATTCTGCTCCACCAGCACGATGGTCACGCCGGTTTGGCGCAGGGTCGTGATGATGGAAAAGATCTCTTTCACGATCAGCGGTGCCAAACCCAGGCTGGGCTCATCCAGCATCAGCACCTGCGGACCCGACATCAGAGATCGGCCCACCGCCAACATCTGGCGTTCACCGCCTGAGAGTGTGCCGGCCAACTGAGTGCGGCGCTCCTTCAGCCGCGGGAACAACGCATACACATCGTCCAGGCGTGAACGCCACTGGGCGTTGCCCAGGCGCATCTGCCGGTAGCCGCCCAGCACCAGATTGTCTTCTACCGGCATAGTGCCGAACAGTTCGCGCTTTTCCGGCACCAGGGCAATACCGCGCATCACGCGCTCTTCCAGGGTGAGCGTGCCAATGTCCTCGCCTTCGTATTCGACCAGGCCCTTGGAGGGCAGCAGGCCCATCATGCTATTGAGGAGGGTGGACTTTCCGGCGCCGTTAGGGCCGATGACGGTGATCACGCTGCCCTTGTCTGCGTGCAGATCAATGCCATGCAATACCTCTGCCCGGCCATAACCTGCGCGCAGTTGCTGGATGCGAAGAAGTGGGGTGCTCATGTCAATGCTCGGTTCCGAGGTAGGCCGCGCGGACCTTGGGGTCTTGCTGGACGTGGGCCGGTGTTCCCTGAGTCAAAAGGGTTCCGAACTCCATCACCACCAGGTGATCACAGACCTGCATGACCAGATCCATGTCGTGTTCCACCAGCAAAATGCTCACGCCCTCTCGCTGCAATTGCCGCAATACGTCAGCGAGGGCCTGCTTCTCTTTGTGGCGCAGACCGGCGGCGGGCTCGTCGAGCAAGAGCAAAGCCGGGTCAGCACAAAGGGCGCGGGCGATTTCCATCAAACGTTGTGGGCCCATGGCCAGGTTGCCCGCTTGCTCGTGCAGGTGCTCGCCCATACCAATGCGCTCCAATTGGCGCTGGGCCTCGCGGAACAGGCGCTGTTCTTCACCTCGATTGGTGCGCAACATGGCCTGCAATACGCCCTTGGAGCCACGGGTGTAGGCGCCCAAGGCCACGTTTTCCAGTACCGTCATGTCGGCGATCATTTTCACGTGCTGGAACGTGCGGGCCATGCCCAGGCGTGAGATTTCCCGCGATGCCTTTCCGCCCACTGCCTGACCACGGAACAACACCTGTCCGCTGGTCATGCCCAATACGCCGGTAATGAGGTTGAAGGTGGTCGATTTGCCCGCGCCGTTGGGGCCGATCAAACCGACAATCTGGCCGGCCTGAATCTGAAAGCTGATGTCATTGACGGCCACCAGCCCGCCAAACTGCTTGCGGACTTTCTGCACATCCAGCACCACCTCGCCCGCACAGGGCTTGCTGCGCTCGTGCAGCGCGGCTGCCTCGGCCCAGTCCACCTTGCGTTGCTTGCGTGGCAATTGACGCTCCACCAGCGACCACAGGCCGTCTGGCAGGTATTTCAGCACGAGCACCATGGCGATACCCAACACGATGACCTCGTAGCTGCCACTGGTGCCGATGAGTTTGGGCAACAACACCTGCAATTGGTCGTCCAGCAGCTTGATCATGCCGGCACCGGCAATAGCGCCCCACACATGTCCCACACCACCCAGCACCGCCATGAACAGATACTCGATGCCCATCTTGATACCAAAAGCTGACGGGTTGACAGTGCGCTGGAAGTGCGCCAGCAACCAGCCTGCTACGGACGCGAACAACGCCGCCAATACGAAGATAGTGACCTTGTAGCGGAAGGTGTTGATGCCCATAGCCTCAGCCATCTGCGAGCCGTTCTTCAGGGCCCGGATGGCGCGGCCGGCCCGCGAATCCAGAAGGTGTATCAGGGCAAACGCCAGCGCCAGCAAAATGCTCCAGGTCAACACAAAAAAGGTGCGACCCTGCCCTATATCAAAGCCAGCGAGGGTAAGGCTCTTGATACCCAGTAACCCATCGTATTTTCCCAGCGCACTTAAGTTGCCCATCAGGTAATACAGCGATAGGCCCCAGGCAATAGTGGCCAGCGGCAGGTAATGGCCCGACATGCGCAGCGTGATGAAGCCCACCACCAGCGCACTGACGGCCGTGAAGGCCAGCCCGATGAACAGCGTGAGCCAGGGCGAAAACCCCAGATTGAGCGTAAACCAGGCAGTGGTGTAGGCACCAATGCCCACAAAGGCCGCCTGCCCAAACGATGTGAGTCCACCCACGCCAGTGAGCAGCACCAAGCCTAGCGAGGTCAGGCTGTAGAGGCCGATGTAATTGAGTTGCATCACCCAGAAATCAGGCAGGGGCAGCACCGCGATCAGCGGCACGGCGGCGATCAGGGCAACAAGCCCAGCTTTTCGGATGTCCATTTCAGTGATCCTCACCGGAATGCCTGCTGGTGATGGAGCGGATCAATAGGACTGGCAAAATCAGCGTGAACACGATCACTTCCTTGAAAGCGCTTGCCCAGAACGAACCGAAGGATTCAACGATGCCCACAAACAGCGCACCGATGAGTGCACCAGGGTAGCTGGACAAGCCAGCCATCACAGCAGCAACGAAGCCCTTCAGACCGATCAGGAACCCCGAGTCGTAGTACAACGTGGTGGTGGGGCCGATCAGCAAGCCCGAGAGCGCACCTAACAGCGCGGCCATGGTGAACGTGAGCTGGCCAGAGCTGTGGGTCGAAATACCCATCAGGCGCGCACCGGTACGGTTGACCGCGGTGGCACGCAGTGCCTTGCCCTTGAACGAACGCTCGAAGTACAGGTAAAACAGCACGATCAGCGCCACCGTGCTCAGCCCGATGATGATGGTCTGACCGCTCAGGGTGAGCGGGCCAAACTGGCCCCGGTAATTCCAGAAGCTAGGGTTGCGGAAACCCTCGGCACCGAAGAACAGCAGGCCCAGGCCAGTCATGGCGAAATGCACGCCTACCGACACAATCAGCAGCACCAGCGGCGTGGCGTCTTCAAGCGACTGATACGCCACACGATAGACCAGCGGACCAAAGGCCGTAACCACCGCCACAGACAACAAGGCCTGTGCCACCAGTGGCCACTGTTGCGGTGCGGCCCACATAGTGAGTAACGACACGGCCACAGGGGCCATCAACGTTTTGAGTGCGGAACGGGTGGCATGGCCGGCGTGGCCGTGATGCCGGAAGCGGGACACCCACTCCATAGCGGCCGCAACGCCAGCCACAATGAGCAACAACCAAACCGTACCCGGCGTCTTGCCACTTTGCAACATGGCGAGGGTGAGAGCCCCATAAGCGACAAACTCGCCCTGCGGAATGAAGATGATGCGCGTGACGGTGAACACGAGCACCGTGGCAAGGCCCAGCAACGCATAGACGGCGCCATTGGTTACGCCGTCCAAAAAGAGGATGCTGGCGATCGTGAAGTCCATGGGATGGTTTTGGTCTTTCAGGAGAAAAGGAACCGCGCCGGCGTGGCCTGGCCACCGGGGCGCAGACGAACTTGGCGCGGCTGAACTCGAAACAAAAACTTATTGCTCGACCTTGAACTTACCGTCCACGATCTTCAGCATCACCCCAGTTTCGCTGGTGTAGCCCCAGTGATCGGTGGGTGTCCAGTTCATAACGCCCCATGACAGGATGGTTCGGCCCATGGTTTCTATGCTGTCACGAAGCGCGGCGCGAAACTCAGGTGTGCCCGGCTTGGCTTTTTTAAGCGCCATAGGCACTGCCTTTTCCAGCACCACTTGCACATCGTAGATCTGGCCTGCAAAGGGATTTCGAGAGTTAGGCCCATAAGCCTTCTCGTACTTCTGCACGAAATCTACAGCCACTGCTTTTGAAGGGTGCGTATCAGGCAGTTGCTCAGCAAGCACAGTGGGGCCCGAGACCACGAATGCGCCCTCCACGGCCTTGCCGCCAACGCGCATCAGGTCTTGTGTGACGGCTGCGTGAGTCTGGTAGATCTTGCCCTTGTAGTTACGATCAACCATGGCAACGTGGGGCATGGCGGCGCCAGTTCCCGTGGCCACGACCAATACTGCGTCGGGGTTGGCTGTAGTCAGTTTCAGCGCCTGCGGGGCCACACTTGAGTCGGTGCGTGCGAAGCGCTCGGTAGCCACAATCTTGATACCGGCCTTGGTCAACAGCGGAGTTAAATCCTGAAGCCACTGTTCGCCATAAGCATCAGCGTAGCCCAGGAAGCCCAGGGTCTTGACGCCCTGCTTGCGCATATGCTCGACCATGGGAAACGCCATCACCGCGCTGGACTGAGGCATACGGAACAGCCACTTGTCCTTGCCGGGGGGCAAAATCACAGGGCTCAGAGCCAGTTGAACGGTACCTGCCTCAGCGGTAATGACCGACATCGCAGCGGCCACTGGAGTGATGGTGGAGCCGAGGATGATGTCCACCTTGTCCTCGGTTACCAAGCGGCGCGTGTTGGCCGCTCCCTTTCCGGGGTCTGTGGCGTCATCGAGTATGAAAAGCTGAACGTTTTCACCAGCAATGGTCTTGGCGAACAGCTTGAGCTGGTTGTTCATCGGAATTCCCAGGCTGGAACCAGGGCCGGTGAGCGAAAGGACGACACCCACCTTGATGTCGGCTTGCGCGGCTGTGGCGGCCAGCGCTGCCACCGTAACAGCCAAGAGAGTTCGGATAGCTTGTATGGTCTTTATGGTTTTCACGGGCTTTGTCTCCTAAGTTAGTTGAGGGGGAAAGTGGTCTCGCGGGGAATCAACCACCGCACTTGGCGCGAATGTCCTCGGGTATGGGAATGGCCTTGATGCGATCGGGGTTC
This sequence comes from Ottowia thiooxydans DSM 14619, assembly GCF_000422885.1. Lineage (GTDB taxonomy): Bacteria > Pseudomonadota > Gammaproteobacteria > Burkholderiales > Burkholderiaceae_C > Ottowia > Ottowia thiooxydans. Next base: position 261,573 of record NZ_AUGX01000001.1, on the reverse strand, counting down.
TCGGGCGGGTGCACGACAAAAGCGCGCGTCTCTGTGCCCTCGCAGAGCACCTCCTCGCCTCGCTTGACAACATGCTTCTGGATGAACACCTTTTCGCGCCATTCGATGACACTGGTATGCACTTGCAAGCGTTCGCCATAGGTGGCCGGACGCATGAATTTGGTATGAATCTCCAACAGCGGCGTGCCAACGATGCCACGCGTCTTGACCAACTCACGCCAGGGCGGAACACCACACGTGACGAAGAAGTTCAGAGACGAGGCGTCCATCCACTTCGAGAAGTTGGGAAAGAAAACAATGCCGGCCGGGTCGCAATCGCCGAACATCACATTCACTTCGTACACCACAGTCTTGCTCATTGGCTTAGTCTTTCAACGAGGCGCCAGGCGCAGCGCGCCGTCCAGGCGGATCACCTCGCCGTTGAGGTGGCCGTTGGTCACCACATGGCAAGCGAGTTCTGCAAACTCTTCGGGCTTACCCAGCCGCTTAGGGAAAGGGATGCTGGCAGCCAGCGATGCCTGTATCGATTCAGGCAAGGTGTTCATCAGCGGGGTAGCAAAGAGGCCTGGCGCCACGGTGCACACGCGGATGCCATGTTGCGACAGGTCACGCGCCATGGGCAGCGTCATGCCCACTACCCCGCCCTTGGAGGCGCTGTAGGCCTGCTGACCCACCTGGCCGTCGAACGCCGCCACAGACGCGGTAAACACCATGACTCCACGCTCGCCGTCTGCCATAGGCTCGGCCTTGGCGCAGGCTGCCGCGAACAGGCGGGCCACGTTGTAAGTGCCAACGAGATTGACGTTGACCACGCGGACAAAGTCTTCCAGTGGGGCGGGGCTGCCGTCCTTGGCGATGATGCGCCTGGCGCTTCCGATGCCGGCAATCTGCATGAGAATGCGTGCCGAGCCATGGGCTACGGCCGCGGCGTCTATGGCCGCCTGCACGCTATCGCCATTGGTCACATCGCACTCCACAGCCAGTGCAGTGCCAGTGCCGTGCGCAGCAATGATGGCGTCGGCCACGCGCCGAGCGTTGTCCATGTTGATATCGAGCACAGCAACCTTGGCGCCCTGGCGGGCTAGTTCGCGTGCAGTGGCTTCACCCAGGCCGGAGCCGCCGCCGGTGACCAGTGCTGCTTGTCCTTGAATAATCATTTGATCAGCTCCTTATTGGGGGTTCTCAATCAGCAGCGCAATGCCCTGCCCGCCGCCCACGCACGCACTTGAAATGCCCCAGCGCTGCTGGCTTCGGCGCAGCTCACGCGCCAAGGTGATGGTCAGTCGCACGCCCGTGGCGGCCAGAGGGTGACCAAGCGCGATGGCGCCGCCATTGACGTTGAGTTTGGACAGATCCAGCCCTAATTCGCGCCCGACAGCAAGGGTTTGCGCGCCTTGGGCCTCGTTGATCTCGAAGCGGCTGATCTGGTCTAGCGTCAGCCCGCAGCGCGACAGCAGCAGGCGGATGGCTGGCGCCGGCCCGATGCCCATGATCTCGGGCGGCACACCCACGACGGCGGCAGCCACCACACGTGCCAGTGGTTTCTTGCCGTAGGTCTTGGCATACGCGCCCGATGCGACCACCGCAGCTGCAGCTGCATCCACCAAGGCCGAGCTATTGCCACCGGTCTGTACGCCACCTTCATAGACGGGTCTGAGCTTGGCCAGTACCTCCACCGGAGAAAGGCGAGCGTGGGTGTCGGTGGCCAATTCGGTGGCCTTGCCCTGCAGCCGGATTCCACGCGGCTTGTAGCCTTCCAACTCGAACTTCTCGGTGACCACGGGCACGATCTCTCCAGCCAGAAAACCGCTTTCCTGCGCTGCGACAGCCTTGGCAAAGGAGCTGGATGCGAAGGCGTCCACCTCCTCGCGGGTAATACCGTACTTCTTGGCTAGATTCTCTGCCGTCTGGATCATGTTGATTCCGGCAGCGGGGTCTTGAAGCGCCTCCCACAGATAGTCCTTGAAACCCACCGGCGCGCCCAGCTTGAAGCCGGTCCGATGGTCGAAAGCGACGATAGGATTGCGGGTCATGCTCTCGGTGCCCACCACCAGCACGGCCTCGCAGGCGCAGCCCTGGATGTGTTCACCGGCCTGGCGGAACAGCTCAAATCCCGTCCCGCAGATGCGCTGCGCCATGATGGCCGGCACCTCCAGCGGCACGCCCGCGTACAGGCCGATGTGCCGCGGCAGGAAGAACTGGTCGAAATCTCCGGGCGACATATTGCCCGTGACCACCGAACCGATATGTTCCGCCGGCACATCAGCGCGGGCCAGTGCGGCCCGCGCAGCCTTGATGCCCAGGTCGGTAGGAGAGATGTGACCGAGGGCGCCGCAGTAGTCGACCATCGGAGTGCGGACCCCGTCGAGTATCACGACGTCATTAAATAGATTGAAGAAACCGTTGTCTTTCATTTCAACTTTCATGGAGAACCTGGTCGATTCCTGCCAACATGAGTGTTAGCGTCATAGTTACCGTGGGGCCAAGCCCTTGTGACCACATGACACCTGCTTGACGCCGAAGCCGGCAGGGGAAAATCAGTGCTGAGGCTTGACGATGTGGTGCAACCGGTCCTCGTGCAGAGCGGCCACGGTATCAGCCCGGTGTGTAAGCACCGCGCGCTGGTTAATAGAGCCCTTGTCGGTGATCTCGCCACGGTCGATAGTGGGCAGATCGGCCAACAGGCATAGGCGCGCGATTCGGTTGGCGCTGCCTGTCGCTGTCTTGGCAAGCTCGTTAGCCAGGTTCTGGAAGTAGGCCAGCACTGGTGCGCTCTCCAATACATCGTGGAAGGACGCATCCGCTGGCAGACCTGCCAGCTCGCGCACCTTGGGCGTAGGAAAAACCATGGCACCCACCTCCTTCAAGTTCAGGCCAGTCAGCACCACGTCCTGGATGTAGGGAGCGCCTGCGGCAATGATCCTTGCGCGCATAGGGCCCACGCTCACGAAAGTGCCGGTAGCAAGCTTGAAGTCCTCGGCGATGCGCCCGTCGAACTTCAACCCGAGATGGACATCGGTCTCATCGATCCACTTCACTGCATCACCCGTCTTGAAGAAGCCCTCCTCGTCGAAGGCATCCGCGGTTTCCTGGGGTGCGCGCCAGTAACCTGGGGTGATGTTGGGACCGCGAAAGCGCACCTCGGTCTTGCCATCCACATCTACTAGCTTGAGCTCCAACCCCGGAGTGGGTAAACCCAAATCACCCGCCCTCACATTGGGGCTGGTCACAAACAGGCCAAACGGTGCAGACTCCGTCATGCCCAGCCCGGACGCCATGACGACGCGCTGGCCAATCTCACGCTCCTCACTCTCGTACAGGCTGTCCCACACGGGCTGCGCCAGCGCCGCTCCGGCGTAGAAAAACATCTTCACACGTGACAGCAGCGTCTTGCGCAGCAAGTCGTCGGTCTTCATCGCATTGGCGATGGCCTCAAAGCCTATGGGCACGTTGAAGTACACGGTTGGCGCAATCTCGCGCAGGTTGCGCAAGGTCTCGTGCATCAGTGCAGGCGTAGGTTTGCCATCGTCGATGTACAACGTACCGCCTTGGTAGATCACCATTCCGAAGTTGTGGTTGCCCCCGAAAGTGTGATTCCAGGGCAGCCAGTCCAACAGCACCAGGGGTTGCTCTGCCACAACGGGCATGGATTGCGCTGCCTGCTGCTGATTGGCACACCACATACGCTGCGTGTTGATGACAGCCTTCGGCAGTTTCGTGGACCCGCTGGTAAAGAGAAACTTGGTGATGGTGTCCAGCCCTGTAGCGGAGATGGCCGCATCCACGTCGGGCGTTTCCGGCGTTCCGGCCAGTTCGGCGAAGCTGGTGCTATCCAAACCTTCAAGGCGGCCTTGTGCCAACACGATTTCCACACCATCACTGGCGACGGCGTGCAGGGCCTTGCCATAGAGAGTGGCGTCACTGGCAAACAGCATCCCGGGTGTGGTGGTGCGCAGCACGTGCTTGAGCTTTTCGTAATCGGTGCTGATCAGCGAATACGCGGGGGAAGCAGGCACATGAGGAACACCCGCCACCATGCAACCCAAAGCCAAAAGCGCATGCTCAAGGCTGTTTTCAGACAATATGGCCACCGGGCGCTCAGCGCTGAGCCCTCGGTTGATCAGGCCTTGAGCAATGCGGCGTGCTGTAGCCCATGCCTCTGCGTAGCTGATGTGGCGCCACTCACCCAGTGCGGGTTTGCCGTCAACACCCACGATAGGCTGACGACGTGCCATCCAGGTACGGTCGGGGACGGTTTCGGCCCAATGGCGCAGGAGGTCTGTCAGGCGATTTTTATAGGGCTGCAGTTCTTGGTCAGCGCGCAGGTAGTGCGTGCCATTGGGGCCGTCGCGCAACACGGCGGTGGTTACACCAAAGGCCATCGGTCGGAAGGCGGGAGTGCTCATCTTGTCTCCTGGAATTTTCTACGTTGACCCGGCTTCATCCCTTCTGCACCTTGGCGGCCTTGCCTTCCAGGAATGCGCGCACGCGCTCCTTGGCTTCAGGTGTGGCCTGGGCAATGGAGGCCATCAGCGCTTCAGTAAAGAAGCCGTGGTCAGCAGACTGCTCGGCGATGCGCGGCAGTGCGTGCATCAGCGCGTAGTTTGTCAATGGCGCGTTGGTGGCAATTTGCGTGGCCAGCGCCAGTGCCTTGTCCAGCGCCGTGCCCGCGGGCACAAGGTACTGCGCCAAGCCCACACGCTCGCCGTCCGCAGCGTTGTAGACACGGCCGGTCAGCATCATGTCGGTCATGCGCGCCACACCGATCAGCTTGGGGATGCGCACCGAGCCGCCGCCACCCACAAAGATGCCACGAGTGCCTTCAGGGAGTGCAAAAAATGTGGTCTCGTCGGCCACGCGGATGTGGCAGGCACTGGCCAACTCCAAGCCCCCGCCCACCACCGCACCGTGCAACGCGGCGATCACCGGCACCGGGCCTTCCTGCACCTGGGTTAGCGCGTTATGCCACGAGCGTGAGTGGTGTACGCCTGCTCCTGCATCGCGTTCCTGCAGTTCAGATAAATCCAGGCCGGCACAGAAATGTTCGCCTTCGCCGTGGATGACGGCGGCGCGCGCTTCGGCCGGTAGATTCTGGAAAACGTCGCGCAGAGCGAAGATGAGCTTGTCGCTCAACGCGTTACGCTTGGCTGGCCGGCTCAGACGAATGACCGCAACTGAGCCCCGCATATCGAAGTGAACGAGCTTGTCTTTACTGTTTGATGTGGGCGGTTGGCTCATTGAGTCTCTTGTTCATTTCTAGAAAAAAATCAAAGACATTTTGATATCAGAACTTCAATACAACATCTTCACCAGACGAGAAGAAAACGGTTCGTTCAGAGAAAAGGCAGCCATCCATTCATACCAAACGGATACTCAAAACGATTACTCAATCCACTTTCAAGCCAATGGCCTCTACAAGTTCGCGGTACTTGAGTCGCTCGGCTTGCATCATTTTTTGCACCTCATCTGGAGCACCAGGCAATGGCAACATGTGAAACTCTGCCAACCGCGCTTTAGCCTCCGGAGAGCGAAGAACTTTATTCAACTCGGTGTTCAAGGTGCTCACAGTTTCGGGCGGAAGACCAGCCGGGCCAAAAATCGCAAACCACGATGTCAAGTCAAGGTCACGGTGCGCATCCCTCAGCAAAGGAACTGTGGGGAAGCGCTCCTTCGCTCCAGGTCCACTGGCGGCAAGCAATACCAAGCGCCCGCTTTCGATGAGAGGCACTGCTTCGGCGGAACCAATCACCATGGCATCGACATCACCCGCCATCACTCCTTGCAGGCCCGGGGATGTGCCCTTGTAAGGCACATGGGTCATCTGCAAACCTAGACGATTAGCGGTCATGGCCATGATCAAATGCGTTGGGTGCGCGGAGCCACCAGACGCATAGGTTACGGATTGGGGCTTGGACTTGGCCCGCTGAACCAACTGGTCCAGGGTTTTGATCCCGCTCTTCGGGTGCGTGACCAGCACGACCGACACCTTCCCCAATAGTGCAATTGGCTGGAAATCCGTCTCCACGTTGTACGGAGACCGTTGGTAGACAAACTGATTAACCACCATCACGGTGTCCGGAGTCAAGAACAGTGAACGGCCATCTGGCGCCGCTTTGGCCACTGCGCCTGCAGCCAACATGCCATTCGCTCCTGGCTTGTTTTCTACAAACACCTTCTCTGATAAGGCTTCACTGAGCTTCAGGGCAAAAAAGCGCGACAAGGTATCCGACAAACTGCCTGGTGGCCCCCCCACAACAACGCTGATTGGCCCCGACGGGTACTTCGTATTTGCGTGGACCAGACCCGCGGACCCCAAAGCGGCCGAAAGTGCGGCGGATAGTACAACCCGACGCCGAATTACGTGCTGTTTTTGATTTGATCGATTCATTACATTGTCTCCTGAAGCTCAGAAAATTTATCGATTATTTATTAATTTGCAATGTCGATCGACATTTCCCCCAGCCCCTGAATAACGGACAACATACGGTCACCCGGCTGCACCGGACTCACTCCAGCTGGGGTGCCCGTCATGATGACATCTCCAGGCATCAGCGTATACATTGCTGACGCGTATTCAATCAAATGTTGAACATTGAAAATCAGATAACTTGTATTTGATTTTTGCCGAACTTCACCGTTAACTGAAATCGAAAAATCCAAGGCATTAGGATCTTGAATTTCGTCAGCAGTCGTGATCCAGGGGCCTATTACCCCGAATGTATCTGCTGACTTTCTAAATCCCGGAAACTCAGGACCACGCACCGTCATGTCAAGTGCAATGCAATACCCAAAAACGTAGTCAAGCGCTTGGTCACGAGAAACCCTGCGGCATTGCTTTCCAATGATGACACCCAGCTCGACCTCATGGTCTGTTCTTCTATCGGCGAACGGAATTTGCACCACACCATCTGGCCCCAACAGCGAAGTTGGAGCTTTAATGAACAACCCCAACTTATCCATGGAGGTGTATTGCTTACCGTGGTTGATCTGCTTATCTATATTCGCTTCATCGATATGATCCTTGTAATTCACCGGCGCGCCAATGATTTTCCCAGGATTTGCTACCGGCGCGCGTAATGTGACATCGGCCAAGGCAAGTGCCTTAACTGAAGGCAAAAATCCATCAATCTCATTGCGAATTTCACCAAAATTCCCAATGATCCAGTCATACGCAGGGTAAGGCCAACCGGGCTTTCCGAAGCGATCAAACAGCGGCGTAATGTCATAGACCTCGTTGTCTTTAATAATACCGATGCGGTTTTCATTGAAACGACAGACTTTCATGAACCAAGTTCCTTTTCTAAATTATTTATCCGAGTTGTTCGCGATACAAACCTAGCTTCTCATGCACGGGGCGGTCCGAGTACGCGAATATCACCGCATCCTCTGTGTCTCCTGCGAGAGCTCGCCAGCGCCGCCATCCAGGCACCACAAAAACATCGTTGGGTTGAAGCAAGACCGGCACCTCACCATCAATTTCGATGGTGGGCGTTCCCTCGACAACAGTCAGCACAACGCTATCGGTAGAACGTGTATGGAGCGGCTTCCAGCGCTTCGGTAAACATTGCATCCATGCCCCGATTGAAGGCATTGCCCAATCGCCATTCAGCGGATTGGCATAACGCACCACCGCTCCTCGGTACTCATCAATTTCCCCCGCGCTGACCAGTTGCTCCAACGATTCGCGCGTGCGCTCGTAGGGATAGCTAAAGATGGGAGAAGTTGAGCCCGCATCTCGGCGCTCCAGCGGAAGCAGCCCGTTGCCGTAGCGGTGGAACACCTGCTCGGCACTACCGCGAGCGGGAAATCGAACGGCTTCGTGCTCTTCCCGAAACCCTGCCTGCAAAAAACTGACCAGTGGTACGTCCAGTCCATCCAGCCACATGACCGGACCATCGCCATCGTTACCGTGATCGTGCCATTTCCAGGAGGGCGTCACGATGAAGTCCCCCCGTCGCATATCGGCGCGCAGGCCATCGACAGAGGTGAAGCCGCCCTCGCCTTCCAGAACAAACCTCAGTGCTGACTGACTGTGCCGGTGGGCTCTGGCTGACTCACCTGGATGAATAAGTTGCAGTCCGGCATAAAGCGTGTCAGTGACCTGACGGCGCCCAACAATTCCGGGGTTGCACAACATCAGAACCCGGCGTTCCGCTTCTTCGGCACTGATGAGTTCACCAGCAGCCAATAGCTGTGGCCGCAACTGAGCCCAGCGCCATACATTTGGCACTGCGTTGCTCCGGGGTTGCGGAGGAACCAGGGTGGCCAGCACATCCCAGAGCGGTGCCGCATTCAGCGCCGACAACTGCTGTCTGAAGCGGTCAGGTGCAATGCCGGTGGTCGTCATGCAAGAGCCTCCGCCGAACGGCCATCAGACTTCTGCACAGTCAAGGGCATTCCTGACATCGGATCACCATCCCAGATCCAGGATAGACAGTCGTAGAAGCTCTGATCCGTGCGCTCTTTCAGTTCGGCATTGCGTACTTCCCGGGCAATGCCTTCAGCGTGGTAGAACTCCCAAAGGTGGCGTGAACCAAGCTGAATGCGCGCGCTACGAACGAGCCTTCGCTTCGGGTACTCCGCAAAGGCCTTCTCAAAATCACCGCCGCTGTCGTTCACCAATCCGGCCAAGCAAACAGCATCCTCAACGGCCATCCCGGCACCTTGCCCATACGACTGTAAAGTCGGATGAACGGCATCGCCTAGCAGCGTGACGCGCCCGCAACTCCACGTGCGGAATGGATCGCGGTCTGCTAATGGCCATCGCTTTTGCAAGTCCATCAGCTCAATCACCTTCTTCAGCGAAGGATGTGCTGCGCCATAAACCTGCTGGACTTGGGCGACATACTGTTTTGGGTCTTCTACCCCTGGCGCAGGATTTCGAAAAACAGCGACCGCATTGAACACTGTTCCTTGATTAAGTGGGTAGTGCACCACGTGGTAACCCGGTCCAGACCACAACACCACATCTTGCAAGTGCGGCAGGCCAGCAGGCGTTTGCGACATCGGCATCACCGTACGGTGCGCTACGTAGCCTGTATCGCGAGGGGCTGTCTCACCTTGAATCAACGCGCGGATGCGACTCTTGACGCCATCCGCACCGATCAGTGCACTGCCCTCGAATCGCCGCCCATCTGTGGTTGTAACGGACACCCCGTCTTCGCCTTCGTCACGGAAATTGTCGACCTGCGAGTTGACTATCAACTCAACTCCTTCTTGTCTGCTGCAGGCTTCGAGCAGGATGTCGTGGATCGCCGAACGGTGGATGACAATGTAGGGCTCACCAAATCGCTGGATGTACGCCTCTCCGTTTAGCGGGATGCGCAGCAGCACGTCGCCGCTTTCAGCGTCTGGCATCACCAGAGACTGCGGGTAATCACATGCTGCCTTGACGATGGAAGCCAGCCCGAGTTGGCTGAAAGCTTTCAGCACGTTGGGCCCCAACTGGATGCCATAGCCGATCGGTGCGATCTCTGGCGCTTGCTCAAGTACCTGAACGCAATGCCCGGCCTGGCCCAGGGCGAGGGCCACGCTGAGCCCACCTAGGCCACCACCGGCAACGATCACTGGTTTGTCTTTCGCGGCTTTCAAGGAATCTCCGTTTGTTGATATACGCAGCGGGAAACTGGTTGCCTGATGATCAAGTTTGCTGGATCATTCGTCAATTACATGGAGCTTATAGTGACGATCCAAATAATAGATAACAGGCAACTCGACCTCAACCTCCTGGTCGTCTTCGAGGCATTGCTGCGCCACCGAAATGTCACGGCAGCCGGGAAAGAGTTGGGTCTGAGTCAACCCGCCGCAAGCTATGCCTTGCGGCGCATGCGCCTCGCCTTCGAGGACCCACTGTTCGTCCATGTGAGTTCGGGTATGGAGCCCACGCCGCGCGCTCTCGCTATGGAGGACACCGTGCGCGACGTCCTGATGCGCATCCGCACCGACCTCTTGAGTTCGTCAAACTTCGATCCCACGAAGTCTCAACGGGAGTTCTGCATTGCCACAAGTGACGTGGGTGAAGCCTTCTTCGTACCCCGCATCGTGGGGGCGCTCCAAAAGTTTGGCCCTCGGTTGCGGGTGCGCGTGGCCTCTCCCACGCCCGAAGCTCTGGAACAACAATTGGCATCCGGAGAAATCGATCTGGCGATGGGCCACTACCCCGATCTGATCGGCGCCGACTTCATCCAGCAAGCACTTTTCACCAGTCACTTCGTGGTGATCAGCAGATCCGGCCATCCTCACGTCAACGGCAAACTCACCATGAGCCGCTTTCTGAGCGCGCCACAGGTGGATGTCGCAACACCGGGCCGCAGCGGCGAGATCATTTTGCGACATATGGCGGAACGCAAGCTTGAGCGTTACGTTCCGCTCAAGGTCTCGCGCTTCATGAGCCTTCTTGAGATTGTTTCGCAAACCGACCTTATTGCTATCGTGCCCCGGGAAGTGGTTCAGCTCTTCCACAAGTCGCAGGACTTGGAAGTACATCCACTGCCGTTCAAGTCACCGACGTTTCGCTTACGGCAGCACTGGCATAAGCGCTTCCACGATGATGCGGCGAGCAAATGGTTTCGCGAAACGATGCACGAGTTGTTCAACAAACAAGACGAGATTTCATGAAGCGTTCAGTGTTTTGGCCTCATCCTCGAACTAACCGCAACTTATGAAGCTCCGACAACTTGAAGTTCTCCACGCGATCCTCCAGACGGGATCCATCACGCAAGCAGCCAGGCTGCTGCACGTGTCCCAGCCTTCGGTCAGCACCATACTTCAGCATTGCGAAGCGCAGCTCGGCGTCGCGCTGTTCGTAAGAGCTGGAGGACGCCTGAAACCCACACCTGAGGTGGAGCGCTTGTTTCCCGATATCCGCGCCGTGTTTCTCGGTGTCGAGCACGTCACGCGTCGCGCGAAGGCGCTGGCGTCTGGTCGAAGCGGCGAACTTGCCGTTGCAGGCACATTGGCACTGGCTACGGGCCATCTGGTGAACGCCATCGCACATATTCGAAGCGCAAGCCCTGAAGTCTGTGTGACGCTTCAAGCCCTCCAAACTCCAGAACTCATTGCCCGAGTAGCTGCGCGCGAGTTCGATGTGGGTGTCTGCTATGGCCCGGTGGCTCACGACGGGGTAGAAGTGGAACAGGTGACTACCGGTGAGCTCATGTGTGTGCTCCCTGAAGCGCACCCCCTCGCAAGCAAAAAGACGATTTCACCTGCCGATTTGGCCCATGAATCCTTGGTTACCTACGACCCGCAGGACAACCTGCGCGGCAAGGTAGACCGTCTCTTTTCCGGCTCGGGCCATGTACCCAACATCGGCGTGCAGGTTGGGCAGACGCTAACCGCTATTCGATTGGTGCAGTGCGGCGCCGGCATTGGGATTGTCGAGCCGTTTTACTTTGCTGCCATGCGCCCGGCCGGACTGGTTGCGCGCCCCCTGCGTCCGAAGCAGCAACTCGTGGTGGTTGCCGTGACGCCCTACGGTCAGGTGCGATCGCGCGCCACAGAGGACTTTTTGGTGGAGCTGAGAAAGCTGACCAAACGCTGAAATCCATAATTTTTCTTTAGTATCACCCCAAATATTCGTAATAGATTTCCTTTGAGTGGAGGACTATTCTCGTAGTGTGACTACCCAACAAAAACTACCCACGAGTCCTCTCGAACGGCTCGTAGACCCGTTCAACACACTTCGGCCGCTCTCGGTCCCCGGAACCGAGCCCGGAGGTCAGATGCATCTCCTGGCAGCGCTTCAGGACCAGGGGCTGGGCCATATTGAACGCTTGCCGGTGTCACTTCGAATGCTGCTTGAGACCATGCTACGCCACTGCGACGGCATTCGTGTGCTTCCCGAGCATGTCCGTGCGTTGTGTGGCTGGACACCCACTGGCGCGCGAACCCAAGAGCTACCGTTTGTCCCGGCAAGGATCTTGTTGCAGGATCTCAACGGCGTTCCGTTGATCGCAGATTTGGCAGCCATGCGGGATACCGCTCAGGCCAACGGTTGGCCTGCCTCGCTTATAGAGCCGCAGGTTCCTGTGGACCTGGTCGTAGACCATTCGGTGCAAGTTGATCACCAGGGCAACAAGCAGGCGCTGGCACTCAACATGTCCACTGAATTCGAGCGCAATGCCGAGCGCTTCATGTTCTTGAAGTGGGGCGAGCGTGCGTTTCGCGGAGTCAACGTGGTCGCGCCAGGAATTGGCATCTGCCATCAAGTCAACCTGGAACGTCTCGCCACAGGAGTCTCTTGCACCAATGGCATCTATCACCCTGACTCCGTCGTCTGCCCCGACTCACACACCACCATGATCAACGGCCTGGGCATCCTGGGCTGGGGCGTCGGCGGTATTGAGGCCGAAGCAGGCATGCTCGGCCAACCCATCTTCCTGCTGACACCCAACGTGGTCGGCGTGGAGCTCTGCGGCGAGTTGCGCCCTGGAGTCACATCCACCGATGCGGTCCTGGCGATCACCGAGAGGCTTCGCAAGGAGAAAGTGGTTGGTGACTTCGTCGAATTCATTGGAAAGGGAGCCGCTGGGCTGTCAGTGCCTACACGTGCCACCATCGCCAACATGGCGCCAGAGTACGGTGCATTCATAGGCTTCTTTCCCCCGGACGAAAAAACCCTTAGCTACTACGCGGACACCGGGCGCGCTACTGAACATGTGCAGGCCTACTTGATGCAACAAGGCTTGCTCGGTATTCCGTCCGCCGAACAGATCGACTACACACGGGTAGTGCGTATCGACTTGAGCGCGGTCGTGCCCAGCGTTGCAGGTCCTCGCCGCCCCCAGGACCGGATCGAGCTGAGCAGGTTGCCAGAAGGGTTCGCTGCATTTTTGCAAGAACTTAACCCCCTCCCCGCCGGTAACCGCCCCAAAGGCTGGGTGGAATCGGCGAGCTCATCGAGGATATTGCCCGATGGGGCACCCGAACTTCATCATGGAGATCTGCTGCTCGCGGCAATCACCTCCTGCACCAACACATCCAACCTGACAGTGATGGTGGCCGCAGGTTTGCTCGCCCGAAATGCAACCTCACTCGGCTTGAATGTTCCCAAGCATGTCAAGACGTCAATGGCTCCGGGATCGCGGGTCGTCACAGCGCTACTGGAGAAGGCCAAGCTTCTTGCATCGTTGGAGAAACTGGGTTTCGCTGTGGTTGCTTATGGATGCACGACCTGCATTGGAAACTCGGGCCCCCTGCCTGCGTCAATCGAGACGTTTGTCGCAGATAACGACATCGTCGCGTGCTCTGTTCTCTCCGGAAATCGGAATTTTGAAGGCCGTATCCACGCAAGTATTCGAGCCAACTATTTGGCTTCACCTCCTCTGGTTGTTGCGTTCGCACTTGCCGGGCGCATGGACATCGACCTGACCACTCAGCCGGTTGCGCACTCGCCCACTGGTAAACCTGTGTATTTGCGCGAGCTTTGGCCCAGCGACGAGGAGATTGACCGGGTGATTCGCTCAATGGTCTCACCGGAGATGTTCCTCGACGCCTACACACTCACTGCCGAGAAGGTTGGGCCATGGGCTGACATTAAAGCTCCCGAGGGGGACATTTACCAATGGCCAGAATCCCACTACATCGTACGACCACCATTCTTCGATGACTTCGATACCGAACCTCCCAAGCGTGCACCACTTGCCGGTGCGCGCGCACTCGGCATCTTTGGTCATTCGCTGACCACGGACCATATCAGTCCGGCGGGCTCAATCCCTTCCGCTTCAGCAGCGGGCACTTACCTGCAATCCCTGGGAATCACGCAGCATGATTTCAACGGATACGGAGCGCGCAGAGGCAATCATGAGGTCATGATTCGGGGGACGTTCGCCCACGCTCGCATAAAGAACCTGGTCGTACCGCGACGGGCTGATGGATCGTTCCAGGAAGGCGGCTACACGGTGCTGCAACCAACGCGCTCCGTGACCTCCATCTTTGACGCCGCGATGGCCTACCACGAGAGTGGTACTCCAGCGTTCGTGTTTGGCGGCCAGGAATATGGCACCGGGTCTGCGCGAGATTGGGCAGCCAAGGGCACCAAACTGCTGCACGTAGCAGCCGTCATTGTGAGCAGCTTTGAACGTATCCATCGGCTGAACCTGGTGTTGATGGGCGTGATGCCGTTGGAGTTCGCAGAAGGGCACAGCGCCGAATCCCTCGGGCTGACCGGCAACGAGACATTTGACCTGCTTGGCTTGGAAAGCCTGAGCCCGCGCCAAGCCGCGCTGCTTAACATCCGATACGAAGACGGCCGAACAGCCTCTGCTCCGCTGGTGCTTCGTCTGGACACCCCCATTGAGGTTTCGTACTACCTGCACGGAGGCATCACACCCTACGTGCTGCGACAAATGTTCTCACGACAGCAACGCTGATCTCATCTAGCACCTATACCAACAGGAGACAACAATGACCCGCCCCTTGATCCGTAGAGCGTTCACCGCTGTGGCCGCAGCCCTATCACTGGTAAGTTTTGCCGCGCATGCGCAAACAGACCAGTACCCCAGCAAGCCCATTCGTCTCATCGTGCCGGTACCCCCAGGCGGCGGCTCTGATGCGATAGCCCGCACAGTGGCCCATCAGATGTCGCAATCAATGAAGACTTCTATCGTCGTTGATAACCGCCCTGGCGCTGGCGGCCTGATCGGCAGCGAAGCGGTTGCCAAAGCCTCACCAGACGGCTACACCTTGTTGATGATCAACAACGGCTTTGTCATCAACCCCTCGATATACAAAGTTCCATTCGATCCGGTGAAAGACTTTGTTCCTGTGACCATCCTTGCCAGCTCTCCCAACCTGTTGGTGGCTCACCCTTCGCTGCCGGCGAACAATGTGAAGGAACTGATTGATTTGGCCAAGCAAAAGCCAGGAACCATCCCTGTGGCTATCTCAGGAGGCCAGATGTCCCATTTGGCGGCGGCACTGCTTGAACAAGCCGCAAACATCGACCTCCAGCTAATTCCCTATAAGGGAGCGGGCGTCGGCAACAACGACCTGGTGGCCGGGAACGTCATGCTGTCATTCGGTACCACGCCAACCTACCTAGCAATGATCAAGGCCGGCAAGCTCAAAGCGCTGGGCCTTGGCGGCACAACGCCAATCGATTCCCTGCCCAACGTTCCATTGATAAACCAGACCTTGCCGGGCTTCGAAGCCAACACATGGTTTGGACTGTTTGCACCTGCTGGCACACCAAAAGCGGTGGTTGATCGCTTGCGCGCTGAGGTGGTTGCCGCACTGAATGCCCCCGCAGTCCAGGAGCGCATGAAAAACGATGGGTTTGTTGGCGGCTCAGGAATTTCCACAGCACAGTTTTCCGAGTTGATTCAAAAGGAAATGGCGAAGTGGAGTGCTGTAGTCAAACAGCGCAACATCAACGTGAACTGATTGGACCGAGGAGCTAGAAGCTTCAGATGAGCGGCCCCCCCGCGGCGGCCCCTCTCACAACACCAAGCTCAAACCTAATGCGCCTTGGCAGGCCGGGCTTTGATTTGGGTTTATTGGCAGAGTTACGGAGCTTTGGCCGGCTTTCGCCGCAACACAGCGGCCTCCGGGTAGGTCATCTTGCCCGTCAACAGCGGGGCATCACCCGCTTTGCCCTTGACGTACTGATCGAGAAACTCCAGCACGTAGGCATTGATGATGCCGTGTGCCGTGCGCGGATTCAGCATGTGCGGATCGTGCGGCTTGAATAGGCTGGTGTCGGAAAAGCTGCCGTGATCAGTGCGGTCAATGGTGATGTGATACCAGTCTGCGGTGCTTCTTTGCAGCATGGTCCAATAATGCAAGTTGGCCGCATGGCTCATCTCGACTCGGGCGGCGTCCGCTTCGACGTTCGTGCCCTTCCCTTGCGATACTTGCCTTTCTCCGGCAAACATCAGAAGAACCGGCCGATTGCTGCCCAAAGTGACCACGCCCTTCGGACCCAGCAACCCGTGCGGCCAACCGTCAAGGTTTGCCGCAGCCTTGATACGGCGTTCATCCCGAGAGGCTTGCAGGGAAGTGAAGCCACCAAGCGACCAGCCCAAAGAACCCACTCGGTCAAGATCCAGGCGACCGTGAAAACGGCTGCCAGGGTCTTTGTCGAGCTGAGTCAAACGATCAAGCACAAAGCTGATGTCGTTCACGTACAGGCTGACATCGGCCGTAGCCAACATTTTTTCAAGCTGCTCTCGGCGAGAGAGCGTTTCGCCTTCTGGCACTCTGCCAGCCCATTTCTTGCCGTCATTCACATACGATGATCCATCGGGAAAGCGGCGAATGGCGTTGGCACCAGAGTGCCCAATGGACACCACGACGTAGCCGTGGCTGGCGAGAAACTCTGTCTGAAAAGTCGCGCTGAAATGCGTATGAGCACCTCCGTGGTTGTAGATCAAAACCGGTAAACGTTCAGTGCCACCAACCAGCGGGGCCTCCAGAAAAGCTTGCGTTCGCACATGCGCCAGCTTGTGCACCCAGTGCTCAGGAGCATAAAGCTGGGGACTGATCGCGTAAGGCGCTCTGCGCGGATTTTCTGGAGCAGTTGCGGGATACCAAACCTGAACCATCAGCTTGCGGGCATCACCCGATATCAAGGTGCTTGGATCGTCAATGCCCTCATTGACCCACAGCGCCTCAAACGTGCCAACTGGACTCGGACCACGCCGTTCGCCGGAAAGCAGGCGCTCGGGATTTGGGGACGATGCAGCCTGCGTATCGTTAGCCCAAACGGCGGGGGGAGACATCCCGGCCATCATGGAGCCGCAAACAACGATCAGCACCCGGAAGATGCGCAAAAACCTTAAAGCATTCATCATCAAGATGGATGTTTGACTGGCGTCTGACTAGCCGGATACAGCTACAGCGCGAGCCCGTGCCGCGTGCAGCTTCTTATAGCTATCCATCAAGCGGTGATGCCTGTCGAGGCCCTCCAGCTTCGTGCTGGTTGGTGTGAGCCCGAAGAAGCGCACGGACCCAGCTACCGAACCCAGCACTGCGTCCATGCACGGGTTGCCGAACATCCTCCGAAAGTTGACCTCGTAATCGTCCAGTTCCAGGCCATCATCCAGTTGCACTTCCAGAACAGCATTCAGGGCTTGATAAAACAAGCCGCGCTCGACCGTGTTGTCGTTGTACTGCAGGAAAGCTTCGACAAGTTCTTGCGCTTCTTCAAATCGCTTCAACACCAGATTAATCAGCAGTTTCAGCTCCAGAACTGTCAATTGGCCCCAGGGCGTGTTCTCGTCAAACTCAATGCCAATCAGTGTGGCTATGTCTCCATAATCATCCAACTCATTGTTCTCCAGCCGCTTAAGTAGCGACTTCAAACCAGGGTTTTTGAGGCGGTGCAAATTCAGGATGTCATCACGAAATAGCAAAGCCTTGTTGGTGTTATCCCAGACCAGATCTTCCACTGGATAGACTTCTGAATAACCCGGAACCAAGATCCTGCAGGCCGTTGCGCCCAGCTGGTCATACACGGCCATGTACGCGGTTTTCCCCATTTCATCAAGAATGCCGAACAAGCCAGCAGCTTCGTCAGCATTCGAGCTTTCGCCTTTTCCGGAAAAATCCCAATCCACAAAATAGAAATCAGACTTGGCGCTGAAGAAACGCCAGGAGACTATGCCGCTGGAATCAATGAAGTGTTCAACGAAGTTGTTGGGCTCAGTTACGGCGTTGCTGTTGAAGGTGGGCCGTGGCAAATCGTTCAACCCCTCAAAGCTACGACCTTGCAGCAACTCCGTAAGACTGCGTTCCAGTGCGACCTCCAGCTTGGGATGAGCCCCAAAAGAGGCAAATACTCCGCCAGTGCGAGGATTCATCAAGGTGACGCACATCACGGGGTACTTCCCACCCAATGACGCATCCTTCACCAGCACGGGAAAGCCCTGCTCTTCCAGGCCCTTGATGCCGGCCAGAATGCCGGGGTATCTTGCCAACACCTGTTCTGGCACATCGGGCAGAGCCATTTCAGAGTTCAGAATGTCCCGCTTGACCGCACGCTCAAAGATCTCGGACAGGCATTGCACCTGAGCTTCAGCCAGCGTATTGCCTGCGCTCATGCCGTTGCTGACATAGAGGTTTTCAACAAGATTGGTCGGAAAGTAGACGGTCTGGCCGTCTGAATGACGCACAAACGGCAGCGAACATATGCCGCGCTTCACGTTACCTGAATTGGTGTCGTAGAGGTGCGAGGCGCGCAACTCATCATCAGGGTTAAAAATCTCCAGGCAGTATTCGTCGAGAATTTCTGCTGGTAATGCATCTTCAGGACCGGGCTTGAACCAGCGCTCGTTGGGGTAGTGCACAAAGGGTGCTGCCGCGATGTCTTCACCCCAAAACTGACCTGCATAGAAATGGTTGCAACTGAGCCGTTCGATGTACTCACCCAAGGCCGAGGCCAGCGCGCTTTCCTTTGTGGAACCCTTGCCGTTGGTGAAACACATGGGCGAATGCGCATCACGGATATGCAGGGACCACACATTAGGAATAATGTTGCGCCACGATGCAATCTCTATCTTGATGCCCAAGCCCGCCAACACTCCTGACATGTTGGCAATGGTCTGCTCCAATGGCAGATCCTTGCCGGCTATATAGGTACTCGCATCAGAATCCGGATTCAACGTCAGGAGCGCCTGGGCATCTGCATCCAGATTTTTAACTTCTTCAATGACAAACTCAGGCCCGGCCTGCACAACCTTCTTGACCGTGCAGCGCTCAATGGAGCGCAATATTCCTTGACGATCTTTCGCAGATATATCTTCCGGCAACTCCACCTGAATTTTGAATATTTGCTGATACCTGTCTTCAGGGTCAACAATATTGTTTTGCGATAGCCGAATATTTTCTGTTGGAATATTTCTAGTTGCGCAATACAGCTTCACAAAATAAGCCGCACACAAAGCTGAAGAAGCCAGAAAATAATCAAACGGTCCTGGCGCCGAGCCATCACCCTTATAGCGAATCGGCTGATCAGCCACCACTGTGAAGTCATCGAACTTAGCTTCTAGCCGGAGCTTATCGAGAAAATTGACCTTGATTTCCATAAAAACTCCAAGCGAAGCCCAAATTATTTCCCCAGGATTATCCTGGATATCCCGTGCAAATTCTCTTCAGCGAGAAATGGCCTTGCTACAGGCACCCGCCACGCCATGCAGCGCTCTGGGTCAGTACCTCAGGCGCGCATGCCAATCCATATCACCGCCTCCGTGGATGCTGTAACTATGGGTGATAGGACCCTTGGCCAGAATTGGCCAGTTGCAATGTGAGAAGCCGACTGATCGTGGTGCTGCCGTTCCTCCTCAACAATTGACTCGATGGCCTTGACCGCCGCTTCGTCTTTCCCAGCTAACTGATCGAGCTGTTGCTCAAGGTGACAAAGAACCACTCGCTCAACTGCCACCGTGGTTGCGGCAATGGCTCTACGACCAAAGGCTCCCGTGACCAAGCCGAGCGTGAAGCCGCCAATGCCGCAAAGCAAATAGCTGCGGCATCGAGGTTGGTGACGCCGCTGAAGTTCCGCCCAGAAGACCGCACGGTGTCTCTCTTCATGTGACTTGAACTCGACCAATTCTGCAACCATCTTCGGCGCTGTGATTCGGGCGAAGAAAATTTGCCCCGCGTAGATGTTGACAGCCCCGTTTTCACCTGCGTGGTTAACCTTGAGAACGCGAGACGCAAATTCGTGAACTTGGTTGGCTGGAATGGCGGACTCCATGAGGCCTGGTCTTCGATATGAGTGGCGGCTTGAGACCTTCCACTCAAGGAGAGGGTTAGCGAGAAATGTCGTCGACGCGTTCCGCAACCCAGCTTGAGCAGCTTGCCTTCATTTGGCAAACCCAAACCGAACCAGCGCCAGAAAAAATGCAAAAAGGAACCCGTAGCTGAACCGGTCTATACGCAGCACGGCCTGCCCTCGTTTTGCCCGCCAAGCACCCATGAGGCACATGAGCAACCCCACAACGACCGGCGTAACCACAAGGTTCACCAGACGCAAAGTCTCGCCGACCACGAAATGGGATGGGAACAACGCAACACTTATTCCACCCGCAGCCGCTCCAAACAATGCATACCCCAGCGCAGCTAACCATGGGTTGGGCGGTTTGCGAAACGGCTCTGCCAAAGAGTGAAGCCCAAGTTCGAAAAGCGCTTCACCAATTGCCTGGATAAGTATTTCCCCGATGATTTGGAAGATGAACTCGAACATTCTTGTGTGTACGTCTATTACATCAACGAGCGAACTCGGCAATGACAGGTGGAAATTTTAAGTGGCCTGGCGAATGCTTCGATCGAGGTCGGCTTGCGTAGCCCATACGACTCCGCACTCTCCGCATCCATACTCGAAATCGGTCACATCACTTATCCTCACGGCGTAGCCAGCGCATGCCGCCGTGGGACATCTGTAATTCGCTTCACTTGCAGCGGGCCCATTCTGAGCCTCAAACCGAAATGGAAATGTGAGCCCGCACCGATTGCAGTTCAGCATGAGTAGCTTCATTCCCTTGGCGCGTGACTCCTCAACAAAGCGTTCCTGATCGATATCCGCCGTGAAACGTTCATTGCAAGATTTGCATGTAATTTGCATACAGACTCTTGATAGCCGGAGACCCCCTCAGCAGTGCTAGTTGGGGCGCTGGATCTTGATGGCGCGATCGAACTCAACCGCCATCTCTGTGCGATGAAAGGTTTTGACGACCATGGTCTCAACCACAGCCGCAAGCGGAAGCCCGGAGTCGGCACTGAAATAGGCTGTGATGGCCAGTTCGCGCGGAACGATATCTTCGACGGGGATGGCGTAGCTATAGGAGCGCACCCTCAAACCGCTGTTAACGGACACGCCATGGCAAACCAGGCTATTGGGCTTGGGGGCGTTGAAATACGTCCCGTACAGGCCACGCTCGATCAAGGTGCTCATTTCAGCGGCCGGAACGGATTTCCAGTCGCCCTTCTCTTTCGTCCATCCTGTCTTGCCCATGTAGATCGCTTCCGTATCGCCGAGCGGTGACTTGTCGTTCAGATGAACCGCGTCAGGCGGAGCGAATTCATAAGTCTGGCTGGTTGGCTTTCCGGCATATTTTTTTCCGCCAACCTCGTTCGTAGTCTGGTTGCGCATGATCAAGCGATATGGGCCGGCTTCAAGCTTGGTTTTGTTCGCCTCCGTGAACTCGGTGACGCAATCGGCATAGGCTGCCCCTGCCGTCACCAACAAAACCGAAATGGCTGACGCCGCAAGCAATCTCATATCGCAATCCTTGAAATTCACCAAACTAGGAAGTGTTAACACGCCCTAAACCAAACCGTTCAATCCTTCTTGCTTGTACGGTACCAAAACATGGCGGTGAATCGACCAACAAAAAATGCCACCCCGGCATATAAAAGCAACAGCCCGGCAAAAATTGGCACTATGACCATGGCGGATGACACAGATTCACCGAACAACAGTCCAATCCCGCTAGCAACTCCGAAGGCGGCAAAGATTCCGCCCAAGTAAACGGCAAACGACGGGTTCATGAGCCAGCCCAGTACGAAACTGATCAAACAAACACCTGCTATACCAATTCGCGTGGCTGAAAGTGCGCTTGCAGCAAGAAAGAACAGCAACGCAAGCACCCCTGCGATGAAGGTTGACCGGGAATCAAACGCAAGCTTCACTGTTCGAACTTCAGGCTGTCGACAATAGACAAGGCTTTCTGTAGAACCGCACCATCTTTGTCATTCGAATAGAGCGTGAACAACACGACCTTTTTGCCCTGCAAGCGCACGCCTTGGGTATACAGCGTGAACTCCCCTGGCTTTGGAGTCTTATCTGTCAGGCGTGCATAAGCACCATCACGCTGCCGGCCAAAGCGAACAGCACTTACCTTGCCTTCGACCGATTGCGGTGCCGCGCGGGCCATGTTGCTCTGAATGTAGAGCTCCAGATCCTTGTCGATCAGCGCTTCCATCTCCATGTGGGCGAGATCGTTGACCAGGATTTCGAAATCGAACTCACCTGCTGTGGGTGGCTGGAGGCGGTAGAAGGTGGTTCCAAAATTGATGCGATGGCGCTCGACAGGCTTCCAATCTTTGGGCGCCGTCAAGCTGACTTTACCGACATTCACGTTCGTGAACGAACGCAATTCCTCGCCTTCAGCTCCGTGCGCAAAGGTGGTTATCAGGCAAAGAATGACGCTGGAGAAAAATGTTCGCATTGAATGATCACCGGTCATGTTGTAGCTGCTTCTCTGGATATTGATGGTCGCCGTTCCCGGTATCGGCGGCAAGCTTCCAACATCATAAGTTGCGCCTGTGCAGTGCAGCAGTCCTGAAATATTTAACTCCAGGAACGTCTCCAACCAAAGTAGAGCACTCCGAGTGAACGCGTTGAGACATCCAGCAAGTGAATGACGGACCTCAGAATTTGAGATTTGACCGTACAAAACCGCAGCCATACATTGGCGCCACGTCACGTCGACGGGTCGCCTCACGGGGACCAAACAAAAAAACCGACAGGAGTTTTTAGATGACCATGAGCTCGAAATCGTCCCGCAGAGTTTTTCTTGCCACTGCCTCTGCTGCGGCAGCCGCCTGTTTGCCATCCACAGCAGGAGCGGCAACGAATGCAGCGAAGGTTAAGCCTCTCAATGT
Source organism: Ottowia thiooxydans DSM 14619 (assembly GCF_000422885.1). Classification (GTDB taxonomy): domain Bacteria; phylum Pseudomonadota; class Gammaproteobacteria; order Burkholderiales; family Burkholderiaceae_C; genus Ottowia; species Ottowia thiooxydans. Next base: position 238,968 of record NZ_AUGX01000001.1, on the reverse strand, counting down.
CCGCCACAGCACCGGCTTCGTGAGCGATCCTTCGACTTACTACGAGGTAATCGAGCCAACAACGCCATCCAATAAGCCCCCTGTCATCATGATCCATGGTGGAGCGCACACCGGCTCCTGCTACATGACCACCGCAGATGGCCGCCCTGGTTGGGCCTATGCATTCGCGGCGAAAGGCTACAAAGTCATCGTCCCGGATTGGGCCGGGACCGGGCGCAGTGGGTACGTCCCTTTTGAAGATCTCACCGGGGAAATGGTGGTTCGAGGCTTGGGGAATATTTTGAAATCGCTCGATCGTCCCGCCGTGGTCATGACGCACTCCATGTCGGGTCCGTTTGGCTGGAAGCTGCTGGAGCTTTACGGAGATCGCATTGCATCCCTTGTGGCGATTGCACCCGGCGGTCCTGGCAACATCAGCGCACCTATCGAATTCATCTCTGAAACACCCGAACATGTGGAAGTGCGTTTCCTTCCGGGAGCCCCCTCGCTGAAACTCAGCCGTAAACAAGCGTTCGTTGCAGAAGCCGGATGGGCGAAGAAAAAACTCATCGGAACCAGCACACGGTTTCCGCAGGAGTATGTGAACGCCTATCTGGCCACATTGACGGTCATTCCGCAGCGCCTCCTGCTGGAGCGTGTCAATTTCGCCGGCAGCGCACCTGTGGTGAAGGACTTCACACATTACAAGGGTAAGAAGGTTGCCCTTGTAATGGGCACCGATGACGCCGATCACACCGTTGCGGTCGACAAGCCCATCGTGGACTGGCTCAATCAGAATGGCGCCAAAGCTGATTTCGTTGAACTCCGGCAGCATGGAGTCGTTGGTAACGGCCACATGATGATGCTCGAGAGTAACAGCAACCAGTTGGCCAACGGCATCGTCAGTTGGCTGGAAACCGGCAAGGGTGGCTGGTCCTGAGCACTCCATGGACTCTCCAGTCTCCCCATAGGGAGCTCAACACTGCATAGGCGTGGATTGGGTCGCTAGTACTAGCGGCCCTTTTTTACATGCACCATTGCTAGGCATTGCACTGGCAATCATGCACCGTTTGAAGGTGCTCCTCGCCCATGGCCATCCCCTCATGGTGCATTCACAGGGTCATCACACAAATCAATGCCGAGACTCCAAATTTGCAATTTGACCCTGTTAATGCCCACCTTTACATTGCCCTCATCCCACGTATGTCCAGTAAACGATCAGGAGAAACTCGATGGATTTGGTTCACAACGTAAATGACCACACATGGCGCGACGAGACTGAGCTCCCAGGCGCAAGAGGGTTTGAGTTCATAAAAATCGTTGGGGACGACCCAAGCTACACAAGTGCATTCAGCTGCGAGTACGTCCGCCTCGGACCCGATGACCACTCAGTGGTTCATATCGAGAAATGGAATCACCTTCTCTGGTTTGTCGAGGGCACCGGTGAGCTCATGATTGATGGTCAGACGTGGCAGGTCAGCCCGGGCAGCTACGCAAAAGTCAAGGCCGGGATGAAGCACTCTTTGCGGAACCTGGGCGGTACGGACATGAAGATCATCGCCGTGTACGACCCACCTCGCACCCGCGCTTGAACGTCACTACAAGGTCGGCGATTCCCTGGGGAATCTCTTCTCAAACTCACTGGAATTCACCATGTCTTCGAAGCCTCTTTTTCGTTCACTTGCCCTGGTAGCTGCGTGCCTGGTTTCATGGAATGCCCAAGCGCAGTCCTATCCAAACCGTCCGATCCGTTTCATCGTTCCCTACACACCAGGAGGTCTTCCGGATGTAGTGGCCCGAATTCTTGCCCAGCGCCTCGGGGAAAACATCAATCAGTCAGTCACGGTCGATAACAAGCCTGGTGCCATGGGTAGCGTGGCCGCGGCATCCCTTCTGACCTCACCAGCTGACGGGTACACATTCTTGCTGACTGACACAGCCATGCTGACTGTGGGGCCCTTGCTTCCAAGATCCTTGTCGTTTGATCCCAAGAAAGATCTGGTCCCAGTATCCCTCGTCGGAAACTCGCCCCTGTACTTGGCGATCAACCAGCAGACTCCGGCAACAAGCTTTGACGAATTCGCAGCTTACGCCAAGGCAAAACCTGGCGGCGTCAGTTACGGCTCATCTGGGCAGGGGACCATCCATCACTTGGCCGGCGAAGCCATGGGCATCTCCTTGAAGCTTCCAATGACGCATATCCCTTACAAAGGTAGTGCACCTTCTGTGACTGCGCTGGTGGCGGGACAAGTAGACATGGTTTTTACAGCCCATTCCAATGTCGCCGGGTTCGCAAAATCCGGTCAGGTCAAACTCCTTGCGGTCAGCACCGGGAAACGTTCCGCTACAACACCAGGAATACCCGCACTTGGCGAGACGATCGCAAGCTACGACTATTCCGTGACCATCGCCGTACTGGGTCGAAGCGGTATACCTGACGAAGTCATTGCTCGCATCAGCTCTGAGCTGGGGAATGTCATCAGGCGTCCAGACGTTCAGAAGCAGCTGCAGGGTTTGGGGATGACCCCGTCAGGGGCTGGTTCTGTTGAGCTGGCGAACGTTCTAAAAGATGAGTCAGGTCGCATGAGCGAGTTGTTCAAAACTGCAAAGATAAAAATCGACTGATTCACTCATCGAAGCCGTTCGGGGCTTGCTTTCGGCGAATGCTGAAAGCAAGCCCCCAAACGGCGATCAGTTTGTTGGGGCTCTGAAAATCAAACTTGGGGGAACGCCTACAAGTTTTCGGAAGCTCGCAGAGAAGGCGCTTATCGACCGGTAGCCCTGTTCCATTGCAACCTGGCCAATTGAATGGCCTGCAACGATCCGGGGCACGCTCATCACAAGGCCGGCTTGACGCCGCCATGCGGAGTAGCTCAGGCTGGTTTCACTCTTGAATGCTTTAACCCATGCCCGGGTAGGTCGGCTTTTCGGTTCCGAGCTCCCGGTGCCACCTGAAGAGCTGAAACCCAGAATCATTTCCAAGCACGTCTGTGCGAGTATCGGGTCCAGGGGTATTGGGAGGTGCAGTCGCGCCAAGGGCTGACGTTCAACTTCGTCGATGGTGAGTTCCGTTAGAAGTTTGAAGCGCTCACTCGTCTTCGCGGTTTGAGACATTGAGGCAAGAGACGCTATCAATTCAATACCCAATGAGCTGAGCTTGACAACGTGGCCGTGAGCTACGGAGATTTTCCCTGGGCTCACCTCGAGTTGCACTGAGGAAATTTTAGAACCCACGCTCAATTGACTCTGGAAGACGGTCCCGGCCGGTATGACCGCTGCATACCCTGGTGGTGCCAAGAGCACGCAGTCCTTTGCGCGTATCACCAGCACGCCCTCTAAAACGTGAATCAAACTCCAGCAGTGATGTGCCGAGTATTCACTGGCTACTGATGTTGGAAAGAACATCATCCCTGACACCACGCCTATGCGATTAACAACCAGTTTTCGACCGTGTCGCCAGATGTCCTGAGATCTTCCGCGCGCAGCGGTCCTGACATGATGCAGGACCGCCTAAGAAGACCTTAATCTTGATCCACAAAGCTGTGCGAGGTGATGATGTCCGGACTGCCTGAATACCAGATCAAGGCCATGAAGTCCTTGCTGAAATTGCCGCCGTGTTTTGCATTCGGAGCGCGGTAGGTATAGGTACCCTCCATGTTGGCGTAAGGTAAATCTCCGGGGGTGTGGTTCAGCATGTAAATGTGCTCATCACCATCACCTGGAACAAGCGCCACGTGCTTCACCGTCTTTCCGGGCCAGCCGTGAACCCACTTGAACAAGAATGTCCAGCCTGGAAATTCAGGAGACGGACGGCGCAGGACCTTCATCCATCCGCCATAGGGGCCTTCTGGCATTGGGGCGCCGGTGGCGTAGGTCGCCCAGGGCTCCCATTCGCACTCTTCAGTACGAACTACTGTGTTCATTGCTTTCTGCGACTTGATTTCTGGAACTGCACTCATTGGATATCTCCTTGCTGAAAAATCGGGGGTAATAGTTACTAAACACCTGGTCTGATCACCGGCTCTCTTATTCGTCGTCAACGAGTGCTTGCGGGTGATGAGCGCCGAAAAACTGATTCATAGGTCCAATACGAGCCTTTCTGACTTGCAACCAGAGACGCAGATCAGCATGGTCTTGTTGCTCGCCTTTTCTTCTTTGCTAAGCAGATCATCGCGATGGTCTATATCGCCTTCAAAAACGCGTGTTTCGCAAGCTCCGCAAACGCCCTCTTCGCATCCGAAATCCACATCAACGCCTGCATCCAGCATCACGCGAAGCACGGTCTTTCCTTCCGGCACATCAAGGGTCTTTCCGGACCGCCGCAGTTCCAGTTGAAAGGCGCGGCTTGCACCTGGCTCGTTGGTGTGCGTGGCTGCGAATCGTTCAATGGCTGCGTTGAGGTATCCCAGCTCCCCACAGCGGAGCAAAAACGAATCCAACATAGGGCTTGGTCCACAGCAATAGAGATGGCCTTGGGAATCACGGTTCGCCAACAATTTCTCCAGCGCAGGGGTGCTACCAACTTCATCATCAAAGTGCCATAGCACTTCAACCTTGCCTCGAACCAGTGCGGCAATCTCGGGAGCGAAAGCTGCCTCCTTGCGAGAACGCGCGCAGTAGATGAAGGTCACTTGCTTTTCCAACTCAACCAGACGCCGCAACATCGAGTACAGCGGCGTGACACCAATCCCTCCGGCTACAAGAACGAAGCTTTCCGCCGCTTCATTGAGTCTGAAGTTATTTCGGGGAGGCGAAATAGTCAGCTCCGTGCCAGGCAGCAAGTTATTGTTGATATAGCTAGATCCGCCTCGGCTACTTCTGTCGTTGGCCACCGCTACGACATACCGATGGCTTTCGTTCTGGTCATTGCATAGGGAATAGCTTCTCGTGATTCCGTTGGGCAGATGCAAGTCAATGTGCGCCCCTGCGGAGAACCGGGGAAGACTGGCGTCGTTTCCGGCAGGACGCAATTCAACGCTAACAACACCCTCCGCTTCTCTGCGGATCTGGTGGACGAGAGTTTTTATCAAAGAAGTAGACATTGATCTTTACGGGTTACGGATCAGGTTAAGCAATCGCGGGAGAAAGGGCGGCAGGAGTCCTGCTGGAATGAGGACCAGTACTCAATCCACCTTCGGCTAATCGACCCGAGATTTCTCGCAGGCATTGGATGAATTTCAGGCAAGCTGGCTGTAGCGCTTTATCGGCTCTTACGGAATACCCCACGGGGCCGAAATCCACCGATGCCGACAGTTCAAGAACAGTGAGCAGGCTTCGATTAGCAAACTGCAGCGCAGCGGCGCGAGGCAGCAGAGCCACCATATCTGTCTCCATAAGGAGCCCCACGTTGGTCATGAGGGACAGCGAGCGTATGTGACGGGAAGGCAGCTTCAGGCCGGAGTCATGGAACAGCTTTTCTACCGAAGTCGAGAACGGGGACTCTTTAAGAGGCAATATCCACTCATCAGAGATGAGGTCCTTGAGCTGAACATTTCTCTTGCCCGCCAGCCGATGGTGATTTCCCACCACGAAGCAGAAGGTCTCGTTGACAAGTACCTCGTGCGTCAAAGAAAAGGACTTGGCCAACGGGATGCCTTTCTCCGGCAATCGGCCGACGACGATATCCACCTCTCCCAAGGAAACAGCGGGAAAGAGTGAAGCACTCGTTCCCTCCCGGATCACCAAGGAAACGTTCGGGTATTCGCTGCGGAAACGTGAGATCGCCAACGGAAGCAATTTCGCAGCACCGGCTATCAACGTTCCAACGATCACGCTCCCCGCTTCACCGGTTCGAAACGAATTCACTTCGTCAGTCAGATGTCTGGCATCGGCGAGCAGCCCCTTTGCATGCCGCCCCAGCATCGTGGCGAATTCAGTTGGGACAGCGCCACGATTTGAGCGCTGAAATAGCGACGTCCCAAAGAACACCTCCAACTCGTGTATTGTTTTGGTGACCGACGGCTGCGTTACGCCCATCGAGTTCGCGGCCCCCACAAATGATCCTGTCTTCAACACGAAGTCGAAGATCATCAGTTGGCTGAACTTCAGCTTTCTGTTTAGTGAAACTTGTGTGAGCGGGAACGGGGTCATATCTATCGGGCTTTTTTTTAATTCCGTTTGGCGATCCGGGACGGTCAAATCCATTCACCAACCCCTTGTGTTCATCAAGGAAAATCTCACTCCGGAAACCCAGGTTGGCGAACGGCAAAGCACGCTCACCACGCTTTCGCAGACGCTTTGATCCGGTATTCCGTTTTGCTTGTCATCGTGTGTTCGAGGTCGTTACACGGAATATAGGTAGGGGTGCTTCGCCAGTCCAATCGCCATTTTTTAAGGGGGACATCCAATCGACTGATGGAATGACCGATGCGGCATGGAGGTCGCAGATTCCGCACGCGGATCGCAGCCACCGGCGTGCACTACCGCTCAGTTCGGGGCGTGTTTTGCAAGTGCCACTCGTCCAAGAGGGTCGTAGGTAATGCCGGGTCGTGCGGCCCGCAGATCAAGCAGAGGCTATCGGCACGCAGAGCGATTGCCGCTTACGGTGGTTGAATTGCCACTTCACGGCTGCGTAGCCCTCATTGTTCAGAAACCACTGAGCTTCTGGTCACGAAGCCTGGCGCTCTGGCGAGCCAGGCGCTCGCGCCCAATGATTGGGATAGGCCTAGATGGAAAGCCCGCTAGCCAGCTCAGACAGAGCTGACTCCGTCGAGGAAAGTGGATTCCTTCCAGGGTTCCACACGCTCTCTACGGTTTCTAACAAAGCGCCAATGATGGGATCACCACGGCGCTGCGACAGATGTGCGAACGACAGGCGAGTCGTCACGCGTTGATCCTTGGCCACGGAGATCAAACCACTTTTCACATCAAGCTCGGCCTGCTCTTGATTCAAAAGACCCAATCCCACGCCTTTCACAACGCAGTGCCTGGTCAAGTGCTCATTGTCGACACGCGCGGCAGGATTCAGATCCAGCCGGTGGTTCGAAAAAAGCTCCTGAAGCATCCGGTCATGCGCCCCCCCGATAGGCGGCAATATCCAGGGGGCCGCAGCACTCTCGGCCAAACTCCAGTCGCTGATATCAGACTCGAACGACTTGCCCGCGCAGACGACGTAATTGACTTCCCGCAGGTGCCTCACGGTCACAGAATCATCAACTGCCAATTGCAGGGCAAAGCATGCATCCAGCTCTCCGGTGCACAAGCCAGCATAACAACTGGCGGAGCTACGTTGTTGAACGCTCACCTGAATGAGCGGATGTTGGAGAACAAATTCTGATAGAACCCCGCCCATCCGCACACGTTCAGGGTCTGAAGCCGAGCCTATACGCAGCTTTCCTGAAATGCGCCCCGTCAAGGTTCTTGCTTGTGCCTTGAACGCGTCTACATCAAGCAGAAGATTCTCTGCTCGTGGCAACAACTTTCTTCCTGCCTCCGTCAGCTCAAGCCCGGAATGGTGCCGAGTAAACAGCGCCAACTCAAGCTCTTGCTCGATACCTTTGATCTGAGCACTGGCTGCCGGCTGGCTAAGGAACAGCCGCTCAGCGGCCTTGCTCAAATGGCCCGATCTGGCTGTGGCAACAAAGATTCTTAGCTGCTGGAGGTTCAAGGTAGAAAGCCAACATTGGACTGAAAAAATCGTAACCCGCAACACCACAAGGATGTTCCGGGACCCAGATTTCACAAAGCAATTTTTGAGCCCGTGGACTCGATCAGGCAAGCATCGATTGAAGGCAACAAGAGGGAGCAAAACCTGCGACCCAAGATGAACGCCGCAGGTGACTCACAACCCCAGACCATCGGCCGGTACAGGTCGACGGAAGCAGGTCCTGGTGCATTCAGCGCAGGAATAGGGTCAGCACATGTCTCTCGCGTACAAATGCCCAATCAATAAAGGGCTTGGGAAGTTATGACCGCAGGCTAACTTCTCTCAATTTTTAGCTCTCTGATGGCTCCAATATAGCTGGTTTGCAATTGAACCAAGGTAATTGAGCTATCCCACGCTGGAACGCCCTGGCTGCGCAGCACCTTTCGACTCTGGTTGGATCGGCGGGTTAGAGATCGAACAGTGCGCCCCGAGCGGCCAAGGCCCAACGTATCAGGATGCCGCCACCGGAGCCGGCATATATTCGATTTGTCCGCCAGGCAGGAAAAACAGCATGGTTACCTTACCTCCCGTGACAGTCGGGTAGTGTCGGCTGTCCGGGCCGAACACTTTCCATCCTGCCCCGTGACCACAAAATTTGGCAGTGGCATCCACAGGGCCGATCATGTTGATCTCACCCAGCGGATGACGATGGTAGTTGCCCAGGACGTTCTTGAGCATGCCAGTTTCCACACTGAACCCATGAGTTGCCGGCCCGTCTTTGGCAAGTCTTCCGCGGCGGTAGTCTGGTCCATCTATCTCCGCGTAGCAGGCCCAGCCCTCTTCAATGCCAGCTCGCAGCAACGTGAGCAGTTCAGCATAAGCGTCAGTTTGCGCACCATAACTATCGTTGAGGTCTTTCTCAAGCGCGGCGTCAAGTGGCCTTTGACCAATGAAATCCAACAAACCGGCCACTGCAGCCATGAGCTTGGGTTTATGCGGCCCTGTCGGTAGAACATCGCCTTTTTCCGGGATCGCGAGTGTGACACCCGCCGTCAAGTCAGCCATAAAGTCCTCCTTTTTTCATTCGTGGATTCGTCTACCCACCCCGGAGGCAGGATGCGCCTCACAGGAGTTAGGTGACGCCACGAATCTTAGGTCGCAGTCCCTTTTAGGGCCAATTCAAATAAACAGCTCTACTATTCCATTTGGCTATAGCCATCCCACCGTACCGCGGAAAAATCCAACGTGGTTTCAGCACGCCTACAACGGCGGGTTTCATTCACGTTGGTGGATAAAAGCGTCACTTCCGCGTACCACGTGTAACTAATATCTGAATGTCCCTGCATATCAATAGAATAGTAGTCATATGCGTATAACCACCTGAAGTATGCATTGGTGTTTCATGCGATCTCACAAGTTCTCAGAAGTCACGAAAATCTCAATAGTGGCAATGAGTTACCATCCATCAACGTCTCAAGCGATCTAAGGGTTTTTCTTGACAGCGCGACCATTTGGGGGCCTCATTGGGGGCCTCGCCAACCAGAAGGCCCCCAATGCTCACTACCGTCAAGATCAAGACAGCCAAGCCCCAGGAGCGCCCCTACAAGCTTGCGGATAGCGGCGGGCTCTACCTGCTCGTCCAGCCCAATGGCTCGAAGCTGTGGCGCTACAAGTTCCGTATCAATGGCATCGAAGGTAAACGCGCACTGGGCGCCTTTCCGGAAGTCAGCTTGGCGGACGCCCGTGGACTCCATGCAGAGGCACGGCAGTTGGTAGCCCAAGGCACCACCCCCTTGCAGGCGCAGCAAGACAAGGAGATCTCACAAGCGCAAGAGCAGTTGGAACGAGTCAAGGGAACGTTCTCTGCCATCGTGTCGGACTGGAATACAGCGACGTCGGCAGACCTGCGAGCGTCTACGGTGAAGCAGCGCAACCGCGAGATCAACAATGACTTGCTGCCGAAACTGAAGAATCGAGCGATCGGCAGCATCACGCGGCTCGAACTGACCGCGCAGTTGAAGGTGGTCGAGCAACGCGCGCCGGAGGTCGCACGCAACCTGCGCAATCACTTATGGGGCATCTTCGAGTACGCCATCGATTCAGGACTGATCGAGAACAATCCGGTGCCACCCGTGCGCGTGATGAAGAAGCGCACCCAGACCAACCACCCCGCCCTGTCCGAAAGGCAGATCGGCGTCTTTCTGCGGACGCTGGATGGCAGCGGCAGGATTAACGAGGAAACGCGCATCGCGATGCTGCTGGTGCTTCTGACCGCCTGCCGCAAAGCCGAAGTCATCGAGGGCCGATGGGATGAAGTGAATCTGAAAGGCGCGCAATGGGAGATTCCTGCCGAGCGAATGAAGGCCAAGCGAGCCCACTGGATACCGCTGTCTACACAGGCAGTTGCGCTGCTCACTCGTTTGCGTGAGCTTGTGCCCGCAAACAGGGAACACCTGTTCCCCAACCGCGTGGACCCGCATCGGCCAATGGCCAATCGCAGCCTGAACGCCTTGATGGAGCGACTGGGTTTCAGCGGGGAAGGAACTCCGCACGGTATGCGCGCGTCGTTCAGCACCCACTTCAACAGCCTCGGCGGCAACATCGACGTGATCGAACACTGCCTCGCGCACGTGCCAGCGAATGCCGTGCGTGCGGCCTACAACCGCCATGCCTACCAAGATGAGCGGCGCGCGATGCTTCAAGAATGGGCGGACCGTCTGGACCAATTACGCAGGGAATGCGCAGCCCCCAAAAATGAATGCGCCTCAGCCGCTCCCTTGACTCTCACGGACACGACCAAATCCAAGCCGCGCCACACCCGCGCTCGTTCTGCGCGAGCCGCTTCGCGCCCAAACGTCAAAGCCGGGCCGTTGCCGGCCTCGGTCGTCGCCTATTGATCCGGCCCTGTGAAGTCATCACTTTTTCGTTGCTCTGTCACAGGATAGGTGAAGAGGAAAACTTCAAAGTTCACAGGGCCGGAGCAATAGCTAGGCGACGACGCTCCCCGAAAAAATCCGATGACGACGAAACCACTCATTCCGCTGCTCGACTATCTGCGCATTCATGCGGTCATCAGATCGGTCCTGGACAGCGTTGATGCGCATACGGCCCATGCGTGCATGTTCTTCAGCATCGCGGGCGCTGCCATCCTGCGCGAGTTCTACAAGAAGGATGCCGTGCAGCTCGCCAGTGCGGCATTCTTCCTCGTCAACGAACAACAGCGGAATGTCATCTCTTTCGCCACATTGACAGAAGGACAGGTTCAAAGCTCGGACACGTCGTTTCACGCGTGGATACAGTGCGATGGATATGTAATCGATTTCATGGCGCCAATATTCCCGGAAGCCTGCACGTCCGCCGGCCACCCGTTCATCGCACCGCGGCGCATGTTTCAGAAGAAGTGGGCCGATATGGCTTCCAGCCATGAGCATCTGGATCAAGAAGGTGATTTCCACCTGGTGCCGAACCCCGAACTGACCGTCAACCTTCGGCAATCGTTTCTGAAGAAGCCTGCCGGGGCAGATCTCGTCAACGTCTGCCTACACTGGTACCGGAGACCACCGAAATCGATTCTTCCCGAGTTGCGAATGCAAAACGACTTGGGGGAAGTGACTCGGATCAAATTGAACAACAGCGCGGTTTCAGGCGCTTGGTGAATTCAATCCGTGGCTCACATCAATCCCTTTAGTTCGCAGTGTTGATTGTATGCAGCTGGCGATCTCATCTTGAATGCACCGCTTGAAGCGGGCATCGTCCCCACGATGGAGGATCGTGGAGACGATGGAAAATTCTTTGAATCAAGACCGCCCACGGCGGCGTGAGTACAGCAAGCAATTCAAGGCAGAGGTGCTGGGCCGCTGCGCCCAGCCTGGCACCAGCGTAGGCGGCGTGGCCCTGGCGCACGGCCTGCACTCGAACATGGTGCACCGCTGGATCCGTGAACAGCGAGAGCGGCAAGCAGCGGTACCGCCCGCATTCGTGCCTTTGACTGTCCCATTCATTCCAGCAGCGCTCCCTGCCAGGCAGGCTGAGCCTGCTGGCGAGCAGTCCTTGCCCGAGGTTGATCTGCAGATTCAGCGCGGCGAATTGCTGGTGCGCCTGCAATGCCCGCTATCGCAATGCGGGGCAATTCTGCGCGAGCTCTTGCGATGATCCGCATCGACGCCGCCTGGCTGGCCACGGCCCCGCTGGACATGCGCGCCGACACCGACACGGCCCTGGCCCGTGTCGTCACCGTGTTCGGTGCCGCTCATCCCCACCATGCCTACTTGTTCGCCAACAAGCGCGCCTTGCGAACTTATCAGTCAAAAGTCGGCTGAGACGCCTTAATAACCGCACCATCCCCCGTAACCCAGGCGTCGTAGCCACCTGCCATTGAAACTACATGAAGGTATCCCATGCTTTGCATGGTGGCTGCGGCAAGCGCGGAACGTCCGCCCGTCTTGCAGTACAGCAATGCGCTAATGTCTCGTCGCTCCAATTCCGGTGTCCCTGACAACTTGAACTCGAGCAAACCCCGCGGAATGTTGATGGATCCGGCCAAATGCCCCGCTGCGTATTCATCCGCCTCACGAACGTCGATGATTACTTCAACTGAGCGAAGAGCATCTGGAGCATGCTCGACGGCTACCTCGGTGCATTGAGCCTTCGCTGCGAGGACGAGATCGTGTGCTGTTTTCATAGGTTTGCAATAAGACTAGGTTGAGACGGACAAAGTGTGGATCGTGTAAAAGCACTGAACGCAGCCCCGAAGGGGATCAGTCAAACGACTCCTCTCGATTCGCTTTCAGAAAGCAAGGGTTCGCACGCCGGGTTTGAGGAGATGGGCAGCGACTTCGGCGGGTTTTGCTGGGGTCACACCTGTGAGCAAGTCGGCGGGCTGACGACCCGTGTTTGGCAAGTAAAGCGCACACACCTCTACCTTAGCTCCGGCTTTGATTAAGCCTTGAAGCATTTGTTGCGGTGTGACGTTGCGCGGTTTGAGGCTGGGCATGGTCTGGCCATTGACAGCGATGTCACCGGCTGCGTCACACAGCAGCACGCGCACGTCGACCTTCTGTTCTAGCGCTTGTCCGGCAAGGACGAGACCTGCGCCCTGTGCCATGGCTGCGCCCGAATGTATGGACACAAACAACTCGTCGGCCTGCGCCACGAGAGCTGTTGACATAAGGATGGTGGTGATCAGGAAAGACTTCTTCATGGTGTGTAACTCCAGTGGGTTGGAAAAAAATCGCGGGAAAAAAGAGACGAAGTGCGAATTCAACGGCGTGGTGCGGGCTCGTGAAGCTGATTTCAAGGTGCCTGAATCGCTGCGGGAAGCCCCAACGCCAAGCGAAGTTCGGTGGAATTGCGTACCGCATCGAGGCGCGTAATGCGGCCATATTCAAGTCGTAGCAAGGTGGCGGCACCTGGCTGGCGGGGTAGATCGGCGATCTGGGTCACTTCATTGGCATCTCGCACCAGGGCGATCGAGAAAGGAAGTGATCGAAGCTTGGGAAGCGCAAACATGCTTGTGACAAGTGCAGGCATTCCGCTGATATCAGCAAGGTATATCAGTCGCATGCCATCCACTACGTTGACCGGTTGAGTCGACAAGACGGCGCTGACCATGTCGCTCACCGACTTTTCACTGGCGAATAGCACCCACTGGGTATCAGAAGGAATAACCACTCGTTTATCGTGCTGATCTTTGAGCGTCAATGTGGGAAGTACAGATCCCACTGAAAGTGGCGCTGCCGCTAGCGTTCCGTGCAGCGACAGCAGTACGGAGCTAAGCACCGCATAGGATCTGAGTGCGCGCAATAGCCGCCGGAGCGGACTCTGGGATGCCGCGTTCATGGTGCTCACTCCAGGAGATTGGTCAGGTGATGGTCAGTCATCGCGGGCATCCTTTGATGAAGTAGTCCGTGTCGATCAGGTGATCGGCCATACTGGAAAACACTCGCTCGATGGATGTTCGCAAGGCTAGGTCATCCACCTGTTCGGCCAGCGCCAGTTGCATGCACAACAGCCATTCGTCACGCACTGCCGCGTTGATGGCATAGGGCGAATGGCGCTTGCGCAGCCGGAGATGACCGCGCTCCCGCTCGTACAAGGGTGGACCGCCGAACCATCCGCTGAGGTACTTGAACAGCCTGTCGACGCTGCCTGACAGGCTGCTCGGATGAAGCTGGCGCACGGCATACGCTTCGGGCAACTCGTCCATCAATTCGTAGAAACGGTCTACCAATCTTCGGATCGCCGGCGCACCACCAAGGCGCGTATAAACGCTGTCGGGAACGATGTTGGCTGTAATGGTGTCGGCAGAGCCGCAAAAGGTTGTCATAGGGTGTAAGTGGACAGCGTAGCGTCGCGCATTGACGATGCATTGGCTTCATTTTTGGGGGTGCGCACGCGCGCAAGAAACTCATCGCGCGTGGTATTGCCAAGCCAGGGGTGCCAGCGTCGCTGCTCCAGCACGTTCGACACGACGCGGCCCTGCTTGGCGTGGCCGTAGAAAAGCAAGGTCTCACCAGGCAGGGTGAATACATGGCGGGTCGCGCTGTCCCATAAGGCTTCGGGCAGAGCTGGTCTCGGTTGGTGTGGGCAAGCATCCACCGTCAGCAGATCGCCGCAGAACAGCCGATCGCGCCACAAGTAGCTCACGCAGCCCTCAGTGTGACCCGGAGTGGACATGACTCTCAGCAGTTCGTTGCCAAACATCAGCGCACTCGTTTCACAAGCTATCTTGTCGCTTGCCTCGACCGATAGCACCTTTTGCATGCGTTTCGCGCCAAGCGCGTCTAATGCAGCGGACTCACCTGGAAGGAGTGCGTCATGCTCGTGAGTACGCAGCAACCAGCACAAATGCAACTGGTGTTCTTGCAGCATGGCTCTGAGCAGGGGTACATCTGTGCCGCGTGGATCCAGCAGAACGCACTCGCGAGTGTCAAGATCGGCAAGCAGATAGCTCATTGCACCATCGGTCTCGTCAGGGAGTATTCGAAAGTACATAACGTAGGTTAGGTCGCAGCCGTCAAAATTGCTGGATGTGCGATAACTCGACTCATCTATGGCCGAGCTCGCGGCGTATGGTTAGTAATGGCAAGGCATATGCGGCGACAGCGCCGCCTACGGCCATAGCCAACCCAATCAACGTGACCCAGTCCACCCAATAGCCTAGGTCGGACAGCGTAGAGCTCAGTGCTTGTGGAAGCAAAAGAAACGCTGCGAAGGCGGCAATGCACCCAATCAGGAATGCTGACGGCAAGCTAGCGCTCCATCGGGCACCAGCGGATCGCAACGTGATGCCCATTAACACCAGCCACAACAATGATGCTGCTAGCAACATGGGCCAGACGCTTAAGGCAACTTCCCAGAGAATATTCAGCATCAGCCAGAGTTCATACATGGTTTGTATCCTTGAGTTGTTGGTTCCAGTACCAGGGCTTCAGACCCGGCCCTTTAGTACGGATATGTATGCTGGTTTGAGCATGCGAACCTTCATCAGCCATGCGAAAAAACTGTCCTGTAGCGGTTCGATCATTGGTAGCGTAGGGGTGAGGTTGCCCTCGTAGTCGAACTCGATCAGCATGGCAGAGCCCTCGCGCGTGATTAGCGGGCAAGAGGTGTAGCCGTCAAAGTTCTCGTTGGCTACGCGCCCAGCAATCACTTCCACCAAGTTGTGCGCCACCAGTGGGGCACTCTTCTTTACCGTGGCGGCGGTCTTACCGCGTGGCGTGCCATTGATATCGCCGATGCCGAACACGTTAGGAAACCGGCGGTGCTGGAGGGTGCGTTTGTCCACTTCCAACCAGCCACCTGTGGCAAACGGGCCATCCTTCCATGCCAGCTCGCTGTTCTTTACGGCATCTGGAGCGCGTGTAGGGGGCACCACATGGATAAAGTCATAAGGCATCTCCTGCGTCTGCCCATCGGGGAAAGCAAAGGTGGCGCGACGTGCACCGATGTCGATAGCGGTGAGCTTGCGAGAGAAATCCACGTCGATTCCCAGGTCACGCCAGCGTCCGAGGACGTTGTCGTTGACCGCCTTAACCCCAAACACGTTGCCCAGCGCTGACTCAAAACGGATCTTGGATGTCCCCAAGGTGCCCGCCTTGAACAGTCGATCCCGCAGCATGAAAGTCATTTTCAGGGGCGCACCTGCACATTTGAGTGGCGTAGAAGGCAGCGTCATTACCGCGTTGCCCCCTTTGGCGGCGAACGCTTGCATGGTCGCCCATGTGGCCTGTGCAGCCTCTGGGCTCGGGTAGACGCTGGTCAGACCTTCGCGTCCGATGGCTGATATATCCATCCCGGTTATCTGGGCGTAGTCCAAATAAACGCCGATGCCAACCACCAGGAAATCGTAGCGAATGCGTTGCCCGCTCACGGTACTAACGGTGTTTGCCGCAGGATCAAAACTGGCAACCATGTCTTTCACCCATTCGATGCCAGCGGGCAGGAAGTCTGCATTTCTGTCGCGCACCTTAGACACAGGCCAAACACCCGACGCAACCAGGGTGTATCCAGGCTGGTAGTTGTGTTCTTCTTTGCGGTCGATGATGGTGATCTTTGCACCGTCAAGCAGCTTAGACAGCCTGTTGGCGACTGCGATGCCGCCCAGACCGCTGCCAGCTATCACGATATGGGCTTTTGTTTTTGTGGCCACATCAGCCAAAGCCGGGGCAGTCAATGTCGGAACGAGTGGCGTAGAAGCCAGAGCCTGCAGCCAGCGCCTACGTGTCGAATTCGTGTACGCAGCATACTGAGTGTTCATCATTTTTGTCTCCTATTGATCCGGCCCTGTGAAGTCATCACTTTTTCGTTGCTCTGTCACAGGATAGGTGAAGAGGAAAACTTCAAAGTTCACAGGGCCGGAGCAATAGTTAGGGTGGTTGACGACAAAAGGGTTTGGCGCAAGCTCGAAGCTTGTCTTTGCCAAGCCAATTTAGGTTTTCAGCACCCACCGCAGCACCATGGCTACTGCGGTCAGTACTGAAATGCTCGCGAGCCAGATGCCCGCCATCCAGAGCAGGCGGCGCCAAAGAGGTGGCAAAGGCTCATCGGAGCTTGCCGAAGGGATGTTGGGCCAGCGCAGAAGAGGAATCTTCATGCGTGGTACCCGTCTGAGTTGACCTTGCCGCGGAACACCCAGTAGGACCAGGCGGTATAGCCCAGGATCATGGGCAGCACGAAGGCCGTGCCCCAAAGCATGAAGACCTGGCTGCTGCGGTCGGTGGCGGCTTCCCAGATGGTGACGGCTCCGGGAATGACATACGGGAACACACTAATGCACAGGCCCACGAAGCTCAGCAGGAAAACTCCCAACGTGAGTAGGAAGGGCGCGGTCTCATGGCCGGCCTTGAGGCTGCGGACAAAGGCCACGCTGGCCAGTGCAACCATCAACGGCACGGGCGCCACCCAAAACAAGTTGGGCAAGTTGAGCCATTTACTGAAATAGTCGGCGCTCAGGAACAAGGTTGCTATGCTGACCGCCACGATAGCTGCCAGCGTAGCGCCGCCCAGCCACCAAGCCATGGATCTGGCCTGGCGTTGCAGTGAACCCTCCGCCTTCATCACCAGCCACGTCGAACCCAACAGCGCGTATGCCACCACAAGACTCAAGCCGGTGAGCAGTGTGAAGGGCGTGAGCCAGTCCCACCAGCCACCCGCATAGGATCGTCCGCTGATGGACACACCTTGCAGCAGCGCGCCGAGGATGACTCCCTGCGAGAACGCGGCCAAAAACGATCCACCGGTGAAGGCTAAATCCCAGAATTTTTGATGACCCGGATCTCGCCACCGGAACTCGAAGGCTACACCGCGGAACACCAGGGCCAACAGCATGGCGATGATGGGCGCGTACAGGGCGGAAAAGATCAGGCCGTAGGCCAGCGGAAAGGCAGCCAGCAACCCGCCGCCGCCCATCACCAGCCAGGTCTCGTTGCCGTCCCAGACCGGTGCGATGCTGTTCATAGCGGTATCGCGGTCATGGCCTACCTTGAAGGTGTTGAACAGGATGCCGATGCCGAGGTCGAAACCGTCGAGTACCACGTAGATGAAGACGGCCACCACAATGATGAGGGCCCAGATGATGGTCAGGTCGATGTTCATACGGTTCC
This sequence comes from Ottowia thiooxydans DSM 14619, assembly GCF_000422885.1. Classification (GTDB taxonomy): domain Bacteria; phylum Pseudomonadota; class Gammaproteobacteria; order Burkholderiales; family Burkholderiaceae_C; genus Ottowia; species Ottowia thiooxydans. The sequence continues at coordinate 221,301 of NZ_AUGX01000001.1, read as the reverse complement.
CCTTATTCGTTGGCCAGGGCATCGGGGTGCAGCGCTACGGCGGGCGTGGTGCCAGCGGCGCGCGCGGGGATATTGGGCGGTGCCGACTCGTGTACCACCGGCGGCTTGGCCATCAGCTTCAGGATGTAGAGGACGCCGGCGCCGAAGACCGCGAAGTACACGACCACAAAGGCCACCAGCGAAGCTGCCACGGCCGGTGCTGCCAGAGGTGAAGCCGACTCGGCCGTGCGCATCAGACCCTGTATGGTCCAGGGCTGGCGGCCCACCTCAGTAGTGATCCAGCCCGCGAGCACCGCCACCAACCCCGAGGGGCCCATGGCCAGCGCAAAACGGTGCAGCCACTTCCATTCGTACAGGCGGCCGCGGGCACGGGCCCACAGACTGAGCATACCGAGCCCGGCCATCAGGAAGCCCAGGCCGACCATGATGCGAAACGCCCAAAACACCATGCCCACCGGCGGATGGTCGGCCACCGGCACGGTGTCCAGACCCTGCATGGGCGCGTTGAGGTCGTGCTTGAGGATTAGCGAGGACAGCTTTGGAATCTGCACCGCGTAGTCGACCCGGCCTTCGGCGCTGTTGGGAATGCCGAACAGGATCAGGGGTGCGCCTTCCGGGTGGCTCTGGTAGTGGCCTTCCATGGCCATCACCTTGACCGGCTGGTGCTCGAGCGTATTGAGCCCGTGCAAGTCACCCAGAAAGATCTGCAGTGGTGCCACGATGGCTGCCATCCACATAGCCATGGAGAACATGAGGCGGGCGCGCGGATTGCCGCGGTCTTTCAGCAGGTGCCAGGCGCCGACCGCGCCCACGAGGAATGCGGTGGTCAGGTAGGCGGCGGATAGGGTGTGGACCAGTCGGTAGGGAAAGCTGGGGTTGAAGATGATGGCCAGCCAGCTGCCAGCGGAGATGAACTGCCCGTTGGCGTTGATCGCGTAGCCCGCCGGGGTCTGCATCCAGCTGTTGACCGAGAGGATCCAGAACGCCGATACGAAAGTGCCCAGGGCGACCATCAGCGTGGCGGTGAAGTGCAGCTTCTTGCCCACGCGGTTCATGCCGAACAACATCACACCCAGGAAACCGGCTTCGAGGAAGAAGGCGGTCAGCACCTCGTAGGCCATCAGCGGGCCGATGATCGGTCCGGCCTTGTCGGAGAACACCGCCCAGTTGGTGCCGAACTGGTAGGACATGACGATGCCCGAGACCACGCCCATTGCAAACACCAGCGCGAAGATCTTGATCCAGTAGCGGAACAGGTTCATGTAGTCTTCGCGACCGGTCTTAAGCCACAGGCCTTCGAGCACCGCGAGGTAACTCGCTAGGCCGATGGTGATAGCGGGAAACAGGAAGTGGAAACTCACCGTGAACGCAAACTGGATGCGCGCCAACAGGAGTGCGTCGGGCAGGTCAGACATCGGGTGTTTCCTTGAATCGGTGAAGTGGCAGACGCCTTTCACTTATCAAGAGCCGTGCCAACAGGCGCAGGTATAAAAAACTTAACGAATTCAAAGCTCCCGGCGTGATAGGCAGCCCGACTGCCAAGACGCAGCCGGTTTTTTTCTGCCAAAGCAGTCAGTTGCCTGCCAAAATGGCAGATCAACTTGGCAGCGATTGACCGCAGGTTCCCGCTGGAATCCAGTGCAATGTTCCGAAAGACCCACCCGATGGCCCACGTGTTGCCCGAACTGCTCTCGTACCTGGAAAGCCTGGCCGAGCCACACATCCTGCTGGACCGCCAGTACCGTATCCTGGCCGCCAATGCGGCCTACCGTAGCCAGTTCAGCCCGCGCGCCTCGGTGGTCGGGCGCACTTGCTACGAGGTATCCCACCACTTCAGCGTGCCGTGTGACCAGGCGGGTGAAAGCTGCCCTCTGGCGCGTGCGCGCGAGTCGGGCCAGCGCGAACGCGTGCTGCACCTGCACCACACGCCCCAGGGCGAGTCGTACGTGAACATCGAGCTGGTGCCACTGCTGGATGCCACGGGTGAACAGGCATATTTCGTGGAGAAGATGGAGCCCTTGCGCGTGGCCCAGGGTCAGCCCGTGCGGCAGGGACTGGTGGGCCGTTCGCCGGCCTTCCAGCGCATGCTGGAGCTGGTGGCTCGGGTTGGGCCGTCGCAGGCCAGCGTGCTGCTGCTCGGAGAGTCGGGCACCGGCAAGGAGTTGGTAGCCCAGGCTGTGCACGATGCCAGCCCGCGCGCAACCCACCCGCTGGTGGTGGTGGACTGCGCGAGCCTGCCCGAGACCCTGTTCGAGAGTGAACTGTTCGGCCACGAACGAGGCGCCTTCACTGGTGCCAATACCAGCAAGCCCGGGTTGGTGGAAGCCGCCAGTGGCGGTACTTTGTTTCTGGATGAAGTAGGCGACATTCCGCTGGCCATGCAAGTTAAGCTGTTACGCCTGCTGGAGAGCGGCACCTACCGCCGCGTTGGCAGCAACGAGCTGAGGCGCACCGATGTGCGCGTGGTCTCGGCCACACACCGCGACCTCAAGGCCATGGTGACCGACGGGCGCTTCCGCGAAGACCTGTATTACCGGCTCAGCACATTCCCCATTGCCCTGCCGGCGCTGCGGGAACGGGGAGACGACATTGCGCTGCTGGCGGCAGCGCTGCTGGAGCGGGTGGCGCCGCAACGGCGTCTGAGCCTGTCTGCAGATACGCTGGCCTTGCTCCAGCGCTATCCGTTCCCGGGCAATGTGCGTGAGCTGCGCAATGTTCTGGAGCGCGCCGCCTTGCTGGCCGACGGCCACAGTATCGAGCCAGTGCATGTGGAGCGCGCACTGGGTACCGACGCGAGGCCTTCGCCGGTGGCATTGCAACACGCAGAAGCGCCGGAGGCCACAGCATCCGGCGCGGAGTCTTCATTGCGAAGCGTCGAGCGTGCCGCCCTGCAGGCCCAACTCAAGGCCCACCGCGGCAGCCGCGCCGAACTGGCGGAAAAACTCGGAATTAGCGAGCGGTCTCTCTACCGCAAGCTTCGCGAGATCGGTGACGCCCCTGACGCGGCTTGAAGCACGGAACCCGGGCTGCCAGGTTCAGAGCTTACGGGTCGAGAAGTACCAGTCTTTCATGGCGTAGCCCTCGCCCTTGCGCGCTTCGATAGCGGCCGGTGTCTTGGGTGGCGGCACGATGACATCGCAGCCCGGCGTCCAGCCTTCGGGGGTGGCGATCTTGTGGGCGTCGCTGGTCTGCATGGCGGTCAGAAGGCGCACGAATTCGTCGATTGAGCGGCCATTGCTCATGGGGTAATACACCATGGCGCGCAGCTTGCCTTCGGGGTCGATGAAGAATGTGGCGCGCACAGCTTGGGTGTCCGCCGCGCCCGGGTGGATCATCCCGTAGGCACGTGCCACATCCATCTTGATGTCGTCAATGATGGGGAAGGGAATCTCCACGCCGAAGCTAGTCTTGATGCTTTGCATCCAGGCCAAGTGCGAGTAAATGCTGTCGATAGACAGACCCAGCAGTTCGCAGTTCATGCTCTTGAAGGTGTCTGAAGCCTTGGCGAAGGCGATGAACTCGGTGGTACACACGGGCGTGAAGTCAGCTGGGTGCGAGAACAGGATCAGCCACGTGCCTTTGTAGTCGTCCAGGCTGCGCTCGCCGTGGGTCGTGTTGGCTTTGAACGCCGGTGCGGCTTCGTTAAGGCGGGGAAAGCTTGAGTTTGATGCGTTTTCCATGAGGGACTCCGTTGGAAGGTTGAACAATGAACCGAACAGCGGTTGGCTGTTCGATGGGTTCAGTGTCGACCCACCACGGAACACCGCTCATGACATGGATCATGGCGGCGTTTGTCATATCCTATGACGCTAATAGCCTCAGGCGGCTGCGCTTCAAAGGTTGGAGCCGGGTTGCAGCAGCGATTCGTCCATGATGCGGTACAGACGGCCCAGTTTGTCCACTGGCTGCAAGGCACCTGCTTTCACCAACGCAGAAATTTCGCGACTCACCGTCTCCTGTTTCAGGTCCATCATGGCGCCCATGTCCTCGCGCGAGAACAGCGTGACGAAGGCCGGATCGGTGGTGTGGCGCATCTTGAGGATGAACTGGCAGACCCGCTGTTGCGCGGTGCCGAAGTTGATCGAGGCCAGCCAGTCGTCGGCTTCTCGCAGCGCCTTCTGCCACTTGTCGAGCAGGCCTGCGTGCATGCGCGGCGAGTTCAGATTCAGCTTGTGCACCACCTCGGTTGGAATGCGGCACAGCGTCACATCAGTCAGCGCGGCCGCCTCGCTGTCGTAGCGGCCGGTGGTCAGCGCCTCCAGGCCGACCACATCGCCCGGACGCAGCAAGCGCAGGATGCGTCGGCGCCCGTCACCTGTGATTCGGGACAGTTTGAGCATGCCGGAGCGCAATGTGAAGATGCCACCCGCTGCGTCCCCCTCGTTGAACAGCACCTGGTGCGCCCGGTACGCCATGTCATCAATGGGCGCGTGGATGAGGGCAAAGTCCTCCTCGTTGAGGTTGGAGAACAGGGCGACCTCACGCACTGCACACGACCTGCAGTCGGAGGTGCCGCGCCAGGCGGATTGGGTATGAATGGGGATCATGGTTGATGTGAAACTGAGGCTTGGACAAGGTTCGAGGCGTGTAGACGTATCGCTGTTGGCCGGACGCCATACCGCGAGGCTAGGCGATCCACGGCAGAAACCAGCACGTGTCCCGTCGGTAGGCCGCATAGCCCGGGTGCGCCATAAGCATCCAGCGCTCCTCCAGCACAGCCTTGCTGACCAGCACGGCAACCAGCGCACCGAGGGCCAGCCAGGCCAGCCAGGTTGTGTTGGCCCATGCGGCTGCAATGCCACACGCCATCACCGCGGTGTACATCGGGTGGCGGATCCACCGGTAGGGGCCCTGCTGGACCAGTCGCGCTCCGGCGCGCGGTACAGGCCTGATGTTGAAGTTGCCCGGCCGGTTGGTTGACACTGCCCAGATCCCCACAAACGCGCCTGCGACTGAGGTAACCCAGGCACCAGCAGGCGCCTGGTCCGACAAGAATGAAGGCAATCCCAGCCACGCCAGCAGCACGATCAACCCGAATTGCAAGGCCACCAGGACGCTGCCCAGCGTGCGTTGCACACCGTTATCGCTCATGTCGACCCCCCGTTTTCACAGGCGACGCGCGACCATGCCGATCAGCGCAGAGCGGCCATGGTGACCGCTGCCCTCGGCCAGCTCGGCTTCGTATTCGCGCAAGGTGTCAATGTCGAGCTCGCTAAAGGCTTCCCGCAACAAGGATTCTGTGTAGAGGTGCGACACCAAGGGCGGCCCCCCTGTGCGGTAGTCAAGCTGCCGGGGGGTGTAGCCCTGCAGCACGAGCCATCCGCCGGGTTTCAGGGAGCGCACCATGCTGGCAAACAGGCGCGCGCGCAAGTCCGGATCGGCAAACTGCACGAAGATGGCCGCAACCCCGTCGAGGGCAGCGTCTGGCCAGGCGTAGGCATCACAGTCGGCCACTGCGAAGTTGACCGTCACGCCCCGCTGCGCCGCGAGTTCCCGGGCTTTGGCCACGCCGGTTGCCGCGATGTCGAATGCATCAACCTTCAACCCTTGTTCCGCCAACCAGACACTGTTGCGACCTTCGCCATCGGCCACGCACAGAACCTGCTCGCCTGGTGACCAGACGTGGGCATGCTCGCGCAACCATCCATTGGGCTCGGCGCCGAACAGGAAGCCGGGTGCGGCGAAACGCTGATTCCAGGTGTTGGCTGGATCGCTGAACGCTGGGGTGTTTTTCGAGGTCATGTTCTGGGTGGGGGTGCTCATCTGGGGGCGGTTCGTAGTTGGCGCAGGCGACTCTCCAGCGCGGCGGGGTTGAGGATGCCGAAATGTGCATCGACTTGTCTGCCCTTGGCATCAAAGAAGAGCGTGATGGGCAGACCGCGTGATGCGATGGCTTGTCCGAGCGAGGACCCGCTGTCCAGCAGCACCTCGCGCAGGGTGAAACCTTGTTGGTGCAGGAAGCTTTGCACGGTGGCGGGCGATTCGCCCTGGTTAACGAAAAGAAAGGCCACCGTGGGTTCTCGCTGCTGAGCGGCCGCCAGCATCGGCATTTCCGCCCGGCAAGGACCGCACCAGCTGGCCCACAGGTTGACCACCACTGGACGCCCGCGCGCAGCCTCGGTGAGGCTGAGCACCCGTGCATCCTCGATCCGAACCAGTTGAACGGGGGGCAGGCTGTGGGTACCGGCCAGCCCGCTGGCCAGGGTTGCCAGCCACCAGAAAGCGACACCCGCTGTGCTGCTCACCGCCAGCGGCCTGCGCAGCCAAGGCGTGACCGAGCCGCGCCATGCCAGCCACGCCACCCCAGCCACCAGCCCTGCCGGCGCACTCCATCCACCATCGCGCAGATCGAATGCCGCCCACGGCGATGCAAGATATGCATCCGCGTGCCACACGAGGTAGGCCAGCCGCGCCGCCACCAGACCTAACAGCGCCGCGTGGGTAACCGTGCGTCCCGCCTGTTCTCCCGGTACCTTGTCCGCGCCCTGGCGAGCCAGGCGACTGGCCAGCCACGAGCTCCCCCAGATCGCGATCAACAGAAGAACGGACGCCAGAGGCAGGGCAATTGGGCCTAGGGACAAAGACAGCATGGATTCAGTCGGCTCCGGTTCTCGGAGCGGAGGTGGCCGTTTCAATTGCGCGATGCAGAAAGCTCACCAGGGCGTGCACGTGGGGTGCCATGGCTTCGCGCAGGTCGTGGTCTCCTTCCACCAGCAGCAGACGCGCATTGCTGGATGTTGCCAGCAGACGGTAAGCATCATCCACCGGAACGGTGCGGTCCCGCAGACCATGCACCAAGAGGATTGGACAGCGCACGGCAGGCAACGTTCCCAATGGAGCAATCTCGTCAAAAGTGACGCCGATGACCCGCTGCACATGCCGCATCACATACCAGCCAAGCAGTCCATATGGGATCTGCTTATCTGCCATGAAGCGGCGCATCACCTCGGCGGGATGGGCAAACGCAGACAGGCTGACCACAGCGCCGACGTCATGGTGACGTGCGGCATGCAGCAACGCTGCAGCCGCTCCAACCGAGTGGCCCAGCAGCGCTACGCGGTCAGCGGCGATGTTGGGTTGGTGCTTGAGCCATGCGAGACCAGCGGCAATGTCTTCGGCGAAGCGCGGCATCGATGTGAACGTCTCATCGTCGCTGTGCCCATGGCACCGGGCGTCCAGCAGCAACACAGCAAATCCGGCGGCGTGCAGCGGTGGCACCACGGGTCCCATCATGGAGGCGTTGGCGCCCCAGCCGTGCATAACCAGCACTGCAGGTGCTGGCGCCGCTACGGTTTGCGGTGGTGACACCAACCAGGCGGCCAGGTGTTTGCCACCCGCAGTTGGGACATGGACTTGCCGAACACGATCCGAGGTCAAGCCAAATGCATCGTCCAAGGGCTCATGAGGCACTCGCGGCGCGCGCAACCCGCGCACGATGCCTCTGTGGGCCAACTTGCGAAGTGCCCAGACGCCGCCCAGCGTGGCCGCTGCCCCAAGCACCGCGGTCATGGGCGCCCGGTCAAATCGACCTGCCTCACATCACAACCCGTCGCGGGTTGGTACGGGTCACAAAATGCCGTGATGTTCGGCCGATCACCGCGCCGAAGATCACATGGCCGATAAGGCTGGGTAGCACGGTGGAGGCTCCAAGTTGCCAGGGAAGCGGGTCGTTGAAATAGATCGGCAATGCCAGCGAGTTGATCGCCACATAGTAAGCCGCCCCATACGCAGCACCGGTCATTACTGGCCATCGTCCGGCTTGGGTGGCCAGAAAGACGAGGAGCAAAGGCAGCGCTGAAACCCAGCCGATGACTAGGTGTTGCACAAAAAGTAACCAGGGTTGGGGGGCGCTGACGTACAGCCCCGCGAATTTCGGGCCGTAGTGGCCGATGCGCAGGCCCGCCGCTTTGAAGATCGGACTCAGCGGAACGATGGCCACGGAGGCGATAGTCCCAGAGCGGAAGCTTTCGACAAGGAGGGCCTTGATTTTCATGGCGCCAGCTCAGGATTGATCGCGCAGGGTGTGGCCGGCAGCATCGATCACCGTGACCCGCACCGGGACAGCCTGGCGCACGCTTTGGGTGACGGTGCAAAACTCCTCGAATTGCGTCAAAGCCCGCTCCAAGTGCTCCAGCGAATTCGCCACTACCCCAAGGGTGATAGTGGAGTGGATACTCAGAATACGCAGCCTTCCTTCGGGGTTGCGCCCCACCTCGGCCGTCACCTCGCAGCGCAGCGGTTCGGGTGCCTGCTTGAACTTGCGCAGCGCAAAAAGAAGTGAGTCGCTCAGACAGTTGCCCACCGCGGCACACAGCAACTGCGCAGGAGACGGGCCACCCCCCCTTACCTAGCGGTGCGGGCTCGTCGGCAATCAGGCTAGAAATGCCTTCACCAAATCGGATCTCAAAACGGTAGTCGGCCTGCTGTTGGTGCGAAACGGATACTGTAGTCATGCGGGTAATTTCGATAAGTTTGGGCGAATGTGCTCAAGGGGCGTTCACCCTGATGGGCAGATCGGACTCAGCCCTCCTTACAACTCACTTCTTCAGGGAGCAGGTGTTAAAGCCGAAGATGGCATAGGGTGGACACCAGCCGATCAGGCCAGTGAGTAAGGGCACGACACCCAGGTAGCCCCACATGCCGATGGTGTTGGTAGCCGCACCCGCAATCAAGGCCAGCCCGATGAGGATGCGCAATGTGCGGTCAATGCCGCCGACGTTCTTGGTCATGGTAATTCTCCAAAAGTAAAAATGGATGGCTAAATAGCCATGGGCGCACTTGATCAAAGTGCGTTCAAGGGGATCTTCAGATACGCGACGCCGTTGTCTTCTTTGGGCGGCAGCTCGCCAGCGCGGATGTTCACTTGAACCGATGGAAGGATCAAGGTGGGCATCTCCAGAGTGGCATCGCGCTTCGTGCGCATGGTCACGAATTCGTCTTCGCTCACGCCATCATGCACGTGGATGTTTTTGGCTCGCTGTTCCGCCACCGTCGTATCGAAAGCCACCGGTCGGTCGCTGGGAGGGTAGTCGTGGCACATGAAGAGTCGTGTTTCTGGTGGCAGGCTCAGCAGCTTGCGGGTGGACGCGTAAAGCGCGCGGGCGTCGCCGCCGGGGAAGTCGCAACGCGCAGTGCCCACGTCTGGCATGAAGAGGGTGTCGCCCACAAACACCGCTTCACCAAAGCGATAGGCAGCACAGGCTGGCGTGTGACCTGGCACGAACATCACCTCACCAGACAACATGCCCAATGGGATGCTTTCTCCCTCCTGGAAAAGATGGTCGAACTGCGAGCCATCCTGTTTGAAACTCGGCTCCAGGTTGAAAACGCCCTTGAACACCTTTTGAACTGCAGTGATGTTGCCTCCAATGCCGATTTGGCCGCCGAGATGGGCCCGCAAGTACGGTGCGGCCGAAAGGTGATCAGCGTGTGCGTGAGTTTCTAGGATCCATCGCACCTTGAGCTGATGGGTGTGCACATATTCGATCACCTTGTCAGCAGAGGTGTGCGCTGTGCGGCCCGACTTCGGGTCGTAGTCGAGCACTGAATCGATGATCGCTGCTTCGCTGCCAGGGCCGTTGTGCACAACATAAGACACCGTCCATGTAGCGGGGTCGAACATTCCATGCACATGAGGCTGAGGGGTTGATGTCGGTGCGGTTGTCATGGGCGGCTCCTTTCAAATAAGCTAAAGATAATATATTGACAAATAGTTTATTTGTCAATATATTATTTCTGTCGTATGGAAAGTTGTAGGCCGCCACACCCCTGGAAGAAGTACCGATGAAGAACTCCGTGATGGACCTGGAACAAATGCAGTTGGCCGCGGACCGGGCCTGCCGAATGATGAAGGTGCTGGCTAACCCTGACCGGCTACTCATCCTGTGCCAGCTCTCACAAGGGGAACGTAGAGTTGGTGAGCTTGAAGATTTGTTGGGCATCGCGCAGCCTACTTTGTCGCAGCAACTAACCGTGTTGCGTGATGAGGAGCTGGTGAGCACCCGCCGTGAAGGCAAAACTATTCACTATGCATTGACCAGTCCCAAAGCGCTAGCAGTGATTCAGGTGCTGTACGAGCAATTTTGTGTTTGCGAATCGGAGTGAGCCATGACGATTGATTGGACCAATTTCACACCCTGGGCTTCGCTGTCCGGCGGCATCCTGCTGGGCGTAGCCTCGGCCTTCTTCATCCTGGTCAATGGCCGGGTGCTAGGCATCAGCGGCATCCTGGGTGGCCTGTTACCACCTAAGCTGGGAGACGTCGGCTGGCGAATCGCCTTCCTGCTGGGCATGCTGGCCGCACCGCTCGTGTACGGCTTGCTGGCGCCTGCCGACTTTGTGCAGGCGCCACGCATCGACGCCGGTTTCGCCACCATCGTGGGAGCCGGGCTTCTGGTAGGTCTGGGCACACGCTACGGCTCGGGCTGCACCAGCGGACACGGCGTCTGCGGTCTTTCGCGCCTGTCGCCCCGCTCACTGGTGGCCACACTCGCGTTCATGGGTGCGGGTTTCGCCATGGTATTCGTGGTTCGCCACGTTCTGTAAGGAGCATCTACATGCACCGCATCACCGAGTTCTTTGTGGGCCTACTGTTCGGCCTGGGCCTGCTGCTCTCCGGCATGACCGACCCGGCAAAAGTGCTGGGCTTCCTCGACCTATTCGGCATCTGGGACCCTTCGTTGGCCTTCGTCATGGGTGGCGCGATTGCCGTGGGCTTCTTCGCCTTTGCGCTGGCGCGCAAGCGAACCACCAACTTCATGGGCGGTGCCCTGCACCTACCGAAGTCAACGCAGATCGACAAACGCCTGCTTATCGGCGGCCTGACTTTTGGCGCGGGCTGGGGTCTGGCAGGTTTTTGCCCTGGTCCGGGTATCGTGTCAATGGCCTCGGGCGAGCTGAAGGCTGCGGTTTTTGTGGCGGCCATGCTCTTCGGCATGGCAATTTTTGAAATCGCCGAGCGCGCAGGCTCGCGTCGACGTATGGGAGCATGAGGTGACCCCTTTCAACGCCGTACCTCTCTCCGAAACCTTGTCGGTCACCGGGCAAATCTCTCCAGACGACCTTCAGGCGATTGCTGCCGCCGGCTTCAAATCTCTAGTCTGCAACCGTCCAGATGGTGAAAGCCCAGGGCAGTTCAGCTCACAGGATATTGCGACGGCTGCACACGCAGCCGGACTGAAGCTGGCCTATCTGCCCGTAGTGTCGGGTAGCGTTCGCGCGCAGGACGGACGCGATTTTGGTGACTTGCTGAAACAGTTACCTGGCCCTGTACTGGCCTACTGCCGCAGCGGTACGCGATCAGCCTTGCTTTGGGCGCTTTCTCAAGTGGGTTCGAAACCCTGGCCAGATCTCGTACAGCGGGCCGCCCAGGCCGGATTCAACCTGACCAGTTTGGTGCCACCCGTGCCGCCATCGAAATCATGATGTTTAACGCCTGCACAGGTATCTTTCCATGATCACAATGCCATCCTGGCGCCGCGTGTTGCCTTCACTGCCTGTGTTGCAATGGGGTCGAGCGTACAACCGCGAGGCTCTGGTGAGTGATGGCGTGGCGGCACTCATCGTCACCATCATGTTGATCCCTCAGAGCCTCGCCTACGCCATGCTCGCGGGCTTGCCGCCCGAGGTGGGTCTTTACGCCAGCGTAGCGCCGCTACTGCTATATGCGGTGTTCGGCACCAGCCGCGTACTTGCGGTGGGGCCGGTGGCGGTAGTCTCGCTCATGACAGCTGCTGCCATTGGACACCACGCCCCGGCTGGTACACCCGAATACTGGGCAGTAGCCATCACGCTGGCTTTTCTTTCGGGCCTGCTGCTGCTGTCCATGGGGTTGCTACGTCTTGGCTTTCTTGCCAACTTCCTCAGCCACCCGGTCATCTCAGGCTTCATTTCGGCATCGGGCATCCTGATCGCGGCCAGCCAGCTCAGGACGTTGATGGGTGTGAGCGCCGAAGGGCACAATTTCCTGGATCTGAGCCTGTCCTTGATGTCACAGCTCGGCCAGGTGCATGTGCTGACCCTGGCCATTGGAGCTGCAACCGTCGCGTTTTTGTTCTGGGTGCGCAGCGGTCTCAAACCCTTGCTGCAGCGACTGGGCATGAAGCCGCGCGCGGCCGACGTGGTGGCCAAGACTGGGCCGGTGGCTGCCATCGCCGTGACAACGCTGCTCACCTGGGCGCTGGACTGGCAAGTTCAAGGCGTGAAGATCGTGGGCGCCGTGCCCCAGGGTTTGCCGCCGTTCACGCTGCCTCTGTGGGATCTGGGTCTGTGGCAGGCGCTGCTAGTGCCGGCACTGCTCATCAGCGTGGTCGGCTTTGTGGAGTCGGTATCGGTCGGGCAGACGCTGGCGGCCAAACGGCGCCAGCGCATCGAGCCCGACCAGGAACTGGTGGCGCTCGGATCGAGCAACCTCTCGGCGGCGTTAACCGGAGGCTTTCCGGTCACGGGTGGCTTTGCACGCTCGGTAGTTAATTTTGACGCCGGGGCGCAAACACCCGCCGCGGGTGTGTTCACCGCGGCCGGTATCACACTGGCCTCGCTGTTCCTTACGCCCGCACTGTACTACCTGCCACAGGCCACGTTGGCCGCCACCATCGTGGTGGCGGTACTCTCACTGGTGGATTTCAGCATCCTGCGCAAGACTTGGAACTACGCGAAGTCCGACTTTTCTGCAGTTGTGGCCACGCTGGTGGCCACCCTCACTGTGGGCGTTGAGACCGGGCTGATTGTGGGGGTAGGAGTGTCCCTGGCGCTCTACCTCTACCGCACCAGTCGCCCGCATATGGCCGAGGTGGGTCTTGTCGTCGGCACCGAGCATTTTCGCAATGTGCAGCGCCATGCAGTGGCGGTGAGCCCACGGGTGCTGAGCCTGCGGGTGGACGAAAGCCTGTACTTCGCCAACTCACGCGCGCTGGAAGACCGCATCAATAGCGCCGTTGCAAGCCGCCACGGGTTGGGGCACGTGATATTGCAGTGCTCGGCCATCAACGATATTGATGCGAGTGCACTGGAAAGCTTGGAAGCTATCGATCTGCGCTTACGCGGGGCTGGCGTGCGGCTTCATCTCTCAGAAGTCAAGGGCCCTGTGATGGACCGTTTGAGAAAAACCGAGTTTCTGAATGGCCTCAGCGGGCAGGTGTTCCTTTCCCACTATCAAGCTATCTTTGAACTGGCGCCCGAAGTGATCGCCTGATTGCACCCATGTTGCATCCATCCGATCTAACCAGCGACCCCTATGTCACGACAGGACTTGATACGTGCGCGTTGCTGTGTTCTTTAAACCCTGTATCTAGCACTCGATTGACTAGAAAAGAAACGATGCTGGCGGTGCCATGAGCAAAGCCGCGTAGCTGCATCAATAAGCCATTTATAAAAATACACTATGAACCACCTCAAAATTGGCACCCGCTTGGGATTGGCATTTGGCCTCATCCTCTTGATCACGATGTAGAAAAGGGAGAAAAGCCACCGGCATCGGGCCACTTGAAGGGCAGCCAGAGGCGTACCGATGGTCAGGGCTTCAATCGTCGCACGCACTTGCGCCCAGTGTTCGTGAGGCAGAAACCTGCTGGTCTTGGCGGGTCGCGCCACGGACTTGCGGCGCCGCAAAGCAAGGGGATTGCACGCAAGATACCCGGCTTGAACCAGCCAGTTAAAGAGACTGTTGAGGATCGACAGCGCCTGGCGCTGGCTCTGCCGGTCCAGCGGCTTAGCGAAAGGGCGCCAGTGGGATGAGGACCTCCGCGCCTTCTGTGCGACCTCCATGACCCAGCGTTCAGCCGGTTGCGGATCTTCCAGAAAGGCTTCATAGGCCAGGAAATCCTCGTGGGTCAAATCGGACAGGGCCTTTCCATGCTGGTGCACACACCAAAGCAGCAGCCTTTCCGCTTCTTTTCGATAGCTGGCCAATGTGGCCGGTGAATGCTTGTAGCGCGCCAGCCAAGCCAAAACCGCAGAGCGATCGTCATTGGCTGCGACCTAGGGCATACCCTGGGCCCGATTGCGGCCACTCTCTCCGGACAGGTGAAGGGGTAGCACCAAGCCGTCCAAGGGCTCAAGATGCGCAAAAACGACCGGCGTGACGCTCAAACTGCTCATGAGCCAAATTCTATGGACATTAGTCCGAAAAAATCCACTCGGGGTGACTCGCCTTCTACGGCGCAGTACAGTACAGGTACACAGATCAGTTTTCGAAGATTTCGCAAAACTTCGCTAACCTACTGATCTGTAAGTACTTTCTACCACTTCAACCTTCGATCAGCTTCGCACCGCTTACCCAGACTAAGCACCTCACACAGCGACTGCGCATGCTCCGTCTCGATCAAGGTCTTCAACTGCTTGCAGACCTTCGCAAGTCCCTCGAAAACATCGAGCCCATAGGGCACATAGGAAAAGTCGTCCTCACTGTCGAGATAGGCCCGCGCGCAGCGCGAGTCGAAGATCGCGAACGATGACAGCGCGGCGGGAGCCGCCTTTCCGTGGGTCCATTGCACATCCTGCGCGACGCCATCCACTGCAATCTCGAAGGCGGCTTAGGCCATTCCGGCCTTGCCTGTGGGGAGGTGGGCGTTCGGGTGGATCGCTTCCATCTGATCTCGGGTGCGGCAGGCGCGCTTGAGCACGCGCGAATATCCCGATTTGCCTGAACCGTTGTCGCCGTAAATGACCGTCATTCCGGCTGCACTGAACGGCAGGTGCTGGTTATCGGCAATCGCATTGACGTGCCGCAGGTTCTTCATGGCCCGCAGTTCGACGTGCGTCGTCACCTTGACCGGCGCAGGAATCTGGTCGGCCGTGAGGGGCTTAGGCTTGCGGTCCTTCGGATCGGAAATGCCATGTGCCATCTTGAGCAACGCGTATAGATCATCCAGGTATTCGGTCGTCAGCGTCAGTTTGGCCAGCAAGCGTGCCACGGCATCGCTTTGCCATGGGGACAGTCCTTGGGTCCAGCCCAGTATTTCCTGCAGTATCGACATTGAGTCTCCTCCAGTTGTCACTGTAGCTTTCCCTTTTGGGCTGACTCAGCATCTGAACGCCGGGTTTGTTCACTGCAATATTCTCTGTTGCAAACAGAAACATTATGACGTCCCTGCGCGATAGCGCCGTCGGGCTCGCGGGCGTTGCCCCACGCCTCGTGTCGAGTCGCGGCCGTTCGGCTTTGATCCCTGACGCCTCCGGCCTTCTCTTCGTTCACGACCTGCGCGCTGCGCTTGCCCCAGGATGGTGCATTGAGGTGGTGGGGTGGACTTGCTGTTCCCTTCAACGTACCACGCTGTTCTCGCTGTCAAGGTCTGCGCGCACTGCCCTGCGGTTGGTCGCTTGCGTCCTGGCGGCCGTCTGCGAACCCTGACACCTGCGCTGCAGCGTGTTGGGGCCGGTCTCGGGCAATTCCGCCCGCTACAGACCGGAGCAGACCATGTCGCAGCTTTCTCTTTCCATCGAATCGTCCCTTCTCGTTCGCGATGTCGCGGGTGAGTACCGTCCGGCGAACGCGGACGAGGTGCTGCAGGCCGCGCAGCGGCTGCTGGGTGCGCAACTGCGCGGGCGTGAGGTGCTGACGTCGCCGCAGGCGGTGCGGGACTTCTTGCGGGTCAAGCTGGGTGCGCTGGAGCACGAGGTGTTCGCGGTGCTGATGCTCGATGCGCAGAACCGCCTGATCGAATATGTCGAGTTGTTCCGGGGCACGGTGAGTCAAGCATCTGTCTATCCGCGCGAGGTGGTCAAGGAGTCGCTGGCGCTCAATGCTGCGGCGGCGATTTTTTGCCATAACCATCCCTCGGGTGTCGCCGAGCCGTCGCGGGCCGATGAGGTGCTCACCTCCACGCTGAAGACGGCGCTGAGTCTGGTCGATGTCCGGGTGCTGGATCACCTAATCGTCGCCGGCAACGACGTGGTGAGCTTCGCTGAACGCGGGCTGCTGTGAAGCAAAGGGCCTACGGCCCTTTGCTTTTTCTCCCAGACCGTGCGCGCTGCGCGCGTGTCCTGACTCCGGGCGATCGGCCATTCGGCCCATCCCCGCCGCACTGCGTTTGGAGCCCCTGCAATGCCGCCGAACAGGCTTTGCCTGATCGGCCAACCGCCATCCAGCCAGACGTGCCGTCGGCACGTGGGGGCGCTCGCCGCGCGGCGTTGGTTTCGGCGCATCCCCTTGCCCTTCGGCCGCTGTTCGTCTTTCCCCAAGTTCATCGCTTTCTCCCGCGACCGTAGCCCGCAGTGCCTGGCCGTCAAGGCGCGCAGGGCCGTGTCCTCGCCTTCGGCTGCGGGCCGCACCAACCCTGCGCTTCTTCCTTGACGGCCCGTCCCTCGCTGGCCCGGTTTTTCGCGGGCGATGAACTAAGGAAAGACGGCGGCAAACAGGGACCGGCCCAGGTCACTGCGCCGAACCAACCAAAGCCACAACGGGCTCCGAATCTTGGAATCCGGTCAGCTTTGAAACCACAGCAGCAACCTTTGGAGAAAGATCATGCAACTCGCATCACGTTTCGCTTCCCGTTCCCTCGTCCTGCGCAGCGAACATCCGCTGTCGGATGACCAAATCCGCACGGTGGCCCCGTCCATCTTCGCGGACGCTCCCCACGAAAGCCGTTCTCAGCGGTATGCCTATATCCCCACTGCCACCGTGCTGAACGAGCTACGGAAAGAAGGCTTCCAGCCCTTCATGGTGACGCAGACCCGCGTGCGCGATGAAGGCAAACGCGAACACACCAAGCACATGGTCAGGCTGCGCCACGCGGGCCAGATCAACGCGGCCGAGGCCAACGAAATCATTCTGCTGAACTCGCATGACGGGACAAGCAGCTATCAATTATTGGCTGGCATGTTCCGCTTTGTTTGCAAGAACGGGCTGGTCTGCGGCGACACCGTGGCGGATGTGCGTGTGCCCCACAAGGGCGACGTGGCCGGACAAGTGATCGATGGTGCATATGAGGTTCTGCACGGTTTCGACCGTGCGCTGGAGTCCCGCGAAGCCATGCAGGCCATCACGCTGGATGCCGGGGAATCGGAGGTTTTCGCCCGTGCCGCGCTATCGCTCAAGTACGACGACCCGGACAAGCCCGCGCCCATCACGGAAACCCAAATCCTGATGCCGCGCCGCATCGATGACCACTGCCCCGACCTCTGGAGCGTGTTCAACCGCACGCAAGAAAACCTCATCAAGGGCGGTTTAACTGGCCGCGCCGCCAATGGACGCCGCCAGAGCACCCGCCCGGTGCAAGGCATCGACACCAACCTGCGTTTGAACCGCGCCCTGTGGCTGCTGGCCGATGGCATGCGCCAGTTGAAAGCCTGATTTCCCCCGGAGGGGCGCAGGCCCCTCCATTTCTGCCCTTGTTTTTCGTTGCTTTTCTTTTTTATACCGATAGGAGCTACACCATGAACGCCGTTACCCATCAAGAAGCCCAAGCCCTGCATGCCGTCATCCCGGCGCAGCCCGCGCAGAACATGCTGCTGGTGCCGCTGTCGCAGCTTCGCCCCTCGCGCCGCAACGTGCGCAAGAGCGCGGGCCAATCCATCGACCCGCTGGCATCGAGCATCGAGCGCGTGGGTCTGCTGCAAAACCTGACTGTGATTCTTGCCAGCGATGGCGAGCATTACGAAGTGGTGGCCGGTGGCCGTCGCCTGGCAGCTTTGAAGCTGCTGGCGAAGAAGCGCCGCATTGCGAAGGATTGGCAGGTGCCTTGCCTGCTGGTGGCCGATGCGTCCGCCCGCACCGTGAGCCTGACCGAGAACGTGCAGCGCGAAGCCATGCACCCCGCCGACCAGTTCGAGGCCTTCGCCGCCTTGATCGCGGAGGGTCGCTCCATCGAAGACATTGCCGCAGACTTCGCCGTCACGCCGCTGGTGGTGCAGCGCCGTCTCAAGCTCGCCAACGTGTCGCCCCGGCTGATGGCCGACTATCGCGCCGATGCCGTGACGCTCGATCAGTTGATGGCCCTTGCCATCACCGACGGCCACGCCGCGCAGGAAAGCGCGTTCTACGATGCGCCGCAGTGGCAGCGCAACCCGACCGCATTGCGCGAGCGCCTGACCGAGCGCGAGATTGGGGCATCCCATGCGCTGGTGCGCTTTGTGGGGCTGGATACCTACGAAGCCGCAGGCGGCGGCATCCGCCGTGACCTGTTTGCGGAAGGCGATGCGGGCGTGTATGTGACCGATACCGCACTGCTAGAAACACTGGTGCGCGAGAAGCTGGGAAGCCACGCCGCCGCCGTCCGCGCCGAGGGCTGGGCATGGGTGGACGCCACGCCCGCCATGACCTATGCCGATCTGCAAGCCTTCCAGCGCGCACCGAGGGAACAGCGCACGCCGAGCAAACGCGAGGCGCAGCACATCGAGAAGCTGGAAGCCAAGGTGCAGGCCATTGGCGAGGCCGTGGATGCCGCGCTGGAAGCCGACGACGAGGACAAGGCCGAAGTCTTGCAGGAGGAAGGCGAGTGCCTGGGCCAGCAGTTGCAGGCGCTGGAAGATGGCTTGATGGACTACAACGCGAACGCCCGCGCAGCCGCCGGGGCCATCGTCACCATCGACCGCAACGGGGAGGCAGTGATTCATCGCGGACTGCTGCGCGAGGCCGGGGCCAAGGCGCTGCGCACCTTGGAAAAGCTGCGCCAAGGTTTTGGCAACGCGGAAGGCGAAGCCGAGAACGATGTTGAAGGCGAGGCTGCCGAGCAGCCCAAGGCCGTCAACTTGTCCGACCGGCTGGCCAAACGCCTGAGCGCCCACCGCACGGCGGCGCTACAAATCGAGATGGCCCGGCATCCGCAGGTGGCGCTGGCCGCGCTGGTGCATGGCATGGTGCAAACCGTCTTGCAGGACGGCTACGGCCACGATCTGCCGCTGGGCGTGCGCCTGACTGTGCAGGACAGGCTGGAAGGCGTGGCCCCGGACTGGCCGGAGTCTCCCGCCGCCGTGGCGTTGCGTGAACTGCAGCAGGCATGGGGCGAGAAGCTGCCCGAGAACAGCGCCGAACTGTTCGCCGTACTGCTGGCAATGGAGCAAGGCGAACTGGTCAAGCTGCTGGCGGTATGCGTGACATCCACGGTGGACGCAGTGACGCCCCGCGCCACGCTGCACCAGCCCGGCGAGAAACTGGCGCAGGCCATGGGGCTGGACATGGCCGCATGGTGGAAACCGACCGCCGAAGGCTACTTCAAGCACGTGTCCAAAGTCGTGATTCTGGATGCCGTGGGCGAGTTCGCACCGGACCACGTCAACCGACTGGCGAAGCTCAAGAAGGCAGACCTTGCCAGCGAAGCCGAGCGGCTGGCCAAGGGGACGGGCTGGATGCCTGTCCTTTTCAAGGCCAAAGGCCTGCAAGAGGTGGCGCAGGAGGACGCGGCAGCAGATGCAGAACCGGATTCCGCCGCAGCGGCAGATAGAGCGGCCGAGGCATTGGCCGCTTGACCCTCATCGCAGAACAGCGCCCCAGTGCAAGCCGGGGCGCTGGCCTGCAAGGAGCCAGACCATGCCCGCCACCAGCCCCATGAGCATGAGATGGCGGCTATCTATGCGCCCGGCACTGTGCGCGCCCGCTGCTGGCACGGTAAGGGTGATGTGCGCGGCTACCGTCCGCCTTCCGGCTGGACGGCCCGCGCCGACCTGACCGACATTCATCCCATCACAGGCCACGCTTTGCCGCGTGCCGTGTGGTGGATCATCGAGACGAAGGAGTAAGGCGGCCAGCACCGGCCCATGGGCGTGGTGCCCTCCGGCCGGTGGATTCAAAAATCCGGGCGCGGCAGTGGCCGCGCCCGGTATTGAAGCCCAAACCACACTGCCGCCGCCTTCGCTTCTGCTCGGGCGGCGGCGTTGAAGGCATCGCTGTATGCGCGATGCCTTCGAGCACTGGCCCGTGCAAAGCCAGTGCCATGCTCTGGGTCGATCCCATCATGGGCGTGGTCGGCGCGCTGGTGATCGCCCGGTAGTCATGGGGCTGATTCAAGATGCTGGCAGCGTGTTGCTCGGCGCCGCCACATGCCCTGCTGGCCTTGGGCGTGTCGGCGCGATGCGCCGCCGGGCTTTCGGGCTGCGCCCCGTGCCGTCTTTGCCGTCACGGCCATTCGGCTTCAATCCCTCACGCCTTCGCGCCTGCGGCGCTGCGCGCTGGCGCTTGCCTTCAAGGGATCGGAGCAAGGCCCATCCCCGCCGCGTTGCACTTGGCGCCCCTGCAAAAGAGCCGAACCGGCAGCGCCGGATCGGCCAAGCAGGTGCCCAGCCGCAATGGACGAGGCGC
Organism: Ottowia thiooxydans DSM 14619; assembly: GCF_000422885.1. Taxonomy (GTDB): domain Bacteria; phylum Pseudomonadota; class Gammaproteobacteria; order Burkholderiales; family Burkholderiaceae_C; genus Ottowia; species Ottowia thiooxydans. The sequence continues at coordinate 201,068 of NZ_AUGX01000001.1, read as the reverse complement.
GGGCGTTACGCCGTGGTTTGCTGCGGCAGGTTGTGCAGATGCGTGCCGTCCTCAACGCTGTTGGTTCTTGCCCCTCACGTCACGAAGGACGGTTCACTGACACAACGCCCGGCCTTGCAATGGAGCTTCCACACCACGCCTCAAACATAGCGCCGCAGGGCGCGGCAGGGACGTTCTCGCCCGTCGTTGGGTTGTTGGTCTTGCCCGCGTCAGGGTGCGAGCCGGTGAAGCTGTGCAGCGGGGATGCCGAGCCGGGCCAGTCTCCTTTCGGGGCGAATCGGCCCAAGGCGTCCTTGTCTCGCTGTGAATCCTGGCGGGGGCGCGGCTGCGCCTCGTGCTTCATGGCTGCAACCGTCCGTCGCAAACAATTTCCCCGGCACGGTGTGCCTTCCTCGCGCAGCAAATTCTTTGCGCCTCCCGGCCCTCCACGATGTTGCGGCCGCAAGCGGTGCAGCCAGCCCGTCCCCCGCCGGACGGATCACAACAAGGACGCGATGGGCACGACCTTGCAACCCCGAAAGGAAACTTCATCATGGCCAACATCGGCACCTTCACCCCAGACAAAGACGGCTTCACCGGCACGCTTCGCACCCTGACGCTCAACGTCAAGGTCAAGTTCATCCCGAACGACAAGACCAGCGACAACGCCCCCGACTTCCGCATCCAGGCAGCGACTGGGCTGGAAGTCGGCGCGGCGTGGAAGAAAGTCAGCCAGGCCGAGCGGCCCTATGTGTCGTGCAGTTTGGACGACCCTTCGTTTCCTGCCACGGTCTACGCCCGCCTGATCGAGGGAGAGGACGGCACGCACAACCTGATCTGGTCGCGCAGCAAGGGCGACTGATCGTCAACCCGTTCCCCCGCCCACCGTGGCGGGGTGTTCTCTGGCGGCAGTGCTACGACTCGGCAGCCGCAAGCCGGCTTTCCGTCGCCGTCATCAAATCGGCCGAACTGCAACCCAACGCCCGTGCGATCTTGAGGATGATCGCCAACGTGGGCATGTGTTCTCCGCGTTCGATCTTCCCCATGTGCGAGCGCTCGATGCCCGCCAGATAGGCCAACGTTTCCTGGGCAACCCCTTGCTCTGTTCTGGCCGCACGCACCGCCGCACCGAAGGCTTGTGCCGGTTCGGCCTCGAAAGTGGTTGCGCCGGCCGGTCGGCCACGCTGGATTGATCGCTTCTGCATACACAGAAGGGTCGATTCGCAGCACAATTAAAACCACGTTATCTTTAACTCATTCTTTGATTTCAACCTACCATGTCGGGTGACGCTCTCATTCTTTCTTGTGCTTCTCCGCTTAAACCCAAAGCCGGTTCCGTATCTCTGTATTTGCGTGCGTTCGTTGACTTCCAACTCTACGTATTTGCGGATTTCCGTAAATCCGCAATCACATATCTGAGGTTCCCAGTGCATCCACCAATGCGGCTTCGTGCATCGCCGGCTTTGTGGGCATCCTGGCTACCACCGCTTTTTCCAGGTTCACCCCTCAGCGGACAAGTGCGCGAGCCTGGCGCACGCCGCTTGACGTCAACCCCGGCCCACACCGGACCGTGTTGGGGTATGACGGCCGCGCTCTGCGCGTGCGCCCCAGTTGCCTCGCTCCGCCGTGGAGCGAACCCTTCAAAGGTAGCAACCATGATCCAAGCTCTCCTCACCGACGAACAACGCACTCAACTGCTGGCCAATGGCCGGATCACAGCCGAAGGCGGCGACCATGATCCGCAGCCCGTCGTCAAGCTGTTCACGCCGGATGCGCACGCAACCTGGCTGCTTACCGAGCTTGACCCCGAAGATGGTGATACGGCCTACGGCCTACGGCCTCTGCGACATTGGCATCGGCATGCCCGAACTGGGAGCGGTAAAGATTTCGGATCTGGCGTCCATCGTCGGGCCGTTCAAGCTGCCCATCGAACGCGACCTGTATTTCACGGCGAAGCGCACGCTATCGGAGTACACGCGGCTGGCCCGAATCAATTGTTCGATCATCGACTGATCGAACCCGATAGCCCGCTTCAGAGGGTCATCCGAACGCTGTAAAGCTGGGCCAATGGCAGCGCACTGTGTCTATTTCGGTCTGAGTTCAGACCCTGTTCGCATCAATCCGCACTCTGCACTCGATCGGTGCAATGGTGGCCCAAATGGTCATGATCTTCGGCCCGCTTTGCGGCACCGTTGTTGATGCTGCACAGCAATATCGGTTGTGCAGCCGTCGCATTCGGACAAATCCAGCAACGCTTCGGAGACCATCGGTCTTGACATCGCCATCTTACAGAAACTCACATATCGTTTTGACGATGACTCCATAGCTTTCTAAATGCTGGTGCCTGTGGCGACTGTTCCTGCTGTCCAACAGGGGGATCTCCATGGCAGAAGCAATTTCCGATCAGTGGCATCCCAGCGCCGCGTATCTCTATGTTCTTCATTTGGACGGCCCCGCCTTGGCCTGGGAATACCTGCGGCGCGCCCCAGACTATCGGCGCGACTGGCTTCGCCGCTGCCGACATCCCGACACCGCGCTGCTCTGGGGTCTGCGCCTGCTGGAAGATCCTGGCCTGGATGCGCGGACCGCACACCCGACTTGGTTCCCCGACCACGACACGGTGGTGCAGCTCTACCCCGATGTCGATCCACCGCTCGATGCCTTGCCTTTTGAGTTCTGGCGCATCCCAGGCTACAAGCAACTGATCCATGATGGCCGGCGCCTGTTGTTGGTGGCCCGTCTGCCGGGCTATTGCCTGCGGCTGGCACTCGCGCCGGCGCTGGATGAAGGCATGGCCTACGTCCACGCCTTCCGCGCCTGCCATTCGCCCTGCGCCCGGTATCGCGCGTTGGCGGACGAATTGGGCAAGCTGGCAGCAGCGCGTGTCGAACCTGTCGCGGCGACGAAATGCCGCCCAAGCCAGACCATGCTGCTGGAGCTGCACACCTTGCAGGCGCTCGACGGCACCCTGGCGGGTGCGTCCCTTCGCACGGTAGCCGATGTGCTGTACGGCCCCGATGCAGTGGCCACCGACTGGCACGCGGACGGCGACCTGCGCGCCCGCGTGCGCCGCCTGGTACAGCGGGGCAAGAAGCTGATGCGTGGCGGATATCGCCGCCTGGCACAGCTTCCGCCGCTGGACTAGGGACGTTCTGCGTTCGCTGCAAAACATCCCTGAGCAGGACGCCGCCCTTTCTTGAGACTGGCCTCCATCCGGTCGCGCTGTTGTGGCCGGCGACCCTGACCGATGGAGGTTCACACCATGAGACCAGCTCCCTTGCGGCCCGCCGCCACACCCCCACCCGCGACCACGCAGCCAGCCCGTTACCTCACCAACGATGAGGCCGCCGACTTCTTGCGTCTCTCGCCGCGCACGCTGGAGAAGCAACGTGTCATCGGCGGTGGCCCACGCTTTCGCAAGTTCGGCCGGCGCGTGATGTATTCCGTAGCCGATCTGGAAACCTGGGCGGACGCTCGCAGTTTTGAGGCCACGTCCGACCCGGAATATGCCGAGCACCACTCGGGAGACAGCCGCGATGGTCAACATGGTCGCCGCTGACCATCGACGCGCCGGCAGCCATCGTCATGTCCAGCCCATCGCTGCCGCAGGTGCAGCCGATGCAGCAACGCGAACAGCTCGACCTGTTCCACGCGCTGCCGGGCGACATGGCACCGCGCGACGCCCAGGACTTGATGGCCTATCCCTTCTTCTCCCTGGCGAAGTCGCGGCGTATTGCGCCGATCGACTTCCGCTCCGGTGGCGTGACCGTGCGGGTGGAGGGTACGGCCGAACATGGCATCGCAACGATCTGGGATGCCGACATCCTGATCTGGGCAGCCAGCCAGATCGTCGAAGCCAAGGATGCCGGTCTGCGCCCCTCGCGGCTGATGCGCGCCACGCCCTACGAGATCCTGCGCTTCATCGGGCGCGGCAAGTCGCTGCGCGACTACCAGCGCCTCAAGGCGGCCCTGGATCGCCTGCAATCGACCACGATTGCCACGTCGATCCGCGAAACGACAGGCAGGCGCCTGCATCGCTTCTCGTGGATCAACGAGTGGAAGGAACTGGCCGACGTCAATGGTGTACCTCTGGGCATCGAGCTGATCCTGCCGGACTGGTTTTATGCGGGCGTGCTGGATGCGGCACTGGTACTCACCATCGATCCGGCGTACTTCAAGCTCACTGGCGGCATCGAGCGCTGGCTGTACCGGCTGGTGCGCAAGCATGGCGGGAAGCAGGAATACGGCTGGCAGTTCGACTTCCGGCACCTGCATCGCAAGTCGGGCAGCACGTCGCGCTTCTCGGACTTCGCTTACGACCTGCGCGCTTTGGTGGCACGCCAGTCCTTGCCGGGCTATACCTTGAGCATCGAACAATTGCCCGGCGAGGCGGAAATCCTTGCCTTCTGTCCCGTGCTGCATACGGCACGGGGATAACTCCGGCAATGCCTGTGCATAGACTCGTGCTATCAGGAGTAAGGGGTATCGTGCTATCGGGAGTACGACTGTCGTGCTATCAGGAGTACGAACCGCCCGCAAACCCAATAGCCGCGCGGGTTTCGGCCCCCCTTAACTCCCCTAACTTCAAATACCTAACTTTTAGTAGGAGCGCGCCGTTTCGGTGGACAACTGCTGAAAACCAAAACCGAAGTCAAAACCCAAGACGTTTTGCCAGGCAGAAAAAGACAGGCTTTCCACATCGGAGGGCCACGCCATGATCGTCGCCTTGCTCAATCAAAAAGGCGGGGTTGGCAAAACCACGCTCGCCACCCATATCGCCGGTGAGCTGGCGATGCGGGGGCAATCGGTCATCCTGCTGGATGCCGACCCGCAGGGTTCATCGCTGGACTGGACACAGCGGCGCAGCCAGCAAGGATTGCCACGGCTGTTCAGCGCTGTCGGTTTGGCAAGGGAAACCCTGCACCAGGAGGCGCCTGAACTCGCCAGGCGCGCCGATCACGTCGTGATCGATGGCCCGCCCAGGATCGCAGCGTTGGCGCGCTCCGCGCTACTCGCTGCGGATTGCGTACTGATTCCAGTCCAACCCAGTCCCTACGACCTCTGGGCCAGCGCCGAGATGGTGGCGCTGATTCGCGAGGCGCAGGTCTTTCGGCCGCAGCTGGCAGCGGCCTTCGTCATCAACCGGCGCGTCAGCACCACGGTGATCGGACGTGAGGCGCGCAGCTCGCTGGCCGATCAGCCCCTGCCCGCGCTGCGCGCCGAAGTTCGTCAGCGCATCGTCTTTGCCGACAGCGTGGCCGCCGGCCGACTGGCACGCGAACTGGCGCCGGACGGCGCGGCCGCACGCGAGATCGCCGCGCTGGTCGATGAACTGCTTCGGTTGTCACCATGAGCGGCGCGCCCAAAAAAAGCGCCTCGCGCATCCCCATCGGCGCTCGTCCGCCGGCGAATCCGCAAGCGCAAGCGTGGATTCGCCAGGGCGACGGCAGTGACATCCACAAGGGTGACCTGTACACCGCTCGATTGACCCTCGACGTAACGCCCGCGCTGCGCGCTCGCATCAAAGTTTCCGCCTTCACACAGAACAGCACGGTGGCCGAGTTGCTGCGTGCCTTGCTGGAGCGGGAGTTCCCGGAGAAGACACCATGACTGCAAACAACCAGGTGCAAGCAGCCGCTGACACGGCTGCGCCATCGCCCTCGCCATCGTTTTCCGCACTCGCAAGGCAGTCCAGCAACACGCCGCTGACCCGCGTGGCGCTCGCTTTCGTGAGCCAGCGCATTAATCTCTATCTGCGCTTTGGCAACCCGGCGCACACCCTCCAGCTCGACCGCTGGCGACGCAGCGCGGTGTTCCTGCCGGCGTCCATCCTCTGCCGTATCCGCTGGGAGTCCAACGACTACGGCACTACGCGCTGGCAGCTCATGGTGATGCAGGCCTGCACGCCATTGGATACCGTGCAGCGCATTCCTGGTGTGCAACCCGGCGCACGCATCCTTTTGCACGCAGAGGGCGAGCAAAAGGTGCACGACACGCTGGCGAGGATCGACGCCATCGAGGCTCTGGGCGTCGCCACCATCGACGTGTCACCCGCGTACTGGCGTACGCTGGGCAACCGTCTGGCGGCTGGCCTGCCGCTGCCCGACTACACCACCGAGCGGCACACCGCATGGTTGGCCGGGAGGGCACTGCAATGACGGCCACTACGACGACCATGCCTCGTTCACGCCTGCGTGCTCGCATCGTGCTGGCGGCCCTGTCTGTCTGCAGCCTCGCTGCGCTGGCCTGGGCATCCTCCGTGCAGCCTGCGGCGCGTTTCGTCTACAACCCGTCCGACAGTGTGCCGGTCGGCTGGTATCGCATAGCGCCAGCCGAATCGCCGCCGCGTCCTTTGTCCGTGGGCAGCATCGTGCTGGTCCGGCTTCCGACAGACGTGGCCGCGCTCGCTGCGCAGCGCGGCTACCTACCGGCGCACATCCCGCTGCTCAAACGTGTGAGCGCGCTCGCGCCACAACACGTCTGCATCGTTGGCGGCGTCGTGCAGATAGACGGCGTGCCTGCGGCCGCCGTGCTGCCTGCCGACCGCATGGGACGGCTGCTGCCGTCGTGGCCGCAGTGCCGACCGCTTGCCGAAGGTGAGCTGTTCCTTTTAAGCGCGACCCATCCGGCGTCGTTCGACAGCCGCTATTTCGGGCCGATTTCTGCATCCGCCGTGATCGGCATGGCGCAGCCGATTCACCTGGAGAAGCGACCATGACCTTGCCCGACTGCCGGCCTCGCTGGCGCATTGACCGTCGCTTCGCCTACCTCACGTCCGGCGCGCTGTCGCTTGTCATTGACGTGCTATCAGGCGTGCCACTGCGCATGCGCTCGCCGCGTCGCAGTGCGGGCAGCGCGAGCGCACCCGCGTCGCGCTTCGCACCTCACCCTCTGTTGTACTGCGTCGTGCGTTCCCCCGTGCAGATCGCTTGCCCCGAACGCTCCATGCCTGCGGCATGGCGGGCGTTCGCCGCGCGGCAGGCTGGGCCCTGCGCAGCGCCGCCGGGGCATCGCATTCCCGTGTCGTCAGGCCGGGAAAAGATGCAGGGCAAGATTGAAGGGTCCGGCACGCTGCCGGCCCATGAGCGAGTCTGCACGTGGGGTTGGCGCGGCACGCGCCTTTGGGCGGCACTGTGCCGCGAGGGTCGGCAAAGCCTTGTGGGCATTGGAGAATCTGCGTGCATGGCACGCCGTGATTCGATGGCTTTCGCTGGAGCAACGCCATGAGCAAGCGTGGCAACTCGGACGGTGACGATCATTTCCGCATCCGACCGGGCACCCCAAAGCAGCGCGGCCAGGCCTTTGTCTCGCAGGTATTGCGCCAGACCACCAAGGCCTCCAACGCCACCGGCGGGCAGCGTGGCAAGGGCGGCAAGACGCCGGGTTCGCGGCTGGGGCGCGGCCATGTGGCAGCGCGCTTCACCGGGCAGGTGCTGTCCGCACGTTCCAGGCGCGTCACGGTCAAGGTGCGGCTGGTCTACCTGAAGCAGGCAGGTGTGCGATCGACCATCACGCACCTGCGCTACATCGAGCGCGAAGGCGTGGGCCGCGAGCAGGACACCAGCGAGGCCTACGGACCGATGACCGACCGCGCCGACTTGCCTGCTTTCGAGGAGCGCGGCCGGGAAGATCGGCATCAGTTTCGCCTTATTGTCTCGCCCGAGGATGCCGAACAGCTCGACGACCTGCGCACCTATACCCGCCACCTGATGGGCCGCATGGAGGCCGACCTTGGCAGCCGCCTGGATTGGGTAGCGGTGAACCACTGGAACACCGACAACCCGCATACCCATATCGTGCTACGCGGCAAGGATGACACCGGCAAAGACCTCATCATCTCGCAGGCCTACATCACCCGCGGCATGCGCGAGCGCGCTGCCGAGCTATCCACCGAATGGCTGGGGCCGCGTACGGAGCTGGAGATCCAGCGCACGCTGGTGCGCGAAGTTGATCAGGAACGCTGGACCAGCTTGGATCGCACCCTACAACGTGAGGCACGGGACGGGCTGAACCATGTCGATCAACCAGCCGGCGATCCGAAGCTGCGACAGCAGCGTGTGTTGCTGGTGGGCCGTTTGCAGCGGCTTCAACGCATGGGACTGGCGACTGAAGAACGTCCCGGCGTCTGGGCGGTCCACGTTGACGCCGAACAGACTCTGCGGGCACTGGGCGAGCGTGGCGACATCATCCGCACGATGCAGCGGGCGATGGGCAACCAGCAACGCGACCTGGCCGTGTTCCAGCCGGGCGAGGACAGCCGCTCCATCATCGGCCGTGTGGCCGCCAAAGGCCTGGCCGACGAGCTGCACGACAAGGGCTATCTGGTGGTCGATGGCATTGACGGTAAGGCGCACTACGTGGCATTACCAGCCAAGACCGAAGTGGAGCAGTTCCCGATCGGTGCAGTGGTCGAAGTTAAAGGCTCGGCCAGCGTGCGTGAGACGGACAGGACCATCACCGCGCTGGCTGCCCATGGTCTGTACCGTACTGATCATCATCTGACGATTGCCCAATCACAGTCCACACCGGAGCCGCGCGAGGTGGTCGATACCCACGTTCGGCGACTAGAAGCACTGCGCCGACTCGGCATCGTGGAGCGCATGGCGGAAGGTGTTTGGCGGGTACCGGATGACCTGCCCGAGCAGGGCCGTCAGTACGACGCACAGCGCCTGAGTGATGTGGCGGTGGAACTACGTTCGCACCTACCCATCGAGCAACAAACCCGTGTGATCGGCGCGACTTGGTTGGACCAGCGACTGATCTGCGACGGCAAGGGTGTAGGCGATCTGGGCTTCGGCAGCGAAGTCAAGGATGCGTTGCAACAGCGCTCGGACTTCTTGATCCAGCAAGGCTTGGCCGAGCGACACGGGCAGCGCGTGGTCCTGGCTGGCAAACTGCTGGCGACGCTGCGCGGGCGGGAGCTTGCGACTGCCGGTCGGACCATCGCGGCCGAGACGGGCTTGCAGCATCGACCGGCGGCCGATGGCGAGCGCGTCAGAGGCGTCTACCGACGCAGTGTGATGCTCGCCAGCGGGCGGTTCGCCATGCTCGATGACGGGTTGGGGTTCCGACTGGTGCCGTGGAAGCCAGTGATTCAGCACCGGCTGGGACAGACACTGGTGGCGACGGTGCGCGGAGCCGCGGTGTCGTGGGAGGTTGGACGGCAACGTGGGCCGGCGGTCGGTTAGATCATCTAATCCCGCCGGTCTACAAGACCATGTCCCTAAAACGAGAACTCGCAGTCGGTGACAGTACTTACCTACAGCACAAAGAAGAGATAAGCAGCCTATCGGCCATCAAGCAATTTGTAACGACCCATTGGCCCCCATCAGCAGGTCGATAACGTCCGGCGCAGAAATGATCTCAAAGCGCGGATCCATCTGCTCGGCGCTCATGCCGTTGTGAACCATGCAGGACTTACAAATGGCGATGCGCCCGCCTTTGTCCAGGTACTTTTGCAGCAGATCGGCCACGGCTTCGAAAGGTGGACCGATATCCATGCCGTTTGCCGCATCTGGCCTTCCCAGCTCAACCGCCTCGACCATCAGGATGATGCAGGCCGTATGGCCCTTGAGCAGAGCATTGAGCGCCATCGTGAAGGCTACGGTCACCTTGTTGGGATTGCCCTTGCCGTCAAAGAGGGTGGTGACGAAATCAGACTGTTGCATGTTGGTACTCGGTGGATGGTTGGTAATAAACGGGGCATGCCAAAACATGCCGTCGGCAGTTACGGTGCGGGTTTCTCGGCTGCCGTAGAAAACTCGTTGAAGGCGGCCACTGCATTGGCCGCGTACATCGCGGATGGCCCGCCCCCCATGTAAATCGCCACGCCGAGAGCTTCATTCACCTCTGCGGTGGAGGCACCCAGCTTGACCAAAGCCTTGGTATGGAACCCGATGCAGCCATCACAGCGTGCTGCCACACCCACGGCCAGCGCGATCAACTCCTTGGTCTTGGCGTCCAAAGCACCATCGGCCATGGCTGCTTTGCCCATGTCGCCAAAGCCTTTCATCACCTGGGGGAGCCCTTTGTGAAGTGGGGCCAGATTGCCCATGATTTCGTGCGTAAGTTCTCTATAGTTGCTTGTCATTTCAAAGACTCCTGGTTAATGGGAAAGTACAACTGATCGGGCTTCAGGGTGCCGGCAGATCGCCCACCACCCCGCGATGGTGTAGAAGACGATGGCAGCACCGACCAAGCCCAGGCCAAACACCAGCGCGATCAAGAGCCAGTCGGCGGGGCCGCCGGCATCCGTGAAACCGGAAGAGGACACGTTCGCCATCAGCATGAGCGCAAAGACGCCACCGATCAGTCCCAAAGCTTGCGAACGCACGAACCTTCGGGACACGATCTTGCGCTCCCGGACCAGCAAGAGCATGAACGCCAGCGTGCCCAGCACCATGATGGCAACCAACGGCCAGAGCAGCGCCCCGAGCATTTCCTGGAACACCGACAGCAGGATGAGTGGATCAAGTTCTTTCATGGTCAAGACTCCTTATGCGTTGCCGCGCAGCATGCTGATGTAGGTGGGCTTGAGGGCCATGGTCTTCATGACCCAACTGATCCACAGCTCTTCGAGCGGCGCGATCAAGCCCGGGAAGGACGGCACCAGGTTGTTCTGGTAATCGAACTCCACCAGCATCGCCTGGCCCAACCGGGTGATCAGTGGGCACGAGGTGTAGCCGGTGTAAAGCGCATCGGAGTTCTTGCCCGCGATATCCGCCAGGAGGTGGTCCACGGCCACAGGCACCTGCCACTTCACGCTGGCGGCGGTCTTGCCCTTGGGGACGCCCGCGATGTCGCCCACGCCGAACACGTTGGGGTAGCGCACGTGGCGCAGCGTGCCCTTGTCCACTTCCATCCAGCCTTCGGCGGCCCAGGCACCCGTCTGCCACGGCAAAGGACTGTTGCGGATGACCTCGGGCGCGCGCATTGGCGGGATGACGTGGATGAAGTCGTAGCCTTGTTCTTCCATGCCCCCAGGCGTGCTGAAGGTGGCGATGCGCTTGCCCGGGTCGATGGCCTTGAGCACGCGCTCATAGTTGACCTGGATGCCACGTTCCTGGAACAACATGCGCACCTTCTCTGAAACGATGGGCACGCTGAACAACACCTTATTGTTGGAGTTGTAGACCACCTCGGCCTTGCTGCGCTGGCCGCGCCGCGTCAAGTGATCTTCGGTCACGAATGTGTATTTGAGTGGCGCTCCAGCGCATTTCATTTCGGTGGACGGGCGTGTAAAAACACCCCTGCCGCCCTTGTCTGCAAAGGCTGACATCGCCTGCCAGGTGGCCTGGGCACCCGCTGGGCTGTGGTAGATGCTGCCGATGCCGTTTTGGCCAATCAGCTTCTCGTCCATGCCTTCGATCAGGCTGTACTCCAGCACCATGCCGGTAGCGACCACGAGGAAGTCGTAGGGATAGGACGCGCCGCTGTCGGTGACGACCCTATTGCCCTGCGGATCGAACTCAGCCACACGCTCCTGTACCAGCTCCACGCCCTCAGGTAAATATTCCGCAGTGGTGGAGGTCACGTAGCCCACGGGCTTGATGCCCGCCCCCACCAGTGTGAAGCCGGGTTGGTAGAGGTGCTCCTTGCGCGCGTCGATCAAGGTGATCTTCGCGCCGTCCAGCGAAGCGGCCAGACGAGACGCTGTGGTCAAGCCCGCCGCACCAGCACCCGCAATGACGATGCGGGCCTTGGTCTTTGTTTTGTCCGCTGCGCGGGCTGAGACTGGCTGGAGCAAGGTGCCCGCAGTCCCCACGGCGCCCAGCATCAGCAAGGCGCGTCGACGGTTCAAGGCATTTGGTAAATCGATGCTTTCGGAGATGTCTTTGTATTTGTCGTGTTTCATGGTTTCAGCCCTTTCACTTCGGAGCGCAGTAAATGTCCCAGAGCGTGCGCATGACACGCATGACGTTGTCATTGGCCAGCCGGTAATAAACGAACTTCCCCTCCTTCTCGGTATCGACCAAGTTTTCCTGCCGCAGCACGGCCAGTTGCTGCGACAAGGTGGGCTGGCGAATGCCGGTGATCGCTTCAAGTTCGCCCACGTTGAGGCGCTCGGACGCGATCTGGCATAGCAGCAACAACCGATCCTCATTGGCGAGCGTCTTCAACAACGCGCAGGCCTTACCCGCATGCTCGCGAAGCTGTTCCGGTGTCTGTAGATGGCTTTTCTTGCTCGTCATGTGAGTTGCTGATTCAATTGATATATAAAAGTATAAACTATAAATATAGATATTGAAATCGGGCCAACGCATGGGACTCAACGATCAGCGAAACACCAGAAAACCATTCTTCTCAATCGGGCGCTGGCTCCCGATCCTGTCGTGGGCAAGCAGCTATGACCGGAGCCAGTTCTCAGGCGATCTGTTGGCAGCCGGCATCGTCACGCTGATGCTGATGCTGATGCTGATGCTGATGCTGATGCTGATGCTGATTCCCCAAAGTCTGGCCTACGCCCTGCTGGCCGACCTGCCACCTCAGGAGGGGCTGTATGCCAGCATGCTGCCCCTGCTCGCCTACGCGCTCTTCGGTAGTAGCCGAACGCTGGCGATCGGGCCAGCCGCAGTGACATCACTGATGACGGGGGCAGCCATCGGCCAGGTGGCTGCCGCAGGTTCGGCAGCGTCTTGGGAGGTGGCATTGGTTCTGGCCTTGCTTTCGGGTCTGATGCTGACCGCGATGGGTGTGCTGCGACTGGGACTCCTGGCGAATTACCTGAGTCACCCAGTCATTTCCGGCTTCATATCGGCGTCCGGCGTGCTGATCGCCTTCGGCCAGGCCAAGCATGTGCTAGGCGTTACAGCCTCGGGCGACACTCTGCCCGAATTGCTACCCGCGTTGTGGCGCAGCCTGCCCCATACCCATGTCCCCACGTTGCTGCTCGGACTGGTGGCACTGGTTTTTCTGTGGTGGTCGCCTAGCAGGCTCAAGCCCTGGCTGCGTCGACAGGGCGTCGGGTCAAGCATGGCCGACGCACTCTCCAAGGCGGGACCGGTGGCGGCCGTCACGGCGACCTGCGCGCCGGTGCGCTGCTTCAGGTACGGCGCGGCGCTCAGATGATCCGCATGGGCATGGGTTTCCAGTATCCACGCAATCGCCAGATCCTGCTCGCGCGCGGTTGCCAGAACCCGGTCGGCCGAACGGGTCGAGGCCTTTCCGCTGCGGTGGTCGTAGTCGAGCACCGGGTCGATCACGGCGGCTTGCCGCGTCGCGGGATCGGACACCAGATACGTCACCGTGTTGGTGGCCTCATCGAAGAAGGCCTGAGTCTGGGCGGAAGAATGCATGGCGCGCCTTTTTGTCGGATGTTGTTTGAACGTTTATTAGCTTATGCTAAATTAGCTTTTCATTAAATACTACTAGCCATGGCACTGAGCAAGAAAGACCAGCAGTTCCTCCAAGACGGCGCAGCCAAGGCTGCAGCCATGCTGCGCGCCGTCGGCAATGAAAACCGTTTGCTCGTGCTCTGTCTGCTGATCGAACACGGGGAGATGACGGTGGGCGCGCTGCACGAGAAGGTGGCACTGAGCCCGTCCGCCTTGTCGCAGCACTTGGCCAAGATGCGCGGCGAAGGGCTGGTGACCTTCCGGCGCGAGTCGCAAACCCTCCACTACCGCATCGAAAACCCGGATGTGGCCAAGCTCATCGCCACGCTCAAGAACATCTTCTGCCCATAACCTCAGCCAGAAAGCAACACCCATGTCTTTGAAATCCATTTCTCCCCAAGACGCTCGCGACCGCATGAACCAGGGTGCGATCCTGGTCGACATCCGCGCCTCGGATGAGCATGCCCGCGAACGCATCGCGCTGGCGCACCATGTGCCGATGGAGCGCCTGAAGAACGGCACCTTGCCCCTTGAAGGCGCTTCGGCGGTCATCTTCCACTGCCGCTCGGGCAACCGGACACAGGTGAATGCGCAGGCGCTGGGATCGTGCACAGCGTGCGATGCCTATGTGCTCGAAGGCGGACTGGATGCCTGGAAGAAGGCGGGGCTGCCAGTGGTGGCGGATGTGTCGCAACCTCTGGAGCTGCAGCGACAGGTCCAGATTGCGGCGGGTTCGTTGATCATGGTCGGTGCAGTACTTGGGGCCACGGTGTCGCCCTGGTTCCATGCCCTCTCGGGTTTCGTCGGGGCGGGGCTGGTGTTTGCGGGAGTCTCTGGCTTCTGCGGGCTGGCCCGCTTGCTCATGAAGATGCCGTGGAATCAAAGAGCCATGACCACATAAATGCGCCAAGGTGCTGAAGACCCATTTTTTCAGAAGGAGAATTTATGAAATTCAACGTAAGTGGTTTGGATCGCGTGCTACGCGTCATCGTGGGTGTAGTGTTGATTGCACTCGCGGCAACAGGCACTGTGGGGTGGTGGGGATGGCTGGGCATCATTCCGCTGCTGACAGGGCTGATGCGCTTTTGCCCAATTTACCCGCTCCTAGGATGGAGCACGTGTCCATTGAAGACCAAAAAGTAAAGGGCGATCCTAGATAAGGTCATGACCTAAGCAGTATCGAATGCCTCTGAAACGCTGCAGATTTAGTAAAAGGCATCGGTTAAATCTGGCACAAATTTCTTGTGCTCGAAATGATCTCCAGGTCTGCAGCTGGTTTGATAGGCATCCAGCCCAATCCCGCTGTCTTGCCATTTTGGTGGCGTCAAACGGTACTCGCCGTCGAGCGAAACCTCGCCCACGCCCATTGGCTGATCGAAATGAAGTCGGATGTAGGACAACAAGGCTGCACAGGAGTCTTAAAGAGAGTACCTCACGCAATTTTTGCGACATCGGATTCGATCATCGGGTTTTTCCTGAAACGGCAATTTCAATCGTAATTTGCAGGAGGCAATGACGTGGAACTCCGACACCTTCGCTGTTTTGTCGCGGTCGCAGAGGAGCTGCACTTCGCTCGCGCCGCCGAGCGGCTGCACATCGAGCAATCACCGTTGTCACGTACCATCAAAGAGTTGGAACGGCACTTGGCCGTACGATTGTTTGAGCGCACCACGCGCAGCACGCGCTTAACATGGGCCGGCACGGTGTTTCTGGATGAAGTCCTTCGCATCTTCGCTTATATCGACCAAGCCAAGACCAGTGTGAAGGCCGCTGCTACCGGCTACCACGGACGTCTGCGCATCGCTCTATCCGACGGCATTCCGCCGTCGCGTGTTTCCGCCTTGCTGGCACAATGCCGCAAGGACGAACCGGAGGTGGAAATACGTCTTTCCACCGTCTCGCTGTCGCATCAGATCAAGGGGCTGAAAAGCGACCTTTTCGATGTGGGATTCGCCAAGTCCGATGCCCTGGGCGAAGGCTTCATCGCCGAACCGGTTTGGCAAGATCCGCTGATGGTGGCCGTGCCGGCACTCCATCCGATCCTGGCGCATCGGCACCTGCCATTGGACGAGGTCGTGCGCTATCCCTTGGTACTCTGCCATCCAGAGGCCTGCGAAGGTTTCTGGCGACAGCTCCAGCACGTACTACGTGCCACCGATGTCCGGCTTAACGTGACTGATCGCGTACCGACCCTGGACTTGATGATGACTCTGGTGGGAGCCGGCTATGGCCTGGGCTTCGCCACCGAAGTCCAGATTGCTGGGTACTGCAACCCGGATGTGATCGCCCGGCCCTTGGCCGGGCGTCCTCCGATGCTGACCACCTATCTGCTGCGCATGGATGCTGAGCCATCTGAGCAGTTGAGTCGCTTCATTGACAGAGTGAACCCGCCAGATGGATGAACCATCTCAGAGCCCCAACATCATGCGACGAGAGGCCGTGCCATGAAGACGATTTCCGTATTGACGCTTGCCATTCTGCTGACGGCCTGCAGCCAGTCCGTTCCAACAGAGACGGTCGAATCATTGGTGGCCAATCCCGAACGACTGAAGGAACTGCGGCAGCAGTGCAAAGCTGACCGAGCGAAGCTGGGTGACACGTTGTGCAATGCGGTGGCCGAGGCCACGCGCAAGCGGTTCTACGGCAATGGCAACGTGCCCTATAGGGGTCGTCTCAGAAAACGGAAAATAAAGCACGCTAAGCCGGTGGCAGCGGTCGCAATGGCCTGAACTTCCCCGCACCGACCTTGGCACTGCTGCGCCATAGGTAATCGCCGGTCAGGTTGATATGCTCCCACCCCAGCGGGGACAGATATTGCAGCAACGTGTCGTCCAGCGCCTTGCCGTGGGCACGCAAAGCACTGGTGGCACGCTCCAGATAGACCGTGTTCCACAACACGATGGCCGCCGTCACCAGATTGAGGCCGCTGGCCCGGTAGCGCTGCTGCTCAAAACTGCGGTCGCGGATTTCACCCAATCGGTAGAAGAAGACCGCCCTGGCCAGCGCGTTGCGCGCCTCGCCCTTATTCAGCCCCGCATGGACGCGGCGGCGCAGCTCCACGCTTTGCAGCCAATCCAGAATGAACAGCGTGCGCTCGATGCGCCCCAGCTCGCGCAGGGCGACGGCCAAGCCGTTTTGGCGCGGATAGCTGCCGAGCTTGCGCAGCATCAGCGAGGCCGTCACCGTGCCCTGCTTGATCGAAGTGGCCAGCCGTAGGATTTCATCCCAATGAGCGCGAATAGCCTTGATGTTCAGCCTGTCGCTGCTAATCATCGGCTTGAGTGCATCGTAGGCAGTATGGCCCTTGGGAATGAACAGCTTGGTGTCGCCCAGGTCGCGGATGCGCGGCGCGAACCGGAATCCCAGAAAGTGCATCAGGCCGAACACATGATCGGTGAAGCCCGCCGTGTCGGTGTAGTGTTCCTCGATACGCAAGTCAGACTCGTGGTACAGCAGGCCATCGAGCACATAGGTCGAGTCGCGCAAGCCGACGTTGACCACCTTGGCGCTGAAGGGCGCGTATTGGTCGGAGATATGGGTATAGAACGTCCGCCCAGGGCTACTTCCATACTTCGGATTGATATGCCCGGTGCTCTCTGCCTTGCTGCCGGTTCGGAAGTTCTGGCCGTCCGACGATGACGTGGTGCCGTCGCCCCAGTTTCCGGCGAAGGGTTGTCGAAACTGTGCGTTCACCAGCTCGGCCAGCGCCGTCGAATAGGTTTCGTCGCGAACGTGCCAGGCTTGCAGCCAAGACAGCCTGGCGTAGGTGGTGCCAGGGCAGGACTCGGCCATCTTGGTGAGCCCAAGATTGATACCATCAGCCAGAATCGTCGTCATCAGCAAGGTTTTGTCCTTGGCCGTGTCGCCGGTCTTCAGGTGTGTGAAGTGGCGCGTGAAGCCCGTCCATTCATCGACCTCCATCAGCAACTCGGTGATCTTGAGGTGCGGCAGCAACATCGCCGACTGGTCAATCAAGGCTTGCGCGGCGTCTGGCACCGCTGCGTCCAGCGGCGTGATCTTCAGGCCCGATGCAGTGGTGATGATGGCGTCCGGTAAGTCGTTGGTCGCCGCCATGCGGTTGACTGTGGCGAGTTGCGCCTCCAATAATTCCAGTCGGTCATGCAGATATTGGTCGCAGTCGGTGGCCACGGCCAGTGGCAATTCGCTGGCCAGCTTCAGGGTGGCGAACTTCTCGATCGGCACCAGGTATTCGTCGAAGTCCTTGAACTGGCGCGAACCCTGCACCCAAACATCACCAGAGCGCAGTGCGTTCTTCAGCTCCGACAGGGCGCATAACTCGTAGTAACGCCGGTCAATACCCTCGTCGGTCAGAACCAGCTTTGCCCAGCGCGGCTTGATGAATGCGGTTGGCGCATCGGCGGGCACCTTGCGCGCGCTGTCGCTGTTCATGCCGCGCAGCACGTCGATGGCATCGAGCACACCCTTGGCGGTGGGCGCGGCGCGCAGTTTGAGCACGTCCAGGAACTGCGGCGCATAGCGGCGCAGCGTGGCGTAACTCTCGCCGATATGGTGCAGGAAATCAAAATCGGCAGGCCGCGCCAGCGTTTGCGCCTCGGTGACGCTGGCGGCGAAGGTGTCCCACGGCATGACCGCTTCGATGGCGGCGAACGGATCGCCGCCGCTTTGTTTGGCTTCAATCAGCGCCTGACCGATGCGCCCATACATCCGCACCTTGTCGTTGATCGCCTTGCCGGAAGCCTGGAACTGCTGTTGATGCTTGTTCTTGGCCGCATTGAACAGCTTGCCGATGATACGGTCGTGAAGGTCGATGATTTCATCAGTGACGGTGGCCATGCCCTCGATGGCCAGTGCTACCAAGGTGGCGTAACGCCGCTGCGACTCGAACTTGGCCAGGTCGGCGGGCGTCATCTGGCCGCCTTCGCGGGCGATCTTGAGCAAGCGGTTTTGGTGTACCTGCCGTTCGATGCCAGCAGGTAGGTCAAGCGCCTGCCAGGCTTTGAGGCGTTCGATGTGTTCAAGCATGTGGCGCGAGTTCGGCTTGGCGGGCGATTGGCGCAGCCACGCTAGCCACGTCATTTTGCTACCATCCTTGCGCTTGAGCAGTTCGTCCAGGCGCTGGCGATGGACAGGTATCAAGGAATCGGCCAATGCCGCATGGATGCTTCGGTTGGCACGGGTAATGGCCTCGGCGCTTGCGCGCTCGATGGCATTCATGGCGGGTAGGATGATGCTCTGCCGCCGCAGGTTTTCAACAAGGGTGCTGGCCAGCACAATGCCTTTGTCTGTTTGCAAGGCCAGTTCGGTCAATGTATGCACGGCTTGCCGGTAATGACTCATGGTGAAGGGCTTGAATCCAAACACCGTTTGCAGCTCGACCAAGTGCTCCCGCCGTGTCTGCTCGCGCTGGCCGTAATGGTTCCAGCTTTCCACCGGCACCTTGAGTTGTGCGGCCACCATGCGCAGCAGGGGCAGAAATGGAGGATCATCGACGCCCAAGAAGATGCCAGGGAATCGCAAGTAGCAAAGCTGCACGGCGAAGCCCAATCGATTCGCGGCGCCGCGACGCTGACGGATCACCGACAGGTCGGTTTCGTTGAACGTGTAGTGCCGTATCAGTTCGTCTTTGGCATCTGGCAGTGTCAGCAGACTTTCGCGCTCGGTGGCGGACAGGATTGAGCGGCGTGGCATGGTCAGTCTTCCCGCAGGTACTGGTACAAGGTTTCGCGGCTGATGCCGAAGTCACGGGCCACCAAGGTTTTCTGGTCGCCTGCCGCAACTCGCCGTTTCAACTCGGCAATTTGTTCGCTGTTCAGCGATTTCTTTCGTCCCCGGTAGGCCCCGCGCTGCTTAGCCAGCACGATTCCCTCGCGCTGACGTTCGCGGATCAGAGCGCGCTCGAACTCAGCAAAGGCTCCCATGACCGACAGCATCAGATTGGCCATCGGTGAGTCCTCGCCGGTGAACGTTAGCCCTTCTTTGACGAACTCCATGCGCACGCCCCGTTGTGTCAGCCCTTGGACGATGCGGCGCAGGTCATCAAGGTTGCGTGCCAACCTGTCCATGCTATGCACCACCACGGTGTCGCCCTCGCGGACGAAGGCCAGCAGCCTTTCAAGTTCGGGACGTTGTGTGTCCTTGCCTGAAGCCTTATCGGTGAATACCTTGCCGACTTCTATTTGTTCCAGTTGTCGATCAGGATTCTGGTCGAAGCTGCTGACGCGAACGTAGCCGATACGTTGACCTTGCAAGATGCCTCCAAAGGTAAAAATGTCAGGATGAAATCTATTACCCTTGGCTGAATGTGTCAATAAATATAAATTAATACCCTACTCTGACGTTGTTTGTGCTCAACATCTGACATCAGGTTAGGGTATAGTCTTAACTGACACCACCTCCCAGGGCCTGATATAAAGCAACACTATCGACTAGGCGTTGTGCCTGGACCGCAACCATATTGATCCGGATTGACTGTGCCTGTTGCTGCGCGATGAGCAGTTGCAGGTAGCTGGCCGCGCCCAGCCGGTATTGCCGCTCGACCGACTGCAAGGAGGCCTGTGCAGCCATATCAGCGGCAGCGAGGGCAGTCAAAGTTTGTGCATCGCTTTCCACCGCGCGCAGGGTGTCGGCGACGTTACGCAAAGACTCCAATACGACGCTCTGGTAATTGGCTACGGCGGCATCAAAAGCGGCGAGCGCCGCTCTTTTTTCAGCGGGTAGCCCTGGATTAAAAAGAGGCTGGGTGAGCTGCGCAACCAGGCCCCACACTGCCGAGCCACCACCGAACAGGGCACCGGTGGTCAGCGCCTGAGAACCAAGGTTGGCGCTCAGGTTGATCTGTGGGTAGAGCTTGGCGACAGCCACACCATAGTCTGCATTGGCCGCATGCAACAGCGCCTCTGACGCCTGGATATCCGGTCGGCGGCGCACCAGTTCTGAGGGCACGACGAGCGGCATCTCGACGGGTAGAGTGAAATCGGCCAGAGTGAAGGCCGGGATGCCACCCGTGCCTGGGGCACGACCGGCTAGCACCGCCAGTAGATGTTCGGTTTGTTGCAGTTGTTTACGCAGCGCAGGCAGTTCTGCCCGCGTTTGCTCCGCCTGAGCTTGTAGGCTCAACGCTTCATCAGGTGAGGCCTGACCGATACGCACGCGTTCATGGGCTAGGCGCAGTTGCTCATCCTGCACGCGCAAAATGGCAGTAGTGGCTTCTAGTTGCGCGGCGAGGCGTGCTCGGGTAATGGCAGCGGTTGCCATGTTGCCGGCAAGGGCCAGGCGCGCAGCATTCAGTTCGAAGCGACGGTAGTCGGCGCGAGCAGCCAAGGCTTCGAGTGCGCGCCGGTTGCCGCCAGCCAGATCGAGGTTGTAATGCACGCCAACGCTGGCGTTGTAGAGGCTGAATTGACGTGCCTCTCCGCTCAACCCTTGGCTACTGGGACTCATTTGCTGGCGCTGAGATCCCAGTGCGACATCTACCTGTGGATATTGCGTCGAGCCCGCCTGTGCGGCAAGAAGCTCCTGCGCCTGTCGCAAATTGGCGCTGATGCTCGCCAGCGTCGGGCTGACATGGAAAGCTTCGTTTATCAGTCCGTCGAGTGCGGATGAACCCAAGCTTTGCCACCATTGCGTTTCGATCGGAAGCCCTTCGACTAGACGTTGTGTTTCGCCGAACTGCGTGGGAGCGGACACGGTTCTATCAGCTATCGGTGTTGCAGTGTAGCGAGCCACATCGGGTGCGGTGGGACGCTGAAAATCAGGGCCGGCGGCGCAGCCGGCCAGACCGGCGGTGACCAGACCAGCTACCAGGTAAGTTGCCGCAAGCCGTCTTTCGAGGCTGATGGGGCGCTGGCATGTTTTAGCGTGCTCCATAAAAATGCTCCACGAAAGGTTTACGGAAAGCTTGGTGGCAGCCCAAGCAGCTTTCCTGCACGTGGGCGAATGATTGGATCACCGCCTTGCCGTCGCTGCTCGCAGCAGCCAGCTTCATGGCCAGCGCCGCCTCGTGAGTCTGCGCGTCAAAGTTTCTGAACTTGGTCGCATCAGCGCCGAGGTAAGCAAGGATGCGCATTTTTTCAGTAAGCGGTGGCTCGGGGTGTGCAGCAACTTTTGGGGCGAGCTGAACGACCTGAACCCATTCCTCCTGCGAAATCGCACCGGTAATAGCCTGCATGTTGCGCCCGAGTTCCTGCATGATCTTGCGTAGCGCCAGTGGCTCAACCTGGGTAGCGTCACCAGCCCAAGCTGGCAACTGAAAACCCCATAAAAGCAGGCAGGCCGTAACGGTCAGGGTGATAGTTCCAAATGCGTGGCTGTGTTTGCGGTGGGTCATGAAATTCTCCTGTAATTCAATCGTTCTCTCATTCGAACTCCCGCCCTTCGCCAGCTTCCTCATGGGTCACGCCGTCGCGGATGTGGTAGATGCGCTTGAATGTGGGGATGATCTTTTCGTCATGGGTGACGACGATGATGGCGGTCTCGAACTTCCGGGCCATGTCGTTGAGGATGCGGATTACAGCCATGGCGCGCTCGGAATCCAGCGGCGCAGTGGGTTCATCGGCCAGGATCACCGGCGGACGATTGACCAGTCCGCGCGCGATGGCGACCCGTTGCTGCTCGCCACCGGAGAGTTGCGAGGGCATTGCGCGAGCTCGGTGTTGCACATCAAGCGCTGTGAGCAATTCCAGTGCCTTCGCGCGCGACTCTCCATTCGCGACGCCTGCAAGCATCGGCAGCAGCGCCACGTTGTCGGTGACATCGAGAAACGGAATCAGGTACGGCGCCTGGAAAACGAAACCGATCTTGTCACGCCGTAAGGCGCGCAGGTCGCGGACTTTCCAGCCATCGGCGTAGATCACTTCATCGCCCAGCGTCATGCGACCGGCGGTCGGTTCGATCACCGCACCCAGACACTTGAGCAGCGTGCTCTTGCCGGACCCGGAAGGGCCGATCAGTCCCACCACTTCACCAGGCGCAACATGCATATTCACGTCTCTCAAGGCAAAGACAGCGGTGTCACCATCGCCATACCGCTTGCTTAAACTTTCGATGTGTATCCCTTTGCCACTCATCTCAACCTCCAATGGCTTCGGCCGGATCGACCTTGAGTGCCATGCGAATGGCGACGAGGCTAGCTAGAACGCAGATCACGAGCACGGCAAAAAAACCGGCGACAGAATCCATTGGCGTGAGCAGGACATATTTTGGAAAAGCCGGTGCTGAAAAGGTGGCTGTGATCTTGCCGACCACGAAGCCAATCACGCCCAGGGCGAGCGCCTGCTGCATGATCATCGCGGCGATGGTTCGGTTGCGTGTGCCGATGAGCTTCAACACCGCGATCTCACGGATTTTGTCCATCGTCAGCGAATAGATGATGAAGGCAACGATGGCCGCGCTAACGATGGCCAGAATCACAAGGAACATGCCGATCTGCTTGGCCGAGGTGGCAATCAGCTTGCCGACGAGGATGTCTTCCATCTGTGCCCGGGTGTAGACCGTCAAACGCTTCCAGCGCTGGATGGATTCGGCAACCTCGTCCGGCGCATGACCAGGTTTCAGAGTGACCAGCACGGCATTGACGAACGCGTTGCTGCTCTGTGAAGCAATCACGGCATCCAGCAAACCTGGATCACCGGGTCGATTGAAGACCGGGTTGGCTTCGGTGCGACGCCGGCTTTGCCAGATGGCATCGTTGTCCTTGAGGAACTGGGCCTCCTGGGCATCTTTGAGCGGAATGAATACCATCGGGTCGCCGCTGGACGACACCATGCGCCGTGTCAGCCCCACGACGGTGTAATGATTGCGGCGAATGGCAAGACGATCTCCCAGTTTGAAGCCGGTGGCGATGTCGGCCACAGCCTCGTAGTGACCGCGCGTGATCTGGCGTCCAGCGACGAGATAAGGAGGCCATCCGGGTGTAGCCCCCAACGCACCGGGCGCGATGCCGACCACCATGGTGCGTACATCACTCTCGCTCTTGCGTACCTGCATGGTCAGGTAGGTCGCGTTCGCTGCCTGTGAGACTCCCGGCATGGCGAGAATGGCGCGATACACGTCATCGTTGAGGCTGGACGACTCCGCATAAGGACCCAGAGTATCCTTTTGCACCACCCAAAGGTCAGCGCCACTGTTGTCGAGCAACGCCTTGCCGTCGTCCACCATGCCTCGGTACACCCCAGCCATGACTAGGGTGACGCCGATCAGCAGACCCAGACCGATGCCGGTGAAGACGAATTTCCCCCAGGCATGGAGAATGTCGCGGCCGGCCAGGCTGATCATCGTGAAACTCCCGGGATATGCTCGACCACATGGATGCGGCTGCGCGCCGTCAGTGCCTTTTCGCTATAGGTCACAACCTGGTCCCCATTCTTGAGCCCTTCGCGCACCTGCACGTAACCATTGAGGTCGGAAGTGCCGAGCTTGACCGGGGAGAAATGCAGATCACCATCCACGATTTGCCAGACACCAACTTTATCGCCTTCACGCTGGACGGCAGCGTTGGGGATCAGTGGAGCGGCCGGGAGCGCCGGCAAGTCAACCGTGACTTCGGCCAGTTCACCCACTGGTGGCAAAGGTTCTGGTTTGTTATCGAATGTCACCTTGGCAAGCGTTTCCTCGGTTACCGCGTCGGCCTTGGGTTCCACCCGCAGCACGCGACCTTTCAAGGTCTGGCCACCACGCGAACGCAGGACGATATGAGCCGGCAGCCCCCCAGCCAGCCCCGATGCGCTGATCTGGTCGAAGCGCACATTGATCCACAAACTCTTGGGGTCGATCACTTCCACCACGGCCTGGCCCGCGACGATGGTCGTGCCGGGATCGGCATCGCGCACGGCGACTACACCGTCGACCGGCGCGATCAGGCGCAGATTGCTCCGCTGCGCGACGAGTGCTTCGCGGTCGGAGCGTGCCCGGGCAATATCTTCCCGAGCGGCGGATAGGGCGGCATCGGCGATCTGCAGTTCCTGCCGCTTGGTGGTGACGATTTCCTCGCTGGTCGAGCGCACCGCAAACAATTGCTCATAGCGGCGCGCCTGGGTTTGCGCGTAGGCTTGCCGGGCTTCTGCCTCGCGCAAAGCCGCTTCCGCCCGCTTGAATACAGACTCCTGTGAGCGCACCCGATCATCAAGGTCGACCGGCTCCATCTCGCCGAGCACCTGTCCGGCCTTGACCTGGTCGCCTACATGCACCTCCAGGCGTTTGACGCGCCCGGCAAACGTCGGCCCGATCTTGTAGGTGTAGCGCGCCTCCACCGTGCCGATGCCGAACAGCGCCGGTGTGATAGCCCGTGATTCCACGCTTGCCACCGTCACAGCGACCGGGGCGAGCGGCCCTGATCGCAGACCGACATAAATAAAAAGCACCAGCAAAGGAATGATGACGGCAAGCAGTGCCAGGGTGCGGCCTTGCAAGGGTAACTTTTTCATTGCGCACTCCTTATGCCACGCCGATAAATTGCAAAGACGCGCGGCGCATCGCGGTGCATACGTCCCACATCACCCGCCAACAGCGATTGCATGACCAAGCCCTGGATCGTGCCAATGAACAGCGTTGCCGCCGCCTCGTTGTCAAGCGAGGGAGACAACTCGCCGCTGGCCTTGCCTTTCTCGATGAGACGATGCAAACGTTCGCCGTAGCGCTGAATCAAGGTTTGCACCATGCGCTTGGCCGGTGTCGATTCGGCACGCTGAAGCTCACCAAACATCATTCTTGGCACGCCTGGGTGCTCAGCTACGAATTCGATATGACTCATGAACATCGCCTCCATGGCTGCCAAGGGCGACTCGATTCCTTGTGCGGATCGATCGATTCTGGCTAATAGGCGCTCTGCTACCCACTCCATGACCGCCTGCCAAATGGCTTCCTTGTTCGGGAAGTGCCGAAACAGCGCACCCTGGGTCAAGTTCATGTGTTTAGCGATAGCCGCAGTGGTTATCTCGCTTGGGTTTTGTGAACCGGCAAGCGCCACGACGGACTCGACAGTTACGGCACGACGTTCATCGGCCGGCAGATGCTTTGGATGGGTGTCCACGAGCACTCCTTGTAAGATAGTAATTGATTACCATCTTACCACAAGAGGCAACTCAAACAAGAGAAAACCCGACGTACTCGTCAATATCTAGAGTCTGCAATGGGCTTAACGTGCTTTATTTTCCGTTTTCTGAGACGTCCCCCCTATACGCCACAGAAAGAGTCCCCGAAGTTCTGATTACCGGCCTATCACCAAAAATCTTCCACCAAATCTCCGTACACGCCGCAATACGCATCTGCTTGCGGCATTTTTCTTGTCTACGCCCCTGCTTGCAATCTTGCCTTTTCTCCTTGGATTGTGCCGATAACGGTCTTTGACCGGCACTGATCCGACACCGAACCTCGCATATGCGGCACGTCTTCGTGCTTGCGATGTGCAGGAGAAATTCGGAGGTCAGGATGCAGGGAACCAGTGTGTTGTTTGGCCAGGTGTTGACGGTGTTCGGCATCGTCATTGCCGGCGTGTGGGGCGCCACGCAGTGGACGGCGGCTGCACTGGGCTATCAGCTACGCCTGGGCACGCCCTGGTTCGACTTCTTCGGTACGCCCGTCTACCACCCGTGGCGCCTATTCGAGTGGTGGTTCTTCTTCGATGCCTACGCGCCGAAGGTCTTCGACATCGGCGGCGCCATCGCGGGCGGCAGCGGCCTGGTGGCCGTGGTGGTCGCCATCGGTATGTCGATCTGGCGCTCACGGCAATCGAAGTTGGTCACAACCTATGGTTCCGCGCGCTGGGCCGATACCAAGGAAATCCACAAGGCCGGGTTGACCGGCCCGACTGGTGTCTTTCTCGGCCTGCACGACGGTCAGTACCTGCGCCATGAAGGCCCCGAACACGTCCTGACTTTCGCGCCCACGCGCTCGGGCAAGGGCGTGGGCCTGGTGGTGCCGACGCTGCTGTCATGGCCGGCCTCCGCCGTCATCCACGACATCAAGGGCGAGAACTGGGCCATCACCGCAGGCTGGCGCTCGCGCTTCTCGCACTGCCTGCTGTTCAACCCGACCGATCCGAAGTCAGCCGCATACAACCCTCTCCTAGAAGTCCGGCGCGGCGCGCATGAAGTGCGCGACGTGCAGAACATCGCCGACATCCTGGTCGATCCCGAAGGCGCGTTGGAGAAGCGCAACCACTGGGAGAAGACTTCGCACGCGCTGCTGGTCGGAGCCATCTTGCATGTGCTCTATGCGAGCGAAGACAAGACGCTGCGCGGCGTCGCCAATTTTCTTTCCGATCCGGCGTGCCCGTTCGAAGTGACGTTGCACCAGATGATGAGCACGCGGCATTTGGGTGATGCCACGCATCCTGTGGTCGCATCGGCCGCGCGCGAAGTGCTCAACAAGAGCGAAAACGAGCGCTCGGGCGTGCTGTCCACGGCCATGAGTTTTCTAGGCCTGTACCGCGACCCCACAGTGGCCGAAGTGACTTCGCGCTGCGACTGGCGCATTGCCGACCTGATTTCTTCTGAGCATCCGGTGTCGCTGTACCTGGTGGTGCCGCCTTCGGACATCAGCCGCACCAAGCCGCTGATTCGCCTGATATTGAACCAGATCGGGCGACGGCTTACCGAATCGCTGGACGGCAGCGATGGCGTGGAACGCAAACACAAGCTGCTGTTGATGCTCGACGAGTTCCCGGCGCTCGGGCGTCTCGACTTCTTCGAATCGGCTCTGGCCTTCATGGCCGGCTATGGCCTGCGTGCCTTCCTGATTTCGCAGTCGCTGAACCAGATCGACAAGGCCTACGGCCAGAACCATTCGATTCTGGACAACTGCCATGTGCGTGTGACCTTCGCCACCAATGACGAACGCACCGCCAAACGCATCTCCGAGACGCTGGGCACCGCCACCGAGCTGCGCGCACAGCGCAACTATGCCGGCCACCGGCTCGCGCCATGGCTGGGCCACCTGATGGTGTCGCGCCAGGAGACGGCAAGGCCTTTGCTGACGCCGGGCGAAGTGATGCAACTGCCCTCCGATGAGTCGGTGGTGATGGTGTCCGGGCATGCCCCGATCAAGGCCAAGAAGTTGCGCTACTACGCGGACGCCAATTTCAAGCGGCGGGTGTTGCCACCGCCCGTGCTCTCACTGGGCGGATACCCCGATGTCCCACCGGCACGCGCAGACGACTGGAGTGCATTGACTGTCCCTGCCATGCCGGCCGCTTCTGCGACAGCTGGTCTGGGTGGGGCGGCCGATGACGGTGGCCCGCGCCAACAGCCGGAGCTGTCCGAAGTCGCCACCTACAGCCCTGAAGCCGAACAGCCCAGCAGCGACCTGTCGCTGCTCGATGACGA
Organism: Ottowia thiooxydans DSM 14619; assembly: GCF_000422885.1. Taxonomy (GTDB): domain Bacteria; phylum Pseudomonadota; class Gammaproteobacteria; order Burkholderiales; family Burkholderiaceae_C; genus Ottowia; species Ottowia thiooxydans. The sequence continues at coordinate 173,455 of NZ_AUGX01000001.1, read as the reverse complement.
CGATTTTTCGCTTTCCCTCCCGAGCCAGCTTGATCCCACGCTACAGCGCAGGGCCCGGCTGGCATCCCTCGACCCTGACGACGGAATCGATCTATGAGCCCCAACCACTCCAGCTATCGCCTGAATCTCTTCATCCAACCCGACCACGCCAAGCGCCTGGACGAGCTGGCCGCCAAGAAAGGCGTGTCCAAGTCCTCCATCGTCGCGGCAGCACTGGCCTCCTGGCTGTCGCCGGACGCGGGTGACCAGCGCGAGGCAGCGATGGCCAAACGACTGGATCGGCTGTCGCGCCAGTTCGAGCGACTGGAGCGCGACCAGAACATCCAAATCGAAACACTGGCGCTGTTCGTTCGCTACTTCCTCACCGTGAGCACGCCGGTGCCGGAAGCCCATCAGGAAGCAGCCAAGGCCCAGGGCAAGGCACGCTTTGAGCAGTTCATCGAACAGCTCGGCCGCCATCTGCTGCGCGGGCGTAGCCTAGTGAGGGACGTGGTCGAGGAGATCCAACCTGATGCCGCACGGTTGGCGGAAGCCGCCCTTCAGGAGGACGGCTCATGAGCACAGTCCCGAAGTTGCCTCCGGAATCACCACCCGAACTGCCACGCTCGTCCGCTGCGACTTCTCTGGACCGGCGCATCCGCATGCTGCGCACCGCCATGGGACCGCTGATTGCCGCCGCGCTCGATGACCCGGACGTGGTGGAGATCATGCTCAACCCGGACGGTTGCCTATGGGTCGACCGACTTTCGTCGGGCCGATCGCCGATGGGTGTGTCACTGTCCGAGGCCGATGGCGAACGCATCATCCGCCTGGTCGCCGCCCACGTCGGCACAGAAGTCCATCGTGGCCAGCCGCTGCTGACCGCTGAGTTGCCCGAGACCGGCGAGCGCTTCGAGGGCATCCTGCCGCCCGCCGCACCGGGGCCAGCCTTCGCGCTACGCAAGCGCGCCGTGAGCATCATTGGCCTGGATCGCTATGTCGCCGATGGCATCCTGGCCGAGGAGCAGGCCGAGTTCCTGCGCCGCGCGGTGCGCGAGCGGCAGAACATCGTCATCGCCGGTGGTACCAGCACCGGCAAGACCACGCTGGCCAATGCGCTGCTGGCCGAGATCGCCGCCACGGGCGACCGCGTTCTGGTGCTTGAAGACACGGTAGAGCTTCAGTGCGCCGCCCGCGATCACGTATCGCTGCGCACGCGGTCTGGCGTGGTGTCGATGGCGGAGCTGGTGCGCGCCACGATGCGCCTGCGCCCGGATCGCGTGATCGTCGGCGAGGTGCGCGGCGGCGAAGCGCTGGACCTCATCAAGGTCTGGGGCACCGGGCACCCAGGTGGCATCGCCACCATCCACGCCAGTTCTGCCCATGGTGCCTTGCTACGCCTGGAACAACTGATTCTGGAAGTCGCCTTGACCCCGCCACGCGCCCTGATCGCCGAGGCGGTGAACGTCATCGTCTTTATCGCAGGGCGCGGCCGTGCCCGCCACGTCCAGACCATCGCCCGCGTCATCGGCTTCGACGGTCACGGTTACCAGCTCGACGACGCCCTGGCACAGCCAATCCCTCTGCGGCCACCGCTGCTTCCACCTCTTTCGCTTCTTTCCTCAACCTCCACTGGAGAACTGCCATGACGCACGCCGCTTTTTCAACTTTCCGTCTTTCTGTAAATCCGCATCTGCGGCCGGCGTTGCACGTTGCCGTGCTCGCCGCACTGATGCTGAGCCTGGCATTGCCGGCATATGCCGCCGGCTCCAGCATGCCCTGGGAAGGGCCGCTGACCTCCATCCTGGAATCGATCCAGGGGCCTGTGGCCCGGATCGTGGCGGTGATCATCATCATTTCCACCGGGCTGGCACTGGCCTTCGGTGACACGTCGGGTGGCTTTCGCAAGCTGATCCAGATCGTCTTCGGCCTGTCCATCGCGTTCGCCGCATCTTCATTCTTCCTGTCGTTCTTCAGCTTCGCCGGTGGGGCCGTCGTATGAGCGCGGGAACCGATGACCGCAGCGAGTTCGCACCGGGCTTCGAGGTGCCGCTGCATCGCTCGCTCACCGAACCGATTCTGCTGGGCGGCGCGCCGCGCACCGTGGCGATTGCCAACGGCACGCTGGCCGCGGCCGTCGGGCTGGGCCTGCAACTGTGGATTCCCGGCCTGGTGCTCTGGATCGTCGGCCACTCGCTGGCGGTCTGGGGCGCACGGCTCGATCCGCAGTTCATGGCCGTGTTCGCGCGGCACATCAAACACCGCGTACTGCTAGACGTGTAAGGACCTTGCCATGATGAATCTCGCGGAATACCGCAAACGGCCTGCGCTGCTGGCCGACTGGTTGCCCTGGGCTGGGTTGGTCGCGCCGGGCGTCGTACTGAACAAGGATGGATCGTTCCAGCGCACGGCACGCTTTCGGGGGCCGGACCTGGACAGCGCCACGCAGGGCGAACTGATCTCCACATCGGCACGGCTCAACAACGCATTACGCCGGTTGGGGTCGGGCTGGGCCTTGTTTGTTGAAGCTGAGCGGCGCGCCGCCGCTGGCTATCCCCAATCCAACTTCCCCGAGCCGCTGTCGTGGCTGGTGGACGAGGAACGGCGTGCGGCCTTTGAAGAGGACGCCAGCCACTTCGAGAGCAGTTATCACCTGACGCTGGTGTACCTGCCTGCCGAGGAATCCCGCGCCCGCGCCGCGAAGCTGCTGTATGAGAACACGCCACAGGGCGGCGTGGACTGGCGCGAGCGGCTGGAGACCTTCATGTCGGAGACGGATCGCTTCTTCGACCTGCTTGATGGCGTGATGCCCGAGATCGTATGGCTGGATGACAGCCAGACGCTCACCTACCTGCATGCGACCATTTCCACACGCCGCTATCGCGTTGGCGTGCCGGAGCATCCCTTCCATATCGACGCCTTGCTGGCGGACTCCGCGCTGGTGGGCGGCCTCGCGCCCATGCTGGGCGACCAGCACCTGCGCGTGGCATCGGTGCGGGGCTTTCCAACTTCGACCTGGCCGGGCTTGTTGGATGACTTGAACCGCCTGGGTTTCGCCTACCGATGGTCCACCCGCTTTCTGTGCATGGACAAGGCGGAATCTGAGAAGGAGCTGGGGCGCCTGCGCCGCCAATGGTTCGCCAAGCGCAAGAACGTCGTGGCCTTGCTGCGCGAAACCATCTTCCAGCAGGAAAGTCCACTGGTTGATACGGACGCCTCCAACAAATCGGCCGATGCCGATGCCGCCCTGCAGGAACTGGGCAGCGATCAGGTGGCCTTTGGCTATGTCACGGCGACCGTGACGGTGCTTGATCCTGATGCAGGCGCAGCCGACGAGAAGCTGCGCCGTGTGGAACGCGTCATCCAGGGCCGAGGGTTTGTCACCATCCCGGAAACCCTCAATGCCGTGGATGCGTGGCTGTCGTCGATCCCCGGCAACGCTTACGCCAACGTCCGGCAGCCCATCATCTCGACGCTGAATCTTGCGCACCTGATGCCGGTGTCGGCGGTGTGGGCCGGGCCGGAGAAGAACGCGCACCTTGATGGCCCGCCGCTGATCGTGACACGCACCGACGGCGCCACGCCATTCCGGCTGGTGACGCACATCGGCGACGTGGGCCATACCTTGGTAGTCGGCCCCACCGGAATGGGTAAGTCGGTCTTGCTTGCGATGCTGGCGATGCAGTTCCGCCGCTATGCAGGTTCGCGCATCTTCGTCTTCGACATGGGGCGCTCGATGCGCGCCACCATCCTGGGAATGGGTGGCGAACAGTATGACCTGGGGACCGATGGCGGCATTGCATTCCAGCCGCTGGCACGCATCGATCAGGAGCGCTACCGCGCCTGGGCGGCCGAATGGTTGGAAGGCCGCTTGCTGCATGAAGGTGTGACGGTCGGCCCCGACGAGAAGGCCGCGATCTGGTCAGCGCTGGGGAGTCTGGCCGGAGCGCCCGTAGAGGAGCGGACGTTGACCGGCTTGTCCGTGCTGTTGCAGAGCAACGCCCTGCGGCAGGCCTTTGCGCCCTATGTGCTGGGCGGCGCTCACGGCAAGTTGCTGGATGCCGATAGCGACCGCCTAGGTTCCGGATCTGCGCAGTGTTTCGAGATGGAAGAACTGATGCACAGCAAGGCTGCGGTATTGGCCGTTCTGGGCTACCTGTTCGCCCGCTTCGTCGAACGTTTCGACGGTGCGCCGACCTTGCTGATCCTTGACGAGGCCTGGCTGTTCCTCGATGACCCGGTGTTTGCCGCGCGCATCCGCCAGTGGCTCAAGACCCTGCGCAAGAAGAATGTCAGCGTGATCTTCGCCACGCAGTCGCTGGCCGACATCCAGAACTCGTCCATCGCCCCGGCCATCGTGGAAAGTTGCGCCAGCCGCATCTTCCTGCCGAATCCGCAGGCGACCGAACCGCAGATTCGCACGATCTACGAAGGCTTCGGCTTGAACCGCCGCCAGATCGACATCGTGGCCGAGGCGGTTCCCAAACGCGACTACTACTACCAGTCACGGCTGGGCAACCGCCTGTTCGACTTGGATCTGGGGCCGGTGGCGCTGGCCTTTGCCGGTGCCTCGTCGCCGCAGGACCAGCGTGACATTGACCGCGTGTTGCTTGATGCCGGCGTGCCCGGCTTTGCCGGGGCTTGGCTGCGCCATCGCGGCCTCGACTGGGCCGCCGATCTGCTGCCCGAAGTTCCCAGCCTCTCGCCTTTGGCTGGGTCCGTCCTTTTTCACCCCCCACAGGAGAACCAACCATGAAGATGCATGTGCTTTCCATATCACTGGCCACCGTGTTATCTGCATCGTTGTTGGCTGTGCAGCCCGCATCCGCGCTGACCGTGTTCGACCCATCCAACTTCGTGCAGAACACGCTGACCGCTGTTCGCACCCTGGAGCAGATCAACAACCAGATCAAGCAGCTTCAGAATCAGGCGCAATCCTTGATGAATCAGGCCAAGAACCTGACGGGCCTGGACTTCAGCGCGTTGAATGAACTGCGCGCGGCGTTGTCCGCCACGAACCAGCTGATCCAGCAGGCCCAAGGGTTGGCTTTCAACGTCTCGCAGATGGAAGCCGAATTCCAGCGGCTCTATCCCGATGCGTATACAGCCGCGATCTCTGGCACGCAGATGGCGACCGATGCACGTTCGCGCTGGCGCAATTCGCTGGAAGCGCTGCGCACGGCCACCAAGGTGCAGTCACAGGCGGTGCAGAACTTCACTGCCGACGAAAAGGCGCTCACCGATCTGGTGAACCGCAGCCAGTCTGCCGTGGGTGCCTTGCAGGCCACGCAGGCAACCAACCAACTGTTGGCGCTGCAGGCGCGGCAATCGATCCAGGCGCAGCAACTCCAGATCACGCAGGACCGCGCCAGCGCGCTCGAACAGGCGCGTGTCATTGCCGTGCAGGAGCGTGCCCGCGAAGTGCGGCGGCGCTTCATGGGCACCGGCACGCCGTACACGCCGCATGCCGTCGATTTCTACAGTCACTGAGGGAGACGCCATGAACGACGTCACGGTCATCGACCGCTTCCTCAACGTCTTCTCGACCTACATCGATTCCGGTTTTGGATTGCTGGGCAGTGAAGTCGCCTTCCTGACCGCCACGCTGGTGGTGATCGACATGACGCTGGCTGGCCTGTTCTGGGCCATGAACCATGCATCGGGTCAGGGCGACGACATCATGGGCAAGCTCATCAAGAAGGTGCTGTATGTCGGTGCCTTCGCCTACATCATTGGCAACTTCAATATGCTGGCGGGGATCGTGTTTCGGTCTTTCGCCGGATTGGGGCTGGTGGCGTCGGGCTCGACCATCACGCAAGCGGAGTTCCTGCAACCGGGCAGGTTGGCCAAGGTGGGCATCGATGCCGGCGCACCGATCCTGAAGCAGATCGGCGACATGGCCGGCTTCCCCGAGGTGTTCGTGAACCTCGACCCCATCGTGGTGATGTTCCTGGCGTGGCTGGTGGTGGTGATGAGCTTCTTCGTCCTGGCGATCCAGCTCTTCATCACGCTGATCGAGTTCAAGCTGACCACGCTCGCCGGCTTCGTGCTGGTGCCGTTCGCACTCTGGAACAAAACTTCGTTCCTGGCGGAGAAAGTCTTGGGCAACGTGGTGTCGTCGGGCATCAAGGTGCTGGTACTTGCGGTGATCGTTGGCATTGGCACCGGCTTGTTCGCCGAGTTCCAGGTAACGCCCGATGAACCGTCCATCGACCATGCTCTGGTGGTGATGCTGGCATCGCTCACGCTGTTGGCGCTGGGGATCTTCGGTCCGGGTGTTGCCACCGGGCTGGTATCCGGTGCGCCGCAGCTGGGGGCGGGTGCAGCCGCTGGCACGGCCTTGGCTGTGGCCGGAACCGCCGTTGCGGTGGGCGCAGCGGCTACCGGCGTTGGCAGTGCCGTCGCGGCCGGTGCGCGCATGGCGCCAGCCGCCGCCAAGATGGCTGCGAGCGGTGCCCGCGCCGCATCTTCCACGGCCAGCAGCGCGAAGTCGGCGTTCCAGGCCGGGTCCGCTAATGCAGGTGGCGGCATCAAAGGCGCGGCCGCTGGCCTGGGCAACGTCGCCAAGACGGGCGCGCAGTCAGTCGGGCAGAAGGTGGCCGCTGGCGCCCAGTCGATGAAGGCGCGGGCCGCCGCTGCGATCAAGCCTGACGCCCCAGCGCCAGGTGCTGGTCCCAGTTCTGGCGTGGGCGGCGCTGCCAGCGGTTCGACCCCACAAGGCGCTGCCAACGATGCACCGACTAACGCCGAACAACCTGGATGGGCCAAGCGTCTGCATCGCAAGCAGCAGATCAGCCAGGCCGCGTCGACCGTCGCCCACACGCTGCGCGGTGGAGACGGCGGTGGTTCCGGCTCTGCGCCCAGCCTGCGCGACCCCTCGAATTCCTAAGGAGAAGACTTCATGCGATTCAAACGACCCCAGGTGCGCTATGCGGACACGCCGCAGCCCGCCACACCGTACCAATCCGCCGAACAAGTCTGGGACGACCGTATCGGTTCGTCTCGCGTGCAAGCCAAGAACTGGCGACTGATGGCCTTCGGTTGCTTGGTGCTGGCCATCTTGATGGCTGGCGGCCTGGTCTGGCGCTCGGCGCAGTCCATCGTGACGCCTTTTGTGGTGGAGGTGGACAGTGGGGGACAGGTGCGCGCTGTCGGTGAAGCGACCGCGCCGTACAGGCCCAGCGATGCACAGACAGCGCACCACCTGGGACGCTTCGTCACCCTGGTGCGCTCGCTCTCCATTGACCCCGTCGTCGTGCGGCAGAACTGGCTCGATGCCTACGGCTACACCACCGACCGAGGCGCGGCCGTGCTCAACGACTACGCGCGGGTGAACGATCCCTTTGCCCGCATCGGCAAGGAATCGGTGACGGTGCAGATCACCAGCATCGTGCGCGCCAGCGATGCGTCGTTCAACGTGCGCTGGACGGAGCGCCGCTATGTCAACGGCGCCGCAGCGGGTCTGGAGCGATGGACGGCGGTGGTTTCCATCGTCCTGCAAGCACCACGCACCGAAGAAAAGCTGCGCCGTAACCCGCTGGGCATCTACGTCAATGGACTGTCGTGGAGCCGTGAACTCGAATCTTCCGAAGGAGCCAAGCCATGAAACCGTCTTTGCACATTTCCGTATGGGTGTCCCTGCTTGCTGCCCTCGCGGGCTGCGCCACGCAGGGCAAGCCACCACCGACCATCCCCCTGGACGAGCCGGTCGCGGCACAGGTGCTGCCCGAGTTACCCAAGCCCATCGAGTTGGTGGCCGTGCCCGAACCCTTGCCACTGCCCGAGCAGATGAAGCCGTTACCGATGCTGGCCGAAGAGAAGGCCGTTCCCGAATCACCCGATGAGAAGGTGCGCGTCTCACGCGCCAATCAAGAAGCCCGCATGGCGCCGACCCGCGAGGGCTACGTCAATGCGATTCAGGTCTGGCCGTTTACGGACGGCGCGCTGTACCAGGTCTATGCCAGTCCGGGACGTGTGACGGTCGTATCGCTGCAACCCGGCGAGGAACTGGTGACGGTAGCCGCAGGCGATACCGTGCGCTGGATCGTGGGCGACACGTCCAGCGGCACGGGTGCCGATCTGCGTGTGAGCGTGTTGGTCAAGCCCACACGCAGTAATCTCAAGACCAATCTGGTCATCACCACCAGTCGGCGCACCTATCTGATTGAACTGACCTCGACCGAGAAGACGTGGATGGCTTCCGTGTCCTGGGACTACCCAAAGGACCGCATGCTGGCCTTGCAGCGCCAGGCGCAGGCCGCGCAGACGGCGGCACCGGTCGATGCCGGGCTGTCGCTGGAGAAGATCCGCTTCCGATACGGCATCAGCGGCAGCAATCCACCGTGGAAGCCGTTGCGCGCCTTCGATGATGGCGAGAAGGTCTACATCCAGTTCCCCGGCGGCATTGCCCAAGGCGAGTTGCCGCCACTGTTCGTGATTGGTGCGCAGGGTGACGGCCAGCTCGTGAACTACCGCTTCCGATCGCCGTACTACATCGTGGACCGGCTGTTCGGTGCTGCCGAACTGCGCCTGGGGGCAGATAAGGGCGACGTGGTGCGCATCGAGCGCACCGATGGCCGGAGGAACTGATCATGCGCAAGGACACAACTGCCGATACACCGGCGCCGGATGTGCCGCCCAAAGTGGCCCCCGAGGACGTGGCGTTGCGTGCGCAGCCACGTGCGGTCACGCGATTGAACCGACGCATGCTGGCCGCACTCGTCGGCGGTCTGTCGGTTTCCGTGCTGGGTGCGCTAATGTGGTCGCTGCAACCGCAGCGGCGAAACGCGAGCGAATCCACCGAGCTGTATAACGTCGATCGCGTGTCGCGCTCCGAAGGGCTCGAACAATTGCCGAGCGACTATTCCAAGCTGCTGTCAGCGGTGCCACAGTTGGGTGCCCCACTGCCGGGCGACCTTGGAGGCCCGATCCACAAAGTCGAGCAGCAGGCACAGGGGTACGGCTACCAGCAGCCGGGGCATGACCCCGCCGAAGCCGAACGGCTGGCACGCTTGAAGGAAGCCGAGGAGGCGGCGGCTTCGTCGGTGTTCTTCCGCTCAGGTGGGGCGAAGGTGGCCGCAGCAGCATCGGCGCAGGCTGCGCCTGCTGCTAGTCTGGCTCCGAATGCGGCCTTCGATCCGATGGCCTCAGGCCCGGCCTCGACGGCCGCACAGCCTGCCGACCCTACGGCCGTGCAGAACCGGCAAGACCAGAAAGAGGCGTTTCTGTCCAAAGCCAGTTCTACACAAACGCGCAATTCCGGTTCCCTGCAATTGCCCGCTTCACCGTATCAGGTGATGGCCGGCACGGTGATCGCGGCCGCATTGGTCACAGGCATCAAATCCGATCTACCAGGCGATGTCATCGCCACCGTGACGGAGCCGATCTACGACACGGCCACTGGCAAGTTCCTGCTGATCCCGCAAGGTGCGCGCCTCATGGGTAAGTACAACAGCCAGGTCAGTTACGGCCAAAGCCGCACGCAGGTGGTGTGGAGCCGGGTGATCCTGCCGGACACATCCTCGTTCCAGCTCGACAACCTGGTGGGAGCAGACCCAGCCGGCTATGCCGGGCTGGAGGATGGGGTCGATTGGCATTGGGATCGCGTCCTTGCCGGCGCAGCGATGAGCACTTTGCTGGGTATCAGCGCTGAACTCGCTGCCCCGGAAAACCGTCAGGATGGGAATCGCGTGGTCATTACCGGGCGCGATGGCTTGCAGGATTCGGTGAATCAGATCGGGCAGGAGATGACCCGACGCAACATGAATCTCCAGCCGACGCTGACGAGTCGCCCCGGCCTGCCGGTGCGCGTCATCGTCAATCGGGATCTGGTGCTGCGGCCGTATCAGCCACTGTTCTTCGTCAAGGGGGCATCGCGATGAGCGCGAACAAGCTGCGTCTCGGGCCATTGCCGAAGACCGAGACTCTCAAACTGACCTTCGCCTGTTCGGCGAGCTTGAAGGTGGAACTCGACCGCTATGCCGCACTTCATGCGCAGACCTACGGCGAGGCGGTAGATGCTGTGGCGTTGGTTCCGCACATGCTGGAGGCGTTCATGGAACGGGATCGGGGGTTCAAGCGATTGCACAAAGCCCGATCCGTCGTCGCGCCGGCAGACTCTTCCGATCATCTTCGCCGCAGTACGCCCACGTGAGTTTTCAGCAAAGACCTTCTGAGGCAATCTGAGGACATGGTTACTTTCTCAGGATTCGCCATGTCACTCACGTCCCCCACCGGCCATCGCGACACGCTTCACATGCCTATGGCGTCTCCCGCATTTTTTCGTATGGTTGACGTGATACGCATCACGGCGTTGAGCCGCGCCACCTTGTATCGGCGAATCGCCGAAGGCAAGTTCCCGCCGCCCGTTCACCTCGGAGGACGCGCATGCGGCTGGGCGCCAGCCGCGCTGCAAGCCTGGATCGACGATCCCGAAGGTTATGTGGTTGCCGGACCGACCAGGCATCTCGGGTCGGCTCAGATGGGCGGCAGGCCCTGATACACCACCTTGCTATGGCTGGCGATCAATAATAACTTCGATTTGCACGATAACACCAACGATGTTATCGTGCGATCATTGAGTTATGATTCCCAATTGTCGTGCCCGCACTTGCCACCAGCGCTCTGAACTACCTGCATGAAACGCTCGGCATCTCCACGTCGAGACATGAGCCGTGGGCGGGCCTGGAGAGGCTGCCCTACTTTTTACGTGACGCCTTCGATTTCTGGCAATTGGACATCCTTGGCCACAATGTCTTGCTGGCCCTGGAGCGTAATCCAGACAAGCCGTCCATTGGCGATATCCGCAATCGCTTGGACAAGTTGAGGTCGGTAGCGGGACAGCCTGTAGTCTATGTGACGCAAGCACTCGCCTCATACGAGCGCAAACGCCTAATCGAGCAAAAAGTGCCGTTCGTTGTTCCTGGCAACCAACTCTATCTGCCCGATCTGGGGCTGGACCTGCGCGAATACTTCCGCCAGCGCCCCAGCTCGGCAGACACCCCGCTCAGCCCTTCGGCCCAGGCCATGTTGACCACCGCCTTGCTGCGCCCTCACTGGGCGGCCGAATGGCATCCTGCAGAGACCGCCACCACTCTGGGCTACACACCGATGACGCTCTCGCGCGCCGTGCGGGAACTGGTGGCGGCAGGACTCGCACAGGCCCACAAAGCCGGCCGGTCCCAGTACCTGGAGATGACCTACTCTGCACGCGAGACTTGGGAGCAAGCACTCCCCCTGCTGCGCAGTCCCGTGCAGCGCACCGTCTGGACATCCACGCAGACGCGGAAAGAGCTGCCGGTGCGCGTGGCTGGCCTGAGCGCTCTTGCGCGCATCTCGATGCTCACGGAACCCAGATCGCCTGTATTCGCCGTGAACCGCAGCGCATGGCAGGTACTGAAAGCAGATATCGTCGAACTGCCCGAAGCCATGCCAGGCGCATGCGAATGGCAATTGTGGAACTACGCCCCGACGCTACAGCCGGGCAGCGACATGGTGGACCCCCTCTCGCTCATGCTGAGCTTGCGAGGCAGCACCGATGAACGTGTCCAAAGCGCACTGGATGAACTGAAGGAGCAATTGCCATGGTGAAGGGACTTGATGTTTTTCGGGCATGGTTTGCCGACTACCCGGACCAATACATCCTGATCGGCGGCACTGCGGCCACCTTGGCAATGGAGGAGGCAGGGCTGGACTTCCGCGCCACCAAGGACCTTGACGTCGTGCTGCATGTGGAAGCGCTGACGCCTGCATTCGGTGCATCCTTCTGGAGGTTTATCGAAGCGGGCGGCTATGAGATCCGGCAGGCCAGCGACACAGGCAGGCCGGCCTTCTACCGTTTTCAGAAGCCGACCGACAACAGCTTTCCAGTCATGGTCGAACTGTTCTCCCGTGCGCCCGGCAGCCTGCGGCCCATCGAGAGCGGACAGCTCACGCCAATCCCTTTCGACGCAGCAGTTTCAAGCCTGTCGGCTATCTTGCTCGATGACGCCTACTACGCATTCATCGTGGGCGGCCGCCGCGAGATCGATGGCTTGCCCTGGGTTGGCGAAGATCGCCTGATCCCGTTGAAAGCCATTGCCTGGCTGGACCTGAGCGCACGCCGGGAACAAGGCGAACAGGTGGATGCCAGGAGCATCCGCAAGCATGCCAACGATGTCCTGCGACTTTCACAATTACTCGCCCCTGCAACGCGCATCCCACTCGAAGCGAAAATCGCCGATGACATGCGAAGATTTTTGGATGCTGCGGTAGCCGACGACTCTCTCGACCCCAAGGCCCTGGGGCTCGGCCGGGCACCCCTCGCCGATTTTCTGGACCGGATCGCACAGGCCTATGGACTCCAGGATGGAGAGGCTCCGTAATTCGGCTTGATGGTCGCCAGTGCAGATTGCCCGCGATTCATTACCCAAAGGGGTTTAAGAGATTTCATTTGGGGGCCTCTTTGGGGGCCTTAAAAGAATCCAAAAAATATTAATTCTTTAAAATCAAGAGGATAAATCACCAATGAAAATTGCCACCTGGAACGTAAACTCCCTTACTGCTCGCCTCCAACACGTTCTCGATTGGCTCACCGCCAACCCCGTCGATGTGCTTGCCCTGCAGGAATTGAAACTTACGGACGACAAATTCCCCTTTGATGCGTTGCGGGAGATCGGCTACGAAGCCGCCGCCTTCGGGCAAAAGACCTACAACGGCGTGGCCCTGCTCTCTCGCTCACCCGTGGCAGATGTGGTGCGCAACATTGAGGGCTTTGCGGATGAATCCGCTCGCGTCATTGCCGGCACCGTAGACACTCCTGGTGGCCCCTTGAGAGTGGTCAACGGATATTTTGTCAACGGGCAGGAGCCAGGCTCCGAGAAATTTGAATACAAACTCAACTGGCTGCGTGGTCTGCAAAACTGGTTGCGCACTGAGCTGGCTGCTCACCCACGCTTGGTGCTCCTGGGAGATTTCAACATCACTCCCGAGGACCGCGATAGCTATGACCCCGTGGGCTTGGCTGAAACCATACACCACACTACGGTGGAGCGAGATCATTTCAAGGCGCTGCTGGGCCTTGGATTGCACGATGCCTTCCGCATGTTCGATCAGCCTGAGAAGAGCTTTTCATGGTGGGATTACCGCATGCTCGGTTATCAGAAAAACCGGGGCTTGCGCATTGACCATATCCTCGTCAGTGCCCCCCTCATACCGCAAGTCAAATCTTGCAGTATCGACCGCGTTCCACGTAAGTGGCCCAAGCCGAGCGATCACGCTCCGGTGACTGTAGAACTAGCCTAAAACACTGAATTTTTCCGCTGCGGAGAACCTCATGCTCCGACGTCAGATAGAAAAACAACGACAACGAGGGGGAGTGATGCGATGGACGCGCAATTACTGCATCAGTTCAGTGGCACGGTAGAAGCTATTCACGCTGCGGCGCTTCGGCCCGATGCCTGGACTAACGCCATCCAGGCAATCGCATCGATTCAGAAGGCACGCCGCGCTATGGTGTTCACACCTTCGACGGCACCCCAAGACGGTGGCTTCGTGATGACGTATGAGATTCCTGAGCCTCTGATCGCCGAATGGGGCTTGCGTTATCTGGAGCACGACGTCTGGACCGCATCGGCATACAGGCGCAACCTGGTTGCAGATGGCTCTGTGCTGCAGGGATCAGATCTGGTGGCGACCGATGAATTCGCCCAATCCGTGTTCTACCGCGAATTTCTCTCGAAGCAAGACATTTGGCACATGTGTACGGGAGTGATCTTTGATGGCCAGACTCCACGCCTACCCACAACCGTTTGTGCGGTGTATCGCAGCCGACAGGACCCTGACTTCGATGCCACAGACCGCATGGTTCTAGGCCTGCTCACGCGCCATTTGTCGCAGGCGCTGGGCACCATGCTGAAACTGCGAGACGCTCAGTTTCGCCTATCTACAAGTTTACAAGCCCTGGACAGGCTGCAAACCGCTGTATTGCTGCTTGCAAGGCGTGGTCATGTGCTGTTTGCAAACAGAAATGCGCTGGACTTGCTCAAGCGCAACAGAGGCTTGTCATTGCGTGCGGGCAACTCTCTGCAAGATGGATTGGGCTGGCTGCAGGCCGATAACGCCAACACGCAGAACGATCTCAAAGAGTCTATTCAAGCTGCGCTCGCCAACGACCCGTTACAACCGGGACATTTCTCCAAGGGGCTGCGGGCTCCTTGTCCGGGTACGCAAGATGAGTTGATCGTGCAGATATCTCCAGTTGCGGAACCAGATCCACTTTGGGGGCAGATGCAACCAGGCGCGCTGGTGTTCATCACCGATCAGCAGGCAGATCCTTTGCTTGATGAAGCGCTCTTGCAACGCCTGTACAAGATCAGCACGGCGGAATGCCGAGTGGCACAGGAATTGCTACGCGGGCAGACCCTGCAGGAAACGGCCAGCAAACTCGAACTGACAGAAAACACTGTTAAAACGCACCTGCAGCGTTTGTTCGCCAAGACCAATACCCATCGTCAGCCGCAACTCATACGCTTGCTCCTGGGCATGACTCGTACCCACTGAAACGTTCTTGGAACGTATGCATTAACGAACACACGTTCTGTATCGCTCTACCGGGTGGGGCCCAACCAGTGAGGAGTTGCAAGTTTTCTGAACGCTCAGTATCCAGTGCTGTCACCAGCCTCCAAGGTGCGTACTTCCGGCCATACCCGCGCCGCCGCATCGAGGAACACACGGATGAGAGGATCGTTGCGGCGGCTAGCCAGATGCGCGGCGCAGAGCGAGTATTGAGATTTCACCGGAAGCGGAGAAACCGCCAGCCGACCGGCCGCCTCCCCTTCTACGGCATGTTCTCGTCGAACGAGCGTGACTCCGGCACCCCGCTCAACCAATGCGCGGGCAGAGGTGGCGTTGTCAAAGCCAATAACCGTGTTGAGCGTCAGCCCCTTCGCACCAAACAGTTCCTGCAGCACCGCCGAGTAGGCCATTCCGCTATCCGCCGGAGCGATCCAGGGCAGATCAGCCAGTGCCTCCCAACTAGCGGATTCGAGCTGTTCCTTCCAGCTCACTGGCCCTACGATACTGAAGTGCACACGCGTCAACTCATGGTAGACCAGCGCGGTATCAGTCGGGCGATCCAGCAATACGCCAATATCGAGCTCCCCGTTTTTGAGGCCCTGGCGCGTACTTGAAGAAGGACGCACCCGCAGGTCCACCTTCACCAACTGGTGCTGCGAGCGCAATTCAGACACCACTTCTCCCAACCTGTTGGCTGATAGATCGCTGCTGCTTCCCACCATCAAAGTGCCCTGAATCTTGCCTTTCAGCTCGCTTGCAAATGATGAGAACAGCACCGCCTCATTGAGCAGGAGCTTGGCTTTGCGCACCAGCGTTTCACCGGCCTGGGTAAGTTCCAGGCTTCTGTTGGTACGCACGAACAGCTGGGTATCCAGATGCTCCTCAATCGCGCGCACGTGGGAACTGGCAGCGGACAAGCTGATGTGCAGGCGCTCGGCAGCGCGGGTGAGATGCTGCTCCTCCGCCACGGCAACGAAGGTACGAAGCTGAACAAGATCAATCAACACGGTGTTGGCTCCATTATTTGCAGCACTTTCAACTCACAAAACTAAGCGACCCTGGGCGGCGCCCATTTTCGCCTCTAGCGGCCCTTGGCGTGGCCCTTATTTCCAAGGGTAAACCCATATGCGATCCGAGCCTTCACGAGACATGAAGACGGTGTCCTGAAAAACGCCATGGACACAACCCCGCTTCCATTCCTAGACTTGCGTCACTTATCCATTCAAGGCGCATTCCATGCACGCAGCGACGACAGAAGACTACGCGGTAACCCTAAGCCGGTTCGCCACTCAACTGTCGCTGGAATCTCTCCCCCCTGAGGCCGTGCTTGCCGCCAAGGCCAACGTTTTCGATACCTTGGCTTGTGCCGCTGCAGGGTCCAGCGCAGCTGGCATCTCGGAACTTCATGGCCTGGCTACCCAATGGGGTGGCGCGCCCCAAGCCAGCATTCTGGTCTTTGGAGACAAGGTACCCGCTCATCAGGCGGCCTGGGTTAATGGTGCCATGGCGCATGCGCGTGACTATGACGACACGCATGACGCGGCCGTACTGCACGCAGGCGTTTCGGTGGTGCCAGCCGCGCTGGCAGCCGCCGAACTGGCTGGCGGCGTGTCTGGTGCGGATTTCCTGGCCGGAGTGGCGGCCGGCCTTGAAACCATCTGCCGAATCGGCGTGGCTACCCAGATAGGCATCATCGAGAGTGGCTACATGTACACCTCGCTGTTCGGTCATTTCGGTGCCACGATTGCGGCCGGGCGGGTGCTCGGTCTGAACGAAACCCAAATGATCAATGCCCTGGGCATAGGTTACTCCCAGGTCGCAGGCAATCACCAGGTTACCCGGGACGCCGCCCTCACCAAACGTATGCAGCCGGGCTTTGCCGCCATGGCAGCGTTGATCTCGGTGCAGATGGCTCGAGTTGGCATTCGCGGCGCTCAAAGGACTTTTGAAGGAGAAGATGGCTTTCTGCGCGTCTACCTGCATGACCGCTGCGACCGCGCTGTGCTGAGGGAGGGCTTGGGCGAGCGTTTTGAGTTCACCCAGCTCAGCTATAAGCCCTTCCCCTGCTGCCGCTTCAACCATCCGGCTATCAGTGTCGCACTCAAGCTGCGCGAAACCATTGGCCAGCGGATCGATCGTATCCGCGCAATTCGCGTGGGGTTGAACCACCAGGCCTATCAAGCCGTTTGTACGCCGGTAGAGGTTCGCAAGGCACCAAAAACCATCGTGCAAGCACAGTTCAGCATTCCTTACACGATAGCCACAGCCCTCATAGACGGCCGTGTAGGTATGGATCATTTTGCAGACGCATCTCTGGTTCGAGAAGATTTGCTCGCACTTGCAGGAAAGGTTGAGGCGTCCGTCGATGGAGAAATCGAACGTCAGGCGGGCCGAAACATTTCGCCCGTGCAGGTAGAAATTGAAATGGACGACGGCACCATCCACCGCGAGCGAGTCGACGTGCCATTGGGCCATCCCGACGCCCCCATGTCAGAGGATGACTTCAACAACAAAGCCAGCGATTGCATGCGCGCTTCCATTCGGCCGCTGGGGGCCGATGCAGTCGCCCGGTTGCGTGCACTGACCAATCAACTTGAAAAGCAGACCGACGCTCGTGAGCTGCTAAAGGCTTTGAGCCCAGTCACATGACGGTTCACCAGCGCGAAATCTCGACCTAAATAACTATTTCCAGGAGACAAAATGAGCGATTTCAAGAACATCAGCCGCCGCACCATGCTCGCTGCAGGCGCAAGCGCTTTGCTTCCTCTCCAAGCCAATGCGCAAGCAGCCTGGCCAACCAGACCCATCAAGCTGGTGGTTCCTTTCACGCCAGGCGGCAGCAATGACATCCTGTCACGCGTGCTGGGGGCCAAGCTGAGTACCCGCCTGGGACACGCGGTGGTTATCGAGAACAAAGGAGGTGGCGGCGGCACCTTGGGCACGGACTTCGTGGCCAAGTCCGCAGCCGATGGCTACACCCTGTTGTTCGCATCCACGTCAGTCACTACCAATGCGGCGAGTGGGAAAAAGTTGCCGTATGACCTGTTCAAGGATCTGCAGCCCATTGGCCTTCTGGGTGCGACCCCATTCGTGATTGTGGTCGGCAACCAGGTCAAGGCGAATACGCTGGCTGAGTTCCTCGCCCTGGCGCGTGCAACGCCCAAAGCGGTGAACTACGGCACAGCCGGCATTGGCGGCATTAACCACCTGGGAACCGAGTTGTTCGCCTCCGCCGCGAAGATCGAGATGACCCACGTACCCTACAAAGGCATTGGACACGCATTTACCGATCTGATGGGTGGCTCCTTGCAGATGACCTTACCCACCTTGGCATCGGTGTTGCCGCACATTCGCGGCGGCAAGATGCGTGCTCTGGCCATTACCAGCGCAGCGCGCTCGCCGTTGGCCCCTGAGATTCCAACTGCAGCCGAAGCGGGTCTTGCTGATTTTCAACTCGAAGCGTGGTATGGCCTCCTGGGCCCGGCCAATATGCCGGCTGCCGTGGTCAGCAAGCTCAACACTGAGCTTAACTGGGCGTTGACGCAACCAGACATTAAAGAAGCCATGGCGCGGGAAGCTGCCACGACCACCCCTGGAACGCCCGAACAGTTCACCAGCCTCATGAAGTCCGAAGTGAACCGCTGGAGCAAGCTGATCACAGAAAAGAACATCCAGATCGACTGAAGGAACCATCCAGAGGGCTTGTCTCCGGACCGCCGGCCTGACCTCGGAACCATTGACTGAATACGCAATGAAGCAGATTTCTCTCACACAACTGCGGTTTTCCGAGATCCTGGCACCGGGCGATGTC
This sequence comes from Ottowia thiooxydans DSM 14619, assembly GCF_000422885.1. Taxonomy (GTDB): domain Bacteria; phylum Pseudomonadota; class Gammaproteobacteria; order Burkholderiales; family Burkholderiaceae_C; genus Ottowia; species Ottowia thiooxydans. The sequence continues at coordinate 155,112 of NZ_AUGX01000001.1, read as the reverse complement.
ATCGCCTGGCCTCAAGGTCCTGGCGAACCACTGGCGTTGACCGAGCGGTTGGTGGAACAACGCGCAGAACTGAACCGCCCAGTGCTTCAGTTTGGTCTGACCCAGTCATCCACATTGCGGCCTGAGCTTGCGGAGCACTTTGATTTTCGGGCACTCAACGGCGCAGGCACCAGCCGCAGAGTGACCGCGTTGGCGGACATCATTCCCTGCCAGATCAGCACGATGCCCGCTTTGCTTCGAAGCGGTCAACTCCGGGTGGATGTGGCCCTCATTCAGGTGCGCCCGCTCCCCAACGGTGGCTACACAACGGGGGTGATCGCTGATTTCACTCAGGCCATGATCGAGCGCGCCCGTGTGGTCATTGCACTGCTCAATCCCTCACTGCCCTTGATGGGTGGCGACGCTTGCGTAGATGAATCCGATATCGACTGGCTGGTAGATGGAGATACCCGCATCATCGATATGCCAGACCCTGCACCTTCGGCCGTGGAACTGGAGGTGGCCGCACGTGTCGCTGCGCTCATACCTGACCGTGCCACGATTCAGCTTGGCATAGGCACCCTGCCTGCGGCTGTGGCGAAGTACCTGATTCATCACCAGGCGCTTGGCGTGCATTCCGGAGTCGTCTCTGATGTGCTGGTCGACCTTGTTGAGCAAGGCATCGTGACCAATGCCTACAAGGGTATTGATGTGGGACGCACGGTAAGTGGCGGCCTCTTCGGCACGCAGCGCCTGCGTGACTTCGCTCAGCAAAGCAAACTTGTGGAGCTGTGCAACGCAGGCTACACACACCAAATCAGCACAGCCCAATCTCTCTCAGCATTTCACTCAATCAACTCGGTCATCGAGATGGATCTCTCGGGCCAAGCCAACGCGGAAATCGCCGGCGGCCGTTACCTGGGCGCCATAGGTGGATTGGTGGACTTCGTGCGCGCCGGGACGGTATCGCCTGGTGGGCATTCGATTCTTGCTTTTCCATCGACAACGCCAGACGGCAAGAACTCCCGCATCGTGGCATCGCTGGGCGACCGGCCGGTCACTGTGCCTCGTGTCGAAGTAGATGTCATCGTGACTGAACACGGCGTCGCTCATCTGCGTGGCTGCTCGCTTGCAGAGCGTGCCAAACGACTGCTGGCGATTTCGCACCCGGATCACCAGGAATCTTTGGAGCGATCTTTACGGACCTCCGCCAAAGCAACCAGCCCCGACTGAAAAACCCTCTTCTCTCGCCTTTTCAACCAAAGCCTCTTATGAACCCCGTCAAACTCAAGCTTTCCCCCGAGCAACGTGCCCTGGTTGGTGCCGTACGCGATCTGTCACTCTCCAAAGACTTTCGTGGCAATTCCATCAAGTACATGGATGGCACCTATCCCTGGGAAAACCTGGATGCTCTGGCAGAAATCGGCGTCCTCGGCATGTCTGTCCCCGAGGAATACGGCGGCTCCAACTTACCCGTGTTCGACACAGCCCTGGTTCTTGAGGAAGTAGCCAAAGGCTGCTATGTCACCGCCATGGCGCTGATGGGCATGCTTGGCGTTCAAGTTCGTGTGATTTCGACTTACGCACCTGAATCGATGAAACAGGACATTCTTCCCAAGGTGGCCTCTGGCAAGGTCCACCTTGCGGTGTGCATGACCGAACCGCATGCGGGCACGGATGTGCCCAACTACAAGACCAATACGGTTATCAAAGATACACACGCTGTAGTCAATGGGGTGAAGACCCTCATCAGCCGTGCCAATGAGGCGGAGTGGTTCGTAGTGTTCACGCGTATCAACGGCTCACCCGGCCGGCACGGCATTGGCTGCGTACTGGTCAACCGCAATACCCCCGGATTCGAAGTTACTGCGCGTTATCACACCATGGGTGGTGAGTACCTGGCAGAGATTCAGTTCAACAACCTCGAAGTTCCGCTTGAAAACGTGATCTTGCGTGAAGGCGGCATGAAGCAACTGATGAGCGCCTTCAATACTCAACGTTGCTTGAACCCCAGCATTTCTCTGGGCATGGCAGAGGCGGCCTTCGAAGAAGCAGTGAAGTATGTGCGCGAGCGCACCATCCGTGGGCAGGCGGTCGCCAACTTCCAGGGCATTCAATGGAAACTCGCAGAGATGTACAGGGACATTGAGGCTGGTCGTGCCCTGCTCTATCAGGCAGCTCTCTCCGCAAATCCGTTCCCCGATCCTTACCAAGCGGGCGTGGCCAAGATGTTCGTGAATGAAATGGCGATTCGCGTCACCAACGAAGCCCTGCAAGTACACGGCGGCTATGGCTTCACAAACGACTATCCCATTTCGCGTATCTACCGCGGTGTGCGCTACGGGACTTTGGGGGGCGGCGCCACCGAGGCTCTGAAAGACCTGGTAGGCAAGAAAATCGTCAACGACTTCGATCCCGTTGACGGTTTCCTCTCCATGGGCAATTTCTAAAAATGCGCTCGCTTCTCTTCGTTCCAGGGCACGACGAGCGCAAGCTCGTCAAGGGCTTAAGCTGCGGTGCGGATGCGCTGATCGTCGATCTGGAGGATGCCGTTCCAGAGGCAGAGAAGCCACGCGCACGGGGTATCACCTCGGAATTTGTGAAAAGCCACCACACAACACTCCCGCTCTTCATTCGCATTAACGCTTTCTCTACCGGATTGGCGCAGGATGATCTGGCCGCAGTGGTAGGGGCGCGACCTTACGGCATTGTTTTGCCCAAGTGTGCGTCGTCGCGAGACGTCAAGCTCTTGAGCATACATTTGAGTGCTCTGGAAGCGCGTGAAGGCCTCCCAGCTGGAAGCATTCGGATCTTGCCAATCGTGACCGAAACAGCCGCCTCCGTGTTGGCAACCGCGAGCTACGGAGAAAATCCTAACGACCGGCTGATCGGTCTGACCTGGGGCGGAGAGGATCTGGCCGCAGACATAGGCGCCACCGGCAATCGCGGGCCAGACGGGCGCTACGCCCCTTTGTACGAGCTCGCCAGATCACTCACCTTGCTAGGTGCCACCTCAGCTCAGGTGTCTGCCATTGACGCGGTCTACACCAACTTTCGCGACACACCCGGCTTGAAGCTCGAAGCCGAGCAGGCGCTGCGCGATGGGTTTACCGCCAAGATGGCTATTCACCCGGACCAGATCGGCCCCATCAATGAAGCCTTTACCCCGACTACCTCTGATGTGGAGTGGGCCCACCGGGTCATTGCTGCATTTCAAGCGGCACCTACCCGGGGAGCCATCCAGCTAGATGGAAAGATGCTGGACCGCCCGCACCTGCGGTCGGCTCAGCGTGTGGTTGCGCGTTCTGCCGCGGCAAACGCGAATTGATTTTTTCGGAGACAGAGATGTCAGACGTCCATAAATATCCGTTGTCGGGGATTACAGTTCTCGACCTGTCCCACGTCTACAACGGCCCATATGCCACCTTCCTCATGGCGATGGCCGGTGCTGAAGTGATCAAGATTGAGCCGTTCGAAGGCGAGCACTTGCGAAGCCGGGGCGACATGGGCGGGGCGGCATTGCCTTTCGCCATGCTCAACTCCAACAAGAAGCCGGTCACCCTGAACCTGAAAAAGGACAAGGGACGCGAGTTGCTCCTGGAGATGGTGAAACGCGCGGACATCCTCGTCGAGAACTTCGCACCCGGTGTGATGGACCGTCTCGGCCTTGGCGCGGACGTTCTGCACGAAGTCAATCCCCGCCTGATCTACGGATCCAGCTCCGGCTATGGAAAGGAAGGCCCTTACCGGGACTACCCGGCCATGGATCTGGTGATGCAGGCGATGTGCGGTGTGATCGAATGCACCGGTTACCCGGATCAACCGCCTGTCAAAGCCGGCGCCGCGCTGTGCGACTTCATGGCCGGCATCCATTTGTACGGAGCCATCATGACCGCGCTCTACGAGCGTGAACGTACCGGCAAGGGCCGCACAGTAGAGGTCTCCATGCAAGAAGCTACCTACGCCTCTCTTGCATCCAACCTGGGCATGTTCCACGCCCGGGGCCCCGCTGCGCCTTCGCGTACTGGCAATCGCCATGGTGGCCTGGGAATCTCGCCCTACAACGTCTATCCCACGACCGATGGCTACGTCGTACTCAACGCTCCTGGCGATCATCACTTCCGTTCCATTCTGGATGTGATGGGCAGGCCTGATCTCAAGGATGACCCACGCTTTGTCACCCGATCTTCGCGCGTAGCGAACTTCGCGGATGTAGATACTTTGCTCGAAAGCTGGACGACCACGCTCTCCAAGCAGGAAGTTGCTGATCTCATGTTGGCCGCGAAAGTGCCATGTGCACCCGTACGTGGCCTCTCTGAAGTCATGAACGATGAGAACATGCATGCGCGCGGCAGCCTGCAATGGATTGACCATCCAGACATCGGTCGAGTCGCCCTACCCCACTCACCGCTCGTCTTTGAAGACACCCCGCGGCTTCCCATAGAACCGAGTTTGCCATTGGGTGCCAAGAACGACGAGATCTTCGGCAACTGGCTGGGCCACTCGCCAGAGGAGTTGCAGGCCTTCAGATCGAGTGGAGTCATTTCCTGAGCTTTCTGGTGGCCCCAGTGTTCTGGACGCGGTGGTTGTGAGGATTCGTCTCGGCCGCGTTCTAGCTCTACACCGGTGTCCTGCTGCGTGAATGACTAGTCCGGCGGATTGTCAAGGCCGCTCTACTTGCTCAAAAATTCGTTCGCGCTGAGCTTGTCGAAGCGTTGCGCAAAGGCTTCGACAAGCTCAGCCCGAACGGTTGAAAGGATTGACCGAAACCATGGGACCTCAGGGAATCGGTTAATACGAAAGAAAACTGAATCATGACCAACATCATCTCCGCCTCCGTCGCGAACGCATATAGCGTCGACCTCCTCATCAACAACCAGGTTCTATCCGGCGAAGGCGAATCACTCAGTGTGATCAGCCCGACCACCGAAGCGGTGGTTGCAGAGTTTCGTGGTGCATCGCCTGCGCAGGTAGACGCTGCAGTGCAAGCAGCACGCACGGCATTCGACAGCGGTGTCTGGAACGATCCACTTCAACGCAGAGCGGTTTTGTTCAAGTTCGCCGATCTGATCGAGGCGCATCGCGACGAGCTCATGGAAGCGCTAATGAGCGAGGTGGGTTCGCCCGTCAATCTCAAGGCCAACCACATCGACACGCCTGCCAACTTCATCCGTTGGTTCGCCGAGGCTGGTACGCGTGAACGCACAGTCAACCTGGGCTACAACAATACGCATACGGCCGTCAGCTCCGTGGCCTATCGGCCCGTGGGCGTGGTGGCGGCCATCACGGCCTTCAACTACCCCATCTTGATTGGCGGCAGCAAGATTGGCGCAGCCTTGGCTGCAGGGTGCACGGCTGTGTTGCTTTCCTCACCGCAGGCACCTATTGCGGTGGCCTTGCTCGGCAAGCTGGTTTTGCAAGCGGGCTTTCCTCCTGGCGTGGTCAACATCATCTCTGGCGCTGCAGAAGCAGGCCGCGCACTGACTGAGCACCCAGGTGTGGACAAGGTGAGTTTTACCGGATCGGTCAACGTGGGACGAACCGTGATGCAGCAAGCTGCTGCGGGGCTGCGCAGCGTGGTGTTGGAGTTGGGCGGAAAATCCGCCGCCATCATGCTGCCGGGCGTGGACTACGATAAATACGTTTTCTGGCTGCATGCCCGATACGCGCGTAACGCAGGCCAGGGCTGCGGATCGCCCACTCGCATTCTGGTCGAGGAAAGCCGTTACGACGAATTCGTCGAGGCCAGCCGAAAAGTCTACGGTCAGATCAAAGTGGGTGACCCACGCGACCCAAGCACCATCGTTGGCCCCGTCATTTCCTCCGCACAGCGTGACCGCATTGAGGCCGGACTGGAGCGCGCGGTAGCCGCTGGGGCGCAGATCCTCGCTGGAGGTGGCAGGCCACCCATGGACAAGGGTTGGTTCACCAATCCAACACTTGTGGGCAATCTGGACAACCAGGCACCTTTGGCGCGCAATGAGATTTTTGGCCCCGTCTCAGTGGTTCTGACCTACCGCACCGTGGACGAAGCCATACAGATTGCCAATGACTCCGAACTTGGCCTCAAGGCCTACCTGTTCGGTGCCAAAGACCAATGCCTGAAGCTTGTGCCTCGCCTACGGGTAGGCACTGTCCAAATCAATGGAGGCAGCCCACTCCGCCCAGATGCTCCAATGACCGGATACAAACACAGCGGTGTAGGCGCCGAGTGGGGCGAAGACGGATTGCGCGAATTCATGTTGCCGCAGCACATAGACTGCGCGCTAAATTAGTGCCAATTTGCCTCAGAACACCACAACCCGTTCACGCTGAGCTTGGCCTGTCCTGAGCTTGTCGAAGGGTCGAAGCGCCGCGCGAGGCTTCGACAGGCTCAGCCCGAACGGGGTTCATCTCGTAAACGCAGTTCGGGATAAGCCAGATACAGCGAAAAAATATCCCCTCGCCAGCACCGCAAGGGGATATTTGCTTGGGGCTTACTGCGCCTCCATGCCAGCTTGTTTAACCCATTGCTGCCACGAGGCGATCTGCTCCTTGTTGAACTCAGCCAGGGCCTGAGGCGTGGAGGACTTGCCGATCATGCCCATGCGGCGGAAATTCGCTTGCGCATCAGGGCTGTCAATGGCTTTGACAAAGGCCGCATTAAGGGTGTCGATCACCTGCTTAGGGGTGCCACGCGGCGCGTAGATTGCCGTGAAAGATACATAGTCGTAGTTTTGGATGCCCGCTTCCACCATAGTCGGAAGCTCCGGCATGGATGGCAGGCGAACAGAAGAGCTCACCGCCAAAGCGCGTATCTTTTGCTGCTTGATAAAGGCATCCGCCACCGCAGGATCAACGAACATGAAGTCGAGCCGCCCGGCGACCAACTCCAGCATGGCCTGCGAAGTACCGGAGAACGCCACATCTTGTGCCTCTATACCGGCAGCCGACTTCAGCAGTTGCACAGCCACGCGTCCACCGGCATTGCCGATTCCGTAGTTCATCTGTCCAGGCCGTGCCTTGCCATACGCCACCAACTCAGCTACAGACTTGATAGGCAGGTCTGATCGCACCACGAGCACAAGCGGGTTGAGCGTGACCAGCGACACGGGCTCAAAATCCTTTAGTGGGTCGTAGGACAGGCTTTTGAGCAAGAACTTGTTTGCGGCCATGATGGTATTGCCCGCCAGCAAGATGGTGTAGCCATCAGGTGCTGCTCGGCGCACAAAGTCCGCGGCGATAACGCCCGTAGTGCTGGCCTTGCTGACAATCACAAAGGGCTGCTCCAGAGTTTTGGTGGCTTCATTCCCCACATACCGCATGATCACATCCGAAGCTGAGCCTGCTGCGGTGGAGATGATGGCTTGAATAGGCTTGGTGGGGAATTTATCGGCCTGCGCCGCGGCAAGATGTGAAGTCAATGCCAAGGCAACGGCAAGCGATGTCCGGTATAAATTGATCATGAAGTCTCCAGATATATTTCTTGAGGGATGAACGTGCTTGCGACCCTTCCCGGTTTCGGATAGATCGAAACACCTCTATCGACGCCGTCCAGCGCGAAAGGATTGGCATGCTGCCATCCGGCGCCCTTTTAATTTTGAAAGCGCGTCGGGTGATGAGTCCATGGCGATTTTTGAGATTCCGCCTACGGAAATTCCGCATACCGAGCCAAGCCACCGGGTATCTGGTTTCTCGAATCTGGGATACGGACTTTCGAAAAACCTCATGGACGCTCAAATGCACGGCCCATACACTGTTTTTTTGAACGCTTGGCAGCCGCGGCGTGTCAGTTTGGTCCATATAGGAAGAAACATCTCATGAATCCAGGCAACAGCACCTCCGAATCTCAATCCATTCGTATGTACATCGGCGGCCAGTGGCGCGACGCGGAACAGGTCGCGGAAGTTAAGAATCCTTATACGGGCGATGTGGTCGCCCACATGCCCGTATCTAGTGCCCGCGACCTGGACGATGCGCTGAATGCCGCCAGGGCTGCTAGAAAGGCCATGGCGGATATGCCTGGATATGAGCGTGCCGCCATGCTGCAACGTGCGGCAGACCAAGTCGCCAAACGAGCCGAAGATATTGCGCGTGCCATGTCACTCGAAACCGGTAAGGCGCTGCGCGATTCCCTGGTGGAAGTACAACGAACATCTGGCGTGCTGCGCTTGTGTGCAGAAGAAGCCGTGCGCATTCAAGGCGAGCACGTACCCATGGATGCCAGCGCCCTGGGCGCCGGAAAAATCGGCATGGTGATGCGCTTTCCGGTGGGGGTCGTCGCCGCTATCACACCATTCAATGCGCCTGTCAATCTGGCCGCGCACAAGCTGGGGCCTGCGCTCGCTGCGGGCAATAGCCTGGTGCTCAAGCCTTCACCTAAAGCACCCCTCAGCGTACATAAGTTCATTGAAGCGGTTTTGGAGGCCGGTGTCCCAACTGGTGCCATCAACACGCTATATGGTGATGCAGTGGCACCTCAGCTGATCTGCGATCCAAGGGTCGACTTCGTCAGCTTCACTGGCTCCATACCTGTCGGCAAGATCATTCGCGACCGAGTGGGTATGAAACGCGTCGCACTGGAACTGGGAGGCGTGGGCCCTACCTTTGTGCACCACGATGCGAACTGGAAAGCCGCTGCGATCGCCTGCGCGCGCAACGCCGTGGGCTTGGCTGGTCAGAGCTGCGTATCGGTGCAAAACGTCTTCGTTCACCAAGCGATCCTCGAAGGGTTTACCGAGGCGGTTTGCCGTGAAATGGACTCGATCCGTTTTGGCGACCCTATGAACATGGAAACAGAGGTGGGCACGCTGATTGACGAAGCGGCCGCCATCAGGGTAGAGGCCATGATCACAAGAGCACTGGAAGCTGGCGCCACCACGCTGCGAGGTGGCGCACGCGTCGGTGCTCAATTGCCTGGGACCATTCTCACCAATGTCAAATCCGACATGAGCATTGTGAGTGATGAAATATTTGGCCCGGCAATGAACATCCAGCCCTACGAACACGTGGAGCCACTATTTTCCGCCATCAGCGACAGCCCCTATGGTTTGCAGTGCGGCATCTATACCAACTCGCTGGATCTGGCGTTGTCTGCCATCAAAACGATTCGCACCGGGGGTGTGATTGTCAATGGCACTTCGCGCTGGCGCTCTGACCAGATGCCTTACGGCGGTGTGAAGGACAGTGGCATGGGACGTGAAGGCCCCAAGTACTCTATCCGCGATATGACCGAAGAACGGCTGTTTGTGTTGAACTGAATCAGGACTTGCGAGCGCAACTGATACACCGTTGAGGTCGTGCTTGGCCTAGGCTTGTCGAAGGGTCAAACCAGCACAAGGCTCGGACAGGCTTCCAATGATCAGCCTTTCTACTCTATATCCATCAGGAATCACAAAGATCCGTTCGCGCCTGTCGAAGCGTTGCGCAAATCTTCGACAGGCTCAGCCCGAACGGGAAGTGTGGTGCGACCCATATCCTGGGCAGGGCAAGTCCCTTACGTGCCTGGAGTCGACAAGCCTGGCTCAATCCAACCCATAAACACGCCGCGCAGTACCACTGAAGAGCTGTTCACGCTCACCCGAAGGCAGTGCTGCCGTCGCGCGCTTATAAGCGTTCCACAGCGCACGGTAGCTGCAGGACTGACTATCGACCGGGAAGTTGCTCTCAAACATGCAACGATCCGCCCCAAACCGCTCCACGCACTCCAGGATCAAAGGCTGCCACGCGGGTAGCAGCTCCTCGGAAGTGGCGGGACGTGCCCCGTGTTCAAACCCAAAGCCAAACACCGCCATCCCCAGCCCACCAATCTTCACGACCACATTGTCCAGAGCAGCCAGCGCCGCCAGGCCAGCACGCCACTCGGCCAACGCTTCTTCGCGACGATGGCGGAACTGCTCAACGCCGATCAGTCCGCCCGCATGGTTTAACACCACCGTGGTCTGAGGGAACGCTTTCGCAAGTTCGGCCAGATCGCGTAGCTGGTGATGAAACAACCAGCTCTCCAAATGCAGTCCACGCGGTGCAAGCTGGGCAACTCCACGGCGGAACTGGGGGTCGGCCATACGATCAGGCGGCGACTTGTGTTTGATAAAGCTACCGATGGCCCCTGGGTCATAGGCCAACTGATACCGAATCCCCCGCAATCTGCCCCGGGCGGCAGCGAGCTCTTCATCCAGCACGGCGCCCACTGCATCGCCCAGCATCAAATCAGCGTGCCCCACCATGGCCGCTGCAATCCGGCAAGGGCCGTAGGTGCCACTATCACCAATCGCGCCCAGGCCCGCTGCAAACTCAATCTCCCCTATTGGGCGCATCTCCTCCGGGCCACTCTGACGCCACATCGAATAGTAGGCCTCCACATACACCGTATGGGTGATGCGGTGCCCCTGCCCGATGTCTGCCAGCAGGTCATGAAGCATGTACCGGCTGCCCCTTGCCGGATCGTCATACAAGTGGTGGTGGGGGTCCACAATGGGGAGATCTGGCTCCAACACAGGTTCTGGCTCTGCCAGCTTGTGCCAGGCTTGCAACTCTGCGCTGGATTTGGGCTGGTTGCCCGCGAAAATGTTGTGTGAGACAGCCACCGTGGTTTACCTCATGGCGTTGATAATTTTCTGGCGGCCGTTCAGCCACCATCCATATTGCTCTGGCCAGTTCTGAAACGGTGCAGCGGGGTCATGGCGCCCCAAAGCAGCTTCAGCATGTAAAGGCCAGTTGGGATTCACCAGCGCTTGGCGGCCAATGGCGATCAGGTCTGCACGCCCATCAGCGATCGCTGAGTCGGCGAGCTCCGGCTCGGTGATCAAACCTACCGCCATGGATGCCACTCCCGTCTCACGCCGAATGCGCTCGGCATAAGGCAATTGGAATCCGTAACTGCGTGGCCCACCTCCGCCCGCTGTGGAAGCCGAGTGGCCCCCAATGCCGCCTGAGGAGCAATCGATCACATCGACACCCACACGCCCCAGTTCACGGGAGAACGCCAGCGTTTCATCGAAGCTTCGTCCGCCGTCCACTCCATCCAATGCCGACACACGGGCGAACAAAGGATGATCGGCTGGCCAAGCTTGGCGCACCGCCGCCACCACTTGCAACGGAAAGCGGTGGCGCTCCTGAAAATCGCCTCCAAAAGCATCCTCACGGTGGTTGGTAACTGGTGACATAAAGCTGTGCAGCAAGAACCCGTGCGCCACATGCAGTTCCACCACATCAAACCCGGCAGCGTTTGCACGCCCCGCCGCGTCGACAAACTGCTGCATCACGGCTGAGATATCCGTCTCTTCCAGCGCAGATGGCGTCTCGTAGTCAGCACCGAAAGGGATGGCACTGGGCGACACCAAAGGCCATCCGGATTCCCCACGTAGAGCAAGATCTTCGGCGCCTAACGGGCCGTTGCCATGCCACGGCCGCTGCCTGGCAGCTTTACGGCCCGCATGGCACAACTGAATCCCCACAGCGCCCCCCTGCGCCTTGACCAGGCTTGCGATGCGTGCCAATGGCTCGATCTGAGCGTCGTCCCAAAGACCAAGGTCTCCGTGGCTGATTCGACCCTCCGGCGCAGTCGCGGTGGCTTCCAGCATCACCAAGCCAGCGCCACCGAGCGCAAACCGCCCATAGTGCGCGAGATGGAAATCGTTGGCCACGCCGTCTGTGGCCGAATAGGTGCACATCGGGGAGATGGCGATTCGGTTTCTCAGCGTGAGCTCACGCAGGCGAAGTGGCGAAAACAAATGAGTCATGGTGTCTTTATCAAACACTGCCGTGTGGCAGCAGGATCTGACGCACAACTTCGCCACGGTCCAAAAGATCCAGGCTGACGTTCAGGCGGTCAAAATCAATGGCTTCGCTCTTGAGACGATCCACGGGCAAACGCCCTTGCCGGTACATCTCAATATAGGATGGGATGTCGCGCTCAGGCACGCAACTGCCCATGAAAGAGCCGCGGAAGGATTTTTCCTCTGTGACCAATCCGGCATGTGCGTATTGGAACTGAGCGTCTGTAGCGCCAAGTCCCACGCAGATGATTTCACCGCCACGCCGGGTAATGGCATTGGCCATGGTCATGGCAGGAAAGCTGCCCGACATCTCAAATGCAATGTCCACGCCACCATTGGTAATTTCACGCACGTGTTCTACCGCCTTGGGATCACGCGCATTAACCACATCGGTTGCGCCAAGCTCCCGCGCGAGTGCGAACTTTCCCTCATTGATGTCGATACCAATGATCTGGGACGCACCCGCCACCTTGGCTGCCATCAAGCCATTCAGGCCGATACCGCCAAGACCAAAGATCGCGACGCTCGCACCCGGCGCAACCTTGGCAGTGTTGAAAACAGAGCCTGCGCCCGTGACCACCGCACAGCCGAACATCGCGGCCACGTCCAATGGCACATCGTCTGGAATGCGCACCAGTGACTTCGGAGACGTGATGGCGTATTGTGCAAAAGCGGAAATGCCACTGTAGTGGTAGATCGGTTCGCCTCTCAGGCTGAGCCGGCAAGCACCATTGGCTAGCAAGCCTTGTGTACGCGGCAGGGTAACGCTCTGACAAAGCGCCGGGCGCAATGTGAAGCAGGTACGGCAATGACCACAGCCTGACACCACGGTCATGACGACATGGTCGCCTGGCTTCACATCTGTCACGCCGGCGCCCACTTCGCGCACGATGCCGGCACCTTCGTGCCCACCCACTACGGGCAGCTTGCGCTTGCGCAATCCGGCCACCTGAGACAGGTCTGAGTGGCACAGGCCGGCTGCGCGGACTTCCACCAGCACTTCGCCAGGGCCAGGTCCTTCCAGATCAACCTCTTCAATATGAAAAGGATGAGAGTCGGCATAGGGCGCGGGCAACCCTTGTTCGTACATTACCGCAGCCTTCATTCGCATATGGTTCCTTCTTGTGTCTGAAATGTTTTGGACCGTGCACCAGCGTGGTGACGATCGATCGGTCTGTTCAAGGAGCGTTGCCTTTACATGTCACGCATGGAATCACGTATTCAGGCAAGGATTTTTTCTTTGCGGTAGTGAGTCAACTGGTCGATGATCATTTCTTCCGTATCTACCATTCTGTGAAACCCAGCCTGGCGGATCTTCGTGGTGGAGGAGATGATGTCGAAGTCGCAGCCCAGCAGAAAATCGGCAAACCCCCAGGAGGCCACATCGTCAATGGAACGTGCCTGGAGACCTTCCGTCTTGACGATCTCATCCCAGACCGGGCCTTTGTCTGCCATCCATTGAACGAGCGGGAAGTACCTGACAGTACCCATCTTCATTCCGTAATGCTCAGCAATACGGGGCCAAATGCTTTCCCACCGGAACAGATCGCCGTTGACGACATTGAAGGCCTGGTTTTCCGCAGCCGGGGTATTGCACATCCAGAAGATGGACTCGGCCACCTGCTCCGCATCAGACAGCTCCATCAAGCTCTTGTAGGCCCCCGGTTTGCCCGGAAAATCCAGCGGCAAGCCGAGGTGTTTGCAGATAAGAGCGTATACCCCCAGGGTAGAAACGAGGTTCGGCCCGCTACCCACGTTCTTTCCATTGATGGCGGCAGGCCGGCTGGTTGACCAAGTCCATGGACCGCCGGATGATTCAAGGAACTTCTGCTGGTCAAAATAGAAATTGGGCGGCATGTGCCCAGGCGCGGATTCCTTTGCTGGCGTCGGATAGGGGCCCATATGAAACCCGTACCATTTGGAGCCCTGGATCACGTGCACATGGCGTAGCGACGAGCCTTCGCACGCAGCCACCACGTTGCGAAGCATCTCAATATTGGGCTCGACGTTCTCAACCCCCACCTTAGCGCCAGGTGCCATGGTGGTGTAGAGCTTGTGCTTGGCTCGTGCGGCGAAGACAAGGTGCGTCACCTCCACGCCCTTCAGCGCCCGCTTGCAGCCCTCTGCGTCCATCATGTCCGCAGCGATGTGCTGAACTGAAGGTGGCAAGCTTGCCGGCGGATTCCGTGACAGCCCTATGGCCTTCCAGTTCTTCGCCTTGCGAACAATCTCGATCAGGTTCTGAGCCGCAACTCCGGTCGCCCCTGCGACCAGCATGGTTCCGCCTTCTTTTGGCATCTCATCTCCGTTTTAGTAAATCAGTCAAGCCCACCTAGAGCACCTCAAGTTCCACACCTCAGCCACCGAGGTAAATCCGCTGCACGCCTTCATTCCCAAGCAACTCAGCGCTGCTCCCGCGAAGCGATACTTCGCCGTTTTCCAGCACCACGCCGTGGTCCGAAATACGCAACGCAAGCCGTGCGTTCTGCTCCACCAGCACCACCGCAATGCCTTCGGCATTGATCAGTTTCACCAGCCTGGCGACTTCATGGATCATCTTGGGAGCCAGGCCCAATGTAGGCTCATCGAGCAGCAGCAACTTGGGCTTGCTCATTAGCGCTCTGGCAATGGCCACCATCTGCTGCTCACCACCTGAGAGGCTGGACGCAGTCTGTTCCGTACGGTCCGCCAACTTGGGGAACATCTCATACATCTGCGCGAGACGCTGACGAAACGCCGCGCGGTCACGCGAGCTGTACGCTCCCATGCGGATGTTCTCCAACACAGTCATCTCAGGGAACAGGCGCCTACCCTCAGGGCATAAGGTGATACCCAACTCCAGGCAGCGCGGCGGGGACGAGCCACGCAGATCGGTACCGTTGAACCGCAACTGGCCACGCTGGGAAGGAACCAGACCCACAATGGCTTTGAGCAGTGTTGATTTACCGGCGCCGTTGGCACCCAACACGGTGACCACCTCGCCTTCGGAGACCGTGAGATCCACCCCGCGCAGTGCGGGCACACCGTCATAGGCGACATCCAACTCGCGTACTTCAAGCAAGCTCATGGTCGCCTCCAAGATAGGCTTCGATCACCGCCGGATCCGCCTGCACCGCTTCAGGGCTTCCCAGCGCGATCTTGCGCCCCTGGTTGATCACCAGAATGCGGTCGGACAGGCTCATCACCAAGCGCATGTCGTGCTCCACCAGCAAGATGTCGATGCCGCGTTCATCACGCAACCGGCGTATGAGCGTGCCCATAGCGAGCTTCTCTGTCGGGTTCAGGCCAGCCGCTGGTTCATCCATGAGTAGCAAGCTAGGCGAAGTCATCAGGGCCATGGCCACGCCCAGCATCTTCTGCTGGCCATAGGGTAATGCGCCTCCCGCCTGGTCCATCTGGCCCGTGATGCCCACAAAAGCCGCGACCTGGTGAGCTTTCTCTTCGTTCTCTCTCTCGCTGCGCCCCCGAGGCCCCCAGAAATGCACCCAAGGCGCATAGGAGCGTTGCAGTAGCGCCGCGCGGCGAAGATTCTCGCGAACGGTCTCCAGCTTGAAGGTATGGGCCGCCTGAAAGGTACGGCCAATGCCCCTGCGAGCGATCACATCGATGCCCTGCCCGGTCACGTCAATGCCGTCATGCAAGACCTCACCGCCAGTGGGCTTGTGCACGCCCGCAATCAGATTGAACAGCGTGGTCTTGCCAGCGCCGTTGGGGCCGATCAATCCAAAAATCTCACCCCGGTGCACCGCGAACGACATGTCTGAAACGGCCTGCAGCCCACCAAAGCGCTTGCTCAGGCTGCGCAGTTCAAGGCGTGGTGGCGTCGTCATGTGCCACCCCCTTCGCGAACTTGCACGGCGGCTTGCGTTTCGCCCGATTTTCTCGGCCCTTTGCGAGCACGGGGCGATGTCAGTTTTTCAATCATGCCCACCAGGCCATCGCGGAAGAACAGCAGGAACACAATCAGCACTACCCCGTAGCACAGCAGCTGGTACTCCTTGGCCCCTCTGAGCAGCTCGGGCAAAGGCACGATCAGCATAGCGCCCAGGAGCGGTCCCCACGCAGACGCTGCGCCACCAATGACGTTCATCACCACGAGATCGACCGACAGCCCAAAGCCAAACGGTGCCGGAGACAGAAATCCAATAATGTGGGCATACAGGCTTCCGGCTACACCGGCCATGGCTGCAGTCAACACAAACACAGCTATTCGCCATGACAAAGCGTCGATACCGAGGGAGCGGCTCAGGGGTTCATCAGCTTCAAGTGATTTCATCAGCGCGCCTATATCGGAGCGCAGCACAGCACGCACCAGCAGGAAAGAACCCACGGCAAAGAACAGTGCAACGCCGTAGATCAGCGCGGGGTCTGTCAGCCTGTAACCAAACGCCGAAAGCTTGGGAATACCATGCAATCCACCGTTGCCACCAAACAGGCTTGTCCACTCCTGAAAAACAAGGTTGACGATCTGACCGAAGGCGTAGGTCAGCAACACAAAGTGCACCCCTTTGATGCGCAGGAACACGGGCCCGAGCGCTGCAGCCAATAGAGCACAGAAAATCGCGCTGAGCGGTAAGGCCAACGCGGGAGACAAGCCCAATCGCATTGTCAAAAGCGCCGAAGCATAGGCTCCTATGCCCATGAATGCACCGTGGGCCATCGACAGCTGGCCGATTTGCAACATCAAGTTCATGCCCAGCGCCAGCATGGTCATGATCGCGATCATCGTGGACACGTGGAGCACATACCGCCCGCCAATGACCCAGGGCAGGACAGCCACCACCGCGAGCAGAATAAACGGCAACCGCTTCATCGCCCTGCCCTCGCCCAGAGCCCATTGGGTTTGACAATGATGATCCCGAGCACGATCACGAACGAGGCAATCAGTGCAAGTGTCGTATTGAACATCGTAGAAAACACAGATTCAGACAAGCCGATGAGCAAGCCGCCCAATACCGCACCAGGTACGCTCCCCAATCCACCAAGGATCACGACGACGAATGCTTTCAGCATAGGTAATTCGCCCATGGTGGGAGCCACCGTGTAGACCGGTGCCATCAATGCCCCGGCAAGCCCAGCTAACGCACTGGCGATCGCGAACGAACGCAAATACACTGAGCCAGCTTCGACGCCCATGAGACTGGCCGTTTCGCGGTCTTGCGAGACCGCCTGCATCGCCAGCCCCATCCTGGTGTGACGCAGAAATAGCTGGAAGATGACCAGGGCCACCACGGCGCAAATGGCAACCACTGCCCGGTCAAGAGGAATCACCGCTTCGTGCAGGCGCCAGATCCCCGTCACCGGGCGATCAACCGACAGATCGGCGGGGCCAAAGAAGATCAGCGCGAGCGCTTGCAGCGTGATGCCTACCGCCAGCGACATGATCATTCCGCCCAGTTCACGGCCAACGAATGGCCGATACAGCACGCGTTCTACTGCGGCACCGAACAGGGCGGTGATAACCGTTGCCAGGATCACCGCCGGAAAGTAGCCCAAGCCGAGTTGGCTATTGAGCGCCAGCACAGCAAAGGCTCCGATCATGTAGAACTCACCATGAGCGAAGTTGACCATGCGCATGATGCCAAACACTAGCGTAAAGCCCAGTGCCATCAGCGTATAGACCAACCCGGCCATCAGGCCGTTGATGGCCATCTGTTCGATCATCCCGATCATGTGGCTATCATGCAGCGCGGATTACTTGGTCTTACCCAGAACAACCGGCTCACCATTGCGGATGGTGCCGATGTAATTGATGCTCATCACCTGTGCGTCGACTCCATACACGGATTTTCCACCCAGGGTGAGCTGATCGCCCTGTATGGACTTCATGGGCAGCGCCTTGGGAAATGCGGCGACCACTTTGGCTGTGTCATCCACCGAGCCAGCCTTCTGTATAGCGCTCAGCAGCACGTTGGCACCGTCATAGAACGAGACAATAATCTCGTTCGCATCCTGACCACGGGCTTTCTTGTAGGCGGCAGCCAGGCGCTTATAACCCTCGTTGGCCGGATCAGCATAGAGCATGTTGATGGTGCCTTCAGCAGCCTTCGCCCCCGCACTGGCGACGATATCTTTTGGACCCGCACCACCGGTCTTGCTGAAGAGCTTGTCGTAGCCCAGTTCACGAGCCTGGCGAATGATGAGGCCGGCGGTGGCCGGAGATGTACCACCCAGCTCGATCACATCTGGCTTCATGGCAATGATTTTGGTCATCATCGGCTGAAAGTCCTTTTGCGCCCGCTCGAACAACTCGCTACCCAGAACCTCAAATCCGTTGGTCTTGAAGACGCGGGTGGCCACTTGGGTCTGATCCCAGCCTGTTTCATCATTAGGGTTGACGATAACGATACGTTTGCCCTTGACGTTGTCTTTCATCCACGCAATGAACGAGCCAATGTAGTCATCTGGTGGGCTGTACAGACGGAACATGTACTTGGAGTTCTTGTCCAGCGCCTTGCCTGTGTAGGAGGCAGTCAAGGTCACCACCTTGTCATCTTCGACTTGCTGCTTCAGCGCCATGGTGGCCGCTGAGCCCACGACAATGACGTACTTGATCTTGTCCTGGTTCACCAGACGGTTGTAGGCGGCCACGGCATCGGCGGCCTTGTACTGGTCGTCATAGGCGACGATCTCCACCTTGTGCTTCTTCCCGCCAACGTCTAGACCACCTTTATCGTTGATTTCCTGGGCCAGGATGCGCGGCCCTTCAGCGGCTGCCAGCCCCCATGGAGCACCGCCACCGGTTAGCGGTGCAATCACGCCGATCTTGACGGTCTGCGCCGAGGCCACGCTCAGGGTCATGGTGGTGGCCAGCATTACCAGCCCACGGGAAATATTCAGGCTCACGTGATGTCTCCTTCGTTTTAAGGGCTAACGCAAAAATACGTCTCGCCTGTGAAATCCAGGAGGCAATCTCAATCTCCGTGTTCGACAGCGCCCTGGAAGGAATTCAGTTTAGGACCGCGCAACACGCGGTGTCTATTCTGATTTCCGGGACACGGGGTCTTTGATTTGCGGAGAATGTATGCAAGCGTACGTAAGCGGTGGTGGTCCCACCTGCTCGCTCGAATACTGGTTTTCCCGAGGTCAACGCACTCTGCGAGTCACCTCTTTTGGTCGGCCATGGTGTCGTGTATGACCTGTCGCTCCGCCCTCGTTACCTTACGTCCGTCCCACCCGGATAGTCGCCCCCGCTCGGAGCACTTGATAACGCGACGAACAAGCTCCTAAACAATCCGATTCCGTAAAACACCCAAGCCCTGAACCTCGAGTTCAATCACATCACCTCGCTGAAGCCACCGATCCAGCTCCAGGCCGCATCCACCCGGAACCGTCCCTGACCCGAAAAACTCCCCAGGGTAAAGCGTCTCGTCTTGGGAGACGTGCGCGATCATGTCTTCAAAGCGATGGGCCATCTCACCTGAATGACCTCTAGACCATTCCTCGCCGTTCACGCGCGCCGTGAGCACCAGGTTGTAAGGGTCTGGGAGCTCGTCAGCCGTGACCAGCCACGGACCAATCACATTGCCGGTATCGAAGTCCTTGCCTTTACATGGACCAAGCTGACCGTCCGACTCCCGCGCTTGGGCATCTCGAGCGCTGATATCGTTGAATATGGAAAAGCCGAAGATGTGCTGACGAGCGTTCTCGCGGGAAATGTTTTTCCCACCCCGACCGATGAGTATCCCAAACTCCAGTTCGTAGTCGAGCAGATTCGAATAGTGGGGCCAGTGAACATCTTGTTCATGCCCTATGACGGACATACGGTTGCCCTTGTAGTAGATGGGCTGCTCATACCAGACAGGTGCGAGTTTCAATCCACCGGCTGCAACATAAGCCTCCCACTGCTGCTGGGCATCTGGCATTCCCTTTGTGCGATGTTTGAATCGAGTGGTTCGGCAGCCTTGTACATGGCGCTCGAAGCTCAAGAAATCTCGCATTTGTGTGGGCCGAGGAACTGGGGCAAGCAGCTTGAGGCTCGCTAGCGGGAGCCGCAGAAAACTGTTCTCGGCCCTGGTCCCATGTTCCAGCGCGGCCTTCGCGAGCGTGAGGCCAGCCTCGTCCGCTTCGATGAGCGCGAGCATGGAGGTGAGCGCATCAGAAGCGCGGCCAAGCGCCTTCGCGGAGTTCGCCAGGTCGACCACTTCGCTCAGATCAGCCGTCAAAGCGCCTATTCGTGCGGCGCTGGTCTCCGGATGAAGATAGGTGACAAGTTTCATGGTGGCTATGGCTTCCCGGTCAATGAAGATGCACTCGAATCCAGCCATGCACGCAAGGATTCCCCAAGGCTGCGTTCAACATGCACCTCATAGGTGTTGTCTGAACTTCGATGGATGAGTACCGCAAAGGGCCCCAACCGTGTCTGCGCAAACTGATTGACCGCAAACCGGGCAGGTCGCAAATCCAAGCCGCAGCCGGAAGCCAATAGCTGCCTGGCGCGATCGCCCTCCACTCGCAAGACAAGCTGTGCGCTGGATACATCGATGAAGAAAACATCCGGCCCAGCGGCCTCCTGAAAGCCCGTTGCATCAGAGCCTTCGGGTATAAAAAGCTGCTCGCCAGGAGCCAACGCAAAGCGTATTCCAGCATTTGACCGGACAGCGATGTGGCGGTCATCCGAGGGGCTTGGGACACTCTTCTCATCAAAACTACGCAAGAGGTATCTAGGATGCCAAGGCACCCACGAAATACTCGGCAAGCTGGAGGCCTTATCGCCAAGATGAGGATGTGAGTGGAGGTCAAGCATGAAGTCGCTCTCCGGCTGAGTCCACGAAACAGCTATCCGTTAGCTGAATCGCCACGGATTCATTAGCTACAGGTGAGACCGCGTAGAGCGTCTTCCCAATCTGGCTGCGTCCGGCTTGCACCATGGCCAAGCCTATGGATCGACCCAAGGTAGGGCTGAAGCATTGCGAGGTCAGATAACCCAGCGACTCCTGAACAGCCAGCTGATCGCTCGCCACAATGTGCGCGCCTGGTGGGAGCTTGGCATTGGGATCCACGCATTGCGCACCCACCAACTGCAGACGATCTGAATCCGTGTGCGCAGGAAGGGCCAATGAACGCATCCCGATGCAATCCTTGCTGCGATCCAGGAGCCCGCCAAGACCGAGGTCATCCAGCGTGGCCGTTCCGGTGGCCTCACGGCCCACCACGAAATGCCCTTTCTCGATACGCAGGACCCCCATCGCTTCAGTGCCATAGACAGCCAAGCCCAAAGGCGTGCCCGCATCGATCAAGGCAGTCCACAGGCGCATCGCGTCAGCAGCCGGCACACTGATTTCGTAGGACAGCTCTCCGCTGAAACTCATCCGGGTGATTCGTGTCTTGATATCCAACAACCGCCCGAGCCGAGTCGACATATGCGGCATCGCCTTGGCTGAGAAATCAATATCAGAGTCGAGTTTCTCGAGAACCGCGCGCGCGCTTTGGCCAGCGAGCGCAAAGGTAGCCCATTGCTCGCTTACCGGCGTCACGCACACTCGAAGGTGCGGCCACATGGTCTGCATGCAGTAGGCGATGTGTTCCGGCACGGTTTTGCTGTGCGCGGTACTGGTGCTCATGACATAGTGGAACTCACCGATGCGGGCCACCACGCTGTCATCCAAAACCATTCCGTCTTCCCGCAAAATCACACCAAACTTGGCCCGGCCCACAGCCAGTTTGTCCCAACGATTGGCATAAATCCGGTTTAAAAGCTCAATGACATCCGGGCCATGCAGTTCAACCTTACCCAGTGGGGAAACATCTATCAATCCAACTCCATTGCGTACGGCATTCACTTCTCTGTTCACTGCTTGCAGGTCAGTTTCTCCTGCCTGACGGTAAAACTGAGGTCGTAACCAGGGAGCTGATTGCGTGAAGAACGCGCCGTTCTGGACCTGCCAATCATGCGTGGCCAGGCGCCGAACCGGATGAGCCGGGTGGCTGAGTGTGGGCCCGGCCACCGTGGCCATGTCAATGGGCACATAAGGTGGGCGAAAAGTAGTGGTTCCGGTCTGGCCCGGGGTTTGTCCCAGCTGCCTAGCCAAGATCTCAAGACCGTTAAGGTTGCTGAGCTTTCCTTGATCGGTGCCCATGCCCAAGGTGGTGTAACGTTTAAGGTGCTCTACGGATTTGTACCCCTCGCGGGCTGCTTGCAGAACGTCATCTACCGTGACATCGTTTTGGAAGTCAACAAACGCCTTTTCGCGCCCCTTGAGTTGCTCAACACCTTCAATTCCAAGCCAGGTGTTCTGACCATCCGCCAGGCCTGTGAACTTCAAAGACGATCCAGCCATGAGCATCTTCTCAATCTCTGGCACGCATTCGTACCCAGATGCTCTGCTCGCTGCCAAACCAGCCTTTACGCCCTCACCTATGCATTCAGCCGTATCAAACTGGCCATTGCATGCCCCAGCGCTGTGATTCCGCCCTCCATGCACATTGGGAACGAAACCAGCCAGTTCCGGCGCATAACGCAGCGTGCCACGTGCTTGCGAGAAAAGATGAACCCGCGGCGTCCATCCACCAGATACAGCCAGTAGATCGCAAGCCGTTGTACCGGAATCTCCCCCCGCGCCTTCCCATTGGATGCCACTGATCGCCGTGCTTCCACGGGTACCTAAAATTCGCGCGCCCGCAACCACGCGCACTCCCTTAGACAACAGCGCCTGCCCGCACGGGCTAAGAGTCGCTCGAGCATCGACGATAAGGCGAATGCTTGCCCCAGCATCCTGCAATGCGGTGGCCAAGCCGTACGCGCTGTCGTTATTGGTGTAGAGAACAACCTCTCGGCCGCACAATACTCGGTACCTATGCAAGTAGCTGGCGACGGAAGCCACCAGCATGACCCCGGGGCGATCATTGCCTGGGAAAACAAGTGGGCGCTCTATGGATCCAGTGGCAAATACCACCTGCGAGGCGCGGACTTTCCAATACACCTGCGCTGCTTCCGAGGCGTTCTTGGCGTTCGTGCCAGCAGTGTCTGCTGCCTGAACCATTGTCAGGTATTCATGGTCGTAATACCCGGTGACCACGGTACGCGGCATCAGTTGAACATTTTTCAACTGCCCTAACTCATGAAGCGTCGTGGTGAGCCAGTTCGTGGTCGATCCCGCTGCGATGTTCATCGGCGTGTCGAGCAGGCTCCCGCCGAGGGAAAGACCATCGTCGGCAAGAATGACAGTGGCGCCTGTACGCCCCGCGGCAAGCGCCGCAGCTAGTCCGGCGGGCCCTCCGCCTGCGATAAGAACGTCAATATGCACGTTTTGCTGTGAGGCGGTGGCGTTCTCTTGCGATGTTGGAGGCGCGCCCAAGCCAGCGGCTTTCCTGAGTATGTGTTCGTAGCTGGGCCACCAACGGCGTGGCCACATAAAGGTCTTGTAGTAGAACCCTGCTCCTAGAAAACGCCCCAGCCAATTGTTGACCACGCCAACGTCAAACTCCAGGGTAGGCCAATGGTGCTGGCTTTGCACCTCAAGTCCTTCGTGAAGCTTCACCAAAGTGGCTCTGGCGCTGGGCTTGCCACCACCAGAGCGATCCATCAGGCGAACCAGCGCGTTGGGTTCTTCCGAACCGTGGGCCATGATTCCGCGTGGGCGGTGGTATTTGAAGCTTCGGCCTAACAGCCGAACGCCGTTGGCCAGCAAGCCGGAAGCCAAGGTGTCGCCTTCGAATCCTTGATAGGTGCGACCGTTGAACTTGAAGTTCAGAGGTGCCTGCCTATCAATGAGGCCCTCACCTTCCACGCGCCATAGCTGAGTCAAGGCGTCTCCTTCGGCGTAACGATCGGGGTTGAAGCTATCGTGTGATCCAGCGTATTGCGCTCAAGCTCGAGCCACTGACGGCAACCGTAGCGGTGATTCCAATGCTCTCTATGCAAACCGCGAGGGTTGTCTCTGAGGTAGAGATACGAAGTCCACTCTTCGTCACTCACAGCGCCTGGGTCCGGAGGTCTGAGGACAGTTGCATCGCCTTGGTATATGAATTCATTCTCGTTGCGGGGGCCGCACCACGGGCAAGGTATGAGCTGCATCTTGAGATCAATGCGCGTTAGATTGAGGGCCGGCGCCGCGCTCATTGAGCAAGCGCCCGGTCCTGAAGCGATCAAGCGAGTGCTCCACATTCAGCGGGTGTGGCTCGTCATTGGCGATCATGTGGGCAAAGCAATATCCGGAGGCTGGCGTTGCTTTGAAGCCGCCATAGCACCACCCCCCATTGAAGTAAAAGCCCGAGACAGGCGTTTTCGAGATGATCGGGCTACCGTCCATCGACATATCGACCGCACCAGCCCACGAGCGCATCAAGCGTGCGCCGGCCAGCTTGGGAAATAGCGCCACGGCACCACCAAGCACCTCCTCCAGTGCTGGCAGGCTTCCTCGTTGGGAATAGGAGTTGTAGCCATCAAGCCTGCCTCCCATCAAGATCTCGCCCTTATCTGTCTGGCTGACATAAACGCGCCAGGCGCCGGTCGACACCACCTGGTCGATCATGGGCTCCACTGGTTCCGTAACTGCGGCCTGAAGTAAATGGGTCTCTACGGGTAGACGAAGGCCGGCCATCGCAGCAACGCGGCTTGAGTGCCCCGCGACACAACAACCAAGTCTTGCTGTCTCTATATACCCCAGGGAGGTTTCTACTCCACGAACTTTGCCGCTTTCGATAGCGATGCCGAGTACCTCGCAGTTTTGAATGATGTCTACGCCTTCAGCATCGGCAGCCCGCGCATATCCCCAGGCAACGGCATCATGGCGCGCCGTGCCGCCGCGTGGCTGAACGACTGCTCCAACCACAGGGTAGCGGCCATCGCCCGCGAGGTCCAGGCCGGGAACGCGCTCTTTAAGGGCATCAGTGCCCAGAACTTCTGCGTCAATTCCCCGCAGCCTCATCGAGTTGTACCGCCTCACCCAGTTTTCGCGTTCGTTGGACGAGTGCACCAGATTGATCACGCCGCGTTGACTGAACATCACGTTGAAGTTCAGCTCTTCGCTGAGACGCTCCCACAGCTTTAGTGAGTGTTCATAGAAGTGGGCATTGGCTCGCAGGGCGTAATTGGAGCGGATGATGGTGGTGTTTCTGCCAGTGTTGCCACCACCTAACCACCCTTTTTCAAGCACGGCGATACGCTTGATCCCGTGGTTTTTTGCGAGATAGAACGCGGTGGCTAACCCATGCCCACCGCCCCCTATGATGACCACGTCGTAGCGACTATTCGGGGTAGGCTGGCGCCAGGCCGGTTGCCATTCAGGGCTGCGCTTCAGCCCCTGCGCGAGTAAAGAGAGCGCACTGTAACGCATGAGCCACCTTAGAACGTGTTCTTAAAGAACTTGCCTCAAAAACTCCTGCGTACGCGGGTCTTTCGGGTTGTTGAAGAACTCCTTCGGATGGCCTGACTCCACAATGCGACCGTGGTCGGTGAAATGAATCGAATCAGCCACTTCGCGAGCAAATCCCATTTCATGAGTGACCAGAATGCAGGTCATGCCTTCATCAGCGAGATCCCGTATCGTGACCAGCACCTCCTTGACCGTTTCAGGGTCCAAGGCAGCGGTGACTTCATCGAACATCATGACTTGGGGAGACATGGCCAGGCTTCGCGCAATAGCCACCCTTTGCTGCTGCCCTCCCGAGAGTTGGCCGGGATAGTGGTTTTCCTTGCCACTAAGTCGAACACGCTTTAGTAGCGCGAGCGCCACCGCCTCCACCTTGGCCTTATCCTGCTTCAGCACATGAATGGGCGCCATCATCACGTTCTCAAGTGCCGTCTTGTGTGGGAACAGGTTGTAGCTCTGGAAGACCATTCCCACGTTGCGGCGGAGCGCAAGTTCATCCAGCTTGGGATCATTCACCTCAATGCCCGCCACCTTGATAGTGCCGCTATCGATGGGAATCAATGCATTGATGCAGCGCAGGAGCGTGGATTTGCCAGAACCAGACGGGCCGATGATGCAAACAACCTCCGAATGGCGCACGGACAGTGAAATGTTCTTCAACACCGCGTTGCTGCCAAAGGACTTGCATACGTTGTCAACAATGACTTGGAGATCACCCAATTGCTTCGCCACGTTTACTCCTTAAATGCCCACTTGCGTTCAAGCCATAGCGTGAGCCGGCTGATCGGGAAGATGTAGATAAAAAACCAGACCAGGATGTATCCATACATTGGAAGCAAAAGATCCGAACGCCGCTCCGAAGCCAGGATTTCTCGGGTCATCGTCATGGCTTCAGAGACGCCCACCACGTTGGCGAGCACCGTAGCCATCGTGAGAATCGAATACAGGTTCATCCACGGCGGAAGCATGCGTTTGGCGCACTGAGGAAGCACGATCATCCAGAGCGTTTGCCGGCGGGTGAAGGCCAATGACCGGGCCGCCTCCCACTGCTGGACCGGAATCGATGAAATTCCCCCACGCACAATTTCTGAAACGTTGGCGATCACCGGCAGAGAAAAACCGAATGTGGCTTTCAGCCAATCGGGAATCTTTATGAGAACACCGCCTACGTGAACCTCGTAAGGAAGCATGTACATGGAATAGAAGATCGCTACCAGCCACGGCGCATTGCGCAGAATCTGAGTCAGCAGACTCGCAGAGCGTTTCACAGGCCCCAGCAGTGAGACCTGCGCGAGCCCTAGAAAAACGCCCACCACGGTGCCACCAATCATGGCCAGCGCACTCATGAGCAGGTTCAGTTGAAAACCCTCAAAGAGCATGGGCGTCCACTTCCACATGACGCTCAGCACGCTCTGGCGGTCGGGGTCTATGGCTTGAGGTTGTGTTTGCGCCCAAAGAGAACCGCTGAACAAAAGAAACGACACCGCGATCAGCACGGCGTAGCGCAGGTTTGTACCGGCACCGGGATTAGAGTGCATGCCTCTCATACAGAGTGCCCCGGTATGCGGAGCCAACGTTCCCACCGCTTGAAAAGCAACACGAAGAAACCGACCAGTGTGAGATAAGTAACTAGCACCACATTCATCATCTCCGTGACGTTCAAGTTGTCCGTCCAAATTTGATTGGCGACGTACAAAACCTCAGGGACCGCGATCGCATACGCAATGGAGGTGGTTTTGACCAGGTTCACGAGATTGTTTCCAAGCGATGGAAGGCAAATGCGCAAGGCCAGGGGGAAAATCACGTGACGATAGGCCGCAATCCGGCTGTAGCCGAGAGACTTGGTGGCCTCCACCGTAGAGTGAGGTACGGCTTCTATGCCAGATCTGAATATCTCCACATTGAACGCACCTGCGAACAAGGATAAGGAGATGATTGCCCAGTGAACGCCGTTGAGCATAGGCTCCGCTACGCCAGAAGCATTGGCGACCCTGGGCATTAGCGAACCTATTCCAAAGTAGAGGAAGTAGAGCTGCGCCAAAGGAGGCGTGTTGCGAAAAATCTGAACGTAGGCATAAACCACCGCCCGAACCGCTCGCCAACGCGACATCTGCATCCCAGCCCCGACGATGCCCAGCACGAGCGAAATCAGAATTGAGAGCGTGGCAAGCATCAGCGTGTAGCCAATGCCTTCCACATAACGAGCACCATCCCACGAGTCGTAGAAGATGGTCAGATTAACGCCGGTGGTCTCGTACAGGCGCAAGAACCACCGCTGAATTGGCGCAAGAAGTTCCATTCAGATTGACCGAGAAGGCTTAGCGAAACTTACTTCGCGTTCTTATACTTTTCCTGCATTTCCTTGACGAAGGCCGTGGGCTGCAGCTCCCACTTTTTCTCCAGGGCCATCAGGATGCCTTCCCGGTGCCAGGCCGTGATGGTGGAGGAAAGAAAGCCAGCGAACTCGTCATCGCCGTATTGAGTGGCAACACCCCAGGGCTCACGGTCCTGAACCGGCAGCTTGATCTCGAAATCACCCCACATGGCGGTGTCCAGCAGGCGGGAGGCTGCGAGGGCGTCGTCCGTCAGATTGCCAATGCAGCGACCGTCCTGCAAGGCTTGGCCCGCTTCAGCGATCCCTGCGAAAGCTTGCAAATCAAGATCGTAGCGGCGTTGATACTCTTTGTTCCAGAAGGCACCTTGGCTGACGCAAAGCTTTTTCCCCCGGATGTCGTCCCACGTCTTGATAGGAGTCGATTTCCGAGCAATTACTGTGATGCCTGATGAGTAATAGTTTGGCTGAACAATATTGATGACCTTTCTGCGGTCAGCGTTATCTGTCATGGTGCCAATAAGCACATCGCATTTGCCTTGCTGCACAAACTGAACGCGATTGGCCGCAATCACGGAGATTTTTTCAACGGAAATGGGTTTGTTGAACTTCTGTCCCAGCCGCTTTGCCAGATCCGCCACCAGATCATGCTCCAGTCCCACTTGATCGCCATTGGGTGCGCGATAGCCGAAAGGTCGGTAGTCGAGCTTGATGCACGCCGCAAGTTGGCCTCGCTCATTGATCTTGTCCATGACCTTGCCGGCCATTGCCGACGTGGAAGCCAAGACCGTCAGCGCTGCGAGAGATGCTGATGCAAAGAATCTGATCATGAAAGCTCCTTATATAAGTGTCTGTCGAACCAAGGGGATCTATCGGTAGTCATCCAGCGCGTGAAACCTGCTCGCACCTCCGGGAAACTGTTGGATTTGGCAATTGCCGGCTGCGAATAGCCGGCAGGCTCCTGGCTGTGCAGGAGATCGCAGGTAAGTTTGCGGAGCGCAGGCATGTTTGATACCGCTCGGCCACCACGGTGAACAAGGGTGCGACCGTCGGTGGCCGGGGTACTACACCAGCCGCTCAAGGTTCGCCAGGCATGCATACGGTGATTAACGCGTTTGCGGTTGCCTTGTTGCCCCACTTCAGACGCGCCTGGAGGTGACGCCGAGCGGCATGACCTTGTAGGTGCCTGCCTCTGTGTCGAAGGCAATCCGCTCGTCCAGAATCTCCAGGGCTTTTCCGTACATGTGCAGGTGACGAATGGCTTGTGTCCCCTGGATCTGAACGGCATGAATGTCATCGGGCATCAGCGCGATGCCCGTTCCAGGCTCAACAATCACCAATTCCCGTTGCTTGACTTCGCCTTTACCGAGCACAGTGTCATCATCAATTCGGTCGTATACATAGTTGTATTCGATGCCCTCAACGGAAGCGATGCAGGCCCATGTGGTGTGATTGTGCGGAACAATTTTCTTGCCCGGCAACATGACATTCAGGTAGAGGGCAAACCCTCTATCAGCATCCTCGCTGATCAGATATCTCGCTTGATTTTCCCCCGCCTCTGGTTCCGCGTAGCGGGGGTGGGTCCACCAGTCCTTGTGCGAAGCCAGTTCTACAACGCATGCCAGCACGTCTGCGAGGCTCTCACGGTTCAAGCCTTGCTTGCTCAAGTGTCCCTTCATAAGGCTGATGGATTGATGAACGCCAGACTCCTGCGTGTCACTTTGCAGCATGAAGCAAACTCCTCTGAACCCCGTGAATGTTGAGTCACTTTACTGTCAAAGAAAAGGTGCGACAAATTAGAAATGATGCAATACTCATTAGCAACGCTTAAGGATCCTCTGCAGAACCCATAGTGGATTCCGAGCGCTGGCTTCGGGATGGTATGCAAGGCGAGTTTTGCCGGGGGGCGTGAATGAGGCCTGTACGCCGTAGGCCTCGCCGTGCGTGAAAGGCGGCCGATAGTCCGCGAGCGCGGCACTTCTTAAATCGGAATTCCCGCCTGCGCACGGGGCCGGCCATCCGGGGATGACGGATGCAAGAGGCTGGAAACGACAAAGACGCCTGACACCGCGGATCAGACCACGTCGGAACCGCAAGGACGGAAGATCATTCGCAGAGCCCCGGAAGAGGCCTGCGCGATCGAAAGCGTGGGCGCCTTAAATGACGTCCAGCGGAAACACCGGGCGGCTCACATGATCAAACGTGAAGCGTGTGTAGTCAGACGTGGTCACGCCCGGGCTGTCACACTCAACCAAGCCTGCCGAGAGTGGCACAAACACTGGCCGGCAGTACATGCGCGATTTGAGCAAGAGGTAGCGGAACTGCGTGGGGTCCATTCCCACACAATGGAACACGCCAAGGTCCCACGGCTCATGCGTCTGCTCGGTCACGACAATCTGCGCAGCTCCAATATCAAAGCACACCGCACGCCCCATCTGGCATCGCTGGCCCGTGTAGATGGGGCCGGTCACGGTGTAGCCACCGTCGCTCACCGCACGGACAGTACCGCGCAAACGCAGCGGCTTCTTGTGCAATCCAATGTGTTCGAGCGACACCTTGTTGCCAAGCTCAATCTCCAGCTCTGCGCCAACGCCTGCCGCAGTGAGCAAAGCCACTGCTTGCGGGTCGCAAAGTGGCCCCATGGCCATGCCGGAAAGCCCCAACTCCAGCGCCGCCTGCAACACATCCATGGTGTCGCAGGTTCCGCCAGACATGCAGTTATCGCCATGGTCCAACAAGAGCACAGGCTTGGTAGCGTCTTTCGCAAGGGATTCCGCTCGCACCAGGGAATCAGGCAACGGCTCGCTTTGGTAGACGTAATCCTTGCGGTGCTCCCAAATTTGCGCAGCCAAGCCGTCAACCGCCTCTCTACCGGCGGCCACATCATGTTGGCGGCAGGTAGCCACTACGCTGACGCACGGCGCTTCAATATCGGCCAGCGAGAAACCACTGAATACCGAAACGGCGGAAACGCCGTTTCGCTCCAGCTCACGCGCAGTCTCTACCGCTTGGCGCATATGCCCACTCAATGTCGTGCTGCGAAGGGTGTGGCTCATCAACGGCAAGCGCTTCCACACCACCTGATAGGCCGCCGTGCCGCGCCACATCTCCAGCAGCAGCCGGCCAGCTTGCTCACCGGTTTCATACATATCAACGTGGGGGTAGGTCTTAAAGCCCACCATCACATCGGCATGGCTGATCATCTTAGGGGTGATGTTGCCGTGTAAATCCAGTGCCACACCAATAGGTACGCCAGGCGCGGCGGCACGCACGCGCTCCAGCAGATCGCCTTCACCGTCGCCGCTGTTTTCGGCCACCATGGCGCCGTGCAGATCCAGCAAGATCGCATCGCAACCGGGCGCGGCCTCCACAATACGACGCGTGAGCTCGTCGTAAGCAGCGGCATGCACCGGGCCGCTGGGGTTGGACATGGCAGACACCGGGGTAACCAACTCCGCGCCTTCTGCCTCAGCCAGTTCTATGAACGCCGCCATGGCCGTTCTCATGCCTTTGTTGGCTCGATAGGCATCCACCCCATAGTCCGGTGCAAACGCCTCAATAGGCGTGGGAACCGGCGAAAACGTGTTCGTCTCGTGGTTGAGGCGCGCGATGAGGAACTTCTTCTTGCTCATTGCGCTATTCCGGCGCTATCCAGCATGGCACGCAAAAGCACATTGCAACCCGCCTCAAGGTGCTCTGGCTCCGCGTCTTCAATCTCGTTGTGGCTGATGCCATCTGCACACGGTACAAAGATCATCGCCGCTGGCGCCACGCGCGCCACATAAACCGCATCGTGCCCAGCGCCACTCACGCAATCCATTGTGCTGTAGCCCAGATCGGTGGCATTGGTGCGTACAGCTTCTACCAATTTGGGGTTGAAAGGCTGCGGCGGAAAATACACTACCT
Source organism: Ottowia thiooxydans DSM 14619 (assembly GCF_000422885.1). Classification (GTDB taxonomy): domain Bacteria; phylum Pseudomonadota; class Gammaproteobacteria; order Burkholderiales; family Burkholderiaceae_C; genus Ottowia; species Ottowia thiooxydans. Next base: position 123,826 of record NZ_AUGX01000001.1, on the reverse strand, counting down.
GTTCGATTTCGATCTTCACCCCATTTTCTGCAGCTACGCGCTCACAAGCGGCCCGAATGGCGGCGTCCATCTCAGTCAGCTGCGCATCGCCCGGCGCGCGCAAATCAACACTGAACTTCACGCGCCCCGGAATGACATTGCGTGAGTTCGGGAACACTTCCATAAAACCCACGGTGCCGCGGGCATGCGGCTTGCGATCCACCGCAATGCGGTTCACTTCGGCAATCAGCGCGCTAGAGGCCAGTAAGGCGTCTTTACGCAACTCCATAGGCGTGGGGCCCGCATGGGCTTCCATTCCTTGCACGGTGACGTCATACCAGCGCTGGCCCAGGGCTGCTTGCACCACACCAATGACCTTTTCATGGTTTTCGAGTACGGGGCCTTGTTCAATATGCGCCTCAAAGTACGCGCCCACCGGGTGCGCCGCTTCCAACGGGCCTGCGTAGCCAATCTGCTTCAGGGCGTCACGCACGCTCACACCCTCGGTGTCTTGCTGTGCCAGTGCATGTTCGAGCGTGAAAGCGCCCACAAACACACCAGAGCCCATCATGACTGGAACGAAACGTGAGCCTTCCTCGTTGGTCCACACCACGACTTCAAGCGGAGCGAGGGTGCGCACACCGGCGTCATTCAGGGTACGCAGCACTTCAATGCCAGCCAGCACACCGTAGTTGCCATCAAACTTGCCGCCGGTGGGTTGGGTGTCTATGTGGCTGCCGGTCATCACGGGTGGGAGCGTATTGTCCGCCCCTGCCCTGCGAGCAAATATATTGCCGATGGCATCAACTCTGATCGTGCAGCCAGCCTCTCGCGCCCATTGGGAGAAAAGATCGCGCCCCTGACCATCGAGCTCGGTCAAGGCCAGACGGCAGACGCCGCCTTTTTCGGTACCGCCAATTTTCGCCAGATCCATAAGGGATTGCCAGAGCCGAGAACCACTGACGCGTAGCGCCCGAATGTCTTGGGTAGATGGAGCCAGGGTGCTGGTATTCATGTGAAAGCTTCAGTTCTAAACGGGTTGCCTGTCAGGCCATGCCAACACCGAGGTATTGGTCTTTGATCGCTACGTCCGCAAGGAAGTCGGCGTTGGAGCCCTCATACACAATGGCTCCTTGCTCGACGATGTAGTGGCGGTCAGCCAGTTGCGTGCAGACTTCAAGGTTCTGTTCCACGAGGATGATGGACACGCCCGCAGCTTTGATCACCTTGAGCTGCGCCACAATTTCTTCCACGATCACAGGTGCAAGCCCTTCAACGGGTTCATCCAGCATCAGCAAGCGCGGTGCATTCATCAGAGCCCGTCCAATCGCCAGCATCTGCTGTTCTCCACCTGAAAGCTGCCCTCCCCCATTGGAGCGGCGCTCCTTCAAGCGCGGAAAGATTTGATATACATCGCCAAGCTGCCATTTGGACTGCTTGCGTTGGCCAAGCATCAGGTTCTCTTCTACCGTCAGTAACTTGAACACGCCGCGATGCTCTGGTACCAGGCAGATTCCTCGCTGTGCTACCTGGTGCGTAGCCAGTTTGCTCACCACCTCGTTGGCAAAACGTACCTGGCCTTGCGTGGGTTTCATAACACCGGCAACAGTTTTGAGCGTAGTCGTCTTGCCGGCTCCATTGCGGCCCAGCAGTGTGACCAACTCACCGTCCGCAACGCGGAAATTGACTCCCTGCAATACGTGGCTTTTTCCGTAATGCGCGTGGACGTTCTCCACCTCAAGAAGTGTTTGGGCGGTTGCTGTATTCATGCCTTCCCCCCCGTGATCATGTTGCCAAGATACGCTTTACGCACGCGCTCGTCATTGCGGATCTGATCCGGCAAGCCTTCCGCCAACACGCACCCTTGTTGCATCACCGTAATGGTGTCTGAGATATCCATAACGATATTCATATTGTGTTCAATCAACACCACCGTCTGCTCATCCTTGAGGCTGCGAATCAACTGTTTCATCTCTTCCAGATCGTCAATCCCCATGCCTGAGGTGGGTTCGTCCAGAAAGATAGCTTTCGGCCGTGCGGCCAATGCCATGCCCACTTCCAACCGCCTCTGCTGACCATGAGAGAGGTTGCCAGCGGGGGTATTCGCGTAGGCTTCAAGACCCAGAGTGCCGAGCACCTTGTCCACGGTGTCCACGCAGGCCAAGGCGCCTGTCGGGGGTTTCCAGGGGTTAAGTGCCACCGCGGGTGCAACGCCCTGCGCAGCCAACCGCAAATTTTCCCGCACCGGAAGGGTGAGGAACAGGCTGGTCACCTGGAATGAACGAGCCATTCCGCGCCGAACACGCATGTAATCCGGTTCGCGCGTAACGTCATGGCCATCAAAAATGATCTTGCCACCACTCACTGCTTTGGTGCCGGTGAGCATATGGAACAAGGTGGTCTTGCCGGCGCCGTTAGGCCCAATCACCGAATGCACGGTGTTGGCACGCACTTTGAGGTCAACGCCGCCAAGCGCGACGAACTTGTCATAGCGCTTTTCTACGCCTTTCGCCTCAAGCAAGATGGGGCTTTGTGAAGATACGTTGTTCATGCGTGGCCTCCATCTACGCCCGGCGAAGTGCTGCTAGGTTTATTGGCTTTGCCTCCGCGCACCAGTTGTCCGAGCTTTTGGCAAAGTCCCCATAGCCCGCCTTGCATGCCTAGACTCACCACCATGAGCACTACGCCCAGAATCAACAACCAGCGCGGCCAGAGCGTGGAGAGCCAGTCGCCAAGCAGCACATAGAACGCAGCGCCAAGCAGTGATGCCAGCAGGTTCCCAGTGCCGCCGATCACCGTCATGACCAGGATCATTTCACTGGTGTGAAACTCCGCGTTAGACAGCGGCGCAATACCGGTCATGAGCGAATGCAACGCACCTGCCAATCCAGTCACGGCACCGGAGATCACGAAGGCTTGCAGCTTGAGCAAGCGAAGGTTGTAGCCCACCGCAGCAGCGCGCTCTTCGTTATCACGCACGGCCAAAAGCGTGCGGCCAAAGACTGATTCGCATACTCGCTGCAGCAAGAAGTACACCACCAAAAACACCGCAGCGACGAAGCCGTAGTACTGCCAGGGTGTTTTCAGGGGAACGATGGTTTGCCCCGCCAGGGTAAGCGAATGGCGAGGAATGTCCATCAGGCCGTTATCGCCGCCGGTCAGCCCGGTGGCGGTGTAAGCCAGAAAGTAAAACATCTGTGCGAAGGCCAGCGTCAGCATCACGAAATAGGTGCCGCGCTGACGGATCGCCACCCAACCCACGATGGCCGCGCCAGCCGCACCCATGATCACGGCGCCAGCCAAGGCGAGGGGAATCGGTATGGGCAACCTGGTGAGCACGATGCCCAGCGTGTAGCTGCCCAAGCCAAAGAAGATGCCCTGACCAAATGACAGCAAGCCGGTATAGCCAAGCAGCAAGTTACAACCCATGGCCGCGAGGCCAAAGATCAGAACTTCACTGGCCAGTGAGCCCGATTTCATGAACAGCGGCATGGCGACCACGATCACTACCGCAACGAGGAATTGAATATGCTTGTACATCGCCTTCTTCCTCAAACGGCACGGCCGAGCAAACCATTAGGACGCAGCAGCAAAACGGCTCCCATGGCTACATAAATCATCAGGCTCGCGCCTTCTGGCCAGATAGTGCTCATCAAGCTCTGAACGATGCCTATCAAAAGGCCACCCACCAGCGCTCCGCTGAAACTCCCCAAGCCACCCACGACCACGACCACAAACGCCACCGCGAGCGCCTCAACCCCCATGAAGGGACTGACCCCACGTATAGGCGCTGCCAGCACCCCTGCCAGTGCAGCCAGGCCCACGCCCAAACCAAACACCAGGCTGAAAATGCCAAATACATTGATACCGAGGAGCGACACCATTTCGGTAGATTCGCTACCGGCGCGCACCATGCCGCCTAGGCGCGTGCCTTCCAGAATCCACCAGATGATCACGGCAAGTACAGCGGTAAAGCCGATCACAAACAGCCGATACTTGGGATAGACAAAGCTGCCCCACATCACTACGCCGCTCAGTAAATCAGGCGTAGGCACACTGTCGCCGAGCGGGCCCCAGATAATGATCACCACTTCCTGCACCACCAGCGCGAAACCCACTGTCACCAGAATGTGAAACTCGTGCGCCTTGGCATAGACGTGGCGCAGCAACAGCTTTTCGGTTAGCCAACCCATGGCCCCCACGACAAACGGAACGATCAGCAGCGAAAGCCAGAAGCTCACACCCCACCGACCCAATTGATAACAAAGGTAGGCACCGACAAGGTAGAACGTGCCGTGGGCAAAGTTCACAAATCGCAGCAGACCGAATACGATCGATAAGCCAACTGCCAACAAGAAATACAGCATGCCGATGCCAATGCCGTTGATGATCTGCAGCAAATAGATGCTCATGGGAGGTCCGAGGCTTTAAACGGGGACAATGCGACTGGCGCCTCCCTTCAAGGAGGCGCCACGCGCACAACACTAAGGCGAGGTGAGCCTCTTCAACCCATCTTGCAACCGGCGTCTTCCGCCGAAAGGAACGACTTACCGGAGCTGACGATGTCAGCGTAGTCGTCCTTGTTCTTCATCTGCGCCTTGCCTTTACCTTTGAGCAGGTAATAGTTCTTGAGAACCTGGTGATCTGCCTTGCGTATCTCTTCATCCCCAGTGAGGCCGGCGTACTTCATGCCCTCCATGGCGGCAACCACAGCTTTGGGATCTGCAGAACCCGCTTTGATAATGCCGTCAATCATCAGCTTGGTGCAGATATAAGAGCCTGCAAGGCTGTAGTTAGGGTTGTACTTGAACTTGTCATTGCAACGCTTGACGAGATCTTTGTTCAGCGTTGAATCCACCGTATGCCAGTATTGCGCGCCAAAGTACAGGCCATCGCAGAGGTCAGCACCCAGAGATTCGAACTGCTCCAGGCCCGATGCCCAAGCCACCAAAATGATGCAGTTCTTGTTCAGGCCAAAGCTCACGGCTTGGCGGAGCGTATCGGAGCATTGCTGGCCAAAGTTCAGAATCAGCAGCACATCAGGCTTGGCTGCGACGGCGTTGGTCAGATAGCCGCTAAATTCTTTCTCTGTCAGCGAGTGGTAGCTATTACCCACATGCTCGACGCCTTTTTCCTTGAAGATGTTCTTGGCGGCTGTCAACAGGCCGTCTCCAAACACATACTGCGGCGTGATGGTGTACCAGCGCTTGGCTTTTGGATTGGCTTCAATCAGCGGCCGCACAGTTTGCTCGATGGCACCAAAGGTTGGCACCGACCAGCGGAAGGTCGCCTTGTTGCAATCCTTGCCCGTGATTTCATCTGCGCCCGCGGTGGTGATGAAAATACTGCCTGTTTTCTCCGCCTCCTTGCCCATGCCCAAGGCCTCGGACGACAAGATGCCGCCTGCAAAGAAACGAGCGCCCTGCTGCGATGCATCTTGCACCTTGCGAATGGCGGTAGCAGGCTTGCCTTCGGTATCAAGCAGCGTATAGGTGAGGGGACGGTTCAGCGCCTTGCCGTATTGTTCGATCGCCAGTTTCATACCCAAATCGGCAAATTTGCCATTGGCCGCAAACGCTCCAGACATGGGCACAGGGCAACCAAACTGAATAGCGTTGCTTGCTTGGGCGTACGCGTTGTGCGCGAGGCCCATGGATGCGGGAAGCGCGCTGAGCGCGGACATGTGCAGAAACTGACGACGTTGCATGGGATGACTCCTGGGTTAATCGAGGCCCGGCGGCCTTCTTTTTTCAGAGCACAATGCATGCCAGAGGAATCTGCAAGCCATCGAGCTCTTAAGTCATATTTATAGTGACAAATAGAATAAATATGATGCGGATAAACCCTAGGACGTGGGTCGCCTGCCCATGTGAGGTGCATACTGCACCAAAATTGCTATCCATCCAATAGAACAAATGGCAACACGGAAGTCCGTCTCGGCAACCATCAAGCAACTCAAACGCTCTGACCTCGTCGCCCGGGAGATCAAGCGATTGATCGCAGAAAAAAATCTCAGTCCTGGAGATCGACTGCCTCGTGAAGTTGAGCTGCAAAACCAGTTTCTGGTGAGTAAGGGCACCATTCGGGAAGCACTGAAGTCGCTGGAGGTGCAGGGGCTTATCACCATCTCCACCGGGCCCTCGGGAGGTGGCACCATCGTCGAGGTGCCTCTTGACCGCACGTTGCAGTTCATGCAGAACTACCTCTTCTTCCAGGAAGTGACGATCGACGATATCTATGCCGTGCGTCTGCAACTCGAGCCTGAATTGGCAGCGGGCGCAGTGCCACATTTGACGGATGCAGATTTCGAAGCGCTGGAGCACAGCATCAGCTGCTGCGACCCCACACAAAGCCAGGAGGACTTACTCAGCCAGCGGCGTGAAGACGTGAACTTTCACGATATCCTGGCGGCAGCCAACCCCAACCCCTTCCTGCGCTTTACCTGCGAGTTGATCAATGAGCTGATCCGCCAGCTGATTGTTTTTAGCAATCGCACATCGCAGGCGGAACACCGGAGATTCGGTGAAGTCAATGCGCAAATTCACCGCGAGATTTTGCTGGCCGCGCGTGCCCGTGATGTGGAGGCAGTGCGTGCACTGATGAAACGCCATATGCAAGACGCTGCGAGCAACGTCAAACGCATGAAAGGCCGTGTTCAAGGCCGCCTCATTCTTGATGCTGACTCGCTACGCACTCCACGCGCTCAAATGACATCGGGCGGCAGTCTCAAGCGGCAACCGGACAAATCCTAGACCGTTTTCATAGACCACCGACAGGGATTTATACGAGCTACATCGACGTTTGCAAGTTCGTTAACTCACCCTTTTGACCCGGTTCCGTTGAGAAGTCGGCTGGCATTCCGGTGACCTGCGCGGGCTGAAGACGCCTTCACCCATGGGTTAACGCCCCTGGTGGTGGGCCTGCTCACGACATCGCCAGCCCAATCGTCCTGTACCACAAATGGCGTAGCTTAAAACTGCAGATTCGTGGCTCCGAGCGAGGCCGACGCCACAGGCTCTCCCGCCCATCGACTCCCCTCTCCTTCAAAAAACGTATCTGCAGATCCGCGGCTGGGCACAAGGAATCGGTCGCTAACCGCACCGCCGTCTTTAGCGGGTTTCTACCCATATCGTTCATTTATTAGATTGTCGACAATATTTGAATACAGCAATAAAGCTGAATCAGTAGGAGACTGGCTATGCAAACGACGAAACTGGAAAGTCCTGATGTCTGGCGGAGCGAGCAGTTAGGTGGACCGGAAAACTGGGGCCAACACCTGACGACTGGTGAGCTACGGGAGATAACGGAAGCCGTTCGTCTGTGTGAGGCTAAAGGCGTTCCCCTGTTCGAAACTACAAAGGACGACTTCCGACTCACCGAGTTGGCCGAGCGGCTCCAGCGCCTTCAGCATGAACTCGAAGGCGGACGAGGCTTTGCAGTTCTTCGTGGGCTTGATCTCAGCCGTACCGATGCTGAGGCTTGTAAACGGATTATCTGGGGAATGAGTCTGTACCTGGGCACCCCGGAGCCGCAAGACCGGGCAGGCAGCCTGGTTCACAGCGTCACGAATACAGGCAAGACCATTGCGAACAGCGACACCACGCGCGGATATGAAACCGACGACGAGTTGAAGTTTCACAACGATGGCGGTGATGTCTTCATGCTGCTTTGCCAACGCATTGCCAAGGAAGGCGGGGTGAGCAAGCTGGTCAGCGCAAGTGCCTTGTTCAATGCCATTCTGGATGAGCGCCCAGATCTCGCGGCCGTGTTGCAGCAACCGTTCTACTTCGATTCACGTGCGCAGAACGTGAACGAGAGCAAAGTCCAGGTCGTTCCCATCTTCACTGAGTACATGGGCAGGCTGAATGTGCTGTACAAAAGGCGCTACATAGAAACCGCGCAACGATTTCCTGAAGTTCCACGCCTCACGCCTTTGCAAGTAGAGGCCCTGGATATCTTCGATCGCCTGTGCGCTGATCCCGCTTTGCAATTGTCGTTCAGCATGCAGCCGGGCGATATCCAGCTTGGAAACAATTACTCCATCCTGCACTCGCGCACCAAGTACCAGGATTACGACGCACCCGAGCAGCGCCGCCACCTGTTCCGCCTTTGGCTGACCTTGGACAATTGCCGCCCGCTTCCACCGGTTTTTGGGACCACACGGGAGTTCGGGCCCACGTATGTGCGGCGGCAAGGGCGTGGATTGGCGGCATAGATAACGCAGTAAATGGAGCAGTCAGCATGGGTCAAGTGCAGTTTCTTTCTCTTCCTGATCAGATCGTTAGCAGACTGACAGAAGACATCCTGAAGGGGGTGTACCAGCCGGGCCAACGCCTGAAAGAGCAGGAGTTGGCGCTCAAGATGGGCACAAGCCGGGCGCCTCTGAGAGAAGCCTTCCGCGTACTCGAGCGTGATGGCCTGATCGAGATTCTCCCTTGGCGTGGCGTGCGTATCGTTGAGCCCACGCATCAAGAGGTGAAGGAGCTGTTCGAAGCGCGGGCGGACATGTTTGGTCTGTGCGTCAGGTATGTGGCCCTGAATGGTGAGATCCCTCTACTGAAGAAAATTGAGGTTGACATCCTTGAGTTGATCGAGCGGACAGATGCTGGCTGCGACGAGCGCGAATACAAAGAGACGACCAACGCGATCAGTTCGCAGATGTACGCACTCATCCCGAATAGGTTCACCCGCGCGTTTATCGAGGGGCTGCGCCAGAAGATGCTTTGGCACTACTGCTATATGGGCATTTCTTCCTATGCGAGCCGCCAAGACGCCAACCGGCATTGGCAAGAGCTCGGCGCGGCTCTGCTGGAGCGGGATCCACAGGCCGCAGAGGCTGCGGCGCTTTCCATCATCAATGCGTCAAAAGACTTTGCGTTGCGCCTGCTGGAAGAAAAAGGGCCGGAAACGCGTGCCTCTGCAACCGATGAAGACTGATCCGCTTGCCGGTATTGCGTAGTACACGCATCGCATGAATCAGGCTAGCAAGAAGCCTGCGCCTCAAGTTGAAGGAGACAAGAAATGCTGAATATCAGACGGGTGTTTGTTGGCCTGGGTTTGGCCGCGCTTTGCTCTTTGCCGGGCTTGGCACAGGCTTGGCCGGAAAGACCGATCACGATTGTCAATTCATACCCAGCCGGGGGAGCGGGCGATATCGTCACCAGAGTGGTTTTGAATGAGTTGTCTAAGAGCCTGGGGCAGCCGATCGTTGCAGACTCCAAGCCGGGAGCGAACTCAAACATCGCCGCAGATTTCGTCGCCAGGGCCAAGCCTGACGGCTACACCTTGTTGGTGACCAGCCCATGGTTCGCTATCAACCAATTTGTGGAGACAGGAAGACGCTGGGAGCCCGATAGCCTGGTACCCATGGCGCGCTTCGCACTGACGGACAACGTACTGGCGATACCTGGAGATGCTCCTTTTCAGACGTTGACCGAATACGTGGAGTTTGCCCGCAAGCAGACCGCACCGCTGCACTATGGAAGCCCGGGAACGGGATCGACGCAGCGCATGGCCGCCGAGTTGTTCTTGCGGCAGGCGGGAATCAAGATGGAGTCAGTCCAGTACAAGGGAGCGCCACCCATCATCCCTGATCTGGTGAGCGGCCGAGTGTCCATGGCTGTTCTGGCTTCCGCCAACGTCACCGCGTTGATCAAATCAGGAAAGCTGAAGGGTTTGGCCACCTTCGGTGAAAAGCGTGACCCCGGCATGCCGAACATCCCCACGATGGCAGAACAAGGCTATCCCAGAGCCATCGTGACCTCATGGTTTGGTTTGCACGCACCTGCAGGCACTCCCCCGGAAATCATCAAGAGGGTTTCAGATTCCATCAAGGAAATCGTGTCAAGGACTGATGTCCAGGCCTCGCTGCGAAACGCAGATGCGCAAGCGGCGTTTCTGAATACGCGTGACTTTGCCGAATACATCCGAACAGAGCAGGTGCTGTGGAAAGAAGTTGCTGCAAATCTTGATGGAAAAAAATGAGTGAAGTTCATGTTGTTGTAGAGAGTGGAGACAAGTTGGGAGAGGTCCCTCTTTGGTCTCCACTGCACAAGCTGCTGTTCTGGATAGATGTTCGCAAGCCCGCGCTTTATGCCTACAAGCCTGGCCCCGGCGCGGTGCGCACCTATTCTCTGCCCGAACTGGTTGGGAGTTTTTGTGAAACCAGTCAGGGCCGAATACTGCTCGCACTCAAGTCCGGCCTGTATTTTCTTGATCTGACATCTGGCCAGTTGCAATCATGGTTCGATCCGGAGCCTTCGTTGCCGAACAACCGTTTGAACGACGGCAAATGCGATAGACAGGGAAGGTTCTGGGTCGGTAGCATGAACGACGGTGACCGCATTCCCACTGGCACGCTCTACTCCGTAACCACCGACGGAAAGGCAAGAGGCCATTTCTCAGGGATCACGGTTCCCAACTCTCTGGCATGGAGTCCTGACGGCAAGAAAATGTACTTTGCCGACACGCCGACAAAACGCATCGTCGTCTACGACTTTGACGTGGAGGATGGCGTGCTGCACAACGCCCGCACCTTTCTAGATATGGTCGGCCATATCGGCCGCCCGGATGGAGCCACCGTCGATGCCCAAGGGTGTCTTTGGAGCGCCGAGATCCACGCTGGCCGGGTGGCTCGCTACACCCCGGACGGACGCTTGGACAAGGCCGTTCAACTCCCGGTAACCAGTGTCACCTCATGCGCCTTTGGGGGCGATCGCCTCGACACGTTGTTCATCACGACGGCTACTCAGGGCATGAGCGACCAAGCCCGCCAGGAACAACCCTTGGCTGGAGCGCTTTTCGCGGTGAATGTGGGGGTCCAGGGGATAAGTGAAACGCCTTTCATCGACATATCTGAAGCTCGTCAGCAGACTGAAAAACAAGGAGATATATGAGTTCCATCACGGGTGGCCGCGTTATCGCGGAAATGCTTCAGGCGCACGGCGTTGAGCATGTGTTCTTCATGGATGCCATCCTGCGCCGCGGGCTGGTGGAAATGGAAGCACTGGGCATCAAGCGGATCTTGGCGCATTCTGAAATCGCCGCTGTATATATGGCAGATGGCTATTCGCGCGTGAAGGGCAAGCCAGGTGTATGCATGGCTCAGTCGGTGGGTGCCGCCAACCTGGCAGCGGGCTTGCAAGACCCCTTCTTCGCGCAAACGCCTCTCGTCGCGTTGACGGGAAGGCAGCCCGCGCCCATGCAGTATCGCAATGCATACCAAGAGCTGCCACATGAACCGCTGTTTCGTTCCACGACGAAGAACAGCATGCGCGTGGACACCATTGAGCAGTTGCCACACATCCTTCATCAAGCATTCCGTGAAGCCGTGACCGGTCGGTCCGGACCTGTTCACGTCGATATTGCCGGGCACACGGGAGACGCCATCGCTTCGGCCAAGCTGGACGAATACCAACCCGCCGCACGCCCTTTCTCCACCCTGCCCGGCTTTCGGCCGCCCGCTGAAGACAGACTGATCGAAGAAGCGGCCCAATTGATTTCACGCGCCGAACGGCCAGTCATCGTGGCGGATCAGGGCATTTGCCTTTCGCGTGCGGAAAAGGCATTGCGGCAGTTCGCAGAACACTCCTCTATTCCGGTGGTCACCTCGCTGGACGCGAAGGCGGTCTTGCCCGAAGGCCATCCTTTGAACGGCGGGGTGGCTGGCACGTATTCACGCGCTTGCGCGAACCAGATCGTGAGCGCGGCCGATCTGGTGATTTTTGCCGGCAGCATTGTCGGAGACCATATCAGCCACAACTGGACGCTGCCCAAGCAAGGTGTGCCTGTTATCCAAGTGGATATGGATCAAGCCCAACTGGGCCGGAACTATCCAGGCACCCTGGGCTTGCCGGGTGACGTTCGCACCATTCTTGAGCAACTGACCAAAGCCTGCCCATCAGTTGAGCGGCCAGAATGGAGGGCCCGGGTGCAGGAGTTTGTGCGGGCTTGGAATGCAGCCGCAGCACCGAGCCGAACAAGCGATGCCACTCCCATTCGCCCCGAGCGGCTTTGTGCTGAACTGAGCGAAGTCCTGCCACCTAATGCCATCCTGGTTTCCGATACGGGATATTCATCGCAATGGTCCGGAACCTATGTAGAGCTGCGCCATGAAGGACAGCGCTACCTGCGCGCAGCTGGCTCCTTGGGATGGGGTTTTCCGGCGTCGCTCGGCGCGAAGCTCGCGGCACCAGATGCCACGGTGGTCTGCTTTACCGGCGACGGAGGCTTCATGTACCACCTGCCCGAGTTGGAGACCGCGCTGCGCTGGGGGCTGAACACCATCACAGTGGTCAACAACAACCATTGTCTGGCCCAGGGCGCACGCTCGATCCTGAGTGCCTATGAAGGGGTCAATGGCAATCGTGAAGAAATCTATCACTACCGACCCATGAATTTTGCGGCTATTGCCCAGGCCATGGGCGCTGTTGGCATCAGGGTGAATCACCCATCGGAGTTCGCTGCCGCGTTTGCGCAGGCTCTTGCCAGCGACCTGCCGGTAGTTATCGACGTCGTGACCGATCCGGATGCCCTGGCCCCTCTGGCCTGGACACCTTGACCACGCCGGCGTAGCCACCTAACCGCGCCATTTTGCCGATCAAAAGGAGACCATCATGAGACTTAAGCTTCGCACATTGAATGTTGCCATTGGGGTGTTTTGTGTTGGTTTTTCTGCCCTGGCATCGGGCGCGGAGACGGACTATCCATCTCGACCCATCCGCTTGATCGTGCCCTACGCTCCCGGTGGCAGTACAGATCAGGTGGCCCGTCAGTATGCGGAGCTATTGCGGCGCGAATTGAAGCAGACCGTGCTGATAGAAAACAAGCCGGGCGCATCAACCAATATCGGCAACAAAATGGTGGCCGATGCCGAGGCAGATGGCTACACCCTGCTCTACGCCACAGGACAAGTGGTGCAGAGCTTTGTCTTCGGGCCATTCCCTGCCATTGACCCCAAGGCCGCCCTGGAGCCCGTCAGCCTCATACTGACTTCGCCTCAAATGATTGCTGCCGGCAAGGATCAAAAAATCTCTTCGCCAGAAGAGCTGATCGCAGCTGCCAAGGCCAACCCCAAAGGAGTGAGCATTGCGACGGCGGGCCTGCAGCTTTATGTGAGCGTACTGCAATCCGGCGCAGGCATCGAGCTGCTTCATGTTCCCTATAAGGGCGGCGCCCCAGCCGTGACAGACACCATTGGTGGCCGCACCAGCCTGGTGATGGGACAACCTCCGGTCTTGATGCCCTTCTTCAAGAAGGGTTTGCTCAAGCCCGTGGCCATGTTGTCCAAGGAGCCTTTTGCGGGACTCCCGGATGTTCGGACCTTTGCGCAGGCCGGTGTATCTAACGTGAACCTTGTGACCTGGAATGCTGTGTTCGCACCAAAAGGAACGCCCGCTTCAGTCATCAAACGCCTCTCTCAAGCCACACAAGTTGCCTTAGCTGACCCTGCTTTGCAGAAGCTTTCGAGCGAAGGATTGATGGTTCAAGCAAGCACCCCTGCCCAACTGGCTGAGCGAGTAGACAGCGAATTGGAATTATGGAAGGGGCAAGCGAAGCGCAGCCCGGAACTGATGCAGTCACGCTGATCAACCAAGCCTTAAGGGTGCAGAACCAGGGTGCAAAACTCAACTTGAAAGGAGTAGATGAAATGCAAGCAACTTCGGACCAAGCCGGTCGCGGCTACATCATGGTGACCGGTGGCAGCCGGGGAATTGGTGCCACGATCTGCGAAATGGCTGCGCGCGAGGGCTATGACGTGTGCATCAACTATCGCAGCGACGAAACGCAAGCGCAGGCAGTGGCGAAACAAGTGCGCGCCCATGGGCGCAAGGCATTGGTCGTTCAAGCAGACGTCGGCAACGCCGAACAGATCTCCACCCTGTTTCAGACAGCGGACGATAGCTTGGGTACCTTGGCCGCGCTCGTTAACAACGCCGGAATGAGCGGCTTCATTGGCCGGATCGATGCCATCTCTGCATCTGACCTGCAGGAAATTTTCGCGCTCAATGTCGTTGGCAGCTTTCTTTGCTGCGGAGAGGCCGTGCGCAGAATGTCGACGCTTCACGGAGGCCAAGGCGGAAGCATCGTGAACATGTCTTCAGCCGCAGCACGACTAGGGGCTGCCGGGCGAAACGTGCATTATGCGGCGAGCAAGCGCGCATTGGAGGCACTGACTTTCGGCCTTGCGCAAGAGGTGGCTGGAGAAGGCATACGAGTCAACACCGTGTCCCCGGGAGTGATCGACACAGAAATCCACTCACGTGAGCGTCTGGCGCAAATGGGACCGCAACTGCCCATGAAGAGGCCCGGCACCGCAACCGAGGTCGCCAATACCGTGATGTGGTTGCTATCGCCTGCGGCCAGCTATGTATCAGGAACAAACGTAGGTGTGTCGGGCGCGCGTTGAAAAAAATAGTCTGACGCCAATAGCCATGGGCGCGAGCAACGAAGCTCAGCTATTAAATCTTTTGCTCGCGCTCTCACATCGAGCCAAGAGCGCCTTTTGCTCCTCGGCTTGGGGTAGGGACGGCAGCCGGGTTTTGTACTCTTCTATTGCCTGATGGGCACGCTCACGTTTGCTCAGGTGCAGGGTAAGCAAAACGTGAAAAAAGTTCAAGTTGACATAGGAGTAGCTGTCAGCAGAGTTGGTTACTCCATACCAATCATCGTAGATGAAATCCAGCCCTCGCAGCGCAGCGCCAAAACGTTCGATCACCTTTTCGTTATCCGCAAAAGGCACTAACCGTTCCGCTCTCTTCAAGATGTCCGGGATATTGCTTCCTTGCACGGCAATGGCTTGGCGATACAAGGAATAGTCGTCGTATCCATGATTCACCCCGACTGCAGCGGCGTAGTCAAACCCGAACAGGCATAGCCCCTGTAGCCTGTGAATGCTGCTGCAATTTTGATACGGCTTTTTCACCATCCATGGCGTATGGAGGCGATAGGCTGCTTCCCAGTCGGGATAGTGCTCCTGGATGGGCTCTTCAAAGAGCAATCCGTTTCTTAACAACAAGGAATAGAACGCGCGGAGCTCATCCTGGCTGAGAAGCTGCGGCGCGGCGGCCACCACATCCTTCTTCAAACGGTGTCCATTCATTGCAAACCATTCTCCGCCGTCTTCGGAGGAGTCCAGTTCGTTCTCGATAAAAGCCTTTATCAGTTCAATTTTCTTCATGCTTCAGAGAAGGTCGGCGGCGTGAGCCTGCCAGACCGACTCCTGCCAGGGATAACGAGAGCAACATCATCGCCCATTGGCCCAGCGTGGGCACTGGCGTAGGAGGCACAGGAGTCACGACGGCTACATCATCATTTCGAACAATCACCTGCGCGGGCGAGCCTGCGACCGTGTAGGTATCGGCGATCGTGGGAATGGCTATTGACAGCTCTGCAGTCACATCACCATCGCCTGCGACCGTATTCGCCACTGCTGTGAGCGTGCAGGTTGCTGAGCTCGTGTTGGCCGCGATCAGTATGGGCGACGCGCAGGTCGTGCCGTAGCGAGCGCTCGCAGCAGGCAGGTTCAGGTTGACACTCATAGCTTCCGTGGGTGAGTAGCTCAGCGTCACGGTGCAGGTGCTGACTTGATCTGCGGAATCAGTCAGTTCAGAAGGCGTACAAGCTATGCTGGCCTCAGGCGGTATGAGCCGTGATTGCAGGTACCAAGTGTTCCCGACTTGGTTCAAGGTGTAGACAAATCCACCCACGGTCAGTGGCCCACCAGCAAGAACAAAAGCACCGGCATCCGCGACTCCGCTGGCGGTAGCCACGGCAATCCCATTGCCGGTTGTTGCGGCACCCAGCCCGTTCAAGTTTCGAATATCCAAGCTGGTCGTACCTGTTGCATCACCCTGCACCACGAACATATCGGTCGGTGAACTTGAGTCCCCAAGTGCGGTGTCCAGACGCACTGTGCCTCCGCCGCCTACATAGTTGCCGCTGACCGTGAGCGCGTCCCCCGTCTGGGGGCTGCTACCACTTAGGTCCACGAGGCCAGAAGTGTTGGTGATGCTGCCGCTCACCGTGCGAGTGGCATTGGGGGTAGACAAGGTGCCATTCCCCGTGAGAGTAAGCAGCGTCAGTGAAGCATCGGAAGTCAAATTCCAGGTTGCCGAATTAGCCAGGGAGATGCTCAGAGCGCTGCCAGGCTCTTTAACGCTGGTGCCTGTATAGGTGCCGCCATTAGCCTGAAAATTGGGCTGCGCATTTGCAGTGGATTGCCACAGCGTGGCCGCATTGACGGTGGCGTCAGTCAACTGTGTGGTTGGAGTGATGGCGCCAGCATAGAGAAAGCCCGTTGAGGCCGTGACGCTTAAACCCGCACCCGCTACCAGCGGCTCGGCATTGGCACTACCAATCCGCACTGCCACACCGCCAGTGTTGTCTAGCAAAGACCCCGCACCCACGGTCAACTTCGCAGCGCCCTGAATGGAGGCAGCAGAGTCCGCTCCCACATCCCCATGCACTTTGAGCCAGCCGTCAATGGTGGACTCTGCTGACGCGTTGGTCAGAAAACCCACAGAGCCAGCGCCCTCTACCCACAGTTCCGTATTGCCTGTGCCATGCAGCCTGGCCGTGCCTGTTAATACTCGTATGCCTGTGGACCCTACATCACCTCGGAAATCAACACTGGCGCCTGCGTAATTTATGCTTCCCCCGCCTTCCGCACTAAGGCCTCGGTGGGATGTGCCGCCAGTTTGCGTCACGGTGATGGGCCCCTCAATAGTGACCACACTTCCTACACCATTGGCCATAACCGCCCGACGCGTAGTGCCGCCGGCCGCCATGGTCACGGTGACAGCGCCACGAATGTCTACGGTACCGGCCCCAGCCGGATTGACGGGCCCTGCCGAGACCGCATAAGAGTTGAGAGCACCAGCCTGAATGACCGTGACACTGCCTTGACCAACCAGGTGTCCACCAGCCCCTGCAGAGACCACGCCCGTGCCACCATTGGACCCGTAGCCAGTCGGGTTGACACTGACGTTGCTTGAAATAGTCAGCGTGCTGTTGGCTCCACTCGCCAGCAAGGTGTGAGCCGCATTGGAAGCTCCGGTGTAGGTGGTGCCTGTGGCAGGACAGGTATCGCCAGCTGTGGCCTGCGCTCTCGAGGCTGTATCGATACAGACAGCGTGGGCAGTGGGTACACCTGCGGCAAAGATGAGGGCAAGCTGCCAAGGCCGCAGCAAGGAGTGGGTAGGGATACGCATATCCTCCGTTTTTCGCCCAGAGTGACCTCCATGGCAATAGCAGCGACCCCAAAGTTCTAGATTCAGATCCCCCTTTAAGGAAAAAATTCACAAAGTGACTGAGTCCTTATGGTGTGTTTCAGGCTGAGGAAGACGGCATAGGCAACTGAACCCCGAGTGTTCCCCTGAGGGGATCGGTTAGATGCAGCTGGACGTTTGAGAGCGGGTATCAGCCAGCGTTTGGTTTCCAGAAGCTCTGGTTGTAGGGTCTGACGGCTCCAGTTTCCAAATCAAACGCCACTCGCTCGGTCAATGTCTCCAGGGCTCGCCCATAAAGATGGAAATGCAAGGTCGGCTGATTGCCCTGCACATGAATGCTGTGAATGTCGTCGCCAAGGTAGGCGACTGATGTTCCGACCTCTACCAGGACTTCCCGCTCAAGCTCCAACTTGGCGTACTGAGGGTCCGCGCCATCGTCAGTTCGGCGGTAGATACGGTTGATCTCCTGGCCTTGTACTGCGGTGATCACCGCCCAGGTCTTGTGGTCGTGTGGAACACTATTTTTGCCCGGATGTTGCACGTTCAGGTAAAGCGCATAGCTCTGATCGGGTTGCGTGTAAAGCTCGAACCTGTGGGATCCCTCGCCAGATGCCGGGGGCGGATAAAGCTCCAGCGAAAAGAGCGCCTTGTTTTCTGCCAGCTCCTCCAGAATTTTCGCCGTACTGGCAAGAGACTCTCGCGTAATGCCATCGTCACGATGGATCTGCCGTATGCGCTCAATGGTTGATTGAACAAGTGAATCTCTGCTCTGGGACAAGGTATTGCCTTCAGCGTTCGGGGTGGAGGCGGGGGTGGGGGTGCCCTGCGATGTCATCTGAGTCCTCTCATGAAGTGAACGTTCTACAAATCAGCGCATGAACCGGGCAAGCCCGAACACGCGTTCGACGAGGAGCACAGCCGCTACGGACAACAACACCATGGTGATCGAGACGGCGGCAATCACCGGGTCACTGTTGTAGGAGGCATAGCTGAACAGCTCTACCGGCAGCGTGCTAAACGATGGCCCTGTGAGAAAAAGCGAGAGGCCTACGTTGTCAAAAGACACGATGAAGGCAAACAGCCCCGCCGCGAACAAACCGGGCCCTAGCTGCGGAAGCGTGACGTAGAGCAAGGTTCGGAATTGACCCGCCCCCAGGTTCTGAGCCGCGAGCTCCTGCCGCCTGTCGAAGGACTGCAAGCTGGCGGAGATGGTGCGCAGCGCATAGGGAAGTGTGAGCGCCGTATGAGCAACCCAGAGCCGGCTGGCTTGATGGGTCCAGCCCATCTGCGTGTAGGCAATGAGGATCGCAAGCCCACTGAGGATCATTGGCACAAAAAGGGGTGACATCAGGCCGTTGAGCAATCCTTTTGCAAATCGCCCTGGACTGCGATCCAGGCCGAGGGCAGCGAGCAGCCCAAGCGCCACTGCCGCCGCAGACGAACCCAGTGCCAGGACCAGACTATTCCATGCAGACTGCACGAACGCAGGACGCTCCAGCATGCGCGCATACCACCGCAGAGAAATCTCACCGCTTGGCCAACTGAGAACATCCTTTGGAGTCAGTGACACTGCCAGGATAAGAACCAGCGGGCCCAAGACAAACAAGACCACGCCCACCGTCCAACTGCGCAGTAACCAGCCAGCACGGTGGTGTTCATTTCGGGTTCGACCGAGGCTCATGCTCTGCCCTCCCCTGCACTTCTCGTTTCGCCGAAGCGTGACAACAGCGCCACCGTAACCCAGACACCGGCAAACAATACGCACGCAATCACGGCAGCTTCGCGCCACTCCAGGTACTGAATTGCCTGATCGTAGATTTCGGTCGCCATCACTTTGGTTTTGGACCCTCCCAGCAATGCGGGGGTCACATACGCGCTCGCGCTCATGGTGAAAACCAGAACCGAGCCGGTGACAATGCCCGGCTTGGATAGAGGGAGCACTACCTGGCGCAAAGTCTGCCAGTGGCTCGCGCCCAGGTTTTGCGCAGCCAACAGAAGTCGGTCGTCGATCTTGAGCACGGACGCCATGATCGAGAGCAGCATGTAGCCAAAGTAGACATGGGTCAAACCGATGATGACGCCGACATCGGTGTACATCACGGCTATCGGCCCCAGACCCAAGGATGCCAACGCATTGTTGAGCAATCCTTTCGGACCCAGCAACACCACCCAGGCCAGCGTTCGCACCACTACGCTGGTAAGCAATGGCGATAACAGGACGATAGCCAGCAAGGTCCGCTGCCGAGGCGGCAGCGAGCGCATGAACAGCGCCACTGGAAAAGCCAGAACCAAAGAAGCCGCCACTGTGGCCAAGCTGATGTAGAAGGTCCGCGCCAAAAGCTGCCAGTTGTAGCTATCGGCAAAGAAGGTTCTGTAGAGATCCAAAGACCATGCCCATCGCCCTGCGCTGGTATCCAGGACACTCGTCAGCAGCAGGTAAAAAACGGGTGCAAGAAATAGCAATCCAATAAAAACCACTGCTGGCAGACTGAGCCACAACGGCGCACGCACAGCAGCTGTAGCCAGCGGTGTAGGTGGAGCCGTGCTCATACGTTTGGCAATTCGATAAGGTGATCCGTGGCCCAACTCACATCCACGGCAGCACCAACTTCCAAGCCGTCAAAAAGAGCATCTGCAGTCTGTTCCCCCTGAAGCACCAAACCTTGCCAATCTACGCTGTAGCTGATCGCTGACCCCATGAAAGCCAGGGATTTCACCCTCGCGCCGAAGCGGCTCCGCCCAGCGTGACGTTGAATTGAAGATTCATTGGATGGGGCCACAATATGCAGCTGGCGGGCAGGCAAGGCATACCGAATCAGTTCCGTGGCGACGAGATCGGGCCGCGGTGATGGCGCCTCCACCAGCGTGCCGGAGATATCCACGCGCGCCGTGCCCTCCGTTGAAATGCGGCGGCCTTCCAACACATTTTCGTGACCAAGAAAGTCCGCCACAAATCGAGTCTTGGGCCTCGTGTAGATCGCCCTTGGAGTGTCGAACTGGTCGAGAACCCCCTGGTTCAAGACGGCAATTCGGTCTGAGACTGCGAATGCTTCTTCCAGATCGTGCGTTACCAAAACCGTGGTCATGCCAGTCAGTCGGTGAATGTCGACCAACTCCTGCCTCAGCGCGCGCCTCAGGCTGGGATCCAGATTGCTCAGTGGTTCGTCAAGCAACAAAAGAGATGGTTTGAGAACCAAAGCCCGAGCAAGCGCCACGCGTTGTTGTTGCCCTCCGGATAGTTCACGAGGATAGCGGTTTTCCAGACCTCCGAGCCTGACAAGCTCAACGGCATCGCCCACCCTGCGTCGGCGCTCAGCCCCAGATACACCCGCCATCTTCAAGCCAAATTCCACATTGCCATGCACGGTCATGTGCGGAAACAGCGCGTAGTTCTGAAACACCATGGCTGCGCCACGGCGATGTCCGGGCACGTTGCGCAGCGAACAGCCGTCCAGAACGATATCGCCCTCATCGGGGGTATGGAAGCCGGCGATCATGTGCAGCGTAGTAGTCTTGCCGCAGCCTGAAGGGCCGAGCAAGGACACCAGCTCACCGCGTGCAACGCTGAGATTCAAATCGGAAACAGCATTCCGCTCGCCATAGACCTTGGTTAGCCCCTGAAGCTGAAGATAGTCAGGTGCTGGATAGGAGTGGGATTTCGACACAATGGAGATGGGCAATCAAAAACCGGTAACTCAGTTGTCCAGGGCGCGCTCAAGCTTGCGCGTCCAGTCCCTACGCTCTTTCATGACGACGTCATCATCAATCGCAGGCAGCCGGGCGTAGACATCCTGCGGTGGCACACCCAGCTTCACCAGCTCAGGAGAGAGCGTGACTTTGGAATTGACGGGGGTGTAGAAAAGCTCCTTCGCCAGGGTCCCCTGTGCTTGTGGACTCAGAAACCAGTTGACGAAGGCTTGCGCGCCAGCGGGATTGGGAGCACCTTTGACTGGGGCCACCATGGTCGCGCTACCCACCGCACCCTCTTTTGGCGTCACGAACACGAGTCCAGGAATACGCTGAGTCAGTGGTAGCGCGCGAATCGTGGAATTCACACCCACTAGGTATTCGCCCAACAAGACCTTCTCTTCATGCTTGGCCGCCGCTGGCTCCAGCACCTTGGCGCACTTGCCGAGTTCAGCGAACCGCTGAATGCCTTGATCAATGGTTTCAGTTTTTCCGCCGGCCAACATCAGGACTGCATTGAGTGTGTAGACCTGGGTTGCTTTCTCCAGCCCAAGGTGTCCGCAAAACTCTTTCCGGAACAGATCGTTCCAACTGGTGGGAGCGGCCCATTTGCGCTTGGCAAACTCGTCTTGCCGGTAATAGAGACCCGTCACGAACAAGCCAATGGCTGCGCCGTCACCTCCTTTGGCTCTGGCCTTGGGAATCAGATCCCTGTAATTGGGCACGGCGTTTTCGTCGATAGCCGCAAGAAGACCTTGGGTGGACGCAACACGCTGCGTGATGTTCTCGAAAAGGATGACGTCATACTCGGGCGCGCTCTTGGTGGCCGCGAGTTTTGCCACGTTGCCCGGTGCGGTTCCGGGAACCCACTGAATGGTGACACCGTGCTTTTCTTCGAAGGGTTTGAAGATCTTCTTGTAGGTGTCGTCCAGTTGCCCGCCAAAAGACGCCACAACAATTTTCTGACGGCGAGCATCGTCTTGAGCTTGCGCTGCAGGGATCAACTGTGCCGTTGATGCCATCAGCAATGCGGCGATTTTCAGAAGTCGAGAGGGTTGGAAATTCTGGTTCATCGTAGATAGGTTTCTAGAAAACTGCGCTGGGCCTCAGCGCGCGGTCCGGCTATCCAGCCACGTATAAGTGCGTGTCAGGGCTAGCTCGGCAGAAGGTGCATGGAAAGGCGGGTGCCCGAAGCGACCGAACCCATGGTCGGCATCCGGGTACACGTACAGCTCGCTGGTAGCCGGTAGCACGCTCGACAAGGAAGTGACCATGTCAGGCGGTGTCCGGTAATCTTTCTCACCTATGTGAATCAGAGACGGCGCTGCGATACGTGCTACGGCCTCCAGGTGGTGCTCCATACGGGTGGGGTAGTAAGCAACAGCAGAGTCCAGCACGGGAGCGCGTTCCCTGGGAGATTCAGCAGCCGCAAGCAAGGCCAACTCTCCTCCCAAGCAGAACCCAACAGCCCCCACGGCTACTGCCCCTTGCTGTCGAAGCCACTCCACGGACGCCAGCACGTCAACCACCGCGTCTTCGCGTGACAAACCCGCCCCAAGTGCTCGGCCGCGTTGCTGCCCTTCTGGGGTATAGGGCAACGCAGCGGCTGCTTCCTGCCGCCAAAACAGATCGGGAACCAGCGTCAGGTATCCATGCGCAGCGTATTGGTCCGCCACGGCTTTGATCCAATCATTGAGGTTGTAAATTTCCGGCAACAGCAAAACTGCAGGCCTGCTCGAAGCTTCAGCGGCAGGCTTTGCCAGATAGCCAGCAAATGCTCCGGCAGCCGTGTTGATCGTGACGTTCCTGGATTGAGTCATGGTGTGCCCCTGGAGAAGCGTTCAATGAGATGCTGAAATAGCGGAAATAGCAGCAAGAGCAAAAGCGGAAGGAAAATCCGCTTCATCGCGCTGCACCTGCGCCAGAAGCTGATGCTCCCAAGCGAGGTACATGCGCATGGCCGCCTGGTCTCCGTGGCGGCGCTCACGCGCCCAGTACAGGGTGTCGATGCGCTCCTGCCGGTGCAGCTCGGACGGGTCACGCGCCAAGACAGAAAGCCCTTCGGCTTTCCAGCGCAGCAAACCACCCTGCACTACGTGAATCGATGAGCCAGGCGCTTCACGGAGCAAATCCAGGCCCACGAGGCGCGCAGCCAAACCATCGGAAGAAAAGATGATCAGCGGTTGGCCTTGCGCGGCAGCCTCTATCCACCGCCCCAGGCTAGCACGGGTAACCCAATGGCTTCGCCATGCAGGCCCACAAGCGCTGCCATCAAGAAATTCCTGACTTAATCCGGCGTCAAGCGCAACACTGCCACTGGCAAGTGCCTCAGCCGCTTCTTCCGGAGAGAAGTCGGGAATATCACCAACCACTTCGGTCAGTGGGGTCGACACACGTGCAGCTGCATCAGCTGCCTTGGAACCACTGGGCAGAGAAACCGCAGCGCCGTCCCCGTGGTGGCTTACCGCGCCTGCCTCCCAGGTCAGCACGTGGGTCTCCCACCCCATGCGCTGTAAATGCACCGCTACCGAGGTTGCACGCACTCCATCTGTATCCACCAGCACGATGCGAGCGCCACGCACCGCCACCCAGCGATCAGTAGCTTGAACCAACTGCCCTCCTGGCGCATGCAT
The DNA here is from genome assembly GCF_000422885.1 of Ottowia thiooxydans DSM 14619. Taxonomy (GTDB): domain Bacteria; phylum Pseudomonadota; class Gammaproteobacteria; order Burkholderiales; family Burkholderiaceae_C; genus Ottowia; species Ottowia thiooxydans. Next base: position 100,299 of record NZ_AUGX01000001.1, on the reverse strand, counting down.
CGCACCCGACAAATGCGCGGCGTCATATTCCTCCCGCGTGCGCACATCGAAGGTGTACGTGGTTCTGGTCTCGTCCTGCCGCCAGCTAGCAAGCGCGGTTTCATCAATCACTTGAATACCGCTGCGACTTCTCAGTGCTTTCGCGCGCTCGAAGGCCTTGTCATTCGCATGCGGCCCAGTGAAAGAGAACGAACTCCGCAAACCTTCTTCCAGCGGATAGCCTGCCAACTGCCAACCGTGGTTGCCATCGGCCAGAGCCATGACGGGATTGGGCACGCCAGCATCCAACAGGGTTTGCGCGCCAACTAATCCCCTGGTGCGCCCACCACAGGCGACCACCACCGTTGTTTGGGCATCAGGCACCAATTCATCAAAACGCAGTGCCAACTCAGCGCCTGGGCAAGCGATGGCGCCCGGAACATGGCGAGCAGCGTGCTCAGGCACCGTACGCGGGTCCAGGATCACGACACCGTCGCCGCTCCCATGCTTAGCTCCTTCGCCGTCACCTTCCTCGCGCGCTGGACTGCGTGCTGTGAGCACTTGCAGGTCGTGCGCAGAGATTTCGGGTGTGCGAAGCCCATGCCCGAGCCATTCTCCGTAAGCCTTGCTCGGAACGAACACCCCCTTGAAGACCTCGAAACCAGCGGCCGCCCAGGCAGGAACTCCACCTTCCAGAACGGCGATGTTCGTATAGCCAATATCGGTCAGTCTGGCTGCTGCGCGGGCGGAAACGTCCTCGCCATGGTCTGCCAGTACGACAAGGCAGGTCTTGCGCGGGACCAAGGTGGGTGCAATGCTCTCAAGCAGACTGTAGGGAGCGTTGGCAGCACGCAGCAAGTGCGCTTCGCCATACTGCCCCTCCTCTCCCACGTCCAGGATGGCGAGTTCCTGGGCATCGAAAACAAGGTGCTTGAGCTGCTGAGAAGAGATTCTTCGAAGGGACATGCGTTTAAGGATCTGCTTGGATCCGACGACGCCTGCAACTGCCTCGCGATACGCCGAATCACGGGCTGATCCTCTCAGATGCTGTTATTTGTTTTCTGCTTTTGCTTATGCAGAGTGCTAACAAGCGATGAGAATTTAAGAATCTTTCCTTTTAATTTCAATAACTTAACAATCAACCCCAAAATCAACGCTCAAGCAATCACACCAAAACACATCATATTTTCTGATTGATTTATTGAATTTCCTCGTACATTCAGCGTGCCAAAAGGCATTCCACACGCACAATTCAGCGAGGACGCGCAGAAACCCGGGCTCGTTTTGCATAGCCCTCAGCACGGGCTCACGACAAGAGCACGCTCAACATCCAAGGCGCGCCCGGCCCTGCTTTGCGTGCGAACTTAGTCCCTGCTCTTCGCCTGCACCAGGAAGCGCTGACTTTCCTTCAAGAGCGCGAATGCCTGGCGCACATGCGGATTAATTGACTGGGGTCGCATCCAGAGCGAGTAGTCAATCTCAGGGAGCGTGGGAAACCCATCCTGCTCGTCCAGAACACGGACCTCAGGGCTCACCATCTCCATGCTTCGTACCGTGACACCCAGCCCGGCGCGCAAAGCAGCCTTCACCCCCAGCGGACTGCTCGACCTATAGATCTGCCTCCAAGGTATCTGATGACGCTCCAGTGCATCCAACGCAAAGCGCCGAAAAATACTGAACTCATCTCCCAGGATCAATGGGATAGGTTGATGGGGTGCAATGGAGAAGTGTGTAGCGCACATCCACACAATCGGAGTCCGCCGCAATACAAAGCCTTCCAGGCTAGGCGCCTCACGTGTAGAAATCGCAAGATCCAGCTCCCCGGCTTGCAGCGCCGTCATCAGCGCAGGACTACGTCCAATGCGTGTCTCAAAAGACAAACCAGGCATCAGCCGCGCCAACCGGCTCAACACCTGAGGCAGTATGGTGTCAGCCACATCATGCGGAGACCCAATTCGCAACCACCCGGCATCCGTCTGCATTCGCAGCGTCGCCAATGCATCATCATTGAGCGCCAGCATTTCTCGCGCGTAGCGCAAGAGCTGATGGCCATTGTCTGTGAGCAGCTTGTTGCGCCCGTCCTTGCGAAACAGCGGCGCTCCCGCGATGGCCTCCAGCCGCTGCATCTGCTGCGAAACGCCCGACTGGCTTCGATGCACTTGCGAGCCTGCACCCGCAAACGTTCCGCTGCTGGCAACCTGCACGAAGGTGCGCAGCAGATCCAGATCCAATGTGGACGGCGTGAGATCCGAGACTGAGGGAACTGGGGCGCTAGAGGACATGTGATCTTGGCGGAGAGGAGTTTCCAATCATCTCAGGATACTCAGATCTCACAGGCAATCAGATCAACGAACCTTTGGTGCCGGACACAAACCTACAAATGAAAATCGCCTGCGGCTTCCGGCTGATAAAGCACTTTCCCAATCCGAATATGGCATGTCCGATCCGGAATCCGCCAGTTGAACTCGTCGCCCTCCTTGTACCCCAGGATAGCTGTGCCGACGCCTGAGCACACTGACAACTTGCCGGCGCTGTCATCCGCATCCTGTGGGTAGACCAGCGCCACTTCCAATTCCTTATCGTCCAGATGCAGCAAGGCGCGGGAGTTCATCGTGACCACATTCGGCGCCACTTGCCGTGAATCGACAACGATGGCTCGCTCGATCTCGTGCTCCAACTCGACAACAGCTGAGCCCTGCTCCAACTCAAGCAAACTCTTCAAGCGGGCTTTATCGATCGCCGTGATGTAGATACCGGCGGTGTCATCTGCAGGGATTTCGCGCAAGAGCTGGAGGTAGCGCTCTGAACTCATGCGGAAAGACTTCAACGTTGGAGTTTCGCTTTCAAGCAGGAAGCCGGAGCGCAGGAAGGCCTTCTCCGAGCGCACGTTTTCAGCGTGGATCTTGGCAATGAGCTTATCGGCCCGCATGTCGAAGAACGCGAGCTTCATACCTTCGCGAATCACACTGGCGCCGAGCTTACGGCCCCAGTTGTCTCGGTTGCCAATGACCAGGACCATCTCGCAGTCCCGCCCCGTTTTGACAAGACGGACAAATCCCACCGGAATGTCATGACGGTCATAGGCCATGAAAAACCGGCCGCCCTGGTTGAATAGATGAGTGAGGATCGGCAATTGGACTCTGCCGACAACTTGCTCAATGAACCGGGAGACATGACGCGAATCGCTCAAGTAGCGAGTGACGTCCTCGTCTTCCAACCAGTCCATCAGAGTCAGCGCATGTGACCGAGTGATCTCGGGACACAATGAAATGAAAGGCTTGTTCATCTTGACCACCTTTGGTTGCAAGGATGAAAGCCCTTCATGGCCGCAGCCATGACGGTTCTTTCGATAGAGCGCTGATTTTAAGACAGCGCGCAAGCAGGCTATTCGCCAAAAGAAAAACCCCGCTACCTTTTGAGTAGCAGGGCTTCCTTATATTTTGGCTCCTCGACCTGGGCTCGAACCAGGGACCTACGGATTAACAGTCCGTGGTGAATTTCGTTTACCAGTGTTGATTTTTGTTTCTATAATTAGCAAAATCAACCACTTGTCGTTTAAGTTCAACTGGCAACTGTTGATTTCCACATATCTTTGTTTTCAAAATTACCTTACATCCGCCCTTACATCATTCGGATGTGACTGCCAGAAAGGTTGCCATGGCTAAAGTAGCGTTCACTGCAGCACGGGTCGCTGGGTTCAAATGCCCCGCGGAGAAGAAGCAGGCCTTCCTCTGGGATGCGACTGCCCCAGGCCTAGGTCTGAGGACCACACCGGCAGGCAGGCCAGCCTATGTCTTCCAAGCGGTTTACCAGGCCAAGGACGTTCGGCTGACGATCGGAAGTCCAGATGCATGGACAATCCCTCAAGCACAGACCAAAGCCAGAGAACTACAGCGTCTTATCGATGAAGGTGTTGATCCTCGAACGCTAAAACGCGAAGCCTTGGCAAGAGCCGCCAAAGAACTGGCGCAGACGGCATCGCGAGTAGCAGCAAACGAGCATGCGGCAGTGACCGTTGGCCAAGCCTGGGGAGAGTATTTGGAATACAGAAAGTCCCGGTGGGGTGATCGCACTTACCGTGATCATGTAGCCCTCTCGAAAGCTGGCGGGAAATCTATAGGCCGCGGTACCAAAAGGAACGGGATGACAATTCCTGGCCCCATTTATCCCCTACTCGCTCAACGCCTGGGCGAACTAAGCCAGGAAGTGATTGAATCGTGGGCTCTAAAGGAGGGAAAGGATCGCCCTACCTCGGGGCGTTTGGCCTGGCGTTACCTCAAAGCCTTTCTTAATTGGTGTACGGAGGAACCAGCCTATAAGGCATTGGTGCCCAACAATCCTGCTAGAGGGAAGAGAACGCGGGAGGCCTTCGGAACTGCAGGCGTTAAAACCGACGCACTACTGAAGGAACAATTGCCGATCTGGTTCCAAGCGGTCCGTGATCTATCCAACCCATGCGTTACAGCCTATCTACAAACTGTCTTGCTAACAGGCGCGAGACCAGGAGAGATTCTCGATATGCATTGGGAAGATCTGAATACCAAGTGGAAGGGCCTGACGATACGAGACAAAGTCGAGGGGGAGCGCGTTATTCCGCTTACACCGTATGTCAGTCAGCTATTAGCAACTCTGCCCCGCCGTAACAAATGGGTTTTTTCGAGCGCTACCGCCAAGGATGGGAAATTGTCTATTCCGCGCAACCATCACCAACGCGCGCTCCAAGTGGCAGGAATCGACCCTGTGACGCTGCATGGCCTGCGTCGTTCTTTTAAGAGCCTCACCGAGTGGTTGGAAATTCCTGCCGGCGTCGTAGCACAGATCATGGGACACAAGCCTAGCGCGACTGCTGAGAAGCACTACACGGTGCGGCCGCTAGACCTTCTGCGAGTACACCATGAGCGCATCGAGGCTTGGATTGTTTCAGAAGCAGGTGTGCCATTAGGCACTTCAACAGACCAGCCCAAACTACGTTCTGTCGCTTAAGTAGTCTGCTCCAGCTAGGTAGGGCCGCAATCCTCCCGAATCGCCAGTGCCTCCCGCTGGTCTGCTGGAGCGCAAATTGAGGGAGCAGCATTCGGGAGGGATGCGATGCAAAATCTGAGCTATCGCTATGCGAGGGGCCTCCAGCTTGACCTAGAGTTGGTCACGATTGATACCCCACGTCAACTTCAACTATTGACATCGCTCGCAGTGGAAACCGAACGCACGCGCGCGGCCCTACATGACCACCCTCTGTGGGGAAGACAAGTTGATCTGCCGCCTCGCGGTTTCGTGCCTTTAGCTGACCGAAAACCCACAATACCGTTGGCTGACCTGTTGCCATGGCCTGCGCTGCTCACCATGGGTGATTGCGCCAGCAACGCAGCGAAGCAAGCGGGTTGCACCGAACATGATGTTTTGCTTTTTGCCTGCTCCATTTGCCCGTATGAGCAACTAGCAACACTTGCGAACCACATAAGCAACTCCGAAGGTATCGCGGACGCCTCAAGACTATTGGGCCCGGTTATTCAAGGCCTGAAAGCGAAAGAAACGCGCATCAAACAGGGTGGCAGTGTTGGTGGTAAAAAGTCAGCGCGTACGAGACAGTCGAACTCCAAAATTCCCGAGTTGCTTGATCTAGTACACGAGCGAAAGAGACTACTTGAGTCGGGAAAGCAAGCCAAAGACGTCGCCAGCATACTTGCTCACCGATATGGAGTCCACGCTAATAGCATCCGTAGGGTTCTCAACAAGGCGTAAACGAACGGTGAACCCATGTGACCGAAAGCGGTCACTCAACGGTCCAACTCCACATGCGCCTCTTACGACTTGAATCGGTGAGAGGTTGGGTCGAGGTGATGGTTAGAACTGAGTAATACAGACTGCTGAGGGGAATGTACGAGAAACCCACGTCGCATTAGCAGACTCCACCATAAACATAACCTCCGATGCACGACTGGCGCGCGAGACAGTTAATCTGTGTCTGCCATCTGCGACCAACCATTTTTCAAGAACTTCATGCTTTAGAAGAAAAATAGGCGACAGCGCTTTCCCTTTAGACCACGCCTCAATGACGCCTGCAATTTTTCTGGGGTCATGAAGCTTCCCCCAGAGGGTGCCTGCTTCAAATATGGCGGGATCATTCAACCCAGCCCATAGTTCATCAATCTTGCAACTATAAATTCTGACACCTGATGACGTGATGCTCGTGCATATGTCAGTGAATGAGATTGATTCCGGGGTTGTATCCCATATAGGGGCTATGTCCGGCATATTTTTTTTGTATTCTTTGACAAGTCTTTCCGAACGCGCAAATTCCTTCCGCGTTCGTTCTCGTTCTGCCAAAAAACTTTCGAGATCGGTCATTGTTGCGCTCAACGTAGTCTGGATGTTGCACGGCTTGCTTATTCATTCCAGTGAAAGGTGCACTTTAGGCACTATAGCTTGAGCCCAATGCCACCTTGAATGGCGACCTTCGACATGAAAAAACCGTTAAAGGTGCTCAACAGGTTTTCTAGGGCCGTGCGCTTAAGCTCTTTCAGCAACCAGCGGTGCGCCATTGACTCAAGGCCACAGTTGCTACCAGTGCGACTCGAGGGCTCGTTTGCTCCTACACAGCTTCCGTGAGCTGTAAATGAAGTCGCGCCGGCGCGTGCTCGCTATCGACCCTCGCCGCACAATTTTCTATTGTCGTGACGATTCGCGATGATGGGGTTCACCGCGGGCTTGCAACTAAGCAGACGAGCCTTCAGGAAAACAAGCATCGCAAAAAGGCGTGCACGAAGAGGGTTCGCGTACGTCACACAGGTAAAAGTCGGGCCATCGCAACAGACCCAAACACACCCAAACAGGGACAAACGATGGCAATTAGAGACGAAGCTTACCCACCGATCGAAAGCATCACAAAGCCTACGGTACCTACGCCCCAGGCTGCCTACTATCTAAACCGCTCAAAACAAACGATGCGAATTTGGGCGATGCGCGAACATCCGATTCGGCCCATCCGCGTGCACGGCCGACTTGCGTGGGCTGTGGCAGATATCAAGCGACTGCTTGGCGTTGAGATGGAGACAACGCGATGAGCAGCGCAAATGATTCACACAAAATCACGCAAACCCCGCGCCCACTTCTCGATAAACCCTTCGCAGAGGCGCAGGCACGCGCAGCCCTTCTTGGCATTCAACTACGCTGGATCAGCGATGAACATGGAGCTAAAACATTCGTCGCCGGAAGTGGGCCAAACACCAAATACTTCCACGATATCGCACGAGTTTTGGAGTGGATAGCCGACTCTGAAGCCGGCCACACACGCGAGCTGAGTAGCTTGCAAGCCCGATTGGACGCATTCTCCTCAGGCATTGCGCGAACAATTGGGACAGATGCCGACGTCTTGTCACAGCACTACGCCGCGCACCTGCTCACTGTCGCAGCACGCCTTATCGATCTAGACGTGAGCCCCGGCTTGGGAACACCGACGGAGCGCTAATGAGCATTACTGTCATGGCTAGGGTTTGGGCGAAAACCCAGCACAGCGGCGCCCATTTGCTGATGATGCTGGCCATCGCAGATTTTGCAGATGAACAAGGCATAGCTTATCCCAGCGTAGCCACTCTGGCCCGAAAGTGCAGGGTTCAGTCACGCGCCGCGAACTATACGATTTCTGTCCTGAAAAGCAGTGGGGAATTGGATGTGAGACTCGGCGCGGGCCCACGGGGAACAAACCTGTATCGAATCATGCTGGGGCAAGGCGTTCCTTTGGAGACTTCCTTACACCCCGCTGCAGGTGGGCTGCAATGCACTGCACCCCTGCAATCAGTTTCAGCCCTGCATCCCAATTCACCCCTGCAATTTGGTGCACACACCCCTGCAACCGATTGCCTCTTGCCCCTGCAGCCGATTGCAGACAAACCATCAATGAACCATCATGAACCTAAAGAAGCTACAGCTTCTTCGATGATTCCACCCTGCCCTTACGACCGCTTAATTGACATTTATCACGAGATCTGCCCCACACTTCCTCGAGTTCGAAAAACGCTATTCAAGACTGGGCAACGATCTAGTGCCATGCGTTCCCGATGGGCTTGGGTCATGACGGCCACAGCGGAAGTGGGAGAGAAGACAGGTCAACGCATAGCCGAGACCACAGAAGAGGGAATTGCATGGTTCCGGAAGTTCTTTGAGCATGTAGCCAAGTCGGCCTTTCTGCTCGGACAAGCCAGCACCCGAAAGTGGTCGGCTGACCTAGGCTGGCTGATGAGGCGTGAGAACTTCGAGAAAGTACTAGAAGGAAATTACCACCGGGAGGTGAGCCATGCGTAGCGAAAACTCTCTGCTGCGCTCGGAGCCGCCCTACAGCGAAACTTCGGAAGCGGCTGTGATCGGCGGGCTCTTGCTGAGCAACGAAGGTCTCCAGCACGTAGCCGGACTGGAAGCAGACGCGTTCTACGTTCCCGCATACCGGGAAGTCTGGAAAGTGATTCAGGAGCAGGCCAGCGCCGGTATGCCGTTCGACACGGTGACAGTGCGGGCTGAACTTGAAAGCCGAGGAATAGCACTGGATCTCGGATTTTTGCGCGATATGTCCGGGTTCGTACCCAGTGCCAAGAACTTCCGGTCCTACGTCTCGTTCATCAAGGATCAGCATCTGCTGCGCCAACTGATGGCGGCCGGAACCGAAATCTACGACTTGGGCATGACCATGGGTGAAACGGGTGTGCAGCAGGTCGACAAGGCCCAGATGCTGCTCGCGAAGCTTGCGACCTTTAAGGGGCAGCGAGATCCGAAGCACGTCAGCCAATCCATGGTTGAGTACCTGGACCTCCTGCAAGACATGAGTGAGGGCAAGAACCCGGCGATTCAAACCGGTATCGGTGGGCTCGACAAGCTTCTCAACGGTGGGCTACGCAGAGGCGAAGTGATGGTGATCGGGGCACGGCCCAAGCACGGAAAGACCGCCCTCGCTCTGGCGATTGCCCGCAACATTGCGCGCCACCACAACGTGCTGTACCTGAGCCAGGAAATGCCAACTTCCCAACTTATGCACCGGCATACAGCGGCTGCGGGATCTTTCGACATAGGGCGGATTCTTGCGGCAGACCCGGATGACCACGACATGTGGACGACAGTTACCGATGCAGCCAGGCGCGTGTCTGTTCTCAAGTTGAGTCACGACGATCAATCGGGGTTGAACCTTATGGATATCCGACGCAAAGCCATGAAGGTGCGACGGGAGCACGGCCTTGATGTGATCTTTGTTGACTTCCTGCAATTGATGTCCGGAGCCGGGGAAGAGAGCCGCAATCGAGAGCTTGATGTGATCGTGAACGGAATCAAGGTTATGGCAATGGATCTCGGCATTGCTGCCGTAGTTCTGAGCCAGATGAGCCGCAAAGCCGACGAGCACTACAGCCGCCCGCTGATGGGTCACCTGCGCGATTCCGGGGCAATCGAGGCTGCTGCTGATCAGGTGGCCCTGCTCTTCACCGATTGGGCTCACCCCATGAGCAAGCGCACAGAGGCATTTGAGGGGTACAGCGAATTGGAAATCGTCGCGCACCGGAACGGGCCTCAGGGAGTCGTGCCCCTGCAGTTCATAGGCAAGTATCAGCAAATGGGTGACTGGATGGGGCCTATGCCACTTCATAAGGCCGCGCCTGCGTCATTAAGAAGCCGCAGTGCCGACTTTTAGTCCACCTTCGTCGGCTTATGCACTCACGTGCTTCAGGCGTTTGATAGCGTGGACTGCCACCTGGAATTCAACAGGCTGACTTTTCAGCTGGTCGCGAAAACGGAATTACCCAGCATCAGTAAGAAGCAAGGACTGCGTCCTATGCTTCCGCAGGTAGGAGGGTGAGGATCTAACCCTACGGGGGGATGCTATTCAACGAATTCGAAGTCGTCGAGATCTTGATCTGGCCTTACCGTCCTGGCGAGGAACAATCCTAAAACCGTCACTTCCGGGAAGTAGGCCTTCAGAAAATCATGTGCTCCGACAAAATGCGCCCCAGTCGTGAGGACATCATCCACCAAAAAAATGGAGCGAATCCGGGGTGAGCGACTAGCGAGCACCTTGTCAATTTGCAATGCTCGTTGTATATCAGAAGGTGAGGACCGAGCCACGTTGTCATGACTTGGGGGCAAACGACCATCAAGTTGAAGCATGTCTCTGATATCTAGCTCATTGGGAACTAGGGTGCTCGCGTACTGCAAGACTTGCAACATGCGATCATCGTAAAGCGGATCTATCAACTTTTTTGACGGTGGCATTGGCACAAAGGTCGCAGCCTTGACAATTGGGTTGTCCCATTTAAACGCCTTTGATAGGCGCTTTCCCGCAACTTTTATGGCAGTCTCTTTGTAATGCCAATCACTGAGTCCTTTGCGTGTGAGATCTTTTTTAAGATTTAGGATGTGCGAATTGGTCTCTGAAAATCGCGCGCCTTGACCGTTGGTAAATTTTTGCGGCGTGTATTCTCCAAAGAAGAGGCACCAATGCGCAGCATTAAGGTAGTAATGCTGTCTTCTTTCCAGCTCTCCAACTTTCTGCAGGCGCATAGATCTAGTGCAAATTCATAAGCACATCATCAAAATCACGCACGCGTACCGCTCCTAGTTTCTCAAACTTTGCAGGCCACGTGATGTCGGGATTGTGAAAATTGCTCTCCAGAATGAAAAGCCGTCTTTTCTGCTTGATGGCAGCCTGTGCCTGAATCAACGTTCCGGACGTCTCACTAGCTTCAACAATGATGGTGGCATTAGTCAACGCTGACATTGTTTTATTCCGCTCTGGGAAGAAAAATCTGTTCATCCTATGGTCCTGCTGCATGTACTTGAGCACTGGGACCTGGCTAATTAACAGATGTTCCGTTGCAATTTTGCGCTGAAGTTCCTCGTTTTCGCGTGGATAGAACTCGCTCAAAGGCGTGCCGATGACAGCAATTGTTCGACCGCCCGACGCAATCGCGGTAGTGTGAGCGACAGTGTCAACGCCCTTTGCTAGGCCAGACACAATCGTGTAGTCGTGCTGAACCAGGGCTCGAACCAACTTCCGCGTCCGCGCAGCACCTTCAGGGGAAACTTTACGAGTCCCGACAACCGCAACGCGCTTGGGTGACTCGACAAGATCCCAGTCGCCTTGGTAGTAGAGCATTTCTACTGGCTCGACAGCATCGCGAAGGCTTTCCGGATACTCGTCGGCCCCATTCACACGGACGCCGAAGTGATCAAGTCCTTTGGACATGAAAAGCTGCAACACTCGCTTAGCGGTTTCAGTTGCCACGCCCATGTCAACTAGATCAGACGGGAGGGCCTCTGGGTTTAAGCTAAACAGCTCTGCTAAACGCTTAACCGTGGAACGCTCTTGTAGCCACAGATGTTCGTAGGCGCCAAGTTCCAGATGAGCATCGACTGGCTTGCGGTTGAATAACAGATGCCAATCATGGAGAGCGGCATCGGGAGCCGCCTGTGGCGACTGTACTGGATGCATATCCATCATGGTAGGTTCTCCACTGTATGAATTAACAGTATCTCACAATCCCCCATATCATGCCAGAGTCTTTGTTATCAAATTAGGAGCAACGTCTGGAGCAAGGACCTAACAGAGCGCAGAATGACAACATGTGCAATCGATACGTAACTCCAGAAGAACGCGAGATCGAAGACTTGTGGCATATCGGCGGGCGCAATCAGCCGGCCTGGGATCGCAACGTGTTCCCGCGCGGCAAAGGCGTGTTCCTCCGCCGATCTCGCGACGATGCTGGCTATAGCCGAGAGCTCGCGGTCGGCCAATGGGGTCTGATCCCTTGGTTCGCCGAAGAGCCCAAACTCAAATATTCGACCAACAACGCTAGGTCGGAAGAACTGGATCAGAAGTCGAGCTACAAGGATGCCTGGAAGCGTGGCCAGCGCTGCATCATTCCAGCAAGAAACTTCGACGAACCGAACTGGGAAACTGGGAAGAACGTTTGGTGGACGTTCGCGCGCAAAGATGGGCTGCCCTGGGGCCTAGCTGGAATCTTTCACCCGTGGCTCAACAAGGCAACTGGCGAATATGTTGAAAGCTACAGCATGCTCACAGTGAACGCTGATGCTCACCCCCTGATGAGTCGCATGCACAAGCCAGATCCAAAGCTGGCGCCTGATAAGCAGGACAAGCGCAGCGTGATTTCTATCGAACTGGAAGACGTCGACCTGTGGCTATGCGGCACCATTGCGCAGGTGAAGCCCCTGCTCCGGCCGCCCACGATGGAAGTGCTCGAAGGCGTGCCGGCTCAATCAAGCGTTTGAATGCGCTGCTCCATCAGCGTCATGAGTCCCTGAATCTCAGCAGATGCTTTGGTGTCCAACGTCTCACGGTGGTGGAGCAGGATGTCACGCTCGGCACGAAGCGACCTTACCTGCACGTTGCAAGGGTTTGGCTTCATCCACTCTGCGGTAATCCGTGCGTTTATCTCACCGCGTAACCGGGTGATCAGTTTTTGAGTCTCTTCGCGCGCTGCAGCTTCATCGATTGAGTTCATTGCGTCTTCCGTAAAAAAGTAATCATATAGCATTACTTTTTATGCAAACCTAGAACTTACCCGACCGGATCAGCGCGCTCGTTTTCGTAGGGCTGCTTCTGTAGCTTGGCCAGTGCAACGGCACCGCTGTCCATCGCCACTTGGAAACTGCCCTCATCATCCTGTTGAGCTGAGTGCTCCGAGAAGACGAGCGAGCCAGCGGGCGCCACAAGGATGACCCACCGCCAATCGCCGTCGCCGCCGTCAACGACCTGAAGTGCGTAATGTTTCATGGCGCGATGTTAAGCCCGCTTGTAACAGTTGCCAGGTAGGACTTGACCGTTTCATCGCCGAATTTATACTGTACATATTCACAGTGTTTAGGAGAAATGACGATGATCGAACACATCTATGTAGACGGGCCAGGCTCGGAAGAATTCGGGGTCACAGGTGCCATTGGCGACCTCTACGCCGAGTTGATCAAACACTTTGGCTCGTCGGAGGCACTGAACGCCGCTTACTACGATGCGCTCAGCGAACTCGAGGCTGAAGAAGAAAACTTGTCTTACCCCGGGTTGGCCCGGACTGATCGACCACCAACTCCGTTCGAAGCGGCTTTTAAAGAGCTATCGCAGAAGATCCACGCGAGGGAGCGGTACGACGCAGACACTCAGTTCGAGTTCGCACTTCCGTTCTGAACGACAAAATCATGCCAAATGCCGCCCTCAATCCCGCTGCCTTAAGTCACTCAACCCAGCGTGAACCAGAAGCAAGGCCCTTCCACCGCTACCTAATGGGCAGCGAGGAAGATGGAAAATCACTTCTGCCAGCAGCGAGCCATAAGACCTTGAATGCAAGACGGGACGTGGAATTTGATCACCCGCGCTATGGACGTGTCAAAGCAACGTACCTTTGTTATTCGTACAAGCATGGAAAGGAGCGGTTCTATCGCTGGGAAATAGAGTCCGCCGAGCAACTCGATCCTGAGGCTCCGCGTCCAATACCCGGCCAAAGTGGCAATCCCAATATCCACTTTTATGCCTACGGGGAGCAGCCGAAGAGCGGGCCAAGCAGGTCTGATTGACCTCCTGCTAGGCCTTGCACCTTCTGCGCGGGCGCGTATGCAGCTTTGCCTTGAACATTAGGAACGCGGGATCACTCAAAGAGACATCGACCTTCTTGGCCTCTGCTTCCGCCGCGACGATCTGCGCCCACAATTCCGAGCCCAATCGCTTGATGGCTTGAAGCCGCTCCGATGTGAACAACTGCTGATGCCCTTCAACCACGCCCACCTGCGCCCGTGCACAGGACTTCATCACTTCGCATACTTGCGAGAGTGTCAACCTTGCTGTATCTTCCATCGCGTGAACTCTTTTTCGTAAGATTCGACTCACATGAAAGCCCCGTTGGTTGCACCCTTCGGGGTTTTCGCCTTTCTGGGTATTCATGCTGGTTGCATCGTGGCCTCAGGAAAAAGCTCCCCGAGGTTGATTGCGAAGGTGGCCAACCAAGCTCCAGCCGGCCACGCTTGAACTTCGCCGTAGGTCTGATCCGGAACGGCAATAGAACTTTTCCCGTTCGCTGTGCACCAAGCCTTCAGCTTGCGCCAATTGCGACCGTAATCGATGCCTGTGGCTGACTTGACCGCCTTAATAGTGGCGTGGTGGGCATTGAACCCAAGCGCATCTTTCAGGCGAGTGGCTTCCCGGGTAGCGGCAGAAGCTTTCGCCATCGCTGACGCCTCGCGCTTGCTACCTATGAGAGCTTTGGTTCGGATAGCTTCGTCGCGTTCGGCCTCGATGCGATGCGCTTCCTCCACCTGATCGGCCAGAACACGTAAGGCTTCGGCATAGGTTCCCGGCAACGCAGGCCCCTGCTTTGCCTTGAGCTTCGCCTGCACCGACCGGCGCACGCCTTTGGACTCTCGCATCGATACGAGCATGCATTGGTCGAGGTTTAGCTCGAGCACTTCACTTGTTGTGCCGTTCGGGTTGGTCACTACAAAATTTTTGTAGTGCTCTCCCTCCAGTTCATCATTGCAACGCTCCACAAACTGGTTATGACGGACTTCTGACTCTCCAAACAATTTCCGCTCCTCATTGATTAGATCCAGCAATTCCTTGCTGGTCATCGTGTCGGCTGCGTCTGCGCCGCGCAGGTTCATCAGGTTGCTCACAGATTTCCTTTGATGCTCGGTGTCTGGTTATTGAAGCGTAAGTTTTTAAGAATTCAAGGGGGGTCCAATTCCGCCCAGCTTGTCATGCTAGGTACGGATCTGTCCATGCGAATTCACCGGCTCATCAACCTCTATTTCCACGGGGACTGTGAACTTGGATGCCTTTGCGCCAGTGAAGCCCATCGCCAAGAAAATGAAACCGTTCTTGGTCATGAGCACTGTACGGCGAGGCTTCCCTTGCACGTCCAGATCTTTCGCCGCCACAAAATTGTGTTGGCGAAATTCCTCGCTGCATGAAAGTTTGTCGAACGAGCGGAGTACGCTGTCGTGACGCTTGCCAAAATGCTTGGCAACTTTGCGAGAGTCGGTTGTCAATGTGCCAGATGTGGGCGCCACGAACTCAGACAAATCATTCATGCCTGCACTCCTTGCTGTTGAGAAGTGCCCAGCGTGCCATGCTTGGCACGGGATTGACAATCCTGCGCCTGCTCAGCTTCGCGACTGCGCTCAAGCCGCACCAAGACTTCGCTATTGAACGAGCGGCGGTTGTCGATCGCCCTGCACTTCAACCATCGTCGGCTGAAATTTCAGCCCACGAACTTCTTCACTGCATTCCATGCGGTCATAAGACTGAAGTAGGCGCCTTCCATCTCCTCGAATACATCCCATGCCTTTTCCGTGGTCAGCATTTGGCGTGCCGTGCTGCACCCAGTTCTGTCCAGAGGATCAGGCGTGAAGTGAACTTCATAGGATCCCGGAAATCCTCCGGGACCCCCGCCTGAACCGCCCGCAATGCATTCTCTTTGAGCTTTAGAAAATGCTTATCCTCCTCAACGCGGTCTGAAAGAAGCGGCATCAGTTACCTCAGAAAACCTCATGTTCGAGCCGGCAGCAAAGTGACCAATCGCAATTGGTGCACAAACACTGACCTAAAACTGTTGCCGAATGCTCATCCGACGGCGCGGACGGATCCTTTGCAGAACTGAGTCGCGGGACCAATACGCGCGCGCGAGAAGCTCACTGGCCTGAAAAATGAGGTGAGTTGAACTGGACATCTTCAAGTAGCTTTACCCCGTCTAGGGTTTGGTCCTACGTGGACAAATAGCGACTATGGAGGCATGGAAAAAGAACTGCTACGTCCTGCCTCCGCCGCGGCCCGGTATGACATGAGCCGTCGCACTTTGACGCGGCTCTTGCATAGCGATCCCTCATTCCCGCGTCCCATACACAAAAGCCGGCGCATGGTGCTGTTCCGGCGTGCGGAGCTGGATGCTTACTTCAGCGCCAATCGCGCACCTGCAGCCAATGGAGATCTCAATGTTTGAAGAAAGAATATCTACTATCGAACGACTTCATATGCTCGACGCTGAGCGCCGAGCGCGAGGAGGAGCGGTTCCTCTAGCAGTGCCCCCACGTCCTCGACCCAGCATGGAGCAAATCAACCAGGCGGCCCGCAAGGCGGCGGCCCGCGCGTTAATTGACACTCCATTCCTAGCTGACCCGGAAGTGGTGCGGCTGAAGGCGCAATATGAAGCTCTAAGGGGGGTTCAGGCGTATCAGCCGGTGATACGTAGATTTCTACAGGCTGAACAGCTAAAGCAAACCGCCCGAGTTGACAGTGCTCAGAATGCGCTGAAGTGGGAGGCTTTGTTTGATGCAGCGGCCAACGACCTGAACTTTTCACGTGCCAGAGTGGCCATGTCTGAGTTGATCGCGGAACGCGAATTGCAAGATGCCATTCTCAAAGCTATTTCAGTCGTGGATTGCTCGCCAGATTCAGCGCACGAACTCCATGATGCGGTCGAAAATTCGCGTACCGCATTGAATGAGCGATTGTTTGAGTTGAAGTTAGCGCAGGTCGATTCTGAACATTCACACTCCCAGGAGACACCATGATGCGTGGCTTCAATCCATCTACCGCCGCTGCGGTCCGCGCTAAATCCCAACGGTCCTCACGAGGAGGCATGGTAATTGGCCCTGGTACCGGAATCTCCGACGACATCAGCAAAATAGTTGAATCCGGGACCTTCATAATGCCGAGCGATTCCGTTCAGCAGATCGGCCCCGATGCGCTGGCTTCTATGGGAACTAGCAGTCGCGGATTCGCGCCCCGCGGACTCGGAAAGAAAGTCCCCGTACAGCTGAGCAACGGTGAGTATCAGATGCCCCCAGAGCAAGTACATGCCGTCGGAGTCCAAGCACTGAACTCAATGAAAGAACAAACGCATGTTCCAGTTTCAGCTCGGGGCTTTGCGCCTGGAGGTCGGGAACCAGAACCGCCAATGTTCTTTGCCGATGGCGGAGAGGTACGGGCGCGCGGATTCCAACCCGCGAGGAAAAATCCAATCGTTGAGCCGGCACCGGTTCGTGGCTTCCAACCCGTTCCGCAGCGGCTATCAGAGGGTGGAACTGTGGGCGACGAGCCATTACGTCAAACGCGGTTTGGTGACCGCGCCGCCTCAAGCGGTGCATCTTCACAAGTCGGTTCGATCGGCGAATCTGCGCAAGGGCTAGTTCCTCATGCACCAAACTACGGTGCTGCTGGCTACAACCCGAGATCGCTGCAGTCGTCCCCTGCGCAAGCCTCACGGGTTGACAGTAGTGCGCAACCAACCAGCCCATCCCATGTGGGCTCACCAGCTCTGGTTGAGTCTTCCCGCGGTTTCAGTCCAGGCCGACAATCAAAACCAGTTCAAGACAACGCTCCGATGCCGGCCAACGATTTCAGCGCTCGAGGCCTCGGATTTAGCGAGACATCAGCCCCCTCCCCTGCGACCGCGCCGGTGCAAATATCAAGGACCTCATCTAGCAATGTCACCAAAACCACGGGCCCAGATGGCGGGGTTTCCTACACCGGGGCGCCAGGGATCTCTGGTGACATCACGGTAAACGGGAAAGCCCCTGGGGGAACAAATACCGTGTTGCCTTCTGCTCGGGGTTTCCAGCCTGGTGCCATGGCCGCACCGGTGACGGCGCCTCCTGTCGTGTCGGAAGGCTTGGTGCCTGGCAGTGGAATGTCCGTCCTGGGCTCAGCCCCCGGGAATTTGATGGAGCGCACGGATGCCCAGCAGTTGCGTGACGCTCAAGTTGCCTCGCGTTCCTTGTTGAACGGCCCACGGGTGTTCAACCGTCGCGGGTTCTCCGGTGCACCTCCCAACATCGCGGCAGAAGAAGCATCTGCACTTATGAGGAATCAGGCTGCCGCAGAGGGCGGCGCACAGGCCAGCCGGTCAAATGGGGAAATTGAAGTCCTTCGCCAAAAGGGCGCGTTGAATCAAACAATGATGCAACAAGCAGGAGAGAACCAAAGATCTTTGGCGAAAACAATTCTGCAACAACAGACCGCAAATAGAACCGAAAGGCATCTACAGGAGCAGGAAGAAATTGCTCGACAGCGCTTGACTTTGGATTCCGTACGAGCGGCAAACGCAGGACTTCCTGCAGGTTACAGACGCACTTCAGATGGGAAGAGCTTAGAGGCAATCCCCGGGGGGCCTGCTGATTCGGCCGTTAAAGATGGGAAACTGAACGACGTTCAAGCAAAAGCGTTGCAGTTCGGTGCTCGAATGCGGCAGGCCGGCGAAACTCTGGATACGCTTGCCAGCAATGGCATCAGCCAGCCAAGCTTTGCCAAACGGGCAGCTGATGCGGTCGGATTGGGTGTAGTCGCGAATTGGACGCAAAGCCCTCAGCAACAGCAAGTGGAGCAAAGCCAACGCGATTTCGTCAACGCAGTACTTCGTCGCGAATCGGGCGCGGCTATCAGCAACGCAGAGTTTGACAATGCCCGCCAGCAATACTTTCCTCAAATGGGCGACAGCCCTCAGGTCATTGAGCAAAAGCGCCGGAATAGGGATCTAGCAACCCGAGGAATTCTGGCAGAGGTGCCAAATCAAGAGGCACGCTTACAGCAACTTCAGGGAAACGAACCATTGCAACGCACCCTCGTTCGTTCAGGTACGTTCAACGGTCGCCGGGTGACGCAGTTTAGCGACGGGAGCATCAGCTATGCAGATTGACGAAAGCCTAGTTAAATGGGATAGGACTGCGCCCCATCCTGCTGGAAGCGGAATTCCATCTGACAAGGTCGTATGGGAAAGCCCTGGGCTCACCCCTACCCCACGGGCCACTATTTCAGTCGACAACACTTCACCCTCAGTGACGGAAGTCAACGCATCAACGGGACAGCCAGATCACGCCGCTAGTTTGGGACAACGCATCGCGCGCCGCTCGAAGGACGTAGGTCGCCAGGCTGGCCTCACAGCCAGATACGGTATTGAAGGTCTAGGCCAGGCCGCAGAGTTGGTAACGGAACCGATCCGCCAAATGGTGACCAACCCCGCTGCACGTGCGCTCGATATTCCTGAGGGTAAGCCTCTGGGCCAGGCGATGTCCAGTTTTGCGGACAACATCGGACTACCGAAGCCCATGAATGACACCGAGCGCGTTGTAGGCGATGCCACTCGGCTTATGGCAGGTGGGGGTGGTATGGCCGGAGCAGCAGGCAAGGTGGCCCAGGCAACGGCAGGTCCAATACAGACAGCAGCTAAGCTCTTGAGCTCAAATCCAGGGGCTCAAATAATCGGCGCTGCCGGCACCGGTGCTGGCGCCGGCGCATCCCGGGCAAGCGGTGGCAACGAATTCGCACAGTTAGCGTCTGGAGTAGCGGGGGGCCTCACGGCGGGGGGGATGGTTCAAGCCGCACGGGCAGGCTTGCAATCAGCAAGTGTACTTGTGCCCTTGCGAGCCCAACGGGTAGAACAGCAGATTGATCAAGCGTTGAGTGGTGCGGGTGTAAATTGGAAAGATGTGCCTGAGGCCATAAAGCAATCTATGCGCAAAGATGCGGAAGCCGCATTGCGCTCCGGCAAATCGCTTGATTCAACCTCGTTGTCGCGTCTCTTGGATTTCCAGCGGGTGGGGGCTTTGCCGACTCGCGGCACCCTCACACTTGACCCCATCCAAATTACTCGAGAACAGAATCTCTCCAAGATCGGAGCAAATTCGAACGATAGTGGCCTCCACGGTTTGGCCAAAGTTCAGAATGAAAACAACAACGCTCTGATCGGCACCATCAACCGCCTAGGAGCTGGACGCTCTGATGATGCTCATTCGGTGGGCGAACGAGCTATCAGCGCACTTCAAGGCGGAATCAAGCGCGAGAAACAAAGCATCGATCACCTATACGAGCAGGCGCGAGACAGCGCAGGCCGCTCATTTCCGCTGAATGGCAATGAATTCACATCCAAAGCCAACCGTCTGTTGGACGATGCATTGCTGGGCGGTGCGCTCCCCTCATCTGTCAGTCAACATCTAAATCGCATTGCGCTAGGAGAAGTTCCTTTCGACATCGCCTATGCGGAACAGCTTAAAACGGCGATAGGAAAGCTTCAGCGGGCCAGCGGAGACGGTCAAGCTCGAATGGCGCTTGGCCTGGTACGCCAAGCGCTAGATGACACGCCGATTATGGAATTGGGAAAATCTGGACTAGCAGGTGGACCCACGACCGCTAGTGCCAATCCACTCTATGCAGGAGGCACTCAAATTGGCGAGCAAGCTCTGGACGCATTCAATCGCGCCCGCCTTGCTAACAGAACCATGATGGAGCGCGTAGATCGAATTCCAGGTCTGAAGGCGGTCTATGAAGGAACAGCAACGCCAGACGATTTTGTACAGAGGTATGTCATCAATCGCAGTGCCAAGACCGTCGACACAGGAAATTTAGCGGAAGAGTTGCGTCGCAATGATCCGGATACCCTGGAAGCAGTGCGCGCTAGCCTTGCAGCACATCTCAAGTCGGCAGCCATCGGCAACGCATCGGACGAGACCGCACGATTCAGTGCGGCAGGCTTTAATCGCGCAATGTTGGCTTTAGGTCAACGCAAACTACAACAATTCTTCAGTTCTGAAGAAATCGCGCAACTCAAGGCTGCCGGCAAGGTGTCGCAGTACACCAGTGCTCAACCTGTCGGATCTGCGGTCAATAACAGCAACTCCGGTGCACTACTCATGGGCAGAGGACTAGACCTAATTGATCGGTTGGCTGCAAAAGTGCCATTGCTTGGGTTGGGGCCAACGATATCGGGAGTAACGCGCAACATGCAACAACATAGCGCCCAAAGCATTGGCCCAGCCCTTCTGCAAAGGACCAAACAAAAAGCCAGCCGCCTACCAGGCGTAACGTTTGGAACCTTAATAGCGGCAGAAGAACAGCAATGACGCCGTCTCAAAAATCAATCCGAGGCTATTGCCGGTCGCCGCTCTCAAACCTGCCATACAGATAACGAGTGTCAACCTAAAAAAACCTGAAATCCAGCTCGCCCTGGTGAAGGCCAGGACGCATCTGCAGAAGCGAGCTCAGATCACGGCGAAAGAACTTTGAAGCCATGACCTCATGGTTACCTGATCGCCGCGGCAGGACAGTGCCGCACGCACCTATACGGACTTAAAGAGGAAAGGAAGCCAGATGTCAGAACCTCGTAAATCAACCCTAGTGACTATTCTTGAGGCGGTGCAGGACCTGCATGCCCAGGAGCAGATTGTCACCCGCGAAACCCTTGCCGACGTCACGGGCCTGAAACTCACGACGATTGACGATCGCTTGGGCGTACTCGTGGACGAAGGCGACATTCTGCGGGTTCAACGCGGCGTATTCGTGCCGGCTGTCCGCCACCCGCCAGCTAGACCCATGTCAAAGACCGCAATGTCAGACGGCACAGTGAAGGTAGAAGTTGGAGATGAAGTACTGACTCTCACTCCGCGTGAAGACCGCATGCTGGCGAATCTGATGACCGGCTCGGCCATGCAATTTTCGACCATTGAGCTAGGCCACCATACCGCAATACTGGCCTCCGATATAGCCGGTCGAGTGCGAAAAATAGAGCGCCTAATGAACGGTCTGGAATCTTAGTCATCAAACTGATTAGGAGGTACGCCTGTCGGCCTCATGCCATATGCCATGAACGAGCTTCAATGTGCAGCAGGCAACAGTACATCGATTCGACCATTCGAGATGAGAGTTTTGGAACGGCTGTCGCTTTCGGATAGCAAGTCCGCAATCTACTACTTTGACGCTCTGAGGCGACCCGGAAGCCCGCCCTACTTCGTGGAAGCTATGTAGGCCAAGACGGACGTCACGAGAGATATCAATGAAATACCGATAGCCACATACGCCGCGGCTACCTGTCGTTCAGCTGCTCGCGCCTGTCGCTCGGCGATACCCTGGGGGGTGGAACGTTTCTCAAACTGGATCTGGCGCTCCAGATTTCGAATCTTCCGTCGAGCTCCAGCCCTCTCACCAAACCTCGAGAAGTCGCCACGAGCCAACGAATTCTTTAATGCAGCAACGTGTCCCTCGTGATCGTCGCCATAGAAGCCAGAGTGAAATGCAAGTTTTTCGTTGGACATAGTTGATTCATCGAGGACTGGGCCTATCCCGTGCTCCTAACAAGAAAACTCACAAGTGTTTACGTTCGCACAGAGCGTAAGACATTCGTGTAGGGATGTCGATCTGGTTTGGCGACGCATCTCATTCATTCAAATGCGATCTACAGACAGCTAAGAATGACCCGCCAGACACGTTACCAGAGCAACCGGCTAGTCCCGAGACTGATGCGTCCATCCAATGCAAGCCAACGTAACCGTACGCGGCACAGGTATCTCGCCTGCAAGGTAGCTTTTCAGAGCGCGTGAAGACACTCCCAAGGTCTTAGCAGCCTGATGCTGGGTTAGGTTATGGCAAGACATCCATTCGGAGAGAGCTTCACTCGAACTAACGGAGCACTCAGCCACGCATTCGCGAAGGCTCTCTGCATAGGATTCAACTTCCGTATCTACCTGGGGCCGGCTTCTGAGCCAATCTTGAAGTTCATCCACTGGCCAAGCAACAGATCTATTGGCGATCAATCTCGGTTTGGGAAAACTGCCCTCCCGACGGAGGTTGTCTATCGTGGATTTGCTTAGTCCGATTGCCACGGGAAGGTCTTTCTTTCTGATCGAAAGAACCGGTATCGCATTCATGTGAATCTCCACAAAGACTTGAATCATGCCAAGTGCGAAGTTGGGCATGAAAGTGCTTGCAAAGCTCGCCGTGTCTCACGATCGCTCGGTGAGTCGCCCCAACTCCTTTCGTTCACCAGTTCTACGCATGTCCAGATACTCAGCCTAGTCTTCCACGTGAACGCCCTTCGCCCATTTCTTGCTGCAATCTATTCGCACCAAACCAATTCAAGCAGAAAAGGAAGCTTAGAGCTTGCCTACCGAGGAAGGAAAGAAACCAGTCACGACCCAACGAAAAATAAGCCAGGCGGCTGACAGTACGACGAATCCGATCACCATCGCTAGTACCGCTTCCCTGAGACGTTGAGAGACGGTTAGACAGTTTGCCTGGGCATCCCAGACCACTTCGTTTGGTTCGATGGTTTTGAAACTTGGCGTCGGCAACGAAGCAACCTGCCCAATGGGTGTATCGCATGACAGGGGTGGAGTGGTATCGGTCCAGACGATCCCCGATATCACCACCAAGATGAGCATTGAAATGAGGAGATAGAGACGTCTAAAGCCTGTGATCATGTTCATACGGCGGAATTTACCAGCTTGCACACTTTCCCGCGCTACATCACAATGACATCAGGTGCTTGAAAACACCTTTGGTTCAGCGGTTGCTACCTCCACCGTCAAGCGAGGTTTTGTCATGCTCGGTTTCTGGCGCAGGTGCGTTTGCTCTTGCCCAAAAGATTTTTGGGCGGGATGGGCTTGCCCGTAAGGATGGCCGCACGGCTGAACCCGTGTTTTCAACATCCCGCCCACCCGCTACGCTTGAAAAAGCAAACGGTGGATTTTCAGCCTCGTTCAGGAGCTGAATTCATGTCCGCTATCAATCTGGCACGCCAAGACGCGCCAATCACTCCGGCCAAAGCGGCCGGCACTCCCACTCCCAACCTGCAATCTGATCTTGCTGCTTTCAATGCGAGCAACGGAGCATCCAGCTACATCGAGCGTGTGAACTTCGCCGCCATCCATCCGGGCGAGTCGAGGATGTCGCCCATTTCAATTTCGCTCATGACACCATTTTCGCCGGGGTGTTGACACGTCCCACCAACTTCGGTGAAACTCGGCTCGCCTCTGCACTTCAGAGGTCGGGTTTTGCAGCCCGAAGCACCGCTGTAGCGAAAGCCGCAGCCAACCGTAGAGGTTCTGCGGCTTTTTCGTTCGCGCCCCTTTTAGGCGGCTCGATGGGAGGGCGCAAGCCCTGCCGGTTCGCGCAAGCGGTGCCCGGTCTGCAAACCCGTCGAGCCGCCGCCACGGATTTGCAGCCAAGGCGACGGTTTCTCAAAACCGCACCGCTTGGAGGCCAATCATGGCTGCTTCTACCGCACCGGCACCGGCGCACCTGCGCCTCGTTCCCGCACTCCCCCTCTCCGAAATTCAGCCCGACCAGCCCGACCAGCCCGCCACAGCGGCTGACCTGCTGGTCTGCATCGAGCCCACCTACTGGGCTCGCTACAAGGGCACCCGTGCCCAACTCGAAGCCGAGGGCGTCATTCCCAAGGACACCAAGTGGCCCGAGAGCGGCGCCAAGGTGTGCTGGGAAGACGGCAACCTCGAGTTCACCCTGAACCGCACCCGCCCGGACGGCATGAAGGGTCCGATGAAGCTCTGGCTCGCGGGCGACTACTGGTGCCTTGACATCGACGTCAAGGGCCGTGACTGGCAGTGGCGCGCGCGCCAGAACATCGAAGAGAAGGCCAAGGAATTGGCTGCGGAAATTCGCCGCCACACCCCGCAGGCCATTCGCGAAGACCGCCTGCGGTGGGACCGCTACTGGAAGGCTCACCGCGACACCGCATTCCAGGCCTTCAAGGCCAAGTTCGTCCCGGAGCGCAAGAAGCCCGGCCGCAAACCCAAGGCGGCTGTGCCCGCCATCTCTGACGGAGTCCAAGCATGAGCGCCCTCATCACCAACGGCGGCGCGACCGCCACCATGACCAGCCAGGAAATTGCTGACCTGGTTGAAAAGCGCCACGACAACGTCAAGCGCACCATCGAAATGCTGGCCGCGCGCGGCGCCATCGAATCTCCTCAATCTGAGGAAATCCCCACGGCCAACCGGTGCGAGCTTCACGAGACCGAGGCCGAGTTCACCGCCGACGTGGAGGCGCTGAAGCGCTTCCGGGTCTCGATTGGCCTGCCAGCCCGTCGGGGTGACCAGTGAGCGACTTTCCACATGAACTTCCGTTTCGAGCAGGTGCAGCGACATGCAGCCTTCCACACCAACTTCCGAAGAGCCGTTGTTTCACAAGAGGGTTAATCTTCACAGGTTGTGACCCGAGAGATCTCTGTAAGGCGTTCCAGCTAGCGCCCTAAAAGATTTGAAATCCGAGAGGGACGAAAACGGTGTGTGGGCATTTGCATTTGAGCGTGCCGAGGGGATGCTTGGTAAAGACTCTCAACCGTCGGACCGCAATTAGATCTGGTGTAGCAAAAAATTGACTTACACCCGCCCTTACATCAAACCAGAAAAGAAAAACCCTGCTACCTTTTGAGTAGCAGGGTTTCCTTGTCTATTTTGGCTCCTCGACCTGGGCTCGAACCAGGGACCTACGGATTAACAGTCCGGCGCTCTACCGACTGAGCTATCGAGGAACAAGCCTTGTATTATAGCTTGAAATTCGGTACTTTCTTGGCGGTGCAGCTTGATTTGAAAATTTTCCAAACCTACCAACATCGCCTCTGGCGGGGATATCCCTCACCAGCGAAGCCCGCTATCTTAGCATAATTTATCCGCGTTTTCGAAAAGCTGCCGACCTTCGGTTGATGGGCGGGTCCCGACGCATGTGAAGCGTTTTTGCCAAATATTCCCGTTACCAAGGTTGGGCGTCGCTGACTCCCCTCTAAACTAGAGATCACTTATGAGTGGTCTCATATTCGTAATGACAAAGGGCATCTAGCAATGCAAAGAAACGGCGTTTTTGCCCTGGTGCGACGACTGTGGCTCCGTGGGATTCTGGGTCTGTCCGTAGCCTTAAGCTGCTTGGCCGTTCAGGCGCAGCCATCCCCTGAGTTCACCGAGAACTTTGGTACATGCACAGCTTCTACGCTCAGGGCCCCCAACGTGGGCACCGCGCGAGGCTCTTCGCCCTGGATCTTCCTGACCCTTTATCAACCCCTTCCCACTTGCACCACCGGCTGGACTTTTCAAGGCAATGCCTTTCTGGCAGAGAGCAACTCAGGGGGAGCGCCTTTTCCAGGCGGAGCAACCAAAGCCATGTGGCTGAACGAGCCAGGCGAAGGTCGGCCCCGTGGATCCATGACGCGCACAGTGTCCAATCTGGTGATCGGGCAAAGGTATGAAGTTTCAGCACAGGCATGGACCGACGACGTGGATGCGCCTACGGCCCTGGGAGTGAAGTTCGGAGACATCGAAGCCTCCTTGAGCATGGCAGCTGGAAGCGGCGTGCAGTCGATCAAGGTTTCCTTGTGCGCCCTGCAAGATACGCTCCCTCTGGAGCTGCACGAGAATGGAGCGACTGCATCCTCCCCTATCGTCACCAACGTAGTACTCCGAGATCTGCAAGAACCCTGCCAGTTCACCGTGACGTTTGTTTCGAACGGAGGCACCGCAGTCGCCCCTCAGACTGTGGCTTACAACGATCAAGCCACGACGGGCACCACCACCAACGGTTCACAGGCGTTTGCAGGCTGGTATACCGACCCAAGCTTCGCCCAAGGAACGCTATACAACTTCGCAACGCCGGTCACGCAAGACGTCACGCTGTATGCCCAATGGGTTCCGGGCTTTTCCGTAGGAGGAGAAGTGATCGGCCTGAATGCGGGCAGCACACTGCAATTGATGAACAGCAATGGTGATCTGCTCTCCATGACAGCGGCTGGAAATTTCGTGTTTCCCTCGCAGCTTGCAGACAACGCGGCTTATTCCGTGAGCGTGAGCAGCCAGCCCCCTGGCCAGCGCTGTGAGGTCACTCGTGGCAACGGCAATATTCCAGGAGACAACGTCACCAACGTACTCGTGACATGCAGATCCATCTACACAGTCAGCGGCACCCTGACGGGGTTGGCCGCAAACGCTTCAGTGATGCTGCAGAACAATGCTGGTGACAACCTGACAATGAATGCCGACGGCGGTTTCATTTTTTCAGAGCCCCTGCTCGACGGTGCCAGCTATGTGGTCACTGTCGGTACGCAGCCGCAAGGCCAGAGGTGTGAAGTAACGCGTGGCACGGGCTCGATCAACGCTGCTAACGTGACCAACGTACTCGTCACCTGCGCGTCCACAGCGGTTGTGGCCATCATCGCGCCTGTCCCATCGCTGTCTGCATGGGGCCTGATTATGCTTTCCGCGGTATTGGCGTTTGTGACCATCGTTCGCTCAAGTCGAACGCGCATGAACTAACGGAATGGAGCGAAAACCTTGAAAAGGCTTTGACCGCTCTCCAAGTTTGAGCAATCACACTGAATTTTTTTAAACTTTCTGGAGAGCCCCATAGCTCCAGCTATAATTCAGAGTTCGGCACTGCGGAGAGGTGGCAGAGTGGTCGAATGTACCTGACTCGAAATCAGGCGTAGGGGCGACCCTACCGAGGGTTCGAATCCCTCCCTCTCCGCCAAAAGCAAAAAACCCTTGTAATTCAATGAGTTACAAGGGTTTTCTTGTTTTGGGTGGTAGCAAAACTGGTAGCAATCCATGTCTTTGCCCCTCCCCATCTACCTCTTGGGTTCCAGCTACTACCTACACACCCGCATAGGTGGTAAGCAGGTCAAGCGCTCCTTGCGCACGAGCTACAAGCGCGTAGCTATCATCAGAGCCATCAATCTATTGAACGGCCTGACAATGCACAAGAAGCCCGACCTGAGCAACCTCAGCACCTACGAACTGGACTTGTCTCGGGGCATCCTGAAAGCCGATGGCGACGAAGACCACGCCCGGCTAATGCAAGCCCTGCAAGCCATGCAGCAGATGCAACAGGCCCAGCCCCAAGCACCCGCGCCAATTGCTACACAAGCACCAGCAGACGACCCTACGGCCCTAAAACTTGCGGAATTGCTAGAAAAATTCTTGTCGCTTAAACAGGTGAAGCAGGCCACGGCAATCGCGTACAAAAATTGCATCGACGAATTAGCCAAATTTTTAAAAAATCCCCCAATTACTCGCATCACCGCTAGCGACATAACGCGGTATCAAGAATTTCTAGCGAAAAAAGAAAATGGAGTCAAAAAAGGCAACAGCATCCGCACAATTGACAATAAAATTTCAATTATTAGAGCCATTTTTAATTTCGCTATGAAACAAAGCTATACACGCAACGGCAACCCAGCCGAAAACCGCGCACTACTGACAAAAAAGCAACGCCTTAGCGGAGGCTATGCGATTTTTGAAAAAGAAGAAATTGAGCAGTTTTTCAAAAGTGAATTCTTTAAAGAACAAGAAGCAAAAGACCCGGACTATACAACCGCTGTTCTCTTCGGGTTATTTACGGGTTGTCGGATTGGTGAAATTACAAGTCTCAAAAAGGATAATTTCAAAAAAAGCTCAGCCGGGGTAAGTTATCTTGTTATCCGTGATAGCAAAACACAGGCCGGAATTCGTGAGATTCCATTGCACCCTTGCCTAATTGAGAAGGTGTCCGATTTTTTAGAGAAAAAGACGGACAAAATTTTCAAATATGTGGAAAAAGAAGGCAAGGGCACCGGCAACGCAGTAGGTAAGAAATTCGCCCGAAATTTAGAAAGTGCAAAAATTGAGCGAGAGAAGCTAGTTTTTCACAGCCTAAGAAAATTCGTGAATAACGAATTGATGAAAAGTGGGGTTAGTTTAGAAAATCGCTGTCAATTCATAGGGCATGAAATAGAGAATGTGAATGTCTCGATATACACAAATAAAATTAACATTGAAGCACTCGCCGCCGCAATTTTTCCGACCTTGGAAAAATTCCGCGACCTGATAGAAACAAAAAAAGCCCCGTGGGAGGGTTTGGTTACGGATTTTTCGGAGCTTGTTGACCCGATGTAAGTTCTTTAAATAGCACTTTATCGCGCTCTCCGAGCGTGTTCAAAAGGCCTACAACGTAATTTTGTAGGCCTTTATTTTTTTCTAATTCTTTTAGAATGAGTGCGCCTAGGATAATTTTTCTTCTGGTGTCCTCATTCTTTTTCTTCTTGTTCATGAGTGCTTCAAGATTCCGTTGACGTTTGTCTAGCTGATTTTTCTCAACTTTTAGCTTTTCTATCCTGTTTTTTATATCGTCTGCCTTCATTTTAATTGCCCCTAATAAAATTAGGGTAGCATAAAATTAATTCAAATTCTAATTAAATTCGCATATCGTGATTTTTTCTGCTATTCTGAAATTAGAGGCGAAGATATATGTTAGCGGATAAATTAAAAGGTCATCATCTATTAGCCCCCTGCAAGGGCTCACTTATGCAAACTCCCCACAAGGGGGAGTTAGCCGTTCGCCCTGCCGGGGGCGTTGCTTCGCAACCGGGAGATTTAGCCTATGTCTAAATCTCTTGCAACTTGGTTTACCCCGTCCCTTCAAACCATATCGCGTAGCGCTGGGCGTAGCGCCGTAGCCGCCGCCGCCTATCGTGCGTGTGTAAAGCTCATAGACCAAACCACGGGGCTAATTCACGACTACACCCGCAAAAAAGGCCACATTGAAACGTTGCTCATTGGTGCAGATGACATTTCAGAATTATGGAATAAAGCCGAAGCCGCAGAGAATCGTAAGAATTCGACGGTTGCCCGTGAACTGATGCTCCCCCTTCCCGATGAGTGGACAAATGACGAGCGGCGCGAATGCGTCCGCGACATTGCGCAGCACCTGCGCAATACTTACGGCGTAGCCGTCTCTGGCTCAATTCACGCCCCCAATAAACATCATCGAAACAACCACGTGCACATGATGTTCACCACGAGAGCCGTGGACGAATTAGGACAATTTGGCAAAAAGACCCGAATTCTTGATGATATGAAGACCGGCGAAGTTTCTAAACTTCGGGAAGCAATTTGCAAAATCGTCAACGCCCACGCCGAAAAGCTTGGCTCAGATTTCTATGTTTATTCGGGAAAATTTGTTGACATTGACCCCACACACATTCCAACAAAACATATCCCCATTCAAGCCGGAAAAGAATACCGAGCCGCTATCACAGCACAAAACACTCAGGTAAAAATACATCGCGCCAATGTAGCCACGTATGAAAAAAAAGCGGAGCTGTTGAAAGCGGAGCTTTCTAACGCTTCAATTTTGGCAACCCCAGAAAGCACACCCGCGCCAGATACCCCTAAAAGCGTCGATGTAGAAAGGATTGAGGCTATCCCCTTCGAGGATATAGAAAGCCCCTTTAAACGCAAATTAATGCCCGAAGCATGCGAAAAAGCTTATTTTCGCCATCAAGAGACACTAAAAAAACAGCGAGAATTGAAAATCATTGAAGAAAAATGGCAGGCTAAACATGCTGAACTTTTGGCAACTAAGCCCAGCAGTACACAACGCTTATTTTCAAAAATCGGGCTAGGTACGGCAAAAATTGAGCGCTATGACGCTGAGCTATCTAAAACAGAAATTCATTTAACAAAAATAGAACACAACAAGACGTTGTTCAAAAAAATACTTAGCGACAAAAACGCATTAAATTTAATTGCACAATATAACGCCATCATTGACCACAATGCCTCAATCTCGGACTTAGAGGCGCAAGCCTTTAAAGCGCACTCAGAGAAATTAGAACGCGAACGCGAATTAGCCGAGGAGCAAGCGCGGCAGTTGTCTGAGCCTCTGCAAGATTGGACGGTAGGTTGTGACCCTACAAAAAATCAATCTAGACAAAAAGCTATTTATTGCCCCCAATCAATTAGCATTGATTATTAAAATATGCAATATGGGGGCATGACTAATACACCAACCCCCAACCCTCTCCCAGAAGTTCTTTCACAAGACCACGTTTTTTTAGCCGTTGAATCGACAGATTTAAACGGACGAATTATAAAAATTCAAATTGCTGACAACAACGGGAATTTGATTTTAGATACCCTTATTCATCCAAGATGGAAAATTAAAAAGGGTAACGCACAATTAAAGCATCACATCACCGATGAAATGGCGTCCAGTGCCCCACGCTGGAAAGACTTACTACCCACCATAGCAAATTTGACACAGGGTAAAAAAGTCATTGTTTACAATGCAAAGTTTATGAATGCGGTTTTTTACACCACATCTCTAAAATATCATACCCCCTATTTGAATTTAGATTTATTTTGTCTCATGGAGGCAACAGCCCAAATTATCGGGGTTTGGAGTGAATATAGACAGGCTTACATTCCTGTAAAACTTTTTGATGCGTGTTTTGACAATAACATTAAATACAATGACCATAAAAAAGCCTTGATGCTCTACGAATTGGCAAATGTCTTAAAGACAAAATGATGATTGCAAAGCAACGAAAAAGCGGCTCTTAGGCCGCTTTTCTGCTTTGTGGGGTAATGCTCCCCCGCGCTAGGGCGTGGGGGCTGGGGGGCGTCCTGCATCTAGTCATTCATACGAACGAGCTTTAATTATCTCTTTTTCTTGCAAATCAAAAGAACAGCCCCAAGTCTTGGCACCAGTGTATCCACCATAGCTATTCTTTGCATTGATTGTGACCGCATAAGTAATGCTAGGAAACCAGCCTAAATTAGTTTGATAGTCAGGCGCCGGTCCAGCAGAACGAGTTATTTCGCCAATTCGTGCGGACTCTGGGTCTTTTAGCATTGCTGTAATGCGAGCAATACAACGCTTCTTGTTCGCCTCTATAACTTCTGCGCTGGGTGGCAAAGTTGGCGGCATTGAATCAATTTGCTTCTGCACTTTCGCGCGAGCAGCATCAATGTCTTTGATTATATTGCTCGAACTACTTTTCCCCCTACACGCCTCTGTTCCAATGTGTTGATAATTTGAGCAATCAACAGCAGTCGAAGGTTTCACTTCAATTTTTTGTGCGTCCGCTGCACAAGGAGTCTGACTAAAAGTATTTCCGCATTTGTACATTGTTTGTGCAAATACTGGCGCACTAACCAAAGAAATCAAGACTACCGATATACGTAATAGCATGCTGTTTTCCATTGTTGGTGGATTCGTGCATCATAACACTTTGCAATATTTGGTGCAATGCTGTTCATGTTGGTGTAGCCATTGCGGGGGGCCCCGGCCAGAGGCTGGGGGGCGCAGCGCCTAGGGAATAATTGTATTAGTCATACACACATCCGAGTAAACCTAATAAGCATGCGGATTTCAGCGATTTAATTTGTCCGTAACTTCATTTACTTTTGATATCACACTACGAGCCAAGAATTGAAGGTTGCGACAGTCAGAAAAGAAAAAAACCGGATGTATTTCTACACCCGGTCTATTCTTGATTTTAATACCATGTTATGGTAATTTAATTGGAACAAATCAGAGAACCAATCTGATTTGTTCAAGACTGACGGTAAACACACTACGCATCAATCTCTTTCATATATATTTTATACCACCAAGGTTGATTGTCAAGTATAAGTGAGGAGTAATTCATAGAGTTTTATTTCAGTTTTGCGCAACTGAAATGGAACACACCTATGAAATTTAACATCACTGCAATTAGACAACACGAAGCCTCAAAGCTTCTAACCCGTGATTTTCTCGAAACGGGTAAAAACATTCTTGGTGATGGCTTGAAGCTTTGCCAGCGAGCCAAAGCCCACAACAGCGACAACCCCGATACCGCCTTTATCGTTGTTGAAAAAAAAGCCATCAAAGAAAAAATTAACGGCAAATACATTACGCAAATCGTAAACGTTGCCCGCATGCACGATGCCGCCCAATGTGGCAACGCACATCTATGCCCGCATTGCGCAAGCTATAAGGCTGCCACCCTGCGTGATTGGTCTGATAACGCATTTGTACCCGCCGCCAAAGCAAAAAATTTGTGTATTGGCTTATTGACGCTAACGGCAAAACATCGCCGCGATTGTGATTGGGCATTGCACGTAGCTAATTTCTATTCAGCCTTGGCTGTTTTTAACGTTGCTATGCGTCGCAGCTTTTTAAAAATTGGTAGCCTTGGCCGCGTACAATGTATGGAATCCCCCGTAGGCTCCAATGGGATTCATGTTCATATTCATGATTTCTTTACATACGCCCCCAGCTCAGACCTAGAAGAATTTCAAAAAATAGTCTTGAAGCACTGGAAGGCAGCATTGAAAAAATTTGGTTTAAGTTGCAATAGTCATGGGGTTGACATTAAACCAGAGGGCAAGTTTGATATGGGCTATATCGCAAAAGAACTGGCCGCTTATGACACAAAAGACAAAAGCAAAAGCGACTTAAAAAATCTCTTTCAACTACTGGACGCAAGTGCAAAAGGCGACAAGCAAGCCGGGTATGACTGGATACGAGCCGCCAAAGCAATTCAAGGTCGTGACCGCTGGAACGTCGGGCAACTAGCGCAAAAGCTCGGAATTCCATGCCCCAGCGACTGGAAAAAACCGGAAGGCATCGCAAAAGTAGACCCTCAGCGCCTTCTAATTTCTTACCCACAGCCTCAACACATGGTAGCCACCAGTCCCGCAAATCCTCGCGCCGGATTGGCGTTTATTCTTCGCGCTGCACGCAACGAAGCCGCCCGAGCCGGTACAACGCAAAGAATGGTTTTACGCATGTGCGATGAAACAATTAAAGCCGAAGTTGAACAAATTAAATTCAAGCACGCTAAGACGCTTGGAAAGCTAATTAAATCAAGCTTTACCACCGACGAAAAAGAAAAACTCTACGCCAAAATTTACAGTTATTGCACTTTTGCAATTGCTGAATACCGCGCAACCACTTACAGCTATATGCACCCGGCGCCGAAGCCTACGCCACTAGTACAAGAGGACTATTCAGACCTAATTCCAGGCCTAGAATTAGACTTTTCATGATTGTTAACGTGTGTTACAGTGCTCTCTATCACATAGGAGGACACCATGACTGACACAAGCGAAGCTCAATTGGCAAAGTTGGAAGCGGAGCACAAGAAGCGCATGGATGCGCTCAAAGAGGTTGAGGCTCAACTGGCGGCAATCCGTGCCGCAAATCGCGACGCCAAATTAGTAGAACTCAAAAAGCAAATTGCAGACTATGGCTTTACCGCCATTGATTTGTTTGGAACCACGTCCACAAAATCTAAATCCGCAAAACCTACGAAGGCGAAAACTGATTTAATCGTTAAGTATCGTGATGAAAATGGAAACACTTGGCACGGAGGCAAGGGGCCTAACCCAAAGTGGGTAAAAGCAATTAAAGATGCTGGCGGCGATATTGAGAAGTATCGCGTAAGCAACTAATTTACAATACGGGGAGCAATGCAATGAAGTGCCCTAAATGTCAGTATGAGCGAAAGCCTTCTGATGAAGCACCGGAATATGAATGCCCCTCTTGTGGCATTATTTACGCAAAATACAATCCAATTTCGCATAAAGCACCTATCAAACCTTTGCCGACTGTCAAATCCGACGGACTTTTACAAAAATTCGTTGCGTCAAAATTTGGCAAATTTCTCCTTTGGTCATTTGCTGGTATTGCATTTCTTACCTTGATTGCACAACTACTAGGCGGCGAATATGCGTTGCTCGGGGGCTTTGCCATAGTTGGTCTTTGGGCGGTTTCCAAAGCAATTGAGGGAAGTCAAAAGCAGGCAGAGCAGCGTCAAGCAGAAATGGAAAAACAGCCCTATTTGCATTGCATGACATGCGGCCATGACTTTAAGACCTATAAGTCAGCTTTGCGAGGCAGCAATACAATGGAAATTGCGTTGTGGGTTCTTCTGATGTGGCCAATTGCACTGGTATACAGTATTTGGCGACGTTTGGGCGCAGGCAAGGCGAAAATTTCTTGCATCGTCTGCGCGTCCAATCAAGTAGTTCCCGAAACATCACCGGCAGCCATTGCCCATAAAAAAGCGCTCGGTATTAAAGATTGACATAGCTTGATAAGAAGGCTTTATTATGGGGCAATCGCTTAGCGCTCACGTCGGAGATAAAGAAGTTACCGTTGCAACATTGCGCGTCGATGGCAAAAAGATGACGTTGCAGTTTTTTAAGCAAATCCCTAAGATTTCTTATTTTACCGACAACGATGAACCCGACCCCTCCCTAGCTCCTTGGGGAAGAATAAACTATTCAATAGCAAAAGAGGGAAAAGAATGGTTATTAGTCGAAAAGGAAAATTCGCTTTTTAAGTGCTGCATAGATTTGCCAAGCGTGAGCGATTGGGAGATTGAGCATCACGCGAAATGGGCAGCGGACGCTAAACAGAAAATTTCCGAATACGCAGGGAAAAAGTTTTATGAAAACATGCTAAAAACCCAGGAAGAAAATTTTTCGCGTCACTCAAAAGGCATAGAAATGGCCAAGAAAAAACTGCTTGTGGCGCAAAAGAAATTTGCTTTATTACAGAAATTACAAGAGCTGCCTCAGCTTTATTTAGCTTAGTTGGCCAGTTTAAGGGCCATTGCGCTATACTAGGCGGAGCTATTGGTAGCAACACTGGTAGCAAAATTTTTGACCCCGCTACCGCCTAAGTAGCTGATTTATAAGGGTTTTGGCGGTTGGGCACATTTGTTACGCCCTTCACGCAGAGAGTTCTCACGAGCCGCCCGCACATGCGTTCAAGGGGCGCTAAAATAGAGCGGTCTGCGGTGCACGCCGGGCTCTATATTTCCTTGAACCTATGCTCTCTGAGCAGGGGCTTGGAACATTGTCTGGTCAGCGTGATCGTCTCGCGTCAGATGAACCCAAGACCAGTCTGACCTCGCCCACCTGAACCCTGCGTTCAGGATGAGGGCTCGGTGGCATTCGCAGACACCTTATTCCACACACTCACCGCCCTCTGCTCCCCTTTTTCACCAAAAGCAGAATGCCCTTGATTGACGGCACACGGCGGCGTCTGGCCCACATCTGATCACTTGGCCGTTGCCATGCCCATAGAACCGCTCCTGATATTTGAACTTGCGCTCCTGGGTATCGCCACAGGCTTTCTTGCTGGTCTGCTGGGCATCGGCGGTGGCATGATCATGGTGCCTTTTATTTCTGCCATCCTTGGAGCGCGCGGGGTGGCACCAGGCCTGGCTGTGAAGATGGCCATTGCCACCTCCATGGCAACCATCATCTTCACCTCCATAAGCAGCGTTCGCGCCCATCACAAAAGGGGTGCAGTGCGCTGGGACATCGTCAAGAGTCTTGCCCCCGGCATTGTGTTAGGTGCCATGGTGGCCAGCCTTGGAATATTTGCACTGCTCAAAGGCTCTATCCTGGCGTTGGTATTCGCGGCGTTCGTGGGATTCTCTGCAACCCAGATGTTTCTCGACAAGAAGCCCGCACCAACGCGGCAAATCCCGGGCACGGCGGGTTTGTTAGGTGCAGGTGGTGTGATCGGCCTGCTCTCAGGCCTGGTGGGTGCTGGTGGAGGTTTCGTCAGTGTTCCATTCATGACCTGGTGCAACGTGGCCATACACAACGCGGTAGCCACCAGTGCAGCGCTTGGATTTCCTATTGCCGTCGCCAACGTGCTTGGCTATGTGATCGCTGGGCAAAATATCGAAGGGCTGCCGCCCTATTCGTTTGGCTATCTGTGGCTACCGGGGCTTGTGGTCATCGCTTGTTGTAGCGTGTTGACGGCGCCTCTGGGTGCGCGTGCGGCCCATGCTTTGCCGGTGAAGAAATTGAAGCGGGCTTTTGCGACTATTTTGTATTTGCTGGCTGCTTACATGCTGTACAAAGGGCTTTCGGCGCTGTAGTCGGGTTGGAACAGAGGGGGTTTAACCTCCTCTCCCCTGGAAGGTATTGATACTGACGCGCATGCCGACTCGAGCCCGAGACAGCGAGCTGGTTTTACTCCTTCCCCCGCTGGGGGAAGGCGGGGATGGGGGCAAGCGGCGGTTGAATGAGGCACTGCGGTTGCAAATAACCTTCTGCTCTTTTCTTTAGGTCGGAGGCCGGGAATTGCGCCCGGCAGCGCAGTCACTTTCGTTCGCTCCGCCGCCGGATGGCCGGCCCAAAGAAAGTAACCAAAGAAAGGGCGGCCCCGCCGGACGCGTCCCTGCGCTGCGCTTCGGGCAACTTGCGATGCTCAGTCAAGGGGCGGTGCAGCCGAACTCACTGCGTTCACTTCGTTCTCTACGTTCAAACAGCGGCTGCAAGCTAGATCACGAAGCAAGAGCATCTTTCAGTGCTCTTGCCCGCCCCTCCCCGTGCGCTTCTCAGCGCGGCCAGAGGGGTGGGATACCCACTCGGGCCATCGCTACGCTGGGCCCTGAAACTGCTAGTCGCTCACGCTGGAGTAATACACCAGGGCGCTTGATCGTGCACTAGGCCCATCCAGAGCGCCCAACCTGAGGCCAGCAAAAGCGCCAGGCCGGCGGC
>NZ_AUGX01000001.1:0-63227 GCF_000422885.1 Ottowia thiooxydans DSM 14619 | reverse complement strand
CCGGACGCGTCCCTGCGCTGCGCTTCGGGCAACTTGCGATGCTCAGTCAAGGGGCGGTGCAGCCGAACTCACTGCGTTCACTTCGTTCTCTACGTTCAAACAGCGGCTGCAAGCTAGATCACGAAGCAAGAGCATCTTTCAGTGCTCTTGCCCGCCCCTCCCCGTGCGCTTCTCAGCGCGGCCAGAGGGGTGGGATACCCACTCGGGCCATCGCTACGCTGGGCCCTGAAACTGCTAGTCGCTCACGCTGGAGTAATACACCAGGGCGCTTGATCGTGCACTAGGCCCATCCAGAGCGCCCAACCTGAGGCCAGCAAAAGCGCCAGGCCGGCGGCGCGCATGCCCCACTCACCACGAGTTCCTGCGGGCAAGCGCAGAAAAAGCCACGGGCCGATCATCAGGGATACGCTGCTGCCTAGCGCGAAAAGCGCCATAGTAATCACCCCACCCGTAATGCTGCCCGCCAACGCGGCCACCATCAACGCCGAATACAGCAAGCCACAGGGCATGAATGCCCATAGAGCGCCGATAACCAGAGGTGCACCACGCCCGCGCCGTTGCTGAAACCCCCGCACAGCTGTCCATACGCGACGCGCGCCCTGCTCCAACCACACCGGTTGACGGGCTTGAATCAGTAACAACAAGCCGAGGACCACGGCCGCCACGTGAAATAAGGTCCACACTGGGCGAATCGCAGCGCTTTGAGTGGTCAACCACCCAATGCCCTGCAGTGACGCAGCTGCTACGCCTCCCAGCGTCGAATACCCGATGATCCGGCCGATCTGAAACAGCCCCATCGCCGAGGTACTACGCGCCCCTGCCGTCTGGCCGATGCCCGCACACGCCGCCCCGCACATTGCAATGCAATGGGGGCCACCCGCCAATCCCATCAGAAAGGCGGTTAGTGCAAGTGAACCCAACATACCCATGAAGTGTTTGTATAGAAGGAACGAGCCAACAGAACGCTACGCAAAAAGGCTTGGCTCCAGGTTGATCATGAACACGGCATAAGCACGCGTTGACGAGCTACGCCAGATTACTTTGAATCACCAATGCGATAGATCACCAGCATCAGATGATCTTCGAAAAGCGCGCCCGTGTTCGATCAGCCTGCAGATATCTATCGAACACCATGGCCACACCGCGTACGAAGAACCACCCCATAGGCGTCACCTCGATGCCCGTATCAGACAACTCTACCAGCCCTTGCGCCTGCATGTCTCCCAGGATCTCCAGTTCGGCAGCAAAGGTCTTCTTGAAATCGATCAGATGCGCGATTTCTATCGACTCGAACTGCAGCCGGCCCTGGCACATGAGCGCCATGATGACCGCGCGTCGCATCAAATCGTCACGCGAGACCGCCAGGCCTCGCGCAATCGGCAGGAGCCCGTGATCCAGCGCATCCTGATATTCCGCCAAG
This sequence comes from Ottowia thiooxydans DSM 14619, assembly GCF_000422885.1. GTDB lineage: Bacteria > Pseudomonadota > Gammaproteobacteria > Burkholderiales > Burkholderiaceae_C > Ottowia > Ottowia thiooxydans. The sequence goes on along the minus strand of NZ_AUGX01000001.1, from coordinate 61,807 downwards.
GTCTTGGCATTCTGGCTGTAAGTAGCGCCGACCTTGCCGATGGCCGACACCCCCAGACCAATCAGGTCACAGTCAGGCTGGGTGCTGTAACCCTGAAAATTGCGATGTAGGCGCCCCTGGCGTTTCGCCACGGCCAAGGCATCGTTAGGCAGCGCGAAATGATCCATTCCCACGTACACATACCCTGCTTCCTCAAACGCAGCCAATGCACGCGACAACATCGTCACTTTGTTGCCTGCGCCGGGCAAATCGATAGGAATGATTCGCCGCTGAGGCTTGAAGCGCTCGGGCAAATGCGCGTATCCGTATAAGGCGATGCGGTCGGGCCGGAGCTCTGCCACCTGCTCCAGCGTGCGATTGAACGACGTAGGGGTCTGCTTGGGGAGGCCATAAATCAGATCGACGTTAATCGACTCAAAACCAATGCGTCTGGCCGCATCCACCAGTGCAAACACCTGTTCCGCAGGCTGTGTGCGGTGCACAGCCTTTTGCACCTGCGGATCAAAATCCTGCACACCGAAGGAGAGACGATTGAAGCCCAGGCGGGACAGGGTCTGCAGCCTCTGCTCGTCTACGGTTCGCGGGTCAATCTCAATAGAGTACTCACCTCCAGGCACCAGATTAAAGTTTCGGCGCAACATACCCATCAGCTCGCCCAACTCATCATCATTCAGGAAAGTGGGCGAACCACCTCCCAGATGCAATTGACTGACACTCACGCCGGTGCCTATGCGGTTGACATGCAACTCCACCTCACGAGCCAGGTAGCGCAGATAGGGCGCACCACGCTCATGGTGCTTGGTAATAATCTTGTTGCAGGCGCAGTAATAGCAAAGAGACTCACAAAACGGAATGTGTACGTAAAGGGAGAGTGGCAGCGCCAATGCAGCGGGCCCCATACGCCGTTGCTCAAGTGCCTGCACGTACTGTGCTTCACCAAACGCCTCAACAAACCGGTCCGCTGTGGGGTAAGAGGTGTAGCGCGGGCCTGGTACGTCAAAACGTTCAAGTAATTCGGGTGTGGCGATAGTCATCTGAGCATCCTTTGCAGCAACGGCAATGGTGACGCGCCCGAATGCGAATGTCCTTGACGATGATCAAGATACCTACTCGCACAGAAGTGAAATTGCCGCAAGTCAAATCCAGTTCGTGGCCTACAATGAAACTTCCATTTCAAGGCACAGCCTGTCAGGCGTTATACCGCCGGGAAAAATGACTCCTCAAGCCATCAAAGTCGCGTGCTCCAACTGCAACCTTCGAGAGTTGTGTATGCCGATGGACTTGTCCGCCGGGGATTTGGGCAGGCTGGACGAACTCGTGGCCACGCGTCGCAAGATCCGCCGAGGCGCTCCACTGTTTTCGAACGGCGAGCGCTTTGTAGCCCTGTACGCCATTCGCACTGGCTTTTTCAAGACGTGCATTGCCACTGAAGATGGCAGGGATCAAGTCACCGGCTTTCAGATGGCCGGAGAGATCATCGGGTTGGACGGCATTGTGGGCGACCAGCACACTTGCGATGCCATCGCCTTGGAAGACGCCGAAGTCTGCGTAATGCCATTCGAACGCATCGAAGAACTCTCACGCGAAGTGCCGGCATTGCAAAGCCACGTGCACAAAATCATGAGCCGGGAAATTGTGCGTGAGCATGGTGTCATGTTGCTGCTGGGCAGCATGCGAGCTGAAGAGCGGCTGGCCACTTTTCTGCTGAACCTCGTGCAAAGATTGCACGCCCGAGGCTTTTCTCAATCAGAACTCGTCCTGCGCATGACGCGCGAGGAAATTGGCAGCTACCTTGGCCTCAAGCTTGAGACGGTCAGTCGCGCCTTTTCCAAGTTCGCAGAAGAAGGCCTGGTGGAAGTGAAACAACGCCACGTGCGCATCGTAGATACCGAGGCGCTTCGAGCAGTTGTGGCGTCTCATGACGTGAGCTCTCCGCTGAAACGCTGCACCTAGAGCGTACTCCGAGACTTCGGGCGCGCTTTGCTTTTACTGCAGTGTTTCTTTAAACCCGGGCGGCACCGGTAAAGGAACCACAGCGATGCCTTCGTCCAGAAGAGCCGCTGTTTCTTCCTGAGAAGCTTGCCCACGGATACCACGCTCGTCTGCTTCGCCGTAATGAATGCGCCGTGCCTCTTCCGCAAAGCGCTCGCCCACATCTTCGGTGTTAGCCACCACACGACGCACCATTTGCATCCAGGCCGCCTGTAGCGCAGCTGGGGGTAGAGAAGCAACCGGCTCCGCTCCACCTGCGTCAGGTGCAATTTTGGGGCCTTCGGGTCGCGGGGAATCCGCGCCCACTGCGCCAAAATTCAAGCGCGGCGCGCTGGGCAACTTGGTGACCGCAGTCTCGTTGCACATCGGGCAGGCCAACAAATGGCTGGAAAGCTGGTGTTGGAAATCATCTTCCGACCCAAACCAACCCTCAAACACGTGACCATGGGCACATTGCAGATCGAATACTTTCATGGTGCCTCCTTGTCGTTCGTATCTGGAGACTGCCACTCTAGCGGCCAGGCTCCCGACAGGACGTTCTGCAACCATAACGCACCCGCCAAGGTTTTACCATCGGTAATCCACCCACTGCGGCACCCATCGAAAATTTCCTGGGGTGTTGCGCTGAAAACCTCTAAAAACTCTCCAGCGTCCAACTGAGACTCGCCGGCTGAAAGACCTCGCGCGAACCAGATTTCGATGAATTCCGTGGAATAAGAGATGCCCGGGTGAAGCAGACCCACACGCGCCCAGTGGGTCGCTGTGTACCCCGTTTCTTCTCGCAGCTCTCTCTGCGCACAAGACAATGGGGCCTCACCCTTGTCGAGTTTTCCCGCGGGAAACTCAATCATGACCTTCCCCACTGGATACCGGAACTGGCGCTCCATCAGCACTCTCACCGTCCCATCCTCGGATTCAATCAGGGGGATCACCATCACCGCGCCGGGGTGTACGATGAATTCACGAGACGCCGGTGTGCCATCGGGGAGTTTCACGGTGTCCCGGAAAACATGCAGAAAATCCCCGCGCAGCACTTCTGAGCTGCTGACTCTGGTTTCCTGCAATTTCGGATCGGAACTCATGACAAGTTTCAGGCGATGGAGTTATCGGCCACGCATCACCAAATAGCGGTAAACAAAGCCCGGAAATGCCAACGTCACGAACAGGGTGCCCGTGACGGCAAAGAATTCCCAACCTTGCGGAGCCAACTGTCCAGCGCGCTGCTCCATCCACATCCCAACGCCACCCACAATAAAGTACAAGACGATCAATTCACCCAAGCGCCACCCCAGGGACTTGTGCCCCCCCGGAAGACGAAAAACAGACAGCAAACGCTGGTTCACGAAAGGCAGATTGGCAGCCACCAAAGCCAACAGGATCAGCAGCCATATCGAAAGACTTTGGGACATCCCTACGCGAACCCTTCAGACCGTCTCAGTGATAAATAGCGAAAGCGCACCGCAACAGCTCGAAAGCCAAAGGCCGCGGAGCAGGCCATGCCAGTGCACCCGCGGAACTGGCTTTGCCAGGCCGCCAGGTGTGTCCCCCCAGGGGGAAGGCGCGTAAGCGACTCAGGGGGGGAGTTCATAGTTTCCAGGCCGCTAGGTGCGTCCCCCCCAGGGGGAAGGCGCGTAAGCGACTCAGGGGGGCGCTCATTGTGTCACGTGCCCAGCATTTGCACGACCGCTCGCGCGCACAGGGTCATCAAAGCGCCTGGAACAATACCCAGCACCAATACCAGCGCGCCATTAAGCGACAGCAAAGCGCGCATGTCTGCCGGTGCGGAAATGGGTGAATCGCTCGTGGGTTCGTCGAAGTACATTACCTTCACCACCCGCAGGTAGTAGAAAGCGCCAATCAGTGAGACCATGACGGAAAACACCGCCAAGCCAATGTAGACCGCCTGCCCGGTGCTCACCAGCGCCTGCAGCACCGACAGCTTCGCCTGGAAGCCAACCATGGGAGGCAGGCCCGCCAGAGAGAACAAGCAAACCGCCATGATCCCGGCGTACAACGGGCTGCGCTGGTTCAGGCCAGCAAGGTCCACAATTTCTTCGCTCTCGAATCCTTCGCGGGAGAGCAGCATGATGATGCCGAAGGTCGCAAGCGTAGTGAGAACATAGGTAACGATGTAGAACATCGCCGAGCTGTAGGCGTTAGCGGCCGACAGCGCATTACCGTTGACCACCCCTGCGGTCAGGCCGAGCAGCACGAAGCCCATTTGCGCAATCGTCGAATAGGCCAGCATCCGCTTCAGATTGGTTTGTGCAATGGCCGCCAGGTTACCGAGTAGAAGTGAAGCAACCGCCAGCAGGCCAAGCATCTGTTGCCAATCGAACGCCAGCGGCAGCAAGCCTTCCACCAACAGACGAATGGCGATGGCGAAGGCAGCCAGTTTCGGTGCCGCACCGATGGTCAGCGTCACGGCTGTGGGAGCGCCTTGATAGACGTCTGGAATCCACATGTGGAAAGGCACCACGCCGAATTTGAAGGCCAAACCGGCCACGACAAACACCAGACCGAAAATCAGCACCTGATGGCGAATCTGGCCAGAGGCCACCGCCTTATAAACAGACCCGATATCAAGCGTGCCCGTAGCGCCGTACAGCATGGACAAGCCATAAAGCAGGAAGCCTGAGGCCATCGCGCCCAATACGAAATACTTCATGGCCGCTTCTACCGACACCGTATGGTCGCGGCGCAGCGCCACCATGGCGTAGCTCGCCAGCGTCAGCAGTTCAAGGCCCAGGTAGATCAGCAGGAAGTTATTGCCTGAAATCATCACAAAGATGCCAAGCAACGACAACAAGCTGAGCACGAACCACTCACCGCCGCGCAGAACACCGCGCTCACGCATGTAGGTGCGACCATAAACGAGCGCCACGGCGCTAGCCAAGGCAGCGAAGCACTTGAGCCAGTTGGCAAGCATATCGCTCACCACCATTCCGCCGAAGCCGTAAACGGTCTGACCGCCGTACGCGTAAATCCCCGTCAGCACAGCCAACACGAGCAAGGTCAAAACAGACAGGATATAGGTCGCTGTCCGGCGCTCGCTGGTGTCCAGCAGATCAACCAGGGCGATCACGCAGGCCATCGCCAGCAACACGATCTCTGGATAAATCGAAATCCAACTGAATGCGTCAATCATCTCCTGGTCCTCAATTCAGTTTGGAAACCGACACCTGCTTGAGCAGGTTGGCGACGGACGCATCCATCACATCGGTGAAAGGTTTGGGATTGATACCCATACCCAACACCGCCAATGCCAGCAGACTAAGCATGACAAATTCGCGCGCATTGATATCTTTCAGGTTGCGCACGTGATCGTTGGTGACGGGTCCAAAGTAAACCCGCTTGAACATCCACAAGGTGTAGGCAGCGCCCGAAATAAGCGCAGTGGCTGCGAGAAGCCCAAGCCAGAAGTTGGCCTTGACTGCCCCCAGAATCACCATCCACTCACCCACGAAACCCGCTGTTCCCGGCAAGCCGCAGTTGGCCATAAAGAACAGCAAAGCGAATACCGTGAAGCGCGGCATGGTAGTGGCTACCCCACCATACGCTGCAATCTCACGCGAATGCACACGGTCGTACAAAACGCCGATACAAAGGAACATTGCACCTGAAACGAAGCCGTGGGCGATCATCTGCACCAGGCCGCCGGCGATGCCAAGGTCATTGAAGAGGAAGAATCCGAGTGTGACGAAACCCATGTGCGCCACAGACGAATAGGCCACGAGCTTCTTCATGTCCTGCTGCACAAGCGCAACCAGACCTACATAAATCACGGCAACTAACGAAAGCGTGATCATGAGCCCTGACCATTCGTGCGAAGCATCGGGCGCAATGGGCATGGAAAAGCGCAGGAAACCGTACGCGCCCAATTTCAACATGATCGCCGCCAGTACGGCGGAGCCACCCGTAGGCGCTTCCACGTGCACATCAGGCAACCAGGTGTGAACCGGCCACATGGGAACCTTGACCGCAAAAGCGGCGAAGAGCGCGAAGAAAATCAAGGTTTGCGCCGTGCCCGAAAGCGGCAAGGCATGCCAGGTCAAGATATCGAAACTCCCGCCCGAGCGGGTGTACAGATAAATGAAGGCCACCAGCGTCAGCAACGAGCCGAGCAGCGTGTACAAGAAGAACTTGAACGCAGCGTAGATCTTGTTCGGGCCGCCCCAAATACCGATGATGAGGTACATCGGGATCAACGTGGCTTCGAAGAACACGTAGAACAGCAAGCCGTCAAGCGCTGAAAACACACCAATCATCAGGCCGGAGAGAATCAGGAAGGCCGCCATGTACTGGTTGACCTTGCGCTGAATGACTTCCCATCCCGCGATGACCACGACCACGGTGATAAACGACGTGAGCAGCACAAACCACAAGGAAATGCCGTCCACACCCAAGTGGTAATTGACATTGAAGCGCGCAATCCAGGGCGACTTCTCGACAAACTGCATGGCAGCGGTCCCGAGCTTGAAGCCCGAGTAAAGCGGCAATGTCACTACAAAACTGATGATCGATCCGATGAGAGCCAACCAGCGCACCATTTGCGCTTGACTCTCCCGGCCGAACGCCAGCAACACGACGCCAAACGCAATCGGCGTCCAGATGGCAAGGCTCAACCAACCCATTTTCTTGGTTTTCCTATTATTTGTTGAGCCAGACGAAGTACGTCATGAGCACGAAGATACCCAGGATCATCACCAGCGCGTACTGGTAGAGATAACCGGTCTGTAGCCGGCGCACTACGCCGGAAATCCAACCCACTAGCTTCCACGATCCATTGACGAAGAAGCCATCAATCAACGCGCGGTCTCCGCCCTTCCACAGGCCAGTTCCAAGGACGCGTGCGCCCCGAGCGATCACGTTTTCATTGAACCAGTCCAGGTAGTACTTGTTCTCGAACAGCGTGTAGATAGGCTGGAACATGCGTTGAATCCGGGCAGGCAATGCCGGGTTGATCATGTACATGTAATAGGACAGAGCGACACCAGCCAAGGCCAGCCAGAACGGAGGCGTCATGAAACCGTGGAGCGCCATAGGCAACCAGCCGTGAATGGCTTCACCCAATTCAGCCATAGCGCCGTGCCGTGCGCCATCCACATAAATTACGCCTTTGAAAAAATCTCCAAAGAGCATGGGCATCAAGGTGATGGCGCCAATGAACACCGACGGTATAGCCAGCGCCACGAGTGGCAACCAAACAACCCAGGGCGTCTCGTGAGGCTTTTCGTCGTGGCCATGATGCCCGTGATCGTCATGAGCATGATGATCGTCGTGGTGTGCGTCAGGGTTCTGGTCGTAGCGCTCTTTACCGTGGAAAACCAGGAAGTAAAGACGGAATGAATAGAACGCCGTGACGAAAACACCTGCAAGGACAGCGAAGTATGCAAATCCGGCCGCCGGCAACTGGCTGGCGTGCACCGCCTCAATGATGGCGTCCTTGGAGTAAAAACCAGAGAAGAAAGGAGTACCGATCAACGCCAGCGAACCGAGCAGGAACGTGATCCATGTGATTGGCATGTACTTGCGCACACCGCCCATCCAGCGGATGTCCTGGTTGTGATGTAGACCCATGATGACGGAACCGGCCGCGAGGAACAGCAAGGCCTTGAAGAAGGCATGCGTCATCAGGTGGAACACGCCTACTTGGTAGGCCGATGCACCAAGCGCCACCGTCATGTAACCCAGCTGCGAAAGCGTGGAATACGCCACCACCCGTTTGATGTCATTCTGGATGATGCCCAGAAAGCCCATGAACAGTGCCGTGATCGATCCAATGATGAGGATGAAGTTAAGCGCAGTGTCGGAAAGCTCGAACAGCGGCGACATGCGAGCCACCATGAAGATCCCGGCAGTCACCATGGTGGCAGCGTGAATCAGCGCGGAAATGGGGGTTGGCCCTTCCATCGAATCAGGCAACCATACGTGCAGCGGAAACTGGGCAGACTTGCCCATGGCCCCGATGAACAGGCAGATGCAGATCACCGTGATCAATTGCCAGCTCGAGCCCGGAAGCTGCATGGCGGAGAGTTCGGCCGCCTTGGCGAATGTTTCGCTGTAGCTCAGCGTGCCGGCGAAAGCAGCGATCAGACCAATACCAAGAATAAAGCCAAAGTCACCCACGCGGTTGACCAGGAACGCCTTCATGTTGGCGAAAGTGGCACTAGGCCGGTTGTGCCAGAAACCAATCAGCAGATAGGAAACCAAGCCCACCGCTTCCCAGCCAAAGAACAGCTGCAGGAAGTTATTGCTCATCACCAGCATCAGCATGGAGAAAGTGAAGAGCGAGATATAGGAGAAGAAACGGTCGTAGCCGTCGTCTTCGGCCATATAGCCAATGGTGTAGACGTGCACCATGAGCGACACAAAGGTCACGACGCACATCATCATGGCGGTGAGGCTATCGACCAGGAAGCCCACCTCCATCTTCAGGCCGCCCACAACCATCCACTCATAGAGCGTTTCGTTGAAATGCGCGCCATCCATGACCACGCTCTGCAGCGTCATGACAGAGATGACGAGAGCCACAAAAACGCCCAGGATGGTCGCTGTATGCGAAGCCGTACGGCCAATGCGATTACCACCGAACGCCGTGCCAAGAATGCCCGCCAGCGCAGAACCCACCAGCGGGGCCAAGGGCACCGCCAACAGCGTGGAAGCGGAAAGGGTCTGACTCATCTTATCCCTTGAGCGAATTGAGTTCGTCTACGTTGATGCTGTTCTTGTTACGGAACAACAGCACGAGGATCGCGAGACCAATAGCCGACTCAGCAGCCGCCACGGTCAGGATGAAGAAAACAAATACCTGACCATGCATGTCTCCCAGATAAGCGGAGAAGGCTACGAAGTTCATGTTCACAGCCAGCAGCATGAGCTCAATAGCCATGAGCAGCACGATGAGGTTTTTGCGGTTCAGAAAAATGCCCACCACGGACAGCGCGAACAAAATCGCGCCCAGTGTCAGGTAATGCGCTAGTGTCAAAGTCATTTCTTGGCTCCCTCGGCGGAAGGTGGCTCTTCGGCAGCAGGTGGCACCGGAGGCGCTTCACGCGTGGCGGCCATGGAAAGAACCTGAAGCCTATCGCGCGCCTTCACCTTCACTTGCAGTGATGGGTTGATGGCTTTGCTGTCCTTACGCTGGCGCAATGTCAGCGCGATGGCAGCGATCATGGCCACCAGCAAAATGACGGCGGCAATCTCCAACGGATAGAGATACTTCGTATAGAGAAGCGTACCCAATGCCTTGGAGTTTGAATACTGCACCACCTGGCCCGCTGCGTTAACCACGGTTTCCGGAATGATGGGCGCCTGTCCGGAACGGAAGCCACCAATCAACACCACCGCCATCTCAAGTGAAATGAGCGCGCCCACGCCAAGTGCCAGCGGGAAGTGTTTCCAGAAGCCTTGCCTCATGCTGTCGATGTTGATGTCCAGCATCATCACCACGAAGAGAAACAGCACCATCACCGCGCCAAGATAGACCAGTACCAGCACGATGGCCAGGAACTCAGCGCGCAAGAGCAGCCAGATGCCTGATGCTTGCGAGAACGCGAGCATCAGATACAGCACCGCGTGCACGGGGTTGCGCGCGGTGATCACTCGGAAGGCTGCAAATAGCAGCACAAGCGAGAACAGGTAGAAGAAACCGGTCGTGACGTCCATGGATCGTATCGTTCTGTGAGGCGAGCCGGGCTGGATCAGCGGAACTTGGCGTCGGCTGCTTTAGCCGCGGCGATTTCGGTTTCATACCGATCGCCCACTGCCAGCAACATCTCTTTTGTGAAATAAAGGTCGCCCCGCTTTTCTCCGTGGTATTCGAAGATATGCGTTTCGACAATCGAATCGACCGGGCAGCTTTCTTCGCAGAAACCGCAGAAGATGCACTTTGTCAGGTCGATGTCGTAGCGCGTGGTGCGGCGTGAACCGTCAGCCCGCACGTCCGATTCGATGGTGATCGCCACAGCTGGGCAAACTGCCTCGCACAGCTTACAAGCGATGCAACGCTCTTCGCCGTTCTCATAACGGCGCAGCGCATGGAGTCCCCGAAAACGCGGGGACAGTGGCGTTTTTTCCTCAGGATATTGCACCGTCACCTTGCGACTGAAGGCATAACGGCCGGTCAGGGCCATGCCCTTTAGCAATTCCACGAGCATGAAGCTCTTGAGGAAATCTCGAACGGAAAAAGGTGAAGCAGCTACAGAAGCCATAGTCATTCTCCGTCTGACCTAGAAGCGGCGATTGAACGCCGCCGGCGCGCCAAATGGCGAGCCGATCAGATGCGCGGCGCCCTCACCCTTTGGGTGAAAGCCAGAAACGAAAGCGGTCATGCGGCCCTCATGAAAATTACAAGCGGTCAACTGCCGATTCCAAGTTCAATGCCAGATATTCCAGGGCGTGTGCATCCACGCCCCGACGACAAGCAACCACACCAGCGTGACTGGAATGAAAATCTTCCATCCCAGACGCATGATTTGGTCATAGCGGAAACGCGGGAAGGTCGCGCGGATCCAGATGAACATGGACACGACGCCAAAGGTTTTTATCGCCAACCAGATCCAGCCTGGAATGAAGTCCAGCGCTGCGAAAGGCGACAGCCAACCACCCAGGAACATCAGCACGGCAAGAATCGATACCAGCCACATGCTGGCGTACTCAGCCAGGAAGAACACTGCGAAGCCCATGCCCGAGTACTCGACCATATGCCCGGCAACGATTTCAGCCTCACCTTCGACGACGTCGAACGGATGGCGGTTGGTTTCGGCGACGCCAGAAATCAGGTAGACCACGAAAATAGGCAGCAGCGGCAACCAGTTCCAAGAGAGCAAGCCGAAACCGTTGCTGGCCGCCATGCCCTGCCCTTGCGACATCACGATCGACGTCAGGTTCATGCTGCCGGAAACCATGAGCACCACCAAAAAGCAAAAGCCCATGGCGATTTCATAGCTCACCATCTGTGCGGACGCACGAAGCGCGCCCAGGAAAGCGTATTTCGAGTTTGACGACCAGCCGGCAATGATCACGCCATAAACCTCAATAGAGGTAATGGCCATCACCAGCAACAGGCCCGCGTTGACATTGGCAAGCGCGACATCCGGGCCGAAGGGAATCACGGCCCAGGCTGCAAGCGCGGGCATGATGGCCATGAGCGGGCCCAGGAAAAACAGGCCCTTGGAAGCGGCTGTTGGCTGGATGATTTCTTTGGTGAGCAGTTTGACCGCATCGGCGATGGGCTGCAACAGACCAAACGGGCCAACACGGTTAGGGCCGTGGCGAACCTGCATAAAACCCAGCAATTTGCGCTCCCAGAGCGTCAAATAAGCCACCGCCCCCATCAAGGGCAGCAAGATCACGACGATTTTGATCATGATCCAGATCACTGGCCAAACCAGTTGCCCCCACCAAGACACCGAAAAAAGGGTCAAACCCCAGTTATGGAAGGCGTCGATCATGATGTGGCTCCTTCCAGGGCGCTGGCGGAGTGACGGGCATCGGCTGTCAACTGCAGAGAAGGCGCCCGTCGCACTATGCTGTCCAGCTCATAAATGCCCACAGGCCGCATGGCATCCGCTGCACCAGACGGCGCAGTGCTGGCTTTAACGGAAGCGGTGGTGGCGTTGCTCAGACGTTCGACCGGAAGCGCGCTCACGCCTGCTGCGCCAAGCGCACGGTCGAGAACTTCCTGAGAGGAGTCGAAAGACATGTTTGGCACACTGAGAAGGTCGCCCAGAACACGAAGTACCTTCCAACCAGGCCGTGTATCGCCTAAGGGGCGCACCACGGCGTGGAAACTTTGCACACGGCCTTCGGCATTCACGAAGGTGCCAGAGGTTTCAGTAAATGGCGAGATAGGCAGCAGCACATCGCTGATGTCCATGTTGGCCTTGAATGGACTGAAAGTAACGACCATTTCGCTACCAACCAGCGATTTGCTGGCTGCTACGCCGTTTGCGGCGTCAAAAGCTGGCTCACAGTTGAAGAGCAATGTTGCCTTCAAGCCGCCTGCCAACATCTGGCCGGCATTCTGGCCGTCTTTTCCGGGCAAGGCATTGACCCACTGAGCGCCCACGGTGTTGGCGGCTTCTGTCAAATACCCAACGCTTGCACCCGTTTGCTGGCCGATCCAATTAGCCAACGCCAGCAAACTGGAGGCATCAGGATGATGGGCCGCTGCATTGCCAAGCAATACAGCCTTGCGCTCACCAGAAAGCAGCATCCGCGCGATGGCTTTAGCACCGTCGCTGATTTGATCTGCGGCTGGAGCGAGTGCGGGAGCCGCAATGCCCTTTTCAGCTGCGACGGAAGCAGCCACATCTGCCAAAGCCGACACCCATTCACCAGGCGTACCCACCATCCAATGTTTGAGCGGCATGGCCCATGCATCAGCCGAAGTGAGAAGCGCCGGGGATGTGATGGCGGCAACCGCGCCACCATGGCGTGCAGCTTGACGAATCCGCTGTGCAAAGAGCGGATGATCCTTGCGTAAGTTCGAGCCAACAATCAGAGCGGACTGCAGATTCGACAGCGATGCCACCGAAGTTCCGAGCCAACGGACACCTTCGGACGGAGCGAACTCCGTGTGGCGCAGGCGATGGTCGATATTCTCGCTACCCAGGCCGCGCAGCAAAGCGCCGCCCAGATAAAGCTCTTCCAGCGTGCTGTGCGGGCTGAATAAAGCCCCAATGCTATTGGCACCGTGTTCGGCCTTGATATTGTTGAGGCCCGTAGCCACATACTCAAGCGCGGTTTGCCAATCGACTTCCTTCCACTCGCCACCTTGCTTGAGCATGGGGGTGGTCAGACGCTCGGCACCGTTCAACGCTTCGTAGGAGAAACGATCACGGTCAGCAATCCAGCATTCGTTGACGGCTTCATTTTCCAGCGGAACCACGCGCATGACACGGTGATTTTTGACTTGGACAATCAGGTTGGCACCGGTTGAATCGTGCGGACTGACAGATTTGCGGCGCGAAAGCTCCCACGTCCGGGCGCTGTAGCGGAATGGCTTGCTGGTGAGCGCACCCACCGGGCAAATATCGATCATGTTGCCCGACAGTTCGGAGTCCACCGAAAGACCGACGAATGTTCCGATTTCGGAGTGCTCACCACGGTTGGACATGCCCAACTCCATGATGCCGCCGATCTCCTGACCGAAGCGCACGCAACGGGTGCAGTGGATACAGCGAGTCATTTCCTCCATGGAAATCAAGGGGCCCACATCCTTGTGGAAGACCACCCGCTTTTCTTCTTCGTATCGCGAGCCGGAGCCGCCATAACCCACCGCCAGATCTTGTAACTGGCATTCGCCGCCCTGATCGCAGATGGGGCAATCAAGCGGGTGGTTGATCAGCAGAAACTCCATGACGGATTTCTGCGCCGTGACAGCCTTGTCGCTCTTGGTGCGCACAATCATGCCCTGCGTCACAGGCGTGGCGCATGCAGGCATCGGCTTAGGCGCCTTTTCCACATCCACCAGGCACATACGGCAATTGGCAGCGATGGACAGCTTCTTGTGATAACAGAAGTGGGGAATGTAGGTGCCGGCTTTGTCCGCAGCATGCATGATCATGCTGCCCTCGGTCACCTCAACCTTTTTGCCGTCGATATCGATTTCAACCATGGCGCTTCTTTGCCGGATCAAACGTGAGCAGAGACCATGCAGGTCTTGTGCTCAACGTGGTGTTCAAATTCAGAGCGGAAATGCTTGAGCATCGCACGCACCGGCATGGCCGCGGCGTCCCCGAGCGCACAGATGGTGCGACCCATGATATTGCCGGCTACGGAGTCAAGCAGATCCATATCGCTTGGGCGACCATGGCCGCTTTCAATGCGTTCAACCATGCGGAAAAGCCAGCCAGTGCCTTCGCGGCATGGCGTGCATTGACCACAGGATTCATGCATATAAAAGTATGAAAGTCGTTGCAGTGACTTGACCATGCAACGCGTGTCGTCCATCACGATGACGGCGCCAGAACCCAGCATGGACCCCGCCTTGGCGATGGAGTCATAGTCCATCGTGCATTCCATCATGATGGCGCCTGGCAGCACCGGCGAGGAAGACCCACCCGGAATTACCGCCTTGAGCTGGCGCCCCCCGCGTACACCGCCTGCGAGCTCGAGCAGCTTGGAAAACGGGGTTCCCATGGGAATTTCATAGTTGCCAGGACGCTCGACATCACCACTGATGGAGTAGATCTTGGTGCCACCGTTATTGGGTTTACCGCACTCAAGATAGGCCTGACCACCATTGCGGATGATCCATGGCACCGCAGCGAAGGTTTCGGTATTGTTGATCGTGGTGGGCTTGCCGTACATGCCAAAGCTTGCAGGGAAAGGCGGCTTAAAGCGAGGCTGCCCCTTCTTACCCTCCAACGATTCCAGCAAACCAGTTTCTTCACCGCAAATATAGGCACCGAAGCCATGATGGGCGTGCAACTGGAAATTGAATCCACTGCCGAGAATGCCATCACCCAGATAGCCCGCGGCGCGCGCTTCCGCCAGCGCTTCCTCGAACCGTTCGTAAACCTGAAATATCTCGCCGTGGATATAGTTGTAGCCCACGCTCGTACCCATGGCGTAAGCGGCGATCGCCATGCCTTCAATCACGATGTGCGGGTTGTACATGAGGATGTCGCGATCCTTGCATGTACCGGGCTCGCCCTCATCGGAATTGCAAACCAGGTATTTCTGACCTGGGAATTGCCGAGGCATGAAGCTCCACTTCAAGCCGGTCGGGAAGCCCGCACCGCCACGACCACGCAGGGCCGACTCTTTGACGGTGGCAATCACTTGATCAGGCGTAAGGCCCTCACCACCATCTTTTCCCAAAATCTTGCGCAGGGCTTGATAACCGCCGCGCGCTTCGTATTCTTTCAGACTCCAGTTCGCACCATTGAGCCCAGCATAGATCTGCGGCTCAATGTGGCGATCATGAAAACAAGTCTGCACGCCCGTAGCGGCAAACTGCGACAACACCTGCTCGGCTTTCATCAATTGGCCTCCGCGTTCTTCAGGCCATCGATCAACTGATCAAGCTTGTCTTCGCTCATGAAGCTGCACATGTTGCGATCATTGACCAACAGAACTGGCGAGTCTGCGCATGCTCCGAGGCATTCGGATGGTTGCAAGGTAAACAACCCATCCGCCGTGGTTTGACCCGCGCTAATGCCGAGCTTCTTCTCCAGATACTCGAGCGCTTTGGCACCATCTCGCAATTGGCATGGCAGATTGGTACAAACGTTCAACTTGTAACGGCCAACCGGGCGCCGGTTGTACATGTTGTAGAAGCTGCTCACCTCATGGACAGCAATCGGTGCCATGCCCAGGTAAACGGCTAACGCTTGCTCGTTCTCAGGGCTGACCCAGCCCTGCTCCTGCTGAATGATAGACAGGCAAGCCATGACGGCTGACTGTTTTTGCTCAGCGGGGTACTTCGACACCTCGCGCGCAAAGCGCGCCATCGTTGCAGTCGAAAACGGCGCCGCCTGGGCGGTGCTCACTTGGGAAGACACATCAGAGATCATCGATCAATCTCTCCAAACACGATATCCAGCGTACCAATGATGGCCACAGCGTCAGCCAGCATATGGCCCCGGACCATTTCATCAAGCGCTGCCAGATGCACAAAACCTGGGGCACGGATTTTCAAGCGATAAGGCTTGTTGGCACCATCGCTGACCATGTAGATGCCGAATTCACCCTTTGGATGCTCTACGGCCGCATAGGCCTCGCCTTCAGGCACATGCATGCCTTCAGTGAAGAGCTTGAAGTGGTGAATCAACTCCTCCATATTGGTCTTCATGGCTACGCGACTTGGCGGAGCGACCTTGTGATTGTCCACGATCACCGGGCCCGGATTGGCGCGCAGCCAATTCACGCACTGCTTGATGATGCGATTGGACTCACGCATTTCCTGCACACGGACAAGATAGCGATCGTAGCTATCACCCGTTTTGCCAACGGGAATATCGAAATCGAGGCGATCGTAGACTTCGTACGGCTGCTTCTTACGCAAATCCCAAGCAATACCGGAACCCCGCAACATGGGGCCAGTCATACCGAGGTTAAGCGCGCGCTCTGCGCTCAACACGCCGACGCCCACAGTGCGTTGCTTCCAAATCCGGTTGTCGGTGAGCAAGGTTTCGTACTCATCCACGAGACCGGGGAACCGCTGGGTGAAATCGTCAATGAAATCCAGCAGCGAACCCTGCCGAGCAGCGTTTTGCCGCTCCAACGATTTCGTGCCGCGAATTTTGCTGCGGTACTGCGGCATGGTGTCCGGCAGATCGCGATAAACACCGCCAGGACGGAAATAGGCTGCATGCATGCGCGCGCCCGAAACCGCCTCGTACACATCAAACAGGTCTTCCCGCTCGCGGAAGGTGTAGATGAGGATGGTCGAGGAACCGCAATCATTGCCGTGCGAGCCAAGCCACATCAGGTGATTGAGCAACCGAGTGATCTCGGAGAACATCACACGGATGTATTGCGCACGAATAGGCACCTCAATGCCCAGCAGCTTTTCGATGGCCAGGCAGTAGGCGTGCTCGTTGCACATCATGGACACGTAATCCAGACGATCCATATAAGGAAGCGACTGGATGAAGGTCTTGTGCTCGGCAAGTTTTTCTGTAGCGCGGTGCAAAAGCCCGATGTGCGGGTCAGCGCGTTGCACGACCTCGCCATCCAGCTCGAGCACCAGCCTCAATACGCCGTGTGCAGCCGGATGCTGCGGCCCGAAGTTCAGGGTGTAATTCTTGATCTCAGCCATGAGTCAATAAGCCAAAAGCGCTAAGCGCCTTTAGTGCACTCCCCCATAATTTTCTTCACGAATCACGCGCGGCGTAACGTCGCGCGGCTCAATACTGACAGGCTCGTACACCACACGTTGACGCTCTGCGTCGTAACGCATCTCCACATGCCCCGAAAGCGGGAAATCCTTGCGGAACGGGTGCCCGATGAAGCCGTAGTCGGTCAAGATGCGGCGCAAGTCCGTGTGCCCCTCAAACATGATGCCGTAGAGATCAAATGCTTCGCGCTCATACCAGTTGGCGGCGTTCCAAAGCTCATTGACTGACGAGATCACAGGAAAGTCATCACCGGCACAGAACACACGCACGCGCACACGCTGATTCAGACTGATAGAGAGCAAATGCGTCACCACTGCGTAGCGCGCACCTTCCCACCTGCCATCGCCGTAGGTGGAGTAATCGACACCACAAAGATCGATAAGCTGCTCAAATTGACAGCCCTCACTATCTCGCAGCGACTTCATCACAGCCATGTATTCGGACGGACGAACGGTGACCGTAACTTCACCCAAGGCAATACCCACATCCTGAGCTTGCGCACCCAGGACGGCAACAATTTTATCCTTCAGCGCTTGGGGCGTGATGGCGTAGTCGACTGCGGAATCTGCCATGCTCATACCCGCGCAATCGTGTTGGTGCGACGCACTTTTTGCTGCAACTGGATGATGCCGTAAAGCAAGGCCTCAGCAGTGGGCGGACAACCAGGCACATACACATCCACAGGCACGATGCGGTCGCACCCACGAACCACCGAATAGCTGTAGTGGTAGTAGCCGCCACCATTGGCACACGAACCCATGGAGATCACCCAGCGCGGCTCAGCCATTTGGTCATAGACCTTGCGCAAAGCGGGCGCCATCTTGTTGCACAGCGTACCGGCAACAATCATCAGATCAGATTGCCTCGGGCTTGCACGAAACACCTCGGCACCGAAACGACCAATGTCGTAACGAGCGGCTGCCGCATGCATCATCTCGACCGCGCAGCACGCCAAACCGAATGTAACCGGCCATAGCGAGCCCGTCTTAGCCCAGTTCATCACCGCGTCGAAATTCGTGGTGACGAAGCCCTTTTCCATCATGCCTTCGATCATGGGCGTTATCCTGCGTATTGTGAGATTGCGTGGACCACGTGAACTATCACTCCCAATCCAGCGCGCCCTTTTTCCACTCGTAAACAAAGCCGACGACAAGAATGGCCAGGAAAATCACCACAGCAACAAAGCCAGTGAGCCCGACATCCTTGAGCGCCACAGCCCAGGGGAAAAGGAAAGCGATCTCTAGATCGAACAGAATGAAAAGGATGGCAACAAGGTAGTAACGCACATCAAACTTCATGCGCGCATCCTCGAATGCCTCGAATCCACACTCGTAAGGAGAGTTTTTGGCCGCATCGGGCCTATTGGGACCGAGAAAAGCCCCCATACCAAGACACAAAGCACCGACAGCCAGACCGACCAAAATAAAAAGAAGGACGGGCAGGTATTGAGCCAGGTTCATGGGGTTCGCTCTCTCTGACTGAGGGACTACCCCTTCAGTACTTTTTATGGTGCCGTCGGCGAGACTCGAACTCGCACAGCTTTCGCCACTACCCCCTCAAGATAGCGTGTCTACCAATTTCACCACGACGGCCAATTTCTACTTTAGCAAGCTCCTCTTACAGGATTTACGCTTACCGAATTAATCTAGGAGTTTACCCTGAAAAACCTCCACTTCCAGGATGGAAGCAAGGTTTTTTCGACAACTTTCACCAAGCTTACTTGGAAGGGATCTGAGCAGCTCCCGAAGCTGCCGGAGTTGGCGCTGTAGCGGGAGATTGTGCAGTGCCTGCTGGTGCAGGCGAAGCGCCACTCGGGATCGCAGCCGCCCCTGTAGCCGAGCCAGCTTGTGAAGCTGCTGGGACGACGATAGCGGCCTTTTCCAGAACACTATTCCCTGTGGGCGCTGTCGTACGAACGCCGACGCCAAAATAGGCCAGAGCGAGGGTACAGGCAAAAAATACAGCGGCCAAGCCTGCTGTAGTGCGCGAAAGGAAGTTGGCACTGCCACTGGCGCCGAACAAGCTGCCTGAGCTGCCGCTACCAAACGCCGCGCCCATATCAGCACCTTTGCCGTGCTGAACGAGGATCAAACCAATCATGGTTAAAGCCGAAAGAATCTGCGCTGCAAGCAGCAAGTTCAAAATAATGTTCATTCAATTACTCCAATATTCTCATTCGCTGGCACTGGTTAGGCGCGTGCAGCGGCAATGATTTTCAGAAAATCCGTGGACTTGAGCGATGCCCCGCCAATCAGGCCACCATCGATGTCAGGTTGTGACAATAGCTCAGCAGCATTAGCCGCATTCATGCTTCCGCCGTAGAGAATGCGCACCCGGTCGGCTTTCTCCGTGGCAGCTTTGATCTGCGCACGAAGCAAGGCGTGAACGCTTTGCGCCTGCTCTGGAGTCGCGGTCTGCCCGGTCCCGATCGCCCACACAGGCTCATACGCGACCACGATTTCGCTGATGCAATGGCCATTCAAGTGAATGACCGCAGACAACTGACGCTTGACGATGAATTCGGTCATACCGGACTCGCGCTCGCGCAGCGTTTCACCAACGCAGACGATGGGGGTAATGCCCGCCGCCAACGCACGTTTGGCTTTAAGGGCCACGTGCACATCATTCTCGGCCTGGTGCTGACGGCGCTCGCTGTGACCTACGATCGCATAGCGGACACCAAAGTCTTTCAGCATTTCCGCCGAAACATCACCCGTGTAGGCACCGTTTTCATTCATTGAAACGTTCTGCACACCGAGTTCAATAGGCGATGCTGCCAGCAAGTCTCGCAATTGAGCCACATAAATGCCAGGGGGGCATATAGCCACGTCGCATGCGGGCTGACCAATGCCGCCAAGCAACTCGCGCACAAGCGCGTCGTTACCGGCCAGGCTGCCGTTCATCTTCCAGTTACCGACGATCAGTTTCTTACTCATATCGCCTTCCTTGTGATTTTTCCCATCATGCTTGCCAGTTCAGCACGATCTTTCCGATGTGCTGGTTGCTTTGCATCAGGGCGTGCGCCCTTGCCGCACCACTTAACATTTCCCCCTCTGATTGCAGAGCAGGAAACACGCTGTGAATGACAGGCTTGATGCGTCCACTTTCCAGCCATGGCCAGACGTTTGCCTGGAGTGCCTTGGCAATAGCGCCTTTAAAGGCGATGGGGCGAGGACGCAGCGTGGAGCCCGTGATAACCAGGCGCTTACGCAGCACCAGGCCCGCATTGAATTCCGCCTTGACTCCACCTTGAACGGCAATGATGACCAAACGGCCATCTTCTGCCAAGCACTCGATCTCGCGGCGAACATATTCGCCCGCCACCATATCGAGTACGACGTCGACACCTTTACCAGCCGTCAGCTTCTTCACCTCTTCGGCGAAATCTGAGGTCTTATAGTTAATGGCGTGATCTGCGCCCAATTCAAGCATGGCGGCGCATTTTTCATCGGACCCTGCAGTCGCGATGACGGTGGCGCCGGCAGCTTTGCCCATTTGAATGGCGGTCACACCAATGCCACTGGTTCCACCCTGGATCAACAGCGTTTCTCCAGCCTGCAAACGGCCCCGGTCGAACACATTGCTCCAGACAGTGAAGAACGTCTCGGGTAGTGAGGCCGCCTCAATATCTGACAGACCCCGCGGCACCGGCAAGCATTGCACCACGGGCGCCACACATTGCTCGGCATAACCACCACCGGCGACGAGTGCACAAACGCGATCACCCACAGCCAAACCGGCAGCTCGCATCGCTTCGGAATCACCCGATTCGATGACGCCTGCGACCTCAAGCCCCGGCAGATCCGAAGCGCCTGGAGGCACCGGGTAGTTGCCGGTACGCTGCAGGACATCAGGCCGGTTAACGCCGGACGCCGCAACGCGGATCAGCAGTTCGCCCTGACCCGCTACGGGAGCAATGCGCTCCGCAGGCACCAGGACTTCGGGAGCGCCGAACTCTCGGATTTCAATGCATTTCATAGTCGGATGGCCATTCACTAACAGGTGCGGACGCGAGTGCCGGGCGGTTTGTTCCAACCGCGCCGGCATCAGCCATCACTGCTGCTGTTGCTGTTGTTGGTCAGCCGAACGGTCATCGGCACCAGGGCCGCGTTGGTCACGCTCTGCGCGGGGTGGACGCTCACCGCGCTCACCGCGCTCGCCGCGTTCACCGCGATCATTGCGCTCGCCGCGATCACTGCGCTCTTCACGATCACCGCGTTCTTCACGTGCGGGACGATCAAGCAAAGCCTTCATGGACAGCTTGATACGGCCCTTTTCATCGGTTTCCAGCACTTTCACGCGCACAACCTGGCCTTCTTGGAGGTAGTCAGCCACCCGCTCCACCCGCTCGTTGGCGATCTGGCTGATGTGGAGCAAGCCATCCTTACCAGGCAGGATGTTGATCAAGGCGCCGAAATCAAGCAGCTTGACGACCGGGCCTTCGTAGACCTTGCCCACTTCGGCCTCAGCCGTAATTTCTTCAATGCGGCGTTTGGCTGCATCAGCTTTGGCGGCATCGCTGCTGGCGATGGTGATGGTGCCGTCTTCCTCGATGTTGATCTGGCAGCCGGTTTCTTCAGTCAAGGCGCGGATAGTAGCGCCGCCTTTGCCGATCACATCACGGATCTTCTCCGGATTGATCTTCATGGTGAAGAGTTTTGGCGCGAAGCTGGAAATTTCGGTTTTGGCCTCACCCATGGCTTCTTGCATCTTGCCGAGGATGTGCATGCGCGCTTCCTTGGCCTGAGCCAGAGCAACCTGCATGATTTCCTTGGTGATACCCTGGATTTTGATGTCCATCTGAAGGGCTGTGATGCCGTTGGTCGTACCAGCGACTTTGAAATCCATATCGCCCAGGTGATCTTCATCACCCAGAATGTCTGTCAACACGGCAAATTTGTTGCCGTCTTTGATCAGACCCATGGCGATACCAGCCACATGCGCTTTCATGGGCACACCGGCGTCCATCATCGAGAGGCAGCCGCCACAGACAGATGCCATGGACGAAGAGCCGTTTGATTCAGTGATCTCGCTCACCACGCGAATGGTGTAAGGAAATTCGTCTTTGGCCGGCAAGCAGGCGGCCAACGCACGCTTGGCCAGACGGCCATGGCCGACTTCGCGGCGCTTGGTGGAGCCCATGCGGCCAACTTCGCCAGTAGCGAAGGGAGGCATGTTGTAGTGGAACAGGAAGCGGTCTTCAAACTCGCCTGCCAGTGCATCAATGCGCTGTGCATCGCGCTCCGTACCCAATGTTGTCACGACCAGGGCTTGAGTCTCGCCGCGCGTGAACAGCGCAGAACCATGGGTGCGTGGAAGCACGCTGTTGCGGATCTCGATAGGACGCACGGTGCGTGTATCACGGCCATCAATGCGGGGCTCGCCAGCCAGAATCTGGCCACGAACGATTTTGGCTTCCTGTTCGAACAGGAGGCTATCGAGTTTGACTTCATCAAATTCGGCGCCCTCGCCTTTCAGTGCAGCGCGCACCGAAGCATAAGCCTCACGCACAGCGTGCGTACGGCCTTGTTTGTTGCGGATCTGATAAGCCTCGCGCAGCTTGCCCTCGGCCAGCACACCAACTTTTTCGATGAATGGCTCGTCTTTGACTTCGGGCGCCCAGGCGCCGGTTTCTGTCCAAAGTGGCTTGCCTGCTTCACGCACCAGTTCATGGATGGCATTGATGGCGATACGGCCTTGCTCATGACCGAACACCACCGCACCCAGCATGACATCTTCGGGCAATTGCAGCGCCTCGGACTCCACCATCAGCACAGCGTTTTCTGTACCGGCCACCACCAGATCCATCTGGCTGTCGGCACGGGCCGAACGTGCAGGGTTCAGAACATACTGACCGTTGACATAGCCCACGCGCGCAGCGCCGATAGGGCCGTTGAAAGGAAGACCGCTGACCGACAAGGCCGCGCTAACGGCGATCATGGCGGCGATATCGGCATCCACCTCAGGGTTCAACGAAACGGTGTGGATGACCACATGCACTTCGTTGAAGAAGCCTTCGGGGAACAAGGGACGAATTGGGCGATCGATCAGGCGGCTGGTGAGCGTTTCTGATTCGCTAGGCTTGGCCTCGCGCTTGAAGAAGCTGCCAGGGATCTTGCCTGCAGCGTATGTTTTTTCGATGTAATCGACTGTGAGGGGGAAGAAATCTTGCCCTGGCTTGGAGTTCTTGCTTGCCACCACGGTGGCCAACACCACGGTGCCATCAATGTTGACCAGCACAGCGCCGGTCGATTGGCGAGCGATCTCACCAGTTTCCATGACGACGGTCTTGTCGCCCCACTGGAAGGACTTCGTGACTTTGTTGAACATGCTCATGTTTGCTCCTGGGTGAATTGGCAGCTCAAAGTTGAGCTACGGAGGCTGAAGCCAGATTCAGAACACGATGCCATTCCAGCATGCACCTCAGATTCGAGGAGGTTGATGGAATGACACAGCTTCGCTCCAAAGCCGAACTTCTCGGAAAAAAATTAAAAAAACGCCTGAGCCAAGCGAAGGCTTCAGGCGTTTTTCATCGGTTGCAGCTTACTTGCGCAGACCAAGCTTGGCGATGAGAGCCAAGTAGCGATCAGCATCTTTGGACTTGAGGTAGTCCAGCAGTTTACGGCGACGGCTCACCATGCGCAGCAGACCGCGGCGGCCATGATGGTCCTTGGCGTGCTGCTTGAAATGGGGAGTCAGTTCGTTGATGCGGGCTGTCAACAGGCCCACTTGCACTTCGGGGCTACCAGTATCGTTGGCAGCGCGTGCGTTATCCTTGACCACTACGGCCTTGTTGTCTTTGGAGATCATATCTCTTGCTTTCGTTCCAAATGGTTTGACTTGCGTGGTGCGTCGGAACTACACGCCACGTGCGATTTGCTGAGATGCAAAACCTGACGATTATAACGGCACTGGAAAGAACACTCCAAACCCCTTGAATGCCCACTCTTCGTGGCCGGGCCCCGGGCTTGGTTTGAGCCCTATTGGCGAGGCAACCAGTGGGCGAGGCGTCGGACGCCCTCCTCTAGCCGCTTGACGTCTTTTGAGGCAAAGCACCAGCGCAGCCAGCCCTCCGCTTCGGGGGCGAACGCCAGACCGGGCGCGAGTCCCACACCAGCTTCGGCAACCAGACGCTTGGCGAGATGCAGTGAGTCATCATAGCCCGTGATGCGTAAAAAAGCGTACATGCCACCGGGTGCCTTGCTGGTCTTGATGCCTGGCAGCGCCTGGAGAAGTGGAACTAATGTGTCACGGCAATTCTTCAGATGAGCCACTATGCCTGGCGTCACTGCCTCCCGGAGCTCCAGAGCGGCCAGCGCGGCTCGCTGGACAAACACCGGGGCGCACGATGTATTGAATTCAAGCAACTTGCCGACGTGAGGCGTCATCGAGGGCGGCATCACGAGCCAACCCAGGCGCCATCCCGTCATCAGGAAGCTTTTGGAGAAGCTCTGCACCACCACCAGCCGATCCTCGGGCTCCGCGAGATCGAGAAAGCTCGGCGCCGCGCCGTTGCTCGTGTCTCCCGCGTAATACAAGCGCTCATAGACTTCGTCTGAAAGAATCCAGGTTCCCGTGCCTCGGCAGTGATCGAGGATTTGCTGTTGCTCTGCCCGGGAAAGGGTCCATCCCGTGGGGTTGTTGGGCGAATTGACGACCAAAAGGCGCGTTTGAGGTGTCACCGCAGCCAAAAGTTGGGCCATATCAAGGCGCCAGACACCATCGGCATCCGGCGCAAGCGCTACGCAACGCAACCGAGCGCCCAAGATAACGGGCTGCGCGGTAAGGTTGGGCCACACCGGAGTGACGGCAACCACTTCATCACCGGCATCGATCAGGGTCTGCATGGCCACAATCAAGGCATTCACGCCACCTGAGGTCACGGCAATGCGACTTGGTTCGACAGGCCCGTGAAGCTCACTCATGTACCCGGCCACCGCCTGGCGCAGCGCGGGCAAGCCCAGGTTATGCGAATAGAAGGTTTCCCCGGCTTGCAACGAGGCAATGCCCGCTTGCCGGATCGCTTCTGGCGTAACTTCGTCACTCTCGCCAAACCAGAATGGCAGCACATCTTCTCGTCCCATTCCGGCATTGGCAACTTCACGGATCCGGGATTCCTCAAGCTTCAAAATGGCTTGGCGCATGATAAGGTGCTCGACTTTTTTCGGTTTACTTTTAAGCGGATTCGCATGGTAGCGGAATGCTGCTTGAGTGTGACACGCCTTACTCCACCCCACCTCTTCAATGCTTCAACGCACTCGCGCCCTACCCCTCCTTGCCATTGCTACAGCATTGCTCCTGACCGCGGTGATTTTTGCGTCTCCAGCGCACGCAGCCCGAAAAAAGCGCGATCAGCTCGCCGAGACTTGCACCGCAGACCCCGAAGGAGGCTGCTCTGCGCGTGCGCGCCGCCCCCTTCATGTGAAGTTCGAACGACGTGCCCATGAAAGCGCTCGGGAACGCGAGCGCCGATTAATACGTGAATGCCGAAGCAGGCCTAATGCGGGCGCGTGCCTAGGATACGGAAGTTAGGGCGCCCGTTTGCTCGCAGCGCCCTACCCAAGAACCGTGATAAGCCGCCGATTTTTCATGTGAATATGAATATATGAGCCTGCTCGTTTCAGTTGAACGCCTCTGACCTCGCGGAAGGGCACACACCATGGACACGCCGCTCGCCCTCACCCCTACCCTCTCCCGCCTGCGGGAGAGGGGGTAAAACCAGCTCACAGCCTCGGGTTCTGGGGCTCCAGTCGGCAAGCGCGCTTGCATCAGGCTCTTACAGAAGCCCCTCCCCAGTTGCGCCTACGCGCGAGGCGCCCTGCGCACTGGATTGAAGGCGCTCACCGTGTGCACGGATATCTGGCGCAGGCGCCTAAGACCGTTCGCAAAGTCTTGACGCTTAGGGAGTCTCTGCAAAACCTATCGCGGATGCCAGGCGCTGGCCGCGGGATGGGCTGCAAGACGAGTTTTGCAGCCAATAGCTCGTGCTATTGGCAAAAAATTCAACGCAGCAGACCGCCCGGGGGTAGCGATCTGGCGCTGTGAGGGGTTTTGCAGAGGTTCCTTAGATAGCAATAAGCACCATAAGCAGCAAAAAGACTGCACAGACAGCGCCAGCTATATAACCATGCTTCATATTTAGGCCTCCCGCACTCGTCAGTGCCGCATCTCGCGCCGGGCCAGCAGGTGTTTCCTTCTTAATTCGTGCCACTTGGGCCACGGCATGCTGGATATACATGGATTTGGCGATCATCGGAATAAGAAACGCCATAAAGGTGAAGTCAGGGCTTTTCGGCCAAATGAACGCTATGACATTAACAAAAACAATGAGCCCTACCATCAGACCCACAAACAGCCAATTTTTACGCGCCACCGCCCATGGGATTCCAAGCGGAGGAATAAGTGCAGGCCAACTCCAGCTAAGCCCAGAACCCCCATACCCCTTCTCTTTCCAATTCGTGTGCTGCTTCTGCCATGATGGTTGATACGATTGGGCGTTGGGCCCAATAAACGTGGCAAGCTCCTCCCAGGTCACGCTGAGCCAATTCTCTTTTATTTGAGAAACTTTTTCTTTATTTACAAACACTTGAAAATCCCTCACTGATTAAAATCACCAAGAACTTAGCAGCGAGTGATAAAAGCTACGGTTTTAGCTTTTGAAATTCACGTGACTGAGCCCCCCTCTTCCATCCACGTTACACCAGCGCCCGCTGAGTCGCTAAGGTGGCGATGGAAATTAGAGCAATTTCCGTGAAATTATTGACCTTGCGGCATGTGTGCACAGGACCGCGCGGATAGCTCGCCATGCGCCTTTAGCAGGAGCGGCCATAAGAAGGGAGTGCGTCGTACCGCGTAGGGCTGCACATATCGACGCCCCTCCGAGGCGCTTTTCATAGGCACCGACTACCGTACAGGCGGCAGCCTACCAACTAGGAACGCTGGACGCTGACCCATGAACTAAGCACACGAGGGGGTTATCAGGCAGCCATGCGTGGCTATAAACGCTCCACGGCAGGCATCGACTCAAGCTCTGAATAAAGCAAGGCACCAGTATTGATTATTCGCATCGCATACTCTTTTAGCAGTGCATGCTCTTCAACACCGGGTGTAATGCGCACGGTTTCCCCGCATTCACCGAAATTGGTGATATTGAATCCGAAACTTGATCGATCTACGACAGCCAAGTCTCTAAAGGCCGGACAAAGCCTGGTCTCATATAGCTGGGCGTTGATGCGAGCGCGCTCCTCTGGAGATACCATGGCGCCCTCTATTCTTAGCTTTTTGGCCAAGTATGCCTGCGTCAGCCTGAAGCTGATATACACGGTTTTCGCATCAGAATTAATACATATTTCATATGCATTCTCTGTCTCATGGCCCCACGCGATTTTTTCTTCCAGCGTGGCGCGCAATGTGGCGGTATTTTTTCTAACTCTGGCCAGATACGCTAGCGAAGACGCATGGTTTTCGGTAGAGAGCAGATGGGCGATATAGCCTTCGTCGTCGTTCGGTACATGCATGCGATTTCGCGCCATATTGGTACGGAAATCTACCCAGTGTTCTTTGTGGTTGAAAACCGCCGCGAAACCAATATTGACGAGATCCATGCCATTTTGAACAAATTTGGTGCCGCTTTGCAGCAGAATCAGATTCAACCGGCCAGATTCAATGTGAGGTTTGGCGGCTTTCAGAGCGGCTGAGATTTGCTCTTCTCCGAGATGATTCAAGGTGACATCCATCACTACGGTGCGGCGGTGATCAACGCCGTCTGAGAACAGATGCTTGATCAACTCCACAGGATCGTGCGGCTGCACACTGGGTTCTGCCGCATTGTTGGGATGCGGCTCGATGATGATCAAGTCTTTCTCGATCAAATCAGGATGTGTAACGAAGGGATAGCTAGCGGGCTCATTGAAGAGGCCGGGCGTTTCGTAGTAGCCACCAGCCAAATAGGCGACTGAGTTCTGACCCGGTAGCGACGCGTGGGTCTGATCCAGCATGGCCAGGGCGTGAGGTGCACGCTCCACTGCCAGGAATTCTTGCAACGCGCATGCCTCGCCGCGTGACAAGCCAACACCTGTGACCACGGATATTCCCAACAGCAATGACGCGACGGCGTCATCCAAACGAGTCGTGCGCCCGGCCCAATCGTTTTGAAAATGGATGATGCGGTGAATCTCCTGCATGGCCTGATAAAGGCGCTCCATATGCAGTGACGAAGCCTGCGGGTTAAGCCGCGGGCCCGACATGAAACCCGCCTGAAACACGAGTTCGGATACGGTTTGCAAAGCTTCCGTGAGATCAGCGCAGACCATGGCAGGCATACTGGGCCGGCCAAATTTCTGGATATCGCCAATGAGATTGCGCACTACCTGAATATTTTGTCGCAGGAAAAACGGCAAGCCTTCGGTCCCCGGGGCAACGCACTTTTCGTAAGCAGCTTTCAACAATTGAGTCTGCTCAATCGAACTGCCCATCAACGGATCTACGCCTTTGGGCACTATCAAAGTATTGGGTGCCCACTGCGTTTTCGATAGGCCGCTTTTGACCGCTTCTGCGGCCTCGTCATGAAACGCAGCATTCAGTGATTCAAGAGCGCCCGGAATGTCGCCCTCGCAGATTTTTCTCACCATGGCTTCGGCGCAAATTTCCGCGCATTCACTCGGCGAAGCGCGCAACCCCCGGCGACCGAAATGACCATCGATTACAGGCAAGGTCACCTTGGTCTTCAAGATGAGCTGTATCCGCAAGGGCTCGATATAAACGCTTTCGAGGCCCGCAAGGTCTAGCGCATCCAAACTGGACAATAGCGTGAGCGTCAACCCCGGATACTCGAACGCTCGGCTGACCGGGTAAACCACAAACTTGTTCAGTTCATCACTGCTCTCACCAAGGAGCTTTCGGATTTGCTCGGTACGCACTTCTGCGGCGGCCATCCAGAGACCGGTTCGCACCGCTCGGCCGTACCCCTCCCGGACCAGGGGCGAGCGTGAACGCTCCAACCTATCCGCATCGTTGCGTGAATAGGTAGCTTGCAACTGCCCACGCATGAGTTCCGCCTTAAGGAGCTTCTGATACCTTGGGGAGGCAATCTGAAAACCCTGTACGTTACCTGCCCGGCTGCCAAGAAGGCTCAGTGTGTTTGCAAAGCTGTGAAACCAATTCCTGAACGCCTTGGCATGATCGGTTGCGCTTTCCACAACTCCAAAGGATTCGTGAATATTTGAATGCAATAGTGCCGCTGTAGGTGCAGGTGCGATAGCAAAGGAAACGGCATTAGCGGGTACGGGCACCGAGTTATTTCTGGCCAAGATGGTTGCAAGTAACTGATCAAGCTCTGCCATCCAGGCGTGGTCGCGTTGCAAGCCTTGCGCGGAGGATGCTCCGCAGGGGCTCTCAGTGGGGGAGGATTCGTTCCTAGGGGATCGGCAGCCGGCAATACCGCCGGACAGGTTGCTCATTCCTGGCATGTCTTCTTCTTTGATAGATGAGGCAGAGCAGATTCGATAGCGGGGGCTGTTATGCCGTTGGCGACGTCTGGAGGCCGTTTCGTAGCCACAGCAAATGAGTAACGAAACGGCGTTACAAGTTCCATTCGATGGGAAATTGCCAAGCGCGCTCCTGCGCTCAATGCCCCCTCGTGCCCTCATGCAGTTGCGTTTCACTTCGTTCGTTGTGATCAACTTACGGCGGGACTTGCACCCGCAGGTGTGCGCCCATGCTGGGCACACTAATAAAAAAACCCGAGGCGATCGCCTCGGGTTTTTTAAGTGAAAACCAGTTTCAGCCGATTCGCACTGGCACAAATATCCGCTGACCATCTCGCTGGATCAGCAGCGCCACTGACTTATCAGATTTGGCGATCACGTTGCGAGCCTGTTCGGCATTGCTCACCGCTTGCCCATTGATCGACACCAGTACGTCGCCTGGTTGTACGCCCGCCGCGGCGGCCGGGCCTGCGGCCTGCTCAATCAAGAGTCCATCCTCCACACGTGCCTGCTGCTTCTCCTCAGGAGCCAGAGGCCGGAGAGACAAACCGAGTTTTCCTTTTTGCACGTTCCCAGCGTCGGCCAATTGCTCGGCTTTGTCTTTATTTCCACTCAAGCGGGCAGTGACTTTCTCCGAACGGCCTGCGCGCCAGATCTCAAACGTCACCGTGTCTCCGGGTCGCGCCATGCCGATCTGTGCGGGCAGATCACCCGAGGCGACGATAGGTTGGCCGTCGGCCTTCAAAATCACGTCGCCCGTTTTCAGCCCCGCGCGTTCGGCAGCGCTTCCTTTTTCCACGTTGGCAATCAACGCGCCTTCCGGTTTGGGCAGTTTGAAGGAATCAGCGAACGCTTGATTCACCTCCTGTACTGCGACACCCAGGCGAGCGTGCTCGACTTTGCCGGTCGCAACGATTTGATCCTTCACTTTGGCGGCCAATTCGATGGGAATGGCAAATGACACCCCCTGGTAGCCCCCTGAGCGGCTATATATCTGCGAGTTGATTCCCACCACCTCGCCGGCGGAGTTGAACAGCGGGCCACCCGAGTTGCCGGGGTTCACAGGAACGTCAGTCTGGATGAAAGGAACGGCGCTGTCGTCAGGCAATGAGCGGCCTTTGGCACTGACGACACCTGCAGTGACGGTGTTTTCAAATCCAAACGGCGAGCCGATGGCCAGCACCCATTCTCCGGGTTGAAGATTCTTGCTGCTGCCCAGCGGAACGGTGGGCAGGCCCTTTGCTTCGATCTTCAGGACTGCGATGTCCGTCTTGGGATCCGCGCCCAGCACCTTGGCCCGAAACTCGCGGCGGTCGGTCAACTTCACGGTGACCTCTTTCGCGCCGCGCACCACATGGGCGTTAGTCATGATCAGCCCGTCTGGACTAATGATGAATCCAGAGCCTACGCCCCGTGCTTGCGGTTGCTGAGCACCGCCGCCTCGTTGCCCGGGGGCTTGCCCGAACATACCGGGCGGAATGCCAAACTGGCGTAGCAAATCGTCCATGGACCCCTCCTGTCCGCGCCTTGACCGGCCTTGCGGGGCGGGGGTTTCGTCTTCATCTTCGTCTGATGCTTTCTGAGTGCCGCTGGTGCTGATATTGACCACGGCGGGGCCGTTGCGCGCCGTGATGGCGGCGAAACTCGGCAAGGTTTGTGTCGTAGCCACTCCGGGTGCAGCGGCCAGGGCAGCGGCCACAGGTGCTGGTTGCGCCTGGGCGCGTACGTTCATCCGGTCCACAGCCGTCACCCCTGCCCCGCCCAGCACGCCGGCAGCTAAAAGTGCAACTACGAGTTTTTTCGACTTCAGCTCGATCGCGTTCATGTTTGTGTCCTTTTTCCGTCTATTCAATGGGGCCGTCTAATGACGGTTGAGTTGAATATGACGGCGGACACTTAGGCAGAGCTTAGGAGCTCACAGTCTTAGAACGTTGGCTTGAAGTTAGCTGAACTCCACGGTAACTTTCAAACCGCCCAAAGCGGGCGACTCATCCAGCTTTACCTGGGCGCCATGCCGGTCAGCCACCGCTTTAACGATCGCCAACCCTAGCCCACTGCCGTGCCCGGCGGCTCCTGCGACCCGATAGAAGCGATCGAGCACGCGCTGTCTTTCTTCAGGGGCAATACCGGGACCGGAATCTTCCACGATAAGCCATGCTTGGGGTGCTTTGGAGCCAGATAGCCCAGGCCCCTCGATCTTCGGCGGCGCATGCGCCACTTGAACTTGCACGCGGCCACCCTCAGGGGTATAGCGCAACGCGTTCTCCAGCAAATTGCGTAGTAGCACGGCCAAGCCCTGTTCATGGCCAGAAACTATCACTTCCTCCTGAGGGGCCAAAGGCGGCGCCAAGATAACGCCCCGGGTGGCGGCCTCCCTGGCAAACTCCTGCACAGCACCTTGGGCCAATCGGTTCAGGTTCACAGAAGATGGGGGTACTGCGTCACCATTGCCCCCTTCCTGCCTGGCCAGCGCGAGCAGTTGTTCGACCAGACGAGTGGCGCGGTCGATGCCTGAAAGCAGGCGCTCATTCGCCACACGGCGAGCCTCCGGCCCTTCCGCGCGTTGAAGGCTCTGCAGTTGGAGGCGCAGGGCAGCCAGGGGCGAGCGAAGTTCGTGAGCGGCGTCAGCGGTAAAGTTTTGCAGAGCGTCCCAGGCTGCGGCCAGGCGCGACAACAGGCCATTCATCTCGGTCACCAGCGGCAGCACCTCGGCTGGTAGGCCATCAACCGCCAAAGGAGCCAGATCGTGAGCGCGTCGCGTGGCTACCTGGCGGCGGAGCTGCTCCACGGGAGCCAGCGCGTGGCCGATTACCCACCACACGATCAGCATCAAAAGCGGTGCCAAAGCCGCAATGGGAAGCACGGCGCGCAGCGCCAATCGCCCCGCGATCTGCCTGCGTGATGCGAGATCTTGTGCTACCTGGATGACCTGCAAAGGGGTCTGCAATGCATACACCCGATAGGCCGCTCCGGCCACACGCACATTCGCAAAGCCCAGCACAGCCTGCTGGGGAAGCAGGCGCGCTGAACGCGAGCGGTAAAGCATGGCGCCATCAGCTCGCCATATTTGAATGATCAAATCGTCCGCACCCGAACCGGGAGCTAGCGCGTCTTCACCCAACACGGCTGAAGCCAGGCCACCAGTCAAGGAGAGCGCAATGCGTTCCATCTGCGCATCAAATACGGCTTCAGTTTCTGTGCTCGCGGTGCGCCAGGTAACTGCGGCCTGAACACAGGCGATCAGCAGCACGGCGAGTAGCAGCAAGCGGGTAAGACGGGCGCGTAATGAAGGCGCCGGCCGAGGTGCGCTATCTAAGGGCATGGGCTTTCAAGGGCATGAGCTTTTGACATCGTCCAGGTTGGGAAGCTATCGGTATACGATGGAATGGCCGTCTCGGGCTGTAAAAGCCAGGGGAGAATCAGGGCTCTGACTACACGCCTGTGAAAAGACCTCGAACGGCCTCTCATTGAGGCACCCTATACCCAAGGCCGCGCTGGTTTTCGATCAGGCCAGCGCCCAGCTTCTTGCGGACACCGTGGATGTAGACCTCAACAGCGTTCGAGCTGATGTCATCGCGCCAGGAATAGAGCTTTTCTTCCAGCTGAGCACGTGAAAGCACACGCCCCGGGCGAGCCAGAAGAGGCTCCAATACTGCCCATTCACGTGCGGACAGGCTGACAGGTTGGCCTGCCAGGCTGACCTCTCGCGTGGCGGGGTTGATGGCCACGTCTCCCCACTCGTAAACAGGCTCAGCGCGACCATCCGCACGCCGCAAAAGAGCGCGAATACGAGCCAATAGTTCATCGAGGTCGTAGGGCTTGATAATGTAGTCATCCGCCCCGGCATCCAGGCCGGCCACTCGCTGAGCGACGGAGTCACGTGCTGTAGCGATCAACACCGGTAATCTCTGCTTGCGCGCGCGCAAAGTACGCAGCACTTCCAGGCCATCTTTGCGTGGCAGGCCGAGATCCAACAGCAAGAGGTCATAGGACGTCGTTGCCAAGGCTGTTTCGGCCATGGCACCGTCTTTGACCCAATCGACGGCCCACCCTTCTCCGCGAAGTGCATCTAGCACTACTTCGCCAATCATGGTGTCGTCTTCGGTCAGCAGAATGCGCATCTGCGCTATTTTGTCGTTTTTTTTCCGCAATCGGCCAAACCGCCCGTTAGACTTGAGAGTCACATGGATTTGCTGACACTTCTTCTACTGCCTTTCGCTGGGGCCTTGATAGCCGCCCTGCTACCCACCCACGCGCGAAATACCGCCGCGACACTTTCCGCGTTGGTAGCTGGTGCAGCGTTGTTCACCGTGGCGTTGATGTATCCCGCTTTGCAGGAAGGCCAGGTGCTGCGCCAGGAGGTTGCATGGATACCTTCGGCAGGCTTGAACCTGGTTCTGCGCGTAGATGGCTTTGCCTGGATGTTTGCCACGCTAGTCACCGGCATTGGCCTGCTGGTGGCACTGTACGCGCGCTACTACATGAGCAAGGAAGATCCGGTTCCGCGCTTTTTCTCCTTCTTCCTGGCCTTCATGGGCGCCATGTTGGGTGTGGTGCTTTCAGGCAACCTGATTCAACTTGCCTTTTTCTGGGAACTGACCAGCCTGTTCAGCTTCCTGCTCATCGGCTATTGGCACCATCGCAAAGACGCTCGGCGCGGTGCGCGCATGGCTCTCACCATCACCGGAGCTGGCGGCCTGTGCCTGCTGGCGGGCGTACTGATCCTTGGCCATATCGTGGGCAGCTACGATTTGGAGGCCGTGCTGGGGGCAGGCGATCGAATCCGCGCCCATGCCTTGTATACACCGATGTTGGTGTTGGTACTGCTTGGCGCGCTAACCAAAAGCGCTCAGTTTCCATTCCAATTCTGGTTGCCACATGCGATGGCAGCCCCCACCCCGGTTTCCGCCTATCTGCACTCGGCGACCATGGTGAAGGCGGGTGTATTCCTCCTGGCGCGGCTTTGGCCCGCGCTTGCCGGCACAGAGCAATGGTTCTGGATGGTGGGTGGCGCAGGCCTGATCACCCTGGTGCTCGGCGCCTATGCGGCCATGTTCCAGAACGACCTGAAAGGGCTGCTGGCCTATTCCACCATCAGTCACCTGGGTCTGATTACCTTGCTTCTGGGCCTGAACCGTGATCTGGCGGCTGTGGCGGCGGTGTTTCACATCATCAACCACGCCACTTTCAAGGCATCTCTGTTTATGGCGGCAGGGATCATTGACCATGAAACAGGCACCCGGGACATTCGTCGCCTCAACGGGCTGTTCAAGTCTATGCCCATCACGGGCACGCTGGCACTGGTGGCCAGCGCAGCGATGGCTGGTGTGCCGCTCATGAACGGGTTTCTCTCCAAGGAAATGTTCTTTGCAGAAACGATCGATCTGCACGCGCTTCCCTGGCTCGACTACGGGCTACCCATTGCAGCCACGGTGGCCGGCATATTCGCCGTGACCTATTCGCTTCGCTTTTCCTGGGACATTCTTTTCGGCACACCTTCCACCAACCTGCCACGCGAGCCGCACGAACCCGTACGCTGGATGCGGGTGCCGGTTGAAGTGCTGGTTCTTTTATGCCTGCTGGTAGGAATTTTCCCCCAGTGGAGCATTGGCCCGGCACTCGACCTTGCCGCTCGGCCCGTAGTGGGTGGTGCCTTACCCACCTATAGCTTGGCTGTGTGGCACGGAATCAACCGCCCCTTGGTGATGAGTCTGGTCGCGTTAGCAGGCGGCATTGTGCTGTACATGCTTTTGCGGCGCCAGCTTGAAGCGGGACGCCTGGATCAGCCGCCACTGATTTACCGGCTAGACGGGCAAGCCCTTTTCCAGCGCACGCTCGTCGGCCTTGATCGCCTCGCACGCGCTCTGCTGAAACTGTTCTCCACCTCCCGCCTGCAGCCCCAAATGTTGTTGGTGGTGCTGGCAGCCATTTTTGCGGCTTGGGCATCACTGCGGCACGGCCTGGGTTGGGGTGATCGCACGCGTGTGCCTGGCACGGTAGCGATGGCCTTGCTATGGGTGATGGGTTGCATTTGCGCGGTAGCTGCCGCCAACCAGGCCAAGTTCCACCGGCTGGCCGCCCTGATCCTCGTGGGGGGCGTGGGGTTGATCGTCAGCCTGACTTTCATGTGGTTCTCCGCTCCAGATCTCGCGCTGACGCAATTGGCGGTGGAGGTGGTAACCACCATCTTGTTCCTGCTCGGATTGCGCTGGCTGCCCAAACGCATGCCGGTGGACGAAAAGGCGCCCAGTATCCGCACACGGCTGCGGCGCCTGCGGGATCTGGCGGTCTCGCTTGCTGCCGGTGGCGGCATGGCTGCCCTGGCCTACGCCATGATGACGCGGCCTGCACCGCAAAGCATCTCGCCCTTCTTCCTTGACAGAGCGCTACCCGAAGGCGGTGGCACCAACGTGATCAACGTCATGCTGGTGGACTTCCGAGGATTTGACACCATGGGCGAGATCACCGTGCTGGGGATCGTGGCGCTCACGGTTTACGCCTTGCTCAGGCGGTTCAGGCCGCCCGGCGAGGTGAGCGAGCTGCCGCCGCAGCAGCGCGCCGTGCCACCTGATCTAGCCTCAGACCTCATCAACCCGCGTACGGCGCAAGACACCGCGTTGGGATACATGATGGTGCCGGCCGCCTTGGTGCGCCTTCTGCTGCCGATAGCCGGCGTGATCGCGGCCTATCTTTTCATGCGCGGGCACAACGAGCCTGGCGGCGGCTTTGTGGCCGGGCTGGTGGTGTCCATCGCGTTCCTCACTCAGTACATTGTGGCCGGCACGCACTGGGTGGAGGCCAATCTTCAGCTGAAGGTGATCCGCTGGATCGCCATTGGCATGCTTTTAGCGTTATGCAACGGCTTGGGCTCGCTGTTTTTTGGTTACCCGTTCTTGACGACGCACACCGCGCACATGACGCTGCCTATAGTGGGTGAGATACACATAGCCAGCGCGCTTTTCTTCGACGCTGGCGTTTTTGCAGTGGTCGTAGGCTCCACATTGCTGATTCTTACCGCACTGGCTCACCAATCAGTTCGTAGCCACCGGAAACCCGCCAAAAAGGATGGCGCTGGCTCCTCCGCGGAAGCTCAGGCATCGGATGAGGCTGGAGCGCTGAACCACAATCAATTAGCCGCTTCAGGAGGACCATTGAATTCAGGGCGGATCGACGCGCCGATAGGGAGGGCGCTCTAATGGAGATCATTCTCGCCATGGTTATCGGCATTCTGGGGGGCTCAGGCGTATGGCTTGTGCTGCGCCCGCGTACCTTTCAGGTGCTCATGGGCCTGAGCCTGCTTTCCTATGCCGTGAACCTGTTCATCTTCGCCATGGGCAGCCTCTCACTAGACAAGGAACCCATCGTCACGCCAGGCCTCGTTCCCAATCTTGAAAACTACACCGACCCCCTGCCCCAGGCGCTGGTACTTACAGCGATCGTCATCGGGTTTGCCACCTCTGCCCTGTTCCTGGTGGTGCTGATGGCCTCCCGGGGGCTGTCTGACACTGACCATGTCGATGGCGAGGAGCGCGAATGAGGCAGCTGATCGAATGGTTGATGCCGCACCTGATCGTCGTGCCCATCTTGCTGCCCATGGGGACAGCCATATTGATGCTGCTTCTGGGAGACACGCGCCGGCCATTGAAGGCCGTGGTCAACGTGGTTTCATGCTTGCTGGGGCTGCTTGTAGCGATTGCCCTGGTTTATTGGGCGCAGCGGATGGGCGGCCCTCAGGCCGTGGGCGTCTACCTGCCATCCAACTGGCCGGTGCCGTATGGCATCGTCCTGGTCGCGGATCGTTTGTCAGCCATGATGCTGCTGCTGTCGTCGATTTTGGGCTTGGGCGGGCTTTTGTTCGCGGTGGCCCGCTGGCATAAGGCAGGCGTTCATTTTCATCCGCTCTTTCAGCTGCAACTGATGGGCCTGAACGGCGCATTTCTTACGGCCGACCTGTTCAATCTGTTTGTGTTTTTCGAGATCATGCTGACGGCCTCCTACGGCCTGCTGCTGCATGGCTCTGGCTGGCCACGTGTGCGCTCCGGGCTGCACTACATCGCGGTGAACCTGCTGGCTTCCACCCTGTTCCTGATCGGGGTGGCCATTCTGTACGGAGTCACCGGCACGCTCAGTCTGGCAGACATGGCCATCATGGTGCCGGCTATCGGCGAGAGTGACCGCGGTTTACTGCACGCTGGCGCTGCCATTCTCGCGATCGCATTCCTGGTGAAAGCCGGCGCATGGCCATTGAATTTTTGGCTCGCCCCCGCTTACTCTGCTGCATCGGCCCCGGTGGCGGCCTTGTTCGCCATCATGACCAAACTGGGGATCTACTCAGTGCTGCGGGTATGGACGCTGCTCTTCCCTCAGGATGCCGGCGTTTCGGCGCTTTTTGGCGGCAACGCTCTGATATGGATAGGCTTGGCGACGCTGGCCTTCGGCGCCGTGGGGATCATAGCCACGCAGCGCCTGGCACGCATGGCGGCATTTTGTGTCGTCTTGTCCTCCGGTACGCTCATGGCCGCATTGGGCTTCGGTCAACCTGCAGTCACCGGCGGAGCGCTTTATTACGCGCTCGGATCCACCTTGGCGATAAGCGCGTTTTTCTTGTTGATCGAGCTGATCGAGCGCTCACGCGAGGAGGATGAAAAACCTGCGTATGTCAGCGAGTTGGAGATGGATGAAGCTTTCGGCTACCCCATCGACTTGATGCCGGCCCGAGATGTCAACCTGGATGATGACGAAACCGAACTGATCGGCCGAGCCATTCCCGCTGCCATGGCATTTCTAGGCTTGGCATTTATCGCCTGCGTGCTGACTATCGCCGGGCTACCCCCGCTCTCGGGATTTGTTGGCAAGTTCATCATGCTTTCGGCGCTGCTCAACCCGGCAGGTTTGGGCCACGCTGCAGCAAACCCTCCCGCTGCGGCGTGGGTGCTTCTGATATTGCTCATCAGCGGCGGCCTGCTGGCCACTATTGCCCTGTCTCGCGCGGGCGTTCGTTATTTCTGGGCGCCACAAAATCGCCCGGTTCCGCGCTTGCGCGTGATTGAGACAATTCCCATCGGCGCGATGCTCCTCCTTGTAGCCGTACTGGTGTGGCAGGCTGAAGCCGTGATGGGCTACACCAATGCTGCGGCGCGCGGACTCCATGATCCCAAGGAATATATTGGTACGGTGATTTCGACGAAACCGGTGCCGTCTCCCACGGCTTCGGGTGAGGGAGGGCTGCGTCGCCCATGAAAAAGGACATGACCCCCCCACGCTCCCCCGCTTCGCGAGGTCCGCTGCCCCCCGAGGGGGTTGCTTTTCATCTTGGGACGGCCCGGCGATGAAAATGATGCCCCCACGCTCCCCCGCTTCGCGAGGTCCACTGCCCCCCGAGGGGGTTGCTTTTCATCTTGGGACGGCCCGGCGATGAAAAAACTCTTTCCCGCTCCTTTGCTTTCCGCGGCGTTGATCGTCATGTGGTTGGTGCTGAACCGCTCGCTAAGTGCAGGACAGATCATCCTGGCGGTTGTATTCGGTCTGCTGATGCCGATCCTTTTCGAGCCGCTGCGGCCGGGGCGTCCGCGTATAAGGCACCCGCTGGTGCTGGCTCGTCTCATCATGAATGTGGGTTATGACGTCCTGCTCTCCAACATCGAAGTCATCCGCGGCGTACTTCGCTCAGAGCAGCGGCCGCCTAACAGCTGCTTTGTCGTCATTCCCCTGGATCTGCGTGATACCGCCTCGCTGGCTGCACTGTCAACCATTACGACCGTCGTTCCCGGTACGGTCTGGTGCGAACTCGCGCGTGACGGCAGCTCAGTCATGCTTCACGTTTGGGATTTGATCGATGAAGAGGCTTTCATTGCCCACTTCAAGGAACGCTACGAAGCCCCGCTACTAAAGATTTTTGAATCATGAGCGCACTACTGACCAACTCCGTCATATTTACGCTAGGCGCCTATGGCGTTGCGATGCTGCTGGCGCTTTGGCGCGTGCTGAAGGGCCCTTCCGCGCAAGATCGGGTGCTTGCGCTCGATTTCATCTACATCGTTGGGATGCTGGTGATCCTGGTGACTGGCATCCGCTATTCGAGCAGCACCTATTTCGAAGCGGCTTTGTTGATCGCACTGTTTGGATTTGTGAGCTCGGCGGCGATGGCGAAGTTCTTGTTGCGAGGCGAGGTGATCGAATGACGAATCAACCCTGCATCAGGCGGCAGCGCGAGAAACGACAGAACCACAACGCTGCATCAGGGCGTGCAGAATGACTCCGGAACAAGCTACGCCCCTCTGGGCCGAAATCATCGTCGCTTGCCTGCTCATAGCCAGCGCATTTTTTGCTCTGACAGCGGCTTGGGGACTGGTGCGTTTGAAGAATTTCTTTCAGCGCATGCATCCCCCTGCACTCGCATCCACAGGTAGTGCATGGTGCGTCACCCTGGCATCAATCGTCTATTTTTCAGTTCTGAAGGGCGACCTGGTGCTGCACGTGTGGCTGATCATCATCTTGCTGTCGATCACAGTTCCAGTGACAGCGATGCTTTTGGGCCGCGCGGCGCTATTTCGTGGCCGCCAGGCCGGCAATCGAGCCCTGCCTCCTGCCTTGCAACCCAAAACACCGCATGAGCCCAAAAACGATGGCTCCGGCCAATCTCAAGCCGGTATAAAGAAAACCGTATAGCTCAGCCATCCAAATAGTATTTCTCTTTGGGAAGGTGCTTCTCCATACTGAAGCAAACTATTCCCAGGAGCAATCATGAGCATGAGCCGTAGACGGTTCGCCGGAGTTTTGGGCGCATCGGCGCTAGGCTGCGCCACCCCACACTCCTTCGCGCAAGACAAAACTCTGCGCATTTTGGTGGGCTACACCCCTGGCGGCGCGATGGATACGGTGGCTCGGGCAGTTGGCGATGGTCTGCGAAACAGCGGCTATTCCGCAATCATTGACAACAAGGCCGGAGCAAGCGGGCGCCTGGCCATGGAAGCCTTGCTCGCGGCACCGGCCGATGGAACAACGCTGCTCATGTCGCCTATGGGCAACCTGACGCTCTATCCCCATGTTTTCAAAAACCTGCGCTACAACCCTTTGAAGCAGTTTGCGGGCGTCAACACGGCTTGCACCATGGGGTTTGCGTTAGCGGTGGGCGCAAATAGTCCCGCCAAAACACTCGAGCAATTCCTGGAGATGGCCCGCAGGGACAACGGACTGGCCGCCTATGGCACGCCAGGCGCCGGCACAGCCATGCATTTCATAGGTCAGTTACTCGCCAAAGCATCGCAAGTGCCCCTCACCCACGTGGCCTATAAAGGTGGCTCAGTGGCCGTAACGGACGCCATTGGAGGCTCTTTGCCTGCTGTCATCACCACACTCCCCAACTTGCTGCCCATGCACCGGACAGGGAAGCTGCGCATCCTCGCCATTTCCAATGAAGCGCCCTTGGCCGCTTTACCGGGTGTGCCCACGTTCAAGTCAGCCGGATTTCCCGATCTGGTGGTTACCGAAACTTTCGCTTTTTTTGCCCACACGGGCACGCCAGCGCCCGTCATTGCGCAACTGAACCAGAGCATTACCCAAGCCGTGAAATCCAGCAAAATCAATGCGCTGCTTGAAAAACAAGAGTATCTGCCCCGAACCTCCACGGCGGACGCACTCGACAAGCAATTGCATGAGGAATATGCCCGATGGGGCAATGTAGTCAAGACCGCAGGCTACACCCCGGAGGACTGAATGGGACACTCCGACACCTCCTTGCCACGTCGCAATGTGGTCGTGATCATGTCAGACGAACATGATCCCCGGATCATGGGATGCGCGGGCCACGCCATCGCCAAAACCCCTCACCTGGATGCCCTGGCGGCTCGCGGCACGCGGTTTACCAGCGCCTACGCCCCAAGCCCTATCTGCGTCCCTGCGCGGGCCGCTTTTGCAACCGGCCAGCGCGTGCACCAGACTCGCCACTGGGATAACGCCATGCCGTATGTAGGCACGCCGCGTGGCTGGGGCCATGTGTTGCAGCGTGAGGGCATCAAAGTTGAAAGTATCGGCAAACTTCACTACCGCGCAGAGGAAGATCCTGCTGGTTTCGACAAAGAGCACATCCCCATGCACGTCGTGGGCGGCCATGGAATGGTGTGGGCATCCATACGTGACCCCTATATTTCCAGCCCTTCAGACAAGCGGATGCTGGGCGAGCGCGTCGGTGCAGGAGAATCGCCCTACACCGCGTACGACAGGGAAGTCACCTCGCGCGCGCAAGCCTGGATTCGTGACGCAGGTACGCGTGACGGAGAATCGTTTGTGCTCTACATCGGTTTGGTGGCACCTCATTTCCCCCTGCTTGCCCCGCAAGAGTTCTTCAACCTCTACCCACTCGATAATCTCCCCACCCCGAAGCTGCACCCCACGGATGGGTATAAACGCCACCCGTGGGTGCAGGCCTACGCTGACTTTATGGACAATGAAAAGCAATTCAGCAGTCCAACGGAAAGGCTCGAAGCTTTCGCCGCTTATTACGGTCTCTGCAGCTTTCTGGATCACAACGTTGGTCTGATCACGCAGGCATTGGATGATGCGGGGCTAACGGATGAGACCACCATCATCTACACCTCAGACCATGGCGACAACCTTGGCACGCGCGGGCTGTGGGGTAAATCAACGCTGTATCAGGAGAGCGTCAGTGTTCCCATGATTTTGGCGGGGCCCGGTGTAGAACCAAGGGTGTGCAGCACGCCCGTCGACCTGCTGGATCTCTTTCCCACCATTCTCCAAGCGGCAGGCGTGCCACCTGATCAGGACATGGGGGACCGGCCTGGTCAATCACTCCTGGAGCTGGCATCCGGGCCCAACCAGCCTGGCCGCATTGTGTTCAGTGAATACCATGCAGCAGGTAGCAATACT
The DNA here is from genome assembly GCF_000422885.1 of Ottowia thiooxydans DSM 14619. Classification (GTDB taxonomy): domain Bacteria; phylum Pseudomonadota; class Gammaproteobacteria; order Burkholderiales; family Burkholderiaceae_C; genus Ottowia; species Ottowia thiooxydans. The sequence goes on along the minus strand of NZ_AUGX01000001.1, from coordinate 19,593 downwards.
GCAGGCTTCATGGTGCGAAAGGGGCGCTGGAAATTTCACTACTACGTTCGCTTCCGGCCCGAGCTGTTTGACCTCGAATCCGATCCTGAAGAACTGAACGATCTCGCATCCAGCCCCCTACACGCGGGCACGGTTCGCGAGATGGAAGCAGAACTGCGACGCATATGTGATCCCGAGGCGATCGATGCCATGGCTAAAGCCGACCAGCAGGCCATGATCGAACGCTTGGGAGGCATCAAAGCGGCCGCAGGCATGGGTGCAGGCGGAGCGACTCCCGTACCCAAGCAACATCTTGAACCGCCCTCGACGAGAGAGCTTGAACGTTCCTAGAGGCACCTACGCAGTTGCCGCAAGCCATTGAGGAGGACAATAGCGGGGGAATGAACCCCAGGCAGCTCAAATACTTCGTGGAAATAGCACGCACCGGCTCCATGACGACCGCAGCCAGTGCTCTGCATATTGCTCAGCCCGCGCTTAGCCACCATGTGGCAATGATGGAGAAAGAGCTTGGTGTGTCTCTTTTCAAGAGACATGCACGCGGCGTGCAATTGACGGTGCAAGGCCAGTTGCTGTTTGACCGCGCCACCACCATCCTTCGACAATTGGACCGCCTACCCGACGACGTTCGTGAGGCGAATGGCTCGCCCAGAGGAGTTGTGAGCCTGTGTATCGTCAGTTCAGTGGCGCTTGTTGTAGCGATGCCGTTGTTGCAACTGACGACGGAGCGTTTTCCTGGCATTCAGTTGCAATTGAGCATGGGGATGTCACGGGAAGCCCAGTCCATGGTGGAAACCAGGCGAGTAGATCTTGCCTTGCTACCCACAGCCTTTGAACTCACGCGTCTGAAGGCTACACCCGTATTCGAAGAACGCTTTTGCCTCTTCGGACACCGCCGCTTGTTCAACGGCAAATCAACCACCATAGCGTTCCGCGAGATCGCTGACAGGCCCTTGGTCATGCCTGACCGGGACCAAGATCTGCGAAAACAGATTGAACGCACGGCGCTAGCCCAAAACTGTGCCATCAACGTGCGTTACGAGCTCAACAACTCCGAGCTGTTGCGCGCGGCAGTCCGCGAGGGCTTGGCGTTCTCCATCATGCCCCGCAATGCCTTTCCACTGGCTGACCTGAAAGACATTGCTCTGCGTGAAATTACGGACCCAGTGCTGGCACGAACCCAATCCATCGTTTCGCTGGAAGACCATCCGCTATCACCCGCAGGAGAGGCAGTGCGTCAAATTCTTCTTGAACTCATCTCGACTCTGACAATGAACGGAACGCTCAAAGCCAAGCTCTTGGTTTGATGATCAAGTCAGGACCGGCTAACCCGGCTCGAAGGCAAACCCCAGGCCATAGACTGAGCGAATCCACTCATGGTCTCCCCCTCCCGCTGCCTTGATTTTCTTGCGCAAATGCTTGATGTGACTATCGATGGCGCGATCGTTCACATCCAGCGTGTCTCCACACGCGAGATCCAGTAGTTGTGAGCGCGAAAACACCCGGCCAGGCTGTTTCATCAACACTTGCAAGATGCAAAGCTCGCGGTTGGTGAGCGGCAGCGCCTGGCCGTGCAACATGGCGCGCCCCTGCTCGGCCAGGAGCACCAGGCTTTTCTCGCGCTCGGGAACCTGGCTGCGGCGCAGTACGGCTTTGACACGGGCGACGACTTCGCGGGGAGCAAAGGGCTTGCAGATATAGTCGTCGGCACCAAGCTCCAGGCCCAAGAGGCGATCCATTTCCTCTACACGCGCGGTGAGAAGGATCACAGGACAGGCGGTGTGGCGCCTGGCTTCACGAAGAACGTCCAGCCCATCCATGCCGGGCAGCATGATGTCTAGAAGCGTCAAGCTAGGTGGTGCCTGCAAGATTCGCTCGAGCGCCGCTCGCCCATCGCGAATGTGTTCCGCCTCATATCCTGCATGCCGGAGATAGTCGAGGATGATCACGGCCATGTCGGTCTCGTCCTCTACCACCAGAATGGTCGCAGGTTTCATGATGGCGGGTTCTCCAGCAGCGGAAGCCATAGGGTAATTCGTACCCCCCCTAGATGCGAGGCAGAGGCCTGAATCCGCCCGCCGTGTGCGTGCGCTATGGCGCTGCAAATAGCGAGCCCAAGGCCAGAGCCACCCAAACCATCGCCCTCACGAACCCGAGAGGTGTCCACCCGATACAAACGATCAAACAAACGAGGCAGATGGTGCGAGGCCACACCGGGAGGAGTGTCATCCCAGGATATTCGCAAGTCCGTACCTCCTTCTCGTCGCTCCAATACCGCAGCCACTTCCAGGCGGCCGTCTGCCTTGGTGTAGCGCAAGCTGTTCTCAAGCACATTGGAGAACAACTGGTGCAGTTGGTTCGCATCTCCGAGTATTAACGGCGCTCGCTCGCTTGCGCCCAAATCGTCTACCCCGCGATGCGTCAAGTTGATGCCAGCCTGAGAAATGCGCGGTGCAGCACTCTCCAGTGCCTCCGTCAGCAGCGAGAGAGGATGCACTGGCACATGATTCACTGAGCGCAGAGCCTCTGAACTCTCCAGACTGACGCGCAGATCATCAACCAGCCGGATCAAACGCATGGTTTGGCGATGCAGGCGCAGTGCAGTCCGCTCATCAATTGGGTGCACACCATCCTGAATGGCCTCCAGCTCGGCACGCATGGTGGACAAAGGAGTTCGCAGTTCGTGCGCTACATCTGCCAGCCAACGCTGGCGCGAAGCCTCTACGCCGGCTAGTTGTACTGCCATATCGTTGAAGGTCTTCGCCAAGCGGGCCAACTCCTGGTCGTTCGTGATGGCGACGCGGGTCTCCAGCCGCCCAGCTGCAATACCGCGCAGGCCATCAATGAAAGCTGTCAGAGGCTCCAACCAGCGCCGCGTCAACCATGCCGAAAGCAAGAGTACCAAGACCAAGCCTGCTAGCCCGGTCCAGGCCACAAAGCCCATCTGGCTAGCCACAAAAGCTCGATCCATCTCGGACTTCAGGTTTTTCACCGGCGACAACGCAAGCTCACCAAGTATCTGCCCGCTTGCTGAACGCACTGTGCGCCTCGCCGCGCCAGGCTGCGGCGCCATGCCAAACACTGTCTTTCCCTGCGCGTCAGTCAACCCCAGGCGCTGGAACGGGCCACCGAAGGGACGATCGGGCGGTGACGGCGGAGGTCCACTCCCCGGTTCTCGGGGCGGTGGCCGCCTGTCATCGAATGGACGTGGGGGCGGATGGTCTGGAGAATTCGGTCCAGGGCCGTCGCGCCGCCGCGCCCCACCGCCCGGTAAGAGTAAATCACGCAACGCGTCTGGCCGATCAAGCAAAGGCTCCCAGCCACCATTTTGCTCATGGTAGAGCGAAAGACGAGCCACCAGCCAATCCATGCCCTCCAGCTCTACTTCGGCCATATAAGGACCGAGCCCTCGCTGTAGCCCCAGACGCGAAAACCCTAAAAAAATGAGCAGCAAAGCTACCAGCAAGGCTGCCAATGCAAAAAAAGCCTTGCTTTGAAGTTTCAGTCTTGGCATGGCAGACGGACTAAGGAGCGGCCGGAGGAAATCAAGGGCAGGCTCTGCAGGTATTGATCAGCGGGTTCGCCGCGTGCCATGAGACCGCGCATTGCTACCCGCGTGTATTAGGGCAAGTTAACACGCCTTAGACTGCAATTCCAATTGTGATCGTCGCGGTGTACCCATTGGTCGTATCTCCGGTGAATGTTGGTGTTTGCCACGCGATCTGTTCGCTGGTGTTGTCGCTGAAAACATTGTCGCTCGCCAGGCTGATCCTCGCCAGATTGGACACGCTGGCGCTATAGCCACTGACGGCTGCATAGACCGCGCGGGAGATGTCCATAGGCATGGCCATCTGCGACGTCAGCAGCTTGTTGGAGTAACTCATTGCCGTATTGGCGCTCTGGTAGAGCTCAAAGTGAATGTGTGGCCAACGCCCGTCGTAGCACCCTGGGAAAATACTCACAAAAGCGCATTGGCCGTTGCTGTCTGTGACCTGTACGCCGCGCAAGTAATTCTGGTTTTGAATACTGCTGGAATACAGTGAATATTCTCCACCACGTGTGCAGTGCCACAGATAAACGGCGTAGCCTGTCAGCGGAGCGCAGTTGTTGTTGACATTGACCACGGCGATCTTCAACGTCATCGGCAGGCCCTCAGCCGTGCCGCTCAAGCTGCCAAAGCTGCTACGGATATCGCTGCGCACCACGCCGCTTTGCGCCAGCACGTTGACAAGGCTTCCGTTCACCCGGTTTGAGCCATCTCCCGGATAAGGGCCTTCGGTCTCCGTCGGATCGACGATACAGGTGCTGCCAGAGGCACCGGAGGTACTGCTGGTATCAGTTGTTGCGGTACCTGAGTTCGTTGATCCGGCCGTGGAATCACTCGAGCTTGCGCTGGTGTCATCCGAGCCGGATTCACCCCCGGCGCCCCCACAACCGCCCAAAACCAGCGCAGCCCCGCCGGAGACAAAAAAACCGAGCATGCGGCGGCGCTCAAGCGCGCGGTGCGCCATGACTTCCAGATCGTGAGCCAGCCCGTTATGGTGTTCGTAGTATTGTTCGTTCACGGAAATAGTCCTTCTGAATGAGCCGCTGGCATCGCTAAATGCCCAGGTAACACGATCAGCTCCGAGGCCCAGGGGGAGGGCCACCCGCACCAGGTCTCTCGGTGGGCACCGCGACCAACTGGCCATTCAAAGTGCGGCAAATGCCGACCAAGGTCTTTCCGTCAGGCATGGTCAAACTTACGCTGGCGCCTTCGACCTTTCCCGAGCACGCCGCAAAGGCCTCTGGAGGTGGCGACGGCGGGTTGCCACGCATCTGGGCAAGGCTTGTCGCAGCGCCTGAGACAGCGAGACTCAGCGCTAGCGCCGAGCGAAAAACAAACAAACGAAATTGAGGATGCGCGTGCATGGTGTTCTCCTATGAATGTCAGGCCGCAGATCGAAATCTGCGGTGCCACCGCTACTTCAAAGTAGCGGCCTGAATTCATTCTGCCGAGCAATCTAGGAGAAAAATGGTGCGCAAAGGGCTTCGTAAAGCCAATGCCATGCAAACGCCAAAACCACTGCGATTGGCTAGACAATCACCCTGCTTAAGCAGATGACACTCGCAGGAAATGTCAGGATTTCAGTAGACGCTTTTTTTTGACGAGCCCCCGCCATCTGCTTCAAGATGGCCTTAGAGCCTGTTCAAAGTCTCTGCGCGAGGGCTATTGTGTTCGAAAGACTGTGGATGCAAGGGGTGCGCCCATGCGACGAAAAACGCAGGGATACCTCGTGGTATCGCGAGTATTTTTAACGCCGCAGACGCTGTTTTTCGAGCGCAATAGGACCGCGAGGAGACTTTGAACAGGCTCTTGAGACAGTTGGGGGTCTGCATCTGGCGCCTGCGAGACCTGGAGGGCGCCTCGCAAGGATTGGCAGCGCTCTTATCCCGGCCGCACCATCTTGCAACTAGTGGGCAAGGCAGCCTGAGCCGCGTTGATCTGTCGCACCACGCGAAAGCCGTAGCCGGAGCCCTCAACGTCAAAGGGAACGCCGGGCGAGCCTTGGCGTTCCATCACACCGACCACCAGCGATTGCTGAAACTGATGGTCCTCAGCGCGCATCTGCCCGCGCTGCCCGGCCAAGGTGACATCCGCGCGCTCCAGTTGCGCTGCCACTGCCCGCGGCTCCACGCTCTTTGCCCGTCCGATGGCTTGCGCAAGCGCCTCCACGAGGAGTTGCATGCGCATGTGCACGTAGTCATCCTGGGGCTTAGGAAAGCGCTCCCTGAATGATTTGTAGAACGCTGCGCTCTCTGGCGTGGGAACGTTGGGAAGCCAATCAGCCACCGCCACCACCTTGCCCAAACCTGCATCGCCAATGGCGGCAGGCGCGCCTAAGGCGTTACCGTAGAACGTGTAGAAGCGCCCTTCAAAGCCGACATCGCGCGCAGCTTTCACCAACAGCGTGAGATCGTTGCCCCAATTGCCAGTGAGTACAGCTTGCGCTCCACTGGCCTTGATCTTGGTGGCATAGGGCAGGAAGTCTTTGACGCGCCCAATAGGATGGAGCTCTTCGCCAACCACGGCCACGTCTGGCCGCTGCTGAGCCAACTGGCGCTTGGCTTCACGCAGCACGGCATGGCCAAAACTGTAATCCTGACCAATCAGGTAGATACGCTTGAGTGCCGCGTCGTCTTTGATCACGTGCATCAACGCGCCAATGCGCATGTCGGAATGCGCATCAAAGCGAAAGTGCCAATAGCTGCATGCCTCGTTCGTGAACGTAGGATCGCCTGCCGAATAATTCAGGAACAACACCTGCCGATCTGCGTCGCGCTGGTTGTGCTTGTTCACAGCATCAATCAAGGCCGCCGCCACCGGCGATGAATTGCCTTGCAAGATCACGCGCGCACCACTATCAATGGCGGCGCGGAGAACGGAGAGCGATTCCTCCACCTGGCCTTTGTTGTCGAAGCGCTCGAGCGTCAACTGGCGCTGGCCCGTAGCCGTGGCAACGCCACCGCGCCCATTCACCCGCTCGACTGCCCAGGCAATATTGCGATACACCGCTTCACCGGTATTGGCAAACGGGCCACTCATGGATTCGATCAACGCCAGTTTGATGGGTGCATTAGATTGCGCCCAAGTCGCGAAAGGAGCGGCGCTCAACAAAGCCAAGGAGGACTGGCGCAGCGCGGCGCGGCGAGAAATTTTTGCCATCAACGTATTCCAGGTGAATTTAAGAGGTGGGAGTTCCGGCAGCCGACGCTGCGGCAGCCGGTGCTGCGGCAGCCGGCATTGAAGCAGCTGGTGCCGGAGAGACAGGCACTGCATCTGGTAGTTCAGATGTCGCAGGTGCCACAGGTAATGTCGATGCGGCCGGTACTGCCGGCACTGGGGGTACAGCCGGCATCAATGGTGCTGATGCTGCCGTTGCTGGCGGGACCGCCAGTGCAGGCGACGCGGCGGGTGCAACTGGTGGCGTTGCCGGAGCGGTTGGCACTGCCGGTACAGGCTGAGCCCGTGGAGCCGGCGCAGGAGGCGCTACGGTGGTCTCAGGCGGAACAACGCTGTCCAGGTGGTCCGCCAGCAAATCGAAGAAGCGTTGATACAACTCGGCGTCAGTCACCGTTTCGCTGGCGACTTTGACCATGGAGTCCATGCTGCCTTCTACCGGGAGTGACAATGAGCCGAAACCGCCCACACCGAGCGAAGCTGATTCCTTGACTTTTCGAATACTGTATTGATCCTGCAATCCACTGGCGAACGCGATAGTGTTCCCGTGACCGCCCGCATCGAGCGCGCAGACCACACGAAACTCAAGTTGCACGTGATGATCTGAATTGGGTTGGAAATACTTGCGCGCGGTGACCTGATCCGCCGTCGCGGAAGCCAGGATATAGCCTTGACCCAGCAACGCACGCCGCGCGGCCTCGCAGGTCTGCGAAGGTTCGGCTGCAAAATTACGTGAGTAGGTTGCGGCGGAAAACGCTTCCGGCTTGTAATTCAGAAGCGGTGCAGGCGCACGGGAAAGCCCTGAGCAACCGCCCAGCAAGAAAGTCGGCACCAGCAACCAAGCAGCGGTCGGGCGCGAGAAAAAATCAAACGGCATCCAAATCTGCAACAGCGTCGGAAAGCGACCAATGATACTGCCCATGGTATTTGCCGCTCCCAAAAGCCCCATAGCCCGACTTGGAACAAGTAGACGCCTCATCTGAGGTCGAATGGCTCCAAGCGCGTGTTCTGAGGCCCGAGCACCGATATTCAAGACCTTTCATGCAAATTTATTCCCCTTGCCTTTGGCCTTGAAAACCCCGAATGGGTGCGCATTTTCTGCTGTAAGCCCGCACCATTTCGCCGGGTCCACCATCTGAAAGACAAAGGAACCATCATGTTTATTACAGCTACTCCCGCCGTCCGCCGCTCAGCTTATGGTCCCGCCCTTCGTTCGCTGGACCGTTTCCTGGACGAAACGTTCACATCAGCCCGCTCCGCAGCGGGTGCGAAGTTCAGCGAAGACGACACCAGTTGGACGCTCTCCCTCGACCTGCCAGGGGTGAGCCGTGAGCAACTCACCATCGCCATCGACGGGCAGGACGTGAAGATCGAAACCGTTGAAGGTGCTCCTCGCCAGTACAAGAAGGCCTACGAGTTTCCGCAAACCGTGGATGCTGCAGCCAGCACCGCGAAACTTGAAAACGGCGTACTGACGCTGACCTTGGCAAAAGTTGCCCCTGCTGCGAAGGCCGTGACTCTGAATATCAACTGAAACCCCTGAACCGGCTCGGTCACGAGGTAACTCGTACCGGGCCGGCTTGCTTTTTAGGTTGTGTTGACGAGCTATCCGTGATCGCGCAAGTTCCTTGGCCGATGCCAAACCTCCGGGAAGAAGCCAAGGCGCCCGCGCGCTATACACAACACGCAGCGCTTCCAGGTATTCAGGCAAGCAGCGAAAAGTCCAACGGCCAGCGCGGCTTGACGTCGAACGCATAGTTCGCTTGAGGAGTCTCGACACCGGCGTCTATTCGCATGGCAGCAGCCAGCGCGATCATGGCTCCGTTGTCTGTGCAAAGGTGCAGTTCTGGGTAATGCACGCGCACTCCGCGCTTCGCACAGGCCTCGTTCAGCTGTTCACGCAGCGCCGCGTTGGCGCCCACGCCCCCGGCCACAACCAATCGTTTCAAGCCGGTTTGCTCCAGTGCCTTGATTGATTTTTTAATCAAGACCTCGACGATGGCCGCCTGCGTGGAGGCTGCAAGGTCGGCCCGCATCTGATCGCAAGGGGCGCCTTCAAACTTCTTCGCTTGAGTCAGCACGGCGGTCTTGAGGCCTGCGAATGAGAAATCGAGGTCACCGCTATGCAGCAAAGGGCGCGGCAGCTTGTAGGCCGTGGGATCACCAAACTCGGCCAGCCGCGCGAGTGCAGGCCCCCCAGGGTAACCCAAGCCCAAAAGCTTGGCGGACTTGTCGAACGCCTCACCCGCCGCGTCGTCTATGGTCTCTCCCAACAGGCTGTAACGGCCCACGCCATCGACTCGCATCAGTTGGGTGTGTCCCCCAGAAACCAATAAGGCAATGAACGGAAACTCCGGCGGGTCGGCGCTCAGGAAAGGCGATAGAAGGTGCCCTTCCAGGTGGTGAACACCCAGTACCGGTTTGCCCAACGCAGCCGCCAGTGCACAGGCCACACCCGCGCCGACCAGCAAAGCGCCTGCAAGTCCTGGTCCACGCGTGTAGGCCACAACATCAACGTTTTCCAATGCCTGCTCAGCCTGCTGAAGCACATCCTCGGTGAGAGGCAGCACCCGCCGAATGTGGTCGCGACTCGCTAATTCGGGGACTACGCCGCCATAGTCTGCATGCATTGCCATCTGGGTATGCAAGGCATGCGCGAGCAGTTGCGGCACCGCCTGGCCAGCACTTTTTACCAGTGCTACCCCGGTTTCGTCACACGAAGATTCAATTCCTAAAACCAAGCTTGCCATGGGGATAGATTATCCCTCCCCTCGAAGCCTGGTGAAATCCGACTGCACAATACGAGCGCATACAACCTCTTCTTTGACATCAACTGAGACCGACGCAATGACTTCGCCCACTTTGAGCATCATCTCTTCCATGGCCACCCAGAAACTGCTGGTGGAGTTGATTGCCCTGTATGAGAAAACGCACCCGGGAGTTTCTATCAAAGTAGAGTCCGTCGGTGGCTTGGCAGCCCTCAAGCGCGTGGAGGCCGGTGAGGCATTTGACGGCGTGGCACTTGCTTCAGACGTCATCGACAAGCTTTCCACCAGCGGCCACGTCATTGGCGGAAGCCGCGCGGACCTGGTTCGTTCGGGCGTCGCAGTGGCCGTTCGTGCCGGCGCCCCTCGCCCGGACATCTCCAATGGGAACGCGGTCAAGCAAGCCGTGCTCGATGCCCCTAGCGTGGGCTATTCCACCGGGCCCAGTGGCGTGCAACTGGCTGTTTTGTTTGAGCGTTGGGGTATCGCGGAGCAAATTAAGAGCAAGCTCGTCGTTGCGCCTCCCGGAGTGCCGGTGGGTTCTCTGGTAGCCAGCGGTGAAGTGGCGTTGGGTTTCCAGCAATTGAGCGAGTTGATGCACATTGAAGGCATCGATGTCATCGGCTCGTTGCCCGCAGATATTCAGATCACCACGGTTTTTTCTGCAGGCCTGGCTGCTACCTCCAAGCAGCCCGACGCGATGCGCGAACTCTTCGCGTTCCTGACATCTGCAGAGGTTGCAGGGGTAAAGCGTGACAACGGCATGGAGCCTGCTTGAACACCTAAGAGCGTGTGCCCTATGAGCACTACGCTTCTATCTGGTGGTCATAGGTCAACACCCTCTTCGCGAAGCCAATACCAACCTGCTTTCCGGAATCTGGACCCGTTCGCGCTGAGCCTGGCGATGCGTTGCGCAAGGTTTCGACCCCTCGACTGGCTCAGGACAGGCCAAGCTCAACCCGAACGGTGTTTTATCAACTGAATGCAGCTCTGTATGACAGGGATGTCAGGCCACAATACAAATATCCCCTCACCGCGCCCACCCCATGGACAACGCAGATTTACGTGCATTGCTTGCCAGCACCTTAGCCTCCGCGCCCGCAGGCGCAGCAGTCGTCTGTCTGTGCGCCGCCTGGTGTGGCACTTGCCGGGAATTTCAGCCGGGGTTCGAGCAGGCGGCGCTGGAGCATCCGCAGATCACGTTCCGCTGGGTCGATATCGAGGACGAGGCAGACGAGTTGGGTGATGTAGACATCGAAACCTTCCCCACCCTGCTGATTGGAGACGCCCAAGGGGTGAAATTCAACGGACCGGTGCTGCCTCAACCCGGTCAAATAGGTCGACTGTTACGAAGTCTGGGACTTTAAGAACGTGTTCACGATCTTTTCCACACCGCGAAAAGATCATGAATCCGTTCTTAGCATTTATTCTTGACACTTATCAATTTCCGGGAAGGTCCATCCGGACCACAATCAGACTATGGGAATTAGCACGTATCTGAAGGAAATTGGCCGCGGCGCGCAAGGCGCCAGGTCACTCACGCGCGAACAGGCACAGGACATGTTCGGCCAGATCCTCGACGGCCAATGCACGGACCTTGAAATAGGCGCTTTTTGCATCGCGATGCGCATCAAAGGAGAAACCGCAGAGGAGATGGCGGGCTTTCTTGATGCTGTAGCTGCCCGCATGACCAAGATACCTGAGAGCGGATCTCCGGTGATCGTGCTCCCCAGCTATAACGGCGCCCGCAAACTACCCGTGCTCACCCCCTTGCTGGGTCTTTTACTGGCGCGGCAAGGCTTACCCGTGCTATTGCACGGAACCGCCACAGAAAGCACGCGTGTCACCGCTGGGCAAGTTCTCCTGGCCATGGGCATTCAGCCACAACCCGCTGCGGCCCCCATCCAGAACGGGAGCCTGCACTGGGTCCCCACGGAACATCTGCTGCCCAGCCTCACGCAACTGCTGGAAGTCAGGCGGACCATTGGCCTGCGCAACCCCGCGCACAGCCTCGTCAAACTGATGAACCCCTGCGCCGGGGCAAGCCTCGTGGTGGGCAGCTATACGCACCCAGAATATGCCGTATCCATGGCGGCCACCTTTCGACTCATGAACACAAACGCCCTGCTGCTGCGCGGTACAGAAGGCGAGCCAGTGGCCGACGCGCGGCGGATCCCTCGCATGGAGCTGTTTCAGCAAGGTCAGGCGCGATGCGTACAAGAGGCGCAAGCCGGCCCGCTGACCACCTTGCCCGAGTTACCCGCCATTGATGCAGCGAGCACGGCGGCCTATACGCAGTCCGTTCTAGATGGAACGCTTGCGGTACCGGAACCGATTGCGCGGCAGGTCGAACACATCTCGCGAGCGTGCATGGCCAGTGCGTAGCTCGACATGGCCGAAGTAGAGCCAACAGAAGAAAAACCCACGATATGAAAACCCTTTCGAACGCTGGAAACCGCCGGGCGTGGAGCGCCGAAAACGAAAATGAGCCCCAGCGAGGACACTTCCCCCCCGATGGCCGGCAGGCGATTTCCAAGTCTGACGGCCTCCCAGGCAGCGTGACCTTGGTCGGCGCGGGGCCGGGCGACCCTGAACTACTCACCGTCAAGGCCATCAAAGCCATCCAATCGGCAAGCGTAGTCCTGGCGGACGATCTGGTGAGTGAAGGCGTGTTGGCACATGCGCGTCCGGGCGCCCGAGTGACCTATGTGGGCAAGCGCGGAGGTTGCAACAGCACCCCTCAGGCCCTCATAGAACAACTTATGCGAGAAGCGGCCGAGGCGGGTGAAACCGTGGTGCGTCTGAAAGGAGGTGACCCTTTCATCTTCGGTCGTGGCGGAGAAGAGATCGAAAGCTTGCGCCTGGCAGGCATTGAGCCAGTGGTGATCAATGGCATCACTGCAGGACTAGCCGCAGTCACAGGCCTGGGCGCACCGCTCACGCACAGAGAACACGCCCAGGGCGTGGTCTTTGTCACAGGTCACCCTCAGAAAAATGGTCCCGGCCTGGATTGGAAACACCTGGGTGCCTCTGCCAGGGATTTGCGCCTGACCTTGGTGATCTATATGGGCATCAGCAGCGCCGAACTCATCCAGACCGGCTTGCTTTCCGAACTGCCGGAGGAAACTCCGGTCGCCATCATTGAACGCGCCAGTTTGCCCAACCAACGCGAGTGCATCACATGTCTTGGCGATATGCTGCAGGACTTGCGTCAATCCGGGCTGGGCAGCCCCGCCGTCATGGTGGTGGGTGATATTGTGAAAGTAGCCGCCCATTACGCACGTGGGCGCCTTTCGTCCGAAAGCCTCTCACTGGCGCAAGCGCATTAGGGAAACGTCAGCCTTGTAAACACGTTCGTCAGCGTGTGGCCTGCAGGACCGGTACAGTCACGCCATGTTTTCCTATGATGTGATTATTCTTGGCGCAGGTGCTGCAGGCCTGTTTTGCGCAGCACAGGCTGGCCAACGCGGGCTGAAAGTGCTGTTGATCGACCACTATCCCGCAGTGGCCGAAAAGATTCGCATCTCTGGCGGAGGGCGCGCCAATTTCACCAACCGTGATCTGGACCCTTCATCCCCTCAGAAGCACTTTTTGAGCGGCAATTCCCACTTTTGCCGATCAGCGCTGGCGCGATTTACACCAGGCGACTTCCTCGCTCTGATGCAAAAGCACGGCATAGATTTTCATGAAAAGCACAAAGGCCAGCTCTTTTGCGATGGTTCCGCGCAAGAGCTCATTGACATGCTGCTCGCTGAATGCCAATCCGCGCCCGTGAAGGGTGGACTCGTAGACCGGTGGCAGCCCTGCCGGGTAAGCCGCGTGGATCATGACCCCGACAAGCAAATCTACACCGTGGACAGCGATCGTGGAATGGTCAAGGCTAGCGCGCTGGTGCTGGCCACGGGTGGGCTCTCGATCCCCAAGCTTGGCGCCACCGACTTCGGCTGGCGGCTAGCGCGGCAATTCGGGCTACGGGTGATTGAGCCGCGCCCCGGCCTGGTGCCCCTCACCTTTGACGGAGACAACTGGGCGCCATACGCGTCATTGGCGGGATTGGCCTTGCCAGTGGCCATCAGCACCAGTGAGAGCAAAGGCGATTCACCGCCCTCTGGAAAATCGAAAAAAACACGCATCACCTTTCACGAAGATCTGCTGTTCACGCACCGCGGCCTCTCAGGCCCGGCTGTGTTGCAGATTTCAAGCTATTGGCAACCAGGTGCCCCGATCTCGATTGATCTCGCACCCGGCGTGGATTTGGCGGCAGAACTGCTGGCCGCCAAGGCACGTGGCTCACGCAAGCTGATTGCCAATGAATTGACGGCCTGGCTGCCCTCGCGTCTGGCAGATAGCTGGGTCAATGTGAATTCAGCCTGGCAGCGCCCCATCAACGAAGCCAGCGACAAAGCCTTGGCGCAGTTAGCCGAACAGTTGTCTCAATGGCAACTGGTGCCCACAGGCACCGAAGGCTACAGAAAGGCCGAAGTCACGGTAGGCGGTGTGGACACCCGAGATCTCTCCTCACAAACCATGGAAGCCAAGAACCAGCCGGGGCTCTATTGCATTGGCGAAGTGGTGGATGTCACCGGTTGGCTCGGAGGCTATAACTTCCAATGGGCTTGGGCCAGTGCCCATGCCTGCGCGCTCGCGATAGAACCGGGCTCAACGTCGCAAGCATAGGCTTTGGGGCGTGTTCAAAGTCTCATCGGGCAGAGACTTTGAACACCCCATCCCCATCAGCTTCAAATCCCGATCCCTCGCGCCGCCACGCCCAGGTCTCGCCAAGCCGCTGGATGGCAGGTAAAGATCAGCACCTGGTGCCGCTCCGCGGCGTCGTACAGAACGCGCTTCATTTGCCCTAAGCGCTCCTCATCGGTATTCACCAGGGCGTCGTCCAGAATGACCAAGGTGGGCCGGCCGGCTTCCTGGAGCAAGTCTGCATACGCCAACCGCGCCACGATGCCCATTTGCTCGCGGGTTCCCACGCTCAGTTCTTCAAACTCGCCATTCTCCGGCCCGTGGGGGCCGATGCGGGTGGTGGCACCGGGAGAAAGATCGTCGGACACCTCCATGCGTGCACCCGGAAACAGGATGCCCAGGTAATGGTCCAGATGCTTTTGCAGAGGGGCGCGCAGGCGGCGGGCCAGTGCTGAGCGCTTCTCCCGCAGCAGGCTGAGCAGATGATCCAACGCAGCGGCGCGGCGGGTCAACTCATCTGCCCGGCGAGTGATCGCATCTTGCTCGCGCTGCAGTTCAGCGCGCTGCTCTTCCAGCCCTAGAGCCCCCTTGGCCTCCAGATCCACCTCCAGCCGCATGATGTCTTGCCGCCGGCGTTCATGGCCTTCTTCCAGCTGCTGGGCGCTGCGCGCAAAGCGGTCAACGTCCTGCCGCAAAAGGGCTAGATTCACGCTCTGAAGCTCTGCAGCGGTGGCCTCCAGGCGATGCTGGGCCGCGGCCTCTCGCGCCAGCGCATCGTTCAGTGACTGCCGCGCCGCGGTGACACGCTGTGCACGCTGGAGATCACTCGCCGTAGCTTCGGCAGCGGCCAGCTCCTGATGCGCAGTAGCGAGGTCACTTTGCGCTTTCCCCACCGACACGCGCGTCTGGTTGAGTTGGGTGGCTGCAGTTTCAAGTGCAGCCACAGCGCGCTCTGCCTCAGCCTGCGCTGCGGCATGATTCGGCAGATCGTCGTCGCCTGAGGCGGCTTGAGGCAAGGCCGCGAGGGTTTCCCGCAGCTCTTGCGTGCGCACGGTGCGAGACGCCAGTTCAGCTTCCAACGCTTCCACGCCTTTGGGAGCCAAGGCCCCCAACACCTTTTGGCTTTCCTTGGCATCTTGCAAGCGTTGCGCGGCCTGGCGCGCACGCTCTTCTGCTTCAGCCGGATGGGCCACGCCCATTTTCTGCAGCAAGGCTGCCAGCTCAGCCGCGAGGCTGTCGCGCTGCGCCATGAGCGCGGGAATGGCGTCACCGCCGGGTTGCACAGCAATGCGGCCCACCCCCTCAATATGCAACTCCGTGCGGCCCACCACAGTGCGGCGTGCGTTACCTTGAATGGGTTCATCACCGACACGCAAGGACTGGCCTTCGAGCAGCTCAAATTCCAGCGTCGTGGCCGCGGCGTCCAAGCGCACGCTGACATCGCGCAGCGTCACCGAAAGCTGCAAAAGCTTCTTCAAGTCGCCCGGGTCGACAGCCATGACTGCCGCTTCAGCCTGCAGGCGCGCGAGACGCGTGCGCTCCTCTTGCGCTCGGCTGAGCACTTCGGTCAGCGCAGCAAGCGTACTCTCCAGCTCTCTTGCAGCGCGGGATGTCTCAGCGCGTATGCCCACGGCCCGTACTCGCTCCAGCAGCCTGCGGGACTGGGAATCAGTAGCCATCGCCTCGTTGTGTCTTCGCTCCCAGGACTGCATTTCGCCCAAGGCGGCGGCTTCAGCCGCCGTGCGCAACTCCAGCGCTTTCTGGCGCGTGGCAACAGCTGCCTCGTCACGCGCAAACGCCTCCAGCTCAGAACGAAGCGACGCCGTCTGTACCCGCCATTGCTGCAACGCTGTCTGCTCAGTTTCTTGGCGTGCTTGCAGACCTTGCGCCGCTTCAAGCCTCGCTTGCGCAAACCGAAGCTGCTCACGCAAGGACGCCCATGGCCGATCCTGCTCATCACGGAGGTGGTCGCTGCGCAGGGCAGCAAGCCTGTCCACACTGGCCTGATAGGCGGTGATGTCGCGACCAAGCACGTTCAGGGCCTCAGCCAGTTCAAGCTTGCGTTGCAGCACGGTGGCCAGTTCGCCTCTGGGATTTCCGGTTGCCGGGGTGAGCAACTCGTTGCGTTCGACCTCCACGGCTTGCAAGACGGCATCCCCACCGGAGGACGTCAGCTCGCCCAGTGATTCGCCCAGGACCTGCCGCAGGTGATCTGCGGCGTAAGTCACCGCCTGGGCGAGCTCGTGTGCGGTTCCCTGCCGAATCCAGAGTAACCCGGGAATGCCCATATGCTCTGGCGCACTCGCTCCTTTGCCCGGGAATTTGAAACCTAGTAACTGCGCCAGATAGTCTTCGGCCACGACCCCGTCTAACGGGAGTTGGCCTTCAATAGACAGATCACAGCGTTTCTTGCCCAAAAAGGCCTTGGTGAGGTGATAGCGCTTGTGCCCCATCTCGAACTCTACGTCCACGGTGGGTGTGGCAGACGAGTCGCCCCAAGGACGCAAATGCTCCACCCTGGTGGAGCGATGCCGCTCAAAGAAGGCTGCACGAATGGCCTCGGTCACCGTGGATTTGCCAGCTTCGTTGGGAGCGGCGAAAAGATTAAGCCCATCGGCAAAACCCTCAATCACCAAAGGAGCGCGAAAACGCTTGAAGTGCTCGATGCGCAGGCGCTTAAGCTTCATGAGCCTGCCTCCGCGTTCACCGCCACCGGGGATGCTCCCCTTTCATTGAGCAGGCGTGCCAGGATCACTAGCGCTTCACGTGCCCGCTCCGCCTCCAATCCCGTTTGTTCGGTGCGCAATTGCTGCAAGGCTTCGCCCACGTAGCCATCAGCGCGCAGCGAGGCGATGTCATCATCCGTAGGCTCCAATCGCAAGGCATGCGACTCATAAACCAAAGCGCGCAAGCGCGCCCTGGCAGCCTCCACCCCTTGCTGCAAGCGGTTTTGTCCATTCAGGTCACAGACACCGGACACGCGAAGCTGAAGCACATCCTCTGGCCCCGTCTCCGCAAGCAATCGCAAGGCCTCATCCACGTCGCTTGGCACCGCCATGCGCAGCTCCATCTGGCGCCATTGGTATCGGCCAGTTTGCAGGGTTTTCACCTCCGGCGGCGACCCAGTGCCAGCAATGTCAACCAGAAGCGCTTGGCCAGAATCGTTCGCCCTGAAGCGATCAGTCTCGGGTGTGCCGGCATACCAGGTTCGTTCATCGAGGCGTCGGCTTCCATGCCAGTCCCCCAGCGCCAAGTAATCCAGATTAGCCGTGGAGGCGCGGTTGGCCGCTATGGGGTTGGCTGAATCCAGCTCCTCAGGCAACACGCCCTGCACACACCCATGAGCTAAACCAATGCGCGGCATGCCTTCGGGCGTGGAGGCGGAGGAAAACCACTCCGTCAAGTCCCCGTAGGTGTGGCGTTGCATCAAAGGTGCGGGCAGCACGGCAAAGCGCTCACCCACCACGCGAACGCCAGGCTCCAGGCAGGTAACGACCTTGGGGGGGACCACGCCCAGGCGATGGGCTCTGGTCCAGACCGATTCCGCAAGCGCTGCGTCATGGTTACCAGGCAGCATCACCCAGGCACCATCGAAGCCGCTCAAGGCGTTGAAGAGTCGACGGATGGTTTTGTCTGACACCGTCTGTGCGTCGAATACGTCCCCCGCCACAAGTACGGCATCCACGCTGTGCTCGCGGGCCAAAGAGGCCAATCTCTCGACGACGGTAAAACGAGCCTCGAACAAGGCCGCGGCATCGTCGGGCTCGAACTGTGAATAGATTCTCCCGATCTGCCAGTCGGCTGAATGCAGCAATCTCAGGGCCATGACTTCCTCGGTATTTTTTCTGGGCAGCAGGGATTTTGCACGACCAAAGCGTTCGTTTTCGGGGTATCTGCTATACCCAGCTACAGTGCGCCCGGAAGGCGGGAGCCCGCAGAAGTATTGAGATTCTGGCGAGGCTGTACGCCTTAGGCTGAATGTTTTGATCGAATTTCAGCGCCCCAGTTAGTCAACTGCCGCGCAAAGCCGCGAGAAAACTCATATAATGCTTGGCTTTGCTGGCAATAGCCCTGCCGGCCAAATAAAATACTAGTTAGAGGCAGGGCAATATTAGTGGCGCATGGCGTGAAGGCACGATCTTCCTTCCCACCCTCTGGCCACACCTTCTGGAAATTTCTGAAGAATGACCACTATCCGCGTTAAGGAAAACGAACCGTTTGATGTTGCACTTCGCCGCTTCAAACGTACCATTGAGAAACTGGGCTTGCTGACCGATCTGCGTGCCCGCGAGTTCTACGAGAAGCCGACTGCTGAGCGTAAGCGCAAAAAAGCAGCTGCCGTCAAGCGCCACTATAAACGTGTGCGCAGCATGCAGCTGCCTAAGAAGCTTTACTGATTCGAGCATCGTCTCCTGAACAAAGGCTCGCCGAGGACGCTCGGCGAGCCTTTATTTTTTGGTGGATTGCAATCGTGAACTAGATTCAAGAAGGAAAGAAAAATGAGCCTGAAAGACCAAATCACTGAAGACATGAAAACTGCCATGCGTGCCAAGGATTCGGGCCGCCTGGGAACCATTCGTCTGCTACTGGCAGCAATGAAGCAAAAAGAAGTAGACGAGCGCGTCACCCTTGATGATGCAGCCGTGGTGGCCATCGTCGACAAGCTGGTCAAGCAGCGCAAAGACAGCATTGAAGCCTTCACCAAAGCGGAGCGTCAAGACCTGGTGGACCAGGAAGTCTCCGAGATGACGGTACTTCAAGGCTATTTGCCTGCGCGCCTTTCAGCCGAAGAAGTCATGGCAGAAGTCCAGGCTATTGTGGCCGAGCTGGGCGCCAAGGGCCCTGGCGACATGGGCAAGGTGATGGGTGCGGTTAAAGCCCGGTTGGCCGGAAAAGCGGATATGGGCGCAGTCTCCGCAGCCGTCAAGGCGGCTCTAGCTTCATAATCCCCCCTGAGGCGCGTGCGCGCCTTCCCCCCAAGGGGACGCACCTAGCGGCCTGGCAAAGCCAGCTCCGCGGGTGCCCACGAATGGCCTGCTCCGCGGCCTTCTGATTTTGCGCCCTCTGGGAGCGCCCGGCATAGGGGAAATTTGGGCGGGGCTAGCCAACCGGTTGAGCAAGCAGCGTGCCCATGGAAGCCGCAGACCCTCACCGGTTGGCCGGCCCCGCCCAACCCTACCCAAGAACCCCGATAAAGCGCTGATTTCTCATGCTGATGCGAATATATGAGCCTGCGCGGATCGTGAACGTGTTGCCAAAGGCCGGGCCTTGAATTTTTTCTTTTCTGATTGGGAACGACGAGCACTCTGAGGGCCGAGCGCAGCAATGGCCCGAGTGGGTATCCCACCCCTTGAGGCCGTGCCGAGGAGCGCAGGGCAAGGGGCGGGCAAGAGCACTGCAAGATGCTCTTGCTTC